>CAVTDT010000001.1:0-4939 GCA_963733525.1 uncultured Alphaproteobacteria bacterium
ATGGGATCTCTCGGGGGGATCTCTCGGGAAGTCCCGCTCCGCGGATGACGCGGTGGGCAGGACTTGAGGTGACTATCCTATCAGACGCGAGCACCCACCCCCCAGCGGAATGATCGTGACGCGCTCCCCTGTTTGGCGGCGGGCGCGTGCGGCGGGCGGATGACGAGGCAGTCGGAGCGGGCCAGCAGCGACTCATGGAGCTGTCCTGCTTCTCGAACGGCTTCGCTTCCAACTCGCCATTGGCGTTCCGCATGAGGGTGGCGCGAAGGTAGTCCTCGCGCCGGTCGTTCTCCGGTAATGCCTCGGCGAGGCGCGCCGTCATCGGCGGCGCGGTGGCGGGATCAATACCTGAAGGCGCTCGATCGCCGGTTTCAGGAAAATGAGGGCGCAGACCAGCGTCGAGACGGGATTTCCGGGGAGGCCCACCATAGCGGCGTCGCGATAGCGGCCGACCATGAGCGGCTTTCCGGGGCGCATGGCGATCTTCCAGAAATCGAGATCGAGTCCGTCACCGCCGAGCGCAGCCTTGACCAGGTCGTGCTCACCGACCGAGGCGCCGCCGGTGGTGACCAAGAGATCGGCGCCGCGAGCGCCGTCCGCCGCCTGCTTCACCGCGTCGGCCGTGTCGGCGGCAATGCCGAGCTGGATCGGAACCGCGCCGCAGGCGGCGACGAAGGCGCCGAGCGCCAGGCTGTTGGAGCTTACGATCTGGTTGGGCCCGATGGGATCGCCGGGCATGACGATCTCGTCGCCGGTGGAAAGTATGGCAACCCGAGGGCGCCGACGAACCATGAGCCAGGGCCGGTCCATGGCGGCTGCAAGGCCGATGTCGCGAGCGGTGAGGCGTCGGCCAGCCTTGAGCTCGACGGCACCAGCAGTGAAGTCGAGGCCGGCCGGCCGGACGTAGCGGCCGAGGGGAGCGCCTTCCCGGACCACGACGACATCTCCGTCACGCTCGGTGTCCTCCTGGATCACAACGGCGTCGGTTCCGACCGGCATGGGCGCGCCGGTGAAGATGCGGACGGCCTCGCCGGCACGCACCGGCGCGTCATACGACTTTCCGGCGGGGGCGGCGCCCACCACCTTGAGCCGTGCCGGCACCTCCGCCACGTCGGCGGCGCGGACGGCATAGCCGTCCATGGCGGAAAGCGCGGCGGGCGGCTGGGTGCGGCGGGCAACGACGTCCTCCGCCAGTACGCGACCAAAGGCGTCGGGAAGCGCCACCTGCTCAGCGGCCAGCGGCTTCACCAGCTTCAGGAGCCGGGTTCGGGCTTCCTCGACCGAAATCACCGCTTGGCCTCGTAAGCACCCGACTTGCCGCCGGATTTCTTGAGAAGGCGCAGATCTGTGATGGTCATGCCGCGATCGACCGCCTTCACCATGTCGTAGACGGTGAGCGCTGCCACGGAAGCCGCTGTGAGGGCTTCCATTTCGACGCCCGTGCGGCCGGTCACCTTGCAGGTAGCGGTGATGTCGACGGCATTGCGGGCCGGATCCGGCGTCAGCTCGACGGTGACTGAACTCAGCGCCAGCGGATGGCAGAGCGGGATCAGGTCCGGCGTCCGCTTCGCCCCCATGATGCCGGCAAGCTGCGCGACGGACAGCACGTCGCCCTTCTTCACGCCGCGCGTGAGGATTAGCGCCAAAGTCTCTTTGGCCATGAGGACTGTCACGCCGGCGACCGCAACGCGCTCCGTCTCCGGCTTCGCCGAGACGTCGACCATGACGGCACGGCCCTCGGCGTCGAAGTGGGTAAGGCCATTCATGGCTGAGCCAGCAGTGCGCGGGTAGCCGCGGCGACATCCTGCTGGCGCATCAGGGCCTCGCCGACCAGGAAGCAATGGGCGCCGGTCTTGGCCAAGCGCGCGAGATCCGAGGGGTTGTTGAGACCGCTCTCGCTGACGAGGGTGCGGCCAGCGGGGACCGTCTGGGACAGCTCCTCCGTAGTTACAAGATCGACCTTCAATGTCTTTAGATTCCTATTATTTACTCCGATCAGATGAGATTTCAGTTTAAGTGCTCGATCGAGTTCCGGGCGATTGTGCACTTCGGCCAGCACGTCCATGCCGAGGTCGCGGGCGGTGCCTTCCAGCTCTGCCGCCTCGCGGTCGGTGAGGGCGGCCAGAATCAGCAGCACGCAATCGGCGCCCATCGCCCGGCTTTCCACGATCTGATAAGGCTCCAGCATGAAATCCTTGCGCAGCACCGGCAAATCGACGGCGGCGCGGGCGGCCATCAGGTATTCCGGCTTGCCCTGGAAATAGGGCGCGTCAGTGAGGACGGAAAGGCAGGTGGCGCCGCCCGCGGCGTAGGCGTGGGCAAGGGCGGCGGGATCGAAATCCGGACGGATGAGGCCAGCGCTCGGGCTCGCTTTCTTGATCTCGGCGATGAGCCCATAGTGGCCTGCAGCCACCGAGCGCTGGAGCGCGATGGCGAAGCCACGGGGCGGCGAGGCGTCGCGGGCGGCGCGTTCGACATCGGCCAAGGGACGCGCCGCCTTCGCCTTCGCCACTTCCGCACGCTTGGCATCGCAGATCTCGCGCAGCACGTCGCTCATGAGGCCACCGACACGGGTTCTGCGGACTCATTGGTGATGGCGGCCATGCGCCGCAAGGCGGCCAGCGCGCTACCGCCATCAATCGACCGTGAGGCGATCGCGACGCCATCGCGAAGATCCCGCGCCTTGCCGGCGACGGTGAGCGCGGCCGCGCTATTGAGGAGGACGATGTCGCGGATGGCGCCGCTCTCGCCCTCGAGGAGGGCGCGCATCCGCGTGGCGTTGGCGGCGGGGTCGCCGCCCCTAAGCGCCTCGCGCGGTGCGCGGGGGAGGCCCGCGTCCTCCGGCGTCACTTCGAAGCTGCTGACCTTGCCGTCCCGGAGCTCCGCCACCACGCTGGTGCCCGTCGTGGTGAGCTCATCCATGCCCTCGCCGTGGACGACCCAGGCGCGCTCGCTGCCGAGCTTCCCCAGCACCTCTGCCAGCGGCCGCACCCATTCCGGCGCGAAGACGCCGAGGAGCTGCCGCTTGGCGCCCGCGGGGTTGGAGAGCGGTCCCAGCAGATTGAACATCGTGCGGGTGCCAAGCTCGACGCGGGTCGGTCCCACGTGGCGCATGGCGCCGTGATGGCGCGGCGCCATCAGGAAGCCGATCTTGGCTTCCCAAATCGCGCGACGCACCAGCGCCATGTCGGCATCGATGTTGACCCCGAGCGCCCCCAGCACATCCGCCGAACCCGATTTCGAGGAGAGGTTGCGGTTGCCGTGCTTCGCCACCGGCACGCCGGCGCCGGCCACCACCAGCGCTGTCGCGGTCGAGATGTTGAATGTGCCAGAGCCGTCGCCGCCGGTGCCGCAGGTATCGATGGCGTCGGGCGGCGCGTCGATGGTGAGCGCCTTGGCGCGCATGGCACGGGCGGCACCAGTGATTTCCTCCACCGTCTCGCCGCGTACGCGAAGCGCCATGAGGAAGCCGCCCATCTGCGAGGGCGTGGCATTCCCCGACATCATCGCGTCGAAGGCGGCGGAGGCCTCCTCCTCAGCGAGGCGCTGACCTTGCGCGACCTTGGCGATAAGCGCCTTGAAGTCGCTGGTGTCGATCGTCATGCAAGGCCGTTCATGCCGCGATGGGCGCGCGCTGCGCGAGTTTCAGGAAATTCGCGAGGAGCGCATGACCCGCTTCGGAGGCAATGCTCTCGGGATGGAACTGCACGCCGTGATAGGGCAGCTCCCGATGCATCATGCCCATGATCAAGCCGTCGTCGGTCTCGGCATTGACGTGGAAGCAATCGGGCAGGCTCTGGCGGTCTACCACCAGGGAGTGATAGCGCGTGGCGACGATGGCGGGCCCGCGGTTCAAGCCCTGAAACACGCCGGTCCCGTCATGGCGGATCTTGCTGAGCTTGCCATGCATGGGTACCGGCGCCCGCACCACTCGGCCGCCGAAGGCCTGACCGATCGCCTGATGGCCGAGGCAGACACCGAGGATAGGAGTGTCCCCGGCGCGGCGCACCAGCTCCAGGCAGATGCCGGCATGGTCGGGGTCGCTCGGTCCCGGCGAGATCACGATGCCCTGCGGCTTCATCGCCAGCGCCTGCTCGACGCTGAGGGCGTCGTTCCGCCACACCGCCACTTCCGCCCCGAGTTCTCCCAGGTAGTGCCACAGGTTGTAGGTGAAGCTGTCGTAGTTATCGATGAGCAGGAACATGCCAAGCTTCCTGAAGAGGTCGGAACGGTTCGTGTTTTATATCAGGTCGGCTGGGGTAGGGAAAACAGGGCCATCGTGCCCTGGGCAGTGCGGTGTAGGCCGGCCGCGCCCACCAAGGAGCTTGGCGCCTGCCTTGACCTTCCAGCATGGGGAAATCTTTATACTTAACCTGACAGTATACTGTAAGGTTAGTCTATGGTTGCGCTGGAATCCGCCCCGAAGCTCCGATCAGATCCCGCGAAGGAGGTGACGCTCAAGATCGACGGCATGACCTGTGCCGCCTGTGTCAGTCGTGTCGAGAAAGCTCTCGCGCGGGTACCGGGCGTCGCTACCGCATTGGTGAGCCTGGCCACCGAGGAAGCGCGCATCACCGGCGTGGCCGCCGCCGTCGATCTACCCCGTCTCGTCGCCACCGTAGAGGCGGCGGGCTATGAGGCGCACCCGAAATCCTCGGATGCCGCCGGCGAGGACGATAGCGCGGCGCGGGCGCGGCGCGACGGCATCGTTTTCTTGCCAGCGCGACCCTGACGCTTCCGCTGCTGTCTCCATGGTCGCCAGCGTGTTTGGCTCCGGGTTCACGCTGCCACCGTGGCTGGACTGATGCTCGCGACGCCGGTGCAGTCGGCGCGGCGCGTCCTTCTATCGCAGCGGCTTAGGACACTCCGTCGCGGCGTCATCAACATGGATCTGCTGGTGGTGCTCGGCACCACGGCGAGAGTTTACTGGCGTCAAAGA
>CAVTDT010000002.1:0-57175 GCA_963733525.1 uncultured Alphaproteobacteria bacterium
TAGCGCGGATCGGCCAGTATGTCGTCGGAGCGCACCGGCCCTTCGCCGCGAAAGGTCGGCGCGAACAGGGACGTGTTGCGCGGCTGCGGAAATTCGGCGAAGGCCTCGCGCGACGCGCCCGACAAGGCATAGAGGATGTGGGCCTCGCCATCGGCGCCGGGCACATTACAGAAGAAAGCACCGAATTCCGCGCCGGTGAGCTCCACCCCCGCATCGGTGAGGGTCTGCACCAACGGCTCGAGCTCGAGCTCGCCGGCGAGGGCGGAGCCCGTTCGGTTGAGGATCTCGAGCGTGCGGGCTTCCTCGCCTGTCTCGGCGGCGCGCGCCTGCAAGCTCTCATTGAGCGCCAACAAGCGGGCCTCGAGCTCCTTGCGCTCGGAGATGTCGTAGAAGACCCCGTAGAGCCGCCCGCCATGGCTCGGGCCGGGCGTGATTCTGCCCTTGGCCGCCAGCCAGCGCACCCCGTCTGAACGCCGCACCCGGACTTCCGCGTAATAGGTGCCGGTCCGCTCGGCCGCATCGACCGCGGCACGCAATTTGTTGAGGTCGTCGGGAAAAAGCGAGCGCTCCCATTCGGTCGAGGACGGCTTGCGCACTCCCGGATCCCAGCCGAAGAGGATCGTGGCCTCGGCCGTCAGCTGCCACTCGCGTGTGGCGAGATCGCACTCGAACACCCCCATGCCGGCCACCGCCAGCGCCAGGCGGAATCGATCGGGCGATTTGCGGCGCTCAGTCGCGGACTGGGAGCGCGCAATTCGTTCATGCCGGACGATATTCGCCGCGCGCATCGGCTCGCCTTCCCTAAAGCGTCGTGGCCGCGACATCGCGCAGCTCGCGCGCGCGCCGGCCTTCGGTGAGGATGGCCTTGGCATCCCGCATGGCCCTCATCTGCCCGACGCAGACCGCGGCCGGATGGAAGACGTTGGGATCGTGCCGCGTGATCGGCTTCGGGCGGTTGATGTTTTGAAAGGCGGGGATCTTTTGCCAGAAATGGTTCAGCATCGCGTTGGGCGGCGAGTAGACGGTTATGCGTGCGGCGGCGACACCTCACGCCGCCGGTGATCCCATCGATGCCGGCGATTTCCTGCTCCAATATGGCGGCGTGGGTCGCACGATATTGCGCATCCGACATGTCGGCCGGCGCGAGCTGCCCGGCGACGACCAGCCGGTCCAACGCCTCGTACCAGCGCGGCACGCTGTGCGCGCCGACGGCGGTGGTCGTGTAAGGCGGATAGGCCGGCAGGGACCCCTCTTGCGATTTTGCCCGGCAGGGCAAAGATTTGTGTCGTTGCCTTGACCTACGTCCGGACCCTATTCCCTACAGTCAAAGAGCCGGGTGGCCTACTGACCGGAGGATCTAGTCCGTCTAGCGGAGAGCATCCGACAAAGGATTGAAGTCTCAACGCAGCGCGCGGCTTTCCTATTCGGTGGGCAGCGCCTCGGCGGGCTGGCGGAATTGTCCGCGCGCGACGTCGAGCACTCGGCCTGGATCGCGCGGACAGTCCCGCCCGCGCCAGGCGACGTGACCGTCGGGCCGCACCAGCGTCAGCGACGCTGCATAGGCCGCGCGATGTCCGTGCGCCGTCGCGCGCTACGGCACCTATCTTCGATCCGCCGCCCGCATCAGCCCCGCCGCGCTGGCGGCGTTCCGGCGCTAGCCGGCGAGAGGCTGGTCGTCGTGTCGCGCAGGTTCCGCGCTCGATAGAACGCACGACGGAAGCTCGGGCAGATCCAGACGAGCCTCGCGACGCTTTATCACTTCCTTGAAGCTGCCATCCGGCTCCACGATGACGGACCAGGAGCGATCGCGACAGCGGACCGTCAGGCGCTTGCGCCCCTGATCCTCGCCATGGCCGCGTTCAGTCACCCCGTAGACGATGCCACGCCGCATCTCGGCTCGGAGCCGCTCCGTGGTGAGGCCAAGCTGGGCAGCAAGGTACGAGGCCTCTATCGTGGCCTCGCCCTCTTGAAACGTAATTGCCGAGGTGAGCGCCCCCTCGCCTGCGGCGACGGACGGGTTCTGCCGTAACGTCGGGATTATCATCGCTTGTCGTTGGGTTCGGTGGAGGTCACAAATTTGGACGCCCCCCTCGTTATCCCAGCTTGAAAGCGCACGTTGATATTCGCGCAGATCGCCGGAGATTTCGAACTCTTGGCTCGACATGGCGGTATCTCCTCATGAGCCAGCCCTCGAGCGAGATGGCCGACGGGACACGTCTAGCCGACGTGGGTGAATACGATCCAGGCCGTCACGACGACCACGACATTCCACACCAGCATGTCGATCAAGGTACAAATCATCATGCGATCATCTTCCGCAACTGCGTGGATCCGGTCGGCGACGAGGTTGCCCGGGAATTGGAAGACGAGTAGCGGCCAGCGGAACAGCGCCCGCCACGCACGCGACGGCGCAGCGGCGCGGGGCGGGTGGACGGGGACGACCATGCGGGTCATGGCGAACCCCAAGGGCTGTTCGTTCACCATATGAGGATGACCGCTTGAAAAGAAATATCTATAATACATCTTATTAGGCCGTGATGCGCAGCAGGCTGAACCGAGAGCGAACACCCCCCGAGCGCCTCGGCCATGGCGGTCTCCTGACAGTCGGAAGCTCTTGGACGGTAGGTAACGAAAGGGCGGACCGGAGCGCGCTGAACCGGCCATGGCCCGTTCTTTCAGGAAGCCGCGTTTCGCGGATTGTTCGGCGAGGTTTGTCTGAACGGAAGCACCAAGTAAGGTTATTCCGTCCGATCCGAGGCCCGCCGAGTTGCGAGGGAAATGAGGGAATGCCTGGCGGATCAGAAATCGCCTCCGGACCCACCGGGGACCCTGTCAGCAACCTCCTGAAGTGGATCTTGCTGGCCGTGGCGATCTTCAGTTTCGCACTGTTCGCCTGGGCAACGGTCCTGACGTACGAATTGGCACCGCCGCAACCCGACCGGTTTGTCGCGTCGAACGGCGCGACGGTGATGACGGGCGACGACATCGTCGCCGGCAAGGCCGGATTTCAGAAAGCCGACTTGATGGATTATGGGAGCCTGTACGGCATGGGCTCCTATTTCGGCCAGGACTATACTGCCTGGGCGCTGATCCGCCTTGCCGAGCTGACCGAGAACGACCTCGCCCAGGCTCAATTCGGCAAGGATTCGGTGCGCTGCCGCCAGAACAGCAGGCCGGCAGTCCGAGATGCGATGCGGGGCAGCTTCAGCGCGTCGATCTGACGCAAGAGAGGTCGCGCTGCCCGATGCGCTGGCCGGCGCCGTCGCCGGCTGCGCGCCGAGATCGCAAGGAGCTCGCCAGCACGGACCTCGAGACCGGTTGGACCCCCGCCTATAGCCTCGAATCAACGGAGGCGCTGCAAACTGCGGACTTCCTGATCTACTCTGCGCTGACGACCGTCGCCCGCCGCCCCGACGTGAGCTGGTCGTGGACCGAAAACTGGCCGTACGAGCCGGAGGTCGGCAACACGCCGACCACCAATACCTTCCTTGGACCTGGGCGAGCTTCTGCTTCACCTTTTTCGCGTTCGGCGGCGTGCTGTTCATCTACGAGTTCTGGCTGAACGATCCCGATGATCGCGCCGATGGACCCGGCGCTGGCAAACTTCGGCCCGTTGACCGAGAGCCAGCGCAAGGTCGGCAAGTACTTCCTCGTCGTCGCCGCCGTCCTGCTGCTGCAGATCGCGGCCGGCACGATCATGGCGCACGCCTATTATGACCGGCGCAGCTTCTATGGGCTCGAGCTGCACAACTATCTTGCCGTTCAATTTTCTGCGTGACGTGCACATCCAAACGCCGATCGTCTGGATCGGCGTGGCGTGGATCGGCGCGGGCCTGTTCCTTGCGCCGGCCATCGCCGGCGGCCGCGAAGCGCGCGGGCAGGGCCTGCTGGTCGACTCTTGTTCTGGGTCACACTGGTCGTCGTCGCGGGCGCCCTGATCGGCGATTGGCTTGGCATCATGGGCTACATCGACCGAGAATGGTTCTGGTTCGGCAATCAGGGGCTCTCCTACATCCAGCTCGGCAGGTTCTGGCAGATCGGCTTCTTCGTCGGGCTGGTGATCTGGAGCGTGCTCGTCTTTCGCGCGTTATGGCCGACCGGTGCGGCGCTGTGGCGGGCGACCCGCCAGTTCTGGTCCGGGCGCATCCGGCTCGAGAACCTGATCTGGGCCGCCACGATCAACATCGCCGTCCTTTATGTCTTCGGCATGATCCCGCTGACCGGCATCGAGAAGTCCTTCACTATCACCGATTTCTGGCGCTGGTGGGTCGTGCATCTGTGGGTCGAGCAGTCGTTCGAGTTCTTTGCCGCAGCATGAGCGCCTATCTGCTTGATGGCGGTCGGCCTCGTGTCGCGCAAGCTTGCCGAGCGCGCGGTGTATTTCGAGCTGATCCTGATCTTCCTCGGCGGCGTGATCGGCACCGGCCATCACCTCTACTGGGCTGGAGGCCCCAGCATGTGGGTGCCGATGGGCAGCATGTTCTCGTTCATCGAGGTGCTGCCGCTGGTGCTGCTGATCATCGAGGCGATCCGGCATTATCGGCTGATTCGCGCGCACCAGGCGTTCAACTATCACCTTGCTTACACCTACATCATCGGCGCCGCGTTCTGGAACTTCGTGGGCGCCGGAGTGTTCGGCGGCGGCACGCTTGAATGCGCCGCTCGTCAATTATTACGAGCACGGTACCTTCCTCACCCTCAACCACGCGCACACGGCGCTGTTCGGCGCCTTCGGGCTGCTGGCCATCGGCCTGGTCTATTTCTGCCTGCGCTATGCGGCGGGCGAGCGCGCGCCTTCAGTGAACGGCTCGGACGGTGGGCGTTCTGGCTCTACAATATCGGCTTGGTGCTCTGGATCCTGCTCAACTTTTTCCCGATCGGATGGCCGCAGCTCGATGCGGTGTTCGAGCACGGGCTTCGCCTATGCGCGCAGCGTCAAGTTCTACGACAAGACGCTTGTTGTGGCAATGGATGCGATTGCCCGGCGATGTGGTGTTCGCGGTCGGCGCGCTGCTGATGGCGTGGGATTTCCTCGTCAAGCTCGGCCCTTTATATCCCAGCATCGCAAGGTATCACCGCATTGGCCCGACGCGTCCTGGTCCCGCGAGCCAGCCGGGACATGCCGGCGCGAGCTTGGAGCGTGCATGCCGAGCCAGCCACCGCATCTGGAATAACGACAGGAGAACGTTCTTTCAAATGATCATTCGATCGTCAGATCAAGTGCCTCGCGTCACGGTGCTGAAGCGCTTTCCGGTGCCGAGGAACTTCGGAGTGTCGCCGGGGTCGCGCATCGAGCAGGGGCGGACGTGGCCGGCCCGCCGGGGCAATTCGCCTGAAATCGTTTGAAATCTATCGCTATGATCCCGATTCCGGCCGCAACCCACGTCTCGATACCTTCGAAGTCGATCTCGATGATTGCGGCCCGATGGTTCTAGACGCCCTCATCTGGATCAAGAACAAGGTCGAATTCGACGCTCACGTTCCGCCGCTCCTGCCGCGAGGGGGTCTGCGGTTCATGCGCCATGAATATCGATGGTACGAACTGGCTGGCCTGCACGAGATTCTTGGCCGACACCGGCCAGCCGGCAACGATCTATCCCTTGGCAAATATGGCGATCATAAAGGATCTGGTTCCTGACCTTACGCATGTCTTTGCGCAATACAGGCTGATCGAGCCTTGGCTTAAGACGAGCACGCCAGAGCCCGAGAGGGAACGGCTCCAGTCTCTAGAAGAGCGTAGGCAGCTAGACGGCTACTACGAGTGCATCCTCTGTTTCTGCTGCACATCGGGCTGCCCCAGCCATTGGTGGAACGGAGATCGATTCCTGGGCCCCGCCGTTCTCCTCCAGGCCAAGCGTTGGCTTGTCGACAGCCGCGATGAGGCGACGGGCGAGCGGCTCGACGCTCTCGAAGACCCATTTCGGCTATACCGGTGCCACACCATCCTGAACTGCACCCGAACCTGTCCGAAGGGTTTAAACCCTGGGAAGGCCATTGCTGACATAAAGAAGATGATGATCGAGCGTCGAATTTGATCGTTGCAAAAGGCAGGAAATTGCTTACCGCGCGAACACACGGCGCTCGGCAATACGCGCCTCTGCCATGACAGGCTTTACGCGTGCGTCGTGAAACATGGATCAAATCAAGCTTAGCGGCTTTCCGAGATCCTCTATAGTGGATACTGCTTTTGGAGGATCCGCCCTGGGGGGCGCTGGCAATGCGGCTAACCACCTATACCGACTATGCGCTTCGGACCCTGATGTACCTTGCTCTGAAGCGGGACGGTTTGGCGACGATCGCCGACATCGCCGAAGCGTACGGCATCTCCGGCAATCACCTGATGAAGGTCGTTCACCAACTTGGTGTCGCCGGCGACATCGAGACAGTTCGCGGCCGTCAAGGCGGCATGCGTCTCGCCCGGAGGCCGGAGGAGATCAATATCGGAAAGCTCGTGCGGCGGATGGAGCCGGATCTCCAGATGGCGCCCTGCTTCGGCAATCCCGGGATCTGTCCGATCACACCCACTTGCGTCCTGCAACAAGCGATGGATGAAGCGCTGCACGCGTTCCTGGCGGTGCTCGACAATTACACGCTCGCCGACCTCGTCGGTCCGCAGCGCAAGCTGGGAGTGCTTCTGGGCATTGACCCGGCAAAGCGTGGATCCACCGACCAGCCGTCTTCGGCGCGCGGACCGTCTCGCGCCAAGCTCGGCGAGCGGGGCAGGCCGACGCATTCGGCGCGTCGATCCGGGAAGGCGAGGCTGGCCTGACGAGGGGATTTACGAGGGAACCTGCAGCGAGATGGAGAAATTCCGATGGGCAAAATCCTCGCACGCAATGTCCAGCTGAAGCGCGCCTACGAACCCTCCGCTGCCGGTGACGGTACCCGGATCTTGGTCGACCGGCTCTGGCCGCGCGGAGTCAAGAAGGCGGACGCCGCCATAGATCACTGGGCGAAAGAACTTTCTCCCAGTACTCGGTTGCGAAAATGGTTCGGACACGATCCCGCCCGCTGGCAGGAATTCGCCGACGCTACGCCGCAGAGGCGCACCAGCATCTCGATGAGCTCGAAGCGCTTCGTCACCTGGCGCGGAAAGGCCCGATCACGCTCATATTCGCTGCTCATGACGAGGCTCACAATGACGCCGTCGCACTGCGGGATGTTCTCTTGGGGCGGCGGCACGACTGAAGGCTAAGCCGTGATCCGTGGCCAGCTCTATTCTCTTGTCACAAGAGTGGCCTGCGCCGCCTGCTCCGACTTGCCCCGCGCGATGTCCAGCACCGCGCCGGGATTTCGCGGACAGGCGCGACCTCGCCAGGCGACATGGCCGTCGGGCCGCACCAGCACCAGCCGCCCCTCATAGAGGCCGGCGATATCGCTCGGTGACGGCGCGTCCCGCAACTGCACCCCGCGCCTCGGCCGCCTCGAGCAAAGGCGCGGCGTCCGGCGCGCGGATCCCAGCCGCAGCAGGACGAAGCCTTCGCCGTAAAGATCGAGAGTCGAGCGTCCGTCGGCGAGCCAGGCATGCGGCGCGCGCGTGCCGGGCCGCGCCGAGGGCTGGTAGCGGCCGGTGGTCGGCAGCGGCGGCGTACCGTCGGGCAGATCACCGGCGAGCCCTCGTAGCAAAGTCCGAGCTTGATCTCTCGGCTGACCGAAACGGTGCCGGCATTGCGTGCTCGGCACCCGGCTAGCGCGGCGCGCCTGCCCGCTTCGCCGCGCCGCCTCGAGCCTTGTCGCCCGGCAAGGCGACCGCGTCGCGGAACAGGCGCGAGCATTCGCGCGACATTGCGCAGCGCGACCGGGCGGCGCTCGATCTCGTAGGAGTCGAGCAGCGCCTCGCCGCCCCAGCCCTCGAGCACGCCGGCGAGCTTCCAGCCGAGATCGACCGCGTCGGCGAAGCCGGTATTCATGCCGAGCCCGCCGGTCGGCGAGTTCTGATGCGCGGCGTCGCCGGCGATGAACACGCGTCCCGCGCGAAAGCGGTCGGCGACGAACTCGCGTGCGCGTCCCAAGGCAGCACCGAGATCATCTCGTAAGCGAACGGCGCCGCCGACGGCGCGCCGCAGGCAGGCATCGGCGCTCGAAGGCGCATCCGGCGTCGAGCCCCGACAGGATGGTGAGGCGCCACAGATCCTTGCCGTTGATGGCGACGAGCTCGGCCCAGCCGCCGGTCGGTCGATCGACCCGGTAGAAGCGGCCCCAGCCCTTGTCGTGCATGCGTGCCGAGCTCGGCCGAGCGGAAGAAGATCGAGAGCGCTGAGATCGAGCCGGCCGGCGCCGCCCAGTGCCGATGCCGAGCCGCTCGCGGACAAGGCTCTGCGCCCCGTCGCAGCCGACCAGATAGCGCGCGCTGAACGGCGAGGCGGCGCCGCTCTGCATGTCGGTGACCTGCGCGACCACGCCGTCGTCTTCCTCCTCGAAGGATCGAGCGCGCGTGAAATAGCGCAAGCCTATCGCTCGGGACGGTGCGCGCGAACGCTGCAGGATCGGGTCGAAAAAGATCTGCGGGCAGTGATAGTCGCGCATCGGCGAATAGGGAAAGTCGGTCGGCTGCTCGCGGTAGGACGGCGTCTTCACGCGCGATAGATCTCGCGACCGAGCATGCGCAGGTGAATAGATGAAATCCTGCGGATGCGTGCTCGGGAAGCCGGCATCGAACACCTGCTCTGCATGCCCCCAGCGGCGGCAGAATTCGAGCTGCGGCGATGACCTGGCTCATCTTCGGCACACGACACGGCTGCCGTCGCGCATCTCGAGCAGCGTCACGGGAATGCGGCGCAGGCCGAGCTCGATGGCGAGGCCGAGGCCGACCGGGCCGGCACCGACGATGATCACCTCAGGTGTCTTCCAGCCCGGACGCAGCACGCGCTCTGCCTTGCCGTCAGGGGCGGCATGGCCTCAGGGCAGATAGCCGCGCGACCGCCAATAGCGCTCGGCCGCCGGATGGATCGGGAAAAGAACCGGCGTGTCGATATTGTCCCGGCACCAGCGCTCGACCGGCAGCGGGCCGAAGCCTTGCCAAGCGATCTGCTGCTTGCGGGCGTCGAAGGCGGCGCAGATGCGGGTCACGATATCGTCCGGCGCTTCGGCATGCACGATGATCGGCCAGCCGCTGAACTCGATGGTGAGGATGTCGTGCGGCAGATGCGGATAAAGCTCCTTCAGCAGCATGCCGCGGCGATAGCCCATGGCTTCGAGCTTCCGCACCGTCTCCTCGGACATCGTGAGCACGCGCATGCCGGCCTCCGCCGCCTGCTCGCACCAGCTGTTGGCGGATTCGTCGAACATGGCGTTGAAGCCGCCGCTGATCAGCGACTGGTAGCGCTCGGAATTCGTGAAAGGCACCCACCCTTCCTTGCGCCAATCGCCGCCCCACGCCTTGACGTCCGCGAGCGAGAAGCCGGCAATTGCGGCGATGTCGTCGAACAGGAAGTTGATCCAATGGTCGCGCTGGCCGCGCAGCGACAGGATGAGCTTCGGCCGCTCGGTCGCGATCTCCTCGATGCTGGTGAGGCCGGTTTCCGGGCGCACCACGAACAGGCAATTGTCGTAGGAAGGAATGATGCCGATCGCCGCCACCGGCTGCTTGTTTTTGAACACACCTTCCCCGCGCACGGCCAGCGCCAGGGACGAGCAGGGGTTGGTCATGGCGAGATCGGCCTCGCCCTTGGCCACCGCATAGATGCCGGAGAAGGCGTTGCTGCTGACCATGGTGAGCGGGCGGCCGCCCGTATTCGGGATGTGCAGCTGCACGCTCGCCTGCTGGTAGGGCTGCTCCTTGTCGCCGGCGAGCTCAGCAGCGACCTCCAGCAGCAGCCGCGAGCGGATGGTGACCGGCATCAGCCGGCCGGGAGCTTTGCGTTTCAGATCCTGTTCGGCCATGCGGCTTTCGCGATTGGAGGGGCTGCGCGCTAGCTTAGGTCGGACCAGGTGCTATGCAAGGCGAAAAGACCCCGCTAACCTGGTTGCAATCGAGAAAGACGGAAGCCCGGGCATCCGCGCCCGTCGCCCGAGGGAGAGACGATGAAACTCTGTCGCTTCAATGATGACCGGCTCGGCCTCGTCGAGGGCGATCGCGTGCGGGATGTGAGCGCGGCGCTGGCCATTCTGCCCGCCGTGCGCTGGCCGTTGCCGATCGGCGACCTTCTGATATCCAACCTCGACAAGATCCGCGCCGAGGTCGCGAAGATCGCGCCGAGCGCGCAGAGCTATGCGGTCAAGGATGTGAGGCTGCTCTCGCCCGTGGCCAATCCCAGCAAGATCATCGGTGCGCCCTCCAACTTCGTGAAATCGACGGTGTCGGCGGAGATCAATTTCGGCCGCGAGCGCGTGCCGATCCAGGCCAAGGGGCTGTTCCTCAAGGCCTGCTCTTCACTGGTCGGCCCCTCCGAGGAGTGCAGGCTGCGCTTCCTCGACCGGCGCAACGATCCCGAGATCGAGGTCGCGATCATCATCGGCAGGAAGGGCAGCGACATTGCCGAGGAAGACGCGCTCAGCCATGTCGCGGGCTATGCCATCGGCCTCGACATGACCTTGCGCGGCAAGGAGGATGCGAGCTTCCGCAAGAGCATCAATTCCTACTCCATCGTCGGGCCCTGGCTGGTGACGGCCGACGAGGTGCCCGATCCCGACAATCTCGACCTCACGCTCCGGGTCGGCAACGAGCTGCGGCAGAACGCCAATACGCGCCAGCAGGTGCTGAACATGGCGCAGCTGATCTCCTGGGCCTCGAGCTTCTACACGCTCTATCCCGGCGACATCATCATGGCCGGCACGCCCGAGGGGCTCGAGCGCGTCAAGCCGGGCGACATGATGTATTGCGAGATCAGCAAGATCGGCGCGATGGATGTGAGGATCGCCGCCAATTGAAGGAAGCCGCCCGATGAGCGCCTCCGATCTCACCACCGACCAAGACAAGCTCGACGCGCTGCATCGGCGGATGGAGGCGAATTCGCTGGGCGGCCATTGGCAGGACCGCGAGCGCAACCAGAAGCTGGTGCCGGTCTTGTGGCGCTGGGAGAGCATCGAGCCCTGCCTCATGGAGGCGGCGGAAGTGGTCAAGCTCGGCCATGTCGAGGAGGCCAACAACCGGCGCACCATCAATCTGGTCAACCCGTCGCTTGCCGCGCGAAAGTCGACCAGCCGGACGCTGCAGATGTCGGTGCAGCTGGTGAATCCCGGCGAGAGCGCGGAAGCCCATCGCCACACGCCCGCGGCGATCCGCTTCGTCGTCCAGGGCGACGGCATCGGCTACACCAATGTCGAGGGCGAGCAGATGCTGATGGAGGCGGGGGACCTCATCCTCACGCCGAACTGGACCTGGCACGATCACGTCAATCCCGGCAAGAAGCCGCTCATCTGGCTCGACGTGCTCGACGTGCACATGGTCAATTTCTTCGATGCGATGACCTTCGAGAGCTATCCGGGCACGCCGGGCTCGAACGCGCTGTTCCAGCCGGTGGTGAAGCAGGAGGGCGATTCCCGCCGCCGGCTCGGCGTGGTGCGGGCGCCGCACGCGGCGCATGACGGCCGCGCCCTGCCCTACGCCTATAAATGGCGCGATACGCTGCAGACCCTCGAGGAGATGGCGGCGGCGGGTGAAGCCGATCCGCATGACGCCATCCTCCTCGAATACACCAATCCCCTGACCGGCGGGCCGACTTTGCCCACCTTCACCTGCCGCGTGCAGTATCTCGCACCCGGCACCGCCACCCGTGCCCAGCGCCACACCGGCAGCACCATCCACCATGTCGTGCGCGGCGCCGGCGTGACGCGCATCGGCGCCGCGCCGAATGGCGGCGAGGCGCTCGCCTGGGGCGTCCGCGACTGCTTCTTCGTGCCCTCGATGGCCTGGCATTCCCTCGCCAACGCCTCGCAGAGCGATCCGGCGATCCTGTTCTCGGTCACCGACAAGCCCGTGCTGGAGAGTCTCGGCCTGTACCGCGAAGAGAGGGCTTGAGCCCCCTCCGACAGTCTGATTGAAGCCCGCCGGGCCCTTCGCTAGGCTCGGGGAAACCTTCCAGGGAGGAAGCGATGGCCGGCGAGATCGCGATCACGGTCAATGGGCGCGTGACAGAGGTCGCGGCCGATCCCGACACGCCGCTGCTCTACGTGCTCATGAACGAGCTCGCGCTGCAAAGGCCCGCAATTCGGCTGCGGCCTCGCGCAATGCGGCTCCTGCTCGGTGCTGGCCGACGGCGTCGAGATCCGCTCCTGCGTGACGCCGCTGTCGCGTCGCCGCCGGCAAGATCCATCACCACGCTCGAGGGGCTGCCCGCCTGTACGCCGAGCAGAAGAAGCTCGCATCGGCGCCGGCGCTGCATCCGCTGCAGGAGGCCTTCATCGACGAGCAGGCGCTGCAATGCGGCTATTGCTACAACGGCATGACGATCAAGGCGTCCGAGCTGCTGGCGCAGAATCCGCAGCCCACCGATGCCGCAGATTCGCGCAGCACATGAACGGCCATCTCTGCCGCTGCGGCACCTATCCGCGGATCATGAAGGCGATCCAGCTCGCCTCGCGCGCCATCGCGGGAGAGGCGCGATGAGCGCCGCCGAACTCGGCTTTACGCGCCGCGACCTGCTCAAGGGCGGCGGCGCGCTCCTCGTCGGCTTCAGCCTGGCCGGCCTGTCCCCAGCGCAGGCGGCGCGACGCGGTCGAAGGCTTGAAGGGCACTCCCGATGCGAAGGCCATCGACACCTGGGTCGCGATCCATGCCGACAACACCGCGACGATCTTCTTCGGCAAATGCGAGCTCGGCCAGGGCAACACGACCGGCCTGCTGCAGATCGCCGGCGAAGAGCTCGACATGGACATGGCCAGCTTTCGACGGTGCGGCTCGACACCAACTTGACGCCGAACCAGGGCGCCACCAGCTCGAGTTCCTCGATCGAGCGTGGTGGGCCGCAGCTGCGCGCCGCCGCGGCCGAGGCGCGCCAGGCGCTGCTGACGCGCGCCGCCGAGCGGCTGGGCGTGCCGGTCGCGTCGCTCACCGTGTCGAAGGGCGTGGTGTCGGTGCAGGGCGATGCGAGCCGCTCGGTCAAGTATGGCGATCTGCTCGGCGACAAGCCTTTCAACGTCAAGATTCAGCGGCACGGCGCCGCAGAAGCCGGTCAGCCAATACAAGCTGGTCGGCACGCGCGTGCCGCGCGTCGATCATCCCCGACAAGGTCAGCGGCAAGTACGAGCACATGCATCATGTGCGCTGCCCGGCATGCTGCACGGCCGCGTCGTGCTGCCGCGCGGCCAGCGCGCCTATGGCGCGGGCGCGAAGCCGCTCGACCATCGACGAAAGTTCGATCGAGCATATCCCCGGCGCGCGTCGTCGTGCGCAAGGGCGATTTCATCGGCGTGGTCGCGGAGCGCGAATGGGACGCGGTCAAGGCCGCACGGGAGCTCAAGGTGACGCTGGCAGGTGACGCACGACCTGCCGGGCAATGCCGATCTGCACGCGCGCATGCGCGCCGCCAAGACGACCGACACGGTGATCGTCGATATCGGGGCGATCGCGGCGAAGCGGCTTCGCAGGGTGCGGCGCATGTCGCGGTCGTCGAGCTACCGCTGCCCCTACCAGGGGCATCTCGCCGTTCGCGTCCCAATTGCGCGCTTGCCGATGTTGGCGCGGACGGCGCGCTGGTGCTATGCGTCGACCCAGGACGTCTACGCCTCGCGCGCGATGCTGGCCGAGGTGCTCGGGATGCCGGCCGAGAAAGTCCGCGTGCAGTATTACGAGGGCTCCGGCACCTTCGGCCGCAGCTGCTACGAGGATGCCGCGCAGGCCGCCGCGATCCTGTCGCAGGCGGTGGGCAAGCCGGTGCGCGTGCAATACATGCGCTGGGACGAGCACGGCTGGGACAATTACGGCCCGGCGCACCTTGGCCGAGGTGCGCGCCGGCGTCGATGCCGACGGCAAGCTCATCGCCTACGAATACCACGGCTGGCAGCATGGCTGGACCGTCACCTCGACGGTCGCAGGACCTGGCGCTGCAAGTGCCGCCCAAGGAACGGGCGACGGGCTCCGGCTCGATCACGGTCAACCGATGAGCACCGGCTCGATGTACGTCGATCGCCGAACCGGCGCGTCGTCAGCCACGCGCGTGCCGATGGTCGGATATCTGCGCGGCGCGGCGCTGCGCTCGCCGCTCGACTGTCATTTGCGTTCGCCTCGGAGCAGACCATCGACGAGCTCGCGCATGCGCGTCAAGATGGATCCGCTCGAGTTCCGCCGCAGCAACATCGGCGACAAGCGCTGGCTCGGCGTGCTCGATGCGGCGGCGGAGGCCGCGAACTGGACGCCGCGCGTCGCGGCCGCCTCGCTGTCGGACGCCGACGTCGTGACCGGACGCGGCATCGGGCTCGGCACGCATCACGTGTCCTACGGCGCCGCGGTGGCCGAGATCGAGGTCAACAAGCGACCGGCGAGATCGTCGCCAAGCGCCTCTATGGCGCGCTCGATGCCGGGCTCGATCGTCAATCCCGGCGCTGGTCGAGAACCAGATCGTCGGGCAGATGATCCAGTCGACCAGCCGCGTGCTCAAGGAGGAGGTGACGTTCGACGAACAGCAACGTCACAAGCCTCGATTGGGCGAGCTATCCGATGCTGCGCTTCGCCGAGCATCCGGAGGTGGTGCCGGTCGTGGTGCAGCGCTCGACGAGCCCTCGACCGGCGCCGGCGAGGAAGTGATGGGCGCGACCGCAGCCGCGATCGCCAACGCGTTCTTCGATGCGACCGGCGTGCGGCTGCGGCAATACCCGATGACGCCCGAGCGCGTGCGGGCGGCCTTGGGTGCCGCCTAGCGCGAGGCGGCGCGCGCCGCGCTGACGAAGAGCAAGGCCAGGCAAGAGAGCAGCAGCAGCGCGCCCGCGAGCAGCGATTGCTCCGGCAGCACCGCCGCGACCAGCGCCGACAGGGCGATTGCGAGGAGGATGGCGAGCGCGAAAGCCCCATCATCGACGAACAGCCCATAGATCTCGCGCGCGATGCCGGCGATCAGGCTCATGACGAGGCCTCCAGAACCGGGCGCCGCAGATAGACGACCGTGAGCATGCCGATGCCGAGGAACAGCGCCGCGAAAAGGACGATCGAGAGATCGGCGCCCGGCCAAGGCACGCCGAGCCCCTCGCCCGTCCAGAAGATGCCGAAGGCCGAAAGCATCACCCCGACCGCGAATTTGAGGGCGTTCTCGGGCACCCGCGCCAGCGGTCGGTGAATGGCGAGGCCGAGCAGCGCCACGACGAGGCAGGCGGCGAGCGCGCCGAGGCTTGCCGGCAGCAAGAGGCCGGGCCGCGCGCCGACCGCCAGCACGATGAACACGACTTCCGTCCCTTCGAGCAGCACCGCCTTGAAGCTGGTCATGCCGGCGATCCAGTCGAGCCGCGCCGCATGGCGGTCGGCGAGCGCGCGCAGCGCCCTCGTCTCGCTGGAGAAGGCCTGGGTCTCGTCGTGCAAGGGGATGATGCCGGCGGCGCGCAGGACGGCCTTGCGCAGCCAGCGCATGCCGAACAGCAGCAGCAGGATGCCGATGGCGAGCTGTAGCGGCGCGAGCGGCACCTGCGCGAGCAGCGGCCCCAGCGCCAGCACGATCACGCCGAGCAGCAGCAGCCCGGCGGTCGCGCCGAGCCCGGCCGGCCGCCAGCCGCGCACGCTGGCGACCGCCAACACGATGGTCAGGGCCTCGACGGCTTCGACCAGCGACGCCAGAAAGGCGGCGGTAAGGGCCGGCGCCAGCGATGTCCAAGTGCCGATCATGCAGACTCTCATAAGGGTGGCGGCACGGGCGGGAGCGTGCGCTCCCGCCCGCCTTGGCGATTCTGCAGCCTATCAGCGGCCACCGGGCAAGCAATATTCGCCCGCATGCCAGGGCTGATCCGCGTCGTTGGTGCCCGGGCAGCCGGCGGCGGTATTGGCGCCGGTCACAAGGCTAGGGCTGGTGCCGTATGCCGCCATGCCAGCGTCGGTCGCCGACCCACCGCTGCTGATCGCCGCATCCTGGCTTGCCGGAAGCTGCTGCTCCTGCGGCACGCCCAGCCGATAGGCATTGGTCTTGGCCACCAGACGCCACCATTCCTGCTCCGCACGGATCCTGGGCGTGCTCGACAGCGGATCCGTCGGAGGATAATCGGGCGAGACCTGTGCGAAGGCCGGCGTCGCGATCGTGAGCGCCAGCGCCGCGGCGGCAAGGAACTGTCTCATGGAACTTCTCCTGTTCGTTCAAGACGCCCGTATTGCGGCGTCGGCGAACAGATGTGCCGGCACACGGCGCTTGCCCATTAAATAAGGTTTTAGTGGCAGGGCAGTCATGCGCAGGACGCGCGTGTCAGTCGCAGGGGCGGCAGAGAATCTCGGCGATGCAGCCGGAATTGCCCGACAGGCGCAGCGTGAATCCGTGCAGCTTGGCGATGGCGGCGACCAGGCTCAGCCCCAAGCCGATGCCGGTCTCGTGGCGGCTCTTGTCGGAGCGGTAGAAGCGCTGGGTCACGGCGTGGCGCTCGGCCTCGTTGATGCCGGGGCCCGAATCGGAGATCCGCACGATGGGATCCAAGCCGTCGCGCAAGAGCGCGATCGCCACGTCGCCGCCGGCAGGCGTGAATTTCACCGCATTGTCCACCAGGTTGGCGACGGCCTCGAACAGGAGATCGTGATCGCCGACGATTGCCGTGTCGCCGAGCGTTTCGAGATGGAGGCTGATGCCCTTGGCCTCGGCGGTCGGCTCGTAGAATTCATGCACCTCCCGCAACAGCGGCGCCAGCGCGACGGTGCCGAAGCCGGCTAGGCGCCGGTTGTGCTCGATCTCGGCAATGCGCAGCAGCGCGGTGACGATCGCCAGACATTGATCGATCTCGAGCATCGCCGCATCGAGGATCGCTTGCATCTCCTCGAGCGTGCCGGCCTTGTCGCGCGCCCGCTCGAGGCGGGCGCGCACCCGCGTCAAGGGGGTGCGCAGCTCGTGCGCCATATCGTCGCCGGCGCCCGAGATGTCGTGCAGCAGCGCCTCGATCTCGGCCAGCATGTGATTGACGCTGGTCGCGAGCTTGTCGAACTCGTCATAGCCGCCATGGGTCGGCAAACGCTCGCGCAGATTGCCGGCGATGATGCGCCGGATGCTTGATTCACCCGCTCGATGCGCCTTTCGCCGCGTATGGCAAGCAGGATGCCGATAAGCAGCGCGAACAGGCAGGCGGGAACAGCCCCCACCGCCAGGGTGCGCGCCATGATCTCGGCCAGCTCATGCACCAGCGCCAAGGTGCGGCCGACCACCAGAATGCGGCCATCCGGCAAATGATGCGCGACCACGCGTATCGCCACCGTGCGGGAGCTGCCGTCGGACGGCATGGCCATGGCCATCTCGCGCGCCGGCCTGTCCGGCACGAGGCCGCGGGGATGGCCGCGAGATTGCCGGCTTCGTGGCGGCCGTCTGTCGCGAACAGCCCGGCGAAATCGAATTGCCGGGGCATTTCCAAGAGCCTTTCGCCGACGACGATTGCGAGCCGCGCCGGGTCGCGCTGCTCGAGATTATGCACTTCCAGGAGGAGGCTTCTGTCGATCTCGGCCGTGATGTAGCTCTGCGTCTGCCAGTAGACGAAGCCGAACAGGATCAGGATGGCGGCCGAGAAGGCGCCGGCCGCCACCAGCGACGAGCGCACGGTGCTCGAGGCGGCGAAATCCCTAAGGCGCACGGAGGATGAAGCCGGCGCCGCGCGCGCTGTGGATCATCGGCGGCTCGTCGGGCGCGTCGATTTTGCGGCGCAGCCGCCCCATATGGACGTCGACGAGATTGGTGCGCGGCACGAAACGATAGTTCCACACATCCTCGAGCAGCATGGCGCGGGTAACGACCTGGCCCTCGCGCCGCATCATGTAATCGAGCAGCTTGAACTCGCGCGGCAGGAGCTCGACGGCGCGTCCGTCGCGCGTCGCCGTGCGGTCGATCAGATCGAGCAGCAGCGGTCCGACGCGCAGCTTGGTATCGCGGCCTTCGGCCGGGCGGCGCAGCAGCGCCTCGACCCGCGCGATGAGCTCGGGAAAGGCGAAAGGCTTCACGAGATAATCGTCGCCGCCGGCCCGCAAACCGCGCACGCGGTCGTCGATGCTGCCCAGCGCGCTCAAGACCAGGACCGGCGTATTCAGCTTGTCCTCGCGCAGGCTTTCGATCAGCGACAGACCGTCGAGCCCCGGCAGCAGCCGGTCGACGATCATCACGTCCGCGTCGCCGCGCCTGGCCTTTGCCTGCCCGTCGAGCCCGTCGGCCGCATGCTCCACGGCAAAGCCGCGATCGACGAGCTCGGACAGGATCTCATGCGCGGTTCCGGCATCGTCCTCGATCAGCAGCACGCGGCGCAGCGCGTGTCGCTCGCCTGAGCCGGAGCTTCCGCTTTGCGCGTGGGAGTCCATTCAGTGCAGCTGCTGCGCCCGCGGGTCCCGCTCGACGAGCAAAGCCGGGGTCCAGGGCAGCGAGCCGACGCAGCGCCTGCGCGGCAATGCGCCGCCAATCGCTCATCTCGATGAGAGCGCCGCGCCGCTCGGCCTCCTGGGCGCGCAGCATGGCAGCGGCGATCCCGACCGAGCCGAGCCGGTCGATCAAGGCGGTGGCGAGGGTCCGGGCTTGGCTGGACGACAACATCCTAATCCTCCTTTTTCCGCCCGGCGGCTTCGCGTGGGCGGCCGACGCCATGGAGATTGGAGAGTTGGCGCAGCCTCGCCATTAAATTAGGTTTTAATGGGGCAGGGATCGCGCCCGGCGGAATGGCTGGAATGCGCCCATGACAAGCGCCGGAGCGCCGTCCTAGGATTGTGGCAAAACCAAGGGAGAAACCATGCCGAAGCAGCCACCGGTCCGTTCCCGTCGCGCCGGGCAAAGCCTTGCACACGGGCCGGTTCTGCCTCGCCTCCTGCTGCGCCCCGTCGCGACGCGGCTTCCTCGCCGGCATGGGCACGCTCGCCGCGAGCGCCGTGCTGCCGCCCGCGCCGGCCGCAGCGCAGGCGAGCCCGCGCCGCATCGATGTGCATCACCATGTCTTCCCGCCGGCGCTTATCCAGAAGACCCTCGCCGACAGTCAGTCGGATCAGGGTTCGGACATCGTCACCGGCTGGAGCGCCGCGCGCTCGATCGAGCAGATGGACAAGAACGGCATCGCGGCGGGCATGGCGTCGCTCGGCAATCCCGGGTTCTTCAAGGATCGATCGGAAGAGCGCGCCGCGGCGCGCGCCGGCAACGAGTTCATGGCGACCCTCGTGCGCGATCATCCGGGCCGTTTCGGCATGCTCGCCAATCTGCCGCTGACCGATGTCGAGGCGAGCCTGAAGGAGATCGAGTACGCCTACGACACGCTGAAGGCGGACGGCATCGGGCTCTACACCTCCTATGGCGACAAATGGCCGGGCGATCCGATCTTCGCGCCGGTGTTCGAGGAGCTCAACCGGCGCAAGGCGGTGGTGTTCATCCATCCGACGACGCCCGGCTGCTGCACCAGCCTGCAGCCCGGCATCGGCGCGACGGTGGCGGAATATATGTTCGACGTGACGCGCTGCATCCTGAGCCTGGTGCTCAACGGCACGACGCACCGCAATCCCGACGTCAAATTCATCTTCACCCACGCCGCCGCCGGCACCCTCGTTCTGGCCGAGCGCTTCGAGCAGCAGATGCGCCATCCCGAGGTGGCGAAGCGCATCCCCGAGGGCGTCAATGCCGAGCTGCGCAAGCTCTATTACGACGTCGCCAACTCGACCGTAAGCAAGCCTGCCATGGCGGCGCTGATGGCGGAGGTGCCGACCAGCCAGATCCTGTTCGGCAGCGACTATCCCTATGTGGCGGTCGGCAAGACGGCGGCCGCACTCGACCGGTTCGGATTGCCGCTGGACATCCTGGCGGCGCTCAATCGCGCCAACGCGGCAAAGCTTTTCCCCAGGTTTGCGTGAGGGATCGATGAAAACATCCCAGTCGGTTGTGGCGCTGGCGCTGGGCATGGCCGCGGCCGCGGCCGCGCAATCATGGGCGGCGGATTTCTACGAGGGCAAGCAGCTGACCATCGTCGCCGGCACCGATGCCGGGAGCGGCTACGATCTGCATGCGCGGCTGCTGGCGCGCCATCTCGGCCGCCACCTGCCCGGCAATCCCGCCGTCATCGTCAAGAACATGCCGGGCGCGAGTTCGCTCAGGGCGGCGGATTATATCTACAACATCGCGCCCAAGGACGGCACCTTCATCGCCGGCGTGCAGCGCACGGTGCCGTTCGAGCCTCTGTTCGGCAACCCGGTCGCACAATTCGACGTCAAGCGGATCACCTGGCTCGGCACCACCTCGACCGAGATCGGCACCTTCGTCGTCTGGCACACGGCGCCGCATCGCACGGCCGCCGATCTGCTCAAATACGACCTCATCACCGGCGGGGCGGGGCCGGAGACCGCCACCGAGATCTATGCCCGGGCCCTCGATTCCATACTCGGCGCGAAGATCCGCGTCGTCAGCGGCTATATGGATATGGGGCCGCTCACGCTCGCCATGGAACGCGGCGAGATCCAAGGCAACGCCAACTGGTCCTGGTCGAGCATCCAGCAATCGCATCCCGACTGGCTGCGCGACGGCAAGATCCGGCCGCTCATGTATATGGGACTGCATGCGATTCCGGAGCTGCCGGACCTGCCTTCGATCCTCGATCTCGCGCGCAACGAGGACGAGCGGCGCATCTTCCAGATCCTGATCGCGGTGAATAACGGGCTCGGCCGTCCCTTCTTTGCCGCGCCCGGCATTCCCGCCGATCGCGTCAAGCTGCTGGAAGACGGCTTCGTGAAGACGGTGGCCGATCCGGAGTTTCTCGAGGACGCCAAACGCTCGCGGCTCGACGTGGCGGCCCTGTCCGGCCGGGAAGTACGCGACATCGTGCTGGAGGCCTATTCCTTTCCCCCCGAGATCGTCACCCGGGCGCGCGTCGCCAGCCGGCCATCGGAATCGGAGAGATAGGCATGGGACGGGAAGTCGATCTCGGCATTTTCCTGCCGGTCACCAACAATGGCTGGATCATCTCCAAGACCTCGCCGCAATTCCTGCCGAGCTTCGCCCTCAATCGCGACATCTGCCGGCTCGCGGAGCGCATCGGCTTCTCCTACGTCTTCTCCATGGCGAAATGGCGCGGCTTCGGCGGCGATGTCGAGTTCTGGAAGTACTCCATCGAATCCATGATGCTGATGACCGGGCTCGCGGGCGCCGTACCGCAGACTGCGCCTCATCGCCTCGGTGGCACCGCTGCTGCTGCATCCGGCCGTGTTCGCCAAGATGGCCGCCACCATGGACGATGTCGCCGGCGGCCGCATGGGCATCAATATCGTCAGCGCCGGCAACAAGGGCGAATACACCCAGATGGGACTCTATCCCGAGGATTTCGAAGCCTTCCGCTACGACTACACCGAAGAGTGGATCACGCTGGTGAAGCGGCTGTGGCAAGAGGACTGCGTCACCCATCAGGGACGTTTCTTCACCCTCGAGGATTGCCAATCCTTCCCCAAGCCGTCCAATGGCGGCATGCCGATCGTCTGCGCCACCTCGTCGGAACGCGGCTTTCGTTTCGTCGCCGAACATTGCACGGACGGCTTTTTCGGCGGCAAGTCGCTCGAGGATCAGAAGCGCATGAGCCGGCGCATCAAGCAGGTCGCGGCCGAACATGGGAGGGAGGTGCGTACCCACACGCTGATCCTGCTGATCCAAGGCGATTCCGACGTCGATGCCGAGCGGATCCTGCAGCACTATGCGTCCGGCGCCGATCAGGACGCGATCGACAACATCTACCGCCTGCGCTCCGGCACTAAGAGCGATGCGAGGCTCGCCGAGCACAAGGAGCGCTTCGAGACGGATCTGCGTCTGTTCTACGGCGGCGTGCCCTTCGTCGGCGGGCCCGAACGCGTCGCCGACTGCATCGAGGAGCTCGCCAGGTGACGGCGAGGTCGATGGCTTCCTGTTCATCTTCGCCGATTTCCTGGAAGGGCTCGCGCGTTTCGGCGAGCAGGTCATGCCGCTGTTGCGCCGGCGCGGACTCGGCCGGCTCGCGGCCTAGTTTTGCGTTAGCTGGTGGCGATTCGTCAGCCGCTCGGCGGCGACGATCGCCGCCGTGAGCAGCAGCGCCGCACCGGCCTGATGCAAGACCGCGAGGGCGAGCGGCACCTGTAGCAGCAAGGTGGCGAGCCCGAGCCCGAACTGCAGCAGCACCATGGCGGCAAGCGCCGCTGCTTCGATGTGGACGAGCGGCGCGCGAGAGAAAGTCCAAGCTGCGAAGCCCAGCACCGCGAGCAGCGTCGTGGTGGCAAGCAGGCGGTGATGGAACTGGATCGCCGCCGGATTCTCGAAGCTGTTGCGCAGCAATCCCAGCGCCTCGTTGCGATAGTCCGGCGGGACGAAGCCGTCGCCCATGGTCGGGAACTCGTTGTAGATGAGGCCCGCATGCGAGCCCGCGACGAAGCCGCCGGCGAGAATCGTCACGAAAGCGAGCAGCACGATTCCGAGCGCGGTTCGGCCGAAACGGGCCGGTGCCGCCATGCGCGGCGGCCCGCGCCAGAGGCGCAGAGCCAGCCACAGCATCGCGGCATAGAGCGCCAGCGCGAATCCGAGATGCACGGTCAGCCGGTAGGCGCTGACCCACGGCCCTTGATCGAGCCCGCTCGCCACCATCCACCAGCCGACGGCACCCTGCAGCGCGCCGAGCAGGAACAGGCCGACGAGCCGGGGCACCAGCGCTCGCGCGATGCGGCGCTTCGCGACGAACCAGATCAGCGGCAGCAGAAAGACGAGTCCGATCAGCCGGCCCCACAGGCGATGCACATATTCCCACCAGAAGATCGTCTTGAAGCCGGCGAGATCCATGCCCTGATTGAGCTCATGGTATTGCGGGCTGGCGCGATACTGGTCGAACAGGCTCTGCCAATCCGCGCCGCTCAAGGGCGGGACGGCGCCACCGATCGGCTGCCATTCGGTGATGGAGAGGCCGCTTTCGGTGAGCCGCGTGATGCCGCCGATCACCAGCATGGCGAAGATCATGGCGCAGGAGGCGAACAGCCACAGCGCGACGGCGCGGCGGTCGCCGATGCGCGCCACCGACTCTTCGGAACTTCCCACTCTTTCGGCCAAGGCCAAGCGACACCTCCAGGACCGGGCTGATATCGCGCCGGACGCACGACCGCGTCAAACCCGGTTTTCTGCGGCATAGCGTCCAGGCTCGCCCGGCCTGCTCTGCTCTGCTAGACAGGGCCGCTCGATTTCAACCGGGGAGCGGCATGCTCGAGACCATCCTGACGGCGCTGGCGGGGATCATCACCGCAATCATCAGCGCCGGCGGCTATGCCGGCATCGCCCTGCTGATGGCGATCGAATCGGCCTGCATTCCGCTGCCGTCGGAGATCATCATGCCGTTCTCGGGCTATCTCGTCTCGACCGGGCGCTTCGATCTGCTGCTGGTGGCGACTGCCGGCGCGATCGGCTGCAATATCGGCTCGAGCCGTCGCCTATGCCGTCGGCGCTTATGGCGGCCGGCCGCTGGTCGAGCGCTGGGGCCGCTATCGTCCTGATCGAGCCGGCGCGACTTGGCGCTGCGCCGACCGCTTCTTCGAGCGCTTCGGCGGCGTCACCGTGTTCGTCAGCCGGCTGCTGCCGGTGGTGCGCACCTTCATCGCGCTGCCGGCCGGGCATCGCGCGCATGAACCAGGCGCAAATTCCAGGTCTACACCTTCCTCGGCTCGTGGCCCTGGTGCTTCGCGCTGGCCTATATGGGCGCGAAGCTCGGCGAGCGCTGGAACAGCGATCCGACGCTGCAAGGAAGTCTTTCACCGCTTCGATGCGGTGATCGCGGCGGCGCTCGTCGCCGGCGCCGCCTGGTATGTCTGGCGCCATCTCCGGGGCGCCCGCCGGTCTTAAAGGCTAATGCTGCGTGAGCATGACCGCGGCATTGCGGACACTGCCGGGGGTGATCAATTCGGCGTGGGCGACCCGCACCGAATGGAGCTTCCCGTCGATATTCCGCGTCCAGAAATCCAGAAATTTGTGCAGCTCGGGAAAGCGCGGGGCGATGTCCAGATGCTGCCACAGGAAGGTCTGCAAGAGGCCGGGATGGTCGGGAAGGTGGTAGACGATCTCGGCCGTGGTGAGGCGGTAGTCACGCAACTGACGCTCAAAATCACGCATAATGTCGGTGCCTCCTTAGCGGCTTTCCAACACTTCAACCATGCGCGCGGTTGCCGGCCCCGGCAACAGGAATTACCGAAAAAGGCTTATATTAGAAGGGCTTAGCAGCCGGGCGCCGAGATTGCTGCCAAAATTTCCGAATCCCCTTGAAAGCCGCCCGGTCTTTCATTAGTTCTTTGGCACTCATCGACGGGGAGTGCTAACAGCTCAGCCCCCGTCGTTCCATGCAATTCGAGGAGGATCGTCCATGAAGTTCCGTCCGCTGCACGACCGCGTGGTGGTCCGCCGCGTCGAGGCGGAAGCGAAGACCGCGGGCGGCATCATCATTCCCGACACCGCCAAGGAAAAGCCGCAGGAGGGCGAGGTCGTCGCCGTCGGCCCGGGCGCCCGCGACGAGGACGGCAAGCTCATGCCGCTCGACGTCAAGGCCGGCGACCGCATCCTGTTCGGCAAATGGTCGGGCACCGAGGTCAAGATCGACGGCGAGGAGCTGCTCATCATGAAGGAGTCCGACATCATGGGCATCATCGAGGGCAGCCAAGGCAGGCCAAGAAGGCCGCCTAACGAGCGCGCCTCGAATCATCAGGAGCAAGTAAGCACATGGCAGCCAAAGAAGTCAAATTTCGCGGCGACGCGCGCGACGCGGATGCTGCGCGGCGTCGACATTCTCGCCAATGCGGTGCAAGGTGACGCTCGGGCCCGAAGGGCCGCAACGTCGTCCTCGACAAGTCGTTCGGCGCGCCGCGCATCACCAAGGACGGCGTCACCGTCGCCAAGGAGATCGAGCTCGCCGACAAGTTCGAGAACATGGGCGCGCAGATGGTGCGCGAGGTCGCCTCGCAAGACCAACGACCTGGCCGGCGACGGCACCACCACCGCGACCGTGCTCGCCCAGGCGATCGTGCGCGAAGGCGTCAAGGCGGTCGCCGCCGGGCATGAACCCGATGGATCTGAAGCGCGGCATCGACCTGGCCGTCGAGGCGGTCGTCGAGGACCTCAAGAAGCGCTCGAAGAAGGTCTCGACCAACGACGAGATCGCCCAGGTCGGCACCATCTCCGCCAATGGCGAGCGCGAGATCGGCGAGATGATCGCCAAGGCGATGCAGAAGGTCGGCAACGAGGGCGTGATCACGGTCGAGGAGGCGAAGAGCCTCGAGACCGAGCTCGACGTCGTCGAGGGCATGCAGTTCGACCGCGGCTACCTCTCGCCCTATTTCATCACCAACGCCGAGAAGATGATCGCCGAGCTCGAGAACCCCTACATCCTGCTCCACGAGAAGAAGCTCTCGGGCCTGCAGGCGATGCTGCCGGTGCTCGAGGCGGTGGTGCAGTCGGGCCGGCCGCTGCTGATCATCGCCGAGGACGTCGAGGGCGAGGCGCTGGCCACGCTGGTCGTCAACAAGCTGCGCGGCGGCCTCAAGGTCGCGGCGGTGAAGGCGCCGGGCTTCGGCGATCGCCGCAAGGCGATGCTCGAGGACATCGCCATCCTGACCGGCGGCCAGGTCATCAGCGAAGATCTCGGCATCAAGCTCGAGAACGTCACGCTCGACATGCTCGGCACGGCCAAGAAGGTCGCGCATCGACGAAGGAAAACACCACCATCATCGACGGCGCCGGCAAGAAGAAGGACATCGAGGCCCGCATCAGCCAGATCCGGGCGCAGATCGAGGAGACCACCTCCGACTACGACCGCGAGAAGCTGCAGGAGCGGCTGGCCAAGCTCGCCGGCGGCGTCGCGGTGATCCGCGTCGGCGGCGCCACCGAGGTCGAGGTGAAGGAGCGCAAGGACCGCGTCGACGACGCGATGCACGCGACCCGCGCCGCGGTCGAGGAAGGCATCGTCGCCGGCGGCGGCGTGGCGCTGCTCTACGCGACCAAGGCGCTCGACGAAGCTGAAGCCCGACAACGACGACCAGAAGGTCGGCATCGACATCGTCCGCCGCGCGCTCGCAGGCGCCGGTGCGCCAGATCGCCGAGAATGCCGGCGTCGACGGCGCGATCGTCGTCGGCAAGCTGCTGGAGGCGAAGGACACCAACTACGGCTTCGACGCCCAGACCGGCGAGTATGTCGACATGGTGAAGGCCGGCATCATCGACCCGACCAAGGTCGTGCGCATGGCGCTGCAGGACGCGGCCTCGGTCGCCGGCCTGCTCATCACCACCGAGGCGATGGTCGCCGAGAAGCCCGAGAAGAAGCCGCGCCGGCGATGCCGCGCGGCGGCGGCATGGGCGGCATGGGCGACATGGACTTCTAAGTCCAGCGTCACTCGGCAGTCAGCGACGGGAAGGCCGCCTTCGGGCGGCCTTCTTTTTTTGTGTGCGCGCTCAGGACGAGCAATCTGGGTCGTCATGCTCGCGCTTGTCGCGCTTGTCGCGAGGATGACGGTTCAGACCGGTCGTTCCGCCTGCGCCGGATTCAAGAAAGCGCGCGTCTGCTCGACGGCCTCTGCCAACCCGATGCGCTGCACCGCCACGCCGGGCGGGAAGGCGCCGAAAAGGCGGGTCGGCAGGCGCGGATCGAGCAGCACGAAGACGCCGCGATCGTCGGCGCGGCGGACCAGCCGGCCGAAGGCCTGCTTCAGCCTGCAGCCGCGTCAGCATGTCGTCATAGGCGGCGCCGCCGAACGCTGCGCGCCGCGCCTTGTGCAGGATGTCGGGCCGCGGCCAGGGCACGCGGTCGAAGACGATGAGCCGCAGCGAGCGGCCCGGCACGTCGACGCCGTCGCGCACCGCATCGGTGCCGAGCAGGCAGGCGTCCTCCTCGGCGCGGAAGATGTCGACCAGCGTCGAGGTCTCCATGCGCATCGACATGCTGGGCCAGAGCGGAATGCCGGCCTCGCGCCAGCGGCGCGGCGATCCGCTCATGCACCGCGCGCAGCCGGCGGATGGCGGTGAACAGGCCGAGCGCGCCGCCGCCCGCGGCCAGGAACAGCACCGCGATAGGCGGCGGCGACCTGGGCCGCATCGTCGCGGCGCACGTCGGTGACGACGAAGACGCGCGTCTGCGCTGGCGATAGTCGAAGGGCGACGGCACCTGCGCGCGCAAGGTGCGGCCGCCGAGATGGCTCGCCCCGGTGCGCGCCTCGGCTGCCGCCCAATCGCCTTCCGCATCGCCGGTGCCGTCGGTGAGCGTCGCCGAGGTCACCAGCACGCCATGCGCCGATGCGGCGAGGCTGGTGACGAAGGGCAGGGTCGGGTCGAGATAATGGCGGTGCATGCCGACATCGAGCTCGCGATGCGGCTGGCCGCGCGCTGCCTCGCCGCTCCGCGCGAGCGAGAACCAATCGACGAAGCCGGCGGGCGTCTCGACTCGCAAGCGAGTCGAGCATGCCGATCCAGCCGGCGACGAGGCAGGCGCCGGCGCTCGAGGCTGCGCGCGATCGCACTCGATGCGCAGCCGCACATCGCTGTCGAGCGAGTCGGCATCCGCATCGAGCCGCGCCAGCAGCCTGCCGCGCAGCGAGGCCAGCGGCGCCTGCAAGGCGCGCAAGGTCCGCGCGGCGTCGTTGGCAGCCTCCGCCAGGCCGGCGTATGGCCGGCGCGATCTCGGTCTCGAGCGATTGGCTGCTCGGCGCCGTCCTTGCTGCGCGCGAGCAGCTGGCCGCGCACGAGCGGCGAGGAAGCGCTCGACCGCTCCGGCCGGCGCACCGTCGCCGAGCCGCGCCAGCGCGCCCTCGGCAGGCAAGCCGCGCGCCGCCTGCAAGATCGGCGGCGAGGTCGCCGGCAGACGCTTCGTCGACGAGCAGATCCTCGACACGGCGGCGCAGTCCGCGGGCGCGGCTCTTGCCGCCGGCTTCGGCGCCGAGCAGCCAGCGGCGGAGCTCGATTCCCTCGGTCAGGGTGAGATGCGCCGGAAAAAGCGCTGTCGGCCGCATCGAACAGATGATGGCCCTCGTCGAACACGAAGCGGGTGGGCGCGCTCGGATCCTCGGCGACGCCGCCGAGCGCCGCCTGCATCATCACCAGCGCATGGTTGGCGACGACGATCTCGGCGCGCCGCGCGCGCCGCACCGAGCGCTCGATGAAGCAGCAGCGGTAATGCGGGCAGGCGGAATAGATGCATTCGCCGCGCCGGTCCGACAGGCCGAGGCTGCGCGGCCGGCCGAGCAGGTCGGGCAGCCAGCCGGGAAAATCGCCGCCGCTGAGATCGCCGTCCTGGGTGCGCTCGATCCAGCGCGCGAGCAGCCCCAGCAGGATCGCGTCGCTCCCGCGTACCGCCTGCCCCGCCCGCAAAGCGGCCGTCGCCTCGTCGTAATTGAGCAGGCAGAGATAATTCTCCCGGCCCTTGCGCACGACGGCTTTGAGCGCCTTCACATCCGGCTCGGGATAGAGGCGATCGAGCTCGCTCGACGATCTGCTGCTGCAGATTGCGCGTATAGGTCGAAATCCACACCGTGCCTTCGTTCTTTTCGGCCCAGACGCTGGCCGGCGCGATATAGCCCAGCGTCTTGCCGACGCCGGTGCCGGCCTCGGCGAGCAGGAAGGCGCCTTCGCCGGCCCGATCGCGCGGCCGGAAGGCGAGGCTCGCGGCGGAGGCATAGTCGGCCTGGCTCGGCCGCGCCTCGGCGTCGCGGCCGACCAGCTCGGCGAGGCGACGGCGCGCCTCCTCCGGCTCGACCGCGAGATGGCCGGCCGCCGGCTCGGGCGCCTCTTCCTCGATGAGCGGCAGCGCTTGCCAGACGGAAAAGCCGGCGCCGCCGGGCGCCACAGCGGCGAGGGCGGCGCGTACCGCCTCGCCCCAGCTCCAGCCGGCATCGGCCATGCTGCGCGCGAGACGCGCGGCACCGGGTTCGGCCGCTTCTTTCAGCGACGCGAGCAGGCGCCGCGCCGCCTGCTGCAGGAGCAGCGCCTCGCCGACCGCATCCGTGGGCATCGGCAAGGCAAGGGCGCGCGCCAGCCCGCGCGGGGTCGGCAGGCAGAAGCGCGCCGGCAGCACGAAGGCGAAAAGCTCGAGCAGATCATGGGCGGCAAAACCGGCCATGCCGAGGCGGCGCGCCGTCGCGCGCATATGCGCCACCATCGGCCGCGCGCCAGAGGATATGCGCCACGCCGCTTCCGCCGCGGATATCGTCTCGAGCTCGCCCTCCTCGCTCAGCCAGACGGCATCGCCGAGCCCGGCGACCAGCACGGGCACGTCGGGCAGCGCCATCTCGGATTCGAAATCGCGCGCCGACAGGCCGGAGATCATCGCGGCACCTCTGCCAGCAGGGCGGCGAGCCCTTCGCGATAGGTCGGATAGGCCAGCCGCACGCCGAGCTCGTGCTTGATGCGCGCATTGGCGACGCGCTTGCTCTCGGCATAGAAGCTCGCCGCCATGGGCGAGAGAAGCCGGGGATCGAAAGGCTCGAGCGGCGGCGGCGGCAGGCCGAGCAGCGACGCCGCATGGGCCACCACCTCCTGCGGCGGCGCCGGCTCGTCATCGCCGACATTGTAGGCCGCACCCGGATTGGGCCGCGCCATCGACGCGCGTAACGTCGCGACGATGTCCGCGACATGGATGCGGCTGAACAGCTGGCCCGGCTTGTCGATGCGCTTGGCCGTGCCGGCGCGCAGCTGATCGAGGGCGCTGCGCCCCGGCCCATAGATGCCGGCGAGACGGAAGAGGTGCACCGGCGTGCCGCGGCGTCGCATGAGCGCGAGCCAGCCGCTTTCGGCGGCGACGCGCCGCCGCCCGCGCTCGCCGACCGGCCGGAGATCGGCGCTTTCATCGACCCAGCCGCCGCCGCGATCGCCATAGACGCCCGTCGTCGAGAGGTAGCCGAGCCAGGCGGGTGCCGTATCGGCGATCGCCTCGCCCAGGAAATCGAGCACCGCATCGCCCTGCTCGTCGGGCGGCACCGAGACGAGAATATGCGTCGCGCCGGCGAAGCACGCCGGATCGAGACTCTTTTCGCGCGAAAAACCGAAGGCGGTCCAGCCGGCGCGGCTGAGCGCGGCCGCCCCCTCATCCGTGCGGCTGGTGCCGGCCACGCGCCAGCCTTCGCGCAAAACCGCACACGCCAGCGCCTGCGCCGTATAGCCCAAGCCGAAGCAGAACAGGTAGGGATGCTGATGCTCGCCGGTCATCGCTGCTATAGTGGCGCATTCTCCAGCGATTGATGAGCTTATATCCGGTGAGCGTTCGCACCCGATTTCTCTTTCTTCTGCCGGCCCTGCTCGTCGCCGGCACCGCCGAGGCGCAGCCGGCGGGCGCACCCCTGCCGCCGGTGATCGCGCCGCCGGTGCGGCGCGCGGCGCCGCCGAAGCCCGCCCCCGCCAAGCCGCCGGCAAAGCCCGCCCCGGCAGCGCCGGCGATGGGCGACAATGCCGAGTACCAATCCTGCATGCAGCTTGTGGCGAAGGATCCCAGCGCCGCCTATGAGAACGCCGGCAGCTGGATGGTGCGCGGCGGCGGCTTCGCCGCCCGCGATTGCCAGGCGCTGGCGCTGATCAGGATGGGCTCGCCCGGCGAAGCGGCGCAGCGGCTCGAGGCGATGGCCGAGGAGATGGGACGCTCCGGGGTGGCCGAGCGGCCGATCGTGCTGGCGCAGGCGGGCCAGGCCTGGCTCGCCGCCGGCCGGCCGGATCGCGCCTATGCGACGCAGAGCGCCGGGCTGAAGCTCACGCCCGACGATGTCGATCTCATGATCGACCGGGCGGTGAGCGAGGCGGGATTGAAGCGCTACAACGACGCGATCGCGGATCTCAACCGCGTGCTGACGCTCGATCCGAAACGCGAGGAGGCCCTGATCTATCGCGGCACGGCCTATCGCTATCTCGGCGACAGCAAACGCGCACGCGCCGATATCGACAAGGCACTCGCCCTCGATCCGCGGTCGGCGGACGCGCTCCTCGAACGCGGCAACCTCAAGCGCCTCGCCGGCGACGGGGCCGGTGCCCGGGCCGATTGGCTGGCGCTGCTCCGTCTGGTCGGCCAGGACGCGCCGCAAGCCCAGGCGGCGCGGCGCCAATATCGAAAAGCTCGACGTGAAGACCCGGTAGCGGCCGCAACCCGGCGGCAGTGCGAAGCGCGCGAGCCGAAGACAGGCCGCTTCCGCCTCCCCCAATTCGGCGCTAGGCTGATGGCCAAGGCCAGCCGGCCAAAGGTTGGCCATTCCAGAGGGGAGGCGGCGATGCAATTCCGACAGCTCCTGCTTACCGCGACCGCCGGCTTTGCGGTCCTCGCATTCCAGCCGGCGCTGGCGCAGGCACCGGCGGCGCTCACCGGCACCGTCTCCTCGGCCGAGGAAGGCGCGATGGAAGGGGTGGTGGTCAGCGCCAAGAAGGACGGCTGCGACGATCACGATCAGCGTCGTCACCGACGCGCAAGGGCCATTACAGCTTCCCGGCCGCGCGGCTCGAGCCCGGCCATTACACGCTCAGCATGCCGCGCGGTCGGCTACGATCTCGACGGGCAACGCGGCGGCCGATGTCGCCGCCGGCAAGAGCGGCCAGCGCCGACCTCAAGCTGAAGAAGACCAAGAACCTCGCGGCGCAGCTCACCAATGCCGAATGGCTGATGAGCATGCCGGGCACCGAGGAGCAGAAGAAGTTCCTGCTCAACTGCACGGGCTGCCACACGCTCGAGCGCATCGTGCAAATCGACGCACGACGCCGACGAGTTCATGCAGGTCTTCAAGCGCATGGGCGGCTATTATCCGGGCAGCACGCCGACCCATCCGCAGCAGCTCTATCGGCGACTCATGCGCGACCGCGATCGCGGCGGCGATATGAACAAGACCACCGAATGGCTCGCCAGCATCAATCTGAGCCAGCAGCCGACACTGGGACTACCAGCTGCAAGACCCTGCCGCGGCTGACCGGCAAGTCGACGCATGTCGTCATCACCGAATATGATTTGCCGGATCCGCAGCATCCAGCCGCACGACGTCATGCGTCGATCAGCCAGGGCAATGGTCTGGTACTCCGATTTCGGCCAGATGTTCCTCGGCAAGCTGGATCCGAAGACCGGCAAGGTCGACGCAATATCCCGATGCCCGAGCAGCAAGAAGGGCTTCCCGGTCGGCTCGCTCGATCTCGAGATCGACAAGGACGGACAATGTCTGGCTCGGCGCCATGTACCAGGCCGAGCATCGTCAAGTTCGACCCCAAGACCGAGAAGTTCCAGACCTGGCCGATCCCCAAGGAGTGGGATCGAACGGCGCCCAGTTCGGCCATCTGGCGGTGACGGAACAGCCGACGTCGACGGCAAGGTGTGGATCAAGAATTCCGACGGCACCAATCATCTATCGGCTCGATCTCGCCACCGGCAAGTTCGAGAATCTCGGGCGCGCCGAAGGATCCGGCGACCGGCAAGAAGATCGGCACCTACGGCATGCATTCCGACGCGCAGAACAACATCTATCTGCTCGATTTCGGCCGACACGACATCGGCAAGATCGACGCCAAGACGAAGCAGCTCACCGTCTACAAGACGCCGACGCCCGAACTCGCACCCGCGGCGCGGCCGGGTCGACGCGCAGGGCCGCCTGTGGTTCGCCGAATATCGCGGCAACGCGCATCGGCATGCTCGATCCCAAGACGCGGCGAGATCAAGGAGTGGAAGGTGCCGACGCCCTGGAGCGTCGCCCTATGACGCCGTCGCCGGCAAGAAGGCGACGCCTGGACCGGCTCGATGCTGACCGACCGCGTGTCGCGCCTCGACATCAAGAGCGGCCAGTACACCGAATATCAGCTGCCGCGACCGACCAACATCCGCCGCGTCTTCGTCGACGATTCGACCAGCCCGGTCACGCTGTGGGTCGGCAACAATCACGGCGCCTCGATCGTCAAGGTCGAGCCGCTCGACTGACGGTCTCATGGTAAAGGAGGCGCGCCCTCGCGAGGGGGCGCGCCTTTTTCGCGCCTAGAAATCGAGATCCGCGTAGTGCTTGGGCGGTGCCGCGCCGGGGATGTGATCGGACAGAAGCGGCCGGAAGCTCGGGCGTGATTTGACGCGCGCGTACCATTCCTTGGCGCCGTCATGCGCTTCCCAGGGTACGTCGCCGAGATAATCGACGGCGGAGAGGTGGGCGGCGGCGGTGATGTCGGCGAGGCCGAACGAATTGCCGGCCAGGTAGCTGCGGCGATCCATCAGATAGGCGATGTAGTCGAGATGGTGCTTGATGTTCTGGCAGCCGGCGCGGATCGCCTGGCTGTTGGGCTGGCCCAGGCCGAGGAAGCGCTTCGTGATTTTTTCCTCGACCAGGTTGACCGTCACCTCGCGGTTGAACTTGACGTCGAACCAGGCGACGAGGCGGCGCGTCTCGGCGCGCTCGAGCGGATTCGTGCCGATGAGGGGCCGCTCGGGATAGATTTCCTCGAGATATTCGGTGATGGCCGTCGCGTCGGCCAGGGTCGTGCCGTCGGGCTCGACCAGCACCGGCACCTCGCCGGCCGGATTGAGCGCGAGGAACTCCGGCCGCCGCTCCCACACCCGCTCGACCACCATGTCGAAATCGAGGTTCTTCTCCTTCAGCACCAGGCGGATCTTGCGGGAGAAGGGCGAGAGCCAGAGGTGATAGAGCGTCCGCATGCCGGCTTTGGCTTATAGCGGAAGCGCGGCGGGCCGGCCAGGGAAAGCAGGTCTCACGCCCGGCGGAGCAGCCGCTCGAACAGAAACGATACGCATTCGCCGACCACCACCGCGATGATCGCCGCCAGAATTGGCCGTGCGGCATGCAGCAGGACAGGGTCTCCGCCGATGCGGCGGTGAGGCCGGCGGCGCCGATATCGGCGGCATAGCCAAACAGGCTGGCAAGGAAGACCAGCAGCGCCGGAAGGCGGCCAGCGACGGCGCGGCCGAGCGCCTGTGCCGCGAACAGGCCGACCGGAAAGGCCGCCGCGGTCGCGGCGAAGCGCCGGTCGGACGGCCGGATCGCCGCCGCTCGGCAGCCGCCGACCAGCACCACCAGGACCGATGCCGCAAGCGGCAGCCAATCCCCGATCCGGGATGCGTGCGCCGCGGCCCAGGGCGCCAGCACGGGATCGGCGAGCATGATCTCGGCCCCGACATAGCCGATCAGCGCGGCGCCGCCGGGCACGATCGCGGGGAAGCGCTTGATCAGCGCGATCAGCAGGGTCGCGCCATAGACGACCAGCGGCACGCTGATCACCAGCCCGAGCACGAGCAGCAAGAGATTGCCATGCGCCGCCGCGGCGACGGCGATGACGTTGTCGAGGCTCATCACCGCGTCGGCGATGACGACGAGGCGCACGGCCGCCCACAGGCTGCCCGCCGGATCGATGTCGTCGCCGCCGTCCTCGGGCAGCATCAGCCGATAGCCGATCCACAGCAGGAGCAGGCCGCCGATGAGATTGAGATAGGGATGTCCAGAGCCTTGTCAAACTGTCCGTCACGGCGGTAGATCTCGGCCATGTGCAGCAGCGTCTGGGCATCCTGCGGGTCGGCGGCGGCGATCTTTTTGTACTGCTCCAGTGCGGCGTCGGTCTGATTGTCGTTGAGCAGGTTCTCGGCCAGTCCGCGCACCGCGTCCAGGTCGTAGCCGTCCAGGTCCACCGCCTTGCGATAGGCCTCAATGGAGTGGGCGTAATCCTTTTTCTGTTCATAGGTGTAGCCCATCACCGAATCGATGCGCGGCGTGCGGTCGGCCTCGGGCACCGCCTGCAGAATGTTCAGGGCGCGTCCCGGATCGCCTTCCTCGTTGTAGAGCAGCGCCAGGGTGGTGACTGCGTCCTCTGACGAGGGCTGCAACTTGACCGCGCTGCGGAACTCGGCTTCGGCTTTGCCTGTCTCTCCATTCAGGCGATAGAGCCGGCCCAGCAGAAGGTGGTCCTCGATGCTCTTCGGATCCAGACGCACGATCTGCTCATACTCATCGGTTGCCAAGTGGATGACGGTGTCGGCCTCACTCTGCGCGCTGCCCTGAAGATCGCCGATGGAGCGCAGGTAAATGCGTCCCAGCAGGCGCCGTGCGTCCAGGTTGTCCGGGTCGCGGCTCACCACGTCCTGAGCCTCGCTGACGGCATCGTGGATGTCGCCGGTGCGGGCGTAGAGTTCGGCCAGCGCGGTTGCCAGGTAGGAGGATTTCGGATCGGCCTGCAGCGCGGCCTTATACTCGTCCACCGCTTTGGAGGCGTATTCGTCCCTGCCGGTGACAGCCGCCATATCCTCGTCCATGTGCCCAAGCTGGAAGTGGAATAGGCGTCGGCGCGATCGGGCTGCTTGGGGGTGGCGGGAGCCGGTGCGGGAGCCGTTGCGGACTGGGGCGCCGCCGCTGGCGGCTCTTGGTCTTCTGTGGAGCGCTCGAAGGCTGTTGAGCAAAGGCAACAAGCGAAGCCCCAAACAGGGCCAGAACGAGCGAGATGTGAGGAATTTTCATGTTCACCAGGCCAACGGTATCTTGGATGCACGAAGCCACACCGCCGGAGCATTTTCTATTCTAGGCTATGCCGTGCCGCGGAGACGGCATGGCAGAGCGGGAAGTCAACTATTCTTCGTTCCCAGATTGCGAATCCGGGAGCGGGTTCTGGGCTGCGAGTGCCCAGCTCGGCCCGATCCGGAGCTTCCCGGCTGTTCCCACTCGATAAGCAGCCGGCCGGCTACTTCGCCAGCGCCACCGCCGGGCGAATCTCATGCAGGTCCACGTAATTGGTCGGATACTTGCCGGTGTAACAGGAGGTGCAGTAGTGCGGATTCGCCCTCCGGCTCGCCGCAGGAGGCCCGCAGTCCTTCCAGCGAAAGATACGCCAGCGAATCGGCGCCGATGAACTCCCGCACCTCTTCCACCGACTTGCGCGCGGCGATCAAGTGCCGGCGCTCCGGCGTGTCCACGCCGTAGTAGCAGGGCGAAGTCGTGGGAGGACACGAGATGCGCATGTGCACTTCGCGTTGCCCCGCGTCGCGCACCATGCGCACGATCTTCTGGCTGGTGGTGCCGCGCACAATCGAGTCGTCGATCAGAATCACCCGCTTGCCCACCAGCAGTTGCCGCACCGGATTCAGCTTGAGCTTGCACGCCAAAGTCGCGCACCCGCTGCTCGGGCTCGATAAACGTGCGTCCCACGTAATGGTTGCGCACCAGCCCGAACTGCATCGGGATGCCGCTCTCGCGCGCATAACCCAGCGCCGCGGTCAGTCCGCTGTCGGGCACGCCACCACCAGGTCGGCGTCCACCGGGGCCTCGCGCGCCAGCTGCCGTCCCATCTGTTCGCGGCGTCTCCTGCACGCTCTTGCCGAAGACCAGCGAGTCGGGCCGCGCAAAATAAACCTGCTCGAAGATGCATTGCGACTGCGCCAGCGCCGGCGCGTAAAAGTGCGAGTGCACGCCCTCGGGCCCGACCACGACCAGTTCGCCGGGCTTCACGTCGCGCTCGTAGTCGGCGCCCAGCAGATCGAAGGCGCAGGTCTCGGAGGCGAACACAATGGACGCCCGGCTGCCCGTCCTTGCCGGGAATGTGCCCCATGGCCAGCGGACGGAAGCCGCGCGGATCGCGCGCCGCAAAGATGTGGTCGCAGGTTGCCATCACGAAGCGAGAATGCGCCTTCAATGCGGCGCAGCGCGTCGGCCATGGCATCCGGCAGCGTCTGTCTCGTGCGATTGCGCGATCAGGTGCAGCACGATCTCGGTATCGCTGGAGGTCTGGAAGATCGAGCCCGCCAGTTCGAAGCGCTTGCGAATCTCGGTGGCGTTCACCAGGTTGCCGTTGTGGGCAATCGCAATCTGTCCCTTGTTGCAGTCCACCTGGATGGGCTGCGCATTCAGCAGCGCCGAGTCGCCCGCGGTCGAGTAGCGCGTGTGCCCGATCGCATGGCTGCCCGGCAGCTTCGCCAGCACCGCTTCGCTGAAGATATCCGCCACCAGCCCCATCGACTTGTACACGGTCATGCGACGGCCATCGCTGGCCGCGATTCCCGCCGACTCCTGTCCCCGATGCTGCAGCGCGTGCAGTCCCAGGTAGCACAGCTTGGCCGACTCGGGGTTGCCGTACACCGCAACCACCCCGCATTCTTCGTGAAGCTTGTCCAGTTCGATCTCGATCATGATGGCTACCGCCTTGTACTTCTCAGCGCTGGTGCGATGGAAGCGAATGGCACGGCCTGAGCCGTGCCGGTTTGCCTGTGAATATTTCGTGCAACGCTCGTGCCGCTCGTCTACTTCGCCGTGCCGGTTCAGACTCGTGCGATCTCCGCCTCGGTTTGCAGCGCCTGCTCCAGTGCCTGCCGCCAGCTCTGCCGGAATGCCGACAGCTCTCGCCCTCGATCACCGGAGCGCCGTCGATTCGAATCGTCAAATCTGTTCGCCGGTTGTGGAGCCGATATGCTGCGCGTTCAATCCATATTTTACCGCAATCTCTTCGATTGCTCCTATATTTGTGGAGTCGCAGGTCAGCAAAACGCGCGAAGCGTCTTCGGCAAACAGCACGCACTCGGCCGGAAGCCCGGCGGAGATCAGGTCAATTTCAACGCCCAGGCCCTTGGCAAAGCTCAGCTTGGCCGCGGCTACGGCGATTCCGCCTTCGGCCACGTCGCGGGCCGATTCCACCAGCCTTTCCGCCGCCAGCGCCTGCAGCAGATCCTGCAGCGCTTTTTCGTCCTTCAGATCCAGCATCGGCGGTGCTCCCCACAGCTCGCCCAGCACATGCACCGCATATTCGGAGGAGCCAAATTCAATCTGCTCCTCCGCGGCTGTGCGCCTTCTGTCCCGGCGTCAGCAGCACAATCGAACGGCCCGGCCCGGCGGCGTTGGCTCCCACGGCCTCGCGTAACGTCCTGCAGAATGCCCACAATGCCCAGCACCGGCGTGGGATAAATTCCCTCGCCCAGCGTCTCGTTGTAGAAGCTCACATTGCCGCCCGTGATGGGCGTCTCCAGCGCCAGGCAAGCCTCGGAGAGGCCGTCGATCACCTGCGAAAACTGCGCCATGATGGGCGGCTTTTCCGGGTTGCCGAAGTTCAGGCAATTGGTTGCCGCCACCGGCTGCGCGCCCGTGCAGGCCACCATCCGCGCCGCCCGCGCCACGTTGTGCGCGGCGCCCAGCTTGGGGTCCAGATAGCACCAGCGCCCGTTTCCGTAGAGCGCCATCGCCAGCCCGCGCTGCGGTGCCTTTGATGCGGATCACGCCCGCCAGCGACTCCTGGTCCCTGCGACCGTGTTGGTCTGCACCATCGAGTCGTATTGCTCATAGACCCAATGCTTCGAGCAGATGTTCGGGCTGGCCAGCAGCCGTTGAAACTCGCGGTTGAAATGCCGCTTCGCTCCCAGTTGAGTGCCCCGGGCTTTTGCCGCGGCACCGGGGCCGTCCACTCGCCCACCTCGCGGTGATAAAGCGGCGCATCGTCGGTCAGCGCCTGGTTGGGAATCTCCGCCACGGCGACTCCGTGGTGCAGCACGCGCATGGTGTTCTCGCCGATCACCCGGCCCACCGTAACCGCGTCCAGTCCCCACTTGCGGAAGACCTTGAACACTTCCTCTTCGCGTCCGCGCTGGGCCACCAGCAGCATGCGCTCCTGCGATTCGCTGAGCATGATCTCGTAGCTGCTCATGCCGGTTTCGCGCTGCGGCACCAGGTCCAGTTCGATCTCCAGCCCTACGCCGCCGCGTCCGCCCAGCTCGCAGGTCGAGCAGGTCAGCCCCGCAGCGCCCATATCCTGTATGCCGACGATCGCGCCCGTCTGCATCGCCTCCAGGCAGGCTTCCAGCAGCAGCTTTTCCATGAACGGATCGCCCACCTGCACATTCGGACGCTTGGCCTCGCTGCCTTCGCTGAACTCCTCGCTGGCCATGGTCGCCCCGTGGATTCCGTCCTTGCCGGTCTTGGAGCCGACATAGATCACCGGATTCCCGGCACCGGACGCCGAGGCATAGAAAATTTCGTTCTTCTTCACCAGCCCCAGCGCAAAGGCATTCACCAGCGGATTGCCCGCATAGCAGCTCTCAAAGCGCGTCTCGCCGCCCAGGTTGGGAACCCCAAAGCAGTTGCCGTAGCTGGCCACGCCGCCCACCACTCCGTCCACCATCGCGTGGTTCTTGTGCAGCGCGGCCGGGTGATCTCCGGCTCGTGTTCCTTGGTTATGGGCCCGAAGCGCAGTGAATCCATCACCGCCACCGGACGCGCGCCCATGGTAAAAATGTCGCGCAGAATCCCGCCCACTCCGGTGGTCGCGCCCTGGAACGGCTCGATGAAGGAAGGATGGTTGTGCGATTCGATCTTGAAGGCGCAGGCCCACTCGCCGCCAATGTCGATGATGCCGGCGTTCTCGCCCGGCCCCTGCATCACCAGCTTGCTCTTGGTGGGCAGCCGCTTCAAATGCACCCGCGACGATTTGTAGGAGCAGTGCTCGCTCCACATCACACTGAAGATGCCAAGCTCGGTCATGGTAGGCACGCGGCCCAGCCACTTCAGAATGCGTTCGTACTCCTCCGGGGTCAGTCCGTGACAGCGGATAATTTCCGGCGTGATGTTCGGCTGTTTTTCAGGGGTGGTCATAGGCAGACATCATATATTTTCGCACGGTTGCCACGTGCGCGAAAGGCGAATCAATACAAACCGCAGGCGTCTTACGTTGTGGTAAGATGCCAATTGCATGGAGGCATGCATTCGATGCGAAGTTCATCCGTCGTGTAGCTCCAAGGGACAAATCGTCATTCCGGCGGAGTTGCGCAAGAAGTACGGGCTTAAAGAAGGCGTCCGAGTGGTCTTCGAGGACGATGGCAGCGGGCATCTTGCACTGCGTTCCAACATCTTCGAGGAAGTCTACGCCCTTCGGGGCGCCTTCGCTGGCTATCCACTGGAAGAGGATCTGGAAGAAATGCGGCGGAGCGAGCGCGCCATTGAAGACGCCAAGTATAAGTGAAAGACTACGTTCTGGATGCCAATGCCCTAATACGATACGTCCTGAATACCGCAGGTGCAGATAAAGTGGACGCTATCCTCCAACAGCGCGAACGCGGAACCGCACACGTCAGCATGTCGGTCATCAACGTGGGCGAAGTGTATTACGTTCTCATGCGCCGCGTTGGCGAACGGGGTGCGGCAGAAGCGGTCAACAAGATGCGCCACGTCGTTGCCTACGTTCCGGTCGAGCTAGAAGAGGCCATAGCTGCCGCGAAGATTAAACATCAGTTCAAAATGGGGTACGCGGACTGCTTTGCCGCTGCCCTCGCACTCCGGCTGAACGGCACCCTGGTAAGCGCTGACCCAGTTTTCGAAAAGCTAGGCAAGTCCATCAAACTGGTCAAACTTCCAAGACACTCCTCAGGCGAGCCGGCTTAGTGCGTTTGCGACGGTGAGCTATATCCGAAGTACGAGAACTGCTATTGCCGAGACATCGGATCGGTAACGCAATATCGAAGTTGTCGAGCTACTGCACTTTCACCGGCACCATCTCGCGCTCGGCCTTTCCATCCACCCAGCGCACGCACGGAATCTCCAGCACCAGCACATGATCCAGCAGATTGGGCCTCATGCGGAACGCTCCGTTTTCAAAGCGGAACTGAACCCGGCTTCCGTTGAGCACCTGCGGCAGCTCCACCGGGTCCTCAGGATTCGCGCAGAAGTACAGCGAAGCCAGATCGCAGAACTGCAGCACCGCGATCAGCGCCTCGATCTCCTCCACCGGCAGCCCTGCCTGCGGCAGCAGGCGCTCCACCCGCGCCGCCTCGCGCTGCAGAAACTGCTCCACCTGCGCGCGCTGCTCCGGCGTCCCCGCGCCGCTGTCCAGGTACGGATGCGTCAGCCGCGCAAAGTGCGCGCTCACGATCAGTCCGCCCAGCGGCCCGGTGCTCTGCGCCGCCTGGATCGATCCCAGCCACGCCGGCAAAAACGTCTCCGGCTCGGTGTTGGCGAACGAAACCGGCCACGCCGGACTCCAGCGTTGTGGCGGCGCACGGGCGAAGTCACGTCTCCGTCGTAGGGCATCCAGCCCAAGTCGTGCATGGCAATGGCGCGCACCACCGCCTCGCCCACGTTGGGAACCTTGCGCGAATCAAATGCCGCCGCCAGCTCGCCAGAGATGCGGCGCGTGGTCCGGCTGGGTCACATACCAGTCGCTCACCGCCGCACTTCTGCTGTACCTCGGCAATCGCCTCAAAGGCCGGACGCACCGCTCCCTCGCGGCTCTCCTGCGCCGCCAATTGGCTGCGAAAAATCAACGTGGCCTCCGTGCGCGAATCCGTCCGCTCGACGCGGCCCGCGCTGGCCCGGTGGAGGACGGCGGCTTCTGGCTCCCTGCAGCAGGTCGCGCAGAATGGCCGCATGGCTGCGCTCCGGCTCTCCGGCGAGGGTCAGCAGTGTCATGGACGGCTCGCTCGGCGGCGAGGCTCATGCAGCATGCTCAGCGCTCCGGCGGCTTCTTCGGTGCACAGCTCGGCGAGGTAGCGGCGGCGGAAGAGTCGGCCATTGCCGCGGCCTTTCGTCAAACCAGTGCCGCAGCAGATCGCTGGGGCCAAGTTCCGCGGAGCCAGGCCCGCAGCTCCAGCGATTCTTTGCGCATCTCCGCCCGGCTTCCTGCGCTCCACCAGCACGCGTGCGCCATCCTCGGGCGAGGCGGCTTCGCGGGCGCTTTTGAGCAGGATGGCCATTGCGATAAGATGGTACCTGATTCCGGCCATGACAGCTCACTCGCGCTCTAATTTCCTGCTCACCCGCGGCCCCGCCCAGCGCCAGCGGCCGGCAGCGCAGCGTTACCCGACCGCCCTCGCACTGCTCAGCGTCCTTGCGCTGCTTGCCCTGGTTGGCTGCAACGCCGAACCCCGCAAGTCCGATGCCGAATTGGGACTCACTCCCACCCAAGCCATCGGCCGCCATATTTTTGATGCCAATTGTGCCCGCTGCCACGAATCCTATTCCTGCCATGGGTTGCACGGACCAAGCCTCCACAATCTCTACAAAAAGCAGTACTTGCCCAGCGGACATGCCAGCCAACGACGACCGCATCAGCGAGGTCATCATGCGCGGGCGCGCCAAGATGCCCGCCTTCGGCGGCACGCTCTCGCAATCCCAGCTCGATGACCTGCTCGCCTACCTGAAAACCCTCTAGCCGCTCCGGCATCCAACTAGGTTAGCCCCGAGCACCAACGGAGAATTGGAGTCCGCGTCTCGCGCCTGGCATCGTACACTAAGGCAAAGCAATGGCAACCTCCGAGCTTATTCAGATTCAGACCGTCTACCGCCCACGTACCCAAGCCAGGCTGGCTCCGCGCCAAGGCTCCCGTGGGCGAGGAGTATCATCAGCTGAAGAAGCTGGCTCGCGGTCTCGACCTGCACACCGTCTGCGAATCGGCGCAGTGTCCCAACATCGGCGAGTGCTGGAACCATCGCACCGCGACCTTCATGCTGCTCGGCAACGTCTGCACCCGGCGCTGCGGCTTCTGCGCGGTGCCCAAGGGACGCCCCGAGGCCGATCGATTTCGACGAACCGCGCCGCGTCGCCGAGGCCGTCGCGCAGCTCGGACTGAAGTTCGCCGTGGTCACCAGCGTCAATCGCGACGACGACAACATCGGCGGCGCGAGGGTCTTTGCCGAAACCATCCGCGAAATTCGCCGCCTCCAGCCGGACTGCTCGGTCGAAGTGCTCATCCCCGACTTTCAGGGCCATCGAGGATTGCCTGCAGGTCGTGCTCGACGCCCGGCCCGACATCCTGAATCACAACACCGAGACCGTGCCGCGCCTCTATCGCGTGGCCCGCAGCGGCGCGCGCTATGAGCGCACGCTGAACCTGCTCGCCTCGGCCAAGCAGATTTCGCCCACCGACGATCACCAAGACCGGAATCATGGTCGGCCTCGGCGAAGACATGGACGAGCTGTTGCAGGTCTGCCGCGATCTTGCCGCACGCAAGGTGGACATCCTCACCATCGGCCAGTACCTTGCGCCCTCGCGCGATCACCTGCCGGTCAAGCGCATGTACCCGCCCGAAGAGTTCGCCTTCCTCAAGCAGGAGGCCGACAGATGGGCTTCCGGCACGTGGAATCCGGCCCGCTGGTGCGCTCCAGCTATCACGCCCACGAGCAGGCGGAGAGCGCGGTCACTCCCCGGCACTGAGATTTTTCCGCGCAAGGAAAAGGCCCGCCATTGCTCGCGGGCCTTTCTTTTTTTTGCGTTCACCCTGCCGCTAAAAGATTTGCAACTTGATGCCCAGATACTTCTTCGGGTTCGCGCGGACGGCGGAGATCAGGTCTGCGGCTCTCGATCATTAAGTGGTCCGGCGTCGTTGTAGAGCGCCGGGTCCTTCAGCAGCTTGCCCGCCGAACCCTTGCCTTCCTGCAGTTCCGCAGAGATGGTGGAAAGGTTCGTCACCAGCAGTATCCAGCTTCTTGGCAAACTCCGGGTTCTTGGCAAACTTGCCCAGCGCGCCTTTTCCTTGATTGATCCCGTCGATCAACTCATTCGTCTTGGCCAGCGTCTGGTTGGCGTTGTCGTAAAGCGAGGGATCGTGCAGCAGCTTGCTGACCGTTCCGTTGCCGCTGTTGATGTTGTCGGCAACGTGTTCAATTTGTCCATGGTTTGGTTGGCGTGGTTGTACAGCGTGTCGTCAGTTCATCAGCTTACCCAGGCTGCCGTGGCCATTGTTGATGTCGTTCAGCATTCCATTGACCTGTGCGACCGAGCTATTCAAATTGTTATAGAGCTGCTTGTCGTAGATCAGCTTGCCGACCGAGCCCTTCTGGTCCTCCACCGCGCTCACGATACTGTCCAGCCGGCCAGCAGGATCGTTTACGTTCTGCAAAGTGGATTGCGAGCTGCGTACCACGTCCTGGATGTCCGGCACTTCCTTGCGACGGCAGCTCGGCGCCGTTGGCAGACCTCGGGGCCCTTGGCCTGGCTCGAATCGATGTCGATAAAGGTTTCGCCCAGCACTCCCGCCGTGGAAAGCAGCACCTGCGAATCGGTGTGCAGGAACGGTCGGAACTTCGCGTTCACCTTCATCTCGATCTGCGACCGGCGTGCTCGCGCCGTTGGCATCCTGATGGTTCACGAGGCGGATCTTCTGCACGTTTCCGATATCGACGTTCTGCAGCCGCACCGGCGCGCCGTTGCGCAATCCGCCCGCATTATCCACGTAGCTGATAAGGTGCAGCGTCGGCGTAAACAGGCCCGTCGTACCGCTCATCAAAAAGATGAGAAACATCAGCACCACGGCGGCGAAGACCACGGTCAGCCCCACCCGAAGCTGAGCCCAGCGAAGTTGCTTTTGACTAGGCACGGTTTCTCCAATCGAACTGCTCGAATCATAACAAACCTGCTCTGCAATTCACCCGCTCAGCGGGACAGCTGCTCTTCACTCCGCCTCCAGCACCACTTGCGCCATCGCCATGCTCTTGATGTGGGTGATGGACACCAGCGCCCGCGTCACCCCAAGTCCCGCCGCAATTCTGCGCGCCACGCCATGGAAGACAAATGACCGGCTGTCCGCTGGCGGCCCGCGTCACCTCGAAGTCGCGCCAGCCAACCCCGCGGCTCCATCCCGTGCCGATGGCCTTCATCGCCGCTTCCTTGGCGGCAAAGCGCCCGGCAAAGCGCTCCATGCGATTCGGCTTGGATTCGCAATATCGCGCTCCGCTTCCGTATAGATGCGGGCCAGAAAGCGCTCGCCATGCCGCGCGGATCGCCAATTCCATCCGCTCCACCTCGCACAGATCCACGCCAATGCCCACAATCATGCCATCCAGCGTACACGAAACCGCCCTCGCTCCGCGCCCCATATCTGCTATCGAAATGTTCCGCGCCTTACCCAACCTCCACCAGCCCATAGCGCCGGTTCCAGTGCGTCTTGCAGATACTGCACGGCCATTCGCTTCTCCTCCGCCGTTGCCTCGTCGTTGCTGGTCGTCCAGCAACCCGCGCGCCTCGGCCTTGGCCAGCTCCAGCAGCTTGCGGTCGCGGATCAGGTTGGCCACCCGCAGGCTCGGCATGCCCGCCTGCCGGGTGCCGAAGAACTCGCCCGGACCGCGCAGCTCCAGGTCTTTTTCCGCGATCTCGAAGCCGTCGCTGGTGCGCACCATGGTGTCCAGCCGCTGCTCGGCCTCTTCGGTGATCTTTCTTGCCGGTCATCAGCACGCAATACGACTTGGCGCTGCCGCGGCCGATGCGTCCGCGCAGTTGGTGCAGCTGCGAGAGCCCGAAGCGCTCGGCGTGTTCGATCACCATCACCGTCGCGTTGGCCACGTCGACGCCGACTTCGATCACCGTGGTGCTGACCAGCACATCGATTTCGCCGGCCTGGAAGCGCCGCATCACCGCGTCCTTCTCCTCGGCGCGCAGGCGGCCGTGCAGCAGGCCGACGCTGCAGCTCGGGAAAGACCTTCTTGCGCAGCTCCTCGTACATGCTGATCGCCGCCTTCAGCTCGCCGTCGCCCTGCTTCGATCTCTCCTCGATCACCGGATAGACCACGTAGGCCTGCTGCCCGGCGGCGACCAGCTTGCGCACGAAACTCCCAGACCTCGCCGGCGCGCTCGTCGGGCACGCGCCGGGTCACGATCGGCGTGCGGCCCGGCGGCAGCTCGTCGATCACGCTGACGTCGAGATCGCCGTAAAGCGTCAGCGCCAGCGTGCGCGGAATGGGCGTGGCGGTCATCACCAGCACGTCGGGATCGCACTGCCCGCTGTTCTTGCCATCAGCTTCATGCGCTGCAGCACGCCGAAGCGGTGCTGCTCGTCGACGATCACCAGGCCCAGCTTGCTCGAACTCCACATTCTCTTCCAGCAGGGCGTGGGTGCCGATCACCAGTTGCGCGTTGCCGCTGCGCGATGTGGCGCCGGATGTCGCGCTTGCGCTCCTGCTCCAGCGATCCGGTCAGCAGCACGATGCGGTAGCCGGCCTTCTCCAGGATGCGCCGCGCCGAAAGGTAGTGCTGGGTGGCCAGGATCTCGGTCGGCGCCATCATCGCCACCTGGTAGCCGTTCTCCATGGCGATGATGGCGGCCTCGAAGGCCACGATCGTCTTGCCCGAGCCCACGTCGCCCTGCAGCAGCCGCCGCATCGGCGAGGGCTGCGCCATGTCGCCGGCAATTTCCTTCAGCACGCGCTTCTGGGCCGCGGTGGGATGGAATGGCAGAATGCGTTTCAGCGCCTGCGCGCACGCGCGTCGTCGATGTCGAAGCCGATTCCCGGCTGCAGCCGCGCATGCTGCGGCGCTTCAGCTCCAGCCCCAGCTCCAGGAAGAACAGCTCCTCGAAGATGAGCCGCATGTGCGCCGGAGTGCGCGCCGCCTGCAGGTCGGCAAAGCTCTCGCCGGCATCGGGCCAGTGGGCGTGCCAGAAGGCCTCGCCGCGCGGAATCAGCCCCAGCCGCCCGCGAATCGCCGCCGGAATCGCGTCGGAAGATCGGCGTCGGCATCTGCCTCCAGCGCCGGTCCGGATGATCACTCGCGGAACCAGCGGGCGTTCAGCTTGCCCGTGCGCCTCGTAGATGGGCACGATCCGCCCGACTTCCAGCGACTGCGAAGCGCTGCTGCTCCTCGCTGCTCCGCCGCTTCTTCGCCGTCCCCGGCTCGGCTTCGTCCAGGATCTCGAACTGCGGCTGGAGCATCTGCAGGCCGCCGCGCCCGAGCTGGTACTGCTCGACCTTGCCGTAGAGCGCCACCAGCTGCCCCGGCTTGAAGCGGTCCTTCAGATAGCTGCCGCGGAACCACAGGCACTTCAGCGTGTTGCGTCCCTGGCCCGCCGTCATCTCCATGATCGGCATGCGCCGGGTGCGTGAACAGGCCGCTGGTGCGCACCTCGGCGATGACGCTGGCCATCTCCCCCGGCTGCAGCTCGGCAATGGTGCGCGGATTGATGCGGTCCTCGTAGCGAAAGGGCAGGTAGTACAGCAGGTCTTCCAGTGCGGATGCCCTTGGCGGCCAGCGTCTCGGCCACGCGCGGGCCGATGCCCTTCAAGAACTGGACTTCTGTATCGAGCTCCGGCATGCCTCGCCATGGTATCTGCATGCCGGGTCGCCGCGAGTTGCGCCACCGGTTCTTCCTCAACCGGCTGCCAACTTTTCGTGCGCCGGCGCGGTTCCAATAAAAACGATGAATCTGTCTGCGAACTTCTGGAGATCGCTGGCGGCGGTGTTGATCGGCAATGCGCTCTACTTTGCCTGCTCCGGCTTTCTGCCGCCGCCGGCCCGTCACAACACTGCCGGAATCGATCTGGGATTGGCCGTTGACTTCTGGTTCTGCCTGGTTGTTTTGGGATTGCTGAAACTCTGGTCCCGGCACAAAAAAACGCTTCGCGCCCGCCGCGTTGATGTAATATTGGCTGTGAGCTTCGCCGACTTCGTTATCCTCCAGGATGCGTAGCATGCAACGGGTTGCGATCCTCTACGACGCCAGTCAGGCGGTGCTGTCCACCTTCGATCTCGACGAGGTCCTCAACCAGGTCCTGGCGATCGTCCGTGATTATTTCCATCTGCAAAGCGGCAGCATCATGCTGCTGGATGAATCCACCCAGCAACTGGTGGTTCGCGCTCATTTCGGCGACTGCGTGCTGCCCAGTGACGTTCTCCGTTCCTTTCGGCAAGGGCATCGCCGGAACTGCCGCCAAGGCCCGCCGCCCGATCTATTCCGCGGATGTGACCACCGACCCGCGCTAATCCTCGGCACATGGCATCACACGCGCTCCGAACTTGGCCATTCCCCTGATGGTGCGCGAAGAAGTGGTCGGCGTGCTCGACTGCCAGAGCGACCGTCCTGACTTTTTCGACAATGAGACCGTGGACCTGCTCACCCTTTTCGCCACCCAGGCGTCCATCGGTTTGCAGAACGCCAAGCTCTACTCCATGCTGCAGCGCCGCGCCGCGCAACTGGAGGCTATCAACGCCATCGCCAAGCGCACCACCGTCGAACTCGATCTCAAGGAACTGCTCGACCGGCTCTGCACCCAGCTTCCCCACTCGTTTCCGGTCGAGCATGTTGCCATCTTCCTGCGCGACGAAGACGGCTACCTCATCCTGCGCGCCCAGCAGGGAGATCTGCTCCCAGGTGCCGTCTGCAAGCGCGGGCGACATCCGATGCGCACGAGCGGCTACACCTTCACCACCGAAGCGCTGATCGGCCGCGAGGAGGTCTGCCTGCCGCTGGTCTCCTTCGGAGAAAATCTCGGACTTCTGGTCTGTGTCACCACGCAAGGCAAAGCTTTTCAGCCAATGACATTCAGGCGCTCGAATCGGTCGCCGACATTCTGGCCACGGCCACCCAGAACGCCCGCTACGTCGACCGGGTGCGTCAGCTGGCCTATCGCGACGGACTGACCGGGGTCTTCAATCGCCGTTATTTCGACTCCCGCCTGGTCGAAGAGATCACCCGCGCTGCCCGCTACGGAGGCGGCGTCAGCGTCCTCATGATCGATCTCGATCATTTCAAGAAGATCAACGACGACTTCGGGCACATGCTCGGCGACGATGTTCTGCGCGCCGTCTCCACCATCTTCATCCGCCAACTGCGCAAGGTCGATGTGGTGTGCCGCTACGGAGGCGAGGAGTTCGCCGTCGTTCTGCCCGCCACCCAGGGAGCCAGCGCCGCCGCGGTGGCCGAACAAGCTCCGCCGCGCCGTCTGCCAACACCCAATTTGCCGGAGTCTCTTTGCCGGTGACCATCAGCGTCGGCGTCGCCGAGTTTCCCGCCAACGGCATCACCCGCGACGATATCGTGCGCTCCGCCGACGCCGCCCTCTACCAGGCCAAGGAAGACGGCCGCAACCAGGTCTGCCTTGCCCCGTCCTGCGCCGGCAGCGAGCCGCCAGCCTGTCCCCCGCGCTTGACGGCGTCCGGACTCCTATACTATTATTATGCTGGAAGTTACCAGCCGGATGATCCGTTCCGCTTCCCGCCGACTGATTCCGCATTTATCATGAAGAACAAGATGTCTCTCCGCTCCCACCTGCGCTTTCACACCGCCCTGCAGCTTTCTCTCGCCTTGGAGAGCGCCGAGGAAACCCTCGTCGGCGGTCAGGCCGTGCTGGAAGGCGTCATGATGCGCTCCCCGCACGCCTGGGGCATCGCCATTCGCAAGCCCGACGGAGAACTCGCGGTTCACTCCGAGCCGCTCGACCAGGCCCAGCGAGAAGAGCCCCTGGAAGGCCTGGCCATTCATCCGCGGCATCGTCACCCTCGGCACGGCCATGGTGCTCGGCTTCAAGGCCCTGCGCTACTCGGCCGATGTCGCCATGGAAGACGAAAAGACCGCCAGCGGAGAAAAGCTGGAGATGAACGGATGGGTTGCCGCCGTCAATATCGCGATCTCGCTCGGCTTCTTCATCTTCATGTACAAGTTCCTGCCCTTTGCGGCGGCCCGCTCGCTGCGCCACTGGGCTCCGCAGACCGCCAACACCGCGCTGTTTGCCCTGGTGGAAGGCATCATCCGCCTCGCCATCTTCCTCGGCTTCATCTGGCTCACCTCGCGCTGGAGCGATATTCGCCGCGTCTACCAGTACCACGGCGCCGAGCACAAAACCGTCTTTGCCTTCGAGGATCACGACCCGCTCACGCGCTGCGGCCGTGCAGCGCTATTCCACCTATCATCCGCGCTGCGGCACCAGCTTCCTGATGACCGTCATGATCATCTCCATCGGCGTCTACGCGCTGGTTCCGGTGCATGGATTCTGGGTGGGCTTTGCCTCGCGCATCCTCCTGCTGCCGCTGATCGCCGGCGGCTCCTACGAAATCATCCGCTACGCCGCCCGCAAGCGCTCCTCGCTGTTTGCCATGATGACCGCTCCCGGTCTCTGGCTGCAGCGCATCACCACCCAGCCGCCCGACGATACCCAGGTCGAGTGCGCCATCGTCGCCCTCAACCACGCCATGGAGCTGGAGCAGCAGCAGGGTGGAGAACTGGTGATCGCATGATACTACTCGCAGCCGCGCATCGCTTCTCGCCTCGCAGCTTCACCTCTAGCGGCGCCTGCCGCGCTCTGCCTGCTTTTTCCGTTGCTCCATCCGAATTCATTTCTCCCGGCTGCGGCGTGTTTGCCCCGCGCGGCCTGAAAGTTCAGGAACCTCATGTTTGACCGCTTAGCTCAAATCGAAGCCCGCTGGAAAGAACTGAACGACGCCCTCTCCTCGCCCGAGATCGTCAACGACTCGGCCAACTATCAGAAGACCGCCAAGGCCCAGGGCGAGCTCGTCCCCATCGTCGAAAAATATCAGCGAGTACAAGAAGCTCCAGGCCGGCATCGCCGAATCGCGCGCCATGCTCGAGGCCGAAACCGATCCCGACATGCTCGCCTACGCGAGGAGGAGCTGCAGACGCTCGAGCAGCAGCTCGCCACCGTGGAGGCCGAGCTCAAGGTCCTCCTCCTGCCCAAGGATCCCAACGACGAAAAGAACGTCGTCCTCGAAATCCGCGCCGGCACCGGCGGCGACGAAGCCACGCTGTTCGCCGCCGAAATCTTCCGCATGTACATGCGCTACGCCGAGTCGCGCCACTGGAAGGTCGAAGTCCTCTCCAGCTCGGACTCCTCCGTCGGCGGCCTCAAGGAAGTCATCGCCATCATCGAAGGCCAGCGCGTCTACTCGCAGCTCAAGTACGAGAGCGGCGTGCACCGCGTGCAGCGCGTGCCGGACACCGAAACCCAGGGCCGCGTCCACACCTCGGCCATCACCGTCGCCGTGCTGCCCGAAGCCGAAGACGTGGACATCAAGATCGAAGCCAAGGACATCCGCATCGACACCTTCTGCTCCTCCGGCCCCGGCGGCCAGTCGGTCAACACCACCTACTCCGCCGTGCGCATCACCCACCTGCCCACCAACACCGTGGTCAGCTGCCAGGACGAAAAATCGCAGATCAAGAACCGCGAGAAGGGGATGCGCGTCCTGCGCTCGCGGCTCTACGAGCTGGAGCAGGCCAAGCAGCAGGAAGCGCTCGCCAAGGAGCGCCGCTCGCAGGTCGGCACCGGCGACCGCAGCGAAAAGATCCGCACCTACAACTTCCCCCAGAACCGCGTCACCGACCACCGCATCGGCCTCACCGTCCACCAGCTCGACCAGGTGATGGAAGGCAAGCTCCAGCCCTTCGTCGATGCCCTCATCACCCACTTCCAGTCGGAAAAACTCAAGGGCGATTCGGTCAACGCCTGAGCCACGAGTGGCAACGTCCGCCTTCTTTGGCGAATGTGGGGCGCCGTACAATATCTCGTGCAACTCCGCCAGGCGCTCCACTCGGCCATCGCCCAACTCGAAGCTGCCGGAATCGAAGAGCCGCGCCTCACGCTGAGGTGCTGGTCTTTCATGTCCTCCACTGCGACCGCGCCCACCTCTTCGCCCACCCCGAGCGCGAGCTGACCACCGCCGAGCAGTCGCAATACGAGCAGCTCGTCGCCCGCCGCGCCGCGGGCGAGCCCCTGCAATACCTCACCGGCCATCAGGAGTTCTGGAAGGCCGACTTCCTGGTCACCCCGGCCGTGCTCATCCCGCGTCCGGAGACCGAGCACCTCATCGAGGCCGTCCTCGACTCTGCGTCCCGCTCACTTTCGGTACCTGCCTGCGGTCCCGCTCGCCTCAAGCTCATCGACGTGGGCACCGGCTCGGGAGCCATTGCCATCACGCTGGCCCGCGAGCTGCCGCAGGCCGAAATCCACGCCGTCGATCTCTCACCCGAGGCGCTGGAGGTTGCCCGCCTCAATGCCGAGCGCCTCCACGCCCGCGTGCACTTCGCGCAGAGCGACGTCCTCGCCTCGGTCGTCCGCGATGCCAGCTTCGACTTCGTCGTCTCCAATCCGCCCTACGTGGGGCTCAACGAGGCGGACAAGGTGCAGGAGGTGGTCAAGCACTACGAGCCGCCGATGGCGGTCTTTGCCGGAGACGATGGCCTCGACGTCATCCGCCGCCTCATCCCGCAGGCCTGGGAGGCATTGCGTCCTGGCGGCTGGCTGCTCATGGAGATCGGTTACACGCAGTCGGAGGCGGTGCGTGGCGCTGCTCGGCGGCTGGCACAACGTTCACACCGTCGCCGACCTGGCCGGAATCCCCCGCGTCATCGTCGCCCGCAAGCCGGTGTAGCTTTCAGGCGGCCTTGTTGCCGCTCGACCCGAACGGAGTTTGGTCGGATGGTTTTTCGTCGGCCGAGGGGCCGTACATACCTGGGACGGCGACGTCGCACAGCCGCAGATAAACGCCGAGCTGCGCGCGATGGTGAATCAGGTGGTTCATCACGATGCTGCGCAGCACGCTGACTCGTGGCATGGTCATCACCGTTTGGCCCTCCCACTTCATGCTCCACATGGTGTTCATCTCTTCGTCGCTGGCCTTGGCGATGGCAGCGCGGGCCTCGCGCACATGCTTATCGAAGTGCGCCAGCAGATCCTGGCTGGAGTTGGGAACAAACGGCGTAAACTTTCCCGCTTCGAGTTCCAGCACCTCGGTATGCAGGGTCATCGGAACCCAGCTTGGCAGGTCGGCTACATGACCGGCCAGCCGATCAAGCTTCCAGGATTTGGCATGGGGCTGGAAGTCGAAGCGCTCCTGAGGTGCGCGCTCCAGCATCTTGCGGGTGTTGGCCATCTCCTGATCGAACTCGGGCAGCAGCGTGTCGCGGATCGCCATTGGGGAACTCCAGCCGCGGATGCGGACTCCAGTTCGGAGCACGAATCGCCCGCAGCGGTTGCCACATGAGGTTACTTTTGCGAAGGACGGGCCGTCGAACGTGTGTAACTTCTGTGACATTTCCCGTATTGGCACCTGCTAAGAGTTTGAAAACAAAGTTGAGGCAGGGTTACTCCACAAAATCGGGGGTCGCCTTGCGCCGCGCAGGCATAAGTTTCCGCATCTCACCTTTGGAATCAATCCCAACAGTCCGTGCAAGGAGCAATCACCAAATGACGAAGAAAAATTTTGTGTGCAGCATTCTGCTTACTCTCGTGCTCGCAGCCGTTTCCGCCACCGCGCAAACCGCAACCCCGTCCCAGAGCAGCACCAAGACAAGCAGCACCGCGACGGCGCCCAGCAAAACCCCGGCCGCGGCAAGCAGCGCGAAAGCCTCTAGCAAAGACTCAGACAAGCTCGACATCAACAGCGCCAGCAAAGAAGACCTCATGAAGCTCTCAGGCATTGGCGACGCCTACGCTGCCAAAATCATTGCCGGTCGCCCCTATCGCACCAAGCGCGATCTGCTCACCCGCAAGATCGTTCCCCAAGCCACCTATAACACGATCACCGACAAGATCATCGCCCATGCCGCTACCGGCGCGGTTGCCAAAAAATAGCGCTTCCTCATTCGGGTGCTCCGGTACCCTACGTCTAAGTTTTCACCCGAATATCCAACCTAGTCAGTCCAACGCAGTCACAACTGAACTCCAAATCCGAAAGAGGCCAAATATGTTTGACTTCACTTCACTGAACAAGCTCGCTGACGAAATTCCTGAAGACGTGAAAGAAAAGCTGAAGGATGCCGCGCGGGAAAAGCTCGGACTGTCCAAATCCGAGAGCAACGCGAGTCCGGAAGCATCTGCGGCGCCCGCCGCAGATGAGCAAGATCAGCCGCAAAGCGATGATTCCTCCGATCCGCAGGGGAGCGACGATTCCGGACAGTAAGCAACGGCCGACGCATCCACTGCGGATGTCTTAAGACGGGGAACGCAGAGTTGGGCGCAGGCCATGCGTTTGGCCAGTGAGACTCCGCGTTCCCTCAGTAGTTCTCAAAGGTTTCCACGACGAAGTCCTCGGCGCCCTCCTCCTCGGCCGCTTCCTCTTCAGCCTCTCGCGGGTCTTGCCCGGCAGGGTCGCTGCTGGCCGGCCGCCGGTGCCAGACGCCAGCAGGTCGAGCCAGTTCAGCTGCAGTTCCAGACAATTTTGCAGGGACTTTGTCATCGTTTCGAGGAAGGGCGCGACGAATAGCGGGAAGTTAAGTGCGCTCTTGCAGACTTCGATCGCGCAGCAATTCAAGCTGACCAGTGAGGCCACCGATGCCCTCTCCAAATCGAGCATTTCTCCAATTCCCACGGTGAACAGATCCTGGAGATCGCCGGGGATACCCGGTAATCGCAGTCTCCCCGGTATTGGCTGTTACGGGATACAGAGCGGCGCTCGGGGCTGTCGTTGTTCTGGGGTGCATGGCTCCTCCTTGGCATGGGAAGAGTCAGTTTCCCCGCTTCCTGGTCAAGCGGTTGATGGCCTGCCGTTCGGCAAGCCATCAACCGCTTGACCAGGAAGCGGGAAACTGACACTCTTCCCATGCCAAAGAGGGGGCAGTCCGCCCAGAACAACGACAGCCCCGAGCGCCGCTCTTTATCCCGTAACAGCCGATACCGGGGGGACTGCGATTACCGAATGTCCAGGAATATCCTCACATCAGAATGGAGAAATGCTCGATTTGGAGAGAGGGCATCGGTGGCCTCACTGGTCAGCTTGAATTGCTGCGCGATACGAAGTCTCAAGAGCACACTTTAACTTCCCGCTATTCGTCGCGCCCACATCAAAACGATGAAACTACAACATGTTCTCGAACTGCAGCTGAACTGGCTCTTCCTGCTAGCAGTCTGTCGCACCGGCAGCCTGGCCAGCAGCGACCTGCCCAGCAAAATTCGCGAGAGGCTGAAGAGGAAGCGGCCGAGGAGGAGGGCGCCGAGGACTTCGTCGTGGAAACCTTTGAGAACTACTGAGGGAACGCGGAGTCTCACTGGCCGAACGCATGGCCTGCGCCGAACTCTGCGTTCCCCGTCTTAAGACATCCGCAGTGGATGCGTCGGCATCCTTCCTCCGGAATCGTCGCTCCCTGGAAACGGAGGAATCATCGCTTTGCGGCTGATCTTGCTCATCTGCCGCGGCGGCGCAGATGCTTCCGGACTAGTACTTTTTATCGGATTTGGACAGTCCGAGCTTTTCCCGCGCGGCATCCTTAGTTTCTTTCACGTCTTCAGGGATTTCATCAGCGAGCTTGTTCGTGAAGTGAAGTCAAACATATTTGGCCTCAAAAGCAATTTGGAATTCAGTTGTGACTGCGTTGGACTGACTAGGTTGGATATTCGGGTGAAAACTTAGACGTAGGGTACCGGAGCACCCGAATGAGGAAGCGCTATTTTTTGGCAACGCACGGTAGCGGCATGGGCGATGATCTTGTCGGTGATAGGGGGCAAGGTCGCTTGGGGAACGATCTTGCGGGTGAGCAGATCGCGCTTGCAGTTGCGATAGGGGCGACCGGCAATGATTTTGGCAGCACTAGCGCTCCGCCAATCCCTGAGAGCGGCGTGAGATTCCTTGCTTGTTGGCGCTGTTGATGTCGAGCTTGTCTGAGTCTTTGCTAGAGGCTTTCGCGCTGCTTGCCGCGGCCGGGGACTTGCTGGGCGGCGTCGCGTTGCTGCTTGTCTTGGTGCTGCTCTGGGACGGGGTTGCAGTTTGCGCGGTGGCGGAAACGGCTGCGAGGCGCGATTAACAGAATGCTGCACACAAAATTCGCATCTGGTGATTCTCCTTAACGGACTGTTGGGATTGATTCCAAAGGTGAGATGCGGAAACTTATGCCTGCGCGGCGCAAGGCAACCCCCGATTTTGTGGAGTAACCCTGCCTCAACTTTGTTTTCGAACTTAGAGGTGCCTGCCGATACGGGAAATGTCACAGAAGTTACACACGTTTCCGACAGGCCGTCCTTCGGCAAAAGTAACCTCATGTGGCAACCGCTGCGGGCGATTCGTGCTCCGAACTGGAATCTCAGTCCGCCACTGGGTTTCCCCAATGGCAATCCGCGACACGCTGCTGCCCGAGTTCAATCAGGAATGGCCGACGCCGATCTGGAGCGCGCACCTCAGGAGCGCTTCGACTTCCAGCCCCATGCCAAATCCTGAAAACATAATGGGCTGGCCGGTCATGTAGCCGACCTGCCAAGCTGGGTTCCGATGACCCTGTACCGAGGTGCTGGAACTCGGAAGCGGGAAAGCTACGCCGTTTGTTCCCAACTCCAGCCAGGATCTGCTGGCGCACTTTGGATGAACTGTGCGCGAGGCCCGCGCTCCATGGCCAAGGCCAGCGACGGGGATGAACACCATGTGGAGTTTGAAGTGGGAGAGCCAGACGGTGATGACCATGCCACGAGTCAGCGTGCTGCGCAGCATTTTGAGTAAACCACCTTGACTCACCATCACGCACAGGTCCGGCGTTTATCTGCGGCTGTGCGACGTCGGCGTCCCAGGTATGTACGGCCCCTCGGCCGAACAAAAAACCATCCGACCAAACTCCGTTCGGTGGAGCGGGCAACAAGGCCGCCTGAAAGCTACACCGCTTGCGGCGGGCTGTGAGGCGCAAGATGCAGCCAATGGGAGATGGTGTGAACGTTGTGCCAGCCGCCGAGCAGCGCACGCACGGCCTGCGACTGGGTGTAACCGATCTCGATGAGCAGCCAGCCGCCAGAACGCAGAGCCTCCCGCGCCTGCGGGATGAGGCGGCGGATGACGTCAAGGCCATCGTCTCCGGCAAAGACCGCCGTGCGCGGCTCGTAGTGCTTGACTACCTCCTGCACCTTGTCCGCCTCCGTTGCGCCCCACGTAGGGCGGGGTGGAAACGACGAAATCAAAACTGGCATCGCGAACAAGCTGAGGTGAGGACGTCGCTCTGCGTAAAGTGCACGCGGGCGTGGAGATGCTCGGCGATTGAGGCCGGCGATCTGTAGCGCCTCGGGTGAGAGATCGACGCGTAGAGCTCTAGCAGGCTCCCGCGGGCGAGCGTGATGGCAATGGCTCCAAGACCACCTACGTCGAGGTGAGCCGCGGGCGAGCGTCCGCGACCGGCAGCGCAGCGCTACCCGACAAGGTGAGCGGGAATTGGCGGACGAGGTCGAGGACGGCCTCGATGAGGTGCTCAGTTGTCCGGACGCGGGATGAGCACCGCGGGGGTGACCAGGAAGTCGGCTTTCCAGAACTCCTGATGGCCGGTGAGGTATTGCAGGGGCTCGCCTGCGGCGCGGCGGGCGACGGAGCTGTTCGTATTGCGATAGCTCGGCGGTGGTAAGCTCACACTCCGGGTGGGCGAAGAGGTGGGCGCGGTCGCCGTGGAGGACATGAAAAACCAGCACCTCAGCGTGCAGGCGGGACTCTTCGATTGCGGCAGCTTCAAGTTGGGCCATGGCCGAGTGGAGCGCCTGGCGGGTCTGCACGAGAGTATTGTACG
>CAVTDT010000003.1:0-464139 GCA_963733525.1 uncultured Alphaproteobacteria bacterium
CGGGCCCTCGGCTGAGCAGGCCATTGAGGAGCGCCGCCAGCTTCTCCAGGCGGTAGGGCTTGGCGAGGCGGACCGTGCGGGCGATCTGCCCGGTGGCCGGCGGCTCGGCGTAACCGGTCGCGAGAACGATCGGGATATTCGGCTTGATCTGCCGGATGTGCTCGGCCAGCACCATGCCGGTCATTCCCGGCATCGCGTAATCGGTGATGACGAGATCCACATCCTCCATGGCGCGGATCGCCGTCAGCGCCTCGGCGCCCGAGGACGCCACGATGACGCGATGGCCGAGGTCCTCGAGCATCTCGACCGTGCCCTCCGTCACCAGCGCGTCGTCGTCGACCAGCAGGATCGACGAGGAGCGCGTGCCTCTGGGCGCCGCGGCCGCGGCCGGCGCGGCTTCATGCGAGCTGCCGATCTCGGCGACCGGCAGCCACAGCTCCACGGTGGTGCCGACCCCGACCTGGCTGGCGATGCGGGCGAGCCCGCCGGACTGCGCGGCGAGGCCGTGGACCATCGAGAGGCCGAGCCCGGTGCCCTTGCCGATGCCCTTGGTGGTGAAGAACGGCTCCGGCGCGCGCTTCAGCGTCGCCTCGTCCATGCCCGGCGCCGTATCGGTGACGGCGATGCAGACATAGTCGCCCGCGGCAAGGTCGCGACGGCGGAGTCGGCTCCCACCTTCTCGTGCCGCGCGCCGATGGCGCAGCCGGCCGCCCTCCGGCATGGCGTCGCGCGCATTGAGCGCCAGGTTCAGCATCGCGAGCTCGAGCTGGTTGGGATCGACGCGGATCGGCGGCAGATCCTCCTCGAACTCGGTCGCGATCTCGATGGTCGGGCCGAGCGAGCGGCGCAGCATCTCCACCATGCCGTTGACATGGCGCGGCGACGTCGACCGCTTCCGGCCGCAGCTCCTGGCGCCGCGCGAAGGCCAGCATGCGCTTGGTCAGCGTGGCGCCGCGCTCGGCGGCCTGGATCGCGCCGTCGATCAGGCGCTTGACGCGTGAGCTCGTCGGCGGTCAGCGCTTGCGACAGCAGCTTCGAGATTGCCGAGGATCGCCATCAGCAGATTGTTGAAATCGTGCGCGACGCCGCCGGTCAGCTGGCCGAGGCTCTCCAGCTTCTGCATCTCGTGCACCTGCGCCAGCGCCACCTCGCGCTCGCGCGTGCGCTCCTCGACCCGCCGCTCGAGCTCGGCATTGGCCTGCGCCAGCTCCGCGGTGCGCTCCTCGACGCGCCGCTCGAGCTCGGCATTGAGCGCTCGAGCTGCCGCGTCTTGCGATAGAGCTCGGCGAAGACCCGCACCTTGGCGCGCAGCAGCTCCGGCACCACCGGCACCGGCACGTAGTCGACCGCGCCGTGCTCGTAGCCCTTGAGCAGATCGAGGTCGGTCAGCGCGATCGCCGAGACGAAGATGATCGCCGTCGTCTGGAAGCGCGGATGGTCGCGGATCATCGCCGCCAGCTCGAAGCCGTCGAGATCGGGCATGCAGACGTCGATCAGGACGACGGCGATCTCGTTCTTCAGCAGATGCTCGAGCGCCTCGCTGCGCCGAGCCGGCCTTGATCAGGTTCTCGCCGAGCTCGCGCAGGATCACCTCGTAGCTCAGCAGCTTCGCCGGCTGGTCGTCGACCAGCAGGATATTGACCGGGTCGTTGGCGCACCATGGCTGCCGCGCGGCCTCTAGCGGTGCAGCCACATGCGCAGCGCCGACAGCAGCTGCTCGGTGTTGACCGGCTTGGCGAGATAGTCCGAGGCGCCGGCCTCCAGGCATTTCTCGCGGTCGCCCTTCATCGCCTTGGCGGTCAGCGCGATGATCGGCAGGCGGCGGAAGGCCGGATTGGCGCGGATCACCTGCATCGTCTGATAGCCGTCCATCTCCGGCATCATGATGTCCATCAGCACGATCGCGACGTCCGGCGTGGCGTCGAGCAGCGTGATCGCCTCGCTGCCGGTGGTGGCCGTCAGCACCTGCATGCCGCGCCGCTCCAGCACGCTGCTGAGAGCGCGAAGATGTTGCGGGCGTCGTCGTCGACCAGCAGCACCGTCTTGCCGACCAGGTCCTCGTCGGAGCTGTGCAGCCGCTCCAGCATGCGCTGCTTCTCCGGCGGCAGATCGGAGACCACCCGGTGCAGGAAGAGCGCGGTCTCGTCCAGCAGCCGCTCCGGCGATTCGACGCCCTTCACCACGACGCTGCGCGCCATGGTGTGGAGCTGCGCATCCTCCTCCGGCGAGAGCTCGCGGCCGGTGAAGACGACGACCGGCAGCGTCGGAGAGGCCGGCGTCGTCGCGGATCTGCTCCAGCAGCTCGAAGCCCGACATGTCCGGCAGCCGCAGATCGAGCACGACGCAGTCGACCGGCTGCTCGCGCAGCGATCTCGAGCGCCTCGCCGCCGGTCTCGACCGACATGATGTCGATGTCGTCGTGGCCGAGCAGCTCGGTGATGCTGCAGCTGCTCGGCGGCATTGTCCTCGACCACCAGCAGCCGCTTGCGCCGCGGCTGTGGTGTAGTCCTTGATCTTGGTCGAGCGCCTGCTCGAGCCCCTCCGTGGTCGTCGGCTTGGTGATGAAGGAGAAGGCGCCGCGCGCGAGGCCGTGCTGGCGGTCCTCGTCCAGGGTGACGATCTGCACCGGGATGTGCCGCGTCGCCGGGTTCTGCTTGAGCTGGCTCAGCACGGTCCAGCCCAGCATGTCCGGCAGGAACACGTCGAGCGAGACCGCGGTCGGCTGGTACTCGCGCGCCAGCGCCAGCGCATCGGCGCCGCGCGTCGCGACCAGCACCTTGAGCCCGGAGTCGTGCGCCAGATCGACCATGATGCGCGCGTAGTGCGGATCGTCCTCGACGATCAGCAGCACGGTGTCGCCGGGCTCGATGTTGTCGCGGTCGTCGGGCAACTGCTCGACCGGCACGCTCGGCCAGCGCGCGCGGAGCTGATCGCGACAGCCGAGCGCGGTGGCGCCGGTCGACGCCGGACGCTGCGGCACCGGCGCGGCCGGCATATATCGGAGCGGCAGATAGAGCGTGAAGGTGCTGCCGACGCCGGGCGCGCTGCGCAGCTGGATCTCGCCGCCGAGCAGGTGCGCGAGCTCGCGGCTGATGGCGAGGCCGAGGCCGGTGCCGCCGATATTTGCGGCTGGTGCTGGCGTCGGCCTGCTGGAACGCCTCGAAGATGATCTTCTGCTTCTCCGGCGGGATGCCGATGCCGGTGTCGGACACCTCGAAGGCGACCACCGCCGGCGCGTGGCTGCAGCGTCGGATGGTCGGCGCTCCAGCCGCCGGCGGCGGCGACGATCGATGAGGCGCACGCCGCCATGCTCGGTGAACTTGAAGGCGTTCGACAGCAGGTTCTTCAGCACCTGCTGCAGGCGCTTCGAGTCCGTGACGATGCTGCGGTCGAGTCGGGGTCGATCTGCACGTCGAAGGAGAGGCCGCGGCTTTCCGCCTCGTGGCGGAACGGCCGCACGACCATGTCCTGCAGGTTGGTGAAGAACATCTCCTCGGCCTCGACCGAGACGGTGCCGGATTCGATCTTCGACAGGTCGAGGATGTCGCTGATCAGGTTGAGCAGATCGGTGCCGGCGCCGATGGATGGTGCGGGCGAACTCGACCTGCTTGTCGGTGAGGTTGCCGTCGGGGTTGTCGGCGAGCTGCTGGCCGAGGATGAGGATGCTGTTCAGCGGCGTGCGCAGCTCGTGCGACATGTTGGCGAGGAACTCGGATTTGTACTTCGAGGTCAGCGCCAGCTCCGTCGCCTTCTCCTCGAGCGCGCGGCGCGCCTGCTCGATTTCCTGGTTCTTGCGCTCCACCTCGACGTTGCGCTCGGCGAGCTGCTGCGCCTTCTGCTCGAGCTGCTCGTTGGTCTGCTGCAGCTCGCGCTGCTGGGTCTGCAGCTCGGTCGCCAGCTGCTGCGACTGCTTCAGCAGGCCCTCGGTCTGCATCGTCGCCTCGATGCTGTTCAGCACGATGCCGATGCCGGCGGTGAGCTGCTCGAGGAACGAGATCTGCAGGTCGGTGAAGACGCCGACCGAGGCCAGCTCGATCACCGCCTTGACCTGGCCCTCGAACAGCACCGGCAGCACGATGACGTTGCTGCGGCATGAGCCTTGAACAGGCCGGAGCGGATCGGCACGACGTTCGGCGGCAGGTCGGTGATCAGCATGCGCCTGCGCGTCGAGCGGCGCATTGGCCGATCAGCCCCTCGCCGAGCTGCAGACGCTCGCGGATGGCCGCCGTCGTCGGCCTCGGCGTCGGCATAGGCGGAGAGCAGCTTCAGATGCGGCGTGCCCTCGGCTTCCACGCAGATAGATCACGCCGTGCTGCGCATTGACCAGCGGCGCCAGCTCCGACAGCAGCATGCTGCCGACGGTCGCCAGGTCGCGCTGGCCCTGCAGCATGTTGGTGAAGCGCGCGAGGTTGGTCTTCAGCCAGTCCTGCTCGGTGTTGCGGTCCGTGGTCAGGCGGAGGTTGCCGATCATCGTGTTGATGTTGTCTTTGAGCTCCGCCACCTCGCCGCGCGCCTCGACCTGGATCGACCGGGTGAGGTCGCCCTTGGTGACGGCGGTCGCCACCTCGGCGATGGCGCGCACCTGGGTCGTCAGGTTGGCCGCCAGCAGGTTGACGTTGCCGGTCAGGTCCTTCCAGGTGCCGGCGGCGCCGGGCACGTTGGCCTGGCCGCCGAGGCGGCCTTCGACGCCGACCTCGCGCGCGACGGTGGTCACCTGGTCGGCGAAGGTCGCCAGCGTGTTGGTCATGTTGTTGATGGTCTCGGCGAGCGCCGCGACCTCGCCCTTCGACTTCACCGTCAGGTTCTGCTTCAGGTCGCCGTTGGCGACCGCGGTCACCACCTTGACGATGCCGCGCACCTGCTCGGTGAGGTTGGCGGCCATGACGTTGACGGTGTCGGTCAGGTCCTTCCAGGTGCCGGCGACGCCGGGCACCTGCGCCTGGCCGCCGAGCTTGCCTTCGGTGCCGACCTCGCGCGCGACGCGCGTCACTTCCGAGGCGAAGGCGTTGAGCTGATCCACCATGGTGTTGATGGTGTTCTTGAGCTCGAGGATCTCGCCCTTCACGTCGACGGTGATCTTGCGCGACAGGTCGCCGCGCGCCACGGCGGTCGTCACCTCGGCGATGTTGCGCACCTGGGTCGTGAGGTTGGCGGCCAGCAGGTTGACGTTGTCGGTCAGGTCCTTCCAGGTGCCGGCGACGCCGGGCACCACCGCCTGGCCGCCGAGCCGGCCTTCGGTGCCGACCTCGCGCGCGACGCGCGTCACCTCGGCGGCGAACGAGCGCAGCTGCTCGACCATCGTGTTGAGGGTCTCCTTCAGCTGCAGGATCTCGCCGCGCACGTCGACGGTGATCTTCTTCGAGAGGTCGCCGCTGGCGATCGCGGTCGCCACCTCGGCGATGTTGCGCACCTGGCCGGTCAGGTTGCTGGCCATGAAGTTGACGTTGTCGGTCAGGTCCTTCCAGGTGCCGGCGACGCCGGGCACCTGCGGCCTGGCCGCCGAGCTTGCCTTCGGTGCCGACCTCGCGGGCGACGCGGGTCACCTCCGAGGCGAAGGCGTTGAGCTGATCCACCATGGTGTTGATGGTGTTCTTGAGCTCGAGGATCTCGCCCTTCACGTCGACGGTGATCTTGCGCGACAGGTCGCCGCGCGCCACGGCGGTCGTCACCTCGGCGATGTTGCGCACCTGGGCCGTCAGGTTGCCGGCCATGAAGTTGACGTTGTCGGTCAGGTCCTTCCAGGTGCCGGCGACGCCGGGCACCTGCGCCTGGCCGCCGAGCCGGCCCTCGGTGCCGACCTCGCGCGCCACGCGCGTCACCTCGCCGGCGAAGCGGTTGAGCTGATCGACCATGGTGTTCAGCGTTTCCTTCAGCTGCAGGATCTCGCCGCGCACGTCGACGGTGATCTTGCGCGACAGGTCGCCGTTGGCGATGGCGGTCGCCACCTCGGCGATGTTGCGCACCTGGCCGGTCAGGTTGCCGGCCATGAAGTTGACGTTGTCGGTCAGGTCCTTCCAGGTGCCGGCGACGCCGGGCACCTGGGCCTGGCCGCCGAGGCGTCCCTCGGTGCCGACCTCGCGCGCCACGCGCGTCACCTCGCCGGCGAAGGCGTTGAGCTGATCGACCATCGTGTTGATGGTCTCCTTCAGCTGCAGGATCTCGCCGCTGACATTGACGGTGATCTTCTTCGACAGGTCGCCGCGCGCCACGGCGGTGGCGACCTCGGCGATGTTGCGCACCTGGCCGGTGAGGTTGCTCGCCATGGAGTTGACGCTGTCGGTCAGGTCCTTCCAGGTGCCGGCGACGCCCTTCACCTGGGCCTGGCCGCCGAGCTTGCCTTCGGTGCCGACTTCGCGCGCGACGCGGGTCACCTCGCCGGCGAAGGCGTTCAGCTGGTCCACCATGGTGTTGATGGTGTCCTTGAGCTGCAGGATCTCGCCGCTGACGTTGACGGTGATCTTCTTCGACAGATCGCCGCTGGCGATCGCGGTCGAGACCTCGGCGATGTTGCGCACCTGGGCCGTGAGGTTGCCGGCCATCGAGTTGACGCTGTCGGTCAGATCCTTCCAGGTGCCGGCGACGCCCGGCACCTTGGCCTGGCCGCCGAGCCGGCCGTCGGTGCCGACCTCGCGCGCGACGCGCGTCACTTCCGAGGCGAAGGCGTTCAGCTGATCGACCATCGTGTTGATGGTCTCCTTGAGCTGCAGGATCTCGCCGCTGACGGTGACGGTGATCTTCTTGCGACAGATCGCCGCTGGCGATGGCGGTGGCGACCTCGGCGATGTTGCGGACCTGGCCGGTCAGGTTGCCGGCCATGGAGTTGACGTTGTCGGTCAGGTCCTTCCAGGTGCCGGCGACGCCGCGGCACCTGCGCCTGGCCGCCGAGCCGGCCCTCGGTGCCGACCTCGCGGGCGACGCGCGTCACCTCCGAGGCGAAGGCGTTGAGCTGGTCCACCATGGTGTTGATGGTGTCCTTGAGCTCGAGGATCTCGCCGCGCACGTCGACGGTGATCTTGCGCGACAGGTCGCCGCGCGCCACCGCGGTCGTCACCTGGGCGATGTTGCGCACCTGGTCGGTCAGGTTGCCGCACATGGCGTTGACGCTAGTCGGTCAGGTCCTTCCAGGTGCCGGCGACGCCGGGCACCAGCGCCTGGCCGCCGAGCTTGCCCTCGGTGCCGACCTCGCGCGCGACGCGCGTCACCTCCGAGGCGAAGGAGCGCAGCTGGTCCACCATGGTGTTGATGGCTTCCTTCAGCTGCAGGATCTCGCCGCGCACGTCGACGGTGATCTTCTTCGAGAGATCGCCGTTGGCGACCGCGATGGTCACCTCGGCGATGTTGCGCACCTGGGCGGTCAGGTTGCTCGCCATCGAGTTGACGCTCTCGGTCAGATCCTTCCAGACGCCGGTCACCTCGCGCACCTGCGCCTGGCCGCCGAGCTTGCCGTCGGTGCCGACCTCGCGCGCGACGCGCGTCACTTCCGAGGTGAAGACGCTGAGCTGCTTGATCATGGTGTTGACGATGTTGGCGGAGCGCAGGAACTCGCCCTTGCAGCGGGCGGCCGTCGACCTCGAGCTGCACGGTCTGCAGCAGATCGCCGCGCGCCACCGCGGCGATCGCGCGGGTCACCGCCGTGGTCGGCCAGAGCAGATCGTCGATCAGCGTGTTGACCGAGGCTTCCATCTCCGCCCAGGCGCCCATGGAGAGCCCGAACTTCACGCGCTTCTTGGTCTTGCCCTCGCGCCCGACCACCTGGCCGACCTGCTCGAGCTGCTGCGCCATCCGCTGGTTGGCGGCGACGATCTCGATTGAATTTGTCGGCGACCTTGCCGGCGAGACCGCTGGAGCCGCCCGGCAGCCGCACCGAGAAATCGCCGACGCTCATGGCGTCGAGCGCATCCAGCATCATCTGCAGATCGAAGGAGTTGGCGGCGGCGACATGGCCGTTGCCGTTCAGGGGAACGCGGCGCTTCGCCGACTCCACGCTGGTGCGGCTCGCCAAGGCACGCGTGTCTACTCGCGCAGAGGTTTTGCTGGTACGCGGCATCCCGGTCTCCTGGTGCTGGCTGGCGCGGTGATTTTCCTAGCGTGGCTTAGTACAATGGTAGCGCCTCAGTCGGTCCCGCTATGACTACACTTTAGGTCCTATAGTCCCTTGGGATCTATCGGATAGGCCCTAAGGATTTAATCATCTCCATGCGAAGGGGGTGGGCGCCTTCGGAAACTGTGTCCCCTAGAAGACGAGGGCGCGAGATGAGAGCCACAGACCCAGGCACTTGCTCCCGGCTCCTCCATCGTTCCAAGCCCTCATAAACTGGCTCCACGTCAGGAGAATCCCCGCGCAGCTTCCGTTGCCGCAGACCAGCATCGGTGCAATTCCTCCATGATCAATGAGGTTTGGCGCGGGTTTCGACCCCCATTGGGGTGACCAAAGGCACCGGCTGTGACCAATATCTGACGGCGGCTCCAAAACCAGCGGAAACCCCCGGTTCTGAAATGCGACATAGAAAATCAGGCACATGAGCAGGCGATTAACGCTGGGGCGCATCCGGGCGCGAGCGGTGCAGGGGACGCTCTTCCAGCCCACCACCCTTGGCCGCGCCGTCGCCCGACTGGGCTTCGTCCAGGCGGATCCGATCCGCGCGCCGGCGCGTGCTCAGGATCTCATCCTGCGGCACCGCGTCGAGGGATATCGCGCCGGCGATCTCGAGCGGCATTTCGCCCGGCTCCGCCTGGCGGAGGATTTCCTCTACGCCTATGGCTTCATGCCCGGCGCAACCGCGCGCCTGCTGCATCCGCGCCGGGATATCAGGCGCGCCGACGGACGCCACGTTCCATCGGGCCTCGCGGCGAAAGTGCTGGAGTACGTGCGCGCCCAAGGCGAAGTGCATCCGCGCGATCTCGAGACGCACTTCGGGCGGGCGCGCGCCGTCAACGGCTGGGGCGGCTTCTCCAAGGCGACGACGCGGGCGCTCCAAGGCCTGCATCATCACGGCCTGCTGCGCGTGGCGCGGCGCCGGGACGGCATTCGCATCTACGAGGCGGCACCGCCGGCTCCGGAGCCGCTGCCCTCGGAGGAGCGGCTGCGCCGCCTCGTCCGCCTGGTGATGCGCCTCCTCTCGCCGGCGCCGGAGACCAGCCTCCGCGCCACCTTCTCGCTGCTGACGCGCCACTCGCCCGGCCTCGGCAAGGTCCGCGCGATGATCGAGGCGCTGCTGACATCGGGCGAGATCGAACGCGGCCAAGTCGATGGCGAAACCTATCTCTGGCTCGCCGGCGCCGATGCGGCCCAAGAGCGGGACGCGCCGCGCGAGGTCCGCTTCCTCGCGCCCTTCGATCCCGTGGTCTGGGATCGCCGGCGCTTCGAGCATCTCTGGGGCTGGCCCTATCGCTTCGAGGCCTATACGCCGGCCTCCAAGCGCCGCCTCGGCTACTACGCGATGCCGCTGCTGTGGGGCGACAAGGTGATCGGCTGGGTGAATGCCGCCGCATCGGACGGCGGCGTGCAGGTCGAGGCGGGATTCGTCGCCTCGCGGCCGAAGGGGCGCGACTTCGCCCGCGCCTTCGACGCCGAGGTCGCGCGCCTCGAAGCCTTTCTCGGCGGCCCGGCTGTTCGCTCAGTCCGCGAGCAGGCCGTCGAAGAGCGCGCGTAGCTCCGCCTTCGCCTCGAAGCCGATCCCCGGCGCATCGGGCACCGCGACGCGGCCCGCCACCGGCGCCGTGCCGTCGCCAAGTCCGCCGAAGGGCTGGAAGCAGAGCGGATTGACCTCGACGCCGCCGAGGCCGAGGGCGGCGACAATATGCTGGCAGAAGAGATGACCGCCGTGCGGCCAGAAGGCGGCGCGCGGCCAGCCCTCCGGCTCGAGAGCGCGGATGATCTTGAGATAGCCCGGCAGCCCGTAGCAGTGGACGGGATCGAAGAGGAGGATGTCGCGCGCTGGCCGGAGACCGCCGTGGCGATGGAGCAGCTTCGCCTCGGCATCGGAGAACAGCGCCTCGCCGGCGGCGATGGCACCCGGGTATCGATCCGCCACCGCGGCCTGGGTCTCGAAATCGAGGGGATCGCAGATGTCCTCGAGCCACCGGAGCCCATAGGGTGCCAGCACCGCCGCAGCCGCCAAGCTCTCCGCCGCGTCATATGAATTCATGGCGTCGACGGCGAGATGCTGGCCACCCGGCAGCAGCGCCAGCACGGCCTCGATGCGCTCGAGGTCCCGCGCCAGCGGCGCGCCGCCGATCTTGATCTTGACGCTGGCGTAGCCGAGATCCTGCAGGCGGCGGATCTCGTCGGAGAGGCGCGGGATGTCGTCGGCGGGATAGCGGTAGCCACCGCCGGCATAGGCCGCGAGATCGGTGGTCGCCGGCCGCGCCTCTGGAAGCTGGTCGGCGAGCCATCGATGCAGCGGCAGACCGGCGATCTTCGCCGCCGCGTCCCAGAGTGCCATGTCGAGCGTGCCGACAGCGACGCAGCGCTCGCCGTGGCCGCCGGGCTTCTCGCCCGCCATCATCGCGTCCCAGGCGCGGAAGGGATCGAGGCTGGCGCCGTCGGCGCCTGCGAGATCCGCGGCCGCCAAGAGGCGCGGCGCGAAGCGCTCGCGGATGAGGCCACCCTGAGCGAAGCGGCCGATGGAGGCAAAGCCATAGCCGATCACCGGCTGACCGTCGCGCCTCGCATCGGTCACGAGGGCGACGATGCTGGTGGTGAGGCCGCCGGACGGCACCGCGGGATCCTCGAAGCGGGAGATCGGCACCGAGCGCTCGCGGATATCGAGGATGCGCATCGGTCGAAGTCTCCCGCGCCGCCCGCTAGCGACCCGCCGGCGCCCCGGCGCCGAAGGCGCCCGCCGCCGGCCAGCACCTCCATCTCGGGGGCGCCGAGTCCCAGCCATTCCGCCAGCACATCGACGGTGTGCTCGCCGAGGAGCGGCGGCGGCGCCGCGTCCGCCGGCGGCGCGTCATCGAAGCGGAGCGCGCTGGCGACGGCGCGGACGGTGCCGGCGGCGGCATGGGGCATGCTCTGAATCATGCCGCGCTCGACGAGCTGCGGCGCGGAGCAGACCTCGGCCACCGTCTTGATCTCGCCGCAGGGCACGCCCGCCGCGTTCAGCACCTCGAGCCACTGCCGCCGCGGATGCCGCAGGAAGACGGGATCGAGCAGCGCCCGCAGCGCCCGCCGATTGGAGACGCGGTCGGCGTTGACGCGGAAGCGCGGATCGTCCTTGAGCTCACCGACGCCGATGGCGTCGCAGAGCAGGCGCCAGAACTTCTCGTTGGCGGCTCCCACATTGATCCAGCCGTCCGCCGCCTCGAAGGTCTCGTAGGGCGTGATGGTGGGATGCACATTGCCGCGACGCTTCGGCGCCTTGCCGGTGGCGAAGAAGCTGCCGGCGTTCATGGTGAGGAGCGAGGCCATGGCATCCAGCATCGCCACATCGACGCGGCCGCCGCGCCCGGTGCGCTGGCGCCTGAGCAGCGCCGACAGCACCGCCTGGGCCGCATAGAGGCCGGAGACGAGATCGGCGATCGAAGTCCCGACCTTGGTCGGCGGTCCCTCCGGATCGCCGGTCACGTCCATCACGCCGGACTCGCCCTGGACGATGAGATCGTAGCCCGGGCGTCCCGCCTCCGGGCCCTCGCGGCCGAAGCCGGAGACGGCACAGAGGATGAGGCGGTCGTTGAGGCGGCTCAGCGTCTCGAAGCCGAGCCCCAGCCGCTCCAGCGTCCCGGGCCGGAAATTCTCCACCACCACGTCGGCAACGGCGGCGAGCTTCAGCACGAGATCGCGCCCGGCCGGCGATTTGAGATCGACGGCGCAGCTTCGCTTGTTGCGGTTGACCGAGAGAAAATAGGCGCTCTCGCCGCCGAGGAAGGGCGGGCCGAAGCCGCGGCTCTCGTCGCCGGTGCCGGGCTCCTCGATCTTGACGACGTCGGCGCCGAGATCGCCCAGCAGCATCGTGCCGAACGGGCCCGCCACCACCCGCGTCAGATCGAGGACGCGGACGCCGGCGAGCGGCGCCGTCTCAGACCATGACATCCGCCAGCTCCTCCATGCTGCGCACCAGCAGATCCGGCTGATGCGGCGTGATGCCGAAGGGGCGCCGCCGCCGGTCGATGAAGGCGGTGCGCATCCCCGCCGCCTTGGCGCCGATGCAATCGAACGCGTGGTTGGCGACGAAGAGCACCTGGTCCATCGGCACCGCGCAGATCTCCGCAGCCTTAGTATAGGTGGCGACGTGCGGCTTGAACGAATTTGCGCTGGCGACGGAGATCACGCGATCGAAGGGAATGCCGTGATAGCGCTTGGCGGTCTCGAGCATGTCGGGGTCGCCGTTCGAGAGCACCACCAGCTTGTAGCGGGTCTTGAGCCGCGCGAGCGCCGCCGGCACCTCGGGAAAGGGCCGCAGGCGCTCGATCGCCGCCACCAGCTCGCGCACCTCGTCCATGGTGTGGGGAATGCCGGCGCGCTCCATGACGAAGGAGACCGCGCGATGGCCGATCTCGCGGTAGGGCGTGTGCTCGCGATGCAGCAGCGCGTCGATCATCGAATTCTCGAAATGCGTCCGCCGCCACCAGGTGACGAAGGAGTTGGGATCTGCCCTTCCATCCCTTGGCCTCGAGGAAAGGCGTCGCCACCTCGGTCAGCCCGCCCTGCATGTCGACGACGGTGCCGTACTGGTCGAACATGCAGATTTTGATGGCGGATTTGAGCTCGGCGGCGGCGGTCATCGGCGGTGCTCCCGGCATTTCCTCGTGTCTGGCAGTAACGATGACGCAGCGGGCGTTATCTGTTAAATAGATTATTGTTCTCAGCGTATTGATGCCGTGAATGATCCGGGGAGCCGCGCTCTGAATCTGCGATCGGTGGATCTCAATCTTCTCGTCGCTCTCGATGCGCTGCTGGCGGAGCGCCATGTGACGCGCGCTGCCGAGCGTATCGGATTGAGCCAGCCCGCCATGAGCAATGCGCTCGGCCGTCTGCGGCATCTCTTCAAGGACGAGATCCTCGTGCGCACCGCGACGGGGATGCAGCCGACGCCCAGGGCGCGGGAGCTGGCGGGCGCCACGCGCCAGCTGCTGCGCCAGGTCCAGCATCTCCTCGCCGCCGACACCGGCTACGATCCCCGCGCCTCCGACCGGCGCTTCTCGGTGCGGATGTCGGACCTGCTGGGGCTCCTGCTCTTGCCGAGGCTGCTGGCGCGGATGCGGTCGCGGGCGCCGCGGCTCGGTTTCGATATCCTGCATCTGCCGCCGGCACGCACCGTCGACGCGCTGGAGGCGGACGAGATCGACATCGCCGTCAGCACGGGCCTCGAGCATGGGGGCTCGATCCGCGCCGAGGCGCTCTTCGCCGATCGCATGGTCTGCGTCATGCGCCGTGCGCATCCGGCCGCGCGCGGCAAGCTCACGCTGGAGGCGTTCCTGGCACTCCGGCATTTGAAAGTATCGCTCAGTCCGACCGACGCCCGCTTCGCCGACGACGTGCTGGGCCGACTCGAGCGCAAGCGCGACATCGCCGTCAACGTGCCGCACTGGCTCCTGGTGCCGCATGTGCTCCGCCGCACCGATCTGGCGACGGTGATGCCGGGACGCCTGGCGCGGGCGATTGCGGGCCGGCATCTGGTTGCCCGCGAGATGCCCTTCGCTCCCGATCCCTTCGACTGGACGCTCTACTGGCACCGCCGCTACGACGGCAATACCGCCAACGAGTGGCTGCGCCAGCAGATCCGCGATGCGGCAAACCGCTCGCCTGACGCGGACTTACTGCAGCGCGCGGTAGCCGCCGCGGAAATGCAGGAGCGGATCGCCGCCGGGAGCGTCGGCGTGCAGCACCTCGCCGACGATGATGCGGTGATCGCCGCCCGGCAGCGCCGAGGCGATGCGGCACACCACGAAAGCGACGGTGCCCTCGAGCACCGGCACCGAACTCTCGTGCATCCGGTGCGGCACGTCCGCGAACTTGTCGTCGGATTTACCGGCGAAGCGGCGGGAGATCTCCTCCTGGCCCGACGCCAGCAGGTTGATGCAGAAGAACCCGCTCGCCAGCATCGGCGCCAGGAACTCCGAGCGCTCGTCGACGCAGATCAGGAACTGCATCGGGCTCAGCGACAGCGAGGTGACCGCGCTCATGGTGAGCCCGAAGGGCCGCCCCTCCGCGTCGACGGTGGTGACCACCGCCACGCCAGTCGCCCAGTGACTGGCGACCCGCCGGAACGTTGCGGTATCGCAGCCGCCTGAGTCTCGGGGAAATCGGCGCGGCCGTCTCGCTCACAACGTTGCTCCGCGCCTGCCGATCAATGCTCTCCGCTTCACTGGCCGCTCCGTCTGCGCTCCGGCGTCTCGCGCGGAAACTTGCAATTAGCATACCGAGACCGGCTTGCCGCCGGCAATGGGCAGCATCCCCTGGGTTTTGGAACTAGGCGGAGTCCGCCGCCGCTTGCAGCTTCAGCACCGTGTTCCAATTGCGGGCGGTGCCCCGTGCGCCGAGCTTCTTCTCGATGAGCGCGATGGTCAGCTTCGAGCGTCCGATGCCGTCGGGATAGACGATGTAGAGCTCGCGTCCTCGAACGCGCACCAGCTCCCGCTCCTTTATCGCCGCCTCGAGCGCCGCCACCGCGGCCTTCGCCGGCGCCGACTTCAGCGGCATCGCCACCAGGTGGGCCGGGTCGTCCTCGGCCGCGCGCGGGAACGGATTGCCGGTGACGATCGCCTTCCATTCCCTGGCGGTGCGCACGAGATAGTCCGCGGAGAGCTTCAGCCGTTTCTCGGTTTCCGCTTCCAGAAGCTTTTCCAGCGCCGCGCCGGTCCTGGCACCGCCGTCGAAAACGACATTCCCGCTCTGCAGCAGCGTGCGCGAGTCCAGCAAAGCCCAGCGCCGCGAACATCTTCCTCAGATCCGCCATGGCGATGCTGCGCCCGCCCACATTGACCGCGCGGAGGAGAGCGATGTGGGTGGTCATTCCGGGATCAGACCAGGGGGCGGCGTATTCGGCTTGGCTGGGGCGCCAGGATTCGAACCTGGGAATGGCGGAATCAAAATCCGCTGCCTTACCACTTGGCTACGCCCCATCCGGGCCCTGGAGCAGTTGGGCGTCCCAGGGCGGCGCGACGATATCCGCAAAGGCCCCCTGCCGCAACCAAGGCGGGATGCGCCTCAGGCCAGATCCATCGCGTATTTCTTGAGGTCGGCTAGGGAGCAGTATTCGAGCGCGCCCTCATGGGTCGCGCGCAGCACGACGCGGGGCGCCTTGCCGGCATCGAGCGCCTCCTGCCAGCGCGGCGCGCAGAGGCACCAGCGGTCGCCGGGCTTGAGGCCGGGAAAGCCGTACTCGGGCATCGGCGTGGAGAGGTCGTTGCCGCAGGATTTCGAGAAGGCCAGGAACTCGGCCGTGGTGACGACGCAGACCGTGTGGCTCCCCATGTCCTCGCGCCCGGTGTCGCAGCAGCCGTTGCGATAGAAGCCGGTCATCGGCTTGATCGAGCAGCTCTCCAGCCGCTCGCCCAGCACGTTGCGCGACGGGCTCCGTCCGCCGCCGCCGCGACCCGAACTGCCAGCGTCCAAGGGCATGAGGATCTCCCGTGCAGTCGCCGCGTGAGGCTATACCGCCGCCACCGCGGGCACCAGAGGCGAGGCCGCCGCGAGATCGCGGGTCGCGGACCAGGTGAGGCGGGTGTCGAGCGCGCCGCCGTCCAGCGTCTCCAGGCGCCAGACCCGCTCCTTCATCCCCTTGCCGGCGAGATGCACCACGGTGAGCGGATGATGTGGCTCGTGCGGTTCGACGAGGAGACCGCGCGCGCGGTCATAGGCCGGCGTGCCCTTGCCGCAGAACCAGTTGCAATAGGCCGGCAGGAAGCTCGCCGGCGCGCCCTCGGCGAAGACGACGTAGTTGAGGGCGGTCTGCTCGGAGTTGACGAGCTCGAGCGTGCCGATGTCGAGCGGGCGCAAGCGGCGGCGGTTGAGCGCGCGGGCGTGCGCCTCGGCCCAGCGGCTCCAGTGCGGCGCGTCGGCGCGGAGCGCAAAGGCGCCGGTGTTGAGGATGGCGTTGCGGCCGAGGCGATATCCGGCTTTGAGACCGAAGGCCCAGGCGAAGGCCTTCTGGTTCTGCCCCCAGGGCTTCGGCCGCTTGTGGATGGTCCAGTAGCCGCGGTCGATCTCCGGCACGATCGCGAGCCTGCCGCGGCGCGCGGCACGGATGAAGAGCTCGAGCCCGGCGTCGTCCTGCACCCAGGTATCGGCGTCGAGCCAGAGATAGATCTCGAATCCTGGAAAATGCTGCGGCAGGTGCGGCCGCGCGGTCATCGCTTGGAAGTGCCGCGGGAGGCGGTCGCGGCCCGGGAAACTCCACGTCCCAGCCGGGCTCGGCGAGACGGGCGCCCTGCCCCTCAAGCCAGCGGCGCTGCGCCGCATCGAGGCCGAGATCCAAGATCGAGATCGGCAGCGTGCGGCCGAAGGGCGCCGCCTTCAGCGAGAGCACCAGGCCTTCGAGGAGATCGAAATAGGCAGCATCGGCGCCGGAGACGACAGTGATCGAGGGACGGTCAGGCACCGGATCCTCGCGCGGGTCCGCCGGGCGCGGCGCGCCCTAGGGCTTGCCCACGTAGCGGCGCAGCCACCCGTTGATCAGCTGATAGGGGCCGGCACCCCGCGAGCGAAGCTGATACTCCGGCATCTTCTTCATGGCAAAAACCGCGGCCTGATGCTCGGTGGCGCGCGCGCTGGGCGGCAATTCCAGCCATTCCGCAACGATGGCCTTTTGGGCCTCATCCATCTTCATGTCTTCGATCTCGCTTGCGCCAACCCTGGGGCGTTGGTGGCGGGGCCGCGCAATGCACTATGCTTCCACCGAGGCAGCAGTAAAACGATTTTCGCCACACCCGTCAAATTCGATCCCCGTCGCTGTCGCGGCAACGCCATCGACAGCCGGCCGCCGATCGCCCATGATTTACCGGGCGCCTGACGGCGCCTCTGCATTGGAGCGTGGGCTTGCCCTACTTCGGCGTCGATTCCTGGCGGTGGCAGTACTTCGAGCACGAGCCCTGTCCCGAGGATGTCGTGGTGCCGATCGACGACGCCACCGCCTGGACGCTCTATCCGCGCCATCGCTGGGTCTACAACAAGCTGCTGATCTGCGAGACCCAGGGTCTGCCGCATGGGCCGCATGGCACCACGCCACCCAGCTTTCCGGTGTTCTCCAAGCCGATCTACAACATGCGCGGCATGGGCACCGGCAGCCGGGTGCTGAATTCCGCCGAGGAGTACGAGGCGGCGATCGAGCCGGGCTATCTCTGGATGCCCCTCTTCACCGGCGAGCACGTCAGCACCGACGTGGCGCTGCGCGGTGGCGAGCCGGTCTGGTGGCGGCACACCACCGGCATCGCCACCGGCGACGGCACCTTCGACTACTGGACCGTCCATGCGGAGCGGATGCCGGCGCTGGAGGCGCGCGTGCTGCCCTGGCTTGCCCTCAACCTCGAGGGCTTCACCGGCGTCGTCAATCTCGAGACCATCGACGGCACCATCATCGAGTGCCACCTGCGCATGGCGGAGCAGTGGCTCGACCTCAACGGCGCCGGCTGGCTCCGGGCGGTGGTGGCGCTCTATACGTCGGGCGGCTGGCCCTTCGAGGATCAGCGCCGCAACGGCTACAGCGTGGTGCTGTTCGGCGACCACGGCATCGCCTGGAAGATCGACCGCGTCGCCGTGAAGGAAATTCTGCGTCAGCCCGGCATCTCCTCGATCCAGATCACCTTCGAGGAGGACGTGCCGCTGGAGCAGCACGCCATGCCCCCCGGCGGCTTCCGCCTGGCGATCGTCAACTGCTGGGACCTGGACGCCGGCCGCGCCGCCCGCGAGCGGCTCCGGGCCCTCTTCCGATAGGCGCGGCAAATCGCCCTACCCGGACGCGGGTTGCGCCCAACGGCGACCCGGGTATGATCGCGCCCGACCTTATCCTGGAGCGCCCGGCCATGTTGATCAGCGACGAGAACAGCCTTTGGATCTTCATCCCGATCATGACGATCCTCACCCTGGTGGGTGTCGTGCTGGCCGGTGTCTACGACGACGGCTTCTTCCACTACTCGGGCATCGCCCTCTTCGTGGTCTCGGTGCTCTTCATCTTCGTGACCCTGAAGGCCTACTACGACGCCAAGGACCAGCGCCTACACGGCCACTGAGGCACTGGGAGGTCTCAGCGCCCCTGCGCCGCCGCCATCCGGCGCACGATCTCCGCCAGGCGGTGCAGCGGGCCGTCGACGAGGCCCAGCTCTTCCAGATGCTCCACGGTGCTCTCTAGATAGTGGCTGCAGGGACCGCGGTCGCCGGTCCCCTGCACGATGTATTTCGCGGTCTGCCGCAGGCTGAGCTCGCCCGCATAGTCCTTGTGCGCGTGGTCCACCACGAAGGTGTAGGCGCCGACGCGCCGCCCGCCGGGAAGCCGCGGCCGCACGGTCTTCATGTGATAGCCGCCGCCGCGGAGCTCGCGCTCCCAGAGATAGAGCAGCGCGGACTTCGCATCGCGGCGCGCCACGCGGTAGACCAATCCACGGCAGGTCCCGCCATGGTCGAGCCCGAGCACCAGCCCGGGACAGTCCGGCGTGCCGCGGTAGCGATAGGAATAGACGCAGAAGCGCCGGTGATAGCCGTAGAGCAGCGCCGGATGCACCTCCGCATGGCGGAAGCCCGGATCCCACATCAGCGAGCCGTAGCCGAATACCCAGAGATCGCCGCGCTGGGCGAGCGCCGCCTGGAGCTCGGGCGAATCCAGGGGGCTTTCCTCCCGGCTCATGCCGTTCCTCCGCGCAGCACCAGCGCGACGCCGGCCACCGCCACGCCCATGCCGAGCAGCGCCGGCGGGTTGAGGCTCTCGCCAAAAGCCGCATAGGCCATGAGCGCGGTCACCGGCGGCACGAGATAGAGGACGCTCATGAGGCGCGTCGCCGTGCCGAGGCGAAGCAGATAATAGAGCAGCAGCGTCGCGCCCACCGAAAGCGGCAGGGCGAGCCAGGCGAGCGCGAACAGGAAGGACGGCGTCCACTCGATCCGCATGTCCTCGAACAGCAGCGCGCCCACCAGCATCATGGCCGCGGCCACACCGTTCTGGATCGCGGTGCCACTGCGCAGATCCATCCCCGCGCAGAAGCGCTTCTGATAGAGCATGCCGAGGGTGACGCCCGCCAGCGCCACCAGGGTCGCGACGACGCCCCAGAGATGGCCGATGTCGAGGCCGAGCCGGCTGGTCACGACAAGCACCACGCCAACAAGGCCGAGAACGAAGCCCAGCCATTGCCGGGCGCTCACGCGCTCGCCGAGGAAACGGCGCACCAGCGCGGCGGTGAGGATCGGCTGCAATCCCACGATGAGGGCGGCGATCCCCGCGCCGACGCCCTTGGCAATGCCGATGTAGACGCCGCCGAGATAGACGCCCTGCAGCAGCACGCCCGCCACCACGATATGCATCGCTTCGCGCGGGCTGGCGGGCCAGCGCGCGCCGAGAGCGAGGCTCGCCGCCAGCATCATCGCGGTCACGATCGCGAAGCGCAGCCCCAGAAAAGTCATAGGCTCGGCGTAGGGAAGTCCGAGCTTGGCGCCGATGAAGCCGCTCGACCACAGCAGCACGAAGAGCACGGGCAGCAGGCTCGCGAGCGTGAGACGCGGTGGGGTGGCCACGGTCAGATCGGTTGCGGAGGACATGTGATGGGGAAACCGGCGCTGCCCGCAGTCTAGCGGGGCGACGGCCCGCCGCAAGCGCACAGCCTGCAATCGAGGCCTGCGGGTTACGCACCCACCCTGCTTGCCCTATAACGGAGACATCATGGTTAAGCCTTTCTGGTCGCCGCGCCGCCTGCTTCTCGCCGCCGGTGCATCATTGCTGCTGATTCCGGTCGGGGTGAGCGCCCTCTGGGCCTATAGCGCCCACCGAATCCCGGCGCAGATCGCCGCCTGGGCCGAGCGGGAGCGCCAGGCCGGCGCCATCGCGCGGTGGGATGCACTGGCAGTGGCGGGCTTTCCGCTCCGCCTCAGGGTGACCCTCACCAATGCAACCTACGGCCGGAGCGCCCGGCCGCCGATCTACACCGCGGCGACGCCGCGACTCGAAGGCACGGCCTGGATCTGGGACTGGGGTGACTGGACGCTCAGGGCGCCCGACGGCGCCAAGGTGACGGTGCCGGCGAACGAGGACCGGCCCGTCCTCGACGCGTCAGCCGCCGACGTCACCGGAACCGTGAGCGTCGGCCGCGATGGCACTAGCCTCGCGCTTTCAGCCACCACGCTGACCAGCGGACCGGTTCAGGCGGCGCGCGCCGACGTGACGGTGACGCTGCCGCGGTCGCCGGCGGCGAGCCATCTCGAGCCCGATGGCACTCTGACCATCGCGCTGGCGCATCTGACGCTGCCCGCCGACGTGCCGGCTCTCGGGCGCACCATCGACGCCGTGAGCGCCCGCGCCACCCTCAAGGGCACGATCCCCGCCGGTCCGACGCCGGCGGCGCTGGCGAGCTGGCGCGACGACGGCGGGACCCTCGAGGTGGAGCTGCAGCGCCTGGTCTGGGGGCCGCTGCAGGCAGTCGCCAACGGCACTCTCGCCCTCGATCAGAATCTGCAGCCGATGGGCGCCCTGAACACGACGGTGATCGGGCCCGGCGCCATCCCCGATGCGCTGGTCGCGAGCGGCAGCATGCGCCCCAACGACGGCGCCCTCGCCAAGCTCGCCTTGGGCATGCTGTCGAAGCCTGGCGCCAACGGCACGCCGGAGGTCACGCTTCCCGCGCGGGTGCAGAACGGAAATCTCTACCTGGGCCCCGCGCGCCTGATGGCGATGCCGCGCATCGCCTGGTAGCCGGTCCCGCTCACTCCCGCGACGGCGCCTGCTCGCGGTCGAACATGCCGTATTGCCGCCCGACTTCAACGACGGAAATACGATAGTCGGCAAAGATCTCGGAACGACCCCGGCGCTGCGCGGCACCGTGCTCGCCATGGCGGCGCCAACGCTCCACCGCCGCGGCATCGCGCCAAAATGACAGCGACAGCAGCTTGCCTTCGGTGGTGAGACTCTGGAAGCGCTCGACGGAGATGAACCCCTCGATCTTCTCCAGCTCCGGCCGCAGCCTGGCGGCGAGGTCGAGATAGTCCTGCTGACGGCCCGGCTTCGGCTGCACCTCGAAGATCACCGCATACATGGCGCGCTCCCGGTGGGTGTTACGCCTGCTTCGCCTCGATGATGGAGCGGCGGATCGCGCGGGTGCGCGTGAAGAGGTCCTCGAGCTTCTGGCCCTCGCCCCAGCGGATCGCGCGCTGCAGCGCGGTCAGGTCCTCGCTGAAGCGCTGCAGCATCTCGAGCACCGCCTCGCGGTTGTTGAGGAAGACGTCGCGCCACATCACGGGGTCGGAGGCGGCGATGCGGGTGAAGTCGCGGAAGCCGCCGGCGGAGAACTTGATCACCTCGGACTTGAGAGTGTCCTCGAGATCGGTCGCGGTGCCGACGATGGTGTAGGCGATGAGATGCGGCAGATGCGAGGTGATCGCCAGCACCAGGTCGTGATGCTCGGCGTCCATGGTGACGACCTGCATGCCGGCCGACTGCCAGAGCGCGGTCACCGTCTCGAGCGCGCCGGGATCGGTGTCCGGCCGAGCGGCGTCAGGATGCACCAGCGGTCATGGAAGAGATCGGCGAAGCCCGATTCGGGCCCGGAATGCTCGGTGCCGGCAACCGGATGGCCGGGCACGAAATGCACGCCCGCGGGAATGTCGGGCTCGACGTCGCGGATCACCGCCTGCTTCACCGAGCCGACGTCGGTGACGATGGCGCCGGGCTTCAGCGCCGGCCCCATGACCTTGGCGATCTCGGCATAGGCCGAGAGCGGCGTGCCCAGCACCACGAGATCGGCGCCGGCCACCGCCGCCGCGGGATCGGTCGTCGCGCTGTCGCAGAGTCTTGAGCTCGAGAGCGGTGTCGAGGGTCTCCTGCCGGCGCGCGCAGGCGACGATCTCGCCGGCGAGCCCGTCGCGCCGCAGCACGCGGGCGAGCGAGGAACCGATCAGCCCGATGCCGATGAGGCCGACGCGCTCGAAACGCGGCGCGCTCATGGCCCCTTCAGGAAATCGGCGCAGGCCTTGACGACGGCGCGCATCTCCTCCTCCGTGCCGATGCTGATGCGGAGCCACTCGGCGAGGTCATAGCCTCCCATCTTGCGCGTCAGGATGCCGCGCGACTTCAGGAACTCGAAGGCGGCGTCCGCGGTCTTGCCGCGCTCGCCGGGGAACCGCACGATGACGAAATTGGCGACGCTGGGATTGACCGTGAGGCCGATCTCCTTGAGAGCGCGCTCGAGCCACGGCCGCCAGATGTCGTTGTGCTCGCGGGCGCGATCGACCGCCGCCACGTCCTCGAGCGCCGCCACCGCCGCCGCCTGCGCCGCGCCGTTGAGGTTGAAGGGCCCGCGCACGCGGTTCAGCACATCCGCCACCGGCGCGCTGCAATAGGCCCAGCCCACGCGCAAGCCGCCGAGCGCGTAGATCTTCGAGAAGGTGCGCGTCATCACGACGTTCTGATTGCTCTCCACCAGGCTCGACGCCTGGCTCGTAGTCGTTGCGCTGTACGTACTCCGCATAGGCGGCGTCGATGACCAGCAGCGTCGACTTCGGCAGCCCCGCGTGCAGCCGCTTCACTTCCTCGACGGGAATGTAGGTGCCGGTGGGGTTGTTGGGATTGGCGAGGAAGACGATGCGCGTCCTCGGCGTCACCGCCTTCAGCATGGCGTCGACGTCGAAGGTGAGATTGCTCTCCGGCGCCGTCACCGGCGTGGCGCCGGCGGCCTTCGCCGCGATCGGATACATCAGAAACCCGTGCCGGCTGTAGAGCACCTCGTCGCCGGGACCGGCATAGGCCTTGGTGAGCAGGCCGATCAGCTCGTCGGAGCCGTTGCCGCAGACGATGCGCTCGGCATCGAGGCCATAACGGCGCGCGAGCGTCTCGCGAAGCGCCTCGGCGCCGCCGTCGGGATAGCGGTGGATCTCGCCGGCGAGCGCCTTGTAGGCCGCCATCGCCTTGGGGCTCGGACCCAGCGCGCTCTCGTTCGAGGCGAGCCGGATCGGCCGCTCGAAGCCGGGCGCGCCGGCCTCGCCGCCGCGATAGGGAGCGATGTCGAGGACGCCGGGTTGCGGCTGCGGAATGGTCGGTGCGCTCATCGAAACTAGCCCCGTTTCTTCGCCAGGCCCTTGCGCCGGCCCGCCAGCTCCTGAGCGGTCAGCGGACAGGCGTAGCCGCCGACCGAGGATACCCGATCCACCGCCGTGTCCAATGGCGCGAGCGCCGCGGCGAGCCGTGCATCGCCGGGCTCGACGACGCCCTCGACCTCGAGGAGATTGACGCTGGCGCCAGGCCGCTGCTCGACGGCGGCGATGAAGGCGGGCTCGAAGCCGCCGGCCTTGAGCGCCGACAGCAGGCGCCCGCGGCTCATCTCGGAACTCACTTCGAGCACCAGCAGGCTGCGGTCGCTGCCGGTATCCTCCAGCTCGCCGCGTCCGATCGCCAGCGCATCGACGCCGTTCATCCGCGCGTTGCCGGGACCGGCGAAAGGAAGCCGCGCGATCACCTTGGGCACGTTCGGATCGGAGGAGACCAGCTGCGGCCACCAGGCCTCGCGATCGCCCTCCTGCGGCCAGGCCAGCACGCCGACGCTGGCGTTTCCCTCGGTCACCGCGCGCAGCACCTGGCTCGCGGTACTGTGAGCGGTCATCGGCGTGAAGCTGCCATAATGATCGCGCGCCAGATCCCAGAAGCCCGGCGCGACGGCGGGCGCGTAGACGGCGACGGAGAAATCAGCCTGCATGCCGATGGTGCCGCTCAACAGCTCGCGCCAGATCCGCGCCACAAGCGTGCGCGGGAACGGGCCATCGTGGCGCGCCATCAGTCGCCGCAGGATCTGCGCCTCGCGCCCGGGCCTGAGCGCCGGAATCCGCTCGCCTTTCTTGACCGCCCCGACCGATCCCACGAGATCGGCGCGCCGCATCAGCAGGTCGTGCAGCTTGTCGTCGATCTTGTCGATTTGCTGACGCAGTTCATCGAGGTTCCAATGGGGGTCGGACATGGTCAGGACGTGGCTGCTGGGCGGGCGTTAGAGATAGTCGGGCGCGCCCGGGAAAGCAAAGAAAACATTGACGCAACGGCGGTCTGCTACCCGGCTCGGCGCCGTCCGCGCGAGCCGCCCCCGAAACCCGCCCACGGGATCAACGACATCCGTCCGGCACGCAAGGCAGGGTTCAGAATTTCGAGCGGGAACACCAGCCCGGAGTGGGTAGACTTGACAGCCTCTGCGGGAAAGCGCTAGCTCACCATCGCTTCGTGGTGATTTGGCCGACCGGCTTGCGACCACGTAAAACCAACCGCTAAAAGGTCGGAGTTCCCACCGGAACCCTGGACCCTTTCGCGGGCCAGGGTTTTTTGTTGGCCGGGCCGGCGCCTCTGATGGAGACGACCGATGTCCGACACGCCCTCGCTTCCCGACAACGCCCGCCTCGGCACGTTGCTCGTCCACGGCGGGGGCGGAACCGAGCGTTGAGAGCAGCGAGGCCACCGAGATGATTTCGGGTGTTGTCTACGGAAGCGTCGAGGAGACCAGCAAGCGGCCGGGGCACAGCTTTGTGGTGCCGGAGCCGCTGGCGCTCGACAGCGGCGCCACCCTCGGCCCCTACACGATCGCCTATCAGACCTACGGCACGCTGAACGCCGAGCGCACCAACGCCATCCTGATCTGCCACGCGCTCACCGGCGACCAATACGCCGCCGAGCCGCATCCGCTCACCGGCAAGCCCGGCTGGTGGGCCACATGGTCGGGCCCGGCAAGGCGCTCGACACCGACCGCTACTTCATCATCTGCACCAACGTGCTGGGCGGCTGCATGGGCTCGACCGGGCCGAGGGAGATCGATCCCGCCACCGGCAAGCCCTGGGGCCTGACCTTCCCGGTCATCACCATCGCCGACATGGTGCGGGCGCAGAAGCGCGCTGATCGACCATCTCGGCATCGACACGCTGTTCGCCGTCATCGGCGGCTCCATGGGCGGCATGCAGGTGCTGCAGTGGGCGGCGAGCTATCCCGACCGCGTCTTCGCGGCGGTGCCGATCGCCACCGCGGCGCGCCACTCGGCGCAGAACATCGCCTTCCACGAGGTCGGCCGCCAGGCGATCATGGCCGATCCCGAATGGTGCCGGGGCGACTACCAGGCGGCCGGACGCAATCCAGCCCGCGGCCTCGCCGTCGCGCGCATGGCCGCCCACATCACCTACCTCTCGGAGCCGGCGCTGCATCGCAAGTTCGGCCGCAAGCTCCGCAACCGCGAGAGCGTGACCTACGGCTTCGACGCCGATTTCCAGGTGGAGAGCTATCTGCGCCACCAGGGCAGCAGCTTCGTCGATCGCTTCGACGCCAACTCCTATCTCTACATCACCCGGGCCTGCGACTATTTCGACCTGGCGGCGGAGCACGGCGGCGTGCTGGCCAACGCGTTCCGCGGCGCGCGCACGCGCTTCTGCGTGATCTCCTTCACCAGCGACTGGCTCTATCCGACCTCGGAGAGCCGCGCGATCGTGCATGCCCTGAACGCCGCGGCGGCGAATGTCGAGCTTCGTCGAGATCGAGACCGACAAGGGCCACGACGCCTTCCTGCTGGACGAGCCGGAATTCTTCGCGACGCTGCGCGGCTTCCTCGACGGCTGCGCCGAGCACCGGGGGCTGAGGCAGCGATGAGCCCGTCAGCTGCCGCCGTGGCGGAGCCGCGCGCCGGCGCCGCCGGCCTGCCGCGCCTGCGCGGCGATCTGGCCCTGGTCGCCGACCTCATCGAGCCCGGCTCGCGCGTGCTCGACGTCGGCTGCGGCGAGGGCGAGCTGCTGGCTCATCTCGCGCGCGCCAAGGGCGTCGACGGCCGCGGCATCGAGCTCTCGCAGTCCGGCGTCAACGCCTGCGTGCGGCACGGCCTCTCGGTGATCCAGGGCGACGCCGACAGCGATCTCGCCGCATATCCGCCCGACTCCTTCGACTACGCCGTGCTGAGCCAGACGCTGCAGGCGACGCGGCATCCCCGCGTGGTGATCGAGCATCTCCTGCGCATCGGCCGGCGCGCCATCGTCTCGTTTCCGAATTTCGGCCACTGGCGCATCCGGCTGCACCTGCTGGTGAAGGGCCGCATGCCCGTCGCCCATCTCTTCAATCACGACTGGTATGACACGCCCAACATCCATCTCTGCACGATCAGGGATTTCGTGACGCTCACCAGCGCGCTCGGCGTCACCATCGAGAAGAGCGTCACCCTCGACCACGCCGGCCGGCCGTTCTCCCTCGACCCGCGCGGCAACCTCGCCAATCTGCTGGCGGCGCAGGGCCTCTTCATGCTGAGCCGGCGTCGGGACTAACGATCAGTCAGAGCGACGCGGGTCGCCGGCGTGGCGCCGTGCGGCATCGGGAGATAGACCGGGCGACGCTGCTGCAGCCGTCGCGAGTCCGCGGTCTTGGCGTAGATCTGCTTCGTCGCCTCCACCAGCACGACGCCGGCGAAGGTGGTGAACCAGCGCTCGCCCACCTGCTCCCAGGCGGCGGCGGAGCGCAGCATCATGCGCGACGCGGTCGGCGGAATGAAAAGCGCGGGCGAGGTGCGCTCGGGCGTGAAATGCTCGTCGCGCAGGAGGCGCGTGAGCTGGCCCGCGCTATAGGGGTGACCGATGCCGAGCGGCGTGCGCTCGAGGCGGGCCCAGATGCCGCGGCGGTTGGGCACGATCGCGAGCAGCCGTCCGCCGCCCGCCAGCACCCGCCAACATTCGCGCAGCAGGAGGCGCGCATGCTCGCTGTATTCGAGCGCGTGCACCAGCAGCACGCGATCGACCGAATAATCCTGCAGCGGCAGCTCGCCCTCCTCGGAGAGCGCAATGCAGTTGGGTCCATCCGGCGGCCAGGCGAGCACGCCCTGCTCCGCCGGCATCATCGCCAGCACCCGCTCCGCCTCGTCGCTGAAGAGCCGCAGATAGGGCGTGGCATAGCCGAGCCCCATCACGCGCATGCCGTGCACGTCCGGCCACATCAACCGCACGCGGCGACGGACCATGCGCCGCACCACCTGGCCCGAGGCGAGTCGCGTAGAAATCCCGGAGATCGACGACGTCGGCGTACATCGCGTCTAGCATGACATGGGCCCCAAGGGTTAGGCTAGGCATGGTCGGGCGCCTTCCCGACCTCCCGCAGACTGGACCGCTGGAGCCATGACCGAGCTTGTCATCCGTCAACTGAACGCGCTCAGGGACAACTACGTCTATCTCCTGCGCGACCCCGACACCGGCGCCACCGCCGCCGTCGATCCCTCGGAGGCGGCACCGGTGGAGCGCGCGCTGGCGGAGACCGGCTGGCGCCTGACGCATATCCTCAACACGCACCACCACCCCGATCACACCGGCGGCAATCTCGCGCTCAAGGCCAAGTGGCAATGCACGATCGTCGGACCGCGCGCCGATCGCGCGCGCATTCCCGGCATCGACATCGACGTGGGCGACGGCGACGAGTACGCCTTCGGCGCGCAGGTTGCCCGCGTCTTCGACGTGCCCGGCCACACCCGCGGCCACATTGCCTTCTGGTTCGCGGCCTCGCGGGCGCTGTTCTCCGGCGACACGCTCTTCACCCTGGGCTGCGGACGGCTCTTCGAGGGAACGCCGCAGCAGATGTGGCGCTCGCTCTCGAAGCTCCGGGAGCTGCCGCCGGAGACCCGCGTCTACTGCGGCCACGAATACACCCAGGCGAACGCGCGCTTCGCGCTCACCGTCGAGCCCGGCAATGCCGCCCTCGTCGACCGCTCGCATCGGGTCGACGAGCTGCGCGCGGCGGGCCGTCCGACCGTGCCGGCGACGATGGGCGAGGAGCGCGCCACCAACCCGTTCCTGCGCGCCGACGAGCCCGCCCTTCAGGCCGCCATGGGCACCGTCGGCGATGCCGTCACTACTTTTGCCGAGATCCGCCGCCGCAAGGACGTGTTCTGAGCACGCCCGAGGCGGCAACCGGAACCAACGGGAGAAATCGCCATGAAGCTTCGCTACGCACCCACCTCGCCCTATGTGCGCAAGGTGATGGTTACCGCGATGGAGACCGGGCTCGTCGACCGCATCGAGAAGGTGCCGAGCTCGGTGATGCCCGACCAAGCCCAACGACGAGGTCGCGCGGGAGAATCCGCTGGTGAAGATTCCCGCCCTCACCACCGATGACGGGCAGGTGCTCTACGATTCGCCGGTCATCTGCGAATATCTCGACAGCCTGCACGACGGGCCGAAGCTGTTCCCGGCATCGGGCGAGAAGCGCTGGGTGGCGCTGCGCCAGCAGGCGCTCGGCGACGGCATCCTCGAGGCCGCTATCCTGGCACGCTACGAGAGCATCCGGCCCAAGGAAGTGCAGTGGCCGGACTGGATCGAGGCGCAGCTGCGCAAGGTCCGCGGCGCGCTCGCCGCGCTCGAGAGCGAGGCGGAGAGCGGCGGCCTGCGCGGCCCGCTCACCATCGGCCTCATCACCATCGGCTGCGCGCTGGGCTATCTGGATTTCCGCTTCGCCAGCGAGCAGTGGCGCCAGCGGGCGCCGGGGCTCGCGCGTTGGTACGCCGACTTCGCCGAGCGCGCCGCGATGCGCCAGACGGTGCCCGTGGAGGCGAAGTAGCAGAGACGCGATGGCGCTGCCGGCCGATGCCGACGCGGTGATCCGCCGCCTGCGCCTGGCGCGGCATCCGGAGGGCGGCTGGTTCCGCGAGACCTTCCGCGACGCTGGCGTCGCCGGCGGGCGCGGCGCCTCAACCGCGATCTACTACCTGCTGCAGATCGGCGAGGTCTCGCACTGGCATCGGGTCGATGCGGCGGAGGTCTGGCACTGGTATGCCGGCGCACCACTGCTGCTCACCCTGTCGCCGGACGGCAAGCGCCGCGACAGTCATGAAGCTCGGACCCGGGCTCGACGATCGGCGAGGAGCCGCAGCGGGTGGTGCCCGCCGGCGTCTGGCAGAGCGCGCGCACTCTCGGCGCCTGGACGCTGGTGGGCTGCACGGTGGCGCCCGCCTTCGACTTCGCCGGCTTCGAGATGGCGCCGCCCGGCTGGGAGCCGGGTTAAATCCGAGACGCCGGTATCAATACATGTGCTGGCCGCCGTTGATCGACAGCGTCGAGCCGGTGATGAAGCCGGCCTCGTCGGCGACCAGGAACAGCACGCCGCGGGCGATCTCCTCGGCATGGCCGAGGCGGCCCACGGGAATGCGCGCCACGATCTTCTCCAGCACGTTGGGCGGCACCGCGCGCACCATGTCGGTGTCGATGTAGCCGGGCGCGATGGCGTTCACGGTGATGCCCTTGGCGGCGCCTTCCTGCGCCAGCGCCTTGGTGAAGCCGTGGATGCCGGACTTGGCGGCGGCGTAGTTCACCTGGCCGTACTGGCCGGCCTGGCCGTTGATCGAGCCGATGTTGACGATGCGGCCGAAGCCGCGCTCGCGCATGCCCTCGATCACCAGGCGGCACATGTTGAAGCACGAGGTGAGATTGGTGGCGATCACCGCCTCCCACTGCTCCGGCGTCATCTTGTGCAGCACGGCATCGCGGGTGATGCCGGCGTTGTTGACGAGGATCTCGATCGGGCCGAGCTCGGCCGCGATCTGCTTCACGCCGTCCTCGCAGGCGGCGAAGTCGCGACGTCGAACTTGTAGGCGGGGATGCCGGTCTCGGCGGTGAATTCCCGGGCCGCCGCGTCATTGCCGGCGTAGTTCGCGGCCACCTTGTAGTCCGCCGCCTTGAGCGCCACGGAGATCGCCCGCCCGATGCCGCGCGTCCCGCCCGTCACCACCGCCACCCGTGCCATGTCTTCCTCCCTGCTAAAGAACGCGCCTTTTCACTTAGATTTGCCCTTTGCGGCGTTTCGTCAATTCTTCATTTGTTGCGTTCTTTGCCGCAGCGCACAAATCATCGCAAGAAAAGCGTCGTAAATCCCGCTCGGGAAAGCATAGCAAAAAACGGGCCGCCTCGAGGGCGGCCCGTTTCGCAACGCGATCAGTGTTTCTGTCAGCCGCGCTCGACGCACATGGCGATGCCCATGCCGCCGCCGATGCAGAGGGTGGCGAGGCCCTTGCGCGCGTTGCGCTTGCCCATCTCATGCAGCAGCGTCACCAGCACGCGGGCGCCCGAGGCGCCGATGGGATGGCCGAGAGCGATCGCGCCGCCGTTGACGTTCACTTTCTCGGGATTGAAACCGAGCTCCTTGTTGACGGCACAGGCCTGGGCGGCGAAGGCCTCGTTCGCCTCGACGAGATCGAGATCATCGACGCTCCAGCCCGCGCGCTTGAGCGCGAGCTTGCTCGCCGGGATCGGACCGGTTCCCATGACGGCGGGATCGACTCCCGCCGTGGCCCAGGAGACGATCCGCGCCAGCGGCATGATGCCGCGGCGGTCTGCCTCCTTCGCCGTCATCAGCACGACAGCCGCGGCGCCGTCGTTGATGCCCGACGCGTTGCCCGCGGTGACGGTGCCATTCTTGTCGAAGGCCGGGCGGAGCTTCTGCAGCGCGTCGAGGGTGGTGCCGTGCCGGGGATATTCGTCGGCCTCCACCACCACCTCGCCTTTGCGGCCGGCGATCTTCACCGGCACGATCTCGTCCTTGAAGCGGCCGCTCTTCTGCGCCGCCTCGGCGCGCGACTGCGAGCGGAGCGCCAGCTCGTCCTGCTGCTGCCGCGTGATCTGCCAGCGCTGCGCCACGTTCTCCGCAGTGTTGCCCATGTGGTAGCCGTTGAAGGCATCCCAGAGCCCGTCGCGGATCATGGTGTCGACGAGCTGGGCATCGCCCATCTTGGTGCCGTTGCGCAGATGCATGCAGTGCGGCGCCTGGCTCATGCTTTCCTGGCCGCCCGCCACCACGATCTCGCTGTCGCCGTTGCGGATCGCCTGATAGCCGAGCGCCACCGTCCTCAGGCCGGAGCCGCAGAGCTGGTTGACGCCATAGGCGGTGACCTCATAGGGAATGCCCGCCGCCACCGCCGCCTGGCGCGCCGGGTTCTGCCCCTCGCCGGCGGCGAGGATCTGTCCCATCACCACCTCGGAGACGTCCGTGGGCGCCACTTGGGCGCGGCGCATCGCCTCCGAGATCGCGACCTGCCCGAGATAATGCGCGGGCACGCTGCTGAGCGCGCCGTTGAAGGCGCCGACGGGAGTGCGGGCGGCGCTCGCGATCACGACCTCGGTCATCGGGTCCTCCTCGGTTCTGGTTTGGCGATAGGAATGCCGGGTCAGCTCCGGCTCTGTCCCATAAATAAGGCGTCCGCACAAATTTTAAACGGCAAGGCCGATGGGGTCCAGGCGCGGCGGCTGTACGCTGGCGGCGTGAGGGGAGGTCAGCCGCGGCGGCGCGCCTGCTTGCGGCCGCGCCCTTTGGGCTTGGGTGCGGGCGCGGCGGCGCGGCGGCGGGAGCGCGGCTTCGACGTCGCCGCCGCGTGCGCCGCATTCTTGAGCAGCCACGCCCTGAGCGGGCGCCAGATGGCATCGCGCGCGCCGCTGGACACCACCATCCCAATATGACCGAGGTTGGGCGATAAAGTGGTTGCCATCGGCAGCAGGCCGGCGAGCGCCCGGGCGGAACCCGGCGGCACGATGCGGTCCTGGGCCGGCACGATCACCAGCGCCGGCATGGTGCAGTGGGCGGGATCGACGGCGCGCCCAGCGATCCGCCACGCGCCCCGCATGGTGGTGTTGGCGCCATACCAACCGGCGAGGCAATCCTCCGCAACCGGCAGCGCCAGCGGCACGCCGTCGTTGAGCCAATCCTCGAGCGCGACGAACTCGCGGGCGCGCGGGTCGCGCTCCGCCAGTGCGGCGAAGCGGGTGAACTTCCTGAGCGCCAGCAGCGGATCAAGGCTCGCGAAGAGCGTCTGCAGCACCTCCACCGGCAGCTCGCCCCAGGGCTGGAAGAGCGCGCCCAGGGACGGCATCAGCGCGCCCAGGAGATGCCCCTGCTCCGGCCGCTCGGCGTGAAAATCCCAGGGCGTCGCCAGCAATGCCAGCGCGCTCACCTGGCGCGGCCGGCGCGCGGCCAGCGCCAGCGCCAGCAGGCCGCCCATGCAGTAGCCCATTACCGCCACCGGCCGCCCCGCGAGCCCCACCGCGGCGTCGAGCGCGGCCTCGAGCCGGCCGGCGATGTAGTCGGTGAGGCCAAAGCGGCGCTCGACGGCGCCGGGCTTGTCCCAATCCACCAGCAGCGGACGCAGCCCATTGCCGGCGAGCCAGCGCAGCAGGCTCTTCTCGGCCATGAGGTCGAGCACATAGGCGCGGTTGATCAGCGAGGGTACCACCAGGACCGGCGCGCCATCGCCACCCTCCCCGTAATCAAGAAGCCGTGTCGTGCCCTCGCGCCAGATCGCCGCCGGATCAGCGAGGTCGCGGCGGTAGGGATGATGGCGATAGCGCTCGATCCCCTGCAGGAAGCTGCCGGCGCGGCTGCGCAGCTCCGCGTCCACCGCACTGGCGAGTGCGTCAAGCCCGGCGGCTGCGAGGCTTCTTTCGAGCTCGCGGCCCGCCGGCTGCAGCTCCGGCCTCCAGGCGAGCAATCCGCTCCTCAGCAGCGGCAAGGCGGCGTAGGAGCTCGCGAAGCTCACGGTCGCCGCCGCCAGATGCATCGGCAGCGGACGCGGCCCGATCCGCGGCGGGATCACGGAACCCCGCCGGCCATGACGATGGTGGCACCGCCGCCAGCAGCCGCGCCAAGGCTTCGGCCAGCTCGGGGTGCGCGGCAAGTGCGATCAGCTGATCCTGCCACAGGTCCACATAACGCTTGGCCAGGGTCGCAAGGTCCGGCGGGTCCGCCATGGCGCGGAGTATATCGGCGCCGCATGACAGTGGCTAGGCGAGCGGGAAATCCGCGCTCTGCATTACCCCTTGCGGCACCTGCCATAAAAGCTGTTATGCTGGATGCCTTATTCTTGCGCAACTCGCGCACAGCGCAGACTGGGACGCTGGCAAACCCATGGCAGACGAGAAGACCGAGCCGACGAGCAGCAACCCGGCGCCGATACCGCCGGTCGTCATCAAGAAATACGCCAATCGACGCCTCTACAACACCTCCACCAGCAGCTACGTCACCCTCGACGACCTCTGCCAGATGGTGAAGGGCGGCCGCGAGTTTCTGGTCTACGACGCCAAGACCGGCGACGACATCACCCGCGCGGTCCTGACCCAGATCATCGTCGAGGAGGAGCAGAAGGGGCAGAACCTGCTGCCGATCAGCTTCCTGCGCCAGCTCATCGGCCTCTACGGCGACAACATGCAGTGGCTGGTGCCGCGCTACCTCGAGCAGGCGATGGCGGCTTTCGCGCAGAACCAGGAGCAGATGCGCAAGAACCTGCAGCAGACCTTCGGCGGCCTGTTCCCGTTCGGCAAGCTGGAGGAGATGGGGAAGCAGAATCTGGCGCTCTTCGAGCAGACCATGAAGATGTTCTCGCCCTTCCCGACGCCGACTGGCGGAGCGCCCGCGGCGACGGACGAGGAAAAGGAAAAGGAAAAGCCGGCGGCGGCGCCCGAGGGCGACATCAAGGATCTGAACGAGCGGATCAACTCGCTGCAGAAGCTGGTCGAGGATCTCTCGCGCAACCGCAAGAGCTGAGAGCTACGACGCCGCGACGTTCTGCGTCCAGGGCTCCGCCGCGGGCGGCAGGGCGAAATTCTTCTTATGCTGCAGCCAGGGCTTCTCCACGCCGGGGATGCCGAAGTGATAGCCCTGCAGGAAGCGCACGCCCTCGCGGCGCAGGATCGCTGCTTCCTTTGCTGATTCCACGCACTCCGCCACCGTCGAGAGGCCGAAGCCGTCGGCGAGGCCGACCAGGTGGCGCAGGAAGATCTGATCGTCGTAGCTGTCGGCGAGATTGCGCACGAAGGACCCATCGATCTTCACGATGTCGACGTCGAGGGTCTGCAGATGACGCAGCGAGGTGAAGCCGGCGCCGAAATCATCGAGCGCCACGCGGCAGCCGAGCTCGCGCAGCGTGCTGACGAAGCGCGCGCACTCGTGGATGTCGTAGAGCGCCGCGGTCTCGGTGATCTCGACGGTGAGTCGCCGGGCGATCTCCGGCTTGTCCTTCAGCAGCGACACCACCAGGCGCAGCCAGGAGTGATCGGCCGCGGTCAGACCGGAGATGTTGAAGCCGAGACTGATATCGGGATATTGCGTCACCTCCGCCACCGCCCGCTCGAGCACGTAGCGGTCGATCAGGCGGATGAAGCCGAGCTGCTCGATGATATGCACGAAAGCGCTCGCCGGCACGACGCTGCCGTCCTCGGCGATCATGCGCAGCAGGCACTCGTAGTAGTCGACCGCGCCGGTATCGCTGTCCACCACGGGCTGATAGGCGAAGACCAGGCGGTCTTCCTTAAGCGCGCGCTGGACGCGCTCGCCGAGTGCCAGGTCGGTGCGGTGCTGGCGGCGCTGGCTCTCCGCCAGGCGGTAGGGCACGAAGCAGTCGCGGCCGGCGCGCTTCGCCTCGGAGAGCGCCGTCTCCGCGCGGGTCATCGCGTCGAAGGACGTCTTGACCTGGTCAGGGAAGCTGACGCTGCCGATGGAGATGGTGGCGTAGAGCGGTCCGGCGCGGGTCGGGATCGGGGTCTGGCTGACCATCGTCAGGATCTTCTCGGCGACGCCGGAGATCTCGCTCTCCGGGCAATTGGTCAGCACGATGCCGAAGCGGTCGCCGCCGACGCGGCCGATGACATCGCTGTCACGGAATTGCCGGTCGAGGCGCTGGCCGATCTCGATGATCACCTGGTCGGCGGTCTCGTAGCCGAAGGCGTCGTTGACCGTGGCGAGCTTGTCGATGCCGATCGCGAGATAGGCACCCTTGAGGCCCGAGCGCAGGCTGGTCGCGATGACGTGATCGAGCGCCTCGCGCAGGCGCGTGCGATTGAAATGGCCGGTGAGCTCGTCGTGATTGGCGAGCCGCTCGAGACGCTGCTCCTCGGTCTTGCGGCCAGTGATGAGACGGAGCACGCCGGAAAGCCGCTTGGCGTGGCCGCGCTGATCGAAGTCGACCCGGCCGCGCTCCTGCACCCAGACCTGGGCGCCGGCGTCGGTGCGCAGGCGGTATTCGCACTCGAAGGGCTCGCCGCGCGCGGTGTGCGCTTCCAGGCGCTTCTGCCGCAGCACGCGGTCGTCCGCATGGATGCGCGCGGTAAAGCTCTCGCCGGTGGCGAGCGCGTCGGGATCGTCGATGGCGAGACCGAGGCGCGGCAGGCTCGTGCCGTACAAACGCAGCGCGTCGCTGGCGAGCTCCCACATATATGCGAGATCGCCGGCGCCCTCCAGCGCCGCCAACAGATGATCTTTTGCCGATCGGCCGTGCGAAGACATCAGTTGCGTCGCGTCCTGTTGCGGGCTGAAGCGGAAATAGCAGGCTCTCCCTGCGGCAGATTTTTCCTGCCGAACCACCAAAACTAGTCAGTGACAGCTTTAGGAAGACTTAAATCGACGGCATCCCGAACCGCTTCGTGACGCTGGCTCGGACACGGCGGAGTGCGCATCCACGGCGCGAATTGGCCCGCGCAACATGCAGCGGCGCCATCGAAATCCGACGGTCATTTACCGCCTGTTGACGCTGTTCGCGGCGTCGGCGCAGGAGCAGACGCATTGCCGATGCGCGGCGATCTGGTAGCTCAAACGCGCGCCGGGGTGTGTGCCTTGAGAAAAGGCAGTACCGCGCTGTTGAATTCGCGCGCGGCGACCTGGGTAAAGCAGTGCCCGCCCTGCGGGAAAATCTTGACCTCGGCGCCGGGGATCAGACGCGCGAGCTCCTCGGAGAAGTAGATCGGCGTGACCATGTCGTCCTGCGCGCCGAGAACGAGCGACGGCGTCTTGATGCGTCCGAGCTCCGCCGAACGGTCGAAGGCGAGGATTGCGTCGATGCGGCTGGCGACGATCTCCGGCGAGGAGAAGGTCGAGAGGTACTGCGCCTCGAGCTGGCGGAGCTTCTCGTTGTTGTGGGCGATCCAGAGCGGGGGATAGAGCAGCAGGGTCGAGCTCTGCAGATATGCTGCCGGACCCAGACGGCCGAGGATCTCCTTGCGGAGGGTGAAGAGGCGGCGGAAATAAGCATCCGCCTTGGTCCAGCTCGCCGAGATGACCACGCTGGCGAGGCGGGTGGGATGCTCGATCGCGAGAATTTGCGCGATGGCGCCGCCGGTCGAATGGCCGACGATGTGCGCTTTTTTGATGTCGAGCGCGTCCATCAGCCCGATCACGTCGGATGCCAGCCGCTCCACCGTATAGGAGATCGGGCTGCGGTCGCTTTGGCCGACGCCGCGGTGATCGTGGACGATCACCTCGAACTCCTTGGCGAAGGCGGGAATCTGCTCGCGCCAGAAGGCGGCGTAACCACTCAATCCGGTGACGAAAACCACCGGGAACCCGCCGCCATGCCGCTCATAGAAGAGGTGACAGTCACCGATCGAGATACGCGGCATGGGCTGGGGTCGTCTCCGGGCACGGTGGAGCCCGGTCGTTATCATCGGACCGCCGCGCCTGTCAAACACCACCGCCGGACGGCTGCCATGCCGGCTTCGCATCGGCCTCCGGCGGTTGAAAACCCTTAATGCTGACCTAAATAGTCGTCGAGTGGTCGTGCGGGCCCTTGCAGTCTACTGCATGAACCGCGGGCCGTGAGCAACTTGAGGCAACAAGACTCGCTCTCCTCCACTCTCTAATGCAATGCGTTAGACAGTCGGATGAACTTGATTTAACCCGCGGCGTCTCGCGAACGTGTTAAGGAGCTTTTGTTCGGCCATGACCCAGATGACAACGACCACCAGAGTGCAAGACATCGACCGCCACGTCGGGGCGCGCATCCGCGAATCCCGTATCATGCTGGGACTGACGCAGCAGCAGCTCGCCGATCTCATCGGCGTGACCTATCAGCAGGCCCACAAATACGAGCGCGGCATCAATCGCGTATCCGCCGGCCGGCTCTATCAGATCGCCCGCGCCCTCAGCGTCCCCGTCGGCAGCTTCTTCGAGGGGCTGGAGGAGCCGCAGAGCCGGAGCACATGGCTCGCGCGAGCGCATGTGCCTGGAGCTTGCCAAGAATTTCGCGCAGATCCCGAACGAGCGCTATCAGGAAGCCCTGAGCCAGCTCGCCCGGGCGCTCGCCACCGAGCACTAAGGCGCCGGGAATCGGGATTCTTACGCCGGGCGCTCGAGGTGCCTTCGTCGTGGGGCGCGCGTGGCGTGGAGATCGCAGGGCGGCGCCTATGACCTCCGCGCCGCTGTCAGCCTGACTTGTGCAACGTTACTTGCCGTACCGTGTGACACGGCGCTGAGTTATAGCTGCCCGTGAACTCGTTGCCGGTGAAGGCACCGGTCAAGGGCTGATTTGCCATGAAGCCATTGACCAGCTTCCCATCGGCACCCACCGTTCCGCGGATGTGGAACGTGAAGTTTCCAGCCTGGTAGTCGCCCATCAGCTTGCCGTCGGTGATCGTGGCGGTGATCGTGTTCGAGGGGCAGCCGTTCTTGCCGCCGCTGGTCGGCGACTCGCCCTTCCAGCTGCCGTCGAATGGGCCGCCGGCGAGGACCGGGCCCGCCGCCAGAAGCATCACTCCCAGTAAGACACCTCGTCCAAGTCGCATGATTTTCCCCACGCTGTTCGGGGCGCATTCTTGCGCCCGGACGTTCGAGCATGAGGCCGAGGCGCACGGGCTCGCAATAGTTGCAGCATGGGGAAAAGCTCCCCATAAGGTGTGGAATATCTATGTTGGCTGACGCCTAGAGATCGGCGAGCCGCACCCAGCCGCCCACCAGCACCGCCAGAACCAGCCCCAGGGTCACCGCGGCTGGGCTTGCGCTCCCCGCGATCAACAGCCAGAGCACGAAGATGAAGACGCCGACGGCGATGCCGCCGATCAGGGATGCGATCGAGCGCTTGAGTGTTGCCATGGCGCGTCAGGCCCGGACTCGGCCCGCCATCGGATCGTCGACGCCGGCGCGCACGCGCTCCAGATCCCGCTTCACGAAGCGCTGGTCGTAGCCGTTGAAGACGTGCCCGATGAGGCCGCGGTCGAGATCGCTGGTGCCGAACAGCCAGTCGGCGATCGGATAGGTCAGGTTCATGTTGCGCGCCATCATGATCGAGGGATTGTGATGGGCGATGTGATGGCGCCGAATCGTGTTCATGAAGGGGATGTGCCGGATGAGGCGGTCGTCCTTCACGTGGCAGCCCCAGTGGAAGAGCTCGTAGTTCAGGTACATGAAGGTGGTGGTGCAGAGCAGCAGCCAGGCGGCGTTGGCCGACCAGATCGCGTTCACCACCACCGCCCCCGCCGCCGACATGCAGATGAAGACCACGAGCGCATAAGGCGGGAAGAAGGTGATGCGGAAATCCTTCGTCGTGTCGATGGTGGGCTCGCCGTCGGTGAAGAACTGGTGATGCGCCAAGGTGTGGCGCTTGTAGATCCCCATGAAGCCCTTGATCGGGCGATGCATGACGTAGCGGTGGATCCACCACTCGAAGACATTGGCGAACATGAAGGCCACCGGCACGACCAGCCAGTCGGTGGCGCTCGTCCGGTGGATGTGCGGGATGAAATACCCGAGCGCCGCGAAGCCGATCCCATAGATCAGGATCACGTGGCCGACGCCGCTGTACCACGGCGAGACCCGGCTCCGGTAATCCTCGCGGAAAGCCGCCTGCCGCCTCGTCATCCCGGCGCTCCCTTTCCGACCTTCGTGAGCACTAATATATCAGCGATGTATTAGATGTCGAGTCCGATGGGCGAAGACGAGCTTCTGAGCCTCCTCCCACTCCGTCATGGCCGGGCGTGACCCACGACTGTCCGGTTCCGGTTTCAGCTCCATTGGAGCAGCAATTGATTGGGGTTGAGTATTGGGGTTGGCTCGGTGTGGAGCAGGCGGTCGATGCGTCTGCGGTGCATCAGGTTGGCGCGGACCAGCCTGGCGAAGGCGAGGGGGCCGTGGAGGCCTTTCTGGGCGGATTGAGCGAGGCGGAGCAGCAGGAAGGCGATCAGGGCGACGGCGATCTGGATGCGGATGGCGTTCTCGGAGGTGCCGAGGAAGCGGGTGATCCTGAGGGTCTGCTTGACCCAGCGGAAGAACAGCTCGATGGCCCAGCGCCGCTTGTAGAGATCGGCGATCTCCTGGGCGCTGGCGTCGAGATCGTTGCAGAGAATACGCAGCACTTTGCCGGTGTCGGTCACGAGCCGCACCTCGCGCACCGCCTGCTGCATTGGATTGCGGCGGTTCCTGGCTTGGCGAGCGGGCAGGAAGCCGATGCGATCGGAGAGGATAGTGCTGCCCCGCGGCACCGGCAGCACTTCCACCAAGTCGAGCGGCGTATTGGACTTGAACCGGGTGACGATCCGGCAGCCGGCGGCGTCGAGCCTGGCCCACCAGGCATAGTCGTAATAGCCGAGATCGAAGACATAGGTGGCCCCCGCCTCGATCGGCATCTGCTGGGCCACGGTGATGTCGTTGACGTTTGCCGCACTGACCGCGGCGTAGATCGGCCGGTCGGCATCGGCGTCGTAGATGACATGCACCTTGGCGCCGCACACCCCGGCCGAGAACCGCGCCCAGCCGGCACTGTGCTCGTTCAGCCGCACGCCCGTGGCGTCGATGAGATAGGTGGTCTCGGCAAGCTTACGGCGGAGCCCGCGATGGGCCTGCTTCATCATCTTCGCCAACAGCTCGGCAAAGACCCCGGCAGGCCGTTGCGCATTCGCATCGGACAAGGTCGAGCGCCGAACCGGATCCGCGCCCAGGTGGTAGAGCCGGGCGGCGTGGCTCTCCAGCCCCGTCACGATCTCGCGCAGGCTCGCGGCGCCCGAAAGCTGGCCATAGAGCAGCGCCACAAACTGGCTTCGCGTCGTCAGCCGGCGAACCCGTCCATCCGCTCCATGCCGCGCCACCAGCCGATCAAACGTCGGCCAAGGAACATGCTTCAGAACCGAATGGAAAACGCTATTCTGATGCCGCATGGCGCTGAACCTCTTCTCGTGTCCCGGATCGTTTGCCGACGTCCTGGACCGAGTAGAATCAACGCCATGCGCTTCGTCCACATAAACTCAACCGGACAGCCGTGGGCGTGACCCGGCCATCCACGAATTTTCGCTGTCAAGACGTGGATGCCCGGCACAAGGCCATGGCTGTCCGGTTCGGAGATCGGATAGCGAGGTAACGGGAAGTATTCGCGAGGGCGCTGGATCGGCTGCAGTGCGTCCTTCGAGACGGCCGCTTGCGCGGCCTCCTCAGGATGAGGCGGTTTTCCTTGTGCCATCACCTATTTACCTCTTCCTGAGGAGCAGCCCGCAGGGCTGCGTCTCGAAGGACGCGAGATGATTCTGCCACGCACTTTCCGATGGCGACCGGCGCTCGATACTTCGATCCCTGATTTCGAACTGCCGTGTCCTCGGTTTCCGCAAACCCATGCAAATCCAATCGCCGCAATGATCTGCGGCGCACGCGCGATCGCTCAACCGGACAGCCGTGGCACAAGGCCGGGCATGACGATGAAGGAGGAGTTCGGGGAGCTCAATCCAGCCCCACTGTCGCGCGCGCGAAATCCTCGATGTAGTCGACGAGGCGGTCGGCGGCGCGGGCCGAGGCCTCGGCGTCGCCGCGCGCGATCGCCCGCGCCGCCTCCGCATGAAGCCGCGCCGCCAGCGGCAGGTCGGCGGCCTCCTTGTAGTGGAGGTACCAGAAGCGCCGGGAGAGACCCTGCATCAAGGTCATGGCGCTGGCGGCGAACTCGTTGCGCGCCGCCGCCACCGAGAGCTCGTTGAACTCGCGATCGAGGCGCATGAAGGCGGTATCGTCGTTGGCGGCGGCGGCGCTCTCCATCCCCGCGGCGATCTCCTCGAGGCGGCGGCGCTCGCCCGCGTCGGCGCGCCTGGCCGCCCGGCTCGCCACCAGCCGCTCGACCTCCCGCCGCAGCTCCAGCAGGCGGAGCTGCGTCTTGATGTTGATCTCCGAGACGATGATGCCGCGATGGGGAATGATGGTGACGAGGCGCTCGCGCGCCAGCCGCCAGAGCGCCTCGCGGATCGGCGTGCGGCCGATCCCGAGCCGCTGAACTCAGCGTCGCCTCGGAGACCACGGTGCCCGGCGGGATCTTGAGGGTGACGATCTGCTCCTCGAGCTCGCGATAGGCCCGCGCGGTGAGGCTCTCGCGGGTCTCGTCCACGGCGGGCCGGGCGCGGCGGCCGCGCGGCGGTGCGCTCTTGGATGCGGCGGCCCTAGCCACGACCGAGCGCCTGATCGATGTCGGCGGAGGTCAGCCGCCAGGCATTGTCGAGATGGGCGACCACCTCGCGCATGAAGGCCTCGTGGCGCCGGAGCGCCTCCTCGTCGCTGCCGAGATGATCCGCCAGCAGCGCCAGCGCCAGCTGCGCCGGCCCCGGCCCCTCGAAGGTCCATTCGAAGCCGGTCTTGGAGAGCCGCTTCAGGTCGTAGCGCGGCGACAGCGGCTTGCCGTCCACGGTCACGATGGAGCCGTCGAGGCTGCGGCCGCCCTCATAGACTTTCATCGCACCCTTGCCTCCTCAATCGAACGTGATCACGGCGCGCACGACCTCGCCGCGCTTCAGGGCCGCGAAGCCTTCGTTGATGTCCTCGAGACGGATGCGGCGGCTGACGAACTCGTCCAGCTTCAGCCTGCCGTCGAGATAGGCACGGGCAAGGCGCGGGAAATCCCGCTGCGGCCGGGCGCCGCCATAGCTCGACCGCACGATCCGCTTCTCGCGCATCAGCGTGCCCCAGCGGAAGGCCACCTCGCGGTCGACATTCACCTTGCCGAGCCAGACGATCTGGCCGCCCGGCCGCACCGCCTCGGCGGAAAGCCGGAGCGCGCGGGGATCTCCCGCCGCCTCCACCACGCAGTCGGCGCCGCGTCCCCGCGTCAGCGACCTGGCGATGGCGGCGGCATCGTCACGGCCGGCATTGACGGTCGTCGTGGCGCCCAGGCGCTGCGCCAGGGCGAGCTTGGCGTCGTCGAGATCGACGGCGATGATCTCGGCGGCGCCGGCGAGCCGCGCCCCCTGCACCGCGCTCAAGCCGACGGCGCCGCAGCCGATCACCATCGCGACATCCCCGGCGGAGAGGCGCGCGACGTTCATGGCGGCGCCGACCCCGGTCATCACGCCGCAGCCGATGAGACAGGCGCGATCGAAGGGAATCTCCTTCGGCACCACCACCGCCGACTGCGCCGGCACGATGCAGTATTCGGCAAAGGAGGCGATGTACATCATGTGATGCAGGGCCTCGCCACCGAGACTGAGCTTGGCCTTGCCGTCGAACTGCACCGCCTTGGGCGCGAGGCCCAGATAGGTCTCGCACAGGATCGGCTGATCACGCTCGCAATAGAAGCAGCGGCCGCAATGGGGATTCCACGACAGCACCACGGTGTCGCCGGGCCGCGGATCGGTGACGTCGCTTCCCACTCGCTCCACCACCCCCGCCGCCTCGTGGCCGAGCACGATCGGCATGGGAAATGCCAGCTGCCCGTCGATCACCTCGAGGTCCGTGTGGCAGAGGCTGGTGGCACGCACCCGCACGAGGACGTCGCCCGGCGCCAGCGCCGCCGCCTCGACGTCCTCGATGGCGATCGGTTCTCCGGGCCGATGCAGCACCGCCGCGCGAAACCTCATGGACCCGGCGCCTCCCGTCGCATTCGGCGGCAATATACCGGCGATATGGCAGAGGGCGCCAGCCGTGGCGCCTTCTTCGGCACGCAAATGTTCCTGAAAGTGCCCTCGCGCGGGCCCGCGGCATCTGCTATAGAAGTTCTTGCCATTCCTTTGGGGGCCGATGAAAGGTCCCGACTAGATTAACAAACGCACAACTCAACGTAGAAGAAGCCAGAGCGCCTATTGCGCGGATTTAGGCCGACGTCGAGTTGAATACTTGGGCAAATCAATGACCGAACTGACCGACGTCGCCAACACGGTGGATTTCTCTGCTTTGTCGCCGAGCCTGCCGCCCGCCGAGTCTGGCGGCGCCCGCGGCCCGGACATTCTCCTGCCGCTGGTGGCGCGGATGGTGGCGAAGCTCCTCGTCGGCCGGCCGACTCCGGCCAGCGAGATACCCGCCCTGGTGGAGACCGTGAGCGCGGCGGTGGCGCGGATCCTGAACCCGCCGCCGCCCCCCGCTGAGGTCGAGATCGTCCGCGAGACGCCGGCCCCCCGCGCCCGGCGCCGGGTCGGGACCGGCCGCAAGCCGGGGCGCCCGCGCAAGGAGATCGTGCCGGAGATCCCGGCCGCACCGGCGCCGCCCCCGGTGCCACGGCTGGTGCGACGGGCCGAAGCGGTCACCGGTGCTCCCGCCGCTGAAATCAGCGTGATCGAGGTTCCCGCGGACGGCGCGGTCCGCGGCGTGGTGCGCTGGTTCGATCCGGCGCGGCAGACCGGCGGCCTGCGCCTCACCGGCGTGCCCGAGGACGTGCCGCTCGACGCTCAGGTCTTCGCCGCCGCCGGCGTCACTCGGCTCTTCAAGGGCCAGGAGATCGAGGCCACCGTCAGCCGCGCCGACGGACGCGTGCGGGTGACGCGGCTGCGCATTCCCGGCGGTCCCGCGGCTCCCGCCGTCTCCGGTCCGATCGCCGCCAGCAACGGCCGCCGGCCGCGCATGGTGATGGTGGAGAAGAAGCGCGACGCCATGCGCCGCGTCGCCGCGCGGAGCGAAGCCGAGCTTCTCCTCGGCGCGCCCGGCGCTCCCAAACCCTCCCGCTGAGCCATCCGAGACCCGCCCGTTCCCGTGCGGTAACCGCGGCGTGATAGCCAAGTCGCGGGCTCCAGGCGTATGCTCGCTCGCACAGTGAGGCGATACGACCGCTCGCTTCTCGCCTCCGAAACCGGCGCTCGCCAGAAGGAGGCTCCATGGCCGCCCCCATCGTCTACGGCCCCACCATCAGCACCTATGTGCGCACGGTCCGACTGACGCTCGAGGAAAAACCGGCGTCCTATGAGCTCGTCGACGTCGCCATGATCAAGGGCGCCCACAAGGAGCCCGAGCACCTCGCGCGCTGTCCTTTCGGGCGGGTGCCGACGTTCTCTCATGACGGTTTCGACCTCTACGAGACCGACGCCATCGTGCGCTACATCAATCAGGCGATCCCCGGCCAGGACCTGCAGCCCGTCGAGGCGCAGCCGCGGGCGCGCATGAACCAGATCATCGGCATCACCGAGTCCTATGGCTATGCCTGCATGATCACCAAGCTCGTGTTCCAGCGCATCGTGCATCCGATGCTGGGCGCGCCGGTCGACGAGGCGGTGGTCAAGGACGCCCTGCCGAACGTCGAGCTCTGCCTCAAGGAGTACGAGCGCCTGATGGGCAGCGGGAAATTTCTCGTCGGCGATCGCGTGACCCTCGCCGACCTCTTCGTGGCGCCGATCTATCACTATCTGGCGCTGACGCCCGAGGGCCAGGAGATGCTGAAGCCGCGCGCCAAGCTCCGCGCCTGGTGGGACCTGATGAAGACGCGCAACAGCGTGGTCAGCACCGAGCCGAAGTTCGGCTAGACGCACTGCCGTCTTGTAGGTCCTACCGCGTTCCCAGGATGGTGCCGGCCATGGCGCGGGGGTCGCGCTGCGGCCAGCGGCCGTGCTCCACCTGGTGGAAGAAGTCGGCGATCGCCTGGTTGAAGAGCGCGGGCTCCTCCAGGTTGACCACGTGGCCGGTGTTGGGAACCACCACCAGGGCCGCCGAGGGAATGACGCGCTTCAGGTAGAGGCCGGGCTCCAGGCACGGCCAGTCCTCGTCGCCGGTGATGATCAGCGTCGGCAGCGTCATCTTGCCGAGCGCCGCCTGCAGCTCATAGAGCGAGGGCCGCATGCGCTGCACGCCCAGCAGCGTCAGCGCCGATCCCGTCGTCGAGTGCTCCGCCAGCTGGCGGGCGAACTCGGCGAAGCCGCGCGGATCCTTGTTGAGATACTGCACCCGCGTCGGCGCCATCGCGTAGATCGGCGCCACCTCCGCCATGCCCTTCTCCTGCAGGTGCGCGGCGGTCTTCTCCGACTCCGCCTGGAACTGCTGGCGCTTATCGGGCTCGGCACCGTAGCCGCAGCCCGCGACCACGATCGAGAGCGCGCGGTCGGGATAGTGCATGCCGAAATGGAGAGTGGCGAAGCCGCCCATGGAGAGGCCGACCACATGGGCCTTGTCGATCTTGAGGCCGTCGAGCACGGCGCGGATGTCGTCGCGGGCGCGGTCCTGGGAATAGCGCGCGGCATCCGCCGGCACGTCCGAGGGTGGATATCCGCGGGCGTTGTAGGCGATGCAGCGGTAGCGGCGCGAGAAGAAGCGCATCTGCGGCTCGTAGCTGCGATGATCGCCCGCGAACTCGTGCACGAACACGACAGGGGTGCCGGATCCCACTTCCTCGTAGTAGAGCCGGACGCCGTCGTCGGCGGTGAGATGAGGCATGGCTTCCTCCTTCCCTGACTTTATCGCCGGCGTCAGCCGGACTTGTTCGCGAGGCCGCCGTCGATGGTGATGACGGTGCCGGTGGTGTAGGCGGAAAGATCCGAGGCCAGCAGTGCCACCATCGCCGCGATCTCCTCCGGCTTCGCCGCGCGGCCGAACGGCAGCGCCTTGTCGAGCTCGACCCAGCGCTCGGCGTCGCCGAGCTTGTCCTGGGCCGCCTTGCGCATGAGCGTGATGTGCCGGTCGGTGGCGACGGGCCCGGGATTGATGCCGACGACGCGGACGCCGACCGAGGGGCTGGTGCCGCCGAGCGCGCGGGTGAAGGCCATCAGCGACGCGTTCCCCGCCGAGCCCGCGATGTAGGCGGAATTCATCCGCTCGCCGGCGGCGCCGATCACGTTGATGATGACGCCGCGGCCGCGCGCCTTCATCAGGCGAAAATACTCCCGCGTCAGGTTGATGTAGCCGAAGACCTTGAGGTCCCAGGCGGTGCGCCAGCGCGCCTCGTCGATCTCCTCGACGGAGCCGCCGGGAATGGCGCCGGCGTTGTTCACGAGCACGTCGATGTCGGAATATTTCTTCGCCAGCGCCAGCGCCGCCTTGCCGTCGCTGAGGTCGGCGGGCTCGACGGTGACGGCGACGTTGGATTCGGCCCGGATGCGATCGCGCGCCGCCTCCAGATCCTTGGCGGTGCGCGACACCAGGATGACGTCGCAGCCTTCTTGGGCAAGGCAGCGGGCCGCGGCATAGCCGATGCCCTTCGAGGCCCCGGTCACCAGCACCTTGCGGCCTCTGAGCTTCAGATCCATCGGAGCACTCCTCGGGAATTCGCGTTTTCTAGGACGGACCGGTGAATTCTCGCATGGCGCCGCCAAGCCACGCCACGATATAGGGCGCGAAAGACCGGCGGACGTAAAGCCGGTAGCGCGGGGTCGTCATCGAGCTGCTGCAGCACCACCGGCACCCGCGCCAGCGCGGTCTGGGCGCAGCCACCGGACTTGAAGGCACGGGGATGGAGGTCGAGGCTCATTCCCTTGGCCAGCACCGCGCGGGCTTCCGGCCCCGCGAGCTCCAGCACCTGCCGCCCCGACGAGACATCGCAGACGGAATGGTGGAAGCCGGCAAGCGCGCTTTCCAGGCGCGAGGCCAGGTCCGCCCCCGAGCCCACCGCCAGCCACTGATCGGGGCCGAGCCAGAGCAGGCTCGCGACCCCGCCCGCGGCCACCGTATTGGGGGTGCCCGGCGGCGCCGTGCCCGTCACGCCCGCGACCGCGGCAGCAAAGGCGGCATCGCCGGGATCGCCGCGGAGATCGACCATCGCCAGCGTGGATATCTCGTGGAGCGTCGCTGCCTCAGCCATCGCGGCGCTTCCCGTCGGGATCGTAGAAGAGCGGCGCCACGGTCACCGCCTCGATGACGCGGTCGCCGAGCGGCGCCAGCAGCGTCTCGCCGAGACGCGCCTGGCCGCCCTTCACCAAGCGCGAGCCCGAAGCTGCGGCCGATGCGCGCGCCGAAATAGCTGGACGTGACATGTCCCACCATCGCCATCGGCGGCTTCGGCTGGAGCGCGCGCACGAGCTGCGCGCCTTCCGGCAGGACCGTGTTCGGGTCCTTCGGCAGCAGCCCCACCAGCTGCTTGCGCTCGGGATCGACGAGCGCGGCGCGCCGCAGCGAGCGGCGTCCGATGAACTCCTTCTTCTTGGAGACCATGCGGCCCATGCCGAGGTCTGGCGGCGTCACGCTGCCGTCGGTCTCCTGGCCCACGATGATGAAGCCCTTCTCGGCGCGCAGCACATGCATCGCCTCGGTGCCGTAGGGCGTGATGCCGTGGGCGCGGCCGGCCTCGATCGCGGCCTCCCAGAGCTGGCGCCCGTGGGTCGCGGGCACGTTGACCTCGTAGGAGGAGCTCGCCGGTGAAGCTGATGCGAAAGACCCGCGCCGGCAGTCCCGCCAACCGTGCCGGCGCGGAGGACTCATGAACGGGAACGTCGCGGGATCGACGGGGAAGCTCGGCGCCATCGCCTCCAGCACCGCCCGCGCCTTCGGGCCGGAGAGCGCGATGGTCGCCCAATGCTCGGTCACCGAGGTGCAGATAGACCTTCAGCTCCGGCCATTCCGTCTGCAGCCACTCCTCGAGCCAGTCGAGGCACGCGCGCCGCGCCGCCGGTCGTGGTGGTCATGTAGTAATGGTCGTCGCCGAGGCGCGTCGTCACGCCGTCGTCGAAGACCATGCCGTCGTCGCCGGCACATCAGGCCGTAGCGGCAGCGGCCGATCGCGAGGCTCTCGAAGCGTTGGTGTAGACGCGGTCGAGGAAAGTGGCGGCATCGGGGCCCTGGATCTCGATCTTGCCGAGGGTCGAGGCGTCGAAGATGCCGACGGCGTCGCGCGACGGCGAGGCATTCGCGGCGCACCGCCGTCTGCATGTCCTCGCCCGCCGCTCGGATAGTACCGCGCGCGCTTCCACTGGCCGACGTCCTCGAAGACCGCACCCGCCGCCACATGCCAGTCGTGCATCGGCGTCTGGCGCACGGGATCGACGAGCTCGCCCCGCGCCATCGCCCGCCAGCGCGCCGAAGGTGACGGCGATGTAGGGCGGCCGGAAGGTCGTGGTGCCGGTCTCGGCGATCGCGCGCGCCGACCGCATCCGACAGCAGCGCCAGGGCGTTGACGTTCGACGTCTTGCCCTGGTCGGTGCCCATGCCGATCGTGGTGTAGCGCTTGACGTGCTCGACCGAGCGGAAGCCCTCGCGGGCGGCAAGCGCGATGTCGGCGGCGGTGACGTCGTTCTGGAAATCGACGAAGTGCTTGCCCGGCCCCTTGCCCGGCGCCGCCTCGCCCGGCACCAGCCACACGGGCTTCAGCGGCGTCTCGATGCGCCGGCGCGCCGAGGGCATCGACGGCGGCAGGCCACTGACGAAGCCCGCGTCTGCCGCCGCCGCGGCACCGGCCGCGGCGCCTTCCGCCAGCGCATCGCCGACGGCGAAGCGCCGTTGGCGGCGCCGGCGACCCGCACCGCCTGCGCCGCCGCGCCCGGCACGAAGGCGGCGAGCGCGTCATCGAAGCGCAGCCTGCCCTGGGCTTGCGAGAACAGATGCACCGCCGGATTCCACCCGCCCGACATCGCCAGCAGATCGCACTCGATGCGGTGGCGCGCGCCGGTGACGCCGTTGCCGTCGGGATCGAGGGAGCGCACCTCCACCGCCTCGACGCCGCCGCTGCCGGCGACCGCCACCACGCCGCGGCCAGGCAGCACGGGGATGCCGCGCTGGCGCACCGCCTCGGGCCAGAACCCGTCGGCGGCGGGACGGAGATCGACGACGGCGGCCACCTCGCCGCCGGCGTCGGAGAGTCGAGCGCCGCGCGATAGGCGCTGTCGTTGTTGGTGACCACCACGGTCTTGCGGCCGGGCAGCACGCCGTAGCGATGGGCATAGGCGGCGGCGGCGCTCGCCAGCATCACGCCGGGCCGGTCGTTGTCGGCGAAGACCAGCGGCCGCTCGATGGGCGCCGGTCGCCAGCACCACCTGCCTGGCGCGCACGTGCCAGAGGCGCTGGCGCGATGCGGCCGCGCCGCTCCGCCGGCGGCAGGTGATCGGTGACGCGCTCCAGCAGCACGAGGTAGTTGTGATCGTAGTAGCCGAACGCGGTGGTGCGCGGCAGCAGCCGCACCTCCGGCATGTCCGCGAGCGTCGGCGACGATGGCGCCCACCCAGTCCGTCGCCGGCCGGCCGTCGAGATAGCTCGCGGCATGTCGAAGCAGGCCGCCGCCGAGCTCCGCCTGCTCGTCGACCAGCATGACCCGCGCGCCGCCGCGGCCGGCGGCGAGCGCGGCGGCGAGCCCGGCGGCGCCACCGCCCACGACCAGCACGTCGCAGTGCGCATGACGGTGTCGTAGGCGTCGGGATCCGGCGCCTCGGGCGCGTGGCCGAGGCCGGCCATGCGGCGCATGAACGGCTCATAGAGTCGGTCCCAGAGCCACTTCGGCCACATGAAGGTCTTGTAGTAGAAGCCCGCGACGAAGACCGGCGACAGCAGCTCGTTGATGGCGCCGAGATCGAAGTCGAGGCTCGGCCAGCAGTTGATGCTCGCCGCCGACGAGGCCGTCGTAGAGCTCGACTGGGTCGCGCGGCAGATTGGGCTCGGTGTCGGCGCCGGTGCCGAGCTGCACCAGCGCGTTCGGCTCCTCGGCGCCCGACGCCCATGATGCCGCGCGGGCGGTGATACTTGAAGCTGCGCGCCGACCAGCGCACGCCGTTGGCGAGCAGCGCCGAGGCCAGCGTGTCGCCGGCAAAGCCCTGTAAGCGCCGGCCGTCGAAGGTGAAGCGCAGCGGCGCGCGCGGTCGATGCGGCCGCCGGCGGCGAGGCGGATGCCGCTCACGGTTTCGGCTCCTCGATCGCCGGCGGCGGCTCGCCCATGCTGTAGACCGCGAGGATCTCGTGGCGTCACGGTGTCGCGCGCGACGTTGAACCAGCGCCGGCAGCCCTGCGCGTGCACCCAGCGCTCGCGGTGCAGGCCCTTGGGATTCTCGCGCATGAACAGATAGTCCGCCCACTCGTCGTCGGAGCAGCGCGTCGGGGTCTCGGCCGCGCGATGTGCGCCTCGCCGCCGTAGCGGAACTCGGTCTCGTCGCGCGGGCCGCACCAGGGGCAGGGGATCAGCAGCATCGACGGGGCCTCAGTGCGCGACGCCGGCGGCGCCGTGCTCGTCGATCAGCGCGCCGGTGGTGAAGCGGTCGAGCGAGAAGGGCGCGTTCAGCGCGTGCGGCTCGTCCTGCGCGATCGTGTGGGCGAACACCCAGCCCGAGCCCGGCGTCGCCTTGAAGCCGCCGGTGCCCCAGCCGCAGTTGAGATAGAGGCCCTCGACCGGCGTCTTGCCGATGATCGGGCAGGCGTCGGGGCAGACGTCGACGATGCCGCCCCAGGTGCCGCATCATCCGCATGCGGCTGAAGATCGGGAACAGCTCGATGAGCGCCGCCAGCTGTCCTCGATCACGTGGAAGGCTGCCGCGCTGGGCGTAGGAGTTGTAGCCGTCGATGCCGGCGCCGATCACCAGCTCGCCCTTGTCGGACTGGCTGACGTAGACATGGACCGCGTTCGACATGACGACGCGTGTCGCAGCACCGGCTTCATCGGCTCGGAGACCAGCGCCTGCAGCGGATGGCTCTGGATCGGCAGGCGCACGCCCGCCATCGCCGCGAGCACGCGAGTTGTGGCCGGCGGCGACGACGCCGACCTTGCGCGCCCCGATGAAGCCGCGCGTGGTCTCGACGCCCGCCACGCGGCCGCCGCTCGCGGCGAATCGCCGGTCACCTCGCAGTTCTGGATGATGTCGACGCCGCGCGCATCGGCGGCGCGGGCGAAGCCCCAGGCGACGGCATCGTGCCGCGCGACGCCGCCGCGCCGCTGCAACGTCGCCCCCAGCACCGGATAGCGCGCGCCGGGATCGGTGTTGAGGATCGGGCAGAAGGCCTTGACGCCGGCCGTGCGTCAGCCACTCGCCGTCGATGCCGTTGAGACGGTTGGCGTTGACCCGCCGCATGCCCTCGCGCACGTCGTGCAGCGTGTGCGCCGAGGTTCAGCACGCCGCGCTGGCTGAACATCACGTTGAAGTTGAGCTCCGCCGTGAGGCCTTCCCAGAGCTTGAGCGAATGCTCGTAGAGCGCGGCGCTGTCGTCCCAGAGGTAGTTCGAGCGGATGATCGTCGTGTTGCGGCCGGTATTGCCGCCGCCGAGCCAGCCCTTCTCGAGCACCGCGACGTTGGTGATGCCGTGCTCCTTGGCGAGGTAATAGGCGGTGGCGAGGCCGTGGCCGCCGCCGCCGACGATCACCACGTCGTAGGCGGGCTTCGGGTCGGGATCGCGCCAGAGCCGCGGCCAATCCTGATGCCCGGAAATTGCATTGCTCAGCAGCGAGAAAATCGAGTAGCGCTTCATCGGATGGGTCGTCGCGGCCTTCGAAGGGGTGGGCGGCCCGCACCTTAGCCGATGATCCCCCGCGGGCGCATCCCGGTTCTTTGGTCCTGGCAGCAGAGGAGAAAGACATGAGCGAGACCGCTCTCATCGTAGGAACCGGCAGTGGCCTCAGCGCCTCCCTGGCGCGGCTCTTCGCCAAGGAAGGCATGGCCGTGGCGCTCGCCGCGCGCAATCCCGGCAAGATCGCGGCGCTCGCCAAGGAGACCGGCGCCCGGACCTACGCCTGCGATGCGAGCCGGCGCGAGGACGCGGCCGCCTGTATCGCCGCCGTGACGCGTGATCTCGGTGTACCCGATGTCGTCGTCTACAACCCCAGCTACCGGGTGCGGGGGCCGCTCATCGAGCTCGATCCCGTCGAGGTCGAGAAGACGCTGATGGTGACCTGCTACGGCGGCTTCCTGATGGGCCAGGCGGTGGCGAAGCTGATGCTGGAGCGCGGCAGCGGCACCATCCTCTTCACCGGCGCCTCCGCCAGCGTCAAGGGCTATGCGCTCTCCGCGCCCTTCGCCATGGGCAAGTTCGGCCTACGCGGCCTCGCGCAAAGCATGGCGCGCGAGCTCGCGCCGAAGAACATCCACGTCGCTCATTTCGTGATCGACGGCGGCATCAAGCAGCAAGGCGATATCAGAGGCGCTGCTCGCGGCAACGACGGCCTCCTGGAGCCCGACGCGATCGCCCAGACCTATCTCCACATCCACCGCCAGCACCGCAGCGCCTGGACCTGGGAGGTCGAGCTCCGGCCCTGGGTGGAGACGTTCTAGGCAGGCATTGTGGTCGTTTGGACCCTCTCCGGGAACTGTGCTACACCGCTGCGCCTCGCGGGAACCCAGGCGGAAAAGCAGCGCAGAGTCGGCGGGTGAATGGAGCTATCTGTCGTGATACCGGCGCGCAACGAGGCGCCCAACGTGGCGCCCCTCGTGGCGGAGATCCGGCGCGCCCTCGATAGCCGCCTCGACTACGAGATCGTCTATGTGGATGATGGCAGCAGCGACGCGACCGCGGCCGAGATCCGCCGCCTCGGCGCCGAGTTCCCGCGCCTGCGCCTCGTCCGCCACCAGGCGAGCTGCGGCCAGAGCATGGCGGTGCGCAGCGGCGTCAAGGCGGCGGTGGCGCCCTGGATCGCGACATTGGACGCCGACGGTCAGAACGATCCCGCCGATATCCCGAAGCTCTGGGAGATCGCCCGCACGGCGCCCGCCGGCCCGCCCCTCCTCATCGCCGGCCACCGCCAGAAGCGGCGCGATACCTGGTCGAAGCGCATGGCCTCGCGGCTGGCGAACGCGATCCGCCGGAACCTCCTGGGCGACGGCACGCCGGACACCGGCTGCGGCCTCAAGATCTTTCGCCGCGATCTCTTCCTCGATCTCCCCGCCTTCGATCACATGCACCGCTTTCTGCCGGCCCTCGTGCTGCGCCAGGGCGGCAAGGTCGTCTCGGTCGCGGTCAACCACCGCCCGCGCGAGCGCGGCGTCTCCAACTACGGCGTGCTCGACCGCGCCCTGGTGGGATTCGTCGATCTCTTCGGCGTCATGTGGCTGATGCGCCGGGCGAAAAATCCCGTGATCATCGACGACGGCGCGCGTTCGACGCCATGACGCCGGACGCGGTCCCCGCCCCGTTCTCGCGGCTCCGCCTCCTGGGCCGCATCGCCGTTCTCGTCCTCGTGGTGGCGGGGATGGCGGTGGCGCTCATCAATCGCAACGCCCTCGGTCCCGCCGAGATCAAGAACGCGATCGGCGGCGCGCCGCTGGCACCGCTGATCTTTGTCCTCGGCCATATCGCGGCGAGCCTGATCTTCGTGCCGCGCACGCTGCTGGCGGTGGTGGCGGGACTGCTGTTCGGTCCCGTCGCCGGCTTCCTCTGGGCGACGGTCGGCAGCACGCTCGGCGCCGTCGCGGGCTTTCTCCTGGCGCGCTACGTCAACAGCGGCCTCATCGACCCCGAGAGCGTGCCGCGGCTGGGTCCGCTGCTGCTCAAGGCGGAGGCCGGCGGCTGGCGCGCCGTGGCGCTGGTGCGGCTCATTCCGGTGATCCCACATCCCGTCACCAACTACGGCCTCGGCCTCACCCGCCTCTCGCTGGCAAGCTACACGGTGGGGACGCTGGTGGGCCAGATCCCGATGACCGTCGCCTATGTGGAGTTCGGCACCGCCGGCGACCACATGCTGACCAATGGCGCCAACTGGGTGCTGCCGACCTTGATCGGCCTCGCGGTGCTGCTGGCCTCGATCCTGCTGCCGAAGCTGGCATCGCGGCGGAACTAGGGCGCGATCCCTACTTGATGGACTTGACGAGCGTCTTGCTGCCGTCCCGAAGATGCTTCGCCAGCCACGTCAGCGCCTGATCCTCGTCACCTTTGCGGCAGGCGGCCAGGAGCCTGCGATGCTCCGCCTGCGAGCGCGCCCGATAGTCGAGATTTGACAGCAGAATGCGGACATACCGATCGGCGGCGTTGTGCTGCGCCTCGATCAGGTTGAGCAGCCTCGCGTTGCCGCAGGCGCCGTAAAGCGCCAGATGAAAGGCGCGATTCAACCCGCCCCAGCGGGCGATATCCGGTTCCGCGTCGATCTGGTCCAGCACCGAGGCGGCCTCCTCGAGCTGCGCGTCGGTCAGCTTCGGAAGGGCCAGCCGAAGGGCCTCGATCTCCAGCAGTTCTCTCACCGCGTAGATCTCGCCGATCTCGGTGGCGTCCATCCGCGCGACGAAAGCGCCGCGAGTGGGATGAATCGACACGATACCCTCGGCCTCCAGCTGGCGCAGCGCATCGCGGATCGGCATGCGGCTGAATTCGAATTGCGTCGCGAGCTCGTCCTGCCTGAGTGGCGTCCCCGCCTTGAGGGAGCCCTTGGCGATCGCCTCGCGCAGAATATCCGCCACGCGGTCCGCCACGGTCTGCGGCCGGTGCATCGCGGCCGAGGCCAAGTCACTCAACCGATCCATTCGTGCTCCCTTGATGACCGCACGTCCGTAGCAGAAACGAGCTTGCCTGCACACGGGTATTCTCGTATACGAGTATACGTTCGATGCAGAAAGGACGAAAAGCATGCCCAAACCGGCTGGACAGAATTTCCCTCCGACGGGCAAGCCGGCCGATGCGATCGTGATCGGTGGCGGCATCGCCGGCTGCACCTTGGCCCGTGAGCTGGCCTCTCGTGGCGTAAAGACTGTCGTTCTTGAGCAGAACGCGATCGCCGCCAAGTCATCCGGACGGAATACCGGCACTCTCCTCAGCGGTCCGCAGAAGGAGGTCGTCGAGCTCCTCGACGCCTCCGCGGCGATCTATGAGGAACTCGCCCATGGTCCTATTCCCTTCGAGTTCGGCAGGATCGGTCATCTGCTGATCTCGGAGGACGAGGCCAGTCTGGAGGCGGCATCCGTCGTCGCCGATCGCTATAGGGCGGCGGGCGTGAGGATGGAAAAGGTTTCGGGGCAACAGCTCGCCCGCGACCATACGCGGTTGGGCTTCAACGTCGCGGGAGGCTACTTCGTTGAACGCGCTTGGACGCTGGAACCGATGGGGGCCACACATGCCTTTGCCCATGCCGCCCGAGAGGCGGGAGCGGCGATCAATACAGGCGTTCGCGTCGCCCAGGTCGTCGCGCGCGGCGGCAAGGTCCAGGGCGTGCTGACGGACCAGGGAATCGTTCCGGCGGACCTGGTCTTCATCGCCAACGGACTTTGGATGACGGATCTGCTGCGCCGGACGGTGGGCGACGGGCCGCTGCCCGGGCTGCCCTTCACCGCCGGAAGGGGCTGGCTCATTCAATTGGGCAAGCTCGACTTCGAGCTTCCTTGGATTGTCGAAGAGCTGACTTGGCCCGATCAGGAGGAGCTGGGCAGGCGGATGTCGCTCGAAGGGCTCGCCGATGTGGCAGATCAGCACGACGATCAGCCGGCGGTCGAAGCCATTTGCCTAAATCCGATGCGCGGCGGCGACGCGCGGCTTGGCGCGTCCGTCCAACCGGCCTTTCGGGATCTCGTGCGAAACACAGATATGGCGAGCCGTATTGCCGGCCGCGCGCTTCGCATGATCGCGGGCCTCGGATCGCTGAAGGTCAAGAACGTCTATCCCGGTAACAGGCCGATGCTCTCCGATGGCTTGCCCGTCGCCGGAAAGACGGCGATCGAAGGGCTGTTCGTTCACGGCGGCATGGGTTCCATCGGAATGCACGCCGCCCCAGCTACCGCCCGATGGCTGGTCGACGCCGTGATAAACGGCGATGGCGATCCGAGCCGGGACTGGCTGCTTCCGGGTCGCTTTCCCGGCTGGAGTTGACGGTCCCAGCGCGGACAGATTTGCCGGGTGCTCCCTGCCATATTTTCCTGCGGCGCGCCGAGGCACCCGGCCGCCCCGCCCGGGCATAGAATAAATTCATTCCTATCAGTGACTTAAGAACGAGCCGTCATGGCATGCCTATTGCCTTGGGACATCTGCGTCTCGTAGTCGCGCCGTGTTGCAGATGAGGAAATTCATGCTGGATCTTTGCCGACGTTATCTTGAGCCCTTCATCCGCGCCCCGGTGCTCGGACTGGCGTGCAGCTTCCTGCTCCTGCTCGGCGCCGTCGCGCTCAGCACCCACAGCCTGCTGGCTTTCTTCAGCATCGAGGGGCTGGTGATCGTCGTCGGCGGCGTGATCGCGGTCGCCTTCATGAGCTTCGAGGCCGACGACGTCGGCAAGGCCCTCGGCGTCATCGCCGCCATGTTCAAGCGGCCCAGCGAGGCGCCGCAGGACACCCTGCACCGCGACATGATGGAGATCGTCGCCTGGGCCTATGTGGTCAAGGAAAAGGGCGTGCACCGGCTCGAGTCCAGCCTCGCCAAGGGCGGGATCGACGATCCCTTCGTCAAATACGGGCTCAACATGGTGGTCAGCGAGTACTCCCCCGAGGACGTGCGCGCCATGATGGAGACCGCCGCCGACGCCAGACTACGACCGCGACAGCATCCCCGTCGACGTGCTGCAGACCATGACGAGCCACGCGCCGGCCTTCGGCATGATCGGCACGCTGGTCGGCATGGTCGCCATGCTGTGCAGCCTCAACGACAATGTCTCCAGCATCGGCTCCAGCCTGTCGGTGGCCTTTCTCTCCACCCTCTACGGCGTCGTCACCGCGCGGATCATCTACATGCCCGCCGCGGCGAAGCTCCGCCGGATCGTCGCGAAGCGCCGCTTCCGCAACCAGCTGATCACCGAGGGCATGGTCATGCTGGTGAGCGACAAGTCGCCGATCTACGTCAAGGATCGCCTGAACAGCTTCCTGCGGCCGGAGAGCCATGACTACCTCGACACGTTCAAGGCCGAGCCCAAGCTCGCCATACAGCCCCTTGAACCTGAAGGTCGTCGGCGCATGAGCTTCCGCTGGCAGACCGGCCGCGAGGCTCCCAGCCATACCGACGACTGGCTGATGACCTATGCCGACATGATCACGCTGCTGCTGTGCTTCTTCGCGATCTTCCTCTCCATTTCGATTCCGCGAAAAGACGTTCCGCCAAAGCTGACGATCGCCCAGGCGATCCCGCTGCCGATGCCGCGCGCGGGCCTCGTGGAAAGCAACCAGCCTCTCCACGATCTCGAGCGCGCCGACCCGACACCGAACGCCTCCGCGCCCAAGGCGCCCGCCCATGTGGAAGCGTCCACGGTTAGTGCGAATGCGACCGTCGTCAAAGCCAGCGCCCTTGCCGCCGCGGCCGCCGACGCGCCCAACTCGGCCGCGCGCGACACCAGCACCATCTCGCCGCCCGAGATTCTCCAGAACCTCAAATCCGAGGGTACGGCCCAGATCGAGCAGGAGGGCGACCGGATCACGACGCTGGAGATCAACAGCGCCGCGTTCTTCGACAGCGGGTCCGCGACCCTGAGCAAGGCCGGCGAATCCATCCTTCGCGAGATCGCGGGCAAGCTCAAATGGGAGGAGCTCAGGGATTACCGGATCACCGTCGAGGGCCATACGGACGACACCCCCATCAGCACCGCGCGCTTTCCTTCCAACTGGGAACTGTCGACGGCGCGCGCGTCCGCGGTGGTGCATTTTCTTCTGGATCAAGGCATCCCCGCGCGCAGGCTCCGTGCCGCCGGCTATGCCGACACCTTCCCCAAGGTTCCGAACCGGGACGCAAATGGCAACCCGATCCCGGCAAACCAGGCCCAGAACCGCCGCGTCGTCATCCAGCTGGAAAAAATCAACAAGGCGGAGCGGAATTCGGATACGGCGACGAACGTCGCGATGCCCCCGCCGATCCTGCGATAGGCTGCACGCGTCGTATTTTCCCATTTCGAGGGTGCACGGCCGCTATTCCAACGGCGACCTTGTCTCCGCCATGCTGGATCTCTCTTGCATCGACCGCCACCAGCCGGCCAGGCGTGGCCGCGCGCGCAGGAGATCGGCGCCCTCTTTCGCCATCGTGAAATACCGCATCATCGGCGCAAGATAGAGATCGGCGAGCGTCAGCTCGGCGCCGAGCAGCGCCGGTCCGTGCGGCGCGGCGAGGTCCTCCAGCGCATCGAGGCATGTCCCGGCGGCAAGAAGGGAGCTGGCGATCTTCTCCTCGTCAGCGGCGCGGCCTCGGGTCGGTGCGCGCACGCGCTCCGTGAAGACGCCCCAAACCATCGAGCGATAGACGTAGTTGTCGACGATGCTGATGACCTGCCGGACGCGGGCACGCGCCCGGACATCGGCCGGCAAGAGCGCCGGTCCGGGAAAGGCTTCGTCGACGTAGTGCGTGATGGCGCCGGTCTCATAGAGCCGGAAGCCGTCATGCTCGAAGGCGGGAATTCGCTTGAAGGGATGGTGCGCCGCGTAGTCCGCGGGTGCTCCACCCTCCGCGAAGATGTCGATCTCTACCAGGCGGTAGGGCACACGCTTTTCCGCGAGCGCCAGGCGCACGATACGCACATAGACACTGTAGGCCGCACCGAACAGGATGGGATCGCTCATAAGCCTGGCCCCCGGAGCCTAATCATCTCCGATCGCCGCCGGCTTCGGGCCGCCCGTCGCCCAGTCCAAGAGCTCCACCGTGTGCACGACCGGCACGCCGGCGCCGCCGCGGAGCTGGGTCATGCAGCCGATGTTGCCGGCGGCGATGATCTCCGGCCCGACGCTCGCGATGTTGCGGAGCTTGCGGGCCTTGAGAGTGTCAGCGATCTCCGGCTGCATCATGTTGTAGCTGCCGGCGGAGCCGCAGCAGAGGTGCCCTTCCGGCACATCCACCACCGCGAAGCCCGCCCGCTGCAGGAGATCGCGTGGCACGCCGTGAATTTTCTGGCCGTGCTGCAGCGAGCAGGCGGAGTGATAGGCGACGCGCTGGCCGGTGGCGACCACCGGTGTCGCGAGGCCGAGCTCCTGCATCAGCTCGCTGATGTCCCGCGCCAGCGCCGAGACGCGGGCCGCTTTGGCAGCATGGATGGGCTCGGTGCGCAGCAGGAATCCATAGTCCTTCACCATGGTGCCGCAGCCGGAGGCGTTCACCACGATGGCATCGAGGCCGCCCTCCACGGCCTCGCGGTCCCAGGCCTCGACGTTGGCGCGGACGAGGTCGAGCGGCTCGCGGCCCAGATGATGGGTGAGCGCGCCGCAGCAGCCGACACCTTTCGCCACCACCACCTCGCAGCCGTGCCGGGTGAGGAGCCGGATGGTCGCCTCGTTGATGGCGGGCTCGACCACCTGCTGGACGCAGCCAGCGAGCAGCGCCACGCGTTTGCGCCGGCGACCTTCGGCGGCGAAGACCTGCGGGCGATCGACCGCCGACGGCCCCGGCACCGACGCGGGCGCCAGGCGCAGCATGGCGCCGAGCCGCGCCGGCAGCAGCGGCGCCAGCGGCCTGGCGACCTGCGCCGCCAGCATCAGCCAGCGGAACAGCAGCGGTCGCGGCAGCGCGGTCGTAAGAAGGCTCCGCAGCAGACGATCGGCCAGGGGTCGGCGATAGGTCGCTTCGATGTGCCGGCGCCCGTGATCGACGAGATGCATGTAGTGGACGCCCGAGGGGCAGGTAGTCATGCAGGAGAGGCAGGAGAGGCAGCGGTCGATGTGCGTCGCCACCTTCTCGGTGGCCGGCCGGTTGTTCTCCAGCATCTCCTTGATGAGATAGATGCGCCCGCGCGGACCGTCGAGCTCGTCCCCCAGCAGCACATAGGTGGGACAGGTAGCGGTGCAGAAGCCGCAATGAACGCAGGTGCGCAGAATCTTCTCGGATTCCCGCGTATTGGGATCGGTGAGCTGCGCCAGGGAGAAATGCGTCTGCATATGCTGCCTCAGAGACCCCGGTACATGCGGCCGGGATTGAGGATGCGCTTGGGATCGAAGCTGTCCTTGATGCGCTGACCCAGCGCCTGCAGCGCCGGCGGCTGCGGCTCGAAGATCGGGATCTCGCGCCGCAACGCGTCGGGGCCTCGGATCAAGGTGGCATGGCCGCCGATTTCCCGGATGGCGGCGCGGATGACGGCGGCGCCACCGTCGGCGGCGCCGGCCACTGCGAACCACAGCAGCCCGCCGCCCCAGTCGTAGTAGAAGCGCGCGTCGAGCGTGCGCGTCACCGCGGCGGCAACCCCGGGCCCCGCCTGCGGCGCGATCGAGACGCGCCAGACCACCCGCTCTGGCTCGCCGACGCACGGCGCGATGTCCGCGAGCGCGCGCCAGGCCTGCCGCGCGGCGCCGCCGCGCAGCAGTTCCGCGCCGCCGAACTCCTGCAACTCCGCGCGCAGGGCCCCCGCCCGCGACTCCACCGAAGGCGCCGGGCCCTCGACGCGGATCAGTGTCGTCGCCCGATCGGCACCGGAAAGCACTCTCCCCGCCGCGGCGGCCGGCAGGTGCGCCGCGCCGCCGGTCTCATGCGGGCTATTGAGAGCACGGGTCATGGCCGCGATCGCGCGCGCATCGTCGAGGCCGGAGAGGATCAGGGTTCCGGTCTCCTCCGGCGCCGGCAGCACCTTGACGCTGACCTCGGTCAGCACCGCGAGAGTGCCGTAGGAGCCCGCCATCAGCTTCGAGAGATCGTAGCCGGTGACGTTCTTCACCACGCGGCCGCCGGCCTTGAACTCCTCGCCGCGACCGCTCACCCCGTGAAATCCCAGAAGATGATCGCGCGCCGCCCCCTGCTTCATGCGGCGGGGGCCGGCGAGATTGCAGAGCAGCACGCCGCCCAGCGTCTGCCGCTCCGGGGCGGCGCCCATCAGCGGTCCCCAATCTCCGGGCTCGAAGGCGAGCATCTGCTGCGACTGGTTCAGGAGACGCTCGATCTCGATGAGCGGCGTCGCCGGGCCGGCGGTGAGGACGAGCTCCTCCGGCTCGTAGCTGCGCACGCCGGCGAAGCCCGTGGTGTCGAGCACGTGGGGTGCCTCCACCGGCCGGCCAAGGCCGCGCTTGGTGCCGTGCGCGACCACCTCCAGCGCCTCGCCTTCGGCGGCGGCCCAGGAGACGAGTTTTGCAAGCTCGCCGCCATCTTGCGGGCGAAAGCGGGTCATCGGGTCGGGCTCAAAAGCGGGGAATGTCGGGAAACGCCACCTGGCCACGGTGGATGTGCATGCGTCCGAGCTCGGCGCAGCGGTGCAGCTGCGGAAACACCTTGCCGGGATTCAGCAGCCCCTGGGGATCGAAGGCGCATTTGAGGCGCATCTGATGGCCGAGATCTACCTCGTTGAACATGCTGCCCATGAGGTCGCGCTTCTCCACGCCGACGCCATGCTCGCCAGTCAGCACGCCGCCGACCTCGACGCAGTAGATCAGGATGTCGGCGCCGAATTGCTCGGCGCGCTCCAGCTCGCCCTCGACGTTGGCATCGTAAAGAATGAGCGGGTGCAGGTTGCCGTCGCCGGCATGGAAGACGTTGGCGACGCGGAGCCCGTGCTTGGTCGAGAGCTCGCGCATGCGCGTCAGCACGTCGGGAAGGCGCTTTCTCGGAATGGTGCCGTCGACGCAGTAGTAGTCGGGCGAGATGCGGCCCACCGCAGGGAACGCCGCCTTGCGTCCGGCCCAGAAGGTGAGCCGCTCCTGCTCATTGGCGCTGACGCGGAGCGACACCGCCTGGTTCTCCCGCGCGATCGCCTCGACGCGCCCGATGAGATGGTCGACCTCGGCCTTGGGGCCGTCGAGCTCGACGATGAGCAGCGCCTCGACGTCGAGGGGATAGCCCGCATGGACGAAATCCTCAGCCGCCTGGATCGCGGGCTTGTCCATCATCTCCATGCCGCCGGGAATGATGCCGGCGGCGATGATGGCGGCGACGCAATCACCGGCGCTCTCGTTGGTCGGAAAGCCGATGAGCAGCGCGCGCGCCGTGGTGGGCTTGGGCAGGATGCGCACCGTTACCTCGGTGACGACGCCGAGCAGCCCTTCGGACCCCACCATCACGCCCAGAAGATCGTAGCCCTCGGCGTCCAGATGCTTGCCGCCGAGGCGCACGATCTCGCCATCGATGGTGACGATCTCCAGCCCCAGCACGTTGTTGGTGGTGAGGCCGTATTTGAGGCAATGCACGCCGCCGGAATTCTCGGCGATGTTGCCGCCGATGGTGCAGGCGATCTGGCTCGAGGGATCGGGCGCGTAGTAGAAGCCCGCGTGCTGCACGGCGAGCGTGATGCCGAGGTTGGTGACGCCGGGCTGCGTCACCACGCAGCGGTTGGCGTAGTCGATCTCGAGGATGCGGTTGAACTTGCCGAGGCCGAGGATGATGCCGTCGGCGAGCGGCAGCGCGCCGCCCGAAAGCGAAGTGCCGGCGCCGCGCGGCACCACCTTGATCTGATTGTCGCGGCAGAAGCGCAGCACCCGCGCCACCTGCTCGGTGGTGGTGGGCAGCACCACCAGCAGCGGCACCTGGCGGTAGGCGGTGAGCCCGTCGCTCTCGTAGGGCCGCCGCTCCTCCTCCTCGACGATGACGCCTTCGCCGGGCACGATCTGGCGCAGCGCGGCGGCAATCTCGCCGCGCCGGGCGATCACCCCGACATCGGGCTCCGGCATGCGCATGGCGGCCTCTCTCCCAGCCCCGCTGCGGCGGTTGTCTCCGCGCGGCCGATCCGGCACCCGTTATGTAGGCAGAGAGCCCGGCTTCCCGCCAACAAAAAACCGCGCCCGGGGGCGCGGCTTTGTCCGCCTTGGAAAGGGTCGGCGCGGGAGAGTCAGCCCTGGCGCGCCTTGTAGCGGGGGTTGGTCTTGTTGATGACGTAGACGCGGCCCTTGCGGCGCACGATGCGGCAGTTCTTGTCGCGCTTCTTGAGCGACTTCAGCGAATTCGCGATCTTCATGGGCCCGACCTCTCGTCCATAAGCCACGCGGGGCCCCCGAGGCCCCGCGCGCGGCCGGACCATAGGGGGCTCCGGCAGCGCTTGTCAATATCGCCGGAACGCCGGCCGGCCCCCTTCATCCGGCACACTTCCCGCGCCGACGCACCGGAAAAGCCAGGGGTCAGCCCTTCTTCTTCTTGCCCTTGCGCCCGGCCGTGGGCGGCGGGCTGTTGGGCGCGAGGGCGTAGAGCCGGTAGGTCTTGAGGGCGCCGCAGTCGAGGGCGGCGATGGTGTACATCCAGCTCTCGGCCTCGTCGATGATGGCACGCACATGCTTGCGCGGCATTCCACGGAGATCGGCGGTCTGCAGCAACTGCGCCCAGCCCTGCAGGATCATGCTGCGGTAGCGGGCGGTGGTCTCCTCGTGGATGCGGATGTCGAAGCCGAGCTTGGTCAGGCATTGGGTGTACTGCGCCAGCGTCCAGAGCTGCAGGGGCTGCGGTTGGCGCCGCTCCCAGGCCTTGAACTCCGGCTTCGCGCTCGCCTCGGGATCGATCATGAATTCAGTGAGCATGAGCTGCCCACGCGGCTTGAGCCCGAAGGCCAGCATGCCGAGAAAGCGCTCCTTGTCGGCCAGGGTATAGGTCGCCTGCCGGCCGAGGATGCAATCGAGAGCGGCTGGGCGCAGCTCGAACGTCTCGGGATCGTAGTGCGTGATCGGGGCATGCTTGTTCATGCCCTGCAGCGTCGACATCTCCATGCCGAGCTTGGCAATCTCGGGGGCGCGCTCGTATCCGGTGAGATAGATCTTGAAGGTGGTGGAGAAGGCGCGCGCCGGCCCGCCGAGCCCCGCCGACACATCGAGCATACTCATGGCGGGATTGAGTGCGAACGGCTTCACCAGCTCCAGCACGTGCTCCTCGCCGCCGGGGACGTTGAAGCCGGCACCCCAGAGCCATTGCGCGAGAACCAGCTTGTCGAGGGGCGGCTGGTCGGCGCCATCCACCCGCCGCGTCAGCAGCAGCGGCTCCTCCTCGGCGACAGCCGTCGCCGACGCCCCGCCCAGCCAGGACATGAGCCTGGAGAAGAGAGCGGGCCGTTCCGGCTGGAGCCGGCTCGAGATTGCCTGCGCTGGCATGGGCACTCGAAACTCCTGGGCGGGATCCCGGTCCGGGATCCTTCGTCGCTTGGCAGGCCTTGCCGGGATTCCCGCCAACTGCCTGGGTTAACTCGTCCTACACTTCACCAGAAGAGGGTTACCAGACCCTTGCGGCCGCTCGATCAATTCGCGGACGCCGGGGCCCTGAGCCCGCAAAAGGCCCCTCGGATCGATCCAAAGGGCGGAAACTCCTGGGATATTGCGAGTTCCCGCCCCTTCCTGCATGGTGCCGATATCAGCGCCGGTGGCCGGCTGTCCGGCCACCGCGCCATCTACACGAGGTCCGCATGCGAGCCGACGATCTACGCGCCCTCCAGGCGCCCCTGAAGCAGCGCTACCGCGACACCCCGGAGACGGCTGTCATCACCCTCAAGGCAGAGGGCGAGCTCGGCAACGAGACGCTCACCTGCAAGGTGGCGACCGGCCGGGCCCTGGTGGAGGCCGGCCTCCATCCCGCCACCGGCGGCGACGGCATCGCCGCCTGCTCCGGCGACATGCTGCTGGAGGCGCTGGTGGCCTGCGCCGGCGTCACCCTCAAGGCCGTCGCGACCGCCCTCGACATCAAGGTGGAGAGCGGGACGGTGAGAGCCGAGGGCGATCTCGACTTCCGTGGCACTCTTGGCGTGGCCAAGGACGCGCCGGTGGGATTCCGGGCGATCCGCCTTCGCTTCGACCTCAAGACCGATGCGAGCGCCGACCAGCTGGCCACGCTGCTCAAGCTTACCGAGAGGTATTGCGTGGTGTTTCAAACCATTAACAGCAAGCCGCAGCTCTCCGTGGAGATGCACCCGTCCCTTTCTTGACACATCTGCCATGCAACAACCGGGGATGCGTGGGGGTCGTTACCACCTAAATTCTTTTTAAGGTTGTTTGGAGAGCGGACACCGACGTGCCCGCCTCCGGGTGGAGGGCACCATGTTGTTGTCCCGCGGCTCGCCGATGGCGATGCCCCAGGGCTCCGGCGATCATCTCAACTGGCGGGAGCGCCTGCTGGCGACTTGTATCGTTGCGAGCTTGGCCCTGCCGTTCATTCCCGTGCCCGGCGATGGCACCGCACATATGAAGGTGATCCGTCACGATGCCGACGTGGCGAAGGTGAAGGTGATCACGGAAGCGCCGCGCAGCGTCTGCGAGGTGCTGGCCTTCTCGCTGGCCTACGAGAACGCCCAGACCGGCGCCTATACACGGGTCGCCTGCAAGTAGCGACGGCTAAGCTTCGACTTTGAGACCGAGAAGGCGCTCGAGCACCGCTTGGTCCGCCAGCAGCGCGGTGCTGGCGGCGCGATGGACGATGCGCCCGCGCTCCAGCACCACGGCGCTCTCGGTGAGGGCTAGCGCGATCTCGGCGTGCTGCTCCACCAGGATGAGAGCCACCCCCTCTTCCGCCCGCATCCGCGAGATCGCGCGGGCGAGTTCCTCCACGATGACCGGCGCCAACCCCTCCAGCGGCTCGTCCAGCAGCAGCAGCGCGGGATTGGTCATCAGCGCGCGGGCGATCGCCAGCATCTGCTGCTCGCCGCCGGAGAGATGATTGCCGCGATTGCGCCGCCGCTCGGCAAGGCGCGGGAAGAGGTCGTAGACTGCCGCCAGAGTCCAGCGGCCGGCGCGCGCCGCCACCTCGAGATTCTCCTCCACCGTCAGCGACGGAAAGATCTCGCGCTCCTGCGCCACCCAGCCGATGCCGCCCTGGGCGCGGCGGTGCGGCGGCAGGCGGCCGATCTCGGCGCCGCGCCAGCGGATGCTGCCGCGATGCAGCTGTGTCAGCCCCATAAGCGTCAGCAGCAGACTGCTTTTGCCGACGCCGTTGCGGCCGAGGAGCGCCAGGCTGCCGCCCTCGCTAAGCGAGAGCGAGACATCCTCCACCACCACCGAGGGCCCATAGCCGGCGGTCACGCCCTCGAGATCGAGCAGCCGGTCAGACACGGATCTTGGTGCCTCCGAGATAGACCTCGCGCACCGCCGGATCGGCGGCGATCTCGGCGGGCGTGCCTTCCGCCAGGATGCGCCCCGCCGCCAGCACGATGATGCGCGTCGCGAAACGGAAGACGAGATGCATGTCATGCTCGATGAAGAGCACCGCGATGTCCGCCGGCAGGCTGGCGATTACCTCGAAGAGCTCGGCGCTCTCGGCGGTGGGCACGCCCGCCGCCGGCTCGTCCAGCAGCAGCACCCGGGGCTTCGCCGCCAGCGCGAGGGCGATCTCCAGCAGACGCTGGCGCCCATAGGCGAGCTCGCGGGTCGGACGGTCGCAATCGTCGACGAGCCGCAACGCCGCCAGCAGCTGGTACGCCTCCTCGATGGCGGCGCGGCAGGAGGTGAGCCGCCGATGCCATCCGCCGGCGAGGCCGAGACGCTCGCAGACCGCCAAGGTCACCGCCTCCAGCGGCGTCAGCGCGGGAAAGAGCGCGTTGATCTGGAAGGTGCGCGCGAGGCCGCGCTTCACCCGGCGGTCGGGATCGAGCTCCGTCACCTCGTCACCGTCGAGGAAGACGCGGCCGGCGTCGGGCCGGAGGATTCCGGTCAGCAGGTTGATGAGCGTGGTCTTGCCGGCGCCGTTGGGACCGATCAGCGCATGGCGCGCGCCGACGGGAAGCGTGAAGCTTACGGTGTCGGCGACGCGGAGCGAGCCGAAGCTCCGGCAGAGACCGTCGGCCGCCAGCGCCGGCGCGCTCATCGCCGCCCCGTCAGCCGCGTGCGCAGCGCCTCGAAGCCACCGACGATGCCGCCGGGCAGGAACAGCACCACCGCCACCAGCAGCGCGCCCAGCCAGAAGAACCAATACTGCGGGTTCATATCGGCGAGCTGGTCGCGCGCCACCAGGAAGATGATGGCGCCGACGATGCCGCCGTAGAGCCGGCCGGTGCCGCCCAGCACCAGCATGATGAGGACTTCCGCCGAGCGCTGGAAGCTCACCACCTCGAGCGCCACCGACTGGGTGGTCTGCGCGAGAAGCGCACCCGCGATGCCGGCGTAGAAAGCGGCGATGGTGTAGATGACGCGCTGGCGCTGCCGGATCGGCGCGCCCAGCGCCGGCATGCGCCGCGCGTTCTCCCGGAGACCGCGGAGCGACAGGCCGAAGGGCGAATGGACGATGCGCCGCGCCCCCAGGAACATCAGGAACAGCACGCCCAGCGCGTAGAAATAGGCGGTGCGGCCGTAGAGATCGAAGGTGAAGCGGCCGAGGAGCGGCCAGACATCGATCTCGTGCAGTCCGTCGTTGCCGCCGGTGAGCCATTCGAGGCGGTTGGCGGCCTCCGCCAGCAGCACGCCGACGCCGAGCGTCACCATCAGCAGCGCCAGCTTGCTCACTCGAACCACCAGGAAGCTGGTGAGCCAGCCCAGCAGCGCCGCCGCGAGGCCCGAGATCACCAGCCCCGAGAACGGCTCGAGCCAGCCGAAGCGCGCCACCAGGATCGCCGCCGTATAGGCGCCGACGCCGAAGAATGCCGCATGGCCGAGCGAGATGATGCCGGCATAGCCCAGGATCAGATCGAGGGAGAGTGCGAAGAGCGCGGCGATCGCCACCTGGCTCGCGAGCGACAGGTATGTCGGCGTTAGCACATAGGGCAGCAGCAAGGCCAGCCAGAACACCGCCTCGCCCCAGCGCCAGCGTTGCGGCTGGGCGATCAGGCGTTGGGGATCGACCGCGGTGGTCGGGAGGTCGGCGGCCATCCGCTAGCGCCGACCGAAAAGTCCGGCGGGCCGCCAAAGCAGCAGCGTCACCATGACGGCGTAGATGATGAAGGCGCCGGCCTCGGGCACGTAGTACTTGCCGGCGACGTCGCTGATGCCCAGCACCACGGCGGCGGCGAAGGTGCCGCCGACCGAGCCCAGCCCTCCGACCGAGACCACCAGCAGCACGAAGACCAGGTACTTGGTCGCGAAGTTGGGATCGAGCCCCACCATGTTGACGGCGAGCGCGCCGCCGAGCCCGGCAAGCCCGCTGCCGATGGCGAAGGTGGCGGCGAAGATCCAATTGACATCGATGCCGAGACCGCGCGCCATGCGCTGGTTGTCGACGGCAGCGCGCACCTTGGCGCCGAAGCGCGTGCGCTCGAGCCCGAACACCAGGGCCAGCGCCAGGGCAATGCCGACGCCGATCAGGAACAGCCGGTAGACCCCGAGATCGACGCCGCCCGGAGAGAAGTAGCCGGAGAGATATGCCGGCATGGTCACCGGCTGCTGCTGTGTGCCCCAAAGATAGGCGCAGGTCGCCACCGACATCAGGACGAGGCCGATGGTGAGCAGGACCTGATCGAGTTCGCCGGAACGATAGAGACGGCGGTAGAGCACGCGCTCGAAAATCGTGCTAAGGGCGCCCGTGGCTAGGAAGATCAGGGGCAGCGTGACCAGGAACGGCACGCCCAGATTTTCCATCAGCGTGACACAGAGATACCCGCCCAGCATGGCGAAGGCTGTATGGGCAAGATTGACGAACCCCATAAGCCCCATGGTGACGGAAAGACCCACGGACAGCACGAACAGCAGCATGCCGTAGGCGAAGCCGTCGAAGGTCACCCCGATGATGTGGGCGAGCATCGAAGTCTCTTAGCAGGGGGACGCTGACTTGGAAACGAGAACCCCGCCCCCACGGGCGGCGAGGGCGGGGTCCAACAACGGCACGAGCTATTGCTTGCCCGGGTCCTTCACGTTCCGGATCGTGTCGAACTCGACGTTGAGCAACTTGCCGTCCTTCTTCTCGACCTTGCGGATATAGACATTCTGCACGACGTCGCGGGTCTCGGGATCGATCATGATCGGGCCGCGCGGGCTGTCGATCTTGAGCCCCTTCATGGCGGCCATCGCCTTGTCGCCGTCGATCACGCCGTTGAGCTTCTTCGCGACGTCGTAGATCAGCGCCATCCCGTCGTAGCCGCCGACCGCCAGGAAATCCGGCCTGAGATCGGGGTATTCCTTGGCGAAGGCCGCGACGAACTTCTTGTTGAGGGCGGAATCATGGGCGTAGGAATAGTGGTGCGAGGTGATCATGCCGAGCGCGGCATCTCCCTCCTGCTGCAGCACCGCGTCCTCGGTGACGTCACCGGTGGCGAGGATCTTGATCTTCGAGGTCGTGAGCCCACGTTCGGCGAAGGTCTTCATGAGCTGCGTCGGCTGATCGTTCGACGGCACGAAGATGAAGACGGCCTGCGGATTGAGGTCCTTCACTTTCTGGGCATAGGCGGAGAACTCCGGGCTCTGCAGTGGCATGCGCACGCTGCCGACGATCGATCCGCCGTCGGCCGTGAAAGCCTTCTGGAACGCCTTTTCGGCGTCGATGCCGGGCCCGTAGTCCGTCACCATCGTATAGACCTGCTTGACGCCGTTCTTGGACGCCCAGTGGGCGAGCGGCTCGGTCACCTGGGGGAGCGTGAAGGAGACGCGCACGAAATACGGCGACTTGGTGGTGATGATCGAGGTCGCCGCGTTCATGATCACGGTGGGCTTCTTCGCCTGGGTCGCGACATCGGCCACGGCAAGCGCGTTCGGCGTCACCACGAACCCTGCGAGGAAGTCCACGTTGTCGCGCACCACCAGCTCCTGGGCGAGCCGCTTGGCGACATCAGGGGCCGGTCCGCCGGTATCCCTGCGGATGATCTCGATCTTCTTGCCGGCGACAGTGTCGCCGTGCTCCTTCATATAGAGCTTGATGCCGTCGTCCATCTCGCGCGCCGACAGCGCGAAGGGTCCGGAGAACTCTCCGACAAGTCCGATCTTGATGGTATCGGCGGCATGCGCCGCGGTCGCCCCGCTCAGCACCGCGACGGCAAGGCCGCCCAACAATTTCGATATTCCGAATCGCTTCATCGCACTCCTCCCTGAGAACTTGCCCGTTCACGCCGAATTCGACGGCGTTGCCGCCTAGTCTATCGATCGCGCGAGGGCGTTGCCTCGCCCTGTTTTCATCTTAAGAAGCCACTCTGGACGGCGCGAATCTCGGGCCAATCTCAGCCCTGAACGAGCCCGCTGCCCGACTGCCGCCTGCAGTGGACGGTACGGGGCGTCATACCCTTGGTCAACCGGATTGTCAGTAGCCCTGACGAATTGAGGCGCCACGGGTCCCTACCCGCGGCGCCCCACGCAAGTCATTCCACCGGAATCGAGCAGACGGCATCCTCGTAAATGCCCGCTCCCATCTTTCCTTCGGGAAAGATCCCGTGCTGCGCAATCCACTCGAAGGACTCGTCGAAGACTTCCTTGGTATAGGGCTCGAATACGATGCGCTCGCCGGGCCCCCAGCGGCGCGTGTCCATGGCGGCCTGGAAGCGCTGGGGAAATTCCCGCCGGTAATAATGCGTGTAGCGATCCGGACGCAGGTCGATGTCGCGCTGCGCGCGCCGGAGCGCGCGGAAATACCGGCGAACGTCGTCGGCATCGGGATCCCCGGTAATCATCGATGCCATCATGAAGGTGGTATCGATGATCTTGCGGAAACCCAGCTGCTCCATGAAGTAGTAGGGGCCGCTGAACAGCGCCGCCGCCGGGACCTTGCGGTCGATGAGCAGCGCCATCCGCTTGAACAGCAATCCATCGGCGAAGGAAAGCCTGATCCGCTCGAGCGGCAGGTACTGCTCGAGCGCCTGGATCGTCGAGTAGTGGCTGCCGGACTGGTAGCCAACGGAGATCGGCACGCCCGCAAGGTCGGCCGGCGTCTTGATCCCGGAATCCTCCGGGACGAAGACGGCGGCCGGCGCCACCGAATAGGCGTCCGCGTAGAGCTTGCCGTGACCGGTCGACGCCGCGACGTTCACCGTCCAATGGCAGGCACAGCTGACGTCGGTGGTGCGTCCCTTCTCGAAGGTCTGGTAAGCGCCGACCTTGTCGCCAAGGTCGTGCTTCTTGCCGTCCTTCGAGATGAGCTCGTCGCGGAACTCGTAGTCGAGGCCCTCGGCGGCAAAATATCCTTTCTCCTCCGCGACCCACTCGTGGAGCCGCATGTGCGGCGCGATGACGAACTTGGCCATGGTCTCCTCCCTCTGATTTTGCGATCGCTCAGCAGCAGACCTGCGCGCGCTCGTCCTCGGCGACGCGACGCGCGCGGATCATGCGAACATGCTCGTCCATCAGCCGGCGCGCCGCGGCAGCGTCGCGCGCCTCGATGAGATCGACGAGTTGCCGGTGGACCGCCAGAATATGCTCGGCCACCGGCCGGGTCAGGGTGCGATTGCGCGTCGGCCAGGATACGTGCTGCAGCGAGATGAGCTGCACGACCACCACCCGGTTGTGCGAGGCCTCGGCGACCGCCAGATGGAACTCCAGGCTCGACCGGGTGAAGGCGTCCATGTCGTCGAGCCCAGCGGCAGCTTCGTCGAGCAATTGCCGCAGCCGCCGATGATCCGCCGGCGTCGCCCGCTCCGCGCTCGCCTCCGCCGCGAGACACTCGACGGCGCGCTGCGCGTCCAGCACCTCCTCAACGCCGACACCCGCGAGATCGAGCTGCACCGCCAGCGCCTCGGCGAAAAGACGGGGGTTGCCGTGGGCGATGCGGGCGCCGCCGCCGGCGCCTACCTTGATGTCGACGACGCCGAGCGCCTCGAGGGTGCGCAGCGCGTCGCGCGCGACGATCCGGCTGACGCCCGAGCGTGCCGCCAGCTCCTTTTCCGTGCCGAGAAAATCGCCAGGCCGCAGACGCCGTTCGAACAGCGCCTCGCGCACCTCTTCGACGATGCGGGACGAAAGGCTCGTGGTCCGTGCCGCCACCGCCGTCCGCGGCCGGCCTTCCCTGTCCCTGAACAGCGGATGCACCGTCATTTGGACCTCTCGCCTGGACATAATCGCAGCAATATCAACTCGTTAAAAAGAAAGATATCAAAGATGATATCTTTCGGTCCCGCGTTCTCAAAGCGGAATTTTTGCACCCGCTTCGCGAAGTTCCGGCCCGATCGCGGCCGTACCGCCGCGTCGGCCTTGCCGCTGGCGGCGGGCCCGCGCGACAATCGGCGGCACAGGAGTTGCGGAGCGCGATGACTTCAGGCCACCACGACCACGCCCATCACGATCATGCGCACGCGGCGCCGCGCAGCTATGGCGCCGCGTTCGCCATCGGCACCCTCCTGAACCTTGCGTTCGTGGTGATCGAGGCGAGCTATGGAATCATCGGCAACTCGATGGCGCTGCTGGCGGACGCCGGCCACAATCTGAGCGACGTGGCGGCGCTCGCCATCGCCTGGGGCGCCAGCGCTCTCACCCGCCGCCTGCCGAGCGCGCGCTTCACCTACGGCTTCCGCAGTTCGTCGATCCTCGCCGCTCTCTTCAATGCCGTGGTGCTCTACATCGCCGTCGGAGCGATCGCGCTCGAATCGATCCAGCGCCTGATGACGCCGGGGCCGGTCGCCAGCCTAATCGTGATCGCGGTGGCGACGGCCGGCATCGTCGTCAACGGCGGCACCACCCTGCTGTTCAGCGGCGGCCGGCACGGCGACCTCAACGTCCGCGGCGCCTTTCAGCATATGGTCGCCGACACCCTGGTGTCCGTGGGTGTGGTGGCGGCGGGGGTGGTCATTCTGCTCACCGGCTGGCTGTGGATCGATGCCGTTGTCAGTCTCCTCATCGTCGCGGTCATCGTGATCGGCACCTGGGATCTGCTGCGCCATTCCATGCGGCTCGCCCTCGACGCCGTCCCGGCCACGATCGATCCCGATGCGGTACGCCGCTATCTCGCCGGCCTCGCCGGCGTCGCGGAGATCCATGACCTCCACATCTGGCCCATGAGCACCACCGAGACCGCGCTCACCTGCCATCTCGTGATGCCATCGGGCCATCCGGGCGATGCCGTGCTCACGCATATCGCGCTCGAGCTCGACCAGCGCTTTCACATCCAGCACGCGACGATCCAGGTGGAGATGGGCGATCCCGCACATCCCTGCGAGCTGGTGCCGGACCACGTGGTCTGAGGCGAGCGGCGCGCCCACGCAAGGACCCATCCCATGACAACGGCTGCCCGTCCCACGCGTGGCATCGACCACGTGGTGCTCCTGGTCCGCGATCTCGACGGCGCCGAGGCGCAATTCCATCGGCTCGGATTCAACCTGACGCCGCGCGGTCATCACTCGCGCCTCGGGTCCTACAACCACTGCGCCATGCTGGCGGGCGGCGACTACCTCGAGCTTCTCACCACGGGAGTCACGCGGCACCCGTCCCTACTACGATGACTTCCTGGCGCGGCGCGAGGGGATCGCCGGCATCGCCTTCCGCACGGCTGATGCGAGCGCAACCCGCGATGAGCTGGCCGCCGCGGGATTCCGCCCGGAAGAGCTTGTCGCCTTCGGCCGTCCGGTGGAGATCGACGGCGCCCGCCACGAGGCCCGCTTCGTCACGGTCACCGTCGATACCGCGATCCCCCTCGGCGCCCGCGCCTTCTTCTGCCAGCACAAGACGCCGGAGCTGGTATGGCTGCCCTCCTACCTCGCGCAGCCCAATACCGCGCGCGGGCTCGCGACGATCACCCTGGTCGATGACGGATCGGACCTCGCCGGGCGCTATGCCCGCCTGCTTGGCGTGGAGATCGAGCGCACGGCAGAGGGCGCGATGCTCGATCTCGGAGTACAGCGGCTGGAATTCCTGACACCGGCCGCCGCCGCCACACGCTTCGCGGGCGACCCGGTCTTGCATCTGGCACCGCCCTATGTCGCGGCGATCCGCCTCAGCGTGGCGGATCCCGCCGCCTGCGAGCGCTCTCTAAGTCGCGCTGGTGTCCCGCACCGGCGGACGGCGCAAGGCGGCCCGCTCGTCGCCTCGACCGAGGCAGCGGGGATCATTCTCGAGTTCGCCTGAGCCGTCGACCGGCGTTGCCACGCGTCGGCAGAGCGATATAGCCTCGCCGGGAGGCATCGGGGCCGCGGAGAGGAGTTCGCATGGAACGACTGATCGAGCGCGTGCTGATCGCCGCTCGCTGGCTGCTGGTGCCGCTCTATCTCGGCCTCGCGCTCCTGCTGCTGCTGTTCATCTTCCAGTTCTTCAGCGAGCTCTGGGAGACCGCGATCACGCTGCATCAGGCGCCGCGCTCCCACCTCATCATCGCCTCCCTCGGCCTCGTCGATCTCGTTCTGGTGGCAGGCCTCATCGTCATGGTGATGCTGAGCAGCTACGAGAACTACGTCTCGCGCCTCGACATGGCGGGGGTGGCGCAGCAGCTCTCGTGGCTCGCGAAGCTCGACGTCGGGACGATCAAGGTCAAGGTGATGGTGGCGATCGTCACCATCTCCGCCATTGATCTGCTGCAGGCCTTCCTCGAGATCGAGGATATCGCCGACGACAAGCTGCTCTGGCGGGTGATCATCCACCTCACTTTCGTGGTGTCCGCGATCGCGCTCGCGGGCCTCGATCGCCTCGCCGCCGGAAAACACGAGAAATAATATCTTCCTCGCGGAGCACCTCCATGGCCGCACATCCGCGCCTCGGCTTCATCGGCATCGGCATCATGGGCGAGGCCATGACCTTGCGGCTCCTGGAGCGCGGCTGGCCGGTCACGGTCTGGAACCTGACCGAGGATCGCTACGCCAAGGTGGTTCCGGCAGGCGCCCGCGTCGCGGCCTCGCCGGCGGCGGTGGCAGCCGAGAGCGAGATCGTCCTTATGTGCGTGCTCGACGCATCCGCGGTGAGGAATTGCGTGCTGGGCGAGAACGGACTGGCATCGGCGGCGCGCAGCCGGAAGATCGTCGTCGACCACTCCACCATCAATCCCGACGTGACGCGGGAGATCGCAGGCCAGCTGCATGCCGCCACCGGCATGGGCTGGGTCGATGCGCCGGTCTCCGGCGGGCCGCTCTTCGCCCGCGACGGCAAGCTCACGATCATGGCCGGCGGCGCCGACGGCGATATCGCCACGGCATCGCCGGCGATGCGGGATCTGGCTGCGACCTTCACCCATGTGGGCCCGCTCGGCGCCGGCCAGACCGCGAAGATCCTCAATCAGGCGATCGTCGGCACCGGCTATGTGCTGATGGCGGAAGCGCTTGCGCTCGCCGAGGCGGCGGGGCTCGACGCGGCGAAGCTGCCGCAATGTCTCGGCGGCGGCTTCGCCGACAGCATGCTCTTGCAGAAGATCTATCCGCAGATGTGCGCGCGGGATTTCGACCCGCCACGCGCTTACGCCCGCCAGCTCCTCAAGGATCTCAAGAACGTGAAGGGCTTTGCCCACGAGGCCGGCTGCGAATTGCCGCTCATCGAGAAAGCCGTCGAGCAGTACAATCTCTATGTCGCCGCCGGCAACGAGATGGCGGACGCCGCCTCGGTCTCGCGCCTCTATGAGAAACCGCGGCAATGACGGACGGCGACGACCTCCCGATCATCGACGCGCATCAGCACTTCTGGGATCTCGCGCGCAATTCCTATCCCTGGCTGCGGGACCAGCCGGTCGCCTTCCGCTACGGCGACTACAGCGCCCTCCGCCGAACCTACCTGCCGGCGGATTACCGCGCCGACACCAGCGGTCATCGGGTGGTCGGCACCGTGCACGTAGAGGCGGAATGGGATCGCGCCGATCCCGTGGGCGAGACACGCTGGCTGGCGAAGCTTCGCGCCAGGACCGGCCTGCCGACCGTGGCGGTGGCCCACGCGGCGCTCGACCGAGAAGACGTGGCGGAGGTGCTGGCCGCCCAGGCCGGCTTTCCCTTCGTGCGCGGCATCCGGCACAAGCCCTCGGCGATGGCGAGCCCGCGCGAGGCCGTGCGCGGCGCGCCGGGCTCGATGGACGACCCGCGATGGCGCGCGGGCTATGCCCTGCTCGGCGAGCACCACCTGTCCTTCGATCTGCAGACACCGTGGTGGCATCTGGCGGCGGCGGCGGATCTCGCCCATGACTTCCCGCACACGCGGATCATCATCAATCATGCCGGCCTGCCGGTGGACCGAAGCGCCGAGGGGCTCGCTACCTGGCGCATCGCGCTGGCAGATGTTGCTGCCTATTCCAACGTCGCCCTCAAGATCTCCGGCCTCGGCATCCGGGGCGAGGCCTGGAACCTCACCGCCAACCACCCGGTGATCCGGGACGCGATCGCGATCTTCGGCGTCGACCGCTGCTGCTTCGCCAGCAACTTTCCCGGTCGACAGCCTGGTGGGCAGCTTCGATACCATCTACACCGGCTTCAAGGCGGCGGTGCGCGACCTTGCCGTCGCCGAGCAGCGCAAGCTCTTCCACGACAACGCCGTCCAGATCTACCGGATGTCGGACGAGACTCAAGGAGACACCGTTACCGCATGAGTGCCTGGATCGAGACCCACCGCAGCATGGTGAAGGCCTGGGAGTGCGACAGCTTCGGCCACTTCACCGTCGCCTATTACTTCGACCGCTTCGCCGACGCCTCGGCGACACTGCTGGAGGCACTGGCCGAGGAGCGCGGCCTCCCCGCGCTGGCGTCGTGGGTCCCGACCGAGTACCACGCCCGCTTCGTGGCGGAGCTGCGCGGCGGCGAGGTGCTGCATGTCGAGAGCGGCGTCATCGCCGCCGAGAGCGATCATCTCCGCATCGGCCATCGCCTGATCAATTCCGCCACCGGCAAGCTCTGCACGACGGTCGAGGAGCGGTTGCGGTCGGAGCCCGGCATCGCGCCGCTCGGCGTCGCCGAGCGCAGGCGCCTCGCCGAGCCCGCGGTCGAGTGGGAGGCGAGCAAGGATGATCCCGGCTTCGCCGACGGCGCCGACGCAGGGCTGATCGCCAGCGGCCGCGACCGCGTGAAGCCCGCCGAGATCGACGAGAGCGGCGAGCTTGCGCTGCCGAACTACGTGCACCGCAGCTCCGTCGGCTGCATCCAGCTCCTCACCGCCATGGGGCTGCCGCCGGACTATCTTCGCGACAATCACCGCGGCTTCTCCACCTTCGAGATCAAGCTGCGCCTCGATCCGCCGGGACCGAAAGCCGACGATGCGCTGCGCCTCTCGAGCGGCCTCATGCATCTCGGCAGCTCGTCGGTCCGCATGGTGCATCGTCTGCACGACGCCCGAAGCGGCCGCCGCGTGGCGACGCTGCGGCAATCCGGGGTACATTTCGACCTGGATGCCCGGCGCTCGACGCCGATCCCCGAGGAGCTGCGCGCCAAGGCCGCCGGCCTCGTGCTGCGCGTGCCCTGAGACAGAGAACAAACGAGAGAGGAACCGACGCCATGGAGCTCACGCTTTCCCCCCGCGCCGTGCTGCCCGAGGACGGCACCGCCGGCACCCTCATCGCCCGCGTCTGGGTTCCCGGCGAGATGTCGGGCCCGGTGGCGGCGGTCCTGCGCGCGGACGGCGTCCACGCCTTCGGCCGCGAGGCGCCGACGGTGTCGGATCTGATGGAGGCGCCCGACCCGGCCGCGCTGGCGCAGAGCGCGCCGACGACGCGGCTGGGCTCGATCGAGGAGATCCTCGCCAACAGCGTGCTCGGCCCCCGCGACCCGGCGCGGCCGCATTTCCTGGCGCCGATCGACCTGCAGGCGATCAAGGCGGCGGGCGTCACCTTCATGCGGAGCCTGCTGGAGCGCGTGATCGAGGAGCAGGCGCAAGGGCGATCCCGGCGCCGCCGAGCGGGTGCGGCAGACGCTCGCGCGCGAGATCGGCGCCGATCTCGGCAGCGTCAAGCCGGGCTCGGAGTCGGCGATGCGCCTCAAGGCGGCGCTGATCGAGCGCAAGCTCTGGTCGCAGTATCTGGAGGTCGGCATCGGTCCCGACGCCGAGATCTTCACCAAGGCGCAGCCGATGTCGGCGGTCGGCACCGGCGCCGAGATCGGCCTGCATCCGTCCTCGGTCTGGAACAATCCCGAGCCCGAGGTGGTGCTGGTGGCGAACAGCCGCGGCGCCATCGTCGGCGCCACGCTCGGCAACGACGTCAACCTGCGCGACTTCGAGGGCCGCAGCGCGCTCCTCCTCGGCAAGGCCAAGGACAACAACGGCTCCTGCGCCATCGGCCCGTTCATCCGCCTGTTCGACGGGACCTTCGGCCTCGACGACGTCCGCCAGCACCGCCGTCAGCCTCCGGGTCGAGGGCGACGACAGTTCGTGCTGCAGGGGCGGAGCTCGATGAGCGAGATCAGCCGCGATCCCGCCGAGCTGGTGGCGCAGATGATGGGCGCCATCAACCAGTATCCCGACGGCGTCGTGCTCTATTGCGGCACCATGTTCGCGCCGACCGAGGATCGCGGCAAGAAAGGCGACGGCTTCACCCACACGGTGGGCGACATCGTGACGATCTCGTCGCCGAAGCTCGGCGCGCTCGTCAACCGCGTCAACCGCAGCGACCGCATCCCGCCGTGGAAATTCGGCACCAGGGCGCTGATGCGGAACCTGGCGGCGCGCGGACTGCTCTAGCGTAAACCCTCCCGGCTGCGGTTCGCGGCGAAGAGGGTAGGTACTCAGCACCCTTCCACCCCCGCCGCACTTCCGATATCAACCGAGGGTGGCATATCGGGGTCGCCACCACCGGGACCCCCACGAAGTAAGGGTCGAAGATGGGCACGATCCGAGTTCGCGCCGCAACCCTCTCGAGCAGGCTCGCTCTGCTCCTGGTCGTGTTCTGCCTCGTCGCAAGAGCCAGCGCGCAGACCGCGCCGTCAGCGGCCCCACAAGGCTTCGTGGCGCCGCCGCGCAGCATCGCCGACATCACCGCGGTGCTCGACAGCGACAAGCCTGATCCCGCCAAGCTCGCGCGCTACACCGCGCTGGTGGACGCGCAGCCGCCGGCGGGCGCCTCGCCGTCCGCCCTCGCGCGATTTTATCGTGACCGCGCGGCGGCGGCCGGCCAGATCGGCCGCGCCCAGCAATGGGTGACGGACGCCCAGCAGGCGCTGAAGATCTCCCGCGATGCGGGCGAGAGCCGTGAAGAAGCGCTCATCGAGCTCATCAACGCCGAGTTTCAAGTCGGCAACTATGCCGCCGGCGTCGACTACGCGCAGCAGCGCGCGGCGATGGTCGGCAATCGCGCCGGCGGCATCGTCTCCGCGCACAGCTCGCTTGCGCGCAGCTTCGCGCAGGCCGGCCACCTGAAGGACGCCGAGACCGAGATTCAGCGCATCCGCGACGCGCTCAACGTCATGCAGGCCGCGCGGCGGATAGACCCGATATCGCTCCGCAACCAGCAAGGCAATGCCGCCGATGCCATCGGCACGGTCTACGAAGTGCAGGGCCGCCTGGCTGATGCGGAGCGTGAGCTCTCTCAGGGGGTGGCATTCGCCGACCAGATGGTGCGCGACTATGACGAATGGGTGGCGACAGTGAAGCCGCCGCGGGAGATCTTCGTGGGATTTACGGTGCAGCGCCGGCTACGGCTGGCGGTCGCCGTCCATCGCCAGGGACGGCTGGCGGAGGCCGAATTGATCGCGCGCACCGCACTTCTAATCAGCCTGCATCAGCAGGGACGCTATGCACCGGTGACGGCGCAAGCCATCGCCGCGCTTGCGGTCATCATTCTCGATGAGGACCGGCCGCAGGATGCGCGCCGCCTGGCCGAGGCCGCGCTCGACGTCTATCGGCGAATCGGCGCCTCGACCGGCTCGCGCGCCGCGGTGCTCGCCGGCGTCACCCTTGCCAGTTCCTACGCGACGGAGGACGACTGGCGCGGCGCGATGACCGCTTACGACAACGCTCAACACGGCATCGGCCCCACCGACGAGCAGGGGCGCGTGCTGCTCAACAACAATCTCGACCGCATCGTGGCGGAGCTCAAAACCGGCCGCGTCAACGATGCGCTGCAGCAGGTGACGCAGATCGCCGGCCGGCGCGAGCAGAATCTGGGGCCCAATCATCCGGATACTCTCGACGCCGAAGGATTGCGGGCGGCGGCGCTTTACGTCGCCAACCGCCACGACGAGGCGCTCGCCGCGTTTCGCGTGGTGGTGCCGAAGCTCGTCCAATCCTCCCGTGTCAGCGATACCGGCGAGGCCTCGCCCGTCCTGCGCGACCGGCGGCTGCGCTTCGAGCTCGAAGCTTACATCACGCTGCTGTCGGAATCCCGCGACGCCGGCGCCGCCACCGAGGCCTTCGCCGTCGCCGATATCGTGCGTGGACAGGCGGTGCAGCGCGCGCTCTCGGAGAGCGCGGCGCGCAGCAGCGTGCGCGACCCGGCGCTTGCCGATCTCGTGCGCCGGGAACAGGACGCGCGCGGCCAGGCCAACGCGCTTTTCGGCCTGCTGGCCAGCATCCAGGCGGCGCCGGCCGGCCAGCGCGACGATCAGGCGGTGGCGGCGGTCCGTGCCGAGATCGACCAGCTCCGAACCTCCCGCGCCGCGGTCCGCCAGGAGATCGAGCGGCGCTATCCGGACTACGCCAACCTGATCGATCCTCGCCCGGTCACCGTCGACCAGATCCAGAAAGTGCTGGCGCCGGGCGAGGCGATGCTCAGCTTCTATGTCGGCAGCGCCAAGACCTTCGTCTGGGCCGTGCCGGCATCGGGATCGGTGGCGTTCGCCGCGGCGCCGCTCTCCGCGACGCAGATCACCGAGGACGTGCGCGCACTCCGCCGCGCTCTCGAGCCCAACGCCGCCACCCTCGGCGACATTCCCGCCTTCGACGTGGCGCTAGCCTATAAGCTCTATGCCGCGCTGCTGGCGCCGGTGGCCTCGGGCTGGCACGGCGCGCACTCGCTGCTGGTGGTACCGCATGGCGCGCTGGGTGAGCTGCCGTTGAGCCTGCTGCCGACGGCGCCGACCAAGGTCGAGGCCCATGCCGGCGCGCCTCTCTTCTCGGAATACAAGTCCGTGCCGTGGCTCATCCGCCAGGTCGCGGTGACGCAGCTGCCGTCGGCGACCTCGCTCGCGACTTTGCGCGGCCTGCCGCCGGGGGATGCGCACCGCCGCGCCTTCGCCGGCTTCGGCGATCCCTGGTTCAACGAGGCGGAGGCGCGCGAGGCGGCGGGATCGGCGAAGCTGGTGGCGAGCAACAGCGCTCTCGCCACCCGCGGCGTGCGCCTGCACTTGCGGGCGGCACCCAAGACCGAGACGGCCTCGACCGCGACGGTCGCCGACCTGCCGCGGCTGCCGGAGACCGCCGACGAGGTCCGCAGCGTCGCCACCGCCCTCAAGGCCAATCTCGCCACCGACGTCTTCATCGGCGACAAGGCCAACGAGGAGGCCGTGCGCACCCTCAACCTCAAAGACCGGCGCGTCGTCATGTTCGCGACCCACGGGCTGGTGCCGGGCGACCTCGACGGGCTGCAGGAGCCGGCGCTGGCGCTCTCGGCGCCCGCGGTCGCGCATATTTCCGGCGACGGGCTCCTCACCATGAGCAAGATCCTTGGCCTCAAGCTCGACGCCGACTGGGTCGTGCTCTCGGCCTGCAACACCGCGGCGGGCGACGGCGCCGGCGCCGAGGCGGTCTCCGGCCTCGGCCGCGCGTTCTTCTATGCCGGGACCCGCGCCGTGCTGGTCTCCAACTGGCCGGTGGAGACGAATTCGGCCCGCGCCCTCACCACCGATCTCTTCCGCCGCCAGGCCGAGAAGCCCGGCCTCGGCCGCGCCGAGGCGCTGCGCCAGGCGGAGCTCGGATTGATCGACGGCGAGGGCAGCACGGTGGACGGCAAGACCGTGTTCTCCTACGCCCACCCGATCTTCTGGGCGCCCTTCGCGGTCATCGGCGACGGCGGCGGGAAGTCGAGCTAGCTCCTACTTCTCCGTCAGCGCCGAGACTCCGCTCCAGTCCTCCGGCGGAGCGGCGGCATGTTCCTCGGCGTGGGCGGCAAGCCGGCGCGCCGCCTCGTCGCCGTCGGCGAGGTCGGCGAATCGCCGCGCTGCCTCGGCAAAGGCGCCAAGGCGCCAGAGGCGAAGCGCCGCCGCGAAGGCGTCGCGATGCGCCAGCATTTCCGCGGAGACCGCGCCGGCGAGGCCGAGCGGCTCGTAGAGTCCCACCTGTCGCGCGCGACCCTGGACGGTCACGGTATCGATCTCGCGGAACACGATGGCGTCGCCGCAGGCCGCCACCGTGGCGTCGCTCACCAGCAGCAGCGTGCCGTAGCGCTTGTTGACGCCCTCGACCCGGGAGGCCAGGTTCACCGCGTCACCCATCACGGTGTAGTTGAAGCGCCGCGGCGATCCGATGTTGCCGATCAGCACCGGGCCGGTGTTGATGCCGATGCGCGTCGCCGGCGGCGCGCCGCCCGGAGGCGCCAGCGCCCGCGCCGGCTCGCCGCCGGCGGCGCGGATCGCCAGCGCCGCCCGGACCGCGTTCTCGGCGTGACGGGGATCGTCGAGGGGCGCGCCAAAGACGCCCACGACAGCGTCGCCGATGAACTTGTCGACGAAGCCGCCATGCGCCTCGATGATCGCCGTCATGCCGGCGAAATAGGTATTGAGCGCGGCGACCAGCGCCTGCGGATCCAGATGCTCGGAGACGCGGGTGAAGCCCGCGAGATCGGAAAACAGGATGGAGACGATGCGGAGCTCGCCGCCAAGCGACGGCTGGGTCTCGGTCGCCACCAGCCGCTCCACCACCGGCCCCGGAAGATAAAGCGTGAAGGCCCTGGCGAGCCGCCGCCGATTGCGGTCGGTGACGCCGAAGCGATAGGCGAGCGTGCCACCGAAGCCCACGAGGACCGCGATGCCGCCTTTGAAGAGCGGCAGCACGATGTCGCGGTCGAAGGCCGCAAGCGCCGCTCCGCTCCAGACCGCCAGCACGAAGACCGAGATCGCCACCGCGAAGGGCAGCCGATACCGCATCACGGCAACTCCGATGATCCCGGAAATCGCGAACAGCGCGGCGATGGTGACCCAGCGTGGCGACGGCACGAGGCCGGTGTTGCGCAGCAGCGTGGTGATGGCGGCGGCATGGATGTAGACGCCGGGAACGGTGTCGCGGCGGAGGTCCGTGCGGAAGAGGCCCGCCATCGGCGGCACCGCGCAGCGCGGCGCCAGATCTGTGCCCTCGGGCCAGGTGGCGAAGCGGTCCGAGGATAGAACTCGATCCTCGACGTCGAGCACGATGCCGATCAGCACCACCCGCCCGGCGAAATTGCGCCGGAAGTAGTCCGCATTCCCCTGCTCGGCGCAGGCCACCATGTCGGCGAAGGAATAGGTGGGGACGGCACCGGGCTCGGTGTCGAAATTGATGCCGAGCGCGTTCGCGCCGGCGCTGCGCACGGGCATGTCGCCGAGCCGGACGGTCCCGTCGGCGTCCCGCTGCGGCAGCACGCCTTTGGCGCGCGCGGCGAGCGCGAGGGCGAAGGAAGGCTGCGGCGCCGTGCCATTCTGCCCGTCCGCGTGGCAGAAACAGCGGCGCGCGGCGGACGACGCCGTCAAGATCCTCGATGAGATTGAGGCCGCGCAGCGTATCAGGGCCGGCTGCCAGGATCTCGCCTCGGAACGGCACGATCGGCTGCTGCTGATGCTGCATATATCCCAGCACCAGACGCCCCTCGCTGCCGGCGCGATGCAGGCTGCGCAGGAAATCTCTCTCGAAGCCGGGCAGGAAAGGCTCGACGGAGGTGGAGTAGACGGCGTCGAAACCCACAGCCGTGGCGCCGGCGTCGAGCACCGCATTCAGCACCTTGGCCACCTGAGGCGTCCACATGATGCGCGGCGTGTCGACGAAGGGAGGCCGCCGATAGGTCTCCTCGTCGAGGCCGATCACCACCACGGGGTTCTCGGCCGGCAGCTGCGGCGAGCCGAGGACCTGCTGACGCAGCCAGAACAGGGCGTCGACGCCCGGCCCCTCGAGCCGCTGGAACAGCGGCGAGGTGAGCAGCACCGCCGTGCCGAGCGCAATGCCGGCGAGAGCGGCGAGGTCGCGGCGCGTCACGTCAGAATCGGATCAAGCGGACCAGCGCCGAGCCCGGCTCGGCGATCTCCGTGTCGATCCGGAAGACGATTGCGGCCGAACCGTAGCTCGCCTTGTAAGTGCCGCCAGGCGCCAGGCGGATGCCGCGGGTGGCGAGATCCACCGGTTTGCCGGGAAGATCGAGCGCGATCGCGGTGCCGGGCCGGTCCAGGCGGGTGATGCTGAGCTGGCCGGCTTGCGGCAGCGAGACCACCGGGCTCGCGCCGTGGATCGTTATCGGCTGCGGCGCGGCGGCCGGCGTCGGCGGCTTGCGGAAGACGATGCCGCCGCTCTTGCCGCTCTGATCGGTGGTGAGCTGCAGGGCGCGACCGGCGCAGGCGACGGTCTTGCGCTGCACCGTGCCGCCGGCAACCGTCGATTGCTCGCTGCCCACGGTCACGGTTCCGCCGGCGATGGTCTCCTCGACGCAGGAAGCGAGGTAGCCCAGGGTGAGCTGCCGCTCGCGCCCAGCACGATCCGCTTGCCCGCCGGCACATAATCGAAGGCATCGACGCCAGCAACACCGGCGGATACGTCCTCCACCAGCGCCATGGTGCCTGCCGGCTGAGCGATCGCCGGCATGCCTGTTGCCGAGGCCAGCACCGGCGGCAGGGCGAGAGCGATCATCAGGTGCAAGGCGCGCATCGGGCTCGACACCTTCTGCTATGGGCCGCGCCTGCGAGCGCGGCGTGGTTAATAAAAACTTAAACCAACGCTGGCACAAGTCCATCCGGCACCGATCGCCCGTATCGTCGGGGCTGCCCGTCGCCGGCCACTCGCATTGCCGGTGCGCGGTGAATCGGCTAGAGAATTGCACCGGAATCGTAAACGGCTATTTCCATCCGCGGCCGACGAGGCGTCATGTCCGATCCTGCGATTTCCCTAGGGGCTTCCACGGCCGCCACCAGCCCGCGCCGCCGGCTGCTGCTCGCCGGACTCTTCATCCTGCTCAGCATCGGACTCTGCAACGTCGCCGCGCGCGCGCTCAATATGGAGTCGAGCCGCAATCAGCTTCATGCCTGGGCGCTCGATCCCGGCCACGGCTGGGCCGATAGCTGGGATCCCATGATCGCGGCGCTGGATTGGCTGCAGCGGCCGCACGAGGGCAAGCTCTATCAGAGCATCTTCTTCCAGCAGCAGATCAAGTTTCAGTATCCGCCGACCTCCCTGCTGCCGCTGGCGGCGATGCGGGCGGCTGGCGTGCCGCTCTCGCCGGACCTTCTCAATGTGGTCGGCTGGGTCTGGATCGTGGTGACGGCGCTGGCGATGGCGGGCTTCGCCGTGGTGCTGGCCGAACGGAGCGGCGTCGCGGCGAAGGGCGAGTTGCTCACCCGCTCCCTGATCGGCGGGATGGCAATCATCGCTACCCTCACCTTCTATCCGGTGATGCTCGCCTACACGATCGGGCAAGTGCAGACCTGGATCAATGCGATCTTCATCTTCGCCTGCCTCGCCTGGGTGCTGGAGCGCCGCGTCGCGGCCGGCATGCTGATCGGGGCGATCTGCCTGCTGAAGCCGCAATTCGGCCTGTTCCTGATCTGGGGCGCGCTCCGGGGCAACTGGCCGTTCCTGCTGGGCTGGGGCATTGTCGTGGTGCCCGCGAGCATCGTCTCGGTGGCGCTCTTCGGGCTCGCCAACAATCTCGACTACTTCTCGGTGCTGCAGTTCCTGTCGAGCCACGGCGAGAACTATTTCCACAATCAGTCCGTGAACGGCCTGCTCAACCGCCTGCTGGTGCCCGGCGACAGCCAGGTGGTGCCGCCGGTCTTCCCGCCATACAATTTCCTGGTCTATTTCGGCACTCTCTCGACATCCCTCGCGCTCGTGGCGGCGGCGCTCTTTCTGCGCGGACGCTCGGCAGACAAGGGCGGCTTTCTCGATTTCCTGACGGCGGCGCTCACCTTCACCATCGCCTCGCCGATTGCCTGGGAATATCACTACGGCATCGCGCTGCCAGTCCTCGCCGCGCTGCTCTTCGCCCTGCTGCTACTGCCCCGAGAGGAGACGCGTCTCGGGCTCTGGATAGCGCTCGGCCTCGCCTATGTGCTCACCGCCAATTTCTTGCCAATCACCAACCTGGCGGCGGATACATCGTTCAATGTTGTGCAGAGCTACCTGCTCTTCGCCGGGCTCCTGACGCTCTGGCTCCTCTATCGGGTCACGACACCACGGAGCTTCGAGCACCGCGCGGCGGCGATCGGCGGCGCGGGCCACCGGTCGCTGTCGGGCGCGCGGCTCTGACGTCGTCCGCTCAGCGAGCGGCCTCGATCTCCGCGACCAGCCGCGCGACCAGCTCGCCCGCCGGCAGCGCTCGCGATCGCGCCACGCCTTGCCCCGCCCAGAGCGACAGGAACCCGGCGTCGCCGCGCTTCGCCGCTGCGGTACGCATGGCGCGCGTCAGCGCGTTCTGCAGGGGATAGGGCAGGATCCGGTCCTCTTTTCCCGCCAGCTTCGCGACGAAGGCATTGGCAAGGCCGCGCGCCGGCCGGCCGGAGAACGCGCGAGTGATCACCGTCGTATCGCTCCGTGCCGCGAGCATCGCCTGCTTGTGAGCCGCCGGCGCACCGGATTCCGGGCAGACGAGGAACGCGGTGCCGAGAGCTGCCGCAACGGCGCCGAGGCGCAAGACCGCCGCGATATCAGCGCCGTTCATGAGGCCGCCGGAGGCTGTCACCGGCAGCCGTACGCTCGCAACGATGCCGCGCACGAGCTCAACGGTCGGTACCATCGAGCTCTCGAAGCTGGCAGCAAAAGTGCCGCGATGGGCACCCGCCTCGGCGCCCTGCGCCACGATGCCGTCGACGCCGGCTTCTTCGAGGAGACGCGCCTCCTCGACCGTGGTCGCTGAGCCAACGACGGCGATACCGGCGGCCTTGAGCCGCGCGATATCGGCGGCGTCGGGGATGCCGAAGGTGAAGCTGAAGAGCGGCGGCCGCGCCTCCAGCACCGCCGCCAGCTGCGCCGGAAAGGGATCCGGCGGCAGCACCGGCAGGACCGGCGGCGGCAGATCCAGCGCCGCGTGGATCTCGCCGAGCAGCCCCAGCATCGGCGCGGGATCGATGTCGTTCTCCCGGCGGTAGGCGTCGGCGAACAGATTCACGCCGAAGGGCTTGTCGATGAGCGCGCGGATCTTGCCGATGGCATCGGTGATCTGCTCGGGCGTGAGATAGGGCGCCCCCAGCGAGCCCAGCCCACCGGCGTTGGAGACCGCCGCCACCAGCTCCGGCGTCGAGGGACCGCCGCCCATCGGTGCCTGGATGACGGGATGGACGATGCCGAGCCGTTCCAGGAATCCGCCCCGCGTCATCCTCGTTGCCCTCTGGTGCGGTTGCTGCTGCCTCCAGCCTAAGCTGGCTCGGCACCCCATGAAAAATGGTTTGTTGCGGGGTTAGTCATCGCTTTTTATGATGGCTCTCTATTTTATCGAGAGGGCGAAGATGGACGCGAGCGACCTGGCGGTATTCGCGGCGGTGGCGCGGACGGGCGGCATCACCAAGGCGGCGCAGACCTTGAACACGGTTCAGTCGAACGTGACGCAACGGATCCGGCTGCTGGAGACGGAGCTGGGCGTGCCGCTCTTCAACCGGCACAGCCGCGGCGTCAGCCTCACCAGCGCCGGCGCGCAGCTGCTGCCCTACGCGGAGCGCATCGGCCGTCTTCTCGGTGAGGCCAAGCAGGCGGCATCCGACGGCCTCATCCCGCACGGGCGGATCGTCATCGGCGCGCTGGAATCCGCGACCGCCGTGCGCCTGCCGCCGATCCTCGCCGCCTATGGCGCCGCCTGTCCCGAGGTAGACATCGAGATCGCCACCGGCACCACCGCGGAACTCATCGATGCCGTGCTCGACCGCCGCGTCGAGGCCGCCTTCGTCGCCGGTCCCGTGCAGCATCCGGAGCTGCTGGCGGTGCCGCTCATCGAGGAGGAGCTGGTGGTGGTGACGGCGCCCTGGATCGCCGATCTCGCCGCGCTCACCACCGCGCCCGGCCGCAACAAGCTGAAGCTCATCGTGTTCCGCCCCGGCTGCACCTACCGCGCGCATCTGGAGGCGCTGCTGTCGGAGCGTGGACTCGTCGATGTGAGACGGCTGGAATTCGGCACCATCGATGGGATCATCGGCTGCGTCGGCGCCGGCATGGGCGTGACCTTGCTGCCGCGGGCGGCGGTGGCACGGGCCGCGAGCGAGGGACGTGTCGCTCTGCACCAGCTGCCGCCGGACGAGGCCCGCATCGAGACCATGCTGGTCCGCCGCCGCGACGCCTTCGTCTCCAAGGCGCTGCAGCATTTCATCGAGCTGGCCCGCCGGCATCTGGCGGCGATCAAGACGGAGCGTCAGCCCGGGGAGCACGCACGCGCGACGGGCGCCGGCCGCCGTGCCCAAACCATCAAGTCCAAGGTCAGCGCCGCCAGCAGGGCGAGCGCGCCCAGGCTGAAAAGCAGGGCATAGCTGCCGGCGACCGCCAGCGCATGGGCGCAGGCATAACCCGCCAGCGCCTGCGCCAGTGCCCAGGCGATGGTGGCGTGGCTCCAGCAGCGGGACTGAATCGCGGCTTCCGGCACCAACTCGTGAATTCTACCGAGAACCACCGGCACGATGCCGGGGGTCATCGCGCCCGCGATCAAGCTGGAGAGCGTCAGGGATATCGGGTGCGACGAGATCGCGGGCAGGGCAACGGCGATGGCCTCGACCAGAAGCGCGAGCCGCAGCGCCGCCGCGAAGCCGATACGGTCGCCGAGCCGCCCGGCCACCAGCGGGCCCACCAATGCGCCGAGGCCGTAGAGCACCCAATAGACGGCGCCCACCTCCAAGCCGCGATCGAGGCCGCGCGCGACATAGGCGACGAGGAACAGCATGTGGGGCACCAGGCCGACGGCATTGAGGCCGTATTCTGCCAGCAGCGCCACCACCACGAGGCCCATGGGTCCGACGGTCCCGGGCGAGCGTGCAGTGATCGAGGGCACGCGATGCGCGGCCGTCGCGCCGTGCGGCCAACCGGTCCAGGCGACCAGCGTCAGCATCAACGTCAACGCGCCCAGGCCAATCCAGGCGCTGACGAGGCCGCCGAAATGGAGCAGCATTGGAACCAGCGTGCCAGAGGCGGCGATGCCGAGCCCCACGCCGGTGAAGATGATACCGCCCACGAACCCGCGGCGCGCCATCGGCGTCGCCGCCAGCACCGTCGGTGCCGCCAGCACCATGATGGCGCCGCCGGCCACGCCGGAAAGCAACCGCCAGACGAAGAACCAGGCGAAGCCGAGATCCCTGATCGCGCAGGCGAAGAGGCTGGCGACCACCAGCACCATCATCGCCCGCAGCACCACCGCCACGTCGATGCGCCGGGCCATGGCGCGGGCAAGCAGCGCACCAGCGAGATATCCGGCGAAGTTGGCGGCGCCGAGATAGGCAGCCGTGCTCTCGGCGAACCATCCCGCCGAGACCAGAGCCGGCAGCAGCGGCGTGTAGCCGAAGCGCGCGAGGCCGATGCCGATCAGATTGGCCGCGAGGCCGGAAAGCGCGGCGCGGCGGATCTCCGCCGGACGCGGCGAGACGGCAGCTTCTGCGGACGAAACCATGGCGGCTCCCCGGGCACGACGGCACTGAGGACCAGATAGCCCCGCATAGCGATCAGTAAAAATGGTTTATTGTGATAGCCACCATCTGGATGAGTGATGAATGGCCGTGGCGCCGAGTCGGGCTCAGACGATGATATAGGCGGCGAGCGCTGCCTTGAGGGAGGCCGTCGAGACCATCCGCTCGCCGTGCAGCAGGACGGCGATCATCAGCGCCGGCAGCAAGACGACAGGAATCAGCCGCAGCGGGATGTGCCGTTGCCGGAGCGCACGGTCGACGGCCATGGCGCAGGCGCCGCCGAGCAGAAGACCGACGCCGATATCGAGAGCGTGGTGCCATTCGAGGAGTCGGACGGCAACGATGATCGCGACGGCGAAACCGGTGACCACCACCGCAAATCCCTTGGCCAGATGCCCGCTCCAACCGGCTCCGCTGGAGCGCCAGATCGCGAACGCGAGCGCGCCATAGAAAGCGGTGGCGGTGCTGGTATGGCCGCTCGGAAATTCATCGGCAATGAGGTGAAGCGAGAAGATCGAGACCTGAAAGCCGCCCAACCATGCCTTGAGACCGAAGGTGGCCAGAACGCAGGCGCCGAATGCCGCCCCCCAGATCAGGCCCAGCCGAAACCGGCCGATGGCGAAGAGCGCAATCAGGATCGCGAGCGATGCCGGACCCAGGGCATTGACGTCGCCGAAATCCGGCCAGGTAAGTGAGGCTGGCGTAGAGAGAGGGGTCGAGGGTCAAGGTGCGAGATCCGATCGATGGAGGCGCGGGCGACAGTGCCGGCGCGGACGTCCTCGGAGCCTCGGCTCGCAAGGGCGCGACCTCAGAACGATAGACCCCCGAGAGTTAATCCCTGATGACCGCGCAAAAAATCGCGGATCGGAGGCACGGCCGCAAGCGATTGCGGTGGAATTAAGCCCGCGCGAAATTTGCGTTCACGGCAGCGCCTTCAGAAACGCCACGACCACGGCGGCGGAGTTGTTCGCCGCGAGCTGGAAGAACGTGCCCATCTCGTTCTCGCCCTTGCCGCCGCCGGCGAGGTCGGAGAGGCTGCGAAACGCGATGAACGGTGTCCGGTTGACGTAGGCGACATGGGCCACCGCCGCGCTTTCCATGTCGAGGACCTCGGCGCCGAAGGTCTTCCGGGCGTATTGCCGGAAGGCCTTGTTGTCGACGAAGGCCTGGCCGGAGACCCCGTTCCCGCCGACCACAATCTTCGGCTTGCGGGTAAGGCATTTGTTGTCGGGTGTGCAATCCCTGAGCACCGCCATGCCCGCCACGCTCTTCGCGATCGTGAGCAACTGCGGATCGACGGGAAACCAGGTTCGCTTCTCAACCGCGCCACCTTCCCTGGGAATCTCGGCCGGCTGCGGGAACATCATGCCGTAGTTGGCGACCCGCCGCTCCGCATAGCTCGGCAAGACGTAGCCGTGGTCGGTCTTGCGAGCGAAGACGACCTCGAGATACTGGGTCCACTCCGAGGGGACGACCACGTCGCCGATCGCAAGGCCGGGATCGACGCCGCCGGCGATGCCCGAGAATACGATTCTGTCGATGGCAAAGCGATCGACGACCAGCTGCGTCGTCATAGCCGCGTTGACCATGCTGATGCCGCTCAGGAACAACACCACGGGCTTGCCCTCGATGGTGCCGGTCTCGAAGGTCATCCCGTTGATCACATAGTCCTTGCGATCCTGCAGTTTCGCCTGCAGCGCCGTCCACTCCGGTTGAAAAGCCGACATGACAGCCGTGCGGGAGGTCGAATTGAGCGTGTCGGCGGCGCGTGCCGCTCCGCCGGCGAGCGACAGGGACAACGTCACCAGGCATCCCAAAAGCGACAGAAATTTCATAGCCGAGGTGCCCTCGATTAATTTCCGGGGGTAGACGGTGGAAGGGCCAAGCTACGAAATGATTGCAAGACGAGGCAAGCGCGCTGCGGTCGCTCGCGTGCCGCTGCTCCTTAGGGAGTCTTGCGTAGCGGGAGCGTGTTGAGCGGGCGGATGACGCGGCCGTCGAGGAAGGCCTCGATGTCCTCCAGCGTGTCCGAATAGATGAGCCGGTAGTTCTGCTCGACGACATAGCCCAGATGCGGCAGGAGGACAGTGTTGTCCAATCGCCGCAGGGGATCGTCTGCAGGCAGCGGCTCCAGCCCGTAGACGTCGAGGGCGGCGCCGGCGATGCGCTTTTTCCTGAGATGCTCGAGCAAGGCCGCCTCGTCGACGATGGGGCCGCGCGACGTGTTCACGAGGTAGGCGGCGGGCTTCATCAGGGCAAGCTCGCGCCGCCCGATCAGGCCACGCGTGCGGTCGGAGAGCTTCAGATGGATCGACACCACGTCCGAGCGCGCCATGAGCTCGTCTTTGGAGGCGAGGCGCGCGCCGCCGGCCGCGGCGGCCTCTTCGGTCAGGTTCTGGCTCCAGGCGAGAACCTCCATGCCGAGCGTCTTGCCGAAGCGCGCCATCTGGCCGCCGAGGGAGCCGAGGCCGAGGAGGCCCAGTGTCTTGCCATGGAGACCGACGCCGAGCGTGGTCTGCCAGCGCCCCTCGCGCATGGCGCGGTCCTCGCGCGGGATGTGCCTCGCGAGCGCCAGCATCATCCCGAGCGCCAGCTCCGCCGCGGCGAAGGACCAGTCGCCGGTGCCGCAGACCTGGACCCGGTGATCCGTGGCGGCATCGAGATCGATCGCGACGTTCCACATGGCGGCTGTCACCAGAAGCTTCAGGGCGGGCAGCTTCTCGAAGAGCGCGCGGGGAAACTTGGTCCGTTCGCGCACCATCATGACAGCGTCGTAAGGCCTGAGGCACTCCGCCAGCCGGTCGAGGTCGGGGATGTGCTCGTGGATCGCATCGACCTGCGCACGCGCGCCGAGGCGGCTCCAGTCGGCCATATCGAGGGCGACGCTCTGATAGTCATCGAGCAAGGCAACGCGGAACATTCGAGCGGCTTTCCTTTGAAGACGATCCCGCGCGGATCAGCGCGTCGTCGATGCGAGCTTGGTCTCGTCGGCCGCCGTCGTTGGCGTCTTGCGGTCGCGATGGACAATGTGATGCACGAACTCGCCGAGGATGCCGCGACGGAACACCATGACGATCACCACGAAGAGGCATCCGAGCACCAGGCTGCCGCTGTCGGTGATCGTCGATAGCGTGTTGCGGAGCAACAGCACGATGCCGGCGCCGAGAAACGGCCCATAGATCGTGCCGGCGCCGCCCAGCAGCGTCATCATGATCGGCTCGCCGGATGCGCGCCAATAGACGGCCTCCAGGCTGATGAATTGATGATTGAGGACATAGAGCGCGCCAGCGACGCTGATGATGAAGGTCGAGAGCGCATAGGCCTGCACCCGGATCAGGTAGACGCTGTAGCCGACGCTGACCATCCGGCGCTCGTTCTCGCGCGCACCCACCAGGGACATGCCGAACGGCGACCTCAGGATGCGGAAGACGAACAGCACCATGAGGACAACGAAGACGAGCGCCAAGTAATAGAAGACGCGATCGTCCGCCAAGCTAATGCCGAAGAGCCGGCCACGGAGCACGTCGTGCAGCCCGTCCTCGCCGCCGGTCAGGGACGGGAACTGATTGACGACGAAGTAGACGATCTGCGCGAAGGCGAAGGTGATCATCGAGAAATAGATGCCCTTCTTCTGCGCGATGATGAAGCCGAAGATCACGCCGAGCGCCGTGGTGGCGGCGACGCCAAGGAGGAATGCGGACCAGGCCGGCAGGCCGGCCTTGCTGACGAGCACGCCGGTGATATAGGCGGCGGCGCCCCAATAGGCGGCCTGGCCGAAGGAGAGGAGGCCCGCGAAGGCGAACAGCAGGTCGAAGCCGAGCGCGCAGAGACCCCAGAGGATGATGTCGGTGGCGACCACGGGGTAGACGAACCAGGGCAGTATCGCGCCGACAGCGAGCGCCGCGCAGGCGAAGCCGGGGCTGAGGAATACCCGGCGCGCCCGCTCCGTCATCGGCGCGTAGTGGAGCGGGAAATGCGAGATGTCGATGCCGCGGAAGATGCCGCCAGGCCGCACCACCAGCACCACCAGCATGACGATGTAGGTGATGGCGGTAGAGGCGGCGGGATACCAGATCGCCGAGAGCGACGAGAGCACGCCGACAATGAAGCCCATCAGGACGGAGCCGGCGATCGATCCCATGCCGCCGGCAACGACGACCGCGAAGGTGAGCGAGATCATCTCCTGGCCCATGAAGGGCGAGATGCTGCGGATCGGCGCCGCAAGCGCCCCCGCCACGCCGGCGAGGCCGGTGGCGCAGAAGAACGTGCCCGATATCAGCAGCGGCACGTTGCCGCCGAAGCATTTGAGGAGATCCGGCCGCTCCGTCGCCGCGCGCACCAGGGCGCCGAACCGCGTCCGCTCCAGGACGAGCCAGGCGGCAAGGCACAGCAGCACCGAGATGACGAGAACGAAGAGCCGGTACTTCGGATAGAAGGTGAATCCGAGATTGAAGGCGCCGGACAGCAGGCCCGGCACCAGGAACTGCGCGCCAGTGGTGCTGAAGAAGCTGCGCATGAGATCTTCGATGATGAGCGTCAGGCCGAAGGTCAGCAGCAGGTTGTAGGCGGGATCGAGGCGATAGAGGCGGCTGAGGAATGCCCGCTCGAGAACCACGCCCAGCGCGCCCACCAGCAGCCAGGCCAGGACCAGGGCGAACCATAGGGAGATGCCGAAGTACGATCCCGCGATGAACGCCACGAAGGCGCCCAGCATGTACATGGCGCCGTGCATGAAGTTCACGACCCGCATCATGCCGAAGACGATGCTGAGGCCCAGGCTCATCAGGGCGATGAACCCGCCATTGACGAGACCGTTGAAGATCTGGATCGCGTAGAAGGACATCGAAACTCCGGCCGCCCTCAATGCAACGCGATCGGCACGCGGCGGCCTCGGCGGCCGACCGCGTGCCGAAGCGCGATCACATCACCAATCGTGCTTGCAGGTGCTCTCCGCCTCCGGGATGAAGACGTCCTTGCCCGGAATCGTCGCCACGACGTCGTAGTAGTCTTCGCTGTCCTTCTTGACCTCCTCGGGCTTCTTCACCTTGATCACGTACATGTCGTGGATCACGGTGTGATCCTTCTTCCGCCAGGTCGCGTTGCGGGCGAAGAAGTCGTTGAAGCTCGTGCCTTCCAGGGCTGCCGCGATCTTGTCGGGATCGTCGCTGCCGATCTTCTTGACCGTGTTCAGGATCTGCGTCACCGCCGAGTAATTGCCGGCGTGCAGGCTGCCGGGGATGGCGCCGGTGCGCTTCTTGAAGCGCTCGGTCCAGTCCCGCGTCTCCTTGTCGTAGTTCCAGTACCAGATCTCGCCGGCGGTGATGCCGGTGAAGGTCTGCAGGCCCGTCGCCCGCACGTCCGAGAAGTTCAGCTGGCCGGGAACGATCTGCACCTTGCCGTCGCCGAGCAGGCCGAACTCCCGCGCCTGCTTCACCGCGTTGCGCAGGTCCTGGCCCGATTCGAGGACGCCGATGCCGGTTGCGCCGGCGGCCTGTGCCTTGAGGAGATAGCTGGAGAAATCGTCGTTCGGGAACGGCACCATGTCGTTGCCGAGGACGGTGCCGCCCTTCGCCTTCACCTGCTTCTGGAACTGCTCCAGCAGCGAGTGGCCGAAGGCGTAATCGGCGGTGATGAAATACCATTTCTTGAAGCCCTCTGCGGTGACCTGGCCGGCGGCCGTCGCCATCGCCGTGGTATCCCAAGCGTAATGCCAGGTGTACTTGCTGCAGGCCTCGTTGGTGAGCGCCGTGGTGCCGGGGCTGACGAAGGTGGTGGTGATCTTGCGCTCGTTCGCGAGCTTCGCCACCGCGATCGCCGCCGCCGAGCTCGTCACGTCGGTAATGAGATTGACGCCCTCGGTGTCGATGAGCTCGCGCGTCTTGTTCACGGTCAAGGCGACGTCGAGCTTGTTGTCGAGCACGATGACCTTGATCGGCACGCCGTTGACCGAGCCGCCGAAATCCTCGACCGCCATGTTGACGCCGTCCACCGACCCCTTGCCCGAGGTGTCCGAGAACACCGTCGACAGGTCGGTGATGACCAGGATGGTGAATTTCCTGCCACTCATCTGGGCGCTCGCCGGCGGCGCCATGAGCATCGCGGCACCGGCCAGCATCGCCGCCGTCATGCCCGCAAACGTCCTTCGCATCGTTCCTCCCCTTCCGTTTTGAGACCGCGTTGGAACGGAGGCTGTCGCTCCGAGGCGGGGCCTGTCAAGAAGATTATAAAATACATTTTGCATTCTATACGTCTCGTGGTTCATTTAGGCTTGCGCCAAGCGCCGGGGAACGGGCGCCACGAACCCGCATGGAGGAAGACGACCCGAGATGGCGATATCTGCGACTTCTGCGACGGCGGCAGCCGGAGCCGGCGCGGCCCTCCCCGCCGAACTCGCCCTTGAGGGAGTAACCAAGTCCTTCGGCGGATTCGTTGCCGTGAACAACGTGACCGCGAGTTTTCCGGCCGGCGCCATCTACGGCATCATCGGGCCGAACGGCGCCGGCAAGACCACCCTCTTCCACCTCCTCAGCGGCTTCCTCAAGCCCAGCAGAGGCACGCTGCGCCACCGCGGCGAGGACATCACGCGTCTCGCGCCGGAGGCGATCGCCCGGCGCGGCGTGGTGCGCAGCTTCCAGATCACCAGCATCTTCGCCCACCTGACGGTGGCGGAGAATCTCGTCCTGCCGATCCAGCGCCGGGACGGCGGCAGCACGGCTTTCCTGCACCAGAGCCGCTGGCGTCAGCACCACATCGACGAGATCGACGACATCCTGCGCCAGGTGCACATATCGGCGGACTGGCGCGACCGGACCGCCGGCTCGCTCCCCTATGGCCTGAAACGCTCTCTTGAGCTGGGCATCAGCCTCGCCGCCCGACCCAGCCTCCTCCTGCTCGACGAGCCGACGGCGGGCATGACGGTGCAGGATATCCTGCGCGTGACCGAACTCATCGGCCGGATCGCCGAGGGGCGCACCGTCATCGTGGTCGAGCACAACTTGGGAGTGATCGCTGATCTCGCCCAGGAGATCATCGTCCTGCAGCAGGGCGCCCTGCTGACGCGCGGCCGGTACGACGAGGTACGGCGGGACCCCCGCGTCATCGACGCCTATCTCGGCACCAAGGGGCGCCACGCCCATGCTTGAGATCCGCGACCTCAGCGCCTCCTACGGCGACACCCAGGTACTGCGCGGCATCAGCCTCGACGTGCCGCGCGGCGAGATCGTGACACTGATCGGACGCAACGGCGCCGGCAAGTCGACCACCATGAAATCGATCATCGGCGACATTCCCCAGCGCAGCGGGTCGATCCGGTTCAAGGGCGAGGAGATCATCGCGCTGGGACCCGAGCGTATCTGCAAGCTCGGCATCGGCTATGTCCCGGAGGACCGCGGCATGTTCGCCACCCTCTCGGTGATCGAGAACCTGACTATCGCGCCGCCACAGAACGAGACGGCCTGGCCGCTAGCGCGCATCTTTGGCCTATTTCCGGCGCTCCGGGAGCGCGCGCAGCAGAAGGCGTCGGCGCTGTCGGGCGGCGAGCAGCAGATGCTGGCGATCGCGCGCCCGCTCTACATGGGCTCCTCCTTCCTGCTGCTGGACGAGCCGACGGAAGGCCTGGCGCCCGTCATCATCGACGCCATTGGCCGCGTCGTGGCGGAACTGAAGAAAGAAGGCCTGACGGTGCTGCTGGTGGAGCAGAACCTGCCCTTCGCCACATCGGTTGCCGACCGCCACAATCTTCTCGAGAACGGCAGCATCGTCCGCACGATGACCAACGACGAGGTCATTCGCGAGGAAAGCCAGCTGCTCGCCCATCTCGGCGTCTGACGGGATCGACAGGGAGTGCCAAGCACATGAAGAAGCTGCTGAACGATCCCAGGCTCTACGTGGACGAGATGCTCGACGGCCTCTGCGCCGCACATCCCGACTATTTCCGCCGCCTCGGTGAATCCGGCCGCGTGATCGCCCCGGCAAAAGCCGCATGAAACCGCCGTTTCTTTTCCGCGAGCCACGTGCTTTCCGCAGATGGGAATGTCCATTTGCTTTCATGCCCTGGCCGCGACATGTTGTCTTGGGATCGGCACCGTGCCGATCCCCAATGTCCGAGGACGGCCACGAGCAGGAGATCCATGGCCTTCGCCACCAAACAAGACGTCGTGGCCGAGATCATTCGGGAGAGGATCATCGTCGGCGCCTATCGCCGCGGCGAGAAGCTGAAGCAGGCGGATCTGGCGGAGGAGCTCGGCGTGTCCGTGACGCCGGTGCGCGAGGCGCTGCTCACTCTCGAGGCCGAGGGCTATGTGCGCGGCCTGCCGCACAAGGGACTGCTTGTCCCCGAGCTGGTTCCCGACCGCTTGTGGGAGATCTATCATTTGCGGCTGGTGCTCGAGCGCGAGCTCACCGCCGCGGCATTGCCGCAAATGTCGGCGGAAAAACTGCAGGAGCTGGTGGACCTGCAGCGCTCCCTGGTGCAGTCGCTCGGCTCCGACGATCTGCTGGCCGTTCGCATCGCCAACTATCGCTTCCATTTCCGCCTCTACGAGCTGGCGGACCGTCCGCAGACCCTGCACTTCGTCCGCGTACTCTGGGCCAAGTACCCCTTCACCGCCCAGGACGTGAAGCAGAACCGTCCGAAGCGCATGCGCAGCGAGCACGATCTCTTCCTGGAGAAGGTTCGGCAGCAGGATCACGCCGGCGCCGTCGAGGCCATGGTCCAGCACATCAGCAACGGCTGGCGCGAGATCACCACCAGCCCCGAGCCGGACGAATATCGGACACAACAACCGGCGCCCACCGAGAGCGCCGGCAGTTCGCTCACGCAGCCGAAAAGCCGGCACCGCGTCTGACCACTGGACAGCCGCTCCGGGCGCGGCACGTCCGAATTGCGTCGTTCCTCCGCCGGTCGTTGAGCCGCCGCACGCTCGCGGACGGACTTTATCCGTTGAGGATATTTTTTATATATTGCATTATTTCGACCATCGGGCGCCTGCAGCCAGTGGCGCGCTGCCGCCGCGCGGCGGCTCACTGCAAAAACGGATGAAGGAGCAATGGCAAGCAAGGAAAGCCGGCCCTATGACGGCGTGCGCATCATCGATCTGAGCCATGAGCTCGGATCCTATTGCGCGCGTCTCTTCGCCGATCTCGGCGCGGAAGTGATCCGGATCGAGCCGCCGGGCGGACGCGCCGACCGCCGCCGTCCGCCGATCCTCGCCGGCGCCGAGCCGACGGTCTTCGGCGGCGTCCCCTACGCTTTTCTCAACGTCAACAAGAAGAGCGTCACGCTCGACACCACGACCGCGTCGGGCCGCGCCGTCTTCAGCGATCTCATCGCGGCATCCCAGGTGGTGATCCACGAGCCCGGCGAGAGCAGCGGCATGGATCTCGCGGAAATTCTCGCCGTGCCTGGCCGGCGCGTCGTCACCTCGGTCTCCCACTTCGGCCTGACCGGCCCCTACGCCGATTTCGTCGGCTGCGATCTCGTGGCACAGGCCCTCGGTGGCATCGCCTGGCTTTCCGGCGAGCCCGGCAAGCCACCGCTCCGCCTCGCGGGCGAGCAAAGCATCTTCGTCGCCTCGCTCTACGCGGCGGCGGCAACCGCCCTCGCCCTCTGGCACAGCGAGCAGCATGGTGCCAGCCACGTGCTCGACGTCTCCGCCCAGGAGGCCATCGCCCATTCCCTGCAGAACGCTATCCAGGTCTACGATCTCGAGGGCATCGTCTCCTCGCGCGGCGGCGAAGGCGTGCGCGACGCGACCGAAAGCGCCTTTGCCTGCAAGGACGGGTATGTCTTTCTCGCCGCGCCGCTGTCGCTCAGCGCCTCATGGTCAGGCCTGCTTGCCTGGCTCAAGGAGGAGAAGTTCGACGGGCTCGATCGCCTGCTCGAGGCGGGCTGGAAGGACCGTCCGACGCGCGCCACCTCAGCCATGAAGCAGGAATTCCGCACCCTCTTCGAGCGCTTCGTCGCCGACAAGACGAAGGCGGAGCTCGGCGCCGAGGCGCTACGGCGCAAGATCGTCATGGCGCCGGTCAGTCGCATCGCGGATCTGCAGGTCGATCCGCAGCTTCTCTTCCGCCGCTTCTTCGAGAAAGTGCCGATGCCCGGCCTCGGCCGCGAGGTACCGTTTCCCGGCGCGCCCTATCGGCTCTCGGAGGCGCTGTGGCGGATCGATCGCGCGGCGCCGTGCCTGGGCGAGGACAACGACGCCGTGCTCGGCAGCATCGGCGACAAGCAGGTCGGCGGATAGAAGGACAGGAGATGTATCCGGACTTTCTCAGGGGCATACGCTTCGTCGACCTGACCTGGGCCGGCGCGGGCCCCTTCTCCACCAAGCTCTTCAGCGATTTCGGCGCCGAGATCATCAAGGTCGAGAGCGCGTCGCGGCCGGACCCCGTGCGTGTCGGCGGTCCCTATCGCGACGCCATTCCCGGCATCAACCGCAGCGGCTACTTTGCCTCGCGCAACACCGGCAAGCGCAGCTTCGCGGTCAACCTCAAGCATCCGAAAAGTCTCGCGACCTTGTTCGAGCTCATCCGCACCGCCGATGTCGTCAGCAACAATTTCGGCCCCGGCGCCATGGACCGGCTCGGCCTCGGCTATGAGGCGGTGAAGGCGGTGAAGCCCGACATCATCTATCTCGCCATGCCCATGTACGGCGAGACCGGGCCGCTCGCCAATCTCACCGGCGTCGGCATGACCATCAGCGCGGTCACCGGCCTGATGTGGCAGACCGGCTATGAGGGCGAAGGCCCGCTGGGGCCGGGCACGCATTTCCCCGACCATGCCGCCAACCCCTATCACGCCGCCTTCGCGGTGCTCGCGGCCTTGCGGCACCGGCGCGCCACCGGCCGCGGCTTGAAGATCGACTTGTCGCAAGTGGAATCCACCATCAACTGCATGGGGCTCTCGGTGCTGGAGCACGCCGCGACCGGCATCGAGCAGGATCGCCTCGGCAACCGCTCGGCCCATCACGCGCCCCATAACATCTTCAAATGCGCCGGCGAGGATGACTGGTGCGCGGTCGCGGTGCTGAACGACCGGCAATGGCAATCGCTCTGCGAGGCGATCGGCGCCAAGGATATGGCGAAGGACCGGGAGCTCGCCACCGCCAAGGGCCGCCTCGCCCAGGTCGATCGGGTCGAAGCAGCAGTCGCCGCCTGGACCGCGGACAAGGATGCGACCGCAGTGATGATGATTCTCCAGGCGAAGGGCATTCCCGCCGGCGTGGTGGCGTCGTCGCGCTATCTCATGGACGAGGACAAGCAGCTCGCTCATCGCGGCTACTGGCAGAAAGTGGATCATCCCGAGATCGGCGAGGCGCGCTTCACCTCGCCGCCGTTCCTGCTGGACGGCGAGCGCATCGAGCTGAAGCGGCCGCCGCTGCTGGGCGAGCATACGGACGCGGTGCTGAAGGAGATCCTGGGCTACACGCCCGACCGCATCGCCGCGCTCCGCGCCGAGGGAGTGCTGGAATGAGCGGCCTCAGCAAAATCGCCGCCGTCATCGGCGTCGGCCAGACCGACTACGTCGGCGACTATGCCCGGGTGAAGGCGGGCGAGAAGCCGCATGATTCCTACGGCTATGCCGCCGTCGCCTTCAACGATGCGCTGGCCGATGCGGGCATCTCCCGCGACGACATCGACGGGTTGATCGTCGGCCCCACCGTCGCCTATGAGCGGGTCGGCGAGATCCTCGGCATCAACCCCACCTGGGGCAGCCAGGCCGATGCGATGCTGGCGGTGATCGAGGCCTGCATGGCGATCAAGTCAGGCCTCGCCCATACGGTGGCATTGGTCTACGGCAACGACCAGCGCTCCGCCGCGATCCAGTACGGCGGGCCGGAGGCGATGGGCGGGAACATGTTCCTCTCCTACATCTATCACGCGCCCTGGGGCTACACGTCGCAAGGCGCGCTCTATGCGATGATGTTCCGGCGCTTCATGGAGGTGACCGGCTGCACCGAGGCGCAGCTTGGCGAAGTCGCGGTGGCCCAACGCCTCGCCGCCAGCCTCACGCCCCACGCCCTCATGAAGAAGCGCATCACCATCGAGGAGTATCTGGCCTCCCGCTACATCTGCGAGCCGCTGCATCTCTTCGACTACTGCCTGATCAACGACGGCGGTGTGGCGCTCATCGTCACCGAAGCCTCACGCGCCAAGAAGCTTGGCAAGAAGCCGCCGGTCAGTCGTCCACGGCGTCGGCCGCTACGACATGAATCGCGGCGCCACCAGCCTGGAGCCGCGGCTTCTCGACTTCTACCGTCCCGCGGAGGAGCGCTGCGCCGAGCAGGTCTTCAACATGGCCGGCGTCGGGCCCAAGGATATCGACGCGGTGCAGATCTATGACAGCTTCTCCTGCCACGTCCCTCTGGCGCTGGAGGGCTACGGCTATTGCCGCAGCGGCGACGCCGGCCGCTTCATGGCCGAGGACGGCATCTCCCTCGAGGGCAAGCTGCCGGTGAACACCGCCGGCGGCCATCTGTCGGAGACCTACATGCAGGGCTGGGCGCATCAGGTGGAAGCGGTCCGCCAGGTGCGCGGCGAATGCGGCGAGCGTCAGGTCAAAGACTGCCGCTTCGTCCACTACAACTCGGATGTCGCCGGCAAGGCGGTCTCCATCATCTACGGCAAATAGAGCGGAGCCCGGCAGCATGTCTGGTACGAAAGCCGTCATCACGCTCTACGACGAGCCGATGTGGGAGAGCATCCACGCGCAACGCTGGGCGCTGCAGCAGTGCGATGGCTGTGGCCAGTACCGCTATCCGCCGGCGCCCAATTGCCCGAATTGCCTCTCCCTCGCCTACACCTGGAAACCGCTCTCCGGACGCGGCAAGATCCTGTCCTGGGTGATATTCCACCGGCAGTACTTCGAGGACTATCCGCCGCCCTACAACGTGGTCGCGGTGCAGCTCACCGAAGGGCCGATCGTCATCAGCAACCTTGTCGGCAAGGAGCCGCAGGGAAGCTGGATCGGGCGCGAGGTCGAGATCTGCTACGAGGACAGCAAGGAGAATGGCCTCACCCCGAAGGTGAAGCTGACAAAATAGGGCATGCGCCGCAAGCAGACAAAGGAAGGGCGAGGAAGCGAATGAAGACGCAGGTTCTTGGATCCCTCGAGATCCGCAAGCTCGTCGAGATGGAGCAGTTCGCCGTCGACTGCAATTGGCTCTTGGGCAACCTCACGCCGGAGATCCTGGGCGAGCATCGGGACTGGCTGGGACCGAAGCTGGTCGAGCCCGGCTCGAACAAGGTCTATATCGCCTTCCACAGCTACGTCATTCAGACGCCGAGCCTCAACATCCTCGTCGATACCTGCAACGGCAACGACAAGCAGCGGCCGTCGATGCCGGCGTGGACCAACCTGAAGACCCCCTATCTCGAGCGGTTGAAGGCCATGGGGTTGACGCCCGACGACATCGACATCGTCATGTGCACCCATCTTCACACCGACCACGTCGGCTGGAACACCAGGCTGGAGAACGGCCGCTGGGTTCCCACGTTCCGCAACGCGCGCTACATCATGTCGCGGGGCGATTTCGAGTTCTACGACAAGCTGCACAAGTCCAAACCGCCGCAGCCCGTCAACCGCGGCAGCTTCATCGACAGCGTGCTGCCGGTGGTCGAAAAAGGCCTCGCTGTGTTCGTCGACCCCGGCGACACGGTCGACGCCGATCTCACCGACAGCGTCCGGCTCGAGAGCGCAATCGGCCACACCGCGGGCAATCTTAACATCCTCCTGAACTCGGGCGGACGTCGGGCCTGCCTCTCCGGCGACGTCTTCCATCACCCGATCCAGTTCGCCCGCCCCGACCTCGTGAGCCCCGCGGACTTCAGCAGCGATAAAGCGATTGCCGTGCGCAAGCGCATGATCGACAGCTACGCGGACTCCGACATGCTGATCCTGGCGGCGCACTTCCCCGATCCGACCGCGGGCCATATCGTCCGTCACGGCAACAGCTTCCGCTTCAAGTTCGAGACCTGATATCGCGCCGCCATTCTCATGGCTAATCGAAGCCCATCCGATCTGCCCTTGAAGCCCGGGATGCTCCAGAGGCCTTCGAGTCATCGAGACCGCGGACGAGCTGGGCGAGTATTGCGGCCTGCTGCTGGCCGGCCTCGGCGCGGATGTCATCAAGATCGAGCCAGCGGAGGGATCACCCACGCGGAAGATCGGGCCCTTCTACGAGGACGTCGAGGGGCCGGAGCGCTCGCTTTTCTTCTGGGCCTATAACCGCGGCAAGAAATCCATCCGCATCGCCGGCCGGGACGATTACCTGCGGCTCGTCGCCGGCGCCGACATCCTGCTCGACAGCACCAGCGGCCGCTTCGCCCGCGAGTTCGGCATCGACCCGCGCTCCATGAACGAGCGGTATCCGGCTCTCGTCACCGCGCGCCTCACTCCCTTTGGCGACACCGGGCCATGGAAGGATTTCAAGGCGTCGGACCTGATCCATCTGGCGCTCGGCGGCATCATGATGAACTGCGGCTATGATTCGCCGCCGGACGGCCGCTACGACCTGCCGCCGATCGCGCCGCAGATCTGGCACGCCTATCACATCGCCGGCGAGCAGCTGGCGATCGGCATCGTGGCAGCGCTCCTGCATCGGGAGCGCACCGGCGAGGGGCAGGACGTCTCCTGCGCGGTGCACGAGGCGGTGTCGAAGAACACCGAGGTCGACATCATGTCCTGGGTCATGCGCCGGGCGCCGCTCTATCGGCAGACCGGCCGGCACGCGGTCGAGCGGCCGAACCGCACGCCCAACATGAGCCACACCAAGGACGGCCGCTGGGTGATGACCTGGGGCGTCTCGGCCCGGGACCGGTCGAAGCTGGTGCCGTTTCTCGCCGGTTACGGCATGGCCGCCGATCTCCGGGCACCCGACAGCACCGCCGATCTCACCGCGCGCACCGTGCCCGGCGCCAACGACAGCGACGAGGAGAGCAACCACACGCTCGACATCATCCAGCGCTTCGTCCGCGCCTTCTGCTATCGCGACGTTCCCTGGCGCGAGGCGCAGACCGCGGGACTGCTCTGGGCGCCGATCCGCAAGCCGCACGAGAACGCCGTCGACGAGCACTGGCTCTCGCGCGCCACCTTCACCGACATCGAGCACCCCGAGCTCCGCCGCAGCTTCCGCTATCCCACCAGCAAGTGGCTGAGCACCGCCACCGCCTGGCAGCCGGGCACGCGCGCGCCTTTCATCGGCGAGCATACCGCAGCGGTGCTCGCGGAGCCGCCGCGCGCGGGCAGGGTCTTTCCCGCGGCGAGGGCTTCTTCCCCGCACCTGTCGCCGCGCGGCAAGCCGTTTCCGCTGCAAGGCATCCGGATCTTCGACTTCTCCTGGTTCCTGGCATCCGCCGGCGGCACGCGGTTTCTGGCATCGCTGGGCGCGGAGAGCCTGAAGGTCGAGTGGAAGGAGAATCCCGACACCCGCCTCGCGGCAATGGCGCCGGTGGGCGGGCGCGCCGCACGGGAAAAGGCGACGGCTCCGCTGCCGGGCGTCAAAGATCCCGATATGGGCGGCCAGTTCAACCACAAGAACGCCGGCAAGCGCGGCCTCTCCCTCAACATCCGCCATCCCCGCGGGTTGCAGATCGCCAAGGATCTGATCCGCGTGTCCGATGTCGTTGCGGAGGGATTTTCCCCCGGCGTGCTCGAACGCCTCGGCCTCGGCTATGAGGTGCTGAAGTCGATCCGGCCGGACATCATCTATATCCAGCAATCCGGCATGGGAGGCGCCGGCCGCTATGGCCGCTTCCGCACCGTGGGGCCGATCGCCGCTTCCTTCGCTGGCGCCACCGACATGTCGGGCATGCCGGAGCCGGCGATGCCCGCGGGCTGGGGCTACTCCTATCTCGACTGGATCGGCGCCTACGGCTTCGCGCTCGCCATTGCGGGCGCGCTCTATCCATCGGGAGCGCACCGGCGAGGGCCAGTGGATCAATTCCTCCCAATGCGAGGCCGGCATCTTCCAGACCGCGGTGCCGATCCTCGACTGGTCCGCCAACGACCGCACCTGGACACGCTTCGGCAACCGCTCGCCCTACAAGCCGGCGGCACCGCACGGCGCCTATCGCTGCCAGGGCGACGACCGCTGGCTGGCGATCGCCTGCTTCACCGAGGCGGAGTGGCTTGCCCTCACCGAGGTGGCAGGGCTTGCGGCGCTGCGCGACGATCCCCGCTTCGCGACGCTCACCGACCGGCTGCGGCATCAGGACGCCCTCGATGAGGCCGTCGGCCGATGGACGGCGACCATCGACGCCGAGGACGGCATGCTGCGCCTGCAGATGGCAGGTGTCCCCGCCGGCGTCTGCCAGACCGCCGGCGACCGCTGCGACCGGGATCCCCAGCTGGCATCCCTCGAGTGGATGACCGAGATCACCGGTACCAAGATCGGCCGCTGGCCGGTGCCGGAATTTCCGGTGAAGCTGAGCCGGACGCCGTCTTACGCCGGCGGCCCGATCGATCGCGGCGCGCCCTGCTATGGCGAGGACAATGAGTACATTCTCGGCGAGCTGCTGGGGCTCTCCGCGACGGAGGTCGCGGACCTGGCGGCGCAGGGCATCCTCTAGAGACCACCACGTCAGCGTTTGAGATCCAGGGCGTAGGTCGCCTTGAAGTCGCGATGGCCGGAGGCGATGTGCGCCTGCATGGCGCGCATTGCCTTGCGCGGATTGTTCTCCCGCAATGCCTTAATCAGCTCCTCGTGCTCGTCGAGCACGCGCACCGGGCGGCCGGGAATTCGAGCCGAGGAGATCGAAGGGATATTTCGCCCACAGAACGCGCACGAACTCCAGGGAGTGCGGCATGTCTGCATGCTCGTAAAGACGGAAATGGAAGCGAAAGTTGCTGCCGCGCACGGTCTCGCGCACTCCGCGGGCGAGGGCATCGCGAATGTCCTGGTTCAGGTCGACCAGAACCTGCAGGTCCGCCGGCGTGATCCGCTTCGCTGCCGCCGCCGTGAGCTTGCCCTCGAGCGTCATGCGCAGATCGAACAGCTCGTCCGCGTGCTCGATCTGGAATGGCGCCACCACCGCGCCGCGATGGGAGGAGACATGCACATATCCCTCGGCCTCGAGCAGCCTGAGCGCCTCGCGCACCGGCGTGATCGAGACCTCGAGCATCTTCGCGATTTCCGCCTGCTTGAGCTTCTGGCCGCGCACGAAGACTCCGGCAATGATCTTCTCGCGCAGGAGCTCCGCGACGTGATGCTCCTTGGTCTGGAGCGGGAGGATCTTCCATCCCTGGCCGAGGTCCCGGGTCAGGGACGCGGTTGGGCTCAGCGCCTCCTCCCGCTTCCTCACGCCAAGCGTGGGCGGAAGGGCGATGGTGGGGGCTCCTCCATGATCGGACTCATGCTTGGTCGGCACGGCGCGCCTTTTACCATTGTTCGTGGACCAGGCGACATGATAGGGCCGTTTCGCCGTCGCGACGAGATCCGTTCGCCGGGGCCGGGTTTGCATCAGCGTTTACCAAATCGGCGCCCGCGGCGGGACGCCGCGTTTACTTCAGGCATCGCGCTCGAATTTTGACAACGTGATCTCGTCGGTGACCGGATCGAAGACGACATGCACGGGATCGCCGATCTCCGCCGAAGCACCCACGAGGTTGCTGACCATCAGCGGGCCTTCCTGCAGCCGGATCAGGCAGACACGGTAGGGCAGCTCCCCGGCGAAGCCCGGCCAATAGGCGCGATGGAATTCGACCCAGGATTCGAGCCGGCCACGGCCGCTCACCGGCTGCCAGTCCTGCTCGTCGCTGAGGCATTTCGGGCAGACCGGCGAGCCCGGGAAATGCACGTCGCCGCAGGCGGAGCAGACCTGTGCCGCCAGGCGGCGCGCCCGGGCATGATCCCAGAAGCCTCGGGTCAGCTCGGTGATTACTGGTAGCGGCTTGTCGTATCCCGCCGCTCGCGGACCCGAAGGTGAGGTGCCGTAGCTCATCTGCCCGCCCTCAGCCGCGCGTGTAGATGATGGAGCGGGTGCAGGGCGTCGCCTGCACGTATTGGACGACCTCGCAGTTCGGCACCTGACGGGCGCCGCATTCGCCGCGCAGCTGGCGCACCGCCTCCACGTTGAGCGCCCAGCCCTGCATGTAGGAATTGGAGAGATGGCCGCCGTCGGTGTTGGTGGGCAGCGCGCCACCGAGCTTGAGCGTGCCGCCCTCGACGAAGCGCCCAGCCTCGCCGCGCGGGCAGAAGCCGAGCCCCTCCAGGCTGAACAGCACCGTCGGGCTGAAATTGTCATAGGTCATCAGCGCGTCCACATCTTCGTGCCCACGCCCGACATCGCGGTATGCCTGCGCGCCCGCGGCCCGTCACCGCGTCGTACCAGAAGTCGAAGTCGAAGTTGCCCATGGCGGACCGGCTGAAACTGTCGAGGCCGCCGAAGCCGCTGATGAGGACCGGCGGCTTGCGCCCGTCGCGCGCGCGCTCGGCGGGGTGATGATGACGCACACGGCGCCGTCGTTGATCAGGCAATAGTCGAGCAGCCGCAGCGGCGCGACGATCGGACGCGCGCCTCGTGCTCCTCGATCGTGATCGGCTTTTTCATCACCGCGTCGGGATTGAGGCAGGCGTGATCGCGGATCGCGACCGACACTTCGGCGAGCTGGCGCGTGGTGGTGCCGTAAAGCGCCATGTGCCGGCGGAACATCATGCGCGTGGGAGGCGCCCGGCGAGGTGAAGCCCCAGGGATCCCAGATCGACGCCATTTCCTCGCCACCATAGTTCACGCGGCGGGACCGGCCGATGTTGCGTAGAGGAGCGCGACCATCTTCGCCTGGCCGGTGGCGACCGCGAGCGCCGCCTCGATCAGGCCGATCCCGGACATGCGGCCGTGCGGCGGCAGTGTCAGCGACCAGCGGGGATCGATCCCGAGCACCTCGCCCATGCGCGCGTAATAGGGAATGCGGCAGACGAGCAGGCCGTCGATCTCGCTCTTGTCGATGCCGCCATCTCCAGCGACCGCGTTGCGGAAGGCCTGCGCCGCCAGCCCGTATTCGTCGGTCTCGGGAAAGCTGCCGTAGGCCGTATTGCCGACGCGCGATGACCGCCGCGCGATTGCTGAGTGTCTTGGCGTCGTTCGACACGCTAGGACCACAAGGGCGCAGTGACGTCCTGACCGAAATAGGCGTGCTCCAGCCGGTTCGGCAGATCGCTCTCGTCGGTGCTGGCCTGCAGCACGATCGACCCGCGCGCCAGGGCATAGACACGGTCGGCCAGCGCCAGCGCCTTCTCGATCAACTGCTCCACCAGCAGGATCGCCGTTCCGGCGTCGCGCAGCTGCGCCGCGGCAGCGAGGACCCGATCCACAAGGACCGGCGAGAGGCCGGCGGAAGGCTCGTCCAGCATGAGAAGGCGCGGCTTCGCCGCACCAGGCCCTGGGCCACCGCCAGCATCTGCTGCTGGCCGCCGGAGAGCGTGCCGGCGCGATCACTCCGCTTCGCCGCGATCTCCGGAAAGAGCGCGAGCGCCTCCTCGACCCGCGCGGCGCGCTCCCGGCGCGGCATGCCGTAGCCCGCCAGCAGCAGGTTGTCGAGCACGGAGAGCTGGGTGAACACGCGGTGGCCTTCGACCACGTGGACCAGACCGGCTCGCACGGTGTCGCGCGGGCTGGCGCCGGCGAGATCGCGGCCGCCGAAGCGCACGCTGCCGGACCATGGCAGCAGGCCGGAGACGGCTCGCAGCAGTGTCGACTTGCCGGCGCCGTTCGGTCCCAGCAGCGCCACGATCTCGCCCTCGCCCACCGACAGGTCGATGCCGCGCAGGACGTCGATCTTGCCATAGCCGGCGGTGAGGCCGGCGACCTCGAGCAGCGGCTCAGGCACCGAGATAGGCATTGACCACCTCGCGATGGGAGCGGATCTCGGCGGGGGTCCCCGCCGCCAGCACCTTGCCGAGATTGAGCACGGTGACGCGGTCGCAGATATCGAAGATCAGGTCCGCATGATGCTCCACCAGCAGCACGCCGGTGCCCTGCCGGCTGATGGCGACGATCAGCGCGCCGAGGCGGCGGATCTCCTCGGCGGAGAGCCCCGCCGCGGGCTCGTCGAGCAGCAGGAACGCCGGGCGCAGCATCAGCGCGCGGGCGATCTCCATGAAGCGAAGCTCGCTGTGCTGCAGCCGGTCGGCGCGTACGTAGGCCAGCTGATCGAGGCCCGACCGCCGCCAGAGCCAGCATCGCCTTCTCGTGCAGCCCGGCCTCGTCGCGGCGGTGGCGCGGCAGCGCGAGCAGCGATTCCACGAAGCTGCCGTGGCCGGCGATGGTGCCGCCGATCATGACGTTCTGCAGCACCGACGCGGCGCCGATCAGCCGCGGGGTCTGGAAGGTTCGGGCGATGCGGCGGCCCGCGCGCAGCTGCGGTGCCCGCGGCGGCAGCATCGCGGTGCCGACGCGGACCTGTCCGATCTGGGGCGCGTAGTAGCCCGAGATCACGTTCAGCGTCGTCGTCTTGCCGCTGCCGTTCGGCCCGATCAGCCCGTGCACCTCACCCGGCCGGATCAGGAGGTCGAGCTCGTCGATCGCCCGCACGCCGCCGAAGCTCAGCTGCACGCCATCGAGTGTCAGCGCGTCGCCGTCGCCGCTCCGCTCCACCATGCGCGGCAGCAGGTCAGGGCGCGGGAGCGATCTCTCGGTGGTGCTCGAGAGGGCGGCGATTTCTGAAGTCGAGCAGCTCGGCGATACCGCCGGGCATCGCCAGCACGATGACGAGCAGCAGCGCCGCATAGAGGAAGGTCGACCACGCGACCAGGGGCGCGGCGAATTCCGGCAGGACGGTCAGGATGATCGTGCCGAGCAGCGGACCCAGGATTGAGCCGCGGCCGCCGATCAGGATGGCGATGAAGAACAGCACCGACAGATCGAAGGTGAAGGCGTCAGGCGTGATGTAGGACTGCAGCGACGCGAACAGCCCGCCGGCCACGGCCGCCACCGCGCCGCTGAACAGGAACACGATCACCAGCAGGGCTGGCTTGGAGATGCCGGCGGCCTCGGCCGCGACCTCGGCATCGCGGATCGCCACCAGCGCGCGGCCGAAGCGGCTGGCGGCGATGTTGGCCGTCATCCAGGTGCAGAGCGCGGCGAGACCGAAGCAGAAATAGTAGAAGCCCCAGGGGCTGTCGAAAGGCGCCGGGAAGACCGGTCCGGGCACGCCGACCCCGCCGCCGGTGACGCTGCTGCCAGGCGAGCGCCACCTGGGTGACGATGGTGGCGAAGCCGAGCGTCGTCATGGCGAAATAGAACGTGCGCAGGCGCAGCGCCGGCAGGCCGATGATCACGCCGAAGACCGCCCCGGACGCCGCCGCAATGGCGAGCGCGAGATAAGGCGACATTTCCGGCGTGACGGTGCCGGCCGTCAGCACGCTGGTGACGTAGGCGCCGAGGGTCAGCAGCGCCACCCAGCCGATGGCGATCTGGCCGGCAAAACCGACCACCAGGTTGAGCGCGGAGACCAGCACCCAATAGATGCAGGCGCGCGTCGCGATCACGCCCAGATAGTTGTCGCCGAGCAGCGGCAGAAGGACCCCGGCCGCGCCCAGGACCAGGAACGGCCACGCACCCTCGATCCTCGTCACCCAGCGCGGGGCGATCACGCGGGTTCGCGGAAGCGGAGGAGTGGCCGCGTCCATCACACGCGGCGCGTGACGGCGGCGCCCGCGAGGCCCTCGGGCCGCACGAGCAGTACGACGATGAATACCGCAAACACCGCCACGGAAGCGAAGATGCCGCCGAACAGGAAATTCGCCGCTTGCTGGAACAGGCCGAGCGCCAGGCCCCCGATCACCGCGCCGCGGTTGCTCCCCATTCCGCCGAGCGCGACCGGCACGAAGCCGTAGAAATTCAGCATCGGTCCGTTGCCGAAGAAGGCGAGCAGCACCTCGCCGCCGGCAAAACCGGCGAGGGTGCCGATCATGCCGGCGAGCGCATAGCTCGTCATGCGGAGCGACTGCTCCGGCAGTCCCAGCGCGCGCGCCGCATAGTTGTCCTCCGCGATCGCGAGGAACGCGCGGCCGACGAGGGTGTGGCGATAGAGCAGTTCCAGCCCGACGATCATCGCGCCGCAGGCGAGGACCGGAAGCCAGAACTGCTGATCGACCAGCCCGGGACCGATGTCGATGAGGCGCGGGAATGGCTGCGCCTCGGTGCTCCACTCGATAGCGGTGAACTGCTGGATCAGCAGCGCGAAGGCAAGCGTGGAGAGCACGTAGAGATGCTGCTCGATACTCTTCAGCACCGGCCGCACGGCGACGATTTCCGTGATGACGCCGATCACGGCCCCGGCGGCGAGGGTGGCCACGAAGCCCACCACCACCGGGAGGCCGAGGCGGTTGATGAACAACGCCCCGAGCACCCCGCCCAGCATCCCCAATGTCCCGGCGGTGAAGCTGAACACCCGCGAGGCCGTGAACATCACGTTGTACGTGATGCCGATCAGCGCATAGATCGCTGCCTACCGCCAGGCCATAGGAGATGATCGATTCGATCATCGCCTCAGGCGCCGTAGCCCGGTGCGATCTTGAAGGCGCCGTTCCGGAACGAGTCCGCCTCGACGAAGACGAGATCGTTGTCCGGGTAGCCGTTGTGACTGCTCCGGCGTCCAGGTGATGTCGCCGAAGACGCCGGGCCACGCCTTGAGCTTGTTCCAGTAGCCGGCGATCTGCTTCGGCTCGCTGCCGGCCGCCTTCACCGCTTCGGCGATGAGCTGCGCCGAATCATAGCCGAGCGCAATCCACCAGAGCAGCGTATCGCCCATCTCGATCTTGGCCGCGCTGAGGCGCTCGACGAAGGCCTGGGTGCGGGCCGGCAGCTTGCCGTTCGCATCGTAGCTGCAGCTGCGGAAATTGTTCGCATAGACCTTGTTCCAGTATTCCGGCTTGTCCAGCAGCGCCTTGGTCTGGCCGGAGCCAAGCGTCGTCTGGCCGACGATCGGCACGTCCCAGCCCATCTGCGCCGCGCGTGTTGATGATGCGGGAGAGGAAGCCGGCGTTCACGCTCCAGGGCATGATGACCTCGGCGCCGGCATCATGCATGCGCAGCAGCTCCGGCTTCAGGTCCGGGTTGCTCGCATCGACGTCGCCCTGATAGACGACGTCCGCGCCGGCCGATTTGAGCAGCGGCACATAGGCGTCGACCGAGGCCGTGCCATAGCCGGTGGTGTCGCCGATGACAGCGACCTTCTTGAGCTTCAGCACGCCCAGCACATAGTGGTTCGCGGAGGCCGCCGATCTGCTGGTTGGTGGGCGCGTTGCGGAAGGCGAGCGGATATTTCTTCACGTCGGTCAGCGAGTCGACCCAGCAGGGATGGAGCTGGGGCACCCCGTCGCGGGCGATCAGCGGCGTCGCGGCCAGCGCCTCGCCGGAATTGAGCGGCCCGTAGACCACGTCGACCTTCTGGCGGCTGGCGAGCTCGGCCGCGCCGTTGACCGCCTTGGTGGGATCGCTCTGCGTGTCGCGGACGATCAGCTCGATCTTGCGGCCGTTGATGCCGCCGGCCTTGTTGATCTCGTCGACGGCGAGCTCGGTGCCGCGATTGATCGCGATGCCGGTGGACGAGCTGGGTCCGGTCAGCGCCGGCAGAAACCCGATCCGGATCGGCTCGGTCGCGGCAATCGACGGCCGCGGAAATCCAGCCGCGAGCGAGACGGCTCCTGCGGCAGTTCCAGCCAGAACGTGACGACGAGTGATCGACATCTGTTTTCCTCCCGAGGCTTTCGAATTTGTCGTTTTAATATTTTATATTTTATCGATGCGGCGTATCGCGGGCAACATGTTGTTGGCATCCGAGCGACGCATTGAGCAATTTTTTGCGGGTGAGTTCGGAATCAAAACGGTGACCGGCGCGACGCATCGGACAACAACCATCCGCGCGAGGGGCGACTGGAGCAGTCTCCTCGAAGCAGGACAGCGGCAACCGCGGAGCCGGCTGTCCACCCGACCGAGGCGGAGCCGCTCGCGCACGTCATGGGACGATCAAGTGCTTGCTCATCACATCGCGCATTTCTCCTCGCTCGAATTTCCCGCCGCTTCGGTCAGCGTCCTCTGAACTTCGGCTTGCGCTTCTCGTTGAAGGCCGTCACGCCCTCGCGCCGGTCCTCGGTGGGCACCATCCGATTGTAGGCCTCGATCTCGAACATCATCCCGGACTGCAGATCCATCTGCAGGCCATAGTGGATCGAGTGCTTCGCCTGGCGCACCGAGATCGGCGCGTTCTCGGCGATGCGCTCGGCGCAATCGAGGGTCTCCGACAGGAGCGTCGCCGGCTCGCAGATCCGATTGACCACACCCCAGGCAAGCGCGTCCGCGGCAGAGAACGGCTTCCCGCTCAGGATGATCTCCTTGGCGCGCCGCTCGCCGACGATGCGCGGCAGCGTCTGCGTACCGGCGCCGCCGGGCATGATGCCGATGGTGACCTCGGTGAGAGCGAAGCGCGCCGTGGTGGCGGCATAGGCGAAATCGCAGGCCAGCGTCAGCTCGCATCCCCCCGCATAGGCGGCGCCATTGACAGCGGCGATCACGGGAATGGGACAGGCCACGATCGCGCGCATCATGCCCTCGAATACGCGATGCTGCACCAGCCAGTCGGCGTCCGACATGCCGCGCCGCTCCTTGAGATCGGCACCGGCGCAGAAGATGCGATCGCCGGCGCCGGTCAGCACCACCGCGCGGGCAAGCGTCGGGTCCGCCTCGAAGGCATGAAAGGCCTCCGTGAGCTCATGCCCCATCCGCGTGTTGAGGGAATTGGCGACCGCCGGCCGGTTCAGCGTGATCTGAATCAGAATTCTCGCATGGAGTTTCGACGCGGAGCGTCTCGTAGTCGGTCCTCAACGTGGCTTCCTCCGGTTCAGGATTTCCTCGTTGTGCTCGCCGAGCTTCGGCGCCTTGCGCTCGAAACCCGGCCGCTTGCCGTCGAAGGAGAGCGGCATTCCCATCAGCGACAGCGCTCCATCGGGCGATTTCTGGATCATCTTCAGGGCCTCGGTCTGCGGATGCTTCACCACCTGATCGAGGGTCTGCAGCGGCGCGCAGGGAATGCCGTCCGCTTCCAGGCGCGGCAGCCAATAGGCGGAGCTCTCGCGGGCAAAGATCTTTTCCAGCATCGGGATCAGCTCGCCGCGGTTGATGACGCGATCCTTGTTGGTGCGGAAGCGCGGATCCTCGGCGAGTGCGGGCTGGTCCACCGTGCGCGCGAGGCGGCGAAAGAGATTGTCGTTCCCCGCCGCCACCATGATGTGACCGTCGGTCACCGGAAAGGCCTGGTAGGGCACGATCTCCGCGGTGCCGGAGCCGCGGCGCTTCGGCAGATCGCCGGAAGCAAGATAGGCTGCGGCCGGAGTGGTCATCCAGGCGAGCGCGGTCTCATAGAGAGAGGTATCCACCACGCCGCCGCGCCCGGTGGTCCGGCGCTCGTTGAGCGCCGCCAGGATGCCGATCACCGCCCACATGCCCGTGGCGAGATCGACCATGGAGACGTTGACCCTGACCGGCGGGCGGCCGTCCTCGCCCATGATGCTCATGAGACCGCCGAAAGCCTGCATCAGGGGATCGTAGCCGGGACGTTCCCTGAGCGGTCCCTGGGCGCCGAAAGCGCCGAGATTGCAATAGATCAGCGACGGCTTCAGGGCGACGAGCTCATCCGCGCCCAGCCCGTATTTCTCAAGCGCGCCGAATTTCAGGTTGTGCAGGACGACGTCCACCCGCTCGCGGATGAACTCGACGAGCCGTTTCACTTCTTCTGGATCGGCGAGATCGACGGTGATGCCCCGCTTGCCGCGGTTCACGGAATGGAAGGTGGTGGCGGCGCCCTCGGCGAAGGGCGGGCCCCAGTCGCGGGCATAGTCACCGGTACGCGGGTTCTCTAGCTTCACCACGGTGGCGCCGAGCTCGCCGAGGATCATTCCGGCATAGGGCGCGGCGATGCTGTGGCCGATCTCCAGCACCGTCACGTCTTTCAGCGGCTTCGTGCTCGCCATGTCCTCAAGCTCCCGACCTGGCGCGGCGTCGCGCGGTGGCCGCCGCGTCGATGCTGCGGCCATCCTTGGCGATCACCACGCCATAGGAGGTCTCGGCGGCACCGGCGGTGACATAGCCGTCGACGACGTCCTCGAGGACGAGCGCCGCGGGTCGCTCATGCGGCGGGCCATAGCCGCCGGCGCCCGCCGGCTGAATGGTCACGAGGTCGCCGGCGGCCAGCACCGCCTGCTTGCCCTTGGCCGGGAGGATCTCGCGGCGGCCGTCGCCGCGCACCACCGTGCTGGTGAAGCAGGTTCCGGCCTCGCCACCCAGCACGCCGGCGGGTGCGACACGTCCGCGCTCGGCGATCACGGTGCAGGTGGCCTCCTTATAGAGGACGCGATAGGCGCGCCGCGTGGTGCAGCCACCGCGCCAGCGGCCGGGACCGCCGGTGTCGGGCACGATGCTCCACTCCTCGACGGTGAGCGGCGTCGTATGCTCGATGAGCTCGATCGGCGTGGCGCCGGTATTGCCGACATAGACGCGGATCGCATTGACGCCGTCCTTGTCGGGCCGGGCGCCCATGCCGCCCGCATGCACGTCGATGAAGGAGACATAGCGCCGGCGCAGCGAGCGGCTCCGCGCGTCGTCGGGATCCTCGCCGGAGAAGATGCCGGAGCAGGCGGCGCAATGGCTTTGGCCGATGACGCGATCGGGAACCGCCTGCACCAGCGCCCGCAGCAGCAGGTCGATGACCCGGGGCGAGGTCTCGGTGTTGCCGCTGACGACAGAGGCCGGAAAAGTGCAGTTGAGGATCGTCCCCTCCGGCACGATGATCTCGATCGGCCGGTAGCAGCCCTGGTTGATGGGAATGGCGGCATCCGTCACCGCCTTCACCGTGAACCAGGTGCTGTTGCAGGTGACCGCGAAGGGGCAATTGATGCCGCCGCGCACCTGCTTCGCCGTCCCGGTGAAGTCGAAGACCATGCGGTCGCCGGCGACGGTGACCTTGACCTTGATGGGGATGAGATCGGCATCGGCGCCCACGGGCTCCACAAGGTCGGTGGCCTCGTAGACGCCGTCGGGAATGCGCGCGATCTGGGCGCGCATCAGGCGCTCGGAATGATCGAGGGAGTCCGCCATCGCCTGGCGCAGGTTCTCGGGACCGTATTTGCGGGCGAGCGCCACGATGCGCCGGTCACCGACGAAGGTGCCGGCATATTGCGCTTTGATGTCGAGAACGCGGCTGGCGGGATCGCGGGTATTCTCGACGATGAGATTGAGGAGATCCGTCACCGGCTCGTCGTCGCGGTAGAGCAGCACTGGTGGGATGCGGATGCCCTCGCCGAAGATGTCCCAGGTATCCGGCGTGAAGCTGCCCGGCGCCTGGCCGCCGATGTCGGACCAATGACCGCGGGTCATGGCGAAGGCGATGATCTTGCCGTCGAGGAAGATCGGCCGGGTGAACTGCACGTCCGGCTGGTGATTGCCGCCGCCGAGATAGACGTCGTTGCTGAGGATGACGTCGCCCGGCCGCAGCTTCTCGATGCCGATCGCCTCCACCGAGGCGCGCGTCGAAATGACGGCGGATCCCAGCATGGTCGGAATGTCGTTGCCTTGCGCCACCAGCTGCATCTCGGCATCGAAGATCGCCGCCGAGGCGTCACCGCCGGAGTGGATGATCGGGCTCGCCGCCGTGCGCATCATCGCGATCTTCATCTCGCGCGCGACGGCATAGAGGCCGCTGCGGATGATCTCGTAGGTGATCTTGTCCATGGGATCAGCCCACCTGCTTCACGATCAGGTTCTGCTCGCCGTCGACCGCGGCGCGCCAGCCGCGCCGGAAAGACCAGGCTCGAGCTCGGCTCCTCGATCACCGCCGGCCCCGCGAGTTCGTGGCCAAACCGCAAGTCGTGGCGCCGGTAGGCGGGGAGCCGCACGGCAGATCCCGCGATGGTGATGCTGCGCTGGCGGTAGGGCTTGGGAGTGCCGCTCGCACGCTCGCCGGCGCCCGCCGAGCTTGCGCCCGGGCGTCGCCACCACCGCCTGGAGCCGGAGATTGACGAGGCTGACGGGGCGATCCGGCTGGGTGAAATTCCAGTGCCGTCGATGCTCCGCCTCGAAGCTGCGCGCGAGCGCCGGAGCGGTATCGGCGGTGACGGCGCCGTCGGGCACGTCGATGGTCAGGGATTCCGCCTGGCCGAGATAGCGGCAATCCGCCCGCCGGCGGAGCGCCACGTCGCCCGGTGCAATGCCGGCCTCGCGAAAGAGAGACACCGCCTGGGTCTCGAGCTGGCGAATCCGTCGGCCAAGATCATCGGCCGCGATGTCGTCGAGATTCTTGCAGAACGGGCAGCTGGAGATCGTAAGTCTGATCCGCCACCAGCATGCCGAAGGCGCTGAAGAGGCCGGGCATCTGCGGCACGACGACGGTGGGAATCTCCAGCTCCTGGGCGAGCTCGATCGCGTGCACCGGGACCGGCGCCGCCGTAGCAGACATAGGCGAACTCGCGCGGATCGTAGCCGCGCTCCACCGTCATCAGGCGGATCGCCTGGGCCATCAGCGCGTTGGCGACAGCGCGCACGATCTGCGCCGCCTCGACGAGGCCGCAACCGAGGGGACGGGCGAGCTTGGTCTCGACGACCCGGTGCGCGGCATCAACATCGAGGGCGAACTCGCCGCCGAGGAAGCTCTCGGCATCGAGATAGCCCAGGATGAGGTTGCAGTCGGTCACCGTGGGATTGGCGCCGCCGCGGCCGTAGCAGGCGGGGCCCGGATCGGCGCCGGCGCTTTGCGGCCCCACATGGACGCCGCCGCCATCGTCGACCCAGGCGATCGAGCCGCCGCCGGCGCCGATCGATTCGATGTCGATGGTGGGGAAGCGCACGGCGTAGCTGTGCAGCGAGCGCGATGTTGCGCATCTCGGCGCGGCCGTCGCGCACCAGGGACACGTCGAAGGTGGTGCCGCCCATGTCGCCGGTGATGGCATTGGCGAGGCCCAGGCGCTGGCAGAGCTTCGCCGCCGCGGTGACGCCGCCGGCGGGCCCGGATTCCAGCAGCGATACCGGCCGGAGCGCCGCCACCGCGGGCTTGGCGAGGCCGCCATTCGACTGCATGAAGAGCACATCGCCGGGGACACCCGCCTCGCTCACGCCGGTCCCGAAAGGTGCGGAAGTAGCGGCCGCATTTGGGCCCCAGCATGGCGTTGATGACCGTGGTGCTGGTGCGCTCGTATTCGAACATCTCGGGATTGACGTCGCAGGAGGCGGTGACGAAGCGGCCGTCGAGGCGACGGCGCAGCGTCTCCAGCATCCGCCGCTCATGGGCGGGATTGGCGTGGGAATTGATGAAGCAGACGGCGACCGCCTCGACCTTCTCGCTCTCGAGCCCGTCGGCGATCAGCCTCCGCCGCCGGCGCCGCGAGCGGCTCGGCCACCTCGCCGTTGAAGAGCACACGCTCGGGCGCCTCGCGCCGCAGCGCTCGCGGTACCAGAGGCGGCGGGTTGGTAAAGAAGAGATCGTAGAGATCGGCGCGGTCGTGGCGCGACACCTTGCGGATCTCCAGGATGTCGCGGAATCCCTTGGTGGTGACGAGAGCGGTGCGCGCGCCCTTCCCCTCCACCAGCAGATTGGTGGCGATGGTGGTGCCGTGACCGATGAAGCCGATCTCGCGGCCTTGCGGCGCCGCTCACCTGCAGGATACGGCGCAATACCGTTGAGCGCGCCCTCGACGGGGTCCGCGCGGCGTGGTCGGCACCTTGGCGGTCCAGACCCTGCCGTCGGCGTCATCGAGCAGGACGACATCGGTGAAGGTCCCGCCGACATCGATGCCGATCCTTTTCATTCCGTCGCGCGCCTCTTCCCTTGGCGGCTCCTCAGGTCGGAACCGCGCCGAAAAAACGTTTCCAAATTGGTATCTCAGGCGAGATCGGGCGTCAACCCGGCGCCCAGGCGAGATCGGGAAATATAACGCCGCCCGCGGTTTAGTGCGGCGCCGGCCCGCAGGAGCCGCGCATCACCAGCTCGGTCGGAAACACGATCCGGCGCGGCGCTCCCCGTCCCCCTTGACCGATGCGGTCGAGCAGGACGCGGGCCGCCGCGTCGCCGAGCTCCCGATAGCTCCAGTTGATGACGGTGATCGGCGGCGTGGCGAGACGCGCGAGGTCGGTGTCGTTGCTGCCGATGAGCGAGATGTCCTGCGGGATGCGCAGGCCGTGGGATTGCACCGCGCGGAGCGCGCCGCTCAGCATGTTGATGCCGCCGCAGATGACCGCGGTCGGCCGGTCGGGAAGACTGAGGAGGGCCGAGGTCTCCAGAAAGCTCGAGTTCGCGGAGAACCCATCGCTCCGCAGCAGTGTGGGGTCCTTCGATATGCCGCGGGCGGCGTGCGCCGCGTCGTAGCCGCGGATGCGCTCCCGCGCGGGATAGACGGTGGGATTCCCGGTGATGAGCGCGATCCGGCGGTGACCGAGATCGAACAGGTATTCGACGCCGCGTCGCACGCCATCGCGATGATTGACGGTCATGGCGTCGAGCTCAGGCGGCGTCTCGCGGTCCAGCAGCACGATCGGAAACGACTGGCCTTGGCGTGCCTTCAGGAGATCGGGATCACTCTCCGACGCCGTGGTCATGATGAGGCCATCGATGCGGCGGCGCGACAGCAGGTTCAGCAGCTCGAGCTCGCGATCCTTGCGGTCGTCGGAGCAGGTGATGATGAGGGTGTAGCCGGCATCGTGCAGCACTTCCTGCGCCGACTTCACGAAATCAGCGAGCGCGGGCACGGTGATGTCGCGGATGACGACGCCGATGGTGTGAGTGGCGCCCTTGCGCATGCTCTGAGCGACGGCGTCGGGCTCGTAGCCGAGCTCGGCGATTGCCGCGATCACGCGTCGGCGAACCCGGTCGCTCACCGACTTATGCCCGTTCACGACGCGAGACGCGGTGCCGAGGGAAACTCCGGCCGCCCGCGCCACGTCCTTGATGGTGGCCTTGCTCATCCCCGCGCTCCGAGACGGTCGGCGCGCCACGACGCGGCCTCCGGCCGGCGACCATGAGGGAAGCCCGGAGCAACCTCAAGTGCCCATGGCGTTTCAGCAGCGAAATTCCATGCTATGAATCGTTTCACCAATGCGCCGGCACGGCGTCGGAACCGGGAGGCAAGAACATGGCGGCACGGACAATGCGGGCGATCACGACCAGCGGCACTGGCGGACCCGAGGTGCTGACAATGGCCGAGCGGCCGATCCCGGCGCCCGGCCCCGAGGATCTTCTCGTGCGCGTGCGCGCGATCGGTATCAACCGCGCCGACGCCTTGCAGCGCGCCGGCCGCTACGCGCCGCCGGCCGATGTCAGCGACATTCTTGGTCTCGAGCTTGCCGGCGAGGTGAGCGCGATGGGAGAGAAGGTCCGCGGCTTCGCCGTGGGCGATCGCGTCTTTGGCCTGGTCGCCTCCGGCGCCTATGCGGAATACGCGGTGGTGGATCACGGCCTCGCACTGAAAATGCCCGAAAAATGGGACTTCCCGACGGCGGCGGCCGTCATCGAGACCTTCTGCACCACCAACGAGACACTGTTCACGCTGGGCCGGCTCGCCGCCGGCGACAGCGTACTGATCCATGCGGGCGGCAGCGGCGTCGGCACCTCGGGAATCCAGATGGCGAAGCACGCGGGCGCCAAGGTCTACGTCACTGCCGGCTCCGCCGCAAAACTGGAGCGGACGGCGCGCCTCGGTGCCGATGGCGGGATTGACTATCATCGCCAGGATTTCGCCGTCGAGATCATGCGCATGACCGAAGGCCGCGGTGTCGATGTCGTGCTCGACTTCATCGGCGCCAGCTACCTGCCGCGCAATATCACGGTGCTGCGTCTCAAAGGACGGCTGGTGATGGCCGGCGTCATGGGGCCGCCGACACATCCCGTCGACACCGGCCCGATCCTGGGCAAGCGGCTCCAGGTGCTGGGCTTCACCCTGCGGCCGCAGACCATCGCCGAGAAGCGTGGCATCGTCGCCCGCTTCGCGGAGCGCTGGATGCCGCCGCTTGCCGCCGGCGCGCTCAAGCCGGTAATGCACGCGACGCTGCCCTTCGCGGAGATCCGCGAGGCGCATCGGATCATGGAAGCCAACGAGAATTTCGGAAAGCTGGTGCTGACCCTCGCCTGAGAATTCTGCATCGCTGGAGTTGTCGTGCCTTCCAGACATGAGGCGGCAGCTATTCAGAATTGCGCTTCCGCGCATCCTGCAGAGCCTCGATGGTCATGCGGCGAAGATGCGGGATGATCTCCGCCGGCGGCCGCACATAGGCGCCACGCCGGCCGACCGAGAGGCCGGTATGGCGGCGCAGCCCGACCAGCATCTCCGCGAAAGCCAGCAGCGCGCCATAGGAGTCCAGCACCGGCGCGCCGGCGATCTCCTGCACGCGATTGCGCACGAGCGCCGAGTTGATGACGCCCTCGGCGGGTATGATGACGTCGGCGCCGGCATCGATCAGCGGCGAAACCTGCCTGGCGAAATGCTCGACGAATTCCGGCGCGCCCGCGAAAGCGCGGTCAAGCTCGTGCTCGGTGATCGGAGGATCGAGGGTGGCGACGGTGGCGACACGATCCCGATAGCCGTAGCGAGCGACGAGCTCACGCAGGATCGTCGCCATGTGCCCGTCGATCGCCACCAGGCCGACCGCGCGCCCGACCGCCGAGGAGACCAGCAGCGCGGTCTCGCAGGAGCTGACGACGGGAATATCGACGACGCCGCGCGCGGCTTCCAGGCCGGGATCGAGGAAGCAGCTGATCGCGACGGCATCGTAGCCTTCGCGCTCGGCGCGGATCGCGTTCTCCACCACCTGGACGCTGAGCAGATGGTCCGCCCAGCGGTAGCGGATCATCTCGATCGGCGCCATCCCACCGGGGTAAGTGCCAGGCCTGACCCCGTGCACGTCAACCACGGTCTCGGGCCCGCAGATGCGCCGCGCATGATCGCGCAGCATCCCTTCATAGCCCGGCAGCGCCGACAGGTCGGTGAAGCTCTGCACCCAGATCCGGATCGTCATGGGCGTCTCTCCCTCCCGTGCTTGCAGCGCGCCGCCGGCGGTTGTCCCACCGATCGCACGCGCCAGCATCCGGCAGGCGAGCCTGGAAATGCAACTGGAATCGTTTCATCGACCGGACGTCGCGATGACCGCGATGCCTTCGCATCCCAGCTACGGATGCGGGTCCGACGCGGCTCGGTGCTTGAAGAAAATGGTGGGCACGACAGGGATTGAACCTGTGACCCCCGCCATGTCAAGGCGGTGCTCTCCCGCTGAGCTACGTGCCCTCCGGCGGCGCCCCCTCGCGGGAAGTGGCGTCGCGAAAGCGATCGGCGATTTAGCTCAAATCCGGAGGGCTGGCAAGCCTGGGGGGTGGCGCCGGGCGCCGGCGGCTCAGGCCGCCAGCATGCGCTCGACTTCCTCCACCAGCTGACGCAGATGGAACGGCTTCGCCAGCACCGTGGCGGGACGGTCCCCCATCTCGCGCTGGCGCAGCGCCACTGCGGCAAACCCGGTGATGAACATGACCCGGAGGGTGGGCCAGCGCTTGGTGGCCTGGCGCGCCAGCTCGATGCCGTCGAGGCCGGGCATCACCACGTCGGCCAGCAGAAGATCGACGGAGTTGTCGATGAGGAGATTGAGGGCGGAATCGCCATCCGCCGCTGGCAGCACGATGTGCCCGGCGCGACGCAGCCCACGAGTGAGAAACTCGCGGAGATTGTCGTCGTCCTCCGCCAGCAGAATGCGCGCCATGTGCTCCGGTTCCCTATAAATCGGCATACATCCATACCCCCGGAGCCCCCAAGGGAAGGTTAAGATGCCCGGAGAGGGGTTTGGCGTCCCGGGACCCGTCACAGAGGGCCCGGGGCCGCCACAGGGAGATCGTGACAGGCCCGCCCGGTTACCCGTAATCTCAGGGTGTATGGAAGGAATTACCGAGCCCAGCGCGGCGGTCGACCCGCCCATCGAGGTGACCGCCCCGCCCGCGCAGACCCGGGCACTGGTCTGCGCCTCTCCCCATAGCGGGACCCGGTATCCGCCCGAATTCCTGGCGGCCTCGCGTCTCGATCCCCTCACGCTCCGGCGCTCCGAGGACAGCTTCGTCGACGAGATCTTCTACGGCGCCATCGAGCTGGGAGCGCCGCTCCTCTCGGCCCGCTTTCCCCGCGCCTACCTCGATCCCAACCGCGAGCCCTTCGAGCTCGATCCGCAGATGTTCGAGGACGCGCTGCCGCCTTACGTCAACAGCCGCTCGCCGCGGGTCCAGGTCGGGCTCGGCACCATCGCCCGCGTGGTGGCGACCGGCGAGGAGATCTATGCCCGCAAGCTGCGCTTCGCCGACGCGGCGAGCCGGATCGAGCGGCTCTACCGCCCCTATCACCGGGCCCTCCGCCAGCTCCTGGCGGCCACCTGCGACCGCTTCGGCGGCTATCTGCTGATCGACTGCCATTCAATGCCCTCGAGTGCCGGGCCCGGCGAGCGCGAGTTCAAGCGCGGCGGCATCGACATGGTGCTGGGCGATTGCCACGGCACCTCCTGCCATCCGCTGTTCATGGAGCGGGCGCAGCGGGTGCTGATGGCCAAGGGCTATCGCGTCGCCCGCAACGCGCCCTATGCCGGCGGCTTCACCACCTCCCACTACGGCGCTCCCACCAGCGGCCGCCACTGCCTGCAGATCGAGATCAGCCGCGCGCTCTACATGGACGAGCGCAGCATCGATCGGAAGCCCGCCTTGCGGCAGCTTGCCCAGGACATGCGCGATCTGCTGGCGGAGCTGGCGGAGCTGGAGCCCCGCCGCCTCGCCGCGGCATGAGCGCGCGTCGCGCGCCATCCCGCGCACCGGTCGCAGTGCGTGCATCGGACGAGAAGGACCTGCCGGCGATTGCCGCTATCTATGCCCATCACGTCCTGCACGGCTTCGGCTCCTTTGAGGAAGCGCCGCCCGATCTCGCCGAGCTCGCGCGCCGACGGCAGGAGATTCTGGCCAAGGGACTTCCCTACTTCGTCGCCACCGACGAGCAGGACGAGGTCGTGGGATATGCCTATGCCTCACCGTATCGGCCGCGCTCCGCCTATCGATTCAGCGTCGAGGATTCGATCTATGTGGCGGCCGGCGCCGCCCGCAAGGGCATCGGACGGATGCTCCTGGCGGCGCTCATCGAGCGCTGCACCGCTCTCGGATACCGCCAGATGATCGCGGTCATCGGCGACAGCGGCAATCACGGCTCGATCGGATTGCACCAGTCGCAAGGCTTCGAGCGCGCGGGGCTGCTGTCGTCGGTGGGATTCAAGGCCGGACGGTGGGTGGATGGCGTGCTGATGCAGCGCCCACTCGGCCCCGGCGACAGCACACTGCCGGTAGAGCGCCGTTAAGGCCTTTTCCGGTAGCTTGAAACCGGGCCGGCACCGCCAACCTTTGGTTTGCGCGGCCAGTGCCGCAGGATGGCGCATCCATGTCCCAATCGACCTATGCTGGTGCCGCTGCACCCGTCGGACATCGCCCCGCCTCAGAGCGGGCGGATTTCACCATCGCCCAGGACTGGGCGAGCTATACCGCCGAGGAGCACGATATCTGGCGCACCCTGTTCCGCCGCCAGGAATCCCTGCTCAGGGGGCGCGCGGCGGCAGAATTCGTGGCAGGGATCGCCGATCTCGGCGTCGCCGCCGACGGCATCCCGGATTTTCGCCGCCTCAGCGATGTGCTGAACCGAGCCACCGGCTGGTCGATCGTGGCGGTGCCGGGGCTGGTGCCGGACGGCATCTTCTTCGAGCATCTCGCCAACCGGCGCTTTCCCTCTACCTGCTTCATCCGCCGGCGCGATCAGCTCGACTATCTGCAGGAGCCGGACGTCTTCCACGACATCTTCGGCCACGTGCCGATGCTGGTGAACCCGGTCTTCGCCGACTACATGCAGGCCTATGGGCAAGGCGGCCTCAAGGCGCTCGGCCTTGGCGCGCTCCACAACCTGGCGCGGCTCTACTGGTATACGGTGGAATTCGGCCTGATCGAGACGCCGGAGGGCCTGCGCATCTACGGCTCAGGCATCGTCTCCTCCAAGGGCGAGTCGGTCTACTCCGTGGAGGACCCGCGGCCGAACCGGCTGGGCTTCGACCTCATGCGGGTGATGCGGACGAAGTACCGGATCGACGACTTCCAATCGACCTATTTCGTGATCCGCGGCTTCGAGGAGCTGTTCGAGGCGACGCGTCCCGACTTCACCCCCTACTACGCCGAACTGGGCGAAGCTCTCGGACCTCGAGCCCGAGGCCGTGCTGCCCTCCGATCGCGTGCTGCACCGCAGCAGCAAGACCTAGAGAACGGCACAAAAAAATTGGGCCGTGTTTGCACACGGCCCAAGTTTAGGGAGGAAACGCCTAGAAGACGTACGGCAGGACAACGTCCATGCCGCACTGCACAATATGACGACCTCGCCTCCTCAAATCAAGAGCGAAATCACGTTTTTTCCGAACCCTAGAAAGCGTGACACTTTTGCCACAGGGGTTGTGAGGAAGCTATTGATATTGCAACGCAAAATAGCGAGTTGCTGGACTACCCCGATCGTCCGGGGCGAGGCCACCTGCAGGCTCCCCCCGTCCGGGCTGTGCTGCAGGTGCACATTGTCGCATGGCAAACGGGGCGAATTCACTGCCGCGCCGAGCCCGGAGTTCCGCCTCGCCTTAGCCCCAGAGTGTGGATTTCGGCGGAAATACCACGCTGCCGTCGTAGCGCAGGCCCGGCTGGCGATCGCGCGCCAGCAGCAGGGGCGCGTCGAGGTCGACAAACTCCGCGTCCTGGGCCAGGAACACCGCCGGCGCCATGGCGAGCGAGGTGCCGACCATGCAGCCGATCATGATGCGGAAGCCCCGCGCCCGGGCCGCGCTGGCGAGCGCGAGCGCCTCGGTAAGGCCGCCGGTCTTGTCGAGCTTGATGTTCACGAACTCGTACTTGCCCATGAGGTGATCGAGGTCGGCGCTGGTGTGGCAGCTCTCGTCGGCGCACACCGGTATCGCATGCGGAATCCCGGCGAGCGCATCGTCCTGGTCCGCCGGGAGCGGCTGCTCGATGAGCGCCACGCCGAGCTCCGCCAGGGCCGGCGCGTAGCGCAGGAGGTGGTCGACGCTCCACCCCTCGTTGGCATCCACGATGAGGCGCGACCCCGGCGCCGCACAGCGCACCGCGGTGACGCGCTCGAGATCGCCCTCGCCGGTGAGCTTGAGCTTGAGGAGCGGCCGCTGCGCCTGCTCCGCCGCGGCGCGCCCCATCGCCTCGGGCGTATCGAGGCTCAGGGTGTAGGCGGTGGTCAGGGCATGCGGCGGCTCGATCTTCGCCAGGCGCGATACGGATTTACCCGCGGCCTTCGCCTCGAAATCCCAGAATGCGCAGTCGAGGGCGTTGCGCGCCGCGCCCGGCGGCATCGCCGCCTGCAGCGCCTCGCGATCGAGACCGCCAGCAACCGCCTCCACCATCGCTTCCAGGGCCGCGATCACGCCCTCGACGGTCTCGCCATAGCGGCCGTAGGGCACGCCCTCGCCGCGGCCCTTGATGGCGCCCTCGGCCAGCTCCGCCACCACCACCTCGGCGGTGGTGCGGCTGCCGCGCGAGATCGCAAAGGCCCGCGCGAGCGGCCAGGATTCCCGATGCACGGTCAGGCGACGCATGAGCCGGACCGCCCTCTCTAGAGACGATCCACGATGGCCGCCACGCCGGTGCGCACGGGATCGACGCAGGGCAGGCCGAACTGATCAGCGGTCTGCTTCAGCACCTTTTCGGCCGCAGCGGCATCGAGCGCCGAGGTGTTGACGGCGATACCGACCACGGCGACGTCGGGGCTGGTGAGGCGCGCCGCCTGCAGGTTCGCCTCGATGCAGGTCTTGAGCGCCGGCAGCGGATAATGCGGCAATCCCCGCATGTGGGTGCGGGTCGGCTCGTGGCAGACCACCAGCGCCGTCGGCTGAGCGCCGTGCAGAAGCCCCATGCTGACGCCCGCATAGGAGGCGTGGAAGAGCGAGCCCTGACCCTCGATCAGGTCCCAGTGATCGGGCTCGTTGGCGGGCGCCAGCCATTCCACCGATCCCGAGATGAAGTCGGCCACCACTGCGTCGACGGAGACGCCGTCGCCGGCGATCAGGATCCCGGTCTGGCCGGTGGCGCGGAAATCCGCCTTCATACGCCGGCGGCGCATCTCGCGCTCGAGCGCCAGCGAGGTGAACATCTTGCCGATCGAGCAGTCGGTGCCGACCGTGAGAAGACGCTTGCCGCTGCGCGGCTTGCCGCTGGCGACCTCGAATTCCCGGGTCGGATGGCGGACATCGTGGATCTGGCGGCCGCTGCGCTCGGCGGCGGCCTTCAGCGCCGGCACCTCGGTGAGGCGCCGATGCAGGCCGCTCGCGAGATCCATGCCGCGCTCCAGCGCCTGCACCAGAACGGGGATCCAGTTCTCGTTGATGATACCGCCGCGATTGGCGACGCCCACCACCAGGGTCTTGGCGCCCTCTGCCGCCGCGGCCTCGACGGTCTTGTCCGGCAGCTTCAAGTCGGCCTTGCAGCCAGGCAGCCGAAGCTGCCCGACGCAGGATTCCGGACGCCAGAACGCGACGCCGGCGGCGGTCTTGGCGGCGAGCGCGTCATGGGCATCGCCGAGGAAGAGGAGATAGGGGGTCTTGAGCATCGCCATGGCGGCGGTCCTGTTCTTGAGAGCGTGGGATCGAGCTGCCGAATATGACGGGAAATCACGCCGAAGGAAACGCCGTGCCGCACGCAGCAATGCAAATCAGCCTTGCTGCGATTTTGGGCATCGCTGCGCTTTTGATGCGCCGGCGCAACAATCGGGAAAGTCCGGTTAATTCCAGGCTTAAGACACTGTTGAGATTTGCCCCGCTATTGTCCCGATCACACCCTTTTCTTGTGCCGGGATCAGCCCCTTGTCCATCACTCATTCCACGCCAAACGACTCCACCGCCACCGATGCGCGGGAGGATGACGTCGATCGCGAGCTTGAGCAGGAATTCAAGGACGAGGCTCTCGACGCTGTTGGCAATCTCACGCTGGTGCTGCACGCCGTTGCCGATGGCCAGCTGAGCGCCGCCGATGGATTGACCCGCGTCCGCCGTGAGATCTCGACGCTGCGCATGCGCGGTCGCTCGGTGAAGCTGCCGGCACTCACGGTCATCGCGAGCCGTCTCGAGGACTACGTCTTCGAGCTCGAGGTGCTGGACGCGCAGCACCTGACCAGCCTCCAGGCCTTCCTCGATCAGATGAGCCGGGTGCTCGACGGCAGCGAGACCGATACTGCCGACATCGTCCGCGCGCTGCCGGCCAATCCGACCTTCGATCCCAGCGAAGTCACCGTCAGCAACATCGAGATCCTACTGGTCGAGCCGCAGCGCACGACCGCGCACATCGTCTCGCGCGAGCTCAAGGCATGCGGCTATCGCGTCACCGTGGTGAACGGTCCGTTCGAGGCGCTGGAGCTGGTGACCCGCGTCAAGCCGGATCTGGTCGTGGCCTCGGCGATACTGGGCGATATATCCGGCATCGATCTCGGCTGCGCGCTGGCGGCCATGCCGACCACGCGCCACATCCCGTTCGCGCTGCTGACGAGCTTCGGACGCGAGAACGCCTCTCTCGACGAGTTGCCGGCGCGCGCCGCCATCCTGCACAAGGGCGTCCGGTTCGGCGAGGATCTCGCCGACGCGCTGTCGCGGCTCGGCATCACCTGATCGTCGCGGCGGTCGCGCTTAGCTTCACCAACTTTGTCGAATTTTTCTGCGCCGGACCGGTGACCGCTTCGGCGGGGAACGCTTCAGTGCCCGCCCTTCCAATCCTGCCGCTGCGGGAAGTTCTGTGCGACGAAGCGATAGATCTCCTTGATCGCCTTCTCCTGGACCTCGCCCTTGACGGCCTCAACCGGCTTCCAGGTCTCGATGATGTCGTCCCACAGCATCAGCTTGCTGTGAAGCTCGTCGCGCATATTGCGGATGAACTCGACGGTCGCCTCGTATTTCTTCAGCACCGAGAGGATCTCGCCGGTCATCGCGTCGCACTGGGTGAACAGGCTGTCGAATTCCTGCTGTGGCCGCATCAGCAGAGTCCGCACACGCGAGATCTCCTGCGTGGTCGTGCGGTCGCCACGATAGGCGCGCACCAGCGCGTTCAGCTTCTCGATGATCGAGCGCACTTCTCCGTAGCGCTCACGCAGTGCCTCGATGTAGGAGAGCTCGCGCGCGAGGTCGTCGATGCGATCGACGACTTCCTGCTTGCGCTCGCGGCCCATCCCCAGCTTCTCCGCGACATCGCCGAAGGCCTGCTCGATGCGCTGCTTAGTGGCGGGATCCTCGACCAGCTGCTCGAGCGCCGTCAGATCCGAGACGATCAACTCCTCGCCAGCGATCCATGACGCCAGCTGCAGGCTGAGACGGCCTTTGGCGATCACGCGATGACGTTCCTCGACCGACCAGGACGCGCTGCCGTCGAGGATCTCGCGAGGGATCGAATCGTTGGGCCGGATCTCCTTGACGAAGCGAAGACTGCGCTCGACGACGCCCAGCAGCTCGGCATCGACTAAATCCGGCTTGATGTTGAACTCGTGACGGATGGTGTCCAGGCTGAGCGATACCTGAAGATCGCCCAGCAGAACATGGAACGCCGGGTCCCGCTGACCCTTCGTCAGCGCGAAACGCGCGCCCGGCACCGAGAACAGCTTGTTCTCGAAGGCGAAATGCGTGCTGCGCGGCCCGCGTGGCCGGGTCGTCGTGGCGCCTGCGGTATCACTCATCGCCGCATGCCCCCGTGGGCCGGCCGGCCAATCGTCGATGAGCGGGAATCCCCGCCCCGCGCGAAAGTCCTTGCCATGATCCTATGCTCCCGAGGGCTCTGCTTACCCTCGCAGCCTAGCGGGTGTTGGTAAACACTCGATGAAGCGGCCATTGGCCGGCGAGGCAAGCGGACGAGCGAGATCGCGAGCCTTAATGCTCGCCAAAGAGGAAGGCTAGAAGCACGAAGCGCCGGCCGGAGCGCACCTCGAGCGCCTCGTGCAGCATGGAGCAGGAGAAGACAATGGCAGCCCCGGTCGCCGGACGGTAGAGCTGCTCGCCGTATTCAGGGAAGCGCAGCTCGCCGCCCTCGAATTCCGCCGTATTGAGGTTGAGCGACATGGCGAAGCGCCGATGCGCCGAGATCACCTCGGAATCGTCGCGATGCCCGTGCGCCTCGCCGCCGCGCGTCCCGGTATAGCAGCCGAGGCGCATCCGCTCGCGGCGGGTCACGGGATACTGGAAGGCCTTGCGGACTTCCGGGAAGAGCCGGCTCGCGAGGCGTCCGTCGATGAAGGACATGGTGTCCTTGTCGACGATCCAATGATCGATGCGGTCGCCGCGGCCATAGTCCGGTACCCGCATCTTGTAGTCGGTGGTCATGTTGTCGTCGCCATGGCCGGGCTCGAGAAACACCTTGCCTCGTGTCTCATAGACCTGGATCAGGCGCCGGCAATCCTCGGGGCTCAGCACATCGGGCACCACCAGCACCGGCGGATGCGGCACCAGCGCCGCCGAGCGGTAGTCGGCGACCACGCCACGCACCGCCGCCAGCGCCGCTTCCGCCTGCTGCTCGGCAGGAACACCCTTGAGGATGCGGGCGACGTGATAGCTGTGGCGTAGCACGATGGTGGTGGCCTGGTCGCGGGTGCCAGCGCCGAAAGCCGCGAAGGCCTTGCCCTCCCGGTCCACCAGGATCGGGAACGGCAGCGGCTCAGCGCCGGGCGGTGGTCCGGCGGCGAGCGACACCGCAAAAACCCGCGCACCCTGCTCTGCCAGTGCCGGATGGGTGGCGGCGAGGGCGGCCGCCGCGGCCGACAGCGCGTCGGCCTCAAGGCGGGGCCAGAAGGCAAGCACCAGGGGATGCCCTGCCACCGCGTCGCCGCGGAGATCCACCGTTCCGCCATCCCGCGACGGCAGCACGCACGCCGGCGCGATGTCGCCAACAGCCAGCGGCGCGCGGAAGATCGGTCGATCCTGTGAAACGGTGGGGAGCGCCATGTCGAGCCTCGGTTCCTACCTAACAGATCAATTCGCCGGCGGCAATCGAGGGGCCGCGATGGGGGGCACTGTCTCAGTTTGAATTGTAACGGGGATTGACGAGACCGAGCGCGCCGCGCTTTATCGTGGTCGGGCGTCGGGTGACACTACGGACCCCATATCGGACTGTTGAGCCTCTGTCCCGCCTTAAACAAGCGGGTACGCTCTATATATGAGATGGTTCCGAAGGCCGCCGGCTACTTTTGGTCGGAGGAGGCGGCGCCCACCTAGAGGAGCCTCATGCCCAAGGGACCTAAGGGCGAGAAGCGCCCTGCCGACGTGATCGGCGCCGCCATCATGGTGGCGAAGATCGCGACGGGCGAGATTGAGGACAACCCGTCCAAGGTTCCCGCTCGCGCAAAGGGCGGTAAGAAAGGGGGCGCCGCGCGGGCTCGGCGCCTAACGGACGAGCAGCGAGCCGATATAGCACGCGTAGCCGCGCAAGCCCGGTGGAAGAAATCTAAGTCCTAGCTCGCGCGCCGCTCGCTCACGTCATCCTTAAAATCGAGCACGAGTTGGATCCGCTTCTCAATCGGGACGCGCTCGTTATAGACCTCCACGTCGATGTGCAACTGCACCAAGTCACCAACCACTTGCTCGCGGCGCTGGGTAAAAGCGCGCTGCATGTGTTCATGGGAAGCGAAGCCGAGGATGCCCCAGAACGTGTACTGCACACCGTCCTTGGTGACGCGCATCGCGTGGTTGACGCGGTAGCGACGGCCCTGATCATCGGTCGCATATTCTTCGCGGAGTGCACGCGCCAACTGGCCCGCAAGTATGTCTCGCGGATCGACCTTGGGCAGCCGTAGTCCTCGCTCGCGGACGGCCCAATCGACTACTTCGCGGGCGCTCGCCGCAGCGTGGTCGTGTTGGTCCTCGTAATCTCGCCACAGCTGCTGGAACGCTTCGGCGTGTGTTGGGTGATCTGTCATTGCCATCTCACGTAAGGTCTAGCGGTTGGTCCCAGCCGTCCACGATCGCGCCGGGCAAAACGAATGGCCAAATCTTGGCCTGATGCTTCTTGAGGTAGTCGTAGCGCCCCGTGCGATGCTGTATCTGGCCCACGGGGAGGCCGGGGTGCACACCGTTGATCTTCGCGAAGGCGAGCACGTCCTTCTCGTAAAAGAAGGGATTCTTGCGAAGAATGAAGGAGTCCATTTTCTCACGCGGCACACAAAAATCTGACGCTGCCGCATTCGCCGCGCGTTCCTCCTCCGGGAGTCCCACGCTAGTCCCGGCCTGATCGCCCTCAAGCTCAGCGTCGATCATGCCCTCGGCCGTGAGGCGCCCATCGCCTCTCAAGACATGCTCGATTTCGTGCCGGAGCACGAACCAAAAGTTATCAATGCGGTCGAAGCGCATGGACAGCCCGATAACGGGCGAGTTCTTGTCCAACCAGAAGCAGACCCCGTCGATCTTGGCCTGCGGGAGCGTTTCGACGACTGCAAACCGTACACCGCATTCTGCCAGCACGCGGGGGACGTGCCGCGTTTCCTCTGGCGCTATCAGCATTTCCCGCAAGCGTGCGACTGCGGCGCGGAGCACCTGCTCAGAGTACTTTGGGAACCGTGATTGACCGTGCGACCTGCCGTACTCGAAACAGCCAAGCGAGTTGGGCGGCGGGATCGCCTCGTAGCTCGTCTTTTTGGCCGCGTGCGCGAGGTAGGGTACATCACCCGCATCGCTGACCTCGAAGAACTTCGCGAGTTGTACCCCCAAGTCCTCGGCCTCGCCGCCCTTGATCCAACCACGGCGGATCATCTCGCGGATGGGATAGTTGCGGAGCATTTTGGCGCGCAAGGTGATGTCGGCGCCGGGGTCGCTCGCGCTCGACAGGTCGAAGGCGCGTTGCAGCCCGGCGAAGTGATCGAATGGCAAGCCCAGCGCCTCGCCAAGCGCCTTCGACATCGCCGGGCTAATTCCCTGTTTTCCATTGATAATTTGGTTAACCGCCTTCGGATTGCAGCCGAGCACAAAGGTCAGGTCGCTTTGGGTCCATCCTCGCTTCTCAAGCTCTTGGAGCAACAACAACCCTGGGTGCGGCGGTTGATCTGGCGGCATCGTGATCCCGTACGAATCAAGCATTGCAAATCATAGCATACACGGACCCTGAGCGCAACACCCGCATACCCCCATCAGGGGAAAATGAAACTTATGCTTGACAAATAACCTAGAGCAATCTGATTATGGGGCATGAACAAGCTGCCTCTCGCCACCCGCGTCCAAATCCTTCACATGCTCTGTGAAGGCTCCTCAGATGCGGGCGATCTCGCGGGTGACGGGCGTTTCGATCAACACCGTGACCAAGCTGCTCGTGGACGCGGGCATGGCCTGCGCGGCCTACCACGATGAGCATGTCCGGAGTGTGAAGGCGGCTCGTATCCAGTGTGATGAGATTTGGGCGTTCTGCTACAGCAAGCAGAAGAACGTCGCCGAGCGCGAAGCGGAAGGACCTGGCCTATGGTGACGTGTGGACCTGGACGGCGCTCGCCACCGACTCAAGCTGATCGTAAGCTATCGTATCAGGCGGCCGGCGGCCCTTATCGGCCTCGGATTTCAAACTGAGACAATGCCCGATGGGGAGCATCCTTGCCAAGATTGAACGGCTGTGAATGATTGCCATTGCTGCGTGTCGGGCTACGGCGCCGGCTATCGGCCCCCGGGGAGGTGTAGATGGAACGTCTCGACGAGCTCGAGGCTCAATCGATCTTCATTCTGCGCGAGGCGGCCAACCGCCTGGCGCCACTGGCCATGCTGTGGTCGGTCGGCAAGGATTCGAACACGCTGCTCTGGCTCGCGCGCAAGGCGTTCTTCGGACGCGTGCCATTTCCCGTCATCCTGCTCGACACCGGCAATGAGTTTCCCGAAGTCTATCAGTTCCGCGACCGGATCATCGCGGAATGGGGCCTGAGCTACATCAACGCTCCCTGCCCGAGCGCCGAGGAGACCGATCCCTCCCTGCCGCCCAAGGCGCGTGCCGCGGCGCGCAAGACCCTCGGCCTCAGGCGCGTCATCGCCGAGCGCGGATTCAGGGGCGTGATCCTGGGCATCCGGCGCGACGAGCAGGCGATCCGCGGCAAGGAACGCGTCTTCAGTCCCCGCGACGCCACCGGCGCCTGGGATTTCCGGCATCAGCCGGCGGAGCTCTGGGACCAGTACAACACCGGCACGCCGCCCGGCGGCCACATGCGCGTTCATCCCCTGCTCGGCTGGACCGAGCTCGACGTCTGGCGCTACGTCGAGCGCGAGGGCATGCCGGTGGTGCCGCTCTACTTCGCCCGCGGCGGCAAGCGCTTCCGCTCGCTGGGCGAGGCGGACATCACCTTCCCGGTGGCGTCGACCGCCGCCACCGTCCCGGAGATCATCGCCGAGCTCGAGGCCAGCCGCGAGCCCGAGCGTGCCGGCCGCATCATGGATCACGAGAGCGAGGATGCTTTCGAGCGTCTGCGCATACAAGGATACATGTGAGTGGATCGCGGGCGGGACGATGTCGCTTTTGAAGCTGGTGGTGGTCGGCCATGTCGACCACGGCAAGTCGACCCTGATCGGCCGCCTGCTGCATGAGATCGGCGCGCTGCCAGCCGGCAAGGCGGAGGAGCTGCGGGCGGTGAGCGAGCGCCGCGGCGTCGCCATCGAGTGGTCCTTCGCCCTCGACGCGTTCCAGGCCGAGCGGGACCAGGCCGTCACCATCGACACCACGCAGATCTGGCTGCGTCTGCCCGGGCGAGACATCGTCATCATCGATGCGCCCGGCCACCGCGAGTTCCTCGCCAACATGGTGAGCGGCGCGGCCGGCGCCGACGCCGCCTTGCTGGTCGTCGATGCCGCCGAGGGGCTCCGCGAGCAGACGCGGCGGCATGCCTATCTGCTGCGCCTCCTGGGCCTCCACCAGGTAGCGGTGGCGGTGAACAAGCTCGACCTGATCGATCATTCCGAGGCGCGTTTCCGCGAGGCTGGAGGGCGAGGTCCGCGAGCTGCTCGCCGGACTCGGCCTGACGCCGCGGATCGTGCTGCCGATCTCGGCGCGTCATGGCGACAATCTTATCGCGCCCAGCGCCCGCATGTCCTGGTACGGCGGTCCGACGCTCGTCGAGGCGCTGCAGTCACTCGAGATCGGCGCCGCCGACGAGGCGGCGCCGCTGCGCCTGCCGATCCAGGATATCTATCGCCAGAATGGCCATCGCATCCTGGTGGGCCGCATCGACTCCGGCCGCCTCGCCGTCGGCGACACGCTGCTGTTCTCGCCCTCGAACAAGCACGCGCAGATCAAGAGCCTGGAAGCCTGGAACGCGCCGCCGCCGACTCATGCCGCCGCCGGCCAGTGCGTGGGACTCACTCTCGATCGGCCGCTCTTCGTCGAGCGCGGCGAGATCGCAAGCCATCTGCAGGACGCACCGATCTATACGAACGCCTTTCGCGCCAGCCTGTTCTGGCTCGGCCACGAGCCGCTCGCGGTCGGGAAAACCTATCGGCTTCATCTCGCCACCGCCACGGCGCCGGTCACGGTGGAGAAGGTCGAGCGCGCGATCGACACCGATACGCTGACGCCGGACGCGACGGGAATGGTGCACCGCGATCAGGCGGCGGAGGTGATCCTGCGCAGCCCTGCGCTGATGGCGCTCGACGATCACGCGCGGCTGCCGCGCACCGGCCGCTTCGTGCTGCGCGACGGCGCCGAAACGGTGGCGGGCGGCCTCGCGCTCACTCGCGGCTATGCCGACCAGCGGCCGCAAGCCGCCATCAAGTCGGAGAACGTGACGCCGGTCGACCATGCGGTCACCCGCGCCAACCGTGCCGAGCGCTATGGCCATCGGGGCGGCGTCCTCTGGTTCACCGGGCTTCCCGGCGCCGGCAAATCGACCCTGGCCATGGCGGTGGAGCAGCATCTCTTCCGCCGCGGCTATGCGGTCTATGTCCTCGACGGGGACAACATCCGCGGCGGCCTCAACTCCAATCTCGGTTTCTCGCCGGAGGATCGCATCGAGAACATCCGGCGGGTCGGCGAAGTCGCGGCGCTCTTCGCCGACGCCGGCTTTCTCTGCATCACCGCCTTCATCTCGCCCTATCGCGCCGACCGCGCGCGGGCGCGCGCCGCGGCCAAGAACGACTTCCACGAGATCTACATCCGCGCCGATCTCGCGACCTGCGAGCGACGCGACCCGAAGGGGCTCTATCGCCGGGCGCGCGCCGGGGAGATCCGGGAATTCACCGGCATATCCGCCCCCTACGAGCCGCCGGATGACCGCCGAGCTGGTGATCGACACCGCCGAGCAGCCGATCGAGGTCTGCGTCGAGCTGATCCTGCGTTACATCGAAGCCGAATTCGCCTTGAAACCACGCCTCTGACGGCAGGCATTGCGCTGGATCAAAGCCTCCCTAGATCAATTTCGGCTAGGAATGGCGACCTTTCGGGAGGTTTTCATGCAGCTGCCGCTTCAGATCACATTTCGCAACCTCGACGCGTCCGAGACGGTTGAAGCCAAGATTCGCGAGCGCGCCGCCGAGCTCGATCAGTTCTTTGATCGCATCACCGGTTGCCGCGTCACCGTCGAGACCACCACCCACAAGCGCCAGAAGGGGCGGCTCTATAGCGTGCGCGTCGATCTCACGATTCCCGATCATGAGATCGTGGTCAATCGCAGCCCCGCCAGCGATCATTCCCACGAGGACATCTATGTCGCCGTGCGCGACGCCTTCGACGCCGCCCGGCGCCGCCTCGAGGAGCACGTTCGTCGCCGCCGTGGCGACGTCAAGACCCATGTGGCGCCCTGATCGTCCGGATCCTATGTCCGGCTGCTCCTGAGCAGAGCGACCACGTCCGCGTCCGAGACCTGGGTGAAGTCCCGGTAGTAAAGACCCACCGCGCCCATATCGACGGGCGCCTCGAGGCAGACGATCTCGTCCGCCTCCGGCTCGAGTTCCGCCAAGCTTTCCGGCGCCGCCACCGGCACGGCGAGAACAAGCCGACGCGGATGTCGCCTGCGCTGCGCGCGCAGCGCGGCTCGCATGGTGGCACCGGTGGCGATGCCGTCATCGACGACGATGACGGTGCGATCGCCGATCTCGACAGGGGGCAGGCCGTCGCGATAGAGATCACGGCGGCGAGCGATCTCGGCGCACTGGCGAGCGCATGCCTCCCGGACATACGTCGCGGGAATCTGGAGCTCCGCCTGCAAGGCGGCGTTGAGCACGGGCTCCGACTCCGCTCCCTCGGCGATGGCACCGAGTGCCAGCTCCGGCTGCCAGGGCACGCCGATCTTCCGCACCAGGGCGACGTCGAGCGGCGCCGCAAGCGCACGAGCGATCTCGAAGGCGACGGGGACACCGCCCCGCGGCAAGGCAAGCACCACCGGCACCGCCGGCTTGAGTCGCTGCAGCGCGGCTGCGAGCAGACGGCCGGCTGCGCGTCGATCCTTGAAAATCACCGTCTTCACCCTCACGTAGAAACGAGCGGAATAATATTCGTTGTGCGGCGCAACAGTATCTCGCAGTGCAACACGTTCAGCGCTCAGTTGCTTTAAGAATAATTTATCAGTGCTGGCGGCAAACTTCTGTTGACCTAGATCAAGTCTTGAGAGATGAGCAACTGCTATGAGAAAAAGCAAACCTGGGGCGCATGAGGAAACGATGACGAAGACAGCACACAACGAGCGCGCCGAGACCACGGAACTCGAGCAGCGGCACCGCATCCAGAAGCTGCGGTGGCTTGGCGAGCATGAGGAAGCGGATCGCCTGGCAACCGCGACGTCGAAGCCCGCGCGGAGCGAGCACAAGGTTTCGCTGCCGGCGGCCTGTCCGGACACGGATTGACCGATCGGCCGGCGGCACCGCAGGTCGAGCCGCAACGCTCGGCCTCCCGACCGGCCGCGGAGGCGCAGGAGGAGACGCTTGCATTCCTCGCTCTCGGGGCGAGCTACGGCGATGCCGCGGCGACCGTCGAGCGAATCGATACCCACTGCTCCGTGATCTTCCTGGTCGGCGAGCGCGCCTTCAAGATGAAGCGCGCGGTCGTTTTCTCGTATCTCGATTACAGCACTCTGGCGCGCCGCAAGCGCTACTGCGAGGCGGAGCTGGCGCTGGGCCGGCGTCTGGCGCCGTCGCTCTATCGCGCTCTTCATACGGTCACGCGCGAGGCGGGCGGCATGCTCGCCCTCGACGGCAAGGGCGAGCCCGTCGAGTTCCTGGTGGAGATGCGGCGGTTCGACGAGGCGGCGCTTTTCGACAAGCTGGCCGCATCGGGTCAACTGACGCCAACTCTGATGCGCGAGCTTGCCGACGAGATCGCTGGGTTTCACGCCACTGCGGAGCCCGCGCCAGGCCATGGCGGAAGCGCCGCGATCCGCGCGGTGATCGAGGACTGCCGCGAGAACCTTCGCCGCGCGCCCGGGATATTCGAGAGCGAGAGAGTGGGCGCGCTCCATGCCGCGCTCGATGACGGCATGGCAGGGCGTTGCAATCCTGCTCGACCGCCGCCGCGCCGAGGGCAAGGTGCGGCACTGCCACGGCGACCTGCATCTCCGCAACATCTGCCTGCTCGACGGCAAGCCGACCTTGTTCGACGGCATCGAGTTCAGCGACGATATCGCTGACATCGACGTGCTCTACGACCTTGCCTTCCTGCTGATGGACCTCCGCCATCGCGAGCACAACGATCTCGGCAATCTCGTCTTCAACCGCTATCTCGACCGCACCGACGATGCGGACGGTCTCGCGGCCTTGCCGCTCTTTCTGTCGCTCCGCGCCGCCATCCGGGCCCACGTGACCGCCGCGGCGGCGATGCGGCAGACCGGCAGCGCCACGACATCCGAGCCGGCACGATCCTATCTCGCGCTGGCGCGCGATCTCCTGCGCCCGCGCCAGCCCTCCCTCATAGCCATTGGCGGGGTGAGCGGCACCGGCAAGAGCAGCCTCGCGCGCGCAGTCGCACCGGAGCTGGGACCGGTTCCCGGTGCCCGCATGGTGCACACCGACGTCATTCGCAAGCGGCTCTCAGGCACGACGCCGGAAACCCGCCTGCCGCCGGAGGCCTATCGCCGGGAAATGAACGACCGGGTCTATCAGACGCTCTATGCGGAGGCGGAGCAGGCGCTCCGCGCCGGCTATGCCGTGATCGCCGATGCGGTGTTCCTGTTGCCGGCAGAGCGCGCGGCGATCGCCGGCATCGCAGAGGCCGTGGGCGTGCCCTTCACCGGCATCTGGCTTGAGGCGCCGCCGGAGCTGCTGGCACGGCGGATCGCGGCGCGCAGCGGCGACGCCTCCGACGCGACAGTCGACGTGATGCGCCAGCAACTCGGCCACGATCCCGGCACCATCGAGTGGCGGCGCCTCGACGCCGCCAAGGAGATCGCCGATCTCGCTACCGCGACGCGCTCGATCCTCGCGGCGGGATAGCGGCGTCGCCGCAGGGCTACTCCGTCAGCTTGACGATGCCCGCGCGGGCCATTGCGTCGATGCCGGCGTCGTCGAGACCAAGGGCCCGCAGTACCGCGCGTGTATCGGCGCCGGCCAGCGGCGGATCCTCGCGCACGCTGAAGGTGGCGTTGTCGATCTCGATCGGCAGCCGCGGCACCTTGACGACCTTGCCGTCGGGAAGGCGGGTCTCGCGCAGATGCCCGTCCGCGTTCAAATGCGGATCGTCGATGAGATCGGTCGGCATGTTGACCGGCGCAAAGGCGAGCTCCGCCTCCTCCGACTTCGCGATCAGGTCCGCGGTCGAGAATTTCTTGAAGAATGCCGTCAGCAGCGGGACCAGGCTCGGCCGCGCCGCGACGCGGCTGGTATTGCTGCGGAACTCCGGGACATCGAGCAGATCCGGCCGGTTGAACACGGCGCAGAATCGACGCCACTGGGTATCGGTGACGATGCCGATGAAGATCGACTTGCCCTCGGCGCTCTCGAAGATGTCGTAGACGCCCCAGGCGCTGTTGCGCACCGACATCGGCACCAGCGGCAGCGGCAGATAGGCGGCATTCACCATGTGCTGGCCGACCAGGAACGCCGCCGCCTCGAAGAGGCCGGAGACGACGCGGCTGCCCTTGCCGGTCCGATCGCGCTGCCGCAGCGCCGCCAGGATGCCGATCACGGCGCCGAAGCCGCCCATGATGTCCACCACGGAGGCGCCGGCGCGCAGCGGCTGGCCCGGCGGCCCGGTCATGTAGGCAAGACCGCTCATCATCTGCACGACCTCGTCGAGGGCGCGCCGCTGCTCGTAGGGGCCGCTGAGGAACCCCTTCAGCGAGGCATAGACGAGGCGCGGATTGAGCCTCGACACCTCCTCGTAGCCGAGCCCCAGCCGGTCCATCGTGCCGACGGCGAAATTCTCCACCAGGATATCGCTGCTGCGGATCAGCGCCTCCACCGCCGGCCGCGCCTGCGGCGATTTGAGGTCGATGGCGAGGCTCTTCTTGTTCCGATTGTAGAAGCCGAAAAACCCGATGCCGGAGCCGGTGAGCCGCCGCGTCGGATCGCCATCGGGCGTCGGCTCGACCTTGATGACCTCGGCGCCGAGGTCGGCGAGCACCATCCCGGCGGAAGGCCCCATGATGGCGTGGGAGAACTCGGCGACGCGGAGACCCGCGAGGGGCAGAGTGACGGGATCCTCTGTCGATGGTTGCTTGCGGATGGAATGCTCAGACTTATCCAAGCGTGGACTCCTGGGGCATGACGAGATGGACGCGACGGCTCGGCAGGCGGAGCCTATCGTCGATGGCGGCGCCAGGGCAACCGGCTTCGCGGGCGCCCGCGGCGATTGCGTCACCCCGCTCGCGGGTGGTTAAATCATCGCTTCCGGAGAAGACGGGAGACCGATCGAGATGAGCGCCGATACCACGCCGCGCACCCTCTTCGAGAAAATCTGGGAGCGCCACAAGATCGTCGAGCGCGACGACGGCCAGACGCTGCTCTATATCGACCGCCATCTCATCCACGACGGCTCGCGCCGCGCTTTCGAGGTGCTGGCCGAGCGCGGGCTGCCGGTGCGGCGGCCTGACCGGACCTTCGGCACGCCCGATCACTACGTGCCCACCGACAGCCGCTCCCTCGACGCCATCGCCGATCCCGAAGGTCGCCGGATGGTAGAGGCCATCGGCCGAAACGCGAAAGCCCACAACGTCACCATCTTCGGTCTCGACGATCCGCGCCAGGGGATCATCCACGTGGTGGGGCCCGAGCAGGGCCTGACCCAGCCAGGCCTCGTCATGGTCTGCGGCGACAGCCATACCTCGACCCACGGCGCGCTCGGCGCACTGGCCTTCGGCATCGGCGCCTCGGAAGTGGCCCACGTGCTGGCGACGCAGACGCTGTGGCAGCGCAAGCCGAAGACGATGCGGATCACGGTGGACGGCGCGCTCGGCGCCGGCGTCACCGGCAAGGACGTCATCCTCGCCATCATCGCCAAGATCGGCACCGCCGGCGCGGTCGGTCACGCGATCGAGTACGCCGGCAGCACCATCCGCGCGCTCTCCATGGAAGGGCGCTTCACGGTCTGCAACATGTCGATCGAGGCCGGCGCGCGGGCCGGCATGATCGCGCCCGACGACACGACGATCGCCTATGTCGAGGGTCGGCCCTATGCGCCGAAGGGGCCGCAATGGGAGGCGGCGGCGGCGTTCTGGCGCCGGCTGCCGAGCGATCCCGGCGCCCGCTTCGAGCGCGAGGTCGCTCTCGACGGCAGCGCCATCGCGCCCATGGTGACCTGGGGCACCAGCCCGGAGGATGCGGCGCCGATCACCGCGCGCGTGCCCGATCCCGCTGCTGTCGCCGACGGCGAGCGCCGGGCAGCGATGACGAAAGCGCTCGACTACATGGGACTCGCGCCGGGAACCGCGATCAGCCGAGATCCCCGTGCAGCGCGTCTTCATCGGCTCCTGCACCAACAGCCGCATCGAGGATCTCAGGCTCGCGGCGCGCGTGGCGCGCGGGCGCAAGGTCGCGGCCTCGGTCCACGCCATGGTGGTGCCGGGCTCCGGCCTGGTGAAGCGGCAGGCGGAGGCGGAAGGGCTCGACCGCGTCTTCACCGACGCCGGCTTCGAGTGGCGGAACGCCGGCTGCTCCATGTGCGTCGGCATGAACGGCGACCTGGTGGCGGCCGGCGATCGCTGCGCCTCCACCTCGAACCGGAATTTCGTCGGCCGCCAGGGCAAGGGAGCGCGCACCCACCTCGTGAGCCCGATGATGGCGGCAGCGGCGGCGGTCACCGGCCACTTCACCGACGTGCGCGCGCTGCTCGGGAGCTGACGAGATGGAACCCTTCAAGCGCCTGGACGCCGTCGCGGCCGCGATGCCGGTGCCCAACGTCGACACCGATCAGATCATCCCTGCCCGCTTCCTCCGCAAATCGCGCAAGGATGGGTTCGGGCAATATCTCTTCCACGATCTCCGCTTCGACGACGGCGGCCGGGAGAAGCCGGACTTCGTGCTGAACCGGACGGGCTTTCGCGACGCCAAGGTGCTGGTGGCCGAACGGAATTTCGGCTGCGGCTCGTCGCGGGAGCACGCGGTCTATGCGCTCTGGGATTACGGCTTCCGCGCGGTGATCGCGCCGAGCTTCGGCGATATCTTCTATGGCAACAGCCTGAAGAACGGCTTCCTGCCGATCGTCGTGCCCGCCGAGGCGGCGGCGGAGCTTCGCGCCGAGGTCGCAGAGAAATCCCGGCGCCCATATCACCGTCGATCTCGAGCAGCAGCAGGTGACCGGTCCCGACGGCACGCACTACCGGTTCGAGATCGACCCCTTCCGCAAGCACTGCCTGCTCAAAGGAGTCGACGAGCTCGATTTCACCTTGGGCTACCGCGACGAGATCGCGGGCTTCGAGCAGCGCCATCGCGCGGAGATCGGCTGGCTCTAGCGAGCCCTGGCTCAGCGCGCGGAGGCCTTGGTCGGCAGCCGCGACAATCCGACCAGCACGGCCAGTGTCGCCGCCGCCAGCAGCATGGTGAGCGCGGCGCCCTCGAAGACGTCGCCGCGATCGGTGAGCGCGAAGATGCCCACCGGCATGGTCACCCAGCCCGGCGGATAGACCATCACCGTGGCGCCGAGCTCGCCCATCGACAGCGCGAAGCTGAGGCTGAAGGCGGCGATCAGGTAGGGCGTCACCAGCGGCAGCGTCACCCGCCACAGGCGGTAGGCCGGCCGCGCGCCGAGGCTCGCCGCCACCTGCTCGTATTCCGGCGGCAGCCGCGCCAGACCCGCCGAGACATTGCCGTAGGTGAAGGCGGAGATCAGGACGAAATGCGCGATGATCACGATGGCGCGTGGTGCCGTTCAGCAGCACCGGCGGCCGGCTGAACGCGACCAGCAGGCCGAGACCGACGGAGACCGAAGGCACCGCGCTCGGAATGAAGAACACCATGTCCAGCAGCCGCCGGTGCGTCGGCCCCAGAGCGCGCAGCGCCAGCGCCGCCCAGCTGCCGCATCACCAGCGCGAGCGGCACTGGCCATCAAGCCCGGTCAGCACGCTGGCCCGCAGCGCGCGTCCGTAATCGCCCTCGATCGCCCCGGCATAATGCTCGAGGGTGAGGTGGCTCGGCAGCACGCCGTTCCACTGCCCGGCAATGCTCGCCAGCGCGATCATCGCCAGCGGCAGACCATAGACCACGCCCAGCAGCAGCGCCGCCAAAGCCCAGCTTCCCACCCGACCGGATCTAGACCAGACCAGCATTGTGCTACCCGAACCGCGTCACGAGCAGGCGGTAGAGCGAATAGAGCGACAGCGAGAGAGCGCAGTTCACCACCGCGATGACGCAGGCGGTGGTGTAGTCGAATTCCTGGATCGCCTTGTCGTAGACGAGCAGCGGCAGGGTGATCACGCCCTTGGCGCCGATGAAGAGCACGATGCCGAACTCGTTCACGGTCAGCAGCAGGCAGAGGCTGCCGCCCGCCAGCAGCGCCGGCAGGGCGGCCGGCAGGATGATCTGCCGGATGATCCGCCAGGGTCCGGCGCCGAGGCTGGTCGCCACCTCGATCTGCGCCGTCTCGATCAGCGAGAAAGCGGCGAGCAGCGGCCGCATGACGAAGGGCGTGTAGACCGTCACCTCCGCGAGGATGACGCCCCAGGCCGAATAGAGGAAATCGACCGGCGGCAGCTGCGTGTGCAGCATCTCCATCAGCGACATGTTCAGGATGCCGGCCGAGCCGTAGATGAAGGTGAAGGCGAGCGCCACCAGGAAGGTCGGCAGAGCGATGAAGGTGTCGATGAGCCGCGACAGGGCGCGCGCGCCGGGAAACGGCACGAAGGACAGGATGAGCGCCAGCGTGAACCCGAGCACCAGGCAGCCGGCGCTGGCGGCAACCGCGATCTCGATGGTGTGGAGGAGCGCGTTCTGGAACAGCGCTCGAGGCGAATACCGTGCCGTAATACGCGAGGGACGGAATTTCGCCGTCGCCGGTGAACGACTGCGCGGCGATCAGCGCCAGGGGATAGAAGAAAAACGCCGACAGGACCAGAACCGGCGGCGCGATCCATAGCGCGCTGGGATCGAAGCCGCCTGCCGCGCGGCCGGCAGCGCCGCGTCGGGCGCCATGTCAGCTCGCAGCCGGACTGTCGCCGGGGATCAGCGTCGCGTCCTCGGCGGAGAAATGGACGGTGAGCGGCTCGCCGAGCTGCGGCGGCTCGCGCAGCGGCGTGCAGACCAGGCGCAAAGCGACGCCCTCGACCTCCAACCCGACGCTGTGCAGATCGCCCTGCCATGCGACCGAGCGCACCACGGCGGTCAGCGTATTCGCCGGCTCGCCGGCCGGGCGGATGCCGACGTCGTGCGGGCGGATGCAGAGCAGACCGTCGCCGCCCGCCGGCAGATCCGGATGCTTCTGCGCCCAGAGAGCGGTCATGCCGAAGCGCACCTGGGCGAGATGCGGCATGCGCGTCCACGGACTCGATGCGAACCGGCAGCAGATTGGCGCGGCCGAGGAACTCCGCGGTGAAGCGGTTGGGCGGCTGGCGATAGAGGCGCCGGGACGGCCCGAAGGCGACCAGCCGGCCGTCGCGCATGATGGCGATGCGATCGGCGAGCGTCAGCGCCTCGGTCTGGTCGTGGGTGACGTAGAGCACCGTCAGCGTCGGCAGCTCGCGATGCAGCCGCGCCAGCTCCTCCAGCATGTTGCGGCGGATCTGCGCGTCGAGCGCCGAGAGCGGCTCGTCCAGCAGCAGCACGCGCGGCCGGATCGCCAGCGCGCGAGCGATCGCCACCCGCTGCTGCTGGCCGCCGCTGAGCTCGCGCGGGTAGCGTCGCGCATAGTCCAGCATGCCGACCATGCGCAGGCATTCGCGTACCCGCTCGCGCACGATGCCGTCCGCGACGCGGCGGGCGCGCAGGCCGAAGGCGACGTTCTCGTCGACCCGCATGTGCGGAAAGAGGGCGTAGTTCTGCACCACCATGCCGATGTCGCGGGCATGGGGCGGCAGGTCGGTCACGTCGCGCTCGCCGATGCGGATGCGCCCGCGCGACCGGCCGGACGAAGCCGGCGACGGCGCGCAGCGCCGTGGTCTTGCCCGAGCCGGAGGGCCCGATGATGGCGACGATCTCGCCGGGATCGACGGTCAGGTTGAGATCATCGAGGACGACGGTGCCGCGATAGGCGACCGTCACGCCCTCGAAGCCGATGCCGCTGGCAACAGCTCTCGGCGGGGACAGCGGAGCCGCGCCGAGCGGCCCGCTGAGTCCCGTCCACTGCTGTGTCGGCCGCCATCAGCTGCCCGGTCACCTCGTGCCAGCGCGCGACGTCGGCCTGCAGGTCCTTCAGCACCTTGGCCCAGTCCGGCGTCCAGATCGTCACGCCTTCCATCATCGCGTGGAGCTTCTTGAAGTTGTCGTCGGTCGGATGCACGTCCTTGCGCACCGGCATGCCCTGGGCGATCGCGCTGACCTGCGACTGCGCCTCCTTGGACAGCAGGAACTCGATCAGCTTCTTGCCGGCGTCCGCATGGGGCGCGCCCTGCACCAGCCCGATGTAGTAGGGCAGCGCGAAGGTCGAGCGCTTGCCGTCGGGACCCGCCGGCCAGAAGACCCGGATGTTCGGGTTGTCCGCCATCTGCGCGATGTTCATCTGCATGTCGCCGTTGGCGACCCAGAGCTCGCCCTTGTTGACCAGCGCCGTCAGCTTGCCGGTCGAGGAGGACGGGCCGCAGGTTGTTGGCCTGCAGCTTCTTCAGGTAGTCGAAGCCGGCGTCCTTGCCGCCGAAGGCGTGGATCACCTGCAGCATGACGGCGGTGCCGTCGCCGGCCTGGCCCGGCGTCGAATACTGGATCTTGTCCTTGAACTTGGGATCGAGCAGATCGGCGAAGGTCTTCGGCGCTTCCTTGAGCTGCGCGGCAGTTGTAGATGAAGTTCAGATAGTTGTTGACCAGCGCGTAAAAGCGGCCCTGGGGATCCTTCTCGCCGCTGGCGATCTCGTCGGCGCCGGCCGGCTTGGAGGGCTGCAGCAGCCCGTCGGCCGCGGCCTTCTGGATGAAGGGCGGCAGAGTCACCAGCACGTCGGCCTGCGGGTTCGACTTCTCCTTGGCGACGCGGTCGACGACGACGCCGGAGCCGCCCTCGACATATTGCACCTTGATGCCGGTCGCCTTGGTGAAGGCGTCGAACTGCGGTCTGGTACCAGTTCGGCGAGCCGTCATGCAGGCCGTCGGCGCTGTAGATCGTGACGACGTCCGACTGCGCCCAGGCCGAGCCCGCGAGGAATGTCGCGACCACCGCGGCGACGAGCGCCAAAGGCTTGGAATTCATGGATTACCCCTCCCCTGATTTGCCCCATGCGTCGGGGCGCCCACTGCTAACAACACTAAGCTACAGGTTCATGACGGATGGAACTACTCATCACTGCGGAAGCGCCGTTCCAAGGCATCCCACGCATCCTTGTCTACCAAGCGTTGTCGCTCCTTGAAGCTGGCGAGGCGGTTCTCGACGCGGGCGAGCGAGCCGTCCTCGTGCAGCGCGCCCAGCACCTCGCGCATCGCCAGCACCGAGGCCTGCAGCGCGGCGTTGGCATAGAGCACCAGGCTGAATCCCATCGCCTGAAGATCCGTCTGGCTCGTTATCGGCGTCTTGCCGCCCAGCACCATGTTGGCGACCTGCGGCACGGCGAGACGCCGCGGGATCTCCGCCAGCTCCTTGGCGTTGATGGGCGCCTCCACGAAAGTCGCGTCGGCGCCTGCCTCGATGTAGCGCTGGGCGCGCTCGATCGCGGCATCGAGGCCTTCGATCGCCCGCGCGTCGGTGCGGCGCGATCAGGAGAAAATCGGGAGAGTGTCGGGCATCCGCCGCGGCTTTGATCTTGGCGACCATCTCGGCGGCAGGAATCACCTCCTTGCCGGAGAAATGGCCGCAGCGCTTGGGAAATACCTGGTCCTCGATCTGCAGCGCCGAGGCGCCGGCACGCTCCAGCGCCCGCACGGCGCGGATCGTGTTGAGGGCATTGCCGAAGCCGGTATCGCCGTCGACGATCAGCGGCAGGGTCGTGACATCGGCAATGGCAGCGGTCATCTCCGTGAGCTCGCTCATGGTGACGAGACCGATGTCGGGCACTCCCAACGAGGTGTTGGCGAGGCCGGCGCCGGTCAGATAGATCGCCTCGAACCCGAGATCCTCGATGAGCCGCGCAGTCAGCGCGTTGGCGGCCCCCGGCACCAGCAGCGCGCGCCGCTCCGCCAACGCCGCCCTGAGCTTTGCACCTGCACTCATGATCACACTCCCTTCAGCTTCCCGTGCGCCCGCCCAGCACGGGAAAGAACACATCCTGCCACGATTTGGGCTCGTTCTTGATCTCGCCGGTCTCGGCCATGAAGTGGGCGAATTTCGCGATGCCGGTCGGCGCCACCGAATAGATGATCGTACCGTCCGTCAGCATGGCCAGCACCTGCGCTTTCGGCATCTTGGAGGATTTCGGACTTGATGTAGATGTCGGCGGCGGCGTCCGGGTCCTTGGCGATGAAGTCGTGGGCATCGTCGAGGGCCGCGACGATCGCCGCCACCACCTTGGGATTGGCATCGACGAACTTCTTGCCCGCCCCCAGCGCCGCGCCGGTCGCCTCCTGGCCGCCGAGTATCTGCTTGGACGTCACCACCGCATGGATCTTGTCGCTCTTGGCGAGGGGCGCGATGAAGGGCGGCGTCGCCACATAACCGGAAATGGTCCCGGAAAGGAGCGCCGCCGTCGCGTCGGGATGCGGCATGCTCACCAGCAGCTTGTCGATGCGAGCGAACTGACCGGGCCCGAATTCCTGCTCCGCCGCCATGCGCATCAGGATCGCCTGGGGCGAGGTGGTGGCCGGGGTCGCGATGCGGTCCTCGTCAGTGAAATCCGCGAGCTTCTTCACGTTGGGCTTGTTGGTATCGAGGATGAACGGATGCGCCGCGAGACCGGCGATGCCCGCCACATCCATACGGCCCCTGGTCTTGTCCCAGGCGATCAGCAGGCCCGGGCACGCCATAGGCGCCGACTTCGACATTTCCGGAGAGCAGCGCGTCGTTCACCGCCGGCGAGCCGCTGAAGCGTTGCACGGTGACCTTGAGATCGGAGAGGCCACCTTCTTCGCCTCGCTGGCGAAATAGCCCTCGGACTCCGCCACCGCGACCGGCAGGTAGACGAGACCGAACTGGATCGCGATCCTGACCTCGGGCACCTCCGCCCGCGCCGCGGCGATACCGAGAAGCACGAGCGCTCCAGCCACCAAGGCGGCGCCGCGGCGGGCAAGGCGGAACATGGATTTCCTCCCGATATTTCTTTGTGCAGGGAGTTCCAAGCCTAGCAAAGGACCGGGCTTGGGGCGAGCGCCGCCCGTGCTAGCATGAAATCGCGAACCGACAAGGGGAGGAGCCCATGCGCGGCATGATCGTGGCGCCGCAACCGGAAGCGGTGGAGGCCGGCGCGCTCGCCCTGAAGCGCGGCGGCAATGCGGTCGACGCGGCGATCGCCTGCGCCTTCATGCAGGGCGTCGTGGATCCGCAGATGGCGGGCATCGCCGGCTTCGGCGCGATGCAGGTCTATTTGCCGAAGCGCGGCATTCACCTGCATCTCGACTTCCACGCCCGCTGCCCGGCGGCAGCGCGCCCCGACATGTGGGAGCATCTGATCGAGGGCGAGACTCGCGACGGCTTCGGATTCCTGCTCAAGGGCAAGATCAACGACGTGGGTTACCTCTCGATCGCCGTGCCCGGCAGCCTGCGTGCCTACGAGGAGGCACTCTCCGAGTTCGGCACCATGGAATGGCCGGACGTGATCCAGCCCGCGATCGCCATGGCGCGGGAGGGCTTCCAGGTGCGGCCTCACGTCCACACCATGTGGATGCAGAAGGAGAGCCGCTATGGCCGCGTCGACATCGCGGACAAGCTGCGCTTCACCGAGAGCGGCCGGCGCATCTATTTCCATCCGGACGGCACGCTCAAGGGCATGGGCGACCGCATCGTCAACGCGGAGATGGCGCGGAGCCTGGAGCGCATCGCTGAGGGCGGTGCGGACGTCTTCTATCGCGGCGAGATGGCGGAGGAGATCGCCGCCGACATGAAACGGAACGGCGGGTTGATCTCTCGCGATGATCTCGCGGACTACAAGACCACGCGGGGCGCGCCGATCTGGGGCAGCTACCGCGGCCATCGCATCGCCTCGGCGCCGCCGCCCGCCGGCGGCGTGCAGGTGATCGAGATGCTGCATGTCCTGGAGAATTTCGATCTGAAGCGCCTCGGTCACAACAGCCCCGAGTTCATCCGCGTGCTGGCGGAGGCGATGAAATACGCCACCATCGACAAGGACCTCCACGTCGGCGATCCCGGCTTTGTGGACGTGCCGCTCGACCGCCTGCTTTCCAAATCCTATGCCCGCGAGCTCGCCGCGAAGATCGAGGCCGGCGAGAAGGCCCATGTGGAGCGCTTGGGACAGGAGAAGCACGGCACGACCCAGATCTCCGTCATCGACGAGGCCGGCAACGTCGTCTCGATGACGCATTCCCTGGGCACGCCCTCCGGCGTCATCACCGAGGGGCTGGGCTTCATGTACAACGGCTGCATGGGCGTCTTCGATCCCAGACCGGGGCGCGCCGGCTCGCTGGCGCCGGGCAAGGCCCGCTTCACCGCCATGTCGCCGAGCATCGTCTTCAAGGACGACCAGCCCTTCATCGTGATCGGCGCCCCCGGCGGCACCTACATCAGCGGCTCCGTCGCGCAGGGCATCGTCAACGTCGTCGATTTCGAGATGTCGATGCTGGAGGCGGTGGTGGCGCCGCGCATCTCCGTCACATCAGACATCATCGACGTCGCCAACCGGATCCCCCGCTTCGTGACCTCGGAGGTGGAGGCGATGGGCTATCGGGTCGCGCGCTCCTACCAGAGCTACGCCTTCGCCGGGCTGCACGGCATCAAGATCGAGGGCGGGCGCTGGTCCGGCGGCGCCGACCCCCAGCGCGACGGTATGGCTCTGGAGGTCTGAACTTCCTTATTTCGGCGTCACGTCGAGCCTCACCGCGATCCCCTCCAGATCCGGCCGCGCCGCCGGATACTGCACGAGCACCTTGGGGTCGTGGCCGGGAATGATGTGTCCGGGCGTCTCCGCCAGCCTGTCCAGCACCGTCCACGCCGCCAGATATTTGGGCACGTCCACCAAGATCGCGAAGGGGATGCCCAGCTCCTTGTTGGCGTAGTAGTGCAGCGTGTCCGAGGCCAGAACCACCCAGCCGCGCCGCGTCATCACCCGCACGATCTGCATGCCCGGCGTGTGACCGCCCACATGGCGGATATGGATGCCCGGCGCGATCTCCTCCTCACCGTCGTGGAAGGCGACGCGGCCGCCGAAGTTTGCCCGCATCAGCGAGCACACGTGATCGAGACTGTAGGCCTTCTGCAGCAGCGGATTTCCCATGCAGGGGCCGGTCGCATGGATCACCTCGCTCTGCTGCACATGGAAGCGTGCCTTGGGGAACTTCTCGAAATTGCCGGCGTGGTCCCAATGCAGGTGGGTGGTGATGATCTCGCTGACATCGCCGGGATCGACTTCCAGCTGCCTCAGAGTCTCCGTCGGGCAGCGCAGGAAGTCGTGGCCGCGCGCCCGGCACATCGCCTCGTCGGCACCGCTGTCGATCAGGATGGTCCGCTTCTCGCTCTTGGCGAGCCAGACGTAGAAATTGATCGGCATCGGCGCGTCATGGAGATCGCCGGGCGGCAGCTGCAGGAAGGTCTCGCCCTTCGTCCGCCGCGGATTGGTGGCGTAGCGGATCGCGTAAAGCTCATAGGTCTCCGTCATCCCCGACCTCCTCTCCTGTCCGATATCGTGTTTGTAGCCTGCCCCATCGGGTCGATAAAGGCCACGCCTGCCATGCTGCGATCGCGCTTCTGTCGTTGGCTCTGCCGGCCTATAAGAAACCTGCAGGAAAATAGAGGCCATGGAGAAGATCATGACCACCGCGCCCGTACCGGCGCCCGTCACTCCGGTTCCCGCCGCGACGCTGATGCTGTTGCGGGACGGACCCGGCGGGCTTGAGGTGCTGATGACGGCGCGTCATGACGCTGCCGGCTTCGCCGCCGGCGCCATGGTCTTTCCGGGTGGCAAGCTGGACGCCGGTGATCGCGACCTTCTGTCTGCGAGCGCCGGCAGCGCGCTCGACGAACGCAGCCTCGCTCTCCGTATCGCCGCCATCCGCGAGACCTTCGAGGAATGCGGCCTTCTCCTCGCCCGCGCGACACCTGGCCAGGACGTGCTCTCGCACGCGGCAGTAGTGGCGCTTCTGGAGTCCAACGGAGAGCCGACGAGCTTCGCATCCCTGGTGACACAGATGGGGCTCGAGCTCGCCACCGACCTGCTGGTGCCCTTCGCGCATTGGATCACGCCGGCGGACCGGCCGAAGCGGTTCGACACCCACTTCTTCGTGGCACCGGCGCCTGGCGATCAAGTCGCCCAGCACGATGGCCGCGAGGCGGTGGAGACACGCTGGATCACGCCGCGAGGGCGCGATCGAGGCCGCCGATCAGGGCCAGCTCAAGCTGGTCATCGCCACCCGCATGAATCTGCTGAAGCTCGGCCGCTGGCATACCGTCGCGGCGGCGCTCGATGCCGCCAGAAAGACGCAGGTCGTCACCGTGGAGCCCACGCTGGTCCAGACCTCCGGCGGCCCCGCGTTCCGGATTCCCCTCGCCGCCGACTACGGTGTCACCGACGTACCGGTCGGCAAGACGGCACGAGCCTGAGGGCTCCCATGGTCGAGATCCCCTTCAAGCGCGATCTCAAATTCGAGTACGGCGTGCTGGAGACGGTGAGCCCGCTGATCCGCCGCATCATCGCCCGCAATCCCAGCCCCTTCACCGCCCACGGTACCGGCACTTACGTCGTCGGCCGCGGCAAGGTCGCCATCATCGATCCCGGACCCGACATCGCCGCGCACATGGACGCGCTGCTGCAGGCGCTTCGCGGCGAGACCGTCGAGCGGATCCTGGTGACCCACACCCATCTCGATCATTCGCCGGCGGCGGCGGCGGTGCAGCGCGCCACCGGCGCGCCCACGCACGGCTACGGACCGCACGGCGCCGAGCTCGGTCCCGCCGTCGAGGAAGGCGGCGACCGCGCCTTCGTGCCGGATCATGCGCTCCGCGATGGCGACGTGGTGTCGGGACCGGGCTGGCACCTCGCCGCCGTGCACACGCCGGGCCACACCTCGAACCATCTCTGCTTCGCGCTCGCGGAGGAGCAGGTACTGTTTTCCGGCGACCATGTGATGGGGTGGTCCACCAGCGTGATCGCGCCGCCCGACGGCAACATGGGCGACTATCTCCGCTCGCTCGAGAAGCTGCTGCGCCGCGACGACGCGACTTCCTGCCGACCCATGGGCCGGCGATATCGGATCCCAAGCCCTTCGTCGCGCGCCTTCATCGAGCACCGCCGGGAGCGCGAGGCAGCGATCCTGGCTCGCCTCGCCGCCGGCGACCGCGAGATCTCGGCCATGGTGGCCGCGATCTATACCGGCCTCGATCCGCGCCTGCATCGTGCCGCCGCCCGATCGGTGCTGGCCCATCTCATCGAGCTGGTGGCGCAAGGCCGCGTCGTCTCCGAGGGCCCGCCCAAGGTCGAGCACGCTTCCGATAAAAGGGTTAGGCGTTAATCCAGCGCTGAGGCCGCTCAGCCCGCCGCCAGATACTCCATCGCGGCGTCGACGCCGCCCTTGCCATGCGGCACGCCAGTGAGGCCGAGCGCCATCTCCACCGCCGCCAGCGCGCCGAGCATCATGGGCTCGTTGAGATCGCCCATGTGGCCGATGCGGAAGACGCGGCCCTGCAGCGGCCCGAGACCGCCGCCGAGGGAGACGTTGAAGCGCTCCAGGCAGGTCCGGCGCAGCGCGTCGGCATCGTGGCCTTCCGGCAGCAGCACGGCGGTGATGGAATCCGATTCGACGCGGGGATCGCTGGCGAAGATCTCCGGCCCGTTGTTCTGCCGCCAGACGCGGACCGCGCGCCGCGTCGCCTCCGCCAGGCGATGATGCCGCGCGAAGATCTGATCCAGCCCCTCCTCCAGCATCATGCGAAGGGCTTCCTGCAGGCCGTAGTACATGTGCACGGGCGCGGTGCCGGGCCAGCTGGTCTGGTCGCGCCCGGTGAGATAGCGCCGCCAGTCCCAATAGATCCGCGGCGTCTTCGCCGCTCTCGCTGGCCTTGAGGGCCTTGGCACTGACCGCGGTAAAGGCCATGCCGATCGGCAGCATCAGCCCTTTCTGCGATCCGCCGACCACCGCGTCCACCTGCCACTCGTCCATCCGGAAATCGAAGGAGCCGAGGGAGGAGATCACGTCCGCGAGGTAGAGCGCGGGATGACCGGCGCGATCGATGGCGCGGCGAATCTCGGCGCAGCGGTTGGCGACGCCGGTGGAGGTCTCGTTGTGGACCAGCAGCACCGCCTTGATCTCATGCGCGCGATCCTCCTTGAGACGCGCCTCGACCGCAGCGGGATCGACGCCGGCGCGCCAATCCGCCGGCAGCGTCTCCGCGACGAATCCCAGCTCCTCCGCGAGCTTCCCCCAGTTGAGCGAGAAGTACCCGGATTCCAGAACCAGCAGCTTGTCGCCAGGCGAGAACAGATTGACCAACGCCGCCTCCCAGGCGCCATGGCCCGAGGAGGCGTAACCCAGGATCGGATTCTCGGTCTTGAACACGCGCCGGAGTCCCTCGGCGCATTCCGCGGTGATCGCGCGGAAGTCCGCGCTCATGAAATCCATCGCCGGGCGATCCATCGCCCGCAGCACGCGGTCGGGAATGTTGGTGGGGCCCGGGTTTTGGAAAAACTGGCGCCCGCGCGTCACGGCCATAAGTGCGTCTCCCTTGGACTCCGTCGGCTGCCGCCGGGGAGCGCACTTAAGCAGAGAGGGGCCGCGAAGGAAACCCACGAGTTGTGCGCTGCACGCGATCCTCCCTTGCGGCCAAGCGACTTAGCGCTTCAGCAGCGAGGGATCCTGCAACGTGGTGTCCTGCCCACGCACGGGATCGGCAATCGCCTCCGCCAGGCTTTTCGCTCCCTTCCATTCGCTGGAGGGACGCACGTATCCATCGCTGCCCACCTGGTCGAGGCCCCAGTAGATTTCCAGCCGATGGCCATCGGGATCGCGGAACTCGACGGCGATCTGCACGCCGGCGCGACGGCGGCCCTCGAAATCGATGGTGACGCCACTCCTGCGCAGATGGTCGCGGGCGCGCAGCACCTCGTCCAGCGTCGCCACCTCGAAGGCGAGATGGTTGAGCTCGACATTGGGCGACCGCGCCGGCATTTCGCCGACGAGGGCGACGCCGTGATGGTCGGAATTGCAGCGCATGAAGACCATGCCGCCGGGAACCATGGCCTCGGGATAGACGTCCGACACCTGGAACCCGAGCACCTGCGTATAGAAGCGCACCGAGCGCTCCATATCGCGTGACATTGAGCACGACATGGCCGATCTTGCCGATGCGGAACGGCAAGCCCTGCGGACGTTTCAAGGTCTTGAGCTGGTCGGCGTCGAAACCATGCGCTCCTCCCGTGATCGGTGCCCTCACCTTAGCGGGAATCCGCCGAAGATGTCAGCCCCGCCACCGGCCGGATCGCGGGTGTGAACTCGCTCAATCCCCGAGCATCGCGCGCGTGATCGCCTGGAGTCCGGTCACCAGGGAGAAAGCGTGATCGGCGCCATAGCGTCCATACTCGAAGACATGACCGCCCAATATCATCTCCACCTTCTCGCCGTCGGTGGAGAGCGGCAGGCTGACGCGCTTGGTCAGCATGGGAATGCTCTGACCGTCGAGAGTAAAGATGTTCTCAGTGTAGAGGCCGCGGCGCTGCGCGACGACCTCGTTATAGATGCCGAGGACATACTCTCGATAGCCCGCGGTCTCCGGCAGCACCTCGTCGACGTATTTGCCGGTGGGCTCCTGCCCCAGGGCGCGCCAGAAGACAGCGCCGACGCGGCGATAGCGGAACCGCGGCGCATCCCCGCCATGCTCCACATCCACGATCATGATGTGCGGCCAAATGGCGCCAGGAATCTCTGTCGGATCGATGTCCCGCCGCGCCGGCATCGCCCGTCCCTGGCGCCGCGACATCCAGTAGCGATAGAGGCTGTCCAGGCGGGAATCGCCGGCCACCGGCGATGCCAGCGGATCGATCGTGCGGATGGCTTGCTCTGCTTTTGGCGACATGGCCTCGGTTGCCCTCGCGGGGTGCCCGCTTTGGCGGCAAGGACAGCACCATTTGATTGAAAATCGCTGAAGGGAACGCCCTGCCGAAGGGTCAGAGCATGAGATTATCCTTCTGCATCAAGGATCAAGCGAGAAGTCGACATTGACTTGGCCGGTGCCGGAGGAGCCGAAATAGCGACCGATAACCTCGCCACGCCCGCCATAGCTCTCCCAGCCCAACGCGCCGAACAGCATCGCCGTATCGCCCATGCCGACCTCGCCGTGGCAGCGCACCGCATAGTCCGGCAGCATGGCCAGGAACTCGCGGATCTGTCCGCTCTGCCAGAGGTCGAGCACGTGAAGATCGACCTGGCGATTGAACTCGGTGTTGACGGTGTCGAGCCCTTCCGCCGAGACGGCATTGGGCCAGAACTGATGCGAGAGCGAGCCGCTCGCCAGCAGCGCCACCCGCCGACCCGATGCGCGCGCCGCCTCGCCCACCGCTTCGCCGAAGGCGCGGCTCTCCTCGATGCTGGCGAACTGGTTTACCGCGCAGGAGAGGACGCGCGCCGATCCGTCGCCGTTCATATGCCGCATCGGGATGAGCGTGCCGTACTGCACCTCGAGGCTGCGCACCCGATGCGCCAGTGTCCTGAGGCCGCGCGTCTGGCCAGCAGACGCCACCGCGTCGGCGAGCTCGGGATCGCCGCGATAGTCGTAGTCGAGCCCGCTGAGGAAATGCGGCAGCTCCGGGCTTGCGAAGAGGCCCGCGAGCCGCTCCGCCGCGTTCAGGTGGAAGCCCTGGTTCACGATCCAGTGGCAGTCGAAGACGACAAAGGTATCGACGCCGCGACCCCGGGCGCGGCGTCCGAGCTCCCGGAGGCCGTCGATGGCGTTCTGCCGGATGCCCCGGTGCCGCTCCGAGGTCTCGGAGAGCCAGATCGACGGCACATGGGTGATCTTCGCCGCGAGGACGATCTCACCCATGGCCGCGGCCGCCCGTCATTCGGCGGCGCTTTTCGCGCGGCGAGCGGCGACGTAGTCGTGGATATTGTTCTTCTTGAAGTTCAGGATCGGATCGAGCTCCTGCATCTCGAAGGAGATGCTGAGCGGCCGATGGTCGAACACGGGCGCCAGATGGTCGCAGAGGACCGCGAAGATCTTTTCCCCGGCATCCTTGCGCGTCTCGGCGTCGCGGCCGTGACCGATGCGCAGGACCACGTGCACGAAGGCATTCTCGGGGTGCCCGTCGGCGACCCGATACTCGTCGCGCCGCGCGGCGCGGCTGCGGATTCCGCCGAGGGGAAAGACGCCGGTCGCCGCGGCGGCGACGTGCAGCTTGCGGAACAGCACCGGCGTATCAATCTCGCCGGCGAGATTGCCGGAATACTCGACAATGAAATGCGGCATGACGCACCTCCCTGTCTCGATCGCGTGGGGCCCATTGCTGTCGGGGTTCTTGGCACCTAGCTAAACGCCGACCCCGCCGGGGCGTCAAGACCGTCGGCGCGACAGCATCGGAGAGGCCGGTATATGATGGTGGCGCATTTCAGCAGCGGGAAAGCACCAGGCCATGCCTGACACCACGAGACAGCCCGGCGGAGCGATCCAGGCCTTCTACCAGAAGAAGGGTGCCAAGCACCGGCCCCTGGTGGCACGGGCCGAGGGCATCTACATGTGGGACAGCGACGGCCGGCGCTACATCGACGCCTCCTCCGGCCCGGTCGTCAGCAATATCGGCCACGGCAACGAGCGCGTCCTGCAGGCGATGATCGAGCAGGCGAAGAAGGTCGCCTTCGCCAGCCGCGCGGTCTTCGAGAACGAGCCCAACATCAAGCTGGCCGAGCTCGTGACCGGCCTCGCCGGCCCCGGCTTCGAGCGCGCCTTCTTCGTCTCCGGCGGCTCCGAGGCGACCGAGGCCGCGATCAAGCTCGCCCGCCAGCACGCGGTCATCAAAGGCGAGACCCGGCGCTGGAAAGTCATTGGTCGCGAGCCGGGATATCACGGCGCGTCGCTGGGCGCGGTCGCCGTCACCGGCGATCCCGATGCGGCACGCACTTTCGGCGCCCTCGTCAAGGAGATGCCGAAGGCGCCGGCGCCCTTCACCTACCGGCTGCCGGCGAACCACGACGCCGACAGCTATGCGCGCCACTGCGCGGCGGCCCTCGACGACATCATCCGCAAGGAGGGGCCGGAGACTGTCCTCGCCTTTATCATGGAGCCGGTGGGAGGGCTCGCGACCGGAGCGCTGGTGGCACCCGATCACTACTACGGCGCGGTGCGCGAGATCTGCAGCCGGCATGGCGTGCTGCTCATCTACGACGAGGTCATGAGCGGCGCCGGCAGGACCGGCACCTTTCTTGCCGCCGAGCACTGGCCCGCGGGACGCCCGGACATGGTGACCCTCGCCAAGGGCATCGCCGCCGGCTACACGCCCATGGGCGCGATGCTGGCGCCGGCGGAGATGGTGGAGACGGTGGCGGAGGCCGGCGGCTTCCTGCACGGCCACACCTATTCCGCCAACCCGCTCTCCTGCGCCATCGGCCACGCCGTGGTCAGCGAGATGATGCGGCTCAATCTGATGGCGAATGCCGAGCGCATGGGCGCGCGGCTGCGCACGCGGCTGGAAGAGATCAAGGGCCGCAGCGCCATCCTCGGCGATGTCAGAGGCAAGGGCCTGCTGATGGCGATCGAGATCGTCGCCAACAAGGAGACCAAGGCACTCGTGCCGGCGGAGCACCAGGCGGTCTACCGCCTCATCGAGCTCGGCATCGAGCGCGGCCTCCTGCTCTATTCCCGCCGCACCGCCAATGGCAAATATGGCGAATGGCTGATGGTCTCGCCGCCCCTCATCGTCACCGAGGCCGAGGTGGACGAGATCGCCGCTCTCATCGAGGCCACTCTGGCCGCCTATGAGGCCGAGCTCCGGCAGCAGCGCGTGATCTGACCCGCCCCCGCTGCTCGCCGTCACGAGCCTCATCGCGCCCGCCGCGTCAACGCGATTAATTTTTCCTAAATGCCTCCCGCCTAGGATGCGCCCTGGCCGCAACCGTCTTGGTTCCCGGCTGGAAGCCGGTTTGCGTCCGAATACGCCGGCAGGTAGAGGCGCGAAGAAGCATGGCGGCGGCGGCCAATCGAGCGACACCGGGGACACAGTTGGCCTCCGTATTCGTGCGTCGCCAGGCACGCCGCGACCTCGCGCCCACGGAACAGCTGCTGGCGGAAGGCGGCGATCTCCGCATCGAGCTCGATATCGAGCGCGGCATGAACAGATACGGCTGCCCGACGCTGCCGGATCCAGCGTTGGCGGCCTTCGGCTCCTCGACAGCTTCGACGATCTCCGAGAACGCGTTCGACGCCGCCGACCGGCTGCGCCGCCGCCTCGAAAATGCCGCGACCACCGAGCCACCGGAGATCACCTACGCCCGCGAGCTCAATCGGCTGCGCCAGGAATTGGCACGCCTCGGTGGCGTCGCGGACCTCGCCGGGCTCGAAATCATCTTCGCGGCCTCCGGAACCGACCTGCATCTGCTGGCTGGACAGCTCATCCGCGGCACCAGCGCCGTGCCTATGCTTTCGATCATGGTCGAGGCAAGCGAGACCGGCAGCGGAGTTCCCGCCGCCCTCGCAGGGCGTCATTTCAGCGCCCGCACCGCCCTTGGCGAGACTGTCACCGAAGGCGGCGTCATCAGCGATGCCAACGAGATCGAGCTGGTTGCCATTCCCGCGCGCAGCGCCGAGGGCTTGCCGCGCCCCGGGGTTATCATCGATATCGAGATCGAAGAGCGCGTCGCCCTGGCCCATGACGAGGGCCGGCGCGTGCTGCTGACCCTCGTGGACGTCTCCAAGACCGGCATCATCGCGCCGAGCCCGGCTTCCGCCCTGGCGCTACGCCGACGCTTTCCCAGGACCGTCGACGTTCTCGTCGACGCCTGCCAGTTCCGCCTGGCACCGGCGTCGCTCCGCGCCTACATCGAGCAGGGATTCATGGTGGCGCTCACGGGCTCGAAGTTTCTGACCGGCCCGACCTTCTCCGGCGCGCTGCTGGTGCCTCGCGCCATCGCCAAGCGGTTGCGCAAGCAGGTGCTGCCGCCGGCGATCGCCGCCTATTCCGCGCGCGCAGACTGGCCGCAGGGCTGGGCCGCGGCCAGCGCACTGCGCGAAGTCGCGAATTACGGTCTGCTCCTGCGCTGGGAAGCCGCGCTCGAGGAATTGCGAGCGTTCCGCGCCATCCCCGAGCGCACCGCGGCGCGTTTCCTCGCCGCCTTCTCCGAAGCCGTGCGCGGGCGCCTGCGCGCGGATCCCGTCTTCGAAGCGCTGCCGGTGCCGGATCTCGACCGCCGGCCCTTCACCGACCCCACGAGCTGGGATCACATTCCCACCATCTACCCGTTCCTGCTGCGCCATGGCGACGCCCAGGGCGCCGCCACGCCATTCAGCCGCGAGGAGACGGCGCGGGTCTATAAGCTCCTCGCCCGCGACATCGCCGATCCCCTCGGGCTCAAGCCCGGCGATCCCTTCTGGAACCTCGCCGTGCAGCGCTGCGAAGTTGGCCAGCCCGTGCTGTGCGGCAGTCGCGGCGGCATTCCCATCAGCGCGCTCCGCCTCTGCGCCAGCGCGCGGCTGATCGTGGAAGGCGTCGCCTCAACGCGCCTGGACCGCAATCCCGTCATACGGCGCGCGTTGATGGTACTGGACAAGGCCGCCCTCATCGCCCGCGAATGGGCGCGTCTGCAGCACACCCTGTCTCCCGATCGGACATCGACACCATGATAGCACTCGCCAGCTTCGCCCGCCCCGCGGCAGCGCCGGAACCCAATGCGCCGCCGACGCCGATGGGCATGCGCGTACTGGCGAAGATGGCGTTCGAGGGAACGGATCTGGGCCCGCTCTCCTCGACCTTGATCCGCCGCATGGTGACGGAGCCGGACAACGCCGCCGTGCTCATGGACCTCGCGACGATCGAGCAGCTCTTCGGCAACCGCGCGGACGCGCTCCGCCTGCAGAGCGAAGCGCTGCAGCTCTCGCGGCTCTATCGGCGTCCGCCGGACCGCGTCGCGACGACGCCGCTGCGTCTTCTCGCTCTCATGGCGCCTGGCGATTTCATGGCGAACACGCCGCTGGAGTTTCTGCTGGAAGGCTCCGATGTCCGCCTTGATATGCTCTATGTCGTGCCGGGAGAGACGCTGCCGGCGGTGATCCCCGAGCACGATCTCGCCTTCGTCGCCATCGGCGAGTCCGACGAGAACCAGCCCCTGCTGAGCGAGGTCGAAGCGCTCGTCCGATCCTGGCCAAAGCCCGTGCTCAACGCGCCCGGCCGGATCGCGCGGCTCTCCCGCGACGGCGCCTGTGACCTTCTGCAGAGCGCGCCCGGCATCGCCATGCCGCGCACCCTGCGCGTCGACCGCGCCGGCGCTCGCCCGCATCGGCGAGGGCGAGATGCCGATCGAGGGCGGCAAATTCCCGCTCATCGCACGCCCCATCGGCTCCCATGCAGGCGAGGGCCTCACCAAGCTCGACGCTCCCGCCGCGGTCGCCGACTACCTCGCGGCGCATCCCGCCCAGGAGTTCTACGTCGCGCGCTTCATCGACTACAGCAGCGCCGACGGCCGCTTCCGGAAATACCGCATCGCGCTCATCGAGGGACGCCCCTATGCCTGCCACATGGGCGTCTCCGACCATTGGATGATCCACTACCTCAATGCCGGGATGCACGAGAGCGCCGAGAAGCGCGCCGAGGAAGCGCGCTTCATGCAGGATTTCGACAGCGACTTCGCGCGCCGTCACGAGACCGCCTTCCGCGCGCTGGCCGAGCGGGTCGGCCTCGACTATTTCGGCATCGACTGCGGCGAGACGCGAGCGGGCGAGCTGCTGATCTTCGAGACAGACGTGGCGATGATCGTCCACTCCATGGATTCGCCCGAGCTCTTTCCCTACAAGCGCCCGCAGATGCGCAAGGTGTTCGATGCGTTCCGCGCGCTGCTGCTGAAGGCGCGCGACCGCTGACGCCTGGACTTTAATTTGAGCGTGATCTTTTCCGAAAACCGGCGTCCACTTTTCGGGATCATGCTCTAGCGTCAGTCCAGCACTTCCTTGTTGATAACGTTCTCGCGGATTGGCGTGCCGTCCAGCACGCTCAGGAGATTGCGCACGGTGGCGATCGCCATGCGGTCGACGGATTCCCGCGTGACGCCGGCGACATGCGGCGACACCACCACGTTCGGCAGCGTCAGCAGCGGATGATCCGCCGTCGCGGGCTCCTTGGCGAAAACATCGAGACCGGCGCCGGCGAGCTTCCCCGAGCTGAGCGCGGCATGGAGCGCGGGCTCGTCCACGATGCCGCCGCGGGCGGTGTTGACGAGATAGGCAGACGGTTTCATGCGCTGAAGCCGCGCGGCGTTGATGAGGCCGATGGTCTCCGGCTTCTTCGGGCAATGGAGGGTGAGGAAATCCACCCGCGGCAACGCCGCGTCGAGATCCGCCACCGGCTCGCAGCCCGCCGACCGAATGGCGTCGAGCGAGACATAGGGATCATAGACCAGGACCGTCATCTCCATGGCGAGGCAGCGCCGGGCGGTGCGGGTGCCAATGCGGCCGAAACCCACCACCAGAACAGTCTTCTCGAAGAGATCAACGGGCAGGTGCTTGAACTTGTCCCACCACTGACCCTGGCGGACGAGCGCATCCATGGTGGCGCCGCGCCGCGCCAAGGTCATCATGAAGAAAAGCGCTTTCTCCGCCACCGACACCGAATTGGCGATCCCCGCCACCAGCAGCGGGACACGGCGCCGAGTCAGCGCCGGCACGTCCACGGCGTCAAATCCCACGCCGATGCGCGCCACCGCCTGGATACGCGGCGCCGCCGCCAGCTCGGGATCGCTGAAGGGCGTGGCGGCGAGCGCGATGCCGCTGACGTCGTGCAGCAGCGGACGCAGATCCGCATTCGTGATGTCGATCGGATAGGGCACCGCCTCGACGTCGTCGCGGGTCTCAAGCAGATCCCAGCCGGCGCGCGCGAGCGTCTTCGGCAGCATAAGTTTCTTCCGGTTCGGCGACATGCTTCCTCCCGATCTCCCTTGTTGCGCCGCTTAGCACAATGCTCCCGGGCCGCCCTGTCAATGCGCGTCTGCGCCGTGCCTCAACGCGGCGCCACGCCCTTGTGCTCGAGGCGCGAGAGCAACCGCACCAGAGGCCAGAGCATCGCAAGGTAGATCAGCGCCGCCAGGACGATCGGCGTTGGATTGTAGGTGAGCGCCTGGGCCTGGCGCGCGTTGTTGAGGAGTTCCGGCAGCGCCACGACGCTGGCGATGGTGGTGAGCTTGACCACCTCGACCGTGTTGCTGACGAGATCCGGCAGCACGTTGCGGACCGCCTGAGGCAGCACGACGTAGAGCATGGCCTGACGGTAGGAGAGGCCGGTCGAGAGCGCCGCGTCCATCTGGCCGCGCGCAATGCTCTCGATGCCCGCCCGGAACACCTCGCCGTAGTAGCTCGACGTGTTGAGGAAGAAGGCGAGGCCGACGGCGGCGAACTTCGGCAGGTCGATCTGCAGGAACGGCACGCCGAAGTAGATCAGCACCAGCAGCACCAGAGGTGGGAACGCCCGGAAGAAATCGACATAGGCGATCAGCAGCCAGGTGAGCCAGCGGCGGCGCAGATTGTGCAGGACCGCCAGCGCGAGCCCGCCGGCGATCCCCAGCGGCACCACGACGAGGGAGAGCAGGATCGTCATGCCGAGACCGTCCAGCAAGAAGCGCCAGACCCGCGCGACGATGTCGAGGTTGAAGAAGACCTGAAGGACCTCCACCATCAGCGCTTCCAGGCGAACCGCGTCTCGACCCAGCGGCCGAGGGCGACGAAGGGGACGAAGAGGATAAGGTAGGCCGCCGCACCTAGCATCATTGGCGTGGCGTTACCGGATTCGCTGGCGCCGGAGGAGGCCTGGTTCAGGATCTCGTGCAGCGCCACCACCGATCCCAGCGCGGTGCCCTTGGTGATGGCGATCGCCCGGTTGGTGAGCGGCGGGATTGCGAGACGTACCGCCTGCGGCAGCACCACCAGTCGCAGGGTCTGATGATGCCGAAGGCCGAGAGCACGGGACGCCTCCTGCTGGCCCAGAGGCACCGCGAGAATGCCGGCCCAGAAAATCTCCTCAGCGAAGGCGGCAAGCACCAGAGTGAGCGCCACCCAGGTGGCGGTGAAGGCGCTCATGGAGAGATCGAGGTAGGGGAAGGCGAAGAACAGGATGATGATGACCATGAGCGGCGGCAGCGCACGGAACACATCGGCGAAGACGACGACGAGCACGTTCACCGGCCGGATCCGAAACGAGCGCAACGCCGCGAGCACCAGACCCAGAGGAATGCCGACGGCGATGACGGCAACGCCCAGATACGTGGTGACGAGGAAGCCTTCGGCGATGCTCACCCAGTAGCGCGCCGCGACCTCGACGTTGAGGAAGCTGAAGACGAAGCGATCGAGGCCGGTCATTTCCCAGTGGCCTCGGCGCGCCTTGTCGGCAGCAATTCTACGTCACAGCGACTTTTCACCCGCACTTAGGCGGCGCGGCAGTCGGCTCGTAACCGGGCATGCCAGGGACGCCGTGGCCGTCGTTCACCTTGACGGCCGCGGAGCCCGGAGCGGGCTTGGTGCCGAACCACTTCTCGCCGAGCTTGGCAAAGGTACCGTCCAGCTTCATGCATTTGACGACATCGTCGACCTTGTCGCGGCCTGTCGCGTCGTCGAGGCGGAACGGGATCGCCCAGACCAGACCGGTCTTGATGGTGTAGGTGAGCTTCAGCAGCGGATTCTGCTTCGCGGCCCAGGCTGCCGCCGTATTGCCCGCGAGGTTGGCGCTGGCACGGCCGGAGAGTACCGCCTGCACCGCGTCGGCATTGGTGTCGTAGACGTCGTACTTGAAGCCGTATTTCTCCGCGTTGTCTTTGGCCCAGGCCTCATAGGCAGAGCCCTTGTTGAGGGCGATGGTCTTGCCCTTGAGATCGTCGAGAGAGGCGATCTCGGGATCGCTCTTCTTGATCAGGAACTGGAAGTCGGTGTCGAGATAGCCCTCCGTGAAGAGCATCTGCTTGGCGCGCTCCGGCGTCACCGTGGTGGGCGCGGCAATCCAGTCGTATTTCTTGGCATTCAGTCCCGCGATGAGTTCCGAGAACTGCGTTCCCTCGATCTCGATCGGCCGACCCAGGCGCTTCGCGATCTCGTTGGCCATGTCGATGTTGAAGCCCTCGAGCCCGCCGCCGAGCTTGACCATGGCGTGGGGCGCGAAGGTGGCATCGACGCCGGTGTGGATCGTCTGCGCCGCCAGCGGCGACGCCATCAGCGCAGCACCCAGCATGCTCAAGAGACCGCGCGCGCGTGCATAAAAAAACATCATTCCCCTCCGTGTGATTCTCCCCCCGAGTTCCGCGTGATGCGGTGCTATTTTCCCAACTATGGAGTTGGCATCGCCACTCCCGTCAAGCTGATTTGTGCTGGCGGCAACATGGGTTCACCACGGAGGCCCCGAGGACACGGAGAAGTCCGTGCCTCCGTGGTGAATCCTATTTTTCCTTGTGTTGACCCCCTATACAGTCCTGCGGGACAATTTTTCCGAGGACGCGGGCGACAGATCGCGAACCGCGTCCACATGCAGCGGGAGGACCTTTTCAATGTCTGAACATCTGGGATTCATCGGCGTCGGCAAGATGGGTGGGCCGATGGCGGGACGTCTGCTCGACGCCGGCTATACGCTTACGATCTTCGACACCAACCCGGCGGCTCTGGCGGCGCTGACGGCGCGCGGCGCCAAGGCGGTGGGCTCGCCGCGCGAGGTCGCCTCGGCGGTGGAGACAGTGTTCGCGAGCCTGCCGACCCCCGACATCGTGCGCGCGACGGCGCTCGGCGAGAGCGGCGTTATCGGCGGCGCCACCATCAAGACCTTCATCGACCTTTCCACGACCGGGCCGCGGGTGACGGCGGAGATCGCCGCGGGGCTGCAGAAGAAGGGCATCGCCATGGTCGACTGCCCCGTGAGCGGCGGCGTTGGCGGCGCGCAGAAGGGAACGCTTGCGGTGATGGCGGCCTGCCCGCGCCCGCTCTTCGAGAACCTCGAGCCGATCCTCAAGATCCTCGGCAAGGTCTTCTACATCGGCGAGCGGCCGGGCATGGGGCAGACGATGAAGCTCTGCAACAACCTGCTCTCCGCCACCGCGATGGCGATCTCCTCCGAGGCGATCGTCATGGGCGTCAAGGCGGGCCTCGATCCCCAGGTGATGGTGGACGTCATCAACGCCGGCAGCGGACGCAATACCGCGACCCAGGACAAGTTTCCGAAATCGGTGCTGCCCCGCACCTTCGATTTCGGCTTCGCCACCGGCCTCATGTACAAGGACGTGAAGCTCTGCCTGGACGAGGCGGAGGCGCTGCAGGTGCCGATGTGGGTCGGCGGTGCGGTCCGTCAGCTCTGGCAGCTTGCCAACAGCGAGCTCGGGCCCCAGTCGGACTTCACCGCCATCATCCAGTGCATCGAGGACTGGGCCGGAGTCCAGGTGAAGAAGCGCGGGAACTAGACCCGCGCTACATGGTCTTGGTCTTGCCGCCGTCGATATCGATGAGAGCGCCCTGCAGGTAGCTGCCGCGGGGGCTGACGATGAAGCTCACGAGGCCAGCGACGTCGGCGGACTCGCCGATGCGGGTGAGGTTTTCCTCCGCCACCATCCGCCGCTCCGCCTCCTTCGCATCGACACCCCAGGCCTGCATCGCCGCCTTCAGCCGGCGGTCGAAGCGGTCGGTGCGGATATCGCCGGGATTGATGGTGTTGACCTGCACGCCGTCCGCCGTCCCGCGATCGGCGAGCGCCTTGCTGAAGGACTGGACCGCGGCATTGACGGAGCCCCCGATGGTGAACTCGGCGCCGGGCGTCCGGCCGCCGACGCCCGATATCATCACCACCGAGCCGCGGCGCTCCTTCAGATAAGGCCACGCGGCCTTAATCAGCCGCGTATGGGCAAAGAACTTGAGGGCGAAGCCGTCCTGCCAGTCCACATCCGTGAGCGACAGAAAATCCCCGCGCTTGGTGGCGCCGGCATTGGCAACCACGATATCGAGACGGCCGAACCGGGCGACCGTCGCGGCAACAAGGGCGGCGGGCGCGGCGGGCTCGCGCAAATCGCTGGCGTGAATTTCGGCTCGCTGGCATCGCCGATGTCAGCGGCGCGCGCCTTCAGGTCCTCGACACTGCGGGCGGCCAGCATCACGCCGCAACCCTCGCGAGCAAGCTCCATCGCGATCGCCGCTCCGATGCCGCGGCTCGCCCCGGTGACGATCGCGACTTTGCCTCCAAGATTCAGCTCCATTGCCCGACCCTTTCGTCGATTGCCGCAACGCCACCCCGCGAGCGGTGCATCCCGCGACTTTGTTCGGCGCGGCGCCGCCGGGTCAAGTCACATCGGCGCGCGAGAGCGCTTGCGAGCGCCGCGCCGCTGCGCGTAGCCTTGCTCACGATCCATGCCGGCTTGAGCGGGTGGCACGGGCTTCTGGGGTGGCGAGACCTCCGACCTGGGTCTCGCACCGATTTCCAAAAATACGCTCGTGGGAGTATCGCCTCGATGGCACGCGTGCCCTATCTCGACCCCGACGACCTCGCGCCGGAAAACCGGGATCTCCTGAAGCGGCCCATCACCCTCCATCGAGCCCTCGTGCACAGTCCGAACGGAGCGCGCAGCTTCCTGGGGCTGGGCGAATTCATCCGACACCAGAGCCGCCTCGATCCACGCCTGCGCGAGCTCGCCATACTGCAGGTCGGGTACCTCGCGCGCTCGCCCTATGAATGGTCACACCACATCCGGATCGCGCGGGAGTTCGGCGTCTCCGACGACGACCTCCGCGCCATATCGGCGGAGACCGCGGGCAAGCCGACCAAGCTCGAGCCGCTCGCCAAGACCGTGCTGCTGGCGGCGCGCGAGATGACCGAGGGGCTTGCGGTCTCCGACGCCACCTTCGCGGCGCTCAGCCGTTCCCTCGATACCGAGCGTGTCACCGATCTTCTGCTCACCATCTCCTTCTATTGCGGCGTGGTGCGGCTCCTCGCCTCGCTGCAGATCGACGTCGAGCCGGACTATCTCCACTACCTCGAAGAATTTCCCCTGCCCCAGCATTGAGCCGAACGGAGGCCTCGCATGCGTCTTGAAGGAAAGATCGCCGTCATCATCGGCGCTGGCCAGAGTCCGGGCGAGGGCGTGGGCAACGGACGCGCGACCGCCCTGCGCTTCGCCCAGGAGGGCGCCAAGGTGCTGGCGGTGGACAATCGGCTCAGCTCCGCCGAGGAAACCGCCGATATGGTGCGCAATGCCGGCGGCGACAGTGCCGCCTTCGAGGCGGATGTCACCAAGGAGGCGACGCTCGCCGCCTCCGTCGCCGCCGCGCGGAAGCGCTGGGGCCGCATCGATATCCTGCACTACAACGTGGGCGCCAGCATCGCCGGCGGCGACGCGTCGCCGACGGAAATCACCGAAGAGGCCTTCGACCGTCTCTGCGCCCTCAACCTCCGCGGCGCGGTCATGGCGGCGAAGCACGTGCTGCCGGTCATGCGGGCGCAGCAGAGCGGCGTGATCATCAACATCTCCTCCGTCGCCGCCTGGGAAAACTATCCCTACGTCGCCTACAAGGCGACCAAGGCGGCGATGGTGGCCTTCACCCAGCAACTCGCGATCCAGAACGCCTCCTTCGGCATCCGCGCCAACGTGATCCTGCCGGGCCTCATGGATACGCCGATGGCGGTCGATACGCGCGTGCGTGCCACCGGCAAGAGCCGCGCCCAGGTCGTGGCGGAGCGCAATGCCCGCGTTCCCCTCAGGAACCGCATGGGCACCGCCTGGGACGTCGCCAACGCGGCACTCTTCCTGGCTTCCGACGAGGCGAACTTCATCACCGGCGTGCAGCTTCCCGTCGACGGCGGCGCGCTGGTTCACATCAACTGACGGCCACAGCTGCTCCCTCGCGTTTTATTGGGCTGCCTCAGGGCACGCCGTCATCCCGCTGTAACGGGACTGGCGGGTGCCTGAATATTTGAATAGACCCGGCGGTTTTCCCGCAAGAGTTCCCAATTGCCCACAACCGGCAGCGTGCGTCGATCGCTACAGTCGCCGCTTCCAGCGTTGCCTTCAGGCGGAGAATTTCATGAGACAGCCTGTGAAATCGGTTGCTTCCCGCTACCGTCGCGGGTGTGCCGCGCGCCTCGGCGTGTGCGGCTTCGTCTCGATGGCGGCACTGCTGTCGGGTCTGGGCAAGGTCGAGGCGCAGACGGCGGGACCGATTTCGATGGGCAGCTTTCCCGGCTCCCTCATGATCCCGGGCACGCAGACGTCGTTCAAACTCGGCGGCTACGTCAAGCTGGACTACGATTATGATTTCTCCGTGGCCCGGACCGCCATCGGCGGCTTCGACGCCCGCTCGATCCCGCTGCCCGGCGCCGCCGGACACGGCGTGCACGGGGTCTCGCAGTTCACCGCCTCGGAATCCCGCTTCAACATCGAGACCCGCACGCCCTCTAGCTATGGCGAGGTCAAGACTTTCATCGAGGGCGACTTCACCAACCCCAACGGCCTCACCAACAACTCGAGCTTCACGACCGAGAGCAACTCGAGTGGATTCCGCCTGCGTCAGGCCTACGGGACGCTCGGGCCGTTTCTCGCCGGCCAGACCTTCTCCACCTTCCGCGACACGTCAGCGGAGCCGGAAACGCTCGACTTCTTTGCCCAAGTCGGCGTCGCCGGCCCCACACGGGTGCCCCAAGTCCGCTACACCTACGACATCGGCAATGGCCTCAGCGCGGCGATCGCCGCCGAGAATCCGACGACATTCCTCGCGAGCTCCAGCGGCGGCGCCACCACCAGCAACTTCAACGGCACCACCGGCATGAGCCGGTTCCCGGACGGCGTGCTCAAGCTGCGCTATGAGCAGGGCCCGGGGCATATCGAGGTGCGAGGCGCCCTCCGTCAGCTCCGATACGACGACACCGTCGGCATCAATAACACCGCGGTCGGCTGGGGTTTCGGCATTTCCGGGCACTACAACACTTTCGGAAAGGATCAGATACAGTTCGAGACCAGCTACGGCGACGGCAACGGCCGGTACTATGCCGATGACGGCGTTCCCGACGCCGCGATCAACACCACCACCGGCGCGTTCACATCCCTTGTGAGCTACGGCAGCGACCTCAGCTATCAGCATTGGTGGACCGGCAACCTCAGGACCAACGTCACCGGCGGCTTCATCCACGTCAACAATGAATCCAGCGTGTTCTCCGGCGCGAACTTCGCCGCGCAAAACCAGTGGTTCACTGTCGAGAAGGCCAATCTGATCTGGAGCCCGGTGCCGATGATCGACGTCGGCGCCGAGTTCATCTACGGCTACCGCCGCACCCAGGGTGACGGCAGCCAGGGCTTCGAGCGCCTGATGATGTCGAGCAAGTTCCGCTTCTAGGGTTCGTGCATCAGGCGGAGGGTGCGTCCGCCAGCTCGACGTGCCGACGCACTTCCTCCTCGACGTGGCCCCAGATCCTCGCCTTCAGCTCGGCGAATTCCGGCGACAGCTGGATCGAGACGTGACGGGGCCGCGCGAGGTGGTTGGGGAGGATCGCCTTGACGCGGCCCGGCCGGGCCGACATCACCACGATCCGATCGGCGAGGATCAGCGCCTCGTCGATGTTGTGGGTGATGAAGACAGTCGTCTTCCGGCTCTGCTCGTGGATGCGGATCAGCTCCTCCTGCATCACCTGGCGCGTCATCGCGTCGAGCGCCGCGAAGGGCTCGTCCATCAAGCAGCACCTCGGGATCGGCGGCGAGGATGCGCGCCAGCGTCACCCGCTGCTGCATGCCGCCGGAGAGCTCGGAGGGGTAGCGGTTCTCGAAGCCCCTGAGCTTCACCATCTCGATGAAGCGCTCGGCGGTGGCACGGCGCTTGGCGGCCGGCACGCCCTGCATCTTGAGGCCGAACTCGACGTTGCCGCGCACGGTCTTCCAGGGAAAGAGCGCATAGGACTGGAACACCATGCCGCAGCGCGGCTCGATCCCGGTGATCGGGCGGCCGCGCAGCAGGATCTGGCCGGATGTCGGCTGGGTAAATCCGGCGAACATGTTGAGGAGGGTCGACTTGCCGCAGCCGGAGGCGCCGATCAGGCAGAGGAACTCTCCCTCGCTCACCTCGAGCGAGAGGTTCTGCAGCGCCACCAGCCCCTCGCCGCCCGCAGGAAAGGCCTTGGTGACGCGGTCCGCGGTGAGGATGCCCGACATCTAGCCGCGCCGGTGCCGTTCCCACGGCAGCAGGAGCCGCTCGATCTGGTCGGCGATCGCGTCCGCCACCAGCACGGTGATGGAGATCCCTACCATGCCCACCAGCACCAGCGAAAGATTGCCCCAGTCCTTGGCGAACCAGATCAGCGCGCCCAGGCCGCTCTGCGCCGCGACCATCTCCGCCGAGATGACGCAGGACCACGAGATCGCCAGCGTGACCTTGAGGCCGGAGAGGATGCCGGGGAGCGCGCCCGGCAGAATCACCTCGCGCATGACCGCGAGATCGGAGGCGCCCAGATTGCGCGCGGCGCGGATCAGCAGCGGATCGACCCGCTTCGTGCTCTCGAGCGTATAGAGCAGGATGTAGATCCACGAGCCCATGAAGACGATCGCCGTCTTCTGCGATTCGCCGATGCCGAGCCAGAGAATGCTGAGAGGGATCCAGGTGATCGACGGCAGCGGCCGCAGCAGCGAGACGAAGGGATCGATGATCGCCTTCGCCGGCCACCAGACGCCCATGATGATGCCGAGCGGCACCGCGACGGCGGCGGCAAGCGCGAAACCCAGGAACACGCGCCGCGACGACGCCAGCACCGCATCCCAAAGCTCGCCGGTGCTCATGAGCTTGCCGGCGGCGCGCGCGACCGCCGCCGGCGAGGGCAGGAAGATCGGCGAGATCCAGCCGAGTTCGGTGGCGGCGCTCCAGAGCCCGAGAAAGGCGCAGATCGAGAGGACTTTCAGCACCAGGCTCAGCCGGGCGCGTAGCCATGCGTGGCCGTGCCGCGCTTGCGCCCGGGCGACCGCGATCGCTTCTTCGGTACTGTTCGTCGTGGTCAACTGTAGCAGTCTCCGGCGCCGCCTCTTGCCCGATCCGGCCAGCTCGCGCCCGCCGTCACCTCAGGATTTCGGGAGGAAGCTCGACGCTCATCCACTTCGAGACGTCGGGCTTGTTGTCGATCTTGTTGGTGTCGTAGAGCCAATCCGCCAGCTCCTGCATCTGTCGCTCATGCAGCTTCATGTGGTCCTGCCAGCCCTCGAGACCGAAGTACTTGAAGGTCTTCATGCTCGCGAGCACCTCTTCCGGCGTCTTCTTGAAGTAGTGGGCGACGGTCTTCGCGGTCTCCTCGGGGTTCTTGATCGCGAAGTCGGCGCCCTTGAACATCGCCGCCGCCAGCTTCTTCGCCTGGTCGGGGTGCTCGTCCACCAACTTCCGCGAGATGATGACGATGTCAGGCGAAGCCATGGTGCCGTATTTCTTGTAGGTGTCGGTGTCCATGTCGGTGCCGAGCAGCTTGCCGCCGGGCGCCGCCTGCTTCAGGCCATCGAGCAGCGGCTGCCACACGCAAGCGGCATCCACGTCTCCCTTGGCAAGGGCGCCCGCCATCTCGTTGGGCGGCAGGTTGACGAACTGAATGTCCTTGGCGCTCATGCCGGCGGCACGCAGCAGGCCGTTCATGGTGATCTCGGCGGAGGTGTTGGCAGCGACCTTCTTCCCCCTGAGATCGCCGAAGGACGCAAAGCCCGGCCGCGCCCAGCAGCCCTCATTGCCCGGTGAATCGTCGATATTGGCGAAGTAGTAGAAGCTCTGGTTGCCGCGCGCCATCTCAGCGATGACGGCGACGCGACCGAGATTGCTGAACGCGACCGAGCCCGCTGTCAGTGCCGCGATGCGATCGCCGGAGTTCAGGATCACCTGGATCTCGACGTCGAGGCCCTGCTCCTTGAAGAAGCCCTTGTCGACGGCGACCATGACCGGCACCTGGCCGAACCACGTCACCGAGCCCGCGAAATCCAGTTTCACCGGCGCGGCCGATTGCGCCACCGCCTGCTTTTCCGCACCGAAGCCGATGAAGAGCGCGAGCATCGCCAGCACCGGGATCGCCGCTCGGCGCGCGGTGGCGCCGCGCCCCGCGCGAGAATTGCGCTCGTCCCGACGGCACGCCCACGCTTCGAGGTGCGGCGCGCAAACTTCGATCCTGTCCATGATTTTCCCCTCCTCGCGTGCCGCCGGAGCACTCGATGCTGTCAGCGCCAGGACTTCCCGCCTTCCCGAATGCACATCCGCCAGCCCCACCGTCGCAGTCGCACGCATTCGATCCGCGATGACTGAAAACGCTAGGGTTCGAGCAGTCGAGGAGTCAAGCACTCAAGCGCGTCGGCGCTCGTTTTGTGAATTTGCCTTCGAACGATTTGGTTATGATTCATATGAGATTAATGTCTTAGACGAAGGAACGCCTTCGCCATAGGATATGCGCGCAGCGGTCCGAGCGGCGACCGCATGAGGGCCGCGGCATACGCCGGCGACGTCGGCTCTGCACTCCAGACGATCGGTGGGATGACAGATGTCGGATCTCGGCAAGCCGCCCCAAAGCGCGTTTCTGGGATTTCACCCTATCGATCTACAGCCGCGATGGCGTCTCGCCGGCCTTGATCGCGCTGCAGGACCACCTCGACCTCGACGTGAATTTCCTGCTGTTCTGCCTGTTCGCCGGCACTCACGGTCGCGCCCTCGAGGACGGCGACTTCGCGCGGCTGGATGCGGTAGCGGCGCCGTTGCGCAGCAACCTGATTCATCCGCTGCGACAAGTCCGCCGCTGGCTGAAGGAGCAGACGCATGTCGCGAAAGCGGCGGCGGACCGATACGCCGCGGCGTGCTCGCCCAGGAGATCGAGTCCGAAGGGTTGCAGCAGCGAGCGATGGAGGCTCAGGTGACGCTCTCCGAAGGCGCCGCCGATCTCGCGGCCGCCGCCGGCAATTTCGCGAAGTATCTCGCGTGGTCGAAGGTTGCGGCGGGACCCGCAGACGTCGGGCACCTGGCCGCGGTGCTGGCGCAGACTTTCGCGTCGGGCACGGAAGGCGCAAAATGGAGTCTGCACGCCGCCTTCGCGAAGACCGCCACCTCCCGCAAAATCAGCTAGCGCCAGCCAGAGAGCATCATGTCGAAGCACGATTTCCCCCTCGAGGAATTCACCGGGCGTCAAGCGCGCGTCCGCGCGGCGGTTGCCGAGGCAGGCCTTGACTGGCTGGTGCTGTTTCACCCCGTGTCGATCCACTGGCTGATCGGCGCCGACGGCAAGAGCTATCAGGCCTTCCAGTGCCTGCTGATATCGGCCAAGCCCGCGCCTCTGGTCATGTTCACCCGGGAGTCAGAGCGCAACGAGTTCGAGGACGACACGCTCGCCGACGAGGTGGTGGGCTGGGGCGGCTCCGAGCCGGCCGATCCCGTCGACGTCTTTCAGAAGCTCGCGGATCGGCTCGGCCTGCGCAAGACGCGGGTCGGCATCGAGGTGCCGGCCTATTACCTCCATCCGCAGCACTACGTCCGCCTGAAGGCGATGCTGGGGGACGCGCTGGTCGCCGAGCCCACCAACCTCGTCAACAACCTCAAGATGGTGAAGTCGCCGCGCGAGCTGGAGCTGGTGCGGGAGGCAGGTCGGATCGCCGACATCGGCGCCGATGCTTTCATTGCGACGTTCCGGGAAGGCCGTACCGAGCTGGAGGTGGCGGGCGCCATCTACGGCGCCATGATGGCCGCCGGCAGCGGGCTCGCCGGCAGCACGCTCAATCTGGTGAGCGGCGAGCGCATGCATCTGAGTCACGGCGCGCCGACCCTCCGCCGCCTCCGTCGCGGCGACTGCGGCAATGTGGAGTTCGGCGCCGCCTACAAGCGCTACACCAAGACGATGGGCCGGCAGATCAGCCTGGGCGCGCCCTCGGCACGGATGCGGGAGATCTACGGCATCGTCCAGCGCGCCGGCGACGCCATGATCGCGGAGATCCGCGCCGGCGTGCCGGCGATCGTGCCGCACGAGGCGGCAAAGCGCGTCATCGCCGAGGCCGGCTACGACCGCTACCGCATCCACACCTCGGGCTACGGCATCGCACCGGGCTTCCCGCCCGCCTGGGGCGAGCCCGTCAACATGTTCGGCGGCAGCAAGGACGTGCTGCAGGCGGGCATGGTGGTATCAATCGAACCGCCGATCTTCATCGGCGAAGAGAAGATCGGCGCCCGCATCATCGACAACGTCATCGTCACGGAAAAAGGCGTCGAGCGCCTCTCGCGCCATTCCCGCGATCTCATTGTCGTGGACTAGCCGCGATCGAGGGACTTTCCGGGCCAGGCCCCGGAGGTGGTGAGATCGCGGGCGGTCTTGCGGACGGTGGCGATGAAGCCGGCCAAGATGTCCGAGCGCGGCGTACTCGCCGAGGCCATCAGCGCCAGCGGCCAGTAGGCGCGCGGACGCAGCGGCCACGCCTGCACCTCGCCAAGGCGCAGATCGTCGGCGATCGCGCCCTGGGTCAGCAGGCTGAATCCCACCCCCTGCTTCACCAGGGAGCGGAGGACGGAACTATCATCCGCCTCCATCCGGATATTGAGCGAGATGCCCTTCTGCGCGATCCAGCTGTCGAGGAGGCGGCGCGACGCGTTAGGCCGGCTCGGCAGCACCAGGGGCAGGTCGGCGAGGTCGTCGATGCGGGCGTGGTCGCGGCCGAACCGCGCGGCGCCCGGCTTTCCCACCAGATAGACCTGCTCGCGCACCAGCGGCATCACCTCGAAGCCCCGCTGCGGCAACGGATCGTGGACGCAGGCGAGATCCACCTGCCCGCGCACCAGCCATTCGTGGATGTAGCCGCTGAAGCCGCCGATCACCTTGAGGAAGACGTTGGGAAACTCGCGCCCGAAGCGCTCCACCAGCGCCGGCACCAGGAAGTGGCCGGCGGCCGGCGGCACCGCGAAGGAGAGGACGCCGGAGGGTCCCGCTCGGCCACCGCGGATCTCCGCCTTGGTCTGCTCGAGCTGGCGGAGCGCGATCTGGCTGCGCTCCAGCAGGATGCGGCCGGCCTCGGTGAGGCTGACGCCGTGGCCATGGCGCTTGAAGAGCGCGCTTCCAACCTCCTCCTCGAGCTTGCGGATCTGCCGGCTGATGGCGGGCTGCGAGATGCGCAGGAAGCCCGAGGCGCGGCTGTAGCTGCCGAATTCCGCCACCGTCTGGAAGTAGCGCAGCGCGCGCGTCTCCATGAATATGCTCCGCCGCCATCGAACGATTTCTTTATAACACTTATACGCCTTATGCCTTGGACGCAAGAATGCGCCGAGACTAGCATTTGTCTCATGGACAAGGACGCGGCCCGCAGGGGCCGCAGAGGGGATCGCGGCGATGAAATTCGGATTGATGACGCAGCTCCAGATGCCGCGGCCGTGGACCGAGACCACGGAGCGCGACGCGTTCTGGCACGCGCTCGACCAGACGGTCGCCGCCGAGCAGGTGGGGTTCGAGTATTTCTGGATCACCGAGCAGCATTTCTACGCCGAGATCGGCCACAGCTCGACGCCGGACATGATCCTGGCTGCGCTCAGCCAGCGCACGCGCCGGATCCGCCTTGGCTACGCCGTCGTCCTGATGCCCTGCCACAATCCCTTCTATATCGCCGAGCGCGTCGCCACCCTGGACGTGCTCAGCAACGGCCGCTGCGAGTTCGGCGCTGGTCGTGGCACATCACCCTATGTCATCGAGGGACTCGGATTCGATCCCGCGATCGGGCGCGACGTTGGCCGAGAGGCGATGGAAGCAGTGCTCAGCATGTTCGAGCATGAGCTTTTCCCGGGCTACCAGGGCAAGCACTTCAACCTGCCGGCGCGCCACGTGGTGCCGCGCCCGGTCCAGCGCCCGCATCCGCCGCTCTGGGTCGCCGCCTCCAACTTCGAGACCTACGAGTACGCGGGACGGCAGGGCGTCGGCATCATCGGCGTCACCCGCAACACGCCCGCCGAGACCAAGCCTGCAATATCGGCCTATCGAAACGCGATCCGCAGCGGCGACCGCTCGAAATTCGTCGGCAAGTTCGCCAACGAGCACGTCGGGGTCTATGCGGTTGCCTGCTGCCACGACGACGACCGCACCGGCCGCGACCTCGCCTGCGCGGCGGCACGCTGGTACTATGGCGACAACGACGCCGAGATCAACAAGTACCGGTTCGGCTCTGCCGTCGGCGGTGTCACCAAGGTTGTGGACAAGATCTCGAGCCGCAGCAACGAGCAGCTCATCGAGGATGCCATGGCGATCGGCGGCAATCCCGACACCGTCTGCCGCCAGATCGAGCGCTGGGCGGAGGCGGGCATCGATCAGATGGCGTTCATGTTCCAGGCCGGCCACACGACCCATGATCAGGTGATGCGCTCCATCGAGCTGGTCGGTGAGAAGGTGATCCCGCGCTTCGCCGATTGAGGCGCGGACAAAGAGGATCGGACGGCGAGGAAATGGCGCCCATCAAGGACTGGAACGAGCTGATCCTGGCCATCGTCGGCGGCGATCAGCGCGAGCAGGAGATCGCGCGGTGCGCCGCGGCAACGGGCGCCGTCGTGCGCGGCTTCGGATTCCCGTGGCCGGAGCGCGGCATCACCGGCGTGGCGCGAGTGCGCTCGGCGGCGGAGGCGACCGCGGGCGCCACCATCGCCCTCTTCCCGATCGCCGGCATCAAGGATGGTTGTCTCTATGCGCCGGGGCTTGCCTCGCCGCCGCGGATCGACGACGAGCTCATCGGCGGCATGACGCCTGACGGCCATATCTTCGCAGGCACCGCAGATCACACGCTCCGGCACTTGGCTGAGAAATACTCGCTCTCGCTGCACGCCTACGAGCATGACGCAGAGGCCAAGCTGATGCGGGCCCCGAGCATTGTCGAGGGCGTGCTCGCCACGCTCATCGCCAACACCGCCATCGCAATCCATGGCTCGACGATCGCCGTGCTGGGCCAAGGTGCGCTGGGGACCCACCTTGCCCTCACGCTGCACAAGCTCGGCGCCCGCGTCCACGCGGTGGCGCGCGATCCCGTGCAGCGCGCCCGGGTGAGTCTACATGGCGTAACTGCTTGCGACTTCGACGGGCTGCTTACTCTGGCACCCAACCTCGATATACTTATCTCCTCGGTGCCGAGCCGGATCGTCGACCTCGACTTGATGCGGCAACTGCGTCCGGGGACCTTGGTGGTCGATCTCGCCTCGCCACCCGGCAGCGTGGACCTCGAGGCGGCGAAAACCCTGCCGATCAAGGCGATCTGGGCGCGCGGCCTGGGGGCGCGGGCGCCGGTAACCGTCGGGCGCGCGCAATGGTGGGCCGTCCGTCGGCGCATCGGAGCGCTGCTCGGTATCTGACCCCGCGGAAACTCCACCGCGAATCGACCGCCGATAACGATTTCGGCATCGAGGGATAATTTCGCCGCGCGAGTGATCTAGGTCACATCGCCCGCTACCGGAAGATTCTAAGTTCTCAGTTGTCGCCCGCTCCTCCCTTGTAGCCCCTGGTTAGAGCAAACGGGCGACACCACTGAAGGCCTTCGAGGGCAGCCAACCCCTCGAAGGCCCTTTTTCTGCTTGCTCGCCCTCAAGCGGCCTCCGGCCGCATTGTAGCGGCGCACCGCCGGCTGACCGGCTGCCTTGGCTCTTGAACCCGCACGATGCGGCTTCCCATCTAACTAGACCCAAGCCCCACTCCGTTTCACTGGGAGCCGCAGACCTGTCCATGAGCCTCATTCCCTCCCTCGATTCGCCGGCACTGACGCCGGTGTCGACACCCGATGCCGGCGTATCCGGCGACGCTCCGCTCTGCCACGACAACGACGACGAGCTGCTCGACGCCTATTCCCACGCCGTGGTCGGCGCCGTCGACCGCATAGCTCCGGCGGTGCTCCACATCCAAGTGGAGAATAACGGCCGCCCCGCCGGCGGCGGGTCCGGCGTATTGTTCACGCCAGACGGCTATGCCCTTACCAACAGCCACGTTATCGGCGCCGGCGGCCGCATCCGCGCAACGTCGACGGACGGCCGCACCTCGAGCGCCACCGTGGTCGGCGACGATCCCGAGACCGATCTCGCGGTGCTGCGCCTCGATGGTCCGGTTGCGGCCTTCGCCAAGCTCGGCAATTCGCGCCGTCTACGGGTCGGGCAGCTGGCGATCGCCATCGGCAATCCCTTCGGGTTCCAGCACACCGTCACCGCCGGAGTGGTAAGCGCGCTCGGGCGCTCGCTCCGGGCGCGCTCGGGCCGGCTGATCGACAGCGTCATCCAGACCGACGCAGCCCTCAATCCCGGCAACTCCGGTGGCCCGCTGGTGAACTCCGCCGGGGAGGTAGTCGGCATCAACACCGCCATCATCGCGGCAGCCCAGGGCATCTGCTTCTCGATCTCCTCCAACACGGTGGGGTTCGTGGCCTCGCGGCTGATCCGCGACGGCCGCGTGCGGCGCTGCTTCATCGGGGTTGCCGGGCAGAACGTCCCGCTGTCGCGTCGCTCGGCCCGCTTCCACGACCTCGCTCAGGAATCCGCCGTCCTGGTGCAGTCCACGGGTGCCAGCGGCCCGGCGCAGCGCGCCGGTCTCGCCAGCGGCGATATCATCGTCGCCGCCGACGGCGTCGTGGTGCGCGACATCGACGACCTCCACCGACTGATGACCGAAGAGCGCGTCGGACGCATGGTGCCGCTGGTCGTGCTGCGCCAGGGACAGAAGATCGACCTCACGGTGACGCCGGAGGAACTTCCTCCGGCGAGCCGCCGATAGGAAGGTCTGCGCGGGGTCAGCCGCCGCCGAGGAAGTCCCGCGTCCAGCCGGTGTAGTCGTCGTCGCGGGTGACGCGCTTCATGAGATCGGCGGAGGCGATGTTGACGAGTTTCGCCGGCGTCGCTCCCTCGCGGAGCGCCTTCAGCGTCGCATGGATCGCCTGCACCGCCGCCATGAAGGGCTGATGGCCCTGCAGACAGACCCGCACCCTCTGGGCGCCTAGGTAGTCGAGGTCCACCACCTCGGGCGCGGCGCTGCCGAGGATGAGCGGGATCTTCACCGCGGCGGCAATCGCTTCCAGCTGCGCCCGGGTCTTGACGCCGAGCATGAACATCGCGTCGACCCCTGCCGCCTCGTAGGCGCGCGCGCGGGCGATGGCATCCTCGAGACCGTTGACGGTAAGCGCGCTGGTTCGTCCGACGACGACCAGATCGGGGTCCTGCCGACCAGCGAGCGCCGCCTTCATCTTGCCGACGCCCTCTTCGATGGAGATCAGCTTCGTGCCGCCATCGCCGAAGGGCCTCGGCAGCACGGTGTCCTCAATGGTAAGCGCCGCTACTCCCGCAGTCTCGAGCTCCTCCACCGTGCGCTTGGCGTTGAGCGCATTGCCATAGCCGTGATCGGCGTCCACCAGCAGGGCGAGGTTGCCGGCGCGGCAGATCCGGTAGGCCTGCGCCGCGAATTCCGAGAGGGTGAGAACGATGAGGTCGGGGGCGCCCAGCACCGCGAGGGAGGCGACGGAGCCCGCGAACATGCCCACCTCGAAGCCCAGGTCCTCGGCGATGCGCGCGGAGATCGGATCGAAGACGGAGCCGGGATGAACGCAGCGAGTGCCAGAAAGGAGCGCACGAAAACGCTCGCCGGCGATCGGTCCAGTGCATTGGCTGATTTCCTGTGCTTGTGGAGCTACATCAAGAAGACGCCCTTGCCGGTCGTCTGCTTGTCGAAGAGCTGATAGGCCTCCGTCGCCTGGTCGAGGCGCCAGCGGTGGGTGAACAGGCGATCGACGGGGATCTCCCGCTCGGCGATGAAGCGGGCGCAGTCCGCCTGGCCCATCGCCGAGAAAGTCCAGGAGCCGATCAGGGTGAGCTGCTTGCGCAGCATGTCGCGGCTCACGTCGAGCGTCACCGTATCGCCCTCGCCGACGAAGCAGGTGGTGCCCCAGGTCCGCGCACTCTGCACCGCCGCCAGCCGCCCGGCCGGTGCGCCCGATGTATCGAGCGTGAGCTCGGCACCGCGGCCATGGGTGAGCTCCCTGATCGCGGCGACGGGATCGTTGGTGCCGGGATCGACGATCGCATCGGCACCGAATTTCTTGGCGCGCGCGAGGCGCTCTGGGCTCGGATCCACCGCGATCACCCGCGCCCCCATGGCGACCGCAAGCTGGGTCGCAGACAAGCCGACCGGCCCTTGCCCAAAGATCGCGACGGTGTCACGCCCGGAGAGGTTCATCCGGCGGAGTGCGCCATAGGCGGTGCCGGTGCCGCAGGAGATCGCGGCCCCGGTCTCGAAGGAGAGCTGCTCCGGCAACGGAACCAGGGTGCTGGCGGGAACCTTCATATAGGCCGCGTGGGCGCCATGGCCGGTCACGCCATAGACCACGATGCCCTCGGCGCAGAGCTGCGCCCAGCCGACGCGGCAATGCTCGCAGACGCCGCAGCCCTTGTAGTGATGCACCATGACGCGTTGACCCAGGGGCGCCTGGCGTGCCTCGACGCCCGGCCCCACTGCGGCGACGACGCCGCAGGGCTCGTGGCCGGCGATGACCGGCCCCTTCGACGCGCCGAGCCCGAGGGATTGGCTCGCGCTCTTGGAGGCCCGGTAGACCTTGAGATCGCTGCCGCACATGCCGGAGGCCTTGATTTCCACCACCACCTCGCCGGGTCCCGGCGAGGGATCGGGGAACTCTACGAGATCCAGTTTGCGCTCGCCCGCGAAGACCACGCCGCGCATTGCATCCTCCCTCGCTGCCACTTTGCAGCAGTGGAGCACGGGTTGCCGGCCGACGACCAGGGGGTTGCACGTGAGGCGGCGGATCCAGGCGAAAGCGGATGGGGCGCGAGCGGCGGCGCGCTCGTCAGCGCACGGATGCCCCTTCGGCCGGCGCGGCCGCGGGCGCGGTCGGGACAGTGAAGCGGAAGATGGTGCCGCCGCCCGGGTTGGGCTCGTTCCAAATGTGGCCGCCATGCGCCTGGACGATGGTGCGGCAGATCGACAACCCCACACCCATGCCCTCGGACTTGGTGGTGAACGGCTGAAATAGACGACTTGCCACCTCGGCCTCCAGGTTGGGGCCGCTGTCACAGACGCTCACTTCCACTCTGCTATCGCCATCTGCCGGTCCTCGCTGACATAGATGCCGGAAAATACCGGACCGAGGCCGGCCAGGGACTCGATCCGGCAGACGCAAGATCAGTCAGTGAGGGCGAGAACCTGCCAGCTTCCGCGCCGGGGATGCCGGGGGCTTCGGCGCCTGCGGGATCAATGCCCCCGCGACATCGAGCACCAATTCACCCATCGGATAGGGCTGGCCAACTCCAACCAAAACTTCCGATCGGGAACGGCGACGAGGCTCGGCCGAGCGTGTGGACGCGCTCAGGGTATGCGACAACCATTCCAGCCACATGCGCCCCTCCTCAGCCAAGAGACGCTAGTCTTAGCTGGGACGACGTGACGGGCGAGTGACTCGGCTGCGGCCTTTTCATGGCGATGTGTGACGCAAATCGCGCCCCTTGCCGGAGCGTGCCGCTGATGGCCCCCTACGGCTCTTGTCGTGCCGCAACGGGCTGTCCTATTCCACGAGACGGGCTATGATGGCGATCTCGGACGCGGGGCCCGGAAGGAGGCCTGCGGAAGTATGTCGAAAGTCAGAGGAGGCGCCAGCGAGCCCGTGGAGCTGCGGGCCGGTGCCGGTGTTCGCGAGGCCGCCCGCGAAGTGGAGCTGGAGCAATGGGCGTGGCGCAAGGTCAAGGGCCTGCGTCTGCTCTACACTCACCTGACGCTCTATGTATTTGTCAACATCCTGCTTCTGCTAATCGACGTTTCCACCCCCGGCGATCCCTGGTTCTACAAGGTGATGCTGGGCTGGGGGCTGTTGGTCGGACTGCACGCCGCCCACACCTACGAGCTGCTCCCGTGGTCGACGAGGGACTGGGAGCAGCGCAAAGTGCGCCAGCTGATGGAAGACCAGCGGCAGCGCCGACACCGCTCCTAGCGGCATCACATACCGCCACCACCTCCGCCACCGCCATTGCCGCCGCCGCGATAGATGTCACCGTGCCAGCGATCGTTGGCCGGGTCCGGCGGCGCAGGATTGCCGCAGGCCGCGAGGCCAACTGCGAGCAGGCTCACCACGCACAAAGCTGTCAAAAATTTCATGGGCGGACTCTCCTCCCCGGTAACGCCAAGGGGATCACCCTCCCCGGCCCTCCGCACGTCACATATCGGTGAGACTTCGCCAAGCGCCATGCCTCGGTCGCTAGGGACGCGAGCGTGGCGGAATGGCTTGCCTTGGGCAGCCAATCGGCGATGCTGATGCTGGGTAGTGATTCGGGGGCGACGGCAGCATGGCGCGCGAGCGGCGGAAGGATCTGAGAGGTCGCAGGGTCGCGCGACCGCGCGTGCATTCACCTGCCCCGGCCGCGCGCGGCACGCCGCTGCTGCACATCACCGCCGATGGATTCGATCTTCCGCAGCTCCGCCAGTTCTACGGCGGCCAGGGTCCCGCCGATCTCGATCCCGGCCTGCGCGCCGCCGTCGAGCGCGCGAGCGCCACGGTGACGTCGATCGTCGAGCGCGGCGAGACGGTCTATGGCGTCAACACGGGCTTCGGCCTGCTGGCGCGCGAGACGATCTCCGCCGACCATCTCAGGGAATTGCAGCGCAACCTCGTGCTTTCCCACAGCGTCGGCACCGGACCGCGCGCTCGACGACGCGAGCGTGCGGCTGATCCTGGCGCTCAAGGCGGCCTCGCTCGCCCGCGGCTATTCCGGCGTGCGCTGGAGCCTCATCGAGGCGCTGCTGCGGCTGCTGGAGGCGGAGATCTATCCGGTGATCCCCGCCAAGGGATCGGTGGGCGCATCCGGCGATCTGGCCCCGCTTGCTCATCTCTCTGCGGCGCTCATCGGCGTCGGCGAGGTCCGCTGTCGCGGCGAGACGATCGCCGCCGCCGAGGGGTTGCGGCGGGCGGGACTCGCGCCGCTGGAGCTCGGCCCCAAGGAAGGCCTGGCGCTCCTCAACGGGACGCAGGTCTCGACCGCGCTGGCACTGATCGGCCTCTTCGCCATCGAGGATGCGTTTGCCGCGGCGCTGGTGGCGGGCGCGCTCTCGGTCGATGCCGCCAAGGGCTCCGACACGCCCTTCGATCCGCGCATTCACGCGCTCCGCGGGCATCCCGGCCAATGCGACGTGGCCGCCGTCTACCAGGGCCTTCTCGAAGGGCAGCGCGATCCGCGCCTCGCACCTCGACTGCAAGCGGGTGCAGGATCCCTATTCGCTGCGCTGCCAGCCGCAGGTGATGGGCGCGTGCCTCGATCACCTTCGCTTCGCCGCGGAGATTCTCCAGCGCGAGGCTGGCGCCGTCTCCGACAATCCCCTGGTCTTCGCGGAGACCGGCGAGGTGTTGTCCGGCGGCAATTTCCACGGCGAGCCGGTCGCGATGGCGTCGGACGTGCTGGCTCTGGTCGCGGCCGAGATCGGCGCCCTCTCGGAGCGGCGGATCGCGCTCCTCATCGATCACAACATCTCCGAGCTGCCCGCGTTCCTGGTGCGCGACGGCGGGATCAATTCCGGCTTCATGATCGCGCAGGTCACCGCCGCCGCGCTCGCCTCGGAGAACAAGAGCCTCGCTCATCCCGCCAGCGTCGACAGCCTGCCGACCTCGGCCAACCAGGAGGATCACGTGTCGATGGCGACATTCGCCGCGCGCCGGCTCGGCGAGATGGCCGACAACACCATGGGCATCGTCGCCATCGAGCTGCTGGCGGCGGCGCAGGGTGTGGAATTTCACCACCCGCTGCAGACCTCGCCGCGCCTCGCCGAGGTGAAGGCGCTCATCCGCGAGCTGGTGCCGCCCTACGAGCGAGATCGCTATTTCGCGCCCGACATCGAGGCGGCGAAACGGCTGGTGGCGAGCGGCAGGCTCGCCCGCTTCGTGCCAACCGGCCTGCTGCCCAGCCTCGGCTGAGAGACGTCTTCCAGGCGGAACACTCAAAAAGGTCATCGCTGGCTCGCTCGCGCTGACGCGGGCGGCCGACGATATCGCGACGGAATTGCCAACTTAGGGGCGAGGAACCCTTGCGGCCGCCCACCGTTTGAATTCGGCGGTGGCGCCTGCCAATCCCGCTGCGCGGCGCCTTTCGAGCAGATGGAGGAAAAATACTATGAAGCCTGCCCGTAGCCCCGTGCGCATCCTACTGGCAGCGGCGCTCGCTACGAGCCTCGCGCCGACGATCTCCGCTTGCTCGGAGACCCGGACCCAGGAGGGCACGGGACAATACGTCGACAGCGCCACGATCAGCACGAAGGTGAAGACTGCGCTGCTGCAGGATCAATCCTTGAAGGCGTTCGACATCCATGTCGAGACCTTCAAGGACGAGGTTCAGCTCAGCGGATTTGTCGATACGCAGGCGCTTAAGGCGCGCGCCGCCGAGGTCGCCAGTCGTGTCGACGGCGTGCGGTCGGTGAAGAACGATTTGATCGTGAAGGGCACGGGCTGATGCTCGCGCGCTCTACTCCAGCCGATCTCCATTCAGCTTGCAGAAGGCATCCGTCATGACCCAAGCCAAGGACTCCGATTTCGCCGCCGTCAGCGAGGACGTGGCCTCCCTGAAGCGGGATCTGGCCAGCTTGATGGATCACATAAGAAAAGGCAGCAAGGGGACCGCACAGGATCTCTATAGCGGCCTCGCGGCCGAGGGCGAGCGATCGGTGAAGGCAATCAGCCGTCAGGTCGAGGAGCAACCGCTGACCAGCCTGCTGATCGCCTTCGGGGTCGGCATCATCAGCGGTCGTCTGCTGTCGCGCTGAGTCTGACCGACAATGCGCGACGCCTTGTGGCTGGCGGCGATGCTGGCCGATGCCGCCACCAGGCCGCCAGGGCAAAGTGGGCAATCGCTGACGGGACGAGTGCTGACGACCGCCGCTCTCGTTCCAGTCGCGGGTGGCCTCGGCTGCGCCGCGATCGGATTCGCGGTCGCCGGCATCTGGATCTATCTGAAGCCTGAAATCGGCAGCGCGGCGGCGTCGCTGTCGGTGGCGGCCATCCTGCTGGCGGGCTGCGCGGTCGCGATCGGCGTGATCGCCTATATCTGCCACACGCCGCCGCGATCGGCGGCGGCGCAGGTGGATCTGAAGGCGATCACCGACGAGGCATCCCAGCTCGTGCGCCATCACAAGAGGGCGCTGATGCTGGCGGCCTTCGTGGCGGGACTGCTGGCAGACGACCAAATGCGGCGCTAGGCCCCATCGCTGTTTGTCTTCTTCCAGCCACGATCAACGATCGGCGAGCGGAACCTCGATGAGGCCGCTGCCGTTTGATTTGCAGCTCTAACTCGTAAAGGAGAGTTGCATGAATTGGGATCAGATCGCCGGCAACTGGAAGCAGGTTTCCGGCAAGGCCAGGGAGAAGTGGGGCAAGCTCACCGACAGCGACTGGACCGTGGTCAAGGGCAAGCGCGAGCAGCTCGTCGGCAAGGTGCAGGAACGCTACGGCATTGCCGAGGAAGAAGCCGAGAAGCAGGTCTCCGAGTTCGAGACCCAGCTCCAGGCCGCCGAGCGGAGCACCCGCCCGAACTAGCCACTCAACGTCAACGCGCCGGCTCGCTGGCTTGCGCGCACGCCATCGACGGCACGCGGACGCATCGGAGAGAAAAACGGTGCGTCCGCGTCGTGCTTTCCTGACGATATTGGCCAAGCCGGCGACGTCGATTTGCCGAGGTCGGCGGAGCCGATTAGTTTAGCCGCGACCTGCCCCGCCTGTGCCGGGGCGTGCTTTCGCGGAGAAGCCCGGCGATGTCGACCCCTACCTTCCATATGATTTCGGGCGCGCCGACGCCGGTGGCGCCCTTCAGCCATGCCGTCGAGACCGACGGCTGGCTGTTCGTCACCGGCCAGATGCCGACCTGGCCGGAGGATGACGCCAGGCCGCTGCCGCAGGGGATCGAGGCGCAGACGCGGCGCGTCATGGACAATCTCATCCTGGTGCTCGAGGGCGCCGGCTACGCCCTGTCGAACGTGGTGTCGGTGCGGATCTACCTCACCGACTTCAAAGGGCACTATGCCGAGATGAACGCGGTCTATCGCGGCTATTTTCCCGCCGGCCGGCTGCCGGCGCGTACCTGCATCGGCGTCACCGGCCTTGCGCGTGACGCGCTGGTGGAGATCGATCTCGTCGCGCGCAAATAGCCTCATCCACCAGGCGAGCCGTAGACCACCGACGGCGAGGGCTTGGACGAGATCGGTGAGATCTGGATGATCTCCGCAGGTAGGGATTGCGGGGCGGCGTCGCCCTTGCGCCAGAGCCAATAAGTATTCTGGGGATTGCCGTTGACGGCGACCACCTTGTGATTTCCCTTGGCGTCGATGGCGTGGATGGTGACGCGGTTGATCAACCCGCCCTTGAGCCGCCGCATATCCTCCGCCGCCTCGCGCACCGCGGCGTCGACGCTCATGCCCATCTTCATGTAGAGCACCACCGCACGCGATGTGCCGGCGCGGATCGTCATCTCGCCGGCGCCCGTGCAGGCGCAGGCGCCGTAGCGCGTATCCGCATACATGCCGGCGCCGATCACGGGGGAGTCGCCGAGCCGGCCGGGATATTTCCATCCCCAGCCGGAGGTGCTGACGCCGCCGCCGATCTCGCCCTTGGCGTCCCAGGCGAGGAAAGTCGTGGTGTCGCGGCCGATCTCGGGATCGATGGCATGCCGGCAGAGATCGATCAGCGGCACGTCGGGCCAGCGGCGACGGTCAGCTTCCGGCACTTCCTTCTCGAACCAGGCTCGCCAGACGCGGGCGCTGTCCGCGATCAGATTCTCACCGGCCTCGGCACCGATCTCCCCGGCGAAGCGCCGGGCGCCGTCGCCGACCAGGAAGACATGGGGCAGCCGCTCCATCACCGCCCGCGCGACGCTGATGGGATGCAGATAGCCTTTGAGAGCGCCGACCGCGCCGGTGCGCAGCGTCGTCCCATCCATGATGGCGGCATCGAGCTCGACCTCGCCCAGCAGGTTCGGCCAGCCGCCGCGGCCAACGGTGCGGATGGTCTCATCGACCTCGACGACGCGGATGCCCGCCTCGATGGCGGCGAGCGCCGGGGCGCCCTCTTGCAGCAGGCGCGCCGTGGTTGCGACCCCCGGTCGACCCTCATTGTTGGTGACGACGATCATCTGGGCTCTCTCCCTCCATTGCGACGCTACACTAGCGTCTTTTCGACCCACTTTCTTTCGGAAGCGTGGGTCCGGTTTCCACCCGATCGGGCATCGGGGATCGATTGTCTCCCGGTGGCCTATAATCCGGATGGCCTCGCGTGTCTGTCGATGAGCCGAAATGACCAACCGTAACTGATTGTGGATACTTGATTAATGCGTCATGACAACCGGCAGATATTCCTTGGCGGGCGGCAAATGTCTATTATGTTTGCATGGCATCGCCCGGCAGCGGCCGAAAACGGCCAGGAAAGCTCGGCAATGATCGCTCCGAGGCCGGGAGCCGCGTGGCCGGCCTGATCAGCGCGGCACTTGACCCCTTGCACCCCATTGACGGTTTCCGCGTGCTCGTCCTCGACCCCTGGATACCGGATCACCCTCTGGGAATTCCCCAGCATTCCTGCGTCTCTCCGATCGGCAGCCCGATATGGATGACTTGAACACCCAGAGGGAGCTGCCGGCGCCGCCGCGTCCGGCGGGGCTCCTGCCGGCGCCGAAGCGGGCGCCGGCGTGGCGACGCCATCTCTGGATCGTCGCCTGCCTGGCGCTGGTGGCGGGGCTCGCATGGTGGGTGCACCAGAGGCCAGCGCAGCAGGCGCGAACCGGCCGCTTCGCGGTGAGCGGCGCGATGCCGGTGGTCGCCGCCACCGCCCAGAAGGGCGATATCAACATCATGCTCAACGGGCTCGGCACCGTGACGCCGCTCGCCACCGTGACGGTCCGGACGCAGATCACCGGCCAGCTCATGCGCCTCGCCTTCAAGGAAGGCCAGGTGGTCCAGGAGGGCGATCTCCTGGCGGAGATCGATCCCCGCCCCTACGAGCAGCGCTCGGCCAAGGCGCAAGGGACAGCTGCTGCGCGACCAGGCGCTGCTGGCGAATGCGCAGCTCGATCTCGCAGCGCTACCAGACGCTGGTGAAGCAGGACTCGATCGCCGACGCAGCAGGTCGACACCAGGATTCGCTGGTGCATCAGCTCGAGGGCACGGTGAAATCCGACCAGGCGCAGGTCGACACCGCCAAGCTCAACATCTCCTATTGCCACATCCTGGCGCCGGTCACCGGCCGCGTCGGCCTGCGCCAGGTGGATGAGGGCAACTACGTTCAGACCAGCGACGCCAACGGCATCGTCGTGCATCACGCAGATGCAGCCGATCACGGTGGTCTTCACCCTGCCCGGAAGACAGCCTGCCGCGCGGTCATGAAGCAGCTTGCCGCCGGCGCGACCCTGCAGGCGGTCGCCTATGACCGCAGCCTGACGACGAAGCTCGCCACCGGCACGCTCGCCGCAGTGGACAACCAGATCGACACCACCACCGGCACGCTGAAGCTGCGGGCGCAGTTCGACAACAAGGACGAGCGCGCTGTTCCCGAACCAGTTCGTCAATGTCCAGCTTCTGCGTCGAGACGCTGCATGACGCGACCGTCATCCCCGACCGCGGCGGTGCAGCGCGGGCGCGCCCGGCACCTTCGTCTATCTCGTCAAGCCCGACAACACCGTGTCGGTGCAGCCGATCAAGCTCGGGCCGGCGGAGGGCGAGCGCGTCGTCGGTCGCCTCCGGGCTCTCGATCGGCGACCGCGTGGTGGTCGACGGCGCCGACAAGCTGCGCGACGGCGCCAAGATCACCCTCCGCACGGAGACCGGCGCCAGCGCCGCACCCAATCCCACCAGCAGCACCGCGCCCGGCGCGGCGGCGGCGCCCGCCACGCCACCAGGCCGGCAGCCGGACGGCCAGCCCGGCCAGCGGCCACGCTCGAATGGCGCCAGTGGCGGGAACAGCCAATGACGGATCGCCGCCGTCGTCGCAGGTGAGCGAGGCTCTGCGATGAGCCCCTCGCGTCCCTTCATCCTGCGGCCGGTCGCGACCTCGCTGCTGATGGTGGCGATCCTGCTGGTGGGCTGGCTCGCCTTCCAGTTCCTGCCGCTCTCGGCGCTGCCCGAGGTCGATTATCCCACCATCCAGGTGCAGACCTTCTATCCCGGCGCCAGCCCCGACGTGATGACCACCTCGGTCACCGCGCCGCTCGAGCTGCAGTTCGGCCAGATGCCGGGCCTCAACCAGATGTCGTCCAGCAGCTCGGCCGGCGCCTCGGTCATCACGCTGCAGTTCAGCCTCGACGATCAGCCTCGACATCGCCGAGCAGGAAGTGCAGGCGGCGATCAACGCCGCCGGCAATCTGCTGCCGTCGGATCTGCCGGCGCCGCCGATCTACGCCAAGGTCAATCCGGCCGACGCGCCGATCCTGACCCTGGCGCTCACCTCGAAGACCATGCCGCTGCCGCAGGTGCGAGGACCTGGCCGACACGCGCCTCGCGCAGAAGATCTCGCAGCTTCCCGGCGTCGGCCTCGTCAGCATCAGCGGCGGCCAGCGGCCGGCGGTGCGCATCCAGGCCAATCTGCCGCGCGCTCGCCGCCTACGGCCTCAACATCGACGATCTGCGCACCACCATCGCCAACGCCAACGTCAACACGCCCAAGGGCAATTTCGACGGCCCGACGCGCGCCTACACCATCAACGCCAACGACCAGCTGCAGAATCGCCGACGACTACCGCAACCTCGTCATCGCCTACAAGAACGGCGCGCCGGTGCAGCTCTCGGACGTGGCCACGGTGGTGCGACGGCGCGGAGAACACCAAGCTCGCCGCCTGGACGAACATCGACGCCGGCGGTGATCCTCAACATCCAGCGCCAGCCGGGCGCCAACGTCATCGACGTGGTCGACAGCATCAAGGCGCTGCTGCCGCAGCTCCAGGCCTCGCTGCCGGCCGCCATCGACGTCGCCGTCCTGACCGACCGCACCACCACCATCCGCGCCTCGGTCGCGCGACGTCGAGTTCGAGCTGACGCTGGCCGTCGTGCTGGTGGTGCTGGTGATCTTCGTCTTCCTGCGCAACGTGCCGCGCCACCATCATCCCGAGCCTGTCGGTGCCGCTGTCGCTCGTCGGCACCTTCGGCGCCATGTATCTGCTGGGCTTCAGCCTCAACAACCTGTCGCTGATGGCGCTCACCATCGCCACCGGCTTCGTGGTCGACGACGCCATCGTGATGATCGAGAACATCTCCCGCTATCTCGAGGAGGGCGATTCGCCGCTGCAGGCGGCGCTCAAGGGCTCCGAGCAGATCGGCTTCACCATCGTGTCGCTGACCGTCTCGCTGATCGCGGTGCTGATCCCGCTGCTGTTCATGGGCGACGTGGTCGGCCGGCTGTTCCGCGAGTTCGCCATCACGCTGGCGGTCACCATCCTGATCTCGGCCGTGGTGTCGCTGACCCTGGTGCCGATGCTGTGCGCCAAGCTGCTGCGCCGCGCCCGAGCACACGCGGGAGACCGCGTTCGCGCGCCGCAATCGCGAGTGGTTCGAGCGCGCTGGTCGCGGCAATACGACCGGGCGCTCGATCTGGGTGCTCGACCACCAGCCGCTGACGCTTGCCGGTCGCGGTGGCGAACGCTGGTGCTCACCGTCCTCCTCTATATCGTCGATCCCCAAGGGCTTCTTTCCGGTCCAGGACACCGGCCTCATCCAGGGCATCTCCGAGGCGGCGCAGTCGATCTCCTTCGCGCGCGATGGCGGAGCGCCAGCAGGCGCTGGCCGCCGCGATCCTGAAGGACCCGACGTCGACAGCCTGTCGCTCCTTCATCGGCGTCGACGGCACCAACACCACGCTCAACAGCGGCCGCTTCCTGATCAACCTGCAAGCCGCATGACGAGCGCAAGCTGAGCGCCAGCGACATCATCCGCCGCCTGCAGCAGGAGACCGCCGACGTCGCCGGCATCACGCTCTATATGCAGCCGGTGCAGGACCTCACCATCGACACCACGGTCAGCCGGACGCAGTACCAGTTCGTGCTGCGAGGACGCCAATCCCGACGAGCTCGCGACCTGGGCGCCGAAGCTGGTCGACCGCGCTGAACCAGCTGCCGCAGTTCGCGGACGTCGCCAGCGATCATGCGAGCAGCAGGGGCTTGTCCGCCTATCGTCACCATCGACCGCGACACCGCGGCGCGCTTCGGCATCACGCCGGCGACGATCGACAACGCGCTCTACGACGCCTTCGGCCAGCGCATCATCTCGACCATCTTCACCCAGTCGAACCAGTATCGCGTGATCCTGGAGGCCGATCCGACGCATGCAGGCCTCGCTCGGCTCGCTCAACGCGATCTACCTGCCGTCCTCGACCGCCGCCGGCGGCCAGGTGCCGCTGTCGGCCATCGCCAAGGTCGACCGAGCAGACGGCGCCGCTGCAGATCAACCATCTCGGCCAGTTCCCGGCGACCACCGTCTCCTTCAACCTGGCGCCCGGCGACTCGCTCGGCGAGGCGGTGACGGCGGTCAGCAGGCCGAGCAGGAGATCGGCCTGCCGCGCAGCGTCATCACCAGCTTCCAGGGCGCGGCGCTGGCGCTTCCAGGCGTCGCTCAGCAACGAGCTGTTGCTGATCCTGGCCGCGATCGTCACGGTCTACATCGTGCTGGGCGTGCTCTACGAGAGCTTCATCCACCCGGTCACCATCCTCTCGACCCTGCCCTCGGCCGGCATCGGCGCGCTGCTCGCCCTGATCATCGCCGGCAACGATCTCGACATCATCGCCATCATCGGCATCGTGCTGCTGATCGGCATCGTCAAGAAGAACGCGATCATGATGATCGACTTCGCGCTCGACGCCGAGCGCAACGAAGGCAAGTCGCCGCGCGAGGCGATCCACCAGGCGTGCCTGCTGCGCTTCCGGCCGATCCTGATGACGACGATGGCGGCGCTGCTCGGCGCGCTGCCGCTGATGCTCGGCACCGGCACCGGCTCGGAGCTGCGCCATCCGCTCGGCATCGCCATCGTCGGCGGCCTGATCGTGAGCCAGATGCTGACGCTGTTCACCACGCCGGTGATCTACCTCGCCTTCGACCGGCTGGGCGCGCGGCTTGCGCGCTATTTCCCGCCCGAGCCCGGGGACGCCGTCGAGCGGAATCCCGCGCCATGAACCTGTCGGCACTCTTCATCCGCCGCCCGGTGGCGACGACGCTGCTGACCTCGGCTGGCGCTCGCCGGCGCGATCGCCTTCTTCCAGCTGCCGGTCTCGCCGCTGCCGCAGGTCGATTTCCCCACCATCTCGGTGCAGGCGCAGCTGCCGGGCGCCAGCCCGGAGGTCGTGGCGACCAGCGTCGCCACGCCGCTGGAGCGCCATCTCGGCGTCAGATCGCCGACGTCACCGAGATGACGTCGTCGCAGCACGGTCGGCTCGGCGCGCATCACCCTGCAGTTCGGCCTCGACCGCGACATCGACGGCGCCGCGCGCGACGTCCAGGCGGCGATCAACGCCGCGCGCGCCGACCTGCCGGCGAGCCTGCGCAGCAACCCCACCTATCGCAAGGTCAACCCGGCCGACGCGCCGATCATGATCCTGGCGCTGACCTCCACGACGCTGACGCCGGGCCAGATCTACGACGCGGCGTCCAACGTCCTGCAGCAGAAGCTCTCGCAGGTCGACGGCATCGGCCAGGTCACGCATCGGCGGCAGCGTCGCTGCCGGCGGTCCGGGTCGAGCTCAATCCGCGAGCCCTGTTCAAATACGGCATCGGCCTGGAGGACGTGCGCGCCGCGCTCGCCTCCGCCAACGCCCACGCGCCCAAGGGCGCGATCGAGGACAGGCGACCAGCCGCTACCAGATCTACGCCAACGACCAGGCCACGCAAGGCGGACCAGTACCGCTCCCTGATCGTCGCCTACCGCAACGGCGCGGCGGTCCGGCTTTCGGACGTCGGCCGAGGTCGTCGATTCCGTCGAGAACATCCGCAATGCCGGGCTCGCCAACGGCAAGCCCTCGGTGCTGGTGATCCTCTACCGGCAGCCCGGCGCCAACATCATCGAGACCGTCGACCGCGTGCAAGGCGCTGCTGCCGGAGCTGCAGGCGTCGATTCCCAGCGACATCGACATTCACGTCGCCATCGGACCAGTCGACGACGATCCGCGCCTCGCTGCACGAGGTCGAGCGCACCCTGATGATCTCCATCGTCGCTGGTGATCCTGGTGGTGTTCCTGTTCCTGCGCAACGGCGCGCGCGACCCTGGTGCCGAGCGTCGCCGTGCCGGTGTCGCTGCTCGGCACATTCGGCGGCATGTACCTGCTGGGCTACAGCCTCGACAATCTCTCGCTGATGGCGCTGACGATCGCCACCGGCTTCGTGGTCGACGACGCCATCGTGGTGCTGGAGAACATCTCCCGCCATATCGAGGCGGGCATGCCGCGGTTCCAGGCCGCGCTTCAGGGCGCCCGCGAAGTCGGCTTCACCGTGCTCTCCATGAGCATCTCGCTGATCGCGGTGTTCCTGCCGATCCTGCTCATGGGCGGCATCGTCGGACGGCTCTTCCGCGAGTTCGCCGTGACGCTCTCGATGGCGATTCTGGTCTCGCTGGTCGTGTCGCTGACCACGACGCCGATGATGTGCGCGCGCGTCCTCGCGCCGCCGACGGACCGCAAGCCGGGGCGTTTCTCGCGCATCGCCGAGCGCTGCTTCGACGCGGCACTGCGCGGCTATGACCGCACGCTGCAGCGCGCGCTTGCCCATCCTCTCAGCGTCGTGCTGCTCCTCCTGATGACGCTTTGCTTCAACGTCTACCTCTTCGTCGTCGTGCCCAAGGGCTTCTTCCCGCAGGAGGACACCGGCCGGCTGATCGGCGGCATCCAGGCGGACCAGAGCATCTCCTTTCAGCTGATGCGGCAGAAGCTGACGCAGTTCATCGTCCATCGTGCAGAAGGACCCGCGGTCGCACAACGTGGTGGGCTTCACCGGCGGCGGCCAGACCAACGGCGGCTTCGTCTTCATCTCCCTGAAGCCGCTGGCGGAGCGCAAGTTGTCCGCGGATCAGGTCATCGCGCGGCTGCGCCGCGAGCTGTCGCAGGTTCCCGGCGCCGCCTCTTCCTGCAAGCGTACAGGACATCCGCGTCGGCGGCCGGCAGAGCAACGCGCAGTACCAGTACACGCTCCAGGGCGACAATCTCGCTGACCTCTTCACCTGGGTGCCGAAGATCACCCAGGCACTGCAGCAGATACCGGAGCTGACCGACGTCAACTCCGACCAGCAGCAGAACGGCCTGGAGACCGATCTGGTCATCGACCGCGCAACGGCGTCCCGCCTCGGCGTCACCGCGAGCCAGATCGACAACACGCTCTACGATGCCTTCGGCCAGCGCCAGGTGTCGACGATCTACAATGCGCTGAACCAGTATCATGTCGTCATGGAGGTGGCGCCGCAGTTCTGGCAGAGCCCGGACACTCTCGACGACATCTACGTCAGCACGTCCGGCGGATCGGTCGGCGGCGTGCAGCCGACCAACGCGGTGGCGGGAACCGTGACGGGGACCGAGCCAGTCCTCCAATGCGGCCTCCATCGCGCAGGACAGCGCGCGCAACTCGCGCAACAACCAGCTCGCTGCTACCGGCCACGGCAGCGCGTCGACCGGCGCGGCGGTGAGCTCCGCGAAGGAGACGATGGTGCCGCTCGCCGCCTTCACCCACTACGGTCCCGGCAAGACGCCGCTGGCGGTCAATCATCAGGGCCTGTTCGTCGCCAGCACGATCTCGTTCAATCTGACCGCCGGCAAATCCCTCAGCGACGCGGTCGCCGCCATCAACGAGGCGATGACGCGTATCGGCGTCCCCGGCACGATTCACGGCACCTTCCAGGGCACCGCGCGTGCCTTCCAGCAGTCGCTTGCCAACGAGCCCTACCTGGTCCTGGCCGCCCTTGCCGCCGTCTACATCGTGCTGGGCGTGCTCTACGAGAGCTACGTCCACCCGCTCACCATCCTGTCGACGCTGCCGTCGGCCGGCGTCGGCGCGGTCCTGGCGCTGATGGCCTTCAACTCGGAGTTCAGTATCATCGCGCTGATCGGCGTCATCCTGCTGATCGGCATCGTCAAGAAGAACGCCATCATGATGATCGACTTCGCCCTCGACGCCGAGCGCAGCCAGGGGCTGACCTCGCGCGAGGCGATCTACAAGGCCTGCCTGCTTGCGCTTTCGCCCGATCATGATGACCACGATGGCGGCGCTCCTCGGCGCGGTGCCGCTGGCGATCGGTGCCGGCGAGGGCGGCGAGCTGCGCCGGCCGCTCGGCATCTCCATCGTGGGCGGCCTGATCGTGAGCCAGGTCCTGACGCTCTATACGACGCCGGTGATCTACCTCTATCTCGACCGCTTCCGGCTCTGGTCCCAAGGGATCTGGAGCGGCCGGCGTCGTCCGGGGATCGCGGGCCCGAGACCCATGGGGGGTGCGTGAGCATGATCCCGACCAAGCGGCATCTGCGCCGGATCGCATCGATGATGGCGCTCGCCGCACTCGCGGGCTGCGCGGTCGGCCCCGACTACAAGCGGCCTGAGGCGCCGGCCCCCGCGGCCTTTAAGGAGATGAACGGCTGGAAGCCGAGCGAGCCCAAGGATGCCGCCAGCAACGGCCCGTGGTGGTCGATCTACGGCGATCCCGACCTCGACGCGCTGGAGCGGCAGATCGACATCTCCAACCAGAATTTGCGGGCCGCCGAAGCGGCGTTCCGGCAGGCGCGGGCGCTGGTGGCGGAGGCCCGTGCCGCGTATTTCCCGACCCTCAGCCTCGGCGGCTCCGGGCAGCGGAGCGGCCAGGGCCGCGCCGCCGGCAGCTCCGCCAGCCAAACGCGCTCCTCCGGCTTCGTGCAGAACCAGTTCGATCTCAGCGCCAGCGCCAGCTGGGAAGTCGACGTCTGGGGCCGCATCCGCCGCACGGTGGAGAGCCAGGTCGCGAGCGCCCAGGCGAGTGCCGCCGATCTCGCCTCGGCCCGTCTCTCCGCCCAATCCGAGCTCGCCAGCGACTATTTCCAGCTCCGTGTCTCCGACGAGCTGAAGCGGCTCCTCGACGCCACTGTCGAGGCGGACACGCGTTCCTTGCAGATCACCCAGAACAAGTATTCCGCCGGCACCGCCGCCAAGTCCGATGTGGCCCAGGCCCAGGCGCAAGTCGAGGGCGTGCGCGCCCAGGCGATCAATGTCGGCGTGCAGCGCGCCCAGCTCGAGCACGCCATCGCCGTGCTGGTGGGCAAGCCGCCCTCGGATTTCTCGCTGGCGCCGGGACCGATGCGGCGCGGACGTGCCGGTGATGCCGGCCGGTCTGCCCTCGACGCTGCTGGAGCGGCGGCCGGATATCGCCGCCTCGGAGCGCGCCATGGCGGCGGCCAATGCGCAGATCGGCGTGGCGATCGCGGCCTACTATCCGACGATCACGCTCTCCGCTTCCTACGGCTTCGTGAGCAGCATGCTGCAGAGCCTCGTCCAGACCTCCCACAACGTGTGGTCGTTCGGACCCGCGTTCTCGGAGACCCTGTTCGACGGCGGGCTGCGCGGCGCCCAGGTCGAGGCGGCGCGCGCCACCTATGACCAGACCGTCGCCAACTACCGGCAGACCGTCCTGGCGGGCTTCCAGCAGGTCGAGGATCAGCTTGCCTCACTGCGCATTCTCGAGCAGCAGGCGGGAGTCGAGGACGCCGCGGTGAAAGCGTCGGAGGAGGCCGAGCAGCTCATCCTCAACCAATACCGCTCGGGCATCGTGGCCTACACCAGTGTCATCACCGCGCAGACCACCGCGCTCGGCAACGAGCAGTCTGCCCTCACCATTCTGCAGAACCGGCTGGTCGCCAGCGTCACCTTGGTGGAAGCGCTGGGGGGCGGCTGGGATGCCTCCCAGCTACCGCCCGCCGACGACGTCAACAGCGGCGTCGCCAGCGGCAACTAGACTGCGCCGACTCTCGACCGGTTGCCGCGAATCCATTAAGGTGGCGCCCAGACTGGATAGGGGACTCAGCCGGGTCGCCGGGGATGCATCTCGGGCGATGAGTTCCAGTTTCCGGAACATCTCGGGGAACGACTCCCATGAAAACCTCGTCTCCTGCGACAGGGACGCAAGGATGGGCGCTGGTTGCGCTGGTTCTGCTGCTGCTGGCGGGGCTTCCCGCTGCCGTCTGGCTGGATCTGCGCACGCTGGCGGAGAGCTCGCTCCGCCGCCAGGCCAGCGATCTCAATTCCTTGATCAGCAGTGTCCGCAGCTATTACGCCAGCAATGTCGTCGCCCGCGTCCTGGCATCGCCGGGCTCGACCCACGTCGCGCACGACTATGAGTCGATCCCCGGCGCGATCCCGATCCCCGCCACGCTTTCCCTCGAGCTTGGTCGCGTCATCAGCGAGCAGCAGGCGAACATCAGCTATCGCTTCGTTTCCGACTATCCCTTCAAGAACCGCGCGCCCCATCGTCTCGACGAGTTCGAACGAAGCTCTCTCGCGGCGCTCCGCGCGCAACCGGGCCAGCAGCTGACGGAGGCATCGTGGTCGCTGCTGACCAGCCGCGTGCGGCTTATCGCGCCGATCATCATGGCGCCGGCCTGCGTCGCCTGCCACAACACGCATCCAGAGAGCCCGAAGCGGGACTGGAAGGTCGGTGACGTCCGCGGCATCCAGGAGGTGACGATCAGCCAACCGCTGGCGACCAACATCCTCTCCTTCAAATTCCTGCTGATTTATTTCGTCGTCGCGGCAACCGCGGGCTTCGGCTTCATCGCGCTGCAGCGGCGGCAAGCCAAGGTGATCCAGGGAATGAACGGGGAGCTCGAGGCCGCCAACGAGTTCCTCGCCACGATCTCGATGAAGATCTCGCGCTATCTGGCGCCGCAGATCTACAAGAGCATCTTCAGCGGGCAGAAGGACGTCACCATCCACACCGAGCGCAAGAAGCTCACCATCTTCTTCTCCGACATCAAGGACTTCACCGCCACGACGGAGCGCCTGCAGCCGGAGGAGATCACCCTGCTGCTCAACGAGTATTTCACGGAGATGTCGGCGATCGCGGCGAAGCACGGCGGAACCGTGGACAAGTTCATCGGCGATGCCCTGCTGATCTTCTTCGGCGACCCCGAGACCAACGGCGCCGCCGAGGATGCCAAGGCCTGCCTCAACATGGCGGTCGAGATGCAGCGACGGCTCGCGGAGCTCAATATCAAATGGCGCAACGAGGGCACCGAGCAGCCGTTCCGAGTCCGCATGGGCATCAACACCGGATTCTGCAACGTCGGCAATTTCGGCAGCGTCGATCGCATGGACTACACCATCATCGGCGCCGAGGCCAATCTGGCGGCACGCCTGCAGTCGATCGCCGAGCCCGGGAATATCGTGATCAGCTATGAGACCTATGCCCTGGTGCGCGACGTCGTCGCCGCGCGCGCATTGCCGCCGATCTCGATGAAGGGTATCAGCCGAGAAGTCATTCCCTACGCCGTCGAGGGCTTGCTCGATGCCTCCGGACAAACGGTCCAGGTCTTCATCGAGCATATGACCGGGCTCGACTTCTATCTCGACACCAGCGTCGTCGACGGACCCGCGGCGGAGCGCATTCGTGCGACGCTGCGGGATGCCATGGCCGCCCTGGAACGGTTCGAGAGCGGCGAGCCGCAGAGCGAGATGAAGCCCGGTTGAGCCGGAACGACCGGCTCAGGGCAGCAGGCCCTGCTCCGAGGCCTTGATCTGCAGGCCGAGATACTTGGAGTAGATGCGGCACTGGGCGAGGCTACCGGCGATGAACCAGAGGCCAGGCTGCGCGGTACGCGTGAACATGTTGCGCAGCTCCTGGCCATCGCCGAATCCCCAGATCGGGCCGACGCGGTCGGCAATCTCGGCCCCAAACAGCTTGCGAACCAGGTACTCCTGAGACTTGTAGCCCGTCGCCAGCACGATGAGATCGGCGGCGAGCGTCTCGCCATTGCGCATTCGCGCCCCCTCCGCGACGAAGGACGCGATGTCGGCGAATTGCAGCAACCCGATCTCGCCGTCGGCAACCAGGTCGGAACAGCCGACGTTGAAGTAGTAACCGCCGCCGCGGGTGAGATATTTGAACTGCCAGCCGGTCCCATTCTCTCCGAAATCGAGCCTGAACCCGACGCGCTCCAGCTTATCGAGAAGCGGCTTGTCGAGAGTCCTCGCCTGCTCCGTGAAGCGCTGGTGGCTCTTCTTTGCGAGGGGAAGCGGGATCGAGGTCGTGATGAGGTCGCAGTCTTCCAGCGGCAGCCCTTCGTCGTAGAGCGCATAGGGAAGCTGCGCGCTCGGCTCGATATTGACGATCAGCGTCGAGCCGCGCTGGACGAGCCTTACTTCTGCGCCACTCGAATGGAGGTCCTGCGCGATATCATGGCCGCTGTTGCCGGTGCCGATGACCAGGGCCCGCTTGCCCTTCCATGCCTCGCCGTCACCGTACTGGCTGGAGTGCAGGATCGTGCCGCGGAAATTTCCCAGCGTCGGAATATCCGGCAAGCTCGGAATGCCGCTCACCCCGGTCGCAATCACCACGTGTCGTGGACGCATTTCCTGCCTGCTGCCGTCCGCCCGACGCAGCGTGACGGACCATCGCCCGTCACGTCTCGTCGTAGGTACCGCCCTCGAACTCGGTGCCCGTCCAATAGTTGAGCTCCATGCTCTCCACATAGGCCTCGAACCAGCCCGCGAGCTTGTCCTTGGGAATGTAGACCGGCCAGGTCGGCGGGAACGGCATGTACGGGAGGTGGTTGACCTGAACCTGATTGTGCAGCGTCAAGGCGTGATAGCGATTGCGCCAGTTGTCTCCGATGCGCTTTTCCCGATCGACTATCAGAGTATCGACCCGCAGTTGCGTGAGGCGCGCGGCGATCGAGAGCCCGGCCTGCCCGCCGCCGACGATCAGCACGGCGGGATCCCGATCGACATAGGTGGCGGCGGATCGCCTGAGGTCGAGCCAGTTGGGGCCACGAAAATCACGCGAATAGGATTCTCCGTGCGGGCGCGATTTTCCGACCTGCTCCTCGGCTCCCCGAAGCTCCTCGAGAGTTGTGAGCAACGTCCACGCCTTCAGCACACCATCGCTGGCATCAGGAATGAGCCGCAGGACTCCGCTGCCGCTTCCCTCGGCGGTCTCGAAACGGAAGATCAACTCGATCGCCTGGGTGCCCGCGCGTGTCACCGAGCGGGGCGCCGCCCGCTGCGGATCGATCCGGAAACCCGTGGGATGGGCACGGTCCACATAGGCCCTGAGGTCGCTCAGAATGGCATCCCGTCCCTCGACCGAGCGGATCTGCCAGGTCAGCCCCAGCACATCGCGCCAATAGCTCTCCGGAAGAAAGAGACTCTCAAGCAGAGCGTCGTCAGGTCCGGCAAGACCGCGCTCGAATTGCCCGAGCCAGGTTTCTGCCGCCGTTGCCAAGGCTTCCGGACAGGTCATCAAGCGATCTCGAAAATCCGACCCCAACCGCGCACGCTGCCGGGGTCGACGCCGGCGAGCCGCAGAGATTTCCACAGCGCAGTCGCGACGGTGTCGTAGACGGGGATACCGAGCTCGCGCTCCAGGCCGGCTACGAGATGGGCGGCACGAAGGTTGGTGCAGAAGATGGCGATTGCATCGGGCCGATCCGCCGCCACCACGCGCACCATCTCTGCGATAATCTCGGGCGCGATCAGCGAGAAGGAGAAATTGCCGCGGTCGCGCAGATGGCGCTCGCCGCGGCAGGTGAACCCCGCCTGCTCGAAAGTGGCGAGGATGCGGGTCTGGATCTCGTCGAGATAGGGCGTGGCCCAGCCGAGCGTGCGGGCGCCGGTGCGCTCGAGAACCTCGGCCAGCGCCAGGGTCGAGGTGGTCGCGGGAATGCCGGTCGCATCCTCGATCCGCCGGCAGAGCTCGCGGTCGACATCGAGACCGAGCCAGCCGCCCGAGGTGCCGTTCCAGGCGATGGCATGCACTTTAGCGTCGGCCAGGAGTCGGGCGGCGTCCAGCAGTGGCTCGTACTGGAACTGCCCGAGCGCGTCCTTCCCCATGGAGATCTCGGTCACGCGGAAACGGGCAATATGGACACTGACGTCATCACGACTGGCCAGCATTGCCGCCGTCATGGGCTCCAGCACCGTATTGGAGGACGGCGTCAGCATGCCGAGCCGGCGCGCCGCCGGCGTTCCGATCCCCGTGGCCATCAAGAAGCTCCCCTATGGCATCCGCTTTGCATTCGATCCCATAATGGCCGATAGGTGCAAGCCCCGCCGCCGACGCGCGCTATCGCTCGGTGCGGCCTCGCGAAGGAGAAACCAATGAGTGAAAATCCACCACCAGGGATCGATGCCGCGGCACGCCGGATGATCTCCCATACGGAGGTTCCCGCCGGGGGCCGCTGGTCCGCCCGGCTTGCCCGCGGCGAGACGCTGCGGATCGTCGATCTCAAGGGAACCCAGGCGGTGGATTTCCTCTGCTTCGCCGGCGAGGATCCGCACGACCGTTACAACGCCGGCAACACCATCAAGATGCAGGGCTCGATCTACATCGCCAAGGGATCGGTCCTCTACTCCGATCACGCGCGGGCGCTGATGAAGGTAACAGCGGATAGTTGCGGCTTCCACGATACCATCGCCGGCTGCTGCAGCACGCCGATGAACCGGATGCGCTATGGCGTCAAGGACACGCCGAGCTGCCGGACGAATTTCACCACGGAACTCGCGCGCTGGGGTCTCGGCGACGCCGATGTGGTGGCGAACGTCAACTTCTTCATGTATGTGCCAGTGACATCCGAAGGTGCCGCCGACATCAAGCCGGGCCTTTCGAAGCCCGGCGATTTCGTCGAGGTGGAGGCGCTAACGGATGTGATCGCGGTGATCTCCAATTGTCCGCAGCGATTCAATCCCTGCAACGGCTTCGAGCCGACGCCGATCGAGGTGACGGTGCTGGGATGACGAGCGCGGCGCTGGTCCTGTTTTCCGGCGGACAGGATTCCGCGACCTGCCTCGCCTGGGCGCTCTCGCGCTGGCAGCGGGTGGAGACCGTGGGCTTCGACTACGGCCAGCGCCACCGCGTCGAGCTCGAGTGCCGGAAGCCCGTGCTCGATGCCATCCGCGCCGCCTTCCCGCGCTGGGTGGATCGGCTGGGCGAGGACCGGGTAGTCGATCTCGGCGTGATCGGCGAGATCGGCGACAGCGCGCTCACCGGCAACGCCGAGATCGCGATGCAGGCGAACGGTCTGCCGAACACCTTCGTGCCTGGCCGCAACCTGCTGTTCTTGACCGTCGCCGGCGGCCATCGCCTACCGCCGCGGCATCAAGCATCTGGTCGGCGGCATGTGCGAGACCGATTACTCGGGCTATCCCGACTGTCGCGACGACACCCTGAAGGCGCTGCAGACGACCCTCAACCTCGGCATGGAGAGCCGTCTGGTGATCGAGACGCCACTGATGTGGCTCGACAAGGCGCAGAGCTGGCGAACTCGCGCACGAGCTCGGCGGCAATGCCCTCGTCGACATCATCCGACGCGAGACCCACAGCTGCTACGAGGGCGATCGCGAGCATCGCCACGAATGGGGCGCCGGCTGCGGGAAATGCCCGGCCTGCGAATTGCGCCGCCGGGGTTACGAGGCTTACGCCGCCGGCGGACGCTCGCGGATCTCGGGCTCGGGCTCGAGCTCGATGTGAAGGGCGGGCTCGCGGTCCGGGCCGAGATGTTGAGTTCCGTCGCGGCGGCGATCACGTGCGTGGCGGAGCGCGGCACCGATCAGCCGAGCGCCGGACCAGACACCGACGATGGTCGCCGCGGCGAGCGCTACGGCTCCGCCGACGCCCAGCTTGATGCTGCTGAAATCGTCCAGCGTCCAAAGGGCAAAAGCGATCAGCGTGACAAGCTCGACAAAGGCGGTTGCCACCACCGCAAGAAGCCAGCGCATCATGGTTCGCGGCCCTCGGCGCGAGCGGGGGAACCAGGGAGAGGCGACATCGGTCGACACAACCGCGGACCTAGAACGACCGCGGCGCGTGGAGGCAGAGCGACACTGCCTGCAGGCAAAGCACGGCGACCACCGTCACGGCAGCATAGTCGATGAACCTTTCCATCCTCGGCACTCCCTGGTTCACAAAGGAATTAACAAGTTGTAGGGCGCCGGCTTTGCTGATTGATGTCGGGCCCGGAGATTTTCTGTAACATCGTGTTGCCTGCCCGGTGCGTGCAACATTCGGTTACAAAAATCCGTATGCACACTGGGCTCGCCCGCGGATAATCGCCGCCATGGAAAGCTCGCCTCATCTGCTGATCGTCGATGACGACCGGGAAATACGCGGCTTAGTGTCGCAGTTTCTGTCGCGGCATGGATTTCGCGTCTCGGCGGCAAAGAACGGCCAGGAGATGCAGGATCAGCTCGCCGCCGGCCGGATCGATCTGGTGGTCCTCGACCTGATGCTGCCGGGGGAGGACGGCCTCAGCCTCTGCCGCCGGCTGCGGGCGGAATCGAGCGTACCGATCGTCATGCTGACCGCGATGGGCGAGGAGACCGACCGCATCGTCGGGCTCGAGATGGGCGCCGACGATTATCTGCCGAAGCCGTTCAATCCGCGCGAGCTGCTGGCGCGCATCAAGGCGGTGCTGCGACGGACGGTGCGGCCGGCAGCGGGCGTCGTCGCGGCGGCGCGCACCCTCATCTTCGAAGGCTGGCGCCTCGATGTGTCGCGCCGCCAGCTGCACTCTCCGGAGCGCACGCTGGTCGAGCTCAGCGCCGGCGAGTTCGATCTGCTGGTGGCCTTCGCCGAGCATCCGCAGCGCGTGCTGACCCGCGACCAGCTCATCGATCTCGCCCGCGGCCGCGCCTCGACGCCGTTCGATCGCAGCATCGACGTGCAGGTGAGCCGGCTTCGCCGCAAGATCGAGCGCGATCCGAAAGAGCCCACCCTTATCAAGACCGTGCGCTCCGGCGGCTACGTCTTCTCGGCGGTGGTGGAGACGGCATGACCGATCTGCTCCGCCGTCTCTGCCCCTGGAGCCTGGGCCTCGTCGGCCGGATCGGGCTGCTGGTCTTCGGCGCCGTCATCATCACACAAACCATCAGCATGGCGTTCTTCTTCATCGAGGGCGGCAACAGCAGCCTGGCGGTGGTGCGGGGCGCGCGGCCGTTGGCCGAACAGATCGCCGCGCTCTACCGCCGCATCGACGCCTTGCCGGCGGCGGAGCGGCCGGACGCCGTGCGCCTCGCCAGCACTCCGCTTCTCGGCCTCGAATGGCCGGCAGCGGCGCCGGCGCTCGACGTCGAAGACGGCGATCGCTATGCGCCGGAACTGCAGGACCTCGTGCACGCCGATCTCGGCCAGCCCATCCGGGCCGTCGCAATCGAGCCGATCGCCAATGCCGGCTACGAAATTCGTGCCACGGCAATGCTGCACCCCGCCGAGGTGCGGGTATTCCGGGGTCCGAAAATCAAGGTCTCGATGCCGCTCAGCGACGGCAGCTGGCTCTCTTTCTATGCGCCGGACTGGCTGCCGCCGCGCTTTCCCCTGCTGGAATTCCTGCCGCGGGTCCTTCTGCTCTGCGCCATCACCGTGGTGCTGTTCCTGTGGATCGCGCGGCAGTTCACGCGGCCGATCGTGCGGCTGGCGATGGCGGCGGATCGGCTCGGGCTCGACGGTCGGGAACCGCCATTGGCGGAGCAAGGCGCGCCGGAAGTTCGCGCGGCGACCCGCGCCTTCAACGAGATGCGCCAGCGCTTGAAGCGTCTGGTCGCCGACCGGACCCAGATGCTGGCGGCGATCTCCCACGACCTGCGAACGCCGCTGACGCGTCTTCGGTTGCGAGCGGAGTTCGTCGAGGACGCCCAGCTGCAGGAAAAAATGCTGGCGGATCTTGCCGAGATGGAAGCGATGGTCGCGTCCACCCTCACCTTCGCCAAGAACGACGTGCAGAGCGAGCCGCGCGAGGCGATCGACCTCGCGGCGATGCTGCAAAGCCTGAGCGAGGACATGGCGGATTGTGGCCAGGCGGTGAGCTATGAGGGGCCGGCGCACGCGACCGTGCAGGCGCGGCCGGTGGCGCTTCGACGCTCGCTGACCAATCTTCTCAACAATGCCGTCAATTACGGGGCCGCCGCGCGGGTGCGCCTCGCCAAAGCGGACGGCGGCGCCGTGGTGGAGATCGACGACGACGGCCCCGGCATTCCACCCGACGAGCAGGAGGAGGTGTTCTCCCCTTATTACCGCCTGGAGCGCTCCCGCAATCGCGAGACCGGCGGCACCGGGCTTGGCCTCTCGATCGCCCGCGGCATCATCCGGGCCGAGGGCGGCAACATCGAACTCGCCAATCGACCGGAGGGCGGTTTGCGTGTACGGGTAACTCTGCCGCGCTAGGGCGCGGCACCGTCTGCCCATATTTTCGGCGGCGGCAGTCGGGGATATCGGGGGACGCTCGGGCATGGGCGAGAGAAACGCGGCCGCGGGCCATGGATGGTGGGCGGCGATCGCGGTGGCGGCGATGCTGCTGCTCGGCCTGGCCGCGTGCGGCGGCGACCATGGGAAGCGCGCCGACGGTGCTGAGGCTCGAAAGCCGGTACCGCGGCCCATCTACAGTCCCAACGGCGAGCCGCTCAATGGAGGTCCCCTCGGCCAGCCCAGCTGCTCCGACGCGCTGTCGCGCTGGTTCGACCGCGCGGATACGGACCACGACGGCAGCCTCGATCTCGGCAAGTTCCTGGCCGACGCGCGTCGCCAATTCGCTGCCATGGATCTCAATCATGATGGGTTGATCGACCCGGCGGAGCTCACCGCCTATCGCGCCCGCTACGTGCCGCCGCCACAGGCGGAAGAGAGACCGCAGCAGCGGGAGGAGAGGCCGAGTCTCAGCGAGCGCATGCAGCGAAGCCTCGGTCTCGGCGGCCGGCCCAAGGAAAGCGCCGAAGGCAGCGGCAATGCGGCGGAGCAGCCGGACCCCGTGATGTCCGCCGACGCCACGCTGCGCAATCGCGTCAGCCTGGACGATTTCCTGGCATATGAGCGCCACCAGTTCGGCGAGCTCGATGCGAACCACGACGGCCGGCTCAGCAAGCCGGAGGTGCTGCGGCTCTGCGGCGTCGGCGGCTCCTGATCTTCGACCGCCGAACGCCCGCGCGTCGACGGACGCGAGACCCACGATCCTCTTCCAGACGGCGATCCGGCCCACTACCATTCGAAGAACAAGGCATAAGGGAGATGCCCGGAAAGCGACGCCAGCAACAGCAGAGAACACGAGGAGGGAAGCGATGGGAACCATGTCGAGGAAAGGGAATGGCGGCTTCACCCGCCGCGCCGTCGTCAAGGGCGGGATCGGTGCCGCGAGCACACTGGCGATGCCGGCCCTGCTGAGAGCAAGTGCCCGAACCGCCTTCGCCGCTGATGCGCGCGCCATGGTCAAGGTGGCGCCCGAGACCGATCTCAAGATCTTCGATCCCGTCTGGACGACGGCGACGGTCACCTCGACCCATTCCTGGCTCGTCTACGACACCCTCTTCGCCATCGACAGCAAATACAATGTGAAGCCGCAGATGGTGGAGAAGTACGAGGCGTCGGACGACGGCCTCACCCACAATTTCAAGCTGCGCGACGGTCTCGGATTCCATGACGGTACGCCGGTGACGGCGCGCGACTGCGTCGCCTCGATCCGGCGCTGGGCCGCCCGGTTCGGCAAGGGCAAGATCATGCTGGATCGCGCGGAGAAGCTCGACGTCGTCGACGACAAGAGCTTCGTCCTCAAGCTGAAGGAGCCCTTCGGTCCGGTGCTGGAGACGCTCGGCAATCCGAGCCAGGTCTGCTTCATCATGCGCGAGAAGGAAGCCGCAACCGATCCCTTCAGCAGATGAACGGAGGTGGTCGGATCGGGCCCCTTCATCTGGGTCAAGGAGGAATGGCAGCCCGGCAATTTCGTCGTCTACCGCAAGAACGCCAGCTACAAGCCGCGCTCGGAAGCCGCCGACGGCTATTCCGGCGGCAAGGTGGTGCATGTCGAGCGCGTCGAGTGGCACATCATTCCGGATCCCGCGGTGCAGTCCGCGGCGCTCACGACAGGCGAGCTCGACTACCTGACCAACCCCGTCGCCGATCAGGTCAAGGAGATGCGCGGCAAGCCGAACATCAGCGTGGGCTTCCTCGATCCGCTGGGGTGGCAGTTCCATGTCCGCATGAATGCCCTCAACAAGCCCTTCGACAACGTGAAGGCGCGCCAGGCCGTGCAGATGCTAGTGGAAAGCCGGCAGGAGGCCTATCTCACCGCCACCGGGCAAACCGGCGACCTCGGCAAGGTGTGTCTCGCGCCCTTTATCTGCGGCTCGCCCAACGAGACGATGACCGGCACCGAGGCGTTCAAGAAATACGAGCCGGAGAAGATCAAGGCGCTCTTCAAGGAGGCGGGATATGCCGGCGAGCCCATCGTCATCATGGATCCGACTGATCAGCAGAACCTGCACTTCCTGGCGCTGGTGCTGAACGAGCATCTGAAGGAGCTCGGCATCAACACCGATCTGCAATCCATGGACTGGCAGACGCTGGTGACGCGCCGCGCGAACAAGAATCCACCGTCGCAGGATCGCGCCGGCTGGAACATCTTCACCACCGCATGGCCCAGCAGCACGATGATGGACCCGGTGCTGAACGCGCCGCTCGATTCCAGCTGCGACGGCAAGAACTGGTTCGGCTGGCCCTGCGACGAGCAGATGCAGAAGCTGCGCCTCGACTATCTGGCGGCGCGCGACGCCACCCAGCGCAAGGCCGCCGTCGAGGCAATCCAGAAGCGCTTCTTCGAGGAGGCGCCCTACGCCTATGCCGGCCAGTACTTCCCTCCGATCGCCTACCGCACCGACCGCCTCAAGGGCGTCATCGGCATGGTGAGCCCGGTCTACTGGAACATGGAGAAGATGGCGGGCTGAGCACGCCGCTCACGCCGGGCGCCGGCGAACGGCGCTCGGTGGCCGTCGATAGATCTCGGCGAATACCGTGTTGAACCGCCGGAGGCTGCCGAAGTCCGGCGCGATAGGCGATCTCGGTCATCGGCAGGTCAGTCTCGTCAAGAAGCCGCTTGGCGCGCTGCACGCGGAGCGTGCGCGCCACTTGCGTCGGGCTGGCGCCCAGGTGACGACGAAAGAGACGCGCCAGATGCCGTGCCCCGATGCCCAGGCGCGCGGCCAGTTCGTCGACGGAACACTCGTCGAGCGTGCCCTCGGAAATGAGCCGGAGCGCGCGCGTGACGGTGGTGCGCGATCCATTCCAGGCTGGGCTGAACGGCGCCGTCTCGGGCCGGCAACGCAGACAGGGACGAAATCCCGCCACCTCCGCGGCCGCGGCGCTCGCGAAGAACCGCACATTCTCAGAGCGCGCCGGCCGCACCGGGCAGACCGGCCGACAGTAGATGCCAGTGGTCCGCACGCCGGTGAAGAAGCGACCGTCATAGGCGGGATCCCGCCGCACCCGAGCGCGGTCGCACGCGGCGAAATCCAGCACCTCGCCAATCGGCGAGCGCCGCGGGGATCGAGTCCAATTCCGGCGAGTGGATTTCATCCCGCAACGTTACTCCTGTAGCGACAGACGCAACAGAGGTTGCCATAACTCATCCTCTGGACAATCCGGTTTGGGCGGCATTGACGGGACCACATTCGGCCCTCGCCATCGGTCACGGGAATGCGCGCCATTATCCCCGCGATATCGCGCCCTTCTCCGCCGTCGCGGCGCCGGGTGCTGCCGCTTACGCAGAGCTTGCCCGCGACCTCGCTCCCGGACTCGAAGCGCGGCTGTTCCGGCCGATGCCCGAGGCGCCGCCGCCGGGTTGGGAAGTGGTGAGCGTGCGCCCGATCCTGCAGATGACCGCTTCGGAGCCAGGTCGCTTCCAAGATGACGCCGGCGTCGACGTGATGACGCTTGGCGCCGACGACGTCGGAGAAATGTGCGATCTCGCCGAGATCACAAAGCCTGGCCCCTTCGGGCGACGTACACCGCTGCTCGGAATCTATATCGGCGTCCGCCGAGAAGGACGGCTGATCGCCATGGCCGGCGGGAGATTCAAGCTCCCGGGCCATACAGAAATCAGCGCCGTCTGCACCCACCCCGAGGCGCGCGGGCGCGGTCTCGCGGCGGCTTTGACGCGTCATCTGGCGTTGCAGATCTTCGCCCGTGGCGAGGTGCCATTCTTGCACGTCTTCCCCGACAACCGCCCCGCTCTCGCCCTCTACGAGCGGCTCGGCTTTCGAACGCGCACGCGGCTGTTCGTTCTCTGGCACCAGCCTGGAGGTCCGGCGGCAACGGCGCGAACGGGCGTGCTGTGACGCCTCAGCGACGACGGGCGCGTACCGCTTCCTGCCCGCGGATGAAGTTTCCGAGGTTGGACCTGATGCGATCGAGCATCAGATCGAGCTGGCGCATCTCGCGGTCCGAGAATCCCGCGAATGCCGCCAGCCGAATGGAACGCGCATAGGGCATCAGCCGTTCCCGCAGCGCACGCCCCTTGGGTGTCAGGTAGATCAGCATGCGGCGCCGGTCGGTAGCATCGGGAACCCGCTCGGCGAACCCGTCACGCTCCAGCAGATTGACCGAGAATACCGTCGCCGCCGAGGTCATTCCCAGGAGATCACTGAGCTCGCTCTGGGAAACGCCGTCACGTTCCCACAGCACACGCAGGAACCGCCACTCCCCGAAGGTCACGCCATGCCTGTTGAGACGCAGCTGGAGCGGCCGGGCGAACAGCTTGGTGATTTCGCGCATGCGATGACTGCAGCCCTGGTCGTGCCGGCCGAGATCAGCCTGCATCAGCCGGGAGCCACGATGCGCCAGCAGCGCGCTCTTGGACGCCGCCCTCGCTCTCGATTTTTTCATCTTCATTCTGCAGCGGAAAGGAAACGCCGTCGCCGCACCCCGGGTGTCTCTGCAACCGACTCTCGGCTGTCCGCGACTTCCCTGCGCAGGCAAGAGGCCGGCCGTGCGGCCAACGCTTTGTCAATGCGACAACGGAACCCCGTGGCCGGGCAGATCCAAATCATATCTGCAGCCATCACGGCATTTCACAGGGAAACGAAGCTTCTGACATGGCTCTGTTACAGTTTATCGCGCGCTTATTTTATCCGCCTCGAAGCTGCAGGAGCAACGGCGCGAGCGGATGTACCTTTCAGTTCTATATTACCTCGAAGAGTCTGGTGGCACCCCCAAGGGGGTGGGTTTCCACCGAAATGACGGCAAAAGTCGGCACCGGCCCAGACCTACGACCAGCGGTCGTGCCGCGCCGGTTGCGTCGATCGGGCGCCGCGCCTATTGCGTGGTGATGGAGTGCGGCACTGCCCCTATGAGGCTGTCGTCGCGCCTTAGGTATTCACACCTGTTCGGCGGCCTAGATCCTAAGCCCCCAAGATTCCGCTCCGCCGGTCGATGTCAGCCCAGCGCAGACTGCTGGCCTTGGACCTCGAAGAAAGAGGCGTTCTTCCAGGCGCTGGGAAGCTCGACCGACATTTCCGCGAGGCGCGCATGCCGGCTCGGCTTTCCCCGCACCATCGCCCCTTCGAATCGGTTCGGCAGCGGCGACGGCGCCAGCGGAAACGCATCGGCTGCGGTGTAGCAGGTGATGAAGAGATTGCGCGAGGCCGTCGAACGGTTGGCATCGGAGCCGTGCATCAGCAATGGATGCATCACGCAAACCGCGCCAGCCTCGCCGAGGATCGGCTTGGCGCGGGCCTCGAAGTCGCGCACCTGCTCCGGTCCCACCTCCCCGGCGAAACGACCCTCGCGCCAGAGGGTGACCTGGCCTTCCCGGTGCGAGGCCGGGACGACCTTGAGACAGCCGTTCTCCAGCGTCATGTCGTCGAGCAGCAGGAGCGTTTCCGCCATGTCGAGATTCGTGTGCGGCGTGTAGGAGAAATCCTGATGGTAGCCGACGCGGGTGAACGAGCGCGGCTGCTTCAGGTTGACCTTGCAGTGGTGGAATTTGACGTCCGGTCCAACCAGCGCGGCGGCGATATCGGCAATGCCGAAGTCAAAGGCGACCCGGCGATAGGCTTCGGAGATCTCCGCGGGATTGTTGATGCGCCGGAGCCGCGGGCTCGTCGCGCCATGACCCGCCTCGAGATCGAAGCGCGGTCGTCCGTCGATGCAGGTGCCGTAGTTCGCGGCGTGTCCGCGACTCTCTTCCACCCAGGCATCGAGATCGGCGTTGATGGCGGCGAGCTCCTCCGGTGTCACCGCATCCGGCAGCAGAAGATAGCCCTGGTCCCTGAACTGCTCGATCTCGGTGAATGAGAGCACCGCCATGCTTCCCTCCGTCGGCAGATCAGGCGGCTGCCTCATTCCATGAGACCGCGCAGCCGCGCCGAGCGCCGGCGCAGCAGCTCGACGCTGGTCAGCAAAATGATCGACAGCACCAGCAGCAATGTCGCCGCCGCGGTGATAGTGGGGCTGATCTCCTCGCGGATACCGGCGAACATCTGGAGCTGGCAGGGTGCGCTGCTCGCGGGCCGGCGAGGAACAGCACCACCACGACCTCGTCCAAGGAAGTGACGAAGGCGAAAAGCGCTCCCGAGATCACCCCCGGCAGGATCAGCGGCAGGATGACCTTGACGGAACGCCAGCGCCGGCGACGCGCCGAGGCTGGCCGCCGCGCGCGTTAGCGAGTGATCGAAGCCGGTGAGCGTCGCGGTCACGGTGATGACGACGAAGGGCGTGGCCAGCGCCGTATGGGCGAGGATGAGGCCGAGATAGGTGTTGGCGAGATTGACCAATCGGCATAGAAGAAGTACATGGCGATCGACGGTGATAACCACCGGCACGACGATCGGCGATATCAGCAGGCTCATGATCAGCGCTGCGGTAGGGGCAGTCGTCCGCGGCTGAGACCGAGCGCTGCCAACGTGCCCAGCACCGTCGCCAAGACCGTGGTGGCAGCACGCGATGATGACGCGAGTTGAGCAGCGCGCCCTGCCAACGATCGGTAGGTGAAGAAATCCTGATACCAGCGCAACGAGAGGCCCGGCATGAGGGTAGCTGAAGAACGGCACCGAATTGAACGAAAGCGGCATGATCGCCAGGATCGGCGCGACCAGGAACAGCAGCACGGCGCCGCACAGGCCGGTGGACGTGATGTACCAGACCCGCTCGATGCGGCGAGGCGTAGGCGGGAATGGCCATTCGCCTATCCCAGCTTCAGCTCGGTCGACGCCGACCAGCTTGTTGTAGACGCAGTAGAGCAGCAGGGTCGCCGCCAGCAGGATGGCGCCGAGGGCCGAGGCCATGCCCCAGTTCAGCTCGCGGTTGGTGTAGAGCGCCACGAAATAGCTGACCATCTGGTCGGTCGGCCCGCCCACCAGCGCCGGGCGTGATGTAGTAGCCGAGGCTGAGGATGAAGGTGAGCAGGCAGCCGGCGCCGATGCCGGGCAGCGTCTGCGGGAAATAGATGCGCCAGAAGGCGTAGAAGGGGCCGGCACCGAGCGAGCGGGCGGCGCGCACATGGCTGGGCGAGATCGTCTTCATCACGCTGTAGATCGGCAGCAGGGTGAAGGGCAGCTGGATGTGGGTCATGGCCACCACCGTGCCGACCACGGTTGAAGATCAGCTCGCATGCGCTCGGTTGATGATGCCGAGCCACAGCAGGGCGTCGTTGATCACGCCATGCTGTTCTGCAGCAGCACGACCCAGGCCGTGGTGCGCACCAGCAGCGAGGTCCAGAACGGCAGCAGGACGAGGATCATCAGCAGGTTGCTGGTGCTGAGCGGCAGGCTCGCCAGCAGATAGGCGACGGGATATCCCAGCAGCAAGGTCGCAAGCGTGACCAGCGACGCTGATCCAGATGGTGCGGCCGAAGACGTCGCGGAAGATCGCCTGCTCGGGCGGCGTGGCGATGATTGCCGAGGTCGCCAGTGCTGGAAGTCCAGGGCGGACAGCAGGTAGAAGGAGGTGAAGGGGCGGGCGCCGCGCTGCAGCACGACCCAGATGTCGCGCTCGCCCCACATCGGCTCGCTCTCGATGAAGACGTCCTGCTAGGGGCCGGCGGCGACGCGCTCGATGTCGCGGCCGGTCTTGATGACCTTGCTGCGCACGCCCGGCATTTCGTAGTTGAGCCGTTTGCCGACTAGGCCAGTGTTCCGGGTCTTCTGGGCCTCCTTGAGGTCCGCGGCGAGCGCCGCGAATGACGGCTCGTCCGGCAGGCCCTGGCCGTTCCACGTCGCGATCGCCGCCGTCGTACGCGGCAGGTTCTGCACGATCTCCGGATTGTCTACCGCCCGATACAGCATGAAGCCGATCGGCAGCGCGAAGGTGCAGAAGATGAACAGCATCAGCGGCATTACCAGCGCGAATGCCCGCAGCTTGCTGCGGCGCTCGGCCCGCCGAAGGCTGACCTTGAGCGGGACTCCGTCGGCGGTGCGCAGCACCGGGAGGGAAGCCGACAGGGACACCATCCGACTGTCCGTATTCCTGCGATCTAGCATACCCGGGCCTGGGCGCCGAGCGGGCGCCCAGGCCTCGGCATGATTACTGCGCGAGCCAGGTGTTGAAGCGCTTCCGAGGTCCTCGCCGTTGTCGCCCCAGAACTGCGCGTCGTTGACGAGCACGTTCTTGAGTTCTGCGGCGCCGTCGGCAGGTCCTTGCAGGATGGCCGGCGGCACGTTCGGGATCGCCGTCCAGGATGGCCGGGACCGTAGGAGATGTAGTTGGTCTGGTCGCCTGGGCTTCGGGCTCCGAGGCGAAGGCAATGAACTTGTAGGCGTCGTCGAGTGCTTGCGGTCGCCCTTCGGGATCGCCCAGAGATCCCAGTCCTGCAGCTGGCCGTCCCACACGATCTCGAAGTTCTTGCCGTTCTTGTCGGCGTCGTAGATGCGGCCGTTCCAGGCCTGCGCCATCACCACCTGGCCCGATGGCCAGCAGCTGCGGCGGCTGCGCGCCCGCTTCCCACCAGACGACGTCCTTCTTGATGGTGTCGAGCTTCTTGAAGGCGCGGTCGACGCCCGTCCGGCGTGCGCAGGACCTTGTAGACCTTGTTCGCCGGCACGCCGTCGGCCATCAGCGCGCCATTCGAGGTTGCACGAACGGATCCTTCCACAGCGCGCGCTTGCCCGGGAATTTCTTGAGGTCGAAGAGGTCGGCGAGGTCTTGGTGGGCCCGTCCTTCATCTTGTCGGCGTCATAGGCGAAGACGTGGCAGTAGAGGATGGTCGGGACGCCGCACTCGTGCTAGCGGCGCCGACGAAGTCCTTCTGTCGGCGCCACCTTGGACTAGTCGATCGTCTCCAGGATGCCCTCGTCGCAGGCCTGGCGGACGGCGCGGAATCGACGTCGACCACGTCCCAGGTCACGCTGCTCGACTGTCGACCATGGCGCGGATCTTGGAGACCTCGCCGTTGTATTCCTCTTCGGTGATCTTCGCGCCGGTCTTCGCCTGCGTAGGGCTTCGAGAAGGCCTCGCGCTGGCTCATCTGATAGGCGCCGCCCCAGGACACCATGGTGAAGTCCTGCGCGGCGGCAGAGACCCGGCAGCGCCATCGTCACGGCGCCACCTGCCATCCACAACGCGAGGCGGGTGAATTTGGCTTTCATTGCTTGCTCTCCCTGTTGGGCCGGATCCCCCGGCCGGTTCCACACAGACAGTCCCCCTCAGCGCGGCCAAGCCGCGCGTCGTCAGAACGCGTCGAGCGCCCGACAATCCTCCGTCTTCCAGCCGACCGTGATCGTCGTCCCCGGCTCGACAGCTGCGGACTCCTCGCCATTCGGCACCTTGACGACGAAATCGTCATGGCCGCAGACGGCGACGCGCGTGCGCACATGGTCGCCGAGATAGATCAGCTCCTCGACCTTGGCCCTGAACAGATTGCAGCAGCTGCCCGGACGGCGGGTTGATCTTCACCCGCTCGGGCCTGAGCGAGAGGGTGGTCGTCGGCGCCGACGCCGGGGACGTTGACGGCCAGGCGCCTCGACCGTGACCGCCGCCGTCCATCGCCGACCTGGCAGGTCGATGCCGTTCATGCCGGTGACCTTGCCGCGCAGCCGGTTGTTCTCGCCGATGAACTGGGCGACGAAGGCGTTGTGCGGCCGCTCGTAGAGTCGTCCGAGGGTCGCGCAAGCTGCTGGATCACGCCGTCGCTGAAGACGGCGATGCGGTCGGACATGGTCAGCGCTTCGCTCTGGTCGTGGGTCACGTAGACGATGGTGACGCCGAGGTTCTGCGTGGATGTGCTTGATCTCGAGCTGCATCTGCTCGCGCAGCTGCTTGTCGAGGGCGCCCAGCGGCTCGTCCATCAGCACCAGCTTCGGCTCGAAGACCAGCGCGCGGGCCAGCGCCACGCGCTGCTGCTGGCCGCCCGAGAGCTGGGCCGGGCGCCGATTGCCGAAGGCGCCGAGCTGCACCATGTCGAGGGCGCGCTTGATGCGGGTCTCGATCTCCGCTTTCGGCAGTCGCCGCACCTCAAGGGAAAGGCGAGGTTCTCCTCCACGGTCATGTGCGGGAAGAGCGCGTAGTTCTGGAACACCATGCCGATGTCGCGCTTGTGCGGCGGCATCCTGTCGAGTGGCTTGCCCTCCAGCAGAAATAATGCCGTGCGAGGGTGTCTCGAAGCCGGCGAGCATCATCAGGGTGGTCGTCTTGCCGGAGCCCGACGGTCCGAGCAGCGTCAGGAACTCGCCCCGGAAGATGTCCAGTTGAGGTTTCTGAACGACCAGCGTCTTCGCCGTCGTAGCTCTTCTGCACGTCGGTGAAGTTGACGATGACGTCGTTCGATTTTGGCATCCGCCTCCGATCGCCTCCGGGCACTCGAGAAGGAATTTCCGAGTGCACCGCAGCAAACGGCGTGCCAACAGCGAGGGCGAGGTTTTCTCGCCTGGGACGGCGGCGAGGAGCCCTTCGCTGCCGAGCGAAAGCACCGAATGCCTAAATCATGAGCGATCGGACCCGGCGACAGCCGGCGCAACTACTTCCGCGTCTCATCCTGCAAGCTGACCGCCTTCGCGCCGCGCAGGCGGGAGACGCCGACCACCACCAGGACGCAGCCCGCCACCTGCAGCCAGGTGGGATAGGTTCCGAAGGCGGCGGCGGTCAGGATGCCGAACAAGGGGATCAGATTGAGATAGAGCGAGACGAGTATGATCCCGATCCTGGACACGCCATAGTTCCAGAGCACGCCACCCGCAAGTGTGGCGGCGATCGTGATCCACGCGAGCCAGCCGAGCGCGGTTGGCGAGGGCAACACCGGCGGCACGACAGCGATCCCGGCGAGCAGGAGCGGCGGATAGAGGATGGCGAGCACCGCCGTCGCGCCGACATAGGCAAGCGCCGTCACGCGATGCTGACCAAGCGCGCCGAACCAGGCCTGCGCCTTGATCGAATACCAGGTCCAGCAGACGCCGGCGACGAGCAGCAGGAACTCGCCGCCGCGCAGCCCCGCCCGGCTTGGATCGAAGGTGGTGGAAAGCGAGGCGATGAGTGCGCCCATCGTTGCCAAGGCGAAGGCGCTCACCGCGCCGCGCGGTAATGGCTGACGCTCGACGCAGGTGGCGAAGAGCGCCGCCACCGCCGGGCTTGTCGCCGAGACGACGATCGCCGATATCGGATTGGAGAGCCCGATGCCGAAAGTGTAGAGCACGGAAAAACCGGCGACCGCGACACCCATCAGCAGCACGCGCGCCCAGTTCACCAGCCGCAGCCAGGACACGCCACCGACGCAGATCGCACTTCCGATCAGCACCGCCGCCGCGATCGCGATGCGCAGCAGCGCCATGGTCCAGGCATCGATCTCCCGCAGCACCACCCCGGTCACGGGTATGAGCGTGCCCCAGGCGAACATCGTGAAGATGGTGCCGAGATGGGCCGAGAGGTTGAGGCGCGCGTCATTCGCGCGAGGGAGGGAGGCGTCGCTCACGACCGTCGGCTTCTCGCCTCGGATGCTCGAGGCACGCGGCTCGGTTCCTTGCCCGCCCAGATCTTGCGCACGCCGGATACCCCGCCATACCGTCGCGGGCCAAGATCCGGTATCGTGGGCGCGGGCGCCCGGCATCCCCTTTGCATGTCGAAAAGCCTGCGCCCTGCGTTATGACGGAGCACTCTCCCATGCTTGACCCGACGGACATAGAGGCGTTTCGAAGCTCCGGCTATCTCGTGGTACCCGGCGTGGTCGGGAGCGAGCACCTCTCGGCCATGCGCCAGGAGTTGGCGGGCTGGATCGAGGAAAGCCGCGTCCACCGGAAGAACTACGGCGCCATGGCGCGCAACAAGCTGCGCTTCGATCTCGAGCCCGGCCATACCGCCGAGATGCCCCGCCTGCGCCGCGTCGCCAATCCCGTCGACATCAGTGCCGCCTTTCGCCGCGTGCTGTGGGACGGGCCGATTCCTGACCTGGTCGCCGACCTCATCGGACCCGACATCAAGTTCCATCACTGCAAGCTGAACATCAAGCTGCCGGGGATGCAGACTTATGTCGGATGGCATCAGGATCATCCCTTCGATCCCCAGACCAACGATGACGTCGTCGTCGCCCTGGTCCTGCTCGACGACATGAGCGAGGAGAACGGCTGCCTCTTCGTGGTGCCGGGATCGCATCGCCAGCACTTCACTCACTACCGCGGCGACACCTTCGCCGGAGAAACGCCCGCGGAGCTCGCCGACACCTTCGCACGGGACGCGGTACCACTTATCGGTCGAGCCGGCGACGTCTGCCTCATCGACACCTGGATGGTGCACGGCTCGCCCGCCAACCGCTCGAGCGAGCCGCGGCGGATGCTGATCTGCGACTACACCGCCGCCGATGCGTTTCCCCTGACCCTGATGTCGGTTCCCACCACCGAGGCCGGCCGCCTCCTCAAGGGAAAAAAGACCCGGGTGGCCCGGTTCCGCGCCGGCAGCGTCGAGCTGCCACCCGCCTATGAAGCCGACAGTTTCTTCGTCGTGCAAAACCAGGGGACCAGCCAATGACCCTCGCATCCGCCACCGTCGAGACATTCCAGAGCGACGGCGCCACGGTGCTGCGCGGCGTATTCGCCGACTGGGTCGACAAGCTGCGCGCCGGTATCGAGCGCAACATGGCGGAGCCCGGGCCGTTCCAGCGCATCTACACGCCGGCGGGCGGCACCGGCCGTTTCGTCGGCGACTACTGCAACTGGGCGCGGATCCCGGAGTACCGCAGCTTCGTCTTCGAGAGCCCGGCCGGGAGCATCGCCGCGGAGCTCATGGGCTCCAAGACCGCGCGCTTCTTCCACGAGCACATTCTGGTCAAAGAGCCCGGCACCCGCGAGGTGACGCCCTGGCATCACGACCAGCCCTATTACTGCGTCGACGGCAGCAAGGTCGCCAGCCTCTGGATCCCGCTCGACCCGGTGCCGAAGGACGTCTGCGTCGAATTCGTCGCGGGATCCCATCGCTGGGGCCGCTGGTTCCGGCCGCGCAAGTTCAACGGCGTGGCCTATGACCACACATCCGACAGCCTCGAGGATATGCCCGATATCAACGCTCATCGCGGCGACTATCGGCTGCTGAGCTGGGATCTGGAGCCCGGCGATGCCATCGCCTTTCATTTCCTCACCGTGCATGGCGCGCCCGGCAACCTCTCGACCAATCGCCGTCGCGCCTTCGCCGCGCGCTGGCTCGGCGACGACGCCGTTTATGCCCGGCGCTCCGGCGAGATCTCGCCACCCTTCCCCGGCCTCGACGCACGGCTGCGGCCCGGCGAGCCGCTGGCCGCGGAGGAGTTTCCGCTGGTTATCGGCTGACCGCCGCCTGCAGCGGACCGCTGCTCGATCCCCTGCGCGTACCCGTCTACGCTTCATCCGGCGGTCAAGGATTGTCAACGCGACCACTCCGTGAGCGCGTCCGTCCGCGAGCGTACCCGTGCTACTCTGCGGGCTCGGCCGCCTCGCAGGGACGCCAGGCAAAGAGGAGTGGCATCGCCATGACCGCAGACGGACAGCACACCCGCATCGCCCCCCTCGCCGTCGACGTGGTGGCGCGCATCGCCGAGATCGATCAGAAAAAGCTTCGCGCCTATCGGCTCGAGCGGCTGCGCGCCGAGCTGCGGCGGCGCGACTACTGCCGGCTGCCTGCTCTCCGATCCCATCAACATCCGCTACGCCACCGGCAGCCGCAACATGAAGCTGTGGTCCATGCACTCACCCGGGCCGCTGGGCCTTCGTGCCGACCGAGGGGCCGGTGGTGCTGTTCGAGTTCGCCGGCTCGATGCACAACAACGAGGGGATCGAGACCATCGCCGAGATCGCGGCCCCGCACGCCCTGGTTCTATTTCCTCGCGGGCCCGCGCTGCGAGGAGAAGGCCGGCATCTGGGCGGGGGAGATCGCGCGAAATGGTGGCGCCAGCATGGCGGCAGGAACCGCCGCCTCGCGATCGACCGCTGCGAGCCCATGGGCGCCTTCAAGCTCGCGGAGCGCGGCGTGCAGCTCTTCGACGCCCAGGAAGCGATCGAGCAGGCGCGTCTCATCAAGTCGCCGGAGGAGATCGCGGCGATGCGCCTCTCGATGGACGTCTGCGACGCCGCGATTGCCGCCATGCGCGCGGCGCTCCGTCCGGGCATCACCGAGAACCAGCTCTGGGCGATCCTGCACGAGGTCAACATCGCCCACGACGGCGAGTGGATCGAATCGCGGCTGCTCACCTCGGGCGAGCGCACCAATCCCTGGTTCCAGGAATGCGGCAACCGCGTCATCCAGGCGGGCGACGTCGTCGCCTTCGACACCGACATGGTGGGGCCGATGGGCTATCTCGCGGACATCTCGCGCAGCTGGGTCTGCCCGGGCAAGCCGCCCAGCAACGAGCAGCGGCGGCTCTATGGGATCGCGGAGGAGCAGGTGCTGCACAACATGGCCTGCTCAGGCCGGGCGTGGGCTTCCGCGAATTCGCGGAGACAATGCTGGCCGGTGCCGGAGGAATTCATTCCGCAACCGCTACATGATGATGGTGCACGGCGCCGGGCTCGTGGACGAGTATCCCAGCGTCGCCTACGCCCGCGACTTCGAGGACTGGGGCTACGACGGCGTGTTCCAGGAGAACATGGTGGTCTGCGTCGAGAGCTATCATCGGCGAGGTCGGCGGCAAGGAAGGCATCAAGCTGGAGCAGCAGGTGCTGATCACGGACCGCGGCGCCGTGCCGCTCTCAAGGACACCGTTCGAGGACGCGATCGTTGCCTGACGACGGGCTGGAACGGTCTTTGCTCCCGCTCGAGCGCGGAATAAGATCGATCTCCCATCACCTCTCCCACCTCATCGCAATCCCGGCACCATATGAACCGTTCCGCATCGACGACGATGCCTGCCCGACTGCCGCGACAGGACAGCGAATCCTGGTTCCATTTCAGTGTCGATCAGGGCTGGCTCGACCGGCGGCGCGAGCCGGTCATCGACCCCGCCCTGCCGATCGTGGATCCCCATCATCATCTCTGGGATCACGCGGGAAATCGCTACCTGCTTCCGGAGTTGCTGAGCGACCTCAGCACCGGCCACAACATCCGCGCGACCGTCTTCGTCGAGGCGGCATCGATGTATCGGGCCGACGGGCCAACGGAGCTCCGTCCCGTCGGCGAGACCGAGTTCGTGAACGGCATCGCCGCCATGTTCGCGAGCGGCATCTACGGTCCCCTGCGCGCCTGCGCCGGTATCGTCGGCTTCGCCGATCTCAGCCGCGGCGCGCGGATCACCGATCTGCTGGAAGCTCATATTGCGGCCGGCGGCGGGCGGTTCCGGGGCGTCCGCAATCCCGCGGTCTGGCATCGCGACAAGTTGCTGCACAGCCCGCGCACGGACCCGCCGCCGGGCTTGCTCGGGGATCGACGCTTTCGCGCCGGCTTCGCGCGCCTCGCGCCGTTGAAACTCTCCTTCGAGGCCTGGCTCTATCACACGCAGCTCGACGAGCTGGCGGATCTCGCGGGTGCCTTTCCGGAAACGACGATCATCCTCAATCATGTCGGCGGCTGCGTCGGCATCGGCCCCTTCGCCGGCCGCCGCGCGGAAGTCTTCGCAGAGTGGCGTCAGCGAATTCGGCAACTCACTCCCTACCCCAATGTTTTCATCAAGCTGGGCGGGCTTGGGATGAAGATCGTCGGCCTCGGGTTTCACGATGCCAAGACACCGCCCTCCTCGGCCGAGCTCGCCCGCGCCTGGAAGCCCTACATCGAGACCTGCATCGACGCCGTCGGCGTCGAGCGCTGCATGTTCGAGAGCAATTTCCCCGTCGACAAGGAAGTCTGCGGCTATCGCGTGCTCTGGAACGCCTTCAAGCGCGTAGCATCCGACTATTCCGCCGCCGAGAAGACGGCACTGTTCAGCCGGACCGCGACCACCGTCTATCGGCTCGACCTCCCGGATGCGAAAGGAAGCTCTAAAGCCCGATCGCCAGGTCGCGGCCAGGCTGCAGCTCGCCGGCGTCGATCCGCTTGATGATGGCGTTGACCTTGGCGTGGAGCGAGGCGTCGACACCGATCTCCTCGCCCCGGCGCGCGACCAGGCCGTTGATGAAGTCGGTCTCCGTCTTGCGACCCTTGCGAACGTCCTGTCCCATTGAGGGCCGCTATTCGCCGGTGCGGCTGCGGGCCACGCGGATGATCTGCTCGCTGATGGCATCATAGGCTTTCTGATCGCCCTCGCCGGCGGCGACCAGCAGGGCGATATCGAGGCCGCCGACGCTCTCGAGCTCGAAGCCCAGCGCCCGTCCCACGCGCACGCATTGGCTGCCAAGCCGGATGGTGAGGCGCCGGATCTCCGGATCGAGATCGCGTTCCTGCCCGCTCATGCCGGTCATCGCCGAGACGCCGTTGCGCATGGAGTTGATGACCAGTTTCGACCAGCGCTCGCCCCAGAGATTGGTGGTCGCCTTCGCGGAATCGGCGGGAGCCAGCAGCTCGACCACCTCGCGGAGCCGCTCGGTGATCCGGCCATGCGCCTCGCCGATGCGAAAGCCGATATGGCTGTCGTCGCCACGCGGCGCGCAGCGCACCACATGGGCGGGGCCAACCAGCTCCGCCGCGTGCAGGCTGATGGAGCAGCCCAAGGTTCGCCCCCAGCCGAGAATGCCGGCGATACGCTCCTCGTTGATGCCGTTCTGCATGGAGATGGCGAAGCCATCGGGCGCGAGATAGGGCTGGATCAGCCAGCAGGCCCATTCGGTGTCGTAGGACTTGACCGCGATCATCGCGATGTCGATCGGCTTCTCGCGGGTGAGCGCCTGCACCTCGGCGATATGAAGCGTGCGCACCGGCACCCGAAAGCGCTCGCCCTGGGTCATTCCCTCGACGAGAAAGCCGTCCCGGCGGATCGTCTCCACATTCTCCGGCCAGCCGTCGATCAGCACGACATCGGCGCCGGTCCGCGCCAGATGCGCGCCGATATAGCCGCCGACGGCGCCCGCCCCCACGATCGCGATTCGCTTCGACACGATCCGGTTTTCCCGCTCAGAGACCTGACCTGGCCTCGCCAAGCCGCCTCAGGAATTCCGGATCGAGCTCGTCGAGGCTCGCCACGCCCAGCAGCGCCATGTCCCGGTCGATCTCCTCGGACAGCAGCTTGATCGCGTGGGTGACGCCGGCCTCACCACCAACCGCCGCCGCGTAGAGGAACGGCCGCCCCAGGAACACGAAATCGGCGCCAAGCGCCAGCGCCTTCAATATATCCGTGCCGCGCCGGAAACCGCTGTCGATCATGACGGTCATGCCGCCGGAGACGGCGGCGATCTCCGGCAGCACACGAAGCGGCGCCGTGGCGCCATCGAGCTGCCGACCGCCATGATTGGAGATGATGATGCCATCCGCGCCGCTCTCCCGCGCAATGTGGGCGTCCTCCTTCGAGAGGATGCCCTTTACCGCGAGCTTGCCTTTCCATCGCCGCCGGATGAGGCGCAGATGCTCCCAGGTGAGGCCGTCGCGGTTGCCGAGCGCGCGCACGAGGTGGCGCGAGAGGAACGGCGGTCCGCGCATGGCATCCATATTCTCCATGTGTGGCATGCCGTGCGCCAGCAGCGTTCTGAGAGCGGTGCCGAGCAGCCAGGACGGATGGCTGGCGCCTTGCCAGAACAGGCGCAGGCTCGGCTTCAGCGGAATGCTGAATCCGTTGCGCACATTGTTCTCGCGATTGGAGGGGACCGGCACGTCCGCCGTGAGCACAAGCGTCTCGAAGCCCGCCGCCGCCACGCGATCGACCAGCGCCTCGATGCGGGCCACGTCGCCCGGCAGATAGGCCTGGTACCAGCTCGTGGGCCCGTTGCGCCGAATTTCCTCCAGAGGGATGAGCGAGGCCGCGCTGACGATCATGGGAATGTTGGCGGCGCCCGCAGCGTGGGCGAGCGCGCAATCGCCACGGTAGGCCGCGATGGCGCTCGCCCCCATCGGGGCGATCCCGAAGGGCGCGGCATAGCTGCGGCCGAAGAGGGTCGTCGACTTGCTGCGGCCGGTGACATCCACCAGCACGCGCGGCACGAAGCCGTAGTCCGCGAAGACGTTCCGATTGTCGCGCACCGTGGCGTCGGTCTCGACGCCGCCGGAAATGAAGCCGAACAGCATCGGCGGTAGATGTCGGCGCGCGCCCTGCTCGAAATCACCCAGCGACAGAAACCGCCGGAGCCCCGCCGGGACCTGGGATTCCTTTCTCGTCTCGCTGAGGATCGGCGCCCGTGACCGCGCTCCTGCGGCGGCGGAGGACGCATTGATATTCTGCTCGGTCGTCGACATAGGCCTCCCTTACCCCGGCCGAAGCGGGGTCATCAGTCATTGCCTCGATGCTACCACTTTTCGCGCCGGTATCGAGGGTCGAGCCTCAGAGCCCCAGCCGCGGCAGCAGGGCAAGGACCGTGCGCTCGCCCACGGCGGCGCCGGGGGCGAACAATTCATCAAGCGCGGCAATCGTCCGCTGGGAGATCTGCAGCGCGGCGGCAGCGGCATTCTCTTCCAGGCGGCTTTTCTTGCTGGTCCCGGCGATCGGCACGATATCGTCGCCACGCGTCAGCACCCAGGCGATGGCGAGCTGCGCCGGCGTGCAACGCTCCGCCTTCGCGAGCGCCTCGAGCTCGCGCACCAGTCCTCGGTTACGCTCGAAATTGTCGCCCTGGAAGCGCGGCATGGTGCGGCGGATGTCGTCCTTCGCCAGGCTCGCCTCGCTGGCGATCGAGCCCGTGAGAAAACCGCGGCCGAGCGGCCCATAGGCGACGAAGCCGATGCCAAGCTCGCGGCAGGTCGGCAGGATCTCGCTCTCGACATCGCGGGTCCAGAGCGAATACTCGGTCTGCAGCGCGGTGATCGGATGCGTGGCGTGGGCGCGGCGGATGGTCCTGGCGCCCGCCTCGGAGAGGCCGATGTGACGGATCTTGCCCTGCTCGATGAGCCGCGCCATCGCGCCCACCGTGTCCTCGATCGGCGTCGCCGGATCGACGCGGTGGAGGTAGTAGAGATCGATGGTGTCGATGCCGAGCCGCTTCAGGCTCGCCTCGCACGCCTTCGGCACGTAATCGGGCCGGCCGTTCACCGCCGGCGAGCCGTCGGGCATCCGGAGGTTGCCGAACTTGCTGGCGACGACGTAGCGGTCGCGCCGGCCCTTGAGCGCGCGGGCGACCAGCTCCTCGTTCTTGCCCTTGCCGTAGGCATCCGACGTGTCGATGAGATCGATGCCGAGCTCCGGCGCGCGCAGCAACGTCTCGAGCGCGCTCGCCGGATCGGGATCGCCGTAGATCGGCGTCATGCTCATACAGCCGAGGCCAATACTGGAAACTTCGAGCTTGCCTAGCTTCCGTCGGCGCATGCTCGCTCCTCCCTAGTGTTATAACAAATTGACTCATCAAGCCCCTCAGCATAGGGTTTGTTATAATAAACGTCCAGAAGCCGACAGGGAGGCGACGAAGGGTGACGGTACTCTGCCCGGGATATGAGCGAGCGTCTTTCCGTGCCCGCGTCGGGGCGATAGCGATCGCACGATGACAGGGCAACCTCAGCGCAAGCGCGACGATCTCTCGATGATGCTGCCGGTCAATCGCGGCGACATCATCAACGGCAGTCTGCACGACGATATCTATGCCGCCTTGCGTCAGGCGCTGATCATCGGCGATCTCGTCCCCGGCCAGGCATTCTCGATCCGCAGTCTCGCCGAGCGCTTCGGCACCAGCCTGATCCCGGTGCGGGATGCGCTGAAGCGCCTGGTGGCGGAGCATGCGCTGACGATGCTGCCGAACCGCACGCTCTGCGTGCCTCGGATGACGCGGCCGCGGTTTCAGGAACTGCTGCAGGTCCGGCTCAGCCTGGAGACCATGCTGACGAGGCGCGCGGCCGAGTTCATCGGCGTCGAGGAAATCAAGGCTCTCGAGCGAATCAACGCCGACATGCAGGACGCGGTGGGAGCCGACGATGTCAAACGCTACCTCGCCGCCAACCAGTCCTTTCATTTCGCGCTCTACGGCGCGGCCAACAGCGCGGTGATCTTTCCGATCGTGGAATCCCTGTGGATGCAGGCGGGCCCCTTCCTGAACGGCGTCTTCACCCATACCGGCACGCGCAACGCCCGCGACGACCACACCCAGATCCTGAAAGCCTTGCGCCGGCGCGACGCCCTGGCCGCGGCGGAAGCGGTCGCCAGCGATCTCGCGGACGCCGCCGACGTCATCCTCGCGCGGGAGGAGTTCGTCTTAGACGAGAATTGACGGAACGAGCTCGCCGCGAAAGCGAGAGTGACGGGAAACAAGTTCGGCCGGATCAACCGACCGAACCACAAAAGAGAAATGGAGGAAGCCAGATGAAGTGCGTGCGCAAGCTCCTGCTGGGAGCGATTTCCCTTTTCAGCCTAGCCGTGCCGGCCTATGCCGCCGATCCCGGCATCACCGATAACGAGATCACCATCGGCATGTTCGCGCCGCTCTCCGGGCCACTCATTGCCTATGGCATCGATCCGCTCAACGCCGCCAAGATGGTCTACGACGACGTCAACGCCAAGGGCGGCATCAACGGACGCAAGATCAAGATCGTGGTCGAGGACGACAAGTGCAATGGCAACGACCTCGTCGGCGCGATCAAGAAGCTGGTCACCGTCGACAAGGTGTTCCTGCTGCATGGTGGCTCCTGCACCGCGGCGATCGCGGCAGCGCAGGAGTTCGTCGCCCGCGAGAAAGTGCCGTTCGTGATGCTGAACGCCGCCGGCGACAATGTGGTCTTCCCGCCGCAGCACTATATCTTCGGCTCGTTCCAGGCAACGCAACGCGTCTACGGCGCGGCGCTCGCCGAGTTCGCGGCCAAGACCCTCAAGGCGAAGAAAGTCGCCATCATCGTCCACGACGATGACTATGGTAAGGCGAACCTCGCCGCCGCCAAGGCGGCGACCGAGCGGCTCGGCGGAACTGTGGTGGCGATGGAGCGCATCCCGCCCTCCATCACCGACGTGACGGCGCCGCTCCTCAACATCCGCGCGGCCAAGCCCGACGTCATCATCTCCGGCGCCTATCCCGCGCCCGCGGTGCTGATCGCGCAGAAATACGGCGAGTTCGGCATGAACGCGATCCCGCTCCTGCAATCGACCCAGGGCATCCCGACACCATCGGTATTCGCCAAGAACGTCGGCAACGACGACGCGCTCAAGAACTTCTACTACACCTGGGCCTTCACCGACGTGGGCGACCCGGCGCTGCGCCAGAAGTGGGTGGCCAAATACAAGAAGGCCTATCCCGACCGCGAGCCCGGCGCCTTCATGATCACCGGCGTGCCCTCCGCCTTGGCGGTCGTCCAGGCCCTGGAGAAAGCGGGACGCAACGTCACCCGCGATTCCTTCGTCGACGCGCTGGAGCATCTCGACCTCAAGACCGAGATCCAGGGCGAGGCGCTCCGCTTCTCGCCGGAACGGCATGACGCGCTCCGCGGCGTCTATGTCGTGCGCTTCGACGGCAAGACGGAGAAGGTGGAGCCCGGCGTCTATTCCTGGAACGGCAAGGACGGCACCTGAGGATCGGGAATCGGTCCGGAGACACCCCACCATGCTGACGACCCTGATCCTCCAGGGAACGGCGAGCGGCATCGTGACCGGATGCGTCTATGCGCTGGTCGCGCTGTCGCTCGTCATCGTCTACAAGGCAACCGACGTCGTGAACTTTGCCGGCGGCGAGCTGGTGATGCTCGGGGCGTACCTGGGCCTGTTCCTGCTGGTCTATTTCGATCTGGCCTATCCTCTGATGCTGGTGGCGGTGCCGTTGCTGGTATTCGCGGTGGGCGCGCTCTTCGATCGCATCACGCTCAACAAGATCGGCGGCCGGCGGCTCGCCAAGCACGCCGATCTCGTGCCGCTGGTGGTGGCGACCATCGGCCTCTCCTACCTCCTCAAGGGCGCCGTGCGTGTCGTGCCCTATACCGAGGAGGTCCGGCGGCTGCCGCCGCTCTTCAAGGGCGCGCCGGTCTTCCTCGGCGACGTCGTGCTGCAGCGGCAGGATCTCGCGATCATCGCGATCACCACCGCGATCATGGTGGCGCTCTGGGTGTTCTTCCGGTTCACCATGATCGGCAAGGCGCTGCGCGCCACCAGCCAGAACGCGCGCGCGGCGGCGCTCATCGGCATTCCCGTCAAGACCATGCGCATGGCGGTCTGGGGCCTGGCGTCGGCGATCGCGGGGATCGCCGGCGTGCTGCTGGCGCCGAAGCTGCTGATGACCCCGGACATGGGCTCGGTGGTGATGCTCGCCTTCGCCGCCGCCATCATCGGCGGCTTCAGCTCGCTGCCGGGCTGCGTCGTGGGCGGCATCGTCCTGGGCGTGGTGCAGAATTTGGTCGGCATCTTCGTCTCGCCGCAGGCGATCACCGTCACGCCGTTCTTCGTCATCATGCTGGTGCTGCTGATCCGCCCGCAGGGCCTGTTCGGCGAGGCCATCGTGCTGAAGAAGGTCTGAGCCCGTGCACGGCGCGCCCTCCCTCAAGCAGCTTCTCGCGCTCTCCGCGCTGGTGCCGATCGCCCTCCTGCTGCCCTTGGTGCTGCCGGAATATTTTCTCTATATCGGCAATCTCCTGATGATGTACGTGATCCTGGCGCTCGGCCTCGACATCCTGCTGGGCTGGTCGGGTCAGTTCGCCTTCGCGCACATCGCCTTCTTCGGCATCGGCATCTACGGCACGACGCTGCTGCAGAGCCGGCTCGGCGTGCCCTTCATCCTCGGCATGCCGGCGGCGGCGGCGCTGGCCGCCGCCATCGGATTCCTGATCGCGTTGCCGGCGACGCGGCTGCGCGCGGTCTACCTGGCGCTCGCCACCTTCGCCTTCGCCGAATGCGCGCAATGGGTGGCGCGGACATGGGATTCGCTCACCCACGGGCCCGACGGGTTGCAGATCGCCGCGCCGGATATCTTCGGCTACGTCGTCGGCACCGACCGCCGCGCGCTTCCGGTGATGGCGCTCATCCTGGCGCTGGTGCTGGCGGCCACGCTCTACCTCACGCGCTCGCGTCTCGCACGCGATCTCTGCGCCATCCGCGACAGCGAGCACGTCGCCACCGCCTCCGGCATCGACGTCAAGCGCACCAAGGTGATCGCGTTCACGATTTCCGCCTTCTACGGCGGCATCGCCGGCGGCGCCTACACCCTCTTCCAATCCTTCGTCCATCCTGACGTGATGAACGTCTGGCAGCTCGTGCTGGTGCTCACCATGATCGTGGTGGGCGGCAGCGGGACGCTGCCCGGCGTCGTGATCGGCGTCGTGCTGTTGGGTCTGCTGCCGGAGGCGCTGCGCGCGGCGCCTCAAGGCCTGCTGGTCTGGCAGGAATTCGCCTACGGCGTCATCCTCATCGCCGCCATCATGTTCATGCCGAGCGGCGTCTGGGGCCTGCTGCGCGGCGCGTTTCGGACAGGACGCGGCGCGGCCGCGACGGGCAGGCAGCCGAGCTCCAGCGCGCTGGAGCGTCAGACGCCATGACCGCGCTCTTCTCGGTCCAGAACCTCAGCATGCGCTTCGGCGGGCTTCTCGCCCTCAACGGCTTCAGCATGGAGGTGGCGGCGGGCTCGATCCACGCTCTCATCGGCCCCAACGGCGCCGGCAAGTCCACGCTCTTCAACTGCGTCTCGCGCTACTGCACGCCGAGCGAGGGGGAGATCCTGCTGGACGGGCGCTCGCTGCTCGCCCGGCGGCCGCATCACCTGATCGCCGAGGGCGTCGCGCGCACCTTCCAGAACATCGAGCTGCTGCACCGCATGACCGCGCTGGAGAACGTCCTCGTCGGCCTGACGAGCCGGGTGCCCCGCTATTTCCCCTTCGCGCCGGGCCGCGCGCGCGCATCGGCGGAGCGCCAGGCGGTCCGCGAGGCGGAGGAGGCGCTCGACTATACCGGCCTGCTGGCCTATCGCGACACCGCCGCCGGCGAGCTCGATTTCGGTCGGCAGAAGCTCCTCGATCTTGCCCGCGCGCTTGCCGGCAGGCCGCGGCTCCTGCTGCTCGACGAGCCCGCGGCGGGGCTCCGGAACCGCGAAATCTCCCATATCGACGCGATGCTGGTCGACCTCGCGCGCAAGCGCGGCATCACCATCGTGCTGGTCGAGCACGTCATGCGCCTCGTCATGTCGGTGGCGGACAGCGTCACCGTGCTGAGCTTCGGCGAGAAGATCGCCGAGGGTGTGCCCGCTGCGATCAAATCCAATCCGCGGGTGATCGAGGCTTATCTGGGGCGCGCCGCCCATGCTTGAGGTGGCAGCGGTGCATGCCGCCTACGGAGCGGTCCGCGCCCTCGAGGACGTCAACCTCAAGGTGGGCGCCGGACAGATCGTGTGCCTGCTCGGCGCCAACGGCGCCGGCAAGACCACCACCTTGAACTGCGTCTCCGGCGTGGTCCCGGTGCGCAAGGGTCGGATCCTCTTCGACGGCGAGGACGTCACCAACGAGCGGGTCGACCGGCTTGTGGCGCGCGGCATCGTGCAGGTGCCGGAAGGTCGCGAGATCTTTCCCGCGCTCAGCACCGAAGACAACCTGCTGCTCGGCACCTGGACGCGGCGACGCGACGGCAACGCCCGGAGCGAGCTGGCGGCGATCTATGAGCTCTTTCCGCGCCTCCGCGAGCGCGCCGCCCAGATGGCGGGAACGCTCTCCGGCGGTGAGCAGCAGATGCTGATGATCGGCCGCGCGCTGATGGCGAAGCCGCGTCTCCTGATGTTCGATGAGCCGAGCCTCGGCCTGTCGCCGCTCCTGGTGCAGCAGGTGTTCGAGATCATCCAGCGCATCCATGCCCAGGGCATTCCGATCCTGCTGGTGGAGCAGAACGCGCGCATGGCGCTTCAGGTGAGCTCCTACGGATACATACTCGAGAACGGCGAGATCGCGCTGCATGGGCCATCCCACGAGCTCGCGGGCGATCCGCAAGTGCAGCACGCCTATCTCGGCACCTGAAACCGGAGGAGAACGATGACCAAGCTGAGCGACTACGGCGAGAGATACCCGAGCATCCGGATGAAGCGCGAAGGCGGCATCCTCGAGGTGACCCTCCACACCAAGGGCGGCACGCTGCAATGGGGCCTCGGACCCCACGCGGAACTGCCGGACGCCTTCCACGACATCGGCGCCGACCGCGAGAACAAGGTGGTGATCCTGACCGGCGCCGGCGAGGAGTTCTCCGGCCCGCGAGTGATCCCGACCGCCGGCCATCCGCTGTTCCCGACCCGGCCCACGGCGCAGTTCACGGAGAACCTGATCTCCGAAGGGAAGCGCATGCTGATGAACCTCCTCAACATCGAGGTGCCCGTCATCAGCGCCGTCAACGGCCCGGCCTGGCGCCATTCCGAGATCCCGCTCCTCGGCGACATCGTGATCGCCGCCGAGCACGCGGCGTTCCAGGACTCCGCGCATTTCCCCGGCGGGCTGGTGCCCGGCGACGGCGTTCACGTCGTCTACCCCATGCTGCTGGGCGTCAACCGCGCGCGCTATTTCCTGCTCACCGGCCAGACCATCCAGGCCGCCGAAGCGCAGCGCCTCGGCCTCGTCGCCGAAGTGCTGCCGAAGGAGAAGGTATTGCCGCGCGCCTGGGAGCTGGCCCGCGACATCGCCGCCAAACCCGAGGTGCTGGTGCGCCACACCCGCGCGCTGCTGACCGAGCCGATCAAGCGCCGGATGCAGGAGGAGCTCGGCTTCGGGCTCTACAACGAGTGCCTGGCGCTGATGGACCGTCCGGACGCGAAGTGATCAAACCCCGACAAGGAGCCGAACCCCGTGCTGTTTCTTCTTAAGATCGACGTCACCATTCCTCCCGAGATGCCGCAGGCCGACAAGGACAAGCTGCGCGAGCGCGAAAATGCGCGCGCCATGCAGCTCATCGCCGAGGGTACCCTCGTGCGCATCTGGCGCATCGTCGGCCGCATCGCGAATTTCAGCGTCTGGGACGCCAGCAGCCTGGAGGCGCTGCACGAGGCCGTGGGATCTCTGCCCATGTTCCCCTACATGAAGGTGGACGTGACGCCGATCATCAATCACCCCGCCACCGAGGCGGCGGAAGCCCGCAACGGCCGCGCGCCGCCGCGCAAATGAGCCGGCGCGCCGCGGACGGCCAGCGTTTCCCAGGAGGAAGTCAGAGATGAGTGCCGCTGCCCAGACAACGACGATCTTCCGCGGCGATACGACACGCCTGAAGAATGTCGTCAATCTTCTCGAGAAGATCCAGCCGGAGTATTTCCAGCAGGAGGTGGCGAAAATCTTTCGCCGCACCTGGGTGCCGGTGGCCTCGGCCTCGGAGCTGCCGCAGCAAGGGAGCTACGTCGTCGTTGAGGTGCCGCCGCTCAGGGCATCGCTCCTGGTGGTGCGCGGCCAGGACAATGTTGTCCGCGCCTTCTACAACATCTGCCGCCACCGCGCGAACAAGCTCGTTCAGGATCCCAAAGGCTGCAAGCTGGGATTTACCTGCGGCTTCCATGCCTGGACCTTTGCCGCGGATGGACGGCTGGCGGCGGTCACCGACGAATCCCAGTTCGTCGATCTCGACAAGTCGAAGTACTCGCTGATTCCCGTCGCCTGCGAGGTCTGGGAGGACTTCGTCTTCGTCAATTTCGACAAGCAGCCGAAGCAGACGCTGAAAGAATGGCTCGGCGACATGCACGGTGGCTATCGCGGGTACTTCGACGGCCGCCAGCAGATCGCCAATTACTCCGTGGTGGTGAACGCCAACTGGCACATCACCATCAACGCCTTCACCGAGGGCTATCATTCCCTCTTCCTGCACAAGAACACCTTGCCGGACTATCAGGGCGGCAAGGGCAATCCGATGCGGCATCGGCCGTTCCTGGAGGTGATGTCGCGCCACGGCCGCTACTCCGCGAAGGCCAATCCCGACCACAAGATGACGCCGGTGGAGGCGGTGGCCTATACCCACGGCCGCGAGCTCTACCCCGCCTTTCCCCAGGTCGACACCTCGGCGCCGGATTTTCCCAAGGCGGTCAATCCGGGGCGGGTCGACAACTGGGCCTTCGACATCATCGAGTTCTTCCCGTGCTTCGTGCTGATCGAGGGCGCCGACTGGCATCAGAACATGTGGTTCTGGCCGGTCGATGCCGATCACACAGAGATTCGCGTCGTCGACTACGCCTACAAGGCCAAGACCTTCGGCGACCGCCTCGCCCACAGCTATCTGCGGGTGCGCAACCGTGAGGTCTTCCGCGAGGACATCTCCACCATGGAGGCGATTCACGCCATGCTGAAATCAGGGGCGATGCCGGAGATCATCCTCTCCCAGCAGGAAATGCTGATCCAGAAGCACTACGCCACCGCCGAGCAGATGGTGCGCGAGCCATGAAGAAGAAGAGTGAGACCCTCCGCAACAATCCGCTGCCGCCGGACTTCGCCGATCTTGCGCCCTTCGTGAAGGACTGGGCCTTGGCAACGGAGAAGGACCGCTACTTCAAGCTGCTGGCAACTCCCCTCGAAGAACTTCGCGTCTTCTATGACGCGATGCTGCCGCGCGCGGAAGCGATCGTGGCCTATCTCTCGCCGCTGCCGCTCGACGATCTGCCGAAGGATGCGCGCGTCCTCTACGATCTGATGCTCACCTTCGTGGAGACGGCGCACCCGATCGATCTCAAGTGGAAGCAGACCGACATCGAGAACGGCATCCCACCGGAGAAGCTGCAGTTCCACGGGCCGAGCGCGACGCCGGCATAGGCGGCGGAGCCGGATCGATGCAGGTGCCTGACCGCCGCTTATCTCCGAGTGCCGCCCGCCATCACCTCGGCGATCGGCGCACCCGCGCGGATGGCGGCTTGCCGCCTTTCCTCGTTGAGGGCGATCTTCTGCGCTCGCTCCAGTACTTCCGGCGCGCGGGCAAGTGGCACGAAGCAGACGCCCACCTCGTCGGCAAGCACGATATCGCCGGGAGCGACGGTGACCCCGCAGATGGTGACCGGCTTGTTGATGGCAATGGTCTCGACCCGCCACTTGCCGGTGATCGGGCTCACGCTGCGCGACCACACGGGATAGCCGATGCTGCGGGAATGATCGATGTCGCGCACGGCCCCGTCGACGATGGCGCCGATCTCGCCCTGCCGCCGCGCCAGGCTCGCAAGGATGCTTCCCATATTGGAGATGAGGTCGACGCCCTGCAGCACCAGGACGTCGCCGGGCTCGGCCAGATTGTGCGCCTCCACATCCGCCAGCATCGAGATGCCGGAGGCCAGCGCCGCGGCGAAATTCTCCTCCCGGCGCACATTGTGAACCGTAAGCGCGCGGCCGACGATGCGCGCGGAGGGGTCGCGGGCGCGGAGGATCGAGCCGGAAATCGCGCCAGCAAGCCCGAGCTCGTCCATCGCGTCGGAGCACATGCCGGTCAGGTCCGGCAGCGCGCGAAACGCGGCGATAAGGTCGAGCGGAACCGCTGGCAGCACCAAAGTGCCGAAGGCGTCGGCCGGGAGCTTGCCTAATGTGGCCGGTGAGGTACCCATATCCCGCTTTCTCAGCCGCCGTATTCCGGCTCCGGCAGACCGCCGACGCCGACATCGATCGCGAACAGGCCGCCGGCCAGGGGCTGCGCGTCCAGCTGCTCCGGCGTCAGGCGCTGCGTCGCCGAGGTCACGTAGAGTATGTCGAGACGGCTGCCGCCGAACGCACAGCTCGAGGGCTGCGTCACCGGAAGCGAAACGACCCTGTCGACGCGGCCATCCGGCGCGTAGCGGACCACGCGACCGCCGCCGAATTCCGCGTTCCACAGAAATCCCTCGGCATCGACAGTCGATCCGTCCGGCCGACCCTTGTTGCCGCGCGTCTCCACCAAGCAGCCGCATGTCGCTGATGCTCCCGTCGTCGACGGAGAAAGCATAGGTCATGATCCGCTCGCGGTAGGTGTCGGCGAAATACATGATGCGGTCATCCGGGCTCCAGCAGATGCTGTTGGGAACGATGATGTCGCCGCGGATCCAGGTGCAGCTGCGATCGGGATCGAGGCGATAGAGCGAGCCCGTGGGATCGCGCCTGACATCGTTCATCGTGCCGGCCCAGAAGCGACCGCGCCGGTCGCAGCGGCCATCGTTGAACCGGTTCTCCGGCTGGTCGCTTTCGGGATCTCCGATGAAGCTGAGCGCGCCGGTATCGAAATCGAGCGTGTGCAATCCGGTCTGCATCGCCACCACCAGGCCACCGGCGCGACGCAGCCCGATGCTGCCAACGAGCGCCGGCAGCGGCACCGTCTCGACGACGCCGGTCGCGGGATCCAGGCGAAACACCGCCGGGCCGCGGCTGTCGACCCAGTAGAGCCGCTGCTGCCGGCTGCTCCAGATCGGACTCTCGCCGAGACGATTGCGGCCTTGGACGATGCAGTCGATCTGCAGCATGGCTCGCCTGTCGAGTGCGGGATCGATCCGCCGCGCCACATAGTCGGGACGCCTCGACATGGCGTCAACTTTCGAAATCAAATACCGATCATCACCGCCATCTATGAGAGGAGCGGTCGCCCATGAGCGAGAAGCGGATCGATCTCAACCTCCTCAACGTTTTCTACGCCATCATGGCGGAGCGCAGCGTGACCCGCGCGGCGCAGCGGCTGGCCATGAGCCAGCCGGCGGTGAGCAACGCGCTCCGACGGCTTCGGCACATGTTCCAGGACGAGCTCTTCGTCAAGGCGCCGGGCGGGATCCGTCCGACGGAAAAGGCGACCCTGATCTGGCCCGATCTGCAGGAGGCCCTCGGCAAGCTCCGGGCGGTTACGATGCCACCGGAATTCGTGCCGGCCGAGACGCGGCTCACTTTCAACCTGGCCATAACGGATACGCTGGTTTCGCGCGTCATTCCCGCGCTTGCCGTCCGCTTCGTCCGGGAGGCGCCAAACGCCAGGCCGCATTTTCATCTCCATTCCAATCCCGGCTCCACCTCGGCGCTGGAGCGCGGCACGCTCGACTGCGCGGTCGGCATGTTCCCGAACCCGTCGGCCGAGCTTCAGATCGAGGGGCTGTTCAGCGACGAATACGTCTGCATCTTCCGCCGCGGCCACCCCACCCTCGGCAATCCGCTCTCGCTCGATGCCTTCGTCGCCGCCAAGCACGTGCTGGTGAAGCAGGCGACATGGCAGATTGGCATCATCGACGCCTGGCTGAGCCTGGCCGGTCAGAAGCGCGACATCGTCATGGTCGTGAACAGCTGCGCCGACGCCATTGCGGTGATCGGGAATACCGATTTCGCCGCCGCCGTGCCGCGGCGCTTCGTCGAGACCACCGCGTCGGCGCGCGCGCTGCAGATCGCATCGATGCCGTTCGACAATGGGAAGATCCTCTACAAGCTGGCCTGGCACGAGAGGAACACGAGGAACCCGGCGCAAATCTGGCTTCGGCAGCTGGTGCGGGACGTCATCGCCGAGGTTTGCGTCGATGCGGGGCCGGAGCGGACGCCGTCCACACCGCTGACGATCGTTGGACGCAACTCCCGGTCGCAGCACGCGTGAGGCGCAGGAGTGTCGCAACGAATAAAGTTTGCCATGGTGCGCGCGCCCTCGGCTGCGCTACGGTGAAAAAAGCGCGCGGGCCCATGAAGGCAGGCGCAAGATCGTGCGATGGCGGATGCCACCGGCGCTCGGGTTCAAGAGGGGAGGCATAGCGATGCTCATTCAATCCCGCATGATCGGCGATGCCCGCGTCACGCGGGTGCTGGAATATTCCGGGCCGACGCACCTGCCGGAATACCTCTTCCCGGACTACGATCCCGCGCTGCTCCGTGCCGAGCTCGAGGCAAACCGAAGCTGGCTCGCGCCCAATCACTGGATCCCGACCATGGATCGGCTGATCATCACCATCCAGCTCTGGGTGATCCATGCCGGTGCCAGCATCGTGGTGGTGGACCCCGGCGTCGGCAATCACAAACCGCGCCCGGCGGCGCGCATGAACATGCTCAACACCCTCGTGCTGCCGTGGCTCGAGGCCGCCGGCGCGCCGCGCGAGAAGGTCACCCACGTGGTCATGACCCATCTCCACACCGATCATGTGGGCTGGAACACCATGCTGGTTGATGGCAAATGGGAGCCCACCTTCCCGAACGCGCGCTACCTCATGCCGAAGCCGGACTTCGACACCTTCAAGCGGGATTACGACGCCGGTGTCCCGGACGTGCAGGCGGGATCCTTCGCCGACAGCGTGCTGCCAGTTGTGGCGGCCGGGCTCACCGGCTTCATCGACATGTCCAAGGAGATCGCAGGCTGCCTGCAGGCGGAGCCGGCACCGGGTCACACGCCGGGCCAGGTCAATTTCCGCCTGCGCTCGCGCGGCGAGGAAGCGATCTTCTCCGGCGACGTCATGCATCATCCGATCCAAGTGGTGAAGCCGAGCTGGAATTCGCGCTTCTGCATGGCGCCCGACGAGGCGCGCGCGACCCGCGCCACGGTGCTCGCCCGCGCCGCCGATCGGAGCGCCCTCATCATTCCCGAGCATTTCGGCGCGCCCTATTGCGGCTACGTGCGCCGCCAGGGCAACGGCTTCGCCTTCGAGGCGGCGACCTGGTGAGCTGGACGGAGGCATAGAAGGTGTCACGGCCGGTGGCGGCAGACTGGATCGAGGCGAACGGCGCGGCGCTCCGCTACGAGCTCGCCGGCCACGGCCGCAGGGCGCTGGTGCTCGTCCACGAGATGGGCGGCAGCCTCGAAAGCTGGGACTTCGTGCTGCCGGCCTTTACCGAGCGCTGGCGCGTGCTGCGCTACGACACCCGGGGTGCCGGTCTTTCGGAAAAAATCCGCGGTACCGTTGACATCGACACCATGACCGGTGACCTCGGCGCTCTGCTGGATGGGCTTGGCATTGTCGAGCCGGTGGCGCTGGTGGGCTGCGCCGTGGGATCCGCGATCGCGCTCCATTTCGCGGCACGCCACCCCGGGCGGGTGGCGGCGGTGATCGCCATGGCGCCGGCGACCGGCATCGCGCCGGAGCGAAAGGCCGCGACGCTCGCCTACGCGGAGCGGATCGAGGCCGAGGGCGTGCGCGCCACCGCCGACGAGGGGCTTACGGGCTCCTACCCCGTCGAACTGCGCGGCGATGCGGCGAAGTTCGCGGCCTTCCGCGCCCGGCGCATCGGCAACGATCCCCGGAGCTACGCCGCGATCTATCGCATGCTGGCTGGTCTCGACATGACCGCGGATTTCGCGCGCATTGCCTGCCCGACCTTGGTGATATCAGGCACGCTCGATCGCGGCCGCCCGCCCGCCAATGGAGAGCTGGTAGCGCGGGCGATCCGCAATGCCAGTTTCAAGACATTGGAGACCAGCCATTTCATGGCGGTGCAGACGCCAGAGCCCGTCGCCGCCGCGATATCGGGATTTCTGAGCGACGTCGGATACTAGACACCAGCAGCGGAAAGCGCAGCCCATGACGATCAAAGGAAAAGCCTACATCGCGGGGGCCTTCGAGCACCCGACGCGGCTCGCCAAGGACAAGTCCGTGGCGCAGCTTCACGCCGAGGTCGCCAAGGGCGCCCTCGAGGATGCCGGTCTCACCAAGGACGACGTGGATGGCTATTTCTGCGCCGGCGACGCGCCGGGCACCGGGCCGCTCTCCATGGTCGACTACATGAATTTGAAACTGCGCCATGTGGATTCCACCGACACCGGCGGGTCGTCCTATGTCCTGCATGTCGAGCATGCCGCCGAGGCGATCGCCGCCGGCAAGTGCAACGTCGCTCTGATCACGCTGGCGGGCCGGCCGCGCAGCGACGGCATGGCCACCGGCACGGCGCCCCGCATCCTCAACGCCGCGCAGCCGGACTACCAGTGGGAATATCCCTTCGGCGTCGCCACCGTGAACAATTACGCCATGTGCGCCATGCGGCACATGCATCAGTTCGGCACCACCAGCGAGCAGCTCGCCTGGGTCAAGGTCGCGGCGTCCCACCACGCCCAGCACAACCCCCACGCCATGCTGCGCGACGTCGTCACCGTCGAGGAGGTCGTTGAACTCGCCGATGATCGCCGACCCGCTGCATCGCCTCGACTGCTGCGTGATCAGCGACGGCGGCGGCGCGCTCGTGGTGGTGAAGCCGGAGATCGCGCGCAGCCTGAAGCGGCCGCTGGTCAAGGTGATCGGCGCCGGCGAGGCGCCTAAGCATCAGATGGGCGGCCAGATCGACATCACCTACTCCGGCGCCGCCTGGTCGGGCCCCGCGGCCTTCGCCGAGGCCGGGGTCAAGCCCACCGACATGAAATACGCCTCGATCTACGACAGCTTCACCATCACGGTGGTGATGCAGCTGGAGGATCTCGGTTTCTGCGAGAAGGGCAAAGGCGGCCGCTTCGTCGCCGACGGGAACTTGATCTCCGGCACCGGCAAGCTGCCGTTCAACACCGACGGCGGCGGCCTCTGCAACAATCACCCGGCCAACCGCGGCAGCATGACCAAGGTGATCGAGGCGGTGCGCCAGCTTCGCGGCGAGGCGCATCCGGCGGTGCAGGTGAAGAATTGCGATCTGGCGCTGGCCCACGGCACTGGCGGCTCCCTCGGCAGCCGCCACGGCAGCGCCACGCTGATCATGGAACGGGAGTGACTATGGCACCGGCAAAACAGCGGAAGATCCCGGCACCCACCGCCAATCCGGAGACGCAGGCGTTCTGGGATGCGGCCAGCAAGGGCAAGTTCCTGATCCGGAAATGCACGGCCTGCGGCAAGCCGCATTGGTATCCCCGCGCTATCTGTCCGTTCTGCTTCAGCGCGAAGACCGACTGGGTCGAGGGCTCCGGCAAGGGCAAGATCTACACCTTCAGCGTGATGCGCCGGGCGCCGGAACCCTACGCCATCGCCTATGTCACGCTCGCGGAGGGGCCTACCATGATGACCAATTTGGTGCAGTGCGATTTCGACGCCTTGCGCGTCGGCCAGGAGGTGACGCTGGTCTGGACGCCGACGGAGGGCGGGCCGCCGGTGCCGACCTTCACGCCGGTCTGAGCAGCAGGTGGATTGCCGCTCGTCATTTGCGGAGGTGATGATCCTCATACGATTTTTGACATTGACGATATAAGAGGACGAGAAGAACGTAAACGGCCGTCGCGTTCGCATCACCGCGCAGCCGCGACGCATCGCAAAGAAGATGACAAATCCTGGGGAGGAGATTGCCATGGTGCGGAGATACTGGATTCGCGTCGCCAGCGTCGCAGTGGCTTTCGTTGGTGCCGTTTTTGTAAGCCCGTCCTTTGCCGCTGATGCGATTCAAATGGGTGCCATCCTGCCTCTCACCGGACCAGGCGGCGTGATCGGCACCCAGGAGCAACGCGGCATCCAGTTCGCCATCGACCAGGTCAACGCCAAGGGCGGCGTCGCCGGCAACCAGATCGAGGTGCAGTTCGAGGACAATCAGGCGAAGCCCGACCAGTCCGTGCTGTCGCTTCAACAAGCTGACCGATCTGCAGCACGTGCCGGTGATCTTCACCGGCTATTCCGGTCCGACGCTCGCCATGGCGCCGCTGGCGACGCGCAAGAAGGTGCTGCTGGTGAATGCCGGCGCGCAGGCCGACAAGCTGGCGAACGGCCTCGCCCTATCTGATCAACACGCTGCCGACCATCGGCGACGAGATCGAGGTGCTGTCGAAATATCTGGCCGGCGAAGGCAAGAAGAAGGCGGCGATCCTGTTCGAGAACGACGCCGCCGGCATCTCCGGGCGCGACGACTATCTCGAAGTTCATTCCCCGAGGCCGGCGGCACGATCCTGGCGCAGGAGCCGACGCAGTTCGGCCAGACCGACTTCCGCCCGGCGCTGCTGAAGCTCGCCGACGCCAAGCCGGACGTGATGCTGGTGGCGATCACCGCCGGCCTGCTGCAGCTGGCGCAGCAATACAAGCAGCTCGACCTGAAGTTCACTCGTCGCCGGCACCACCTTCTTGGCGGATCCGCCGACCATCGCCGATCCGTCCTCGACGGGCTTCATCCATACCCAGGTGCGGATCGACGCGCCCGCCGACACTGGCGGCGCAAGTTCAAGGCGAAGTACGGCGCCGACATGGATTTCTTCGCCAAGCAGTACTACAACGCGACGCAGATCGTGCTGACCGCGCTCGACAAGGTGCTGGCGGACAAGAAGCCGGTCACCGGCGAGAACATGCGCGACGCGCTGCTTCGAGATCCGCAAGTTCCAGGGCCTGATCCCGATGGAGTTCAAGACCAACACCGCCAGCCGTGCCGATCGGACATCAACATGATGAGCGACGGCAAGGATGAGCAGATCAAGTCGATGACGGCGGAGTAGCCGCGGCGCCGGGATCAGCCGCTCATGCTGCTGCTGCAGCTGCTGGCCAACGGCCTGGTGACCGGCTGCGCGCTCGGCGTGGTGGCGATCAGCTTCTCGCTGGTCTACGCCACCACGAAGATCTTCCACGTCGCCCATGCCGGCATCTACACCATGGGCGGCTATCTCGCCTGGTCGCTGGTCGAGCACGGCGTGCCCGACCTGCTGGCGCTGCTGCATCGCCGTGGCGGCCTGCACGGCCCTTGGGGCGCTGATCCAGAGCCAGCTCTATGCACCGGCTGGAGCGGCGGCGCGCGACGCATCTGGTCGTGCTGATCGCCTCGCTCGGCGCGCTGGCGGTGATCCAGAACATCATCGCCGCGGTCTACACGCCGAACATCCTGCAATTCCCGCTGCCTGGGCAGCGCGACGTCGTGTCGCTCGGCAGCGTCCGCCTGACCTACGCGCAGGTGCTGACCGTGGTGGTCAGCCTCGCTGCCTACGCTGGGCACGATGCTGTTCGCCCATCGCACGCATCCTGGGCAAGCGCATCCGCGCCGTGGCGTCCAATCCGTTCCTGGCCGAGATCACGCGGCTGCAGCCGCAGGACCGTCTATGTCTATCGTGATCGCCATCGCCTCGGCGGTGGTGTGCCTGCCGGGCGTGCTGGTGCCGCTCGATCTCGGGCCTGCAGCCCTATGGCGGCGTCACGCCGCTGCTGACCGCCACCATCGCCATGATCGCCGGCGGCGTCGGCAGCATCACCGGCGCCTTCGTGCTGTCGATGGCCATCGCCGTGCTGCAGAACCTGTCGCTGCTGGTGATGCCCGGGCGAGTGGAGCATCGGCGTCACCTTCTTCATCTTCGTGATCTTCATGCTGTTCCGGCCCGCCGGCCTGTTCGCGGCGGGCTGAGAGACCAGTGGATTTCCTCTACACCTACCTCGTGCTGGCCGAGATCTACGTGCTGCTGGCCTGTCCACCAACCTGCTGGTGGGCATCGTCGGCATCTTCTCGGTCTCGCAGGCGGCGGTGTTCGGCGTCGGCGCCTATATCGTCGCGTATTTCCTGATGAGCGACGATCCGCTGTCGTTCCTGCCGGCGCTGCGGTCGCGGCCGCCGTGCTGCGTCGCGCTGAACATCCTGGTCACGCTGCCGTCGCTGCGGGTCGTCGGGCGATTATTTCGTGGTGACCTCGTTCGGCATCCAGTTGCTGGCGACCGCGGTGTTCACCAACTGGACCGCGGGCACCGGCGGCGCCAACGGCCTGCCCGGCATTCCGCCGCCCGATCATGTTCGGCTTACCGATCGAGACCACCGGCGCAGTTCCTGCTGCTGTGCACCGCCGCGCTGGCGGCTGGGCTGCCTGTGCTTCTGGCTGATCATGCGCGCGCCGTTCGGCCGGCTGCTGCGCGCGATCCGCGAGGACGAGCTGGCGGTCGCCGCCGCCGGCAAGAACGTGCTGCGCGCCAAGGTCTCCGCCGCCGCGCTGGCCGGCGCCTTCGCCGGCATCGCCGGCGGCGCTCTACGCAACGTTCCTCAGCTTCATCGATCCGTCCTCGTTCGATCTCGATGCCTCGATCCTGCTGCTGACCATGGTGGTGGTGGGCGGCGCGCGCACGCTGGCGGGCTCGATCATCGGTCCGTTCCTGCTGCTGGCCCTGCCGCAGATGCTGACGCTGGTGGACATTCCCACCACCATCGCCGCGGCGGTGCGGCAGCTCATCTACGGCGTGCTGCTGATCGCGTTCATGCTGTTCCGCCCGCAGGGCCTGGCGGGAGAGCGGCTGTGACGCCGTATCTCGAGGTCGCCGGCCTCGACAAGCGCTTCGGCGGGCTGCAGGCGCTGCAGGATTGCAGCTTCACCATCGCGCAAGGCCGCATCACCTGCCTGGTCGGGCCCGAACGGCGCCGGCAAGACCACGATCTTCAACGTGATCACCGGCTTCCTGCGGCCCGGACGACGGGCAGCGTGACGTTCCGCGGCCGCAAGCTGGACGGGCTGCGGCCGCAGGCGATCGTGCAGGCCGGCATCGCGCGCACCTTCCAGAACCTGCGGCTGTTCGCCGATCTGACCGCGCTCGACAACGTGCTGGTCGGCGGTCGCCGAGCCAGTTCGGCGAGGAGCCGCTCGGCGCGATCTTCCGTCCGCTGCACGCGGCGCGCGCGCAGCGCCGCTGCGCGAGAGAGCGCCCGCCAGACCCTGGAGCATGTCGGCCTCGCCGACCGGGCGCGGCGAGATGGTGCGCAACCTGTCCTACGGCGAGCAGAAGCTGCTGACCGTCGCGCGCGTGCTGGCCACCGGCGCGGAGCTGCTGCTGCTGGACGAGCCGGCCTCCGGCCTGTCGCGCCGGCGCGCTGGACGCGATCATGGCGCTGCTGCGCCGGCTGCAGACGGAAGGCAAGACGCTGCTGGTGGTGGAGCACAACACCCGCGTGGTGCAGCAGATCGCCGACGAGGTGCTGTTCCTGCACCAGGGCCACCTGATGGCGCAGGGCACGCCGGACGCAGATCATCAGCGATCCCGCACTGGCGGAAATCTATTTCGGCGGCGCGATCTGATGGCTGCTGCAGCTTGCCGGACTGGCGCGCCGGCTATGGCGCCAAGACGGTGATCTCCGACGTGTCGTTCGCGCTGGAGCCCGGCCAGATCCTGGCGTTCCTCGGCCATAACGGCGCCGGCAAGACCACGACGCTGAAGACGCGTGATGGGACTGCTGCCGCCGCGCGCCGGTGAGCGTGACGTTCGACGGACAGCGCGATCGAGCGGCTGGACGTGTCGCCGATCGCGTGGCGCATGGGCTTGCGCCTGCTGCCGGAAGGACGCGGCATCTTTCCCGATCTGACCGTGGCGGAGAACATCGACGTGGTGGCGGCGCGCAATGTGCGGCGCGGGATCGCGATGTTCGGCCCCGACGAGGTCTATCGATCTGTTCCCGGTGCTGGACGGAGCGCCGCGACCACTCCGCGCCGGCAGCCTCAGCGGCGGCCAGCAGCAGATGCTGGCGCTCGGCCTGGCGATCCTCGGCACGCCGCGCTGCCTGCTGCTGGACGAGCCGTCGATCGGGCTGGCGCCCAACCTGGTGGAGCGGCTGTTCGAGCAGGTCCGCGACGTTTGCAGGTCGCACGCGATGACGGCGATCCTGGTGGAGCAGAACGTCGCGGCGGCGATGAAGATCGCCGATCGCGTCATCATCATGAACAACGGCCAGATCGTGTTCGACGGCCTGCCGCAGGAGGCCCGCGAGTCGAATTTCTGGCACTATTTCTGAGCAGCGATGCCGATCGAGGTTTTCCGACTATCTGTCGTCCACGGGAAGGTTCGCCAGCACCGAGGGGCGGCGGTCGAACTCAGCGTGCCAGCGGGCAAGGCGTGGATGACCGTCACGCCAGCTCTCTGCCGCGAACCGGAAATCGAGATAGGCGAGCGCCACACCGATGGAGACGTGGCCGATGCCGAACGGCGTCGCCGCGATCTCGTCGGCCTCGCGCTCCAGCGCCTCGACGCAGGTGCGGATCTTGAGCTGCCAGAGGTCCATATGGGGCTGCGACTGCCGCTCCGCCGGCCTCAACCGCTCGGCCAGCCACTGCAGCAGGACATCGAGCATGCCGCTCCCCAACGCATCGCGGCGGAGCGCAGCGAGGCGCGCCCGGCCACCAGCCGGAAACAGCTTCGGCCCATCGTGCAGCCCGTCGAAATATTCGGCGATGACGGAGGAGTCGTAGAGGGCCGAGCCGTCCTCCAGCACCAGGGTCGGGAGCTTGCCGAGAGGATTCTCCCGCATGAGGTCGAGATGCGGCTTGGTGCCGCCAACCACGGTGCGCACGCAATTCAGTCGATCGGCGACGCCGGCCTCATGGGCGACGATCATCACCTTGCGCACGAAGGGCGAGCGCGGCGACCAGTGCAGCGTCATCTTTGCGGTCATGAGGTCTCCTCCCTGCCGTCAGGTTGGCATCATCTGCGGCAGGTGCAAAGATGGTGTTGGTATCGGCAGCCCGCGCTGCACTCCATACCGCAACCGCACCGGAGTTCGCATCATGCGCTGGATTAGATTCGCCCGGAATGGGGCCGAGAGCTTTGGAATTCTCGAGGGTGAGACGGTGCTGCCGGTGCGGGGATCGCCCTTTGCCGCCTGGGAGAAGACCGGAGAAAAGGTGCCGCTCCCGGCCGTCAAGCTGATGCCGCCGGTGCAGCCCGGAACCTTCTATGCCTGCGGTCTGAACTATATGGGCCATATCAAGGAAGTGGCGGTGGCGACCGGAACCGCGATGAAGCTGCCGCAGAAGCCGGAGGTGGGCTATCGCGCCAACAGCGCGCTCATCGCTCACGGCGACACCATCGTGATCCCGAAGGACGCCACCGAGAAGGTGCAATACGAGGGCGAGCTCGTCGTGGTCATCGGCAAGAAGGCCAAGCACCTGAGCGAGAGCGACGCGCTCTCCTGCGTCTTTGGCTACACCATCGGCAATGATGTCAGCGAGCGAACCTGGCAGGGCCAGGACCGTACCTTCTGGCGGGCGAAGAACACCGACACCTTCAAGCCCATGGGTCCCTGGATCGAAACCGACGTCGACCTCGACAAGCTCGTGACCAAGGTGCGCGTCAACGGCAAGGAGATGATCTCGTTCCACACCAACGAGATGCATTTCAGCATCGCCACATATCTCTCGACGATGAGCCGCTATCTCACCCTCAATCCCGGCGACGTCGTGTGGATGGGCACAGACGGCGACCCCAGCAACATCAAGCACGGCGACGTCGTCGAGGTCGACATCAGCGGCATCGGCGTGCTGCGCAATCCAGTGGTACGGGAGTCGTAACGCACGGGGTCGCCCGCGAGGAGGTCACCGATGCCGGCAAGCAGAAGCAAGGTGGTCGCGAGTTTCGACGAGGCGGTCAGGGACATCCCTGACGGCGCCACCATCGCCTTCGCGGGCTTCGCCGACATCGGCATGCCCGCGAACCTGATCCGCGCTTTGGCAAAGCAAGGCGCCAAGAACCTGACCTGCGTCTCCAACCGCACCGGCGGGCCGGACGTGCCGCCGGAGACCGCGGATATCGGTCTCCTCACCGAGCGCGGCCAAGTGCGCAAGGTCATCTGCGCTTTCACCGCACCGACGCGCCGCTCTCAGAAGCTGCGCTTCGCCAAGTACCACGAGGCTGGACTGGTGGAAGCGGAGATCTGCCCGCAAGGGACCCTCGCCGAGCGGCTGCGCGCGGCGGGCGCCGGCATTCCCGCCTTCTACACGCCGACCGGCGTCGGCACGGAAATCGCCGAGGGCAAGGAAATTCGCGACTTCAACGGCCGGAAATACGTGCTGGAGCACGCGCTGCCGGTCGACTACGCCTTCCTGCGGGCCTATCGCGCCGATGCCTTCGGCAATCTCCAGTACCGCCGCTCCCAGCGCAACTTCAACCCGATCATGGCGATGGCGGCCAGGACAGTGCTGGTGGAGATCGAGGAGGACATCCTTCCGGTGGGCGCCATCGATCCCGATCAGATCCACACACCCGGCGTCTTCGTGCACCGCATCGTCAAGGTGCCACCGCCGCCGGACGGCCTCTGGCCGCACATCGACAGGGTGCCCCGCAAATGAGCGAGGAAGCCCGCGGCCTCACCCGGCAGCAGATGTGCGATCGCCTCGCCATGGAGTTCGAGGACGGCTGGATCGTCAATCTCGGCGTCGGAATTCCGACGCTGTGCTCGAACTTCGATTTCGGCGACAAGCAGGTGATCTTCCATTCCGAGAATGGCGTCATCGGCTATGGGCCCCTGGCGGCGCGCGGCAAGGAGGATCCCCATCTCACCAATGCCGGCGCGCAGCACGTGACCCTGAACCCCGGCGCCAGCATCATCCATCATGCCGACGCCTTCGCGATGATCCGCGGCGGCCGCATCGACGCCACCGTGCTGGGCGCCTACGAGGTGGCGCAGAACGGCGACTTCGCAAATTGGCGGATGCTCGGCCAGAAAGGCGGCGGCATCGGCGGCGCCATGGACCTGGCGGTCGGCGCCAAGCACGTCTTCATCGTCATGGAGCACACGACCCGGGACAATCAGCCCCGCCTGGTGGCGTCCTGCGCCCTGCCGCTCACCGCGCCCGGCGTAGTCACGCTCGTCGCCACCAACTTCGGCCTCTTCAAGCCCCTCGGGAGCGGCTTTCTCCTGCGCGAGATCGCCGCCGGCATCGAGGTGGCCGAGGTCAAGGCGACGGTGGGCTGCGAGCTGGTCGTTCCGCCGGATCTGCGTCCGGTTCGGCTGCGCGGCGGCTAGATATCGTCGTTACCTGTTTACGAACGAGGAGCGCCATGGCCGGCTACGTCATCACCGTCGATTTCCACCTGAAGGCGGAGGGCTGCGACGCCTTCCTGAAGCTCATCCGTGAAAACGCGGCGCTTTCGGTCGCGAATGAAAAGGGATGCCGACACTTCGACGTCTGCGTGCCGCTCGACGGCGCGCCGCGCGTCTTTCTCTACGAGATCTACGACGACGAAACCGCCTTCAAGGCGCATCTCGAGACGGCTCACTATAAGAGTTTCGCGGCGGCGGCCACGGCCATGGTGCAGGACCGCAAGATCGTGCCGCTCAAGCTCCTCTAGCGGCCGACGCCGAGCTCGCGCTGGGCCACAGCGATGCTCTCGGCGAGGATGCCCGCCATCTCATCGATCTGCTCCGCCGTCGCGATCAGCGGCGGCGCAAAGGCGGCGTAGTCGTTACCGCAGCGGAACAGCAGGCCGCGCGCCCGCGCCTCGCGCTCGATGATCTTGCCGGGCTTGACCGAGGCGGCGAAGCGTTCGCGGGTCTCGCGGTTCTTCACCAGCTCCACCCCCTGCAACAGCCCCGCACCGCGGACGTCGCCGATGATCGGGAAGCGCTCGGCGAGCTCGAGCAAGCGCTGACGCAACCGCTCGCCCTGGCGCCGGGCGTTGCCGACCACATCGTTCTCAATCAGCTGGGTCACCGCCGCGATGCCGGCGGCGCAGGCGACGGGGTTGCCGGCATAGGTGTGGCCGTGATGGAACTGCACGTTCTCCTCGTCCTCGCCATAGAAAGTGGCGGCGATGCGGTCGCGGATCAGGATGGCGGCAAGCGGCGCATAGCCGCCGCTCATGCCCTTGCCGCAACAGGTGATATCGGGCGGCGCCTTGAAATACTCCGAGCCGAACATGGTGCCGAGGCGGCCGAAGCCGGTGATGATCTCGTCGTAGATCAGCACCACGTTGTGGCGATCGCAGATTTCGCGCAGCCGCGGCAGGTAGTCCGGCGGCGGCACCATGAAGCCCGCCGACGAGATCGAGATCGGCTCGACGATGACGGCGGCGACGGTCTCGGGATCCTCGGCCTCGATCGTCTTCTCGATGAGGCCGACGCAGCTCCGCCCGCAGGAGGGATAGCTCTGGTCGAACGGACAGCGATAGCAATAGGGCGGATGGACATGGATGAATCCCACGCCCAGGGGTTCGTAGACGGACTTGCGCTCGCGCCCGCCGCCGGCGGAAAGCGCGCCCATGGTGGCGCCGTGATAGGAGCCGTAGCGGCTGATGATCTTGTATTTGTGCGGGTGCCCGCTCTGCCGATGGTACTGCCGTGCCAGCTTCATGGCGGCTTCGGTTGCCTCGGAGCCACCGCTCAAGAACTTGAGCGCGGTCACACCCGGCGGCGCGATCTTCAGAAGCATCTGGGTGAGATCGAGCGCCGGAGCCGTGGTGCTGTGCAGGGGTGGCGCGAAGGCCAGCTGGCGCAGCTGGTCGGACATCGCATCGATGATGGCTTTGTTGCCGTGCCCGAGGCTGGTGACGAAGACGCCGGAAAGTCCGTCGATGTATTTCTTCCCCTCGGCGTCGATCAGGTGAATCCCGCGCCCTTCCGTGAAGACCAGCGGATTCTTGGCGAACTGCTGCATCTGCATGAAATCGAGGAAAAGCGACGGGATAACGTTCTGGGACCGCATGGGACTCTCCGGGCTTCGAGCCGCGGCATCCCCTCGACGCCGGCGCTCGGAATCGCGCGATGGTACGAGGCAGGTGCGGCTTAATCAACCGATGAACCCCTGATTGCCGCCGAGCTCGCTCGATGCGCTCTGGCAGGATCCTGATTTTCGAGAGCGGGGTGTTCGATGAGATCGAGAGCTCGCACGAACGACAATCAAGCGATCGGCGCCGCGATCGGGGAACCGTCGTCGCGAAGATCTTTGCGGACGGAGGCATCCACAACGCTCCCGGCAAGTCACATCGCCCGAAGAAGCCATCCGACGGCCGGCACGGCAGGCGCCGGCTAGGGCGTTGAATTGAAAACACGAATGCAGCGATGAGATGTCGCGTTGATCTGGATTAACCGTGATCTAAGTCATTGTGGCAATGGCCCCCTCGGCTACTAGATTGTGCCAGTATGGAGGGGGTGGACGGGTTTGCGCTCCGGCGCGAGACCGCTCCGAGCGCATCGATGGGTTTTCACTGTGTAAGGGCCGCCGATAATGGGCACATTCCAAACGTTCTGCCGTCAGGCGCTGGACGATATCCGGGCGCAGGGACGCTATCGCGAGTTCACGCCGCTGCAGAAGCAGGCAGAACGCTTTCCTTATTATCGCCGCCCGGACGGTCGCGAGGTGCTGGTCTGGTCGTCGAACGACTATCTCGCCATGGGCGGCCATCCCGTGCGTGATCGAGGCCGCCTGCGAGGCGGCGCGCAACATGGGCGCCGGCGCCGGCGGCACCCGCAACATCAGCGGCACCAGCCCGGCGCACGACGCGCTGGAGGCGGAGCTCGCCGCGCTGCACGGCAAGCCGGCGGCGCTGCTGTTCACCTCCGGCTTCGTCTCCAACCAGGCGGCGCTGTCCACCATCCTGAACAGCCGCCCGGCCGGCCCGGACACGCCCTGGCAGGTGTTCTCCGACGCCAAGAACCACGCCTCGATGATCGCCGGCATCAAGGGCTCGCGCGCCAGCGTGCCAGATCTTCCGCCACAACGACATGGCGCATCTCGAGGCGCTGCTGCGCGCCGCGCCGGCCGGCGCGCCCAAACTGATCGCCTTCGAATCGGTCTATTCGATGGACGCCGACATCGCGCCCGATCGGCGCGATCTGCGACCTCGCGGCGCGGTACGGCGCGATGACCTATCTCGACGAGGTGCACGCGGTCGGCATGTACGGCCCGAACGGCGGCGGCGTCGTCGGAGCGCGACGGCGTGGCGCACCGCGTCGACATCATCGAGGGCACGCTGGCCAAGGCGTTCGGCTGCCACGGCGGCTACATCACCGGCGACGCCGACGTGATCGACTACATCCGCTCCGTGGCGCCCGGCTTCATCTTCACCACCTCGCTGCCGCCGATGATCGCCGCGGCGGCGCTGGCCAGCGTGCGGCACGTGCGCGGCGGATCACGCGCGGCGGGCGAAATTGTTCGAGCGCGCGGACGCGCTGAAGCGCCGGTTCGACGCGCGCCGGCCTGCCGCGCATCGCCTCCGCCAGCCACATCGTGCCGCTGCATGTCGGCGACGCGGCGCTGTGCAAGGAGGTCAGCCGGCGGCTGCTGGACGAGTTCGGCATGTACGCGACGCCGATCAACTATCCGACGGTGCCGCGCGGCGAGGAGCGGCTGCGCTTCACGCCGACGCCGCTGCACACCGACGCGATGATGGCGGCGCTGGTCGAGGCGCTGACGCGCGATCGTGCGGCCCGCGCAGCGTGCCGTGGCCTAGAGGCAAGCGACGCCGCCCCTACCCAACTCGTTGACGATCAACTAATAAGTGAGACTTAGCGGTGCGGTAGTCCGCCATCGGCCGTCCGTGCGCCGTCATGGCTGCAGGGGCCATTACCAAAGCCATTGATCGCCTCCTCACTTGTCGCGATAAACAACCGGGCACGAGCCCGTGCGCGACGTAACGAGGAGAGAACCTGCGATGCAGATCGGACGGCTTGGGGCCTGGTACAGCATGGACAAGCTGACCGGCCCGCAAATCCCATCCTTCCTCGCGCTCGTCGAGCGCCTGAACTATGACGTGTTGTGGTACCCGGAATCGCGGGGCTTTGAGTCGCTATCGCTGGCCGGCTTCATGCTCGGCAACAGCAAGAAGCTGAAGATCGGCAGCTCGATCGCCAGTATCTATGCGCGGGACGCCTTCACCGCGCGCCGCGGCCTGGTGTCGTTGAATACGCTCTACGGCAACCGCTTCATCCTCGGTCTCGGCGTCAGTCACGTGCCGATGGTGGAAGGCGTCCGGGGCCACACCTACGCCAAGCCGGTCCCGGCGATGCGGGCCTATCTCGACGGCATCACCAAGGATCAGCCGGGATCGGAGGAATGGCCGATCGCCGTCGCCGCGCTCGGGCCGCTGATGCTGAAACTATCGGCGGAGCGGACTCGCGGCGCGCTGCCCTACAACACGACGCCGGAGCACACCGCGCGCGCAGCAAAGATTCTGGGGCCGGGCAAATGGCTGGCGGTCGAGCAGAAGGTCTGTCTGGAAACGGACGCCGGCAAGGCGCGCGCGATCGGCCGCAAGGAGCTCGCGCGCTACATGGTGCTCGATAACTACCGCAACTGCTGGCTCAGCCTTGGCTTCACCGAGGCGGACCTGGCCAACGGCGGGTCCGATCGCTTCATCGACGGGATGGTGCTATGGGGCGATGCGGCGACGGTGAAAGCGAAGCTCCGCGCCCATTTCACCGCCGGCGCGACCCATGTCTGCATCCAGCCGCTCCATGAGGAGGGCGATTTTGCCGCGCGCGATCGAACTCTGACGGCGCTGGCGGACACCTAGATCCGGGCCGGAGAACATAAAATAAGTTACTGATAAACAAAGATAATGGCGGAGAGGGAGGGATTCGAACCCTCGGTACCCAGTAAAGGGCACAACGGTTTTCGAGACCGCCCCGATCGACCGCTCCGGCACCTCTCCGCGGTCCGTTTCGGTCGGGGTCGGCGCGATCCGCCGGTCCTTCCGAAAGGCGGCGGAGACTAACCCAGGTGCCTCCGCCCCGCAACCTGCCGGACCGCCAAAATCGTTGACTTGAGAGGCGTTGCGGCTATAGTGCCGGCCTCCGCGGACGGGGGTTTTGCCCGTCCGTTCGAGTTTCCAGGCCACCGAGACGACCGAGCCAGCAAAGGCGCCTTCGCCCATGTACGCAGTGATCCGCACCGGCGGCAAGCAATACAAAGTCGCCAAGGACGACGTCATCGTCGTCGAGACGGTGCCCGCGGAAGCCGGCGCCTCCGTGACGCTCGACGAGGTCCTGATGGTCGGCGACGGCGCTGCCACCACCGTCGGCACCCCGATGGTCGCGGGCGCCGCGGTCACCGCCGAGGTGGTCGAGCACAAGCTCGGCGACAAGGTTCTGATCTTCAAGAAGCGCCGCCGGCACAACTACCGCCGCAAGAACGGCCATCGCCAGCCGCTTACCGTGCTGAAGATCACCGGCATCAGCGGCCGGAAAGTAAGGAGACCTCACAATGGCTCATAAAAAGGCAGGCGGCTCATCGCGCAACGGGCGCGATTCCGGCGGCCGCCGTCTCGGCGTCAAGAAGTTCGGCGGCGAGATCGTGGTGCCCGGCAACATCATCGTGCGCCAGCGCGGCACCGAATATCACCCCGGCGACAACGTCGGTCTCGGCCGCGACCACACGATCTTCGCACTCTCCGAGGGCGCGGTGACCTTCAGCCGCCGGCGCGGCGGGCGGGTCTTCGTCTCGGTGCTGCCGCGACCGGCGGAGGCTGCGGACTAAGCCGTTCCCGCCGGGCGCCAGGGCGCCCATATAGGATTAGAAGGGGGAATGGCCGCCATTCCCCCTTTTTTCATGTCCACCATCAGGCCTAGGCGACCGCCGTGCAGTTCCTCGACCAGTGCAAGATCTATCTCCGCAGCGGCGACGGCGGCGCGGGCGCTGCGAGCTTCCGGCGCGAGAAGTTCATCGAGTTCGGCGGCCCCGACGGCGGCGACGGCGGGCGTGGTGGCGACATCGTCTTCGAGGCGGCGGCCAACCTCAACACCCTCATCGACTACCGCTATCAGCAGCATTTCCGCGCCCAGAACGGCCGCGGCGGCGCCGGCCGTAATCGCACTGGCGCCGCCGGCGAGACCCTGGTGCTGCGCGTCCCCATCGGGACCCAGGTGCTCGACGAGGATCATGAGACCGTGCTCGCCGATCTCACCACCGCGGGCCAGCGACTCGTCTTCCTGCGCGGCGGCGACGGCGGCTTCGGCAACACGCATTACAAGAGCTCCACCAACCGCGCGCCACGCCGCGCCGGACCCGGCTGGCCCGGCGAGGAGCGCTGGATCTGGCTTCGGCTCAAGCTGATCGCCGATGCCGGCCTCGTAGGGCTGCCGAACGCCGGCAAATCGACGCTGCTGGCCGCCGTCTCCCGCGCCAAGCCGAAGATCGCCGACTATCCCTTCACCACGCTCAAGCCGCAGCTCGGCGTCGCCCGTGTCGACGACGAGGAATTCGTCATCGCTGACCTCCCGGGCCTGATCGAGAACGCCAGCGGAGGCGCCGGCCTCGGTCACCGCTTCCTCGGCCATGTGGAGCGCTGCGCCGTTATTTTGCATCTGATCGACGCCACCGAGGAAGACGTGGTGGGCGCCTACCGGACCATCCGCGCCGAGCTCGAGGCCTATGGCCATGGGCTCACGGAGAAGGCGGAGATCATCGGCCTCAACAAGTCGGACGCGGTCTCGAAGGAGGAGATGCAGAAGCGGCGCCGCAAGCTCGCCCGCGTCACCAAGCACAAGGTGATGGTGCTGTCAGGCGTCACCGGGGCCGGCGTGCCCGAGGTGCTGGCGGAGCTCTTCCATGTGATCCGTGCGGAACGAGCGCGCGCCGTCGAGGCCGCCAAGCCCGCCTCGACGGAGGCGGTGTCATGACCGGCATCGCCAACGCACGCCGGATGGTGGTGAAGATCGGCTCGGCGCTGCTGGTGGACGATGCCAGCGGCGATCTGCGCCGCGCCTGGCTCGAGGCGCTCGCCGAGGACGTGGCGCGCGCCATGTCGCGGGAGCAAGAGGTGCTGCTGGTCTCTTCCGGCGCGATCGCCGCCGGACGACGCCAGCTCGGATTGATCGGCCCGGCGCTGAAGCTCGAGGAGAAGCAGGCCGCGGCGGCGACCGGGCAGATCCGCCTGGCGCACGCCTACCAGGAAGCCCTGGCGCGCCACGGCCTCGGCGTCGCGCAGATCCTGCTGACGCCCGAGGATACCGAGGCGCGGCGCCGGCATCTGAATGCGCGGGCGACATTGAGTCAGCTGCTGGCACTCCACGCCGTGCCCGTCATCAACGAGAACGACACCGTCGCCACCACCGAGATCCGCTTCGGCGACAACGACCGTCTGGCGGCGCGGGTGGCGCAGATGGTAAGCGCCGACACGCTGGTGCTGCTTTCCGACATCGACGGGCTCTACACCGCCGACCCCCGCGGCGACAGCTCAGCGCGCCACATTCCGGAGGTGCGCGAGATCACCGCCGAGATCGAGGCGATGGCCGGAGCGGCACCTCCGGGCATGAGCTCCGGCGGCATGGTGACCAAGCTTGCCGCCGCCCGCATCGCCATGGCGGCGGGCTGCCGCATGGCGATCGCCAAGGGCGAGACCTTGCATCCGCTGCGGGCCCTCGAGGAAGGCGCGCGCGCCACCTGGTTCCTCCCCTCCTCGGAGCCGCTCACCGCCCGCAAACGCTGGATCGCCGGCAGCCTCAACCCATCAGGCGTGCTGGTGGTGGATGAGGGCGCGGCTGCTGCGCTGCAGCGCGGGACGAGCCTGCTGCCCGCCGGCGTGGTCGCCGTCGAGGGTGCCTTCGAGCGGGGCGACGTGGTGCGGGTGCGTGGCCAGGACGGCCGAGAGGTCGGCCGCGGTCTCTCGCGCCTATTCCAGCGCCGATGCCCGCGCTGTTGCCGGTCATAAAAGCCGTGAAATAGAGGCGATCCTCGGCTACCGTGGCCGGGATGAGGTGATCCACCGCGACGATCTCGTGATGAGCTGAGCGCCATGACCGCGCTGCGACCTCTCTCGACCGATCTCGACGCGACCATGCGACGGATCGGCGTCGCCGCGCGGGACGCCGCGCGCATGCTCGCCCGTGCGCCTGCCGAAGCGAAGACACGGGCCCTCGCCGCCGCCGCCCGAGCGATCCGCGAGCGTCGCGACGAGATCCTCGCCGCCAATGCCAGGGATCTCGACGAGGCCGGCCGCACGAAGCTCTCCGCATCCCTGGTGGATCGGCTGATGCTCGACGCGAAGCGCGTCGAGGCGATCGCCGTGGGTCTCGACGCGGTTGCCCAATTTCCGGATCCCATCGGCGAGATCATGGCGCGCTGGACGCGGCCCAACGGTCTCACGATCGAGCGCGTGCGCGTGCCGCTGGGCGTCGTCGGCATCATCTATGAGTCGCGGCCCAACGTGACGGCGGATGCGGGCGGACTTTGTCTCCGCGCCGGCAACGCCGCGATCCTGCGCGGCGGATCCGAGAGCTTCCATTCCTCGACCGCGATCGTCTCCTGCCTGCGCGAGGGGCTGGCGGCGGCGGGCCTGCCGGAAACCGCGGTGCAGCTGGTGCCGACGCGCGACCGCGCGGCGGTCGGCATCATGCTGGGCATGACCGACTGCATCGACATCATCGTGCCGCGCGGCGGGCGCTCGCTGATCGAGCGCGTGCAGGCGGAGAGCCGCATCCCCGTGATCGCCCACCTCGAGGGCATCTGCCACGTCTACGTCGATCGCGGCGCCGATCTGGAGAAGGCGCGCCGCATCGTGCTCAATGCCAAGATGCGCCGCGTCAGCGTCTGCGGCGCGGCGGAGACGCTGCTGGTGGATCGCGCGGTGGCCGAGCGCGCGCTGCCGCCGATCCTCGCCGAGCTCAAATCCGCCGGCTGCGAAATCCGCGGCGACGCGACGACCCGCGTTCTCGATCCCACGGCGAAGGCAGCGAGCGAGCAGGACTGGCGCACGGAATATCTCGACGCGATCATCGCCGTGCGCGTCGTCGACGGCGTCGAGGAGGCGATCGAGCACATCAACACCTACGGCTCCCATCACACCGACGCCATCGTCACCGAGGACAGCGCGACGGCCGAGCGCTTCCTCGCGGAGGTGGACAGCGCGATCGTGCTGGTGAATGCCTCCACGCAATTCGCCGATGGCGGCGAGTTCGGCATGGGAGCGGAGATCGGCATCTCCACCAGCAAGCTGCATGCCCGTGGTCCCGTCGGCGCCGAGCAGCTCACCAGCTTCAAGTACATGGTCCGCGGCAACGGCCAGGTGCGGCCCTGAGCGCATCGCTGGCGCTGCCGCGCGCGCTCGGCGACCGCCGCAGCCGGCGCATCGGGCTCCTCGGCGGATCCTTCAATCCCGCCCATCGCGGCCACCTGCATGTGAGCCTGGAGGCGCTGAAGCGGCTCGATCTCGATGAGATCTGGTGGCTGGTGGCGCCGCAGAACCCGTTGAAGCCCGTCAAGGGCATGGCGCCGTTCGCGGAGCGCCTCAAGGCCGCGCGCGACTTCGTCCATCATCCGCGCATCAAGGTCACCGACATCGAGGCGAGGCTCGGCACCCGCTATACCGCTGATACCCTGGCCGCCCTCCGAGCACGTTTCCCGCGCACCCGCTTCGTCTGGCTGATGGGCGCCGACAATTTGGCGCAAATCCGTCATTGGGACCGCTGGGAAACTATCTTCCAGATGGTGCCGGTTGCGGTTTTCGACCGCCCTACCTATGTTTCGAGAGCATTGGCGGAGCTTGCCGCCTTGCGCTTCGAGCGGCATCGACTGCCGGCCGGGAGCGCACGCGGGCTCGCCGATCGGGCGCCGCCGGTCTGGGCGTTCTTCCCGATCCGCCTGGATGCAAGCTCCGCCACCGCCCTTCGCGCCAAGCGCCGAAGGACCGCGCCAACCCGGACAAAGAGGTGACGACCATCCCACGCGCACGACCGAAGGCCCGGAAAGCCGCGGCACCCCCCTCCCCCTGTTCGAGCGCATCGTGCAGGTTCTCGATGATGGCAAGGCTGAGGACATCGTCGTCATCGACCTTCTAGGCAAGACCAGCATCGCCGATCACATGGTGATCGCCACCGGACGCTCTCAGCGCCAGGTCAGCGCACTCGCCGAGCGGGTGATTGCGATGCTGAACGAGAAGGGCAAGCCGCGGCCCGGGGCGGAAGGCATGCGCCAGGGCGACTGGGTGCTGATCGACGCCGGAGACGTGATCGTCCACCTGTTCCGGCCCGAGGTGCGCGGCTTCTACAACCTTGAAAAGATGTGGGGCGCGGCGCTCCCGGATGCCGGCAGCAGCCCCGGCTGAGGCTGTGCGCCCGTGCGCCTTCTGATCCTGGCGGTCGGCCGGCTCAAATCCGGTCCGCTTGCCGAGCTGCAACAGCAGTATGCCGAGCGTCTCACCTGGCCGCTTGAGATCCGCGAGGTCGAGGAGCGGCGCACCCTCTCGGCGCCGGAGCGCAAGGCGCGCGAGGGCGAGCTGCTGCTGGCGGCACTCCCCGCCGAGGCTCTTCTGGTGGCGCTCGACGAACGGGGGAAACAGCTGGCAAGCCGGGACTTCGCCCAGCAACTTGCCCGTTGGCGCGAGAGTGGCATCAAGACCCTGGCATTCACGATAGGCGGCGCCGACGGGCTGGCTGCCCCGGTCCTGCAACGCGCTGCGTTAACCCTTTCGCTTGGCTCCATGACCTGGCCGCATCTGCTGGCCCGCGGGCTGTTGCTCGAGCAGACTCTACCGCGCCCAACAGATCCTTGCCGGTCATCCCTACCACCGGGATTGACGGTATTTACCACAGTAGTCGGCAGGTGCCGGCCTTCCGCCAGAGGCCCATTTCCTCTATAAGTCGGGGCAATGACATCATCGTTTCGGCCGCGCCCGGTGGTGCTGTGCATCCTCGATGGCTGGGGCCATCGCGCCGACTGCACGGACAATGCCATCTGCGAGGCCAAGACCCCGGCCTGGCATCGCTTTATGGCGCAGGCACCGCACGCCTATCTGCAGGCAAGCGAGCTGTTTGTCGGCCTGCCCAGCGGCCAGATGGGGAATTCCGAGGTCGGCCACATGAACATCGGCGCCGGCCGCGTCGTCATGCAGGACCTGCCGCGCATCGACCAGGCGATCAAGGATGGCACGCTCGAGCGCGAGGCCGATCTTGCCGAGTTCGTTGCCGCGCTCAAGAAGAGCGGCGGCGCGGCGCATCTCATGGGCCTGCTGTCGCCGGGCGGCGTCCATTCCCATCAAGCTCATATCGCGGCGCTGGCACGATATCTCTCCGCCGCCGGCATCAAGGTTCGCGTGCACGCCTTCCTCGACGGCCGCGACACGCCGCCGAAGAGCGCCGAAGGCTATCTCGCAGGCTTCCAGGCCGAGACGGCAAAGCTCAGGGGTGTCGAGATCGTCACCGTCAGCGGTCGCTACTACGCCATGGACCGGGACAAGCGCTGGGACCGGGTGGAAAAGGCCTATCGCTGCCTCGCTGCCGGCGAGGGCGAGCGCGCGCCCGATGCGGCGGCGGCGATCCGACAGAGCTACGCGGCCGGCAAGAGCGACGAGTTCGTGCTGCCGACCACCATCGGGACTTACGCCGGCATGGCCGACGGCGATGGCGTGCTGATGGCGAATTTCCGCGCCGACCGCGTGCGCGAGATCCTGCTGGCGCTCCTCGATCCCGGCTTCAAGGGCTTCGCGCGGACCCGCACCGTCAAGTTCGCGGCGGCGCTCGGCATGACCGAGTACTCGACCGAGCTCAATGCTTTCCTGAAGACGCTGTTTCCGCCGGAGGATCTCAAGGAGACCTTCGGCGAGGTGGTGTCGCACGCCGGACTGACACAGCTTCGCATCGCCGAGACGGAGAAGTATGCCCATGTCACCTTCTTCCTGAACGGCGGCCGCGAGGAGGAATTTCCCGGCGAAAGCCGCATCCTCGTTCCCTCGCCGAAGGTCGCGACCTACGACATGCAGCCGGAGATGTCGGCCTACGAGGTGACGGACAAGCTGGTGCAGGCGATCGACGCCGGGCGCTTCGACGTCATCGTCGTCAACTACGCCAATACCGACATGGTGGGTCACACCGGCGATCTCTCCGCCGCGATCAAAGCGGTGGAGGCGGTGGACCACTGTCTCGACCGGCTGGCCAACGCCGTGACACATGCCGGCGGCACCCTCCTCATCACCGCCGATCACGGCAATGCCGAGATGATGCGCGATCCCAAGACCGGCGAGCCGCATACCGCGCACACCCTCAATCCCGTCCCGGTGCTGCTGGTGAATCCGCCCGCGGGGATCGCCGGACTCGACAACGGACGGCTTGCCGATATCGCGCCGACGCTGCTGGCGCTTCTGGGATTGCCGCAACCAGCGGCGATGACGGGGCATTCCCTCGTGCTCCGCGCCCGAGCCGAAGCCCGTGCTTCGGCCTGAGTTCCGAGCGCATCTCCGCTCTCCTCGCCCTCGCGGCGACGTTCATTGTTGTGGCCTCGGCGACGGCGGCGGCGGAGCAAGCTCCGCAGCAAAAACTCCAGTCGGTGGAGCAGCAGCTCGACCAGAGCAAAAACCGCCAGGACGCGCTGGCCAAGCAGGCGGACGCTCTCGCCAGCGAGCTCGCGACGCTGCGGGCCGACAGCGTGCAGGCGGCGGAAGCGGCGCAGAGCCACGAGCGCACGCTCTCCGACCTGGAGACCCAGCTCGCCTCCCTCGCCGCCGACGAGACGGCGAAGAAATCGATCATCGACCGCGACCGCGGGCACGAGGCCGACCTGCTGGCGGCGCTGGCGCGGCTCGCGCGCAATCCACCGGAAGCGCTGGCCTTCGGGCCGGCGGCGCCGGCGGACGCGATCCGCACGGGAATGCTGCTGGGCGCGACGGTGCCGCGGCTCGAGGCGGAAGCGCAGTCGCTGCGCGTCGAGCTCGGCGATCTCCGGCGGCTCCGCGCCGAGATCGCGCGCAAGCGGCAGGCAACGGAGGCGGAGCAGAAGGCCCTCGCGGCGGAAAACGCGCGGCTCGACACCCTGATCCAGCGCAAATCGGCGCTCCGCGACCAGACGCTGCAGAGCGCCGCGGAGACCGGCCAGCGTATGCAGCAGCTGTCGGCGCAGGCCAGCGACCTGCACGAGCTCATCGACCGGCTGGAGGCCGAACGCAAGGCACGCGAGGAGGCCGCACGTCTGGAGGCCGAGAAGCGCGCGGAAGCTGAGCAGCGCGAGGCCGAGCGCCGCGCAGAAGCCGAGCGCAAAGCGCGTCTGGCGGCAATCCCCAGTATCGAGCCCTCGGCCGGCAGTACCCATCCCCTGGAGGTCACCGCGCCGACTCCGCTTCGTCTCGACCCCTCCAAGCCCAAGACCATCCGGTCCTTCACAAAGGCGAGAGGCCAGGTGGTGTTCCCCGCCAGCGGCGTCCTCCTCAGCCGGTATGGCGAGCCCAACGAATTCGGCATTTCCAGCAAGGGATTGACCGTGGTCACCCGCCCCGGAGCCATAGTGGTGGCGCCGTTCGACGGGCAGATCGAATTTGCTGGTCCTTTCAAGGGTTATGGGCAGATATTGATCATCCAACACGGCGACGGATATCATTCCTTGCTAGCGGGTCTCGATCGGATCGACGGGACGGTGGGCGACTGGCTGGTCTCGGGGGAGCCAGTCGGCACCATGGCGCCCGATGAGCCGAAACCCCGCCTCTACCTCGAACTGCGCCATAACGGCCAGCCGATAAACCCGTTGCCGTGGTTGGCGACTCGCGATGAAAAGGTCAGTGGATGATGCGTCTCGGCTTGGCAGCGGCAACCGCCGCAACTCTCTGTTGGCTCCTCTCCCCCGGCGGCAGCGCGAACGCGCAGACCCAGGCGGCACCCCCCACCCAGCAGAAACAGGAGATCTATCGCGAACTTGATCTCTTCGGACAGGTGCTGGAGCGGGTGCGCTCCGACTATGTCGAGGAGGTCAACGACAATCAGCTGATCGAAGCCGCGATCAACGGCATGTTGAGCTCGCTCGATCCGCATTCGAGCTACCTCAACTCCAAGAACTTCCGCGACCTGCAGACGCAGATGCGCGGCGAGTTCGGCGGCCTCGGCATCGAGGTCACGATGGAGAACGGCCTCGTCAAGGTGGTCTCGCCGATCGACGACACGCCGGCGGCGAAGGCCGGCATCAAGCCGGGCGACTACATCGTCGAGATCGACGGCGATCCCGTGATGGGCCTGTCGCTCAGCGAGGCGGTGGAGAAGATGCGCGGCCCCGTCAACAGCGACATCAAGCTCACCATCCGCCGCGACGCCCGCGATCCCTTCACCGTCAAGCTCACCCGCGCGGTGATCAAGATCCAGTCGGTGAAGTACAGCCTGCAGGGCGGCGACATCGGCTATATCCGCATCACCAGCTTCAACGAGCAGACCGACGTCGGCCTCATCAACGCCTTCAAGCAGCTGCGCCAGCAGGCCGGCAACAAGCTGATCGGCATCGTGCTCGACCTGCGCAACAACCCCGGCGGCCTGCTCGAGCAGGCGGTCTCGGTGTCGAACGCCTTCATCGACAAGGGCGAGATCGTGTCGATCCGCGGCCGCAAGCCGCAGAGCGGCCAGCGCTTCAACGCCCAGGCCGACAAAGACATCTCCGGCGGGCTGCCGATGGTGGTGCTGATCAATGGCGGCTCCGCCTCCGCTTCGGAGATCGTGGCCGGCGCGCTGCAGGATCATCACCGGGCGGTGCTGATGGGAACCCGCTCCTTCGGCAAGGGCTCGGTGCAGACCATCATCGAGCTCTCGGACCACAGCGCGATGCGGCTCACCACGGCGCGCTACTACACGCCGTCCGGCCGCTCGATCCAGGCCAAGGGCATCGACCCCGACATCGTGGTCGAGGCCGCCAAGATCGAGAAGCTCGCGCCGTCCGACATCCGGCACGAGGCGGACCTCAAGGGCGCGCTGCCGAACCCCGACGCGAAGACGCCCACCGACACCAAGAAGCCGAAGGCGCCGGGGCCAACCTCGCAGGCGAAGCCCGCCGACCAGGGATCTCCGCAGGCGGTCCAGCAGAGCCCGGATGCCTCGGCGGTCGATGCCTCGGTGATCGGCTCCGATCAGGACTACCAGCTCGAGCGGGCAGCCGATCTGCTGCGGGGCATCGCGCTGTTCGGCAATCGGATCCCGCATTAACCGCGGAATCCCGTGGCGCGCCGCGGATCGGAACCCGAGACCGATAGCAGGCGCTCCTCCCTGAGCGGGCGGCTGCTCGCGATCACGACGCTGCTGCTGGTCTCGGCAGTGGGCGGCGTGATCGGGTGGCTGGCACAGGCTGACAAGACAGCGCCGGTACGACAGCCCCTGCCGGCGCTGTCGATGTCGCTTCCGCCGGCGGCGAAGCCGGCTCCGGCCACGCCACCGCCGGCCAGCGTCACCGCGGTGGCGCCGGCACCGACGCCACCGCCGGCTCCCGCCGCGCCGGCGGCCCTGCCCGCTCCGACACCCCCGCCGGCGCCTCAGCCGCAGCAGCAGGCAGCGATTCCCCCGCCCGCCAAGCCACAGCCCCCGCCGAAGCCGCCAACGCCGACCCGGGCAGAGCCGCTGGCGCCGGCGCCCGATCCCGGCCTCATCGAGCGGAGCGAGCAGGGGCCGCTGCCGATCGTGGGGGCGGATGGGCGCAAGCCCTGGCAGGTCTACGCGCGGCCCTTCGATCGCGCCGACAAGCGCCCGCGTATCGCCGTGATGGTGACCGGCCTCGGCCTTTCCGGCGCCGCCACCGAAGCCGCCATCAACGATCTCTCGGGATCGGTGACGCTGGTCTTCAATCCCTATTCCCAGCGCCTCGACGAGTGGATCCAACGCTCTCGCGCCGCCGGGCACGAGGTATTCCTGTCGCTGCCGATGGAGCCGCTCAACTATCCCCGCTTGGACCCCGGCCCGCATACGCTGCTGGTGGCGCTGGATTCGAAGCAGAACCTCCAGCGCCTGCAGTGGGTGCTGAGCCGGGTCGCCGGCTATGTCGGCACCGTGAGCGCGGCGGGCTCGCGCTTCACGACCTCGAAGAGCGATCTGCTTCCGGTGCTGGACGCGCTCAATCATCGCGGCCTGATGTTCGTCGACGCGCGCTCCACCGACCGCAGCATCGCCGGGTCGCTCGCGCAAGGGGATCGGCCTGCCGCGCGCTTCCGTCGATATCGTGCTGGACCAGCAGGCCTCCCGCGACGCCATCGATCAGCGTCTGGCGCAGCTCGAGACCCTGGCGCGGCAGAACGGCGTCGCGGTCGGCCTCCGGCGACGCCTATCCCGTCACCATCGAGCGCGCTGGCGCTGTGGATCCCGACCCTCGAAGGCAAGGGCATCGCGCTGGCGCCGGTCTCGCGCCACCGCCGACATGCAGTCCGACCGCACCGCCGAGGCGACGCGGTGAGCGACGCCTGCGCTCGGCGCCGCTGCCCGAGCTCGGTTATCGCCGCGCCGTCGGCATCCTGCTGCTGAACGCCGCCACCGAGGTGCTCGTCGGCCAGCGCATCGACTTCCCGGGCGACGCCTGGCAGATGCCGCAAGGCGGCATCGACAAGGGCGAGACGCCGCTGCAGGCGGCGCTGCGCGAGCTCAAGGAGGAGATCGGCACCGACAAGGCCGACGTCATCGCCGAGAGCCGACGCTGGCTCTCCTACGACTATCCGGCGGAGCTGAAAGGCCGGACCTGGCATGGCCGCTACCGCGGCCAGACCCAGAAGTGGTTCGTGATGCGCTTCACCGGCACCGACGCCGACATCGACCTCGAGACCGCGCATCCCGAGTTCAGCGCCTGGAAATGGGTGCCGCCCGATCGAGCTCCCGCGCCTCATCGTGCCGTTCAAGCGCCAGCTCTATATCGACGTGGTCGAGGAGTTTCGCGAGCTGCTGGCGACAGCTTTAAGCCGCCGCGCGCGTCGAGCTGCGCCGCGCGGTAGCGCATGAAGCGCCAGGCGAGCCGTGACAGCACCGGATTGAGGCGGCCGTTCGGCTTGAGGCCGACCGCCTTCAGGATCATCGCCATGCCGCGCTCGACATGGTGCCGCCGGTAGACGCTGTAGGCGCGCCGCGCATAGGCGCTGCTGCAGCGCCGGCGGTCGTAGGGCGCCGCGCTGCTCGTTGGCGGCGTAATAGGCGTAGGCGAGCTCGTCATCCTCGGACTCCGCCATCCGCCCGGCGGCGACCGCGAGGCGGCGCCAGAAGCCGATCCGCTCTCGGCTGCGAGATAGCGCTTCAGATGATCGTAGAAGAGCTTGTAGTGGCGCAGCTCGTCGGCGGCGATGCGGCGGCAGATCTCCTTCAGCACCGGCTCCGCCGCCGCCTCGGCGAGCGCGGTGTAGTAGGAGCTGGTGCCGGTCTCGACGATGCAGCGCGCGATCAGCTCGCCCGACCGCGTGCCGCGCACCGAGGCCTTGGCATCGAGATCGACGCGGAAGCCGGCGGTGAAGCGCGCGGCACGCTCGCCCATGGTCGAAGCCGGGATCGGCCAGCATCGCCCAGCGGCCGAGCGCCGCGCCGTGCTGGATCTCCTCGTCGCCCCAGCGCACGGCAACCGCCTGGAAGTCGGGATCGTCGTGGAAGACGTTGCAGAGATAGTGCGCGTAGTCGCCGCCGTTCTGCTCGACCAGGCTCGCCGCCTTGACGATGCGCAGCAGCTCGGGATCGACCTTGGCGCGGTCGAACCGCTCCCAGGGAATATCGTCGAGCGTCCAGGTACCCATGCGATCCCTTCCGCCAACAACGTTGCAGCGAGTATTGCAGGAATATAGGCGCGGGCCGCCAGCGATGCAAGTCCGGCGGCAATATCAAGGATATGCGCACAACCGACGCCTAATGCGGCGGTGGTGGACTCCAGCGCGGTGCGCTTGGCCTCGGCGACGAAGCGCCGGTTCTCGCGCCGCCTTGAGCTCGATCTCGACCAGGTCGCGCTCCGCGCCCTGGAGCCGGCCCAGCCTGGTCCTCGAGGCTGGCGATCTCGGCGTCGAGCGGCCTTGAAGCTCTCCTCGATCTCGCCGCGGTCGAGCGACGACGAGCGGCATCGCCTCGTCGGCCAGCACGGTGCAGCGCTCCGGCGTCACCTCGGCGAAGCCGCCGGCGACGAAGATGCGCTCGCTCACCCGGTTGTTCTCGTAGACGTCGATCACGCCCGGCCGCACCGTCGAGATGAAGCAGCGCATGGCCCGGCAGCACGCCGAAATCGCCCTCGGTGCCCGGCACCACCACCATCTCGACCTCCTCGGAGAGCAGCAGCTTCTCCGGCGAGACCAGCTCGAATTGCGAGCTTGTCGGCCATCGGCCTCAGGCCGCCTCGGCCGCCATCTTGCGCGCCTTCTCCACCGCCTCCTCGATGGTGCCGACCATGTAGAAGGCGCTCTCGGGCAGGTCGTCGTACTCGCCGGCGACGATGCCCTTGAAGCCCTTGATGGTGTCCTCGAGCTTCACGAACACGCCCGGCGTGCCGGTGAAGACCTCGGCGACATGGAAGGGCTGCGACAGGAAGCGCTGGATCTTGCGCGCGCGGGCGACGGTGAGCTTGTCCTCTTCCGAGAGCTCGTCCATGCCCAGGATGGCGATGATGTCCTGCAGCGACTTGTAGGTCTGCAGCACGCGCTGCACGTCGCGGGCGACCTTGTAGTGCTCCTCGCCGACGACGCGCGGATCGAGCATGCGGCGAGGTGCGAATCGAGCGGATCGACCGCCGGATAGATGCCGAGCTCGGCGATCTGGCGCGACAGCACGGTGGTCGCGTCCAAGATGCGCGAAGGAGGTCGCCGGCGCCGGATCGGTCAAGTCGTCGGCGGGCACGTAGATCGCCTGCACCGAGGTGATCGAGCCCTTCTTGGTGGTGGTGATGCGCTCCTGCAGCGCGCCCATGTCGGTGGCGAGCGTCGGCTGATAGCCCACCGCCGAGGGAATGCGGCCCAGCAGCGCCGACACTTCGGAGCCCGCCTGGGTGAAGCGGAAGATGTTGTCGACGAAGAACAGCACGTCCTGGCCTTCCTCGTCGCGGAAATACTCGGCGAGCGTCAGGCCGGTCAGGCCGACGCGCGCGCGCGCGCCCGGCGGCTCGTTCATCTGGCCATAGACCAGCGCCGCCTTGGAGCCGGGGCCGTCGGTCATGATGACCTCGGATTCGATCATCTCGTGATAGAGGTCGTTGCCCTCGCGGGTGCGCTCGCCGACGCCGGCGAAGACCGAGTAGCCGCCATGCGCCTTGGCGATGTTGTTGATGAGCTCCATGATGATGACGGTCTTGCCGACGCCGGCGCCGCCGAACAGGCCGATCTTGCCGCCCTTGGCATAGGGCGCCAGCAGATCGACGACCTTGATGCCGGTGACCAGGATCTCGGCCTCGGTCGACTGGTCGACGAATTCCGGCGCCGGCCGGTGGATCGGCGCAGTGCAGCTTGGTCGTTGACCGGGCCGCGCTCGTCCACCGGCTCGCCGACGACGTTGATGATGCGGCCCAGCGTCTCCGGGCCCGACCGGCACGCGTGATCGGCGCGCCGGTGTCGACCACCTCGGCGCCGCGCACCAGGCCGTCGGTGGTGTCCATGGCGATGGTGCGCACCGTGTTCTCGCCCAGATGCTGCGCCACTTCGAGCACCAGGCGTCTTGCCCTGGTTCTGCAGCGTGCAGCGCGTTCAGGATCGCCGGCAGCTCGCCGTCGAACTTGCACGTCGACGACGGCGCCGATGACCTGGGTGATGGTGCCGACGTTGTTCTTGGCCATGGTCGCGAGCTTCCTCTTGCTCGTGCTAGAGCGCCTCGGCGCCGGAGATGATCTCGATCAGTTCCTTGGTGATCGCGGCCTGGCGCGAGCGGTTGTAGGTGATGGTCAGCCTGTCGATCATGTCGCCGGCGTTGCGCGTGGCGTTGTCCATCGCGGTCATGCGCGCGCCCTGCTCGCTGGCCGCGTTCTCCAGCAGCGCGGTGAAGATCTGCACCGCGAGATTGCGCGGCAGCAGCGCGCCGAGGATCTCCGCCTCGTCCGGCTCGAATTCGTAGACGCCCTGCACCGCCGGATCGCGGCCGCGCCGCGCTCTCGGGCAGCGCGAAGGGGATCAGCTGCTGGCGGGTGACGATCTGGCGTCATCGCCGACTTGAAGCGGTTGTAGACGATGGTGGCAGACGTCGAACTCGCCGGCCTCGAACAGCGGCACGCACGCGCTGGCGCGATGGCATCGGCGTCGGCGAACTGCGAGCCGCGGCCGGCCGACATCCTCGATAGCTGTCCGACGATGAGCCGGCTGTAGTCGCGGCGGAGCGGTCGCGGCCCTTGCGGCCGATGGTGAGGATCTTCACCTTCTTGCCGGCGCGCTCGAGCTCGCGGATCGTGCGCCGCGCCTCGCGCACGATGGTGGCGTTGAAGCCGCCGGAGAGGCCGCGGTCCGAGGTCGCGACGACCAGCAGATGGGTCGTCGTCCTTGCCGGTGCCGGCGAGCAGCGGCGGCGCGTTGCCGCTGCCCGACGATGCTGGCGGCGAGCGAGCCCAGCATGCGCTCCATGCGCTCGGCATAGGGCCGCGCCGCCTCGGCCTGCTCCTGGGCGCGGCGCAGGCTCGACGGCCGCCACCATCTTCATCGCCGAGGTGATCTTCTGCGTCGACTTGACGCTGCGGATGCGGACCCGGAGGTCCTTGAGCGTGGCCATGGGCGCGCTAGTCGCGTCCTCAGACGAAGGTCTTGGCGAAATCGTCGAGGAAGGCCTTGAGCTGCTCCTCGGTGGCGCTTGAGATCTCGCGCTTGCTCGCGGATCGCCTCGAGGATCTCCGGCGTGCTTCGCCTTGAGATCTCGCCCAGCAGCGACTGCCTCGAAGCGGCCGATCTGTCGCCACCTCGATCTTGTCGAGATAGCCGCGCGTGCCGGCGAAGATCGAGACCACCTGCTCCTCGACCGGCATCGGCTGAGTACTGCGGCTGCTTCAGGAGCTCGGTCAGGCGCGCGCCGCGCGCCAGCAGGCGCTGGGTCGCGGGATCGAGGTCGGAGGCGAACTGGGCGAAGGCCGCCATCTCGCGGTACTGCGCGAGCTCGAGCTTGATGCGGCCGGCGACCTGCTTCATCGCCTTGATCTGCGCCGCCGAGCCGACGCGGCTGACCGAGAGGCCGACGTTGATGGCCGGACGGATGCCGCGATAGAAGAGGTCGGTCTCGAGGAAGATCTGGCCGTCGGTGATCGAGATCACGTTGGTCGGGATATAGGCCGAGACGTCGCCGGCCTGGGTCTCGATCACCGGCAGCGCCGTCAGCGAGCCCGAGCCCATGCTCCTCGTTCATCTTGGCCGCGCGCTCCAGCAGGCGCGAATGGAGATAGAAGACGTCGCCGGGATAGGCTTCGCGGCCCGGCGGGCGGCGCAGCAGCAGCGACATCTGGCGATAGGCGACCGCCTGCTTGGACAGATCGTCATAGACGATGACGGCATGCATGCCGTTGTCGCGGAAGAACTCGCCCATGGCGCAGCCGGTATAGGGCGCCAGGAACTGCAGCGGCGCCGGCTCGGACGCGGTGGCGGCGACGACGATCGAGTATTCGAGCGCGCCGTAGTCCTCGCAGCGTCTTGACGATCTGCGCGACGGTCGAGCGCTTCTGGCCGATGGCGACATAGATGCAATAGAGCTTCTTCGACTCGTCGCCGCCGGCGTTGATCTCCTTCTGATTGATGAAGGTGTCGATGGCGACGGCGGTCTTGCCGGTCTGGCGGTCGCCGATGATGAGCTCGCGCTGGCCGCGGCCGACCGGCACCAGGGCGTCGATCGCCTTGAGGCCGGTCTGCACCGGCTCGTGCACCGAGCGGCGCGGGATGATGCCGGGCGCCTTCACCTCGACGCGGGTGCGCTTCACGTCCTTGAGCGGGCCCTTGCCGTCGATCGGATTGCCGAGCGCGTCGACCACGCGGCCGAGCAGGCCGCGGCCGACCGGCACGTCGACGATGGCGCCGGTGCGCTTCACCGTGTCGCCTTCGCTTGATCGCCGCGGTCGTCGCCGAAGATCACGACGCCGACATTGTCGCTCTCGAGGTTGAGCGCCATGCCCTTGACGCCGTTCGGGAACTCGACCATCTCGCCGGCCTGGACCTTGTCGAGGCCGTAGACGCGGGCGATGCCGTCGCCGACCGAGAGCACCTGGCCGACCTCGGCGACATCGGCCTCGGTGCCGAAATTGGCGATCTGCTGCTTCAGGATGGCGGAGATTTCCGCCGCGCGGATTTCCATTTACTGAACCCCCTTCATGGCAAGCTGCAGGCGGCTGCAGCTTGCTCTTGAGCGATGCATCGACCATGCGCGAGCCGACCTTGACGATGAGGCCGCCGAGCAGGCTGGGATCGATCGCGGAGATCGACCGCGACCTTGCGGCCGACCGCCTTGCGCAGCTGCTCGTTGACCGCCTCGGTCTGCGCCGGCGTCAGCGGCTTCGCCGAGGTCACCTCGGCCGTGACCTCGCCGCGCCGGCCCGCCAGCAGCCGAGAGATAGCCGCGATCATGACGCCCGGCAGCACGAAGAGCCGGCGGTTGCGCGCGACCAGGCCGAGGAAATTGCGCGTGAGCTGGGAGAATCCCGCCTTCTCGGCAACCGCGGCGACGGCCTTCGCCTGCTCGGCGCGGCTGAGGACGGGGCTGCGGATGAGGCGGCGCAAATCGGCGCTCTCGTCGATGAGCGTGCGGAGCGCGCGCAGGTCGCCGGCGACCTCGTCGAGCGCCTTGCGCTCGTCGGCCAGCTCGAACAGCGCCTTGGCGTAACGCTCGGCAAGCCCGGAGACGCCTTTCGCTTCGGATGCCACGTGAAAAGAACCCTCGAATGCCTTGGACGAGAGGCGAAAGCCGCCGTCAATTCCCTGAAACCGGCGCTTTCCCGCGGATTTTCGGCTGGGTTGACCCCGCCTTCCAGACCCCCGGCGCGGAAAGCCGGCGGGTTTTAACATGCGCCCCGGACCCGCGCAACCGCCGGGGAATGCGACGCTTTGACCGGCGGTGGAGGGGGTGGTGGCGGTGGTCTGGAGGCGGCCGGTGCGGGCGGCCGCGGTTGACTTTTTGCTACCCGCGCGGAGCTCCGCGAGCGTCCTCCGGAAGGGGAAAATTGGGTTCGTTTCGGGAATTATCACCTTGACTGAACAGTCCGGGTAGGGCATTATTCCAGGCATAAAAGGAGCCCGGATATGTCTCGCCCGACCGATTTGACCGACCCCATCTTTACGGATTTGGACGCAGCCCGTACGCATTTTGAAGCGATCCGTTGGCCGAACGGCCCCTATTGCCCGTACTGCGGCGTGACGGATCGCGTGGCGGCGCTGGGCGGCAAGTCGATGGGGCCGGGCTGGTATCACTGCAAGGACTGCCGGCGCAAGTTCACGGCGGCGGTCGGCACCATCTACGAGCGGTCCCACATTCCCCTGACGAAGTGGTTTCTCGCTACGCATCTCATGTGCGCCAGCAAGAAGGCGATGAGCGCGCACCAGCTTGGGCGCATGCTCGGCCTGCCGTACAAGACCGCGTGGTTCATGGCGCATCGCATCCGCGAGGGGATGCGCGACCTGACGCCGACGCCGATGGGCGGCGAGAGCAAGACGGTTGAGATTGACGAGAGCTATGTCGGCGGCAAGGAACAGAACAAGCATCGCAACAAGCGCACCCCGAACGCCAAGGGCGCGATGGGCAAGGAGCCCGTGTTCACATTGGTGGAGCGCGGCGGTCGCGCACGTTCGTTCCATGTCCCCGAAGTGACAGGCGCCAATCTCCGTGAGATCGTAGAGGCTCAGCTTGCCGGTAAGACGGTCGTATACTCCGATGCGAACCACACGACGCGCTATTCGGCAAAGAGCTTTGAGAGCGATGCGGTCAATCATCGGGCTGGTGAGTACGTGCGTGGCGACGTGCACACGAATACCGTCGAGAGCTATTTCGCGACGATGAAGCGCGGCATTGTCGGAACCTATCACCACATCTCTCAGCAGCATTTGAAGCGGTATCTCTGCGAATTCGATTTCCGGTACAACGAGCGCACCGCACTCAAGGTGACGGACGCGGAGCGCGCGACCAAGGCCGTAAAGGGAGTCGTTGGCAAGCGGCTCACCTACAAACAACCTGACGGCCAGCAAGCCCCGAAAGAAGCCCCCTCCATCTAAGGCTTGGAGCGGGCGCCGCCGCGTTTCGCAGGTTTCCGGGCCACGGCAGTTGCCTTTGCCTTTTTCGGACGATTAGTGCGGTGCTGCGGCGGGGTGTTCGCCATCTTGCGAATCACCTCGTCGCGGCGACGTGCGGCTTCTTCCTCGTTATATTTATCGTCATGCATTCGATTCACCTGCTAGCTGCGCGGAGTGCCCCTCGTATCAAGATGATCTTTGATCGAGTTGCAATACGGATGGCTTACACGCGCGTTCTCTAATGCGGCAGAACCGCCTTCGCGTCGCGGCGTATCATGATCGATTTGAATCGAGTTCTTGTGAATCAAAGCGCCACATAGATTGCATCGAGCCCCATTAGGCAAAGCTGCCGCAAAGAAGGCGGCTGTTTTGGTGCCACGTTTAAATGCACGATCTCCTATGCCCATGCCTCCCGGGTCTGGTGGGAGGTTGAATGCCGGCATCTTCGTGAGAAACGCAAAGTTCTGGTCCTTGGAAAGAGCGTCCTCAATCTGAGATTGGTCGTTACCCGCGATGAGCCCTCGGAGGATCAGCGAGTAATATTCCCGCAATCGCGGAATATGGCGCGTGCCGCTTCCAAGCTGTTTAATTAAAAGTGTGGTTGCCTCTTTGTGAGCTATCAAAAACTCCTCGAATTCGCGCCGGTGCTTCGTAAATTCAATTAGCTTGTTGCGTGTTTGCAAATCTTCCACAAAACCAGAAACAGCAAGGAACACGGTTGGCTGAAACGTGCCGCTTCGGGTGTAGAAATAGACTACGGGGTGGAGACCAAGAGACCGGGAAGTATCACCCGTGATGCGATCAATTTTCTTTCGCGCCTCCCGAAGGTAGCCCACCGTCATTGTGCCGTCGGCGTCTTTTGGCAGCGTTGCCCTGTCGTCCTTCTTAGAGGTGCTATCAGCAATTTTGACGTTGTTCGCGTAGTTAACTAGATCAAACACGAAGGGGAGAGCGTTGTACCCCTTCCCAGCAACAGGAACGTCCAGCGTCGTAAGGGGCATTCCGGTAATGGGCGGACTATAAAGAGCGGTGTAAATCTCCTTACCTCCCGTTTCTATGGCGGCCTGTGTGTCGCTGGCAAACGAATGCCAATACTTATGGCCAGAACCGGCATGTGTGATAGAGCGCGATGCAATAGCGCTAGCGGAGTCTCGCGATCGAATCAGCCGGCGTTCCGTGGGTTCGATCGGCGTTCCTTGCTGATTGATCTTGAAAAATAAATCTTCGGCTGATTTTGCATCCGTCGCAGCGACCCACTGGGCGACAAATGAATTGTCCGCGAGATTGCTCAGCCTCTTTTGCATGTTCTGGGGGGCCGCGGTGCGATTGCTACGGAAAGCCTGATATTGAGCATAGGAGCCAACCGACTTAGCAACTTGATCGCGGGTACGCTCAGCCACCCGGCGCTGTTCTTCAGTGATATAACCGCCAGCGTGATCGAGTGATTTCTTCCGGTCTCCATAGTCGTCCAATATCCATGCAAGCATGGCGCTCAATCGATGCGCGCCATCGATTACAAAAATGCTCGTCCCCGCCCGCCACAATATGATGGCGGGGATTAGATCGGCATCGAGGAAGGATCGGATCAAGTCCACGACTTTTGCCGGGGTCCACTGTGCAGTCTCTCGCTGGAAATCTGGCTTCCGCAAGTCGCCTGCGAAAAAATGCCCGTCGAGATGGGCAATGTTAATTCGATCAAGCGCCGTGGCTTTTGACGGCGTTTCGTTGACCGCAAAGTCATCGCGAGGAATAAGCGCGTCGAGATTAACGACGTTCGTACTCATCGTACCCCCACTCTCCCCAAGATCGTATCTCTGAGGATCATGGGCTACAGTACAGGGTACGTCCACAAGGAGAACACTCATGTTCCCCTCCGCTCATGGAGTGCCACTCGCGAGCGGGCAATCAGCAACTCCCCGATTAGCGCGATGACAAATGCGCTTTGTTCTGCCCTCAATGGGAGTGCGGTATAGTGTTCAAAGAGAATTGTCGCGAGCGCGCCAGCGGGTTCATTTGAACTCAGAAGCCGCGCAACGGCAGGAATACAGGGATTACCAAACATGGCGCAGCTCGTGCTTGAGTGCCCACACTGTCGAGCCGAGAAAATCGGCTTCGCGCCACGGGGCTTTGCCGGGGTTCGACCGGGAGACGGTCGAACTCTGTTGTTTTTGCAGTGCGAGGGGTGCGGTCAGGGGTTGATTGCGGTTGCTGGCAACCCACCGCAATACGCACAAGCCTGGATAGGCGGCCAGCAACCGCACCCAGGGACGATAGTAGATAGCTATCCTAAGACAGCCGCGCTGAAGTCTCCGCCTGACGTTCCGCCTACCGTACAGGCTGCCTATTTGTCCGGTCTTGATAATCTCGGTAGAAATGGGGGTACCAATGCCGCCGCCATCATGTTTAGGCGGTCTATCGAGATTGCAACGAAGATTGTAAATCCCTCGGCACCAGCGGGCGACAATCTGAAAAAGCGAATCGACGGCCTTCCCGCCGATATCGCAACACCGGCCATGAAGAAGTGGGCGCACCACGTCCGACTGGATGCGAACGACGCAGCCCACGACCCGGAGGAATTTTCCCCAGAAGATGCGGAACAACTCCATATTTTTGCGGAGATGTTCCTCACCTATGCCTTCACACTGCCCGAGATGTTGAAGCGCGCTATGGCGCCGGCGCCTCCATAGGTAACGGATCGTCCCTCGGGAGGCGGATTCCTCCCTGCGCCACCAGCACATGGCCACGCAGGGGAGGATGAGCATACGCAAGATGCAGCAAGGCGCCGGCCTGTCAGCCTGGAACCTAGCGAAACTCCGTGTTCAGTTAAAGTGATAATTCCCTTCGTTTCGCAAACTGGATGTTCGCTCGGTTCCGTTGCGATTCAGTCCGCCGGACCGAACTAACCGCCGTCGGTTCGCTCCTCATGGATTCAAATCGTCTCTTTCGTACCAAAGACATCGATGGCTCCGCGACCGCATCATGCGTACAGCAAATGGGGTGCCGTCGCTTAGCATTCAAGCGTTGATGGGGCGCTCAACTATTCATTGAGCTTGGCCCTGCCCAGGATAGGATTCACCTATTCGTTCGCAATTCGTCCTTCCCGGTATTCCCGCTGCACCTTGGAGCACACCATGAGCGATCCAGCGAAGCGCCTTGCCGGGCTTCCGTTCGTAATTGGAGGCTTGTCCTTCATTCCGCTCCTTGGTGTTCTCTTCGGCCTCGTCGCAGTGATTTGGGGACTGACGACAAGAAAGCTCGGTGGGAAAAAGCTGGCACTCGTGGGCGCACTGGGCATTGTGTTCACGGTCGTGATTTACGGCAGTCTCTTCTATTTCGGATTTGTTCAACGCGGCGGTGTCTACGACGAGCTTCGAGCGAAGCTCGCAAAGACCACCCTGAATTCAGTCGTGCAGGCAGTGGAGTTCTATAAGCTTCAACACGGCAACTATCCGGCCTCGCTCGACGAGCTTCGCAGTTCCTTACCCAAGGACTCGGCGATCTTCATTTATGATCCCACGATTGTGGGACGCGGCGACGCGCCGAGAGAGTTCTATTATGAGCGCGTTGACGCCGAGCATTATTTTCTCCGAGGCGTAGGTCCCGATGGCCAACCCTTCACGGCCGACGACATAGTGCCCGATGTTGAGGTGCAGGCAGCGGGCAAGATCGGTCTATTGACCGAGCGACCGACTGCAAAACCTAACCCATAAAAAAGCCCTCAATCACGCGTCTCCCCCGAATACCCGGTCGCCATCATCGACGGGCGCTGCAGGAAGGCGTTATACCATCGCGTCAATCGCGGCCGGCCTGCCTTGAACGGCGGCAGGTTGCGAAACTCGATCCAGCTGAGCGCGGTCGCGAGCGCGATCTGCCCGAGGTCGATCGGCCCCTCCAGATCGACGTCCCGCTCGATGAAGTCGTAGGCCGCCACCAGCTTTTCCGTCTGGCCGTCGGCATGCGCTTTCCAGCGCAGCGCGGTGGGGCGGCGGTCGGTTTCCCAGCGCACGGCAGTGCCCGCGTCGAGAATGCCTTGCGCGATCGCCTGCAGGCGCAATGTCAGGAGACGCTCCCGGCCCTGCGGCGAAATCAGTCGCCTCCCGCCGTGCAGCCCGTCGAGGTAGTCGCAGATGACGATCGAATCGAAGACGGCGAGCCCGTCATCGGAGATCAGGACGGGAACCTTGCCGAGGGGATTGGCGGCGAAGACGGTCTCGTTGCGGAGGGTCGGGCTGGTCTCGTGATGGACGACGTCCAGCCGGTCGGTGATGCCGATCTCGTGCGCCATCACGAGGACCTTGCGGGCATAGGGGGAATGCGTCTGGGAGAGGAGCTTCATGGCGGCCTCATTGATCTCGTGTCCGTCCCAGGGATGAGCGGGCTGCCGAAGAACTGTCGCGGCTGGCCGCGATCGGATCAACTACGTCGGAAGTAATAAAGACGCGGGAGCTCGTTTCGAGCGTGAGGCAATCTGCTTCCTAAGCCGTCACCGCAGCTCACGCGTTCTCGTCGGCAGCCGTCCACTGCATGTCGGCTTTCAGGTCATCGAAGCACTGCCGGCAGATCCACTCATAACCGGCACCGTGTCTGTAATCTTCGCGGGTGGTGAAGCCTTCGTGGTGGATATCCGGCGCGTCGACTTCGGCGAACTTCACCCAGCATCCCGCGCAATGGTCGTGATCCCAGGGATCGTCCGGGTGTCGCCGCGTCCACCGGCGGAATTGGAGCCGCAGGCCCTTCAAGTGGCCGGCATTGTCGATCCGCCACTGGTCCTCGGGTTTGCCGGTCAATGTGCCTCCGGCCGCCACGCTATTCCACGCACCCCGCCTTCACCACAGCTTCCCCGGACGAACCGCCACGCCTCCACTTCCGGCGGGCTGCGCGGGGGCCGCCTCTAGGCCGCGCGGATCTTCGCGAGGAAATCGTTGACGTTGCCGCGTAGCGTCTCCGCCTGCTTGCCGAGCTCGTCGGCAGAGGTCAGAACCTGGCCGGCGGCGGTGCCGGTCTCGGAAGCCGCCTGGCTGACGTCGGTGATGATGGTGGAAACCTGGCCGGTGCCGCGGGCCGCCTCCTGGACGTTGCGGGCGATCTCCTGGGTCGCGGCGGCCTGCTCCTCGACCGCCGACGCGATGCTCGTCGAGACATCGTTGATCGCGGTGATGGTCTCGGTGATCTTCTGGATCGCCTGCACGGCCCCGTCGGTCGCGCCCTGCATCGAGGCCACTTGGCTCGCGATCTCCTCGGTCGCCTTGGCGGTCTGGTTGGCGAGGCTCTTCACCTCGCTCGCCACCACCGCGAATCCCTTGCCGGCTTCCCCGGCGCGCGCCGCCTCGATGGTGGCGTTGAGCGCCAGGAGATTGGTCTGGGAGGCGATGTCGCTGATCAGCTTCACGACGTCGCCGATCTTCTGCGCCGCCGCGGAGAGGCCGCCGACGGTCTGATTGGTGCGGCTCGCCTCCTCGACGCCCTGGCCCGCGATCTTGGTGGACTGGGTGACCTGACGGCCGATCTCGCCGACCGAGGACGACAGCTCTTCGGTTGCCGCCGCCACGGTCTGGACATTGGCCGAGGCGTGCCCCGCCGCCGCCGATACCGTCGTCGCCTGCCGGTTGGTCTCGTCGGCAGTGGCGGACATGCTCTGGGATGTCGCCCGCAGATGCGTCGCCGACGTGGCCAGCTTGTCCAGGGCTTCGCCCACGCCGCGCTCGAAATCATCGGCCATCGTCTTGAGGAAGGCCTTGCGGTCGGACTCGGCCTTGCGCTTGAGCTCCTCCTGCTCGCCGCGCAGCCGCTCCGTCTCGAGCATGTTGTCCTTGAAGACCCCGACCGTGCGCGCCATGTCGCCCATCTCGTCGCGCCGGCTCGTGCCGTCGATCTCGGCCTTCAGCTCGCCCTTCGCCAGCCGCTCCATCGTGCGACGGAGCGAGACGATCGAGCCGGTGATATCGCGGTTGATGAGCCAGGCCACCAGCATGGTCACCAGCAGGATCGCCCCGCCGATCGATGCCAGCCGCCACAACGCCGCGTGGAAATCGGCGTCGAGATCGTCGACGTAGGCGCCGCCCAGCACCACCATGTGCCAGGGCTCGAACCGCTCCGCGTAGGCGAATTTCCGCAGCAGCTCGGTCTGCCCGGGCTTGGGAAACACATAGGAGATGACACCGGCCTGCCGGTTCGCCAGCGCGTCGTCGATCAGGGCGTTGATCGATTTGCCGGTGCTGTCCTTGGCGGAGGACGGCCCGTTCTCGCGGCTCGGGTCGGCGCCATGGGCAAGGATGGTGTACTCGCCCGCCTTCCCTGCGATCTGAGCGGTCAGATATCCCGTGCCATTGTCGAACCGCATGCCATGGATCTCGAAGCGGAACTGCGCGAACGCCTGATCCTGCGTGATCTGCTTCGCCGCCACCTGATCGGCGAGGCTCTTGGCCTGGCCTACGGCGACATCGACGACGGCCTGCAGCTTGGCGACGCGGTCGTCGATCATGCGCTGATGCATCGTGGAGGCGCCGATCCCGATCGAGGCCACGACCGCCAGCACCACCAGGCCCAGCAACAGGGCAAATTTAGTGCGTAGCTTCAGATGAGTGAGGAAGGTCATGGACGTGTCGCCTGCTGGGTTGGATCGGCGGAGGAGAGCGACCGACTATCGGACACTGGGCGTGAATATCGGGTTACCGCCGCAACCAAACCGTCGCCGCCACTACCAGTATACGGGGATATTTATGGTTGGAGATCATCGAACCGTTGAAAGTCGGCACGCCAACGACAGCCACCAGGCATCTCACCACAGCTTCCCCCGGATGAGCCGCCACGCCTCCACCTCCGGCGGGCGATGGGGATATGTCTCGCGCTTGGTGTCCCAGTCGTAATAGGCGCGGAGGTCCGCCAGCATCCCGTCCTCGCCGGCGAAGACGTGGTTCTCGTCCCAGTCGCCGACGTGCCGGCGGACGAAATGCGCGCCGTCGAAGGCGAAGGTGGTGAGGCCTTCCTTGTCGGAGTTCCCCAGCCGCTTGCCGGCGCGGAGCGCGGCCAGGATTTCCTGGCGGAGCGCCGCGATGGGCGCCGGGTCCTCCTGGGCGGCGGCGGCCTCCCGCTCCCGCGCCACGGTCTCGGCGACCAGGCGATCGTAGAGCACGGCCGAGGAGTCCGCCGACGTGCCGGCCGGTGCGGCCTGCAGGTTTCGCGTCCAGTGCGCCCAGACCTTGTCGGAGTAGAGGCCGCGCATCTTCTCCTCGGTGAACCATTTGCTCTGCGCGGTGGCGTCGAGGCGGAGAGAATAGAGATGACGCTCCGGCCCGGCCGCCTCGAGGCAGAGCCGCCCGTGATAGGCGGGATCGCGGGAGCCGCTGGTGCCGGTGAAGACCAGTTTCGGCACGGCAGCGGCGTCGCGGGCGAGCAGCATCGCCGCCGCCTTCTCGATCTCGAACTTGACGTCGACGGGATGTCCCGCGTGCCAGAACCAGGTCTCGTAGGAGACGCGGGTCATGTCGCCGGGGCCGCTCATGACCGCTTGCGCCGCTTCCTCGGCTTGGGCCCGGGCTTCTGGCGGGCGAGCGTCCGCTTCAGGCGCAGCTCCAGGCGCTTGACGAATTTGGGCGAGCCCAGGGGGCGGCCGACGCGCTCGGCGGCGCGGAGCGCCATCTCCTCCGCCTCGTCGGGTCTCGCGGCGAGGAATTTTCCCCAACCCCGCGCCGGCGCCAGCAGCGGCCGGACCGTCACCAGCCCGTCATCGCGGCCGGCGAGATGGGCCCGCGCGCTCGACCAGCGCCAGTCGCGGGCGCGGCGCGCCAGCTTCGCCCGCACCGGCGCCCGTTCGATGAATCGCGCCGAGGCCAGCAGGTAGGTCTCGTCCATGGGAAATGAGGCGAAGCGGCCGCGCCAGAGCAGGCCGCGATGGCCCGTGCGGGCGTTGACGTGACGGGCATAGCGCCGATGGGTCTCGCCGAGCGCCGCGCGCAAGCCGTCGGGATCGCGCGGCACCAGGATCAGATGCACCTGGGTGGGCAAGAAGCAGTAGGCCAGCACCGTCACGCCCGCCGCCCTGCAATGCTCCGCTAGCAGCGCGCGATAGATCGCGAAATCCTGGTCGGAGGAGAACACGCGGCGGCGGCCGATGCCCCGCTGCATCACATGATGCGGCACTCCCGCCGCCACTACTCTCGCCAGTCGCGCCATGGGAGAAGGCTAGGCGCGGACGGGGCGGCGGTCAACCGCGCATGGTGTCCCCTGAATTGACGACCACACACTGAGCCTCACCACTCCCTCTACCGTCATGCCCGGCCTTGTGCCGGGCATCCACGCCTCGCAGCCGAAAATCGTGGATGGCCGGGTCAAGCCCATGGCTGTCCGGTTCGGAGATCGGATAGCGAGGTAACGGGAAGTTTGGAGGGCGTTGGATCGGCTGCAGTGCGTCCTTCGAGACGGCCGCTTGCGCGGCTCGGAGGGCGGTTTTCCGTGATCACCGGAGCAGCGCGGGCTGCGTCTCGGGACGCGGGAGCCACGCCCCGATGGCGGCCATGACGATCGGAGAGACTGAAATACCGATTACGCTCGGCCGCCCACCGCCCTACCCGCGCTCAGCAATAGCGTGCCTCGACCTCGACGCCGTCATCGGCTTCAGCCGGCGGCGCGGCCGGCGAAGCTGGCGAGCGCCTTGCCAAGAGCGCCCACCGCCGGCTCCGCCTCGGGCCCGAGCCCGTAGCGGTGCGCGAGCCAGCCGATGTCGGTGTAGGTGAGCCAGACTTTGCCGGACCCGTCCTCCCAGGCCAGCATCTTCAGCGGCAGGTCGAGGCCGATGGTCTGGCGCGACTGCATCAGCGGCGTGCCGGCCTTGGGATTGCCGAAGATCAGCAGCTCCGTCGGCCGCAGCGGCATCGCCACCGCCGCTGCACCCGCGCCATGATCGATGCGCGCGAAGACGGTGATGCCGGCGGCTTTAACCGCGGCCTCCAGCCGGTCGATGGTCTCCTTCACCGGATGGTGGCTGGCGATGGTGACCAGACCGTCATCGGACATCGCCGCTCTCCTGCTCCCCGGCGCTTATGGTCGCGTCAATCCCTGAGGAACGCCAGCAGGTCGGCGTTGATGGTCTCGGCCTCGGTCGTCGGCATGCCGTGCGGAAAGTCTTTGTAGGTCTTCAGCACGGCATTTTTCAGCAACTTCGCCGACAGCGGCCCGGATGCCACATAGGGGACGATCTGATCGTCCTCGCTGTGCATCACCAGCACCGGCACCGTGATCTTCTTCAGATCCTCGGTGAAGTCGGTCTGCGAGAAGGCGACGATGCCGTCATAGTGCGCCTTGGCACCACCCATCATGCCCTGGCGCCACCAGTTCCAGATCACCGCCTCCGAGGCCTTGGCGCCGGGCCGGTTGTAGCCATAGAAGGGGCCGGCCGCCACGTCGTAGTAGAACTTCGAACGGCTGGCGGCGAGCTGCGCCTGCAGCCCGTCGAACGCCTCCTTGGGCTGCCCGGTCGGATTGGCCGCCGTCTTCAGCATCAGCGGCGGCACCGCGCTGATGATCGCCGCCTTCGCCACCTGGCTCTCGCCGTGGCGGGCCAGGTAGCGCACCACCTCGCCGCCGCCGGTGGAGTGGCCGACATGTATCGCGTTCTTCAGATTGAGGTGCGTGGTCACTGCCGCGAGGTCGTCGGCATAGTGATCCATGTCGTGGCCGTCGCCGGTCTGGGTCGAGCGGCCATGGCCGCGCCGGTCATGGGCGATCACGCGATAGCCCTTGCCGAGGAAGAACAGCATCTGCGCGTCCCAGTCATCGGCCGAGAGCGGCCAGCCATGGCTGAACACGATCGGCTGGCCGGTGCCCCAGTCCTTATAAAAGATCTCGGTGCCGTCCTTGGTCTTGATCGTCGGCATGCTGCGGCTCCCTGCTCCAGTTACGGTTGTGCATGCGTAGTCGGCAGAGAGGCGCGGCGCGCGCTCGATCTTGCGCCCGACCGCGAGAACCTGCGGAAAAATTCTACGATGTCGATCGAGCCATCGGCACCCTATTCACAGAAAACTATAGGGATCGACGTCGATCTGGAGCCGCACCGAGTTGGGAAATTTCACCGGCGCGACCCATTGGCGCAAAACCGCCTGAATATTGACGCCGCGCTCGGCCTTCAGCAGAAAGCGCCGGCGGTGGCGGCCGCGCAGCACGGCGAGGGGCGCCGGCGCCGGGCCCAATACCTCGATGCCGCGCAGATGCGGCGCCGCGCGGGCAAAGGCGCGGGCGGCGAAGTCGACGAACTCGTCATCGGGACCGGAAAGGATGAGCGCGGCGAGACGGCCATAGGGCGGCCAGTGATGCTGCTTGCGCTCCTCGGACTCTGCCGCGAGGAAGCGGTCGCGGTCGTTGGCGACCAGCGCCCGCATCACGGGATGCTCGGGCATGTAGGTCTGCAGATAGACCAGGCCCGGCCGCTCGGCGCGGCCGGCGCGGCCGGCCACCTGATGCAGGAGCTGGAAGGTGCGCTCCGCGGCGCGGAGATCGCCGCCGGTGAGGCCGAGGTCCGCATCCACCACGCCGACCAGGGTCAGCAGCGGAAAATGATGCCCCTTCGCCATCACCTGCGTGCCGATCACGATGTCGATGGTGTGCTCCTCGACGCCGCGCACCAGCTCCGCCACCGCGCGCGGTCCCGTCAGCGTGTCGCTCGCCACCGTCGCCAGCCGCGCCTGCGGAAACCGCGCGGCGACTTCCTCGGCGAGGCGCTCGATGCCGGGACCGCAGGCGGCGAAGCTCGAGGATTCGCCGCAGGAAGGGCACGCCTCGGGCAGCGCCTCGGAATGGCCGCAGTGATGACACTGCAGCCGGCCGATGAAGCGATGCTCCACCAGCCAGGCGGTGCAATTGGGACACTGCATGCGATGGCCGCAATGGCGGCAGAGCGTGAGGGGCGCGTAGCCCCGGCGATTGAGGAACAGCATCGCCTGCTCGCCGGCGGCCAATGTGGCTTCGAGGGCGCTCACCAGCGGCGCCGCCAGGAAGCGCTGACGCTCCAGCTTCTGCCGGCGCATGTCGATCACCTGCACCTGCGGCACCACCGCGGCGCCATGGCGCGCCGGCAGATGCAATCGTCGATAGCGGCCCTGCTCGACGTTGAGCATGGTCTCCAGCGACGGCGTCGCCGAGACCAGCACCACCGGCAGCTTGGAGAGCGAGCCCCTGACCACGGCCATGTCGCGGGCGTGATAGATGACGCCGTCCTCCTGCTTGAAGGAGCTGTCGTGCTCCTCGTCGATGACGATGAGGCCGAGCTTCGGAAACGGCAGGAAGAGCGCCGAGCGCGCGCCCACCACGACCGGAATTTTTCCTTCCGCCACCGCGCGCCAGGTGTGGCGCCGCTCCGCTTGCGTCAAGTCCGAGTGCCACTCCGCTGGCTTGACGCCGAAGCGGCGCACGAACCGATCGAGCCATTGCACGCCGAGCGCGATCTCCGGCAGCAGCACCAGGGCCTGGCGTCCCTGCTCCAGCGCGGCGGATATCGCCTGAAAGTAGACCTCGGTCTTGCCGGAGCCGGTGACGCCGTCGAGGAGCGTCACCGAGAATTCCGCGCGCCTGACCGCCGCCGCCAGCGACTCGGCGGCATCGCTCTGCTCCGGCGAGAGCATGACGCCGGCATGGCGCCAGTCCGGCAGTTCGGTGACGGCGCGCGGCGCCACCGGCACCTTCTCGAGATATCCGAGCTTCTCCAGCCCCTGCACCACGCCGACGCCGACGCCGCCGAGTCGCGCCAGCTCTTTCGCGGCGAGCGGCGGCGCGTCGCGCGCCGCCTCCAGCACCCGGCGCCGCGGCGCGGTGAGCGCGGCCTCGGTATCCGCAAGAATGACGCGGCCGGACGCGCTCAGCGCCCAGGCCAGCGTCTGCCGCGGCGGCTCCAGCGCGTCGGGCGCGCTCATGGCCATGCGCAGCACCGCGCCCGGCGGCGTCAACGTGTAGTTGGCGACCCATTCGACGAAACGCCGGAGCTCCGCCGTCAGCGCCGGCGCCGTGAGCTTCTCCGCCACCGGCTTGAGCTTCGCCTCGGCGACATCGCCGGGCGTGCCGTCCCAGACCACGCCGATGGTCTCGCGCGCGCCCAGCGGCACCGCGACGAAATCGCCGGGCGCCAGGTCCATGCCCTCGGGAACGCGATAGTCGTAAGCACTTCCAAGGGGAAGCGGCAATAAGACTGACACACGCGGCACAGCAAACTGTGCCGGTGATGCCGCCGTGGCGGAACTGGCGTGGCGCTCGGACATAAGCTAGACTCTTAAAGGTAAACGGAGGGCGCTGCCAGAAGGCGCCCGCCGCGACATGGATGGATGGCATACGGGAACCATCGCGCGCATGAAATTCTTCATCGACACCGCCGACCTCGCGGAGATTCGCGACCTCGCCGCCACCGGATTGGTGGACGGGGTTACCACGAATCCCTCTCTGGTCGCCAAGACCGGCCGCAATTTCCTCGAAGTCGTGAAAGAGATCTGCGCGGTGGTGCCGGGACCTGTCAGCGCCGAGGTGACGGCGACCGACACGCCCACCATGCTGGCGGAAGGGCGCAAGCTCGCGAAACTCGCGCCCAACGTCACCGTGAAGGTGCCGCTGACGCCCGCGGGGCTCAAAGCGTGCAAGGCGCTCTCCGGCGAGGGCACCATGGTGAACGTGACGCTCTGCTTCTCGGCGGCGCAGGCGATCCTCGCCGCCAAAGCCGGCGCCAGCTTCATCTCTCCCTTCGTCGGGCGCCTCGACGACATCGGCGCGCCGGGCATGGCGTTGATCCAGGAGATCGTCGAGATCTACCGCCAGTATCCCGCCTTCAAGACCGAAGTGCTGGTGGCCTCCGTGCGCAGTCCGCTGCACGTCATCGAAGCCGCGAAGATGGGCGCCCACGTCTCGACGATCCCGCCCGCGGTGCTGCGCCAGATGTTCGCGCATCCCCTCACCGACAAGGGGCTGCAGTCGTTCCTCGCCGACTGGGCGAAGACCGGCCAGTCGATCCTCGGCGACGACAAGAAGAAGCTCGGGGCCGCGGCGGAGTAGCGCCTTGGATCGCACGAAGGACAAATCCACCGCGCCCGCCGCCACCAAGCTCGCGGCGCCGGTGGGGCTCGCGCCCTCTGATGTCGTCGCCTACCTGCGTCATCACCAGAATTTCCTCGCCGAGCATCCCGACCTGCTGCAGGTGCTGACGCCGCCGGCGGTGCAGCGCGGCGAGACCGTCGTCGACATGCAGCAGTTCATGCTGCAGCGGCTGCAGACCGAGGTTGCGCGCCTCAAGAACCAGCAGCGCATGCTGATCGCCACCAGCCGCGCCAACCTGGCGAGTCAGTCGCGCATCCACGCCGCGGTGCTGGCGCTGCTGGGCGCGCCCAGCTTCGAGCACCTGATCCAGATCGTTACCACCGACCTCGCGGTGCTGTTGGACGCCGACGTGATCACGCTCGGCGTCGAGTTCGTGGCCGCGGGTCAGTCGCATCTCTCGGTGCGCGGCGTGCAGATCCTGGAGCGCGGCACGGTGGACCAGCTCTTCGGCCCCGACCGCGACGTGCTGCTGCACGGCGAGGTGGAGGGCGATCCGCAGCTCTTCGGCAGCGGCGCCGGCCTCGTGCGCTCGGCGGCACTGCTGCGGCTCCGCGTCAGCCCGCAGGCGCCGGCAGGACTGCTGGCGATCGGCGCGCGCCGCGTCAACAAGTTCCATCCGGGCCAGGGCAGCGAGCTTCTGGGCTTCCTCGCGCGAAGCCTCGCCGTCGTCATCGCGGGATGGCTCGACCTCCCGACCTGAGGCGGTCCCGGGCGGCGGCGGCGCTCGCCCGCTATGCCGCCGCCGACGATCTCGGCCACGCCATCGCGGAATGGCAGAGCTGGCTCGGGAACGAGCGACGCGCTTCGCCGCACACGCTCGCGGCATATAGCCGCGACCTCGCCGCCTTCCTCGATTTCCTGGTGCAGCATCAGGGCGGCATTCCCGGCCTCGCCGTCCTAGAAGCCCTCGGCCCCGCCGATTTCCGGGCCTATCTCGCAACCCGCGCCAACGCGCGCCTGGAGCGCAGCTCCACCGCGCGGGCGCTCTCGACGCTCCGGGGCTTCTTCCGCTTTCTCGATCGCCGCGGCTTCGTTGCCAATGCCGCGCTCTCAGCGGTGCGGACGCCGAAGCTGCCGCGCTCGGTGCCGAAGCCGCTCAGTGCCGAGGACGCTGCCCTGGCGCTGCTACGCATCGGCGAGCTCGCCGAGGAGCCCTGGCTCGGCAAACGCGACATCGCGATCCTGACGCTCTTCTACGGCTGCGGCCTCCGGCTCTCGGAGGCGCTGGGCCTGACCCGCGCCGAGGCGCCGCTCACGCCCGGCATCCTCACCATTACAGGCAAGGGCCGCAAAACCAGGATCGTGCCGGTGCTGCCGGCGGTCGCATCGGCGGTCGCCGACTACGTCGCTCTCTGCCCGCATCGTCTGGCGCCCCGCGCCCCGCTCTTCGTGGGCGCCCGCGGCGGGCCGCTCAACCCGCGCCTCATCCAGCGCCAGATGCAGCGCCTGCGCGCGCTTCTGGGACTGCCGGAGACCGCGACGCCCCACGCGCTCCGCCACAGCTTCGCCACGCACCTGCTGGCGGGCGGCGGCGACCTCCGCACCATCCAGGAGCTCCTCGGCCACGCCAGCCTCTCCACCACCCAGCGCTACACGGCGGTGGATTCGGCGCGGCTCCTCGGCGTCTACGACCGGGCGCATCCGCGCGCAAAGGCGTAAGATTTACTTGATACGCCGTCGTTCACGCTAGGCGCAGCAATGGCACGGCGGCGGCGGCCAGGAGCACGGCGAGCATGCGCGAGCGCGTGAACGGCTCCCTGAGCCACGCGATGGCGATGAGAATGGCGAAAACCGCGCTGGTATCCCGGAGCGCCGAGGCCGGCACGATCGGGGCCTGGGTCCAGACCCAAAGAATGAGCAGGTAGGAGGCGACCGCGGCGAGCGCCGTCGGCACGGCGATCGCCCAGTTGGATCTCAGCAGGTGCCAGGGCGTGCCGATATGTCGCTGCCGCCAGCACATGGCGATGGCATTCGTCACCGAGACCGCGAAGCCATAGGCCCAGGGCGATCCCGAAAGCCGGACGCCGCGCGCGTCGCAGAGGACGTAGGCGGCAGTCGACAGGCCCGCGGCGAAAGTCCAGGCCAGCGCGCGCGGAGTGAACACGCGGTCGCGCCGGGCGCCATGGGCGAGAAGGCCCAGGGAAAGCGCGACCAGGCCGACGCCGGCGATGGCGCCGAGCCCGAGCCGATCGCCAACCAGCGCCGCGGCGAGCGGCACCACCAGCACGACCGACACGGCGCGCACCACGGGATAGACGGCGCCGAACCCGCCAAGCTCATAGGCGCGCAGCAGCGCCGTGACTGTCACGATGTTCATCAGCGTCGAAGCCGCGATCCATATCCACGACGCCTGAGCCGGCAAGCCGATCCAAAGCAGCCCCGGCACCACGAGCACCGCGCTCATCAGCATCTCGGCCGCCATCGCCTCGGTCGGTCGCGCGCTCGCCTTGATGGCGGCGTTCCACCCCGCATGCAGCACGGCGCTCAGGAGCGCGGCGGCGACGTGCCAGCCCTGCATCGGCTCAGTCGAGCTGGCGATAATAGACGCTGGTGCCGCAGGGACCGCCGCTCGGCCAGAGCGCGTAGCCGGGGATGACGCCGACCAGGGTCCAGCCCAGCCGAGCATAGAGACGCTCGGCATCGCCGCTGGCGGTGTCGAGGACCAGCAGCGATTTCGCGGCTTGCCGCGCGGCGTCCTCGGCGGCGCGCATCAGCGCCGCGCCCACGCCCCGTCGGCGCGCGCGGCGGTGCACCAGCATCTTGGAGATGTCGGCGCGATGCGGCTGGTTCTCCGGCTGGTCGAGCACGACCTGGACGGTGCCGACGATGCCGCTGGCGTCCTCGGCCACCAGCAGGGCGCGGGCGCCGCTCTCGACATCCCGCGCGACGCGATGCCAGAAGGCCAGCGCGCGCGGCAGCGTCAGGGGATGCATGAAGCCCACCGACGCATCGCCTTCGACACAGTCGATCAGCACCAGGGCAAGCTCCCGCGTCTGCGCCTCGGTCACGGTCGTCAGCCGCCGGATCGCGGGCGCGGTCATCGAGATATCGCGGGCTGGCTCACGACGACGACGGCGTAGCGCGCGGTCTTCCTCGTGCGATTGTGGAAGGCCGTGGGCCGGTCGAGCACGAAGGCGAAGCAGTCGCCGGCGCGAAGCTGCTGGCGCTCGTCGCCGACCCAGACGTCGATGGCGCCCTCCAGCACCCAGACCTGCTGGTGGACGCGGACGTCGCGGGCGCCGGTGTCGAACGCCACCCGGGCGCCGGCCGGAAACTCGACCTCGACGATCCGGATCGGCGAGGCGAAGCCGCCCGGCGACACGTTGCGCCGGACATAGCCCGAGGCGGGATCGCGCCACCGCGGCTGATCGGCGCGGCGCGCCACCGGCTCGGGGCTCGGGGCGGGCGCCTCGAAGAGGCTCGCCAGCGGCACGTTCAACGCGGTCGCGAGCCGCTCCAGCAGCACGGCGGTGGGGCTGCTCTCCCCGCGCTCGATCAGCGAGATCATCGACCGGCTGACCCCGCTGCGCTCGGCGAGCGCCTCCAGCGTCAGCCCGCCGGCGCCGCGCAGATCGCGCAGCCGCTGGGCGATCCGATGATTGAGGTCAGGCTCGACGGTTTCCGTCATACTGGATTCTTATTCCAGTATATCGGACACTGTCAACGGCGGCTCGGGCGCGTCTTTGTCTACCGGGCCGTCCCTAAAGCTTCCGGATTGCCACCAGCGCCGCGGCGGAGCCCGCGCCCATGGCCGTGAAGGCGAGGCCCCAGGCGAGGTTGCTGCCGGCGCCGCCGGCGAGGTCGAGCACCACGCCGACCGCCAAGGGACCCACGAAGCCGCCGGTGAAGCCCAGCACCGAATGCACCGCCAGCGTGGCGCCGCGCTGGCCCGGCGCCGACATCGCGACGGCACCGCCGGTGAGCGCCGCGGAATCGCCCATCACGACGAGGTGGTAGAGGAGACAGAGTCCCGCTACCGCCCAGAGCGGGAGCGGCGAGCTGAATCCCGCGAGGATGGAGAGTGCCACCGAGGCGATCATCACCCGGCCGATGATCTTGCGGCGGTCGGCGCGCGCCGCGGCCTCGGCGCCGTAGATGCTGGAAAGCGTGCTCACCAGCACGATCACCGTGGTGATCCAGTTGGCGCCGGAGAGATCGCTGCCGCCACCGTGCGCGGACTGCGCGTGGATAAGGAAGGCCACCAGCCAGGAGCGCAGCGCGAAGAGCTCCCAGGTGTGGCCGGTATAGCCCCAGACGAAGGCCATCGCCGCGCGGTTGCGGAACACCGGGCGGAAATCGAAGAGGTGCCGCGGCACGGTCGCGGGCGCCTCCGGCTGCATCGGCGGCACGAGTATCAGCACCAGCAGCAGCGCCAGCAGCGCGCCCACTGCGGCGCCGATGAAGGCCCAGCGCCAGCCGAGCCACACCGCCATTTCCGCCGAGAAGGGATAGGAGACCGCTGTGCCCAGGCTGAATCCCGCGGTGTAGTAGGCGACGTGGCGGCCCTGACGCGGATGGGCGCCGATACGGTCGGTCATCAGCTTGAGGCCCGGCATGTAGGTGCCGGCGAGGCCGAGGCCGGCGAGCGCGCGGAAGAGGAAGGCGCTGACGAAGCCGTCGGCGAGGAGGCCGTATCCCAACGCCGCCGCCGCGCTGATGACCAGGGAGAGAAGATAGATGCGGCGGGGATCAACGCGGTCGGTGAGGCCCACGAGCACCGGCACGCCCACGACATAGCCGCCGTAGAAGATGCCGCTGACCCAGCCCGCTTCGGTGTTGCTGAGGCTCCAGAGCCGCTGGAACTCCGGCAGCAGGGCCGAGAAGCTGGAGGATCCCAGCATGCCCAGGATGGAGCTGACCGAGAGGAGCGAGACCAGCCCCCCGGCGCCAATGCCCTTGCCCATTTCCCCCGTCACGGCCCCGAGCTTAGAGCATCAAGGCCGCCGGCTCCGCGCGGAAAATGCGATCGAACCAATCCGTTTGGAGAATGATCGTTTCAGATGAACCAATCTCTGTCCCCGCCATGGCCGGGCTTGTCCCGGCCATCCACGTCTTGCTTCTCGCAGCCGTAAGACGTGGATGCCCGGCACAAGGCCACGACTGTCCGGTTCCGGTTTCAGCTCCATTGGAGCAGCAATTGATTGGGGTTGAGTATTGGGGTTGGCTCGGTGTGGAGCAGGCGGTCGATGCGTCTGCGGTGCATCAGGTTGGCGCGGACCAGCCTGGCGAAGGCGAGGGGGCCGTGGAGGCCTTTCTGGGCGGATTGAGCGAGGCGGAGCAGCAGGAAGGCGATCAGGGCGACGGCGATCTGGATGCGGATGGCGTTCTCGGAGGTGCCGAGGAAGCGGGTGATCCTGAGGGTCTGCTTGACCCAGCGGAAGAACAGCTCGATGGCCCAGCGCCGCTTGTAGAGATCGGCGATCTCCTGGGCGCTGGCGTCGAGATCGTTGCAGAGAATACGCAGCACTTTGCCGGTGTCGGTCACGAGCCGCACCTCGCGCACCGCCTGCTGCATTGGATTGCGGCGGTTCCTGGCTTGGCGAGCGGGCAGGAAGCCGATGCGATCGGAGAGGATAGTGCTGCCCCGCGGCACCGGCAGCACTTCCACCAAGTCGAGCGGCGTATTGGACTTGAACCGGGTGACGATCCGGCAGCCGGCGGCGTCGAGCCTGGCCCACCAGGCATAGTCGTAATAGCCGAGATCGAAGACATAGGTGGCCCCCGCCTCGATCGGCATCTGCTGGGCCACGGTGATGTCGTTGACGTTTGCCGCACTGACCGCGGCGTAGATCGGCCGGTCGGCATCGGCGTCGTAGATGACATGCACCTTGGCGCCGCACACCCCGGCCGAGAACCGCGCCCAGCCGGCACTGTGCTCGTTCAGCCGCACGCCCGTGGCGTCGATGAGATAGGTGGTCTCGGCAAGCTTACGGCGGAGCCCGCGATGGGCCTGCTTCATCATCTTCGCCAACAGCTCGGCAAAGACCCCGGCAGGCCGTTGCGCATTCGCATCGGACAAGGTCGAGCGCCGAACCGGATCCGCGCCCAGGTGGTAGAGCCGGGCGGCGTGGCTCTCCAGCCCCGTCACGATCTCGCGCAGGCTCGCGGCGCCCGAAAGCTGGCCATAGAGCAGCGCCACAAACTGGCTTCGCGTCGTCAGCCGGCGAACCCGTCCATCCGCTCCATGCCGCGCCACCAGCCGATCAAACGTCGGCCAAGGAACATGCTTCAGAACCGAATGGAAAACGCTATTCTGATGCCGCATGGCGCTGAACCTCTTCTCGTGTCCCGGATCGTTTGCCGACGTCCTGGACCGAGTAGAATCAACGCCATGCGCTTCGTCCACATAAACTCAACCGGACAGCCGTGGCACAAGGCCGGGCATGACGATTCCTGGAGGTATCGGCCTCGGAAAATGCGGAACTAGATATGGATCGCCCGCTTCGCGACCGCGAGCGCCGCTTCCTTGACCGCCTCGGGCAGGGTCGGGTGCGCGTGGCAGGTGCGCGCGATGTCCTCGGAGGAGGCGCCGTATTCCATGGCGAGCGCGGCTTCCGCGATCATGGTGCCGGCGTCGGCGCCGATGATGTGCACGCCCAGCACCCGGTCGGTCTTGGCATCCGCCAGGATCTTGACGAAGCCTTCGGTGTCGCCATTGGCGCGGGCGCGGCCGTTGGCGGTGAAGGGGAACTTGCCGACGGCATAGGCGGTGCCGGCGGCTTTCAGATCCTCCTCGCTCTTGCCGACGGAAGCCACTTCCGGCGCGGTGTAGATGACGGCGGGGATCGCGTCGTAGTCGATGTGCGGCTTCTGGCCGGCGATCACCTCCGCCACCGCCGAGCCCTCGTCCTCCGCCTTGTGGGCGAGCATGGGGCCGGCGATCACGTCGCCGATGGCGTAGATGCCGGGCACATTGGTGCGGTACTGACCGTCCACCTTGACGCGCTTCTTCTCGTCGAGCGCCACGCCGGCGCTGTCGAGGCCGAGCCCGTCCGTATAGGGCCGCCGCCCGACCGCCACCAGCACGGCGTCGGCGACCAGCTCCTCGGCGGCACCGCCCGCCGCGGGCTCCAAGGTCAGGACCACGCCCTTGTTGCCGGTCTTGGCGCCCGTCACCTTGGTGCCGAGCTTGAAGGTGAAGCCCTGCTTCTGCAGCACCCGCTGCAGGCTCTTCGAGAGCTCCATGTCCATGCCCGGCGTGATGCGGTCGAGGAACTCCACCACCGTCACCTGCGAGCCGAGCCGGCCCCAGACCGAGCCCATCTCCAGCCCGATATAGCCGCCGCCGATCACCACGAAGCGCTTCGGCACTTCGGAGAAGGTGAGGGCGCCGGTCGATGACACGATGCGCTTCTCGTCGATCTCGATGCCGGGCAGGCGCACGATGTCGGAGCCGGCGGCGATCACGATCGATTTCGCGGTGAGGGTATCGTTCGCCTCGCCGCTCACCGCGATGGTGCCGGGCGCTGTGATCTTGGCGGTGCCTTTCACCCAGGCGACCTTGTTCTTCTTGAACAGGAACTCGACGCCCCTGGTGTTCTCGCCGACCACCTTGTCCTTGCGCGCCTGCATGGTCGCAAGATCGAGGCTGACGCCCTCGACCTTGATGCCGTGCGCCGCCAGCGCATGCTGGGTCTCGACGTAGCGCTCGGAGGATTGCAGCAGCGCCTTCGAGGGAATGCAGCCGATGTTGAGGCAGGTGCCGCCGAGGCTCGAGCGCTTCTCGACGCAGGCGGTCTTGAGGCCAAGCTGCGCCGCGCGGATCGCCGCCACATAGCCACCGGGGCCGCCCCCGATCACAACGACATCATAGCTCTCGGGCATGGGGGAACTCGCTTTAGGGGGAAGTGGTGTTCGTGAAACAGGCTGTAGAACTAACGTGCGTCCTTCGACTCGGCGCTGCGCGCCGGCTCAGGATGAGGATGATATGAGATGGTCCTCATCCTGAGCCATGAGCCCGAAGGGCTCATGAGTCGAAGGACGCACCATTCCCATTCAAACCACTACATATCCACCAGCAGACGATCCGGCTCCTCGATGCCTTCCTTGACGCGGACCAGGAAGGTCACCGCCTCGCGGCCGTCGATGACGCGGTGATCGTAGGAGAGCGCCAGGTACATCATCGGGCGGATCTCGATGCGGTCGCCGATCGCGATCGGGCGCTTCTGGATCTTGTGCATGCCGAGGATCGCCGACTGCGGCGGGTTGAGGATCGGCGTCGACATCAGCGAGCCGTAGATGCCGCCGTTGGAGATCGTGAAGGTGCCGCCGGAGAGATCCTCGATGGTGAGCTTGCCGTCGCGGGCCTTGAGCCCGAGGCCGGAAATCGTTTTTTCAATATCCGCGAAGCTGAGGGCGTCTGCGTCGCGCACGACCGGCACCACCAGGCCCTGGCCGGTGCCGACGGCGACGCCGATGTCGTAGTGGTTCTTGTAGATGATGTCGTCGCCGTCGATCTCCGCATTGACCGCCGGCAATTCCCTAAGCGCCACGATGCAGGCTTTGAGGAAGAACGACATGAATCCGAGCCGCACGCCGTGCTTCTTCTCGAAGCTGTCGCGGTAGCGGTCGCGGAGCGCCATCACGGCGGTCATGTCGGCTTCGTTGAAGGTGGTGAGCATCGCCGCGGTGTTCTGCGCCTCCTTGAGGCGCTCGGCGATACGCTTGCGGAGCCGCGTCATCCGCACCCGCTCCTCGCGGGGGCCGGTCTCGCGGGGCGGGCGCGGCACCGGCGGCTTCGCGGCGGGAGCCGGTGCCGGCGCGCGCTCGAGCGCGGTCAGCACGTCGCCCTTGGTGATGCGGCCGTCCTTGCCGGAGGCCGCGACCTGGGCCGGAGAAATGCCGCTCTCGGCGACGAGCTTGCGCGCGGCGGGGCCGGAGCGCTCCAGCGCCGCCGGCTCACCGGATGCGGCGGGCTGCGGCGCGGCGGCGGGCGACGGGGCCACGGGCGCGGGCTTGGCGGCGGGCTTCGCCGCGGCGGGGGCGGCGGCCTTGCCGGCGCCGTCGATCACGCCAAGTACGCTGCCGACGGCGACGTTGCTGCCCTCGGGCACGCGGATCTCGGAGAGCACGCCGGGGCCGGAAGCGTTCACCTCCAGCGTGACCTTGTCGGTCTCGAGCTCCACCAGCGGATCGTCGATCGCGACGCTGTCGCCGAGCTTCTTCAGCCATTTCGCGACCGTCGCCTCGGTGACGGATTCGCCCAGCGCGGGTACCTTGATCTCGGTCGCCATCGGATTCTCCGCTCGGCTCCGTCGGTTAAAGGGTGATCGCTTCGTTGACGAGCTTCTGCTGCTCCGCCGTGTGGCGGCTGAAGAGGCCGGTCGCCGTCGACGCCGAGGCGGCGCGGCCGACGTAGCGCGGTCGCTTCGCCTTGATGTCGAGGCCGGTCAGCACCTGCTCGATGCGGCGGTCGACGAAGGTCCAGGCGCCCTGGTTCTCCGGCTCCTCCTGGCACCACACGAACTCCGCATTCTTGTAGCGCGCCACCGACTTGCCGAGCACGCTCAGCGGGAAGGGATAGAGCTGCTCGACGCGGAGGATGGCGACGTCGGTGATCTTGCGCTCGCGCCGCGCCTTCAGCAGGTCGTAGTAGACCTTGCCGCTGCAGAGCACGACGCGGCGCACCTTGCCGTCGGCGGCGAGCTCATCGACCTCGTCGAAGACGCGATGGAAGGACGTGCCGGGGCCCATGTCGGCGAGCTTCGAGCCCGCCTCCGCCGCGCGCAGCAGCGACTTCGGCGTCGCGATGATGAGCGGCTTGCGGAAGTTGCGCCGCACCTGGCGCCGGAGCGCGTGGAAGTAGTTGGCGGCTGTGGTGAGGTTGCAGACCTGCATGTTGTCGTCGCCGCAGAGCTGGAGATAGCGCTCGATGCGCGCCGAGGAATGCTCCGGCCCCTGCCCTTCGTAACCGTGCGGCAGCAGCATGACGAGGCCCGACATGCGCAGCCACTTGGCTTCGCCCGCGGCGATGAACTGGTCGATGATGACCTGGGCGCCGTTGGCGAAATCGCCGAACTGCGCCTCCCAGAGGATGAGCGCGTGCGGCTCGGCGAGGCTGTAGCCGTATTCGAACCCCAGCACCGCCGCCTCGGAGAGCGGGCTGTCCACCACCTCGAACTGCGCCTGTCCCGGCTGGATGCTGTTGATCGGCACCGACGGCTCTTCGTTCTCCTGGTCGCAGAGCACGGCGTGGCGCTGGGAGAAGGTGCCGCGGGCGGAGTCCTGGCCGGAGAGGCGGACGAAGGTGCCCTCGACGGCGAGCGTGCCGAAGGCAAGCGCCTCGGCGGTCGCCCAGTCGATGCCCTCGCCGGTCTCGATCGCCTTCTTCTTCTGCTCGAGCTGGCGCTGGAGCTTGCGGTTGAGATTGAAGCCTTGCGGCACCCGGGTGAGCGCCAGCCCCACTTCCTTCAAAGTCTCCATCTTCACCGCGGTCTCGCCGCGGCGGTCGTCGCCGGAGGCGACCTCGAGGCCGCTCCAGGCGCCCTCGAGCCAATCCGCCTTGTTCGGTCGATAGCTCTTCGCCGCCTCGAACTGGCGGTCGAGCTCGGCCTGGAAGTCGGCGACCATGAGGTCGACGTCCTCCTGGCTCACGACGCGCTCCTTCACTAGGCGCTGAGCATAGATCTCCCGCGTCGTCGGATGCTCGGCGATCGGCGCGGTACATCAGCGGCTGGGTGAAGGCCGGCTCGTCCGCCTCGTTATGGCCGTGGCGGCGATAGCAGAAGATGTCGACGACCACGTCCTTCTTGAAGCGGGCGCGGAACTCGGTGGCGATGCGCGAGACGTGCACGACCGCCTCGGGATCGTCGCCGTTCACGTGGAAGATCGGCGCCTGCACCACCTTGCCGGGATCGGAGGGATAGGGACCCGAGCGCGAGTTGGCGGGGTTGGTGGTGAAGCCGATCTGGTTGTTGACGATGAAGTGGATGGTGCCGCCGGTGCGGTAGCCCTTGAGCTCGGACAGCATCAGGGATTCGGCGACCAGACCCTGGCCGGCAAACGCCGCGTCGCCGTGCATGAGGAGACCCACCACCTGGTCGCGGCTGGTGTCGCCGCGCTGGCGCTGCTTGGCGCGCACCTTGCCGAGCACGACGGGATTGACCGCCTCCAGATGCGACGGATTCGCCGTCAGCGACATGTGCACGACGTTGCCGTCGAACTCGCGGTCGGTGGAGGTGCCGAGGTGATACTTCACGTCGCCGGAGCCCTGCACGTCCTCGGGATTGGCGGGATGGCCCTGGAACTCCGAGAACAGCGCCGCGTAGGGCTTCAGCATCACGTTGGTGAGCACGTTGAGGCGCCCGCGATGCGGCATGCCGATGACAAGCTCCTTCATGCCGAGCTGGCCGCCGCGCTTCAGCACCTGCTCCAGCGCCGGGATCAGGGACTCGCCGCCGTCGAGGCCGAAGCGCTTGGTGCCGGTATAGCGCTTGTCGAGGAAGCGCTCGAACATCTCGGCGACGGTGAGGCGCTTCAGGATCGCGCGCTTGCCCTTCGGGCGTGAAGTCGGTGTGGTTGCGCTCGGTCTCGATGCGCTCCTGGATCCACGCCTTCTGGTCGGGATCGGGGATGTGCATGAACTCGACGCCGATGGTGCCGCAGTATGTCGCGCGCATATGCGCCAGGATCTCGCGCAAGGTCGGCCGGTCGAGGCCCGGCACGTTGGCGACGAAGATCGGGCGGTCGTAGTCCGCCTCGGTGAAGCCATAGGTCGCGGGATGCAGCTCCGGATGCGGCTCTACCTTCATCAACCCGAGGGGATCGAGGTTGGCCTCCAGATGGCCGCGCACGCGATAGGAGCGGATGAGCTGCAGCGCGCGAATGGAATCGATGGCGGCGCGGCGGATCTCCTCGAGACCGACGGTCGGGCTCTGACCGGGAAGCGTCGCCGCATGGCCGTTGGCGCCGTTGGCGTGGCCGTTGCCGAGGATGCGGCCGCGCTCGCGGGACCAGCTCGGCCCGGCGATCTCCTTCTCCACCGCCGGCGACGCGTCATGCAGCTCGGCGAAGAAGCGCCGCCAGCCCTCGTCCACCTCGGAGGGCGCCTCCAGGTAGCGGGCATAGAGCTCGGCGATGAACGCGGCATTGCTGCCGGAGAGAAAGGTGTTGGGATCGATCTCTGACATGGCTGATTTTCCGACCGCACTCGAGGAGGCCTGCAGTACCTCTGGCATCCCCATCAACATGGGGGCGGGAGGGCCCGATACATAGCCCCAATAAGCCTTTACCGGCCGTTACCACCCCTGCGTCGCCGGCACGGCGGCGCCGAATTTATCACTCCCTCGAGGCCCGGCAACCGACCCGGCGCGCCCGGCAGGCTGCCATGCGCGCCGCTCAAGCCTCTCTGCTCAAGCTTTAGGCGCTTCCGCCAGGAGCTTCCGGGTGACGTCCACCAGGCCTTTGACCGCGCCCACGGACTTGTCGAACTCGGTCTTCTCGGCGGCATTGAGGGAGATCTCGACGATGCGCTCCACGCCCTTGGCGCCGATCACCACGGGCACGCCGACGTAGAGGTCCTTCACCCCGTACTGGCCGGTAAGCCAGGCGGCGCAGGGCAGCACGCGCTTCTTGTCACGCAGGTATGACTCCGCCATGGCAATGGCCGAGGAGGCCGGGGCGTAGAAGGCCGAGCCGGTCTTGAGAAGATTGACGATCTCGCGCGCCGCCGTCCCGGGTGCGCTTGACGATGGCGTCGAGCTTCTCCTGGGTGGTCCAGCCCATCTTGACCAGGTCCGGCAGCGGAATGCCGGCCACGGTCGAATAGCGCGTCAGCGGCACCATGCTGTCCCCGTGACCGCCCAGAACGAAGGCAGTGACGTCCTCCACCGAGACCTTGAACTCCTCGGCGAGGAAGTAGCGGAAGCGCGCGCTGTCCAGCACGCCGGCCATGCCCACCACGCGGTTGTGCGGCAGGCCCGAGGCCTCGCGCATCACCCAGACCATGACGTCGAGGGGGTTGGTGATGGTGATCACGAATGCGTCAGGGCAGTGCTGCTTGATCGCCGCGCCCACGGTGTTGACCACCTTGGCGTTGATGCCGATGAGGTCGTCGCGGCTCATGCCGGGCTTGCGCGGCACGCCGGCGGTGACGATCACCACGTCGGCGCCGGCGATGGCGGAATAGTCGTTGGAGCCGGTGAAGCGGGCATCGTAGCCTTCCACCGGCGAGCCCTCGATGAGATCGAGAGCCTTGCCCTGGGGCACGCCGTCGACGACGTCGAAGAGGACGACATCGCCGAGCTCCTTCAAGCCGGCCAGCAGGGCGAGCGTGCCGCCGATCTGACCCGCGCCCACCAGCGCGATCTTGTTGCGTGCCATGCGCGAATTCCTTTTTCGGTCGGTCCGGGGAAAGGCGCCGCGTCTTAGCGCGATTTTCCCGCCGGAGCAAGGGCACGGCCCGGGATCGCACTCGGCGATGGCAAGCGCGCTTGCGCCAGTTCCTGATTTGTTCTAGGACTTCATCCTCACGGCCACAGTCATTCATGATCATTCGGGAGCGTCACATGAGCGAGGATCGCAAAGTCACCCTCTTTCACTCGCCCCACACGCGCTCGTCGGGCGCCCGCACGCTGCTCGAGGAGCTGGGCGCGGCCTACGACCTGCACGCCGTCAACATGAAAGCGGGCGAGCAGCGCCAGCCCGCTTATCTCGCGATCAATCCCATGGGCAAGGTGCCCGCGGTCAGGCACGGCGATGCCCTCATCACCGAGCAGGTGGCGATCTTCATCTATCTCGCCGATCTCTATCCGGAGGCGAAGCTGGCGCCGGCGATCGGCGATCCGCTCCGCGGACCTTATCTGCGCTGGATCGCCTATTACGGCTCCAGCTTCGAGCCGGCGGTGGTCGACCGCGCCATGAAGCGCGAGCAGGGACCTCTATCCATGTCGCCTTACGGCGACTACGACACCATGCTGAAGGCGCTCACCGATCAGCTGGCGAAAGGTCCCTACATCCTCGGCGAGCGCTTCACCGCCGCCGACGTGCTGTGGGGCGGCGCGCTCGGCTGGACCACCGCCTTCAAGATCGTGCCGGAGCTGCCGGTCATCATGGACTACATCCGCCGCATCACCGCGCGGCCAGCCTTCGCCAAGGTGCAGGGCGATGGACGCGGAGCTGGCGGCAAAGCATGCGGCGGCGGTGGCGTAGAAGACACCTCACCCTCCCGTTGCTTCGCAACGGGAGGGTGGTGTGATAGCCGCCTGATCTCTAATCCCGCCGGCCCGCGATGTAGTCGTCGCTCTGCATCTCGATGAGGCGCGAGACCGTGCGCTCGAACTCGAAGCTGCCGTCGCCGGCGGTGAAGATCTCCCGGGGCGGCACCGCCGCCGAGGCGATGAGGTTGCCGTGCGCCTCGTAGAGCGTGTCGATGAGGATGTTGAAGCGCTTCGCCTGGTCGCGCTGCTGGGGACCGAGCTTCGGGATGCCCTCGACGATGAGGGTGTGGAACTGGCGCGTGAGCGCCAGGAAATCCGCCGGGCCCAGCGGCCGCGCGCAGAGCTCCTCGAAGGTGAACCACGCCACTTCCTTGGCGGCGCGCGGCACCACCACGAAGCGGCCCTGCACCAGCAGCGTCATGCTGCGCGCCGAGGCGTTGTCGGTGAGGTCCGCGAAGGCGCGCTCGAGGGCGCGATAGGCCTGTCGTCGGCGGGCGTGAAATAGACCTGCCGGCCTTCGAGCCGCGCCAGCCGATAGTCGCGGATCGCGTCGAGCTCGAGGATGTCGAGCTTCTCCTTCAGCATGGCGATGAAGGGCAGGAAGCGGTCGCGCTGCAGCCCGTCCTTGTAGAGATCGTCGGGCGCGCGGTTCGAGGTCGCCACCACCACCACGCCCTCGGCGAAGAGCGCCTCGAAGAGCCGGCCGAGGATCATGGCGTCGGCGATGTCGGTGACGTGGAACTCGTCGAAGCAGAGGAGCGTCGCCTCGGCGGCGATCTGCTTGGCGACCGGCACGATCGGATCGCCCTTGTTGCGTCGGCGCGCATGGATGCGCTCATGCACTTCCAGCATGAAGGCGTAGAAGTGGACGCGGCGCTTCTTCTCCACCGGCGCGGTCTCGAAGAACATGTCCATCAGCATGGACTTGCCGCGGCCGACGGCGCCGAAGATGTAGAGGCCGAGCGGCGGCAGCTCCGCCGCCGGCGCCAGGCCAAGCCGCGCGCGCCAGCCGTGGGCGCCGTTGTTGGGCGTGTAGTTCGAGGAGCGCGCGCCACAGGCTCTGCAGCTTCTCTGCCGCCAGCTCCTGGGCCGGGTCGTGCTGCAGCTGGTGCGCCTCGCGCCGCGCGCGATAGAGCGCGAGCGGCCCGTCGGACGGAGTCCTTCAGCGGCGGCTGCGAAGGTGCGGAGGAAAGCGGGGACGTCATCGGGGCGCCAGTCATAGCCAAAAATCTCGGCGCTGGCAAAATACGGCGGGAGAGGAGAATAAAGGGTGAACTACCGCCCGCCCGCCACCCTCAGCACCGCCCCGGTCACGTAGGACGCGGCATCCGACAGCAGGAACAGGATGGTCTCGGCGATCTCATCCGCGCTGGCGGGACGGCCGATCGGGATCGAGGGCAGGAGCTTGCCGAGGCGGTCGACGATGCCGGAGCTCTCGTGCAGCTCGGTCTCGACGAAGCCCGGCGCCACCGCGTTGACCCGGATCCCTTCCCGCGCGACTTCCTTCGAGAGGCCCAAGGTCAGCGTATCGACCGCCGCTTTCGCGCCGGCGTACCAGATCCACTCGCCGGGGCTGCCGAGAGTGGCGGCGCCGGAGGAGACGTTGACGATGGCGCCGCCCTTGCCGCCATGCGCCGTCGACATCCGCCGCACCGCCTCGCGGGCGCAGAGGAAGGCGCCGAGGATGTCGAGATCGAAGACCGCCTCGAGGGTCGCGGCCTCCACGGCGTCGAGACGGCTGGCGCGGCCGGTGATGCCGGCGTTGTTGACGAATCCCGCGATCGGCCCCAATCGCTTCTCGGTCTCGGCGAAGAGGCGGAGCACGTCCGCTTCCTTCGCGACATCGGCCTGGATCGCCACCGCCCGGGCGCCGGCGCGCTCGATGTCGGCGACCACCGCGCCGGCGCTCTCCGCATCCCGGGCGTAGTTGACGGCAACATCATAGCCGCGCTCGCCCGCGAGCCGCGCGGTCGCGGCACCGATCCCGCGCCCGGCGCCGGTGATCAGAAGAACGGAGCGTCTCTCGGCCATATTATTCGGCGGCGGGCCGGCCTTCGCGCGCGTACGCGGTCAGGCAATCGTCCGCCAGCATCTCGATCGGGGAGAAATCGCGGTTGGCGATATAGGCCGGCCGCTTGAAGCGGCGGATCGCGTTGTCGCAGCGGTTGAGGGAGAGATAGACGATCCAGCGCGACCACGGCGTGAGATTGGAGCCCGAGGCGTGGACGAGATTGCCGTGGAAGAGCAGCATCGATCCCGCCGGTCCCTTCGGCGCCACGATGCCGCCCTCCTCCACCAGCCGCGTGATGGTCTCGTTGTCGATGGTCCAGAGCGGATAGCTCGTGGTGGTGACGTCGTGGCCGGCTTTGAGCTTGCCGAGGCGATGGCTTTTCGGGAATGAACATCAGCGGCCCGTTGAACTCGTTCGCCTCCGCCAGGAAGAGCGCGATGTTCATCGCCTGCGGGCCGCGGCATGTCGTCGTCCGCAGCCCAGGTGCCGTAGTCCTGGTGCCACTGCCAGACCGCGCCGTCGAAGGCCGCCTTGGCGTTCACCTTGAACTGATGCATGTAGAGCTGGTCGGAGCCCAGGAGCTGCGCCGCCGGCTCGATCAGGCGCGGATGCCGCGCCAGGCGCTCGAAGACCGGGTTCCAGGTCTGCACGTAGAAGGCCGTGCGCGGCGCTTCGGAGCCCTTCTCGCGCACCACTTCCGGCCGCTGCTGGCGGAACATCGCCGGCAGCTCGGCATTGAGGAGGGATATCTCCGGCGCGGTGAAACGGCCGGGCAGGAACAGGTAGCCCTGCTCCTCGAATTCGGCGATCTGGGCCGGGGTCAGCTTCATGGCGGTCTCCCTGCACGGCATCAATCTTTGGGTAGACTGTCTTTGGGTAGACTATGACCGAGACGGGCGCGCTTCGCCAAGAGGCGGCCAAATCCACCTATGGGAGACCCCACATGAACGAAGACACCTTCAACATGGAAGTCCGCAAGTTCCTCAAGGTGGTGGGCGTGACCTCCCAGCGCGAGATCGAGATCGCCGTGCGCAACGCCATCGCCGCCGGCAAGCACAAGGGCAGCGGCAAGCTCAAGGCCACCATGACGCTGGCGATCCCCGAGCTCGGCCTCGCGCACGAGATCAAGAGCGAGATCGCGCTGGGCTGAGCGCCTGGCATTCTCCGTCAAAGGAAGCCGGTTCGGCGTAGGAAATGCGACCAAACAAAAAATTCAGCGCAGGCCCAATCCACGACCACCGCCGCCACCGAAGCCACCACCAGCACGGTCCAGGTGAGGCCATGCCGGCGGCGCGGCCGAAGGAGCGTCCGGAACTCCGCGACAGGCCCCAGGCATGCAGCACGCGGCCGACGATGAGGGCGATGCCGAGGGCGTGCAGCAGATAGAGGGAGGTGCGCTGCGCCTCCAGGAGCCCCATCAGGATCAGCACCAGCGGGACATACTCGGCCCAATTCCCAGCGCCCGCTGCGCCCGCTCCAGCTCCTCGTCGCCGCCACTGCCGAAGAGGACGCGCGCCCGCATGCGCTGCCGAATGACGCCGGCGGCCAGCACAAGCACCAGCAGGCCGTTGAGGCCCGCGTAGAGAATTGTGACGTGAAACGACATCCGCCCCTCCGCCGCCGAGGTTATCGGCAGCGGAGGGGCGGATCAATGGAGCGAGCGCAGCCGCGCCCGACCTCAGGCCTGGATATGCGCCTCGAGGAACCAGAGCTGCTTGTCGACCTCGCGGCTCACCTCGGTGAAGACGTCGGCGGTGTCGGCGTCGCCGAAACCGGCGGAACTCGTCGATCGCCTTGCGCACCGACGCGCCGAAGGCGGCGAGCGCGCCGGAAAGCGCGTCGATATGCGCATTCCCCGTGGTGATGTTGAGGGGATAAGCGGGAAGCGTCGAGTTCTTCGCCACCGCCTGGAGGGTGCCTTCGGCGGTGCCGCCGAGGCTGGTGATGCGCTCGGCGATGGTGTCGACGAAGCCGTCGGCGAGCGTGGCGATCGAATCGAAGAGCTCATGAAGGGCGATGAAGTTCGGCCCCTTCACGTTCCAATGCGCCTGCTTGGTCTGCAGCTTCAGATCGATCGCCAATGCCAGATTGCGGCTCAGCAGGCCGATCGCCTGGCCGCGCACGTTCTCCGGCAATGAATTGCGGGTCTTGTACATTGTCATCTCCTCTTCTCGTTGTTGGCTCGGATCCGAAACTTTGAAACCTCAGGCCGCGACCGCCTGCTCGCCATCGAGGGTCGCGGCAACCGCGTGCACGACCGCCGCGATCCGCACCGCCGCCTGGATCGTCTCCGCGCGAGACGCCGGCCTTGCGCAGCTCGTGCTCGTGAGCGTCGATGCACATGCCGCAGCCGTTGATGGCGGAGACCGCCAGCGACCACAGCTCGAAATCGACCTTCTCGACGCCGGGCTTGCCGATCACGTTCATGCGCAGCTTCGCCGGCATGGTCGTGTAGTCCGGCGCCGAGGCCAGATGGGTGAAGCGGTAATAGATGTTGTTCATCGCCATGATCGCTGCCGCGGCCTTGGCGGCGGCGAGCGCCTCCGGCGAAAGCACCGGCGCCGAACTCGCGCGAGGATCGCGGCGATCAGCGTCGGATTGCGCGAGGCGAGCGCCGAGGCGACGAAGGTGCCGGCGCGCTGCTGCTCGGTGAGCGCGGTCTCCGTCAGCAGGCTGGAGAGGTTGAGCTTCAGATCCTTGGCGTAGTCCGGCAGGCCGTCCTTCAGGGTCTCGATCGACATCGCGCGTTCTCCTAGGGCATGAGAGAGATGGGGCGCGGCGAAGGTGCGGCTGCGCCGCCCCCTTTGGGATCAGGCAGCCTTCAGGACCTCGTCGCCCTTCTGCCAGTTGCAGGGGCAGAGCTCGTCGGTCTGCAGCGCGTCGAGCACGCGCAGCACTTCCTGCGGGTTGCGGCCGACGCTCAGGTCGTTGACCGAGACGAAGCGGATGACGCCCTCGGGATCGACGATGAAGGTGGCGCGCAGCGCCACGCCTTCGTTCTTGTCGAGGACGCCGAGCGCGGTGCGAAGCTCGCGCTTGATGTCCGCCAGCATCGGGAACGGCAGGTCCTTCAGGTCGGCATGGTTCTGCCGCCAGGCCAGATGCACGAACTCGCTGTCGATCGAGACGCCATAGATCACGGCGTCGCGGTCGTTGAAATCGCCGTTCAGCTTGCCGAAGGCGGCGATCTCGGTCGGGCAGACGAAGGTGAAGTCCTTCGGCCAGAAGAACACCACCTTCCACTTGCCGGCGTTCGAGGCCTCGGTCAGGTCGCGTGAAGGCGGTCTTGGGATCGGTGGACACCACGGCCTTGAGGGCGAAATCGGGGAAGGCGGTCGCCGACGGTCAGCATGCGGGAATCTCCTCGGGTGATGGCGGTTAGCTTGCGACCCAGATAGATAGGCCTCGACGGCTTGATCGATCAAATGAGTTAAATTATATTGTATGATCGAAAAAAGCGATGACAAACCTCCCCGACCCTGCGCCAGCTCCGCCACCTGGTGGCGCTCGCCGACCAAGGCCATTTCGGCCGCGCCGCCGAGGCCTGCGCGGTGACGCAATCGACCCTCAGCGCCAGCATCAAGGAGCTGGAGGGCGTGCTGGAGGCGCCGCTGGTCGACCGCACCAAGCGCCGGGTGGTGCTGACGCCCCTGGGCGAGGAGACCGTCGGCCGCGGCGCGCCGCATGCTCGCAGGAGACCGAGGAGCTGGTCGCTCGCCGCCCGCGCCACCCATGCGCCGCTCACCGGGCACCATCCGCATGGGCGTCATCCCCAGCATCGGGCCGTTCCTGCTGCCGAAGGTGCTGCCGGGGCTCCGCCGCGCCTATCGCCAGCTCAAGCTCTACCTGGTGGAGGATCTGACCGAGCGGCTGGTCGAGCAGCTCCGGCAGGGCAAGCTCGACGTCGTGCTGCTGGCGCTGCCCTACGATTGCGGGCTCGGCGGAGACCAAGGTGCTGTTCGAGGATCGCTTCGTGGTGGCGCTGCCGAAGACGCATCCGCTCGCCAAGGAGACGCGGATCAGACCGGAGCAGCTCTGGTCCGCGGACCTGCTGCTGCTGAAGGACGGGCATTGCCTGCGCGACCATGCGCTCGCCGCCTGCCGCCTCGCCGACCGCCGGCGCACCGAGGGCTTCGAGGCGACGAGCCTCCCGACCCTGGTGCAGATGGTGGACAACGGCCTCGGCATCACGCTCCTGCCCGAGCTCGGCGTCGCGGCCGGCCTCCTGCGCGGTACCGGCCTCGTGACCCGGCCCCTCGCCTCCGACGAGCCCGCCCGCCAGATCGGCCTCGCCTGGCGCCGCGGCACCGGCCGCCGGGAGGAATTTTTGCTGCTGGCGAAGGAGCTGACGGAAAGAGCGAAGTAGTTTTCAGCGTCCGAAACTGCTCGAACGAGAACCAGAACGCGCCGGCCAGGCGAATGCAGGCCCGCGAAAACGGTTCCGAGCAATATCTGCGGCGCGCGGCGGAAGCGCGTGCGTCTCGACCATGCCGTGCCGATGCGGCTGGCGGTCACGATGACGAGCCCATTGACGGCGAGGCCGATCAGGTTGAGCACCGTCGCCAGGATGAGGATCTGGCTTGCGACCGAGCCCGCCTCGGGCCGCACGAATTGCGGAAAGAGCGCCAGGACGAAGAGCGCCATCTTCGGGTTCAGCAGGTTGGTCAGCAGGCCCTGATGGAACATCTGCGGTACCGGATAGCGCGGCAGGCCGGCCGTGGGATCGAAGACGATCCCGCTCGAGCGGAACGCCTTCCAGGCGAGGTAGAGCAGATAGGCGGCGCCGATGTAGCGCACGACGTCATAGGCGATCGGAACCGCGAGGAAGAGCTGCGACAGGCCGAAGGCGGCGGCGAGCGCGTGGCAATATGTCCCGACCTGGATTCCCGCCAGCGAGGCGAAGCCCGCCGCGCGGCCTTGGCTGACGCTGCGGGACGCGATCAGCAGCATGTCCGGACCGGGCGTCGCGGTCAGCGCCAGGCAGGCAACGGCGAAGAGGGCAATCGTGGAAAGATCGGGCATGCTCCTTACCTCCAATCGTCGATCACATACTGATCCGGCCGCAGCGTGCCCGGCACATCCGGCCGATGCATGGCGACGCCGGTCAGGTAGGCGCGGAAGCCGCGGGCGGTCATGCGCCGATACGCATCGCGGCGCGCGGCATTGACGCCGGCGGTGATGCGGGCGAGGCCGCGCGCGGCGGCGAGCGTCTCGACGCCGTCCAGCAACCGCTCGAACTCGGCGGCGGCGCCGGGGCGCGTCGCCGCGAACTTCACGTAGAGCGTCCCCTCTCCCGCCTCGGTGCCGCGGCCGATGTGGCAGAGAGCGAAGCCCGCCACCTCGCCCGCGCGCTCCACCAGCACGGTCTCGCCGAGCCGCTGCGCCGCCACCGCCTCGATCTGGCGCGTGAGATCGAGACCGGGGAATAGGGCCTCGGCGACGGCACGGCATCCTGACAGTGCTGCCGCCTGTCGTTCCCGGGGCAGCGCCGAAAAGAGCCGCGCATTGCCTTTCACCTCCGGCGCCTTCGCCATGACCGGCGTCAAGTACTGCGAGACGAACCCGAAGCTCTCATAGAGCCGGAGATGGCTGGCGCTCTGGGGAAACGTGAAGAGGCTGACGAGGGGTGCTACGCGCACCGCGGGCAGTTCCATGAAAGCCGCGGTGAGCAGCCGCGCCACGCCCTTGCCCCAGAATTCGGGATCGACGCTGAGGGGTCCGAGCGTGATCTGGCCGCCCCAGCCCATGCCCATGATGCTGCCGAGGAGCCGCCCGTCGGATTCGGCGACCAGCGCCAGGTCGGGCTCGGTGACGAAGCGCGTCTCGACGGTGCCGAGATCGAGGCGGAAATTCGCGAGGTCCGGCGCCTGCATGAAGGTGCCGAACGCCAGGCGGGAGATGCGCGCCGCCTCGGCGACATCGCGCGCCGCCATCGGGCGGATGGCGACGCGCGCCTCGCTCATGCCGGCGGCAGGCTCACCGCCGCGCCACCATCAGCTTCTTGATCTCGCCGATCGCCTGGGCCGGGTTGAGGCCCTTGGGGCAGGTGCGCGTGCAGTTCATGATCGTGTGGCAGCGGTAGAGCCGGAACGGATCCTCCAGGGAATCCAGGCGCTCGCCGGTCTTCTCGTCGCGGCTGTCGGCGATCCAGCGATAGGCCTGCAGCAGGATCGCGGGGCCGAGATAGCGGTCGCTGTTCCACCAGTAGCTGGGGCAGGCCGTGGAGCAGCAGAAGCAGAGGATGCACTCCCAGAGGCCCTCGAGCTTCTGGCGCTCGTCCACGGACTGCGCGCGCTCGCGGTCCGGCGGCGGCGCGCTCTCCGCCTGCAGCCACGGCTTGATGGAGCGGTATTGCGCATAGAGGTGATTGAGATCGGGGACGAGGTCCTTCACCACTTCCATGTGCGGCAGCGGATAGATCTTCACATCGCCCTTCACCTCGTCGATCGCCTTGAGGCAGGCGAGCGTGTTGGTGCCGTCGATGTTCATCGCGCAGGAGCCGCAGATGCCCTCGCGACAGGAGCGGCGGAAGGTGACGGTCGTGTCGATCTCGTTCTTGATCTTGATGAGGGCGTCCAGAACCATCGGCCCGCAGGCGTCGAGATCGACCTCGAAGGTGTCGAGACGCGGATTCTGCCCGTCGTCCGGGTTCCAGCGATAGATCTTGAACGCCTTCACCCGCTTCGCGCGTGGGCGGCGCCTTCACGGTCTTGCCGACGCCGACCTTGGAATTGGCCGGCAGGGTGAATTCAGCCATCTCGAACGATCTCCTTGGGTCTCCGGACCCTCAGTAGACGCGTGCCTTCGGCGGGAATGGTCTGCACCTCGTTTGAGAGCGTGTTGAGGTGCACCGGGCGGTAATCGATGCGCATTTTGCGGGCCTCGTCGAGCCACGCCACGGTGTGCTTCAGCCAGATCTTGTCGTCGCGGTCGGGGAAATCCTCACGGGCATGGGCGCCGCGGGATTCCTTGCGGTTGGCGGCGGAGCTGAGCGTGACGATCGCCTGCTCCAGCAGGTTCTCCAGCTCCAGCGCCTCGACGAGATCGGTGTTCCAGATCATCGAGCGGTCGCTGATCCCGTGATCGCTCATCGAGGCGGCGATGTCATGGATCTTGCGCACGCCCTGCTCCAGCGTCTCCGCCGTGCGGAAAACCGCGCAATCGTTCTGCATCGTGCGCTGCATGGCAAGCCGGATCTCGCCGCTCTTGAGCCGGCCCTTGGCGTTGCGCATGCGGTCGAGGCGCGCCACCGACGCGTCGGTGACGGAGGCGCCGAGGGGCTTGTGCGGCTGGTCCGGCTTCACCAGCTCCATCGCGCGGTGCGCCGCGGCACGGCCGAACACAACGATGTCGAGAAGCGAGTTACATCCGAGCCGGTTGGCGCCGTGCACCGAGACGCAGGCCGCCTCGCCGATCGCCATCAGGCCCGGCACGACGCGCTCGGGATCGTCGGGCGTCGGACTGATGACCTCGCCGTGATAGTTGGTGGGAATGCCGCCCATGTTGTAGTGCACGGTGGGGAGGATCGGGATCGGCTCCTTCGTCACGTCGACGCCGGCGAAGATGCGCGCGGTCTCGGAGATGCCGGGCAGCCGCTCGTGCAGCACCTTGGGATCGAGGTGCTCCAGATGCAGGAGGATGTGATCCTTCTGCGGCCCGCAGCCGCGGCCCTCGCGGATCTCGATGGTCATCGAGCGGCTGACCACGTCGCGGGACGCCAGGTCCTTGGCGTGCGGCGCGTAGCGCTCCATGAAGCGCTCGCCCTCGGAATTGGTGACATAGCCGCCCTCGCCGCGCGCACCCTCGGTAATGAGGCAGCCGGCGCCGTAGATGCCGGTGGGGTGGAACTGGATGAACTCCATGTCCTGCAGCGGCAGGCCGGCGCGCAGCACCATGGCGTTGCCGTCGCCGGTGCAGGAATGCGCCGAGGTGCAGGAGAAATAGGCCCGGCCATAGCCGCCGGTCGCCAGCACCACCGTATGGGCGCGGAAGCGGTGCAGCGTGCCGTCCTCGAGATTCCACGCCAGCACGCCGCGGCAGGCGCCCTCCTCGTCCATGATCAGGTCGAGGGCGAAATACTCGACGAAGAACTCGGCGTTGTGCTTGAGGCACTGCTGGTAGAGCGTGTGGATGATGGCGTGGCCGGTGCGGTCGGCGGCGGCGCAGGCGCGCTTCGCCATGGCGCCCTCGCCGTTCTTGGTGGTATGGCCGCCGAACGGGCGCTGGTAGATGCGGCCGTCCTCGGTGCGCGAGAACGGCACGCCGAAATGCTCGAGCTCGATCACCGCGGGGATCGCGTTGCGGCACATGTACTCGATCGCGTCCTGGTCGCCGAGCCAGTCGGAGCCCTTGACGGTGTCGTACATGTGCCAGCGCCAGTCGTCCTCGCCGAGAGTGCCGAGCGCGGCGGCGACGCCGCCTTGCGCCGCCACGGTGTGGCTGCGGGTCGGGAACAGCTTGGTGACGCAGGCGGTCTTCAATCCCGCCGCGGTCATGCCGAGGGTGGCGCGGAGCCCGGCACCGCCGGCGCCCACCACCACCACGTCGTAGGCGTGATCGATGATCGGATAGGCTTCGGCCATGACGGTCAGGCTCCCAGGGCGATGCGCAGCACGGCGACGAGGGCGGCGGCGCCGAGCGCCCAGGCCGCGAGACGAAGCGCCACCAGGCTCGCGATCTTGACGCCTTCATGGTGGACGTAATCCTCGATCACCACCTGGACGCCGAGCGCCATGTGGGCGAAGGAGGCGATCACCACCAGGGCCATGGCGGTGGCCGGAATCGGCGACTTGAGCCAGGCGACGGCGGCGGCGTAGTCGGCGCCGACGTGCCCGATCAGCGCTGCCACGAACCAGAGCGCGAGCGGCACCAGCGCCACCGCGGTCATGCGCTGGGCCCACCAGTGCTCGACGCCTTCCTTGGCGGAGCCGAGGCCGAGGGCGCGGCCGAGGGGCGAGCGCAGGCGATTTTCGGCCATGACCTCAGCTCCCCATCGCCGAGAGACCGACGCCCCAGGCGATGAGCGTCAGAACGACGCTGGCGGCGACCACCGCCCAGCCCGATGCGGTCGTGGTCTTGAGGTCGTAGCCATAGCCCGCGTCCCAGAACAGGTGCCGGATACCGTTCGCGAGGTGATAGAAGAGCGCGAAGCTCCAGCCCAGCAGCAGCAGCCGTCCGAGCCATGAGCCGATGAAGCCCTGCGCCGTGGCGAAAGCCTCCGGCCCGGTGGCGAGCGCCACCAGCCACCACACCAGCAGCAGCAGGCCGACGCTGAGCGCCAGGCCGGTCAGGCGATGGCAGATCGAGAGCATCGAGGTGATCTGCGGGCGGTAGATCTGAAGGTGGGGTGAGAGCGGCCGCTGGGCGGTCATGTGAGGCAGGCCTCGGAGGGAAGGATCCGCCGCGGAGAAGCGCCCGCAGGCTGCGAGTTGGTGTAGCCCCGGAGCCGCGTCCAAGTCAACGCGCGGCCCGCGCATGGCGCGTATTCGCGTGGAAATCCAGGGAGATCACGCAGGCCCCCGCAGGCGCTGTGGAGAAAACTGGGGAGAAGCCGGGGATCATCTGTGCAGTTCGCCGGCGCTTATGCACAGAAATCTTGCGATGGCGTCGCCAGCGCGCTTGCCGCAATTCCCGCGCGAATCAACAATTCAGCGTGGCTCGCGAGAGCGCCGCCTCGCAGCGACAGGTGAGCCGGACCCGTGCTGGACGGCATGGAAATGGAGCACCGGACGAGCGAGGCAGCGTGGTGTCCGCCGCGAAAGCGACGGGCAAGTGGGCGAGGTGGTGGTGCGGCGTCAAACCCGCGCTGCTGCCCAGGTGAGTGGCTTGGCGGCGACTCGCGCCAGCGGCGATGGCTCTCTCGGGAGACGTCACCTGCCCGGCGAAGGATGACCCGAGCGCTGAGCGGCTTGCCGGAGCGGCTCCTGACCGGAGCCCTGCGCCAACTGTGGGACGATGGCCCTCCCGGACCGTCGACCTGCCCGGGCTAACCCTCGCTCGCGAAGCCCGCGGGGCCGCTGGCCGGCTCCTGAGGCGCCAGGCGTGGCTGCAGCTTCTTCGGGAGTTCGGCCGCCCTGGCGCCTCGCTATTTCCGGCGGGGCATTTTCCGCCGAAGTGGATGCCGGTTCGGCGCAGAAAATGCGACAAAACCGGAGAATCGATTTCTCATGACCGGACGCCCGAGAAGCTGGCACAACAGCCGGCACGGGAGCCGTCATGCACCTTGGCCTCATCATCGGGATCGCCGCCGCCGGCATCACCCTCGGAATAGCGGTGGGCGCCGTCGGCATCGGCGGCGTGCTGCTGGTGCCGATCCTCACGCTCGCCCTCGGCATCGACGTCAAGCGCGCGATCGCCGCGGCGCTCCTCAGCTATCTCCCCGCCGGCGTGGTGGCGGTGACGCTCTACGCGCGGCGCGGCTCGGTTCCCTGGCGCGAGGCGGGGCTGCTGGGGCTGGCCGCATTGCCCGCCGCCTATCTCGGCGCGCGCGCCGCGAGCCGGGCGCCGGCGAGCCTGCTGGAGGCGGCGATCGGCATGCTGCTGCTGGCGGGCGGCCTCTACGCGCTGCGCCCGCCGCGGCTCGCGCCGGCGGAGCAAGTGATGCTGGCGCCGGCGACGCTGCTCGGCCTCGGCGGCGGCACCGGTTTCGTCTCGGCGCTGACCGGCGCCGGCGGCGCCTTCGTGCTGCTGCCGATCCTGCTGCTGCTGGACACGCCCGTGCTGGCGGCGATCGGCCTCGGCCAGGCGATCGCAATCCCGATCGCCGGGCTCGCGAGCCTCGCCAATCTCGCCGCGGGGCTGGTCGATCTCGAGCTCGCCGCGGGCCTCGCGGCATCCCTCGCGCTCGGCATCGCCATCGGAACGCCGATCGCGCACGCACTGCCGCAGCGCAAGCTCCGCCGCCTCCTCGGCTCGGTGGTGGTGCTGGCGGGTGTCGCGATGCTGCTGCGGACGGCGGCGCGTTTGATGTGACGGGTTGGACGGGCATCTTGCGTCCTTCGACTCACGGCCCTGCGGGACGTGGCTCAGGATGAGGAGATCTTCCTTGTGCCATCACAATGCTCCTCATCCTGAGCCGACCGCGAAGCGGGCGAGTCGAAGGACGCACAACGTCTCCGCCCCGTAGACGCCGCGCGCCCGACCCGCCATGCTCCCGCGCATGGCCATCCTCTCCATCCAATCCGCCGTCGCCTACGGAAGCGTCGGCAATGCGGCGGCGGTGTTTCCCCTGGAGCGGCTGGGCTTCGAGGTCTGGCGGGTCGACACCGTGCTGTTCTCCAACCACACCGGCTACGGCAAGTGGCGCGGCCGCGTGCTGGAGCCTGATCTCGTCGGCGAGATCATCAGCGGGATCGAGGAGCGCGGCGTCTTCCCGGGCTGCGAGGCGGTGCTGTCGGGCTATCTCGGCACGTCCGCCCTCGGCGACGTTGTGCTCGATGCCGTCGCCCGGGTGAAGCGCGCCAATCCCGGCGCGATCTACTGCTGCGATCCCGTGATGGGCGATGCCGATCGCGGGCTTTTCGTGAAGCCGGAGCTGCCGGAGTTCTTCCGCCGCGCGGTGGCGAGCGCCGACATCCTGACGCCCAACCGCTTCGAGCTGGAGACGCTGACCGGCGAGAGCGTGACGACGCTGGCCGCCGCTCGCAGCGCCGCGGCGAAGCTCCTGGCGCTGGGTCCGCGCGTGATCCTCGTCACCAGCCTCGCGGTGAGCGAGGTGGCGGCCACGGACGCGGCAATGCTCGCCGCCACCGGCACCGGCGGCTGGCTGGTGAAGACGCCGCGGCTTCCCTTCGAGGCGAACGGCGCCGGCGATCTCACCGCCGCGGTCTTCCTCGCGCATTTTCTCAAGACACGAGATGCCGCGACGGCGCTGACGGCAACGGCGGCGGGCGTGCACGCCATTCTCGCGGAGACCGCGCGGCGCGGCGGCGGCGAGCTCGCTATCGTCGCCGCACAGGAGGCGCTGATCACGCCACCGCACACACTTCGCGGTCGAGCGGATCTACTGAAAATAAAACCGCGCCGCCCTCGTTCGGAGGAGCGGCGCGGCGATAGCGGCGCGATCAGCTCTGCGGCTGGGCGTCCGGTCCTTGCGAGCGGCGGCGGCGCTCGGAGAGGAACTCGTCGAACTCCGCCTTGTCCTTGGCGAAGCGCAGGCGGTCGAGGAATTCCTTGAACTCCTTCTGCTCCTCCTCGAGACGGCGCAGCGTCTCGGTGCGGTACTCGTCGAAGGCGCGATTGCCGCTCGAGCCGTGGCGATGATGTCCGCCGAACCAGCGCGGACCCCAGTCCTGCGGGCCCTGCCAACCCTGATGCCAGCCGTTTCTGTAGCCATGCTTCCAGCACGCCATGCGTCCGCTCCATATGAGAAAGGCCAGGATCGCGAGCCCGGCCGGCCAAAAGAACACGAAGCCGAGGACCATGATCCCGATCCAGGCCAGCTTCCCGAAGTCGTCGAGTTTCGCAGCGATGGCGTCCATGGGAGCCCTCGTGAATGTAAATAACATTTACATAATTAACCTCGTCGCCCGCGATGTCAAGAGAGGCGCAGGAACCTCCGGCGCGGCGCGCCACCGATGTCACGGCGGCGAGCGGCCGCCGGCGAGACCGAGGCCCTGGAGGTAGGTGAGGACGCCCGCCTCCAGCAGATCCTCCGGGACTCATCGGCAGCTTGCGCCGCGCGGCATCGCCGCGGGCGAAGAGCGAGGCGACGCCGTGGGAGAGCGACCAGATGTGGAGCGCGATCATCAGCGCCGGCGGCCGGCCCTCCTTGGGCAGTCGCGCGCAGACCGCCTCGGAGCCCGCGCGCAGCACGGCGAAGGCGCGCTCGCCGAGCTGCTGCAGCTCGGGATTGTTGTCGAGAGGAATCCCCGCCTCGAACATCGCCGCGTAATAGGCCGGCTCCTCGCGGGCGAAGGCGAGATAGGCCTTGCCCAGGCGCAGGAACGCCGTCATCGGATCCGGCAAGCCCTTGCCCCAGGCATGCTCCAGCCTCGCCTCGAAGCGCTCGAAGCCGCGCTTGGCCACATCGGCCATGAGCTCGTCGCGGTCGCGGAAATGCCGGTAGGGCGCGGCCTGGCTGACACCCGCCGAGCGCGCCGCCTCGGCGAAGGTGAAGCCCAGCGGCCCCTTCGCCGCGATCAGCTCGAGCGCCGCCGCGATCAGCGCTTCGCTGAGATTGCCGTGGTGATAGTTCCGGCGCCCCGCGCCGCGCCCGTCTCGCCAGCCCATGTAAGAAGCTCTTACATCAATCGGGGGTGCGGCGCAGCTTCGATGTTCCGCGCGGGCATCTTCAGAGACGCGCCTGGATCGCCGTGCGGATGCGCTCGAAGACGCTCTCCCAGTCGCCGGGCTTCGGCTGGCGGAAGAGCCGGAGCGTCGGATACCAGGGGCAGTCGTCACGGCCGTTGAGCCAGCGCCAGTCCGGCGTGAAGGGCAGCGCCACGAAGGCGGGGACGCCGAGGGCGCCCGCCAGATGCACGACGGCGGTATCGACGCTGACGATGAGATCGAGGCCGGGCAGCAGCGCCGCGGTCGCGGCAAAATCCGTGAGCTGCGAGCCGAGATCGCGCACCAGCGCCTGGGCGCCCAGCGTCTGGATGTCGGCGGCGTGCAGGCCTTTCTGCAGGCTGTAGAGCGCGACGCCCGGCAGATCCGCCAGCGCCAGGAACCGCTCGAGCGTCGCGGAGCGGTTGCGGTCGTTCAGGTGATTGGCGCGGCCCGCCCAGACGATGCCGATCGCGAGCCTGGTGCCGTCGGGGCGGCCGAAGGGCGGCGGGATCGCGTCGTCGGGCGCGCGGAGATAAGGCTCGCGCGCGGGGATGGTGTCGAGGGTGGTGCCGAAGATGCCCGGCAGCGACATCAGCGGCACGTGGTAGTCGCAGGCGGGAAGCGGCCGGCCGCCGGGGATCACCTCGGCAACGCCGGGAAGGCCGGTCATCAGCCGCGCCAGCTCCGGCTGGCATTCGAAGACGAGCCGCCCGACCCGCGCCGCCGCCAGCGGCAGATAGCGGCAGAACTGGATGCTGTCGCCGAGCCCCTGCTCGAAGTGGACGAGGAGCGAGACGTCGCGGTTCTCCTGCCCTTCCCAGCGCGGGAAAGCGAGGCGGCGCGGCGGGTGCGATTTGAGGCGCCAGCGCTTCTCGTATTCCGGCCAGCCGCGCTCGAAGTCGCCCATCGCCAGCAAGGTCAGCGCCCGGTCCCACCAGACGTCGACGTTGTCGCGGCGGCTTCTGAGCGCCTTGTCGAAGCAGTCCACCGCGCCGGCATAGTCGCCCATGCTGTGCAGCAGCAGACCAAGATTATGCAGCGTCTCCGGCCGCGCCGGCTCCAGCGCCAGCGAGCGGCGGAACGCGTCCGCCGCCGCCTCGAAGCGCAGCATCTGCCAGAGCACGTTGCCGAGGTTGGAGAGCACCGCCGCGCTCTCGGGACGCAGCGTCAGCGCGCGGCGGAAGCAGGCCGCCGCCGCCGGCAGCTTGTCGTTGCCGCGCAGGATGACGCCGATGTTGTTGTAGGCGTCGGCGAAGGCCGGATGAAGCTCGATCGCCTGCAGATAGAGCTTCAGCGCGCCGTCGGTGTCGCCGCGGCGCTGGCGCTCGGTGCCGGCGGTGAAGACCGCCCGCGCCTCCGCGGGGATCGCCGGCTCGTCGAGAGACGACGGCGGCGGAGGGGCGACGGCGGCGTCAGCCGACCGAGCGCCGTTCTTTGGCATCCGCGCCCCCGCGCGCGCCCGAGCGCAGATAGTCCCGCATCAGGATCTCGGCGATCTGCACCGCGTTGAGCGCCGCCCCCTTGCGCAGATTGTCGGCCACCACCCAGAGGCTGAGCCCGTGCGGCACCGTCGGTGTCGCGGCGGATGCGGCTCACGAAGACCGCGTCCTCGCCCGCGCATTCCTGCGGCGTCACGTAGCCCTCGTCGGCGCGATGATCGACCACGCTCACTCCCGGGAATTTCTTCAGCGCGGCGCGCGCGGCTTCCACCGAGATCGCCTGCTCGAACTCGACATTGACCGCCTCGGCGTGGCCGATGAAGACGGGGACGCGCACGCAGGTCGCCGACACCGCGATGTCGCGATCAAGGATCTTGCGCGTCTCCACACCCATCTTCCATTCCTCCTTGGTCGAGCCGTCCTCCATGAAGACGTCGATGTGGGGAATGACGTTGAAGGCGATCTGCTTGGTGAAGTGCTCCTTCTTCGGCGTGTCGTTGACGTAGACGCCGCGCGTCTGGGTGAAGAGCTCGTCCATCGCCTCGCGGCCGGCGCCGGAGACCGACTGGTATGTGGCGACCACCACGCGCTTGATCCTGCGCGAGGTCGTGCAGCGGCTTCAGCGCCATCACCATCTGGATGGTGGAGCAGTTGGGGTTGGCGATGATGCCGCGCTTGGTGTACTGCGCGATCGCCTCCGGGTTGACCTCGGGCACCACCAGCGGCACGTCGGGGTCCATGCGGAACTGCGAGGTGTTGTCGATCACGACGGCGCCCGCCTTGGCGGCGCGCGGCGCATGCACCGCCGAGACCTTGGCGCCCGGCGAGAACAGCGCGATGTCGATGCCCTTGAAATCGTATTTGTCGAGGTCCTGGACCTTGAGGACGTCGTCCTCGCCATAGGACACCTCGGCGCCGACCGAGCGCTCGGACGCCACCGCCACCACGTCGGCGGCTTCCACGCCGTGGGTGGCGAGAATATTCAACATCTCGCGGCCGACATTGCCGGTGGCGCCAACCACCGCTACCTTAAAGCTCATGCGAACCCTCCGGGACAGGCGGGCAACACGCCGCCTCCCGGCATGACTTACGCCGCGCCGCCCGCCATTACAAGGACGCCTGCAACGACGGGGGCGGCAACGGGGTTAACGGGTTGGAGAGTGCCCTCATGACCCAGACCGACAGCGCCCGCACCGGCTTCGCCCATTTCTGGCCCTATTACTTGAGGGCTCACATGGATCCGCGCACCCGCGCGATGCACTACATCGGGACGCTGACGGGCACGGCGCTCTTCATCGCCGGCCTGGTGCATGGGCCCTGGTGGCTGCTGCCCCTGGGCTTCGTCGCGGGCTACGGGATCGCGGTGCCATCGCACCCGATCTTCGAAGGCAACCGGCCGGCGACCCTGGTCAACCCGCACTGGTCCTTCATCGGCGACTTCTACATGCTGGCATTGTTCCTGACCGGCCGCCTCGGGCCGGAGATCGAGCGCGTCAAAATGCTGCGCGACCTCGCGGGTCATGGGATGGCGCCACCGAGCGAGGCGTGAGATCGCGAGTTTGTTAGCACTCTACGGCTTCCGTCGGCAATTTGACCCAGCACGTGCCGGCGAGAAATTACGCAAAGTGATGGCCGAAACCAGTGGGTCCATCTCAGTCAGGGAGGCACAGAATGGCAACCTGGACACCCGATCCCACCTTTTATCCCTCACCGCGCATGGCGGCGCGCGCGCCGGCGGAGAAGCTGGCCTACGTCGCGAGCTTCGACCCCGGCCGCAAACGCAAGGACGTGATGGCGGTGGTCGATCTCGATCCCGCCTCGAAGACCTATACGCAAATCGTCAACCGGCTGGAGATGCCGGGCACGGGCGACGAGCTGCATCATTTCGGCTGGAACGCCTGCAGCTCATGCCTCTGCCCGAACGCGCCGCATCCCCATGCGGAGCGGCGCTATCTCGTCGTGCCGGGCTTGCGCTCATCGAACATCCATATCCTCGACACCAAGCCGGATCCGAAGAACCCCAAGCTCGTGAAGGTGATTGAGGCCAAGGAGATCGCCGAGCGCGCCGGCTACTCGCGCCCGCACACGGTCCATTGCGGGCCCGAGGGCATCTACGTCAGCGCCCTCGGCAACGCGGAGGGCAGGGCGCCCGGCGGCGTCTTCCTCATCGATCACGAGAGCTTCGAGGTGCGCGGCCGCTGGGAGATCGACCGCGGGCCGCAGCAATACGGCTACGACATGTGGTGGCACCTCGGCTACGACACCGTGGTGACGAGCGAATGGGGCTCGCCCGACATGTTCGAGAACGGGTTGGTGCCGGAGCTGCTGCTCGGCGGCAAATACGGCCACAAGCTGCACTTCTGGGACCTGCACAAGCGCCGGCACGTGCAGGAGGTCGATTTCGGCCAGCAGCATCAGCTCGTCTTCGAGCTCCGCCCGGCGCACGACCCGACCAAGGCCTACGGCTTCGTCAACTGCGTCATCAGCCTGGAGAACCTGTCATCATCGATCTGGACCTGGTATCGAGACGGCGACAAATGGACGGCGAAGAAGGTGATCGAGATCCCGGCCGAGCCCGCCGATCCCGATCTCCTGCCGCCGGCCCTCAAGGGCTTCAAGGCCTGCCCGCCGCTGGTCACCGACATCGATCTCTCCGTCGACGACAAGTATCTCTACGTCTCCTGCTGGGGGACCGGCGATTTCCAGCAATACGATGTCTCCGATCCCTTCAACCCGAAGCTCACGGGGAAGGTGCGCCTCGGCGGCATCGTGTCGCGCGCCGGGCATCCCAAGGCCGGGGGCCCGCTCAATGGCGGCCCGCAGATGGTCGAGGTCAGCCGTGACGGGCGGCGGATCTATTTCACCAACTCCCTCTACGGCGCCATCGATCCGCAGTTCTATCCCGACGGCATCAAGGGCTGGATGGTGAAGATCGATGCCAAGCCCGAGGGCGGCATGGCCGTGGATCCCGAGTTCTTCGTCGACTGGCCGGCGGGACACCTGCCGCATCAGGTGCGCCTGCAAGGCGGCGACGCCTCCTCGGATTCCTACTGCTATCCCTGAGGGACCGGCCTAGGCGCAGCGCATTCCACGGCCGGAGATGAGCGCGCTCTGGCCGTGGCTCGCGGTGGCCGGGCTCGGCGTCTATCACGGGCTCAACCCCGCCATGGGCTGGCTCTTCGCCGTGGCGCTCGGCCTCCACCGCCGGAGCCGCGCCGTGGTGCTGCAGTCGCTGATCCCGATCGCTCTCGGCCACGCGCTCTCGATCTCGGTGGTGGCGGCGCTCGTCGTGGCAGCGGGCGTGGTGATCGACGCGACGCTGATCCGGCGCGCCGCCGGCATCGCGCTCCTCGGCTGGGCGCTCTATCACCAACTCTACGGTGCGCGGCACCGCGTGCGGGTGGGGATGCAGACCGGCATGGCGGGGCTCGCCCTCTGGTCGTTCCTGATGGCGAGCGCCCATGGCGCGGGGCTGATGCTGGTGCCGGCGCTGATCCCGCTCTGCCTGGGCGACGGGCCGGCGATGGCGCTCACGGCCGCGGGCTCGTTCGGGATCGCGCTCGCCGCTGTCGGCGTGCATACCGCGGCAATGCTGGCGGTGACCGGCAGCATCGCCCTCGTGGTCTATGAATGGGTGGGCGTCGACTTCCTGCGCCGCGGCTGGATCAACCTCGACCGGCTCTGGACCGCCGCGCTGGCGATCACCGGTTTGGTGCTGCTCGTCCTGTCCTGATCAGCGATTTCCCCATCATGGTTAATTGTTCCTTCAGGGGTCGGATCTAGGCTTTGCCCGCACCCGACCGCGACCAGGGATCCGTGCCGGATGACGTCACACCAGCTTCGCCCCGTCACCGATATCGGCATCCGCGTTCCCGACATCGTCACGCTGCCGATCGATCCCGAACTGTTGGAGGTCGTCACCAACAATGCGGCGATCACGCGCGGCACCGGCCTGGCGCTCATCGAGGCAACCGTCGCCGGCGACCCCGCCATCAAGCTGGTGGCAATTCTCAGCGTGGTGAAGGTCATGGCTTTCGGGCGGTCGGATCAGAACCCGGCCGTCCTGGCGCAACACGGAGCCAAGATCGAATGCAGTGCCGGCTGCGCCGCCTGCTGTCACCAGATGGTCGAGGCTACGATCCCCGAGGCGATCCTGGTGGCGATGCAGATCGGCGGCGAGGAGGATCCGCGCCGAGACGCGATCCTGTCAGAGGCTCAGGCCTATCTGCGGGACGGCCGGCAGAGGTCGCTTCCCCGCCCCTGCCCGCTGCTGCGGGAGAATCAATGCTCGGTTTACGAGGTGCGGCCGCTCGTCTGCCGCTCGGTCCTGTCGCCGAACGCCAGGAGATGCCACGATGCCCTGGCCAGCCTGCAGCGCGGCGAGACCTCCAGCGCCATCCATTCCGATGCTTATGAAGCGCCGCTCCTGCTGAGCCGGGGCGACCAGGCCGGCGTGCGCGGCATCTGCAAGGATCTGGGCCTGCAGTATGACGTGGTTCACCTCGCGGAGACCGTCGCCGCGATCCTTCGCGATCCCGCCACCGTCGACCGCTGGCTCGCCGGCGAGAAGGTCTTCACCGCGACCTCGGAGAATCCGGTGTCGCAACCGACCTGAGCGCCGAGCTGTTCAGGCGAGCTTGTCGAGCTCGCGCAGGATGGTGTCGCCCATCACGGTGGTCGAGACCCGCGCCGTGCCGGGCTGCATGATGTCGCCGGTGCGCACGCCGCCCTTGAGCGCCTCCTGCACCGCGCGCTCGACCATCGTCGCCTCCTCCTCCATGTCGAAGGAATAGCGCAGCATCATGGCGAAGGAGAGGATGCACGCCAGCGGATTGGCCATGCCCTTGCCGGCGATGTCGGGCGCGCGAGCCATGGACCGGCTCGTAGAGCGCCTTGCGCCGGCCGGTGCGCGTCGGCGGCGCCGAGCGAGGCCGAGGGCAGCATGCCGAGCGAGCCGGTCAGCATCGCCGCGCAGTCCGACAGCAGGTCGCCGAACAGGTTGTCGGTGACGATGACGTCGAACTGCTTGGGGTTGCGCACCAGCTGCATGGCGCAATTGTCGGCGTACATGTGCGCGAGCTCGACGTCCGGGTATTCGGCGTCGTGCAGCTTCTGCACTTCCTCGCGCCAGAGCACGCCGGTCTCCATGACGTTGGCCTTCTCCACCGAGCATGACCTTGCGGCCCGGCGCTTGCGCGCCAGCTCGAAGGCGACGCGGGCGACGCGCTCGATCTCCGGCGTGGTGTAGACCTGGGTGTTGACGCCGCGGCGCGTGCCGTCGGGCAGCGTCTCGATGCCGCGCGGCTCGCCGAAATAGACGCCGCCGGTGAGCTCGCGCACGATCATGATGTCGAGGCCGCGGACCACCTCGGGCTTCAGGGTCGAGGCGTCGACCAGCGCGATCGAAGACGATCGCCGGCCGCAGATTGGCGAACAGCTCCATGTCCTTGCGCAGGCGCAGCAGGCCGCGCTCGGGCTTCATGTCGAAGGGCAGCTTGTCCCATTTCGGGCCCGCCGACCGCGCCGAACAGCACCGCGTCGGCGTCCATGCGCCTTCGCCATGCGTCGCGTCGGTGAGCGGCGTGCCGTGCGCGTCGAGCGCGGCGCCGCCGACCAGGCCCTCGGTCGACGTCGAAGGCGCGATGCGCGCGGCGCTTGCCATCCAGTCGATGACGCGGCGCGACCTGGCGCATCACTTCGGGGCCGATGCCGTCGCCGGGCAGGATCAGGAGCTTCTTGTTCGCGGCCATGATCGCAATGTCCTTCGGAAAGCGGGAGGCGAAGCGCGGTCCTTACGAGCAGAGCCAGGGCTGGCTGATGCGGCTCTGCTGCCTCGTAGCGGTCGATCGCCGGCGCCTTCTGCAGGGTCAGGCCGATATCGTCGAGGCCGTTCAGCAGGCAGTGCTTGCGGAAGGGGTCGATCTCGAACTGGATCTGCCGCCGTCGGGACCGGTGATCGACCTGCTTCTCGAGATCGATGGTGAGGCGGGCGTTGGCGCCGCGCTTGGCGTCGTCCATCAGCTGGTCGACGATCGCCTGCGGCAGCTTGATCGGCAGGATGCCGTTCTTGAAGCAGTTGTTGTAGAAGATGTCGGCGAAGCTCGGCGCGATGACGCAGCGGATGCCGAAATCGAGCAGCGCCCAGGGCGCGTGCTCGCGCGAGCGAGCCGCAGCCGAAATTCTCGCCCGCCACCAGGATCTTGGCCTTGCGGTAGGCCGGCTGGTTGAGCACGAAGTCGGGCTTCTCCTGCCGTCCGTCGTCGATAGCGCAGCTCGTCGAACAGGTGCCTTGCCGAGGCCGGTGCGCTTGATGGTCTTCAGGAACTGCTTGGGGATGATCATGTCGGTGTCGACATTGATCATCGGCAGCGGCGCCGCGACGCCGGTGAGCGTGGTGAATTTGTCCATCGCGTCTCTCCTCAGCTCGAGCTCGCGCACGTCGGCGAGGTGGCCGGTGATCGCCGCGGCCGCCGCCATGGCCGGGCTCACCAGATGGGTGCGGCCGCCGCGGCCCTGGCGGCCCTCGAAATTGCGGTTCGAGGTGGAGGCGCAGCGCTCGCCGGGCTCGAGCTTGTCGGCGTTCATGGCGAGGCACATCGAGCAGCCCGGCTCGCGCCACTCGAAGCCGGCCTCGAGGAAGATGCGTCGAGCCCTTCCTCCTCCGCCTGCTGCTTCACCAGGCCCGAGCCCGGCACCACCATGGCGCTGCACGCCCGTCGCGACCTTGCGGCCCTTGGCGACGGCGGCGGCGGCGCGCAGATCCTCGATGCGGCCGTTGGTGCAGGAGCCGATGAAGACGCGGTCGACCGGCACGTCGGTCGAGCTGCGTGCCGGGCTCAAGCGCCCATGTAGTCGAGCGAGCGCTGCATCGGCGGCGCGCTTGCCCTCGTCGGCGACGTCGGCCGGGATCGGGACACGCGCCGGTGATCGGCAGCACGTCCTCGGGGCTGGTGCCCCAGGTCACCATGCGGCGCGATCGTCGGCGGCGTCGAGCGCCACTTCCTTGTCGTAGTGCGCGCCGGGATCGGTGGGCAGCGTCTTCCAGATAGGCCACCGCCTGCTCCCAGGCGCCGGCCTTGGGCGCATGCGGCCGGCCCTTGAGATAGTCGAAGGTGGTCTCGTCCGGCGCGATCAGGCCGGCGCGGGCGCCGCGCCTCGATCGACATGTTGCAGACCGTCATGCGGCCTTCCATCGAGAGGCCGCGGATCGCGCTCGCCGGCATATTCGATGACATGGCCGGTGCCGCCGGCGGTGCCGATCTTGCCGATGATCGCGAGGATCAGGTCCTTGGCGGTGACGCCGGGCGGCAGCGCGCCCTCGACCGTGACGCGCATGTTCTTCGGCCGGCGTCTGGATCAGCGTCTGGGTCGCCAGCACATGCTCGACCTCGGAGGTGCCGATGCCGAAGGCGAGCGCGCCGAAGGCGCCGTGGGTCGAGGTGTGGCTGTCGCCGCAGACGATGGTCATGCCCGGCTGGGTCAGGCCCTGCTCCGGCCCGACGATGTGCACGATGCCCTGGCGGATGTCGTCCATGGCGAAATAGGGCACGCCGAATTCCGCGACAGTTGCTGCTCCAGCGTCTCGACCTGGATGCCGCGATTCCGCCTCGTCGATGCCCTGGGCGCGGTCGGTGGTCGGCACGTTGTGGTCGGCGACCGCGAGGGTCGCGTCGGGCCGGCGCACCTTGCGGCCGCGCCAGGCGCAGGCCTTCGAAGGCCTGCGGGCTGGTCACCTCGTGCACCAGATGGCGGTCGATATAGAGGAGGCAGGTGCCGTCCGTCCTGGCGGTCGACCACATGGCTGTCCCAGATCTTGTCGAACAGCGTGCGCGGCTTGCCCATGAAGGTATCCCTACATCCGGACTCCTGTCCGATACTCTCGCCGCATGGACGGCGGGAGTCTTGGACGGAGTTGCGTCATTGCTGCGATGGCGTCTCGGTGGCCTCGGGCGTGCCGCTCTCCGGCACGTCGACGCCGGCGCGCTCGGCGATGCGCGCCGCCTTGCCGCGGCGGCCGCGCAGGTAATAGAGCTTGGCGCGGCGCACCTCGCCGCGGCGCACCACCTCGATCGCGGCGATGCGCGGCGAATAGAGCGGGAACACGCGCTCCACGCCCTCGCCGTAGGAGATCTTGCGCACGGTGAAGTTCGAGTTGATCCCGGCATTCTTGCGCGCGATGCACACGCCCTCGAAGGCCTGGATGCGCTCGCGCTCGCCTTCCACCACCTTGACGCTCACCCTCACGGTGTCGCCGGGCTCGAACTCCGGAATGGTCTTTCCGGCGAGCGCCTTCGCGATCTGCTGCTGCTCCAGGGTCTTGAGCATGGTCATGACATCACCTCTTCCATCAATTCTCTCGCCGTCCCCTCGCGCGCTCGGCGGCGAGGTAGCGCTCCCAGAGATCCGGGCGGCGCTCCCGCGTCACCCGCTCTCGCCTGCGCCTGCCGCCAGTGGCGGACCTCGTCGTGGTGACCGGAGAGCAGCACCTCCGGCACCGCGCGGCCCTCCCAATCGGCGGGCCGCGTGTAGTGCGGATATTCGAGCAGTCCCGTCCTCGAAACTTTCCTCCGCCAGCGTCGCCGGGTCGCCCACCACGCCCGGCAGCAGCCGCACGCAGGCGTCGATCAGGGCGATCGCCGCCGGCTCGCCGCCCGAGAGCACGAAGTCGCCGAGGCTCACCTCCTCGACCCCGCGCGCCTCGATCACCCGCTCGTCCACGCCCTCGAAGCGGCCGCAGAGCAGCGTCGCGCCCGGCCCCGCCGCGATCTCCCTCACCCGCGCCTGGTCGATGCAGCCGGCCGCGCGGCGTGAGGAAGACGGTCGGGCCCGGCCCAGCCGCCTCCGCTGATCGCGCGATCGATGACGTCGGGCCGCATCACCATGCCGGGGCCGCCGCCGAAGGGGGCATCGTCGACGGAGCGGTGTTTATCGCGTGCGAAGCCCCGGATGTCCACTGTTTCCAGGCGCCAAAGCCCCTCCGCCAGCGCCTTGCCGGCGAGCGAGCAGCCGAGCGGCCCCGGAAACATCTCCGGGAACAGCGTCAGCACCGTGGCGGTCCAGGCAGCCATGTCATTCCGCTTCGTCCGCGTCCTCATCCACTTCAACCGGCCGGTTGTCCATCAGCCCTTCCGGCGGATCGATCACCAGCCGCTTGGCCTCCAGCTCCACCACCGGCACCACCCGGTCGTTGAACGGCACCATCACTACGCCGCCGCCGTCCCGTGCCACCTCGAGGCTCGTTCCGGCGCCGTAATCATGCACCGCCGTCACCCGCCCGAGCACCGTTCCGTCCCTGAGCTCCGCCCGGAGCCCGATCAGGTCGTCCCAGTAGAACTCGCCCTCGCCCAGGCCCGGCAGCACCGACCGCGCGAGGTAGAGCTTGGTGCCGCGGAGCGTCTCCGCGGCGGTGCGATCGGCGATCCCCTCGACCTGGGCCAGCAGCATGCCCCGCACCTTTCCCGTCAGCTCCAGCCGGAAGCGCCGCTTCCCGCTCTCGTCCTCGAGCGGCCCGTAGGCCGCGATGTCCTCCGGCGTCCCGGCGTAGCTCAGTATCCTGACCGCGCCCTTGATCCCGTGCGCGCCGGCGATGACGCCCATCAGCACGCGCCGATCGGTGTCCGCGGGCACGGACCGGCGCGCCTCAGGCTTGCGGTGCCGCCTCGGCCGGGGCGCCCGCCGCCGCCTCGGCAGCGCCTTCCGCGGCCTTGGCGCGTTCCTGCGCCTTGGCGCGCGGCGCCGACTTCTTGGGCGTCTCGCGGTAGACCGGCTTCGGCGCGAGGCCGGCATCGCCGAGGAAGCGCGCCACCCGGTCGCTCGGCGTCGCGCCCATCTTGAGCCAATGCTGGATGCGCTCGGTCTTCAGCACCACGCGCTCCTTGTGGTTGCGCTCGAGCATCGGGTTGTAGGTCCCGACCTTCTCGAGGAAGCGGCCGTCGCGCGGGCTCCGGCTGTCGGCGATGACGATCGAATAGAACGGGCGCTTCTTGGCGCCGCCGCGGGTCATGCGAATCTTGAGGGACATGAAGCTCCTTTGGGTCCGTAGATTTTCAGAGTTGCTCTAGGAGTCCGTCATGGCCGGGCTTGTCCCGGCCATCCACGTCTTCCCGTGTCGCGAAAGAACGGTTGCACACAAAAGCCGTGGATGGCCGGGACAAACCCGGCCATGACGGTGAATGAGAGAAGTGCGAGCGGTTCATCATTCAATGCGGACGGAAGCCGCCTCCGCCGCCGGGCAAGAGGCCAGCGAGGCCGCCGCCGCGCATCAGGCCTTTCTTCCCGAGCTTCGAGACCTTGCGCATCATGTCCGACATGTCCTGATACTGCTTCAGCAGCCGGTTGACGTCGGGGACGGTGGTGCCGGAGCCGGCGGCGATGCGGCGCCGGCGCGACGCGTTCAGCACCTTGGGATTCTTGCGCTCGCGCTTGGTCATCGAGGAGATGATCGCCTCCTGGCGCTTCAGGATGGACTCGTCGATGTTGGCTTCCGCGAGCTGCTTCTTGATCTTGCCGACGCCGGGCAGCATGCCCATCAGGCTCGACATGCCGCCCATCTTGCGCAGCTGCTTCAGCTGCTGGGAGAGATCGTCGAGATCGAAGCTGCCCTTCTGCATCTTGAGGGCGAGCTTCTCGGCCTCTTCCTGGTCGACGGTCTCGGCGGCCTTCTCGACCAGGCTCACCACGTCGCCCATGTCGAGGATGCGGCCGGCGATGCGCTCGGGATGGAAGGGCTCGAGCGCGTCGAGCTTCTCGCCGACGCCGACGAACTTGATCGGCTGTCCGGTGACCGCGCGCATGGAGAGCGCGGCGCCGCCGCGGGCATCGCCATCGACGCGGGTCAGCACGATGCCGGTGATGCCCACGCGCTCGGTAAAGCTCTTGGCGACGTTGACCGCGTCCTGGCCGGTCATGGCGTCGGCCACCAGCAGCGTCTCGGTGGGATGCGTCGCGTCGCGCACGGCGGCGGCCTCCGCCATCAGCGCCTCGTCGATGTGGAGGCGGCCGGCGGTATCCAGCATCAGCACGTCGTAGCCCTGGCGCCGCGCCATCTCATGGGCGCGCTTGGCGATGGCGACCGGCTTCTCGCCGGCGATGAAGGGGAGGGTGTCGACGCCGACCTGGCGGCCGAGCACCGCGAGCTGCTCCTGGGCCGCCGGGCGCTGCACGTCGAGGGACGCCATCAGCACCTTCTTGCGCTGGCGATCCTTCAGATGACGGCCGAGCTTCGCGGTCGTCGTGGTCTTGCCGGAGCCCTGGAGGCCGACCATCATGACCACGACCGGCGACGGCGCGTTCAGGTTGATGCCGGGCTCGGTGCCGGCCTCGGGCGCGCCGCCGAGCGTCTCCACGAGATGGTCGTGGACGATCTTCACCACCATCTGGGCCGGCGTCACCGAGCGGATCACCTGCTCGCCCACCGCCTTCGCCTTGACGCCGTCGACGAAGCTCTTGACCACCGGGAGCGCCACGTCGGCCTCCAGGAGCGCCACCCGGATCTCGCGCAGCGCCGTCTCGACGTCCGCCTCGCTCAAAGCGCCGCGGCGCTTCAGGCGGTCGAACACGCCGGTCAGACGGTGGCTCAGGCTCTCGAACACAGGCGTCGAACTCCTAAAATCAAGCGCGCAAAAGCATTTAAGGCCAGTGCGCGACACTCGCGGACTGGCCGGCCCCGGGCAGCTGAGGCCCGTTCGGGGTCAGGCAAAAACCTGATTCCTCGGAACGGGCGGGACAGTAGGGGAGCGGGGTTGTTCTGTCAAACTGACCGCGGGTGGGCGGTGTTAGTTTGACGTCTCACAGGGGAATGCGGCGGCCAATGCCTCAGCTGTAACTGACGATGCGGCCTGTATGTCCCTATCGGGATGCTCGCGAAGCCATTTAATAGTCAGATCGACCGCTTTCTGCGCAGAGATCGTGGGTGGTGCGCAAATCTTAAGGCCATAGATCGGATTATTTCTTGCGACTTCCAACACGGCGCTAATAAAGGACCAGCACATTGCATATTCGACGGACTTCTCACCCGCCTCGCAAAACCGTGTGAGATTATTTCCGTACCAAACGGCGGTGGGAGGTTGAGGATCGCCAGCGGCCGCTGGAAGCGCGACAAAGGCGGCGATAGTCACCAGTATCACGCGCTTCATTTCGTTCTCCGTTCCTGCACGATAGCGGCCGGCATCGTAGGCTGGAACAATACTCAGCGTCCTTCGGCGCTAGGCCGGCGCCAAACGCGTCTGGCGGTACTTGAGATCGCGATACTCGCCCGACCCCACTGGCGGATACTTCGCTTGGCCCGGTGGCGCGATGCACTCGATGCGGGCGTCGTAGTTCGGATGGTGGAAGAAGGCGATGGAGAGGCGCTTGGCGGATCCGGCCACCTCGCGGGGCGGGTTGATGACGCGGTGGGTGTTGGAGACCCAGCGGTCGTTGGTCCAGCGCATCAGGAGATCGCCGATGTTGACGACGAAACTTCGGGGATCGGTCTCGATGTCGAGCCACTCCCCGCCACGGGTCTTCACCTGCAGCCCGCCGGCGACGTTCTCGCCGTTGAGGATGGTGAAGGCGCCGTAGTCCGTATGCTCGCCAGCGCGGAGCTGGCCCGGCGCCGGCGCCTCACGCTGCTCGGGATAGAAGTTGAGGCGCATCGCCGTGATGTGGCGGTCGATCTTGTCGTCGAAGAAATGCTCGTCGACGCCGAGGCCGAGGGCGGCGAGCCGCATCAGTGCCAGCACCAGCCGCTCCATCTCGCGGTAGTAGCGATCCGCCGCCTCCTTGAATCCCGCCGGATGCTCCGGCCAGAGATTGCGGATGAAGTAGCGCTGTCCCTCGGCGCTGGTGAAGTAGGGCTGATCGGGCCAGGTCTCGCGGCCGAAATGGTAGTACTCCTTGAGATCGGGCGGCGTCTCGATGTCGTTGCCGTAGGAGAGCGCCTCGATGCCGAGCGCGCGATAGCCCCGCGGCGTGCCGGCCACCGGATGGATCGCGCGGCGCTTCTCCGCGAGCGGCAATGCAAAGAACCCATGCGCCTTGGCGCGGAGATCGTCGAGAGCCGCGATCGGCGCCCCGTGGCCGGTGATGGTGAAGAAGCCGATCTCCCGGCAGGCGCGGTCCATCTCCGCGGCCGCCTTGCGTTTCCCCGCGGCGCTGCCGCCGAGGGCGTCGGAGAGATCGATCACGGGAATGCCAGATGTCATCGCAGCTCTCTCAATGGAAATAGGCGCCGCCGTCCACGACAAGGGTCTGGCCGGTGATGAAGGCGCTGTCGGGACCGGCGAAGAAGGCGACGGCGCCCACGAGATCCGCCGGCACCATGTCGCGCGCCAGCACGCGGCCGCGGAGCGACGGCTCCTTGGCGCCGGCGACGAGGGCGGGATTGGCGACGACGCCGTCGCTGAGGGTGAAGCCCGGCGCCACGCTGTTGACCAGCACGTTGTGGCGACCGAGCTCGGTGGCGAGCGCCCGCGTCATCGACAGGACCGCGCCCTTGCTGGCGACGTAATGGGCGAACCAGGGGTTGCCCTTGAACGCGACGCCGGAGGAGATGTTGATGACCCGCCCGCCTCCCCCTGCCTTCATCGCCGGCAGCACCGCTCTTGTGCAGAGGAAGACGCCCGTCGTGTTCACATCCATCACCCGGCGCCACTCCGCGGGATCGATCTCCTCGAAGGGCTTCGGCGTCAGGCTGGCGAAGATCGCGGCATTGTTGACGAGAATGTCGATGCCACCGAAGGCGGAAGTGGCGGCCGCCGCCATCCCAGCGGTGTCACTCTCGGAGGCGACGTCGACCGCGACGCTGACGGCGCGGGCGCCCTTGACGGAGAGCCGCGATGCCGCCGCCTCCGCGCCCGCGACGTCGGCGATCACGACCGCGGCGCCGCGCGACGCCAGCGTCTCGGCCACCGCATAGCCGATCCCCTTGGCGCCGCCGGTGACGATTGCGACCTTGCCCGCGAGCTGCATCGATCCCCGATGAACTTCCTAAACCTCGAGCCAGCTTAGGGAAACCCCCGGGGGGTGTCGATGCGGCGGAATTGCTCCGTTGCCGGGCGCCACAATTCCGCCATCACAAGACCCTGAGTCCGCCCTGGAAGGGCGCCAACCCGGGCAGCGTTATCGGTGTGTCTCGATCCCGAGATCACTTCACAGGATGGACGCATTTCCATGGCCACACGTTTCCGCAGCACCTCCCGCGGCCTGCTCCTCGCCGGCGCCCTCGCCTTCCTGGCGCTACCGGCGCTGGCCCAGTCCGCTCCCGCGACCCAGTCCACGGCACCCGCCGCCGCCAGCACGTCGGTGACGACGTCAGGCAAACAGGCGATCACCGATACCGGCAAGACCGTCGGCAAGGACGGCAAGAAGACCGCCGCCAAGACCGCGAAGAGCAAGACCCACAAGGTCGTGGCGAAGAAGGGCACCGACAAGACCCAGAAGCCCGGCGCCGCTCCCGCCGTCGACAGCACCAAGAAGTCATAGTTCGCCGGGCAAGCACCTTCGGCAGCACGTTCGGAAGAATCTGATCGGTGCGGTGCCTCCGGCGCCGCACCTTTTTTCTTTCAGAGACCCGAGCGCTTTAAGGCAGGCGCCGCAATCCCTTGGACAGCGCCCGGGACCGACCCTATATAGGGCGCCATGGGCGGCACCCCCTTCATCAAGATGCACGGGCTCGGCAACGACTTCGTCGTGCTGGACGCGCGCGCTCATGCGCATCCCCCTCGACGACAACGGCGCCCGCGCCATCGCCGACCGCCACACCGGCGTCGGCTGCGACCAGCTCCTGGTGATGGAGAAGCCGAAGAGCGCCGGCGCCGACGTCTTCATGCGCATCCGCAACGCCGACGGCGACGAGGTGGAGGCCTGCGGCAACGGCACCCGCTGCATCGCCGCGGTCGTCATGCAGGAGACCGGCAAGCAGCCGCGTCGTCATCGAGACCGTGGCGGGACTTCTCGAGGCGACCGAGGCCGGCGCGCACCGCGTCACCGTCGACATGGGTCCGGCGCGCCTGGAGTGGCGCCAGATCCCGCTGGCGCGGGACTGCGACACGCTGCACGTGCCGCTGACGCTCGGACCGCTCAGCGATCCCGTCGCCACCAGCATGGGCAATCCGCACGCGACCTTCTTCGTGCCGGACGCGGAGCGGATCGACATCGCCGATCTCGGCCCGCAGCTCGAGCGTCATCCGATGTTTCCCCAGCGCGCCAATATCGGCGTCGCGAGCCTCGCCGGCGAGAACCGCCTGCGCTTCCGCGTCTGGGAGCGCGGCGTCGGCATCACCATCGCCTGCGGCACCGGCGCCTGCGCCGCGGCGGTGGCGGCGGCGCGGCGCGGCCTCACCGGCCGCAGGGTGACGGTGGTCGCCGACGGCGGCCCGCTGGAGATCGAGTGGCGCGCGGACGGCCACGTCCTGATGACCGGCCCCGCCGCCATCAGCTTCACCGGCACCGTCGATCCGGCCCTCCTGGCGTGAGCCCGCGGGAGATGGCCGGCCTGGAGATCATCACCCTCGGCTGCCGGCTCAACGCCTATGAAATCCGAGGTGATCCGTCGCGAGGCCGCGAGCGCCGGCCTCGCCGACGCCGTCATCGTCAACACCTGCGCGGTGACCTCGGAGGCGGAGCGCCAGGCGCGCCAGGCGATCCGCCGCGCGCGCCGCGAGCGGCCGGAGGCCCGCGTCATCGTCACCGGCTGCTCGGCGCAGATCGATCCCGCCCGCTACGCCGCCATGCCCGAGGTGGACCAGGTGCTGGGCAATCTGGCGAAGCTCAGCGCCGAGAGCTATCGCGGCGGAGCGCCCCGCCTCGTCGCCGACGACATCATGGCGGTGCGCGAGACCGCGGCGCATCTGGTGGAGGGTTTCGAGGGGCGCGTGCGCGGCTTCGTCGAGGTGCAGCAGGGCTGCGACCACCGCTGCACCTTCTGCGTCATTCCTTTCGGGCGCGGCAACAACCGCTCCCTGCCGGCGGGCGCGGTGGTGGCGCAGGTGCAGGCACTGGTCGCGCGCGGCATCCGCGAGGTGGTGCTGACCGGCGTCGACATCACCGGGTACGGCGGCGATCTCCCGGGCAAGCCCGGCCTCGGCGCCCTCACCCGCCGCGTGCTGACCCTGGTGCCGGATCTGCGAGCGCCTGCGCCTCTCCTCCCTCGATCCCGCCGAGATCGACGACGAGCTCTGGCGTCTCATCGCCGAGGAGCCGCGGCTGATGCCGCACCTTCACCTCTCGATCCAGGCCGGCGACGACCTGATCCTGAAGCGCATGAAGCGCCGGCACAGCCGCGATCAGTCGATCGCGGTCGCCCACCGCGCCCGCGCGCTCCGCCCGGACATGGTGCTGGGCGCCGATCTCATCGCCGGCTTCCCGACCGAGGACGACGGGATGTTCGAGCAGAGCCTCGGCTTCATCGAAGAGGCCGGCCTCGACCTGCTGCACGTCTTCCCCTTCAGCCCGCGGCCGGGCACGCCGGCGGCGCGGATGCCGCAGGTGCCGAAGCCGGTCATCCGCGAGCGCGCCGCGCGGCTGCGTGCCGCCGGCACTATCGCGCGCCAGCGTGCCTTCGACCGCATGGCCGGCAAGACCGCCTCCGTCCTGGTGGAGCAGCCGGGCTTCGGCCGCAGCGAGCACTATCTGCCGGTGCGCATGTCCCGCGATATCGCCGAAGGCGAGATCCGGCATGTGACGATCGCCGGCGCCGACGACGACGCTCTTCTCGCCGCGGAGACGGCATGAGCGAGGCGAAAACCGGCTGGCTTCCGGCGGCTGAAGCAGGGGCTCACCCGCTCCTCGAGCCGCCTCACCGACGGCATCACCGGCATCTTCACCAAGAAGCGCCTCGACAACGCGACGCTCGCCGAGCTGGAGGAGCTGCTGATCTCGGCCGACCTCGGCGTCGGCGCTCGCCGGCGGAAGTCGACCGAGACGCTCCGCCGCACCCGCTTCGATCAGGAGATCGCGCCGGAGGAAATCCGCGCGACCCTGGCCGAGGAGATCGCGCGGCGTCCTCGCAGCCGGCTGCAGAAGCCGCTCGCCCTCGATCCCGCGCGACGGCCCTTCGTGGTGCTGGTGGTCGGCGTCAACGGCAGCGGCAAGACCACCACCATCGGCAAGCTGGCGAAGCAGCTCCGCGACGAGGGCCGCAGCGTGCTGCTGGCGGCGGGCGACACCTTCCGCGCCGCGGCGGTGGAGCAGCTCAAGATCTGGGGCGAGCGCACCGGCGCGCCGGTGGTCGCCAAGCCGACCGGCGCCGACGCCGCGGGCCTCGCCTTCGAGGCGGTCGAGCGCGCGCGCCAGGAGAAGACCGACGTGCTGCTGATCGACACCGCCGGCCGCCTGCACAACAAGGCGGATCTGATGGCGGAGCTGCAGAAGGTCGTGCGCGCGATCAAGAAGATCGACCCGCAGGCGCCGCACGCGGTGCTGCTGGTGCTGGACGCCACCGTCGGCCAGAACGCGCACCAGCAGGTGGAGATCTTCCGCGACATGGTGGGCGTCACCGGCCTGGTCATGACCAAGCTCGACGGCACCGCCCGGGGCGGCGTGCTGGTGGCGCTGGCCGAGACGGTTCGGCCTCCCCATCCATTTCATCGGCGTCGGCGAGAGCGCGGAGGATCTGCGCCCGTTCGACGCGCGCGCCTTTGCCCGCAGCCTGGTGGGCTTCGACGACTGACAATCACCCAGGGAGGAGCAAGCATATGTCCGCACAACGCTTCACGCCGCTGACCCTCGACACCATGGACCCCGAGCAGCGCAAGGTCGCCGAAGGCATCATCGGCGGGCCGCGCGGCGGCATGCGCGGCCCCTTCAACGCGCTCCTGCGCGCGCCGGAGCTCGCCGACCATGCCCAGAAGCTCGGCGCCTACGTGCGCTTTGGCAGCAAGCTGCCGGAGCCGCTCAAGGAGATGGCGATCCTCATCACCGGCCGGCACTGGACCGCGCAGTACGAGTGGTATGCCCACAACCAGCTCGCGCTGAAAGCCGGACTCAATCCGGCGATATCGGCCGCCATCGCCGAGGGCAAGCGCCCGGCCCAGATGTCGAAGGAAGAGACGGTGGTCTACGAGTTCTGCACCGAGCTCCTGGAGACCAAGCACGATCAGCGACGCCACCTTCGCGCGCACCCGCGACACCTTCGGCGAGCGCGGCCTCATGGATCTCGTCGGCGCCGTCGGCTACTACTCCCTCGTCTCCATGTGCCTCAACATCGACCGCTATCCGCTGCCGGAGGGCGTGGCGCCGCCGCTGAAGCCGCTGAAGTAGGGCGGCGCCGCGCGCTCCGACGCAGAAATCATCAGATCGTCATCGCCGGGCTTGACCCACGACTGTCCGGTTCCGGTTTCAGCTCCATTGGAGCAGCAATTGATTGGGGTTGAGTATTGGGGTTGGCTCGGTGTGGAGCAGGCGGTCGATGCGTCTGCGGTGCATCAGGTTGGCGCGGACCAGCCTGGCGAAGGCGAGGGGGCCGTGGAGGCCTTTCTGGGCGGATTGAGCGAGGCGGAGCAGCAGGAAGGCGATCAGGGCGACGGCGATCTGGATGCGGATGGCGTTCTCGGAGGTGCCGAGGAAGCGGGTGATCCTGAGGGTCTGCTTGACCCAGCGGAAGAACAGCTCGATGGCCCAGCGCCGCTTGTAGAGATCGGCGATCTCCTGGGCGCTGGCGTCGAGATCGTTGCAGAGAATACGCAGCACTTTGCCGGTGTCGGTCACGAGCCGCACCTCGCGCACCGCCTGCTGCATTGGATTGCGGCGGTTCCTGGCTTGGCGAGCGGGCAGGAAGCCGATGCGATCGGAGAGGATGGTGCTGCCCCGCGGCACCGGCAGCACTTCCACCAAGTCGAGCGGCGTATTGGACTTGAACCGGGTGACGATCCGGCAGCCGGCGGCGTCGAGCCTGGCCCACCAGGCATAGTCGTAATAGCCGAGATCGAAGACATAGGTGGCCCCCGCCTCGATCGGCATCTGCTGGGCCACGGTGATGTCGTTGACGTTTGCCGCACTGACCGCGGCGTAGATCGGCCGGTCGGCATCGGCGTCGTAGATGACATGCACCTTGGCGCCGCACACCCCGGCCGAGAACCGCGCCCAGCCGGCACTGTGCTCGTTCAGCCGCACGCCCGTGGCGTCGATGAGATAGGTGGTCTCGGCAAGCTTACGGCGGAGCCCGCGATGGGCCTGCTTCATCATCTTCGCCAACAGCTCGGCAAAGACCCCGGCAGGCCGTTGCGCATTCGCATCGGACAAGGTCGAGCGCCGAACCGGATCCGCGCCCAGGTGGTAGAGCCGGGCGGCGTGGCTCTCCAGCCCCGTCACGATCTCGCGCAGGCTCGCGGCGCCCGAAAGCTGGCCATAGAGCAGCGCCACAAACTGGCTTCGCGTCGTCAGCCGGCGAACCCGTCCATCCGCTCCATGCCGCGCCACCAGCCGATCAAACGTCGGCCAAGGAACATGCTTCAGAACCGAATGGAAAACGCTATTCTGATGCCGCATGGCGCTGAACCTCTTCTCGTGTCCCGGATCGTTTGCCGACGTCCTGGACCGAGTAGAATCAACGCCATGCGCTTCGTCCACATAAACTCAACCGGACAGCCGTGGGCTTGACCCGGCGATCCACGCCTTTGACACCACCAACACCATAAGACGTGGACCCCCGGCACAAGGCCGGGGGTGACGTCATTGGGAATGGCCTTCTAGCTACTCCGCCGAGGCCATATCCAGGATCCGCGCGACATGCAGCGCCTCGCGGCTGGCGCCGTCGCGGATCTGGTGGCGGCAGCTGGTGCCGCTGGCGGCGAGGACGGTGTTGGCGTCGGCGGCGCGCATCTTCGGCAGGACGCCGAGCTCGCCGATCTTCATCGAGACCTCGTAGTGCTCGGCCTCGTAGCCGAAGGCGCCGGCCATGCCGCAGCAGGTGGACTTCGAAGGTCTCGACCGCGACGCCCGGGCAGCACTTTGAGCGCGGCGATGCTGGCGCACACGGTGTTGAAGGCCTTCTGGTGGCAATGGCCGTGCAGCAGCACCTTCGCCGGCGCGGCGCGGCCGGGCTTCAGCTTGAAGCGGCCGGCGGCGGCCTCTTCCGCGACGAACTCCTCGAAGAGCCTGGCGCGGGACGCCAGTTTCTTCGCTTCCTCGCCCGGCAGCATGGCGAGAAACTCGTCGCGGAGCGTGAAGAGGCAGGAGGGCTCGAGGCCGACGATGGCGAGGCCGCGATCGAGGTACGGCTTCACCGCCGCGAGCATGCGCCGCGCCTCGGCCTTGGCCTCGTCGACGAGGCCGGTCGCGAGGAAGGTGCGGCCGCAGCAGAGCGGGCGCTCGCCCGCGGGCGTCGCCTCGATCACGCGATAGCCCGCGCGCGCCAGCACCCGCGCCGCGGCGCGGGCGTTCTCCGGCTCGAACCAGCGATTGAAGGTGTCGACGAAGAGCACGACCTCGGGCCCCGCGCCGGCGGCGGTCGCGGCGCGATAGGGCGCCGATGACCAGCTCGGCAGCGCGCGCCGGGCGCTCATGCCGGTGAAGCGCTCGCCGAGCTGCTGCCAGCGCCGGGCAGGCGGTTGCGCAGATTGAGCAGTGGCGCCAGCCGCGAGGCAAATCGCGCATAGCGCGGAAGGTACGCCACCAGCCGGTCCCGCAGCGTCAGCGCGTGGCGCTTGCGGTAGTGATGCAGGAACTCGATCTTCATCCGCGCCATGTCGACGCCGGTCGGGCATTCGCGCTTGCAGCCCTTGCAGCCGACGCAGAGCGCCATGGTCTCGTGCATGCGCGTCCGAGTCGAGCGCATCGGCGCCGAGCTGGCCGCGAGAGCGCGAGGCGCAAGCGTGTTGGCGCGGCCGCGCGTCAGGTGCTGCTCCTCCTCGTCGCGCGATAGGAGGGGCACATCACGCCGGCGTCGGCCTTGCGGCAGGCGCCGTTGTTGTTGCACATCTCGACCGCGCCGGCGAAGCCGCCCCACTCCGACCAGTCGAGCGCGGTGTCGAGCGGATCGTCCGGTAGCCGGGCTTGAAGCGGAAGAGCGAGCGGTCGTCCATCTTGGACGGGCCGCACGATCTTGCCGGGATTGAACAGCCCGCTCGGGATCGAAGCTCGTCCTTCACCTCCTCGAAGGCGCGCACGATGCGCGAGCCGAACATCGGCTCGTGGAATTCCGAGCGCACCAGGCCGTCGCCATGCTCGCCGGAATGGGAGCCCTTGTATTCGCGCACCATCGCGAAGGCCTCCTCGGCGATGGCGCGCATCTTCTTGACGTCGATCTCCTGCTTCAGGTTCAGCACCGGGCGCACGTGCAGGCAGCCGACCGAGGCATGGGCGTACCAGGTGCCGTAGGTGCCGTGCTTCTTGAAGACGTTGGTCAGGCGGTCGGTGTAGTCGGCGAGATCGTCGAGCGGCACCGCGCAATCCTCGATGAAGGAGATCGGCTTCCCGTCGCCCTTCATCGACATCATGATGTTGAGGCCCTGCTTGCGCACCTCCCAGACCGCGCTCTGGAAGCCGGGATCGGTCGCCTCCACCACGGCGCCGGGCAAGCCCAGATCGCCCATCAGCTCGACCAGCTGCTCGCAGGCGCCGGACATTGTCGTCGCTGTCCTCGCCGGCGAACTCCACCAGCAGCAGCGCCTCGGGCTCGCCGCGGACGAAGCGATCGACGATCGGCGCGGAAGATCGGGATGTCGCGCGCGAGCTCGATCATGGTGCGGTCGACCAGCTCGACCGCGGTCGGCCCCAGCGCGACGATCGCCTTGGTCGACGCCATCGCCTGGTAGAAGGTCGGGAAGTGGCAGATGCCGAGCACGCGATGCGGCCGGGATCGGCTGCAGGTCGAGCTCGATCTCGCTGAAGAAGGCGAGCGTGCCTTCGGAGCCCACCAGCAGATGGGCCATGTTGTGGCCCTGCGTCGTCGATCATGTCGATGTTGTAGCCGCCGACGCGGCGCAGCAGCTTCGGGAAGCGTCGCTCGATCTCGTCGGCTTCGCGCGCGTGGAGCGCGCGCATGCCGCGCACGAGGTCGCGGTAGCGCTCCGGCATCGCGCGCTCGTCGAAATTGCCGGGCACCTCGCCCATGGCGACCGCGGTGCCGTCGGCGAGGATCGCGTCGATGGCGCGCACGTTGTGCACCATGTTGCCGTAGCGCAGCGAGCGCGCGCCGCAGCTGTTGTTGGCGGTCATGCCGCCGAAGGTCGCGCGGTCGCCGGTGGAGACGTCGACGGGGAAGAACAGGCCTGTCCGACTTGAGCGCCTTGTTGAGCTGCTCCAGCACCAGGCCCGGCTGCACGCGGGCGCGCCGGCGCTCGCCTTGTCCACGCGAGACGACGCTGGTTCATGTACTTGGAGCAATCGAGCACCAGGGCGCGGCCCACGGTCTGGCCGCATTGCGAGGTGCCGCCGCCGCGCGGCAGCACCGGGACGCCGGCCTCGCGCGCGATCTCCAGCGCCGCCGCCACGTCCTCCTTGTCGCGCGGCACCACCACGCCGACGGGCTCGATCTGGTAGATCGAGGCATCGGTGCTGTAGCGGCCGCGGCTCGCGGCGTCGAACAGCACCTCGCCCCGGAGCGTGCCCTGGAGACGCGCCCGAAGCGCCTCGTCACCGGCCTTACCGCCGCGCGCGCCATCCTGTCCAGCTGCCGAAACTGCGACTCACGGCCGAATTAGAGGCGATGCGCGGCAAAAATGCCAGTGCCGGCGCGGATCGCGAGAGCAGCTGCCGAGTTTGGTTAAGCAGCGAAAGATCAACCCGCGCCGCGCCTGCTTGCGAGCCCGTTCGCTTGCCGGCTAAGGTCGGCTGGTTCACCCTCCCATCGAGGCAGACCCATGACAGCGCGCAGCGGCCGCCACTTCCTGCAGATCCCCGGCCCCACCAACGTGCCCGACCGGGTGCTGCGCGCGATCGACCGCCGCCACCATCGACCACCGCGGCCCGGATTTCTCCGCGCTGGCCAAGAGCGTCATCGCCGGCATGAAGCGCGTCTTCCGCACCGAGGGCGCGGTGGCGATCTTTCCCGCCTCGGGCACCGGCGCCTGGGAGGCGGCGCTCGTCAATACGCTCTCGCCCGGCGACCGCGTGCTGGCATTCGAGACCGGGCATGGTTCGCGAGCCTCTGGCGCGGCCTCGCCGAGCGCCTCGGCCTCAAGGTGGAGTTCGTGCCGGCGACTGGCGCCACGGCGTCGATCCCGGCGAAGCTGGAGGCGCGCCTCAAGGCGGATGCGGGCCACGCCATCAAGGCGGTGATGGTGGTCCACAACGAGACCTCGACCGGCGTCACCAGCCGCGTCGCCGAGGCGCGCGCCGCCATCGACCGCGCCCAGCATCCGGCGCTGCTGCTCGTCGACACCATCTCGTCGCTGGCCTCCATCGACTATCAGCACGACGCGCTGGGGCGTCGACGTAACAGTGGCGGGCTCGCAGAAGGGGTTGATGCTGCCGCCGGGGCTCAGCTTCAACGCGATCTCCAAGAAGGCGCTCGCCGCCCACAAGACGGCGAAGCTGCCGCGCTCCTACTGGGACTGGGATCCGCTGATCGCCGCCGCCGATACCGGCTTCTTCCCCTATACGCCCGCCACCAACCTGCTCTACGGCCTCAACGAGGCGATCGCGATGCTGGAGGAGCAGGGCCTCGAGAACGTCTTCGCGCGCCACGACCGCCACGCCGAGGCGACGCGGCGCGCGGTCAAGGCCTGGGGCCTCGAGGTGCTGGCCCAGGACCCGCGGGAATATTCGAGCTCGCTCACCGCCGTGGTGATGCCCAAGGGCCACGACGCCGACGTGCTCCGCAACCTGATCCTCGATCGCTTCGACATGTCGCTCGGCACCGGGCTCGGCAAGCTCAAGGGCACGGTCTTCCGCATCGGCCATCTCGGCGATTTCAACGATCTGACCCTGATGGGGACGCTGGCGGGCGTGGAGATGGGGCTGGGGCTCGCCGGCGTGCCGCACAAGAAGGCGGGCGTGCAGGCGGCGATGGATTATCTCGCCGGCAACGCCAAGTCCGGCGCGTCATGAGCGAGGAGCTGCTGGAGAGCCGCGAGGCCGGAATCGTCATCCTGACGCTGAACCGGCCGCAGAAGCTGAACGCCCTCACCAAGGACCTGTGGCGGCGCCTGGGCCAGTCGCTCCGCCGTCTCGACGGCGACGAGAGCGTGCGCTCTATCGTGCTGCGCGGCGCCGGCGGCAAGGCCTTCAGCCCCGGCAACGACATCTCGGAGTTCGAGACCGAGCGATCGAATGCCGCGCAGGCGCGCGTCTATGGCGCGCTCATGCACGAGACGCTGAGCGCGCTCCGCGAATGCCGGCATCCGCTGGTGGCGCTCATCGAGGGCATCTGCGTCGGCGGCGGCCTCGAGATCGCTGCCAGCTGCGACATCAGGATCTGCGGCGAGGGCAGCCGCTTCGGCGCGCCCATCGCCAAGCTGGGATTGGTGATGGCCTATCCCGAGCTCGAGAGCGTGCTGGCGCTGGTCGGACGCGCCGCCACTCTCGAGCTGTTGCTGGAGGGCCGCATCATCTCGGCCGCCGAGGCGCTGAAGCGCGGCCTGGTCTCCCGCGTGGTGCCGGATGCCGAGGTCGTCGAGGAAAGCTACGCCACCGCGCGGCGCATCGCCGACGGCGCGCCGCTGGTGCATCGCTGGCACAAGAAATTCATCCGCCGCCTGGAGCAAGGCAGCGCCGCTCACAGCCGCCGAGGCGGATGAGGGCTTCCTCTGCTTCGACAGCAAGGATTTCCAGATCGGCTACCGCGCCTTCCTCGCCAAGCAGAAGCCGGAGTTCGAGGGGAAGTAGAGCGCGTCGACATCGGGCACTCGCGATGAGTTCAGCTCGGAGAGCGTGAAGTCCGCCGACGATGCGTCGACAAACTTTACACCGGCGATGACAGGATCCGCCGGGCGTGAACCTTCTGGTTGAATTTTCCGGGGCGCGGCTCGCAAACTCCCCGCGAGCGATCGCACGGTCTTGCAACCTGCAGCGGCAAGCATCGATTTCGCAACCAGCCGAGACAAGCTCGATGTCGCTCGTTCGTCAGGTTGTCGCTCGAGCTCGCCAACTTGCTTGCTTCATTAGTGGATTGAGCCGGCGGCCAGGGCCGGCGGCGACGCGCGAGGCAAATCCCCCGGGAGGCCCCGACGCGGAGGCGGCTTGGCGCGGCAGGACGATCCGATCCGCTCGATCCGGACCACCGGTTGCTGGCACCGTTGTTGCTTCGTTTTGCGCCGGCGTCATATCGGCGCTCCGTTTTTCAAACGCGTTGGGGGAAATCATGGTGAAGGGGATCGTCTTCGGGGCCGCGGCAGCGGTCGCGCTGTGTCTGGGCGTGGCGGAGGCACATGCCACCACCTTCACGATGGATCTCACCTTCGATCTCAAGACCGGCATTCCGAACCTCGGCGGCAAACTCTTCAGCAGCCCGCCCTTCGCCCCGATTCCGAGCCCCGTGACGCTTCATGCCGGCGACAATCTCGATATCAACTTCGCCTTTTTGCCGGGCCAGTCGCTCGGGATCCAGAATACCGGCGCCAACAACGTCCAGGGCGTCAATTTCCAGATCTTCCAGGATTTCGTTCAAGGCGGCGCCGGCACCTACAACCTGACGTTCAACGGCGTTGGCGGAAATCTGAATTTCCCCACCCTCACCGGCCCCTTCAGCGGGACCGGCTTCCTGTTCGTCGATTATGCGTCGAGCCTGACCGCGCCGGTCGTCCCCGTGCTCACCGACAGCGAATTCACCTTCACCGGATTCACGCTCGACATGTCCTTGGCGAGCATCAATCCACAGCCGGCATTCATCACCGATACCTATGAGTTTCAGGCTTTCGGCGACAAGGTCTTCGCCGTTACCGTTCCCGAGCCCGCCTCGCTCGCCCTCTTCGGCGCCGGACTCGTCGGCTTCGGAGCGATGCGCCGCCGCAAGCGCGCGCGGGTTTAGCCCGCCGCCCCTGCCCCCAGCGCCTCCGCTCGCGCCAGCAGGCGCTGGGCGCTGAGATAAGTCGGCACCTCCACCATCAAGCCGTCGACCTCGACGCGATCCTCGCCGCGGCGTCGCGCCGCCTCGAAGGCGCTGACGACCGCACGCGCCTGACGCACGTCGGCATCGGACGGCGTCATCACCCCGTTGATGACGGCGACGTGAGTGGGATGGACGGCGGCCTTGGCGACATAGCCCATGGCGCGGGCGCGGCGCGCGTCGGCGGCGCAGCCCTCGGCATCGGCGAAGGTGTAGGGGCAATCGATCGACAGCACGCCGGCGGCAACGCACTCCACATGGAGGCGCTGGCGCGCATAGGCGAGCTCGTGGGCTTCCTTGGTGCGGGGCGCGCCGAGATCCGCCGCCATGTCCTCGGTCGAGCCCATCACGCCGGTGACGCGGTCGCTGGCGGTGGCGATGGCGAGGGTCTGCACCAGGCCGCGGGCGGATTCGATGTTGGGCACGATCTCGGTGGTCCGCGCGGGAATGCCGTATTCGTATTCCAGGCGCAGCACCGCCTCGGCGAGCGCCGCCACCTGGCGCGGCTCCGCCACCTTCGACATCATCACGATATCCGGCCGGCCGCGCATGACGGCGGCGAGATCCATGTGCCCCTCGGTCTCGAGCGGATTGACCCGCACCGCCGCCAGCGCCCCCGCCGCGCGCCAGGCGGCGTAGAGATCGGCCGCGAGCGCGCGCGCCTCCGGCCGCCGCTCCGGCGGGGTGAAATCCTCCAGCTCCTGGATCAGCACATCGGCGCCGGTGCCGGCCGCCAGCGTCTGGGCTGCGCGGTCGGCGCCAGGCACACACAGCCAGCAGCGCCGGAGCGCGGGCGGGCGACGAATGGCGGCCTCGGATGTCCGGGGCTTCGGCATGAAAGGCATGGTGCCGCCTGTACCTCCCGCGCGCAATCGCGGGGTTCGCGCGCGGTTGACCGGGCGCGCTATGATGATCGCCAGAGCTTCATGGGAGCGGCGAACAGCATGACCTCAAGCGCGATGAACGGGCTCGCGGAGCGGCTTTTCCAGGCCTGGACCACCAACGAGCCCCTGGACGCGGTGCCGGCGGAGCTGGTGCCCGCCAGCGCCGCCGAGGCCTATGCGGCCCAGAGCGCGCTGGTGGAGCGCCTCGCGCCCCGGCTCGGCGGCATCGTCGGCTGGAAGGTGGGCGCGCCGAGCCCGACCGCGGAGCCCAATGCCGCCCCCTTGCTGGCGGACCTGGTGCAGCCCTCGCCGGCCCGCATGGGAGGCCCGCGGCTGCGCGTGCGCGGTCTCGAGGCGGAGCTCGCCTTCCGCTTCGGCGTCGCACTGCCGCCGCGTTCCCAGCCCTATGGCGAGGCGGAGGTGGGCGCCGCCATTGCCTCCGTCCATCCCGCGATCGAGCTGGTGGAGTCCCGGATCAGGGATTGGCAGGCGGCTCCGCCGCTGGCACGGCTCGCGGACCTGCAGAGCAACGGCGGGTTCTGCTTCGGCCCGGCGGTCGCCGACTGGCGCGCGATCGACTATCTGAAGCAGCCCGTGACCCTGCTGGTGGACGGCAAGCCGGTGGCGGAGGCGGTGGGCGGCAATGCCGCCGGGCATCCGCTCCGCCTCCTCGCCTGGCTCGCCGATCATGCCGGGCGGCTGGGCCGCGGGCTCCGCGCCGGCGACATCGTCACGACAGGCAGCCACACGCCGCTCCGAGTCGCGGGCGCCTCGGCTCGAAGTCGTGGCGCGTTTTCCCGGCGTCGGCGAGTTGAAGTCTCGATCTCGCAACTCCGTGAAGAGACCCCCACCAAGGGGTGAAACCCTCGGCTATTCAAGGGTTTCTTGAATACCCTGGTGGGCTAACCAATTCTTAACTATACGCTATTATTTAACGATTGCCGGATTTTGCCTCAAACCCGGCGGACCTATTCCAGGGGATTGGGTCGTTCCCGCGGGCGGCTCGGGTCAAGGTGTCGCCAACCGCGGCGCGGCCAGGAGCGGATCGCTGTCACCCGAGGGGAACGCCAGGAGCGGATTGACCGGAGTGAGACGCCAGATCGTAGCGATCGTCGACGATCGCATCACGAATCTCAAGATTCTCGAGCGCCTCGCCACGTCGCTCAACGACAGCGTGGTGGTGAAGACGTTCGACAGCCCGCTTTCGGCGCTGGATTTCGCCGCCAAGCAGGAACCTGACATCGTCATCACCGATTTCAAGATGCCGGAGCTCGACGGCGCCGAGTTCATCCGCCGCTTCCGCGCGCTGGAGAACTGCATCGACGTGCCGGTCATGGTGATCACCGCCTACGAGGACAAGGACCTGCGCTACCGCGCGCTGGAGGCCGGCGCCACCGACTACCTGCTGAGCCCGGTCGACCACCACGAGTTCCGCGTCCGCTCGCACAACCTGCTGATGCTGCGGCGCCAGCAGCTGCTGCTCAAGGAGCGCGCCTCCTCCCTCGAGGAGCGCATGATCGAGGAGGAGCGCCGGCACCAGGACGAGCTCCGTCACAGCCACGAGCTGCTGCTGCGCGTCATCGACGCGGTGCCGGTCAGGGTCAGCGCCACCGACCGCAACGGCCGCTTCGTCTTCGCCAACGAGTGCTTCGCCCGCGCCATGGGCCGGCCGGTGCAGGCGATCATCGGCAACACCTTGGCCGAGCTGCAGCCCGGCGAGGAGACCGACGCGGCGATGGAGCTCGACCGCTGCCTGATCGCCGGCGAGACCAAGCCCACCGCCTTCGAGCTCGACGTCACCGACCCCGGCGGCGAGCAGATGGTGCTGCTCACCAACAAGGCGGTGCTCGACGACGACGTCGGCCGGCCGATGCTGGTGGTGACGGTGTCCCTCGACATCACCGACCGCAAGAACGCCGAGCTTGCCGTGCTCGCCGCCAAGGAGGTGGCCGAGCTCGCCAACCACAGCAAGACCGAGTTCCTGGCCAACATGAGCCACGAGCTGCGCACGCCGCTCAACGCCATCATCGGCTTCTCGCAGCTGATGGCCGACGAGGTGCTGGGGCCGCTCGGCAACACCAAGTATACCGGCTATGCGCGCGACATCTGCAACAGCGCCGAGCATCTCCTCGGCATCATCAACGACATCCTCGACGTCTCCAAGCTGGAGGCCGGCAAGTTCGAGCTCGAGGAGGAGATGATCGAGATCACGCAGATCACCCGCAACCTGCTGCATTTCGTCGCCGACCGCGCGAGCGCCCTCGAGGTCACCATCGACACCGACATCGAGCCCGACCTGCCGCGGCTCCGGGCGGACGCCCGCAAGGTCAAGCAGATCCTCCTCAACCTCGTCACCAACGCGCTCAAGTTCAGCCAGCCCGGCAGCCGCGTCACGCTGCGCGCCCGCACCCACAACGGCGCCGTCATCATCGAGGTGATCGATCGCGGGATCGGCATGGACGAGGCTGAGATCACCACCGCTATCACCCGCTTCGGCCAGGTGGCGAGCACCTGGAACCGCAAGCATGCGGGTACCGGCCTCGGATTGCCGCTGGCGATCGGCCTGGTGGAGCTGCACGACGGCAAGCTCGAGATCAGGAGCCGCAAGGGCGAGGGCACCACGGTGACGGTCACCTTCCCCGCGGAGCGCTCTGTGCCGCAAGACGAGATGCGCGCGGCGGAGGAGCATGCTCCGGACCCCGCCCCCGCGCCTTGAGCCGGCCCCGATAGCCGATCAGAGGGCAATGGACCCGTGATCGAGCACCGGAACGCACCGGCGCAGGAACCTCTGGATCCGACGGTGCGGCGGCACAGCGTCCTCGTGGTCCTGGCCCTCGCCTTCGTCGCGATCTTCTCGCCGGGCTTCCTCGTCGTTGATCCTGTGGGGCCGGCACGAGGCGCCGCTCTTCCCGATGAACGGCCTGCCGCTGGTGGCGGCGCTGGCGCTGGGCGCCGTCGCCTGCGGGATCACCGCGCTCTGGCGCGGCCTCGATACCCTCACCCGCGATTTCTCCCAGCGGGCGGATACCGAGCACGAGCAGATCGTGATCCGCACCATCTTCGTCAGCATCGTGTTCGACTACGCGCTGGCGGCGATGAATTTCCAGCCCGGCGACGCCGGCTCCGCCAAGGCGGCCTTCGCCATGGGGATCGGCGTGGCGGTGAGCTGGATCTTCCTGCTGCACTTGATGGTGCGGCCAGGCCATCTGCCGCTGCGACGTTCCCTCGCCATGCTGGCCGATCTGGGATTCCTGTCGGTCTATCTGCATTTCGGCGGCGGCGCCGCCGCGGCCTGGTACGGCATCTATCTCTGGGTCGGCATCGGCAACGGATTGCGCTATGGGCTGAAGCCGCTGGTGCAATCGACCGTGGTGGGCGTGGCGAGCTTCGCCGCCGTCATCGCCACCACGCCGTTCTGGAACCAGCACCTGCCGCTCTCCGGCGGCCTCATCTTCGCGCTCGTGGTGCTGCCGGCCTATCTGACCTCGCTCATCCGCAACCTCACCGAGGCGAAGGCGCAGGCCGAGGAGGCGAACGCCGCCAAGAGCCGCTTCCTCGCCATCATGAGCCATGAGCTCCGCACCCCGCTCAACGCCATGATCGGCCTCGACGCCATCCTGCGCCGCACCCGCCTCGACGCGCGCCAGCGCGACATGCTGGCGACGATGAACTCCTCGGCGCGCGCGCTCCTCGCCCTCATCAACGACATCCTCGACATCTCCAAGATCGAGGCCGGCAAGTTCGCGCCGACGGTGGAAATCCTTCGATCTCCACGCCGTCATGAACGGCACCCTCGCCATGCTGCGCCCGCAGGCGACGGCGAAGGACCTGAAGCTCGACTACCGCATCGATCCGGAGCTTCCCTTCGCGCTCCGCGGCTGGCCGCATCAGCTGCGCCAGATCCTCACCAACCTGGTGGCGAACGCGGTCAAGTTCACCGACAAGGGCCGCATCTCCGTGGTGGTGGACGCGATCGCGGTCGATTCCGCCAAGGCGGCGTTCAGCCTCTCCGTGCGCGACGAGGGCATCGGCGTGCCGGCGGAGGCGCAGGAGAAGATCTTCGATCTCTTCACCCAGGCGGACGGCGCGGTGACGCGGCGCTATGGCGGCACCGGCCTCGGCCTCGCGATCGTGAAGCAGCTGGTGGAGCTGATGGGCGGCAACGTCGCGCTGACCAGCGCGCCCGGCAAGGGCAGCACCTTTACCGTCGAGCTGGCCTTCGCCCGCGAGCCGGAACCTACGCCCGACAGCTTCGACCTGCGCGGCCGCACCGTGCTGGCGGTGACCGAGGACGCGGAATTCGCCATCTGGCTGCGCGGCAACATCGAGCGCTGGCGTGGCACGCTCCGCGCCTTCAAGGACCTGGCGGCGGCGGCGCAGTTCATCGCCAACCGGCCGCCCGACGACAGCCGGCCGATCCTGCTGGTGGACGGGCGACGCGATCCCGTCGACGCGCTCGGCGCCGCCTCGCGCGCCGGCGGCAGCGGGCCGGAGCCGCTGACCCTGCTGCTGGCGGACGGCGACCACATCAACTCGCTGGCGACGCTGGCGAGCGGCCGGGTGAGCTCGCTGCTGCGCGCGCCGATCGACGAGGTCAGGCTCATGCGCGCGCTCCACGGGCTGCCGACGCCGGAATCCGGTGCCGGCATCGCCACCGCCGAGGGCGAGCAGGCGGCGGCCAGCAGCGAGATCACGCCGACGCGGCGGCCGCTCAAGATCCTGCTGGCCGAGGACAATGCGCCCAACCGCATGATCATCCAGCGCATCCTCGAGCTCGGCGGCCACACCGTCCTCACCGCCAGCGACGGCGAGGAGGCGCTGCAGATCCTCGATCAGCCCGGCATCGACCTCGTCCTCATGGACATCAACATGCCCGAGCTCTCGGGCTACGAGGCGGCGAAGCTCTATCGCATGGCGCATACGGACGGACCGCGGCTGCCGATCCTGGCGCTTACCGCCGACGCCACCAGCCAGACCGAGCGGCTCTGCCGCGACGCCGGGATGGACGGCGTCCTCACCAAGCCGATCGAGGCGGCGCATCTTCTCGCCACCCTGGAATCGATCGCCGAGCGCGCCGCATCCGGGCAGCCGATCGAGCCGCTGCCGCCGGTCGGGCCGCCGCCCAACGTCGTCACCCCGATCGCGCAGCATCCGCGCTATGGCGCCGAGACCGGCGCGGTGCTGGACGAGGCGGCGGTGGAGGCGCTGAAGGCGCTGGGCGCCGGCAGCGATTTCTTCAACGACGTGATCGAGAACTTCCGCTCGGACGTGCGCGAGATCCTGGACCAGATGGCGCGCGCCGCGGCCAAGCGCGACCTGCGCGCCTTCCGCGACCATGCGCATTCGCTCCGCAGCAGCGCCGCTCATATCGGCGCCGTGCGCTTCTACCGCACGCTCTTCGCGCTCCGGGATCTGACCGCCCAGCAGCTCGACAAGGACGGCAATGCGCTCCTGGAGAAGCTCCGGGGCGAATACACCAAGCTCGACGCGGCGCTGCGTCAGCAGGCGCAGGAAGCGCGCCGCGTCTGATCGGTACTCGAGGCCGCTACTCGGCGGCTTCGACGCCGGCGCGCGTGCGGCGGCGGTCCTGGGCGCTCACCAGGCGCGCCATCTTGCGCAGGTCCGCCTCCGCCAATCCGAGCGCGGTATCGACCCAGGACACGGCGATGTCCATGAGCTCGTCGATCTTGAGCGGATTGACGCGGTCGCGGGCGCGGAAGATCGCGCGATGGGCGGCATGCCGGCGGCCGCTGCGGCCGATGTACTCGTAGAGCGCCTCGGTGCCGCAGCCGTCGTCGGCGAGCACGTCGACGACGCCCATCTGATAGAGCTCCTCGGCGGTGTAGAGCCGGCCGCTGGTGATCATGCGCTCGGCCTGGGCCGGCGCGATGCGCCGCACCAGATAGCTGTAGGCGCCCATGCCCGGGAACAGGTTGAACAGGATCTCCGGCAGGCCGAACTTGGCGCTCCGCTCGGCGATGATGAGGTTGGACGAGAGCGCCGCCTCGAAGCCGCCGCCGAGCGCGTCGCCGCGCACCAGGGACACCGTGATGATCGGCAGGTTGAGATTGGTGGCGTTGGCGTAGCCCTCCTCCACCACCGCGCGGGCATAGCGCAAGAGCCCGTCGCGATCCTGGCGCCGGATCAGCGTCGCGAAGAGATCGAGGTCGCCGCCGAGGTTCCACACCTGCGGCATCCGCGAGTCCCACACGATGTATTTGACCGGCGAGGTGCCGGCGCCCGCGGCGAACAGCGTGCGCACCATGTCCTGCACGCGCTGGATATCGCGCAGCAGCGCCGGGGTGAAGCTGGGCCGGCCCTGGAAATGGAAGTAGCAGAACACCACGCCTTCGTTGCCGTCGAACACCACGTCCATTTCTTCGAAGGGGATCGCGGCGATGCGGGCCTCGATGGTGGAGGCGCTGATCTCGCCACGGGTGGTGGCGGCATTGTCGGATCGGCTGGTGGTGGAATTGAGGTTCGGCAGTGGGATGGAGGTTCTGCCGAGTTCTACTAATTGGATCTGCGCGCTCATATCGGAAGGTTCCCCTGGTCTGCCGGGAGGGCCCGCAAGCACCCCCGATCTAGAACTGCGCCCGTCGTTTTCCCTTACGAAAACTCTAAGGCACCTACCGGCTATTCTTCTAGCAATATTTCGTTAACCACTTGAGATCGCTCACATAGTCTTAATGAGTGTTAACGTTACTTGTAATAGGTGGAATTTCTGCCAGTAACCACCATATCTATGCCATACGGCCATATTCAGCGGGCCTTCCCAGGGAGCTTCGTGCGCGCTGGCCTGGGGATAACCCCCCTAAATAGGTACAATGGAATGGCTTCCGCCGAGCGGCTCAGATTGCGCCGAGACGGCGACCTCTAAGTGAGTGATCTCAACCGCTCACCCCTGCATCGCGGGCGGGCCACCGACGCAGCGGTTGAATTGCTCGCCCGCGATCGAAAGCAAATAATCAAAAGGGCGGCACACTCCGCGCGCAATCCAGAATGATTTCTCGCGCAAAAATAAAGTCTCGGCTGCGAATCGCCCGGCAGGCCGAATAACCGCCCACTGAGCGCCGCGATGCCGAAGACTTCCGGTGTGGATGGTGTGATTACACCGTCCCCACCGGCGTCGCCGGCGAGCCCACCGCGCCCGGAAGCCGGAGCGGCGGCGCCGTCAGCAGGAAGCGATAGCGCTTGTGCGCGCGCAGCCAGTCCGCGAGCTCGCTCAGGTACCAGATCTCGCCGAGATTGACGCCGAGCTTGAAGAGGCAGTGCGCATGGAGCGGCAGCGAGGCGCAGTGATCGTCCTCGCAGGGCCGCGAGGGCGACGCCTCGACGGCGTAGTTGTCGGCGATGAGGGAGACGAGGCCGCTCTTGGTGATCCAGTTGAGGAGCCGCTCGTCGCGGCCGTCGAGAGCGGCGCAGCTGCCGTGCAGCGCCTCCTCGGTCGGCTCCTTTTTCATATCGAGGAGCTGCTGGGCGAAGCCGGTGCGCAGGCACACCATGTCGCCCTCCTCCACGGTGACGCCATCCTTCGCCATCACCTCCATGAGATCGTCGTATCCCACCAGCTTGCGCGCGCGGCCGTAATGGGCCTCGAGGTCGATCATGACCGCGCGCCCCTGCAGGCACGCCGTCGCCATGTTCTCGACGCCGAGCGCCCGCGCCCCGGGCTCGGCGCCGCCGGGATCCTGCGGGCCCACGATGTCCACGCCGGCTCGATAGCCGTTGTAATAGACCTTCTCCGCCACGCCATCGCCGTCGACGTCGAAGAGCTGGCCCACATGGGCGAGGCTGTCCCATTGCGTCGAGTACTGCAGATGAATGAACGCGGCGTCGTCGGAGACGACGTCGGTGAGGCGCGGATCGATGTCGCGGAGCGCGAAGTTCATGTTCGGCCGCCCCTCGCGCACCGTCGGCTGCAGCTTCGGCGGGTGGCGGCGCGGGTTGAGCTTGCTGCCGCCGGGATAATCGAGGGGCAGCGACAGGCAGAAGGCGCGGCCCTCCTTCACCTCGGCGATGCCTTGGAGCACCTTCTTCGGCGTCAGCAGATTGAGCCGTCCGCGCTGATCGTCGGGCCCGAAATCGCCCCAGGTGGATCCCGGCGGACGGTGCTTCCAGCGCGGATTGTCGACCATCGCGTTTCTCCCCTCTGATGTTTTCAGCCCGCGAGCAAGCCGCAAGCGAGCCGCGGCCGTCAAGCCCGAAGCTTCACGCGATTGTGGCCCCGATCCAGCCCGATCCACCGGTATTCTTGGCCCGCCTTGCGCGCACCCCGCACGCAGTCATGAATGGGAGGGACACTTCATGGACGGCAATCATCTCAAAAGCCTGCTGCCGAAGTCGGAGTTCTCGCGCCGCGCCTTCGTGGTGACCGGCGTCACCGCGGGCTTCGCGCTCGCGGTGCAGCCGGTTGCAGGCGCAGACCGTGATCACGACGGACACCAAGGGCCTGGTGGCCGGCGCCGTGCAGATCCCCTGCCGAGGACGGCACCCTCCCCGGCTATTACGCGCGGCCCGCGGGCAAGGGGCCGTTCCCCACCATCCTGGTGGTGCACGAGATCTTCGGCCTCCACGAGCACATCCAGGACATCTGCCGCCGGCTCGCCAAGGCCGGCTATTTCGCCGTGGCGCCGGCGCTCTTCGCGCGCCAGGGCGATGCCGACGAAGCTGCCGGACGCGCAGACGATCATGACGCAGATCGTCTCCAAGGTGGCGGACGTGCAGGTCGCCTCCGATCTCGACAGCACCGTCGCCTGGGCGCACAAAACGAAATACGCCGACACCGCGAAGCTCGGCATCACCGGCTTCTGCTGGGGCGGCCGGCAGGTCTGGCTCTACTCCGTGCACAATCCCAAGGTGAAGGCAGCGGTCGCCTGGTATGGGCCGCTCGGCCATTCGAATTCGCCGATCGCGCCGCTGAGCCCGATCGACCTCGTCGGCGATCTCCAGGTGCCCGTGCTCGGCCTCTACGGCGGCGCCGATCCCGGCATTCCCGTGCCCTTGATCGAGGAGCTGCGCGCCAAGCTCAAGGCCGCCAACAAACCCTGCGAGATCGTGATCTATCCCGACACCCCGCACGGCTTCAACGCCGACTACCGCCCGAGCTATCGCGCCGGGCCGGCGAAGGACGGCTGGGCCAAGATGCTCGCCTGGTTCAAGAGCCACGGCCTCGACAGCCACGGCGTGGCTTGAGCGACGGCTCCACCGCCGGAAACTGGAAAGAGCCGCTGACTACTGGCCTCCGCGCGCCCTCGCCATTATCTGCTCGACAAAGCCGTCCTTGGCGGTCCGATAGGCGGCGATGTCATCCTTGAAAGCGGCGGCCAGATCCCGCTTCAGCTTCGCATAGGCGTGGGCGGCCTCGGGATGAGCGCGTAGATAATCCCGGAACAGCAACCGGTTCTCCCAGCGGGGATTGGACGGCTCCATGATGTGGACGTGATGCGTCCATGGGCCGGAAATGGCTTTCCGGAAAAACAGCTCGTCCGGAAGCCATGAGCGATATTCCGGCATGTAGGCGTAGCCCAAAGCCTGGAGCGGCTCGATGCAGCGAGGCTGAGCCTCCGTCAGGCTTTGCACGCCAGCCAGGAGATCGATGATCGGCTTGGCCGCCAGGCCCGGCACGGCGGTGCTGCCAACATGCTCGATGGCGACGACGCGTGAGCCAAGCGCGGCGTCGAGCCTCGCCCGCTCCTGCTCGAACATCGCTGGCCATGCCGGATCGTAGTCCACGACGAAAATGGCACCGCCTCCATATCGCTCCATGCAATTCTCCGATCCGGGAATTCGATGAGATCCGCGAACCCGCGCGATCCGCTCAGTGCATCCGCTGTCGCGCCGGCGACGAGGCGCCGGTGCGGGTGGGCGCGTCCTCGTCGAAGAGCTCGGCGAGCTTCTCCAGCATGGTGCCGCCGAGCTGCTCGGCGTCGACGATGGTGACGGCGCGGCGATAGTAGCGGGTCACGTCGTGGCCGATGCCGATCGCCACCAGCTCCACCGGCGAGCGGTGCTCGATCTCCTCGATCACCTGGCGCAGGTGCTTCTCCAGGTAGTTGCCGGGATTGACCGAGAGCGTTGAGTCGTCGACCGGCGCGCCGTCGGAGATCACCATCAGGATACGCCGCTGCTCGTTGCGGGCGATCAGGCGGTTGTGCGCCCAGAGCAGCGCCTCGCCGTCGATGTTCTCCTTGAGGATGCCCTCGCGCAGCATCAATCCCAGGCTGCGGCGCGCGCGCCGCCAGGGCGCGTCGGCGGGCTTGTAGACGATGTGGCGGAGATCGTTGAGCCGGCCGGGGTTCGGCGTCTTGCCGGCGCCGATCCACTGCTCGCGCGACTGGCCGCCCTTCCAGGCGCGCGTGGTAAATCCGAGGATCTCCACCTTGACGCCGCAGCGCTCCAGCGTGCGCGCGAGGATGTCGGCGCTCATGGCGGCGACGGTGATCGGACGGCCGCGCATGGAGCCGGAGTTGTCGATCAGCAGCGTCACCACGGTGTCGCGGAAATCGGTCTCCTGCTCGCGCTTGTAGGAGAGCGGAAAGGTCGGATTGACCACCACGCGGGAGAGCCGCGCCGGATCGAGGATGCCCTCCTCGAGATCGAACTCCCAGGCCCGCGTCTGCTTGGCGAGAAGGCGCCGCTGCAGCCGGTTGGCGAGGCGCGCGATCACGCTCTGGAGATGGGCGATCTGCTGATCGAGCAGACCGCGCAGCCGCGTCAGCTCCTCGGGATCGCAGAGCTCGTTGGCGTCCACCACCTCGTCGTATTGGTGGGTGAAGGCGCGATAGGCGGTGGGGTCGTCGGCATCCTCCGGAATTGCGCGGCATGATGCCGGGACGGCCCGGACGGCCGGGATCCTCGTCGCCGGCGCCCGGCATCAGCTCGCCCTGCACCTCGTCGGCGCCGGAGGGATCGCCGTCCTCCTGCTTCTCGGGAATGCCGGCCTCGAGCGCGCTCTGGGCGCCCGACACCGAGCCGTCGCCGGCCTCGCTCTGGCTCTCGGCGTCGGCGCTGTCGTCGCCCTCGCCTTCCTTCTCGTCGCTCTCGCCGGAGGCGTCGGCCTCGCCGAGATCGAGATCGAGATCCTGGATCAGCTTGCGCGCCACCTTGGCGTAGCCGTCCTGGTCGGCGATGTGGCGGTCGAGCTCCAGGATGTCGCGGCCGATCCGGCCCTCGAGCCAGGGACGCCAGAGCTCGACCAGCTTCGCCGCGGCGGGCGGCGGCGGCGCGCCGGTGAGCTGCTCGCGGGTCAGGAGCCGCACGGCTTCCGCGAGCGTGCTCTCGCTGCGCTCGGAGAGACGGTCATAGCCCTGGCGGCGGTAGCGCGCCTCCAGCATGGCGGCGAGATTGCCGGCGACGCCGGCCATGCTCTTGACGCCGAGCGCCTCGACCCGCGCCTGCTCCACGCCCTCGAAGACCGCGCGCGCCATCTCGCCTTGCGGCGCGCGGCGCGCGTGCAGCTGGGCGTCGTGATGCTTGAGGCGAAGCGCCAGCGCGTCGGCGGCGCCGCGCACCTGCGCCGCCTCCTGCTGCGAGAGATCGCGCGGCGGCGTCGGCAGGCGCGCGCGCGGACCGGCGAGGCCCGGCGGCTCCGGCCCGTAGCTCACGGTCACGTCGTCGCGCTCGGCGATCGCCCGCAAGGTGGCGGTCGTCGAGCGCTTGAAGATCTCGATCGGTGACGGCGGCTCGGCCATCGGCGGTGACCTCGGCTCAGACCAGCGTCGCCTGGACCCCGGTCTCCTTGAGCTCGGTGCCGAAGCAGCGCTGGTAGTATTCCGCCACCGTCGGCCGCTCCAGCTCGTCGCACTTGTTCAGGAAGGTGACCCGGAAGGCGAAGGCGATGTCGTTGAAGATGCGCGCGTTCTCCGCCCAGGTGATCACCGTGCGCGGCGACATGACGGTGGAGATGTCGCCGTTGATGAAGCCGGAGCGCGTGAGATCGGCGAGTGCCACCATGGCGCTCACCGTGCGCCGCCCGTCCTCGTTGTCGTAGCTCGGCGCCTTCGCCAGCACGATCTCCACCTCGGCGTCATGCGGCAGATAGTTGAGCGTCGCCACGATGTTCCAGCGGTCCATCTGGCCCTGGTTGATCTGCTGCGTGCCGTGATAGAGGCCGCTGGTGTCGCCCAAGCCCACCGTGTTGGCGGTGGCGAAGAGGCGGAACGCCGGATGCGGGCGGATGACGCGGTTCTGGTCGAGGAGCGTGAGCTTGCCCTCGACCTCGAGCACGCGCTGGATCACGAACATGACGTCGGGCCGGCCGGCGTCGTACTCGTCGAACACCAGCGCCGTCGGATGCTGCAGCGCCCAGGGCAGCAGGCCCTCGCGGAACTCGGTCACCTGCTGGCCGTCGCGGAGCACGATCGCGTCCTTGCCGACGAGATCGATGCGGCTGATGTGGCTGTCGAGATTGACGCGGATGCAGGGCCAGTTGAGGCGCGCCGCCACCTGCTCGATGTGCGTCGACTTGCCGGTGCCGTGATAGCCCTGGATCAGGACGCGGCGGTTGTAGGCGAAGCCCGCCAGGATCGCGAGCGTGGTGTCGCGGTCGAAGCGATAGGCCTCGTCGAGATCGGGCACATGCTCGCTGGAGCTGCTGAAGGCCGGCACCTGCAGGTCGGAGTCGATGCCGAAGGTCTGCCGGACCGAAACGGTGATGTCCGGGCGGTCGGCCGGCTTGTCCGCCGCGCCGTTGGAAGTCTGAGCCGTAGTCATCGGAATGAACGTGTCCTTGAGCGAGAGGAAGGGGGTCGCGGATGGTGGCGCGTCAGGTGCCGGAGAAGTAGCTGGCCTTCAGCGTCGCGTAGGCTTGATTGATCACCTTGAGCTTCTCCTCCGCCGCCTTGTCCCCGCCGTGGGCATCGGGATGGTGGCGCTTCACGAGCTCCTTGTAGCGGGCCTTGACGCTTCTGAAGGTGAGCGGCGGCGTGAGCTCGAATACCGCCAGGGCCTCCTCCTCCGCCGTGAGCGGTCGTTTGCGCTCCCGCGGCTTCGCGGTGGCGTCGTCGACGTCGAACAGCCCGTCGTCGCGCCAGCGCGGCTCGAAGCGCGCGCCGAGACGACTGCCCGAGCGGCCAGGTCGGCCGCTGCCAGACGGTATCGGAGCGGATCTCCGCCTCGATCTCCGCCTCGCTCATCCCGGCATAGTAATTCCAGGCCGCATTATAGGCGCGGACGTGATCGAGACAAAACCAGTAGAAGGCATCGAGTTCGGACTTCGAGCGCGGCGCGCGGTAATCGCCGGCCGCCACGCAACCGGGATGGTCGCATGGCCTCAGCGCGGGGCTTTCCGCGGAACGAGCCGTCGATTCGATCGAAAAAGACCGCATTCTCACAGTATGGAGAGGCTCCAGAAGCAAGACAAGCGGATGAGCGCAGTGCAGCATTGCCCGTAGCGGGCCGATCGCCTTGACACCGCGGCGCCTCCGCACAAGCTTAGCCGGAACCTCTGAAAGACTCCCCCATGCGCGTCGCCAATCAGATCCGCAGCAAGCTGACCGCCGCTCTTCAGCCCTCCCAATTGGAAATTGTGGACGAATCCCATCGTCACAAGGGGCATGCGGGGGCACGGCCAAATGGGGAGAGCCACTTCCTCGTCGAGATCGTGTCGGCCGCCTTTCGCGGCAAAACCCGACTTGAGCGCCAGCGTATGGTCTACGCCGCGCTCGCCGAGGAAATGTCCCAGGACATTCATGCCCTAAGCCTGGTCACCCGGGCTCCGGACGAGGCCTCCTAGAAAGTACGAAATCGTACGTCCGAAATTGTCAGACCCAGACAAGGTCTTGGGTTGTGCCTGTACGATTCCGGACGCAACTTAGAGGGGTTCCAATATTAACATTACTCTCCGCAGTTGAAGATGCCACAATTTGTCATAATTGCCTTCATACGGGGCGGAACGTTTTGGGCGGTTATCATCATGAAGATCCCAACGATGACGATGAAGGATACTCTCTACGACGGCGAGCAGAGGCTTATGGAGCCCTCTCACGTCGTCACACGCGATTCGACACTGGTCAGCGGCAACGTGACCGTGGCGGGACGGCGCACCAGCATCCGACTGGAGCCACAGATGTGGGGTGCGCTGAGAGAGATCTGCGCGCGGGAGGCCAAGACGGTGCATGCGCTGGTCACTGAGATCGACCGCGGACGCGCCGCCTCGAGCCTGACGGCGGCGATCCGGGTCTATGTCATGGACTACTACCGCGTCGCGGCGACCGAGGACGGACATCGGCGCGCCGGGCACGGCATGGAAGCTCAGCTGCCGGTGTAGAACTCCGGCCAGTAGCGCTTCACCAGCTTGCCGTCGCTCGCGTAGGCATAGCAGGTATCGAGAAGCCGAGGCCGGCGCGCCGGCTTCGCGGGATGCTCGCGCTCCCTCGCGCTGATGCCGGTGGCGATAGGGAAAGATGGTCTGAAAGCAGGTGGTGGCGAGCGGGTTGAGCAGCTCGACCAGATGCGTGCAGCCCTCGGTGCCACCCAGCAGCTCGCGTACCTTCTGGATGAAGCCCGGCCGGATCGAGAGGCCGACCAGGCGCTGATAGTTCACCGTCACATCCGGGCAGAGCTGATAGGGGCTGGCGTCGGTCACCGCCTCCACCGCCTGGATCACCAGCTCGTCGGTCACCGTGAGGCGGAGCCACATGTCGTGGATCGGCGTGCCCGGCGTCATCTCGCCGCGCCAATCGCTCTCGAAGCCGTAGGTCTTGACGTCGGTCAGATGCGCCTCGACGTCCCAGAGGCCGTCGTCGCGGCGATAGCCGCGGCATTCGATCTGGCGGGTGTGGATGTGCTCGCGAGGAGCCGGTGCTGAGAGTGGCATAGGCCGGATATCTAGTCGGGCCGACGCGCTTTCGCCAGCGCTTTTGCACCGCTGCCCGGCAAGCGGGCAGTTAACCAACCGCCGCCAGGAACTCGCTCACCGCGGCTTCCGGCATGTCGCGGGTCACGAAGACATCGCCGATCTCGCGCGGCAGGATGAAGGTGAGGCGGCCGTCCTGCACCTTCTTGTCGCGGCGCATGTGCTCCACCAGACGATCGGCGCTGAAGCGCCGGCCGGCGATGCCCTTGAGGGAGACCGGCAGACCGACCGACGCCAGATGCCGGCGCACGCGCTCGGCGCGTCTGCAGCGTGGCGTGGCCGAGGCGCACCGAGAAATCGAAGGCGAGCGTCATGCCGAGCGCCACCGCCTCGCCGTGCAGCAGCTCCGGCCCATAGCCGGTCTCCGCCTCCAGCGCATGGCCGAAGGTGTGGCCGAAATTGAGGAGCGCCCGCTCGCCGGTCTCGCGCTCGTCGGCGGCCACCACCGCCGCCTTGTGCTGGCAGCTCTCTGCCACCGCGCGCGCGCGCAGCGCCGGGTCGCCGGCAACGAGCGCCGGCGCCGGCGCTCTCCAGCCATTCGAAGAAGGCGCGGTCGCGGATGAGGCCGTATTTCGCCACCTCCGCATAGCCCGCCAGCAGCTCGCGCCGCGGCAGCGTCGTCAGCGCGTCGACGTCCGCCAGCACCAGCACGGGCTGGTGGAAGGCGCCGACCAGATTCTTGCCGTGCGCCGAATTGATCGCGGTCTTGCCGCCGACGGAGCTGTCGACCTGCGCCAGCAGCGTCGTCGGCACCTGCACGTAGTCGATGCCGCGCAGCAGCGTCGCCGCGGCGAATCCCGCGAGATCGCCCACCACGCCGCCGCCCAGCGCCACGATCAGGCTCTTCCGCTCGATGCCGAGCGCCAGGATCTCCTCGACGACGCGCGCGTAGTGGGCGAAGTCCTTGCTGCCCTCGCCCGGCGGCACCACCACGGCGGCGTGACGGATGCCGGCGCCATCGAGGCTCGCCGCGAGCGCCGGCAGATGCAGCTTCGCCACGGTCTCGTCGGTGACGACGACGACGCGACGCGCGCCCGGCGAGCGGCGCCAGAAGCCGCCCGGCGGCGGCGAGGAGGCCGGATCCCACATGGATGTCGTAGCTGCGCTGGCCCAGCGCCACACGGATGACGCGCGCGCCGCTCATCGCGCGGCCTCGTCGGCGGGCGCGGCGCGGCTCCCGAGGTGCTGATCGAGAGACGCGATCACCCGCTCCAGCGTCGCCTCCGGCGGACCGTCGACGGTGTCGACAGTGATGTCCGCCTGCGCATAGATGGGATAGCGCTGCTCGATGAGCCGCGTGAGCGTCTCGCGATGATCCCCTTGCTTGAGCAGCGGGCGGTTGTTCCGCCGCGACACCCGCACCAGCAGCAGCTCGATATCGGCACGCAGCCAGACCGAGACGCCGCGCTCGCGGATCAGGCGACGCGTGTCGGGATCGAGAAAGGCGCCGCCGCCGGTGGCGAGCACGTGCATGGGGCCGTCGAGCAGCCGCGCGATGACGCGCCGCTCGCCGTCGCGAAACGCCGCCTCGCCGCGGCGCTCGAAAATCTCCTCGATGGTCTCGCCGGCGGCGGCCTCGATCTCGCTGTCGGCGTCGACGAAGGGCAGGCCCAGCCGCTGCGCCAGGCGGCGGCCGATATTGGTCTTTCCGGCACCCATGAGCCCGACCAGCACGATGGTCTTCGGAACTTGGAATTGTGGCGCGCCCATGGCCAGTTATCGTGCGGTCCCGACGGTCCTATTCGTTGAATCCGTCAGGTCGCGCCGATAGACTGTCGGCGCCCGACGAGTCGCGCACCCTAGCATAGAGCAGCGCGCGGCGGTCAACCGGCGCCGGAGCCGAGTTGCTCGACAGAAGGTGGGCGGCGAACGAGGAAAAAAGGGACGAAATGGTGAAGGTGGCCTTGATCGTAGTCGCGGCGGTGGTGATCCTCCTCGCTGCTGGCGCCGCCGTGCTGGCGGTGTGGGACATCCCGGCGCCGACCCAGCCGATCGAACGGGTGCTTCCCGATGCCCGCTTCCCGAAATGAGGCCCGAGTTCGCGGGCCTGGCCTCGGCCGCTTTCGCCGCCCTGCTGAGCGCGCTCGTCGCGCTGCCCGGGCCCGCGCTGGCCCAGTCCGGAGCCCCGCTGCGGCTGGTGCCGCAGCCTGCCCCCGCGCCGGCACCCGCCCCGGCCAACAACCCCGCCGTCGGCGCCGATCAGCCGCTGCCGAGCGGCGTCCAGGCGACGCCCTTGGCGCCGGTGGACACCGCCTGGCTCGGCACGCTGTCGGCGTCGGACGGGGCATTTCCCGACACGCTCTGGCAGGGCACGCCGCGGGTCCTGGTGGTGGCAACGCTGCCGCTGCTGCAGCCCACGGCGTCGCCGGTCCTGCAGGACCTGACGCGACGGCTGCTGCTCAGCGATGCCGTCGCGCCCGGCGGCAATGATCCGGCGGACGGCCGTGGCCTGGTGTCGGTGCGGCTCGAGCGCATGGTGGCGCTGGGCCTGGAAGACGGCGCGCTCGCCATCCTGGATCGCCTGCCCTGGAAGGGCGATGCCGAGCCGATGGACCGGCTGCGGATCGACCTCAATCTCATCAACAACGACGTCGATGCCGCCTGCAAGCAGGTCGAGGCGGTGATCGGCCGCTATCAGGACGTCTGGTGGGACCGTGCGCAGATCGCCTGCCAGGCGATGCACGGCGATCACGGCAAGGCGCAGCTCGGCCTCAGCCTGCTGCGCGAGCGCAAGGTGCCGCGCGACCAGCTCTTCGATACGCTGATCGACGCGGTGGGCGGCCGCGCGGTGAAGATCGACCGCATGCCGGATCCGACGCCGATCCGCGTGGCATTGCTGGCGGCGGCGAAGCTGCCACTGCCGGCGGACGCGCTGCAGGCGGCGGATCCCGCGGTGCTGCACGCCTGGGCCACCAACGCCAACGTCCCGAACGACCGCCGGCTGCCGGCGGCGGAGCGCGCGGTGGCGCTGGGCGCGCTTCCCCTCGACGAGCTGCGCCTCCTCTATACCGAGATCACCTTCAAGCCCGACGAATCGAAGACCGCGCTGCAGCAGGCGAGCGACAATCCGCGCGCCCGCGCGCTCCTCTACACCACCGCCAAGCAGGAGACGGTGCCGGCGGCGCGCGCCGAGGTGCTGCAGGCACTGCTGCAGGCCGGCGCCAAGCGCGGCGAGCTGCCGGTCACCGCGCGCCTCGTGGCGCCGATCATCCTGGAGATCCCGGCGACGCCGACCTCGACTGGTTCGCGCCGCTGGCGGCGCGCGCGCTCTATGCCGCCGATCATCCCGCGGAGGCCGCGCGCTGGGCGCAGCTCGCCGATCCCGCCGGCGCGGCGCAGCTGCTGCCGCTGGCGCGCATCGCCGCCGGCAACAACGGGCCGCCCTGGCCCAAGGGCGGCCTCAAGGAGATCCTCGACGGGCTGCAGCCCAAGGACGGCTCCGTCGATCCCGGCAAGCTCCTGCTGACGGCGGCGCTGCTGGCGGCATGTGGCGAGCCGGTGACGACGGCCGACTGGGCGACCCTCGTCGCCGTGCCGCCGGCGCCGGCGCCACCGCTGCCCAATGCGGCGATCTGGCTCGGCGGCCGCGACGCCGCCGCCAATCACCGGCTCGGCGAGACCGTGCTGGACACGCTGCTGATGGCCCATGTGGGCGAGCATCTCACCGCCGAGCCCGACGTCATCGCCGAGGCGGTGATGCGGCTGCGCGCCGTCGGTCTCGAGGCGGATGCGCGGCGGCTCGCCCTCGAGGCGGCCCTCGACGCGGGGCTCTAGCGTGCCGCGTGGCCGAGCGCCGCGCACCGCGACAGCTTCCAAGCAGGCGGCATCGTCCGGTCGGCACGTGGAAGCGTTCCTGGAGATGCTCGCCGCCGAGCGCGGCGCCGCCGCGCTGACGGTCGCGGCCTATCGCGGCGATCTCGATCACGCCGGCGGCTTTCTGGCGCGCGGCGATGTCGCTCTCGAGCGCGCGCGCACCGAGGATCTCCGGCGCTATCTGGGCGCGCTGGCCCGCGCGGAGCTGGCGCCGCGCAGCGTCGCGCGCAAGCTCTCGGCGCTGCGGCAGTTCTATCGCTTCCTGGTGGTGGACGGCGTGCGGCGCGACGATCCGAGCCTCGGTCTCGACGGACCACGTCCCGGCCGGCCGCTGCCGAAGACGCTGGGCGAGGACGAGGTTGCCGCGCTGATCGCCGCCGCCGGCCGCGACCGGACGCCGGCGGGTCTCCGGCTCCGCTGCATTCTCGAGCTCCTCTACGCCAGCGGGCTCAGGATCTCGGAGCTGGTGCGGCTGCCGCCTCGCCGCCGCGCGAGAGGACGCGCGCTTCCTGCTGGTGCGCGGCAAGGGCGGCAAGGAGCGCCTGGTGCCGCTGGGCGCACCCGGCCCGCGCGGCGCTCAAGGCCTATCGCGATTGCCGCCCGAACTTTCTCGCCGAGGGCGCGACCTCGCCCTGGCTCTTTCCCTCGCGGAGCGCGCAGGGCGCCCTCACCCGCCGCCGCGTCGGGCAGCTCCTGAAGGCGCTCGCGGTCGAGGCCGGGCTCGATCCCGGCCGGCTCTCGCCCCATGTGCTGCGCCACGCCTTCGCCAGCCATCTCGTCGATCACGGCGCCGATCTCCGCAGCGTGCAGGAAATGCTGGGCCACGCCGATATTGCGACGACCCAGATCTATACCCATGTTGAGCGGCAGCGCCTCACCCGTCTCGTCGAGACGCATCATCCGCTGGCGCGCAAGAAATAGAGACGCGCACCGGCAATTCCCCCTTGCAGTTGACGGAACGCATTCCGCCCGCTTGAAATGGCGCCGTTTCGGCGGCCGAAAGACGAGAAAGATGTCCTTTTCCCTTCCCGGGCTGGTCCTCCTGTTCGTGCAGATCGCGTGCGCGGTTCACGCGGGAAAGACCGGACGGCCGTTCTTCTGGATCTACATCATCCTCTTCGTGCCGATGCTGGGCATGCTGGCCTATCTCGCGGTCGAGATCCTGCCGGAGATGGTGCGCGGCCGCACCGCACGCCGCGCCGCCAGCGGCGTCGGCCGCGTCCTCGATCCCGGCCGCGACCTGCGCGAGGCCGAGCGTCGGCTGGCGATCACGCCGACGGCGGAGAACAAGGCGGCGGTCGCCGAGGCCTATGTCGCCACCGGCCGCGCGGCGGAGGCGATCGCGCTCTTCCGCGAGACGCTGGTGGGCGTGCACGCGACGGATCCCTCGCTGATGCTGGGCCTGGCGCGCGCCTATTTCGCCGAGGGCCATTTTGCCGAAGTGGTGGAGCTGCTGGACGCGCTCAAGGCGGCCAATCCGGAATACCATTCGCCGGAAGGACATCTGATCTACGCCCGCAGCCTGGAGGAGCAGGGCAAGATCGAGGCCGCGCTGCACGAATACGCCGCCCTCGAGCGCTACTATCCGGGCCAAGAGGCGCGCTGCCGCTACGCCCTGCTGCTGGAGAAGACCGGCGCGCATCGCGAGGCCGAGCGCCTCTTCCGCGAGATCTGCCAGGCCATCGAGATGGGGCCGCGCCATCAGCGCCGCGAGCAGCGCGAGTGGTACGACATCGCGCGCCGCGCGGTCGCGTCCTAAGGCTGGCCGGCGGAGCCGCCGCGCTGGCATCCCCGGGCGGGCTGTGCTAGGGATCGCCCCCCATGCGGCATTTTCTCGACTTCGAGAAGCCGGTGGCGGAGCTCGAAGGCAAGATCGAGGAGCTTCGTCATCTCACCAACGGCTCCGATCTCAACATCGCCGAAGAAGTGGCGCGGCTGCAGGCGAAGGTGGATCGCCTGCTGCGCCAGCTCTACGCGAAGCTCACGCCGTGGCAGAAGGTCCAGGTGGCACGCCATCCGGAGCGGCCGCACGCGTCTGATTTCATCAAGGGACTGATCACCGACTTCACGCCGCTCGCCGGCGACCGCGCCTTCGGCGAGGACCGCGCCATCATCGGCGGCCTCGGCCGCTTCCGCGGCCTCTCGGTGGTGGTGCTGGGCCAGGAGAAGGGCGCCGACACCGACAGCCGCGTGCGGCACAACTTCGGCATGGCGCGGCCCGAGGGGTATCGCAAGACCCGGCGCCTGATGGAGCTGGCTGAGCGCTTCGGCCTGCCGGTGCTCACCTTCGTCGATACCGCCGGGGCATATCCCGGCATCGACGCCGAGGCGCGCGGCCAGGCGGAAGCGATCGCGCGGGCGATCGAGACCTGCCTTGCGCTCGAGGTGCCGCTCGTCGCCTGCATCATCGGCGAAGGCGGCTCCGGCGGCGCCATCGCGCTCGCCGCGGGGAACCGCGTGCTCATGCTGGAGCATGCGATCTATTCCGTGATCTCGCCGGAGGGCTGCGCCTCGATCCTGTGGCGGAGCGGCGACAAGGCGCAGGAAGCGGCGGAGGCGCTGAAGATCACCGCGCAGGACCTGGCGCGCCTCGGCGTCATCGACGAGATCGTGCCGGAGCCGCTAGGCGGCGCGCATCGCGAGCCCGCCAGCGCCATCGCCGCGGCGGGCGCCACCGCCGAGGCGGCGCTCCGGCCGCTCCTGGGCCTCGACGGCGAGCGGCTCCGGGAGCAGCGGCGCGAGAAGTTCCTGGCCATGGGTACCGCCAGCCCCTGACGTCATTGCCACTGGCGGGTCCAGGCGGGCTCCCTATATAGAGGGCGCCGCTCACCGGCTTCCAGCCATGGACGAGGCCCGCATGACCCCCCAGGAACAGCAACTCATCAGCCAGCTTTTTGACCGCCTGAAGTCGGCGCCCCGCCAGGCCAAGGATCCGGAGGCGGATACGCTCATTCGCCGCGGCGTCGCCGAGCAGCCGGACGCGCCCTATCTGCTGGTGCAGACGGTGCTGATCCAGGACATGGCGCTCGGCAACGCCCAGGCCCGCATCGCCGAGCTCGAGCAGCAGGTGGAGGCCGCGAAAGCGGCGCCGCCGGCGCAACCCACCAGCTTCCTCGGCGGCCTCCTCGGCGGCGGCAGCGTGCCGGCGGCAGGCGCGCGCCAGCCGCGCAAGCAACAGCAGCAGCCGGTACCGATGCAGCCGCAGCCAGCCTCCCCCTGGGGCGTACAGCCGATGGCGCCGCCGATGATGGGCGGCGGCTCAGGCTTCCTGCGCTCCGCCGCCGCCACGGCGCTCGGCGTCGCCGGCGGCGAGCTGCTGTTCCAGGGCGTGCGCTCGATGTTCGGCTCGTCCATGGGCGGCTACGGCATCGGGCAGACGATGCAGCCGTCGATCAGCGAGACCGTGGTCAACAACTACTACGGCGATGGCGGCACCAGCGGCGACCAGACGCAGGCGGACTACGCCAGCACCGACAGCGGCGACATGTCCTCGGGCGCCGACAATGTCGTGCCGGCGGACTACGATCCCGGGCAGGACTCCGATCCGGGGCAGGACTACGGCGACAGCGGCTCGGACCTCGGCGGCAGCGACGACAGCACGAGCATTTGATCTTCGACGCTACGTGATCTCCGGTATCCGGAGGCTGTAGCCGGCGCCGCGCACGGTGTGGAGGAGCGGCGGCGAGAAGTCGCGGTCGATCTTCTGCCGGAGCCGGCTCACGTGCACGTCGATCACGTTGGTCTGGGGATCGAAGTGATGATCCCAGACCTTCTCCAGCAGCATCGTCCGGGTGACGATGTGCCCGGCGTTGCGCATGAGATATTCCAGCAGCCGGAACTCCCGCGGCAGCAGATCGATCTCGTGCCCGGCGCGCGTGACCGTCCGCTTCAGCAGGTCCATCTCGAGATCGGCCACCTTGAGCCGGGTCTCGGTGACGGAATGGCTGCGCCGGTTGAGCGCCTCCAGCCGCGCCAGCAGCTCCGAGAGCGCGAAGGGCTTGGAGAGATAGTCGTCGCAGCCGGCGCGCAGGCCCTCGACCCGGTTCTCCACGTCGCCGAGAGCGCTCAGGATCAGCACCGGCGTCTCGTCCTTGCGCGCGCGCAGCTCGGCCAGGATCGAGAGCCCGTCGAGGCCCGGCAGCATGCGGTCGATCACCATGGCATCGAAGCTGCCGCTGGTGGCCTGGGCGAGGCCGAGGCGCCCGTCCGCCGCAAGGTTCACCTGATGCCCGCTCTCGGTCAGGCCCTTGAGCAGGTATGCCGCGGCCTCGTCATCGTCTTCGATCAGCAGAATTTTCATCGTCACAGTCCCCTGTCGGCACGCCGCCGGCGGGTTCGGAGAACCCGCCGGCGAGCTCGTGCGCTTGGATCAGCCGTTGTCGGACTGACCCGACCAGGCGACGAAGGCGTTCATGCCGTGCCGGTTGATCTGCAGCAGCAGGTTCTTGCCCGGCGCCGACTGCGCGGCCTTGAGCTTGGTCGCCGCCTCCTGCGTCGTGGTCACCGGCTGCTGATTGACGGCAACGATGACATCGCCCGGCTGCAGGTCGACGTCGGCGAGCGGGCTCGAAGTCCGCGATCGCGCTGACGACCACGCCCTTGACGCGCCCGGGCACCTTGAGCTGCTTGCGCAGCTCCGGCGTCAGCGGCTGCAGATTGAGACCGAGCGCGCTCGCACGCTCGGGCTTCGCGCTCGGCTGCTCCTCGTCGTTGGACGCCAGCTTCTCCATGTTTGCGGGCTGCTCGACGATGGTGGTGTCGAGCGCCATCTCCTTGCCCTGGCGGCGGACATCCACCTTGACGGCGGTGCCGACCGGCGTCTCCGCGACGATGATGGGGAGGTCGCGCAGCTTCTCGATGGCGTGGCCGTTGAAGCTCTCGATCACGTCACCCTGCTTGAAGCCGGCCTTCTCCGCCGGGCTGCCCTTGGTCACGTCGGCGACGAGGGCGCCGTGGTCGTTGGCGAGGCCCATGCTCTTGGCGATCGCCGGCGTCACTTCCTGGATCTGCACGCCGAGCCAGCCGCGGCTCACCTTGCCGTGCTCGCGCAACTGGGCGATGACCGGCTTCGCCAGGTTCGAGGGAATGGCGAAGCCGATGCCGACGCTGCCGCCGTTCGGCGAGTAGATCGCGGTGTTGATGCCGATCACCTCGCCCTTGAGGTTGAAGGTCGGGCCGCCGGAGTTGCCGCGGTTGATGGGCGCATCGATCTGCAGGAAGTTGTCATAGGGGCCGGAGTGGATGTCGCGGCCAGCCGCCGAGACGATGCCGGCGCTGACGGTGCCGCCGAGGCCGAAGGGATTGCCGACGGCGACCACCCAGTCGCCGACCTGCTCGATGCCGCTGTCGCCGAAGGCGACGTAGGGCAGCGGCTTGCCGCCATTGTCGATCTTGAGCAGAGCGAGATCGGTCTTGGGATCGCGCCCGACGATCTTGGCGACGTGCTTGCTGTTGTCCTGCAGGATCACCGTCACCTTCTCGGAGCCGTCGATCACGTGGTTGTTGGTGACGACGTAGCCCGAGGGATCGATGATGAAGCCGGAGCCCAGCGCCATACTGCTGCCGGTGCGGCTGCGGCCTCGGGATGGCCGGGGTTGATGCCCTGCTGCTCGAAGAACTTGCGCAGGAAATCGTCGAACGGCGTGCCCTGCGGGAAGTTGGGCGAGGTGTCCTCGCCATCATCGGCGGATTGATCGTCGGCGCTCGCCTTCTCCACCACCGAGACGTTGACGACGGCCGGCAGCACCTTCTTGGTGAGCGGCGCGAGGCTCGGCATCTGCACGAGGTTGGCGCTGCTGGAGGCCGCGTCCTCCGCGCGGGCATGGGGCGACAGCATGAGGGCCAGCCCCAATCCCGCCGCAAGCACCGCGGTGCGCGCTCGGTCGGTGCCGCGCGTGCGGGACAAGCGCGCTGAAAACAGGTCGGTCATGGATCGTTCTCTCCTTGGGGTCAATCTGCCGCGCGCGGAGGGACTGTCCGCTCGGCACCTGCAGGAGAGATAAGCGCAGGCCGATTACGCCCCACCTACATCAGCATTAAATCCCTGTAATGACAGAAAAACGCCATCCGGAGCCGGCGCGGCTGCTCATTCGCGTTCATCGAGCCGCGCCAGCAGGGTGCGCAACGACGGCCCGATGCGCCGCAATTCGTCCCGGTGCGCCCGTGACAGCCGCTCCAGCAAGGTTTCCGCCTTCGCGGTCAAAACAACGTGAACCGTCCGCCGATCCGCGCTGCCTTCCTCGCGCCGCACCAGCTTTTCGGCGGCCAGGCGGCTGACCAGCCCAACCGCGCTATGCGGACGGATCAGCAATTGCTCGGCCAACGCGCCGATGGTGAGGCGCCCGCCGCCGGGCGCTCCCCGGATCGACAGCAGCGCCTGATGCTGCTGCGGCGTGAGCCCGAGCGTCTCCGCCGCCGCCTCGCTGAAATGCAGAAAGCTCCGCAGCGCGTGTCGAAACGCGGCCAGCGCGCGATACTCTTCGTCGCCCAGCCGCGCCGGCTTATCGCGCCGCGGCATCGCGCATTCCATGCATGAAACACATCCCCCTGGCTCGTGTTGACAGTTATATCGTAGTGCGACATATTTCGCGCCGCACCATCGGTCGCCGAGCGATAGATCCAAATCCAGCGCTGATCTCTGCGCGCCCCGTCGCCATCGACGTCCCTTCCGCAATTCCTGACTTCGACGGGATCCTCATGGACCACGTGCGAGACGACTATCTGCGCGACTTTTCCACCGATGCAAGAGTGCTGCTCCTCATTGGGCTGGCGGTCATCATCGGCATTGCCGGCACCGCCGCCGCCTGGGCGCTGCTGTGGCTGATCGGCGTGATCACCAACCTCGCCTATGCCGGTCGCCCCGACGCCGGACTCACATCGCCGGCCGGCACCCATTTCGGGCTCTATGCCGCGCTCGTCCCGGCGGCAGGCGGGCTGATCATCGGCCTGATGGCGCGCTACGGCTCGGAGAAGATCCGCGGCCACGGCATTCCCGAGGCGATCGAGGCGATCCTGCATCGGCGGCAGCCGCATCGAGCCCAAGGTCGCGCTGCTGAAGCCGCTCTCCTCGGCGATCTCGATCGGCACCGGCGGGCCGTTCGGCGCCGAGGGGCCGATCATCATGACCGGCGGCGCGTTCGGCTCGCTCATCGCGCAGCTCTTCCACCTCTCCGCCGCCGAGCGCAAGACGCTGCTGGTGGCCGGCGCCGCCGCCGGCATGTCCGCGATGTTCGCCACGCCGGTGGCGGCGGTGCTGCTCGCGGTGGAGCTGCTGCTCTTCGAATGGAAGCCGCGCAGCTTCATCCCGGTCGCCGCCGCCTCGGCGGTGGCCGCGGCGCTGCGTCCGTTCCTGCTCGGCGCCGGGCCGCTCTTTCCGGTTGTCGCGCACGGCGTCTTGCCGTGGTGGGGGCTCATTGCGTGCCTTGCCGCCGGCGTCGTGGCGGGGCTGGCATCTGGCGTCCTGACCGCGCTGGTCTACGGCTTCGAGGATCTGTTTCAGCGTCTGCCGATCCACTGGATGTGGTGGCCGGCGCTCGGCGGCCTGGTGGTCGGCGTCGGCGGCCTCGTCGAGCCGCGCGCGCTCGGCGTCGGCTACGACATCATCCGCGAGCTGCTGCAGGGCGGGATGGTGCCGCAGGCCGCTCCTGGCGCTGCTGATCGCCAAGAGCCTGATCTGGTCGGTCGCGCTCGGCTCCGGCACCTCGGGCGGCGTGCTGGCGCCGCTGCTCATCATGGGCGGCGCGCTCGGCGCGCTCGATCGGTCAATTCCTGCCGGTCGGCGATGCCGGGCTCTGGGCGCTGCTCGGCATGGCGGCGATGATGGGCGGCACGATGCGCTCGCCGCTGACCGGCGATCATCTTCGTGCTCGAGCTGACCCACGACATCAACGCGCTGCTGCCGCTGCTGGTCGCCTGCACGGCGGCCTACGCGGTCACGGTGCTGCTGCTCAAGCGCTCGATCCTGACCGAGAAGGTGGCCCGGCGCGGCCACCACCTGACCCGCGAGTACATCATCGATCCCTTCGAGATCACCCGCGTCGGCGAGGTCATGGTGCGCGGCGTCGACACGCTCTCCGGCGACATGGGCATCGACGACGCCGTGCGGTGGTTCTCCACCGAGACCACGGGCGATCCCGCGGCCCCCCATCTGCACAAGAGCTATCCCGTCGTCGACGAGGACGGCGGCGCCCTCGGCATGGTCTCCCGGGCGGACGCGCTGCGCTGGCTGACGAAGGGGTGGCCGCCCGGGGCGACATTGGCGGACATCGCGGCCGGAACGCAGCCGTTCGTCGGCTATGCCGACGAGCTGGTGGGTCAGCTTGCCGATCGCATGGCCGTCGCCGATGTCGGCCGCGTCCCGATCGTCCGCCGCAGCGACGGCAAGCTCGTCGGCATCATTGCCCGGAAGGATCTGCTGCAGGTGCGCGCCCGCATGCTGGCTCAGGAGCAGGAGCGCGAGCGGCGGCCGCTGTTGCGATCGGCAGCGCGCGGGCGCGCCCGGCGCGCCGGCTGAGGCCGGCTATCCCGCCGCGCTCAGAGCTTGCCGTGGCAGTGCTTGAATTTCTTGCCGGAGCCGCAGGGACAGAGCGCGTTGCGCGGCGTCTTGGCCCAGGGGTTGGCGCCACCCGCCGCCGAGGCTGATCCGCCGTTGGCCTCGGCGCCGGCCATGGCTTCCGCGAGCGCCGGATCCTCGCGGGTCTCGCGCATCCGCACCGCCGGGCGCGGCTGCGGCACGTCCTCCGCTCGCTGGACGCGAAGCTCGACGTGGGAGAGCACGCCGGTCACGTTGTCGCGGAGCTGGGTCAGCATCTGCTCGAAGAGATCGAAGGCCTCGCGCTTGTACTCGTTGAGGGGGTCGCGCTGGGCGTAGGCGCGCAGATTGATGCCCTGACGCAGGTGGTCGAGGGTCAGCAGGTGATCCTTCCAGGACTGGTCGAGGATCTGCAGCAGCAGGCTCTTCTCGGCCATGCGCATGACCTCGGGCCCGTGCGTCGCCGCCTTCGCCGCCATCTTGTCGTCGGAGGCCTTGATGATGCGCTCGCGGATCTCGCGGTCGGCGATGCCCTCTTCCTTCGCCCAGTCGGCGACCGGCAGATCGAGGTTGAGGAGCCGCAGGCATTCCTCGTGCAGCGCGTTCACGTCCCATTGATCGGGCAGCGCGTTCTCCGGAATGGTGCGGGCGACCAGGTTCTCGATCACCTCGTGGCGCATGTCGGCGACCATCTGCGCCGCGTCTTCCTCCGCCATGATCTCCTTGCGCTGCTCGTAGACGACCTTGCGCTGGTCGTTCATGACGTCGTCGTACTTCAGGAGCTGCTTGCGGATCTCGTAGTTGCGCGCCTCGACCTTCTGCTGCGCCTTCTCCAGCGCCTTGTTGATCCAGGGATGGATGATCGCCTCGCCCTCCTTGAGGCCGAGCTTCTGCAGCATCGACTCCATGCGCTCGGAGCCGAAGATGCGCATGAGATCGTCCTCGAGGGAGACGTAGAACTTGGAGGCGCCGGGGTCGCCCTGGCGGCCGGAGCGGCCGCGCAGCTGGTTGTCGATCCGGCGGCTCTCATGCCGCTCGCTGGCGATGACGAAGAGGCCGCCGGCGTTCCGCACCACCTCGCGGGCGGCGGCGATCTCGGCACGGATCTGCTGGCCGCGGCGCTCGCGCTCGGCCGGATCCTCGATGCCCGCCAGCTCCTGCTTCAGGCGCATTTCCAGGTTGCCGCCGAGCTGGATGTCGGTGCCGCGGCCGGCCATGTTGGTGGCGACGGTGACGGCGCCCGGCCGGCCGGCTTGCGCGATGATGTAGGCTTCCTGCTCGTGATAGCGCGCGTTCAGCACGTGGTGCGGAATCTTGCGCTTCTTGAAGAGCTCGGCAAGCTGCTCCGACTTCTCGATGCTGACGGTGCCGACCAGCACCGGCTGCTGGCGCGCGTGGCATTCGGCGACGAGCTCGAGCACGGCGTCGAATTTCTCGCGGATCGAGCGATAGACCTCGTCGTCGTGATCGATGCGGACCACCGGCACGTTGGTGGGAACCTCGATCACCTCGAGGCGGTAGATGTCGCCGAACTCGGTCGCCTCGGTCATCGCCGTGCCGGTCATGCCGGCAAGCTTCGGGAACAGGCGGAAATAGTTCTGATAGGTGATCGAGGCCAGCGTCTGGTTCTCGGTCTGGATGGAGACGTGCTCCTTGGCCTCCAGCGCCTGGTGCAGGCCCTCCGAGTAGCGCCGGCCCTCCATCATGCGGCCGGTGAACTCGTCGATGATGACGACCTTGTCGTCCTTGACGATGTAGTCGGTGTCGCGCGCGAACAGCTTGTGGGCGCGCAGCGCCTGGTTGACGTGATGCACCAGGGCGATGTTGTGGATGTCGTAGAGCGAGCCGGTCTTCATCAGCTCGGAGCCGCGCAGCATCGCCTCGATGCGCTCGACGCCGGACTCGGTCAGCGTCACCGCGCGCTGCTTCTCGTCCTTCTCGAAATCCTCGGGCAGCAGGCTCGGCATCAGCGCGTCGACGCGGCGATAGAGCTCGGAGCTGTCCTCGGTCGGACCCGAGATGATGAGCGGGGTGCGCGCCTCGTCGATCAGGATCGAGTCGACCTCGTCGACGATCGCGTAGTTGAACTGCCGCTGCACCATGTCGGCGAGGCGGAACTTCATGTTGTCGCGCAGATAGTCGAAGCCGAACTCGTGGTTGGTGCCGTAGGTGACGTCGGCCGCATAGGCCTCGCGGCGCTCGTTGTCGTTGAGCTCGTGCACGATGCAGCCGACGGTGAGGCCGAGGAAGCGGTAGACCTGCCCCATCCATTCGGAGTCGCGCTTGGCCAGGTAGTCGTTGACGGTGACGACGTGAACGCCCAGCCCCTCGAGGGCGTTCAGATAGACCGCCAGCGTCGCCACCAGGGTCTTGCCCTCGCCGGTCTTCATCTCCGCGATCATGCCGCGGTGAAGCACCATGCCGCCCATGAGCTGCACGTCGAAGTGCCGCTGGCCGAGGGTGCGCTTGGAGGCCTCGCGCACGGTGGCGAAGGCTTCCACCAGCAGGTCGTCGAGCTCCTCGCCCTTCTGCAGCCGCTCCCGGAACCAGGGCGTGCGCTGGCGCAGCGCGTCGTCGGAGAGCGCCTCCAGCTCGGGCTCGAGCGCATTGATGGCGTCGACCAGGGGCTGCAGGCTCTTGACGAAACGGTCGTTGGCGGAACCAAACAGTCGCCGGGCCAGGGCGCCAATCATTCAGGAGACCTCGAGGCAGGATGCGGCAGGTTGATGGAGATCGCCGGGGCGACCGCCAGACAGATAGGGGCAGAAGCGCGCGCTGTCAATTCGAGCGCGTGTCGCAGGCGCCACAATTCCTTCATTTTCAGTCGATTGTCCGCGATTTCGGCGCGTCGGCACGTGACTTCCACGCCTGCCGGCTTGCCCGCCGGTTCCTAATGTGCAAGATGGGCGCCACCGCCGCTCCGGAAGCGGCCGTGCCCGCTCTCTTGCCCGCAAGGATTACTCGATTATGACCGGCCGCTCCCTCCTCGCGCTCGCGACGGTACTGCTCGTCGCCGTCCCGGCTCTCGCCCAGACCCAGGGGCAGGCCCCCGCCGCCCAGCCCGATCCGGTGGTCGCCCGCGTCAACGGCACGGAGCTGCATCGCTCCGACGTGCTGGCGGCGCGCCAGCAGCTGCCGCCCCAGGTGCAGCAGATGCCGTTCGAGCAGGTCTATCCCCTGCTCCTCGATCGCATGGTGACCGACATCGTGGTGGCGCAGGCCGGCCGCAAGCAGAAGCTCGCCGACGATCCCGAGGTCAAGAAGCGCCTGGCGCAGATCCAGGATCAGCTGATCGAGGAGGCCTATCTCAGCCACTACCTGCAGAGCGCCCTCACCGAGGACAAGATCAAGGCGCGCTACGAGAAATTCGCCAAGGAGCAGAAGCCGCAGGAGCAGGTGAACGCCCGGCATATCCTGGTGAAGACCGAGGACGAGGCCAAGGCGGTCATCGCCGAGCTCAAGAAGGGCGGCGATTTCGCCACCATCGCCAAGGAGAAGAGCAGCGATCCCGGCAGCAAGGACAACGGCGGCGATCTCGGCTGGTTCGGCAAGGACGAGATGGTGCCGGAATTCGCCGACGCCGCCTTCAAGCTGCAGAAGGGGCAGTTCACCGAGACGCCGGTGAAGACCCAGTTCGGCTATCACATCATCAAGGTGGAGGATCGCCGCACCGCGCCGCCGCCGACGCTCGAGGAGGCGCGCCCGCAGCTGGTGGCGATGCTGCAGCGGGAGATCTATGAGGCGAAGGTGAAGGAGCTGCGCGCCGGCGCCAAGATCGAGACCTTCGCCCTCGACGGCTCCAAGATGGCGCCGGCACCGGCACCCGGCACTGACGCCGGCACCGGCGCCGGCGCCCGCCAAGCCCTAGGCGCCGCCCGCCCATGCCGATGCTGTCGCCGCTGGCGCCCGCGCGCTTTCCGCATCTGCCGCCGCTCGCCGGCGTCAAGCTCGCGAGTGCCGCCTGCGGCATCCGCTACCAGGGTCGCGATGACCTCATGGTGGCGGTGCTGGAGCCCGGCACCGCGGTCGCCGGCGTGTTCACGCGCTCGCTCACGCCCGGCGCGCCCGTCGACTGGTGCCGGAAATGCCTGCCGCATCGCGTCGCCCGCGCGATCGTGGTGAACTCCGGCAATTCCAACGTCTTCACCGGCCGCGCCGGCCGCAAGGTGGTGGAAGCGACGGCGAAGACCGCGGCGAAGCTGGTGAAATGCCGGCCGAACGAGGTCTATATCGCCTCGACCGGCGTGATCGGCGAGCCGCCGCCGGCGGAGAAGATCCTGGCAGGACTGCCGGGCGCTTTCGCCGCGGCGTCCGCCGGCGCCTGGCCGCAGGCGGCGCGCGCGATCATGACCACCGACACCTTTCCCAAGGGCGCCACGCGCACCACCAAGATCGACGGCGTCGCCGGTCACCATCAACGGTTTCGCCAAGGGCTCCGGCATGATCGCGCCCGACATGGCGACCATGCTGGTCTATCTCTTCACCGATGCGGCGATCGCGGCACCGGCGCTGCAGCGCCTCCTCACCGATACCAACGAGATCTCCTTCAACGCCATCACCGTCGACGGCGACACCTCCACCAGCGACACGGTGCTGCTCTGCGCCACGGGCAAGGCCGCGCACAAGAAAGTGATGCGCGCCGCCGATCCCCGTCTCAAGGGCTTCAAGGCGGCGCTCGAAGCGGTCATGGTGGATCTCGCCCAGCAGATGGTCCGCGACGGCGAGGGCGCGGAGAAGTTCGTCGCCATCGAGGTGAAGGGCGCGGTCTCCGATCGCTCGGCGCGCCGCGTCGGCCTCGCCATCGGCAACTCGCCGCTGGTCAAGACCGCGCTCGCGGCGGGCGACGCCAATTGGGGCCGCATCGTCATGGCCGTCGGCAAGGCCGGCGAGAAGGCCGATCGCGACCGCCTCGAAGATCTCCGTCGGCGGCATCAAGATCGCCGAGAAGGGCGGGCCGGTCGCCGGGCTACGACGAGGCGCCGGTCGCCCAGCACATGAAGGGGCGCGAGATCTCGATCGACCGTCGATCTCGGCGTCGGCAAGGGCCGCGCCACGGTCTGGACCTGCGATCTCACCCATCGCTACATCGACATCAATGGCAGCTACCGGAGCTGAGCCGCTCCCTGTCGTCCTCGTCGTCGCGGTGGCGCTGGTCGATGCGGACGGACGCGTGCTGCTGGCCGCAGCGGCCGGAAGGCAAATCGATGGCCGGGCTCTGGGAGTTTCCCGGCGGCAAGGTCGCATGCGGACGAGACGCCGGAAGCGGCGCTCATCCGCGAGCTCAAGGAGGAGCTCGGCATCGACGTCGCCGAGAGCTGCCTCGCGCCGTTCACCTTCGCCTCGCATCGCTACGAGCGGTTTCCACCTCCTGATGCCGCTCTACGTCTGCCGGCGCTGGCAGGGCATGGTCACGCCGCGCGAGGGCCAGACGCTCACCTGGGTGCGCCCGCCGCGGCTCGCGGAATACCCGATGCCGCCCGCCGACAAGCCGCTGGTGGCGATGCTGCGGGACCTGCTCTAGGCGGGTCGCCCGCTTCCGCGTCACCGTAATGTGAAAAACTCATAGCGCCCAATGGCTTCCGACTGCCTATATGACCATAGGCGGTCGCGGAGGAATAACTTCGACCCGCCGGGTGTCGATTGGATGCCCGGAAGAGGGAGACGCGGGGTCCGAGGTCGACCGGGAGTGATCCACGCCACAGGGGGAGAATGACGGCAAGGCGCATGCTGCGCCCCCGGTCATTCGAATATTTGGTTAACGCCGCGGGCTGAAGCCCGGCGGCGAACAGGAGAGATCGTAGTGACGCTATCGGAAGTGAGCAGCATCGGGAATCGCGTGACGAAGAAGCGGGCCGCCGCCGGGCAGCGCGCCGGAGGGCTCGTCGTGACGCCATCGGCAGTGGGTAGCATCGGGAGTTGTGTGATGAGCAGGTACCAGAATTCAACCTGGACCACGGGGCGCGAGATCGTCGTGACCTGGCTCATCGCGGCGGCGCTGATGCGCCATGCTGTTGCTGCTGCCGGCCCAGGATGGCTCCAGCCTCGATCAGACCCTGAGCACGATCTCGCCGGCGGCGTCGGGCGCTCAAGGCACCGGCGGCACCGGCGCCAGCGCGTGCCTGGAGCGCGACTACGCTAACGAGCGCTGCTGACGGCGCGCCGCGTCAGCGTCCGCGTCTTCTCGCCCGCGGATTTCTCCACCGCGCCGAGCGCGTCGGCAAGCCGCGCCGCGGCGCTGCCGGGCTTGCAGCGGCTTCGGCTGGCTCTCGTGCGGCGCCCAGGCGGTGAGCGTCACGATCTCGAAGGTGGCGGGAATGCGCCCGTCGGCGCCGGCAAAGAGATCGCGGTAGATCGCCGCCATCCGCAGCAACGTCGCGCGCCGGGTGAAGCCGCGGCGGCGATCGCTGAGTCGCGTTGGTCTCGCCCATGGCGCGCAGCTCCGCCATCAGCGCGAAGGCGTCGCGATAGGTGACGGTGATGCGGTCGCTGTCGACCACCGGCAGCGCGAAGCCCGCGCGCTGCAGCAGTCCCGCGAGATCGCGCCCGTCCGCCATCGGCGAGACGCGCGGGCTGACGCCGCCTTCCTCCTGCAGCTCGGCCTCGAAGAAGGCGCGGCGCAGCTCGCTCAGCGTCTCGCCGCCGAGCAGCGGCGGCCAGCAGCAGGCCATCGGGCTTGAGCGCGTGGCGCAGCTGCAGCAGCGCGCCCGGAAGGTCGTTGGTCCAGTGCAGCGCCAGCGGGCTCAGCACGAGATCGAAGCTGCCGGCCGCGAACGGCAGCGCCTCGGCCTCCGCCGCGACCCGTGCGCTCGCTCGCGGCGGCGCCAGGAAGCCCGGCGCGTCGTCGCTCTCTACTAGAAGCTCGAGGCCGCCGCGCGCCGTGAGCGCGCCCTGCAGCGTGCCGCGCCGGCTGCCCAGCACCAGGGCGCGGGAGAATTTCCGCGTCACGTCGTCGAGACGCTCGGCCAATCCCGCCGCCGCTTCCTCGAAGAGGAACTCCGCGGTGCCGATCCGCGCCGCCCGCGCGCGATGCCGGCGCACCGCCCGCCGATCGAATACCCTGATCTCGTCAATCCCGTCGCCCGTCATGGCGCTATTGGGCGCGCGGCCCGGCAAAAGTCAACGCGAGTTGACAGGCCCGCGGGAGCTGCGCTCCCCTCCTCTCATGATGTCGCTCGCGCCCGCCGCCGCCGCGGCACGACGCTGGGGAACGGCGGCGCTCGAATCTGGTGCTGCCGCCGCGCTGCCTTGCCTGCGGCGAGGAGGTGGACGCGCCGCATGGGCTCTGCGCGGCGTGCTGGCGCAATCTCACTTTCCTCGGCGAGCCCTGCTGCGCCTGCTGCGGCCTGCCCTTCGCCTACGAGCAGGGCGCGGGAGCGCTCTGCGGCGCCTGCATGCGGGCGCCACCGGCCTACGACTTCGCCCGGTCGGCGCTGCGCTACGACGAGGGCAGCCGCGGTCTGGTCCTGGGATTCAAGCACGGCGATCGCCTGCACGGTACGCCCGCCTTCGGCGACTGGATGCGCCGCGCGGCGGGCGATCTCCTCGCCGAAGCCGATCTTCTGATGCCGGTGCCGCTGCACTGGCTGCGGCTGCTGCGGCGGCGCTATAACCAGGCCGCATTGCTGGCCTACGCGATCGGCAAGGCGAGCGGAACCAAGGTGGCGCCGGACTGGCTGCAGCGCCGGCGCCGCACGCCGTCCCAGGGCGAATTCGGGCCCGAAGGCCGCCGTGCGCAACGTGCAAGGCGCCTTCGCCCTGAAGCGCGGCGCGGTGGTGAAGGGCCTGGCGGTGCGTCCTGGTCGACGACGTCCTCACCACCGGCGCCACGGTGGAGGAATGCGCCCGCGTTCTGAAGCGCGCCGGCGCCCGGCGGGTCGGCGCGTTGACCCTCGCCCGCAGCCTGCGCGGCGAGCCCTGAGCCATTTCCCAGGGTACTTGACAGGCGCCCGCCGAGCCCGACATTGGGAGGGTCAAGCCAAGCGGAGGGGCGATGGCCCGGGTCGAGATCTACAGCACCTTGTTCTGCCCCTATTGCGCGCGGGCCAAGAGCCTGCTGGAGCGCAAGGGCGTCAAGTACGTCAACATCGACATCATCGAGGATCCAGCCGAGCGCGAGGAGATGGTGAGCCGCGCCGGCGGGCGCACCAGCGTGCCGCAGATCTTCATCGACGGCGAGCATATCGGCGGCTGCGACGAGCTCTCTGCGCTCGACCGCGCCGGCAAGCTCGACAGCAAGCTGGGGCTCGCCAAGTCATGAGCGCGACTTTCAAGGCGGCCTGCCTGCAGCTCAACTCGGCGCGCGACGTCGAGCCCAATATCGCGAGCCTCCAGCGAACTGGCGCGGCGCGCCCGCGACCAGGGCGCCGATCTCATCATGACGCCGGAAGTGAGCGACATGATCGAGCCCGACCGCGCCCAGCGCTTCGCCAAGGCGCGGACCGAGGCCGAGCATCCGATGCTGGCCGCGTGCCGCGAGCTCGCGCGCGAGCTGGGCGCGCATGTTCTGCTCGGCTCGATCGTCGTCAAGCTCGGCGCCGAGACTCTCGCCAACCGCTCGTTCCTGATCGCGCCCGACGGCGAGATCGCCGCGCGCTACGACAAGATCCACATGTTCGACGTCGACCTGCCGAACGGCGAGCAGCTATCGGGAATCCGCGGTGTTCCGGCCCGGCGACGCGGCGGCGCTGGCGCCGCTGCCCTGGGGCGTGCTCGGCATGACCGTCTGCTACGATCTGCGCTTCCCCTATCTCTATCGCGCGCTGGCGCAGGCGGGCGCCGATTTCCTCACCATTCCCGCGGCCTTCACCGTGCCGACCGGCCGCGCCCATTGGCACGTGCTGATGCGCGCGCGGGCGATCGAGACCGGCTGCTTCGTCTTCGCGCCGGCGCAATGGGGCGAGCATGCCAACGGCCGCAGCACCTACGGCCATTCGCTGATCGTGGCGCCCTGGGGCGAGATCCTGGCCGAGGCCGAGGACGGCGTCGGCCTGATCGTCGCCGAGATCGATCCGGCGAAAGTTCCCGAGGCGCGCCGCGCGGTGCCGTCGCTCTCCCACGACCGCGCCTTCGTCGCGCCGATGGCGCTCAAGAAGCCGATCGCGGCGGAGTAGCGACTCGGCACGCGCCGGCGAGCGGCGCTTCCTCGCCTTCACCGCGGCGATGCGCTGGATCGCCGCCGGCCGCGGCTGATCGACGATGCCCTGCTCGAAGGCGACGACGGTCAGCGCGGCCGAAGGCCGCCAGCAGCTCGCCGGGCCTCAGCAGGAAATCGGGATTGCTCGGCCGCCCGAAGCGCTCGTTGCCGCAGCATGAAGGTCTCGTAGAGCACCACGCCGCCGGCCGCCAGCGCGTCGATCAAGGCCGGAAACAGCGGCCGGTGGAAATAGTTGGTGACGACGATGCCGTCGAAGCCCTGGCCGAGGCGCCACGGGCCGCCGTCCTCGAGGTCGAGCGTCACGATCTCGACGCCGGGGTCATCGGCGAAGCGACGCTGCGAGCGCCTCGGTGTCGCGGTCGGCCGCCAGCGACGGTGAAGCCGCGCGACCTCAGGAGCCGCGTGTGCCGGCCGCCGCCGGCGGCCAGATCCAGCACCCGGCCGCCCGGCGGATCAGCGGCAGAAACCTTTCGATCCAAATGAGATGGCGGGACGTCGGCGGGCTGCGGCACGATGTTTGGCACTTGAACCCCGAGATTGCTAAACCACCTCTTAACATGTCACAGTCTAGCGTGACGATCGGGAAGTCCGAGGCCGCACATGATCCTGTTCACGCTCCGCTGCGAGGCCGAGCACGAGTTCGAAGCCTGGTTCCGCGACGGCGCCGCCTATGACGCCCAGGCCGCCGCCGGCGAGATCGCCTGCCCGGAATGCGGCAACACCGAGGTCGAGAAGGCGCCGATGGCGCCCCGCGTCGCGCGCTCCGCGCGCCGAGCCAACGCCCGCCCAGGTGCGCCGGATGCTGCAGCAGGTGCGCCAGCACGTCGAGATCCAACTGCGACTACGTCGGCGACAAATTCGCCGAAGAGGCGCGCGCGATCCACAAGGGCGAGGCCGAGCGCCGCGGCATCTATGGCGAGGCGAGCGATGCCGAGCATCGAGGCGCTCGCCGAGGAGGGGATCGAGGTGCAGCGCATCCCCTGGGTCCCGCCGAACGACGCCTGAGTCGGCCAATCGCGACCTTTCTCGCAATGTTGACGGCGCCCGATCGATCGGGCAGAACCGGCGCGGTCAATAACGACGCTGGCAGTCCCATGCCCAAATTCCGCACCCTCGACGACCATCGACCCCGCCGGCAAGCGCGTGCTGCGTGCGCGTCGACCTCAACGTGCCCATGAAGGACGGCCACGTCACCGACGCGACGCGCATCGAGCGCCTGGCGCCGACGCTGCTCGAACTCGCCAACAAGGGCGGCAAGGTGATCGTGCTCTCGCATTTCGGGCGTCCCAAGGGCAAGCCCGACCCGGCCTTCTCGCTGAAGCCGCTGGTGGCGCCGCTGAGCCAGGCGCTCGGCGGCCGCCCCGTCGCCTTCGCGACGGATTGCATCGGCCCCGAGGCCGAGCGCGTGGTCGCGGCGCTGAAGCCCGGCGACATCGCGCTCCTGGAGAATCTGCGCTTCCACCCCGAGGAGGAGGCGAACGATCCCGGCTTTCGCCAAGGCGCTCGCCTCGCTTGGCGATCTCTACGTCAACGACGCCTTCTCCGCCGCCCATCGCGCGCACGCCTCGACCGCGGCGCTGGCGCATCTGCTGCCGGCGGCGGCGGGGCGGCTGATGCAGGCGGAGCTCGAGGCGCTGGGTGCCGCGCTCGAGGCGCCGAAGCGTCCGGTGGCGGCGCTGGTCGGCGGCGCCAAGGTCTCCACCAAGCTCGATCTCCTGAGCTTCATCGTGAAGAAGGTGGATGTGCTGGCGATCGGCGGCGCCATGGCGAACACGCTGCTCTTTGCGCAAGGCATCGAGGTCGGCAAATCCCTCTGCGAGCGCGAGATGGCGGAGACCGCCCGCGGCATCCTCGCCGCGGCGAAAGCCGCCGGCTGCACGCTGATGCTGCCGGTCGACGCGGTGGTGGCGCGGGAATTCAAGGCGAACGCGCCGACCGAGACGGTGGCGATCGACCGCGTGCCGGCGGATGCCATGATCCTCGACATCGGTCCCAAGACCGTGGCGGCGCTCGGCGCCAGGCTCGCCGAGTGCAAGACGCTGATCTGGAACGGGCCGTTCGGCGCCTTCGAGACGCCGCCCTTCGACCGCGGCACCGTCGCGCTCGCGCAGCGCGTCGCCGAGCTCACGAAATCCGGCGCGCTCTTGAGCGTCGCCGGCGGCGGCGATACCGTGGCGGCGCTGGCCCAGGCCGGCGTCACGGAGAATTTCACCTATGTCTCGACCGCCGGCGGCGCCTTCCTCGAATGGCTGGAAGGCCGCGAGCTCCCGGGCGTCGCGGCGCTGGCGCGCAGCTAGCCTCGCGATCACCATCCTTCTTCTGGGCGGCGGACCGGCGCTCGCCGTCGATCAGACGCCGGGCGAACGCGTCACTATCGATCCCACCCAGCTGCCGGCACCCTTCGAGACCCGGAGCAGCTCCAATCCGCCCCGTGAAGTGCGGCGTCCTGGCGACGCACGCCTGCGCGTGCCCGCGGGATTCCGCGCCGAGCTCTTCGCCGATGGTTTGCGCCACGCGCGCTGGCTCGCGGTGGCGCCCAACGGCGACGTGTTCCTGGCGGAGCCCGGCCTCGGCATCGTGACCCTGCTGCGCGACAGCGACGGCAGCGGGCACGCCAGCCTCCGCGCCACCTTCGCCGATGGCTTCGAGGAGCCGCACGGCATCGCCTTCCGTCCGGGCTACGTCTATATCGCCGATATCCGCGCGGTCTGGCGCATTCCCTATGTGGATGGCGACACGACGGCGCGCGGCGCCGCCGAGCGGGTGACGCCGCCGGGCGCGCTGGGCGATGGCGGCGGCCATTGGACGCGCAACATCGCCTTCGCGCCCGATGGCCGGCACTTCTATGTCTCGATCGGCGCCCGCAGCAATCTCGCCGAGGAGCCGGAGCCGCGCGCCACCGTGCAAGTGTTCAATCTCGACGGCAGCGGCGGCCGCACCTTCGCCAGCGGATTGCGCAATCCCGTCGGCATCGCCTTCCAGCCCGGCACCAACGATCTCTTCGTGGTCGTGAACGAGCGCGACGGGCTCGGCGACGGGCTGGTGCCGGACTACCTCACCCGTCTGCAGGACGGCGGCTTCTATGGCTGGCCCTATTCCTATCTCGGCCAGCATCCGCAGCCGCGCCTCGGCGACCGCCGGCCCGATCTGGTGCGGCGCGCGATCCTGCCGGATCTGCTGTTCCGCTCGCATTCGGCGCCGCTGGGCCTCGCCTTCTACACCGGCACGCAGTTTCCGCCGGAATACCGCGGCGACGCGTTCGTCGCTCTGCACGGCTCCTGGAACAGCGCCACGCCCACCGGCTACATGGTCGTGCGCGTGCCGTTCCGGGACGGCCGGCCGGCGGGGTACTACGAGACCTTCGCCAGTGGATTCTGGATCGCGGGCGACGCCCGGGCGGAAGTCTGGGGCCGGCCGGTGGGACTCGCCGTCGCCAAGGACGGCAGCCTGCTGATCGCCGACGACGTCGGGAACACGGTCTGGCGCGTTAGCTATGTCGGCAAGTGACTGCCACGCCTGGGTATTTGTCCCCTATCGCCGCCGCCCGGTTTGGGGTATAATAAGCCCATTGAATTTTAACCATATTCCCTGATTCGAGCGATGCAAATCCCGCCCGGCCAAGCCGCCCTCCCGCCCAATCCGGTGCCCTCGGCGCCGGCATTGGCGCCGGTGGAGCATGCCTTCGCCGTGGAGCCCGCGCGCCAGGTGACCCCCAGCCGCGAGAGTGGCGAGACCTCGGGCAAATCGCGCTCGAAATCCGGCCAGGGCGAGACGACGCCGGAGCATACGACTCGTCGCGCCGGTCCCCGCGGCAGCCTCATCGACGTCACGATTTAGCGACGCTCGGCGTCGGCGCCGGCCCGGCGCTAGACGTGCATGGGCGTCCTTGCCATGCTGCCGTCATGACGACGGAAACGGCCGGACGCGGACCGAGCGTGCTCAGGATTCCCGAGGGCGATACGCGCGAGCGCCGGGTCTGCGCCGATTGCGGCTTCATCGCCTATGAGAATCCCAAGGTAGTGGTCGGCTCGGTGGTGACGCTGGAGGAGCGCATCCTGCTCTGCCGCCGGGCGATCGATCCCAGGCGGGGCTATTGGACGCTGCCCGCCGGATATCTCGAGCTCAACGAGTCCACCGCCGCCGGCGCCGAGCGCGAGGCCTATGAGGAAGCGCGGGCGCGGATCGTGATCGAGGGACTGCTCGCGGTCTACGACATCCCCCGGATCAGCCAGGTGCAGGTGATCTATCGCGCGCGGCTCGCCGATCCCGGCGTGGAGCCCGGGCCCGAGAGCCTGGAGGTGCAGCTCTTCCTCTGGGACGAGATTCCCTGGGAAGACCTGGCGTTTCCCTCCGTGCGCTGGGCGCTCCATCACTTCCGCGACTGGCGCAGCACCGGCGACGACCGCACCCGCGCCAATCCTCCCGGCGCCACCGGCGCCGGCGAGTAGTCGCCGAGGCAGAAGCGGGTTGCAACGGCCAACCGCCTCCCCGATCATGGCTGGAGCATTTTCCGCCGAAGTGGATGCCGGTTCGGCGCGGAAATGCGACGAGACCAATGCTCTAGAAGCAGAACGCGGACAGCGCGTGCAAAGCTGCCGCAACAATGGGGAGGACCAGCGGATGACCACGATCAGGAAGTGTCGCCGGGCGTCGCGAGTCATGTGGCTCTCGGCAATCGCCGCGGCACTGTCATTGGCCGCGCCGCAGCCGGGCGCGGCGCAGACCGTGAAGGTCGGCGTCATCCTGACCTATTCCGGTCCGCAGTCCTCCCTCGGCGATCAGATCGAGAAGGGCCTCGATCTCTACGTCAAGGAGCACGAGAAGGATCTGCCGCCCGGCGTCAAGCTGGAGCTGGTCAAGCGCGACGACACCGGCCCGAATCCCGATGTGGCCAAGCGCCTGGCGCAGGAGCTGATCACCCGCGACCACGTGCAGTTCCTGACCGGCGTGGTGTGGACGCCGAACGCGCTGGCGATCGCGCCGCTCGCCACCGAGGCGAAGGTGCCGTTCGTCATCGATGAACGCCGCCGGCGTCGACTGACCCGCGCTCTCGCCCTATATCGCGCGCGTCTCCTTCACCCTGTGGCAGTCCAGCTATCCGCTCGGCCAGTGGGCGGCGAAGCAGGGCTGCAAGAAGGCCTATACGGCGGTGAGCGACTACGCGCCCGGCCACGACGCCGAGGCGGCCTTCATCAAGGGCTTCACCGAGGCCGGCGGCACGATCGTCGGCTCGGTGCGCATCCCGCTCGCCAATCCCGACTTCGTGCCCTTCCTGCAGCGCGTCAAGGACGCCAAGCCCGACGTGCTGTTCGTCTTCATTCCCGCCGGCAAGCAGGCGACGCGATGATGAAGGCGTACGGCGATCTCGGCCTCGCTCAGGCCGGCATCAAGCTGGTCGGGGCCGCAGGACATCGTCACCGACGAGGAGCTGCCGAACATGGGCGACGTGGCGCTCGGCGTCATCACCGCCGGCACACTATTCGCCGGTGGCCGACGCGGCCGGCCGAACAAGGCCTTCGTCGCCGCCTGGACAAGGCCTACGGCGACGAGGCGATCCCGAATTTCATGTCGGTGGGCGGCTGGGACGGCATGGCGGCGATCTTCACGCGTGATCAAGGCGCACGAAGGGCAAGATCGACGGCGACAAGGCGATGGCGATGCTGCAAGGGCTGGAAGAACCCGACAGCCCGCGCGGCCCGATCATGATCGATCCCGAGACCCGCGACATCGTCCAGAACGTCTACATCCGCCGCGTCGAGAAGGTCGAACGGCAAGCTCGCCAACGTCGAGTTCGAGACCATTCCCGACGGTCAAGGATCCGTGGAAGGAGCTCAATCCGGAGAAGCCGTGAATCCGCACGCGGCGGCGCGCGCCCGTCGCCGTCTTGCCAGATCGCGCCTGACGCACTCGATGGACGCCGTCGCTTCCGCGGTCATCAGCATCGCCTTCCACGGCCTCGCCTACGCGATGGTGCTCTACCTCGTCTCGGTCGGCCTTTCCGTCACCATGGGCCTGATGGGCTTCGTCAACCTCGCCCATGGCGTCTTCGCCGTGGCCGGCGGCTACGTCACGCTCACGCTGATGAACCGGCTCGGCGTGCCGTTCCCGTCGCGCTGGCGCTCGGCGCTCATCGCCGTGGGCGCGATCGGCGTGGTGCTGGAGCGCACTGCTCTATCGCCGGCTCTACGGCGCCGACGAGCTCGACCAGGTGCTGTTCACCATCGGCCTCATCTTCATGTCGGTGGCGGTCGCGCAAGTTGCTCTGGGGCCCGCTGGCGCAGCCGGTGCAGCCGCCCGACATATCTCAGCGGCCAGATCGATCTCGGCTTCCGCGACTTTCCCGGCCTATCGCAGCTTCCTCATCGTCGTCAGGCGCCGTCGCTGGTGACGCTGCTGTGGCTCGGCTCGAGCGCACGCGTTCGGCGCGCAGATCCGCGCCGCCGTCGACAACCGGCGCATGGCGCAGTCGATCGGCATCAACACCAGCCGGCTCTTCACCCTGACCTTCGCGCTCGGCAGCGGCGCTGGCGGCGCTGGGCGGCGCGCTCGGCGCCGACATCCTGGCGATCGATCCCGGACTATGCCCTGGAGCATCTCGTCTATTTCCTGATCGTCGTCGCGGTCGGCGGCCTCGGCAGCATCCGCGGCCCGTTCGTCGCCGCGCTGCTGCTCGGCATCGCCGACACCGCCTGCAAATACCTGCTGCCGGAGTTCGGCGCGTTCTTCATCTATGCCGCTGACCCTGGCGATCCTGCTGTGGCGGCCGCACGGCCTGTTCGGGCGCGCGCTGATGACGCGGCGCCGCCGCTCCGCGGCCATCGGCCGCCGCCGATCGAGGCGCTGGCGCGCCGGCCATCGGCTGCGCCGCTCGAGCTCGCTGCCGTGGCTGCGTGGCCGATCGCGTGCCTACTTCCTGCTTCCCCGACTATCTCGCGCTCGGGCGCGCAGATCCTGATCATGATCCTGTTCGCGCTGTCGCTCGACCTGATCCTCGGCTATGCCGGCATCGTCACGCTGGGCCAGCCGCGTTCTTCGGCGTCGGCGCCTATACCGCCGGGCTCCTCGCGCGCGCATGGCTGGGCCGAGCCGCTGAGCGGCCTGGTCGCGGCCGGCGTCGTCGCCGGCGCTCGTCGGCTGCGTCACCGGCGCTGATCATCCTGCGCACCGAGGGCCTGACCCTGCTGATGCTGACCTTGATGATCGCCGTCATGCTGCAGGAGGCCGCCAACAAGGCCGGCCGCATCACCGGCGGCGCCGACGGCCTGCAAGGCATCACGATCGCGCCGGTGCTCGGCCTCTTCCGCTTCGACATGTTCGGCCGCACCGCCTATCTCTATTGCCTGGCCGTGCTGTTCCTCGGCTGGCTGGCGGTGCGCGCGCATCGTCCATTCGCCGTTCGGCCGCTCGCTGACCGGCATTCGCGAGAACGTCGCCCGCATGCACGCGATCGGCTCGCCGGTGCTGCGCGCGGCTGATCGATCGCCTACACGATCGCCGCCGCGCTCGCCGGCGTCGCCGGCGCGCTGCTGGCGCAGACGACGCAGTTCGTGGCGCTCGAGGTGCTGGGCTTCGAGCGCTCGGGCACGTGCTGATCATGCTGATCCTCGGCGGCGTCGGGCGGCTCTACGGCGCCTTCGTCGGCGCGCCGCTCTACATGATCGCGCAGGACCGCCTCGCCAAGCTGGATCCCGCCTACTGGTATTTCTGGATCGGCCTGCTGCTGGTGCTGGTCGTGATGCTTCGCGCGCGGCGGCATGCTCGGCATCTGCGACCGCGTGCTGCGCTGGCGCAGCGCTGCAGGCCGGGCGATGACCGCGCCGCCGCCCTCGAGACGCGCGGTCTCTGCAAGAGCTTCGGCGCGCTCACGGTCGCCGACAACATCGAGTTCCGCCTCGAGCGCGGCGCGCGCCACGCGCTGATCGGGCCCAACGGCGCGGGCAAGACCACCTTCGTCAATCTGGTGACCGGCGCGCTTCGCGCCGAGCGCCGGCCGCATCCTGCTCGGCGGCGAGGACGTCACCGCGCTGCCCCAGGCGCAGCGCGTCAAGCGCGGCCTGGCGCGGACCTTCCAGATCAACACGCTGTTCCGCGGCCTGACCGTGCTGGAGAACGTCTGCCTGGCGATCGGCGAGCGGCTGGGCGTCGCCGGCGACCTGCTGCGCCCGGCGGGCGCGCGGCGCGACGTGATCGAGCAGGCCTATGGCGTGCTCGAGCGGCTCGGCATCGCCGAGGATGCCGGCCGCCTGGTGCGCGAGCTGCCCTATGGCAGGCAGCGCCTGGTGGAGATCGCCGTGGCGCTCGGCCTCGCAGCCCAACGGTGCTGCTGCTGGACGAGCCGGCGGCGGGCGTGCCGTCGGCGGAAAGCGGCATCATCATCGAGGTCATCGAGAGCCTGCCGCCCGACATCGCGGTGCTCATCATCGAGCACGACATGGACCTGGTGTTCCGCTTCGCCCGGCGCATCACCGTGCTGGTGCAGGGCACGGTGCTGGTGGAGGGACGCCCGAGGAGATCGCCGCCGACCCGCGCGTGCGCGAGGTCTATCTCGGCGAGCGCGCAGGACGATGAGCGATCTGCTCGCTCGAGGGCGTGCGCGCCGGCTACGGCGAGACCGTGGTGCTGGAAGGCGTTTCGCTGGCGCTGCCCGGCGGCGGCACGCTGGCGGTGCTCGGGCGGAACGGCGTCGGCAAGACCACGCTGCTCGCCACCATCCTGGGCCATACGACGCTGCACGGCGGCGCGATCCGCCTCGCCGGGCAGCGCGATCGGCGGCCTCCCGCCTATCGGCGCGCGCGGCTCGGCATCGGCTACGTGCCGCAGGAGCGCGAGATCTTCCGCTCGCTCACCGTCGAGGAGAACCTGACGGTGGCCGCAGCGGCCGGGACGCTGGACGCTGGCGCGGGTCTACGACCTCTTTCCGGGCCTCGCCGAGCGCCGGCGGCACCAGGGCAACCAGCTTTCCGGCGGCGAGCAGCAGATGCTGGCGATCGGCCGCGCGCTGATGGGCAATCCCGACGCTGCTGCTGCTGGACGAGCCGCTGGAAGGGCTGGCGCCGGTCATCGTCGACGCGGTGCTGGCGGGGATCGTAAGGTTGCGGAGCGAGGATACGCTCGCCTTCGTCCTGGTGGAGCAGCATGCGCGCCAGGCGCTGGCGATCACCGAGCGGGCGATCGTGCTCGACCGCGGCCGGATCGTCTACCAGGGGTCGAGCGCGGAGCTCGCCGCCGCTCCCGACCGCCTCGCCGCTTTGATGGGCGTGGCCCGGGCCTCAGCCACCGGCTCACACTAGGAAGGGGTCGTTCCATGGGCGGAGCGCCGGACGCAAGCCTGCTGGAGCGCATGATCGCTCGGCTCACCACCCAGCGCGACCTCCTGGCCGAGGCGGCGCGTCGCATCCAGGGGATCGAGGGACCGGTGCTTGAGGTGGGCCTCGGCAAGGGGCGCACCTATGACTATCTGCGCCGTCTGCTGCCGGGACACAGCATCCTCGCCTTCGACCGCGACCTGCACGCGCCGGCTTCCGCCGCGCCCGCCGCCGAGCATCTCATCCTCGGCGACTTCAGCGAGACTCTGGCGGCGACGGCGGCGCGGATCGGACGTACCGCGGCGCTCGCCCATGCGGATTTCGGCAGCCCCGACCGCACCCACGACGCTCGCCAAGGTCTGATCCTGGGACCGCTCCTGCAGCGCCTCGTCCGCCCTGGCGGCATCGTGCTGGCGGATCGTGAGCTCGGGGTCGACGGCTGGGTCCGCCTGCCGATCGAGCCGCCGCCGGCCTGGGCCTATTTCCTCTGGCGCGTCGAGACCTGATCCGACGGCGACACCCGCGGCACCGGCAAAGAAAAACCCGCCAGCCTTGCGGCTGGCGGGTTGAGAGCTACAGCCCTTGCGGACTGCTTAGAACTTCCACTTCGCCGAGTACTGGAACCGCTCGTTCTCGCCGGTCTGGCCGGATTCCATCTCACGCTCGGTGTAGATGAACTCGATCCCGGTATCAACCGACGGCACCGGGCTCCAGATCAGGTTCACGTGGCCGGTGATGTAGTGCTTATTCAGGCCAGTGAACACCGCCGAGCTCGAAACGAACCCGTTGTCGTTCTCGAACTCGAGATACGACCCGTTGAGGTTCGAACGAAGGTTGTCCGCCCACCAGTGCTGATACCCACCCATGATGCCCCAGCCAGAAACCGCCTGGGCCTGGTTCGTGGAGTTGTTGACGTACATGTCAGGACAACCACCGGCCGAGCAGTTCGGCGACAGGTAGCGACCCATGCCTTCGCCGCCCCAGATCTGGCCGACGAGGTTGTCTTTGCCCCAGGTGTTGAAGTTGCCACCCAGCGCGAGGCCGTAGCCGAACTCGGAGGTGGCGGTGTTGACATTGCCACCCGTGCCGAGGCCGTTGCTGCCGAACTGATGGTCGTAGAGATCGCGGAAGATGCCGCGCAGCGACACGTGACCCCAGGGCTGCGTGAACACGCCGCCGAGCATAAAGTCGGGGATCTTGCTGCCGTTGGTGCCGCTGAAGGTCGAGGACGACTCGACGCCGCCGTCGCGTCCACAATACGTGGTGGTCGGATTCTCCACCGCGCCGACGATCGACAGGCCATTGCCGACATCGTAGGTGTAGCGCACCTGCGGCTGACGGTTTTCGCCGGGAACGTTCGCGCCGCCGAAATCCAGAGACTCTCAGGCTCGGCGTTCAGATCGCGGAACGCGTCGAAAGTCTGACCGGCGAGGAACGGACCGATGGTGCCGTAGGCCTGCCGCAGACGGAGGCCCGTCGAGTTGCTTTCCACCGTCAGCGACTGAGAGTTCGTCAGACCGTTGGGGTTGGTGAAATCCCCTTCGATGAAGGTCTTGACCTCGCCGTAGGCGGTCGGCGTGCGGGTCTGGATGTTGAACCGCGATTCCGACGCCGACATCTGCGAGACGCCGTGGACGCCGTGGCCGGCTGTCGCCGCATGGCCATAGGCCGCGTCGACCGGGATGCCGACACCGCCGCTGAGACCGCCCTCTGTGCCGCCAGCGGTCGTGAAGTCGTAGAAGTAGTCGAGCTTCACATAGCCGCCCACGCTGAACGACGTGTTCGTGCCCGGAACGAGGAACGAGCCCGGATAAGAGCCCGCGCCCGGCGCGCCCTGGGCATGGGCGCCAGTCATGCCGGCGAGCAAAGCGACGGTGGCCGTGAGGCTCCCCATTGCCGCCGCGGCTGTTAGTTTGCGAAGTTTCATCTCTGTAACCCCCAAAGCCATGAATTCATGGATCCACGAAAGGATGGCGTCCTTTCTACGGCGCTAGGAGGCCCGTTTCCCGCGCGCCAAACAAGGCGAAAACGCCAAATTGGCGCTATTTCCCGGCGGATGTGATGATTCTGCAACAGGTTGGCTACTCTATGGCGAAGGTGCCGCAAGGACGCCATAGCGCGGCGGAGCATCTTCCGATCCACAAGATTTATCTATATTTTTCAACACTGTACTTCCCTTTGCCAGGAGATCCGGAATCGGCGGGTGGCGTCTGGTCTCGAGCGCCAGCAGGAGTGGTGGGTCGCGGGCAGGGGAGCATCCTCGGAACCGAGGGGCCTCGAGCGCATCGCGGGGCAACCGCGTGCCCCCTCACCGAGGCCCGTTGACTGGCGTCCTCCGCTCCCGGACCGCTATTCTCGACCGGCGACCGGATCGACTCCACTTCCGGTCGAGCACCGCCGCACGAGGACGACCCCATGAAGCCCAGCGCGCGCGTCGCCTATTCCGCCATCGTCGACCGTCCGCCGCTGAAATTCCCGGCGGGGGTGCGCCTGGTGATCTGGCCGATCGTCAATCTCGAGGTCTGGGAGATCGAGCGCGCCATGGCGCGCCAGGTGCTGCCGCCACCCACCGGGGTCACCGTGGCGCCGGACGTGCCGAACTGGAGCTGGCACGAGTACGGGATGCGGGTCGGCATCTGGCGCTTCATCGCCGCCTTCGACCGCTTCGGCATCGCGCCGACCTTGTCGATCAATGCCAAGGTGACCGAGGATTATCGCCGCGTCGCCTCGGCCTGCCTGGAGCGGAGCTGGGAGTTCATGGGGCACAGCTTCGTCCAGATGCCGATCCACGCGGTGGAGGATCAGCGCCAGCTCATCGAGCAGTCTCTCGGCACGCTGAAAGCGTTCACCGGCAAGCAGCCGGTGGGGTGGCTCGGCCCCGGCCTCACCGAGACCTACGACACCCCGGATCTGCTGGCCGCCGCCGGCATCCAGTACATCGGCGACTGGGTCTATGACGACGAGCCGACGGAGATCCAAACCAAGCACGGGCCGCTGGTGACGCTGCCCTATACCGTCGAGCTCAACGACATCCCCATGATGATCGTGCAGCATCACACGGCGGAGGAATTCCTCAAGCGCGCCACCGACCAGTTCGACCGCCTCTATATGGAGGGCGCCGAGCGCGCCAAGATCCTCTCCATCGCCATCCATCCCTACATCTCCGGCGTGCCGCACCGCATCCGCTACCTCGAGGCGTTCCTGGAATACGCCAGCCGCCATTCCGGCGTCGCGTTCTGGACCGGCGAGCGGATCCTGGAATGGTATCGCGGCGCGAAATAGAAGATGCGCGGGATTGACACCCGCGCGCACGGACCACTAGGAGTCGCTTTCCCACTCCGCTCTTTCCAGGTTTTCCCGTGACATCATCCGCAGCGCTCCGCCCGCCTCGGCGTCGATATCGGCGGCACCTTCACCGACGTCGCGCTCGAGCTCGGCGAGCGGCGCTTCACCGCCAAGATCCTGACCACGCCGCGCGCGCCCGAGGAAGGCGTGCTGGCGGCGCATCCGCGCGGTCATCGCCGAGGCCAAGATCGAGCCGGCACAGGTGAGCCTGATCATTCACGGCACGACGCTTGCCACCAACGCGCTGATCGAGCGCAAGGGCGCCAAGACCGCGCTCCTCACCACCGAGGGCTTCCGCGACGTCATCGAGATCCGCCACGAGAACCGCTTCGAGCAGTACGACGTCAACATCGATCTGCCGCCGCCGCTGGTGCCGCGGCGCCTGCGCCTCCCGATAAGAGAGCGCACCGATGCCGGCGGCCGCGTGCTGACGCCGCTCGACGGCGGCAGCGTCGAGCGCGCGATCGACACCTTGGAGAAGCAGGACGTCGAGGCCGTGGCGGTGGGCTTCCTGCACAGCTTCACCAACACCGAGCACGAGCGCCGGGTCGGCGAGGCGATCGCCAAGCGGCTCCCCAAGGTGACGGTGACGCTCTCCTCGGAAGTCTCGCCGGAGATGCGCGAGTACGAGCGCTTCTCCACCGCCTGCGCCAACGCCTATGTGCAGCCGCTGATGGGGCGCTATCTCACCAAGCTCGACAACGAGCTGAAGCGCGCGGGCTTCCGCTGCCCGCTCTTCCTGATGACCTCCGGCGGCGGCGTCACCACGGTGGAGACCGCGATCCGCTTCCCCGTGCGCCTGGTGGAATCCGGCCCCGCCGGCGGCGCCATCTTCGCGAGCCGCATCGCCAAGCAAGGCGGCCTCGACCAGGTGCTCTCCTTCGACATGGGCGGCACCACCGCGAAGATCTGCCTCATCGATCACGCGCAGCCGCAGACCAGCCGCGCTTTCGAGGTGGCGCGCATCTATCGCTTCCTGAAGGGCAGCGGCCTGCCGCTGCGCATTCCCGTGATCGAGATGGTGGAGATCGGCGCCGGCGGCGGCTCGATCGCGCGTCTCGATGCGCTGGGCCGCATCGCGGTCGGTCCCGACAGCGCCGGCTCCGAGCCGGGCCCGGTCTGCTACGGCCGCGGCGGCACCGAGCCCACGGTGACCGACGCCGACGTGGTGCTGGGCCGCATCGATCCCTCGACCTTCTCCGGCGGCGACATGAGCCTCGACGTCGAGGGCTCCCGGCGCGCGGTCGGCGAGCGGATCGGCGAACCGCCTCGATCTCGCCGCCGAGCTCGCCGCGCTCGGCATCAGCGAGATGGTGGACGAGAACATGGCGAACGCGGCTCGCGTGCACGCGATCGAGAGCGGCAAGGACGTGCGCGGGCGCACCCTCATCGCCTTCGGCGGCGCGGCACCGCTCCACGCGGCGCGGGTCGCCGAGAAGCTCGGCATGGCCCGCGTGCTGGTCCCGGCGAATGCCGGCGTGGGCTCCGCGGTGGGCTTCCTCCGGGCGCCGGTCGCCTACGAGATCGTGCGCAGCCATGTGGAGCGCGTCGGCAGTCTCGATGCTCCCGGCGTCAACCGCCTGCTGGCGGAGATGCGCGCCGAGGCGGAGGCGATCGTGCGCCGGGGCGCGCCGGAGGCGGCGCTCGACCGAGCAGCGCTCCGCCTTCATGCGCTATCGCGGCCAGGGCCATGAGATCGCGGTGAACCTGCCGGTGCGCGATTTCACCGCCGCCGATCGCGCGGTTCTGACCGACCTCTTCGAGACCGCCTACCGCCGCCTCTACGGCCGCTCCATTCCCGGCGTCGACATCGAGATCCTGAGCTGGGTCGTGGCGGTGAGCGCGCCGGCCGAGGGCAGCCTCGCCACGCCGAGCGAGGTCACGCCTTACGAGGCAAAGCCCAAGTCCCGCCGGAAAGTCTTCGATCCCAATCGCGGCGAGTTCCTGGAAGTGCCGATCTACTGGCGCCCGGATCTGAAGCCCGGCGCGCGGCTCAAGGGGCCCGCCGTCATCGCCGAGGACGAGACCTCGACCGTCGTGAGCCCGATCTTCGACGCTGGCATCGACGGCTTCGGCTATATTGAGCTCACTCGCAACCGGGAGCGCTGACATGGTCGCCCGCCCCAACGCCGCCCTCGCCCAGATCCATACCCAGATCATGTGGAGCCGGCTCATCGCCGTGGTCGAGGAGCAGGCGCAGACCATGATCCGCACCGCCTTCAGCACCTCCGTGCGCGAGGCGGGCGATCTCTCCGCCGGCGTCTTCGATCGCGAGGGCCGCATGCTGGCGCAGGCGGTCACCGGCACGCCGGGCCACGTGAACTCCATGGCGAACGCGGTCGATCCATTTCCTCAAGGCCTATCCGCTCGAGACCATGAAGGAGGGCGATCACTACATCACCAACGATCCCTGGCAGACCTCCGGCCATCTGCACGACATCACCGTGGTGACGCCGAGCTTCTATCAGGGAAAGCCGGTCGGCCTCTTCGCCTGCACGGTGCATGTCGTCGATATCGGCGGCCTCGGCATGGGGCCGGACGGCCGGCAGGTGTTCGAGGAAGGCCTCGCGATCCCGATCATGCCGCTCGCCCGCGAGGGCAAGATGAACGAGGACCTGCTGCGCATGGTGCGCGCCAACGTGCGCGAGCCGCTGCAGGTGGAAGGCGACATCTACGCGCTCTGCGCCTGCAACGAGGAAGGATCGAAGCGCCTCGTCGAGATGATGGACGAGTTCGAGATCGCCAATCTCGACCGCCTCGGCGCCACCATCGTCGAGGCCTCCCGCGAGGCGACGCTCGCCAAGATCCGCGCGCTCCCCAAGGGCACCTACCGCAACAGCGTCACCATGGACGGCTACGACAAGCCGCTGCTGCTGAACGCCGCCCTCACCATTTCCGACGATGGCATCCACGTGGATTTCGCCGGCACCTCGCCGGCCTCGAGCTACGGCATCAACGTCGTCTACAACTACTGCCTCGCCTACACCGCCTTCGGCGTCAAATGCCTGGTGGCGCCGGAAGTGCCGAACAATGCGGGCTCGCTGGCACCGCTCACGGTGAGCGCGCCGGAAGGCTGCGTCCTCAACGTGAAGCGGCCCTGGGCGGTGGCGGCGCGCCACACCGTCGGGCACATGCTGCCGGACGTGGTGTTCGGCTGCCTGCATCAGGTGATGCCAGGCGGCGTTCCCGCCGAAGGCGCCTCCTCGCTCTGGAACCCGCAGGTGTTCGGCGGCGGGTCGCTGGTGGACGAGGTGGCCGAAGGCAGCGACGCCGGCAGCCTGCCGGAATTCAGCACGGTGATCTTCCACTGCGGCGGCGCCGGCGCGCGGCCGACCAAGGACGGGCTCAGCGTCACCGCGTTTCCGAGCGGCGTGCGCACCATCCCCGTCGAGGCGACCGAGAGCATCGCGCCCGTGGTGTTCAAGCGCCGCGAGTTCCGCGAGAGCTCCGGCGGCGCCGGCAAGTTCCGCGGCGGCCTCGGCCAGGTGATCGAGCTCACCGGCGCCGACGGCGCGCCGGTGGCGCTCCTCTGCAATTTCGAGCGGGTGAGGAATCCCGCCCGCGGCCGCGACGGCGGCGGCAAGGGCGCGCCGGGCGGCGTCAGCCTGCTCTCCGGCCGCGCCATTCGCCCCAAGGGCCGCCAGACCGTGCCAGCCAAGGATACGATCCGCCTGGAGCTGCCCGGCGGCGGCGGCTTCGGCGATCCCCGCGCGCGCGATGCCGAGCAGGTGCGCGCCGACGTCCTCGACGGCCTCATCACGCGGGATGAGGCGGAGCGCGACTACGGCGTGGCGCTGACCGCGGACGGGTGCCTCGACACGGCCGCTGACACGCGAAGCTGCGGACCTCCTGATCTCTCTCACTGCCGCATTTTTGCGCGCGACGGCCCGGCGGCAGCCGGGCTAGACTTCGCCGCAACTTGCGGGACCGCGGCGCACAACGCGGACCGCGCTGACATCAGGCAGGGAGGCCAGAGATGCGGAAGAACTACAAGGGCTATATCTATGCGGCGGCGGTCGGCGCGATGCTGTCGGCGGGCCCGGCGCTCGCCGCCGATACCGTCAAGATCGGCGTGCTTCATGCCGCTCTCCGGCAATTCCGCCAATGCGGGCAAGTCGGCGCTCGACGCGATCAATCTCGCGGCCGAGCTGGTCAATACCGTGCATCCCGAGTTCATCGGCGCTGCCGTCGGTCGGCAAGGGCGGGCTCAGCAATCTCGGCGGCGCCAAGATCGAGGTCATCAGCGCCGACCATCAGGGCAATCCGGCCGAGGGCCAGGCGCAGACGCTGCGCCTGATCACCCAGGAGCATGTGGCGGCGCTGCTCGGCGCCTATCATTCCAACGTGACCTTCACCGCGACCGCGGTCGCCGAGCGCCAGGGCGTGCCCTTCGTGGTCGGCGATTCCGTCGCCGCCAACATCACCAGCCGCGGCTTCAAGTGGCTGTTCCGCGTGACGCCGATCGCCTCCGACTTCGCCGCCAACTACATGGAGTTTCTCACCGACATGAAGAAGGCCGGCCACAAGGTCGACACCATCGCGGTCGTCAACGAGAACACCGACTACGGCACCTCGGTCGGCGGCACCGTCGTGGAGCAGGCGAAGAAGCCACGGCTTCAACGTGGTGGCGCAGATCCCCTACAACGCCAATTCCACCGACGTCTCGCGCGCAGGTGCTGCAGCTCAAGGAGAAGAAGCCGGACTGCGTGATCTTCGTCTCCTACACGGCCGACGCGATTCTCTACATGAAGACGATGAAGAACCTCGACTACCTGCCGCCGATGATCATCGGCGACGATGCCGGCTTCTCCGATCCCGTCCTTCATCCCGGCGGTGGGCGACATCGCGCAGGGCGTGATGAACCGCAGCGCCTGGGACGATCGGCAAGCCCGGCAGCGTCACCGCCGAGGATCAACGAGCTCTTCAAGGCGAAGACCGGCCACGAGATGGACGACACCAGCGGCGCGCGGCATGCAGGCCATGCTCGTGCTGGCCGACGCCATCAACCGCGCCGGCTCGACCGAGCCCGGCAAGATCCAGAAGGCGCTGCAGGAGACCGACCTCAAGCCCGCGCAGCTCATGATGGGCTACAGCGGCGTCAAGTTCGACGCAGACCGGCCAGAACTCGCTGGCGGCGACATATCTGATCCAGCTCCAGGGCAAGGACTACGTCGTCGGTCTGGCCCGACAAGTCCGCCACCGCGCCGCTGCAGTGGCCGATGAAGGGCTGGAAGTAGCGGCGCCCGTCGGCTCGGCGCCGATGATCCTGCTGCAGGTCGCTGGTCGGCGGCCTGCTGCTGGGGGCCGTCTACGCGCTGTTCTCCTCCGGCCTCACGCTGATCTGGGGCATGATGAACTTCATCAACTTCGCCCATGGCGAGTTCGTCATGCTCGGCATGTACGTGGCCTGCTGATGGCGACGTGGCTGCACGGCGGCCCGGTGATCTTCGCGCCCGGCCGCCGCGGTGGCGCTGTTCCTGCTCGGCGTCCTCGTCTACTTCGCCCTGATCAGCACGTGACGCGCGGGCCGATGCTGGCGCAGATCCTCTCCACCTTCGGCCTCGCGCTGCTGCTGCGCTACTCCGCGTTCTTCGTCTTCAAGTCGGATTTCGTCACGCTGCCGGAGAGCTGCGCTCGCCGGCACCATCAACCTCGGCGGCATCTGCGTCGGCAAGCCGCAGCTGGTCGCCGGCGTCGGTCGCCGGGCTGCTCACGCTCGGCATGCACCTGCTGCTGACGCGCACGGCGCTCGGCAGCCGCCTGCTCGCGGTCGCCGAGGACCGCAACGCCGCGATGCTGATGGGCATCCGGCCCGACCGCATGCAGGCGCTCGCCTGGGGCCTTTCGGCGGCGAGCGCCGGCATCGCCGGCGCGCTGATCGCGATCTTCTATCCCTTCTCGCCGACGGTCGGCGAGACCTTCGCGCTCACCGCCTTCGTCGTGGTGTGCCTCGGCGGCTTCGGCAGCGTGCCCGGCGCGCTGATCGCGGGCTCATCGATCGGCCTCATCGAGGCGCTCTCGGCCTATCGGTTCGGGCCCGATCTACAAGGACGTCGTGGTCTACGCCCTCTTCGTGGCGAGTGCTCTGGGTCCGGCCGCAGGGCCTGCTCGGGAAGATCTGAGCGCGGATGCGCGCGATGCTGGGGACGTCGGGGACCGATCGCGCTCTGGGCGGCGCTGCTGGCTCTATCCCTCGCTGGTCGCCGGCAGCGACAGCGCGCGCCTTCCTGCAGGATGTCGGCGCGCTGGTGCTGCTGGCGGCGATCGGCGCCTCGGCCTGGAACATCGTCGGCGGCTATGCGGGCCAGGTCTCGGTCGGCCACGCCATCTTCTTCGGCGCCGGCGCCTACATGCCGCTGCTGGTCTACAACCACTGGCAGGTGCCGCCGCTGCTGGGCGTGCCGCTCGGCGTCGCTGGTGCGCCGTGCTCATCGCGCTCGTCATCGGCATGCCGACCTTCCGCCTGCAGGGCCATTACTTCAGCATGGCGACCATCGCCGTCGCCGAGCTGGTCCGCATCGTGGTCGGCAATTGGGATTTGCTCGGCGCCGCGATCGGCCTGCAGGGCCCGGCGACGCCGCGCGGCTGGTGCGACCTGATCTTCCGCAGCTCGGTGCCCTACTACTACATCTTCCTCGGCGGTGCTGGCGCTGCTGCTCTGTCGACCTGGGCGATGGAGCGCAGCCGCATGGGCTATTACCTGCGCGCGATCCGCGCCGGCGAGCGCGCGGCGCGCAGCCTCGGCGTGCCGGTGCGGCGCTACAAGCTGAACGCGCTGATGCTGAGCGCGGCCTTCACCGCGATGGCGGGCTCGCTCTATGCGTTCAAGGTCGGCTTCGTCGATCCCGAGAGCGGGCTCGGCATCCTCGTCTCGGTGGAGATGATCATCATCGCGGCGCTGGGCGGCGCCGGCACGCTCTCGGCCCGCTGATCGGCGCGGTGATCCTGATCCCGCTGCAGAGCGCCACCAACACCTGTTCGGCGGCGGCGGCACCGGCCTCACCTTCATCATCTATGGCGGCGATCATCGTGCTGTCGCGCGCTTCGAGCCCGGCGGACTGCATCGAGCTCTGGCATCGGCGTGACGCGCGCGGCTCACGCGCATGCCCCGGGAGGCGCCCCGTGCTGCTTGAAGCCAGGACGTCTCGCGCGCCTTCGGCGGCTTCCTCGCGCTCGTCGGGCGCCAACCTCGCGGTCGAGGCACGGCGAGATCGTCGGCCTGATCGGCCCCAACGGCGCCGGCAAGTCCACCTTCTTCAACTGCCTCGCCGGCGACCTCGCGCCGACCGGCGGCCGCATCCTGCTTCGACGGCGCCGACGTGACCCACGCGCCCGCCGGAGGCGCACGCGCGCGCCGGCATCGGCCGCACCTTCCAGGTGCCCGCGACCTTCGAGGACATGACGGTCCTCGAGAACGTCATGGTCGGCGCCTTCCTGCGCCACCCGCACGCGCGCGACGCCCGCGACAAGGCGCTCGAGGTGCTGCGCTTCACCGGCCTCGAGGCGCAGGCGGCAGCAGCGCGCCCGCAGCCTCGGCACGCCCGGCCGCAAGCGGCTGGAGATCGCCCGCGTGCTGGCGACCGAGCCCAAGCTGCTGCTGCTCGACGAGGCGCTGGCCGGCCTGACCCCCAGCGAGATCCAGCGCGCGATCGAGCTGGTGCGCGCGCATCCACGCGACGCGGCATCACCATCGTCATCGTCGAGCACATCATGGAGGTGATCCTGACCCTGGCCGAGCGCGTGCTGGTGTTCAACCAGGGCCGCATCATCGCCCAGGGCAAGCCCGCCGGACGTGGTCAACGACCCCGAGGTGATCGAGGCCTATCTCGGGCATCATCACCGCCGGCGCCGGCGCGCGAGGCTGACGGCGATGACCGGCGCGCCGATCCGTCAGAGTCGAGCATCTGGAGGTGCGCTACGGCGACCTCGTGGGCGTCGCCGACGTGTCGCTGGAGGTGGCGGAGGGCAGCATCGTGGCGCTGCTGGGCTCGAACGGCGCCGGCAAGACCACGACCCTCAACGCCATCGCCGGGCTGGTGCCGCCGAGCGCGCGGCGCCATCCACTGGCGCGGCGAGGCGATCACGAATCTGCCGGCCTATGCCATCGTGCCCAAGGGCCTGGCGCTCTCGCCGGAGGGCTGGCGGCTGTTCGTCGGCCAGACCGTCGAGCAGAACCTGCGCCTGGGCGCCACCGCGCTCGCCGACAAGACGCGGCTCACGGCGCTGCTGGACCGCGTCTACACGGTCTTCCCGCGGCTCGCCGAGCGGCGGCGCCAGCGGGCCGGCACGCTCTCCGGCGGCGAGCGGCAGATGCTGGCGCTGGGCCGCGCGCTGATGAGCGAGCCCAAGCTCCTGATGCTGGACGAGCCCAGCCTCGGCCTCGCGCCCGCGGTCGTCGAGCAGCTCTACGACACGCTGCGAGCAGCTGCACCAGGACGGGCTTACGCTGCTGCTGGCGGAGCAGTCGGTGCCGCTGGCGCTGGAGATCGCCGACTACGCCTATGTGCTGCAGACCGGCCGCACCGTGCTCGAAGGCGCCGCCGAGGCGCTGGAGACCGATCCGCAGGTGCAGCGCATCTATCTCGGCCTCGCCGAGGCAAGCGCCGCGCGATGACGCGCGTCATCCTCGGCACCGCCACGCCGGGCGGCGGATTTCCGCTCTACGGCGCCGCCCTCGTCGATACCGTGCACGAGGTCGACCCCTCCCTCGCGATCGAGCCGCGCAACACCAAGGGCAGCACCGAGAACGTGCCGCTCCTCGAAGCCGGCGCCCTCGACATCGCGCTCGTCCAGGGCGAGGTCGCCCACGAAGCGCTGGCCGGCATCGGCCGAGCGCCGGCCGATCTCAAGATCCTCGCCGCCATGTACTCGACGCCCGGCATGTTCGTGGTGCGCGGCGACAGCGCCGCCCGCACGATCGCCGATCTCCGCGGCAAGCCGATGGCCTTCGGCGCCCGCGGCTCCGGCCTCGTCATCCTCGCGCGCTATGTGCTCGACGGCATCGGCCTCGATCCCGAGCGGGATTTCCAGGCGATCTATCTCGAGCGCGCCGGCGACGGCCCCGCGATGGTGCTGGACGGACGCGCCGCGGCGCTCTGGGGCGGCGGCATCGGCTGGCCCGGCTTCGCCGCGGTGGCGCGCGGGCCCGCGGGCGCGCGCTTCATCGCGCCGGACGCCGAGGAGATCACGCGCATTCGCGCCAGGCATGCATTCCTCAAGCCGATGACGGTGCCCGCCGGCAGCTATCCCGGCCAGGCCGCGGCGATCCCGTCGGTCGGATCCTGGAGCTTCATCCTGGCGCGGCCCGACCTCGCGGAGGAAATCGCCTACCGCCTGGCGCGGGCGCTCCACCGCGCAGAGGCCGCGCTCGCCCGGCGTCTGCCGCAGGCGGCGGAAACCACCGCCGCCAACACCCTTGCCGCCGCGCCGCGGATCGAGCTTGTCCATCCCGGTGTCCTGCGCTACCTCCGCGAGATCGGACTGGCGCGCTAAGCCCCGCGCGCAGAGGAGGCGAAGGTGGAGATCCCGACGCGCCGCGGACGGCTCGGCACCTGGCTGCAACGGCGGCGCGCCGAGCTGCGCCTCAGCGCGCGGATGACGGCGGCCGCGCTCGCCGCCTTCGCGCTCGCCGAGCTTCTGCATCTGGCGCAAGGCTATTGGGCGGTGTTCACCGCCATCGTGGTGACCCAATCGAGCGTCGGCGGCTCGCTCAAGGCCAGCATCGACCGCTTCATCGGGACCCTCGGCGGCGCGGTCTTCGGCGCGGTCATCGCCTTGCTGGTCCCGCACCAGAGCGTGCCGGCGCTTGGGGTGGCGCTGGTCGCGGCGGTGGCGCCGCTCGCCGTGCTCGCCGCGACCAGCGCCAGTTTCCGCATCGCGCCGGTGACCGCCATCATCGTATTGCTGGGCACCTCGAGCGCAGCAGGCGGGCCCGCTCGGCTCGGCGATGGCCCGGGTGATCGAGATCGGGCTCGGCTGCATCGTGGGATTGGCGGTCTCGCTGCTGGTATTGCCGGCGCGCGCCTCCGGGGCCGCGCGCACGGTGACCGGACGGGCGCTGAGCGTGCTGGCGGATCTCCTGGCGGCGCTGGTGACGGGGCTGACGACGAAGCCGCGATGACGCGCTCTACCGCCAGCTCCACGAGCGCATGCGCGCGGCGATCGCGGCGCTGGAAACCTGCGCCCAGGAGGTCGGAGCACGAGCGCCACATCTACGTCGCCGCGGCTCTCGACGCCAAGCCGCTGGTGCGCGGCGCGCGCCGCCTGCACGCCGATCTCGTCATCATCGGCCGCGCCGCCGCCGCGCCGCTGCCGGAGCCGATGCGCACGCGGCTGGCGCCGCGGCTCGCGGAAATCTCCAGGACCATCGGCGAGTTCCTGCGCGGCACCGGCGCGGCGCTCGCCGAGCGGCGCGATCCGCCCACCATCGGCGCGGTGAGCGCCGCCCTCGACGGCTATGCCGCGGCGATGGCGGAGCTGCGCCGCGAGCGGCTCACGCGAGACTTGTCCGACGAGGAGGCCGGGCGCATCTTCGCCCTCGGATTCGGGCTGGAGCAGCTGCGCCGCGATCTCGGCGAGCTCGCGAGCCGTGCCGCGGAGTTCGTGCGGCCCGCGGCGTCTGCTGGGCGGCCATGTCGACGCCGAGTGACGTCGCCGGAGAAGGAATGAATACCGAAGGAGCAGCTCATGTTCGCCGCGCCGCCCGTCATCGAGACCACGGTCTTCGCCCGCATTCCCGAGACGCCTCTGGCGCGACCGGCCCTCGCACTGGGTCGAGTTCAACCAGATGGGCCAGAAGACGCCGACCTTTCTCGAGGGGCCGTCCTTCGACCGCGACGGCAATCTCTGGGTCACCGACATCCCCTGGGGCCGGCTCTTCAAGATCGCGCCGGACGGCATCGATCACCGTCGCGCTCGAATATGACGGCGAGCCCAACGGGCTCAAGTTCCACAAGGACGGCCGCGCCTTCATCACCGACCACAAGAACGGCATCATGGTGTTCGATCCCAAGACCGGGAAGATCGCGCCGCTTATCGCGACCGCGGCGTCGTCGAGCGCTTCAAGGGCGTCAACGATCTCGTCTTCGCCTCCAACGGCGACATGTATTTCACCGATCAGGGCCAGACCGGGCAGCACGACCGCACCGGCCGGCTCTATCGCCTGCGCGCCAACGGCGAGCTCGAGTGCATCCTCGACTGCATCCCGAGCCCGAACGGCCTGGTGCTCAACAAGGCCGAGACCGTCGTCTTCCTCTGCGTCACCCGCGACAACGCGATCTGGCGCGTGCCGCTGCTGAAGGACGGCAGCGCCACCAAGGTCGGCGTCTTCATTCAGATGTCCGGCGGCGTCGGCCCCGACGGCATGGCGATCGACGAGGAGGAGAATCTCGTCGTCTGCCACATCGGCTTGGGCTCGCGTCTGGGTGTTCAGCCCGCTCGGCGAGCCGCTCTATCGCATCAAGTCCTGCGCCGGCCTCGCCACCACCAACTGCGCCTTCGGCGGGCCGGAGCGGCAAGTCGCTCTTCATCACGGAGTCGCGGACCGGCACCGTGCTCAGGGCCGAGCTCCAGGTGCCCGGCCGGCGGATGTACTCCCACATGTGAGAGATCCGCCGGCCGGTCCATCGGTCAGCGGCGCAGCCGCCAGAACGGCAGGTTGCCTTCGTAATCCGCGGTGGCACGGTCGACGCCGATGTCGCGGAGCGCGTGGTCGTCCATCGCCAGCAGTGCCCGCCGGCTCTTGGCGCGATCGTGCCATTCGGCGATGTGATCGATGAGCCCCGCCAGCCGCTCGCCGACCAGCTCCCGCCACCGACGCGCCGCGCGGCTCGTCGGCGCGCGGCCGCCATCCCCGCATGATCGCGGCCGGGCCCGGCCGCCACGTCGGATCGAGGAACTCGCCCTGCCGCCCCTCGGCGCGCCAGCGGAACAGAAGGCTGGCGCCGCGGAAGACCGGCGCCGCCGAGGCGGTCGTGAGGGCCGCGACATGGGCCGCCGCGATGGCGGGGATCAGGCTTGCGGTGAGGCGTTCCATGATTAAATCTCCTTTGGGCTGGGGTCTCGTTGCCAAGGAGAATGGCCGCTGAATTGCGCTGGCCACAAACGACCTTCTCTCATATCATGGCCAAGTAAAACTAGGTCTTAACGCGATGCAGGGATCGCTTCCACTGAACGGGCTCAAGGCCTTCGAGGCCGCCGCCCGGCATCTCAGCTTCACCCGAGCGGCGGCGGAGCTGCACGTGACGCAAGCCGCCGTCAGCCATCAGGTGAAGACCCTGGAGCTGCGCCTCGGCGTGAAGCTGTTCCGGCGCCTGCCGAAGAGCCTGCTGCTCACCGACGAAGGCCAGGCGCTGCTGCCGGACCTGCGCGATGCCTTCGAGCGCATGGCGCGGGCGCTGGCGCGCGTCAGCTCGGATCGCGGCGCCGCCACCCTCTCGGTCACCACGCTCACCACCTTCGCCCTCACCTGGCTGGTCTCGCGGCTGCCGCGTTTCCAGGCCGCGCATCCCGAGATCGAGGTCCGCCTCTCCACCACGGCGCGGCTGGTGGATTTCGCCCGCGAGGACGTCGACATCGCGATCCGCTACGGCGACGGAAAGTGGCCGGGGCTGGTGGTCACCAAGCTCTTCGACGACGAGCTGACGCCGCTCTGCGGACGCGCCCATCGCGACCGGCTGCACCGGCCCGAGGATCTGCGGCACGTGCCGCTCATCGACGCCTCCAGCGTCGAGCCGGCCTCCGTCGGCGACTGGCCGGCGTGGCTCGCGGCGGCGGGAATTCCCGATCTTCCCATCACTCTCGGCGCCCATTTCAATTCGACGAAGATCGCGGTGCAGGCCGCCATCGACGGGCTGGGCGTCGCCATCGGCTCGCCCTACCTCTTTCACGACGACATCATTGCCGGCCGGCTGTTCCAGCCGTTCCCGCTCACGGTGAGCCACGGCAAGGCCTATTGGCTGGTCCACCAGGACTCCGCAGGGCGAGCGGCGGAAGGTGAAGGCTTTTCGTGATTGGGTCATCGCGGAGACCGCCGACAAATCCGCATAGTTTTTTTATGCGCCGACATGGCAAGGAGTTTGCAGAGAGAGCTCCGTGATGTGGCGTCGACGCTTCTTCCCGTGGTGTCGGTGCCATATTTCGCGGCACGCCGCCCGGAAAACGGTCATCAGCTGCGTCCGGGCCGGAATAGGGGCGGCGTGTCGACCAGGGGCTCCGCTTGTCTTGCGATGCAATTTTTGGGGGAGATATCACCACTTATGGCTAAGCACTGTAAGCTTCTTGGGGCTGCCAGCACTCTGGTGCTGAGCGCCGCGCTCGCGCTGACAACTCCCGCGGCGGCGCAGACGGCTCCGCGCCGCGCCCGCTTCAGGGGCGCCAGCCGCTCCCGCCGCCTGGGCCGATACGCTCACCTTCACGGGCCAGGTGGAGGCCGGCTTCACCGCCAATCCCGAGGGTCCCCCCGATCATCGCAACTTCGGCCAGCTGTTCACCGACCACGCCAACCAGCCGGTGCTGAACCAGATCCTGCTGACCGCACAGCGGCCGCTCGATCCCAAGGCCGAGGGCTGGGATTTCGGCTTCAAGCTGCAGGGCATGTACGGCGTCGGATGCGCGCTACACGCATTTCATCGGCGAGTTCGACCGCGTCATCCACGACACCAACCAGATCGATCTGGTGGAGGCGAACGCGCTGATCCACTCGCCGCTGCTGGGCGACGGCGGCACGGACCTGAAGATCGGGCAGTACCCGACGCCGCTCGGCTACGAGGTGATCGACGCCAGCGGCAATCCGCTCTACTCGCACTCCTACATCTTCAACTTCGGCCTGCCCCTCAAGCACACCGGCGGCTATGCGACGGTTCATGCGACCGACCTGCTCGACCTCTACGCCGGCGTCGACAGCGGCACCAACACCTGGATCGGCTCGCATGGCGACAACAACGACGCCATCGCCGGGCTCGCCGGCTTCGGGCTCAACATGCTGGACGGCAAGCTGACCCTCCTCGCGCTCTCGCCATTTCGGTCCGGAGAATCCGCGCGGCGCCGTCGACTTCTCGGGCCACCCGATCGACGTCAACGGCGAGTTCCGCTACTTCAACGACGTCTACGTCACCTGGAAGGTGAGCGATCAGCTGACCTCGGTCACCGAGCTCAACTACGTCCGCGACGACGGTGTCAGCGCAACCGCAGGCGGCATCGCGCAATACATCACCTACGCCTTCAACGACCAGTGGTCGCTCACCGGACGCGGCGAGATCTTCAACGACTCCAAGGGCTTCTATGTCGCGAAATTCGAGCAGCCGCTCGACTTCGTGAATGCCGAGCGCGGCCTGCCGACGAGCTCGGGCGGCGTGGTGAGCGGCGGCCGGAACACCTACACGGAGCTGACCCTCGGCACCACCTGGAAGCCCGAGCTGCCGAAGCCCGTCTCCGGCTTCATGCTGCGGCCGGAAATCCGCTACGACCACGCCGCCCATCCCGTGTTCGGCAACGGCAGCGACGACAACCAGATCACCTTTGCGGCGGACTTCGTCCTGCAGTTCTGAGTCCCGCGCAGCGGCAGTGCCGCTTCAGGTGCTGCCGTTGCCGCGCTCAGCTCACGACGTGCGGCGGACGGCGTCCCTCCAGCACGTCGATCACCTGCTCCACCACGGATAATCCGACGCGGTCGAGCGATTCCTGCGTCGCCGAGCCCAGATGCGGCGTGGCGATGAAATTCGCGAGCTGCAGCAGCGGATGGTCCGGCGGCGGCGGCTCGATGGCGAAGACGTCGCCGGCGGCGGCGCCGGGCCGGCCCCGGGCCAGCGCCTCGGCAAGCGCCATCTCATCGACGATGCCGCCGCGCGGCGGTGTTGACGAGAATGCTGTCGGGCGCCATCCGCGCCAGCGCCTTGGCGTCGATCAGGTTCCGGGTCTCCGGCGTCAGCGGCAGATTGAGGCTGACGACCGCGCTGGTCTCGAGCAGCGTCTCCAATGAGACCGGCTCCGCGCCGGCGGCACGGATCGCATCGGGTGCCAGCATCGGATCGTAAGCGCTGACCGGCGCATTGAAGGCGCGCGCGAAGAGGCCGGCGACCCGGCGCCCGACCGCGCCAAATCCCGCGACACCGACCCGCCGTCCCGCGAGCTCGCGCCCGACGGGCAGCGGCTGCTTCCCGAGGGTGCCCGCACGGAGCGCATGGTCTCCCGCCACCACATGGCGCGCCGCGGCGATCGCCAGCCCCAGCACCAGCTCCGCCACGCCATCCGCATTGGCGCCGGGCGTGTTCACGACGGTGATGCCCTTGGCGCGGGCGGCGTCGAGGGGAATGTTGTCGAATCCCACCCCGTGCTTGCCGATCACCTTGAGCTGGCGCGCCCGCGTGACGTCATCGGCGGCGACGGGCCGAATGCGCACCACCAAGCCGTCCGCCTGATCGGGCCACTCCCAGACGCCGGGATCGCGCCAATCGACGACCTCGACCCGCTCATTCAAGCGGGCAAGCGCGCGGGGGCTGATGGGCTCGATGACGTAGACGGTCATGGCGGGATCGGGTTGCGTTGCGGGCGCGGCAGTGTCGCCTGTCGCGGAGGGTTCCTCAAGATGGAGCCGCGGCCGGGCTTCGGTCTATGATGGCGCCATGCACGACCTCGTCATCAGGAACGCGCTTCTCGTCGACGGCACCAAGGCGCCCGCAATGCGCGGCGCCCTCGCGGTCTCCGGCGGCCGCATCGTCGAGATCGGCCGCGAGGTCGGAGCCGGGCGTCAGGAGATCGACGCCGACGGCCTGGTGCTGGCCCCGGGGATCATCGACACCCACACCCACTACGACGCGCAGATCACCTGGGATCCGGCGCTCACGCCATCGCCGGCGCACGGCGTCACCACTGTCGTGATCGGCAATTGCGGCTTCACCATCGCGCCCTGCCGGCCCGCCGACCGCGAGATCACCATGCGCAACCTCACCCATGTGGAGGGCATGTCCCTCGACGTGCTGCGCCGGGGCATCCGCTGGGAGTTCGAGAGCTTCCCGGAATATCTGGCCCTGCTGGAGCGGCTCGGCAGCGTGCCCAACGTGGCGGCTTTCGTCGGCCACTCATCGGTGCGCACCTTCGTCATGGGCGAGGACGCAACGCGGCGGAGCGCCACGCCGGACGAGGTCACGGCGATGCGGCGCCTGGTCGCCGAGGCGATGGCATCGGGCGCCATCGGCTTCGCCACCTCGACGGCGCCGCAGCACAATGGCGAGGGCGGCGTGCCGATGCCGTCGCGCCTCGCCGACACCGCCGAGCTCGGCGCCCTCGTGGGCGTGCTCGGCGAGATGCGCCGCGGCATCTTCATGCTGACCAAGGGGCCGGAGTCCACGGTGCCGTTCCTGGAATCCCTCGCGGCGCAATCCGGCCGCCCGGTGATGATCGCGGCGCTCCTGCACAATCCGGTGCTGCCCGAGGCGACCTTCAACGATCTGGCCCTCATCGGCGCGGCGCAGAAGCGCGGAAACCGCCTCTACGGGCAGATCTCCTGCTGCCCGCTCACCAACGACTTCACCATGAAGTCGCCCTATCTCTTCGAGGGCATCGCCGCCTGGCTGCCGGCGATGCAGGCGGAGGGCGAGGCCTTGAAGCGCGTCTACGCCGATCCCGACTTCCGCCGCCGCGTCACCGCCGAGCTCGCCACCCCCGTCGCCATGCGCCTCTTCAACAACGATTGGGAGAAGCTCGATCTCCTCGAGGCGATGCGACCAGAGAACCGGCGCCATGAGGGCCGCAGCATCGCCGCCGCTCGCCGCCGAGGCCGGGAAGGCGCCCCTCGACTGGCTCCTCGACTTCGCTCTCTCGGAAGACCTCGACACCGTCTTCACCGCGGTGCTCCTCAACACCGACGAGGAGGCGGTCGGCCGCATGCTGCGCGATCCCAACGCCAGCATCGCGCTGTCGGATGCGGGCGCGCATCTCAGCTTCTTCTGCGACGTGGGATACGGCCTGCATCTCCTCGGCCACTGGGTGCGCGAGCGCGGAGCGCTGAGTCTCGAAGAGGCGGTCTGGCAACTGACCGGCCGCCCGGCGGAGATCTTCGGCATCGCGGGCCGCGGCCGCCTCGCGCCGGGCCTTGCCGCCGATCTCATGCTGTTCGATCCCGCCACCATCGGCCGCGGCCCGCGCCGCCGCGTCCACGATCTCCCCGGCGGCGCCGCCCGCCTCACCACCGATCCCCAGGGCCTGCATGGCGTCTGGGTCAACGGCGTGCAGGTGGCGGACGCCAACGGCGCGATCGAGATGACGAGCCGGCCCGGAAAATTGCTGCGGGAGTTCGCGGCATAGCCGGGTGCCGCCGAAGAAAGTCGCGTCCTTCGACGCGCTTCGCTTGCTCAGCGACTGTGTTGCGGGTCAAGCGGGTTGCCATGGTTTTTGGTCTCTGAGGATGGCGTTGAGGATGGTGAGGAGCTTGCGCATGCAAGCGACCATGGCGACCATCTTGGGCTTGCCGTTGGCGAGGAGGCGTTGGCGGAAAGCTCGGATGGTGGGGTTGTGACGCACCGCGGCCATGGTAGCGGGGAAGAGAGCGGCGCGGACGCTGGCGCGGCCGCCGGCGATGAAGGACTTGCCTTGCCAACGGCCGGACTGGCGGGTGAAGGGGGCCACGCCGACGAGGGCTGCGATCTTGCGGCGGTCGAGGGTGCCGAGCCTGAGGCAACTCGGAAGATCGAGCGCTGCACGCGATCGGATTGGGATGAACGCCGCCGCGCGGCTGTCGACCGTGCATGAGATTCTGCGCCGCAATGGCCGCGTCCAAGACGCGCACGGTGGGCCGGCGACGTACCAGCGCTTCGAGAAGGAAGCGCCCAATTCTTCTGGGGCAGATGGACTTCAAGGGCTGGGAGCCGGCTTGCTGACGGGATGCGCTGCCATCCGCTGACGCGTCGGTCGACGATCATTCGCGATACCTGCTGTGTCTGAGCGCCTGCTCCAACGAGCAAGGCCAGCGACCGTGCAGGGCCGCCTGGAAACCGGCATGCCGCCGCTAGGGCTGCCGGACGCGATGTGCGTCGGACAACGGCACGCCCTGCGGCGATTCATCCGGTCGAACGCTGGGCGCCGGTTCGGCGTCTGGCTCCTCAAGCTCGGCGTCACCCGGGCGGCATAGACGGCACTATCATCCGCAGAGCCGCGGCAAGAACGAGCGCGCCGCCATCGACACCCTCGAGGACGAGGTGTTTGCCTTCAACCGCCAGCGCGATCTCGCCGACGGCGCAGCACGCCTTCGACTGGTTGCGCCCAAGCCGTACAACCGTCGCGCGGCCCGCACGAAGCGCTTGCCCAGGCCGTGCCGCACGTAGCACGCTACCGGCCGAGTCATTCGACACGTCAATGCCCGCATAGCTTGTGCCCGAGTTCGACTACGACGAGCGCTTGATCAACCGGGCATCGCGCTGCGGCTACCACAGGACTATGTCCGGCTTCAATGGGTCGGCACTGGAGCGTACCACGCTGCGCCTACGGGCTTCAGAGCCCGTAGGATGAGCCGGCCTCCGCGACCGCCGACGGCCACTCGGCAAGCTTACTTCGATGCGCGCCTGATCGCGACGATCGACTTGACAAGCAATCGACCGTGGCCATGTCTCCGAACAGGCGTCCGCTATGCCTCGTCCTGAGCAAGCGAGGCCGAGCGAGCGCGATCGAAGGACTGGACCACCGTCGAGCCCAAGCCCTACTTGAAGATCCCCTTCGGGATCATGGCGTGGATGCCCTTCACCTGGTCCACCACCTGGGTCACCTCGAAGTCGATGGCGATGCTGGCAAGCGCGTAGGCGTCCGCCGGCGCGAGGCCCTTCTCCTCGCCGAGAAACTTGATGGTCTCGCGGATGCAGATCTTCATCGCCTCGTTGAGATCCTCGTGCAGGCCGACGCAGATCCAGTGCGTCCGCGTCTCCGCCCGGGGCCAGGCGAGCGGCCGGCCCTTGATGAGATCGAGCTCGAAGGTGCCGGTGAGGGAGGTCTCGATCGCCGTCAGATCCACCTCGCCGTCGCCTTGGGCGGCATGGCCGTCGCCGCACATGAAGAGCGCGCCGGGCACATGCACCGGAAGATAAAACGTGGTGCCGGCGACGAGGTCCTTGAGATCGATGTTGCCGCCATAGGCGCCGGGCGGCACCGAGCTGAGGCGGCCGAGGCTGCGCGCCGGCCCGGTCGCCATGATGCCGAAGAACGGCGCCAGCGGCACCTCGATGCGCTCGGAGAACTTCGCCACCTGCCGCTCGAGATCGAAGGGGATCACGATGCTGCGATTGAGGGTGAACTCCTCCGCGAGGCCGCCCTTGGTGGAGCGCATGGTGTTGACGCCGTAGGGAACGCGGGGCGTCACCTCCAGGATCTTCACCACCAGCACGTCGCCGGGCTCGGCGCCCTCGACGTAGACCGGCGCCGACACCACGTGGGGGCCGAGGCCGCTGTGCTGCACCTTGGCATAGATCGCCACCGCATCCGCCAGCACGCCGTCGCGGGCGATGCCGTGGCGGGTGAAGAAGCGCTCCGGCGGTCCCTGATCGGCGAGCAGTCCCTCATGAGAGACGGTGTCGATGGTGACGGTGGCGCCGGGCTTCACCCGGACCGCCGGCTCCACGGCGCCGGAGAGATAGCCCCAATGCACGGTCTCCGGTCCCGCCAGCAGGCGATAGCGGTTGCGGCCGTCCTGGCGCACGAGGCCCGCCTTGGCCGCGCGCTGCTCCAGCCCATCACCGACGTGCAGATGCGACGAGCTCGGCGGCACCAGCGCCGTCTCCGCGAGCTCGCCCTTCCCCGCCGCCGACCGCAGCCCCTTCTGCAGGAAGATGTGCTGCTCGCGATCGATCAGGCTCAGGCGGAAGAGCTCGTCGACGAAATGGGTGTAGGTGCCGGGCACCGAGGCCAGCGTCCTCGCGTGGTCCAACGGATGATCGGCGGCGCGGTCGGCCATGGCTCACATCCTCTCCATGTCGTCGTGATCGGGACGCCGGGTGCGGTTTGCGGCGGCGCTGCGAGAGGCTAGACTTTGCCGAAAGCGGCCGATGCCAGCAAGCCGCGTGATGCCTCATTCCCGTGCACGTCAGGACCTTCCCATGAGCACAAAATCGCCGCCGCGCATCGCCCTCCTCGGCTTCTCCATCGAGTGCAACAAGTTCGCGCCGCCGGCCGTGGAAGCGGATTTCTCCGCGCGCGCCTATGCCGCGGGAGCCGAGCTGCTGGCGGAGGCGCGCGCCGCCACGCCGCGCTTCACGCCGGAGCTGCCGGGCTTCGTCGCCGCGATGGACCGCACCGGCCCCTGGACGCCGCTGCCGATCCGGCTGGCGCAAGCGCAGCCCAACGGCCCGGTGGTGCACGCGTTCTTCCAGCAGCTGATGCGGGAATGGCGGCAGGGGCTGGAGGCGGCGAAGCCGCTCGACGGCGTCTACGTCTGCTCACACGGCGCCGGCCTCACCACCGAGGACGACGATCCCGACGGCGCGCTCCTCGCCATGGTGCGCGAGGTGGTGGGACCCAGCGTTCCCATCGTCGCCACCTTCGACCTGCACGGCAATGTCTCCGAGCGCATGGTCGACAGCATCGATCTCTTCGTGGGCTATCGCACCAACCCGCACATGGACATGCGCGAGCGCGGCGAGGAGGCGGCGCTGGCGATGCGGGAGCTGCTCGGCGGCCTGAAGCCCAGGCACGCGTGCATCCGGCTGCCGATCGTGCCGCCGACCGTGACCATGCTGACCGCGGGCGGGCCCTATGCTGATATGATCAACTACGGCCAGCAGAAGAAGACGCCGGAGATTCTCAACGTCACCGTCATGGGCGGCTTCGCCTATGGCGACACCGCGAAGAACGGGCTCACGGTGATCGTGACGGCGCGACGCGACGAGGCGGCGGCGCGACACCTGGCGCGGGAGATCGCCGAGCTCGGCTGGGGGAACCGCGAGCGCTTCCGTCCGCAGCTCACGTCGCTCGAAGACGCGACGGCGATGGCGGCGGCGTCAGGCAAGGATCCCGCCCATCCCGCCCTCTGCTTCGCCGATGTCGCCGACAATCCCGGCGGCGGCGGGCGCGGCAACACGACCTATATCCTCGAGGCGTTTCTGAAGGCGGGCACGCAAGGCGTGCTGCTCGGCATCTTCAACGACGCGGCGCTCGCGGATGAAGCGCATGAGCGCGGCGAGGGCGCCAGCTTCCTCGCCCGCTTCAACCGTGCGGAGACCCAGAGCTTCTCAAAACCGTTCGAGCACGAGGCCAAGGTGCTCAGGCTCTCCGACGGCGCCTGCGTCGGCCGGCGCGGCATTTACGGCGGCACGCGCCTCGCTCTCGGCCGCTCCGCCGCGCTCCAGGTGGCCGGCATCACCGTGGTGGTGATCTCCAACCGCCACCAATGCGCCGATCCCGTCTTCTTCGAGATGTTCGGCCTCGACATCGCCCAGGCGCGCTCGGTCGTCGTCAAGTCCCGCGGCCATTTCCGCGGCGGCTTCGACGAGTTCTTCGCGGGCGACCGCATCGTCGAGGTGGACTGCCCCGGCCTCACCTCGCCGATGCTCAGCCGCTTCGCCTGGACGCGGCTGCCGCGCCCGGTGATCCCGCTCGATACCGAGGTCGAGCTGGACGCCGCCGTTCTGACCCGCCACTCAGGTCTTGGCGATCTGCTGCATGAACGCCTCGGCGCGCCGGCGCAGCTCGTCGGGCGGCACGTCCTCCTTGTGGGTGGAGACGTGCCAGACATGCCCGAAGGGATCGGTCACCGTGCCGGAGCGATCGCCGTAGAACTTGTCCTCGACGGGATGGGTAAGCTTCGCGCCGGCGGTCAGCGCGCGATCCGCGACCGCGTCCACGTTCTCGACATAGAGCATGAGCCCGACCGGCGTACCGCCAACCGTCTGGGGAGCGCGCGAGCCCATCTCCGGATGCTCGTCCGCCAACATGATGATGGAGTCGCCGATCTTCAGCTCCGCATGGCCGACCCGACCGTTGGGCGCAGCGATGCGCATGAGCTCGGTTGCGCCAAATGCCTTCTTGTAAAACTCGATGGCGCGCGCCGCGTCGCGCACGGCCAGGTAGAGCGTAATCGCGTGATAGCCATTCGGAATCGGTTTCACTTTGGCGGGCATGGTCTCCTCCATTCGTTGGCAATGCGCACAAGCTAGCAGCGCCGCGTGACCGTTCTTCGATCTACGCTGCAAACGGAAGAGTGGGGACGCGCGGCGCGACTTCAAGCCGTCGTAGGACGAAGACACGTTGCCTCAATGCCCTGCCCGATCCATTCAGCCGAGCGCGGCACGGAACTTCTCGGCGATTGCCGGCAGCTGATCTTCGCGCAAGCAGACCGGCGACAGATAGAGCACGCCCTCGCCATGGCGGAGATGTTGCAGCGCAGGCTGGGCGTGCCGGCCTCGAGACGGCGCACGAGGCCGCGCATGTCGAGCCCGTCGTTGCGCTCCTTCAATCGCACCGCGATGAGCGGGATGCCGGTCCGACGCGGATCCGGCGCCGGTGCCGCCTCCAAGGCCGCGATCGGCTGCAGCCCCGCCAGCAGCGCGGCGGTGAGCTTCTGCCAGCGCGCCCGCCGCTCCTCGCCGCCGGTGATGAAGAGCCGCAGCGCGGTCAGCAGGCCCACGACTTCTTCCTTTCCCACCTTGCAGGGGCGGCCGATGCCGTGCTGCGGCAATCCCGGCAGCCGGCTCTTGTCGATGAAGGCGGGCGGCGGATCGAAGAGATCGAAGAAGACGTCGAGATCGAAGTTCTGCAGCGCCGCCGCCGCGATCAGGTCGCGCCGGCCGGTGAGGATGCCCGACGCCTGCGGTCCGCCGATCGCCTTGCCGCCGCTGAAGGCGACGAGATCGGCGCCCTCGGCGATGAAGCGGCGGAGGTTCTCCGCCGGCGGCAGCTCCGCCGCCGCATCCACCACCACCGGCACGCCGCGCGCTCTGGCGGCAGCGACCACCTCCGGCAGCGTCGGCTGGGAATGGGGCTTCGCGAGATAGTAGACCGCGGCGGTGCGCTCGGTGATCGCCGCGGCGATCTCCCAGGCCTCGACGTCGCGCACGCCGGTGCCGCTGAAGCGGTCGGAGATCCCGACCTCCACCACCTTCGCGCCCAGCGAGCGCGCCGCGCGGTCGTAGAAGTTGCGATGGCTGCGCGGCACCACGATCTCGCTTTTCATGCCCGACGTGTCCGGCAGCCGGTTCATCTTGTCGGGATCGAGGCCGGTCATGCAGGCGGCGAGCCCCAGCAGCACCGCCGCCGCCGCGCCCGAGGTGACGTAGCCCGCCTCGGCGCCGGTCGCCTCGGCGATGAGGACGCTGGCGCGTGCCTGCAGCTCCACCATGTCGACGCAGTATTGCGAGGCTTCCACCATCGCCTGCGCCACCTCCGGCGCCATCAGCCCGCCGGAGAGCCGCGTGTTGGTGCCGAAGGCGTTGATGATGGGCGCGACGCCCAGCCGCTCGTAGACGGTGCTCATGGTGTGATCGCCTCGCCTCTCCCGTTTGCGCTATCCGATGGTACGTCGCGGCGGGCGCCTCTGGCGATGCCTTGACCCCCGGAAAGGTGGCTCCTAGGGTTCGCCGCACGCGAGCGGACCGCAGCAAAGGACACTCCGCATGGCAGGCAAGCGATTCAATGGCGCCGAGGCGGCCTATGGCGAGCGCGCGGCGTCGGCGGCGGGCACGCGCGAGGCGGCGGAAGCGGCGGTCGCCTGCCTGAAGGCCGGTGGCAACGTCGTCGACGCCGCGATTGCCGGCTCGGCGGTGCTGACGGTGATGATCCCCAACGCCACCAGCATCGGCGGCGATCTCCTGGCGCTGGTGAAGATCGGCGGCAAGCCGATCCTCGCGGTCAACGCCAGCGGCGCGGCGCCTGGGCGCGCCACCATCGAGGCCTATAAGGCGCTCGGCCACCAGTTCGTGCCGGAGTTCGGCGGCCTCGCGGTGCAGGGGCCGGGACTGGTGGCGGGCTGGCAGGCGCTGCACGAGCGCTGGGGCAGCAAGCCGCTCGCCGAGCTGCTGGCGCCGGCGATCGCGCTGGCGCGGGAGGGATTTCCCGCCGGCTGGCGCGTCTCCGGGGCAGCGGCGAAGCATGCGCATGAATTCTTGGGCCTGCCCGGCTGGAAGGATGTCTTCGCGCCCGGCGGCGCGCCGCTCAAGGAGGGCCAGAGCTTCCGGCAGCCGGCGCTGGCGCGGACGCTGGAGACCATCGCCGAGAAAGGCCCCCGCGCCTTCTATGAAGGGCCGATCGCCCGCGACATCGCGCGCGCGGTGCAGCAGGCGGGCGGCTTCCTCGCCGAGGACGATCTCGCCGCCATCAAGGCCGAGGTGCTGCCGGTGCTGACGACGCGCTACCGCGGCCTCGAGATCGCGAGCCAGCCGCCGATCACGCAAGGCGTGGTGCTGCTGCGGGCGCTGAAGCTCCTTGAGGAGCTGGCGCCGGAGCCCAAGCGCATGGCGCCGGAAGAATTCTGGGTCGCCGCGGCGCGCGCGCTCCGCCGCGCCCTCGACGAGCGCCTGGCGATCCTGCGCGACGGCCCGGAAGCCCGCGCGCAGGCGGAGGCGATCATCGCCGGCAAATCCCAGAGCCTCGGCCTGCCGCGCTTCGAGTTCGCAGGCGCCGCCGACAACACCTCGAAGATCTCCGTCCTGGACGACAAGGGAAACGGCGTGGCGCTGATCCAGAGCGTCTATGCGGAGCTCGGATCCGGCGTCGTCGCCGAGGAGAGCGGCGTGCTCCTCAACAACCGCATGATCGCCTTCTTCCTCGATCCCGCCCGCGCCAACCACCTGGCGCCGGGGCGGCGCACCATGCACACGCTCCACACTTTCATGGCCTCGGATGCGGACGGCCTCAAATGGATCGGCGGCTCGCCCGGCGGCGACAACCAGCCGCAGGTGAACCTGCAGGTGCTGGCCCGCATCCTGGATTTCGGCGAGGAGCCGGCGGCGGCGGTGGCGGCGCCGCGCTGGGCCCTGGTGCCGGGCACCAAGCCCAGGGACATCGCCACCCAGAAGCCGGGCATCGAATGCGAGCCCGGCGTGCCGCGCGAGCTCAGCGATGCTTTCGCCGCCGCCGGATTCCCCGCGGCCGAGAAAGCCGAGCTCCGCGTCGGCAGCAGCAAGATCGTGGGACGGGGCGCGAAGCCCGGCCGCCTCGGCGCCTTCGCCGACTGGCGCCGGGAAGGCGACGTCGCCGCCGGCTGACCCGGTCCGGGCGCCGGCTGAGGACCTGCCATGGCCTACTGGATATGGCTCGCTCTCGGCCTCGCATTGGCAGCCGCCGAGGCGGTGACGCGAACCTTCGTGCTGATCTGGCTCGGCCTCGCGGCGCTCGTCGTCGGCTTCGCCGTCTGGCTGCTGCCGGAGCTCGAGCGCACGGTGCAGCTCACCTTCTTCGCCGTGCTGTCGCTCGGACTGCTGGCGCCGGCCTGGGTGATCCGCGCCCGCGTCCGGCATCATCGAAGCAAGAGCTGACCCGGGCGCATCAACGACCGCGCGGCCCGCATCTCGGCCGCACCCTCGTGCCGGCGGCGCCGATCGCCCACGGCCGCGCCTTCGTCGCCGACACGCTCCGGCAATTGATCGGCCCCGATCCTGCCGCCGGCAGCGCGCTGCGCGTCAGCGGCGTCGACGACATGACACTCAAGGTGGAGGTGTCCTCCGCGGCCTCGCTCCTCCCATGGCGCCGGGGCCGCCGCTCGGCTATGGTCCGCGGCCTTTCGAACAAGCCGGCCGCGCATGGAAGTCTTCGCCGTCTCCGCCCTGGTCGTCGCCATCGCCGAGATCGGCGACAAGACCCAGCTCCTCTCCCTCGTTCTTGCCTCGCGGTTTCGCAAGCCCGGCGCAATCCTCCTGGGGATCGTCATCGCCACCACGGGCAATCACGCGGTGGCGGCGTGGGCCGGCGCCTCGGTGGGGGCGCTGTTGTCGCCGGGCGTGCTGCGCTGGGTGCTGATCGCGTCCTTCATCGGCATGGCGCTCTGGTCGCTGATCCCCGACCGTCTCGACGAGGACGGCGGCGCGCGGACGACGCATCACGGCGCCTTCGTCACCACTGTCGTCTGCTTCTTCCTGACCGAGATCGGCGACAAGACCCAGATCGCCACCGCGGCGCTCGCCGCCCGCTTCGAGACGGTGGGGCTGGTGGTGATCGGCACCACTCTCGGCATGGTGGCGGCTAATCTGCCGGCGGTACTGGGCGGGCACTTCGCCGGCGGGCGCATCGATCTGCGCTGGGTTCGCTATGCCGCGGCGCTGCTGTTCGCGGCGCAGGCAGCACTCGTCGCCGGTGGCGTCGAGCTGTTCTGAGAGGGGCGGGGAAAATGCTTACGGCCGAGGCCGCCGTCTTCGCGGTCAGCGGCAGACGGCCGCCGATGAGATCGGCGATGCGCTGGGGATCCTCGACGAAACGCAGCCCGCAAGATCCATCCTCGCGCCACGCCACCTCGGCGCGGAACGATCCGAAGCGCTCGAGAATCAGCGTCACCACGTCGCCCTGAGCCAACGGCGCCTGGAGGTCGAGCTTGGCGCCGCCCAGCGACAGGTCGATGACGACGCAGTCATGCTGCCTGCCAGACACCTCGATCCGCGCCGCCCACAGCACGCGCTTGCGCACGGTGCGGCGATGCGCCGCCGCCTCCTCCTCGGAGAGCGGAAGCCTCTTTTCCGGTGACGCGTCGACTGCCATAGCCACTCCTGGTACCTGGTGCCCCCATGCGAACTGGTGCACGGCTGCGAAATTATGTGGCCCAGTAGTTTCTTAATGATTACGAAGCGGGGAGCATCGATAGCGCAATTCGCGAGCGTTTTCCGCGAATTGTCGCGATCTGCACTGTTCTGGCAACCGCGCATTCACCCGTATTCCGTCAGTGCGACCGCCGAATTTCCCTCTGCGGTCGCAATCGCGTCAATGGGCGTCCCGCACCGGCGCCTGCGGGAGCATCACCTTGCGCATCAGCGGCACCAGCGCGGTGGCGACGACGAAGCAGACCGTGATCACCAGGAACGCGTCGGCATAGGTCTGCGTCTGCGCTTCGCGGAAGGTGAGCGACCAGAGCCGGTGCAGCGCCGCCGCGTGGCCGCGCACGGCGTCGCCGGACAAGGCGTCGGTGTAGGTGCCGCCGAGCCGATGCAGCAGGTCGACCATGGCGGTATTGCCGCTGTTGAGGTGCTCGGCCAGCCGCAGGAAATGCAGGTTGGTGCGGTCGTTCAGGATGGTGCCGCAGCCGGCGATGCCGATCGCGCCGCCGAGATTGCGCATCAGGTTGAACAGGCCCGGACGCCAGCTTCAGCCGCTCCGGCGCCAGGCCGCCCAGCGTCAGCGTCACCGTCGGCGCCACCGCGAACTGCTGGGAGAAGCCGCGGAACGCCTGCGGCAGCAGCAGCTCGCGCCAGCCCCAGTCATGGGTGATCGGCGTGAAGTTCCACATGCTGACGGCGAAGCAGGCCAGGCCGAACATCATCAGCCAGCGCAGATCGATGCGCCGCGCCAGCAACGTGTAGAACGGGAATCGCGCAGGACCTGGAACACGCCGGTGGAGAACACCGCCTCGCCGATCTCCAGCGCGCTGAAGCCGCGCACGCGGCCGAGGAACAGCGGCGTCAGGTAGATGGTCGCGAAGATGCCGATGCCGGTGACGAAGGAGAAGAAGCAGCCGAGCGAGAAATTGCGGCTCTTGAGCGCGCGCAGATCGACCACCGGCTGGCGAAGCGTCAGGCTGCGCCAGATGAAGGCGACGCCGGCGATGCCGGAGATCCAGGCGGTCGTGCGGATGGTGTCGTCGCCGAACCAGTCCCAGCGCGGCCCCTCCTCCAGCGTGTATTCGAGGCAGCCGAGAAAGACCGCCATCAGCGCCATGCCGAGATAGTCGGCGCCGCGCAGCAGCGACGAGGTTCGGGCCGGTCGATCCGCACCAGCATCGGCACCACGATGGCGACGAAGATGCCGGGCACCAGGTTGACGAAGAACAGCCAGTGCCAGGAGTAGTTGTCGGTGATCCAGCCGCCGATGGTCGGGCCCAGGGTCGGCGCCAGCGAGGAGAGCGCGCCGATCGGTGGCCGCGGCGATCACCCGCTGCTGGCCGCTGAAGATAGATGAAGGCGGTGGTGAACACGGTCGGGATCATCGAGCCGCCGAGGAAGCCCTGCAGCGCGCGGAAGACGATCATGCTCTGGATGTTCCAGGCCCAGCCGCACAGCAGGCTGGTGACGGTGAAGCCCACCGCCGAGGCGCAGAACAGCCAGCGCGTCGACATCACCCGCGACAGCCAGCCGGAGAGCGGGATCACCACGATCTCGGCGATCAGGTAGCTGGTCTGCACCCAGGCGACCTCGTCGGGCCCGGCCGACAGCCCGCCGCCGATGTCGGCCAGCGAGGCCGAGACGATCTGGATGTCGAGCAGCGCGATGAAGAAGCCGACGCACATGCGTGGCGAAGGCGAACACCTTCGCCGGCAGCGGCAGCTCGCCGGTCGCGGCAGTCTGCGCCGGCGCGGTGCCGGCGACAGCGTCGTCGCGGCGAGCGCGGTCGCGGCTGCGTCGCTCGTCGACCTCGGCGGTCACCGAGAGGCCCGGCCGCAGCCTGCCCAGCGTCGACGCGTCGCCGTCCAGCAGGATGCGCACCGGCACGCGCTGCACGATCTTGGTGAAGTTGCCGGTGGCGTTCTCCGGCGGCAGCACGCTGAACTCCGCGCCGGTGGCCGGCGCCAGGCTCGCCGACGTGGCCGTGGAACACCTCGCCCGGCAGCACGTCCGCCTCGATCGTCGACCGGCAGGCCCGGGCGCATGCGGGCGAGCTGGCTTTCCTTGAAGTTGGCATCGACCCAGAGCCCGTGCGCCGGCACCAGCGAGATGAGCTGGGCGCCGACCGTGGCGTAGGCGCCGGTGCGGGCGCTGCGATTGCCGACCACGCCGTCGATCGGCGCGCGCAGCTCCGTATAGCCGAGATTGAGCTCGCGCGGTGTCGCGGTCGGCGATCGCCGCCGCCAGCGCGGCCTCGGCCTGCTGCTTCTGGGTGTCGATCACGTCGAGCTGCCGCTGCGGCCGCTCAGCAGCGCGGCGCGCGCCCTGCTCGCCGGCGGCGACGCGCCTTCTTGTAGTCGGCATCCGCCTTCTGAAAGCGCTGCAGCGATGCGGCGGCGGTCGCGCGAAAGCTGGCGATAGCGGACCTGATCGTCGCGGGCGCGATCGATCTCCGCGTCGGCGGCGGTGATGCTCGGCCTGGGCCTCGCGCGATCATCGCCTCCTGCAGGCGGCGGGTCGCGTCGAGATTGGCGAGCGTCGCCTGCTGGCCGGCGACCGCCGCCACCGCCTTCGCCAGCGCGGCGCGGTAGTCGCGGTCGTCGAGCTTCACCAGCAGATCGCCGGCGTGCACCGCCTGGTTGTCGGTGACCGCCACCTCGGCGATGAAGCCCGGAAACCTTGGGCGCGATCACCGTCACATCGCCGCCGACATAGGCGTCGTCGGTGCTCTCGATGAAGCGGCCGACCGTCCACCACTGATGGCCGTACCAGGCCACGCCCAGCGCCGACGAGCAATGCCGAGACCCGCGAGGGCCTGCTGGCCGCGCGCCAGACGCCGCTTTCCCTTGAGGGAAATCACGTCGGTCGCGCGATCGACGTCGATGCTGCTCATGACGACGTCCCCTCGCTCCGGGGAGCTCCGCGTGGTCGGACAAGCCGCCGGCATAGCGGCGGCGCGTGCGCTCGTCGGCGGCGGGGCCGGGAACCGTTCTGAAAACCGGCGCGGCGAGCGGGCGGCCGCTCCTCCTGTCGACCAGCACCGGCTCGGCCGCGACGCCGGTCTCGCTGTCGACGATCACGACGCTGGCGCCCTCGGGCGCGAAATGCTTGTTGCCCCAGGCGAGCAGCGCCCAGAGCACCGGCCGGAAATCGCGGCCGCGCGCGGTCAGCACATATTCAAAGCGCGGCGGATGCTCGTTGTAGCGCGCGGCGCTCCAGCAGGCCCGACTCGACGAGGGCGTTGAGCCGCCGCGTCAGCATGTTGGGCGCGATATCCAGGCTCTTCTGGAACTGGTCGAACCGCGTCGAGCCCAGAAAGGCATCGCGCAGGATCAGGATGCTCCACCACTCGCCGACCCGCTCCAGGCTGCGCGCGATGGGGCATTGCAGATTGCCGTAGCTCTTGCGCCGCATGACCGCCTGACCCTCTGTCACTATCATCGTGATAGGAACATAAGGCATAGACTATCATTATGCAAGCTTCATCGGACGACGGCTGCAACGCCTCCTTGTGGTTGCGTCTAACCAGTTGCGAAGCATAGAAAATGAGGCGACGTCGAGATGGCGCGACCGGCCTATCCCCGGGACCGCCCGAGCAGCCGCTCCAGCGTGTAGGCGCCGCCGCCGAAGCCGGCGAGGACGGCGTAGCCGCCCGCCATGGCGACGTTCTTCATGAAATGGATCTGCATGTCGACGTCGGCGAAGTTCGTATGGGCGACAAGGGCGGTCGCGATGCTCCAGATACCCAGAATGCCGGCGACCACGCGCGTTTGAATACCGAGCAGCAGAAGCAGTCCGCCGATGAGCTCGATGACGACGGCGACCACCCAGACGAGCTGCGGGAACGCGACACCCACGTGAACGAAATATGCCTGCGCTCCCGCAGGCGACATCAGCTTGACGTATCCGCTCCAGACGAAGATGGCGCTCATCAGCACGCGTCCGACGAGCGCGGCAAGGTCCTGCCTGGAATTGGCGTTGACGGCCATGGCCGGGATCCCCCATTCCGATACGGCGGTAACGGGAGGATATCGCAGGATCGTCGATGCCGACAGATCCCAGGCAAATCCCGGATAGATTCCGGGCCTCAGGCCGATGCGCCGGCGGGACCTCCGAGATCGCTCGCCACGACCGCGTGCATGAGGCTGCGCAGCTCCGCCGTCCGCCCGCTGCCGAAGGTCGCCTCGAATTGCGCCTGCGCCGCGGCCCACCGCTTGATGCCGGCGCGCATCCGCGCAATGCCCTCGGCCGTCAGGCTCACCACCCGGCTCCGGCGATCGATGGCGCCGCGCGTGATCGCGACCAGGCCCTCACGCTCAAGCGGCAGGATGTTCCGTCCGAGCGTGGTCCGATCCAGCAGGAGCTCCTCCGCGAGCGCGTTGATCGTCATCGGACCGCCGCGCCGGAGCCGCACCAGGATCGAGAACTGCGAGGTGCGCAACCCCGTCGGCGCCATGAACCGGTCGTAGAACTGGGTCATGTGCCGGGCCGCCTGGCGTACCGCCAGGCAGTTGCAGATCTCGGATTGTCGACCGCCTTCGAGAGACATCACGACCTCGCGCCTTGACACATGTGCACCTACGCCTATATAGGCGCATATACGCTGATGTCAACCGATCCGGACGTCCGCCGGATCAAGGAAGGTCGCCCATGACGTCGCCACGTTCCGTCGTTTTCGCCGCTCCGGTCCGCACCGCCATCGGCACCTTCGGCGGCTCCCTCAAGGAGGTTCCGGCGCCCCATCTCGGCGCCGCCGCGATCAGGGCCGCGGTCGAGCGCGCCAAGCTGAGGCCCGACGAGATCGGCACCGTCGTCATGGGTCACGTCATCCAGGCCGGAACGAAGATGAACTCCGGACGCCAGGCGGCGATTCGCGCCGGGCTGCCGGTGCAGGTTCCCGCCATGACCGTCAATCGCGTCTGCGGTTCCGGCGCCCAGGCCATCGTCTCCGCGGCGCAGGAGATCCAGCTCGGCGCCCTCGATGTCGCTGTCGCCGGCGGCATGGAGAACATGGACATGGCGCCCTATGTGATCTCCCGCGCGCGCTGGGGCTATCGCCTGGGCGACGGGCAGCTCACCGACACGGTGCTGCACGACGGGCTCAACGACGCCTTCTCGGACCAGCCGTCGGGCTGGCACACGGAGGATCTGGTGCGGGAGTTCCAGGTCAGCCGCGAGGCGCAGGATCGATGGGCGCTGCGCTCGCAGCAGCGCTTCGGCGCCGCCCAGAAGGACGGCAAGTTCAAGGCCGAGATCGTTTCCATCGAACTGCCCGGCCGCAAGGGATCGACGATCTTCGAGACCGACGAGCACAACCGTCCCGACACCACGCTGGAGGCGCTGGCGGCGCTGAAGCCCGCCTTCCGCAAGGACGGCACGATCACCGCCGGCAACGCGCCGGGCATCAACAGCGGCGCCGCTGCCATGGTGCTGGCGGAGGAGAAATGGGCGGCGGCGCGCGGACTGGAGCCGGTGGCGCGCCTGGTCTCCTATGGCATCGCCGCCGTCGAGCCCGGCATGTTCGGCCTCGGGCCGATCCCGGCGGTGCGGCAAGCGCTGGCGCGCGCCGGTTGGGAGATCGGCAGCGTGGATCGCGTGGAAATCAACGAGGCCTTCGCCGCCATCGCCATCGTGGTGACGCAGGAGCTGGGATTGCCACCGGACATCGTCAACGTCGAGGGCGGCGCCGTCGCCCACGGCCATCCGATCGGCGCCACTGGCGCGGTGCTCACCACCCGCCTCATCCATTCCATGCGGCGGGACGGCCTCAAGCGCGGCATCGTCACCGCCTGCATCGGCGGCGGACAGGGCATCGCGCTGGCGATCGAGACGATCGCCTAGCGAGCTCTCGTCAGGCTTTGCACGGCGTCGATCGGGTAGAAGTTTTGAGATATTCCTATGCGAGCGGAGGGCGGCGCCATGAGTGACGCCGGCACGCCTCTGGCCGCGGCGGAAGCGCCGGCGGCGTCAACACGTTATGCGGCGGCGGCTGGCTGATGCTGCGCTCGGGCGGCAGCCTTACCCACGTCTTCATGGCGCAGGGCGCGGCGCTCACTGCCTTCGGCCTGATCAACGCCGGAGCGGTCGCGGCGGGCGCCTGGTTCGGCGGCGTCGCGTGGCGGTGGCCAAGACTCGTCCCATTGCGCGGGAGGTCCTGACAATGAGCGAGTGGTATCTCGAAGATTTTGCGGTCGGACAGAAGTTCGGGTCCGGGCGGCTGCGGATCGACGAGGAGCGGATCAAGAGCTTCGCCCGCGAATTCGATCCGCAGCCCTTCCATCTCGACGAGGCGGCGGCGCGCCACAGCATCTTCCAGGGTCTGGCGGCGAGCGGCTGGCACACCGCGGCGCTCACCATGCGGCTCCTGGTGGAGGGCGAGCTGAAGCCCGCCGGCGGCATCATCGGCGCCGGCTTCGAGGAGTTCCGCTGGCCGCGGCCGGTGCGGCCCGGCGACGAGCTGCATCTCGAGAGCGAGGTGCTGGAGGTGCGGCCGTCGAAGTCGCGCCCGACCCAGGGGCTGGTCAAGGTGCGGACGACGACGCTGAACCAGAACGGCGAGGCCGTGCAGATCAACGTCGGCACCCTCGTGGTGCCGCGCCGGCCGGCCTAGAAATCCGCCGTTATTTGCGATATCACGCTAAGGGAGACTGCGCATGACGCAATCCAGTGACAGCGCCGAAGTCCAGCCCGTGATCGCCGCCAGCGATGCGGAGGCGGCATCGTGAGCACGCCGACGGCGGTGGTGGTCGGCGTCGGCGCCGAGCAGGGACTTGGCGGAGCGTTGAGCCGGCGCTTCTCGGCGCAGGGATACCACGTGCTGGTCGCCGGCCGCTCGCCGGAGAAGATCGAGAAGGTCGTCCGGACCATCAAGACCACCGGCGGCAGCGCCGAAGCGGTCACGGTCGATGCCGCGCGGGAGGAGGACATCATCGGCCTCTTCGATCGAGCGATGTCGCCGGGTGCCGGCCGCGACCCCACCGACCTCGTCGTCTTCAATGCCGGCAACAATCAGCGCATCGATTTTCGCGAGGCCACGGTCGAGCAGTTCGAGCAGTTCTGGCGCAGCGGCTGCCTGGGCGGATTCCTCGTCGGTCGCGAGACGGCGCGGCGGCTGGTCCCGCTGCGCCGCGGCACGCTGATCTTTTCCGGCGCCACCGCGAGCCTCCGCGGCAAGGCGGGATTCGCCGGCTTCGCCGCGGCGAAGGCCGGATTGCGCATGATCTCCCAGAGCATGGCGCGGGAATTTGGGCCCCAGGGCCTTCATGTCGCCCATGTCATCATCGATGGCGGCATCGATGGCGAGCGGCTGCGCAGCCGCGTGCCGGAGGTGGTGCGGCAGCGAGGCGAGGACGGGCTCCTCGACATCAACGCGATCGCCGAGACCTATTGGCAGATCCATTGCCAGCCGCGCTCCGCCTGGACGCAGGAGATCGACCTGCGCCCGTTCAAGGAGAGCTTCTGAGGCGGCCGGAGCCGGGCCCTATTTCGGCTCCGAGCCGATCGCGGCGACGGCCCGGCGCAGACGGTCGATGAGCTCGGCGCTCTTGGGGAGATGCTTCGCCTCGGCATTGAGGATGATCTCGAAGGCGCGCCGCTTCAGGGCCGGGATCCCCAGCGTGTCCGCGGCGGGATCGATGCCGGCGGAATCGCAGACGATGTCGATCAGGCGATCGACGCCGTGCAGGCGCCCAATCAGGTAATCGTTCTCCCGATAGGTGCGCGAGAGGAAGGCCGCAAAATGCGCGAAGCCGAGACCCTTGAGGCTCTCGGAGGTGCCGAAATCGCGCAGCGTGCGTACATCCGCCGGGCTGATCCGATCGACGGAGACCTCGTCGAACTCGCCGACATCGCGCCAAGTGGTGACCGAGAAGGTCAGGATGTCCCAGAACGGAAATCCCAGATAGTTGACGAGAACCTCGCGCCGGGCCGCCGGCGGCCACTGGGCGGTGTCCATCGTTGCCAGCAGCGCATCGATGTCGCCGGTGCTCTCGTCCAGCTTGATCTCCTCCGCCAGCCGCTGCACCAGGAGACCGATGCGGTCCGCGTGGCGCTCGACCACGTCCCGGGCATAGCTCTCGATGTGCCGCGCCTGGCCGGGGGTGGGCGCGGTGGCAAAGATCTCCTCGGCGAGATCGCGCGTCGCGGCGCTGAAGGACTCCGGCTGCTCTTTCCGGCGGAGCGCGTCGAGACAGTGATAGAAGTCGCGCTTCAGCCGGTCGACCGCTGCGGCATCGATTCCCTCAAGCCTGGGATCGTCCAGCATCTGATAGAGACGGTTCTGGCCCTGGACCAGGAAATGCAGGCGCCGCTTGCGGAAGTCGACATCGAAGGCGAGCAGGAACCTGACCCAGGCTGGCGCGCCGGCCGTCACCGCCGCCGCGGTCTCCCCGTACAGCGCCCGGCCGTCGGGACTGTCATAGACATTGCCGGCATGCGCCGCCCAGGCATCGACGATTTCCGCGATGGCGCGCGCCAGCGGCGCCTCCGGCGAAATCCCGCGCAGGCCCGCGATCAGCTGGCTGACGAAGGCGCGGACTGCCGCGAGCTTCAGGCGCACATAGCCTTCGTAGGCGAACCCCGCCTCCCCCGCCGCCTTCGCGTTCATCTGCTCCCGCCACACCCGCACCTGCTCGGCGGTGAATGACCGGTCGAGCGGCAGGTCGATCGCGTCCGTCACATGCCGGGTGATCTGCGGCCGCGCCGCCTCGACGATCGCCTTGAGGCGGCGCACCCGCTCGTTGAAGCTGTTGATCCAGGTGAGCTCGTCGGCGATCGGCTCGTTGCGCGGGATGTCCGAGAGCGCCGCCTTCAGCATCGCGAAGAAGCCGGGCGGCCGGCGGGCCACCGGACTGGTCGAGCGCGCCGGGTCGGGCTCGATGTAGACGAGGTGGCGATCGACCTCGCGAAACGCCGGCCGGCCGCGGATCGCGAGGATCGCCTCGCGGAACGGCTTGTTGTTGAGCACGCTGCCGTCGACGAAGGAGGTCGTGGTGGGATCGATGTTGACCTGCACGTAGCGGCGGAAGTTGCGGTCGATGAAAGCCGCACGCCCCGGCCACCGGACGCCGCGGTCGGCCAGCAGCCGGTCCATCTCGGCAATCTGAGCAGAGGGAAATGCACCGGGAAAGGAGGAGGTCGCGCGGGCGGCAAAGGCGAGCGCGGCGCATCGGCGAGTTCGAAATCGCTCTCCACCTCGCCGCCGGGCCAGCGCCGATAGCTGAACCGCAGCATGTGCCGGTGCTCGCGCTCGTGGATGAGCGGCGGATCGTGGATCTGGATGAGCTGCTGAAAGCCGTAGTGGTCGGTGAGGGTGACGAAGAGCTCCAGCTGCTGGCCCGATGGCAGCAGGGAGCTCTGCGCATCCCGCGGCGTCCCCATGCTGGTGATCGCGTCGTACATGAGGCCGGCCATGCGCAGCCCGTCGAGCGGCGGCTTGAACCAGCGCGAGCGCACGAACAAGCGAGAGCTTCTCGCGGGCCTCCCGATCCTCGATCCGCTCCAGCATCCCCGCCGCGGTCAGGACCCAGAGGAACGGCTTGACGAACCACTTGCTCCACCGCCGGGCGCGAGCCTTGCGATCGAGCAGCTCCGCGACGTCGGCGTTGTCGAGCCAGAGATCGCGGAGCTTCCCCATCGGAAGGTCGTGGCCGAGCGCCCGCGCCAGCATGGCGCCGTTGATGCCGCCGGCGGAGGCGCCGGCGATGATGTCGACGATGACGCGCAGCTCGACCTTGCGGCCGATCTCCCGCAGCAGCTCGAAATAGATCGCCTCGGTATCGAACTCGGGATCTCCGGGATCGGCGCTGTCGAAGAAGGACGCCTTGGCGCGCTCGGCGCGGTCGGTGATGGCGTGGAGCGCGCTCGAGGCGCGAACCAGCTTCAGCACCTCCTTGCTGATGCCGTGCATATAGACGGCCAGCGACACTCCCCCGAAGCAGACGAGCGCCAGACGCAACTCCTTTTCCCGCACGCGTCAGCCTCTTCTGCTTCTCGCGCCATCGGTCCCGGAAGGACCGAGCGCGGAGTGTTGCCGAAGATTCGCCGGCACGCCGGCAAAGCGAACCGGCTGCCATAAAAGAGCAAAGGTCACGCTGTTAAATCGCGCCGATGAAGTGCCCCCGATGATCGCGTGGCCCGCGCTCCGTCGCGCCGCCGTTGCCGCGTTATGGCTGATGTCGCTGGCGTCCGCGCCCACTGCCGGGTCCTTCCCCCTGCACAGCGATCAGGCCGTCCTGCCGATGGGATCGGAACTCGACGAGGACACGCTCGACCAGCCGCGCGAGATCTTTAAGTCCGAATCGTCCGGCGGCAGCAAGTCCTATTTGGTCAATCTGGGTGATCTGGCCTTCAATGCGCCGTCCCTCCTGGGCGACGTCGCGCGTCAGCGCCGGCATCAGCTGCGGCACTTGTCATGTCAACGGCACCTCGAATGCGAAATTCTATATCCCGGGCTTGTCGACTCGTCCCGGCAATTTCGACACCACCGGTGGCCTGTTCAATCCCAGGGCCGACAACGGCATCCTCGATCCCGTCACCATTCCGAGCCTGCGCGGGGCCCGCTATCTGGCGCCCTACGGCCACGACGGGCGGATGGCATCGCTCCGCGACTTCGTCCGCAACGTGATCGTCAACGAGTTCGCCGGCCCCGAGCCATCGCCGGCCATTCTCGACGCCCTGGTGGCCTATATCCAGGACATCGATTTCCTCCCCAATCCAAGCCTCGGGCCGACCGGGCGGCTGACCGCACAGTCGAGCGACTCCGAGCGCCGCGGCGAGCTGCTGTTCGCCAAGCCCTTCCCGCATGATCCGAGCCTGAGCTGCGCCGCCTGCCATATCCCCTCCGGCGCCTTCGTCGATCATCTGCAGCACGACGTCGGCTCGGGCGGATTGTTCAAGACCAAGACCCTGATCAATGCCGATTTCAACGCGCCCTATTTTCATGACGGGCGATACGACACCTACGGCCAGGTGGTGGCGCACTTCGACCGCGTGTTCGATCTCGGCCTGTCCGATCGGGATCGCAAGGATCTGGTGGCCTACCTGACGGCCGTCGGCGACGGCCAGCGTCCTTACGAGCGCGACGGCGTCACCGCCGAGCTCAAGGAGATCGACGACCTCGCCAGCGTGCTCGATGTGGCGATCCCGGCGCACGACGCGGCGACCATCGGCCTGGCCGTCGACACCGTCGGCGGCGAATTGCGTGAATTGGCGGAGCAATTTCCAGACCGCAAGGACACCACCGTCTCCGGCGGCAAGCAGGAGCGCGCTCTCGCCCGCGCCGTGCTGACGCAGCTCGTGCTGGATTTGCGTCGCGTCGATGATGCGTCGGGCGCCGGCCGGTTCGAGGCCGCCGCCGTCGAATACTATAGTTTTCGAAAAATGATGGCGGCAGCCGCGCCGACGCTGCTGCGAAATGCGGCACCGTGGTCGCTCTTCAATCCCGAGGTCCGCGGCGCCCACTACGCCGCGCTGCGGGAACTGCTGCAGAGCGCGAGCAACTCCGCGCCCTGACTCGACGTTGCGACGTCGCACCAGAATCGAGCAGCGTCGCCGACCGACATCAAAGCTTCTTCATTCTGAGACAAAGTCGTGACGCCGTTGTCATGCTCCGCCTCTAGCCTCCAACCGCTGTTCTCAATCCTTGGAGGGAAAAGGCATCATGCAGCAGAAGGTTGCCGTTCAAAAAAGATGGCGGTTCAGAGCCGCCCTCTGCGTATCGGTCGTCGCCTTGCTTGCCATCGGCAATGCCGCCGTCGGCAACAGCGCCGGGCCGGCGAAGAACACCGACGCGGCCGATTCGGTGAAGACCGAAAGCCCGATCAAGCACGTCATCATCCTGATCGGCGAGAATCGCGGCCTCGATCACACCTTCGGCGTCTACAAGCCGAAGGGCAAGGGACAGACCATCTCCAACATGCTGTCCAAGGGCATCGTCAACGTGGACGGCACGCCGGGCCCGAACTTCGCCCTGGCGCAGCAGTTCGCGGTATCGCCGCAGCCGAACTTACTATGTCGGCGCGCCCGACATCGCCAAGACGCCCTACAGCCCCAGCAACCTGATGCCGCAGCCGAACACCAACGGAGCGCCGTCGGCGCAAAGCGACACGTCTCCGCCCTTCAAGACCGTCACGGAAGCCAGCATCGAGACCGGATATCGAGCCGAGCAACGTCTCGCTGTTGACCACGGGCGCCACCGGCCTGGCGACCGGCGTCCTCGACACCCGCGTCCCCGGCGCCGGCACTCTGCCGAACGGTCCCTTCGTCCTGCAGGGCACCAACCTCAACGACGACGACTACACCGGCGACATGACGCACCGCTTCTACCAGGCCTGGCAGCAGCCGGATTGCAGCCTCGCCAACGCGACCAAGGCCAATCCCACCGGCTGCCTGAACGATCTCTTTCCCTTCGTGATGGCGACCTATTCGGCAAGCAACAAAAGCGCTCGGCAACGAGATGGGCTTCTACAATGCCGAGCAGGAGCAGGCGTCGCTGCTGAAGGGCTGGCGGACCGAGTTCACCATCAGCGACAATTTCCATCAGTCGTTCATGGGCGGCACCGGCGCCAATCACTTCATGCTCGGCACCGGCGATGCCGCCTTCTGGAGCGACGGGCAACGGCAATCCCGATCACGCCGCCGTCGAACATCGCGAACCCGAACCCGAAGTCGGGCACGGTCAACCAGTACACGGCCGACAACAACTTCAGCAATTGCTCGGACGTGTTCCAGCCCGGCGTCGGCCCGATCGTCGACTACATCGAGAGCCTGCCCTACGCGGCGCAGCCGAACTGCCAGCCCAACCACTACTACATGCTCAACAACACCAACCCCGGCTTCCTCCCGAACGGCGCGCTCGCCAACGGGAGCAGCATACCTGCCGTCGTCCGTGCGGACGATCGGCGATGCGCTGAACGACAAGAAGATCAGCTGGGCCTACTTCGGCGGCGCCTACAATGACGCCGTCGCGCTGTCGAACGTGGCGGTGGCGGCAAACCCGTCGAATCCGAACCTCTCGGCGGCGGCCTTGACCGATCCCGCGCACGCTCTCGGCGTGGCCTACTGCCAGATCTGCAATCCGTTCCAGTACGCGACATCGATCATGGGCGACCCGGCGGTTCGCACGGCGCACATCAAGGATACCGCCGACCTGATTACGGACATCGCCAACAACACCCTGCCGTCGGTATCGTTCGGCAAGCCCGACGGCCTGCTCGACGGCCATCCGCAGAGCTCGAAGATCGACCTCTTCGAGGCCTATGTGCAGAACGTCCTCGATGCGCTCGACGCCAATCCGCACCTCAAGGCCGAGACAGCCGTCTTCATTACCTTTGACGAGGCTGGCGGCTACTGGGATTCGGGCTTCGTCCAGCCCGATCGACTTCTTCGGCGACGGACCGCGCATTCCGCTCGTCGTCCTGTCGCCCTATTCGACCGGCGGAAAGGTGGTGCACAGCTACGCCGATCACGTCTCGATCCTGAAGTTCATCGAGCGCAACTGGCATCTGCAAGCCGCTCACGGGTCGCAGCCGCGACAATCTGCCCAATCCGACAGAGCCCGGCACGACAACGCCTACGTTCCGACCAACATGCCGGCGATCGGCGATCTGTTCGACATGTTCGACTTCGACCATCACGACGACATGCCGTACCCCCACCATCGCTGGGACGATCATCGCCGGCGGTGGCTCTAGGCCTGTATCTGCCATGACCTTCATCGGGAGCTCGACTGCAGTCGACGATTGATGGCGGTCATCTGATATCGCGCTGAGGTTGGCGCCGATCGGGCCCAAGGGCCTGATCGGCGCCGATCGTTTGTCCGGCATAGATTTAAGGGGGAGGTTCCCGATGACGGAGGGCGTCACAGCCGCACGGCTTTTTCTCGTGCTCGGCGTCATTGCGGGTCTTGCCGCCGCCGGCGATCGCGCGCAGGCGCAGGAATTCTCCGCCGATCTCGTCAGCGTCAATCCGGCCGGCCAGCTCGACGGGCGCGGCGGCAGGATATTCGTTTCAAATCGTCAGGTGCGGATCGAGACGCCAGACCTCCCGGGCGGCTTTCTCCTGGTGGACGGCGATCACGATGCCGCCTATTTCGTGCGGCCCGCCCAGCACGTCTTCATGGATGCCAAGCAGTCGAGCCTGCTCACCCAGATCTTCGTACCCGTCGATCCCAACGATCCCTGCCGGCAATGGCAGGCAATGGCTGATATCGCCGGGGCGACCGAAGGTGGCGGCCAGTGGCGCTGCGAGCGGATCGAGAAGGATCCGGTTGAAGAGGGCGACACCCTGGAGTATCTCGCGATCTCGCCGCAGGGCCGACGCAGCCGCGGCTGGATCGATCCGCGGCTCAAATTCGTGATCCGGCTGCAGGCCGAGGACGGGTCCGCCATCGACCTCGAAAACATCCGCCCGGGCCCGCAGCCGCCGAGCCTGTTCGAGATTCCCAGCGACTTCCGCAAGTTCGATCCGCAGCGTCTGATCGAGCAGATCAAGAAAAGCGACGTATGGGTCGAGCCGCCGCAGTAAGGCGACGACGCCGATAGGTCACCGCCCGCGCCCTGTCCCGTTCCGCCTCGATCTGCTATCGCCAAGGGGATGACCGCTCAGCCCCCTGACAAGGCGCCCACCATGCCGCGCGCGCCGGCGATTCGAGATTTCGAGGCGAGGCGGACCGGCCTGCGCAGAAGCAAGCGGCGCGCCGCCGGCCTGCTGGTGATCGCTGTCCTGATCTTCCTTGGGACCCGCCTCGTCCCGGATCCGTCATTCGCGGTCCGGCTGGTCGCCGCCGCCGCCGAGGCCGCCATCGTCGGCGGGCTCGCCGACTGGTTCGCGGTCACCGCCCTCTTCCGCCGGCCATTGCGCCTGCCGATTCCTCACACCGCGCTCATCCCCGCCCGCAAGGACGAGATCGGCCGGTCGCTCGCCGCCTTCGTGCGCGACCAGTTTCTCGATCCGGACCTGCTGATCGAGCGGCTCCGTCGCGGCAATCGCGCCGCCCAGCTCGCCCAGTGGCTCGGCACGCCGACCGCCGCGGATTTCATCGCCGACCGCGTCGTCGCCATGCTGCCGATCATCCTGGGCCGCGCCGACGACGCCCAGCTCCGGCAATTCCTGCGCAATGCCGTCCATGGCGGGCTCAGCCGCCTGGATCTGGTTCCCACCATCGACGCGGTCATCGAGACGCTGGTCCGGGCCGGCAAACACCTGGAGATCGCCGATGCCCTGATCGAGATCGTGCGGCCCGCCCTCGCCGGCCTGCAGGAGCCGATCATCGCCCGGGTCGGCGAGCGCACCGGGCGGTTCTTTCCGGCCTATTTCGACCGCAAGATCGGCGAAGGCGTGGTGGCGGGCGTGCAGAAATGGCTGGATGCGGCGCGCACCGGCGGCAGCGACGAGCGCCAGCGCCTCGAGGCCTGGATGGCCGCGGAGATCGCCGCCTTCCGCGCCTCGCCCGACTACGCCGCCCTGATCCGGCAGGCGCAGGAGACCGTGCTCGGCCATCCCGCCCTCGCCCATTCCCTGGGCGCGATCTGGGACGAGATCAAGCGCGAGCTCACCGACGACGCGCTGTCGCCGTCGCCCCGCCTGCGCGCGGTCAGCGCGGAGGTCGTGCGGACCCTGGGCCGGCTGCTGCAGGAGACGCCGACGATGCAGCAGTATCTGAACGCCGCCATCGAGCGATTGCTGGTGGACTACATCGCGCCCTGGCGCGTCGAGATCGGCAACTACATCGCCGATGTCGTGGCGAGCTGGGACGGCCGGCAGGTGGCCGACCTGATCGAGCTTCAGGTCGGCAAGGACCTGCAGTACATCCGCATCAACGGGACGATCGTCGGCGCGCTGATCGGCAGCGGATTGTTCCTGCTGGGCGCCGCGCTGCCGGGATTGCTCGAGCGCGGCCGCGGCACTCAAATTCTAGGCGAGGCGCCGCGCTTTGCTTCCGGTCCAACGTCGCCAGGTCAGCAGCGTCAGCCCCGCGAGGGCCGCGAGGAAGAGGCTGAGGCTGCTCGGCTCCGGCACCGCCAGCGGAGGATCGACGAAGATCGTGAAGACGAGATCGTTGTAGTCGGAGTCCGTGTTGAACCCCGGCTCATCTTCCCAGCCGTAATAGAGCGCGGAGGCGAAAGGAGCGGCACCCAGATGGAAATTGGCAAAGTTCGTCGTCTCCATCAGATGGACGAAATCGTTGTCGTGGGTGTTCTTCGACGGATCGGAAAAGTAGGTCTGGTTCGTGGTGGTGTTCACCAGCTCCAGCGAATACTGACCGGCGGCAAGCGGGCCAGTGCTGAAGACGGTGCCGACCGGCGTCGTCTTGTTGGTGAAGATGAGCGCGTTGCCGTTACCGACGAGCCGCAGCTGGTCGGTATCATCGGCGCTGTAGCCCGCGAAGGTGAAGAAGACCGAATCGCCCGTCGCCCCGACGGTGATGGTGGAAGGCGCCTGGATGAAGGTCGCGTGGGCAGGCGAAAGGGATGCCGCCATCAGCACCGAGGCCAATGCCGCAGTCAGCCCGAGGGAAAGACGTCGCATGTGCTTATTCACCAGACCAATCCGCGATGGACCAATTCACGAGCGGCCACGGACGATAGAAAGCAATTTCCGTGTGTTCTATTTATACGCCGCGCGCCTTCGCCCACCAATACAGCAACGTGGTTAACAGTGATATTTACTGGTTAATTGCGCACTCTCGCTTATCTCTGGTTGCGCCAGAGATCTTAAATATCAACCGAATCCCATCTCCGATTCGAAGCACCGGAGCACTCGTCCGCGAAAGAACTCGCGGAGCGCGATCAGGGATCGGCGTTCTCAGCCGACGCGAGTGTAGGTCAATCGGGGCGCGAGCCAGCAGCCGAGGTCGACCCCGGCGGCGCGGCCCTTTTCATCGCGCCGGAAGATCAGGGTCCAGTCGCCCGGCGGCGAGTGATCGAGCGCGCGCGGGCACGGCAGCAGCCAGGTATCCGTCCCGATCGGCTCGAGCGGCTCCATCCGTCCCTGGCCCAGGAAGCCCGAGAAGCCGCCGGCGGGCACGCCGCCGGCGTCGATCACCTCGAGCTCGGCGTTCAGCTCCTCGCACCGGTAGCGTCCGCCTATGTCCTTGGAGGGAGTGCCCTCGCAGGGACGCAGCAGCGAGCTTCGGTTCTCGTGCGGGCGATCCATCCAGAGCCCGCCGTCGCCACGGCGCAATTGCCCGGCATTGCCGCTCGCCGACCCGTCGGCGCGCAAGACGAGCTCGTCGGCCGATGGCCGTAGCGCAGGCGCACCCGCCCCTTTCCTGCTGAATCGATGCGCACGGCAAGTCCGTTCTCGGGCTCGAGATAGGTGCCGAGCCAATCCGGCGCCGGCAGATCCGGGGCTTGCGGTCGATCCTCGCCCAGCACGGCGGCAAGCACGTCGAGCGCCGCCTCGTGAGCGTCCGACAGATGATTGAACATGACGACGACGGAAATCCGCTCCGACGGCACATAGAGGCGATGGCTGCGCCAGCCGCGCAGCGCGCCGCCATGTCCGGTGACGGCGCGGCCCAGCTCGGTCTGCCGGCTCAGGCCAAATCCGTAGGGAGCGCCATGGCCATCGGCGAAGGTGACCGGCGCGGAGAGACGCGTGTAGAGCGCCTCGCCGTCGTCGCGCGTCGCGTCGATGTGACGCTCCCAGGCGATCATGTCGTCGAGAGAGGCGCCGATCCCGGCATCGCCGGTCCAGAGGATGCGGTTCTCCGCGGGCCGAAAGCCGGCCTCCCGCGTTCCCTCGTAGCCTTCGGTGCCGTCCGGCATGGCGCGCGTGTCCGCCGCCAGAAGAGCGCTCTCCATGCCGACCGGCTCGAAAATCCGCGCGCGCAGCAGCTCGGCAAAGCTCCGGCCGGTGCGCTCCTGGAGGATGTCCGAGAGGATGCGGAAGTTCTGGTTGGCGTAGGAGTAGCGCGTGCCCGGCGCGAAGTGCAGCGTCCGCGTCTCCGGCGATGACGCGCAGCGGCCTCGGCCTCGCCGAACGGCCCTTCCGCCGGCGCGCCATGCAGCATCGCCACCGCCCAGTAGTCGCGCAGGCCCGACTGGTTGTGGCACAGGTGCAGCGCGCCGGGCGCGGCGCCCGTCAGCAGCGGCAGCCGGGCCCGCACGTCGGCATCCAGAACCGTCGGATCGGGGAAGGCATCGAGCACCAGGCCGCAGGTGAACTGCTTGGTGATCGAGCAGATGCGGAACAGCGTGCGCGGCGTGAACGGGATGCGCCGCTCGGCATTGGCCCAGCCCCAGGCGTGGCGGACCAGGATCTCGCCATCGCGCAGCACCGCGACGGCTCCCCCAGGGCCGGGAAAAGCGCGCGCGATGCTCGTCGAGGCATCGGTCGAGACGAGCAGAGAGGGAAGACGTCATGGAACGTGCCCTATCGTTGAACCGCCGCAACGCCTAGCTGACTGGAGATCTCCGACGCTCGGGCACCCTGCTGGAAATCCAGCACGCGGCAAGCTACCTCTGGCCGGCAGAAATACGCCCCAACCATCCGATCGACCCTATAGGGGAGAACCTAGTGGGCTCGGAGCGGGTTCGCCGCCGTCCCCACCCCGCGCTCGATCCGCCCCACAGTGCGGCGTCTCCTACGGTCGCCGCGCTTATCTGGTCCGGGTCGCGCTGCGTAACCTCCACTGCGATCCGGTCTTCACGCGATCTCAGGCAATCTGATCTAAATCCTCACATGTTGCCGTGCCCGCGCTTGATGGTCTGGCGGATCACCGGCGCCGTGACCTGGTCGGAGATTTGGATGTTCCAAATTTCGCTTTCGCCCTGGGCAACGAAGTCGGCGAACAGCTTCGGGATTACCGACACATCGCGTATCTCGTGGCCGCGCAGGCCGAAGCCGCGTGCGATGTTTTCGAGCGCGGGCCGACCGAACACAGCCAAGCTATCGTCGAGGCCGTCCGCGCGCAGCTTGTGAAACTCCGAGCCGTACCCGCCGTCATTCATGGCGCATATCAGGATGCGAAAACCCTGACGCTTCAGCGTCTCGAGTTCCTGGATATGGAACAAGAGCCCGCCGTCGCCTTCGAACAGCACGATCTTGCCCTCGCGGCCCTGCCAGCGCGCAGCCGCAACCCCAAGCGCATACGACAGGCCGTTGCCGACCGCGCCGAATTCACGGACCGTGGTGTAGCGCTCCGCCGGCCTGCCGCGCATCTGAGTGTTGAAATAGGCCTGATGGCCGCCGCCGACAACGATGTCCCAGTCTTTTGGAACCACCGCGTCGATTGCCACGATCACATCGCGCGGATCCAGTACCCCGGGCGCGATGTCGAACGGCATCGAGTTTGCCGGCTCGGTTGCGATGCGATGCGCCAGCTCTTTTGTGCGTATAGCCGCCGCCGTCGGTTTGCCAACGCCCAATTTCTTGTCGAGGCCGGCAAGGATTGCCTCGATACCAATAAGCGCATCTGATCTGACGTAGATGTCGGCAGCCTTCTGTCCGTCGCGCAGGCCGCGTGGGGAATCGTCCAGCTGGATCTTGCAGGCCTTTGCGAAGTAGTGCCCGCCACCTACGTAATAGGACAGGCTCGTGCCAACCGCGAGCACGACATCCGCGGACTCGTACATCTCCCTACCCAATGACGTGAAGTAACTGCCGGTGGTGCCGAGCCCGAACGGATGGTCGTCGAAAAGACCGCGCGCAGGCAGCGTATTGGAGAGCAAGGCGCCGCAGCGATCGGCGAACTTGATCACTGCATCCCGTGCGCCGGACCACAGCACGCCGCGACCACCGAGGACGATCGGCCGCTTTGCCGCAGCCAGCCGCTCGACGGCCTCGGCCACGACCTCGGGATCGGGGTGCATGCGTCCGACCTTGGGCTGATAGATCGCCGAGGTCTCGTAGGGCTGGTTGGCCGTGTGCTCGACCTTCTGCAGGTCGTAGGGAATGCCCAGCACCACCGGCTGCCGCTCGTACTTGGCGATGTGGAAGGCCTCGCGCACGTAATCCATCATGCGCGGCACGCTGTGCGCGGCGATGTAATGCGCCCCGGTCGCCGTCACCAGCGGCGCCTGATCGATTTGCTGATTGTAGAACTTGGCATTGATCGGCGGCTCGCCGGCGAACACCACCATCGGCAGGCGTGCGCGAACCGCAGCCGGAAGCGCCGTCATCAACTGGGTCACGCCAGGGCCGCATGTGACGGAAGCAACGGCGACCTTTCCGGTGGCGACGTTATAGGCTGTCGCCGCCGCTACGGTGCAGTGCTCGTGCCTGACGTGGACGGTATGCACGCCCGGCAGTTTGGCAAAAGCGGTGGACCAGTGCATGTTGCCGTCGCCCATCAGGACGAACTGCGTGTCAACCCCTTCCGCAAGGAAGGCTTCTGCGAGGGCCTCGTAGAGTTTGGGCATGGGCGCTGTTCCCTTGAGTGGAGACCCGCCGGTGGCGAGGCTGAAAGTACGGGATGGGGCAGATCGTCCTGGCTAGAACCAGAGCAGCGATCGATCCATGCTCCTCAGTGCGGGGTGGTCGTGAGCTTGTCTTGCGTCTTCGTTTCGAAGTCGCTGGCATCGTGCCGCTCGTGGAGCTGATCCGCGGGATCGCCGCTCAGCCGGTTGACCTTGCGGCCGCGCTTCACCGCCGGGCGTTGGCCGATCATCGTCGTCCAGCGCTGCAGGTTCTTATAATCCTGTACCTGCAGGAATTCGGCGCCGCCATATTGGTTGTACTGCGCCAGGCCGCCATACCACGGCCAGATCGCGATGTCGGCGACCGTGTAGCTGTCGCCGGCGACGTATTCGCTTTCTGCCAGGCGTCGGTCGAGCACGTCGAGCTGCCGCTTCGTCTCCATGGCGAAGCGGTCGATGGCATATTCGATCTTGGTCGTCGCATATGCGTAGAAATGACCAAAGCCGCCGCCGACATAGGGAGTGCTGCCCATCTGCCAGAAGAGCCAGGACAGGCATTCGGCGCGCGCGGCGCGCTCGGTCGGCAACAAGGCGCCGAACTTCTCGGCGAGATAGACGAGGATCGCACCCGATTCGAAGACGCGCACCGGCTTGGGTTCGGAACGGTCGAGCAAAGCCGGGATCTTGGAATTCGGATTGACGGCGACAAAGCCGCTGCCGAACTGCTCGCCCTCGCCGATCTTGACCGGCCAGGCGTCGTATTCGGCACCGCGATGGCCGAGCGCCAGAAGCTCTTCCAGCATGATGGTGACCTTCACGCCGTTGGGCGTCGCCAGGGAATAAAGCTGCAGCGGATGGCGCCCGACCGGCAGCTCTTTCTCATGGGTCGGCCCGGCGATCGGCCGGTTGGTGTTGGCGTATCGCCAGCCACTGACATCCTTCTTCCAGGTCCAGACCTTCGGCGGCGTATAGGGTCTTTCGATCATCATTGTCCTCGTGGTGGTGGCGCAGCTTTACCTCTCCGCAAGCCTACGCCCTCCGGGCGGCTAACACTACGCTCTGACCGGGCCGCTATCGGCCTCAGCTTCGGCTTCTTCTTGCTTGCATGTCGAGGGATCATGGCCAGCCCCGAGCAGGGGCGGAATCGAACCACCGACACCGTGATTTTTAGTCAACTGCCTGGGTGCTCGCATTTCGGGACTCCATCTCGCCGGAATTGAAGACATCCTAAATCGGAATTGACCGCTGATGCGCGCCAAGAACCGCCGACGTCCGTGCAGCATTTTTCCGTATTTTTTTCGTACGCGCGCCCTCGCGCATAACAGCACTGTTTAAGTTATTGAATGGATTGGAGCGGGTGAAGGGAATCGAACCCTCGTCGTAAGCTTGGGAAGCTTCTGCTCTACCATTGAGCTACACCCGCGTCCCGGCCGAACTCTAGACGAAGGCGGCGCCGGGCATCAAGGTCGCCGGCGGTCAGGCGGCAGCGGGATCGGGCTTGCCGGGCCGGGACAGGGGCGTGACCCGTTCCGAGGCGGCGGGCCGCTCGGAAGCCGAACCGGCAAGATAGGGAAAGGCGAGCTCCACCCGCAGCCCGGGCCGGTTGTCCGCGAGCGCGACCCGGGCCTGGTGCAGCTGCGCCACCGCCTGCACGAGGCTGAGGCCGAGGCCGTTGCCGCCGGTGCTGCGGCTCCGCTCCAGGCGATAGAATCGCTCGAAGACCCGCTTGCGCTCGCCGGCGGGGATGCCGGGACCGTGGTCGCTGACCGTGAGGATGAGTTCGGCTTCCTCCGGCGACCGCGCGACCCGAACCTCGACGTCGCCCTGCCCATGCTTCACCGCATTGTCGACGAGATTGGAGAGCGCCTCGAAAAGGAGATCGCGGTCGCCCCAGACGAGCGCGCCGGGATCGCCGGCGAAGCGCACATGGGCGCCCCGCTCCTCCGCCGCGGCGTCGAAGAGATCCGCCACCTCGGCCGCGAGCCTGGCGAGATCGACCGGCGCGAATCCGACGGTGCGCTCGCGTACCTCCACCGAGGAGATCCGCAGCAGCGAGGCAAAGGTCTTGAGGACGCCGTCGAGCTCGGCGACCGTCCGGGCGAGCAGCACGGTATCGCCCTCGCCGCGCGGGCTGCGCAGCGCCACCTCGAGCCGGCCGCGCATCCGCATCAACGGCGTGCGGAGATCATGGGCGACGTTGTCGGAGACCTGCTTGATGCCGCGCACCAGCTCCTCGATGCGTTCCAGCATCGTGTTGAGATTGCCGGCGAGCTGATCCCACTCGTCGCGGGTGCCGCGGAGCGGAATGCGCTCGCCGAGCCCCCTCGCCATGATCGCGCGGCTGGTGGCGTTGATCGCCTCGATGCGCGAGACGGTCCGACGCGTCACCGAGATGCCCGCCGCCACCGCCATCGCGCAGAGCAGCGCCACGCCGAGCGCAATGCCCCGCCGGATCACACCGGTGAATTCGCGGGCATCATCGATATCGCTCCCGACCAGAAGATGCGTGCCATCCGGCAGCGTGGCGGTGATCGCCCGCAGCAACGGCGGCGCCCCGGTATCCGGCCGCCAATCCCGCGCCGAGAACTCGACCCAGCCATCTCCGCCCCGCGCCGCCTCGGGCCAGGCCTGGAGATTGCCGGCGACCGGCCTGTAGCTCGGCGTCGGCGACCAGATAGAGATCGCCGTCCGCCGGCGCCACCGCGCGCCGCGCGGTGATGAGTTGCGTCAGCGCCGGCTCGCCGCCGTGGCCGAAGGCATCGAGCAGAAGGCGCTGCTCGGCGACGATCCCGGCGTCATGGCGGCTTCCGCAGATAGTCCGCCGTCGATCCATAGATGTAGGCGAAGAGCCCCGTCAACGACGCGGCGAAGAGGCCGACATAGAGCAGCGCCAATCGAAACGTCGAGGAGCGCAGCGTCTTGCCGATGAGCGCCCTAGTGAGCGGCATGGAGGCAGAACCCGACGCCGCGCACCGTCTGGATCAGCGCGGGCGCATCGTCGGCGTCGACCTTGCGGCGAAGCCGTCCCACATAGACGTCGACGATGTTGGTCATGGGATCGAAATGCACGTCCCAGACGTTGGCCAGCAGCATCGCCCGGGAGAGCACGCGACCCTCGTTGCGCATGAAATATTCCAGCAGCTGGAACTCGCGCGGCAGCAGCTCGATCTCGACGCCGGCGCGGCGCACGCGCCGGGTCAGCAGGTCGATCTCGAGATCGCCCACCCGCAGCAGCGTCTCCTTCATCAGCACGGCGCTGCGGCGCGCCAGCGCGTCGACCCGCGCCAGCAGCTCGGCGAGCGCGAAGGGCTTGACGAGGTAGTCATCGCCGCCGGCACGCAGGCCGCGCACGCGATCGTCCACCTCGCCGAGAGCGCTGATGATGAGGGTGGGCGTGGCGATGCCGCCGGACCTGAGCTGGCGCACCACCTCGAGACCGTCGACGCCCGGCAGCATGCGGTCGACGGTCATCACGGCGTAGTCGGAGCCCTGGCCGCGCTCGAGCGCCTCCGTGCCGCTCCGGGCGAGATCCACGGCATAGCCGCCCTGCCCGAGACAATCGGCCATCTGACCAGCGGTCTCCGCGTCGTCCTCCACCACGAGCACGCGACGCATGATGCGGTGTCTTCCCCGAATAGGTTTGGGAGGCGTGGCCTCTCGCCAGCTGCCTACACCCGAAGCACCGCGGCGGACACTAACGTTTCCGTTAGCGGCCATTCGCAATCGCAATCGAGCAGGTCGCGGCGGCAGGAATCAACCACCGAACGCTTTGCAATGATCACGCGAGCGTGAGAGAGTGCGCGCCTTAGGGAGAGGCGTCACAAGGGGGGCAACCCATGAGCGCACCATTTGGCGCGCGGGCGCGGAGACGCGCTGCCGCAGGCGTTGTTGCGCCTGCGAAGGGAATGTCGTGGTGAGCGTTGACTCGGCGACGCGCATCAATGCACCTCTCGGCCTCAAGGGTTACGCGTCCACCGGCTGAACGGGACACAAAGACACAGTGCCGAAGCAACTCATCGTGACCGCCGACGATTTCGGCGTCGCCGTTCCCGTCAACGAGGCGGTGGAACTCGGCCACCGGAACGGGATTCTCACCGGCGCCAGCCTGATGGTGACGGCGCCCGCCGCCGCCGACGCGGTGGAGCGTGCGCGCCGCCTGCCGGACCTCGGCGTCGGCCTGCATGTCGTTCTCGTCGACGGCCGCCCCGCGCTGCCGCCCGAGCAGATCCCCGATCTCGTGCAGCCGAACGGCCGCTTCTTCGACGATGTCCTGCGCATCGCGGTCCCGCTCTACACCAGCCGCCGCGTTCAGGCTCAGGCGGAGGCCGAGGTCCGCGCCCAGCTGGAGGCATTTCGCCGCACCGGGCTGAGGCTTGACCGCGTCGATGGACATCATCATTTCCACCTCCACCCGACGCTCCAGCGCATCCTCGTGAAGCTGGCGCCGGAGTTCGGTATCGGAGCCATGCGACTGCCGCGCGAGCCCTTTGCCACATCCTGGACAGCGACCCGCGAGCGCGCGCCGGCGCGGCTGATGAGCTGGTGCCTGCTGCGCGGCCGTACCGCCACCATGCGGCGCCGCCTCGTCGGCGCCGGCATCCGCTTCAACGACACCATCCTCGGTCTGAACGACAGCGGCCACATGACGCCGAAGCGCGTGCGGCAGTTCGTGGCGGCGCTGCCGGAGGGCATCAGCGAGCTCTACATGCATCCCGCGACACGGCGATGGGGCAACGTGGATCCGCTTCCCGACAGCTACGAGCCGGAGCAGGAATACGCGGCTCTCGTCGATCCCGAGGTGAAGGAGACGCTCAAGTCGAGCGGCGCCGTCCTCACCACCTTCGCGGCGCTCGGCAGCGCCGCCGCGCGGCCGCGGGAATCGCGGCCGTGAAGCACGCGCCGCTCGTCGCGCTCGTCCTCGGCCTCGCCGTCAGCGCCTGGCTCATCGCCTGGGTGGGCGCTGGCCAGGTGGCGGAGGCGGTGATGGTGGCGGGATTGCCCGGCATCGTCGTGATCACGCTCTTCAACGTAATTCCCATCACGATCTGCGCCATTGCCTGGGGCGCGCTCATCGAGCCGGCGCCGCCGCGGGTCAATCTCCTGATGACCTGGGTGCGGTTCCTGCGCTCCACCGTGAGCGAGCTGGTGCCGATCGGCGGCGAGCTGGTGGCGATCCGCGTCATGATCCTGCACGGCATCGGCGGCCGGACCGCCGGCGCCTCGACGGTGGTCGACATGACCTTGGAGGTGGTGACGCAGCTCGCCTTCACGGCGCTGGGCCTCGCGCTCCTGCTGCTCGACGGCCGCGACGACGCGCTCGCGGCCTGGTCGCTGGCGGGATTGGGCGTCGCCCTCGCCGTCGTCGCCGCGTTCCTCCTCGCGCAGCGCCACGGCCTCTTTGGCTGGCTGGAAGCGCTGCCGCATCGGATCGCCGCCCGCATGAGCTGGGCGCGGCTCCCGGAGCTCGCCGGCATCGACGGCGAGATCCACGCGATCTACCAGCGTCCGCGCGCGCTGCTGATGGGATCGCTCTGGCATTTTCTGGGCTGGATCGTCGGCGTCGGCGAGGCGTGGCTGGCGCTCTGGTTCCTCGACGCGCCCGTGAGCTTCAGCGAGGTGCTGATCATCGAGAGCCTCGCCTTCGCGCTCCGAAGCGCCGCTTTCGTGGTGCCCGGCGCGCTCGGTGTGCAGGAAGGCGGCTATCTCGCCCTCGGCGCGCTCTTCGGCCTCGGACCAGAGGTGGCGCTGGCGCTCTCGCTCCTGAAGCGGGCCCGCGAGGTGCTGCTGGCGGTGCCCGCGCTCCTGGCCTGGAAGCTGGTGGAGCTGCGCGCCTGGCGCCGGCGCGCCGTCGCCACCTCCGTCGCCTCTTAACCCCTTATATTCCCTAGGCTTGGCCGACGCCCCCGTCCCGGGGTAGACTGCCGCCGTCCTCCGCCAAAATTGGTGTTAGTCTAACGTCATGACCGATGTCACTGCGGGCACCCTGCGCCGCGACGTCAAAATCATCTCGCTGGTGAGCACGGCGCACGGCTTCAGCCACTTCTTCCAGCTGGTGCTGCCGCCGCTCTTCCCGTTCATGACCGACGCGTTCGGGATCGGCTTCGGCGAGGCCGGCGTCCTGATGCTGCTGTTCTACGCCACCTCGGGCCTGGCGCAGACGCCATCGGGATTCCTGGTCGATCGCTTCGGCGCGCGGAACGTGCTGCTCGGCGGCCTCACGCTCGGCGCCACCAGCATCGGCCTGGTCGGGCTGGCGCCAAGCTTCTGGGCGGTGATGCCGCTGGCGGTGCTGGCCGGGCTCGGCAACAGCGTGTTCCATCCCGCCGACTACTCGATCCTGACCCACACCGTGAGCCATCCGCGCATGGCGCGCGCCTACGGCGTTCACACGCTGGCCGGCAATATCGGCTGGACGGCGGCGCCAGTCACCGTGCTCACGCTCAGTCATTTCCTCGGCTGGCGCGGCGCGCTGCTGGCGGTCGGATGCCTCGGCATCGCCGTCGTGCTGCTGCTGGCGAGCCAGAGCGGCATCCTGCTGGACGAGCGGCATCGCCGGGCCGCGCCGCGCTCCACCGCGTCCACGACACCGCGCCGTCGTCCTACCTGGCCCTGCTGGCGTCGCGACCGATCCTGCTGTGCTTCGCTTATTTCGTGCTGCTGTCGGTCGCGCTGATCGGCAACCAGACCTTCATGCCGGCGGCGCTCAACAAGCTCTATGGCATCTCGCTCGGGAGCGGGAACGCGGCGCTCACCGCCTATCTGCTGGCGGGCTCCGTCGGTATTCTCGTCGGCGGCATCCTCGCCGACCGCAGCCGCCGGCATGAGCGGATCGTGGCGCTGGGGCTGCTGGTGGCGGCGAGCCTGGTGCTCACGGTCGGGACCGTCGCGCTGCCGGACATCGTGATCGTCATCTTCGTGGCGCTTGCCGGGTTCATGACGGGCACGACGACGCCGTCGCGCGACATGCTGGTCCGCAGCGCTACGCCACCGGGCGCCACCGGCAAGGTGTTCGGCTTCGTTTACTCCGGGCTCGACCTGGGCTCGGCGCTGACGCCGCCGCTGCTCGGATTCTTCCTCGACCAGGGCCAGCCCCGGCTGGTGTTCGTGCTGTCGGCGGCAGCGCTGGCGCTCACCGTGCTCACCGCCTTCGGCCTCAGCGGCAAGGCGCGCCCGTCACCGGTGCGCGCCGACGCCTCGGCGGCGGAATAGGGCCCACGCAAAGGCTTGACGGACCCTGCCTCCCATTGAGAATGGATCGATGAACGATGGCCCCTTCCGTGTCCCCCACTAGACGCTCCGGCGCGCGGAGCCAGGCGGCCATGTATTCGGCCACCACGCGCTCGATCAAGGTGACGGTGAAGCCGTTCTATCTCGAGGATCAATCCTCGCCGACGGAGAATCATTACGTGTGGGCCTATCACGTCCGCATCGAGAACAACGGCGGCGAGACGGTGCAGCTGCGTCGGCGGCATTGGCGCATCACCGACGCGCTGGGCCGCATGCAGGAGGTGAAGGGTGCCGGCGTCGTCGGCGAGCAGCCGATCCTGGGCCCGGGCGAGACCTTCGAGTACACCAGCGGCACGCCACTGCCCACGCCGTCGGGCATCATGGTCGGCAGCTACGAGATGGAGACCAAGGCGGGCGAGAGCTTCGACGTGGCGGTCCCCGCCTTCTCCCTCGACAGCCCGCACCAGCAGATCCGCCTCAACTGACGCGCCGGTCCTAGCGCCCATCGCAGCAGGAGTTCGCGCCCATGTCCTCGAAGCCAGAATCGATCCGCGCCATGACGCGCAAGGCCAGCAACACCGCGCCGCGCCACCGTCCGTCCCGCACCGAGGCCGAGGCCGCGGTGCGCACGCTCATCGAGTGGGCGGGCGACGACCCCGAGCGCGAGGGGCTGAAAGGCACGCCCGGCCGCGTCGTGCGCTCCTTCGAGGAATTCTTCCAGGGCTACGACACCGATCCCGTCGAGCTGCTGCAGCGCACCTTCGAGGAGACCGATGGCTACGACGAGATGGTGGTGCTGAAGGACATCCGCTTCGAATCCCACTGCGAGCATCACATGGCGCCGATCATCGGCAAGGCGCATGTCGCCTACCTGCCGCGCAACCGCGTGGTCGGCATCTCCAAGCTGGCCCGTCTCGTCGAGGTCTATGCCCGCCGCCTGCAGATCCAGGAGAAGATGACGGTGCAGATCGCCAGCACCCTCAGCGAGGTGCTGCAGCCCAAAGGCGTCGGCGTGGTGATCGAGGCGGCGCACCAGTGCATGACCACCCGCGGCGTCCACAAGCCCGGCGTCTCCATGGTGACGAGCCACATGCTCGGCGCCTTCCGCGACGACCCCAGCACCCGGCGGGAGTTCCTTGCTCTCGTGGGCGCTTCCGGCTCGACCTCGATGGGGAACGTCTAGCGCGGCTGCGCGAGTCACAGCCGATCACGCCGACTGTTCCACAGGTCGTCATGGCCGTGCTTGTCACGGCCATCCACGTTCTGACGCCACTCGGACCCGAAAACGTGGACCCCCGGCACGAGGCCGGGGGTGACGGAGCAAAAAAGCTGCTTAGTTTGAGGCGGCCGCGCCCGGCGTTGGCGTCACCCTATTCGAGGTACTTGCCGAAATTGGCGCGAATGTCGTTCTCGAGCTGGTGATCCAGATCGGTCATCAACTCGGTCTCCAGCCGGTAGAGAATGCGGTCGCGCTCGTCGAGGCTGATGCCTTGAACGGTCGTCTGGGAGCGTTGGGTCTGCGCCGACGCGGTGCGGACGGTGAAGCCGTGGTCATCCTTGATCTCGACCCACATGGCGATCCGCGCCTCATAGCGCGTGTCCACCTGCTTGGTGAGAGCGCCGGTCAGCCCACCCTCGGTGGGCACGGGGATCTCCAGCACGCTGGCATCCACCACGGTAGCGACGGCCCTGCCGCTACCGGTGCCCGTCGCCTCGAGCCGATCGCGCACCCAAGTCTCCGTCACATGGGAGAGCGGGACCGGAAGCTTCTCCTCGATATGCGGCGGTTGCAGGTTCGGCTGATATTCCCGCACGAAATCGATCCGGCTGGCGACCAGGCGGAGCTTCGGCTCCTGGGTAAAGCGGATGTCGGCGAATTCCGGCGCCGGCGGTGGTCCGCCATGACAGGCCACCAGCGTCACCAGAAGCGCGCCCAGGCACGCCGCACGACGAAAGACAGCACGCGCCATCGACCGACCTCCCCGAGATGAGCGACAATGCGGCGCGACACTGCCGCCTGTTTTGGGCAAATTCAAGGCAGCGGGCCGCGACAATTTCGGGATCGCCACATTCAGGCAGCCGCGATCGCCGCCACCGCCGCCGCGTCGAACCGATAGCTTTGATTGCAGAACTCGCAGGTGACAGTGACGGATCCGTCGGCCTCGCCGAGGTCACGGCGCTCCTCCGCCGGCAGCGAGCGCAGCACCCGCTCGATGCGCTCGCGGGAGCAGCGGCACTCCGCGCGCACGTCGTGAGTGCGAAAGACGCGCACTCCGTCCTCGTGGAAAAGCCGGAACAGCAGCGCCTCCGGCGAGAGGCCGCCGTCGGTGAGCTCCTCCGAGGTGCTGGAGGCCATGAGAATGAGCGCCCGGCGCCAGCCGTCTTCCACCGCCTCGCCGGTGCCCATGACCTCCGCGCGCTCCTCCGCCGGCGGACGCTGCACCGTCAGGCAGCCGCCGCGCCAGCGCCCGTCGGCACCCCGGCGCACCGCCACCTTGATGCCCGGTGGCGATCTGCTCGGACTGGCGGAAATAGTGATGGATGCATTCGGCGAGCGTCGCGCCCTCGAGCGCCACGATGCCCTGGTAGCGCTCGGTGTCCTCGCCCTGATCGACGGTGAAGGCGAGATATCCCGCGCCCATGAGGCGCGGCACCGAGGTGGTGGCGCCGCCCGCCATCGCCTGGGCGAGCTTCGCCGCGTCGTACTGCGCATAGCCGCGCACGGCGCCGCTGCTGCTGACGTCGGCGACCAGCAGGCGGATCGCGCCGTCGCCCTTGGTCTGCAGCGTGAAGATGCCGTCGTATTTGAGCGCGCTGGAGAGCGCCACCGCCAGCGCGATCGCCTCCCCCAGCATCGTCGCCACCGGCGGCGGATAATCGTGGCGCTTCACGATGGTGTCGAGGGTCGGCCCGAGGCGCACCAGGCGCCCGCGAAGATGAAACGGCTCGATCTCGAACGGCTGCACGAGATCGTCGGCGATCGCCGGCAAGGTCATTGCACACTACTCCAGCACGAATTGCATTCGCGGAACGCGGGGAGACGTCGCTGTCTCCCCGCGTTCCGCGCCAACTGATCGGGATCTAGATCAGGCGAGGCACCAGGCGAGGATGCCTTTTTGGGCGTGGAGGCGGTTCTCCGCCTCGTCCCAGACGACGGACTGCGGCCCGTCGATGACGCCGGCGCTTACCTCCTCGCCGCGCTTCGCCGGGAGGCAGTGCATGAAGATCGCGTCGGGCTTCGCCGCCGCCATCAGCCGCTCGTCGACACGATAGGGCGCCAGCATGTTGTGGCGATTGACGCTGGCCTCGACGCCCATGGAGACCCAGGTGTCGGTGACGACGCAGTCGGCGCCCTTGACCGCCTGCTCCGGCGCGGAGGTCACCAGCACCCGGCCGCCCTCTTTGCGCGCCCAGTCGAGGAGCCGCTGCGGCGGCTGCAGGGACTCGGGACACGCGATGCGGAGATCGAAGTCGAAGCGCACGGCGGCGTGGATCCAGCTCGCGGCCACGTTGTTGCCGTCGCCGCTCCACGCCACCACCTTGCCGCGCGCCGCCCCCTTGTGCTCCTCCAAGCGTCATGACGTCGGCCATGAGCTGGCAGGGGTGGCTGGTGTCGGTGAGGCCGTTGATGACCGGCACCGTCGCGTGCTGGGCCAGCTCCTCCAGCTTCGCCACCTGGGTGGTGCGGATCATGATGGCGTCGACGTAGCGCGACAGCACGCGCGCCGTATCCGCCACGGTCTCGCCGCGGGAGAGCTGGCTGTCCGACGCGCTCAGGATCACCGCGTCGCCGCCGAGCTGCTTCATCGCCACCTCGAAGGAGATGCGCGTGCGGGTCGACGGCTTCTCGAAGATCATCGCCAGCGTCTTGCCGGCGAGCGGCTTGTCGCTGCTCGCGCGGCCGTTCTGCTTGTAGACCTTGCCGAGATCGAGGATGCGCCGAAGCTCCGGCCCGTCGAGACGGTCGAGGTCGAGGAAGTGCCGTGGCGCGGTCATGCTCACCGCACCTTCAGGACTTCCACTTGCGCGCGACGCCGTCGATGATCCCGATCGCCTCGTCGATGTGGCTTTCCTCGACGATGAGCGGCGGCAGCAGGCGCACCACGTTGTCGGCGGCGGTCACCGTCAGGAGCCCGTCGGCCCGCAGCTTGTCGGAGACATCGCCGTTGGGCACCTCGCAGCGCAAGCCCATCAGCAGGCCCTTGCCGCGCGCCTCCACGTAGATCCCGGGATATTTGGCGACCACCGCATTGAGCTTGTCGCGGAAATAGCCGCTCACCTTCTGCACGCGCTCGAAGAAGCCCTTCTCCAGCATCACGTCGAGGACGGCGTTGCCGATCGCCATGGCCAGCGGATTGCCGCCGAAGGTCGAGCCGTGGGTCCCGGCGGTCATGCTCTTCGCCACCTTCTCGGTGGCAAGGCAGGCGCCGACGGGGAAGCCGCCGCCCAGCGCCTTTGCCACCGCCATGACATCCGGCTTCACGTCCGGCCATTCATGGGCGAAGAGCTTGCCGGTGCGGCCCATGCCGCACTGCACCTCGTCGAACACCAGCAGCAGGCCGAACTCGTCGCAGACCGCGCGCAAGCCGCGGAGATACTCGTCGGAGCCCGCGCGCATGCCGCCCTCGCCCTGCACCGGCTCGACCAGGATCGCCGCGGTCTCGCCGGTGATCTTGGCGCGGAGCTCGTTCAGGTTCTCGAACGGCACATGGTCGAAGCCGTCGACGACGGGATCGTATCCCTTGAGGTATTTCGCGTTGCCGGCGGCGGCCAGGGTCGCGAGCGTGCGGCCGTGGAAGGAGCCGTTGCAGGCGATGACCCGGTACTTGCCGGGGTTGCCGTTATCGTCGTGGTACTTGCGCACCATCTTGAGGGCGAGCTCGACCGCCTCGGCGCCGGAATTGCCGAAGAACACGCTGTCGGCGAAGGTGTTCGCCACCAGCCGCTCGGCGAGGCGCTGCTGCTCCGGGATCTGGAACAGGTTCGAGCAATGCCAGAGCTTCTGGCCCTGCTCGATCAGCGTCTTCACGAGATGGGGATGCGAATGGCCAAGGCCGGTGACGGCGATGCCGCTGGCGAAATCGAGGTACTTCCGGCCGTTGGTGGCGAAGAGGTAGGCGCCCTCGCCCCGGTCGAACGCCAATTCGTTCCGGGCATAGGTCGGCAATACTGCTGGAATCACGGGACTGTCTCCTGCGCGAGAAAAGGGCGAAACGAAGGGTTAGGCCAGCAAGACGAGGGTTATCGTCGTCGCTGCCGCTCGATCTTTCCCTGGGTTTGCCGGAGCCGGGGCCGCCGGCTCGCTTCGCGCGTCATGTCCTGGTCGCTCCCACTTTCCCCGCCCCAAAAGGGTCAAAGCCCTGCTAAGTGCCGGGGAAAGCGGGTGAGTATGGGGATGGGCCCTCGGCCTGTCAACCGGCGGGGCAGAGATCTTGCCCCGCCGGCAGCCAGCGACCGCCTATCGCAGCGGCTGGTTATAAGTCTCCCGGATGCAGATCATGGTGACAAGGGAGGCGACCGCCGCAGCGATCACGTAGTAGCTGGGCGAGACCGGATCGCCGGTCCAGCCGATCAGGAGCTGGGCGATGACCGGGGCGAAGCCGCCGAAGATCGCCACCGAGATGCTGTAGCCGGTCGAAAGCGTGACGTAGCGCACCTTCGTCGGAAAGATCTCGGCGATCGCCGCGGGTCCGGCGCCGCTGTAGAACGAGAGCGGGATCGCCCAGAAGAGCTGGTTCACCAGTACCGCCCAGAACTCGTGCACGGTCACCACGAACTTGAACATGGGCACGATGCCGACCACGAAGACCGCGCAGGCGGTGATCAGCAGCGGCTTCCGCCCGATGCGGTCGGAAAGCGCGCCGGAGAACGGGATCAGCGCCGCCAGCAGCAGCTGCCCCAGTGATGCCGCGAGCAATGCTTGCGAGGCCGGGATCTTGAGCTGCTGCTGCATGAACGTCGGCATGTAGGTCAGCACGATGTAGAAGCCCACGGTCCAGAGCAGCGTAAACGAGAAGGCGGTGAAGGTCTCTCGCGGATAGGTCTGCAGCATCTCCAGGAACGGCGTTTTCGCCACCTGATGCTTGCTTTCGATCTCCTCGTATTTCGGCGTCTCCTCCACCTTGGAGCGGAGGAACAATCCGACGACCGCCAGCAGGATGCCGGAGAGGAACGGCAGCCGCCAACCCCAGGACAGCATCTGCGTGTCGCTGAGCGTCGCGGTCAGGAACGCGCCATAGGCGGAGCCCAGGACCAGGCCGCCGACGGTGGTCATCTGCTGCAGGCTGCCGTAGAAGCCGCGCTTGTTCTGCGGCGCGTATTCCACCAGGAACGAGGTCGATCCGCCCCATTCGCCGCCGGCGGAGAAGCCCTGGATGAGGCGCGCGACGGTGAGGAGGACGGCGCCGAGCGCGCCCACGGTGGCGTAGGTCGGCAGCACGCCGATCATCACGGTGCCGAACGCCATCGCCATCACCGTGAAGACCAGCGCGCTCTTGCGTCCGTACTTGTCGCCGAAGTGCCCGATCACGATGGCGCCGACCGGCCGCATGATGAATCCGAGACCGTAGGTCAGGAACACCAGCAGCACGCCCTTCATCGGATTGCTGTCGGGGAAATAGAGGCGCGCGATCGGCGCGGCGAAGAAGGCGTAGACGGAGAAGTCGTACCACTCGAGCAGATTGCCGATCGATGCCGCGCTCACCGCGCGGGTCAGGCTGGGCGCTTTGCCCCGTCCGATTGCTGCGACTTCCCCCACCATGTTCCCCTCCTCAGTGGTCGAATTTCTCCGGCTCCGGCGGCGGCGAGCGCCTGAGCGGCAGCTTGCCCTCCGCCAGCAGACCCTCGGCATGCCGCGTGATGTCCTCGAGGCTCGCCCACCAGACGCCGGGGAAGCCCTTCATGAAGCGGACCAGCCGCTCGACCACGCGCATATAGACCCAGCGCCCACTGACGAAGGGATGCAGGGTCAGCACGAAGCAGCCGCCGCTCTCGTAATAGCCCTGGAACTCCTCGCTCCAGAGCCGGAACACGGTCTCGGGATCGCCGATGGCGCGGTCGCGGTTGGCGCGCGTGTGCAGCCAGTACTCGGCGTCGTCGAGGATCCACTGGATCGGGATCTCGATCAGCGGGCCGGCGGCTGTTTCCAACGCATAGGGCGTCTCATCGTCCATCAGGCTCGAATCCGACCTGACGCCCGAGCGCACCAACAGCGCCGGCGAATGCCGGTTCAATTCCCAGGACGGCGAGCGATAGATCGTCGGCACGTAGCCCGCGACTTTCTTCATCGCCGCCTGGGAGCGGCGCATCACCTCGGCCTCGCGGGCCTCGTCCAGGTCGTCCATCGTCTCGTGCTGATATCCGTGCAGGCCAAGCGGATGGCCGCGCTCCCTGATCGCGGCGATGACGTCGGGATAGCGGTCGACGATGTAGCCCGGCACATAGAAGGTGCCGGGAATGGCGTGGCGCTGCAGGAGATCGAGGATTTTCCAAATTGCGATGGTGGGCCCGTAGACCCGCTGATGCAGCTCGCTGAGCTGGTTCCGGCACCGCTCCGGCACGCGATAGTAGAGGGCGGACTCCCCGTCCACGTCCCAGGAGAGGCAGACCGCCATCCGAACGCCCTTGGGCCACGGAAACTTCGCCATGGTCACCTCATCGCACCGCGATGAGCTTCGCATGCGCCCGTAGAGGGATCAACCGGCGGGCTTAGAGACGGTCGAGAGGGACCTTGAGGTAGCGGGTGCCGTCGGATTCCGGCGGCGGCAGCGCGCCGGCGCGCATGTTCACCTGCGTCGCCGGAATGAGAAGCGCCGGGAGATCGAGGGTGGCGTCGCGGGCGCGGCGCTTGGCGATGAAGCCCGCGGCATCGACGCCGGCGAGATGGATATTCTCCGCGCGCTGGGCCCCGACAGTAGTCTCCCATCGCGGCTCGCGGCCGCCGGGCATGTAGTCGTGGCAGACGAAGAGCCGCGTCTCCGGCGGCAGCGCGAGAATGCGCTCGATCGAATGGTGCAGCTTCTCCGCATCGCCGCCGGGAAAATCGCAGCGCGCGCTGCCGCTGTCGGGCATGAAAAGGGTGTCGCCGACGAATACCGTGTCCTCCACGACATAAGCGACCCCCTCCGGCGTGTGGCCGGGCGTCGCGATCACCAAAGCCCCAAGCGCGCCGATGGTGAAGCGCTCGCCGTCGGCGAAGAGATGATCGAACTGGCTGCCGTCGGGCGTGAAGCCGGGCTCCGCATGGAAGAGCGTGGCGAGGCGACGCTGTGTCACGACGATCTCGGCGCCGATGCCGACGCGCCCGCCGCGCCGCTCCTTTAAACGCTGCGCGCCGGTCAGATGATCGGCATGGAGATGGGTTTCGAGGATCCACTCGACCTCGAGCTTCGCCTCGTCGAGAAAGCCGCAGAGCAGATCGAGAGAGGCGGTGCGCGTGCGGCCGGAGCGGACGTCGTAGTCGAGCACGGGATCGATGACGGCACAGCGGCTGCCGGCACCGCCGTGCACCACATGGGTCACCGTCGAGGTGGCCTTGTCGAAGAAGGAGCGAACCTCGGCGCGCATCGCCTCTCCCGGTCCCGATGGAGCTCATGCCTTGAGCTTGTAGCCTCGCACGAATAGCTGATGGCACCAAGCCAGCAAAAGGAGGTTGATCACGGTGATGAAGGAGGCGCCGAACAGCGATGGAGCCTTCGACGTTTCCGGTGAAACCGTAGCGAAACCCATCGATCAGATGGAAAAACGGATTGGCGTGCGCCAGGACCTGCCAGCGGCCGGGCAGCTGGGCGACGGAATAGAAGGTGCCCGAGAGGAAGGTGAGCGGCATCACGATGAAATTCGTCGCCGCGGCGATGTGGTCGAATTTCTCCGCCCAGAGCCCGATCAGCACGCCCAGCAGCGACATCAGCAGCGAGGCCGAGAGCCCGTAGAACAGGACCGCCACCGGCGACGCCAGGTGCATCGATGCCAGCGGCACCAGGGCCAGCGCAACGGCAACTCCGACCACGACGCCGCGGGTGACGCCGCCGAGCGCGATACCGAGAGTGAGCTCGATCGCACTCAACGGCGGCGTCAGGAGGTCGACGATGCTGCCCTGCACTTTCGCCAGCATGATCGAGGACGAGGTGTTGGCGAAAGCGTTCTGCATGATCGCCATCATGACGAGGCCCGGCAGCAGGAAGTCGAGATAGGGCACGCCGCCCAGCTGCCGCGCGCCGCCGCCGCCCAGCGCCAGAACGAAGATGGTGAGGAAGAGCAGCGTCGTCACCACCGGCGCCGCGACGGTCTGGGTGACGACCTTGAGGAAGCGCCGCACCTCCCGCACATAGAGCGTCCAGAGACCGATCCAGTTGACGGCGCCGAAGCGTCGCACGCTGGGCGGGGCGGCGGCAGGCAGGAGGTCTGTCATGGCGGCGGCGGGACTTTAAGAGCGCCGGCGCGGCCGTGGCAAGGGCTCTTCGGTGCGAGTTGCCATTGGGCGGCGGTGCCGCTAAGCCTGGGCTGACGATGACATCTTCCGAAACCAAGTCCAAATCCCGGCGCCGCTCCGCGCCCGGCATCGACGCGGCGACGCTGGAGCGCGCGGCGCTCCATTATCTCCAGCGCTATTCGGCGTCGAGCGCGCAGCTCCGCCGGGTGCTGCGCCGGCGCGTGCTGCGGGCGGCGCGGCTGGAGACGGTGAACACCGAGACCGCCCATGCCGAGATCGACAGGCTCGTGGAGCGCTACCTCGCCGCCGGCTTGCTGGACGACCGCCGCTACGCCGAGGCCCAGGCGGGGAGCCTCGGCCGCCGCGGCGCGTCGCGCCACCGCATCCGTCAGCGCCTCGCCGCCAAGGGCGTCGATGCCGATCTCGTCGAGGACGCGCTGCAGGCGGTGGCGGAGGAGAGCGGCACCGGCGACCTCGCCGCCGCCTGCATCCTGGCACGCCGCCGGCGTCTCGGCCCCTATCGCAAGACCGGCGATCGCGCGGCGCATCGGCAGAAGGATCTGGCCTCGATGGCGCGGGCCGGATTCTCGCTCGCGATCGCGCGCCGCGTGCTGGGCGCCCCCGACACCGAGGCGGTGGAGCGATTGCTGCGCGGCGAGGAAGACTAGGACCCGGACTTGCCTTCCGCGGCCGGCGTCTCCACCGCCACTCGGATCGGCGGCGTATTGTCGCCGGGATCGGCGCCGAAGTAGAGCGTGTGATGGGACGACGGCATCTCGATGCCCTTGGCGTCGAAAGCCTTCTTCATGCGGCGGTTGAACTCGCGGCCGACCGTCCACTGCTGCGTCGGCAAAGTCTTGAGCCGGATGGAGATGATCACGCGCCGACGGCTCGAAGCGATCGACGCCGATGACCTCGAGCGGCGCCAGCATGAGCGAGCCAAAGGCCGGATCCTGCCTTGAGCTCCTCCGCCACCTGCCGCAGCACCGCGATGACCTCGTCGGTGTCCTCGCGATAGGCGACCCGCACGTCGGTGACGTAGTAGGAGTAAGTCCCGCGTCAGGTTCTTGACCGAGGTAACGTCGCTGAACGGCACGGTGTGGACCGTGCCGGCGCCATGTCGCGGAGCTCGAATGGTGCGGACGAGTATCGCCTCGACGACGCCGGCATGATCGTTGCCGACATCGACGACATCGCCCACCGCGAGCGTGTCCTCGATCAGAATGAAGAGCCCGGTGATGATGTCCTTGACCAGCGCCTGGGAGCCGAAGCCGATCGCGAGGCCGACGATCCCGGCGCCGGCCAGCAGCGGCGCGATGTCGACGCCGACCTCGGAGAGCACGATCAGCACCACCATCACCGCCAGCACGATCATCATGGCGGTGCGCAGCAGCGGCAACAGCGTGCGCGCGCGCGGCGCTGCGCAGCATCGGCCTGCCGTCGTCGTCGACGGCTGCGAGATAGCGCTCGACCGTGGAGCTGAACATCTCCCAGACCACGAGCGCCACCAGCAGCACGGCGCCGATGGCGATCACGGCGCTGGTCACCCGGCGCCCGATCGACGAGTCGAACCAGCCGAAGGTATCGATGCCCCAGGCCTGCAGCAGCGCCAGCATGCGCGAAGAGATAGATCACCACCGATGCGACCGCCGACAGCACGGGGATGTAGCGGTTGGCGCGCCGCTCCAGGGTGGGGAACCGCGACTTCAGCTCGGGCTTGATGGCGAAGCCGCGCTCGGAGAGGCGCAGCACCAGGCGCACCAGAAGGCGCGCGCCCACCACCAGCACGACGCTCAACACCGTCGCGCGCAGCATGAAGCCGAAGCCGCCGGGGACCTGCAGCGCATAGACCGCGTAGATGCCGATGATGTAGACGATCGCCAGCACGTGCCAGGTGTCGGCCAGGCGGTGACGCAGGAGGCGCCAGCCGCTCGCTCGATCGGTGCCCTCGGGCGCCGCGGGCTTGCCGCGAATGTAGCCGCCCAGGGTCTGGCGATTCTGCAGCACGAAGATGATCGCGAGGATCGCCAGCACCAGGGCCACGCTCTTCAGCAGCGTCGCGTAGATGCCGCCGGGCACGCCCAGCCACCACGATGCCTCCGCCACTCCATAGCCATAGACCGACCAGGAGACGAAGCGGCGCACCCAGATATAGAGATATGTGCGCGTCTCCGCCTCGATCCCCGCGAGGGTCGTCGGTGAATTCGGCGTCATCAGTACGCCGCGCGCCAGAACCAGGAGCGCGCGGGCCAGCACGCTGGCATGGATCATGACCTCCGCCACCCGCGCGGTGCTCGACGCGCGGGTGCATGAGCGGCAGCACGATATAGGCGGTCGCCGCGAAGGCGGCGATCGGCAGCAGGTCGAGGAGCGTGCGCAGCGTCGTCAGCACCACCCGCACCGCGATGTGCCCGCTCGAGCGGGTGGCGAAGGCGCGGCGCGGCCGGCTCAGCAGGCTCCGCGCCGCGAACTCCGCCGCCACCGCGAGGCCGAAGAGCACCACGAGGTGGAGCAAAGTCTCGGCCCAGCGCGTGCGCGCCGCCTCATCGGCCGCCTGGGCCTGCACCCAGGCGACAAGGCGCGGCGCGTCGATGATGACGGCCAGCGTCGCGAGGATCTCGCCGCTGATGGCATCGAGCTGCTGGGAGAGCCGGCCGACGAAGGTTGGCGGCGCCTCCTCGGGCGGCGGCGCCGAGCCGCGCTGCGCCGCGATGAGAGCTTGCAGCTGCTGGACCAGCCGGGCGCGGTCCTGATCGTTCTGCAACGTGTCGACGAGGCGCTGCAGCTCCTCGACGCTGACGCTTGCCGGCGGCGGCGTGGCCGCGCGCTGCTGAGTCGCCTGCGCCACGGCAGGCGTCGGCAGGGTCGCGAACAGCAGAGCGACGAGCGCGGCGACCGCGAAAGCGCGAATGCCGGACGGGACCAACATGGCGCGGGAGCTTACTCGCGCGACCCCTTGGGCGCCAAGGGTGGCGGCGGGAGCATTTTGCGACGTCACCCGACGCCGAGCGACGCGGAAAATGCGGCGGAAGTGAGAAATCAGGGGCCGATGCCGGCGACGTTGAGCACCACGCTCACCAGCAATCCCGCGCCGGAGAGAGTGAGGACCGTGCCGGAGACGCGGTTCACCCAGGCAATATGGGTCATATGGGCGAAGCGCCGGAGTGCCGCGATGCCGAAGCTGAGGCCCAGCCACCACAGCAGCGACCCCACGAACACGCCGCCCACCATCACCCAGATCTCGACAAGACCCACGCCTTCGCGCTCGAAGCCCACCTTGGCGAAGATGGCGGCGAAGGCGAGGATGGTGATCGGGTTGGTGATGGTGAGGGCGAAGGTCGAGGCAAAGGCGGCGGCGAGCTTCTCGCCGGTGATCGGCTGCGGCTCGTCGCGGCCGCGCTTCAGCAGCGCCCGCCCGCCGATGAAAATCAGATAGAGGCCGCCGAGCGCGCCCAGCGGCTCCTGATATCCCAGCAGCCAGTCACGCACCACCGTGAGCCCGAGGCCGGCGACGATGCCGAAGATGACGTCGGCGACCGCCGCGCCGAGGCCGGAGAGAATGCCGAAGAGCGCGCCCTCGAAGAAGGTGCGGCGCACGCAGAGCACGCCCACCGGTCCCACGGGCACCGCGATCACCATGCCGACGACGATACCTTTGATGAGGAAGAGCAGAGTGGCGGGCACGGGACCGTCATTCGATGGAACCGAAGGGCCCGCAGTCATGCCCGGTCCCCAGGACCGGCGCAACCCGAGAATGCCGCCGACATCGTCGGCACCCCCTGTACGAAGCCGTGGGAATCCCTATCTTGAAGACGGTGAACGGCGAGCGAGGACGGTAGCGATGGCGGACGACGGCAAGGAAGGCCTGCTGGGCCAGGTGCGCAGGAAGCTGGTGGAGAGCAAGGAGCGCTGGGCCCGCGAGGGGCGTCTCCTCACCGGCCGCCGCGCGCGTCCAGAGGCCGAGCGCCTGCCGCCGGGCCAGCGCCTGGTGGAGAACTGGCCGATCCTCGACCTCGGCATCCAGCCCGACGTGTCCCTCGACCGCTGGAAACTGCAGGTGGACGGTCTGGTGGAAAATCCGCTCGCCTGGGATTGGGAGACCTTCCGCGCCCAGCCGCAGTTCCACGACGTCTCCGACATTCATTGCGTTACCCAGTGGTCGCGCTACGAGAACGCCTGGGACGGCGTCTCGGCGAAGCATCTCCTCGCGCTCGTCAGGCCCAGGCCCGAGGCGAAGTTCCTCGATGTTCACCAGCTACGACGACTACACCACCAATCTGCCGCTCGCCGATTTCGACGACGACGACGTGCTGCTCGCCCATTCCTGGGAGGGCAAGCCGATCCCGCGCGATCACGGCGGCCCCGTGCGCGCCATCGTGCCGAAGCTCTACTTCTGGAAGAGCGCCAAGTGGATCCGCCGCATCACCTTCATGGCGGACGACCGCGCGGGTTTCTGGGAGGAGCGCGGCTATCATATGCACGGCGACCCCTGGACCGAGGAGCGCTATGGCTGAGACGACATCCGCCGAAGGCGCCCACGCCTTCGCCTTCACCACCATCGACGGCGGGAAGCTGCCGCTGGCCGGTTTTCGCGGCAAGCCAGTGCTGGTGGTCAACACCGCCTCCTTCTGCGGCTACACGCCGCAATACGCCGACCTCGAGGCGCTTTACCGGCGCTTCCGCGATCGCGGCCTCGTCGTGCTCGCCGTGCCCTCCAACGATTTCGGCGCCCAGGAGCCCGGCACCGCGACGGAGATCAAGGAGTTCTGCGCCACATATCACGTGAGCTTCCCGATAGCGGGCAAGGAGCACGTGATCGGCGGTACCGCGCATCCCTTCTACCGCTGGATCGAGACGGAGCTCGGCGAGGGCGGCGTGCCGCGCTGGAATTTTCATAAGTATCTGCTGGCGCCGGACGGCAGCCTCGCCGGTGCCTGGCCCTCGGCGGTGAAGCCGCAGGCGCCGGAAATCATCGAAGAGATCGAGCGCCTCCTCTAAGCTCCGATCGCCGCGTCGGCCCGAATGGGCCCGCGGCAGAGAGCGCGGAGGATCTTGCCGATGCCGGGGGCGCCACAAAACCTGCCGCAGCAGCGCCGCGCGCTGGCACTGCTGGCGGCGCCGGTGCTGCTGTTCGGCACCGCCTGGCCCATCGAACAAGCTGGCTCTCTCGGGCATACCGCCGCTCTGGTTCGCCGCCGGCCGCGTTGCCGTCGGCACCCTCGTCTCACTTCCTGCTGCTGGCGGCGCTGCGCCAGCTGCGCCGGCCGACCCGGCGCGATCTCCCGATCATCCTGACGGTGGGGCTGCTGCAGCTCGCGCTCTTCTTCGCGCTGACCAACGAGGCGTTGGCTCATCTGCCGGCGGGCCGCTCTGTGGTGCTCTCCAGCACGACGACGCTCTGGCTGGTGCCGGTGACGCTCCTCACCGGCGAGCGAATCCCGCCCCTGCGCTGGGCCGGCGTCATCGCCGGGCTCGCGGGCATCCTCACCCTCGCCAATCCCTGGAGCCTCGACTGGCGCGATCCCGGCGTCGCCATCGGCCACGGCTACCTGCTGCTGGCGGCGCTTGCCTGGGCCTGCGCCATCATTCACGCGCGCCGGCACCAATGGCATCTCTCGCCATTGCAGGTGCTGCCCTGGCAGATGCTGGTGGCGGCCCTGACGCTGGTGCCCCTCGCATTCCTCCTCGATCCCGACGGCCGCATCGAGCTGAGCGCCGCCGTGCTCGGTGGCTTCCTCTATGTCGCCGTGCTCTCGGGACCGCTCGCCTCCTGGACCGCGATCCTCGTCGCCCGCGACCTGCCGACCGTCGTGAGCTCGCTGGGATTCCTCGGCATACCCGCGCTCGGCCTCCTGCTCTCGACGACGCTGCTGGGCGAGCGGCTGACGTGGTCGCTGGGCGTGGGCGCGGCGCTCATCTTCTCCGGCGTGGCCCTCGCGATCCTGGCGAGAGCGCCGGTCAACCCGCCGCCGCCAGCGTCCGCCGCTCGATCGCCGCGGTGATCCGCCGCGCGAGCCCGTCACTCACCTGCGTCATCGGCAGCCGGACCTCCGGCGACGGCAGCAGCCCCGAGCGCCAAAGCCAGTACTTGATCGGCGCCGGACTCGGCTCGGCGAAGAGCAGGGCGACGACATCCGCGATCTCGCTCCAGAGCCGCAGAGCGCCAGCGCGGTCGCCGGCCAGCAGGCAATCACGGACCCGCGCGAAGGCCGCGGTTTCCACATGGGCGGAGGCGAGGATGCCGCCGTCGGCGCCCTGTGCGATGGCGGAGAAGAACAGCGCATCCTCGCCGGTCAGCACGGAGAATCCGGCGGGGCGACCGCGCAGGAGATCGAAGCTCTGCCCGGAGACGGCGCAGCAGTCCTTGATGCCGACGAGCCGGTCGAGCTCGGCAAGGCGGAACACGGTCTCGTTGGCGAGATTGACGCCGGTCCGATAGGGAATGTTGTAGAGGATGATCGGCTTGCAGCTCGCCTCGGCAAGCGCGGCGAAGTGCCGATAGAGCCCGTCCTGGGACGGGCGCGTGTAATAGGGGCAGGCGACGAGATAGCCCTCGATCGGCCAGTCCTGCATCCGGGCGACCGCCCTCACCATCTTGGCCGTGTCGCTGCCAGAGAGGCCGAGATAGACCGGCAGCCTGCCCTCCACCGCCGCGGCCGTGACCTTGACCAGCCGCTCGGTCTCCGCCGGCTCCAAGGTCAGCCCCTCGCCGGTGGTGGCGGCGAGGATCAGGCCGGAGATCGGCGTCGCGAGGTAGTGACGGACCAGACCGGCAAGCGCGCCGTCGTCGAGCGCGCCATCCCTGAACGGCGTGATCAGCGGCAGCCAGATGCCCTCGAGCGGTCGATGATGGGAAGCGATAGATGCCATATGCCTTCTCCTGGGGTTGCGGCGCCGCCGGAGGAAGAGGCATCGAGAAATGCAAAGGCCCCGTCCGTTGCCGGCGGGGCCTTGATGAGCGGTCTCGCGATGATCGCGTCAGCGCGCAGAGATCTCCTCAAGCCCCGGCAGCGGCCCGGGCTTTCGGCTCTTCGCGATGTGGCGACGTGCGCGGTATTCCATGCGGGGAGACTACGGGCGGCGGGAGATCACGTCAATCGGAGGTCCGATACCTCACGATGCGGCCACGCGCTCCGGCGCCGGCGCTCGGCGGCGGCCGGGGACACCGAAATCGGGGAGGTCGCGGGCGCTGGCAAGGGTTCGTACGACGAGCATCTCGACGCGGCCGCGGATTTCGATCTCGTGGCGCGGTGCCGGAGCCGAGATCGACGCCGGCGCGCGCCACCACCGCCTCGGAGACCACGAGCTCGGCGCCGTAGTCCTTGGTGAGCCCTTCGAGGCGGCTTGCGGTGTTGACGCTATCGCCGACGGCGGTGACGGAGACGGCGTGGCCATAGCCCATCTCGCCGACGATGGCGGGGCCCATGTGGATGCCGATGCCGATGCGGAGCGGCTCCGGCAGATCGTGGCGAGAGCGTCTGGTTCAGATGCGCGAGGCGCTCCGCCATGCGATTTCGCCGCCGCCAGCGCCTCGCGGCAGCCGGCCTCGACGCCGCGGTCGAGGCCGAAAAGCGCCATCACGCCGTCGCCGATGAACTTGTCGATGCGGCCGCCGGCCTCCTCCACCGCGTGGCCCATCTCGGCGAAATACCGGTTGAGCAGGAACACCACGTCATAGGGCAGCTTGCGCTCGGAGAGCTGGGTGAAGGCGCGGAGATCGGCGAAGAGGATGGCGATCTCGCGCTCGCTGCCGTGCGAGATAGCTCGGCCGGCGGAAGCCGTCGCGCGCCTGGCGGTCGGCGGGCAGCAGCGGCGTGACGCGCGAGATCGCCGCGCGGGCGGAGCTGGCAGGCAAGGCGCACGTCGGGCGCGGCGCGCCACGCGCTCCAGCACCTTCGCGCTCCTCGGGCGCCGGCGGCGGCATCGCCTCCGGCAGCGCCGTCGACGCGCACGCGGCAGGTGGAGCAGCGGCCGCGGCCGCCGCAGACCGACGCGTGCGGAATGCCGGCAAGCCGGCTCGCCTCCAGCACGGAGATGCCCGGCACGATCTCGACCACGCGGCCGCTGGGATAGGTGAGCCGCACGATGCCGCGCCGGCGCTGCCACTGGCGACGCAGCGCGCGCGCCGCCAGCACGCGCCAGGAGCGCCGCCAGGAAAGCCGCAGCGCACCCAGATCACCAGCTGATCGATGAACGGCCGCGTCCGCCGGGGCCGGCGCGCGGATGCGCCTGCTGCGATGCTGCGCGACCCAGCGCGGGATCTGCGCCAACTCCATGACCTCGCGGCCGCCTTCGGCAAAGCCCAGAATCGCCAGGGTCGGCAGCAGCAGCGCAAAGGCGAAGAGGACCGGCTGCCAGCGCGGATACCACGGCTTGAGCGCGAGCCAGAAGCGCAAGCCGATCATGGCGTGGATCCAGGCGATCGACCAGCACCGAGAGCTGGAGCACGCCGCGCCACGGGCTGATCACGAAGAATCGCATAGAGCAGCGACGCAGTAGTAGCCGTAGTCGCGCGCCGAAGAAGGTGTCGGCGACGCGCGTCTGCAGTGACGTGCTCGGTCGAGCAGGAACGGGATGCGAGAATCCCAGCACGAGCTGCGTCGCCTCGGCCGCCGGCATCCGCAGCGAGCGGCGCTGCCAGAGCGCCCAGAGCGCCAGGCCGTAATGGATGGAGAAGGCGCCATAAAGCGCGAGGGTGCCGAGCTGGCTCGCCCAATAGCTCGTAGATCGCTGCAGCGCGCGATCCATCACCTGGACCGAGACGAGGCCCAGGGAGTGGTTGACGAAATGCGTCACCACGTAGAGAAACATCACGATGCCCGAGCCCAGCCGCAGCTGCCGGATCACTCTCACCTCCAAGACTTGCCTCGCGCGCCGCAAGAGATTACACCGATTTTAGTTGCAAACACCCCTGCGTTGCCGCCAATGCGGCGCGCGCCCGAGTGCACGCGAGAGAGCGAGCATCCGGCAGAGAACACCAGCAGGGAAGTACGGTCGGAGGAGAGCCTTGGCGAGCGCGCATGCGGACCCGATGATCGCGGTCCGCCATCTCAGCAAGCGGTTCGGCACCATCGTCGCGGTAGACGACGTCTCCTTCGCGGTGGGGCAAGGCGAGGTGCTGGGCTTT
>CAVTDT010000004.1:0-167500 GCA_963733525.1 uncultured Alphaproteobacteria bacterium
AACTCACGACCTCTGCCTTCGGAGGGCAGCGCTCTATCCAGCTGAGCTACGGGTGCCTAGACGCCAGTCCCGGCGGAAGATAGGCGGGGCCGGCGGTGGGACGCAAGGGACCTGCGCGGCGGCTGGCATCCGGGCGGGGATGGCTGGGCGCCACCCGCGCCGCCGCGGGGCCGGGCAGGCTCAGCCGCTGCGCCAGGACGCCCAGGCCAGCGTCGCCATGAAGATGACGGCCGCCGCGATCGACATTGCGAGATAGGCCTTCTCTGCTGCGCTCATCCGGTATCCTCCTCCAAAGGATGGGGAGGAGGCTAGAATCCGCGGCGCACCGCCGGCGTTGATCTGGATCAACCGCGCCATGTTCCCTCAATGCCTGGGCAGCAGCTTCGCCTCGGCATTGCGGTCGGCGCCGGAGGGGAGCGGCGCCTCGGGATTGTCGATCCAGGCCTCGACGTCGCGCCAGACCACCGCCGCTTCGAGGTCGCGCAGCAGCATGTGATATCCCGCCGGATAGTAGGCGAGGGTGCGCGGCGTCTCCGGCGACAGGGCTTCGAGGAAATGCTCGGTGGCGCCGCGCGGGATGAGCTCGTCGCGCTCGCCGTAGAGGAACAGCATCGGCTCGGTGAGCCTCGGCGCCGCGGCCGTCGCATCGTCCATGAGGTCGACCAGGCCCTTGATGGTGTCGACCCGCGTCTCCTTGATCACCAGCGGGTCGCGGCCGAGGGCGCGCAGCATCGGGATGTTGTCGGAGGGCTTGATGCCGAGACCGCGGCCGGTGAGGGTCATGGCGGGAACGGTGTGATAGGCGAGGTAGAGCGCCACCCGCTCGAAGACGTTCATGGTGTCGCGGCCCCAGACCGCCGGCGCCTCCAGGATGAGGCCGTCCAGCGGCGGCACCGGCGTCCCCTCGGTGCCGGCCGCCGTCACGATCGCCACCGCGCCGCCCATGCTCTCGCCGAGAAGATAGAGCGGCACGCCGGGATAGCGCGCGTGGAGCGCTACGCTTGCCTCCTCCGCATCGGCGGCCATGCGCGGCGCGCCGGCCCAGAGGCCGTGGTCCGGTGCCGCGCCGAAGCCGCGCTGGTCGATGGCATATGTGGCGATGCCGTCTTTCGCCCAGTCCTCGCCGGGCGCCTTGAAGGAGTTCGAGTAGTCGTTGAACCCGTGCAGCGCCAGGATCACCGCCTTGGTCTTGAGCGGCGGCGCCGGCAGCCAGCTCCGCATCGGCAGGTAGGCGCCGTCGTCGGCGACGAAGCTGGCGACGGTGAAATGCGGCGTCTCCGAGTTGGGCGGCCCCGGCGGCGCGCCGGTCTCCGGCAGCGCGCAAGCGGCGGTGAGCGCCGCCAGCAGCAGGACGAGGAGTCTCATGAGGTCGTGCGCGGCGCCCCGCCGGTGAGCTGCAGGAAGATCGCCTCCAGATCGGTCTCCTCGCTCTGGACGTCCCGGATGACGAGGCCCTGGGCCCCGATCTCCGCCAGGATCGGCGCCAGGGTCGTGGTGCTCGGCCGGTAGTGCAGGATCAGCCGGTCGGGCGCCGCGAGCGTCAGGCCCAGAGCGGAGCAAGCGCCGGCGGCAGCGCGCCCGTCGTGCCGGCGAGGAAGATCGTCAGCACCTTGTCGTCGATGCGGCCCACCAGCGCCGCCGTGGTGTCGTTGGCGACCACGCGGCCCTTGTCGATGATGGCGATGCGCTCGCAGAGCGATTCCGCCTCCTCGAGATAGTGCGTGGTGAGGAGGATCGTGGTGCCGCCGTCATTGAGCTCGCGCACGAGGTCCCAGAGCTGCCGGCGCAGCTCCACGTCGACCCCGGCGGTGGGCTCGTCCAGCACCAGCACCGGGGGGCTGTGCACCATCGCCTTTCCCATCATCAGGCGGCGCTTCATGCCGCCGGAAAGAGTGCGGGAATAGGAATTCGCCTGGGCGCTGAGGGTGAGCGCCGCCAGGATCTCCGCCGTGCGGCGCTCCTTCTTCGGCACGCCGTAGAGCCCGGCCTGCATGTCCAGGAGCTCCCACGGCGTGAAGAAGGCGTCGATGTTGAGCTCCTGGGCCACCACGCCGATGGCGGCGCGGGCCTGGCGCGGGCTCTCGTCGATGTCGATGCCCCAGATGCTGGCGCGTCCCGCGGTCTTCAGGACGAGCCCCGCCAGGATGTTGATCAGGGTCGACTTGCCGGCGCCGTTGGGGCCGAGGAGGCCGAAGATCGCGCCGCGCGGGATCGCGAGGTCGATCGCGTCGAGGGCGAGCTTGTCCGGCTGGCGGTTGCTGCCGCGGTAGATCTTGCTGAGGCCCTTGACCTCGACCGCGGGCGCGATATGGGGCCGCGGCGCGGCCTCCGGCGGCGTCGGCGGCATCACGCTGTCGGACGCGGTACGAGCGGGGTAGGTGGTCATTGATTGTGCTGCGGCAATGGGTATCATCCGCGCGCCGACCGGGTCAACGGCGGGCGCCCGACCCGGCGGGCGGGCATGCGCCTCGACCTCAACCGATGGATCCCCAGCCCATGCAGCCCTTCGAGATCATCTACGTCGACAAGCAGACCGTCGCCTGCGACGGCGGCGGCGGTGCGGCGGGCCATCCCCGGGTCTATCTCAATCTGGGCGCGGACGGGAAGATCGAGTGCCCCTACTGCTCGCGGCTCTATATCCATGAGTCGAAGCGGGGCGCCGCAGGATCGCCCGCGCGCGGCGCCGCCGCCTCCAAGCCTTGAAGCCGCTCAAGCACGTCTACCTCGTCGACGGCTCGGGATTCATCTTCCGGGCATATCACGCGCTGCCGCCGCTGACGCGGCCGGACGGTACGCCCGTAGGCGCCGTCCTCGGCTTCTCCAACATGCTGCTGAAGCTGCTGCAGGAGACCGACGCCGATCATATCGCCGTGGTGTTCGACACCGCGCGCCTCACCTTCCGCAGCCGCATCTACGAGGCCTACAAGGCGAACCGGCCGGAGCCGCCCGACGATCTGATCCCGCAGTTCAAGCTGGTGCGCGAGGCGACCGACGCCTTCTCGGTGCCGCGCATCGAGCGCGACGACTACGAGGCCGACGACCTCATCGCCGCCTATGCCAAGGCGGCGGTGAAGGCGGGCGCCACCGTCACCATCGTCTCCTCCGACAAGGACCTGATGCAGCTCGTCACCGACAAGGTGCGGCTCCTCGATCCGATCAAGAACCGGCCGATCGGCGCCGCCGAGGTGAAGGAGAAGTTCGGCGTCGGGCCCGAGCAGGTGATCGACGTGCAGGCGCTCGCCGGCGACAGCGTCGACAACGTGCCGGGCGTGCCGGGGATCGGCGTCAAGACCGCCGCCGAGCTCATCGGCATCTACGGCACCCTGGAAAATCTTCTGAAGCATGCCGGCGACATCAAGCAGCCGAAGCGCCGCCAGAACCTGATCGATTTTGCCGAGCAGGCGCGCATCTCCAAGAAGCTCGTCACCCTCGACGTGGACGCGCCGCTGCCGCTGGCTCTCGAGGCGCTTGAGGCCAAGCCGCTCGACCGCGCGAAGATCACGCCTTCCTGCAGGCGCAGAACTTCCGCAGCCTCCTCAACCGCATCGACGGCAAGCTCAAGACCGATCCCGGCGCCGCTGCCGCGCCCGCGACATCGCCCGCGACATCCGCCGCGGCGCCGGCGAAGCCCGCCGCGAACGGCCACATGACGGTGGCGGTGCCGGCGCATCTCGCCGACGCGAAGCAGCACTACGAGCTGGTGCAGGACGCAAAGACGCTCGAAGGCTGGATCGCGCGCGCGGTGGCCCAGGGCTCGGTCGCGGTCGACACCGAGACCAATTCCCTCGACGCGGTCAGGGCGGATCTCGTCGGCGTCTCCCTGGCGCTCACGCCGGGCGTCGCCTGCTACATCCCGCTCGCCCATCGCGCGGCGCCGGAAGGGCTCGATCTCGGCGACGGCGGCGGCAAGTCCGGGGATCTGAAGCAGATCCCGCTCGAGGCCGCGATCAAGCTGCTGAAGCCGCTGCTGGAGGATCCCTCGGTCCTCAAGATCGGCCACAACATCAAATACGACGTGCAGGTCTTCGATCGCTACGGCATCAAGACCGCGCCGATCGACGACACGCTGCTGCTCTCCTTCGTGCTGGAGGGCGGGCAGCACGGCCACGGCCTCGACGAGCTGGCGGCGCTCCACTTCGGCCACCAGACCATCAAGTACAAGGACGTCGCCGGCAGCGGCAAGAGCCACATCGGCTTCGCCGCGGTGCCCCTCGACAAGGCCCGCGACTACGCCGCCGAGGACGCCGACTACACGCTCCGCTTCCACGAGCTGCTGCGGCCGCGCCTCATCGCCGAGCACATGGTGGCCTTCTACGAGACCGTGGAGCGGCCGCTGGTGCCGGTCGTCGCCGCGATGGAGCGCGCGGGCATCCTGGTGGACCGCGCGCGGCTCAAGGAGCTCTCGGAGGATTTCGCGCGCCGCATGGGCGAGCTCGAGCGCGAGATCCACAAGCTCGCCGGCCACGAGTTCAACGTCGGCTCGCCGAAGCAGCTGGGCGAGGTGCTGTTCGAGGAGCTGAAGCTGCCGGGCGGCAAGAAGATGAAGACCGGCGCCTACGGCACCGACGCCGGCGTGCTGGAGGATCTCGCGAGCGAGCATCCGCTGCCGGCTCGCGTCCTCGACTGGCGCCAGCTGCAGAAGCTCAAGAGCACCTATGCGGATGCCCTGGTGGAGCAGATCAATCCCGCCACCGGCCGCGTCCACACCAGCTATTCGCTGGCGGGCGCCGTCACCGGGCGGCTCTCCTCCACCGAGCCCAACCTGCAGAACATTCCCGTCCGCACCGAGGAGGGCCGCAAGATCCGCCGCGCCTTCGTGGCGGCGCCGGGCCACGTGCTGCTCTCGGCGGATTACAGTCAGATCGAGCTGCGGCTCGCCGCCCATGTCGCCGACGTGCCGGCGCTCAAGGAGGCCTTCAGGCGCGGCGACGACATCCACGCCATGACCGCCAGCGAGGTCTTCGGCGTGCCGATGAAGAAGATGGACGCGCAGACGCGCCGGCGCGCCAAGGCGATCAACTTCGGCATCATCTACGGCATCAGCGCCTTTGGACTGGCGCAGCAGCTGCAGATCCCGCAAGGCGAGGCCGCCGCCTACATCAAGGCCTATTTCGAGCGCTTCCCGGGCATCCGCGCCTACATGGACCGGATGCGCCAGCTCGGCCGCGAGCAGGGCTATGTCACCACTCTCTTCGGCCGGCGCTGCGCCATTCCCGGCATCAAGGACAGCAATCCGGCGCGCCGTGCCTTCGCCGAGCGCCAGGCGATCAACGCGCCGCTGCAGGGCTCCGCCGCCGACATCATCAAGCGCGCCATGGCGCGCGTGCCGCCGGCGCTCGCCAAGGCCGGCCTCAAGACGCGGATGCTGCTCCAGGTGCACGACGAGCTCGTCTTCGAGGCGCCGGAGAAGGAAGCGAAAGCCGCCGCCGCCCTGGTCAAGGAGGTGATGGAAGGCGCCGTCGGTCCCTCGCACTCGATCTCCGTCCCCCTGGTGGTGGAGACCGGCGCGGCGCAGAATTGGGAAGAGGCGCATTAAGGCCCGTCCCCGCTCGCATTGAAGGAGATCGCCATGAACGTCACCGTGATCGATCAGGACCTCGCCGTCGCCTCCCAGGTGACGACCGATGACATCGCCGGCGCGGCGCGGGATGGCGTGCGCACCATCATGAACAACCGTCCCGATGGCGAGGAGCCGGGCCAGCTCTCCGCCGCCGAGGCCAAGGCGGTGGCGGAGAAAGCGGGCCTCGCCTACGTCCACATCCCCGTGCAGACCGGCACCATCACCGCGGCCGACGTCGATGCCTTCGCCCGAGTGCTCAAGGAGAGCCCGAAGCCGGTGCTCGCCCATTGCCGCTCCGGCACCCGCTGCTACCTGCTCTGGGCCGCGACCCAGGCGATCGCAGGCAAGGATCCGGCGCAGCTGGTCATGCGCGCCGCCGGCGACGGCTACGACATCCGCGTATTGCCGGAGCTGCTGCGCCGCATCGGTAAGGGGTGAGGGGCGTCGCCGGCATCCGCCGCCGCGACGGGACCCGCGCGGGATGCGCGTCTTTCTCACGGGCGCCACGGGAGTGGTGGGGCGACGGGCGATCCCGCTGCTGCTGGCCGCCGGGCACCGCGTCTCCGCCGTCGGGCGCAGCGCCGCCAAACGCGCCGAGCTCGATCGCCTCGGCGCCGTGCCGGTGGAGCTCGACCTCTTCGCCGCGGATGCGGTGCGCCGCGCGCTCGCCGGCCACGACACCGTCATCAATCTGGCGACCCACATTCCGCCGGGAACGCGCGCCTTCCTGCCCGGCGCCTGGCGACAGAACGACCGGCTCCGCCGCGTCGCCTCCGATATCGTCGCCACCGCGGCGCTTGCCGCCGGCGCCGACCGTTTCGTGCAGGAATCCTTCGCGCCGGCCTATCCCGACCGCGGCGAGCGCTGGATCGACGAGACGGTGCCCTTGGAGCCGGTGCGCTACAATCGGACCGTGGTCGATGCCGAGCGGACCGCGCGGCTCTTCTGCGACGCTGGCAGGACCGGCATCGTGCTCCGCTTCGGCGCCTTCTATGGCCCCGACGCTGCCCATGTGCGGGATCTCGTCCGCTGTGTGCGGCGCGGCTTCGCGCCGCTGCCGGGACCGCCGGCGAGCTATTTCTCCTCTGTCTCCCATGACGACGCGGCGGCGGCGGTGGCGGCGTCCTTGAGCATGCCGGCCGGCATCTACAACGTCGTCGACGACGAGCCGCTCCGGCATCGCGACTACGTCGATATCCTGGCCGCGGCGCTGGGCGCGCCGTCGCCGCGGCTGCCGCCGGAATGGCTGGCGCCGGTCTTCGGCTCCCTCGGCGAAATGCTGGCGCGTTCCCAGCGCATCTCCAATCGCAAGCTCAGAAGCGCCTCGCCCTGGCGGCCGGCTTTGCCGAGCCTGCGCGAGGGGTGGCCCGCGGTGGTGGCAGAGCTGCGCCGGACCGGACGCGCGTAAGGGTTGCGGCAATAGCCGTTGCGGCCCGCCTCGACTGACCGTATAGAAATCGATGTCGCCGGGGCATGAGGCTCCGGCGGCGAACGTTCTCAGGGCGGGGTGAAAGTCCCCACCGGCGGTAATGGCGAGCGATCGCCAGAGCCCGCGAGCGCCCGCCGATACCTGTCGGCGGGGTCAGCAGAATTCGGTGCAACTCCGAAGCCGACGGTCACAGTCCGGATGAAAGAGAGCGGGAGTGTTTGGCGTGGGCGATCCGCGGCGCGGATCGACCGCGTCGGCCCGTGCGCCCTGATTCTGGTCTCAACCGAGGAGCCACCATGAATCAGAGCTTGAGAGAAGATCTTCAATCCCTGCGGAAAAGCGGCGGTTCTCCCGCCGCCGCCGCGCGTATCGCCTTCGTGCAGTCCTGCTGGCACAAGGACATCGTCGACCGCTGCCGGGACGCTTTCCTCGCCGAGATGGCGAAGGTGGGCTGGTCCGAGGGCGACATCGATCGCTTCGAGGTGCCGGGCGCCTTCGAGATCCCGCTGCTTGGCAAAGCTGCTCGCCAAGAGCGGCCGCTACGGCGCGATCGTGGCGGCGGGCTTCGTCGTCGACGGCGGCATCTATCGCCATGAGTTCGTCGCCGACGCCGTCATCGGCGCCCTCATGCAGGTGCAGCTCGAGACCGAGGTGCCCGTCATCTCCGCGGTGCTGACGCCGCAGCATTTCCACGAGCACGAGGATCACCGCCGCTTCTTCCGCGAGCATTTCCTGGTCGAAGGGCGCGGAGGCTGCCGCGGCGTGCATCGGCGCGCTCGGCACCATCGCTCGCCTGGAGCAGCTCGACGCTTAGAGTGTATTCGCTGGATCGACGTATCCCTCCGGTGAAGGACGCCTACCGGCGAAAGTCGGTGCCCGGGTTGCTCATCACTGCGGCAAGGACACCAGCAGCCAGGCGCCCGCGGCCACACATGCAATGCCGGCAGCACGCGCGATCCATCGTCCGACCGGCGTAAGTTTCTCCAAGAGGACAAGCAGTGCCAAAAGCGCAATCCAAAGCACGTTCATCACCCCGCCGACGAACAAAAGCGCCATCAAAACCCAGCAGCAGCCGACACAATAGCCTCCGTGCCGAAGCCCCAGCAGCAGGCAGCCTCGCGGGTCGTCACGAAAGCCGCCGTGGCGCATCAGGAACTGAAACGGCGACTGGCACTGGGCGAGACAGACGTCCTTGAGCGGCGTCCATTGATAGACGCCCGCCGCGATCAGCACGATGGCGCCAGAGCAGGTTGCTGGCGATCGCCATCCGGGAATCCAGCAGGGCTGCCCGCTCGATCCCCCATTGGAGAAAGGTTGCCGCCAGCGAAAAGCCGCTCCAGGCGAGGAGATAGCCGGCGGCAAACCAGCCGGTCGCGGCGTACGGCTTGCCCTGCGCTTTCCCCTGCCGACCCACGCTGGCGTACATGAGGATCATGGGCGCCGCCGAGGGCGCCATCATTCCGACCATCATCACCGCCCACATCAGGAACACATACGCGAACTCGATCGCCCGCCAGGGCTCGCTGGCCGGCAACATGATGCCGATCCCGGCCGGGATCATGCGGAACCCGGTCATGTCCATGCCGCCCATGTCCATGTCGTTGGCGAGCCAGAGCACATAGCCCCATGCCAGCGCGACAATGATCGCCGATCGCGCCGCCGACGACCCAGCGATCGCGCCGCAGCACGGTTTCCAGGGTGCCGTCGGTCATTTGCGATGAGTGTTGCCGGCCTTATCGCAGGGCCGCATCGGGAGCTGCATCACGCCTGGTTCGACCAGCGGATCGGCGCATAGAGGCCGTTCTTGCCGGAATTATCCCAGCGCATGCCACGATCGCTGAACGTATTGCCGGGGGCGCCGACTGCCATCACCATCCTGTCGGGGCTGACCGGATGGCCGATGTTCACCCACATTTCCCCGCTCGGATGCATGGTCGGCAAGGGATCGACGGACATGTGCAGAATGCCCGGGATTTCCGCGGACCGCGTCTTGCCGTCGATCCGGAATGTGATGGGGACCTTGCTCACCCCCAGGTTCTTGCTGATCAGCGGCGTGAACGCGGCCATGGGACCACCGGCGGCGCCGGTGAAGATCGCGGCCAGGGCCTCGGTCTGCTCATCGTCGGCGCGCTGATCGATATAGGTGGCCACCGACCAGTCTCCGTCCGCCATGACCCCAGGTGCGTGGAGGATCACGAAAACATTGAGTCCATCGAGCGCGATGTCGCCATAGCGGCCGCTTTCGATGTGGAAGATCAGCGGCACGTTGCAAAAGCCCTCGGTCGGCCGCGCGGTCAACGGGGCGGCTGCCGACACGAGGCACGGACACACGATGCTGCAACTGCAATTCTCGAAATAGTCACCGGAAAGCTGCCATGGGACCTGGTCCGCCATCGCTCTCTCCCGCTAGAGCCGAACCCGACAGATTGCTTTCGAATGAGCTACGTGTAGGGGAAAGTTATGCTGCGCGGGGAAGAACCGCAAGCCGATTCCACTGTGGGGGGATCCTTCAGACCTGCTCCGACACCGGTTTACTTCATCCGGAGGAGCGCGCGTTAGCGCGCGTCTCGAAGGACGCAGGCTGTTGATGCAACGCACATCCTATCGGCGCCGAAAAAAGAACGGTCCGCTTTGAAGCAGTCCCGCTCCAAAAACGAAAACGGGCCGGCAGGAACTACCGGCCCGTCTTTCCGGACGACTAGGAGCTCAGGCCGCGCTCTTCACGCCGGCGGCCTTCACCTCGTTGCTCACATGCGCCTCGAACTTCCTGAAGTTCTCGGCGAAGCGCTTGGTGAGCTCGCGGGCGGTGTCGTCGTAGGCCGCCTTGTCGGACCAGGTGTTGCGCGGATTGAGCACGTCGCTCGGCACGCCCGGGCAGCTCTGCGGCACGTTGAGGCCGAAGAAGGGATCGCGCTCGGTCGGCACGTCCCTGAGCTTGCCGTCGAGCGCCGCGCGCACCAGCGTGCGGGTGTGCTGGATCTTCATGCGCTGGCCGATGCCATAGGCGCCGCCGGACCAGCCGGTATTGACCAGCCAGCAGTCGGTCTTGTGCTGGCGGATCCGCTCGCCCAGCATCTTGGCGTAGGTCGCCGGATGGCGCGGCATGAACGGCGCGCCGAAGCAGGTGGAGAACGTCGCCTGCGGCGCGTTGCCCACGCCCTTCTCGGTGCCGGCGACGCGTGCCGGTGTAGCCGGAGAGGAAGTGATACATCGCCTGATCCGGCGTGAGGCGCGCGATCGGCGGCAGCACGCCGAAGGCATCCGCCGTCAGCATGATGACGTTGGCGGGATGTCCGGTGACGCCGGTCGGGCTCACGTTCGGGATGAAGTCGATGCGGATAGCAGGCGCGCGTGTTCTCGGTGAGGCTCTGGTCGTCGAGATCGGGCTCGCGCGTCACGGGATCGAGCACCACGTTCTCGAGCACGGTGCCGAAGCGGCGCACGGTCGCATAGATCTCGGGCTCGGCCTCCGCCGAGAGCTTGATCACCTTGGCGTAGCAGCCGCCCTCGAAATTGAACAGGCCCTTCGGGCTCCAGCCGTGCTCGTCGTCGCCGATGAGCGTGCGCGAGCCGTCGGCCGAGAGCGTGGTCTTGCCGGTGCCGGAGAGGCCGAAGAAGACGGCGCTGTCGCCCTTGGGGCCGACATTCGCCGAGCCGTGCATCGGCAGCACGTCGCGCGGCGGCAGCAGGTAGTTCAGGAGGCCGAACACCGACTTCTTGATCTCGCCGGCATAGCGCGTGCCGCCGATCAGCACCAGTCGCTGGGTGAAGTTGACGAGGATGAAGACCTCGGAGTTGAGCTTGTCGACGCCGGGCGTCGCCTCGAAAAGCGGCGCGTGGATGATGGTGAAGTCGGGCGTGAAGCTGCGGATCTCCGCCGGGCTCGGGCGCAGGAACATGTTGCGCGCGAAGAGGCTGTGCCAGGCGCTGTCGCTGACCAGGCGCACCGAGAGCCGATAGTCGGGATCGGCGCCGGCGAAGCTGTCGGTGACGAAGGCCTCGCGGCCCTGGAAGTAGGCGAGCATGCGCTGCTTCAGGCTCTCGAACACCGCCGGCTCGACGCGCTGGTTGATGGCGTTCCAATCGACCTCGGACTTGGTCGTCGAGTCCTCGACGATGAACTTGTCCTTGGGCGTGCGGCCGGTGTGAACGCCGGTGCGAGGCGACGAAAGCGCCGCCGGCGCCGATCTCGCCCTCGCGGCGGCGGATGGCGTGCTCGTAGAGCAGCGGCACGCTCAGGTTCCAATGCACGGCGGCGAGCTGCCGAAAGCCTTGCTGATCGAGACCGACCGATCCCTTGAGCCCGATCTCACCCGATGTTCCGTCCATCACGTCGCGTTCCCTCGTCTGGAAATTCATTTTCGTTAAGGCCAGGCCGCCATTCGCGGCCTGCGCGCGGACGATAGCCGAGCGGCATCCACCGGGCAATCGCAGGTTCAAGGCACCCGCGACCGGCTCAGAGCTTGGTTAATTTGGCCTGCTGGATCGCCTCGAGTCCATCGCCGGGGCTGCGGGCGGCGGTGGCAAATTCGAGTCGGGCAATGCTGCCGCGGTTGCGAAGATCGGCGCCCTCGCGGATCGAGCCCGGTGAGATGCCAGTCATCATCGAGTCCATGGCCTTGCAGCACCGCCTGCAGACGCGCCGCGTCGCTGTTGAGCACACTGACGATCTCCGCCTCGCGCACCGCCCAGATGGAATCGACCGCCGGCAGCAGATCCCGCGCCTCGATCCAGTGGATGCGCCCGAAGCCCGCCACCAGATGGGCGCGGGCGACGGCGATGCGGTAGAGATGGAAATCGGCGAAGCCCGCGTAGAGCTCCGCCGCCGGATGGCGCGCGAGAAAGCGCTGTCTGAGGCGCGGCTCGGCGCTGACATGCGCCTCGCCCAGCACGGTGACGCGCGGGCCGGTCAGCGGATCGTCGAGCCCTGCGTGCCGTCGAAGAGCAGCGAGACGCGCGGCTCCCGCTTGATGTTCTTGGCGTGCTCGGAGAGATCGGAGATCAGCAGCAGCGGCGTCCCGTCGTGATCGAGGGCCGCCAATACCAGGGAGGCGAAGGGCCAGCCCTCCTGGGACGTCGCCAGCGCCGCCCGATCCGTGGCGCGCATGACCGCGCGCGCCTGGCGGGCGGGTGTCTCCGGCGGTGTCGCGGGCGCGGCCATGGCTTGATCTTAGCTCCGCCGCCCGGCGCGGCAATGGGGCGAGGTCGGCCGCCCCCTTGACGGCGCCACCCGGGCGGGGCCAATTCCGGGTCGAACCGAGGCGGCCGCTGGGCTTTGCCCCAAAGGCGCCACACTGGCAGGAGAGATTGGTGGTGATCAAAGGGATTGCTGAGGGTTCCCCTCAGAGCCAGCCGGCACAGCAGAAGGACCGTTTCGTGGGCTCCACCATCGCGCTGGTCGATGACGACCGCAACATCCTGACCTCCGTCGCCATGGCGCTCGAGGCCGAGGGCTTCACCGTGCGCACCTACTCCGACGGCGCCGAGGCGCTGCGCGGCGATGGGCCAGCAGCCGGTCGATCTCGCCATCCTCGACATCAAGATGCCGCGCATGGACGGCACTCGAGCTGCTGTACGCAGCTGCGCAAGCAGAGCCAGATGCCGGTGATCTTCCTCACCTCGAAGGACGACGAGGTCGACGAGGTGCTGGGCCTGCGCATGGGCGCCGACGACTACATCAAGAAGCCGTTCTCCCAGCGCCTGCTGATCGAGCGCATCCGCGCCCTGCTGCGGCGCGGCGAGCATGGCGCGCGGCGAGACCGAGGGCGAGCCGGTGCGTCCAGCGCGGCGAGCTGCTGCTCGATCCGGCCCGGCATCAATGCACCTGGAAGGCCCAGAGCGTCGATCTCACGGTGACGGAATTCCTGATCCTGAAGGCGCTGGCGCTCGCGGCCCGGCCACGTCAAGAGCCGCGACCAGCTGATGGACGGCGCCTACGGCGAGCACATCTATGTCGACGACCGCACCATCGACAGCCACATCAAGCGGCTGCGCAAGAAGTTCAAGGCGATCGACGGCGAGTTCTCGCAGATCGAGACGCTCTACGGCGTCGGCTATCGCTACCGCGACCGCTGATCGCGCGGCTGCCGCCGCGGTAAGACCGGGGACGAGGGGCGCGGCCCGCGGCGCCGGCGCCGAGCCGCCGCCGCGGCAGATCGAGTCCGCCGAGACCGCGCGCCGCCGCCGCGGCGTGCTCCGGCGCCGCCTCTCGCCGCTCACGCGCCGCATCCTGGCGGTCAATGTGCTGGCGCTCGGCCTCCTGGGCCTCGGCCTCCTCTATCTCGGCGAATACCGCAACAGCCTGATCGATACCGAGCTCGAGGCGCTGAAGACCCAGGGCGAGATCTTCGCCGCGCGCGCTCGCCGAGGGCGCGGTCATCGACGTGCCGGACGAGCCGGAGCTGCTGATCCCCGACTCGGCGCGCCAGATGATGCGCCGCCTGGTCGAGCCGACCCGAGCCGCGCGCGCCTCTTCGACGGCAACGGCACGCTCATCGCCGACAGCGCGCTGGCTCGCCGGTCCTGGCGGCCCGGTGCAGATCGAGGTGCTGCCGCCGCCGAACGTCCGGTGATTCGGCTGGGCCGCGTCATCGACCGGATCGCGGCGCGCATCCGCAGCTGGCTGCCGGCCTCCACCGACTATCCGCCCGACGTCGAGTACGTAGCCCCGACGGCGCAGGATTATCCCGAGGTGATGCAGGCGCTCGCCGGCGAGCCAGCCCACGCGGTGCGCCGCGACCGCCTCAACGGCGAGCTGATGCTGAGCGTCGCCGTGCCGGTGCAGCGCTACCGGCAGGTGCTGGGCGCGGTGATGCTCTCGACCAACAGCCGCGAGATCGAGCAGGCGGTGCGCTGCGTGCGCCTCGAGATCCTCAAGGTGTTCCTGGTGGCGCTCTCGCGTGACGGTGCTGCTCTCGCTCTATCTCGCCGGCACCATCGCGCGGCCGATCCGCCGCCTTGCCGAGGCCGCCGAGCGGGTGCGCCGCGGCCACGGCCGCCAGATGGCGATTCCCGATTTCACCCGGCGCGGCGACGAGATCGGCGATCTGTCGGGCGCGCTCCGCGAGATGACCGAGGCGCTCTGGCGGCGCATGGACGCGATCGAGCATTTCGCCGCCGACGTCGCGCACGAGATCAAGAATCCGCTGACCTCGCTCCGGAGCGCGGTCGAGACCGCGGCGCGCATCAGCGATCCCGCGAAGCAGCGCCGGCTGCTCGACGTCATCCTCGACGACGTCGGCGTCTCGACCGCCTGATCAGCGACATCTCCGACGCCTCGCGCCTCGACGCCGAGCTGAGCCGCATCGAGGTCGAGCCGGTGTCGCTGGTGGACATGCTGCTGGCGCTGGCCGATGTCTACGAGGCGACCGGCAAGGAAGGCGCGGCGCGGCCTGAGCTGGTGCTGCCGCCGGGCGTCGCCCGCTCGAAGCTGGTGGTGCCCGGCATCGAGAGCCGGCTGGTCCAGGTGTTCCGCAACCTGATCGCCAATGCGATCTCCTTCAGCCCGCCGGGCGGCACGATCCGGATCGTCGCCGAGCCGAGCGGCGGCATGGTCACCGTCACCGTCGAGGACGATGGGCCCGGCATTCCCGAAGGCAAGCTGGAGGCGATCTTCGATCGCTTCTACACCGAGCGGCCGGTCGGCGAGAAGTTCGGCACCCACTCCGGCCTCGGCCTCTCGATCTCCAAGCAGATCGTCGAGGCCCATCGCGGCAGCATCCTCGCCGAGAACCGGCGCGACGCCGAAGGCCGCGTCGCCGGCGCCCGCTTCGTGGTGCGCTTGCCGTCGGCGGAGGGCGGCGGGAAGCTGAGGCTCGACGAGATTTAGTATCCGGCGCTCAGCCGGAGAGGCCGACCACTACTTCGTAGACGGTGACGCCGTCCTTCTGCACCGGGCGGATCTTGGCCGGGAATCCCTTGAGCTGCCCGGCGATGGCCTCGGCCTCGGCGGGGTTGGTGCCGCCCTGGATCACCATTTCGCCACGCACCGGCGGTCCGCTGCCGAGGACGCGGGCGGCGGCGGGCGTGGGTGTCGTCGGCACCGCGGCCTGTTGAGCGGGCGGCATGGCTCGCGTGGATTTCGCTGTCGCCGGCGGGCGTATCGGAGCGACGGCCGCGGTCTGCGCCACCCGAGGCGCCGGCGCTGGCGTCGCCGGGGCAGCGGATGGGGTCTCGAGGACGGGCGGGCTTGGCCGCCGCGACGACGGGCGCCGGCGACGGCGACCGGGGTCTTTGGAAGAGCGGGCGCGGCCGCCGCGATCGCGGCGCGCCAGCGCCAGGGGCTCGGCCGTGGCGACGATGGGATCCGCCGGCCGGGGATAGGGGGACACGACGACGGTCAACGGCGGCTCAGGGGGTGCTGGCGGCAGCGCGGCTGTCGCGACCACCTTTGATTCCGGATGACAGATCCATTCGCCCTTGAGCAGGCGGAACAGGCGGCAATCCTCGCCCGCGAGGGTGGAGATCGCGTTGTCGCTCATGGTCTTGCCGTTGGCGGCCATGGAGACGCCGTCGCCGACGAAGGAGGCGACCGAGATCACCGGCGGCAGAGATGCAGCCGCCGAGAGGCAGGACGGCTATCGCGCAAACCGCAAGCAGCGCAAGGGGGCGCATCCGGATCCTTCGGACAAGTGGTCGGGGAAGTGGCTGGAGCCTGCACCACGCACCTTAACGAAGCGTCAAGGCGCCGAGGCCGCGGCTGCGGTGAAATGCTCGGTCGAGAACAGAGTGAGAACTATTTTACAGACCGCGCCGTTGACTTTGGCGGTCGGCTGGCTCACCTACAGACCGCATGATGCGGGTACACGGCACGACGGTGGCGTTGGACGGGGCGGGCGTCCTCATCCGAGGCCCCTCCGGGAGCGGCAAGAGCGATCTCGCGCTCCGTCTCATCGATGCCGGCGCCCGCCTGGTGGCGGACGATCAGACCGAGCTCCGGCGGCGCATGGCGAGACAGTCCTGGCGCGCCCGCCGGCGACGATCGCCGGCCAGATCGAGGTGCGCGGCATCGGCATCCTCAGCGTGCCTCACCTCGACGAGGCGCCGCTTCGCCTGGTGGTGGACCTCATCGCTCCCGACGCGGTGGAGCGCCTGCCGGAGCCGCGGTTCTGCGAATACCTGCAATGCTCTATTCCGCTTCTGGCGATCGCGCCCGTTCGAGATCTCGGCGGCGCTCAAGCTGCGCCTCGCGGTCGACGGCTTGGTGAAGCCCCTGCACACCCCTATAGTCGTGGCGCCATGACCAGCTCAGCGGCCCCGCCGGCGGACGTCCAGCCGCCGGCCCTTGGACCCGCGACGCCGGCGCTCGCCAGCCGGATGCTCGTGGTCACCGGCATTTCCGGCGCCGGCCGCGCCACCGCCCTGAAAGCGCTCGAGGATCTGGGATACGAGGCGGTCGACAACCTGCCGCTCTCGCTGGTGCCGGCGCTGATGGGGCACCGGCCGCTGAAGGCGCCGCTGGCGCTCGGCGCCGATGTGCGCACGCGGGATTTCGGCGCCGGCGCGCTCGCCGATACGCTCGACCGCATGGCGATCGAGGGCGGCGCCAGGCCGGTCGTGGTGTTCCTCGACTGCGACGACGAGCATCTGGTGCAGCGCTTCACCGAGACGCGACGGCGCCATCCGCTGGCGGCGGACCGCCCGGTCATCGACGGCATCCGCCTCGAGCGGCAATATGTTTCGCCCTTGCGCGAGCGTGCCGACCTCGTTATCGATACCAGCGAACTCAGCCCCGCCGATCTCAAGCGCGTCCTCACCGGTCATTTCGCGCTCGACCGATCGCCGGGGATCGCGCTCTCGGTGCTCTCCTTCTCGTATCGCCACGGACTGCCGCGTGATGCCGATATCGTTTTCGATGCGCGCTTCCTGCGCAATCCGCACTACGTGCCGACGCTCAAGCCGCTCACCGGCCTCGATCCCGCGGTCGGCGCCTACATCGCCGAGGACGAGGATTTTCCCGCCTTCTTCCGACAGCTCACCCAGCTCGTGGAGCCGCTGCTGCCGCGCTTCGAGCGGGAGGGCAAGAGCTACCTCACCATCGCCATCGGCTGCACCGGCGGCCGTCATCGCTCCGTCTATCTGGCGGAGCGCCTGGCGGCCTGGCTCGGCGAGCGGGGCCGCGCCGTGAGCGTGCGGCACCGCGACGTCGAGCGACCGGTCGCCGCGGACGCGCGCCCCGGCATCGCCGCCGACGGCTCATCGAAGGATCTCGCATGATTGGAATGGTCCTCGTCACCCACGGCCGTCTCGCCGCGGAGTTCATCGCCGCGCTCGAGCATGTGGTGGGGCCGCAGCGCGACGTCGCCGCGATCTGCATCGGCGCCGACGACGACATGGAGCAGCGCCGGCAGGACATCCTGCGCGCCGTGCGCGAGGTGGACAGCGGCGACGGCGTGGTGCTGCTCACCGACATGTTCGGCGGCACGCCGTCCAACCTCGCGATCTCGGTGATGGACCGGCCAAGGTCGAGGTGATCGCCGGCGTCAACCTGCCGATGCTGATCAAGCTCGCGAGCCTGCGTCAGACCGAGAGGCTCGCCAATGCCGTGCGCGGCGCGCAGGAGGCGGGACGCAAGTACATCAACGTCGCCTCCCAGCTCCTCGCCGACGCGCGCGGATGAACGACGCGCACGACAGCGCACCCGCCGAGCCCGCCGCGGCGAGATCCGGCGCACGGTCACGATCCGCAACAAGCGCGGCCTGCACGCCCGCGCCGCCGCCCGCTTCGTCAAGCTCGCCTGGCAGTTCGACGCCGAGGTGACGGTGCGCAAGAACGGCAGCGCGGTCTCCGGCCGCTCGATCATGGGGTTGATGATGCTGGCCGCCGGCCCTGGCACCGACATCGAGCTGATCGCCACCGGCCGCGAGGCGGAGCGCGCCGTGGCGGCGCTCGCCGATCTCGTGAGCGGTGGCTTCGATGAGGAGTGAGGGCGGCGCGCGGCGCGGCGAGCGCGTCCTCACCGGCCTCGGCGTCTCGCCGGGCATCGCCATCGGTCCCGCCTTCGTCAGCGAGGACGGCGAGGTCGCGGTGCCGGAGCGCCGCCTCGAGGCCGACGAGATCCCGCGCGAGCGGCAGCGCTTCGAGAACGCGGTCCAGTTCTCGCTGAAGCAGCTCAAGAAGCTCAAGGCCAAGGCCGCCGCGCTGCCGGAATCGGCGGCGGAGGAGATGGGCTATCTGCTCGACGCCCATGTCGCCATGCTCTCGAACTCGCGCCTGGTGCGCGGCGTCGAGCGCCGCATCAAGGAGGATCGCGTCAACGCCGAGCCCGCGGTGCAGATGGAGATCGCGGCGATCGGCCAGAGCTTCGCCGCCATGGCGGACGCCTATCTGGCGCCGCGCATCGACGACGTCCGCGAGGTCGGCGGCCGGCTGATCCGCAACCTGACCCAGACGCCCTATGCCGCCTTCCAGCATCTCCGCCCGGCGCGGTGATCCTGGCCGAGGAGCTGAGCCCCGCCGACACCGCGCTGATGGATCCGCGCCGCGTCGCCGGGCTTCGCCGCCGTGCTGGGCGGCTCGCGAGAGCCACACCGCGATCATGGCGCGCGCGCTGGGCCTGCCGGCGGTACTCGGCGTGGCGGGACTTGCTCGGCGGCGTCCAGCCCGGCGATGCCGTCGTCGTCGACGGCGCCGCCGGCGTGGTGGTGCTCAATCCGACTTCCGCCACGATCGAGCGCTACGAGCGGCGCCAGGACGAGTTCCGCCGCGAGCAGCGGCAGCTCGCGCGGCTGAGGCGGCTGCCGGCGGTGACGCGCGACGGCGAGGAGATCACGCTCGAGGCCAATCTCGAGCTGCCGCGCGAGCTCGAGCAGGCGCTCGCCGCCGGCGCCCAGGGCCTCGGCCTCGTGCGCACCGAGTTCCTCTACATGAACCGCGAGGATCTGCCCGACGAGGACGAGCAGTACCAGGCCTTCCGGACCCTGGTGCGCGGCATGGAGGGGAAGCCCGTCACCATCCGCACCCTCGACATCGGCGGCGACAAGCTGGCGGCGCCGCTCGCCGAGGGCCTCGGCAACGAGGGCGCCAACCCGGCGCTGGGCTGCGCGCCATCCGCCTGTCGCTGCGCGGAGCGCAAGCTGCTCGACGCGCAGCTCGCGGCGACGCTCCGCGCCGGCGCCGAGGGGCCGGTGCGCATCCTGCTGCCGATGATCTCCTCCGTCGACGAGGTCCGCAGCAGCCGCGAGGCGCTGCTCCAGGTGGCGCGGCGCCTGAAGCGCCGCGGCGTCGAGATCGCCGATCCGCTGCCGCCGCTCGGCGTGATGATCGAGATCCCCGGCGCCGCGCTCGCCGCCGACGCGCTCGCGAGCGAGGCGGATTTCTTCGCCATCGGCACCAACGATCTCATCCAGTACACGCTGGCGATCGACCGCGGCGACGAGCAGGTGGCGCATCTCTACAACCCGCTGCATCCGGCGGTGCTGCGCCTCATCCAGTTCGCGATCGAGGCGGCGCTCCGCGCGCCGCATTCCCGTCAGCGTCTGCGGCGAGATGGCGGGCGATCCGCGCTTCACCGCGCTGCTGCTCGGCCTCGGCATCCGCGACCTCTCGATGGCGCCCAGCAACATCGGCCGCGTCAAGCAGCGCATCCGCCCCCTCGACCTCGCCGCCGCCCAGCGCCGCGCCCGCGCCATCATGGACCAGATGGACGACGCCCGGATCGCAAGCCTGCTGGACGATTTCAACGCGCTCGCTTGAGTGGCTGGCGTCAGCCCGTCGAAGGATTGGGCTGATCGGGCTCGAGCGTCGACGTCGACCATCTCGACGTCGGAGCCGAAGAGCGCGCGCTCCGCAGAGCCCCAGAGCGTCGGCGAGCGGCTGGAGGAACTCGAAGGTCAGGGAGCCCAGGATCATATTGACCGCGCGATCATCGTCGGAGAGTGGCAGATAAAGCCGGTTGACGATGAGATCGACATTCTTGGCGCCGACATAGCTGCTGCGCAGGAAGACGGGCTGTCGCTTCTCTTGAACGAGGCGATAGATCCGGCATACGGCTTCGGCCCTGGCGGCGTTGGAAACGTCTTCCGGGTATGCTCCCGTATAGTCTCTGCCGAAAGCCTGGGCCAGCGCCGTGCCGATCAGACGGTAGCGGAACCGCTCGCCAACCAGCCTCGATGAGCTGCACATGCGGCAGCAGCTTCGGTATTTCTATCGGGTCGATATCGCCACGACTTGGCATCATGCGGCCCTGGCGTTTGCGCTGCCAGTAGCCAAGCGTTTCTCCCAGAATTGGATCAGCGCGATAATTGTATTTCACGATCCACCCCAGGAACAGTCTACAGCCAAATTGGCTCTCCGTGGCAAAAGAGCCATGACTTTGCCCGCCATGGATGTGACGAGTCCGCCCGCGCTATTCGACCCACTCGGAAGCCTTTGCTGCCATTGCAGAAGGGGCGCCGGCCCACAAACTTGCTTCGGCGCCGGGCTTGCCGAGGCGGACCCCCGCTGCTATATCGCCGCGTCTCGATTTCACCCGCCCCATCCCAGGAGTGGCTCCATGGCCAAAGCTGCCGACTACAAGGTTGCCGATATGTCGCTCGCGGATTGGGGGCGCCGGGAGATCTCGATCGCCGAGAGCGAGATGCCGGGACTGATGGCGATCCGTGAGGAATATGGGCCGAAGAAGCCCCTGAAGGGCGCCCGCGTCGCCGGCTCGCTGCACATGACGATCCAGACCGCGGTGCTGATCGAGACCCTGAAGCATCTGGGCGCCGACGTGCGCTGGTGCTCCTGCAACATCTTCTCGACCCAGGATCACGCCGCGGCGGCGATCGCCGCCGCGGGTACGCCGGTCTTCGCCTACAAGGGCGAGACGCTGCCGGAATACTGGGAGTACAGCCACCGCATCTTCGAGTGGTCCGACGGCGGCACGCCGAACATGATCCTCGACGACGGCGGCGACGCGACCCTGCTGGTGCATCTGGGCATGCGCGCCGAGCAGGACGCCTCGGTACTGAAGAATCCGGGCAACGAGGAGGAGGAGGTGCTCTACGCCGCGATCAAGCAGCGCCTCGCCTCCAAGCCCGGCTTCTACTCGGCGCTCGGCAAGGCGATCCGCGGCGTCACCGAGGAGACCACCACCGGCGTGCACCGGCTCTACCAGATGGCGAAGGAAGGCCGCCTGCTGTTCCCCGCCATCAACGTCAACGACAGCGTCACCAAGTCGAAGTTCGACAATCTCTACGGCTGCCGCGAGAGCCTGGTCGACGGCATCCGCCGCGCCACCGACGTGATGATGGCGGGCAAGGTGGCGGTGGTGGCGGGCTTCGGCGACGTCGGCAAGGGCTCGGCCGCCTCGCTCCGCAACGCCGGCGCGCGGGTAATGGTGACCGAGATCGATCCGATCTGCGCGCTGCAGGCGGCGATGGAAGGCTATCAGGTCACCACCATGGACGAGGCGGCGCCGATGGGCGACATCTTCGTCACCGCCACCGGCAACGTCGACGTCATCACCCTCGATCACATGCGGGCGATGAAGGACCGGGCCATCGTCTGCAACATCGGCCACTTCGACAGCGAGATCCAGATCAGCGCGCTCCGGAACTACAAGTGGGAAGAGGTGAAGCCGCAGGTCGACGAGGTCGTGATGCCCGACGGCAAGCGGCTCATCGTGCTGGCCAAGGGGCGCCTCGTGAACCTCGGCTGCGCCACCGGCCATCCGAGCTTCGTGATGAGCGCCTCCTTCAGCAACCAGGTGCTGGCGCAGATCGAGCTCTACGGCAGCCCCGGCAAGTACGAGCGCAAGGTCTATGCGCTGCCCAAGCACCTCGACGAGAAGGTGGCGGCGCTCCATCTGGCGAAGCTCGGCGTCAAGCTGACCCAGCTCACGCCGCAGCAGGCCACATATCTCGGCATTTCCGGCCAGGGCCCCTTCAAGCCCGACCACTACCGTTATTGAAGATTAACGCGCGCATTCGCGCGTTTTTCCCTGGGAATAGTCCGGCGTTGGGCGATAATTTCGACGCCGGCGCGCCGTCCGGCGCGGGTGGCTGTTGGCGCATGGGGAAATCGGGTGCGGCCTAGAGCTGGGCTCGGTCTGATCGGCGACGCTGCTTCCCGCGGCGTCGGCGCGGGCGGCCGAGTCGGACGTGGTTGTCGCCGGCGGCATGCCGATCGCGATTCCCATGCTGGCGGTGACGGCGGTGGCCGCCATCGCCGCCCTCTGGGCGCTCTGGCGCCTGCGCCGGGAGGCCGACGCGCGGCGCCGAGTGCTGGAGGCGCTCGAATCCTCGCGGGCGCTCCTGGGCGCGCAGCCGGCGGCGGTCTACCGCTGCGACTGCCGCACCGGCGCCGAGACCGTCATCCCCGGCGCCTCGACCAAGCTCGGGCTCGGCCGGGCGGCCGATTTCGCCGATTTCCTCGCCTGCTTCGATCCGGCCGACGCCGCCGCGCTCGCCAAGGCGCGCCGCGCTGCTCGGCGACGCCGGCACCGAGTTCCACATGGAGGCGCGCGCGCTCGCGCACCGACACGCTCTTCGAGGTCGTCGGCCGGCGCATGACCAACGACGCCGAGAGCGCCGACGTCATCTGGTTCATCGAGGTGGGCGGGCGCGCCCATGTGATCGCCGAGCGCGACGCCGCCCGCGCCGAGCGCGACCGCCTGCGCCAGGTGCTGGACGCGCTGCCGCTGCGCGGTCTGGCGCCGGCGCACCGACACCCTCGCCCTCATCGACTGCAACCGCGTCTACGGCCAGGCGGTGGAGGCGAGCAGCGCCCAGGCGATCGCCGAGGGGCGCGAGCTCGGCGCCCGCGTGCTGGGCGACCAGGGCCGCGAGCTCGCCGAGCGCGCGCGCCAGACCCAGATCGCCCAGTCCGAGAGCCACCACATCGTGGTGGCGGGCCAGCGCCGCCTGATGGAGTTCACCGAGCAGCCGCTCGACGGTGGCGGCGAGATCCTGGGCTTCGCCCGCGACTTCACCGATCTCGAGACCATGCAGGCCGAGCTCGCCCGCCACGTCTCCGCCCATGGCGAGGTGCTGGAGAACGTCGCCGTGGCGATCGCGATCTTCGGGCCGGACGCGCGGCTCACCTTCTTCAACTCCGCCTTCGCCCAGCTCTGGCGGCTGGAGGAGGACTGGCTCGCCTCCGAGCCCAGCCTCGACGAGCTGCTGGAGCGGCTGCGCGAGCGGCGGCGCCTGCCGGAATACGCCGATTTCCGCGCCTTCAAGCGCCAGCAGCTCGCCATGTTCACCTCGCTGCTGGCGCCGCAGGAGGAGCTGCTGCACCTGCCCGACGAGCGCACGCTGCGCCTGGTGGTGTCGCCGCATCCCTTCGGCGGCCTGACCTTCGTCTACGAGGACGTCACCGACAAGCTGGCGCTGGAGCGCTCCTACAACACCCTGATCGAGGTGCAGCGCGAGACGCTCGACAATCTCTATGAGGCAGTGGCGGTGCTCGGCAGCGACGGGCGGCTCAAGCTCTGGAACCCGGCCTACGCGCAGATCTGGAAGCTGCCGGCGGAAGCCCTCGTCGGCGAGCCGCATGTCGGCGAGATCGTCGAGAAGACGCGCGCCTTCTTCGAGATGCCGGGCTCGCCGGAGCCCTGGGTCTCGCTCAAGGAGCGCGTCATCAACCGGCTGATGGCGCACACCGAGCAGAGCGTGCGCCTGCAGCGCGCCGACGGCTCGATGCTGCACGCCGCGATCGTGCCGCTGCCCGACGGCAACGTGCTGCTGAGCTATCTCGACGTCACCGGACTCGACGCGGGTCGAGCGCGCGCTGCCGCGAGCGCAACGAGGCGCTGGAGACCGCGGGCCGGCTCAAGAGCGAGTTCATCGCCAACGTCTCCTACGAGCTGCGCACGCCGCTCAACGCCATCATCGGCTTCGCCGAGATCCTGGCGAACCAGTATTTCGGCGAGCTCAACCCGCGCCAGCAGGAATACAGCCGCGGCATCCTCGACAGCTCGCAGCGCCTGCATGTCGCTGATCAACGACATCCTCGATCTCGCCACCATCGAGGCCGGCTACATGACGCTCGAGACCCAGGAGGTCGACATCCACGCCATGATGTCGAGCGTGCTGACGCTGGCGCGCGAGCGCGCGCGCAACCAGAGTCTGACCCTCAACTTCGACTGCCCGGCCGAGATCGGCAGCATCAAGGGCGACGAGCGGCGGCTGAAGCAGGCGCTCTTCAATCTGGTCTCCAACGCCCTCAAGTTCACGCCGCCCGGCGGCAGCGTGACGCTGGCGGCGCGGCGCGAGGACGACGGGGTGGCGCTGGCGGTCTCCGACACCGGCGTCGGCGTGCCGAGCGAGGATCACGCCCGCATCTTCGAGAAGTTCGAGCGCGGCAATCCCCAGGCGCGCCAGTCGGGGCCGGGCCTCGGCCTGTCCCTGGTCAAGAGCTTCATCGAGCTGCATGGCGGCCGCGTCGAGCTCGATTCGAGCCCCGGCAGCGGCACCACCGTCACCTGCTATCTCGCGGCAACGCCGCCATCGCCCGCGGCGCCCGCCGCGGCGCTCAGCGGCTCCGCCGAGGCCTGAGGCGCGGCTTTATCGCTGGCCCGGCACGCCCTTGGTCGTCGAATACTCGAAATGCAGCGCCTCGCCCGGATGCACCAGCGGGAAGATCGCGTGGGCCGCCATCGCCGCCTCGGCGAAGCCGCGAGAGGATGAGCTTCAGCTTGCCCGGATAGGTCGCGATGTCGCCGATCGCGAAGATGCCGGGCACCGAGGTCGGCGCAGGTCGCGGGATCGACCGCGATGTGGTTGCGCTCGAGCTCGAGGCCCCAGTCCGCGATCGGGCCCAGATTCATCGACAGGCCGAAGAACGGCAGCAGCACGTCGGCCTCGAGCGCCCGCGTCTTGCCGTCGAGGTCGGCGACCACGACCGCGCGCGAGCCGCCCGCCGCTGCCCTCGAGCCCGTGCAGCTGATAGGGCACCACCAGCTCGATCCTGCCCGCCTTGGCGAGCGCGTCGAGCCGCGCCGCCGATTTCCGGCGCGGCGCGGAACTTCGGCCGCCGGTGCACCACGCATCACCTGCGCCGCCACCTCGGCGAGCGACAGCGCCCAGTCGACCGCCGAGTCGCCGCCGCCGGCGATCACCACGCGCTTGCCGCGGAAGTCCTCGCGGCGCTGCACCAGATAGAAGACGCTCTTGCCCTCATAGGCCTCGATGCCGGCGAGCGGCGGCCGGTTGGGGCCGAAGGCGCCGACGCCGGCGGCGACGATCACCGCGCGGGCGATCGATCGTCGGTGCCGTCGTCGGCGGCCGAGCCGGAAGCCGCCCTCGGCCGCGCGCGCCAGGCTCGTCGACCCGCTGGCCCAGGTGATAGACCGGCTGCGAAGGGCTGCGGCCTGCTCGCGCCAGCTTGCGCGATCAGCTCCGGCCGCGTCGATCGCGGGATAGCCCGGGATGTCGTAGATCGGCTTCTCCGGATAGAGCGCCGCGCATTGCCCGCCCGGCATGTCGAGCGCGTCGAACACATGGCAGCGCATCTTCAGCATGCCGCATTCGAAGACCGCGAACAGGCCGACCGGGCCGGCGCCGATGATCGCCACATCCGTTGTCTGCGCGTCCGCCATGGCGCGGTCTCCGCCGGTTTCGAGCGGGCCGCAGGATGACCGCAAGGCGCGCGCCGGCGCAACCCCGGCGGCGGTTGCGAGGCCGCGGCGGCTGCGGACTAAAAGGACGAGCGTGACTGAGACCCCCGCCGGCGCGGCGCTTTCTCTCGATCTCGTTTCCGAAGCGGCGACAGCGTCGCTTGCCGCGCGGCTCGCGCGCTGGCGCGGAGCGGGCGACGTGATCGCGCTCCGGGGCGAGCTCGGCAGCGGCAAGACCAGCTTCGCCCGCGCCTTCATCCGCGCCCTCGGGCAGGGCGACGAGGAGGTGCCGAGCCCGACCTTCACCCTGGTCGAGATCTACGAGCTCGGCCGGCAGGCCGCCGGTCTGGCATTTCGATCTCTATCGCCTGGCCAAGCCGGAGGAGGTCTACGAGCTCGGCATCGAGGAGGCCTTGTGCGGCGGCATCTCGCTCATCGAATGGCCGGAGCGGCTGGGGCCGCTGCTGCCGCGCGAGCGTCTCGATATCGACGCTCCTGCCCGGCACCGCGCCGGAGCGCCGCGCGGCGCGGCTCGCGGCACTCGCCGGCCTGGGCGCTCGCGCCTGGAAGGGATCGTCGCGCCATGAGCGAGCGCGCCGCGCCGCATCGCGCGAGTTTCTCGCCGGCGCCGGCTGGGGCGACGTGCCGCGCCGCGCCGCTCGCCGGCGACGCGTCCTTCCGGCGCTACGACCGCCTGGCAGTCGGCGGACGGCGCGCGGTGCTGATGGATGCGCCGCCGCCCCAGGAGGACGTGCGGCCCTTTCTCGACCGTCGCGCGGCTGCTGCGCGCATGGGCCTGAGCGCGCCGGCGATCCTCGCCGAGGACGTCGAGGCAGGGCTGCTGCTGCTGGAGGATTTCGGCGACGGCACCTATACGCGCCTCCTGGCGTCGGGCGCCGACGAGCGCGCGCTCTACGCGCTCGCCGTCGACGTGCTGATCGCGCTGCATCGCAGCTTCGAGCCCGAGATGGCGACGATGCTGCCGCCCTACGACGAGGCGCGGCTCCTCGCCGAGGCGGCGCTGCTCGCCGATTGGTACCTGCCGGCGGTGACGGGCGCGCCGACGGCAACCGCGTTCGCGCGAGAGCTATCTTGCCGCCTGGCGCGCGGTGCTGCCGTACGCCCTGGCGCTGCCGCCGACCCTGGTGCTGCGCGACTATCACGTCGACAATCTCATGCTGCTCGAGGGCCGCGACGGCATCGAGGCCTGCGGCCTGCTCGATTTCCAGGACGCGGTGATCGGCCCGCCGGCCTACGATCTGGTCTCGCTGCTGGAGGACGCGCGGCGCGACGTGCCAGCCGGTCTCGCGGCGCGACATGATCGAGCGCTATCTCGCGGCATTTCCCGACGCTTGACCGCGCGCGTTCGAGACGGCCGTGCGCGGTGCTGGCGGCGCAGCGCAATGCCAAGATCATCGGCATCTTCACCCGGCTCTGCGTGCGCGACGGCAAGCCGCAATATCTCGAGCACATCCCGCGGGTCTGGCGCCTGCTCGAGCGCGACCTCGCGCCATCCCGCGCTGGCGCCGGTGCGCACTGGCTCGACCGCCACGTGCCGCCGGATCTGCGGCGCATTCCCGCGTGCGCGGCGGCGCCGTGATCGCGGTGCCGAGAGCGGCATGGTGCTGGCGGCGGGACTCGGCACGCGCATGCGGCCGCTCACCGAGACCCTGCCCAAGCCGCTGGTTCCCGTCGCCGGCCGCACGCTCCTCGACCACGCCCTCGACCGCCTGGAGGCGGTGGGCGTCGCAGCGCGCGGTGGTCAACACGCATTACCTGGCCGAGATGATCCGAGCGCCATCTGCCGGCCGGCCAGCATCCGGCGATCACCATCTCCCACGAGACGAGCTGCTCGAAACCGGCGGCGGCATCGCCAAGGCGCTGCCGCAGCTGGGCGAGCCCTTCTACGTCGTCAACACCGACGCGGTCTGGCTCGACGGTGCGCGCGCCGGCGCTGACGCGCCTCGCCGAGGTCTACGATCCCGGCAGCCTCGACGCGGTGCTGCTGGTGCAGGAGCGCGCCCGGCCGTGGGCTACGACGGGCCCGGCGATTTCGCTCTCGACCGCTCGGGCGCGGCCGCGCCGCCGCGGCCTCCGCGAGCAGGTGCCCTTCGTCTTCACCGGCGTCCAGATTCTGAGCAAGCGCCTGTTCGCGGGCGAGCCGGTCGGCGCCTATTCGCTGAACCGGCTCTACGACAAGGCGATCGCGGCCGGCCGCATCGCCTGCGTCGTCCATGACGGCGCCTGGTACCACGTCGGCACCTTGACGGGGCTGGCCGCGACCGAAGCGCGGCTGCGCGAACGACCGCTGCTGAAATGAGCGCCGCGCCGCGCGCGGCAGTTGCCACGATCGCGGCGCATCTGCCGTTCCTCGACACGCTGGCCGCGCGGCTTAGTGCCGAGACCGGCGACGATCCCCTGGCGCTGGCGCGGATCACCATCCTGCTGCCGACCCGCCGCGCCTGCCGCGCCCTCGCCGAGGCCTTCCTGCGGCGGAGCGACGGCAAGCCGCTGCTGCTGCCGCGGCTCGAGCCGGTGGGCGATCTCGACGCCGAGGAACTCGCCTTCCTCGCCGATGAAGCCGAGGCGGCCGATCTTGAGCTGCCGCCGGCGATCCCCGAGCTCCGCCGCCAGCTGCTGCTCGCGCGCCTGGTGCGCGCCGCCAGACCGCAGACCTGCTGCCGGGCCAGGCGGCGACGCTGGCGCCGGCGCCCTCGCGCGCTTCCTCGACGAGGCGCAGACCGAGGGCGCCGACTTCGCCAACCTCGCGCGCCTGGTGCCGGCGGATCTGGCGAGCACTGGCAGGACATCCTGAAGTTCCTGGGCATCGTCACCGAGACTGGCCGGCGCTGCTGGCGGAGCTCGGCGCGCTCGATCCCGCCGAGCGGCGCAACCGCGTTCTGCGCGCTGCAGGCGGAGCGCTGGCGCAACGAGCCGCCCGCCGATCCCGTGATCGCCGCCGGCCTCACCGGCGGCGTGCCGGCGGTGGCCGACGCTGATGGCGGTGGTGGCGCGTCTGCCCAACGGAACTGTCGTGCTGCCGGGCCTCGATCGCGGCGCGCCGGAGGATGCTGGGCCGCGATCCGCGCCGATCCCGCCCATCCCCAGCATCTGCTGGCGGCGTTTCTCGAGCGGCTGGAGCTGACGCCGGCAGAGGTCGAGGCGTGGGAGATGCCGGGGCTCGCCGCGGGCGCCGCTCGCGCGGATCGAGCTCGCCGCCGAGGCGCTGCTGCCGGCGGGTCTCAGCCGAGCGCTGGCGCCATGCGGGGCGTTTCGGCCGCGCCTCGCTCGCCGGGCTGCGCCGCCTCGACTGCGCCGGGCCCGCAGGAGGAGGCGCAGGCGATCGCGCTGCTGCTGCGCGAGCCTCTGGAGCGTCGCCCGGCGCCACCGCGGCGCTGGTGACGCCGGACCGCGCGCTCGCCCGCCGCGTCGCGGCCGAGCTCAGGCGCTGGGACATCGAGATCGACGATTCCGCCGGCGTGCCGCTCAACAAGACGCCGCCTGGCGTGTTCCTGCGCCTCGCTGCTCGATCTCGTCGCCGAGGCGGCGGCGCCGGTGCCGCTGCTGGCGGCGCTGAAGCATCCGCTGGCCGCCGGCGGCCTCGCGGCCGAGGATTTCCGCGCCACGCTGCGCGAGCTGGAGCGCGCCGTGCTGCGCGGGCTGCGGCCGGCGCCGGGTCTCGGCGGCATCGCCGATGCGCTGGCGCCGGGCGCGACGGCGAGCGCTGCGTTCTCGCGCGCCTGCAGCGCCGGCTCGCGCCGCTGGTGGAGGCGATGGCGGCGCGGGACATTCCGCTGCGGCGATCTCGTCGCCGCGCATATCACCGTCGCCGAGTCGCTCGCCGCGAGCGCGGAGGAGCCGGGGCCGGCCGGCTCTGGCGCGGCGAGGCGGGCGAGGCCGCGGGCCAGTTCATGGCCGAGCTGCTGGCGGCGGCCGAGGACTATCCCGCGCTCGACGGCGCCGACTATCCCGCGCTGTTCGAGGCGCTGCTGGCGGGATCGGTGGTGCGGCCGCGCTACGGCCGGCATCCGCGGCTCGCCATCTGGGGCTTGCTGGAGGCGCGGCTCCAGCGCGCCGATCTCATGGTCCTGGGCGGCCTCAACGAAGGCGTCTGGCCCGCCGATCCCGCCGAGCGATCCCTGGCTGTCGCGGCCGATGCGCCACGCCTTCGGCATGCCGCCGCCGGAGCGCCGCATCGGCCTCGCCGCCCATGATTTCGTCGAGGCGCTGGGCGCGCCGGAGGTGGTGCTGACGCGCGCGGCGCGCGTCGAGGGCACGCCGACCGTGCCGTCGCGCTGGCTGCTGCGCCTCGACACCGTGCTGCGGGCGGCGGGGCTGGAGAGCGCGCTGGCTCAGAGCCCGGAGAGCCGGCAGCCGCTCGCCTGGCAGGCGCTTCTCGACCGCCCGCTGCCGGGAGAATCTCGCCGCGCCGCGGCGCCGGCGCCGCGCCCGCCGCTGGCATCGCGGCCGCGCGCGCTCTCGGTCACGGAGATCGAGACCTGGATGCGCGATCCCTATGCGATCTATGCCCAGCACATCCTGCGCCTCCGCGCGCTCGAGCCGCTCGACGCCGAGCCGGCGGCGCGGCGAGCGCGGCACCTTCATCCACGACGCCCTCGACGAGTTCGTGACGCGCTTTCCCGCGACCTGCCGGCGGATGCGGAGGCGGTGCTGCTGGACTGCGGCCGCCGCGCGTTCAAGCGAGTCTTGGCGCGCCCGGCGATCTGGGCCTTCTGGTGGCCGCGCTTCGAGCGCATCGCCCGCTGGTTCCTCGCCACCGAGCGGGAGCGGCGGCCGCTGCTGCAATCCCTCGTGAGCGAGGCGAAGGGCACGCTCGCGCTCGCCCTGCCGCGCGGCGAGTTCACGCTCCGCGCCAAGGCCGACCGCATCGAGCGCGGCGGCGACGGCCTCGTCATCATCGACTACAAGACCGGCGTGCGTGCCAAGCGGCGTGGAGGTGGCGCAGGGCTTCGCGCCGCAGCTGCCGCTCGAAGCGGCGATCGCCGCCGCCGGCTGGTTTCGCGGGCGTGCCAGGAGCGGATATCGCCGCGCTCGAATACTGGCGCTTGAGCGGCCTCGCGACGGCGGGCGAGATCAAGAAGATCGCCGCCGGCGCCGAGGCCGCGGCGCTGGCGGCAGCGGCGCGGGCGGGGCTCGCGGAGCTGGTCGCCGCGCTTCGACGATCCCGCCACCGCCTATCGCGCGGTGCCGGTGGCGCGGAACGCGCCGCGCTTCTCCGACTACGCCCATCTCGAGCGCGTCAAGGAGTGGCGCGCTGGCGACGGAGGCGAGGAATGACCGAGCGCCGACGCGCTGCAGCGCCACGCCGCCGATCCCGCCGCCTCGGTCTGGGTCGCGGCTTCGGCCGGCACCGGCAAGACCAAGGTGCTGACCGACCGCGTGCTGACGCTGCTGCTGTCGGGGAGCCCGCCCACCCGCATCCTCTGCCTCACCTTCACCCGGGCCGCCGCGGCGGAGATGGCGAACCGCCTGCAGGCGCGCCTCAGCCAGTGGGCGGTGCTGGAGGAGGGCGCGCTCATGACCGACCTCCGCCGCCTTCTCGATCGCGCGCCGAGCGCGGCCGAGCTCGACGACGCGCGCCGGCTCTTCGCCCGCGTGCTGGATGCGCCGGGCGGCCTCGGCATCGAGACCATCCACGCCTTCTGCCAATCCCTGCTGCGGCGCTTTCCCGTCGAGGCCGGCGTCGCGCCGCATTTCGAGCTGATGGACGAGCGCGACGCCACCGAGCTGCTGTCGACGGTGCGCGAGGAGGTGCTGGCGGCGGCGCGGGCGGGCGGGGACGCGGTGCTCGCCGGCGCCGTCACCACTCTGGCGCAAAGCCTGGGCGAGGAAGGCTTCTCCCGGCTTCTCGATGCGATCGCCGCGTCGCGCTCCCGCTTCCGCGCGCTGCTCGATCGGGAGGGCGGCATCGGGAACGTGCTCGCCGATCTCGCCCGGCATCTCGATCTGCCGGCCGGCACCACCGAGGCACGGGTGATCGCCGATGCCTGCGCCGAGGCGGCATTCGACGGCAAAGCGTTGCGCGCCGCTGCCTCTGCGATGCAGGGCTCCAAGGCCAAGACCGATCAATCACGAGGCGCGGACCTCGCGGCGTGGCTCGCCGATCCCGCCGGTCGGGCCGAGCGATTCGAGGATTACCTCGATTGCTTCTTCACCAAGGACGGTGCGCCGCGCGCCAATGTCCTCACCAAGACGCTGGCGGCGGCCAATCCTGCCGCGCTCGCCGCGAGTGCTTGCCGAGACGCGACGCCTCGACGCCGTGCGCGCGCGCCGCGGCGGCGGCGGCGCTGCTGGAGGCGACCGTCGGCGGTGGTGCGCCTCGCCGGCGCAATTCTCGAGGCCTATGGCCGGCACAAGCAAGAGCCGCGCGGTCCTCGATTACGAGGATCTGATCGCCCAAGCATCGAGCTGCTGGAGCGGCCGGGCGTCGCGCCCTGGGTGCTGTTCAAGCTCGATGGCGGCCTCGATCATCTCCTGATCGACGAGGCCCAGGACACCAATCCCGATCAATGGCGGGTGGTGCAGGCGCTCACCGCCGAGTTCTTCGCCGGCACCGGCGCGCGCGACCGCCGCCGCACCGTCTTCGCGGTGGGCGACGCCAAGCAGTCGATCTTCAGCTTCCAGGGCGCCGATCCCCAGGCCTTCCTGGGCGATGCGCGAGCATTTCGCCGCGCGCGCCCTCGACGCGCGAGGCGGGCTGGCGCGCGGTCAGTCTCGAGACCTCGTTCCGCTCCACCGACGCGGTGCTGCAGGCGGTGGACGCGGTCTTCGCGCAAGCCTCGGCCCTGGAGGGCGTGGCCCTCGACAGCATGCCGATCCGTCACCTGCCGCATCGCGCCGGTCACGGCGGCCGTGTCGAGATCTGGCCGCTCCTGGAGACGCCGCCGGACGAGAAGCCCGCGGGCTGGACGCTGCCGATCGAGCCCCGCGCCGCCGCCGAGCCGCAGACGCGTCTGGCGGCGGCAATCGCGGCGACGATCCGCGGCTGGCTCGACAACAAGGAAAGACTGCCGGCGCGCGACCGCCGCATCACGCCGGGCGACATCATGGTGCTGGTGCGCCGGCGCACGGCCTTCGTCGCCGCGCTGGTGCGGGCGCTCAAGGACCGCGACGTGCCCGTCGCCGGCGTCGACCGCATGCGCCTCACCGAGCAGCTCGCCATCGAGGACATGATCGCGCTCGGGCAATTTCCTGCTGCTGCCGGAGGACGATCTCACTCTGGCGACGGTGCTGAAGGGCCCGCTCTTCGCCTTCGACGAGGAGCAGCTGTTCGCGCTTGCTCATGGCCGCGGCGATACTCTGTGGCGCGCGCTCTACGCCCGCGCCGACGAGCACAAGCTGTTCCGCCACGCCGTCGACACGCTGATCGGACTGTTGGCGCGGGCGGATTTCGCGCCGCCTTACGAGCTCTTCGCGGAGGTGCTGGGGCCGCTCGGCGGCCGGCGCAAGATCCTGGCGCGGCTCGGCCCCGAGGCCGCCGATCCCCTCGACGAGTTCATCGCCGCGGCGCTCGCCTACGAGGCGGATCATCCGCCCTCGCTGCAGGGGTTCCTGCATTGGCTGGTGGCGGGAAAGCAGGAGGTGAAGCGCGATCTCGATCGCGGCGCAGAGGGCGAGGTGCGCATCCTCACCGTGCACGGCGCCAAGGGGCTGGAGGCGCCGATCGTGTTTCTGCCCGATACCGCCTCGGTGCCGGATCGCGTATCGCCGCTGCAGTGGCGGGACGACGGTTTGCCGCTCTATCTCGTCTCCCGCGGCCGTTCGGCGCCGGCGGCGATCGCCGCGGAGAACGCGGCGCAGCTGCGCCAGCGCTGGGAATACCGCCGCCTGCTCTATGTCGCGATGACCCGCGCGGCCGATCGCTTGTACGTGTGCGGCTGGAAGCCCGGGAAGGGATACGCCGGCGATTGCTGGTACGAGTTGATGCGCGGCGGCCTGACGACGGCGACGGACGTGCAGCGCGTGCCCATGGAACTCGGCGCGGGCTGGGCGGGCGAGGGGCTGGTGCTGGAGACGACCCAGCGCGTTCCCGGCGTCGACGACGGCAGCGCGATCGCGCGCGCGGAGCTCTCGGAGACATTGCCGGTCTGGGCCCAGGTGGCGCCGCCGCCGGAGCCCTCGCCGCCGCGGCCGCTGGCGCCCTCGCGTCCCTCCGGCGTCGAGCCCGCGGTGCGCTCGCCGCTCGGCGCCGATCAGGGTGCCGCGTTCCAGCGCGGCCTTCTCGTCCATCGACTGCTGCAGAGCCTGCCGGATCTCGTGCCCGAGCGGCGCCGCGCCGCGGCGGAGCGCTATCTGGCGCTGCCGCTGCACGGGCTCGGCGCCGAGGAGCGCGCGTCGATCGTGGCGGAGACGCTGGCGGTGCTGGAGACGCCCGATTTCGCCCCGCTCTTCGCAGCCGGCTCGCGGGCGGAGGTGCCGGTGGTAGGCCTCGTCGGCGGTCGCGCGCTCGCCGGACAGATCGACCGGCTGGTGGTGACGCCTACCGGCGTCCTCATCGTCGACTACAAGACGCTCCGGCCGGCGCCGGCGAGCGAGCGCGAGGTGCCGGCGCTCTATCTCGATCAGCTCGCCGCATATCGCGCGGCGGTTGAGGCGATCTATCCCGGCCGCGAGGTGCGGGCGGCGCTGCTCTGGACCGATGGGCCGCGTCTGATGCCGATCAGCCCGGCGGCCCTTGCAGACCGGCTGCCTTGACGACTCTTCTCGGGATCACCTAATCTCCGCCACCAGCAGGGCCGCGCATGAACCAACGCGGCCTTGTTGTCGCTAAGGACTTGTATCAAAAGGGCAAGCCATGTCGACCAAAGTCACCGACTCCTCCTTCGAATCCGATGTTCTGCGCGCCCCCGGCCCCGTCCTGGTGGATTTCTGGGCGGAATGGTGCGGTCCCTGCAAGATGATCGCGCCCTTCCTGGAGGACATCTCCACGGAGATGAAGGGCAAGGTGACGATCGCCAAGCTCAACGTCGATGAGAACCCGGCAACGCCCACCAAGTATGGCGTCAACGGCATCCCGACCCTGATGCTGTTCAAGAACGGCCAGGTCGCCGCCACCAAGATCGGCGCGCTCCCCAAGAGCAAGCTGCTGGAGTGGGTGCAGTCGGTGATCTGATCCCGGTTTCGATCTCGGAATTTCAACGGGCGCCTCAAGGGCGCCCGTTTTAATTCCGAGTCGATGTATTCCTCTCCGCCCCTGGGGGCGGGGGGTATAGGGATAGGGGCCAGAATTGACACTTTTGGCAACACTAGGGGTATGCTGAACAGACCGCATTCGCTCATAGCCATGTGGATGGCGACCGAAAACGAACCACAAAGACCGACCCGGCGGCGACTTAAAACTGAGCTACGCCCGGGCCGGCCGATTCAGCTATCCGAGCCGGTCGAGGTCGGCGACGGCAAAAAAGCTTCGCCGCTATGTGTGGCCATGGCCTTGAGCCTCAAGGCTTACCAGAAAGCTGCCCGCGAACTGGTGGCAGGGCAGTTCGCGAGCGTAAGGGACTTTGCGCCCCCCACCTGCGAGTGCCGTGCCACGTTTACGTGATCGGCTGTCCAGATGGCTTTTTGGTGAGGTACGACGCGGCAGGCGAAGAAGAACCTAAGGTGCGCTATGCGGAGACTGATGAGCCGGTAGCCGACGCGGCACCGAAGTTTTCGGAGTTTATGCTTCACGTACCAGATGACCCTACGACGTATGTTCCGCGGCATGAGGGGCCTGCGCTGATCCAATTGCTCAGAAACGAACGCGGCGAAGAAATAGAGCAAGCACGAATCCACCCGGTGATCTACGCTCAGAAGGCGTTCGCCCCGGACTTCAAGCCCGCGGCGCCACCCGCGAGACCGCCGTGTCTTGCCTCGTTGCATCGAGAGTTAGAGGTGCAGTTGCGAGGCCAAGTGCTGCCCGCGAATGCGCCTGCCGGGACGATACCTACAGGCGTAGATAATTTCATCGGTCACTCGATCGTGTCGTTGCCCGTCGGTTGGCAGGCCATCGAATTGTACCCGCGTCTTGCTGAGGAATTTTGGCGGCCAGAGTATGCCGCCGGCTGGGCCCGCCTGGATCTCATGAGCGCGATCGCTCATCGGAATGAGGTGAAAAATTTCTTGCACCAGCTCGATGGACGGCGAGCCGCTGGGGAGCGCTATGAGAAGATGCTCCAAGAGTTCGAAGCGCTTCTCGCCGGGCCAGAAGAACCCTGCCATCAATTTCTCAAATCACATTCGGGACTGCTCTGTCCTACCAACGACGCGGCTTGGTCGAAAGTACATTTCGGAAAGCACGTTAGCGATTTTGTGTTTCGTGAGCCTCGGGACGACTACCTGCTGGTCGAGATTGAAGCACCCCATCACGCGTTGTTCCGCAAAGACGGACATCCGCGCCAAGAGCTAACGCACGCTGTGGGTCAAATTCACGACTGGCTCGCCTTCATTCAAGACCATAAAGCTGAAGTCGAACAGACGCTCGGCGTGAGTGGCTTCTCATCTACGCCGCGGACCCTTGTGGTGATCGGCCGATCGGCTGCTCTGACCGAAGAGAACCGGAGAAAGCTCGCCGTGATGCAAGGTGAATGCCGTCACCTATCGATCATCACGTATGACGATCTCATTGAAAGGGCGCGCTTGAACCTTGAGAGGCTTTTCGGCCCGCTGTCGTTCAGAACTGAGAACTTGGCGCTTTACTTTTATCGGGATAACTCCAGCACCTCCGCGTAGTTCACTGGCGATGAACGGCAATCAGTGGGGGGCTGAGCGTGGCAGTAGTGCGCTTTGAGCCGGATGTTCGCCAGATTATGAGCTATGCGTCCCTGATCGGTGATGTGATCGGTCGAAAATGGATTTAAAAGCGCTTGGAAAAGGAGAAAGCAAAGAAGCCTCCGAAGAATCTTTCAAAGCACACATACCTTTATGCATCGCCACCGCATCCTCTCATTGCACTGATACTTGATTTCGAAAGGTGGCGGGAGGAATGCATAAGGACCCAACGCTTCGCTCTCAACGAGGGGGTGATAAAATTTTCGGTCCTCGGGCGATCATTGCAGGCGACGCTGAATCAAAAGCATTTCGACCGCGTTGTCAGCCGCCTGCGCTTGGATCGCCAATTCCTTTCCGCGGCATTTGAGGTGGAAGTTGCTGCGAGCTATGTCGAACGCGGATGGATGACCGACTTCGTTGAGGAAGGCCAAAATCGAACACCTGACTTAATGGTAAGGCGTCCTGATGATTCTGTTTTTTGGGTAGAGTGCAAGACCCGAGAGCAAATGACCGAAAGGGACGCTCAGCTCAATTCCGCGTGGGTTGGGATTGAGCAAACTTTATTTAGGCACCTCGGGCCAAGCAAACTGAACTTCATGGTCGCGGTGCGCGCTCTCGACGATCCGAAACCGGAGGATGTTCAGTACATTTCAAGTCTCGTATTGGACGCGGTACGAGCGGGAGGCTATGTCTCGGACGCCGAATCCGGCGAGCCTCCCGTGCCAAGTTCGGATCCGAGCGGTCGCTTCGAAATACTCGTTGACGTGAGCCCCTTTTCTCATCCGTTGATGAGTAGAGTCTGTTCGTCATTTGAGCCCATCGGGCTCGGTGGCGCAACGGGATGGGGCGCGAAGCCACCGAGTGAGCGCAGCGTCCCATCCCGTTGCATCGCGGGATCGCTGAGCTTGGCATAAGCGGCCGGCGGCAGATTGCCGAGGCGGCTGTGTGGCCTGACGGTGTTGTAGTCCTCCTTCCAATCAGCCAAGACCGCGCGGGCGTGAGCGAGCGAGCTGAACAGTGTCTCGTTCAGCAACTCGTCACGGAGCCGGCCATTGAAGCTCTCAACGAAGGCGTTCTGCGTGGGCTTGCCCGGCGCGATGTAATGCCATTCGACCTGGGTCTCCTGCGACCAGCGCAGGATCGCCATGCTGGTGAGTTCGGTGCCGTTATCGGAAACGCACGTCGCGGGTCGACCGCGCTCGGCGATGATCGTGTCGAGCTCACGCGCGACCCGAAGCCCGGAGAGCGAGGTATCCGCCACCAGGCAGAGGCATTCCCGGCTGTAGTCGTCCACCACGACGAGGATTCTGAACCGCCGGCTGTCGGTCAGCGTGTCGCTCACGAAGTCCATCGACCAGCGCTGGTTCGGACCTTGCGGGATCGTCATCGGCGCCCTGGTGCCGAGCGCCCGCTTGCGCCCGCCGCGGCGTCGCACCTGGAGCCGTTCCTCGGCATAGAGCCGTCGCAGCCGTTTGTGGTTCATCCGCGTTCCCTCACGTCCAAGCAGGATATGCAGGCGGCGATAGCCGAAGCGCCGGCGCGCCGCAGCCAGCTCGCGAAGGCGAACACGGATCGCACCATCGTCCGGCCTCCGGGATCGGTAACGGACCGAGGTTCGATCGGCTTCGATCACCGCGCACGCCCGCCGCTGGCTCACCTCATAGACTTGCCGGAGGTGAACCACGGCCTCTCGCCTGGCGACGGGCGTCACCATTTTTTTGCAGCGACATCCTTCAACATCGCGTTGTCGAGCATCGCCTCGGCGAGAAGCTTCTTCAGCTTCGCGTTCTCAGCCTCGAGGATCTTCAGCCGGCGGGCATCCGACACCTCCAGCCCGCCAAACTTCGACTTCCACTTGTAGAAGGTCGCCCCGCTGATCCCGTGCTTGCGGCACACGTCCGCCGTCTTCGCGCCAGCCTCCTGCTCACGCAGGATGGCGATGATCTGCTCTTCATTGAACCTCGATAACCGCATCGTCCGTCTCCTTCTGGTCGACGGACTCTACTCAAATCTGGAGGAGATTTACGGGCTCACGTCATCGTGCAATTTCTATCTGCGCCTGATGCGGAAACGGAGGCCGCCCAATTCGGCGTATCAACGAGCCACAAGCCCGACCGACTTACAATCACGGCGGAGATGCGACGCCAAGAGGACGGGCGAACGTTCTTGCGAAACCCCAAGGCGTTCGCGTTCATGACCGCGAATCCGCCGGACCGCGTAAAGGGGGTAGTAGGCGCGCTTGGCGAGGCACGGAAGCAGCTACCACGGAGCGGGCCGGGCGTCGTGTGGATCTGCGTGCCAGATAATACATGGACCGATCAGTTAGGCTCGTCATTTGAGCGTGCAGAGACTCTAATCCGCCAGCAGCTTTCGGGTGATCACAATCGACGCGTTAACGCCGTAATCTTAATGACCCGATGTTTCGAGCGGATGGAGAAAGAAGGTCTGGTTGGCCTCGGCTATCGACCACTCATGTTGCAGGTTCCGCACGCCAACCCGAGAACGACGATACCAGCAGCATAGGATCAGCAGCCCAGTTACAAAACCGCCAAAGCGCAATCCGCAATCTCTACGGAAAAGAGTGATGCCCCAATCTAAGCCGGAAGTCATTGTGGACCTGGATGCCAAAACCGACTTGCCTTTGAAAGCCGAGACATATCTATCGCGGCTCAAACCCAATACGTCTTTTCATGAGGTTCTCGACTGCCGCCATCCGCTAGGCATCTATAATGTATCCACTGCACGCATTCTCAAAAAAATCACCAAGTGCTGCAACCATCTGGAGGAATTTCTAGTGGTCGCGCCAAGCGTTTTGCAGCTTGCCGGAAACGAAAGTAAACAAGATGAGGTGATCGACTATATCGAATTGTGCTTATACGCTGCTGCCGAACATGTCGATGATTTCGAATTGCTCGCGCGCTGCTTCTTCAAAGACGATTTTTCGGCTGCGCGGTCGCGTCATATCAGGAAGCTAAAATCAAATATGAAGCCGATCCGAGACAGGATTTCGGGTTTCACAAATGCGATAAAGCATAGCCAATCTCGAATCAGAATATGTTCTCGCGATTTTGAGCAAGCTGACGGATCGGTATGCTTGCATGGCTTTTTCGTGGAGAAATTTCACAACGGGGCGATATCTCCTTCACCGATTTTTCATTCGCATGAACGGTTGATTTCTGTCACATCATTCCTCTGGAACGTGCTCTCATATCTTTTGTCGATGTCGGACGCTTTGTCCGAGTTTCTAGTCGAGATGGACGTTGTGGAGAACACTGGTGATCCCGTTCCGCAGATACCGCTGTTGCGTCGTTGCCTAATTGCTTTAGCGCGGCTGCCCTTGTATTCGTTTGATGACGTACATCCGTTCGAGAAGACACGTTTCATACTGAGGGGTGGCGATAGCAGCCGCAGCGAAATGGCTTCGAATATTTACGGCTCTATCATGCGGCGTTGGAGCAAAAGTCCGATTGCTAGTATCGGAAATGCTAGAATGGGGTACGAAGGGGATGGGACGACCAAAAGCTTCCAAATTAATCTTCCGACCAATCTAAGGATCCAACACTGGGATTAGCCTTCAGGTCGAAATATTGCGGTCCAACATCTATCGGACCCTTCGAATACCTCTCGTAGCCGGAATTGGAGACGTGACGCGCTGTTGAATTTTGCCGCGACCAATATACAGGGTGGGCGAAGCTCTGTTGACGTATTGTATAGCGAATGGACCGCCCAGCCGCAGTATGTATACGCAGCGTCCCAATTCGGTGTTGTCATACACCTCAAGGGCCGCGCTCTTCACGTCACGCCATTTCGCTTTGCCATCCAAACGAAATTTGTCCCAGCGAATTTTACCCTGTACCGACATCGCTTTACCTCCTATTTCGCGAGCGGTGACCCCGTAGCCGCGCTGCAACACTTGCGGCAACGTGATCAGCGTTCGCTAAACCCTCAACCATCGTCACGCAGCTTCGCGCAAGCTGTGGATTAAGCCTGCACACACCGTCGCTCGTCAGCGTGAAATCCTCCGGCTCAAACACGTGCCGCAGCACGAATTCCAGCACCGACGCGATCCACTACCGGCCGCAGCGGCTCCATGAGATCGTAGACAAGCCCATGCTTGTTTCGATAGTTGCCGTGGAAATATCCAATTGTCGGATCGAATCCCGACCCGACAACTTGCATGCGCACGTTATTTTCGAGAACCGCGTAGGCGTAATTGAGCATCGCGTTGATAGGATGAGTAGCGTGTCCATTCCGGTGGGTCCTTCCATCACCCACCATCGACAGCCGCCGGCCGATGTGCCGCCAGTCGTCGGGTATGGCGTGACGACCGGTACCCTTCCACCGCAATGGGAATGAATGCCAAGCTGCAAAATATGCTATCGCAGCGCGCCCCTCGACGCCGCGTAAACCGTCCACGGTCGACGGTGCGTCGTTCTTCATCTCGCTAGCGAGGCGACCGCAATTTCAAGATTGCGTCCTCGGTCGCGGGCGATTTCATGAAACACGATCCGAAGCGTCTCGATGCTGTTCGCGATCTTTTCCGATACGAGACGACGCGACAGAGTGAGCCACCGACCATTCTTGCGAGCGGTTAGTTGCGCCTGTGCCAAATTGGGATCGATAGCGAATCCAGACCCACCGACGAAAATGCACGACTTCGCCGCGCCAATCGATTTGCACCAGCGGGATATTCGTTTCCGAAAGCCACCTCAACACGTCGAACGTGACACTGCCGCTGCCGTCGAGAATGACTATGCGAGAGGGCAAGCGCCAATCTCCGGCGAAAAGTTGGAATTCCTCGCGGCGCTGCGGATAATGGGTGAATCCGTTTTGGATCCATCAAAGTACCGTTGATCGACTTGAAGCCGCACGCCGTGACCGCTCAAAATGAGCGGCTGGCGATCCTCGCGTCTGCGACGACGGTCAGATTTCTCGGCGCCCTCCTGTTCTGCCCAGTAGGCGCAGCGCCCGGCCCATCCCTCATCATCACCTTTGGGAGTTCGGACCATTCCCGGTGACGACCGAATAGGACAGAGGGCCTCTTCAACGCGTACCCGGAGCATTGAATTCCTAGTCCGATCTACGTGAGCGGCTAACGTTAACCATAATTTATCCAAGTCATTGATTATAATATATAATTAATGAGCCGTCACGCAATAAATCATTCGGCTCTTTTGGGCTCGTTTGGGAATTAACAATCTGATATTCCGTCGGACGAGCGTCGCGTGGCCGAGTTTATTGTGCGCGGATGGAATTATATTTCCGCATTTAAGCGATCAAGGATTATGCGTCGGAATTTGCTCGCCTTCGATTGGTGGCCGCTTATGATCACGGTGCCACGCGCCATCATCGCGATCAGATCGACATTTTTGCCAAGCCGGCAGACTACTACGAGCATTAGCACGAATATCCCGAGCCGCCATTGCGGCTGGGTTCTGATGGCCAATGCTATTTGTCTGCATAGGGCCTGCTAACGCTGAAATCCTGCTCGCTATCTTGTGGGCAGAGCGCCGAGACCATCCTGGGGATCGCCTTTACTACTGACGGCATTATAATGGTCAGTTGGCGCGCAATTTCCGCCTGCTCCGAATTCGCGCTTTTACTAATCTCTTCCGCTGAGCCCGCGATTTCCTCCGGATCACCGAGCAGTCCCGCCATCGTGTCGCAGACAAATTGACAAACTTTCGGGTCGATGAGATCGAACAACGCGCGCAATCCCCATCGATCTAATATCGACCGCACGAAATCGACCGGCGCCCGTTAATCCCCGAAGTCGAGTTTTTCGAAATCACCGAATTGCTGAAGAGCAAGAATTCCAACTAATTCTGCGCCTTCAAATTTAAAGCCAGGCGAAAGAATTCGGGCGCTGCCACTCCCATTTTGGCCGCGCGCTTCTCGATCCGCCTTTCCCCGATACCGTCCACGCTGCGTGGATCAAAAACCGAGCGAAAAGGTGTTAGCAGCTCCTTTATGCTGCGGCGGAATTCGCGGCGAATTAGCGCCGGAATATCTACGCCTTCGAAATCTCGTCCAGACAACCATAGCTGGATTTGAATCTTGTCATTATGAAATCGGTGCGTCGGAGCGACGAAGCTCTTCATCCGGCAAATCTCTGCCGCTCGTCGATAGTCACGGCAACTTCGTATCCAAGGCGGCTGGCCTGCGCGCGCAAGCCCTGTTGGCCTGGCTTCGTCGACAAAGCCTTCGTGAACCAAGTCCCGACGACTGATTGCGTCAACCGAAGTCCATACCGTGTCCCCGCCCAGGTGATCAGGCGCTTCATAAATTCGGCTGGTATTCATACGAGCCTCCCAGAACGGATCGTCGTTGGTCTAGCGCATGACGTAGCGCCCTGCGAAGCCCCAATCATCTCCTACCGAGTTGAGCAGACAGAGCCAAGTACGAAGGTAGACTCCCCCGCGTTTTGTGCGAAGGAGGCTGCCTGTGGCGAAGCGCACGAAGACTGGCCGATCCGGAGGAGCCACAAGCAACCGGCAACGGCAGCGGATCAAAAGTGCTGTTGAAACCGGCAAGGGGGCGGCACGCCGCACAGTCGGGGCAATCAGGATAAAAGCGTCGCATGCGTCGCGTCCCGGTAAGCAAGCGATAGAACGCACCAGGAAACAAGTCGCAAAAACCGCGCGCAAAATAAAGTCATCAAAACCCAAGCTCATAGTTGGCGGCACCAGAAAGCTCCCGAAATTCATTCGCGCGAAACCACGTACGAAAACCACGACCACAAAACCGACTACCGTCCGTGCGCGTTCGAAATCCGTGCTTGGCGGCCTAAAGGCCGCGTTACGGAGGATCAAAGACCGCAAGCACTTTGTGGTCAAGCGACCGAGGCGCCCATCGGCACGACCAGCGCGCCCGGTTGCCAAAGCGAAATCTTTTAAGAAGCGCGCTACTGCGAAACCCCGCAAACGGGGACACGCCTCAATGCGCTTCTTCAGTGACGGCAAGGCCGTCAGAGCCGATGTGAGCCGCAGAACCGCAAGCACCATCGGAAGCTACCTCGCCGCCGTGCGCAGATTTCTGGATACGAACGATGCCGAACCTCTAGGCCAGTTCGCCGGGCGATCCGCGAGAGACGTGCGCCGAAATGCCTTCTCCTTCGAAACACGCCCCAACGTCCTCTATCGCCTCAATGCGGCAGTCGAGCCGCTTGAGGAAATATATCGCCTCCTGGCTTAAACAGCGGAGCATTCGCATGAGTGACGACCGTACAGGCAAACATAGCGGCTCCGGAAACTGGATCACAGCCTGCATTGTCGACGGCGAGACCAACCCCGAAGCACCTCGAACGACATTGCATCGGCGGGATTGAAGTCACGCTATGCCGGCGATGTCATCAGAGAGCTGATCAACCGCAGCACGCCCCCGCCTTGTCCGATCTGGATACCGCCGGATGATCTGGAATCGATCGGCCGCGCACTGCTCGCGGAGGCCGATCTGCTCAGCCTGCTGGCGCAAAGTCGGTGGGTGTTCTCGCAAGCTCAGGCTGGCACCACGGCCAATCGAATTTTACGTGGCCTGAAGCGATGGAGCGGCTGGTGAAATTAGGGCAGTTGCCTCCACACGTTCCGAGCTCACTCAAATTATTCTCTCAGGTTCGAAGCAAAATCGTTCATGGTGGTGGAGCTGATGATGCAGAAGTACTTCGCGCGATCGATTCTGGTTTGACGCTGCTGAAGGCACTCCATGCAATTCCGTTAGAGAAAAACGTCGTCTACCACCCCGGCGTCGATATATATGCAGATTTAAACTGCGAGCAGCTAATACCTAATGCCAAAGGCGTTATACTCGAAACGACTTCACCTGGCGGAACAATGAAATCGTTTCGTATCTTTCCAACCACTCGCACCCATTTTCAGAAAGGAAGACGCGTAGCTTCGGAGTGGAATAAGGATGTGCGGGTACAGTGGGGCCAGGCTTGGTATCGAGACCCTGACACCAAGGAAATCAAATCGGCATGGCTTGCCTCTATGGAATTCATAGGAAGGCATTTGGACGATATCTGAAGAGCCACATCGTCATCAGCGGATGCGTTGCCAGAAGTGTCAACTTTCACCCCTTTCCCTGATACCCCCCCGCCCCTGGGGGCGGAGAGGTTAGGTGAGGTGGGGGACTTCTCGCTGTCGACTTTCAGTTCGCGGCCGACACCCACCTCATCCTAAATCCTTCTCCCCCCGCAAGCGGGCGGAGAAGGACTTGATCGGCGTGCTCTCATCCGTTCTCGCTCAGCACATGTCCCGCGAGGTAAAGCGAGCCGCAGATGAGCACGCGGCTCGGGACTGGGCTGCGATGCGGCAGCGGCGACGGCGGCACGCACGGAGTCATAGACCTTCGGCGGCGAGACCCACGCGCGCGGCCGGCGCTGCGGAATCCTCCGCGCTGCGGCTGTTCGCCTCGTTGGGGATCGCGACGGCGCCGAGGTTCTGGGCGTGGGGCGCGAGCGCGCGGAGGAAGCCCTCGGCGTCGTGGGTGTTGAGCATGCCGAAGACGAGATGCAGCGGACGGTCGCGCCAGGCGGCCGCCTGCATCGCCAGCACTTCGCCGCCGGCCTGGTTGTGGCCGCCGTCGAGCCAGAGCTCGCTGCCGCGCGGCAGCAATCGTCGCCAGCGGCCCTCGCGTCAGCGCGCTGCAGCCGCGCCGGCCATTCGATGTGCCGGAGACCTCGCGCCAGCGCCGCCGCATCGAATTTGAACTGCGGCAGTCCCTCGAGGGCAGGCGATGCGCCGCGCCGGCATTGTCGATCTGATGCCGGCCGAGGAGCGACGGGCGCCGGCAGGTCGAGGCGCCAGCGCTTGCCTTCGTAGCGCAAGCCAGCGCCGCTCGGCTCGGCGCTGCCACTCGATGCCGTGGCGATAGAGCGGCGCTGCCAGCTCCTGCGCGCGCGCCGCGATGACGCCGGCCGCATCCTGCGGCTGCGGCCCCACCACCGCGGTGACGCCGGGCTTCAAGATTCCCGCCTTCTCGAAGGCGATGGCGGCGACGGTGTCGCCGAGGAAACGCTGGTGATCGAGGGAGATCGGCGTCAGCACCGTGGCGGCGGGCTGCTGGATCACGTTGGTGGCGTCGAAGCGCCCGCCGAGCCCGACTTCCAGCAGAGGTCGCGTCCGCCGGCGTGCGGGCGAAGGCGAGGAAGGCGGCCGCCGTGGTGATCTCGAAGAAGGTGATGGGCGTCGTCGCCGTTGGCCCGCTCGCATTCCTCCAGGAGCGCCGCCAGCGGCTCCTCCTCGATCAGCGATCCGGCGACGCGGATGCGCTCGTTGAAGCGCACGAGGTGCGGCGAGGTGTAGACGTGGACGCGATAGCCCGCGGCCTCCAGGCAGGCGCGGAGCGTCGCCACCGTCGAGCCCTTGCCGTTGGTGCCGGCGACATGGATCACCGGCGGCAGCCGACGCTCGGGATGTCCGAGCGCCGCCAGCAGTCGCTGGACGCGGTCGAGCGAGAGATCGATGAGGCGCGGATGGAGCCGGTGCAGCCGCTCCAGGATGCGGTCGACCTGTCAGGAAGCGGTCTCCCCGGCGGGACGCGGCAGCAGCGGCACCACCACCGGCGGCGGCGCGGTGTTGGCAGAGCAGATCGAGGAGCCGTCCGAGCGTCGCCTTCAAGTCGCGGCGCTGGCACCACCATGTCCACCATGCCGTGCTCCAGCAGGTATTCCGCGCGCTGGAATCCCTCCGGCAGTTTCTCGCGGATGGTCTCCTCGATGACGCGGGCGCCGGCGAAGCCGATGACGGCGCCGGGCTCCGCCAGGGTCACGTCGCCGAGCATGGCGAAGGACGCGGAGACGCCGCCGGTGGTGGGATCGGTCAAGAGCACGATATAGGGCAGTCCCGCCGCCTTCACTTCCTGCACCGCGATGGTGGTGCGCGGCAGCTGCATCAGCGAGAGGATGCCTTCCTGCATGCGGGCGCCGCCGGAGGCCGGGATCACCACGAGCGGCGCCTGCTGCAGCACCGCGAGGCGCGCCGCGGCGAGCAGGCCTTCGCCCACCGCCACGCCCATGGATCCGCCCATGAAGGAGAAGTCGAAGACCGCGACCACGGCGCCGACGCCGCCGATCTTGCCGTGCGCCACCACCAGGGCGTCGCCGCCGCCGCTCTTCGCCTGCGCCTCCTTGAGGCGGTCGGTGTAGCGCTTGCGGTCGCGGAAGCGGAGCGGGTCGATCGGCGTCCTGCGGCAGCTCGACGCGTGTCGCCTGGCCCTCGTCGAACAGCAGCTCCAGGCGCCGCTTGGCGTCGAGGCGGAGGTGATGGCCGCAGTTGCGGCAGACGAAGAGGTTGGCCTCGAGCTCGCGATGGAACAGCATCTGCTCGCAGCTCGGACACTTGGTCCAGAGATTGTCCGGCACGTCCTTCTTGGCGACGACCGCCCGGATCTTCGGCAGCACGAAGTTGGTGAGCCAGTTCATGGGCTCAGCGCCTCCGCGCGCGGGCGGCTTCGGGCTTGCGGGCCTTGCGCACGCCCTCCGCCAGCGCCGCGACGTCGCCGAGTACGGCCTCGACGAGGCCCGGCTTCGCCTTGCCCGTGTCGTCCAGCATCGCGGCGAGGCGCTGCACCAGCGCCGAGCCCACCACAGCGGCGTCGGCGAGGCGCGCCACCTCCGCCGCCTGGTCCGGCGTCTTGATGCCGAAACCCACCGCCACCGGCAGCGGCGTGTGGCGGCGGATGCGCGCCACCGACTGGGTCATGCTCTCGGCGGTCGCCGACTTGGTGCCGGTGATGCCCGCGATCGAGACGTAGTAGACGAAGCCCGTGGCGCGCTTCACCACCACGGGCAGGCGCTTGTCGTCGCTGGTGGGCGCGGTCAGCACGATGATGTCGATCCCGGCGGCGCGCGCCGGCCCGTGCAGCTCCGGATCCTCCTCCGGCGGCAGATCGACGGTGATGAGGCCGTCGACGCCGGCCGCCTTCGCGTCGGCGCAGAACTGCTCGGGACCGTAGCTGTAGATCGGGTTGTAGTAGCCCATGAGCACGATCGGCGTCTCCGCGTCGTGCTCGCGGAATTTGCGCACGATCTCCAGCGTCTTCCGGAGCGTCATGCCGGCCTTGAGCGCGCGCAGGCTCGCCGCCTGGATCGCCGGCCCGTCCGCCATGGGATCGGAGAAGGGCACGCCGACCTCGATGACGTCGGCGCCGGCCTTGGGCAGGCCCGCCAGGATCTCCGCGAAGGTCTGGGCGTCGGGATCGCCGCAGCAGAGATATGTGACGAGCCCGGCGCGGCCTTCCGCCTTGAGAGCGGCGAAGCGCCGGGCGATCCGGGATCGCGCTCACAGCTTCACTCCGAGCGCGTCCGCCACCGAGAAGATGTCCTTGTCGCCGCGGCCGCAGAGATTGACCACCAGCAGATGGTCCTTCGGCAGCTTGGGCGCGATCTTGGCCACATGGGCCAGCGCGTGCGCGGGCTCCAGCGCGGGGATGATGCCCTCGAGGCGCGAGCAGAGCTGGAACGCCCTCGAGCGCCTCGTCGTCGGTGATGGCGACATAGTCGACGCGCTTCACGTCGTGCAGCCAGGCGTGCTCCGGCCCGATGCCGGGATAGTCGAGGCCGGCGGAGATCGAATGGGCGTCGATGATCTGCCCGTCGTCGTTCTGCAGCAGATAGGTGCGGTTGCCGTGCAGCACGCCGGGCCTGCCGCCGGTGAGCGAGGCCGCGTGCTTGCCGGTCTCGACGCCGAGGCCGCGCCGCCTCGACGCCGATCATCTTGACCGAGGGATCGTCGAGGAAGGGATGGAAGAGGCCCATGGCGTTGGAGCCGCCGCCGATGCAGGCGACGAGCGTGTCGGGCAGGCGGCCCTCCGCCTTCTGCATCTGCTCGCGCACCTCGCGGCCGATCACCGACTGGAAGTCGCGCACCATGCCGGGATAGGGATGCGGCCCCGCCACGGTGCCGATGATGTAGAAGGTGTCCTCGACATTGGCGACCCAGTCGCGCAGCGCCTCGTTCATCGCGTCCTTGAGGGTGCCGGTGCCCGAGGTCACCGGCCTCACCTCGGCGCCCAGGAGCTTCATGCGGAAGACGTTGGGCTTCTGCCGCTCGATGTCGGTCGCGCCCATGTAGACGACGCAGGGCAGATCGAAGAGGGCGCAGACCGTGGCGGTGGCGACGCCGTGCTGGCCGGCGCCGGTCTCGGCGATGATGCGGCGCTTGCCCATGCGGCGCGCCAGCAGGATCTGGCCCAGCGTGTTGTTGATCTTGTGGGCGCCGGTGTGGTTCAGCTCCTCGCGCTTCAGGTAGATCTTGGCGCCGCCGAAATGCCGGGTCAGGCGCTCGGCGAAGAACAGCGGGCTCGGCCGGCCGACGTAGTGCTGGAGGTAGTAGTCGATCTCGGCGGCGAAGGCCGGGTCCTGCTTCGCCGCCCCATAGGCGCGCTCCACCTCGAGGATGAGCGGCATCAGGGTCTCGGCGACGAAGCGGCCGCCGAAGATGCCGAAATGCCCGCGCTCGTCGGGTCCGGCGCGGAAAGTGTTTGGTGTGGCCATGGGGGCGGAATTCAACCTGCTGCAGGGAAGACCGGCCCGACGCCGGCAGGAGCGGTGTTTTACCGCCAAACGCCGCCGCGGCTCAAATGGCACGACGCCCCTACGGCAGCGCCCGGGCCGCCGCCAGGAACTCCGCGATTTTCCCCAAGTCCTTGATCCCCGGGCGGATCTCGACGCCGGAGGAGACGTCGACCACTTCCGCATGGGTGATCGCCACCGCCTCGGCGAGGTTCCGCGCGGTGAGGCCGCCGGACAGCATCCAGGGCCGGCTCCAGCTCCGCCCGCTGAGGAGCTGCCAGTCGAAGGCGAGGCCGTTGCCGCCGGGAAGCGCGCCGGCGTCCGCCCGCGGCGGCTTGGCGTCGAAGAGCAGCCAGTCGGCCACCTCGAGATAGGGGATGGCCGCATCGGGATCGCCGGGACCGGCGATCGGGATCGCCTTCATGACCGGCTTGCCGAAGCGGGCTCTTCACCTCGGCGACCCGGCGCGGATCCTCGCTCCCGTGGAATTGCAGGAGGTCGAGGGGCACGCGGCCAAGCACGCCCTCGAGGATGGCGTCGCTGGCGTCGACGAAGAGGCCGACGCGGGTGACCCGCCGCGGCACGGGAGCGGCGAGCGCCGCCGCCTGCTCCGGCGTCACGTTGCGGGGGCTCGGCGGATAGAAGACGAAGCCCACGAAGCGCGCGCCGCCGGTGACCGCGGCATCCACCGCCGCCGCCGTCGAGAGGCCGCAGATTTTGGCGGCGACGCTCATCTGAGCTCGTTCAGGATCGCTTGCGCGGCGGCCGCGGGATGCGTCGCCTCGGTGATGGGACGGCCGACCACGAGATAGTCGGCGCCCGCCTGCATCGCCGCGCGCGGTCCCATGACGCGCTTCTGGTCGCCGCTCGCCGCGCCCGCCGGCCTGATGCCCGGCACCACCAGCAGGAAATCCGGGCCGCAGACCCGGCGCAGCATCGCCACCTCCTGCGGCGAGCAGACGACGCCGTCGAGGCCGCTGTCGCGGGCGAGGAGGGCGAGGCGCCGCACCTGCTCGCCCACCGGTCCTTGCTGACCGACGGCATCGAGGTCGCCGTCGTCGAGGCTGGTGAGGACGGTGACGCCGAGGAGCTTCGTCCGGCGCTTGCCCGCCGCCGCCACCGCATCCGCCGCCTCCACCGCCGCCCGCATCATGGCGGGACCGCCCGATGCCTGGAGCGTGAGCAGCATCGGCTGCAGCGCCGCCGCGCTCCGCACCGCGGCCGCCACCGTGTTGGGGATGTCGTGCAGCTTGAGGTCGAGGAAGAGCGGCAGATCGCCCGATATCGCCGCCGCCACGCCCGCGGGTCCGTTGGCGACGAAGAACTCCAGGCCGAGCTTGATGCCGCCCACCACGCCGGCGAGCGTCGAGGCGAGCGCGCGGGCACGGGCGAGCTCGGGCGTGTCGATGGCGCAGAGGATGGGGTTCGAGGTGGTCAAGGAGATCCTGCGGGTCCGCTACACGACTGTCGTGATCTCGTACCTACTGAGCCCGCCGCTCGAGTCAATGGAAAGATTGCCGGGCCGATAGGCGTCGAGGGTCTGGATGCGGATCTGCGCGCTGTTGGCGATGGGGGCGCCGATCGGGATCGCGCGCGCCTTCGGAAAGCCCCACTGGATGCCCCAGGAGTCGTGCAGGGTGTCGAGGGAATGCTTGCGGTCGATGCCGGTGTATTTGTCGAGCGCCACCGGCTCGAACTCGAGGCCTTCCTGCATCGCGTTCTTGATCATCCAGGCGAGCGCGATGTCGGAGAGGCCGGTCTCGGCGTAGCCGCCGCCGACGTCGCAGTGGACGCCGGGGAACCAGACCTGCTGCAGCGTGTTGCCCGCCGCCAGCGCCGCCGCCGCCAGCGGATCCCAGAGCGTCGGCGGAAACTCGCTCCGCCGCTCGTCGATGGCAAGCGCGTGATAGGCCGCCTTGACGCGGACGCTGAGGCTGGTGTCGAGGAAGCCGTAGATCTGATCGTCGAGCCCAGCGAAGACGCCACCGGGAATGCCGAGGGCACCCACCGTGTCCCAGACGCCGACCATCGCGATGGAGACGTCGCGATTGCCGTATTTCGCCTGCAGCGCCGGCTTCAGCGTCGTGCGGTTGGCGCGGTCGCGATAGGTGGCGAAGGCGTCCTCCACAGTCTGATCGGTGAGCTTGTCCTTCGCCGGCAGGCCGCAGGCGGCGAGCATGCCGCCGAGGCTCCGCGCCGTATAGGCGCCGCGGCTGAAGCCGAAGAGATAGATCGCGTCGCCGTCCTCGTACATGTGGGAGAGGAACATGTATCCGTCTTTGATCTTGCCGAAGAGCCCGTCGCCGATCGCGCCGCCGAGGATGCGATCGACCGGCAGCCCGTCGGCGCCGACGCCGTCGTCGTAGCGCGGCACCTGGGTCGCGGAGACCTGCAGCGCCTTGTAGAACTTGTAGACGTTGGTGTCGGCGGGCAGCCCATCCTGAGTTTCGCCGGGGTGGTTCCATGTGCCGTCGGAGCAGAACACGATGCGCTTCGCCATGAATTCCCTCCCCGTCCGGTGGTCCGGCTGCCGCGGCCGGCGCCGCATCCTACACCATAAGCAAGCGGCGAGGGTCCGGGGTCACATGGCGCCCGCCGCCCGTCCGCTGAGGCGCGCGGTCGCCGCGGGATCGCCGAGAGCCCGGCGATCTCCAGGCCCCAGAGCGCGCCGAACTTGAAGCCGTGACCGGAGCAGGGGCTCACCACCAGGGTGCGTGGCGATAGCGGCTCCACCACGAAACGCTCGTCCGCGGTCACGGTATAGAAGCAGATGCGCTTCTCGATCAGGCGGAACTTGTCGAAGCCGGCGAGCCTGGCGCGGCAGGCCGCGGGAATGCCGGCGCCCTCATCGCCCCGCGCAACGCGGTCGCCGTCGGGATCGCCGGTCCGGCTGAAGCGGTGGTCGCCCACCTTGAGGCCGGTGCCGGCGACCGGCGGCACCAGATAGAAGCCGGCGTCATCCCGGAGATCGATGATCGCCGGTGCCTGGCGCCAGGCCGCGGCCATGTCCGCCGGCGGCTCGAAATAGAGCACCGCCTGGCGCGACGGCGTCAGGCGCGGTGCCAGCGCCGGCAGCAGCTTCGGGACCCACGCGCCGGCGGCGATCACCAGCGCATCCGCCTCGACGCGGCTGCCGTCGGCGAGCAGGACGGCGGCACGCTCGGGCTCGATCGCGCGCGCGGGCTGTGCCGGGTCGGAGAGCGACGCCGCGCGCCGCAAGATGGCGCGCCAGCGCCGACACGATGCGGCCGGCGAGGAGAGCGCCGCCGTCGGGAAGATGAAAGGCGTGATCGACGCCGGCGGCATTGACCAGCGGAAAGCGCCGCGCGAGATCTCCGTGGTCGAGCCAGTTGACCGGCCGTCCGATGCGCTCCAGCGCCGCGGCGGACTCCCGCGCCCAGCTCGACCTGGCGTCGGAGAGCACGAGCATCCCGGTCTCGATGTAGAGGGTCTCGCCGAGATCGCGCCACAGCAGGTCCCAGGCGCGAAAGGCCTCCGGGATGAGCCGGCCGTAGCCTTCCAATGCCCCGTAGGGCGCGCGGATCAGCCGATGCTGATCCACCGACGACGCCGCCGGATTGGGAATCGGACCCTGCTCGATCACCGTCACGGCGTGGCCGGCGCGCACGCAGCCCCATGCGGCGCCGAGGCCATGAATGCCCGCGCCGACGATGGTGATTTTCACGTCGATGGCGCGATTGAACGCGAGCTGCGCCGCCGCCAGGTCCTCGAGCGCGCTGCCGACGGATTTGAACAGGGTGATCTGATCGTAATAGCGCCGCCCGGCGCGGCTGCCGCGGGCGAGATCGAAGAGATCGCCGGCGATGTCGTCCTCGTGCAGCACGCCGGACTTCAGCGGCTGCACGATATCGCCGGCCTCCTTGAGGGCGCCGGCGCGGGTGTCGACGAAGATGCGGGCGCGGCGGATCACCTCGTCGTCCGCCTCGCGCATCTCGGGCGTGAAGCCGCCGACGAGATCGACATGGGCGCCGAGCTTCAGCCAGTGGCCCTTGATCAGCGGCTCTTTCGCCAGCGTCGCGCAGGAGACGATGTCGGCGCCGCGCACGGCGTTGGCGAGATCCTCGGTGGCGGAGACCGCGAGATTGCGCCGCGAGAGCCGGTGCGCGAGGCGCTGCGCCTTGTCGAAGCTGCGGCCCCAGATCACCACCTGCTTGATCGGCCGCACGCTGGCGTGCGCCTCGACCAGCTGCGGCGCCAGCGCGCCGGTGCCCACCATGAGCAAGCGCGAGGCGTCGGGCCGCGCCAGGTAGTTGGCGGCGAGCGCCGAGGCGGCGGCGGTGCGCCGCGCCGTCAGCGCCGGCCCGTCCATCATCGCCAGCGGCTGTCCGCTGCGGGCGTCGAGCAGGAAATATGTCCCCATCACCGACGGCAGCGACTTCTCGGCATTGCCGGGGAAGACCGTCACCAGCTTGACGCCGATGTGCCGGCCCGCCTGCCAGGCCGGCATCAGCAGCAGCGTCGCATCGGGGCCGCCGGGCACCGGCACGGTGTGGTGATGACGCACCGGCGTCTCGGCGCCGGTACGGAAGATCTGGCGCAGCGCCTCGATGGTGCCGGTGAAATCCAGCGCGGCGATCACCTCGGAGGGGCCGAAGAGGCGCAGGGTTTGCGGCGGCTGCGAGCGCATCAGACGTGCGGGATCAGCGGGCCCGAGGTCGCCTGCGGGCGCGGGGCGGCGGTGGCGGCGGCGAGCTCGCGCTCCAGGTCCTCGATGCGGCGCGCGCGCAGGCGTGCCGCGCGGCGCACGCGCCAGCTCGCGATCCAGCCGATGAGCAATCCCACCAGCAGGCCGAACAGCACCGTCAGCAGCACCACCAGGTAGAGCTGCGTCGTGAGCGCGAAGGGAAACGGCCACAGGGTCAGCGTCACCACGTCGCGGTTCGAGACCGCGAAGACGACGGCGAAGAGCGCCAGGAGCGCGATGACCAGCCAGGAAAGCAGCCTCACGACAGCACCTTACTTGCCGTCCGGCCCGCAGGCCAGGGCGTCAGGACTCCTCGTTGAGGCGCTCGCGGAGCTGTTTGCCGGTCTTGAAGAAAGGGATGTGCTTCTCCGCAACGTGCACGCTCGCTCCGGTGCGGGGATTGCGACCGACGCGCGCTTCGCGGCGCTTCACCGAGAAGGCGCCAAAGCCGCGCAACTCCACGCGATCGCCGCGGGACAGCGCCGCCGCGACCTCGTCGAAGATCGCGGTCACGATGCGCTCCACGTCCCGCTGGTAGAGATGCGGGTTGAGCTCCGCCAGACGCTGGATCAGTTCTGATTTTGTCATGGCCCGCCCCCTGCCCGGGCTTTCGCCGCGTCTGGTTGCAGGGTGCCAAACCGGCCTTCCACCGTCAAGAAAAAGCATTGGAGATGAGGCGGTTATGGCCGGCTTTCGGCGGAAGGCGGCCGGACGGGGCGGAATCCGGGTGCTGGGATGGTTAATTTCGCCCGCGAGACGGGCGCCGGAGCGGGGCTTTCGGGCTCACAGCCGTTGGTTGAGGAGCCGCGCCGGCGGCGCCGGGGCCGCCGATCTCCCGGGCGATGGCCTCGGCGGCCCGGCGGAGCGGCCCGAGGAAGCGGCGATCGGGCGCGCCCTGCTCGAAGCGCGCGGTGGGCATGGTGAGGCTCAGGGACCCCGCCACGGCGCCCTGCCGGCCGGGGATCGGCACCGCGATCGCGCAGACGCCCGGCCGCCATTCCTCCCGGTTGATGGCGTAGCCGCGCTGGCGCACCACCGCCAGCTCGCGCTCGAGGGTCGCCCGGTCGGCGGTGGTGCTGGCGGTATAGCGGGTGAGCGGCTGGGCCAAGGCCATCGCCGGCTCAAAGGCGAGGATCGCCTTGCCGGTGGCGGAGCAATGGGCGGGGACGCGCTGGCCCACATAGGTGTCGACGCGGACGGGATGCGGCGCCTCCAGCCGGTCGATGATGACGATGGCATCGCCCTGGAGAACCGCCAGATGCGGCGCCTCGCCTGTCTCGGCCAGGAGCGCCTCCAGATGCGGCCGCGCCACGTCGCGCGAGCGTCAGCCGCCGCGCCACCAGGGCGCCCTGGGCCCAGGCCTTGAGGCTCGCCCGGTAGCGGCCCGTGAGGGGGTGCTTCTCCACATATCCGCGGGCCGCCAGCGTCGCCAGGATGCGGAAGAGGGTCGGACCGGAGACATCGAGCTTGCGGCCGAGCTCGGTCAGGCTCGCGTCCTCCAGCGCCGAGAGCGCCTCCAGCACGTCGAGGCCCTTGGCGAGGGTCGCGGTGAAGTAGGGGGGGCGCGCGCCGGCGGCGGCCGGGCGGGCGGGGCGTCTTGACACCGGGCGTGCTCCTGTAATCGAATAATGAAAGCCATTTTCATTAAATGAAAACTCGCGTCAAGCGAGGCAATCACGGAGGGAGCCCGCCATGACCGCGAACCACGCCGCCAAGACCTTCTCCATCTTCGACTGCGACAGCCATCTCGTGGAGCCGCCGGCGATCTGGGACGAGTACGTGCCGCAGAAGGAGCGCGCCTGGGTCAAGACGCAGTTCTGCTTCCACACCGACGGCAATCTCCTGCACATCAACGGTCGCGAAGTGCCGGCGTCGCGCGAGCGCTCGAACGCCGCCGAGGTGGGCTGGCCGCGCTGGAACAAGAAAGAGATCGGCAAGCTGACGCCGGGAACGCCGGAGTGGCAGAAGAAGTTCGGGCGCCTGCTGGGCTGCCGCGATCCGCACGCGCGCCTCAAGGACATGGACGCGATCGGCACCGACCAGGTGATGCTGTTCCCGACCTGGTTCGTGCGCCTCGCCTTGCTGCGCGATCCCGAGGCCGCGCGCATCCTGGCGCGCGCCTACAACGACTGGGCCCATGACTACTGCGCGCCGGACCGGCAGCGGCTCTTTCCCTGCGCGGTGCTGCCGATCCAGAGCGTCGAGCATTCGATCGAGGAGCTGCGGCGGGTGGCGAAGCTCGGCTTCAAGGCGGCCGCCGTGCGCCCCTGCTTCTGGAACGGGCGCTATCCGACCTTGCCGGAATTCGATCCGCTCTGGCGCGAGTTCGAGACGCAGGGCCTGGTGCTGGCCATGCACACCTTCCCCTCGCGCGAGGCGCTGACGCCGGAATGGGCGGAGCGGATGGCGAAGGCGAGCGGCTCCGGCCACGGCCTGCTCTTCACCGACGAGTCCGTCGTCTACTCGCCGGGCCAGTTCGTCTCCAACATCGCCTTCGCCATGGATCCCACCATCGACACCTCGGAGGCGCTGGGCTTCATGATGGAGGCGATGACCTGGCTCACGACCGTCCTGATGACGGGCTGGCTCGACAAGTTCCCGACCCTCAAGGTGGCGGTGCTGGAATTGAACGCGAGCTGGCTGCCGCTGGTGCTGCAGAAGAGCCGGAACTTCCTCGATCTCTTCGCCTTCCAGCGCAACAATCGTCCGATCAAGGATCCCTACGAATCCTTCTACGAGCGCTGCTGCATCGGTTTCGAATCCGACGAGGATCTGGTCTATCGCCTCTGGGACACTTTCGAGCCCGTCGCCATCTGGTCCTCGGACTATCCCCACCACGACGCCGAGGACGCCTGGGACGCGCTCCATCACATGGCGGAGTACAAGGTGCCCCGCGCGGCGCAGGAGAAGCTGCTGGGCGGCAACGCGCGCAAGCTCTACGGCATCGACCCGGTGATGCGCGTCAGCGAGCGGGTCGAGAATTATCAGCCGGCAATCCTGCCGTGGTAGGAGCCCAGACTTAGTGGGGTGCCACCCTTAGCGGAGTGTTAAGAGCCGCGGGGTCAACATCGGTCGCACGTGAACCAAAGGATATCCATCGTCAGCGCCGAGCTGCGGCTCGACGAGGCTCCCGTCGAGGCGCGCGGGCTCGTCGGGTATTGGGAGGCGCGACGCCAGGGGCGCGAGTTGCCGACGCGCCGCGACATCGAAGTGCTCGATCTCTGGCCGCTGCTCGGCCGCATCAGCCTGCACGAGATGCTGCCGGACGGCGATCTCCGCTGCCGCGTCCGCGGCACGCTGCTGGGCTCCTTCCCCGGCCACATCAAGGACGGCAGGCGCGTCAGCGAGGCGCGGCCCACGGAATATATCGCCCACGGCACGCGGCAGCTGCATGGCACCCTGGAGGCAAGGCAGCCGCGCCGGCACCGCATCGAGCTGACGCTTGGCGATCTCAGATACGACTTCGAGCGCCTGTCGCTGCCGCTGGCGCCGCAGGGCAACGCCGAGCCACCGATGATGCTGACCCTGGTTCTCGGCGATCATCATCACGGCCGCTATTTCTGGAGCCAGTGGGCGGCCGGCGGCTGAGGCGCGAGCCGAAAAGAGAAAGAAGCAGATTCACCACGGAGGCACGGAGGTCACGGAGATCGCGGAGTTGTTCTCGCGAGTTTGCCCTTCTCCGTGACCTCCGTGTCTCTGTGGTGAACAAAACCTAGTGAAACTGGTCGTGCCACAAAGAAAAAGGGCGCCCGGTTTCCCAGGCGCCCTTGATCGCGAAGCCGACGGAAGCGGCTACTTGCCTTCCTTCTCTTCCTTCTCGGTGCGGCGCGAGAGCGCGGCGCCGAGGATGTCGCCGAGGCTGGCGCCCGAGTCCTGGGAGCCATACTCCTGCATCGCCTGCTTCTCCTCCTCCACCTCGCGGGACTTGATGGAGAGCGAGACCTTGCGCGACGCGCGGTCGACCGCGGTGACCTTGGCGTCGACCTTCTCGCCGACGGCGAAGCGGTCGGGGCGCTGCTCGCTGCGGTCGCGGGAGAGCTCGGCCTTGCGGATGAAGCCCGGGAGCCCGTCCGCCAGCGTCACCTCGACGCCGCCGTCGGTGATGGCGGAGACGGTGCCGGTGATGACGTCGCCCTTCTTCACCTTGGCGAGGCTCTGCTCGAAGGGATCGTGGGCCAGCTGCTTGATGCCGAGGCTGATGCGCTCCTTCTCGATGTCGACATCGAGAACGCGCACCTTCACCATGTCGCCCTTCTTGTAGTCCTTGATCGCCTCCTCGCCGGGCTTCTGCCAGTCGAGGTCGGAGAGGTGGACCATGCCGTCGATCTCGCCGGGGAGCCCCACGAAGAGGCCGAACTCGGTGATGTTCTTGACCTCGCCCTCGAGCTCGGTACCCGACGGGTACTTCTCGATGAAGGCTTCCCACGGGTTCGCCATGCACTGCTTCAGGCCGAGGCTGATGCGGCGCTTGATCGGGTCGACGTCCAGCACCTGCACCTCGACCTCCTGGCTGGTCGAGACGATCTTGCCGGGATGCACGTTCTTCTTGGTCCAGCTCATCTCCGAGACGTGGACCAGGCCCTCGACGCCCGGCTCCAGCTCCACGAAGGCGCCGTAGTCGGTGATGTTGGTGACGCGGCCCTTGAAGCGGGCGGCCGCCGGGTACTTGAGCTCCACGCCCTCCCAGGGATCCGCCTCGAGCTGCTTCATGCCGAGCGAGATGCGCTGGGTCTCCTTGTTGAAGCGGATCACCTGCACCTTGACGGTCTGCCCGATGTGCAGCGCCTCGGAGGGGTGATTGATGCGGCGCCACGCGATGTCGGTGACGTGCAGCAGGCCGTCGACGCCGCCCAGGTCGACGAAGGCGCCGTAGTCGGTGATGTTCTTGACCACGCCCTGCAGGATCTGGCCTTCCTGCAGATTGGCGACCAGCTCGGAGCGCGCCTCGGCGCGGCTCTCCTCGAGCACGGCGCGGCGCGAGACCACGATGTTGCCGCGCGAGCGGTCCATCTTCAGGATCTGGAACGGCTGCGGCGTGCCCCAGAGCGGGGTGATGTCGCGCACCGGGCGGATGTCCACCTGGCTGCCCGGCAGGAACGCCACGGCGCCGCTGAGATCGACGGTGAAGCCGCCCTTCACGCGGCCGAAGATCGTGCCGGTGACGCGCTCGTTCTTCTGGAACTGCTTCTCCAGCAAGGTCCAGGCTTCCTCGCGCCGCGCCTTCTCGCGCGAGAGCTGGGCGTCGCCGTTCTTGTCCTCCATGCGCTCGAGGTAGACCTCGACGGTGTCGCCTGGATTGATCTCCGCCGGCTTGCCCGGCACCGAGAATTCCTTCAGCGCCACGCGGCCCTCGGATTTGAGGCCGACATCGATCAGCACCATGTCGTTCTCGATCGCGACGACGCGGCCCTTGACCACGGTGCCTTCGAGACTGGTGCCGGTGCCGAGGGATTCCTCCAGCAGCGCGGCGAAACTTTCCTTGCCCGAGGACGCCCCGGTTTGGGTTGCGACGGCCATTAAATCTCCCGTTCATCCCCTCGAAATGACGTCCGCCGGGCCGGGGATAGAGGCCGCCTGCGAACGGGCCACCGACATCTCACGGGCGCGGTGGCGTGGACCCGGTCCTGCCGGCGGGCCGATGGCAAATAGGCCGGATTCTCTCAGTATTCAGAGAGACTTGCCGGCGATCTTGCCGTCGATGTAGGTGATGGCGGCGGCGAAGGCCGCCTCGGCATCGAGCGCCGTCGTGTCGAGAACGAAAGCATCGTCGGCGGGCCTCAAGGGCGCCGTCCGACGCTGGCTGTCGCGCGCGTCACGATCCTTCATGTCCTGCAGGACGCGCTCGTATATAGCCTCGACCCCCGCATCCCGCAACTCTTTGAATCGGCGCTCGGCCCGGGCCTCGGCGCTGGCCTGGACATAGAGCTTGGCGTCGGCCTCCGGGCAGACCACGGTGCCGATGTCGCGCCCGTCCAGCACGGCGCCCGGAAACCGCCGGGCGGGTGGTGGGCGAAGTCGCGCTGAAAGCCAAGAGCGCCGCGCGGACGCCGGGAATTGCCGCCACCACCGAGGACGCCTGGGCGATCTTCTCGTCGGCAAGCTCTGACATCGCCGAGGAGCGCCGGCGTGACGCGCGCCGCCGCCGCGGTCGCCGCACGGGATCGGCGGGATCGCCGCCGGCGATCAGCGGTCTCGAGCGCCGTCGCGCGATAGAGCTGGCCGGTGTCGAGATGCGCGAGGCGATAGTGTGCGGCGAGGCGCCGCGCCAGCGTTCCCTTGCCGGCGGCGGCGGGTCCGTCGACGGCGATGATCACGGACCCGCCTTGATGGTGGCGCCGAGGCCGTTCATCAGCGCGACGAAGCCGGGGAAGCTGGTGTTGATGGTCTCGGCGTCGTCGATGCTGACCGGCCGCTCCGCCGCCATGCCCATGACCAGGAACGCCATGGCGATGCGATGGTCGAGATGGGCGGCAACCGCGGCATCGCCGCGCGGCCGTCCGCCGGTGCCCGCTACCGTCAGCGTATCGCCCTCGACCGTCACGTCGACGCCGCAGGCTCTGAGCCCCGCCGGCGATCGCCGAGAGGCGGTCGCTCTCCTTGACGCGAAGCTCCGAGAGGCCGTGCATCACCGTGCGGCCGGTGGCGAAGGAGGCGGCGACCGCCAGGACCGGATATTCGTCGATCATGCTGGGGGCGCGCTCCGCCGGCACCTCGACACCCTCAAGCGGACCGGCGCGCACCAGCAGATCCGCCACCGGCTCGCCGCCCGCCTCGCGCGGGCTCTCGATCTCGATCTTGGCTCCCATCTCCAGGAGCGTGGCGACAAGGCCGGTGCGCAGCTCGTTCATGCCGACGTTCTCGATGCGGATCTCCGAGCCCGGCAGCAGCAGCGCCGCCACCATCGGAAACGCCGCCGAGGAGGGATCGCCGGGCACCACCAGATCGGCGGCCTTGAGCTCCACCTCGCCCCGGAGCGTGATCCGGCGGTGGCCCTCGGCGGTGGTAACGCCGGTGACGATGGCGCCGAAATGGCGCAGCATCCGCTCGGTGTGGTCGCGGGTCGCGAGCGGCTCCACGACCGTGGTCTCGCCGGGCGCGTTCAAGCCCGCCAGCAGGATCGCCGACTTCACCTGCGCCGAGGGCACCGGCAGCGTGTAGTCGAGGGGCAGCGGGTCGGCGCTGCCGGTGACCGTGAGCGGCAGCCGGTCGCCGGCGCGGGCGGTGATGCGGGCGCCCATGCGCTGGAGCGGCGTCGGCGACGCGGCCCATCGGCCGCTTGCGGAGCGAGGCGTCGCCGGTGAAGAACGGCGGTGAGCGGGCTGGTCGCCACCGCGCCCAGGACCAGCCGCGCGCCGGTGCCGGAATTGCCGAAGTCGAGGACATCGGCGGGCTCGCCGAAGCCGCCGACGCCGACGCCGTCCACCAGCCACTGGCCGGCATCGGTGCGCTCGACCCTGGCGCCGAGCGCCCGCATCGCCGCCGCGGTGCGCAGCACGTCCTCGCCCTCCAGGAGCCCATCGACGCGGGTGCGTCCGACGGCGAGCGCGCCCAGGATCAGCGCGCGATGCGAGATCGACTTGTCGCCGGGCACCCGGATGCGGCCCTTGAGGGGGCCTGCGGTGCCGGAGGAAACTGCTGTCACGAAACTGGGTCCAAGCGGTTGCGCCGGCTCCGTTCCTAGCACATCGGGCGGCGGGGCCGACAGCGCCGCGAGCGGGGCCCCGGCCGCCCGCCGATTTTGCTTTGACAGGTCGCCGGGTTCATGGCAATTGGCCGCGCACCCCCTATGTATGTCGGTCACCCCCGGCGGACATCCTTCTTTCTGGGCCCGAGGGGACGACGAGCAAGCGGTTATGGAGAGGCGACGTGTCGAAACCGGAATGGGGTACCAAGCGGATCTGCCCGAGCTGCGGGACGCGCTATTACGATCTGCATCGCGACCCCATCATCTGCCCGAAATGCGGGACGCAGTTCGATCCCGAGGCGCTGCTGAAGACGCGGCGCCGGCCGAGCGCCCGCCCCTGAGCCGGTGCCGGTTCCCGTGCCCGTCGTCGAGGCCGAGCCGGAACCCGAGGCGGAAGTGGAGCCGGTGGAGGAGGGCGCCACCACCGAGGGTGCGGAGGAAGAGGAGGAGGAAGTCCTCGAGGACGCCTCCGAGCTCGGCGAGGACGAGGACGACATGGCCGAGGTGATCGAGAACGTCGACGAGGAGGAGGAGCGCTGAGCGCGCGCCGCCGGAGTTTCCACTCCCTGCCAGGTCGCGTCTTGCGCTAAAATATCGAGGGTTTCGGGGTCATAGCTCAGCTGGGAGAGCGCCGCAATGGCATTGCGGAGGTCGGGGGTTCGAATCCCCCTGGCTCCACCAAATCGGCAAAGGGCTTAGCTGGAAACGGCTAAGCCCTTTTCTGTTTTGGGCACCGCATCCAGCCACATTACGAAAATTTAACCTGCCGCTGAGGGACGTGCCGGCCTCCCGCGCTCCTATCGCCATGCAGGGGCGGTTATTGGGGCGCTATTTCCAGCCGTGGATGGTCAGACGAAGTTCGTCATCCTCGCCGGTCCGCGGACCGGTTCGACGTATCTCGTCGACTATCTCAATGCGATTTCCGGCACCTGCTGCCATTCCGAGCTGTTCCGCAACGACCATATCGATTTCCGACATCAGCAACCCGCCGCCCCGCGCCTGCAGGACATCGCCTTCCGAGACGCGGAGCCCGCCGCTTTCGTCGATCTCGCAGCGGAGGCGGCCGGCGATTGCCAAAGGTTCGGCTTCAAGCTGATCGGCCACCAGATCCCCAAGCTCGGCGCCGAATTTCTTCGGCAGGTTTTCGCCGGCCGAGGGATGGAAGAAGATCTATCTCTGGCGCGACGATCTCTTCGAGCAGTCCGTGTCGCTGGTCCTTGCCGCGCGGCATTTCGGCAATGCCGTCTGGGGACGCACGCCGGACGAGCATCGGATCACGATTCCGCCGAGGCAATTGCTGGAGCAGTTGCACATCGTGCAGACGACGTATTTCGTCATCGAGGCCGCGTTGGCGAGTTCGGACAACGATGACGTCTTCGCTCTCAACTATGACGACCTCGGCCGAGCGTCGGTCATGCGCGATCTGCTGCGCTTTCTGGGTTTACCGCCGACGGAAATCGACCAGGCGGTCGCCGCGCGCGCAGCAGTCGGGCCTCGATTTCAAGCCTGGACCTCGGTTCGCGGAGCGCATCGAGAACCATGCGGAAATCCGCCGCTTCTTTCTCAACAGCCGGTATCGCGGGCTGATCGAGCGCTCGGCGTGACCCGCGCCGGAGGCGTCGGAAAATTCTCTACTCTTCTTTCGGCTGCACGCCCTCGGGCACGAGGTCGCTCCGCGTCCAGGAGAAGAACAGCAGCAGCACGAACTGGGTCCGGTGCGAGAAGCCGTAGCTGGGCCCGGCGGAATCCCGCAGCGAGCCCTCCTTGGCGTCGAGGGCGGTGGCGGCGAATTTGGCGACGCCCTGCTCCTCCGTCCGCTTGAAGAGCGCGATCTCCGGCGTGGTGACCGTGCCGGCGAGCGGGATCGGGATCGGCACCGCGGGCAGCCCGATCAGCAGCCCGTGCTGATTGACCGAGAGCGCGCCGGAGCGCAGCTCCACCACGCTATCCGCGTCGCTTCGGTCGGCGACCAGCTTGGCGCCGTCCTTCGCCAGCCGGTCGCGCAGCGTGCCGACGGCGTACTTGCTGTCGTAGCCCTCGAAATTCGTGGCGTCGACGAAGACCTTGGTGCCGGGCGGGATCTGCAGCTTGAGCTGGTCCGCCGCGTGATCGGCGGCGGTCGATATCAGCAGCTGCTCGTTGGCGGTGCGCGCCGGCTGGGTATCGCGCTCGGAGGCGCAGCCGCCGAGCCCGAGTGCCGCGAGCACCGCCAGCGCGGCCAGCATCGTCCGTCCGCATCCCGCGCGTTCCGCGGCATTTCCGTTTGGCATGTCCTGGCGGTATCCCCGGCTGTCGAAACCCGCGTCAGTCCTAGCCGCGCCGGCCGCCGCGCCACAAGGAAGCAACGTCGGCGAGGCTGCGACAACGGTGTGGCATGCCGCGCGGCGTGCGTGAGCGGTGATCGCGTGGACGCCGGGGTTGATCGCGGCGCCTCCGCCGGCCGCCAGGACCGGGGGAGGCGTCCGGCGTCTACTGCAGAGTCTGGGCCAGCACCGCGTACTTGGCGGCGAGCGGGTTGCCGACGGTCGTCAGGTATCCGATGAGCGCCAGGGCGATCAGGGCCAGCAGCAATCCGAAGTTGATCTCCGCGGCGCCGGCGCGGTTGCGAAGCTGCTCCTGCAAGAGTTTGCGCATTGGTGGTCTCCCCAAAACCTGGAGGGCTGTTGGGGAGATGATTCAGGAAATATTTAGTAAAATGCAAGATTAATGCTTGGTTAACGCGAGGAAAATCTAGTTTTTACTATATATTCCAGTCTCCGGTCTCGTAAATACTCAATTAACCCTAATACTATATTAACAAAACCCGCGCGTCCTCAGGCCGCGGCGCTGCCGCGCGCCGGCGCCGACCGCACGCCCGCCAGCACCAGGTCGGATGCCTTCTCCGCGATCATGATGGCACCGGCGTTGGTGTTGCCGGAGACCACGCTCGGCATCACCGAGCAGTCCACCACGCGGAGCTTCGCGATCCCCTCGAGGCGGAGCTCCGGATCGACCACCGCGAGCTCGTCGATCCCCATGCGGCAGGTGCTGGTGGGATGGAAGATGGTGGTGCCGCGCTGGCGGATGAAGGCGAGAAGGTCCGCATCGCTGGCGCAGCCGGGGCCGGGATCGCGCTCCTCGGCGATATAGGGCTTGAGCGCCGGCTGGCCCATGACCCGCCGCAGCAGCTTGAGCCCGGCCACCATGGTGCGCTTGTCGCTGTCGGTGGAGAGATAGTTGAGGCGGATGTCAGGCGCCTCGGCGGCATCCGCGCTCTTGATGCGGACGCTGCCGCGGCTCTCGGGCCGAAGCTGGCAGATCGAGGCGGTCATGCCGGGGAAGGGATGCAGGTTGCCGCCGGGCTTGTCGGCGCTGAACAGCAGCAGGTGGCACTGCACGTCCGGCGTCTCCAGGCGCGGATCGGTGCGGAAGAATCCCCCCGCATAGCCCGCCGGGATCGCCATCGGTCCCTTGCGCGTCAGGAAGTAGCGCAGCCCCGCGGCGATCTTGCGGTCCCAGCGGTTGACGACGTCGTTGAGGGTGACGGGCTTGGTCACGCGATAGAGCATGCGCGCCTGCAGATGATCCTGCAGATCGGCGCCGATGCCGGGGATGTCGCGCACGACGGCGATGCCGTGCTGGCGCAGCAGCGCCGCGGGACCCAGGCCCGAGAGCTGCAGGATCTGCGGCGAGCCGAAGGCGCCCGCCGAGAGCAGCACCTCGCCCCGCGCCCGCGCGGTGACCAGGCGCCCCTCGTGGCGGTACTCGACGCCGACAGCGGCGCCGCCTTCGATCAGGATCCGCGTGGTGAGGGCGCGGGTCGCCACCGTGAGATTGCCGCGCGCGCGCGCCGGCTTCAGATAGGCCTGCGCCGTGCTCCAGCGGCGGCCGTTCCGCATCGTGGTCTGGAAATATCCGGCGCCCTCTTGCTTGGCGCCGTTGAAGTCGTCGTTGCGGGGAATTCCCGCTTCCTCGGCTGCCTTGATATAGGCCTCGCAGATCTCGTGCGGCTCGACCTGATCGGAGACCGAGAGCGGCCCGTCGGCGCCGTGGAACCCGTCGGCGCCGCGCTGCTGCGCCTCGGACTTGCGGAAATAGGGCAGCACGTCGTCGTAGCTCCAGCCGACGTTGCCGAGCTGGCGCCAGTGATCGAAGTCCTGGCGCTGGCCGCGAATATAGAGAAGGCCGTTGATGGAGCTGGAGCCGCCCAGCACCTTGCCGCGCGGCTGGGCGATCGAGCGGTTGTTGAGCTCGGGCTCCGGCGCGCTCTGGTAGAGCCAGTTGACCCGCGCGTCGGTGAAGAGCTTGCCGTATCCGAGCGGCACATGGACCCAGAAGTAGTTGTCCTCGCCGCCGGCCTCGAGGAGCAGCACGCGGTGGCGCCCGACGCGGTCAGCCGGTTCGCCAGCACGCAGCCCGCGGAGCCCGCGCCCACCACGATGAAATCGAAGGTCTCCGGCTCCGCCATGCTCTTCTCCCCTTGCCCGCCGCTCGATCGACGTCTGCGATGGTAGCGGCAGCGCGGGCGGAGCGCACGGGCGACGTTGCGCGGGGGCGGCGCCGCTTCTTAGCCGGCCAGCGCCGGGGGTGCGGCTCGACCGAAGACGCTGTTGTCGCGGGGATGATCGGCAGGATCACGTCGAAGCGGGTGCCGCGGCCGATCTCGCTCGCGACGTCGATCCGGCCGCCGTGGTTGGCGATGATGCCGTGCACGACCGCGAGGCCGAGCCCGGTTCCCTCGCCGGTCGGCTTGGTGGTGAAGAACGGCTCGAAGACGCGGGCGAGGGTCACAGGATCCATGCCGCATCCGCTGTCGCTCACCGAGAGACGGATCGCCGCCGTCGCCCCGCCGGCATCGGCCGGCAGCTCGAGCTCGGCCGCGGCAAGGCTGATGGTGATCCGCCCGGCGGCGCCGATCGCGTGCAGCGCATTGGTGATGAGGTTGATCAGCACCTGGTGCAGCTGGCCGCGGTCGCCGAGGATCGGCGGCAGCTCGCTCTCGCTGGTGTAGTCGACGGAGATCGTCGCCGGCACCGTCGCCCGGATGATTTGCAGCGCCTCGCGGACCATGGCGTCGCAGTCCACCGCTTCCTTGGCGCTCTTCTCCTTGCGGCTGAATACCAGGATCTGCCGCACGAGATCGCGGGCGCGCTCGCCGGCGCGGCAGACCATCTCCAGCTTGATTCGCTCGGAGCTGCCGTCGGGAGATTTCTTCAGCAGCATCGCCGGCAGCGCGATCACCGGGACCAGGGCGTTGTTGATCTCGTGCGCGACGCCGCCGGCGAGGGTGCCGAGCGCCTCCATCTTCTGGGAATGCAGCAGCTGCGCCTGCAGCTGCTCGCGCTCGCTCTCGACCTTCAAGCGCTCGTCGATCTGCGTCTGCAGCTCGCCGGTGAGCGCCTCGAGCTCGCTGGCGCGCTCGCCGAGCTGGTCGTTCGAGCGCGCCAGGCGCGCGGAGCTGCGATTGAGCCCGGCGAAGGCGGCAATCAATCCCAGCATGGACGCGAAAGCCGCCGCGTAGAGGATGTAGGTGACGTCGTTGGCGCGCTGCTCGGCAGCGGCGTGCCGCGCCATGTAGCCGCCATAGATCGCATCGGGAAGGCTGCCGCTCGACAGCTCCAGGATGCGGGCTACCAGCTCCCGCGCCCTCGCGTCCTCGCGCAGCAGCACCTCCGCATGAGCGGTCAGCAGCTGGATGTCGCGCTGTGTCTGCGGTAGCTCGGCCGCGAGCTGCCGCATCCGAAGCGTGGTTGCGGCGAGCTCCTCCTCGGATGACCTGCTGTCGAGGCGCAAGAACACCGTACGCGTCCATTCGGCGATCGCATCCACCAGCGCCGCGCGCTTGCTTCCATTCTCCCGACGCGTCACGTCGCGGGCGAGAAGGGGAAGATAGAGCCGCGAGTTTCGATAGATGGCGTCCGCCGACTTGAAGCGCTCGACATCCGCCCGGCGGGCGGGTCGATGATTTATAGGCCTGCAGCATCAATGCTGGATCGTGCTCTGCCGCGAGCTCGGCGCCCACCGTCGTGACCAGGCGCTCCAGGCGCTGCTCCGCGGCAAGGATGGGATCGTAGTTCTCCAGGCTCCGCGCGCGTGCCTGCAGGGCCAGCCTGCCCAGCGTCTCCTCGGTCTCCCGGATGGCGCGCAAGCCGTCGACGATGCGGACGTGTGCGCCGGGGTCGGCGGGCCGGCTCAGCTGGAACAGCAGGCCGAGGGCGACGACAGCACGCCGCCAACGCCGCCGCCTGACGCAGCCGCACGCCGGTCATGGCGCGTGCTCCGTCGGCTTGCCCGTCAGCGTGCGCAGAAATCCCGCGATCAGCTCGATGTCGTCCGCCGGCATGTCGCGGCCGAGCTGATAGCGCGCCATGACCGCGATCGCCTCCTCGAGCGAGGTGGCGGAGCCGTCGTGGAAATAAGGCGCGGTGAGCGCCACGTCGCGCAGCGAGGGAACCTTGAAGACGTGGCGATCGGCATCGGCGAAGGTCACGGTGAAGCGGCCGAGATCCGCCGGCGTCTCCGGCAGGCCGCGATCGGCGAAGTAGTCGGCGAAGAGACCCATGCGCTGGAACATGTTGCCGCCGACGGCGACGCCCTGGTGGCAGGTCGAGCAGCCGTAGTCCTTGAACAGGCGATAGCCGGTCCGCTCCGCCTCGCTGAGCGCGCCGCGGTCGCCGCGCAGGAAGGCATCGAAGCGCGAGTTGAGCGACAGCAGCGAGCGCTCGTACTCGGCGATGGCATTCCTGACGATGTCGGGCGTGAGAGGCCCGTGGTAGATCGATCGCGCGGCGGCGACATAGCTCGGGTCGGCCTCCAGGCGGTTGATCACTTCGGGCCAAGTCGCTCCCATCTCGTTCGGATTCCGCAAGCGGCCCGTCGACCTGGGCCTCGAGGCTGGCGGCGCGGCCATCCCAGAACTGGGCGACGCTGAACCGGCTGTTGCGCACGGTGGGGGCGTTGACCGCGGTCAGCCGGCCGCCGATCCCCTTGGAGAGGGGCTGGTCATCGGCGCCGCCGTGCTGCGGCTGATGGCAGGAGATGCATGCCACCGTACCGTCCCGGGAGAGCCGCGCATCGGCGAAGAGCTTGCGGCCGAGCTCGACCTTGCGCGCATCGAGATCGAGGTGCAGCGGCAGCGGCTGCAGGGGCTCGTTCGGCACCTCGATGAGCCGCGGCGTGGGGGTGATCGCCGCGTCGGCGGTCATTTGGAGGCGGGCAGCGACCCCGCGACGACGATCACCAGCGCGACCGCGATACCGGCGAAAACAAGCGCCAGCGCGCCCCAACCGGTGAACCGGGCCAGCCGGTGAGCGGGAAAGGCGCTGTCGGGCTGGGGCTCGGTTTTCTCGATCGGCTGACGCATCGCGATCTGCGCTCGCTCGGGCGCGGAATAGGAATCGATGCGTCCAATCTAGGCGCCGGGCGTTAAGCGTATCTGCGCCGGCGGCATAGGGGATTTTACTTATGCCGGCACTGCCGGCGCGCTCGCCGTAGAGCCGGCATCGATCCGCGGCGTCCCGACGATGCGGAATCCGGGCGGTGTCGCTTGATCTGGATCAATGCAGGAGAAGGCGTGTCGTCTCTCTAATTTTATAGAGCGTGATGGAGGCCCACATGCCGCTCGCTGCCAAGCCAAATCGACGTGAGCTCGAGCATCGCGTCATCGAGCGGATGCGGGGACATCAGCTGTTCCATCGAATGGTGAGCCGCCAGGGCATCGATCTGAGCGGCCGCTGGTCGCGCGGCCTGGAAGACGCGATCTTCCGCGCGCTGGGCAACTGCAAACGGTGCGTGGAGGCGCAGGCCTGCCGACGCTGGCTCGAGGCGGATCGTCCGCTCGCCACTTATGTCGCCTTCTGTCCCAATGCGGAACTCATCGAGACCTGCCGCATCCTCGACCCCAAGGCGCCGGCGCCAAGCGCGGGGCCGCAGCCAGTGTCGGTTTTTCCCGAGCCCAGCCTGACGGAAATAATGGCAGATCCCATCATCAGGCTGGTCGTCGCGTCCGACGATCGAGAGGAAGGAGGTGGGTCATGCCGGAATTCCTCGACTTGCTCCGCCGGGAACACGGCAACCTAGCGACGCTCCTGCGCGCCCTCGAGTGGCAGGTCGCCGAGTTCGAGAGGGGAAGCCGGCCGGATTACGACGTGATCGGCACTGCGCTGGATTACTTCCTGAGCTTTCCCGAGGCCTATCATCATCCCAAGGAGGAGCTGCTCTTCGCCAAGCTCCGCGAGCGCGACCCCACGGCGGCGGAGCGGATCGGCGACATGCGCACCATGCATCGGGAACTGGCCGCCAGCGCCCGCAAATTCGCGGACGCGTTGCGCGTCGTGCTCGACGAGGCCGAGGTGCCGCGGGAGGCCTTCGTCCGCTGGGCCCGCGGCTTCACCGATCTTCAGCGTCGGCACATCGAGATGGAGGAATCCGCCTTCTTTCCCGCCGCGGCGAAGGCGCTGACGGCAAGGGATTGGGCCGATCTGACGGCGCGGACGCCGCCGGAAGCCGATCCTCTGTTCGGTGACCGCGTCGGCGAGCGGTTCGAGCAGCTGCGCGAGACGATCCTCCGCTGGCAGGCGCAGGACCAGGCGGTTTCCGCGGCGCGCTGAGGGGAAAGGCCGGAGTCAATCGACGACGGCCCCGTGCGGCGGTTCAGATCACGTGAGGGCGACCGGCCGGTCCGGGAAGGCCAGCTGCTCGCGGTCGCGCCAGCTCGGGCGGACGTAGTTGATTTCCATCAGGCGGCGGACGCCGACGATCGGGCGCGGCTCGAAGCCGTGCCAGGTCGCCGGCCCCGGAACGAAGATCACCCCCGAGTTGAACTCTCCGGACGATCGGCCGACCCAGCGGCGCTCGGCATCGTAGATGTCGGTGCCCCAATCCTTGGCGTCCGGCCCGGTGAAAAGATAGATCACCATCGAGAACAGCTTCTCCGGGATGTCGCGGTGCGGCTCGAGCCAGGCGCCGTCGGTGTCCTGGATGTATTCCATCCGCAGAAAGCTGCCCGTCGACCGGGATGTCGCAGGTCTCCGCCAACAGCCGCGCGACATCGGGGCGCTGCAAGCGCATCGGTCAGCACCGCGCAGGTCGGAAATTTCGAGCGCAGCAGCGGCGTGATGAAGCAGCGCTGCTCGTTGTAGGTGTTGCGCGTCCCGTCGGTCTTGCCGAGCTGCAGGCGGCGCGATCGGCAGCGTGAGGATGCCGGTGCAGAGCGACTCCGGGAAGCACGTCGGCGAGCTTCCAATGGCGGTAGGGCCGGTCGTCGCGGCGCGCGCGGCGCAGGGCCTGGCACGAAATGGCGGGCGACCTCGGCCGCGTCGGGTATCGGCGGATAGGCCATGGCTCATGTCCTCCTGCGGTCGTCGGCGCCGGCTGCGTCATGAGCCCAGCACCACGCGGCGCCCAGTCGATGACCTTGCGCAGCAGCGGCATCGACTTGGCGAAGGCGCTGACGCTGTGGCGCCAGTATTCGCGTCGGACGTACCACTCGGAATCGACGTAGCAGAGCTGCAGGCTCATGCGCTGCCCCTTCTGCGGCAGAAAGCCGTGCCAGGAGTGGTCGCAGACGCGGAACATCAGCATCCGCCCGAACTCCGGCGCAAACTCGAAGGCGCAGTCCTCGCGGTCCGAGCTGCGGAGCACGCGCAGCCGGCCGCGCTCATAGGGCCACTCGCGGCTGAAGCCGACCAGCACGGTGACGATCTTGTGCTTGGAATCGGGGTGGGCGTAGCCCTCGTTGTAGTGGCCCGTGGTGTTGCCCATCATCACGATGCAGGGCGGATAGGCGGCGAGGTCCATGTCGAACTTCCGCTCGACGAGATGCCGGAAGCGCGGGCTCAGCAGGTCCTGCACGACCGCGCCGAATTGCGGGCCATAGCGCAGATCGGGCAAGCCGTAGCTGCCGCGATCGGGGATGGGCGGCGCATCGGCCAGAACCTCGTCCTTCGGCGCGGGATCGATCGCGTGCTCGACAAAGGCGAAGTCATAGGGATCGTGACGCAGCTCGGCGGCGGCGATCGCCGCCTCGTCGAGCATCGAAAATGGCGCGATCTTCCTGTTTCGCATCTCGGCCTCTTCCTGAACCGGGCTGCGGCCAATCCATCAAAACGACGGAAGCCGGCTTTGATCTGGATCAAGCGCCAGCGCGCCGCTGCGGCAAATGCGCTGCCGCGGCAGATTCGCCGCGCTCAGAAGGCCGGCAGGGTCGGCGCGTCATGCGGCGGCGGCCGCGATGCCCTCGACCTCGATCAGCCATTCCGGCCGGCAGACCGCGCCCTGGACGATGAGCGTCGGCAGATCGCGGAAAGCGCTCGGCGAGATAGCCGTCGACGCGGGCGAAATCCGTCGGGTCGCGCAGATAGACGATGAGATGCATCATGTCGTCGAGGTTCGCCTGCCCCGAGCGCAGCAGCGCCTCGACATTGTCGAGCGCCCGCTCGAGCTGCCGCAGCACGTCGCCGGGATGAAGCACGCGGCCGCGCCTTGTCGATGCTCGCCGTGCCGGAGATGAAATGATGCGACGCGGTCGGCATAGGCGATGCGCGTGCCGCGCTCGAAGGTGACGTCGTAGTCCTTGCGTCGGCGCACAGCCGGTCGAAATCGTTGAGATAGGACATCTGCTCCGGCAGCAGGTCGAGGATCGGAATAGGCGTCCATCGCCACGAGATCGTAGCGGTGCGCGCAGGCGCCCTCGATGCCGGTGCTGGCGATGTAGTGGGTGTCGCGCGGTCAGGCCTTGCTGCCGGAACAAGCTCGCCGCGGCTCTCGACCATGCCCTGGTAGAAGACGTCGACGTCCTTGAGGTAGATCCAGGTCCGACGCAATGGTCGCGCAAGCGTGCCGCCCTGGCGCGGCCAGCGTGTCGATCAGATCGTCGAAGATCGCGCGCGTCTGGTCGGCCGCCGAGGCGGAGCGCGATGTCGGCGCCGGCGCAGAGCCGCGTGCTCCAGAGATGGCGCAGGCCGCTCTTCTCGACCAGCACGTGCTTGCGGCGACAGGCGACGCTTGGCGACGCGGCGCGTCGCTGTCGATGTGATAGGCCAGCAGCGCGATCTTCGCGCCCGGCAGCGGCGGCTGCTGCACGATCGAGACCGCGACCGGACCTTCCGCCGGCGTGTCGCACAGAGCTGGCTGTCGCGCACCGGCGCCGCCTGATTCATGACGTCGCTGACGAAAACCCGCCGGAAGATGGCGCTCTCCGGCGCGAGATTCAGCGCCTGTCTCGCCGCGGCATAGCGCTGCTCGACGAGACGAAGTCTGCTCCGCAAAGGTCGAGGCCGGCGGTGGCCTCGATCGCAGATGAAATGCTCGGCGCCTCCCAAATCGCCGCGAAAGCTGCGGCTCGCGGTCCCATTGTCATGCTGCATTCGCGCGGGCCCCTCCCAGGGCGGCTCCTCTGCCGCCACTCCTTCTCGTCGGAGCCCGGCAGGCGCCTCCGCATGCTCTCGCGCGTCGGCAACGGCATCGATAGGCCCTGGGAATGCGAACCGTCGTTGACCTGGATCAATCAGCCTGGCGCGGGCAGACCGATGCCGCCGTCTCGAACCTACGTCGCCAGCGCGAAGCGCCGCACGTGCTCCGGCAGCGCCACGCCAACGAGGTTTTTCGGATCCGGCACGGCGTCGCCCGGCATCGTCGTCAGCGGCAGCACACCGGGCCAGATCGGGAGCGCGTAGTCCTCGTCGTCGTCCTTGGGCGGGCCGACGCGTACCTTGGCGGAGACCTCGTCGAGGGGCATGGAGAGGACGGTGGTGGCCTTGAATTCCTGGGCCGTCTCGCGCGGCGATGGTCGGAAAGGTCCCGTCAATGGTGTGACGGAACCTTTCTCCTGAGCCCGGAGACCGCGCCCGCGGGTCTGAGCCTATGCGGTCCTGATTTTTTCCAGGAAGTCGCTGACCTTGTTCCGCAGCACTTCGGACTGTTGGCTGAGCTCGCCGGCGGCGGTCAGCACCTGGCTGGCTGCATTGCCGGTTTCGCCAGCCGCCTGTGTCACCCCGGTGATGTTGCGTGGTGATCTCGGCGGTGCCCTTGGCCGCCTGCTGCACGTTTCCGGAGATCTCCTGGGTCGCGGCACTCTGCTCCTGCACCGCGGACGCGATCGCGCTGGAGATCTCGTTGATCTGCCCGATCGTGCCGCCGATCGACTCGATCGCCGTCACGGTCTGCCCGGTGGCGCGTCTGCATTTCCGAGATCTGGCTCGATATTTCCTCGGTCGCCTTGGAGGTCTGGTTGGCAAGCGCCTTCACCTCCGAGGCCACCACCGCGAAACCCTTGCCCGCCTCACCGGCGCGTGCCGCCTCGATGGTGGCGTTAAGCGCCAGCAGATTGGTCTGGGACGCGATGTCCTGGATCAGCTTCACCACGTCGCCGATGCGCTGCGCCGCCCTGGCGAGCCCGTCCACCGTCGTGCTGGTATCCTTCGCCTGATCTACCGCCTTGCGAGTGGTGTGCGAGGACTGCTCCACCTGCCGGCCGATCTCCGATATCGACGCCGTCAGCTCCTCGGTCGCCGTCGCCACCGTCTGCACATTGGCGGAGGCCTGCTCGGAGGCCGCCGAAACCGCCGTCGCCTGCCGGCTGGTCTCTTCGGCGGTCGCCGACATGCCCTCCGCGGTCGCCCGCATCTCGGTGCTGGCGCCCGCCAGCGCCTCCAGAGCCGACTGAGCCGCGCGGTCGAACGCCGCGATGTACTCCTCGACTGCTTCTGCCGCTGCTCCTTCTGCTCCTGCGCTACCCGCTGCTCGGCGGCGAGCTGGTCGGCCTTGATCATGCTGTCCTTGAAGACCTGCACGGCGCCTGCCATCTGCCCGATCTCGTCCTGGCGCCCGATGCCCTCGATCTCGGTCCCGAGGTCGTGCCTGGCGAGCTTGCTCATCGCATCCGTCATCCGGCGGATCGGAGGGGAGACGCTCGCGACGATCGTGTAGCCCGCGACACGCAAAGCAGCGCCGCAATCACCAGCGCGCCGATGACGAGGATTCGCGCGCTCGCATAGATCGCGGCGCCTTCGTCGGCCGCCTTCGTGCCGCCCGCCGTATTGAGGTCGATGTCGGCGCGCAGCAGATCCATGACCTTGCTGTTGAACACGCCACGCATCTCGCCGGTATAGAATGCGGTAGCGGCCTTCTGATCGCCCTTGGCGGCGATCTCCAGCAGCCTCTGGCTCATCGTGACGTAATCGCTCCAGCCCTGATTGATCCGCTCCGCCAGGCGCCGCTCGTCGCCGTCCGCTGACCATCGGCTGGTAGTCGTGCCAATCCTTCGCGGCGGCTTCCGCCACCGCCTTCATGGTCGCCACTTCCTTGCCTCTCGCCTCGTCGGTCGCGGCGAGCACGGCCGCCGCCTCGAGCTGCCGATAGCGGATGGCGTTGAAAGCGAAATCGCCGACCAGACGCGTCGAGGGCAGCCAGTTGTCGCGCATCTCCGCCGCCGCGCCGTTGACGCCGCCCAGACGCTGAATTGCCACCAGCCCGAGCGCAACCGTGACGGCGAGGACGAAGCCGAAGGATACGGCAACTTTGGTGCGGATCGACCAGTTCGAAAGGAATCTCATGTCAGCCCCCGTTGGAATTCGTGTGGATGGAAGATGTGAATTTCGCGAGCGCAGCTCTCTTTGTTTCTCTCGAGGCTGGCGGTGGTACCGGTCCGAATCAGTGTGTCGCCTTGAGGAACAGAAGGTTGCCGGCCGAGACTGCCTTTTGCTCGCCGGAGATCCGGACGACCGCCGCCTTCAGGCAGGCGAGCAGCTGCTCGAGTTGCGCGATGTCCGTGAGCAGCTGCTCGGCGCGCGTGCTGAGCTGTTCCGCGCAGCGGTTCATGGTATCCAAGGCATCCAAATCCGCGTCGTTCACGTGTCTCTCCTTGTCAGGTCAGATGATGTTCGGGCTTGCGGGTCATGCCACGCGAGCCAGGAATGACGCGGTCGCGACCTGCGGCCGCGTCGGCCAGGTGGTGAGATTGCCTATGTCGGGGTTTCCCTCAGCTGATCCGCGCCGGGTGGGCCCAGGGCCGTCTCGCCGGATCCGTCGCGCGAGAGCACGCGCCGCAAGACCTCGAGGAATACCGTGGTGTTCAGCGGCTTGATCATGACCGCGTCGGCGCCGAAAGCCCGCATGGCGCGCTGGTACGGGTCGTTCTCGATCAGATGCTCGCCGGTCAGGCCGATCACCGGCAGGCTCGGCGCCTGTTTCTTGACCTTGCGAATGGTCTCGATGCCGTCGGCGCCGGGCATGTAGAGATCGGTCACCACGGCGGCGAACGGCTCGCTGGCGAGCACCTGCTCGACGCCGAGGCCGTTCGACAGCGCGCGCACCTCGTATCCGTCCCGCTCCAGGAGGGTCACGAGGAATTGCCGGAACGACCGGTCGTCGTCGATGACGAGGATCTTGGACATCGCCTGTTCCCGTGGTGAAAAGCTCCGCGGACCCTACAACGAGGCGCGCGCTTTCGCCGTGGCTGCGAAGTATGGGATTTCGGGGCGTTGGTAGGGGCCGGTTCCCCTACCTTCGGTCAGGCCCTAGACGCCTCAAGAGCCCCGGGCAACGCTGGTGCCGGCTGGGGCGTCGATCAGGCGCCGGATGGCCGCGGCAAGGTCGTCCGGCGTGGTCGGCTTCAGAAAGAATGCATCCACGCCGGCCGCGAGCGCGGCCTCCTCGGTGGCGCCGTCGCTGAATCCCGTGCAGAGGATGAGCCGCAGCGCCGGGCGGATTGCCCGCAGCCGTGCCAGGAGCGTCAGCCCCTTCATGTGCGGCATCACCTGGTCGCTGATCACCACGTCCCAGGCGGTCGGGTGCTCGGCCACCGCCGACAGCGCCTCCCTGGGGTCGTCGAGCGCCACCACCTCGTAGCCCAGCCGATCGAGGCCGATGGTCAGGACATCCCGCACATCGGCATCGTCGTCGATGACCAGCACTCGCTCGCGTCCGCGCAGCGAGGCTGGTGCCGCCGTCGGCGCTGCCGGCAATCGGCCTGCGGTGGCGAGGGGCAGGTAGACCGAAAACACCGATCCCTCGCCGGGACGGCTGGCAACGACGCAGGCGCCCTCGTAGCCGAGAACGATCCCGTGCACGACGGCGAGCCCGAGCCCGGTGCCGCGCCCGCGCTCCTTGGTGGTGAAGAAAGGGTCGAATATGTGCTGCAGCACCTCGGCGCTCATGCCGCTGCCGGTATCGGCGACCGTGATCCCGACATAGCTTTGCCGGGGATCGAGCGCTCCCCACCGCGATGCGGCCGGAGACGGTCTCTTCGTCGCTCACCCGGCTGCGCCGCGACCGTGGCGAATGCGTCGGCGGAAGCAGCCGCGATTTCGATCGAGATGCGCCCGGGCTCGCCCAGCAGCGCATCATTGGCGTTGAGGCAGAGGTTGAAGACGAGCTGGCTGATCTGCGCCGCGTTGACGTCGGCAACGAGCGGCTGTGCCGCCACGCGCACCTGCAGCTGCGTCGAGGAAGGCAGCGACGCCCGCAGCAGATCCAGGGTCTCCTGGGTGACGCGGGTGAGATCGGTCGGCTTGCGCTCGACGCCGGTGCGGCGGGAGAAGGCGAGGATCTGCTGCACCAGATCCTTCGCCCGCTCGCTGGCGGTGATGATCCGCTGGGCGAAACCGCGCTCCTCCGTTCCCGTCGGCAGGTCCTCGAGCAGGAAGCTCGCGAAGCCGAGGATGGCGCCGAGGATGTTGTTGAAGTCGTGCGCGATGCCGCCCGCGAGCTGGCCCACCGCCTCCATCTTCTGCGCCTGCTGCAGCTGCTCCTCCAGCCGCCGGGCCTCGGTGACGTCGTGCGCATTGAAGATGATGCCCTCGACTCCCGGCACGTCGGCGGCGTTGCGCGCGGTCCAGGCGATATGGCGCCAGGTGCCGTCCTTGTGCCGTGCCCGCGCGCGGCTGGTGGCATGCCCGCCGGGCGTAACGGCGATCGCGCGGAGTTGCTCGCGGAGCTCGCCCACGTCATCGGGATGGACGAAGTCGTAGACATTCAGTTTCCCGACCACTTCCGCCCGGGGGTAGCCGAGCACGCCGATGCCTCCGGGGCTGCGATAAGTGACGGTGCCATCGGGCTGGATGATCACGACTACCCCGTTCGAGTGCTCGACGAGGGCGCGGAAGCGCTCCTCGCTCTGGCGCAGGGCCTCCTCTGCCGCCTTGCGATCGGTCGTATCGACGATGGTGCCGGCGACGCCGATGATGCCGCCGCGCTCGTCACGGATCGGGAACTTGGTGATCTCGACGTGCTTGATCTCCGGCCGCGCGGTCCGCGGCATCGCCTCGTAGTGACGCAACCCGCCCTGCCTCGATCACGACGCGGTCGGTGGCGATTATCTGTTCCGCGCTCGCGGCCGGAAACAGGTCGAAGGGAGTGCGCCCGACCATGTCCTCCGGCCGGACGGCGAACCAATCGGCGTAAGCGCGAGTTGACCATCCGGAAGCGCCCTTCGCGATCCTTAAGGAAGATGCCGAAGGGCGCGTTGTCGACGATCGCACGCAGCTCCGCCTCGCGCGCGCGAGCTGCTCGTCGATCCGCCGGCGTTCCGTGATGTCGGTGATGAAGCCGGCCATGCCGACGACCCGGCCGCCGGGTCTCGGATCGGGAATTTCGTGGTCTCGACGTAGAGGAGGCCGGGCTTGGCGGTTTCGGTGGCGCGCTGCAGATGGCTGACGCCGCCGTATTCCAGAACCTCGCGGTCGGTGATCGCGCCGAGCCTCGGCGAAGCGGCGGAGTAGACCTCGGCGGTGGTGCGGCCGTAGAGGTCTTCCTGCCGGTCGCCGAACCAGTCCGTGTAGGTCCGGTTGATCAGCCGATAGCGGCCCTGGCGATCCTTGAGGAAGATGGCGATCGGGGAATTGTCGAGGATCGCGCTGAGCTCGCCCTCGCGCTGCGCCAGCTCCTGCGTCAAACGGCGGCTGCGATCGAAATTGAGGATGACGGATCCCAGCGCGAGGATCGTGAGCGGCATCAGAACGACCCATATCGCCGCGACGTCGCGCAGGACGAACTCGGCCACCTCGGGCCCCGGAAAGAGGCCGATGACGGCGAGCCCGCCGACGGCCACCGCGACCCCGACGCCGGCGAGATGGCGGTGATCGAGCGGAGTGCCCGTCCGCTTCCGCAGCGCGACATCGCCGGCGCTGATCGCGAAGGTGATGAGAAGGCTGGCGACGCCGGCGGCGATCCCGGCGCCGCCGAGCGCCAGGCGGCAGGCCAGGATGACGACGAGGCAGACGCCGCCGGAGAGGACGCCGCCGAACAGCGTCGCGACGACGACGGCTGCGTTGCGCAGATCGAGCCTCACGCCCGCGGCGGCGTCGACCGGAGCCAGCAAGGCGATGACGCCAAGGAGGCCGAGGAGGACGCCATAGAGCAGGAACTGCGTCCGAGCCTGACAGGCGATCCTGCGCCCAACGCCGGATCTGGCAGTAGCCCAGCACGCCCAGCGTGAGCAGCGCGGCGTTCTGCACCAGCTGAAAGGCGACCCGCAGCGAGATCCGCGAGGTTCATCGGCCGAGGCGCCTCCTTCGCCCTGCGGCTATCCCGGCTTCGCTAGGTCGGGCCGGCCGGAACGAGATCGAGCCGCCGGGCGGCGTTGGTCGCCTCGACCCGATTGCGCACATTAAGCTTCCGGAAGATGTTGCGGACATGAAACTTCACGGTGATTTCCTGCAGGTCGAGCGTGCGGGCGATTTCCTTGTTCGATTGGCCGGAGACCAGCAGTGTCAGGATCTCGCGCTCTCGCGGCGTGAGCTCCGGCAATCGCGGCGTGCGGGTCTGCGCCTGCGCATAGTCGGCGGGAACATAGGTGCCCCCGGCGGTCACCACCTGCAGCGCTGCCGCGAGAACATTGGGCGACATCGTTTTCGGGAAGAACCCGCGGGCGCCGAGCTGGATCGCGCGCGCCACGTTGGCGGCGGTGGCGGCGCCGGAGATCACCACCAGCGGGATCGTCGGAAAAAGCGCCACCGTGCGCTCGACGCCGTCAAAGCCCTCAACGCCAGGCATCTGCAGATCGAGGATAATGAGATCAACGCGCTCGGCGCCGGAAAGCGCGCGGTGCGCGCTCTCGAGATCTCCGGCGGTGGTGAGGCTGCTCGCGGGCATGCTGCGCTTGATCAAGCGGCGCAACGCCTCGGCGAACAGCGGATGATCGTCGGCGAGCAGGATGTGCATTGTGGCTCGTCCTACACCCTGTCCCAAATTGTTTCGGGCAGTGGACTCACCGAATCGCTGGTCGTGCGCGGTCCCCCCAGAAATCCGCCAAGTATTGCGCGAACGGTCATCGCGCGTAGCGTCACATGCTAGCCTCCGACGTTCGCAATGCCAACGAGGACGTGGCGTCTTTTGGCCTCTCGGCAGTGGACGAGGCGCAGAGCATGATCAACAGCTCGCCGAATCGCAATAATGGTGGTCCCGGATAAATCCATATTCTGCATTTACGATTGGCATGGATATTCCGCCATCTGCTCAGGGCAATCGCACACCACCGTATTCAATATTCCAGCGAGCGAACCGGCAGGCATCGCTTTGGATCTTACGCGGATCTCGCAATGTCGGGGACGGCGTCGTCGGTTGGTTCGGAGCAGCAACGACGAACCACCGTCACTTCTTATCTGCTCTGCCGAACAAGAGTCGTCCTGCCAGATAAATTGTGCCAGCCCCCTCGTCTGCTTCTGGCACAACTCGGTCCCCGGCTCCTACGAGATCGAGGTCCGCTGACACCTCCAAAGCGGATCGTCCGGACTGGGGTTGGCTTACCGCTCCACCGCGAACCGCCGCACGTGCTCCGGCAGCGCGACGCCGGCGAGGTTCTTCGGATCCGGCACGGCGGCGCCCGGCGTCGTCGTCAGCGGCAGCACGCCGGCCCAGATCGGCAGCGCGTAGTCCTCGTCGTCGTCCTTGGGCGGGCCGACGCGCACCTTGGCGGAGACCTCGTCGAGGGGCATGGAGAGGACGGTGGTCGCCTTGAACTCCTGGGCCGTCACCGGGCGAAGCGTGTCCCAGCGGCCGGGGAAGAGCCGCTCGACGAAGGCTTTGAGCGCCGCCATCTTGTGCGCCTCGTCGGCCACCAGCTCGGCCACGCCGAAGGCCATCACCGAGCGGTAGTTGATGGAGTGATGAAAGGCCGAGCGTGCCAGCACCAGCCCGTCCACATGGGTGACGGTGAGGCAGGCCTTGATGCCCTTGGCGACGGTGCGCAGCATGCGGCTCGCCGAGGAGCCGTGCCAGTAGAGGCGCTCGCCCTCGCGCCAGTAGGAGGTCGGCGTCACGTAGGGCTGGTCGTCGATGACGTAGCCGACGTTGCAGATGAAGCCGGCATCGAGAATCCCGTGCACGGTCTCGCGGTCGTAGTGGCCGCGCTCGCCCATGCGCCGGACCCGCGTCTTCTCGGTGCGTGTGTAGCCGTCCAAGTCATCCTCCACAAAAAATATGCAATCGATTGCGTGCTCAGCGCCGCCCGCGGTTCCGCTCGGCGACAGCCTCCGCCACCGCGGCCTCCTCGGGGCCGCCCTCGCGCGTCAAGCCATCGACGACGCGGCCGACATCCACCGGCGGGCGGTTCTGGCTCATCTTCCATTTGCCCTCGAGGCGGGTGATCACAAGCTCGAAGCCCGACGATCGCCCTCACCATGCCGCGGACGAACTCCGCCGGTGCGTCGCTGACCGCCCAGGGCTGATCGCGCTTCCCCTCGTGTGTCGCGGTGAGCCGCGTCACCAAGGCGAGGAGCCGCGCCTCGTCGTCGAAGAAGCGGAGCGCGCCATAGGCGTGGACGGCGGCGTAGTTCCAGGTCGGCACCACCTTGCCGGTCTCGGCCTTGGTCGCGTACCAGGAGGGCGTGATGTAGGCCTGGGGCCCGGTGAAGATGGCGAGCGCCTCGGCGCCCGGCGTCGCCTCCTGCCAGTGCGGATTGGCGCGGGCGAGATGGCCGGTGAGCGTCCCGAAGGGCTGCGGCTCGGGATCGATCAGCAGCGGCAGGTGGCTGGCGTAGAGGCCGCCGGAAGTCGAGGTCACCAGCGCCGCCAGCGGCTGCTGGCGGATCAGCTCATGCAGCACCGGGACCTGGTCTTCGCGAAACTGGGACGGGACGTACACGCGGAACTCCATCGAGGCTCGGATTGGCCGCCACTATCGCAGCGGACTGGACCGATGGGTAGCGCCTGTTCTAGAATTTTGATAGGTCCAGTTGGAGAGTGAAAAGATGTCCTCCCGCGCCGTCTCGCCGCTCTGGAACAGCCTCGCGCTCGATCGCGGGTCGGCGCTGCCGCTGCAGGAGCAGATCGTCGCCTACTTCCGCGCCGCGGTGCTGCACGGCCGGCTGCGCGCCGGGACACGGGTGCCCTCGTCGCGGGCGCTCGCCAGCGATCACGGCGTCGCCCGCATCACCGCGGTCCAGGCCTATGACCGGCTGGTGGCGGAGGGCTATCTCGTCGCCCGCGCCGGCTCCGGACTCTTCGTCGCCGACAGCATTCCCGAGCATCTGGCGCGGCCGGCGGCCGGTGCCGGCGCCGCGGCGCGAGCGGGCGCGCGCCATGCCGCCGCTCAAGCCCGCGACGCCGCCGGCGATGCCGCCGCGGCCGCTCGAGGTGCTGCCGCTCTCGGTCGGCATTCCCGCCCTCGATCATTTTCCCTGGACCGATCTCGCGCGCATCACCGCGCGCATTCATCGCGAGCGGCCGGTGGAGGCGCTGGGCTATTGCGATCCCCGCGGCGAGCCCGTGCTGCGCCAGGCGATCGCGGAATATCTCGGCGCCGCCCGCGGCATCGCCTGCACGGCGGAGCAGATCCTGGTGGTGGCGGGCTCGCAGCAGGGGATCGACCTCTCGGCCCGCGTGCTGGCCTCGCCCGGCGATGCGGTCTGGGTCGAGGAGCCCGGATATCCCGCCGGCCGCGCCGCGCTGCAGGCGGCGGGGCTCGAGGTGGTGCCGGTGCCCGTGGACCGCGACGGACTCGACGTCGCCGCCGGCATCCGGCTCCAGCCTCGCGCGCGCCTGGTGCTGGTGTCGCCCTCGCACCAGTATCCCCTTGGCGTGCCGCTCAGCCTCGGCCGGCGCCTCGCGCTCCTCGATTGGGCCGTCGGCGCCGACGCCTGGATCATCGAGGACGACTACGACGGCGAGTATCGCTACTCCGGCCGGCCGCTGGCGCCGCTGCATACCCTCGACCACGGCAACCGCGTGCTCTACCTCGGCACCTTCAGCAAGGTGTTGGCGCCGGCGCTTCGCATCGGCTACCTCGTCGTGCCGCTCGCCGTGGTGGACCGCTTCGTGGCCTTGAAGGCCGCCTCCGATCGCCATGCGCCGGCGCTCACCCAGCGCGTGCTGGCGCGGTTCATGACCGAGGGCCGGCTTGCCGCCCATCTCCGGCGCATGCGGACGCTCTACGCCGGCCGCCGCGCCGCCTTGCTGAAGGCGATCGGGACCGAGGCCAAGGGGTTACTCGCCCCCGAAGGCGCCACGGAGGCGGGCCTCCACCTGGTGACCCGCCTGCTGGTCGAGGGCGACGACGTCGCCATCAGCCGGCGCGCCCAGGCGCTCCGCGTCCATGCCTCGCCGCTCTCCACCTATTACGCCGGTCCCCGGCGCGAGCGCGGCTTCGTGCTCGGCTTCGCCGGCACCCCGGAGGCGGAGATGGCGCCCGCCGTCCGGCGCCTGGTGGCGGCCATTCGGCAGGCGCAAGCCTGACCCGACCTACCCCTAATAGACCGGAAATATGGTTAATTACCTATGGGCTGCGGCGCTTTCCGGGACAGTTCTTGATTGGAGGGCGATTCTTCCCTACTTAACCCAGGGAGGCGAAGCTCTCGGAGGTCGCCTCGCCAAGGGGGTGCCATCCAGGGCCCCGACCGTCTGCTCGCTCGCCCTTCGAGGAGGAGGCTCGATGTCCCGTCTGACCGTGTTCAATTCGCCGCTGCTGCTGGGGTTCGATCATTTCGAGCGCGTGCTCGATCGCGTCAGCAAATCCCAGGGCGACGGCTATCCCCCGTACAACGTCGAGCAGACCGGCGAGCACGCGCTGCGGCTGACCTTGGCGGTGGCGGGCTTCTCCCTGGACGATCTCAACGTCCAGGTCGAGGACAACCAGCTCGTGGTGCGCGGGCGCCAGCAGGAGGAGACCGGGCGCGTCTACCTCCACCGCGGCATCGCCGCCCGGCAGTTCCAGCGCGCCTTCGTGCTCGCCGAGGGCATCGAGGTGAAGGGCGCCACGCTCGACAACGGCCTGCTGCACATCGACCTGGTGCGGCCGCGGCCGGAGACCCGGCTGCGCTCGGTGGAGATCAAGAGCACCGCCCCGAAATCGCCTCGGGAGCTCAATCTGGCCACGGATAAGGCGAGGGGGTAGCGGTGTTGTATCCCCAACGAAAGGACATCAGTTTCGTTCCATGCCTCGCCGGTGCGGCCGGCGGAGAGGCCGGGATCGGTGTCCCGGCGGAAAGGTGACCATGACTAGAACCGAAGTGCTCAAGCAGATCAGCTCCCGCGAATTCGCTCTCCTCGGCATGAACGAGCTGGCCTACGTCAAGCGCGTCGTGGTGAACGACGAGGCGGGCTATGCCATCTTCAGCGCCGACGGGACCCAGGTCGCGGTGATGCCTGACCGCGAGGTCGCTCTCGCCACCATTCGCCAGCACGATCTGGAGGCCGCCAGCGTGCACTGACCGTACGCGCGATACTTCCGGATCAAACGGGGCGGGTCCTAAAGGATCCGCCCTTCTGCTTTTCAGGCTCTCGATGACGTGAAGTGCACGGAGATTGACCGCCGCGGTCGCGCCCGATAATACTCAACCCAAGGGTTGAATGTTTTCGGCTGTGGAGAGTCATCGGATGACGGCAGTGGCGGGCGCGCGGCTCGATCGCACGCTCTCGGCGCTGGCGGACGGAACGCGGCGCGCGATCCTGCTGCGGCTGCGCGACGGCGACGCGCGCGTCACCGACATCGCGGCGCCGTTCCGTATGTCCCTCAACGCCGTCTCCAAGCACGTGCGGGTGCTGGAGCGCGCGGGGCTGGTGCGCCGGGCGGTGCGCGGGCGCGAGCACTGGCTCGCCTTCGACGGCGCCCCGCTCGACGACGCCGGCGACTGGATCCAGGCGATGCGCCGCTTCTGGGACGAGCGCCTCGACGCGCTGGAAAGTTTTCTGCTGGCGCATCCCGCCGGCAGGCCCCAAGCCAAGCCCAAGAGGAGGAAATCCCATGGCCGATGACGACAGTGCGCTGGTGCGGGTGCGCCGCGTGATCAAGGCGCCCCGCGAGGCGATCTTCGCCGCCTGGACCGATCCCGCGAGCATGCGGCACTGGCTGGCGCCGCGCACCCTCACCGTCGCCAAGGTCGAGGTCGATCTTCGCGTCGGCGGCGCCTTCTCCCTCGTCATGCGCACGGAGAACGAGGACGTGCCGCATCGCGGCGTCTACCGCGAGATCACGCCGCCCTCGCGTCTCGCCTTCACCTGGATCTCCAGCGGCACCCAGCAGCGCGAGACCCTCGTCACCATCGAGCTGCACGAGCACCCGGACGGCACCGAGCTGGTGCTCACCCACGAGCGCCTGCCGACGCCCGATCAGGTCACGCGCCACCGCAACGGCTGGACCAGCATCGTCGAGAAGCTCGCGGCGCAATTGTCTTCCTGAAGGAGACCTCCATGGCGACCAACCTGCACGAGATCACCATCGCCGCGCCCCCGGCGCGCGTCTTCGCCGCGCTCACCAGCGAGCCCGACATCAAGGGGTGGTGGACCGACGACGCCCGCGCCGAGGCGAAAGCCGGCAGCACCGCCGAGTTCGGCTTCTTCGATCGCAGGGTGGTCTTCCGCATGCGCATCGACGCGCTCCGCGCGCCCGCGAAGCTGCGCTGGACCTGCCTCAGCGGTCCGGAGCAGTGGATCGGCACCGGCATCGCCTTCGATCTGGCGGCGGCCGAGAAGGGCGGCACCACGCTTCGCTTCAAGCACAGCGGATGGCGCGAGCGCACCGGCCATTTCCCCACCTCCAACACCACCTGGGGCCATCTCATGCACCGCCTCAAGGCCTATGCGGAGGGCAAGTCGCCCGGTCCCTATTTCGTCCGCGGCGGCGTCGACGGATAAGCCACAACGAATTCAGCAAGGGAGGAACGCCTATGGAAAACCATGCCATCGTCACGCCGGAGAAATGGCTCGCCGCGCGCCGGGACCTCCTGGCCAAGGAGAAGGAATTCACCCGGCTCCGGGACGAGCTCAGCCGCGAGCGCCGCGAGCTGCCCTGGGTGCGCGTGGAGAAGAGCTACGCGTTCGAGGGACCCGTCGGGAAGAAGTCGCTGGCGGACCTCTTCGCCGGCCGGCACCAGCTCGTGGTCTATCACTTCATGTTCGGGCCGGACTGGGAGGTGCCCTGCAAGAGCTGCTCGTTCTGGGCCGACAACTTCAACGGCGTCGTCGACCCATCTCAATCAGCGCGACGTCACCATGATGGCGATCTCCCGCGCGCCGCTCGCCAAGATCAGGCGTTCAAGGAGCGCATGGGCTGGAGCTTCCCCTGGGTCTCCTCCGGCGACAGCGATTTCAACTTCGACCTCGGCGCCTCGTTCCGCCCGCAGGATCTGGCGACCGGCGAGGTCGACTATAACTTCCGCAAGACTCAAGACCTCGATGACCGATCTCCCGGGGATCAGCGTCTTCTACAAGGACGACGACGGCGCGATCTATCGCACCTATTCCTGCTATTCCCGCGGCGTCGACATGCTGAACGTCGCCTATCACTACCTCGACCTCGTGCCGAAGGGGCGCGACGAGGACGGCCTCGCCCACCGGCAGGCCTGGGTGCGCTTCCACGACGAGTACGGGAAGTAGGGCGGGCGTTCAGAGCGCGGCGACGCCCCAGGCGGCGAGCGCGCCGAGGATCACCACCGCCCAGGGCGGCACGCGCCAGAACGCCAGCAGCAGGAAGGCCGCCAGCGCCAGGACGAAATCCGCGGGCGCGTGGATGGCGCTGGTCCAGACCGGCGTGTAGAGGGCGGCGAGCAGCAGGCCGACGACCGCGGCGTTGACGCCCGATAGCGCCGCCTGCGCCGCGCGGCGCCGGCGCAGCGCGTCCCAGAACGGCAGCACGCCGATCACCAGCAGGAAGGACGGGCAGGTAGATCGCCGCGAGGCAGAGCGCGCCGCCGAGCCAACCCGATCGGTGCCGCCGCGCATGACGGCGCCGAGATAGGCGGCGAAGGTGAAGAGCGGCCCCGGCACCGCCTGCGCCGCGCCGTAGCCGGCGAGGAAGGCGTCGTTGCCGATCCAGCCCGGCGGCACCACCGCCGCCTGCAGCAGCGGCAGCACCACGTGGCCGCCGCCGAACACCAGCGGCGCCGGAGCGGTAGAAGGCGTCGACCAGGGCGAGCGCATGGCTGCCGCTCGCCGCCGCCAGCAGCGGCAGCCCCGCCAGCAGCAGGAAGAACAGCGCCAGCAGCAGGGCGCCGCTGCGGCGCCGGACCGGTACCTGGAATGGCGTCGCCGGCGCCGCGCTCTCGACCGGAAAGAGGCGCCAGCCGATGACGCCGCCGGCGACGATCGCCAGCGATCTGGCCGAGGCTCGAGGGAACCGCGAGGGTCAGCGCCGCCGCCAGCACCGCCAGGGTGGCGCGCGGCCGGTCCGCCGCCATGCTCCGCGCCATGCCCCAGACCGCCTGCGCCACCACGGCGACGGCGACGATCTTCAGGCCGTGCAGCCAGGCGCCGAGCTCGCGACGTCGCCGAGCCGCGCCACCCCATAGGCGAAGAGCACGAGGGCGATCGCCGAGGGCAGCGTGAAGGCGGCCCAGGCCGCGAGCGCGCCGGCGACACCGGCGCGCATCAGCCCCAAGGCGATGCCGACCTGGCTGGAGGCGGGGCCCGGCAGGAACTGGCAGAGCGCCACCACGTCGGCGTAGCCGCGCTCGTCGATCCAGCACCTGTTCTCGACGAACTCGGCGCGGAAATATCCGAGATGCGCCACCGGCCCGCCGAAGGACGTCAGCCCCAGGCGCAGAAACGCGACGAAGACCTCGCGCAGATTGCGCGCGCTCGCCGCGGTCGTCTGCGCCAGCGTGGATGTCATCTCCGTCGACTCCGATGGGTTCGTCGGCCCGCGGTGCCGCATGGTTCCTTGCGGACTTCCCTCGGCGCCAGCGAATCAGGATATCGGATGACCTAGATCAATGTCAGCGGCCGAAGATGCCGCAAAATATAATTTACGAAAAAGCGGGGGTGCGTCATGGAAATCTCCACACACGATCTATGGACGGTATTGCATGGGATGGGGTTCGGCGCCCTGTTCATGCTGGCATTTTCCGGCGCGCTCGCCGAGCTCTACCGAATGTCCGCCTCGGGCGCGGCGGTGCAGCCGAGCAGCCGGGAGCAAGCGCTGCTGAAGGTCTACCTCGTGGCCATGGTCGTTCTCGCGTGGTTCACGGTGTTCTCCGGCGCCTACATCGTCTACCCCTGGTATCGGGCGGTGCCGCCGGCGGGGATCACCGATCTGGCGGAGTATCCGCGGCGCCTGCTGCTGGCGAGCGGCAAGACGTCCGAGTGGCACAACGTCGGCATGGAATGGAAAGAGCATGTGGCGTGGATGGCGCCGATCGCCATGACGATGGTGGCCTATGTCACGCTCAAATACGGGCGCGCGATTACCAAGCCGCGGCACATGCGCACCGCCGTGCTGGGCTTCGCCGTCGCCGCCTTCGTCGCGACGGGTGTTGCCGGTGCGTTCGGCGCCTTCTTGAACAAATACGCGCCGGTCCGCGGCGGCTCCGCGATCATACTGATGGAGGGTGAACAATGAGCATGTCACAGACCCGGAGCGCTCCCGGCGCGCGCGTCGATTCCATTCCCAACGGATCTGGCGCTGCCGCCATTCTTGCCGCCGGTATTGGCTGTGCCGTGCATCGGCATCTTGGCGTTCGCGGGCGACGCGTCAGATGCGCATCGGTAAGGTGCTGAACTTCTACAATCCGACCGGCACGCTCGCTGGCGTGACGACCGTGACGATCATCATTTGGCTCGCGTCATGGTTCGGTCTGAACCGCGCGTGGCGGGAGCAAACGGTGCCCATGGCCAAGGTCAACGTGGCGGCCTTTGCGTTGCTGGCAGCGGGCTTTCTGTTGACCTTCCCGCCCTTCGCCGATCTTCTGCAGGGGAAGTAGAGCGCCGCCCCGCGCGGTCGCGCCGCCCGCGCGTCAAGCGGCGTGACTGGCGGCGCGGTCGGTGAGGAGCGCGGTCAGCGCGTCGACGCTGTCGGTGCCGCGCAGCTTCTCGCACATGGCGCGGTCGCGGAAGAGGCGCGAGACTCTGGCCAGCGCCTTCAGGTGATCGGCGCCGGCGCTCTCCGGCGTCAGCAGCACGAAGATCAGATCGACCGGCCGCTCGTCCACCGCCTCGAAGTCGATCGGCCGCTCCATGCGCGCGAAGAGGCCGACCGGCCGCTCGAGGCCCGGCACCTTGCCGTGCGGGATCGCGGTGCCCATTCCCATGCCGGTGCTGCCGAGCCGCTCGCGCTCCCACAGCACGTCGAAGATGACGCGCTCGTGGAGACCGGTGAGCGTGGCGGCGCGGCGCGACAGCTCCTGCAGGATTTGCTTCTTGGTGCTCGCCCGAAGCGTTGCGATCACGCTGCCGGGCCCAAGCAAATCGGCGATTTCCATGGACGATGCCTCGGCGTTGCTGTCAGGAGGATGCGCTGCGGCGGCGCTGGCGCGGCAGGCCGGGATCGATCCAGCCGATGTTGCCGTCGCGTCGGCGATAGACGACGTTGAGGGTGCCGCGGGCGCTGTTGTGGAAGAGGAGCGCCGGCAGGTCGGCGAGGTCGAGCCGCATCACCGCCTCGCTGACCGAGAGGCGCGGGATCGGCGTGTCCATCTCGGCGACCACCACCGGCTGCGGCTCGGCATCCTCGGCGGCGGGCTCCTCGTCCTCGGCCTGCAGCACGTAGGTGCGGCCGGGCTCATCCTTCTGCGCCTCGGCGCGGCCATGGTCGCGCAGCCGGCGCTTGTAGCGCCTGAGGCGCTTGCCGATGCGCTCGGCGGCGCCGTCGAAGGCGATGTAGGGATCGCCCGCCTCGTCCTCGCTGCGCACGAGGATGCCGCGGCCGACGTGAACCTGCAGATCACAGCGAATCAAATGCGCCTCGCGTGAGAACACCACATGAGCCTCGATCGCATTGCCGAAATATTTATCCGCGATGTCCTCGAGAGCCGCTTCCGCGTGAAGGCGAAGTGCGTCGCCGACGTCGATCTGCTTACCGGCTACGGTGATATGCATGAAGGACCTAGACCGGATCGTTTCACGCGACACGCACAGTTTTCGGTGGCCGGTTGTCCGCGGGCCCCGACCTTAGGAGCGAGGCATCGCCAAGTCAAGCACGCCCGGTCCCGGCGCCGCCGCGACCTTATGAGAGCATTTTCCGCCGCCGCGGCGGCGGCGCGGCGTGCGGAATGCGACGAGACGAACGGCTCTCAGAGTCGCAGCGTCTTCTCCCGCCGCCGCTGCACCGAGGAGGGAATCCGCATCGCCTCGCGGTACTTCGCCACCGTGCGGCGCGCGATGTCGACGCCGTCCTTGATCAGGATCTCGACGATCTGATCGTCCGACAGCACCTTGTCGGCGGATTCCTGGTCGATGAGCGCCTTGATGCGGAAGCGCACGGTCTCCGCCGACAGCGACGCGGCGCCGCCGGTGGCGGCGATCGAGGAGGTGAAGAAATATTTCAGCTCGTACATGCCGCGCGGCGTGGAGATGAACTTGTTGCTGGTGACGCGGCTCACCGTGCTCTCGTGCATGCCGATGGCGCCGGCGATGTCGCGCAGCACCAGCGGCTTCAGATGCTGGATGCCGTGGCGGAAGAAGCCGTCCTGCTGGCGCACGATCTCGCGCGCGACCTTGAGGATGGTGGTGGCGCGCTGATGCAGCGCCTTCACCAGCCAGTTGGCGGCCTGGAAGCGCTCGCTCAGGTATTCCTTGTCGGACTTGCCCTTGGCGCCGCGGGTGACGCGGGCGTAGTAGACGTTGTTGACGAGGACGCGCGGCAGCGCCTCGGGATTGAGCTCGACGATCCAGCCGCCGTCGCCGTCGGTGCGCATGAGCACGTCGGGAATGACGGGATCGGCGACCACGGGATCGAAGGCGAGGCCGGGCTTGGGATCGAGCTGCCGGATCTCCGCCGCCATCCCCTGGATGTCCTCGAGATCGACGCCGCAGAGCCGCGTGAGCTCGGCGACGTTGCGGCTCGCCAGCAGCGGCAGGTTGTCGAGGAGCGCCTGCATGGCGGGATCGAGGCGGTCGCGTTCGCGGAGCTGCAGCGCCAGGCACTCGGCGAGATTGCGCGCGAAGACGCCGGGCGGATCGAGCCGCTGCAGCCGCAGCAGCACCGCCTCCACCGCCTTGGGCTCGGCCTCGAGCCGGTCGGCGACCTCCTCGAGGCTGCCCTGGAGATATCCCGCGTCGTCGACGAGATCGAGGAGGTGAAGCGCGATCAGCCGGTCGGCGGGCTCGCGGATGTCCATCTGGATCTGGTCGAGGAGGTGGTCGCGCAGCGTCGTCGGCCGCGTCAGCGTCTGGTCGAGGCCGGGGAGATCGTCGCCGGCGGCGGGGCCGCTGCTCCGCGTCGACTGCCAGGCGGCGGGATCGCCGCCGTGGTCCAGGCTGCCGTCGCCCTCGCCGCCGGCGCTCTCGGCCCACTGCTCGCGCGCCTCCGCGTCGATGCCGTTCTCGCTCCCGCTGGCGACGGTCTCGACGACGGGCTCGGCCACCACCAATGGCTCGTCGGGCTGCTCGCTGTCGCGCTCCAGGAGCGGATTGCGCTCGAGCTCCGCATCGACGAAGGCCATGAGCTCCATCTGGGAGAGCTGCAGCAGCTTGATCGCCTGCTGCAGCTGCGGCGTCATTACCAGGCTTTGGCTCTGGCGGAGGTCGAGCCTTTGGGTCAGGGCCATGGGGCAGGTTATAATCCGAAATCGCGCTGGAAAGCAAAGATCGGGCCAACTCGTTGAATTCCGGTTAAACGGGTCGTGGGATCGCTCGAATTTTCCTGATAATTCCGAGTGTTGCGGCTTTATGACGGTAGGCAGATCCTGCCGGCCGCGGCGGCGGAATGGCGGTGGACGCGCGGGGCGAAGTTCGGTTTGGAAATCCGGCCGCCGAATGGACAGTGGCCGCGGCCAGGATCGGCGCACTCAATGCTGTTGCCAAAACTGACGCGCGTGATCGGAGGGGCGGCGCAACGCGAAACTTTCTGAATTCGTACGCCTCCGTACACCCCTCGGGGCCCGCCTCTCTATAGATTAACTATCTTCGACATATGGCTTTGGAAGCGACGGGTCGGCGGCGGTTTCTCCTGGCAATCATCGTGGACTGCGCGTCGCCGCTGCCTTTGCTCAGGGGACCGCGATGTCCTATCGCTGCTACCTGACGAACAACGGCAAGATCGAGACCGTCGAGGCCCTCGACGTCGCCACCGACGAGCAGGCCGTGCGCGAGGCGGAACAGGTCTTCCGCGGCAGGAGCGAGCAGTTCTCCGGCTTCGAAGTCTGGCAGCTGGCCCGGTTCGTCCACCGGTTCCCGCCCAGCGAGGAGTGACCGTCATCCCGGAAGATGTCACGGCGCCGATCCGATAACGCGCGGCCGCCATCGCGGCGACCGGTGCTAGTTCGCGTTCTTCACGTCACAGAGGCTACTCTCGGCTTGATCCACGGGTTCCCGCCGCGCGAGGAGTGAGCCCGGGGACGTGGCAGGCGCTGGATCGGTGGCCGTGCGTCCTTCGAACTCGATCGCTCCGCGATCGGCTCTGGATGAGGAGCTCTTATTCATGCCATCAACAAAATGATCCTTATCCTGAGCCGCGGGCATGGCCCGCGAAGTCGAAGGATGAAGATGGCTGTGCAGCGTGTGTCTTCTAAAGGCTGAAGCTCTTGCCGAGGTAGACGCGGCGCACGTCCTCGTCGGCGACGATCTCCGTGGGCTTGCCCTCCATCAGCACGCCGCCCCTCGTAAGCTCGGCCTCTAGGCGGCTCGGACCGTTGCCAGGAAGCGGACGACTTCCGGTTTGAGAGCTCCGAGTGCTTGGCGAGCGCGCCCGCGGCGCCCAATACCTGTCCGGCGGCCATGCCGACCTCGCCCGAGGACTGCGTGACGCCGGAGATGTTCTTCGACACGTCGTCGGTGCCACGCGCGGCCTGGGTGATGTTGCCGGAAATCTCCTTGGTAGCGGCTCCCTGCTGCTCCACGGCGGCGGCGATCGAGAAGAGATCTCGTCGATCTCCTTGATGGTCAAGCCGATGCCGCGGATGGCGGTGACTACATTGGCGGTGGCGCCCTGGATCGCCTCGGTCTGGGCTCGTATGTCCTCGGTCGCCTTGGCGGTCTGGCTCGCGAGCGCTTTCACCTCGCGATGCCACGACAGTGAAGCCCTTGCCGGCATCGCCGGCGCGCGCCGCCTCGATGGTGGCGTTGAGCGCCAGAAGATTGGTCTGGCTGGCGATGTCGTTGATGAGCTGGACCACCTCGCCGATGGTCTGCGCGGCCTTGGCGAGCCCGTCCACCAAGCCGTCGGTGCGCTGCACCTCCTCGACGGCATGGGTCGGCGTGCGCTCCGCCTCCGTCACCTGGCGGCCGATCTCGCTGATCGAGGATGCCAGCTCCTCCGTCGCGGCCGCCACGGTCTGCACGTTGGTGGAGGCCTCGGTCGATGCCGCCGCGACCGCAGTCGCCTGCTGATTGTCCGGTCCACCGTCGCGGACATGGTTCGTGCCGCCCGCTCCATCTCGGTCGCGGCCTGCGCGACCGCGTCGACGACGCCGCCGGCGGAGCGCTCGAATTCGTCGGCAAGCTTCGCGAGCGCCGCCTTGCGCTCGGCCTCGGCTCTCTGCTCCATCCCCTCCTGCTCGGCGCGCAGCCGCGCCGCCTCGATGGTGCTCTTGCGGAACACCTCGACGGCTCCCGCCATGGTGCCGATCTCGTCGCCGCGTCCCAGCCGGGTATCGCGACCGAGTATCGTCCTTCTGCGCGATTGCCGCGATGATCGCGCCGACTGGGCCGCGCGCGCGGAGAGCCCAGCCGACGACGTAGCGATCGGCGGGCCAATAGCATCGACCGGTAGCGCGCCGCGGCGAGGCTTTGCGTGAAGGCGCTGCGGTCGAGCGCGAGGGCGACGATGCCGATCGCCTTGCCGCTGAAATCGCGCACCGGCGCGAGCCCCAGGGCGTAGTTGGTCTGTCCCTCCGTCAGCGCCAGCATCGGCGACGGCTTCTCCATCGCCGCCAGCATCTGCGCCTCGGCGAGGGTGGGCACGGTCTTGAAGGTCGACGCGAAGGTCTCGAATCCCTTATCGGTCTTGAGGTAGAAGGCGACGTCCGCGTCCGTCGATTGCTTGAACGCGTCGAAGAACGGCTTGCCGAAGGATTGGCCGATATCGACCGAGCCGATCTGCTCGACTGGTCAGGACCGGCACGACGCCGCGGATGCCGAGCCCCTCGACGCCGTATTCGAGGCCGAACACGGGCTTCCCCGACTTGTTGACTTGCACCACCGTGAAGCGGAAGCTCGAGAGATCGTGCGAAATTGCCGGGGCGTGCACGCGCAAAATGAGGTCGCAGGCGCGATGACGAGGAGGCCCAGACGGAATGCTCCTTCAGATCCTTGAAGCCCGGCACCAGCATGCGTGCGAGCGCGTCGCGGTCGCCGGCGGCAAAGGCATCCTGCACCGACGTGTTGACGGCGAGGCTGTCGGCAAGCGTCATGGCGCGCCTGGGCGCTCTCGAGGGCGGCGAAGAACCCGGAGCGTGTCAAATTCTCTTCCGCCGACTGATCGCCAGCGGCGCGCGAGCCGAGGTGCTGAGCGTGGTCGCGGCGACCGCGGCGATCACGCCTGCCGCCACGATCAACGCGAGACGGCTTCCGATCGACAGGCGTCTGATCATGACAGGAGATTTCCCATATCGCGATATCGCCGAGCCTCGGCGGCGGAACAATTTCCCTTCACCTGGGTATGAATTGAAAATCCGTGAAACCGGTTCAACTCGGAACTTGGTCTGAAACCGTACGCTCGTCGCTGATCGCTCGGCGCATGCAAGGATGGGGCGCGATTGCCCGGGTATGCGCGATCTCGGGATCGCCGCGCCCGACATTCCCCAGGAGACCGAGGATTAGGGCGTGAACTCATAAGTGCGCAGCCAAATGCGGATCGAAGCAAGCTTGATGAAGGCGAGGTCGTTGGCGGCGAGCTTGTCGTAGCAGGTGGCGCAGGCCCCGTGTTGGTGCACGCGTACGACAGACGTATCAAAAATCATCTACACGGCCGCTTCATGAGCGGCGGCCAAGGCCTCCATGATCCGGTTCCAGACGCCAGCCCGCCGCCAGCGGACGAACCGATTGTAGCAAGTCGTACAGGGTCCGTGGATTTCCGGCAGGTCCCGCCACGGCGCCCCCGACCGCAAGACCCAGAAGATCCCATTGAGGACCCGCCGGTCGTCCACGCGGGGAATGCCACGCGGTTTGTTCGGGAGCATCGGTTTGATGACGCCCCACTCGCAGTCATTGAGTTCATAGCGCATGAATTCGATGCTCCACTTTGGGAGCTTGAATTATGCTCAGGACCGCGGGATCAATGGCCGAACAGCGCGTCCGCTGATGGAGGGTGAGCGGACCTATGGCGCACATCGCAGATGGACTCCCGAATAGGTTGCGCTAGGCGCATTGCCTTTTGTCACGCCCGTCGAGCGCGCTGCCCATCTGCTTAGCTTCGCGTCGCGACAACTTCTAAATACTCCGCGGCGATGTTCGTCGTACCGTCCGTTGCGGCATTTCGCTGCGTGTAAAGGTCCTCCAGATCCCGCCGAAGCGCCGCCTGAGCATCTTCGGAGAGAGAAGCGAATGCTCTCAGGGTTGGACCGTAATGAACACGATAGAACTCGATCGTGTCCTTAACCGAGAACGGGAAGCTGAGCTGAGCTATCATTCGGGTCGTCTGAACGTCTGTTACCTGTCCGGCCAGACGCTCGCGGACGATGGCCTCATCGCCCCATTGCAAAGGGCTGGGCACCCCTGAGGGCGGAGCCACGTGCCTGCCGGTCATCCTGAACAGGTCGCCGATGAAGCCGGTCGGCGTCCAATTCGCCATGGCGACCTGCCCTCCGGAGCGGCAAACCCGGCAGAGCTCTTGTGCGACGGCTTCGGGGCGAGGCGCGAACATCGCGCCGAACATACTGACCACAAGGTCGAAAGCGCCGACCCGATACGGCAGTTGCTCGGCGTCGCCCTCTTCAAATGCGATATTAAGGTGCTCCCGAGCGGCGCGCGCGCGCGCCCGATCGAGCAGGTTCGGCGCAATATCGATCCCCGTAACGGCCGCACCCGCCTTCGCCGCCGGTATGGCGAGGTTACCCGTCCCGCATGCGACATCCAGCACCCGCATGCCCGAGCGGAGATGTCTGCGCGCAATGAATTCCTCCGCTGTCGCCTCCGTCAGTTCGGCAACTCGGGCATAGTCCCCCGCCATCCAGGTCGCCTTTGCACGAGCCTTGAAGCCTTCGATCTCGGCAATCTGCTGCACGGCCATCGGTTCCTCCTCCATTGCCGGCGCTGCACTCAACATAGGCGTTCCGGTCGCTGGCCCTGGATGCTGGCCGCGCGGCTTTGCTCAGGCAATCCGCGTTGCGTCTCGGCTATCCGAATTGCGCCCCAAACTTGGCTGCCGAACGCAGATTTAATCTACGCGCGGCGATCACTGCTGTTATTTTGATTGCGGGAGATGTCAGCCATGTCCGGCCGTCCGCTTCCTCACCATGTCGAAGAAAACAATCGACCTCCTCCGGGGCGACCCCGGAGACGCCTGGAAGATCAGCGAACTCGCGAACCTGACCGGTGTGTCGCGACGGACACTGGAAAAGCACTTCAGGCGCTTCGTCAGATGCTCTCCGCTCGAATTCTTGCGGGGCGTAAGGTTCGAGCAGGCCCGACGCAAACTGGTCCGGGCACCGCCCGGCGCGAATGTTACGGAAATCGCCGCGGATTGCGGCTTCAACCACCTGGGGCGCTTCGCTCTCGCCTATCGGGACCGCTACGGCGAATGCCCTTCCGACACGCTGCGGTGGAGCCGCATCCGGGCCTCCACCAATTCGTCCGCGTTCCGAGCGACGGTGCTTCCGCGGATCGACCCTACCGGCGGTATTCCCGTTCGATCTGATCGGGCCGTGCGGCAACCTGCGTGATCGACATCGGCGACGGGTCGCCGCGGCCTTGTGCCGAACCGGCTGGATCAGGAGTAGTGCCTGTCGCCGACTGGGCGTTATCACCTTCACGGAAGCGTAAGAGATGACGGCGGCCGCAAACTGCGGATCAAAATGCTCCTCTCCGCCTGTCGACCGGCCGATACATCTGGGCCGATTGCGCTGAATGCGCGGTTGCGAGGATTCACGCCACCGGACTGGGTTTCCGGCCTCGACGGCTGGCGTACTGCGTTCGGTCGTGCAGGACGCAGAGATCAATCGGGTGGCTGCCAGAGAGTTGGCACAACTCACCGCCTGGGAGTTGAGCATGCAGGCGTTGCCGATGGTAATCGCGGCGGACCCGATGGCGCATCGGACACGCGATCGAATTGCTCGACAGGGCCGTAGAGCTTGCACCGCATGATCCGGTGCCGATAGCGCTCTCCGCGTGGTGCCACGGGCAGCGCGCCGGTCATCACTTTACCGGTCACCAGCAGGCCGAGCGAAAGGAGGCGTTCGGCTTGCATCGGAGGCGTCAGCTGATTGAGCGCGAGCGATCCGATGGCAGACGCGATGCTGTCGGCGGCTTACATGCTTGCCCACGATCTTGTCGCCGCCGAGGCCCATGCACGACGTGCGCTTGCGATCGATGGCGGATCGGCCTCGGGGTGGGGCCGGCTGGCATGGGTTCACGCATACCGCGGGCAAGTGAACGAAGCGATCGAATACTGCCAAATCGCTCGCACGCTTGCGCCCGAGGACTGCTTGGCTTTGTTTGGTCAATCGAAATTGCCGCCGCGAACTTCGAGCGCGGCTGCTATGATCGTGCCGTTCAATGGTACCAGCAGGCACTCGCCGGACAGCCGAAGGCGGTTTGGATCAATCGGTTTCTGGCGCCCGCCTTGGTGCTGGCCGACAGAAAGGTTGACGCGCGGCAAAGTATAGCGGCCCTCTGCCGCGCCTTTCCTGAATTGACCGTCGCCCAGGTCAGGGTCGGTTTGCCTCACACGAATGTACTGCTTGATCGCGTCGCCGACGGGCTTGCGAGCCTCGGCATGCCTCTTTCATAGTTAGCCCTGCGATCGTGCGTTCGCGCATCACCGGGGACCAGACGGGCATGCCTCACCGGGATATGCTCGAGCCCGACAAGTCGCGTACTGGCCACAGTCGCATGCTCGAAGGGATGCGCAAGGCGGGGCTGCCGGAATGATGGCCTGTCGCTTCCGCAAATGGCACATCTCGGAAGTGCCAGCTCCGATGACTGAGGGCCGCTCTTGGCTGATTCTGTTGAAAAACTCTCCGATAAGTACTTCAGGACGATTTCTGCGAAACAATAATTCAATCGGGACAGTAAAATGAATCATCATGCGCCTTCAATGGGCGGCGCGACCGGATATTACGAGCACAATCTACGCACGGAGTTTTTCGACAAAATTGGCTCAAAGCCGGAACTCCGGCAAGCCGGCAGAGCGCGCGTTTATGCGTTCACACCCTAGTACGCGCGCTCGCCGCGATCGGTTCGATCGGCGGACTGGATTTCCGATATCTAAAGGCTGAAGCTCTTGCCGAGGTAGACGCGGCGCACGTCCTCGTCGGCGACGATCTCCGTGGGCTTGCCTTCCATCAGCACGCGGCCCTCGTGGAGAATGTAGGCGCGGTCGACGATCTCCAGCGTCTCGCGGACGTTGTGGTCGGTGATCAGCACGCCGATGCCGCGGTCCTTGAGATGGGCGACGAGATCGCGGATGTCGCCGACCGCGATCGGGTCGATGCCGGCGAGCGGCTCGTCGAGCAGGATGAAGTGCGGTTGCGTCGCCAGCGCGCGGGCGATCTCGACGCGGCGCCGCTCGCCGCCGGAGAGCGCCATGGCCGGCGCGCGGCGCAGATGGGTGATGGAGAATTCCGCCAGCAGCTCGTCGAGGAGCGCCTCCCGGGTCTCGCGCACGGGCTCCACCACCTCCAGCACGGCGCGGATGTTGTTCTCCACCGAGAGGCCGCGGAAGATCGACGCCTCCTGCGGCAGGTAGCCGATGCCGAGCCGGGCGCGGCGGTACATCGGCAGCTCGGTGATGTCGTGGCCGTCGAAGCTGATGGTGCCGACGTCGGGGGCGATGAGGCCGGTGATGATGTAGAAGCAGGTGGTCTTGCCGGCGCCGTTCGGCCCCAGGAGACCGACCGCCTCGCCGCGCTGCACCGAGACGTTGACGCCGCGCAGCACCGGGCGCTGCTTGAAGCTCTTGCCGATGCTGGTGGCGACCAGCCCCTGATTGTCGGCGACCAGCCGCGGCCCGGTCTCTCCGTTGGCGGCGGTGCTTCTGGGCTGCGCCGCCGCCGGTTTTGCCGCTGCGGCTGCCGCCGGCTTCGGCGGGACGGGGCGGGGCGGGGCGGGCTTGGGAACTGGTGTCGTCATGCTGGCGCCATCTATCAAATCAATTTGGCGCCGTCGCCGGCGCGCCCTGTTGCCGCGGCGCCACTACGGGTGCGCCTTGCTGGTGCGGGATGATCAGCCCCTCGACCGGGCCCGGCGGCCGCCCGCCGGTCAGCTTCGCGCTCGGCGGCGTGCTCAGGATGCGGCTCACGTTGTGATTGAGATCGATCACCGCGTACTGGCCGCGCAGCTCGTTGGCGCCGCGGGTCAGGCGGACGTTGCCGATGAGGGTGCTGATGCCGCTCTCGACGTTGTAGACGCCGCTGTCGCCGCGGCCGATCTGGTCCTGGGACGTCACCACCACGTTGCCGTGAGCGTCGACGCGGGTCAGGTGCTGGACGCCGGTCTTGTCGCGCTCGACGAGCGCGGTCAGCACGTCGGCGCGCACGCGCTTCTGATCGCGCACCGCCACAGCGTCGCCGCGCGCCACCGCGAGCTGGTCGTGGTCGTACCATTCGAGGCTGTCCCGCGCGGTGACGACGTCGCGGGTGGTCACCAGCTTGAGGTTCTTGCCGGTCACCACCAGCGACGCCTTGTCGACGTCATAGACGGCGTGATCGCCGGTGAGGGTCTGGTTGGCGGTCACGATGCGCACGTTGCCCTCGCACTCGACGCGGTAGATCTCGGTATTGCCGGAGGGATCATCGGCGCGGTCGGCGGCGGGCGTTGGCTGCCCCGATTTGGACGCGGTGCGGTAGTGCGCGGTGAGCTGATCGCCGAACACCGAGACGGCGCCGCGCGTCGCGCTGGCATTGCCGCGGGCGATGTAGACGTGGTTGTTCTGCTGCCACTCGATGCCCTGATCGGCCTGGATGGCGACCGGCTTGCCGCTGTCGTCCTTGCCGAAGTTGAGGCCGGTGCCGCCGTTGTCCGGCTTGGCGGCGGACGCCGCCGGCTTCGCGGCCGGTTTCGTCGCCGGCTTCGGTGCCTGCGCGAGGGCGGGAGCCAGCAGCCAGGCGAGCAGCACGGGAAGTGCGAGCCACGCGCCGCCGAGCCTCACGGCTGCTCCTTCGACTCGTGCGGGTCCAGCACCAGATGCGTCTTGCCGGTGAAGTTGATGACGTCGCCGTGCTCGCCGATGCGGAAGCCCTCCGCCGTGACGGTGCCGAAGGGGCCGTGGCCCTCCACCGGCTCGTTGCCCTCGGCGGTGCCGCGGCCCATGTCGACGTGGGCCTTGTTCGGTGACGAACTCGTTGCCCTTGTCCTGGAACAGCTCGACGTTGCCGGCGAGATCGAGGAGCTGCGCCTGTGGCTTGTAGACGCCGGCGTTGGCGGTGACCGCGATCCAGGTGCCGCTCTGGGTCGTCATGTCGGCCTTCGGATTCTCGAGCTCCACCGTGTCATCGGCGTTCGGCCGCTGGCGCGCCACGTCCGAGGTGACGGTGAAGGGGCGGTCGTGCCGATCGATGCCGGCATAGCGCAGATTGACCATGCGCAGGTTGCGCGCCTCGCTGAGATCGAGACGCGGCATGTGCAGCTTGATGCGCTCGACCGCGCTCTGGATCCGCGGCCAGGCCGCGATCAGCAGCAGCAGCGCCAGCGCCGAGGCCGGCAGCACGATCTTGAGCCGGGCGACCATGCGGCTGTAGCGCTGGATGCTCTGGGCGACGATGCCGCGCCGCCGCGTCGCCAGGCCGGTGCTCGCCATGACAGGCCCGCCGAGTATCTGGGGCTTGGCCTTGGCGTGCGTGCTCACACCACACCCGCGCGCAGGCAATCGTGGATATGCAGGATGCCGAGCGGCCGCCACGTCTCATCGACGACGAAGAGGCTGGTGATCGCCTGGGCGTTCATCTGTCCGACCGCCTCGGCGGCGAGCGCCTGGGGACGGATCGTCTTCGGCGTCGGCGTCATCACGTCGTCGACGCGCTGGGCGAGAAGCGCGCTCCCCATGTGGCGGCGCAGGTCGCCGTCGGTGACGATGCCCATGAGCTTGCCGTGGCCGTCGACGACGCCGGCGCAGCCGAAGCTCTTCGCGGTCATCACCAGGAGCGCGTCCGCCATCCCAGTGCCGCTCGCCACCAGCGGCACCGCCTCGCCCGCATGCATGACGTCGGCGACGCGCAGCAATTGCCGGCCGAGCTGGCCGCCGGGATGCAGCGCCTGGAAGTCCTCCGCCGAGAAGCCCTTGCGCTCCAGCAGCGCCACCGCGAGCGCGTCGCCGAGCGCCAGCATCATGGTGGTGGAGGTGGTGGGGGCGAGGCCCATCGGGCAGGCCTCGGCGCTTTGCGGGATCACCAGGGCGATGTCGGCGGCATCCGCCAGCGCGCTCAGGGCGCGCCGCGTCATCGCCAGCAGCGGAATGCGGAAGCGCCGCGTATAGGCCAGGATGTCGCCGAGCTCGGTGGTGTCGCCGGAATTGGAGAGCGCCAGCACCGCGTCGCCGGCGGCGATCATGCCGAGATCGCCGTGGCTCGCCTCGCCGGGGTGGACGAACTGCGCCGGCGTGCCGGTGGAGGCCAGCGTCGCCGCGATCTTGCGCGCGACGTGGCCGCTCTTGCCCATGCCGGTGACGATCACCCGTCCTTTGACCCGCGACAGCGCCTCGATCGCGGCGACGAAGGCGCCGTCGAGGCCGTCGGCGAGGGCCTGCAGGCCGGCCACTTCCGCCGCCAGAACCCGGCGCGCCACGTCGATGTCGCGACTGCTCTCGCGTGGGCCGGCAGATGGCTTGGTGAGTGTCGTCATGTCCCCGATTTCAGCCGCCCGAAAGCGGCGTTACCAATACAAACCGGCCCCGCTGGGCCGGCTCGCCCCGGAGTCGCATGATCTTATGGCCGCACTATGGCCGCGCATCCCTCAAAGGTCAATCAAAGCGGCGGCTCGCCCGCGGCGGCAAAGTGCCGCGATCCTTTGGGATTTCAATCGCTTAATGCGCGAATATGTCCTCGGCGCCCCAGCCCGCCAGGTCGAGCTCGACTCGGGTCGGCAGGAAGGCAAAGCAGGCCTGGGCGAGCCCCATCCGCCCCTCCCGCGTCAGCATCTCGTCGAGTTCGCTCCCTGAGGCGATGCAGATAGAGCACGTCGGCGGCGGCGTAGCGGAGCTGCTCGGTGGTGAGCTCCGGCGCGCCCCAGTCGGAGGACTGCTGCTGCTTGGAGAGCTCGACGTTGAGCAGGTCGCGGGCGAGGTCCTTGAGGCCGTGGCGGTCGGTGAAGGTGCGCACCAGCCGCGAGGCGATCTTGGTGCAATAGACCGGGCCCGGCATGACCCCGAAGGTGTACTTGAGCACGGCGAGGTCGAAGCGCGCGAAGTGGAAGAGCTTCGTCACCTTGGGATCGTCGAGCAGCGCCGTCAGGTTCGGCGCCGCGGTCTGGCCGGCGGCGAACTGCACCAGGTGCGAGACGCCGTCGCCGGCGGAGAGCTGCACCAGGCAGAGCCGGTCGCGGCCGGTATGGAGCCCCATGGTCTCGGTGTCGACGGCCACCGCCGAGCCCCAGTCGATGCCGGCGGGAAGGTCACCGCGATGGAGATGGGTGCTCAGAGGCGTCTCCGAGGCGCTACGCCGCCGGCGGGCTCGCCGCGGTCGCGATATGGTGCCCAGGAGAAGACTCGAACTTCCACGAACTTTCGCCCACAAGAACCTGAAATCTAGCGCGTCTACCAATTCCGCCACCTGGGCAGGCCGGGCCTTGGATTACGGGCGCCACCGGCCGATGTCAATGCTGGTGTCGCGGTCTCGCCTCGGGAGACTCGCTTGCTGTATAGAGGTTGCGTCCACGGCGGTCGAGGATAGAGGGGAAGCCATGAAATATCGGCGCATCACGGTGCTCGGCGGCGCCGGCTTCATCGGGCGCTATGTGGTGAAGCGGCTGGCGCAGCACGGCGCCGTCGTCACCGTGGCGAGCCGCCATGCCAGCGAGGCCCTGTTCCTGACCACCATGGGCGATGTCGGCCAGATCGCCCTCGTCGACGCCGGCCTTGCCGACGAGGCGGCGCTCGCGGCGGCGCTCACCGGCGCCGATGCCGTGGTGTGCGCGGTCGGCATCCTCTACGAGCGCGGCAAGCAGCGCTTCGAGGCCGTGCACCACCAGGGGCCGGCGCGCCTCGCGCGCCTCGCCGCCGCTGCCGGGGCGCGGCAGTTCGTGCATATCTCGGCGATCGGCGCCGATCCCGCCTCGCCCTCGGCCTATGGGCGCAGCAAGGCGGCGGGCGAGCAGGCGGTCAAGGCGGCGTTTCCGACCGCCACCATCCTGCGACCCTCGCTCGTCTTCGGTCCGGAGGACGACTTCTTCAACCGCTTCGCGGCGATGGCGCGGGTATCGCCGGCGCTGCCGCTGATCGGCGGCGGCGCCACCCGCTTCCAGCCGGTCTATGTGGGCGACGTCGCCGACGCGGTGGTGGCGGCTCTCGATCAGGCCGAGGCCGGCGGCTGGACCTATGAGCTTGGCGGCCCGAAGGTCTACACCTTCCGGGAGCTGATGGTGCTGCTGCTGGCGGAGATCGGCCGCAAGCGCAGCCTGGTGAACCTGCCGTTCGGCCTCGCCGCGCTGGAAGCCGCGGTTCTGGAATGGCTGCCGAAGCCGCCGCTGACCCGCGATCAGGTGAGATCCCTGCAGCGCGACAACGTGGTGGCGCCCGACGCCCTCGGCCTCGCCGACCTCGGGCTTACGCCCACCAGCCTCGAGCTGGTCCTGCCGACCTATCTCGACCGCTTCCGCCGCCACGGCCGCTACGCCCACCAGATCGTCGCCTGATCCCCGCGGGGTTCTGGCTAAGGCGTAAGGCTTTGTATTTGCGGAATAAAAATAGTCTCAAAATGGTCCTATAGTTCCCGGTCCGGCCCGGCGTGCGAGCGCCGAAATCTGTAGGCACCCGCTGGCCGGGAAAAATTAGTCAAACAAGTTGACCTATTTTGCAGATTCTGGTGTTCTCCCCACCGGAAGCCCTTTAGGGTGGCTTCGACCCGTTAACCCTTGGGCACGGGTCTACTTTTGTCATCTGGGGAACCGCCGGTGTCGCAGAAGCTGCTGCAATTCGTCTCGGTCGAGAAGGCAATGCCGGAGAAGCGGCAGGCCGCCGAGCGCCGGCACGATTTCGACGAGATCTACGGCGATTTCCGCCCCGAGAAGGCCGAGCAGCAGGCGGCGCGCTGCTCCCAATGCGGCGTGCCCTTCTGCCAGGTCCATTGCCCGCTCCACAACAACATCCCCGACTGGCTGAAGCTGACCGCCGAGGGCCGGCTCGAGGAGGCCTATGAGCTGTCCGCCGCCACCAACAACATGCCCGAGATCTGCGGCCGCATCTGCCCGCAGGACCGGCTCTGCGAAGGCAATTGCGTCATCGAGCAATCGGGCCACGGCACCGTCACCATCGGCGCGGTCGAGAAATACATCACCGACACCGCTTGGAAGAACGGCTGGGTGAAGCCGCCGACGCCCGCGCCGCGAGCTGGCGCAGTCCATCGGCATCATCGGCGCCGGCCCGGCCGGGCTTGCCGCCGCCGAGCAGCTGCGCCGCCGCGGCTATCGCGTCGACGTCTACGACCGCCACGACCGCGTCGGCGGGCTGCTGATCTACGGCATCCCCAACTTCAAGCTGGAGAAGCAGGTGGTGGCGCGCCGCGCACGCGCTCCTCGCCGAGGGCGGCATCGGCTTCCATCTCAACACCGAGGTCGGCCGCGACGTGAGCCTCGCCGAGCTGCGCGCAGCGCCACGACGCGGTGCTGATCGCGTACCGGCGTCTACAAGGCCGCGCGACATGAGCTGCCCGGCGTCGGCCTCGGCAACATCGTGCCGGCGCTCGACTATCTGATCGCCGTCCAACCGCAAGGGCCTCGGCGACGCGGTGCCGGCCTTCGAGAGCGGCGCGCTCGACGCCGACGGCAAGCACGTGGTGGTGATCGGCGGCGGCGACACGGCCATGGATTGCGTGCGCACCGCCGTGCGCCAGGGCGCCAAGTCGGTGAACTGCCTCTACCGCCGCGACCGCGACAACATGCCGGGCTCGCAGCGCGAGGTGCAGCACGCCGAGGAAGAAGGCGTCGAGTTCGTCTGGCTCGCCGCGCCCGAGGCGTTCCTCGGCGACGAGACGGTGCGCGGCGTGCGCGCCCACCGCATGCAGCTCGGCATCGCCGATGCCACCGGCCGCCAGGCGCCGCAGCCCATCGAGGGCAGCCATTTCGACGCTGCCGGCCGATCTGGTGATCAAGGCGCTGGGCTTCGATCCCGAGGACTTGCCGGCACTGTTCGGCGCGCCCGAGCTCGACGTCACCCGCTGGGGCACGCATCAAGATCGACCACCGCAGCATGATGACCATCCTCGACGGCGTGTTCGCCGCCGGCGACATCGTGCGCGGCGCCTCGCTGGTGGTCTGGGCGATCCGCGACGGCCGCGACGCCGCCGAGCAGATGCATCGCTATGTGGACGCCAAGCTCGCGGCGAGCCGTGCCGCGGCGGCGGAGTGAGAGGAGGGTTGCGATGAGCTGCCATGAAAAGACCGCGGGCGAGCACTTCGTCGAGGCCTTCCGAAAGAATGCCGCGCATCTCGAAGCCTCGCATCTCTACGACCCCCGCGAGGAGCACGATGCCTGCGGCGTCGGGCTTCGTCGCCGCCATCGACGGCAAGCCGCGCCGCGCAGGTGGTGGAGGCGGCGATCGACGCGCTGAAGGCGGTCTGGCATCGCGGCGCCGTCGACGCCGACGGCAAGACCGGCGACGGCGCCGGCATCCACGTGCAGATCCCGCAGGATTTCTTCCGCGAGCACATCCAGCGCACCGGCCACGAGCCGAGCCCCGGCAAGCTCGCCGTCGGCATGATCTTCCTGCCGCGCACCGATCTCGGCGCGCAGGAGCGCTGCCGCATCCATCGTCGAACCGAGATCCTGCGCTCCGGCTACTACCATCTATGGCTGGCGCCAGGTGCCGGTGAACATCGACGTCATCGGCGAGAAGGCCAACGCGACGCGGCCCGAGATCGAGCAGATCATGATCTGCCAACACGCCGCGGCGTGCGGCGAGGAGCAGCTTCGAGCTCGACCTCTACATCATCCGCCGCCGCATCGAGAAGCGCGGTGATCGCGGAGCAGCATCAAGGATTTCTACATCTGCTCGCTGTCGCTGCCGCTCGCTCATCTACAAGGGCATGTTCCTGGCCGAGCAGCTGACCGCCTTCTATCCCGATCTGCGGGACGAGCGCTTCGTCTCCGCCTTCGCGATCTACCACCAGCGCTATTCCACCAACACCTTCCCGACCTGGCAGCTGGCGCAGCCCTTCCGCATGCTCGCCCACAACGGCGAGATCAACACGCTGAAGGGCAACATCAACTGGATGAAGAGCCACGAGACGCGCATGGCGACGCGAGCTCTTCGGCGAGCACGATGCGAGGACATCAAGCCGGTCGATCCAGCCCGGCGGCTCGGACTTCCGCCGCGCTCGACAGCGTGTTCGAGGTGCTGGTGCGCGCGGGCCGCGACGCTGCCGATGGCGAAGGCGCTGCTGATCCCCGAGGCCTGGTGGCGGAGCGCAGCACGATGCCGGAGGCGCATCGCGACATGTACAGCTACTGCAACGCGGTGATGGAGCCCTGGGACGGGCCGGCGGCGCTGGCGCCACCGACGGCCGCTGGGTGATCGCCGGCATGGACCGCAACGGCCTGCGGCCGCTGCGCTACGCCATCACCGCGACGGCCTGCTCGTCGCGGGCTCGGAGGCCGGCATGGTGCGGCTCGACGAGACACGCGATCGTCGAGAAGGGCCGCGTCGGCCCGGGCCAGATGATCGGCGTCGATCTCGCCGCCGGGCGGCTCTATCGCGACCGCGAGATCAAGGACCTGCTGCGCCGGCCGCGCAGCCCTATCAGCGAATGGGTGAAGAACATCACCGTCATCGACAGCCTGATCAAGTCGCGCCGGGCCGAGCCCGCCGAGCTTCGACCGCGAGGAGCTGCGCCGCCGCCAGGTCGCCGCCGGCTTGACGCTCGAGGATCTGGAGCTGATCCTCCATCCGATGGTGGAGGACGGCAAGGAAGCCGTCGGCTCGATGGGCGACGACACGCCGCTGGCCGTGCTGTCCGAGCAGTACCGCGGCCTGCATCATTTCTTCCGGCAGAATTTCAGCCAGGTCACCAACCCGCCGATCGATTCCCTGCGCGAGAGCCGGGTGATGACGCCTGAAGACGCGGCTCGGCAATCTCGGCAACATCCTCGACGAGGACGAGAGCCAGTGCCGGCTGCTGCAGCTCGAATGCCCGGTGCTGTCGACCGCCGAGTTCACGGCGATGCGCGCCTATATGGGCGAGACCGCCGCCGAGATCGACTGCACCTTCGACGATCGACGGCGGCGAGGCCACGCGCTGCGCGACGCGATCGCAGCCGCATCCGCCAGCGAGGCCGAGGAAGCGGTGCGCCGCGGCTGCGCCCACGTGATCCTGACCGACGACGCGCATCGGCGCCGAAGCGCGCGGCGATCCCGATGATCCTGGCGACCGGCGCCGTGCATACCCATCTCGTGCGCCAGCAGCTGCGCACCTTCACCTCGCTCAACGTGCGCTCGGGCGAGTGCCTGGACGTGCATTATTTCGCGGTGCTGATCGGCGTCGGCGCCACCACGGTGAACGCCTATCTGGCGCAAGAGACGCATCGCCGACCGGCATCGCCGCGGCCTGTTCGGCCGAGCGCCACCCTGGAGCAGTGCGTGAAGCGCTATCGCGAAGGCGCTCGACGACGGGCCTGCTGAAGATCATGTCCAAGATGGGCATCTCGGTGATCTCCTCCTATCGCGGCGGCTACAATTTCGAGGCGGTCGGCCTGTCGCGCACGCTGGTCGCCGAATATCTTCCCCGGCATGCCGTCGCGCATCTCCGGCATCGGCCTGACCGGCATCCAGCGCAAGGTGCTGGAGCTGCACGCCCGCGGCCTGTCGCGAGGATGTCGCTGGCGCTGCCGGTCGGCGGCTTCTACCGCTACCGCCGCGGCGGCGAGCCGCATGCCTTCGAGGCGCAGCCTGATCCACATGCTGCAGACCGCGGTGGCGACGCGATTCCTACGCCACCTATCAAGCGCTATAGCGAGGCGCTGCGCAAGCTGCCGCCGATCACATCTGCGCGACCTGCTCGACTTCAAGACCGAAGCGCCCGGCGCTCTCGGTCGACGAGGTCGAATCCATCACCGAGATCCGCAAGCGCTTCGTGACGCCGGGCATGTCGCTGGGCGCGCTCGGCCCGAGGCGCACGAGACGCTCAACATCGCCATGAACCGCATCGGCGCCAAGTCCGACTCCGGCGAGGGCGGCGAGGATCCCGGCGCGCTTCACGCCCGCGCCGAACGGCGACAACGCCAACTTCCGCGATCAAGCAGATCGCCTCGGGCCGCTTCGGCGTCACCGCGGAATATCTCAACCAATTGCCGCGAGATCGAGATCAAGGTCGCGCAGGGCGCCAAGCCCGGCGAGGGCGGCCAGCTGCCCGGCTTCAAGGTGACGGAGATGATCGCGCGGCTGCGCCATGCGACGCCGGGCGTGATGCTGATCTCGCCGCCGCCGCATCACGACATCTATTCGATCGAGGATCTGGCGCAGCTCATCTACGACCTGAAGCAGATCAATCCCGAGGCGCGCGGTCTGCGTGAAGCTGGTGGCGCGCTCGGGCATCGGCACCGATCGCGGCCGGCGTCGCCAAGGCCAAGGCCGACGTGATCCTGATCTCCGGCCATGGCGGCGGCACCGGCGCCTCGCCCGCAGATCCTCGATCAAATATGCCGGCGTGCCCTGGGAGATGGGCCTCTCCGAGGTCCATCAGGTGCTGACGCTGAACCGGCTGCGCCACCGCGTGCGGCTGCGCACCGACGGCGGCATCAAGACCGGCCGCGACGTGGTGATCGCCGCGATGCTGGGCGCCGAGGAATATCGGCATCGGCACCGCCTCGCTGGTCGCCATGGGCTGCATCATGGTGCGCCAGTGCCATTCCAACACCTGCCCGGTCGGCGTCTGCACCCAGGACGAGAAGCTGCGCGCCAAGTTCACCGGCACGCCGGAGAAGGTGGTCAACCTCTTCAGCTTCATCGCCGAGGAGGTGCGCGAGATCCTGGCGTGGCTCGGCTTCCGCAACGCTCGAACGAGGTGATCGGCCGCACCGATCTGCTGGCCCAGGTCAGCCGCGGCGGCCAGCGATCTCGACGATCTCGATCTCAATCCGATCCTGGCGCAGGCCGATCCCGGCGAGTATCCGCGCTACTGCACGCTCGAGGGCCGCAACGAAGTGCCCGACACGCTCGACGCGCAGATGATCAAGGACGCCAGGCCGCTCTTCGACGACGGCGAGAAGATGCAGCTCACCTACAACGTCCGCAACACCCACCGCGCCGATCGGCACGCGGCTCATCCTCGCATGATCACGCGCCGCTTCGGCATGACCGGCCTGCAGCCCGGCCACATCACCGTGCGGCTGCGCGGCTCCGCCGGCCAGTCGCTCGGCGCCTTCGCCGTGCAGGGCCTGAAGCTCGAGGTGTTCGGCGACGCCAACGACTATGTCGGCAAGGGGCTCTCCGGCGGCACCATCGTGGTGCGGCCGATGACCTCGCGCCCGCTGCAGAGCCAGCGAGAACACCATCATCGGCAACACCGTCCTCTACGGCGCCACGGCCGGCAAGCTGTTCGCCGCCGGCCAGGCGGGCGAGCGCTTCGCCGTGCGCAATTCCGGCGCCGATCGTGGTGGTCGAGGGCTGCGGCTCCAACGGCTGCGAATACATGACCGGCGGCACCGCGGTGATCCTGGGGCCGGTCGGCGACAATTTCGCCGCCGGCATGACCGGCGGCATGGCCTTCGTCTACGACGCCGCCGGACGAGTTCCCGAGCCGCGTCAACCCCGACAGCGTGATCTGGCAGCGCATCGCCACGCCCCATTGGGACGGCGTGCTGCGGGACCTGGTCGAGGAGCATGTGCGCGAGACCCAGTCGCGCTTCGCCGAGCAGCTGCTGGTCGATTGGGACCGCGAGCGCGAGCGTTTCTGGCAGGTGGTGCCGAAGGAAATGCTGGAGCGCCTGGCGGAGCCGCTCACGACGGAGCCGAAGCGGGCCGAGGCCGGCGACGACTGAAAAGCGGGGCGGGCGATTTTCGGGGTGCCGGCGGCGACGCCGAGTGCGCTAGACTGGCGCCGTCATGCGCCTCCTCTATCACCTCTGGCTCTCGCCCTTCGCTCGCAAGATCCGCGTCGTTCTCAAGGAGAAGAATCTCGACTTCACCATGAAGGTCGAGAAGACCTGGGAGCGGCGGCCGGAATTCCTCGCCCTCAATCCCGCCGGCGACGTGCCGGTGCTGATCGAGCCCGACGGCACCGTGCTGGCGGAGGCCGGCGCCATCGCCGAGTTCCTGGACGAGGTCTATCGCGACAAGCTGCTGATGGGCATCAATCCGCTGGATCGCGCCGAGGTCCGGCGGCTCAGCGCCTGGTTCGACGGCAAGATGAACCGCGAGGTGACCGAGAATCTGATCGGCGAGAAAATGATGAAGCGGTTTTTAGGATTGGGCGAGCCGAACTCGAGCGCGATCCGCGCCGGCAAGGCCAATCTGGGATATCACCTCGACTACATCACCTTCCTGGTGGAGCGGCGGCGCTGGCTCGCGGGCGACCATTTTTCGCTCGCCGACATCACCGCGGCAGCGCATCTCTCGGCCATCGACTATCTCGGCGACGTGCCCTGGGACGAGCACGAGCCGGCGAAGGAATGGTATGCGCGCATCAAGTCGCGTCCGAGCTTCCGCCCGCTGCTGGCGGATCACATCCCCGGCGCGCCGCCGCCGAAGCACTACGCCGATCTGGATTTCTGAGCGCGCCGCGACGCCCGCTCAGTTCTTGGCCGGGGGCGGTGGCGCCGGCGGCGTAGCGGATGCCGGCGGCCCCGCAACCTTGTCGAGCTCGGCGAGATTGTTCTGCGCCTGCTGCGCCGTGTAGGTGTTGGGCGCCAGCTGCAGCACGCGATCCCAATCCTTGCGGGCACCGGGATAGTCGCCCTTGGCGGCGTTGACCGCGCCACGCTCGAGATAGGCGTCGGGGAATTGCGGCGACAACGCGATGGCGCGGTTGGCATCGTCGGCAGCCAAATCGACAGCGTCGACGTGGCGATAGGCCGCGGCACGCAGGACCAAGGCCTCGACGCTCTTGCGATCGATATCCAGCACCGCGTTGAGGTCGTCGAGGGCACTCCAGTAATCGCGGGCAAGGCCGGCGGCTTCGGCGCGCCCGATCAGCAAGTGGACGTCCTTGGGCTGCAGCTTCAGCGCCGCGTCGAACTCGGCCCGCGCATTCTTCGGCTTCTGGGCCATGAACCAGGCCTGCGCCGCCTGATCGTAGGCCTGGACGCGCAGGCCCGTCCCCTCGCCGGTCGTGCCCTGGGCGATATCGTGGAAGCGCGATGCCGCCTCGTCGTATTGCTGCAGGCCATAAAGCGACACGGCCTCGCAATGCTCCGCAGCATAGCCGCCGCCATGATTGCGCCATTGCATCGCCTCGGCGAAGGCCTGCTCGGGATGCGTCTGCGCCAGGTTCATGCAGCGCTCGTAGGCCTGCTCCCCGTTAGGTTGCGGGCTCGGCGCCTGCCGCGGAGGCGGAGGAGCAGATTTCGTCTGCGCCGGCGCGGACGCCGGCATCGAGATCGAGGCTGCGAGCAGAACCCCACCGAGGAGCAGGGCACGCCGGAGCGCGCCGCTATTCACCCGGCGCGGCCGGCACATGATGCTGGACAACCGCCTCGGCTTGGGGCGCCGCGGTCGATTGGGAGAAGGCGTGCCGCAGCCGCTCCAGATAGACGTAGATCACCGGGGTAATGAAGAGCGTCAGGCTCTGGGAGACGATCAGGCCGCCGACCACCGCGAGGCCGAGCGGCCGGCGCAGCTCGGAGCCCGCGCCGCTGCCGAGCGCGATCGGCAGCGCGCCCATGATCGCCGCCATGGTCGTCATCATGATCGGCCGGAAGCGCAGCAGGCAGGCCTGGTAGATCGCCTTCTCCGGCGTGGCATCACTGCTGCGCTGCACCTCGATCGCGAAGTCGATCATCATGATCGCGTTCTTCTTGACGATGCCGATCAGCATGACGATGCCGATGATGGCGATGACGCTGAGATCCTGTCCGAACAGCATGAGCGTCAGGATCGCGCCGAGACCCGCCGCCGGCAGGCCGGAGAGGATCGTCACGGGATGGATGAAGCTCTCGTAGAGAATTCCCAGCACGATGTAGATGACGATCACTGCGGCGAACAGCAGCAGGCCCTGGCCCTTCAGGGAATCCTGGAATACCTGGGCGGTGCCCTGGAAGCTGCTGGCGACGGCCACTGGCAGGTTGACCTCGCGCTCGACGCGGCTGATGGCGTTCACCGCCTCGCCGAGCGAGACGCCCGGCGCCAGATTGAAGGAGATGGTGACCGAGGGGAGCTGGCCCTGATGGTTCACCGTCACCGGTCCGACGCCCTCGTGGACGGTGGCGAAGGCGTCGAGCTGCACCATCTGGCCGCCGGCGGCGCGCACGTAGATCTTCGAGAGGTCCGAGGGATCCTTCTGATATGCGGGGTCGCTCTCCAGGATCACCTCGTACTCGTTCGAGGGCATGTAGATCGTGGAGATCTGCCGCGTGCCGAAGGAGCTGTAGAGGGAATTGCGCACCTGGTCGGCGGTGAGGCCGAACTGCGCCATCTTGTCGCGATCGAAATCGACTGGTCACCTGGCGGTTCTGCAGCTGCAGATCCGAGGTCACGTCCTGGAAGCCGGGCAGCGCGCCGATCTTCTCCTGCATCACCGGCGCCAGCCGGTAGAGCTCGTCGATGTTGCCGTCCTGGAGCGTGTACTGGTAGAGGCTCTTCGACAGGCGGCCGCCCAGCTGAATGTTCTGGATCGGCTGAAAGAAGACCTTCATGCCGGGAACGCTGGCGACCTTGCTGCGCAAGCGCTGGATGATTTGAATCACCGAGAGCTTGCGCTCGTCCAGCGGCTTCAGCGTGACGAACATGCGACCGAGATTGAGTGACGGGCTGAAGCCGGTGGCGCCGATGAAGGAGTTGATGTCTTGGACCGCCGGGTCGGCCTTGATGATGGCGGCCACTTCCTTCTGGTGCGCCGCCATCGACTCGAAGGAGATGTCCTGCGCCGCCTCGGTGAAAGCGAAGATCAGGCCCGTATCCTCGATCGGGAAGAAGCCCTTGGGAACCACTACGTAGAGCCACATGCTGAGGACCAAGGTCCCGAGCGTCACCAGCAACGTGATGAACTTGTGCGCGAGCACATGGCGCAGGCCCCAGGCATAGCCGGCGATGACCGCTTGAAATCCGGCTTCGGTGGCGCGGTAGAGAGCGTTGTGCTTCTGGTTCGGCTGATGCGGCTTCAGCAGCCGCGAGCACAGCATCGGCGTCAGCGTCAGCGACACGAGGCCCGAGATCAGGATGGTCATGCTGATGGTGACCGCGAATTCGCGGAACACGCGGCCGACGACGCCGCCCATGAACAGCACGGGAATGAACACCGCCACCAGCGAGAGCGTGATCGATATGATGGTGAAGCCGATCTCGCGCGAGCCCTTGAGCGCCGCCTCGAACGGCCGCTCGCCGTTCTCGATATGGCGGACGATGTTCTCCAGCATGACGATGGCGTCGTCGACCACGAAGCCGACCGACAACGTCAGCGCCAGCAGCGACAGATTGTCGATCGAATAGCCCATCACATACATGCCGGCGAAGGTGCCGATGACCGAGACCGGCAGCGCCAGCGCGGGAATGATGGTGGCGGTGACGTTGCGCAGGAAGAGGAAGATCACCATCACCACCAGCGCCACGGTAAGCGCCAGCGTGAAGCGGACGTCGGTCACCGATTGCCGGATCGAGAGGGAGCGGTCGTTCAGGACCTTCAGATCGACCGAAGGAGGGATCTGCTCACGGAAGATCGGCAGCAGCGCCTTGACGCTGTCCACCACCTCGACGGTGTTGGCGTCCGGCTGGCGCAGCACGGCGAGGATGATCGAGCGCGTGCCGTTGAGCCAGCCGGCGATCTGGTCGTTCTCGACGCTGTCGATGACCTTCGCGACTTCGCGCAAGCGTACCGGCGCTCCGTTCCTGTAGGCAACGACTAGGTCGCGGTAATGCGCGGCCTCGTTGAGACCGGTCGGCGCCTCGATGGTGTAGCTCTGGTTGGGCCCGGAGAGCTGGCCGACCGGCGTGCTGGAATTGGCCGCCGCGATCGCGTTCTGCAGATCGGTGAGGCCGATGCCCTTGGCGGCGAGCGCCTCGGGATTCGCCTGAACCCGCACCGCGTATTTCTGCGCGCCGAACACCTGCACCTGCGCGACGCCCGAGAGCTGCGAAACGCGCTGGCCGATCAGCGTCTCGGCATATTCGTCGACGGTCGAGAGCGGCTGCGTCGCCGAGGACAGCACCAGGAACAGCACCGGCTGGTCCGCCGGGTTGACCTTCTGGAAGGACGGCGGCGTCGTCATCTCGATCGGCAGCTTCTTCGCCGCCGTGGTCATCGCCGACTGCACGTCGAGCGCGGCGCCATCGATGTTGCGGTTGAGGTCGAACTGCAGGGTGATCGTGGTGACGCCCTGGCCGCTGGTGGAGACGATCGAGCTCACGCCCGCGATGGTCGAGAACTGCTTCTCCAGCGGCGTCGCCACCGAGGACGCCATGGTCTCGGCGCTGGCGCCGGGCAGGTTCGCGGAGACCACGATGGTGGGGAAATCGACCCGCGGCAGGGCCGCGACGGGAAGCAGGCGATAGCTGAAGAGGCCGAAGATCACGAACGCCATCATGACCAGTGTCGTCATCACCGGTCGGCGGATACAGCTCTCCGGCATGCTCACGAGGCGCGCTCCGCCTTCTTTCGGCTCGGCGGTGGTGCGGATCTCGATCCGACTGCCGTTGGTGAGACGGAGCTGGCCGTCGGTCACCACGCGCTCGCCCTCCGTCAGGCCCTTCTCGATGACGCTCTGGCCGCCGACGGTGCGGCTCACCGTGACCGGACGGTATTCGACGGTGTTGTCGTTCTTCACGACATAGCAGTAGCTGCCGTTCTGCCCGACCTGGACCGCGGTCGCGGGCGCCACGATCGCGTCGGGCTTCGGTGCGCAGCGTCGTCTGCACGTTGACGAACTCGCCGGGCCACAGGCGCTCGTTGGCGTTCTCGAACACCGCCTTCAGGGAGATGGTGCCGGTGGTGGCATCGATCTGATTGTCGATGACGTCGAGGCGGCCGTTGACGGGGCCGGCGGGATCGCTGGGCGCGGCAGCGGCGACCGGCACCTTACCCGCGTTGAGCGCCGCGCGGATGCCGGGGAGCTCGCGCTGCGGCACCGAGTAGCTCACGTAGATCGGCTTCATCTGATTGATGAGGACTAGCGAGATGGTGTCGTTCGCCTTCACCGCATTGCCGGTCTTGAGCGAGATCACGCCGACGCGGCCGTCGATCGGCGAGGTGATCGTGTAGTAGGAGAGCTGGACGCGAAGATTGTCGACCGCCGCCTCATCCGCCCGCATGTTCGCTTCCATGGTCGCCGCCGTCGTGCTGACCTGGTCGAACTGCTGGCGCGAGACGAACTCCTTCTCGGTGAGCGGCTTGAAGCGCGCGACGTCGCGCTTGGCGTTATCGAGCTGCGCGTGGTCGCGCGCCAGATTGGCCTCGGCCTGCTTGAGCTGTGCCAGCGCGGAGCGGGTGTCGAGGACGAACAGCACATCGCCCGCTTTCACGCTCTGGCCGTCGGCGATCTTCACCTCGGCGATCTGGCCGTCGACGCGCGACTTGACCGCCACAGACGCGATCGGCTGCACGGTGCCGATGGCGTCGATGCGCACCGGGATCGCGGTCCGCTCGACCGCGGCGACCACCACCGGCACCGCCGGCGCGATGCCGCCGCCCTTGTCGGGCGCCTCGGCCGCCTTCAAGACAAACGTCTGGTAGCCGATGCCGCCGACGGCAAGCACCACCAAGAACGCAACTGCGATGAGGATGCGCTTCATCTAAAGATACCGCTGCCCCGGCGCCCGGCCCGGTGCCGCTACCAGCTCCCTTATATTGCAGTGCATTATATACGAAGGCCAGATTAATTATCACTATAGCCCCCGGCCGTTGAGGATATCCCCGCTCAATTTAAGGCCGCGCCGCGGGCACGAATGGCGGCTGTGCGCGCTTTATTCAACCGCGGCCGAATGACGGTCTGGTAACATTTCCGCGTGCGGGCGGCTCATCGAGGGCTCAGCCCCTTCCCTCCGGCGAGGTGGTAGTGCGGACGGCGACGGCGGGCGGCTTCGGCAATGTCGTGCGGGCGCTCAGCAACCGCCACTATCGAATATATACGACCGGCAACGCGATCTCCCTGATTGGTACATGGCTGCAGCGGGTGGCGGGGAGCTGGCTCACCTGGGAACTCACCCATTCCGGTACCTGGCTCGGACTGGTGGCCTTCGCCGATCTCTTTCCGGTGATGCTGCTGAGCCCCGTGGCCGGCGCGCTCGCCGACCGCTATGACCGTGTCTCGGTGATCCGCGTCACTCAGATTATCGGCATGACTCAGGCCATCTCGCTTGCGGTCCTGACCGCCACCGGACTGATCAGCATCTGGTCGCTCTTCCTGCTGACCCTCGCGCTGGGGGCGAGCAACGCAATGAACCAGCCGGCGCGGCTCGCCCTGATCCCGAGCCTGGTGGATCGCCAGACGTTGCCCTCGGCGGTTGCGATCAATTCGATCGTCTTCAACAACGCGCGCTTCGTCGGCCCGCTGGTGGCGGCCGGCGGTGACCGCGCTTGGCAGCATCTCCCTCGCCTTTGCCTTGAACGCGGTCACCTATGTCGCTTTTCTGGTCGCGCTCCACCGCATCGGACGCGTCGGCGGCGAAGGCCAGGTGAGTGCCGGCCATCGCCGCATGCTGGCGGAGACCCTCGAGGGTTATGTCTATGTCATGCGCCATCCCGGCATCGGGCCGATGATGGTGATGTTCGCGGTGAGCTCATTGGCGGCGCGCGGCTTCATCGAGCTGCTGTCGGGCTTCGCCGGCGCCGTCTTCCACGTGGGGCCGCAAGGCTTCTTCGGCCTGGTCGCCTCCACCGGGCTCGGCGCCATGGCGGGCGGTCTCTGGATGGTGCTGCGCCGGCCGGTCGGCCGGTTGACCGGCCTGGTGGTGACTCACACCCTGTTGATCGCGGTGGCGCTGGTGGGATTTACCGCCACCGATATTTTCTGGATTGCGCTGCCATGCCTCTTCGTCGCGGGCGCCGGGCTGGTGATCACGGGGATCGCCGCGCAGACCCTGGTGCAGAGCGCCGTAGCACCAGCCATGCGCGGGCGCGTCATGGGACTCTACGGCATGATCTTCCGCGGCGGGCCGGCGTTGAACGCGCTGCTGATGGGGTTGCTCGTCCTCCCAGTTCGGCCTCCGGCTGCCGCTTGCCGCGCGGAGCTCTGGTCTGCGTCATCCTCTGGGGCTGGGCGCGCTGGCGTCAGGGCGCGTTGGCGCAGGCACTCGAGATCGAGCCCGTCGGCGCGCCGGCGGACTGATCCATGCGCGCCGCCGCTCCCGGTACGCTCTTCTGTTTCGGTCTCGGCTATACCGCAGGCTTTCTCGCCCGCGCGCTCATCGAGGACGGCTGGCGCATCCGCGGCACCTGCCGGACGCCGGACGCGTGCCAGCGTCTCGCCGCCGCCGGCATCGAGGCGCATCGCTTCGATCGCGCTCACCCCCTGGAGAACGCCGCGGCGCTGCTCGCCGAGGCCACTCATGTCCTGAGCTCCGTGCCGCCCGACGAGGTCGGCGATCCCGTGCTCGACGCGCATGGGCGCGATCTCGCGGCGCTCTCGCACCTGCGCTGGCTGGGCTATCTCTCCACGACGGGCGTCTATGGCAATCGCGACGGCGGCTGGGTCGACGAGAGCTCGCCGCTCGCACCCAGCGGCGAGCGCGGCCGCCGCCGTGTCGCCGCCGAGCAGCGATGGCTCGAATCTGCACGAACGTCGCGAGCTTCCCGTGCATCTCTTCCGCCTCGCCGGCATCTACGGCCCCGGGCGAAGCGCCCTCGACACCGTGCGCGCGGGCCGCGCCCAGCGCATCGACAAGCCCGGCCAGGTGTTCTCGCGCATCCATGTCGAGGACATCGTCGCAGGCGCTGGCAGCCTCGATGGCGCGGCCCGATCCTGGCGCGATCTACAATCTCTGCGACGACGATCCGGCGCCGCCGCGGGCGGTGATCGAGTTCGCCTGCGAGCTCCTGGGCATATCGCCGCCGCCCCTGGTCACGCTGGAGACGGCTGGGCTCTCGGAGATGGCGCTGAGCTTCTATGCCGACAACAAGCGGGTCGCGAACCGGCGCATGAAGGGCGAGCTCGGCGTGCGGCTCCGCTATCCCGGCTACAAGGACGGGCTCGAGCGCGCTGCTCGCAGGGAATCGAGGCAGCGGCTCCAGCGTCGCATGAGAAGCGCGAGGTCGGCCTCGCGTGGAGAGCCGGTGGTCGCCGTCCTTGATCAGCGTCACCCGCACATCGCGTGCTCGCAAGTCGCTCGGCGATGGCGAGGCTGGTGCGCCACGGCACGTCGGCGTCGCGCATGCCATGCAGCAGCCGCACCGGGCACTCGATCGGGATGGGGGCGCGCATCAGCAGATGCCGTCTTCCCTCCTCGATGAGGGCGAGGGTGTAGAGATATCCCTCGGCGCTGTACTCCGAGGGCAACCGCAGGAAGCCCTCGCGCTCGATCGTCTGGCGCTGCTCCGGCGTGAATTCCGCCCACATGAGATCCTCGGTGAAGTCGGGCGCCGGCGCGATGCCCACCAGGGCTTTCACCCGTTCCGGCCTGGCGCGCGCCGCCAGCAGCATGATCCAGCCGCCGAGGCTCGATCCCACCAGCACCTGCGGTCCATCGGTCAGATTGTCGAGCACCGCCAGCGCATCGTCGAGCCAGCGGCCGACGGTCGCGTCCCCAAACGCGCCCGACGATGCGCCGTGGCCGAAATAGTCGAAACGGAGATAGGCCTGGCCGCGCGCGGCGCAGAATCGGTCGAGCGCCTCGGCCTTGGTGCCGGTCATGTCCGACATGAAGCCGCCGAGGAAGATGACGCCGGGACCGCGACCGCCGCGCCGCCGGTAAGCGACGGTGGCGCCGTCCGGGCGTGCCAGCATCTGCGGGGTCGTGGGGTCGCGAGTCGTCGCGGGCATGGACATTTGGTTCGCCGCCGTCGCATTCTGCCGGGATGACTGCCTCCCTGGAGATTAACATCGCCGACCCGCAGGCGGGAAGCCGGCCGCCTGCGGTGCTGCAGGTGGTGCCGAGCCTGGTGAGCGGCGGGGTGGAGCGCGGCACCGTCGAGATCGCCCAGGCGCTGGTGAGCGGCGGCTGGCAGTCGGTGGTGGTGTCGTCGGGCGGCCCGATGGTGCGCGAGATCGAGCGCGCGCGGGCGCAGCACGTGACGCTGCCGGTCGATTCGAAGAACCCGGTGGTGATGCGCGCCAATGTCGGCCGCCTCGTCGAGGTTATCGAGCGCTACAACATCGACATCGTGCACGCCCGCAGCCGCGCGCCGGCCTGGAGCGCGATGGCGGCGGCGCAGCGCACGGGGCGGCACTTCGTCACCACCTTCCACAATGCCTATGGGGCGGAATCTGCGCCTGAAGCGCCTCTACAATTCCGTGATGGCGCAAGGGCGAGCGGGTGATCGCCATCTCGGATTTCGTCGGCGAGCACGCGGCGCGAGCTCTATGGCGTCGCGGCCCGACCGGCTGCGCGTCATTCCCCGCGGCGTCGACGTCGCGCGCTTCGATCCCGAGCGCGTGAGCGCCGAGCGCCTGATCGCGCTCTCGCGCCAATGGCGCCTGCCGGACGGCGCCTTCGTGGTGATGCTGCCGGGGCGGCTCACGCGCTGGAAAGGACATACGGTCGTAATCGACGCCCTGGCGATGCTGGGCCGGACCGACGTGCGCTGCCTCTTCGTCGGCGGCGGCGACGCGCGCTACCGCCGCGAGCTGGAGGCGCTGGCGATGCGTCGCGGCCTGGGGGCGGTGGTGCAGATCGTCGATGACTGCCGCGACATGCCGGCGGCCTATATGCTGGCGGATGTGGTGGTCTCGGCGTCGACGTCGCCGGAGGGTTTCGGCCGCGTCATCGTCGAGGCGCAGGCCATGGGGCGGCCGGTGATCGCCACCGACCACGGCGGCGCCCGCGAGACGGTGGTGCCCGGCAGTACCGGCTGGCTGGTGCCGCCCGGAGATGCGCGCGCGCTCGCCGAGGCGCTGACGGAGACGATGCGGCTCGGCCCCGAGGCGCGCATCGCCCATGCGGAGCGCGCGATCGATCACGTGCGCCGGCATTTCAACGCCATCACCATGGCGGCCCGCACCCTCGCGGTCTATGACGAGATCCTGTTCCCGGCTCCGGCGGCCGTGACGGCGGCGGGCGCAGTCCTGGCTTGACGCCGCGGCCGCGCATCCTGGTGATCAAGCTGGGGGCGCTCGGCGACCTCGTGCAGGCGATGGGGCCGGCGGCGGCGATCCGGCTGCATCACGCCGACGCCGAAATCGTGCTGCTCACGACGGATCTCTTCACCGGCTTTCTCGCCGACGCGCCTTATTTCGACGAGATCTGGACCGATGCCCGGCCCGGCTGGGGCAGTCCGCTCGGTCTCCTGCGCCTCCGGCACCGGCTGCGCGCGGCGCACTTCACCCGCGTCTACGACCTCCAGACCTCGGATCGCTCGAGCTTCTATTTTCGGTTGATGGGGCCAGGGCCGCGGCCGGAATGGTCCGGCATCGCCCGCGGCGCCTCGCATCCCCACGACACGCCCGGACGCGACCGCATGCACACGCTCGAGCGCCAGGCGGATCAGCTCCGCCTGGCCGGCATCCCCGAGGTGTCGACGCCGGATCTCTCCTGGGTGGTCGGCGGCCTCGATCGCTTCGCGTTGCCGGAGCGCTTCGTCGTGCTGGTGCCAGGCGGGTCGCCGCATCGAGCCGGAGAAGCGCTGGCCGGCGGAGCGATATGCGGCGCTGGCCCAGGAGCTGCTCCGCCGCGGCGTCACCCCGGTGCTGGTGGGTGCTGCCGCCGAGCGTGCGGTCGCCGCCGAGATCCTGGCCGGCTGTCCCGCCGCCCGCGACCTCACCGGCGAGACCAGCCTGTCCGAGATCGCGGCGCTCGGCCGCCGGGCGCTCTGGGCGGTCGGCAACGATACCGGCCCCATGCATCTGCTGGCGGCGGCGGGCGCGCCGGCGACGGTGCTGTTTTCCGCCGCTTCCGATCCCGCCCTCACCGCGCCCCGGGGACCGCGGGTGGCGATCCTCCGGCGCCCGAGCCTCCGGGATCTTCCCGTGGAGGAGGTTGCCGCCACGCTCGCCTTCGGCTAAACCGGACCCCTTCGTTCCACCCCTGTCCTGGATCCGTCATGTCGCCCGAGGCCAAAGCCGTGCCCGCATCAGCATCTCCCGTCGCCGTCACGCTGCCGGACGGGTCGGTGCGAACCTTCGCGGGCCCGCTGAGCGGCGGGGAGCTGGCGAAATCCATCGGGCCCGGTCTCGCCAAGGCCGCGCTCGCCATCAAGCTCGACGACGCGCCCCGGGACCTCGCCACCGTCATCGACCATGACGCCAAGGTCGCCGTCATCACGCGCACCTCGCCGGAGGCGCTGGAGATCCTGCGCCACGACGCCGCCCATGTGATGGCGGAGGCGGCGAAGGAGCTTTATCCCGACGTCCAGGTGACCTTCGGTCCCGGCGACGGAGACGGGCTTCTACTACGACTTCGCCCGCGATCAGCCGTTCACGCCGGAGGATCTCGCGAGGATCGAAGCAGCGCATGCACGAGATCGTCGACCGCGACGAGGCGATCACGCGCGAGGTCTGGTCGCGCGACGACGCCGTGCACTTCTTCCAGTCGATCGGCGAGAAGTACAAGGCCGAGTGGATCCAGGAGATCCCCGCCGACGAGGACATCAGCATCTACAAGCAGGGCAAGTTCACCGACCTCTGCACCGGCCCGCATCTGCCCTCGACGGGCAAGCTCGGTCACGCCTTCAAGCTCATGAAGGTGGCCGGCGCCTATTGGCGGGGCGATGCCAGGAACCAGCAGCTGCAGCGCGTCTACGGCACCGCCTGGGCCGAGCAGAAGCAGCTCGATACGTATCTCTTCCAGCTCGAGGAGGCGGAGAAGCGCGACCATCGCCGCCTCGGCCGCGAGCTCGGCCTCTTCCATCAGCAGGAGGAGGCGGTCGGGAGCGTGTTCTGGCATCCCAAGGGCTGGACGCTGTTCCGCACCATCGAGCACTACATCCGCCATCGGCTGGAGAACGCGGGCTACGTCGAGGTGAAGACGCCGCAGCTCGTCGACCGCGCGCTCTGGGAGGCGTCGGGCCACTGGGAGAAGTTCCGCCAGAACATGTTCACGGTCCGGGACGAGGACGAGGGCAAGGAGCGCATCCTCGCTTTGAAGCCGATGAACTGCCCTGGCGCCGTGCAGATCTTCCGCCAGGGCCTCAAGAGCTATCGCGACCTGCCGCTGCGCCTCGCCGAGTTCGGCTCCTGCCATCGCAACGAGCCCTCGGGCGCGCTGCACGGCATCATGCGCGTGCGCGCCTTCACCCAGGACGACGGGCACATCTTCTGCACCGAGGACCAGATCACGTCGGAGAGCATCGCCTTCTGCGATCTCCTGCGCTCGGTCTACAAGGATTTCGGCTTCGAGGACGTGGCGGTGAAGTTCTCCGATCGCCCGCCGGTGCGCGCGGGCACGGACGCGATCTGGGACAAGGCGGAGGCGGCGCTTCGCCACGCGACCGAGGCGGCGGGATTGCCTTACACGCTCAATCCCGGCGAGGGTGCCTTCTACGGGCCGAAGCTCGAATTCGTGCTGCGCGATGCGATCGGCCGCGAATGGCAGTGCGGCACGCTGCAGGTGGATTTCGTGCTGCCGGAGCGGCTCGATGCCAGCTACATCGGCGAGGACGGTCAGCGGCATCGTCCGGTGATGCTGCACCGCGCGATCCTCGGCTCCTTCGAGCGCTTCATCGCCATCCTGATCGAGCACTACGCCGGCCGCTTCCCGCTCTGGCTGGCGCCGGTGCAGGCGAGCGTTCTTACCATCACCAGCGACGCCGACGACTATGCCAGGGAGGTGGCGGAAGTCGCCGCCGCAGCGGGCTTGCGCGTCGAGACCGATCTCCGCAACGAGAAGATCAATTACAAGGTGCGCGAGCACAGCCTCGCCAAGGTTCCGGTGCTGCTGGTGGTGGGCAAGCGCGAGGCCGAGACCCGTTCCGTCGCGATCCGGCGTCTGGGAGGAAAAGAGCAAGAAATTCTTGCGCTTGACGCCGCCGTCGCTAGATTGAAGCAGGAGGCGGCGGCGCCGGCGTCGTAACGCGCCCGCTGTAATATGCGCGATATCAAAGGCTTAGGCCGTTGACCGCGTGCCTCCGAAGCCGTTCCCGCCTGGACAATTGAAGGAGAACCTAAATAGCTAGACCACCGCTTCCCGCGCCGCCCTCTAAAGATGGCCCGCGCATCAACGAAGAGATCCTCAGCCCCCGCGTCCGTCTGGTGGACGAGAGGGGCCAAATGGTCGGGGTCGTCACCCGCAACGAGGCGCTGGTCAAGGCGAGCGAGACCGGCCTCGACCTCGTCGAGGTATCGCCCAACGCCGATCCCCCCGTCTGCAAGATCCTCGATTTCGGCAAGTACAAATACGAGGAGCAGAAGCGCCGCAACGAGGCGCGCAAGAAGCAGAAGGTCATCGAGGTCAAGGAGATCAAGCTGCGGCCCGGCATCGACGATCACGACTACGACGTCAAGATGCGCAGCATGCTCAAGTTCATCGAGGAGGGCGACAAGGTCAAAGTGACCATGCGCTTCCGCGGCCGCGAGCTCGCGCACCAGGAGCTCGGCATGAACGTGCTGATGCGCGTCAAGGACGATCTCGACAAGGTCGCCAAGATGGAGCAGGTGCCGCGCATGGAAGGCCGCCAGATGACCATGGTGCTGTCGCCGAAGTAGGCGACGGTCGAACAGTTTCGATCAATCACGGCAGAGCCCGTCGTCTCGCAAGAGGCGGCGGGCTTTTCGTTGCGCAATCCGCTCAGCGCGGCCGGTCGCCGGCGAGCGTGATGCGGTGCATGACGCGGCGATGGCCGTGATAGTCGTTGATCGGATTGTGCTGGGCGGCGCGATTGTCCCAGAACGCGATCGAGCCCACCTCCCACCGGAAGCGACAGGTGAACTCGGGCTTTACCTGGTGCGCGAATAGAAACGAAAGCAGCGGCGCGCTCTCTTCCTCGGTCATGCCCTCGAAGCGCAACGTGTGAGCCGTGTTGACGTAGAGCGCCTTGCGCCCGGTCTCGGGATGGGTGCGCACCACGGGATGCGTGGCCTCGTAGCTCTTGCGCGCCTCGCCGGGGCTCGATGCGACGCGATCCTCGCGCGTCCGCGTCACATCGGCCTTGGCGGAGCAGTTGACGGCGCGCAGCCCGCCCAGCATCTCCCGCATTCCCTCGGAAAGCGTCTCATAGGCTTGATACATGTTGGCGAACATCGTGTCGCCGCCCACCGGCGGCACCTCTCGTGCCAGCAGCATCGATCCCATCGGCGGCGTCTCCAGATAGGTCGTGTCGGAGTGCCAGATGCCGCCGAAATTGACGCGCTCATGCTCGAGCTTCTTCACCTCGATGATCTCCGGGAAATCCGGCAGGCCCTTGACGAAGGGATATTCCACCGGCGTGCCGAAGGCGCGTGCGAAGGCGAGGAACTGCGCGGGCGAAAGAGGCTGGTCCCGAAAGAAGATCACGAGATGGTCGAGGAGGGCGCGCCGGAGCCCGCCGACGATATCGGCGCTGAGGCTGCGCGAGAGATCGACGCCATGGATCTCAACACCCAGCGCGCCCGCGATCGGACGGATCTCCAGCATTCGGTCGGCCGTCATTCCAGGCCCTCCCGCGAGGGAGTTTAGCTCAAGTGGGCAGCTCGGCGGAACTCGCGTCCTGCCCTCGCCTGAGCCAGCCGAGCAATCTTCCGTCGATCGCGGCCAATCCCAGGAAGATGAGGCCGAGGCCCGCAAACGCGCTCCAGGCGAAGCGCTCGCCGAGGATCGCCGCGCCCAGCAGCATCGCCGCCGGCGGCATCAGCAAGGTCACCAGCAGCAGGTTGGTGGCGCCGGCGGTGCGGAGAATTCTGAAATAGAGCCAGTAGGCGAGCGCGGTGCCGACCGCGGCCTGGGCTGCGACCGCGCCCCAGGCGAGCGCGCCGGGCGTTAGCGTCCAGGGGTGATCGTGCAGGAGCGCCACCGGCGCCATCAGCACGGTGCTGCTCAGCACCATGCCGCAGGCGGCGACCGACGGCGAGAGCGCGCGGAAGCGCCGGCCCCAGAGGCCGGCGAAGGCGTAGGAGATCGGCGCCAGCAGCAGCACCAGTTCCGCCACCACGTCGCGGTCGAGGCCACCCAGCACGCCCGGCCCGATCAGCACGATGACGCCGCCCAATCCCAGCAGCAGCCCCGCGAGCTTGGCCGCGCCCAGGCGCTCGTCGCTGGTGAGCATATGGGCGAGGAACGCGGTGAAGAACGGCGAGGTGGCGTTGATGATCGCGGCGAGGCCGCTGGCGATGCTCTGCTGCGCCCAGACGAAGAGGGTGAAGGGGAGCGCGTTGTTGAGGAAGCCCATCAGCGCGAAGGCGCTCCAGGCACTGAGCGATGTCGGCAGCCGCTCGCCCTGGAGACGAACCAGCGCCAGCAGCAGCGGCGCCGCCAATCCCAGCCGTAGGAACACCGCCGTCAGCGGTGGAAATCCGTCGAGGGCGAAGCGGTTCAGCAGAAAAATCCCGCCCCAGGCGGCGGCCAGCGCCAGGAGAAATCCCCATTCCGCCGCGCCCATGCGTCGATCCGACATGTCTCGCTCCCTGATGCCGACAGGCCACAGTCGTGGAGTCGCGCAAACCGCGCGATCCGTTTCTTGCTGTCGAATTCTGGACTTGGACGGCCAGCTACTGCTGGGTCACCACGCGGACGCGGACCTGGGCACTGCGGCCCTGGGCGTCGACCACGGCGATGCGGGCGAAGCCCTCGCCGTCGGGCTGCCAGGCACCGCCTGCGAGCGCCGTCTGCTCGACCGGACGGCCATTCACCACCCAGGCGAGCGGCCTGACGCCGCCTTCCGCCTTGAGCGGCAGGCCACCGTGGTCGCCATCGTCGGGATGCCATTCCACCACCGCGCCATCGGGCGGGAAGAGGATGTGCGGTGCCGGCGACCCGCCGGGCTTGCGCGGCAGCTGACGGTCGGCGGCGAAATGACGGAGCGCCGGCGGCAGGTCGCGGGCAGTCTCCGCGGCGAGCGCTTCGTCCGGCGCGCCGGCGAAGCCACCGTCATCGGGCGGCAGCAGGTCGAACACCTTGAGCAGCATCGGCGTCGCGGTATTGCGGCCGAAATGGCCCGGCCGCGGCGAGCCGTCGGCGCGGCCGACCCAGACCCCGACCGTGTAGTCCGGCGAGAAGCCCACCGCCCAGGCGTCGCGGAAGCCATAGGAGGTACCGGTCTTGAAGGCGATGTCCCGCACCCGCGCGAGGCCGAGGCCCTGAGCGAAGCCGTCCGGCAGCGGCGATCCCCGAAGAATGTCGGTGACGTACCACGCCGCCGCCGATCCCATCAGGCGCATCGGCGCGGCTGGCGCAGCTTCTGTCACCCGCAGCGGCGCGGCCATGCCGCCGTTGGGAAACGTCGTGTAGAGCATGGTGAGATCGACGAGATCGATGCCGACGCCGCCCAGCGCCACCGGCAGCGATGGCGTGCCCGCCAGGCGCTGAAAGCCGATGCGGGCGCCGGCGGCGCGAAGATCGCCCACGAAGCGCACGGGTCCCACGCGATCGAGCAGCGCCACCGCCGGCACGTTCAGCGACTGGCGGAGCGCCTCGCGCACGCTGACGGTGCCTTGGAACTGGCGGTCGAAGTTGCGCGGCGCGTAGTCGCCGAAGCGCATGGGCGCGTCGTCGATGAGGCTCGCGGGATGCACGATGCGGTCGTCGAAGGCGAGGCCGTAGATGAACGGCTTCAGCGCCGAGCCGGGCGAGCGCGACGCCCGCGCGAGATCGACCTGGCCGTGCGGCCCGAAGAAGCTCGCGCCGCCGAGATAGGCGCGGAGCGCGTGGCTGCGGTTCTCCACCACGACGACCGCGACATCGGCGCCGTCGTCGAAGCGGAGGGATTCGCGCCGGGCGAGGGTCTCGAGCGCGCTCTGCATGGCGCGGTCGATGGTGGTGGAAATCGCAGCACCGGGTGCGGCGGCGGACGCCAGATGCTGGGACAGATGCGGCGCCAGGAGCGGCATCGCGAGGCGCGTCATCGGCAGCTTCTCGTTGAGCGCCTCCAGCACTTCGGGCCGCGAGAGAATGCCGTGCTGCTCCAGGCGCAGCAGCACCTTGGCGCGGGCCGCGATCGCCGCGTCCGGATGGCGGTCCGGCCTGAGCCGTTCCGGCGATTGCGGCAGCGCCACCAGCAGCGCCGCCTGGCCGAGGGTGAGATGGCGCGGCTCCTTGCCGAAATAGGCCAGCGAGGCGGCGCGCACGCCCTCGAGATTGCCGCCGAACGGCGCCAGGGTCAGATAGATGTCGAGGATGCGGTCCTTGGAATAGCGTTCTTCCAGCTGCAGCGCCCGCCCCATCTGGATGACCTTGGTGCCAAGCCCGCGCGGCCGCGGCTCCAGCAGCCGCGCCGCCTGCATGGTGAGGGTCGAGGCGCCGGAGACGATGTGTCCGCTATAGAGGTATTGCCAGGCGGCCCGCGCGACCGCGCGGGGATCGACGCCCCAGTGCTCGTCGAAGCGCTGATCCTCATAGGCGCGCAGCAGCACGAGATAGCGGGAGTCGACGTCCTCCACCGTGGTGGGAAGCCGCCAGGCGCCGTCGCTGGAGAGGAAGCTGCGGAGAATGCCGTGCTCGCGGTCGAGCACGGTCACCGACCCGCGCTGGGCCCGGCTCAGATCCGGCGGAAAAGTGGCGTCGGTGATGATCAGCGCCAGGGCGATGAGGGCCAGGCCGGCGATGGAGTAGAGGATCGAGCGCGGCATCGCCAGCCTCTCAGCGCGCCTGGACGCCGACCGTACCCAGGGCGGTGCGGGCGCGCACCGAGGGCCGGTACATGTCCTCCGCGGTGGCGGCGGGCAATATATAGTTGCCTGGTGTCACCGCACGCACGATATAGGCGATGTCGTAGCTCACGTCGTTATCGCGATCGTCCTCGTCCCAGTAGTATCTCGCGTCGCCCGTCACCACGAAAGAGGCGGCGAAGCGGTCGTCGCGTGCCTCCTTCAATCGAGTGTAGCGCTGCTTGGGCAGCCAGTCATAGGCCGTCGCGCCGTCGTTGTCGGTGCGCACCGGTCCCTCGATCTCGAATCCGGCCGGCAGCAGATCGCGCAGCACCATCTCGTGATGACGGCTGTCGCCGACCTTGCCCGAGAGCTCGACGATCAGCCTGTCGTTCTGCTTGAGGTGCGCGAGATCGGCGGGCCCGCCGGCGAGCGTATGGAATGTGCGTTCCAGGGTCACGCCCTTGCTCTCTGGCGGCAGCGGCTCGCTGGGCGCGCCCTCGACGGTGACGGTGGCGAAGAGATCGCGGTCGCCGCGATTGGTGACGGTATAGCCGGCAGCGAGCGCCGCATCATCGGGCGAGAGCGTCACGGGATCGCTGCCGCCGGTCACCACCGATCCGTTGACGGCGACTGCGGCGGGTGCCCGGTTCTCGGTGAGCGCGTGCTCCGCCAGCATCAGCCACGCCTTCTCCTGGGTGGTGAGATCGTCCGGGAGATCGTTGACGCTCTCGTAGCGCTGGAAGAGGCGCGTCACCAGGGCGGTCTGCTTGGTCTCCGCGGCGACCCGCACCAGCCCCGCCCAATCGCGCAGCGACGAGCCGTAGTAGTCGTCATCGTAGAAATAGCGGAACGGCGCGTTGGAGGGACCCAGCGCCAGGGTCTCGACGCGGGCGAAGGCGGCACGGCTCCGCGAGACGTCGCCGGCCAGAGCGAGGGCGGCGGCGATCTGGCTCTCCGGGAAGGCCCGGCGCTGTCTCTGTGCGGTCATGTCGTAGAGGTAGCGGAGATCGGCGACGGAGGCGCCGCCCAGCCGCGCCAGCAGATAGGCGGCATAGTCGCGCGAGGTGGTATCGATGTTCGAGCGATTGGAGTAGCGCGCCTGCTCCACGGATCCCACCTCGACCACGCGGCGGAGCCAATTCTGTCCGCGCTGCAGCGCGTCGTCGGAGACGGCATAGCCCTGGGCGCGCGCCGAGAACAGGAAATCGAGAGCGTAGACGCTGAGCCAGTCATAGGCGGGATAGCTCGGGCCCCAGAAGCCGAAGTTGCCGTCGATGCGCTGCATGTCGAGGACGCGGTCGACCGCCTTCTGCACGCGCACGCGCATGCCCGGGTCCTGCTTGTCCCGGGTGAGCAGCGCCACGTCGTTGAAATAGAGGAGCGGGAAGGCGCGGCTGGTGGTCTGCTCGATGCAGCCATAGGGATAGCGGTCGAGGGAGCGCAGCAGCCCCGCCACCGGCAGGCTGTGCCAGGTGGCGAGGCTCAGATTGACGGCGGTCGTGCCGGGAACGTAGCCGGCGGTGAGGTCGCTGGTGAAGCTCGCGTCCTTGCCCGCCGCTACCGTCAGCACCGTGGTGCGGGTGATCGGATCCTGAGCGCTCCTGACCGCGATCTGCCACTGGCGGTCGACGGCGAAGCCGCCGGGCCCGCTCAGATGCAAGGTGAAGGTGCCGATGCCGACTTCCTTGCCGGCGATCGGAAACGCCAGCAGTTGGCGCTCGCCGGATGCCAGGGTCACCGTGCGCTCGCTCTCGGCGGAAAGCGCCACCGCGCCATCGACTGAGAAGGCGGCGCGATAGTCGCCGGGCGCGCCGTCGAGATTGTGCAGGCTGAGACTCAACCGGCTCTGGTCGTTGGGCGCCAGGAAGCGCGGCAGCACCACGTCGCTCACCACGGGATCCCGCACCGTGAGATGCCCTTCGGCGTCGCCGACCTTGTGCTTGTCGAAGGCGACCGCCATCAGGCGCAGCTCGCCCTCGAAATCCGGGATCTCCAGCGGCACCGATGCGTGGCCTTGCGCGTCCACCTGGACGAATCCCGAGAAGAGCGCCACCGTGCGCGTCGGCACCACCGGCAGCGCCGCGCCGCCGATGCTGTCGCCGCCCTGGCGGATCGCGCCCACCTCGCCTTCGCCCTGGATGAGGCGGCCGTAGTCGTCGCGGATGTCGACCGCGAGGCGCCGCTTGCCGAAATAGAACTTGGTCGGCGCCGGGCTCTCGAAGCGCGTCAGCTGAAGAATTCCCTCGTCCACCGCGGCAAGGGTCAGATAGGTCTTCTCGCCCTGAGTGAGATTCTTCAGCGTCATCGGAATGGCTACCGTCCGGCGCGGCAGCACCTTGTCGGGCACGCCGAGCTCGACGCCGATGGTGCGCGGGCCGGCGTCGATCGGCAGCCAGGCGACACCGATGGCGCGGGTGGGCGCGCGGGAATTGCCGTCCTTGAGAGCGCGGTAGTGAGTGAAGACGGCATAGGCGCCGGTGCCCCAGTCGGCGGTCACCGGCACTTCCACCGTGGCCCCTTCCGCCGGCACATGAACGAGGCGCGTCGCCAGCACGCGGTCGCTGGCGATCACCAGCAGCCCCTCGCCGGCACTGGGTGGGCGGATCGCCAGCTTCGCCGTCTCGCCCGGCAGGTAGCTGGCCTTGTCGGCGCTCACCTCGCTCTTGTCCGGGCGGTCCTCGGCGAGATCGCCGCGCCAGCCGGAGCTGAAGCGCACGCTGGTGGCGGCGCCGGTCGTCTCGTCGCGCACGGTCAGGCGGTAGTAACCCCAGGGCAGGCGGTACTTGAACTCGCCGGGCTTCTCCGCGGCGACCGACATCGCGCCCTCGGTGATCGATTCATCGAAGGTTGTGCGCTCGAAGCGGAGATGGCCCTCGCTGCGGTACCAGTGGTATTCGCTCTGCTCGCGCACGAGCTCGTATTTGAGGCCATCCCGCGGCACCGGCTTGCCGGCGACGTCGAGAGCCGCCACGTCGAAGGCCGCCTCGGTATCCTCCTCGATCCGCTCGTCCCGGAAGCGCGGGTGGATGCCGATCAGCAGCGGCTTGGTCCTGATAGGAAGGCTGAGACGGCTCTCGGTGCTGCGGCCGCCGGGCTCGAAGATGGCGACGCGGATCTCCGCCTTCATCGGCAGCGTGGTGTCCGGCAGCTTGTCGAGGGTGCCGCCGACCTTGGTACGGCCCTCGGCGTCGGTCTGCGCCAGTTCGAGGGGCGCCACGTCCATCTTGAACTTCTCCTCGGCGAGGCCGAAGGACCAGCCGCGATAGGCCGGGAAGGGCGTGGTGTCGGCCTCGATGGTGGCATCGGCCTCGCCGCCGAGATCGGCGCCGGGTGCGCCGTAGAGGAAGCGCGCGGTGACGTCGACGGGGATCGGCTGGTTGGGCTCGATGGCGGGCGCGCTGGCGGTGAGCTCCACCTTGAGGCGCTGGGGCACGAAGTCCTCGACCTCGAACTCCGCGTGTCCGACCGCCGCGCCCTTGGGATCGAGATAGGCGTCCACCTGCCAGCGCCCGTGCGCCGCGGTCTCGGTGAGGGCGATGTCGTAGTGGACGGCGCCCACGGTCTCGTCGGCGAGCGTCGCTCGGCGGTACTCGACGCCGTCGGGCCGGCGCGCGATCAAGGTGAGGGGCGTGCCGGGGATCGCTTCGGCGACGCGGTCGCGCAGCAGCGCCACCACATGCACGGTCTCGCGCGGGCGATAGATGCCGCGGTCGGTATAGAGGAAGGCGTCCACCGGTCCCGGCAGCGCGCGCCCCTCGACGCCGCGGTCGGAGAGGTCGAAGGCGGGCCGGCTCAGATCCTCGAAGGTGAAATCGCCTTCCTTGCCGAAGGCCATGACAGCGAGCGGCGAATTGCCGCCGGGTCCGCGCAGCAGGCCGGGATCGAAGCGGAGATGGCCGTCGGCGTCGGTCGTCGCCTTGGCGAGCTCGTCATTGTCCCGGGCGATCAGCGTGACCGTGAGGCCCGCGAGCGGCAGCGCCGATCCCAGCGCGCGGGCGAAGACATGGAGGCCGTCGGCGCCCTTGATGGTGGTGAGGCCGATGTCGGTGTCGATCACCCATTGCACAGGGAGAGGCCGGTAGAAGTCGCTGTAGTTCTCGTCGTCGTCATCGCCCGGCGTTTTCGGACGCCCGGCGGGATTGTCGGCGGTCAGGACATATATGCCGGGCTTGCGCTGGGGCACCGCCTGGGCGATCGGGAAGAGGGTGGTGACGGTGGCGTTCTTGGCGCCCGATACGGCGAGGTCGCCTTCCCAGACCTTGGCGCCCTGATCGTCGCGGATCTGGCCGAGCTGATAGGGATAGATCGAGCGCTCGGCGAGCTGGTCCCGGCGGATCTGCGATACCAGCCGGTCCGGCACCCGGTAGACGGTGATGTGGAGCTTCGCGACATTGACCGTGGTGATGGGGATGCCGGCGACGCTTTCCCGCGGCAGGATGAGACCGTCGCGGAACGCCACCAGGGGCGGCCGGTCGGCGAGGGTGAGATCGACCGGCTGTGCCGCCGCCAGCTTGTGTCCGGAGGCGGCGGGCAATCCCGCCTTCAGCTCCGCCTGGTATTCGGTTCCGAAGGCGAGGCCGGCGAGGCAGAGCCTCCGCCCGTCGACTCGGATCGAGGGTTTCGCCGCCGGCTTCAGCGTGAGATAGGCGCCGTAGTCGGTCTGCCCGCTGGCATCGAGCGGCTCGGTGAAGATGAGGCAGCTCTCCGCCACCGCCTTCGTCGTATCGACGTCGGCGTATTCATAGGCGAGGCTCGGCGGCAGCGCGTCGGTAGCGGCGACGGGTGTCACCGCCAAGGTGCCGGAGCGTGTCGGCGCCGGCGCGCCTGGCGAGGTCGCACTGGCGGTCGATTGTGGCGGCGGCGCACCGTTCTGCCGCAAAGTGAACACACCAACAGCCACCAGCCCGGCCACTGCCACCGCAGCCGCGACCAAAATCAGCTTACGCATTTTGGGCCTCGACGCCTCTCAGGAGTTGCGCCGGAACAGACGATAGAGCGGCCTCAACCGTGCGTAAAGAAGCGGCACCCTCTTGACTTCTGGAAGTGTCGGACGCGCGCATGGATCCCGCAGATGAGAGTGGCGGCGCGCGTCAAGCTGCGCTAAGCACGGAGTTGAGGCGGCATCCCGTACCTTCGAGAAGAGGCCTATATGCAGCGTTTTGAGGGCACCGAAACCTATGTCGCGACGGAGGATCTTCGCGTCGCCGTCAACGCCGCGATCGCGCTGGAGCGGCCGCTGCTGGTCAAGGGCGAGCCCGGCACCGGCAAGACCATCCTGGCGCAGGAGATCGCCAAGGCGCTCGGCAAGGACCTCATCACCTGGCACATCAAGTCGACGACCAAGGCGCAGCAGGGGCTCTACGAATACGACGCGGTGGCGCGGCTGCGCGACGGCCAGCTCGGCGAGGCGAAGGTCGCCGACATCGCCAACTACATTCAGCGCGGCAAGCTCTGGGAGGCCTTCGCCGCCGACGCGGCGCCGGTGCTGCTGATCGACGAGATCGACAAGGCCGACATCGAATTCCCCAACGATCTCCTGCTCGAGCTCGACCGCATGGAGTTCTACGTCTACGAGACGCGCGAGACCGTGGCGGCGAGGCAGCGGCCGATCGTGGTCATCACCTCGAACAACGAGAAGGAACTGCCCGACGCGTTCCTGCGCCGCTGCTTCTTCCACTACATCCGCTTTCCCGATCGCGAGACGATGGAGCAGATCGTCGAGGTGCATTTCCCGGATCTGCAGAAGACGCTGGTCAAGCGAGGCGCTCACCGCCTTCTACGAGATCCGCGACGTGCCGGGCCTGAAGAAGAAGCCCTCGACCTCGGAGCTGCTCGACTGGATCAAGCTGCTGATGGTCGAGGACATCCCGCCGGAGGTGCTGCGCACCCGCGATCCCGCCAAGCTCATCCCGCCGCTGCACGGCGCGCTCCTCAAGAACGAGCAGGACGTGCATCTCTTCGAGCGCCTGGCCTTCCTGCACCGGCGCGAGCGCGGCGGGAACTGAGCGGGCGCCGAACGATGTTCGTGGGCTTCTTCCTCGAGCTCAGGCAGGCGAAGGTGCCGGTGAGCCTGCGCGAGTACCTGACGCTGATGGAGGCGATGCAGAAGAACGTCGCCGCCTACAGCGTCGACGATTTCTATTACCTCTCGCGCGCGGCGCTGGTGAAGGACGAGCGCAATCTCGACAAGTTCGACCGCGTCTTCGGCCACTACTTCAAGGGCATCGAGACGATCGGCGACGCCGGCATCGAGATCCCCGAGGAATGGCTGAGGAAGCTCGCGGAGAAGACGCTGACCGAGGAGGAGAAGAAGCTCATCGAGGCGCTCGGCGGCTGGGACAAGATCGATGGAGACGCTGCAGAAGCGTCTCGCCGAGCAGAAGGGCCGGCACCAGGGCGGCAGCAAGTGGATCGGCACCGCCGGCACCTCGCCCTTCGGCGCCTACGGCTACAATCCCGAGGGCGTGCGCATCGGCCAGGACGGCAATCGCAACAACCGCGCGGTCAAGGTCTGGGACAAGCGCGAGTTCCGCAATCTCGACGACAGCGTCGAGCTCGGCACCCGCAACATCAAGGTGGCGCTGCGCCGCCTGCGCCAGTTCGCCCGCGAGGGCGCGCCCGAGCGAGCTCGATCTCGACGACACCATCCGCTCCACCGCGCGCAACGCCGGCTGGCTCGACATCAAGATGCGGCCGGAGCGGCACAACGCGGTCAAGGTGCTGCTGTTCCTCGACATCGGCGGCTCGATGGACGGCCACATCAAGACCTGCGCCGAGCTGTTCTCGGCCGCGCGCGCCGAGTTCAAGCACCTCGAATACTTCTACTTCCACAACTGCCCCTACGAGGCGGTGTGGAAGGATGCCTGGCGCCGCCATGTCGAGCGCACGCCGACACCGGAGGTGCTGCACACCTACGACCAGAGCTACAAGCTGATCTTCGTCGGCGACGCCAGCATGAGCCCCTACGAGATCATGCAGCCCGGCGGCAGCGTCGAGCACTGGAACGAGGAGCCGGGCGAGGTCTGGCTGCGAGCGGCTGCTCGCGACCTATCCGAAAGCGGTCTGGCTCAACCCGGTGCCGGAGCGCTACTGGGGTGGCACGCAGTCGATCGGGATGGTGCGCGAGCTGCATGGAGGGCCGCATGTTTCCGCTCACCCTCGACGGCCTCGACCGCGCCATGCGGCGACTGACGAGATAAGGCCAGGCTCCAGCCTGAGCAAGCGCGAGCAAGATCACGCAAGCGCACCCGAGCGGACAAGGCGGAAACATGCGAAAGAAATCGCCGCGCGGTTGAGAGCACGTTCGGGCCCTGGACCGCGGCACTCGGGTTCTGTTCGTCACGCTTTCTTCACCGCCTCGTACAAATTCCTTCCGCTGCGTCGCCAGGCAGCGAACCCGCGACCTGCGTGTCGCGCCTGGTCGTGGCGGCCGCTTCCCACGCGCCAACAACAGAATGAGGGCATCATGTCCCATCACCTTGACTCGCCGATCGCTCGCCAGGACATCCGTCTCGACATCACGGATCTTTACGTATTCCGTGGCGAAACCGGCACCGTGTTCGTGATCAACGTCTGCCACTCGATTGCCGGCGACATTCCCGCGCCCGGTTACCATCCCGAGGGCATGTACGAATTCAAGATCGACCTCGACGGCGACGCGGTCGAGGACATGACCTATCGCATGACCTTCGAGGAGCGCGACGAGCGCGGGAAGCAGCGCTTCGTCCTCCGCCTCATCAAGGGCGCGGATGCCGTCGATCCCAAGGCGCCCGGCACGATCGTCGCGCGCGGCGGCACGGAGGAGGCCGTCACCACGGAAACCGGTCTCCGCGTCTGGGCCGGCAAGGCCGGCGATCCCTTCTGGATCGAGCCCGATGTGCTGCATGCGGTAGGCCACGCCTTCCAGGACGGCACGGCGATCGATCTTTCCGGATGGGATCCGAGTCGGGCCAGGAACCTCTTCGCCGGCCACACCGTCTACTCGATCGTGCTGGAAGTGCCGGATCGGGAGCTGCTTGCCGGTGCCGGGGGCAAGCGGCGGATCGGTGTATGGGCGGTCGGCGACCCTTGCCACGGATGCCGGAGGCTGGCGCGCCATCAATCGCGTCGGGCTGCCGATGATCCATCCGCTGTTCACGCAATACAACGAAGGCCTCGGCGATCGGCTCAACGGCGGATGCCCGGCGGATGATCTCGCGACCCACGGCGCGACGGTCAGCAAGGCGATCGCCGGTGTGGTGGCCGCGCTCGGCACTGCCGAGGACCCGCGCGCCTATGGCGAGAAAATTGCGCGCCGGTTCTGCCCCAACCTCCTTCCCTACGAGGTCGGCACGCCGGCGGTATTCGGATTTGCCGAGTGGAACGGCCGGTCCCTTACGGACAACGCGCCGGACGTCATGTTCAGCATCGCGGCGAACACGCCCGTCCGTCTCGGGATCGGCAAGGAATTCGGTCACCTCGAAGCCGTCGAAGGCCTTCCCCTACGTTCCCGCTGTCCGGTGAGAGAGCGCCGCAGGAAACTCCGGCGTTACACCGTCGGCGAGGGTTGGCGTGGCGGCTCGCCGACGGTGGAGAAAAAATATTACTCGGGCGACAGGAGCTGGTGTGGCGGTTTGTCGCCCGAGGAAAACAAAGTCACGCCGCGCTGTTGCTCTTCGGGCGGATGTAGGCCATCTGCGCGTGGGTCGCGCAGTAGGGTTTGCCCTGCACCGGCCGCTCGTCGCAGAAGTGAAAGTTCTTGTCGCCGGGATGGCCGATCGGCCATGAGCAGGTCGGGCCGCCCATCTGCACCACCTTCGGCTTCACCACCTTCTTCTCGATCCGTGGGCCCGGCTTGCGCTTCAGCGGCGAGGGGCGCGGGGTCAGCAGCAGGCGGTGCGCCTTGCCGACCACGGCATTCTTCGTCACGCCGATCCGGCGGCCGATTTCCGCGGTGGACAGACCCTGGTTCCAGAGGTCCGTCAACTGCACGATACGCTCGGGATTCCAAATTGATTCCATCGCATCCCCCACCGTATCCTGTGGCTCCATTAGCCATCAGCTACTAGATAAGGTATCACGGAGTCGGGGGGTCGCCAATACCTCGATCAGGGGCCGGAACAATCTCTTGTGGAAAACTTCCGCTGCACCGGCGGCCGCGGCGGAATTAAATTCCTGATCGACGCCTCTGCCGCAGGAGCCACCGCATCCATGTCCGTTCGCATTCTCGACGTCCGCGACGTCACGCGGCCGATCTCGTCGCCGATCCGCAACGCCTACATCGACTTCACCAAGATGACGACGAGCCTGGTCGCCGTCGTCACCGACGCCGTGCGCGATGGGCGGCGCGTGGTCGGCTACGGATTCAATTCCAACGGTCGCTACGGCCAGGGCGGATTGATCCGCGAGCGCTTCGCGCCGCGCCTCGGCGAGGCGGATCCCAAGAGTCTGCTCAACGATGCCGGCGACAATCTCGATCCAGACCGGATCTGGGCGACGCTGATGCGCAACGAGAAGCCCGGCGGTCACGGCGAGCGCTCGGTCGCCGTCGGCACCATCGACATGGCGGTCTGGGATGCGGTGGCGAAGATCGCGGGGAGGCCGCTGTTCCGCCTGCTGGCGGAGCGGCATGGACTCGCCGCCAACTCCTCGCGTCTTCGTCTACGCCGCCGGCGGCTACTACTATCCCGGCAAGGATCTGCAAGCGCTCCGCGCGGAGATGCGCGGATATCTCGATCGCGGCTACACTGTCGTGAAGATGAAGATCGGCGGCGCCGATCTCGCCGAGGACCGCAGGCGCATCGAGGCGGTACTGGCGGAAATCGGCAGCGCGGCGCAGCTTGCGGTCGATGCGAACGGACGCTTCGATCTCGAAACCGCCGTCACCTATGCCAAGGCGCTCCGCGACTATCCGCTCTTCTGGTACGAGGAGGCCGGCGATCCCCTCGATTATCGCCTGCAGGCGGTGCTCGGCGAGGTCTATCCCGGCCCGATGGCGACCGGCGAGAACCTGTTCAGCCATCAGGACGCGCGCAACCTCCTGCGCTATGGCGGTATGCGCGCCGATCGCGACTGGCTGCAGTTCGACTGCGCCCTCTCCTACGGGCTCTGCGAGTATCAGCGTACGCTGGAGGTCGTGAAGCAGGCCGGCTGGTCGCCGCGCCGCTGCATCCCCCACGGCGGCCACCAGATGTCCCTCAACATCGCGGCGGGACTCGGGCTCGGCGGCAACGAGAGCTATCCCGATCTCTTCCAGCCCTATGGCGGCTTCCCCGACGGCGTGCGCGTGGAGAAGGGTCACATCGTGATGCCGGAACTGCCCGGCATCGGCTTTGAGGGGAAATCCGACCTCTATGCGGAGATGAAGGCGCTCGCCGCTTAGTCAGTGCTCAGACCTCGGGATCGTGTCCTTCCTCGGTGAGCTCGAGCCACATCGCGTTCAGGATCGCGAAGGCTGCAGGCGAGGCCAAGACCGAGGACCCAGCTGAAGTACCACATGGCGGATGCTCCCTAGTACTGGCTCTCGTGGCGCTCGACGTCCTCGAGCCGCACCCGACCGCGCATCACCCGAAGGGCGAAGGCGGTATAGGCCAGCACGATCGGCAGCAGCAGCACCACCACGATCAGCATAATGAAGAGCGTGAGGCGGCTGCTGGAAGCGTCCCAGACCGTGAGGCTGGCGTCGGGCTGGATCGAGGAGGGCAGCAGGAAGGGGAAGAGCGAGACGCCCGCGGTGGCGATGATGCCGGCGACGCCGAGGCCGCTCGCAATGAGCGCCCAGACGCCGGCGCGCCGTGCCACCAGCAGCGAGGCGAGGAGGGGCGCCGCGAAGCCCAGCACCGGCGCCGCCACGAGGAAGGGATGGATGCCGTAGTTCCTGAGCCAGGCGCCGGCGTCGCGCGCGACGCTCTTGCCGAGCGGATTCGAGGGCCCGTTGTGATGGAGCGCGCTTTTGATCGCATAGCCCTCGATGCCGAAGGCGACCCAGAGGCCCGCGAGCGCGAAGAGCCCGGTGGCGATCAGGCCGGCGAGGCTCGCGATCCGCGCCGCGCGCAGGGCCACCTCGCCGTCGGCCTTGCAGGCGAGCCAGGTCGCCGCCGTGCATCACCAGCATGGCGACGCTCACCAGGCCGGCCAGCAGAGCGAAGGGATTGAGGAGGCCGAAGAAGCTGCCGCTGTAGTCAAGGCGAAGCTCGCTGTCGAAGGCGAACGGCACGCCCTGCAGCAGATTGCCGAAGGCGACGCCGAAGACCAGCGACGGCACGACGCCGCTGATGCAGAGCGCCCAGTCCCAGATCTCGCGCCAGCGCGGGTCGGCGATCTTGTCGCGGAAATTGAAGCCCACCGGGCGCGAGGATCAGCGCCAGCAGCACCAGGAACATCGCGAAGTAGAAGCCGGAGAAGCTCGCGGCATAGAGCATCGGCCAGGCGGCGAAGGAGGCGCCGCCGGCGAGCACGAACCAGACCTGGTGGCCTTCCCAATTGGCCTCGATGGTCTCGCGCACCTGGCGGCGCTCGCCGTCGGTCCGGGCGACGAAGGGCAGCAGCATCGCGCTGCCGAGATCGTAGCCGTCGAGCACGGCGAAGCCGATCAGGAGGATGCCGAGGAGCGCCCACCAGATGAAGCGCAGGAGGTCGTAATCCGGCATTTCAGTCCTCCCCCGCCGCGATCGGCCTGAGCCCGGCGGCGCGCGGCCGAGGCGGCGGGTCCCACGCCGGCCCGCGGCGGATGGTGCGCACCAGCAGAACGACGTCGATCACGGCGAGCGTGCTGTAGAACACGACGAAGCCGGTAAGCGAGCCGATGATGTTGACGAACGAGACCGAGGAGACGCCGAGGAACGTCGGCAGCACGCCCTCCACCACCCAGGGCTGGCGGCCATACTCGGCGACGACCCAGCCGAGCTCGGCGGCAAGCCACGGCAGCGGCAGGCTCCAGAGCGCGATGTGCAGGAACCAGCGCGTCTCCAGCTTCCGCATCGAGGCGAGATAGAAGGCGAGGGCGAAGAGCGCGATGAAGTAGAAGCCGAGGCCGGCCATGAAGCGGAACGCCCAGAACAGCACCGGCACGTTCGGGATGAGATCGTTGGCCGCGCGCTCTATGGTGGCGGCGTCGGCGTCCACGACATTGGGCGTGTAGCGCTTCAGCAGCAGCGCATAGCCGAGATCGCCGACATGGAGCTCGAGGCTCGCCTTTGCCTCGAGGTCGGTGGGCGTCTGCCGCAGCGTCTGCAGCGCCTTATAGGCGATGATGCCGCTCTCGATGCGCAGGGCGCCTTGGTGCACGAGCTCGTTGATGCCATCGACCTGCTCGTCGAAGGAGCGCGTGGCGATGATCCCGAGGAGCCAGGGTATCTCGATCCGGTAGTGGGTCACGCGCCGGGCGACGTCGGGAATGCCGAAAGCGGTGAAGCTCGCCGGCGCGGGCTCGGTGTTCCACATGGCCTCGATCGCCGCCAGCTTCATCTTCTGATCAAGGGTCGCGGTGTAGCCGCTCTCGTCGCCGAGCACTACCACCGAGAGCGCCGAGGCGAGGCCGAAGCTCGCGGCGACGGTCATGGAGCGCTTGGCGAGGGCGACATGTCGGCCCTGCAGCAGATAGAGCGCGCTCACCGCCAGCACGAAGATCGATCCCACCACGTAGCCGGCGCTCACGGTGTGCACGAATTTCGCCTGCGCCACCGGATTGAACATCAGCTCGTAGAACGAGGTGAGCTCCATGCGCAGCGTCGCGGTGTCGAAGCGGGCGCCCACCGGATTCTGCATCCAGCCATTGGCGATCAGGATCCAGAGCGCCGAGAGGTTCGAGCCGATGGCGACCAGCCAGGTGGTGATGAGATGGCCGAGCTTCGACATCCGATCCCAGCCGAGGAAGAACAGGCCGACGAAACTCGCCTCCAGGAAGAAGGCCATCAGCCCCTCGATCGCCAGCGGCGCGCCGAAGATGTCGCCGACGTAGTGGGCGTAGTAGGCCCAGTTGGTGCCGAACTGGAACTCCATGGTGATGCCGGTGGCGACGCCCATGGCGAAATTGATGCCGAAGAGGGTGCCCCAGAACTTGGTCATGGCGCGCCAGATCGGCCGACCGGTCATGACATAGACAGTCTCCATCACCGCCAGCAGCACCGAGAGGCCGAGGGTCAGCGGCACGAACAGGAAGTGATAGAGCGCGGTCAGCGCGAACTGCAGGCGGGAGAGCTCGACGATGCCGGCATCGATCATCAGGGTGCCTCCCGGGCGGGACTCGGCGACAGGATCTGCTGGGCGGCGCGCTCGGCGTCGATGGTCGGGCGCGCGTCGGCGCGGAAGAACAGCACATAGATCAGCGTCAGCAGCGCCAGCTTGAGCGCCAGCGCCATGGTGATGTCGCGTCCCAATGTCGGCGCGGTCATGAGCATGATCTAGAGTACACCGGTGGCGGCGGCAACGCATCGACCTCGACCAAATGTCGCAATCGTCGGGCTCGCGGGATCGTCGCGATAGGGGAATGGGTGGTTGACCCCGGCACGCCCGGCGCCTCACACTCGCCGCGCGCCCCGATGCTCGCCCTCATCGCCACTCTCGCCATCCAGGCACTCGTCTCGATGGCAGTGCTGACCCCGCCGGTGCTCGCGGCGCTTGCGGCGCCCGACATCGGCGTGGCGGCGGAGCGGGTCGGTCTTTTCACCGCGCTGATCTACGGCGGCGCGATCGTCACCTCAGCCAGCAGCGGCGCGTTTCTGGCGCGCATGGGGCCGCTGCGCCTCAGCCAGATCTGCCTCGTCTTCTGCGCCTTCGGCCTCGCGCTGGGAGCCAGCGGGATGATGCTGGTGGTGGCGCTCGGCGCCATCCTCATGGGTTTCGGCTACGGTCCGGTGACGCCGGCGAGCTCGCACATTCTGATCCGCCAGACTGCACCGGAGCGGCGCTCCTTCGTCTTCTCCCTGAAGCAGACCGGCGTGCCGGTGGGCGGGGCGATGGCGGGATTCCTGGCCGCGCCGCTGGCGGTCGCGATCGGCTGGCGCGGCGCGGCGCTCGCGGTGGCGGCGATGTGCGTGGCGGTGGCGCTCGCCGTCGAGCCGCTGCGGCCCGGCTTCGACGGCGCGGACAAGGGCGTCGCGCGATCGGGGGCGGGTGTTCTCGCCGGCATCCGCCTGGTGCTGCAGATCCCGAGCCTGCGGCGGCTGGCGCTTTCCTCCACGACCTTCTCGGCGACGCAGCTCTCCTTCGCCACATTCCTGGTGACCTTCCTCACCCAGCGCACCGGGATGTCGCTGGTGGTGGCCGGCGCGGTGATGGCGGTGGCGCAGGGCGGCGGCATCGTCGGCCGCATCGTCTTCGGCTGGGTCGCTGACCGGCTGCTGCCGCCGAGCCGGCTGCTGGCGCTGCTGGGATTCGGCATGGCGATCGCGTCGCTCGCCACGGCATTGATCTCCGCAAGCTGGCCGCTCGCCGCGATTTTCCTGGTGGCTACCATGCTCGGCACCACCGGCATCAGCTGGAACGGCGTCTACCTCGCCGAGGTGGCGCGGCTCGCGCCGGCGGGCACCGCGGGCGCCGCCACCGGCGGCGCGCTCTCGATCACCTTCTTCGGCATCGTGCTGGGGCCGGCGCTCTTCGGCCTGGTGGTGAGCCTCAGCGACAGCTACGCGCTCGCCTTTGCGCTGTTGGCCGCCGGCGCCCTCGTCGGCGGGCTCGCCGTTTGGGGCGCTGGCCGCCGCTGAGCTAGATCAGCTTGACCGACGCGGCTTCGCGGCCGCGCGGCGCCTCCGACACCATCATGCGCACCTGCTGACCCGGCGCCAGCATCTCGATGCCGGCGCGCCGGAGCGCGGTCACGTGGACGAAGATGTCCTTGCCGCCGTCGTTCGCCACCACGAAGCCGAAGCCGCGCGCCGGGTCGTACCATTTGACGACGCCGTCGAGAGATTCGGTGGGGCCGCGGGCGTCGCCGCCGCGATCGCGGGGATGCGGCCGCGACGGCGCCGCGGTGGAGGCGTCGATGCTCAGCACCGTCACCGCCGCGCGTCCCTTGGCGCCGTGGGCGCAGTCGAAGACGACGGTGGCGCCCTCCGGAGCCTCGCCGAAGCCCGAGCGCTCGAGCACCGCCAAGCGGCAGGAACACGTCGCCGCCGCCGTCGGTCGCGACGATGAAGCCGAACCCCTTGTTACGATTGAACCACTTGATGTTACCGGTAAGACGCGTCGTATCCCCAGGCAGCGTATCGCCCTGGGGCGAATTAAAATTGGCCATGGAACACCACCAGCGACTAGGTCGTTCCGCCCTCCCCCGTGGGCATCTCGCCCCGGCGCTCGCCGGGGGGCGTTCTCCGGCCGGCGCCAGTTTCTTCCTTACGAGCGAGGTTGCCCCGGGCCAAGGATGTAACAACCCGCTGGTGTCTGCAAGGGCGAGGGCTCGCGGCGGGGTTTGGCGGAACGGGCCGAAGCGGGGAGGATTTTCAGTCCTGCGGCTTCCGCGCGAGGACGAGATAATTGACGCCGAGATCGGTGTTGACGCGCCAGGCGTCGCGGCGAAGGTCATAGCCGAGGCCACGCAGCGTCTCGACCTGAAGCCCGTGCCGGCGGAGGCCAGCGGCGAATTCCGAGGGACGCAGGAAGCGGTCCCAGCGATGAGTGCCGCGCGGCAGCCAGCCCAGCACGTATTCCGCGCCGACGATCGCGGTGAGGAAGCTCTTGGGCGTGCGGTTGAGGGTGGATGCCAGGAACGCGCCGCCCGGCCGGATCAGCGCTGCCGCCGCGTCGAGGAAGCCATCGAGATCGGCGACGTGCTCCACGACCTCCAGCGCCAGCACCGCATCGAAGCGCTCGCCCGACGCGGCGAGATCCTCCGCCGCCGCCGTCCGATAATCGATGGCAAGGCCGCCCGCCGCCGCATGAGCGCGCGCCACCGCGATGTTGGGCTCGGCGGCGTCGATCGCGGTGACGGCGAATCCGAGGCGCGCCAGGGGCTCCGCCACCAGCCCGCCGCCGCAGCCGATGTCCAGGATCCGCAGGCCCTCGAACGGGGTGAGGCTCCGGGAGTCGCGGCCGAAGTGCGCGGCCAGCGCGTCGCGCAGAAATTGCAGCCGGGCGGGGTTGAGCTTGTGCAGCGGGCGCCATTGACCCTTCGGGTCCCACCACGTCTCGGCCAGCGCCGAGAAGCGCTCGACCTCGTCCTGATCGATGGTGCTTGCCGGCTTGGTCATAAGGCCGGTCCTCGCGGCTTTCCCAGGCGGGGCGGGGCGTGCTTGCCTCGCTCCCATGGCCGAGAGTATGTATACGCGCGCTTCCCGCGGCAACCGCGGTTCCCGCTTGATTTCCCTGACTTTTGCGGCTCGACGACTGATGGCGCGCATCGTGCAGAAATTCGGCGGCACCTCGGTGGCCGACATCGCGCGCATCCGCAACGTGGCATTGCGCGTCAAGCGCGAGGTCGATGCCGGCAACCAGGTGGCGGTGGTGGTCTCGGCCATGGCCGGGCGTCACCAATCAGCTGGTCGACTGGACGCGGCAGACCTGCAGCCTGCACGACGCGCGCGAATACGACGTGGTGGTGGCGTCGGGCGAGCAGGTGACCTCGGGGCTGCTGGCGCTGGCGCTGCAGGACATCGGCGTCAACGCGCGCTCCTGGCTCGGCTGGCAGATCCCGCTCCGCACCGACGGCGTGCACGGCAAGGCGCGCATCGGCGAGATCGCCGACCGACGACATCATCCGCCGCATGGGCGAGGGACAGGTGGCGGTGGTGGCGGGCTTCCAGGGCCTGGGACCGGACAACCGCATCACCACGCTCGGGCGCGGCGGCTCCGACACCTCGGCGGTGGCGCTGGCCGCGGCGCTCAAGGCCGAGCGCTGCGACATCTTCACCGATGTGGACGGGGTCTACACCACCGATCCGCGCATCGTTGCGAAGGCGCGGAAGCTCGATAGAATTACCTACGAGGAGATGCTGGAGCTCGCCTCGCAGGGCGCCAAGGTGCTGCAGACCCGCTCGGTCGAGATGGCGATGAACCACCGGGTGCGCGTGCAGGTGCTGTCGAGCTTCAACGATGCTCCCGGAACTCTGGTGGTGGACGAGGACGAGATCGTGGAAAAGCAAGTGGTCAGCGGCATCGCCTACAGCCGCGACGAGGCGAAGGTCACCTTGCTCAAGGTCGCCGACCGGCCGGGCGTCGCCGCGGCGATCTTCGGCCCGCTCGCCGACAGCGCGATCAACGTCGACATGATCGTGCAGAACGTCTCCGAGGACGGGCGCTTCACCGACCTCACCTTCACCGTCGGCGAAGGCCGATCTCGAGCGCACGGTCAAGGTGCTGGAGGGCAAGCGCAAGGAGCTCGGCTTCGCCGCGATCAAGCCCGATCCCAACGTGGTGAAGATCTCCGTCATCGGCGTCGGCATGCGCAGCCACGCCGGCGTCGCGCAAGGAGATGTTCAAGACGCTGGCGGAGAAGGGCATCAACATCCAGGTGATCTCCACCTCGGAGATCAAGGTGAGCGTGCTGATCGCCGAGGAATACACCGAGCTGGCGCTGCGCGCGCTGCACACCGCCTACGGCCTCGACGCAGATTGAGATCATGAACGGCACCGCAGCGCGTCCGGTGATCGCGAAGCCCCCAGCGGTCGCGCTCGGCGGAGGCAGCGACGCGCGCGCCGCGGCGCGCCGCGGCCTCGACCGGCTGTGGCGGCGCGGCGCGCGAATTCCTCGGCTCCGACCTCGCCATCATGGGCGGCGCCATGACCTGGGTGTCGGAGCGCAACCTGGTCGCCGCGATCTCGAACGGCGGCGGCTTCGGCGTGATCGCCTGCGGCTCGATGACGCCGGAGCTGCTCGATGCCGAGATCGCCGCGACGCTGCGCGCTCACCGGCCAAGCCCTTCGGCGTCAACCTGATCACCCTGCATCCGCAGCTCAATGAGCTCATCGACGTCTGCGCGCGCCGCCGCGTCGGCCACGTCGTGCTGGCCGGCGGCTTGCCCTCGGCGGCGGCGGTGCAGCGCATCAAGGCGGGCGGCGCCAAGCTCATCTGCTTCGCGCCGGCGCTGGCGATCGCCAAGCAAGCTGGTGCGCATGGGCGCCGACGCCATCGTCATCGAGGGCATGGAGGCCGGCGGCCATATCGGTCCGGTCTCGACCGGCGTGCTGGCGCAGGAGATCCTGCCCCATGTGCGCGAGGTGCCGGTCTTCGTCGCCGGCGGCATCGGCCGCGGCGAGGCGATCGTCGTCCTATCTCGAGATGGGCGCCGCCGGGCGTGCAGCTCGGCACGCGCTTCGTCTGCGCGCATGAATCGATCGCGCATCCCAGATTCAAGCAGGCCTTCATCCGCGCCGGCGCGCGCGACGCCGTGCCCTCGGTGCAGCTCGATCCGCGCTTCCCGGTGATCCCGGTGCGCGCGCTCGCCAATGACGGCACCGAGAATTTCGTCGAGCATGCAGCGAGCCGTGCTCGACCGCTTCAATCGCGGCGAGGTCTCGCAGAAGGACGGCCCAGCTCGAGATCGAGCACTTCTGGGCCGGCGCGCTGCGCCGCGCCGTCATCGACGGCGATGTCGAGACCGGCTCGGTGATGGCCGGCCAGAGCGTCGGCATGGTGACGCCGCGAGCAATCGACCAAGGAGATCCTCGACGAGCTGGTCGAGCAGGCGGTGACGGCATTGGCGCTCCGCGCGCGGCTGCCGTCGACACCGAGCCCGCACCGAAGCGGCGAAGCCCTGACGAGGGGCGGGCCAGGGCGGGCGGGTGATGGAGCCGAGTCCCGCCATCACCGGCTCCCGCCGGCTGCTGCGCCGGCTGCGGGACGTGATGGCCGGCTCCGGGCACGGCGCAGGAGCGCCTCAACACCGATCGTGCGCGTCATCGCCGCCGACATGGTGGCGGAAGTCTGCTCCTGCTTACCTGATGCGCGCCGGCGAGGTGCTGGAGCTCTTCGCCACCGAGGGCCTGCGGCCGGAAGCCGTGCATCGCACGCGGCTCCGGGTCGGCGAGGGCCTGGTCGGCGTCATCGCCGCCAGCGGCCGGCCGCTGGCGCTGGCCGACGCCCAGTCGCATCCCGATTTCGCCTATCGGCCGGAGACCGGCGAGGAGATCTACCACTCGCTGATGGGCGTGCCGATCCTGCGCGGCGGCCGCGTGCTCGGCGTGCTGGTGGTGCAGAACCGCACCCAGCGGCATTACGACCGAGGACGAGATCGAGACGCTGCAGACCATCGCCATGGTGCTGGCGGAGCTGGCGGCGAGCGGCGAGCTCGTGAGTCCCGAGGAGCTGGCGCCGGGCGACGGCATCGGCCTGCTGCCGGTGCGCCTCGACGGCATCCGGCTCAATGCCGGCCTGGCCATCGGCGCCGCCGTGCTGCACGAGCCGCGCATCCTCATCCGCCAGGTGGTGGCGGAGGATCCGAAGGCGGAGATCGAGCGGCTGCGCGAGGCTGTCGCCGCGATGCAGAGCGCGATCGACGCGCTGCTGGCCGAGAGCGACGTGGCGCGCGGCGGCGAGCACCGCGACATCCTCGAGACCTACCGCATGTTCGCCGCCGACCGCGGCTGGCTCCAGCGCATCCGCGAGGCGGTGCAGAGCGGCCTCACCGCCGAGGCGGCGGTGCAGAAGGTGCAGGACGACACCCGCGCGCGCATGAGCCAGGTGAGCGATCCCTATCTGCGCGAGCGGCTGCAGGATCTCGAGGATCTCACCAACCGGCTGCTGCAGCATCTCGGCGGGAACGCCGATCGCCGTCGGCGCTGGCGGAGCTGCCCGAGGAATTCGTGCTGGTCGCGCGCCGCATGGGGCCGGCCGAGCTGCTCGACTACGACCGCCGCCGCCTGCGCGGGCCTGGTGCTGGAGGAGGGCTCGCCCACCGCCCATGTCGCGATCGTCGGCGCGCGCGCTCGACATTCCCGTGGTCGGGCGCGTCAAGGACGTGCTGCACCGAAGGTCGAGGCCGGCGATCTGGTGGTGGTCGACGGCGACGAGGCGCAGGTGCTGCGTGCGGCCGGGCGAGGACGTGCAGCAGGCGGTGGACCAGCGCGCTCGAGGCGCGCCTGGGCGCAGCGGGCGCGCTACGCCGCGCTCGCGCGACCTGCCGGCGGTGACGCGCGGACGGCGTCGCGCGTCGAGCTGCATCTCAATGCCGGCCTCGCTGCTCGATCTGCCCTATCTCGACGAGACCGGCGCCGACGGCATCGGGCTCTTCCGCACCGAGCTGCCGTTCATGATGCGGAACGCGTTTCCCAACGTCGCGGCAGCAGGCCGCGCTCTATCGCCGCGTTCTCGAGCAGGCCGGCGAGCGTCCGGTGACGTTCCGCACGCTCGATATCGGCGGCGACAAGCTGCTGCCCTACATGCCGGAGATCGAGGACGAGAATCCCGGCGATGGGCTGGCGCGCCATCCGCATCGCGCTCGACCGCCCGGCGATGCTGCGCCAGCAGCTGCGCGCGCTGCTCCGCGCCGCCGCCGGCCGGCGGCTCCGCGTCATGTTCCCGATGGTGGCCGAGGTCGGCGGAGTTCGACGCCGCGCGCGCCATCCTCGAGAAGGAGCTCGCGCGCGCCGAGACGCGCGGCGAGGCGGTGCCGGCTCGAGGTCAAGGTCGGCGTCATGCTCGAGGTGCCGGCGCTGCTCTGGCAGTTGCCGGCGCTGCCTCGAGCGCGTCGATTTCCTCTCGGTCGGCACCAACGATCTGGTGCAGTTCCTGTTCGCCGCCGACCGCGGCAATCCGCGCCTCGCCGACCGCTACGATCCGCTGTCGCCGCCGTTGCTGCGGGTGCTCGGCGAGGTCGCGCGTCACGCCGGCGCGAGCGGCGTGCCTGTCGCGTGTGCGGCGAGATGGCGGGCGAGCCGCTCGATGCCATGGCGCTGGTCGGCCTCGGCTTCCGCGTCCTGTCGATGAACCCGGGCGGCGTCGGGCCGGTCAAGGCGATGGTCCGCAGCCTCGACTCTGGCGCCGCTCCAGGAGCTGCTGCAGCGCCATCTCGACGCCCCCGACCACAGCCTGCGCCCCAAGCTGCGCGCCTTCGCCCGGGATCACGGCGTCGTCGTATGAGGCGGCGCATGCTCGCGCCTGGCGCGCGCCCGTCGACATCCCGCTGGGCCCGTTGCGGGACCTTGCCGTTGCTGATAAGACTCGCCCCTGAGGGACGCGGCAATCGGCCTGCATCCCTCGGAGAATCCCAGGATTCTGGCTCGGGCAGGAAGCCGAGAGGGGTTCGGGCGGATGCCGCTCTTCGCGCGATCGAAGCGTACTGGCGCCAACCGGGGCGAGGCCGCCGGCGCGCACGATTCCGGCGCCGCCGGATCGGCGCGGACGCATGGCGTCGGCACGATGCTGCGCGAGGCGCGGCAGGGCTTTGGCCGTGACATTCCGCAGATCTCCGCGGCGCTGCGCATCCGCACCGCCTATCTCCAGGCGATAGAGGAGGGCCGCTACGACGGCCTGCCGGGCCCCACCTATACGGTGGGGTTCATCCGTGCCTACTGCCGAGTATCTCGGCCTCGACGGCGTCGAGATGGTCCGCCGCTTCAAGCAGGAGACCGAGGGTCTCGAGCTCAAGCGCGACCTCAGCTTCCCGATGCCGCTCACCGAGCGGAGCATTCCCGGCGGCACGATCCTGCTGTCGCGCTCATCCTGGCCATCTGCGGCTATGGCCTCTGGTACTACCTTTCCTCCACCGACCGCTCCCGGCCCGAGCGCGTGGGTGCGGTGCCTTCCGCGCTGCTGCCGCCACCCAAGGAGGCGGCACCTCCGCCATCGGCGCCAGCAACCGCGGAGGCGAGCCGTCCGACCGACGCCGTGGCGGCGCCCCAACCCAGCCTGCCGCCGCCCAGCATTCCCCCGACGATGCCGGCCGTCAGCCCGGCGGCGCCGAGCCTGCCGCCGCCCAGCGTTCCGCCGTCTCCGGCGCCTGCCGTCGCGAGCGTGCCGCCGGTGCCGCCGCCGGCCGCGCTGCCGGTCGATCCCGCCCACGTCTTCGGCGTGACCAACGGTCCTTCCCGCATCATCATCCGCGCCACCGCCGACAGCTGGATCCAGGTCCGGGATAAGCGATCAGAAGCTGGTGTTCACCCGGGTGATGCGGGCGGGCGAGATCTACCGGGCGCCCGACAAGCCGGGCCTCACCATGCGGGTCGGCAATGCCGCCGGGCTGGAGGTCCAGGTGGACAGCAAGGTCGCGCCGGTCCTGGGCGGCATCGGGGTGGTGCTCCACAACGTCGTCCTCGACCCCCAGAAGCTATTGGCCGGCCAAGCGGTTTTGGAGTAGCCGCGGGCTTTTGCCGGGCGCGTGGAAACGCGGTATAAGGCGGCCCATATCAGGTCCCATCGGGTGCCTCCAAGAACCGGCAGCCAGGAGCAGTTTCCCTCATGACGCGTGCGAGCCTATCGACGAGATCCACCGGCGCAAGAGCCGCCAGATCCGGGTGGGGAAGGTGCTGGTGGGCGGCGACGCGCCGATCACCGTGCAGTCCATGACCAACACGCTCACCACCGATGCCACGGCGACGATCGAGCAGATCGAGGCGCTGGAGAAGGCGGGCGCCGACATCGTGCGCGTCTCCTGCCCGGACGAGGGATCGACCCGCGCGCTGAAGGAGATCGTGCGCCAGCTCCGAGGTGCCGATCGTCGCCGACATCCATTTCCACTACAAGCGCGCGATCGAGGCGGCGGATAGCGGCGCCGCCTGCCTGCGCATCAATCCCGGCAATATCGGCTCCGCCGAGCGCGTGCGCGAGGTGGTGAAGGCGGCGAAGGATCACGGCTGCTCCATGCGCATCGGCGTCAATGCCGGCTCGCTGGAGAAGGAGCTGCTGGAGCGCTACGGCGAGCCCTGTCCCGAGGCGATGGTCGAGAGCGCGCTCAACCACGCGAAGATTCTCGAGGACAACGACTTCTTCGAGTTCAAGATCTCCTGCAAGGCGTCCGACGTGTTCCTGGCCGTCGCGGCCTATCAGCAGCTCGCCGAGGCCTGCGACTATCCGCTCCATCTCGGCATCACCGAGGCGGGCGGCCTGGTCGGCGGCACGGTCAAGTCGTCGGTCGGCATGGGCATGCTGCTGTGGTCGGGGATCGGCGACACCATCCGCGTCTCGCTCTCGGCCGATCCGGTGGAGGAGATCCGCGTCGGCTACGAGATGCTGAAGTCGCTGCGGCTGCGCCGCCGCGGCGTCACCGTGATCTCGTGCCCGTCCTGCGCGCGCCAGCAGTTCGACGTCATCAAGACGGTGGCGGTGCTCGAGGAGCGGCTCGCCCACATCACCACGCCGATGACGCTCTCGGTGATCGGCTGCGTCGTGAACGGCCCCGGCGAGGCGCGCGAGACCGATATCGGCTTCACCGGCGGCGGCAACGGCACGCATCAGGTCTATATCGCCGGCATGCCCGCATCATCGCCTGAAGGACGAGGACATCGTCGAGCACCTCGGCGAAGCTGGTCGAGGAGAAGGTGGCCGAGATCGACGCGCGCAACGCGCCGCGAGCGGCTGACCGCCGTCCCAGGCCGCGCAATAGCGCCGCCCTCCACGGTCGACCCCCATGCCTTCCTTGCAGCCGGTGCGCGGCACCCAGGATCTGCTGCCGGCCGAGCAGAGCCGTCACCGCGCATGTCGTCGACACCGCGCGCGGGATCGCCGAGCGCTACGGCTATCAGGAGATCGCGACGCCGATCTTCGAGTTCACCGAGGTGTTCTCGCGGCCGATCGGCGAGACCACCGACATCGTCACGAAGGAGATGTACACCTTCACCGACCGCGGCGGCGAGGAGATCACGCTGCGGCCGGAATACACCGCCGGCATCGTCCGCGCCGTCATCTCCAACGGGCTGACGCAGAACCTGCCGCTCAAGTTCTTCGCCAGCGGGCCGATGTTCCGCTACGAGCGGCCGCAGAAGGGCCGCTTCCGGCAGTTCCATCAGATCGACGTCGAGCTCATCGGCGTCGGCGCAGCCGCAGGCCGACATCGAGGTGATCGCGCTCGGCGCCGACATCCTCGACGCGCTCGGCGTCCTCAAGCGCACCGAGCTGGAGCTCAACACGCTCGGCGACGGTGCCAGCCGGCAGGCCTATCGCGAGGCGCTCGTCGCCTATTACGCCGGGCATCGCGACGGGCTTTCCGAGGACAGCCTCAAGCGGCTTGAGCGCAATCCGCTGCGCATCCTCGATTCCAAGGACGAGGGCGACAAGCAGATCAACGCCGGCGCGCCGTCCTTCGGCGAGTATCTGACCGCCGAGGCGCGCAAGTTCTTCGACGAGGTGCGCGCCGGGCTCGATCTCCTCGGCATCGCCTATCGCGTCAGCCCGCGCCTGGTGCGCGGCCTCGACTACTACTGCCACACCGCCTTCGAGTTCGTGACCACCGATCTCGGCTCGCAGGGCACCGTGCTGGGCGGCGGGCGCTATGACGGGCTCGATGGGCGTCATGGGCGGGCCGGAGACGCCGGGCGTCGGCTGGGCGGCGGGCATCGAGCGCCTGGCGCTGCTGATCGACGAGCCGCCGGCGGCCGGCGCGGCCGGTGGTGATCATTCCCGTCGGCGAGCAGGGCGAGGCGGCGGCGCTGAAGATGGCGCACGAGCTGCGCCGCGCCGGCTTCATCGTCGATCTCGGATTATTCCGGCAATGTCGGCCGGCGCATGAAGCGCGCCAACAAGATCAATGCCCGCGTCGCCGTGATGCTGGGCGAGGACGAGCTCGCGCGCAACGCCGCCACGCTGCGCGACCTCGACAGCGGCGAGCAGAGCGAGGTACCGCTCGCCGAGCTTGCCGAGCGGCTCGCGCCCTTCCGCTAGGGAGGGTCCGCCGCCATGCCCGGCGCCCCGCTGCCGGGACGGGCGGGGAACTGCTCGTCATCGGCGCCAATCATCGCACCAGCCCGCTCGCCTGGCGCGATCGGTTCGCGCTGATGGAGGCGGAGCTTGCCGATGAGCTGGATCGGCTGCGCGGCAAGGGATTCCGCGAGGCGGTGCTGATCGTCACCTGCGACCGCATCGAGCTGGTCTCGACCGTCGAGGCCGAGCCGCTTCGCGCCGCGCTTCGCCGAGCACCTGGCCGGGCGTCTGGGCGAGACCGTCGAGCGGGTGACGGCGGCGCTCTATCGCCATCGACGGCGACGCGGCGCTGCGGCATCTCTTCGCCGTCGCCAGCGCGCTCGACAGCCTGGTGATCGGCGAGCCGCAGGTGCTGGGCCAGCTCCGCGCCGCGCACCGCGTCGCCAGCGAGGCCGGACTGGTGAGCGGCGCGCTGGAGGCGGCGTTCGCAGGCGGCCTATGCGGCGGCGCGGCGGGTCCGGCGCGAGACGACGCATCGCCCACCGCCCGGTCTCGATGGCGGCGGCGGCGCTGGAGCTGGCGCGGGAGATCCACGGCGATCTCGACCGCAGCACCGCGCTGCTGATCGGGGCGGGCGAGATGGGCGAGCTGATGGCGGAGCATTTCCGCCGCGCCGGCGTGAAGCAGCTCCTGGTCTGCGGACCGAGCGCGGCCTCCGAGCCGCTGGCGCGGCGCCTCGGCGCTACCCACATCGCCATTTGCCATGCTGGCCGATGCGCTGGTGGAGGCGGAGATCGTGATCGCCGCGGTGGGCAGCGGCCGCGCGCGTGCTCACCGCCGCCGCCATGGCGGCGGCGCTCAGACGCCGGCGGCGGCGCCCATCTTCGTGATCGATGCGGCGATCCCGCCGGATGTCGAGCCGGCGGTCAACGATCTCGACGGCGCTTTCCTCTATGATCTCGACGATCTCGAGCGGGCGCCATGGCCGGCCGCGCGGCGCGCGAGGCGGCGGCGGCGGCGGCGCAGACCATCCTCGACGCCGAGCTTGCCGCCTTCGAGCGCCGCCAGGCGGAGCGGGCGGCGGTGCCGGCGGTGGCGGCGCTGCGGGCGCATGTCGAGGCGATGCGCGAGGGCGTGCTGCGCGATGAGCCGGGGCGACGCCGACGCCGCGACGCGGCTTCTCGTCAACCGCCTGCTGCACGAGCCCTCGGAGGCGCTGCGCGGCCTGATCGCCGCCGAGGGCGATGCCGCGGCGGCGGAGGCGCTGCTGCGCCGCCTGTTTCGGTTGCTGAACGAGGAAGGAGACCGACGCCGTGACGACGCCCACATCCCTCGACGGGAAGCTGGACCGGGTGGTGCGCCGCCACGCCGAGCTGGGCGACGCGCTCGCCCGGCCGGCGCCGATCCCGCCGACTTCGGCAAGCTCTCCAAGGAATACAGCGATCTCACGCCGATGGTGGAGAGCATCGCCGAGCTCGCGGAAGGCGCAGAGCGAGCTCGCCGATCTCGAGGCGATCCTCGCCGGCGACGACGATCCCGAGATGCGCGGGCTCGCCAAGTCCGAGATCCCGGTGCTGAAGCGAGCGGCTGCCCGAGCTGGAGCAGCGCATCAAGTTGATGCTGCTGCCGAAGGACGAGGCGGACGAGCGCAACGCCATCCTCGAGGTGCGCGCCGGCACCGGCGGCGAGGAGGCGGCGCTGTTCGCCGCGGAGCTGTTCCGCATGTATCAGCGCTACGCCGCGATCCGCGGCTGGCGCTTCGAGGTGATGGACATCTCCGACACCGGCCTCGGCGGCTTCAAGGAGGCGATCGCCGCGATCACCGGCCGCAACGTGTTCGAGCGCCTCAAATTCGAATCCGGCGTGCATCGCGTCCAGCGCGTGCCGGAGACCGAGGGGTCGGGCCGCATCCACACCTCGGCCGCCACCGTCGCCGTGCTGCCCGAGGCCGAGGAAGTCGACATCCAGATCGCCGACAAGGATCTGCGCATCGACGTCTATCCGCTCCAGCGGGCCCGGCGGCCAGTCGGTCAACACCACCGACAGCGCGGTGCGCATCACCCATCTGCCCACCGGCCTGGTCGTGATCCAGCAGGACGAGAAATCGCAGCACAAGAACAAGGCCAAGGCGATGAAGGTGCTGCGCGCCCGGCTCTACGAGCGCGAGCGCCAGGCGCGCGAGGCGGCGCGCGCCGCCGATCGCAAGAGCCAGGTCGGCACCGGCGACCGCTCCGAGCGCATCCGCACCTACAATTTCCCGCAGGGCCGCGTCACCGACCATCGCATCGGCCTGACGCTCTACAAGATCGACAAGGTGATGAACGGCGAGGCGCTGGACGAGATCATCGACGCGCTCCTGGCGGAGGATCAGGCGGCGAGGCTGGCGGAGGTGGAATGAGCGCTCGCAGCCGCCGACATCACCGTCCAGGCGGCGCTCGACGAGACCGCGAAACGGCTTGCCGCCGCCGGCATCGACGAGGCGCGGCGCGAGGCGCGGGTGCTGCTGGCGGCGGCGCTCGGCTGGGACCGGGCGGAGCTGCTGGCGCGGCAGGAGGCCAGCCTCGATGACGACGGCGCGAGCCCGGCTGGCGGAGATGGTTGCGCGGCGCGCGGCGCGCGAGCCGATGGCGCGGATCCTCGGCCGCCGGGAGTTCTGGAGCCTCGATTTCGAGCTCTCGCCGGAGACGCTGGATCCGCGGCCCGACAGCGAGACGCTGATCGAGGCGGCGCTGGCGGCTGCTCGCCCGACCGGGACGCGGCCCTATCGCGTGCTCGATTTCGGCACCGGCACCGGCTGCCTTTTGCTGGCGCTGCTGTCGGAGCTGCCGAAGGCGGAAGGGCTCGGCATCGACAGCTGCGGCGGGCGCGATCGAGGTGGCGCGGCGAAATGCCGCGGCGCTGGGGCTCGCCCGCCGCGCGCGCTTTGCGGTCGGCGACTGGGGCCGGGCGGTCGCGGGCGCCTGGGATGTCATCCTCGCCAACCCGCCCTATATACCCTCCGGCGAGATCGACGGCCTGATGCCGGAAGTGGCGCGGTTCGAGCCGCGCCGGGCCCTCGATGGCGGCGCCGACGGGCTCGATGCCTACCGCGCCCTGGCGCCGGAGATCGGCCGGCTCCTGGCGCCCCGGGGGATCGCGGTCCTGGAGGTCGGGGCGGGCCAGGCGGCGGCGGTGCGGGCGCTGATGGAGGGGGCGGGGCTTGGACGTTCGCGCCCTCCGACACGATCTCTCTGGGGTTGACCGGTGCCTGGTGGTAGGGCGCGCAAGGGCTTGAGGGGCCGATACGGCTCTCGCCCTTGAAAAAGTTGTTGGAATGTTAACCGGTCCCGACTAGCCTTTACCCATGACGACGGAGCCAAGGGCTCCCCTGCGCCGAGGCGCGATAAACGATTTCCTCTTCTAAGATCTGGCGTGAAGTCTCGCGACAGCGGACGAGCGCCCAGCGCGGCCACGGCATAAGTGTGGCTTTTCAACCGAGCGGGGGATGATGTCGTATCAAGATTTCAAGGGAATGATGAGACAGGGCCAGAACAAGCGGAATCGCGGCCGCAATAACGGCGGTGGTGGGCACCACCAGCAGCAGCAGGGCAATCGCCCGCGGCCGCCGCATCGGATGCAGGTTTTCGACAGCAGCGGTCCGAGCGTCAAGATTCGCGGCAACGCCTATCAGGTGTTCGAGCGCTATATCGCGCTCGCCCGCGAGGCGGCCTCCGCCGGCGACCGCATCGCGGCGGAGAATCTCTACCAGCATGCGGAGCACTATTTCCGCATCATGAATGCGGACGGTAACGGCCAGGGCAACCGATGGTGCCGCCGCGGCCGATGACCCCGGCGGACACCGAGATGAACGCTCCGGAGCCGGAGACCGAGCCGGCGCCGCAGCAGCCTGCGCCGCCGCCCGCCGAGCCCGAGCAACCGCCGCCGGCCTGAGCCGGCCTTAGCTGTACTGATCTGCCCGGCCCCGGAGGAGTCGATCTCCCGGGGTTAAGACCCTTGCGTCGCCTTGATTCCGCACCCATATCGAGGGACGAAAGCGGGCGGCGCTGCCGGTTCTGGGGTGCGGCCCAGCGGTTCTTAACGGCGGGGCAGCATGGACTTCGAAAAGTATACGGAGCGCGCCAAGGGCTTCGTCCAGGCCGCGCATGGGCTGGCGCAGCGGCGCGGCCATCAGCAACTCACACCCGAGCATCTCCTGAAGGTGCTGCTCGAGGACAAGGAGGGGCTGTGCGCCAATCTCATTCGCGCGGCCGGCGGCGATCCCGCGGCGGCGGCGAACGCGGTCGACACGGCGCTGCAGAAGATCCCGCGGGTCGAAGGCAGCGGCGCGGGCCAGGTCTATCTCGCGCCGGAGACGGCGCGGCTCTTCGAGCGAAGCGGAGAAGATCGCCGAGAAGGCCGGCGACAGCTTCGTCACCGTCGAGCGGCTGCTGCTGGCGATGACGATGGCGCAAGGACAGCGCCGCCGCCAAGGCGCTGGCCGCAGGCCGGCATCACGCGCGCAGAGCCTCAACCGCGCGATCGAGCAGATCCGCAAGGGCCGCAAGGCCGACAGCGCCAGCGCCGAGGAAGGCTACGACGCGCTCAAGAAATACTCCCGCGACCTCACCGCCGCGGCGCGCGAGGGCAAGCTCGATCCGGTGATCGGCCGCGACGAGGAGATCCGCCGCACCATCCAGGTGCTCTCGCGCCGCACCAAGAACAATCCCGTGCTGATCGGCGAGCCCGGCGTCGGCAAGACCGCGATCGTCGAAGGGCTGGCGCTTCGCATCGTCCATGGCGACGTGCCCGAGAGCCTCAAGGAAAAGCGCCTGCTGGCGCTCGACCTCGGCGCGCTCATCGCCGGCGCCAAGTTCCGCGGCGAGTTCGAGGAGCGTCTCAAGGCGGTGCTGCAGGAGATCACCTCGGCCGCCGGCGAGATCATCGTCTTCATCGACGAGCTGCACACGCTCGTCGGCGCCGGCAAGGCCGAAGGCGCGATGGACGCCTCCAACATGCTGAAGCCGGCGCTGGCGCGCGGCGAGCTGCATTGCGTCGGCGCCACCACGCTCGACGAGTACCGCAAGCACATCGAGAAGGATGCGGCGCTCGCCCGGCGCTTCCAGCCGGTCTTCGTCAGCGAGCCCACGGTCGAGGACACCATCTCGATCCTGCGCGGCATCAAGGAGAAGTACGAGCTGCACCACGGCGTGCGCATCACCGACGGCGCGATCGTCGCCGCGGCGACGCTCTCCAACCGCTACATCACCGACCGCTTCCTGCCGGACAAGGCGATCGACCTCATGGACGAGGCGGCCTCGCGCCTGCGCATGGAGGCGGAGTCGAAGCCCGAGGAGATCGACGAGCTCGACCGCCGCATCATGCAGCTCAAGATCGAGCGCGAGGCGCTGAAGAAGGAGAGCGATGCCGCCTCGCAAGGACCGGCTGGAGAAGCTGGTGGCGGAACTCGACCGATCTCGAGAAGAAATCGGCGGAGCTGACCGCGCAGTGGCGCGCCGAGAAGGACAAGCTCGCCGGGCGCGCAGAAGCTCAAGGAGCAGCTCGACCAGGCGCAAGGCGGAGCTCGACCGCGTGCAGCGCAAGGGCGACTGGACGCGGGCCGGCGAGCTCACCTACTGCGATCATTCCCGAGCTCGACGCGCAAGCTCACGGAGGCGGAAGCCGCCGAGAGCCATCGCATGATCGACGAGGCGGTGACCGACGTCCATATCGCGGGCGTGGTCTCGCGCTGGACCGGCATCCCCGTGGACAAGATGCTGGAGGGCGAGCGCGCGAAGCTCCTCCAGATGGAAGAGAATCTGAAGCGGCGCGTCGTCGGCCAGGACGAGGCGGTGATCGCGGTCTCGAACGCGATCCGGCGCGCGCGCGCCGGGCTGCAGGATCCGAACCGGCCGATCGGCTCGTTCCTGTTCCTGGGCCCGACCGGCGTCGGCAAGACCGAGCTGGCGAAGGCGCTCGCCGAGTTCCTGTTCGATGACGAAGGCGCCATGCTCCGCATCGACATGTCGGAGTACATGGAGCGGCACTCGGTCGCGCGCCTCATCGGCGCCCCTCCGGGCTATGTGGGCTATGACGAGGGCGGGGCTCTCACCGAGGCGGTGCGGCGCCGGCCCTACCAGGTCATTCTGTTCGACGAGGTGGAGAAGGCGCATCCCGACGTCTTCAACGTGCTGCTGCAGGTGCTGGACGACGGCCGGCTCACCGACGGCCAGGGCCGCACCGTCGACTTCCGCAACACGCTCATCGTGCTGACCTCGAACCTCGGCAGCGAGGTTCTGGCGAACCTGCCGGAGGGCAAGGATACCTCGTCGGTGCGCGATCAGGTGATGGACGTCGTGCGCGCGGCCTTCCGGCCGGAGTTCCTGAACCGGCTCGACGAGATCCTGCTGTTCCGGCGCCTCTCGCGCCAGGACATGACGGGGATCGTCAGCATCCAGCTGCAGCGGCTGGAGAAGCTGCTCGCCGATCGCAAGATCACGCTCAAGGTCGAGGAGAGCGCCAAGCGGTGGCTGGCGGATCAGGGCTACGATCCCGTCTACGGCGCGCGGCCGCTGAAGCGCGTGATCCAGCGCGAGCTGCAGAACACGCTGGCCGGCCTCATCCTCGAGGGGCGCATCGGCGACGGCGAGACGGTGACGGTGACCGCCGGTGAAGGCGGGCTCGCCATCGCCGGATCGGCTCCGAAGCCCAAGCCGAAGGCCAAAGCGGCGGAGTGATGGCATAGGCATTGCTAGGAAAAGGGCGCGATATCGATCGCGCCCTTTTCATTTGAGGAGCCCTGCCCATGACCCGCGCCGACCTCGCCGAGAAGATCGCCTCGATCAAGCGCCGCAAGGGATTGACCTGGAAGAACATCGCTGCCGAGATCGGACCGGGATCGCCGGTCTACTACACGGCGGCGCTGCACGGCCAGATGAAGCTGTCGAAGATTGAGGCAGAGAATGCCGCGCGCGTGCTCGGTCTCGACGAGGAGGAGATCCTGCTGCTGCAGGAGGTGCCCTATCGCGGCTCGCTGCCGTCGGCGGTGCCGACCGATCCGCTGATCTATCGCTTCTACGAGCTGGTCCAGGTCTATGGCACCACCTGGAAGTCGCTCATCGAGGAGGAGTTCGGCGACGGCATCATGAGCGCCATCGATTTCGACATGGCGATCGAGCGCCAGCCCGATCAGAAGGGCGATCGCGTGCGCGTCACCATGAGCGGCAAGTTCCTATCCTATAAGCAGTATTGAGGCGGTGCCGTCTCGTTTGTAGTCTCCCTTGGCCAGGGACGGATTGCCCGGCTGGGAGGAGAAATGGCGACACTGACGGCGCAGGAGATCGCGACCTACAGGCGCGATGGGCTGGTGATCCCGGACTACCGGCTGCCGGAGCCGCGCTTGCGCGCGATGCGGGCGGCGCTCGACCGCGTGATGTCGGGCAATCCCGGCATCCGCCCGGAGCAGCTCATCAGCGCCCACGTGAGCAACGGCGGCGGCGAGAAGGTGCGCGGCGACGACGCTTTCCTAGATCTCGCCCGCGATCCCGAGATTCTCGATCTGGTCGAGACGTTGATCGGCCCCGACATTATCCTCTGGGGCTGCCATATCTTCTGCAAGCCCGGCGGCGACGGCCAGGAAGTTCCCTGGCATCAGGACGGCCGCTACTGGCCGATCCGGCCGCTGGCGACCTGCACCGCCTGGGTGGCGCTCGACGACTCCCTGCCGGAGAACGGCTGCATGCGCTACGTGCCGGGTTCCCACGATGGCCGCGTCTTCCGGCACCGCAAGGACACGCGGGCGGATCTCGCCCTCGATCTCGTCCTCGACGACGACGAGATCGATGTCGATGCCGGTCGCGACGTGGTGCTGCGCGCGGGAGAGATGTCGCTGCACGACATCTTCCTCGTGCACGGCTCGAACCCGAACCGCTCGCCCAAGCGGCGCGCCGGCGTTGCCATCCGCTACATGCCCGGCAGCTCGCATTTCGACCGCTCGCTGTTTCCACGTGCGGTGGCACCGAACGGGCTGGTCACGGATTTCGGCCAGCGTCCGCTGTGGCTGCTGCGCGGGCGGGACCGCACCGGCAAGAACGATTTCGCCGTCGGCCATCGCGTTTGAGCGTCGTCGCCCGGTTGCGCCGTCAAATCCAAGCGGCCATGATGCCGCGAAGAGCGTAACAGGGAGGCAGCGATGCTGAAGGGAAAGATCGCGTGGGTGACCGGCGGCGGTACCGGCATCGGCCGCGCCGGCGCCGAGGAGCTTGCCGCCGCGGGCGCCTTCGTGGTGGTGAGCGGCCGGCGGCCGGCCGAGCTCGACGAGGTCAAGGCGGCGATCGCCGCCAAGGGCGGCGAGGCTGAGACGGCGCCCCTCGATGTCACCGACAAGGCGCAGGTGGCGAAGGTCGGCGCCGGTATTATCGCGCGCCATGGGCGCGTCGACATTCTCGTCAACAGCGCCGGCATGAACGTGCCGAACCGCTACTGGAAGAACCAGACGCCCGACAGCTTCGAGACCGTGGTGAACGCCAACCTGCAGGGGACGCTCAACACCATCATGGCGGTGCTGCCGAAGATGCGCGAGCGTAAGGACGGGCTCGTCATCAACATCTCCTCCTGGGCCGGCCGCTTCGATCCACTGTTCACCGGTGCCGCCTACAACGCCTCCAAGCACGCCGTGGTGGCGCTGACCCATCACCTGAACCTGGAGGAATGCGTCAACGGCATCCGCGCCTGCGTGATCTGCCCCGGCGAGGTGGCGACGCCGATCCTGAAGAAGCGGCCGGTGCCGCCGAGCGCCGAGGAGACGGCGCGCATGCTGCAGGGCGAGGACTTGGGCCGCACCATCCGCTTCGTGGCGGAGATGCCGCCCCGGGTCTGCCTCAACGAGATCGTGATCAGCCCGACCTGGAATCGCGTCTGGCTCGGCGGCGAGGATCTGCCGAAGCGGTGAGCGGCGATCTCCTGCGCTGCGACTGCCACGTCCACATCGCCGGCGACCCCGAGCGATATCCCCAGATCCCGACGCGGCCCTATCTGGCGATGCCGGCCTCGCTTGCCGATCTCGAGAAGATGGGCGCCGGGCGCGGGATCACCCGCTTTGTCATCGTACAGGCGAGCTTCTACGGCACCGACAACACGCTGCTGCTGGAAAGCCTGGACGCGCTGGGCGATCGCGGCCGCGGCGTCGCCGTCATCGATCCCGCTGGCACGTCGCTGGAGACATTGGCGGCGCTGCGCCGGCGCGGCGTCCGGGGCTTGCGGGTCAATCTCTACAGCCGGCAGGTCGGCCACGACGTCGCTCGCCTCGACCGCGTCTTCTCCGCGCAGGCGGCTCTCGCCCGCGAGAACGGCTGGCACGTCGAGGTGATCGCGCCGCTGGGGCGGGTGCTGGAGAACTTCGAGATCCTGGCGGAAGCCGCCGTGCCGGTCGTGCTCGATCACTACGGCCTGGTCGAGGGTTTCGCGCCGACGAGCGCGGCGGGGCGACGTTTCCTCGATCTGCTGCGTCGCCGCCATCTCTGGGTGAAGCTCTCCGCACCCTATCGGCTCTCCGGCGCTCCTCTCGATACGCGGCCCGACCCCGGCTGGCTCGCGGCGATCCTCGACGTGGCGGCGGATCGCTGCGTCTGGGGCAGCGACTGGCCGCACACCCCGCTCGTCGAGCAGCATCGCGACGCGGCGGTGCCGGCGCCCTGGCGCGCGATCGCCTATGGCGATCTCGTCGATCACTTCATCGCGGCGCTGCCCTCCACGGAGGCGGCAGAGCGGATCCTGGTGCGCAATCCCGCGCGGCTCTATGACTTTCCGGGTGCGCGGTAAGCGCGCTGGCCCGGTTCAGCGATGCAGGTTGATGCCGGCGGCGGCCACCACGGTGTCCCGGCGGAGCGAGAGCAGCTGGCGGTCGACTTCCTCGACGGTGGCCTGGAATGCCGCCAGACCCGCGCCGGCGAGCTTGCGCCCAGGCTCCATCTTGATGGAGAGCGGGTTCACCTGCACGGCGTTGACGTGCACCTCGTAGTGCAGATGCGGGCCGGTGGCGCGGCCGGTCGCGCCGACATAGCCGATGATCTGGCCTTGCTGCACGTGGCTCCCGGGACGGAGACCGGCGGCAAAGCGGCTCATATGGGCGTAGGCGGTCTCGTAGGTGGCGTTGTGGCGCAGCAGCACGTAGTTGCCGAAGCCGGGGGCGGGGCCGGTCTTCTCCACGACGCCGTCGCCTGCCGCCATGATCGGCGTGCCCGTCGGCGCGGCGAAGTCGACGCCGCGGTGCATCAGGCTGTAGCCGAGGATCGGATGCAGGCGGACGCCGAAGCCCGAGGTGAGGCGCGCGCCGTCGATCGGCGTCTTCAGCAGCGCCTTGCGCACGCTCTGGCCCTGGGCATTGAAGAAGTCGGCGCCGGCGCCGCCAGCGGGTTGGTGGCGATAGATGCGCAACGTCTCTCCCGACAGCGTCATCGCGGCATAGATCACATCGCCGGTGCCCACGGTCCTGCCGCTCTTGTCGGTTACGCGCTCGTAGAGCACCTCGAAGCTGTCGCCGGGCTGAATGTCGCGCTGGAAGTCGACGTCGTAGCTGAAGGCGCGCACCATCTCGGTCAGCACCGCGGGCGGGATGCCGCCGTCGGCCGCCGCCTCGTAGAGGCTGGTGCGGATGATGCCAGTGGCGAGGCGCGGCACCCGCATGAGCGGCCGGCGCTGCGCCGATGAGGCGAAATGGCCGTCGCCGGCGCGCGCCGACTTGACGGTGCGCTCCAGGCCGTCGGCGAGGCGGATCGCCTGCAGGCCCGCCGGGCCGAAATCGAGGGTCACCTCCTGGTCGATCCGGAGCTCGCGGGGGTTCCAGACCTGGCGCAGCACGTCGACGGCTTCCTGGGCATCGTCGCTGGGCACGCCGGAGCGCGCGAGGAGGGTCATCAAGGTGTCGCCGCGCCGGACATGGACGATGCGGGGCTGCAGCGCCGGGACCGCGGCGGCGGGCTCGTAGGTATCGGATACCGGGGGGCGGGTGGGCAGGACCGGCTCGGCATCAAGGGCGATGCTGGCCATGGTCAGAACGGACGCAACGAAGACGAAAAGCGCCGAGCGGGCTCTCACACCCCCCTCGCCGCAACTTCGGTGTTCATGAATGGTCCCCTCTTTGCCGTCGAACCCGCGCGGGATGGTGAATGGTTAATGACAGATGAATGGTTAACGTGTCAATGTCGGCGGTGATCGAATCCGGAAGCGGGATCAGGACCTTGCGGGGTGGGCAGCGAGTGTTTATTTTGGGTTTGACACAGCACCGTCACGGGCCTATAAGCCCCGTCCCTCGGCGACCCCTGGGCCGGCGAGGTTTGTTCTTTGGCATTGTGGATAGTTTGGGAAGGGATGTGCAGGCGGTGGCGTAGAGCCACTGTGAGCGCATCTTGGTATTTGGAATGGTCAATTCCGGATGAAAGAGATGCGGAAGTAGTGGCTGGGATTTCTGGGTGTCTTAGGTTTGCCTCGTGAGGGTGGGCTTGGGAGATCTGGAGCTCTAACGTGAGAGTTTGATCCTGGCTCAGAACGAACGCTGGCGGCATGCCTAACACATGCAAGTCGAACGCCCCGCGAGGGGAGTGGCGGACGGGTGAGTAACGCGTGGGAACCTGCCCTGGAGTGTGGGATAACCGAGGGAAACTTCGGCTAATACCGCATACGACCTGAGGGTGAAAGATTTATCGCTCTAGGAGGGGCCCGCGTCGGATTAGCTAGTTGGTGGGGTAATGGCCTACCAAGGCAGTGATCCGTAGCTGGTCTGAGAGGATGATCAGCCACACTGGGACTGAGACACGGCCCAGACTCCTACGGGAGGCAGCAGTGGGGAATATTGGACAATGGGGGCAACCCTGATCCAGCAATGCCGCGTGAGTGATGAAGGCCTTAGGGTTGTAAAGCTCTTTCGCGCGCGACGATGATGACGGTAGCGCGAGAAGAAGCCCCGGCTAACTTCGTGCCAGCAGCCGCGGTAATACGAAGGGGGCGAGCGTTGTTCGGAATTACTGGGCGTAAAGGGCGCGCAGGCGGCCGATCAAGTCAGGCGTGAAAGCCCCGGGCTTAACCTGGGAATTGCGCTTGGGACTGGTTGGCTTGAGTTCGGGAGAGGAGAGTGGAATTCCCAGTGTAGAGGTGAAATTCGTAGATATTGGGAAGAACACCGGTGGCGAAGGCGGCTCTCTGGACCGATACTGACGCTGAGGCGCGAAAGCGTGGGGAGCAAACAGGATTAGATACCCTGGTAGTCCACGCTGTAAACGATGTGCGCTAGACGTTGGAGGGCGTAGCCTTCCGGTGTCGCAGCTAACGCTTTAAGCGCACCGCCTGGGGAGTACGGCCGCAAGGTTAAAACTCAAAGGAATTGACGGGGGCCCGCACAAGCGGTGGAGCATGTGGTTCAATTCGACGCAACGCGAAGAACCTTACCAGTCCTTGACATGTCCCGTATGGGGCGGAGAAATCCGCTTCTTCAGTTCGGCTGGCGGGAACACAGGTGCTGCATGGCTGTCGTCAGCTCGTGTCGTGAGATGTTGGGTTAAGTCCCGCAACGAGCGCAACCCTCACCTTCAGTTGCCATCAGGTAGAGCTGGGCACTCTGAAGGAACTGCCGGTGACAAGCCGGAGGAAGGCGGGGATGACGTCAAGTCCTCATGGCCCTTACGGGCTGGGCTACACACGTGCTACAATGGCGGTGACAGAGGGAAGCGAAGGGGCGACCCTTGGCCAATCTCAAAAAGCCGTCTCAGTTCGGATTGTTCTCTGCAACTCGAGAGCATGAAGCTGGAATCGCTAGTAATCGCGGATCAGCATGCCGCGGTGAATACGTTCCCGGGCCTTGTACACACCGCCCGTCACACCATGGGAGTTGGTTTTACCTGAAGGCGGTGCGCCAACCGTAAGGGGGCAGCCGACCACGGTAAGGTCAGCGACTGGGGTGAAGTCGTAACAAGGTAGCCGTAGGGGAACCTGCGGCTGGATCACCTCCTTTCTGGATGCTGAAGGACAGGGTCGCACGCCAGATCCGGATGCTTCTTCGGGCTTTCCAACCGAGGCGATAACGAGGCGGGGGCAGCGAGTTTTGTCTTCCGCAACGCGCCACCGCCTACACATCCCTTTCCCGATCGAAGCTGGCAGCTCGCAGCGGATAGCTGTTGTCTGTTGGAATGCCGGCTGTCAGCGCGGGGCTAGTAGCTCAGCTGGTTAGAGCGCGCGCTTGATAAGCGTGAGGTCGGAGGTTCAAATCCTCCCTGGCCCACCACCGATCGAACGACGCAAAGCGTCGTTCGTATCGAGCCGCGACAGCGGTGCTCTTGCACCGCGAGAGCGGCCTGGTGCAGAGAAGGGCTCCAACGGCTCGCTGCCCTTGCCAGTCTCGCGGCGGCATGCGGCTTTCGCGGTTGCTGCGCAACCGCTGGCGCCGCTCCGTATTTTTGAGCGGCGAAGCCGCTCAAAAAACTGGGGGTGTAGCTCAGTTGGGAGAGCGCCTGCTTTGCAAGCAGGAGGTCATCGGTTCGATTCCGTTCACCTCCACCACCGACCGAACGACGCAGAGCGTCGTTCGTGTCGAAGCGCGTCAGCGGCGCGCTTGCGCGCGCGGGAGCGCCGGTGCAGGGCGCGGGAGACGCGGCGACGAGCTTCTGATGATGATCGATCGGGAAATGTACGAGTTTGCGTCCGGGATTTTTGTCCCGAGCGTGTTTGATCTTTGACAGGTGAAGAGGGAGTGCGTCGAGGCAGCTGCTGCTGTCGTTCATCGTTGAGTGATGAGCGGGTGGCGGTGGGAGCTTTGACGAAATACGGGAGGAGTTCGTGGCTTCAGGTCGTTGGATCGCGGCGGTGCCGAGATCTGGTGAGCTGGTGGCTGAGAAGCTGTCTTCGTGAGTGTCTTCACGCGAGACTTGTTTGGTTGCGGGGGTGCTTGTCCCTGCAAGCGACGGGTTTTGTGATCAAGCGTTGAGGTAAGGGCATTTGGTGGATGCCTTGGCACTGAGAGGCGATGAAGGACGTGGCACGCTGCGAAAAGCCCGGGGTAGAGGCGAGCGCTCGTTGATCCCGGGATCTCCGAATGGGGCAACCCACCGCGCAAGCGGTATCTCCATCTGAATCCATAGGGTGGAGAAGCGAACCCAGCGAACTGAAACATCTCAGTAGCTGGAGGAAAGGACATCAATAGAGACTCCGTTAGTAGTGGCGAGCGAAAGCGGATTAGGCCAGTGGCTGCGAGCTGAGTACCAGAACCGTCAGGAAAGGCGGGCCGAAGCGGGTGATAGCCCCGTATGGGAAACGACGTTTGCAGTCCTTGAGTAGGGCGGGGCACGAGCAACCCTGTCTGAACGTGGGGGGACCACCCTCCAAGCCTAAGTACTCCTCAGTGACCGATAGGGAACGAGTACCGTGAGGGAAAGGTGAAAAGCACCCCGACGAGGGGAGTGAAACAGATCCTGAAACCGGATGCCTACAAGCAGTCGGAGCCCGCAAGGGTGACGGCGTACCTCTTGTATAATGGGTCAGCGAGTTGGTCTTAGTAGCGAGCTTAAGCCGATAGGTGGAGGCGTAGCGAAAGCGAGTCCGAAATGGGCGCTATAGTTACTGGGATCAGACCCGAAACCGAGTGATCTAGCCATGGGCAGGTTGAAGGTGGGGTAACACCCACTGGAGGACCGAACCCACTACTGTTGCAAAAGTAGGGGATGACCTGTGGTTAGGGGTGAAAGGCCAATCAAACTCGGAAATAGCTGGTTCTCCGCGAAATCTATTGAGGTAGAGCGTCGATTGCTCACCACGGGGGGTAGAGCACTGGATGGGCTAGGGGGGCGCGAGCCTTACCAAACCTAACCAAACTCCGAATACCCGTGAGTGGAGATCGGCAGGCAGGCGGCGGGTGCTAAGGTCCGTCGCCGAGAGGGAAACAGCCCAGACCGCCAGCTAAGGTCCCTAAGTCGTGGCTAAGTGGGAAAGGATGTGGGAAGACCAAGACAACCAGGAGGTTGGCTTAGAAGCAGCCATCCTTTAAA
>CAVTDT010000004.1:170000-175465 GCA_963733525.1 uncultured Alphaproteobacteria bacterium
TCATCGAGAAATGGGCCAGCGCGGCGGCGTTGGCGGCGCATGCGGCGACGCCGCACATGCTGGAGTACCGGACGAAGACCAAGGACCTCCTGGTCAACCGGGTGATCCACGTGCTCTCGCCAGCGGGGAATGCCGGCTGAGCTTCGCGCGCAAATAGCGTCCCTGTGCGGAGCCCTCATCCATCGGCGCGCGGCGCCAGGAAATCGGCGATCGCGCCGGCGGGCGCCTTGCCGTAGAGGCCGCCGCGGCTTGCCGCCGTGCCGGTCAGCCGCCAAAGCGCGACCGCCATCTCGGCGGTCTTGAGCACGGTCGCAATTCCTTCGAGCACCACGGCGGCGCCGATGTTGAAGGGCTGCTCTTCCGAGAAGAGCAGCATCGGCAGGCCGCCGGCGGGGATCAGCACGTCGGCGCCGCCGGCGATCAGCGTCCCGACCTGGCCGGCGAAATCCGCGCGCACGGACTCGCGCTCGCTTTTATCGGTGAAGGCGCGCATGAAGCGCGGCAGATCCGCCGAGATCGCGCGCACGCCGGCCGAGCGCCGCTCGAGCCCGTGGCGGAGGATCTGCTCCTCGTGCCAGGGGACGAACACGGGGTCGATGGTGACAAGACCGAAGCGTCGCCCGATCGAGCAGGCGTGCAGCATCGTCGCCTCGCCGAGGCCGATGACGGGGATCCCCGCCGCGCCGCGGCACTCGGTGAGGCCGGGCTCCTGGAAGTGCCCGATGACGAAGGCATCGTAGCCCTCGCGCTCCGCCCGCAACGCGTTGCGGATCGTCCGGTCGGCGCAGCGGAACTCGGTCAGCGGGTGGAAGAAGCGGTCGGGCGGCGCGATGCCGAACACGTCGACGGTGACCCCGGGCGCGGCCAGCCGCCGCAGCCGCTCGCGCAGCCGATCCATATAGGGCGCCTGCTCCTGGGGATCGACGAAGCTCTGATACCAGATCCGCATCGGCGCGCTCGCGTCCTTGCCCATCGGATTCTTTCCTTTCTCGATTGTGTCACGCTGGGATCCCCATCCTGCGGGTCAGCCCAGGTCGGCCGTCAAGTGTCTGAGCGGATGCGCGAGCTCGCGCGAGATGCGACCTTGTTGCCGCGCCTGGTAGCGATTTGTGGTATCCCTCGATTTTGCGCAATCCAGTGCCGCCGGACACTATGCCGATCGCGATTCCCGATCTCGCCGACCTCCCCGACCGCATCGAGGGTCCCGCCGCCTGGCACGGACCGGCGATGGCGGCTCGTCGGGATTGGCTCGAGGTCCTGACGCCCGCCGAGAGCGCGGAGGTGGCGGCCGCCACCGAGCGTCTCGCGGCATCCGATGTCGATATCGCCGCCCTGCGCCCGGCCGATTTTCCTCTGCCAACGCTCGCGCCGCGTCTCGCCCGCGTCTGCCGCGAGGTGCTCGACGGCCGCGGCTTCGCCCTCATCCGCGGCCTGCCGGTATTTCCGGACGACGTCCGCCGGGCGGCGATCGCCTTTTTCGGCATCGGCAGCCACATCGGCGCCGCCCGCGCGCAGAACGCCCAGGGCCACGTGCTCGGTCACGTCCAGGACCTCGGCCGCAGCAGCGCCGATCCGACCGCGCGCATCTACCAGACCAGCGAGCGGCAGACTTTTCATACGGACTCCTGCGACATCGTCGGGCTCATGTGCCTGAAGACGGCGAGGTCGGGCGGGCTCTCGGCGCTGGTCAGCGCGGTCACCATCTACAACGAGATCCGCCGACGCCGACCGGATCTGCTGCCGGCGCTCTTCGCACCCATCGAGACCGATCGGCGCGGCGAAGTGCCCGCCGGCGCCAAGCCCTATTTCCGCATTCCCGTCTTCAGCTGGCACGCGGGGCTGCTCTCGGTGATCTACCAGCGGCAATACATCGAGAGCGCGCGGCGCTTTCCCGACGTGGCGCCGCTCACGAAACAGCAGGTCGAGGCCCTCGATCTCTTCGACGCGCTCGCCAACGATCCCGCGCTCCACATGCACATGGAATTCCGCCCCGGCGACATTCAGCTCGTGCACAATCATACGCTGCTGCACGACCGCACCGGCTTCGAGGACTGGCCGGAGCCCGAGCGCAAACGGCATCTGCTGCGGCTCTGGCTCGCGCCACCAGGCGCGCGCCGGCTGCCGGCGGTCTTTGCCGAGCGCTATGGCTCGGTCATCCCCGGCGAGCGCGGCGGCGTCAGCGTCCCCGGCCTTCACCTCAACGCACCGCTCGCGGCGGCGTAGCTCTGGCGCGTGCTGGGCGATCCCGGCACCGTCGTTAGAAACTTCTGAGGTCGCAGAAGCGCCGCGGGTTGATGGCCGACGAGGCCTCCCACAATTGACATGCTTCTTCGTGCAGCGTTTCCCGCACTATCTCGCGGCATGACCAGGTCCCGCTGCACTTCCGATGCGAAGAATTTTACCCAAATCCCCCCACGTTGTCGGCCGAGCCTCGTGCATTGCGGTCGCGGATTGCCGATGAAGAACGCCGGAAGCTTGCGGCCGGCTTTGAGCTGGAACGCTGGACATGACGCCGTCCGATCGCGGCCTGCGGAGCGCTGACGCGATGCGGTCACCGGATCTGCCGCGGTCCCCGCCGCACATCAAGCTCGACGTCATCAACGGCCTCCGCGGCTTCGCGATTTGCGCCGTCGTCTGGCAGCATCTGTTCGCGCTCTACTTCAAGCCCGACAGCTCGTTCTACCGCTTCGCCGGCTCCGACGCGCCGTACTTCTTTCTCTCTTACGGTTGGATCGGGGTTCAGCTCTTCTTCCTGCTTTCCGGCTTCGTCCTCTACCTGCCGATCGCCCAGGGCCGGGCGCCGCTCGCGACGGGGCAGGACTGGCTCGCCTTCTACCGCCGTCGCGCCCAGCGGCTGCTGCCGCTCTACTACATCGTCGCGCTGCTCTGCCTCGTCCTGAATCAGGACGCACCGATCCACCAGACCAAGTTCCTGCTCGAGCTCGTCGCCATCGCCGGAGTGCTCTTTACGTTCTCTCCGCACGGCTTCGAGCCTTATTTCAATCCCCCACTGTGGTCCCTGGGTGTGGAGATCTGGTTCAGCGTCCTCTTCCCCGTGATCGTCCTCGGCATGCGTCGGCTCGGCGCGGCCCGGCTCCTGGCTCTTGCTCTCGCGCTCAGCTGGACCTCGAAATACCTGAGCCTTGCGCTGCCGGATCCGGGATCGAAGGAAGCCATTCAGCCGCTTGGCATGGGGCTGGTGGCGAGCCTGGAGATCTTCGTCGCCGGCATGATCCTGGCGCGGCTCTTCGCGATGCGGCCGCGCGGTGCGCATCTGGTTCGTCGCCCCGGTCTCACCGTCGCCGCCGGCGCAGTGCTGGTCGCGGCGGCGATCTGGAGCCAACGGTCGCCCCTTGCCGGGCTCGCCGGTGCGTTCCTGTTTCAGGATGCCGTCACTCTCGGCTTCGCCCTGGTGGTGGCGGGCCTGCTCTCCACGTCGCCGGGCCCGCTGAAGGCGATCTTCGCCAACCGACCGATCCAGGTGTTGGGCATGATGTGCTTCAGCCTCTATGTCTGGCACGACCCGCTGCTGCGCCATGTCTTCAAGGCCGACCTCGCTCCGCTTGACGATCTCGCGCGCACCGTCCCGGCCTATCTGGCGTTGCTGCTGGCGGTGGGCGGCCTGTCCTATCGCTATATCGAGTTCGGCCGCAGCGCCGACTGGCGCGCGTTGTTCCTGATTGGACGGGGAGCCGGGACCGTCGCTGCTTCGGTGCCGGCGGAGCAAGCCTCTGGCGGGCTCGCGGACCAGCCGAGCGCGAAGTTGCCCGCGGTCAGCGGGTCGCTGACGCCGGTGCCTCCGGTGTGATCAGCGCGCGGTTGCGGCCCATCCGGCGATCAGCCTCTCGATCGCGGCGAGCCCGTCGGTCAGCGCCGCGGGCCCGGGCTGCAGGATGAGAGACGACTTGATCTCGTGCACGGCGCCCGTCCGCACCGCGGGAATTCCGGCGAAGCCGGGCCGCGCGGTCACCCGCTCCGGCCGGAACTTCTTGCCGCACCAGGAGCCGATGATGAGATCGGGGGCGCGGGCGATCACCTCCTCGGCGGTGACAATGCGGTCGCGCGCGGCGCCTTCCCGGGCGCGCTCGGCAAAGACGTCGATGCCGCCGGCGATCCCAATCAGCTCCGACACCCAGCCGATGCCGGAGATCAGGGGGTCGTCCCATTCCTCGAAGAAGATCCTTGGTCGATGAGCGCCGCCGACGCGCGCCGCAGCCGGCAGCGCGCCAGGCGATCGCCGCGCCGACGAGGGCGCCGAGCATGCGGATCATGGCGAGGATGCCCGCCACATCGCGCTGATTGAAGGCGTGCACGGCGATGCCGCGGCGGATGAGATCGGCGGCGATCTCCGCCTGCAGATCGCTGAAGGTCAGCACCAGATCCGGCGCGAGAGCCAGGATCTTGTCGATGTCGGCCGAGGTGAAGGCGCTGACCCGCGGCTTCTCCCGCCGCGCCTCGGGCGGTCGCACCGTATAGCCGGAGACGCCGACGATGCGCGCTGCTTCGCCGAGGAGATAGAGCGTCTCCACGGTCTCCTCGGTCAGGCAGACGATGCGCTCGGGCGGAAACATCGCCGGCGATGGTAGCAGGGATCGCGGATTCGGCGCCCGCGATCCCGCAACCTGCTAGGCCGCGTCCACCAGGACGATCTCGGCGTCTTCCAGCGCCTTGATCGTCAGCACGGCCTCGTCGCGGATCGCGGCGCCGTCGCGGGCGTCGATGCGGACGCCGTTGACCTCGACCGCGCCCGCTCGCCGGCACCAGATAGGCGTGGCGTCCGGCGCCGAGCGCGTAGTCGACGCTCTCGCCCGCCTTCAGCGTGGCGCCGAGCACGCGCGCGTCGGCGCGGATCGGCAGCGCGTCGTCGTCGCCGGCAACGCCGCTCGCCAGCGTCACGAAGCGGCCGGAGCGGTCGCCCTTGGGGAACGGCTTGGCGCCCCAGGACGGCGCGCCGCCGCGCTGGTCCGGCAGGATCCAGATCTGGAAGATCCGGGTCGGCTCCGGCTCGAGATTGTATTCGGCGTGGCGGATGCCGGTGCCGGCGCTCATCACCTGCACGTCGCCGGCCTCGGTGCGGCCCTCGTTGCCCAGGCTGTCCTGGTGGGTGATCGCGCCCTCGCGGACATAGGTGATGATCTCCATGTCGGCGTGGCGGATGCGGCGGGAAGCCGGTGTTCGGCGCGATCTCGTCGTCGTTCCAGACGCGCAGCGCGCCCCAGCCCATGCGCTCGGGGTCGTGGTAGTCGGCGAAGGAGAAGTGGTGCTTGGCGTTGAGCCAGCCGTGGTCGGCGCCGCCGAGGCTGGCGAAGGGTCTGCGTTCGATCATGTCCATATTCTCCGTCGTGTCGGGTTGTCCGTTGGCAGAAAATTTGGTCTCGACAGTGAGAGATAAAAATAGAAACTATGGAAACTCATCGTTTCCAGGAACGCGATGCCGAAGCTGCCCGATCTCGAAGGTCTCGCCA
>CAVTDT010000005.1:0-237500 GCA_963733525.1 uncultured Alphaproteobacteria bacterium
GGTCGGATCCCCGCATCCTCACGCGCTCTCTCCACTTCTACTTCGACCCCAGCGGGCCGCTGGTGGACCCCGAGCTCGGCTTCGGCGAGATCGACTTCGAGCCGCGCCTGTTCTTCGACGACGCGGCGATCTGGGCGACATCCACCAAGCTCGGCGCGCTCATCGAGAATCCCGGCTCCGGCAATCGGCTCTATGCCGAGGCGCTGGTTGCCGTGCTCGCTCACGAGCTCGTGCGTCTCAACCGCGGCATCGCGCCGGTGGAGCCGGCGACGCGCGGCGGGCTTGCCGGCTGGCAGCGCAATCGCGTCCTGCAGTACATCGAGGCCAACCTGGCGGAGCCGATCTCGCTGGCGACGCTGGCGGATCTCGCGCGGCTGAGCCCGTTCCACTTCGCGCGGGCGTTCAAGCAGTCCTTCACGGTCCCGCCGCACCGCTACCACACCGCCCGGCGGATCGAGCGCGCGAAGGAGCTGCTGGCGAGGCCGACGCTCTCCGTCACCGACATCGCGCTCAGCATCGGCTTCAGCGAGACCGGTTCTTTCACCGCCGCGTTCCGCCGCCTCACCGGGCGGACGCCCACCGACTACCGCCGCAGCCTGGAATAGGCCGCGGCAGAGTGGAGAAAGCGATCAGAACTTTGAGATCGAACATCGAGACCCGGTGGCTGATATCCGCAATGGGTCATAAGCAGCAGTGCCAACAAGGTTCACGGCAGGTCTGCTGCACCTGCCACATTGGAAATTCACGCCACTCGCCGATACTGCCGCGTCGCGCCAAACTCGGCTATCCTGGTCAGATCATTTCCTCAACGGCAGTGCCGTAAAGTCGCTTCGCACTACGATTTGGCGCGAAGTCAGGTGACACGGTCCGGGCAGGGTCGTTCCGTGGAAGAAACATTGGCCATTGACACATCGATGGGCAATGTATATGAAATGGGTCATGGCTAGACCCTCACTCCGTCCCCGCGTCGTTCCAAAGGCCGCACCCGATTTCACGAGCCGCGCCTATTGGAGCGGCACGATCAAGATGAGCCTCTCCAAGTTCTTCATCCTGTGCGTGCTGCATGAGCAGCCGATGCACGGCTACGACATCGCCACCGCGGTGGAGCGCACGACCAACGGCTGCTGCTCGCCGACGGAGGGGACCATCTACCCAGCCCTGCGTGAATTCGAGGAAGGCGGCTACGTGACGTTCGAGACCGAGGTGGTCTCGGGGCGCGAGCGCAAGGTCTATACGCTCACGGATCGTGGGCGCCAGGCGTTCAAGGTTGCCGTTGAGGCGTGGATGGACGTGACTCGGTGTCTCCTCGCCTCGGAAGAGGTGGCTGGGATTGGGAAGCGGAAGTCGCGGTCCAAGAGCTGCGGCTGCTAGGCGGCGCCTCTTTTTTTACTTCGATACATCGATGGGCGATGTATCATGATTTCGGAGACCGGAGGAGCCCATGTCGGAGTTGCCAGTCGCGATCATCGGTGCGGGGCCCGTAGGGCTCGCCGCGGCCGCACACCTCGTCCGCCGCGGCCTGACGCCGCTGGTGCTCGAGAAAGGTCCCTCCGCTGGCCACGCGGTGCGTGCCTGGGGACACGTGAGCGTCTTCTCCCCCTGGCGCTACAACGTCGACGACGCCGCCCGGGCGCTGCTCGAGACGACGGGGTGGACTGCGCCGGATCTGGAGGCGCTGCCGACCGGGAGCGAGATCGTCAGGCGCTATCTGGAGCCGCTTGCCGCGCATGACGACATCGCGCCGCATATCGTCTTCGGAGCGGAGGTGCATGCGATCGGGCGCGAGGGGTTCGACAAAGTCACCACCTCGCAGCGGGAATCCGCGCCCTTCGTTCTACGCTATCGCGATCGGCTGGGCAAAGAGCGCCGCGTCCGCGCCCAGGCGGTGATTGACGCATCGGGCACCTGGTTCTCGCCGAACCCCATGGGTATCGACGGCATGGTCGTTGAGGGCGAGCAGGACGCATCCAATCGGATCGCTTACGGGATCCCGAACATGCTCAACGGTGCGGGAGCGACCTATGCCGGCTCCCGTGTGCTCGTGGTCGGCAGCGGCCATTCCGCTATGAATGTGGTGCTGGATCTCCTGAAGCTCAGAGAGACGGCGCCCGATACGCGCATCCAATGGGCGCTCCGGCGCAATCGGGTGGAGAAGCTGCTCGACGGCGGAGGATTGAACGATCAGCTGCCCGCGCGCGGCGATCTCGGTATCGCCGCGATGCGTGCCATCGACGATGGCCATGTGGAGGTCCTCGTTCCCTTCGCCGCGGACCGCATCGAGCGCAAGAACAACCACCTCGAAGTCGCCGCGCGGATCGATGGCAAGGCCCGTCAATTGGATCTCGACCGCATCGTGGTCGCGACGGGATTCCGCCCCGACATCGGAATGCTCAGGGAGCTTCGGGTTGCACTGGACCCAGTCATGGAGGCGCCGCCGGCGCTGGCGCCCCTGATCGATCCCAACGTGCATTCCTGCGGAACGGTGCCGCCGCATGGCGCGGCAGAGCTCGCCCATCCGGAGCCCGGGTTCTACATCGTCGGCTCCAAGAGCTATGGCCGTGCGCCGACGTTCCTGATGGCGACCGGCTACGAGCAGGTGCGGTCGGTGGTGGCGGAGATCGCTGGCGATCACGAGGCGGCGCGGCGGGTCGAGCTGGTCCTGCCGGAAACCGGTGTCTGCAGCGCGACACCGGCTTCCGCGACCGCGTCATCGTCGTGCTGTGGCGGACCAGCGCCTCAAGAGACCGACGCCTGCTGCGTCGACGATGCGGAAGCCAAGGCGGCCGGTGACGCCGGCTGCGGATGCGGTCCCGCCAGCACCGTGGCGAGGCCCAAGCCGTCGTCTGGCTGCGGCGCGAGGGCCGTTTGAGCCAAGCGGCGGTGGGAGGTCCGGCGACGGCCTCCCGCCGCCTGTTCATTGCGGGCCTCGGCGTTGGCCAGATCATCTCCTGGGGTTCGTTCTATTACGCCTTCCCGCTGATCGCGCCGCCGATGGGCCAGGAGTTCGGCCTCTCCAAGCCCGAGATCTACGGCGCGGCGACCTTCGGCCTGGTGATCGGCAGTCTCGCTAACTATTCCGTGGGAACCGCGATCGACCGCGGCCACGGCCGGGCGTTGATGGCGGCCGGATCCGTGCTCGGCGGATTGCTGATGTTCGGATGGGCCGAAATCTCCAATCTCTGGTCCCTATACCTGCTGTTCGCCGGAATCGGTTTAGTACAAGCAATGACGCTCTACGAGCCGGCATTTGCCGTCGTCGCGCGGCGGTATGGGACGGATTCCCGGCGAGGCATAACCGCGCTGACCCTATGGGGCGGCTTTGCCAGCACGGTCTTCGTGCCGCTCACGCAGTTCCTGCTCAATCATCTGGGCTGGCGGGATGCTCTGATGGCGCTGGGCGCAATCAACCTTGTTTTCTGCGTTGCACTGCATCTCGCGGTGATCGATCCCGGCGCAGACAGAGCGGCGGAGGTTACCGTATCAGGTGCCGGTCCTCGGGCGCTGGCCGGACGAGAGGCGGTTCGATGGGCGCTTGGGAAGCCTGCCTTCTGGGCGCTCCTGATCTCGTTCACGGTGTACTACGGTACCTTTTCCGCGATGACCTATCACCTCTATCCCATGCTCCTGGAGCGCGGGTTCGATACCACCATGGTGGTGGCCGGCATCGCCATCATCGGGCCGGCGCAGGTGGCCGGGCGCATTGCGATGTGGGTATTCGCCCGGGAGCGCTCGGTCCGGGTCGTCGGCGGCGCCACGGTCATCGCGTTTCCGATTGGCTTGCTGCTGCTGTTCCTGCCGTCGAGCTTCGCAACCTTGGCGGTGTTCGGTGTCGTCTATGGCGCGGCGAACGGCATCATGACCATCGTGCGCGGCATCGCCGTGCCCGAGATGCTGACGCGCGATGCTTATGGCGCCATCAACGGCTTTCTGGTCGCGCCGGGAACAGCGGCGCGCGCACTTGGCCCGATCATCGGTGCGCTGCTCTGGACCGCCGGCGGCTCCTACCACCTCTTTCTCCTTGTCACGCTCGGTGGCTCGTTGCTCGTCGCGCTGAGCTTCGGCATCGCCGCCACGATCAAGGCATAAGAGGCCGTTGCGGAGGGAAATCCATGAAACCGTTGCATGTCGCACTCGCGATTCTTGTCGCCGTCATCTGGGGCATTGCCTTCGTCGTCAGCAAGATTGGCCTCGAGAGCTTTACGCCTCCGCAACTGACGGCCCTCAGGTTCATTGTCGCGGCGATCGCCGCTCTGTGGTTGCCTCGCCCGGCGATTTCCTGGAAGGCCCTCATCTCAATCGGCCTCACGGTCTTTACCGGGCAGTTTCTCCTCCAGTTCTTTGGTATCGCCAGCGGCATGCCCGCGGGTCTTACCGCTGTCGTCGTGCAGACACAGGCTCTGTTCACGGTGCTATTCGCAGCGCTGGTGATGGGTGATAAGCCGAGCATTCGGCAGGTTTTGGGGATGCTGACGGCGTTCATCGGGCTGGCGATGATCGGGTTCACCTTGGGCACCGCCATCCCCGTCGCTGCCTTCGCGCTCACGCTGGGGTCAGCGATCAGCTGGGCCATCGGCAACGTCTTGGTGAAGCGGCTGCCCAAGGTCGACATGCTTCATCTCATGGTATGGACGAGCCTGGTGCCCCCGATCCCCGCGCTTGCAATCTCATTTGTGATGGATGGTTCGGGATCGCTGTTCACGGCCATGTCAAACGCGTCATGGCTGGCAGTTTTCGCCCCGATCTATCTGGGGCTCTTGGCGAGCGTATTCGCCTATGCGGTTTGGGGCAGTCTGTTGCAGCGATATCCGGCCGGCGCTGTTGCCCCCTTCGCCCTGCTTGCACCCGCCGTCGGAGCGATCGCGTCTTCGTTGATCTACGGAGAGAACTTCGGGCCGATGCGCCTTGCGGGTATCGCTTCGATGCTGGTCGGCTTGGCGATCGTCGTGTTGCCGCGGCAGAGTGTTGCCTTTGTCTCTACAGGCCTCGGCTTCCGCTAGACGTCAATAGCCGCCATTCTGCGGCAACAGGCCCGCCTGCAGCGGAGGGACTTGCCGGCGCTGCTTGCTCACTTCGGTGTCTCCATCTAGTCTATCAATGTGTCGGTGCGTCTTGCTCAACAGGGTCGTGACGAACTCGTCCCACATCTTCATTCCCGCGGGCTTTGGGTTCCGGCATGCCGACAGGGTCGCGCATCGCCATGGGAACATGAATGGGAGCATGTATGCGCTAAGCCTCTGATTGTGCTCACGAGTTACTGGCAATCATAATCCCAAGGTCGTAGGTTCAAATCCTATCCCCGCTACCAATTTTTTTCGGGCACTTAACGGCCTTCGTTGGATTTCTCGAAACGAGGTGAGCTGAGCTGACGTCGAGAATGTGGTGACGGCGAAGCATTCGCCGACTGAGAGGAATGGCATGCACAGATATCTCGCACTGATCGCCATTCTGGTGCCGCTTGTGTTGGCCGCCTGTGCTGGACAGGACGGACCGCGATTTGCGCAGGTGGCGTCTACCATCCCGCCTGTGGCTCCCGACAAGGCGCGCATCTATTTCCTCCGCGACTACGAACCGTATGAGAGCCTTTCAGAGCCGAGGATCTATCTGAATGGAAGCCGCGTCGGCGCCTCGATCCCCGGAGGAGTCTTCTACCGCGACGTTGTGCCGGGGCAGTACTTGGTGTCGGTCAATTCCACCGGGATCTATTGGAACCAATTCAAGACCGTCGATCTCCGAGGTGGTGCGACGGAGTACGTCAAGATCGAAGTTCCTTGAGGTCCTGGGAGACCGGCCTCGAATACGAAGCGGACACCTTCGTCGTTGCCGTCATGGATGCCGCAGACGGCCGACGCCAGGCCGCCGACCTCAGATATGTCGAGCCGCAGTGAGAGCCGAGACTAGGTTTGCAACGTGAAGAGCTGGCGATGGTGCTCGTGAGCTAAGCCTTCTCGGATCGTCGGCGGCGGTCAGCACCGCGGAGGCGGCGGTGCCGGCATCGTCGGCGGCTTCGGTGACGCTCTCGATGTTGGCCGAGACCTCCTGCGTGGCGCTCGCCGCCTGCTGGACGTTGCGGGTGATCTCCTGGGTGGTGGCGGTCTGCTCCTCGACCGCGGCGGCAATCGTGGAGGAGATCTGGTTCACCTCGAGAATGGTCTTCGAGATGCGCTGGATCGCGCCGACCGCCGACTGCGTCTCGGTCTGGATGGCGCCGATCTGATCGCGGATGTCGTTGGTCGCCTTGGCGGTCTGGGTCGCCAGCGACTTCACCTCGTTCGCCACCACGGCGAAGCCCTTGCCGGCATCGCCGGCGCGCGCGGCCTCGATCGTCGCGTTGAGCGCCAGAAGGTTGGTCTGCGATGCGATGTCGTTGATGAGCTTCATCACCTCGCCGATCTTCTGCACGGCCTCCGAGAGGCCGGAGACACTGGTATTGGCGCGCTCGCCCTCGTCCGCCGCCTGGCGGGAGACGTTGGCGGCCTGCACGACCTGGCGACTGATCTCGGTGATCGAGGCCGAGAGCTCCTCGGCGGCTGCGGCCACGGTCTGCACGTTTGACGTCGCCTCGCTGGCGCCCGAGGCGACGGCAAGGGATTTCTTGCGGGTGCCGTCGGCGGTCGCCGTGAGCGAGCGCGCCGCCTGCTGCATCTGCGTGGCCGCGCGGGAGAGGATGCGGCGATAGCCGGGTTAGCTCAGCCTCGATTGACCCGCATGAGGTAGCGATAGGGATCGCTGGTCATCACTGCGCCGCCGGAAACCAGCAGAACCGCGCCCGACACCCAGGCCGCTGCATCGGAGGCGAAATAAAGCGCGGCACCCGCAACGTCCTCGGGCTGCCCGACCCGGCGCAGCGGATAGAAGGTGGCGCGCTCGCGGCGGTCTGCCTCGGTCTTGAGCCAGGGTGCGGTGAGCGGCGTCTCGATCACCGCGGGCGCGATGGCGTTGACGCGGATGCCATATTGGCCCAGCTCGATCGCCATGGTCTGGGTGATGTTGTTGATCGCCGCCTTGCAGGCGCCGTAGATCCCCTCGCCGCCGGGCGCAGCGTAGAGGCTGTCGATCGAGCTCAGGAAAATGATGACGCCGCCGCGCCCGGACTCCCGCATCGCCCGCGCCGCGGCCTGGGCACCGAACACCTGGGCGGTCAGGTTGAGCGTCAGCATCTCGCTCCAGCCGGCCTCGCTGACCTCCAGCCACTCGCTCATCGCACCGGGCTCGGCGCTGAACCCACCGGCATTGTTGACCCAAACATCGATGCGCCCGAACGCGGCCACCGCCGCGGCGGCGAGGGCTCGAAGCTGACGCGGGTCGGTGACGTCGGTCGGCTGCACCAGGGCGCGCCGTCCCTTGGACTCGATCTCCTTGGCGACCGCGCCGAGATCGGCGCGACTGCGCGCCGCCAGCACCACGTCCGCGCCGTGCTCCGCATAGGCGAGCGCTATGGCGCGCCCCAGGCCGCGGCTGGCGCCGGTGACGACGCAGATCTTGTCGCGCATTGACGGCATGGACTTCTCTCCCAAAGAGGAACTCATCCCATCGCCACCAGGATGCGGCGGTCGCCCTGGAAGGGCGCGCGGCCATGCAAGGCGAGGATGTTGTCGACCACCAGGAGGTCGCCGGCCTGCCAGGGGAATTCCACCATCTCGGCGCGGATGGCGGCGCGGAGCTCGGCGATCGTCTCGTCGGCGATCGGCGTCCCGTCGCCGAAGCGGGCGGAATGGTGGCATTCGTCTTCCCGTCGGGTCGCCAGCATCTCCGCGCGGGTGGCGGGATCGTGCATGGAGAGGTGCCATTGGTCTGCTTGGGTGAAGACCACTTCCTCCCCGGTCTCGGGGTGGCGGATCACGGCGTCGAGGGTCTCCTCCACATGCAGCGACCCGTCATTCTGCCAATGGAAGCGGGCGCCGATCTCGCGCAGGATCTCCTCGACCCGCGCGCGGTCGTCGCTCTCGTAGGTCACATCCCAGGACTTGCCCTCTCCTTCGCCGTTGTGGAGGTTCTGGATGTAGGTAACGCGTCGAGCACGAAAGGCGTCGGCGGTCCCAGCGTCGAGCCGCGCCAGCACCCGCCGCCCGTCCGCCAGCGGCGTGGCGCCACCCGTCATCCGGGCGCGGTCGCAGTAGAACATGATCGTCCGCGGATATGCCGCCGAATAGGATTTTTCATTATGCGGCAGGATCTCCCTTGCCGGTGGCGCGTCGGTCGAGTTGTAGATCTTGTCGTGGACGCGTCCGCGCGGCGCGTCGCCGCCGACATAAGGCATCAGGGGCGTGACCGTGATGGTCTTGGCGAGGCGCAGGAAATCCTCCGGTCCCGTGAGCCCGAAGCCACGGAACAGCACGGCGCCATGACGATGGAGCCGCCGCGTCAGCATCGCCCGCTCGGTCTCGATCCAGTCGACGAGCGCGGCCGGCGTCGCGGTGGCTGGCGTCTCTGGCTCCAGCACGCAGGGAAGCGAATGGTCGCCGAAAAAGGATTCCTTCATGAAGGCCTCCCGACGCAATAGAAGCGACTTCGGAGGATAGGGACGACGCGGCCGTTGCGCCATAATCAATTTGCCGATGCCGTCATCGGCGGCCTCGCTCGCATGGTGGGGTCCGACCGTGCAGTTTCGCCTTGTCAGGGGTATGTCGAGACCGCATCTTCGCCCCTAATTGCGCGTTCAGTTCCATTTCGCGGCGCCAGTCGCCGGCGAGGCCCGCTGGATGTGTCGGACATTCGGAGATCGATCATGAAAGCTGCCCGCCACGCCCCCAAGCGGAAAAGTGCCGCTCGCAAGGCCGGCGCCATCGCTAGAACCGCGCAGCTTGCGCCTCCCATTCACCTTCATGTGGAGAACAGCCGCGACATGGGCGCGGTCTTCGAGGCGACGCCGGCCCGGGTCGAGGCGGCGTTGGCGCGTCATCCGCGGCTCAAGGGCAAGGTGAAGCTCACCATCGGCTACGACGGCGACATCTATGCCAAGGCGATGCGGAGTGCCCATGTGCTGTTCGGCTGGCATTTCGACCGCGATGATCTGGCGCGGAAGGCGCCGAACCTGCGCTGGGTGCATGCCCATGGCGCCGGCGTCAATCACCTGATGCCGCTGGACTGGCTGCCGCCCGGCGCGGTGCTCACCAACAGCCGCGGCGTCCACGGCGCGCGAGCGGACGAATACACGCTGATGGCGATCCTGATGCTCAACAATGGCCTGCCGCGCATGATGAACAATCAACGACAGGCGCGCTGGGAGCAGGTCTTCAACAGCTCGGTCGTCGGCAAGACCTTGCTGGTGGTGGGAGTGGGCCATGTCGGCGGTGGCGCTGCAAAGTGGGCGAGGCGCCTCGGCATGCGGGTGCTCGGCACCCGCCGTACCGGCAGGCCCCATCGCGACGTCCACGAGATGCACAAGCCCGCGGCGCTCGCGAAGCTGCTGCCGCGCGCCGATTTCGTGCTGATCACCACGCCGCATACCGCCGATACCCATTACCTGATCGGCAAGCGCGAGCTCGATCTGATGAAAGTCGGCGCCGGCCTCATCAACTACAGCCGGGCGCAGCTCGTGGACTATGAGGCGCTCGCCGAGAAGCTGAGGCGCGGCGAGCTCAGCGCGGTGCTGGACGTGTTCGATCCCGAGCCGCTGCCGGCCTCCTCGCCGCTCTGGGCGCTGCCGAATCTGATCATGACGCCCCACTGTTCCTCCGACGACACCGAACTCTATACGCCGAAGACCTTGGACCTCGTCTGTCGCAACATTGAGCGCTTGATCACTGGCAAGCCGCTTCTCAACCAGGTGAGCCCCAAGTACCAGTATTGACGCGGCCCAGGTCCTGTCCGGCGGAATTTGGGATTACACGTATTCGGGGAATCGGCTATAAGCAAATGTTTGCTGGAGGTGCGTGCGGCCTGACGACTGTGCGCGCCCCGAGGGGAGTGTTGGCGACATGAAGCGACGACTGAAGAAGACGGTCCGGCAGGCGACCGCCCGCAAGGGCGCGCGCGCCAGCTCCCAGGCGGCGAAGCTGATGGCGGTCGCCATGGATCTGTTCTCTGAGCGCGATTTCGCGTCGATCACCATCAAGGACATCGCCCGTGCCGCCCGCGTCAACTCCGCATTGATCTATTATTATTTCAAGAACAAGGAAGACCTCTTCCGCGCGATGATCGAGCACGCCATCCTGCAGGCGGTGGACAACTACGCGCGGCTGAAGGGGCGGCATACAAATCCGACCGACCTCATCAACGACTGGTTCGAGAACAATGTCGAGATGTCGGTCCTCATGCGCCAGCTGGTAAAGATCATGATCGATTATTCGCACGGTTCCGTGCGCATGACCTCGGTCGAGACGCTGATCCGGCGGTTCTACCGTGAGGAGACGAGCATCCTCTCCAACGGGATCCGGCAGGGGATCGCCGAGGGTATCTTCAGAGGCGTCGATCCCGACCGCACTGCGCTCTTCATCTCCGTCCATCTCGACGGCATCATGGCGGCCTCGATGGTACGGCCCAATTTCAACATTCCCGCGGCGATGAACGAGCTTCGCCGGGTGTTCTGGCAGCGCGTCAGCCTCGACGTCGAGCGCGCCGCCTAGTTTCCAGGGCGCCGACGGTGCCCCGCTCCGCAGCGTCCAGTCAATTGACCGATTAATTAGCCTCCGGCATGATCGCCTCCGCGCACCGCAGTGAGAGGATGCGATCGGCATGAACGAGATTGGCAATTTCCCTGCCGCCGGGATAGGCAACCAGGAGATCGCGTCGCTGGAGAAGGATCTCACGGCGAGGGGCGTCAAATATTGCCTCGCCGCCTATGTGGACGTGCACGGCATTCCCAAGGCGAAGAGCGTGCCGATCGGCCATTTCGCGCGGATGATGCGGGGCTCCGAGCTTTTCACCGGCGCTGCGCTTGACGGTCTCGGCCAGACGCCCAGCGACGACGAACTCGCCGTCCATCCGGATCCTGTCGCGGTGACGCAGCTGCCGTGGCGGCGCGAGGTGGCCTGGGCACCGGGCGGACTGCGCTATCACGACGAGCCCTGGCCCATGTGCTCGCGCAACGTCCTGCAGCGGCAGATCGATCGCCTTGCCGCGCACGGCCTGGGGCTCAATCTCGGTGTCGAGTGCGAGATCTTCCTGGTGCGCCGGGAAGGCGACGCTATCCGGCCCGCCAATCCGCTCGACGTGATTCCCAAGGCCGCCTACGACATCGTGGGCCTGCTCGAGAACATGCCGTGGCTCGACGAGGTCGTGGGATACATGGATCAGCTCGGCTGGGAGGTGCATTCCTTCGACCACGAGGACGCCAACAGCCAGTTCGAGTTCGACTTCGCCTATGCCGACGTGATGGCGATGGCGGACCGCTTCGTGCTGTGGCGGATGATGATGAAAGAGGTTTCCCGCCGCCATGGCTGGGAGGCGACCTTCATGCCCAAGCCCTATGGCGATCGCACCGGCAGCGGCGCCCACTTCAACATGTCGCTCCGCGATCTCCGCAGTGGCCGCAACATGTTCGGCGACGCCACCGACCGGCGCGGCTGCGGACTTTCCCGGTTGGCATATCAGTTCCTCGCCGGCGTCCTGCGCCATGCGCCGGCGATCGTCGCCGTCACCTGCCCGATCGTCAATTCCTACAAGCGCTTGATCAAGACGGGCTCGATGACCGGCTTCACCTGGGCGCCGATCTTCATCTCCTATGGCGGGAACAACCGCACCCACATGATGCGGGTGCCGATGGTGCGTCCGCAGATCGAGGGCGCCGCCAGCGAGCACAAGGGCGTCTATCTCTCCGGCGCCCGCGTCGAGTGCCGGGCGGTCGATCCCTCGCTCAATCCCTATCTGGGGGCGGCCATGATGCTGGGCGCCGGTCTCGAGGGCATCGAGCAGAACCTGGATCCCGGCGATCCCGCTGACGTCAACATGTACGAGCTCAGCGACGCGGAACTCGCGGCCCGCGGTGTGCGCAGCCTGCCGCGCACGCTGCTGGAGGCGGTGGAGGCCTTCGCCGCCGATCCGCTGTCCAAGACCGTCTTCGGCGATGATCTCTATCGCTCTTTCGTCGACCTCAAGCAGCGGGAATGGTGGAGCTACCACAACACGGTCTCGAAGTGGGAATACGACAACTATCTGACCAAATTTTGAGCCGACGTCGGATTGACGCGTTACTCCGGTTGCTCCACCATTTCTTGATGCGGCAGAGCGGGAGGGCCGGGGATGACAGTCGACATGTTTGATCCCGCGCAATACGCCAAAGTGCGGCTGCCGCCGCTTCAGGCGGAGACGCTGCCAAGCTGGTGCTATACGTCGGAGGATTTCTATCGCCGCGAAGTCGAGCGCATGTTCAAGCGTAGCTGGAACTTCGTCGGCCGCGTTGACGAGCTGCCCAAGCCCGGCGACTACGTCGCCCTCGACATGTTCGGCGAGGCCATCATCGTGATCCGCGACCGGGCAGGCGGGCTGCGCGCCTTCGCCAATACCTGCCGGCATCGCGGCACCAAGCTGTTGCAGGGACGCGGGTATTGCACGGCGATCGTCTGCCCCTATCACAACTGGGCCTATGCGCTTTCCGGCGAGCTCATCTCCGCCGTCGGGATGGAGCACACCGAGAATTTCGACAAGCGCCGCTATGGGCTGATACCGATCCGGCTCGAGACCTGGGGTGGCTTCGTCTTCGTGAGCTTCGATGCGGAGGCGCCGACCCTCGTGGACTATCTCGGCGATCTTCCGCAGCGTCTCGCGAGCTACGGCATGGACGACATGGTCTGTGTCCGCCGCAAGGAGTACGAACTCGCCTGCAATTGGAAGCTCTACCTCGAGAACGCGATGGAGGAGTATCACACGCCGACCGTCCATAAGCTCTCGATCGGTGCCCAGGTAACCGTGCGCGAGCCGACGCGCGGCGCCTGGGACGGCATGTTCATGCCGGCGGAGAAGACCATCGCGGTGCTGTCCGAGGATATCGGCAGCGCCTTTCCGCCGATATCTGGCCTCGATGCCAGGGCTGCTCACGGCACCTATTTCGTTGTCATCTATCCCATGACCTTCTTCGCCTTCACCCAGGATTGCCTGTGGTGGCTGCAGCAGTTTCCTCAGGGCGCGACGCGCACCAAGGTGGTGATCGGCTCCTGTTTCCCGCGCGCGACAGTGGCGCGGCCCGACTTTGCCGAGCGGGTGGAGAAATATTATCGCCGCTGGGACAAGTCGCTGCCGGAGGACAACGCGATCTCCGAGCTGCAGCAGGCGGGCATCTCCTCATCCTATGCGCGGCCTGGGCGGCTCTCCCGCCATGAGCTTCTGGTGCACGGCATCGCCAACTGGATGCTGGACCGTGTCGTCGGCTGAGGCACCCTGCCGCTAAAATGTGCATTGGCTCGCTGCCGGCGAGCGCGAGAATATAGCGGACGCACGCGGGTTTCTTGACGTCGATCGAAGCCGCTTGTTACGCTTGAGCGGTCGCATGATTGCGGCGCCGACGCGCTGGAGGTTGCCATGGGCTCGCCGATCATCTCCGCCGACTCCCATGTGGATTTCCCCACCGACCTCTACGCACAGCGCATTCCCGAGCGGTTTCGCCATCGCGCGCCGCGGGTTGAGATGCGCGGCAGCAAGAAATATCTGCTGGTGGATGGGCGGAAGCCGAAGCGTCTGGACGTCGCGGACTCGCGGCTGACCGACGAGGACCGGGAGCGCGAGTTCCGCGACGGCTCCGATGGCGGCCGGAACATCCAGCTCCGCATCGCCGCCCAGGATCGCGACGGTGTCGGCGCCGAGGTGCTTTACCCCAACGCCCTCGCGCTCTTCAGCTCGCCGGACTACGGCTATCAGATGGCGGTGGCCCAGGCTTACAACGACTGGGCGATCCAGCAGTTCGGCAGCCATCGCGATCGCTTCGTGCCGGTGGCGATCATCCCCACCGGCGACATCGCCGCCGCCGTGGCGGAGACTGAGCGGGTCGCCAAGCTGGGCTATCGCTCCGTCATGATCCCCATCACCATGAAGGAACGGCCCTACAATCATCCCGACTACGAGCGTCTGTGGTCGGTGATCGAGGAGACCGGCCTCATCCTGGCGCTGCACGCCTTCTCCGGCAGCGAGGACAGCTACCCGGTGGACTGGGGCACCGAGGAGGGGACCGGTGGCGGCCTCGCCTTCATGGCCTTCTGCATGGTGGAGGGGATCAATCCCCTGACCCTGATGATCAGCTCCGGCATGCTGGAGCGCCATCCGCGGCTCAAGTTCGTGATCGTCGAATGCGACGGCGGCTGGCTCGCCTGGCTGCTCTTGGTCCTCGACCAGCAGGTCGTGAAGAAGCACATGTGGATCCGCCCGCAGCTCAAGCTGCTGCCAAGCGAGTATTTCAAGCGCCAGGGCCACGTCACCTTCAGCGATGACCCCGTCGCCCTCGGCAACCTCAAATTCACCGGCGCCGACCATCTCATGTGGGGCAATGACTATCCCCACGACGAAGGCAGCTTTCCGCACTCCCGGGAGGTGATCGAGCGGATCTTCCGCGGCTTTCCCGAGGTGGATAAGCAGAAGATCATCCACGGCAACGCGGCGAAGCTGTACGGGTTCGGAGCGTAAGCGGGACCGCTGCTCCTTGGCCGTCACGGCCGGGCTTGGCCCTCTTTCACCGCCACCGCTTTCCAATAACCGCCCGACCTTCTCTGGCTCGCTTTTTGCTCCGGGATTTCCGGAACAGCAGGGAGAGGCGGGTCATGGACGCATTCATGCAGGATTGCCTGGAGCTCGCCGCCGAGCGCGTGGGGCGCGGTCAGCTCGATCGCCGGAGAATCCTCGCCGGCCTTGCGGCACTTGGATTGAGCCCGATCGCGCTGGGCAGCCGCGAGGCGATGGCCCAGGCGAAGGAGATCGTGCTCGTCAACTGGGGTGGCGACGCGGTCAAATATTTCGGCATGGCCTGGGGCGAGCCGTTCACCAAGGACACGGGCGTTCCCGTCATCGTCGACGGTACCGGCCCGTCCCTGGGCAAGATCAAGGCAATGGTGGACGCCAAGAAGGTCACCTGGGACGTCTGCGATTCCGGCGGCAGCCAGTGCATTCCCATGGGAAAGGAAGGTTATCTCGAGGAGATCGACTATTCCGTTGTCGACAAGACGAAGGTCCTGCGCCCGCAGTTTGCTTACAAATGGGGCATCGCCAACTATTTCTATAGCTACGTGATCGCCTACGACACCGCCAAGGTCGGGGACAAGCGCCCCAAGACCTGGGCCGACTTCTGGAACTTCAAGGAGTTCCCGGGCAAGCGCACGATGCGCAAGGATCTCGAGGGGATCATGGAGGCAGCGCTGATGGCGGATGGGGTTCCCCTCGACAAGATCTATCCCATCGACGTCGATCGCGCGTTCAAGAAGATCAAGGAGATCAAGAACGACACGATCTTCTGGGCCAATGGAGCGGAGAGCCAGCAGATCCTGCGTGACGGCGAGGCGGCGATCGGCTCGCTCTGGAGCACGCGCGTCAACGCGCTCGCCCATGACACCAACGAGCGCATCAGCTGGACCTGGAACCAGGGCATCTTGGCGGACGGCGCCTGGGTGGTGCCGAAGGGAAATCCCGCCGGCAAGGATGCCTTCAAGTTCATCGCCTCGACGCAGATCCCCGAGCGGCAGATCGCGCTCTTCATGGCCTTCGGCAACAGCCCGGCGAATCCGGCGGCGCTGCCGCTGGTGCCGGAGGACAAGAAGCGCTGGATCCCACGTCCAACGCCGACGTGCAACTCCCCATCAACGCCGAATGGCAGGCCGAGCACCGGGAGAAGCTCAACAACGATCTCCTCGATCTCATCTCGTCCTGAGATAATGGGCTGACCGGAAGTCCGAGCTTCGGCTGACGGCGCGGGGGAACCGCGATGCAGCGGCGCATGGTCTATTGGTTCTTCATCACGCCGGCGCTGGCGCTGATCCTCGGTCTCTATGTCTTCCCACTCCTGCGCGTGCTCTGGATCAGCTTCGACGAACCGAGCCTGGGCTTGCAGAACTATCGCCTGCTGCTCACCAGCACGCCCATCCATCACATCGTCTGGACCACGACGCGGATCTGCCTGCTGACGACTGTCGTGACGATGGTGGGCGGCTACGCCGTCGCCTATGCGCTGGTGCATGTGGGCGAGCGGCAGCGGCAGTGGATGTTCTTTTGCGTGCTGCTGCCGTTCTGGGTCTCGGTGCTGGTGCGCGCCTTCGCCTGGGTAACGCTGCTGCGCCCGAATGGCGTGGTGAACTCCGTGCTGCTGGCAATCGGCGTCATCGACAGCTCCCTGACGCTTGTGCGCAACGAGTTCGGTGTCGTCGTCGGCATGGTGCATTACATGCTGTCCTACGCGATTTTGCCGCTGTTCGCGAACATGCAGGGCATCGACCGGCGTCTCGTCGCCGCCGCCCGCGGCCTCGGCGCCGGCCCGTTCACCGCCTATCGCCGCGTCTTCCTCCCCCTCAGCCTGCCCGGGATCGTCAGCGCGACGGTGCTGGTCTTCGTCTTTTCCCTGGGCTTCTTCATCACCCCCGCCATCCTCGGCGGCGGCAAGACCGTCATGATCGCCGAGTACATCAGCGCCAATATCCGCGACAATCTGCGCTGGGGCCTCGCCACCATGCTGGCGTCGACCCTGCTGATCACCGTGTTCGTGACGCTGGGTCTGATGTCGCGCCTGGTCGATGTCCGCAAGCTCTTCGGTGCCACGTGAGAGGGCGGAAGGTCGGCTGGCGCTTCGGACTCGTCCTCGCCCTTGCCTGGATGATCCTCTGCTATCTCCTGCTGCCGCTGCTGATCGTGGTGCCGGTATCCTTCACCGACCAGCGCTACCTCTCGCTGCCGCAGCACGCGCTGTCGCTGCAGCACTACAGGGATGTCTTTTCTGGCACCTTCTGGCTTCCCAGCATCGTGCAGAGCCTGTTCGTCTCGACCATCTCCACCAGCGTCGCGGTGGTGCTGGGTACGCTCTCCGCCTATGGCTGCTGGCGTCTCTCCTCGCGGCTCGCCAACGCCGTGCGGGCGGTCATGCTGCTGCCGTTGATCGTGCCGTCGATCGTCCACGCAATAGGATTCTTCCGCATGTGGATCGACCTCGATCTTCTCGACAGCTTTCCCGGTGTCATACTTGCCCACATCATCACCAGCATGCCCTACGTGGTCATCACCGTGTCGGCGTCGCTGGCCGGCCTCGACCTCCGGCTGGAGCAGGCGGCGCGCGGCCTCGGAGCTTCGCTCGCCCAGACGCTGCGCATGGTGATCGTGCCGAACATCATGCCCGGCGTGCTCTCCGGCGCCGTCTTCGCCTTCGTGCAGGCCTGGGACGAGATCGTGGTGCTGCTCTTCATCACCAGCCGCCACGTCTATCTGCTGTCGCGTGCGATCTGGGATGGTATCAATGAGAACGTCGATCCCGCCATTGCGGCCATCGCGACGTTGATGATCCTGCTGACGTTCGGAGGCCTCCTGATCGGGCGCGCCTGGAGCGCCCGGATCGCGGAGCGGTCGGGGAAGGTCCTGGGCGGCGCCGTCGCCCGGCCCTAGGCGCGATCCCGCAAGATGGCGTCGGTCGCCTTCTCGCTGATCATGTAGACGGCGCTGACGATGAAGAGACCGGGGATGCGCGGGAAGACCGAGGCGTCCACCACGCGGAGCCCCTGGATTCCGTGCACGCGGAAATCGCTGTCGACCACCGCCGTCGGGTCGCTTGCCGGGCCCATCTTGTTGCTGCAGGAGGCGTGATGGCCCCAGGCTACCTGGCGGACGAAATCGGCGATCTCCTCCTTGGTGGTGACGGTCGGGCCGGGCGCCACTTCGGTCGGAGATTTCAGGAGATGGGCATTGATGCCGCGCGCGAACTCGACGCCGGCGACGACGGCCGCCAGATCCTCGCCCGCGGTGTCGTTCCCTTCCTCGAAATAGCGGAAGTTGATGTCGGGCGTGTCGCGGGGATCGGCGCTGCGCAGCCGCACCTCGCCCGCGGTGTTGTTGGTGTGTCCCTTGAGGATCGCCCAGGCGAAATGATCGCGCTTGATGATGTCGCGGGAGTAGCCGGGGTAATAGCCCGCGAAGGCGCCGGGGAGGCCGAAGATGAAGAGATCGGGCACCGGCTTCTCCGGTGCGGAGCGCCCGATGAAGCCGATGACGACGCCGTTGGTGGCGTAGATGCCGGATGCGTCCTTCTGCCACTGCGCGAAGGCGGGGTCCGGCGGATCGCCGGCGGCCGGCGGCGACAGCTTGCAGTCCTTCAGCAGCGCCAGCTCCTGGTCGAACTGGCTGATGACCGTCACTTCATAGCGGTCCTGCAGGTTCTGCCCGACGCCGGGAAGATCTCTCACCAGGGGAATGCCGAGACGCCGTAGATCTCCCTGCGGCCCGATGCCGGAGAGCATCAGGAGCTGCGGGCTGTTGAAGGCGCCGCCGGAAATGATCACCTCGCGGCTCGCCCGCGCGCTCATGACGCCGCGCGCCGCTTCCGGCCACGGCGGGATCGTTTTCGGCGCATTGGGATCGGCGCGATAGGCGTGGGGATCCGGCAGATATTCGACGCCCACCGCGCGCCCGCCCTCGATCAGCACACGGGTGACGAGGGCGCCGCTCAGGACCTTGAGCTTGTCGGGAAACGCCTGGGCGGTTTGCTGGATGTAGTCGCGGACGGCGCTTCGCTTGCCGTTGAGAACCGTCATCGGCGTGAGGTAGAGCCCGTCGCGGCGCGCATTGCCCACGACACGGCGGTCGTTGGGGTCGAGGAGATCGTCGAGGACGGCGGCGGCCAGTCCGGGAACGCCGGCGGATTTCGCCGCCGCGAGGACCATCTCGACGATCTGCAGATCCTTCAACGCGATGAGGGGATCGGCCTTCGACGTCGGCAGCCAGCCCTTGTAGCCATGGCCGGAGCGGTCATCGATCCGGTCCAGCAGGCCCCGATGATAGGTGCAGCGCTCCAGCCGCTCGAAATAGCCGCGCATCTTGTCGCCGGACCAGGAGGCATCGCCTGTGGCGGCGGCGATCGCATCCCAGTCTGAATCCTCGGGATAGACCAGGATCAGCGCGTTATGCGCCGTGCAGCCGCCTAGCGTGCCGGCGCGGGGATACCAGATGCCGCCGAGCTCCGGCCGGTCTTTTGGATCCGGCTGCGGCGGATGATCGTAGTGGCGCACGAAATAATTCCACTGCATCACCGGATCGTCGGTGGAGTGCGCGTGGAAGGCCGGCACTTGATAGCTCAATCCGCCAGCGTCGGCGCCAGCCTCGATCAGGAGAACGCTGCAGCCGGCGCGCGCGAGGTTTGCCGCCAGCGGTCCGCCGCCGGCGCCGGAGCCGACGACAATGTATTCCGTATCCGCCATGGCCGATCCGTTTCCCCCTTGGATCTTCTGTCGCCACAACCAGAAGTGTAGTGCCCGACTCTAGGCTGTCAATTTGACCGGCTGCTGTGAACTACCTCACGCAACGCGAATTGCGCGGCCGGTATGATGAGTGGCAAAAGTCTCTGTGTCTTTTCCATGTCTTCCAGCGAGACGCAGAGACTCTTTTGGATCAGGGCGATGAGCGGCGGCGCGTTCGTGGTCCGCTTGACATTCAACTAGGCTGAGAGAAACCTGACGGCGCTCCAAGATCGCGGCGCGTACCGCTCGGAGATGGGGGAGGCACGGTATGAGGGGATTCCGATTCCGTAAATCAGCTGCCGCGCTGTCCGCGCTCTCGATCGCGGGTTTCGTGCTGACGGTCGGGAGCTGTGCCCTGCGCCCGCCCGGGTCAGGCGAGGTGCTCGACGAGGCTCGCGTGGCGTCGCGTCCGGCGAGCAGCTTCCCCGCCGCCGGCGAGGATTATTTCCACGACATGGATGGCGGCGTCGCGCTCACCGCGGATGAAGTCCGCGGGCGCGACATGTGGATCGTCTGGACCGGCGGCAACGACCGCTTCTGGGACGTCATCACCAAATCCGCTTTCGGCAACTTCGATCTCCTGAAGATCATCTCCTCGAATCCCGCCCTCAAATACAGCCGCGACAACCGCTTCAAGTATTTCGGCGTGGTCAACGAGCCGTGCTTCGACAAGCCGACCGGTCCCGATCCCCAGCGCTTCGGCTTGTGGCTCGATGTCCGGCGCGCGGATTGCGCGCCCGATCCCTTCGCCGATGCGACGCGAAATATCCCGGCGTGGCGATCGGTGCCCGCGGCAAGACCGTGCCGGTCGGCTCCTACTATGGCGAGCCGACGGGGATCGTCGGCCTGCGCCTGTTTCCCAATCCGGATTTCGATGCCGAGGCGGCGAAGAAGTGGGATCCCGAGCGCTACTACAACGATCCCAGCTACTACCTCGATAAGAATCTGGTGCGGCCCTATCGCGTCGGCATGTCCTGCGGCTTCTGCCACGTCGGCCCCAATCCGCTGAAGCCGCCGGCGGATCCCGAGCATCCGAAGTGGGAGAACCTGAGCTCCAACGTCGGCGCGCAGTATTTCTGGATCGATCGCATCTTCAACTGGGCGGCGGACGAGAGCAGCTTCGTCTATCAGCTCGTGCACACCTCGCGGCCGGGAAGCGCTCGATACCTCTCTGGTCTCCACCGACAACATCAACAATCCCCGCACGATGAACGCGGTCTACAGTCTCTGGCCGCGCCTGGAGGCGGCCAAGCGCTGGGGCAAGGAGACGCTGGCCGGCGGCGGCCTCGACAACCGGCAGTTCAACGACTTCGTCCAGAGCGGGCCGCTGACGGAGTTCTTCCCGCCGCCCGACACGGTGTGGACGCCCGCATGTCCTGAAGGACGGCGCCGATTCCGTGGGCGCGCTCGGCGCGCTCAACCGCGTCTACGTCAACATCGGCCTGTTCAGCGAGGAGTGGCTGCTGCACTTCAATCCGCTGGTCGGCGGCAAGCCGATCACGCCCGATCACCATCGCCGACCATGCGACAAGAACTCCTCGTATTGGGAGCGCCACCGAAGCGCAGACGCCGAACATGGCGCTGTTCCTCGTGAAGGCCTCGGCGCCGCACCGGCTGAGCGCACGCGCCCGGCGGCAGGAAGTATCTGCACGGCGGATCCGCGCACCATCGAGCGGGGCAAGATCGTCTTCGCCGAGACCTGCGCGCGCTGCCATTCGAGCAAGGCGCCGACGCCGCCCGCCGGCGCGGATCCCGGCGCCTGTGCCGGCAAGGACTATCTCGCCTGCTGGGATCGACTATTGGGAGTGGACCAAGACCGCCGACTTCAAGCGGCAGATGCGGCGGATCGTCCTGCGCCAAGGACTTCCTGAAGGACAACTACCTCTCGAACGACATGCGGGTGCCGGTGACGCTGCTGCAGACCAATGCCTGCAGCCCGCTGGCGACCAATGCGCTGGCCGACAACATCTGGGACAACTTTTCCTCCCGGAGCTACAAGGACCTGCCGTCGGTGGGCCGGATCACTGTCTACGATCCCTTCACCGGCGAGGCGAAGCCCTATGACATGCCCGGCGGCGGTCGCGGCTACACCCGCGTTCCCTCGCTGATCAGCCTGTGGTCGACGGCGCCCTTCCTGCTCAACAACAGCGTCGGCCCCTTCAATGGCGATCCCTCCGTCGACGGAACGGATGAAGGTCTTCCAGGCCTCGATCGAGCAGATGCTGTGGCCGGAGCGGCGCGCGAAAGACCCGGTGTTCGGCGACAAGATTCCGGGCGTGATCGACCGCACGACGGCGCGGAGTTGGCTTCGCATTCCCGCGGGCTACCTTCCCGACTTCATCCGCGAGCATCTCGGCGAGCTGACGCGGGTCGCGCCCAATGTCTTTCACGAGGATGGCGTCGAGATCGGCCCGATTCCCGCCGGCACGCCGGTCGATCTCATCGCCAATCTGATGCTGCTGCCGGAGACCAATGACCCCGCCGAGCGGCTGCGGCATCAGAAGAACATCGTCGATCTCCTGATCAAGCTCACCCATGACCTGAAGGCGCTGCCGCCGAACGCCAGCGACGAGGAGGCGCGCCAGGTGTTCGCGAACCTGACGGGGCCGATGCTGGCGCTCAGCAAATGCCCGGACTTCGTGGTCAATCGCGGCCACTACTTCGGCACCGGCCGCATCCCCGGCGAGGCCGGCTCTCAGCAATGGCGAGAAGCTGTCGCTGATCGCTTTCCTCAAGACGTTCTGAGGAAAGTTAGGCGGGCTTCCTGTAGCGCAGCAGGCAGGCGTAGTCGCGATAGATCGGCTGCGCCGCGAAATCGGCCCCGGTGCGGGCTGGCAAGCGCCGCGAGATAGCCCGTGATCGCCGCATTGGGATGCACGTCGAAGAGGTCGAGCCAGCGGCGCAGACCGGCGCGGAACCAGGCCGGCAGCTCGCGCTGCTCGGAGAAATCCACCACCGCCAGGATGCCGCCGGGACGGACCGCCTCGATCGCGCGGTCGATGGCGCGCTCCCAGCGCGGGATCATCGAGAGGGCATAGGAGAACATCACCGCGTCGAACTGTGCGCGCGAGGCCGAAGCTGGCTTCCGGATCCAGCGTCTCGGCGAGGCCGCGGCGGAGCTGGATGCGGCTTTCGAGGCCGGAGCGCGCGAGCGTTCCCCGTGCGGTCTTCAGCATCTCCTCGGAGGCATCGATGCCGTATATCTCGGCGGCGGGATAGCGGCGCGCCAGCGCTGCCAGATTGCGGCCGGTGCCGCAGCCGACTTCGCAGACCGTGTCGCCTGCCTCGAGCGCCAGCCCGGCGATCAGACGGTCGCGGCCCAGCAGGTAGAATTTGCGGCTCACGTCATAGATGTGCCGCTGATGGCGGTACATCCGATCCATCCGCGCGCTGGCGTCGAGGATCATCGGCTATTCGCCACGGCTATAGATATGGAAGCCGCCGTAGATGGCGGAACGATCGCGCTCGAAGAGGCTGGTCGCGAGGTCGGATTCCCGGCGCCACCGCCCCAGCAGCTCCGGCGGCAGCGCGGTTTCGAGCGGCGAGGCACGCCCGGCGGTGCGAAAGATCACCCGTGCCTCGGGCCGCGCGGTGCGGTCGATCTCGCGCCAGAGCTGGCGCAGCTGCGGCGGACCCATCCAGTCCTGGGCGTCCAGCAGGACATAGCGGTCCATGCTGACGTCGGGCTCGCGGGAGAGGAAATCGGTGACCGAGGCGAGATGCGTCTCGACGCGATGGGCGCGCGACGCCAGTGTCGGAAACGACTGCGGCCGGAGATAGTCCGGCATCGGCCCCTCCGGCTTGACGCCGTAGCGTCGGCCGAACGCCTGCCAGGCGAAGTAGTTCTCCTCGAGGGGAAAATCGCAGGCGAGGCGCCTGAGCCGCTCCATATAGAGGGTCGCGAGGTCGCCGCCGGCCGCATCGTCGCGCAGCGCGTCGAACTGCGCCGGCGGAATGCCGAGGCTGTAGAGCATGGCGGGAATGCCGCACAGCGCCTTCACCGTCCGCGTGGCGAAGATCGGCTCGACCCATTCGGCGAAGAGCCGATGCTGCTCGTCGATCGTCGTCGCTTCCAGCATGCGCGCGGGGTCGCCGCCGGTGAGCTTTCCCAGGAGATGCAGGAAGCCGATATAGCGGCCGAGGAGCCCATGCCGGTAGAGGCCGTCGGCGAAATAGCTGAGGCGGCGCTTGCCGGTGGCGGAGCGCCGCTCCCACCAGGTGCGCGTCGCGAGGTCGAGGTTCGGCCGCAGGTGCCGGCGGTAGAGCTCCTCCGCCTCGGGATCGGCGCCGCTGCCGAACAGGCGGAAGAAGGTGTCGTGGTCGGGAAGGTGCCGCACCGCCGCCAGCTTGAGGCGCGTCAGGGCGAGATGGGCGGGATTGAGATCGACCGCCACGATCCGCGCGGGATCGGCAAGGAGATAGTTGAGGACGTTGCAGCCGCCGGAGCTGATGGTGAGGAGCCGGCTTTCCGGTCCGATGCGCAGCGCCTCGAGATCGACGACCGGATCCTCCCAGATCTGGTTGTAGACGAGGCGCTGGAACCAGAACGCGAAGAGCCGCTCCAGCAGCCCCTTCCTGCTCGCCGCCTGGTTCCGATAGACCGCTGACTTCAGAAGCGCCGCCGTCATGTTGCGCCGAGCTCCTCCGCGGCCGTGACCGCAACCGGCGCCACCTGCGGCGCGTGGATATGGTCGAGAAACTGCCGCGTCGCGTCGACCCAGGAGAACGGCAGCGCATGGGCGCGGCAGGCGTCGGGCGAGATCTTGAGCGCGCCCTCGATGGCCTCGGCGAGATTCTCGCGCAGGCATCCCGCGGGGCTGTCGCCGATCACGTCGAGCGGGCCGGTCACGGGATATGCCGCCACCGGCAGACCCGATGCCAGCGCCTCCAGCAGCACCAGCCCGAAGGTCTCGGAGCGGCTCGGGAAGACGAAGACGTCGGCGGCGGCGTAATAGGCCGCGAGCGTCTCGTCATCGACATAGCCGGTGTAGCGGGCGTTCGGATATTTCGCCTTCAGCTTCTTGAGCCGCGGTCCGGCGCCGACGACGTACTTCGTGCCGGGCAAGTCGAGCTCGAGGAAGGCGTCGATGTTCTTCTCCACCGCGATCCGGCCGGCGTAGAGATAGATCGGCCGCGGCGCGTCGATGAAGCTCTTGCTCCGCGGGCGGAACAGCTCGCCGTCAACGCCGCGCGACCAGAATCCGAGATGGCCGAAGCCGCGGTGCTCCAGGCGCTGCAATCATGGTCTCCGTCGGCACCATCACCGCGCGCGCTGGCGCGTGGAAGCGCCGGAGCCAGGAATAGGCGATGTCGAGGGTGAACGGCACGCGCGCGTCGAGGTATTCGGGAAACGCCGTGTGATAGGCGGTGGTGAAGGGAATGCCGTGCTTGAGGCAATGGCGCCGCGCGGCAGCACCCAGCGGGCCCTCGGTCACGATGTGGACGGCGTCCGGCGAGGCGGCATCGATACGGCGCGCGACCTCGCGGCCCGGCAGGATCGCCAGGGGGATCTCGGGATAGCTGGGGCAGGGGATGCAGCGAAATCCCTCCGGCGAGATGACGTCGGTGCGATGCCCGAACGTCTGCAGATGCCGGATGGTCTCCTTCAAGGTGCGGACCACGCCGTTGACCTGGGGCGGCCAGGCGTCGGTGATCAGAAGGATCTTCACCGCCGGCTCATGTCAGGAACGTCCGGGCGGCATCACGAGCGACTACGAAATATGGGTAGGCCAACGCTGCTCACCGCAAGCTGTTGAGCGATTGGCTGCTTGTTACAGGATGGTAGGTGACAAAATGATGACCGGTGGCAGCTTCGCCACCGGATTTCGCTTTAGCGCCTCGATGGCCGGCGCGGATGCGCAACCCGCGCCGGCCGGTGCTGCTTATTTCACCGAGGAGAACGAGGTCGGCTGCAGGATCGTGTTGGTGATCGAGCGGACGATGGGGCCGTCGCGCTCGGTCTCCGCGCGCTTGGCGATCCACTCGGGATCTTCCTGGAAGGACGCCCACTTCTTGTCGCGGTCGCCGAGGGACTCCCATTCGAGGAGATAGTAGAGATCCTGATTCGAGTCTCCGACCACCACGGTCCAGAAACCGGCCTGGCGAATTCCGTGCTTCTTCCAGAGATTGATGGTGATGGTCTCGAAGCGCTTCAGCAGCGCCGGCAGCCGGCCTGGCATGCAGTGATAGACGCGCAGCTCGTAGATCATGGCGTTCCTTTTTTTGAGGTGAGGAAGGGTCGCATCGAGGCTGGAAACGACGCGAACATTACCATCGTAGGTTCTTCGCAGGAGGTGAGCAACGGGAGCGCCCCTGCGGCTTCCCTGCACGGGACATCCCGGGCATGCCGTGATAAAATTATTGTTATAGGGAAGTCCTGGCCGTCGGGTCGGGTGTCGGTTCGAGGTAGTGCCAATGATTTCGCGGGGCACACAAACGTCCGTCATCTCCCGTATGGCAAATACAGTTAACGGAGATCATTCCATGAGAACTCCAATCGCGATCGCCTTGACTTTACTCGTCTCTGCCTGTGCCGCGCAGGCGCCGTCGCCTGGACCTGAGGAGCTTTCGCAGCTGCAGCCCGGAAAGACCACTTACTCCGAAGCGGTTGCGGCGCTCGGCGTACCTGTCGGCACCACAATCGATTTCGACAACAGCCGTGCCGCCACCTTCGTCTACCGGCTGCCGCCCTCGCCGTCGCAGGCGCCTGGCACCGTCCCGGCAGACAGGCTCGCCGGCATCAGCCCGGCCGCCGGTGGCCCGAACAACGCCATCAACGGCGCCACTGTAATCGTCCGCTGCAGCTTCGATACCAATGAGGTTCTGATTGCCTGCCAGGTCACAGCAAGTGCCTCAGCCGACTCCGTAATCCGCCGGAAGCCGGTGCCTCTCCGCAATCACGAAGGTGGCACCGGCCGGCCCTCTTCACCATCATTTAGGATATTTTTGCCACGGTCATACCCGCGCCTGCTGGTAGGTGGGGTTAGCCATGGTTACCGGGAATAGCCTGCGCTGCTTCTTCCGTTCGCGCGCGGGATGCAATTTACTGATATTCCTGTGCTTCTCGGCGGCGCTCGCGGTCGGGATCGGCTACGGCGTTTACCAATTCAGCGTCAACGCCTTCACCACCAGCAAGAGCGAAGAGAAGGTCACGGCGCTGCAGCTGGTGGATGCCTTCGTCACCAATTACTCGGACGTCCGCACCAGTTTCGGCAATGCCACGGCGCCGGTTCCCGCCACCTTCCGAGCGCACTCGATCGAGCTCTTCAACGCTGCGCGGAGCGGTGACAACGTGTTGCGGCTGCGCTGGGTCGGTCGGGCGGACCGCGAGATCACGACGCCGCCAGCGGACGCCGAGATGGCCGCCACTATCGAGGGCTTTGCCCGGATGCCGGATCCCAAGCCCACGTCGACCTTTCTCGAGTCCGGTGGCCAGCTCGTCTTCCGCACTGTCTATCCCTCGATCGCGAGCCAGCAGAGCTGCGTCGATTGCCACAACAGCAAGCTCGCCGCCGGTCAGCCGCGGTGGCGCCTCAACGACGTGATGGGCGCGTTCTCCATCGATGTTCCCGCCGCGCCTTTCCTCCATCGCACGCTGCAGTATTCCGTCGGCCTCGGCCTCTTCGTCTTCTTCGCCCTCGCCGCCATCGGTAGCGCGATCTCGATCCTGCATTTCCGCCAGATGTCTCAACGCGAGGCGGTGGAAGAGCGGCTTCGGGAGAGCGAGATGCGTTTCCGCGGCTTTGCCGAGGTGGCGTCGGACTGGTTCTGGGAGCAGGACGAGGATCTGCGCTTCACCTACCTGTCGGAGCCGGTCAAGAAATCCGGCCTGACGCCCTCCGCGCATCTTGGCAAGCGGCGTCAGGACGTCGTCTCGCTCGGCGTCACCGACGAGCAGTGGCGGTCGCATCAAGCCGATCTCGACGCCCGCCGCCCATTTCAGAATTTTCGCTTCCAGCGCCATGGCGACGACGGCTCCCTGCGCCATGTCAGCGTGAGCGGCACGCCGATCTTCGACAGCCAGGGCCGCTTCCGCGGCTACCGCGGCACCGCCCGTGACGTCACCGCGGAGATCGCGACCGAGCTGGAGCTCGCCCGTCGGGTGGAGGAGCGCACCGCGGAGCTGCGCACGGCACAGGAGGGGCTCATTCGCAGCGAGCGTCTCTCGGTGCTGGGACAGCTCACCGCGACCGTGGCCCACGAGCTTCGCAATCCCCTGAGCGCGATCCGTAATTCCGTCTATGCGCTGAAGGAGCTGGTGGCGTCGAAGGGACTGGTCCTCGACCGCCCCCTCAGCCGCATCGAGCGCAGTATCGGCCGCTGCGATCGCATCGTCGGCGATCTCCTGGATTATGCCCGCAGCCGTCAGCTCCAATGCGTGCCCGTCGTCCTCGACCAGTGGCTGGGCGAGGTGCTGGACGACCAGAAGCTGCCGGAGGGAATTGGCCTCACCCATAGCTTCGGCGCCGCCGGCGTCGTCGTCTCCGTCGATCCCGAGCGCTTGCGTCGTGTCGTCGTGAACCTCGTGGAGAACGCCGTGCAGGCGATGGTGGAGGCGGGAAGCCCTCGGCGCGAGCTCGAGGTATCGACGCGGCCGATCGGGCAGGAGATCGAGATCGCCGTCAGCGATACCGGACCCGGCATTTCCGCCGAGGTCCTTCCCAAGATCTTCGAGCCGCTGTTCAGCACCAAGAGCTTCGGCACCGGCCTCGGCCTGCCGACGGTGAAGCAGATCGTGGAGCAGCATGGCGGCCACATCGAGGTCGCGAGCGTGGTCGGCAGCGGGACCCGCGTCACGGTGCGCCTGCCGCTGGCGCTGACCGAGGAGATTGCCGCATGACGCTTCGCGCGCTCATCGTCGACGACGACCAGGACCACGCGGAGAGCGTCGCCGATGTCCTGGATCTGCGCGGCTATGCCGTCGAGCTGGCGTTCAGCGGCGAAGAGGGCGCCGAGTGCTTTCGCCGCTCCGACTACGACATCGTGCTGATGGATGTGAAGCTGCCGGGGATGAACGGCGTCGAGACCTTCTTCGAATTCAGGAAGATCAGACCGGACGCCAAGGTCCTGATGATGACCGGCTACAGCGTCGAGGAGCTGGTGGCGCAGGCGGTCGAGAACGGTGCGCTGGGGGTACTCTACAAGCCCTTCGCGGTGGAGCGGCTGCTGGCGGTGCTCGAGCGCGTGAAGCCGCGCGGCATGGTGCTGGTGGCGGACGACGATCCGGATTTCTCCGGCTCCGTCGTGCCTCTGCTGCAGCAGAAGGGATATCGCGTCGAGGTTGCCCGCGACGGCCAGCAGGCTTTGGAGAAGGTGAAGGCCGAGACCGTCGACTGCCTGATCCTCGACATGCGGATGCCGCTGCTCTCGGGCCTCGAAGTCTATATGAGGCTCAAGGAGGCTGCGCGCGCGGTGCCGACCATCTTCGTGACCGGCTTTGCCGAGGAGTCCGGCGCGCTCGGTGCGGTGGCGTCTTTCACCAAGGGGCTCCTGATCAAGCCTTTCGACCCCGCGCAGCTCCTGCAGATGATCGAGGCGGCGCTGGCGCAGAAGGAAGCGGCTCGTGAGCTCGCGGACTGACGCTCGGGGCGCGGACGTCCGGCGGATCCTGATCGTCGACGATGACGTGGACTTCGCGGAATTCGCTGGCCGATTTGCTGCAGCCGCAAGGCTACGACGTCCGTGTCGCCGATCGGCCGGAGGCGGCGCTTGCCGCTCTGGCATGGGACAACCTCGCGGTCGTCATGCTGGATATCCGCCTCGGCACCGTTTCCGGCGTCGACTTGCTCTCGCGCATGAAGGCGGATTGGCCGGACCTCATCTGCGTGATGATGACGGCCCACGTGGACACCGAGACGGCGATCACCGCGCTCCGACACGGCGCCTATGACTACTGCGACAAGTCCAGCGAACCCAGCGAGCTCTTCGCGGTGCTGGAGCGCTGCTTCGAGAAGCGGCGGCTGGAGGAGGAGCGGCGCGCCGCCTATGAGGCGCTGCAGCTCGCCAAGGACGAGGCCGAAGCGGCGCGCGCCCAGGCCGAGGGAGCGAGCCGGTCGAAGTCCGAATTCCTCGCCACCATGAGCCATGAGCTCCGCACGCCGCTCAACGCCGTCATTGGCTTCTCGCAGGTGATGATGAGCGAGACGCTGGGACCGATCGGCACGCCGCAATATCGGACCTACGCCAAGGATATCTTCGACAGCGGAACCCACCTGCTGGAGATCATCAATGACATCCTCGACCTCTCCAAGGCGGAGGCCGGCAAGCTCGATCTGGACGAGGACTGGACCGACCTCGGCGATGTCGTGCAGGCGACCTTCCGGCTGGTCGGCCCGCGGGCGGATCGCGCCGGCATCCGTCTTGCGATGGCGGCACCGTCGGATCTGCCGTCGGTCTGGGCCGACGAGCGCAAGCTGAAGCAGGTCCTGCTGAACCTGGTCTCCAACGCCGTCAAATTCACCTTGGAAGGCGGTCGGGTCGATATCAGCCTGTCGTTCGATGCGCGCAGCGGCTACCTCCTCACCGTCGAGGATACCGGCATCGGCATCGCCGCGGAGGACCTGCAGCGGATTCTCGAGCCCTTCGTACAGGTCGAGAACAGCCTGACGCGTCGGCATCAGGGCAGCGGCCTGGGCTTGCCGCTCGCGGTCAAGATGACGGAGCTGCACGGCGGCCAGCTCGCCATCAGCAGCGATCTTGGACGCGGCACTCGCGTCCGCCTCACCCTGCCGCCTCATCGCGCCGCGGTCGAGCTGACGGGGCCGGCGTTCTCGATCTAGCTGCCGGATTCCATTACCTAGGCCTGCTGCGCAGGCTCCTCAGGACGAGGTAGATCGGTGATGGCACAAAGAGAATTGCCTCATCCTGAGGAGGCCACGAAGTGGCCGTCTCGAAGGATGCTTCGCAGCCAATCCAGCACCCCGGCGACTACTGTCCCAGCACCTCGCTACACCTGTCTCGAATTGGACAGCCGTGGCACAAGGCCGGGCACAACGATGGAAGAAGCGCCCCGTCAGATCGTCGCCTCGACCATCCGCCGCAGCTCCGGCGTCACGTCCGGCATGACGCCGAACCAGGCTTTGAAGGCAGGACGCGCCTGGTTGAGGAGCATGCCGAGCCCGTTGACGGTGGCGTTGCCGCGCTTGCGCGCAGCTGCCAGCAGCGGCGTCTCGAGCGGAATATAGACGATGTCGGAGACCACCGTCCGCGCCGGCAGGCGGTCGAGGGAGATGTCGAGGGCCGGCTGGCCCTGCATACCCTGGCTCGTGGTGTTGACCAGCAGGGCGGCGTCGGCGATCGCCTCGCTGCGCTGATCCCAGGGCACCGCCTTGACCGGGGCGCCATATTCCCGTGCCAGCTGCTCGGCGCGCGCGGCGGTGCGGTTGAGGAGGCGGATCTCCTTGGCGCCGCGATCGGCGAGGCTTGCCACTACGGCACGAGCGCCGCCGCCGGCGCCCAGCACCACGGCGGCCCCGGCATCGGCGCGCCACTCCGGCTGCGCCTCGCGCAGACTCTCGATGTAGCCGAAGCCGTCGTTGTTGAAGCCGCCGAGGGAACCGTCCTCGCCGATGACAATGGTGTTGATGGCGCCGATGCGCTTGGCCATGGGATCGACGCGGTCGAGGAGCCGCATCGCCGTCTCCTTGTGCGGGATCGTCACGTTGCAGCCGGCGAAGCCCAGCGCCGACAGGCCCTTGAGTGCGTCCTGCAGGCGCTCCGGCTGCACCGGCAGCAGCACGTAGGCGCCGGCGAGGCCATGCTTCTGGATCCAATGCCCGTGGATCTTCGGCGAGCGGGAATGCGCCACCGGCCAGCCCATGACACCGGCCAGTCGAAATTTCTGCGGTTCTGCCATGACTATCTCATTTCAGGTATTGCGCCGGCGAGAGCGAGGGGAAGCGGCCGACCGTATACGATGCGACCGGTCCGCTCCAGAAGCTCGCGCTTTTCCCGGCTATTTGAACGCCGCGCCCAGAGGCGGCAGGGTCTTGATGATGACCTGCTTGCCGTCCTTGACCTCGACGAGATAGCTCTCGCGATCGATGTCACCCTTCTGGTCGAAGGTGGTGTCGATCAGCAGGCCCGGATAGTCCTTGGTCGAGAGCTTGGCGCCGCGCAGCGTCTCGGCAAAGAGCTTGCGGTCGAACTTGCCGATCTTCTCGGTGATCGCCTTCACCAGATAGACCGCGAAGTAGCCCTTGATGCCGTTGTGATCGGTGTCGAAGCCGTAGGCCTTCTTGAACTTGGCGGCGAATGCCCGCACCAGCGGGTTGGGCGCGTCGGCGCTGAGACCGACGTGGCCCTTGGTCCCGTTGGCGGCGTCGCCGGCGAGCTGAATCACCTTGTTGCTGGTCAGCACGGTCTCGCCGTAGATCGGCTTCGAGTAGCCCTGCTTCCTGAGCTCGATCAGAAGGCGCGCGGACTCCTCCTCGTTGAGATAGGCGAAAAGTGCGTCGGCGCCGGATTTCGCCACCGCCACCACGACATTGGAGAAGTCGAGCTGGCCCTGCTCGGTGGAGATGTCCGCCAGCACCTTGACATTCCGCTTGGCGAGCTCCGGCAGCATGGCGTCGTGGCCACCCTTGCCGAAGTCGTTGTTGACATAGACCATCGCGATGGTTTTCACGCCGGCGTCGCCCGCCAGGTATGTGGCGAGCTTCGGCATCGCCGCCGATTGGCTCAGCGAGGTCCGGAACGTGTAGTGGTAGCCTTGCTCGGTCAGCGGCGCAGCCTCGCCGCCCATGATCTGCGGGATTCCCGCCTGGTCCACCGCCGCCATGGTCACCATCACGTCGCCGGAGAAGATCGGCCCGAGGATCACATAGGGATCCTCGTCGATCGCCTTCGTCACCACCGCCTTGGCGGTGCCGGGGTTGCTCTGGTTGTCGATGTGGGTGAGGGCGATCTTGCGGCCGAGGATGCCGCCGGCGGCGTTGATCTCCTGGGTCGCGAGATCCGCGCCCTTCTGGAAGTTGGTGCCTGACGGCGCGCCGGGGCCCGAGAGCTCGACGGTGTCGATGATCTTGACCTCTTGCTGGGCCTGTGCCGACGCGGCTCCCAGCGGGGCGAGCGGGACCGCCAGAGCCAATGCTAGGACTAGAGACAGACTGTGCTTCATCGTTTCCTCCCGATTATGAAGAATCCTGGCGATTAAGTTTCGCCGGATACCCCTGTTGCGGGCCCATGCCGGCCCGCCGCGGCCGCAAACTAGCATCGATCCGCGCGCTCGGCGACAGTGCCGCGCGCTCTGCCCATTGCCCGAGCTCGGTGCCCTAGAGCGCCCGCGCCCAAGCCTCGAAACCCGGCGTGCTGCGCGCCTGGGCCTGTGCTGCCATGCGCACCGGCGCGTTCACCGCGCCATATTCCCGGTAGCCCCGCCGCTCCACGATTTCGAAGCAGAAGCGATCCTCGAAGGGCTCGGTATAGAGCTGGAAATATTCGCCCCCCGCTGATCGGTCGTAGAGGATGCGGAACCGCCGGAGCTTGTCGACGACCTCCTCGGCCAGCCCGTGCTTGGCGGCGAGATCGTCGTAGTAGTTGTCGGGGATGTCGAGGACGGGCATGCCGGCGGCGGTGAGGCGCTCCGCGCTCGCGAAGATGTCCGACGTACTGAGCGCGATGTGATTGACGCCGGCGCCGCTATAGACCGAGACGGAACGGGCGGTGGCAGTGTTGCGGCTCTCGGAGATGTTGAGCGGCAGGCGGATGCTGCCGCAGCGGCTCTTGACCGCGCGACTGCGCACCATGCCGTAGGGATCCGGCAGTGCCAGCATGTCGTCCGCCTCGAAGCCGAAGATCGCCTTGTAGAAGAGCAGCCAGCTGTCGAGCTCGCCGCCGGGCAGCGCCAGTGCCACGTGATCGATGCGATCGAGGCCCGCGGCCGCGGAACCCGCGGCGGGAGCGGGGTCGAGGACGAAATCCACGTCATAGATCGAGGCGGCGCCTTCGTGCTGCTCGACGAGATAAACCAGGCTGCCGTCGGGAGCGCGGACTGCGGGGATCACCAGCTCGTTGGGGCCGACGCGTCCCTCGAAGGGTTGTCCGTGATAGAGCCGGGCGCGGTTGAGGGCCTGCTGCTTGCGGTCGACGCCAAAGGCCATGGCGCAGACGGAGGGGCCGTGCATGAGGAAGAAGGCGTGGGCGAAGGAATCCGGCTCCGCGTTGAGGATGAGGTTGATATTGCCTTGGCGATAGAGCGTCACGTCCTTGGACTTATGGCGGCCGAGCCTGGCGAAGCCCAGCCGCCCAAGCCATCGCTGCAACCGCGCCTCCGAGTCTCCGTCGACGGCGAATTCCAGGAATTCGAGGCCGTGATAGGCGGGCGGCGGCGGCGGCGAGAAGAGATCGGCGGTCCGCCGGGCGGGCGCGGGTTCCTTGGCCTGGCCCAGGAGCTCGCCGGTTTTCTCCTCGAGATACTGCAGCGAGCGCATGCCGTCGATCGCCGTCCGCCGGGTGGAGGCGGAACGGAAATCGTCGTTGAAGATCTCGAGCGAGAGCGGCCCGCCATAGCCCGATGCCACGATCGGTGCGAGGAAGGCGGGCACGTCGAGCTGTCCCTGGCCGGGAAAGCAGCGGAAGTGCCGGCTCCAGGACAGCAGATCCATCTGGAGGCGCGGCGCGTCGGCGACCTGGACGAAGAAGATGCGCTCGCTGGGAATGCGACCAAGCTGCGAGAGGTCGTCGTCGATTGCCAGCGTGTGGAAGCTGTCGACGATGAGGCCGAGACTCGGGTGGTTGGCGCGCTCGACGATCCGCCAGGCGTGCCGGTAGTCCCGTACCTGCCGGCCCCAGGCGAGGGCCTCGTAGCCGAGCTTGATGCCGCGCTGCGCCGCCCGACTCGGCGAGCAGCGCCAGATCCTCTGCCGCGAGCGCGTCGTCGCCAATCGTGTCCGGCGCCACGCTGGAGCAGATCAGCATCATGCTGGCGCCGAGCTCCTGCATGACATCGAACTTCTTCTCGGCGCGATCGAGGTTACGCTGCAGGCGCTCACGCGGCGCCGCCTCGAAGTCGCGGAACGGCTGGTAGAGCGCGATGGAGAGACCGAGATCGGCGGCGATCCGGCGCACCTCGTCCGGCCGGCCCGGGAAATAGAGCAGGTCGTTCTCGAAGATCTCGACCGCGTCGAAACGCGCAGCGGCGGCGGCCTCCAGCTTCTCCAGCAGGGTTCCGCTCAGCGAGACGGTAGCGATGGAACGCAGCATGGGAGGCCTTGCCGCTTTTGAGGCTCAGGAAACTATATGACGATCTCCTCCAAAATCAACGAAAGATATAATCTCCTATAAAATAGATATCATTGGAAATGGGATATCCAAAGCTCGACATCCTCAAATCGTGGTAGGCGCCCTATTGCCTCGCCGGACCGGTTCCGACACTCTCGGGGCGAAAGGCTTTTTCGGGGCAGCATGCGCGACGGAGGCAACATCGCGGCCGAGCCGGTCTCCACCGTCACGGAGACGATCTACCGGCGCATCCGCCAGGAGATCCTGGGCGGTGCCTTCAAGCCCGGCAGCAAGCTTAAGCTCGATACGCTCAAGACCCGCTATCAGGTCAGCGTCAACACGCTGCGCGAGACGCTGTCGCGGCTGGTGGCGGACGGGCTGGTGCAGAACGAAGGCCAGCGCGGCTTCACCGTGGTCCCGGCATCTCTCGCCGATCTCCGCGACATCACGGAGATGCGCCGCATGCTCGAATGCGAGGCGGCGCGACGATCCCTGCAGCGCGCCAGCCTGGACTGGGAATCCGGCCTGGTCGCCGCCTATCACAAGCTCTCCAAGGTGGAGGCGGTGGTCGACGCCGAGGGCGAGAAATATGGCGGGCTGCTGGAGCAGTACAATCATGAATTTCACGCCGCCCTCATCGCCGCCTGCGGGTCGCGCTGGCTTGTCCAGCTCCACGGCATGATGTACGACCAGAGCCTGCGCTACCGCATGCTGGCCTTTCAGGTGAAGGATTTTCCGCGCGAGCAGTCGCGGCGCGAGCATCGCGAGATCCTGGACGCGGCGCTGGCGCGGGATGCCGAGCGTCTCGTCGCCGTGCTCTCCGCGCACGTCACCAAGGGCGCCGAGCTCTACGTGGATGTGGAGACGAAGGGCCGCGCGGCGGTTGGCTCGGCGCGCCGCAAGCGACGCTGACCTGCGGTCGAGACACTCCCGGGTTTTCGTTGACCACCCGACAAAGGATGCTTTATCCAATGCGGAGAAGATAACGCCGCGGTGCGAAGCCGCGCGTCCGCACTAGGGAGGCTCGGCCGCAGGGCCAGTTCGTGGCAGGCTTCGTGCAATTGCTGATCTCCGGCCTGGCGACCGGCGCGATCTACGCGCTGGCGGCGATCGGATTCACCTTGTTGTGGCAGACGTCGCAGACCATCAACTTCGCCCAGGGCGAGTTCGTGATGGTGCCGGCCTTCTTCGTGCTGGCCGCCATGCGGTTCCTCGACCTCGGCTACTGGCCGGCAATGCTGCTGGGCCTGGTAATCTCCCTGGTGCTGCTGGGGGCGGTCTTCAAGCTGGCGCTGGTGGATCCCATGCTGAAGCACGGCGTGCTGCCGCTGGTGATCGCCACCATCGCGCTTGCCATCTTTATCAAGGAGTTCGTGAAGAACCACTACACCGGCGAGGCGCAGCGCTTCCCCAGCATGGTGCCGGAGGGCACCGTGCACATCGCCGGCGCCACGCTCTCCAACCACGACATCCTGGTGCTGGTGGTGGCGGTGGCGGCGGTGGTGGCGCTGCAGCTGTTCCTGACGCGCACGGTCACCGGGCGCTGCATGCAGGCGACGGCGCAGAATCGCGCCGTCGCCATCGTGCTCGGCATCTCCGTTCAGCGCATGATCCTGCTGACCTTCCTGCTCAACGCCGCGCTGGTGTTCCTGGCCTCGGTGCTCATCAGCCCGATCTATCTCGCCAAGTTCGACAACGGCGAGACCCTCGGCCTCGTCGCCTTCACCGCCGCCATCGTCGGCGGCTTCAATCAGGTGCGCGGCGCCATCGCCGGTGGCCTCATCATCGGCCTCGCCGACAACCTGACCGCGGCCTACGTCTCGACCCAATACCGCACCGCGGTGCCGCTGCTGCTGCTGGTGGCGATCATCCTGTTCCGTCCCCAGGGCCTGCTGGGTCGCGCCGAGGAGCGCACGGTATGAGCGCGGCGCTCTGGGGCCGCGCCGCCGGAATTGCGGGGGTGGCGCTGCTGATCGCGATACCTCATGGCCTCAAGCCCTACGGCATCCTGCTCTTGAGCCAATGGGCGGTATTCTCCATCGCAGCAGATCGGGCTCAATCTGACGCTGGGCTACGCCGGTCAGGTGTCGCTGGCGCAGGCGGCGTTCCTCGGCGTCGGCGCCTACACCTCGGCGCTGATGACGACGCACGGATGGCCGCTCTGGTCGGCGCTGCTGGCGGCGAGCGCGCTGGGATTCGGCGTCGGCTGGGCGCTTGGATACCCGGCGCTCCGCGTGCAGCACCACTACCTTGCCTTCGTGACGCTCGCCTTCACCACGCTCGCCTTCCTGGTGTTCCGCAACGAGGCTTGGCTCACGGGCGGCGTCTACGGCATCAATCGAATTCCGCGGCCGAGCCTTCTCGGCTGGTCGACCCGCGACCCCATCGCTTTCTATTATTTTTGTCTCGCGCTGCTGCTGCTGGTGCTGGCGGCAATGTGGCGTCTCATCCGCTCGCCCTGGGGCCGCGCCTTCGTGGCGCTGCGGGAGAATCCGCTCCGCGCCTCGAGCCTCGGCGTCGACACGCGCGCCTACACGCTGCTCGCCTTCGCTATCGGCGCCGGCCTCGGCGCGCTCGCCGGCGCGCTCTACGCGCCGCTGGTGCAGTATATCGATCCCAGCTCCTTCACCCTCGCGGAATCCCTCAAGTTCCTGCTGATGGTGGTGGTCGGCGGCTCCGGCTATTTCCTCGGACCCTTGGTGGGGGCTGTCATTTCCGTGCTGCTGCCGGAATGGCTGCGCTTTACCGAGGGCTGGTACCTCATCCTCTACGCCCTCCTGGTGATGGTGCTGATGGCCTACTGCCCCTCGGGCATCCTCGGCCTTGTCGATCGCCTGGTCCGCCGCGCTCAGCGCGTGGCGCATTCGGCGCCCGCGGCGCCGATGCTCGGCAAGGAGCCTGGCGCATGAGCGCGGTGCTGGAGGTCGAGGGCCTCGGCAAGAGCTTCGGCGGCATCCGCGCCGTCGATGGCGTGTCGCTCAGTGTCCAGGAGGCGGAGATCGTCGGCGTCATCGGCCCGAACGGCAGCGGCAAGTCGACGCTCTTCAACTGCATTCTCGGCCAGCTGCAGCCGAGCGCCGGTACCGTGCGGATCGACGGGCGCGACGTCACGGGGATGCGCCCTTCCGATCTCAACCGCCTCGGCGTCAGCCGCACCTTCCAGCTCCTGCAGGTGTTCCCGCAACTGAGCGTGCGGGAGAATCTGATCCTCGCCGGGCAGGAGCATCGCGGCAGCATGCTCTCGCGCCTCATCGGCGCGCGCGATGCCGGCCTGACCGACGCGGCCGACCGCATGATCGAATTCTTTCGCCTGCGGCATGTGGCAGGGCATCCCGCTGGCGAGCTGAGCTACGGCCAGCAGAAGCTTCTCGACGCCGCCATGGCCTTCATGTCGGGCCCGAGGCTCGCCCTCCTCGACGAGCCCGCGGGCGGCGTCAATCCGACCATGCTGGCGACGCTCCGGGAGCGGCTCCGCGAGATCAACCGCGTCGAGCGCGCGACCTTCGTGGTGATCGAGCACAACATGGATTTTGTCATGTCGCTCTGCTCGCGCATCATCGTGCTGGCGGAGGGCCGCATCATCGCCGAGGGCGATCCAGCAGACCGTGCGTGCCAATCCCCAGGTGATCGAGGCCTATCTTGGCCACTGACGTGACCCTCGAGCTCGACCGGGTCGTCGCCGGCTATGGCAAGATGACGATCCTCAACGAGACCACCTTCAAGGTCCGGCGCGGCACCGTCACCACCATCATCGGCCCCAACGGCGCCGGCAAATCCACGGTGTTCAAGACCGTCTTCGGCCTGCTGGGCGTGCGCTCCGGCCACATCCGCTTCGAGGGGCGCGAGATCACCAACCTCAAGCCCCGCGCACTTCTCGGCCTCGGCATCTGCTACGTGCCGCAAGGCCGCAACATCTTTCCCGAGCTCTCGGTGCGGCATAACCTCGAATTGGGCGGCGTCGCCCTGATGGCGAAATCCGCGATTCACGCGCGGATGGACGCCGCCATGGACCGCTTCCCCATGCTCCGCCGCAAGGCGGATGCGCAGGCCTCCACCCTCAGCGGCGGCGAGCAGAAGCTGCTGGAGATCGCGCGCGGGCTGCTGCTCGATCCCAAGCTGATCCTCATCGACGAGCCCTCGATCGGGCTCTCGCCGCTGCTGGCGCGCGAAGTGCTGGGGATCGCGCGGGCGCTCCGCGATACCGGCGTCAGCGTGCTGATGGTCGAGCAGAACGCCAAGAGTGCGCTGGAAATGTCCGACGAGGGCATCGTGCTGGAGCTGGGCCAGGTGCGGCGTCAGGACGCCGCCCACACGATCCTGGCGGATCCTCGCATCGGCCATCTGTTCCTCGGCGGCAGCGCGGAGGCCGTCGCGTCATAGGGAGGTGCGGCATGACACCGCTTCGCATCGGCGTGATCGGCGCCGGCATGATCGGCCGGAAGCACATCGAGGTGACGCTCGCCGAGCCGCACTGCAGGCTCGCCGGCATCGCCGATCCCACACCTGCCGCAAAGGCGTTGGCGGAGAGCGCCGGGGTCCCGCATTTTGCGACCTGCGAGGCGATGCTGGAGACGACACGACTCCAGGGCGTGGTGGTGGCGACCCCGAACGCGCTCCATGTGCCGATGGCGCTCTCGTGCATCGACCGCGGCGTGCCTGTCCTGGTGGAGAAGCCGATCGCCGACACGCTCGAGGCGGCGGGGCGGCTGGTGGCGGCGGGCGAGAAGGCAGGCATTCCGATCCTGGTGGGCCACCACCGCCGCCACAATCCCCTGGTGCGCAAGGCGCGCGAATTGATCCGCGCCGGCGAGATCGGCCGCCTCGTCGCCGTGGTGGCGCTCGCGACGTTCCTGAAGCCGGATTCCTACTTCGATCAGAGCTGGCGCCGGGAGGCGGGCGGCGGGCCGGTGCTGATCAACCTCATTCACGACATCGATTTCCTCCGCTTTATCGCCGGCGAGATTGCGAGCGTGCAGGCCTTCACCTCCACCGCCGTGCGCGGCTTCGGCGTCGAGGACAGCGCGGCGGTGGCGGTGCGCTTCGCCGACGGCGCGCTCGGCACGCTTACGGTGTCGGACACCGCGACGGCGCCCTGGGCCTGGGAGCTGACATCGGGCGAGAACCCGTTCTTTCCCCACCAGTCGGCGGAAAACTGCACGCTCTTCACGGGCACGGCCGGATCCCTGACCCTGCCGCGGCTGGATCACTGGCGCTACGACGGCGAGCGGGGCTGGACCGCGCCGCTCAGCCGCCGCCGCGTCGAGGTGGCCGCCGCCGATCCCTATGTGGAGCAGCTCCGCCATTTCTGCCGCGTGATCGACGGTGCCGAGGCCCCGTTGGTAAGCGGCGCTGACGGCATGGCGACCCTGAGGGCGACGCTGGCGGTGAAGGCGGCCGCCGAGACCGGGCGGCCCGTCGATCTCGGCTGAGGCCTATTCCAAACTCTCCTCGCGCATGCCAAGGCTGCGCCCCCGGCGGCTGGTCAAGGGCGCCGTCCCATGATCCACTAGCGCGGTCATTCTGGGGATCGGAGGCATCATGGCGGTGATGGCGGGCAAGCGGGCGTTCCTGGAGCTCCTGAAGCAGGAGGGCGTGGACGTCATCTTCGGCAATCCCGGCACCACGGAGCTGCCGCTGATGGACGCGCTCGCCGTCGAGCCGAAGCTCCGCTACGTGCTGGCGCTGCAGGAGGCGGCGGTCATGGCGATGGCGGACGGCTATGCCCAGGCCTCCGGCCGGCTCACCGTCGTCAACGTGCATGTGACGCCTGGCCTCGGCAATGCCATGGGCATGCTCTACGACGCCCAGAAGGCGGGCTCGCCGATCCTCGTCACCGCCGGCCAGCACGATCAGAGCTTCACCGCCACCGAGCCGATCCTCTGGGGCGATCTGCCGCCGATCGCGCGGCCGCTGGTGAAATGGTCGTCGGAGGTCGCGCGTCTGGTGGACCTGCCGCGGGCGATCCATCGTGCCGCCAAGACCGCGCTGGCGCCGCCGACGGGCCCGGTGTTCCTGTCGCTGCCCGGAGATGTCCTCACATCTGAGGCGGACCTCGATCTCGGCAAGCCCACGCGCGTCGCGCCGCGAGTGCGCGGCGATGCCGCGGCGATCGAGGCGGCGGCGGAGCTGCTGCTGAAAGCCGAGCGCCCGGTGATCATGGCGGGGGACGCCGTGGCGCAGAGCCGCGCCCATCCCGAGATCGTCAAGCTCGCCGAGCTGCTGGGCGCGCCGGTCTATCCCGAAGGCGTCGCCAGCACGGCATCGTTCCCGGCATCGCATCCGCTCTTCAAGGGCGCCATCACGCGCATGGCGCCGGTGCTCCGCGCCATGCTCGAGCAGCACGATCTGCTGTTCTCGGTCGGCGGCGATCTCTTCACGATGTCGCTGCCGTCGGAGGTCGACCCGATGCCGCCGGGCCTCCCCATCGTCCATATCGACACCGATCCCTGGGAGCTCGGCAAGAACTATCCCGCCGACGTCGCGATCCTCGGCGATCCCAAGGCGACGCTGCAGGACCTGCTGACCGCGGTCGAGGCGCGGATGACGGCGGCGCAGCGGGCGCGGCCGCGCGCGCGCTCGGAGACGACGCGGGCCGTCATCGCCGGCGATCTCGCGAAGCTGAAGGCGCGGGCGAAAGCGGAGGCGGACGCGGTGCCGATCCGCCCGCTCGGCCTGATGCACGCGATCGGCGAGACGCTGCCGGCGGAGACCATCGTCATCGAGGAGGCGCTCTCCTCCAATCCCGGCCTGCGCCAGTTCCTCAAGAGCGACGATCCCCAGAGCTTCTTCGGCCTGCGCGGCGGCGGCATCGGCTGGGGCCTGCCGGCGGCGATCGGCGCCAAGCTCGCGGTGCCCGACCGTCCCGTGGTGGCCCTCATCGGCGATGGCAGCGCCATGTACACGATCCAGGCGCTCTGGACCGCGGCCCATGAGGAGGTCGCCGTGGTCTTCGTCATCCTCAACAACGCCTCCTATCGCATCCTGAAGCAGCGCGCCAACAACATGCGCGGCCACGCGGCCCAGACCGACCTCTACGTCGGCATGGATCTGGTCAATCCCCGCATCGATTTCGTCGGCCTCGCGCGCTCTCTCGGCGTCGCGGCGGAGCGCGCCACCACGGTAGCGGAGGTGACGGCGCTGATCCGGCGCGGGATCTCCGGCAAGTCACCGCTCCTCATCGACGTCCAGATGGACACGGCGTTCAAGCCGGTCTGACGATGATCGACAGCATTGCAGCCGTGAATGCGCTGGAAGCGCGGGGCGAAACGCGGCGCACGCCCTGCGGCGCCGGCACCATGGTCTGGCATATCTGGGGCGAGGGCGCGCCGCTGGTGCTGCTGCACGGCGGCTACGGCTCCTGGACGCATTGGGTACGCAACATAGAGCCGTTGAGCCGGCGCTATCGCGTGCTGGTGGCGGACATCCCCGGCCTCGGAGATTCCGTCGCGGCGCCCGATCCCTACACGGCCGACAGCATCGCAGCGATCGTTTCCGAAGGTCTCGCAAGCCTCATCGGCCCCGACGAGGTCGCGCATCTCGCCGGCTTCTCCTTCGGCGGCCTCATCGGCGGCCATGTGGCGGAGCGCATGGGCGCGCGGATCGGGAATCTCGTGCTGATCGGCTCCGGCGGCACCGGCATACCGCGCCCGACGCAGGTCGAGCTGGTCAAATGGCACCTGCGCCGCGGCGAGGCGGCACAGCGCGAGGCTCATCGCGAGAACCTCGCAATCCTCATGATCGCGGACCCCGCCAACATCGATGAGTTCACCGTCGATCTCCAGGTGCGAAATGCCGCCCGCGCCCGCACCAAGAGCCGCCCGCTCTCGCGCAATCCGACGCTGCTCAAGGCGCTGCCCCGCATCAAGGCGCGCCTCTCCGGCATCTGGGGCGAGCGCGACATCACCGCCCGTGGCATACTGGAGGAGACAAGAAAGCTGCTGCAATCCTTCCAGCCGACGGCGCGCTTCACGGTGATTCCCGAGGCCGGTCATTGGGTGCAGTACGAGGCGGCGCAGGCGTTCAACGCGGTGTTGCTCGATCACCTGTGCAGCGGAAGCTAAAAGGAAAGTAAATTCACCATAGAGACACGGAGGTCACGGAGAGAGCAAGTGCGCTATTGTCCTCCGTGTCCTTCGTGTCTTTGTGATGAAAGTCCTTTTCCTTTTTCCCTCTCCACCCCTCGGGGTGGAGAGGGCAGGGTGAGGCGGGGGCGATGCAGGTCTTCACTTCAGCGGCGTTGCTGCGGCGCCACCCACCTCATCCTAAATCCTTCTCCGCCCTGAAGGGTGGAGAAGGACTTATCGCGTCCAATCCATAATGCCTTCGCCGGTGGGGCGATCGGGATTGACAATTCCCTGCGGCAGCACCGGATTGAGGCGCCGCACTTCCGCCGGCGTCAGCGCCGTCAGGCGCCGGGCATCGGCGAGGAAGCGCTCGGCTTTCGGCGAACGCAATCATTCCCTCGGTCAGCGTGCGGAATTTCGTCTCGTACTCCGGCAGGCGCCAAGGATGGCGGCCGTTGGGGTGAGCGTCGGCGACAGCCAGCTCCGCCTCGATGGTGCGGCCGTCGGCGAGGGTTGCGACGAGGCGGCCGCCGAAGGCACGCCTGCTCGGATCGGCTTCGCGATAGCGCGCGCTCCAAGTCGGGATCCTCGGTGGTGCGAATCTTGCGCCAGAGTGCCACGGTCGAGGCGCGGTGGGCGCGCTCGGGCGTGTAGCTGCGCTCGTGATGCCAGGTGCCGTCTTCCAGCGCCACCGCGAGGATGTAGGGGAGCGAGTGGTCGAGGGTCTCGCGACTGGCGTCGGGATCGTATTTCTGCGGGTCGTTGGCGCCGCTGCCGATGACGGCATGGGTATGGTGGCTGGTGTGCACGACGATCTCGCGCACCGCCGCGAGGTCGAGCCGCTGCCGCAGCTCAATCGCGAGATCGATGAGAGCTTGGGCCTGATACTCCGCAGAATAGGCCTTGGTGTAGGTCTCGTGGATCGCCCGCGGATGCTCGCCGCGCGCCGGCAGGGTGACGGTGTAGCGGCTCTCGGGACCGCCCAGCATCCAGGCGATGACGGACTCCTCGCCCTCGTAGATCGGGCTCGGCGCCGCCTCGCCGCGCATGGCGCGGTCGACCGCCTCGATCGCGAGCTTGCCGGAGAAGCCCGGCACGAAAGCCTTCCACGAGCTGATCTCGCCCTTGCGCGACTGCCGCGTGGAGAAGGCGAGATGCACCGCCTGATTGACCGCCTGATAGACCACGGGCACCGGCAGATCGAGGAGCCGTCCGATCCCGACCACGGTGGCCGGGCAGAGATGCGCCACGTGATCCTTCTTGTAGGCATGCAGGCTGATCGCCTTCACCAGCGCCACATGCACCTCGTAGGCGACGGCGATGGCGCGGGCAAGCGCCGCGCCGGTGCGGCCGGTCTGCTGCGCTACCGCGATCAGGGGCGCGATGCTGTCGCCGGGATGGGCATAGTCCGCGGCAAGGAAGGTGTCGTGAAAATCGAGCTCACGCACCGCCGTGGCATTGGCCCAGGCCGCCCATTCCGCCGCCACGGTGACGCCCTCGAGACCGAAGAGCGTGGCGCCGCCGGCGCGCGGGTTGGCCAGCGCCATGGCGCGGGCCGAGGTGACGGGCGTGCGGTTGATGGCCGCGAGCGCCACTGCAGCGTTGTCGACGACACGTGCCGCTACCAGCTCCGCGGTGTCGGCGTCGATATCCGGCAACGCCGAGAGCTCCGCCAGCTTCCAGGCGAATTGTCGCTCCCGCGGCAGGCGCTCCGCCGAGGGATGCACCCTGATGTCATGAGTAATCATCGCGGACTCTTCGCCTCGCGCGCCGCGATGGCGCGGTGGCGTGTCAGCAGCGCCTGGGCGCGCTCCACCACGGGCACGTCGATCATCTTGCCGTCGAGAGTGATGGCGCCGATGCCCTCGGACGTCGCCTTCTCGTAGGCGGCGACCACGCGCCCGGCGTGAGCCACTTCTTCCGCGGAGGGCGAGAATTCCTCATTGAGGATCGCGACCTGGCTCGGATGGATCACCGAGGCGCCGGCGAACCCGAGGCGCCGGGAACGGCGGATGGTGGCGCGAAAAGCGTCGAGATCCCTGAAGTCGGCGACGGTGCCGAGGAATCCCAGCGGCAGGATCCCGGCGGCGCGGGCGGCGATGATCATCTGCTGTTTCGGGAAGAAGAGGCCTTCCGCCTCCGGTACCATGCCGACGGAGAGCGCGAAATCCTCCGCGCCGAGCGTCATGGCGACGGTGCGGGGATGGGCGCGGGCGATCTCCGCCATCTCGAAGAAGGCGCCGGCGGTCTCCACCATGGCAATGAGGCGGGTGGCGCCCGCCGCCATGCCGCGCGCTGCCTCGGCCTCGTCGACGACCTCGGCCAGGAGGCGCAGGTGGCTGGCGCTCTCGATCTTCGGCAGCATCAGCGCCAGCACGCGCGGGCCGACCGCCGCCGCGATGTCGGGAATTGCCAGCGGGAGCGGCCGGTTGATGCGCACGATAATGTCGGCGCCGCCGCGCCCGGCGATGTCAGCGGCCTCTTCGATCAGGCCGCGGGCCCGCGGCTTCTCCGCCGCCGGCACGCTGTCCTCGAGGTCGAGTATGATGGCGTCGGCGCCGCGCTTCGCCGCGCCCTCCACGAATTTGCGCACGATTGTCGGCACGAACAGCATCGAGCGCCAGACCGGAAGCTCACCGAGGGTCCGCCATCAGATCACGCCCTTGTCCTTGAGCTCGGCGAGGCGCGTGGCATCCATGCCGAGGAGATCGCCGAGAATCTCCTGGTTGTGGGCGCCGAGCGGCGGGCCCAGCCAGTCGAGCCCGCCCGGCGTCTCCGTGAGGCGCGGCACCACGTTGGGGACCGCGATCTCGCCGACGCGGGGATCGTCGACGAAAAGGATATTCTCGCGCGCCTTGTATTGCGGGTCCTGGAAGATCTCGTCGATGGCATAGAGCGGACCGCAGGGCACCTGATGCGCCTCGCAGGTCGCCAGCACCTCGTCCCGAGTCAGGCTCCGCGTCCACTCCGTGACGAAGGCGTCGACGTCCTCGCGTTGCGCGGCGCGCTGCTTGAGGGTGCCGTACTTGCCGCTGCCGGCGACCTCCGGCCGGCCCATGGCCTGGGCCAGGCGCTCGAAGATCTTGTCGGTGGTGCAGGCGATCGCCAGCCAGCGCTCGTCCTTGCTGGGGTAGTGGCTGTGCGGCACCGCGTTGACGGTGCCGGGCCCCATGCGCTGACGGACGCGGCCGGTGTAGTGATATGCCACCGCGAGCTCGTCGAGAATGCGGAACACCGGCTCGTAGAGGCCGATGTCGATCACCTGGCCCTTGCCGGTGAGGTCGCGCGCGCGCAGCGCCAGCAGGGCGCCATAGGCGCCGTAGATGCCGGTGAGGTAATCGGGAATGGTGGCGGATCCTGGCGTCACCGGCGGGCGGTCGGGATATCCCGCCAGGAACGAGAGACCGCCGAAAGCGTTGGCGATGCGACCGAAGCCGGGCCGGTCGCGATAGGGGCCGGTCTGCCCATAGCCGGTGATACGCACCATGATGAGGCGCGGATTGAGCGCCGACAGCACGTCCCATCCGAGGCCCCATTTCTCCAAGGTGCCGGTCTGGAAATTCTCCACCAGCACATCCATCTCGGCGACCAGCCGCTTCGCGATCTCGACGCCCTCGGGCTTGCGGAGATCGAGGGTGATCGACTTCTTGTTGCGCTGCTCGCTGAGATAGATGAGGGAGTCGCCGCTCTTCGACGGCGTGCCGAAGCGGCGGAAGGCATCGCCGACCCCGGGCAGCTCCACCTTGATGACCTCGGCGCCGAATTCGGCGAGCTGGGTGGTGCAGAACGGGCCGGAGATGAAGCTGGAGAGATCGAGGACGCGAATGCCCTGGAGTGGCCTGATGGCGTGCGCGGTCTCGGTCATTCCAGAGCTTCCCATGCCGATGCGATCCGCGAAGCTAGCCCCGCCGCGCGCCGGGGAGCAAGGGGCTTGGACCGTTCAGGCCTGGTAACCGCTCACCTGGCTGCCGTCCTCGGGGCGGAGCTGGGCGAACCACGCCACTGACAGGATCGGCAGCATGCCGACCGCGATGAAAACCGGAAAGAAATCCCCGGCGGTGGGCGCCTTGCCGCTGCCGACGAGGAGCGAGAGCAAGGTCGCTGCGATGGCGACACCGAAAGTGATCGAGAGCTGTTGCGCCACGCTGGCGACGCTGCTGCCGGTGCTCATGTTGGTGCCGGAGAGTTCGGCATAGCCCAGCGAGTTCATGCAGGTGAACTGCAGCGAGCGGAAGAAGCCGAAGATCAGGAGCCCGATGGTGATGAGCCAATGTGGCGTGGTGGCGTGGACGAAACCCAGCGCCATCGTTCCCAGCCCAACGATGAAAGCGTTCACCAGCAGCAGCTTGCGGAAGCCGAACTTGCGCAGAACCGGCGGCGCGGCCGATTTCATCGCCATCGAGCCGATCGCCAGCACGAAGGTGAGGCTGCCGGATTGGAAGGCGCTGAGGCCGAAAGGGATCTGCAGCATCAGCGGCAGCAGGAACGGCACCGCGCCGAGACCGGTGCGGCAGATGAGGCCGCCCACCACCGCGATGCGGAAGGTGCGATGGCGGAAGATGGCGAGATCGACGGCGGGATTCGGCGTGCGGCGGGCGTAGAAGGCGTAAGCGGCGAGGCTGAGCGCCGCCACCGCCAGGATCGCCGCCTCCAGGGCGTTGGAGATCAGGTGCCGACCGGCGTATTCGAGGCCGAGCGCGGTGGACGCGAGCCCGATGCCGCAGAGGACGAACCCCACGAAATCGAAGCGCGTCGAGGTGGCGGCGCGGAAATTCTCGATGAAGCGGAAGGCGAGCGCGATGCCGAGAAGCCCGATCGGAATGTTGATGTAGAAGATCCAGCGCCAGGAGGCATAGGTGGTGAGGAACCCGCCCACCAGCGGTCCGACCGCCGGTCCGATCAGGGCCGGCAGAGTCACGTAGCTCATGGCGGTGACGAGCTGGCTCTTGGGGAACGACTTCAGCAGGATCAGGCGCCCCACTGGCGTCATCATGGCGCCGCCCAGCCCTTGCAGAACTCGCGTCACCACCAGCATGGGGAGCGAGGTGGCGAAGCCGCAGAGCGCCGATCCCACGGTGAAGACCGCAATCGCGCCGCAAAAGACGCTGCGCGCGCCCCAGCGGTCAGCGACCCAGCCGCTCACGGGAATGAAGACCGCGAGGCTCAGGAGATAGCTGGTGATGGCGACATTGAGGCGGAGCGGGTTCTCGCCCAGGCTCTGCGCGATCTGCGGGATCGCGGTGGCAAGAATCGTGGAGTCCAGGTTCTCCATGAAGAACCCGCAGGCCACCACCAGCGGAATCAGCAGCCGCAGCCGCGGCTCGGCGGCGGTGCGGTACTGTGGCGGCGAAGCGGGTTCGGCGCGGAGGTCGGTCATGCCTTCGGATCGTTCGGCCACCGCCCGTGGGGCGGGGCGCGGCAGGGATATCAATTGCGCATCGTAACGGGGTAGGACCGAAATGGCATGCCTCATCCACGCATCGGGGCTGGGATGCGCTCAAGACATGGAGCCATTCCGCGACAAATAGGCCGGGATGGGTGGCGGCCACCGCATGCGGCCTCTAGAGTGGCTGTCGTTTTGGATAAAGGCCGACTGTGCGGCCCGCGTCCTCCACGCGACATAGGCCCTGAGGCGCGTCTTCCGATGATTTCCGATACGCGACGCCTGGCTGTCGGCCTCGCCGGTCTCTGCACATTCATTAATCTCTATGCGACGCAGCCGCTGCTGCCGCTGTTCGCCCGGGACTTCAGGGCGACCGAGGCCCAGGTGAGCCTGACCGTGAGCGCCACAACCTTCGCGGTGGCGATGGTCGCTCCCTTCATCGGCGTGGTCGCCGACGTCCTCGGGCGCAAACGCATCATTACCGGCGCCATGGCGCTGCTGGTGCTGCCGACAATTCTACTGGCCCTCAGCCAGTCCCTCGCCCAGCTCGTGCTCTGGCGCTTCGTCCAGGGATTGCTGCTGCCGCCGATCTTCGCTGTTACCGTTGCTTACATTGGCGACGAATGGCCACCGAAGGAGGTGGCCGGCGCCACCGGCGTCTATATCTCCGCCAGCGGGTTGGGCGGCTTCCTCGGCCGCTTCATGTCCGGCATCATTGCCGACCACGCGGGCTGGCGCGCTGCTTTCTGGGCGATTGCCGCCATCACCCTGATCTCCGCCGCCATCGTCGCCGCCACGCTGCCCCGTGAGCGGCGTTTCGTGCGCGCCGAAGGCTTCGGCCACTCGATCCGGCTGATGTTCCGCCACTTCTTCAACCCGCCGATCGTCGCCACCTTCGCGGTGGGGTTCGTGGTGCTGTTCATCTTCGTTGCCACTTTCACCTACATTAATTTCTATCTGGCGGCGCCGCCTTTCGATCTCTCTACCTCGGCGCTTGGAGCGATCTTCGTCGTCTACCTCTTCGCGGTGGTGGTGACGCCGATGACCGGTCGCTGGATCCATCGCATCGGCCGGCGCGCCCTTGTCATGGTCACCGCGCCGATCTGGTGCGCCGGCCTGCTGCTCACCCTGGTACATTCGCTGCCGGTCATCATCGCCGGGCTGGCGGTGGTCTCGGCCAGCGGCTTTGCCGTACAGACGGCGGCAACCAGCCTGCTGGCCCAGCGTGCCACTGTGGCGCGCTCCTCGGCCGTGGGCCTCTATGTCGCCTTCTACTACATCGGTGGCAGCGTCGGCGCCGCGCTCCCGGCTGTTGTCTGGGCTCATGCGGGCTGGCCCGGCTGCGTCGCGCTCGTCATCGCCGCGCGTCGTCGTCATGACGGCACTGGTCGCCCGATTCTGGCGCGACGAGCGACCCAGCGCTGCCTGATCGAGCGCCAGCCGCAGCAACGACACGCATCCGCTCCTCTGCGGGGTCGCCGACGGAGCCGATGCGCGTGCTCTATAACTATTTGATATTAAACGATTTATTGTAATCTCTCGAAGTCGGCTCGGAACCGACGCGTTGACGCGAAGCAACGCCGCCAGTTTTTTTCACAGGCGCGATTGCACGCTGCCCGGTCTCGACACATTATCGATTCCATTGCGTGTGTTCTCAATCCCAACACAAGAGGAGCTCAAACGATGTTCGGGAAGATCTGGACGGTAGCCATGGCGGCGGCGATTACCGGTGTCCTGGCGCTGCCGGCCCCGTCGGCCTATGCACAGGCGGCGAAGACCGCGCCGGCGAAGATGAAGCCGATGGTCATGAAGCACGCGGCGGCGCACCACAGGATGACCTGCTACGACTACGCGTGGCAGTCGCAGGCGATGAAGGATTGCATGTCCAAGGCTGACATGAAGAAGCCGATGAAGAAGAGCTCCTCCAAGAAGATGAAGAAAAAGAAGATGTCGTAATCCGCGGCCGCTGAGCGGGGCGCGGGGCAGCGGTCAGGTCCCGCGCCGTTTGGCGCGCGCGGTGGCGGTTGCGGTCAGCGGGTCCTCCGGCCAGGGGTGTTTGGGGTATCGGCCGCGCATCTCCGCGCGTACCGCCCGATACCCCGTCTTCCAGAATGTCCCGAGGTCGCCGGTGACCTGCAGCGGCCGGCCGGCCGGCGACAGCAGATGCAGCAGAAGAGGCACGCGGCCGCCGGCGATCCTTGGCGTCTCCGATTGTCCGAACATCTCCTGCAGCCGGACTGCCAGCACCGGCGCATCTCCGGCCCCATAGTCGATCGGGATGCGCGAGCCGCTGGGCACCGCCACATGGGTCGGCGCCAGCTCGTCCAGGCGTCGTTGCCGGTCCCAGGGCAGCATCGCCTTCAACGCCGCCGTCAGATCCATCCGATCGAGCTGGCTCCGGCGGCTGATGCCGTCGAGGAACGGCCCAAGCCACTCCGCCAGATGTGCTGAAAGCCAGGCGTCCGAGAGGTCGGGCCAGCCGCTCTCCGGCCCCTCCAGCCGATGGAGAAACCGCACCCGCTGCCTGAGCGCGCTGGCCTCCCGGGTCCATGGCAACGCCGCGAGGCCGAGCTCGCCCAGCCCCTCGAGAAGCGCCGCGCGCACGGCATCCCGCGGTGGATCCGGCAGCGGATCGTCCGCCAGCAGCAGCGCGCCCAGCCGTCGTTGCCGCCGCGCCAGCACCGCCTGCTGACGTCCGTCCCAGGCGACGGCGTCGACGCTCTCGATATGGGCGGCGAAAAGGTCCTCGATTTCCTGCCGGGCGATTGGCGCCGCCAGGAAGATGCGGGCGTTCCTCACATCGCCGTCAAGCTCCGCCACCGCCAGGAACTCCTCGGCCGCCAGCGGATCGGCTGATGGCAGCAAGGCGCCGGAGCCGCCGGCGAGGCGGAAGCTGCCGGGCGCGCCGCTGCGTTTCTGCGCGATTCGATCGGGGTAGGCGAGGGCCACCACAGATCCCGTGTCCTTGGGATCGACATTCTCGCCTGAAATGCCGAGCTGGCGGCGCCACTGCCGCCCGGCCTCCCTGACCTGCTCGATGGCGCCGCGGTCGCTCGCCAGCCCCGGCGGCAGGTGGCGAGCGGCGCCGCGCTCATGCAGCAGCTCGACGCGGAGCCGGAGGTCGCAATCCCGCTCGCCCGGCCGCGACTTCACGACGTCGCGCTCGCTCAGCAGCGCCGCGACATCGGCGGCAAGCGCGCCCCGGCCGCGCTCCTTGGCGCGCACCGCCATATGAGCGAGGCGGGGGTGCGCGCCAAGCGCGCCAAGCGCGCGGCCGTGGGCGGTGATCCGGCCCTCCTCGTCGATGGCGTCGAGCTCTCGCAGCAGCGTGCGGGCCTGGGCATAAGCGGCGGCAGGCGGCGGATCGAGCCAGGGCAGCGCCGCCGGATCGGCGACGCCCCAGCGCGCGAGCTCGAGGGCGAGGGGCGCCAGATCCGCGTCGATGATCTCGGGTGGCGTGAAGGGCTGCAGCAGCGCCTGCTCGTGGGCGGGCCAGAGGCGATAGCAGATGCCGGGCTCGAGGCGGCCGGCGCGGCCGCGGCGCTGCTCGGCGGCGGCCTGCGATACCCTGAGCGTCATCAATCGCGTCATCCCGGTGCGGGGATCGAAGCGCGGCCGCCGCATCAGGCCGGCGTCGATCACCACCCGCACGCCGTCGATGGTGAGGCTGGTCTCGGCGATCGCGGTCGCCAGCACCACCTTGCGCGTGCCGGCGGGGGCGGGCGCGATCGCCGCGTCCTGGGCGTCTTGCGGCAGATCGCCGTAGAGCGGCGCCACGCGCACATCGGCGTCGAGCGATGCCTCCGCGAGTCGCCGCTCGGCGCGGCGGATCTCCCGCACGCCCGGCAGGAAGACCAGGAGGCTGCCGCTTTCCTCCGCGAGCGCCCGGCGGATCGCGGCGGCGACGGCGTCATCGAGGCGTTCCGGCGGCGGCCGGTCGAGGTGGCGGGTCTCCACCGCGAACATCCGGCCGCGGCTCTCGATGACGGGCGCGTCGCCGAGGAGCCGTGCCACCGGCGCGCCATCGAGAGTCGCGGACATCACGAGGAGGCGCAGATCCTCCCGGAGCGCTCGCCGGGCGTCGAGGGTGAGGGCGAGGCCGAGGTCGCCGTCGAGGCTCCGCTCGTGGAACTCATCGAAGATCACCAGGCCGGTGCCGGGCAGCGACGGGTCGTCCTGGAGCATGCGGATCAGCACGCCCTCGGTCACCACCTCGATCCGGGTGCGCGGGCCCGATCCTGGTATCGAGGCGGGTGCGGTAGCCCACGGTCTCGCCGGCGCGCTCCCCCAGCATCGCCGCCATGCGTCGGGCGGCGGCGCGCGCCGCCAGCCGTCGCGGCTCCAGCATCACGATTCGGGCATCGCCAAGCCAGGGAGATGCCAGCAGCGCCAAAGGCACCAGGGTGGTCTTCCCCGCGCCCGGTGGCGCCTCCAGCACCGCGTTCCCGTGCTCGGCCAGCGCCGCTTCGAGGCGCGGCAATGCCTCCGCGACCGGCAGCCGCGCGCGCCACTGCGTGAGATCGAGCGAGATCATTTGGCCGGCACCCTAGCGGATCTGAGGCGGCATGCAACGAAGGGCGGCTTGTGCATGGCGCCGTGGCGCCTTAGCCTGGAGACATGGTGACCCGTTATCTTTTGATCATTATCGCGATCCTCACCACGCTGGTGTTGAGCGAGCTGCTGTTCGAGTTCTATGACTACAACAAGCAACAGGATTGTCTGAGCGCTGGCGGTCGCCGCTGCGGAACGCACATCACGCTGACGCATTAAGCCCGCCGCCTCGCCTTGACACCCCTGAGACAGGTGATTAAAACATCTGTTCGAAATTGAGCGAGGGAGCGCCATGCAGACGCCCATCCCGTGTGTCCTCATGCCGGGAGGCACCTGGAAAGCCCTGTATTTCCGGGCTTTTGGACTGCCGGACGGTCCCGGTCCGCTCGGCCTTGTCGATGTCGAGCGCGCCGAGGATCTGCAAGAAATGATCATTACCGCGGACGCCGGCGACACCAAGACGCGGATCCTGCGCATCGCCGAGCGGATGTTCGCGGAGCAGGGCTTCACCGGCGTCTCGCTCCGGCAGTTGACCACGGCGGCAGGCGTCAATCTGGCCGCGGTGAACTATCATTTTGGTTCCAAGGAAGGTCTGCTGGCGGCGATTTTCGAGAACCGCTGCAATCCCATGAACGACGAGCGGTTGAACCGTCTCGAGGCCTGCGCCGAGAGCGAGGGCAGCCCGCCGCTGCTGGAGCAGATCATCGCCGCCTTCATCGCGCCGGCGCTCGCCTCCACCAACAACGCGGCCGGCGGCGCCGTCTTCACGCGGCTGCGTGCTACCCTCGCGGCCGAGCAGAATGAGCTCGCGCGAAATCTGATCGCCAAGTACTTCGACGCCACCAGCATCCGGTTCGTCGCGGCGCTGGCGCGCGCGCTGCCGCATCTCTCCCACGCCGAGGTGTTCTGGCGCTTCAATTTCCTGCTGGGGACGCTCTACTACACCATGGTCAACCCCTCTCGCATCGAGCATTTGTCCAACGGCCTGTGCGACGCCACCGACGTCGATGCCGTGCTCACGCAGATGGTGCCCTACGTGGCGGCGGGATTTCGCGCTCGGAGCTCGGTGAGCGGTGGCGCGAAGCGCACGGCGCGCGGCAGGGGCGCGCGATGAGTTAGGCGACATTGGCGATGCCGCGGCTCGCCGAGCGCGTGGCGAGCGTGTCACCCTCGGCGACGGTGGAAATGACCGAGCGGGTACGCCTGGCGCGCGCCGCCGGTCGCGAGATCCTCGGGCTTTCGAGCGGCGATCCCAATCTCGAGACCCATCCCGCGATCATCGAGGCGGCGCACCGGGCGATGCTGAGCGGAGATACCCACTATGCGCCGGCGGCGGGCACGCCGACGTTGCGGGCGGCGATCGCCAAGCGCCTCTCCGCGCGTGCCGGCGTCGCCTACGGCGCGGACGAGATAGTGGTCACTCCCGGCGGCAAGTTCGCGGTGTTCGCGGCCTTCATGGCGGCCCTTGGGTCCGGTGACGAGGTGGTGCTGCTGGATCCCTGCTGGGTGAGCTACGGCGCCGCGGTGCGTCTCGCCGGCGGAGTGCCGGTGCGCGTCGCTGCTCTCGACACCATCGACGCTGCGCTGATCGCCCGGGCGATCACCCCCAAGACCCGCATGATCGTGGTGAACTCCCCAGTCAACCCGACCGGAAAAGTGCTGAGCCGCGAGGAGCTCGCATCCTTGCTGGCGATCGCCGAGCGGCACGATCTCTGGCTTGTCTTCGACCAGGTCTACGCGGATCTCTGCTTCGAGCCCGGCGCGTTCACCTATCTCCAGAGCCTGCCCGGCGCGAAGCAGCGCTGCTTCATTGCCGACAGCCTCTCCAAGACCTACGGCATGACCGGCTGGCGCGTGGGATATCTCGCCGCGCCCGAGCCGGCGGTCAAGGCGGTGCTGAAAGTCGTGCAGCATTCCATCTATTGCGTGCCGCCGTTCCTGCAGGCCGGCGCCGAGGCGGCGCTGGCATTGCCGGAAAGCGTGATCGATGGGTATCGGGAGCGGTTCCGGCGCCGGCGCGACCGCGCGGCGGCGGCGCTCGACCGGCTGCCGGGCTTTCGCTGCCCGGTGCCGCCGGCGTCCTTCTATCTCTTTCCCAGCATTCCCGGCGACGACCGCGCGACCGCAGCGCAGTGGCTGGAAGAGCTTTCGATCGCGGCGCTGCCGGGGAGCGCCTTCGGTGAGCTGGGCCGCGGGCATCTGCGGTTGTCGCTGACCGCCTCGGATGAGATCCTGGAAGAAGCGCTGACGCGCATCGAGCGAAAGTATCGTGGCTGATCCGGCGGTGGTTTTCGAAGGCGTCGACAAGCATTTCGGCGCCCATCAGGTACTCCGGCAGATATCGCTGGCGATCGAGGACGGCGAATGCGTGGCGGTGATCGGGCCCAGCGGTTCCGGCAAGAGCACGCTCATCCGCTGCATCAACGGGCTGGAGCCGATCGGCGCCGGCAGCCTCACCGTGCTGGGCCGCATCGTGCCGCGCCTCGATGCCGGGGAGTTGACGCGGCTCCGTGGCGAGATCGGCATGGTGTTTCAGAGCTTCAATCTCTATCCGCACCTGACGGCGCTGCAGAACATCACACTCGCGCCGCGCAAGGCCAAGGGCATGCGCGCCGCCGATGCCGAGGCGCTGGCGCGCCGGCTGCTGGAGCGGGTTCGGCTTGCCGACAAGGCCGCAGCATATCCGGCGCAGCTCTCCGGCGGTCAGCAGCAGCGGGTGGCGATCGCGCGGGCGCTCGCCATGGAGCCGCGGCTGATGCTGTTCGACGAGCCCACCTCCGCGCTTGATCCCGAGATGATCCGCGAGGTGCTGGACGTGATCGGCGCGCTGGCGGATGACGGCATCACCATGGCGATCGTCACCCACGAGATGAATTTCGCCCGCAGCGTCGCCGACCGGATCGTCTTCATGGATCAGGGAGCGATCGTAGAGGCCGGCCCGCCGGCGCAGGTGATGGAAACGCCGCGCGAGCCGCGCACGCGCGATTTCATGGCGCTCATCCGGCACTGAGCCCGGGATGGGTCGCCGAGCGAGGAGGGGACAGAGCATGAGGCGAGGATGGGCCGCCGTGATGGCGGCGCTGACGGTGCTGGTGATGTTCATGGCGGCGGGCACTGCCCGGGCCGATGGCACGATCGACGCCATCAAGGCGCGCGGCAAGCTGCTGGCCGGCGTCAAGTACGACACGCCGCCCTTCGGCTATCTCGACGATAAGAACCAGGTGGTGGGCTTCGACGTCGATCTCATGCGCGAGATCGCGAAAGCGCTCGGCGTCGAGATCGAGCTGGTGAAGGTGACCTCGCCGACGCGCATTCCGCTCCTGGTCAGCGGCAACGTCGATATCGTGGCGGCATCGATGACCCACACGCGGGAGCGCGAGGGCACCATCGATTTCAGCATCACCTACTATACCGGCGCCCAGGCGCTGATGGTGCCGACAGTCGAGTCCGATCAAGGGGCTCGGCGATCTCGCCGGCAAGACGGTCGCCGTTCAGCAGGGGACGACCCTCGAGAAGACCCTGGCACAGGCGGCGCCGCAGGCGAAGGTGCAGCCGTTCCGCGACTACACCACCGCATGGCTGGCGCTTCGCCAAGGCCGCGCCGACGCCTTCACCGGGAGCTACGACATTCTGCGCGGATTTGCCAGGGAGACCGACGGGCTTCCACATCGTCGGGGACAAATTCAGCATCGAGCCCTTCGGCATCGGCATCCGCCATGGCGACTGGCAGATGCGGAACCTGGTCAATGCCGTGCTGCAGGATCTCTGGACCAGCGGCCGCTATCGGCGAGATCTATCACCAATGGTTCCAGGTCGATCCCGACATCCCGATCGAGACTCTGGCCCAAGGGCTGAGCCGGGCGTGAACTACGACTTCGACTGGAGCGTGCTCTGGCGCTACCGGGAAGCGCTGGCCAGCGGTTTTGCCGTGACCCTGGCGCTTTCGCTCATCGGACTTGCGGGCGCGCTGGCGCTTGGCCTCGTCGCCGGCACCGCCAGCGCCAGAGGGCGGACGGGCCGCGCGCTCCATCGCCGGCGCCTATGTCGAGATCGCGCGGAACGTGCCGCTCCTGGTGCATATGTATTTCTGGTACCTCGGGCTGACGGCGCTGCGGCTGCCGGCCTTCTGGTGCGGCGTGCTGGCGCTGGCGATCTATTCCGGCGCCTATGTCGCCGAGATCGTGCGCGCGGGCATCCAGAGCGTGCCGGCCGGACAGACAGCGGCGGGTCTCGCCTCCGGTCTCTCGCCGCGCCAGATCCTCATCCACATCGTCTATCCCCAGGCGCTCCGCATCGTGGCGCCGTCGCTGGCAGGGCTGCTCTCCCAGCTCATCAAGGATTCCTCGCTCGCCTCGGTAATCTCCGTGGGCGAGCTCACTTTCGCCGCCGGCGCCATCGAGGGCGATACCTTCCGCACCTTCGAGGCCTATATCGGCGTGACCGTGCTCTATCTCGTGACGGTGACCGCGATCTCCCAGGCGACGCTGCGCACGCTCCGCGGACGGGCCGTCGAGCCCGAGATGCGCTACTAGGATCCGCCGGTGGATTTCTCGGTGGTGCTGCGCAATCTGCCGTATCTGGCCGCGGGATTCTGGATCACCCTGCAGACCTCGGCGCTGGTGATCGTCGGCGGGACGATCCTGGGCCTGCTTCTCGGACTTGCGCGGAGCGGACGCGCCGCCGGGCTGCGCCAGGCCGCCTGGCTCTATATCGAATTCATCCGCGGCACGCCGCTGCTGGTCGTGCTCTTCATCGTCTATTTCGCGATCCCGCCGGTCGATTGGCTATCGCTTCAGCGCCTATCAGGCGGCGGTGATCGGCTTCATCGCCTTCATCGGCGCCTACATCGCCGAGGACGTACGCTCCGGCCTTGCCTCGGTGCCGCAGGTCAGATCGAGGCGGCTCGCCGAGCGGCCTGTCGCCCCGCCAGGTGCTGTGGCTGGTCGTGCTGCCGCAGGCGATCCGCCGCATGATCCCGGCACTCTTCAATCAATTCGTGCGGCTGGTGAAATTCACCTCGGTCGCGTCGGTGATCGGGGTTACCGAGCTCACGGGCGCGACGCTCGCGGTCAATGCGCGCGAGTACAAGCCGCTGCCGCTGCTGACGGCGCTCGCCCTTGCCTATTTCGCGGCCGGCTACGGGCTGTCGCTGGTGGGACGCTGGCTCAATCGTCGATACGCGATCGAGGGCTGAGAGAGGCCGGCGGCGGCGAGATCAATGACGCGCCGGAACCTCGTGGGTCTTCAGCACCTTGTCGGTGGCGGCATCCGCCTCCTCGAGCATGACGCCATAGCGCCAGAGCGTCGAGAGATGCTCCAGCACCGCCTTGCAGGCGGCCTCGTCGAGGAGAACGCCGTCATGCACGGCATGACGCAGGATGAGCCGGCGATCGCCGGCGAGATCGACATCGGCGATCTGGATGTCGGGCTCGGCGCGCGCGAGGTCGTAGTGGCGCGCCAAGCGCGCTACGGATCTCGCGATAGCCGCGCTCGTCATGGATCGCATCCACCACCAGCGCATCCTGGCTCGCCTCGTCCAGCACCTTGAACAGGCGGAACTGGCGCATCACGCGCGGGCTCAGGAACTGCAGCACGAAGCTCTCGTCGCGATAGTTCGCCCAGGCGTCGCGCAGCGTGCCGTAGGGATCGCCGTTGCCGGCGATGTCCGGGAACCACTGCGCGGTCCTCCTCGGTCGGGCTCGGTGCAGATGCGCTCGATGTCCTGCATCATGGCGAAGCCGAGCGCATAGGGATTGATGCCGTTGTAGCGCGCGATCGTCGAATTCCGGCTGGAAGATCACGTTGGTGTGGGAGTGCAGGAATTCCAGATAGGCGCCGTCGTTGATCAGGCCGCTGCTCGTGCAGGCGGTTCATGATCTCGTAGTGCACGAAGGTGGCGCAGCCCTCGTTCATCATCTGGGTCTGCTTCTGCGGATAGAAATACTGCGCGATGATGCGCACGATGCGCATCAGCTCGCGCTGCCAGCCTCCAGCTGCGGCGCGCGCTTCTCGAGGAAATAGAGCAGGTTCTCCTCGGGCAGGCCGAGCGCGGCGCGTCTCGGCGCGCTCCTTCTCGGCTGTCGGCGCTCGTCGTCCGCTGTCGCGCTTCGGCAGACCGTGCGCCAGAGATCGTTGTAGGTCTCGCTCGGCGTGGCTGCGGCGCTCCTCCGCGCGCTGGCGCTCCTCGCCGAGGTTGAGCCTTGGCGCGCCGGGATAGCGGTGGACGCCGTGGCTCATCAGCGCGTGGGCGGCGTCGAGCACGCGCTCGACCGCGCTCGACGCCGTGGCGTTCCTCGCATTGGGCGACGAAGTCGCGCGCGAAGGTCAGGTAGTCGAGGATGCCGTCGGCGTCCGTCCACTGGCGGAACAGGTAGTTGTTCTTGAAGAAATGGTTGTGGCCGAAGGCGGCGTGCGCGATCACCAGCGTCTGCATCGCCATGGAGTTCTCCTCCATGATGTAGCTGATGCAGGGGCTGGAATTGATGACGATCTCGTAGGCGAGGCCCTGCAGGCCGTGGCGGTAGAGCGCCTCGTCGCGGGCGAAGCGCTTGCCGAAGCTCCAATGCCGGTACATGAGCGGCAGGCCGACCGAGGCATAGGCGTCGAGCATCTGCTCGGAGGTGATGACCTCGATCTGGTTGGGGTAGACGTCGAGGCCCAGCTCCTCGAGGGCGATCTCCTCGATCGCGTCGTGAACGCGGCGGATCTTGTCGAAATCCCACTCGGCGCCCTCGAACAGCAGACCTTGCGCCCGGCGCCAACATGGTCTCGCTCATGCCGCGCGCTCCCTCTGCTTGGAGAACAGCTCGTGGAAGACCGGGAAGATCTGCGAGGGATCCGCCACCTTGCGCATGGCGAAATTCGTGCTCGGTCTGCGCGATCCCCTCGTAGGTGCGCCAGAGATCGGTGGGCGCGCTGGGATAGCCGTGCCGGAGCGTCGCCTCGGCGCCGACCTCGATATAGGCAAAGTACTGGCACACCGGCAGGATCTGCTGCGCCATCAGCGAGGCGCAGCGGTCGCTGTCCTCGGTGTAGTTGTCGCCGTCCGAGGCCTGCGCCGCGTAGATGTTCCAGTTGTCGGGATTGTAGCGCGCGCGCACCACGCGCATCATCTCGTCGAGCGCGGTGGAGACGATGGTGCCGCCGGTCTCGCGGCTGTGGAAGAAGGTATCCTCGTCCACTTCCTGCGCACTCGAGGTGTGGCGGATGAAGACGATGTCGACGTGCTTGTAGCGGCGCGTCAGGAACACGTGCAGCAGCATGAAGAAGCGCTTGGCCAGGTCCTTCATCTGCTCGGTCATCGAGCCCGAGACGTCCATCAGGCAGAACATGACCGCCTGGGTATTGGGCTTCGGGATCCGCTCGAAGCGGTTGTAGCGCACGTCGACGGGATCGATGTAGGGAACCCGGCGGCTCTTCCGGAGCGCGGCGTCGAGCGCGAGCCGGCTCTGCTCGGCGGCCTCGGCGTCATCCGCGGCGAGCGCGGTGTCGACCTGGGTCTGGAGCGCCGCGATCTCCTGCGGCGTCGGCCGGCTGAGGCTGATGCGACGCGCGAAGCTGTTGCGCATCGTACGTTTCACGCTGAGCGCCGAGGGCGACCCGGCCACCGAATAGCCCGCGCGCACGAGCTGCATCGAATCCTGATCATTGATCTTCGTCTTGATCAGGTCGGGCAGCTCGAGATCGTCGAAGAAGAGATTGAGGAATTCCTCGCGCGTCAGCACGAACTCGAAGGCGTCCTGCTCCCCGCCATCCTCCGGGCTCGCCTTGCCGCCGCCGGCGTCGCCGCCGCCCTGCGGCCGTTTGATGCGGTCGCCGACCACGAACTCCTTGTTGCCGGGCACGACGTAATCGCGCTTGCCGCCCTGGCGACGACTTGCGCAACACCGGCTCGTTGATGCGGTGAGAGGGGATCGAGACCTTCTCGCCGCTGCCGTTCTGGCCGACCTTGCGGCGCTTCAGCGCCTCGGTCATCGCATCCTTGATCTCATGCTTCGCCCGTCCAGGAAGCGCTGCCGGTTCGGCAGGCTCTTGCCCTTCGGGTTGGGGCGGCGGTCGATGATGTTCATGGACGCAAGACTCCATGTGCTGACGCTAACCGGCCTTGTTGACGCGCATGTACCACTCCACCAGACGGCGAACCTGTCGCGGCGTATATCCGCGCGAGGCCATCCGCTCGACGAAATCATTGTGCTTCTGCTCGGTGTCGGAATCCTTCTTCGACCCGAAGCTGATCACCGGCAGCAGGTCCTCGACCTGCGAGAACATCCGCTTCTCGATCACCTCGCGGAGCTTCTCGTAGGAGGTCCAGGCCGGGTTCTTTCCCGCGTTCTGCGCGCGCGTGCGCAACGCGAACTTCACGACCTCGTTGCGGAAATCCTTGGGATTGGCGATACCCGCCGGCTTCTCGATCTTCGAGAGTTCCTGGTTGAGAATCTCGCGGTCCATGAGCTGGCCGGTGTCGGGATCCTTGAAGTCCTGGTCCTCGATCCAGGCGTCGGCATAGGCGACGTAGCGATCGAACAGATTCTGCCCGTAGTCTCCGTACGACTCCAGATAAGCCTTCTGGATCTCATTGCCAATGAATTCCGCGTAACGCGGCGCGAGATCGCCCTTGATGAAGCCGAGGAGTTTTTTTTCGGTTTCCTCCGGGAACTGCTCGCGGCGCACGGCCTGCTCGATCACATACATGAGATGCACCGGGTCGGCGGCGACCTCCTGGGTGTCGAAGTTGAAGGTGTTCGACAAGGTCTTAAAGGCAAAACGGGTGGAGATGCCGTCCATTCCCTCGTCGACGCCGGCGGCGTCGCGATATTCCTGCACCGTCCGGGCGCGGGGATCGCTGTCCTTGAGGCTCTCGCCGTCATAGGCCCGCATCTTGGAATAGAGGTTGGAATTCTCGTGCGGCTTCAGGCGCGAGAGCACGCAGAACTTCGCGAGCATGTCGAGGGTGCCGGGCGCGCAGGACGCGCTCGCCAGCTCGCTGCTGGTGAGCAGCTTCTGGTAGATCTTGGCTTCCTCGGTGACGCGCAGGCAGTACGGGACCTTGATCACGCAAATGCGATCGATGAAGGCCTCGTTGTTGCGGTTGTTCTTGAAGGCCTGCCACTCGGACTCGTTGGAGTGCGCGAGAATGATGCCCTGGAAGGGAATGGCGCCGATGTTCTCGGAGCCGATGTAGTTGTTCTCCTGCGTTGCCGTCAGCAGCGGGATGCAGCATCTTGATCGGCGCCTTGAACATCTCGACGAACTCGAGAATGCCCTGGGTGGTCCGGTTGAGGCCGCCGGAAAATGAATAGGCGTCGGCATCGTTCTGGCTGAAGAACTCCAGCCTGCGGATGTCGACCTTGCCGACCAGGCTTGAGATGTCCTGGTTGTTCTCGTCGCCGGGCTCGGTCTTGGCGATGCAGATCTGCCGGAGGCGCGAGGGCAGCAGCTTGACGACGCTGAACTTGTTGATGTCGCCGCCGAACTCGTCGAGGCGCTTCAGCGCCCAGGGCGAGGCGAGGCCGGTGAGGCGCCGCTTCGGGATCTTGTAGCGGCGCTCGAGCACCTCGCCCATCCGCTCGGGATCGAAAAGGCCGAGCGGGCTCTCGAAGACCGGGCTCATGTCCTTGCCCGCCTTCAGCACATAGATCGGCAGCCGCTCCATGATGAGCTTCAGGCGCTCGGCGAGGGACGACTTGCCGCCGCCGACGGGGCCGAGAAGGTAGAGCACCTGCTTGCGCTCTTCCAGCCCCTGCGCGGCGTGACGGAAGAAGCCGACGATGCGCTCGATCGTCTCTTCCATGCCGTAAAAGTCTTGGAAGGCGGGATAGATGCGGATCGTCCGGTTCATGAAGATCCGGCCCAGCCGCGTGTCCTGGCTGGTGTCGATCATCTGCGGCTCGCCGATCGCGGCCAGCATCCGCTCGGCGGCGCTGGCATAAGCCATCGGTTCGCGGGCGCACGACTTGAGATAGTCCTCGAGGGACATCTCGGTTTCCTTCTCGGCGTCGTAGAGACGCGAGAAGAGGCTGAAGAGCTCGTCGTGTGCAGTCATCATCGACCTCGCCGTTCTGGCCCATCCAAGCCAGGCATTAACCTGGCATTAACGCAAATTTTAAGGCGCCGTGATTAAGCCACTCTTAAAAATATGCGGGAAATTGGACCGAACCTTTCCTTTTGCATACGCGGATTCCCTCATGTTTCCCGGCTATTCTCGCGCGAGCGGCGGGCAAAGCCCGCAGCTTCCGCGCCGACGCTTCCCGCCCAATGGCGGTATCCTGGGGCGGAGACGCAGTGCCGGGCACGACGGAAATCAACCTCGACCGCTGCGGAATCGTTGCATACCTTCGCACGACGCAAGGATCGTGCCGAAGGGGATCATGCCGCCACTTCAACGCTGCTGAAGTCCTGCGCGCGCCTGAAAATTTCCCTTTTGGCGCCTGTGCGGCCAAGTCTCTCAACCCGATAAGCATGAGAGCTCTGCTCTCTGCCAAATCTGGCCCGTGGAAGGAAAAATAGCTTTTGTATCCTTGTCGTGACTTTGCGGACCTTGCGGCATTGTCGCAGGACGTTCCAGGTGGCTTTGGAGTACCAGGGAAATGTCGCCGCGGTTTCAAATCGGAACGCCTCTCGCGCACCACTGGAGGGCGCGGCCTCCACGCACCGCGAGGGGATTGCCCTCGTGGCCCGGTTGATCCGACGGGTACCGCCCACATTCGTGGGCGCATACGCAAAAACCCATCATCACCCCAAACTTGACCCCCGACCTTTCGGCGAAGGTGCACACCGTCCCGACACGTCAGTGCTCAAGCTCATTGAGCGCAACATCGCTCCACTCAGAATCTCTATATTAATCATCATAGCGAAACATGGCTTTCTCAAGATGTTACGCGGGAAAATTGGGATGTCGCTGCGACGTGTTGCCGTTGAGTGACAGATCCCGGAAAATCTTGTGCCCATTTCCGGCCGGCCGCGACCCGATTCGGATCGCCGGCGACAGGAAGAAATCGCCGATATATCAACGAGTTCGACCCGGCCGCGGAGGGCGTCACAACGGTGTTTTCCGGCTCTCCCAGCCCGCACGCCCGGCTACTTCCATGCCCGCGCGAAAGTTTAAACGGGCGCGGAGAATTCGCGTGACCGAATGATCAATACTTAGGCAGGGCGGATTTTTCGGCAGCGACTCGGGCGCAACTCGGAAAAAAGGACCGTCGATTTCCACTGCCCGATCCCGTGCGGGCGCACTCAATGCGGTACCGCGGCATGTTCTCCGGGAGATCTCGGCGCCGGCGCCGGCAATCGGTCGGCGATTTCCAGGCTCATGTCCACGTGCTACTCCGCTGGGAGCGCCGAGATGCCCTCCGAGCGCATCTGCGCGACGATGCGGAATACCCGCCCGCCCGATGGGCGGTGCCAGCCCCTGCGAGGGCCATCGAGGATCGGCAGCATGCGGGTGATCAGCGCCGCCCGAGCGATCGACAGCATCTCCTGCTTGCCGCGGTTGGCTGACAGCGCGCATTCCCGCCGCCCATCGAGCAATCCGGGCGACGCCGTTTATTCGGGAACGCGAGCGGCCGCGATCATCCGGCGGGCATGAATGCTGGCAAGCCACTCAGGCGCTCGTTGGTACGATGTGGTCAAAGCCAGCGTGCCTACGCGGCTATGCCAGATGCGGCTTGCAACCTGCACGATCGTCGAAGATAATCCGCCGCATAAAAAGGAGTATCAGGGAGGATCACGATGCCAAATTTCCAAGTTCCAGTCGGCCGTCGTACGCTCGTCAAGGCGGGTATCGCGCTAGGTGCCAGCCAGATCATCGGCGCACCTTTCATCATCAAGGCGCGCGGCGAAGAGCCGATCAAGATCGGCATGGTCAATCCGCTGACCGGCGTCCTTTCGGCTCTGGCGCAGAGCGAGGTCGACGGCGCCAAATACGCCGAAGCTGAAATCAACAAGAAGGGCGGCATTCTCGGCCGCCAGGTCGAGCTGCTGGTCGAGGACTCCGCCAACGACGTCGGCACCGGCGTGCAGAAGACGCACAAGCTGATCGACCGCGACAAGGTGGACGTGATCCTCGGCGACGTGAATTCCGGCATCGCCTATGCGATGTCGCAGGTGACCACCGAGAAGAAGGTGTTCCATATCGTGCCGGGCGGCCACACCGATCCGATCACCGGCACGAATTGCAAATGGAACGTGTTCCGCGTCTGCAACACCACGACGATGGACGCGGCGGCGATCACGCCCGAGCTGGTGAAGCGATTCGGCAAGAAATGGTTCTTCATCACGCCGGACTACGCCTACGGCCACACGCTGCAGGACGCCTTCATCAAGGCTCTGAAGAAGCTCGGCGGCACGTTTGACGGCGACTATGCTGCCGATCAACAACACCGATTTCTCCGCCACGCTGATCAAGGCCAAGGCCTACAAGCCGAACGTGCTGCTCAACAACATGGGCGGGCTGGCGCAGATCAACTGCATGAAGCAGTTCACGCAGTTCGGCATGGAGAAGGACATGGCGCTGGGCGGCGCGCTGTTCGAGCTGGAGACCGTCAAGGCGGTGCCGCCGGACGCGCAGGCCGGCTGGTGGGACATGGAGTGGTGGTGGGATCAGCCCAAGGTGCCCGAGGTCGTGAAGTTCGTCGCCGAATACCGCGCGGCGACCAAGAAGACGCCGTCGGCGCGCGACTGGTTCGGCTATGTGGCGATGCACTCGGTGCGGCTCGCCGCGGAGAAGGCGAAGTCGATGGCCGGTCCGAAATTGGCGATGGCGCTGGAGGATCTGGAGCTGCCGCCGGACGTGGCGCTGCAACCCGGGCAAGGTCCGCTATCGCGCCGGCGACCACGAGCTGATGCCCAATATCTTCGTCGGCCAGGTGCATCCGCCGAAAGGCAACCCGGACAACGTGTTCACGGTCGCGGCGCTGGTGCCGGGCGAGGAGGCCGCCGGCTCCGTCGAGGAAACCGGCTGCAAGATGGTCCATCCGGCCTGAATCGCTCTCTGAAACCCGTCCCTCCGCCGCGCGGCCCAGTCCGTCGGCGGCGGAGCGGACGGGTTGCTCTTGACGAGACCTCGCGCGAAGAGCGGCCGATGCTGCAAGTCATCCTGTTCAACGTCACCAACGGGCTGATCATCGGCGCCTTCTACGTGCTGATGGCGCTCGGCCTGTCGCTGATCCTCAATCTCAGCAACGTCATCAATTTCGCGCACGGCAATTTCCTGGCGCTCGGCGGCTACTTCGCCTTCATGCTGACGCCGACGCTCGGCTTCTGGGGCGCGCTGCTGGTCTCGCCGCTGCTCACGGCGCTGATCGGCTTCGTGGTCGAGCGGCTGATGATCCGCCGGGTCTACAACCGCGACCCGGTCTACAGCCTGCTGCTGACCTTCGGCCTCGCCTTCATCATGCAGGATGCGGCGCGCTACATCTGGGGCCCGAACGGTCTGCCGATGGGCATGCCCGATATCCTGTCGCAGCCGCTCAGCGCCGACCTGTTCTTCATCACCTGGTACCGCATCTTCATGGTGGCGATCGTCATCGTCGCCGTGATCGGGCTGTTCGCCTTCCTGCGCTACACCCGCGTCGGCCTGCGCATCCGCGCCGGCACGCTGGATCTCGAGACCGTGGCGGCGCTTGGCGTCAACGTTCAGCTGCTGCGCACCTTCAATTTCGCCGTGGGCTGCCTGCTGGCGGGCCTGAGCGGCGTGCTCGCGGCCGGGCAGATCGGCCTCAATCCCAACATGGGCGATGACCTGCTGATGCCGAGCTTCATCGCCATCATCGTCGGCGGCGTCGGCAGCCTGACCGGCACGCTGTTCGGCGGACTGCTGATCGGCGTCGCGGCGGCGCTGACCACCGTCGTCTATCCCGCCGCCAGCGAGGCGGTGATCTACGTCATCATGGTGCTGGTGCTGCTGCTGCGGCCGCGCGGCCTGATGGGCGAGGAAGGGATGCTGTCATGAGCACCGCGACCGTCGCCGCCACAGCGCGACGTCCGGCCGAGAGGCGCTGGCTGCCGCTCGTCGCGATCTGGGCGGTGCTGCTCACCGTGCCGCTCTGGCTGCCGCTGCTCGGCGGCTATACCGCGCTCGCCGGCCGCGTGCTGGTGCTCGGGCTGGCCGCCATGGGGCTCAACCTGCTGCTGGGCTTCACCGGCGTGATGAGCTTCGGCCACGCCGCCTATTTCGGGCTCGGCGCCTATGGCGCCGGACTGACGCTGAAATACCTCGTGCACAGCACGCCGCTCGCCATGCTGGTCGGCACGCTGCTCGGCGGCCTGGCCGGCACGCTGTTCGGCCTGCTGATCGTGCGCCGGCGCGGCGTCTATTTCGCGATGTGCACCATCGCCTTCGGCCAGATCTGGTATTACATCGCCTATAGCTGGAACGACTTCACCGGCGGCTTCGACGGGCTGCGCGGTTTCCACCGCGAGCCGATCGGCTTCGGGCCGCTGACCCTCGATATCACGGACAGCGGGGCCCGGTTCTACTATTTCCTGCTGGCGGTCTTCGCGGTCGCCGTGGTGCTGATGGGGCTTCTGCTGCGCTCGCCGTTCGGCCGCACCTTGCGCGCGATCCGCGAGAACGAGCGCCGTGCGCGCTTCCTCGGCATTCCGGTCGAGCGGCATATCTGGCTGTCGTTCTCGATCTCCTGCTTCTTCACCGCGCTGGCCGGCACGCTCTACGCGCTGCTGAACAACTTCGCCGATCCGCTGGCGCTGCACTATTCGCTGTCGGGCTATTTCGTGATCATGACGGTGATGGGCGGCATGCGCGCGTTCTGGGGGCCGCTGCTCGGCGCGGCGGTGTTCGTCGTGCTGCAGGACTACATCTCGTCCATGACGGTGAACTGGATGTCGTTCGTCGGCCTGATCTTCGTGCTGGTCGTGCTGTTCTTCCCGCGCGGCCTGCTGGGCATGCTGCGGCGGCGGGGCGCGGCATGAGCATGCTCGAGGTCCGCAACGTCTCCAAGAATTTCGGCAGCCTGGTCGCGGTGCGGAACGTGTCGATGATCGTCGAGCCGGGCGAGCTGCGCGCGATCATCGGTCCGAACGGCGCCGGCAAGACCACCTTCTTCAACATGATCTGCGGCTATCTTTCCGCCCACCACCGGCGCGATCGTGTTCGACAGGCAAGATGTGACGCAGATCCCGGCCGCATCGCCGGGTGGCGCTCGGCATGGCGCGCACATTCCAGATCACCGAGATCTTTCCCGAGCTCACCGTGCGCGAGAACGTGCGCAGCGCGGCGGAGGTCGCCGCGGGCCAACGCCTGCACATGTGGACGAAGCGGGCCGATGTCGGGCGCGCCGAGCGGGTGGTCGCGGAGATGCTGGCGCTGGTCGGGCTCTCCGCCAAGGCGGACCGGCTGGTGGGCGAGCTCGTCGCACGGCGATCAGCGCGCCACCGAGATCGCCATGGCGCTGGCGCTGCGGCCGCGGCTGCTGCTGCTGGACGAGCCGACCGCCGGCATGGGCGAGCAGGAGACCTATGAGATCACCGGACTGATCCGCCGGCTGCATCGCGACAGCAAATACACCATCGTGCTGATCGAGCACGACATGCGCGTGGTGTTCCATCTGGCCGACCGCATCACCGTGCTCGACCAGGGCCGGCTGCTGGCGGACGGCACGCCGAAGGAGATCGCCGCTTCGGAGGCGGTGCAGGCCGCCTATCTCGGGGACGCCGCATGAAGCCGCTGGAAGCCGCGGGCCTGCACACCTTCTACGGCAAGAGCCACATTCTGCACGGTGTCGGGCTGGAGGTCGGCGAGGGCGAGATCGTCACGCTGCTCGGCCGCAACGGCGCCGGCAAGACCACGACGCTCCGCAGCATCATGGGCCTGACGCCGCCGCGGGAGGGCAGCGTCAAGGTATTCGGGCAGAGAGGCGAGCCGGATGCCGACCTTCCAGATCGCCGCGCTCGGCGTCGGCTATGTGCCGGAAGGCCGGAGGATCTTCGCCAACCTCACGGTCGAGGAGAACTTGAGGGTGCCGCTCGTGCGGCCAGGGCCGTGGACGATCGAGCGCGTCTTCGAGACCTTTCCGCGGCTCGCCGAGCGGCGCGCCAACCGCGGCCGCCAGCTGTCCGGCGGCGAGCAGGAGATGCTGTCGATCGCCCGTGCGCTGCTGCTCAATCCCAAGCTCCTGCTGCTCGACGAGCCGAGCCAGGGCCTCGCGCCGCTGATCGTGAAGGAAGTGTTCCGCATCGTCGCGTCGATGCGCGACGAGGGCATTTCGGTGCTGCTGGTCGAGCAGAATGTGCGCGTCAGCCTGGCGATCGCCGACCGCGCTTACGTGCTGGACGACGGCGAGATGGTCTACAGCGGCACCGCCGCCGAGCTCGCCAGCGACGAGGAGCGCGTCCGCGCCATGGCCGGCGCCAGCGCCGAGGAGTGGTCGGTCGAGGCTTAGTCTAGAGCCTTATCGGTTCTGATTAAATCAGAACCGGGCTCTAGTTTTTTTGTTTAAGCATGATCTTTGCCGAAAACCGGCCTCCACTTTTCGGGATCATGCTCTAGCCTCCTCGCGGAATCGGCTTGGGCCATCTGCGCGGCCGCGACTTTATCGTCGTCAGGTGCCGATCCGCAGCGGCTCGACGAGCCCCTTGAGGCAGGCGATCACGCTGAGCGGCGTCAGCCGGCCGGTGCGCGGGTTCTCCGTCGGAGGGCACGCCCTCGATGGTCATGGAAAAGCGTGCGGCTGTCGGCGTCGATCTCGATCCGGTGCGTGTTGCGCGTGAGCGCGGGATCGGCCCAGATTTCCAGCTCAGTCGCGTCGGGACCGATGCCGGCAAGCGCCAATGCGGCAGCGACGTTGACGTTGGCGGGAAAGCCGCGCGCGCCCTCGCGCGCGGTGCCGGCAAAGACGCGCAGCGGCGCCGTCAGGCCCACGACGGAGATGCGATTCTGCTCGAGGTAGGGCGCGCCCGCCAGGCCGCCGGGCGGCTTGCGCGTAATGAGGCGCGCCGAGCGGATGCTGCCCTGCGCCGCGGCGCGCACGGCGTCGAGGCCGAGGAGTGCGCCGCTCGGCACGATGATGCGGGCGCCGGTCTTGCGGGCATCCTCGACCAGGGCGAGGCGGTCGAGAAGCGCGCCGGCGCTCAGCACCAGCAAGGTGCGTCCGGCGGCGATCGCCGGGCGCGTGATCTCGTCGAAGACCGCGGCGGGCACGCACTCGATGACGATCTCCGCCCGCTCCGCGAGCTCGCCCAGCGCCACCACCGGCGCCGCAATGCCCTCCGCCGCCAGGCGCCCGGTGGCGCGAGCGCGGTCTCGAGCCGAGATTGCCGCCAGCCGCAGGCCCGGCGGTCCACCTGCCAGCCAGCGCGCCACCGGCAGGCCAATGGCGCCAAGTCCGCCGATGCCAACGCCGAGCCTGCCGTTGCGATCCGATGCCATCCCCACGCCTCCCATCTCGAATGCCACCGCCAGCATCGCAGCTGGAATTCGCATTTGCCAAGCCCGGCGCTTCCGATATTTATGGGGTCGTCGCTATGGGATAGGGCGGAATGAGTGACTTTCAGGACTTTGTCGGCACCATGCCGGTGGTTGAGCGGCTGCGCTTCGATCCGGGCCCGCTCGCGGCCTGGATGCAGGATCATGTCGCGGATTTTCGCGAACCGCTCGAGGTGGAGCAGTTTCGCGGCGGCCAGTCGAACCCGACCTATCGCCTGAAGGCGGCAGGCGGGCGCTATGTGCTGCGGCGCAAGCCACCGGGCAAGCTGTTGCCGTCGGCCCACGCGGTCGATCGCGAGTATCGCGTCATCACCGCGCTGGGGAAGGTCGGCTTCCCGGTGCCGCGAACCCATGCCCTCTGCCTCGACGACGCCGTCATCGGAACCGCCTTCTACATCATGGAATATGTGGAGGGGCGGGTGTTCTGGGCCCCGACCCTGGACGAGTTGCCGCGCGGCGAGCGCGCCGCCATCTATGACGCCATGAACGAGACCATCGCGCGTCTCCACGGTTTCGATCCGGCCGCCCTCGGCCTCGCCGACTACGGCAAGCCCGGCAACTACGTGGCGCGCCAGATCGATCGCTGGACGAAGCAATATCGGGCGTCGGAGACCGAGACCATCGAGGCGATGGATCGTCTGATCGAGTGGCTGCCGAGCAATGTTCCGCCGGACGATCGGACGTCGATCGTCCATGGCGACTATCGTCTCGACAACATGATCTTTCATCCGCGTCGAGCCGAGGGTGCTCGCGGTGCTGGACTGGGAGCTCTCGACCCTGGGCAATCCGCTGGGGGATTTCGCCTATCACGCCATGGCGTGGCGGCTGCCGCCGGACGCCTTTCGCGGCCTCGCCGTCGCCGATCTGGCGGCGCTCGGCATTCCCGACGAGGCCGCCTATGTCGCCGCCTATTGCCGCCGTACCGGGCGCAAGGAGATCCCGAATTGGGACTTCTACATCGCCTACAACATGTTCCGCCTGGCGGCGATCCTGCAGGGCATCATGGGCCGGGTGCGCGAGGGCACGGCGGCGAGCCTCAAGGCGGCGGACGCCGGCGCCCGCGCCAAGGTGCTGGCGCGGCTCGGCTGGGAGCAGGTGGAGAGCATCCGCCGGCGAAGCTAGCTCCGCCTCGCTCGGAAGTTCGAGCGCAAGATTCGGATGGATCGGTACGACGCCGGGTCCGATGCTGGATCCCATGCAAATGGTGAAGCAAGAGGCAGGACGGTGGCGGCGGAACTCGGCGCCGTGGACTGGCATGCCGTGGAAGCGGCGCTCGACGAGCGCGGCTATGCCACGATTCCCGATCTGCTGACGCCGGCGGAATGCCGTCGTCTCGTCGCGCTTTATGACGATGCCGCGGCATTTCGCAGCCGCGTCGTCATGGCACGACACGGCTATGGCAGCGGCGAGTACAAGTATTTCACCTATCCGCTGCTGCCGGAGGTCATGGCGCTGCGCCAGGCGATCTATCCGCGGCTGGTGCCGGTAGCGAACCGCTGGCGCGCGGCGCTGCGGGAGGAGGGGGCATTCCCGGCCGATCTCGCCGAGTTCCTCGGGCGATGCCATCGCGCCGGCCAGCAGCGGCCGACACCCTTGCTCCTCAAGTACGGGCCCGGCGACTACAACGCACTGCATCAGGACCTCTACGGCGATCTGGTGTTCCCGCTGCAGGCAACGATCCTCCTGAGCAATCCCCACTCGGAGTTTACCGGCGGCGAGTTCCTCCTGGTGGAGCAGCGCCCGCGCATGCAGTCGCGGGCGGAGGTGATCCCGCTCCAACAGGGCGAAGCCGTGATCTTCGCGGTCCGGCATCGGCCGCGGCAAGGAACGCGCGGCGTGCATCGCGTCACCCTGCGCCACGGCGTAAGCCGCGTCCGCTCGGGTCGGCGATTCACCCTCGGCATCATCTTCCACGACGCGGCCTGAACGCAGAGCCACGGTCTCCGCGCGTCTTAACTCCATTGTCACTTGATCGTCGCTGCCCGATGCCCCTGGATTAGAGGGTATCGAGAGCAAATATCGCGAGTGGCGCCGGGCGATGCGGGCGGGGATACGAAGGCGCCACGGGAGCATGGCCATGGTCGGACGCAAACACGCTTTCGCAGTCGTGGGCACTCTCGCGCTGGCGGGATGCGCCGCGGCGCCGCCCTCCGGTCCGAGCGTGATGGCGCTGCCGGCCAAGGGCAAGACCTTCGCGGACTTTCAGCAGGACGACGGCAGCTGCCGGCAATTTGCCTCGGTGCAGATCGGCGGTGTGTCGCCCGCGGCGGCGGCGCAGCAGAGCGCGATCAACAGCACCGCGGTCGGCACGGTCGTGGGCGCGGCGGCGGGGGCCGCCATCGGCGCGGCGGCAGGCAATCCCGCGCTTGGCGCGGCGATCGGCGCCGGCAGCGGTCTTGTCGTCGGCGGTGCGGCGGGTGCCGATGCGGCGCAGCTTTCCGGCACCGAGCTGCAGCGGCGCTACGACATGAGCTATCTGCAGTGCATGTCGGCGAAGGGCGAGAGCGTGCCGACCAGCTTGCCGCCGCCTTCCTACGCCTATCCCAGCTACCCCTATCCTTACTACTACGGATACTACGGCTCGCCTTATTGGGCGCCGTGGGGCTTCGGCTCCTCATTCGTATTCTTTGGCGGCCATCACCATCACTTCCACCACCACGGCTAAAGCATGATCCCGAAAAGTGGAGGCCGGTTTTCGGAAAAGATCATGCTCAAACAAAAAACTAGAGCCCGGTTCTGATTCAATCAGAACCGATAAGGCTCTAGGCTCTCTAGCCGGCGCGCACGCGCGTCAGGAAGCTCTCGACCTCGCTGTTGAGCTTGTCGGACTGGGTGGCGAGATCGGAGGCGGCCTGGTGCACCATAGTGGCGGCCTGGCCGGTCTCGCTGGCGGACCGGGTGACGCCGCCGATGTTCTCCGAGACCTCGTGCGTGCCGGTCGCGGCCTGCTGCACGTTCCGCGCGATGTCGCGGGTGGTGGCGCTCTGCTGCTCCACCGCGGTGGCGACCGAGGTGGCGATCTCGCTGATGCGGCCGATGATGCCGTTGATGGTGACGATCGCGTCCACCGCGCCGCGGGTCGCGTCCTGGATCGAGCGGATCTGGCCGCCGATATCCTCGGTCGCCTTGGCGGTCTGCATCGCCAGCGTCTTGACCTCGCTCGCCACCACGGCGAAGCCCTTGCCGGCGTCGCCGGCGCGCGCCGCCTCGATGGTGGCGTTGAGCGCCAGCAGGTTGGTCTGCGTGGCGATGGCATTGATGAGGGCGGCCACCTCGCCGATCCGCTGCGCCGCGTCGGCGAGGCTGCGGACGGTGGCGCCGGTGCGCTCCGCCTCGGCCACCGCCTGGCTGGCGACCTTGCTGGATTCCGCCACCTGGCGGCCGATCTCCGCGGTCGATCCCGCCAGCTCTTCCGCCGCCGAGGCGACGGTCTGCACGTTCTCGGACGCCTGCGACGAGGCGTTCGCCACCGTCTGCGATTGCCGCGTGGTGTCGTCGGCGGTGGAGACCATCAGCGTCGCGGTGGAGCGCATCTCTTCGGCCGAGGAAGAGACGCTCTGCACGACATCCTTGACGCTGGTCTCGAAGGACTCCGCCAGCGCCAGCAGCTCGCGCCGGCGCTCGTCGGCGACGCGCTGGCGCTCGGCCTCCGCGCGGGCCTCGGTGTCGCGCACGGCGAGGCCGTGATCGCGGAACACCATCAGGGCGCTGGCCATGTCGGCGATCTCGTCGTCGCCGCCGGTCGGGATCGCGGCGGTGAGATTGCCCTCGGCGATCTCCGTCATGCTGTGGCGAAGCGTCAGCAGGCGGCGGGCGACGTTGCGGCCGGCATAGAACCAGGCGAGGCCCAGGGCCACCACCAGGCTCGCGGCCGCGATGGCGATCAGCCACAACCGGCCGTGCGCGATCGCGGTGGCGCTGTCGGCGGCGGCTGCCGTGGCACCGCCCTGCGCGTTCTCGACGAGCTTGCCGACCTGCTGCTCCAGCGTCTGCGCCAGGGCGAGATTTTGCTGCAGGCTCTTGGCGCCGGCGGCGGACTCGTCGAGCTCGGCGAGGCGGATGCTGGAACACGCTCTGGTCGCCCTTGCCGTATTTCATCAGCGCCGCCACCAGCCATTGCAGCGTCTGGCCGTTGGCGCTTCCCTTGAGCTGGTCGAGGGCCTTGTCGATCTGCGCCGAGCTCTCGGCGAAGCGATCCTGCACCGGCTGAAGATACTCGCGGCTCGGCGCCGTGGCGGCCTGGTTCAACAGGCCGAGGGAGAGATTGACCTCGGCGGCAAGCGTGGTGAGCGCCTGCAGCTCGGCGAGGTCGCGGCCGCCGAGCTTGCCGGCGCTGGCGGACTGCAGCGTGTGCGCCAGCGCCGCGTTGGCGCCGTCCACCTGTGGCGCGATGTTCTCGACGAAGAGCCGATGGGCGGCGCGCAGGCTGTTCTCGAGATTCTCCCGCTGCGTCTTGAGAGCGAGGCGATGCTCGACCGAGCCCGCGATGTCGACGAGGTTCTCCTGCAGCTTCTGCGCGGTGTCCCGCAGCGTCTTCGCCGCCGCGGCGCTGTCCGGCTCGGCGCCGAGCCTGTCGATGAGGGCGTTGAGCTTCTGCAGGTGCTCGCCGAGCGCCGCCACGTCGGCGTCGTGTGACTTTTTGTCGGGTGCCACCGCCAGCGCCGGCGCCATGGCGGTGATCTCCGCGCTCTCCCGCGCCAGCGTCAGCGAGATCGTCATCGCGGGAATATTGTGCTCGCTGATGTCGACGAGGCGGGCACCGACCCGGTCATAGGAGACGAAGGCGACCATGCTGGCGAGCACGGTGAGCGCGGCCACCAGGCCGAAGGCCAGGAACAAGCGGCCCTTGATGCCGAGGCTGCGACGGCGCCGCGCTGCCGGCGCGGGCGCCTCGTGCCGGATTTCATTGCTCATCAACCCCGTCCCCGCCATCGCCCGCGCAGTCGCTGCGTTGCGGACCGGCGGCGATTGATCTCGCCGCCAAATCGGTCCGGACTGCCGCGCTGGGCGCATGCCCCACTTCGGTGCAAGATGCGAGGCCAAGCCTTAGAATTCCCTTAACGTTGAATTGGGTTGTGTCTCATGCACCTTGGCCGTTTGCGCGGCATGCTCGGCGACCTTCACCCCGGCGCCCGACTGACCCTCTGTGCGCTCCTGGGCGCGGTGCTGTTTCTGAACCTGCCCGAGTTCTGGGGGCTGGCCGCGCGCAGCGCCCTCGGCTGGATCGTCGGCGTTCGGCGTGTGGCTGCTGCTGATCGCCAATGCCGTGGGGGGCGCCGCGCCGATCCGGCTGCGCACGCTGGCGCGCCAGCAGGACGCCAGCCGATGGGTGATCCCGCCGGTCATCCTGGGAGCGGCGGCGGCGAGCCTGGCGGCGGTGATCGGGCTCCTGCAGAAGCAGGGCAACGAGGCCATGGCGATGGAAGTGCTGCGGGTGTCGTTGGCGGGCGGCGTGGTGGTGGCCTCCTGGACCCTCATTCATACGGTGTTCGCGGTGCACTACGCCCATGGCTTCTATGGTGACGGGCCGGCGCCGGGGCCCGACGATGCCGGCGGCCTGCAGTTCCCCGGCGACGACGCCTTGCCGGATTTCTGGGACTTTTTCTATTTTTCCCTGGTGATCGGCATGACCTGCCAGGTCTCCGACGTGCAGATCACCAGCAAGCACATGCGCCGGCTCGCCTCGCTGCATGGCGCCCTGGCGTTCTTCTTCAATACGATCATCCTGGCGCTCACCGTCAATTTCCTGGTGAGCGGGCTTTAGCTGGCGCCGCCTCGCCCGGCAGGATCGCGGGCGGCCGGCCGAGCCCAGGGCGGAAGGGCGATGCGTTTCCCAGGGCTTAGGGTCTCCCTCGGGGCATTTGCCGGGATGTCCGCGCGCGCCCTTTCAGGATATGCGGCCGGCGCGAAACCATCCGAGCCTCCCGACAATCGAGCAAAATACTCGGGACTTTCAGAGGGATAGGCCAGGCGTCTTCATGATTTGGTAAGCCCCGCCGCCGAGACTGCACACAGCAGATTAACCGTGCCCCGCTCCGTTTCCGCCCGCTCTTGTCGACCGGCGAGGCGCGGGTTCGAGACCGCGAGGAGGAGATAGACCGATGTCGCAGACCCAAATTTCCGGCGCGCGCCGCCCTGTCCGTCATTTTCGGATTCTGCGTCCGCTGACGCTGACGGTGATGCTGGCGCTGGCGGGTTGCACGAGCTCGCAGTGGGCGGGGAGCCAGGCGTCTGGCGCCGATCCCTCGAAGCTGACGCCGGAGCAGAACGAGGCGGCGCTGATCAAGGTGGCGGATCAGACGCGGGCCGGGGGCGATCTCGGCACGGCGGTGACGATCTACAAGCGCGCGCATGAGATGGCGAATCGCGATCCGGTGCCGCTGGCGAAGCTGGCGGAGACGCTGGTGCAGATGCAGGCCTACAACGACGCGGTGGAGGTCTATCGCGCGGCGCTGGCGCTGAAGGACGACGATGCCGACCTGCATCGCGGCCTCGGCAACGTGCTGCTGGCGCTGGGCAAGCCGCAGCTGGCGCAGGCGCAGCTGGAGGCGGCGGCGGCGAAGAGCCCGTCCGACGCGCGCGTCTATAACGGGCTTGGCGTCGCCTACGACCTCACCGGCCGGCACGACCTGGCGCAGCAGGCCTATCGCAAGGGGCTGGGCCTGGCGCCGGAGCAGCTGAGCCTGCGCAACAACCTCGGCCTCTCCCAGGCGCTCGGCGGCGACTATGCCGGCGGCATCGCCACCTTGAGCGAGGTGGTGACGCAGCCGGGCGCCAGCGCGCGCAACCGGCAGAACCTGGCCCTGGTCTACGGGCTTTCCGGCGACAACGTGCACGCCGCCTCGGTGGCGCGCCGCGACCTCGACGAGCAGGCGGTGCGCAGCAACCTCGCCTACTACGCCCTGCTGCGCTCCCTCGACGACGTCGGCCGCACCGCCGCCATCCTCGGCGCCGACGTGCGCGCGGCCAAGCTCAACGAGCCCGCCGCCACCGTCAAGGATCCCGCCATCGCCGATGCGCCGGCGGCCGCTCCCATGACGCCGGTCCAGGGACAGTCCCTGCAGAACCCGCAGCCCGCCGCCGCGGCGGACCTTGATCAGAGCGCCGTCATCAATCTGACGTCGGCCAGGCCGGCACCCGCCGCACCAGCAACTCCGGCGCTGGCGCCCGTCGCCGCGCCCAAGGTGTCGGCCGCGAAGCCCGTGGCGCCTATCGCCAAGGTTGCCGCCGCGCCCGCGCAGCCGGTGTCGCAGCCCGCGCCGCAAGTCGCCGCGCAGCCCGCGCCGAAAGTCGCCGCTCTGCCGCAGCCGGCCCCGACGCCCGCGCCGCAAGTCGCCGCGTCTGCCGCAGCCGGCCCCGATGCCCGCGCCGCAAGTCGCCGCGCCGATCCAGCCCGAGCCCGCGAAGGCCGAGGCGGAGACGCCGAAGACCGATGACTCCGCGCCCAAGGCGTCGGTGACGCTGATCGGCCCGAAGCCCGCAGTGGCAACGGATCTGACGCCCGTCGCCGTCGCGTCCGCCAACGACAACGCCAAGCAGCTGGTGGTGCAGATCGCGAGCTTCCAGAGCGAGACCATCGCCACCAAGCTCAGCGAGGAACTCACCGCCAAGGGCATGGGCAATCTCTCCGTCGTGCACGACCGCGACAAGGCCGGCCACGACTGGTACGCCGTGCGCACCGCCGAGTTCACGTCGCCCCAGGCGGCGGAGAGCGCGGCGCAGAACCTCCGCAACAACGGCGCCTTCGGTGCCGTCGTGCTCCGGGTCGCCGCCCCGCACCCCGACGACGTCGCCGCCGTCCAGCGCGACTAGCGCCGAGACCGCGGCTCGGCGCGGCGCGAGGCGGGCAGGGATAACCTCCCGCTCCGCGGGAAATTGGGTTCGTTTCGTAAATTTCATGTCTGCGTACGATCCCTCGCGTGACGGCGGTGATCCCGTCTCTCACCCCGACGCCGTCCGCCCTGCGATGGCTCTGCCGAGGGTATCGGGCAGACCCCAACCATCTAACCATCTGCCGGGACCGGTATTTTTCAGGTTATACGTTTTTAGCGTACGATATGGGATGACGCCCGTGAGGGTTCAAGACCTCGGGATCGCGGATTTGGAGCTTCATGCCTGGGAAAGTGTGATGCGTCCAAGTCGGCTCTTGCGAACAGCGGCCGGGGAAGGCCCGAGGCAGGCGATGGCTAGTGTTTCACGAGGACAGTCTACTATTTGTTGATGATCACGCCGGCATACTCTGCCGGATACCGATGTCGTCGCCCCCGGTCCCGGCCATGAAATTCCCCGAAAATAAGCTGCAGCCTTTCGAGACCGGCGTGGTCCGCGCGATCCATGTCCATGACGGGCAGGTGGTGAAAGCCGGCGAGGTGCTGGTGGAGCTCGATCCGACAACCTCCGAGGCAGACGAGAAGCACGTTGCCCATGACTTCCTGCAGGATCGCCTGGACGTCGCACGCCTCACCGCGCTGCTGGCGGGCGACCCCGCCAGCTTCGCGCCACCCGCGGGCGCCGATCCCGGGCTTGTTGCCACCGCCCGGCACCAGATGGAGGCGCAGGCGGCGGAGCAGGATGCCAAGCTCGCCACCCTCGACCGCCAGGTTGCGCAGAAGCAGGCGGAGGGCCGCGAAGTCGTGGCCTCCATCGCCAAGATCGAGGCGGCGCTGCCGCTGCTGAGGGGGCAGCGCGACATCCGCGAGACCCTGCTGCACAACGAGTTCGGCTCGAAGCTGCTCTATCTCCAGGCCCAGCAGCAGGTGGTGGAGCAGGAGCACGAGCTGCTGGTGCAGCATCAGCGTCGCGATGAAGTCGCCGAGGCGCTCGCAGCGCTGAGCCAGCAGCGCGCGCAGACCGCGGCGGAATACCGAAAGTCGCTGCTCGCCGACCTTGCCAAGGCCGAGAGCCAGGCCAGCGGACACCGGGAGGACGCGGTCAAGGCCGCGCAGCGCCGCGAGCTGCAGACGCTGACCGCGCCGGTCGATGGTACAGTGCAGCAGCTCGCGGTCCATACCCTCGGCGGCGTCGTGACGCCGGCACAGCCACTACTGGTGATCGTGCCTGCGGAGAGCCATCTGGAGATCGAGGCGATGGTGTCGAACCGCGACATCGGCTTCGTCCACGCCGGCGAACCCGCCCAGATCAAGATCGACACCTTCAACTTCACGAAATACGGCCTGCTGCACGGAGAGGTACTGAACGTCTCTCAAGACGCCATTGCCCGCGACAAGCCGCAGGACAACTCAGAGAGCAGCACGAAGACGCAGGCCGCCCCGAGCGACAGCAGCGAGCCCAAGGGCCAAGAGCTGGTCTACGCCGCCCGTGTCTCCCTCGACCGCACGCAGATGCAGGTGGAGGACAAGCTGGTGAACCTGACGCCCGGCATGGCGGTGACGGTGGAGATCAAGACGGGATCGCGCAGGGTGATCGAGTATCTGCTGTCGCCGATCCTGCGCTACAGGCAGGAAGCGATGAGGGAGAGATGAGAGTATCAAAGCCGGCGCAAATACCACGCAACCTAAACGGGGCGGTACATATGGCAATGACGACTTCGGCAACGCTTCACGCGCGTTCTAATACATTTCTGGCCTGGTGCCGGTGCATCATGCGCAGGAGCGGCGGTTCCGGGCGCGCAGCCGGCTTCGATTTGCGAAGTTTTTGCGCGAGCTACCTGTCTCTATTCCGGTTGCAACGAGGAATTCTCATTCTGCTTCTGATGGCGGCATCTAGTGGCGTGCCGTATGGCCGCTCATTTGCAGCCGATGATGCTGCGAAAACCTTGAAGGCGCGGCTGACTAAACTGACGGAGATCGCATTACTGGCAGGCATAAATAACGTCGCATTTCGGGCAATAAATGCCGACGGCAAAGCCGCTATCCGACTGAAGGCGAAAGTGCTGGTGCTGGAGCTCGAGCATGCGGGCACCGCCGGCCATGCTACTTACATTTCTACGACGAAAGGCGACAGGGATTATTCGGGCGACTGGGCAATTATACCGATTATGAGGAGTAACGAGCTCGACTCAGCCGTGGAATCAATTTCCGATGATCCCCACCTCGAGGAGGACGCTGTCAAGGTCGTGCGATTTTTCAACGGTGAAGTAGATAGAGTCCCCTCCACTATTCTGCTGGTGGCAGAACGAGACTTGTCCGGAAATATGACAAGCGACAACGGCGTGACCTCTGCCGCGCCGACCCGCATCTCGGTATTCGCACTTCATAAGGGGAAATATCCGCCGGCGTTTTTCCTCCTGGTGGGAGAGTTTGTTACATCCGAAAAATATTGCGATGCCAATTACAGCCTTCACAACCTCCTATCCGCACCCTTGCCGCACGGTTTTGCGGCTCCCGGCACCAGCGTTGGGAACGGATGCCCACACCTCTAGCGTCGGCCCCTTTCCGAAGACGGCGTATGAAGCACGAGATAACTCGTCGGGAATTACGGTGACAGTTTATTTTTCTCCCCGCCTCGGTAAAGCTACACCATGGCTCGCATCGCCCGCCTCGTCATTCCCGGATCTCCTCACCATGTCACCCAGCGCGGCAATCGGCGGGAGACGACGTTCTTCGGCGATGAGGACTACCGTCTCTATCGGGATCTTCTCGGCGAGGCGGCGGCGAAGGCCGGCGCGGAGATCTGGGCCTATTGCCTGATGCCCAATCATGTCCATGTCATCGTAACGCCGAAGGACAGGGACGGTCTGCGGCGCATCTTCGGCGATCTGCACCGGCGCTACACCGGCCATATCAACGCGCGCAACCGGTGGACGGGCCATCTCTGGCAGGCGCGGTTCGGCTCGGTGGCGATGGACGAGGAGCATCTGGCGGCCGCACTCCGCTATGTCTCGCTCAATCCCGTACGCGCCCGCCTGGTCGAGCGGGCGGAGGACTGGCCGTGGTCGAGCGTGCGCGCGCATCTCGCCGGCCGCGACGACGGCGTGGTGAGGGTGGCGCCGGCGCTGAAACGGGTGGGGGCGTTTGCCGACTTTCTTGGCCGGGATGTCGACGAGGATAGAGCCTTCGCCCCCTTGCGCCGCTCGGAGACCACCGGGCGGCCGCTCGGACCGGACGATTGGGTCCGGCGCCTGGAGCGCGACCTCGCTCGTCCCCTCGCTCCGCGCAAGCGCGGTCCGAAGCCGCGAGAGCCGGCGCAGGTGCCGCAGGAAGATCTGTTTCGGAAACTGTCCCTGTAGCGACCCACGGTTTTGTGATCGAGCCCGTGCGGATCCCGCCAGCCGCGGCATCCCCACCATTCCGCAGGCGCAGACCACCCGTGCGCGGCACCCTCCGGAGGGCGGCTTGCCGGCTCGCGTGCGCCCGGGCCATAGTTCGGGCTATTCCGCGCCATGCGCCACAGAAAAGGAGGCCGCCGTGATCGATCTCTACTACTGGCCGACGCCCAACGGGCACAAGATCACCATCTTCCTGGAGGAGACCGGGCTTCCCTACAAGATCCTGCCGGTGAACATCGGCACCGGGGAGCAGTTCAAGCCCGACTTCCTGAAGATCGCTCCCAACAACCGCATGCCCGCGATCATCGACCACGAGCCCGCCGACAAGGGCGCGCCGGTGAGCGTGTTCGAATCCGGCGCCATCCTGCTCTACCTCGCGGAGAAGACCGGCAAGTTCATCGCCAAGGATCTGCGCGGCCGGGTCGAGACGCTGCAGTGGCTGTTCTGGCAGATGGCGGGGCTCGGTCCCATGGCGGGGCAGAACCATCACTTCTCCGGCTACGCGCCGGAGAAGATTCCCTATGCGATCGACCGCTATGTGCGCGAGACCAGCCGCCTCTACGCTGTCCTCGACAAGCGCCTGGCCGATCGCGAGTTCATGGCGGGGCCCTATTCGATCGCCGACATGGCGTCATATCCCTGGACGGTCTCCCACGAGCGCCAGGGCCAGAAGCTCTCGGATTTCCCCAATCTGAAGCGCTGGTACGAGGCGATCCAGGCGCGGCCCGCCGTGGTGCGCGCCTACGAGAAGGGAAAGACCGTCAACAATCCGAACCCCGGCATCCAGACCGAGGAGCAGCGGCGCATCCTCTTCGGGCAATCGGCGGCAACCATCCGCCGCTAGAGCATGATCCCGAAAAGTGGAGGCCGGTTTTCGGAAAAGATCATGCTCAAACAAAAAACTAGAGCCCAGTTCTGATTCAATCAGAACCGATAAGGCTCTAGGTGTTGGCGTGGCGGGCGGCCGGTCCGTTGCCGGACCGGCCGCCGACCGTCCACGTCGCTACTTGAACGCTTCCATCGCCTGGATGATCGCCGGCCCGATGAGGACGACGAAGAGGGTCGGCAGGATGAACAGGATCATCGGCACCGTCATGATCGCCGGCAGACGCGCCGCCTTTTCTTCGGCGCGCATCATGCGCTCGTCGCGGAACTCGCCGGCGAGCACGCGGAGCGAGTGGGCGAGCGGGGTGCCGTAGCGCTCGGTCTGGGTCAGCGTGTTGACGACGGCGCGGATCGGCGGGATGTCGGCGCGCCGGATCAGGTTCAGCAGCGCCTGGCGCCGGTTCGGCAGGAAGCCCAGCTCGATCGAGGTGAGGCCGATCTCGTCGGCGAGCTCCGGCGCGGAGCCGCCGAGCTCGCGGGCGACGCGGGTGAGGGCGGCATCGAGGCTGAGGCCCGCCTCGGCGCAGATCACCAGGAGGTCGAGGCCGTCCGGGAGCTGCTTGCGCAGCTTGTGATAGCGCTTCTGGATCGCGTTCCGGAGCATGATGACCGGGAAGTAGCCGCCGACCAGCACGCCGGCGCCGGCGACCATCAGCGTGCTCATGGTCGAGAGCTCGGTGCCTATATACGTCACGAAGAGCAGCGCGCCGCCGCCCACGACGAAGGGCAGCACCAGCCGCGCGCCGAGGTAGATCACGAGCTGATCGCGCGAGCGCCAGCCGGCCTGCGCCAGCTTGTCGACGGTCTTGCGCGCGTCGTCGCCGCGGGTGAGCTTCAGCTTCTCCACCAGCTGGCGCAGCAGATTGACCGAGGCCTGCTTCGCCGCCTTCTGCTGCTGGCTGTCGCCGGAGAGGATCTCCTGCAGCAGATGCTGCCGGCGCTGCTGATGGTTCTTGAGACGCGCCGCCATCGGGTCGTGCGCCACGAACGCGCGGCCGAGCGCCAGGATGGTGATGAACACCCCGATGCCGCCGAAGAGGGCGATGCCGGTCTCGTCGAAGCTGCCGGTGAGCGAGCTCAGGAGGTCGCCAAGATGGCCGTGCATGGTTGCGGTTCCCCCTAGATCTCGAAACGCGTCATCTTGTGCATGGTGAACAAGCCGATCGCCATGCTGATGCAGGCGCCGATCAGCATCTTGTTGCCGAGCGGCGTGTCGAACAGAGAGGAGATATACTGCGGGTTAACCGCCGACAGGATGGCCAGCATGATGAAGGGCAGCGAACCGATGATCGCGGCGCTGGCGCGCGCCTCCGACGACATCGCCTTGATCTTGAGCTTCATCTGCCGGCGCCGGCGCAGGATCATGTCGAGGTTCTCCAGCGTCTCCGCCAGGTTACCGCCGGTCTCGCGCTGAACCGAGAGGCTGACCACCAGGAACTTGATCTCGGGCGTGTCGACCCGCTTGGCGGCGTCCCAGAGCGACTGGTCCATCGACTGGCCGAGACGCACCTCGTCGGAGACGCGGCGGAACTCGGTGCCGACGGGATCCGCCATCTCCTGCGAGATGACGACGAAGGTCTCGGCGATCGGCAGGCCGGACTTGATGCCGCGCACCATCAGGCCGATGGCCTCGGGAAAGAGCGCGGTGAATTTCTTGGCGCGCCGCGCGCAGGCGAAGCCGATCACCAGGTGAGGGAGCATCAGGCCGAGGAAGAGGCCGCCGGGAACCGCGGCCACCAGCGGCAGCCCGAAATACAGCATCGTCCCGAGGGCGACGATGGCGGTGACGACGCAGGCGGTCGCATAGCCGCCGAGGCTGATCGACCAGCCGGTGCGATAGAGCCGCTGACGCAGCAGATCCGGACGCGGCAGATACTGCCGCAGCATGCCGTCGAAGCCGCTCTTTCCCTTCTGATCGAGGCGGAGGATCATCTCCGCCGCTTTCTCGTCGGCGCCCTTGCCGCGCGCGCGATCGCGCACGCGCTGCATGCGCTTGCTGTTGGGATCGTCGCCGCCGAAGGCGAAGGCGAGCGACAGGACCGTGAGGCCGGCGGCGGCCGCGATGACCCAGAGAAGCAGATCGCTGTCCATGGCTACGACATCGCCTCCAGAAGGGCGCGATCGAGGCCGAAGTACTCGGCGCGCGGTGTAAAGCCGGGTCGAAGGCCGCTCGATTCGAACCGGCCCTTGAGCCGGCCGTTCGCGTCCTCGCCCTCGAACTCGTAGCTGAACAGCTCCTGCGTCGTGATGACGTCGCCTTCCATGCCGATGATCTCGGTAATGTAGGTGACGCGGCGGATACCGTCGCGCATGCGGCTGATCTGCACGATCATATTGACGGCGGAGGCGATCTGGGTGCGCACCGCGCGGCTCGGCAGGTTGACGCCGGCCATGCCCACCATGTTCTCGAGGCGGACCAGCGCCTCGCGCGGTCGGTTGGCGTGGACCGTGGAGAGCGACCCGTCGTGGCCGGTGTTCATGGCCTGCAACATGTCGAGCGCCTCGGAACTCCGGATCTCACCCAGGATGATGCGGTCGGGTCGCATACGCAGCGAGTTCTTCACCAGATCGCGCATGGTGATCTCGCCCTTGCCTTCCAGGTTGGGCGGGCGCGTCTCCAGTCGCACGATGTGCGGCTGCTGGAGCTGAAGCTCGGCGGCATCCTCGATGGTGACGATGCGCTCGCCGGCGTCGATCATCTGCGACATCGCGTTGAGCAGCGTGGTCTTGCCCGAGCCGGTACCGCCGGAGATCAGGATGTTGAGGCGCGAGCGGGCCGCGACCTTCAGCACCGTCTCCATCTGCGCCGAGATGTTCCCCTGCTGGGACATCACGTCGAGGGTGATGCCCTTCTTGGAGAATTTACGAATCGAGATCGAGGGGCCGTCGATGGCCAGCGGCGGCACGATGATGTTGACGCGGCTGCCGTCGGGCAAGCGGGCGTCCACCAGCGGCGTCGATTCGTCGACCCGGCGGCCGATCATGGTGACGATGCGCGTCGCGATGCTCATGACGTGCGCGTTGTCGCGGAAGGTCACGTCGGTGAGCTCGAGCTTGCCGCGGCGCTCCACGTAGACCTGCTTGGCGCCGTTGACCATGATGTCGTTGACGGTCTCGTCGCTGAGCAGCGGCTCGAGCGGGCCGAAGCCCAGCATGTCGTTGAGGAGGACGACGACGAGATCGCGCTGCTCGGAGGAATTGAGCTGGATCTTCTGCTCGATCAGCACCTCGGCGACCACGCCGGCGAGCTGGCGGGCGAGCTCCTCGCGCTTGAGCTTGGCGGCGACCTCGGTATCGATGCGCTCCATCACCAGCGGATAGATGCGCGGAATGGCGTCGTCGATGCTGGCGCGGCTGGCGGCACTGGCCGTCGAGGTCCGCGACACCGCCTCCGCCGGTGAGCGCTGCTGCGGTCTGGCGCGCGCGGACTCGACGAGCGTGTTCACCAGCAGCGTCACGAGGTCGCGCTGCTGTATCGCCTGCAGGGCGACGTGGTTTTCCTCGAGCGTGCGCTGGAGGATTTCCTCGACCTGCCGCACCAGCTCGCTGCGCACCTTGTTCGGGACGGTGCCGAGATCGATCGCGGCGTCGATCGCCGGCTGCACCAGGGCGCGCGCGCTCTCCAGCGTGGTGTCGTCGAGCTTCGCCTTGACGGGCGCTTCGGGTCGCTGAGCGGCGACCGAGAGCATGCGGCCGCGCTGGGCGTTCAGCGCCTGGATGCGCGCCTGAATGGGATTGTCGGATCCGCGTCGACCAAACATGACTGTTACTTCCAGAGACGGCCGAGAAGCGGGAGCCCGCGGACGCCCTTCTTGCCCGAGGCTTCGCGGCCGGACAGCCGCTGCGCCAGTTGCAGAATCTCCTCCGCGGCCTTGCTGTTGCGCGCCGCGGCGGGAAGCGCCTTGCCTTCATGCGCCATCGCGACCGCGGCCTTGGGATCGAAGGAGATGAGGTGATCGAGCGGCGTGCCGAGCCCGCGCTCGAATTCCCGCTGGCTGATCTCGCCGCGGTGGGGTGCCCCCACCTGGCTCGCCACCACCAGGGGCGGGATCCGGGTCCCCACGCGCTTGGCAAGGTCGATCAGCCGCAGCGTGTCGCGCAGGCCGGGCAGCGACATGTCGGTGACCAGGATGAGCTGGTCCGCGTTGGCGACGAGGTAGCGGCCGCAATCGTCGAGCCGTCGCGGCAGGTCGATCATCAAGCGGTCGAAATCGTTGCTGAGCGCGTTGAACAGCGGCTCGAGCGCGTCGGGATGAAAATGGAAGGTCTCGTCGAGAGATTCCTCGCTCGCCAGCACCTTGAGGCGGTCGCCGGCGCTCGCCATCGCCGAGGACAGCAGCAGGTCGTCGATGCGCTCGGGATGCTCGAGCGCCTCGCGCAGGCCGCGGCCGGGCTCGAGATCGAGGCTGAGGGCGAGGGTGCCGAAATGCAGGTCGAGATCGACCAGCGCCGCGCGCTGGTGGAACTCGTTGACGAAATACCAGGCGATCGCCGCGGTGATCGTGGTGGTTCCGATGCCGCCGCGGGCGCCCAGGAAGGCATGCGCCTGGATGCGCGGCGCCGCCGCGGAGGATTCGGAGCCGCGATGGTCGATCACCGCCGCGAGCGCGTCGTGCAGGACGTCGCCGGAGACCGGTTTCACCAGGTAGTCGACGACGCCCAGCGACATCAGCGCCCGATAGAGGCTGACGTCGTTGACCGAGCCGATGACCAGGACCTGCGTGGTGCGCGGGCAGAGCTGCAGCAGGCCCTCGAGCGCGGTCACGGGGTCGTCGCTGCTGGAGATGTCCAGCAGCATGAGGTCCGGCGGCGATGCGGGATCGATCGCACGCTGCGCCGCGGCGAGATCGCCGGCTCGCACCTTGGCCTGCAGAGGGCCAAGGTGGGAGACGACACGATTCACCGTCTCGCGCGTTACTTCGTCGCCTACGCAAGCGAGAAAGTTGAGCGCGCCGGGATCCTCGCGTTGTGCTTCCGCGGCGTCCGCCATGATTACTGACCTGTGCTGGGACCCGTGCTGCCGGCGGGGGCGATCGGCGCGAAGGTATAGGTCGTGCCGGCGCTGGTTCCCGCCAGCGGCGCCGTCTTGCCGGCGCGATAGCGCTGGATGGCGAGGCTGGTGTAGTCGGCGTCCGCCGGGCCGAGGTCACGACCGATGACGAGATCGCGGGGATCGGCGACCATCAGACCGAGGTTGGTGACGTTGGCGCAACCGAAGTTGCTGGCAACCGCGTTCTCATGATCGCCGTTCGGCGACTTGCTCCAGTTCGGGCAGTCCGGCGGCGTCACGATGTAGCGCTCGACGACCACCATCAGCGAGTTGGCGGGTACCGCGTCGCGCGCCGTCGGCAGCGTGGCGACCGAATAGCCCTTGCGAGAGAGGTCGCGAACGAGGGCGCTGATCCGGGTGGCGGAGAGCTTGTCCCCGTCCGCCGCCTCCAGATAGATGGTGTCGTCCGGGGTCACCTCGGCCGTGTGCAGGAAGCCGAGCAGGCTGTCACGCTCGCCCTGGGCGACCTGCGCGCTTCCCGACGGGAAGGTGGTCGCGTGCGTCAAGCGCTGGAAGTCGACCCGCAGCTGGCGCGGGGCCTGCGCGGTCGTCCACTCGTCGGCGGGCGAATTGCAGGCGGTGAGCGCGGCGGAGGCGATCGCGAGGAGGATGATCAATCGGGTCTTCACGGTGTCACCTCGGTTATTCGAGATCAAAGCCGGCGGGGCCGATCAGGCCGGTTCCGCTGCGGCTCGCAGGGGCCGTCCCCTGCTTCTGAAACTGCGGCCGGTTCATGTCGCCGTTCAGGAGCTGACGCTCGTCGTTCGGCGCGATGTAGCCATCGGTCGGCAGCTGAAGACGATTGGCGGTCGCGGTCGGGCGCACGATGTAGGGCGTCACGATGATGACAAGCTCCGTCTCGCCGCGCTGGAACGAGTTCGAGCGGAACAGCGTGCCGAGCACCGGCACGTCGCCAAGCCACGGGAACTTGTTGACGTTCTGGTTGATGTTGTTCTGCAGCAGGCCGGCGATCGCGAAACTCTGGCCGCTGGAGAGCTCGAGCGTGGTCTCGGCGCGCCGGGTGGTGAGCGCCGGGACGGTAATGCCGGACACCTGGATCGAGCCGCTGCTCGAGAGCTCGCTCACCTCGGGCTGGACGTGCAGATTGATGCGGTTGCCGCCGGCGATGGTGGCGACGAAGTTCAGGCTGACGCCGAACTTCTTGAAGTCGATCGTGATCGTGTTGTTGCCCTGCGGCACCGGGATCGGGAATTCGCCGCCCGCCAGGAAGCTTGCGGGCTCGCCGGAAAGGGCGCTCAGGTTCGGCTCCGCCAGCACGGTGACGAGGTTCTGGGCCTCCAGCGCGTCGATCAGGACGTTGATGTCCTGGCCACCGCCGGTATAGGCGCCGGAAAGATTGTTGACCGAGGAATTGGTGCCCTGGACGGTGGTGCGCGTGTTGAACACGCCGGCTGCCTGGAGGACGCTGTGACCCGTCGACATGCCGAGCGCGAATTTGCCGATACCGAACAGGTTCTCCCAGTTGAAGCCGAACTCCTTGGTCACGGTGCGCGACATTTCGGCGACGCGGACGCGGATGTTCACCTGGTTGGGCGCGTCCACCTTCATCTTGTTGATGAGCTGCTTGGGATCGGGGACGAAATGCGCGGCGATGCGGCGCACGTCCTCGCCCTCGGCGGCGGAGAACACGGTTCCCTCGAGCACCAGCGCGTCGTCGACGGTGCTAACGCTGACGGCGCTGCGCGGCAGCATGTCGTGGATGGCCTGCTCCAGGCGCTCGACGTTGTGGCGAACCACGACGTTGGCGTTGACCAGAACCTGGTCGTTGTCGCTGACCGCGTAGAGCGTGGTCTCGCCGGCGGCCTTGCCGAAGAGATAGACCAGCGACGGCGACTTCACCTGCACGTCAGCGACATTGGGGTCGGCGACGAAGACGCTGGCGGCCGGCTGGTCGAGATGGACCAGGCGTCCCTTGTTGACCTCGATCTGCAGCGTCGAGCTGGCAGGCGTCGAGGCTTTCGGCGCGGCGCAAGCGGGCGCCACGGCGGAGATGATGATCGCAAATCCCGCGACGAGCGCGAGAACGGGCGACAGCAGCCGCCGGGTCGGAAGAACGGGGTTCATCGCATGCTCCTCGGGAATTCGACGCTTTCGGCTTTGTCGGCGCGAACGACTTTCACTTTCTTGGTCGAGCCGACGGTCGCCGGCGGGGCTATCATGCTGACCGCATCGCTGTCCCAGGTGTAGGTGGGGGTGTTCGAAGCGACCTCGGGGGTGCCGTCGGCGGGTGCAAGGCTGCGCAGGCTCAGCGAGAACTTGCCGGTCTCCGACACCACCGAGATGATCTCGGCCTGCTTCGGGGTGACCTCGAGGGTCGCGGTCTTGGCGATCGCGACTTCCTTGTTCTGGTCGTCGACGCGCTGGTCGACGGCGAGCACGCGTACGTCGCTGAGCACGGTCTCGGCCGCGGTGTGCGGCAGATGGTGCTCATCGCCGGTGTTCTCGAATTCGATCCGGAAGGTGCCGATCAGGTCCACCTTGTCGCCGGGGAACACCAGGCCGGCGAGGCCGGCGCTCGGCGACACGTTGACGGTGACCGCGCGGTAGCCAGGCGTGAGAACCGCCGCCAGGAAGCCGCGGTCGCCGGGGCGCACGACGCGGGTGTCGGTGAGCGGCTCGCCGTCGCCGACGCCGCTGCGCACCACGGCCCCGACGTAATCCTCGAGACGATGCTTGCCCTGGACGATGTAGCTTGCCGCCACGCTCGCCTCCGGCCACACCTGCCAATGCAGGTTGTCGGGGCGGATGAAGGTGCCCGCCGGCAGGTTCCCCTTGGCGACGAGGACGCTCGGCCCGGTCGGCTGCTCCGCCGGCTTCTCCACCACCTGATGAGCACGCTGGGCCTCGAGCCACATGCGGCCGATCACAATGGTGCTGCCCGACGCGACGAGCGCGATCAGGACGAAGATCATGCGGCGGAGGGACATAGCGGACTCCCCTGTGACCAGGCTTAGTGAAACGCGTGGACGGCGGCGACGTAGAGCCCGCCGGCGGTGATGGCGACCCCGTACGGCACCGGCTGCGCGAGACGCGCGCGCCGGCCCGAAGTCTCGGGCGCCAGAAGATTTGCCGGAGCCGCCGGCATCAGCCGGCGCAGCGGCGTGAGCCAGGTCAGCGCGATGGCGGCGCCGGCGAAGGCGACGATCATGAAGAACGACGGCGCGAGCCAGGGGCCCGCCCACAGCGTCGTCGCGGCCAGCAGCTTGACGTCGCCGCCGCCCATCACGCGGGTCGCCAGCAAGAGGATGCCGACAGCGAGCATCAGAAGCCCGGCCGCGAGGCTCCAGAGGCCCTGCGCCAGGGGATGGCCCATCGCGAAGAGCGCGTAGGCGGCCGTGATCGCCGCGGGATAGCGGTTCGGAATGAGATACTGCCGCACGTCCGTGTAAGCGGCGCCGAGCAATGCGGCGGCCAGGACGGCGAGAGCGATGAGATCGGTTGCTGATGCGGTCATGTGCACGGATTCTCCGATGCTACCTGCCGCAGGGAGGAAAGGGACGGCCCTCTCGGCCGTCCCCCTCCGTCGCGGTCGGTGCCGATCGGCCTTGCGGCCGACGCGGCGATCGCTGATTACCCAATGTCGGTCGCGATGTTGGTGTACTTGGTGTTCAGCTTGGTGCCGACCGTGGTGAGGCCCGCGATCGTGACAACCGCGATGAGGGCGGCGATGAGGCCGTACTCGATGGCCGTCGCACCCGAACGGTTGTTGAGCAGCTTGCGAATGAACTTGGTCATTGGTCGTGACTCCTGAGTCTCCGTGGACGACGCGTGCATCCTAGCGAGACCCTCCCTAACAGAGTCTTAAGTCGATCTTGGAATTGCCTTTGCGATCAATAATTTGAAAGTGATTTGAAGAATATTCGACGGTGACTCTCGGCAAAAAAATGCGCTCGTATTCGAGGGCCGAAAAACGCTGTCCTGCAAGCCCTTCTCCGCAGCCCAGAATCAGTCGGTCGGGCGCGTTGCCGCGCCCGACCGACCGAAACTCCAGAGAAACGCGATCGTGGCGTATTAGCCGATGTCGGTCGCGATATTGGTGAACTTGGTGTTGAGGGTCGTGCCGACGACGGTAAGGCCGGCGATCGTCACGACGGCGATGAGGGCGGCGATGAGGCCGTACTCGATCGCGGTGGCGCCATTGCAGGAGCGCAGAAATTGCTTGATGCGACGCATGGGAAGTCCTCCTTTGGGATCCAACCTGCGCGAGTTTCGGCCGCAAGTCTTAATCGCAAGTAAAGTTGGGTGGCTGGCAAGTAGAGTATCAGATCAAAGCTGGATCAAAACTGCCGAGAACTTTAATCAAATCGCGAGAGGCGCGGCAGCGGCCGCGGCGCGAAGAAAGGAATGGTTGCGCGGCTGCGAGCCGCTGCCCGGCGGGAGCTCGACGCGGGTCGGGGTTTTCCCGCGCGCGGGATTTCTCCTGCGCGAAATCCGGTTAACGAAATTTGAAGATTCGCTAAAACAATATGGATCGGTCGATCGGATCACGGGGCGAGCGGGCGTTGCGGCCGGAGCAGGACGGATTGGCGGCGTGGATGGCGGGCGAGCGGCGCGGGATCGCGTGGATTTCTGTCGCATTCGAGTTATCGCGTGATACTATCCGCGCGCCACTCCACGGTTCGCGGTCGTCCATCTCGAATCTTCGAGTGACCCCATCGATCATCGACCACCATCACACCTCCCACCTCTAGGAGTTCTCTATGAAGGCGTTGATTACGGCAGTGGCTCTGCTCTCGTTCGTGGGCGCGTCCACGCTCCCCCTGGTCGCCAGCGCGCAGGCGCAGACCACCGACCAGACGCACAAGGTCACTAAGAAGAAAGCCACGAAGAAGCACGTCGTGGCCCACAAGAAGTCGACCAAGAAGCATATCGCCAAGCACAAGACGAAGAAGCCGGCGACCCAGCAGGGCTGAGCCACCGCCTACGATTGCAAACCCCCGGGATCTCTTTCCCGGGGGTTTTTGCTTGGCCGCGCCGATCCCTTATTGCGCCGGGACCGGAGCTGGAGTTGTCTCCGGCGTCGGCGTCTTTATGCAAGCGTAAGTGGCACGCGCCGGCGTCAGCAGCGGGCAGACCAGCAGAATGTCCTGGTCGATGAGATAGGGCGTCGTGCCGGGATCGCACTTCTTGCGAGCCACCTCGTAGACCTCCTCCGGCGTGGCGGTCTGCCGGTTGTAGCAGACGCCGATTCGACTGAAGTCCTCCTTGGGGCCCCGGGGCGCCGGCTCCGGCGACCAGTCGAAGGGCTGCAGGCTGTCCGCCCCGCAACCCGCCAGCGAGACGGTCAGCGCAACGGCGAGGACAAGGAGGAGCGGGCGGCTCGGCATCGGGGGAGAGGCTGCCGCATCGGCGCGGCGCGCGCAACCGCCTCAGCTCGGCTCGGCGGTCGGGCGCAGCGCCACCAGCGCCAGCCCGGCGACCACCAGTGCCAGCGCCGCCAGCTCCGAGAGCTCGAGCGGCTCGCCCAGCAGCAGGGCGCCCGAGAGCGTCCCGACCACGGGAATGGCCAGCGTCCCCATGGCGGAGACACTGCCGGGCAACAGCTCCACCGCCCTGAACCAGGCCCACTGGGCGAACACCACGGGAAATATCAGCACGTAGGCGAGCGACGCCAGCGCGCGGGGACTGAGCGTCGCGAGATCCGGCACCGCCCCGGCAACCGCCGCCGCCAGCACGATGGGGATGCCGCCGATGACGAACTGCCAGCCGGTGCTCTGCATCGCCGTCAGCGACCAGCGGAAATATTTCATGCCGACGGTGCCGGCGGCCCAGCTGGTTGCCGCCAGCACCATCATGAGCACACCGGTAGGCGCCGCCAGCACGCGGTCGAGGTCCGGCGCCACCAGCACCGCCAATCCCGCCATGCTGAGCGTCAGGCCCCAGAGCCGCGCCGCGCCGAGCCGCTCCTTGAGAAAGATCCAGCCGAGGAGGGTGGCGCAGGCCGGCATGATGTAGGCGATGATGCTGGCGTGACCCGCCGGCATCAGGCGCAGCCCGTAGGCCATGGCGAGCTGCCAGCCCGTGACATTGAGAAGCGATACCAGCACCAGCGGCCCGATCTCCTCGCGCGGCAGCCGGATCCGCTCGCCGGCAAGTCCGCGCCATCAGCAATGCCGCGGCGCCTCCCACCGTCACGCAGGTGGTGCGGAAGGCCAGCACCGGCATCTCGTCCAGCACGATCTTCGAGGTCGGCCACGCCACGCCCCAGGCGAGGGCCAGGCTCGCGAGCAGCAGCACGCCAGCTGCCGCCGGCCGCCGCCGGGTCTCCGCGTGGGCGACACTCACGCGATCGGCTCGAGGGCCTGCTCGGCGAAGCGGGCGATGGCGAGGGTGCGGGCATCATCGCCGAGGCGACCGACCAGCTGCACGCCGATCGGCAGCCCCGCCGGGCCGCGCGCCGCGGGCACCGTCACGCAAGGGAGGCGGAGGAGCGTCCAGATGCGGTTGAAGACGGGATCGCCGGTCATGTCCAGGCGAGCCGGCGCCTCGCCAGGCGCCGCCGGCACCAGCAGAGCGTCGAACTCGCCGAAGAGCTCGGCCACCCGCTCGCGCGCCTCGGCGGTGGCGCGGCGCATCTCGTCGTAGATCTCGGCGGTGATCTGCACCGCCTCGCGCAGGGTCTCGGTGGTGCGCGGCGCCAGCAGGTCCCAGCGCTCGGTACGCTCCCAGGCGAGGTTGCGCGCCATCTCGTAGTTCATGTGGGTGAGGTGGACGTCAACGATGCGGTCATAGGGCGCGAAGCCCGGCCGCTCGCTGACCGTCGCGCCGGCACGGGCGAGCCGATCGGCGGCGCGTTCCAGCGTTGCCTGGCAGGCGGCGTCCGCCCGATCCCACTGCGCCGTCCGGAACAGGCCGATGCGCGGCTTCGGATGCGGCTCCCTCGGCATCAGGCCCGGCCGGCCGCTGAGCGCGCCAATGAAAAGAGCGATGTCGCTGACGGTCCGGGCGAAGCCGCCCACGGTGTCGAAGCTCTCGGCCAGCGCCTTCGTGCCAGATATCGCCACGGTGCCGAAGCTCGGCTTGTAGCCGACCGCTCCGCAATATGAGGCCGGCCGGATGATCGAGCCGGCGGTCTGCGTTCCGAACGCCAGCGGGATCATGCGATCGGCGACGCCCGCCGCCGAGCCGCTGGAGGAGCCGCCGGGCGTGTGAGCGGGATTGTGCGGGTTCAGCGTCTTCCCCGGCGCGCCGGCGGCGAATTCCGTCGTCACGGTCTTGCCGAGCACGATCGCGCCCGCCGCGCGGGCGAGCGCCACGCAGGCGGCGTCGGAGCGCGGCCGAAAGCCTTCATAGGCGCGCGAGCCGTAAGTCGTCGGCATGTCGGCGGTGTCCATGATGTCTTTGACGCCGATCGGCACGCCGTGCAGCGGCCCGCGGGCTGGGCTCTTGTCGCACGCCCGCGCCGCCGCGATCGCTTGGCTGGGATCGAGATGCTGCCAGGCCCGCACCGACGGCTCCCGCTCGGCGATGCGGTCGAGATATGCCTGCACCAATGACTCGGATGTCAGGCTTCCGCTCGCGATGCGCTTTGCGGCGTCGAATGCTGAGAGGCGGGTCAGGTCAGTCATGGGGACCTCGGGCGGGAAGGCGGGCGCTCATTTGAGCAGCAGGGCCGGCTTTCGTCGACTCCCGCGGATCGGACCGTCGAGGGACTCGAGCTCGAGACGGCTTGAGCGGGCGCTTCCGGCGTCCAGCCCGGCGGCCTGAAGAAGATGCGCCAGCGGTCGCCCCAGGTGCGCGCGGCCCATGCGTCCCTCAGCATGTGCCAGAATTCGGCGTAAACGATGACGAAGGGATTGAGGGAGGCGACGGGGTGCACGAGCCCGTAGCGGATCGCGATGCTCTCGTCCTCCGCGGCATAGGTTCCGAACAGCCGGTCGAAGACGATCACGATGCCGCCGTAGTTGCGGTCGAGGTATTGCTCGTTGCTGGCGTGGTGCACGCGATGGGCCGACGGCGTGTTCAGCACCCATTCGAGAGGGCCAAGCTTGGGGATCAGCGTCGTGTGCAGCCAGAACTGATAGAGCAGGCTGATGCCCAGGAGCCCGAACACCCAGGCCGGATGGAATCCGATCCACACCAGCGGCAGAAAAAAGAGGTAGCTGCCCGAGAGGATCGGCGTCCAGCCCAGGCGATAGGCGGCGGAGAGCGTCAATTCCTCCGGCGAGTGGTGGACGCAATGGGTTCCCCACAGGATCCGGATCCGGTGCGCCGAGCGGTGATACCAGTAGTAGGCGAACTCTTCCAAGACGAAGAGCGTCACGATCGCCCAGACGCCATCCATGGGGATCGTGTAGATGCGGTATTTCCAGAGGAAGAGCGCGAAGATCGCATAGATCACCACCTGGTTCACGAAGCCGGTGAGGTTGTGGCCGACGGCGATCAACAGGGAGACGCCACTGTCCTTCCAGGGATATGCCCGGCCCTTGAAGCGTCGATAGACCAGCGCCTCGATCGCGATCAGCAGGGCGAAGACCGGAAAGAAGATGAGAATCCGATGCGGGCTCTCGAACAGCTCCATGACGCCCTCCCGTTCAAGACGACGGCACCGTCAGGTGCCCGCGGGAATCCAGCCCTGGTGCACGAAGAGCGGAGTGAGTTTCTTCGCAATCTCCTTCGCCATGCGCTGAGCGTCGGATTCCGCATCGGAGCCGGAGATGGCGCTGGTCCCCGCGCCGACCGCCGCCAATTCCGCCACCCGGCCGGTGGCCGCGCCGGCGCCCATGGTCTCGGCGGCGCCGGGCTTGCGGCTGCTCTCGGCGACGCCCTCGAAGCTCTCCAGCAGCCGGGCGCCATTGCTGGCGTCGTAGTAGACCTGCATGTCCGCCTGCACCGTGCTGTGGCCGGCGCCCAGGCCGATCAGGTTCCGCCGGGTCCGGTTGCCTTCGTCGATCGACACCATCTGACCGTCGACGATCAGCCGGTTGCCGGCGCCGGGCGGTTCGCCGGGAAGGCCTTGCCGCGCGGGCAGGCCGAGCTTCCGGATTTCCTCCACCAGGGTCCGGGAGATGGCGGCGGTGATCCTGCGTCCGTCCTCGATCTCCCGCGTGGAGGCGGGCGCCGGATTGACGACGTTCATCAGCCGCGCTCGCAGGCCGCTGTCGAGCTTCACCTCTTCGGGAGTGACGGCGAAATCGTTCACGATGACGATGTCGGGCCGCGGCAGCAGTACACCCGAATAGGTCTGCGTCGGCTGCACGTGAGTGGGCGCGCAGGCGACGACGAGAAGAGCCGCAGCCGCGACAACAGGTCTGATCGCCGACATCGGGCGATGGCGCATCATCTTCATGGCATTCCCCCGTAATTTGACGGCTCGGAGCGGCGCGCGCCCTCAACCGTCCGCGCCGGCTGCGCAGCCGGCGGTTGAGATATGCTCGCATCGAATTGCCCCGGCGTCCAATGTCCAGACTATGGGCGGCGACGCGCCTGGGCCAAGAGAGTGGCGGCTGCAGCCCGGCCGAGGCTATGATCCGCCGATGACCCAGTCCTCGACCGATCCCGCCGGGGCGATCGCCGGCTACCACGCCCACGTTTATTATAATGAGCAGAGCCGCGCCGCCGCTGCGGCGCTCCGCGACGCCCTCGCCGCGCGCTTCAAGGTCGTGCTCGGCCGCTGGCGCGACGAGCCGGTGGGGCCGCATCCCCAGGCGATGTACCAGGTGGCGTTTCCCGTCGAGGAGTTTCCCCGCTTCGTGCCGTGGCTGATGCTGAACCGCGGCGATCTCGTGATCCTCGTGCATCCCCTTACCGGCGACGACTACGAGGACCATGCCCATCACGCGCTCTGGCTCGGCGCCAAGCTGCCGCTGAAGCTGGAGACGCTGGTGCGCGGCGGCACCGTGGTGGTCTGAGACGCGCTGCTTGACGCCGGCGGCGCGCTGACCAGATACTGACGTATTCCAAGGGGAGCCCCGGTAGGGGGCTGAGACACCGCCTGCGCCGACTATCAAGGCGCGCCGCGGGAACCCTTAGAACCTGATCCGGATCGTACCGGCGTAGGAACTGGAAACACTCGGCCGAGACTCGGCCGAACCTCAGAACCCAAAGCCCCGGATCTCCCTGTGACTCTGATCTACGGAGGAGATCGCCAATGCCCGAAGGTACCGCCCAGCAAAGTTTTAAAGTGTCGACCGGCGCGCTGCCGGCCTCGCGCAAGATCTATGTGCCGGGCGAGCGCTATCCCGATCTGCGCGTGCCCCTGCGCGAGATCGAGGTGTCGCCGTCCGCGAAGGAGCCGCCGGTGCGTGTCTACGACACGTCGGGTCCCTATACCGATCCCGCGGTCACCATCGACATCCGCGCCGGCCTGCCGCCGCTCAGGGAAGCCTGGATCCGCGCCCGCGGCGACGTCGAGGAGACGCGGGGCCGCGCGGTCCGGCCCGAGGACAACGGCCTGCGCGCCGGCGAGGAGAGCCCGGTCCCCACCTTCGACCGCGCCGGACGGCATCCGCTCAGGGCCAATGGTGGCGTCGCGGTGACGCAGCTCGCCTATGCGCGGCGCGGCATCGTCACGCCGGAGATGGAATACATCGCGATCCGCGAGAACCTCGGCCGGAAGCGCCTCAAGGAAGCAGCGGCGAGGGACGGCCAGGATTTCGGCGCCGCGATTCCCGACTACGTGACGCCCGAGTTCGTGCGCGACGAGGTGGCGCGCGGCCGCGCCATCATCCCGGCGAACATCAATCATCCCGAGGCCGAGCCGATGATCATCGGCCGGAACTTCCTGGTGAAGATCAACGCCAACATCGGCAACTCCATCGTGACCTCGTCGGTCGCCGAGGAGGTGGACAAGCTGGTGTGGGCGATCCGCTGGGGCGGCGACACCGTGATGGATCTCTCCACCGGCAAGAACATCCACACGATCCGCGAGTGGATCATCCGCAACTCGCCGGTGCCGATCGGCACGGTGCCGATCTACCAGGCGCTGGAGAAGGTGGACGGCAAGGCCGAGGACCTCACCTTCGAGATCTTCCGCGACACGCTCATCGAGCAGGCGGAGCAGGGCGTCGACTATTTCACCATCCACGCCGGCGTGCGGCTGCCGTTCATTCCGATGACGGCGAAGCGGGTCACCGGCATCGTCTCCCGCGGCGGCTCGATCATGGCGAAGTGGTGCCTCGCCCATCACCAGGACAATTTCCTCTACACGCGCTTCGAGGAGATCTGCGAGGTGATGAAGGCCTATGACGTGAGCTTCTCGCTGGGCGACGGCCTCCGGCCGGGCTCGACGGCGGACGCCAACGACGAGGCGCAGTTCGCCGAGCTGAAGACGCTGGGCGAGCTCACCAAGATCGCCTGGAAGCACGACGTGCAGGTGATGATCGAGGGGCCCGGCCATGTGCCCATGCACAAGGTCAAGGAGAACATGGAGCTGCAGCTCAAGCATTGCGACGAGGCGCCGTTCTACACCCTGGGTCCGCTGGTCACCGACATCGCGCCGGGCTACGACCACATCACCAGCGCGATCGGCGCCGCCATGATCGGCTGGTTCGGCACCGCCATGCTCTGCTACGTGACGCCGAAGGAGCATCTGGGCCTCCCCGACCGCGACGACGTCAAGACCGGCGTCATCACCTACAAGATCGCGGCCCATGCGGCGGATCTCGCCAAGGGGCATCCGGGAGCGCGCGATCGCGACGACGCGCTTTCCCGCGCCCGCTTCGAGTTCCGCTGGCGCGACCAGTTCAACCTCTCCCTCGATCCGGAGACGGCGGAGAAGTTCCACGACCAGACGCTCCCCGCCGAGGGCGCCAAGCTCGCGCATTTCTGCTCCATGTGCGGGCCTAAGTTCTGCTCGATGCAGATCTCGCAAGAGGTGCGCGAGTATGCCCGCAAGGGCATGGACGAGCGCTCCGATGCGTTCCGCAAGGAAGGCAGTGAGATCTACAAGGTGCTGGAAGGGCAGGCGGTGGCGACCGACGTTTGAGCCGGCTCTATCCGGATCGGCCCTGGGTCGGGGTCCTCGCCGCGGTCAGGCGAGGCCCCCGATGCCTTCTGGCCCGGCGCGGCCAGGGTGCCGACACCGGCAAATGGGGCTTCGTCGGCGGCCAGCTCGAGCTTGGCGAGACCGTGCTGGACTGCGCGGTGCGCGAGCTCCGCGAAGAGACCGGCATCGAGGCCGATCCCGTCGAGGTGCTGACGACGTTTGACTACATCGACCGCGACGCGGAGAGCCGCGTGCGCTTCCATTTCACCCTGGTCTGCGTCGTCCTCGACTGGCGCGCCGGGGAAGGCGAGCTGCTCGAGCCCGAGCACCTCACGGGCATCGGCTGGTTCACGCCGGAAGAGGTCGAGGCGAAGCAGATGCCGACCAGCCGCCGCGCCGTCGAGCTGATGCGGCGCGCGCTGGCATTGCCTGGGAGACTGACATGAGCGAGCGGCAACCGAAGACTGTCGCCACCGCCACCGCCGAGATCGGCGAGACGCGCTACGCGACCTCGATCCGCACCGGCGCCCACGCGCTCACCGCCGACGAGCCGAAGCCGGAGGGCGGCGACGCCGGCCCGTCACCCTTCGGCCTCGTGCTGTCGGGCCTCGGCGCCTGCACCGCGATCACGCTTCGAATGTATGCGGAGCGCAAGGAGTGGCCGCTCAAAGCGGTGCACGTCGACCTCGCCTTCCACTGGGAAGTCGTCGGCGAGGAGCGTCGCCCGCATATCGAGCGCACGCTTCGCCTCGACGGTACCCTCGACGACGCCCAGCGCGCCCGCATCGCCGAGATCGCCGAGAAGACTCCGGTGACGCGCGCTCTCAAATTCGGGATCGCGATCCGGACGACCGTGATTTAACGCCGACGCGCCAGCGCCAAGCCCACGCCCGCCGCGATCAGCAGCGTGCCGGAAAGACGGTTGCGGAAACGGCCGCGCGTCGCCAGGAAGCCGCGCGCGCGGGCGGCGAGCAGCGCCCAGCCGCCGTCCAACAGGATCGCCAGCGCCAGGAAAGTGAGCGAGAGCAGGATGATCTGTTCTTCCAGCGGCGCCGAGGTGGAGATGAACTGCGGGAAGAAGGCGCCGTAGAACAGCAGCGTCTTGGGATTGGAGAGCGAGACCAGGAATCCCCGGAGATAGATCTCGCGCACGGATTTCGGCTGCGGCCGCGTCTTGGTGAGATCGACCGCCGGCGCCCGCCACTGGCTGATGCCGAGGTAGAGGAGATAGGCCACGCCCAGCCAGCGGATCCACTCGAACCAGTAGGCAAGCGTCTCCAGGACCGCGGTCATGCCGAGAGCTGTAATGACGAGCTGTGCCACCATGGCGGAGGCGGTGCCCGCAACGGTGAGGAGGCCGAAGCGCTGTCCGTAGGCGACGCTGTTCGCCACGATGAGCGCCACATTGGGGCCGGGGATCAGCATCAGGATGGCGGTGGCGAGGACGAAGGTGAGATAGAGCTGGATGTCGATCACGGGTCTCTCCTCTCGGTGAGGGTATGGCGGACAAAAGAAAAGCCCCGCCGACGCGGGGTCGGCGGGGCCTGGGAACACCGGGATGTCGAGGCGCTAGAGGGGCGATCCCCAGACCAGCGCGCCGACCCCTTGCACACGCAGCAGGCCGCCGCCGGATTGACGGCGTTGGCTTTGGGGGCGCGGTGCGCAACTGTGAAGCATGAGCACACAGTAGGAGTCCGATCTCGACCGTGTCAATCCGCGGCGCCCGGCGCGATGGTCCAGCGGTGCGCCGGCCGTCGACTGACGCGTTGCCATGATACCCCGGTTGATTGAACAGGCATCTTTTTGTACATAAATAGCGGGAGTGAACATTAGGGGGATCGGCATATGGCGACGAGGCAAATCCGGATTTTCGGTGTCGCGGTGGTGTGCCTCACGGCCGCGCTCTCTGCCTGCGCGAACATGCAGACAATTCAGGGCGATCCGAGAGACGCCGGCGAGGCACACAAGTTCGACGCCAGCTTCGAGCGGGTGAAGACGGCCGCTCTCAATGGCATCCGGGACATGGACATCGAGCCCAGCAGCACGGAGGACGCAGCCGACGGGTTCATCATCTATATCGCCCGCGTACCTCATGGCATGAGCTGGGGCGAAGTCGGACGGGTGATCGTCGACAAGGCCCCGGCCCCTCCCATCACGGTTCACGTCGACTACCGGCGCCGGACCGTTCTGCAGTACGAAGGATCTTTCTCCGATTTCGCGGGCGATTTGTTCAAGAAAATGGATGCGTCCCTGCACAAGAACGCCGCGAATTGAGATGGCCGCACGCTGCCGGTTGATCCTGGCATCGATACTCCTGCTGCTTCTGACCGCTTGCCCCGGCACTTATCGGGCGAGAGATACGGTGACAAGCGAGCCGAACGGTCTTCGCTGCGACAGCATCCTCATTGCCGTACCAGCAGACGGCGGCTTCGACGGCAAACCCTCCGTGGGCTCCGGGCAATTCGTCGCGCATCGGGCGGCGGAGGAATTCTCAAAATTCGCCCGCAAGGTCGAGATCGCGCCGTCCGATCTGCGGGGCCGCGCCGATCTCCTCGCGGCGGCGCGCAGCATCGGCGCCACCTATCTCGTCCTGCCCGAGATCACCCATTGGGAGCAGCGATACACGGCGTATGACGGCCGGCCAAGCGGTGCGACCATCAACATGACGATCGTCGAAGTCGGATCGGATCGCCAGGTGGTGTCGACCGTGCTCGAAGGAGAAAGCGGGCATGGTCTGTTCGTGGAAACCAGCGCGTCCGCCGCGACCAAGCGTCTGATGCGCGACTTCGTGCGCGATCTTTGCGGCGCTGCTCGCTCGAGCTAGCTCTAGCTCGCCGCCGGCGCCCGGCGGCAGTTCGGGCAGAGGCCGCGGACCTCGATGGTCTGGCGCGCCACCGCGAAGCCCAGCGCCGCGGCGCGGCGGGCGACCGCGGCGGTGATAGCGGGATCGCCGAGCTCCGCCGTGGTGTTGCAGCGCTCGCAGATCAGGAACTGGCTCACATGGGGCTCGTCGGGGCGGCTGCAGCCGACATAGGCGTTGAGCGACTCGATGCGGTGGATCAGCCCCTCGGCGATCAGGAAATCGAGGGCGCGGTAGACCGTGGGCGGCGCCGCACCGGGATGCCGCCGGCGCAGCGCGTCGAGGACGTCATAGGCGCCCACCGGCTCGTGCCCGTGCCAGACCAGGGTCAGCACCTCGCGGCGGAGATCGGTAAGCCGCGTCCCCCGCTTGATGCAGAGCGCCGAGGCGCGGTCGAGGGCGGTGTCGACGCAGCTCTCGTGATTGTGTCGCGGCGCCACGAAAGCGGCGGCGGCGGGGCGCTTGGCGGACGCGGCGGCGGGTCGGGCCATCGATGCCTCTGGGCTGATTTCTGTTATGATATAACATGGGCATGAAGCCAGCCATTGTCTTCCTCCGCTGGGCTAACCCGCGCCGATGGCGGGCCCGCGTGCTGGGGCTCGGCGCCGTCCTTATCCTCGCGGCGCCCGCCGCCGCGGAGGTGCCCTCGGTGGTGGTCAGCATCAAGCCGCTCCATTCCCTGGTGGCGGCGGTAATGGAGGGCGTGGGCACGCCGGACCTCATCGTCGGTGGCAATGTCTCGCTCTACGACTACAGCCTGAAGCCCGAGGACAGCGACCGCATCGCCAAGGCGCGCCTGATCTTCTGGGTCGGGCCGATGCTGGAGACGTTTCTGGAGAAACCGCTAGTGGAGCGTACGCCCAGCGCCGAGGTGGTGCGGCTGGCGGACGCGCCCGGCGTCCGGCTGCTGAATGCGCGGCGCGGCGGCGGCTGGGGCTCCGACGCCGACGAGCAAGACATGTCGCCGACCGGGCTCGCCACCGACGGCCATTTCTGGCTCGATCCGCTGAACGCGCGCCGGGTGGTGGCCGCGGCGGCAACCCATCTCGCCGCCGCCGATCCCGAGAATGCCGCGCGCTATACCCGCAACGCGGCGGAGCTCTATCGCCGTCTCGACGCTCTCGATGCGGGCCTCAGGCCGAAGGTGGCGCCGCTCGCGGGCAAGCCCTTCGTCGTCTATCGCGACTCCTATCAGTATTTCGAGCGCCGCTACGGCCTGCAGGCGGTGGGCGCGATCCTCGCCGGTCCCGGGAAGCCGCTGTCGCCGGCGCGCCTGCAGGAGGTGCGGCAGCGGATCCGCGTCTACAACGCCCGCTGCGTTTTTGGCGAGCCACAGACCCCGGCGGCGCTGCTGAAAAGCGTGGTCACTGGAAGCGCCGCGCGCACCGGCATCCTCGATCCCGAAGGGCTCGTGCTGGAGCCCGGGCCCGACCTCTACTTCACCCTGATCACGACTATGGCGGACGCGATGGGGAAGTGCCTGATCGGACGGGACTGACCGGCACGCGGTAGTGATAGCGATAGATCTCGCGGTCGAAGCCCAGCTCGTTATAGAGACGGAGCGCCGGCGCGTTGCTCTTCACCACCTGCAGCCAGGCGGTGGTGGCGCCCGCGGTCCGCGCCCAGCGCAGCATTCCCAGCATCAGCGCGCGGCCGAAGCCGCGGCGCCGGGCTTCGGGGTCGGTGACGACGGCGTGGAAGCAGACGAGGTCCTGCTGCCGCACGGCGATGCCGGCGGCGACAGGCCGCGCGCCCGATCGCAGCAGCGCGAAGGCGGCGGGCTCGCGGATGCCGCCGGCGATGGCGGTGAAGGCGGCGCGCTGGCGCTGGTCGAGGCCGTTCCAGGCGGTGACGGGATCGAGCCACGTCTCGGTGAGAGCGGGGGAGATCTCCAGCTCGGCGCCAGGCTCCGGCGGCGCATTGGTCAGCGCCATCGCCCGGATGCTGGTCTTGTCGACCTTGCCGTAGCCGCGCTCGGCCAGGATCTGGTCGAGAGCGGCGATGTCGGCGGTGCTCGGCAGGCAGAACGCCGGCGGGATGTGGCGCGCGTCGTAGGCGGCCTCGCAGGCCTCGATCTTCGCGGCGAGCGGCTGGCTGCCGGGCGCCAGCGGCGTGATCGAGTTGGCGCGCTTGGTGTAGCCGCGGGCGAAGCGCAGCACCCAGCCGTCGTAGTCCCAGTTCTCGATGGCGGGCCAGGTGTCGGCCGCGATCAGCGTGATCCGGCGGGCGAGATCGGCGTCGGCGGGCAAGCGAGGCTAGAGCCCGGTTCTGATCGAATCAGAACCGGGCTCCGCTTTTTGTTTCAGCATGATCTTTTCCGAAAGCCGGGTACCACTTTTCGGGATCATGCTTCAGGCCTGGCCGATGAAGGCGAGATAGTCGGCGCCGATGTCCTTCACCGCGGTCTCGACGAAGCGCTTGCCGTGCTCGGGCTTGGCGAGAGAGGGGTCGGAGCCGATGCGGCCGTCCGGGAAGAGACGCCGGTAGTCGTCGGCGTCGGCGAAGTCGCGCCCCTTGGGACCGATCGGCGACATCTCCCGCTTCTTGATCGCCTCGGGATGGGCGTAGAACGTCACCGACACCTCGCTGGGCGTCGCGTGGCTGCCTTCGCGGTCGCCGAACAGCTCCTTGGAGAGGCTGCGGACGCTGGGCGTGTCCCACCAGTTCTTCAGCCGGCAGCGCACCACCGGCGCGTTGGTGCCGGGCCGCATCGAGGCGGTGGCGTAGATCTCGGAGAAGGCGGCGGTGACGGTGGCGATGTTGCCGCCGTGGCCGTTGATGAAGAAGAAGCGCTCGAAGCCGTGGCGGGCGAGCGAGGTGATGTAGTCGTGGATCACGGCGATCAGCGTCGACGGGCGGAGCGTCATCGATCCCGCGAAGCCCAGGTGATGCTGCGCCATGCCGACATTGATGGTGGGACCTACCATGGCCTCCACTTGCTCGCCGACGCCTTTGGCGATCACCTCGGCGCAGATCGCATCGGTGCCGATGAGGCCGTTGGGCCCATGCTGCTCGGTGGAGCCGATGGGGATGATGATCCCCTTGCTGCCCTTGAGGTAAGTCTCGACTTCTTCCCAGGTCTGCAGATGAAGGTTCACAGCTCTCGTACTCTCTGGACGGGGACGGAGATCCGGGCCCAGCTCGCGCGGGAGCAGCCGCAGACTGCAGGGAGACTAGGCGCCGCCCCCGGCGTCGTCAACGCGCCCGCGGCGGCGCCCAGATAGGGCTTGTCGCCGGCCCGGCCCCGGTCTACACCGCCGCGCAGCATGAGCGACTGGGCACCAGCGCGGATCGGAACCCTCGCCGTGGTGCGCACGGTGGCGGAGCTGCGCCGCGTGGTCGGCGGCTGGCATCGCGCCGGCGAGCGGGTGGCGCTCATCCCCACCATGGGGGCGCTCCATCGCGGCCATCTGGCATTGGTCGAGCACGGGCGCGGCGCGGCGCGGCGCACCGTCGCCAGCATCTTCGTCAATCCCGCCCAATTCGGCCCGAACGAGGATTTCTCCCGCTATCCCCGCGACGAGGCCGGCGATGCCGCCAAGCTCGCAAGCGCCCACTGCGATCTTCTCTATGCGCCCGATGTCGCGGAGATCTATCCCGAGGGATTTTCCGCCACTGTGACGGCGGGCGCGATCGCCGAGGGACAGGACGGCCGTTTCCGTCCCGGCCATTTCCAGGGCGTCGCCACTGTCGTGACCAAGCTGCTGCTGCAGTCGCGCGCCGACGTCGCCTGCTTCGGCGAGAAGGACTATCAGCAGCTGCTGGTGGTCCGGCACGTCGCCCGCGATCTCGATATTTCCACCCGCATCGACGGCGTTCCGACCGTGCGCGAGCCGGACGGGCTGGCGCTCTCCTCGCGCAACGTCTACCTGACGCCGGCGGAGCGGGCGATCGCGCCGGCGCTCCATCAAACGCTCGTGCATGCGGCGGAGCGGATCGAATCCGGCGCCGCGACGATCGAGGCGGCGACGGCGGCCGGACATGCGGCGCTCACCCGCGCGGGCTTCAGCCGCATCGACTATTTCGAGATCTGCGATGCGGAGACGCTGGCGCCGCTGACGTCGCTCGCTCGCCCCGGTCGCATCCTGGCGGCGGCCTGGCTCGGCAACACGCGCCTCATCGACAACGTCGGGGTTCACGTCCGCCCGACATAATCGATCCCGATGGGCCTATCGAGAGGTTAACGAACTCGCAACATCCGGTGCCGATGATGCGGCGCGTGGGGATCCTCGGTTGACAGGGTGCCCCGCGCCCTTATGGTGCCGGCGAGCGGACCACCGGTCTCGTGGGCAACGGCATAGCGAGCCATGGTGGCACTGGGGGATCGATTGACCGCGCTGCCACTCTGCGTCGACCTCGACGGCACCTTGGTGCGGAGCGACACGCTGCACGAGACCTTCGTCTCGGCATCGATTCAGCTTCGACGTCCGTCGGGATTGCGATCGCTGATCGCCAAGGGCCGCGCCGGCTTGAAGCGCCATCTTGCCCAGTACGCGAGCTTCGACGCGCGGACGCTTCCTTATAATGAGGAGCTGCTGGAGTATCTCCGGGAGCAGAAGGCCGCCGGCCGCCGCCTGGTGCTGGTGACCGGCGCCGATCACGCGATCGCCGACGCCGTGAACCAGCATCTGCGCCTCTTCGACGACGTGATCGCCTCCGACGGCACGGTAAATCTGACCGGCCGCGCCAAGGCGCGCGAGCTGGTATCGCGCTTCGGCGAGAAGGGCTTCGACTATGCCGGCAATGGGCGGCCGGATCTGGTGGTCTGGCGCTCGGCGCGCGCCGCGGTGCTGGTCAACACGCCGCCCGGCGTCACCGCCGCCGCCAGCCAGGCGGCACCGGTGGAGCGGCACTTCGACGACCGCCCCTCGCGGATGCGGGCGCTGGTCAAGGCCATGCGGCCCTATCAGTGGGTGAAGAACATCCTGGTCTTCGTGCCGCTGCTCACCGCCCATGCCTATACGGACTTCGGCGCCTGGAGCGCGGCCTCGCAGGCGTTCCTCGCCTTCTGCGCCATCGCCTCGGCGATCTATCTTCTCAACGATCTCGTCGACATCCAGTCGGACCGGCTGCATGCGCGCAAGCGCTTCCGCCCGTTCGCCAGCGGCGCCCTGTCGGTGCCCCTGGGGCTCGCCGGCGCCGGGGTATTGCTGGCGCTCGGCGGCGTCCTTGCCTATGCCTCCCATGCGGCCTTCGGCCTGGCGTGCTACGTCGCGCTGTCGCTCAGCTATTCCGCGCGCCTCAAGGAGAGGCCGCTGGTCGACGTCTTTATTCTGGCGGCGCTCTATTCCGTCCGCATGTTCGTCGGCGGCGAGGCGGTTGGCCACCCCGTGTCGCTCTGGCTGCTCGGGTTCTCGAGCTTCCTGTTCCTGAGCCTAGCGCTGGTGAAGCGCGTGGAGGAGCTCAGGGATATTGCCGAGCAGGGCGTCGCGCGTACCGCGCGGCGCGGCTACGTGGTCGAGGATCTCAGCCTCCTCACCATCTTCGGCGTCGCCTCGTCCTTCAGCTCGGCGCTGGTGCTGGCGCTCTTCGTGCAGAGCGAGGCTACCGAGGATCTCTATGCGCTGCCGGAGCTGCTCTGGGGCATCGTGCCGCTCATGCTGTTCTGGCAATGCCGTCTCTGGCTCTCGACCTCGCGCGGCCAGATGCACGACGATCCCATTCTCTACGCGGCCTCCGACTGGGTTTCCTGGGCGGTGGCGGCATGCCTCGTCGCCCTCCTGGTTTCCGCCAAGTGGGCGACCTTCAGGATGATATAGCGGCGCTCCACCTTGCGGCGGGCGGCGGTTCGCGCTATAGCGCGGCGATGCTGGATAATCTGAAAGCGAACAACCGCGCCTGGGCGGCGCGCATGGTCTCCACCGACGCCGGATTCTTCCGGCGCCTCGAGCGCCAGCAGGCGCCGGAATATCTGTGGATCGGCTGCTCCGACAGCCGCGTGCCCGCCAACGAGATCGTCGACCTCGATCCCGGCGAGCTGTTCGTGCACCGCAACGTCGCCAACCTGGCCCCGCCGCAGGACGCCAACTACCTCTCGGTGCTGCAGTTCGCCGTCGACGTGCTTAAGGTGAAGCACATCCTGGTGGTCGGGCACTACGGCTGCGGCGGCGTGAGCGCGGCGGTGGACGGCCAGCGGCGCGGCCTGGTCGATCACTGGCTGCATCCGATCCGCGAGGTCTCCCAGGAGCACCGCCACGAGCTCGACGCAATCGCCGACCGGCGCGCGCGCCTCGATCGCCTCTGCGAGCTCAACGTGATCCGCCAGGTGCGGAATGTCGCCTCCGATGTCTTCGTGCAGGATGCCTGGGCGCGCGGCCAGGACCTCTCGGTCCACGGCTGGGTCTATTCCCTCGCCAACGGCCTGGTGACCGACCTCAATGTCACAGTCGCCCGGCCCGCCGAGGCTGCGCCGGCACGATAGATCTTCGACGTCAAGGCGGCGCGGCGTCGAGACGCGCCAATCATCATAAACTCATCGTGCGGAACACCGTCGCGCACTGCACAGTGCGCGCGAATCATCCGCTGACAAGCATTCGTCTCGCGATCGAGCGTGGTCGCCGATCGATCAACACATCGTGCTTGTGAGAAAAGTATGAGCGGCGATCCCTGGCCCGCTTCTTGCTGAACGCTGAGCATGGATATCGGCACGCGAAGATCGAGCCTCGATCCCGCGCCCAATAGTCGTGGCAATTTTGGCCCCTCACGGGTTGGCGATGGAACCATATCCGCGCGGAACTATTTCCCCCGTGCAGCATCATCGAGGTTGCCTTGCGGATCATCTCTCATCTACTCCCAGCGATCGCCGGCGGCGTCATTTTTGTCTTGGCGTCCACGAGCGCCGAGGCCGGCGCTCCCTTGCCGACCGGCGCGCCGGTGGTTCCGCCAGCGGGCTTTCTCGGCTTCTGCATGCATCACCTCAGGGAGTGTGCCGGCAGGACGCACGCCGCAAGGCTGGTGGCGATGACCACGGCGAAGTGGCGACAGATCGACGAGGTTCAGGGCGAGGTCAACGCGGCGATCCGGCCCCGCGAGATGAATCCCCGCGTCTGGGACTACGCCACCAACGGCGCCGGCGACTGCAACACCTTCGCGCTGACCAAGCGGCGCGAGCTCATCGAGCTCGGATGGCCGAAGGAAGATCTGCTTCTGGTGACGGCGGTCACCGAGCGGGGCGAGGGGCATCTGGCGCTCGTGGCGCACACGGATCAGGGCGATCTCGTGCTCGACAACCGCGTCACTCACGTCGTCGATTGGAGGCGCCTGCCCTACCGGTGGATCTCGATCCAGAGTCCGGAGAGTCCGACCAAGTGGCTAAGCATCCCGCCGAACCTGCGGGCGGAAGTCGTCGAGGATCATTCGTGATCCGGGAACCGCGGTCAGCGCGGTGACGTCCGCCGCGCCGCCGGGAACACGTCCCGCATCAGCGGCGAGCGCAGCAGGAACACCAGCACGAGGCTGACCAGCACGCTCACGACCCACCACCACACGGTCTCCCGTCCGATCCAGAACAGCACCAGGGATTTCGGAAACGGCTCGGCGCCCTCGCCGACGTGCCAGTGGAAGACGGTGGAGATGATCTTGCGCAGCCAGGCGCTCCACATAGTGAAGAGGATGCCGGCGATGGTGACGGCCATGACCGGCCGCAGGCTGGCGTGCCGGCGTGCCAGCTCGATCATTCCCGGCAGCACGAATAGGAAATAGATGCCGCGATAGTCCACATTGGGTCCGGCGAAGAAGCAGCCCGCGAGCACCGCCGAGCCGATGACCAGATATGTCGCCTCCGGGCCGCTCCAGTCCTCGGCGTCGGTCGCATGCAGGAAGCCGCGGGCGAGGAAGGCCGCGACGACAAGCGAGAGCGCGACCAGCACCCCCATCAGGATTCCGGCGAACCGCGGCACTGTCGTAGCAAGTGCCGGATAGACCTCGATCAGGCCGAACGGCACGTTCTGGGCGGAGAACTGCTCGGTGAACCAGTCGCCGGTCGGAATGTGGCTGATCGCCAGGCGGAGCTCGGTGGCGTAGCCAACGAAGAAGGCGGCCATGATCACCATCGACAGAATCGCCAGTGCCAGGAACGGCTTCCAGCGCTCGCGCACCGCCATGATCATCAGGACCAGTGGGTAGAATTTGAGCACCGCGCCCAGCAGGAAGGCCCCGTAGGCCGCCACATGGACGCCATCGCCGCGGCGATAGAGCCAGCCCGCGGCGAGCACGAGGAGGAACATGATGAGATCCGCGTTCCCGCGCTCGAGCGCGTAGACCACCATCGTCGAGACGCTGGCGGCGCAATAGATCAGCAGTTCCCCCAGATCGCGCGGCCGCAGCAGCAGCGGCAGCGCGGCGATGAAGAGCAGGTTCAGCACGACGCCGCCCGCAGCGGTGGAGGCGGCGCCCAGCGGCGCCGGCAGCAGGAAGAGCCAGACCGGGGAATAGATCATCGGCCGGTTCAGGATGTCGCAGGGATTGGACTGGAAGACGTCGATACCGGCCCGATGGCACTCGGCGGCGGACAGGATGTCGTGCAGGTCGACGAAAGGCGGCAGGAACGGCTTAATGCCCCAATAGCGCAGCAGGTGGTCGTAGGCGTCGTGGTGGCCGGTGATCCAGAGCCCGCAGACCCCCGCCCAGAGGAGGAAGGCGAAAAGCGGCGTCACCCAGCGATAAAGCCCCGGCACGTGCGGGCGTTCGACGGATGCAGCGGCGGTCATCGGGGAGAGGGCCTTCGCAGAGGGATATCGGCGCGGCCTTATGCCACAACTCGGGAGCGCCCGCAAAAACCGCTCCCAGGCGGCTCGCGGGGTTCAGCCGCCCCGTTTCTTCTCCGGCTTGCTCTTGAAGGACCGCGTGGGGACGTCGCGGAACAGCGACATGTGGGTGTGAAGCGCCACCCAGTCGTCCGCCGGCGCCTTGCGGGCGAACACCACGGTGGCGCGGCCGGGCCGAGCATAGGGCTTGCCGTCCTCGGAATAGCCCGTCGAATCGAAGATCGCCATGCCGATGGCGGTCAGGCGGTCCGGCGAGACGATGGCGCGGATGTCCGGCCGCCAGCGGAACTCGTCGATATGCGGCCAGACGTTGCGCCACTGGGCCGCCTCGGCCTTGTCGCGGCCGGTCATGAAGTCGGTGAAGGTCCCGAAGGCGATCATATCGCTGGCGAAAATCGGACGCGCGCCTTCGAAGTCGACGGCCTGCACGTGCTCCGCCAGGCGCTCGAACCAGCGCCGCACGCCGTTGGCGTCCTCATCATGGGGTGGGGTCGGGTTCAAGGGGGGTTCTCCGTTTCAAGAGACGAGGTCGAGCCCGTCCCGCGGCAAGGTGGCGATGCGCGATCGCCCGATGAAATGCACATCGCAGCCGTCGGGGAAGAGCTCCCGGAGCGCGGGATCGCGGGCATCGAGACCGCCGGCATAGGCGCCGAAGGCCGGCAGCACGATCCGCCTGCTCGTCGGCGAGGAAGCAGCGGCCGGTGAGGCGGCGGGCGCGCACCCAGAGGCTGGCCTTCGGGTGATAGTGACCGCTCACCTCGCCGGGCGCGGCGTCGGGCGCGGCGAGGTGGCGGAAGGTGAGGGGGCCGCAGCGTGAAGGCATCCGCCACCACCCGGCCGCCGACGTCGGCGGGCGGCGCCGGATCGTGATTGCCGGCGATCCAGAGCCAGTCGTGGCAGCGCGGCGAGGCCGGCGAGCCGCCGGCGCTCGTCGCTGCCGAGCCGCCCGGCGCCCTCGCCGTCGTGGAAGCTGTCGCCGAGGCAGAGGATCCGCCGGGGCTGGTAGCGCGCGGCCACCGCCTCCAGGCGATCGAGGGTGGCGCGGGTGTCGTAGGGCGGCAGCAGCGTGCCGGAGCGGGCGAAGCTGCTGCCCTTCTCGAAATGAAGATCGGCGACCGCCAGCACGCCCTCGGCGGGCCAATAGAGCGCGCCGCTCCTGTCGACGAGGAGGTCGGCGCCGTTGAGGCACAATGACAGACAATCGGACATGGCGATGCCTAACGCATACGCCATTTCCGACCGACGCGCTCTAGAGTGAGATCCGATCCGCAGTCGGATCACACTCTAGATGCGTCGCTATTGTCGCTTCTCCGCGTCGCCGCGGCAGAGCGTCGCCGCCTATTCGGCGGCGATCCGCTCCTCGGAATGCGACTCCGCGTCGGTCTCGCTGCCGTTCGCGGCGCGGCTGCCCGGCTTCTTCTCGACCTGCCAGGCCGACAGGCTGTCGAACAGCGCCCGGGTGCTGAGCTCGGCGATCTTGCTGGTCTCGGCGAAATAGTCCTGCATCAACGAGCGGGCGTAATCGGCCTGCGCCTCCATGGCCTCGTCGAGGCTGGTGGAGTGCGCGACCTTGCGGCCGACCTCGATGTTGCGGGTGAGGCGGGACTTGCCGAACTGCATCAGCTCCTCGCTCACCACCCGCCAGCTCTCCAGCATCCGGGTACCGGCGTGGAACAGCGGCTCCAGATTTGCCGTGAACTGGGTGGGATCCAATCCGGGAAGACCCTCCATTCCGGTGGTCGAGCGCCGGCTCCGGCCCTCGTGGCCCGTCGATTTCGCCATCGCATGCTCCCTTTCTTGCGGCCGGACGGCGCAACTGCTCCCGTCGGGACCGCATCCCTTCGTTAAGAAAAAACATGGTGGCGCCGAGTGCTCACCGCGAGAGGCGCCACGACAAAACGCAAGATCGTTTCGCGGCAGCTTCGTTGGTTACGCAGCGTTCAGATTAGCCGCGGCTGCGTGACCGTTTTCTTGCGGGTGGGAGCGCTTCGCGGCGAAAGTTTCGGCGCCGCGGTGCCGGTGGCCTCGGCGATCAGCTCCTGCGCCGCCGCATCCAGGAGCGTGTCGAGAGCGCTGCCGTAGACCTGCTCGCGGCCGATCTCCAGCAGCACCGGCACCGCCAGCGGCGAGACCTGAGCGAGGCGCCATGTGCGATCCGGCCCTTGACCCGCGCCAGCATCTCGGCGAGACGGCGGACGTCGGTCAGCCCGCCGGCGGCATCGGCCCGCGTCGCGCGCAGCAGGATGTGGTCGGGCTGGTGCCGGCGCAGCACGTCGTAGATCAGGTCGGAGTTCACCGTCACCTGCCGGCGCGTCTTCTCCGCGCCGGGAAAGGTGCGCTCGATCAGCCCGGCGATCACCGCGACGTTGCGGAACGTGCGCCGCAGCATGCGAGATTTCCGCCATCCACGCCTCCAGGTCGTCGCCCAGCATGTCCTCGTCGAACAGCGCGTCGATCGCCTGCGCCGGCTCCAGGCACCAGACCGCCAGCACGTAGTCGGTGGCGACGAAGCCCAGCGGCGCGAAGCCGGCGCGCTCCATGCGCCGGGTCAGCAGCATGCCCAGCGTCTGGTGCGCGTTGCGGCCCTCGAAGCAATAGGCCACCAGGTATTCGTGCTCGCCGCGGGGAAACGTCTCCACCAGCAGGTCGTTGCGCCCGGCAGCACGGAGCGCCAGCGTTGCAGCCGCAGCCATTCCTGCACCGGCGGCGGCAGGTCGCGCCAGGCGCCGGGGTCGGCAGAAGCGCGCGCACGCGGTCGGCGAGGTTGGTGGTCAGCGGCAGGCGGCCGCCCTCATAGGCCGGCACCATGGGCTCGCCGCCGCCGGTGGCGCGGCTTGCCTCCACGACCGTCTCGCGGAGCCGAGGAAGCGCAGCAGCTGGCCGGCGAACATGAAGGTGTCGCCGGGCAGGAGCCTTGACGAAATACTCCTCGACCTCGCCCAGCACCCGGCCGCGGCCCAGCAGCGCACCTTGAGCATCGGCTCCTCGACGATGGTGCCGATGTTCATGCGATAGCGCTGCGCCACCCGCGGCGACAGCACCTGGTAGCGGCCGTGGCTGTCGCGGAACAGGTGGCGCCAGCGCTCGTAGGCGCGAGCGCGTAGCCGCCGCTTTCGACGAAGCGCAGCACGTCGTCGAAATCCTTGCGGGACAGAGCCGGCGTAGGGCGCGGCGCTGGTGACCTCCGCGTAGAGCGCGTCGGCGGTGAAGGGCGCGGCGCAGGCCATGCCCAGCAGGTGCTGGGCCAGCACGTCGAGCCCGCCGGGCCGCGGCGGGTCGCCGTCGAGCTCGTGGGCGCGGAGCGCGGCGAGCGCCGCCCCGCATTCCAGCACCTCGAAGCGGTTGGCCGGCACCAGGAGCGCCTGGCTCGGCTCGTCCAGGCGGTGGTTGGCGCGGCCGATGCGCTGCAGCAGGCGCGAGACGCCCTTGGGCGCGCCGACCTGGATCACCTGATCGACGCCGCCCCAGTCGATGCCGAGATCGAGCGAGGATGTCGCCACCACCGCGCGCAGCTTCCCCGCCGCCATCGCCGCCTCGACCTTGCGGCGCTGCTCGACCGCCAGGCTGCCGTGATGGAGCGCGATCGGCAGGTTGTCGTCGTTGAGCCGCCACAGCGCCTGGAAGATCAGCTCGGCCTGGGCGCGGGTGTTGACGAAGACGAGGGTCGTGCGGTGCCGGCGGATCGCGTCGTAGACCGCGGGGATCGCATGCATCGCCATGTGCCCGGACCAGGGCAGCGGCTCCCCGGTGCAGGATGCCGACCTCGGGCTCGGCGCCGCCGGTGCCGCGAATCGAGCGACGTCCGCGCCGTCGGAGAGTAGGCCGCGAGATCGTCGGGCCAGGCGACGGTGGCCGAGAGGCCGACCCGGCGATGGGCGGGCGCGAGCCTGGCCAGCCGCGCGAGGCCCAGGGCCAGCTGGTCGCCGCGCTTGGTGCCGGCGAGCGCATGCACCTCGTCGACGATGACGGCCCTGAGGGCGGCGAAGATCTGCGGCGCATCGGCATAGGAGAGCAGCAGGGCCAGGCATTCCGGCGTGGTCAGCAGGATGTGCGGCGGCTCGGCGCGCTGGCGCGCGCGCTTGTTGGGCGGCGTGTCGCCGGTGCGGGTCTCGAGCGGATCGGCAGATCGAGCTCCTCGACCGGCCGCGTCAGGTTGCGCTCGATGTCGGCGGCCAGCGCCTTCAGCGGGCAGACGTAGAGCGTGTGGAGGCCCGGCCGGCGCCTCCGCCAGCTCCACCAGGCTGGGCAGGAAGCCGGCCAGGGTCTTGCCGCCGCCGGTGGGCGCGATCAGCAGCGCCGAGCGCCGCTCGCGCGCCGCCGTCCAGCAGCGCCAGCTGGTGCGGGTGCGGCGTCCAGCCCCGCCGGGCGAACCAGGCGGCAAAGCGGGGAGGGAGGAGGGGAACCATGATTGACACTCGACCGTCATGATAGCGGGCCGGTTGACTGCCCTGCCAAGCGCTTTTCTGGCGACCCACTCATGCCGCACGCAACCCTCTCGATCCCGCGCAATTTCCACGACATGGCGTCGTGACCGTGCACGGCGCGGCCGCTAGCACCTCGGTTCCCGCCCGTCTCGACCGCCTGCCGTGGAGCCGGTTCCATTGGCGTGTGGTGGTGGCGCTGGGCATCACCTGGGTGCTGGACGGGCTCGAGGTGACGCTCGCGGGCTCGGTGGCGCCGGCGCTGCAGCAGAGTCCGGTCGCTGCATCTCAGCAACCTCGAGGTCGGCGCCGCCGGCAGCGCCTATGTGGCGGGGGCGGTGCTGGGGGCGCTGGTCTTCGGGCAGCTCGCCGATCGCCTCGGGCGCAAGCGGCTCTTCAGCGTCACCCTCGGCGTCTATCTCGTCTCGGCGCTGCTGACGGCGCTTCTCCTGGGACTTCTGGAGCTACGCGGCGTTTCGCGCGCTGACCGGCGCCGGCATCGGCGGCGAGTACAGCGCGATCAACTCCGCGATCCAGGAGCTGATCCCCGCCCGCTTCCGCGGCCGGACCGACCTCGCCATCAACGGCAGCTTCTGGGTCGGCGCCGCCGCTGGGCGCCGCGGGCTCGCCTGCTGCTGCTCGATCCCAGCCTGCTGCCGCCGGAGCTCGGCTGGCGCCTCGCCTTCGGGATCGGCGCCGCGCTCGCGCTCGGCATTCTCTATCTCCGCCGCTACCTGCCGGAGAGCCCGCGCTGGCTGATGACCCATGGCCGCATTCCCGAGGCGGAGACGGTGGTGGACGGGATCGAGGCGGAGGTCGAGCGCGAGAGCGGCCAGGCTCTCGGTCCGGTGCCGCCGGGCATCCACCTGCGCGCCGGCGGGCCCACCTCGCTGCTGGAGGTGGCGCGGGTGCTGCTGCGCCTCTATCCCCACCGCACGCTCCTCGGCCTGGTGCTGATGGCGGCGCAGGCCTTCTGCTACAACGCGATCTTCTTCACCTATGCGCTGATCCTGACGCGCTTTCAGGGCGTCGCCGGCAGCGACGTCGGGCTCTACATCCTGCCCTTCGCGGTCGGCAATTTTCTGGGGCCGCTGCTGCTGGGGCATCTCTTCGACACGCTGGGGCGGCGGAGGATGATCGGCGGCACCTATCTGGTGGCGGGCGCCTTGCTCTTTGCGACGGGCGCCCTCTTCGCGGCGGACCTGCTGACGGCGGCGACCCAGACGCTCGGCTGGACCATCGTCTTCTTTTTCGCCTCGGCGGCGGCGAGCTCGGCTTATCTCACGGTGGGCGAGAGCTTTCCCCTGGAGATCCGCGCCCTTGCCATCGCGGTCTTCTACGCCTTCGGGACCCTCGCCGGCGGGGTCGGCGGCCCCTGGCTTTTCGGCGCTCTCATCGAGTCCGGCTCGCGGACCGCGATCTTCGCGGGCTATGCCTTGGGGGCGGTGCTGATGGGGATCGCCGGCGTCGTCGAACTCATCCTCGGGATCGACGCCGAGCGCCGGCCGCTCGAGGAGGTGGCGGCACCGCTCTCGAGTCTGGCGCCGCCGGGCGACGGGGTATGATGAAAAGATAGGCCGGAAGGCCCATCTTCCCCCCGGGGGCAAGGAGCTGCGTCGAAAACCGTGTCAGTGAAGCCGGAAAGCTGGATCAAGCCGGTGCCGGGCGGCCTTTATTGCGAGCCGGCGGACCTCTTCATCGATCCCACCCGCAAGGTGGCGCGGGCGGTGATCACCCACGGCCATTCCGACCATGCGCGGCCGGGGCACCAGCGGGTACTGGCAACTCGCGAGACCCTGGCCCTGATGGAGGCGCGCTACGGCGACGAGGCCGGTGCCGAGCGCCAGGCGCTGGCCTATGGCGAGACCCTTCGCCTGGGTGAAGTGAGCCTCAAGCTCGTCCCCGCCGGCCATGTGCTCGGCAGCGCCCAGGTGGTGCTGGAGTATCGCGGCAGCCGCGTCGTCGTCTCCGGCGACTACAAGCGCCGGCGCGATCCCACCTGCGCCGGCTTCACGCCGGAGCCCTGCGACGTCTTCATCACCGAGGCCACCTTCGCGCTGCCGGTGTTCCGCCATCCGCCCGACCGCGACGAGATCGGCAAGCTCCTGCGCTCGGTGCGGCTTTTCCCCGAGCGCTCTCACGTCATCGGCGTCTATTCCCTCGGCAAATGCCAGCGCGTGATCGCGCTGCTGCGGGAGGCCGGCTACGACGAGCCGCTCTACATCCACGGCGCGGTCGAGCCGCTCTGCGCGCTCTACGAGCGCCTCGGCGTGAAGCTCGGCCCGCTCAAACCGGTCGCCGGCGCGAAGAAGCCCGATCTCGCCGGCAAGATCGTGCTGTCGCCGCCGGGCTTCGACGACCGCTGGCTTCGGCGCTTCCCCGAGCCGCTCACCGCCATGGCATCGGGCTGGATGCGGGTGCGCCAGCGCGCCAAGCAATGGGGCGTCGAGATGCCCCTGGTGATCTCCGATCACGCGGATTGGGACGAGCTCAACGAGACCCTCGCCGACGTCGGCGCGCCCGAGGTCTGGGTGACCCACGGCCGCGAGGAGGCGCTGATCCGCCAGGCGACCCTGGACGGCTTCCGCGCCCGCGCGCTCTCGTTGACCGGCTTCGAGGAGGAGGGGAGCTGACGCAGGCTCCTCCCTTGCTCCCATGAAGCGTTTCGCCGAGCTCCTCGATGCCCTTCTCTTCACGCCCGCGCGCCAGGGCAAGCTGCGCCTGCTGGCGGATTATTTCGCCGAAGTGCCGGACCCCGACCGCGGCTGGGCCCTGGCGGCGCTGACGGACAGCCTCAGCTTCGAGGGGGTGAAGGCCGGGCAGATCCGCGCACTGGTATCGGGCCGCGTCGATCCCGAGCTCTTCGAGTGGTCCTACGATTTCGTCGGCGATCTCGCGGAGACGGTGTCGCTGATCTGGCCGGTCGCGGCGCCGTCGCCGAATGCGATGCCGCGCCTCTCGGAGATCGTCGAGGCGCTGCAGCGGACCACCCGCGCCAAGGCGGGCGCGCTGCTGGAAGGCTGGCTCGACCAGCTCGACCCCACCGGCCGCTGGGCGCTCCTGAAGCTGGTGACCGGGGGCTTACGCGTCGGCGTCTCGGCGCGCCTCGCCAAGACCGCGCTCGCGGAGTGGAGCGGCCAGCCTCTGGAGCGGATCGAGGAAGTCTGGCATGGGCTCGAGCCGCCCTATCAGCCGCTCTTCGCCTGGCTCGACGGGCGCGCGGCGGCGCCGGAGACCGGCGAGCGCCCGACCTTCGTGCCGCTGATGCTGTCGACGCCGCTGGAGGAAGCGGAGCTCGAGAGTCTCGATCCCCGGGCCTATCTCGCGGAATGGAAATGGGACGGCATTCGGGTGCAGCTCACCTCGCGCGGTGGCGAGCGGCGGCTCTACTCCCGCGCCGCTGACGAGATCGGCGCGGCCTTTCCCGAGATCATTGCCGCGATCCCCGACGAGGTCACCCTCGATGGCGAGCTGCTGGTGCTGCGCGAGGGCGAGGTCGCGCCCTTCAACGACCTGCAGCAGCGCCTCAACCGCAAGCAGGCGACGTCGAAGCTGCTGGAGCAATATCCCGCCTGGGTGCGCCTCTACGACGTGCTGCGGCTCGGCGCCGAGGATCTGCGCCCCTTGCCGCTGGTGGAGCGCCGCCAACGACTCGAAGCGTGGTACCGCGCGGCGCCCCGCGAGCGCCTCGACCTCTCGCCGCTCATTCCCTTCGCGAGCTGGGACGAGCTGAAGGTGCTTCGCGAGGGCGCCCGCGAGCGCGGCATCGAGGGGCTGATGCTGAAGGAGGGGCAGTCGCCCTACCTCGCCGGCCGCCCCAAGGGGCCGTGGTTCAAGTGGAAGCGCGGCGCGCTCACCGCGGACTGCGTGCTGATGTATGCCCAGCGCGGCCACGGCAAGCGCTCGTCCTTCTATTCCGACTTCACCTTTGGCGCCTGGCGCGAGGAGGCGCTGGTGCCGGTGGGGAAGGCCTATTTCGGCTTCACCGACGAGGAGCTCCTCCAGCTCGACCGCTGGGTGCGCGCCCACACCGTGGAGCGCTATGGCCCGGTGCGCGAGGTCGAGCCGGAGCTGGTGCTGGAGGTCGCCTTCGACAGCGTCCACGTCTCGACCCGGCACAAGTCCGGCATCGCCATGCGCTTCCCCCGCATCGCCCGCATCCGCTGGGACAAGCCGGCGCGCGAGGCGGACAACGTCGAGAGCTTGGCGAAGCTGGTGGTGTGACGGCGCTCAGACGAGTCCGAGCTGCTGCTCCAGCGCGCCGCAGAGCATCTGCCCCAAGGTGATGTGCATCTCCTGGATGCGGGCGGTGGTCTTGGAGGGCACCAAGACCAGGGGATCGGCGATGCCCTTCAATGCGCCGCCGTCGCCGCCGCCGAGTGCCGCGGCGCCGATCCCCAGCTCGCGCGCCACCTCGAGGCCACGGATGACGTTGCGGCTGCGGCCCGAGGTGCTGATGCCGATCGCGAGATCGCCCTTACGGCCCAACGCCCGGACCTGGCGGGCGAAGACCTCGTCGAAGCCCATGTCGTTGCCGATGGCGGTGAGCGCCGAGCTGTCGGTGGTGAGGGCGACGGCGGCGATCGGCGCGCGGTCTTTCACGTAGCGCACCGCGAGTTCGGTCGCGAGGTGCTGGGCATCGGCGGCGCTGCCGCCGTTGCCGAAGAACAGGAGCTTGCCGCCGCCCTGGATCGCCGTCACCGCGCTGCCCACCAGGCGGAGGAACGGCGCCTCGCACTGCGCGAGCGTCGCGCGCAGCACCTGGGCGTGCTCGTCGAGCTCGGCGCGGAAGAATTTCTGGAGGTCCATGGCCGTGATCTTCGGCGCGGTATGCCGGGCTTTCAACCGCTATTTCTCGGGGTTAACCATCCGCCCTCCGTCTGACGCTTGCCTTGGGGCATCGGCTGCGGTACGAGCGCCCTCCGAAGGAGCGGTCTTTGATGGCGAAGCCGGTCCGCCGCCGCGGCCTCATCCTCGACCGCGATGGCGTCATCAATGAGGACACCGGCTATCTGTCCCGAATCGAGGATTGTCGATTCGTCGATGGCATCTTCGAGATGGTCGCCGCCTTCGCGGCGCGGGGCTTCATCACCGTCATCGCCAGCAACCAGTCCGGCATCGGCCGCGGCCTCTACGGCGAGGCGGATTTCACGCGTCTGATGACGTGGATGCGCTGGGAATTCGCCCGCCGCAAGGTGCCGATCGCGGCGGTCTACCACTGCCCCGATCACCCGACCGCCGGCATCGGCCAGTATCGTCGCGCCAATCCCTGGCGGAAGCCCGGGCCGGGCATGCTGCAGCAGGCCGCCTGGGACCTCGATTTCGATCTCTGGAGGGCGTGGACGGTGGGTGATCAGGCGAGCGACGTCGAGGCTGGCCGCGCCGCGGGGGTGGGAACCATCGTCCAATATGATCCCCTTGCGCCGGCGGTGCGTCGATGCGACGACTTCTGGCTGGTGCCGCGGCTGACCGCGGTGATCGATCTCCTGGCGCAGCAGGATGAGGCGCAGGCGGAGTGATGAAGGGGGATTCGTGAAGGTTCTGGTCACCGGCGGCGCGGGATTCATCGGCACTTCGGTCGTGCGCCACCTCCTGCGGCGAGGGACATTCCGTCGTCAATCTCGACAAGCTCACCTATGCCGGCTCCAACCCGCCGCTGGGCGAGCTGGCGCCGCCTGAGCGCTATGCGCTGGAAGTGGCCGACGTCGCCGACCGCCCGGCGGTTGAGCGCATCTTCCGCCAGCACCGGCCCGACGCGGTGATGCACCTCGCCGCCGAGACCCATGTCGACCGCTCGATCGACCGGCCCGACGATTTCATCCACACCAACATGGTCGGCACCTTCACCCTGCTGGAGGCGGCGCGGGGATATTGGGGCCAGCTCGAGGGCGAGGCGAAGGCGCGCTTCCGCTTCCACCATATCTCCACCGACGAGGTCTTCGGCTCGCTGGGCGCCGATGGGCGCTTCACCGAGGAGACGCCCTATCGGCCGAACAGCCCCTATTCCGCCAGCAAGGCCGGCGCCGATCATCTCGTGCGCGCCTGGCACCAGACCTACGGCTTCCCGGTGGTCACCACCAACTGCTCCAACAATTACGGGCCGTGGCAGTTTCCGGAGAAGCTGATCCCGCTGATGATCCTCAACGCCCTCGACGGCAAGAAGCTGCCGGTCTACGGCACCGGCGCCAATGTCCGCGACTGGCTCTATGTCGGCGATCACGCGGCGGCGCTGGCGCTGGTGCTGCAGCGCGGCCGGCTCGGCGAGACCTACAACATCGGCGGCGGCGAGGAGCGCAGCAACATCGATATCGTGCAGCTGCTCTGCGCGCATGCTGGACGAGGCGCTGCCGCAGTCGCCGCACCGGCCGCACGCCAAGCTGATCACCTTCGTCACGGACCGGCCGGGCCACGATCTGCGCTATGCGATCGACGACAGCAAGCTCAGGGGCGAGTTCGGCTGGAAGCCGAGCGAGACGCTTGGAGACCGGATTGCGCAAGACCGTGCGCTGGTATCCTCGACAACCGCGCCTGGTGGGAGCCGATCCGCAGCGGCCTCTACCGCGGCGAGCGGCTGGGACGGGCGAAGCCGGGAAGGGCGCGGCCATGAAGGGCATCATCCTCGCCGGCGGCTCCGGCACGCGGCTCTATCCGCTGACCCGCGCGATGTCGAAGCAGCTGCTGCCGATCTACGACAAGCCGATGATCTATTACCCGCTCTCGACCCTGATGCTGGGCGGCATGCGCGAGATCCTGATCATCACCACGCCCGGCGACGCGCCGCTTTTCCAGGCGCTGCTGGGCGACGGCTCGCAATGGGGGATCAGGCTTGCCTACGCGATGCAGCCGAAGCCCGAGGGGCTGGCCCAGGCGTTCCTGATCGGCCGCGAGTTCCTCGCCGGCGAGGGCGCGGCGCTGATCCTCGGCGACAACCTCTTCTACGGCGATGGCCTCACTCAGATGCTGCGAGCGCGCGCGGGCGCGCGCCAGCGGCGCCACCATCTTCGCCTACCGCGTGAGCGATCCCGAGCGCTACGGCATCGTCGAGTTCGACGCCACCGGCAAGGTGCTCTCGCTCGAGGAGAAGCCGAAATCGCCGCGCTCGGACTGGGCGGTGACCGGCCTCTATTTCTACGACGCCGAGATCGTCAAAGTCGCGGGCTCGATCAAGCCCTCGGCGCGCGGCGAGCTGGAGATCACCGACGTCAACAAGGTCTATCTCAAGACCGGCAATCTCGCGGTGGAGCGTCTCGGCCGCGGCTATGCCTGGTTCGACACCGGGACGCATGATTCCCTGATCGAGGCCTCGGAGTTCGTGCGCACGCTCGAGAAGCGGACCGGGCAGAAGATCGGCTGCGTCGAGGAGGTGGCGTTCCGCCAGGGCTTCATCGACGCGGCCCAGCTCACCAGGCTCGCGCACGACTATCGGAAATCCGAATACGGCGCCTATCTCGAGCGCCTGGTGCTGGAAGGGCCCACGTCATGAGCGAGCGCGGCTACGCCATCGTTGGATTGGGCTATGTCGGCCTGCCGGTAGCGCTCGCCTTCGCGCGGCATTTCAAGCCGGTGATCGGCTTCGACGTCTCGACGTCGCGCATCGCCGAGTTGCAGCGCGGCGACGACCGCACCGAGGAGACGGCGTCCGCGGAGCTGACGGCAAGCTCGCTCGTCTTCACCGACGATCCCGAAGCGTCTCGCCGATGCGAGCTTCTTCATCGTCGCGGTGCCCACGCCCATCGACACCCAGCGCCGTCCGGATCTCACCGCCGTGCTCGGCGCCTGCCGCGCCATCGGGCCGGCGCTGAAGCCGGGCGCGGTCGTCGTGTTCGAGTCCACGGTCTATCCCGGCCTCACCCGGGAGATCTGCGGCCCCGCGCTCGCCGCGGCCTCGGGCCTCAGACCCGGCATCGACTTCAAGCTCGGCTATTCGCCCGAGCGCATCAATCCCGGCGACCGCGAGCATCGCCTGGAGACCATCATCAAGGTGGTGGCGGGCGAGGATCCGGAGACGCTGGATCGGGTGGCGGCTGCCTATGGCGCGGTGGTGCCGGCGGGCGTCCACCGCGCGCCCTCGATCGAGGTGGCCGAGGCCGCCAAGGTGATCGAGAACACCCAGCGCGACATCAACATCGCGCTGATGAACGAGCTCGCGCTCATCTTCGACCGCATGGGCCTGCGCACCGCCGACGTGCTGGCGGCGGCGGCGACCAAGTGGAACTTCCTCCGCTTTTCGCCGGGCCTGGTGGGCGGCCACTGCATCGGCGTCGATCCCTATTACCTCACCGCCAAGGCGGAGGCGCTCGGCTACCTGCCCCAGGTGATCCTGGCGGGCCGGCGCATCAATGACAGCATGGGCGGCTTCATCGCTCAGCGGATGATCAAGCTGCTGACCGCCGCCGACCATCCGATCCGCCGGGCGCGGATCGGCATTCTCGGCCTCGCCTTCAAGGAGAACGTGCCGGATCTCCGCAACAGCCGGGTCCCCGATATCGTCGCCGAGCTCAAAAGCTTCGGCATCGAGGCCCTCGTCCATGATCCGCTGGTGGATGCCGATGAGGCGCGCCACGAGTACGGCATCGACATCGTCGCCGCCGAGGCGCTGCAGCACCTCAACGGCCTGGTGATCGCGGTGCCGCACCGCGCGTTCCTCGACCGCCCGCTTGTGCGGTATCTCGATGCGGTTCTGCCGAGCGGCGTGGTGATCGACGTGAAGTCGGTGCTGGATCCGGCAACCCTGCCGGCGGGGTTCAGCTATTGGAGCCTGTGAGGAGGGCGACGCGGTCGCCGCCGTCGAGCTCCGGCACCAGGCGCTTCAGGATCGCGAGCACGCGGCCGGAATTGCGGGCATGGGCGGCTTCGGCGAGCTCGTCGAGGCCCCGGCTCAGCGCCGCCGGCGCGAGGCTCCGCGGTTCCGCCAGGCGGATGCTGGGAATGCGCGTCGGCGCCAGCGTCTCGTCGGCGTAGAACAGCTCCTCGTGCAGCTTCTCGCCGGGGCGGAGGCCGATGAACTCGATCTTGATATCGACGTCGGGCTTGAGGCCCGCGAGCCGGATCATCTGCCGCGCCAGCTCCACGATCTTCACGGGCTCGCCCATGTCGAGGACGAAGATCTTGCCCCGCGTCGCCACCTCGCCGGCGAGCGCCGCCGACTGCAGCACCAGCTCCACCGCCTCGCGCACGGTCATGAAGAAGCGCGTGATCTCGCGGTCGGTGACGGTGAGCGGGCCACGCCGGGCGAGCTGGCGCTGGAAGAGGGGCACGACCGAGCCAGTCGAGCCCAGCACGTTGCCGAAGCGCACGGTGACATAGCGCGTGGCCCGGGCCTCGCGCGCCGACGCGAGGTCGAGAGCCTGGCAGGCCATCTCGGCGACCCGCTTGCTGGCGCCCATGACGTTGGTGGGATTGACCGCCTTGTCGGTGGAGATCAGCACCATGGTGCCGACGCCATGGCTGCTGCAGGCCTCGGCGACGTTGCGGGTGCCGAGCGCGTTGGTGAGAACGCCCTCGACGGGATTGGCCTCGACGATCGGCACGTGCTTGAGGGCGGCGGCGTGGAACACCAGCTCCGGCCGCTCGGCGCTGATCACCTCGTCGATCCGCGCGGGATCCCGCACATCGCCGATGACCGCGAGGCGCGAGAGCGGCGGATGCGCTTCCATGATCTCGCGGTCGATGCTGTAGAGCGCGTATTCGCTGCTGTCGAGGAGAACGAGGCGGGCGGGGCCCAGCGCCGCCACCTGGCGCGTCAGCTCGGAGCCGATGGTGCCGCCGGCGCCAGTCACCAGCACGCGGCGGCCGGCGATCAGGCGCTGCATGCTCGGACGGTCGAGCACCGCCTGCGGCCGGCCCAGCAGATCCTCGATCGCCACCGGCTCGATGCGGGCGTGGCCGTCGCTGTGGGTCTCCTTGAACTCGGTGAGACGCGGCAGGCGCGCGAGCGGTATGGCGAGACGATCCGCGAGGTCGAGCAGGTGACGCACCAGGGCGCCGTCGGTGTCGCGCGACGCGATGATGAGCCGCTGCGGGCGCTGGTCGCGGCCGTCGAGCCGTTCCACCACCGCCGGCAGGTCGTCGACCATTCCCAGCACCGGGACACCCGCCACCTCGCGGCCGAGGCGGCCGGAGGTCTCGGTGATGAGGCCCATCACCTCGTAGGGGCTGTCGGGATCGCGCGCCATCTCGCGGATGAAGCCGTGCGCGCCGTCGCTGACGCCGATCAGCAGCACCGGGATCCCCGCGTGGCGCCGGCGCTCGAGCACGTGCCGGAAGCCGCGATCCTTGAGCACGCGATAGGCGAAGCGCGGCCCGCCCAGGAGTCCCACCAGGACGAACCAGCAGATGACGAAGGTGGAGCGCGGCATCGCCTCCAGCCGCGTCACCAGGAAGAAGACCGGGAACGAGATCACGATGACCAGCGTGGCGGCGCGCACCAATCCCAGCAGATCCGGCAGCGACGCGTAGCGCCAGATGCCGCGATAGAGGCCGGTGGCGAGGAAGACGCCGGCGGCGATGGCGGCGAATCCGCGGTGTAGCCGATGATGAGATCCCGCGGCACCTGCGCGATGATCTCGCCGTAGCGCAGGTACATCGCCAGCGGCAGCGCGATCGCCGCCATGATCACGTCATGGGCGAAGGCGCCCAAGGCGCGGCCGCGGCGCAGGATGGATGCGTGTTTCGGGCGGAAATCCATGGGCTTCGTCGCCGATCTCCGATCGGATGCGGCCGGACCTTACGCAACGCTTGGCGGGCGGGCAACCCGAAAGCGCTGATGGCGGTTCCGGCCGCCGGCTTGACAAGGCCAATCCGAGGCTGCGAAATCCGCGCCCAAGAGGGATAGATGGAAAATGTGGTTTGCAATCTCTGCGGCGGCGTCCGCTCGCGGATCGTCTATCGGCAGCCCGATGCGCTCTTTTTCCCCGACCGCTGGTTCGACGTGGTCGAATGCTTGGAGTGCGGTCTGGGATTCGTGAACCCGCGACCGACCGCGGCCGAAATGGCGGAGTACTATCCCGCGGCCTTCTTCACGTCGTTCGAGCACCCGGCCCATGCCGACCGCTACGCCGCCGAGGCGAGGTTCCTCGATTTCGCCGACGCGGCCGGCAAGCCGCGTCTCCTGGACGTCGGCTGCGCCAACGGCGGCTTCCCTCGTTTCATGCAGTCGCGGGGCTGGGAGGTCGAAGGGATCGAGGTTTCCTCGAACGCTTCGGCGATCGAGGACTTTCCGGTCTATCGGTCGGAATTCTCGTCGTTTCCGGTCGACGCGCCGCGCTACGACGCGGTGACCGCCTGGGGCGTGCTGGAGCACGTCCACGATCCCATGGCGTATTTCAAGAAGGCCGCGCGCGTGCTGAAGCCGGGCGGACGCTTCGTGTTCCTGGTGCCGAACTTCGCCAGCCTCTCCTCGCGCTCGTTGTTCCGCGAGGACGTGCCGAGGCATCTCTATTTCTTCACCGGCGACGCCTTGCGGCGCTACGCCGAGACCGCCGGCCTCAGGCTGCGCGAGCTGGCCCAGAGCCGGGCGGTCTACGAGATGGTGCCGTCGAACGTCACCTATCACGCGTTCAGCCGCTGTCTCCGCCGCCGCCCGCTGCGCTGGGAGGATCTGCCGGAAGCGCGCCACGCCTATCTTCGCCGGCTAGGTCTTGGCAGCCCCAATGCGCTGCAGGTGAGCCCGCTCCTCAGCCTGCGCTACGCAATGACACACCCCCTGGCGGCGGTGGACCGGATCCTGAGCAAGCTTTTCGAGCGCTGGCAGCTGCTGACGGGCACCTACGGCATGATGATCGGTATCGCCGAGAGACCGGCCGCTCCGTGAGCAGGCTGGACGGCGCGCCCTTCATGACGCTCGCGGGATAGCGGTCGTGCGCATCCTGCATGTGATCACCGGCCTCGGCACCGGAGGCGCGGAGATGATGCTGCTGAAGCTGCTCTCGGCGCCGGCATCGGCGGCAATGGAGTTGGCCGTCGTCTCGCTCGGCGGGGAGGCGCCGATCGGTCCACGGATCGCCGCTCTCGGCGTTCCCGTGCTCGGTCTCGGCCTCAGCCGCGCGGCGCCAAACCCTCTGGCGGCTGTCCCCTATCTGCGCTTCGTCCGCCGCTTCGATCCGGATCTCATTCAGGGCTGGATGTATCACGGCAACCTTGTGGCGAATCTCGCGGGGCTGGGAGCGCGCCGGCGCGCGCCGGTCCTCTGGAACATCCGTCAGTCGCTCTACGATCTCTCCGCCGAGCGCTGGACCACCGCCGCCCTCATCCGTCTCGGCGCAAGGCTGTCGCATCGCGCCGCGGCGATCGTCTACAACAGCGAGACCAGCGCCGCGCAGCACGAGGCGCTGGGATATGCCGCGGCGAGGCGGCAGGTGATTCCCAACGGCTTCGACTGCGAGGTCTTCCGGCCGTCGGAGACCGCGCGGCGGCAGACGCGGGCGGCGCTGGGGATCGCGGAGGACACCGTCGTCATCGGGCTCTTCGCGCGCTTCCACCCGATGAAGGATCACCGCGGCTTCCTGGAGGCCGCGGGGCTGCTGGCGAAGCGCCATCCGGCGGTCCGCTTTCTGCTTGCCGGCAGCGGGATCGACGCCCAGGAACCCGCGTTGATGCGGCTCATCGCCGGAGCAGGGGCTGCAATCGCAGGTGCTGCTGCTGGGCGAGCGTGCCGACATGGCGGAGCTGACGGCGGCGCTCGACATCGCCTGCTCCGCCTCGGCCCGCGGCGAAGGCTTCGCGAATGTCATCGGCGAGGCGATGGCGTCGGGGGTCTCCTGCGTCGTCACCGATGTCGGCGATAGCGCGCGCATCGTGGATGCGACCGGCATCGTCGTCCCCGCGCGGGCGCCGGCGGCGCTTGCGCGCGCGCTCGGCGATCTCGTCGACGCCGGTCCGGCCCGCCGCCGCGATCTCGGCGCCGCCGCGCGCCGGCGGATCGAGACCGAATTCTCGCTCCCCGCGGTCGCCGGGCAGTATCTCTCCCTCTACCGGAAGCAGATCGCCCATGCGACCAACTGACGCTCCGGCGTGGCGTCGCGCGGCGCTGCTGGCGAGCTGGATCGAGGGATCGGTCAACCGCCGCATCCTGGGCGCCAGCATCCGCGTCGGCGGCGCAACAGTCGTCGCGCGCGGCGCGTTCGTGCTGCGCGAGCTTGTCGTCGCCTATACTCTCGGCACCAGCCCGCAGCTCGGCGCCTTCCTGCTGGCGGCGCTGATCCCGACCTATCTCGCCCAGGCGTTCAGCGCTGCGCTGCCGGGGGCCTTTGTTCCCGCCTTCATTCATGCGCGCGAGAGGGCGGGGAACACGGCGGCGGAACGTCTGCTCGGTGCCGGCGCCATCATGCTGGCGGTGCTGCTGGCCGTGCTTACGGCGCCGACGATCGCGCTCTTTCCGCTTTACCTCCAATCGGCGGGGACAAAGTTCAGCCCGTCGGATCGGCAGCTGGCAATACATCTTCTCTGGATTCTCTCTCCCTATATCCTGCTGCGCGGGCTCTCGGCGCTCTGGGGCGCGACGCTCAACGCTGCCCGTGTCTTCGTGCTGCCGGGTGTAACGCCGGCCCTGACGCCGCTGGTCACCGCCGGCGCGCTTCTGGCCATGCGCGGCGCGGGCGTCGAGGTACTGGCCTGGTCGATGAGCTTCGGTATCGTCGCCGAGGCCGCGATCACGGCGATTGCCGTGCGGGCGAGAGGAATTTCGATCCGCCCGCGCTGGCCGGGCTACGGTTCCGACGTCCGCCAGCTGGTGCGGCAGTTCCTGCCGATGATCGCGGGCACCGGCATTCTCGGCGCCACCACCTTCGTCGATCAGAGCATGGCGGCGACGGTATCCTCCGCGGCGATCTCCGTGCTCTATTACGCCAATCTTCTGGTCCTGCTTCCCATCCTGATCGCGGGCGGGACGCTGGGCACCGCCGCGCTGCCCTACGTATCCCAGCTGGCGGCGGAGCGGCAGTGGTCGGCGCTTCGGCACACGGTCGCGGTCTATCTGCGCTATATCGCCCTGGTCACGATACCGCTGACCGCCGGGCTCATCGTCTTCGCGCCAGAGATCGTATCGCTGGTATTCTACCGCGGCGCCTTCGCCGCTTCCGACGTCGCCGAGGTGAGCGAGGTCGTGCGCTACCTGGCGGCGCAGATTCCGTTCTCCCTGGGCGCCGTGGCCGCCATACAGGTGCTCTCGGCCATGCGGCGCACCGACATATTGCTGTGGAGCGCGGTGCTGAGCCTCGCACTCAAGATTCTGCTGAACTATCTTCTGATCGCGTCCATGGGTATTGCCGGCATCGCCCTTTCGACCAGCATCGTCTACGCAGTGGCCCTGGCCTACCTGCTATTCTTCTGCTTTGCCCGGCTACGCGGACAGCGCCATGGCTGAGAAGGTCGGCAAGGAATATTGGGAGCGGGTCTGGCAGCCGGCCGAGCTGCCGCGTCCGGTGCAGCCGCAGCTGGATACGCTACGGAACCACTCCTACCACGAGTTTCACCGGGTGTTCTCGCGCCTGATTCCGGCGCTGCCCGGCGCGCGCCTCATCGAGTTCGGCTGCGCGCAGTCGATCTGGCTCTCCTATTTCGCGAAGCATGGCGGAATGCGCGTCACCGGCATCGACTACGCGCCGCGCGGGTGCGAAAAGGCCGCCGCCGTGCTGGCGCGTGACGGCGTCGACGGCGAGATCGTCCAGGCCGATTTCATGGATCCGCCCCATCGTCTGCTCGGCGCCTTCGACATCGGCATTTCGTTCGGCGTCGCCGAGCATTTCGAGGACACCGCCGAATGCCTCGCGGCCTTCCGCCGGTTTCTGAAACCGGGCGGCATCCTCGTCACGGTAATTCCCAACATGGCGGGTCTCACCGGCCAAATGCAGCGCTGGCTGGATCGCGAGATCTTCGACATCCATGTCGTGCTCGACGCGCCGGCGCTGGCGGCGGCGCACCGCCGCGCCGGCCTCGATCCCGTGCAGTGCGACTACGTCGTCTGCTCGAATTTCGGCATGGTCACCCTGGGGCCGCGGCGGGCGCTGGCGAAGCGGCTGTTGCGCCTGGCGCTGATGAGTGTTTCCTTCGCGCTCTGGATCATCGACCGTTCCGTCATCCGGCTTCCCGCCACGCGGTTCCTGTCGCCCTATATCGTCTGCGCCGCTCGAACTCCTCAGGCCTGAGCACTTTCCGTCATGTTGTTCATCCTCAGCAAGGTTCTCTGGATCTTTGTCGCGCCGGGAAACCTTCTCCTGATCCTGGTCGTCGCCGGCCTGATCGCGCTCTGCCTGGGACGCCGGCGCCTCGGCCTCAGCCTCGCCGCCGTGGGCGTGCTGGGCCTCTGCGCCACCGCCGTGCTGCCGGTCGGCGAATGGCTGCTGATACCGCTGGAAGACCGGATCGCCGCGCCGTCGCCGATGCCGGAGCGCGCCGATGGCATCATCGTGCTGGGCGGCGGGGTGGACGAGGACGTGAGCGCGGCGCGCGGGCATCCCACGGTCAATCATGCCGCCGACCGCTTGGTGAGCACGGCCATGCTGGCGCGGAAGTATCCGGCGGCGCGGGTCGTCGTGGACGGCGGCAGCTCCCGCCTGATACCGGGCGGCCCCACCGAGGCGGCGGCGATGGCGGGCTTCCTGACCGAGGAGGGCATCGATCCCGCTCGCATCACCCGCGAGAGCAGATCCCGCAACACCTACGAGAATGCCGCCTTCGCCGTCGCGGAGGTGAAGCCTAAGGCGGGCGAGACCTGGCTCCTGGTCACCTCCGCCTGGCACATGCCGCGCGCCCTCGGGTGCTTTCGCCGGGTCGGCTGGCGCGTCATTCCCTATCCCGTCGACTACAAGACCACCGGCCGCTTCTGGACGGGCAACGAGATCCAGCTGGGTCCCCAGATCATGCTCATGAACCTGGGCGTTAAGGAGTGGATCGGGCTTCTGGTCTATCGGTTGATGGGCCGCACCGACGCGCTGTTTCCGAGCTGACCGTCCCCGCTCTCGTCGAGGAGCCGTCGGTAGAGCGCCACGGTTTCGGCGCCGATCGCGACATCGGAGAGGTCGGGATCGACGATGCGCCGGCTCGCCGCGCCGAGACGCTGGCGCAGTCCGTCGTCCTCGACCAGGCGCTGGATCGCGTCGGCGAGAGCCGCCGCGTCGCCGACCGGCACCAGCAGCGCGTTGACGCCGGGCTTGGCGATCTCACGGCATCCTGGCAGGTCGGTGGCGATGATGGGACGCGCGCAGGCGGCGGCCTCCAGCAGGCTTTTCGGCAATCCCTCGTGCAGCGACGGCAGCACCGCGATATGCGCCTGGCGCCAGACGTCGCGCACGTCGCTCACATGGCCGAGCCAGCTGAGGCCGGGAAGGTCGAGCCAGCCGCGCACCTCGTCCTCGGGAATCGAGGTGGGATTCTCCGGATCGGGCGTCCCCGCGATCACGAGATGCACCGGCACGCCACGGGCGATCAGCAGGCGGTAGGCCTCGATCAGACTGCGCACGCCCTTGTCGGCGAGGAGGCGCGCGACGAAACCGATGGTGACCGGCCGGCTCTCGGGATCGGGCAGCGGCAGGAAACTCTGCGTGTCGATGCCGGAGCCGCGCACCACGGCGATGCGGTCGCCGGCAGCGGGCGCGATCCGCAACAGCATCTCGCGATGGCCGGCGTTCTGCACGACGACCACGCTGCGCCGCCGCGCCAGCAGCGCGCGCAGCACCAGGGTGATCGGCAGCCGCATCAGGCTCGCCTTGAAGCCGCTCGCGGCGAAGGCGTAGCCGGTGCCGGTGAGGCTGCTCGCCACCGCCGGCCGGCGCGCCAGGAGCGCGGCGATGCCGCCGTAGATCATCGGCTTGAGCGCCACGTGATGCACGATATCCGGCTGCTCGCGCCGATAGAGGCGGTAGATCTCGAGGATGGCGCGGAGCGCCGCCAGCGGTCCGAGATCGCGTCGGCGCCAGGCGAGGGGATGGAGCGTGAATCCCTCGGCGCGGATCTGCTCGCCATGAGCCGCCACGCGGCTTGCCACCGCGACCTCGAAGCCCGCCGCGCGGGCGGCGCGCGCCATCGGCAGCCGATGAGACAGGAAGACCCAGTCCTCGGTCACGAGGTAGATCAGCTTCGGCGCGCCGGCCATCAGATGTCGTCGGCGGCGGCGGTCTCGCCCGGCGCCAGCGCCACGGCGAGCGCCGCGATCATCCAGAGCGAGCACTGCCACCAGGCCTGCCAGAAGCCGTAGCTCACCAGCGCCACCAGCAGCGCGCCGGCGACCAGGGCCAGGGCGCGTGCCCGCGCCTCCGGCGGCGCCGTCGACGCGGAGCCGAGGCGGCCCAAGAGCCAGAGCACCACGAGAGTGCAGAGCGCGGCACCCGGGAGGCCCAGCTCGAGACGCCATTGCAGCACCGCGTTGTGAGGATGGAGCGGCATCCAAAGCGCGCCGGCGCGGGTGAGCTCCGGCAGGCGCGGGTCCTGGATCAGCGTGCTGCCGCCGGGGAGGGCGCGCGCCGCATCGAGGCCCCAGCCGAGGAGCGGGCGCTGGGCGATCGCGTCGATGGCGAAATGCCAGATCGCCAGGCGGTGGATGACGGAGCCCGAGAGCGACGGCAGCGCGTCGTGCACATGCGCCACCATGCCCATGCCGAGGGGAAATGCCGGCAGGATGGCGGCGAGAGCGATGAGTGCCGTGCCGAGCGCCGCGGCGGTGGCGCGCGGCAGCAGGCGCGCGATGGGCCAGGTCGCCAGCGCCACCAGCAGGCAGAGCATGGCGGCATGGCTGGCGAGTGCGAAGACCACCAGCAGGGTCGCCAGCAGCAGCGCCGCGAGCCACGGCACCCGATGCCGGCCGGTGAGCCGAGGCTCAGCGGCCAGACCGCGAGCGCCAGCGTGGTGGCGCCGCGATCGAAGCGGGTGAAGCGCTGGAGCCAGCGGGCGATCGCATTGTCGGTCGGCAGCGGCTGCCAGAGCGCATGGGCGAGGGCGGCGGCGGCCAGCAGCAGGAGGCCGATGCAGAAGCCGCAAAGGAAGGCGCGGCGCACCTGCTCGCGCTCGTTCTGGTCGAGGCCGAGGGCGGTTGCCACCAGCACCAGCCCGCCCGCGCAGATGGCGAGGAAGCGCAGGCCTTCGAGGAAACTGTGTGACGGCAGGATCGACCACGCCGCCGACGCCGTGCCCCAGAGGCCGATGAGCGCGAGCAGCGTCACCAGCGGCCGCATGGCGAGGAGGCGCGCGAGATCATGCCGGCCGCCCATGGCGAGAGCGGCGAGCGCCGCGATCGGCAGCAGCGGCGCCAGCGCCAGCGGCGCCAGCGCGGCCAGCGGCGGCATCAGCAGGCCGGCCGCGGCAAGCGCCGTCGCCGGTCGCGCCCAGGCGCTCTCGCGTGTGGTCAACGCGCCGGCTCCGGTCGCACGAACCATGGGACGCGTGCGGCAGAATGGGCCATCCCCGCATGGCGGATCAACCTGCCGGCGTTCACGACGACGATCTTCGCCATATTTCAAGGCTATCCCAAGCAGTGCCGCTTTTCGGGCGGCACTCTACAGAGCGCGCCCCGCCTCTGGCCAGGGTTTCGGCCGCCGGTATCCCCCGCTGTGGCGCCTCCGCGGGGCTTGCGATATGGTCCGCGGCGACACCGCCGACCGGCGGCGTCGCGCTACGGGAAGGGCCTGAGGGCATGTGCGGAATCGTCGGATTCTGGGATCCGCGCGGAAGTTCCGGCGCCGAGACGCTCTCCGATCTCGTGCGCGCCATGGCCAATGCAATCGCCCATCGCGGTCCCGATGGCGACGGCGTCTGGGTCGATCCCGCCGCGGGCATCGCCCTCGGTCATCGCCGTCTCGCCATCATCGATCTCTCCACCGCGGCGAGCCAGCCGATGGCGAGCGGCAATGGCCGCTGGCTCGTCACTTACAACGGCGAGATCTACAACCACGCCGATGTTCGCCGCGAGCTCGAGGCGGAGGGACGGCGCTTCCGCACCCACTCCGACACCGAGGTGATGCTGGAAGCGTTCGACGCCTGGGGTGTCGAGCGCGCGCTCGGCCGCTTCATCGGCATGTTCGCGATGGCGCTCTGGGACCGGCAGGAGCGCAAGCTCACGCTCATCCGCGACCGCATGGGCGTGAAGCCGCTCTACTTTGGCCGCAACAACGGCGTGCTCTTCTTCGGCTCGCAGCCCAAGAGCTTCCGTCCCCACCCGGCCTGGCGGCCGGAGATCGATCGCGACGCGATCGCCGCCTGTCTCGCCTTCAACTACATACCGGCGCCGCTCTCGGTGTGGCGCGGCATCCGCAAGCTGCGGCCCGGCCATTTCGTCACCCTCGACGCGGAGGGGAACGGCGAGGAACGCTGCTACTGGAATCCCCGCGAGATTGCCCGCGGCGGCGCCGCGCAGCGCCTCGGTGACGATCCCGTCGCGGCGGAGGAGGAGCTGCACGCGCTTCTCAGTGACGCCGTCAAATGGCGGCTCGTCGCCGACGTGCCGGTGGGTGCCTTCCTCTCCGGCGGCATCGACAGCTCGACCGTGGTGGCGCTGATGCAGCGGCACATGAACCGGCCGGCGAAGACCTTCACCATCGGCTTCCGCGAGGGCGGCTACGACGAGGCGCCGGCGGCGCGCGCGGTGGCGCGCCATCTCGGCACCGATCACACCGAGCTCTATCTCGGCCACGGCGATGCCCTCGACGGTCATCCCGACCCTGCCGGAGTTCTACGACGAGCCCTTCGCCGACGCCTCGGAGATCCCGACGCTGCTGGTCTCGCGGCTGGCGCGTCAGGCGGTGACGGTGTCGCTCTCCGGCGACGGCGGCGACGAGGCCTTCGCCGGATATCCCCGCTATCCCCTGGTGACGCGCATCGGCGGCATGCTGGGGCGCGTGCCGCGCTCGCTGCGCGCCGGTCTCGCCCGGGCGATCACCGCGCTCTCGCCGGCGGGCTGGGACCGCGCTTTCGATCTGCTGCCGGAGGCGCGCCGGCCGCGGCTCGCCGGCGACCGCGTGCACAAGTTCGCGGGCGTGCTGGATTTCGCCGATTTCGACGATCTGCACCGGCGCATCATCTCGCACTGGCAGGTGCCGCCGACGGCGGCGCGCTACGACCACACACCGGCTTTTCCCGAGCTCGACCGCGCCTACGACGCCTCGGTGAGCGATCCTCTCGACCGCATGCAGCTCGCGGACATGCTCGACGTATCTCCCCGACGACATCCTGGTGAAGCTCGATCGCGCCAGCATGTCGGTCGGGCTCGAGGGCCGCGAGCCGCTCCTCGACCATCGCGTGCTGGAGTTCGCCTGGCGCCTGCCGCGCGCCTTGCGCATCAGCGGCGGCAGCGGCAAGTGGCTGCTGCGCCGCGTGCTCGACCGCTATGTGCCGCGCAGCCTGGTGGAGCGGCCGAAGATGGGATTCGGCGTTCCCATCGATGCCTGGCTGCGCGGACCGCTCAGGGAATGGGCCGAGGATCTCCTCAGCGAGCGCAGCCTCCGGGAGGCCGGCCTCCTCGATCCCGGCCCGGTGCGCCAGCGGCTGGCGGAGCACCAGTCCGGACGGCGCAATCGCCAGTATTCGCTCTGGGGCGCGCTCATGGTGCAGGCCTGGCACCGGCGCTGGGCGTGATCGGCTGAAGGAGTGGGAGAGGCTGTGACGCGAAGGCAGTGGCGCAGAGGATCCTGGGCGGTGCTGGCGCTGCTGGTCGGCGTCGCGCTCGTCATGCTCGCCCTGCCGCTGCCGCCGCGCGTCGAGCACTACAGCGTCTACGACGGCGACACGCTGGAGGTCGAGGACAACGCCTGCCTGCTCGCGCATTTCCATCTGCCGTGCCTGGCGCAGCGGCTTCGCCTCTACGGCGTCGATGCCTTCGAGCGTACGCAGACCTGCCGGGACGCGAACGACCAGCCCTGGGAATGCGGCCGGGTGGCGACCCAGCGGCTGCAGGAGCTGGTCGAGACCCCCGGCTTCCACTGCCAGGTGGACAAGGAGTTCGTCGATCGCCACGCGCGCGAATTCGCGGTCTGCACCGCGGGCGACAAGGATGTCGGCGCGACCCTGGTTTCCGAAGGACTGGCTTTCGCCTATGGCCGGCGAACGCGCTATATCGCGATCGAGACCGAAGCCAAGGCGGACCATCGCGGTGCCTGGGCCGGCAAGTTCGTGCGGCCGCAGTACTTCCGTGCCGGCGCCCGCGGCTAGGCGCCGGGCGGGCCGGGCGCGGCGGTCGAGGACGAGCAGAAGTCCGGCGATCAGCAGCACGCCGAGCATCAGCGCGGTCACCGGATGCCACAGCGCGATCACCGCGGATGCGATCAGGCCCACGTTGAAGGCAAGGATCCAGAGCGCGACGACCGCGTGGTTGCGGTCGCGGCCGAGGGCACGCTGATAGAAGTGGCTGCGGTGCGCGCGCCACACCGCCTCGCGCCGGAGCAGGCGCCGGATCAGCGTCAAGGTCGCGTCGGCGAGGTAGTAGAGCGGCAGCAGCAGAGCCGGCACCCAGTAGCCGCGGCCCGCCAGCAGCAGCAGCAGCCAGCCGGTGACGAATCCCAGCGGCACGCTGCCGACGTCGCCGAGGAAGACCCGTGCCGGATGCCAGTTCCAGGGCAGGAACCCGAGCACCGCCGCGGCGAGCGCCACCACCAGCGCCAGGTATCCGCCGGAGGCGACGCCGGTCAGCACCGCCACGCACGCCAGGCCGCCGGCGATCGCGACGGTCTCGACCGCGGTGATGCCGTCGATGCCATCCATGAAATTGAAGAGATTGAGGAACCACGCCCAGAGCAGCATCGTCGCGAACTCGTCCATGCGCACCGACAGCAGGCCCTGGAACACGTGGCCGCGGTCCGGCAGCGCCTGCAATCCCACGAAGGCGATCAGCAGGTGCAGTCCCAGCCGCGGCGGCACCGGCAGGTCGGTCACGTCGTTGAGCCAGGAGAGCGCCGCCAGCGCGAAGCCGAGGCCGCAGATCAGCAGGGTCTCCGGCGGCGTCGCGCCGGAGACGCCGAGCCAGAGCCAGCTTGCCAGCAGCGCCGTCACGACGGCGACGCCGCTGCCCTTGGGCACCGGCCGGTCATGGGAGGAGCGCGCGACGGGATGGTCGAGGATCAGGCGGCGCCTGAGCCAGCGCATCATCGCCCAGCTGCCGCCGCAGCTGGCGACGAAGACCACGAGGGCGAGCAGCAGGAGGGGGACGATTCGGCCGGCGCTCATCGGGCGCCCTTATAGCAGAGGCGGCGGCATTGCGGGGCTTCTCTCCGCCGGAGCCCAAAAACTCGCGCCAGATGAAGCAGTTGGATACACCTCTACTTTCGGTTCGGCGCAATTCACGCTTTTTCAATGACATAGGCGTAAAGACCGCAAGCTTGCTTATCGCTAGCCTGCTAATCATATTGGGCCCATGTCTCCGTCCCCGGAATACGGTTTCGGCTTCCTGCTGCACGATATCGCGCGCCTGCTGCGCAAGCGCTACGACCAGCGCGCGCGCACGCTCGGGCTGAGCCGCGCCCAATGGCAGGTGCTGGCGCATCTGCACCGGCATGAGGGCATCCATCAGCAAGGCCTTGCCGAAATCCTGGAGATCGAGGGCGTGACGCTCGGCCGGCTGGTCCAGCGCCTGGAGGAGGCGGGCTGGGTCGAGCGCCGCTCGGATCCGAGCGACCGCCGCGCGCGCCGGCTCTACACCACGCCGAAGGTGACGCCGGTGCTTGAGCGCATGTGGGCGCTCGGCGAGACGACGCGGGAGGAGGCGCTGGCCGGCCTCGGCGGATGACGAGCGCCAGCGGCTGGTGGAGTCGCTGCTCAAGATCCGCGGCAATATCTCCGAGCGCGAGGTGCGCGACCTCGGCGACGGGGCGGGCGAGCGGCCGCGGAGGCTGCGTCATGGCTAGCCGCCGCGGCAATGCCGGCAGGGGGCTGCTCGAGCGCCGCGGTGTGCGCTTGGTGCTGCTCGGGCTTGGACCGCTCGTGCTGGTGGCGGCGGCCGGATATTTCTATCTGACCGGCGGGCGCTACGTCTCGACGGACGACGCCTATGTCCGCGCCGACAAGGTGCAGATCAGCAGCGACGTCGCCGGCCGGGTCATCGAGGTGAGCGTGGGCGACCATCAGCAGGTCGCCAAGGGCGCGCCGCTGTTCCGCATCGACGACGAGCCCTACAAGATCGCGTTGGCGCGCGCCGAGGCGGCACTGCTCCGCCGCCCGCGACGACATCGCGGCGATGAAGGCCACCTATCGCCAGAAGCAAGCGCAGCTGCAGCAGGCGCGCGACACGCTCGAATACATGCAGCGCGAGTCTCGACCGCCAGCAGCATCTGGCGGCGCAGATGGCGGCGTCCGATGCGCCAGGCCGACCAGGCGCGGCACAACTTCGACAGCGCCCGCGAGCAGGTCGCCGCGATGCAGCAGGAGCTCGCGCAGACGCTGGCCAACCTCGGCGGCAATCTCGATCATCCCGATCGACGACCATCCGCGCGTGCGCCAGGCGATGGCGGCGCGGGACCAGGCGGCGCTCGATCTCTCGCACACCCGCATCACGGCGCCCGATGACGGCATCACCGCCAAGGTCGATCTGCGCCCGGGCCAATACGTGCAGTCCGGCCAGCCCGCCTTCGCGCTGGTCGAGATGCATCGCCTCTATATCGAGGCGAATCTCAAGGAGACCGACCTCACCTACGTGAAGGCCGGCCAGAGCGCCAGCATCGAGGTCGACAGCCTATCCCGGCCGCCAGTGGCGCGCGCAAGTCAGCAGCCTCAGCCCCGGCACCGGCTCGGAGTTCTCGATCCTGCCGCCGCAGAACGCGACCGGCAACTGGGTCAAGGTCGTGCAGCGCGTGCCGGTGCGCCTGGTGCTGGCGCCGGACGAGGACGACCAACGGGCTGCGCGCCGGCATGAGCGTCAACGTCGAGATCGACACCCATCATCAGAACCGGCTGCCGGAGCCGATCGCCAAGGCGCTCGGCCGGGTCCCGGTCGAGTCCGAAGGCCAGCGACGCGCCGTGAGCGCCGGCGACGACGTCGCCGGCGCGCTGCCGCGCGCGCGCGGCGCCGGGAACCGCGCCATGATCACCGTCTCCATCATGCTGGCGACGATCATGCAGGTGCTCGACACCACCATCGCCAACGTGGCGCTGCCGCACATGCAGGGCAGCCTCTCCGCGACCCAGGACCAGATCGCCTGGGTGCTGACCTCCTACATCGTCGCCGCCGCGATCATGACGCCGCTGACCGGCTGGCTCGCCGGCCGCTTCGGCCGCAAGCGGCTCTTCCTGGTCTCGGTCGTCGGCTTCACCGTCGCCTCGATGCTCTGCGGCGCCGCGCAGTCGCTGGCGCAGATCGTGCTGTTCCGCCTGCTGCAGGGCGTGTTCGGCGCGGCGCTGGTGCCGCTGTCCCAGGCGGTGCTGCTCGACATCTATCCGCGCGAGCAGCACGGCCAGGCCATGGCGATCTGGGGCGTCGGCGTCATGGTCGGGCCGATCCTCGGGCCCGACGCTCGGCGGCTGGCTCACCGAGAATTACAACTGGCGCTGGGTGTTCTACATCAACCTGCCGGTCGGCATGCTGGCGTTCCTCGGCATCCTCGCCTTCGTCGCACGAGCACCGTGCCGAGCACGCGCGGCCGTTCGATTTCTTCGGCTTCGCCATGCTGAGCCTCGGCCGTCGGCGCCTGCAGATGATGCTCGACCGCGGCGAGCTCAAGGACTGGTTCGCCTCCAGCGAGATCATGATCGAGGCCGCGCTCGTCGGCGCTCGGCTTCTATGTCTTCATCGTCCACTCCGCGACCGCCAAGCATCCGTTCATCGACCCGCGCCTGCTTCAAGGACCGCAATTTCGTCGCCGGCGTGCTCTTCATGTTCGTGGTCGGCATCGTGCTGTTCGCCACCCTGGCGCTGCTGCCGCCGCTGCTGCAGGACCTGCTGAACTATCCGGTGATCACCACCGGCCTGGTCCTGGCGCCGCGCGGCATCGGCACCATGATCTCGATGATGATCGTCGGGCCGCCTGATGGCAACGGTCGATCCGCGCCTGCTGATGCTGGTCGGGCTGCTGCTCACGGCGCTCTCGCTCTAGCAGATGACCGGCTTCTCGCTCGACATGGACAGCTGGCTCGTGATCAGCACCGGCATCATGCCAGGGCCTCGGCCTCGGCTTCATGTTCACGCCGCTGACCACGCTCGCCTTCGCGACGCTGCCGCCGCAGCTCCGCACCGAGGCGGCCGGCATCTTCAGCCTGATGCGCAACATCGGCGCGAGCATCGGCATCTCCGTGGTGGAGACGCTGCTGGCGCGCAGCATCCAGGTCAACCACGCCGAGATCGCCGAGCACGTGAACCCCTACAGCGCCGGCGCTCCGGGCGCTGCCCTGCCGACAGCCTCTGGAATCCGCACACGCTGCCGGCCTGGCGATGCTCGATCGCGAGATCAACCGCCAGGCCGCGATGATCGCCTATATCGACGACTTCAAGTTCATGATGGTGGTGACCCTCGCGGTCGTGCCGCTGCTGCTGCTGCTGCAAGCGGCCGCAGCCAGCCGACGTCGGTCGAGGCGCAGCTCGAGGGCGCGGTGGAGGCGGCGCTGGACTAGGAGATCGCGCGGTTGAACCGCATTCCTTTGCGGTGCGCGGTTGAACCGCGACGGCGCATCGGCTAGGGATGCCGGGAGCGGCCGATCAGTGCCGCCGACACCGGAGGAGCGGCCCCCATGGCACTCGAGCCCGAGACGCTGAGGCAGCTCGTCGACACCGTCCAGCGCTTCGTGCGCGAGCGCCTCATCCCGCTCGAGCAGAGGTCGCCGAGAACGACGCGGTGCCCCAGAGATCATCGCCGAGATGCGCCGGCTCGGCCTCTTCGGCCTGTCGATCCCGGAGGAATATGGCGGCCTCGGCCTCACCATGAGGAGGAGGTGCATGGTCGCCTTCGAGCTCGGCCGGACCTCGCCGGCCTTCCGCTCGCTGCATCGGCACCAACAACGGCATCGGCAGCCAGGGCATCGTCATCGACGGCACCGAGGAGCAGAAGCGGAAATACCTGCCGCGGCTCGCCTCCGGCGAGATCGTCGGCTCCTTCGCGCTGACCGAGCCCGAGGCCGGCTCCGACGCGGCGAGCCTGCGCACCAGCGCGCGGCGCGACGGCGATGGCTAGGTGCTGAACGGCACCAAGCGCTTCATCACCAACGCGCCCGAGGCCGGCCTCTTCACCGTGATGGCGCGCACCGATCCCGCCGAGCAAGGGCGCCGCCGGCATCTCGGCCTTCCTGGTCGAGGCGCCCAATCCCGGGCCTCAAGCTCGGCAAGCCGCGACAAGAAGATGGGCCAGCAGCGGCGCGCACACCTGCGACGTCATCTTCGAGGATTGCCGCGTGCCGGCCGATGCCGCTGCATCGGCGGCAAGGAGGGCGAGGGCTTCAAGACCGCGATGAAGGTGCTGGACCGCGGCCGCCTGCACATCGCCGCGGTCTGCGTGGGCGTCGCCGAGCGGCTGATCCGCGACAGCGCTGCGCTACGCCAAGGAGCGCAAGCAGTTCGGCCAGCCGATCGGCGAGTTCCAGCTCGATCCAGGCGATGCTGGCCGACAGCCGCGCCGAGGCCTATGCGGCGCGCGCATGGTGCTGGACGCGGCGCGCCGCACGCGACGCCGGCGAGAACGTCTCGACCGAGGCCGTCCTGCTGCAAGTTGTTCGCCACGCGAGATGGTGCGGCCGCGTCGCCGACCGCGCGGTGCAGATCCACGGCGGCGCCGGCTACATCGCCGACTACGGCATCGAGCGCTTCTATCGCGACGTGCGGCTGTTCCGCATCTACGAGGGCACGAGCCAGATCCAGCAGCTCGTCATCGCCCGCAACATGCTGCGCTAGCTTCGAGCGCTCAAGGCCAGTGCGGGATCGTCCAGACCGCGGCGCCGCCCACGAGTTCCTCGCGGCAGAGGCTGAGCTCCTGGGCCATCGCCTGATCGTTGCGCACCAGCGCCTGCCGCACGTCGCGGCAGATCTGGCCATGCACGGAACGATAGGGATCCGAGACCGGCGCGATCCAGCCCTCGGCGGTGACGTCGCCGCCGGGCGCGGTGGCGGTCCAGGCGAGCTTGGTGTTGCGGACGCCGGTGATGGCTTTCTGGCTGGCATCGGCGAGCACCTGGCGTTCCGGCGCGCTCAGCCAGCGGCCGATCTCGGCGCCGACGGTGCTGTCGACGAGATCGGCGGGCACATGGATCTCGCGGCCGGCGCCGATCAATGCCCCATTGGGTCCGCCGTTCTCGGTAGTGGTTTGCGGCGCCGCCGCGGCGCGGACTTCGCGGCCGGCAAATCCCGGCGGCAGCATGCGCCATTCCTGCGCCCATTCCTTCATCGCATCGCAGGCGGTGAGCAGAAGCGGGATGGCCAATATCATGGCAAGCTTCGCCCGCCGCCGGTTGCCCCGAATTGCGCTATCATGGGGAATATGAGACGCACCTTTGTCACGCTCGCCATCGCGGCGCTGGTCGTTGCCAGCCCGCCGGCGCGCGCGCAGTTCTACGATCTCGACGGCGCCTATCGCTGCCTCAAGTCGCCGGATCCCGACTGCGAGAAGGCGATGGCCGACCGCCCGCAGATGCCGCCGCCGGTGCCGCCGGCGAAGCCCGTCGGGCCGAGCTTTTCCGACATCATTGCTCACGTGAAAAACAAGACGGCCGGGCAGAAGGACATCGACCAGCTCACGCGTCTCTCCGAAGCGAACGATCCACGCGCGGTCGAGGTGCTGGCGTGGTGCAAGCTCAACGGCATCGGCACGGCGCGCGACGCGCTCGCCGCTTATCGACTCTACGGCAAGGCGGCCGGGCTCGACGTGCCCCACGCCCGCGAGAACCAGATCGCGGTGTTCGAGCGGCAGCTCACGGCGGAGCAGCGCCAGGAGGTGCTGATGAGCCAGAACAAGCCGGGCAAGCCATAGGCGACAACGGCGCATCGACGTCTCCGCATGCGGTGGCCCCGGCCGCCCCACCGGGATCTCGGGGCGGACGACGAGGCCGTCCGGCCATCTTCCCATGCAAGGCATAAAGCGTTTCTTAACCACGCGGGCGGCAGGCTGTGCGGGCAGCGGACCAACACTGAGGAATTCCGCTTATGGCACTCGCCCGCCCGCTACGTCGGGATCCCGCCGCCGCTACCGGAACCTTTGTCCGGGTGCCGGTAGAGCGCGATGTCGACGCGCTGATCGGCCTCGTTAACACTCTTGCCATCGAAGCGCCGCTCCTGTTCGTGACGCCGATTGATCCCGCCAGCGGACAGGGCGAGATGCGGGCCTACCTCGCCACCGTCGCCGCCAGCGAGAACCAGGCGGTGCTGGTGGCGGAGCAGGCGGGACGATTGGCCGGCCTTGCGACCGCAGCCGGTGGTATCCACCCGGCGAAGCGCGGCGTGGCGGAGATCGGCATCGGCGTGCCGGTGGCGTGGCGCGGCCGCGGTATCGGTCGCGTCCTGATGGAGGCGGTGGAATCCTGGGCGCGCACCGCCGGCATTCATCGCCTGCAGCGTCCGGTCGCCGCCGGCAACGAGGCCGCCATCACGCTCTACAGGAGATCGGGCTTCGAGATCGAAGGCGTGCTGCGCCAGAGCGTTGTCGTCGATGGCCGCGCCATCGATCAATACATGATGGCCAAGCTCCTGATTTGAATGCGCCTCATAGCGGCTTCGCCGGCTTAGGTTTTCGTTAACCATGCGCGGGACCAGCATGAGTGGCAACCCCAGCCTGGAGGTCTCATGCTCGATACTGATTTCATCCGCGGCCGCGCCTTACACTACCGTCACCTTGCGCGCGGTACCGAGGACCAGAAGAGCGTTGAATCCCTGATGATTCTTGCGGAAGTCTGCGATCTGGAGGCGGCGTCCCTGGAAGCGGGGCTGCAGCCGCCCCGGCGTCGCGCGGAGCGCAGGTAGCTCTTTCTTTCTCGCCTTCGTCATTGTTTTCGCGTTAGTTTCCCGGGGTCGTCGTCTCGACTACTTCCGCGCGGATTTCCATATCAGCTCAGCGTGAGGGATGCCTTCCCAGAAGGGCACGAATCATGCAAGAGGCGGGTAAGGAAAATGCGGAGGCGGTCCGCGGTTAACGGCCGCAAGGTCGAGGCGTAATGCACAGGTTTTTCCCAGCACGGGCACACGGGCGCGGGAAAGAAACGGGGAGTGGAAAATAATGGAGGTCTTTCTGATCTGTAGCTTGGCGGCCGTCTCGTTCGCGGCTGGCTATGGGCTGCGGTCACTTCGCTCGCATCGGCATCGCCGGCGCCGTCGCTACACCTCGCTGGCAGCGCTGCGTCGCGCATCCTGACGCCGCGCCGAAAAGGCGGTGTGGCGCGAGGTTGCTCAAAGTCCGCGCATCGCACGGTTGTATACTAGGCAAATCAGTTGATCGCCGCCGCGGCTTCTACCTACCGTGGCGTGCCTGAGCGGCAGCTCACTTTATTTTGATCGGCGGACCGTTCGGGCGTCTGGGATGCGATCCCAAGCGCCGAATGCTCCTCTCATGGCGGCCTGGCGACGTCGGAATTAAGTATCAGCCCGCCTTGCGCCGCCGATGACCTTTGGCGGTCTCGCGCCGCCGCGGTTCCCGCTCTTCCTTGTGAGCGCCTCCCTTCACCGGCAGCAGCATGCTGCCTTGCCGCCGATCGACGTCCCTCTTGCGGCCGGCGGGCGCCCGCTCCGCCTTGCCTTTCTCCGCGAGGCTGCGCTTCAGCGCGGCCATGAGATCGATGACGTTGTCCTGCTCGGCGACGCGTGTCCGCTTCGGTCCGGGCATGCCCTTCGCCTTGGCCTCGATGAGCTTCCGCAGCTCCTCCTGGTAGCGGTCGCGGAAGTCCGCCGGGTCGAAGTCGCCGGCCATCCGCTCCATGATGGTCTCGGCGAGGTCCACCATCTTGCCGTCGAGCTTGCCGTTCTTGAAATCGTAGTCGGGCTCGCGAACCTCGTTCTCCGCCCGCAGCAGCGTCATCAGCAGGCCGCCGAGGAAGGGCTCGACCATCACGGGATGCTCGCGCGTGCTGAGCACGATCCGCCCGAGCGCCACCCGCTTCTTGTTGGTGAGCGCCTGGGCGATCACGCGATAGGCGTCGACGCCGGTCTTGCCGGGGTAGATGAAATAGGGATCGGCCACGTAGAGCGGATCGACCGAGGAGCGCGGGGCGAAGGTGGTGAGATCGAGGACGCGGGAGGAGTTCGATCTGCAGCTCGTCGAGCTCGTCCGGCTCGAGCACGACATAGCGGCCGTCCTTGAGCTCATAGCCCTTCACCAGATCCTTGCGCTCCAGCTCCTCCCCGGTCTCTGAATCGACCGGCTGCAGCGAGATCCGGTTTCCGGTTTTCGGATTGAGCTGGTGCAGGTGGATGCGCTCCGCCTCGCTGGTGGCGGGCGAGAGCGTGATCGGGCAGGAGACCAGGGACAGGCGCAGCTGTCCGGTCCAGGTGGGACGTGGCGGCATGGCGTTCCTCGGAGCAGAATTCCTCGGATCAGAGGTAGTGCGGGATTTCAACGCGACTAGCGGGTGATTCGTTGCCGCGCGAGGGCGGGGCTTGGATCGTTCCCCAACCGTTCTTTTCATCGCTGGTAACCTCTGCGAGTTGCCCGGCTTCCCCATCCAACTTATGGTCGATTCATGGCCATTGAAACGTCGGCCGGCGCGCACAGGGGAAGCAGGCCTTCGCTTTCGACGCAGATCGTGCGCTTCGTCTTCAAGCGGTACATGCGCTGGCGCCTCGACGAGCTCAGCGACGAGCCGGACTGCCGCAAGATCATCGCGCTCGATTACCGCTTCGATCCCCGGCCCCGGTGGGGCTACGACAAGCCGCCCCACGATCGGCTAACCGCCATATTCGAGCGCGGCCGTCCCGCCTATCGGCAGTGGCTGGCACACATGCTGGAGCATCGGGAGCAGTTCTTTCATCTAGATCAGTCGCCGCCTACGGAGAACGAGCCGAGTTTTCAGAACGGCTGGTTTCTCGGCCTCGACGCGGTGGCGCTCTACACGATCCTCGCCGTGGCGCGCCCGAAGCTCTACGTCGAGGTCGGCTCCGGCAATTCGACCTTGTTCGCCCGGCGCGCGATCCGCGACAACGGCCTGCCGACACGCATCGTCTCCATCGATCCGCATCCGCGCGCCGAGGTCGACGCGCTCTGCGACCGCTCGATCCGGTCCTCCCTTGAAGAGACGGACCAGGAAATCTTCGCGGAGCTGGGCGCCGGCGACATCCTCTTCATCGACAACTCCCATCGCAGCTTCCAGAACTCCGATGTCACCGTCTTCTTTCTGGAGATCCTGCCGCGCCTCAAGCCGGGCGTGATCGTGCATGTCCACGATATTTTTCTTCCCCTCGATTATCCCGCCGCGTGGTCGCAGCGGCACTATAACGAGCAGTATCTCCTCGCCTGCTGGCTGCTGGCGAATCCCGGCCGCTTGGAGCTGATGCTGTCGAACGCCTTCGTCAGCACCGATCGCGATCTCTGCGATCAGATCGCGCCCCTCTGGGACGATCCGCGCTTCGCCAATGCACGCGCCTGGGCGCAGCGCGTCATGAGCTACTTCAAGGGAGATGCCTTCAAGGGCATATCGTTCTGGGCAAAAATTGGTGCCGGGTGAGGGGATTGAACCCCCGACCTTCGGTTTACAAAACCGCTGCTCTACCGCTGAGCTAACCCGGCGCCCTGTCGGGGGCCCGTGATACTGCGGATGTCCGGGGCCCGCAAGCCGGCGGAGTTTAGCGTCCGCCGAACAAGGCGTGCTTGCGGGCGTGCATCAGGAGAGCGGCCAAATCCCAGGGTGCCACCTTGGGCTCGCGCGCGATCGCGTCGGGCGTGAAAAGCGCCTTCCCCTGGCCTTCCCGCAGCACCATGCCGGCCACGTCCTGGTCCGTGATCGGCACCTCGAAGAAGGTCATGCGGTCGACGCGGGGCGGATCGAGGGGCAGCACCACCGTCATCTCGGTGAAGAGGCGGACCTCGCGGGCGGTGAATTCCAGCTCCTCGCGGATCTCGCGGCGGACCGCCGCCTCCGCGTCGGCGTCGCCGGGATCGATGGCGCCGCCGAAGCAGGACCAGTGGCCGGGCAGCAGCACATGGGGGAGATCGTCGCGGTGCTGCATGAGATAGCGGCCGTCCGGCGTCACCATCAGCGCCGGCGCCACCCAGCGCCCGGCTTTCGCCGGCATCGCCGCGCTCACGGCTTCGCTCCGCCGCGCGATCTCGTAGAGCGCGATCGCGGCGGCGTTGGAGACGTTGAGGGACGCGATCGGTCCGCTGGTGGGGAGCCGCGCCAGGAAGTCGCAGCGCTCCCGGGTCAGCCGGCGCAGCCCCTCGCCCTCGGCGCCCAGCACCAGGGCCACGCGGCCGCCGAGATCGAGCTCGGGAAGTGTCTTCTCCGCGCTCTCGTCGAGGCCGACGCACCAGAACCCGGCGTCCTTCAACTTGTCGAGGGAGCGCGCGAGGTTGGTGACGCGCACCAGCGGCACCCGCTCGAGCGCGCCGGAGGCGGCCTTGGCGAGGGCGCCGGTGACCGGCGGGGTGCCATGCTCCGGCAGCAGCACCGCGCGGGCGCCGAAGGCGGCGGCGGAGCGCAGGATGGCGCCGACATTGTGGGGATCGCTCACCTGATCGAGCACCACGATGACGGCGGGCGCCGCCGCCGGCATCGGCGGCAGCTCCGACAGCACGTCCTCGAGGAAGGCCGGCGGCAGCGGCTCCGTCTGCAGCGCCAGGCCCTGATGCACGGCACCCTCCGGCAGCAGCATCTCCAGGCGCACGCGATCGAGGATCTCGAGCTTGAGGCCGGCGGCCCTTCCCGCCAGGGCGCCGTCGAGGAGGGCTTCCGCCGCTTCCTTGCCCTCCGGGAGCGCCACCAGCCGGCGGCAGTGCCGGCGCGGGTTCATCAGGACCGCGCATCACCGCGTGGCGGCCATAGACCCAGCTTCCGCCGTCGCGGCGGGGCGCGGCCTGCTGGGCGGGAGACGCGGCAGGCCGGGGCGGCGCGGGCGGCCGGGCCGGCGCGGACGCGGCGGCGGGCGAGGCCGCCTGCCGGGGGCGCGGGGCGTGCTTCCCCGGCGGCCGGAAGGGCTTGGGGTTGCGATCTCGGGAGTGCGGAGTGGGACGTCGGTCACGGGCCATCGGGCGAGCTTATACAGCAAGGAGCGGGGAATGGTCGCCCGCTCGATTGCGTCCGGCGGCGTGTCGACCAGGCCGGCCGGCAGACCGGCTCATTCGCCGCGGCGAGGGAGCGCGCTAAACCCCCCGCTGATGTTGACAAACCCCGGCCAGCACCGTAATACGCGCACTCCGCTGCGCCGGGCGGCAAGCGAGATTGGAGGGGTTGCCGAGCGGTCAAAGGCAGCAGACTGTAAATCTGCCGACGGAAGTCTTCGAAGGTTCGAATCCTTCCCCCTCCACCATCGCACAGGGGATACCTGAAGGCACGGCGGCGGACGCGCGGAGTTGGCGACCGGAACGACGCAGGCGATAGGCGGGTGTAGCTCAATGGTAGAGCTCCAGCCTTCCAAGCTGGCTATGCGGGTTCGATTCCCGTCACCCGCTCCAACGCCGTGACGCAGACCGCATAGTCCGAATAGTCCGACCACACGATGTCAACGAGCGACAGGAAGATTACTCATGGCGAAGGCGAAGTTTGAGCGGACGAAGCCGCACTGCAACATCGGGACGATTGGTCACGTTGACCATGGGAAGACGTCGCTGACGGCGGCGATCACGAAGGTGCTGGCGGAGACGGGCGGGGCGACCTACACGGCCTACGACCAGATCGACAAGGCGCCTGAGGAGAAGGCGCGCGGGATCACGATCTCGACGGCGCATGTGGAGTACGAGACGAAGAACCGGCATTACGCGCACGTCGACTGCCCGGGCCACGCGGACTACGTGAAGAACATGATCACGGGCGCGGCGCAGATGGATGGCGCGATCCTGGTGGTGTCGGCGGCGGACGGCCCGATGCCGCAGACCCGCGAGCACATCCTGCTGGCGCGCCAGGTGGGCGTTCCGGCGATCGTCGTCTTCATGAACAAGGTCGACATGGTGGACGACCCGGAGCTGCTGGACCTGGTGGAGCTGGAGGTGCGCGAGCTCCTCTCGAAGTACCAGTTCCCCGGCGACAAGATCCCGATCGTGCGGGGCTCGGCGCTGATGGCGCTCGAGGACAAGAACAAGGAGCAGGGCCACGACGCGATCCTGAAGCTGATGGAGGCGGTCGATAGCTATATCCCGCAGCCCAAGCGCGAGAAGGACCAGCCGTTCCTGATGCCGATCGAGGACGTGTTCTCGATCTCGGGCCGCGGCACGGTGGTGACCGGCCGCGTCGAGCGCGGGATCGTGAAGGTGGGGGACGAGATCGAGATCGTGGGCTTGAAGGCCGACGATCAAGACGGTGGTGACGGGTGTCGAGATGTTCCGCAAGCTGCTGGACCAGGGCGAGGCGGGGGACAACATCGGGGCGCTCTTGCGCGGCACCAAGCGCGAGGAAGTGGAGCGCGGCCAGGTGCTGGCGGCGCCGGGGTCGATCACGCCGCACACCAACTTCAAGTGCGAGGCCTACGTGCTGACCAAGGAGGAGGGTGGCCGCCACACGCCGTTCTTCTCGAACTACCGGCCGCAGTTCTACTTCCGGACCACGGACGTGACGGGGACGATCAAGCTGCCGGACGGCACCGAGATGGTGATGCCCGGGGACAACATCTCGATGGAGGTGGAGCTGATCGCGCCCATCGCCATGGAGAAGGGCCTGCGCTTCGCCATCCGCGAGGGCGGCAGGACCGTCGGCGCCGGCGTCGTCGCCGATATCATCAAGTAATATGGATGTCTTAGGAGTGTAGCTCAACTGGTAGAGCACCGGTCTCCAAAACCGGGGGTTGGGGGTTCGAGCCCCTCCACTCCTGCCACCGTAACAAAGCCGGTTTGAGCGCTAGCATCAGAAGATCGAGGGCGTTATAGTCGCCGCCTTAAAATCAACCCCCCAAAAATGGCACGGACCAGCCCCGCAGAATTTCTCCGGCAGGTGCGACAGGAAGTGGCGCGCGTCACTTGGCCGTCCCGCAAGGAGCTGACCATGACCACGGCGATGGTGTTCTTGATGGCGTTCGCGGTCGCGCTGTTCTTCTTCGTGGTGGACGAGGCATTTTCGTACGCCGTGCGCTTCGTGCTCGGCCTTGGAGCCTGAGACGATGGCGCAGCGTTGGTATGTCATTCACGTCTACTCCGGCTTCGAGAAGAAGGTGGCGTCCTCGATCCGCGAGCAGGCCGAGCAGAAGGGCCTCGCCGAGCGGTTCGAGGAAGTGCTGGTGCCGACCGAGGAGGTCGTGGAGGTCAAGCGCGGCGCCAAGGTGAGCTCGGAGCGCAAGTTCTTCCCCGGCTATGTGCTGGTGAAGATGGATCTCTCCGACGAGACTTGGCACCTCGTGAAGAACACGCCGAAGGTGACGGGCTTCCTGGGCGGCAAGGGCCGGCCGGTGGCGATCACCGACAACGAGGCGCAGCGGATCATGCGCCAGGTGCAGGAGGGGATCGAGCGGCCGAAGCCGTCGATCACCTTCGAGGTCGGCGAGCAGGTCCGCGTCTCCGACGGCCCCTTCACCTCCTTCAACGGGGTGGTGGAGGAAGTGGACGAGGAGAAGGCGCGCATCAAGGTTGCGGTCTCGATCTTCGGCCGCGCCACGCCGGTGGAGCTGGAGTACTCGCAGGTGGAGAAGCTCTAGCCTAAGCGTTACAGCGTTACGCGCGTCTCGAGGGTTGGTGTGGCGGCTCGAAACGCGCGGAGAATGAACTCTAATTTCTGCGGGAGGCACGCCATGCCGCACCGCGGATCCCTCAGCAAACGGAAGGGATTGATATGGCGAAGAAGATAGTGGGTTACATCAAGCTGGAGGTGCCGGCGGGCAAGGCTAACCCGTCGCCGCCGATCGGCCCCGCGCTCGGTCAGCGCGGCCTCAACATCATGGAGTTCTGCAAGGCGTTCAACGCGCAGACGCAGAGCCTGGAGCCGGGGATGCCGATCCCCGTGGTGATCACCGCCTACGGCGATCGCAGCTTCACCTTCATCACCAAGACGCCGCCGGCGAGCTTCTTCCTCAAGAAGGCCGCGGGCGTCGAGAAGGGCTCGCAGACGCCGAGCAAGGGCTTCGTCGGCAAGGTGACGATGAAGCAGATCCGCGAGATCGCGGAGAAGAAGATGAAGGACCTGAACGCCAAGGACATCGAGGGTGCCGCCCGCATGATCGCGGGCTCCGCGCGCTCGATGGGCCTCGAGGTGGTGGAGTAATCCCATGGCCGAGACTGGAAAGCGCTTCAAGAAGGCGAGCGAGGGGATCAATCCCGAAGCCTATTATCCGCTTCCCGAGGCGGTGAAGATGGTGAAGGCGCGCGCCAAGGCGAAGTTCGACGAGACCATCGAGATCTCGCTGAACCTCAACATCGACCCGCGGAAGTCCGAGCAGAACCTGCGCGGCACGGTGATGCTGCCGAGCGGCACCGGCAAGACGCTCCGGGTCGCGGTCTTCGCCAAGGGTGCCCGCGCCGACGAGGCGAAGGCGGCCGGCGCAGACCTGGTCGGCGCCGAGGACCTTGCAGAAAAGGTCCAGGCGGGCCAAATAGACTTCGATCGTGCAATCGCCACCCCCGACATGATGGCCATCGTGGGCCGGCTCGGCAAAGTGCTGGGCCCCCGCGGGCTGATGCCCAATCCGAAGCTCGGCACCGTGACCGCGAACGTCACCGAGGCGGTGAAGGCCGCCAAGGGCGGCCAAGTCGAGTACCGCACCGAGAAGGCGGGCATCATTCACGCCGGGGTCGGCAAAGCGAGCTTTACCGAGGACGCGATTGCCGCCAATGTGCGCGCCTTCGTCGGCGCCATCACCCGCTCGCGTCCCACCGGGATCAAGGGCTCCTTCCTCAAGAAGGTGAGCCTTTCCTCCACCATGGGTCCGGGGGTGAAGCTGGATTTGACGACCCTCGGCTGAGTCGGGGTTCGTCTTTAAGTGCTTCCGCCGCCTTTCTCTTTCGGGAGCGGGGCGGCGGTCGACGGAACGGGATCGGGGTTCCTCGGGACCCGGAGGCCGTTCCGGTCCTGTCCGAGACTGCAGGTGCCGGCCTCGCCGGCTTAAGGCCTCTTCGGAGGCGCCCGCATGAGACAGGGGTTCCCGGACCGCACGCGCTCGTCGCAGGCGGCCTGGTACTTCTGGGACAGGCGAACGGGAGGCGGGCCGCTGTTGGCCCTGCCGCCCTCGTGCAACCGACCTGTTTTCCGAAGGCCCTTCCGGGCCCGAGGCGCGGGTCAAGAGTTCGGAGACGAGACCGTGGACCGGACACAAAAAGCGAAGCTGGTCGATACGCTTCACGATGCGCTGTCCGACACCGTATGCGTCGTTGTCACGCACCAGAACGGGATGACCGTCGAGGAAGTGACACAGCTGCGGCGTCAGATGCGTGCCGTGGGCGCCGGCTTCAAGGTGACCAAGAACCGGCTCGCCCGTCGCGCTCTTGAAGGCACGAAATTCGAGCAACTGTCTCCGCTGTTCAAGGGGCCGACCGCGATCGCCTTTTCGCGCGACCCCGTGGCAGCGGCGAAGGTAGCCGTCGAGTTCGCCAATAAGAACGAAAAGCTGCAGATCATCGGGGGTGGTCTCGGTGCTCAGCAGCTCGACGCCAAGGGCATCAAAGCCCTCGCTACCATGCCGTCGCTCGATCAGCTTCGCGCGAAGATCCTGGGCATGCTGCAAACGCCGGCGACACGCATCGCCGCCGTGCTGCAGGCGCCCAATGCCAAGCTCGCGCGGGTGTTCGCTGCCTACGGCAAGACGGGCTGAGGCCGGAGTCGTTGAAAATCTTGTATTTTTCTCTTTCCCAGAGGTGCTACAATGATTGATCTTGCGAAGTTGGTGACCGAGCTCTCGAGCTTGACCGTCCTGGAGGCGGCAGAGCTCTCGAAGATGCTCGAAGAGAAGTGGGGCGTGTCGGCGGCGGCGCCGGTTGCGGTGGCCGCAGCTGCGGGCGGCGGTGCGCCGGCCGCGGAAGCTGCCGCCGAGAAGACGGAGTTCAACGTGATCCTGACGAATTCCGGCGAGAAGAAAATCAACGTAATCAAAGAGGTGCGTGCCATCACCGGACTTGGCCTCAAGGAGGCGAAGGACCTGGTGGAAGGCGCGCCCAAGGCGGTCAAGGAGGGCGTCAACAAGGACGAGGCGGCGAAGATCAAGAAGCAGCTCGAAGAGGCGGGTGCAACGGTCGAGGTTAAATAAGCAGGACCGAGCCAGGCCGCAGGCCATGGAGCGCGCTGATATCGCCGCTCCATCGGCCGGCGGGGTGCTCGAGCCGGGGCGTGCTTGGCGGGCGCGCAGGCCGGCTTTTTGCGTTTGGGACGGGCTGTGGCGAGACGCCTGACTACGCACCGCGGGTTGCCGCGGCGCGATGGGTACACTGACGAGGAACATCCATGACGAAGTCGTTCACGGGTCGCAAGCGTATTCGCAGGAGCTTCGGCCGCATCCCTGAGGTGGCGCCGATGCCGAACCTCATCGAGGTGCAGAAGAGCTCCTACGATCATTTCCTGCAGATGGGCGTGCCGCCGGAAGGCCGGACCAGCGTCGGCCTGCAGGAGGTGTTCAAGTCCGTCTTCCCGATCCGTGACTTCGCCGACCGTGCTCGCCTGGAGTTCGTGCGCTACGAGCTCGAGGAGCCGAAATACGACGTCGAGGAGTGCCAGCAGCGCGGCATCACCTTCGCGGCACCCCTCAAGGTGACGCTCCGCCTCGTCGTCTGGGACGTCGACGAGGAGACCGGCTCGCGCTCGATCCGCGACATCAAGGAGCAGGACGTCTACATGGGCGACATGCCGCTCATGACCAAGAACGGCACCTTCATCATCAACGGCACCGAGCGCGTCATCGTCTCGCAGATGCACCGCTCGCCCGGCGTGTTCTTCGACCACGACAAGGGCAAGACGCATTCCTCGGGCAAGTATCTCTTCGCCGCCCGCGTCATCCCCTATCGCGGCTCCTGGCTCGACTTCGAGTTCGACGCCAAGGACCACATGTATGTGCGCATCGACCGCCGCCGCAAGCTGCCGGTGACGACGCTGCTGATGGCCCTCGACAGCAAGGCGACGCAGGACCTGCGCGCCCAGCGCGCCGCCGAGAGCAAGACGCTGCAGCCCTACGAGGCGCAGGGCATGTCGAAGGAGGAGATCCTCGCCTTCTTCTACGACAGCATCCTCTACACCCACGCCAAGAAGGGCTGGACCGCGCCCTTCGATCCGCAGCGCTACCGCGGCGGCGTCAAGCTCGTCGTCGACCTCATCGACGCCAAGACCGGAAAGCCGCGCGCCGAGGCCGGCAGCAAGCTCACGCCGCGCGGCGCCCGCAAGCTCTTCGACGAGGGCCTGCGCGAGATCCAGGTCACCAAGGAGGAGCTGGTCGGCCGCTTCCTCGCCATCGACGTCATCAACGAGGACACCGGCGAGGTGCTCGCCGAGGCCGGCGACGAGATCACCGAGGCGCTGCTCCTCCAGATCGAGGAGGGCAAGACCAAGAAGCTGCCGGTGCTGGCGATCGACCACGTGGCGGTCGGTCCCTACATGCGCAACACGCTGATGATCGACAAGAACGCCGCCCGCGAGGACGCGCTCATCGACATCTACCGCGTCATGCGTCCCGGCGAGCCGCCGACCTTGGAGACCGCGGAGGCGCTGTTCCAGGGCCTGTTTTTCGACCAGGAGCGGTATGATCTTTCGGCCGTTGGCCGGGTGAAGATGAACTCGCGCCTCAGCCAGACCACCGACGACCAGGTGCGCGTGCTCCGCAAGGAGGACATCCTGGCGATCCTCAAGGTGCTCGTCGAGCTGAAGGACGGGCGCGGCGAGATCGACGACATCGACCATCTCGGCAATCGCCGGGTGCGCTCGGTCGGCGAGCTCATGGAGAACCAGTACCGCGTCGGCCTCCTGCGCATGGAGCGGGCGATCCGCGAGCGCATGAGCTCGGTGGAGATCGACACCGTGATGCCGCACGACCTCATCAACGCCAAGCCGGCGGCGGCGGCGGTGCGCGAGTTCTTCGGCTCCTCGCAGCTCTCGCAGTTCATGGATCAGACCAACCCGCTCTCGGAGATCACCCACAAGCGCCGGCTCTCGGCGCTGGGACCGGGCGGCCTGACCCGCGAGCGCGCCGGCTTCGAGGTGCGCGACGTGCATCCCACCCACTATGGCCGCATCTGCCCGATCGAGACGCCGGAAGGCCCGAACATCGGTCTGATCAACAGCCTCGCGACCTACGCGCGGGTGAACCAGTACGGCTTCATCGAGAGCCCTTACCGCAAGGTGAAGGAGGGTCACGTCACCGACGAGGTGCTCTACCTCTCGGCGATGGACGAGGGCCGCTACACGATCGCCCAGGCGAACGTGCCCGTCGATGCCAAGAACCGCTTCGTCGAGGACCTGATCTCCTGCCGCAAGGGCGGCGAGTTCGTGATGTCGCGTCCGCAGGACATCGAGCTCGTCGACGTGTCGCCGAAGCAGCTCGTCTCGGTGGCGGCGGCGCTCATTCCGTTCCTGGAGAACGATGACGCCAACCGCGCCCTCATGGGCTCGAACATGCAGCGCCAGGCGGTGCCGTTGATCCGCGCCGAGGCCCCTCTCGTGGGTACCGGCATGGAAGAGACGGTGGCGCGTGATTCCGGCGTCACCATCATCGCGCGCCGCTCGGGCGTGGTGGACCAGGTGGACGGCATGCGCATCGTCATCCGCGCCACCGAGGAGATGGCGGCGACCGCGTCGGGCGTCGACATCTACAATCTCCTCAAGTTCCAGCGCTCGAACCAGAACACCTGCATCACCCAGCGTCCCCTGGTGCGGGTGGGCGACGTGGTGGCGGCCGGCGACGTGATCGGCGACGGTCCCTCGACCCAGCTCGGCGAGCTGGCGCTCGGCCGCAACGTGCTCTGCGCTTTCATGCCGTGGAACGGCTACAACTTCGAGGATTCGATCCTGATCTCCGAGCGGATCGTCTCCGACGACGTCTTCACCTCGATCCACATCGAGGAATTCGAGGTGATGGCCCGCGACACCAAGCTCGGCCAGGAGGAGATCACCCGCGACATCCCGAACGTCGGCGAGGAAGCGCTCAAGAACCTCGACGAGGCGGGCATCGTCTATATCGGCGCCGACGTGAAGCCAGGCGACATTCTCGTGGGCAAGGTGACGCCGAAGGGTGAATCGCCGATGACCCCGGAAGAGAAGCTGCTGCGCGCGATCTTCGGCGAGAAGGCGTCCGACGTGCGCGACACCTCGCTTCGCCTGCCGCCGGGCGTTTCCGGCACGGTGGTGGAGGTGCGCGTGTTCTCCCGCCGCGGCGTCGACAAGGACGAGCGCGCGCTCGCCATCGAGCGGGCGGAGATCGAGCGCCTCGCCAAGGACCGCGACGACGAGCGCTCGATCCTCGAGCGCAGCTTCCAGGCGCGGCTCAAGGAGCTGCTCATGGGGCAGATGGCGCAGGCCGGCCCCAAGGGCTTCAAGGGCCCGGTCAAGATCACCGAGCCGGTGCTGGCGGAGTTCACTCCGGGCCAGTGGCGGCACTTCGCCCTCAAGAGCGACGAGCAGCAGGCCACCATCGAGACGCTCAAGAAGCAGATGGACGAGGCCACCGACGAGCTGCAGAAGCGCTTCGAGAACAAGGTGGAGAAGCTGCAGCGCGGCGACGAGCTGCCGCCCGGCGTCATGAAGATGGTCAAGGTCTTCGTGGCGGTGAAGCGCAAGCTGCAGCCCGGCGACAAGATGGCGGGCCGGCACGGCAACAAGGGCGTGATCTCGCGCATCGTGCCCGGCGAGGACATGCCGTATCTCGATGACGGCACGCCGGTCGACATCGTGCTCAATCCCCTGGGCGTGCCGAGCCGCATGAACGTCGGTCAGATCCTGGAGACGCATCTCGGCTGGGCCTCCGCCGGCCTCGGCCGCCAGATCGGCGACATGATCGACAAGGTCAAGCGCAGTGCCAAGACCGCGGACCTGCGTCGCTTCCTGACCGAGGTCTATCCCGACGCGACCGACCGCAAGGACATCGCGGCGCTCGAGGACAACGCGCTCCTCGAGCTCGGCGAGAACCTCCGGCACGGCATCCCCATGGCGAGCCCGGTGTTCGACGGCGCCCGCGAGGAGGACATCGTGCAGATGCTGAAGGAGGCGGGTCTCGACTCCTCGGGTCAGGTGACGCTCACCGACGGCCGCACCGGCGAGACGTTCCACCGCAAGGTGACCGTCGGCTACATCTACATGATGAAGCTGCATCATCTCGTGGACGACAAGATCCACGCGCGCTCGATCGGCCCCTACAGCCTGGTCACCCAGCAGCCGCTGGGCGGCAAGGCGCAGTTCGGCGGCCAGCGCTTCGGAGAAATGGAGGTGTGGGCGCTCGAGGCCTACGGCTCCGCCTACACGCTGCAGGAGATGCTGACCGTCAAGTCGGATGACGTCTCCGGCCGCACCAAGGTCTACGAGGCGATCGTGCGCGGCGACGACAACTTCGAGGCGGGCATACCGGAATCCTTCAACGTCCTGGTGAAGGAGCTTCGCTCGCTCGGTCTCAACGTCGAGCTGGAGCAGCGCAGCTTCTGATCTCGGCAGTCAAATCCATGGGCGGGACGGCCTGTTGCCGTCCCGGCCCGAAGGTCCCGGCGACGGGATCGCGAGTTACCTCAGAGAGGGATCGTTCATGAACGAGTTGATGAACATCTTCGGCCAAGTGACGGGGCTGCAGAGCTTCGATCAGATCAAGATCTCGATCGCGAGCCCGGAGCGCATCCGCTCCTGGTCGTTCGGCGAGATCAAGAAGCCGGAGACGATCAACTATCGCACCTTCAAGCCGGAGCGCGACGGGTTGTTCTGCGCCCGCATCTTCGGCCCGATCAAGGACTACGAGTGCTTGTGCGGCAAGTACAAGCGCATGAAGTACCGCGGCATCATCTGCGAGAAATGCGGCGTCGAGGTGACGCTCTCCAAGGTGCGCCGCGACCGCATGGGCCACATCGAGCTGGCCTCGCCCGTCGCGCATATCTGGTTCCTGAAGTCGCTGCCGAGCCGCATCGGCCTGCTGCTCGACATGACGCTGAAGGATCTCGAGAAGATCCTCTACTTCGAGAGCTACGTCGTGATCGAGCCGGGCCTGACGCCGCTCAAGCTGCGCCAGCTGCTGTCCGAGGACGACTTCGTCAAGGCGCAGGAAGAGTACGGCGAGGACACCTTCACCGCGGCGATCGGCGCCGAGGCGCTCCGCACCATGCTGTCGGCGATCAAGCTCCCGGAGGAGCATGAGCGGCTGCGCATCGCCCTCAAGGAGACGACCTCGGAGGCCAAGCGCAAGAAGTTCGTGAAGCGCCTGAAGCTGGTGGAGGCCTTCATCCAGTCGGCGAGCCGGCCGGAGTGGATGATCCTCGAGGTGGTTCCGGTGATCCCGCCCGAGCTCCGCCCGCTGGTGCCGCTCGACGGCGGCCGCTTCGCCACCTCGGACCTCAACGACCTCTACCGCCGCGTCATCAACCGCAACAACCGCCTGAAGCGGCTCATCGAGCTGCGCGCTCCCGACATCATCGTGCGCAACGAGAAGCGCATGCTGCAGGAGGCGGTGGACGCGCTCTTCGACAACGGGCGGCGCGGCCGCGTCATCACCGGGGCCAACAAGCGTCCGCTGAAGTCGCTCTCCGACATGCTCAAGGGCAAGCAGGGCCGGTTCCGTCAGAACCTGCTCGGCAAGCGCGTCGACTACTCCGGCCGCTCGGTGATCGTCGTCGGTCCCGAGCTCAAGCTGCATCAGTGCGGCCTGCCGAAGAAGATGGCGCTCGAGCTCTTCAAGCCCTTCATCTACTCGAAGCTCGAGCTCTACGGCATGGCGAGCACGATCAAGGCCGCCAAGCGCATGGTAGAGAAGGAGCGGCCGGAGGTCTGGGACATCCTCGAGGAGGTCATCCGCGAGCATCCGGTGCTGCTGAACCGCGCGCCGACCTTGCATCGCCTCGGCATCCAGGCCTTCGAACCGATCCTCATCGAGGGCAAGGCGATCCAGCTGCACCCGCTGGTTTGCACCGCCTTCAACGCCGACTTCGACGGTGACCAGATGGCGGTGCACGTGCCGCTGTCGCTGGAGGCGCAGCTCGAGGCGCGCGTCCTGATGATGTCGACCAACAACATCCTGTCGCCCGCCAACGGCAAGCCGATCATCGTGCCCTCCCAGGACATCGTGCTCGGCCTCTACTACATCACCATGGAGCGCCCGAAGGAGAAGGGCGAGGGCATGGTGTTCGGCGACATGGGCGAGATCGAGCACGCCCTCGACGAGGGTGCGGTGACGCTGCACGCCCGCGTCACCTCGCGGCTCGACACCGTCGACAAGGAGGGCAAGCCGATCGTCGCCCGCGTCACCACGACGCCGGGCCGCATGCTGCTGTCCGAGATTCTGCCGCGCAATCCCAACGTCGGCTTCGACCTGATCAACCGCCTTCTCACCAAGAAGGAGATCAGCAACCTGATCGATCAGGTCTACCGCCACTGCGGCCAGAAGGAGACGGTGATCTTCTGCGACCGCCTGATGACCCTGGGCTTCACCCATGCGTGCCGCGCCGGCATCTCCTTCGGCAAGGATGATCTCATCATCCCGCCGGCGAAGGTGAAGCTGGTGGCGACCGCCCAGGAGAAGGTGAAGGAGTACGAGCAGCAGTATCTCGACGGCCTGATCACCCAGGGCGAGAAGTACAACAAGGTGGTCGACGTCTGGTCGAGCTGCACCGAGAAGGTCGCCGACGAGATGATGAAGGTCATCAAGGCGATGCAGCCGGGCGAGCCGATCAACTCGGTCTGGATGATGTCGGACTCCGGCGCCCGCGGCTCGGCGGCGCAGATCAAGCAGCTCGCGGGCATGCGCGGCCTGATGGCCAAGCCCTCGGGCGAGATCATCGAGACGCCGATCATCTCCAACTTCAAGGAAGGCCTGACCGTGCTCGAGTACTTCAACTCGACGCATGGTGCGCGCAAGGGCCTCGCCGACACCGCGCTCAAGACCGCGAACTCGGGCTACCTCACCCGACGCCTCGTCGACGTGGCGCAGGACGCCATCATCACCGAGGAGGATTGCGGCACCACCCGCGGCCTTACCATGCGGGCGGTGGTCGACGGCGGCGAGGTCATCGCGCCGCTCTCCGATCGCATCCTCGGCCGCAGCGCCTCGGTGGACGTGGTCGATCCCTTGAGCGGCGACCTGCTGGTCAAGGCCGGCGACCTCATCGACGAGGAGGCGGTGGAGCGGATCGAACGTTCCGGCATCGACACCGTCCAGATCCGCTCGGTGCTGACCTGCGAGAACCGCATCGGCGTCTGCGGCAAGTGCTATGGGCGCGATCTCGCCCGCGGCACCATGGTCAACATCGGCGAGGCGGTGGGCGTGATCGCCGCGCAGTCGATCGGCGAGCCCGGCACCCAGCTCACCATGCGCACCTTCCATATCGGCGGCGCCGTGCAGCGCGGCGCCGAGGTGTCGTCGGTCGAGGCGACCTTCGACGCGCTGGTCAAGGTGAAGAACCGCAACGTGGTCATCAACTCGACCAAGGTGCCGGTGGTGATGGGGCGCAACTGCGAGGTCGTGCTGCTGGACGAGGCGGGCCGCGAGCGGGCGCGTCACCGCGTGCCGTACGGCGCGCGGCTCCTGGCGGACGACGGCGCCAAGGTGCAGAAGGGACAGAAGCTGGCGGAGTGGGATCCCTACACGATCCCGATCATCACGGAGAAGGACGGCTTCGCCAACTACGTCGACCTCATCGAGAGCGTCTCGGTGCGCGAGGTGGTGGACGAGGCGACCGGCATCTCCTCCAAGGTGGTGATCGACTGGAAGCAGCAGCCGCGCGGCAACGACCTGAAGCCGCGCATCACGCTGCGCGATGACAAGCAGCGCGTCCTCACGCTCGCCAACGGGCTCGAGGCGCGCTACTTCATGTCGGTCGACGCCATCCTCTCGGTGGAGAACGGCGCCGAGGTGAAGGCGGGCGACGTGCTCGCGCGCATCCCGCGTGAATCCTCCAAGACACGCGACATCACCGGCGGTCTGCCGCGCGTCGCCGAGCTGTTCGAGGCGCGCAAGCCGAAGGACTTCGCCATCATCAGCGAGGCGGATGGCCGCGTCGAGTTCGGCAAGGACTACAAGACCAAGCGCCGCATCGTCGTAACCCCGGGCCCGGAGAGCAACAAGGAGCCGGTCGAGTACCTGATCCCCAAGGGCAAGCACATCAGCGTGCAGGAGGGCGATTACGTGCTGAAGGGCGATCTGCTGATGGACGGCAACCCGGTGCCGCACGACATCCTGCGCGTGCTCGGCGTCGAGGCGCTCGCGTCATATCTCATCAACGAGATCCAGGAGGTCTATCGCCTCCAGGGCGTGCGCATCAACGACAAGCACATCGAGGTGATCGTCCGCCAGATGCTGCAGAAGGTGGAGATCGAGGAGGCCGGCGACAGTACCTTCCTGGTGGGCGAGCAGATCGATCGCACCGAGTTCGAGGAGGAGAACGCGAAGGTGGAGCGCGAGGGCGGCAAGCCCGCGATCGCGCATCCCGTGCTGCAGGGCATCACCAAGGCGAGCCTGCAGACCAACTCGTTCATATCGGCGGCCTCGTTCCAGGAGACCACCCGCGTCCTCACTGAGGCGGCGGTCTCGGGCCGCGTCGACGTGCTCTCCGGTCTCAAGGAGAACGTCATCGTGGGTCGGCTCATCCCCGCCGGCACCGGCAGCGTGATGGCGCGGTGGCGCCAGCTTGCCGCCGAGCGCGATCGCGAGCTGGCGGCGATCGCCGCCGCCGAAAGCTCGGCGACGCCCGCTCTCGAGGCGGACCAGAAGATCGCCTAAAGTCGGGCGTATCGAGCGTAAACGTTTGCAGGCCAGCCTTCGGGCTGGCCTGCGACGTTTTGGAATACATGTTACCGGGACAAGAAAGCGCTCCCGCCGCATCGTCGGTCGGCGCTAGTCTGAGCGCCGGTCAATTTCAGCGATCGGAACCGCAATGATGAGCGCCACCCGAACTGGCTCTCCGGTCAAAGCCGTCATCTCCCTCGCCGAGGCCCGCATCGCGCCGATCCCGGCCGGCCGGCTGTCAGCGGAGCTGATGACCCACGGCAGCCTCGAAATCCGCTTCTATGCGCCGAGCGGCAGGGATCCGCAGACGCCGCATACCCGCGACGAGGTCTATGTCGTCGTGCACGGGCGGGGGCAGTTCTTTCTCGATGGCGCGCGCACGCCGTTCGGCTCCGGCGATCTCATCTTCGTGCCCGCCGGCGCCGAGCACCGCTTCGAGGAATTCAGCGACGATCTCCAGGTCTGGGTCGTGTTCTACGGACCCGAAGGCGGCGAGTCCGTCGCGGCATGACCGGCGGCCACACCAACGGTGGTATCGACGCCGGCGCCGCGCCGCTCACCGAAAACGGGCGGGTGCTGCACCGTGCCGGCCGGCTCGAGGACGCAGAGCGCCTCTATCGCCAGGCGCTCGCGCTCGATCCCGATCATGCCGAGGCCCATCAGCTGCTGGCGGTGCTGGCGGGTCAGCGCGGGAACCTGCCGGGCGCCATCGCCGGCTTCAGGCGCACGATCGAGCTGGCCGGGCCCAGCCCGGAGCGCTGCTACAACCTGGCCGAGGCGCACCGGATGATCGGCGATTTCCCCGCCGCGCTCGCCGCCTACAACCAGGCGCTGGCTCTCGATCCCGATTTTCTCGACGCCTACCGCGATTGCGCCGATGCCGCGAAAGCTTCCGCGCTCGCCGCGGAACGCGGTGGCAAGCCCGCCGCGGCCCAGCGCCTCAACAAGCTCGCCGCGCACTACCTGATCGGCCTCGGCCATGTGCACGCCCGCGCCAATCGGCTGCGGGAAGCCGATGAGGTCTATCGCGAGGCGCTGCCGCTCGATCCCGACAATGCGGAGCTGCTCAACGCTCTGGGAGTGCTCGCGCACAACGCGTCCCGCGAGTTCGACGCCGAGACACTGCTGCGGCGCGCCATCGCCCTCGATCCCGCCGTCGCGCGCTATCACAACAACCTCGGCGCTGTCCTGCTGGCGCAGATCCGCACCGACGAGGCCGCCGCGGCGTTCCGGCGCGCGCTCGAGATCGATCCCGCCTTCGAGGATGCGCGGACCAATCTCGAGGAGCGGATCCTGATGCAGCTGCATTACCGCGCCGATCTCCGGCCGGAGCAGGTGACGGAGGCGCACCGGGAGTGGGGGGCGATCGCGCTCGCGCGCGCCCGCGCCGCGGGTCCGTCGCCGCCCTTCGCCAATACCCGCGATCCGGCGCGGCGGCTGCGCATCGGCTATGTCACCGCAGATTTTCGCGAACACGCGGTGCGCTTCTTCCTCGAGCCGCTGCTGGCGCGCCACGACCCCTCGGCGGTGGAGGTCTTCGCTTATGCCGGCGTGGAAAAGCCCGACGCCGTCACCGCCCGCCTGCGCGGCCTCGTCGCCCATTGGCGCTCGACGGTGGGCATCGCCGATCGCGACGTCGCGGCGATGATCCGCGAGGACGCGATCGACATCCTGATCGATCTCGCCGGTCACAGCGGCGGCCACCGGCTCGGCGTCTTCGCGCTCAAGCCCGCGCCGGTGACGGCGACCTGGCTCGGCTACCCCGCCACCACCGGCCTCGCCAATATCGACTATCGCATCACCGACGCGATCGCCGATCCGCCGGGGCCCGACGATGCGCTCCACACCGAGCAGCTCTATCGCCTGCCGGATGGCTTCCTCTGCTACCGTCCGGCCCTCGAGGCCCCGCCGGTGGCGCCGCTGCCGGCGGCGGGCCGGGGCTTCGTCACCTTCGGCTCCTTCAACAACCCCATGAAGACGTCCCGCCACGTGGTGGAGGTCTGGGCACGATCCTGGCGGCGGTGCCGGGAGCCCGCCTTGTTCTCAAAGGCGCCAGCTTCGCCGATGAGCAGCTGGCGCAGCGCTTCTTCGCCAATTTCGAGGCCGATGGCGTGGCGCCCGAGCGCATCACCGTCATGTCCATCACCCGGAGCAACGAGGAGCACCTCCGACTCTACGGCGAGATCGACATCGGCCTCGATCCCTTTCCCTACAACGGCACCACCACCACCTGTGACGCGCTCTGGATGGGGGTGCCCGTCGTAGCGCTGCGCGGTGATCGCCACGTTGCGCGGGTCAGCGCCGATCTGCTCTCCCGCGTCGGCCTGCCCGAGCTCATTGCCGAGAGCCACCAGGCCTATATCGAGAAGGCGGTTGCGCTGGCGCGCGATCTCGGTCGTCTCGCCGCTCTCCGGGTTGGTCTGCGCCAGCAGATGCGGGGCTCCGCGCTCTGCGACGAGCCTGGTTTCGCCCGCCATTTCGAGGCGGCGCTCCGGGAGATGTGGCGGCGGTGGTGCGCGGCGGGATGAGCGCATCCCCTTTCTTGCGCCGCCGCCGGTCCCTATAACCACCCGCATGAGCTCGGAGCCGGCTGGCGAGGCGGTGCTTGCCGCCCTCGTCAATGAGGGAGTGGCACATCATGGCGAGGGGCGCCTGGCGGAGGCCGAGCGTCTCTACCGCGAGGTGCTGCGGCGCGATCCCGGTCATGGCGAGGCGCTGCACCTGCTGGGCCTGCTGGCGGGGCAGGCGGGGCAGCTCGAGGCCGCGGTGGAGCTGCTGCGCCGCGCCGCTCAGCGCAGGCCCAACAATGCCAATCTTTACAATAACCTCGGCGAGATGCTGCGCCAGCTCGGTCGGATGCGGGAGGCGATCGACGCGTTTCGCCGCGCCATCGTCCTCGATCCCAATCATTCCGCGGCCTATGCCAATGGCGCCGACGCCTTGCGCGCCGAGGCCGACCGCGCCGAGAAGCTGGGCGAGCGCAAGGCGGCGCGCGAGCTGCGCCTGCTGGCGGCCAAGTATCTCGCGGAGCTTGGCCTCACCTATTGGCGCCGCCTGGTGTTCGACAAGGCGGAGGAGGCCTATCGGGCAGCGCTGGCGCTCGATGCCAGGAACGTCGCGGCGCTCGTCAACCTCGGCGCCCTCCTCACCAAGACCGGCCGGCTCGGCGAGGGCGAGACGGTGCTCCGGCGGGCGATCGCCCTCGAACCCAATCGCAGCGAGGCCCACGCCAACCTCGGCTACCTCCTGCTCGATCGCGGCGCCCACGAGATCGGCATCGCCGCGCTGCGCAAGGCGCGGAGCTTGAAGGGCGAGCCCGCCGGGGTCGGCGACACGCTCGCCCACAGCACGCTCTACTACCTCTGCTTCCGCGGGGACGTGACGCCGGAGGAGCTTTTCGCGGCGCACCGCCAATGGGGCCTCGACTATCTCGCCGGGCTGCGTCAGGGCGGCCGCGACATGGCGCCGTCCTTCGGCAACAGCCGCGATCCCGACCGCCGGCTTCGCGTGGGCTACCTCTCGGCGGATATGCGCAAGCACTCCGTCAGCTATTTCTTCGAGCCGCTGCTGGAGGCGCATTCCGCCTCCGAGGTCGAGACCTTCTGCTATGCCGACGTGGTGTCGCCCGATCACGTGAGCCGCCGTCTGCAGGGCCTGGCGCACCACTGGCGGCCGGTGGTGGGGATGGACGATGCCGCCATCCAGCGGCAGGTCCGTGCCGACGCCATCGATATCTTGGTGGAGCTCGGTGGCCACACCGGCGGGACCCGTCTCACGGTCCTGGCGCCGAAGCCGGCGCCGGTGACGGTGACTTGGCTCGGCTACCCCGCGACCACCGGCCTCCCGACGGTGGATTACCGCATCACCGACGCGGTCGCCGATCCCCCGGGCGAGGCCGATCGCCTCCACACCGAGACCCTGGTGCGGCTTCCCGACGGTTTCCTCTGCTACCGCCCGGAGGGTGAGGCGCCGGCGGTAGCGCCCCTTCCGGCGGCGGCTCGAGGCGTCGTTACCTTCGGATCCTTCAACAACCCGGCGAAGCTGACGGTCGAGACCCTGCGGGCCTGGGGCCGCATCCTGGCGGGGGTTCCCAGCTCCCGACTGCTGCTCAAGGGCACCCAGTTCGCCGATCCCGGCACTTGCGGACGCATCCGCGACCTCCTGGCCGCCGGCGGGATCGGCCCGGAACGCCTCGAATTCCGGCCGCGGACGACGACGCCGGGAGAGCATCTTGCCACCTACGGCGAGGTCGATATCGGCCTCGATCCCTTTCCCTACAACGGCACCACCACCACCTGCGAGGCGCTCTGGATGGGGGTCCCGACGGTCACGTTCCGGGGCGACCGTCACGCGGCGCGGGTGGGGGCGAGCCTGCTGACCGGGCTCGGCCTTGAGGAGCTCGTCGGCGCGGACGTCGATGCCTATGTGACAGTGGCGATCGCGCTCGCCGGGGACCGGGAGCGGCTCGCGGCGCTCCGGGACGGGCTCCGGGCGCGCATGATGGCGTCGCCGCTCTGCGACCGGGCGGGCTTCGCCCGCCGCTTCGAGGCGGCGCTTCGGGAGATGTGGCGGCGCTGGTGTAGGGATGCTCCGGCAGCGTGACAGAGGCCCGGGACTGTGGGGCTTTTCGCCCTGGATACGGCTTGACGGGGGTAGGGTCGGTAAGTAGTATCCGCGCACTTTTCGGGGGCTGGCGGTAGTAGGCCATCCTAGACGCAGCCCGGTATTCGAAGCTGGTGGCCCGGCGCCCTTGTAAGACGGCGCAGTTTCCGTGGGGATCATCCCTGTTGGCCGTGACGGCGGTGCGAAGAGCACGTCGCGCGGCATTGTCGTTTGAATGAGGTCGCAAGCGATGCCGACGATCAATCAGCTCATCCGCAGGGCGCGGCGGCCGCAGGCCGCGCGCAACAAGGTTCCGGCCCTGCAAGCGAGCCCGCAGAAGCGCGGCGTCTGCACGCGCGTCTACATCACGACGCCGAAGAAGCCGAACTCGGCGCTGCGCAAGGTCGCGCGCGTGCGGCTCACCAACGGCTTCGAGGTGACGAGCTACATCCCCGGCATCGGACACAATCTGCAGGAACACTCGGTGGTGATGATCCGCGGCGGACGCGTGAAGGATCTGCCGGGCGTGCGCTATCACATCATCCGCGGCACGCTCGACACGCAAGGCGTCAAGGATCGTCATCAGCGCCGGTCGAAGTACGGCGCCAAGCGGCCGAAGTAAGGGAAAGAGCGAGCCATGTCGCGTCGACGCGCAGCGATCAAGCGGGAAGTGCTCACGGATGCCAAGTTCGGCGATCCCGTGGTGACCAAGTTCATGAACTGCCTGATGTACCAGGGCAAGAAATCGGTCGCCGAAGGCATCGTCTACGGCGCCTTCGAGCGCATCGCCAAGCGCTCGGGTCAGGACCCGATCCGCATCTTCCACGACGCGCTCACCAACGTGCGGCCGTCGGTCGAGGTGCGCTCGCGCCGCGTCGGCGGTGCCACTTACCAGGTGCCGGTCGAGGTCCGCTCGGAGCGCGGCCAGGCGCTCGCCATTCGCTGGCTCATCGGCTCGGCCCGCGACCGTTCCGAGCACACAATGGAAGAAAGACTTTCGGGGGAACTGCTCGATGCCGCGAACAACCGTGGCACCGCTGTGAAGAAGCGGGAGGACACGCATCGCATGGCCGATGCGAACAAGGCCTTCTCGCACTATCGCTGGTAGGCCGTCCACAGCGCCTGATCCCCGGAGTTTTCCCATGCCCCGCACCACACCCCTCGATCGCTATCGCAACATCGGCATCATGGCGCACATTGATGCCGGCAAGACGACGACGACCGAGCGCGTCCTCTATTATACCGGCCGCACCTACAAGATCGGCGAGGTCCATGAGGGCGCCGCCACCATGGACTGGATGGAGCAGGAGCAGGAGCGCGGCATCACCATCACCTCCGCCGCCACCACCTGCTTCTGGCGCGACCATCGCATCAACATCATCGACACGCCCGGCCACGTCGACTTCACCATCGAGGTGGAGCGCTCGCTGCGCGTGCTCGACGGCGCGGTGACGGTGTTCGACGCGGTTGCCGGCGTCGAGCCGCAGTCCGAGACCGTGTGGCGCCAGGCCGACAAGTACGGCGTGCCGCGCATCTGCTTCGTCAACAAGATGGACCGCATCGGCGCCAACTTCGAGCGCTGCGTCGAGATGATCCGGGATCGCCTGGGCGCGGTGCCGCTGGTCTGCCAGCTGCCGATCGGCGTCGAGAGCGACTTCGTCGGCGTCGTCGATCTCATCCAGATGAAGGAGATCCGCTGGACCGACGAGACCCTGGGCGCGCAATTCCAGGTCCTCGACATCTCCGACGAGTACAAGGACAAGGCGGCCGAGTACCGCGCCAAGCTGGTCGAGGGCGCGGTGGAGCAGGACGATGCGGCCCTCGAGGCCTATCTCGGCGGCCAGGAGCCGGACATCGAGACGCTGAAGAAGTGCATCCGCAAGGGCACCATCGGCTACAAGTTCGTGGCGGTGTTCTGCGGCGCGGCGTTCAAGAACAAGGGCGTGCAGCCGCTCCTCGACGCGGTGGTGGATTTCCTGCCGGCGCCGACCGACGTCGCTGCCGTCAACGGCCTCAAGATGGGCAGCGACGAGGTGGTGGTCCGCAAGACCTCCGACGACGAGCCCTTCGCCGGCCTCGCCTTCAAGATCATGACCGACCCGTTCGTGGGCTCGCTCACCTTCGTGCGCGTCTACTCCGGCGTGCTGGCGGCGGGCTCCCAGGCGCTCAACTCGGTCAAGGACCAGAAGGAGCGCATCGGCCGCATGCTGCAGATGCATGCGAACCATCGCGAGGACATCAAGGAGGCTCGCGCCGGCGACATCGTGGCGCTGGCCGGCCTCAAGAACACCACCACCGGCGACACGCTCTGCGATCCCGCCAACCCCGTGGTGCTGGAGAAGATGGAGTTCCCCGATCCCGTTATCGAGATCGCGGTGGAGCCCAAGACCAAGGCCGACCAGGAAAAGATGGGACAGGCGCTGTCGCGGCTGGCGACCGAGGACCCCTCGTTCCGGGTCGCGGTCGATCACGAGAGCGGGCAGACCATCATCAAGGGGATGGGCGAGCTCCATCTCGAGATCATCGTCGATCGCATGAAGCGCGAGTTCAAGGTCGAGGCGAACATCGGCGCGCCGCAGGTGGCCTATCGCGAGACGATCTCGCGGACGGCGGAGATCGACTATACCCACAAGAAGCAGACCGGCGGCTCGGGCCAGTTCGCCCGGGTCAAGATCCGCTTCGAGCCGCTACCCCCGGGCTCGGGCTACCAGTTCGAGAACGACGTGGTCGGCGGCACGGTGCCGAAGGAATACATCCCTGGCGTCGAGAAGGGCCTCAAGGGCTCGATCGACACCGGCGTGCTGGCGGGCTTTCCGGTGATCGACTTCAAGGCAACGCTCTACGATGGCAATTATCACGACGTCGATTCGAGCGCGCTCGCCTTCGAGATCGCGTCGCGGGCCGCCTTCAAGGAAGGCATGCAGAAGGCGGGGCCGAAGCTGCTGGAGCCGATCATGCGGGTCGAGGTGGTGACGCCGCGCGACTACATGGGCGACGTCATCGGCGACCTCAACAGCCGGCGCGGCCGCATCACCGGCCAGGACCAGCGTGGCAACGCCGAGGTCATCAGCGCCATGGTGCCGCTCGCCAACATGTTCGGCTACGTGAACACGCTGCGCTCCATGAGCCAGGGGCGCGCGCAGTACACCATGCATTTCGATCACTACGAGCAAGTGCCGCAAGCGGTTGCCGACGAAGTCCGCGCCAAGATGGCGTGAGCTGAAGGCATCGGACGAACGGCGATAGACGAGCAATCGGAGAGCGACCCATGGCGAAGGCGAAGTTTGAGCGGACGAAGCCGCACTGCAACATCGGGACGATTGGTCACGTGGACCATGGGAAGACGTCGCTGACGGCGGCGATCACGAAGGTGCTGGCGGAGACGGGCGGGGCGACCTACACGGCCTACGACCAGATCGACAAGGCGCCTGAGGAGCGTGCGCGCGGGATCACGATCTCGACGGCGCATGTGGAGTACGAGACGAAGAACCGGCATTACGCGCACGTCGACTGCCCGGGCCACGCGGACTACGTGAAGAACATGATCACGGGCGCGGCGCAGATGGATGGCGCGATCCTGGTGGTGTCGGCGGCGGACGGCCCGATGCCGCAGACCCGCGAGCACATCCTCTTGGCGCGCCAGGTGGGCGTGCCGGCGATCGTCGTCTTCATGAACAAGGTCGACATGGTGGACGACCCGGAGCTGCTGGACCTGGTTGAGCTCGAGGTGCGCGAGCTCCTCTCGAAGTACCAGTTCCCCGGCGACAAGATCCCGATCGTGCGGGGCTCGGCGCTGATGGCGCTCGAGGACAAGAACAAGGAGCAGGGCCACGACGCGATCCTGAAGCTGATGGAGGCGGTCGATAGCTATATCCCGCAGCCCAAGCGCGAGAAGGACCAGCCGTTCCTGATGCCGATCGAGGACGTGTTCTCGATCTCGGGCCGCGGCACGGTGGTGACCGGCCGCGTCGAGCGCGGGATCGTGCATGTGGGGGACGAGATCGAGATCGTGGGGTTGAAGGCGACGATCAAGACGGTGGTGACGGGTGTCGAGATGTTCCGCAAGCTGCTGGACCAGGGCGAGGCGGGGGACAACATCGGGGCGCTCTTGCGCGGCACCAAGCGCGAGGAAGTGGAGCGCGGCCAGGTGCTGGCGGCGCCGGGGTCGATCACGCCGCACACCAACTTCAAGTGCGAGGCCTACGTGCTGACCAAGGAGGAGGGTGGCCGCCACACGCCGTTCTTCTCGAACTACCGGCCGCAGTTCTACTTCCGGACCACGGACGTGACCGGGACGATCAAGCTGCCGGACGGCACCGAGATGGTGATGCCCGGGGACAACATCTCGATGGAGGTGGAGCTGATCGCGCCCATCGCCATGGAGAAGGGCCTGCGCTTCGCCATCCGCGAGGGCGGCAGGACCGTCGGCGCCGGCGTCGTCGCGGACATTATCAAGTAGGAACGGTTTCGACGGCACGAAGAGTAGGAAAATCCCGCGCAGACGGCGGGGGCCGAATTGGCGGCCCGTCGCGCGCGGAAAACTGGGAACGAGATCATGGCTATCGAAAACCAAAACATCCGCATCCGCCTTCGGGCGTATGATCATCGCGTCCTCGATCAGTCGACGAGCGAGATCGTGAACACCGCGAAGCGGACCGGCGCGCGGGTGCGGGGCCCGATCCCGTTGCCGACCCGGATCGAGCGCTTCACGGTGCTGCGCTCGCCGCACATCGACAAGAAGTCGCGCGAGCAGTTCGAGATCCGTACTCACAAGCGCGTCCTCGACATCATCGATCCGACGCCGCAGACGGTGGACGCGCTGATGAAGCTCGATCTCGCCGCCGGCGTCGACGTCGAGATCAAGCTCTGAGATGGCTCCCATGCGTACTGGTCTCATCGCCCAGAAGCTCGGCATGTCCCGGATCTTCACCGAGGAGGGCAACCACGTGCCCGTCACGGTGCTCAAGGTAGAGGTCTGCGAGGTCGTTGCCGTCCGTACCGAGGAGAAGGACGGCTACAGCGCCGTTCAGCTCGGCGTCGGCACCCGCCGGGTCAAGAACGTCACCAAGCCCGAGCGCGGCCATTTCGCCAAGGCGAAGGTCGAGCCCAAGCGCAAGCTGGCGGAATTCCGGGTCTCCAAGGATGCCCTTCTCGAGGTGGGCGCCGAGCTCTCGGTGGAGCATTTCCTCCCCGGCCAGTTCGTCGACGTCGTCGGCACCAGCATCGGCCGCGGCTTCCAGGGCGTCATGAAGCGGCACAATTTCGGCGGCTTGCGCGCGACCCACGGCGTCTCGGTCTCGCACCGCAGCCACGGCTCGACCGGTCAGCGCCAGGATCCCGGCAAGGTGTTCAAGGGCAAGAAGATGGCCGGCCACATGGGCGACGTCCGCGTCACCACCCAGAACCTGCAGGTGGTCGCCGACGGACGATGCCGCGGGACTGATCCTGGTGAAGGGCGCGGTGCCCGGCTACGAGGGCGAGCTTCGTGCTGGTGAGCGATGCGGCGAAGCGCAAGGCTCCCAAGGGCGCGAAGCTGCCGTTCCCCGCGGCGCTCAAGAGCAAGGGATCGGCCCCCGCCGAGGCGGAGAAGGGCGGAGGCGAGTGATGAAGGTCCAGGTCAAGAACCTCGACAACAAGAGCGTCGGCGACATCGAGCTCGCCGACGCGGTGTTCGGCGCGCCGGTGCGCAAGGATATCCTCGCCCGCGTCATCAACTGGCAGCTCGCCAAGCGGCGCGCCGGGACGCACAAGGCCAAGGGCATCAGCGACATCCAGGGCACCACGAAGAAGCCGTGGCGCCAGAAGGGCACCGGCCGCGCGCGCCAGGGCAGCCTGCGCTCGCCGCAGTTCCGCGGCGGCGCGGTGATCTTCGGCCCGGTCGTGCGCGATCACGGCTTCAGCCTGCAGAAGAAGGTGCGCCGCCTGGGCTTGCGCAGCGCGCTCTCGGTGAAGCAGGCCGAAGGCAAGCTCATCGTCATCGACGAGGCCGCGGTCAAGGCGCCGAAGACCAAGCAGCTCGCCGAGCGCTTCAAGAAGCTCGGCTGGGAGTCGGTGCTGATCATCGCCGGCCCCGCGGTGGACGAGGGCTTCGCCCGCGCCGCGCGCAACATTCCGAAGGTGGACGTGCTGCCGCAGCAGGGCGCCAACGTCTACGACATCCTGCGCCGCGATACCCTGGTGCTGACGCGCGCGGCGGTCGAGCATCTGGAGGCGCGCCTGAAATGAGCCGGTTTCGCGTGATCCCCCGCAAGGAAATGAAGCTCACCCGCGAGCGCATGTATCAGATCGTGCGCCAGCCGGTGATCACCGAGAAGTCCACCATGGGCTCCGAGCATAACCAGGTGACCTTCCGCGTGCCCCTCGACGTCGACAAGCGCGAGGTGAAGGCGGCGGTCGAGGGCCTGTTCAAGGTCAAGGTCACCGCGGTCAACACCATCCGCGTCAAGGGCAAGACCAAGCGCTTCCGCGGCTTCGTCGGCCGGCGCTCCGACACCAAGAAAGCGATCGTCACCCTCGCCGAGGGATCGAAGATCGACGTGACGACGGGGATCTGAGGCGATGGCACTCAAGAGCTTCAAACCGACGACGCCGTCACAGCGGCAGCTCGTCATCATCGACCGCAGCGAACTCTGGAAGGGCGACCCGATCAAGGCGCTCACCGAGGGCAAGCGCGAGAAGGGCGGCCGCAACAATCACGGCCGCGTCACCGTGCGCTACCGTGGCGGCGGCCACAAGCGCCGCTATCGGGTGATCGACTTCAAGCGCACGAAGCACGACATGGCGGCCGAGGTCGTTCGACTGGAATACGATCCCAACCGCAGCGGCTTCATCGCGCTCATCAAGTACGAGGACGGCGAGCTCGCCTACATCCTGGCGCCGCAGCGCCTCAAGGCCGGCGACAAGGTGGTGGCGGGCGACAAGGTCGACGTGAAGCCCGGCAACGCCATGCCGATGCGCAACATCCCCGTCGGCACCATCATCCACAATGTCGAGATGAAGCCCGGCAAGGGCGGGCAGCTCGCGCGCTCCGCCGGGACATACTGCCAGCTCGTCGGCCGCGACGCCGGCTACGCGCTGCTGCGCCTCGCCTCGGGCGAGGTGCGCATGGTGCGCGGCGAGTGCATGGCGACGATCGGCGCCGTCTCCAATCCCGACGAGCAGAACATCGTCATCGGCAAGGCCGGCCGCAATCGCTGGCTCGGCAAGCGCCCCTCGGTGCGCGGCGTCGCGATGAACCCGATCGACCATCCGCACGGCGGCGGCGAAGGCCGCACCTCGGGCGGGCGGCATCCGGTCACCCCCTGGGGCAAGGGCACCAAGGGAACCAAGACCCGTCATAACAAGGCGACCGACCGCTATATCGTGCGGCGCCGGCGCGCAAAGTAACGGAGATCAGACGTGGCACGCTCAGTCTGGAAGGGCCCGTTCGTCGACGGCTATCTCTTGAAGAAAGCCGAGAAGGCGCGTGGCTCCGGCCGCAACGAGATCATCAAGACGTGGTCGCGCCGCTCGACGATCTTCCCGCAATTCGTCGGCCTCACCTTCGGCGTCTACAACGGGCACAAGTTCATTCCGGTGCTGGTGACCGAGAACATGATCGGCCACAAGCTCGGCGAGTTCTCGCCCACGCGGAACTTCCACGGCCATTCGGCCGACCGCAAGGTCAAGAAGGAAGAGTAAAGTCATGGGCAAGCCCGCCACTCCCCGCAAGCTCGCCGAGACCGAGGCGAAGGCCTATCTCTTCGGCCTCAAGGTCAGCGCGCGGAAGCTCAACCTGGTCGCCGGCTCGATCCGCGGCAAGCGCGCCTCGGTGGCGCTCGCCGAGCTCACCTTCTCCAGGAAGCGCATCGCCCGCGACGTCAAGAAGGTGCTGCAGTCGGCGATCGCCAACGCCGAGAACAACCATCAGCTCGACGTCGACCGCCTCTACGTCAAGGAAGCGAGCGTCGGCCGCGCCTTCGCGCTGAGCCGCTTCCACACCCGCGGCCGCGGCCGCGTCGCGCACATCGACAAATACTTCAGCAACCTGACCGTCATCGTTCAGGAACGCGAGGAGGAGAAGGCTTAATGGGCCAAAAGGTCAATCCGATCGGGCTCCGGCTCGGCATCAACAGGACCTGGGACTCGCGCTGGTTCGCCCGCCGCGACTACGGGAACCTGCTGCACGAGGATCTCCGCCTCCGCAAGTTCCTGACCGAGCGTCTGGGGCAGGCGGGCGTGAGCCGCATCGTGATCGAGCGCGCCGCCAAGAAGACGCGGATCACTATCCACTCTGCGCGTCCGGGCGTCGTCATCGGCAAGAAGGGCGCCGACATCGAGAAGCTGCGCGTCGACATCGCCAAGATGACCAAGACCGAGGTCAGCCTCAACATCATCGAGATCCGCAAGCCCGAGATCGAGGCGAAGCTGATCGCCGACAGCATCGCCCAGCAGCTCGAGCGCCGCGTCGCGTTCCGCCGCGCGATGAAGCGCGCGGTGCAGTCGGCGATGCGGCTCGGCGCGCTCGGCATCCGCATCAACTGCTCGGGCCGCCTGGGCGGCGCCGAGATCGCCCGCCTCGAATGGTATCGCGAGGGCCGCGTGCCGCTCCATACGCTCCGCGCCGATGTCGATTTCGGCACCGGCACCGCCAAGACCACCTACGGCACCTGCGGCGTCAAGGTCTGGGTGTTCCGCGGCGAAGTGATGGCGCACGATCCGATGGCGCAGGACAAGCGCCAGGCCGAAGCGCAGCCGGCGCGCGCCTAGGGGAATGGTCAGAAGGTCTTATCGTCATGCTTAGTCCCGCTCGCACCAAGTACCGCAAGGCGCACAAGGGCCGCATCCACGGCGTCGCCAAGGGCGGTACCGACCTCAACTTCGGCAACTGCGGCCTGAAGGCGCTGGAGCCCGGCCGCATCACCGCGCGCCAGCTCGAGGCGGCGCGGCGCGCGATCACCCGCCATATCCGCCGCGTCGGCCGCATCTGGATCCGCATCTTTCCGGACGTGCCGGTGTCGCAGAAGCCCGCCGAGGTCCGCATGGGCTCCGGCAAGGGCAACCCGGAATTCTGGGTCTGCCGGGTGAAGCCCGGCCGCATCATGTTCGAGATGGACGGCGTGCCGACGCAGATCGCCAACGAGGCGTTCGCGCTCGCCGCGGCGAAGCTCCCGATCGCCACCAAGGTGGTGCGGCGGTTGGGCGAGGAGGCGACCCCATGAAGGCCGGCGACGTCAGAGCCAAGAGCACCGACGAGCTCGTGACCGAGCTCGATCAGCTCGCCAAGGAAGTCTTCAACCTGCGTTTTCAGAGGGCCGGCGGCCAGCTCGAGAACACCGCGCGGGTGCGCGAAGTGCGGCGCACGATCGCGCGCATCAAGACCGTGCTGGGCGAGCGCCAGCGGACCGCGTCCTAAGGAGTCATCACGTAATGCCGAAGCGAATTCTCCAGGGCGTGGTCGTCAGCGACGTGCAGAGCAAGACGGTGGTCGTGCGCGTCGAGCGGCGCGTCATGCACCCGGTCTACAAGAAGTTCATCATGCGCTCCAAGAAGTACGCGGCGCATGACGAGGCGAACGCCTACAAGGTGGGTGACGTCGTGCGCATCCAGGAGAGCCGGCCGATCTCCAAGTCCAAGCGCTGGGTCGTGCTGGTGGACGCGGCGGGAACGACGCGCTCCTCACGGCGAGCGAGAAGCGGGCTGCGGAGAAGTCGACGGCGGGCGAGAAGACCGCTGCGCGGCGTCGTGCCCGCAAGGCCGAGGCCGCGGCGACCAAGGAGTAGCGCAGTCATGATCCAGATGCAGACCAATCTCGACGTCGCCGACAATTCCGGCGCCCGCCGCGTGCAGTGCATCAAGGTGCTGGGCGGCTCCAAGCGGCAAGTACGCCACCGTCGGCGACGTCATCGTCGTCTCGGTCAAGGAGGCGATTCCGCGCGGCCGCGTGAAGAAGGGCGACGTGCACCAGGCGGTGATCGTGCGCACGGCGAAGGAGATCCGGCGGCCGGACGGCACGGCGATCCGCTTCGACCGCAACGCGGCCGTGCTGATCAACAAGCAGGGCGAGCCGATCGGCACCCGCATCTTCGGCCCGGTGACCCGCGAGCTGCGCGCGCGCAAGTTCATGAAGATCGTTTCGCTGGCGCCCGAGGTGCTCTGAGCCATGGCGAAGCTGAAGATCAAGAAGGGCGACAAGGTCGTCGTCATCACCGGCCGCGACAAGGGCAAGACGGGCGAGGTGCTGCGCGTCTTCCCGAGCCGAGACCGCGTCCTCGTCGAGGGCGTCAACGTCGTGAAGCGGCACACCCGCCCCCGCCGGGCAATCCCGGCGGTATCGTCGAGAAGGAGGCGTCGATCCACGTCTCCAACGTCGCCTACGTCGACCCCAAGACCGACAAGCCGACCCGTGTCGGCTACAAGACCCTCGAGGACGGTCGCAAGGTCCGCTTCGCCAAGCGGTCCGGCGAAGTCATCGACGCATGAGCGAGGAAGCCATGACCCGTCTCAAGGAACACTACGACAAGGTGGTGAAGCCCGCGCTGATGAAGGAGTTCGGCTACAAGAACCCCCTGCAGGTGCCGCGGCTCGACAAGATCGTCATCAACATGGGCGTCGGCGAGGCGGTGCAGGACGTGAAGAAGGTCGACGCCGCCGTGCGCGAGCTCGCCGCGATCACCGGCCAGAAGCCGGTGGTGACCCACGCCAAGAAGTCGATCGCGACCTTCAAGCTGCGCGAGAACCAGCCGATCGGCTGCAAGGTGACGCTCCGCCGCCAGCGCATGTACGAGTTCCTGGACCGGCTGGTGAACATCGCGCTCCCGCGCGTGCGCGACTTCCGCGGCGTCTCGCCGAAGAGCTTCGACGGCCGCGGCAACTACGCGCTCGGCCTCAAGGAGCAGCTGGTGTTTCCCGGAGATCAATTACGACCAGGTCGAGGCGATCGCGCGGCATGGACATCATCATCGTGACGACGGCGAAGACGGACAAGGAGGCCAAGGCGCTGCTCGCCGGCTTCCAGATGCCGTTCGCCAACTGATCGAAGCGAGGGACCCGTCCCATGGCGAAAACGAGTGCTATCGACAAGAATCGGAAGCGCGCCGCGCTGGCCAAGCGCTTCGCCGCCAAGCGCCGCGCCTCAAGGCGCGTCGCCAACGACAAGTCGCTGCCGCCGGAAGAGCGTTTCGCCGCGCGCCTCAAGCTCGCCGAGATGCCGCGCAATTCCTCGCCGACGCGCTGGCGCAACCGCTGCGAGCTGACCGGCCGGCCGCGCGGCGTCTATCGCAAATTCAAGCTGTCGCGCATCGCGCTGCGCGAACTCGCCTCGGCCGGCCAGATACCCGGCATGGTCAAGTCGAGCTGGTAAGGGAGACGAGAGTATGTCGATGAGCGATCCCCTCGGGGATATGCTGACCCGGATCCGGAACGCGCAGCGGGCGCACAAGCCCGTCGTCCGGACGCCGGCCTCGAAAATCCGCGCCAATGTGCTCGAGGTGCTGCAGCGCGAGGGCTACATCCGCGGCTATACCCGCGAGGAATGTCCGCCCCGGCGTCGCCGAGCTCTCGATCGAGCTCAAATACGTCGATGGCGAGCCCGTGATCCGCGAGATCGACGCGCGTCTCGACGCCGGGCCGTCGCATCTATTCGCGCATCTCCGATCTGCCCCGCATCTACAACGGCCTCGGCATCGCGATCCTGTCGACGCCGCGGGGCGTGATGTCGGACAACGAGGCCCGCGCCGCCAATGTCGGCGGCGAGGTCCTCTGCCGCGTATTCTGAGGAAGCCACCATGTCTCGCGTCGGCAAGCATCCCGTCGTCATCCCGCAGGGCGTCAACGTCGACGTCGCGGGACAGACCGTCACTGCCAAGGGCAAGCTCGGCACGCTGAAGCTCGTGGTCGGCCAGGACATCGCCGCCGCCGTCAAGGATGGCAAGGTGACCGTGACGCCCAGGTCGAGACCAAGCGCGCCCGCATGCAGTGGGGCACCGCGCGCGCCCTCATCAACAACATGGTGAAGGGCGTCTCCGAGGGCTATCGGGTCGGGCTCGAGATCAACGGCGTCGGATATCGCGCCGCGGTCCAGGGCAAGACGCTGAACCTGCAGCTGGGCTTCAGCCACGAGGTGAATTTCCCGATCCCGGAAGGGATCAAGGTCACCTGCGAGAAGCCGACCTCGGTCGCGATCACCGGCGCCGACCGCCAGCAGGTCGGCGAGTTGGCGGCGAAGGTCCGCTCGTTCCGCAAGCCCGAGCCCTACAAGGGCAAGGGCATCAAGTACGAGACGGAGACGATCCGCCGCAAGGAAGGCAAGAAGAAGTAACGGGAGCCGCAGCGATGAACAGCAAACCAAAACGACTTTTCGCGCGGCGCAAGGGACGCGTGCGGCACAGGGTGGCGAAGCCCGGCAGCGGCCGGCCGCGGCTCTCGGTGTTCCGTTCCTCGATGCACATCTATGCGCAGGTGATCGACGACGCCAACGGCAAGACGCTGGCGGCCGCCTCCTCGGTCGACAAGTCGCTGCGGGAGAACCTCAAGACCGGCGCCAACATCGCGGCGGCGCAGGCGGTCGGCAAGCTGGTGGCCGAGCGCGCGGTCGCCGCCGGCGTCAAGGCTGTCGTGTTCGATCGCGGCGGATATATCTTCCACGGCCGGGTGAAGGCCCTGGCCGATGCCGCCCGCGAGGGCGGCCTCAACTTCTAGGAAAGGCCGGAAATGGCACCTCCAGAGAACAGCCAGAGGCCGCGCCGGGGACGCGACGGCGAGCGCCAGTCGCGCGACCGCGAGGACAGCGAATTCGTAGAAAAGCTGGTCGGCATCAACCGCGTCGCCAAGGTGGTGAAGGGCGGCCGGCGCTTCGGCTTCGCCGCCATCGTCATCGTCGGCGACAGCAAGGGCCGCGTCGGCTACGGCGCCGGCAAGGCGCGCGAGGTGCCGGAGGCGATCCGCAAGGCGACCGAGCAGGCGCGCCGCAACATGGTGCGCGTGCCGCTGCGCGAGGGCCGCACGCTCCACCACGACATCGTCGGTCGCTACGGCGCCGGCGAGGTGGTGCTGAAGGCGGCGCCCCAGGGCACCGGCATCATCGCCGGCGGCCCGATGCGCGCGATCTTCGAGGCGCTCGGCGTGCAGGACGTGGTGGCGAAGTCGATCGGCACCTCCAACCCGCACAACATGATCAAGGCGACTTTCCAGGCGCTCACGCGCTCGTCGAGCCCGCGGTCGGTGGCGACCCGCCGCGGCAAGAAGGTCAGCGACATCCTGCGTGGCCGCGAGACGGGCGGCGAGGTCCGGGAGTAGGAGCGATGGCGGAGAAGGAAAAGAAGCCGGCGGGCGAGGCCAAGAAGAAGGCCGCGGCGCCGGGGGCTCCCAAGAAGGAAGCGGCGAAGAAGACCGCCAAGCCCGCGGCCAAGACGGCGGAGCCTGCCGTCGAGGCGAAGGCGCCGGCGGCCGCTCCCAAGGTGGCGGCGCCCAAGGCGAAGCCGGCGGCTCCGGTGGCACCGAAGAAGGTTCCTGAAAAGGCGGTGCGGGTGACGCAGATCCGCAGCCCGGCGGGCCGCTACGCCTATCAGCGCCAGACGCTGAAGGGCCTCGGCCTCAACAAGATGAACCGCACGCGGGTGCTCGAGGATACGCCGGCCGTCCGCGGCATGATCGAGGCCGTGAAGCATCTGATCCGTATCGATCCGGTGTAGCGGCGGCGCGCCCCGCAGGGGGCGCCGGCGACGAGAGGCATGCCCGGCAGCGGGCGGAATGATGGTGGTGGCGATGAAGCTCAACGAGATCCGCGACAACAAGGGCGCGCATTACAAATACAAACGGGTCGGGCGCGGCATCGGCTCCGGCAAGGGCAAGACCAGCGCGCGCGGCGGCAAGGGCCAGACCGCGCGCACCGGCGTGGCGCTCAACGGCTTCGAGGGTGGCCAGACGCCGCTCCATCGCCGGTTGCCCAAGCGCGGCTTTCGCCGCACCGCCTTCCGCCTCGATTACCACATCGTGAATCTCGGCCGCTTGCAGCAGGCGGTGGAGGCCGGCAAGCTCAGCGCCGACAAGCCCGTCGACGGGGCGGCGCTGGTGGCGGCGGGCGTGTTGCGGCGCACGGGGGACGGCGTGCGGCTCCTCGGCAAGGGCGAGCTCAAGGTGGCGCTCACCGTCGAGGTGGCGGGCGCCTCCAAGTCCGCGATCGAGGCGGTGGAAAAGCTCGGGGGCAAGGTGGTGGTGAAGCCCGTGGCGACGCCCAAGGCGAAGCCGGCGGCGGACGCCGCCAAGGCGTGATCTCAGCGGGCCTCAGCGGTCCAGGGATGGAGTAGATGGCTTCAGCCGCCGAACAGCTCGCCTCCAGCCTCAATCTCGGCGCCTTCGCGAAGGCGACCGAGCTCAAGAAGCGCATCTGGTTCACCCTGGGTGCCTTGGTGATCTACCGGCTCGGGACCTATATCCCGATGCCCGGCATCGATCCCAGCATCCTGGCGCAGATCTTCAAGACCAACTCCGGCGGCATCCTGGACATGTTCGACATGTTCTCGGGCGGCGCGCTCGGGCGCATGACGATCTTCGCGCTGACGATCATGCCCTACATCTCGGCCTCGATCATCGTGCAGCTGATGACCGCGGTCTCGCCCACCCTCGAGGCGCTGAAGAAAGAGGGCGAGGCCGGCCGCAAGAAGCTCAATCAGTACACGCGCTACGGCACGGTCGGGCTCGCGGCGGTGCAGGCCTACGGCATCGCGGTCGGGCTCGAGCACTCCGGCGGCTCCTTCGGGTCGCCGGTGATCGATCCCGGCATTTTCTTCCGCATCACCACCATGGTGACGCTCACCGGCGGGACCGTGTTCCTGATGTGGCTCGGCGAGCAGATCACCGCGCGGGGCGTCGGCAACGGCATCTCGCTGATCATCTTCACCGGCATCGTGGCGCGCATGCCGAGCGCGATGGCGCAGCTCCTGGAATTGGGCCGCACCGGCGCGCTCTCCGGCATCACCATCGTCTTCTTCATCGTCCTGGCGGTGGCGGTCATCGCCTTCATCGTCTTCATGGAGCGCGCCCAGCGCCGCATCCTGGTCCAGTATCCAAAGCGCCAGGTCGGCAACAAGATGTTCGGCGGCGAGGCCTCGCACCTGCCGCTGAAGCTCAACAGCTCCGGCGTCATCCCGCCGATCTTCGCCTCCTCGCTGCTGCTGCTGCCGGCGACGGTGGCGAGCTTCAATTCCGGGCAGGGCACCGGCATGGTGGCGGAGATCGCCGCATACCTCGGCCGCGGCCATCCGCTCTACATGGCGCTCTACGCCTTCCTGATCGTCTTCTTCTGCTTCTTCTATACCGCGATCGTGTTCAACCCGACCGAGACGGCGGACAATCTGCGCAAGTACGGCGGCTTCGTGCCGGGCATCCGGCCGGGCAAGCAGACCGCCGACTATCTCGACTACGTTCTGACCCGGCTCACGGTGGTGGGCGCGCTCTACCTGGCGGCGGTCTGCCTGCTGCCGGAATACCTGATCTCGCGAGTTCAACGTTCCCTTCTACTTCGGCGGCACCAGCCTGCTGATCGTGGTGAGCGTCACCATGGACACGGTGGCGCAGATTCACTCCCACCTGCTGGCCCATCAGTACGAGGGCCTGATCAAGAAGTCGAAGCTGCGCGGGAGACGTGGGTGAACATCATCCTGCTCGGCCCGCCCGGTGCCGGCAAGGGAACCCAGGCGAAGCGCATCGAGGAAGCGCAGGGCGTGGTGCAGCTGTCGACCGGCGATATGCTGCGCGCCGAGCGCGCGTCGGGCAGCGAGCTCGGCCGCAAGGTGCAGGCGATCATGGACGCCGGCAAGCTGGTCTCCGACGACATCATGGTGGCGATGATCGAGAAGCGCATCGACGCGCCCGACTGCGCCCACGGCTTCATCCTCGACGGCTTCCCCCGGACCGTGCCCCAGGCCCAGGCGCTGGACGCCATGCTGACCCGCAAGGGCATGAAGCTCGACTACGTGATCGAGCTCGCCGTCGACGAGGCGGCCCTGGTGGATCGCATCGCCGGGCGGTTCTCCTGCGCCGATTGCGGCGCCAGCTACCACGACCGCTACAAGCGCCCCAAGGTGGAGGGGGTGTGCGACGCCTGCGGCAGCCACAAGCTGGTCCGCCGCCCCGACGACAACGCCGAGGCGGTCAAGACCAGGCTCGCCGCCTACCGCGCGCAGACCGCGCCGATCCTGCCCTACTACCAGGCGCGGGGAATCCTGCGGCGGGTGGACGGGATGGCCGACATCGATGTAGTGGCCCGGCAAATTGACGCGATCCTAAGGGGTAAGGTTGGGGATGCGGATGGTTGACTCCCTGGCTTTTATTCCTATAATGCGCGCCCTTGGCCCCCCGTGCCGCAACCCGGCCTTTGCCTGAAATCCGAGATCTCTTGAGGAGAAGCGCCCGTGGCGCGTATCGCTGGCGTCAATATTCCAAGCCAAAAGCGAGTCCCGATCGGACTCACCTATATCCACGGTATCGGCCGCACTTCCGCCGAGAAGATCTGCGCCTCCGTGGGCATCGATCCCTCGCGCCGGGTGCATGAGCTCACCGACGACGAGGTGCTGCGCATCCGCGAGCTGATCGACCGCGACTTCCAGGTTGAGGGTGATCTGCGCCGCACCGTGGCGATGAACATCAAGCGCCTGATGGACCTCGGCTGCTACCGCGGCCTCAGGCACCGCAAGGGCCTGCCGGTGCACGGCCAGCGCACCCACACCAACGCGCGCACCCGCAAGGGTCCGGCCCGTCCGATCGCCGGCAAGAAGCCGGTCACCAAGAAATAGCCTGAAGGGACGAGGGTTCATCAGATATGGCGACCAAGCCTGCCGCTGCCGCCCCCGCCGCCACGACGCCTGCCGCCGGCGGTCCGGCGCCGCGCCTGCGTCGGCGCGAGCGCAAGAACATCACCTCCGGCGTGGCGCATGTGAACGCCACCTTCAACAACACGATGATCACCATCACCGATGCCCAGGGCAACACGATCGCCTGGTCGTCGGCGGGCACCATGGGCTTCAAGGGCTCGCGCAAGTCGACGCCCTACGCCGCCCAGGTCGCCGCCGAGGATGCCGGCCGCAAGGCCATGGAGCACGGCATGCGCACCCTCGAGATCGAGGTGAAAGGTCCGGGTTCGGGACGGGAGTCGGCGCTTCGGGCGCTGCAGACGGTCGGTTTCACGGTCACATCGATCCGCGACGTGACGTCGATTCCGCATAACGGGTGCCGGCCGCCGAAGCGGCGGCGGGTGTAACAGGATTTTCGCGACGGTCCGGGGCCGCGCGAGCAGCAATAGCAGGGGCGGAGCCGGTGCGGATGCCGGCGGACCGCCCGTGCGGCTGCGTGGTATCACCCGGACAGAGCCGCGTCAGATGACATGAGGATCGAGCCGGTGATTCAGAAAAATTGGCAAGCTCTCATCAAACCGAAGCAGCTCTCGGTCGAGCCGGGTGACGACCCCAAGCGGGCCGCCACCGTGGTCGCGGACCCGCTTGAGCGCGGCTTCGGTCTCACCCTCGGCAACGCGCTTCGGCGCGTGCTGCTGTCCTCGCTGCAGGGGGCGGCGATCACCTCCATGCAGATGGAAGGCGTGCTGCACGAGTTCTCCTCCATCCCCGGCGTGCTCGAGGACGTGACCGACATCGTCCTCAACGTCAAGGGCATCGCGCTGCGCATGCATGGCGACGGGCCGAAGCGCATGCGGCTCAAGATGCAGGGTCCCGGCGAGGTGCGCGCCTCGGCGATCGAGACCGGCCACGACATCGAGATCATGAACCCGGATCAGCTGATCTGCACCCTCGACAAGGGCGCCAAGATCGCGATCGAGTTCACGGTCGAGATCGGCAAGGGCTACGTGCCGGCCTCGCAGAACCGGCCCGAGGACGCGCCGATCGGACTCATCCCGGTCGACGCCCTCTTCAGCCCGGTGCGCAAGGTCAGCTACAAGGTCGAGAACACCCGCGTCGGCCAGGTCACCGACTACGACAAGCTCTCCATGCGGATCGAGACCAACGGCGCGGTGACCCCGGAGGATTCGGTGGCGCTCGCCGCCCGCATCCTGCAGGACCAGCTGCAGCTCTTCATCAATTTCGAGGAGCCGCGCGCGGCGGTCGAGGCGGAGACGCCGAGCGAGCTGCCGTTTAACAAGAACCTGCTGCGCAAGGTCGACGAGCTCGAGCTCTCGGTGCGCTCGGCCAACTGCCTCAAGAACGACAACATCGTCTACATCGGCGACCTCGTGCAGAAGACCGAGGCGGAGATGCTGCGGACCCCCAATTTCGGCCGCAAGTCGCTCAACGAGATCAAGGAAGTGCTGGCGCAGATGGGCCTCCATCTCGGCATGGAGATCCCGAACTGGCCGCCTGAGAACATCGAGGAGCTCGCCAAGCGCCTCGAGGAACCGTACTAGGCGGCCGGTAAAGGAGTTCACCCATGCGTCATCGCATCGCCGGCCGCAAGCTCGGCCGCACCAGCAGCCACCGCAAGGCCATGTTCGACAACATGGCCCATGCGCTTCTGAAGCACGAGCAGATCACCACCACGCTGCCGAAGGCGAAGGATCTCCGCCGCATCGTGGAAAAGCTCATCACGCTGGGCAAGCGCGGCGGGCTGCATGCGCGCCGGCAGGCAATCGCCTCGCTGCAGGATCCGAAGCTGGTGGAGAAGGTCTTCACCACTCTGGCCGAGCGCTACAAGGCGCGGGCCGGCGGCTACACCCGGGTGCTCAAGGCGGGCTTCCGGCACGGCGATGCCGCCGCCATGGCGGTGATCGAGCTGGTCGATCGCGATCCCGAGGCCAAGGGGCTCGACTCCGGCCCGGTCGAGACAGAGGCGGAGGGCGAGGCCGCCGCGGCCTGACGATCGGTGTTTCCACGAGATGAAAAAAGGCGGCCGTTGGGCCGCCTTTTCCTTTTCGCGCGGGGCGACGCTGCGCCCTCAGGCGGTTCGCGAGGCCATGGCGAGGACGGCGTGCGGGACGACACGGTCGATCGGCAGGCGGACGCGCACGGTGGTGCCCTTGCCGGGGGCACTTTCGATATCCAGCGCGCCGCCATGCATCGCCACCAGCTCCTTGACGATCGGCAGGCCGAGGCCGGTGCCCTCGAAGCGCTTGGTGTAGGTCTCGTCGACCTGGCGGAACCGCTCGAGGGCGATCGCGATCTCATGGGGCGTCATGCCGATCCCGGTGTCGATGACCGAGAGGCAAAGCGAGCCCGCCGCCTCGAGGTGGGCGTCGACGATGACGGTGCCGTCGTCCGGCGTGAAGTGGTCGCTCGACAATGATCCCCAAAGCGCCGTGATCACGACGCTTCCGCCCCACGCCGAAATTACCGGCCAATTGCTAAGCGTCGCCTAATGCGAGCCGGGAGGCATGCTCGGGTATGTCAGCGGATGAGATGCGGCCTCTAATCTAGAGCCGTGCGTCGCTGCCTTTCACTGCAAATGATTTGGGCCGGACGCGGAGCCCGGCCCAAATTATCTGTTGCAGCTTTATGCGAGCCCGAGGCGGGCGGCTCGGGACAATGCGCTCACCGATCTGAATCGGGTTGGCAAAACCCGCAGGGAGCGAGCGCCACGCCGCGGAACACCTCGCCAGCGCGGGACCACTGCAGCGTCATGAAATTCTCCAGATCGCGGTCGTCGTCGCCGCGGCGGAAGTCGGCTGCGATGGTCGGCAATGTGGTAGCCGACAACCGATCGGTGATCTTCACCAGCCGTGTCGGATCCGGCTCGCCACCAGAGATCGAGCTGAACTGGGCCGTGATCGCGTAGATCGTCACGGTTCCATCGTGATTGACCCGCCCCGTCATGTTGCGCAGCCCGGTGGTGAAGGTGGGGACGGGGTAACCGTGCACCATCCGCGCCTCATCGAGATGCAAGCCCACCTGCAGTGTGTAATCGAGCTTCCAGGTGCCGCCGACCAGGCTCCACTTCTGCAGTCCCGCCAGCGGATCGGGAATGAGGTTTCCACTGCTGTCGGTGACGGCGTTCCCCTCGTCGGCAAGGTAGAGCGTGGTCGAGTTGGCAAAGAAGAAGCCGAACGGGGTGAGCGGCGAGGTCGCGCCCGTCGTCGGGTCGGTGGCGGGATCGCCGAGCAGCTTGACGATCGTATTGCCGGTGCCGGTGGGCAGACCGTTGCCGGTGCCCTTCTGCACCTGGAAGACACCGTCGTCGCCGTTGCCGCCGCTGCCCTTAGCGACGTAGAGATTCCCGAAGTAGATCCCGATCGCGCGGAAATTGCTGTCCTTGATATGCTGCTTCTTCAACTCGTCCGGACGGTCGGCAGCCGAATAGACACCGAGCTCGATCGAGGTGTCCGATCCCGGCACGCCGTACCGTGCGCCGATCGTGGTCCCGGGCCCGCTGCCGTCGGAATTGAGGCTCGAAGTCCGCGTTGCCGGCCATGTAGAACTCCTTGCCGTCGGCCGTGATGGCCGCGCGCGGATTGTCACCGCTGTAAGCGTTAGTCTCGGGCGTAAGAGTGTAGGAGCCGTCGGCGGCGATGAGCGCCACCTCGCGATTGAAAGTCAGCGCCGTGTTGGTCGTCAGCGTGGCGCCCGGCGTCTCGGAGTTGGAGACCCCATTGGCGCCCACCGGTCCCTGGTAGCCCATGTAGGTCAGGAAGCGACCATCCTGCGATAGCATGAGAGCGCCTTCCGACTTGGAGCTGAAGCTCGTGGTGATGCCGGTGAGGGCGATCGATCGGAGCGGCCACACGCCGGGCGCGGGCAGCACCTCATCGAGGAAGATCTTGCCCTGGATTCCCGTGACGGCAGGATCGGTGAAGATAGTCGGAAAGGTCTCGGTGCTGCCAAAGCTGTTGCCGTCGTACTGGATACGGCTCACCACCAAGCTGTCAGAAGCGAAGTGATCGCGGTCGTGCCGGAATTCGTCGGCGCTGCTCGCGCTGGGCGCTCCACTTAGCGCGGCGGTGCTGGCGAGCAGCGCGAGCAGAAGCTGTTTGTGATTCGCGATCTTCGAAAGCATGTGATCCCCTCCGCGCTTTTCTTCTTAAAGGCTAGCAGTCCATTGTGACGCTCCGATTAAGTTGGCGTGACGGACAGCGCGACGTTGATAATTTGCCAGGCGATCACATTTCTCAGGCAAGAATTTCCGACGTCGATATCGACTGCGCCTCGAGCTGCTGCCGCACGAGCGCCTGCGCGCTCGTGAAATCGATCTTGCCGGTGGCGAGCAGCGGCAGGCTCGGCGCCGTCAGGATCAGGCGCGGCACCATCACCTCGGCGATGCCATGGGCGCGGGCGTCGGCCAGCAGAGGCGTCGGCGGTGGCGGCGGCATGGTCGGTCACCAGCACCAGCTGCTCGCCCTTGCGCGGGTCGGGAACCGCGACCGCGGCGTGGCGAGACTCCGGCCAGAGCCGTGCCGCCTGGCCTCCACGGCGGCCAGCGACACCATCTCGCCGGCGATCTTGGCGAAGCGCTTGGCGCGGCCCTTGATGGTGACGAAGCCCTCGGCGTCGATGGCGACGATGTCGCCGGTGTCGTACCAGCCGTCGCGGCGGCGGCTGCAGCACGCCCGGCCGCTCGGCAGCAGATAGCCCAGCATGACGTTGGGGCCCGGAGACGAAGAGCCGCCCGCCGTCGTCGATCCCCGGCACCGGCTCCAGCCGCGTCGTGATGCCCGGCAGCAAGCGGCCGACGGTGCCGGCCTTGAAATGCATGGGCGTGTTGATGGCGATCACCGGCGCGGTCTCGGTCGCGCCATAGCCCTCGAGGATGCGCAGGCCGAAGCGCTCGGTCCAGATCCGCCGCGTCTCCTCGCGCACCCGCTCGGCGCCGGCGAAGACGTAGCGCACGCTGTAGAAATCATAGGGATTGCCGGCCCGCGCATAGCCGGCGAGGAAGGTGTCGGTGCCGAAGAGGATGGTGGCGTTGGTGTCGTAGGCGAGCTCCGGCACGATCCGGTAGTGCAGCGGCGAGGGATAGAGAAAGATCCGCACGCCCGCAGATGAGCGGCAGCAGCAGTGCCGCCGGTCAGCCCGAAGGAATGGAAGATCGGCAGCGCGTTGAAGACGATGTCGCTCGGGTTGAAATCGACCGGCGCGCCGATCTGCTGGCAGTTGGCCAGGATGTTGCGCGTGGCTCAGCACCACGCCCTTGGGCGTCGCCCTCGGAGCCCGAGGTGAAGAGCACGACGGCGGGATCGTCGGGCGAGGCGGCTGCCATGCGGCGATGCAGGCCGCGCAGGAAGCGTGCAGCGGTGAGGAGCCCGCGGAGCCGGGCGAGCAGCGCCGATCTCGGCGCGGAGATCCTCGAGATAGACGACCCGGCGGCCGCTCGGCCAGGGCGGCGAGCGCCGCCTCGAGCCTGGCCGCGCTCGATGAAGCGGCGCGAGGTGACGATGAGCTGCGGATCCGCGCGCCTGGCAGGCGAGCGCTCATGTTGGCGGCGCCGGTCGGAATAGTTGAGCATCGCCGGCACGCGGCCGAAGGCCTGGAGCGCGAAGAAGGCGACGCGACCGTGGCGGCGGCGTTGGGCAGCAGCACGCCCACCTGCTCGCCGGGCTCGGTCATCGCGGCAAGCCGGCGGCCGAGCGCCACGCTGCCTGCGATCAGCCGGTCGATAGGTGATCGGCTGCCGCTCGATGTCCTCGAGGATCGGGCGGCCGGCCGCCATGGATGTCGCGCGCGTCGAGCAGCGCCTGGAACAGGTCTTGCGCCGATGTCCGCGGTCTCGAACATCATGCGCGGTCATGATGTCGTAGAGCTCGAGGCCGATCTCGCGGCGGCGCGGCGCGGCCCTGACCTCGGGCGCCGGACTCGATCGTCCGCGGCTCCGGCACGGTGATGCGTGACCTGCGGGAACCAGCGCAGGCGGAGCTTGCCGCGCAGCCGCGAGAAGTGGCGTGTACTGCGGCGCCGTCGATGCGCACCGGCAGGATCATCGCCTCCGCCTTGTCGGCGATCATGCCGGGCCCTTCGTAGATCTTCATCAGGGCGCCGGTGACGGTGATGCGGCCCTCGGGGAAGATCACGCAGGGGCGGCCCTGCCTGCACCGCGCGGATCAGGGACTTGGTGGCGAGCGGCTTCGGTCGGATCGATCGGGAAGGCGTCGACGAGGCCGAGGAAGGGCCTGACCCACCAGGCGGCGGCGCGGTTGGCGGTTGATGGCGAAGGTCGGCCGGCCGGGCAGGAAGGCCGCGAGCAGCACGGCGTCGAGGAAGGAGAGGTGGTTGGCGACGATGACGCACGCGCTCGCCGGCCGGCCGACGTTCTCGAGGCCGTTGACCTCGACGCGGTAGACCAGGCGGAGGAGCCGGCCGCAAGCGCGGTCTTGAGCACGACGCCCGGCAGCAGTCGCAGATGCAGATCGCCGCCGCGGCGTTGGCGATGCCGACGGTCAGGAAGATCTGCGGCACGCGTGAGGCCAAGCTGCAGCATGACGGCGCTCACCGCGCCGGAAGCCACCATGAAGAGCGCGTTGACGATGTTGTTGGCGGCGATGACGCGGGAGCGGTGGCTCTCCTCGCTGCGCGCCTGCAGGATCGTGTAGAGCGGCACGATGAAGAGGCCGCCGCAGAGCGCGATCATGAAGAGGTCGCCGCAGAGCCGCCAGCTCGCGGGATGCGAAGGAACTCGACGGCGCCGAGGAGCGCGCCGTCGCTGCCGGTGACGCGCTCGCTGGCGGCAAGAGATCGAAGGTGAAGAGCGTCATGCCGAGCGCGCCCAGCGGCGCGTAGCCGGGCGCTCACCTCGCCCGCAGCAGCCGGCTGCACAGCATCGACCCGACGCCGATGCCGATGGAGAAGAGAGCCAGGAACAGCGTCACCACCTCGGCATCGGCGCCGAGCGTGTCCTTGGCGAAGGTCGGGAACTGGGACAGGAAGGTCGCGCCCACCAGCCAGAACCAGGAGATGCCGAGGATGGCGAGCCAGATGTCGCGCTGGGCGCCGGCGTGGCGGATCATCGCCATGGTCTCCGCGAGGATGTTGGGATCGAGCTTGAGCTCCGGCGCCGCGCGGTGGGCACGCGGGATGAAGAGGCTCGCGACCAGCCCGGCCACCGCGAAGACGCAGCAGCAGGGCCGACGACGATGGCGGGTCCGTGCGGCGGCCAGGATCAGCAGCGCCGCCGGCGATGGTGCCGATGAGGATGGCGAGGAAGGTGCCGGCCTCGATGAGCGCGTTGCCGGCCAGCAGCTCGTCCTGGCGCCAGATGATCCGGCAGGATGCCGTACTTCAGCGGGCCGAAGAAGGTCGCCTGGACGCCGAGCAGGAACAGCACCGCCAGCTCGAAGGCGAGGAACGCCATGCCGTCGAGGGCGAAGCCGACCGGCGGCCAGGATCATCACGCCGACTTCCCAGAGCTTGATCAGGCGGATCAGCCGCGACTTCTCGAACTTGTCGGCGAGCTGGCCGGCGGTGGCCGAGAACAGGAAGAAGGGCAGGATGAAGATGCGCGGTGGCGATCGCCACCACGATGCGGGTCGTCGTGGGATCGGCGAAGGCCTGATACGTGGCGATCGTCACCAGCGCCGTCTTCAGGAGGTTGTCGTTCACCGCGCCCAGGAACTGGGTGATGAAGAGCGGCAGCAGGCGGCGGCTCTTGAGGAGGTGGAGCTGAGTCTCGGCCATGGGTCGCTCTCCCGGAATTGCGGCAATCAGGCGCCGAGCACTCGCCAGCACGCGGCGGCGAGGCTCGGGGCTAGGGACATCATCGGGCCGGGAAGCCGGCCATAGGTCTTGAATGTAGCGGGCTGCACGATCACCCCCATGACAAGGGCGGCGGCGAGATCGGGATCGCCGGCGGGGATCTCGCCCCGCGCCATGCCCTCCCGCAGCACCTGACGCACCACGTCCACCGGCGTCACCGCTCCGGCATCGAGGCGGCGCAGCGAATGATGCTGCACCAGCAGCAGGAACTGGAACAGCACGGGGTCGGCGTCGAAGACGCGGGCGCACTCCTCGACCATCGCGCGCAGCTTCTCCCGAGTGCCGGTCTGCCCGGCCGAGAGCTCATGGAGGCGCTTGGCGAAAGCCGCGTAGCTGCGCTGGAAAAGGGCCAGGATCAGCTCGTCCTTGCCGCGGTAATGCCGATAGAGCGCTCCCTCGGCGACGCCGGCGGCAGTGGCGATGTCGCGGATCGTCGTCTCGGTAACTCCTTGAGATACAAAGAGCTCCATCGCCTTCCGCTCGATCTTTTCCCGCGTGGGGGTGCCGTCGCGCATAGAGGCCATAATGTGAGTGAACAGTCACTCACTTATAATACGATCAAAGTTTGCCGTCAAGAGCACCAGGCGAGGCCGCCTACCCGGAGGTCTCTCGTTAGTGATCCACGAGCGCGTCGCAGTTGCTCCGGCCGGCCATCAGGCAGTCCTCGACCTCGCCTTCCTTCTTCAGGTGCTGGAACAGGAAGAGCGCGCAGACCGCGAGCGCCAGGGCGATGGCGAGACCCGCGAGGGCATTGGTCTGGCGCCTGTCGTCGTCGCTCATTGCCGCGGCTCCGCTCAAAGCACCGTGCGGAGGTCCCAGAGCTCGGGAAAGAGGCGAAGCTCCAGGAGGTGGCGCAGATAGGCGACGCCCGAGGTGCCGCCGGTGCCGGGCTTGAGGCCGATGATGCGCTCGACCGTGGTGACGTGGCGGAAGCGCCACTGGCGGAAATAATCCTCGAGGTCGACCAGCTTCTCGGCGAGCTCGTAGAGGTCCCAGTGTCGCGCGGTGTCCCGATAGATCTCGGTCCAGGCCGCCGCCACCGAGGCATTCGGGCGATAGGGAAGGCTCCAGTCGCGCTGGCGCGCCGCCGCGTCGATGGTGAATTTCCGCCGGTGCAGCAGCAGGATCGCCTCGTCGTAGAGGCTCGGGCTTTCCAGGCTGGCGCGGAGCTCGTCATGGATGTCCGGGCGATGCGCGTGGGGCGCGAGGAACGCCCGGTCCTTGTTGCCGAGGGTGAACTCGAGCAGCCGGTACTGATAGGACTGGAAGCCGGAGGAGCGGCCGAGGCTGCCGCGGAACTCGCCGTACTCGCTCGGCGTGAGCGTCGAGAGCACGTCCCAGGCCTGGATCAGCTGGTTCATCACCCGGCTCACCCGCGCCAGCATCTTGAAGGCGGGGTTGAGATCGCCGGCCTGCACCCGGCCCAGCGCCGCCCTCAGCTCGTGCAGCGCCAGCTTCATCCAGAGCTCGCTGGTCTGATGCTGGATGATGAACAGGAGCTCGTTGTGATTGCCGGAGCGGGGATGCTGCGCCGCCAGCACCTGGTCGAGATGGAGATAGTCGCCATAGCTCATCTCGCCGGCGAAGTTCGCGTGCGCCTGCTGCGCCTCGCGGCGCGCGCCGGCGCCGGGCTCGTGCGGGTCGCTCATGGCGCCTCCTTTCTCGGCTCTGCGGTCCCCATACTACGGAAACCCGGCCGGCTCAGCCGTGGATGCGGTGCAGGGTGGCGATGCTGCCGGTGAGGGGCGTCGACACCCGGGCGGTATTGTCGTCGATCAGGACGATGTCGAGATGCGGCCCGAACTGGCGCGGGATCACCCGCACCTGCTTCTCGAAGATCTCGTAGTCGACATCCTGGTCGAGACCGAAGCCGGACATGTGGTGGTCCGTGAACTCGCAGTTTCCGACGGTGAAGCCCGGCGCTGGCCCCTCGGCGGACCAGCGGCCTAGGAGGGGGTTGGGTGGGTCGCACGCCGCCAGGAGCAGCAGACCGACGAGCGCGATGACTCGGAGGAGGGGTGCGGGCATGAAATGTCGCCCCAATGTTGCGGCCGCTTCTGAAATAAGCGGGCCTCGAGCCTAGCACATCCCGTCAATACGCCGCCAAAGCGCGTCGCTCCTCCGCGCCGTGGAAAGGCCCTAGGCGACCGGGTTCAGAGCCCGTTGGGGCCAGCGGTCATAAAAATTCTCCCACCGGGGAAAGCCCCGCCCGGGATCGCTCCGGCGCGACGGAGCGGGACTCCGCGAGCGCGTTGACGGCCGCGCGCACCGCATGGAGGCCGCGGAAGACGCGATTGTCGAGCGGCTGGAACAAAGCCTCGGAGGCATAGAAGCGAAAGCCGCTGCGCTCGCGGACGGCGATGCCGGCGGTATGCCGCGTGGTCTCGATGACGAAGGCGTCGGACATGAAACTGCTCCTCTTGAGACAGCCGGCAAGGGCGGCCGTCGATGCTGACATTGGTGCGCAGGGTGACGCCGGAAGGCGTCAGCCGCATTGCACGCGACAACAGCATTGGCGGGAGCGGTGGAGCGGGGAGTTGGCGTGGAGAGCGGGTCGCGGCATCTGAGGTCTCCGTGTCTCGTCGACAGGGGCCCACGGATCGCTCCGTGGCGCTTTAGCGTTTGGTCACGCGGCGCAAGCTGCCCGTCAAATTGCCGCGGATCCGTCCCAGGGGATCAGCCTGTCGCCCCAAGCATAAAATAACAGTTACTCATGTCAATATTATTTTAATCTACTCGCATTTTTTGTTATTATGGTTGGGCATGAACTCCTGGGAGGGCGCTCTCCGTCTACAGCGTGGGCAGCTGGCGGAAGCCTACGGAGCCGTCGTCCTCGGCGAGAAAGCGCTCGGCTCGATCGACCCGGGAGAGGCGCGGGCCGCGGCGGCAGTCGTCTTCCATCTCCGCCAGCGCCGCGTCGGAGCCGATCAGCAGCGCCTCCACCGTGCCGTCGCGGCGGTTGCGCACCCAGCCGCGCAGGGCCCGCTTCAGCGCCTGCCGCTCGACGAAGGCGCGGAATCCGACGCCTTGCACGCGGCCGGAAATCACCAGGCGGATCGCCGCCATTCCCGCATCCTCACGTGAATTCCAGGATCACCTGATCGACGGCGAGGCTGTCGCCGGCCTTGGCGCGCACCTTGGCGACGGTGGCGTCGCGCTCGGCGCGCAGCACGTTCTCCATCTTCATCGCCTCCACCACCGCGAGCGTCTCGCCGGCCTTGACCTCCTGGCCCTCGCGCACCGAGAGCGACACCAGCAGCCCCGGCATCGGCGACAGCAGATGGCGCGAGGGATCGGGCTCCGGCTTCGCCGGCATCGCCGCCAGCAGCTCGGCCGCCCGCGGCGACAGCACTTTGACCGGGAGGGTGACGCCGCGATAGGTCAGGCGATGGAAGATGCCGTCGCGGTCCACCTGCACGGTGACGGCGCGGCCGTCGACATGGCCGCGGAACAGCGCCTCGCCGGCGCGCCACGCCGAGACGACGAGACAATTGGTGCCGCCATTGGTGACGCGGTAGCCGTCGCCCTCCGGCGCGATGTGGGCGAGATGCGTCTCGCCTCCCAGCATCACCGACCAGTCCGCGAGCGGCTTCGCTTCATGGCCCGCGAGCTGGCCGGTGATCCCGGCCTCGGACTCCGCGACCCGGCGCGCGATCGCCACGGCGATGGCAACGAGGCTGGGGAGCGCATCCGCGGGCAGCGCGATCTCGGCGAAGCCCGCCGGAAATTCCTCGGCGATGAAATCGGTGGAGAGCCGGCCGTCGGCGAAGCGCTTGCGCTCCAGCAGCGCCGAGAGGAAGCCGATGTTCTGCGCGACGCCGCGGATATGGAAGCTGTCGAGCGCCTCGATGAGGTGCTCGCGCGCGGCCTCACGAGTATCGCCCGATCCCACGACCTTGGCGATCATGGGATCGTAGTAGATGCTGATCTCAGCGCCCTCGTAGACGCCGCTGTCGACGCGGATGCCGTCGCCCCTGGGCTCGGCATAGCGCACCAGGCGTCCAACCGACGGCAGGAAGCCGCGGCGGGGATCCTCGGCATAGACTCGCGCCTCGATGGCGTGGCCGGCGAGGCGGACGTCGCTCTGCTTGAAGGAGAGCTTCTCGCCGGCGGCGATGCGGATCATCCACTCCACGAGATCGAGGCCGGTGACGAGCTCGGTCACGGGATGCTCGACCTGGAGCCGCGTGTTCATCTCGAGGAAATAGAAGTTGCGCTCGCGGTCGACGATGAACTCCACCGTGCCGGCGGAGCGGTAGTCCACCGCCTTGGCCAGCGCCACCGCCTGGGCGCCCATGGCGGCCCGGGTCTTGGCGTCGAGGGCGGGGCTCGGCGCCTCCTCGATCACCTTCTGGTGCCGGCGCTGGATCGAGCATTCGCGCTCGCCCAGATGGATCACGTGGCCATGAGAATCACCGAGCACCTGGATCTCGATGTGGCGGGGCTCCTCGACGTATTTCTCGATGAAGACGCGCTCGTCGGCGAAGCTCGAGCGCGCCTCGTTCTGGGCCGAGCGGAAGCCTTCCTTGAGCTCGCCGTCGTTGCGGGCGACGCGCATGCCCTTGCCGCCGCCGCCGGCCGACGCCTTGATCATCACGGGGTATCCCACCTCGCGGGCGATCTTGCGCGCGGCCTCGGCGTCGGGGATGACGCCCAAGTGACCCGGCACGGTGGAGACGCCGGCCTTGTGGGCGAGCTTCTTCGATTCGATCTTGTCGCCCATGGCGGCGATCGCGTGCGGCGTCGGGCCAATGAAGGCGATCCCCGCCCGCTCCAGCGCGATCGCGAAATGCGGCCGCTCCGAGAGGAAGCCGTAGCCCGGATGCACCGCCTCCGCGCCGATCTTCCGGCAGGCCTCGACGATGCGGTCGATCTGGAGATAGCTTTCCGCCGCCGGCGCCGGCCCGATCGGAACCGCCTCATCCGCCTCGCGCACATGGAGCGCGTCGGCGTCGGCCTCGGAATAGACCGCCACGGTCTCGATGCCCATGCGCCTCGCCGTGCGCATCACCCGGCACGCGATCTCGCCGCGGTTGGCGATCAGGATTTTCTTGAACATGCCTGGTCTCGTTCTTCCCCCGGACGATCGAATGAGGTGTAGCGCATCGACAGTTCACGGAGCACGTCAAATTCGCCCCGTATGAGCGCTTCTTTCTTGGCGCGGCGCCATCCCTTGACCTGCCGCTCGCCGGCAATCGCGTCCTGAATGCGCTGAAACTCCTGATGAAACACGAGCTGCACTGGGCGGCGCCGCGCCGTGAAGCCGCCGAAATGGCCGGTGTTGTGCTGGGACACCCGAGTTTCGAGATCCGTCCGCGTGGTGCCGACGTAATGGGAGCCGTCGCGGCATTTGAGGATGTAGAGATAAGCACCGACGCCCTGCATGACTATCGTGCGTGCTTCGAGACGCGCCCTATCGGGCGCTCCTCAGCATGAGGATTGTCGGAGGATGGCATGGAGAAAAGTGCCTCATCCTGAGGAGGCCGCGCAGCGGCCGTCTCGAAGGACGCAACGACGGTTTTCCCAATCTCAATCATCTCCCAAACACCACTCTCGCCCCATGCGCCGCCACCAGCACGCCCCAAGCAAGGAGCGGCCAGATCGTCATGGGGTTGTCGGGGGCGAAGCGCAGGTTGGCGCCCAGCAGCACGATCGTCGCCACGAAATAGATCCCGAGATGGATCAGGAAGCGGCGGAGCTGGGCCTGGCGCGGGTTCGGATCGGCCATGGCGCGCGGGCTCAGAGCGGGATGTTGTCGTGCTTCTTCCACGGATTTTCCAGGCGCTTCTCGCGCAGCATGGCGAGCGCGCGGCAGAGCCGTCGCCTTGTCTCGTGGGGCGTGATCACGTCGTCGATGAAGCCGCGCGATCCCGCCACGAAGGGATTGGCGAATTTCTGCCGGTATTCCTCGGTGCGCGCCTCGAGCTTGGCGGGGTCGCCGGCATCGGCGCGGAAGATGATCTCGACCGCGCCCTTGGGGCCCATCACCGCGATCTCCGCCGAGGGCCAGGCGTAGTTGACGTCGCCGCGCAGGTGCTTGGAGCTCATGACGTCGTAGGCGCCGCCATAGGCCTTGCGGGTGATGAGCGTGACCTTGGGCACCGTCGCCTCGGCATAGGCGTAGAGCAGCTTGGCGCCGTGCTTGATGATGGCGCCGTATTCCTGGGCGGTGCCGGGGAGGAATCCGGGCACGTCGACGAAGGTGACGATGGGAATGCCGAAACAGTCGCAGAAGCGGACGAAGCGCGCCGCCTTGCGGGAGCTGTCGATGTCGAGGCAGCCCGCCAGCACCATGGGCTGGTTGGCGACGATGCCGACGGGATGGCCTTCGAGGCGCGCGAAGCCGATCAGGATGTTCTTGGCGAAGGTCGGCTGCAGCTCGAAGAACTCGCCCTCGTCGGCGGCCTTCTCGATGAGCTCGCGCATGTCATAGGGCTTGTTGGGATTGGCGGGCACCAGCGTGTCGAGGGAACGCTCCTCGCGGTCGGCGGGATCCCGGGTCGGCCGCACCGGCGGCTTCTCGCGGTTGCTGGCGGGGAGGAAGCCCAGGAACCGCCGGAGCTGAAGCAGCGCCTCGACGTCGTTCTCGAAGGCGAGATCGGCGACGCCGGAGCGCGTCGTATGGGTGACGGCGCCGCCCAGCTCCTCTTGCGTGACGGTCTCATGGGTCACCGTCTTCACCACGTCGGGACCGGTGACGAACATGTAGGAGCTGTCCTTCACCATGAAGATGAAGTCGGTCATCGCCGGCGAATAGACGGCACCACCGGCGCAGGGCCCCATGATGAGGGAGACCTGCGGCACCACGCCCGAGGCCAGCACGTTGCGCTGGAACACCTCGGCGTAGCCCGCGAGGGATGCCACGCCGTCCTGGATGCGGGCGCCGCCGCTGTCGTTGAGGCCGATGACGGGGGCGCCCACCTTCATCGCCTCGTCCATGATCTTGCAGATCTTCTCGGCATGCGCCTCGCTGAGGCTGCCGCCGAAGACGGTGAAGTCCTGGCTGAAGACGAAGATCAGGCGGCCGTTGACGGTGCCGAAGCCCGTCACCACGCCGTCGCCCGGCACCTTCTGCTCCGCCATGCCGAAATCCTGGGAGCGGTGCTCGACGAACATGCCCCACTCCTCGAAGGAGCCGGGGTCCAGCAGCAGGTCGATCCGTTCGCGCGCCGAGAGCTTGCCCTTGGCATGCTGCGCCTCGATGCGGCGCTTGCCACCGCCGAGCGCCGCCGCGCGGCGCTTCTCCTCGAGCTGGTCCAGGATGTCCTGCATGACGACTCCGCGGCCGCTAAGCTTCTGGCGGAGATAGCATCATTGCGCCGGGGGCGCCAGCAGGTCGACGAAGCGGCGGGCCAGCGCGATGTCGGCCTTGAGGGCGGTGCGGCGGTGGGTCTGCTCGGTGTCCTCGCCCCAGCGCTCGATCTCGAAGCTGGCGTCGAGCTCGGCCGCGTCGAAGGCGGCCTCGGCGTCGATCCGGCCCTCCACCAGCGCCATCGCCACCACCAGGGAGCCGCAGGCGGCGGTGGCAAGATGGAGCGCCGCCAGGCGCGGCGTATCGCAGGCGGCGACCGCCCGCTCGAAGGCCTTGAGAGTGTCGGCGGGCTGCGTCACCGGCAGCACGCCCGCGGTGACGGCGAGCGGCGCGTCGAAGCGCAGCGCCGCCCAGTCGATCAGTGGCTGCCATGTCGCGTGCTGACGCGCCGCCAGCTCCGGCGGCGTCTCGGCGCGATAGCAGACGAGATCGGTACCGGCGTATTTCGTCAGCTCCGCCACCACCTCGCCGCGCCGCGGCGCCACCAGGTCGAGAGCGATGCTGACGAGGCGCGTGAGCGGCAGACTGCGGGGGTTGACGGTATCGCCTTGCGCCTGCCACTCCTCGGCGATGGCGTTCGCGAGCGCCCGGGTCGGCACCAGCAGCGGCTGCTTTGCCGGCGTGCGCACGGGCTTGCCGTCGAGGCTCACGGAGAAGCCGCCCTCGGCCTCGACCACCGCGGCGGTCCGGTAGAAGCGCTTCACCGCCTCACTCCGCGTCGAAGACGCCGCGGCCCTCGGACTCCTCGAAGCCGAAGAAGCGCCAGGTCTCTTTCATATGCGGCGGCAGCGGCGCGGTGATCCTGAGCACGCTGCCGTTCGGCCGCGGCAGGATCAGCGTGCGGGAATGCAGATGCAGCTTGCGCGGCTCCGGCACGCCTTCGGGACGCGCGGCGGCGCCGCCGTACTTGCCGTCGCCGAGGATGGGCGTTCCCAGCACGGCGCAATGGGCGCGGAGCTGATGGGTGCGGCCGGTGATCGGCATCAGCGCCAGCCAGGCCACTTTGTTGCCGGCGTGGCTCACGGTCTGATAGCGCGTCACCGCCGGCTTGCCGGCATCCTCGTCGGGCACCACGCGCTCGCCGAGGCGGCCGGGCAGCTTGGCGAGCGGCAGGTCGACCTTGCCGTCCCGCGGCTTCGGCAGCCCCACCACCGCCGCCCAGTAGATCTTGCGGGTGGTCTTGCCGCGGAAGGCGGCGGCGAGCTCGGCGGTGGCGCGCGGCGTGCGTCCCAGCACCAGGACGCCGCTGGTGTCCTTGTCGAGGCGATGCACCAGGCGCGGCCGCTCGGCGCTGCCGAAGCGGAGCGCGTCCAGCAGCGCGTCCAGATGCCGCTCGGTATTGGTGCCGCCCTGCACCGCGAGGCCCGCGGGCTTGTTGAGGGCGATTACTTCATCGTCGCGATAGAGCACCGCCGCCTGCAGGGTCTTGGCGTCCTCCGCGCTCGGCTCCAGCTCGGTCTCCCGCCGCTGGCGGCCGTCGAGGCTGCCGAAGTCGCCGAGTGGCGGCACCCGGATGGTCTGGCCTTCCTGGATGCGGTCGCTCGCCTGGGCGCGGCGGCCGTCGACGCGCACTTGGCCGGTGCGCAGCAGCTTCTCCAGCCGGCCATGGCTCAAGCCGGGGTAGTGCCGCTTGAACCAGCGGTCCAGCCGGATGTCGGCGTCCTCGCCGCGGACGGCGAGGCTTGCTACGCCGCCGCCGGACGCTCGCGCTGGTGCCTCGGTTCCTTCATTGCTCATACGGATGCGCCGCCCTTTCGATGGCGGCGCATCCTACCGGCCAAGGGCGGATTTCTCTACCCCGTGTTCGATGAGCTCAGAGGCGATCCCGGCTCAGGTCCAGCGGCCCGGTACCCAGACCCAGCCGCCGCTGGAGTTCTGCGCCCAGTGGCCGGGAACCCATTGGGCGGTCGGCTGTGGCCGCTGCTCGTAGTGGCCGGCGACCCAGACCCAGTTGCCGCCGTTCCAGTTCCAGTGCCCGGCCTCCCAGACCATCGTGGTGCCCGGCGAGGGCGGGATGGTCTCCGCCTGCGGCGGTGGCGGCGGCGAGGGGGCGATGGTGACGGGCGCCGAAGGCGGCGGCATCGGATCGCTGGAGTGCGGTTGCTGGGGCGGGCCGCAAGCGCTGAGAGAAAGGGCGAGGAGCGCGGCGATGGCGAGGCTGGTGCTGCGCGGGTGGCTGAGTGACATGGCAAGTCCTCCCGGCGGGCGGAGCTGCCCGCGCTGAATGAACGTCTTGGGGAGGAACGGAGAGGACGGGACAGTGTTTCCGTGACAGTTCCCGGGCCGTGGATGGCCCGGGAAATCACGGGAAAGTCATCCCAATCACACTGCTGAGTGAAAGCGCGGGACCCGCCTCAGCCCCAGTGGCCCGGGATCCAGACCCAGGTGCCGTTCGGCCGCTCATTCCAGTGACCGGGAACCCAGTTCGCCTGGCGATGCGGCCGCTCGACATAGTGGCCCGGAATCCACTGCCAGTCGCGGCCGTCCCAGCGCCAGTGCCCCGGATCCCAGACCACGAGCTCGCGCCGCTCCGGCGGCGGTGGTGGTACGATCTCCTCGCGCAACGGCGGTGGCCGGCGCGGGGCCACGATCTCGACGCTGGCTTCGGCGCGCGGCGGAGGCGGTGCCGCCACGCAGCTTGCCAGCAGAATCGCCATCAGGGGCGCCGCGATAAGGCTGCGCCGAAGATGCTTGATACGGATGCCAGACATTTATGGTTTTCCTCTCACTGCCAGTGCGGGGTTATCCAGATCCAGCCGCCGTCACGGCGCCGGTCCCAGTGGCCCACCACCCAGACCGCATGGGGATGCGGCCGCTCCTCGTAGTGGCCGCCGATCCAGATCCAGCGGCGGCCGTTCCAGTTCCAGTGGCCGGGATCCCAGACCGCGTACGAGGGGCCGCGGGGCGGTGGCGGTGGAACTTCATAGCGCGGCGGCGGTGGCGCGTAGGGCGAGATGATCACGGCCTGCGCCGGGACCACCATGCCGGGCTGCAGCGGGGCAGGCGGAACCGGCGTCGCATGGGCGCCGGCGGCGACCGCTGCGGACGCGGCTGCGGCGAGGCCGAATAGAATCGACAGTCTTGCGTGACGGGACATCGGTTCTCCCCAGAAGGCGAACTGCCTTGGTGGGTTGTTCTATGCCCGAAGAGAACGATGCCTCCCCGCGGCCTATTCCGATTGCCTGGGCGGCTCTCACTTCGCAATTTCCGAAAATGCGACGCACGGGCCGTCGCACACGGAGATGGGGAGGTGGAGCGGGGTCAGTCTATGCCGCGCGCATCCCCAGCGTGGCGGTGTCGACGAGCTGGTCGACGGCGGCGTCGCTGAGCGGCGCGTGCCGCAGCAGCACGCGGAGGAGCAGGGAGCCGTAAAGCGCGTCGCCCACATCGTTGAGCGCGAGGCCGGCGCGGAACTCGCCTTGTGCCACGCCGCGGTCGATCACCTGCTGCAGCGCGGTGCGGCGCGGATTGATATAGCCCTCGACGAAAGCCTGGCGGGTCTCCGGGCAGGTCTGCGCCTCCGCGAGAATACTGGAGACGATCTGCCCGATGCGTCCGCGCAACGCGCGGGCGAAGCGCCGCATCTGTGTCTTGAGATCGGCGATCGCGGAGCCGGTCTGCGGAAACTGCGCGTATTTCTCCGACAATTCGAGAAAGCTGTCGATCGCCAGCGCGCCGCGGTTCGGCCACCAGCGGTAGATCGTGGTCTTGGCGGCACCCGATCGCTCGGCGACGGCTTCGATCGTGAAGGCGTCGAGACCGCCTTCCTCCAGCAACTCGTAGGCGGCGCGCAGGATGGCGGCGCGGGTCTCCTCGCAGCGCGGGCGGCCGGGGCTCCGATGCTCCATGACGGCTTGCATGTCTAACGCTCCCTTGCTGCGCTAGAGATAAGATACGCAGCGTTGCGTATTGCGCAAGGCTGATCTGCCTTTGAAATCCCGCCCGAGTAATTAAGTAACGCTCCGTAGCGTAATTGGATGGAGGCGGCGATGGGCTGGGCGTGCGAACCGAAGCTGGAAGATCTGCTGCGTGATCACACCCTACAGTTGCTGATGCGTCGCGATGGGGTGGACGAGGCCGCGATCCGGGCGCTCGCCGCCCGCGCCGTCGAGGCTTTGGACCTCGCCCCTAGGGAGGAGGCGCCGTGCTTCCTCTGATCAAGCGGCTGGCGCTTGGCGCCGCGGCGGTGGCCGCGGCCGCCGCCGCCGGCTACTACGGCCATGAATATTGGACGGTCGGGCGCTTTCTCGAGAGCACCAACGACGCCTACCTCCAGGCCGACTACACCACCATCGCGCCGAAGGTCTCCGGCTACATCGCCGAGGTGCTGGTGCATGACAATCAGCCGGTGAAGGCCGGCCAGGTGCTGGCGCGCATCGACGACCGCGATTTCCGGACCGCTCTCGCCCAGGCGAAGGCGGACGTCGACGCCGCGGCGGCGGCGATCCGCAACATCGGTGCGCAGATGGATCAGCAGAAGCTGGTGATCGACCAGGCGCGCTCCGCCATCGACATGGATCAGGCCGCCCTCAGCTTCGCCCGGCAGGATGATCGGCGCTACGCCGACCTCGCGCGGACCGGCGCTGGCTCGATCCAGCACGCCGAGCAGTCGCAATCGAATTTGCAGCAGCGCCAGGCGGCGCTCCGCCGCGATCAGGCGGCTCTGGGCGCGGCACAGCAGCAGGTCACCGTATTGCAGACCCAGGTCGCCCAGGCGCAGGCAGCGCTGGGGCACAGCCAGGCCATCGAGCGGCAGGCGGAGCTCAATCTCGGCTACACCACCATCACCGCGCCTCTCGACGGCACGGTGGGCGCGCGCTCGCTGCGCGTCGGCCAATACGTCCAGGCGGGAACCCAGCTGATGGCGGTGGTGCCGCTGCAGTCGGTCTATGTCGTCGGCAATTTCAAGGAGACCCAGCTCACCAACGTGCGCGCCGGGCAGCCGGCGACGCTCACGGTCGACACTTTCCCCGGCGCCGAGATCCACGGTCGCGTCGACAGCTTGGCGCCGGCGAGCGGGCTCGAGTTCGCGCTGCTGCCGCCGGACAACGCGACCGGCAACTTCACCAAGATCGTCCAGCGCATCCCCGTGAAGATCACGGTGGACGCCGATGATCCGCTCCTCGGAAGGCTTCGGCCCGGCATGTCGGTAGAGGCCACCATCGACACCAAGGCGACGGTGCTGGCGGACCAGGCGGCGGCACCGCAGCTGGCGCGGCGCTGAGCCGGAACTCCGGGGGATCGCCGCCATGGCTGCCGTTGAAGCTCTCGACCTGGGACCGCGCCCGGCGTCGCCGCCGTTTCGGCCGGTCGCCGCCGAGCCCGCGGTCTCGCTGAAGACCTGGCTCGCGGTCATCGGCGCCAACCTCGGCGCCTTCCTGGCGATCCTCAACATCCAGATCGTCAACGCCGCGCTCGCCGACATCCAGGGCGCGATCGGCGCTGGCATCGATGACGGCGGCTGGGTCTCCACCTCCTATCTCGTCACCGAGATCATCGTCATTCCCCTGAGCGCCTGGCTCACCGGCGTGTTCTCCCTGCGCCGCTATCTCTTGGTCAACACGGCGCTCTTCCTGCTGTTCAGCGCCGCCTGCGCCTCGGCGCAGACTCTCGGCCAGATGATCGTGCTGCGCGCCTTCCAGGGCTTCGCCGGCGGCGTGCTGATCCCGCTCGCCTTCACCGTCATCATCACCCTGCTGCCGCGGGCAAAGCAGCCGATCGGCATGGCGCTCTTCGCGTTCTCCGCCACCTTCGCGCCGGCGATCGGCCCCACCATCGGCGGCTATCTCAACGAGAACTACGGCTGGCAGTACATCTTCTACGTCAACCTGCTGCCGGGCGCTGATCATGCTCGCCATGCTCTGGTTCGCCCTCGACCGGGCGCCGATGCAGCTCGGCCGCCTCAGGGGCGGCGACTGGCTCGGCATCCTCACCATGGCGGTCGGACTGGGCGCGCTCGAGACCGTGCTGGAGGAAGGCAACAAGGACGACTGGTTCGGCTCCCCCTTCATCCTCCGGCTCGCCGTCGTCGCCGTGGTGTCGTTGGCACTCTTCCTCTGGATCGAGTTCACCAGCCGCGCGCCGCTGCTCGAATCTGCGCCTGCTGCTGCGGCGCAATTTCGGCTTCGGCACCCTCTCGAATTTCCTGCTGGGCTCCGCGCTCTACGGCTCGGTCTTCATCCTGCCGCTCTATCTCTCGCAGATGCAGGGCTACAACTGCCGAGCAGATCGGCGAGGTGCTGGCCTGGGTCGGATTGCCGCAGCTGGTGCTGATCCCCTTCGTGCCGCAGCTGATGCGGATTGTCGGTCCGCGTGTGCTGGTCGCCGCGGGATTGGCACTCTTCGCCGTCAGCAATTTCATGAACATCGATCTCAGCAGCGACGTCGGCGGGCGATCAGCTGTTCTGGCCCAACATCGTGCGCGCGGTGGGGCAGGCGGTGGTCGCTGGCGCCCCTCGCCGGGATCACCACGGCGGGAATGGAGCGCGAGAACGCCGGCTCGGCCTCGGCGCTCTTCAACATGATGCGGAATCTCGGCGGCGCCATCGGCATCGCGGGCTTGCAGACCTTCCTCACCAAGCGCGAGCAGTATCCATTCCAACGTGCTGATGCAGTGGGTGTCGCCGTTCTACGAAGCGACGCGAGCGCGCATCGATGAGCTCACGCGCTATTTCCTCGCCCACGGTGTCGCCGATCCCGCCTATGCCCGCCACGAAGCGATCGTGGCGATCGGCCGCGGCGTGCGCCAGCAGGCCTCGATCATGGCCTATGGCGACACCTTCTTCCTGCTGGGCGCCGTCCTGGTGCTGGCGGTGATCGCCGCGCTTTTCCTTCGGAGGGCGGGCGGCAGCGATGCCGCCGGCGCCCATTGATGCAAGCTAAAGGGAGGTCATCATGACCGACTTCGTTCTCCTCGACGGCGCGGCAGCGCGCATCTCCAGTGATGTGGCTCGCCGGCTGCCCGCCGCCGTCATCCTCGGCCAGGATTCCCGCGTGATCGGCTGCGCGCCGCCGCCGGGGACGCTCCGTCGCCTCGCCGCACGGCTCCAGACCCGGCGCCCAGGATTGCATGCGCCGCCGACCCATGGGTGGCGCGATGTCGCCGCTGCCTGGCTGCTGATGGCGCTTGCGATCTCCGCCGTCGCCGGCTGGCTCACGTAGCAGCCGCCGGGGTCGATGGCGGACGCGCAGGCGCGGCCCCTCGCGAGCCCCGCCGTCGGCATCGCGGCCAAGTAGGTGCTGCCACCGCCGAGATGCTGGCGGAGCTCGGCTACGGCGTCGTGATTGCGGCGGACGGCGTCACCGCGACGTGGTGACGGGCGGCCCGACCGCCGGCCCGGAGACGCTCGCATCGCGAGCAGTCATCAAACCGTCACAGGGCTCGCGTTGACTGCTCCCCGGGCAACTTTATCGGCATCGTCGTTTCTGACTCCGGGGGGAGAGATATGCACATTCGCGAACAGGCGCTTCGCCGCGCGCTGGCGGCGGCATTCACCGCTTTGGTCATCGGGCTCGTTGGCGCGCAGTCCGCCGCGGCGGATCCCATCACCTCGTTCACCGCGGGCGATCTCGTCATCAGCACGGTTTCCTCCCTCAACGGCGGCGGCCTCGATACGGCGGCGCCGATCGTGCTGCAGCAATTCCAGCTCGGCGCCGGCGGCACCTCGGCCACTTCGGCCGGGACATTTGACGCTGCCGCAGACAGCCAACGGCGCCAATTCCGCGATCTCCGGCGAGTACGGCTCGGCCTCGGAGGGCATCCTTCAGCTCTCGGCGAACGGCCAGTACCTCACCATCATGGGCTACGGCGTCAACGCCACGGCATTCAACACCGCGCCGCTCTCGACCTACGGCACCGCCGCGCTCGGCCAGACCACCAGCCTGACCGCCGCCAATCAGACCGGCACTCCTGTCACCACCGTGCCGCGGGTGGTGGCGCTCATCGGCGCCAACGGCAGCGTCGACACCAGCACGGCGCTGACCGGCGTCTTCAATACCAACAACCCGCGCAGCGTCGCGACGGTGGACGGCTCGACCTTCTATGTGTCGGGCCAGGGCGCCAGCAAGACCGATCCGACCCAGGGCGTGTTCCTGGCCACCCGCGGCGCCACCACGGCGACGCCGATCGACACCAGCACCGATACGCGGGTGGTCTCGATCTTCAACACCGGCAGCGGCAACACGCTCTACGTCTCGCGCGATCAGAATCCACCGGGCAGCGGCTCCCAGAACTTCACCAATGTCGGCAGCCTGACCGGCCCCGGCGGCGGATTGCCGACCTCCTCGACGGGGCTCGTCACCACTCACATCACCCCGCCAGCAAGCCCCCTTTCCTCGGGCGGCAACAACGGCTCCATCAATCTGACGGCGGCGCTCGCCAATGGCGTCAACAACGCCCGCATCGGCAGCTTCGTCTATCTGAGCCCGGAGAGCTATTTCTTCGCCAGTCCCACGGTGCTCTACGTCGCCGACAGCGGCCAGCCGAAGAACGGCAATGTGGACAAGGCCGCTCTCGGCGAGGGCGGGCTGCAGAAATGGGTGCTCACCGGCGGCAAATGGACGCTGGCCTATGACCTCGTCACGGGCCTCAACCTCGTCAACAACGACAAAGCCAACTCAGCCACGCCGACCGCTGCCGGCGTCACCGGTCTCTTCGGCCTCACCGGCGAGGTCGTCGGCGGGAGCGTCGAGCTCTTCGCCACCAGCTATGGGCTGAACGAGCTCTCCCAGAGCTTCCTCTACGAGATCACCGACGACCTGGCGGATATGACGCTGCCGGTCAGCGAGGATTTCACCACCCTGTTCACGGCTCCGGATGGTGAGCTGATCCGTGGCGTCGCCTTCGCGCCGGTGCCGGAGCCCTCGTCCTTGGCAATTCTCGCCGCAAGCCTGGCGGGGCTGGTCTTCGTGCGCCGCCGCCGCAACGAAACGCGGGTGTGACCCGCGCGCTCGTGGCGTGGGCGGGTCGCGCCGGTCCCGCTGTGCAACCCTCCGCGGCCCTGATCTGACACTCCCGCGCTGACGCAGAGTTCGGGAACGGCAGGAGCTTGCCGCGCCGGCGGCGGGCAACTGGAATTGAAGCGATCACGCTGGGAGCCGCGTCCGCGACAAACCTGCTGGGACGGACCTAGGTCGTCTTCGGCGGCTCGACGGCGTGGAGCGCGCCGTAGATGATGTTGACGGTCTGGCCGTCCTCGGAGAGTGGCGCGAGAACGCGCTCGTAGTACCGGTATTCCGGCTTGAACCAGTGAGCGAAAAGCTCGGCCGCGCTCGGCGCGCGTCGCTCGACGATGTCGCGATAGGCGTCGAAGATGACCTTCCACCGCGGTCCGTACTCGGCATCGTTGACGGCGGAGCCGGTGTAGTCCCGCATGCTCCAAGCGGAGACCCGCGTGCCGACCAGGCGATAGCGGAAGGCGAGGGGATCGCGGAGCACGTCCACGAGATAGAGGAACGGCAGATCCGGCGCGATCTCCTCGAGCCTGATATCGGCGCGACGGGGCAGCCGGCCATCGACGCATTTCGAGAGCCAGTAGGCCGCGAGCCGTCGGATCGGCGCCATGCGAAAGCGGTTGGGATCGAAGTCGAGGGTCAGATAGTCAAACCTCCGGCGGCTGCCTGTCCCGCTTTTTGGCAGTCTGCGCACTGAACGGGCCGGGCGTCCAGGGTCGGTGTCCCCAAGCCCCAGCCGTGGCAGCGACTAACTCATTCCGTTCTCTTCACCATCTTAAGACGGGGCGGACGTCCGGGCTGCGCCCGTCCGCTCGCTTATCGGCGCGAGGAGGCTGGGGTTGACAGTCAGCCCTTCCTGACTGATACTTTCCTACATGGTGAACTATCATAAGCGGCTCGACCGGACATTTTCGGCGCTCGTCGACCCGACTCGGCGGGCGATTCTCGCCCGGCTCGAGCGCGAAGACGGCGCGTCCATCAGCGCGCTGGCGCAGCCCTTCGCGATCAAGCTGCCGGCGGTAATGAAGCATCTCGACGTGCTTGACGATGCCGGCCTCATCACCCGGTCGAAAGTCGGACGCACCGTGACGATACGGCTCCGGCCCGAGCCCATGAGGGAAGCGATGGATTGGCTGCGCCGCTACGAACGCTTCTGGTCGAAGAGCCTCGATCGGCTCGCGGCCTATGCCGAGAGCAAGGAAGCCGAAGCGAGGAAGAAAAGACGATGACCAGTCTGACGCTCGTGCGCCGGATCAAGGCGCGGCCCTCGATTGTCTTCGATGCGCTCACCACGCCGGAAGGCATCGCCTGCTGGTGGGGCCCCGACGGCGGCCCCGTGCTTGTCGCGGAGACCGACCCGCGGGTTGGCGGCCGCTTCCGGGTGCGCTTCCGCATGCTCGATGGAAGCGAGTACGAGAGCAGCGGCGAATATCTCGAGATCGCGAAGCCCGAGCGGCTGAGCATGAGCTGGCGCTGGACGGGCGGCGCCGTAGATCCCGGAGAGTCGCTTGTCGAGATCAGGCTTCGCGCCGTTGCCGAGGGGACCGAACTCACACTCACGCACTCGCGCCTACGCGACGCCGAGAGTCGCCGCAGCCACGAGGAGGGCTGGACCGGAGCGCTCGACAAGCTGGAACGCCATCTTCTTGCAATCGAGCGGAGCTCTCCGTGACCGGGCATCCGCCGCCGAGCCGAGCGCAGCAGCAGCCATATGGGCCGCTGGAGCGAAGTCTTAGACGAGCTTGAGCCCACGCCGCGAAAATCGCAAAGGAGCGCATCGCATGATCACGATCTCCGCTTTCAAATGGGTTCCGGAATTTGCCCAGGGCCAAGTGCGCGATCTGCGCGCGCGTTGGGCGCTGGAGGAGGCTGGCCTGCCTTACAAGACGCGCCTCCTCGAGCAGGGCGATCAGGACAAACCGGACTATCGCGCGCTGCAGCCCTTCGGGCAGGTGCCGATCCTCGATGAAGACGGCCACGTGCTCTTCGAATCCGGGGCCATTGTGCTGCATGTCGGCGAACGGAGCGAGATGCTCCTGCCGAGGGATGCGGGTGCACGCGCACGCGCGACGCAATGGCTGATCGCGGCGCTCAATTCCGTCGAGCCATTCGTCATGAACGTCGCCCTGATCGATCTCTTTTACGCGAATGAGGAATGGGCGAAGCTGCGCCGCCCGGGAGCGGTGGAGTTTGTGCAGAAGCGCCTCGCCGCGCTTTCCAAATCGCTCGGCGACAAGCCCTATCTCGACGGCGACCGCTTCACCGCGGGCGATCTGATGATGACGACCGTGCTGCGAATCCTGAAACACACCGACATCGTCACCAGCGACAAGCGCCTCGCCGCCTATGTCGAGCGCTGCACCGCGCGGCCTGCGTTCAAGCGGGCGTTCGATGCGCAGATAGGCGATTTCAGGCAGGCCGCATAGTCCGAGATCGGATCGCACTTGTGATCGGCGGTCTTGGCGGGCGATGACCGCCGCCGGCGCTATTCCCGGCGGCGGTCACGCCGGCTACGCGGCGCGGATCAGGCCGAGCTGCGTCAGCGCGGTTACGCCATCATCGAGACCGATCTCCGAAATGATCTTCCCGTTCTCGAGCTTGAGGACAGTCGTTCCGGTGAATTGCATCTTGCGGCCGGTGGCCGGCGGGAGCGCTCCGACGAGGAAGTCGCTGAAGGCGGGACCGGTATGGGTTCCGCCGCCTTCCCAGCGACCGACGACGTAGTCGCCTTCGGCGATCAGCTCCGCCGCGCCCCAGAAACTCAGATCCGGGAACGCCTTGCGGAAGCCGGTCATGAACGCCTTGATGTCGTCGCGGCCGCGGCGCGGCTCGTGCAATGAATACTGCAAGAGCATGTCGGGCGCCGCCAGCTCGTCGACGATCCCGAGGTTGCATCTCTCACCCCAGAAATCCGTGAACCAGCGGCCGACGATGGCCTTGTTCTCGCTCTCTTTGGACATGATCGATCTCCTTGCCTGTGATGGTGGACGGCGACCCGCCTCATTTGCTGTCGCGAAGCCGGGCCGGATCGATACGTAGACGGTGCGAGAGTGGCGCGAACTCCGTTTCTTGCCTTGGTATTAAGGGCGTGGAGTGCCATCGGGCTCGCACGGCGTGAGCTTAGGGCGGCTCCGGCGCGCCACAGCGTGGGCAAGAGCGTATCTTCGCTTTTGGATGCATGGTCCAGGTGAAACGGCATTGCGGGCATTGAGCATGCAGGTGGGGAATCCGGCGGTTTTGCCAAGCGCCGACGATGAGCCAAAGTCCAAGCGCTGCGATGTCCTCGGCAGCGTTCTCTAGAACGATGCGCCGGACTGCATCATGCCAGTGATGATGCCAATCGGTTGCGAGAGCATCGAAATAGAAGATGGCTATGGGAACGAGGAAAATGTACCAGCCATAGCGGTGCATGAAATGCATCATTGGCGGCAGGTGGCCGAGGTTCCGATCCCAGCGTCGCGGAGCAGGGGCAGAGCCGGGTTTATCGGGGACGGCAAGTCGACGACCTCGGATTCGACCGTCGAATCGCGGCCGGCTCTTGATCAGCAGCGGTCGGGTGTCGTCCCGAAGAGCGCGCGGTTGAGCGCCGGGTTGAACATAACTGGGCTTCTGATCATCTGAGCAGCGACTTTGTTGCTCACGGCCGTTCCGGTCGCGGCGTCCTCGACCCACATCGTCGTCGTCTCCATGAACGGTTTCGTTGAGTGCGCGACGTAGGATTTTCCTGCCTCGAATGTCGCGTTGACGCAGGCGAAAGCGGAGACGGGATCGCGAAATGCTGTGACCAGGAGGATGTGCGAGCCGGGCGCGATCAGCAGCGGCCGGCCCGCCGCCGTTGGCTTGCCGTCCACGGAAGCAACCCTGATGCGCGTCAGTCCGAAGAAGAGGAAGCCGGTGTCGACCTGTCCCTCCACGATGCTGGCGGCGGAGGCAGATTTCGGATCCGGCGGCGGTGCGGGTACGCTGCTCGCCGTCTTCTGGTTGTCGGTACACCCGGCGAGCCCGAGCAGAAGAGCGGCGAAGAAAAAGATGCTTGCCCGGACACGCATGCGAAACTCCCGTGCGCGGATGCGGAGTTTACCCCGTTCTGTTGTTCATGTTGCCATCCCGCACCAGGAAATCCCACTGCGGATTGAGATCGTCCGCCGCCTCTTGAACGCCTTCAGCCGACGTCCCACATAAACGCAAAAAGCGTTCGATCTCCGTCGGGACGTGCCGGCCGGGATCCTGGGCGGTCCATTTGCGAGAAGAGCTTTATGGAATACGGGAAAGGGAGATCGAGGCCGAATGTGCCGCGCCACACAGCGAAATTACGAAACGAACCCAATTTGCGTTCAGCTGGACCCTGAGTCCTTCTGCCCAACCCACTCGCTCTTCAGGGATTTTTCTTCTGCCGGAGCTTCTCCCAATACTCCAGCCGCTTCCGGATCTCGCGCTCGAAGCCGCGGTCGACGGGCTCGTAGAGCACCTGCCGGGGCAGCTCGTCGGGGAAATGGCTCTGGCCGGAGAAGCCTTCGGGGGTGCTGGGGTCGTATTGATAGCCCTCGCTGTAGCCGAGGCTTTTCATCAGTTTCGTGGGCGCGTTGAGGCTGTGCTTGGGCGGCATCAGCGATCCCGTCTCCTCGGCGAGGCGCTTTGCCGCGCCGAAGGCCACATAGGCGGCGTTCGACTTGGGGGCGCTCGCCAGATAGAGCACGGCTTGCGCCAGCGCCAGATCGCCCTCCGGCGAGCCCATGCGGTCATAGGCCTCCCAGGCGGCGATCGCCATCGGCAGCGCCTGGGGATCGGCGAGGCCGATGTCCTCCACCGCCATGCGGGTCATGCGCCGCGCGATGTAGATGGGATGCTCGCCGCCCACCAGCATGCGCGCCAGCCAATAGAGCGCGGCATCGACGTCGGAGGCGCGCACCGACTTGTGCAGCGCGCTGATCAGGTTGTAGTGGCCCTCCTGGGACTTGTCGTAGAGCGGCGCCCGGCGCTGCACCGTGGTGGTGACGCCGGTGGCGTCCAGCACCGTGTCGCGCGGCAGCACCGCCAGCTCCTCGGCCAGGTTGATGAGGTAGCGGCCGTCGCCATCGGCGATCGCCCGCACCGTCGCGCGGCCGCCCTCGTCGAGGGGCAGCTTGTGGCCGATCGCTTCCTCCGCGCGCGCGAGCAGCGTCTCCAGCGCCGCGTCGTCCAGGCGGCGCAGCACGAAGACCTGGGTCCGCGAGAGAAGCGCGCCGTTGAGCTCGAAGGACGGGTTCTCCGTGGTGGCGCCGATGAGGGTCACCGTGCCGTCCTCGACGTAGGGCAGGAATCCGTCCTGCTGGGCGCGGTTGAAGCGGTGGATCTCGTCGATGAAGAGAAGCGTGCCCTGGCCGGCGACGCGGCGCTTCCTGGCGGCATCGAAGACCTTGCGGAGGTCGGCGACGCCGGAGAACACCGCCGAGAGCGGCTCGAAATGCATGGAGGTGGCATCCGCCAGCAGGCGCGCGATGGTGGTCTTGCCGCAGCCGGGCGGTCCCCAGAGGATCATCGAGGCGAGCCGGCGCTGCGCCACCATGCGGCCGATGGGCCCGTCGGGTCCGAGGAGGTGATCCTGGCCCACGACCTCCGCGAGCTTTCGCGGCCGGAGCTTGTCGGCGAGCGGGCGGGGCGCCTGATCCTCGAAGAGGCTCATCAGTCCCTGACCGTCACCGAGAGCACGCGCTCGCCCCGGCGCACCGCCACGGTCCAGGGCGCCCGGGTCTCGGCCATGACCTGGCCGAGCACGGCGACGCTGGGCAGCGGCCTTGTGTTGAGGCTGACGAGGACGTCGCCTTTCTGCAGGCCGAGGCGGTCGGCGATGCTGCCGTCCTTCACCGAGGCCACCGCCACGCCATGCTGGGCGCTGTCGAGGCCGAGCTCCTCGGCGAAGGCGGGATTGAGATTGCCGACGGTGGCGCCGGCGAGGGGATGCCGGCCTTCCAGAGTGGTGAGGTTGCGCGGCGGGTCGTCCGGCGGCGCGGTCACCGTGGCGGTTATGGTTTGCTGCTGGCCCTTGCGCCAGAGCGTGAGGCGGGCCGGCGCGTTCACCGGCAGCGTGGCCACCCGGAAGCGCAGGTCCTCGGGATCATCGACCTCATGGCCGCCGATCGCCGTCACGACGTCGCCGACCCGGATGCCGGCATTGGCGGCGGGGCTCGCCGGCACCACCTCCTTCACCAGCACGCCCATGGGATGCGGCAATCCCAGGCCCTGGGCGATCTCGGCGGTGACCGGCTGGCCGGTGGCGCCGAGCCAGGCGCGCACGATCGGGCCGCCGGTGCGCGCGCCCTCCAGCACGGTCCGCACCATCGTCGTCGGGATCGCGAAGCCGATGCCGATGGAGCCGCCGCTCCGCGAGAAGATCGCGGTGTTGATGCCGACGAGCTTGCCGTCGAGATCGACCAGCGCGCCGCCGGAATTGCCGGGGTTGATGGCGGCGTCGGTCTGGATGAAGGAGCGGAAATCGCTGATGCCGACCGCGGTGCGGGCAAGGCCGGAGACGATGCCGCTGGTCACGGTCTGCCCGACGCCGAAGGGATTGCCGATCGCCAGCACGAGATCGCCCACCTCCAGGCTGTCGCTGTCGCCGATCTCCAGCGCCGGCATGCGCTCGCCGCGGGTGTCGATCTTGAGGACGGCGAGGTCGGTGCGCTCGTCGGAGCGCAGGAGCTTCGCCTCGAACTCGCGGCGGTCGGCGAGCACCACGGTGATCTCGTCCGCCTCCTTGATCACGTGGTGGTTGGTGACCACGAGGCCGGAGGGATCGACGATGACGCCGGAGCCGAGCGAGTTCTGGATGCGGTCCTGCGGCACGCCGAAGGGCGTGTGGTCGCCGAAGAAGCGGCGGAAGATCGGGTCGTTGGCGAAGGGCGAGGCGTCGGTATGAACCACCCGCCGCGAGAACACGTTGACGACCGCCGGCGCCACCTTCTTGACGATGGGCGCGAAGGAATACCGCATCGCCTCCCGGCTGGCCGGCGGCGTGCGCGTTTGCGCCGGGGCGACGACCGGCGCGCCCCCCAGCAGAACCGCCAGGAGCAGACAAGCCAAGCGTTTCATCATGGCGGGGAGTCTAAGGGATGCGGCCGGGGCGCGCCAGCGAGGGCGGAAGGGTTCGCCAAGCGGCGGCTAGCACGGGCTCATCCAGGGCGTCATGGCCGGGCTCGACCCGGCCATCCGAGAATTTTCGCCTTTAAGGCGGGGATGCCCGCGACAAGCGCGGGCATGACGAGCGCGGGACGATGTCCGCCGGCGTCAGTCCTCGAGCCAGTTCCGCTTCTTGCCGAAGCGGGGCGCCGCGGTGTCGGGCATGAGCTGGCAGAGCACGCTGTCGGGGTCGCCGTTGAGGGGCCCGAGCGGCAGGGCGATCAGGCGGAAGCCCGAGGCGCCGGCGCGGGTGGGGAGGCGCTGCAGCTCCTCGATCGGCTCGGCGGCGGCGAGGACGGCGCGGCCGAGGTCGAGCATCCACTCGGTGGCGTAGGGCGCGTAGTCGACGGCGTTCTCCGCATCGGCGTTGGCGACGCCGAGGCGCGTCACGCGCGCGAGGCTTGGCTCGCTGCGGGGATCCTGGGCGTTGCGCATGAAGGCGATGAGCAGGCTGCCCGGCCAGCGCGCGGCGACCACGTCGCGGTCGAGCGCATCGGAGCTCGGAAATTCCGCGCCGCCGCGCAGGAAGCGCCAGTAGCCCGGCAGGTCCTTGAGATCCGGCAGGTGCGGCGCGGGCGGCGCCACGGGCTGGGCGACAGCGGGGATTTCTTCGCGCTCGACGACGGGCGCGCGCACCGGCTCCGGCGGCGGCTCCTCGGCTTTCGGCGCCGGCGGCGTCCAGGCCTGCATCGGCGCGGGCGTCGGCTCCTCGGCGGGCGGGCTATAGGGCTCGGCGAGGGCTCGGGCTCGGCGAGGTTTCGGGCTCGGCAAGTGCCTCGACCTCGGCCAGAGCGTCTCGATCTCGGCGACGGGCTCGGCCGGTGTCTCGATCTCGGGAACCGGCGAGAACTCGACAACCGGTTCCGCCTCGACCACCGGCATGGGCTCGGCGGCGGGCGGCGGCTACGGCGACACGGCCGTTTCGCCTCGACTACCGGCGCTGGCACCGGCGGCGGCAGATGCGTCTCCGCTTCCTCGAACAGGCGATTGGTCAGGTCGCCGCGCTTGCGCGCGGCCGCCGACTTCGTGCGGATGGTGATGCCGGTGAGGCTTGCCGGCGGCGCGCGCTCGGAGGCGAGCGCCGAATTGCGCCTGCTCATGACCCCGGCTCCGTCACCACGCGGCAGTTGTCACCGCCGCAGGTGGCATCGGTCGTCGGATCGGTCATCAGGCACGGGCAGGCGGAGCCCAGGCGCGCGGGAACCACGGTGCTGAAGTAATGATCGATGGCGGCAAGGATGAGTTCGCGGCCGCTGGTGTTGAGCTTCACCGAGGCGAGCTTCAGCCGGAGATGGCGCTCGCGATCCAGCATGATCGAGTGGCGCACCGGCCCCTGGGTGTGGAACTGGCGGGGCGCCGGCGTGAAGGTATGAACGGGCGCGGGGGCTGGCGAGGTCTGGGCCGGCATCGAGGGCGAGAGATTGTGCACCGGCGCAGCGTTCATCGGCGCCTGGATCCGCTTCATCGCCGGGTGCGCCTGACGCGACAGCAGGAAGCCCACGGTCTCGGCGTTGCCCTTGGGGAAGAGCAGGTTGCCGGTCAGCGCTGCGGTCTTGCCGTACCTCATGGCAGACCCGCCGCGATCGGGGACGGGAAGTCGGGGCTGGGGTCATCGCCCGCCGCCGGCGGTGCCGGCGGGCTCGCAGGCGCCGCGGGCGCGGCCTGCTGGGCTGCCGGTGGCGGCTCGGCGGGCTGCGGCTCATCCGATGTCCGCGGCTGATCGCCGTTCAGAAGCGTGCGGTATTCGCCCTTGAGCCGGCGGGAGAGATACTCCCAGAGCATGCCGATCTCGCTGGCGGCGCGCGCCTCGCCGGGGATCTCCATCACCGTCCGGCCGTCGATCATGCTGGCGGCGAAGGCGGTGCGCTGATGAATGATGGTGGGGGCGAGCGTGCCGTGCTGGGAGAGCGCCATCACCGCTTCCGAGGTGATGCGCGCGCGCGGCGCGGCGCCGTTGATGACGAAGACGAGAGGCTTGTTATAGCGCTCGATGAGCTCGACGGTGGCGCCGGCGGCGCGCAGATCGTGCGGGCTCGGCCGCGCCGGCACCACGACGATGTCGGCGATGCGCACCACCTCGGTGATGGTGGCGGCGATGGCGGGCGGCGTGTCGATGACCAGGAGATTGACGCCGAGCGCCTTCAGCCGGCCGATATCCTCCGCCAGGCGGTCGGCGCTGGTGCGCGCGAACAGCGGCGTCTCGGCGACGCGGGCGTTCCACCATTCCGCCAGACTGCCCTGCGGATCGGTATCGACGAGGGCGACGGGACCGAAGCCCTTGAGATCCGCCTCCACGGCGAGGTGGCCGGCGAGGGTGGTCTTGCCCGATCCGCCCTTCTGGGACGACACGGCGACGACGTACATCAGCGCTCTCCTTGAACCAAGACCCCGCTCCGAGCGCAGCCGGCTCGAAACGGTCCCCGGATGGCTATCGAGCGACCCGGTTGCCTGCACCATAAGGGATCCCGGACTCCAATGAACAGAAGTAACGATTGGGATTTTCACCAATTCCAGTCGAGAGTATTATTTGGCGCCCAAAATGGTTTACAGAATATTGACTGGATCACTCCCATCCGGGCTAGTTTATTTGCAGTTTTAGGAAGATGCCTCGCGCTGGGGGTGGCAGAGGCGCCTGGCCTCTCTGGCCGGAAACCGGCGGGATATCCGCCCGCCATGGCCTGGCATCGCCGCGCGGCGAGCCCGGCCGGTGCCGCATTGTTCCGGTAATGATTAGCCACTTTATGTGTCGTGGCAGTATTCGGCTTTTGCGGAGATTCTTCCGCCCCGGCGCCTAGCTGGCGCAGGCGAGGGCGGCGAAGGCGGTCTCGAAGCTCGCCTTGAGGGCGGCGTCGAGCTCCGCCATGGAGACGGGGATGCCCTGCTCGGCCAGCGAGGTCACGCCGTGCTCGCGGATGCCGCAGGCGACGATGCCGCGGTAATGGGAGAGGTCGGGATCGAGGTTGAGGGCGACGCCGTGATAGGTCACCCATTGCCGTATGCGCACGCCGATGGCGGCGATCTTGCTCTCGCGCCCGCCGGGCTCGGCGATCCAGATGCCGACCCGCCCGGCGCGCCGCTCGCCCCTGATGTTGAAGCCGGCGAGCGTCGCGATCATCCATTCCTCGAGGGCATTGACGAAGCAGCGGACATCGCGGCCGCGCCGCTTGAGGTCGAGCATGACATAGGCGACCCGCTGGCCCGGCCCGTGGTAGGTGTATTGGCCGCCGCGGCCGGTGCGGTGGACCGGGAACAGGCTGGGCTGCAGGAGATCGCCGTCCCGGGCGCTGGTGCCGGCGGTATAGAGCGGCGGATGCTCCAGCAGCCAGACCAGCTCCGGCGCCGTGCCGGCGCGGATGGCGGCGACGCGCGCCTCCATCGTCGGCCACCGCCGCCTCATAGGCGACCGGCCGGTCGCTCATCCGCCATTCCAGCGTCGTCATCGGTCCGTCCATGGCTGTCCCTGGGGCCGTCCCTGACTTGCTATGATCGCATGCGATTTGGTAATCACGCCCGCGACCGGCGACAAGCTCGCAGCTCGTGCCGGTCCTGCGGTCGTGGCGGAATTGGTAGACGCGCTAGCTTGAGGTGCTAGTGCCCGAAAGGGCGTGGAAGTTCGAGTCTTCTCGACCGCACCAGCCTTCTTGTTCCGAGCCAATCCTCGATTGGCAGTGCCGACCGACGGCGCTGGCGCCTTGGCGATGCCGGTCTTTGCTCCGCATTCGGCCGTGGCAACCGATGGCGTGACCATGCGGCCGGCGGTGTAGAACCGATCGCGGCACCGGTTCGGAGGGGGCATTTTCGATGACGGAGGATTTGCGGGAGAGCGCGCTGGAATATCACCGGCTGCCCACGCCGGGAAAGATCGCCGTCGTCGCCACCAAGCCGCTGGCCAACCAGCGCGACCTCGCGCTCGCCTATTCGCCGGGCGTGGCCGCAGCCTGCCTGGCGATCGCCGCCGACCCCGGCCGAGGCGGCCACGCTCACCGCGCGCGGCAATCTGGTCGGCGTCATCACCAACGGCACCGCCGTGCTGGGCCTGGGCGCTATCGGCCCGCTCGCCGCCAAGCCGGTGATGGAGGGCAAGGCGGTCCTGTTCAAGAAATTCGCCGGCATCGACGTGTTCGACATCGAGGTCGAACGAGCGCGATCCCCAGAAGCTGGTCGACATCATCGCGTCCCTCGAGCCCACCTTCGGCGGCATCAACCTCGAGGACATCAAGGCGCCGGAATGCTTCGAGATCGAGGCGAAGCTCCGGCAGCGCCTGAAGATCCCGGTCTTCCACGACGACCAGCACGGCACCGCGATCATCGTCGGCGCGGCGATCCTCAACGGCCTCCGCCTGGTCGGCAAATCCCTCGAGCAGGTGAAGCTGGTGACGTCGGGCGCCGGCGCCGCGGCGCTCGCCTGCCTCGATCTGCTGGTCGACATGGGGCTGCAAGGTCGAGAACATCATCGTCACCGACACGCTACGGCGTGGTCTATCGCGGACGCAAGGAGGAGATGGACCCGCGCAAGGACCGCTACGCCAAGGACACCAACGCCCGCACGCTTGCCGACGTCATCGGCGGCGCCGATATGTTCCTGGGCCTCTCCGCGCCCGACGTGCTGAAGCCCGAGATGGTGGCGCGCATGGCGCCGAAGCCGCTGATCCTGGCGCTCGCCAATCCCAATCCGGAGATCCTGCCGGAAGCGGTGCGGGCAAGTGCGGCCGGACGCGCTCATCGCCACCGGCCGCACCGACTATCCCAATCAGGTCAACAACGTCCTGTGCTTCCCCTTCATCTTCCGCGGCGCGCTCGATGTCGGCGCCACCACGATCAACGAGGCGATGAAGCTCGCCTGCGTGCGGGCGCTGGCCGATCTGGCGCTGGCGGAGCCCTCCGATGTCGTCGCCGCGGCCTATGGCGAGACGACGCTCACCTTCGGCCCCGACTACTTCATTCCGAAGCCGTTCGATCCGCGGCTGATCCTGGAGCTCGCGCCGGCGGTGGCGAAGGCGGCGATGGAGAGCGGCGTCGCCACGCCGGCCGATCCACGATTTCGACGCCTATCGCGCGCGGCTCTGCGCAGTTCGTGTTCCGCTCCGGCCTGGTGATGAAGCCGGTCTTCGATCACGCGCGGCACGAGCCGAAGCGCATCGTCTATGCCGAGGGCGAGGACGAGCGGGTGCTGCGCGCGGTGCAGCAGGTGGTCGACGACGGCCTCGCGCGGCCGATCATCATCGGCGCGCCGCGCGGTGGTGGAGCGGCGCATCGAGCGGCTCAACCTCCGCCTCAAGATCGACGGCAACGTCGAGCTCTGCGATCCCGAGGACGATCCCCGCTTCGGAAGCTACTGGGCGCTCTATCACGGGATCATGGAGCGGAGCGGCGTCTCGCCGGAGCTGGCGCAGCGGGTGGTGCGCACGCGGCCCACGGTGATCGCCGCCCTGATGGTTCGGCGCGGCGAGGCGGACGCGATGCTGTGTGGCGCGATCGGCCAGTATCGCCGCCATCTTCGCCACGTCGTGGACGTGCTCGGTCTCGAGGAAGGCGTCACGTCGCCGGCCGGTCTCAGCGTCCTGATCATGGCCAAGGGCACTTATTTCATCTGCGATACCCAGGTGATGGACGATCCCAGCGCCGCGCAGATCGCGGAGATGACGCTGCTGCGCCGCCGACGCGGTCCGGCATTTCGGCATCGAGCCCAAGGTGGCGCTGCTGTCGCACTCGAATTTCGGCAGCTCCGATGACCGCTCGGCGCGCAAGATGCGGGATGCGCTGGTGCTGATCCGCGAGCGCGCGCCCGAGCTCGAGGTGGAGGGCGAGATGCACGCCGACGCGGCGCTCGCCGACGATATCCGCCGCCGCATCTTCCCGAACTCGCGCCTCAAGGGCTCCGCCAATCTGCTGGTGATGCCGACGCTGGACGCCGCCAACATCGCCTTCAATGCGCTCAAGGTGCTGGGGGACGGTCAGCCCATCGGGCCGGTGCTGCTGGGGGTGGCGAAGCCCGCCCATATCGTGACGCCCTCGGTGACCGTGCGCGGCCTCCTCAACATGACGGCGATCGCCGCCTACGATGCGCAGGTCGCGGCGGCCGCCGCCGACGGGGCGGCCTGACCGCCATGGCACCGGGCGCGACCGACGATGCGGCTCTGCTGCAGGCGGCGGAAGCGGCGCTGCGGCGGGCGTATGCGAGGTATTCGGACTTCCGGGTGGGCGCCGCGCTGCTGACCGAGAGCGGCCGGGTGTTTCAAGGCTGCAATGTCGAGAGCATCTCGTTCCCCATCGGTCAATGCGCCGAGCGCAACGCGATCGCGGCGGCGGTACTGGGGGAGGGGCCGACCATGCGCATCGCGCGTCTCGCAGTGGCGGCTGAATTCCGCGGCGCGATCGCCGCGTGCTCGCCCTGCGGCGCCTGCCGGCAGGCGATCGTGGAATTCGGCGCCGATGCCCTCGTCCTCTTCCGCGATGCCGGTGCCGCGCTCATCGCCAAGTCGGCGCGGGACCTGCTGCCGGAGAGTTTCGGGTTCGGCGATGGGAAGGCCTAGAGTCTGACCACGAGGCAGCGCGCAAAGAGATCGTGCAGCGCTTGCTTCCGCCGCGTGAAGGCGGCAATCACGAAGCCGATGCCGAGGATGGCGGTCGATACGATCTTGCCGGCCTGACGGCCGAAAGAACGCCAGAAGCCGATGGGCTCGCCGTCGAGATTGGTGACCTTGATCGCCAGCATCCGCTTGCCGAGGGTAGCCTGATGCGCACCGCACTCCAGGATGGCGTAGTAGAGCCAGATCACCACGACGCTGAGCGGCTTGACGGCGAAATAGGCGAGCTCGAGATAGCGGGAGACGGCCCGCTCCATGTCGCTGCTCAGCAGCACATAGATCACCCCGACGCCGAAAACCACCGCGGCAAAGGCGGCAATGACGATGAGATGATCGATCGCGAAGGCGGCCAGCCGCCGCCAGAATCCGGCATAGCGGAGCATCGGTGCCACGCGTGCCGTATCGCTCATGCTCGCTTCCCGCACCAGGCCGAACGCGCCGCGGGGACGGAGCGTGGCATCGTTTGGATCGCGTGATCACGACCCCGGCCACTATCTCAGGAGGAACGGCGTCGCGCAATCGCGCGGCGAAGCGGGATTCAAGGAGAGCGGCGCCGCATGGTTACGCGGCGCCGCCGCGAGATCAGGCGCGACGATGATGGTGGTGGTGTCCACCCATCATGTCGTCGGCACTTTTCTTCTGATCGTCACTGAGGGAGCTGTAGAGCGGCCGGAAGGCGGCGAGGAAGCGCTCGGTGCCCTGAGCCCGCATCTCCGCGAACTTGGCATGGGTCTCCAGGCGCTCGATCGCCGTCGGCCGTGGCGCGTTGGGGTCGTGCGGCATCGCGCTCATGGCGTCGTCGAGCTGCTTGGCGTTGTCGCGCATGGTGTCGGCGACCTTGTTCCAGAGCGGAGCCTGGGCGTCCGTGATTTTCAGCTCGGCCTTGAGATAGGCGATCCGGCCCTCGACGTGCCGGCCGGGAGTGAAGGCGGTGCGCGAGAACTGGTGCTGGGCCTGGGCGTCGGCGTCGATCGGCGCCAAGGCGACCGCGGTCCCGCCGGCGAGAACGGCGGCGAGAGCGAGGGCGGTGAAGGTGCGGCTACGCATGATGTCGGTCTCCTGACTGGGGCTGGACAAGCGCCCGTCTCGGGACGCCCATCATGCATGGTTCTATGGGGGGAGCGCCCCATCTATCCCCTCGAATACGTGCCGTCTTCGATTACAAAGCGGTAAGTCCGGCGCCATGATTCCGCCATCTATTGAGCCGTAATCGGCGCCCGGCTTTCGAGGCCTGGGCGATGCGGGTAGACTGCATACGACCGGCACCCGGAGGCACCATGGCCAGCAATCGCTTTCCCACCCTCGACTTCGACCTCGGTCCTGACATCGACATGCTGCGCGAGAGCGTGCGGGGCTTCTCCGAGGCGAAGATCGCGCCGCTCGCAGGCGAGATCGATCGCACCGACCGCTTCCCGCGCGAGCTCTGGCCGGGGATGGGCGAGCTCGGCCTGCACGGCGTCACCGTCGAGGAGGAGTACGGGGGTACCGGCCTCGGATATCTCGCCCATTGCGTCGCCATGGAGGAGGTGAGCCGCGGCTCGGCCTCGGTCGGACTCTCCTATGGCGCCCATTCCAATCTCTGCGTCAACCAGATCCGCCGCAACGGCAGCGAGGCGCAGAAGCGCAAGTATCTGCCGAAGCTGATCTCCGGCGAGCATGTGGGAGCACTCGCCATGAGCGAGCCCGGCGCCGGCTCCGACGTGGTGGGGATGCGGCTCCGCGCGGAGAAGAAAGGCGATCGCTACGTCCTCAACGGCAGCAAGATGTGGATCACCAACGGTCCCTATGCCGACACGCTGGTGGTCTATGCCAAGACCGATCCGAGCGCGGGAGCGCGCGGCATCACCGCCTTCCTGATCGAGAAGGGCATGAAGGGCTTCACCGCGGCGCAGAAGCTGGACAAGCTGGGCATGCGGGGATCGCCCACTTCCGAGCTCGTATTCGAGAACTGCGAAGTGCCGGCAGAGAACGTGCTCGGCAAGGTGAACGAGGGCGTGCGGGTGCTGATGAGCGGCCTCGATTACGAGCGGGTGGTGCTGGCGGCGGGACCGCTCGGCATCATGCAGGCCTGTCTCGATGTGGTGGTTCCCTACGTCCACGAGCGCAAGCAGTTCGGCCAGGCGATCGGCGAGTTCCAGCTCATGCAGGGCAAGCTCGCGGACATGTACACGACGCTCAACGCGTCCCGAGCCTATGTCTACGTGGTGGCGCGCGCCTGCGACCGCGGCCAGACCACGCGCAAGGACGCCGCCGGCGCCATCCTCTATGCCGCCGAGAAGGCGACCCAGGTGGCTCTCGACGCGATCCAATGTCTCGGCGGCAATGGCTATATCAACGATTTCCCGACCGGGCGGCTGCTGCGCGACGCCAAGCTCTACGAGATCGGCGCCGGCACCTCGGAAATCCGCCGCATGCTGATCGGCCGCGAGCTCTTCGAAGAGACGATCTAGCCGGGCGCGGCACTCCGTCGGCGCGGGCGTGGCGGATAGTAGAAGCGCGCGAGGCGGTCGGGCGACACGCCGAGCCAGAACGCGAGATGGATCCAGACCCAGCCGCCGACAATCGCGATGGCGCGCCGTCCCGTGAATTTGCGCGAGGAGGTGACAAGCGCGGGCGCTTCGATTCGTCGCGTCGGTCCGACGCGCTCGAGGCGGCAGGCGAAATCGTAGTCTTCCATGAGCGCAATCGGCCGGATGCCGCCGACGGCGTCATAGGCGCTACGCCGCACGAAGATGCCGCTGTCGCCGTAGTAGAGGCCGAAGCGGCGGATGACGGCATAGAATACGGTGAGCCCGCGCGCGAAGCGGCTGTCGCCGTCGAACACCAGCCGGAAATTTCCGCCGGGTACGCGTGGCTCGCGATCGAGGAGCGACGCTGATGGCGGCGAGTCCGCCCGCGGCGGAAGCACGCTGTCCGCATGCAGGAACAGCAGGATCTCCCCGCTGGCCATCGCCGCGCCCGCTCGTAGCTGCTGCCCGCGGCCACGCTCGGACAGTAGCATGCGGGCGCCGAGCGTCTCGGCGGTCTTCGGCGTGCCGTCCACGCTGCCGCCGTCCACCACGATGACTTCCCGCAGCTCCGGCTCGCGCCGCAGGGCCGCGATCAGAGCCGCGAGCCGTCCGGCCTCGTCAAGAGTCGGGACGATCACGGAGATATGACCCGCTCGGTGATCGGCATTCATGGCCGGCCTCGTTCGAGCGAATGCTCGATTGAGAGGTCATACGTGGCATGAGGCAAATCAAATAGCCGCGCGGCCGTGGCCGGGCGTATTATCGCACATGTTCATCGTGGGGGAGGAACCATGGCGCGACGTTTGATTTCCTCGGGCTCGAGCTTCGAGCGTTCCTGGGGCTATAGCCGGGCTGTCGTCGACGGCGAGTGGGTCTTCGTTTCCGGCACCACCGGCTTCGACTACAAGACCATGACCATCGAGGGCGACGCGGCGAGCCAGACGCGGCAGACCCTGCAGAACATCGCGGCGGCGCTGGCGGAGGCCGGAGCAAGCCTCGCCGACGTCGTGCGCGCTCATTATTATGTGCCGAACGTCGCGGACTGGCCGACGATCGCGCCGGTTCTCGGCGAGTTCTTCGGCGACATCCGGCCCGCGGCCACCGCCGTCGTCTGCGATCTCGTCGACCCCCGCATGAAGATCGAGATCGAGGTGACGGCGCGGCGTAAGGCATAGAGAGGTATTCGGCGCATCCGATGCTGCTGAGCCAGGAACAGACGATCATCCGCGATACCGCGCGCAGCTTCGCGACGGAGAAGCTGAAGCCGTTCGCGGCGGAATGGGATCGCGACGGGCAGCTTCCCGAAGGAGGCGCTCGTGGAGATGGCGCGGCTCGGTTTCCTCGGCATGATGGTGCCTGAGGAGTACGACGGCGCCGCCGCCGATCACGTCTCCTATGCGTTGGCACTGGAGGAGATCGCCGCCGGCGACGGCTCCTGCTCCACGATCATGAGCGTGCACAACTCGGTGGGCTGCCTGCCGGTCCTCAAGTTCGGCACCGAGGAGCAGAAGCAGCGCTTCCTGAAGCCGATGGCGCGGGGCGAGATGCTGGCGGCATTCTGCCTGACGGAGCCGGAGGCGGGCTCCGACGCGTCGGGGATCAAGACCCGCGCCCAGAAGCGCGGCAATCGCTTCGTCCTCAACGGCACCAAGCAGTTCATCACATCGGGCACTCACGCTGACCTCGCCATCGTCTTCGCCATCACCGATCCCAAGGCCGGCAAGAAAGGCATCAGCGCCTTCATCGTGCCGACCGACAGCGCGGGCTACAAAGTGGCGAGGCTCGAGAAGAAACTGGGGCAGCGCGCCTCCGATACCGCGCAGATCGTGTTCGAGGACCTCGAGCTGACGCCGGACCTGATGCTGGGGGAAGAGGGGCAGGGCTATCGGATCGCGCTCGCCAATCTCGAGGGTGGTCGGATCGGCATCGCCGCGCAGTCGATCGGCATGGCGCGGGCGGCCTACGAGGTGGCACTCGCCTATGCCAAGGAGCGCAAGACCTTCGGCGTCGCCATCATCGAGCATCAGGCGGTGGCGTTCCGGCTTGCCGACATGGCGACGCAGATAGAGGTGGCGCGGCAGATGATGCTGCATGCGGCAGTCCTGCGAGACTCCGGTCAACCGTGCATAAAAGAGGCCTCGATGGCGAAGCTCTTCGCCTCGGAGATGGCGGAGCGCGTCTGCTCCAGCGCGATCCAGACGCTCGGCGGCTACGGCTATCTTGCGGACTTCCCGGTCGAGCGCATCTACCGCGACGTGCGGGTGACGCAGATCTATGAAGGTACCAGCGACATCCAACGTCTGGTAATCAGCCGGGAGATCGCTCGCCAATGATTCGCGCCATCGATCATCTCGTGCTCTGCGCCGACGATCTGGAAGCGCTACGGGAAGCCTATCGTCGCATGGGCTTCACGCTCACGCCGCCGGCGCGTCACCCCTTCGGCACCGCCAACAGCCTGGCGCAGCTGCAGGGCAACTTCCTTGAGCTGCTGGCGGTGGCCGACCCCGCGCAGATTCCGGCGGCGACACCGGGTCATTTCAGCTTCGGTGCCTTCAATCAAACATTCCTCAAGAAGCGCCAGGGCATGTCGATGCTGGTGTTCGCCAGCGCCGACGCGCGCCGCGACCAGGCGGAATTCGCCGTGCGCGGTCTCGACACCTACGTACCCTTCGATTTCTCGCGCAAGGCGAAGCTGCCGGATGGCAGCGAGGTGCTGGTGTCGTTCTCCCTCGCCTTCGCGACGGACAAGCGGCTGCCGGACGCGGCGTTCTTCACCTGCCAGCAGCATGCGCCACAATATTTCTGGAAGCCGGAATACCAGCGTCACGCCAATACGGCGCAGTCTGTCGTCGAGGTCGTGATGATGGCGAACGATCCCGGCGGGCTAGAGGAGTTCTTCGGCAAGCTGGTCGAGCCCGAGGCTGTGAAGCGGAGCGAGGGCGCACTCACCGTGACGCTCAAGGGCGGCCGTCTCAGCGTCCTCGATGCGACGCGGCTCGATGCCCGCTTCCCGGGCCGACGCCTCCGCGATGTGCTTCGAAAGCCCTATTTCGCTGGCTTCAGCGTGAAGGTCGCCGATCTTGCCGCCGCCGAGAGCGTGCTCCGGCAGAACGGCGTCGGTTTCGACCGACACGGCGAGCGGCTGCAGATCCCGGTGGAGCAGGCCTTCGGCGCGGTGGTGGAGCTCACGGCTTAGCGCCGGGCCGGGCTCAGCCCGCCAGCACCCTCAGGAAGAGCTCGCGATCGATGTTGCCGCCGGACTGGATGACGGCGACGCGCTTGCCCGCCATCCGCTCTTTCTCCTGCAGGAGACCCGCAAGCGCCGCCGCACCGGCGCCCTCCGCGAGATTGTGCGTGTCCGTATAGAGATAACGAATGCTGGCGCGGATCTCCTCCTCGCTGACGGTGACGATGCGCTCGGCGCCCTTCAAGATAATCTCCAGCGCGTCCGCGTTCGGCACCCGGCAGGCGAGCCCGTCGGCGAGCGTGTCGGCGGAGTTGGTGGAGATCGGCTTGCCGGCGCCGAAGGAAAGCGCATAGGCCGGCGCTTCCGCCGCCACCACGCCCACCACCTTGGCCTTGAGGTCGAGGGCATCGCGCGCCGCGATCATGCCGCAGATGCCGGAACCCAGGCCGATCGGGACGTAGACGGTATCGAGATCAGGAACCGCGCGGAAGAGCTCAAGCGCATAGCTCGCCACCCCCGCGGCGAGAAGCGGGTGGAAGGACGGGACGGGATGGAGGCCACGGTCCCGCGCCATCTCCTGAGCATGCTCGTAGGCAGCCTGGAAGTCGTGGCCGTGCTCGACGAGGGTGGAGCCGAAGGCGCGCATCGCGGCGTTCTTCTCGCGACTGTTGCCATGCGGTACCACGATGGTGGCGGGGATGCCGTTGCGCCGCGCCGCCAGGGCCACGCTCTGGCCGTGATTGCCACGTGTCGCCGCGATCACGCCCCGGATGCCCGGCTCGCGGCGCTTCAGGTCCGCCATATAGACAAGGCCGCCGCGCACCTTGAAGGCGCCGATCGGCGTATGGTTCTCGTGCTTGACCCAGGTCTCGGTTCCCGTGCGTTCCGCCAGCAGCGGCCAGCAAATCGCCGGGGTCGGCGTCATGACGCCGTGGACGAGCTCGGCGGCGGACTCGAGATCGGCGAGCGTAAGTGCGGGACTTCCGGCGGGCTGCATACCGGCCATTTCCCTGTTTTTCCCTTGCCGGGTCAAGCGCTCTTGAGCAAGGTGTCCCGCCAGGAAAGTGTCGCCCGCGACTCGCCGGAGAATCCAGCGATGACCGTCCTCAAATCCGCCGTTGATCCGCGCTCGCGGAGCTTCCTCGACAACACGGCGGCGATGCGCGCGCAGGTGGACGATCTCGCGCGGCGGGTGGCCGGGGTCCGCGAGGGGGGCGGCGCAGAGGCGCGCAAGCGCCATCTCGGTCGGGGCAAGCTTTTGCCGCGCGACCGCGTACGGACGCTCATCGATCCCGGCGCGCCGTTCCTCGAGTTCTCCCAGCTCGCCGGCTACAAGCTCTATGCCGATGACGTGCCGGCAGGCGGCATCATTACCGGCATTGGCGCGGTGATGTCGCGCGAGTGCGTCATCATCGCCAACGACGCGACGGTCAAGGGCGGCACCTACTACCCCATCACCGTGAAGAAGCATCTGCGCGCCCAGGAAATCGCGCGACAGAACAATCTGCCCTGCATCTACCTCGTCGATTCCGGCGGCGCCAATCTGCCGAACCAGGACGATGTGTTTCCCGATCGCGACCATTTCGGCCGCATCTTCTACAACCAGGCCACGATGTCGGCGGCGGGCATTCCGCAGATCGCGGTGGTCATGGGCTCCTGCACCGCCGGCGGCGCCTATGTCCCGGCGATGTCCGACGAGAGCATCATCGTCAAGAACCAGGGCACGATCTTCCTCGGCGGTCCGCCGCTGGTCAAAGCGGCGACCGGCGAGGTGGTGACGGCGGAGGAGCTGGGCGGCGCCGACGTCCACAGCCGGGTCTCCGGTGTCACGGACCACTACGCTCTCGACGACGCTCATGCCCTCGGCATCGCCCGTCGTATCGTCGGCCATCTCAACCGGTCGAAGCGCGTGACACTGGAGCTCGCTGCGCCACGGGAGCCGCTTTACGAGGCGGACGAGATCTACGGCATCGTCCCCACCGATACCCGCAAACCCTATGATGCCCGCGAGGTGATCGCGCGCCTGGTGGACGGCAGCGAGTTCGACGAGTTCAAGCGTCTCTATGGCGAGACGCTGGTCACCGGCTTCGCGCGGCTCTGGGGCTATCCCGTGGGGATCGTCGCCAACAACGGCATCCTGTTCTCGGAGAGCGCGCTCAAAGGCGCGCATTTCATCGAGCTCTGCGCCCAGCGCGGCATACCCCTCATCTTCCTGCAGAACATCAGCGGCTTCATGGTGGGACGCAAATACGAGGCGGGCGGCATCGCCAAGGACGGCGCCAAGATGGTGACGGCGGTGGCCTGTGCCAGTGTGCCGAAATTCACCGTCATCATCGGCGGCAGCTTCGGCGCCGGGAACTACGGCATGTGCGGGCGCGCCTTCGATCCGCGCTTCGTCTTCATGTGGCCGAACGCCCGCATCTCCGTGATGGGGGGCGAGCAGGCGGCGGCGGTGCTGGCCCAGGTGCGCCGGGACAACATCGAGGGCCGGGGACAGAGTTGGAGCGTTGCCGAGGAGGACGCTTTCAAGGCGCCGATCCGCGCGCAATACGAGGAGCAGGGGCATCCCTATTACGCCAGTGCCCGGCTCTGGGACGACGGCGTCATCGACCCCGCCGAGACGCGCCGGGTGCTGGCGCTGGCAATCTCGGCGAGCCTCAACGCGCCGATTGCCGAGACTCAATTCGGCGTCTTTCGGATGTGAGGAACATGAGCGAGCCCCTGATCCTGGTTGCCACCGATCCGCGCGGCGTCACCACCGTGACGCTCAATCGCCCCGACGCGCACAATGCCTTCGATGAGAAGCTGATTGCATCGCTCACCGAGCGACTGCAGGAGCTCGAGGCGGATGCCGAAGACGCGCGTCGTCATCCTCACCGGCGCGGGTCCCAGCTTCTCCGCCGGCGGCGATCTCAAGTGGATGCAGCGCATGGCCGACTACAGCCATGCGGACAATGTCGCCGACGCCGCGGGACTGGGACGACTGATGCGCACCCTCAACTCGCTGGCCAAACCCACCATCGCCCGCGTGCAGGGGCCGGCCTTCGCCGGCGGCGTCGGTCTCGTCGCCTGCTGCGATATCGCGGTGGCGTCGGAGCAGGCCGTCTTCAGCGTCTCCGAGACCAGGCTCGGCCTGGTGCCGTCGGTGATCAGCCCCTATGTCGTCCGCGCCATCGGGCCGCGCGAGGCGCGCCGCTACTTTCTTACCGCCGAGCGCTTCTCCGCCATCGAGGCGAAGCGCCTCGGCCTGGTTCACGAAGTAACCTCCATGGGGCTGCTCGACACTGCGGTGGAGCGGATGGTCGCGGCGCTGCTGGAGGGCGGGCCCGGCGCGCAGGCCCGCGCCAAGCGCCTGATCGAGGAGATCTCGGATCGGCCGATCGAGGACTCCCTGATTGCCCTCACCGTGCAGGTCATCGCCGAGGCGCGCGCCTCGACGGAAGCGCGCGAGGGCCTCGCCGCCTACTTCGAGCGTCGGAAGCCGAGTTGGCGGCGCTGACGGGACTCTCCCGGTGTTCCGCAAGATCCTGATCGCCAATCGCGGGGAGATCGCCTGCCGGGTGGCACGCACGGCGCGACGTCTCGGCGTCGCGACGGTCGCCGTCTATTCCGAGGCCGATCGCGACGCGCTGCATGTGGCGATGGCCGACGAGGCGGTGGCGATCGGTCCGGCGCCGGCGCGCGAGGGCTATCTCGTGACCGAGCGCATCCTCGCGGCGGCGCGCGCGACCGGCGCGGAGGCGATCCATCCCGGCTACGGTTTTCTATCGGAGAATGCCGACTTCGCCGAGGCCTGCGTCAAGGCGGGTCTCGTCTTCATCGGGCCGCCGGCATCGGCGATCCGCGCCATGGGCGACAAGGCCGCCTCGAAGGCGTTGATGGAGAAGGCCGGCGTGCCTGTCGTGCCCGGCTTCCATGGTGCGGAGCAGGGAGAGAAGAAGCTCGCCAAGGAGGCGGAGCGCATCGGCTTCCCCGTCCTCATCAAGGCGTCTGCGGGTGGCGGCGGCAAGGGGATGCGTATCGTCGAGCGGGCGGCGGATTTCTCGGCGGCGCTCGCCTCCGCCAAGCGCGAAGCGGCGGCGGCTTTCGGCGACGACCGCGTGCTGATCGAGAAATACTTGACCCGTCCGCGGCATATCGAGGTGCAGGTCTTCGCTGATACCAAGGGTAACACCGTCCATCTCTTCGAGCGCGATTGCTCGATCCAGCGCCGCTATCAGAAGGTGGTGGAGGAGGCGCCGGCGATCGGTCTCGATCCCAAGCGGCGTTCGGCGTTGTGCGCGGCGGCGGTCGCCGCCGCCAAGGCCGTGGGCTATGTCGGTGCCGGCACCGTGGAGTTCATCGTTGCCGGCGATCTCTTCGCCTTCATGGAGATGAACACCCGCCTTCAGGTGGAGCATCCCGTCACCGAAGCGATCACCGGTCTCGATCTCGTGGAGTGGCAACTGCGGGTCGCTGCCGGCGAGACGCTTCCCTTGGCGCAGGATCAGATCGAGACGCGCGGCCACGCCATCGAGGTGCGCCTCTACGCGGAGGATCCCGCGCGGGATTTCCTGCCGGCGACTGGGCGCCTCGAGACCTTGGCGCCGCCGCCCACGGGGCCACGTGTCCGCATCGATACCGGCGTGCGCCAGGGCGATGCGATCACCATCCACTACGATCCCTTGATCGCCAAGCTCGTGGTCTGGGGCGAGGATCGTGCGGCGGCCGTTCGCCAGCTCACCTCAGCGCTGGCGCGCTACCGCATCGCCGGCCTCACCACCAACCGCGAGTTCCTCTATCGCATCGCGACCGATCCCGCCTATGGCGCCGGCGAGTTCGACACCGGCTTCATCGCGCGGCATCGATCGGCGCTGCTGCCGGCAGCGCGGCTGGCGCCCGAAGCGGCGCTGGCCGCCGCGAGCCTCGCTCGCGTCCTCGATCAATCCGCGGCGGCAAAGGCGCCAGGTGAAGGCGCCGGCGATCCCTGGTCGCCCTGGCGCCGGCGTGACGGCTGGCGCCTCAATGGCGCGACATACCAAGACATCTGCTGGCGCGACGGGGAGACGATCCGCGTCGTGCGAGTGCACTATGCCGACACCGGCTATGAGCTGGAGATCGCCGGTCAGCGCGTGGGCGCGCGTGCAGCTTGGGAGTCCGAAGACTCCATCGCCTTCGCGTTTGGAGGTACCCGCCGCCGTGCCGACGTGCTGCGTCATGGCGACATCGTCGTGGTCCTGCTCGACGGCTTCGAGCATCGTCTCCACTGCGTCGATCCGCTGGCGCCGACCGTGGTGGTGGACGAGACCGGCGGGCGGCTCACCGCGCCGATGCCGGGGAAGGTGATCGAGGTCAAGACCGCCGCGGGTCGGCGGGTCAAGCGCGGCGAGGCGCTGCTGGTGCTGGAGGCCATGAAGATGGAGCATACGATCGTGGCGCCGGCGGACGGCGTGGTCGAAGGCGTGCACTACGCTGCCGGGCGATCTCGTGGAGGAGGGGGCAGCGCTTATCGCCTTCGCGGCGGAAGACTCAGGAGCGGGTGATGCGGCTGCCGGCTGAGCTGCGCATGGTGGAGGTCGGCCCGCGCGACGGTCTCCAGAACGAGGCACGGTCGGTTCCAGCGGCGGTCAAGATCGCGCTGATAGAGCAGCTGGCGGATGCCGGCCTTGGTGTCGTGGAGGCTGGCTCGTTCGTCTCGCCGAAATGGGTTCCGCAGATGGCGGATAGTGCCGAGGTGCTGGCCGGGCTGCGGCGGCGCCCCGGCGTGCGCTATCCCGTGCTGGTGCCAAACCTGCAAGGCTTCGAGGCCGCGCGCGCCGCGGGAGCGCGGGAGGTCGCGATCTTCGCCGCGGCGTCGGAGACCTTCTCGCGCAAGAACACCAACTGCTCGATCACCGAGGGGTTCGCGCGCTTCGCGCCGGTGGCTGATGCGGCGAGGCGTCACGGCATCGCCATGCGCGGGTATGTCTCCTGCGTCGTCGACTGTCCCTATGAGGGGCCGATCCCGCCGACCGCGGTGGCTGAGGTCGCGCGCAGGTTGCTGGATCTCGGCTGCTATGAGATCTCCCTCGGCGAGACCATCGGTACGGCGACGCCGGGCCGCGTCGAGCGGATGCTCACCGTGGTGGCGACGTCAATGCCACGGGAGAAGCTCGCGGTGCACTTCCACGACACCTACGGCCAGGCGCTCGCCAATCTCATGGCGGCGTTGGAGCAGGGGATCGCGGTGGCCGACAGCTCGGTGGCCGGTCTCGGTGGCTGTCCCTATGCCAAGGGTGCCGCCGGCAATGTGGCGAGCGAGGACGTGCTCTATCTCCTGGACGGGCTCGGCATCCGTACCGGCGTCGATCTCGCGAAGCTCGCGGCGGCGGGACGGTTCATCTCCCAGGAGCTTGGCCGCGAGCCCGCCTCGAAGGTCGCGCGCGCCCTTGCCGCCAAGTCGGCGGCGTGAGAAAAACAGCGCGGCAATGACGCTTCATATGATCAAACTGGCCGTCGGCGTCGATGACGTGGCGCATCTGCGTCGCCTGCAGCGCCTGCGCCGCAAGGAGCGCGGCAAGGCGGTCTTCTTCACCCGCAACACGCCGCGGCGGGCGGAGGAGCTGCTGGATGGTGGCTCGATCTATTGGGTCATCAAGGGCTATGTGCGGGCGCGCCAGCTCCTCAAGGGCTTCACCTCGACGGTGAACGAGGAGGGGCTGCCGCTCTGCATCATCAACTACGATATGAAGTTGGTTCCGACGGTGCTGGTGCCGAAGCGTCCCTTCCAGGGCTGGCGCTACTTCGAGGCCAAGGACGCGCCCGCCGATCGGAAGACGTCGGATGCCGACGACGATCTGCCGCCCAAGATGCTGGAAGAGCTGCGCTCGCTGGGCCTGCTCTGACATCCAGCTTTCTTGGATCAGCCGCAATTCACCCGGAAATGCACTTTCTCTGCAACTCCATGCGCTTGGGCGACACGATGATGAGCTGCATCCATCCGGTGTAGCTCGTGGTCAGGTCCCAATCGGTGGAGACGCTGTGATTGGTGGTGCTGTCGAAATTGAGCGTCGCTTCCGAGTGCTTGCCGTCGCTGCGCACCCATTGATAGGTGACCGTGAGCGGTCCCGTGACTTGGATGCTGCCGTCGAAGCGGACGCGGGTGGGATGGCAGGTGCCGGCGAGATTGGGGACCGGGTTCAAGCGAAGCTTGTCCACTTTTGCAGTTACCCCCAACTGCGCCGCGGCGGGAAGCGATGTCAGCATGGCGACGATCGCGATCCAGCGTCCGAGAGGCCTCATGTCGTCCTCGCTAATTTGCTGGTGCGGAGGCTAGCACCAGGCAAAGGCGCGACCTTGAAGCATTGCTCGGACCCGCGCGGCCCCGAAACCGCTGTTATCCACAGATCTCTGCCGCAGTGGCGAATACTGGTGGATCCGAGATGTGGAATTCGTGGAGCCGCGGTGATCATTTTCGCATGCGTGGGTGCCTTATCCTCTGGACAGGGCGTCGGGTTTTTCCTATATGTTGCCCTGGTCGTCCGGTTCGGGCGGCCTCCGTAGATACGATCCGATTGGGACCATCGCCCTCGGCGAAGGTTTTCGGTCGGTTGTTGGCTCTCCGGACCTTTGCTCTTTGGCATTGTGGATAGTTTGGGAAGGGATGTGCAGGCGGTGGCGTAGAGCCACTGTGAGCGCATCTTGGTATTTGGAATGGTCAATTCCGGATGAAAGAGATGCGGAAGTAGTGGCTGGGATTTCTGGGTGTCTTAGGTTTGCCTCGTGAGGGTGGGCTTGGGAGATCTGGAGCTCTAACGTGAGAGTTTGATCCTGGCTCAGAACGAACGCTGGCGGCATGCCTAACACATGCAAGTCGAACGCCCCGCGAGGGGAGTGGCGGACGGGTGAGTAACGCGTGGGAACCTGCCCTGGAGTGTGGGATAACCGAGGGAAACTTCGGCTAATACCGCATACGACCTGAGGGTGAAAGATTTATCGCTCTAGGAGGGGCCCGCGTCGGATTAGCTAGTTGGTGGGGTAATGGCCTACCAAGGCAGTGATCCGTAGCTGGTCTGAGAGGATGATCAGCCACACTGGGACTGAGACACGGCCCAGACTCCTACGGGAGGCAGCAGTGGGGAATATTGGACAATGGGGGCAACCCTGATCCAGCAATGCCGCGTGAGTGATGAAGGCCTTAGGGTTGTAAAGCTCTTTCGCGCGCGACGATGATGACGGTAGCGCGAGAAGAAGCCCCGGCTAACTTCGTGCCAGCAGCCGCGGTAATACGAAGGGGGCGAGCGTTGTTCGGAATTACTGGGCGTAAAGGGCGCGCAGGCGGCCGATCAAGTCAGGCGTGAAAGCCCCGGGCTTAACCTGGGAATTGCGCTTGGGACTGGTTGGCTTGAGTTCGGGAGAGGAGAGTGGAATTCCCAGTGTAGAGGTGAAATTCGTAGATATTGGGAAGAACACCGGTGGCGAAGGCGGCTCTCTGGACCGATACTGACGCTGAGGCGCGAAAGCGTGGGGAGCAAACAGGATTAGATACCCTGGTAGTCCACGCTGTAAACGATGTGCGCTAGACGTTGGAGGGCGTAGCCTTCCGGTGTCGCAGCTAACGCTTTAAGCGCACCGCCTGGGGAGTACGGCCGCAAGGTTAAAACTCAAAGGAATTGACGGGGGCCCGCACAAGCGGTGGAGCATGTGGTTCAATTCGACGCAACGCGAAGAACCTTACCAGTCCTTGACATGTCCCGTATGGGGCGGAGAAATCCGCTTCTTCAGTTCGGCTGGCGGGAACACAGGTGCTGCATGGCTGTCGTCAGCTCGTGTCGTGAGATGTTGGGTTAAGTCCCGCAACGAGCGCAACCCTCACCTTCAGTTGCCATCAGGTAGAGCTGGGCACTCTGAAGGAACTGCCGGTGACAAGCCGGAGGAAGGCGGGGATGACGTCAAGTCCTCATGGCCCTTACGGGCTGGGCTACACACGTGCTACAATGGCGGTGACAGAGGGAAGCGAAGGGGCGACCCTTGGCCAATCTCAAAAAGCCGTCTCAGTTCGGATTGTTCTCTGCAACTCGAGAGCATGAAGCTGGAATCGCTAGTAATCGCGGATCAGCATGCCGCGGTGAATACGTTCCCGGGCCTTGTACACACCGCCCGTCACACCATGGGAGTTGGTTTTACCTGAAGGCGGTGCGCCAACCGTAAGGGGGCAGCCGACCACGGTAAGGTCAGCGACTGGGGTGAAGTCGTAACAAGGTAGCCGTAGGGGAACCTGCGGCTGGATCACCTCCTTTCTGGATGCTGAAGGAAGGATCGCAAGATCACTTCTTCGGCTTTCCAACATAACGAGGCGGGGGCGCAAGCTTCCGCAACGCGCCACCGCCTACACATCCCTTTCCCGATCGAAGCTGGCAGCTCGCAGCGGAAAGCTGTTGTCTGTTGGAATGCCGGCTGTCAGCGCGGGGCTAGTAGCTCAGCTGGTTAGAGCGCGCGCTTGATAAGCGTGAGGTCGGAGGTTCAAATCCTCCCTGGCCCACCACCGATCGAACGACGCAAAGCGTCGTTCGTATCGAGCCGCGACAGCGGTGCTCTTGCACCGCGAGAGCGGCTTGGCGCAGAGAAGGGCTCCCATAGCGAGCTCGCTGCCTGGCGCTAGTCTCGCGGCGGCATGCGGCTTTCGCGGTTGCTGCGCAACCGCTGGCGCCGCTCCAGTATTTTTGGGCGGCTGCGCCGCCCAAAAAACTGGGGGTGTAGCTCAGTTGGGAGAGCGCCTGCTTTGCAAGCAGGAGGTCATCGGTTCGATTCCGTTCACCTCCACCACCGACCGAATGACGCGAAGCGTCATTCGTGTCGTCCGTGTCAGCGGCGCCCTTGCGCCGCGGGAGCGGTGGTTCCGCGAGACGCGGAACGTGCGGTGGTGCAGGGACGCGGGATCTGGTGACTGAGCTCTGACGGCCTGATCGATCGGGGAATGACCGAGTTTGCGTTTGAGGTGAAGCCCTCGAGCGTATTGATCTTTGACAGGTGAAGAGGGAGTGCGTCGAGGCAGCTGCTGCTGTCGTTCATCGTTGAGTGATGAGCGGGTGGTGGTGGGAGCTTCGACGAAAGACGGGATGGTTTTGAGCCGTCGTTGGGTCTCGGCGTTGCCGAGGGCTGACAGCTGATGGCTGAGAGCTGTTCCGGAGTGTCTTCACGCGAGACTTGGTTGTTTTGCGGGGGTGCTTGTCCCTGCAAGCGACGGGTTTTGTGATCAAGCGTTGAGGTAAGGGCATTTGGTGGATGCCTTGGCACTGAGAGGCGATGAAGGACGTGGCACGCTGCGAAAAGCCCGGGGTAGAGGCGAGCGCTCGTTGATCCCGGGATCTCCGAATGGGGCAACCCACCGCGCAAGCGGTATCTCCATCTGAATCCATAGGGTGGAGAAGCGAACCCAGCGAACTGAAACATCTCAGTAGCTGGAGGAAAGGACATCAATAGAGACTCCGTTAGTAGTGGCGAGCGAAAGCGGATTAGGCCAGTGGCTGCGAGCTGAGTACCAGAACCGTCAGGAAAGGCGGGCCGAAGCGGGTGATAGCCCCGTATGGGAAACGACGTTTG
>CAVTDT010000005.1:242500-988698 GCA_963733525.1 uncultured Alphaproteobacteria bacterium
CCCATGTCGGGCTGCGAGCACGGCATCTGCGGCGCCTGCACGATCCTTTTCAACGGCGAGGCGGCGCGCTCCTGCATCATGCTGGCGGTGCAGGCCGAGGGCGCCGAGATCCGCACCATCGAGGGCCTGGCCAAGGACGGCGAAGCTGCATCCGCTGCAGCAGGCGTTCCACGAGAAGCACGGGCTGCAATGCGGCTTCTGCACGCCCGGCATGCTGATCGCCGCGCTCGATTTCCTGCGCATCAATCCGTCGCCGACCGAGGAGGAGATCCGCGAGGCGATGTCCGCGGTGCTGTGCCGCTGCACCGGCTACCGCAACATCGTCCGGGCGGTCGATCGGCCGCGGCGAAGATGCGCGCGGCGGCGGAGGCGAAAGCTGATGACCGAGCCCATCGCCCGAACCGCTTCGTCGGGCGCTCGATGCTGCGGCGCGAGGATCGGCGGCTGCTGCACCGGCCAGGGGCAGTTCGTCGGCGATCTCGTGTTGCCCCGCATGCTGCATGCGGCCTTCGTCCGCAGCCCGGTGGCGCATGCGCGCATCCGCTCGGTCGATCTCTCGCGCGCCGCCGCCGCGCCGGGCGTCGCTCTTGTCCTGAGCGGCGCTCGAGCTTGCTGAAGCTGCTGCCGCCGGTGCCGGACACGCAGCTCTCGCTGCCGAGGAAATGGCGCACCACGGTGCAGCACAAACTTCATCAATCCCGCAGCAGCCGCTGCTGGCGACCGACAAGGTGCGGCATGTCGGCGAGGCGATCGCCGTGATCGTGGCGGAAAGCCGCTATGCCGCCGAGGATGCGGCCGAGCTGGTCGACGTCGACCTCGATCCGCTGCCGGCGGTGGTCGACGCGGAGCAGGCGGTGCTCCCGGGCGGAACTCTCGTCCACGAGCAGCTGCGCACCAACCTCATCGGCGAGTTCGCGATCGCCAAGGGCGACGTCGAGGCCGCGCTCGCGCCGCGCGCCGCACAGGCTGCGGCGGCGCTTCTACCACCACCGCTACAGCGGCGTGCCGATGGAGTGCCGCGGCGTGGTCAGCGAGCTACGACCGGCGCACGGATTCCGCTGACGATCTGGTCGTCGACCCAGGTGGTGCATTGGGTGCGGCGCGAGGCGGCGGCGATGCTCGGCCTGCCGGAGGCGCGCGTGCGCTGCGTCGCGCTCGACGTCGGCGGCGGCTTCGGCGTCAAGGGCCACGTCTATCCCGAGGATCTGCTGATCCCGTTCCTGGCGCGGCGGATCGGCCGGCCGGTGCGCTGGATCGAGGACCGGCACGAGCATCTGATGTGCTCGTGCCATTCGCGCGACCAGATCCACGAGGTCGAGATCGGCTTCGACAATGACGGCCGCATCCTCGGCGTTTCGCGACCGGTTCATCGCCGATTGCGGCGCGTGGAATCCGATCGGCATCGGCGTCGTCTACAACACCGCGGTCCATCTGCCGGGCCCTTACAAGGTCGACAATTTCGCGGTCGCGGCGCGGATCGCCTCCACCAACAAGGTGCCGAACGCGCCCTATCGCGGCGCCGGCCGGCCGGAGGCGAGCTTCGCCATGGAGCGCGCGATGGATCTCATCGCCGCCGCGCTCGGCCTGGAGCCGGCCGAGGTGCGGCGCCGGAACATGATTCGCTGCCGACGCCGATGCCCTATGCCATCGGGCATCCCCTACCGCGACGGCGAGCCGATCGTCTACGACAGCGGCGACTTATCCCGCCGGGCTGGAGAAGGCGCTGGACGCGGTCGGCGGCGTCGAGGCATTCCGGCGGCGCCAGCGCGCGGCGCGCGCGGAGGGCCGCTATCTCGGCCTCGGCATCGGCTGCTACATCGAGGGAACCGGCGTCGGGCCGTTCGAGGGCGCGACGGTGCGGATCGAGCCGTCCGGCAAGATCTATGTCGCCGGCGGCGCCTGTCCGCAAGGCCAGGGCATGGAGACGATCTTCGCCCAGATCGTCGCCGACGCCTGGCAGGTCGATCCCGACGATGTCGTCGATCTCGCTCGCCGACACCGCGGCGATTGCCATGGGCTTCGGCACCATCGCGAGCCGCAGCACCGTGACGTTGTCGGCGGCCATCCACCACGCCAGCGAGCGCCTGCGCGAGAAAGTGCTTCGCCATCGCCGCCAACCTGCTCGAATGCGCGGCCGCGATCTCGAGCTGCGCGACGGCGGCGTCGGCATCGTCGGCGTGCCCGAGCGGCGGTGTCGCTCGGCAAGGTGGCGCAGGCGGCGCGCCCGGGCTGGGATCATGGCCGCCCGCGGGCATCGATGCCGGGCCTCGAGGAGACCTATTACTTCGAGCCGCCGACCGTCACCTGGTCCTATGCGGCGCATGCCGCGATCGTCGAGGTCGATATCGAGCACCGGCGCGGGTGAGGATCGAGAAGATACGTCATCGCGCATGATTGCGGCGTGGTGGTCAATCCGATGCTGGTCGAGGGCCAGATCATCGGCGGCGCCGCGCAAGGGCTCGGCGGCGCGCTGCTCGAAGCGCTTCGCCTACGACGCGGAGGGCCAGCTGCTGACCGGATCGCTGATGGACTATCTGCTGCCGACCGCGAGCGACATGCCGGACATGCAGCTCGTCCATCTGCATTCGCCGTCGCCGCTCAATCCGCTCGGCGTCAAGGGCGTCGGCGAAGGCGGCGCCATCGCGCCGCCCGTCGGCAATCGCCAACGCGGTCTGCGACGCGCTGTCGCCGTTCAAGGCCGAGTTCAACACGACGCCGGTCACTGCCCGAGCAGATCGTCGCGATCGCGCGACGACAGCGCGCGCCTAGAGCATCCTAGGAGACACTCGCCATGAGCCAGCCAAGCCCGTCGACAAGATGGACTCCGGCGGTCGTCGGCATGCCGCTCGAAGACGATCCTGAGAGAGATACGTCGCCCGCTTCGGCGAGCGGAAGCCCGACTGGCACGCCTTCGCCGATGCCGGCGATCGACGGCTGGCGCCGGGCGCAGCACCGCTTCATCGGCAACACGCAGCGGCAAGCCCGACGAGAATTTCATTCCCGCCGGCAGCTTCACCCTCTCGCATCATGGCCGTGCCGCCGGGCCAGGGCAACGCGGCGCACACGCACGAGGTCGAGGAAGTGTTCTTCGTGCTGCAAGGGCCACCTCACCGTCTTCATCGAGGACGAGGCCGGGACGCCACATCGAGACGGTGCTGGGGCCGTGGGATTGCGTCGTCCTGCCCGCCGGGCGTCATCCACGGCTATCAACAACACCGTCGAGATGGTCTATCTCAAGGTCATGGTCGGCCGCGGCAAGCCGGAGACCATGGGCTATGCGGAGGAGAAGCTCTACCGCGCCCGCAACGATCACCTGGAGACACGCTGATCGCGACATGTGCTAGCGTTCGAAGAGGCATTTCGGGAGACCGGTCATGGAAGGCAGAGGGGCGGTTCAGCAGGATCAGGGTGAGATCTGGACGCGGGCGCGGCGCCACATGCTGAAATACGGCGGCGACTTCGTGCCGTTCGTGCCGGTGCGCGCCGAGGGCGCCTTCCTGTACGATGCGCGCGGCCGGCGGGTGCTGGATTTCACCTCCGGCCAGATGAGCGCGATCCTCGGCCATTCCCATCCCGGAGATCGTCGCGACCGTGCGCGAGGCGGTCGGGACGCTGGATCATCTGTTCTCCTCGATGCTGAGCGAGCCGGTGGTGGATCTGGCCGAGGCGCTGGCGCGGCTGGTGCCGGAGCTGCCGAAGGTGATGCTGCTGTCCACCGGCGGCGAGGCGAACGAGGCGGCGATCAGGCTGGCCAAGCTGGTGACCGGCAGCTGGGAGGTGGTGGGCTTCGCGCAGTCCTGGCACGGCATGACCGGCGGCGCGGCGTCGGCGACCTACAAGGCGGGGCGGCGCGGCTATGGGCCGATGGCGGCGGGCAATTTCGCCATTCCGGCGCCGAACGCGTATCGGCCGCGCTTCGCCGGCGTCGGCTGGCAGCGCGGAGCTGGACGATGCGTTCGAGCTGCTGGACCGGCAGAGCACCGGCAATCTCGCCGCGTTCATCGCCGAGCCGATGCTGAGCAGCGGCGGCATCATCGAGCTGCCGGTGGGCTATCTGCGCGCGCTGCAGCGCAAATGCCGCGCGCGCGGCATGATGCTGATCCTCGACGAGGCGCAGACCGGCGTGGGCCGCACCGGACTGATGTTCGCGTTCGAGCGCGACGGCGTGGTGCCGGATATTCTGATGCTGTCGAAGACGCTGGGCGCGGGGCTGCCGCTGTCGGCGGTGCATGACGAGCGACGCGATTGCCGAGACGTGCGACGAGCGCGGCTTCCTGTTCTACACGACGCACGTGAACGATCCGCTGCCGGCGGCGGTGGGGCTGAAGGTGCTGGAGATCGTGCAGCGCGACGGCCTGGCGGAGCGGGCGAAGGTGATGGGCGCGCGGCTGGCGGCGGGGCTGCGCGGGTTGCAGCAGCGGTATCCTGCATCGGCGACGTGCGCGGGCGCGGGCTGCTGCTCGGGCTGGAGTTCGTCGGCGAGGACGGGGCGGCGACGCTCCGCGCGGCGATCTCGGATGCGGTGACGGATGTGGCGCTGGAGCTGGGGCTTCAGCGCCAACATCGTGCGCGCCGGCGCGTCGGGCGGGGTGATGCGGATCGCGCCGCCGCTGACGGTGAGCGAGGCGGAGATCGATCTGGGGGTGGAGCTGCTGGGCGCGGCGGTGGCGGAGACGGTGAAGCGTTAGAGCTTACCCTTGCCGCCACGATCGCGAGGGCGAGGGTTTCTTTCAGTCCGCCTCTGAAATTACCGCCGCTGGCATCGGCAGGCTGAACTCCACCGCGAAGCAGATCCCCGCCATCAGCACGTATCCCAGCGATATGCCGGCGAGGCAGCAAAGCCGAGCGCTTCACCGTGGATCAGGCCGAAGAACGACAACACCGCGCCAGCCAAGCGCGTAGATGCCGGCCCAGCGGAACTTGCGGTCGATGATGAAGGCGGCGATGGCGCCGAGGATCAGGCCGGCCAGGATCGCGCCGCCGCCCAGCAGCTGCCATGCCGCGATAGACCACGCCGACGCCCATGAGCTTGGCCATGCCGAGCTGCTCGTGCCGAGGTGCCGGCGCGCCGAGGGCGCCGTCGACCTGGGTCTGCGCCCAGGCGGCGATGTTGGGGATCATCGCCAGCATCACTGCCGGGGCGTGGCGAGCTGGCGGTCGTCTGGAACGCCTGGGCGCCGATCACGAGACCGATGTAGAGCAGGATCGGCAGGATCGCCGCGAGCGGCACCACCGCCAGCAGCAGGGCCGTCAGACCCAGGAAGCAGACGATGGCGATGACGATCCCGGTCGCCAGCGAATAGCCGATGCGGCCGCCAACCGCCTTCCAGCCGGGATGGCCGATGTAGACCGCGGGCGGGAACGGGCTGCCGAGGAAGCGAGCCCACCACGGCGCCGATGCCGTCGGCAAGCAGGATCTGGCGCAGGTTGTAGCTGTCGCCGGCGGCGGCGGCGCTCTCCACGTTGTTCATGCCCTCGGTGAAGTTGTAGATGCCGAGGGGAATGGCGGTGACAAGCAGCGGCCCGATATCGCCGAGACCCGCGAAGACGTCGCCGCTCGGGATCGGCAGGCGCAGGCCGAACTGATTGAGAGACGCCACCGACCGCCGCCGGCTGCATGTAGTCGCTGAGGTGGACGGCGTGGCGAACCAGCCGATCGCGGTGCCGATCGCCACCGCCAGCAAGCCGCCGGGCAGGCCGCAGGGCAGCCGCACGTTGGCGGTCCAGCTGATCAGCAGATCGCCAGGGAGACGAAGGCGATCCACGGCACTTCCCAGCTCTGGAAGGCCGGCCGCATGGAGATGAAGGCGATGGAGATGCCGGCCAGCGTCCCCAGCATCGCCGCGCGCGGCGTGTATTTGCGGATCGTGGGGCCGACGAAGGCGCCCAGCAGCACGATGATGCCGATGATGAAGCACCAGGCGAGGCCGGCGCGCCAGGCCAGCAGCGGGTCCTTGGTCTTGAGATAGATCGGCAGCATGATCAGAAAGACGACGATGAACATGTGCGGGACGCTCGGCCCATAGGGCATCGCGGTCACGTCCGAGCGCCGCTCTTTCTTCGCGAGCTGGATCGCCAGAAAGGCGTAGAAGAGGTTGCCGAGGGGCAGCGCGATGCCGAGCGCCGGCAGAATGCGGCCATAGACGACGCCGTCGGGCAGCTGCACGACGCCGAGGCAGAGGCCGGTGAGCACGATCAGATTGAGGACGACGTTCGTGAACAGGCCGAAGAAGGCGTTCCAGTCTCCCGGCACCCACCACCGTACGGCATACTCCGCTGTGCCCGTTATCGTTGCCGTCGTCATCGCTCGTCCCCTCGTTTGATCGATCTCCGCCTAGGCTCCCAAACTCTCCAGCAGCTGACGCGAATTCCCGACCCAGCCGAAGATGCCGCCCTGGGCCTTCACCATCGCCAGCGCCGCCGCGTGGAACTCCGGGAAGTACGAGGCGACGCAATCCTCGAGGACCAGGCAGTCGTAGCCGCGGTCATTCGCCTCGCGCACCGTGGTGCTGACGCAGACCTCCGTCGTGACGCCGCAGACGATGAGCTGCTTGATGCCGCGATTGCGCAGGATCGTCTCGAGGTCGGTAGCGTAGAAGGCGCCCTTGCCAGGCTTGTCGACGATCGGCTCGTCTGCCGCGGGGCGCAGCTCCTCGATGATGCCGTGGCCCTTCTCGCCGTGCACAAGGATGCGGCCCATCGGCCCCATGTCGCCGATGCCGACCTTGAGATGCCCGCGCCGCTTCTTGGCCGGCGGAAGATCGGAGAGATCGCGTCGATGACCCTCGCGGGTGTGGACGACGAAGATGCCGGCCTTGCGCGCCGCGGCCAGCACCGCCGCGATCGGGCCGATGGCGCGCCGAAGCTTCGACACGTCGTTTCCCAGCGCTTCACCGAAGCCGCCGGGTTCGACGAAATCCCGCTGCATGTCGATGATCACGAGCGCCGCAGTCGCCGGCTCGAATTCGAACGGATAGGGCTCAGCCGCTACTTCTGGCATGGGTAGCCTCCAGCGGAAAGATCCAGCCTGCACCGCGAGAATCGCCATCTCGCCCTCGCGCGAATGATGCAGATAGTCAGGCCAGATCGGCCATCGGGGCCGACACGACGCCCACCTGCTCCAGCGCCTGCGCGACCCTGAGGGCCTGCGTCTCCTTCCAGGGCGCGGCGATGATCTGCACGCCGATCGGCAGCGGGCCGAGGCCATGCACGGGAACGGCGACCACCGGCAGGCCGATGAAGGAGATCGCCTGGGTGAACATTCCCAGATTGGGCCGCATGGCGACGTCGGCGCCGCCGATCCTCATGGTTTCCTGGCCGATGAGCGGCGCCGGACAGGGCGTCGCCGGCGCCAGGATGATGTCGGTGGTCTCGAAGAGCTCGAGGACGCGGGCGCGGTACCAGCGGCGGAAGCGCTGCGCCTGCACCACCCAGGCGGACGGGATCAGGGCGCCCGCCAGCAATCGATCGCGGGTCCCGGGGTCGAAATCGGCGGCGCGCGTGCGCAGGTCTGGCAGATGCAGGTTGGCGCCTTCCGATGCCGAGATCACGAAGGCGGCGGCGCGGGCCCGTGCGGCCTCCGGCAGTACCACTTCGCGCGTCGCGCCGAGCGCGCCCGCGACCTTCGCCACCGCCTGCTGCGCCTGCTCCGTATCCGACGGCGCGAAGTAACCTCCGGCGACGGCGATGCGGAGCCCTTCGGCGCCGCGCTTGAGTTCCGCGACCGAAGGCTCGATCGCACCGTCGCGGCAGATGGGATCGCGGGGATCGGGTCCTTGCAGCGCGTCGTAGCAGGTGGCGAGATCGCCGACCGAGCGCGCGAAGGGACCGACGTGATCGAGGCTGGCGACGAACGGACGGGTGCCGGCGCGGCTGAGCCGGCCATAGGTCGGCTTGAGACCGAAGATGCCGCAGAGGGAGGACGGCACGCGGATCGAGCCGTTGGTGTCCGAGCCCAGGGTGAGGGGCACCAAGCCACCGGCGACCGCTGCCGACGAGCCGCCTGACGAGCCGCCGGCAACCCGGGTGAGATCGTGCGGATTGTGCGCCGGCCCGTAGTGCGCGTTCTCGGTGGTGAAGCCGTAGGCATACTCGTCCATGTTAAGGGCGCCCACCAGCACGGCGCCGGCCTCACGCAGCCGTCGAACCGCGGTCGCATCGCTCGCGGCGGGCGGGTTCTCAGCGTCGATCTTGGAGCCCGCGATCGTGGTGATACCGCTGATGTCGAAGAGGTTTTTAACCGCCACCGGCACGCCCGCAAGCGTCCCCAGAGCGTCGCCGCGCCTGCGTGCGGCATCCACCGCCCGCGCCTCGGCGATCGCCCGCTCGGCGGTGACCGTGGTGAAAGCGTTGAGCCTGGGATTGAAGGCGGCGATGCGGGCGAGCGCCTGCTCCGCCACTTCGACGGCGCTGACGCGTCCCGCGCGGACGGCCGCGGCGATCTCCAGAGCGCTGGCGGCGGCGCCGATCATGGCCGGAACACCGTTACCGGCTCGTCCTCGTCCGACAGCGGAAACTCCATTACCAGCCGAGCCAGTCCCGTGATCCGATCCATGTTGGCAATCACTCCCGGGCGGTGCGCCGGCGCGATCTTGAGGCCGATGAGATCGGATGCGGCATCCACGTAGGTGGCGGTGTTGAAGTGATCGTCCATTGCGTCCTCCAGGCCTCTCTTCTTGCTCCCAGGTTCCCACACCCACCGACGCCTCGCCAGTGAGACGAATGCCCGTTTCACGAAAAGCCATGGCGGCGCCTCCCATGCTGATCGAGAAGTGCGCAAATCCCCAGTTGAGAGCGCAATTCGAAAGCATTTCCACGCCGATCGCCTGCGGCGTCGACCGACCTTGCGTCTTTGGCCGGAGTTCTGCAAAACGAGCCGGTGCGGCCACCGCCACGGCCACTGATTGGAGCAGTCCCGAATGACGCTTGCCTTGGATCTCCCGACGCTGCGTCAGCGATATGCCGCGGGGACTCTGGCGCCGACGGCGCTGGTGGCGGCCCTGGGGAACCGGCTCGCGGCGTCCGATGCGACGGCGGTCTGGATCCATCGACTGCCCACTGACCGGCTGCGCCGTGATGCGCTGATGCTGGAGCAGCGCGCCAGAGAAATCGGGATCGAGAAGCTGCCTCTCTACGGCGTGCCGTTCGCCGTCAAGGACAACATCGACGTGGCGGGGTTGCCGACGACAGCCGCATGCCCCGCCTTCGCCTATCACCCGAAGCGCTCCGCCACCGTGGTGGAAAAGCTGATGGCGGCTGGCGCCATGCTGATGGGTAAGACCAATCTCGACCAGTTCGCGACGGGATTGACCGGCATGCGGTCGCCCTATGGCGTGCCGCGCAATCCCTTCGATCCTGCCTTCGTGCCGGGCGGCTCCAGCTCGGGCTCCGCGGTCGCGGTGGCGGCGGGTCTCGTCTCCTTCGCGCTCGGTACCGATACCGCCGGTTCCGGCCGCGTGCCGGCGGCTTTCAACAACGTGGTGGGATTGAAGCCGACCCGAGGGCTTCTGAGTGCCGCGGGGGTAGTGCCGGCGTGTCGCTCCCTCGATTGCGTCTCCATCTTCGCCCTCACGGTCCCGGATGCCGTGTCCGTCCTGGCACTCGCCGGAGGCGTCGATAGCGAAGACGCTCTCTCACGCTCGCCCCCAGCGGGATTCCACGCCCGCCTGCCCCTGGCGCCGGCGCGCTTCATCTTCGGCGTGCCCCGCCAGGCGGACCTCAAGTTCTTCGGCAACACCGAGGCGGAGCGCCTCTATGCCGAGGCGGTGGCGCGTCTGGAGCGGCTCGGCGGCGAGGCGCGAGAGATCGACTACGCGCCATTCACGGAGGCGGCAGGTTTTCTCTACGGCGGCCCGTGGCTCGCGGAACGGGCGTCGTCTCTCGGCGATTTCCTCGTCGAGCACCCGCAGGAGGTCCATCCCGTCGTTCGAGAAATTCTTGCTGGCGCCAGCCGATACTCCGCCGCCGATACGTTCGAGGGTCAGCATCGCCTTGCGGACATCGGTGGGCGGACGCGCGTCGTCTGGCAGGAGATCGATTGCCTCGCACTGCCGACGGCGGGGACGATCTACCGCGTCGAGGACGTCGAGAGGGATCCGATCGCTCTCAACGCCAATCTCGGCTACTACACGAATTTCGTGAACCTGCTCGATCTCTCCGCGATCGCGGTTCCGGCGGGATTTCAAAAGGATGGTCTCCCCGCCGGCATCACTCTGGTGGCGCCGGCGTGGCACGATGCTTTCATCGCGGGCATCGCGGCGGCATTCCACCGTGCGACCGCGCTGCCGCTCGGCGCGACGCAAGCGGCCCAGCCGTCGGCGGTGGCGGTCGAGCCTCTCGATTTTCCCTACGTATCGCTGGCCGTGGTGGGAGCCCATCTCTCCGGGGAGCCGCTCAATCCCGAGCTGGTTGCGTTGGGCGCGCGTCTGCGCCGGGCGTGCCGCACGGCGCCGCGCTACCGGCTCTACGCGCTGGCCGACGGCAAGCGGCCGGGGCTGGTGCGCGAAGCCACCGGTGGCGTCGCCATTGCGGTCGAGATCTGGGATGTCCCCACGGCGGCGCTCGGCGCCTTCGTCGCCGGCATCGCGCCACCGCTCGGCATCGGCACGATCGAGCTTGAGGACGGCACCGTCACCAAGGGTTTCCTCTGCGGAGACTCATGCCGTCGCCGATGCGATCGACATCTCCGGCCATGGTGGCTGGCGCGCCTATCGCGGATCGCTGCGCTGAGCGCAGCCAGGAATCAAGGAGAGACAGCGGTGTACGAGATCAACATTCCCGAGGTCGTGGCGGAGGTCACGGCGGCGTTCGGTCGCTACGAGCAGGCCCTCGTTGGCAACGATGTTGCCGTTCTCATGGAGCTGTTCTGGAACTCACCGTACACGCTCCGCTTCGGCATCACGGAGAATCTCCATGGCTATCGAGAGATCTCTGAGTTCCGTGGCGCGCGCTCGCCGGTGGGCCTCGCCCGGCAACTTCGCAACACCGTCATCACCACTTACGGCCGCGATTTCGCGACCGCCAATACCGAGTTCCTGCGCGACCACGTGCCGCGCGTCGGACGGCAAAGCCACACCTGGCTGCGGCTGCCGGAGGGCTGGCGCATCGTCGCGGCGCACGTCAGCTATATGGATGCGAAATCCTAGCTAAGGGATGGTCTCCGCGGGAAGCGTGAGGCAATGGCTGGCGATCGCGCCGGCGGTGGTCATCCAGAGCTCGGAGCGTCGCGCGGCGACATGCCGGAGCGCGCGGCGGAGGTGGCGCAGGCGATAGGGCTGACCGACGATGTAGGGATGGAGCGCCACACCCATCACCAGCGGCATGCGCTTCGCCTGCTCCCGCATCTCGTCGAAGTTGTCGATGATCATGTCGGCGAAAGGCTTCGCGTCCATGCGCCGCGCGACGATGGCGGGGATGTCGTTGAGCTCCTGAGGATAGGGAACCGCCAGGATGCGGCCTCTGCGGGTGCGCAGCCAGATCGGCTGGTCGTCCATGCACCAGTCGAGCACATAGGTGTAGCCGTGTTCCTGCAGGAGGTCCGGCGTCATCGGGCTCTCTGAGATCCAGGGACCAAGCCAGCCCCGCGGCGGCGCGCGTTCCGCGGCCGCGATGCGCTGGGTCGCCTCGGCGACGAGGGCGGCCTCGGCGGTTTCCGTCAGCACGCCCTGGCGCTCCGCATTGGTGCGGCCGTGGCCCACGATTTCGTCGCCGCGGCGACGGAAGGCGTCCATGACCTCCGGGCAGTGATCGTAGATCGTGGAGTTGGCGAGCACCGAGCAGGGCAGCTCCAGCTCGTCGAGGAGCTCCAGCAGTCGCCAGATGCCGACGCGATTGCCGTATTCCCGCCAGGCAAAATTCAGCACGTCCGGCTGCGGACCGCCCGGCGCCAGCTCGGCGCCGAGCCCGTCGCCGAAGGCGAAATGCTCGAGATTGATCGCGACATAGACCGCGAGGCCGCGACCCGTCGGCCATGAATAGGGCCGTCGCCGCGTGATCGGCAGATAGTCGTAGCGATGATGATGCTGTAAAGAAACGACCATGACGGCTTCCGCGCTCCCGTGTCCTGGCTTGGCAAATGGCACGGACGGGAGCGTAGACGGACGGGAGAGGGGTGGGGAAGCGAAACGGAAACGCTTACGCGATCGTCTGAGTGACGAGCCAGCCGTTGAGCAGCACCAGCGCCGCCGTCACCGAGGCGGCGAGCCGCAGCATCATAGGATTGGCCGGCATCGTTCCCATGAGCTTGTGATCGCGCAGCAGGATCACCATGGGGATCAGCACGAAGGGGAGCGCGGCCCCGATCACCACCTGGCTTGCCACCAGCAGAGTATCGATCGCACCGTCGCCGGTGACGGCGGGAATGACCAGGGCGGGAGCCAGCGCCAGGCTTCGGGTCACGAGCGCGCGGAGCAGGGGATTGAGGCGCAGTCCGAGGAAGCCTTCGGCGACGATCTGCCCCGCCATGGTGCCGGTCATGGTGGCGCTCTGACCGGAGGCCAGGAGGGCGACCGCGAAGAGCGGTGCCGCCAGGGCGGAGCCCAGGACAGGGTCGATCAGCCGGTACGCGTCCTCGATGCCGGCAACCGCCTGCCCGTCGCCATGGAACGCGGCCGCGGCCACGATCAGGATCGCCGCATTGACAAGGCAGGCGAGGGCCAGGGCGGCACCTGAAGTCGATCGCGAGCAGACGGGCGATGCGCGGCTTGGCGATGCCCCGGGCGCTCGCCGCGCGGGTCTGGGCGAGCTTCGAGTGCAGGTAGAGATTGTGCGGCATGATAGTGGCGCCGAGGATCCCCAGGGAGACATAAAGCATGCCGGGGTCGCGTAGGATCCCGGCGCTCGGGATCAATCCTCGCAGCACCTCGATGCCATCCGGCCGCGCGATGCCGACCTGAACGGCGAAGCAGGCGGCGACGACGATCACCAGCGCGGTAATAACACGCTCGGGCAGTCCGCCGAGGCGCTGCGGCGCTGCCAGCAGCGCAAAGGTCATGACGGAACTCGCGAGCATGCCGGCCTCGATCGAGAGACCCAGCAGCAGCTTCAGCGCCAGTCCGGCTCCCAGCAGCTCCGCCAGGTCTGTGGCCACCATGGCGATCTCTGACACCAGCCAGAGGGCAAGCGCTGTCGGCCGGGAAAAGCGGGCCCGCAGCAGGGTCGCGAGGTCTGTCCCCGTCGCGAGGGTGAGCCGGATCGCCAGCAGCTGCAGGAAGGCAGCTGCCACGCTAGCGCAGACGACGATGGAGAGGAGGGTGAATCCGTAGCGCGAGCCGGCATCGAGGTCCGTCGCCCAGTTGCCGGGATCCATATATCCCACCGCGACCAGGACGCCGGGGCCGAAGAGCCGCCAGGCGGCGCCTTGCCCCACAGCCGGCTCGGCAGCCGACGCCCTTCCTCTAATCCATTGAAATCCAGCCGTTATCGCCGTCACTGCCGTCGCTCCCGGTTTCTTCCTTCAAATTTAATTGCGAATAATTCGCAATTGCATATCTATTTTCGCTATTCAGCCATGCAGAGTTCGCGCCGCGTTTGCGACGTTCTCGCATCCGGAATTGCGCGTATTTGTTGCGAAATCTCTATTTAACCTATTGCGCGCAATAACAAAGAGCTAGGCGCTCTTTTTGGGTTGCGAGGCCGGGCTCGCTCAACGGCCATCAGAGTTCTCGTTTTCCTCCGTCCGCATGCGCGAGAAGCGGTGAGCCGACAGTTCGGAAACGCCGAGTCCGGCGTTGAGACGCCAGGGAGGTCGTTGTTGGGTTTAAGGCACGCCATTCGCACCAGCGGCCATCTCGCCTGGATCGGCGGCCTTCTCGTCGTCCTGACGCTGGTTGGAGCGAGCTTCTCCATCTGGCGGCTGCGCGAGGAGGCCACGCAGGAGGCCGACGGCTATCTCCGCAGCATGGGCTTGGTGCTGGCGGAGCAGACGTCGAGGTCGCTTCAGGCAGTGGATCTCGTTCTCACGGAAATCCAAGGCATGGTCGCGGCGGACGGTGTCGCGACACCGGAAGGGCTTCGCTCCCGCTTCGGTGGCCGCGATATGTACGAGCTGCTGCGGCAGCGACGTCAGGCCCTCACTCAAGCCGACGTCATCGCGATGCTGGATGCCGACGGCAAGCTGCTGAACTACTCGCGCCGGTGGCCGGTACCGGATTTTGATTTCTCGGACCGGGAAGCATTTCGCAGTCTGCGCGACGGGGTGGTGTCGGGAGCATTCGTAAGCGCGGCGGTCGTAAACAGAGTGACCGGTGCGCCGACGATCTATATCGCGCGGCGGATCAGCGCTCCCGATGGAACGTTTCTTGGCATAGTCCAGGTCGGCCTGAACCTCGAGCAGTTCGGGGAATTCTATCGGATGATCTCATTGCGGGAAGGAAGCACCATCGTGCTTCTGCGCACGGATGGCGCCGTGCTGACGAGAGTACCGCCGGTGCCGGCGGGCGACCGTCCTGCGATCGGCGGAACACCGAATTTCACCGCGCTCCGCAACGTTGCCGACAATCCCCGTGCCGAGGCGATCCGGATTACCAGCATCTTCGACGGCAAGGTTCGGCTCGTCGCCGCGCATTCGGTGCGTGGCTATCCTGCCTTGATCGCGACATCGATCACGGAGCACGCAGCGCTGGCTGGCTGGCGGCGTCAGGCCGTCGGTATCGCGATTGCCGCCGTTGGCGCGGCGCTTGCCTTCGCAGCACTCTTCATAACCGTCGTTCGACAAGTACGGCGGCTGGAGCAGTCCGAGACGGCGCTCGCTCACAACAATACCGAGCTGCTTGGCAGCCGCGAGCGCCTGGAGGCGCAGGCCGCGGCACTGATCGATCTCGCCGAACGCCTCAAGACCAGCCAGGCGCAACTCAGCAGCAAGTCGCAGATGCTCGAGGCCACGCTCGAGAACATGGATCAGGGTATCCTGATGGTCGGGCCCGATCGATCGGTTCAGGTTTGCAACCGGCGCGCCATCGAGCTGCTGGGCTTGCCGCCGGACATGATGAGCTCGCACCCGCACTTCGATGACGTCATCCGCTGGCAATGGGAATCCGGCGAATTCGACGGAACCGGGCAGGAATTCAAGGATTTCGTGAAATCCGGAGGCATCCCGGACATTTTTGCGACCTACGACCGCATCCGGCCGAACGGCGTGGTCCTGGAGGTCAGGACGGTGCCGCTCGCCGCCGGCGGCGCCGTGCGCACCTTCACCGACATCACCGCGCGCAAGCAGGCGGAGGAAGAGGCGGTGCGCGCCCAGCAGGCGGCGGAGTTGGCGGATCGATCGAAGAGCGTCTTCCTCGCCAACATGAGCCACGAGCTTCGCACCCCGCTCAATGCGGTCATCGGCTTTTCCGAGATCATCCGGGACGCCCGTTTCGGCCCGATCGGCGCCAAGTACCGGGAATATGCCGGTCACATCTTTGCCTCCGGACGGCATCTCCTCACCTTGATTTCCGATGTTCTCGATCTCTCGAAGATCGAGGCACGTCGCGTCGAGCTGCATGAGACGACGATCTCGATCGACGAGCTTCTGAAGGAATGCGAGCGCCTGATTGCCGAGCGGGCGCAGGAGCAAGGCCTCCGGCTCACCCGCACCATTGCGCCGGAGGTACCGTCCCTCTTTGTCGATCCCCTGAGATTGAAGCAGGTGATCATCAACCTGCTGTCCAACGCCGTGAAATTCACGCCACGGGGCGGCAGCGTCTCCATGTCGGTGAAGGTCTCCGCGAGCGGCGGCGTCGAGATCGTCATCGCCGACACCGGTATCGGCATGCGGCCGGAGGAGATCCCGGCGGCGCTCGAGCCGTTCCGTCAGCTGGACAACGCTTTCACCCGGCGCCACGAGGGTACCGGACTCGGGCTGGCGCTGGCGAGCCAGCTCACCGCGCTGCATGGTGGCACCCTCAGGATCGACAGCGCTCCAGATGCCGGAACGACAGTGACGCTCCGGCTGCCGCCGGAACGCGCGGTGCGTCCCGCGCAGGCCAGGGCCTGAAACCGCCGGAGCGTCGCTGAGCTAGAGCCAGCCGGAAGGCGCTCGATGGCCCTCTGACAATGCGGCAATCAAGCGCCGGACCTCGGCCGGGCTTTCAATCCATCGGGACGCGAGCGCCGATCTCCTGGGGCCGACCTGTATCGCCAGCCCGCCGCCGGCGGTGGCGGCCTTGAAACCGTCCTCGTCAGTCTTATCGTCGCCGATAAAGATCGGTCGCCGGCCTTGAAACGGGGCTCTCCCCATGAAGGCAGTGACCGCCGTTGCCTTGTTGATGCCCCGCGGCTTGATCTCGATGACGCGGCGGCCGCGAATGATGTCGAGCTCGTTGCCGAGATCACCAAGCGTGTCCACGATCCAATCGCGGAACTTGCCCGGATGCGTCTCTGCTCTTCGGTAGTGAATGGCAAGGCTCAGGCCCTTGTCCTCGATCTCGACGCCGGCGACGGCGGTGACCGGGGTGAGGCGGCGCCGCAAAGCCGAAAGATCGACCGCGGCCGCAGCGATAACCGGATCGTCGGACGCGTATCTCATCTGCGCGCCGTGCTGACCAGCGGCCGGCAAACGAAGCGGAGCGAGCATTCGATCGATGCTCTCGATCGCGCGGCCGCTGACCACGGCGACCGCGCCCTCGAAGCGATCGCGTACCCCCGCGAGGTCGCTCGCCAGGGAGATGGGCACGATGACGTCATCGGGACCTGGGGCGATATCGAGCAAGGTGCCATCGATATCGAGAAATAGCGCCGAGCGCTCCGCTGCCAGCGCCGCATGCAGGTCTTCACCGGGATCCATCAAGATGTCCTGCATCGAAGTACCACCAGTATCGTAAGACAGTTGCGCAGCGCGCGCCGTCCCCGCGTTATGGGGAAGCTAGGCATCGGCGGGAAATTGCGCAATCCCGCTCCAGACCGATGTCACAGCGGCGACCGTTACGCCGTTCTCCGGCGCAGGAGTCGAAAACGGTCAGCCTTTCGCGGCGAGGTCCGGCATGGTGGCGGGCTCGCGGGATGGCACCGCGGCGGCTACCCGCGTGCGTACGCGACGCGGGCGGTAGCGCTCGATCATGCGCTCGACGGCGGGCCCCACGTCAGGACGCGCCAGCGAAAGAGCGATGTTGGCTTCGAGGAACCCCAGCCGGTCGCCGCAATCGAAGCGTTGCCCCTCGAAGACATAGCCCGTAAGCGGACAGCCGACGATCATTCGCGCGATCGCATCGGTGAGCTGGATCTCGTTGCCGGCACCGGGCTGGACACGCTCGAGGTGGGCAAAGATCTCGGGCTGCAGGATGTACCTGCCGACCACCGCGAGTGTCGAGGGGGCGTCCGCCTGCGCGGGCTTCTCCACCAGGCCGCGGGCTTCAACGGTCCGGCCGCGCCGCGTGCCGACGTCGAGGATTCCGTAGCGCCCGACCTCCGCCCGCGGCACATCCATCACCGCGACCATGTTGCCGCCGGTATGGGCGTGCGCGTCGAGCATCTGCTGCAGGCACGGCTGCCGGGAAAAAATCAAGTCGTCGGCGAGCAGAACCGCGAACGGCTCGTCGCCGATCATGTTTCGCGCGCACCAGACGGCGTGCCCGAGGCCGAGCGGCTGCTGCTGGCGCGTGAACGTGAGCTGGCCCGGCTCCGGCATCCAATGCCGGATGGACTCCAGCACGGCAGATTTATTGCGCTCCACCAGGACGTGGCTGAGCTCATAGTTCACGTCGAAGTGATCCTCGATCACCGTCTTGCCGCGGGCGGTGACGAAGATGAACTCCTCGATGCCGGCAGTCCTCGCCTCCTCCAATGCGTACTGAATGAGAGGCGTATCGACGATCGGCACCATCTCCTTTGGCATCGCCTTGGTCGCCGGGAGCAGCCGTGTGCCCATCCCGGCGACGGGGAATACGGCCTTGCGCACGCGCTTCGCCATCGATCGGCCTCCGTGAACCTGTGAAACCTGTTGCGGTCGCAACGCCGGAAAGGGCGGGCGCGCGTCGGGATAGAACGTCCGGCGCCCGCGATGGTCTCTTGCGGTGCAGCATGAACCCAGTGAGCATTTTTGTTCTAGTGCCTATTTCACACCCCGGCGGCGGACCAGGCGCTGAGCGCGTCCGGAAGTCGTTGTGACAATGTTGAGAATACCCGATTTTCCGCTCTTGGTTGCTTGCCTCGCCGGCGCCTGCGGCGGAATCTCGCAGCGGCGGCCGGCGGATCCGTGTGCGCTGCGCTGCAGCACGATCACGAGAGGTCGGATTCAAGCCGGTAGAGGCGGAATGGCGGCGGGTGGATAGCGAGGGCGATCATGGATGCCGTTATCTGCCTGACGTTTTCTGCGCTGTTCCTGCTGCTGGCGGCGCATCCCTTCGTCAGCTATCCCCTCAGTCTGCGCGCGCTGCGTCGGAGCCGATTGAAGCCGATCCGGCGGCGGTGAAGCCGGCACGCCGGCCGCACCGGGCTTCGCGATCTGTGTCTGTGCCTACAACGAGGAAGCCGTCATCGAGCGCAAGGTGCGCAACATGCTCGACTTGCGCCGGCGGAGCCGGGCGCTCGAGATCCTCGTCTATGTCGACGCCGCCACCGATCGGACGGCGAGCCTGCTGGAGCCGTTTCGGGACGAGATCACGGTGATCGTCTCGCCGCGCCGGCTCGGCAAGACGCACGGCATGAATCTGCTGGTCAAGCGCGCGACCGCGGACATCATCGTGTTTACCGATGCGAACGTGATGATCGGCGAGGATTCGCTGGGCGCGCTCGGCGTGGCATTCCGGAATCCCGATGTCGGCTGCGTCTGCGGTCATCTCGTCTATACCAATGAGGAGGGCACGGCGACCTCGGCCGTGGGCTCGATCTATTGGCGCCTGGAGGAACAGATCAAGGATCTCGAAAGCGCGGAGGGCGCGGCCATGGGCGCCGATGGCTCGCTGTTCGCGGTTCGCCGCCATCTGCATCGCCCGGTTCCGCCCAATCTGATCGACGACATGTTCCTGTCGCTGAGCGTGCTCTGCGAGGGATATCGGGTGGTGCGCGCCGATGGTGCCATTGCCTATGAGGAATCCGTTACTGCCAGCAGTGAGGAATTCTGCCGCAAGATCCGCATCGCCTGCCAAGCCTTCAACGTGCACCGCCGCCTGTGGCCGAGCCTGAAACGGTTGCCGCCGCGCATCGTCTACATGTATGTCTCGCATAAGCTTCTGCGCTGGCTTGCGATCTATAGCCTCATGCTCGCCGGGCTGTTGGGCACGCTTGGGCTGCTGCTTCTGGGCGTGCCGCCGTTGGCGGTCTTCCTTGCGGCTATCGGGGGAGTCGGCTCTGCTGTGGGCCGGTCATGCCTGGCACGTCACCCCGCTAGCGCAGATCAGTGAGATCCTGGTGGCCCTTCTCGGCGCCGGAATTGGGGTCGCCGAATCCGTCCGCGGCAAGCAATATCAGACCTGGACGCCCGCCGCCTCGATCCGGCAGCTGCAGCAGGACTGACCCCGGTCACCTTTCTCCCTGCCGCCACTGCCGCCTCGGCTCCCGAGCGGCGGAGATCGGAGAAAGCAGCCCTTAATAAAATAGGCTCGAATGTGACCTAGGTTACCCGCCACTCAGCCACCGGCGGGTGTATTATAAGACGCCCGGTTCCGTCTCTCCGGGCCTAATCTAGGGGTTTCGGGGACGTGATCGGCAATAACGCAGCGGATGAGCAGGCCTCTGCTGCCAGCGGTAGACCGCCCGCTTCCTCGGTTCCAGCCGCAGGCTCCGCTTCGGCATCGGTGATCGATCTGGCGAGCAGGACCCGGCGCGGGAAAATATCGGTTCGCGTCCATTGGGGGTTGGCCTTCGCGATAGGCGCAAGCGCGGTCCTCTGGCTTCTAATCTGGGCCTGCGCGCGCCTCTTTTTTTAGCGCGTCGCATCGGCGGCGGTCGCCGGCCGGATGGCCTTCGCTCAGTAGGCTCCGTTGCGAAGAGTCACCACCACGACAGTGCGACACAACAGCGCGAGATCGAGCAGGAACGACCAGCTCATGGCGTATTGCTGGTCATAGAATACCCGCCGCCTATAGTCCACGCGGTTGCGTCCGCTGACTTGCCAAATCCCTGTCATCCCCGGACGACAGGCACAATAGTAGCGATAGGCCTCGCCATAGCGGGCAACTTCCTCGGCGACGATCGGCCGCGGTCCGATCAGGCTCATCTCTCCGGCGATTACGTTGAAAAGCTGCGGCAGCTCGTCGAGGCTGCTCACACGGAGAAAGCGGCCGATCGGCGTGATCCGAGGATCGGCGCGCAGCTTGAAGTCGCGCTCCCATTCGGCGCGCGCGGCGGGGTCTGTCTCCAGCAGTTTTGCCAGCACCTCATCGGCGTTCAGCACCATGCTGCGGAACTTCCAGCAGCGGAATGATCGCCCATCAGCGCCGACACGGCAGTGACCGAACACCGCAGGCCCGCCGTCGAGCTTCACGAGCAGCGCGATGACTGCCATCAGCGGCGCCAGAAAAATGATGAGAGCGCTGCCGACCACCAGATCGAAAAGCCGCTTGCGTCGACGCAGCTTCGGCAGCTTCGCCGTCGCTTCCCGCGCGGCGAGGTCGCCGTCCAGCAGCTGCGGGCGCCACGCGGTTGGGCCTGCACCGAAGGCGGATGCGTAGGAGTAGTTTGCTTCGGGGTCATGGCCCCTGATGCGTTTCAGCGAAGTCATGGTGTGCTCGTCTTGCGTTTTGCCACGATGAGTCTCGCGATCAGCATCGGCGTGTTCCAACATATCGCAATCGCAGTTGCGAGATACAGGGTTCGCTCCGCGGAACACAATGATGACACATGGGATCTGTGTCATGACGCGCTGAAACCAATGTATGACGATGTTAGTTCTCAATCCTGCTCAGCGATATGTCACATTGCGTTCATATTGTGCAGCGCACGCGACTGGAATTATCTCTTCGAGTATTGATGTCAGTGATTTTATCTATTCTATCGACCGCGACTCGATGTCGGTATCATGACGAGGCGCTCATTCCTGAGAAGGCCGAAATTTCGCGACGATCTCCATCTCGCGCCTTTCGTTTGCAGACTGACGATTGCCGTTCGCGCGCGGGCCCGGCCGCCGCAACTAAGATCAAATGGATCGATCGATAAAACGTTCCTCTGTCGCAGCAAGCACACGATGCGTGTTCGAGATACGTGGTCCATCGTGGGAAATGTGCCCGCAGCCGCGGAAGTTCACAGATTTGTCCCTTACGAGAATTCAGGGACTCACAATATTGGGAGCGACGAGAGCCTAACTCTTCCGTGGGAAACGCCCGTCGGGCGCAACTCGCGGGCAATTTCAACGAACGAATGCCGCGCCGGCCCATCGGCGACGCAGATGAAGAAGAGGTCGATCACCATGACATCGTCGGCTCCGAATTCCCGCAGGGCTTTTCTCCGTCTCGGTATTTGCGCTGGTCTGGCCGGCGTGCTCGCGTCCTGCAGTGGGACGGAAACCGCGGATCCCGCACTCGCCGTCCGCGGTCCGGTCACGCTGCAGCCCGGCGACCGGGTTCGCCTGACCGTGTGGGGCCAGGACCAGATGACCGGCGAGTATCTCGTCGAGCGCGACGGCAACATCGCGGTACCGCTCGCCGGTCGCGTGGAGGTGGCGAACCTGACCCCGCCCGAGGCGGAGAAGGCAGTGCGCGACCGGCTGCGCAACGGCCTGGTGGTCAATCCTCAGGTCACCGTCGACGTCGTCCAGTTCCGCCCGATCTATGTCGTTGGTGAAGTCACCCACCCCGGCGCCTATGACTATGCCAGCAACATAAACGTGATCAACGCGGTGGCACTGGCGGGTGGGTTCACCTACCGGGCGAAGAAGGACGCCATCACCCTCATGCGGGGAGCGGCGCCCAATCAGAAGAAGTATTCGGTATCCGATACGACCATGCTGATGCCCGGCGATGTTCTGACCGTGCCGGAGCGCTTCTTCTAGCGGTCGCGGGGCGGCGCGGCGCTTTCGCCGCGCGCCGCCATATAAACGGTGCTGGTGCGCAGCGCGATCTCACGCCAGCTTGGGATGGTCGCCACGAGAGCGCCGATCTCCTCGGAAAGCCGCTGCCGGGTCGCAGGTTCTCGAACGAGGCGAGACATGGCGGCGCTCAATGCGGCCGCGTCCCCTGGCGGCACCAGGAGCCCGTGCCGCCCATCTTCCAGCAGCTCCGCGAAGCCGCCGATATCGGAGGCGATGATGGGGCGCGTGGCACGCAGGCCGGTCATCAGTACGCCGCTCATATCGATCTCGCGATAGGGAAAGACCAGGGCGTCGGCGCGGGCCAGGAGGCTCGCGAGCTCGCGGTCCTCCACGAAGCGAAAGTCGAACGTCACGCGGTCCCCGAGATCGGCCGCGGCCGCCACCAGCGGCGCCACGTCCATATAGGGTTTCCCCACGACCTCGACCCGGCAGCGTCCGCGATCCGCGGGCGTCATGCGGCGCATGGCCTCGATGACGACGTCGACACCCTTATAGGGCTTGATCTTGCCGAAGAGGAGAAAGCGGACAGTCGCGGCATCGCGCTGGATCGGCACCGGCGGCGGCGCGGCATCGTCGTCGTGCAGGAATCCATGCGCGACCTTGGCGAGGCGATCGGCGGGCACTCCATAACCGGCAAGCCGTCGCCGAGCCTGCTCAGTGTGCACGATCACGCGATCGAATCGGGTCAGAATGGAGGTCGCGCCGAGGTTCTGCAGCGCCGATCCCGGATTGGCATTGAAGGGCCGTGAATCATGGGCGGTCAGCACCAGCGGCGCAATCTCCCGCAGCCGGCCGATGAAGGCGCGGTCGATGACTGGCAGCGGCAGCCACTGGAAATGGATGACATCGGGCGGATCCTGTCGCAGAGCCGCCAGCAGCCGTTGCATCGATCGCCCGTGGAGCGCCCCCTTGGCCAGCTTCGCGAGCATGGCCGGCCACCGCGCCACACCCCAGCGCAGAAGCTCGGGGTAGAAGACCTGCCGCAGATTCTCGAGGCCTGGCGCTGTCTCATCGGGCGCCAGCACTTTGCCATAGAATGTTACGGAGTGCCCGATCGCGTCCAAGCCCGCGGCGAGCTTCGCGTCGTAGGGAAGCGTGAAGAGCGAGGGATCGATCAGCGCAACCTTGAGGCGGCGCGCGGCGACGGCGTCGGCGGCCACCAGCGTCAAGTGTGGCTTGGGATTGGCGAGAGTCATGCGGCGGGCGCGCGGCGGGCACCGCGCGCTCAATACTCCGGCCTGACGCCGTAGCGGATCATCGTCTCGAAGGTCTGGCCGCCGGTGCGCTGAATGGCATAGCTCGTCCGCTTGGCGGGGCCGGCGAGATGCAGCGCCGATACGGTCCGGTAGGGCGCGTAGGGTTCGCAGAAGGCGGCCGCCTCATCGTTCCACATCGGCACGCCGCGATCGCAGATCCAGTTCGAGTTTGCCGGCAGGATGGCGGTATCGAGGTGGTGCTGATAGATCGCCTGATTGAGCGCGAACTGGTCATGTGGCGTGAGGCGGCCGGTGCGCTCGATCGCTGATTGGTAGCAATCCGCCCAGGCGCGCCAATGCGGCGCATCGCGGGCAATGGCGAAGATTCCGGCGTTAAGGTGCGGGCGGCTCAGCAGCCAGGTTCCGCGCGCGGGACCGTAGCCCAGGACGAAATGCTTTGCCGTCCAGAGGAACAGCCAGAGCTGAAACCGGTAAGCGCTCTCCGCCTCGTGAGCGATCGCCATGCCCTTCGCCGCCGCGCCCTCGAGCATGCCGTGGATGGCGTCCGGCGATTGCAGCCACACGTCGGAATCGATCCAGAGATAGAGGTCAAAGCCAGGGAGATACTCCGGCAGGAAGGGGCGCACGAGAAAAGCAAGCTGGAGTGGATTTGCCTGTTCCGCGGGCAGGTCAAAATGCAATCGCGGCGTCAGGATACGATCGGTATAGGTCTTCAGCCAGCCGATCTGTTCCGCGGTCAGGCCAAGATCGAAGCAGGCGATCTCGATCGCTGGCAGGCCCGGCTGCCCCTGCATCGACAGGATCATGTCGCGCAAGAGCGGAAAATAATTCGCGTCGGCGGACGTCACGGCGACGATATTGGTCGTCACTGAGATGCCTCGGCTGGATGTGGTGAAAATCGCACGGCGAGATCAGAGGCGGACGCGTGATGAAGCACAAGGATCAAAGATCTGGCGCCACACAATTGTCACGGCAGCACGATTGACTCCGCGGGCGGCGGCGGCGCGAGATCGGGCGCGCGCGCTCGCGAGCACGAGAGAAGGCGCGTCGGCCGCAACAGATTTGCCACGCACCATTCCCGATGATCTCACTAGATTAGGGACCGATGACGCCGCGCATCTCCGTGCTCATGCCCGTGTTCAACGGCGGTGCCTATCTCGAGGCGGCAATCACCAGTGTTTTGGCGCAGAGCTTCACCGATTTCGAGCTGGTGATCGTGGACGACGGTTCGACCGACCGGTCCCGCGAGATCGTCGACGCGCAAGCCGTCAACGACCCGCGTGTCCGCTTGCTGCGAAAGGCGAACTCGGGCATTTCGGACACGCTCAATCTCGGTCTCGCGGCGGCACGCGGCGACTGGATCGCGCGGCTCGATGCGGACGACCTGATGCTGCCGCAGCGCCTGGAGCGCCAACTGGCCTTCCTCGAGGTCAATGCGGACGTTGTGGCGCTCGGATCCTACTACGATCTCATCAACGAGGCGGGCGAGCGCCGCGCTACCCGATATCCGCTGCCGCGCACGCGCGATGAGCTTGCGCGCTATCTGGAGGCAAGGGAGCTTCTGACCTTCACGCATCCCACCATGACCTATCGCCGGGAGTTGGCGGTGGCGCTCGGCGGCTATCGGCGCGAGCTCGAGCCCTGCGAGGACGCCGATCTCTTTGCGCGCATGCTGGCCGGCGGCGGAACGATCCTCATACAGCCGGAAATCCTCACGCTCTATCGCGTGCACGGCGGATCGATCTCGAGTCGCAAGACCCGCGAGATGTTCAGCAAGCTGCGTTTCGTCTTTCATAATTTCTACGCCCTCCGTGATGGCGAGCGCGCGCTCACCTACGAGGAGTTCCAGGCTGACCGGAAGCGCCTTCCCGTAGCCGCACGGCTGCGGGCGGGGCGCGATTACGTCTCCGAGGTGCTCTACCGAAGCTCGACGGCGGCGCTGGTCGATGGCCGGCGCCTGAGCGCGGGCCTGTCGCTGGCGGGCGCCGCCGCGCTCAAGCCTCGCAAGGCCATCCGGCGAGCTCTCCGCAATCTGCCGGGACGCACCGCGGGAGCAACGGGATGATGATAAAGGATGGACCGGCGAGATTTCGCGCGCCGCTCGGGCGGCGGCAGATCGTGCTCGGCACGGCGGCGTGCCTGCTTGGCAGCGTCGGAGCGGCGATGCCCGGACGCCCGGCGCGGGCGGATGCCGATGGGTTCGTGCCATCGGGCTATCGCCTGGTCTTTGGCGATGAATTCGACGATCCCGACGTTTCCCGCATCAACGAGAATGCGGTAGGCGGACGCCCCGGCGCGCCGGCGTGGCGCAGCCGCTATCGGCATGACCGCTTTACCATCATCAACGAAGAGAAGCAGATTTACGTCGACCCCGCCTTCAAGGGAACCGCGGATCATTCGCTCGGCGTGCAGCCCTTTTCCATCAAGAACAGCGTTCTGACCATCGAGGCGAACCGCGCCGACCCGGTTCGCGTTCAGCCCTTCGTGCATGGGATTGCCTACACCTCCGGATGCATTACCAGCGAGCTCACCTCGTGGCGGACCTACGGGTATTACGAGATGCGGGCGCGCCTGCCGCTCGGCAAGGGATTCTTTCCGGCATTCTGGCTGTTGCCCAAGCGCGTCGTGTGGCCGCCGGAGATCGATGTCTTCGAGGCTTCCGGCGTGCGGCCGAAAAGCGTTCACATCGGTCTTATCGGCTCGGGCCCGGGGCAGTCCGGCGACATTTGGGTCAACGATGTCGTCAGCATCGGCGACGGGTTCCACGTCTACGGGCTGGAATGGACGCGGGACGCGATCGTCTGGTTTCTCGACGGTCACGAGGTCTGGCGGCGGCAGAACTTCATCAACGAGGACATGTATGTCCTCGCCAACCTCGCGCTCGGCAACCGCGATCCGAATTTCATTCCCAATCCAGACGCCAGCACGCCGCTGCCTGGTCGTTTCGGGATCGACTATATCCGGGTCTATGCCCGTGCCTGACCTCGCTCGCGGCCGCAGGAGCTAGGGGAATGGCGCATTCCGTACGTCTCGCGCCGTCGCAAGTCGACTATCTCAATCTCGTGCGCGCGGCGGCGGCGCAGATCGTGCTGTTCGGCCACGCCTCGCACTTCTATTTCAACACCGGGCTGCTGGCATCGGGACGCCTGGAGACGCTGGGCGTGCTGGTATTTTTCCTGCTCTCGGGCTTTCTGATCTGCACCAGCGTGCTGCAGAAGTGGGAGCGCACGGACTATCGTTTCGGGCACTACGTCATCGATCGTTTCTGCCGCATCTTTTCCGCCTATGTGCCGGCGTTGGTGTTCGTGGCGGCGGTGGATGGGATGCTCCGCTCCTATCCCGAATATCCCTACACCGGCAGCTATACGGTCGGCACCTGGTTCGGCAATCTCGCCATGCTGCAGGATTATCCCGTGTTTCAGGTGCTGCGCCGCCTGGGGACACCGGAGCAGTCCTGGTTCATCCGGCCGTTCGGCTCCGGACGGCCGTTCTGGACCGTCGCGATCGAGTGGTGGATCTATCTGTTCTTCGGCTATCTCGCCTTCTTCACCCTACGCGGCCGGCCGATTACCGCGCAAAGGCTGCTGATCCTCGGCCTCCTGGGCGTGATCCCGATCTACAACGCCATGGGTGGCGTCGGCGACTGCCTCACCTTCGTCTGGGCGCTCGGCGCCGGCGTGGCGCTGCTATGGCGTCGCCTCTGCAGGTGGACGGCGGCGCGGGACGGCATCATGCGAAACCGGCGTCTGGCACTTTTGTGCGGCCTCGGCATCACGCTTTCCGCGGCGCTGCTCGGCGGACGCGTCTTCGTGACAGGATTTCGGATCTATGATCTGCAATTTGCGATCTTCGCTGGCGGTATCCTGTTCGGGACACTGTTCCTGCTGGGCTTCGCGCCCTTCGTTTTACCAAGCTCAGTGCGGCGCGCGATCGATTTCGTCGCCGACTACAGCTATTCGCTCTATCTTATCCACTACACGATTCTGATCTTCTTCGCGCTGCACGATCCGAGTGTCACTCTCTATGACCCCAAGATGTTTCTGACGGTGCTGCTCAGCGCCAATCTCTGCGCGGTGCTGTTCTGGTTCGTCTTCGAGCGGCACTATCACGCGCTCGCGCGGAGCGTAAAGGGCGCGTTCGACCGTCGCCGTCTTCGAACGCTCGCGCCGGAGACCGAGCCTCCTGTCGCAGGCTAGATCCGATCCGGCTGCGGGTCCGGGGGGTAGCCCTGAGCTTGAGCCGCGGTCGCCGGCCGGTAGGCGCTTGGAAACACCACCAGCACCAGCATCAAGGCCTGCAGGCGCGCGTCCAGCAAATTGCCGCCAAGGATGAGATAGTTGAGGAACGCCGCCGCACTCAGCCAATAGGACCGCGCACCCACGAACAAGCAGTAGCAGATAAAGACGACGAACGGCAGCGTGCCGACGACGCCATATTCGAAGAAAAGCTTGCCCCAGGTCGGGTCGTGCACCTCATATTCCAGCGAATTGAAGAACGGCTCGATCGCGCCAGGGCCAAGGCCGAACAGCGTGGTCTGGACGTGCGGGAAGATGAAGTCCTGGAACAGGTAGAACGGCGAGAGGAAGCGAGCGAAGGCGCTGGAGCGGTCGGAGCTGAACTCGCTGGCGCGATCCATCAGCGCCGTCAGGTGCAAAGAGTTCCGAAAAAACCGCCAGAGCAAACGCACCCGCGACCGCCGTCAGCACCAACCGCCCATGGCCGCGATAGATCAGGAGGGCGGGCACGAAGATCGCGAACAGCACCAGTCCGGTGCCGGAATAGGCGAGGATGAGGGCAAGGCCGAGCACCGCCAGTCGCCAGGATGGCCGAAAGAATGCGAACTCGGCGATGATTGCCAGAGCCATCAGCTGCGAGAAGCTGGAGGGCTCCACCAGAAAGAAGCCATTGCTCTTGAAGAGCGTGGTATTCCCGAAAGGGATCACGTAGTTGAAGCCGTGACTGAGGATGGCGTCGGGCAGCGTGCCCTCGAAGGTGAAGAGCGTCGGTCCCGAGATCACGAACTGCCCAATGAATTGGCAGATGCCGGCGGCGGCGATGAAAAAGGCGAGGCGGCGGAAGCTGAGCAGCGTGGAACGGAAGAGCTCGTCGTCGTCCCGCAGCACGAAGACATAGGCGGCATAGAGCGAAATCAGCAGCAGAAACGACGCCACCGAAATGCGCCCGCTGCCGCCCAGCATGGCCGAGACGAGCATGGCGGCTATGGCTATGCAGAAGAGACCAACTCGGACCGGATTGAGGCGGAGCTCGCCCGTCACGGCCAGAATTGCCACCGCCAGCAGAGTTACCACGACGGTAAGGGAAAGCTCGCGTTGCCCGAAGGTTAATGCAAAGCGCGGCAGAATGAGCGCCGCCACCAGCATCATCCCCAGCAGCGCCGGTGCTACGCCAGGCGACCGCTCTCGCGGCACATCGCGCCGCAAAAATGACACGCTCGGACTCGCTGCCTCGATCATACAAATCCAGAGCTGTTGCGTCGCATCGTCTATTTAGGAACCAGTGCACGTGGTGCACGAGCCTGAGTGTGTCATCTGCCTGACACTCGCGCGATCATCGCTGCGATAAGCCGGGCAGCAACGAAAATGATACGTCACAGGCGATCGTTTCGGCCAGCGTCGTCGCGGAAAGCTCACGAGGCATGGAGCCGTGGCGCGCATAAGCTCGCGCCCAGTGAATTCTCCCTGACGATTTCTTCTCCAGAAAAAACGAGACACCATTGTGGCTGTAGAAGTCATCAGAACTGACGACATCGAGCGCCGTCGGATCGCCCGTGGGCCGTTGCCGCCCGACGTGATCGAGGCGCGGCCCATCACGCTTCCGCTGATGACGCCGCCTTCGCGCGCGGTGACGCTGTCCGATCTGGTGCGGACGCTGTGGCGACGCAGGAAGCTCATTGCGGCGATCGTGCTGCCGCTGATGATCCTGGCCTTGGTCATCGTGAAGCAGATCGCGCCAACCTACACCGCCGAGGGTGCGATGGTCATCGCGTCGCGCAAATTCATGATTCCCGAGCTCGAATCGGTCACCATGCCGACCGGTGACGTGGCGATCGTTCGCAGCGAGGTCGCGGTGCTGCGCTCACGCATCCTGCTGCAGGCTGTCGCCAAGAAGCTGCAGCTGGATACCTTGCCGGAGTTCAATCCGTTTCTGCGAGGCCCCACATCCTGGTGGCAGCGTCTGGATCCGCGGATTTACATCAATGAGCTGTTCGCGCAACCGCCGACGCGGGCACCAGATCAGTCGGAGGTCGTGGCCGCCGCGGTCGAGGAAACGCTCAACCGCAATCTCGATGTCGGCAACGACACCCGTGACTACGTGGTAACGATCCGCTATCGCAGCCGCGATCCGATCCTCAGCGCCAAGATCGTCAATACGCTGATGTCGGAATACCTGCAGCAATATCTGCAATCGAAGCTCACCGCCACCGTCGGCGCCAATTCTTCCCTCGACCGCCGCGCACAGGAGCTGCGCCACGACGTGGAGGATGCCGACGCGAAGGTGCAGGCTTTCACCACCAAGACCGGCGTGCTGGAGACCCGCCTCGGCTCGGTGAGCTCCCAGCAGCTCAACGACCTCAATACCCAGCTGAGCACCGCCCGCTCCGACCTCGCCGCGGCCGAGGCGCGCTACGCGCAGGCGATGGGGTTGCAGCACAACGGCGGAACCAGCGCCACAAGCTCCGACGTGCTGGCCTCGCCGCTCATCCAGAATCTGCGCGCCAAGGAGGCGGATCTCGCCGCTCAGGAGCACGACATCGCCACCCGGCTCGGTCCCAATCATCCGGACCGGCAGAGCATCGAGCGACAGCTCAGCGACATCCGCCGCACCATCTCCGTCGAGATCGGCAAAGTCGTGAACTCGCTGAAAGGCGACGTCGACGTGGCGCGCTCCCGTGTACAGACGCTGGAGCAGAAGGTCGCGCAGATCGAGGGCGTCGCGCGCACCAGCTCGGACGCGCAGAGCGAGCTGCAGCGCCTCAAGGACGATGCCGACGGCAAGCGCAAGGTCTATAACGAATTCCTGTTGCGGGTCGCGCAAACCGCCAAGCCCGACGACCAGCAGCAGGCCGACGCGCGCGTCATTTCCAACGCGGTGGCGCCGATCTACCCGTCTAATCCGCGCGTCTTCCAGCTCGTCCTGCTCACCGGCGTCGTCGGAACGCTCGCCAGCTTCGCTGGCGTGCTGCTGCATGCCGAGCTCGACAACGGCTACGAGAATCTCGGCGAGGTTCGCGCCACGACCGGCCTTGTCGGCTTTGCCGCCGTCCCGCTGGTGCGTCGTCGGGGGCGGCGGCGGCTCTGGCACCGCTATGTCCTCGATCATCCGCATTCCGCGTTTGCGGAGACCCTGCGCGGCTTTCGCGCCCGCCTGCAGGCGACGGCACGGTATCGGCCGGCCAAGGTCGTGCTGATCACCTCGGCGGAGGTCGGGGAGGGGAAGACCAGCCTCGCTCTGGCCTTCGCCGCGCCTTACCGCTCATGACGGACAGCGCGTGCTGCTGGTCGAATGCGACCTGCGGCGTCCGGCGCTCGGCGGGGTATTGGCGCCGTCGACTGTCTCCGAGTTCTCCGAGGTTCTCGGCGGCCGGATGCCGTGGCGCGAATGCGTCCGCGTGGACCAGACCAGCGGCCTCCACTATCTCGTCACTGAAAAAAACGTCGGCAACGTGTCGCAAATCCTCGATGGCGACGGATTGAACCGCATTCTTCGCGAGGCGGCGGACGAATATGATTTCGTCGTCGTAGACTCGCCGCCGGTCATGCGGGTGCCCGATGCCATTCTGCTGGCGCATCAGGTCGACATCGTCGCACTCGTCGTCTCCTGGAAGCAGACGCCGCGTCGCGAGGTGGCGGAGGCGTTGCGGCGGCTCGACATGCACGGTGACAAGGTATTCGGGCTCATTCTCAACAAGGTCGCCGCCGATCACGTCTCCGACGATACGTTCCGCGGCTACGGCAGCTGATCGGACGCCACCGCAATCCATGACAGCGTGGCGCTTTGCAGCCGGCCAACTCCACTCTAGGTACGGATCGCGCGGCCCTATTTATGACGCTGCGGGGCCGAGACGCGCCGGGCTATTTTGCGTCGAGGAGCTGACGAGCTGGGTACGCCGATGTCGGATACCGTGATTCGCGAAAGCGACAGAGCTGGTGGCTCCGAGACGCCATACGTCTCCATCATCATCTCGACCCGGAATCGCGCGCCGGCTCTCGCGCGCTGTCTTGAAACCGTCCGCTTGATCCGTGCCGATACCCCGTGGGAGCTGGTCGTTGTCAATAATGGCTCGACCGACGATACGCCGGAGACCCTGCGCGGATTCGCTCAGCGATCGCGGGTGAGGATGCAGATCGCAAACGAACCGGTGGCGGGGCTCTCACGCGCGCGAAATGCGGGGGCGTGGGTCGCCCGCGGGGAGATACTGATCTTCACGGATGATGACTGCTATATTCAGTCGGACTTCGTGGATCAATATCGGCGGATCTTCCAGGATCCGGTGCTCGGGTTTGCCGGCGGCCGGATCCTGCTGCATGACCGCTCCGATTATCCGCTGACCATCAACGAGTCCGAGCATGAGCACCGCTTTCCTGCCGGGCGGCCGGTACCCTGCGGCATCATACAGGGAGCCAACATGGCATTCCGGCGCAAGGCGATCGAGCGCGCGGGTGGATTTGACGTGCGTCTGGGCTCCGGAACGGCGTTTCCCGCCGAAGATTGGGACATGCTGACCAGGGTGGGTGCCCAGGGCTGGGCCGGGGGGTATTTCCCCGGGCCCACGGTCTCGCATCATCATGGCCGCAAGCCGCATGAGGCCAGGAATCTCATTCGCGTCTACAATATCGGATCCGGAGCCGTCTATCTGAAGCTGGCGATGAACCCCGACACGAGGCGGCTCTATCTGCCGCACCTGCTGCGTCGAATGCTGGGTGACATGAAATTCCATCAGCGAAAAGTAGCTCAGCAGATGTATGGCGCGTTTCTTTTCCTGCGGGAGAACAGAAGGCATCTGCTGGAGACGCCGCCCGCCGCGGCCATCGGAGCTTCCGGGTCCTATTCCCGCCGTTGCTGAGCGGCAGATATCCATTCGAGCATGAGCACATCGTCAGTATCGGTTGACGTCGCATCGGCTGGGCCGCGCGCTATCACGCGCAGACGTCGTCAGCCGCCACTCGAGCTTCCCGCGCTCGATGCCCAGACGGTGCTCTCGTCCGACCTTTTCGACACGCTGATAACGCGGACGTTCCTGCATCCCACGGAGCTGTTCGCCATCGCGGCCGCGGAGCTGCGGGACTGTGGCCTGTGGCCGGGTGGCGGCGGGCAATGGCGGGAAAAGCGAGCCGCGGTCGAGCGGGAGCTGCGCATGCGCAAGCGCGGCGCCGAGGTCACGCTGTCGGAAATATATCAGGTGATCGCCGCCGATCTCGGCTGGACGGCCGAGCAGGCGGACGCCGCAGTCGCCATCGAGGCGGCTATCGAATTCCGCCTGACCTCGCCGGTGCGGCGGAATATCGCCTGGTTCAATGCGGCGGCACGGCTGGTGCGCCATCGCATCATCATCTGCGATACCTATTTCCCGCGCTGGATGATCGAGCGGCTGGTCAACGCCAACGGCATCGAAATCGCCTCTGAGCACATATATCTTTCCTCCGAGCTTGGAAAGACCAAGGCCGAGGGGAGCGTCTATCCACTTATCCTTCGGAAGCTGCCGAGGCTTGCGGGCGCCAGAATGCTTCACGTTGGCGATAGCGAGACCTCGGACGTCCGCAATGCGCGATCGTCGGGCATTGTCTCCTTCCATATCACCTCGACCCGACTGGAAAACGGCGAAATCGATCTCCATCGGAGCAACGCCGATCCGGCGGAGGCTGCGATCGCCGGCGCCACGCGCGCGGCGCGGCTGCTGGACACCGGCGGCGACGCACACCGGCGCGCAGTCTGGCGCGGTGCCTGCGAGATCGCCGGCCCGCTGGTGACCGGCTTTGTCCTCTGGACATTGATCGAAGCGCGGAGGCGCGGCCTGAATGCGCTGCACTTTCTCGCGCGCGACGGTCAGATCATGTGCGGCGTTGCGCGCCGGCTGCTGCCGCTGCTCGATCGGTCGATCGAGTGTCGATATCTCTATGCGTCCCGACAGGCGCTGTTTCTTCCCTCCATCAGCGCGATCGACGCGCCGACGGTGGAATGGCTGCTGCGATATCCAGCGAAGACCACGCTCGCGGGCATGCTGGGACGTGTGGAGCTTGAGCCCGAGAGCTGCGCCGACGCCCTGGCGGAATCAGGCGTGGCCGCCGATGCCGGATCATTGCAGGAAATCGGATTGGATCGGGTGAGGGCGCTCCTCTCTCACTCCGCGATTTCCACGCGGATCCTGTCAACGGCTGCCGAGCGGCGCAGGGCGCTTCTGGCCTATCTCGACGAAGTCGGATTCTGGTCCGGCGGCGCGGCGATCGTAGACGTCGGTTGGCACGGGCGCCTGCAGCTCGCGCTTGGTCGTGCGCTGGCTGCCGAGGGCCGGCTGCCGCCGCAGGGATTGCGAGGCTTCTATCTCAGCCTCTATCAGACGCCCTCGGATCCGGTGTCGGGAGAATTCGTGCCCTATATCGCGTCGTCGATCGGTGCAACCGCGGAGGAAAAATACCCCAACGGCTCGCTGGTGGAGGTGTTTTTCGCGGCCGACCACGGATCGCTGCAACGCTACGAATGCGACCAGCAAAGCGGCCGGGTGGAATGCGTGCTGCAGGAATCCTGCAATACCGCGGCGCTCACTTGGGGCATTGATATCCAGCAGGCGGGGATCCTGCAATTCGCGGAGATCCTGGTGCGGAACGCGCGCGCGCTGCGCCTCGGTCCGCAACAGTTGCTGCAGGCGTTGAAGCCGATCTCGGTGGCCGCTCTCGCGCGGTTCACGAAGCGGCCAACGCTTCTCGAAGCCGAGACCTACGGCTGCTTTCCTCATTCGGAGGATCAATTGCATGCCGAATATGGGGAGTTGGCGCCACGGCAGGCGGTCGGCCAGGTCCTGGCCTCGATGCTCCGTCCGCACCGGTTCCCGCTTCACAGCCTGTGGCGCGAGGGAACGATCCGCCGCTCCTTGCCGGTCACGGCGTCAGGCAGCGTGATCGATGCCTTCACTGGCGTGGCGGCGGCGAAACGCCGAGTGCGATCCGCGCTCGGCGCTATCGAAAAGACCTAGCCGCGGAAGGCGCCGGGATTTGCCGATCGGTCGAATGATAGCGGCACTTGCGCCCAAGCTGCGCTATTTCCGCGTGATGTCGGTCTACGCGGTCGAGCGCTTTACCTACCTGGTTCTCAGCTTCCTGGTCTTCCCGATCATCGCCAAGGCCTACGGGCCGGATGCGCTCGGTCACTATTCGATCGCCCAGACGGTGGTCAGCCTGGTGACGCCGTTTCTCGCCAGCGGAGCGGAGGCGATCGTCATCCGCGACCTGGTGCGCCGCGGCGAGGCGCGCGGCAAGGTGGCGGGATCCGCGGCGCTCCTCCTCGGTCTCTTCACCGTTCCCGCCGTCCTGTTGCCGATCGGGTGTGCCTATCTCGCCTACGGTGATGATCCCGTCACGCTGAGGCTGGTGATCTGGCTCGCCATCGCCTTCCTGCCGACGCCGCTCTATGTCATTGATTTCCTGTGGAAGGCTGACCTGCGCCCGGCCTATTCTGTGGTCCCGCGCCTCTTGGTGATGCTGGTGTCGCTGGCGGCCAAGGCGACCGCGGCGCGGATGGGATATTCGATCATCGTCATCGGCGCGATCACCGCGGTGGAGGCGTGGGTCTCGGCCCTGCTTCTCGGCGTGGTGTTTTTGTTCGCGCACAAGCGCGGCGAGAGTTGGGGGCTCGATCGCGAGGCGATTCGCAGCCTCTTCGCCCAGACTCTGCCGGCGATGATTGCGATGCTGGCGGTGCTGGTGTTTTTCCGAGTGACTCATCTCATGCTGGGCTGGCTCTCAGACTACCACGAGGTCGGCATCTACGCGGTCGCCTTTCAGCTCATCCAGGTTCCCAATATTCTCCCCACTATCGTGCTCACCACCTGCTATCCGCGGCTGGTGGCGCTGCGCGACGAAAACCCGGCGCTTTATACGGAATATCTCGACCGGCTGTTGTCCTTCTTCTCTTTCGTCGGCTGGGCTCTCGTCCTCTCCGTCCTGGTGTCCGGCGATTGGGTGATGAACTGGCTGTTCGGTCCGAAATTTACGGGATCGGGACTGACGCTCCTGCTGCTCAGCGTGTCGACGCTCTGCAATTTCAGCGCCGCGGTCCGCGCCCAGTTCATCTTCATCGCCAACCGACCGAACCTTCATGTCGTCAACGCGCTCATCGGGCTGGTGACATTGATCCCGGCCAATCTGATCCTGATCCCGCGGTACGGCGCCCAGGGCGGTGCGGCGGCCGTCACCATCGCATCGCTGGTGTCAGGAATATTGACGTCGTTTCTCTTCGTCGAGACCAGCCCCTTCGGGCGCCGTCAGATTTGGCGGCTGGTGCTGCCCTCGGTTCAGTTCTGGCGGTTCTCTACCTGAACCTTACTTCGCCGGGACCCATTTCATGACATGGGTTCCCGCGAGGCAGAGCTCGCCGGCCTGATTCACGATCTCCACCTTGGAGCGGCTCCGCCCTTGCTCGCCGTCGATCGCCTCGACCGTATAGCGGGCGGTGATGGTGTCGTTGATGAAGACCGGCCGCAGAAATCGGATCTTGTCGTAGCCGAGCGACACCGGCACGCCCTTGGCGCCGCGCTCCACCGAGCGGCGCGAGATCATGGAGGCGGTGGTGGAGAGCAACCCCATGATCAGCGCGCCATGAGCGATGCGCCGGCCGAAAGCGGTCGTGCGCGCATACTCTTCGTTGACGTGGATCGGGTCGAAATCACCGGTGAGGCCGGAGAACAGCACCAGGTCCGCCTCACCGATAGTTTTGGAGAATTCGGCGCGCTCGCCGATCTCGAGATGGGTGTCGATCGCCATCGCCTAGGTTCCGATGCCGAAGAACGCCAATACTTCTTCCACCTGGCCCTCCAGCATGGCGCGGCCATCGACGGTGCGGCAGCCGCAGCTCTGAGCATGGCGAAGGAAGGGCGTCGGCTCCGGCTTCATGATGACATCGATCACCAGGAGTGTCGGATCGAGTGGTCCGAGCTCCGCCGGCATGCCGTCGCCCGCCGTCATGCCGATGGGCGTGGCGTTGATGAGGATGTCATGACCCCTGGCGTCGGCGGCGCCCGCCACGATCCGGCGGCCGGGATAGGCCGCGGCGACGCGAGCGGCAAGCGCGGCGGCCTTGCCGGTATCGACATCCGAGATGGTGACGGCAGAAGCGCCGGCATCCGCCACCGCCACGGCAACGGCACTGCCGGCCCCGCCGGCTCCGATCAGCATCACGCGCTTGTCCTTGATCACATGGCCATCCTCGCGCAGGGTTCGCGTCAGGCCTCGGCCGTCGAACATGTCGCCGGACCAGCTGTCGTCCTTCTCCCGGCGCATGGCGTTGATGGCGCCCACCTTCTCGCCGGTCGGCAGCACGCGATCCACGAAGGGCAGGACTCCGCGATTTGTAGGGGACGGTGATGATGATGCCGTCGAGATTTGCGATCTCCTTGATGCCGCGCACGGTGACGTCGAATTGCTCGGGCGAGACGTGAATGGGCACCATGAGCGCGTTCATGCCGAGGGCGCGAAAGCGCGGGGTATATGTCTGCGGCGAGCGCACCTGGGCGATGGGATGGCCGATGATGCAGTAGAGCCGCGTCGAGCCATCGACGATCGGCAGTTCGGCGCTCATTGTGCGGCCTCCGGGAGAGTTTCAAGGCTAGCAAGCCGAGGCGAGGTGATCCGACGCGGTCTCGCCGCAACGTCTTGCGCCAGGCCCATGGGATCGGGTCGGAAAAGGCGGCGATCCATCGTCTTGAGCTCGCGGGAGATCGTGGGACGAAAGCCCATATGGGCCAGCACGTCGCGCTCGATGTCGACATCAGGGGCGATTTCGATCAGCTCGAGCCCGCCCGTCGCCAGGCGGAATACCGCCCGCTCGGTAACGTAGAGCACCCGCTGCTGGCGCTCCCGCCCGAAGCGGCCGCTGTAGGTGATCTGCTCCACCGCTGCCACGAGCTTGCGCTGATTGCCGGCGGTGAAGGTGCCGCTGAACACCACGCACCGCGCGTTCTGGCTGATGTTGATGAAGCCGCCGGGGCCGACCAGACGGCGTGCCGAAGCGGCTGACGTTGACATTGCCCTCGGCGTCCACCTCGGCGAAGGACAGGAAGGCCAGGTCGAGGCCGCCGCCGTCGTAGAAATCGAACTGATAGGGCTGGTCGATCATCGCCGCGTAGTTGCGCGAGGCGCCGGCCTCGTTGCCGGAGGCGGGGGCACCGCCGATGAGGCCCTGCTCGTTGGTGAGCCAGACCGCGTCGAGAAAGCCTTCCTCGGCGGCGACATTGGCGATGCCGGTGGAGATGCCGGAGCCGAGATTGCAGATGGCGCCGGGAAACAGCTCCAGGGCGGCGCGGCGCGCAATCACCTTGCGGGCGTCGAGCGGCAGCACCGGCACGTCGGAGAGGGGAATGCGAAGCTCTCCCGCATAGGAGGGGCTGTAGTCCGTGAGATAGGTCTGCCGCTGGTCCGGCACCACGATCACGAGATCGACGAGGATGCCGGGAATCTTCACCTGCTTCGGCGGCAATGTCCCGCGCTTCGCCATGCGCTTCACCTGGACGATGACGAGGCCGCCGTTGCGGCGCGCCGCCTGCGCCTCCGACAGCATCTCGCCGAAGACCGCCTCCTGTTCCATGGTGACATTGCCGTCCTCGTCGGCGGTGGTGCCGCGCAGCAGCGCCACGTCGACCTTGAAGGGCTTGTAGAGGAGCTGCTCGCGCCCGTCGACGGTGATGAGCTCGACCAGATCCTCCTTGGCGCTGGGGCTTTGCCGGCCGCCGCCGAGGCGCGGGTCGACGAAGGTGTGGAGACCGGTCTCGGTGATGAGGCCGGCGCGGCCGGCGGCCATCTCGCGGGTGAGCTGGGAGAGCGCGCCCTGGGGCAGCGTATAGGCCTCGACCTTGTCGGCGAGCGCCAGCTCCGCGAGCTTCGGCGAGTTGACGAGGGTCCCGCATACCACCCGCTTCAGCATCCCCTCATGGGCGAAATGTCCGGCGCCGAGCGTCTTGTCGTCGCCGAGACCCACGGGATGCACGGTGGTGAGATCGCGCGGCTCGGCCTCGGCCAGGAACCGCCGCTCCAGCGCGGCCATCAGCTCTTCGGGAACTGCATGGCCGCCGCCGGAGCCGCCGATCAGAATGGTGTCTCCGGATTGAATAAGCCGCACTGCCGCATCGGCCGTCACGCGTCGCACTGAATCCTCCGTTCGTCGCTCAGAATTCACCGGGGAAATGGCAGGCCACGAGATGCCCGTCGCTCGCCGTCGTGAGGGGTGGCGCGGTTTCCACGCAGATGCCCTTGGCGATCGGGCAGCGCGTGCGGAAGCGGCAGCCCGAGGGCGGATCGATCGCGCTCGGCGGCTCGCCGATGAGGCGCAGATGCTGGCGCCGCCGCTCCACCGTGGCATCGGGGATCGGCACCGCCGAGATAAGGTGGCGCGTATAGGGGTGGAGCGGCGCCGCGAAAAGCTCCTCCGCGGGCGCCACTTCCATGACCTTGCCGAGGTAAAGCACGACGATGCGGTCGGAGATGTGGCGCACCACCGCGAGGTCGTGGGCGATGAAGAGATAGGTGAGGCCGAAGCGCTCCTGCAGGTCGACCAGCAGATTAATGATCTGCGCCTGGATATTGACGTCGAGGGCGGAGATCGGCTCGTCGGCAATGATGAAGTCCGGGCGCACGGCGAGCGCGCGGGCGATCGAGATGCGCTGGCGCTGTCCGCCGGAGAACTCATGGGGATAACGGCTGGCGGATTTGGGGCTGAGGCCTACGACGTTCAGGATCTCATCGATGTCCGCGCGCGCGTCGGCAGCGCTCTTCGCCAGGCCATGGAAGCGCATGGGCTCGCCCAGGATGTCGCCGACCGTCATGCGTGGGTTGAGGGAGGAGTAGGGGTCCTGGAAGACCATCTGCATGCGCCGGCGGAGCGGCCGGATCTCGGCGGCGGAAGCGCGGCTGATGTCGTGGCCGGCGAAGACGATCGATCCCGCGGTCGGCTCGAAGATGCGGATGAGCACACGGGCAAGGGTCGACTTGCCGCAGCCGGATTCGCCGACGAGACCCACGGTCTCGCCCTGCGCCACGTCGAGGTCGACGCCGTCGACCGCATGTACCACCCGATGCGGCTCGAAGAAGCCGCTGCCGGGCAGCGCGAAATGCTTGGTGAGGCCGCGTACCTCCAGCAGCCGCTGGCCGCGCGCCAGCACCGAGGCCTGGCCCTGGTCGAAGCGCGCTGGGGCTGCGGCCACTCTCTCGGCAGGCGCGGTGAGCGGCGTTCCCGCCTGCGTCACCCAGCAGCGCGACCGGCGCCCAGGCGCCACGGCCTCGAGGCTCGGATGCTCCCGGCATTTCTCGATCCGGAACGGGCAGCGCTCGGCGAAGCGGCAGCCGGCGACGTGATTGAGCGGGTCCGGCGGCGCGCCCTCGATGGTCGTGAGGCGCTTGCTGCCGGGCGCGAGGCGATCGAGGCGCGGCACCGCGTTGATGAGCGCCCAGGTGTAGGGATGCTTGGGGTTGGAGAGGATCTCCTCGGTCGTGCCTTCCTCCACCACCTCGCCGGCATACATCACCACGACGCGGCTGCAGACATTGGCGATGACGCCGAGGTCGTGGCTGATGAGGACGATCGCGGTGCCAAAATCCCGATTGAGCTCGCGCAGCAGCTCCAGGATCTGGGCCTGGATGGTCACATCGAGAGCCGTGGTGGGCTCGTCGGCGATAAGGAGCGCCGGCTCGTTGCTCATCCCCATCGCCAGCACCACCCGCTGGCGCATGCCGCCGGAGAATTGATGGGGATAGCTGCGGATGGCGCGCTCGGGGGCGGTGATACCCATGCGCCCCAGCAGCTTGATCGAGCGCTGGGTCGCCTCGCCGAGATCGTAGCTGCCGTGCACCACCATGGTCTCGACCAGCTGCCGCGCCAGTCGCAGCACGGGATTAAGCGACGTCATGGGATTCTGGAACACCATGGCGACGTCGCCGCCGCGGAACGCCTGCAGCTCCTCGGGCTTCATCGCCAGCACGTCGCGGCCCTGGAACTTGATCTCGCCGGCGACGATGCGGCTCGGCTCCTCCAGCAGGCGCATGAGGGAGAGGGCGGTGACGCTCTTGCCGGAGCCTGATTCGCCGACGATTCCGAGCGTCTCGCCGGATGCCACCGTGAAGCTCACGCCGTCGACGGCGCGGACCACGCCTTCGTCGGTGAAGAACTGGGTTTTGAGGCCGCGCACCTCGAGAACCGGCACGCTGGAGCCGTTCGCGGTGGCGGTCTTGGCGGGAGTCGCGGCGATGTCGTTCACGTCAGCGCCGCCGCGACTTCGGGTCGAGCCAGTCGCGGATGCCGTCGCCGAGGAAATTGAACCCCAGCACGATGGTGAGAATGGCGAAGCCCGGGAAGGCCGCCACCCACCACTGCTCCACCAGCTCGCGGCCCTCGGCGACCATGGAACCCCATTCCGGCGTCGGCGGCACCACGCCGAGACCCAGGAACGAGAGGCCGGCGAAGGTGATGATGGCGTTGCCGATGTCGAGCGTCGTCAGCACCACCAATGGTCCCACCGCATTGGGGATGATGTGGCGGACCAGGATGCGCGCCGGGCTGAAGCCCACGACCATGGCGGCCTCTACGTATTCCTGGGAGCGCTGCACCAGCACCAAGCCGCGGGCGAGGCGCGCGAATTTCGGCCACCACACCACCAGCATGGCGATGATGGTGTTGGTGGTGCCGATGCCGAGCGCCGCGGCGATGGCGAGCGCCAGGATGATCGGCGGGAAGCAGAGCACGAGGTCGGTTGCCCGCATCATGAGCTCCTCGACCTTGCCGCCGGCGAAGGCGGCGATGCCGCCGATCAGCGTGCCGGCGATCGCGCTCACCACCACCACGACGAAGCCGGTGAGGAGCGAGATCTGCGCGCCGTAGAGAAGCCGGGTCAGCACGTCGCGACCCAGCGCGTCGGTGCCGAGCCAATGGGCGAGCGACGGCGGCTGCAGTCGGATGGTGACATCGACCGCGTCCGGGCCATAGGGGCAGATCACCGGCGCCAGTATGGCGATCAGCAGCCAGGCAACGACGATCGCCAACCCCAGGCTCGCGAGCCCATAGCGCCGCCACCAGCGCCGCGCGGGCGAGAGCGGCGGCGCCACCGGCCGCTCCAGCGAGGCGTCGCCGCCCTCGAGCGCCGTCATTGCACCACCCGGGGATCGAGGAGGGCATAGCTGATGTCGATCAGGAGATTGATCACGAGATAGGTCACCGCCACGATCAAAGTGATGCCCATGATGGCGGGGAAATCGAGGGCTGCGGCGCTGCGGAAGGTGTAGCGGCCGAGGCCGGGCCAGGAGAAGATCGTCTCCGTCATCACGGCGCCGGTGAGCAGATTGGCGTAGGCAAGGCCGCCCAGCGTCACGACGGGGATGAGTGCGTTCGGCAGCACGTGGCCGATCACGACGCGCCTCTCCTTGAGGCCCTTGGCGCGCGCCATCCGCACATAGTCCTGCTGCATGCTCTCGAGCATGCTGGCCCGCGTCGTGCGGGTGATGAGGCCGAGAGTTGTCGCCGCCAGCACTACCGACGGCAGCACGAGGTGGGCGGCCGCGTCGCCGAACCCGCTCCAGTCGCCCGCCAGCAAGGTGTCGACGAGGTAAAGGCCGGTCACGGTGTCCGGCGGTAGCGCGATGGGATCGAGCCGTCCGGGCCCGGGCGCGATCTGCAGGCCGCCGTAGAAGACCGCAAGGGCGATGAAGGCCAGCCAGAAGGTGGGGGAAGAGACGCCGATCAGCGAGATCAGGCGCGCGGTGTGATCAATCCAGCTGTCGCGCCGGACCGCGGCCATGATGCCGAGGGGAATGCCGATGACGATGGTCAGCAGAAAGCCCAGGGTTGCGAGCTCGACGGTGGCGGGCGCGTACTGCGCGATGTCGTCCAGAACCGGTCTTTGGGTCGCGATGGAGATGCCGAGATCTCCGTTGAGTAGCCCTTTCAGGAAAACGAAATAGCGCTCCCAAAGCGGCAGATCGAGGCCATAGCGATGCCGCCACTCCGCGACAAACTGCTTGTTCGAGGCCGCGATATCGCCAAGCTGCGCCAGCACGGGGTCGCCCGGCACCGTATTCGCGATCAGGAAAATCACGAGGGTCGCCAGAATCGCCATCACGATCGACGTGCCAAGCCGCGAGACGACGTAGCGCAGCACGATCTAACTCGTGGCGCGCAATAATCCCTGTCCGCCGCGAAGCGCGGGGGCGAGGGTCACGGATACCAGCGGTGATGGTGATTTCCTCAGGCGCGTCCTCCCAATTTCTGACTGATTTAGATCGTTCTAAATTTTCCGTGACGGGCTGTCAATTCCTGACTAGGATCGCGGAAAATCATCACGAGGTCGCACTCTACGCGGTGCGGGCCCGCGAGGGAAACGCCCCCGAGATGACGCACGCCGAGCTCGACGATACCACTGCCGATCGGCATCGCCTGATGCGGGAGACCGCGCGCGTCTTTGCCGAGCGCGAGATCCGGCCGCTCGCCGCCGAGCTCGACGAGACCGAGGGATTCCCGGCGGCGCTCTATGACGAGATGGCCGAGCTTGGCATGTTCGGCATCACGGTACCGGAAGCGCTGGGCGGCGCCGGCGCCGATGCGGTTTCCTATGCGCTCGTCATGGAGGAGCTGTCGCGGGGCTATGCGTCCGTTGCCGATCAGTGCGGTCTGGTGGAGCTGGTGGGGACCCTGCTGGCGGAGCACGGGACCCCCGCGCAGCAGGAGCGCTACCTGACGCCGCTGCTGCGGGCAAAGCGCCGCTGCGCCTATGGCATTACCGAGGCGGAGGCGGGCTCCGACGTCTCCGGCATCAAGACCACGGCGGTGGAAACCGCGGAGGGCTGGCGCCTCACGGGCGGCAAGCTCTGGATTCATAACGCGCCGATCGCGGATTTCGCGGTGGTGCTGGCGCGCACGGCGCCGGATCTCGGCAAGCGCGGCATGAGCATCTTCCTGGTCGACCGCGACCAGCCGGGCTATCGCGCCGGCCGCAAGGAGCACAAGATGGGTCAGCGCGCCTCCCAGGTGGGCGCGCTGCATTTTGAAGACATGGCGCTGCCGAGAGAGGCGCTCCTGGGGCCGCTCAATCGCGGCTTCCACATGATGATGGGCGTTCTCGACAAGGGCCGCATCGGCATCGCCGCGCTCGCGGTCGGCATCCTGCAGGCGGGCCTCGACGCCTCGATCGACTACGCCAAAGAGCGCCGTCAGTTCGGCCACGCGATATCAGAGTTCCAGGCGGTGCAATGGATGCTCGCCGACATGGCGAAGGACACCCATGCGGCTCGCCTCATGGTGCTGGATGCCGCGGAGCGCCTCGATCGCGGCGAGCGCGCCACCACCCAATGCTCGATGGCGAAGTGCTTCGCCGCCGATGCTGCCGTGCTGCATGCGGCGAACGCCGTGCAGATCCACGGTGGAATGGGATATATTCGCGGCATGGAAGTGGAGCGGCTCTATCGCGATGCCAAGATCACCCAGATCTACGAAGGCACCAACCAGATCCAGCGCATGATCATCGCGCGGCAGCTCCTGGCATGATCGACGGCGTGGGAAGCGAGAAGGGCGCCCGTCCGCGGGTACTGGTGACTGGCGGACGTCGCGGCATCGGCCGTGCCATCGCCTGGGCCTTCGCGGACAACGGCTACGATGTCGTCGTCAACGACCTCGTGCAGGATATCGCGACCGCCGAGACGATGGCGGGCCTCACTTCCCGCGGCGTGCGCGGCGCCTTCCTGCAGGGCAGCGTCGCCGAGCTCGAGCGCCACGGCGAGCTGGTGCAGCGGGCCTTCGATGCCTTCGGCGGGTTGGAGGTGCTGGTCAACAACGCCGGCATCTCCGTCAAGAAGCGCCAGGACATGCTGGACGTGCCGCCGGAGAGCTTCGATGCCCTCATCGATACGAATCTGCGCGGGCCGTTCTTCCTGACCCAGGCGATCGCGCGTCGCTGGCTCGCCACCCCGCCGCCGCGCCACCGCCGCTCGATCATCAATATTGCCTCGGTCAACAGCAAGATCGTCTCGATCGAGCGCGCCGAGTACTGCATCGCCAAGACCGGCGTCTCCATGATGACCGAGCTCTACGCCGTCCGGCTGGCGGAAGCCGGCATCGGCGTCTTCGAGATCCGGCCGGGCATCATCCGCACCGACATGACGGCGGTCGTGAAGAGCCGCTACGACCGGCTGATCGAGGCCGGCGTCTCGCCGGTGCGGCGCTGGGGCGAGCCCGAGGAGATCGGCAAGGTCGCGGCGGCGCTCGCGCGCGGAGAATTCCATTTCAGCACCGGAAGCGCCATCTATGTCGACGGCGGGATGCACATCCACCGCGTCTGAGGCGGTGTCAGCGCGAGGTACCGCGGCGTTTCGGCGGCCCGCTCGACTCCCGCACCACCAGGCTCGGCTGCAGCACCACCTCGCGGCGGGGCGCGTCGAAATCGGCCATGCGGTCGAGGAGGAGCTGGGCGGCGGCTTCGCCGATCTGGGTCGACTGCACCGCGACGGTGGTGAGCGCGGGCGTCCAGAGCGCCGCCTCCTGCAGGTCGTCGTATCCAACGACGGCGAAATCGCGGCCCGGCTCTTGTCCCACTTGGCGCAGACCCAGCATGACGCCGAAGGCGATCACATCGTTGAAGCAGACCGCGGCGGTCGGCGGCTTGCGCAACGTCAACAGCTTCTTGATGGCGTCGAAACCGAAGTTGCGCGTCGGCGGTCCGGGCAGCATCAGCGCCGCATCCATGGCAATCTCGTAGGCCATGAGCGCCTGCAGATAGCCCTCTCGGCGTTCGATGCCGGTGGATGTACGCTGCGAGCCACCGATGAAGGCGATGCGGCGGTGTCCGAGAGAGATCAGATGCTCCGTCGCCAGGAACATGCCGCGGCGATGGTCGCTGCCGGCATAGTCGAGGCCGGAGCCCGGCAGGTTGCGCGAGATCAGCACGCAGGGCATGCCGAGCTTCCTGAGGCGGCTGAGCGTCGCCGGCTCGCTGCCTTCTACCGGGCAGACGACGAGCCCGTCGGCGTTGTACTCGCGCATGGTCTCGATGAATTCATCCTGGCGCGCGGGGTCCTCGTTGGCGTTGCTGAGGAAGACGGTGCGGCCGACCTTGGTGAGAGCGCGCTCGATGGCGGCGGTGAGCTCGGCGAAATAGGGGTTCACGAGCTCGTTCATGGAGACGCCGACGGTGTGGGTGCGCTGGGTGCGCAGGCTCGCGGCGCCGCGGTTGTAGACGTAGCCGAGCTCACGGACGGATTCGAGGACGCGCTTGCGTGTCGTTTCGGCGACCAGCGGAGCTCTTGCGCAGCACCAGCGAGACTGTGGCGGGCGAGACCTTCGCATGCTCCGCGAGATCGCGCAGCGTGAGCCGCGCGGGCGAGGCCGCGATCTTTCTGCGCGCGATCTTCGTCACGCCGATGCCATTGATCGAATGCGGTAAGGAGAGGGAACCATGACCGATGCGCTAGGCTTCACCGTCGCCGACGGAATTGCGGAGATCACGCTCAATCGTCCGGCAAAGCACAATGCGGTCACTCCCGAGATGGCGGCGGCGATCGAGCGCCATTGCATTGACGTCGATCGCGACGACGCCGTGCGCGTGGTGCTGCTGAAAGGTGCCGGTGAGCGCGCCTTCTCCGCCGGCAGCGATCTCAATTCTTTAGCGGAATATTCCTCGGCTTGGAAGTTTCGCAACCGCTCGGAATATGCGGCCTCGGTGCGCGGCGTCCGCAAGCCCGTGGTCGCCGCCCTCAAGGGCTGGGTGCTTGGCGGCGGCGCCGAGCTGGCGCTCGCGGCCGACATTCGCGTCGCCGGGCGCAGCTCGCGCTGCGGCTTTCCCGAGGTGAAGCGCGGCTGGGTCGGCGGCGGCGGCGCCTCGCAGATGCTGCCGCGGGTGGTGGGGTATGGGCAGGCGATGCGGCTGCTGCTGACCGGCGATCCCATCGACGCCGAGGAGGCGTACCGGCTGGGTCTGGTCGATATCCTCGTGGAGGATGCCGAGGTGGAGACGCGCGCGCGGGCTATCTGCACGCAGCTCGCGGGCTACAGCCCGGTGGCAGTGCAGGCGGTGAAGGCCTCGGTCCGCATGTCCGTCATGGCTCCGCTCGATGCCGGGCTTCGTTACGAGAACGAGATGAACACGCTCTGCTTTTCCGCCGGCGACCACATGGAAGGAATCCGGGCGTTCCAGCAGAAACGCCCGGCCGAGTTCAAGAAGTGACGACGCCCAATTAAATCAAAAAGAAAAAACCACGCGTCGTCATGCGCGGGCTTGTCCCGCGCATCCACGCCTCCGTGCCGGGCGCGGTATCCCGTGGATGGCCGGGACGAGCACGGCCATGACGCAAACATTTCCCGCTCGCAATCGACAGGACCTACGCCGCCGTCACGCCGTACATGTCGAGCTGCCAGCCCGCCGCGGTGAGCGGGAACTTGCCGATCGCCTTGTAGACGCCGATCTGATAGACGGGCTGGAACAGGATGAAGTGATTGGCCTGGTCGACCACGCGCTTCTGCCATTCGACCCAGAGCGCCGCCTGTTTCTTGGGATCGCTCTCCTCCGACGCCTCATGCACGAGCTTCACGACGTCGTCGGGCGGCGTCCAGTGCACGCGCTTGGCGACGCGTTCCACCACCGCGGCCGCCCAGAGCTCGTTCTCCACAGCCGGCGGATTCCAGAAGGTCAGCACGCCGCCCTGCGACTTGCCGGTGGTGTAGCTGGTGCGCAGATTTACCTGGTCCATGGGATTGAGCTTGGCCTTGATGCCGACGCGGGCCAGATCGGCCTGGATCTTCTGTCCCAGCAGCTGATAGGTCACGCCGGCGACCGCCGCGTTGCCGTAGGCGATCTCGAACTCGAAGCCGTCGGGAAGGCCGGCCTTGGCCAGCAGCTCCTTGGACTTTTTCAGATCCTCGCGAAAGCCAATTTCCTTGGCGATCTGCTCGGTCGAGCCGCTGACGCCGATCGGCAGGAAATGCGCAGGCCGCACGGCGGCACCGCCCAGCAGCGAGTTCTTGATGCCATCATAGTCGATGGCATAGCCGATCGCCTGGCGCGCCTCCTTCACCGCGAGGGCCTTGTTGAACTCGGGCTCCTGGGTCAGCGCCATATAGACGAAGTCGAGGCTGGTGAGGGATTCGAGCCGGATGTCCTTGTCGCCTTTCAAGGTCGCGACCTGCTCGGGGATAAGATTGAAGGCGGCGTCGACATCGCCGCGCCGCAGCGCCAGAAGCTGCGCCGCGCTGTCGCTCATGTGTCGGATCACCACGCGCTCGAAGGGCGGCGTGCCTTGCCAGTAGTGGGGATTGCGCACCAGCTGGATCTGGGCGTTGCGCTCCCACTGGGCGATGCGATAGGGGCCGGTGCCGGCGGAATTGCTGTTGAGCCACGGCGTCGCCTTGTCGTCATCCTTGGCATTGGCGGCCGCGGTGCCGCCGTGCTGCTCCACCACTTTGCGCTCGAGCACGACGAATTCAGGCGCCGCGATGATGGTGAGGAGCGGCTCCTTGGGTGCCTTCAGGATGATGTCGAGGGTGTGGGGATCGACGATGTCGACCCGATCCACATGGGCGATGTATTGCTGCGGCTGGTCTTTCAGGTTGATGACGCGGTCGAAGGACCATTTCACGTCCTCGATCGTCATCGGGCTGCCGCTCGCGAACTTGACGCCGTCGCGGAGCGTGAATCGCCAGCCCTTGCCATCGGGCGTGCGCGCCCATTTGGTGGCGAGCGCCGGCTTGACGTCGATGTACTCGCCCGGCGTCATGGTGACGAGCGTGTCGTAGGCCGCCGCCACCGTCATGGGCGAGGTATATTGGGCGAGCCGTGCCGGATCGAGGGTGATGGTGTCGCTAATGTCGATCCCGATCACCAAGGTGCTTTTCTTGGCCTGGGCCAGCACCCGATCGGGAAGTCCGGCGGCAATTGCTGCGCCGCCGATGCCGAGCGCCTTCACGAGGTCGCGCCGACTCATCCAAGCAAATTCCTGCGTCATCCATTCCTCCCGATCTTGCGCTTCGTTAGCGGTACCGCATCCGCGGCCGAGCGACCGTGGCGGGCACCGTTGCATTCATTCGCGCGCACGAGGGAACTGCCGCCCACCCATGCGCGTTGGGGCGACTCTAGCCGGCGTTTAGATCGATTTAAAGTGGATTGTAGCCCGCATCGAGCGCGCGTCACGCAATCGATCCCATGCGGAAAATTCCGTCGATTGGACGGTGGACCTGACATCTCGCTGCCAGAAACGGGCGAAGATGTGGTAGGGCCTCGCTATGTATGGAAGTGGAGCCGATTAAGGCCGACGCCGCGGTGCGCCGCTCGGGCGGCTCGGCTACGAAGTACGGGACTTCCGCCGTGTGGAGATGAACGCCTTCTTCGCGGCCTCGCTTGCCGCCTCGCGCTCGGCGGCTTCCTTGGCGAGACGGAGTTCCCTGAGGCGCGCCACCTTCGATGCCTCGGCGATCCGCTCCTTGTCGCGCTCCTTCAGAACTTCCTCGTTCTGCTTCTTGCCTTTTTCCCATAGCGCCTGCGCCGCGCGCCGCGCCTGGACATCACGCTCCTCGTTTCTCATCGTCGACTCCCTATCGCGCCGCCGCGGCTACCTAGTAGCCCTCGCGCTCCATGCGCTTGCGCAACGCCTTGCGATGACGACGCACCGCTTCGGCCTTCTCGCGCACCCGCCGCTCGGACGGCTTTTCGTAGGAGCGCCGGCGCTTCATTTCGCGGAAGGTGCCCTCGCGCTGCATCTTCTTCTTGAGAATGCGCAGCGCGCCATTGACGTCGTTGTCGCGAACAAAAACTTGCATCAGATCGCCTGCCTGATTGTGAAAACCGAATAAGCCGGGTCCGGCGAGTTGTCGCCGGGACTCGGCGGATCAGGAACCCGCGCCCTCAAGCGCGGACGTGAGAGCCGGCACGCCCTGGCTGCTGTCCTCCGGCGGGAAGGAAGCCGCAGCGAGCCGCCGTAGGACCTAACTCCGCCGACCGGCATAAGGTTCTCCGCGTCGCAACGATGACCGGGGCGGATGACGCCCCCGGCTCGCAGCGGAATCAGGTTAGCGGGCGGTAACCAGTGCTCGATCGGGCGGAAGCTGCTGCAACCACGCTGGAACGCGCTTTGCCTGCTCATTATGAGGGCTCTCGGGCACTTCCGCAAGCGAGGGCCCGGAGCCTGCCGCCCAAAGCAAACGGGGCAGCCGAAGCTGCCCCGCTGAACTTAGGCGCTCTTGAGATTGACCGCCGAGGTCTTGCCCTGCTGGCCGCGCTCAACGTCGAAGCTGAGCTTCTGGCCCTCTTGGAGATGGCCGATCCCCGACTGCTCCACCGCCGAGATGTGGACGAAGACGTCCTTGGAGCCGTCGTCCGGCTGAATGAAGCCGTAACCCTTGGTGGGATTGAACCATTTCACTGTACCGATGGACATTTAGAGTCCCTTTCCATGCGAGAAAACGCCGCGGCGCAAAGACGCCACGGGCCAAAACTGCAGATTGGATGGGACCGGGTCGGGCTAACGAGAGCGGAGACGAGGCCGACCCAAAGAGGATTGACGGAGGGGAATGTGGCGATGTGGGGGCTGGATGTCAACCTGGCCGGTGCAAATAGTTAAACTCGTGGTTGGGATTGCCTCGGTCCCTCGCTGGCTGGCGCCTATCCCTTCACGCCGCCCATGGTCAGTCCCGCGCTCATGTAGCGGCGGAAAGTGTAGTAGATCGCGATCGGCGGCAGCGCGATAGATGATGGCGGCCGCCATCAGTAGTTCCACGGCGCTTCGTCGCTGTTGAGGAATTTGCCGAGAGCGACCGGCACCGTCATGGTCTGGTCCGAGGACAGCAGCAGGAAGACGTAGAGATACTCGTTCCATGCCAGCAGCAGCGCGTAGGTGCCGACCGCCACCATCGCCGGCGCCATCAGCGGCAGATAGATGCGCCAGATAGATCTGCGGTGGCGAGGCGCCGTCGATGCGCGCCGCCTCGTCGAGCTCGCGCGGAATGCTGGAGCCGTACTGCTGGAAAATGAAGATCGCGTAGGGCGTGGCGAAGGTGACCTCGACCACGATCACCGCCCACAGATTGTCCGCGAGCCCGTAGCTCTGCATCATGCGATAGAACGGAATGGCCAGGAACGACATCGGGATCACATAGGTCAGCAGCGCGGCGTTGCTGACCAGCCATCCCATGCGCACGCGCATCCGGCCGATCGACGAAGCTGGTCAGCGTGCCGATGAGCAGGGTCAGCAGCGCGGCCGCCACGCCGATGTAGAGGCTGTTGCCCATCTCGTGCCAGAAGTGCGCGACGTACCAATAGCCTTCGCGGAATACCACGATGAAGCTGTCGAGCGTGGGGTGCGGCGGCCAGACGTTCGCCGCTGAAGACGTCGTCTTTCTGCTGCAGCGCCACCACCACCATGTTGTAGAGCGGCAGCAGGGTCCAGATCAGCACGAGTCAATCCAACGACCGCCAGGCGCCCGCGTCGCCGGCGCGGCGCCGCAGCAGTGCCTGTCCGGCGGTCATAGCTGCACCTCGCTCTTGGAGAGCCGGCGCATCAGGATGATCACCAGCGGGATCAGCAGCGGCAGCGCCGACATCACCGCCGCCATGCCCATGCCGGGATTGCCGAGCTCGAAGGCGTCGCGGATGCCGAGCGTCGCCAGCACGTGGGTCTGACAGCGCGGGTCCGCCGCCGCTGACGAAATACACCGTGTTGAAGTCGCCCAGCGTCCAGATCGTCGAGAGCAGCGTGCAGACCATGTAGAGGTTGGCCATCAGCGGGAAGGTCACGTGGACGAAGCTGCGCACGCCGGTGGCGCCGTCGACCTCGGCGGCTTCATAGAGCTCCCTGCGGGATCGCCATGCGGCCGGCCAGGAAGATCACCGTCCAGAACGGCATCCATTTCCAGATGTAGGCAACGATGACCGATCCCATGGCGAGCCGTGCGGCGTATCGAGCCAGGCGGCCCATCCATCTGGAAGAGGTCCCAGAGCAGCGTTGTTGAGCAAGCCCCATTGGCCGTTCAGCATCCAGTGGATGGAGATGAAGGTGGGAATCGCCGGCACCGCCCAGGGCAGCATGAAGACCAGCAGCAGCCCCTTGACCCACCAGCTGCGGCCGCATGAAGAAGCCGGAGAGCAGCAGCGCCAGGAACAGCTGCAGGTTCACGCCGATCGCCAGAAAGATCAGCGTATTGACGACGGTCTCGGCGTAGATGGGGTCGGCGAAGAGCGCCCGGTAGCTGCGCGGGATTGCTGCCGAGCCAGAGTCCGTAGGCCACGGGATAGAGCACGAAGGCCAGGAAGACGCCGGCATAGGGCACCAGGAATGCCACTGCCCAGGCGAAGTCCGAGCCCTTGAGGCCAGGTCTGCGAGCGCTGCGCCCGGCGCGCCGGGCGGCGAGCCCGCGCGACGCGTCGAGAGCGGGGTTGCCTTCCATCGACGTGGCGCTATTCCGTTGGCACCGGATACTTCGCGAAATCTGCCTTGATCTGCTCGAAGGCGACTTGTCCACCGCCTTTTCCGGCGCCATGCCGCCGGTGATCACATTGGCTTCCGCCTTGCCCCAGACCTGCTCCGCATTGACGTCGGGCATAGGCGGGATTGAAGGACTGGAACCAGGGCATGGTCGGGCCGTCGAGACGCTCCTGATGGGTCGCCACGGGACGGTGCGGATCCTTCGCATCCGGCCAGTAGGGATCGTTCTTCACGATCGAGGGCATCACCGGCAGCCAGCGGCCCCGCGCGCCGGCGAGATACGAGTCGAGGTTCTTCGGCTGGATCAGGTATTTCAGGAATTCCTTGGCGCCCGCCGTGTTGTGCGCGCCCTTCGGGATGAAGGCCAGCTTCACGGACACCAGGCTGGTCACCGGCTTGCCGTCGGGTCCCGTCGGTCCCGACTGCGTCACGATCTCATGCATGTACTGGTCGGTCTTCTCCATCTGCGCCACCGGGATCGAGAGCGTCGCATTGGGCGTCATGACGATCTGCTTGGCGTAGAACGCGCTGTTGTTGTCGGGATCGCCCCAGTTGATGGCGCCCGGCGGCACGAAGCCCTGCTTGAACGGCGTGGTGAGCGCGGTGAGCGCCTTGATCGCCGCCGTGCGCACCTTGGGGTCGTCCACGTGCAGCTTGCCGTCGGGCGTGACGATGCCGCCGCCGCCATAGGCCACCAGGAATTGATTGAAGAGATACGTGCTGTCGGAGTCCTTGGTGGCGAGCGAGTAGCCGAGCCCGTAGATCCGCTGGCCTTTATCGCGCAGCTTCTTTTGCGCGGTCTCGAAGAAGCTCGAAGTAGGCGTCCCAGGTCTTCGGGATATCGTCGACCTTGTATCCGGCGGCCTCGACCAGCGGGCGCCAGACGAAATAATGCAGCGCCTGCTGCTTCAGCGGTACGCCGAAGAAGCTGCGCTTGTGCGTGGCGTTGTCGTAGAGGCGCGCAGCCGTGAGCGCCGTGGCGTTGTATTCCGATTTCTGCGTATCCACCACATCGCTGACGTCGACGATCTTGTCGTTCCACACATTCTGCGGCAGCAGCAGGAAATCGCCGTTGTCGACGTAGCAGAGATCCGGCACCTCGCCCGTCGTGATGGCGGAGATGATCTTCGCCGGCAGGTCGGAGCCGTTGTAGAAGGTGAGATCGACCTTGTTGCCGCTCTGCTTCTCCCAGGCCGCGACCACATCCTTCATGGCCTGGTCCTCGGCGGGGTAGAAGCCTTGATTCCACCAAACGACCACCGTCTGGCCCGCCGCTGCGGCGGGCGCTGGCTGACCCAGCATTGCCGCGCCAATGACGCAGGCGGCGACAGTAAAGGGACGCCAAGACGAAATCCTCATCGCGTTTTTTCCTCCCGACATGGCGCTGCTCCATCAATCGATTGGCGCGCGCGTGATCTAGTTTGCGGGGGCGATTCAGCAGATAAACCCTGTGCAAGTCAACGGCGATCCAGGCGTGCCGCGGCGCCCGGCGCATCCTCCCTTGTGACCATTTTCGTTCGCAATTCGGCCCGTGCTACATGATTCCCGTGCGATCGAAGATCGCCTGCGTCTTCTCGCCCTGCTCGATCATCCGCCGCACGCTGGCCTCGCCCTCAACCTTGGCAAGCGCGAGCCGCACGATGTCGGTGGCATGATCGCGCGGGATCACCAGCACGCCGTCGATGTCGCCGACGATGACGTCTCCGGGATGCACCTGCGCGCCGTTCTCGAACTCGATGGCGCAGCGGAAATCGACGACGCGTCCGCGCAACCGCTGATCCTGCGCGTAGGAGCCGTAGGAGTACACGGGGAATCCGAGCTGCAGGATCTCGCGGGTGTCGCGATGGAAGCCGCCGAGCACGGCGCCATCGGCGCCGAGCGCCCGCGCCCGCGTGCTCATCAAGCCACCCCAGAGGGCATAGCGCGGCGAGGCGCCAGTGCAGATATAGACCTCGCCGGGCTTGAGCTCGTCGAGGGCGCGGAACATCAGTCCGAAGCGCATCGGCGCGGCCGGTATGGCCGATGATCTCGCCGCAGCAGTCAGCCTCCAGCACCGGCATGGCGCGGCCGACCACCATCATGTCGGGGGCGAGGGCGCGGATCGCGGGCGGCAGGAATTGGCGCGTCAGTCCCTCGTGATCCATGACGTCGCCGATCACGGCGGTAAAGAGGCGCTGGCGAATGCTGGTGAAAAGTTCGGCATCGTCGCTCATCGGGGTTTCCTCCGCTTGTCGCTGCTCTTTCTTCGCGCAAGGTTAGGCGGATCGGTTCGCGCGGGCCAGGACTGCCTAGTGTTTCATCATCCGAGGGGACATACTGAGACCGCGGCGCCGCTCGGGGTCGGCAGAATTGATGAACTAACTGCTTGGCCAACGGTTTAGACCGCGACCCCCGGCTCTGGCGTGTGGATTGCAGGGGGCGACCCAGACACCGCTGCGAAGGGGGCGCGCAACTGCCGGTGAGCGAGGCCAGGGCAAGGCAAGAGGCTCCGGGGGCGGCATTTGATGAGATGCGCGGCCCCGCCGGCGTCCACAGCAAATACGAGCCGATCCGTCAGTGGCTGGAGCAGACGCCGGCGGACACGGTGGCGCTCAAGCGCAGCGAGGCGGAGCTGCTGTTCCGCCGCATCGGCATTACCTTCGCCGTCTACAGCGAAGGCGGCGATCCCGAGCGGCTCATTCCCTTCGATATCATTCCCCGCGTCCTCGACGCCCAGGAGTGGTCGCTCCTCGAGCGCGGCCTCGCCCAGCGGGTCAAGGCGCTCAACGCCTTCCTGCGCGACATCTATCACGGGCGCGAGATCCTGCGCGCCGGCAAGGTGCCGGAGCTGCTGGTGCTGCACAACGAGGGCTTCCGCGCGGAGATGCAGGACTTCGATCCGCCACGCAACGTCTACACCCACATCTCCGGCATCGATCTCGTGCGCACCGGGCCGGACGATTTCTTCGTGTTGGAGGACAATTGCCGCACGCCGTCGGGCGTCTCCTACATGTTGGAGAACCGCGAGGCGATGATGCGGCTCTTCCCGGAGCTCTGCGCGCAGCATCGCCTGGCGCCGGTCTCGCACTATCCCGAGGAGCTGCTTGAGACGCTGAAGTCGGTGGCGCCCGTCAACTGCCCCGGCGACCCCGTGGTGGTTCTGCTGACGCCGGGATCCTACAACAGCGCCTACTACGAGCATTCCTTCCTCGCCGACGAGATGGGCATCGAGCTGGTGGAGGGTGCCGATCTCTTCGCCGACGACAATGTCATCTACATGCGCACGACCGAGGGGCCGCGCCGGGTCGACGTGATCTATCGGCGCATCGATGACGACTTCCTCGATCCCCTGGCGTTCCGGCCGGATTCCATCGTCGGCACCGCCGGGCTCCTGAATGCCTATCGCGCCGGCAACGTCAGCCTCGCCAACGCGGTCGGCACCGGCGTTGCCGACGACAAGGCGATCTATCCTCACGTCCCCGCCATGATCCGCTTCTATCTCGGCGAGGAGCCAGTGCTGAAGAACGTCCCGACCTACAGCTGCGGGCGGCGCGACGAGCTCTCCTATGTTCTCGATCATCTCGACGAGCTCGTGGTCAAGGAGGCGCGGGGCTCCGGCGGCTATGGCATGCTGGTGGGGCCGCAGGCCAGCATTGCCGAACTCGACGCCTTTCGCGACAAGCTCCGGGCGCGGCCCGATGACTACATCGCCCAGCCCACGCTCTCGCTCTCGACCTGCCCGACCTTCGTCGAGAGCGGCGTGGCGCCGCGGCACGTCGATCTCCGGCCCTTCGTGCTGGCGGGGAAGGAGATCCGCATCGTTCCCGGCGGCCTCACTCGGGTGGCGCTCCGCTCGGGATCCCTGGTGGTGAATTCGAGCCAGGGCGGCGGCACCAAGGACACCTGGGTCCTGAAGGGGTGATGCTGACATGCTGAGCCGCACCGCCGACAGTCTCTACTGGCTCGCGCGCTATGTGGAGCGCGCGGAGAACATCGCGCGAGCCGTGCTGGTCGGTCACTGGATGGCGAGCATGGCGCGCTCGCTCGGCAATCCCGGCAACGAATGGGACTCGACGCTGATCGCCTGCGGCTGCGACGTGGGCTATCGCGCCAAGCACGGCGAGGTGACGCCGGCGGCGGTAGTGGACTATCTCGTGCGCGATCCCGAGAATCCCTCCAGCATTCTCTCCTGCATCGAGATCGCGCGGAGGAACGGACGCGCGGTCAGGACGGCGCTCACCGTCGACATGTGGAACGCCCTCAACGAGACCTGGCTCCGGGCGCGGCCGCGGCTCGCAGGCCCGCTCTCGCCGGAGGAGGTGACCGAGGTTCTGGAGTGGGTGAAGGACCGCTCGCAGCTCTTCAACGGCGCCTATGCCAATACGATGCTGCGCAACGACGCCTACTATTTCACCCGGCTTGGCACGTATCTCGAGCGCGCCGACAACACAGCGCGCATCCTCGACGTCAAGTATCATGTCCTGCTGCCGCGGGACGAAGGCGTCGGCGGCGCTCTCGACTATTACCAATGGCAGGCGATGCTGCGCTCGGTCTCGGGACTGCGCAGCTATCATTGGGTCTATCACGAGCGCCTGAAGCCGTGGCTGATCGCAGAGCTGCTGATCCTGCGGCCGGAAATGCCGCGTTCCCTGGTGTGGTGCTACGACGAGATCACCCGCTTTCTCAATCTCCTGGCCGACGCCTACAACGGCAAGCGCGGCGAGTGCCATCGCCTCGCCGGCGAGGTGCATGCGCGCCTGCGCTATGGCCGCATCCAGGATGTGTTCCAGACCGGGTTGCACGAGTTCCTCGAGGATTTCCTAGGCCGGACGACCAAGCTCGGCGAAGAAATCAGCACGCTCTATCTGATATAGGCTTCATGCGACTGCGCGTCCGCCACCAGACCACGTACCGGTACGAGAAGCCGGTTCCGTATTCGATCCAGACCCTGCGCGTGAGTCCGCGCTCCTACGAGGGGCTGGCGGTCATCCGCTGGTCGGTCCGCGGCGAGGCGCGTCGCGAGCTGCCCTCGCTCATCGACGGGTTCGGCAATCTCACCCATTGCCACACCATCACTCACCCTCACACCGAGATGTCCTTGCTGGTGGAGGGGGAGGTGGAGACGACCGACACGGTCGGTGTCGCTCGCGGCACCGTCGAGACGCTGCCACCGGGTTTCTTCCTACGCCGCACCGAGCTGACGGCGCCGCATCCCCTGCTCGCGGGGCTCGCCGCCGATGCCATGCGCGAATCCAATGCCCTGGCGCGGCTCCATCGCCTCATGGGCGCCATTCGCGACGACATGGAGTACCAGACCGGAGTCACCGACGTGCAGACGCCGGCGGCGGAGGCGCTGCTGCGCGGTGCCGGCGTCTGCCAGGACCATGCCCATGTATTCATCGCGGCGGCGCGGATCATGGAGATTCCCGCGCGCTATATCGGCGGCTATCTCTGGGTCGGCGAGGAGGAGCGCGACGATGATGCGAGCCACGCCTGGGCCGAGGCCTATGTGGCCGATCTCGGCTGGGTGGGATTCGACCCCTCGAATCGGATCTGCCCCACCGCCTCTTATATTCGGGCCAGCGTGGGCCTCGACTACTGGTCAGCCGCCCCGGTCCGTGGCATACGCAGGGGCGGCTCCGCCGAGACCATGGCGGTCAAGGTGACCGTCGGCAGCGGAGAGCAGTGACCGCGGCGCGGTCCCGTTTCTTTGATTTTGTCGCATTTTCTGCGCCGAACCGGTATCCACTTCGGCGGAAAATGCTCTAGCCAGGGACTAGGCATGACCTATTGCGTAGGCCTCGCTCTCCGGGACGGTCTCGTCCTGATGTCCGACACTCGCACCAATGCGGGCGTCGACAACATCGCGACATTCTCCAAGATGCACGTCTTCGAGCGGCCGGACGAGCGCCTCATCGTGCTGCTGACCTCGGGCAATCTCGCGGTGACCCAGGCGGTGGTAAGCCTGCTCCGGGAGCAGATTGCAGCCGACGGGCAGGGCGATAGCTTGATGACAACGCCGACCCTCTTCCGCGCGGCACAGCTCGTCGGCGAGGCGATCCGCAAGGTCTTCCACACCGACGGCGAAGCGCTCAAGGAGCAGGATGTCCCCTTCGAGGTGTCGATCCTGGTGGGTGGGCAGATCAAGGGCGGCGAGATGTCGCTGTTCCAGGTCTATTCCGCGGGCAACTTCATCGAGGCGACCGCCGATACGCCGTTTCTCCAGGCCGGCGAGCACAAGTACGGCAAACCGATCCTCGATCGCGCCGCGCGTCAGGACATGGATATCTACGATGCGGTAAAGCTCGCCATGATCTCCATGGACTCGACACTGCGCAGCAATCTCACGGTGGGCATGCCGATCGATCTCCTGATCTATCGCAAGGGCACGCAGAAGATCGAGCTGCGCCGGCGGCTCGATCAGAACGACGAATACTTCTCGATGATCCGCAACCGCTGGTCACAGGCGCTGGTGGATGCCTATCAGCATCTGCCGCGGCCAGATTGGAAAAACTGACGCTCGTCCCGGTGCCGGGTTAAGATCGCCGGTACAGCGAGGATCCCTTGGATTTCATTTTCATGATGACCCGCGCCGATCGCACGATCGGCGACTGCCTCGAGGTCTTCGACGAGGTGGCGGATCTCGGCCTCAGCCATATCGGCTTCAAGGATGTGGGAGTGGCACCCGAGGTTCTGGACGTGCTCCATCGCCGAATCAAGGACGCGGGCGCCATCAGCTATCTCGAGGTGGTGAGCCTCACGCCGGAGACCGCTCGGCAGTCCGCGCTGGCGGCGCGGCGGCTCGGCGTCGATCGGCTGCTGGGTGGCGCCGATGCGCCGGCGATCCTGGACGCGATCGCCGGCAGCGGCATCGACTACTATCCTTTCGTGGGATCTCCCCATGGCCATCCGACCGCGCTTTCGGGCTCGCCGGAAGAGATTGCCCGGGATTGCCGCCGTGCCGATCAACTGGGGTGCGCCGGAGTGGATTTGCTCGCCTTTCGCGCGGCGATCGAAAGCCCGATAGAGCTGGTGCGGGCCGCCCGCGTGGCGCTCCGCGGCCGGCTGCTGGTGGCGGGATCGATTTCATCGCCCGATCAAATCGCCGAGCTGGCCTCCCTCGGCGTCGACGCCTTTACCGTCGGCACGGCCTTGTTTGAAGGGCGTTTCGCGTCGGGCAAGTCCTCCCTTCGGGCGCAGCTCGCCGAGGTTCTCGCCGCCGCCGCCTGAACTCGCGGATGATGACGGCTCTTTCCAAGGGGGAAGTTGCCGTGTCAATCTTGCGGCGGCAATGGCGGTGGAAAAGGGGTTCGCATGACCGCGCTGAGACAGGTGGGGCCGGCGGAGGATCTCGAATGGCAGTTGCGCTGCGATCTCGCGGCGGTGTTTCGCGTGCACGCGCGGCTCGGCATGAACGAGCAGATCGGCAATCACCACAGCCTGATGCTGCCCGGCAGACGACACCCGGTTCCTGATCAATCCGCGCGGGCTGCTGTTCCAGGAGATCACCGCCAGCAACCTCATCGTCTGCGATCTCGACGGCAAGGTGCTGCGCGGCAAGGGCGAGCTGCGCAAGGTGGCGTTCCATATCCACGCCCGCATCCATCTCATGCATCCCAATGCGAAATGCGTGATGCACGTCCATCCGCCCTACCTCACCGCGCTCTCGCTGATGGAGAACGGCCGGATGGAGCTCTCGCACCACAACGATCTCGTCCTCAACGACCGCATCGTCTACGACGACGCGGCGCACGGGCCCGCGCTCGACAACGACGAGGGCGATCGCATCGCCCGCGTGATGGGCGACAAGACCATCATGGTGATGGCCAATCACGGCGTGACCGTGGTCGGGCCCACGGTGCACGACGCGTTCGACGAGCTCTACATCGCCGAGCGCACCTGCATGTACCAGCTCACCGCCCGCATGGCGGGCGGGACCCTGCGCCGCCAACCGGATCAGCTCCGCCGTCGTTTCCACGGTGCCTGGAGCGACAAGTACGACGCGCGGCTGCATCTCGATGCCTGGCGCCGAGTTCTCGATCGCGAGGAACCGGACTACGCCACCTGACCACCCCACCCAAATCCCACCCCTCATATCACGCGATCAGCGAGGCCTTTCGCCCATGACCGGGACGCGCATCACGACGACCGTCGATTTCGAGAAGAACGGGTTGCAGACGGGCTTCCTCCGGCTGCCGCACTCCGTGCACGAGTCAGCCTACGGCTGGATTCCGATCCCGGTGGTCTGCATCAAGAACGGCAAGGGACCGACGGTGCTGCTGAACTCCGGCAACCACGGCGACGAGTACGAGGGCCAGGTAACGCTGATGAAGCTGATCCGCGAGCTGAAGCCGGCGCAGATCCGCGGCCGCATCATCTTCCTGCCGGCGGCGAATTTTCCGGCCGCCATCGCCGGCCGGCGGACCTCGCCGATCGACGGCGGCAACCTGAACCGCTCGTTCCCTGGCGATGCCAATGGCACGCCCACCAAGATGATCGCGCACTATATCGACAGCGTGATCCTGCCGCTCTGCGACTACGCCTTCGACCTGCACTCCGGCGGCAGCTCGCTCATGTATGTGCCGAGCGCGCTCGGCACCATCGTGAAGGGCGAGACCAAACGCAATGCCAAGACGCTCGAGCTGCTGAAGGTGTTCGGCGCGCCGATCGGCTATGTGGCGACGCGCGCCTCCCAGTCCATGGGCGCCGACCAGACCTTGAGCGCCTCGGCGGCCAAGCGGGGAGTTTTCACCCTCGCCACCGAGATGGGCGGCTCCGGCACCGTCACGCCCACCGCTCTCAAGATCGCGGGCGGCGGCGTGCGCCGCCTGCTGAAGCACATTGGCGTGGCGCCCGGCCTCAAGGTCGATCCGTCGCCGGCCACGCGCCTCATGGAAATCGCCGGCCCCGATTATTTCGTCTATACGCCCGAGGCTGGCGTCTTCGAGCCGCTGGTGGAACTCGGCGACGTCGTCAAGAAGGATCAGCCCGCCGCTGCCATCCATTTCTCCCACACGCCCTGGCGCAAGCCGGAGATCGCCCGCTTCGAGCGCGCCGGCGTCGTGCTCTGCAAGCGCATCCCCGGCCGCACCGAGCGCGGCGACTGCCTCTTCCATCTGGGGACGGACTACCGCGCCTAGCTTCGCCGATCGCTGGACAAAGTGCAGCGGCGAGTTGAAAAGATCCGCGACGTAAGAAACTGACTGGCTTGGTTGACCGCCGTGTCTTCCGAGCGCATTGACGCAATGACATTCGGATCGCAGCAATCCGCGAAAAGCCATCCGTGCGCGTGCCAATTATTCAGGGGGCAGCACGGAGGACGCACATGTCGCAACCTGAGCGGTTCGATATCCTGATTCTAGGCAGCGGTGGCGGCGGCAAACTTCTCGCCTGGCATATGGCGCAATCCGGGCGACGGACCGCCGTGGTCGAGCGGCGATGGATCGGTGGGGCTTGTCCCAATATCGCTTGCCTCCCCAGCAAGAATGAGATTTGGAGCGCGGAGATCGCGCACCTGGCACGCCATGCTGCCGAGTTCGGCACGTTGACGGGGTCCGTGGCGATCGACATGGGGGCGGTTCGTCGGCGCAAACGCGAGATGGTCGCGGACCTGGTTGCCGTGCATGTGCAGAAGTACGAGGCGAGTGGCGCCCAGTTGATCATGGGGTCCGGGCGTTTCGTGGCGCCGAAGACGCTCGAGGTCAATCTCAATGACGGCGGAGCGCGCGTCCTCACGGGCGACAAGGTGTTCCTCAACCTGGGAACCCACGCGACAATTCCGGCCATTCCCGGCCTGGAAACCGCGCACCCTCTCACGCATGTGGAAGCGCTCGAGCTCGACTACCTGCCGTCCCACCTGATCGTGCTTGGCGGCGGCTATGTCGGCCTCGAATTGGCGCAGGCCTATCGCCGCTTCGGCAGCCGCGTGACCATCATCGAGCCCGGGCGTCAGCTCATGGGTCGCGAGGATCGCGACGTCGCCGAGGAGATCCAGCGGATCCTTGGCGCCGAAGGCACAGAGATCCTGCTGGCGGCCGAGCCTCTCCATGTGGACGGGCGATCGGGAGAACGGGTCCGTGTCACCCTGCGCGCGAATTCCCGCGAGCGAACCATCGAGGGCAGCGACATACTGGTCGCGACGGGGCGCACGCCGAACATCGCCGGGATCGGCCTGGAGAAGACCGATGTCGAGCTGGACGCGCGCGGCTACATCAGCGTCAATGAGCGGCTGCAGACCAGCGCGGCCGACATCTGGGCCCTCGGCGAATGCGCCGGCAGCCCGCAGTTCACCCATGTTTCCGAGGACGACTTTCGGATCGTCATGGACGCTCTCGCGGGCGGCAAGCGCAACACGCGCGATCGGCTCGTTCCCTACTGCATGTTCACCGACCCGCCGCTCGCCCGTGTGGGGTTGAGCGAAGGCGAGGCGCAGCGCCAGGGCGTCAAGGTGCGTGTCGCACGGCTGCCGACGAGTGCGGTGCTGCGGACGCAAACGAACGGCAGGACGCAAGGCTTCATGAAGGCTCTTGTCGATGGGAGCGACGACCGCATCCTCGGCTTCACGATGATCGGCGCCGAAGCCGGCGAGGTCATGGCCGCGGTGCAGATGGCGATGCTGGCCAAGCTGCCTTATTCGACGCTCCGCGATGACGCCATATTCGCGCATCCGACGATGGCGGAGGGGCTGGGCTCGCTGTTCTCGAACGTGCCGCCGCGATCCCCATAGCAGGGCGCGCGGCAAAACCGTGCTGCCGGCCCTACCTCGATGAAGGATCGGGCAGCGGGAAGGGCGCGGGGTCGAGGAAGCGGTCGACCGCGTTGCGGATCAGCCGCGAGATGTTGTTGCGGTAGTCGTCGTGAGCGAGGCTGGCGACGAAGGCGATCGAGCCCGTCGACAGCACGGCGCCGCCGCCCGGCGTCTCGAAGAAGACAATGTCGGCCTTGATGCGGGCATTAAGCGTGCCGTCGGTGCCGCGGGCATTCGACAGGATCTCCTCGTTGACCAGCAGTATGGCGTTGGAGTGATCCTCCGAGGACGCCACCACCAGCCCGTGCGGCGGCGAGCCCAAGGCCGCGTCGTAGCAGTCGATCTCCAGCCCCGCGGCACCGTCGCCCCAGGCGCCGAAATCGCCGATGATCTCCTCCTCGATGCCAGCGAAGAGGAACGCCGCGCGCTTGTCATGTGAGGCAGCGGTGCGGCGATAGTGGCTCGAGGCGTCGAAGCCCTGAGCGATGAAGCCGATGCCCACCAGCGCGTTGGGCGGCCGGCCGATCCGGCGCCAGAGACCGCCGTATTCGCCGGTCGCGTGATAGTATTGGCCGGGGCTCTCGGCCCAGGCGCGGGTCCCGTCCTCGGCGCGGCGCATCTCGATCATGCCGGGATGGGCGGGATCGAAGGTGACGCGCCAGTAGAAGCCGTTGCCGCCCATATACATGAACCGGCCGCCGGCGCCGAGGAAGCTCTCGATCGCTTGCAGCATTTCCAGCGAGTGATACTCCGGATGGCTGCCGGAGATCACCAGCCGGTAGGACGCGAGCAGCGCCGTCCCACGCTCATGCAACTCGTGATCGCTGATGACGTCGTAGGGGATGCCCTGCGCCTCCAGCCAGTCGATAAGGCAAAGATCCATGGAGAAGTTCCAGAACCGTCCGGTCGGCCGCATGTTGAAGAGCGGCCGCCTGGCCGAGACATGCGCCACGCCGAAGCCATCGCGATGGACGTCATAGGTGGAGCTGCCGAACTCGTGATGCTCGGCGAGCAGCACATCGGTCATGTCGACGGTGGGCAGCGCTCCCATGGAGAGCTCGAACGGGCCCGGCGACATGCGACGTCGGTAGTTGGAGTAGGCGAGGTATGTGGCGGTGGAGGCGAGCACCGCGAGCTTGGCGCCGGCCGCGCCGGGCTTCGGGGTCACCACGAACCCCACGTAGAAGGCCGGCCCCGAGGTCCAGAGCTTCACCGCGTAGATGCCGCTCTTGAGATCTTCCGGCAGGTGGAACTCCAGGCTCGGGTTCCACTTCGCATCATAGAGATCGTCGCCGTGAAAATGGATGGCGCCATAATGGGTGGGATCCCGGCGCCAATCCTGCACCGAGCCATCCCAGCGCGCGCCGGTCACCGCGCGCTTCGGCGCGTTGACGGTGTGGCCGTGAAGCGCGTGCGGCGAGCGGTCCTCGATCTTCGTGCTGCTGATGCCGCGGGAGAAATCCCATTCCGCCGCCAGCGTCTCCGAGCGCAGGCGCGGCGCCTCGATCTTGCCGTCGAAGTGGTCGGTGGTGCAGCCATACTGGGCCGGCGTCGCGGCGAAAAGCAGCGGTCCCGCGGCGCGGGCGCCGCCGCCGATGCGGCCGGTCGCCGAGGCGGCCTGATCGGCGTGCCATCCCGGCACCGGCGTGCTGCTGACCTCGGCGGCGCCGGTCGCGGGATCGTAGCGCGCCTCGATGCGCGACCACGCGCGTGCGCGTAGCGGCCGTCCGGTGCTGAGGATCTCGCCTGCCACCATCAGCGCGGCGGCGCCCGCCGCGTCGAGAATGAGCCGCACCGGCCCCAACGAGACCAGGGTTGCGACGCCGCGGCCGGGGAGCGTTGGCCAGGCCAGCAGGGAGAGCGTGATCGCCTCCAGTCGCGGCAGGTTGTCGACGATGGCGTAGGAGCCGACCGGCGTCGGCTGCTCGCTGCCCGCATGCTCGCCGTCGATGCTGCTGGCGATGATCTCTTCCTTGAGGCCGGGTCCCTTGGGGCCGGTCTCGCCGCAGATCAGCCGCGCCAGCTCCGAGCGGTAGCGCTGCGCCCCGTCGAGCACGCTCACCCGCACCGTCACGAGGTCGCCCGGTCGCGCGTAGAGCGAATCCACATATCCGACCGCGCCCGGTGTCTTCACGGCAGCTCCAGTTCTTGTCCGGTGAGCGCGCGCCAGCGGCGGCGGAATGCCGCCCATTCGCCGGCCTCCAGGCTACTGAAGATCTCCTCGGTGAAGAGGCGCGGCGGCTTGTGATCCGGCAAGCGCTCGCCCAGCACCCAGCGTCCGGGCTCGATCGAGACCAGGATCAGGTTCTGGCAGTTCTCGGCGCGGCGCATGACGTCGAGGAGCGCCTGCAACTCGGGGCTGTGACGGCCGAAGGGGCGGGCGCGGAACTCCGCGGCAAGGTCGAGCCGGGTCGGATCGATCGCAGGTTTTGTCATGCCGCCTCGAAACTCCCGCCGACGCTCTGTGCGGCCTCGCCGATCTCGCGCCAGGTGGTGTTGTCGATCTCGATGCCCTCGGCGCGGCGCTTGGCGCGGGCCATGCGCTCAGGCTCGCCGGGAACGAGTACGGGGAGATCGGGATCGGCGGCCTGCGTTGCCTTCATATAGGCCACCAGGGCATCGATCTCGCGTTCGAGGAAGGCGCGGTCGGCAAGCCGCCCGGGATCGATCACGACCGTCAGCATGGCATTGAGGATGCCGCGGTCGCGCGGGTTCCCCGGCTGGATGGTGCCGGCCCCCACCACCGCGCCGGCGAGGAGCTCGGCGATCAAGGCAAGGCCATAGCCCTTGTGCTCGCCGAACGGCAGCACGGCGCCGAAGGGCGTCTGGTAGATGACCGAGGGATCGGTGGTGGGGATGCCGTCGGCGGCAATGAGCGCACCAGGAATCATCGGCTTGCCCTCGTTGTGGGCAACCCGCACCTTGCCGAGGGCGACGCGGCTGGTCGCCATGTCCAGGATCACCGGCGGCGTCGCCGCGGTGCCCGGCACGGCGAGGCAGACGGGATTGGTGGAGAGACGGCCCTCGCGTCCTCGGAATGGCGTCACCTTGGGCGCGCCGGAATTGACATTGACGAATTGCACGGAAACCAGCCCCTCGGCGGCGGCGATCTCGCCATAGGTGCCGACCCGACCGATATGATGGGCGCCGCGCAACCCATGGACGGCGACGCCGTGGCGCCGCGCGGCGCCGGCTGCCCATCGGGTGGCGTCGCGCGCGACCACCTGGCCATAGCCATTGCGACCGTCCCAGACGGCGAAGGTATCGCTCTCGCTGACGATGTCGGGCGTCTGGTTTGGAATCAGCGTGCCGGCTTTGAGGTTGCGCACGTAATGCGGGATCATCCCCACGCCGTGACTGTCGTGTCCGGCGAGATTGGCCTCCACCAGATGGTCCGCCACCGTCTGCGCCTCGTCGGCGTGGCTGCCGGTGGTGCGCAGCAGGTCGTTGGTGAGCCGGCGCAGCCGCTGATGATCGATCCGCATGAGGTCGAGAGTGTCGTCGCGGCGGACACGGCGTCAAGCGCCCGATTGGTGCAGCGGCGAGACCGGGGGCTTGGCATGGAGCGTGCTTTGGGGAAAGCTGAGGTGGCAGCGACGAATTGTACCAGGCCGGCGGGGGGATCATGAGATCGCTTTCCAATCAGCGCATCGCCTATTTCAACGGGAACTACGTTCCCGAGCGCGACGTCGTCGTCCCCTTCCGCGACCGCAGCTGGACCCGCGGCGACGGCGTCTTCGACATGACGCGGTCGTTCAACGGCCGCAGTTTCAAGATGAAGGAGCATGTGGAGCGGCTTTATCGCTCGCTGAAATATCTCCGGATCGATCCCGGCCTCGCGCCGAAGGAAATGATCGACATCAGCGAGGAGGTGCTGAACCGCAATCGGCATCTCCTCGGCCAGGGCGACGACTACTGGATCGGCCAGCGGATCAGCCGCGGCGTCGACGCGGTGGGGGACGAGGGGTGGGATCACACTGGTCCCAATGTGGTAGTCGAATGCCAGCCGCTGCCGCTAAAGAAGCGGGCGACGCTCTATCGCGACGGCATGCGCGTGATCGTGCCGGCGACCCGCCGGGTGGCGCCGAGCATGCTGAGCCCGCGCGCCAAGATGCACCAGTATCTGAATCTCACCATCGCCGACATGGAGGCGAAGGCGGTGGATCCGGAGGCCTGGTCGGTGCTGCTGGACGAGAACGGAAATCTGGCCGAGGGAACCGGCAGCAACATCTTTCTGGTGCGGAACGGCGAGATCGCGACGCCGCATGAGCGCTACGTGCTGCCCGGCGTGAGCCGCGCCACCGCGCTTGATCTCGCCCGCGAGCTCGGCATTTCCGCCCGCGAGGCCGATCTCGATCTCTACGACGCCTCGACGGCGGACGAGATCTTCATCACCTCCACCAGCCTCTGCATCTGTCCGGTGTCGCAGTTCAACGGCCAGAAGGTGGGAGACGGTAAGGTGCCGGGACCGGTGACGAAGCGTCTCATCGATGCCTACGTCGCCTTCGTCGACTGCGATTTCGTCGCGCAATACCTGCGGCATCTGGCATAAAGCAACGAATTCAATAAACGGGGGTTACGAGCTATGGCAACAAAGCATTGGGTACGCCTGGGCATTCTCGCCGGCGTCGTGGGCCTCGCGGGGCCAGCGTTGGCGGCACCATTCACCTGCCCGAAGAAGGGCGGGGATCTCGTCTTCGCCGGCGAGGCGAAGATCAACAGCCTCGATCAGTACGCGTCCAATACGATCTCGACGCGTAATGTGGCGATGAACATCTTCGAGGCGCTGCTCACCCGCGACGAGACCAACAAGCCGATCCCGGATGTCGCGGAATCCTTCACCGAGAGCCCGGATGGGCTCGTCTACACTTTCAAGCTGCGGCAAGGGGTCAAGTTCCACAACGGCAAGGACATGACCAGCGCGGACGTGATGGCGTCCTTCGACCGCTACTCCAAGGTCGGCCTCGAGCGCAGCATGCTTGTCAACGTCGACAAGTGGGAGGCGCCGGACAAGTACACTTTCGTGATCCGCATGAAGAAGGCGCAGCCGACCTTCATCGAGGATCTCAGCTCCTTCAGCGTTCCCATCGTGATCATTCCGTCGGAACAGAAAGACGCGCCGGCGATGCGGCTGGAGCCGATCGGCACCGGGCCGTTCCAGTTCGTGGAATTCGTCGCCGACAGCCACGTTAAGCTGAAACGCTTCGACGGCTACAAGCCGCATGCGGATTTCGAGGACCGCACCGGCTTCGGCGGCTACAAGGTCGCCTGCGTCGACACCGTGACTTATCGGATCGTGACCGAGCCGGGCGCGCGTGTCGCGGGCCTGGAGACCGGCGAGCTCATGGGCGTCGAGGATCTCCCGACGAAGTCGCAAGCCGAGCTCAAGACCCACAAGGACATCACGCTGCTGCCGCTGGAGAACTGGTGGGTGCATATCGCGCTCCCGAACACCTCGGCGCCGCCGACCGACAATCTCCTGGTGCGCAAGGCGATCCAGGCGGCGCTTGACATGGACGAGATCATGGATGCCTCCACCGACGGTGCCTACAAGCTCAATGTCGGCTTCCAGTATCCCGGCCGCTCGACCTATACCGACGCTGGCAAGGAGACCTACAACCAGAAGAATCCCGAGCTCGCCAAGAAGCTTCTCAAGGAGGCGGGCTACAAGGGTGAGGAGGTCGTGCTGCTCACCAACAAGGATTACACCAGCATGTACAACGCCGCGCTGGTGATGTCCGAGCAGCTCAAGGCGATCGGCATGAACGTCAAGCTCGACGTGGTGGACTGGCCGACCTCGGTGCAGCGTCAGGAGAAGCAGAGCACCGGCTGGAACTTCTTCTTCACGGGCTACGGAACCCAGCCTGCCCTCGGTCCGCTCGCCACCATGAAGTTCTTCGTGCCGCCGATCGACAACTACAAGCCGAAGGACGGCAAGGACGATCCGGATCTGCTCGCGGACTACAACGACATGATCAGTCTGCCCGACGCCGCGGGTCGCCAGGCGGCCTTCGTGAAGATGCAGCGGACGATCCTGGAGCGGGTCTACGCGATCCCCTTCGGCTCGCTCACCAAGGTGCAGGCGGTGCGTGCGGAGGTGAAGAACTTCAAGCCCTTCCGCATTCCGCGCTTCGCCAACGTCTGGATCGACAAATAAGAGGGCGGTGCGAGGTTGGGCCGCGTCATTCTAAATCGGATCGCCGGAGCCATTCCGGTCGTTCTCCTGGTGACCCTCATCACCTTCGGGCTGATGCGGCTGGTTCCCGGCGATCCGACGGCGGCCCTCACGGGTCTCAGCGGAACTCCGCAGGAGCGCGAGCAGCTTCGCAAGGACCTTGGCCTCGATCGGCCTTACTACGTGCAACTCGTCAAATGGTACGCCGACCTCGCCCGCGGCGATCTCGGCCGCTCGATCCTGCTCGGCCAGAGCGTCACCCAGGCGACGTTGGAGCGCTTGCCGATCTCTCTTGCCCTCAGCGCTTATGCGTTGGTGCTCACTCTGATATTAGGCCTGCTCAGCGGCATCCTCGCGGCCCTGCGGCAGAACACCTGGATTGACCAAGCGGCGATGATCTTCGCCATGTTCGGCATTTCCCTGCCGAATTTCTGGCTCGGGCTGATGATGATCGTGCTGTTCTCGGTGCATCTGGGCTGGCTCCCCACCGGTGGCTACATCGCGTTCACCGAGGATCCCCTGGGATGGCTGCGCACGACGACGATGCCGGCGATCTCGCTCGCGCTGCTGCAGGTCGGCCTCCTCGCCCGCATCACGCGGTCCACCATGCTGGAGGTGCTGCGCCAGGACTATGTCCGCACCGCCCGTGCCAAGGGGCTTCCCAACTACCTTGTCGTCGGCAAGCACGCGCTCGCCAATACCATGATCCCGGTGGTGACCGTTGTCGGCATCATCGTGAGCCTTCTCATCTCGGGCTCGGTGGTGACGGAGACGGTGTTCTCGATCCCCGGTGTCGGGCAGCTACTGACCTCGGCGATCCTCAATCGCGACTATCCGATGATCCAGGGCGGACTGCTCTTCGTCACCTTGGTGCTGGTGGGCATCAATATTCTCGTGGACATCGCCTATGCCTGGCTCGATCCCCGCGTGAGGTACGACGGTGGCTGACGACGTCGCGACCCTCGGTACTATCGTCTCGAAGCCGACGGAGGTCCGTCACGCGTCGACGCGGTGGGACACGCTGCGCCGCCTGCTGCGGCACCGCTCGTTCCAGACCGGTCTTGCCCTGACCGCCATCATCGTCCTCGCCGCGGTCTTCGTGCCGGTCATCAGCGACGCCGATCCGGACAAGCTCTCGATGCGCACCCGCTTCGTGCCGCCGGGCTGGGCGTATCTCTTCGGCACCGACAATTTCGGCCGCAGCCAGCTTTCCCGGGTCGTCTACGGCGCGAGGCTGTCCCTGATGATCGGCACCTCGGTGGTTCTGCTGAACGCGATCTTCGGCACGCTGCTGGGCGCGCTGGCGGGATATTTCCGGCGGCTCGACAATCCGCTGATGCGGTTCAACGATGCGCTGATGGCATTCCCCGCCATCCTGCTGGCGATCAGCGTCACCGCGGTGCTCGGCCGCTCGATCCCCAACGTCATCCTGGCGCTCAGCATCGTCTATATCCCGCGCACCGCGCGCATCGTGCGCGCCTCGGTGCTGGTGATCCGGCAGATGGAGTTCGTCCAGGCGGCGGTGGCGGCAGGGGCCGGGCACTGGCGCATCCTCCGGCGCCACATCCTGCCGAATTCCATGGCGCCGCTGATCGTGCAATTGAGCTTCCTCTTCGCCTACGCGGTGCTGGCCGAGGCGACCTTGAGCTTCCTCGGGCTTGGCGCCGAGCCGCCGACGCCGACCTGGGGCAACATCATGGCCGAGGGGCGCCAGTACATGCGCGAGGCGCCCTGGATCATCGCCATTCCCGGTGGCGCGCTGGCAATGACGGTGCTGGCGCTCAACCTCCTGGGCGACGGGCTCCGTGACGTGCTGGACCCGCGCCTGAAGATCCAGCAGTGACCCTGCTTTCGGTCCGCGATCTCCGCGTGCTCTTCGGTACGGAGCGCGGCGAGATCGCCGCAGTCGATACCGTTAGCTTCGACATCGCCGAGGGCGAAGTGCTGGGCATCGTCGGCGAATCCGGCAGCGGCAAGAGCGTCACCGCGCTCTCCATCATGGGCCTTTTGCCGCGGCCGCCGGCGCGTGTCGCGATCGGGCTCGATCTGGTTCGGGGGCGAGAATCTCCTGACCTACAGCGAGCGCGAGATGCGGCGGCTGCGCGGCCCGGGGATCGGCATGATCTTCCAGGAGCCGATGACCTCGCTCAATCCCGGTCTTCACCATCGGCGACCAGCTCATGGAGACCGTGCGCGTCCACGAGCGCGTCGGTCCGAAAGCCGCAGCGCGCCCGAGCCATCGAAATGCTGGCCAAGGTCGGCATCGCCGCACCCGAGCGGCGTCTCTCTGACTATCCGCATCAGCTCTCCGGCGGCATGCGCCAGCGCGTGATGATCGCCATGGCGCTCGCCTGCCATCCCAAGCTGCTGATCGCCGACGAGCCCACCACCGCCCTCGACGTCACCATCCAGCCGCAGATCCTCGAGCTGCTGCTGGACCTGCGGGACGAGTTCCGCATGGCGATCATGATCATCACCCACAACATGGGGGTGGTGGCGGAGATGGCGGACCGCGTGATCGTCATGTACGCCGGCAAGATCGTCGAGCGCGCGGCGGTGAACGAGCTCTTCACGCATCCCGCCCATCCCTATACGCGCGGCCTCCTGGAGAGCATTCCCTCCCTCGCCGACGATCGCGAGCGGCTGCAGACGATCCCGGGCACGCTGCCCAACCCCGCCGCGGTGCCGCCGGGCTGCCGCTTCGAGCCGCGCTGCAGCTGGCGGGTCGCGGCCTGCGCCGCCCAGGTGCCGCCCCTTGTCGCCGTCGGCGGCGGACACGACAGCGCCTGCATCCGCCATCGGGAGCTCGCCGAGAGATGACGCCGCTGCTCAGCGTCGAGGGCCTCACCAAGCATTTCACCGTGCGCCACGGCGCCGTCTTCGGCCGCACCCAGGGACGCTTGCGGGCGGTGGATGAGGTCGACTTCGAGGTGGCCGCGGGCGAGACGCTGGGCCTGGTCGGCGAATCCGGCTGCGGCAAGTCCACCGTCGGCCGCATGCTGCTGCGCCTCATCGAGCCGACCTCCGGCCGGATCGTGTTCGAGGGCGAGGACCTGCTGGCGCTCAAGCCGGACGCGCTGCGCGCGCGCCGGCCGCCATCTGCAGATCATCTTCCAGGACCCCTATGGCGCCCTCAATCCCCGCATGACGGTCGAGGACATCATCAAGGAGCCGATCGAGATCCACCGCGCTCTCGATGGCCGCGCGGCGAGCCGGCGCGTCGCCGAGCTTCTCGATCGCGTCGGCCTCGCCGCCGAGCATGGCCGCCGCTATCCCCACGAGTTCTCCGGCGGGCAGCGCCAGCGCATCGGCATCGCCCGCGCGCTGGCGCTCAATCCGCGCTTCATCGTCTGCGACGAGCCGGTCTCGGCCCTCGACGTCTCGATCCAGGCGCAGATCGTCAACCTGCTGCAGGACCTCCAGGACGAGATGCGGGCTCGCCTATCTCTTCATCGCCCATGACCTCGGCGTGGTGAAGCACATCTCGGACCGGGTCGCGGTGATGTATCTCGGCAAGATCGTGGAGATCGCCGACAAGCGCGCGCTCTACGCCGAGCCGCTGCATCCCTATACGCAGGCGCTGATCGCGGCGGTGCCGGAGGCGAAGCCGCGCACTGGCCGGCGCAAGCCGGCGATCACGGGCGAGATCCCGAGCGCGCTCAATCCGCCGACGGGCTGCCGCTTCCACACCCGCTGCCCGCACGTGATGCCGATCTGCCGCGAGATCGAGCCGCCGGTCACCGAGCCGAAGCCCGGCCACCGCGTCGCCTGTCACCTGTATCCGGCGACGGCCGCCGTCCAAATCCCCTCGCCGCCGCGAAGCGGGGGAGAGGGAGGGGCCCGTCGCGCAGCGACGGGAGGGTGAGGTGGCACGCGCCGCAGTCTCGCGAAGAGACCCACCTCACCCGCTGGCTGCGCTCACACCCTCTCCCCCCGCAAGCGGGCGGAGAGGGTTTTCGACGGCTAAGCCGCCGGCAGCTCGCCCTCGGAGCGCAGCATGCGGAGGCTCGCCCGCAGCGCCGCGGCGGTAGCGTCGACGTCGTCGGCGCCGTGGGCGGCGGAGGTGAGGCCACTCAGCCTGCCATTGACGTCGACGCCGTTCGCCAGCAAGGCGAGGCGTATCAGCCGCGCGAGGGCCGGCGGATTGGAGAGCATCTCGCGGTAGCCGAGAGCCATCGGATCGAAGCGCAGGGGGTCGATGGGCCGGCGCTGGGGGTTGAGGAAGATGTGGAAGCCGCTGAAGGTGCCGTGCACCGCCCAGGGGACGCGCTCCTCCGCCAGCACCTCGTTGAGCCGTTGCCGGAGCACCGCCGCGGTGGCGTTGGCCCGCTTGCAGGCGTCGGTGCTGTCCACCACCTCGAGGGCGGCGATGCCCGCCGCGGCCGATAGCGGATTGGCGTTGTAGGTGCCGGGATGGGCGATCTTCTCGCGCTTCTTGCGCTCCGCCGCCTCGAAATCGAGCTCGTCCAGGATGTCGCGCCGTCCGCAGACCGCGCCGCCGGGGAGGCCGCCGGCCAGGATCTTGGCCAGCGCGGTCAGGTCCGGCGTCACGCCGAACTCGGCCTGGGCGCCGCCGGGGGAGACCCGAAAGCCGGTGACCACCTCGTCGAAGATGAGATGGATGCCGTGCTTCAGCGTCTCCTCACGAAGGATTGAAAGGAAGCTGGGCGCCAGCGGTGCAGCGCCGAAGCTGGCGCCGGTCGGCTCCAGGATGACGCAGGCGATGTCGTCGCGGCTCTCCAGGGTCTGCCTGAGCGCCGCCACGTCGCCGGGCGGCAGCAGGATCACGTTCTCGGCGATGCCGGCGAGGACGCCTGTCGTCGCCGTGCCGTCGAAGTGATTGGCGTGGCCCGAGGTCATGTGGTCGTGCCAGCCGTGGAAGTTGGTGAGGAAGCGGATGAACTTCGGCTTCCCCGTCACCGCCCGCGCCAGCCGCACCGCCATCAGCGTCGCCTCGGTGCCGGAGTAGGTGAAGCGCACCCGCTCGGCGGACGGAACCAGCTTCCGCACCAGCTCGCCCCAGCGCACTTCGCGCGCGTGATTGGCGCCGAAATGCGTGCCTTGCTCCAGGGCCGCGTGGGTCGCGGCGACGACGCTCGGATGGTTGTGGCCGAGGATCAGCGAGCCGTGACCGCCGAAGTAGTCGACGTACTCATTGCCGTCCACATCCCACTTGCGCGAGCCTTTGGCGTGGTCGACGTAGATGCCGTAGGGCTTAAGGTAGCGGGCATCATGGGCGATGCCGCTCGGCAACACCTCCTGGGCCTGGGCGGCGAGCCGCTCCGAGCCGGGCGTGCGCTCGCGGTAGGCGGCTACAATTTTCGAGTTCGTGAGGCTGGCGTCGGGCATGGCGGCACTATCGCGGAAGGTTGCATCTTGCTGGAATTTGACATAGGAGGCGAAGGACGTCCATTCGGAAGCCCGCGGTCACTTGACTTGGCGACTTGGCGCCGCCACATGACGGTTCCATAATTATCACGAGCGCCGCTCGAGGCGACGATGGATCGTCGATCCCAGCGGCGAGTTTAGGGTAGGGAAGAAGCCAAGCCGCGAATACGGCTCATCAGGAGGCGATCGTGATCTCGACGGTTGCGGAGTGCGCGGCAGGCGCGAACAGAGCGCCTTGGGCCGAGCGCATGCGGCGCGTGCGCGGGGCCAGCGAGGCGCTGGCGGCCGATCTCGGCCCCGAGGACCAGACCGTACAATCCATGCCGGACGTCAGTCCGACCAAATGGCATCTCGCCCATACCACCTGGTTCTTCGAGACTTTCCTGCTGACGCCTTTCCTGGCGAGCTGGCGGATTCACGATCCGGCCTATGGCCATCTCTTCAATTCCTACTACGAGGCGGTTGGGCCGCGGCATCCGCGGCCGCAGCGTGGGCTGCTGTCGCGACCGGGCGTGGCTGCCATCGCCGCCTATCGCCGCGCCGTGACCGCCGGCATGCTGGATCTCATCGAGACGGCCGACGACCCGCAGTGGTCGGCGATCGCTCCCCTCATCGAGCTCGGCCTCAATCATGAGGAGCAGCATCAGGAACTGATCCTGATGGACATCAAGCACGTCTTCTCGGTGAATCCGCTGAAGCCTGCCTATCGCCTCCGCGCGGCGGCATCGCCCCTGCGGCCGGTGGCGGAGCCGCCGGAATGGGTCGAGTTCTCGGGTGGGCTCACCGAGATCGGCCACGCCGGCAACGGTTTCGCGTTCGACAACGAGGGACCTCGCCACAAGCTGTGGCTGGAGCCCTTCCGGCTCGCCTCCCGTCCGGTGACCTGTGGCGAATATCTCGCCTTCATCGAGGACGGCGGTTATCGCCGTGCCGAGTTCTGGCTCTCCGATGGCTGGGCGGCGGTGCAGGGTCAGGGCTGGCAGGCGCCGCTCTACTGGGAGAAGGGCGCCGACGGCGAGTGGTCCGTCTTCACCCTCGCGGGATTGCTGCCCCTCGATCCCGACGAGCCCGTCTGCCACGTGAGCTACTACGAGGCGGATGCCTATGCACGCTGGGCAGGGAAGCGGTTGCCGACCGAGGCGGAGTGGGAAATCGCCGCCGCGACGGTGCCGCTCGCCGGCAATCTCGCCGATGCCGGCTACCTGCATCCGCAGGCGGCGACAGGCGGCAACGGCGCGCTGCGACAGATGATTGGCGACGTCTGGGAATGGACGGCGAGTTCCTATTCGCCCTATCGCGGCTTCCGCGCCGCGAATGGCGCCATTGGCGAATACAACGGCAAGTTCATGAGCGGACAGATGGTGCTGCGCGGCGGTGCCGCGGTGACGCCGCCGGGCCATGTCCGCATCACCTATCGGAATTTCTTCCCGCCGCCCGCACGCTGGGCGTTCAGCGGGATTCGCCTTGCGGAGGATGCGTGATGCGCGATGGCAATCTGGCGGCATTTGTAGATCTGGCGCCGGTCGAGGAGAGCTTCGAGGATGCGGCGCTCGCCGGCCTCTCGCGCGCGCGGAAAGAGATTCCCTGTCGCTTTCTCTACGACCGCCGAGGCTCGGCTCTCTTCGAGGCGATCTGCGAGCTGCCGGAATACTATGTCACGCGGACGGAGATGGGAATCCTGCGTGCCCGGGCTGGTGCCATCGCCGAGCTGGTCGGACCGCGCGCGCAGCTCGTGGAGTTCGGCAGCGGCGCCAGCCGGAAGGTGAGGCTGCTGCTGGACGCGCTCACGGATCTTGTCGCCTATGTGCCGATCGATATCTCCAAGGCTTTTCTGCGACAGGCCGCCTCCGGTGTCGCAGCGGATTTTCCCGACGTCGAAGTGAGCGCCATCTGCGCCGATTACAGCGAGCCGCGGCGCTTGCCGGTGCTGCCGGTGGCGCGTGGTGGCCGGCGTGTCGGTTTTTTCCCGGGCTCGACCATCGGCAACCTGATGCCGGACGAGGCGGTCTCGTTCCTGAGCGGCTGTCGCGAGGCGCTGGGACCCGGCAGCGGCATGATTGTTGGCGTCGATCTCAAGAAGGATCCGGCTCTTCTGCACGACGCCTACAACGATGCCGCCGGCGTCACCGCGGAGTTCATTCTCAATATTCTCGATCGAATGAATCGCGAGCTGAGCGCGGACTTCGATCGCGCGCGGTTCACCTACGAGGCGTTCTACAACGCCGAGGCCGGACGGATCGAGATCTACATCGTGAGCACCATGGCGCAGATCGTCACCGTGGCGCGCCGGCCGATCGCCTTCACCGCCGGCGAGCGTCTGCATGTGGAATATTCCTACAAGTACACGATCGACGAGTTCGGCGAGCTCGCCCGGCGCGCGGGCTTCCGCGCGGTCGAGTGCTGGACCGATGAGGCGGCTCTCTTCAGCGTTCACTACCTGCAGGTGAGTTGACCGCCGGCGCGCTGACGGCGCGCCTCCAAAGTTTTGCCGCAAATCGCCTCTAGCCTTCGCGATCGTCCCGGCTTTTGCGGAGGGACCAGCATGGCGGATCGGCAGCTCGGCTATCCCGGAGACGCCGCGTGGTCGGTGGATGAGATACCCTACGACGCGCTCCTGCGGGCGGTCGTGCGGGATGACGCGCAGCTCTTCTATATCCTGGCGTCGGCCTCGTTCATCGAGATCACGTCGGACCTCTACACGCGCAATCTCGTGGAGTTCTTCCGGCGTGACCCGGACGTCACGGAGTGGCTCTCCGAGGGCTGGGAGCGCGAGGAGCTGCAGCATGGCCTAGCGCTCAAGCGCTACGTGCAGACGGCATGGCCGGAGTTCGACTGGGACGCGGCCTATCGCAACTTCATTGCCGAGTTCACGGCCTTCTGCTCGGTCGACCAGCTCTCGCCCACCCCCGCGCTGGAGATGGCGGCGCGCTGCGTGGTGGAGACCGGCACCGCCACCTTCTACCGCATGCTGCCGGAATTCAGCCCCGAGCCGGTGCTGCGCTACTATGGCCGAGCGGATCAGCGCCGACGAGGTGCGGCATTACAAGCATTTCTACCACTATTTCCTGCGCTATCGCGAGCGCGAGCGGCCCGGGCGTGTCGCGGTGCTGCGCACGCTCTGGAACCGGATCGGCGAGGTCGACGCGGAAGACGCCTTCTACGCCTTCAAGCACGTCTATCTCGCGCGCAATCCCGGCGTGACGTTCGAGAGCGGCGACTACGACGCCTTCCGGGCGGGATTCCGCGCCGTCGCGGTCCGCCATTTCCCCTACGGCATGGCGATCAAGATGCTGCTGAAGCCGCTCGGCCTCAACGGCATGGTCGTGCGGGCGATGCTGCCGGCGATCACCTCAGCGACCCGGCTGCTGTTCCTGCGCTGACCGGGGTCTCTGCCGGTTTCCGCCAGGCGCACGCTCGAAATCCGGGTCTAGCGGATGCACGGGATTCGCGCAGCGAGACCGCGGTCGCTCAATTCTTGAGCATCAAGTGTCATCCCACGGTGGCGCGCAGCGCCGGCGACATGAGCAACGCGACAATCCCCTTCATCCCTCGCGTCAGGCACTTAGCATGTCTGGCACAGGCCTTGCGTTGATCGTCCCGGTTAAAACATGACGTTGGGGCAAGGAGGCATCGCATGCGAGGGATGAACAAGCGGATATCGGCAGTGGCGCTCGCTGGCGCGATCGCCGGCGCGTCACTCTTCGGGGGAGCGGCACGGGCGGAGGACACCATCAAGGTGGGCGTGCTGCATTCACTTTCGGGGACGATGGCGATCAGCGAGACCACGCTGAAGGACACCGTCCTGATGATGGTCGACGACATCAACAAGAAGGGCGGGCTGCTCGGCAAGAAGGTGGAGGCGGTGGTGGTGGACCCCGCGTCCAACTGGCCGCTCTTCGCGGAGAAAGCGCGCGAGCTGATCCAGAAGGACAAGGTGGCCGTCGTGTTCGGCTGCTGGACCTCGGTGTCAGCCGCAAGTCGGTGCTGCCGGTGTTCGAGGAGCTGAACGGCCTGCTGTTCTATCCCGTGCAGTACGAGGGTGAGGAGAGCTCGAACAACGTCTTCTACACCGGCGCCGCGCCGAATCAGCAGGCGATCCCGGCGGTCGAGTACCTCATGAGCAAGGAAGGCGGCGACGTGAAGCGCTGGGTGCTGGAAGGCACCGACTACGTCTATCCCCGCACCACCAACAAGATCCTCGAGGCGTTCCTGAAGTCGAAGGGCGTCGCGGCGGACGACATCAAGATCAACTACACGCCGTTCGGCTTCTCCGACTGGCAGACCGAGGTGGCGGCGATCAAGAACTTCGCCTCGGCGGGCAAGAAGACGGCGGTCGTCTCGACCATCAACGGCGACGCCAACGTGCCGTTCTACAAGGAGCTCGCCAACCAGGGCATCAAGGCCTCCGACATCGCCGGTGGTCGCGTTCTCGGTCGGCGAGGAGGAGCTCGCGGGCATCGACACCAAGAACCTGGTCGGCCATCTCGCGGCCTGGAACTACTTCGAGTCGGTGAAGAACCCGACCAACGAAGCCTTCATCAAGCAGTGGCATGCGTTCATCAAGAACGACAAGCGCACCACTAACGATCCGATGGAGGCGACCTACATCGGCTTCAAGATGTGGACGCAGGCGGTGTCGCAGGCCGGCACCACCGATGTCGACGCGGTGCGCCAGGCGATGTACGGCCAGAAGGTGAAGGCGCCTTCCGGCTTCACCGCGATCATGAACACCAACCATCACCTCTCGAAGCCGGTGATGATCGGCGAGATCCGTCCGGACGGCCAGTTCGACGTGGTCTGGAAGACCAAGACCGCGATCAAGGCGGATGCCTGGAGCCCCTATCTCGCGGAGGACAAGGGCAAGGTCGCCGACTGGACCTTCCCGTGGGTATGCGGGAACTGCACGGCGCCGAAGTACAAGGCGCTGGAATAGCAGACTGCGGCACGGGTCCGGTTCAGGTATTGGGCTGGACCCGGCTGCCATCTTGTCTCAATGCCGATCCGCCTGACGCGGTTTTGGTGGCCGGTATCGAGACGGAATTTCGCGTAGCACGACGGGAATGACGCCACGGCCGGAGACCGGCGCGGCGGCGGAATACGCGAGGAATGCCGGGCGCAACATCATGGTCAGCATTCGCAGTCTTGCCTTCGCTCTGCTGACGCTGCTGGCGGTGTCGCAGAGCGCCGCGGCGGCGGATCTCGCCGATCTCATGCAACCGCTCGCCTCCGACGATTTCGATCAGAAAGCCGACGCGATTCGCGCGCTTGGCGCTTCCGGCGATCCCGGCGCGATCCGCATCCTGCGGGCTCTAAGCGACGGCTCCCTCTACACCGTGGGTGGCGCCGCGTCGTCCGATGACAGTGGGAACACGGATACCTCAGGCACCGACACCACGTCGTCGGACACCGACAACTCCGACAGCACCGCACTGCCGCCGCCGCCGGATCCGCCGCCGCCCAGAAGCCGGTGCAGCTGGTGATCGCCACGCAGCACGGCGACAGCTGCGACACGTTCGATCCCGTGCAGGACAAGCAGATCGGCACGGTCTCCTGCGACAGCCTGGACAAGGTAGTGATCAACAACCGCTTGCGCGGGACCATCGACGCGGCGCTGGGCGGCCTCACGCTGTTCAGCCAGCGGCCGGACGACCGGCTCTCCGCGGCGCAGGAGGCACTGAAGCATCCCGGCGCCGAGCGCATTCAGGCGCTGGAGAAGGCGCTCGCCGCCGAGAAGGACGACGAGGTTCGCCAGGTACTCGGCCGCGCGGTCGCGGCGGCGCACCTCTTCAGTGCCGACAAACCGGTGGTGCTCGCGTGCGGTCGCCAAGCTTGCCGACACCAACGACCCCGACATCTACGGCCTGCTGAACGAGCGGCGCGATGCCGCCAACCTCGATCCCGAGGTGAAGGCCGCGCTCGACCGGGCGATCGCGGGGATCGCCGGACGACAGCGGCTGATCGGTGTCGGCGCCACTCTGTTCGAGGGGCTGAGCCTGGGCAGCGTGCTGCTGCTGGCGGCGATCGGGCTCGCCATCACCTTCGGCGTGATGGGGGTCATCAACATGGCCCACGGCGAGATGATCATGCTCGGGGCCTACAGCGCCTTCGTGGTACAGGAAGCGTTCCGCGCCTTCCTGCCGGCGGGCTGGTTCGACGCCTATCTGGTGGCGGCGGTGCCGGTCGCCTTCCTGGTCGCCGGGGCGGTCGGTGTGCTGCTGGAGCGCACGGTCATTCGCTTTCTCTACAATCGCCCGCTCGAGACCATGCTCGCCACCTGGGGCGTGAGCCTGATCCTGCAGCAGCTCGTGCGCACGATATTCGGCGCGCCGAACCGACAGGTCTCCAATCCCGCCTGGATGACCGGTGGCATCGATCTCATCGGCGGCTTCACCGTCACCTGGAACCGTCTGGTGATCGTCGTCTTCTGCTTCGTGGTGCTGGGCGCGTTGGCCCTGCTGCTGCGGCGCACCAGCTTCGGGCTCCACATGCGCGCGGTGACGCAGAACCGCGACATGGCGGCGGTCATGGGCATCCCGACAGCCCGGATCGATGCGCTGACCTTCGGTCTCGGCTCGGGCATCGCCGGCATAGCCGGCGTGGCGCTCTCCCAGATCGGCAACGTCAGCCCGAACCTCGGCACCATCTACATCGTCGACAGCTTTCTGGTGGTCGTCTTCGGCGGCGTCGGCAATCTGATGGGGACGCTGGTGGGGGCGATGACACTCGGCATCGTCAACAAGATCCTGGAGCCAGTGGCGGGCGCCGTGCTTGGCAAGGTGGTGGTGCTGCTGGCGATCATCCTCTTCATCCAGAAGCGGCCGCGCGGCCTCTTCGCGCTCCGCGGCCGAGCGGCGGAGAATTGATGGCATGACCGACCTCGCCGGCCTTCTCGACCGACGCGGCTGGGCGGGGTTCCTGCTGATCGGCGCGGTGCTGGTGGTCCTGCTGCCACTGCTCAATACGCTCCCGGCGCCGGGCTCGGCGCTGCGGCTGCCCGACTATCTGGTGCCGCTCTTCGGCAAATACGCCTGCTACGCGCTGCTGGCGCTCAGCCTCGACCTCGTCTGGGGCTATGCAGGTATCCTCAGCCTCGGCCATGGCGCGTTCTTTGCTCTCGGCGGCTATGCCATGGGCATGTATCTCATGCGCCAGATCGGCACCCGCGGCGTCTACGGCAATCCCGTGCTGCCGGATTTCATGGTGTTCCTGAACTGGAAGGAGCTGCCCTGGTATTGGTATGGCTTCGACCATTTCGCCTTCGCGGCACTGATGGTGGTGCTGGTGCCGGGCATCCTTGCCTTCGCCTTCGGCTGGTTCGCCTTCCGCTCCCGCGTCACCGGCGTCTATCTCTCGATCATCACCCAGGCGCTGACCTACGCTCTGCTGCTCGCCTTCTTCCGCAATGACATGGGATTCGGCGGCAACAACGGCCTCACCGATTTCAAGGACGTGCTGGGCTTCGAGATCCAGCAGCCGGCGACGCGGCGCGGCCTCTATATCGGCTCCGTCGTGGCGCTCGGCCTCGGCTTCCTGCTCTGCCGCTGGATCGTGGGATCCAAGCTCGGCCGCCTGCTGCTGGCGGTGCGCGACGCCGAGAATCGCGTGCGCTTCCTGGGCTATCGGGTCGAGCATGCGAAGCTCCTGGTGTTCACCTTCTCGGCCGTATTGGCGGGCATCGCCGGCGCGCTCTACGTGCCCCAGGTCGGCATCATCAATCCCAGCGAATTCTCGCCGGCGAACTCGATCGAGATCGCGATCTGGGTCGCGGTCGGCGGCCGCGGCAATCTGGTGGGGGCGCTGGTGGGCGCGGTGCTGGTCAATGTGGCCAAGACCTATTTCACCGGTGCCGCGCCGGAGTTCTGGCTCTTCATCCTGGGCGCGATGTTCGTGGTGGTGACGCTGTTCTTCCCGAAGGGACTGACCGGCCTTCTCGGCCAATGGCGGAACCGGCGACGTGCCCACGCCGCCGCGCGCGGTGGAGGCTGCCGGTGATGACTGACAACCTGATCACCCTCCCCAGGAAGCCGGCGCCGCGCGCCCGCCGCCGCGCGCCGCCGGTGCCCGCCGCCGACACGCATCTCTATCTCGACGGCGTGACCGTGAGCTTCGACGGCTTCAAGGCATTGAACGAGCTCTCCCTCGTCATCAACAAGGGCGAGCTGCGCACCATCATCGGCCCGAACGGCGCCGGCAAGACCACCATGATGGACGTCATCACCGGCAAGACCCGGCCCGACAAGGGCGAGGTTTTTTTCGATGGCAGCTACGACCTGACGCGCCTCGACGAGGCGGCGATCGCCAATCTCGGCATTGGCCGCAAGTTCCAGCGGCCGACGGTGTTTCAGAATTTGACCGTCTTCGACAATCTCGAGCTGGCGCTGAAGAGCGCGCGCGGCGCCTGGCGGGTGCTGTTCGCCGAGACGACACGCCATCAGCGCCAGGCGGTGGAGCAGACGCTGGCGACCGTCGGCCTCTCCGAGCGCGCGCCGACCATCGCCGGCACCCTCAGCCACGGGCAGAAGCAGTGGCTGGAGATCGGCATGCTGCTGATGCAGGACGCGCAGCTCCTCCTGCTGGACGAGCCGGTTGCCGGCATGACCGATCATGAGACCGAGGCGACGGCATCGCTGCTGCTGTCGATCGCCGGCGCGCGGACGGTGGTGGTGGTGGAGCACGATATGGAATTCGTGCGTCGGCTGGGCGCCCGCATCACCGTCTTGCATGAAGGTTCGGTGCTGGCGGAGGGATCCCTCGAGCATGTGCAGAGCGACCCCAAAGTCATCGAAGTCTATCTGGGGCGCTGAGCGATGCTGTCGGTCGACGCGCTCAATCTCTACTACGGTGCCAGCCACACGCTCCGCGACGTCAGCATCACCGTGGAGACCGGCAAGATCACCTGTCTCCTGGGTCGCAACGGCGTCGGCAAGACCAGTCTGCTGCAGGGCGATCTTCGGCCTCAACCCGATCGCCAGCGGCTCGGTCACGTGGCTCGGCCACAACATCTCCGGGCTCAAGCCCTATGAGCGCGCACGCCTCGGCATGGCGCTGGTGCCGCAGGGGCGCGAGATCTTCCCGCATCTGAGCGTGCGCGAGAACCTCGAGACCGGTTTCGCGCCGCTCGCCCGCCACGACCGTAAGATCTCCGACGAGATCTTCAACCTCTTCCCGGTTCTAAGGGATATGCAGCACCGCCGCGGCGGCGACCTCTCGGGCGGCCAGCAGCAGCAGCTGGCGATCGCCCGGGCATTGGTGATGCGACCGAAGCTGTTGATCCTGGATGAGCCGACGGAGGGGATCCAGCCTTCCATCATCAAGGACATCGAGCGGGTGATCCGGCTTCTCGCCATGATGGGGGAGATGGGCATCCTGCTGGTGGAGCAGTATTTCGAATTCGCGCGCACGCTGGCCGACACCTATGCCGTGATGGATCGTGGCGAGGTCGTGCTGGCGGGCCGCGCCGACGAGATGGTGGAGACCGAGGTTCGGCGCTATCTTACCGTCTGACGTGAGAGACGATGCCGCCCTCGCCACCGACCTTCGCACGCTCGACGACCGGCTCGAGCGGTGCCATGGCGTGGCCGAGTTGCGCTTTCTTCGCGACCCGTCCGGCGAGACGCGCATGGCGCGCCTGTTCCAGCAAACGCCCTGCCGTGTGCTCTTTCCGCGCTCCGAGCCGGACGAGCCCCTGGGCGTCGTGCTGCTCACCACGTCGGGCGGCCTTACGGGCGGCGATCGCCTCGATATTGCCGTCGAAGCCGGCGAGGCGGCACGTGTCACCGCGACCACCCAGGCGGCGGAGAAGATCTATCGGGCGTCCGGGCGCGATGCCCGCATCGAGGTCGGGATCACGGCCATGACCGGGAGCTGGGTCGAGTGGCTGCCCCAGGAGACCATTCTCTTTGACGGCGCGCGGCTCGTGCGGCGCACGCGAGTGGAAATCGCACCGGGCGCCCGCTTCCTCGGCTGCGAGCTGGTGGTGTTCGGCCGCGCCGCGCGCGGCGAGCGTTTCCAGCGGGGACGGCTCCATGATGAGTGGCGCCTCTCGCGCGGCGGTCAGCCTCGCATGGGCCGATGCATTGCATCTCGAGGGCGACGTGGCGGCGGCGCTCGCGCATCCCGCCGGCTTCGACGGCGCCAGCGCCTGCGCCACCGTCATCTATGCCGCGGACGATGCCGGAGATCGACTGAACGATGCTCGCGGGCTGCTGGCGACGGCGGCGAGCCGCTGCGGCGCGACCGTCGTGAACGGCATCCTGCTGGCACGTTTTCTGGCGCGGGAGGCGGCGGAGGTGCGTCGCGATGTGGCGGAATATTGCGCCGGTCTGCGTGCCGCGGTGGCGGGGTTGCCGCGCCGGGTGCCGCGGGTCTGGCTGACGTGACAAGGCGAGGGGGAGGCACATGAATCTGACGCCGAGGGAAAAGGACAAGCTGCTGGTGGCGATGGCCGCGAACGTGGCGCGGCGGCGGCTGGAGCGCGGGGTCAAACTCAACCATCCCGAGGCGATCGCCCTCATCACCGATTTCGTCGTGGAGGGCGCGCGCGACGGGCGGAGCGTCGCCGAGCTGATGCGGGACGGCGCCGAGGTGATCAGGCGCGACCAAGTGATGGAGGGGATCGCGGAGATGATCCACGACATCCAGGTCGAGGCGACCTTCCCCGATGGCACCAAGCTCGTCACCGTCCATCAACCCATCCGCTGAGGGCCGCCCCGATGATTCCCGGCGAGATCATTACCAAGCCCGGCGACCTCATGCTCAACGAGGGCCGCGCCACCGCTCAGCCTGGAGGTCGCCAATACCGGCGACCGGCCGATCCAGGTGGGCGAGCCACTATCATTTCTATGAAACCAACAGCGCGCTCGCCTTCGACCGCGAGAAGGCGCGGGGCATGCGCCTCGACATTCCCGCGGGAACCGCGGTGCGCTTCGAGCCCGGCCAGAAGCGGTCGGTCAACCTCGTGGCCTATGCCGGCGCGCGGGTGATCCACGGCTTCAACTGCCAAAGTGAACGGCAAGCTCTGAGGGGACCATGGCCTACAAGATCGCCGCGCGGCGTCTATGCCGACATGTTCGGCCCCACGGTGGGCGACAGGGTCCGGCTCGCCGACACCGAGCTCTTCATCGAGGTGGAGGCGCGACCGCACCGACCTATGGCGAGGAGGTGAAGTTCGGCGGCGGCAAGGTGATCCGCGACGGCATGGGCCAGAGCGCAGCGGAGCCGCGCCGAGGGCGCCGTCGACACCGTCATCACCAACGCGCTGATCCTCGACCACTGGGGCATCGTCAAGGCCGACATCGGCATCAAGGACGGCCGCATCGCCGCCATCGGCAAGGCCGGCAATCCCGACGTGCAGCCCGGCGTCGACATCGTGATCGGCCCCGGCACCGAGGTGATCGCCGGCGAGGGCATGATCGTCACCGCCGGCGGCATCGACGCCCACATCCACTTCATCTGCCCGCAGCAGATCGAGGAGGCGCTGCTATCGCGGCGTCACCACCATGATCGGCGGCGGCACCGGCCCCGCCACCGGCACCAACGCCACCACCTGCACGCCCGGCCCCTGGCACATGGCAGCGGATGCTGCAGGCCGCCGACGCCTTCCCGATGAACCTCGGGCTTCTGCGGCAAGGGCAATGCGGCGCTGCCCGAGGCGCTGCGTCGAGCAGGTCGACGCCGGCGCCTGCGGCCTGAAGCTGCACGAGGACTGGGGCACCACGCCCGCCGCCATCGACAACTGCCTCGCGGTCGCCGACGACATGGACGTGCAGGTGCCGATCCACACCGACACGCTCAACGAGTCCGGCTTCGTCGAGGACACCGTCGCGGCCTTCAAGGGCCGCACCATCCACACCTACCACACCGAGGGCGCCGGGGGCGGCCATGCGCCGGACATCATCAAGGTCTGCGGCGAGGCGAACGTGCTGCCGTCCTCGACCAATCCGACGCGGCCCTACACGGTCAACACCCTCGACGAGCACCTGGACATGCTCATGGTGTGCCACCACCTCGATCCCGAGATCTCCGAGGACGTGGCCTTCGCCGAGAGCCGCATCCGCCGCGAGACCATCGCCGCCGAGGACATCCTCCACGACCTCGGCGCCTTCTCGCATGATCTCCTCCGACAGCCAGGCCATGGGCCGCGTCGGCGAGGTGATCATCCGGACCTGGCAGACCGCCCACAAGATGAAGCGCCAGCGCGGCCGCCTGCCGGAGGAGCACGGGCGACAACGACAATTTCCGCGTGCAAGCGCTACGTCGCGAAGTACACCATCAACCCCGCCATCGCCCACGGCATCTCCACGATGTGGGATCGGTCGAGGTGGGCAAGCTCGCCGATCTCGTGCTGTGGACGCCGGCCTTCTTCGGCGTGAAGCCGGACCTGGTGCTGAAAGGCGGCATCGATCGCCGCCGCCAGCATGGGCGATCCCAACGCCTCGATCCCGACGCCGCAGCCCATGCACTACCGGCCGATGTTCGGCGCAGCTTCGGGCGGAACGACGTCGAGAGCTCGGTCCTCTTCGTCTCCCGCGCCGGCGTCGAGGCCGACGTGGCGCGGAAGTTCGGTCTCTCCCGCGCGGTGGTGGCGGTGGAGAACTGCCGCGGCGGAATCTCGAAGGCCAGCATGGTGCACAACAATCTTGTGCCGAAGATGGAAGTGGATGCGGAGACCTACGAAGTCCGCGCCGACGGCGTGCTGCTGACCTGCGAGCCGGCCAAGGTGCTGCCGATGGCGCAGCGCTATTTCCTGTTCTGATGGACCGCGTCAGCGACATCGCCGCCGCCGGAAGCTGGCCCCTGAGCGCCGAGCGGGACCGTATCCGCCTCGGCTATCGACGATCGTCATCGCCGGCGCCTGGTGCTGCGGGCCGAGGGCGGCACCGAGCTGCTGCTTGACCTCCCGCACGCGACCCTCCTTCGCCACGGCGACGGGCTGAAGCTGGAGAGCGGCGGCTATGTCCGGGTGGAGGCGCTGGCGGAGCCGTTGCTGGAGATCCGCGCCCGCTCGCCTCAGGATCTCGTGCGCCTGGCCTGGCATCTCGGCAACCGGCATCTGCCGGCCGAGCTCGGAACCGACTATCTCCTCATCCGCCGCGATCACGTCATCGCCGACATGATCCGCCATCTCGGTGGATCCGTGCGCGAGATCGAGGCGCCGTTCAATCCCGAGACCGGCGCCTACCACAGCCATGCCGTGGAGCCCGGCCATGACCATGGGGACCATGACCACGGTCATCACGATCATCACCATCGAGAGGTCGGATGATGATCGGGTCCGCGGCGCTGATGCGGCTGATGGCGTGGTTCTCGCCCGCATATCCCACCGGCGGCTTCAGCTACAGCCACGGGATCGAATATGCGGTGGAGGCGGGGCTGGTGCGGGATCGGGCGAGCCTCGTCGACTGGGTCGCCTGGATTCTGCGCGCCGGCGCCGGCCGCGTCGACGCCATGCTGTTCCGCGGCGGTCTACGAGGCCGCCGACGATGCCGAGCTTGTCGACGAGCTGGCGGAGCTCGCGGCGGCGTTTCGATCGACATCCGAGACCGCGCTCGAGAGCGCCCAGCAGGGTGCGGCCTTCCTCGCCACCACCCGCCAGGCCTGGCCGTCGCCGCGCCTCGATGCCTTCGCCCACCGTTGGGGTCGGCGCCCCGTCGCGCTGCCGGTGGCGGCGGCGCTGGCATCCGTCGATGGAGCCCCGTTGCCCTTGGCGCTCGCCGCCTATCTTCACGCCATGAGCGCCAATCTGATCTCCGCCGGCGTGCGGCTGGTGCCGCTCGGCCAGACCGACGGGCAGCGCGCGGTGGCGGCGCTGGCGCCGGTGATCGAGGAGGTCGTCGCCGCGGCGCTGGCGGCGCCCCTCGACGAGATCGGCTCCGCCGCCTTCATGGTGGACTGGACGTCGCTTCGCCACGAAACCCAATACACGAGGCTATTCCGTTCATGACATCCTCGCCCCACGGTCCGTTCCGCGTCGGCATCGGCGGCCCGGTCGGCTCCGGCAAGACCGCGCTCGTCGATCGCCTCTGCAAGCACATGCGCGACCGCTATCGCGTGGCCGTCGTCACCAACGACATCTATACGCGGGAGGACGCGGAGTTCCTGATCCGCTCCGGCGCGCTCGCGCCCGAGCGCATCATGGGCGTCGAGACCGGCGGCTGCCCGCATACCGCCATCCGCGAGGACGCCTCGATCAACCTCGCCGCGGTTGCCGAGATGACCGCAGCGCTTCCGGGATCTGGAGATCATCTTCATCGAGTGCGGCGGCGACAATCTGGCGGCGACGTTCAGTCCCGAGCTGGCGGACATCACGCTCTACGTCATCGACGTGGCGGCGGGCGACAAGATCCCGCGCAAGGGCGGGCCGGGCATCACGCGCTCGGATCTCCTGGTCATCAACAAGATCGATCTGGCGCCCCTGGTGGGGGCGAGCCTCGAGGTGATGGATCGGGACGCCCGCAAGATGCGCGGCGAGCGGCCGTTCATCTTCACCAACCTGAAGGCGCTCCAGGGCGTCGCCGAGATCGCCCGCTTCATCGCCAAGGCCGGCGGCCTGCCGGTCGATGCGGCCGGGCCCGCCGCGGCGATCGGCGCGCGATAGCGGGAATTCGAGTTTCCGCTTTCCCTTCCTGTGCTAAGTGAGGCGCTCGGACTCGCATTTCCGGAGACGCCCATGGATGCCATCGACCTTCGCTCCGATACCGTGACCCTGCCGTCGCCGGCCATGCGCAAGGCCATGGCGGAGGCGCCGGTCGGCGACGACCAGTACGGCGAGGATCCCACGGTCAATCGCCTGCAGGAGCGCATCGCTTCGGAGCTGGGAAAGGAGGCGGCGCTCTTCGTACCCAGCGGCACGATGGCGAACCAGATCGCCCTCAAGCTGCTGACGCGTCCGGGCGACGAGGTCGTGGTCGGCGACGAGGCGCATATCGTCTGGCACGAATCCGGCGCGGCCGCCGCCAATTCCGGCGTGCAGTTCACGGTGGTCGGGCAGGGCGGGCTCTTCACCGCCGCCGACTTCAAGGCCGCCTACAAGGCGCCGGGCCACGTCGTCTTCCCGCCGACCACGCTGGTCACGATCGAGAACACCCACAATCGCGGCGGCGGCGTGGTGTTTCCGCAGAGCGAGGCTGTGGCGATCTGCGAGGCGGCCCGCGGGTCTCGGGGTCGCCAGCTATCTCGACGGCGCGCGGCTCTTCAACGCCGCGGCGGCGAGCGGAGCGCGGCTCGCGGATCTGGCGCAACCCTTCGATCTCGTCGGCGTCGCCCTCTCCAAGGGGCTGGGCTGTCCGGTCGGCAGCCTGATCGCGGGTCGTGCCGCCGATATCACCCGCGGCGTGCGGGCGCGGCGCATGTTCGGCGGCGCCATGCGGCAGTCCGGCATCCTCGCCGCCGCCGGGCTCTACGCGCTCGATCACAATCTGGCGCGGCTGCCGGAGGATCACGCCAATGCTCGGCTCATCGCCGAGCGCCTCAGCGGCATCCGCGGCGTGCGCCTCGATCTCGCGACCGTCCAAAGCAACATCGTGATCTTCCGCCTCGAGGAGGGCGCCCCCGATGCGGCGACGGTGGTCGCGCGGGCCAAGGCGGAGGGCGTGCTGGTCTCGGCCTTCGCCGCGCGGACGGTGCGCGCGGTCACCCATCTCAACGTGACCGAGGCGCAGTGCCGGCGCGCCGGCGACGTCCTCGCCGCCATCCTTGAGAAGCGGTGAGGACGACGCGTCGATTGAGTGCCGCGCCTTGCTTTCGGCGCGGCCCTATGCTCCAAATTTACGTCCCTCCCGTCGCGCTCGCGCGTTAACTCAGTTCCATCGTATTCCGGCTCGAGGTTGTCATGGCCGAGCGCCGTCCCTGGTACACGGTCCTCTATTTGCAGGTGCTGGTTGCGATCGCAATCGGCATCTTCGTCGGTCATTTCTTCCCGCAGACCGGCACGCAGATGAAGCCGCTGGGCGATGCCTTCGTGAATCTCATCCGGATGATGATTGCCCCGGTCATCTTCTGCACCGTGGTGCACGGCATCGCCTCGATGAGCGATCTCTCCAAGGTCGGCCGCGTCGGCGTCAAGGCGCTGCTCTATTTCGAGGCGGTTTCCACCGTGGCGCTCGCCATCGGCCTCCTGGTCGGCGAGCTCGTGCACCCCGGCAGCGGCTTCAACATCGACCCCGCGACCATCGATCCCAAATCGGTGGCGACCTATGCGACGCAGGCGAAGCAGGAAAGCATCGTCGCCCATCTGATGGCGATCATCCCCACCACTTTCTTCAGCGCCTTCGACAAGGGCGATTTGCTGCAGATATTGCTCGTCTCCATTCTCACGGGCTTTGCCGCGTCGCGTCTCGGCGAGGTCGGCAGGCGCGCCACCGCCGCCGTCGACGTCGCCGGCAAGGTCTTCTTCCGCATCATCGGCATGATCGTCCGCGTGGCGCCGATCGGTGCCTTCGGCGCCATGGCCTTCACCATCGGCGCCTATGGCCTGGGCTCGCTGGTGAACCTGGGCATGCTCATCCTGACCTTCTATCTCACCAGCATCCTCTTCGTGCTGCTGGTGCTCGGCGGCATCGCGTATTTCTTCGGCTTCTCGATCTTCCGCTTCATCGCCTACATCAAGGACGAGCTGCTGATCGTGCTGGGCACCAGCTCCTCGGAGACGGTGCTGCCGCACATGATCCAGAAGATGGTAGCGGCTCGGCGCCTCGCAGCTCGGTGGTGGGGCTGGTGATCCCCACCGGCTACAGCTTCAATCTCGACGGCACCAACATTTATATGACGCTGGCGACGCTGTTCCTGGCGCAGGCCACCAACACGCATCTCACTCTCGGACAGGAGCTCGGCATCCTCGTGATCGCCATGCTGACGTCGAAGGGCGCCTCGGGCGTGACCGGCGCCGGCTTCATCACGCTCGCCGCCACCCTCGCCATCGTTCCGGACATCCCGATCCAGTCCCTGGCCATCCTGGTCGGCATCGACAAGTTCATGAGCGAGTGCCGGGCGCTCACCAACCTCGTCGGCAACGGCGTCGCCACCATCGTGGTCAGCCGCTGGGAAGGGGAGCTCGACCGTGCGCAGCTCAGCGTCGCGCTGCAGCATCCAATCGCGTTCGGCGAGGCGCTCGAGAATCAGCCGGTCTAGAGCGCGTTCCGATTAGATTGAATCGAAACGCGCTCTCAATTCTTTGTTTTGTCGCATTTTCTGCACCGAACCGGGTTCCACTTCGGTGGAAAATGCTCTAGCGGCGGGATCGCGCGCTCATGCCGAAGCTCTTCCTACGTCTTGATCTCGGCGGCGCCGCCCGTCTCGGGCCGGGCAAGGTGCGGCTCCTGGAGACGATCGAGGAACAGGGCTCGATCAGCGCCGCCGGTCGCGCTCTGAAGATGTCCTATCGTCGCGCCTGGCTGCTGGTCGACGAGCTCAATTCCTATTTCCGCGGTCCCGTGGTGACGACGACGCTCGGCGGAGCCGGCGGCGGTCGCGCCAAGGTCACGCCGCTCGGCCGCTCCGTCATCCGCGCCTACCGCGCGATCGAGAGCGACGCGGAGAAGCTGCTCCGCCGACACGGCAAGGCGCTGGCGCTGTCGTCATCGCGCGCGCGGCCGAAGAGCCCGGCGACCGCGCGCCGCAGCCGAGCTACTCCGGCCGGAAGCTGAAGCCCTGCTTCTCGAAGAACGGCCGCGCGGCGTCGGATTCCAGGAAATCGAGGAAGGCCGCGGCGGCGGGATCGCTGCTGCCGGCGAGGAGCGCCGCGGGATAGGTGATGGGTGGGACCGTATCCGCCGGAAAGACGGCGACGGTCTTGACGCCGGGATCGCTCACGGCGTCGGTCGCATAGACGATGCCGAGGGGCGCCTCGCGGCGCGATACCAGGAGCAGGGCCGCGCGCACATCCTCGGCCGGTGCCACCTTCGCGCTCACGGAGGACCAGACTCCGAGCTTCTCCAGCGCGGCCTTGCCGTACTTGCCCGCCGGCACCGCCGCGGGGTCGGCCATGGCGAGGCGGTTGTCGCCGAGGATCTGCGCCAGGGGAAAGCCGGGCGCGATCTTGACCGCGACCTTGCTGTCCGCCGGCGCCACCAGCACCAGCCGGTTGCCGAGCAGGTTGAGGCGGCTCTGCGTCTTGATCAGGTTCCGCTTCTGCAGATAGTCCATCCAATCGAGATCGGCGGAGATGAAGATGTCGGCGGGAGCGCCGTTCTCCACCTGCTTGGCGAGGGTGGAGCTGGCGGCATAGGAAACCGCGATCTTGTTCTCCGCCCGCCGGGGATAGTTGGCGATGGCGTCATCGAGGGCGTTCTTGAGACTGGCGGCGGCGAAGACCAGTATGTCCTTCGCGTGGGCGGCCGGCGCAAGGAGCAGCTGCGGCGCAAGGCAGAGTGTGGCGAGGGCCAGCACCCTCAAGAGGCGTGGGGCAGGGCCTGGAAATGCCATGACGGGATCGATCTCTCTGTCGTTGCGCTATATGTGAGCGAATATAACGCTCCCGTGCGGGTGATGGAAGTCTATCGCGTCGCCCGATGTCGTCGCGCTTGGCGGGCGCGGACCCGATCCACCTCAGCGCAGCAGCTCATCGAGCTGCGCTTCGGTCAGATCGACCTGGTAGCGCCAGCAGCGACGCGGCAATGAGCGAAACGAATGGGCGCATGGATGACCGGATCGGGGCGGGGTTCCATCGCTATATACCGTAGGATATAGCGACCGCCAAGCTCAGCCTGTCTCGATGCGGCGCCCCCTCGGCCGCCTCTGCGGATACCGACGGCTTTTCCGTTGCGCCGGCGATCGTCGGCGTCGCAAAGGGGCGGCAGACGATATCCCGGCGCTTCGCCATACGGCCGGAATGATTGAAATTCAATGGGTTAGATCTCTGTCGCGCGAGGCGCTCCAGGGCTGCCCCAGGATTTCCGAGTAGCCGTTCGCTGCTGGCGCTGGATCGGCCCTACCACAATAGAAAGATTCTCCAGGAGGAAATTATCCCCATAGAGGTGTGAAGGGACCTGACCCGCATCGATGAAGTTGCTCCGAAAAGACAGAATTACACCTGTTCTTTACGGACAGCGATTTATCTACCAGCAGCTTTCTCAGGGGAGATCCATGTTGAATCGGCTTTCTGCCAACGCGCTTCTCAAGGCGGTCATCGCAACGATGGCGGCCGTCGTCGTGTTCATGCTGTCGACGACGGCGTGGCAGTCCTGGCAGCGCGTCGGCACCACGGGCCAGATCGCCGGTGTCGTGGAAGTCTCGGGTTTTGCCTTCAAGGCGATGCACAATCTGCGCACCGATCGCTCGTCGACGGTGCGGAGCCTGAATGCCGCCGACCCCATCAGCCCCGATCTCAGCAAGTATCTGCGCGCGGTCCGCGACAATCAGATGCCGGCGCTGCATTCCACCGCGGAGCTGCTGGTATCCCTGGATTTCACCGACAAGAAGACATTGCTTCCCGAGGTGCAGCAGCTGGTCGCCAAGCTGACCGCGCTCGAGAGCGAATCCTGGGAGGCGATCCACAAGCCGAAGGCCGTGCGCCGCGAGCAGCTCGCCAAGGAATACTATGACACCGAGACGGCGATGCTGGAGACCCTCGACCGGCTGTCGGCGCGCCTCTTCGCCGACATCAAGCAGAAGGACGCCTACATCGATCAGATGATGGAGATGAAGCAGCTCGCCTGGTTCGTCCGGAACGCCGGCGGCGAGGCTTCCCTGCTGATCTCGACCGGCCTTGCCGCGGGGCATCTGCAGCCGGACGCGCCGCAGAAATACGCGGGATTTGTCGGCGGCACCGAGATGGCCTGGGCCGCCCTCGAGGACGCCGCGTTCGGAACCCAGCTGCCGGCCAATCTCGTCGACGGCATGGCGGCCGCGAAGAAGGGGTTTTTCGACGCCGACTACGTTGCGACCCGCGACCGGCTGTTCAAAGCGCTGTTGGCCGGCGAGCCGCCGGGGATGACGGCGGATAAATGGAGCCCGTACACCGTCGGCAGGCTCGCCAGCATATTGGCGGTCGCCGAGGGTGCGCTCGATGCGGCCAAGATGCATGCGCATGCCGAGCGCGGCGCCGCCGAGCGCGATCTCGCGGTGCAGCTGGTGCTTCTGGTCGCGGCGCTTGCGCTGGCGGCGGGCGCCATTCTCGCGGTGACCCGGCGCGTCATCAATCCGTTGCGCGCGATCCGTGACGCCATGCTGAAGCTGGCGGGCGGCGACCTGACCGCGGAGGCTCCCTTCGCCGATCGCAAGGACGAGATCGGCGCGCTCGCCGGCGCTCTCGGCGTCTTCAAGCAGAACGCCGTGGAGAAGGCGCGGATCGAGGAGGAGCAGCGCGGCCGCCATGCCCAGGCGGCGGCGCGCCAGCAGGCGATCGAAGCCCACATCGCCACCTTCGAGGGACAGATGGGCAAGGCTCTCGAGGCGCTGAGCGGCGCCTCCGGCGAGATGCGCAAGACATCGGACGGTCTCTCCATGACCTCCGAGCAGACCAATGATCAGGTGAAGCTGGCCGCGGCGGCCTCCTCGGAGGCGTCGGCCAACGTGCAGACGGTGGCATCCGCCTCCGAGCAGCTCAGCGCGTCGATCTCGGAGATCAGCCGGCAGGTCGCCCATGCCGCGAGCATCGCCAGCCGCGCCGTCGAGGAGACGCAGCAGACCGACAGCACCGTCCAGGGCCTGGCGGAATCCGCCGGGCGCATCGGCGAGGTCGTGAAGCTGATCAGCGATATCGCCGGCCAGACCAACCTGCTGGCGCTCAACGCCACCATCGAGGCGGCGCGCGCGGGCGAGGCGGGGAAGGGCTTCGCCGTGGTCGCCTCCGAGGTGAAGTCGCTCGCCAATCAGACCGCGAAGGCGACCGAGGAGATCTCGGCGCAGATCGCTCGCGGTGCAGAACGTGACCAAGGATGCGGTCGATGCGATCAAGCGGATCGGCGGCACCATCGGCGAGGTCAGCACGGTCGCGACCTCGATCGCCTCGGCGGTCGAGGAGCAGGGCGCGGCGACCCAGGAGATCACCCGCAACACCCAGGAGGCGGCACGCCGCACCAAGGACGTGTCCGCAGAACATCTCCGGCGTCACCGACGGGGCCGACGCCACCGGCGCGGCGGCGGGCGGCGTCAAATCGGCGGCGGAGGCGCTCAACTCCCAGACCGAGCGGCTGCGCGACCAGGTGCGCGACTTCCTCGGCAAGATCCGCGCCGCCTGATCCGATGTGGCGGCGCCGGATCGAACGCGGGCGCGTTCTCGCAGGTTGAATCGCGGAGAGGGCTCTAACGTCGCTCTGGACGCCGGTCTAACGCATTTGTAACGACCGTGCGGCAGGGCGAGCGCTATCCTTTGTGTACACACAGAGGAGGACCGAGCCATGGTCAAGCATGCTGTATCGGTGACGGCGGCGCTCGCTCTGATGCTGGCCGCCGGCGGCGCGCTCGCCGCTGGGATGAGCGGGATCAGCGCGGCGCAGGCCAAGCGCGAGATCGTTGGCGACGGCTACACCAAGGTGCAGAACGTCCACAAGGCGGCGAGTGGCTGGAGCGCCACCGCGCTGGAAGGCGGCAAGCCGGTGACGGTGCTGGTGGACAGCCGTGGCGACGTGGCGAAGACGAAGTAACGGTCGCGCCGCGCCGATCTCGCGTCGGTGAGCAGGGCTTCAGACGAACAGCAGATCGGTCTCGAAGCCGAGGAGGTGGCGGCCGACGGTCTCGAAATGCGAGCGCCGGCCCTGCACCTGCTGCGCCACCGTGTGAATGTCGCGGAAGCGCCGCTCGAAGGGATTGCTGTTGAAGATCGCGGTGGCGCCGGCGGCGTGATAGGCGGTGTCGGCGACTGCGAGCGCCTCGTGGATGGTGTGGGTGGCGGCGAGCCGGATCGCCATGCGCTGATCGAGGGTGAGCTCGTGCGAGCGCTGCACGGAGTCCCAGATCTCGCCGAGGGTGCCGCAGGATGATACATCCGCGCGCCGCGCAGCCGCGCCTCGGAGCTCGCGACCTCGGACTGCACCACCGCGTTGTCGCGCAGCTTGCTCTTGTAGCCGCGCGGTGACTTCTCCAGCGTCAGCGCCACGAAGGCGTCGAGCAGGCTGCGCGCCAGGCCGAGGGCGACGCAGGCGAAGCCGCAGGAATAGAGGCTGTTGGTGGGCATGCAATAGAGCGCGCCCGGTCTCGCGCCGCTCGGCGGGATCGTCCCGGCCGAGGGTGAAGGCCTCGGGCACGAAGAGATCGGTGACCGCGTAGGCATCGCTGCGCGGTGCCGCGCAGGCCCACGACGTGCCAGATGTCCGTCATCGGCGCCTCGGCCGCCGGAAACAGCAGCGTGCGCACCAGCGGCGCGCCCTCGGGCGCCGAGCCGCGGCGTGCCGTCGGCCTCGAAGACCGGGCAATGGGCGCCGAGCCAGGTCGCATGCCGGCCGCCGCTGGCAAAGGACCAGCTGCCGGTCAGGCGGTAGCCGCCCTCGGTCGCGACGCCGGCGCGGCTGGGGCCGGGGCCCCAGGCGAGGACGGCGCTCGGGGTCGCGGCCGAAGATCTCCGCGCGCTTTCCGGCGGCAGGTAGGCCGCCACCATCGCGCAGACCGAGGTCTGGCAGAGGGACCAGGCGGTGCTGGCGTCGGCCTTGGCGATCTCCTCGATCACCCGCACGAAGGTCAGGCGGATCGGTCTCGCCGCCATCAAGCGAGCGCGGCAGCAGCATGCGAAGAGACCCGGCCTCCAGCATGGCCGCGAAGAGCGGTGCCGGCGATGCCGGCGCTCGCGCTCGGTCTCGTCGGCCGCGGCGGCGATCGCGGCAGCAGCGCTGGCGCGGCTCGAGGAGTCGATCGGGCGTCGGTGACGTGGCGCATCGGCTCGCGGGGCGGCGGCGTCTGCTTTCCCGCGGCGGCGTCATCAGGCGGTCGAGAGCACGGCGCTAGGCATCATGCGCCATCGACCAGGTCCAGGCGTCTGGCCCGGGGCGTAGTTGCGGTTGGTCTGCGCCGGATTGCGGTTGACCAGCGGCCGCGCGTAGAGCGGATGCCGCATGCTGCGGATCTCGTGCTCGATCGTGAACAGCAGCTTGCCGCTGTCGAGATCGACGATGTCCTTGAAGCGGTACTGGTGCTGATCGCTCTCCTCGGTGATCAGACCGCTCTCCTTGAGGCGCTCGTGCGGGCCGGAGAAGTCCGCGATATAGACCTGGACGTGGTGGCCGTCATAGGGCGGCGGCGGCGCGTCGGTCTCGCGGAACAGCAGGTCCTGGTCGATGCCGACGGAGCACCCGCGCATGCGGCCCCTCTCGTCCTCGTCGACGGCCCGGCGGCGCGTACCGAGCACCTCGCGATAGAAGCGCGCGATGCCGTCGGCGGTGCTCGGCGGAACCTCGAACTCCACATAGGGCATGCCGAGGTTGATCCGGCCGAAGCCGGTCCTCCGGCCCGTGACAGCGGAGGCGATTGCCCCAGGGCGAGATCACGTCGACGAAGGCATTGTGCTCGCGAAAGGCGAAGCGTGCTCCCTCGAGCGGCTTGCGCACCGCCGCCAGCCGCCGCGCGAGCGCTCGCAGATCCGGCAGCACGATGCCGGTCTGCCCGCGCAGCACCTGGGGCGCGCCGGTCGGCAGGTGGAATTGGCTGCGACCGACGTTGATCCACATGTTGTCGACGCTGGTCATGAGATAGGGATCCCGCGTCAGCCCGAGGCCGCTCACATAGAAGAGCGTGGCCACCGTCTGGTCGGGGATGCGGACATTGACGTGCTCGAGCGCCACGACATTGCCGAGATCCTCGGCGGCGCGGTCGTAATGCTGGTCCATCCGGTCTTCCCTTCTGCTCCGCGAGCCGCATCGGCGTTGGCCCGGCCTGTACGGTTCCGCCCGCCCTTTGACCAAGTCGCCGCCTATTTGAGCGCGTATGGCTGTGCCGGGCAACTGGCACCGCCGGCGGCTCATCGATGCCACGCCGCGGTAGCGCTCATGGCATCGTCTGCCACTCCTCGGCGGCTGCGCTCCGGGTGGCGAGACTCCGGAGGCTCTCCCATCGCCGAACTCTTGGCGGTCCTGCGCCGCGTTGCAGGTCGGCATCGCCGGTCGACGAGAATCACGTGCCGATCGCTTCTTTTTCGGAGGCCAATATTAAACGCAATGTCAGTTTGTTATAGACCACATCTCGCATATTCTTTAAGCCGGGAGACAGCCGCAAACGTCAGCGACCGGGGCGAGTTGGATTAGGCGATCCGGGCTGCGGCGGGATACAATTGTCCACGCGGCCCTATCCTTGCTTTATCGAGGTGCGGGTGTCGTCCGCGGTTCTTTCGGGGGGTGCGATTTGGGATTATGGGCCGCCGTTGCTGAGCCGCGCCGAGGAAGTGTCATAGTCCCGGGGCGGTGGTGCAACGGGCTGGCGCTCGGCCGCGCCAGACCCGTCGCGAGCGCTGCCGGCAATGTCCTGCCCGGCTTCGTGGTCAACCCTATGTACCTCGCGGGAAAATGCTTGTATCACGTCGTTCGTGAACGGCCGCGGGGACACCCGGGTTGGCGGGGCGTGCGTGTCCGAACGTAGCGGCGCGGTCGTCGGGGAAATCGGCGCATCATCGAGGACTGAGATTTCGGAATGAAGCTGCATGCCCAGCGATAGCAAGCCGTCCTGGCCGCCGTTCCCGGTTGCCATCGTTGGCATGGCCTGTCGACTGCCGGGCGCTGGCGACATCGAGCAGTTCTGGGAACTGCTGAAATCCGGCCGCGACGCGGTGGGGGAGATTCCCCGCGATCGCTGGGACGTCGACTGGTACTTCCATCCTGACCCCGCCCGCCCCGGTCGCATCTACACGCGGGCCGGCGGCTTTCTCGATGCCATCGATCGCTTCGACGCGGACTTCTTCGGGATCTCGCCGCGCGAGGCGCGGCAGATGGATCCCCAGCAGCGCATTCTCCTGGAACTCGCCTGGGAGGCGCTGGAGCATGCGGACATCGTGCCCGGGCGGCTGGCGGGATCCGACACCGGCGTCTTCATCGGCATCTCGAACGAGGACTACGGCATCCTGCAGCGCAATGCCGCCGAGTCCATCACCGATCCCTACGGCGCCTCCGGCTCCGCGCTGGCGGTGGCGGCGAACCGGATCTCCTACGTGCTGGATCTGCACGGCCCCAGCCTCGCCATCGACACCGCCTGCTCGTCCGCTCTGGTAGCGGTCCATCGGCGCCTGTGCACAGCCTGCGGCGGGGCGAGAGCTCGCTGGCGATCGCCGGCGGCGTCAATATCCTCCTGGCGCCGGAAACGCACGGTGCCTTCTGCAAGGCCGCGATGCTGTCGCCGACCGGGCGCTGCCGCGCGTTTGCCGCCGAGGCCGACGGCTATGTGCGCTCGGAAGGCGGCGGCGTCGTCGTCCTGAAGCCGCTCGCCGCCGCGCTCGCGGACGGGAACACCGTCCACGCGGTCATCCTCGGCGCCGGCGTCAACTCCGACGGCCGCACCAAGGGCATCGCATTGCCCAATCCCGTGGCCCAGGAGCAGCTGCTGCGCCAGGTCTACCGCAGCGCCGGCATTGATCCCGCCGACGTCTCCTACGTCGAGGCGCACGGCACCGGGACCAGCGCCGGCGATCGCGTGGAATGCACCGCACTCGGCCGCGTCTTCGGCGCCGAGCGCCATGCCGGCGATCCCTGCCTCATCGGCTCCGTGAAGACGAACATCGGCCACCTCGAGCCGGCGTCGGGCATCGCTGGGCTCCTCAAGGCGACCCTGACGCTGTCGCATCGGCAGATCCCGCCGTCGCTGCACGCCGCCAATCTCAATCCGAAGATCCCCTTCGACGAGCTCAATCTTGGCGTCGTGCGCGAGCTGACGCCGCTGCCGGAACGCGCATCGCCCCTGATGGTGGGGGTCAATTCCTTCGGCTTCGGCGGCACCAACGCCCATCTCGTCCTGCAGAGCCATGTGCCCGCCGCGAGCCCACGCGCGGCCGGAGTCCGCCGGCGACGACAGCATCGAGATGCTGGTGCTGTCCGCGCGCAGCGAGGGCGCTCTCAAGGCGCTGGCGGAGACCTATGCGCGGCGGCTGCGCGAGCCTGGACTCGCCGTCTCTCGCCACCCTCTGCCGCGCGGTGGCGACGCCGTCGCAGCCATCACGCGCTCCGCATCGCCACCTTCGGCGAGAGCCGGGAAGAGGTGGCCGAACGCCTGGAAGCTTTCGCCGCCGGATATCCGGCGCAGATGCTGGCCGAAGGCGAAGCCGGCTATCAGCCCTCGCGGCTCGCGCTTCGTCTTCTCCGGCAATGGCTCGCAATGGGTCGGCATGGGCCGCGATCTTCTCGCCCGTGAGCCGGAGTTCGCCGCCTCTATCGCCGCGATCGACGCCGCGCTGCAGCCGCTGGTCGGCTGGTCGGTGCTCGAGATGCTCCGCAGCGAGGCGCCGGCGAGCCTGTTCGAGAAGACCGAGATCGCGCAGCCCGCGCTCTTCGCCCTGCAGGTCGGCGTGGTGGATCTGCTGCGCCGCCGCGGCATCGCCGCCGAGGCGATGCTCGGGCACAGCGTCGGCGAGGTTGCCGCCGCCCATGCCGCCGGCGCGTTGACGCTGGAGCAGGCGTGTCTGAGTGGTGGCGCGCCGCAGCCAGGCCCAGGAGCGGACCGCCGGCGCCGGCAAGATGGCGGCGGTCGGCCTCACCGAGGAGCAGGCGGCGGAAGCGATCGCACCTTATAACGGCGCGCTCGAGATCTCCGCGGTCAACAGCCCGGCCTCGGTGACGGTGTCCGGCGACGCGACGGCTCTCGCTGGGCTGGCGGAGGCGCTCGAGGCGAAGGGCGTGTTCGTGCGTCTCCTCGGCCTCGACTACGCCTTCCACAGCAAGGCCATGGCGCCGCTCCAGGACGAGATCCTGCACGGCCTTCGCCGACCTCAAGCCGGTAGCGGGCGGCCAGCGCTTCATCTCCACCGTGACCGGCGGCGAGCGCGACGGCGCCAGCCTCGATGCCGCCTATTGGTGGGACAATATCCGCCAGCCCGTGCGGTTCGGCCAGGCGGTGCAGCATCTCGCCGACGATGGCATCGACGTCTTTCTCGAGATCGGTCCGCATCCCGTGCTCGCAGGATATCTCCGCGAATGCCTGCAGGGCGCCGACCGAACCATCCTGGGATCGCTTCGACGCAGCGAGCCGGAGCGGGAGGCGTTGTGGCTGGCCGTGGCGCGCTGTTACGCCTCGGGCGTCAATCTCGACTTCGCAACGCTGTTCCCCGCCGGCCACGCTCCGGTGTCGCTGCCCGCATATCCCTGGCAGCGCGAGCGGTACTGGTTCGAGCCCAGCGAGCGCATGGCGCTCCCGAAGCTGAGCAAGCGGCTGCATCCGCTGCTGGGCTATCGGCTCCCCACCGCCGACATCACCTGGCAGAACAGCCTCGATGCCGCGACGCTGCCGTTTCTCCGGGATCACGTGGTGGGTGGCAGCGTGCTGTTTCCCGCCGCGGGCTACATCGAGATGGCGCTCGCCGCCGCAACCGCTCATTTCGCCACCGGCGCGGTCGAGATCGAAGGGTTGGAGATCCACCGTCCGCTGATGTTCGGCGACAAGACCGGGCAATGGCTGGAGTTCGCCATCGACGAGGACAACACCTTCCGCATCCTCAATCAGCAGAAGGCCGGCCCGCTGGCGCCCTCGCTGGTTGCCGGCCGTCTCGCCGGATTGGCGGAGGCACCGCGGCCGGCACCGCTCGCGATCGATGCGCTGAAGGCCAGCCTCGCGCTCCATGTGAGCGCCGAAGAGCATCTGGCGCGCTGCGCCGCCCATGGCCTTGCCTATGGTCCCGCCTTCCAGGGCCTGCGCGAGCTCTGGGCCAGCGAGGGCGAGGCGCTCGGCCGCATCGAGGCGCCCGCCGCGATCGCGTCGGAGCTGCCGGCTTACCATCTTCACCCGGCCCTCCTTGACGCCTGCCTGCAGACCGCCGCGGGCGCGCTGCAGATGGCGGAGCGGGAAGGCGACCGGTCGAGCTTCATTCCGGTCCGGGTGGAGCGCTTCCGGCTCCTCGGCGAGGGGCGGGCCGTCGCGTGGTGCCACGCGCGCATCGCCCATGCGGACCGGTCCGGGGTGACCGTCGACTTCACCCTGGTCGACGCCGATGGCGCCGCCATTGCCGTGGTCGAGGGGTTGCGCCTGCGTCGCATCGAGCTGGCGCGCGCGAACGAAATCCCGACCTATCATTGGGATGCCGAGGTGCAGCTCAATCGCTGGACCGCTGGCGGCAGCGCGGATCTGCCGGGGCCGGCGGACTGTGTCGTGGCGCTGGCGTCCGAGACTGGACGACTGACCGAGGCGCTCGGCATCGAGCGTCTCCGACAGAGCCTGGAGCCGGCGCTCGACCGGCTCGCCGTGGCCTATGCCGCGCGGGCGCTGCGGGCGCTGGGCGCCGGAGAAACACCTTTCGAGGTACGCGGATTGATCCAGCAGGCGCGTCTCGCGCCGGAGCACGAGGCTTACCTGAGCGCGCTGCTGGCGCTGCTCGAGCGCCGCGGCGCCGCGACGCGCATCGGCGGTGATTGGCGGCTGCGTGCGGACGCGCCCGGCGACGATCCGGAAGCGCTGTGGCGCCGTCTCGTCGCTGAGTATCCCGATCACCTCGCCAGCCTCGAGCTGGTGGGGCGTTGCGGCGAGCGGCTGCAGGCGATCCTGCGCGGCGAGGCCGATGCGGAAGTCGCTGCTGTTCTCCGAGCGCGACTTCAATGCCGGCGAGCAGTTCGAGGATTCCGATCCCTTTGTCCGCATCGGCAACGAGATCGCGGCCGGCGTGATGCACCACATCCGCCAGCACACCGCCGCCGGCCGCGCGCTGCGGATCCTGGAGATCGGCGGCGGCACTGGCGGGCTTGCCGCCGCGCTGCTGCCGGTGCTGCCGGCGGAGCGGGTCGAGTACGTCTTCACCGATCCGCGCGAGGCGGCGCTGACGCGGGCGGAGGGGCGTTTCACCGACTATCCCTTCGTGCGCTACGCCGCTCTCGACTTCGATCAGGATTTCGAGGGGCAGGGGTTCGCGGCGGCGGAGTTCGATGTGATCGTGGCCGCCAATGCCATGCATGAATGCGCCGATCTCGGCCGCGCGCTCGCGCGCGCGCGCGAGCTGCTGCGGCCCGGCGGACTGCTGCTGCTGGTGGAGCCGAAGCCCAGCGACTTCCTGGAATTCGTCTTCGGCATCCGTCGCCGCTGGTGGTCCTTCGCCGATCTCGATCTGCGCGCGGAGACGCCGCTGCTGCCGCCGGCGCAGTGGGAGAGCGCGCTTCGGACCGCAATGTTCACCGAGACCGCCGTGCTGCCCCGCGAGGCGGCTCCGGTGGCGGTCATTCTCGCCGCGCGCTCCCAGCGGCAACGGACATCACCGCGCCGAGGCCGCCGGCGAGCCGCGCACCTTCGTGCTCATAACCAGCGGCGCCGACTCCGAGCGCGGCGTGCCTGCGACGCTGATCGGGCGCCGTCTGGCGGCGCTCGGGCACCGCCTGCTGACGGTCTCCGAGGCGCCCGCCTTCGAGCGCCTCAACGGCACCGGCTTCCGCGTTCCGCTCGATGCGGCGGAAGGGCATGGGCGCCTTGCGCGCGCACTCAAGGAAGTGGCGGACGGGCCGTCTGGAGATCGTCTACCTCCGCGGGCTGCGCGAGGGCGCGGGATCCGACCCTCTGGCGGCGCAGGAACGTGGCAGCCTTGGCCTGCTGCGGCTCTGCCAGGCCCTGGTGGATGCCGGCATCAGCGGCGGGACTCGTCTCTGGGTCGCGACGTCGGGGGCGATGCCGTCCCCGGTGCGGCCGGGGCTGCGCGATCCCGCCCAGGCGCCGATCTGGGGCGTCGCTCGCGCGCTTCGGAACGAGCGGCCGGACATGACGATCCGGCTCATCGACATCGACCCGGCAGATGGTGCGGATGTCGTCACCACCTTGCTGCTGGGGGAGATCCTGCACCCCAGCGAGGAAGACGAGATCATCCTGCGCGGCACGGCGCGCCACGTGCATCAACTCCGCCGCGGGCCGCCGGCGCCGGCCGATGCCGCAGCGGCGACATCAGCGGCGGGATACCGTCTCGAGCTTGCCCAGAACAGCCGCCAGGACGGGCTGGTGCTGAAGCCGATCGAGGTGCCGCGCCCCGAGGCCGGCGAGGTGACCGTCCGCGTCCATGCCGGCGGCCTCAATTTCCGCGACGTGCTGCAGCGGATCGGGCTCCTGCCCGAGGAAGCATTCGAGGGCGGCTATGCCGGCGCTACGCTCGGCATGGAGTTCGCCGGCGAGGTGCTCGCGGTCGGGACCGGCGTCACCGCCTGGAAACCCGGCGATGCCGTGTTCGGCTTCGCGCCGGGAGCGTTCCGCTCGCATCTGCGGCTGCCCGCGGACGGCCTCTTCGCCAAGCCGGCCAGCATCAGCTTCGAGGCGGCGGCCACGCTCCCGGTCGCCATGCTGACCGCCTATTACTCGCTGCATCACCTGGCGCGGCTGCAGCGCGGCGAGCGCGTGCTGATCCACGGCGCCGCCGGCGGCGTCGGCCTGGCCGCGATCCAATACGCGCAGCGCGTCGGCGCCGGAGATCTTCGCCACCGCCGGAACGCCGACGAAGCGGCGATTTCCTGCGTCGTCTCGGCGTGCCGAACATCGTGCGACTCGCGCTCGCTCGCCTTTGCCGATGAGGTCCGCCGCCTGACCGGCGGCGAGGGCGTCGACGTCGTGCTGAATTCGCTCGCCGGCGAGGCGCTGCACAAGGGCGTGGCGCTGCTGCGGCCCTACGGCCGCTTCATCGAGCTCGGCAAGCGCGATTTCTGGGCCAACACCAAGCTCGGGCTGCAGCCGTTCCGCAACAACATCCAGTTCTGCGGCGTCGACGTCGATCGGTTGCTTCTCGACCGGCCGGTGCTGGCGCGGGACGCTGCTGCGGGAGCTCGAAGGGCTGATCGCGGAAGGCGTGCTCCAGCCCATTGCCGCACCGCGGACTTTCCCGGTGGCGCGGGCGGCGGAGGCGTTCCGTCACCTGCAGCAGTCCCGCCACATCGGCAAGGTCGTGCTGTGCTTCGGCGGCGATGCCGGATGCCGGCGGCCGAGGCGCCGACGGGCAGTTTCGCCGTCCAACGACCGAGGCGACCTACCTCGTCACCGGCGGGCGCGGCGGCTTCGGCCTCGCGACCGCGGAGTGGCTGGCGGCCAAGGGCGCCCGGCATCTCGTGCTTGCTGGGGCGGAGTGCCGAGACCAAGCCCGAAGTCGGTGGCGGCGCTCGGCCGCCTGCGCGACGCTGGGCGTCGCCGTGCGCGAGGCGGCGGTCGACGTCGCCGACGGCGCGGCGCTGGGCGCGCTCCTCGACGCGTCAAGCGCGAGATGCCGCCGCTGCGCGGCGTCGTCCATTGCGCGGCCGTCATCGACGACGCGGCGCTCGCCAACCTCGCCGCCGAGCGGTTCCTCGCCGTCCTGCGGCCGAAGGTGCTCGGCGCCTGGCATCTGGACCGGCTGACCCGCGATCTGCCCGCTCGATTTCTTCGTGCTCTATTCCTCCGCGGCGACGCTGTTGGGGAATCTCGGCCAGGCCAACTACGTCGCCGCCAACCTCTATCTCGAGGCGCTGGCGGAGCAGCGGCGGGCGGCGGGGCTGCCGGCGCTGGCCATGCTCTGGGGCGCCATCGGCGGCGTCGGCCATCTGGCCCGGCATGCGGACGTCGCCAAGACCATGACCGACCGACTCGGCGTGAAGCTGCTGGCGCCGTCGCGAGGAACTCGAGCGCATGGGGCAGGCGATCGTCGCCGGTATCGGGCATCTGGCGGTGGCGGATCTGGATTGGACAAAGCTGATGAATCTTCCGCAGCTCGCGAAGTCACCCAAGTTCGCGGCGGTCCGGCCGGACGTCAGCGCCGCCGCCGGCGACAGCAGCCGCAGCGCCGAGGAATTGCGCGCGCTGCTGGCCTCGATGGCGGCGGGACAGCGCTTCGGCTATGTGCAGCAGATCGTGATTAAGCAGATTGCCACGGTATTACGGGTGCCTGCCAGCAAGCTGCATCCCGATCAGGCGCTGCTCGATCTCGGCATCGACTCACTGATGGTGGTGGAGCTGCAACTGGCCTTCGAACAGCAATTCGGCATCTCGGTTTCGCCCGTCGAGCTGATGGAAATCACCTCCGTCGCGCAGCTCGTGCGGCATGTCGCCAGCAAGCTTGGCATCGAGTCGGCGCCCGCGCCGGCCGATGCCGCGGCACCGGCAAGCGCCGTGACGATTGACACGCCGCCGCTGGACGTGCTGGATGGCGTCGGAAGCCAAGTGCTCGCGCGGGATCGGGGGGATGGGGCGGCGGTGCGCGTGACATGACCAACATGAGAGACATGGTTGCGTGCCTGACGCCCGAGCAGCGGAGCGAGCTCGCGCGCCAGCTGATGCGCGACAGCGCCGAGACGGCGGGGATCAAGGCATCCGGCGCGGTGCCGAAGGCCCACTATCGGCTGGATCACCATCCGCTGTGGCTGGGCGTCCTCAAGTCCGGCGAGACCACCGGCTATCAGGACCCTTATTTCCGCTCCCACGAGGGCATCGCGCGCGACACCACCGTGATCGGCGGTCGCGAGCTCATCAATTTCTCCAATTACAATTACCTCGGCCTCTCCGGTCATCCGGCGGTGCAGGCGGCGGCCATGGAGGCCGTGCAGCGCTACGGCACCTCGGTCTCGGCGAGCCGCATGGTCGGCGGCGAGCGGCCGTTCCACCGCGAGCTCGAGCGCCAGCTTGCCGATCTGCACCGCGTCGAGGACGCTCTGGTCTTCGTCAGCGGCTACGGCACCAACGTCACCGCGATCGCGCAGCTCTTCGGGCCCAAGGATCTGATCCTGCATGACGCGCTGATCCACAACAGCGTCATCATGGGGTCCATCCTCTCGGGCGCCCGGCGCATGCCGTTCCGGCACAACGACTGGGAGCAGGTGGACGATTTCCTGCGCCAGCACCGGCGCGACTACGAGCGGGTGCTGATCGTCGTCGAGGGCATCTACAGCATGGACGGGGATTTCCCCGATCTGCCGGCCTTCGTGGAGATCCGCAACCGCCACAAGGTATTCCTGATGGTCGATGAGGCCCACTCGCTGGGCGTCATGGGCAAGCAGGGGCACGGCATCCGGGAGCATTTCGGGCTCTCCGGCGAGGATGCCGACATCTGGATGGGAACGCTGAGCAAGGCGCTGGCGAGCTGCGGCGGCTATGTCGCGGGCTCCTTCGCGCTCACCAGCATCCTGCGCTATACGGCGCCGGGCTTCGTGTTCAGCGTCGGCCAGTCGCCCTCGAATGCGGCGGCGGCGCTGGCGGCGCTCTCGGTGATGGCGTCGGAGCCGGAGCGGGTGGAGCAGCTGCAGCAGCGCGGCCGCTATTTCCTCGACCTCGCGCGCAAGCGCGGCCTGCCGACGGGCTTGAGCCAGGGCTATTCGGTGGTGCCGCTCATCGTCGGCGACACGCCGCGCTGCATCAAGCTGACCGAGGCCCTGTTCCGCCGCGGCATCCACGTGCAGCCGATCCTCTATCCGGCCGTCGACGAGCGGTCGGTTCGGCTGCGCTTCTTCCTCACCTGCACCCACACCGAGGCGCAGCTCAGCAACGCGATCACGGTCATCGCCGAGGAGTGGCGCGCCGTTCGCAGCGGCTGAGCCGGGGCGATGACCATGGTCGCCGCCGCGCTCCCCTGGTGGCTGCCGCTCTCGGTGCTGGCCTGGGCGGTCCAGATGGCCGTCTTCCATGGCGTCGGGCTCGCCTTCGAGTGGGGCGATCGCCATCCCAGGTTCCGCCGCTTCCGGGTCCGCGACGCCGAGCGGCGCAGCTACACCGAGCTGCTGCCGCGCGTGCTCTTCAATCAGTGCTTCATCCTGCTGCCCTGCATGCTGGCCTGCGAGAAGTTCGGGCTCGCCTATGTCGGCACGCCCCATCTCGGCGCCACGCAATTCATCATCGACCTTCTGCTGATGGCGGTCGGCCACGACGTCGTGCAATACGCCGTCCATCGCGGGCTGCTGCATCATCGCCGTTTTCTCTGGCTGCGCCATCGGCTGCATCACTCCACCGACGCCGCCCGGAGCATCAGCGCCTGCTTCATGAGCTCCGCCGATTTCTTCCTGGAGATCGTCCTGCCCTATCTCCTGCCGCTGGTGCTGATCGGCGGCGCGGGGTCCGACATGCTGTTCCACCTGGCGATGCCGGGCTTGGCGGCCATCGGCGGGCTCTATGAGCATTCGGGCTATGATTTCGCCATCGCGCTGCGCCGCCCGTCCGCAGCGCCGCGATCCTGGCTGCGCGCGCTGCTGGGATGGATCCCGCCGGCGCTCATCAGCAGCCACGCCCATGGCGAGCACCATCGGGTCGGCAACGTGAGCTTCAGCGACGGCTTCGGCAGCCCCGGCCTCTGCGACACGCTCTTCGGCACGCGGTGGGATTCCGCCAGCCGGCACCCCGCCACTCGTCCCCGGCCGGCGGCGCCCCTTTAGAGACGTTCCGAAAAATCGGCCGGTTGACGGAAAAGTTTCATTCCCGGGACAGCAGTGTCGCGAATTGGATAGGGACGGAGCGAGGCTCGCTCTAGCTTCCTCCGGTACCGCCAATTAGTGTGTCCGGGGGACGACAACTCGTCCCCTTGTGCGTGCTGGCGGACCAATCACGATGAACTCGAAGGGAAAGCCATGACTCACGTAGGAAGCTGCTTTTGCGGCGCGGTCGAGCTGGAGGTCACGGGAGCGCCGGAGGCCATGGGCTACTGCCACTGCCGGTCCTGTCGTTCGTGGTCCGGCGGACCGGTCAATGCCTTCAGCCTCTGGAAGCCGAAGGCGGTGCGGATCACGCGGGGCGCCGAGCATGTCGCGATGTTCCAGAAGACCGAGATCAGCCAGCGTCAGTACTGCGCGAAGTGCGGCGGCCACCTGATGACCAATCATCCGACGCTCGGCCTGGTCGACGTGTTTTCCGCGACGATCCCGACGCTCGCCTTCACGCCCGGCGTTCACGTCAACTACGCCGAGACGGTGCTGCCGATGCGGGACGGCCTGCCCAAGCTGAAGGACTTCCCGAAGGAGTTCGGCGGCTCCGGCGAGATGATCGCGGAGTAGCCGCTGACCTCGCCGACGGCGGCCGATCGCAAGGGCCGCGCATGCGCAACCGAGCGTGCTCCGATCTGATCTGATCGGAGCACGCTCGCGTCAGCCGATGGGCTTCTCGTACATGCGATAGACCTTGCCCAGGGAGGCGCCGGCGCAGGGCACCACGGTGAGCGCCCAGGCGTTGTCCTCCAGGATCCACGACATCTCGCCGCGCTCGATCCCCATGGTCTGCGCGATCTTCAGCGCCTCGGCGAGCATGACCGCGGCGAGCGCGCCGCTGAGCGTCGTGTTGCGCAGCGAGTTCCTGACGCCGAAAATCGCCACCCGGCCGGACTTGATCCGTCCCGGCCGCAGCCGCCACAGGAGCTTGAGCCAGCCGAAGGGAAAAGCCGGCCGCGGAGGTCGGCGATCGCCTCGTTGAGGTTCGGCAGGCCCACCAGGATGCCCTCGGCACGGCCGTCGGCCATGGCGAAGACGACGCCTTCCGGCCGGATGATCTGCGAGATGGAATCGGCGAGGTGGGTGACCTCGCGCGGGGTCACCGGCACGAAGCCCCAGTTATCGCTCCAGCCGTCGTTGAAGATGTCGATGCCGACCTGCATCTCCTCGCGGAAGCGCTTCATGTCGATCGGCCGCGTGGTGATGCGCCCGCGCGAGCGTATCCGCGCGGTGGTGCGCTCCAGCCGCTCGACGCCGGTGACTTTCCGCGGGTCGAGTACATAGGCATGCAGGTCCTTCGCCTTGGCATAGCCGAGAGATTCCAGGCGGGGACCGTAGTAGGGCGGCGAATGCGCCATCCCCACCATCGGCGGCGTGTCGAAGCCGGAGACGAGCACGCCGACTTCGTCGTTGATCGAGAGGCTGGCCGGCCCGACCACACGGGTCATGCCGCGCGCGCGCAGCCAGTCCTCCGCGGTGCGCAGCAGCGCCTGGAAGACCGTAGGGTCGTCGATCGCCTCCAGGAAGCCGAAATGCCCGGTCGCGTCGTGATAGCGCTCCAGGTGCAGCCGGTTGATCTGGGCGCTGATGCGTCCCACCACCGTGGTGCCGCGCCAGGCCAGCCAGAAGCAGGCCTCGCCGTGGTCGAAGAACGGGTTGCCGCGGCGGTCGAGCAGCTTGCGGACCTCCCGCCGCAGCGGCGCTACCCAGTTCGGGTCATTGGCATAGATGCGCTCCGGCAGATCGAGGAAATGCCGGATGTCGCGCCGGCTGCGGACCTCGGTGAGGCGGATGTCGTTCTGCATCATTCGTAGTGGCGGATTTTTACCGGGACGAGGCCAAGGATGGGATCGGCGAGGGCGGTCGGCAGGGCCGCCAGGATACGTATGCCGGCGTAGAGCAGGAAGGGGAAGGCGATGACCGGGCGACCTCGCTCGAGCCCGCTGCGGATGATCCGCGCGGCCCGCTCGGCCGTCGTCTGCAGCGGCTTCGGGCCGGTGACGTGGCCGGCGAGGTGGGTGTCGACGAAGCCCGGGAGCACCACCGACACCTCGATGCCCTCCGGCCGCAGCCAGGACCCGAGAGCCTCGCCATAGGCCTTCAGCGCGGCCTTGCTGGCGCAATAGGCGGGGGAGTAGGGCAGGCCCCGCACCGCCGCCAGCGAGCTCATCAGGGCAAGCTGGCCGCGGCGGCGCTGGCGCATGGCGGGGATGAGGGGGTGCACGGTGTTGCACACGCCGCCGAAATTGATGCTCATCATGCGCTGGACGTCGGCGAGCGATTCGCCGCTACCGTCGCCCGCCAGGCCGCCGGTGATGCCGGCATTGGCGATCGCGAGATCGAGGGGTCGCCTCCGCTCGGCGGACGCGACCCAGGCCGCCACCGCCGCCGCGTCGGCGATATCGAGCGTCGCGCTCTCGACCTCGGCGCCGGCGGCACGGCACGCGGCGGCGACCGCCGCCAGCCGCTCGGCGTTGCGACCGGTGAGGCTCAGCGTCACGCCGGGGCGCGCATAGGCACGGGCGAGGGCCGCCCCGATGCCGGCGCTGGCGCCGGTGATGAGGATCGAGCGCGGATCTTTCATCCCATGGGGATACCGGATGTGCCGCCGCTGGCCAAGTACCGCGGGCCGCCTGCGGCAATTGCGGTGCGGCTTCGCCGCCCTGCTCCGGCTATAAGACCGGCGGAAGCTGCCGAGGGGCGCGGGGAGGCATGGGCCGGTGAATATGATCGTGCACTGGGCGGCGGGGGGCTGGTGGCTCGCGGCCACCGCGATCTACCTCGGCACGCTGCTGGTGCCCTTGCGCCGTCCACCGGTGGCCGGGCCGGCGGCGCTCCCCGCCGTCTCCGTGCTGGTGCCGGTGAAGGGTGTCGATGCCGAGTTCGCGGGCAATCTCGAAGCCTTCTTCGGGCAGGTCTATCCCGTCCTCGAGCTGATCTTCACCGTCGCCGATCCCGGCGATCCCGCGATCCCGCTGGTGGAGCGCGCGATCGCCCGGCATCCCCGCATCGCGGCGCGGCTCATCGTCGGCGACGTCAAGGTTTCCGCCAATCCCAAGGTCAACAACCTCGTCAACGCCGAGCGCGCGGCGCGGCATCCGCTGGTGCTGATCAGCGCCGCCAACATCGCCCTTGCCCCCGACACGCTGGCGCGGCTGGTGCCGATCCTGACTCCAGGAGTGGGCCTGGTGTCGGCGGTTCCGGTGGCGGTGCGGCCGACGAATTTCATCGGCGAGCTCGAGGCCGCCTTCTGGAACGGGCATGCGGCCCGCTGGTTCTATGCGGCGGCGGCGGTGGGTGCGGGGGCCGGGCTGGGTGCGGCCATGCTGATGCGGCGCGCCGACCTCGCCCGCTTCGGCGGCATGGCGGCGCTGGGCGACAGCTTCTGCGACAACTCCGTGCTGGGCGCCCGAATCGAGGAGCTCGGGCTCCGCATCGTGGTGGTGGCGGAGCCGGCCTATCACCCGGTCGGCCAGCGGCGCTTCCGCGACCTCTGGGAGCGCCATCTGCGCTGGCAGTGCTGCCTGCGCTACTACAACCTGCCGGCCTTCCTGGCGGTGCCCGCTTTCGGCATCGCCGCGGCGACGATCACCGGGGCAATCTTCTGGGGCCCTGTCCTGGGCGCGGCCACGCCGATGGCGGCGCTTGGCTTCGTGGCGGCCTGGCTCGTGGCCGAGGCCCTCTACCATCTCCGGCAGGGATGGCCGATGACCTGGCGCTCGCCGGCGGCCTGGCTGCTGCGCGAGGCGGTGCTGGCGGCGCTCTGGGTCCGGGCGGTCACCGCCCGCACGCTGGTTTGGCGCGGCAGCCGCATCGATGTTAGGGTCGCCGTGCCGGCCCGTCCGAGCGGCCGATGACGCGTTGAGGTGACGGGCGGCATGCTGCATCTCCTGGCCCAGATCGATCACGCGGCGCTGCTGCTGGCGCTGGCGGGGCATTGTGCCCTTGGAGCCTCGATCACCTGGCTGGTGGTGCAGCACCTCGGTACCGCCGGACGGCGATGGCGGAGGAGGCGCGGCTGCTGAGCCAGCCGCTGCCGCCTGACGAGGCCCTGCCGCATGTGCTGGTGCAGATCCCGACCTTCAACGAAGGCAGCCTGATCCGCCGCGCCGTCGCCGCCGTGGGCGAGCTCGACTGGCCCCGGGACCGCCTCCACGTCCAGGTGGCGGACGACAGCACCGACGGCAGCACCGCCGCCGCGGCAGAGGCGCTGGAGGCGCTGCGGGCGCGCGGCATCGACGCGGTGCTGCTGCACCGGACCAACCGCGCCGGCTTCAAGGCGGGGGCTCTCGGCGAGGGGCTGCGGCTCTCCGACCAGGAGTTCGTGGCGATCTTCGATGCCGACTACGTGCCGCCGCCGGATTTCCTCCGGCGCGCCATGCGGCCGCTGATCGCCGATCCCGGGCTGGCATTGGTGCAGGCACGCTGCGACTATCTCAACGCCGATGCCAACGCGATGACCTACGCGCAGCAGCGGATCCTCGACGCGCATTTCGGCGTCGAGCAGGCAACCCGCAGTTGGACCAACTGGATCCTGCCGTTCAACGGCACCTGCGGCATCTTCCGCCGCCGGGCGATCGACGAGGCCGGCGGCTGGCGCGGGGACACGCTGGCGGAGGATCTCGACCTCAGCTACCGCATCCAGCTCCTGGGCTGGCGCGCGCGCTTCCTGGTGACCGTCTCGGTGCCCGGCGAGCTGCCCGAGAACCGCACCACCTGGGCGACCCAACAACACCGCTGGAACAAGGGCTTCGCCGAGGTTGCTCGCAAACTACTTCCGTCGGTCTGGCGCTCGCGGCTCAGCTTCGGCCAGAAGCTGGCGTCGACGATCCATCTGGGCGGCTGCGCCTTCGGCGCGCTGGTGGCGATCGCGGTGGGCGCGGGGATCATCGACTTCACCATCGGGATCGGGCCGACGCCGCTGGCACTGGCTTTGCTTGCGCTGGCGGTGGTGCAGGGCGTGGGCGTGGCGGTGGCGATGATGCTGCTGGGGCAGCGCCTGGTGCGCGGCGCCGACATGTGGACGGAGGCGCGCCGGATCCCGGTCGTGATCGCGATCTTTCTCTATGGCGCCATGGCCAGCATCCGCGGCGTGCTCGAGGTGCTGGGCGGCCGCGCCACCGGCTTCGTGCGCACGCCCAAGAAGGGCGTGGCGCCCGCTCACGAGGAACAGGCAAGGGGGGCCCCCTGAGCACGGGAGCCGGGATGAGCCGCCACGCCGTCGTCTTCCTCGCGAATGACCGCTATTACGCCTGGGCGGTCACCTTCCTGGAGAGCATCCGCGAGCACAACGCGGGGCAGCTGCTCTACTGCATCCCCTACGATGCCGACGTCGCCCGGATCCGCTCGCTCCGGGGCGCCTTCGGCTTCGAGATGGTGGACGTGGATTTCAGCGTCCTCGACGCCTTCGCCGACCGGCTGTTCCCCAGCCGGCCGCCCAACCGGGCCAATCTGCGCAAATACGCGGCCCTGCAGCTGGAGTGCGACGAGGTCGCCTATTTCGACATCGACATGGTCCTGCTGGTGGACCCCGCGCGGTTCTTCGGCTATGTGCGGCCCGGCACCCTCGATCTCGTCTATCTCTCCACCAGTCCGGATTTCGTCTATCGCCGCGACCGCATGACCCGGGCGCGCGAGCATTTTCCCAACATGCAGCTGATCTCCGCCGGCGCCTTCATCACCTCGCGGCGCGCGCTCTCCGTCGAGGGGATCATCGACACGGTGGAGAAGAACCGCGATCTCTATCTCGAGCTGCGGCGGGAGGAGGGGCTGTTCGACCAGCCCGTGCTCAACTTCGCCCTCGACCGCGCCGGCAAGCGATGCCAGCACATCAGCGACTGCGATCCGACCCTGGCGGGCCTCGCCTCGTTCCGCAACCCGCACATCGCGTTCGCTGGCGACCGGCTCATGGATCTCCGCAATGGGCGCGAGGTGGCGGCGGTGCATTGGGCGGGGGCGGTGAAGCGGGGCCTGGAGGTGCTGGACCCCCGGCTCTGGCCCCTGGGCCGCCTCAGATCGGGCTTCCACCGCCGCGGCAAGCTCCGCGTCGCCGCCGCGCTGGGCGGCTGACGTCCGGCCAGGTCACCGCGAGCCGTCTCTCCTGCGGTTGCGGCGTCCGGTCGCTGCCGGGCCGGGGCGGAAACGTTGACAGCCGGGGGGCGCTGCTCAAGTATCCCGGAGAACCGGGCGGGGCCGGTACAACCACGAGTTGGACGGGCGGATTGCCATGCGTTCTCGGTCGCCGAGACGGGCTGCAACGAATGGCGCGGGCGGAAATCCCGCGCTGACGGGCGGCCCCGTGCGCCTGTTCGAGAGCGATTTCCTCGAATGGTTCACCCGCATCAACCTGGCGACCCTGGTGCTGTTCTGGGTCGCGCTCTCCGCGGGGCTGCTGGTGCTGGGTCTGCACTGGGGTGATTTCACCTGGGGCGAGGCGGCGCTCATCGCGCTTGCCGGGGCGGCGTCATGGACGCTGTTCGAGTACCTGATGCACCGCTTTCTCTTCCACATCGACCGCTGGATTCCGGCGGCCGCGCCGCTCGCCTACCTGGCCCATGGCTGCCACCACGATGATCCCGCCGACGCCGGCCGTGACATCATGCCGCTGGTGATGTCGGTGCCGGTGCTGACCGTTCTGCTGGGCATCGGCGTGCTGCTGGCGGGGCCGGCAACCGCCTGCCTGTTCTTCGGCGTCTTCGGGCTCTGCTACCTCGCCTACGACATCACGCATTACGGCTGCCATCAGTGGCGCCTGAGCGGGCGGCTCGGCACCTATCTGAAGCGGCACCACCTCGCCCACCACTATGCCGCCGCCGATCGCAATTTCGGCGTCTCCTCGCCGCTCTGGGATTTGATCTTCGGCACCTTGCGGGTGGGCCGGCGCCGTGGATGACGGACGCTTTCATCGTGAGCGCCGGGCGGCGATCCTGCGCGAATACCCCGCGGTAAAGGAGCTGTTCGGGCCCTGCCCGCGGACCGCGTGGCTCGCCGGCATCGTGGTCGCGGGGCAGTTCGCGCTGGCCGCGGCGGTGGCGCAACAGCCCTGGTGGGTGGCGGTCGTCGCCGCCATCGGCGTCGGCGCCTTCGCCCAGCATTACCTCAACGTCGTCATCCACGAGGCCTCGCACAATCTCATCGTTCGCGGCACGCCCCTCAACAAGGCGGTGGCGATCATGGCCAACCTGCCGGGCGTGGCGCCGAGCGCGATCGGCTTCCGCTACTACCACCTGCTGCATCACCGCTTCCTGGGCTATCGCGGCCTCGATGCCGACGTACCGATGCCCTGGGAGGTGCGGCTGGTGGGCCGGAGCCGCCTCGGCAAGCTCTTCTGGGTGCTGGCGCAGCCCTTCACCTATTCGCTGCTGCATCCCCTGCAGGTGACGCGGCGCATCCCCTTCGACGGCTGGTTTGCCGCCAATATCGTGCTGGTGCTCGCTGCCAGCGTCGCGGTGGTGCTGGGGCTCGGCTGGGACGCGCTGCTCTATCTGGCGCTCTCGGCCTACTTCGCGGTAGGTCCCCATCCGACCGGCGCGCATATCCTGCAGGAGCACATCATCTTCGAGGGCGCCTACGAGACGGCGTCCTACTACGGACCGGTGAACGCCATCTCGATCAACCACGGGCTCCACCTGGAGCATCATGATTTCCCGAACGTGCCGGGGCCGCGATTGGGCGAGCTGAAGCGCCTGGCGCCGCGGCACTACGCCGGGAGGTTCCAGCACCGCTCCCGCCTTCGTCACCCTGTGGAAATTCATCAACGATCCCCGGATCGCCCTCGACAGCCGCGTGATCCGCGCCGAGGCCGCGCCGGTCGACGCCTAAAGCGCGTTCCAATTCAGCTGAATTGGAACGCGCTTTGGGTTTGTTTATTTTGTCGCATTTTCTACGCCGAACCGGCATCCACTTCGGCGGAAAATGCTCCAGGCGGGCGCCAGGGGTCAGTCGCCGCCGGCCTCGGTCTGCGCCTCGAAGCCCGATCCCCAGGGCGGGACCGCGGGCGGACGCCTGCGGCGCGCGCCGAGGCGTACCGAGGTGAGGAGCGCAATGCCGATGACGGCCGGCGTTGCCGCTACGATGTAGTAGAGGGGGGCGAGGGACGGCGTGCGGGTGACCAGGGAGTGGGTGACCACGAAGAGCCCGTGCCAGAAGGCGACGCCGGCGGCGATGCCGAGGACATGCAGCACGCCGCTCGATCGGTGGTAGTGAAACCGCAGCAGCACGCCGAGCGCGAAGAGGACATAGCTCAGGCACAGCACCGGCATCAGGATGCGCTTGTGGCCCTCGGCGATCCATTGGCCGTAATCGGCGGGGTTCATCCGCACCTCGGGCGGCGGGTTCAGCAGGGTGTCGATGCGCTCCTCGAAGAACCCGCGCCACTGCCGTCCCTTGGGCGCGTTGTCCGATGTCTGGAGCGGCACCACGAGGTCGTCGAAGTTGATCGGCGTCACCTTCTCGTCGGGGCTGTGGCGCACGATGTAGGAGCCATGCTCCAGGACGATCACCCGCTCGGGCTCGGGCTTCGCGTCCTCGGTCACGAAGCGGCCGCGATCGGCGAAGATGTAGGTGAAGGAATCGGCCTTGCGGCCGTCGAGGATCGTCACGCCCTGGATGGCGTCGCTGGCGATGCGCTTCTGGAACGACAGCGACAGGTTGGGCGCGATCGTCTGCAGATAGCCCTCGTAGAGGACGTTGCTGGTCAAATTGTAGTAGCCGGCGTCGTAGCGGATATCCTCGAAGACCCGGAACGAGATCGGCAGCAGGTAGAGCGACATCAGGGCGGTGAAGGCCATGGCGGCGACCGCCGTCGCCAGCGCCGGCATCGCCAGCGCCCGGTCGGTGAGGCCCGCGTTCCGCAGCGCCACGATCTCGTTGTGCCGGATCCACTCGTGGTAGGCGAAGATCACGGCGATCGTCACCGTGAGCGGCACCTCGAGGTAGAGCTCCATGGGGAGCAGCATGGTGAGCGCGAGGCAGAAGCGCCCGAACGGCATCGCCCCCTGGGCCATCAGCTGGAACAGTCGCGAGGTCGTGACCAGCATCACCACCATGGTGAAGACCAGGGTCACCGTCCCGCCATAGGCGAGCAGGCGCAGCAGCATATGGCGCTGCATCAGCGTCATGCTAATCCCGTCCCGGTGCCTAGCCGTCGCCCGCGCATCGACCCCTTCCCTGCAGCCCCTTGCGACAGCGGCCGCAGTGGCCCCCCGTCGCGAACCCGATTATTCTGCAGTATAGGGTTGACCAAAAGCTTATCCAACGGGGTCGCCCAGCCGCAGGGAAATGGGGCCATCCGGCAGGGCGGCCCGACGGTAACGTCGATGAGGGGTTGATCGTATGGACCGGCTCGCGCCATCGAGCGACCGCGCCAGCCGGCCGTCGCGCCCGGTGATCTGGTTCGAGGTCGAGGATTTCCTCGAGCATTTCGACCGCGCGCCGAAGCCTGCCGGCATCCAACGCGTGCAGATGGAGATCTTCTCGGCCCTCAATGAGAGACCGGGAGCGCCCGGCGAGATCCGCTTCTGCCGGCTCAACCGCTTCACCCAGCGCTTCCAGGCGGTGGATTTCGAGCTCCTGTCGCAGACCTTCGACCACCCGCCGCTCCGGTATGCGGCGCCGCGCCTGGTGCCGGACCGCAATCCATGGCTCGCCTGGCTGGTGAACGAGCGCGAGAAATTCCGCAGCACCCGACATCAGTTCTATCTGCGCGTCAGGGAGTGTCTTCCCTGGCTGCGGCGGCTTGGCTTGCCGCGGCTGCCGGCGTCGTTGTCGCGCGCGCCGTTCAACCCCGGGGACGTTCTGGTGTGTCTCGGCATGTCCTGGTGGAATATCCAGTACGTCGACCGCGTCGCCCGCATGAAGCGCGCGCTGGGATTGCGGTTCGCGGTGCTGATTCATGATGTCATTCCCGTGACCGACCCGGAGTGGATGACGAGGGGCTCGTCCGTGGTGTTCCGGCACTGGATCGCGGGCGTGCTGGCGCATGCCGATCTCGTGCTGGCGGTCTCCAACTACTCGCGCCTGGCGTTGGTCGCCTATGCGAAGGGCCGGCAGTGCAGCGTGCCGCCAGTCGAAGTCATCCGGCTGGGGACCGGCTTTCGTGCGCTGCATGCCGCCGCGCCGCGCGCGGAAATTGTCGGGCGGTTGCCGTCGAGCTACGTGCTCTTCGTATCGACGCTCGAGCCGCGCAAGAACCACCGACTGCTGGTGCGCCTGTGGCGACGTCTCATCGAGCGCCATGGCGCCGCCAAGGTGCCCGCCGCTGGTGTTCGTGGGACAGCTCGGCTGGATGGTGGAGGATCTGCTGGCGGAGCTGGCGGAAGGCCGCTATCTCGACGGGAAGATCGTCCTGCATTCGGACCTGTCGGACGTCGAGCTCAGGGAGCTCTACCGGCACTGCCTCTTCAGTGTTTATCCCAGCGTTCTCGAGGGCTTCGGGCTCCCGGTGGCGGAAACCCTGGAGCAAGGCAAACTCTGCGTGGCGTCGCGTCGCGCCGCCATTCCGGAAGTCGGCGGCGACCTCGTGGACTATATCGACCCCGATGACGAGGCGGGGGCGCTGGCAGCGCTCGAGCGCGCGATCTTCGACGATGCCTATCGCAGCGCCCGCGAGGCGCGCATCCGCGCGGAATACCGGCCGACGAGCTGGAGCGGATGCGTCGAGGCGTTGCTGGAGAAGCTGGACGGCCTCTCGAGGGACAAAGCATACGTGTTCAACGTTACGGGGACGCCGTCGCTTCGGACCCTGGATATCAGGGGTTCATCGCGGTGAATGAGCAAACCGTGCTGGTCATCACGCATTGCTGAACAAAGAAAAAGACTCCTCGCGCCGCCCGACGATCTGGTTCGAAGTCGACGACTTCATCCGATATTTTAATCGCACGCCCAGCCCGAGTGGAATCCAGCGCGTGCAGATGGAGATCTTCGCTGCCGCCCACGCTCAGCAGGGGCGGGGACCAGAGGTTCGATTTTGCCGCATCAATCGGTTCACTCGTGGGTTCGACATCGTCGACTTCGAATTTCTTGTGGCGATATTTGAACATCCGCCGCTGACCGACGCGGTTTCCGATTTCGCGTCTGGTCGCACCGGGCCGATGGCCTGGCTATCGAACGAGCGCGAGAAATTTCGCAGCACGCGGCGTCAGTTCTACGATCGCGTCCGCGACCGGCTCGGCAGGCTTTTCGACCGCGCGGGTGCATCGGTTGCACCCATCAAGCCAGGAGATGTGCTGCTCTGCGCCGGGGCGGCCTGGGACAATCCGCGCTACGGAGAAATTATCGCCAAAGTGCGGCGCGAGCGCGGCGTGCGGTTCGCCGCTGTTGTCTATGACCTTATTCCCCTCACGCATCCACAATGGGTGGGTCGTGGCTTCGGCGAGGTGTTTCAGCGGTGGCTGACGGACGTATTGGCGAATGCCGATCTCATATTCGCGATCTCAAGCTACTCCCGCTCGATCCTGATGAGCTATGCGGAGAGCGCATGGCCTGGAGCGTGCCGCGCATCGAGATCTTGCCGCTTGGCGCCGGCTTCCGCGTGCTGCCGGCCCGCTCTAGCCGGCGCCAGAGCGATGCCGCCGCTTCCTGCCGCATATGTTCTCTTTGTATCCACGCTCGAGCCGCGGAAAAATCATCGCATTCTCGTGCGCGCTGGAGCCGCCTGATCGAGAAGCACGGAGCGGAGAACATCCCCTCTCTCGTGTTCGCGGGACGCCGCGGCTGGATGATCGACGATCTCCTGATCGAGCTCGAGCAGAGCGGCTTTCTTGCCGGCAAGATCATCCTTCTATCGGATCTCTCGGACATCGAGCTCCGGGAGGTCTACCGGCGTTGCCTGTTCAGTGTTTTTCCCAGCTTTGTCGAAGGCTGGGGGTTGCCGGTGGCGGAGAGCCTCGAGCAAGGCAAACTCTGCATCGCGTCGAACCGTGCCTCCATTCCGGAGGTGGGTGGCGATCTCGTGGATTACGTCGACCCCGACGACGAGACCGGAATGCTGGCGGCGATCGAGCGCGCCATCTTCGACGACGCCTACCGTGACGCCCGCGAGGCGCGGATCCGGGCGGAATATCGGCCGACGAGCTGGGCTCGATGCGTCGAGGTGCTGATGTCGAGCTTCGATCGGATCAGCGAGAGCAGTCCGGGCCCACGCCCGCTGGCGTCAGAGGCAGGGCGGCGGTCGCTGCCGATCGGGGACGCCTCGTCGTGACGGACAGCCCGCGACCCAAACGCGGTTCCGAGCCGGGAATGCTGCGGCCTTGGTCGCTGCGGCTTGCGTCTGTAGAGCGGCCGCTGCTCGACGGTCGAGGACAGGTCGGAAACCGATGAATCGCCGGCGGTGCTTCGCCTCGGCCTCGACGCCGGGGCGGCGCAGGTGGTTTTCCTGGCAACCCGGGATCTGGCGGGCGAGGCAATGGAAGGGGCGCTTTCCGAGGACGAGAGGGCGCGTTGGAAGCGATTTACCAATCCCGCAGCGGCGCACCGGTTCCTCGCCGGACGCTGGCTGTTGCGCTCGGTGCTGGCGGCGGTGATCGAAGTCGCGCTGGCGGAAGTGCGCCTGCAATACGGCGAGCATGGCAAGCCTGCGCTGGCGGAGCCGCCGGCGGCGGGACTTGCCTTCAATCTCTCCCATAGCGGCGATCTCGCGGCGGCTGCCCTGACGCGCAAGGGCCGCGTCGGCATCGATATCGAGACATTGAGGCCGCTCTCGGATGCTGCCCGTCTGGCGCGGCGGATCATGACCGCGAGCGAGTCGGCGGCTATGACGCCTTGCCGGCCGACGCGCGGCTGCCGGCGCTGATCGCGGCCTGGGCCCGCAAGGAGGCGGTGCTGAAGGCGCTGGGTACGGGCATATCGGGCTCGCCCAGCTCGGTGGAGGTTGCTCTCGATCCGAAGCTTGAGGGCGATTTCATCGCGGTGGCGTCCGGTGCCGTGCCGGACCGATGGTCGGTGCGGGTGCTGGCGATGCCACCGGGATTCCAGGGCGCCCTCGCGCTCGGAGAATCGGGGACCGCCCTCTCGTGATTTGGCAGGCCTTCGCCGTCACGCCAGATCGGTGACGCCGGTCTTCAGTCCCTGCCGCAGCCGCACGAGGTCGGCCTCTACCATCTCCTGGACCATCTGCTCCAGCGTGATCTCCGGAACTGCCAGCCAAGCTTCTCGTGGGCCTTGGTGGCATCGCCCTGCAGGAAATCGACCTCCGCCGGGCGCAGGAAGCTCGCGTCGACCGAGATGTGCTCTTCGGCATTCAAGCCGACATGGGCAAATGCCATGCGGCAGAATTCCAGCACGCTGGTCGCGCGGCTCGGTGGCGATCACGTAATCGTCGGCTTCGACTTGCTGCAGCATCATCCACATGGCCCTGACGTAGTCGCGAGCGTGGCCCCAATCCCGCTTGGCGTGGAGATTGCCGAGCACCAGCTTGTCCTGCAGGCCGAGCTTTATGCGCGCGACCCCGTCGGTGATCTTGCGGGTGACGAACTCGATGCCGCGCAGCGGCGATTCGTGATTGAAGAGGATGCCGCAGCTGGCGAAGAGGTGGAAACTCTCCCGATAGTTCACCGTCATCCAATGGGCGTAGAGCTTGGCCACCGCGTAGGGGGAGCGGGGATAGAACGGCGTCTTCTCGTTCTGCCTCGGTTCCTGGGCCAGCCCGTACATTTCGGAGGAAGAGGCCTGGTAGAAGCGGGCCTCGGGACACTCCAGCCGAACGGCCTCGAGCACATTGGCGGCGCCAAGGCCGGTCACCGCGCCGGTGAGCAGCGGCTGATGCCAGGAAGTCTTCACGAAGGATTGGGCAGCAAGGTTATAGACCTCGTCCGGCCGGATCTTCCGGATAAGACGCTGGAGGCTCGAGAGATCGATGAGATTGCCGTCGACCAGATCGACGTCGCCCGCGATGCCCAGCCACTTCAGCCGCGCGTCCATGTTTTCCGGCAGGCTGCTGCGACGCACGAGGCCAAAAACCTCATAGCCCTTGCCCAGCAGGAATTGGGCGAGATAGGCGCCATCCTGGCCGGTCACGCCGGTAATGAATGCTCGCTTCATGAAGACCACCTAGTCCCTAAACAATTTCGATCTCGGGGAAGGGGAAGATCATCTTGCCTCCCCGCATGATGTACTCTTGCTCGCGCTGGATAATGCCGTCCTTGAAGTGCCAGGGTAGCACAAGGAAATAGTCCGGCTGCATCGCGCGCGCCTCCTGCTCCGAGATGATGGGGATCTTCGATCCCGGCGTAAAGGAGCCGAACTTGTCCGCATTGACCTCGGCGATCGCCGGGATCTGCTTGTCCGAGAAGCCGCAGAACTGCAGCACCACATTGCCCTTCGTCGAAGCGCCGTAGCCCAGCACCTTCTTGCCGTCAGCGACGAGCGCGTCGATCAGGCGCACCAGGTCCGCGCGATGGCGATAGACGCGCTCTTCGAAATCGCGGAAGGGGCGCGGCGTCGCCAAGCCCCATGCGGTCTTCCTGCTCGAGCAGCCAGTCGATGACGGCGTCGTTGGGGCGCGCCTTGTTCTGCCGCTGGGCCGCGGTGACGGCGAAGCTGCCGCCGTTGACGGCGTTCATCTGCACGTCGACCAACTTCAGGTCGGCGCGATCGAGGATGCTCGCGCACGACGCTCAGGGAATAGTACTCGAGATGCTCGTGGCAGATGGTGTCGTAAGAGCAGAGCCGCAGCATCGAGGGCATGTAGCTCTGCTCGAAATGCCAGATGCCGTCGTCGGCGAGCACCTCCGCCACCTGCCGTGCGAAGCCGACGGGATCCTCGAGGTCGTAGAACATCGCGATCGACGTGACGATCTTGGCGGCTGCCTTGGTGGCCGCCCGGCGATAGCCAGCTGCGGAGAAGAAGTCCGGCAACGAGCGTGATCTCCGGCGGGTAGTACTTCTGCGAACTTGCGGCCGGTCGGATCGAAGCCGATGCGCTTCACGCCGGCGGTCGCGTAGGCCTTGAGCGAGGTCGCATCGTTGCTGCCGATGTCGAGGACGGTGTCGCCGGCGCTTGAGCACCAGCGAGCGCCTCCAGATCGACGAATCTTGTCGGTGAGATGGCGGACCATGCTTTGGTTCAGGCCGGAGCGATAGCCATAGTTCTCGCCATACATCTCGCCGGCGTCGAACGAGCCGCGCGAGCTGCAGCAGTCCGCTGTCGGGGCACCAGAGCAGCTCCAGAGGTCCGGAGGTTACCTCGGCGTCTTTCTCCTTGGGAAAGACGCCGGTAAGAAGTTGGTGGCCGAGATTGAGTACGGAGACCAAGTTCCGGCTGCCGCTTACGCGACACTTCGTGATCGGGCAATAATTGGTCGCAGTCAATGTCGCGATCTCCGACGCCTGGCTCGCGAGAGGCTTGGCCAAGTTGAGGCCATTCCCCGGTAAAAGGCTCGTTGCATGGCCGCCGCGATTGCAGAGGTCGGTCGTTGATCGGTCAATGGAACTATGCCATAGAGGTTGAATATCAATGACAAAAGCGCTCCGCTTTCTAGTCGATGCCACCCCCTGTGTCCAGCCTGCGAGGAAGGTCGGGGCGGGTCGCCGGCTGAGTGCCTTTCGGCGGAGACAATAGCATGGCCCCCGAGGGGGATCTGGCGTCACTTCAACAGTACTGTCGTGAGCTGGAAGCGCGATGCGCTGAGATGAAGGGACGGATACAGGCATTGGAGCAGGCGGTCTCGAAGGCGGAGGCGGAGCGCGCTCGATTGCTGCAGGCTCAGCTCGATCTGTTACGGAGCCTCGTCATTGATCTCGGCCGACACGCGAGCGAGCCTCGGACGAGCACTGCAATCGGCCGGGGACTTCGGCGGCTGCTGTGGCCGCTCATCGATGATCCCGGCGAGATTTCCGAGGTTCAGCGCACCGTGGAGGAGCTGCGCCGTCTTGCGCAAACCTTGATCTCAGGTACGTCGTGTTGACCCCGGTATTCCCCGGATCCGAAAGATGATCAGGGTCATCGCCGACGTGCGCTGTCTGCAGGACGTCGGCTACAGCAACCGAGGCGTTGGACATCTCACGCGAACACTTCTGCGCCGCGCGGCGGATTTCGCGCCGGGCGCGGTCGAGCTCGTTGGGATCATCGATCCCGGGATGCGGGCGCTGCCGCAGTCCGATCGTGCGTTGTTCGCCGAAACTATGCAATTGGATGCCGCCACTGCTCGGAGCGGCATCTTCGTACAGCCCTCGCCGATGACGCACCCGCAGCATCCGCTGCTGCGTCTGACGAGGGGTCGCAACTTGCTCAGGGCATCGGTGGTCTATGACTTTATTCCGCACGATCAGCCCTCTCACTACTTCCACACCGCTCTGGATCGGATCAGCTACCACACGGCGCTGGCCGGCCTCGGTGGCTACGATCTGTTTTTCCCGATCTCGCAGTATACGGCGGGACGGCTGGCAGCGATCTCCGGTGCGCCGATTGATAATATTTTCACGATAGGTGCGCCGATCAGAGATGAGCTGATCGCGGCGTCGCAAGCGGCGTCTCCCAACAGGGACTCGCCTGGCGATGTCGCGCCCTATTTCCTCGTGATGGCTGGCGATGATTGGCGAAAGAATGTCGAATGCGCGATTGCCGGCTTTCGCCAGGCGACTGAGGCTGCAGAGTTGACGCCGACGCTGATCATCGTCGGTCCGTATTCACCTCAGCGCCAGACAGCGCTTTCGTCGTTGCTGCCGGCCTCTCAACGCGAGCGAATTCTGTTCCGCAATGGGCTGACGGATGCCGAGGTCGCATCGCTCTATGCTGGAGCACTCGCCACGATCTGTCCGTCGCGGATCGAGGGGTTTTCTCTTCCGATCGTGGAGGCGCTTTCCTGCGGCTCTCCGGTTTTCGCCGCCGACTGCGCAGCGCAGGTCGAACTGATCCCTGATCGAGAAGCGCTCTTCGGACCCGATGACGCCCCGCGGCTAGGGATGCTCATGGCCACCCTGCTGGAAAACCCGAAGTGGCGCGGCGAGCTGCTGGAACGCCAGCGCGGCATCACAGCTCGGTTCGGCGAGCGCGCCGTGGCCGAGAGGTTCTGGGGGCCCATCTATGAGGCGCATGGGAGCAAGGCTGCGGCCCGTCCGTCGATCCGCCGTGGCGCGCGGCCGCGCCTGGCCTTCGTCACGCCCTACCCGCCGGATAACACGGGCGTCGCGGATTACACCGCTCGCTCGTTCTTGGATTTGAGGGAGCACGTCGAGATCGATCTCTATACGGATGCGCAGGCGCCACGCCTGCAGCCGGGCGTGAGGTTGGCGGGACCGATCTCGTCGTTTCCCTATCTCAGCCGATCCTATGACGCCGTTGTCTCGATCGTCGGGAACTCGGACTTTCACACGCGCATAATCGACTATGTCCGCGACTTCGGCGGCGCCTGCATCGAACACGACAATCGCCTCGCCGATTTCTATCGCCATGTACGTGGGTTCGAGACCTTTGCCAGGATGGTGCGCGGGCCCATGGGGCGGCGCATCTCGCGCTCGCAGGCGAAGGCCGGTCTGCTGCGGCCGGAAGTCTTCGGGACGCTGTTTTTCGACGAGATCGTCCATTCCGCCCAGCCCTTTATCGTCCACTCCCGCGGGATTCAAAAGAACGTCAGGGCCCAATACGGAGTGGATGCGCAATACCTGCCGTTCTGCCCCTATCGCGAGTTCTCCGACGCGCAGCTGAGCGAGGCGAGCCGGGCGGCGGCACGGGCGCGTCTCGGCATCGGGCGCGACACCATTGCGATCGCGACCTTTGGCGCCCCGCATTTGTCGAAATGCGATGTCGAGTGCATAGAGGCCCTCGATCTCCTTCGGGCAAGACGAATTGATGCGGAAATTTCGTTCGTGGGGAAGCCAATGCCGCATGTTGATCATTTGCGTCGTCTCGCTGGCAAATTGGGATTGGAGCCATTCGTCCATTTCATGGATCAGCATGTGCCGGACGAGACCTACCGGGACCACCTCATCGCTTCCGATGTGGCGATCCAGCTGCGGACGCACGGGCTCGGCGGCCTGTCCGGCGCGCTGCTGGACGCGATCGCCTGCGGCCTGCCGGCGGTGGCCAATGTCGATCTCGCCGACGCCATGGAGTCGCCAAGCTACGTGCGCCGGGTGCCCGACGATATAACCGCCGGCGCGGTCGCCGAAGCGGTCGCCGAGATCGTGTCCAGCGGACGACATCGCCTGCGCGTCAGCGAGGAGCGGGTCGCTTACAACGAGCGCCATTCCTTCTCGCACTATGCGAGGGAGCTCATGGCCATCCTCGGCCTCGACGCGAACTCCCGTGAGGGACTGGCGGCGTGAGCGCGCTCACGCGTGCTTTTCTGGGCTACGTCTCGATTTGAAAGTTGTCGAACGCAGGAATTGGCGGATAGTGGTCAAATGTTGGGTAAGTTCCCATGCTACGAATAGAACGAGGGCGAATTTAGCTCGAACGCGCGCCGATACTCGGAGACGGAATGCGCTATTTGCCGACCGCTGAGTGTTTGCAGCTGTTGCAGCAGGAGCTGAAGGCCTCGGTCGATATCTATGAGGTTCAAAAGCCGAACCTCATGGGTAAGCAGGACCTCCGCAGCGAAATCGGGGAGCGCAAAGAGCGACAGGATGGCTGCGAGCTTGCACAGCTTCTGTGGCGTCTGGGTAAGTGCCAATTGGCGATTGTGAGGAGCCGAAAGGTCGAGCAGATAGAGCGCGTCGCCCTGCAGCGGTCGGCCGCCTAATGTCTGCGCTGGGATGCTGATCGCATACGGGAATGGAAGGGCTGACGCCGAGTATTTCCTTGTCGTCAACGCGAAGAGATCAAACCCTTTTGAGCGCATATATCGATCGACGTTGTGAAAGGTGTGATCCGTCGGTGAGCTCGATCCGTAGTAGTTCACCTCGACCCCAATGCCCAGTACCTTGGCATCCGAGTAAGTCTGATCCAGAGATTTAAGAATTTCGAAGTCTGGGCCGTCCACGTCGATCTTGATGAAATCCACATCGTCTGTGCCGTGCTCACGCAGGAAATCCGGCAGGTAGACCTGGTTACGCGGGTCTGCGAGCTCGGTCTCCTGCCACAGGTTCAGCGTCGTCTTCTCCGCGGTCGTCATACGACTGGTCGCCGCAGCAGCCTTGTACCTCAGGGTCGCGGCAACGCTAAGCCGATCCCAGGGATTGAATGTCCAAAACGATTGCGACGGATTTTCGACGGGGTTCTTGGCGGCTCCCACGAAAGCCGGTACGTACGTGACCTTTTTGAGGGTCTCCGCCTTCTCCAGGCGCTTGCATTCCTCTAGGTTTGGATCGAATGCGAATGCTCGGAGGTTTTGGCCGAACAGGCGCCAAGCGCCGTCGATGCCGCCACTGCATCCGACATCCAGCAAAGTGAAGGGGGTTTCGCTAAGCGCATCTGCCACATAGCGCGCGAAGGGTGAGTCCGGTAAAAGTGTCTCCATGACATGCTCTTAGCGTTCATGCTTTGCCTTGGCAAGGCGTGGGGCGGGACATTTGCGCGGAACGGGCGTCGCTCGCCCACGGTGCGACTCGGAGCTGCGGCAATCGTTAGAGCACTCGGCGGCCAAGGCCAAGCGAATTACCGAAGGCAGTCTGGCCGGCGGGTCCAAAAAAACGCAGTAGGCCGAGATGCCTTGCCTTTGAGGACCTCGCGTGGCAGTTTCCTGGCAAAACTAATTTCCCTTACAAGAGGAAGCGGTGAGGTCCTCGACGAGGAAAGCTCGCACGGGCACACTTACCACTATTCGCCGGGGTTCGTGGGGCGATCCACAGGGATGAGCGAGTTCCAGGTTGCCGTCGTATCAGTCATCAAAAGAGGGGGGCATGCAGCGCGAAGTTGAAGGTATTTCGGTCATTGGTCTCGGGAAGCTCGGCGCGCCCCTGGCAGCCGTCATGGCTAGCAAGGGCTTCTCCGTCCTCGGTGTCGATCTCAATGAGAAATTCGTTGCGCAGTTGAACGCCGGCAAAGCCCCGGTCCAGGAGCCGGGGCTACAGCAATTGATCGATGCGTCCCGTGAGTGCCTGCGCGGCACCACCGATATCTCCGAAGCGATTCTCCACAGCGACCTGACCTTCATCATCGTGCCCACCCCCAGCAACGAGCAGGGGGTGTTCGCCAACAAACATGTCCTATCGGCGGTCGTCTCTGTCGGCGAGGCCTTGCGCGCGAAGCCCGGCTACCACGTCGTCAATATCACCAGCACGGTCATGCCAGGGTCGACCGCCGGCGAGCTGCGCGACGCCCTCGAGAGGTCCTCCGGGCGCCGGGTCGGCCGGGACGTCGGGCTTTGCTACAATCCGGAATTCATCGCTCTCGGGACCGTCATCCACGACATGCTTTGGCCGGACGCCATCCTGATCGGTGAGTCCGACACTCGGGCCGGTGACGCGCTCGAGCGCGTCTATCGGCGCGTTTGTGGCGATCGGAACTCCGATCGGTCGGATGAGCCTCATCAACGCCGAGCTGACCAAAATCGCGGTCAACACCTTCGTCACCACCAAGATTTCCTATGCCAACATGCTAGCCGATCTCTGCGAGCGGCTTCCTGGCGCGGATGTGGATGTCGTCACACGAGCACTCGGCCTCGACAGCCGCATCGGCAGCAAATACCTGAAAGGCGCTATCGGGTATGGCGGCCCCTGCTTTCCCCGGGACAACGTGGCGTTCAGCGCATTGGCGCGCCGCCTCGGCGCGCGCGCCGATCTTGCCGAAGCGACCGACCAGATCAACAGCTTTCAAGTCGATCGCCTTGCGAAGCTCGTGACTGAGAAATCTCGGAAGCGGCGGCAGGGTTGGCGTACTCGGTCTTTCCTACAAGCCCGACACCAGTGTGATCGAGGAGAGCCAGGGGGTGGCCCTTGCGAAGCGGCTCGCCGACGACGGCTACCGGGTGACTGTATACGATCCGCAGGCTCTCGGGAGCGCCGCAGCGGTGTTGCGCGATACCGTAACGCCGGCACAGTCGCTTGAAGACTGCGTCCGCCAAGCAGACCTCTTGATAGTCACAACCGCCTGGGCGGAGTTCCAAGATCTCCCGCTAAGGATACTCGAGGGCCGAGGCGAAAAGCTGACTATCGTGGACTGCTGGCGTATTTTGGACCCACGAAAATACGAGTCTCTCATCAAATTGATCTATCCGGGGAAGGGCCCTGTCGATGACCGGCAGCCAGCCTTGGACGGCATCGTTACCGGTGTGGCAGGTGGGTGACCGCTGCGAGTAAATTCAAGAGCGCCTCGCGTGCGAGTGCACATTGGTCCGACGAGCTTTCGTAAAACACAGTACCGAACATGTCCGAATTCGCTTTGGGCGTTTCGTGCGGACCTTGTGATGCGTAGCAGCCTGCACTTGCTATGTCGGTCCGAGGCGATTGTTCCGGTCCGCAGAGACAGTGATCGGCGAGCAAGGCGGCATACCCGCTGCGGCGCTGGCCGTGTGGGTCGGCATCGGCGGGACCGGCATTCGCATTATGGATGGCTGCGGGGGATCAGACGGGGTGCGTGGGAATGATTTCGACGATCCTATACGGCCGCAACGACAGTCATGGATACAACCTTCACAAGCGGGCAGCCATCAGCCTGAATTGCATCGCGCATGTTCTGGATGACCCGAACGATGAGATCCTCTTTGTCGACTACAATACGCCGGATGATATGCCTACATTCGCCGAGGCAATTCAGGACACCCTGACGGACAAGGCAAAGTCGATTATTCGGGTACTGCGTGTCCGGTCTAGGGTTCACGAGAGATTCCGGAACAGAACGCATCTGAATGCCCTGGAGCCGATCTCCCGAAATGTCGCGCTGCGCAGATCGAATCCAGCCAACCGTTGGATGCTGTCGACCAACACCGACATGATCTTCATCCCCGGAAACGGGCGCGGCTCTCTCTCGCGCATCGCCGCCGAACTGGAAGACGGATTCTATCATACGCCGCGTTTCGAGCTTCCGGAGTGCCTGTGGGAATCCTTCAATCGGCTGGATGCTGGGAAAATTGTGGATAATGTCCGACACTGGGGCGTGCGCTTCCATCTCAACGATGTCGTTTATATGAATGATACCGTCATTTATGACGGCCCCGGCGATTTCCAGCTCGCGCTGCGAGACGACGCATTCGCCATCGATGGCTTTGATGAAGAGATGATAGTCGGCTGGCACGTCAATTCGAATTTCGCTAAGCGGATGAAGCTTCGCCGCGGCGAAGTGAAATCCGTATTTCCGGCAGTCCAGGGTTATCACTGCGATCATACCCGGCAGGCCACGTTGATGCATCGACGGAACAGGATCGAGAACGACATCGGCAGGTTTTTCTATAGCGTCGACCGGCCGGACCTACCTAAGCAGAAGGACAGCTGGGGACTTAGTAATGAGGACGTCGAGGAAATATCACTCCGGGCCGCCTCCGCGTCGCAAGTCTATGTGGCGGCTCTCGAGAAAATCCTGCCCATCGGCGCCAAGTCCTATTCCGAGTTGTATTACACTACCGACCGATACGATGATCTCAGTTACGATCCGGAGCACGTTCTGCCATTTCTTTGCGATCTATTTTCGCCAGTTCCCCGGCAATGGAACGTGTCTTATGCCGGTTGCCGGAACCGCACCTTCGCGCTCTTTTGCAAGGTTTATGAGGCGATGGGGTTCACGGGACGAGTGATCGTCCCAGAGACTTTTACCTGGCTCGACGGAGCGTCATTTCAGGCGAGGAATGTCGATCGCAAGCCCATGGATGAATGGTTGAAGAGCGGGAACCAGTTCATCTTGGAGTTCGGCTTGGGCTCGGCGGACCAGGGAGAGGGAGAGAATCGGTCGCAGCAGAAGGCCCACCCAACAGTGTGAGGCTCCTCGTCGATCATCAACGCCTCATGGCGACCAAGGTCGCATTCGAGTCCGTGTTGCAATCCGAGCGCGCGCGCATGAAGATTGAAGAAGAGCATCCGCACCCGAGGAGGGTTTTCGCTGTCAATGTCATCCATAATGAATTCGACAGGCTGGTCCACGGGAATTTGAACTTCACCCATACGCCTTACAGTTCAAGAGTGCGTCATGGGTACGTCCTAAGAAAGACCGCCGAAGCGCCGGGTCGCCGTTCTCGCGTGCGGAAGGTGGCCAAGTGGCTCCACAATCTCAACAACTCCCTCCTTTCTCCGTTCATCGATTGAGGAATTTCCCACGGACGGTGTTGGTCAGGTGGCGTGGAACCGGTCCGTTTTGTTGACGGCAATAAACCTTTTGGCATAAGCAGGACGACGTACAAGGCGTGGGACGAGAGAACAGCAGTCTATGAGCGCCGAGATTCCTGTACGGCAGGTAGCGCGGCGCCATGATCGGCGCCGTTGGTATCACTCGACGCTCCAGATTCTGGGAGCGAATCTGCTTTGGCTTCTCTGGCGGAAGCGACAAGTGATGCTCGCGTCCACGCGGCTGGAACTCAAGAAACGCTACTCCGGGTCCATCCTGGGTCAGCTCTGGGTGGTCCTCCAGCCAGGCTTGTTTTTCTCCGTCTATCTCTTCGTTTATCTCCTCGTCTTCAAGGTCGTGGCGCCCGGCAAGAGCAGCCTCGACTACGTACTCTACATTTTCTGCGGACTGGTCCCCTTCATCGCCTTCATGGAGGTGTTTTCCGGGAGCTGCACGGCCATAAAGCAGAACGCTCAAATGATCCGGAATGTCATTCTGCCGATCGAGTTCATCCCCTTTCGGACCGTCTGCATGGCGATGGTGCCGCAGGCTGCCGGCTTCGGGATCGTGCTGCTCCTTGCCATCGTCAGCGGCAAGGCGAGCTGGCATCTGCTGTGGCTTCCAATCGTGCTGGCGCTTCAAATATTGATGTTCACGGGCCTCGCCCTGTTCATGAGTTCGCTTGGGATCGTCATCCCCGATCTTGGCTACATGTCCGGGATCATTTCGATCGCGCTCATGCAGGTATCTCCGATCGCCTATACGCTCGACATGTTGCCGCGCGGGGCGGCTTTTCTCGTCACGTATTTGAACCCGCTCACTCCGATGATGGAGATGTTTCGCGCCAGCATCGTCGACGGGAGGTTTCCCGATCCGACCCTCGCTGTGATCTATGTCGCGAGCAGCCTGGGCATCTTCATGTTCGGCAATGCCGCCTTCGCGCGCTTCAAGGACTTGATGGACGACTATGTCTGACGTCGCCATCCGCCTTCGGGGCGCGGCCAAGGCTTATCGGCTGTACACGAGCTCATGGCATCGGGCCTTTGGCATCTTCAATATTCGCCTGGGCCCGCTGGGTGCATATACCGAGCATCTCGCCGTCAACAATGTCGACCTCGAGATCCTGCGCGGAGAGCGTATCGGCGTGATCGGGCGCAATGGCTCGGGCAAGAGCACGCTTCTCAAGCTGATCAGCGGCACCACCACGCCCACGGCGGGCTCGGTGGAGGTGAACGGCGATGTCCATGTCTTGATGAACCTGGGGACGGGGTTCCATCCCGACTTCACAGGCCGTGAGAATGCGTACGCATACCTCGCGCACATGGGAATGGAAGGGCGTCAAGCCGACGAGCTGGTGGCGGAGCTGGCGAGTTTCGCGGAGATCGGACAGTACTTCGATCAGCCGCTGGCGACATATTCAGCAGGCATGGCGATGCGGCTGATGTTCGCCGCCTCGACCGTCATCAAGCCAGACCTCCTGCTGCTCGATGAAGTGCTTGGCGTCGGCGACGCCTACTTCGTCCACAAGAGCTTCAATCGCCTCCGCGAGCTTTGCGCGCGAGAAGGTACGACACTGATCCTGGTGACGCATACTCCGCACATGGCAGCAGAGATTTGTGAGCGTCTTGTCTGGGTTGATGCTGGTCGCATCATGATGGATGGCGATCCCCTGGGCGTCATCAACGCCTACGAAGCCTCGGTTCGGGACCAGGAGGAACAGCGTCTCCGGCAAATCAACGAGCACGCGTCGCGCTCGGGCAGGTTGCTCGGGCGGCCTGCATCCGGCCAAACAGAGAGTGCCGCGGCTCTACCCGGATCAGCCGTGGATGCCGTCGTGAATAGCGCCGCCACACGGTCAAGTCTGCTGAACGGCAAGAGCGGTGAGGCCACCATATTGTCCGCGCAAATGCAAACCGTTGCGGATCAGGTGCCGCGCGGTCGGCTCTACATCGGCGGCATCCGGCTTCTCTCCGGCAACCAGGAGCTTGCAACTCTGGATTTCAGCGCACCGGAACGGAGCGCACACGCCGAGACAATTGATGACCGGAGCGGCGGCGATTGGGGACCCGTCATACCGCACAATGGTCGGACGGCTCGCCAATACCTGCGCTACGGATCGGTCTTCCACAGGCTGCCCTTCCATATCAGCAATCCCGCCCTTGATATCACTGATCCCGCGCTTGTTGCAGAGCTCGAGTACTGGACCGACACTTCGGAGCAATTGAGCTTTTCGATATTTGGTACGCGCGGCGATACAAGGACCTTCGGCACTCTCACCCTCGATCGAACAGCCGAATGGGCGCAAACACGGACGCTGCTGTCGATCGGCCCCGCGGTGGAAGCCGACGAGAGCGCCCGCTACGGTACTCGGCGGATTGAGCTTACAGGCTTTGCGATCTTCAATGGCGATGATCGCGAAACATCACTGTTCGACGTGGGCGAGACGCTGCGGGTCCGCATCCACTATCGTATCAACGATCCCACGGTGGACGAGTATCCGAGCTTCGTCGTCGGCTTCCACAAGGATGGACTGCACAGCGTGACGCGCTGGTGGGCTGAGGGCTTTCGTCTCTCAGGTAGCAAGAATTCGGAAGGTCATGTCGATGCAATCGCGTCGCCGCTTCTACTGGGACCGGGACGCTACACCTTGACACTCGCTATATTTCAACAGGGCTACATCGCGGCGTCAGGAACGAGGAAGTATTTTACGATGAACGAGCATCTCTACGACATGCATTCACGCGCACGTCAGATTGAGATTCCTGTCCGTGATGCAAATCCGCGCTATTTCGACTACGTCTTCCAGCACCCCACGCGGTGGGTTTGTAACGACCGAGAGGAGGAATTGTCCCTCTTCGTCGGAGACCATGTGGCTATGGATAACCGCATCTATGTGAAGTGATGAGGACGCTGGCATCGACTGTTGCTGCGCGGTCGGCATTGCGGAGGAGCAGGTGGGTGAGCGGATGTCTTGGCACCGTGCCGGAATCTTGATCTGAGATAGGGATATGGTGACAAGCGCCGAAGCAAAGCCAGCAATACGCACACAGATTCTCGACAGGCGATTGTCCTTCCTTCTGGACTTTTGCCTGTTGACGGCGATCCCGCTGGTCCAGGCTATGATCAACGATACGTGGCTTTTCACCCCAGCGGGGTGGCTCGATTCCTGGTACTATCTCGGCTACGGACTGAACTACACTGATCCGACCTACCTAAACGACTACTACAAGGTCTCTCGTTTGCCGTGGATCCTTGTGGAGTTTGTCGCGCGAGGCCTGTTTTCCGCTGTCGTTGCCAGCTGGGTTCTGCAAATCGGCACGCTCGTGCTCGGAAGCTGCAGCCTCTACCTACTTTTTAGCCGCACGCTCGGGCGCTCTGCCGCGTTTGTTGGTGCCGCGGTCTTCGCGGCTTTTCCATTCGGCCACTCATCCGGCGGTGCTGACTACCAGAATGTGCTTGCGGGTCCACTATATGCATTGACGTGGTGGCTAGCAATTCGCTGCGCTGAGCTCGAGGAATGTCGGAAGCGGCTATTCTGGGTCGGAGTGACGGCTGCGCTCACGCTTCATTCGAGTATCGTCTTTGCAAGCCTTATTCCAGTGCTTGCAGGGCACTACGTCTGGACCTATAGGGACACACATAGGACTTGGCCACGGATCATCCAAACGGTCGTTCCGGTGCTGACCGGCGCCGTCGCAATTACTCTGTTACTCTGCATCATCAACGCGGTTGTTGGGCGCGATTTCTTTTTTTTCATGCGCCAATTCGATCTCGCGACATCCTTCATTCTCGATACGTTCGCGCCAGAAGTCGTGGTGGCATCCCTGGTCGAGTGGTTGGTTCTGGACAGCAAACTATCTTGGGCCGTTTGCCGCTGCCCTTCTGATTGCGCCGGTAACGCTGATTGCCGCATGGGCGCAAGGATCCAAAGGCAACCAAATTGCGATGTTTTCTGCAGGCTACGTCGTCGCCGGTTTGCTGTGGATCGTCTGGCAAACGCAGGGCCAGACCTCCCTAGATTGGTTTTATTTTGCCTACCCCCTCGTCTTTCCGTTTATCGGTGCGATCGCCGCAGACTTTGCCTTCTGGGCTCCGATGGAGAGACACCTAAATGTCGTCTCGAAACTCGCCGTATGTGCGATCGTGGTGGGCGTACTCGCGTATTTCAACAGCGACAACTATAAACTTCAGATCCTTCCGCAAAGCCCATTGGTCGCGGTAACAATCTTTGGCTTGGCATATGGCGCCGTTGTCGCCTTGGCGGTTCCCCGTATTTTGCGCCTTTGGGGAGGTATTTCTCGGTTCTTTCCGTCTGCATCTCCTTTTCAATGATGATGCCCGGCGCCTATTCGCCCTCACGATGCACCCTATCCCGAGACGTCGAGCGGGCTATCGATTCCTCCCACCGCCTCCTACGGTCCGAGCGGCAGGCGCAAAGTCTTCAATTTTCCCAGGTATTTACATGGGCGGACAAGGGGGAGATGGTGCCGGTCACCGGGTGTGGAGGGGAGACTCTGGACCTGTCAAATTTTCAGCCGAGTTTGACTTCAACCGGCTTCACCTATCTTGAGACTCCCTGGGGTGCCCAGAGAATGGAGGGCATCAGTTCGCAGCGCTTGGAAAAAGTAGTCTCAGCCCGCGGTCTCGTGGTTTATGTTACGAATCAGGCGGATCGCGTTGATCGGCTGATGGAGCGATTTGCGGAGGTAGGCGGCGTGCCGCGCGCAAAGGAGTTCCATATGATGACCACTGGATCGCTGCACATTCCGATCTACACTTTTGTGGTCAGCAAGGAAAAGCAATTTTGACCGCGGGCCGCCCGTCACCCACATACAGCCTGATCATCCCGGTCTTCAACGAAGAGCAGGTTCTTCCGCTGCTGTTTGACCGGCTGCGTCCCGTCATCGACTGGCTTCCGGGGTCTGCGGAGGTGATCTTTGTCAACGACGGCAGCATCGATCGCAGCGCGACGATATTGGTCGAGAGGGCACGGCAGGATCCGCGGTTCCGCGTGATCAACCTGAGCCGGAATTTCGGGCACCAGATCGCCATAACCGCGGGCATGGCGGCGGCACGGGGCGAGGCGACGATAATTCTCGATGCCGACCTGCAGGATCCGCCGGAGCTTATCGACGCCATGATCGAGCGCTGGCAGGACGGAAACGACGTCGTATATGCGACCAGGGTCGATCGCGAGGGCGAAACCGCCTTCAAGCGGATGACGGCGAACGTCTTCTACCGTCTGCTCAATTGGATGACCGACATTGCGATCCCGCAAGATACCGGGGATTTCCGATTGGTGAGCCGACGGGCGCGCGAAGCGTTCCTGCGGATGCCTGAATGCGACCGTTTCGTCCGCGGGATGTTCGCATGGATCGGGTTTCGGCAGTGCGGTGTGCAGTACTCCCGTCCGCCTCGCGCCGCCGGGTCGACGAAATACCCCGTCACCAAGATGATCCGGCTCGCCCTCAACGGAATCATCTCGTTTTCCGATATGCCGCTGCGCTTGATCGTGTATCTGGGATTTCTTATCACGTCGCTGAGCGCCATCGGGTCTTTCTTCATCGTGATGGCCTGGGTATTCGGGGCCAGCTTCGTGCGGGGTTGGACGTCGCTGTTTCTGGTGCAGGTATTCACGACCGGCATCAATCTCATGGTCGTCGGGGCGGTCGGGCTCTACGTCGGACGGATCCACAATCAAGTGAAGAACCGGCCGCTCTTTCTGATTGAATCCGAATACCCGCCGCTCTGCCATGCGCACGACGGAGTCCGCTATGCCTCGCGAGATGGTCGTCGACCATTGAAATCCGCCGGGCAAGAGAAAATGCAGGGATCCGAGGTCCCGCCGCAGCGCTCGCGCTGGGCGACCGAGGCTTATCCCGACTACGGATCGGAAGTCGTCCAGTCCATCGGCTTCTCCGGACTCGAGCAGGACTTCTTCACCAAGGGCAAGGCGGACGCGCTTCTGAGGCTTCTGCCACGGCTCGGCTATCCGCTGCGCGGGACCAACGCCTTGGATATCGGATGTGGCGTCGGGCTCATTCACCGTCACCTTGCCGCGTCGGGCTTGCAGATCACCGGCATCGATATTTCGGAGGAAGCGATCGCGCAAGCCCGCGCGTCAAACCCTGACGGTGACCTATCGACACTACGGTGAAGCGGATCTGCCGTTCCCTGACGAGAGCTTCGACGTGGCCTGGACGATCTGCGTCATGCATCACGTGCCGCCGCCGGATCGGCCACGGTTTGTCGCGGAGGCGCGGCGGGTCCTGCGGAAGGGCGGTGCCCTTCTGGTTTTCGAACATAATCCCTGGAATCCGCTGACCCGGCTTGCGGTGAGCCGCTGCGCATTCGACCATGATGCGGTGCTCATCAGCGCGCAGCGTTTGCGGAAGCTCCTCGCCGAGGGCGGCTTTCGCAGCCTGGAACAGCAATTCATATTTTTCACGCCGTTTTCTGCTCCGATCATCCAGCGGATTGAATCACATCTCAGCGCCCTGCCGTTTGGGGCGCAGTACGTATCGGTCGCGCGAAGGATGGAGTAGATCTATGGCCGGGAAGGAATAAGTTCAAATCCATGGGTGAGTTATGAATGATGGCCCTTCGCGCTTCGACGTGTTCCTTTCCGCTGAGGCGCAGAGGATAAACGCCGCGAGACAGAACCATCTCGCCACTCTGGGGCTTCCGATTTCCGGTCGGCGTGTTCTCGAAGTAGGCGCGGGCATCGGTCTGCACACCGCATTCTTCGAGGAGCGAATGTGCGACGTTCTGAGTACCGATGGTAGCGCCGTGAACCTCGCGGAAATAAAGCGTCGCTTCCCCGGCCGGGAAACAGCGCTGCTCGATCTCGACGATTCCGGCGATATTACGCGACTGGGGACATTCGATCTCGTCTATTGCTATGGCACGCTCTACCATCTCAGCGATCCCGATGGAGCGCTTGCGCGGATGGCTTCGGTTTGCAGCGGTCAGGTTCTTCTGGAGACTATCGTTGCACTAGGCCAATACCCCGAGCTGCATCTTGTCGCCGATCCACCGGCAGACAATCAAGGGATCCATGGGATCGGATGCCGGCCCACACGCTCCTGGGTAATGGACGCGCTGAAACGTCATTTTGGGTGGGCGTATACGACCGTCAGCCAGCCAAATCATCCGGAATTCGAGCTGGATTGGACATTGACGAAAAGCTTCGGAAATATGCGCGCGATCTTCGTCGGCTCGAAAGTCGAACTTAGATTGCGGATGCTTGCGGAGGCACTTCCGACGAAACACGCGAGGTGAATGGCGTATTGACGGACGGCGCCCAGAGCTCGCCAAATGGGTGTTAGTTGCTGCAGACGCCACTGAGCTATTGCGCTTGATGTTGCAATGGAAAGTACTCAGTGTTCATCGATTTTCCATTCCGGTACTTCAAAAAACTGCGGCGCAAGAAATATAGCATCTGCCCAGCTCAGGACCGCAGCATTGCGGGAATGGTAGTGACATTCAAATAGCCCATGGAAACCGTAACCGAACGAATTTAGATAGCTGCCTATGTCCCAAAATTGGGGTTGCGCAGCGTAAAGCGGGCGGAACACCACCTCGGTGGAGATAAGCGAAATAGACCGACAGGTCGTAGCATACTCTCCGCGCCCTTCAGCGCCGATAACTCAGCACCCTGAATATCCATCTTTAAGATATCAATGGCGTTGATATCATGCAGTCGACAGAAATGATCCACGGTGACGAGGTCGATGGGCCTTGTCGTGAGGGTCGACGCGTAGCCCTCCCAGTACTTCTGCTCACCTATTTTCAATAGGGAATGGGTGCCGTCGTGAGAGTTTACGTGCAGCGTGCTCTCACCGACGGTATCGGAGACGCCCGATTTTGAGAGTTTTATGCGCTCGCCATAGGGAGTGAGGAGAGCCGCTGCCTTCTCAAAATTATCTCTTTCTGGCTCAAAGCCGTACACCCGACAATTCGGAAACGCTTCCAGGTATTCCTTGGAGGAGTGCCCGAGATGGACACCGACATCCATGATCGTGAGGCGGGCTTGCGAGCCGAAAATGCGCTTTTGTGCCGCAAGAAGAGCGCCTATCTGCGATTCTTGATGCGACCGGGTGTTCAGGTTCTGTAGCGGTACGCCGCGCGCCGTTCGTTGGATCACACATCCTTTTGAGCCATCTAAACATCAAGTTGAGCGCGCCCTCGCTGCTAATATCGATGCTCTGCTGTCTGCCGCAATTCGTCTTTCAGCTGGTCTAAAAAACCCAACCCCGCGCGCGATGTGTCGCCACGATGTTGGAAGACAGCTTCATTCCCTGCTGTCGATATGGCAATGGCCGTCCGGTCTCGTCGTCGATGGCGAAGATCTCATAGCTGGCGGATTCCAAGAGCGCCAGCAGGTCGGCGGTCGATCCCTGCTGTTTTCGGAGCGCTGAATCCAAGGCCTCGACGAGAACCAGTGGTTTGAATTTTTCCAGCGATCGAGAGGCTCCGGCGAGCGCCCGAATCTCGGCGCCCTCGAGGTCTAGCTTGATGACATCAAGCATCTTCAGCTCCAATTCACGGATCATTTGATCAATGGTTGTCGCAGCGACTTGAATCTCACCAGCAGCTATGACATCTGGATAGGCGAATTCGCCAAGCGTATTCTGTCCGGAATGTCGTTCCTCTGCCAGCCGCAGCCGCAGAGTGCCAATACGTTCCGCTAGAGCCTGCTCCACGACTTCGACGTTTTTCGTTTCATTGAGGCGGAGATTGGCGTGCAGCTGCGCGAGCTCTCGCGGGCTCGGCTCGACTGCGATGACGCGACCTTTCGGACCTACCTTTGCCGACGCAAAGAGTGTGTAAATACCTTCATTGGCACCGGCGTCCAGGAAGACCATGCCGGGTTGCAGAACTCGGTCGAGCAGTGCGAATTCATTGGGTTCCAGGCGACCGTCCGCCAACAAGCCCAGGCTCAAATCGTGACCGAGACGCACTTCGAGTTTGGTGCCGCCGTGCCAGGGCGCGCATATCGTTCCCTGAAGTCCCCGCTCCCTGGCGGCTTGCCACAGAGCATGTCGCACATGCACTTTGATGTCGGGGCTCTGAATGAAATCCCCGAAGTGCCAGTGTGGCACGGGTGCCAGAGGGGAAAGCTCGACCATGGACTGGGCGACGGCCAGCAGCACCTCATCTGACAGCTTCGCGAACACCCCCTTCACGTCGTCTGGCATCGTCCTTACTACCGTACCCTGACCCGCCAGCAGCCTATCGTGGCGCATGAAGACAAGAGCATCGCTGGGTACAGAGGGTCGCTGATTGACCTTCTGCTCTGCACGATCGATGGACGCTGTAGTTCCGCTGAGGACAGTCTTGATCTGCTGATCGACCGCATGAGATTCGCTCTTCTCGGTGTTTGCGGACGCTGACGTCTCCATAAGCACTGACACGCGGGACAGCATCCGTCTTAGGCCGGCAATCATGAGCGCCAAATTTCTGTCAGGTTTACTCTTGTGCGAAACTGTTGCATCGGGACTCCATGCACACGCGATGTGACTATACCGAGCTAAACTGCTTTCAATTCCTCTAGAATTGGAACCTCATGCCTTAGCTGTTCCTACTGCTTCCAACATGGTTCCGTGAAGGTGGTCTCGTAGGGTAGATACAAGAAAAGCGCAACCGTCTTACTCGCGAACAAAGCCGCTAAACTGCGGGCTAGGCTAACAATGCGGCGCGAGTCGCGCCGTGAAGCGCCGCAACATTCTGGTCGATTGATGTTATTCCTTGGGACCGGCTGCCTCTCGGGATTCCGTCGGCAATCTAAAGGTTGTTTGTCGGGTGAATTTTTGGTGGACATAACGTAACGCCACAGCCAAAGTTCTCGTTGTGTTCTGGGCGGTTCGCGTGCCCTGAGACTCCTGAGACTGCAGCGAAACCCCGCGGAGAACTGATGCGTGACTTTCTGCGTAATGCGTTGGATTGATGCTTAGACGGCAGAGTATAAGCATCAGGCTCCCAACTCATTCGCAGGAATTCGCCAAGGCACGGGCATAACAGACACTTTGGGCGGCGAAGAATTTAGCGGGTTGAGCTGATTTGCGACAAACTCACCAAAGCATCGAACTGAGTCGGATCAAGCGTATGTCTGGGGGAACGATCCACAAAGATGGCGGCGGCATCGATTTGACTGCAGCGCCGGAGGCCGACGCTGCCGCGACAGTCGGTGTGCGGCCCACTGTCTCTATTCTGGTGCCGATCTATGATGAAATGGGCAACATCCCTATCCTTCTTGACGCCCTGATATCGGTTATGCACAGGACGTCGTACCGCTTCGAAATCATTGCCGTAAACGATGGTAGTCAGGACGGTTCTCTGCGCGAGTTGAACGAGGGAGCCGCCCGGCATCCTGAGCTCCGGATCATCGACTTCCGCCGCAACTACGGGCAGACCGCGGCGATCATGGCCGGCATCGATCACGCCGCGGGCGAGATCATCGTCACCATCGACGCCGACCTGCAGAACGATCCGGCAGACATCGCGATGCTGCTGGCGAAGCTGCAGGAAGGGTACGACGTCGTCAGCGGCTGGCGGCAGGACCGCAAGGACGCCGCGCTCCGCCGGAACTTGCTTAGCAGCGTGGCCAACTGGCTGATCTCCTGGATATCTGGGGTGAAGCTGCACGACTACGGCTGCACGCTGAAGGCTTACCGGGCCGATGTGCTGAAGGGCGTCCGGCTTTACGGCGAGATGCACCGCTTCATTCCGATCTATGCCAGTTGGATGGGTGCGAAAGTTGTGGAGGTGCCAGTCAGCCATCATCCGCGGCGGATCGGCCGGTCAAAGTACGGCATTGAGCGGATCATCAAAGTTTTTCTCGATCTCATCGTCGTAACCTTCCTACACCGATATTTCGTCAAGCCGATTTACGTGTTTGGTGCATTTGGGATCGCGTCTCTGGTTCTGTCCTTGGCTGCGTTTATTTCCATGCTTGCTTTAAAATTTTTTGTGGTGTGTCGATGATCTCGACCCCGTTGCCGCTGGTGACCGTCACCGCTGGCCTGGTCGGCGTCATGAGCATCCTGATGGGCCTGCTGGCGGAAATGCTGGTCCGCATCTACTTCGAATCGCAGGGACGCGCCGCCTATTTGGTGCGCCGTCGCGTCAACTTCCCGGCTCACTGTTGAGATGTGCGGGATTGCTGGCTTCGCCGGCTTTGGCGCCGAGGCCGATTTGCACGCGATGACCGATGCGATGGCCCATCGCGGTCCCGGACGGCGCCGGTTTTTGGAGTGGCGACGAACCGCCGGTGTTCCTCGGCCATCGGCGTCTTGCGATCATCGACTTGAGGGCGGGCGGCAGCCGATGTGGGACGCGGCCGGCCGCATCGGCGTGATCTCAACGGCGAGATTTACAATCATATGGAACTACGGAGCGAATTAGTAGCCAAGGGTCACCGCTTCGCCACCTCCCACTCTGACACTGAGGTGCTGATCCACGGGTATCGCGAATGGGGTGAGGCGTTGGTCCCGCGGCTTAACGGTATGCTCGCTTTCGCCCTTTATGACCGTGATCAGACCCGGCTTTTCCTGGCTCGCGATCGATTTGGGGAGAAGCCGCTTTACTATTGGCGCCAACCTGGCCGCTTTGCGTTTGCAAGCGAGCTGTCCGCCATCGCGAGCCATCCACAAATCGAACCAACGGTCGATCCGCGAATGGTGCAGAAGTTTCTTGCCTGGGGTTTTTTGCCCGCACCAAACGCACTCTATCGTGACTGTGCAAAGCTGCCGCCCGGATCGACCCTGACATATGATCTCCGCACTGCCACGCTAGAGTTGAAAAGATATTGGCGGTTCCGCTTAGAACCAGACGACAACCTGAGTGATGCGGACATGCCGCGTTTAGCTGAAGAACTACGCGCCTGTTTCAGCAGGCGGTCCGTCGCCGACTGATCAGCGATGTACCGCTCGGGCTGTTTTGTCAGGCGGCGTCGATTCGGCTACTGTGCTTGCCGCGGCGGCGCAGATCATGCCTGCCGCGCAGATCTCGACTTTCACTATTGGGTTCCAGAACCGAGCTTCGATGAGTCGAAATTCGCGCGTCAGCTAGCAACCCGTATCGGCGTATGCCACCATGAGCAGGTCCTCAGTCTTGTGGATAGCCGCTCGCTGCTGCCGGAGATCCTTGGTCGTCTGGACGAACCACTGGCCGACCGTCTATCCTGCCGACCTATCTCTTGAGCAGTTCGCTCGTCGTCGGTCGCCGTGGCACTGTCCGGTGACGGCGGCGATGAGCTATTTGCTGGCTACGATCCGTTCAAGGCGTTGGCGCCGGCGCCAGCTGTATCAACGCCTCGTGCCACGCGGGCTGCACAGCGGTCTGCGCAATCTAGCCGAATTGCTGCCGGCATCCCCCGCAACATGAGCTTTGAATTCAGGCTAGCGGGCATTGTCTGGCGTCGGTCATGCGCCCGCATATTGGAACCCAATATGGTTGGCCCCTGCCGAACCGGAGATGATCGCAGAAATTTTCTACCAGCCCGATACGCGCTGAAGAACTATACCAAGAAGCGGTGAGTTATGGTCGGCTGGAACAGGTGGTCTGGTCGATCGTACATTGGAATTTTACACTAATTTTTATCTGCCCGACGACATTTTGGCGAAGGTGGATCGAGCTGCAATGATGGCGTCTCTGGAGTGCCGAGCGGTGTTTCTTGACCCCGATATCGCGGAATTCTGCCGCCGCTTGCCCAACCGATTTAAATTCCGCAATGGCGAGCGAAAATGGCTCCTCAACCGCGCCTTTGCGGATAGGTTGCCGAAAGACGTTCTGTCGCGGCGCAAGAAGGGATTCGGCATTCCGCTGGCATCTTGGCTGCGTGAGTGGCCGGAACCTTGTGCCGATCGCGCCTCGGCGCGTTGGGGGGTGCGAGTCTAGGCGCTGCACGATGCTTGGTCACAACACGCGAGCGGAAAGCGGGATCACCGACTTCTTCTATTTGCATGGCTGGGTCTTAGTTATCACCAGATGGCCAGTCATACCAGAAATCTGCAAATCTGACGCGTATGGACACGGGCACCTATGCGACCGAGGCACGAAGCGAGGCCACCCATTGGTGGTTTGTCGGACGCCGAGTACTTTTTGCGCGTGAGCTAACTCGCGTTGGCGTGTCGCCCAGCGCCACAGTGCTGGATATTGGCACCTCGACAGGTGCAAACCTGCGTGTTCTGCGCCAACTCGGTTTCACGCACGTTGAGGGGCTGGACAGCAATGAAGATGCGATCCGATTCTGCGCGCAGAAGGGGTTAGGGACCGGTCCGACTGGGCGACGTCTGTGCCATACCGTTCGCCGATGCGAGCTTCGACCTGGTACTGGCAACCGACATAATTGAGCACGTACCTGATGATGATCAGGCGTTGCGCGAAATCGCTGCGGGTACTGCGGCCCGCACGGACGCTTGCTGTCTCACGGTTCCAGCTTTCCGTCGATGTGGGGCCTGCAGGATCGGGTGGCCCATCACCTCCGTCGCTATCGCCGCGCGCCGCTCATCGCGCGCATGCACGAGGCGGGATGCGGCCGGAGCGGATTTATCATTTCAACTACTTTTGTTCGGGCCGATCTGGTTGGCGCGGCGCGTTATCGATCTGCTGCAAATAAATCTCGCCAGCGAAGCCAAGTGAACTCGCAGTTGATGAACCGTCTTCTGCAATGGATCTTCGCCTTGGATATTGCCACCGCGCCCGCCTTCGGCCGCCCTTCGGGGTGTCGATCCTGGTGATGGCGATCAAGAGATGACCGCGATGCCAGAACAGGACGCTAAGTCATCGCTGGATCCATCAACCGCTTCGGCTACGAGTGGCATCATTACGCAGAGATGCGTCCCGAATACGAGGAGCAGTTCCGCCGCTGGACACTCATTTGGCGCCCAACGACTGGCGGGCCATGAGCTTTCTCGATGTCGGCTGCGGAATGGGACGCAATTCATACTGGCCGATGCGCTACGGCGCGGCCGCGGGAGTGGCGATTGATGTCGACGACCGTTCGCTGGCTTCCGCACGCCAGACGTTGGCCGAATTTTCCAATGTCCGGGTAGAGAAAGCGAACGCGTACGCTATTCCTTATCATGATGCTTTCGACTTGGTGTTCTCGATCGGCGTGATTCATCATCTTGAGTTTCCGGAGCGGGCATTGGCTCAGATGGTGCAGGCCGCGCGGCCGGGTGGTCGCGTATTGATCTGGGTGTACGGGCGGGAGAACAACGGCTGGATCGCGACGCTGCTCGATCCGGCTCGAAAGGCTTGTTCTCGCGTCTGCCGGTCAAGATAGTACATCACCTGGCGCTATATCCCGCGGCGTTGTTGTGGTTTGGTCTGCGAGTGGGCGTCGGCCGTATCGCGTATTTCAGGTTGCTGCGGAGTTTTACCTTCCGCCATCTGCGCTCCATCGTATTCGACCAGATGCTGCCAAAGATTGCGCACTATTGGCCGAAGGAGACAGTGGCGAGCTGCTGCGTGCGCAGGGACTGCAGAATGTGAAGCTGGCCTGGGTGAACGAGATGTCGTGGTCCGCGATCGGTACGAAACCACCGGCCAGCATTTAAACGATGGGAGAAGACACGTGCACTACGGCAAACATCGCGGAATTTACCGATCTGCTGCGCTGTCCGGTGAGCCTCGAGACACTTGTCCGCGCTGACGCGAAGACGCTGTCGAGCACAACAAGCGGACGGTCCTTTGCGATCAACGAGTGCGGTGTACCGCTATTCGCTGCTGATATCGTCTCGCCGGAAGCACGGGTTCAGCAAGCACACTACGATCGTATCGCTGCAGCCTATGCAGCTAATCTTGAGTATCCGCATACTCAAGAATACATGGCCTACCTGGATCAAGCGCTGGAAACCGCGATCGGCTCAGCGGGCCTGGGCGTTGCAGCGGAGTTGTGTTGTGGGAATGGCGAAGCCTTAAAACTGCTCAGCGGGCGGATAGGTCGCTATATCGGCGTCGACATTTCGGAGAAGATGCTCAACATCGCGTCGCGCATGCATTCTCACCCGGCCGCGCTTTTCGTGCAGGGTGATGCCACGAGCCTTCCACTCGCTGATGCCTGCATCGACAGCGTGATCATGTTGGGGGGCATCCATCATGTGCCCGATCGTCGGCGGCTGTTTAGTGAGATTGCGCGTGTGCTAAAGCCGGGTGGACGAATGATCTTCCGCGAGCCGGTTAGTGATTTCGTGCTGTGGCGGGCGCTACGTGCGGTCGTATATCGCCTCTCGCCTATACTAGATCACACCACGGAACGGCCCCTGATCCATGCGGAGACGGTGCCGCTCCTGGAAGAGGTTGGTCTCGACCCGCACCTCTATCAGACCCATGGGTTTCTCGGCTTCTGCCTATTCATGAACAGTGACGTGTTGTTCTTCAATAGAGTTTTTCGTTTCATTCCGGGCATTCGGGCGCTGACGCGTGCCGCTGCCCAATTCGACCGGCTGCTGCTATCGCTGCCGTCGATGCGCGGAGCGGGTTTGCAGGTTATCGGGATTGCTGTCAAAAAGAGTGGTTAGATTCAGATCTGAGCATCGGCATTGTGACGCCACGGAGAGCCGTGACTTTGTCTGACCATTATCACTTGTCGCCAGTTGAGAAATGAGCTGCGTGCCCCCGCCGACTTTGACACGAACATCAACGCGGCTTGATCTTCTCGTGCTGACGTCATTTCCCTGATCATGGCGGTGATTAACAGTAACTGGTTATACACACCGATCGGGTATCTGGACACCCTGGTACGACGTCGGCTATTTCCTGCACTATGACGACGCCAGCTTCCGGACGGCGCACTACAAGATTTCTCGGCTGTCTTGGTTGCTGCCGGGCTGGTTGCTCTACGAAGTGTTCCGGCCAGAAGTGGCCAATTTCGTTCTCCATATCGGTGCGTTGCTGATCGCAACTATTTTTGTCTATTTGACGCTGGCGCGCCTCGTGGTGCGCGAACATGTTTCCTTGCTGCTGTATTTCTGACAATTTATTTTCCGTTTCATGGCTCAGGTGGCTGGGATTACCAGACGACGGGACTTCCGGTGCCTTTTACGCGCTGACCATATATTTCATCACGCGCGCTGCTCAAGCGGGCCCGCGGCCACGTAGCCTGTTCGCTGCAGGCATGGCCTTCGCCGCCACGCTTCACGCGAACATCCTATTCGTCAACATGGCGCCAGCGCTAGCGGCCCATTATCTGGTCACGGGACGTAACGTGCTGAGTGCGGGCTTACGTGCGATCCTTAGCGCTGTCGGTATGACGTTAGCGGGCTTTGGCGCCCTGACGCTGACCTTGTGTCTGGTCAACTGGTCGGTCGGGCGTGACTTCCTATTCTTTCAGCCCATTCTGGACATTGTGTTCAACTATGTGACGGACACAGACCACATGAAGGCGTGGTGGACCGCTTGGTCCAGCGGCTGGCTGTTTCGGCAGGTTGGTTACTGGCCGGCAGGTGCCTATTACCTGGCCATCCCGGCGGCCACGATGGTTGTCGGCGCGTGGGTATTGCTGCGACAGCCCAGCAGCGCTTGGCGCGACAGCGCCAGCCAGCCGGGCCTTTTCCTTATCGCCCAGTTCATTCTGCTCGCTGTTGTCTGGATTGTCTGGCAGAGCCTTGGCAGCGTCGCGTTGGAGCCGGACTATTTTGCCTACCCGCTGATTATCCCCTGCATACTCGCCCTTGCTGGCATTATGGCGGTTGGTGGGTCGGTGCCGGACGAAGCTGTAATGAAACGCCGGACAAAATGCCTGGCTTTGGCGGCTTTGCTGCTCGCCGCAGTACCAGGAGCGGATATACTCGGTCATCTCCTGGATGCGTCGTTGCTGGCGCAAATGAGTCAGCTTCGCTGGGTGATCTTATTCTTCGCTATCTCATTGTTGCTGATCGGGACAATGACCCAGGCGTGGAGGCAGCCATTCCTCGTAGTTGCGATGATGGCGCTATTTCAGCTGTATTTCCCCCCCTTTATGGAAGCCGCCTTGGCCTACACTGGTGCTGGACCGTTTGGTTCCATCCGGGCGCGCTACTCCGCCATTGACCACTGCTCGCTGAATCGCACGGCGTTCGACGGTGTACTCGCCCTGGACCGACTAGCTAGCGAAGTTGGTCGCCTCGATCATTTTTGGCTTTGGCTGGGCCCGCAGGAGATAGCGGATGATGGACATGGATGCGTATTCAGCCTCAGTAGCTTCAGAGGGTCTGCAAGCTCGCTCAGCACGAATGGCATAGGAAGTCCGGCTGATATGGCGGCGCGCCAAATACCTGAAAATCAAATTTCGGGACTGGCGCTGGCGACTGGGTGGCGCTAGTGAGTACCGATCCCTCCCGCGCCGAGGAACTGGCGATTCGCTTGCGCCAGGTTGGTCATCTCGTGGGCCCCGTGCAGCAGCGCGAAGTGACAGTGGGCCATACTCGCTTGTTCTTGCAAGCGTTGCCCGTTCTTAGTGGTCCGGTGCAGCAATAGTCGGCCAAAACATTAAACTCAGATTTCAAACAGACCTCCGCGAACATCAAAGAAGACAATGGCTGGTCGCCTAATGGAGCGTAGGGGAGCAGATTCCCGTTTTTCAGATAGCAGCCGTTTCCTCGGCAATCGCTCGATAATCGCCGACCCGCGCCGACCAACCATGCAGTCGGTGCTCAGTTGCGATCAAACACCGCAAATCCTTCCGAGCTTGGGCCCGCCGCGCTGCACGAGGACGTAATTGGTTGGTTCGAGCTCAGCGAGGACAGCCCTTACATGCTGATGGTCGCCGATGTCGTGTGGCGCCATCGGCGCCACACGACATCGGCGTGGCAATCGCTCTTCGGAATCGAGGTACTTAATGTGCCGCGCTCGGTGTGGTACGTCGCCAGCGCCACGCCAAGTGCGCCGCTCACATCACCGGCCGCCGGCTGCACCTAGAATCCTCATGCATACAGAGAGACGAAATCCTTCCATCCCGTTGAAACGCTACAGCCCCCGTCGCGCAGGGCGTACATCAGCTCCGCTCGCGATTCGCCGATAAAGCGAAGCGGGCGCAATAGCCGCTATCTTTGTCTATCGAGCGCAGCAACCGCCCCAACCTGCCTTTATCCGGGTATAAATGCGAAGGTGGGGACCATTTATCCCAAACCCTCAACGGTCTGGGGCACGGAAGCCGGCAGCATAGGATTTCAGGTGGCCCCGAGAGAGCAGGCAAAATCCAACGGAAATGTATCTGGGACGAGCCGGTCCTCAGTTAGAATCAATTCGACCTTTAATTGAGGAGAGCCTCCAATTTGCCCCTCACGTTAACATCCGAGTTCGGGGTACTTGAGGGCCGGGAACAAGAGGTGCCTCGTCTTTCTGCTTCGGAGGACCGTTGGACACCTCGCCAGCGGAAGTAACTGGGGGCCGGACATGCAAGGTGCGTCAGCGCTTATCTCGGTATTCGCAGTCCTGCTGCTCGTCAACGTTTTCGCGTTCGTGCGGAGACTGTGACGGCGGCGCGTCTAGCAATCACGCCGCCGTTCGCACGACGTCTCGTCACCGCAGGGAGCGCAGCAGCTCCAGGTTCGCCGCCCGCGCCGCTTCCGCGAGTCCGCGATAGGGAACATCCGCCACCGAGACGAAGCCCACATGGCCGTTCTCGCCGTCGAGGACGCGGCCGGTCAGCGGCTCGTCGGTGTACATGAACCAGTGGGCGCCGACGAAATCGGGATTGCGCAGCACGGATTTCAGATAGGTGCCGTAGGCGGCGCCGCGCTGCTCCTCGACCGTCACGGTGAAGAGTCCCGGCCAGAACATGCCGCGATCGGCGGAGCCGAAGTGGAACTCGCCGATGAGCGCCGGCTTGCCGAGCTCATGGAATGATTTCCACTCGTCGCCCGCCAGCGTCTCCTCGTAGATGTTGAAGCTCACGACGTCGCAATACTTGGCGCAAGCGGCGACCGCCTCGGGCGTGCGCCACTGGAAGCGGCTGCCGAGATAGAGGTGATGCGGGTCGTGCCGCCGGATCGCCTCGGCCACGGTGCGGTAGTAGGTCTCGGCCGCGAGTGTGGAGAAGGCTGCGAGATCGGCGACGATCGCGGGCTTCTGCAGGTCCTCGGGGGAGAGCGCGAAACCCGCGCGGCCGACCGCCTCGGCGGTGTCCGCCGGCATGTCCCATGCCGCCGCCAACCCGTCGGGGTGCCGCTGCGCCAGCAGGCGGAGAAAGGCCTGCTTCGCCGGGCTCTCCGGACCCAGCGCCAGGACCGCGATCGCGAGCGCATAGCGGCGCTTGCTGTCGGTCGGCTTGTCGTAGCTCCAGTGCAGCTCGTTGTCGACGAAGTATCCCACCAGGTAGGGATCGTCGCGATAGTGTCGCGCCGAATCCGCCACCGCCTTGTCGACTGCCGCCGCGAACCGGGGATCGAAGGGATCGGGCATCGGCGTCCACCAGTCCGAGACGCCGGTGCCGAGATGGGCGAAATCCCCCGACGGGCTCACGGGCACGGTGAAGGGCATCTGGTCGCGCGCCACCAGATGCGGATCGCTCCAATTGCCGATGGTATTGAAGCCCCAGCCGCTGAGCCGCGCGAGGGCGGTCCGCTCCCAGGCATCGTCGTAGTCCCGGCCGTACTTGCGCTCGAGGTTGGCGGCGTAGAAGTCGAAGTACTGCCCCTTGTCGAAGCGGCGGTCGGTCTGTCCTGGCCGTGTCCCCTGCGGGTCCTCGCGGCCGTAGTGCGCGGCGAGGGGCGTTCCCGCCTCGGGCAGGCTCTCGAACATGAATTTGCGGCCACTCACATATGTCGCACCCACGTCGGCGCGCACGACGTCGACGCCCAGCGAGAAGAAGCCGTGGCCCTCCGGCGTCACCAGCCACCAGCGGCCGTCGCGCTGCTCGGTGCGGAAGAAGCCGGTGGCGCGGAAGGCGGGAATGTCGAGCAGGCCCCCGAAGCGATCGACATGAGGCAATGCGGCGCGCCAGGCGCGGAGGTCGCGCTCTTCCTGCCGACCGCGGGCGCGGATGTCGTCGATCGAGGCGACCTTCTCCGGCCACTCCGCCCGCGTGTACTGGCCGAAGGCGTCGACGATGCCGTTGTAGGCGTTGCGGCCGGGCTCCGGCGCGGAGATCACCACGGGGTCGCCAAGGATCAGCGTGCGCGTCATGGCGGGGTGGGGAACGATCAGGCGGATGGCGCCGACATGGGCGCGGTCGATGCTGCCGCGCGATCCCGCGATCACGGTGGCGGGCTCGGCGAGGGGAGGCGGGGCGGGAAGCGGGCCCGCCACCATGCCCATGCGCATGCTGTCGAGCTCCTGCAGCGGCAGCACCACGGCCGTCACCTGATGCGGCAATATGCGCGCGCCGCCGGCGCGGGATGGCGGTCCCTCGGCGCCGCGACGTTCCTCGTCGACGCGGATGACGAGGTCCACCGGCTCTGCCTCCGGATTCTCCACCGGCACCACCAGCATCTCGTCACCGGAGAGGTTCCAGGGGTGTGCATCCAGGCCGCAGGATCACCTGCGGCCAGTCGGCGACGCCGAAGGCCACCTCCGCCGCCGGGCCTTCCTGGTCGATGGGCCTGCCGGCGGCGACGTCGAGTTGCGCGTTTTCGGTGGTGACGCTCGTGTCCGCCGTGGGAGCCGTCATGTGGACGAGGGGCGGCGGTGAATTGTCCGCGGCATTGGCAATCGCAGCTTTCGCGGCCATGAGTTCCACCCGCGATGATCGCCAGTATCAGCCAGCGCGCGAAAGCTCTATTGCTCTTTCGCGAGATCATACGCGGGGATGCGTTGCCAAGGTCTTCTCTCATATTCATTGCTGGGATGGCCAGCCTCGCAGGCCGCAAGCGAGCTTGCACCGGCTTATTGCGCACACCCGCGGCTCTCTGAATTATAAATCATGCGAGCGCGAGATTACTAGATCGTGACACCCGTGATCGCTCGCGAGGGATTGCTGACCATGCGGAGGGGCTGCTGATCAAAAATTGGGCGGGTATTGCTCGGGACTGCGCACGGCGCCGGCGGCTACCACGCTAGCCACCGCGTCACGAGAGATTTGATGGCAGGCGTCAAGCGCGTGCGCGTGTAGGCGTCGGCCGCCATTTTGAATGCCTCGGCCTGCGTCGGATAGGTGTGGATAACCCGCGCCAGGGCGCGCAGGCCGATCCCCGAGGTGATCGCCAGCGAGAGGCCGTTGATCATCTCGCCGGCGTGGCGCGCCACGATGGTCGCGCCCAGGATTCGGTCGGTGCCGTCCTTGACGTGTATCTTCACGAAGCCCTCTTCTTCTCCGTCGGTGATCGCGCGATCGACGTCGTGCATCAGGACCGTGAAGGTCTTCACGGGGATGGCTCTCTCTCTCGCCTCTCGGACGTAGAGACCGACATGGGCGATCTCCGGGTCGGTATAGGTGCACCAGGGGATCGTCAGCGCGCTCAATCTCTTGCGACCCAGGAACAGCGCGTTCTGCACCACGATGCGCGCGGAAGCGTCGGCGGTATGGGTGAATTTGTGCTCCAGGCAGACATCGCCCGCCGCATAGATCCGCGGATTTGTTGTCTGCAGGAAATCGTTGACGCGAATACCGGTCTGAGTGTCGTACCGCACACCGGCGGCCTCGAGATCCATGCCTTCGACGTTGGGCGCTCGGCCGATGCCGGCCAGGATCTCGTCCACCGGCACGCTGATCTTGTTGTCGTCGCTGACGAGATCGACGATCTTCGCCCCGCCCTCCGTTCGGACCGCCACGACTTCGGTATTGAGATGGATCTCCACACCGTCGCGCGCCAGCGAGTCCGAAAGAATCTGCGCGGCATCCCGCTCTTCTTTCGGCAGGAACATCGGGTCGTCCTGCGCGATGATGACGTGGGATCCCAATCGGCAGAAGGCCTGCGCTAATTCGCACCCCAGCGGACCGCCGCCGATGACCATCAGGCGGGGCGGACATTCGATCAGGTCGAAGACATTTTCGTTGGTCAGATATCCGGCCTCCGCGAGCCCTGGGATCGAGGGCGTCATCGGCCGCGCGCCGGTGGCGATGAGCGCCTTCTTGAAGGTCAATGTTTTCCCGTCCACCGCGACGGCGCTCGGGCCGGCAAAGCGCGCCACTCCGAAAAATACATCGATGCCCGCCTCGCTCAGGCGTCGCGCCGAATCGGCGCGGCTGATGCGCGTCCGAATGCGCCGCATCCGCTCCATCACCCGCGGAAAATCAACGCCAATGCTGCGCGGCGGCTGGGCGCCGAAGGTCTCGGCATAGCGCATCTCCGCATAGACGCGGGCCGTCCGGATGATCGCCTTGGAGGGGACGCACCCCATGTTGAGGCAGTCGCCGCCGATGAGGCTGCGCTCGACAAGGGCGACTTTCGCGCCCAAAGCGGCGGCGGCGCGAGCCGCGACGAGCCCGGCAGGACCCGCGCCGATGACGACGAGATTGTAGTTGGTCCTCGGGACCGGGTTCTGCCAATTCGACGGGTGGACATTGCCCAGCAGCGCCGGATCCTCGCCACCGGAGGAAAATTCCCGCGGCGGCAATTCATCGTTGGGCATGGAGCACCTTGCGAAGACTGCTTCGGGACAGCCAGCCGCCCGTGAAGCCGGCTCGATGCAATCCGGTTCGGATATAGGGGCATTCCCGCATCAGCTTCCAGATCAGCCCGGTGCGATAGTTCTCGAGCATCAGCACGACGATGCCTTGGTCGAGTCCGAAATAGCCCTCGGAGATCCACCCGGCCGAGCCGTTTCCGGCCAGTGTCGGATTGAAGCCGCTCGGCAATCGGGAGCCACGGACCACTTCCGGATACCGCGCGCAAAAATGGCGCAGCGCCCGCAGGGTAATCTCGGGCGCGAAGGGCAGCGACGCCAGCGCCGCCGCTGGTGCGATCGTTCCGTCGTCGGGACCGTAGGGCACGCCGCGGGCGGCATAGCCAAAGCAACGGCGCTCGCGGCCATCCGCTCCGCGTATCGGGACACCAGGTCCATCGCCCGCCGAGATGCCCCAGCAATCCTCACCGTAGCCGTCGAAACCATGGGGATTGCGGTAGGCGTATTCGCGCTGGACCTGGATCGCACGCCGGCTGTTCTCGAAATAGTCGCTGCGCTTCTCGCGCATGAACCGATCTCGTATACCCTGCAGATCGATCCAGGCGTGCGAGAACTGATGAATGAAGAGCGGCCCCGCGTAGAGAAGATCGTGGTCGTAGATATTCTCCCACTGATAGGTCAGGGTCCACGCGGCAAAGCTGTTTTCCGGCAGCGGATGTGTCGGCGACGCCAGGCCCAGGACGTAGAGAATGGTCGCCTCGTTGTAGCCATCCCAGCCGTAGTGGAGGAAACCGCTGCCGGGCTTCCATCCCTGCCGTACCGTCGCCTGGTCACCCTGTGCCCACCGCCAGTCCACGCGGCGATAGAGCGCATCGGCGAGCCCGCGGATCTCCTTTTCGCCTGGCGTGTCTCTGCATGAAGTAGACGCTTGCCGTCAGCATCCCTGCCAGCAGCAGCGTGGTGTCGATCAGCGACAGCTCCGATTGCCAGACGCGCCGACCGTCGTGCATGTCGAGAAAATGGTAGAAGAAGCCCTTGTAGCCGAGGGCATCGGGTTGCTCGCCCTGCGGGCCGTTCCAGAAGAAGCCCAGAGTGGTGAGTGTGCGCGTCACCGCGTCCGCGCGGGTCATCCAGCCGCGCTCCACTCCCACCGCATAGCAGGAGAGCGCGAAGCCAACCGCGGCAATGCTGGCGGGCGCGCCGGAGCGACTGGTGTCGGCCACCAGCCCGTTCTCGGGATTGATTTGCTCCAGGAAATAGCCGAACGCCGCGCGCTGAAACCGATCCAGCAATTCCTCGTCCGATTTGGTGACCGGCTCAGGCGTCATCGCCCGCCGGAAACCGAAAGGTGACGGCCGCGACCGATAGCGGGGGCAACACGACATCGACACTGAGTACGCCGCTCTGGAAATCGAACGGCTGCGCCTCGGGCTCGCAGCGCGACACAATATCGAGTTCCGCCACGACCGCGGCGCTCAGATATTCCGGCGATCCCATCTCCTCCCAGCGCTGCTTCGCATTGGCATGATCGGAATCGATCCGCCGGATCGTGGCCGCTGTCGGAGACCGCACCCCGGTGAGCGTCATTTTGACCGTCTCGGTGTCGATCGCTTGGCGCGGCAGGGCGAAGTTGGTGAGAAGCACGGTCGCCGCCCCTCGGCCCTGAACCACCCAGGCGTCGACGGTGGGATGCGCCCCCTCGACCGGCAGCAGCTCGGTCCCGAGCTCGTGCAGCACTTCGAAGGCGCGATAGGCCGGCTTCGCAATGCCGTGGATGTTGAGCAACCCAAAGCCACCGTGAAACGGCACGGACGGGAAGTAATTTTCCTCGAAGATGTCCGAGAAGGTCCAATAGCTGTAGCCCTGTACGAGCCCGTTCGCCTCCATGATCGTCTTGACGATGAAGGCGGCGGCATAGGGCTCGTCATGCAGGCGGTCGCGCGGGTTGGAGGAGGTGCACCATTCCGTGTAGTAGACAGGCCGGTCCCCGGCCTGCCGGCGCACTTCCCGCGTCTGATCACGCAGCACGCTGCGGCGGCTTTTCGAGAGTTGCGCCTCGGTGTCGTCGCCGGGCTGCCCGAAAGCGTCGGTCGGGTAGTGATGCGTGCTGATGAAATCGGCCGGGAGTCGATTCTTTATGCAGAACCCGATGAAGTCGTCGACCCAGGCGTTCGCGGCGGTCGCCGGTCCTCCGACCTTCAGCATGCTGTCGACGACTTTGATCGCTTCGACGGTGTAGCGATAGAGCTTGAAGTACTCGTCCTGCCGGCCGCTGCCAAAGGCGTCGAGATTTGGCTCGTTCCAGACTTCGAAGAACCATTCGCGGACTTCCGCCAGGCCATAGCGCTCGACCCAATGAGCGACGAGCTTGCGGATCAACGTCGCCCAGTGCGCGTAGTCCTTGGGCGGCGAGACGTTGGCGGCATAGTGAAAGACCGTCTGGCCGCCCGATGCCAATGTCGTCGGCATGAAGCTGAGCTCGACGAAGGGCCGCATGCCGATCGACAGCAGAAAGTCGAAGATCTGATCGGCATTGAAGAAGGAGTAGAAAAGCGTCTCTCCCTCGGAGATCAGCGTGCCGACGTCGTCGCAAAGCAGGCCGTGGAAGCGCACATGCCGAAATCCGAGCTCGTCGTGGGCGCGCCGCATCTGCCCCTGCCAGTCCGCCCGGAGCGCCATCGGCGCATGATCGCTGCCGACCGTGTGCTCCCAGAAATGCGGCAGGCCCGATGCCGGGCCGCAGCTGTCGCACCTGAAGATGGCCGCCATGGTCGATGCCCTTCGATCGGTCGCAGGGAGGCCTGCCTGGATGCGGCGCCGCCGTAGACGCGCGGCGGCCATCTAAACCCGCGCAACGGGGGTCGACGGCTTCCAGCAGTCAGAAAAGCTCCCAACCATAGGCCGTCGCGGGTTCGCTTCGGGAGGTTCGGAAACTACTCAGGCCCTGTCTGGGCCGCACCCGCGCCCCGGCCTGGACGCGCCATCATTGAGGGCGTGACGCTTTCACCCGCAAGCAGGCCTGTGTCATCTGCAGCGTCGCCGTCGACCTCCGGGTGAGCAGGGTTGTCAACACGCCGACCTGCCGCGTCTCAGCGCCGCTGCCGGAGGCGATCTTTTCGAGCGATTGATGGCGGCACGCCAGAGGCACTCCCAATCCTCAATAGGTCGCCCGGCCGCCCGACAGGTCGAATATCGCGCCGGTGGAGAAGGAGCAATCATCCGAGACTAGCCATGCCACCATGCGGGCGATCTCTTCCACCTCGACGAAGCGCCCCATGGGAATTCGTTCCAGGATTTCCGCGCGCCGTTCCGGGGTGATCAGTTTCGCCATCGCGGTCTCCGCGGCAGCCGGTGTAATGCAGTTGACGAAGATGCCGTCGCCCGCAACTTCCTTGCCGACCGATTTGGCGAGCGCCATCAGCCCGGCCTTGGAGGCGCTGTAGGCTGCCGCGCGCGGCATGCCTTCCTTGCCCTGGATCGAGGCGACGTTCACGATGTGGCCGCGATGCGGGTTGGGCGTCTGGGCGCGCATCACCCGCAGCACGGCGCGCGTGCAAAGGAAAGCGCCGATCAGGTTGACTTCCAGCACCCGGCGAAGATCCGCCGGATCGATCTCCCAGACCGGCTTCACCTCGCCGAGAATGCCGGCGTTGTTGACGAGCGCGTCGATGCGGCCGGACGCCGCGCGCTCCGTGACGGCCGCGGTGACGGCGTCCGCATCGGCAATGTCCACCACCCGGGTCGTGAGGTCCTCGCATGTCCCGATCTCGCGCACGGCGGCGTCAAGGCCATCGCGGGCGATATCCCAGAGGCAGACCCGAGCGCCCGAGGTCAACATCAGCTTGGCGATCGCACGGCCGATGCCGCCGGCGCCGCCGGTGACGATGACGCTCTTGCCGGTGAGGTCGTAGACATTCATGGGGTCAGCCGGCGCTCCAGGGCAGCTTGCTCCGCGAGATCTGCAGCCGGTAGAGCCCATACTCGATGGGATCGGACGCGCCGAGGCCGCGCAGCACGTCATCGCGGAGCGCTGACTTGCAGAGCGCATCAAAGGGCTCGGCATCGTCCCAGCTTTCCAGCAGCAGGACCACGCGGGGAATGCGGTTGGCCTCGCCTCGGCTCTTGCGCTCCGCGGTATCGACGGCGCTGGCCTCGGCATTGGCGATGAGAAGATGTACGCCGGCGACGCCAGGACGCTCCGCCAGCTCCGGCAGGACGCTCTGGGTGAACTCGCGGCGGTGCTGCTCGGTCTGATCGTCCGGCACGTCGTACCGCCAGGTGGCGATCAGTCCACCCTGGGCATTGCCATGGGAAGCGGCGACCCGGCAGATGGAACGCGCGACATTGCGGAAATGTCGGACGGCTTCGAGCGTCCAGGGCGTCGGGTGGTTGAGCCGATTGGCGTAATCCTGACCGGTCAGCACCTGGGGGCTCTCGGCTTCGTAGAGCGTGAAGTAGGCAGGGCTGCCGTGCAGTGCCACGTAGCGGCGGCCGCGCAGGAATCCCGGAATGCCCACGCGCTCGGGCACGTGCTGCCAGCCGTGCCAGGCATAGAACACGTCCCGTCCTTCCGGCGTGATGTCGTTCCAGATCGCAACTGCTCCCTCTCCGGCGAGGCTCATCGGTGTACTCCTCTGCTGCAGCCGCGCGATGCGACCTCGGACATGGGAGTTGACATTAGCGCATTCTCCAGCACTAATGGAATATCATTCCAAAACGGAATAGAATTCCTAAGAGGGCAGATCGAGGAATAATGGTCGCGGCCATCGATCGCTGTCTCAGCCTGCTGGAAGCGTTGGCACCGGAGGCCGAAGGGCTCTCGCTCGGCGAGCTGGCGCGGCGCCTCGATCTGCCCAAGAGCGCGACGCATCGCATGCTGGCGACGCTGATGACACGTGGCTATGTCCGCCAGGATGCCGTCTCCCAGGCCTATTCATTGTCGTTGCGCCTGGCCTTGCTCGCGTTCCGCCATCTCGACGGGCGCCAGCTGCCAGACGCGGCGCAGACAGTGCTCGACCGTCTCGCGCGGGAGACCGGCGAATATTGCCGTCTGGCGGTCATCGAGGGCGAGACGCTGGTCTGGATCGCCCGTGCCCAGGGAGCGACGCAGGGCCTGCGCTACGATCCCGACATGGGCCAGGAGGTCGTGCTGCATGCGACCGCCACCGGCAAGGCCTGGCTCGCGAGCTTGCCGGAGGAGGAAGCACTGCGGATCGCTTGCGCGCGCGGCTTTCGTCCACCACCCCATGCCGGGAAGCGGCTGGTCACCGGCGTGGTCGAGCTCCGCCAGCAACTCGCGGAAACCCGCCGTCGTGGCTATGGGCTTGCGGTCGAGGAAGGCGAGGCGGGGATCGTCGCGCTCGCCGTCGCCTTCAGAGCCTGGGACGCGCCCGATGCCCCCGTCGCCGGCACGCTCAGCGTCGCCGGTCCGGTCATGCGCCTCCATCGGGACCGCTACGAGCAGATCGCGGCGGATCTCGCGCGCGCAGCGCGGGATATCTGCGCCCTCTGGTCGCTTCGCCGGCGCCAGAAGCGGCCGGTGCGCCGGGAGATGAAGGCCGTAGCGCGTCGTACCGCAGTGCCCCGCGGACGCGGCGACCGGCCTGCGAGGCTTGCCGCGCGATGAGCGAGGATCTGGTGACACCGACGGCACCGCCCGTCGAGCCGCGCGATCAACGCAGCGGGATTGTTTCCGCCATCCTTTGGCCGGTCGCGAGCTTTGGTGTGCTCCTGATCGGCTGGCAATTCCTTGTGCGCCTGTTCGGCGTGCCGGAATATATTCTTCCGGTCCCCACCGAGTTCTTCGCCAAGCTGCTGGCGGATCGCGCGCTCATCTGGCAGCACACGCTGGTTACCTCGAACGAGATCCTGCTGGGGTTCGTGGCCGCGACGGTGATCTCGGTGCCCCTTGGTTTCCTGATTGTCCAGGTACAATTCCTGGAACGCGCGCTCTACCCGCTGATCGTCTTCTTTCAGCTGGTGCCGAAGATCGCGGTGGCTCCGCTGTTCATCGTCTGGTTCGGCTTTGGCCCGTTTCCCAAGATCTTCTTCACTTTCCTGCTGTGCTTCTTCCCGACGCTGGTTGCAAGCATGGCCGGATTTCGTGCGCTGGACGAGCGCGTGCTGTACCTGAGCCGCTCCATGGGAGCGAGCCCTTGGCAGACCTTCCGCCGCATTCGCCTGCCGGCGGCGATGAGCTACATCATGTCCGGCCTGAAGGTCTCCATCGTGTTCTCGGCAACCGGTGCCATCGTGGCGGAGTTCGTCGGCTCCAATTCGGGGCTCGGCTATCTGCTGCTGCGCGCCACCAGCTATCTCGACATGCCCCTGATCTTCGCGATCCTGGTCGCGCTCAGCGTGATCGGCATCTTCTTCAGCTACGCCGTCCAGTTGTTGGAGCAAATTCTGATGCCGTGGCAGCGCAAGTCATAGAAGGCGCTACGGAATAACGATAAATCGAAAAACGGAGGAAACGATGATCAATAGAGTCTTCTTCGCGGCGGTTTTGGCGGCATTGACGGTCGTCTCTGCGGCGCGCGCCGGAGATCTGAAGCCGGTGACGCTGACGCTGAACTTTCTCGCCGGCGGTCCGCAGGCGGGCTTCATGTACGCCAAGAAGCTCGGCTATTACAAGGCTGTCGGCATCGATCTGACGATCCAGGAAGGGAAGGGCTCCGCGACAACGGCGCAGCTCGTCGCCACCGGCCAGACGCAGATCGGCTTTGCCGACGCGCCGGCGGCCATGCAGATCCGCTCCAAGGGCGGTCCGGTCAAGATCATCGCGCCGATCCTGCAGACCAACGGCTTCGCGATCATCTCGCTGGAGGAGAAAGCGATCAACGCGCCCAAGGACCTCATCGGCAAGAAGGTCGCGGTGCAGCCCGGTACCGCCCAGACGACGTTGCTGGATGCGATCTTCGCGGCCAACAACATCCCGACCGATAAGGTGGATGTCATCAATATCGATCCCGCGGCGCTGGTTGGCGCGCTCCTGGAAAAGAAAGTGGACGCGATCCTCGCTGGCGCCGATTTCCAGAGCGTGCAGATCCGCGATCGCGGCTTCAAGGTGACGGATCTCTTCTACCGCGACGTGGGCGTGCCGACGGTCGGTCTCTCGGTGCTGGCTCGCGACGACAAGCTGGCGGCCGACCCCGACCTCTATCGGAAATTCCTCGAGGCAAGCCTCAGGGGATGGGACGCCGCCCGCAAGGACCCCGAGGCGGCCTCCGCCGCGGTGATCGAGCAATTCCCCTCGGCGACCAAGGATCAGATCCTGAAGCAGCTCAAGGTCGATCTGATGCTGGTATGCGCGCCGGGCGCCAAATCGCTCGGCCGGGTTCCCGATGAGAATTGGCGGATCACCTACGACCTGCTGACCAAATATCTCGGCCTCCCCACGGACAAGCCGATCACCGACTACTACAGCAACGACTATCTGCCGGCGAACGCTCCCGCATGCCCGGCCTAGCAGCAGCGACGGCACCGAGCGCCGCCCCGGCAATTCCCGGTGGCGGCGCGCCGATCGTTGGCCGCGCCGTGGTCAAGCGATTTGGCACCCCCCGCGGTGTCGCGACGGCACTGGACGGTGTCTCCTTCACCGTCGGCAGCGGCGAGTTCGTCAGCCTGATTGGCCCGTCCGGCTGCGGGAAGAGCACGCTGATGCTGATCTGTGCGGGTCTCATTCCCGCGACTGGCGGAGAGATAGTGGTGGGCGGAAGCCGCCTCGATCGGCCGCTCACCGACGTCGGCATCGTGTTTCAGGATCATCTGCTGCTGGATTTCCGCACCGCGCTCGACAACGTCCTGCTGCAGGCGGAGTTCCGTGGGCAACCGATGCAGCCCGCACGGATCGCCGCGCTCTCTCTGCTGCAGCGGCTCGGCATCGAGCATGCCGCCGAGCGCTATCCGAAGCAGCTCTCCGGCGGCATGCGTCAGCGGGTGTCCATCGCCCGCGCGCTTGTCCACCAGCCGTCTATCCTGTTCATGGACGAGCCGTTCGGCGCGCTCGATGCCATCACGCGAACGCAGATCCGACATGACCTGGAACTGCTGTGGTTGGAGACCCGCAAGACCGTGCTCTTCATCACCCACAGCATCGAGGAGGCGATCGGGCTTTCCGACCGCGTGATCGTGATGTCGCCGAGCCCCGGCCGCATCGTCGACGAGATTTCCATCGATCTGCCGCGGCCGCGTCCCGCCCATCTCGGTGAATACCCCAGCTTCAACGCCTATGCCGAGCGCATCAATTCGGCATTCCGGCGCATGGGCGTCATCAAGTACTGACAATCCATGCGCGTCCTGGTCACCGGCGGCGCAGGCTTTCTGGGTGCGGCTTTCGCGGGGCGCGCGCGAGCCGCCGGGCATGCGGTGACCACTCTCGACCGGCAGGGGGAGGTGGACTGCCACTGCGATGTCGGCGACGCGGCGACGGTTGCCGACGCCGTCCAGGTCGATCGCTCCTGAGATGATCGTGCACCTGGCGGCGCTGCTCACGGACACATCGGCGGCCGACCCCGTGGCGGCGACCAGGATCAACGCACTCGGTACCGCCGCGGTGTTCGCCGCGGCGACGAGGGCAAGGGCGAGCCGGGTGATCTACGCCAGCTCCATCGCTGCCGTGGGCGCCTGTGCCGATGGAAGCGGCGATGACGTCGCGCTCGCTCCGAGCAGCGTCTACGGCGCCACCAAGGCCTTTGGCGAGCATCTGGCGCGGGCGCTGGCCGAGGCCTCCGACGGACCGAGCTACGTCGTCTTGCGCTTCGGCTGGGTCTATGGACCCGGGCGCGAGCGTGGATGGCGCGTAGCACAGGATGTCGTCGAAAGCTTCCAGCGCGGCGACGCCAAGGTCCATTACCCCGATTTTCCCGATCCGATGGATTGGACCTATGTCGAGGATGCAGCAGAAGTGCTGCTGCGGGCGGTCGAGCGCCCCCTGCCGCGGTTTTCGAGCTTTAACGTGGTGGGTGACAAGCGCACCATGCGGGACGCGGTGGCGCATCTCCGCCGGCGCTTCCCGATGATCGAGGCGGAAGCGGTACCGGCGCGAACGCCACCCAGCGCCTGGGGCTTGCGCAACGACGGGATCGCGGCGGCGCTGGGCTTCGTGCCGCGGACGCGCCTCGAGGACGGGATCGATGCGATGCTGGCGGCGGGCAAACCGAGGAAAATCCAACCATGAGCCAGGTGCTGTTTCGCAACGCCAAGGTGCTGGACGGCACCGGTGCCGCGCCATTCGCCGGGGACGTACTCGTCAAGGGCGATCGCATCGTCGAGACGGGTGCGGCGGGAAAGCTGATGCCGCCCCCTGACGCCGAAATCGTCGACTGTGGCGGCGCGACCCTGATGCCCGGGCTGGTGGAGCCGCATGCGCATTTGAGCTTCCTCGATGCCGCGAGCCCCCATGCCTTCAGCGCGATGCCGCCCGAGGAGCATGTGCTGCACACGATCAAGCACGCCAAGCTCTATCTCGATCACGGCTTCACCGCATGCTTCAGCGCGGCGGCGACCAAGCCACGGCTCGATGTCGTCGTACGAAATGCGATCGAGGCGGGCGATTTTCCCGGTCCCCGTCTCCTGGCGGCGAGCGTCCAGTTCACCGTAACGGGTGGAGTGGGGGATCTGCGCGAGTCTCACCTCGACCCGGGGGAAGCGATGTACACCCGACCCTGCGACGGGCCGGTCGAATTCCGCAAGGCCGCCCGCGAAGCGTGCCGGGACGGTGTCGACGTCCTGAAGATCGTGCCTTCCGGCGACACCTCCACTCCCCAGGTCCCGTCCGGTCGCACCTTGATGGCGGAGGATGAAGTCGCCGCGGTCTGCGAGGTCGCCCGCCAGCAGAATCGTCGGGTTGCCGCGCACGCGCGGAGCGCGGAGTCCGTCAAGCAATGCCTTCGGCACGGGGTCGAGGTGATCTATCATGCCAGCTACGCCGACCAGGAGGCGCGGGACATGCTGGAGGCGCAGAAGGACAGGATCTTCGTCGCGCCCGCTCTCGGCGTCACTTACACCCGCCTGCACGAATTTGCGAAGTACGGCTTGCCTTCCACCGAGCAGTCGCGCGCCAGAATCGCACGTGATCTCGATGCGACGGTTGACTGCATGCGCGACCTGAAGCGGCGCGGCGTGCGCGTCCTGCCCGGCGGCGACTACGGTTTCCTGTGGAATCCCCACGGCCGCAATGCGCGCGACCTCGAATATTTCGTCGAGCTCCTTGGGTTCACGCCCATGGAGGCGATCGTCGCGGCGACGAAATGGGGCGGCGAGATCATGGGGCAACCGGAGCGGCTGGGGCAGGTGCGACAAGGCTTCTTCGCCGATCTGCTCCTGGTGGACGGAGATCCCCTGGCCGAGATCGGTATTCTGCAGAACCGGGATCGGCTGATCGCGATCATGAAGGGCGGTGCGTTCCACAAGCCGCCTGATCCTCGACGCCGCCGGGCGGCTGCCTGAGGCCGTAACACTGCATCAATCCCAAGACAGGGCATAGCACGATGGATCTGGGAATCAGAGGCAAGCGGGCGATCGTCTGCGCTTCGAGCCAGGGGCTGGGCCGCGGCTGCGCACAAGCGCTGGCGCGGGAAGGTGTCGATCTCGTGATCAACGGCCGGTCCGCCGGGGCGCTGGAAGCGACCGCCGAGGCGATCCGCCGCGAAAGCAAGGTCAAGGTCGTGGCGGTCGCGGCGGATATCACCACGGCGGAAGGGCGCGCCGCCGTGCTCGCCGCCTGTCCGGAGCCCGATATCCTCGTCAACAACGCGGGCGGCCCACCCATCGGCGATTTCCGCGACTGGGACGAGGCGGCTCTGGATGAAGGCGGTCAATGGCAACATGATCACGCCGATCATGCTGATCAGATCGGTGGTCGACGCCATGATCGCGCGTCGCTTCGGCCGCATCGTCAACATCACTTCCCGATCGGTGAAGGCACCGCTCGCCCATCTCGGCTTGTCCAATGGTGCCCGGGCAGGTCTCACCGGCTTCGTTGCGGGTCTCTCCCGGCAGGTTGCCCGGCACAACGTGGTCATCAACAACCTGCTTCCAGGCCCCTTCGCCACCGATCGCCAGATCGACGGCATGACCAAGCTTGCTGCGAAGGCGGGGCAGGACTACGAAAGCTTTGCCAAGGCGCGCATGGCGGAAGTTCCGGCCGGACGGTTTGGCACGCCGGAGGAATTCGGCCGGGCCTGCGCCTTCCTGTGCAGCGCCGATGCCAGCTTCATCGTCGGGCAAAATCTGCTGATCGACGGCGGCGCTGTGAACATGACGCTCTGACGGTACGGCGAGATTTGCCGACGAAACCCCTCTGAAATCCACAGGGCACCGTGAGCAGCGCAACTCTTCGCAGGATCTGTTCACGGCGTCGAAGTGGATTACGGAGCTGAAATGGGGAGACAGGTAGCTGTCGCGCTTTACGCGGTGGCGATGAATTCAACGGGCGTCAACTCCAGCGCCGTTTCCAGCGACATGACCGCATGGCTGATCGCGGACTGCGCCCGCTTCAGGCGTTGCAGTTTTGCGCCACCCCCGGCACGGCTCCGCAGTCTAACGGATCAAGCCGCGGGCCCGGGCCGAGCGCTCGGTGATGGGCAAAGGTCGAGCGCCATGCAGGAATAGGACGACGACACCCTCGTGCGGCCCGGCAACATTGCGGATTCTTCGGCGACGGACCTTGTGACTAACTCCGGCAGGGCTCTTGACGGTGATGGGTCGCTCTGGTGGGCGGGCAGCTTTCTTGGTCATCGGCCGAGCATGGCACAGCCGAGGCGGCCGCGTCAGCGGCTGGCGCGCTACCTCACCGGCGGAGCTTTTCTATCCACCTACTCGCCGCTCACCGGCTGACGGTGTGAACCGCGATCATCGGCTCAATCTCGCCGGAGTGCGGCCTCTTCTATTGGCGCTTCACCACCAGCACGGCGAGCACGAAGCACGGCAGCGCCAGCAAGCCCCACCGGGGATTGTGCAGCATGCCGACCAGCGCAAGGCATCCGGTCATGACGAGGATGAGCGGCATCGCCCACGATATCGCAGGGCCCGAACTGAGGAGCGTGGCTTTTCTTGCTCATATCAACGTGTTGCGCATATAAGATTTCCGAAGATAAGGGGACGGGATCACGGTTCCGATAGGGCGGGCGATGTCGCGAACGTGTTTGGCTGGGATTTTGATCGCTGCGGCGCTGGTGGCGGCCGTGCCCGCCGTGTCCGCATTCTTTCCGTTCCGCCACGTCAAGAGCCTCGCCGACGATGATGTGACCGGTTTCGAGACGTCCGGAGACAGGGTCCAGTCTCGCGCCGCGTCGAGAGAAGCGAGCGGCCTGGATCAAGTGATCCGCAAGTGGCGGGACATCGCATTCCGAGCGCGCCGCGATGCGCAGGCTATGGAAGGGCCGCAACGAACCCGGCTGCTGGAGCTCGCCGAATGGTGCGAGGCACGAGCAAATCGTCTGGAGCAATCCACTTTCTCATAGATCGCGCGGCCTCCGACGCGCGAGTTTGTCCCCGACCCTCCGCCAGGAGGCAGTGGCGGCATTCCAATTCGGCACTGTCATAGAAATGAATTCGCCGTTTGCCGCGGGAGCAATCAATGAGCACACCCAATCGACCCGACCACAGTGCGCTTGCGGAAGCGCTCCGAGGCGCTGTTCTGGAAGGACCCGGCGAAACAAATTCGGTCCTGCGTCGGACCGTGGCCGAGAGAGCGGCGGGCGGGCCAACGGCGAAGGCTCCCTATGACGACCTTGTACGCCAGGTTGGGGAGGCCGCCTGCCGGGTCAGGGATGAGCACGTCGAGACTGTCTTAAAGGCTGCGGGAAGCGAAAAGGCCGCCTTCGAGACTTGCCACCGTCTTCGCAGCTTGCGTTACACCACCTTGCCCGTTGCCTGCCGCTGCAGCCAGCGCTGCACGCGCATGTCCTCGCAGACGGCGACGTTGAACCGCATCCACGGCGAGCGCTCGAGATGCGGACGAAAGACTGCGCCCGGCGCGAGCATGATGCCGTCTTGCTGCGCAGCCTCCGCCAGTGCGAGCGAGTCCTCGATGTGCGGGAATCGCGCCCACACGAACATGCCGTCCGCGGGCTCGACGAACAGCTCCAGCCCCATGCGCTCGAAAGCGCGCACGACATTTAGGCGCGCCTCCCCAAGCCGCTCGTGCAGACGCGACAGGTATTTGCGGTAGTGACCATCCACCAGCATGAGATAGACGAGCCGCTCGGTGAATTGTGAGGTCGTGATGCTGGTCAGCATCTTGATGTCGGCAAGCTCGTTGGCGATGTCCTGCGCACAGGCGACGAACCCAACGCGCAGGCTGCCTGACAGCGTCTTGGAAAAGCTGCGCGCGTAGATCACACGGTTGAGCTGGTCAAGCGTCGCGAGCCGCGGCGTCGTCTTCGTCTGCAGATCGCAGAAGATGTCATCTTCGACGACGGTGAAGTTGTGGCGTTCGGCGGCTTGCAGCACCTTGAACGCCACATGCGGGCTCATATCGGTACCGGTCGGGTTCTGCATCACCGACTGCGTGAAATAGACCTTTGGCCGGTGAGCGCCAGCCAGCTTATCGAGAACTGGCGACGTCCGGCCCGTCGGGATTGCGCGGCACCGCCAGCATCTCGCACGCCGTGCAGGCGCAGATTGCCGAACATGTTGTAGTAGCCGGGATCGTCGACCAGCGCCGCATCGCCGGGCTTGAGCAGATAGCGGATGACGAGCTCGAGCGCCTGGCTGGTGCCCTGCGTCAGCAGGATCTGGCCTGCACGGGCGGTGATGCCGAGCCCGGCCAGCATCAGCGCGAGATGCTCGCGCAGCGGCAGATAGCCGAACGGGTGCCCGTATTCGAGCAGATAGGCGCCGTTCTTGCGCGCGAGCACGTTGAGGCTCTGGCGGATGCCGGCTTCATCGAGCCACGAATTCGGCAGCCACGGGCCGCCCGCAAGGACGGTGTTCTCGTCCGCCTCCAGCAGGCGGCGGATGAGCCAGACCAGTTGCTCGTTGCGCTTGTGATTGTCGGACGGCGCGGGATGCGCGGCCTCCGCATGCACGGTCGCGGCCGCCGTGTAGAAGCCGGCGCCGCGGCGCGATTGCAGATAGCCCATCGCAACCAGGCGGTCGTATGCCTCGACCACCGTGAAGCGGCTGACATTGTAGCGTCTCGGCAAAACGGCGGATCGACGGCAGCTTGGTGCCGGGCCGCAGATGCCGGTCGTCGATCTGTCGCTTGATGCCGGCGACGATCTGGTCAGCAAGCGGCTGGTCGCCATTCTGACTGACGGTGAGGGAAAGCATGCCGATATTCCGCCCCCGCTGAATTGGCCCGGTCGCTGGACCAGTACAGTTACGTCACTGACAGAGAAAGTGTCTATTACTGTACTGGCAAGTGTGTGACACCGTGGCGCGGGTGTCAACCAGGGAAGCCTCGAGAGAAACGCTCGATCCCGCAGTGGCACCCAACAGCAACCCCACAGGACACAACGGGAGAAATCCGATGCCCCTCATCCAGGTTCGCGTCATCAAGGACGTATTCAACAAGGAGCAGAAGCACCAGATCATCAGCAAGCTGACGGATGCGATGGTCTCGATCGAGGGCGAGAGCATGCGCGGCGTCACTTGGTGCGTGATCGAGGAGGTGGAAAGCGGCGACTGGGGAATTGGCGGAAAGGCCCTGACCACTGCCGACGTGCAGGCCTTGGCGCGCGGAAAAGCTGCGTGACGGGCGCGACTTCGCTCGCGCCGCGCTGCGCCCGGACCATCTACGGTGGTTCGGGCGCTCCTCCTCAGCCATTCGCCATCTCCTCACGACTAGCGCAGTCGCCGACCGCAAGTGCGGCTCTGGCACGAAACAGACATCCGACATTTGCCTAAACACGTCAGCTTCGTGCCGTTTGCGAACCTTCCAGGAAACGCGGACAGAACAGGCCGCCGGCTGAGCTCGTTGGCATCGGGCGGTTCCAGCTACGTGCCTTTCCCGTGGCACCGAAGCGAAGGCCCGATTGAGTCCCAAACCTTAGGTGACGCCAGCGATGGCGCGGTCCAGTATTTCCATCAAGCGCTCCGCTACCGGGCTCTCAATTCCGTCGCCGGCCAGTCCTACATTGTTTTCGATTGCTTCGTACACCTGTGTCCTCAAGTATTGCCGGACCGATCCAGGGTGCTTGGCGAGCAATCGATTCACCTGATCCTGCGTTGCCGGCGAGATCAAGCGCTCATAGGCCGTCCTCTCTTCGCCGAAGACAAACTCGGGATTGCTCCGCCCTGCGCTGCCTGCCTTTCGCAAAGTGATCGATGCATCCTCGTCGAGAGTGCCGTCGTGAATGATGACGCCGTAGACGGACTGTGCCTCCTCGACGGTGACGAAGCCGTCCTCAACATCCTTCACGACCTTGCCGATCTCTCGCAGCTGCGGATCGCCGTAGCCGCCGCCTCCGGGCGCAACGATCCGCACGACGTCGCCGGGTTGCAGCTTCAGGATGTCGATCTTCCCGATGGCCTTCTCTTGTTTTGTGCCCGGGTTGACCACGGTCTCGCCGAGGGTCCCGGCACTGCCTCCCTTCCGTCCGTACGGCCGAAGGCGAAAACGGTCCATGCCGCGCGCGGTCACGATGGCGTCGGCAGTGAGACACTCGAACTCGAAGATCACGCCCGCTCCGCCTCGATGCTGCCCCGCGGCGACGGTATCGGTAAGCATGTAGCGCTTCACCAGAACCGGCGCTTCCAGCTCAATGCTCTCGGTCGGCACGTTGCGCAGCGACCCGGCCGAGAAATTGACGCCATCGATCCCGTCCTTGCTGGGCCTCCCGCCGCAGCCTCCCTGCATCGGCTGGAGCACGCTCACCTTGTACGATCCGGTCGTCGGATCAAGGTGCGAGAAGAGGACGATCGCCACCTGCCCGGCACCGGCCGCGGGGATGGACTTGGGCACCGCTTGGCTCAACGCGCCGAGGACGGCATCGGCGACGCGATAGCCGGTCGTATGCCGCACCCCGGTCGCGGCAACCGGGCTGGGATTGAGCACGGTGCCTTCCGGAATATGGACCGAGACCGACCGGAGAATGCCGCGGTTGAGCGGCAGACTTCGGTCCGAAGTCCGCAGGAAATTCACGATCCCAAGGACCACCCACTGGTTGGGCCGCCCAAAGGTCGGCAGGTTGAGCGCCGCACGCACCTGCGGATCGGTTCCAGTGAAGTCGAGATGGATGTCGCCGTTGGTAATGGTAAGGGCCACTTTGATACGAACGTAGTATCGGGAGACGTAGTCCACTTCGACGTAGTCGGCGAACTCGTAGCGCCCGTTGGGAATGGCGGTGAGGATCTGCCGAGCCCGGTCCTCGCCATATTTCATCAACCCTTGAATGCCGTCAGCGATAGTTGCATGGCCGAAGCGGTCGGCGAGCTGGTTGATGCGCCGCTCCGAGATGGTCAGCGCGGCCAGCAGGGCCTTCATATCACCCCAATTCTGCTCCGGGAATGCGGCAGTTGTTGAGAATGAGGTTGAGCAGCTCCTGGTTCAGTTCGCCGCGCTTGAAGAGCTTGCTGGGCGGGATGCAGATGCCCTCTTGGTAACGATCGAACGCGGTGGGCGCGATGCTGCCCGGCACTAAGCCACCGACATCGGACGAATGAATAAAGCACCAGGCGAAGCAGAGCAGCTTGCCGTCATGGAACAGCGGCTTGAACAGCATGATGTCGGGCAGGTGCGTGCACATGCCGAGCGTCGCCTTCGGGTCGTTCGTGACGATGACGTCGCCCGGCTCCAGATCAGGAATGCAGCTAATCGCTGCGCCCATGTGCATACCCAGCATGTTGGTCACGCCGATGTTGCGCGGATAGCAGAAGATCTCGCCGCTCGGCGCCACTAGGGCCGCATCGAAGTCCCACGTCTCCTTGACGAAGACGGTGAAGGCCGCGCGGTGAATGACGTAGCCCATCTCCTCGACAATCCCGGTGAAGTGATTGTTAAGGATCTCCAGCAGAATCTTGTCATCCATCAGCGCGAGATTCCCCGATCAGGTTGCCGTACCCGTCGACCGACACCGTAAATCCCGGGGTCACGAAGACGGTCGTGTCGTATTGCTCGACAATCGCCGGGCCGCGAAAGGTAAAGCCCGAGAACAGCTCCTCGCGCGAATAGACAGCCGCGGACCAGCTCCGCCCGTCGAGGAAGATGTCGCGCTGGCGCGCGCGAGGTCGGCGGCTGCGCACCCGGCGTCTCGCGGAGCTGGGCGATCGGCGGCTTGGGGCTGTGACCGATCGCCGTCACGCGCACGTCCAGCACCTCGAGCGCCGCGTTCTCGTCCTGGTAGCCGTAGACCTGCTCGTAGGCGCGATGGAAGCGGCGCTTGATCAGCGCCCCGTCAGGATCGGCGAAGTCCGTCTCGGCGAGGGCGACCGTTAGCTCGAAGGACTGACCGACATAGCGCATGTCGGCCGTCCATTCGATGCTCTGCGCGACGAAGGAGAGGCCTTGGGCGGCGAGCCAGGCGGCTCCCTCCTTCGACAGGCGGTCGAGCGCCTGCCGCATCTCGCCGACAACGTCCTTCGTTTCCGGCCCGGCAAGCGCGGCGTGGACGGTGTAGACGAGGTCCTTGCGGACGTCGGCGGCGAGCGAGCCGGCAGCGCAGAGGACGCCGGGGTGCGGCGGCACGAGGATGCGGCCAATCCCGACGTCGCGCGCCAGCATGAAGGCGTGCGAGGGGCCGCCACCGCCGAAAGCGAGCAGCGTGAACTCCTCGTAGCCGATTCCTTTGCGCGCAAGCAGCGGCACCAGCGCCGAGTACATCTGCGAGGTGGCCACCCGCAGGATCGCCTCGGCGGTCGCACGGACGGAAAGCCCGATGCGCTGCCCCAGGGTCGCCAGCGCCTCTTCGGCAAGCCGGGGGTTGAGCGACACGCGACCGCCGAGAAATTTCGTGGGATCGATGATCCCAAGGCAGACATAGGCGTCGGTGACCGTTGCGTCGCGCGCCACCCAGCCCATAGCAGGCAGGCCCGGGCGCGGCGCCGGCGCTGTCGGGGCCGACCTTGAGCACACCGCTCGCGTCAGTCCACGCGATGGATCCGCCGCCGGCGCCGATCGAGGTCACGTCGACCGCCGGCATGATCACCGGGAAATCGCCGACGTGGCTTTCCGTGGAATAGCGCGGCGAGCCTTCGATGACGGCGACATCGGCGCTGGTGCCCCCCATGTCGAAGGTGATCAGCCGCTCGAAGCCGGCCGCCTTGCCCACGAACGCGGCGCCGATCACGCCCGCCGCGGGCCCCGAAAGCAGCGTCTCGACCGGGCGCCGGCCGGCCTCCGCCGCTGGCATGATGCCACCGTTCGACTTGGTCGACAGCACCGGCGCGCGGATGCCGAGGTCGCGGATACCGGCCTCGAGCCCGGTGAAGTAGCGCTCCATTTGATGGCCGACATAGGCGTTCATGACCGCGGCCAGACCGCGCTCATACTCGCGCATCTGCGGCCAGATCTCGGAGGAGAGCGAGACATAGACACCGGGCGCCGACGGCGCGCAGGATCTCGCGCGCGCGCTACTCGTGGCTGGCATTGCGGTAGCTGTGCAGGAAGCAGACGGCGACGGCCTCGATCCTTTTGCTCAACGAGCCGCGCGCCCGCCCGTTGCACCGCCGACTTCGTCGAGCGGCTCGATGACGCTGCCGTCGCCCCGGCAGCGCTCGGCGATCTCGAAGACGCGCGAGCGCGGCAAGAGAGGAACGGGCAGCTCGGAAAAGAAATTGAACACGTCGGGAATGCGGTGGCGCCCGATATTGAGGATGTCGCGGAAACCGCGAGTGACCAGCAGGGCCGAACGGGCCCCGCGCCGCTGGATGATGGTGTTGACCGCGAGCGTCGTGCCGTGGATGAGATAGGCGATGCTGCCAGGCGCGATACTGCCCGCTGCGAGAAGCTGCCGAATTCCCTCGAAGATCGCCTCCTCGGGCTTGGCAGGCACCGATGGCGTCTTGAGCACTGCGATTTCGCCAGTGCTCTCGTTGAGGAGGGAGAAATCGGTGAAGGTTCCCCCGATATCGATACCCAGTCGATAGCTCGACACCCCTGACTCCTGCGTTGCCGCGCGCGGCGCCGGCCCGCTGGAGATTTGGCGACGGCCCGACGGGTCCTCAGCGCTTCGATCCATGTTGGCGCGACGCCCGGCCCCGCGAAAAGTGATTTGTTATGATAGGCTCATGAGTTAATATCATGAACTATGCGACGCTTCGTCCCCTCTCTTAGCGCGCTTCAAGCCTTCGAGGCAGCGGCGCGTCTGCTCAGCTTTACGCAGGCGGCGCGCGAGCTGAACGTGACCCAGAGCGCGATCAGCCGCCACATCCTTGCGCTCGAGGAGCAGCTCGGCTTTGCCCTGTTCCATCGAGCCAAGCAGCGGGTCAGCCTCACCGCCGCAGGGCAAAGCTATCTACCGGAAGTGCGGGCATGCCTCGACCGGCTCGAAGTTTCGACGACGCAGATCCTGACCTATCGCCGCGGCGGCGGCGTCCTCAACCTCGCAATCCTGCCGACCTTCGGCGCCAAGTGGCTGATGCCGCGGCTGCCAGACTTCTGCCGATCGAATCCCGGCGTGGTGATGAACTTCTACACCCGGACCGAGCCCTTCGAGTTCTCCGGCTCGGACATCGACGCCGCCATATATTTCGGGGCTCCGGCTTGGCCCAACATTCATGCTGAGCACCTGATCGGCGAGACCCTGATCCCCGTCTGCAGCCCTACCCTCGTGAGCAGCGGAAGCGCTCCCGCGAAACTCGCCCGTCAGCGGCTCCTGCATCTTTTGCCGCTTTCGCAGGCGTGGTCGCAGTGGTTCGCCGCCGTCGGCCTAAGCCATGTCGAGATCAATCACAGCCTCGGATTCGAGCACTTTTCCATGTGCATCGAAGCGGCGATCTCGGGGCTCGGCATCGCCCTCATGCCGCATTTTTTGGTCGCCGAGGACATCCGCTCCGGCCGGCTCTGCGTGCCCCATCCACGCGCAATCCACACCGAGCTTGCCTATTTTCTGATCTATCCCAGATCGAAGTCGGCGCTGCCTACGGTGCGGGCGTTTCGGGACTGGTCGATGGCGGCGGCGGCGGAAACCGAGCGCGAATGTCAGCACCTGCTCGACCCGTCGGGGGCGCGCCCGCTGCTCCGCGAAGTGCTTCCCGGCGGCCCCTAGCCGAGGGGCGGGCCCCACGGCGCATATTGCCGTGCACCTTTCGCAGGATTACCATTCCTCATGACTGAGGAGCGTACCGGCATCGCCGGCGCACGCTGCGGTCCAATGAGGAGGGCTATCCATGGAGCGTCTCACACGCAGGGAATTCGCGACACTTCTGGGCATGACGACCGCTTCGATCGCTCTCGTGGAGGCGGGCGGCATACATCCGGCTCTTGCCGCGCGTGACTTTACTTGGGCTTCGACGGGAGGCGCCTGGGGCGAGCACCTCGAGAACATCTTCGTCGAGAAGGGCGGCTTCGCCAAGGCGACCGGCCTAGGTCAGCAGCATTCCTTCCAGCTTGAATTGGTCGCCGCTTCGAAGATTGTCGCGGCCAACGGCAACCCGCCCTACGACGTGAGCGACCATGGCGATGCCGAGGTCGTGATGATGAACAGCTCCGGCCTGCTGCTGCCCTACAAGGCGGATCTGATGCCGAACTACGCCGATGTCGACGCCACCGCGAAGATTGGCAACATCTACGCCTCGACCAGCTTCCTCCTTTTCGGCCTCGTATGGAACGCCAAGGAGATCAAGCAGGCGCCAACCAGCTTCGAGGATCTCAAGCGCCCCGAATTCAAAGGCCGGGTCGGCATCCCCGCCTACGGCTGGTACGGTATGTACTGGCTGCATGGTTTCAACAAGGCGCTCGGCGGCAACGAGGATAATATCACCCCCGCCATCTCCTTCGTCGCCGACGTCGTCCGCAACAACAAGGCGGTGATCATCGAGAATGCCGATCACGGCAAGAAGCTGATGGAGTTCAGGCGAGATCATCCTCAATCCCTTTTGGAACGGCATCGCCTTCCAGATGCAGAAGGACGGGGTGCAGACCAAGTTCGAATCCGTCCCGGGAACGCTTGCCCTCGGAACCGGCTTCGTCATCCTGAAGGGGACGCCTTACGAGGAGGCGGCTAATAAGTTCGTCAATCTCAGCCTCGATCCCAAGTTGCAGGTTGAGTTCTCCTCTTGGAATCTTTACCCGCCGACCAATCGGAAGGCCGTCCTTCCGCCCGAGTTGGCACATATCAAGGTGACCGACGAGCAGCTCAAGCACACGGTCAAGCTCGACTGGGCCAAGGTGGTGACGCACAAGGCCGACTATCTCAAGCGCTGGAATGAGGAGGTTCTGGGATGAAGGACGGCCGTCGCGAGCGCGGCTGATGGAGGGCGCCACACATGGTGGGGAGCGCGGGCTGACAGTCAGCGATCTCGTCCGTCGCTACTCTGACGAGGTCACGGTCGGCCCCATCTCGTTCGCCGTCGGAGAGGGCGAGTTCTTCTCGCTGCTCGGCCCGTCGGGCTGCGGCAAAACCACCACGCTGCGCTGCATCGCCGGGTTCGAGCGCGTCGATTCAGGCGCAATCTGGCTGGACGGTCGCCGGCTCGACAGCGTCCCCGCGCACAAACGGGGCATCGGCCTGGTCTTCCAGACCCCGGCCCTGTTCCCGCACCTGAGCGTCGCCGAAAACGTCGCCTTCGGGCTGCGCACCCACGGTGTCGAGAAAGGCGCCGCGGCGGCGCGGGTCGCGGCGATGCTTGAGCTGATCGGCCTGCCCCAGCACGGTGCCCGCATGCCGAGCCAGCTCTCGGGCGGCCAGCAGCAGCGGGTTGCTCTCGCTCGCTCGCTCGTCCTCGAGCCACCGCTGCTGCTGCTCGATGAGCCGCTCTCCAGCCTCGATCTCAAGCTGCGCGTCCAGATGCGCGAGGAGCTCCGGACGCTCCAGCGCAGACTCCGCAAGACGACAATTTTCGTTACCCACGATCAGACCGAGGCCCTTGCTCTCTCTGATCGCATCGCCGTGCTGTCGCACGGCCGCATCGAGCAGATCGGCACACCGGAGGAGATCTATAAGGCGCCGGTGTCCCGTTTCGTCGCAGACTTCATCGGCAACTCCAACCTGATCGATGCGGAAGTCCTCGGCTTTGCCGATGGATTGCTCAACCTCGCCACCGCCTCGGGCCTTCAACTCAGCGCCGCGCAGGCCAAGCCGCCGTCGCGCAAGAACGTAACCCTGCTCATCCGCCCCGAGCGGATCCGCGTCAGCCCTGAACGCGGCCGGTGTGGGAACGACTTCACCGCCGCCGTTACCGACATGACCTATCTTGGCGAGGATGCGCAATATCGGCTGCTAATCGAGCCAACCCAATCGCTTCTGCTGATCCGCAAATCCGGCGACGAGGAGCTTCCGTTGACCGGTGCAGGCACGCTCAATGTCGGAATCGAACCGAGCGATATCGTCGTTCTCGAGCGCTGAGGGCCTGCCGCGGGTTCGTGCGCAGGTACCCGGGTGGGTATGGCTGGTCCTGCCCTATGCACTCATGCTCGTCTGCTTTCTCGCCGTGCCGCTCGCCAATATCGGATTGCTCAGCTTCTATACCCATTCGGCCGAGAGGATCTGGCTGCCGATCGTCACCCTCGACAACTATCGTCAGCTCCTCGATTTCTATTTCCTCAAGATCGTGCTTCGCACCTTGCGCGTCGGGGCGACGGCGACCGCCTTCTGCGCCGTGCTCGGCTACCCGATCGCCTACTACCTCGCGCGCTGCTCGGGCCGTGCGCTCGCCATAGCCATGTTCGTTATGATGATGCCGCTGATGGTGAGCGCGGTGGTCGGTGCCTTCGGCTGGATCGTCATCCTCGGCCGCAACGGCCTGCTAAACTCGCTGCTCGCAGCACTCGGCGTCGACTGGCGGATCGACGTCCTCTACAGCGAGGTCGCGGTCACTATCGCCCTTGTCCAGTTCCTGCTGCCCCTCATGGTGTTGCCGATCATGGCCTCGATCGAGAAGATCCCGGTGCGCCTTGAGGAGGTAGCGGTCAATCTCGGCGCGTCGCCATGGGTCACATGGTTTCGCGTGCTCCTGCCGCTGAGCCTGCCGGGCCTCCTGTCCGGCGTTCTGCTCTGCTTCACCATCTCGATCAGCGTAGTGGTGACGCCCGCGTTGCTCGGCGGGCGGCTCGGCCGCATGTTCGGCAATGAGATCTACGACCAGGTGATCACCGCTTACAACTGGCCGTTCGCCTCCAGCCTTGCGGTCGTTCTCGTCTTGCTGACCTTCCTCATGATCGCGCTCACGCTGCTCGGCAGCCGCTGGGCGCAGCGGCGCGGGTAACGGCGATGTACGCTCGTTCGCCCCTGCTTCGGCTGTACGTCGTCATCATTCTCGCCATAATCATCGCGCCGCTCCTGGTGGTCGTCGGAGTGTCGTTCAACCCGACTCCCCAGTTCGTAATCGCGGCGCACGGCGCCTCGCTGCGGTGGTACGCCGAGTTCTTCAATCGCAGCGAATATGTCCACGCTCTGTTCCAGGTCAGCCTGCCGCTCGCCATCACCGCGGCAGTCTTGGCGACGATCGTCGGCACGCTCGCCGCAATTGCGCTGGTGCGCTTCAAGGTGGTCGCGCACGACTTTGTCGAGGCGGCTTTCATGCTGCCGATCCTGATACCAAGCATCCTCCTCGGTGCGGCCCTCTACCTGTTCTTTGTCCGCCTCGACCTCGCGGGAAGTTTCCTCACGCTGGTCATAGGCCACATTCTGATCGGCATCCCGTTCGTGATCCGGGTCGTGATGGCCGGACTGGCCGGGATCAACCCGGCTATCGAGGAAGCGGCGGTCAGCCTCGGCTGCGGCCGCATCGCGGCGTTCCGTCGTGCGGTGCTGCCGTTGCTGCGCTCGAGTCTTCTGTCGGGGGCGATCTTCGCCTTCATTCTTTCATTCAGCGACATCAACGTTGCACTGTTCCTCTCCGGCCCGAAGACCAACACGCTGCCTCTTCACATCTTCTCCGACATTCAATGGCAGGGTGATCCGACGATCGCCGCGGCGTCGACGATCCAGATGCTGGTCGTGACCACGCTGATCCTGCTGGCGCAGCGCCTTTCGCGCGCCAGGCTCGTTTTCTGAGCGCGGAGCCCATGGCGCAACCTCTTCCGACCGACGACGCTGCACGCGCTACGCTTGATCTGCCGCTCGCGGCAATTGCGCAACGATTGCGCGAAAGACAGATCTCCGCCGAATCGCTCACGCTCGCCTGTATTGATCGCCGTGGCCAAGCAGCCGGTGTCCTCGATGCCTATGCGCATTGGGCGCCGGAAACCGCGCTGGCGATGGCGCGCGCGGCCGATGCAGACAAGTCCGGCAGCGCGCGGACCTCTTCATGGCATTCCGACGTCGATCAAGGACCTCTTCGGCCTCGCCGACATGCCGATCCATGCCGGATCACCGCGTCCCTTGCCGGAGCGCTTCACCGCGGACGGGCCGGTGGTCGCCGGACTACGGCGTCAAGGCGCCGTGTTCATGGGCAAGACGCATACCTCCGAACTCGGGTTCGGGGTCTGCGGCGCCAACATTCATTGGGGAACGCCACGCAATCCCTGGGATCCCATCAATGTGCGGCCGGCCGGCGGCTCGTCCTCCGGCGCGGCGATCAGCATCGTCGAGGGTTCTGCGCTCGTCGCCTTGGGGAGCGACACCGGCGGTTCGGCGCGCGAGCCCGCGAACATGACCGGCATCGTGGGATTGAAGGTGACACACAAGCGATGGTCCGGCGCTGGCTTGGTGCCGCCGGGCCCCAACCTGCATGGCCCCGGACTGCTCGCTCGGACCGTTGCCGATGCCGCTTTCGCCTTCGCGGCGATCGATGGCTCATGCTCGCTGAACTGGTTCGAGGACGAGTTTTCGTCGCGGCAGCCCCGCGCTCTGCGCGTCGGCGTGCTCGACGACTTCTTCTGGGATGAATGCGCACCCGGCATCGCCGAGGCGGTCTCACGAGCCCTGCGGGAGATCGCCGCGGCGGGCGCGACAGTGGTTCCCGTGCGGCTGCAGCAGGCAGGCGACCTCGCCGCGGTTTCCGCCGACTGGGATTGGGGCATTTCCGCGGTGGAGCTTCTGGAATTCCTCCAATCGGAGCTGCCCGACTGGCTCGCGACGCTGCATCCCGGAGCGCGGCGCCAACTCGAGCTGCAAAGCCCGCTGACCGCGGTCGAATATCTGCGCCGCATCCGCCTCTTGGCAACACTTCGCCGAGCTGCGGAAGCTGCCTTCGCGGAGGTCGACGTGCTCGCTTGCCCGACATCGCCGATCAGCCCGCCGCGCCTCGAGGAGCTGTCCGATCCCGAGCGCTACCGCCAAATCAGCCGTCTTGCCGCGCGCAACACCTCGATAGTCAATCTCCTAGACCTGTGCGCCCTGACGCTACCGGTCGGACTCGATCAGGCCGGTCTGCCCGTCGGGCTGCAGCTCGTGGGACGCAACGGCGCGGACACCGAGCTGCTGCGATGCGCCGGCGCTGTCGAGGCGATCCTGGGGACGCCGCGCCGGCGCATTGGCGTGCCGCCACTCTGCGGCTGGCTGTCGCGCGGCTGCTAGAGCTCGAAGCCAGAGGAGCCTGCGATGACCCCAACCCGAGAAAAACTAACGGTCCTGATTCCGGCGCCGCGGCTTTCCACCGTTTTCGCGCCTATCTGGCTAGCGGAGGCGCTCGGTTACACCGCCGAGGAGGGGCTCGAGGTCGCATTTGACCTCGCCCGCTCCGGGTCGCCGAAGCAAGCGGTCGACGGTGTGGTCGCGGGACACGGCGATATGACCTTCGTGAATATAGTGTTCCCGCTGATGGCTCGCGACCAGGGGATACCGCTGCGCGTGTTCTACGGCTTCGTGCGCAAGCAGAATCGCAGCTTCACGGTGCCGCAGGATAGCGATCTTCGCACCGTTGCGGAGCTTCGGGGCAAGGTTATCGGCCTCCATTTCGACGACCCTGAACTATTCGCGTTCGCCAAGGCCGTCCTCATCGACGAGGGCATCGACCCGCAGCGGGACGTCACCTTCAAGCCGTTGCCGGGAACCCCCCTCGACGTGACACGGATGGCCGCCGCCTTGCGCAGCAGAGAGGTCGATGCGGTGTGGCAGCTCGACATCCTTTCGGGCCTGATGGCGGCCGAAGGGGTACCGCTGCGACATCTGCCCTCGCCGACGATCGACCGCCTGACGCCGTCATCGTCAATGTGCGCACTCGAGACGAGTCTCGCGGCGCGGCCGAGCGTCTTCGGGGCGTTCGGGCGCGCCGTCGCCAAAGCGACCGTATTCGCCCTCGCCAATCCTGCGGCCGCGATCCTTGCGGTCTGGGACCGCTTTCCCGCCGCGGGGCCGCGCGCCGGAGAAGACCGGGTGCGAGTGTTCCGTGGCGAGTATGCCGCTTTGCGCGTGCGCCTCGAGGGCCACGCCCTTGATAACCAGCCGAATTCCCGATGGGGAGCGATCCGCGAGAGCGAGATCGTCGCCTGGCAGGATTTTCTCCTCCGCACCAAGGCGATCCGCAGAGCCAGAGCTCCGACCGACTACTATTCTGATGCGCTGGTTCCAGACTTCAATCGCTTCGATCCGGCGCCGGTCATCGTACAAGCCAAGAGCTTTCCCGTTGCGAAAGAGCTTTTGCAAGCAGGGTCATGAAGGGCTCGCCCAGGCGCTTTTCAACGTTGGGCCGTTTGCGGTGCCTAGGCGCACACTCGGCAACTATCCAGACTCGACGATTATGATGAGCTCGGCTGAGCGGGTCGCTCTTGCATTGATGTCTGCCCTGGTTCTGCAGTCTCCTCGTGAGAAGGCCCTACGACGTGGCGATCTTGCCATAGGCGCTCGGCTTCCGCGGCCGCATCAATATTGAGCTCTTTCCACCACCTTTCTTCATCGCCGACGTCATGGAGCGCCCGATGGTGAATGTTGCACAAGGGCACAACCCATTCGTCGCTGACCTTAAGCCCGAGCGCTCGTGGCTGGGCAAAGCGGAGATGATGTGCCTGGCTTGGTACCCGCCCACAAACGACGCAGGGGAGTGTGGCCACGTATTTTAGGTGGTCCCGATCTCTGAGGCGCCTTGGAACGGAAAGGGGGAGGGCGGTCTTGTCCACGCAAGCCGGCAGGCGTTCGGCCTCTTCGCCATTGGGGACGATAGCAGCTGTCCCGGCATCGTTCTGGACAGTGAGATCCTGCAGCTGCTGCTCATAGACCCGTTCCAATAGGACAGCAAAATGGATGCCCTTCCGGGTTACGAGATCTGCCCGATGATCGCGCAGAGCCGTGACCAGGGCGGCATTTTGATTCCAAAGGCCGCGCAAAATATTGGCTTGCGAGCAGGCAACAATGGCTTGGCGTAGCCGGGTGCAAAACGTCTTGGGATCACCGCAGGTGGCGATGATGCGGCCATCGGCGGAAAGAACGATCCATGCGAGGGATGATCCCCCGCCGTTCGCCGATACCTTCGCAGCACCCCGTACGCCCGCCTGTTCCTTGTCGTAAAGCGCTAGTCCGAACAGATTGCCGAACGTAGTGAGCGCCCGCTTCATGGCATCAGTCTCGGCTTCCTTGAGTGCCGCCTCGTGTGCCTCCCCCAAGAGTTGGCCCCGTGCCGCGGCCCACTCCACTCCCCTCCCGGGAGACGGTGATATCCCCGGCGCGCACCCGAATTCGAACCCGGGCAGCGTAGGCGCAGGCCTTGGGATCGCGCTTGCCGTCCTCCCAGACGCACTCGGACCACACCATCTCTCGGTCCCAGCCATCGAAGCCGAAGATCCGGTTGGCCTCGGCGATCACGTGCCATCCCTCGACGTAGGAGAGCTCTCGGCCCTCCAACTCACGCGTCCGCACATGCTTGACGATTGAGCTTGCTGGAGAGAAGATGTGTTTGTGGCTTCGGAGAAGCCATCACTTAGTCCTCACGGATATAGTCGCTGGTGCCGTTTCCGAGCTTGGCGCCGCTGATGGTGGCGCCGGTCCTGAGGGCCGCTGCCCAGCCTCTGACGATCGAGCTTGGCGCGCTGCGGCTTCCAGTAATCTCGGGGTATCTGTTGCCTCGTCGACGATGATCAACGCCGGGCGGGACGGTGCGCAGGGAGACAGTGAAATCGGGCTCGGTGAGCTTCTTGACGTCGCCCTGCTCCATCACAGATGCGACGAGGTCGCGCTTTTTCTCGGCGCGCTGCCCCAGGCGGGACGAGCGTCTGCTGCATTTCGGAAATGCGCATGTCCGAGCGCAGCAACCAGAGTGAGGTCGTCGAGGTAGGAGCGCACAACGCAGGCCAGCATTTCCGGCAGCGAGGAGAGACCCTCCAGAGTGTCCCGCAGGGTCTGCTCATCGGCCTCGGGGAATTGTGTCTCCAGCCAGCGGCGCAGGTGTGTGTGTTCACTGAGCTTCAGGAGCAGCGGTTCCATGGGAGCCTCGTCGGGTTGGTGAGAAGAAGGGCTAAAGTGTGGTGAGGAGGGCATCAGGGCGGGGCAGCGATGCGGTAGACGCGGCCGCGCGCTTCCTGGGCTTGGCTCACATCCAGCCGCATGCGCCGCCGGAGCGTGCGTGAGATCACCGCTCGGATCGTGTGGCGCTGCCAGCCGGTGAGAGCCGCGATCTCCTCGAGGGTGGCCCCCTCCGGGCGCCGCAGCAGCGCGATCAGCAGCGACTGTTTGGAATTCTGCCGCCGAGAATCCATCCTCCACTGGCGCCCGCGCGACGAGCGCCGCCCATAGCCGCTTGACGGCGACATCCCGGTTCTCGAACTTCTTGACCGGCTTGATGCCGGACAATCCGTTCCAGAGCGCCACTAGGCGGGTATGGGAAAGGGTGCTCGCTGCGAGATCCTCGGCGGAGCGCACCAGCATCGTGTTCTTGATGATGCTGGTGTGAGCATCGCGATAGGGGATGATTGGGTTGCCGCGGATCAGGAAGATCGGCATCGCGTGTTCCCCTAATGGTTGTGCAGCACTGCTGCGCCGGTGCACACACACGCTCTCATTGCCGCGCGCATCCACTCCTTTCTGCGATCACTTTGTTGCTTTGTTTGATGCTGAAAAAGCAACTATGCGGCCCTCGTGGGGTGAACCTGCCGCGGGGCTGAGCGTAGGGATGTGTTCCCGTCTGAGTGCGATGCTCCAGCGTCGCACTTATCCCTACATCGCTGTCGGGCGGCATCAACCGAGATCGAGCATCGATTGGGATAGCGCCGCAGGCGGCATCGCCATGCGATGGTGCCTATCGTAAGTCGCTCCACGACGTGTCGTCGGCCTCTTCGATTGTGGTTCCGTTAAGAATCTCCGGTCAGACTAGTCGCCGCGGCTCCGTTTGCGCTCGGGTCTTGACCGTATGTTGGTCGGATATCTGAACGGGCTTGACGCAGGAGCGTGCCGATTTGCGTGAGACCACGATCGGTGGCGGCGTGCTTTCGTCGCACCGGACGGGCAACGACAGCCTGAGTCTATCGTGATGAGCGAGAGATCAGCTGGCATCCGCTTCCTGATGTAATCGGGGGCGGCAAACCCGAGCGGCCGATGTCTTGGGATTTATTCGGGCTGCGCGAGGCGTCCGATCTTCGGATCACTGTTTCCGCCGATCTTTGGCAGCAGTTTGGGCCGAAATTCGATCGGAATAGGGCCGAAAGCCAGACCTCGCTCCAAAATATATTTCTTTGCCGCCTGACGGATGGCGAGACGGCGAGAAAGCGCGGCCTCGTTCCGTATACTCGACGGCCCCCGTGCCGGCGTCGCATCGCTTACTGCTGGTTCGACAGAGACCTGACCGACCGCAGGTTCGAGGCTGCCGCAAATCGTGCGTGCCCGACCGCGCCGCAAATCGATGGCCAGGCTGCAATGACTATGGTCGCGGCAAAATCCACATGCTTCCCATCCAGGGATGATTCGGTCGGAGCTAGGTCCAAAACGTCGTCCCCGGCGATGACGCGAGGCGGCCAAAGCGGCCCCATGCATATACAAACCGGAGTACATCAGCGATGTCGAATTTTCCCACAAAACGCGTAGAGAACAATCCGATCGGGGGTAGGGCACTTGCCGTCACCTATCGCCCTATAGCGTCCCTGAAACTGGATCCGCGTAATCCGCGGCATCACAGCAGGCAGCAGTTGCGCCAGATCGCCCGCAGCATTGAGGCTTTCGGCTTTAACGTGCCGGTGCTGGTAAATGCTGACGGTAAGGTGATCGCAGGGCACGGCCGGTTACACGCCTGCCGAGAGCTGGGCTTAAACGAGGTGCCAACCATCTGCTTGGAGCATCTCACTGAGGCGCAGGCCAAGGCCTTCGCGATCGCCGACAATAGGCTCACGGAAAATGCCAGCTGGGACGACCACCTCCTCGCTGAGCAGCTGAAGGAGCTCTCGGCCCTCGATCTCAGCTTTGATCTCGATGTCACCGGCTTCGGCATGGGGGAGATCGATCTACGGATCGAGCAGCTGGACCAGGCTCCGGATCCCGCCGACACGATGCTGGAGGCGCCATCGGGCCCACCCGTCAGCAAGCTGGGAGATCTCTGGCAGCTGGGATCGCATCGCGTGCTCTGCGGGAGCGCGCTCGACCCCTCGGCCTATGAGCGGCTGATGCAGGGCGAACCGGCGGCGATGGTGTTCACGGATCCGCCCTATAACGTCCCTATTGACCGCCACGCCTCCGGTCTCGGTGCGGTTCACCACCGAGAGTTCGCCATGGCGGCGGGTGAGATGAGCACGGCGGAATTCACCGACTTTCTCACACAGGTCTGCAGGCTCCTCGCCCGTCATAGCCGTGACGGCGCGCTGCAGTATCTCTGTATGGATTGGCGGCATCTCGAAGAGCTGCTGGCGGCCGGCCGGAAAGCTTACTCGGAGTTCTTGAATTTATGCGTCTGGGTGAAACATAACGCCGGCATGGGCTCGTTTTACCGCAGCCAGCATGAGCTGGTGCTGGTGTTCAAGAACGGTCGTGCGCGTCACCGGAACAACATCGAGCTCGGCCGTCACGGCCGCTTCCGCACCAACATCTGGCAGTACCCGGCGATCAACGATTTCGGCCGCGCAGGCGAGGAAGGCAAGCTGCTAGCACTGCACCCGACGGTGAAGCCGGTGGCCCTGGTAGCGGACGCCATCAAGGACTGTTCCGCACGCGGCGAACTGGTGTTGGATGCTTTTCTGGGCTCCGGCACCACCGTGATCGCGGCCGAGCGCGCCGGCCGACGCTGCTTCGGCATCGAGCTTGATCCCCTCTACGTCGATACCACCGTGCGACGCTGGCAGGCGCTGAGTGGAGAAGACGCCCTCCACGCCGATCGCAAAAGGAGCTTCGACGAACTCCAGGCTGAAGGAGCCTCCTCCCATGTCGAGTGAAAAGAAGCGCATCTATGCTATCGGTCACGGGAAGCCACCGGAGCGCGCCCAATTTCGGAAAGGACGTTCAGGGAATCCCTCTGGGCGCTCCAAGGGCTCGAAGAATAGGGACCTCTTCCTCGAAGAGCTGCTGGGTGAGCGCCTTATCGTTCGAATGGACAACGAGCGGATTTCGATGAGCAGCATAGAGGCAATGGTCCAACAAACGGCCAATGAGGCCCTGCGTGGAAGTATTTCGACATCAAAAGATATTCTGTCCTTGGACCACGCGGTCAATAATCCACCCCCGTCAGAAGTGAGGCAAAGGATCGAGATCGTTTACGAAGAGCCGGCCTCTGATCGGGTGGTGAGCCCGCCTATTGAGGCGAGCGATGACAGGGTTGGTTTTGGAAGACCTCCTAAGCACACTCGGTTTCAGAAGGGGCGGTCGGGCAATCCAAAAGGTCGACCCAAGGGCCCCAGGAGCCTCAAGGATGTGGTGAACCGGGTCTTGGGCAGGCGGCTTAAAGTTATCGAGAAGGGCCGCGTGCGCTGGATCACCGTGCGCGAAGCCATTTGGAAGGAACTTCGCAACAAGGCGACACATGGCAATGTGGCGGCCGCCAAATATCTGATCGAGTGCTATCGGACGGAGGTGGAGGTGCCCGAGGAGGTCGTCTGCACGATCGTCTTTAGTGAGACTGATGCAAGACTATGAGGACCGCATCTTGATCGTGATCTTCTCGATGGAATGATCGCGGAGAAAGCTGCGCGTACGGGCTGGCGCTGAGGCTGGGGTGCGGGGGCGCATTCCGGCTTCTCTATCGCCCGCCATATCTGCTGAGGCGGCAGCTCCTCTGCGAGGTGGTCTCGGGCGCCTCGATCCTGTCGCGTTCTCTCGGGGACCGCGAGGCCATCACCTCATTCAGCGACCACGACATCGCGACCTCCATTCTTGCTTCTCAGATCGGAGCCTTCCCATACTCCCCGGGGCCTCCTGTTCCGGGCACGGCGCTTCGTAAGCGTCGCGTGATTGCACATGCCTCGACTATAGGCGGGGTGAAGGAGCCCATTTCCAGGGCAACAGCTCGTCGAGCTGGCTCATGGGATGCCGCGCGACCATGCGCTCGAGTATGTCTTTGAGATAGGCGTATGGCTCGACGCCGTTGAGCTTCGCCGAGGCAATCAAAGAGCAGACCAAAGCCCAGCGATGGCCCCCGCCATCGGAACCCGCGAACAGATGATTCTTTCTTCCGAGGGCCACAGGCCTGATGGCACGCTCGACGGAGTTGTTGTCGAGTTCGATGCGGCCGTCGTCGAGGAAGCGGCAGAGCGCCGGCCAGCGCGCGAGCGCATAGCGGATGGCCTCGGCCAGAGTGCCGTGGGGCGGGATGCGCCCAAGCTCCTGCTCGAGCCACGGCTTCATCGCCGCGACGAGCGGGCGCGCCTCGCGGGCACGGACCCTCCTGCGCTGCTCGGCGGGCTGGCCGCTGATGCCCTCCTCGATGGCGTAGAGCGCAGCGATTTGGCGCAAGGCCTCTGCCGCAATCGGCGAGCCCGTGGCCTCATGCAGCTCAAAAAACTTGCGCCTCGCGTGCGCCCAACAGGCGGCAAGCACCACCGTTCCGCTCGCGGTCAGCCGCTCGAAGCCGGCATAGCCGTCGACCTGCAGGACGCCGCGGAAGCTGCCGAGATGGGACGCCGGCCGCTCGGCCTTGCGATCGGGGCTGTAGAAGTAGACCGCCGCCGGCGGCTCCGGACCCGCCCAGGGCCGGTCATCCCGCGTGTAGACCCATAATCGACCGGTCTTGGTCCGGCCGCGGCCGGGATCGAGCACCGGGATCGGCGTATCGTCGGCGAAGAGCTTGGTGGAGGCGAAGACATTGGCGGCGAGCCTCGCGTGGAGCGCTTCCAGCCACCAGCAGGCGCCCCCGACCCAGTTCGCCAGGGTCGAGCGATCGAGCTCGATCCCGTGCCGCGCGAAGATCTGGGCCTGGCGGTAGAGCGGCGCGTGGTCGCAATACTTGCTCACCAGGACGTGGGCGACGAGGCCTGGCGTGGCCATGCCCTTGGCGATGAGCCGCTCGGGTGCCGCGGCCTGGTGGATCGTCCCGCAGGCGCGGCAACCGTACTTCGGGCGCCGAATGCGAATGACGCGCAGCGACGCCGGGACCCAGTCGAGCATCTCGCTCACCGTCACGCCGATCGAGTGAAGGGCACCGCCACAGCTGGGGCAAGTGCTTGCCTCGACCTCGAGCGTCACCTCCTCGCGCGGCAGATGGTCGGGAAAGGCCGGACGCCGCGGTGGCTCATCGTGGCCCGCCTCGCTGACCGATGGCTTCGGTTGCTTCGCCTCGGCACGCGCTATATCGGCGTCGAGCTCCTCGAGCCCGAACCGCAGCTGATCCGGATCGAGCCGTTCCGAGCGCCGCCCGAACTGGCCGCGCTGAAGTTGCCGGATGATGAGACGGAGCTTCTCGATCTCGCCGTTGCGCTGCTCCATGCTCGCTGCCAGGTCGCGCACAAGTTGATGCAGCAGCGTCGTGTCGTTCGGCAGGTTCTCGAGATCGAGGCGCATGTTCGATTCTAGGCGCAGCGCGACTCTCGACCAAGCTTTTGCTCAATTCTTTTGTTGCGATTTGAACCGGCTCTTCGACTACCCGGCAACCGCTGGCCGCCACACGCGCTCGGGCTTTTGCCACTCGAGCCCTTCCAGCAGCATCGACAGCTGTGCCGCCGTCAGCGTTACCGTGCGACCGCGCTCGTCTGCAACTGGCCACGCGAAGCGACCCTCCTCCAATCGCTTCGTGAGAAGGCAGAGCCCGCTCCCATCCCAGAACAAAACCTTGATCATGTCAGCGCGCCGGCCGCGAAAGGCGAACAGGTGTCCAGAGAAGGGGTCCTTCTCCAGCACCTGCTCAACCAGCACCGCAAGGCCATCGAGCCCCTTGCGCAGATCGGTGTAGCCGACCGCCATGTGGACCTTGATCCCCGCCGGCACCAGCATCATGGCGCGCCTCCCTCGAGCGCAGCGACCACCCGCTTCATGGTCTCGGGATCGACGTCGCGATCGAAGCGCACGCGTCGGCCGCCGATCAGCTCGATCTCAATCTCGGCCGCCGGCCGCTCGACGATGAGGGACGGTGCAGTCGGCTGGTCACTCGTCGCTCGAGGCTCGATGGCAGATCCGCCGTCGTCCGCAATCTGAACCGGCAGGAACGTCGCGCCCTCTGGCACCGGTCCGACGCCAAGAGCCTGGCGCCACCGGAACAGCAAAGCCGTCGCGATCCCGTACCGCCTCGCCACCCCCGACACCGATGCGCCGGGATGACAGGTCTCCTCGACGATCCGCTTCTTGGCGTCCTCGCTGAACCGGCGGCGCCCGCGCGGCTCCGTGACAAGCGCCGGCACCGGCTTCTCGGTATTCGGCCTCTCCCTCGGCGGCTCGTTTCTCGGCTTCTTAGTCCTAGGTCTGGTCATAGGACTGGACATAGGTCTAAGTCGCGGATACCGCCCCCAGCGTGCTTCGGGCCCTGCCGCATCCTCACGCTTCAGCTGCGCCCGCCAGTTGCCGAAGTTCTTCAGGTTCAACCCGTGCCGTTCGCAATACTCTCGCTGCGTCAGGCCACTAAGCTCCCACACCTCGAAGTGGCTCCGCCAGAACGCTCGCGCCTGCGGTCTCTCTTCCAGTCGAAGCGGCATCGGGCTTCTCCTCGCCACGCGATGAAACGCAATCTGCTAAGATCGCATCGCCGCGCGCGAGAACAAATCGTGCAAGCGCTGGACGCTTACGGCGCTTCCCTGATCAGCGTCGAAAATTCCCTGAAATCGAGCTGAAAATTCCCTGCCGATTTACGCTGCCCACGTGGCGCTAACCGCTTGGTAGTCGGCGAATTTTGCCCGGATATTGCCACGAGCCTCGCGCCCGAAGGTGGGCATATTCCCTGCAAATTTCCCTGATACCAGCGAATTTGCGATAAGAAGATCACTGCGCCCCCACCGGAGTTATCCCTCCCTTATGTCCACGAGCATCCTGGTAACCGGCGGCGCCGGCTATATCGGCAGCCATGCCTGCAAGGCGCTGGCGCGGGCGGGGTATCGTCCGGTGACCTACGACAGCCTCGTCCTTGGCCATCGCGAGGCGGTGCGCTGGGGGCCTCTGGTGGAGGCCGATCTCGCCGACGGCGAGCGCATCGTCGATACGTTGAAGCGCTACGACATCGCCGCGGTCATGCACTTCGCGGGTCTGATCTCGGTCGGTGAGTCCGTCACCGATCCCGGCCGCTATTTCCGCAGCAACGTGATGAACACGCTGGTCCTGCTGGAGACCATGCAGGCGCAGGGGCTGAAGCGGATCGTGTTCTCCTCCACCGCCGCGGTCTACGGGCTGCCGGAGGTCTCGCTGATCCCGGAGAGCGCGCCGCAGCAGCCCGTCAATCCCTACGGGGAGAGCAAGCTGATGGTGGAGCGGATGCTGCAGTGGTACGGCTCGGCGCACGGGTTCACCCATGCGACGCTGCGCTACTTCAACGCCGCCGGCGCCGACCCCGAGGGGGAGATCGGCGAGGACCATCAGCCGGAGACGCATCTGATCCCGCTGGTGCTGGAGGCGGCGCTGGGGAACCGGGCGCAGATCGATGTCTTCGGCACCGACTACGCGACGCCGGACGGGACGGCGATCCGGGACTTCATCCATGTGCAGGACCTGGCGGAGGCGCATGTGAAGGCGCTGGACCGGCTGCTGGGGGGCGGGCTCAGCCTGACCCTCAACCTCGGCACCGGGGTCGGCCACACGGTCCGCGAGGTGATCGCGGCGGCGGAGCGGATCACCGGCCATCGCATTCCCCGGCGCGAGGGTCCGAGGCGCGCCGGCGACCCGCCGGTGCTGGTGGCGGATGCCAGCCGCGCCCGCGAGGTGCTGGGCTGGACGCCCGGCCTCTCCGACCTCGACACCATCATCAGGACCGCCTGGGCCTGGCATAGCCGCCAGAAGGCCTGAGAGCCGCGCTCCCGTTCGCCTAACCGCCCCTGACGAGCTCGATGCGGCGGTTCCGGGCGCGGCCCTCGGAGGTGCCGTTGTCGCCGATCGGCTTTTCGGAGCCAAAACCCGCCGCGCTCAACCGCTCCGGCGGAATCCCCGCCGCCACCAGAGCCTGCACCACGGCCGCGGCCCGATCCTGGGAAAGCCTGAGATTGAAATCCTGCGGCCCGACGTCGTCGGTATGACCCTCGATCGTGAGCCGCAGGGACGGGTCGTCCTGCAGCAGCTTCGCCACCGGCGCCAGCTCTGCGTGCGCCTCGGGCTTCAGCGTCGCCTTGCGGAAATCGAAATCGACATAGAGGGTGACCCGGCCTTCCTTGTCGAGGGCGGCCTTGAGCGCATCCTCGCTGAGCGGAGGGGCGCCGAGCTGATACGCCTTTTCCTCGACCACGCTGACGTCGATCCGGCTCTCCTCGCTGTGCACGCCGATCCAGATCGTCCGGCCGCCGTTCTCCAGGATCGCCACCGTCGTGCGCGGCTCCGTGTAGAGGATGCTGGCGCCGAGCGTCTGTAGCGCCTGCCGGTAGTTCTCCTGGATCTCCACGTCGCTGCTCGCGGCGGCACCCACCTTGACCGTGTAGGTGACCGCGTACTTGGCGCCCTCCACCATCACGCCATAGGTATCGTCGCCGTCCTGCACCATGAAGCCGAGCTGGGCGGCGCTCTTCTTGTCCGGTGCGGCCGAGACATAGTTCGGCATGTGGCCGAGCAGGCGGTAGTCGTTGCCGGAGGGCGCCGTAAGGGAGGCGGTGAACGGCCGCTTCTGCACCACGACGACGTCGATCTCGGAGGACCGGCTCCAGACCGCGATCCAGGTTTCCTCGCCGCCCTGCACGATCCGCGCCGAGGTGCTGCGGTCCTCGGCAAAAAGGATCTGCGCGCCGAGCTTGCCGAGCTGGGCGCGGTAGGTGGATTGGATCTCGGCGTCGCCGAGCGCCCGCGCGCCTTCCCTGAGCATGTACCGCTGGGTGCAGGTGCGGCCGAGGACGGTCACGGTCTCGGCGTCATCGTCCTTCCGGATGGTGAAATCGATGCCGTCGAAATCCTCCTGCTCCGGTTCCTCGGCGGCGACGTAGTTGGGGAGGTGCCGCATCGGCGGACAGTCGCCGGCTGCCAGGGCAGGGAACGTCTGTGCGAGCCAGACGCCGGTCGGCAGCGCAACGATCCAAGCGTCGCGCGACGGCGCGGGCGCGACCGGGCGATCGCAGCGTTCTGCCGGCACCGTCGGTCTGTCATGGCCGGAGCCTGCGAAGGTTCGCGCGCGCCTGTCAAGAACGGCGGAATTACCGCGACGTCAGGCCGCGGCGGGAACCATCGCCGCGACCAGGGCGCCGGCGTCCGGTAGGGTGTCGAGGCCGAGCACCAGCTCGGCCACGCGATCGAGCTGCCGGGGCGCCAGGGTGCGTCCGGCAAGCTTGCGGAATTTCGCCACCACGTCGGCTTCGCTGGCGAAGCTGAGCTCGCTGCCGCGCGGTGCCTCGACGGTTTCCTCGAGGATGGTCCCGTCGGCGAGCTGCACCTCGACCCGGACCATGTGGCGGAAGTTGGAGCCGCGCGCGGTGATGGCGGGATCGTGATGCACCTCGACCTTCTCCGCGAGCGCCATGCGCCTGGGGATCCGCCACCACCGCCTCGGAGAACTGGTCGACGAAGACGTCGCCTTCCAGCAGCAGGGTGGCGACGCAGAAGGGGAGGTTGAGCTGCGCCGAGGTGAGCCCCTCGGGCCGGTACTTCCAGCCGACGTGATCGACCGTCGCCTGGGAACCGCGGACCACGATCTTGCGGATGTCGGCGGGACCGAAGGGTCGGCGCTGCTGCATCATGCGAAGGGCATCGAGCGTCGTGTGATTGCTGCCGACGCAGGAATAGAATTTGAGCGAGATCCGCATGGTCTCGAAGTGGCTGCCGAGGCCCTTGGTCAGCTGGGCCCGATCGAAGCGATCCTGGGATCGCGAGAAGGTCGTGCAGAACCCGCCATACTCGCTCTCGAAGACATCGGTGATGCCGGTGAACCCGCGCTCGGCGAGGAGCGCGCCGTAGAGGCCGCTCTGGGCGGCGCGGCCGGCGTGCATCCGCTTCACCATGGCGCCGTATTGCGCCGCCATCAGGCCTGCCGCCTGGGTTCCCGCAATGCCGAGGGCGTGGACGGTCTTGTCGGCGGAAAGGCGGAGTGCCGCGGCGGCACCGGCCGCCGCCGAGAACACGCCGACCGTGGCGCCGGAGTGCCAGCCCTGGCTGATATGCTCCGGCCCCATGCACATGCCGACGCGCGGGCCGATCTCGTAGCCGGCGACAGCAGACGTCAGGAGATCGCGGCCGGTCATGCCCGGGCGGATCTCGGCGATGGCGAGGATCGCGGGAAGCGTCACGGCACCGACATGGAGCACGCCCTGGCGATGCACGTCATCGAGCTCGAAGCTCTGCACCAGCGTGCCGTTGACGAGGGCGGCGTGGGGCGCCGAGAGCCGCCGATCGGTACCCCAGACCGTGGCGCCTCGGGAGGTGTCGACCGCCTCCAGCGTCTCGCGGAGGATGCGCGACCACGGCAATTCCGCGCCGAAGATCGCGCAGCCGAGCGCATCCAGCATCAGGAGCTTGATGCGCTCACGCACCTCGGGTGGAATCCGCTCGAAGGCGAGACCGGCGACGAAGTCGGCGATGCCGCGGGTGTAGAGGTTATCGGCTCGTGCCGTGGTGGCCATCAGCTTCCCGGGCGGTTGGCGATTTCCGGCACGAAGACCTCCTGCCAGTTCTTGGGCTTGGTCTTGATGCTGCCGACGCGCTGCATGAAGTCGGCGAATTCCATCACGCCCTCGGGCGTCACGGTGAAATGGGTGTCGGGATCCTCGAGGATGCGCAGGATGTCATCCGCGGAGGATTTGACCGCCGCCATCTCGTTGTAGGTGCGCGCCGCCGCGCGCTTGTCGGCGGCGATCTGCTTCGTTGCCTCATCAACCGCCGCGATGAAGGCGGCGCACAGCTTGGGGTTCTTCTCGTAGAAGGCGCGGGTGGTGTACGCCATGATGACGGTCGTCTTGCCCAGCACTTCGACCGAATTGAACACCCGATGAACGTTGGGGTGGTCGAGCTCCATGTAGGAGAAGGGCGGCGAGGCGACATGGGCATCGATCTCGGTCTTGCCGGAGATCAAGGCCGCCGTCGCTTCCGGATAGGGCATGCCGACGGTGAGGGGATCGAGCTTGGCGTAGTTGTCGTCGCCGAATTCCTTCGCCGCCACCATCTGAAGGATCACCGCCGCGAAAGAGGTCTTGATGCCCGGCAACGCGATCTTGTCGGCGGCGGTGAAATCCTTGAGGGTCTTGATCCCGGGCTTGTTGGTGTTGAGGTAGAGCGAGCCCGCGCCGACCCCGGCGAGGCCGATCACCTCCAGCCGCGGATTGCCCTTCGCCTTGGCCCAGAGGGTGAGGAAGCCCGGCACGCCGATCGCGGCGACGTCGAGGGCGCCCGCCAGCATCGCGTCATTGATGTTGTTGCCGCCGTCAATGATCGGCCAGCTCACCTTGATGTCGCCGAGGCCGGCCTGCTTCGCCGCCTGCTCCAGAAGATGGTCATGCTGCATGATGTAAAGCGGCAGGTAGTGAATGCCGTAGCCTTTGGAAATCCTGATCTCGGTGGTCTCGGCGTGGGCGCTGGTGACGGCGATGATTGCGCTCAGACAAGCGGCGCCCAGGGCAGTCAGTCGCATGAGGTTTCCTCCCGATTTCCGCGCGGTCGCCGGTTCTCGAAAAGGCGATCCCGTCCGCAGTATGTCTCGGTGCGGCCGGCGCGGCAAACCCGCTCTGCCCCTTGACCGCGTCCGGACGCCCCACGAAGCTCGGGTGACGATTTCACTCATCAGCGAGGAGCGCGCCATGGATTCCTACGAGGCCGGCTTGAAGATCCGAACCAAGGTGCTGGGCGAGGCGCATGTCCAGAAATCTTTGGCCGACGTCGATGACTTCAACCGGGACTTGCAGCAAATCGTCACCGGCTTTGCGTGGGGTCAGATCTGGTCGCGGCCCGGCCTGACGCTGCGCGAGCGCAGCCTGCTCAATCTTGCGATGCTGACCGCGCTCAACAAGCCGCGCGAATTTCAGCATCACCTCATCGGCGCTCTCAACAATGGCTGCACCAAGGAGGAGATCCGCGAGGTGCTTTTGCAGGCCGGCGTCTATTGCGGCTTCCCCGCGGCGATCGAGAGCTTTCGCAATGCGCGCGAGGTGTTCAAGGAACTCGACAAGCACAAGTGATTGCGCGCCCGCGCGCCGAGTGTCTCGAATGTGACCGTTGAATGGGCGCGCAAAGCGATTTTGCGTTTGACAGCTTTTGGGGTGGAGTTTAGCGCTTAGAGACCGCTAAACTCACGGGAGAGTTGGGGGGCTGACATGCACAAGACCGGGATCGTTGCTGTGCTGCAGGCCGCGCGCCGATATCGAGGCCTGCTGGCGTGGATGCTGGTTGCCGTGGCATCGCTGAGCGTCGCCGCCCTGCCGGCGAGGGCGGAAGAGCGGGTCAAGATCTCGGTCTTCGAGGGCACCTTCGTCAATCTCCCGGTTTATGTGGCGCAAGAGCTGCATCTCTTCGAGAAGCACGGGATCAAGGCCGAGCTGATCTACGGCAAAGGCATCCAGGTCACCAACATCATGGTGAGCGGCGCCGCGGAATTCGGCGCCTTTGCGGTGGAGCACGCGATCATGGTCGCGAGCAAGGGGCAGGACGTGCGCCTTCTCGTGCTCAATCAAACGCAGCCGCCGTTCGCGCTTGTGGTCCGCAACGATGTGCCGACACCGAACGCCGGGAAGCCGTTCCCGGAGATGCTCAGGGATCTGAAGGGCCTCAAGATCAGCATCAGCTCCGTGGGCGCCAGCAGCGATCTGACCCTGCGCTTCCTGCTGCCCCTGGCGGGGCTCGATCCGCAGACCGACGTCAAGCTGATCCCCACCGGCGATCCCGCGAGCCAGGTCGCGAGCCTCAAGAACGGCATCGTCGATGCCATGATCGGCATCGAGCCCGCCCAGACCGAGGCGGTGCTCGGTCTCAAGATCGGCAAGTCCATCCTCGACATCGAGAAGGGCGAAGGGCCCGAGGTCTTCCACGACTACGCCTATAATGCGGTATTCACGCGTCAATCCTATCTGGACAGCCACCCGGAGACCGCGCGGGCGGTGGTCGCCGCGATCGTCGACGCGGAGGCGCTGATCGCCGATCCCGCCCACATCGACGACGTCATGAAGGCGGTCGCCGTCAACATGCGGGGCCTCGACCAGGGCCTGCTGCGGCAATACGTCGAGACCTATCGCGCGATCTGGCGTCCGGTCGCCACGCGCAAGGGCATCGAGAACGTCAACGCGGTGCTGATGGGCTCCAAGCAGATCGCCGCGCCAATTCCCTATGACAAGCTGGTTGCCAAGGACTACATGCCGACCGAGTTCCTCGCCAAGAAGGCGCAGTGAATGATGGCCGTCGGCGTGTGATGACGATCTCCGCCGAGTTGGAGACGAGCGAGGAAGCCGGCACGGCGTCGCAGTCGCCGGTGCGGGCGGTGGTGCTGGCGCGTGTGGGGCTGGTCGTGGCGTTCCTGCTGGTCTGGCAGGGCGTCGTCTCCGCCGGGCTGGTGGATGTGTTCTGGATCAGCAGTCCTTCTCTGGTCATCCAGGAGCTCTGGCATCTCGTGACCAGCGGTCAGCTGCTCAGCGATGTCGCCATGACCGTGCTCGAGGCCCTGATCGCCTTCGTGATCTCCTCGGTCCTCGGCATCGCCAGCGGCCTGCTGCTGGCGCGCTCGCCGTTCTGGGACGAGGTGATGGCTCCGATCATCGTGGTGCTCAACAGCCTGCCGCGCATCGCGCTGGCGCCGCTCATCATCCTCTGGTTCGGCATCGGGATCACGGCGAAGGTGGTGACCGCCTTCACCCTGATCTATTTCATCCTGCTGGTGAACACGCTGAGCGGCGCCAAGAATGTCGACAACGACATCCTTACCATCGCCCGGCTGATGGGTGCGTCGCGGCGCGATATCCTGTGGAAGGTGACGCTGCCCTCGGCGCTGCCCTGGATCTTCGCCGGTCTCAATCTGGGACTGACCTATTCGCTCCTCGGCGTGATCGTCGCCGAGATCCTCGCCTCCAACCAGGGGCTTGGATACCTCATCGAGAGCAGCGCCTCCACGTTCAACACCGCCGGCGTCTTCGCCGGGCTGGTGACGCTGGCGGTGGTCGCCTGGGCGTTCAGCACGGTGATGAGCCAGGTCGAGGCGCGTCTGCTGCGCTGGAAGCCGTCCCTGACCAGCACCTGAGCCATGTCCCCGCCTGCAACGCCGAAGATCAAGCTCGCCGATGTCGGCATCGTCTTCCGGCCGCGCGGACGGCCGCCGGTGCTGGCGGTGAAGGACATATCGCTCGAGGTGCCGGAAGGATCCATCGTCACCATCGTCGGCCCGTCCGGTTGCGGCAAGTCGACCGCGCTCAATCTGGTGTCGGGCCTGATGGAGCCGAGCTCGGGTCTGGTCGAGGTCGATGGCAAGCGCGTCACCGGCATCCGTCACGACGTCGGCTACATGTTCGCCCGCGACGGCATGATGCCCTGGCGCACGGCGGTGCGAGAACGTCGAGTTCGGGCTGGAAGTGCGCGGCGTCCCCAACCGGCGCGAGGTCGCGCGCGACTGGCTTCGTCGCGTCGGCCTCGAGAAGTTCGAGACCCATTATCGCCATGAGCTCTCCCAGGGCATGCGCCAGCGCGTCGCGGTGGCGCGCACCTTCGCGATCGAGCCCAATGTGCTGCTGATGGACGAGCCCTTCGGCGCCCTCGACAGCCAGACCCGGCTCCTGTTGCAGGAGCTGTTCCTGTCGGTGTGGGAGCGCACGCGCAAGACGGTGCTTTTCGTCACCCACGACCTGCACGAGGCGATCTTCCTCTCCGACGTGGTGGTGGTCTTCACCAACCGGCCGGGCCGGGTCAAATCGGTCATTCCCATCGAGCTGCCGCGACCGCGGCTGCCGCCCGCGGACCTGGCAACCGCCTCGGAGTTCCGCGATATCTACGCCCGTATCTGGAGCGACCTGAAGGACGAGGTCCGCGTCTTCGATTGAGCGGATGGGGAGGGGATTATGGCGCAGCCGACGGTGGCGGAGACGCTGGCGGAACGCGTTGCGACCGTGCAATCGGCGATGCTTCCGGATCCCGTCCGGCGCATGGCGGAGGATCTGGTACTTGACGTTGCCGGGCTTTGCCTCGCTGCGCGGCACACGGACTACGTCAAGGCGGTCATTGCGAGCGCGATGGGTGCCGGCGGCGCCACTGCCATCGGCCAGGAGCGCGGCTTCGACTGCGCCACCGCCGCGCTGATCAATGGCACGGCCGCCCACGGCGAGGATTTCGACGACACCTTCGAGGGCGGCCCGGTGCATGCCGGTGCCGTGGTGGTGCCGGCGGTGCTGGCGGCGGCGGAGGAATTCGGTCGCGACGGAGCCGCGATCCTGCGCGGGATCGCGGTCGGCGCCGAGACGATCTGCCGGCTGAGCCTGGTGACGCCAAGACTGGTGCACAAGGCGGGCTTCCACCCCACCAGCGTGCTCGGCACCATGGCCGCCGCCGCTGCGGTGGGAACGGCTCTCGATCTCGACAGGCAGCAGCTCGTCCACGCCCTCGGCATCGCCGGCAGCATGGCCGGCGGCATCATCGAGTATCTCGCCGACGGTGCCTGGACCAAGCGCCTGCATCCGGGCTGGGCGGCGCAGTCCGGCATCCGGGCGGCGGTTCTCGCCCGCAACGGCTTCGTGGGGCCGCCGAGCGTGTTCGAGGGCACGCATGGGCTCTTCAACGGCTTCGCCCATACGACGGAGGGCGACTATGGCCGGCTCGTCGACGGCTTCGGTACGAGCTGGGTGGCGGCGACGCTCGCCTTCAAGCCCTTTGCCTGTGGCACCATGACCCATCCCTATATCGACTGCGCCATCCGACTGGCGGGTCGTGGCGTCGCCGCTGACGCCATCAAGGAAATCGTCTGCGAGGTGGCGGAGGGCACGGTGCATCGGCTCTGGGAGCCGCTGGGGGCGAAGCAGGCTCCGCCCAATGCCTATGCCGCGAAGTTCAGCACGCCGTTCTGCATCGCCGCGGGCTTCGTCCTCGGCGACGCCGGCCTTGCGGCCTTCACCGAGGAGACCGCGCGCGACCCTCGTCTGCGGGCGCTGGCGGCGAAAGTGCGCTACGTCGTCGATCCCGGCAATCCCTATCCCGCGGGCTATACCGGCCATATCCGGGCGACGCTCCACGACGGCAGGGTGATCGAGGAGCGCCAGCCGCATCTGCGCGGCGGCGCCCAGGAGCCGCTCACCCGCGCGGCCATCGAGCGGAAGTTCTTCGCCAATGCGGCGTTCGGCGGCTGGCCGCAAGATCGGGCGGAAGCGGCACATGATGCGTTGCGGAGGATCTTCGAAGGTCCGGTGGACCTCGCTGCTTTCCGCGGCTAGAGCTTGTTCCGATCAAATCGAATCGGAACAAGCTCCAGCTCTATTGGTTTTGTCGCATTTTTTACGCCGAACCGGCACCCACTTCGGCGAAAAATGCTCCAGGGGCCCGTCAGGAACCGTCGCGGCGCGCCAGCACCAGCAGGTTCTTGCCCAGCAGGCGGCCGAGCAGGCGATCGAGCAGTCGGCTCAACGGGAACAGGAAGCGGTCGTAGAGGATTATCGTGCGCTCGTTCAGTCGGCCGGTGTCATTGCCGATCGCCTTGAAGGCGAGACTGGCGAAAAAACCGAGGCTGTCGCAATAGGAGACGCGGTCGATCTCGAAACCGGCGCGCTCGAGAAGCGCCAGGAGCTGGTGGCGGCGGTAGCGCCGGAAATGTCCCACCAACCGGTCCATGCTGGAATAGAGGCTCTGGAACGCCGGGACGTAGAGCATCAGTCGGCCACCGGGCTTGAGGCGCGACTGCAGTGCGCGCAGCGCACCGAGATCATCCTCGATGTGCTCGAGCACATTCAGGCTGTAGATATAGTCGAGGCTCGCCGGTGAAACCTCCTCGGTCGAGGCATAGACGCCGAGGCCCGCGGCGGCGAGGCGGCGACGCAGCGCCGGATCCGGCTCTATGCACCGGACCGTATGGCCCGCCATCGCAACCCGCTGCGCGAAGGTGCCGGTGCCGGCGCCGAAATCCACGATCGCCGCTCCGGCGCGGGCATGCTCCATCACCAGAGTTGTCAGGAAGTCGTTGTAGTTCCTGGCGACCTCCATCACCTCCAGATTCGCGGTGCCGGTGTATACGAAGCCGGACCTTTGGACGTTCACTTCATCTTTTCATCTTTGCTTTGCGCCGGCGGCGGGTAAGGCCAAGTAGTGCAGGCGCTTCATTTCCTTGCGGCCGCGCGTCACCGTGTCCAGGATCAGCCCGCAGGTAAGGCTCAGAAACCCCAATAGCACCAGACCGGTTGCCAGCACTGCGGTCGGCAGCCGTGGTACCAACCCGGTCTTGACGAAGGTGATGATGACGGGCGCCGCCAAAATGAGTGCCGACACCAGCAGCAGCGCGAAGGCCGCGGAGAAGAAGGCAAGCGGTCGTTCCTCCTTCAGCAGCAAGAATATCGCCCGCATGATGCGGAATGCATCCCGATAGGTCCGCAGCTTGCTCGTCGACCCCTCTGGTCTCTCTCGGTAGCTGGTCATGATCTCGGTGGTGGGCATGCTGAGCTCGAGAGCGTGCACCGCCAGCTCGGTCTCGATTTCGAAGCCGGTCGAGGTGATGATCGGGAAGGATTTCACGAAACGGCGTGAGAGTACCTTGTAGCCCGACAGCATGTCGGCGAAGCGGTCGCCGAAGATTCCCGCCACCATGCCGGTGAGCGCGACATTTCCCGCGCGGTGCCCCCAGCGGTATGCGCCGGGGTTCTCGGCGGCGCGGTGCGCATTCACGAGGTCGAGCTGGTCGTGGAACAGGCGCTCGATCATGACCGGCGCCGAACCCGCGTCATAGGTATCGTCTCCATCCACCAGCACGTAGATGTCAGCCTCGACATCCGCGAACATCCGGCGCACCACGTGGCCTTTGCCCTGAAGCGTCTCCCGACGCACGACGGCGCCGGCTCGCCTGGCCGCCTCTGCCGTGCTGTCTTGCGAATTGTTGTCGTAGACGTAGATCTGCGCCTGGGGCAGGGTCGACCGAAAGTCGCCGACCACCTTTCCGACGGTCATCTCCTCGTTGAAGCAGGGTACAAGGACAGCGATATCGAGTTCGGCATGCGCGGCTGCCGAATCCGGCGCACTCCAGGGATGCGCGGCTTGCATGTCGCGTACCTTCATTCGGCCTCTCTGCGCTGAACGAATGCACTCACGAGCCTGATCGCGATGTGCGGACAATAGAGGCGGCATGACCGCTCCGCCAAGTTCCCACCTCACGTCGGCGACAGCACAGCGAGCGAACTAGCGACCTCTCGCCCTATCTATAGCAGCGCTCTGGGCGGGCGACCTGTGATCTGCCCCAAGCAGGATTTAGTCAAATGAGGGGCATTGTTGCGGCGCGCGACGCCGCCAGGCAGCTACGGCCGGATCACCCGATAGACCTCGAAAAAGCTGCCGCCTGCCGCGAGCTGAAGAGCGGGCAAGCGCAGCTCCGGGGCGTGATCAGGGTCAATTCGCAGCACATAGTCGAAGTGGTTCGGCCAACCGCCGAAATACGGCAGTTCCCCGACCATGTTGGGAACGGAATCGAATGCCGCCGGCTGCTTTGGATCGGCGCTCTCCATCAGCAACTTCGTCGTCAGCGGTATCGCCACCGTCTGGAACAAATCATTGTTGCGGGCGCTCACCTGTACCGGGGTCCAGCCGGTGAAGAGGTATGGGACGAAGGCAGCCCGATCGATTACCGCAAGGGCCGGCATGTGCCAGTAATTTGGATCCCATCGCCGAGTGAAGGCCAGTGAGATGTCGTCGATCCGAGATGCGGACTTCGGCATCGGCAAGTCTTGCACGACGAGCAGGCGCGCGCCGGGAGGAATCACTCGGGCGGCGGCTCTGAACTCCGCAAATTCGCGGTCATAGCTACGCCAGCTTTCCGTGACCGACCAGATCCGCACGCCGAACAGCACTGCGAATGACACGGCAAAGGCACTGATCGTTCGCCGCCATGCCGACTGCGGCTGCGTGCTGGCGATGATCACGAATGGCATGGCGATCGGCAGCCGGATGTCGGCGGCCCAGCTGCCGCTCAGCCAATTTGGCATCAAAAGAGCCGTCACCCCCATCGCCGCCAGGGGCCAGCGCATTTCGGGCACCAGCTTGAGGGAGCGGGTCGCGATCGCGAAGATCAGGAAGACTCCGCAGACATCTTTCATCAGCGTGTCGAGAGTCAAACTCGCCGGGCCGAATGTCCAGGGCGCCGACATCGCATATTGCTTGTCTGGCAGGGAGCCGTAGGCGTTGAATATCCGTCCGCTGTCAGAGAGGCTCGCTGCCCATAGAAGAAGCGCAGGGATGAATTGCATGGCAACGGCGCACAACGAGATGAGACCGGCGCGGGACAGTCGCCATTCCTGGAACCGACGACCGAACTCGTACGACATTACGGTGAGGCCATAGAGTCCGAACGCAAACAAGTGAAGAACCATGAGAGCGGCGGCGGTGAGGGAGAATAGGCCGAGGCGCCGGACCGCGTTCCACTCGCGAGTAGCGATCCAGCCGCTAAAAGCGAACAGAAACATTCCGAGACCGAACAGGAAATTGAGAAAACCCCAGTACAGCGCCGCATTGTAGACAAACGGCAGGGAGCAGATCGGCCAAAGGCCTATGCGATCATGGAGCGCCCGATGCAGCGCCAAGGTGCCGCCGAACAATCCGAGGATCGTAATCGCGATGAAGACGCGGCCGGCCACCTCCACGGGCATGAGGTGCGACAAGGTCGGGACGATGAGATCCATGGCGAGGTTCGGCACAAGGCGCCAATGGATTACGTAGTTGCTCGCGAGCTCGCTTATCTTGCCGTCCTGAACAAGGATCCACATGCGCGCGAGATGATTGGGGTAGTCGACCAGCGGCGGCACGCTTGTCCAAAGGAGCGGCGACAATGCGAAGGCAGCCAAGATCACATAGGCCGCGCAGCGCAAAGACGACGCGTTTTCGACGGTGGCGCGAACCATCGCGGACATTGGTGGCTGCGCTGCGGAAGCCTTCATTGCGTCACCCATCTGCCATATCGTGCTGACGCGCGGCTTCCGTGGATCGCCTGGATCGGCATCGTTTGCGTGAATATGATCGTCACGCGAGAGTCGGCGTTCGTCGCGAGCGTCGCTGGTGCCCGCCACGATTGTCGATCTTCGCGACCAGATGGTTAAGAAATCGTGTTGTATTCCAGGCGAACGCCGGCGGCAGTGTTCCCGCGTTCAGTCGGCAGTCCAGATCCCGCTGATCGGCTGCTCGTCCGCGCTGCGGGCGAGGGGTGGCAGGCCGTACATCGCCTCGAGGGTCCGCAGGACGCCGTAGTGATTGATCTCGTCGGGGTATCGTCCGGGCTTCACGTGGGCGCCATAGATGATGGTGGGAATACGATTGTCTCCGGCGCTGTCGTCCTCGTCGAAGGTGACGATGAGCAGGCTATTGTGTCCGAGGCACCAATCGGCATAGGCGCCGATATGGCGGAGAAGCCAGGTGTCGCCGTCGCGGACCGATCCGTCGTGCATGTCGTCGTCATTGTCCGGAATGACGAAGCTGACGGTCGGGAGGGCCGTGAAGTCGCGCGGGAAGTGAGAGAAATTTCGGCCGAGATCGCTCAACTCTTTGAAAGCCTCCCAAGGGTTGTGCTTTCGCGGCGAGTTGGATTCGGCATAGCCGAGGAAAGTCCGGTTGATGCTTTTCAGCTGGCCGGCAAGGGTGGGCACGTCGAAGGCGTGATAGTCGTCGTCGTGCACGTCCTGCGTCGAGCCGGTGAAAAGCGCGAAGTAGTTGGGCTGGCTCGGGTGCTCGACGGCGAAAGAGTGCTCGAATACGGCGCCGCGCCGACCAAGCTCCTGCAGGAAGGGCGCCGACGTGCCTTCCATGATGTCGGCGAACGAGTGGTTCTCCATCACGACGAGAACGACGTGATCCGGCGTCGGCAGCGTCGGCTCGGCTGCTGGCGCGGGATGGCTGAGCAGAAAGATCTCCAGCGCCGCCACTGCCACTATTCCGATATAGAGCCGCCGACGCATCCCCTGATCTCGATATCCCCGCAATGGTGCAACGATCGGCCGCAAAGTCCCGCTTGTCGGGTGACTGGCGAAGCGGTGATGATATCATCGTCCGGGCGCCTCCCTAGCCCTACAAAACGCGCACATCCCCGTGAGAAGATCGCCACTGAAAATATTCGGATAGAGAAGAGGAAGCGATGGCCAAACGCGTGCTCGCCGCCCGGATCATGCACGAGACCAACACATTCAGCCGTGTCCTCACGGACATGGCGGCGTTCCGCCGGCGGGACTTTCATCTGGATAACGAGATCCCCGCCGCCTATCGCGATACCCGCTCGGCCTTCGGCGCCACTTTCGAGGCGGCCGACAAGTTCGGCTGGACGGTGGTTCATCCGATCTCCGCCAGCGCCAACCCATCGGGCCTCGTCACCGGCGAGGCCTTCGAGGAGATCTCGCACCTCGTGCTCGAAGCGGCGCGCCGAAAAGGCCCGATCGACGGCGCCCTGCTCCATCTGCACGGTGCCATGGTGGTCGAGGGGTATGAGGACGGAGAAGGTGAGCTGCTGCGGCGGCTCCGCGGCGTGATCGGGCCGGAGGTGCCCGTCGTCGTGACCCTGGACCTGCACGCCAACGTGACCGAGGCCATGGCGGCTCACGCGAGCGCGCTCATCGCGTTCCGGACATATCCCCACATCGACCAGTACGAGCGCGCCTGGCAGGGAGCGGAGCTGCTGGAGCGCGCCATGCGGGGCGAGATCCGGCCCCAGGACGGTGATCGCCCGGCGCCCGACTATCTACGGCCTCAATCACGGCCGTACCCAGAGCGGCCCGATGGTGGAGGCGCTCGCCCGCGCCGATGCGGTCGAGCAGCGGGGCGATGCGCTGGTGGTCAGCGTCTGTGCCGGATTCTCCCGCGCCGACATCCACGACGTCGGACCCACGGTGACGGTCACCACCGACGGTGCGAGCCCGCGCGGCCAGGCGATCGCGGAAGAGCTCATGGACTACGCCTGGGAGACCCGGGAGATCAACACCGCGAAGCTTTTGCCGATCGCCGAGGTAGTCGATCTGGCGCGCCGCGGCAAGCCCGGCGACAAGCCGCTGGTGATCGCGGATTACACCGACAATCCCGGCGGCGGTGGCTACGGCGACGCGACGGCGCTCCTCAAGGCGATGGTGGCGGCGGAGCTGCCGAGCGTCGCCTTCCACGCAATCTACGATCCCGCAGGCGGTGCAGGACGGCATCAAGGCCGGGATCGGTGCCCGGACCACCCTGACCCTCGGCGGCAAGACCGATCCCCGCATGGGCGGCGGCCCGCTCGACTCTCGAGGGCGAGGTCACCTGCATCAGCAACGGCAAGTTCGTGGCCTATGGGCCGATGGGCGGCGGCGTCGCGCGGGACTACGGGCCCTCCCTGGTGTTCCGGGTCGGCGGCATCGACATCGTTCTCATCACCAACAACGGCCAGGCCAATGATCTCGGGCAGCTCACGTCCCTTGGCATCGATCCCGCGCGCTACCAGACCGTGACCGTCAAGTCGATGCACCACTTCCGCGCCGCCTTCGAGCCGATCGCCCGGCAGGTGGTGCTGGTGGATACCGGCGCGCTCTGCTCGGAGATCTATACGCCGGAGCTCTTCACCAAGGTGCGGCGGCCGATCCATCCGCTCGACCCGATCCGCTGACCTCCTGAGAGGCATCGTCATGCGCGCACGGATCCGGGACACCGAGATTTTCTTCGACATCGAGGGGGCGGGGCTGGTGCCGGACGGGCCGCGCATGCGCGAGCGGCCGGTCGCCTTCATCATCCACGGCGGCCCCGGCGGCGATCACAGCGGCTTCAAGCCGGCGCTGTCGCCGCTCGCGGAGCGGATGCAGCTCGTCTACTTCGACCATCGCGGGCAGGGGCGCTCGGCGCGGAGCGATCCCGCGACCTACACGCTCGACGAGAATGTCGAGGACATGGAGGCGCTGCGCCTGCACCTGGGCCTTGGCCCGATCGTCAGCATCGGCACCTCCTATGGCGGCATGGTGGCGATGGCCCATGCGGCGCGCTATCCCGGATCGGTCTCGCATCTGATCCTGGTGGTGACCGCCGCCCATGGCGGCTTCATCGCCCGCGCCCGCGAGATCGTGGGCGAGCGCGGCACGCCGGAGCAGCGGCAGGTTTGCGAGGCGCTCTGGCGCGGCGACTTCAAGGACGTGGCGGAGCTTCGCCACTACTACGCGGTGATGGGGCCGCTTTACAGCCGCCGGTACGATCCCGGGGCGGCGGCGCCGGGCCAGCAGCGGACGATCCACTCGCCGGAGGCGATCAACCGCGCCTTCGGCGGCTTCCTCCGGACCTTCGACCTCCGGCCGGAGCTTGGCCGCATCGCGGCACCCACCCTGGTCATCGCCGGCCGGCACGACTGGATCTGCCCGCCGGAATTCTCCGAGGAGATCGCCCGTCTGATTCCGCGCGCGGAACTCCGCATCTTCGAGGAAAGCAGCCATTCCGTGCGCGCCGACGAGCCGCAGGCGCTCATCGACGCCATCGCGGGGTTCGTCGTCTACACGAGTTGAACGGTGATGGCGGATTCGCTAAGAGGTCAGATCGTCCGCATCACCTCGGGGCTGGCCCCCTACTTGATACCCATTTCGGCTGCGAGCTTCTCATAACGGGCGCGGCTGTGGTTGAGATGCCGCTGCATGGCGGAGCGAGCTTGCGTCACCGCTCGCTCGCGGATCGCATTGAGGATCTGCTCATGCTCCTGCTGGAACAGGTCGAGCTGGTGACGTTTTGTGGGTGGCGCCGAGCGACCCCAGATCGTCCGCCGCGGGATCATGAAACGGCCGAGATATTCCAGGAACTGCCTGAATTGCGGGTTGCCAGTGGCCTCGGCGATCTCGCAATGAAATGCGAAATCCTGATCGACGGCATTCCCGCCCGTTTCGATGGCAGTATTGATCGCTGCAAAGCGATCGATGATTTTCTTGAGCTGCGCCGGCGAGGCACGCTCGGCGGCAAGGCCTGCCGACTTGACCTCGACGCCGGTGCGCAGCTCCATGACGTTGAGCACGTCCCGCAGCGGCGAGCGCTCGTCGAAATCCACCCGAAACGGCGGCCGGACGTGATGGGCGACAAAGGCGCCGACCCCCTGGCGCGTGATTACCAGGCGATCGGCTTTCAGCGCCGCCACCGCCTCGCGCACGACGGTACGGCTGACGCCGGTGGCGGCGATGATCTCGTATTCGGTCGGTAATTGCGAACCGGGCGGGAGCTTGCCGCTGACGATATCGGCGGTGAGCCGGGCGACCAGCTCGGCGGTCAACGAGCGCCGAGCCGCCAGCGGCCTGAACAAAGCGAGATTTTTCTGCGAAAGTTTGCTCAATGGAATTACCTGGAATTCCGCTCAGCCCTTGATTGCCCCCGCGGTGAGCCCGTGGATCAGATGGCGCTGAAGGAAGGTGAACAGGAGCGCCACCGGCACCGTGCTCATGATGACACCCGCGGAGAGCGGCCCCCACTGCACCTCGTACTGCCCGACCATGTAGAGGAGGCCCGCGGACAGGGTGCGCATGTTGGTCTGCGTGGTGAAGGAGATCGCGAACAGCAGCTCGCTCCAGGACACGACGAAGGCGAAAATCGCGGTCGCCGCGATACCGGGCGCCGCGAGCGGCAACACCACACGGCAAAGCGCACCGAACTGACCGCAGCCGTCGATCATTGCACTTTCTTCCAGGTCGCGTGGGATCGAGCTGAAATAGCCGACCATCATCCAGACGGTAAACGGAACAGTAAAAGAAAAATTCGAGTAGATCAGTGCTTGGTAGGTATCGATGAGGCCGAGCGCCCGCCATTGAGTCAGCAACGGGGCTATGAGCAATACGCTCGGGAACATCTGGGTCGCCAGGAAGATCAGCAGCAGCGTGTCGCGTCCGGCGAAGCGGAACCGGGCAATCGCATAGCCCGCAAGCACCGAAACCGCTGTCGTGGCGACCATGGTGACGGAGCACACCCACAGGCTGTTCAAGAAGAAGCGGCTGAACGGCGTGACGGGAGAGGTCCAGGCATTGACGTAGTTCTCGAAAGTTACATGCCGAGGCAGGTATTGCAGCGGCGTCACGTAGAGCTCCTGCCGATCCTTGAGGGAAGTGAGCAGCATCCAGATGAACGGGCCCAAGGCGAACGCGGTCAAGCCGGCGAGCCCTACCCAAAATACGGGACCGCCTAGCAGCCGCTCGACAAAGTCAGCTCTGGAGTGGCGCCTCATCCGACCTCGTCGACCCCGCGGGTCACGCGAAGATAGAAAGCAGTGAAGACCAGCATGACGAGCAGCAGCACCACGGAGAGCGCCCCCGCGTAGCCGAAGTCGAGATTCGAGTAGGCTTGCATCAGCGTATAGCTCGAGGTGATCTGAGTGGCGTTGGCCGGGCCGCCGTTGGTCATTACGAAAATCAGATCGGCGTAGTTGAAGGTCCAGATGATGCGCGTGGCCGTCGCGACCACGATGATGGGGCGCAGCAGGGGCAGCGTGACGTGCCAGAAGCGCGCGAATACACCCGCGCCGTCGATGCGCGCCGCCTCGTAGAGCTCCTCGGGCACCGCCTGCAGGCCTGCGAGCAGCATGATTGCGAAGAAAGGAATACCGCGCCAGACATTGGTGAAAACCACCGCGGGCATTGCAAGATCGGGAGACGAAAGCCACGCGACCGGATTATGCATCCAGCCGGCTTTCAGCAAGATGTCATTGATCAAGCCGTAGTTCGGTTGATAGAGCCATTCCCAGATAAGTCCCACGACCACGCCGGGTATGATCCACGGCAACAGAGTAAGCGTTCGTAACAGGGCCCGCCCGGGAAACGACTGGTGCAGCAGCAACGCCGCCGCGAATCCGACGATGAATTGCAGCACCACCGAGCCGAACACCCAGACGACGGAATTCCACAGTGTCAGCCAGAATACCGGGTCTTGGGCCAGGCGGATGTAGTTGCCGAGCCCGATGAAGCGATAATCCTGCGGCTTGTACAGGACATCGTTATAGAGGCTCATCTTGATCGCGAGGCCTATGGGCACCACCACGGTGGCCAGCAGACACACGGCCGCCGGCACCAGATAGGCGTAGCCGACTAGCAGCATTCGCGCCCGCAAGCTGAGCAGCGGACGGGCGCGACGGCTGTCGAGAGCGACGGGGACCGTGCTCATGATGGGATGAGCGTGCCCCTCCTAGGTCATTTCCTTCTTGAGAACCTCGGCGAACCGGTCGAGACAGTCCTTGGGCGATATCTTGCCGAGGATCGCCTGCTGGATGAGCGGCACGCCGTCGGAGTCGATCTTGCCGCCCCAGCCGGGATAGGCGAGGTAGGGGCTGACGATCGAGAATGGGAACGAATTCGACGAACCCGCTGAGAGCGGGATCCTTCGAGAACTCCGGCCGCGCGACGATCGACTTGCGTGCCGGCAGAAGGCCGAGCGTCTTGCAGTACATGAAGCTCGGCTCGTCATCGAGCATGAAGCTCATGAATTGCCAGGCGCCTTCCTTGTTGTGGCCGCCCTTGAACGCGGTGAGCGTCTCGGAGAAGTAGAATGACGCTCGCTTTTTCGCCGGACCGATCGGCACCGGGAGCGTAGCGAAATTATCCGCGCCGACATTCTTCTTCTGCTGGCCGACCGAGCCCGAATTGTGCTGATACATGCTGGTAACGCCACGACCGAAGGTCTCGACGATCTCCACGAACCCATCGGTCGCCGCGCTCGGCGGCGTTACGTGGTGCTTGAGGGCAAGATCCACGTACCAGGAAAGGGCGTCGACCGCCTCTTTGGAGTTGATCGCCAGCTTGCCGTCCTTCAGAACCTGAGCACCGTTTGCGTAAGCGAACTCGCTGGGATAAAGGACGGCCCAGGTGCCGGCGCCGCGCATGCCATAGCCGTACTGGTTCTTGTCCGCCTTGGTGAAAGCGGTTGCGATCTTGAGGAACTCGTCCCAGGTCCAGTCCGGCGTCGGCGCCTTGAGCCCGAGCTCTTTCAGGCGATCGGTGCGATAGAAGATCGCATCAAGTGTCAGGGATAGGGGCAGCGAAACGATCTGATTTCCGATCGTCACCGTCTGCCAGGCGGTGTCCTGGACATCCGCCTGATGCTTCCATGACTTGACGCGAGCAGTCAGGTCCTCGACGGCGCCCATGCCCTGAAACTGGCCGACCCAGTTGTCCCACGCCTGGCACAGATCGGGCGGGCTGCCGGCGCTGATCGAACTGATCAGCTTCTGGCGAGCCTGAGCCTGCGGTACGTACTCGATCGTGACCACAAAATCCTTCTGCGACTGATTGAAGCGCTCTACCAGCGAATTCATCAGCGCGATGCGCGTCGGCTCGGGAACGCTCCACTGAAAGCGCACCGGCTCCGCGCCCCAGGCCTTGCGCGGCGATACGAATGGCGCATTCCACCACCCGAGATCGGTTGCGGCGATCACGCCAGCACCAGCGAGGGTATGCAGGAGCCTTCGGCGAGACAGCGACCAGCGTTCATCCATTTTCCCCTCCCCAAGATTTGCCGTTCCCGGCTTTTGCTATCCGGTGATGCAATGTTATCCAGTCATATGACATCTGGCAACTACCTGTCGCCACCTGCTGGTTTGGCGGATATTCCCCAGATGAATGCCGGAACGGTGTGGTCTATGACAGACGGAGATTCGCCCGATCACTCGCGGCTTCCGCGCAGTGGGCTGGAGCATCGACGCTTCCGGCTTCGCTCAAATATTGTCGAGCTCGATCGAATGCGGACTGCGCGCCGGTATCAGATCTGCCGAAGCCTCGGCGTCGCGCTCTTGTTCAGGGCTGACATATGCCCGAAGTGCTCCGCTCCGGAACACGGCCACATCGAAATGCCGGATGTCCGCTTGTGACCTTGCGACGAGCGGCGACGGATGAATAGCGACCAATTTGGACCCGACAGCGGAACCTAGGAGGCCGCCATCATTTCCGACTTATGAGTTCACGACCTGGACCCGGGAACACGCCCCGATTTAGTGGCGTGGTAGCAGTTTCTGTCCGGGGCTGAGGTTCACTTCACCGGAACATGCTCTAGGATTTCGTGAGGTCGAGTGCGTCGCCCGCTGCGGCGATACCGCTCAGGTAGAGCTCCCAGACGTGCAGGTTGATCTCGCAGGCTTTGACGACTGCGTCTTCCATGCCGTACTGCTCCGCGAACTTGCCGACCGCCTGCCAGCCCATGTTGGAATGCTCGATGTCGGCCTCCTCGTGCAGCTCGAAGAAGTCGAGCTGCTCGTCGGTGAGTTCGAACAGCCGGCGCCAGCGGTCGCGCTCGAGGCCGAACCAGCCGCGGTCATGGATCGGGCCGGCGCCGTAGCCCGGCACGTTGATGCGCTCGGCGCAGGTATTGGCGACGATGCCCTCGAGCCAGTGGCGGTTGCTCATGAGCCCTTCCCACGCGGCCCAGGCGATCTGCGTCGAGGGCAGCGGCGGCGCGGCGCGGATCTCCTCCAGCGAGAGGCCGATATGAGTGCCGAGCTCCTCGATGATCTGCCAGTGCGCCTTGCCGCCGCCGTGCTCGTGATCGGCGATCACCTCCTCGGTGCAGGCGCGGATAATCTTGAGCCGCGTCTCCCAATCCGTGCAATTGGTGGCGACCCTGAGCTTCAGGACTGAATTGCGCTGACGCGTGTTGAGGCGGTGCTGCTTCACGAAGGTGCGGGCGCGTCCCGGCGTCATCTCCTCGCGGAAATAACGCACGCGCTTGCAGAACTCGTCGACGACGGCGTCCAGTCGACGCAGCACGATTTCCTTGCTCATTCCGGGCCCTTGGGATGCACGTGGGACAGGGCTGGGATTATCCAGCCCTGCGCCTCGCCACGCCAAGACTATCGACCGATGGCTCGGATAAGGCCGGCTTATCGAGCTCGGCGCTTGCGACGGGGCTTTTTGGCGGGCTTGACGCTGGCAGCCTTGGGCAGCCGGATGCGCAGCAGCCGGGCGGCATTGCCGCCGAGGACGGCGGCCTTCTCCGTGCCCGTGAGGCCGCGGGCGCTCGTCACGTGACGCACAGGGTTGGGGTCGGCCATGTCATAGGGGTAGTCGCTGCCCAGCAGCACGTGATCGGAGCCATACTGCCGCACGAGATACTCGAGCTGATGGTCGGTGAATACGACGGTATCGAAATAGAGCTTCTTCAGATAGCTCGTGGGCGCCTTCTTGATCAGCCGCCGGCAGTCGGGGCGGGCGCGATGCGCGTGATCCATGCGGCCGGAGTAGGCGGGGAGGAAGCCGCCGCCGTGGGCGACGCACAGCTTGAGCCGGGGATAGGCGTCGAGCACGCCGCCGAAGATCAGATGGCTCACGGCCACCGTGGACGCCAGGGGATTGCCGATCACGTTGATGAAGTAGTGATCGGCAAGACGCTGGCCGTCGGTGAATCCGCTCGGATGCATGAAGACGAGGATGCCGAGCTCCTGCGCCTTGGCGAAGAATGGACGGAAGCGCTCGTGCGACAGCTCCTCGCCGGCGACATCGGTGCAGATCTCGACGCCGCGGAGATCGAGCTGCTTCACCATGCGCTCGAGCTCGGCGACGGCCATGTCCGGCGCCTGCAGCGGCACCATGCCGAGCCCGACGAAGCGGTCGGGATGCGCGCGCGACGATCCCGGCGATATTGTCGTTAATCAGGCGCGAGGTCTGGCGGGCAAGCTCCGGCTCGGCCCAGTAGTAGTATTGGGACGGCGCCGGCGAGATCGCCTGGATGTCGATGCCGAGCTTGTCCATGTCGGCGAGCCGGGTCTCCACCGAGGTGAGCTTGCCGCGGATCGTCTGCATCTGCTTCTGATTCACCTCTCGGGTCGCCGCATTGGCGAATTTCACCAGCGCGTCGGTTTCCGGGTGAAACACGGGCTTCACCAGCTCGTCGGCTCCGGGAGTGAGAACGTGGCAGTGGATGTCGACGGTGACGGTGCGCGCGGATCCGCGGCCGGACTTCGAGGCCTTGAGCATCGGGCCGGCTGAGCGCGCCGGGCTGCAGGTGTAGAACATCGTCAAATTCCTCCTCGTGCGAAAGAAAGTCGGGACCGGTGTTGCCGGGGTGTTTGGGGCGTCATCAGAAGACGCCGAGATGCTGATGCAGGTCGACGCCGCTCCGGAGCAGTTCCTCGGCGCTGGTGTTTACCGCGACGCGTCCGCTGTTGAGGATCACGATATCGTCGGCGATGTCGAACACCAGCTTGGCATTCTGCTCCACCAGGATGATCGAGAGGCCGCGCTTCTTCAGGGTTCGAATCGTCGCCATGACGTCGGCGACGATCTGCGGCGCCAGGCCCTCGGAGGGCTCGTCCATCAGCAGCACGCGCGGATTGGTCATCAACGCCCGCGCGATCGCCAGCATCTGCTGCTCGCCGCCGGAGAGATATCCCGCCGTCTGCTCCCGACGCTCGTAGAGACGTGGGAAGGTCTCGAACACGGTTGCGAGGGTCCATGCCGCGGCGGTCTCGGCTCGCGGCCGGCGCGCGACCACGCTTAGATTCTCCCGCACGGTCAGCGAGCGGAAGACGCGCCGCCCCTGGGGGACCAGCGCCATTCCGCAAGCCGCGATCGCCTCCGGCGGCGCCCCCGACATCGATGTGCCGAAGACCTCTACCGTGCCGCGCCGGGGCGCGAGCAGCCCCACCGCGACGCTCATGCAGGTCGTCTTGCCGGCGCCGTTGCGGCCGAGGAGGCCCAGCAGCGTGCCTTCCCGCAGGCGGAACGACACCGACTGCAGGATATGGCTGTCGCCATAGAAGGCGTCGACCTCGCGCAGCGCCAGGGCGTCAGTCGCCAAGATAGACCTCCCGGGTGCGCGGGTTCCCCACGACCTCGGCGCGCGTGCCCTCGACGATCACCTGGCCGAAATGCAGGAGGGTGATGCGGTCGGCGAAATCGAGCGCCACATCCATGTCGTGCTCGATCATCACGATGGTGACGTCGCGGGGGATCGTGCCCAGCAGCCGCTGCACGTCCCGCCGCTCGTCGGCGGAGAGGCCGGCGAAGGGCTCGTCGAGCAGCAGCACCTTGGGGTTCTGCGCCAGCGCCATGGCGATCTCGACCCGCCGCCGCTCGCCATAGGAGGTCTCCGCCAGCGGCCGCTCGGCGATGCCCTCGAGGCCGACACCGGCGAGAGCCTCGCGCGCCCGCCGGATGAGATCCTGCTGGCCGTCGAGGCGGACGAACGGGTTCCAGCGCAGCGGCATGAGGCCGAGGAGGGCCAGGACGACGTTCCGCAGCAGGGTGTCGCGCGGGAAGAGGGTGATGATCTGATAGGTGCGGGCGAGGCCGAGATGAGCGCGCGCGCGGCTGGGGAGGCGCGTGACGTCGCGCCCCAGCAGATGCACGGAGCCGCCATCGGGCTTGAGCTCGCCGGTGATCAGGTTGAAGAGGGTGGTCTTGCCGGCGCCGTTCGGCCCGATGATCAGGCGGCGCTCGCCGCCACCGACAGCGAGGCTCACCTCCGCGGTGACGCGAAGCCCCCCGAAGGATGCGCGAGAGCCCACGCAGCTCGAGCGCGGTCATTGGGGACCTCGCGGCTTGCCGGCGAAAGGCAGGAGGCTTCTCCGTGCCGCCATCTCGCGGCCGGCCCAGCGCCACAGCCGCGCCGAGCCCGGTACCAGGCCTTCCGGCATGAAGACGATGATGGCGACGAAGATCGCGCCGAGGACGAGGTTCCAGCGCTCGATATAGGCGCTGGCCACGTTCTTCATCACGACGACCAGCGCCGCGCCGGCGATCGGGCCGAGCAGCGTCGCGGTGCCGCCGGAGATCACCATCAGCAGCGCCTCGGCGGAGGCGCTGAGCGCCAGCACCTGCGGGCTCACGAACTGGTTGTAGTAGCAGTAGAGCAGCCCGGCGACGCCGCTCCAGAATCCCGAGAACAGGAAGGCCAGGAAGCGGATCAGCCAGACGTTGTAGCCGAGCGCGGTCATGCGCCGCGGCTGGTCGCGCGTGCCCCTGAGGCTGGCGCCGAAGGGCGAGGCGATGAACATCGCCATGGAACCGAGGGCGGCGAGGAACACGAGAAGCGTGAAGAAGTAGAAGCCGCGGCGCCGCGTCAGCGAGATCCCGAAGGGCACGCGGCCGCGCGGCGAGGTTGAATGCCGTTGTCGCCGTTGGTGAGGCTGATCCAGCGATAGGCGATGCCCCAGAGGATCTGGCCGAGCGCCAGCGTGATCATCAGGAAGCCGATGCCGGTGGCGCGCAGCGCCAGCACCGCGAAGACCGCGCGGCGACGGCGACGGTCACGGCGAGCGCGCCGAGCGCCGCCCAGGAGCTGCCCCGCGCCGGCGGCGACCAACCAGGCGGCGGCATAGCGGCGACGCCGAAGAGGCCGGCATGGCCGAGCGAGACCAGGCCGGCATAGCCCACCAGCACATTGAGGCCGAGGGCGAAGACGCGTAGATCAGGATCTGGCTCGCGATGTTGACGTAGTAGCCGTTGCCGAGCCAGCAGCGGCAGCGTCGCCAGCACGAGGAGCGCGAGCGCGGTGGCGACCCGAGCCGTCATGGCACCTGCCGGCCGAACAGGCCCTGCGGGCCGCAGCACCAGGACCAGCAGCATGGGCAGGAACAGGATGATGTAGGCGAGCTCCGGGAACAGCGCCTGGCCGAAATTGTAGAGGAAGCCGATGATGAAGCTGCCGAGCAGCGCGCCGAGCAGGCTGCCGGTGCCGCCGAGGATCACCACGATGAGCGCCAGCGGCAGCATGTCGGCGTCGAGGCCGGGATAGACCGAGAGGATCGGGCCGCCGATCACGCCGGCGAAGCCCGCGAGGCCCGCGCCGAGGCAGAAGACGATGGTGAAGAGCCGCGAGACGCGGATGCCGATCACCCGCGCCATCGGCGCGTCGTCGACGCCGGCGCGGATCATGGCGCCGAGCCGCGTGCGGTCCAGCATCAGCCAGAGCGCCGCCGCGATGACCACGGCGATGAGCATGATCGCCAGGCGATAGGTCGGGAAGACGATGCCCAGCGATCGGCACCGCGCCGCGCAGCGCCGCGGGCGTGTCCGAGCGAGATCGGGTCGCCGGCCCACACCATCAGGCAGACATCGGCGATCATGAAGGAGAGGCCGAGGGTCACCAGCACCTGCGCCAGCTCCTGGCCCGGCGAGCCGGCGCAGCAGGAAGCGCTCGACGACGCCGCCGATCGCCGCCATCGCCAGGCCGCTCGAGCAGCGCCGCCAGCCAGAAATCGAGCCCGAGCGCGAGAAAGCTCACGCCGATATAGGCCCCCAGCATGAAGAACGAGCCGTGGGTCAGATTGGGGATCCGCATCAGTCCGAAGATCAGCGAGAAGCCGGCGGAAAGCAGGAACAGCAGGCCGCCCAGCGTGACGCTGTTCACCGCCAGGAGCAGGTCTCGCATGCCTGCCGTCTTCTCGCTCGCTTCGGGCCGGCGATCGGCCGGCGATCGCTACAGCTTGGTCGGCGCCGAGTCGCGCGAATAGACCGGCTCCGCCAGATATTTCTTCTCGTCATAGGTCCAGAACTGGCCCGACCTTCGGATAGGTCTTGACGATGGTGTTGACGAGCTTGCCGTCCTTGCGCTCGAGCTTGCGGATGAAGACGTTGCCGACGACATTGCCGAGGTGATCGAAGCTGGAAGGGGCCGCGCGGCGTGTCGTCGAGCGAGACCGCGCGCAACGCGTCGATCAGCTTCTGCTTGTCGTCGGTCTTGCCGCCGGTCTTCTGCAGCGCCGCCTCGATGCACATGCCGTTGATGTAGCATGCCGGCCGCGTAGCCGCCGGGGAGATTGCCGGTATCGCGCTGCCATGTCGGCGACGAAGTGCTTGTTGCTGGGCGTGTCGAGGTCGCTCGAATAGAAGGCGGCGGAGACCGCGCCCACCGCCTCGTCGCCGAAGCTCTTGAGGAGCGCGTCGTCAAGCGCGGTCCAGCCGCCGAGCACGGGGTATTTCGCCTTGAGGCCGACGTCGGCGTATTGCTGCAGTGAACTTGACGGGATTGGAGCCGGCGAAGCCGTGGCAGACGCCGTCGACGTCCTCGATCTGCGCCAGATAGGGCGTGTAGTCCGCCGTGACCAGCGGCGGCCAGAGCTTCTGCACGACCTTGCCGCCGTCATCCTCGAAGACGCGCTGGAAGCCGCCCATCTGCTCGTAGCCGAAGGCGAAATCCTCGCTGATGGTGGCGACGCGCTTCAGCTTCATGCTCCTTGGCGGCGTAGTCGCCAAGCGCGTGGCAGCACTGGGAGGAGGTGGCCGACGCGCGGATCGAAATAGGGGTTGGGCTTGCGCTGGGTCATGTCGTCGGCGGCGGCGAGGCTCAGCATCGGCACCTTGGCCTGCTGCGACATAGTCGGTGATCGCCAGCAGCTCGAAGGCGGCGAGCGGGCCGACGATGAAATCGACCTTGTCGCGCTCGACCAGCTCCTGCGCCTTGGTCTTGGCGCCGGCAGGGTTGCCGCCGGTGTCGGCGACGACCAGCTCGACCTTGCGGCCGGCGAGCGTGTAGTTCTTGTCCTTCAGGAAGGCGGTGAGGCCCTGCTCCATCTGGATGCCGCCTTGCGCGAGCGGACCGGTCTTCACCGTCAGCAGGCCGATGCGCACGGTCTGCGCTCTGCGCGAGCGCGGGCGCCCAGGGCAAGCGCCGGCGACGCGCCGTGCCCGCCAAGGAACGTGCGACGATCGAGCTTCCACGACATCGAGGCCTCCTCCCTGTGGCGCCTCTCTGGCGGTGAGAGGCATTGCTCGCGGCGCCGGCTGCGAGCGCGGCGCTTGATCAATTGCTAATCATGATGGTCGGCAGCGCGCGGGCGCGTCCAGCAGAAAAATACGCCGCTGCCGCGGAGGAACAACCAGCGGCCGGGCCGTCTGCCGGCCGGCCGCTTGCGTTGACCCCCGACTTTATCAGATGATAAAAAAGGAACCAGTGCTCCGACGATGGGCCGGGCGCGGAGGAGACAGGACACACATGAAGCTCGGCTATTTCACCATGCCGCTTCATCCGCCGGACGCGCAACTATACCGAGACCTTGAAGGAGGATCGCGAGGCGATCATGCTGGCGGACCAGCTGGGATATGCCGAGGCCTTCGTCGGTGAGCATGTCACCGACCGCGCCGAGACCATCACCTCCTCGCCTGGTCTTCATCGCCGAGCCTGGTCGACGTGACCACGCGCATCAAGCTCGGCAGCGGCACGCGTCAATCTGCCGAACAGCCACCCGGCGGCGGTGGCGGCGCAGGTCGCGATGCTCGACCACCTGCTGGAAGGGCGTTTCCTGTTCGGCATCAGCCCGGGCGGCCTGCGCTCGGACGCCGAGGCCTTCGGCAATCTCGACACCGACCGCACCGCGATGTTCGTCGAGGCGATCGACATGGTGCTGAAGCTCTGGTCGTCCGCCCCGCCCTACAATCTCGAGGGAAAATTCTGGAAGGTCACCACCGCGCGCACCCTCGACATCGAGATCGGCCAGGGCGTGCATGGTGAAGCCGTACCAGCTGCCGCATCCGCCGATCGTGGTGACGGTGACGGCGCCCTTCTCCAAGGGCGTGGTGAGCCGCCGCCGAGCGCGGCTGGACGCCGATCTCGGCGAATTTCCTGCAGCCGCCCTGGGTCGCCTCCCATTGGCCGATGTACGAGAAGGGCTGCCAGAACGCCGGCCGCCCCGCGCGCCGCAGCGACTGGCGCGTCGCCAAGAGCATCTTCGTCGCCGATGACGAGGCGACCGCGCAGCGCTATGCCAAGGGACCGGACAGCCCCTACCGCTTCTATTTCCGCAATCTCGTGCGCAAGCTGGTCGGCAACGGCAAGCCCGAGCTCTTCAAGCACGACCGCGTCGATGCCGGACAGCGCGATCACTCTCGATTACGTCCTCGAATTCCCTCGTCGTCTGCGGCACCGTCGACAGCGTGGTCGACCAGCTCCTGGCGTTCCGCGAGGTCACCGGCGATTTCGGCACTCTGCGTCTATGCCGGCCATGACTGGGTCGACGCCAGGCTTGCGCGCCGCTCCATGGAGCTGATGGCGAGCGAGGTGATGCCGCGCCTCAACAAGGCGATCGGAGTTTCCGCCGCGGCGCAATAGACGGAGGGAGCGCCCGATGGACGGGGCGAGGACGGAGCTCCGCGACGGCATGGCGATCGATTGGGACCAGCCGATCGCCATGGATGACGGCCTGGTGCTGCGCGCCGACGTGTTCCGCCCGCCCAGGGAAGGGCGCTTTCCCGTGCTGCTGACCTACGGGCCCTACGCCAAGGGCCTCGCGTTCCAGGAGGGATATCCCAGCGCCTGGACGCGAATGGCGGCGGCGCATCCGGACGTCCCCGCCGGCTCCAGCAACAGGTATCAGAACTGGGAAGTGGTCGATCCCGAGAAGTGGGTGCCGGACGGCTATGTCTGCGTCCGCGTGGACAGCCGCGGCTGCGGGCGGTCGCCGGGGCGCATCGATCATTTCTCGCCGCGGGAGACCCGCGATTTCTATCTCTGCATCGAATGGGCGGGCGCGCAGCCCTGGAGCAACGGCAAGGTCGGCCTCAACGGCGTTTCCTACTACGGCATCAACCAGTGGCAGGTCGCCTCGCTCCAGCCGCCGCACCTAGCGGCGATGTGCATATGGGAGGGCGCGGCCGACTGGTATCGCGACATGACCCATCACGGCGGCATCGTCTCGACGTTCTGGGCCAACTGGTACGACATGCAGGTAAAGACCGTGCAGCATGGGCTCGGCGTGCGTGGCCCCAAAAGCCGGGTTACCGGCGAGCTGGTCTGCGGCCCGGAGACGCTTCCCGAGGCGGAGCTCGCCGCCAACCGCTGCGATTTCGGCGCCGAGATCCGGGAGCATCCCTTGGAAGATGACTATCACCGGGCCCGCTCGCCGGTCTGGTCGAAGGTGACGGTGCCGTTTCTCTCGGCGGCGAATTGGGGCGGCCAGGGCCTGCATCCGCGCGGGAATTTCGAGGGCTTCGTGCGCGCGGCCTCGTCGCAGAAATGGCTCGAGGCCCACGGCCTCGAGCATTGGACGCACTTCTACACCGACTATGGCGTGCGCCTGCAGAAGCGCTTCTTCGATCATTTCCTGAAGGGCGCGGACAACGGGTGGGATGCGGAGCCGACCGTGCGGCTCCAGGTGCGGCATCTCGACGGATTCGTCGAGCGGACCGAGCAGGAGTGGCCGCTGGCACGGACGCGCTGGACCCGGTTCTATCTCGATCCCGAGACGCGGCACCTCGGCCCTGAGCCGCCGCGGAGCGAGGCGGTCCTCGGCTATGACGCGCTCGGCGACGGCATCACCTTTCTCTCGGCGCCGCTGGAGCGCGAGACCGAGATCACCGGACCCTCGGCGGCCAGGCTGTTTCTCTCCTCCGGCACCGAGGATGCCGACGTGTTCCTGGTGCTGGGCGCCTTTGCGCCCGACGGGACGGAGGTGGTCTTCCAGGGTGCGATCGATCCGCACACGCCGATCGGCCAGGGCTGGCTGCGCGCCTCGCACCGCAAGCTGGATCCCGACCTCAGCCGGGACTATCGGCCCTATCACAGCCACGACGAGCGCTGGCCGCTCAGGCCGGGCGAGGCGGTGCCGCTGGATGTGGAGATCTGGCCGACCTCCATCGTGCTGCCGGCGGGATATCGCATCGGCCTCAGCGTGCGCGGCCGGGACTACGAGCATCCGGTCTCCGGCGGACGGCTCTCCAATTTCAAGAACGAGCTCCGGGGCTGCGGCCCGTTCCTGCACGACGATCCGGACGACCGCCCGCGCGAGATTTTCGGCGGCACCAACCATCTGCATTTCGGGCCCGGCCGGGAAGCCTATCTGCTGCTGCCGGTCATCCCGCCGGCGGCCGCACCGTGATGTCTTTGGAGACGGTCATTGACGCTGGCCCAGCGATCTCCTATCGATCGCCTGGTGTCATCAGCGCATTCGCGCACCCCGGAGTCTTGCCGTTGTCTCTCCCCAAGCGCCGCACCGCGGCCACGCCTAAAGCCAAGCGCAAGCCCCTCAAGACGCGACGCCGGAAGCGGCTCGCCGCCGCCGATCGCGAGCGGCAGATCCTGATCGGGGCGATCCGCTATTTTGCCGAGGTCGGCTTCAACGGTCAGACGCGCCAGCTCGCCGAGCGTCTCGGCATCACGCAGCCGCTGCTCTACCGCTATTTCCCGACCAAGCGCGATCTGATCGAGCGGGTGTTCGGCGAGGTGTTCCTGAAGCGGATGGATCCCGGCTGGGGCGCTCTCATCACGGACCGCTCGCGGCCTCTGGCGGACCGGCTGTTCGAATTCTATCAGCACTACTCCCGCGCCACTTACACCTACGAGTGGATCCGCATCTATATGTTCTCGGCGCTGATGGGCAACGACATCAACCGGCGCTACATCAGGATCGTCGAGGATTCGATCCTGAAGCCGATCTGCGGCGAGCTTCGCCATACGGCCGGACTGCCGGATCCCGATAGCGCGCCGATCAGCGAGCTGGAGCTCGAGCACATCTGGGTGATGCACGGCGGGCTCTTCTATTACGCCGTGCGCAAATACATCTACCACAGCCGGGTCGCCGCGGATTTTCCGGCGGTCGTGCGGCGCTCGGTTGCCGCCATGATCGAAGGAATCAAGGCGGTCGGCATCGAGACGAACGGGAGAGCAGCACGATGAAGATCGGCATGATCGGCGTCGGCATCATGGGATCGGCGATCGCGCGCAATCTGCTGAAGGCGGGATCGACGGTGATCGGCTACGACATCGACGCGCGCCGTGTCGCGGAGATCGCCGGCTGCTGCCGCCGCGCGCTCGGCGGCGGAGGTCGCCGGCGAAGCCGAGGTGATCCTGACGAGCCTCCCCAGCGAGGCGGCCCTCGATGCGACCGTGGCGGCGATCGCGGCAAGGCCTCGCGCCGGGCTGGTGGTGGCCGAGCTCAGCACCTTGCCGATCCCGGCGAAGCTCCGCGCCCGCGATGCCCTGGCGGCTGCCGGCGTCGCGCTCCTCGACTGCCCCTTGAGCGGCACCGGAGCCCAGGCGGTGACCGGCGATCTCGCGGTCTATGCCTCCGGCGACCGCGCCGCCTATGACCGGGCGCTGCCGGTATTTCCGCAATTCTCCCGGGTCAGCCACTACCTCGGCGAGTTCGGCAACGGCAGCAAGATGAAGTTCGTCGCCAATCTGCTGGTCGCGATCAACAACGTCGCCACCGCCGAGGCGATGGTGCTGGGCATGAAGGCGGGCCTCGATCCCAAGGTGATTGCCGAGGTGATCTCCAGCGGCGCCGGCAATTCCCGGGTGTTCGAGCTGCGCGCGCCGCTCATGGTGGCCAACCGCTATGAGCCGCCCTCCATGAAGATCGACATCTGGCAGAAGGACATGGCGATCATCGGCGCCTATGCCGCGAGCCTCGGCGTGACGGCGCCGCTCTTCACCGCGACCGTGCCGGTCTACAACGCGGCGGTGGAGCAGAAGCTGGGTGGCCAGGATACCGCGGCGGTCTGCGCCGTGCTGGAGCGGATGGCGGGCCTGGAACGCTAAGCTGGATCACCGGTGTCGGGCACGAGCCCGGCCGCCTTGATGCCGGCCACCGCGCAGATCTCGTCGTTGACCGACGTATCGCCGCTGATGCCGACGGCGCCGACGATCTCGCCGCTGGCATCGCGGATCAGCACGCCGCCCGGCACCGGCACCATGCGGCCGTCGGCGAGAGCCGGAGAGCGCGGCGAAGAAGCCGGCGCGTTCTGCGCGCGCCGCGCCAGCTCGCGGCCGCCGAAGCCCATGCCCAGCGCGCCCCAGGCCTTGCCGGTGGCGATCTCCGGCCGCAGCAGGCTGGAATTGTCCTCGCGCTTCAGCGCCACCAGATGGCCGCCGGCGTCGAGCACGGCGACGGTGAGCGGCGCGAAATTGTGGCTGCGACCCTCGGCGAGCGCCGTCTCCAGGATCGTCGATGCCGCGGCCAGAGTGAGTTTCGCCATGCCATCCTCGCGCGTGATACGTGCCGGCGATTAGGGCAGGGGGCCGCTTCAGCTGTCAACGGTCGGGGGATGTCCGCTCGGGCAGCTTTTCGTATTCCTGACGGACGGCGTCTTCGATCAGTGCCTCCGCCGCGGCGTCCCAGCTGGTGGTGCCGCAGTGGTCGCAGATGCCCATGGGTATCGTGACCCGGCACACCAGGCGCCCTTTGTCGGTGATCTGGTGGAAGGTGAGCTCCTGGGTGCGCTTGCTGACGCAGCCGCGCTTGCAGATGCCGCAGACTTCCGCGCTTCCGGTCCCTGACATTTCTATCGGATGATGGCCGTCCATTCGGATCGCATCCTGCCTTATGTCCCCCTCACGACCATGTGAGATATCTCACAGGACGGCGTGACATTCCCGGGACGCTGGAATCGGCCGTGGGGTTGACAGCCGCGGGCGCCGAAATAAATTATCACGTGATAAATAATGCGCTATTTCGGGGAGCCGCCGACGGAGATGAGCGAACCGAGGCTATCCTCTGGTGAAGGATGCCGGCGGCATCGCCGCCGAGGCGGTCTGCCTGCGGCAGGCGCTGCGACGGTTCGCCACCGGCGTCACCATCGTCACCGCGCTGCGGAACGACGGCGTGCCCGTCGGCCTCACGGTGAATTCCTTCAGCTCCGTCTCTCTCGATCCGCCGCTGGTGCTCTGGAATCTCGCCCGCTCGTCGCCCAACCTGGAGACGTTCCAGCTCGCCGAGCATTTCGCGATCAATCTCCTGAGCCATGATCAGGTCGAGCTGGCCCGGCGCTTTGCCGCGCCGCACGCGGATCGCTTCGCGAGCCTGACATGGCAGGAGGGGTTGGGTGGCGCTCCCGTGATCGACGGGTCGGCCGCGGTTTTCGAGTGCAGCCGCTTCGCCGAATATCCCGGCGGCGACCACGTCATCTTTCTCGGCCGCGTCGATCGCCTGACGACGGCAACGCACACGCCGCTGGTGTTCTTCGACGGCGGCTTCTGCGCCGCGCCGCCGGCGGTGTCGCGCTAGGCTTTCGGCAGCACGATCACCTTCGAGGCGAGCTTCCGGCGGGCGAGATCGAAGCCTTCGACGGCATCGTCGAGGGATACCCGATGGGTGATCATCGGGCGGATCATCGGTCCCTTCTCCGCGAGGAGACGCACCACGCGCTCCCAGATGGCGTGCGACGCCCGGTGCGTGCCGCGGAGCTGCTGCTGGTTGCGCACCATGCCCGTGACGTCGATGGTGACGGGCGCCGGGTGAATGCCGGCCACCACCAGCACGCCGCCCTTGCGCAGGAGCGCCAGGCCCTGGTTAAGCGTGCTGGCGATGCCGACCGCCTCGAACACCACGTCGAAGCCGGCGCCGCCGAGACGGGCAAGCTGGCTCTCGAGGGGTTCCTTGGCGACATCGATGGTGCGATCGAAGCCGAGGCCGTGCAGGCAGTCGATCCGCGGTCCATCGTCCCGGCCCACCACGACGATCTCCCGGGCGCCCGCCTCGCGGGCCATGATGGCGATCGCCTGGCCGATGGTGCCGGGGCCGAGGATCAGCACGCGGTCGCCGGGCGCCACGCCGCCGACTTCCACCGCACGCGCGCCGACCGTCAGCGGCTCGGTGAGCGCCGCCAGCTCGTCGTCGACGCCGTCGGGCAGGGCCACGCAGTTCTCCGCCGGCGCCAGCACCAGCGGCGCGAAGGCGCCGGGCTTGGTCATGCCGAGGCCGACGCGATTGGCGCACTGGTCCGGGTCGCTGGCGCGGCAGGCCGGGCACTCGCCGCAGGCAACCGACGGCAGCACGGTGACGCGCGCGCCGGGAGCGAGCCCGCGGACGGCGCTGCCGATCTTCGTGATCCGGCCAGCAAATTCGTGGCCGAGCGTCAGCGGCATCGCCGGGGCCACGAACTCGTAGCCGCCGGTCCATTCGCAGACATGGAGATCGCTGCCGCAGATGCCGGTGGCACCGACCTCGATCAGCACCTCGCCGGGGCCCGGCGCCTTCGGCGGCGCGATATCCCGCAGCTCGACGCCGAATGCCGGCTGGGTCTTCTGCAGCGCCTTCATGGTAAATCTCCGGATCGAAAAATCAGCGCTATTGTAAGGGGCGTGGCGCCAAAGCGCCAGCCGAGCCACGATGCGGGAATGCCGATGAGCCTGATGGGAAGTGCCTGCCTCGCGATCTGGAACGACGTCGAGCCGGCGCGGGAGGCGGAATACGAGCTCTGGCATACCCGCGAGCACGTGCCGGAGCGCTGCGGCGTCCCGGGCATTCTCGCGGGGCGGCGCTATATCGACGCGAAGAGCGCCCATCACCGGTATTTCACGCTCTACGATCTCCGTGATCTCGAGGTTCTCGCGAGTCCGCCCTACCGCGATCTCGTGCAGGCACCCACGCCCTGGTCGGCGGCGATGCGGCCGGCGTTCCGGAATTTTCTGCGCGAGCCCTGCGAGGTCCTCGCCGCGGCGGGCGTCGGCATCGGCGGAGCCGCCGCGACCTTCCGCTGCGCGCTCCCGTCCGGCGCGGCGCCGATCTCCCCGGAGACCGCACGCCATCTCGTGGCGAGCCTTTATGAACGCTCAGGCCTCTGCGCTCTTGTCCTCGGCGCCGTGGCGGCGGCGGAAGGACATCCGTTGGCCGGTGGCGAGAGGGAGACGTCCGCCATTGGCTCACGCTACCTGCTGATCGCGGAGGCAACGACGCGGGCGGCGCTCGAGCGGGACCAGGCGGAGATCGCGCGCATCGTCACGCGGGCGCTGTCGGCGGCGGAGGTGGCAGTGAAGGTCTACGACCTCGCCTTGCTGGTACGCCATCCCGGCTCCGGACCCCGGCCGGTGAGCGCTTCTCCATCGGGCTAGAGCATGATCCCGAAAAGTGGAGGCCGGTTTTCGGAAAAGATCATGCTCAAACAAAAAAGTAGAGCCCGGTTCTGATTCAATCAGAACCGATAAGGCTCTAGAGGGGCGCCATCATGCGCGTGCTCGTTCTCGGCGGAACCGGCTCCATCGGTGCTCCCGTCGTACGCGCGCTGACGGCGCGGGGGCACGACGTGCTTGCCCTCGCGCGATCCGCGGGATCGGCGCAGCGTCTGGCGGCTCTCGGCGCGACACCGATGGCGGGCGACATGCGGGCGCCCGAGGCCTGGGTGTCCGGTGTCGCCGGGATCGACGCCGTCGTTCATGCGGCGGTGAATTTCGCCGACGACATGGGGCCGGTCGAGACCCACCTTCTCGACTTGCTCTTGCCCGCGCTCGCCGCCCTGCCGCGGAAGCCGAGGTTCGTCTACACCGGCGGCAACTGGCTTTACGGAGCGACGGGAAGCACGGTGGCGACCGAGGAAACGCCGCTCGATCCGCTGCCGGCTTTTGCCTGGATGGTCCCGAACCTGCGGCGGGTATTGGGGAGTGGCGAGGTCGATGGCATCGTCCTCCATCCCGCAATGGTCTATGCCGGCGGCGGCGGCGTCTTCCAGCGTTTCGCGGCGGATGCGAGGGAGCGCGATGCGGTTCGCGTCGTCGGCGGCGAGGCCATCCGCTGGCCGCTGGTGCATGGCGAGGATCTGGCGATGCTCTATGCGCTGACGGTGGAGAAGGGCAGGCCGGGCTCGAGCTACAACGGTGCGGCCGTGGACGGCGTGCCGGTGGGAACCATCGCTCGGGCCTTCGCGCGACGATACGGAACGCGACACAGTGTCCCGGAGATTATTCCGGTAGCGAAAATTGTCGCCGAGCGCGGCGAGTGGGCGCGCGGCTACGCCCTCGATCAGCGCATGAGCGGCGCCAAGGCCCGGCGCGAGCTCGGATGGCAGCCGCGCCACCTCGACCCCGAGCACGACATTGAAAACATTCCCTAGCCGAGTTCCACCAGCACCGGCTGGTGATCGGAGGCGGCGGTCTTGCCGTCCACCTCGATGCGCCGGAGGCGGCGGGCGAGATCGTCGGTGAGGAATACGAAGTCCCGGCAGTTGGCACCCTTCGGCCATTGATCGGCGTCGTAGATGCCGGCGGTGGGAGCGTGCGGCTCGCCGCCGTGCAGCCCCGCCCAGGCATCGCGAAACCGCGGCGTCGCATCCTCGAAGGGCGCCAGCATTCGGGCGTGGTCGGGCCAGCCCGGCTCGAAATTGAAATCGCCGCAGACCAGCGTCGAGGCCGGGCGCGGCACCGTCCGGTAGGTTCCCTCGGAATTGTCCGGCGCGTCGGGCGCGGCGGCGCGGGAGGCGGCTTCCGCATGGAGCGTGCGGAGGCGCTCCACCTGCGCTATCCGATGCGCCGCGGAATAGAACTCGAGATGGGTGGTAACGACGCGGAGCGGGCCGAAGGGAGCTGATATCACCACCTCCAGGGCCTGGCGCTGCATGCTGCGGCCGCCGGGATCGACCGGCCGCGGCAGGAGATGCGGCAGCACCTGCAGCACCGGCAGGCGCGACAGCACCATGTTGCCGAACAGCTGCCGCTTGCCGCCCGCCGTGGCAAAATCGATCGCCGGGCGGAATACCGGCGTAAAGCCCGGCAATAATCCGGCGATGATCGCCGGCTGGTCGGCGCTGGCGCCGCCGTCGAGGGCCGGAAAGTTGACGGCAATCTCCTGAAAGCAGAGGACGTCGGCGTCGCCGAGCCGGAGCGCGGTATCGACGATGCGGCGAAAGTCGATCGCGCCGTCCACGCCCTTGCCGTACTGAATGTTCCAGGTGATGAGCTTCAAGACGGTGCTCCTTCGGATCTAGCCCGAGACGCGTTGATGCGCCGCTGCTGTCGCGCGGGCGTGGTGGGCGGCGTCGACCTCGCGGCGCGTGGAGACCGCGGGCACTGCAACATCCCACCAGGCGCCGCCGGCTGCGGTGCTGGCAACGGGATCGGTCGCGATCACGATCACCGTGGTGCGTTGCTCCGTCTTGGCGGCGGCGAGGGCGCGCTCGAGCGCGGCGATGTCGGCGACCGCATGGGCGATGGCGCCGAGGCTTCGCGCATGAGCGGCGAAATCGATGCCGCTGCCCTCGGCGAAGAGATTGTTGAAGGGCGCGCCGCCGCAGGCCTCCTGCAGCCGGTTGATGCAGCCGAAGCCGCCATTGTCGAGCACCACGATGACGAGCTTGCGGTCGAGCTCGATCGAGGTCGCGATCTCCGAATTCATCATGAGATAGGAGCCGTCGCCCACCAGCACGTGGACCTCGCGCTCGGGCTCGGCAAGCTTGACGCCGAGGCCGCCGGCGATCTCGTAGCCCATGCAGGAATAGCCGTATTCCAGGTGATAGGTACCGGGGATGCGGACGCGCCAGAGCTTGTGCAGCTCGCCGGGCAGCCCGCCCGCGGCGCAGACCACGATGCCGCTGGGATCGGCGGTGCGGTTGACGGCGCCCAGCACCTGGGCGTCGCTCGGCAGCGCGGCATTGCCGGCGCGCGGTCGCCTGGTCGACTTTGGCATTCCAGTCCTGCGCCAGGCGGTGCGCACGCTCGGACCACGACGTCGGCGCCCGCCAGCCGCCGAGACGGCCGGAAAGCGCCTCGAGCCCGGCCCTGGCGTCCGCCACCAACGGCAGCGCGCCGTGCTTACTGGCGTCGAAGCCGGCGGCGTTGAGCTGGATGAGGGCGGCATCCCGGTTCCGGAACAGGCTGCGGGAGGCCGTGGTGAAATCCGCAGAGCCGGGTCCCGACGGCGAGGATCACGTCCGCCTCGGCGGCAAGCGCGTTGGCCGCCGAGGCGCCGGTGACGCCGATGGCGCCGGCGGCCTGGGGATGGTTCCAGGGGAGCGCGCCCTTGCCGGCCTGGGTCTCGGCCACGGGGATGCCGTGCCGCTCGGCGAAGTCGGCGAGCGCCTCGCTCGCCAGCGAGTAGTGCACGCCGCCGCCGGCGACGATGAGCGGCGCCTGGGCGTGCGCCAGCACCGCGGCGGCGTCGGCGAGCTGGGCCGTGTCGGGCGGCGGGCGTCGGAAGCGCCAGTGCCGTGATACGGAAGAACTCCTCGGGATAGTCGTAGGCCTCGGCCTGCACGTCCTGGGGCAGCGCCAGCGTCACCGGGCCGCAGTCGGCGGGATCGGTCAGCACCCGCATCGCCTGAGGCAGGCTCTGCAGGATCTGCTCCGGCCGCGTGATGCGGTCCCACCAGCGCGAGACCGGCCGGAAGCAGTCGTTCACGGAGAGGGTAGGATCGCCGAAGCTCTCGATCTGCTGCAGCACGGGATCGGGGCGCCGCCCGGCGAAGATGTCGCCGGGCAGCAGCAGCACCGGCAGCCGGTTGGCATAGGCGACCGCGGCCGCGGTCACCATGTTCGTGGCGCCGGGCCCGATCGAGGTCGTGCAGGCCATCATCGCGGCGCCGGCGGCTCTGCTTGGCGAAGGCAATGGCGGCCAGCGCCATCGCCTGCTCGTTATGGGCGCGGAGCGTCGGCAGGGTCTCGCGGACCTCGTAGAGCGCCTCGCCCAGCCCCGCCACATTGCCGTGGCCGAAGATCGCGAAGACGCCGGCGAAGAGCGGCGTCTCGTGGCCGTCGATCTCGCTGCGCTGCGCCAGCGAGGAAGCGCAGCAGCGCCTGCGCCATGGTGAGACGAACGGTGCTCATCCCTTGTCCTCCTGTCCGCTTTGTTGTTTCGTGCTTGCCCCGAGTATATGCGAAGGCGCGCCCATGATCAGCTTCTGCCAGTTCGGCGCCGGACGGATCGGCCAGATCCATGCCGCCAACATCGCCGGGCATCCCCGCGCGCGGCTCCGCACCGTGGTGGATGTGAATTCCGCCGCCGCCAAGGCGCTCGCCGACCGCTACGGCGCCGGGGTCGGCGACCCCGTGGCCGCCCTGGCGGATCCCGCGATCGACGCCGTCCTGATCGCCAGCTCCACCGACACCCACTGCGGCGCTGGTGGAGGCGGCGGCCAGGAGCGGCAAGCCGGTGCTCTGCGAGAAGCCCCTCGACCTCGACCGGAAGCGCGCGGAAGCCTGTCTCGCGGTGGCGGAGAAGGCCGGCATCCCCCTCATGCTGGGATTCAACCGGCGCTTCGATCCCAATTTCGCCAAGCTGCAGCAGCAGCTTCGCGCCGGCCGCATCGGAAAGCTGGAGATGCTGACCATCACCAGCCGCGACCCCGGCCCGCCGCCCCTCGACTACGTCAGGATCTCCGGCGGCCTTTTCCGGGACATGATGATCCATGATTTCGACATGGCGCGCTGGCTCCTCGGCGAGGAGCCGGTATCCGTCTTCGCCGCCGCAAGCTCCCTGGTCGATCCCGCGATCGGCGCCGCCGGCGACGTCGACACCGCCGTCGTCACGCTCAAGACCGCGAGCGGCACCCTCTGCCAGATCACCAACAGCCGCCGCGCCACCTACGGCTACGACCAGCGCATCGAGGCGCTGGGATCAGGCGGCATGCTGCGCGCCGGAAACGTGGTCGAGAGCACGCTCGAATTCGCCGGCGAGGGTGGCGTTGTCAGCGAGAAGCCGCTGCACTTTTTCCTCGAGCGCTATGCCGCCGCCTATCGCCACGAGCTCGATCATTTCATCGAGGCGGTGGAGGAGAGAAAGGCGCCCATGGTCGGCGGCAAGGATGGCGTCCGCGCGCTCGTGCTGGCGGAGGCTGCGCTGGAGTCCTCGAAGAGTGGGAGGGCGGTGGGAGTGTGAGAGGCGAAGCGATCGATTCTATCGACGGCGACCCTGACAGAAGCCTGATGTGAGTGAGTCGCTCGAGGTTTGCAGGGGCCATTTGCAGACGTAAACTTCTTTCGACATCGCAAGCCGGGAGCGAGTTCACCAATCCCAGGAGCATCTGATGCCCAGACTTCGCGTTGCCTGTTTCACGCTCTCCCTCGACGGCTATGGCGCGGGGCCCGGTCAGAACATGGACAAGCCGTTGGGGGTGGGCGGAGAGAATCTTCATTCCTGGTTCTTTCCGACGCGGACGTTCCAGGCGATGTTCGGCAAGGGTGAGGGGACGACGGGCATCGATGACGACTTCGCGGTGCGCGGCATGGCGAATCTGGGCGCCTGGATTCTCGGCCGCAACATGTTCGCGCCGATGCGCGGCCCCTGGAAGGACGAAAGCTGGAAGGGATGGTGGGGTCCGAACCCGCCCTACCACGTTCCCGTCTTCGTGCTGACCCATCACGCGCGCCCGCCGCTCGTCATGGAGGGCGGCACCACCTTCCATTTCGTGACCGAGGGCTCCGAGGCCGCGTTGCGGGCGGCGAGGTCAGCCGCCGGCGACAAGGATGTGCGGCTGGGCGGCGGCGTGGCGACGATCCGGGAATACATCCAGGCCGGCCTCGTCGACGACATGCATCTGACGATTTCGCCCGTGCTGCTCGGCTCGGGCGAGCATCTACTGTCGGGGCTCGATCTTCCCAAGCTCGGCTATCGCGTGACGGAGCACGTCCCTTCGGCCGCCGCGACGCATGTGGTGCTGACGCGGTAGGGCGGTCGCAGTGAGGGGACCGGGACGATGACGAGCGAGCACGGCGCACCGCCGAAGAGCGGCTGGGCGAAGATGGTGAGCGAGCTTCACGTCGAGAGCCTCGATGCGAGCCTGGCCTTCTGGCACGACATCCTCGGCTTCGAGATCGCCTACCAGCGGCCGACGGAGCGCTTCGCCTATCTCGAGCATCCCGAAGGCCATCAGGTCATGCTCTGCGAGAAGAACGGCAGATTTGAGACGGGTCCGCTCGATCCACCACTCGGGCGCGGCGTCATGTTCCAACTCTACTTCGCGAGCATCGACCGGCCTCTCGCGGCTGATCGCCGCAAGAAAATGGCCGGTCTACATGGCCCCGAGAGAGATCTGGCGCCGCGTCGGCGACCGTGAGGAAGGTCAGCGCGAATTCTTCGTGCAGGACCCTGACGGCTACTTGATCATGGTGGCGGAGAATCTCGGCGAGCGTTTGCTGGATTAGGCAATCTGTCGCCGTAATTCAGTCCATCGTTTCTTAGAACGAAGAGGTCGGTCATGGATACGGAGATAGTAGAGAAATGGTCCGACCTTACCGGGCTTGTGGGAAAATTTGAATTGGGCAATTGGATATTTCGCGGTGTGCGCAATGGGTCATATGAGCTTATGCCCAAGATTGGTAGGCCAGATGCTCGGAAAGACGATCGGGACAAGCCTCGCGAATTCGAGCCACATCGAGAAAAAACGCTGTTCGAAGAATATAAACGGATGGCGCGTCCCCTTGTAGAAAATGCGCCTGATCCCAACAAGGCAATCGAATGGCTGGCAATCGGCCAGCATCATGGGTTGCCAACGCGGCTGTTGGATTGGACCGAAAGTGTCCTGGTTGCTGCATTTTTCGCATGCGAGGTGGGATTTGCTGAGGCGCCTGTCACTGGAGAGGGAACGACTACGGATATCGGTACGACCTCGTGCAAAACTCGCGATCTTCCCGCAATCTATGGCGTCAATGGCATTGAACACTACGAGGAAAAGAATGATCCGTTGGCGTCAAGCAAGAAAGTGACGCTTTATCGTCCGCCTCATATCAGTCCGCGTATCGTCGCGCAGAAGGCGGTATTTACCGTTCATGGGACCCCGAATGTCGTATTCGCGCATCCCAATCTGCGCAAATGGAAGATTATGAAACCGCTGCAAATGAAAATGTTGCTCGACCGCGCAGGCGTCAACCGCGCTTCGTTATTCCCTGGCCTGGATGGAACCGCGATGCATCTGGGCTGGCAATACAAGCGTGACCGTCTGCCAAATGACAAGATATAAAATTGCCGGGACAGTTTACTTTTCTCCTCCACTCCGCAACGCCGCACACTCCGCGCAAGCGAGGCTCGATGTCGCGAGGTTCGGAGAAAGCGGCATGAGACGATCTGTTTCGTAAACTCTCGCCGGAACCGGTTCTCGCTGACGGGTCAGCCCCTTGAAGCCGGGGAGGGCGATCCCTATCTGAACGCAAAAAACGTTTGTCAGGCTTCTTGGAGATCCCGGAACCGCGCGCAAACATCAATTTTGCGAAACGAACCCAATTTCGGCGAAAGTGGCAGGTGAGTGTAGGTCAGTAATAGGTTGCGATAGACGGATATTTTTATCGGTCTGCCCGTTCGCGACCGAGGCCGGTGGCAACTTCCGACGAAGCCAATTCTGGTCAAGAAAACTGGTGCGGTCGTCGGAGAAAGCGTGACGGCGAACGTCGCCGCGCCCACGAAAGAGCCCGTCCCGCGATGGCGGTCTGGTCAGCCGCCCACCTTCGCCAGCACGTCGGCTTTCAGAAAGCGCTCGATGAAGAGCATGAAGCCCACCGACGGCACCAGCAGGATGAGGGCGGTGATCGCCGCGATCTGGTAGTTGCCGGCGACGCTCGCGTTGAACATCAGCAGCGGCAAGGTCGTGACGTCGGGCACGCCGACGAAATAGGTGCCGGTGAATTCGTCGAGGGATTCCAGGAAGACGAAGATCGCGCTCGCCATGATGCCGGGCGTCGCCAGCGGCAGGGTCACGGTGAGGAAGGCGCGGAGCGCCGAGGCGCCGATGTTGCGGGCCGCGAGCTCGAGCTCGCGGTCGACGGCGGCGAAGGCGGCGGCGGCGATCCAGACCGCGAAGACCAGGCCGTGCACGGTGTGGATCAGCACGACGCCGGTGACGGTGCCGTTGAGGCCGACGGCATAGAAGATGTGAGCGACGTTGAAATAGATGGCGAGGCTCGGGATCGCCTGCGGCAGCAGGAAGGCCAGCAGGATGGCGCCGCGCCAGGGCAGGCGGCCGCGCGCCAGCGCGTAGCCGGCGGGCACCGCAAGCGCGAGGCAGGCGGCGACGGTGAAGAGGGCGATCAGCATGCTGGTGCTGAGGGATGCGACGGCGTCGCTCCGCGGCTTGAACACCTCGAACCAGTACTTGAAGCCGTAGACCAGCGGCAGCTTGTAGGGAAAGTACCAGCGCTCGGCCACCGCCCAGAGGATGAGGTTGAGGATCGGCCCGAAGATCACGAACGCGATGCCGCCGAGGACGCCGCCGCGCAGGAGCCAGCTCGCCGCCGACCTCATATGCGCCCTCCGCTGGCGACGCCGCGGCGGAGATAGATCCAGGCGGCGATGCCGGTCATGGCATAGGAGATGAACCCGAGCGCGTTCGCCGTCCCGTAGTCGCTGTAGGAGTTGATGCGGAAGGCCATGTCGACGGTGATCATGGTGGGCGCGCCGCCGCTTATCATGATCGGAACCGAGAGCACCGACAGCATGGTGACGAAGGAGAGGATGAGCCCGACCACCATGACCGGGGTCACCTGGGGCAGCACGATCTCCACCAGGATGCGCAGCCGGCCGGCGCCCAGGTTGCGCGCCGCCTCCATGGTGGAGCGGTCGAGGGCGGCCATCGCGCCCGCCACCAGCAGCGCCACGAAGGGCGTCTGCTTCCAGACGAAGGTGATGATGATGCCGCGCCAGTCGAGCAATCCGACCGCGTTCTGGATATCGATCAGGCCCAGGCTGTCGAAGGCGTTGTTCATCAGGCCATTCTTGGCGAGGAAGGTGCGCATGCACTGCGCCGCCACGATGAACGGAATGAACAGCGGCCAGCGATAGAGCCATTTGAGGATCGCCACCGCCCGCGGGTTCTCGCCGAGCATGAGATAGCCGCCGATCGCCGCCGCCAGCGCGCCGATGAGGGCGGTGGAGATCGCCACGATCACGAAGGTGAAGACGATGTCGTCGCTATAGAGCTCGTAGGTCTTGGCGAAGTTCTCGAGCGTCGCGGTCCCCGCCTTGGTGGTGAAGGCGGAGACCAGCGACAGCCCGAGCGGATAGACGAAGAGCGCCAGAACGACGGCGAGCGCCGGCAGCACCAGCAGGAACATGGAGAGCCGCCGTTCCCGCATGGAGCAGCGGTCTCCCGGTTGATGCCGTCGGCTACTGCACCTTCTTCTCGTAGCCCTCCAGGATGTCGTTGAAGTAGGGCGTGATCGGGAAGGTCTTGCCCTTGCTGGAGAGGTCCTGCGGCGTCACGTCGACGAAGAGCTTGTTCCAGGTGGCGTCATCGAGCTGCGACTTGACCGCCGTCGCGTCGATGCCCGGATACCAGTTGAAATGCTTCACGATGCCCTCGGCCTGCACCTTGGGGCTGGTGGCGAGCGCGATGAACTCCTCCGCGAGCTTGGCGTTGGCGGCCTTGGCGGGGATCACGTAGTACATGGGCTGGCCGGGCATGCCGGGCCCGATCAGCTTCAGCTTCACCGCCGGCGGCAGCTTGCCGTCCGCCTGCCAGGTGTAGAACATGTCGACCCAGACCGGCCCCATGGCGATCTCGCCGCGGCCCAGCATGTCGAGGGTCCCGGCATTGCCCGGCGTCAGCACCACCTTCTTGTTGAACTCCTTGAGCTTGGCGAAGGCGGGATCCCAGCTCGCCTTGGTGGCGGCGTCGTAAGGTCCCTTCATCAGCTTGTCGGCGTCAGGGGAATTGGCATAGATCCAGCCGACCACGAAGCTGACGCCGGACATGCCGCCCTTGATGCCGTTGTAGCCGAACTTGTTGGGATTGGCGTCGACCCATTTGACCAGCTCGTCGTAGCTGCCGGGCGGGTTCTTCACCATGTCCGAGTTGTAGGCGATCGCGGTCTGGCTGTTGAACATGGGGATGACGTAGCCGGTGGCGTCGGTGCCGAGCGCATTCGTCGCCGACGCGGACGTCACGTACTTGCTGGTCGGCACATCCTTCGTATAGGACGCCAGCAGCTTCTCCCGGATCATGTCGCCGGCGGCTTTCTGATGGATGACCGCGACGTCGATGTCCCAGGTGGCGTTGCTCTTCTCGGCCACCAGCTTCTCGTAGATCTTCTGCGATCCGGCGTCGCCGGGGCCGGTGCCGACCGCCCTCACGGTGACGTCGGGATGCTCCTTCTCGAACTGCGGTCCGAGGTAGTCGTTGACGTAGTCGACCATGTTCTGGTCGCCGGCGGAGATGACGTTGAGCGTCACCTTGCGCTGCGCCATGCCGGGCGCCGAGCTCAGCGCGAGCACCATCGCCAGGGCTGTCGACAGGAGAACGAGCCGTTTCATGAAATGCCTCCCTCGTTAATGGATGGCCGTCTGACGGGCCGCTGTTCCCAAAGGTTCGGGGTAGAGGTGCAAGGTGGCGAGCGGGAGTGCCACGCCGACCATCGCCCCGACGGCGTGTCGGCGCTCATCGTCCACCAGAAACTGGTCCGGACCGACGCGCACGGCGTAGCGATAGCAGCCGCCGGGATATGACGCCTGAACGATCTCGCCGCGCAGCAGCAGCGCGCCGCCGGGAGCGCCGTCGACCGGCTGCAGCCGCGCGTCCTCGCTGCGGAAATAGGCGGTGATCTCTTGCCGGCCCGCGAAGCGCTCGAGGCGTCCGCCGTCGAGCGCGGCCGCCTGGATGGCGAGCGCGGTATTGTGCGGTCCTTCGGTGATGCGGATGCCCTCCGCGGTGCGCTCCGCCGCCAGCCGGACGGCGTTCGCCGCCCCCATGAAGCTGGCGACGAAGGGCGAGTTGGGGCGATTGTAGAGTTCCTCCGGCGCGCCCATCTGCACGATGCGTCCGGCGTCGAGGATGGCGATCTGGTCCGCCATCACCATCGCCTCCTCGCGGTCGTGGGTCACATGCACGGTGGTGATGCCGAGATCGCGCTGCAGCGTCTTGATCTCGTGGCGCACTTCCTCGCGCACGCGGGCATCGAGATTGGAAAGCGGCTCGTCCAGCAGCAGGATCTGCGGGCTGATCGCGAGCGCCCGGCCGAGCGCCACGCGCTGGCGCTGGCCGCCGGAGAGCTCGGTGACGCGGCGCGCGCCCAAGCCCTTGAGGCGCAGCATCGCCAGCATCTGCTCGACGCGATCGGCGATCGCGCCCCGGCTCGCACCGCGCAGTTTCAGGCCATAGCCAATGTTCTGCGCCACCGTCATATGCGGCCACAGCGCGTAGGATTGAAACACAAGCGCCATGTTACGTTTGTCAGGTGGCAGTTTTGTGATATCGCGGCCGCCGACGGAGACGCTGCCGCGCTCGACCGGCGCGAAGCCGCAGATGGCACGCAACAATGTGGTCTTGCCGCAGCCGGAGGACCCGAGCAAGGCGATGAACTCGCCTCCCTTCGCCGCCAGCGAGATGCGGTCCAGCACCTTCACCGGGCCGTAGAAGACCTCGGCCTCGCGCACCTCGAGCGATGTCGCCGTCCCCGCCATCCCAGTCCCCCTGTCGGCGCTGCCGGCTGTCTCGGCCGGTCCCTGCGCCGTTGCGGCTCAGCCTCCCGCAAACTCAGAGAAGTCTCAAGCCCTCAAGTTCGCGGTGCAGCGCCGCTGGCGTGGTGAAGTGGATGCCGTGGATTCCAATGGCGGTCGCGGCCGCGGCATTCCCGGGGTTGTCGTCGATGAAGACCGCGGTCTCGGGATCGATGCCGAAGCGCTCCAGCAGCAATTGGTAGATCCGCGGATCCGGCTTGATCAGGCCGACCTCGCCGGAGACCAGGATGCCGCGGAACCACTGCAGGAACGCGAAGCGCCGGAGCGCCGGCGGGAAGGTCTCGTGCGACCAGTTGGTGAGGGCATAGAGAGGGACGTTGCGGGCGCGGAGCGCACCCAGGATGGCGACGGACTCCGCGATCGGCCCCTTCAGCGTCTCCTGGAAGCGGGCAGGGTAGGCGTCGATCAGATGCGCTTTGTCGGCGTGACGTTCTCTGAGGAGAGCGGTGCCCTCGGCAAAGCTCCGTCCGGCATCCTGCGCGGCGTTCCATTCCGGCGTCACCACGGTGGCGAGGAATTCCTCCATCGCCGCCTCGTCGCCACCGAACATCGAGCGATAGAGATGGCGCGGATTCCAGTCGATCAGCACGCCGCCAAGGTCGAACACGACGGTAGTGCGGCGCGGTTGCACGGTATCGGGCTCCGGCGCGGGTGAACGCAGGGCTTGGTCTGGGCTGCGCCGGGACGATAGCGGTCTCTGTCCGGTTTTGCCAAGATGGGGCTGACCTCAGGAGGCGTCCGCTGCTCCCATGTCCATCCGCCTCGGCATCAATCCCATCACTTGGTCGAACGACGACATGCCCGAACTCGGGGGTGCCACGCCGCTGGAGACCTGTCTCGCCGAGGCGAAGGAAGCGGGTTACGAGGGGATCGAGCTCGGCAACAAGTTTCCGCGCCAGAGCGCGCAGCTGCGGCCCATACTGGAGCGGTTCGAGCTGTCCTTAATTTCCGGCTGGTACAGCGCCCGCCTTCTCGAGCGCTCGGTCAGCGCGGAGATCCGATCGGTAGAGCCGCATATGACGCTGCTCACCGAGATGGGGTGTACCGTGATGGTGTTCGCGGAAACCACCGGCAGCGTCGCCGGCAACCGCGCCTGGCCGGTCTCCCGACGTCCGCGGCTCGCCGAGGCGGATTGGCCGGGCTTCGCCGAGCGGCTCACGGCGCTGGGCGATCATCTGGCAAAGCACGGCATCCGCATGGCCTATCACCATCACATGGGAACGGTGATCGAGACCGAGGCGGAGATCGACCGGCTGATGGCGATGACCGGAGAGAGCGTGGGGCTCCTGCTGGACACCGGTCATCTGACCTATGCCGGTGCCGATCCCGCCGCCGTCACCCGCCGGCACGCCGGGCGGATCAAACATGTGCACTGCAAGGACGTGCGACTTCCCGTGCTGGCGGAGATGCGGCGCAAGCGCAGCAGCTTCCTTGATGCGGTGCTCGCGGGCCTCTTCACGGTGCCGGGAGACGGCGGGGTCGCGTTTTCGCCGGTGCTGGAGGAGCTCAAGGCGGTCCGCTATGGGGGATGGCTGGTGGTGGAGGCGGAGCAGGATCCGGCCAAGGCGCATCCGCTCACCTACGCCCGCATGGGACACGCCTATCTTGCCGACGCCGCGCGCACGGCGGGGCTTTAGGCGGTTGCTCGCCACGCAATTCAAGAGGAGACCCATGAAGATTGGCATGATCACCGACAGCCTCGCCGAGCTGCCTTTCGACGCGCTCCTGGATACCGCGGCGGATCTCGGCATCGAGCGGCTGGAGTTCGCCGGTGGCAACTGGTCGCGGGCACCGCACCTGAAGCTGGATCATCTCCTGGAGAGCGCGCCCGCCCGTCGCGAGTTTCTGGCCAAGCTCGGCGACCGCGGCATCGCCTTGAGCGCGCTCAACTGCTCCGGCAATCCGGTGCATCCCGGCGCCGCACGGCGAGCGGCATCGCGAGGTCACCCGCAAGACCATCAAGCTCGCGAGCCTGATGGGTGTCGAGCGGGTGGTGATGATGTCGGGCTGTCCCGGCGGGCCCGGCGATGCCAACGCCAACTGGGTGACCACGAGCTGGCCGCCGGAAATGCAGACCATCCTTGCCTACCAGTGGGATGAGGTGCTGATCCCGTTCTGGCGCGAGCTCGTCGCCTACGCCAACGGTCTCGGCATCCGCAAGCTCTGCCTGGAGCTGCACGGCCATCAGAACGTCTACAGCGTCGAGACGTTCCGGCGCCTGCGCGAAGCGGTCGGCGAGACCGTGGGCGTGAATTTCGATCCCAGCCATCTCATGTGGATGGGCGCCGATCCCCTGGCGGCGATCGCGGCCCTCGACGGCGCGATCTACCATGTGCATGCCAAGGACACGCGGATCGATCCGACGATCGCCGGCCTCAACGGCCGGATCGAGTTCAAGCCCGGCGAGCGAGCGCGGGAGCGCGCCTGGAACTACGTGACCCTCGGCGACGGCCATGGCGAGCCGTGGTGGCGACAGTTCTGCGCCGCGCTCCGCAAGGTCGGCTACGACGACGTGCTCTCGATCGAGCACGAGGATGTCTCGATGACGCCGCTGGAAGGCGTGCGCCGCTCGGTCGAGCTGTTGCGCCGTGTGATAAGCTAGCTCTCGACGAAGCCGCCGAGCACGTCGATGTCGCGCCGATCGCCCTCGTAGGAGCGCGCGATGCGCTCGTAAAGTTTGGCGATGCCCTCGAACATCTCGGCACCCCGGGAGCGATCGCCGAGGAAGGCCGCGATCTCTTCCATCTCCGCCACCCAGCGATAGGCCTTCGGATACATGCGAGGCACCGAGCGCTCGAGCCAGGCCTTCAGCATGGGCTGGCTTTCGCCGAGCTCGCGCTTGAGCGTGTCCGCTACGCCGGCCTGAGCGGCGGCCAGCATCATCGCGGTGCCGAGTGCGGTCAGTCCCTTGGTGAGGGAGGCATAGGCCATCTTGAGAGCCGAGGCGGTGCCGATCTCGCCTTCCATCACGCGAACGTCGATCCCGCACTCACGCAGCTCGGCGAAGCGTGGCGCCGCCGGGCCCGCGGCATAGAAGCGGGGGCCGGCGCCGCCGGGCTGTGGCGGGCTGCCGATAATGCCGGCATCGACGAAGGCGCAGCCGCTCGATCTCAGCGCGCCCGCTACCTCGACGACGGTGGCAGGGCTGACGGCATTGCAATCGACATAGATCGGCTTCGCGCGGCTGGCGGCGAGCGCGGGAGCGAGCCGGCGGGCGAGCGGCAGTGCCTCGGCGGGCGGCACGATCGACAGCACGAACTGCGCATCCGCCAGCAGGGCCGCGTCGCTGTCGACCGCGATCAGCCCGTGGCGCTTGGCGCGCTCGGCACTCTTGGTGCTGCGGCCGGCCAGCGAGGTGCGGACTTCGGCGCCTCCCTCGGTGAGGCGGCCTCCGACGGCGGCGCCCATCTCACCAGCCGCGATCACGACAACGATCGGATTCACGATCTCGTGCTCCTTCGACAACACCAGTGCAACCTCGCCCAGTCTACACGGCCACCTTGGCGCTGAGGTTGCGAAATTGCCACGGTCGCAACTTCCATGCGACGATTTGCGATCCAGAGGATGGGGCAATGCCGTGGCGACACGTCGAGACAGCGGGATGGCAGCGCCGCGCGGATTGCGTCATCTGGCGCTCAGAACCCGCGATCTTGAGGCGACCAGGCGGTTCTATATGGATGTGCTCGGCCTCGAGGAGGCGTTCGAGCATCCCGGCATGCTCTTCCTGGCGAGCCCGGGTGGCGGTGACTTGCTCAATTTCGTGGCAACCCGGGCTCGGATCGCGACAGCGGGCGGCGGCCTCGACCATTTCGGCTTCCATGTGCCGTCGCAACGCCGGCGCGCGCTCTTGGCCCGCCTCCGCCGCGCCGGCGTCGCCATTCGAGGCCGGCGCGGCAGCTCGGCGGTCTACTTCCGCGATCCCAACGGCTACACGGTCGAGCTCTACCGGGATTAGAGCCCTAAGCGGCCTTGCGGCCGCCGAACGCCTCGTCGCTGGCACGGAGTGTCCGCGCCGCTACCTCGATCTTCTGGCGCTGGGCGGGGTCCTCGATCTCCGTCAGCATCGGCAGCATCGGCCCCATGTCGGCGATAGCGGCGAGCGTCACCGCCGTATGGAGGGCGCGGATCGGTGAATATCCGTCCCGCAGATCCTCCAGCGGCATGAACTTCTTCTGGATCTCCGCCGCCTTGGCGTCGTCCTTGGCCTTGAGGGCCGCAAGCAGGGCGAGGGAGAGGCGCGGCGCCACGCAGACCGAGCCCGAGGTGAAGCCCACCAAGCCGAACTTGCGCAGGTGCACCGGCGCCGGCCGCTCGCCGATGCCGCTCACGACCTGGTCCGGGTTCACGTGTTCCAGGATCGCCGAGAGATAGGGATCCGGCATCGGATCCTTGCGGACGACGCCGTACTTCACCGCGCAGACCGCACCGTCGCGCACGAGAGCGCCGGCGTCGGCGGGGTTCAGATAGTTGTCCGACTTGACATAGGCGATGACGGGCTTGCCATAGCGCTCGGCGATCTTGCGGATTCCGATGGCGGCGCCGGCGGGCGTGCCCGGGAAGCTCAGGGGCAGCACCATGGCGGTGGGGTAGGCGAGGTTGCGGAGGACCTGCACCTGATCCATCGCCTTGCCGTATTCCGGACCGATCGAAGGGATGACCCAGGTGTCGCTTCCCGCAAGCGTGGCCAGCTGCCGCACCGCCGCCTCGAAATCGGAGACGCCGAGGTTATAGAAATTCGCATTGCCGCCGTACATGAGCGTGCGGATGCCGCCGGCTTCCATGTAGCGGATGAGGGCGCGGTTCTGCCCTTCGTTGAGCGAGAAATCCGCCTGGCGCGCGATCGGCGGTACCGCCAGCACCGAGCGCTCGAAATCCGCCTTGGTCACGGAGGTAGTCTTCATGGTAGCCCTCGCTCTCGCCGAGTGGAAAACGGCGCGCAGTCTACTGCGATCTCGTCGGGGCGTCACCTCCGGCTTCGTGCTAACTTTCGGTAAACCAAGAGAGAAGGCCATGGCGAGAATCCTACTGACCCACACCCCCGATATGCTCGAGAACTACTACGGGCCCCGCGCGCTGGCGGCGCTGCGCGAACTCGGCGATGTGCGTCTCAACCTCACCGGCGCGGTGCTTGGCACCGACGCGCTCGCCGCGGCCGCCGAGGGATGCGAGATCGTCATCTCCGACCGGCAGACACCGGGAGAGGGGCGTCTCTTCGATCGCACCCCTGATCTGGTGGCGTTCCTGCGCTGCGCCGTCGATATCAGAAACATCGACGTGTCCTCGGCGAGCCGGCACGGCATTCTCGTCACCCAGGCAACCCCCGGATTCATTCCCTCGGTGGCGGAGCTCGCGGTCGGCTTCATGGTGGATCTCGCGCGGCGGGTGCCGGATGCGGTGCTGGAGTATCGCGCGGGCGGGGACGCGACGGTGCATATGGGCCGCCAGCTCAAGGGCACCGTGCTGGGCATTCTTGGCTACGGCGTGATCGGCCAGTACCTGGCGCGCCTCGGCGTGGCGCTCGGCATGACGGTGCTGGCGAGCGATCCCCATCGCACCGTGGAGGACGCGGGCGTTCGTCAGACCTCCATGGAGGCGCTTCTCGCGGACTCCGATTTCGTCGTCTGCCTGGTGGTGGCGAACGAGCGGACGGAGAATCTCATGAACGCCGCCGCCTTCGCGCGCATGAAACCGACGGCCTATTTCATCAATCTGTCGCGCGGCAATCTTGTGGACGAGGCGGCGCTGGAGCGGGCCCTCGACGAGCGTCGCATCGCCGGCGCCGCCATGGACGTGGGCCGCGCGCCGGATCAGAAGCCGTCGCTGCGGCTCGCCAGCCGCAAGGACGTGATCGCCACGCCGCACATCGGCGGGCTGACGCCGCAGGCGGTGGAGCATCAGGCCTTCGATACGGTGAACCAGGCCCGCGACCTGATCGCGCGCCGCGTCCCGCCGGGCGCGGTCAACGTTGCCCAGGCGAGCCGCCTGGCGCGGCTCGGAATAAATCTGCCGGAAGGCACGTGACCGTGGCGATCGCCAAGCCGCGCCTCGCGGCGCCCAGGGGCACCTGCGACACCCACATGCATTTCTATGACCACAAGTACCCGACGGCGCCGACGGCGCAGATCACGCCGCCGGATGCCTCGGTCGAGATGTATCAGGCGATGGCGGGGAATCTCGGCATCGAGCGCACCGTCGTGGTGCAGCCTTCCACATATGGTCTCGACAACCGCTGCACTCTTGAGAGCATCGCCAAGCTCGGCCTCGATCGGGCCCGCGGCGTGGCCGTGGTGGATACCGGCGTGAGCACTGCCGAGCTCCAGCGCCTTACCGCTGGTGGCATGCGGGGCATCCGCTTCTTTGCGCTGCCTGGTGGCGCGTTGTCATGGGAGCAGTTCGATGCGCTGGCGTCGCGCGTGCAAGACGTGGGCTGGCATGTGCAGCTGCAGCTCGACGGGAGGCTGCTGCCTGAGCGCGAGGCGCAGATCCGCCGCTGGCCCGGCCGCATCGTGATCGATCATCAGGGCAAGTTCCTGGAGCCGGTGCCGGTCGATCATCCGGCGATGCTCTGCCTGCTGCGGCTCCTGGAAACCGGCCGCGTCTGGATCAAGCTCGCGGCACCCTACGAGACCTCGAAGGTGGGGCCGCCCTTCTACGACGATGTCGGGCGGATCGCGAAGGTGCTGATCAAGGCGGCGCCGGAGCGCATGATGTGGGCAAGCAATTGGCCGCATCCCGGCCGGGAGCCGAGGCCCGACAACGTGGTGCTGCTGGACATGCTGCTGGATTGGGTGCCGGATGAGGCCCTGCGTCAGCGCATCCTCGTCGACAATCCCGCCGAGGTCTACGGCTTCTGAAATTGCGCCTCAGCTCCGGCCGCCGTCGACGCTCAGGATCTGGCCGGTCACCCACGGAGAGAGGTCGGAGACGAAGAACAGCACCGCCTTGGCGATATCGTCGGCGCTGCCGAGGCGCTTCAGGTAGAGGGACTCTACGAGACGCTTCTGGCCGTCGGCGCCGTAGAACTCCCACTGCCTCTCGGTCGCGGGGTTGGAGCGCACGAAGCCCGGCGCCACGTTGTTGACGGTGATGCCGAAGGGGCCGAACTCCTGGGCGAGCTGGCGGGTGAGGCCGATCTGCGCCGCCTTTGCCGAGGCATAGGCCTGGATGCCCGTGAGGCTGGTCCGGAGGCCGGCGCCACTGGAGATGTTGACGATGCGGCCGTAGCGCCGCGCCTTCATCGTGGGCACCGCCGCCTGGATGCAGTTGAAGGCGCCGGTGACGTTGACGTCGAAGATCGCCTGCCACTGCGATGCGGTGATCTCCTCGATCGGTCGCCCGACCTGACCCAGCACGCCGCCGGCGTCGTTGATGAGGATGTCGAGGCGACCACCGGACGCTTGGGCCGCCTGCATGAATGCCTGCACCTCCGCGCGGTCGGTGACGTCGAGCCGCCGCGCGTGGCATCGCTCGCCGCAGAGCTTGCGGGTCTCGTCGAGCTCATCCTCCAGCACGTCGCCGACCCAGACGGTGGCGCCGGCGTCGGCGAGCACCTTGGCGATGGCGCGGCCGAAGCCGTGCGCGGCGCCGGTCACGACGGCGGTCTGACCGGCAAGGGAGAGGGTGAGGGGAGCGGTCATGCCGGCACCATTTCAGAGAGGAGATCGAGATTTGCCCACTCCTGCTTGCGCCGCCCTTCCTCGATCTCGCGGATGAGCGCGATGGTGCGGGCGGTGATGGGTGCCTTGAGACCGTGGCGCTCGGCCGTCTCTACGATCGGACCGAGCTGGTGCTCGGCCTCGGTCTTGCGCTTGCGCACGGCGAGGTCGCGCCAGATGCCGCTGTGGGATTTCGCCGAGCGGCGATTGTGGGTCACCAACGCGTCCAATGACTGGCGGGCCGCGGCGGCGCTGGCGCCCGGGCTGAAAGCGCTGGGGTCGAAGCCGTCGAACGGCTCCGGCTTGATGCCCGCCGCCGCCGCGACCCGCAGCACTTCCCGGGGCAGCGCCACGAACAGCGGTCGATGGCGCTCCGAGGCGAGGCAGTCCGCGATCGAGGCGTCGGTGAGGGCGGTGGCGAAGAGCATCGCGCCATACGCCAGCTTCGCCCAGAGATAGCCCCAGATATTGGCGGTGAGCACGGCGCGGTCGTCGAATTCCAGCAGTAGTGCGATGGAGCGCCTCGACGCGCGGCGTACGGCGTCCGTCGATCTCGCCTACGACCACGGCCGCGCGTCCGCCGTAGAGGACGACGCCCGGCGAGAGGTAATCGGCGCCGAAATTGACAAAGGCGCCGACCGTCCGTGCCTTGCCGACGATCTCGGCGATCACGAGCTCGTTGAGGCCGTTCTGCACCGAGACGATGAAGCCGTCCTCGGCGAGATGCGGCTTGATCGCCCGAGCGGCCTCGGCGGTGTCCTGGGCTTTCACGCAGAGCAGCACGATCGCCATAGCGGCCGGTGACCTGGCTCGGCAGCAGCGCCGGCACCGCGACCTTGAACTCGGTGACCGGTCCGGTGATCGCGAGGCCGTCACGGTTGATCGCCGACACGTGATCCTCGGCGCGATCGACCAGCGTTATGTCATGGCCGGCGCGCCGGAGATGCGCGCCGATCGTGCCGCCGATCGCCCCCGCACCCCAGACCAGGATCTTCTCGCCGCCCATGCCGCCCTCTCCTCAATTCATCCGGCTGAACCCTAGAGCCAGGCTGCGCGGCGATCAACGGGCTGACAGCGCGGTCATCGCTGCTATAGTTCCCGCATGAAATCGGCGGCGTCGCTCTTCGACCTCCGGGGCCGCGTGGTGATCGTCACCGGCGGCGCTGTCGGCATCGGTGCGGTCTATTCCGAGCGCCTCGTCGAGGCCGGAGCCCGCGTGGTGGTTGCCGATGTGGCGGCTGCGGAATCCGAACACCTGGCGGCGCGTCTCGGCAAGCGGAGGCGAGACACTGTCGGTGCCGACCGACATTTCCGACGCTGACGCGGTGGAGCGCCTCGCCCAGGCCACCCTCGAACGCTTCGGCCGATCGACGGCCTCGTCAACAACGCCTCGCTCATGAGCGCGTTGCCGCGCCGGTCCTGGCTCGAGATCCCGATCGAGGAATGGGACCGCGTGATGGCGGTCAATCTGCGCGGGCTCTTTCTATGTTGCCGTGCAGTGGTTCCTGCGATGCGCCGAAGCGGCAGGGGCCGGATCGTCAACATCGCCTCCACCCGGGTCTTCGAGGGAACGCCGAACCGGCTGCACTACACGACCTCGAAGGCAGGCGTGGTGGGGTTCACCCGGGCGCTCGCCCGGGAAGTGGGCGGGGACAACATCACCGTCAATTGCGTGGCCCCCGGCCGTACGCTCAGCGATACCCAGCTCGCGACTTCAGCCGCGGGATATCTCGCCGACGACTACGACGAGGCCCGCGCCCTCGCCCGCCCGCAGGTGCCGGACGATCTCGTAGGCGCGGTGCTGTTCCTGCTGTCGGAGGCGAGTGCCTTCATTACCGGTCAGACCCTGGTGGTGGACGGCGGCAGGACCATGCATTAGCCGGGCGCTCGTCGAGATCGCCCGCGCATAAGCTCCCCTTATGGCGCCCATCGTCGGTTTGCTTTGGCGAGCCGTGCAAGTGCTTGCTAGGATGTTGAAAAGCTCGCGAAGAGTGAACCAGTCGGCAAAAATGCAATACAGAACAGGGAGGTCGGTATGATCATCAAGGCAAGCTCCAGGGTCGTGTGCGCACTGCTGTTGGCCGCCACGCTGCTGGCCATGCCGCAGCGATCCCAGGCGGCCGACGAGCCCTACAAGATCCCGGTCATCCTGCCACTCACCGGGCAGGCGTCGTTCCTCGGCAAGGAGGAGCAGGTGGCGCTGCAGATCCATGAGAAGCTCGTCAACAAGACCGGCGGCATCCAGAACCGCCCCCTGCAATACGTGTTCTACGACGATCAATCGAGCCCGCAGGTGGCGGTGCAGCTCGTCAAGCAGGTGAGCGCCGACAAGCCCGCGGTGATCATGGGCTCGTCCCTGGTCGCCGTGTGCAGCGCCATGGCGCCGCTGATGAGCAACGGCCCGGTCGAGTATTGCTTCTCGCCCGGCATTCATCCGCCGGCCGGCAGCTACGTCTTCAGCTCCAGCGTCTCGACCCACGATCTGCAGAAGGCGCTGTTCCGCTATTTCCGGGAGAAAGGCTGGAAGCGGATCGCCATCATGACCTCCAGCGACGCGACCGGCCAGGACGCCGAGCGCGGCATCGACGAGACGATCAACCTGCCGGAGTTCAAGGACGCCGGCCTGACCCTGGTGGAGCGCGCGCACTTCAACACGACGGATATCAGCGTCGCCGCGCAGATCGAGAAGGTGAAGGCGGCCAACCCGCAGGCCTTCATCGCCTGGAGCACGGGCACGCCCATCGCCACCATCTTCAAGGGCATCGTCCAGGCCGGTCTCGACGTGCCGACGGCGACCACCGACGGCAACATGACCTACGCGCAGATGACCAACTACGCGGACTTTCTGCCGAAGCAGCTTTACATCCCGGCGGGCGAATGGCCGCCGCACGATGCGCGCGTCAAGCTCGATCCCGCGGTCGAGAAGGCGCAGCAGGAGTTCTATGCGGAATTCAAAGCGGCCAACGTCCAGCCTGATGTCGCGGCCTCGCTCGCCTGGGGACCGGCGGTGGTCGTGACGGATGCGCTGCGCAAGCTCGGCCCCGGCGCCACCGCGACGCAGCTCCGCGACCATCTGGCCGCCATCAAGGGCTTCGCCGGCATCGACGGTTTCTGGAACTTCACCGCATCACCCCAGCGCGGCCTCGACGACAGCAACGCGGTGGTCACGCGCTGGGATCCCGCGCAAGAAGCTCTGGGTCGTGCTGAGCCAGCCCGGAGGCCTGCCGCTGGACAAATGAGCGCGGTTTAGCGGCGAGAAGGCAGCGGGTGGACGCGGCCGTACAGATCATCATCGGCGGCTTGCTCCAAGGCAGCGTGTTCGCCGTGGTGGCGCTGGGCTTCTCGTTGGTCTTCCGGATGACCGGCGTCATCAACCTGTCCCAGGGCGCCTTCTGCGTCCTGGGCGCGTGCATCGCCTACGCTCTGCGGAGCTGCATTGGCCTGCCGATCTGCGTTGCCGTGCCCGTGGCGGTGCTGGTGACGGCGGCGGTATTCGGCCTCGCTGATCGGCGCCGCGCGCCTTCGTGCCGGCGCTCGTCGCGACTGCCGCAACAGCAGCATGCTGATGCTGACCGCGGGGCTCCTGACCTTCACCGAAGGCGTCAGCTCGTGCATTGGGGCGGCGATCCCTATACGCTGCCGCCGTTCTCCGGGGAGGCGCCGGTGCGTCTGCTCGGCGTGCGCGTGCCGACCCAGGGCTTCTGGATCGCCGGCATCGCGTCGATCATCATCGTCGGCTTCTGGTACTGCTTTGCGCGCACGACGCTGGGCAAGGCGCTGCAGGCCTGCGCCGAGAACCCGACGGCGGCGCGGCTGATGGGCATCGACGTCGCAGCGCATGGCGCTGCTGAGCTTCGCTCTCGCCGCGCATGATCGGCGGCGCTCGGCGGCATCGTGGTGGCGCCGATCCTGTCGCTGCAGTTCGACACCGGCCAGCTCTTCACCATCTTCGGCTTCATCGCCGTGGCGATCGGCGGCATGGGCTCCTTCATCGGCGCCGTCGTCGGCGGCCTGGTGCTGGGCGTCGCCGAGCAGCTCGCCGCCGGCTACGTGTCCGTCGCTGTTCAGCAACGCGCTGGCTCTCTGCCTGCTGCTGGTGACGCTGCTGTGGCGGCCGAGCGGGCTGTTCGCCCTGGGCCGCACGCGGCGCACCGACGTGCGCGAGCGAGCAGCGCATCCACGCGCCGATCGTGCGGCTGCGCGGGCGCGGCGCGGCGTTGCGGTTCGGCATGCGCTCGCGGTGGCGCTGCTGCGCCCTGCCGCTGCGTCGTTGCCGACCCGGCACTCATCGAGCTCCCTGGTCGATCGCCGCGCATCCTCTTCATCGCCGTGCTCGGCCTCGACGTGCTTATGGGCTATCGCCGGCCAGGTCAGCCTCGGGCAGGCGGCTTCATGGCGATCGGCGGCTATGTCGCCGCGATCCTCGCCACCGATTACGACTGGCCGCCGCTGGTGGGCATCGCTGCTCGGCTGTGTCGCCTCGCTGATCTGCGCGCTGCTGCTGTCGCTCGCGACGATGCAGCTGCGCGGCCATTATCTCGCGCTCGCCACGCTGGCCTTCGGTCTGGTCGTCGACTCGCTTGACGTCGGCATGATGCGACATGACCGGCGGTCCGTCCGGGCTGGTCGGCATTCCTTCCTCTCGGATCGCCGGCTTCGCCTTCGATACCGACCGGTCGATGTATTACCTCGTGCTGGGCCTCATCGTGCTGCTGGTGCTGATGCTGCTCGGTGGCATGCGCAGCGGCTTCGGCCGCGCGCTGATGGCGATCCGTGCCGACCGGCTGGCGGCAGGCGCGCTCGGCATCAACGTGGCGCGCGATCAAGATGAGCCGCGTTCGCCATCTCCGCCGTGCTGGCGTCGCTGGCGGGCAGCCTCTACGCCTTCTATTTCCACTTCCTCTCGCCGGACATGGTCGGGACCGCAGCGCTCCTTCGAGATGATCACCATGCTGGTGATCGGCGGCGAGGGAACGCTGGTCGGGCCGACTCTTCGGGGTCGTGCTGCTGACCTTGCTGCCGACGCTGGTGCAGCCGCTGGCGCTCTACAAGACCATGGCCGAGGGCGCGCTGCTGGTCGCTGGCGTTCCGCTTCCTGCCCGAGGGGCATCTTCGGCGGGCTGGCGCGGCTCCTCGGCGTGGTTCGCCGAGCCACCGGGCGCGACGGCGACTTGCCGCGGCGGCTCGCCGCGCGGAAGGGGGCGCCATGACCACGCCGGCGCTCGAGGCCGTGGGTCTCACGCAAGCCTTCGGCGGCGCTGAAGGCCGTCGACGGCGTTTCGCTGTCACGGTGCCGGCGGGCAGCCTCACCGCCCTCATCGGCCCGAACGGCGCCGGCAAGACGACGCTCTTCAATCTCATCACCAATCTCTACCGGCCCGATGCCGGCGAGGTACGGCTGTTCGGCGAACCGCGTGCGCGAATGCCGCCGATTGGCAGGTGCGCGGCGCGCGGTCTGGTGCGCACCTTCCAGACCGCCCGCGTCTTTCCGGGCATGACGGCGTTCGAGAATGTGCTGGCGGGCGCGCATCTTCGGCAGCGCTCGGCCCCGCTCTTGCGCAGATGCTGTGGCTCGGCCGCGCGCGGCGCGAGGAGCGTGATCTCGCCGAGCAGGGCGGAGGCGCTGCTCGAGCTCGTCGGCCTTGCAGCCGTTCCGCGACGCCGCGGCGACCGATCTCCCGATGGGGGCGCAGAAGCTGCTGGAGGTGATCCGAGCGCTGATGGCGCGTGCCGCGCCTGCTGCTGCTCGACGAGCCCGCGGCCGGGCCTCAACGACGGCGAGACCGCCGAGCTCGCGACGCTGCTGCGCGCGGTGCGCGACAGCGGCGTCACCCTGCTGGTGGTCGAGCACAACATGTCGCTGGTGATGGGCGTCGCCGACCAGATCGATCGTGCTCGACGCCGGCACCGTGATCGCGCGCGGCACGCCGGCCGAGATCCAGCGCAACCCTCGCGTCATCGAGGCCTATATCGGCCAGACCGAAGGAACGGCCTGATGCTGGAGTTGCGCGGCATCACCACCGGCTACGGCCGGCAGCCGGTGGTGCACGGCGTCAGCCTCACCCTCAAGCCTGGCGAGATCGTGGCGCTGGTGGGCGCCAATGGCGCCGGCAAGTCGACCCTGGTCAAGACCATCTCCGGGCTGCTGCGCCTGCATGAGGGCGAGATCCTGCTGGAGGGCCGGCGCATCGAGCGGCTGCCGCCACGTGCCCGGGTGCTCGCGGGGATCGCCCATGTGCCCGAGGGGCGCCAGGTCTTCGCCGGCCTCACCGTCGCCGACAATCTTCGCATGGGCGCCTACAGCCAGCTGGGCCAGCTCTCCGCCGAGGCGCTGCAGGAGCGTCTGCGCGAGGTCTGCGAGCGTCTGCCGGTGCTGCTGCAGCGCCTCGACGAACCCGCCGGCAATCTTTCCGGCGGCCAGCAGCAGATGCTGGCGATCGCCCGCGGCCTGATGTCGAAGCCGCGGATCCTGCTGTTGGACGAGCCGTCGCTCGGCCTCTCGCCGGTGCTGGTCACCGAGATCTTCCGCCTGATCGAGCATCTCCGGGAGCAGGGACTTTCCATCCTGCTCTCGGAGCAGAACGCGCGGCTGAGCCTTGCCATCGCCGACCGCGGCTACGTGATCGAGAAGGGGCGTTTGGCGCTGGAGGGAGCCGGCCGGAGCTGCTGGATAACCCCGAGGTGGCCGAGCGCTATCTCGGCGTCGGCTCCGCGGTGGGCGAGTTCGGCGAGCAGCGCCAGCGGCAGATGGTTGCGGGACTGAAGCAGCTCTTCGCCCCGTGACAAGGACCCGGCTTGCCTTCGCCAGGGCCTCGGCGCCACACTCCATCCCGCGGCGTGATTGATCCCGGGACGATCGCAATGGAACTCCGCCAGCTCAGATATTTCGTCACCGCCATCGAGGCGGGCACGCTTACCAAGGCGGCGGAGATCCTGTCGGTGGCGCAACCGGCGGTGAGCCAGCAGATCCTCAAGCTCGAGGAGGAGCTCGGCGAGCAGCTCCTGATGCGCCATTCGCGCGGGGTCGAGCCGACCGAGGCCGGTGCACGGCTGCTGAGCCATGCGACGGCGATCCTGCGGCAGCTCGACGCCGCCCGGCAGGATCTCGACGAGCTCAAGGGGGAGCCGACGGGCGAGGTCCGCATCGGCATGCCGCGCAGCATCACCGAGCTGATCGGCGTCAGCCTGATCGAGGAATGCGGGCATCGTCTGCCCAAGGTCGGCCTCACCATGATCGAGCGGCTCAGCGAGGGGCTGAACGAGATGCTGGCGAACGGGCGCCTCGATCTCGGTTTCTCGTACAATCCGGAGCAGCTGGCGGCGCTCGCCTACGAGCCGCTGGTCCAGCTCGATCTTTCGCTGGTGGCGCCGCGGGACGTGGCGCTGCCGCCGTCGTCGGACGGCACCATCCCGTTCGCCACGGCGGCGCAGCTGCCGCTGATCATGCCGACGCTGCCGCATGGGCTGCGTCTTCTCGCCGAGGAAACCGCGTCCGCCGCCGGCCTCGCGCTCAACGTGGTCCATCAGGTCGATTCCGTGTCGCTGATCGCGGAGATGGTGATCACCAATCTCGGCAGCACGATCCATCCCGTCGGCGCCTTCCGGCGCGCCGCCGACGCCGGCATGGTGACGTGCCGCCGCATCGTCGATCCGCCGCTGTCGCGGACGCTTTACCTCTGCTATTCGCGGCGGCGTCCGCTGTCGCGGGCGCAGCTCGCGGTGCGCGAACTGATGCGCGGCATGATCGAGCAGATGAGCGCCGGAAGCGGCGCAGTCGAGCCGGTTGCCGGCGATCCCGGCCGGAAGCGCCGTGAGATCCTGACCGGCGTGTTGCCGTGACGCGGCCGCGCCAGCGATGACCGGCTTCGACAGTCCGCGCGATCATTGGAACGCCCGGTTCACCGGCGAGGACTATTATTTCGGCCGCGCGCCCAATCGGTTCCTGGCGGAGCATCGCAGCCTGTTGCCAAAAACCGGGCGGGCGCTCGCGGTAGCGGACGGCGAGGGCCGCAACGGCGTCTGGCTGGCGGAGCAGGGCCTCGACGTGCTCTCGATCGATTTCTCCCCGGCGGCGCAGGCAAAGGCGCGGCGGCTTGCCGCCGAGCGCAAGGTTCCGCTGCGGACCGAGGAGGTGGACCTCGCTGCCTGGCAATGGCCGGCGGCGAGCTTCGACGTGGTCGCCGCGATCTTCATCCAGTTCGCGGGGCCGGACTTGCGAGCGCGGATCTTCGCCGGCATCAAGCGGGCCTTGCGGCCGAGTGGTCTCCTGCTGCTGCAGGGTTACCGGCCGAAGCAGCTGGAGTACCGCACCGGCGGCCCGCCCCTGGTGGAAAACCTCTATACCGAGGAGCTTCTGCGCTCTTCCTTCGCCGACCTCAGCGTGATCGAGCTCAGGAGTCACGACGACGCGATCCAGGAAGGCACCGGTCACGACGGCATGTCCGCCCTCATCGATCTGGTGGCGCGCAAGCCCTGAGACCTCTGGCGGGTCGGCGTCAAACCAGTCTGGACGCCAAAAAATCTCGAATCTTCCGAATAGGTAAAAGCGCTTACAGGCAAACGCTTACGGAGTCTTCCTAATTTCTGCGGCGATGCCGCCCGCTATCTTTCCCTGTGTCGAGACGCACAAAGGCTCGGGCTCGGGGGTAAGATGGCATCGGCACAGATCACGACGACACTGGATCAGGCAGGCTGGAGGCTGGAAACAGCCGTCCGCGGCCGCAGCTGCCGCAATGGCCGCGCCATCCGGGACCTCAAGGCCGACTGGCGGCGCTGGAGCGCCGGCGAGCGGACCGCCGTCCTCGTGATCGCGGCGATCTGGTCGACGGCATTCTTCGCCCTTGTCGCGACGAGCGGCACCTGAGGCCAGGAGCACCCCACCATGGCTCAGTCCGTCTTTCGCGTGCTCCAGGCCATCAAGCGGTACGATACGCGGCCCGAGCAGATCGACCACGCCATCCTGGCGGCGATCAATGTGACGCTCTGCCTGGCGTCCGGCGGCAACGATCGCGTTGCCGACGGCTTCAACAGCGACATTACCGCGAACGGCACCGGCTTTCTGCGTGGCGCGGTGCGGCCCAGCCGAGCCGTCCATCAGGCCGTCTGATACCCGGAGATACGGCCCAGGACCCTGCGAGCAGCGATCTTGGCCCGGGTTTCTCGCGCGGAAAGATTACATTTTCTTAAGGTCTTCGGTCCGGTTGCACCTTAAAGCCAGACTTAACACTTATTCGATTATTTTCTCCCCGCTCCACATGCGGTGTCGCGTTGCAGCGGGGAGGCTGTCATGCGCTTCAGCGAAATTCGCATCAACACCAGGATTTATGCCGGGTTCGGCGCGGTGATCGCGTTGGCCGCGGTGCTGGCCGTCCTCGGGGTGTCGCAGCTGATCAGCGTGAGCGGTCAGGTCGGTCGGCTCGTCCGGGTCTCCGACAATGCGGGGCGCAGTCTGGAGGTCGATCGCCTCGCGGACTCCCTGCGTCGGCTGGGTCTCAAATATCAGGTGGATGGCGACGAGGCGGCGGCGAAGGGATTTGGCGAGGCCTGCGGGCGCGCGACCGGTCTGCTCGACGAAGCCGCGAAGCAGACGAGCTCGGACGAGCAACGCCACACTCTGAGCGCGGCGGCCGCGGCCATCGGCTCGGTCCGGCAGGATTTCGGGAAGCTGGTGCAGAACGGCAACCAGCTGAAGGCGGACAAGGCCAAGCTGCTGGCCGACGGCGAGGCGCTGGGGAAGGCGGTGGATCAGCTCACCGCAGCGGCGCGCGGCACTCTGGATCAGGATCTGGAGGGTCGATCGCAGGACGTTGAGGCGGCAATATTGGGAGTACGCGCCGCGAATTGGCAGTTCCTCGCCACCCGGGATCCCAAGGGGACCGTCGGCTTCAAGCTCAATGTCGGCAAGGCGACGCTCACGCTGACAGCGCTGGGCCGGCTGCCGGCGGCAGACAAGATCAAGCCGAGCATCGCTCCCGTCAGCAGCGCGCTCGCCGTCTATGCGAAGGACTTCGACGACTTTGCGAACTCGATTGCTGGAATCCGACAAGCTCTATGGCGACGTCATGCAGGCGAAGCTCGACAAGGTGGGAGAGTTGAGCGAGGCGGTGCGGCGCTCGCTTACCGCTGACATGGACAGCACGAAGGTCGGCACCGATCACACCATCAGCACCACAATCATCCTGCAGTCCATCCTGGCGGGAGTTGGCTTGCTGCTGGGGGCGGCGTTCGCCGTCGTCATCGCGCGCGGTATCACGTCGCCGCTCGGCGGCATGACCGCCGCCATGAGCCGGCTCGCCGCCGGCGACAAGTCCGTCGAAATTCCCGCTCGCGAAAACAAAGACGAGCTGGGCGAGATGGCCAAGGCGGTCGAGATATTCAAGCACAGCATGGTCGAGGCGGACCGGCTGGCGGCGGAGCAGAAAGTCGCCCAGGAGAGGCGGGAAAAGCGCCGCGAGACGATCGAGCAGCATATCGGCGCCTTCGATCAATCGGTCGGACGCCTGCTCCAGGCACTCACATCGTCGTCCGGCGAGATGCGGACCACCGCGGAGACCATGTCGAAGACGGCGGCGGAGGCGACCCGGCAGGTTGGCGCCGTCGCCGATGCCTCGCAGAAGGCCTCGGCCAACGTGGAAACCGCCGCGTCCGCTACCGAGGAGATGGCGGCATCGGTCGCGGAGATCAGCCGCCAGGTGGCGGAGTCCGCCAAGATCGGCGTCGAGGCGGTGGAGGGTGCCGCGCGCACCAACGCCACCGTCCAGGGCCTCTCGGACTCCGCACAGAAGATCGGCGAGGTGGTGCAGCTCATTCAGGATATCGCCGCGCAGACGAACCTGCTGGCGTTGAACGCGACCATCGAGGCGGCGCGTGCCGGCGAGGCGGGCAAGGGCTTCGCCGTGGTCGCCTCCGAGGTGAAGGCGCTGGCCAGCCAGACCGCCAAGGCGACCGAAGACATCGCGAGCCAGATCAAGGCGATCCAGGGCTCCACCAGGGACGCGGTCGAGGCCATCACGGGGATCGACGGCACCATCAGCCGCATCAGCGAAATCTCCACGGCCATCGCCGGTGCCATCGACCAGCAGCAGGCGGCGACCAAGGAGATCACGCGCAGCACGCGGGACGCGGCACTCGGAACCAGCGAAGTCTCCCGCGACATCGCGGGTGTCAATCAAGCCGCAAGCGAGACCGGCACAGCCGCGGCACGGGTCCTGTCGGCATCGACCGAGCTCGGCCACCAGGCGGAGAGCCTGCGCGCCGAGGTCGATCAGTTCCTGGCGAAGATCCGCGCCGCCTAGTCGAGCGCGACGTCATGGCGCGGGCGGCCCCAATCGCGGGCCGCCGCCGCCACGCTTTCCAGATCTTCCTCCAGCATCAAGCCATCCGTGATCAGCCGATCCGCCGCCGCTCGGATGGCGGCGACATAGGCTGCCGATCGGGATAGCGCTCCCGGATCGACGGGCGGGGATCGCCGGTCATTCGGCGCTCGGCCTCGGTGGCTGCAAACGGCAGGGTGCTGCCCACGAAAGTATGCATGGCGCCGTGGCCGAAGCCGCGCGCACGGAGGTTCCAGCCCGTATAGGTCGCCAGCGGCGCCGCCACCATCGGTGCGCGCACGCCGGCGATATCGTTGCCGTCGGCGTCCACCGCGGGGACCAGCACGGTGTAGCTCTTGCCGGGCACCACGTCCGGCGGCTCCTTGGCGAGGATGCCGCGCTCCGGGTCCGGTCCGAAATCGAGCAGCGGGAGATCGCTGGGGCCGCTCGGCGTCATGACGCCGGGAATAGCGGGGAAGCGGCCGCGCCATTCCTCGGCGGCGACCAGCGTGCCGTCGGCGCGCGCGGGATCCGGCTCGGCGGCGGCGGCGTCCCGTCGGTCGCCCAGCGATCCATCGCATCCAGCAGCGCGCGGAAGAGCATCGAGGTCGCCACCACGTTGATCACGTTCTGGCAGACGCCGCGGCCCGGCTTCTTCAGCTTGGGATCGGCGAAATGCTGCGAGCTTGCCCAGAGATAGACGCGCACGTTTTCCGGCTGCTCGAGGTCGTTGCCGCGCGTGTCCGTGTGCACGAGGGAGCCGCGCCGCTGCCAGTATTCCGTCGCGGTCTGGCTGTGCATCACGAGCGGGTCGGTCTCCGGCCGCTTCAGGATGGCGTCGTGCTTGCCGGTGAGATGGTCGGTTGACATCGCATAGGAGAACGGGAAGCGGTCGGCGATGTTGAAATGGTCCTCGTACTGCTGGCCCGCCGGCGAGACGCCGCTGGCGAAGCGGTGGTTCAGCCACATGAGGCCGGCGCCGGCGACATGGGGCAGCACGCCGTCGAACACCCGACGGCCCTCGGCATCGGCATTGAAGCCGCGATGCACGAAGTCGCGGATGCAGCGGCCGGTCTGGGAGCGGCCCCAGGCATAGGCCTTCTCGATGTGGGCACCACTTTCGCGCAAGGGATTGGGCGCGCCCGCCGCATCGCGCTCGCCGTATTTCAGGAAGCTCGCGAAGTCGCGGACGGCGACATGGCCGAGGCCGAGCACCAGCGGATCCCGGCCGGTATAGACGAGCTCGTAGATCCAGCCGGGCTCGAAGCCGGCGGGAATATGGATGTGGGTGTCGGACGGGATGAGGGCCTGCTCGGCACCCTGGTTGTCGAGGCCGAGGCCGCCCTCGATGCGGCCGAAGCACCACTGGTCCGCGGCGATCGGCTCGCGGGCGTCCTCGGGATAGCGCCGGCGGGTCAGCCGTGCATCGCGCGTGTCCAGCGAGACCGTGGGATGGCTGCGCGTCGAGACGCGGCTCAGAGGGGAAGGGTGGCGATGCCCGCCTGGTCGGCAATGAACTCGACGCGGACGGGACCGGTGATCGGCTTGCCGCCGTCGGTCGCCACCGGCAGGTCGAGCAGCATGCGGCCGTCGCCCGGCAGCAGGTCGCCCTGCCAGGCGATCCAGGCGATCGCATAGCCGCGCCGCATGAGAAAGCCGTTGCCGGCATGCTCGAGGCTCGGGGGTCATTGCTCTCCGGCGCGTCGTTGAAGAACTGCAGCGCGCGCTTGTTGCCGCGGTTGCCGTAGTCGAGAAACAGCCGGCGATTGCCGAGCGCCATGTCCTTTGGGCTTCAGGATCATGAAGTCGGCGGCGAAGCGGACCCGCCCTTGGGCATCGAGGGGCGCCTTGTCGAGATCGGTGATGCCCGCCTGGGCAGGTGCGCGGGGATCGACGGCGAAGTGGGCGCGCCCGACCAGCCGCTCATAGGGGCCGGCGGCGCCGAAGGGATGGTTCTCTGCGAAGGGTCCGCGTTCCGCGATCCTGAGCTCGATGAGGTTCGTCATGGCCGTACGTGTCTGGGGGTGAATTGAAGCGAGGAGACTACGCTGCCAGATCGCTTCAAGCAGGCAAAGGGCGACGTTCGGTCTTTGCGTGCTATAGTTTTAGAATGTCTGACGGCGACCGCAGTGGTCGTATCGTGGAGGCCCCATGCACACTCAATCCCTCGACCGGTGGCAGCATGCTCACGTGTTTCTGGGCGAGCAGCACGATCGGAATGAGCGACGCACCCAATTCGTGATCGCTCTGACCGCGGCCATGATGGTGGGCGAGATCGTCGCCGGAACGCTGTTCCGCTCCATGGCGCTGGTGGCCGATGGCTGGCACATGTCGACCCATGCGGGAGCACTCGCGATCTCGGCGTTTGCCTACGGCTACGCTCGGCGTCACGCTCATGATCCGCGCTTTGCTTTCGGCACCGGCAAGCTCGGCGATCTCGCCGGCTTCACCAGCGCCGTCATCCTCGCTCTCATTGCCGCGCTCATCGCCTATGAGTCGTTGCAGCGCCTGCTGCATCCGGTACCGATCGCCTTCCAGGAGGCGATCGCCGTCGCGGCGCTCGGATTGAGCGTCAATGTCGTCAGTGCCTGGCTGCTGCATGACCGGGATGGTCGCCATCACGGGCACGACCACCACGGCCACGATCATCCTCACGCGCACGCCCACGATGATCGCAAAGATGATGCCCATCGGCACCACCATCACCGCCATCACGTCGATCACAATTTGCGATCGGCCTACGTCCACGTGATTGCCGACGCCGCGACCTCGGTGCTCGCTATCTCTGGCTTGCTTGCGGGCTGGCTTTTCGGCTGGACCTTCATGGACCCGGTCATGGGCATCGTGGGTGCCGGCGTGATCCTCAATTGGTCCTATACACTGGTCCGGGATACCAGCCGGGTCCTGCTGGACGTGACGGCGGACGGCGCGCTCGCGGGGGAGATCCGTCGTCGGCTGGAAGGCGGTGGCGACCGGGTTGCCGATCTCCATCTCTGGCGAATCGGCCCCGGCCACTGCGGCGCGATCGTTTCCCTCGTCATCCGACGAGCCGCGGCCGCCGGCAACCTACAAGGCTCGGCTTTCCGATCTGGGCATGCTCTCCCACCTCACCGTCGAGGTTCAGGCCTGCGAGACGGATGGATAGACCCGCTTTCCGGCAGCTCTTTCTTGCCACGTCACAACCGCGGCATCGTCCTTAACGACGTCTTAACGAGGACCTCCGCATTCTCCTATATATAGCGCCCTTTTACCGCATGGCCGGCGGCCGCATGGCGGTCCGGACTGTGGTATAAGAGCCGCCCTCGGCATCTGCGCGGGCGTGGGTCGAGCCGGGGTCGACGGCCCCAGTGGACATGGGAGAAGTAACGGTGAAGGCAGCACTCGTGTGTGGCGCCGGTGGATTCATCGGCAATCATCTCGTGAACCGGCTCAAGCGCGAAGGCTTCTGGGTGCGCGGCGTCGATCTCAAGTTTCCGCCGTTCTCGGCGACCGAGGCGGATGATTTCGTGATCGGCGATCTCCGGGACCAGACGGTCTGCGATCGCGTGGTCGATCGCCGCTTCGACGAGGTCTATCAGCTCGCCGCCGACATGGGCGGCGCCGGCTACATCTTCACCGGCGAGAACGATGCCGAGGTCATGCACAATTCGGCGCCGATCAATCTGAACATGGTCGAGACCTGCTATCGCCGCAACATCAAGCGCATCTTCTATTCCTCCTCCGCCTGCATGTATCCCGAGCACAATCAGCGCGATCCCAACAATCCCAAGTCCTCCGAGGATTCCGCCTATCCGGCGGCCCCCGACAGCGAGTACGGCTGGGAGAAGCTGTTCAGCGAGCGGCTCTATCTCGCCTATAACCGCAACTACGGCATGGAGGCGCGCGTCGCGCGCTTCCACAACATCTTCGGCCCGCAGGGCACCTGGAAGGGCGGCAAGGAGAAGGCGCCGGCGGCGCTCTGCCGCAAGGTCGCGTCGACGCCCAGCGGCGGCGAGATCGAGATCTGGGGCGACGGCAAGCAGACGCGCTCCTTCCTCTATGTCGACGAATGCCTCGAGGGCGTCATGCGCCTCATGCGGTCGGGCTTCAGCGGCCCGGTGAACATCGGCTCCGAGGAGATGGTGACCATCAACCAGCTCGCCGAGATGATCATGACGATCGCCGGCAAGAGGCTCACCATCAACCACATTCCCGGTCCGCTGGGCGTGCGCGGGCGCAATTCCGACAACAAGCTGATCCAGGAAAAGCTCGGCTGGGAGCCGAGCGAGCCGCTGGTGAAGGGTCTCGAGAAGACCTACGCCTGGATCGCCCAGCAGGTCGAGCGCGACCGCGGCGCAAATCTGCAGAAGTAGCGGCGGCCGGGCGTCACGCAGGGGCTGGAACGCGATCTCTCCGAATTCGATCGGATCACGGTCTAGTGCGTCGATTGCGCGTGATGGCTTTGGTCGCTGCCGGGCGGCGGTAGAGGCGTAGCAGCTGCCGCGCCGTCCGAGCCATTTCGCGCCTCAAGATCGGAGGCTCGAGCACTTCTACGTCGGGGCCGAGCCTGACGAGATCGGCCGCTGCCTGCTCGATCGACTCGACGGGAACAACCACGCGAACCCATCCCTTTGGGGCCGCCGTCTCGGCTGTCTCGGCGGCGACTTGCGCGACGGCGGACCCCAGGAGATCGAGTTTTGCCATTCCCCGCGGCGATAGGCGGAGCACGGCCTTGTTGCGATAGAGGCCGACCTCGTAGGCGCGCGAAGAGACCGTCCAGAATTCCACGAGATCGAAATCCTTGGGCCGCGCGAAGCGCTCTTCCGTGACGGATAGGTCGAGGATGTTCGCGACGCGATAGGTGCGCGCCTGCTCGCCCACTTGTGCGACGAGGTACCAGATCCCCGCTTTGAGCACGAGCCCGAGCGGTTGCAGCCTGCGCGCGACGGCGCCTGCGCCGCGCTTGTAGCGGACATCTACGCAGGTCTCGTTCCAGACGGCGCCGGCGATCGCGGGCAGCAGGCGGGCCTCATCGGCGCTGCGGAACCATCCCACGGGATCAAGATGGAAGCGTGCCGCGACGCGTCTTGCCGCCGCGCGGGTGCGCTCCGGCAAGGCTGCCGTCAGCTTCAACTGAGCTGTCGCCAGCACGTCGGCGAGGCCGAGCTCGGCGGCCGGTCCGGGCAAGCCCGCGAGGAACAGCGTCTCGGCCTCGGCTGGCGAGAGACCCGTGAGTTTCGTGCGATAGCCGTCCAGGAGCTGAAAGCCACCGTTCGGCCCACGATCGGCGTAGACCGGCACGTCAGCGGCGCTCAGCTGGTCGATGTCGCGATAGATTGTGCGGACCGAGACTTCGAATTCCGCGGCCAGCGCTTCCGCCGTCATCCGGCCGCGTGTCTGCAACAGCATCAGGATGGAGAGCAAGCGGCTCGCGCGCATAGTCAAAGTTAGCAGGAATTCCTGACAGAAGTTGACAGGTATAGTGACATAGAATGGGGAGGCATCGATCCACCCCTGCAGGGAGAATGCAATGCCTCGGACAGAGCATACGCAAAGCAGCGATTTCGATTTCTTCATGGGACGATGGCGCGTCCGTCATCGGCGCCTGAAGCAGCGGCTGGCTCGGTGCACGGATTGGGTGGAATTCCAGGGCACGTCGACCGCGCGGAAGATTCTCGGTGGTTTTGGCAATCTCGACGAGAATGACATCGACCTTCCCGGCGATCCCTATGTCGGCGTGACCCTGCGCACCTACGATCCCAGGACGGGGAATTGGGCGATCCACTGGTTCGACAGCCGCACCCCCGGTAATCTCGACCCGCCGATGATCGGCCGCTTCGAAGGCGGCGTCGGCATCTTCCACGCGAACCACACGTTTCAGGACAAGCCGATCCAGGTGCGCTTTATCTGGTCGCAGATCACGCCGATATCGTGCCGCTGGGAGCAGGCGTTTTCCGACGGCGGTGGCGAAAGCTGGGAGACGAACTGGATCATGGATTTTTCGCGCGCGTGAGCGGGAATCCATGCGAGGCGTCGCAGTGGATCTGATCTATCCGGTTTGGCGCGCGCACCAGGCGCGCTACATCGCACGATACGCCGCCTCGACGTCGCGCGCGAAGCGTGGCGCATCCATCATCGGCGATCTCTTCATCCGCTCGCGCAGACCGAGCCTGAGTTCGCTGAGCGCGGCGGCGTCGCGCGCCAGCTCGACGGCAGTCGCGATGTAGGATTCCTCATCGTTCGCTGCAAGCCGATCGAGACCGACCCGGCTCAGCAGGCTCAATCCCACCCGCGCGGCGTGGCGGTCGCCGGCCAGGGTCACCACGGGTACTCCCATCCACAGCGCCTCGCAGGTGGTGGTGGTGCCGTTGTAGGGGAAGGGGTCGAGGCCGATATCGACCTCCCGGTAGAGCCGGAGATGCTCGCCGACACCGGGAATGAGCGGGCGGAGATCGATCCGATCGGCGGCGACGCCCAGCGCTTCGAGACGGTCGGCCATGCGGCGGCGCAGCACCGCATCGGCGAAGATCCAACCCTTGAGCAGCAGCTGCGCGGTTGGCAGCTCGCGCAGGATGCGCGCCCAGGTCGCGATCACGTCCGGCGTCACCTTGGCGAGATTGTTGAAGGAGCCGAAGGTGACGACTCCCTTGGCGAGCGCCGGTGCGGGATTCGGCGCCGGTGCATCGGCGGGCGGGCGATAGCAGAGAAAGCCCTGCGGAAGACGGATCAGCTTTTCCGTGTGGAGCGCGTCCGCAGTGCCGGGCGGATCGGCGATGGCGTCGGTGAAGCGGTAGTCGATCGTGGCGAGGCCGGTCGTTGCGGGATAGCCCAGCCAAGTCGCGGTGACCGGCGCCGGCCGCACGGCAAAGGCGGCGATGCGGGTCCGGCTGGTATGACCCGCGAGGTCCACCAGGATGTCGATGCGATCCTCCCGCACCTGCCGCCTGAGCTCGGCGTCGTTCAGTCCGACGGTGGAGCGCCAATGCTGCATCCGGGACTTGAGGCGCTCGGTCACCGCGTCGGGATGGGCGACCTCGGCATAGGCGAAGATCTCCACGGCGGCGCGGTCATGCTGTGCCAGCAGGGATTCGAGGAAGTAGGTGATGGAGTGCTGGCGGAAGTCAGGGGAGACATATCCCACGCGCAGCACGCGGTCAGGATCGGGCGCGTTGGTGAATGCCGGTTCCGGCTCGGTCTGCCGGGCGACCAGTGCCGCCCCCCAGTCACAATGCGCTCGGAAGACCTCCTCCGCGCTGATGTCGGCGCGGTAATTGAGCGCCATCAGCTTGTTGCTGGAGAGCGCGTAGGTCGCCTCCGGGAGATCGGGATCGAGCTCGAGAGCGCGCCGGAACGACGCTTCCGCCTCGTCCGCCTGGCCGAACTCCTTGAGCAGGCTCGCGAGGTTGTTGTGGGCACGGGCGAAGCCGGGATTGAGCGCCACCGCCTTGCGATAGAGCGGCTCTGCCTCGGTGAGGCGCCCGATCTGCGCCAGCAGATCGCCGTAGTGACAGGGGATCGACGCGTTCTCGGGATCGAGCCGGAGCGCTTCCTGGAAGGCGGGCTCCGCCTTGGCGGCAGAGCGCGCGTTCGTGTAGATGAGGCCGATCTTGTCGAGCTGCTCAGCGGCGCGTTGCCGCCACCGGTGCGCGGCTTCCACGTTGTTCACGGCCTTCGCCGCCGCCTCCCGCGCGACCGCTGCGCAGCCTTCGCGCGCCTCGATGAAATTCGCGCCGAGCGCGATCGCCCGGACGAACGCCTCGTGGGCGCCTTCGGGATCGCCGGTGCGGCGCCGGGCCTCGGCCAGATTGTAGTGTAGCTCCGCATTGTCGGGCGCGCGGGCGAGCGCCTTGGCGAAGTACCCCGCGGCGTCGTCGAAGCGGCCGGTCTGGCCGGCGAGCACGCCGAGGAGCTGCAGCGCCACGGGATTGCCGGTGTCGCGGCGAAGGACGTCGCGGTAGAGCTGCTCGGCCTCGCGAAGGCGGCCCGCCCGATGATGCGCCTGCGCAGTAGCGAGTTGCTTTTGGAGGCGCGCCGCGCGGGTGTTAGGCGGCATGGCAGAGATCCGGGATAACCCTCTCCGCCGCGATTCGTGGCGGAGAGAGTTTCATTCCGCGACGTTCGCGTCGCTCAGCCCTCGATCTTGTGCGGGATCTGGCGGACGGTGTTCTTCAGCACGCCGATACCTTCGACCTCGGCTTCCACGACGTCGCCGTCCTTCAGGAAGTCCGGGCGGCGTCATCGCGAATCCGACGCCGCTCGGCGTGCCTGTCGCGATGACGTCGCCGGGCTCCAGGGTCATGCCGAGGGAAAGGGATTCGATGATGGTGGGCAGGTCGAAGATCATCATCTTGGTATTGGAGCTCTGGCGCTGCTCGCCATTGACCCGGAGCTTGATGTCGAGGGCCTGCGGATTCTTGATCGCGCTGGCGTGCACGATATGGGGTCCCATCGGGCAGGAGCCGTCGAGCCCCTTGCCCTTGAACCACTGCTCATGGCGGCGCTGCAGGTCGCGGCCGGTCACGTCGTTGATGATGGTGTAGCCGAACACGTGGGAGAGCGCGCGGTCCTTCGGGATGTTCTTGCCGCGGGTGCCGATGATGACGCCGAGCTCGACCTCGTAGTCGAGCTTCTGCGTCACCTCGACGTCGTAGGGAATATCGTCGCCGGGCCCGATGATCGCGGTCATCGGCTTGGTGAAGAACTGCGGGTATTCCGGCACCTTCATGTCGGTGCCGCGGGCGCGATAGCCCTCGGCGACGTGCTCGAGATAGTTCCGCCCGACGCAGAATACGTTCTTGCGTGGCTGGGGGATCGGCGCGATCAGCTTCACGTCGCCGAGGGCCAGAGTCTTGGCCGCATCCGGCCGCTCCGCCGCCGCGCGCACGGCCTTCAATCCGGCCTCGCCGGCCACCACCACATCGAGAGCGGTCGTCGCGTTGTCGAGACCGGGTATGCCTTGCCCGAGGTCGAGCACCCGGCCGCCATCCAGCAGCAGCCCTGCTGAGGTCCGATTGCCCCGGCGGAAAGTCACGAATTTCATGGCGGTGCTCCTGTTCTGTTCAATGGCGAAAATGAAGGCCGGGGCCGATCCAAGGACGTTCGCGGCCATTATCCGCCGTGGCATCGCGAGCGTAAAGTCCGGGTCACGGCGATCTCCCTGGCGCCGCCCGCGGAAAGCGGCTTAGGATTGTGGAAATAACGATAAGTACGGGGAGGACGCGCATGATAGCCAAGGCATCTCTGCGGAAATTCTGCACGGGTTCCGCCGTTGCGGCGGCGATGCTCGTGGGTCTGGCGCTGATGCCGGCCGTGGCCGCGGAGCCGATCAAGATCGGTTTCGGCATGGCGCTGACCGGCGGTCTCGCCGCCAACGGCAAGTCGGCCCTCATCACCATGCAGGTCTGGGAGGAGGAGATCAACGCCAAGGGCGGCCTGCTCGGTCGGCCCGGTGAAGCTCGTCTTCTACGACGACCAGAGCAATCCCGCCTCGGTGCCCGGCATCTACACCAAGCTGCTCGACGTCGACAAGGTGGACCTGGTGGTGGGCGGCTACGCCACCAACATGGTGGCGCCGGCGATGCCTGTCATCATCCAGCACAACAAGGTCTTCATCGGGCTCCTGGCTCTCGGCGTGAATTCGGAGTTCAAGTATCCGCGATACTTCTCGATGGCGCCGACCGGCGGGCCCGATCCGAAGGCGGCGATCTCCAAGGGTTTCTTCGACGTGGCCATGGCCCAGACACCGAAGCCGCAGACGATCGCCATCGCCGCCGCTGACGCCGAGTTTTCCAGCCGGGCGGCGGAGGGCGCGCGCGAGAATGCCAAGGCGGCGGGACTGAAGGTGGTCTACGACAAGAGCTATCCGCCAACCACGACCGACTACTCGCCGATCATGCGCGCCATCCAGGCGACCAATCCCGATATCGTGTTCGTCGGGTCCTATCCGCCCGACAGCGTCGGCATGGTGCGGGCGGCGAACGAGATCGGTCTCAAGACCAAGCTGTTCGGCGGCGGCATGGTGGGATTGCAGGCGACCGTGATCAAGACGCAGCTCGGACCGATGCTGAACGGCATCCTCAACTACGACTTCTGGCTGCCGGTGCCCAAGATGCAATTCGCCGGCGTCAACGACGTGATCAAGCGCTATCAGGCCAAGGCCGCCGGCCAGGGCGTCGATCCCTTCGGCTACTACATGGCGCCCTGGTCCTACGCCTATCTGCAGGTGCTCGCCGACGCGGTGAATGCCACCAAGAGCCTCGACGACGGCAAGCTCGCCGACTATCTCCGCCAGAATACGTTCAAGACGGTTGTCGGTGACGTGAAGTTCGGTCCTAACGGCGAGTGGGCGGAGCCGCGGGTGATCTCGATCCAGTTCCACGACATCAAGGGGAACGACGCCGAACAGTTCCGCGAGATGAACACCCAGACCGTGCTGTGGCCGACGGACTACGCGTCGGGCAAGCTGATCTATCCCTATAGCGACGTGAAGAAGTGAGGCCGCAGCCCCTCTCCGCCGCGAAAGCGGGGGAGAGGGAGGGGCCCATTGCGTAGCAATGGGAGGGTGAGGTGCCGGCGCTCAGTCCCGCTGAGACACCCACCTCATCCTAAATCCTTCTCCCCGCAAGCGGGCGGAGAAGGACTTTATCTGTCGCTTCCCACCCTAATATTCGCGCCGCTATAGCCCCAGATAGAACTTCCGGATCAGGTCGTTGTTGTTGAGCTCCTCGGCGGAGCGGCCTTCGAAAGCGATCTTGCCGTGCACGATGACGTAGCCGCGGTCGGCGATGCGGATCGCCTGGGTGAAGTTCTGCTCCGCCATCAGCACGGTGAGCTGATAGCTGTCCTTGAGCATCTTGATGGTCTCGATGGTGCGCTTGACCAATACCGGCGCCAGGCCCACCGAGGGCTCGTCCACCAGCAGGATCTTCGGCGCCAGCATGAGAGCGCGGGCGAGCGCCAGCATCTGCTGCTCGCCGCCGCTCATGCTGCCGGCGAGCTGCTGCCGGCGCTCGCGCAGGCGCGAGAAGGTCTCGTAGCAGAATTCGAGATTGCGCTTGATCTCTCGCCGCGCCGACGGGCGGAAGGCGCCCAGCAGCAGGTTCTCCTCCACGGTGAGGCGAGGGAAGAGGCGGCGGCCCTCGGGCACCAAGGCGATGCCGAGATCGACGATCTCCTCGGTGGTGCGGCCCACCAGCTCGTGGCGCTCGCCGTCGATCTCGGCGACGATGCTGCCGGCGCTGGGCGGCACCATGCCCATCACGCATTTCATCAGCGTGCTCTTGCCGTTCCCGTTGGTGCCGAGGAGCGCCACCGTCTCGCCGGGATTGACCGCGAGCGAGATGTCCTCCAGCACGCGGACGGCACCGTAGGCGGCGTGAACGCCTCTGAGGGAAAGGCTACTCGCCAAGATAGGCCCGCTCCACCTCGGGGTTGCGGATCACCTCGTCCGGCGGCCCGTCGGCGATCTTGCGGCCGGCCACCAGCACGACGAGGCGCTCCGAGAAGCTCATCACCGCGCGCATGATGTGCTCGATCAGGACGATGCTGATGCCGTTCTCGTTGAGGCGGCGAAGCAGCGCCAGGATGTCGTCGACCTCCGCATGGGAGAGGCCCGCCATCGCCTCGTCGGCGATCAGCAGTTTCGGCTCCGCTGCGATGGCGCGGGCAAGCTCGAGCTTGCGCATCTCGACCTGGCTCAGGTCGCGCGGCAGGCGCGTCGCCTTCGACGCGAGACCCACGAGGCCCAGAAGCTCGCCGGTCCGCATCTCGACCTCCGCCGGGGCGAGGCGGCGTCCGCGCCGCGCATTCACCGTATAGAGCAGGGGAATGCGCAGGTTGTCCGCGACCGAGAGGCTTCGGAACGGGCGCGGGAGCTGAAAGCTGCGGGCCATGCCGAGGCGGGTGCGCTGATGGGCGGCGAGGCCGTCCATCGGCTGGCCCTCGAAGCGGACGCTGCCGCTCTCGTTCCGGAGCGTGCCGCAGAGGCAATTGACGAGGGTGCTTTTGCCGGACCCGTTGGGCCCGATCAATCCCACGCGCTCGCCCGGCGCCACCGTCAGCGCGATGGCATCGAGGGCGACGAAGCCGCCGAAGCGCTTGCTGAGATCGAGGGCTTCCAGGAGCGGCGCCGTCATGGCGTCCGCCGCTTGATCAGGCCGATGACGCCGTTGGGCGCCGCGATCACGAAGACGATCAGCAGCAATCCCACGATCAAGAGATTGATCTCCGGATGGCCGCCGAAGACGTTGCTGACGGTGGCGGCCTGCTGGATCGATCCCAGGAGCAGGGCGCCGATGATCGGGCCGACCCAGCTGGTCATGCCGCCCACCAGCGGCATGGCGATGCTGTTGACGGCGTAGGCGAGGCTGAAGCCGGAGGCGGGATCGAGATATGTCACGTAGTAGGGGAAGGGCGCGCCGGCCATGCCCATGAGCGCGCCGCTGACCGCCGTCGCGACCAGCTTCAGGCGCAAGGTCGGCACGCCCGAGGCCTCCGCCGCCGCCTCATCGTCGCGGATCGACGCAAAACCATAGCCGAGGCGGGAGCGCTCGATCATGCGGGCGATCGACACCGCCACCACCGAGAGCACCAGCATCACCAGGAAGAGGTATTGAACGTAGCTCCCTAGGATCGGCACCACCATCGGACGGATCGTGTAGGCGCCGCGCGAGCCGCCGACGAAATCCCAGTTGGTGATCAGGGTCTGCACCACCACCGCCAGCGCCAGGGTCGCGATGGCGAAGAACACGCCGCGGAGCCGCAGCGTGAGATAGCCCATGCCGAGGCCGACGATGCCGGAGACGGCGCCGCCCGCCAGCACCAGGATGGGGATCGGCACGGCGATGAGCTTGCCGAGCGCCACCGAGCTGTAGGCGCCCAGCGCAAAAAAGGCGGCGCTGCCGAAATTCACATAGCCGGTGTAGCCGCCCAGGATGTTCCAGGCGGTGGCGAGGACGACGTATTGCAGGACCACATAGCCCGCGAAGAACAGATATTCGTTCTCTCCGAGGCGCAGAAGCTCGAAGACCAGCGCGCCGACCGCCAGGGCCACGAAAAAGAAGAAGCGGGACCTCACGCGCCTATCTTCCGAGGAGGCCGGCGGGGCGGAAGGCGAGGGTAAGGAGCAGGAAGCCGAAGGCCACCGCCGGGGACCAGGAGGGCCCATAGAAAGTGGAGGTGAGGCTCTCGACCACGCCCAGCAGCATCGCGCCCAGCAGCGTGCCGGGAAAGCTTCCCATGCCGCCGAGCACGCAGATCGCGAAGACCCGGCCGATGTAGTCGCGGCCCATGGAGGGCTCCACCGGCTGGATCACGATCAGCAGGGCGCCGGCGATGGAGGCGGTGGCGATCGAGAGCGCGAAGGCCACCCGCTTGATCCGCACGGGATCGGCCGCCATCAGGCGGAGCGCCTCGGCATCCTGGGATACCGCGGCGATGGCCCGGCCGATGAAGGTGCGGGAGAGATAGAGCTGCAGCGCGTAGAGCAGCGCCAATGACACCAGGCAGGGCACCAGCATGCGGAACGGCAGCTCGACGAACCCCAGATGCAGGCTCGGGCCGATATAGGGGGCTTCGACGAAGCGGTAGTCGACCCCGAAGACGAGGACCAGCCCGACCTCGGTCACGAACAGCAGGCCGAAGAAGAAGGCGAGGCCGCGGAGGGATTCCTGCCCGCGCCGCTCGAAAGCCAGGTGATAGATGCGGTAGACCACCGAGCCGAGTGCATAAAAAACCGGCAGCATGATCACGCTGGCGAGGATCGGGTCGAGTCCCAGGGTGCCATTCAGCAAGAACGCCGAATAGGAGCCCAGCATGATGAAGGCGGGGTGGGCGATGTTGACGATATCGAGCATCCCGAAAGAGATCGAGACCCCGACGGTCACCACGGCATAGAAGCCGCCGAGAAGCAGCCCGGCGGCAAGCGCGTTGATCAGGAGATCAATAGGGAAGTCCATCCACGGGCTCCCCGGAAATCTGCGGTTCTGGCGCCGTCATATCCCCCCTCTTTATGGCCTCCGGGCGTTTCAACCGCCGCGGTTTCGGCGCGCGGCCAGCCTGCCGTCACGACACGCCTCGCGATCCCCGGACAATATCATGAAATCGACTGTTTCCAGCCCCGTGCCACCGGTAGCGCCGGGCGAGTGGAAACGCGGCTCAATTTTTCGCCCGAGCGATGAATTTCGATCCGACTCGGAAGCGACACCGATCCGTCACGGCAGTGAAAGATTTGAGTCGCGGGGCGGCGTTAACGTCCCTCTCGCGGCGGTGATCGGTGCGGAGGCGCCGGCCGCCGGCAGAACGCCACCAGGGGGAGAGGTCTCATGCGCTCGCGCACTACTGTCGTTTCCGTTCTAACGCTGGCCGCGGCTCTCGCCGCGATGGCGCCGATGCCGGTTTTCGCCGCTGCCGACGATTGCCCCAATGGCGGCGTCGTTCGCTTCGGCGTCGAGCCCTATGAGGCCGCTCCCAAGCTGGTCCCGATCTATGACCACATCGGCCAGCTTATCGCCAAGAAGCTGGGTTGCGACGTGAAGATGCAGATCACCACCAACTACAACGCCGAGATCGAGGCGATGCGCAACGACAAGCTGGAGCTGGGCGAGTTCGGCCCGCTGGGATATGTGCTGGCGCACCAAGTCGCCAAGGCCGAGGCGGTCGCCACCTTCGGCGCCAAGGACGGCAAAGCCGAGACCTACACCGCGAGCATCGTGACCTGGCCGGGCTCCCCGGTGAAGACGATAAAGGATCTGCCGGGCCACTCCTTCGCTTTCTCGGATCCGGCCTCGACTTCCGGCCATCTCTATCCCGCCTTCGCCATGCGCAAGAACAGCATCGATCCCGACAAGGACGTGAAGGGCTTCTACGCCGGCAGCCACGGCGCCTCCTTCGAGGCGCTGCGCAACCACAAGGTGGACGCGGGCGAGCTCAACAGCCAGGAGATCGAGGCCGCGAAGATCGCCGGCTCCTACAAGGACAGCGACTACATCACGCTCTGGCGCTCGGAGCCGATCCCGATCGATCCCATCACCGTGCGCGGCAATCTGCCCGAAGGCTTCAAGGCGCGGGTGATCGCGGTCCTGCAGAACCTGGACCTATCGGAGCTGTCGGAGAACGATCTCAAGATCATCGGTTCCAGCGGCGCGCGCTTCGTGGTCGCCAAGGACGGCGACTACAACATCGTGCGCGATCTCGTGGATACCCTCCACATCGACCTCGCCAAGCTCGACTGATCGGCAATCGCAAGGCGGAGCCCACCATGCTCGAGGTCACCCATCTCTCGAAGCGGTATCCCACGGGCAGGGTCGCGCTCCGCCAGGCGAGCCTGAAAGTCGAGGCCGGCGAGCTCGTCATCGTCCTCGGCAGCAACGGCAGCGGCAAGTCGACGCTGCTGCGCTGCATCGTCCGCCTGATCGATCCCACGGAAGGCTCGGTCAAGGTGGACGACCGCGATCTCACCCGGCTCAACGGCCGGGCGCTCCGGCGGGCGCGGACCGCGCTCGCCATGATCTCCCAGCACGCCAATCTCGTGCGCCGCCGCAGCGTGCTGGCCAATGTCGCCTGCGGCGCGCTCGGGCGCTGCAACGGCGTGCGGAGCCGGTTCGGCATTCTGCCGCAACAGGAATTGGATTTCGCCCGGCGGTGCCTGGCGGAAGTCGGCGCTCGAGGAGCAGGCCGGGCAGCGGGCGGGCACGCTCTCGGGCGGCCAGGCCCAGCGCTGCGCCATCGCCCGGGCGCTGGCCCAGCGTCCGCGCGTGCTGCTGGCGGATGAGCCGGTCGCAAGCCTCGATCCCGAGGCGGCCGAGGACATCATGCGCCTGCTGCGGCGCCTCGCCACCGAGGACAATCTCGCGGTCGTCTGCGTGCTGCATCAGCCGGAGCTCGCCTATCGCTACGCCGACCGGATCGTCGGCATCCGCGACGGCGCGATCCAGTTCGACCTGCCCGCGGCCCAGGTCGCCTCGGGTGGGGCGGTCTCCACCCTCTATGCCGGGAAGGCGGCGTGAGGCCACAGGTGGTGACCGCCGATATCGCCCGGCCCGCGACCCGCGTCCAGACCGAGAGCTCCGGCCGACGCGCCCTCAAGTTCCTCATCGTCTTCGCCGTCGCGATCCTCTTCGCCCAGTCGCTGATCGTCGTTGAGGTGCAAGCCGCAGGACTTCATCACCGGCATCCATGGCATGGCGGACATCCTGCGCCGCGCGTCGCCGCCTGACGTCAGCAAGATCGGCACCGTCCTCTGGCCGGCGCTGGAGACCGTCGACATCGCGCTCTTCGGCACCGTCGCCGGCATCGTCATGGCGCTGCCGCTCTCGGTGCTCGCCGCCGCCAACGTGACGCCGGCGCGGCCGCTCTATTACGCGGCCCGCGGCATCATCGCCTTCGCCCGCGCGGTGCCGGATCTGGTCTGGGCGCTGCTCTTCGTCACCGCCGTCGGCCTCGGGCCGTTTCCCGGCGGCTGCGCTGTCGCGGTGCATTCGATCGGCATGCTGGGCCGGCTTTTCTCCGAGGTGATCGAGGACATGGACATGGGGCCGGTGGAGGCGCTGACCCTCACCGGCGCCGGTCGCCTGCAGGTCTTCACCCATGCGGTGGTGCCCTCGGTCGCGCCGTCTCTCCTGGGCATCGGCCTCTATCGGTTCGACGAGAATCTGCGCTCGTCCCTGGTGCTGGGCTTCGTCGGCGCCGGCGGTCTGGGCTTCCAGCTCCTGACCGCCATGAACCTGTTCCAGTACCGGACCGTCTCCCTGCTGCTGCTCGTCACCTTCGTGCTGGTGATGGCGGCCGAGCGCATCTCCGCGGCGCTGCGCCGCTTGGTGCTCTGAGGGGCAGGCGATGGCGCTCTCGACCGAGGATCGGCGGCACTTCCTGGGCGTGCTCGCGAAAGCGGCGCCCGAGGAGCTGCAACGGCGGTGGGAGGCGCTCGGTCTCGATCCCGCTTTCCGTCACCTGCGCGCGCCGGAAAGCGGCCTCGTCATGCTGCGGGGCCGGGTCAGCGGGACCGGTGCTCCCTTCAACATGGGCGAGATGACGGTGACGCGCTGCTCGGTGGTGCTGGCGGACGGCACCATCGGTCATGGCTATGTCGGCGGGACCGACCCGCGCCATGCGGAGATCGTGGCGCTCTGCGACGCCTTGCTGCAGGACGATGCCCATCGCGCCGAGATCGAGCGCGGCATCATCGCTCCTCTCGCGGCGGCTCGCGATGTGGCGCGCCAACGCGTCGCGGCCCGGGTGGCGGCGACCCGCGTCGAATTCTTCACTGTTGCCCGGGAGGCGGGCGCATGACCTCATTCGCGATCTCCGCCGATCCGACACCGGGCTTCGACGATCCCGTCCATGACGCTCAGCGGGTCTTCCGCCGCCTGCTGGAGGCCTTCGCCCATCCCGGCCGCGTCGTGCTGCTGCCCCCGGTGCTGGCGCCGCCGGCGCCCCTCGGTCCCGGCACGGCGGCGTTGGCGCTCACCCTCATCGATCACGGCACGCCGCTCTGGCTCGACGCCGCCCTCGACACTCCGGCGGTCCGAACGTTTCTGCGCTTCCACTGCGGGGCGCCGATCGTGGAGGCGTCCGATGGCGCCGCCTTCGCCCTGGTCGGCGCTCCCGACGCCGTCGATCTCAAGACCTTCGCGGTCGGCGAGCCGGAATCGCCGGAGCGCTCCACCACGGTCATCCTCCAGGTGCCTGGCTTCGCCTATAGCGAGCGCGTGCGCCTCACGGGTCCTGGCATCGCCAGCCACACCTCGCTCCGTGTCGACGGGATTTCCGCCGATTTCTGGCGGCAATGGCGCCGCAATGCCGCGCTCTATCCCTGCGGTGTCGATGTCGTGTTCGCCGCGCCCGAGGCGATCGCCGTGCTGCCGCGCACGGTGCGCGTGGAGATCTGAGATGTATGTGGCGGTGAAGGGCGGCGAGCGGGCGATCGCGAACGCCGAGCGGCTGGTGGTGGAAGAGCGCCGGGGCGATCCCGAGGTTCCCGAGCTCAGCCTCGCCCAGATCGGCGAGCAGCTCACCCTCGCCGTCGATCGCGTGATGACCGAGGGCGCGCTCTACGATCGCCCGCTGGCGGCGCTGGCGATCAAGCAGGCGCGCGGCGATCTCATCGAGGCGATCTTCCTGCTGCGGGCCTATCGCACCACCTTGCCGCGCCTCGGCGACGCGCTGCCGGTGGATACCGCCGACATGCTCCTGGAACGCCGCATCTCCGCCACCTTCAAGGACGTGCCCGGCGGGCAGATGCTGGGCCCGACCTTCGACTATACGCACCGGCTGCTCGATTTCGATCTCGCCCGCGAGGCTGGATCGCGCGCTGCGGCGGAGACCGCGCCCGCGGACACCGACGCTCGCGTGCCCAGGGTTGCTGATCTCCTCGGCGGCGAGGGGCTGATCGAGGCGGCGCCGCAAGCGGAGGGCGCGTCGGTGCCCGATCTCACCCAGGCGCCGCTGAAATTTCCCGCTCCGCGCGAGCTGCGCCTGCAGAACCTGGCACGGGGCGACGAAGGGTTTCTGCTCGCCTTGGGCTATTCGACCCAGCGCGGCTATGGCAGCACGCATCCCTTCGTGGGCGAGATCCGCATGGGCGTCGTGAGCGTCGAATACATGCCGCCCGAGCTCGGATTTCCCATCGAGATTGCCGAGATCACTGTCACCGAATGCGACATGGTGAACCAGTTCAAGGGCTCGGCGGAGGCGCCGCCGGAGTTCACCCGCGGCTACGGCCTGGTCTTCGGCATGAGCGAGCGCAAGGCGATGGCGATGGCGCTGGTGGATCGCGCCCTTCGTGCCCGCGAGCTCGGCGAGGAGAGCGGCGCCCCGGCCCAGGACCAGGAGTTCGTGCTCTCCCACAGCGACAACGTGGAAGCTTCCGGCTTCGTGCAGCACTTGAAGCTGCCGCACTATGTCGACTTCCAGTCTGAGCTCACCATGGTGCGCGAGATGCGCGCGGAGTGGGAGCGGGCGCACCGTCCGGCCACGGAGGCGGCGGAGTAATGGGCGCGGGATCCGAGAGCCGCCTGCCGTCGCGTCCCTTCAACTTCGCCTACCTCGACGAGCAGACCAAGAAGATGATCCGGCGCGCGATCCTGAAGGCGGTCGCGATCCCCGGCCATCAGGTGCCGTTCGCCGGTCGCGAAATGCCGCTCCCCTATGGCTGGGGCACCGGCGGCATCCAGGTGACGGCGGCGATCCTCGGCGCCGACGATGTCCTCAAGGTGATCGACCAGGGCGCCGACGACACCACCAACGCCGTCAACATCCGTCGGCTCTTCGCGAAGACCGCCGGGGTCAAGACCACGACCCGCACCGGCGAGGCGACGGTCATCCAGAGCCGGCACCGGATCCCGGAGATGCCGCTCGAGGGAAGGCCAGATCATGGTGTTCCAGGTGCCGATCCCGGAGCCTCTGCGCTGGCTCGAGCCCCGGGAGAGCGAGACCCTGAAGCTGCATGCGCTCGCGGATTACGGCCTCATGCAGGTGCATCTCTACGAGGACGTGGCCCTCCACGGCCGCATCGCCAAGTCCTATGACTATCCAGCCCTGGTGCACGGGCGCTATCTCGCGAGCCCGTCGCCGATTCCGAAATTCGACAATCCCAAGCTCGATCGCAATCCGGCGCTGCTGCTCTTCGGTGCCGGGCGCGAGAAGCGCATCTATGCGATCCCGCCCTACACCGAGGTGAAGAGCCTGGATTTCGAGGATCATCCCTTCTTCGTCGAGCGGTGGGAGCGGCCCTGCGCCTTGTGCGGCGCCCGCGACAGCTTTCTCGACGAGGTCGTCACCGACGATCAGGGCAGCCGCATGTTCGTCTGCTCCGACAGCGACTACTGCGAGACGCGCCGCGCCCGCCCGTCCGAGGCCGCCGATGACTGACGAGCCATTGCTGCGGGCGCACGGCGTCAGCAAGGCCTTCGACCGGCTGCTGGCATGCCAGGACGTTTCCCTGGAGCTCTGGCCCGGCGAGGTGCTGGGCATCGTTGGCGAGTCCGGTTCCGGCAAGACCACGCTGCTGCGCTGCCTCGCCGGCGAGCTGGCGCCCACCGCCGGCACGGTCGAGTTTCGCACCCTCGAGAACGGCTTCGAGGATGTGCACCGCATGGGTGAGGCGCGCCGGCGGTTCCTGATGCGGACCCAATGGGGCGTCGTGCATCAGAATCCCCGCGACGGGCTGCGCATGGGCGTCACCGCCGGCGGCAATGTGGGCGAGCGGCTGATGGCGGGTGGCGCGCGCCACTATGGCCATATCCGCGCCGAGGCGGTGGCGTGGCTCGACCGCGTCGAGCTCGATCGCGGCCGCATCGACGAGCTGCCGGCGCTGTTCTCCGGCGGCATGCAGCAGCGCCTGCAGATCGCCCGCATCCTCGTCAGCAAGCCGCGCCTGGTGTTCCTCGACGAGCCCACAGGCGGCCTGGACGTCTCCGTGCAGGCGAAGCTGCTCGACATGCTGCGCCGGCTGGCGCGGGACCTCGATCTGGCGGTCGTCATCGTGACTCACGATCTCGGTGTCGCGCGTCTGCTCACCGACCGCCTGATGGTGATGCGCCGCGGCCGCGTGGTGGAGGAGGGGCTCACCGATCAGGTGCTGGACGATCCCCACGATGCCTACACGCAGCTCCTGGTCGCCTCGGTGATCGGAGCCTGAGCATGGAAGCGATCCGGCTGGAGCAGGTCAGCAAGGGCTTCATCCTCCATCTCCGCGGCGGCATCGATCTGCCCGTGCTGCGGGACCTGAGCCTAGCAGTCGAGACCGGGGAATGCGTGGTGCTGCACGGGCGCTTCCGGCGCCGGCAAGAGCACCGTCCTGCGCTGCCTCTACGGCAACTATCGCCCCGATGCGGGCCGCGTCCTCGTGCGCCGCGGCGACGACCTCATCGATCTCGGCGCCGCCTCGCCGCGCGAGATCCTGGCGCTCCGGCGCTCGACACTCGGATACGTGAGCCAGTTCCTCCGCGTGGTGCCGCGGGTGCCGGCGCTGGAGCTGGTATGGAGCCGCTGCTGGAGCGCGGCGTCGGTCTTGTCGAGGCGCGGGAGCGGGCGGCTGATATCCTCGATCGCCTGGATATTCCCGCCCGCCTCCGGGACCTGCCGCCGGCGACCTTCTCCGGCGGCGAGCAGCAGCGCATCAACATCGCCCGCGGGCTGGTGGCGGAGCGGCCGATTTTGCTGCTCGACGAGCCCACGGCCTCCCTCGACGCCGTCAACCGGGCCGCGGTGGTGGCGCTGATCCGCGAGGCGAAGTCGCGGGGAACCACGGTGGTCGGGGTCTTTCACGACCGGGACGTGCGCGAGGCCGTTGCCGATCGGGTGCTCGGCCTCGAAGCCTTGGAGGCAGCGGCATGACGCCGGAGCAGGTATTCGACAACGCGATCCTGGTGCTGCCGGACCGATTACTGCGCGGTCACGTGGTCTGCCGCGATGGCGAGATCGGCGAGATTGGCGAGGGCCGGACGCAAGCGCCGGGCGCGCTTGATCTTGAGGGCGACTATCTCCTGCCGGGCCTGGTGGAGCTCCATACCGACAATCTCGAGCGCCATGTGGCGCCGCGGCCGAAGGTGCGCTGGCCGATGGATGCAGCGCTCCTCGCCCACGATGCCCAGATCGCCGCCGCCGGCATCACCACCGTACTCGACGCTCTCGCCATCGTCGATCGGGGCGACAGCCCGGTCCGCGGCGACATGCTGCCGGATGCCGCCGCGGCCGTCGGCCGTGCGGCGGCGGCCGGTCTGCTGCGCGCGGATCATTTCATCCACCTGCGCTGCGAGGTCGGCTTCGAGGGCGTGGTGGAGACCTGCGAGCGGCTGCTCAGGGATCGGCTGGTACGCCTGGTGTCGCTGATGGATCACACGCCGGGTCAGCGTCAGTTCACCAGCCTCGACCAGTACTACACCTACTATCAGGGCAAGTTCGGCTACTCCGATGCGGAGATGACGGCGCTGATCGAGCGCCGACAGGCCGATCAGCAGCTTTATGCGGATCCGCACCGTCGGCGGCTGGCGGAGCTGTGCCGGGGTCGCGAAATGCCGCTCGCGAGCCACGACGACGCCACCGCGGCTCATGTGGAGGAGGCCCTCGAGCTCGGCATGACCCTGGCGGAGTTTCCGACCACCGAAGCGGCGGCGGATGCGGCCCATGGACGTGGGATGGCGGTGATCATGGGAGCGCCCAACGTGGTGCGCGGCGGCTCCCATTCCGGCAACGTGTCGGCGCGCGCGCTGGCCGCGGCCGGGACGCTCGACATCCTCTCCTCGGATTACGTGCCGTCGAGCCTTCTCCACGCGGCGTTCCTGCTCCATGATGAGCAGGGCATCCACCTGCCGCAGGCGATCGGGATGGTTTCCTCGACGCCGGCGCGGGCGCTGGGCTTCGATGATCGCGGCGAGATCGCCGTCGGCAAGCGCGCCGATCTCGTGCGCGCGCGGCGAGCCGGCGATTTGCCCGTGGTGCGCGAGGTCTGGCGCACGGGATCGCGGATAACCTGAGGGATTGACGCCATGACGCCTGTCGACGAGATCTGCGCGCTCTACGAAGGGCAGGGCGGCCGCATGTATGGCGGCGAGCGCGTAACCCAGCTTGCCCATGCCCTGCAATGCGCGGCTTCCGCGGAAGCGGAGGAGGCGCCGCCGGCCCTGATCGCGGCGGCGCTGCTCCACGATATCGGCCATCTCATACACAAGCTGGGATCGGAACCGGCGGCTCGCGGGGTCGACGACCTCCACCAGGTGGGCGGCGCCAAGTGGCTGCGGCGCTGGTTCGGGGCCGAGGTCACCGAGCCGATCCGGCTGCACGTCGATGCCAAGCGCTATCTCTGCGCCACCGAGCCCGGCTATTTCGAGATGCTGTCGCCGGGGTCGGTGCGAAGCCTGGAGCTGCAAGGCGGTCGGTTCGATGCGGATGGCGCGGCGGTTTTCATCGGTCAGCCGCACGCCGTCGATGCCGCGCGGCTGCGGCGCTGGGACGAGGCCGCGAAGATGCCGGAGCTGCCGACGCCGGATCTCCGGCATTTCCGGCCCTATCTCGAGGCCTGCCTCGCCGGCTGAGACGCCATGGCGGCGGGTCCACGCTATGCGCTCTACTTTGCGCCGCGGCCGGAGACGGCACTGGCGCAATTCGGCGCCCGCTGGCTCGGCTGGGACATGGATCGCGGCCGGACGGTCGACGCAGCTGGAGACAGCCGGCCTTCCACCGAGCTTCACGACAGCGGTCACCGCGGAGCCGCGCCACTATGGCTTCCATACCACGCTGAAGGCGCCGTTTCGTCTCGCCGAGGGCATGACCGAAAGCGATCTCATCGGCGTCGCCACTTCCTTCGCGGCGGAGCGCGCGCCACTCGCGGCGGCAGCGCTGCGCTTCGGTCCGCTCGCCGGCATTCCTCGCCTTCACCCCCGTCGAATGGTCGCCGCGGCTGCATGATCTCGCCGCCGACTGCGTGGCGGCATTCGACGCTTTCCGGGCGCCGCCCACCGAGGCGGAGCTCGCGAAGCGGCGTCGCGCGGGGCTGAGCGCGGCGCAGGAAATGCTCCTGGTGCGCTGGGGTTATCCCTACGTGATGGCGGAATTCCGATTTCATCTGACCTTGACAGGGCCGCTGGAGAGCGGGCTCAGGGTGCGTGTGGGCGAGGCGCTGCAGCCCATGGTCCGGCCCCTCCTTGCCGAGCCGCTGACGATCGATGATCTCGCGCTCTGCGTGGAGTCCGCGCCGACGGCGCGGATTCCGCGTTCTCCGTCGCATCCCGCTGGGGCGTCGCTGATCGCGAGCGCACGAAAAAAGGCCGCTGCGCTTCGAGGGGGAGCAGCGGCCTTCAAGTCGCGGGGACATTCAACTCGGGACTGCTGACTACGTCGTAGCCGAGGCGAGCTGACGGGACGCACTCTAGCGCTCCGCCGTGACGCCGCGATGACATCCGCGCGCCGCGCCGAAAGTCTCAACGTGCACACACCTGATGCCGGCGGGCTCGCCGACTGAAACGAAAACGTCACCGAACTGACACGCTGGCGTCCCGGTGCATCGTTAATCCAACAGGCGTGACCGCTGACATCCTCGCCTCCCGAGCCTCCCGGGCGCCTGCAGCGCGCAGCGGCGAGCGCCGGGCGCGCATCCTCAAGCCGTGGATTCTGCTGGCCCCGGCGCTCGCCTGCCTCGGCCTCTTCACCTACTGGCCGGTGGTGTCGGTATTGGTCGACTCCCTGTTCACTCGCCGTCTCGGCGACAAGACCGCGGCCTTCGTCGGTCTCGACAACTACGGCCGGCTTTTCTCCGATGCCAAGTTCGCCGCCGCGGCGCTCAACAATCTGCTCTACGCCGTGGGATCGGTGGTGCCCTCGATCGTGCTGGCGCTGGGTTTCGCGCTGATGCTGAAGCAATCCAACGGCTTCAATCGCGCGATGCGGGCACTGCTGTTCTTCCCCACCATGGTGCCGCTGATCGCGGCAGCGGCGCTCTGGACCTTCCTGTTCCTCCCCACTCTCGGTCTCATCGACTACTACCTCGGCCGACTGCTGCCGCTCTCCATCAACTGGCTCGGCGATCCCGACAGCGCGCTCTGGGCGATCACCCTGGTCACGGTGTGGAAGAACGCCGGCTACTACATGCTGTTCTATCTGGCGGCGCTGCAGTCGATGCCGGAGGAGCTGATCGAGGCCGCGATTCTCGACGGCGCGGGTCCATGGCAGCGGTTCCGGCACGTCATATTACCGCTGCTCGGGCCGACCACGGCTTTTGTCGGCGTTATCGCCGTCGCCCAGGCCATCACCACCGTCGACCATGTAATCGTAATGACCCGCGGCGGTCCGAACGACGCCACCACCTTGCTGCTGTTCTACATTTTCCAGACCGCCACCGAGGTACATGACCCCGGCAAGGCCGCCGCCGCTACCGTGGTGACGCTCGCGATTCTCTTCGTCGTCTCGACGCTCGGGATCCGCAGCCTCGACGGACGAGGCCTCTATGCGAGCTAGGATCTCTCCGGTCGCCGTCGGCCTCGGCGCGATCGCCGCCGGCGTCGCGCTCGTCTGGTCGACGCCCTTTCTCTGGATGCTGGTGGCGTCGTTCCGCGCCGATGCCTATGGCGCTCTCGATCTCGCCTCCCTGGTGCCGGGCTGGCCGCCATCGCTGGAGAATTTCCGCGCCGCCTGGGACAGCGGCGATTTTCCGATTTATTACGCCAATACGCTGATCGTGGTGGCCGGGACCCTGTCGGTGCAGCTCGTCACCATCAGCCTCGCCGGCTATGCCTTCGCGCGGCTGGAATTTCCCGGCCGCGAGGTTCTGTTCTATCTGTTCCTGCTGCAGCTCATGATCGTGCCGCCGGTGCTGATCGTGCCCAACCTCCGCACGGTCATCGCGCTCGGCATCAATGATTCCCTGCTCGGCGTGATGGCGCCCTATTTCGCCTCCGCCTTCGGCACTTTCCTGATGCGCCAGACCTTCAAGTCGCTGCCGCGGGATTTCGAGGACGCGGCCGTCATCGACGGCGCCTCTTTCATTCAGATGCTCCGCTACGTGCTGCTGCCGCTCGCCAAGCCGGCGCTGGCGGCTTTCGCGATCGTCAGCGTGGTCGCCCATTGGAACGAGTTCCTGTGGCCGCTCATCGTCATCAACTCGCCAGGCAATCGCACGTTGACGCTGGGGCTCTCGAGCGTCGTCGGCGGTGCCGAGGGCGCCGCGGATTGGGGCCTGATCGCGGCGGCGACGCTCGTCGTGAGTGCGCCGCTGCTGGTCGCCTTCGTGCTGTTCGAGCGGCGGATCGTCAACAGTTTCGTTTTCTCCGGTATCAAATAGAGGGGGCACATCATGGGTATGCGATCGACTTTCCGCGCCACCGGCGCGGCGCTGGCGATACTGCTGGCGAGTGGCGGGCTGGCTGCCGCCAAGACTACCATCGATTTCTACTTTCCGGTCCCGGTTCAGGGTGCGCTGTCCCGCGAGATGGGCCGCCTCGTCAAGACCTTCAACGACGCGCATCCCGACATCGAGGTGGTGGCGGCCTATACCGGGAGCTACGATGACACGCGGCTCAAGGCGCAGGCGGCCTTCGAGTCCGGCAAGCCGCCGGCGGTGGCGCTGGTGTCGGCCAACAACGTGCCCGACTTCGTGATCGGCGGCGAGATCGAGCCGATCGACGATCTGCTGTCGGCGCACGGCCAGGATCCCAAGACCTTCCTGGACGATTTCTGGCCGGCGCTGCACGCGAATGCGATGACGAATGGCAAGCTCTATGCGATCCCGTACCAGAACTCGACGCCGCTCCTCTACATCAACGCCGAGCAGTTCAAGGAAGCCGGTCTCGATCCTGACCATCCGCCGGCGACCTGGGCCGAGTTCGTTGCGGCGGCGCAAAAGTTGACCAAGCGGGACGGCGACAAGATCACGCGCTACGGTTTCGAGATGCCGGGCGTCTACGACTACCTCGGCTGGCTCACCCAGACCTTCGCGATGTCGAACGGAGGGCACTTCTTTAACCCGATCAATCCCGGCGAGGTCTACTACGACCAGCCCTCGACCCGCGGCGCGGTGCAATTCCTGGGCGATCTCGTCTTCAAGTACAAGGTGATGCCGCAAGGCGTCGTCGATCCCAGCCAGGTTTCGACGGACTTCTTTGCCGGCCGCGCCTCCATGGTGATGCTATCGACGGGGTCGCTCACTTTCATCCGCAATGGTGCCAAATTCCCGTATCAGGTGGCCTTCATTCCGCGCAATCAGCGTAATGCGGCGCCGATCGGCGGCGGATCGATGGTGGTCTTCAAGAAGCTGTCGCCGGAGGCACGGGAGGCCGCCTGGAGTTTTGTCTCCTATATGACCTCGGCGGCGACACTCGGCGACTGGAGCCGGGTCACCGGCTATTTCGCGCCGCGCAAGAGCTCCTATGACCTCCCGGAGATGAAGGCCTTCATCGGCCAGCATCCGGACGCGTTGATCGCCCTGAAGCAGCTCGAATACGCACAGCCCTGGCTTGCCACCTACAACGTGGTTGCCGTGCGCAAGGCGATCGAGGACGAGGTCCAGGCGGTGCTCTCGGGCAAGAAGCAGGCGGCGGAAGCCGTCCGCGATGCCCAGAAGAACGCCGACGAGATCATGAAGCCCTATCAGGAAAAATTGGTGCAGCTGGGCGCGCTCTAGGGTCGGGCCGACCTATATCGTAATGGGGCGTCGCGGTGACGTGCCGCGGCGCTCCAGATTTCTTCGAGGGACATGACCGATGATCATCGTGCAAATCAGCGACCTCCACGTTCGCGCGCCGGGCACGCTCGCCTATGGCCGCGTGCCCACCAACGACATGCTGCGCGCCGCCATCCGGCAGATCGCCGAGATGGAGCCGCGTCCGGATGTGGTGATCGCGACGGGCGATCTCGTCCACGCCGGAGCGGTCGAGGAATACGAGATGCTGCACCATCTTCTCGGCGCGCTCGACATTCCCGTCTATCTCGTTCCCGGAAATCACGATCTGCGCGAGAATTTCGCCGCCGTCTTCGGTGATCACGACTATCTGCCGAAGCGCGGCTTCCAGCACTACGTGATCGACAACTATCCCGTCCGTCTCATCGGTCTTGATACGGTCATTCCGGGCCACGGCGGGGGCACCCTCTGCGCCGAGCGGCTCGGCTGGCTCGAGGACGTGCTGGCGGCGGGACGCAATCGGCCCACAGTCGTGTTCATGCATCACCCGCCGTTTCGCACCGGCATCGACCATATGGACGTGATCGGCCTTGCCGTCGGCGATGCCTTCGGCGCGGTGATCGAGCGCCATCCGCAGGTCGAGCGCGTGCTCTGCGGCCATCTTCATCGGGCGATCCAGGTGCGCTGGCGCGGCACCCTCGCGGCCACGGCGCCCAGCACGGCGCATCAGGTGGCCCTCGATCTGCGCCCCGGCGTCGACGGCGTTTTCGCCCTGGAGCCGCCGGGCTTCCAGGTCCATGTTTGGTCGCCGGGTGCCGGCATCATCTCCCACACCGTTTCGGTCGGTCGCTTCGACGGGCCTTATCCCTTCGTCGAGCCGCAGGAAGCGCTGGAGCTGACCACCCACGCCAAGTGACGCGCCGGGCTTGCCGCCGGCACCAGAGGTGCTCTACACCGGGCTCCAATGAATGGAGGACGGAAGATGGCACGCCCGACGGAGGCAAGAGCGACTGACCTGGGGGCGACGACGGCGTGGACCGCAGAACGGCCCTCCGTCAGCGCGGACTATCGGCGGGATGCGGCGGCATTCTCCCGCTTCTGGCTGGCGGGATCCGAACTTCTCGCGGGACTTCCGACCAAGGCCAGGCGCAGCGCCGCTGAGGCTGCTGTCGCCGGTGTCGTCCTGCGGACCGGGCGTGAGACGCGGGAGCAGTTTCTTGCCGCCCACGCCACGACCGTCTACCGCGCGCTCACCAGGGACCATGCCGACTTCATCCGGGTGGAGAAGATCGTCTATGACGCCGCCCGCCTGCTGCCGGGGCTGACGCCGGCGCCGGAGGAGGTTGCAGCGGAGAGCGCCCTGCCGCAGGGCGACAAGGATGGCGTCGAGATCGACCAGGGAATTTTCCTGTCGCGGGTGCTGGCGGATCCGGCATCGGGCGCGCATCTCTGCCACGCCATGCTGCTGCCGCGCGCCGAGGCGCTGGAGCGGGTGCCGGAATTTCGCGCGCGCGGCGTTCTCGATCTCGGCGCCGGCTGTCGTCGAGCGGCGCGGCAAGGCCGCCGTGGTCACGATGCGCAATCCGCGCTTCCTCAACGCCGAGGACGAGACCACGATCGACGCGGCGCGAGATCGCGATCGATCTCGCGACGCTCGATCCGGGGGCGGAGATCGCGGTGCTGCGCGGCGACGTGGTCGAGCATCCGAAATACCGCGGCCGGCGCGTCTTCTCCGCCGGCATCAACCTCACGCACCTCTATCACGGCAAGATTTCCTACGTCTGGTACATCAAGCGCGACATGGGGCTGGTCAACAAGATCTTCCGCGGCGCTGGCGCGGCCGGACGCGAGCCCGGACGAGCTCGACGGCGGCACGCATCGAGAAGCCCTGGGTCGCCGCGGTCGACACCTTCGCGATCGGCGGCGGCTGCCAGATCCTGCTGGCGATGGACTACGTCATCGCCGGCGAGCGACGCCTACATGACGCTGCCGGCGCGCAAGGAGGGCATCATCCCCGGCGCCGCCAATCTGCGCCTCACGCGCTTCACCGGCGACCGCATCGCGCGCCAGGCGATCATGTACGGCCGCCGGCTCGATTGCGACAGTCCGGAGGGCCGCCTGATCTGCGACGAGATCGCGCCGCCCGACGGAGATGGATGCGGCGCTCGACGCGCGTGGTCGAGGGCTTCACCAGCTCGGGCGTGGTGAGCGCCGCCGGCAATCGCCGCGCGTTGCGCGTCGCGGAGGAGCCGCTCGATCTCTTCCGCCGCTACATGGCGGTCTATGCGCGCGAGCAGGCCTATTGCCACTTCAGCCCCGCCCTGATCGCCAATCTCGAGCGGAACTGGAACGCGCAGCAGCGCAAGGCTTGATCAGCTCGTTCGGGCGACAGGTCGACGATCCGTTTCGCCTTGCCGATCGAGCGCTCGATCGCGCCGGGCTGCGACGGTCTCGACCGCCACGCGTAACGCCGATCATGCGTCTTGATGCGGTGCGCCAGATCCCGGCTGCTGGCGGATCGGCTCTCGGCATCCGCCGCGGTCGGCCCGCGCCTCGACGCGGACGGTCATGGCGTCGAGCCGTGCCTCGCGCGCGAGCTCGATCAGGAAATGCGGCGCCAGGCGCTGGTCGTCGAGGATCAGCTCCTCGATCTGGGTCGGGAAGAGATTGACGCCGCGCAGGATGATCATGTCGTCGGAGCGGCCGGTGATCTTCTCGATGCGGCGCATGGAGCGCGCGGTGCCCGGCAGCAGGCGCGTCAGGTCGCGCGTGCGGTAGCGGATGACCGGCATCGCTTCCTTGGTGAGCGAGGTCAGCACCAGCTCGCCGCGCTCGCCGTCGGGCAGCACCGCGCCGGTCGCGGGATCGACGATCTCCGGGATAGAAGTGATCCTCCCAGACGTGGAGGCCGTCCTTGGTCTCGACGCACTCGTTGGCGACGCCGGGGCCGATCACCTCGGAGAGGCCATAGATGTCGACGGCGTGCATGTCGAAGGCGTCCTCGATCTCCGCGCGCATCGCGTTGGTCCAGGGCTCGGCGCCGAAGATGCCGATCTCCAGCGACGAGCGCGCGGGGATCGAGCCCCTGGGCGCGGAACTCGTCCAGGATCGCCAGCATGTAGCTCGGCGTCACCATGATGATCTCGGGCTCGAAATCGGCGATGAGCCGCACCTGGCGCTCGGTCATGCCGCCGGAGACGGGAATCACCGTGCAGCCCAGCCGCTCGGCGCCGTAGTGCGCGCCGAGCCCGCCGGTGAAGAGCCCGTAGCCATAGGCGACGTGCACCTTCATGCCGGGCCGGCCGCCGCAGGCGCGGATGCTGCGCGCCATCAGATCGGACCAGGTCTCGATGTCGCGCGCGGTGTATCCGACCACGGTGGGCTTGCCCGTGGTGCCGGAGGAGGCGTGAATGCGGACGACCTGCGTCGCGCGGCACCGCGAACATGCCGAAGGGATAGTTGGCCCGCAGGTCCGCCTTGGTGGTGAAGGGGAAGCGCCGGATATCCTCGAGCTCTCTCAGATCGTCGGGGCGGACGCCCGCGGCGTCGAAGCCGCGGCGGTAGTGCGGCACGTTCTCATAGGCATGGCGCGAGCGACCATTTCAGCCGCTCCATCTGCAGCGCCGTGATCTCATCCCGCGAGGCGACCTCGATCGGATCGAGGTCGCCAGGGCGTGGCGCCATACCGTCCATCCTGCCGATGGCCTCCGACATGCGTGTCCTCCCGATCGTCAAGGCGGTTGTCTCCGCCCTGCGTCGCATATTCTAGAGCGCCTTGCCCGTGGGAAGTCCAGGTCATGTCTGGTAGCGGACTTCGGTCATCATCCCGGCTTCCATGTGGTAGAGATTGTGGCAATGGAACGCCCAGCGGCCGGGGTTGCCGGCGTCGAAGGCAACCGTGACGGTCGCCATGGGCGGAATCAGCACGGTGTCCCGCACCGCGCCCGCGAAGCGTTTGCCGTCGATCGCCACCACCTGGAAGCTGTGCCCATGCAGATGCATGGGGTGGGCCATCATGGACATGTTGCGCATGACCAGCTCCACGCGCTCGCCGAGCCTGACCATGAGCGGATCGTGCTGGTCATAGGTCTTGCCGTTGATGGTCCAGACATAGCTCATCATGTCGCCGGCGAGACGAACCTCGTGGGTGCGATCCGCCTTCCGCGCGGCAAGCGGTTCCGCCGCGACGAGCCGGCGCTCGAGGCCGAGCCCGACAACCGGTGCCGGCTTGGCCGACGTCGGGCCCAGGCGCGTGACCTTGGCGCCCGCGGTCGCCAGCACCACGCCAGTGCGCTCGCGCGCGCCCTCGCGCAGCGCTAAGACCGGATAGACGCCGTCGCCACGCGGAAGCCGCAGGCGGACGTCGACGCGCTGCGCCGTCGTCATTTCGAAACGCGATCCCGCCAGCGGCCGCACCGGCATGCCGTCGACCGCGATCAGCTCGCCCTTGAGCTGGCCGAGATCGAGATAGTAGTTGGTGGCGGCGGAGCCGTTGATGACGCGGAGCCGAATCCTGCCGCCGGGCTCGACGCGGACGATCTCGGGGTCGGCCAATGTGCCGGTCGTTGGCGAGATAGGCATCGTAGTCGATGTCGTTGATGTCCTGCATGGCGCCGGCTTTCATCGCGGATCCCTGCGACATGCCCGCCATGTTCCCCATGCCGGACATTCCCGACATGCCCGAATGGTTCATGCTCATGCCGCTCGTGCCGGTCTTGCGCAAGCCGGCCGCCAGCTCCTCGGGCGACTTGAAGCTGAAGTCCGCCAGCATCACCACCACTTCCTGCTCGTCGCGCTGGCGATCGGCGGGATCGGCGATGATGAGCGGCGCGAACATCAGCTGCTCCTGATATCCGACGTGCGAGTGCATCCAGTAGGTGCCGGGGTGTTTCAGCGGGAAGTCGTAATCATAGGAAGCGCCGGCGGCGATCGGCGGCTGCGACAGGTCGGGAACCCCGTCCTGGTCGGAGGGCGGCGTCAGGCCATGCCAATGCACGGTCGTGGGCATGTCGAGCTTGTTGACGAGGTGGACGCGGAAGTCAGTCCCCGCAACCGTCTGCAGACCCTGTTTGCCGCCCTGCTGCAGGATGCCGAGAAGATGGCCCGCGCGGCCGTTGACCTCGATGGTGCGCCGGTCGGCCGCAAGCGCGATGACCGCCGCTTGAGCCCGCGCCGGGTGGATGCCGATGCCGCGCGCGACCGCAGCGGCCCCAATCCCCGCCAGCACGCGTCGACGCGAGAAATAGAGATCGGTCATCGAGAATCTCCTTGCATCAAGACATCGCGGGCATCAGAGCCGCACGCGGCTCAGACGAAGCGCATTGCCGATCACCAGCACGGAGCTCGCGCTCATGGCGGCGCTGGCGATCATGGGATTGAGCAGCAGGCCGGTGAAGGGGAACAGCACGCCGGCGGCGATCGGCACGGCGAGAGCATTGAAGACGAAGGCGAAGAACAGGTTCTGCCGGATGTTGCCCATGGTCGCGCGGCTGAGGCGCCGCGCCCGCAGAATGCCCCTGAGATCGCCCTTGATGAGAGTGACGGCGGCGCTCTCCATTGCCACGTCGGCGCCGGTGCCCATGGCGATGCCGACCTCCGCCTGCGCCAGCGCCGGCGCGTCATTGATGCCGTCGCCGGCCATGGCAACCTTGCGGCCCTGATCCTGGAGCTTCTTCACCGCCGCCGCCTTCTGCTCCGGCAGCACCTCCGCCACCACCTCGTCGATGCCGAGCCTGCGCCCTACCGCATCCGCCGTGGTCCGGCTGTCGCCGGTCAGCATGACCACGCGAAGTCCCTCGGCGCGGAGCTCTGCGACGGCCGCGACGGCATTCTCCTTGATGGGATCCGCCACCGCCACCAGTCCCGCGGCGCGGCCGTCGATCGCCGTCAGCATCACCGTCTGCCCCTCCTCGCGCAGGGCGTCGGCGCGGCCGGGCAGATCGCCGGGGTCGATGCCGAGCGTACGCAGGAGCCCGAGATTGCCGACCGCGATCCGCTTTCCGTCCACCGTGCCGATCACGCCCTTGCCGGTCTCGGAGCGGAATTCCGTCGCCGGAGCGAGTGAGAGGCCTTTCGCCTCCGCGCCCGCGGTGATGGCGGCGGCGAGGGGATGCTCACTGCCGCGCTCCAGGCTTGCCACCAGGCGCAGCAGCTCGTTCTCGCCGATGCCGCCAACGGTGGTGACGCCCATGAGCCGTGGCTTGCCTTCGGTCAAGGTGCCGGTCTTGTCCACGACAAGCGTGTCGATCGTCTCCATGAGCTCGAGCGCCTCGGCATTCTTGACCAGCACGCCAGCCTGCGCGCCGCGGCCGGTACTCACCATGATCGACATCGGCGTCGCGAGGCCGAGGGCGCAGGGGCAGGCGATGATCAGCACCGCCACCGCGTTCAGGATCGCGAAGGCCATGGCGGGCGCCGGCCCGTAGACCGACCACACGAGGAAGGTGAGGATCGCCACCGAGATCACGCCGGGCACGAAGAAGAACGAGACGTGGTCGGCGAGGCTCTGGATCGGCGCCCGGGAGCGTTGCGCCTGGGCCACCATGGCGACGATCTGCGCCAGCATCGTCTCGGCGCCGACGCGCTCCGCGCGCATCACCAGGCCTCCGGTCGTATTGAGAGTGGCTCCGGTCACCTTGTCGCCGGGCGACTTCTCCACCGGCATCGACTCTCCCGTGATCATGGACTCGTCGATGGCGCTCGATCCCTCCAGCACGATGCCGTCCACCGGAACCTTCTCGCCGGGCCGCACCCGAAGGCGATCGCCTTGCTTGACCTGGTCGAGGGGGATGTCCTCCTCGCGCCCGTCGTCGCGGAGGATACGGGCGAGCTTCGGTGCCAGATCGAGGAGCGCGCGGATGGCGCTGTTGGTGCGCGAGCGTGCCCGCAGCTCCATGACCTGTCCCAGCAGGACCAGCGTGGTGATGACCGCCGCCGCCTCGAAATAGACCTCGACCGCCACCGTCGGGCGAGCGGAACGAGGCCGGGAAGACGCCGGGCAGCAGCGTGGCGATGACGCTGTAGACATAGGAGACGCCGGTGCCCATGGCGATCAGCGTGAACATGTTCGGGCTGCGGTTCACCACCGAGGCCCAGCCGCGCTCGAAGAACGGCGCCCCGCCCCAGAGCACGACAGGCGTTGCCAGCGCCAATTGCAGCCAGGCGCCGAAATGCCCGGCCATGCTCATGGCGAGAAGCGGAACGGAAAGCACGACGCCGACCCAGAACCGCCGCGTCATCGAGCGGAGCTCGGGATTTTCCGGTTCCTCGGCGCTGGGCATCATCGGCTCCAGGGCCATGCCGCAGATCGGACAGCTGCCGGCTTCGTTCCGCACGATCTGCGGGATGCATCGGACAGGTCCAGAGCGTGCCGGCGGGCGCCGCCGGCTGCTTCTCCTCCTTGGTTAGATAGCGGTGAGGATCGGCCTTGAACTTGTCGAGGCATCCGGCGCAGCAGAAGAAAAAGTCCCGACCAGCGTGCTCGTGCCGGTATTTTGCCGTCGCGGGGTTGACCGTCATGCCGCAGACGGGATCGCGTTCCGACGCCGCGTCGCCGGTCGAGGCACGGCCGTCTCCGCCATGCCCATGATGAGAATGCGAGTGAGCATGATGGCCCGGCGCACCATGTTCGGATTTCGGATCGGTGACGGTCATCTCTGCTCCTGCGGCGCCGCGATCGGTCGGTGCGCAATTCTGCCCGACATGTCGTCTGCGATGTAATCAGCAAATTACCGAAGGCAAGCAGTCGAAAGACCTTCCCGTGGAGGAAGGTTTCATCGTCTGCAAAACAGCCCCGACGAACAGCAAGACCACGCTATCGATGCGTGGTCTTTCAGGATTTGACCTGGATCAACGCTCGCGAGCGGCCAATTCACGCAGTCGAGGATATGTCCGCAGGGCGGATGCCTGTCGGGACCGCCTGCGCTCGCTCTGACCGGGGTCAGGCGTTCTCGCGTAGCACGTTGCGGCCGCAGATATAGCCCCAGGTGAGGCAGGGGCCGATGGTGGTGCCGGCGCCCACCGCCTTGGTCCCGATCGGGTTCGCCATGGCGATGCCGGCGCAATAGAGGCCGCCGATCAGGCTGCCGTCGGCGCGCAGTACCTGTCCGCGCTCGTTGGTGCGCGGCCCGCCCTTGGTGCCGAGGATCGCGCGGTGATAGGGGGCGGCGTAGAACGGCGCCTTGGCGATCGTGCCGAGCGCGCCATTGCCGTTCGGCCGCGCGTCATCGCCGGTATAGAACCGCTCCCATTCCGTCTCGCCGCGATTGAAGTCGCTGTCCTTGCCCGCGCGGACGAAGCCGTTGAAGCGCTCGACGGTCGCCTGCAGCGCCGCGGGATCGAGGGCGATGGCGCGCGCCAGCCCGGCGATGCTGTCGGCCTTGCGCAGCCAACCCCTGATCGCGCCGGGCGATACCACATGCCGACGGGATGCCGCGCCGCGTATTGCGCGTCGAAGATGCGCCAGCACGGCAGGTGCACCGGCTCGCCGGTGACGGGATCGCGCGTGTCGAGCGTCACGCCCACGTTGGGGTCGCCCTCGTTGACGAAGCGCTTGCCGTAGCGGTTCACCAGCAGGCAGTGGGGACTGTAGAGCTCGTTGAGGGGCAGGCCGTGTCGCTCGCCTTCGTAGGTCGTGACGGTGCAGGCGTAGATGTTCGCCTGGTCCATGCGCGCGAGCTCGGCGCCGACCGCCGCCGCCATCTTGTGGCCGTCGCCGGTATTGGTGCGCGGACTGGCGATCAGGCCGACCTCGCCGGGAAAATGCCGCGCCAGCAGCGTCGGGTCCCACTCGAACCCGCCGGTGGCAAGCACCACGCCCTTGCGGGCGCGGATGCGGACGGGCTGCATGCCCGCGCGAGCCTCGACGCCGCAGACGCGACCGCCGCTCTTGTCCTCCGTCACCAGCCGCTCCGCCGCGGTGCCGATCATGATCTCGCAGCCACGGTCGAGGCACCCACGCAGCAGCCCCGTGACGAGCGCATTCCCCTTGCCGACGCGCCGGGTAAGCCAGCGGTAAAGCAGAGTGGGCGCCATCGCCAGCAGCGAGCGAACGGGCTGGCTGAGGATGCTGCCGACGATGAGCTCGCGGTAGGTGAAGATCTGCGGCATGGTCGATCCGCGGATGCGGTCCCGCCAGATGCCGAGGATGTTGCGGCTGATGGGAAGTGGCGAGACCATGCGGCCGCTGAGCTTGCCGCCGGGCGCCTCTACGTAGAGGTCAGGGTGGTGCACCAGCTCGAATTTGAGCGGCGTGTTGTCCTCGATGAATTTGAGCGCGTCGGGCGCCTGCCGCACGAAGGCCTGCCAGAGCGCATCCTCCTCGGCGTGCCAGCCCGCCGGCGCGGTGGCGCGGAGATAAGTGAGCGCCTCCTCCGGCGTGTCGCTCATGCCGGCCGCCAGCATATGATGATTGGCGGGGATCCAGGTGCCGGCGCCCGACATGGCAGAGGTGCCGCCCAGGACCGACGCCTTCTCCATCACCACGACCCGCGCGCCGGCCGCCGAAGCGGCAAGCGCCGCCGAGAGGGCGGCGGCGCCGGAGCCGACGACCACGACGTCGGTTTCCCGGTCCCATTGCTGCGCGTCGCTCATAATGTCCTTGCCGCTCCTGTCCTCGCCCGCGCTCCGCCGCGGACTGCGCTATCCGCGTGGTGTGAGGATGCTTAGAGGCTACCGCTCTGAGGGCGTGCGGATCAATCGGCCAATCGGAATTGGATCGGGATTTCCGCCGTGGCGGCGATCGCCTCGCCGCCCCGGGATGCCGGGACGAAATGCCATTTCCCGACAGTGGTGACGGCGGCCTCGTCGAGTTCGCGATGCCCGCTGCTGGTGAGCACATGCACCTTGGTCGCCACACCCTCGCGCGACACGTCGACCTGCAGCACCACCTTGCCCTGAAATCCCCGCCGTTTTGCGTCGGCAGGATAGTCCGGCTTCGCATTGCCGGCGGCACCGCTCAGCGGGCGGGGTGGAATGAGCGGCAGGGCAGCCTGTTGCTGCGGCTGCGCGGCGTTTTCCGTGGTCGTGCTGGGAGGTGCCGCGGAAGATTTCAGCAGCGTTGATCACCGCCGGAGGCGAGATCGTCGCGGTGGCTCGGGGTACATTCGCGGAAGCCGTCGGTCGATGCGGAGGTGGGGTGGTGGCATCGGCATCGGCATACGGAGCAGGTGGCGTCTCGGCGGCGGGCTCGATCGCGGCGAGCGCCGCAGGCGCTGGCGGGATTTCGGCTGGCAGCAATTCAGGAGGCGCTGCAGCTTCCTCCGGCGACGTCTCGGCAGAGGATGGCGGCGAATTGGATTGGGCGTCCAGCGTCGGCCCTCCCACCGACGCCGGCGCAGGTGACCATACCAGGGTCACGCTGATGGGGACGGCCTCCGACGTGGGTGGGCTCCAGGCCAGGAGAACGAGCGTCAGCAGCGCGGCATGAACCACCGCTGAGATCGCCGCGGTACGCGCCAGCGGCGAGCGAAGGAGGTTATTGGGCGGATCAGGCTCACTGCCGGTATCGCCGTCGAGCGGCAGCGCGATCAGGCGGATGGCAGGTCGGCCGTCGCCATCCGCCAGACCTCCGGGAATGACGCGAAAGCGCCGTCGCGCGGGCACGGTACGTAACGCTGGCGATGATCCTCCCTGGCTTTTCATTGCAGGGAAGCATAGCACCGGAAGTCCGCGCCGAGGAAGCCGCGGTCACAGCTTAGGTAGCGGCATCCGCGGTGCCGCGGCGCGGGAAATCGATCGTGCTGGTTGACGGCCCTCTGCGGGCGAGGTGTCCTTCGCAATTGCGGAAAACTGCCCGAGTGGGCAGCCTTTGCTGCGATCCCTGGCTCGCCGGCGCATGACACGTGCTTTTGCTCGATAATCGCCGCGGAGTGCGTCTACAATCGAAGTTCGCCCAGAAATCTCGAGACAAGATTAAGGGAGGACGTGATGGCAAAGGTCGATATGTCGCTCACGCTCAATGCTCCGGCGGAAAAGATTTGGAGTTTGATCGGTGGCTTTGATGCGCTCCCGCGCTGGCATCCCGCGGTCGCGCGGAGCGAGGAGAGCCGTGAAGGCGGCAAGACGCGCCGGAAGCTGTCCCTCGCCGGCGGCGGCGAGATCGTCGAGGAGCTGGAGCGCCGCGACGACAAGGAGCGAGCTTACAGCTATCGCATTGTCAGCGGCCCGCTGCCGGTCACCGGCTATCGTTCCGAGCTGAGAGTGGCGGACCAGGGATCGGGACGTTGCACGGTGCGCTGGAGCAGCAGCTTCGAGCCGTCGGGCGCGCCGGAGGAGAAGGCCGCGGCGGCCATTCGGGGCGTCTATCAGGCGGGCTTCGACAGCTTGAAGAAGCAGTTCGGCGGCTGACGCGACCGTTCGGCGTCAACCCGGCAGCATACGGTCTTCGAGCTCTGCCGCCACGCGCTCGCAGACCGCCGCCAGCTCATGAAGCTCGTCGGCGATGGCGCGCTCCCGGGCCTGCTCGGCGCTCTGCCGCAGCCGGACAGCCTCCTCGCGCAAATAGTCAGCGTATTCCAAGCATGCCTCCCTGACGAAGGCGGGCTATGGCACTATACCACACCGCAGCCTTGCGGGTCGTGGCAGGAATGAGGCCATGGATCGCGGCGATCTCGCCGGCGAGAGGTCAATGATGTCGGATGCTGTCGTCGATCCCACTCTCGACCGATCGGTCGCGGCTCTGCAGGGCCTTGCGATCGGCGATGCTCTCGGCGCGCCGAGGGAGGGACTCCAGCGCGACAGTTACCCGCGTATGCGCGACTTCACAGCCGGCGGTACGCATGATCTTGGCGTGGGCGAATGGACCGACGACACCGCGATGGCGATCTCCCTGGCGGAATCCCTGCTGGCGCGCGACGGCCTCGACGAGCGGGATCTGCTCGAGCGGTTTCTACGCTGGTATCGGTTCGGCGAGAACGCATGCGGCGGTTGCGCCATTGGGATCAGCGACAAGACGCGCCACACCCTCGAGACGTTCGAGCGCACGAGGCGCCTGGACGTCGCCCGCGAGGTGGAGAATGCCGGCAACGGGTGCATCATGCGACTGGCACCGTTGGCGATCTTTCACCGCGGAAATCCGGAATCGGCGCGGAGGTCGGCGGCGCGGCAGGCGCTGGTGACGCACGGGTCCGAGGAGGCGGTGGCGACGACGGTCCTCTTTGCAGAGATGCTGGTGGTGGCGCTCCACACCGGTGAGGTCGCCGCCATAAGCGAGGCGGCCAGGGTTGCGACGCATCCGTCGCTGGCGGCGATAGTGCGTGGCGACTATCGAACGAAGCCGAGGGCGGCGATTTCCTCGGCTCCCCGAGCCTGCGACACGCTGGAGGCTGCACTCTGGTGCCTGTGGCACGCCGACGACTTCGAGGGCGCGGTGGTCGAGGCGGTCAACCTCGGTGGCGACACCGACACGATCGGCGCCGTCACCGGGCAGCTCGCAGGCGCGGTCTTCGGCACCGCATCAATTCCACGACGATGGTCTGCCCACGTTCATTCCGCTCAGCGGCTCGCTGACCTCGCCGAGAAGTTGCATGCCCGAGCGGCCGCCGGGGTGATGTCAATTCTGTGATGCCCACGAACGAGGCTCTTTGCTTCCGTGGGATCGGCGCAAGGAAGTTCGTGATCTTGCTGAGTTTGCGGCAACGCAACCAACAAGGCGCCCGAGCCACCCTCCCGACTGCCGCTAATTTCACCAATTTAGAATGGCTGCAATTGACTCGCGGACCCCGAGGTCCATACTATGGAAAGTCGTGTTGGCGACGTGCACGATATACGCGACGCACTCGTGGAGGACGCCATGTTGTGGAAGAAGCCCCGTGTGGTTGAGGTTGCGGTCGGCCTGGAAATCAATTCCTACGCCTGCGCTGCCGTGAGATAGCTGAAAACGCCGCCGGCGTTTGCGACGGGTAGACGGCCATGCGTGTGGTCGTCCTCGGCGCTGCCGCCGGCGGTGGTTTCCCGCAGTGGAACTCGAACGCGCCCGCATGCCGACGGGCACGCAGTGGTGACGTAACAGCAAGCCCGCGAACGCAGGCGTCGCTCGCCGTGTCCGCAGGCAATCGAAACTGGTTTCTCCTGAATGCCGCGCCGGATCTGGCCGCGCAAATCTTGGCGACGCCGGTGTTGTGGCCGACGGAGGGGCTTCGCTCCTCGCCGATATCAGGCGTTGTCGTGACCGGGGGCGACGTCGATGCGATCGCCGGCCTGCTCACTCTGCGCGAGCGCCATCCCTTCACGCTCTATGCGACGGCGGATGTTCTGACCGTGATCAGGGACAATTCCATCTTCCGCGTGCTCGCTCCGGACTGCGTGGAGCGGCGGACATTGCCGCTAAATGAGCGGATCCCGTTGAGCGGTCCGAAGGGTGCGGAGAGTGGCCTCGCTCTGACGGCCTTCACCGTTCCCGGGAAGGTGGCGCTCTGGCTCGAGCCGGAAGGGCGCGATCCCGGCGTGGTGGAGGGCGGACACACGATCGGCCTGGAAGTGAGCGACGTTGGCACCGGGGCGCGCTTCTGCTTCATACCGGGCTGCGCGGCGATGACGCCTGCGTTGACTGAGCGCCTGCGTAGCGCGCCGGTGGTCTTTTTCGACGGCACGCTCTGGCGCGACGATGAGATGATCAGGCTCGGCGCCGGCGCCAAGACGGGAAAGCGCATGGGGCACATGAGCATGTCCGGCGCCGACGGTGCAATTGCCGCCTTTCGCGATCTCGGCGTCGAGCGCAAAGTGTTCATCCACATCAACAACACGAACCCCGTCCTGCTCGAGGATTCTCCGGAGAGGGCCGAGGCGGAAGCTGCCGGATGGACGATCGCTCATGACGGAATGGAGCTGACGCTGTGAGCGCTCTGATGACCCCGGATCAATTGGAAGCGGCGCTCAGACGCATCGGCGCCGAGCGCTATCACAACCTGCATCCGTTCCATCGCCTGCTGCACGGCGGCAAGCTGACCAAGGGCCAGGTGCAGGCCTGGGCGCTCAACCGCTACTGCTACCAGAGCGCCATCCCCCGCAAGGACGCGTCGCTCATCGCCCGGACCGACGATTCCGAGCTGCGGCGGGTCTGGCGTCAGCGGCTGGTGGACCATGACGGCGAGCGGCCGGGCGAGGGCGGGGTGGCGCGCTGGCTGGCACTCACTGACGGCCTCGGCCTCGACCGCGCTTATGTGGCTTCGACGCGCGGCGCGCTGCCAGCCACCAAGTTCGCCGTCGAGGCCTATGTGCGCTTCGTGCGCGAGCGGAGCCTGCTGGAAGCCGTCGCGTCCTCTCTCACCGAGTTGTTCTCGCCGGCGATCATCAGCGAGCGCGTGTCGGGCATGCTGGAGAACTATTCCTTCATCAGCCGGGAGACACTGTCCTATTTCAACGCCCGCATTTCCCAGGCGCCGCGCGACGCCGACTTCGCCCTCGACTACGTCAAGCGCGAGGCGCGCAGTCCGGAACAGCAGCAGGCGGTGCTGGCGGCGCTGGAGTTCAAATGCGGCGTGCTCTGGGCGCAGCTCGACGCGCTCTATCACGCCTATGTCGAGCCCGCGCACGTGCCGCCCGGCGCCTTCCGCCTCGAGGATGCGCCGGCGTGAGCGATGGCCCGGCGCCGCGCATCGATACCGCCGCTATCCCCCGGCTCAAGCCGCATGTGCGGCTGCAGTTCAGCGAGGCGCGGGGACAATGGATCGTGCAGGCACCGGAGCGCGTGCTGATGCCGGACGAGACCGCGCTCAGTATCCTCAAGCTTTGCGACGGTGTCGCCAACGTGGGTGCGATCGCCGAGACGTTGGCGCGCGAATACGCCACGCCGCGCGACGTCGTCGAGGGCGACGTGCTGGAGATGCTGCAGGATCTCGCGGACAAAGGGATCATCATCGATGCCCGCGTTTGACGCCCCGCTGGCGCTGCTGGCGGAGGTCACGCACCGCTGCCCGCTGCAATGCCCCTATTGCGCCAATCCGCTGGAGCTGGATCGGGCGCGCGAGGAGATCGACACCGACACCTGGCGGCGCGTGCTCGGCGAGGCGGCGGCGCTCGGCGTCCTGCAGGTGCATTTCTCCGGCGGCGAGCCGCTGGCGCGACGCGATCTCGAGGACCTCGTCCGTCATGCGGTAGGGAAGGGGCTCTACACCAACCTGATCACCTCGGCGGTCACGCTGACGGCGGAGCGTCTGGAGCGGCTGGTGGCGGCGGGGATCGATCACGTCCAGATCAGCTTCCAGGACGTGGAGGACGCGCCCGGGGATCGGGTCGCCGGGTTCGCCGGGGCGCAACGCCTGAAGCGGGAAGCGGCGGCGCGGGTGCGCGCGGCGGGTCTGCCGCTCACCGTGAACGCGGTCATGCATCGGCAGAACCTGGCTCGGCTGCCGGAGATGATCCAGCTGGCGGTGGATATGGGCGCCGGCCGGCTCGAGGTCGCGCATGTGCAGTACTATGGCTGGGCGCTCGCCAATCGCGATGCGCTGCTACCGACCCGCGCCCAGCTCGATGCGTCGACCGCGATCGTCGATGCCGCCCGCGAGCGTCTGCGCGGCCGCCTCGTCATCGACTACGTCGTGCCGGACTATCACGCGGCGCTGCCGAAGGCCTGCATGGGCGGCTGGGGCCGGCGCTTCCTCAATGTGACGCCGTCCGGCAAGGCGCTCCCCTGCCACGCGGCGGAGACCTTGCCCGGACTGTCATTCCCCGCGGTGCGCGACACCAGCCTCGCCACCATCTGGCACGAGTCAGAGGCGTTCAACTTTTTCCGCGGCACCGACTGGATGGTGGAGCCTTGCCGCACCTGCGACCGGCGCGAGATCGACTGGGGCGGCTGCCGCTGCCAGGCCTTCGCGTTGACCGGCAAGGCCGATGCCACCGATCCCGTCTGCCGGCTCTCGCCCGATCGCACCGCGCTCGAGGCGGCGGTGCAGGCGACGGAGGCAGTGCCGCCGCCCTTCGTCTACCGCCGTATCGGCGGCGCCCCGGCCGAGCGATCTCCACGACCGGCGCCCACGCCTGCCGCGAGTTAGTCGGATGTCGCGGCCGGTCCGGCTTGCTGCGCTCGCGCTCGGACTGCTGATGCAGAGCGTCGCCGTTTCCGCGGCGGCGCCCCTACCGATGGTGCAGATTGCGCCTGGGATCTATGTCCACGGCGGTGTCAACGAGGATGCGAGCCCTGCCAACGACGACGCCATCGCCAATATCGGATTCATCGTCGGCAACGCCGCCGTCATGGTGATCGATCCCGGCGGCAGCATGCTGGAAGGCCGGTCTCTGCGCGAGGCGGTGCTCGCCGTCACCGACCGGCCGATCCGTTACGTCGTCCTGACCCACGTGCATCCCGATCACATCTTTGGCGCGGCCGCCTTCAAGGTCGATCATCCCGAATTCATCGGTCACGCGAAATTGCCGGGCGCGTTGGCACAGCGCGGCGACTACTACGTCCGCACGCTGCATCGGGCGCTCGGCGACAAGGCTAATGGCAGCGAGATCGTACCGCCGACGCGCCTGGTGGCGACCAGCCTCGACATCGATCTCGGCAATCGCGTGGTGGAGATCGATGCCCATGGTCCTGCGCATACCGACAACGATTTGACCCTGCTCGATCGCCGCACGCAGACGCTCTGGCTCGCCGATCTGCTGTTTGTCGATCGCATTCCCGTCATCGACGGCAGCGTGGTCGGATGGGTCCATGAGCTGGAGCAGTTGGAGACGGTGCCGGCGCAGCGGGCGGTACCGGGGCACGGGCCTATCACCGTCAACTGGCCCGCCGCGGCGAAGCCGGAAATGCGCTATCTCAAGGCCGTGATTGCCGATACCAGGGCCGCGATCAAGGAAGGCATCGACATTGGCGAGGCCTGGCGCCATGTTGCAACCGGGGAACGCGGCCGGTGGCTTCTGTTCGACGACTACCATCCGCGGAACGTCACCGCCGCCTACAAGGAGCTGGAGTGGGAGTGAGCCGCTCCGACCGGAGGAAATGACCATGCGCAAGACGTCGCTGATCCTCGGTGCGTTCATGCTGGTACTCGCGGGGATGTCCGCGCCCGCTTCGGCGGAAGTCAATGAGGCCGCGCGCGCCGCGCGGTGGGCGGGGCTCAAGGCACAGATCTTCGGCGACCGGACGGTGGAGGAGGGCGCCGATCTCGTTTCGATCGAGGCGCCCGACCGCGCCGCCGATGCGGCGATCGTGCCGGTGGCGATCCGCTTCAGCGGCGCGCTCCGCGGCCAGGTGAAGCAGCTTTATCTCGTGATCGACGACAATCCCTCGCCGCTCGCCGGACGCTTCACCTTCGGTCCGTCGGCGGATCCCAACGAGATCGCCACGCGCATCCGGGTCGACGACTACACCTATCTCCATGCGGTGGCGGAGACCAGGGATGGCAAGCTTTACGGCACCCAGCGCTTCATCAAGGCCGCCGGCGGTTGCTCGGCACCGGCGGGCAAGGATCAGGCCCTCGCCCTGCAGCGGCTCGGACAGCTCAAGATGTCGCTTCGCGGTCAGGCGCACCTCGGCGAGCCCGTCGAGGCGCACCTGCTCGTGAGCCACCCCAACAGCTCCGGCATGCAGATGGACCAGGTGACCCGCTATTACATCCCAGCGAACTTCGTCCGCGAGATCAACGTTACCTATAACGGCAGCGCCGTCCTCAAGATGGAATCCGACATTTCCATCAGCGAGGATCCCAGCGTGACTTTCGACTTCGTGCCGACGACGGAAAGCGCCGAACTCAAGGTCGAGGTCGAGGACAGCAACAACCGCCACTTCGAGGGCAGCTGGCCGGTCAAGCTGAAGCCGGGGACCTGAGCGCGCGTCTCACCTGAAGCAGGTCAGGTTCGCCTCCGCCTGCGCCTCGCGCAGCCGCTGCAGCACCGCCTTGATCTCCGGTGGATCGCGAAACAGCGCCACCCGGCCGCCGACGCCGCCGCCGACCTGCAGGCTGAGGGCGGTGTCCGCCTTCTCGTAGTCGCTGTAGGGCAGCGCGCCCGCGATGCTGTCGATGGCGCAAGAGCACTGGAACAGTGCCTCCCGCGTATTGCCGTTCGCGGCCATGCAGCCCAGCACGTAGTCCGCGCGCGCCGAGGTCGGATAATCGTTGCGGGGTGGTGGCGGGGAAGTGGCCGCGCCGACCATCGCCGGCAGCATCATCACGGCCATCGCGATGGCTCCGGCGATGGCGGCCTTCATGGTGATCCCGATGGGACGCATGGTCCTTCTCCGCTGACGCAGGGCTTTTCGCTGTCGAAGATCATGGTGTCCTTGAGTCTGGGATTGCCGCCATCGCTGCCGGGGACTGTGGCGTCGATCTCGTAGATGCTGCCGGGCACCGCGTCCGAGATGAGGAAGCGATAGCGCTTATCCGCGACGCCGGGGAACGCGGCGAGGTTCGGATCGTCCTTGAAGGGGACGAGAGTGATCTCCGTCGCCGGCACCTTGGCGCCGGCGCGCTCGATCTCCACCGGTTTCAGCTGCGTGCGATCGACGAAAGCCTGGCGAATGCGATTGCGGAAATAGGTCGCAGCACCGCCGGTCATCTGGTTCATCTCCTCGACGTCGTGCTCGAGGAAATACATGAGGACCGGATTGCCGCGAAAACCCATCAGGGGCGGAAACGGCATGTGCCGGTTGCCGGAAAGAAAGTCTACCCAGACGTCCTTCTTGCCGTCCTCGCGCGGCCGCACGTCGAGGTCGACGCGATCGGAATAGGTGGCGTTCGGATCGGTGCCGCCGGCCGCTGCCTCCCGCTGAAAGTGATATTCAAGCCGCTCCGGATGCTCGATGCTTTTGAGATGGTCGCTCATGAAGAGCGCCGTCTGCGCCGGGCTGAGCGGCCGTGTATCCTGCGCGTCCTGCGCGGACGCCGCCGTTCCCGTCACGAGGAACGGCAGACTGACCAGAAGAGCGATCGACCATCCGCGTCCTATGCGTATCGCTGACATACCGATGTCACCTCGGAAGCTGCTCCATGCCGCTGGGATCCGGCGCCGGTGGCATCGCGCGGGCCCAATCTCCATTGGCGAGAACGTCCGAAAATAAGTGGTGCCGCAAGCGCTTGCCGCAATCCCAACCGATTTTCCGCAACTAGGCTATTGTATCGGCGGCGCGAGGTAAACTATGGCATATACGATTCCGAAACCTTCGCGTCGCAGCATGGGCGCAACCGATGCGTTCGCGCCGTGTTTCGTAGGGACGCTGGCGATCGGGAAAAGGCGGCTGGGATGACGTCAGCCGAGCCGCATTCCGGGGGCCAACGCAAGGAGTGAGGACCACAGATGGTTCATCTTGTCCTGACGGTTTGCATGATGGCTTGGCAAGCTCATTGCGCCGATGAGCGCCCGATCCTCGAGGAGATGAGCCTCATGGCCTGCATGATCGAGGGCCAGCAGGTCGCCGCCGAGTGGGTTTCCGAGCACCCGAAATGGATGCTGTCGCGGTGGCGCTGCGAGCAGAACGTTCCCAGGGACTACCCGACCTGACGCCGAGCTGAGGCAACGGCTCGCCGGCTCTGCCGGTGGGACTTGTGACAAACGGTTGTCAGCGCGCCATGCGGTCGGGCATGCTCGTCCGGCAATGACGGAAAAATGGCCGGTTTCGGAAGCGCTTGGACTTCGCCGCCTGCTGGAGCGCGCGGGCGCCTCGACCTATCGGGTGCGGGTGCGCAACCTGCTGCTTCCCTGCAGCATCGGGATCTACGATCACGAGCGGCAGCACACCCAGCGTGTCCGCATCAACGTTGAGCTCGACATCGCCGATCCCGGCTCGTTCTCCAGTGAGGACTTCGAGAACGTCCTGAATTATGAGACCATCATCGAAGGTGTACGCTCGATCGTGGGCGCCGGGCACATAGAGCTGGTGGAAACGCTGGCGGAGCGGGTCGCCGCCCTCTGCCTGGAAGACGACCGCTCCATCAGCGTCAATGTCGCGGTGGAAAAACTCGACGTCTACAGCGACGCCGAGAGCGTCGGCGTCTCGATCGTGCGCCGTCGGGACCGGGCGTAGCGCCGTGGCCCGCCGCGCGGCAAAGTCATGATCGTCGTGAAGATCGGCGGCAGCCTCGGCAAGGCGGATACCTTGCGGCCTTGGCTCACGATTCTCGCGCGCGGAAAGCGGCGGGTGATCGTCGTCCCCGGCGGCGGCGCCTTCGCGGATTGCGTGCGGGAGGAGCAGGAGCGCCTGGGATTTTCCGATCGCGCGGCTCATCGCATGGCGCTCCTCGCCATGGAGCAATACGCGCTGATCCTGGCGGACTGGCAGCCCGAGCTGACGCCCTGCGCGACCCTGGACGAGATGAGCGACACGCTTCGGCGCGAGGGGATCCCGGTGTGGCTGCCGTCGGCGATGGTGCTCGCCGATCCCTCGATCGCCGAGAGCTGGGATGTCACGTCCGACAGTCTTGCGGCCTGGCTCGCCCGGCGGGTCCGCGCGCGGCGCTTGGTACTGGTGAAGTCGATGCCGGCGCCTGCCACGCTCCAGCCGCAGGCTCTCGCCGATCTCGGCGCCGTCGACCGCGCGTTCCCGCAATTCGCTGGCGACGCCGATGTCGCCTTGGATTGGATCGGTCCTGGCGACGCAGAGCGGCTCGCCGGCCTGATTGCCGTCTAGGATCGGAACCCGTGCCCCCTCCTTTCGCCGGCACACGCTCCCGCCTTGGCTGGGCGGTCACCGGCTCCGGCCATTTCTTCGAGGAATCCCTCGATCTCATCGGCCGCCTTCCCAATGTCGACCTCTTCGTGAGCAAGGCGGCGGCGGAAGTCATCCGCATGTACAAGTCGAAGACTGCCCCCGGATCTCCGCGTCTTTCGCGACACCACGGCCTCGGCGGCGCCAGTCGGCCTCTTCTATGAAGGCGTCTATCACACGCTCGTAGTGGCGCCCGCCACCTCTAACACCGTGGCAAAATTCGTCTATGGCATATCCGACACGCTTGCCACCAACGTCTTTGCCCAGGCCGGCAAATGCCGCGTTCCCATCATCGTCTTCGCCTGCGACACCGCGCCGGAGCTGGAGACCAAGGCGCCCGGCGGCATGGTCAAGGTCTGGCCGCGCCGGATCGATCTGGAGAACGTCGAGAAGCTCAAGACGTTCGATGGGACGACGGTGGTGGAATCCCTGTCCGGACTTTCCGATGCGATCGCCGAGCGGCTCAAATGCCTGAGCGCATCCTCTTCCTGACCGGCCACCTCGCCGAGCGTCGGCTCCGCAAAGTTCTGGCGGAGATGAGCCCGGCGGAATTCGACTGGGACGTGCGCGATATCGGTGTCCAGGTCGCGGCGCTCATGACCGCCGACCTCATCCGCCGGCGCCTGCCGCGGGAAGAGCTGCACGCCGATCGCGTGCTGGTCCCGGGCTATTGCGCCGGCGACCTTGCCGCTCTGGCGGCCGATCTCGGCAAGCCCGTCACCCGCGGGCCGGAGGATCTGCACGACATCCCCGCCCATTTCGGCCGCGCCAAGCTCGGCGTCGACTTGAGCCGGCACGACACGCGCATCTTCGCGGAGATCGTCGATGCGCCCCATATGACGGTGCCGCAGATCCTGCAACAGGCGCGGACATTCGCGGAGGAGGGCGCCGATGTCATCGACCTTGGTTGCCTGCCGGGGACGCCCTTTCCGCATCTGGAAGAGGCCGTCGCGGCATTGCACGAGGCCAAGTTCCCGGTGAGCGTCGATTCCGCCGATGTGGAGGAGCTGCGGCGGGGTGGGTGCGCCGGCGCCGATTTCATCTTCAGCCTCAGCGAGACCACGCTGTCTCTTGCGGGGGAGATGTCGGCGGTTCCCATCCTCATCCCCGCCCGGCCTGGCGATCTCGACTCCCTGTGCCGCGCCGCCGAGACGTTGGGCAGGGTCGGCAAACCCTTCATTCTCGATCCCATCCTGGATCCCATCCCCTTCGGCTTCGCGCCTTCCCTCGTGCGCTACGCTGAGCTGCGCCGGCGGCAGCCGGCGGCCCGCATTCTCATGGGTATCGGCAATCTGACCGAGCTCACCGAGGCCGACACCTCCGGCATCAACGCGACCTTGTTCGGCGTCATCGCCGAGCTCGGCATCACCGATGTCCTGGCGGTGCAGAAGAGCCCCCATTGCCGACACCGCGATCCGCGAGGCGGACCTGGCGCGGCGGATCATGCACGCCGCCAAGACGCTCGGTCGTCTGCCCGTGGGCATCGATGGCGGGCTGCTGTGCCTGCGCGACCGCAACCCGTTCTCGATAACGCCGGCGGAGATCGCCCAGACCGCGGCGGTCATCCGTGATGCCAATTTTCGCATCGAAGTGGCCGAGGACGGGATCCACGCCTATAACCGGGACGGTCATCACGTCGCACGCGATGCTCTCGAGCTCTATCCCAAGCTCGGCGTCGCCGCGGACGGGGCGCATGCCTTCTACCTTGGAGCGGAGCTCATGAAGGCGCAGCTGGCCTTCGATCTCGGCAAGCGCTATGTGCAGGACGAGCCGCTCGATTGGGGCGTGGCGGTGAAGCGCGCGCCAGCGGAGCGATCGACCCATCGCGCCGCGGGATCGACGATGCAGGAGCGGCGCGCGCGGCGCCGGACCGAGAAGGAAAAATGATCCGCGAGAGCATCATCACCACGATGTCGGCGGCGGGCGACGTGCATATCGCGCCGATGGGGGTGATCTGGCGCGACGAGGCGCCGGTGCTGGCACCGTTCCGGCCGTCACGAACCCTCGACAATCTGCGGGAGCATCCCATTGCGGTGATCAGCCACACCGAGGACGTCCGCATCTTCGCGGGATGCCTGACGGGAAGACGCGAGTGGCCGGTGCGGCCGGCAACGGCGGTGCGCGGCGTGGTGATCGAGGGCGCGCATTTCCACCAGGAGCTGGCGGTGAGCCAAGTCGAGGAGGATCCCACGCGCCCGCGCTTCCACTGCCGGGTGGTCCACGAGGCCGTGCATCGGGCCGTTCCGCGGCTTCAACCGCGCTCAGGCGGCGGTGATCGAGGCGGCGATCCTGATCAGCCGCCTGGAGATGCTGCCGCCAGACAAGATCGAGCGGGAGATGGCGTATCTCGCGATCGCCGTCGAGAAGACGGCGGGTCCGAGGGAGCGGGAAGCCTGGAGCTGGCTCACGGCGCGTCTCGATGCCTTTCGCGAGCAGGCCAAGGTGAAGGAATGATGAGCCGGTTTCTCGCCAGCGTGCGGTCCGCGGATGAGGCCGATGTCGCGCTCGCCGGCGGCGCCGACATCATCGATGCCAAGGAGCCGGCGGTGGGAGCGCTCGGCGCCGTTTCTTCCGCCGTCCTGCGCGGCATCGTCGCGCGCATTGCCGGCCGGCTTCCCGTGAGCGCCACCATCGGCGATCAGGAGCTGCGAGCCGATGCGGTCCGCGCTGCGGTGGAAGCGACCGCCGCCGGCGGCGCCGATATCGTCAAGATCGGCCTGTTTCCCGGCGATCTCGATGGGACGCTGGCGGCGTTGCTGCCGCTGACCGGAAGGGGCGTGCGGATCGTCGCCGTGCTGTTCGGAGATCGCGCGCCGGATCTTCTGGGCGTTCCGGCGCGCTGCGCCGCCGCCGGCTTCTACGGCGCGATGATCGATACCGCCGACAAATCGGCGGGGCCGCTGACCGCGCATCTCGATATGCCCGCGCTGGCGGCGTTCGTGGTTCATGCGCGCGGCTGCGGTCTGGTCAGCGGTCTCGCGGGCTCGCTGCGGCTCGCCGATATCACCCGGCTGGCGCCGCTCGGCGCCGACTATCTCGGCTTCCGCTCGGCACTGACCGTCGGCGGACGGCACGGCGATCTCGATGTCGGCGCGGTGCGGGCGGTCCGTCAGGCGCTCGATCGTTCCGACGACAGCAGCAACGCCACCGCGACCGCCGGCGCGATGTCCGCAGCGAGGCTGCCGAGGGCCGGCGTCGCCGTGGCAACGATGTCGCCAAAGCTGCGATAGGGGCGGTCGAGGCGCCGCGCGATCTCGGCGGCGATGAAGCCGACCGGTGCCGGCGCCGATGATGGGCGCCGCGGGAGCGAGATCGATCGCCGACAGCACCCTCTCCACCGCGGCCTCGATCTGGCCGGTCTGGCGGCGGACGAAGACCTGCGCCAGCCGATGCCAGGCCGCGTCGGGCGCCGCCGCGGCATCCATGCCGATCATGCGGGCGAGGCGGGCGCGGCTTTCCGCCGGCGTCTTGCCGCGGCCGTCAGCGGCGGGGTGGAGATCGGCACCTTCCGGCAGCGTGCCGGCGAGGCGATGGGCATCGGCGGCGGTGGCGAAGTACTCCGCCATGACGCCCACGTCTCGCCCGGCGAACGGGATGCTCGCGGCAATGGCGGCCAGCGGCGTGCGGACGATGCCGGTGTAGACGAGCTCGCCGGGTGGCGAGGCGCTCGGCGTCCGTGCTGCCGCGTGCCGCGATCTCTCCGGCGACGACGGGAACCACATCCGTCGTCGTGCTGCCGATGTCGAGGAGGAGGCCGTCGCCGAGCACGAGTGCCAGGTAACGTGCCGTTGCGTGCCAGTTCGCGGAGCCGACGCGATCCGGGGATGTCTTTGCGGCATCGACGGGAAGAAAGCCGCCGTTCGTCTCATAGACCGCGATCCGATCGCGGGGCAGGAACTCCGCGAGCAGATCGAGTATCCCGGCGACGCCGCTGGCGCGATCGGGAAAGAGATCCGCAAGCTCGCCGGTCATGGTCACCGCGTGGCGGTCGGCGTCGGGAAGCCCGTCGAGACCGACGGTGATCGCGCGCTGGAGCTGGTCGAGGCCCTGCCAGAGCGCGCACGGCACCTGTCGGGCGGCGACGATGCGCGTGCCCTCGGCGAGGGCGAGCTTCAGATGCGCGCCGCCGATATCCCAGCCGAGAACGCGCGCGGTCATGGAATGCCTGCCTCGACCTTGATGGCGCGCGGCTCGATCGGGCGGATCAGGGATGCCAGCGGCTCTTCGAGCAGGCGCAAGACCAGCGATGCGGGATTGAGGCCGATGCTCGCGCGCAGCCCAGCATAGGAGGTAGTGAGCCGCGGGTTGATCTCCAGCACGACCGGTCCCTCGGAGGTCGCGATCAAATCGACGCCGACATAGCCCCAGAGGTCCGGCAGCGCTTCGGCGATTGCCTCCGCGATGGGCGTCAGCATCGGTCGCATTTTCTCCGCTCCGCCGATCCAGCCGCCGCGGTAGGAGAAGCCATCTCCATCGCGATGGATGATCTGGGTGTTGCAGGCGAGGATCCAGGCGCGGCCGCGCTCCGCCAGCATGCTGAGACTGATGGGAATACCCGGCACGAAGGGCTGTATCACCGCGGTCGCGTCGCGGCCCCCGTCGAGCCGGCGGCGCAATTCCCTGGCGGTGGCGAGATGCTGCGTGCCGTCGCCGCCAGTGCCATCGTCCGGCTTGACCACCCAGCCGCTGGCGGATGCCGGCGGCTCAATCGACGCTTCATACGGATAGGTGGGAACGACGGGGATACCGTACTTTGCCAGGTGCTGGGCCGTGGCGAGCTTGCTGCCGGTGAGCCTGACGGCGCCGGAGGGGCTGCCGAGCACCTTGCGCTGGCGCTGTTCCGCTCGCTCCGTCAGCGCCGCGAGCAGGCCGCCGGTCTCGGGCGCGATGGGCCAGATCGCATCCGACGTCGACAGGATCTCATCCCAGGTCGGGCCGACGCGATCGGCGGATGCGATGCTATGGCAGCGAACCCGCGGTGGCCATGCGGCGGATGTTGCCGCGTCGACTGTGATCTCGATCTCGACGTCGGGGATATCGGCGAGGTCGGTGACCAGCGTGCGCAGCATGGCTTCACCCTCGGCCCGGCAATGGGCGAGCGTCGGCCTTTCCAGTATCCCGCCCCCCGTCGCATACTCCAGCGCGAAAATCCGCAAGCCTGTGGTCTCCGAACATGAGCTCGTTTGCCATCATACCAGTTCTCGATCTCAAGCATGGTCAGGTCGTGCGCGCGCGGGCCGGAGACCGCGCGAACTACCATCCCATCGTCTCACCGCTATCGCCGACCAGCCGCGCCGGCGACGTCCTTCGGGGCTTGCGATCGCTGGCACCGTTCCGGACCGTCTATGTCGCCGACCTCGATGCGATCGTAGGGGAGGGCGACCATCTGGCCATGCTGCGCGAGTTGGCGGAGGAAGTGCCCGATGTGCAGTTCTGGCTCGATGGCGGTTTTGCCACCTCGGCGGCTGCCCGCGCCGTGGCGTCGGATTTCGTGCCGGTGATCGGTAGCGAAAGCCTTCGCACCGTCGATGATCTGATCGCGATCCGGGCGAACCTCCTCGGGGATGGCTTCATTCTCTCGCTCGATTACCGCGCCGGAAGGTTTCTGGGGCCGCTGGAAATCGAAAGCTGCGTCGAGCTGTGGCCAAGCCGGCTTATCCTGATGACGCTCGACCGGGTCGGCACCGCCGGCGGGCCGGATGTCGCGGCTCTCGGGCAGCTGGTTCAGCAGGGGCGCGGACGCGCGGTGTTCGCCGCCGGCGGCGTGCGGGGCGAGGGAGATATCAGGGATCTCGCTGCGGCCGGTGTGGCCGGCGCCCTGGTGGCGACAGCACTCCACGATGGGCGGCTCACTGCCGCAACGCTCGCAAAGCTTAGGGAATGAAAAGAGCCAGACGAGGGCCCCGAAGCCGGGGCCCTCTTCCAGGCATAGGTCAGGCGGCGAAGGGGTGCTTCGCCTTGTCGGCCTGCTCGAGAACCTCGCGCGCCGTCGGCTTGCCAGCAACCGCCCGCTGGATCGACAGCTTCGTGGCCTCGTAGTTGTACTGCTGGATCTTCTTGTTGTCTTCGGCCTGCCAGTGAATGAACACGCCGACGCAGATGAAGAGGTCGTCCGCCTCCTCGAGGGGAATGGTGCCGTCCTTCACGCAATCTTCCACCGCCTTGGCGACGGCGTATTGCGCGGGGCCGAACATCTGCACCGCCTGCTTGGCACCCTTGATGGTCACTTTGTTGAACATCACGGTGTTGGGCTTGCAGGGAAGATTCGGCGCGACCACCGCTAGGAGGCCGTTCACGCCTTCGCGCTGGCTGGTTAGCGTCCGGCAGAACGTGTCCTCGGCCGGCGACCCGCGCGGACCGATGAGGAGGTCGATGTGCGCGACCTCGTTACCGTCACCGACCAGAGCCTCGCCCACACAGACCTTCGTGATTTTCGCCATCGCCTTCCTCCTCCTTGTTTGATCTGTCTAATTCACCCGGCTGCGGCGAAAGCATGCCTACGACGGCGTTACCCGATTTCGCGGGCCGGATGCGCGAGCATATCGCCGAGTTCATAGGCAAGCAAGGATGCGACCGTGAGATCGGCGGAGGTGCCGGGGTTGAGGCCGCGCTCCTTGAGCTCGCGATCGAACGTCAGGAGGGCCGGAAATCCGGCATCCTCGGTCTCCGGCAACGCGCCGCGGAGGCGCTCTGCGCGCGTCCGCACCCATTCCGCGGTCTCCGCGCCGAACTTGCGCGCGATGTGGCTGTCGGGAAAGCCGGCGAGGAAATCCAGAAAGACGAGGGTCGTGGTCCAGTTGGATGATTGCCCCGCGCGGCGGCCCGCCGCGATGCGCACAACCCCGGTCACGAATACGTCAGTATAGTCCGTGGCGTATTGCCGTGCGATGCGGTCGCGGCTCTCGGCAAGCCGCATCGCTTCCAGCAATGTCACAGTGGGGTCCGTCCCAACATCCTCACGCTCGCTGCGTCCCAACCCGCCGGGATTGGCGCGGCGGATCGCGGCGAAGGCATCGACCGCATCACCGACGCTGAGACGCCTGAGAACCGCCGCCAGGCGTGGGCGCAGCGGCCCCGTCCCGGCCTCGGCGGCAGCCAGCAAGGGAGCCGCGAGCAGGACGATACCGAGATTGGTGTTGGCCGGCACCGCCGCCCAGCTGGCCTCTATCGCTGCTCGGATGCGGGCGCCGATGGCGCGGCCCGGCTCGCAGAGCGGTCCGGCGGCGGCGGCGGCACTCGCCAGAAAGTCCTGCACGGTCATGCCGTGGCCGGCGCCATGGACATGGACATTGCCTGGCTTCAGTGCCTCGAGCTCGGCGCGGCAGGCCCGCGTGAAGGCCGAGCGAAGTCTGGCCGCTACCGCTTCCGCCGAAGCTCGATCAGAGGCCGAGGACATGACGTGCGATACAGTCGGCGATGTCGACCTCGGCGACGCCCTGCAGGCCGTGCCAGGCAGGCATCGAGTTCACCTCGAGGACGGTGAGGCCATGTCGGGCGTCCTCGATGAGATCGACGCCGCAATAGCCGGCACCTACCGCATGGGCTGCCGCGACCGCGAGTTCGGCGAGCCGTCCCGCGCAGGGTACCCGCTCGCAGGTTCCGCCGCGAGCGACGTTGGTGACCCAGTGCTTGCCGTGCCGCATCATCGCGGCAACCGCGACGTCGCCGATGACGAAGACGCGGAAGTCCCGCCACTCGCTGGCGCGGCCGACATACCGTTGCAGGTAAAGGACGCCGCCCAGGGTGGTTTCGCCGGGATCGGGCAGGGCATCGCCGACAGCGAGCCGCCGCAGCCCGCGCCCCTGGGCACCGAAGAGCGGCTTGGCGACCACGTCGGTTTCCTGCATCGCGCGCCAGGAGGCGGCGGCATCGGTATCCTCGGAGACCAGCGTCTCCGGCGTGGGAATGCCGGATTTGTGCAAGAGGAAGCTGGTCATCGACTTGTCCACGCAGCGCTCGATGGCGCGCGCATCGTTGATCACGCGCACGCCGAGCTCACGAAGCCCATGCAGCAGGGAAAGCCGAAACGTCACCTGCTCGAAGCTGCCGCTGGGAATGTTGCGGACGACGGCAACATCGGGTGTCTCGCCGCCGAAGCCGGGGATCTCGATCCCGGAGCCGGTAGAGCCGAGCCTGAACCGGCATCGCCGCAGGGACTCAACCGTCGTCTCGGCGCCATGCCGGCGGCAGGATGCTGCGAGGCGGCGGCAGTGCCAGTCGGGATCGTCGGCGAAGATGACGAGACGCATCGTCACGCGATGCCGAAGGATCGGGCGAGGAGCGCGGGATCGATGCGGCCGCGGCGGAAGCACCGGCCGGTCTCCAGCGCGGTGACCTCGACCATGCCGGGGCTGAACAGCATCGGATCGATCTTGTAGAAGTCTCCGCCAGCGGCCGCGAAGATGTCGGCAAAGGGATGTCCGTAGTCGCGGCTGGCGCTCGACGGCAGAGCCTCGGCGAGAGCCTCGGCATCCTTCTCCGGCCCGGTGACGAAGAGCGACACCCGGGCGCCGTAGAGGACGGCGTCGTTGGTGCGTCCCATCGCCGTCATGAACTTCGGCGCCGGCGGTGGCAATGGCGCCGTGCCGAAGCCATCGACGATGTGGGCCAGCGGAAACTTGAGCTCGTGCGCCTTGTGGATCGCCACTTCGAGCGACCGCGCGACGATCTGCACGGTGCCGGCCAGGCTGGTGGTCGGCGTCAAAATGAAGGCGAGCTGGTCCGGCGTCAGCCTGCAGGTCTCGGCGACGCGGGCGATGAGCGCGTCGGGTGGCATGCGGTCCACTTCGAGAACGAAAATCGACGGCTCGGCATCGTCGCGGTAGCCGAGCTCGTTGAAGAGGGGTTCCTTGCGCGCGCGCGCCCGTCCAGGCCCCGACGCCATGGCGAAAAATTTGCCTTCCTGCAGCTGCCAGCCGGCGTACTGACTGCCGAGGCAGGCGAGCACTGGGTTCGCCGTATAGACACCGACCACGGTTGCGGATATCGCGTCCGCGGCGGCCGGCGTCAGCATGACGCGGCCAAGGCCACCGAGGCAGATCTCGGCGATCACGCGCCCCGCTTCGAGGCCGCCGGGAGCAGCGATGCCGGCGTCGATGATCAAGGCGCCGTCGGCGCTGCGGGAGATCCGCAGGCGAAGCGTCGATGCCGCCGCCACCAGCGCGTCGAGCAGCGGCTTGGCGCCGCGATTGACGCTGGGAGCCGTGGCGGGATCGATGGTCGGGTTGGCGCTCATGGGAATGCCTCAGGCGGTCTCCGGGAGAAGCTCTGGCAGGCGACACAGCACCTCATCACCGCGCCGGCGCCCCTGATCGCGCGCACGGGCGAGGTCGGGGCCGGTGGAGAGGATGGTGCAGATCGGATCTCCCGCGGAGAAGAGAGTACCGGCGGGAGAGATATCGGCGATCCACGGCTCCCATACCAGCTCTCCGGGAACTCGCCGCGCCCGATCCGCATAGAGGATCGTCGCCGCCCGCAGCGGCCGGGCGTCGGTGCCAAGCGCCGGTGGCAACTCGCCACGCAGGGATCGGCAGTGCAGGTCCCAAAGCCACGCCGGGCCGTCGTCGAATATGTCGAGGGTGGCGCCGGGCCGGGGATTGATCTCGAGGATCGTGATCGCGTCGCCGTCCACGAGCATGTCGAGGCTGTTGAGACCAACGAGACCGAAGGCTTCGGCGACGGCATCGCAGGCGTTCTCGATCCATTTGGCGCGGCGCCGCGTGACGCTGATCGGTCCCGCGCAACCGCCATAGCGAAAGGGCTGAGTTGCCGTGGCATCGCTCCATTGCGCGCTGCGTCCGATCACCCGAGCGGCGCGGCCATTCGCCACAAAAAGCGCCGACAACGGGCTGCCGGGAGCGACTGCTTGATAGTAGTAATCGGGGTCGGTGGTGGTGGCCCCGAGTTCGGCCGGGCGGATGTGAGTTCCGCCGGATCCGCCGCGTCGCTTGCGCAGCCACGCGCCGTCGGTGCCAGGCAAGGGCGCGACCGAGGGATGCGACAGGCCCAGTCGCCGGAGCGTCTCTGCGAAGTGATAGGGATCCTTCACGGCGGCAACCGTCTCCGGCGGATTGCCGATCAGGGGCGCCAGTTTCGCAAATTCGGCCAACAGGCCGGGCGTGGTTTCGAAGCCGGCGCCGTAGACGATGCCGTCGATCCGCCGGGAAACCTCGTGGGCAAGAATTTCCACAGCGTCGCGATCGATGCCGTCGGCAAGATTTCCTGGCAGTCGCAACCATGGTCCAAGGGACCGCGTGTCGACGTCGCCGAAAACGTCGGCCACGACGACATCAGCGCCGGCGCGCCGCGCGGCGGCGGCGAGGACGCGCCCGGAGAGGGCAGCGATGAGGAGCGGCATATGGGCGGCTAGGCGGAGACCAATTCGCGCGCCAAGGCGTAGGCATCGCGGAAGTCGAGGAAGAGCGCCTTTTCTGCGTCATGTAATCGCCTCAGCAGCCCATGCTGCACACGGAACTTGATGTTGCCGATAGCGAGAGCTCCGACGCCGACGGCGCCGTTGCCGAGCGGCGCACCGTCGGCCTTCGGCGCCAGCCCTTCGATCCCGGCGGGCGGGACCGCGTTGACGTCGGCGGCCACCTTCAGACGCTTGGCGAACTTCAAATCCTCCTGGGAGAGAACCTGAATGCCGGCCTTGGCGGAAACCAATACCAGATCCGCGTCCGCGAGCGCCGCCCGTCGCCCGGCCTCGGTGCTGCCATCCCCCACGGCGAACGCCTTGCCGAAGCGCTTGCTGAATTCTGCGGCCTTCTTGGGCACGACGTCGGTCTTGTCGTAACCAACGAGGGTCACCTGGGCGCCGGACTCCGCGGCGATGATGCCGACGACGCCAGCCACGACGCCCTTGGCGCCGTAGACGGCCACCTTGGCGCCCTCAAGCCCGCTGCCGAGCTTCTTCAGATGCTTCTCGGCCACCGCCACCATGGCGGCGGCGGTGGTGAAGGCGCCGGAGGGATCGACGAAGACCGAGATCTGGAACGGCGGAAACATCACCCGCTTCGCCGCCGCGGCCATGTCGAGGGCCACCATCGCATCCCGGCCGCCGAGGAAGAGCGTGGTCTTCGCGGCGTCCTGAGGCGCCCGGGAGAACATGGCGTCCTGGGTCAGCCCGGCGATTTCGATCGCCTCGACGCTGGTGTAGCCGGCGACGACGAAGCCGGCATCGTAGGCCATGTTGACGTCGAAGGGGCTCATGTTGCTGAGCGGCGTCACGAAATGCAGGATCCTCGGCTTTTCCATCTTTCCTCACCTCGGCGCTTCGGGAGCGCCCCTCAAGCGTTTCGTCCCATCTTCGAGCGCATGGCCGGCACTTCCTCGGAGGCGACGCGCAACCTCCTGATCTCCGCGCCCTGGTTACGACCGGCACAGATCCGGAACGACAGAGCAGCGTCGGCACCGAACCGCCGCGCGAGATCATCGTGCAGGTGCTGGGCCTCGTCCGCGCTTGCGGTCAGCACGAAGCCCGTGGGACCCCAGGAGCTCTGGCCGATGCCGCGGACGCCCGCGCCGGCCAGCCACTCGAGAATTCGCGCGACACGCGGGCTCGAGTAGCGACCGCCTTGCGCGCGCGCAAAGTGATCGCCGACGCGCGCGTTGATCTCGCCGATGCTTTCAGATACCGCGATGAAGTCCGCTTCCGCGAGGCCTGGCAGCAGGCGCAGCAACGTGAGCCGGCAAAGCTGCGCCGACGCCTCGGCGGGGAAGCCCGGAAGGTCGCGGAAGGCGGCGCTCTCGGCGGTGCCGGATAGTCCGCGGTGGCCGTCGTCGAAGATCAGGATCACCCGCCAGGCCGGCGGAAATTCCAAGCGGGCGACGATCGGCGCCGGCGCGTCGCCTGATCCGCGGCCGCCGTCCACCAGGAAGCCGCCGGTCTCGAAGGTACCGATGCCGATGCCGGAGCGGGCGCCGCGCTCCACCAGGAGTGCCAGCGATCGCGCGGAAATCCGCAGTCCCGATAGTGCGGCCACGCCCGCAGCGATGGCGAGCCCGAGTTGGGTCCCGGAACCCAGCCCGACATGCTCGGGGATCGCCTCGTGCAGAGTGAGGTGGAGGGACCCGAGCGCCGCATATCGCTGGCCGAGCGCAGTTAGGAGGCTCGCCGCCCGCTCTGCCGAAGCCGGCTCGATGCCAGGCCTGGCCGCGCGCAATAGAGTGAGCCGCGTGCCGACGCCGTCGAGAGTGAGGCCGAGGCTGCCAAATCGCCGTCCGAGATCGCCATTGAGGTCGAGGAATCCAAGATGAAGCCGCGCCGGCGCGAAAACCTCGACGGCGTCGCACGGGTCTTGCATCTGCTCCGGCGTTGGCGTTGTCATCGCGTTACGATAAACTAAACGCGCGGCGGAAACAAAGTCGCCGCCGGACGCGCGGGAGGCAGCGATGACAGAAGCGAGACAGCGCGAACGGGTCTACGCGGAAGACGAGATCAAGACGCGGCTGGAGCGGGATCTGCCACACTGGTGGTACGAGAACGGCTGGATCCGCCGCAAATACAAGACGCACAGCTGGAAGGGCACCTTGATGGTGGTCAACGCGGTCGGCCATCTGGCCGAAGCCGCTTGGCACCATCCCGACATCACCGCTTCCTATGCCTGGGTCGAGGTTCGCCTGATGAACCATGCGGCGAAAGGCGTCACCGACAAGGATTTCGAACTGGCGAAGAAGATCGAGGAATTCATCGGATGGCGGCCGGGCGAGGGGGGTGCGCTCGAGGGAACGCCCAACGAGGATCAGCGCTTCGCCTATATTAAATACGACAAGCCTGGTTGAGTGGAGGACGCGTCGATGCGCGTGCTGCGGTGACCGGCGGCGCCGTCACCTGCCCCTTCTGCGGGCTCGCCTGCGACGACCTCGTGGCGTCCAACGGCGGGGTTGACACCCGCGGCTGCGCCCGAGCGGCCACCGGCTTCGCGAGGGGCGATGCGCCGACGCGGTCGCACGCGGTTGACGGCACGGCCGCCGATTTTGCGACCGCAGTCGCGGCGGCGGCGAAAATCCTGCGCGCGTCGAAGGCGCCGCTCTTCTATGGCCTCACCGCGGAGTTGCATGGCGTGCGCGCGATCCTGGCGCTCGCCGAGCGCGTGGGCGGCACGGTGGATCACGTGGGGTCCGCAGGCGTGCTGGCGAACCTCGGCGTCGCGCGAGCGGCCGGTTGGGTCACGGCGACTTTCGCCGAGGTTGCCAATCGCGCGGATTTCATTCTGCTGGTCGGATGCGATCCGGCGCGGCAGTTTCCCCGCTTCCATGATCGCCTGCTCCGCAATCCGACGCCGCTCTACCGTACGGCGCCGCCGACCGTCGCCTATCTCGGGTCCGAGGCACTGGCGCCGTCGGCGGCATTCGCCCCGCTGCGCGCCATTGTCGGCGAGCGCGATCTTCTGCCGAGCGCGGCCGCGCTCAGCGCTCTCCTGCATTCTCGGCAACCCCGTGCGGCCACCCCTGCGCTTCCCCTCGATCAGCTCGCTGCCATCGCCGAGGGCCTGCAGAACGCGCGCTACGGCGTCATCGCCTGGGATCTGTCTCGGCTCGATCCGCGAACGGCGGAACTGGCGGTCGAATATCTCGCGGGCATGCTGCGACATCTCAACACGAAGACCCGCTGCGTCGGCCTTCCTTTGGGTGGCAGTGGCAATGCGCTGGGCGCGGCGCAGGCGACGCTCTGGCAGGCCGGATGGCCGCTGCGGATCAGCTTCGCCGATGGCGCGCCGCGCCATGATCCTTGGCAGCACGATGGCGAGCGCATCTTGGCGGCAGGCGAGGCGGACGCTCTGGTCTGGTGCTCGGCGCTGTCGGCGGAGCCGCCGCCGGCGACCAAGGCACCTGTCATTGCTCTCGTCGCCGACGACGTCGAACTCGCGGCGCCGGTCGCCGTGGAGCTCCGCATTGGCGTCCCCGCCATCGATCACGGTGGCGAGATCGTGCGCTCCGATGCGGTGATCACCTTGCCGCTGCGGGCGACACGGGAGGAGAGGCATCCGGGTCTTGCCGAGGCGGCGCAGGCCATCCTCGCCGGCCTCGAGGCGGGTCGATGATGCTGCGTCTCACTGGCGGCCGCATCGTCGATCCCACTGAAACGCCGGCCGAGCGGCAGGGCGATATCTGGATCGACGGCGATCGCATCGTTCCGGCGCCCGCCGATGGCGGAAAGTCCGCCACGGTCCATGACATCTCGGGCAAGCTGGTGATGGCTGGCGCCATCGACATCCACAGCCACATCGCCGGCGGCAAGGTCAATCTGGGACGGCTGCTGTCGGCGGCGGATCACCGCGAGCACGTGGAGCTCGCGGAAGGTGCGAGCCTGCGGGGCGGGACCGGTCTTGCCACGCCCACGACCTTCACCACCGGCTACCGCTATGCGGCGATGGGCTATACCGCCGCCTTCGAGCCGGCGATGGTGGCGGCGAACGCGCGCGCGACCCATGTGGAGATGGCCGACGTCCCCATCCTCGACAAGGGCGCCTACGTCATGCTGGGGAATGACGAGTTCCTGCTGCGGCGGCTGGCGGGTGGCGCCGCGCAGAGCGAGATCAACGACTACGTCGCCTGGATGATCCGGGCGACCGCCGCCCATGCGGTCAAGGTGGTCAATCCCGGCGGCATCAGCGCCTTCAAGTTCAATGGCCGCTCGCTCGGCATCGACGATCCCGTGCCGCATCACGGCGTGACGCCGCGCACGATCATCCGGACGCTGGCGCGAGCGGTGCACGAGCTCGGCGTGCCGCATCCGCTGCATGTCCACTGCAACAACCTCGGCATTCCCGGCAACGTCGAGACCACGCTGGCGACGATCGACGCCGCGGAAGGCTTTCCCATTCATCTGACGCACGTGCAGTTCCACAGTTACGGTACCGAGGGCAAGCGCAAATTCTCCTCGGCGGCGGCGCGCATCGCCGAGGCGGTGAACGCCAATCCCAGCGTCAGCGTCGACGTCGGCCAGATCGTGTTCGGACCGACGATGACCGCAGTCCGGCGACACGCAGGCGCAATTCCGCAACCGCACCCACGCATCGCCGAAGAAGTGGCTGAGCATGGACATCGAATGCGACGCCGGCTGCGGCCTGGTCCCGTTCCGCTATCGCGACAAGAATTTCGTCAACGCGCTGCAATGGGCGATCGGCCTCGAGCTCTTCCTGCTGGTCGACGATCCCTGGCGCGTGTTCCTGACCACCGATCATCCCAACGGCGGGCCCTTCGCCAGCTATCCGCAGCTGGTGCGGCTGCTGATGGAGCGGAGCTACCGCGAGGACTGCCTGGCGCAGATCAACGCGTCGGCGCGCAAGCTGAGCGTGCTCGGCGGCATCGCGCGGGAGTACACGCTGAGCGAGATCGCGGTCATGACGCGGGCGGCGCCGGCGCGCAGCCTCGGGCTTGCGGATCGCGGCCATCTCGCTCCCGGCGCCGCGGGCGGATCTGGTGATCTATCGGCCGAGCATCCGATATCGAGGCGATGTTCCGAGCGCCGATTCAGGTCTTCAAGGACGGCGTCGAGGTGGCGCGCGACGGCAAGATCCGCTCGGTGCCGCTCAGGCGCCACCCAGGTCGTGCGGCCCGGCTACGACAAGCAGATCGAGCGCAGCCTCCGGCGCTTCTTCGACGATCACATGACCATGAGCTTCGGCAATTTCCCGCTCTGCGATGGTGAGATTGCCGAGGCGGGCGGTCGGCTCGAAGAGCATTCCTGCGCGGCGGCCGGAGGCGCGCACATGATCCTCGATGGCGTCGAGATCGAGGACACCTTCGCCGAGGCCTTCGGCATGCGCGCGACGCGGTTGCTGATCACCGCCGACAGCGACCGCTGGGCGCGCATCGCCGGCGAGACCGCGACCGGCTTCGCGACATCGGTGATCGCCTGCGGCGCCGAGGCGGCGATCGAGCGCGATCTGCCGCCGGCGGAGACACCGGACGGCCGACCCGGCGTCGGCATCCTGATCTTCGCGATGAACCGGCGAGGCGCTTGCCAAGGCAGGTGCGCGACCGCGTCGGCCAATGCGTGCTGACCTGCCCGGGCACCGCCTGCTACTCCGGCCTCGACGAGGGCGACCCGGTGCCGCTCGGCCGCGTGCTGCGCTATTTCGGCGACGGGTACCAGGCGGCGAAGCGCCTCGGCGGCCGGCGCTACTGGCGCATTCCGGTGATGGACGGCGAGTTTCTCTGCGAGGACACGGTCGGGCAGACGAAGGCGGTGGGCGGCGGCAATTTCCTCATCCTCGGTCGCACGCGCCCGGCGGTCCTTGCCGCCGCCGAGCGGGCGATCGCGGCGATGCGCAAGGTGACCGGCGTCATCATGCCGTTTCCCGGCGGCGTGGTGCGCTCGGGCTCCAAGGTCGGATCGAAATACAAGGGCCTCGTCGCCTCCACCAACGACGCCTATTGCCCGACGCTCAAGGGCGTGGCGAAGAGCGCGCTCCCACCGGACGGTCGATGCGGTGCTGGAGATCGTCATCGACGGCCTCACCGACGCCGTGGTCGGACATGCGATGGCATGCGGCATCCGCGCCGCCTGTGCCGGCGGTGGCGGAGAGATCCTCCGCATCTCCGCCGGCAATTACGGCGGCAAGCTCGGCGCCTTCCACTATCACCTGCGAAAGCTGCTGGCATGATCCGGCTGGCGCTCAGGGCACGGCCGCCGTTTCGCCTGTCGTTGCAGGGGCTCACCCCGGAGCGATTGGCGGGCCTCGGCGACGCCGAGATCGCCCGCCAGCCGCTTCGCCAGGGCAACCGCCCGGGAGTGCTCGGCGACTGGTTCACCGTCAGCGTCGGCGGAGCACCGGAGCGGATGGTCATTGCGGACAGCGACGACCGCCTGGACGACATCGGCGGCGGCATGACCCGCGGGCGAGCTCATTGTCGAAGGGGAGGCGGGCGCCCGCGTGGGCGTCGCCATGAGCGGCGGCCGCCTCCGCGTCGAGGGCTCTGCGGGTCCAGGCGCGGCGACCGCCATGAGCGGCGGCGAGCTGCGCATCGGCGGCGATGCCGGCGATCAGCTCGGCGGCGCGCTGCCGGGGGAGCGCACGGGCATGAGCGGCGGGGTGGTGATCGTCGCGGGATCCGCCGGCCGCGGCGCTGGCGATCGTCTGCGGCGCGGCCTGATCGTTGTCGGCGGCTCGGCTGGATCGGGTTGCGGCGCACGCATGTCGGCCGGCACCATCGTCGTTGGCGGGCGTCTCGATCATTTTGCCGGTGCTGCGATGCGGCGCGGCAGCATCCTCGGTCTCGGCGAATGCGCCGACATCCTTCCGAGCTTCGGCGAATCCGGAATCCATGATCTGGTATTTCAGCGATTGCTCCGTCGCGTTCTTCTGAAGCTCGAACTTCCGGACCTCGCGGCACGGCTGCGGCCGTTGCGCCGCTGGCAGGGCGATCTCGCGATCGGCGGCAAGGGTGAGATTCTGACCGCACCGTGATCCGAGACGGATCGGAAGCGACACACACGAATTCCTGCCCACAAATTTCTGCCCTCGCACTTTGTGTCGAGGAAGTTGGGCAGCGTCATCTGTCGGGAAAAATAGGGGAAATCGGTCGGGCATTTTTTGGACAATGCTTGTCGCGCATTGTGAATTGGGTTTAACATTACCCGGATCGGTAGAGGGAATGCCTCTAACCCGACGGCAGTCCCTCACGATAAGCAGCGCACCAGTCGCGTAGCGACGCAGGTGCCAAACAGAGCGCGGACATTCCCGGCGAGAACCGCCGGTGTGCTCCGGCATAGAGGGAGGGATGCAAGCCATGAAGCTCTCGGCGATTGCGCTCGCGTTATCCTCAGTGCTCGCCTTCGCGGCGGGACCTGCGGTCGCGAATGATGAACTCCTCAAACTCGAGAAGGACCCCAACCAGTGGGTCATGCCGACCGGCGATTATGCCAATCACCGCTACAGCGCGCTGAAGCAGATCACCAAGGACAACGTGAAGAATCTGCGTCCGGTCTGGACGTTCTCGACCGGCGTGCTGCGCGGCCACGAGGGCGCGCCCGCTGGTGGTCGGCAACGTGATGTATCTCCACACGCCGTTCCCGAACAACGTCTATCGCGCTCGATCTCAACAACAGCGGGCGCATCATGTGGAAGTACGAGCCGAAGCAGGATCCGGCGGTGATCCCGGTGATGTGCTGCGACACCGTCAATCGCGGCGTCGCCTATGCCGACGGCAAGATCATCCTCAATCAGGCCGACGCCCATGTCGTCGCGCTCGACGCCAAGACCGGCAAGGAGGTCTGGAGGGTGAAGAACGGCGATCCGAAGAAGGGCGAGACGATGACCGACGCGCCGCATGATCGTCAAGGACAAGGTCATCGTCGGCATCAGCGGCGGCGAGTTCGGCGTGCGCGGCTGCGTCACCGCCTACAACCTCGACCGACGGCAAGATGGCGTGGAACGCCTACACGGTCGGGCCGGACGATCAGATCAAGTTCGACGCCAAGACGACCGTCGATGGGCAAGCCGGTCGGCAAGGATTCCTCGGCTGAAGACCTGGCAGGGCGACCAGTGGAAGATCGGCGGCGGCACGACCTGGGGCTGGTACACCTACGATCCGCAGCTGAACCTGTCTACTACGGCTCGGGCAATCCCGAGCACCTGGAACCCGACGCAGCGGCCCGGCGACAACAAGTGGTCGATGACGATCTTCGCGCGCAATCCCGACACCGGCGTGGCGAAGTGGGTCTACCAGATGACGCCGCACGACGAGTGGGACTATCGACGGCATCAACGAGATGATCCTGGCCGACATCCCCGTCGAACGGGCAAGACGACGAAGGCGCTGGTGCACTTCGACCGCAACGGCTTCGGCTACACGCTCGACCGCACGAACGGCGAGCTGCTGGTCGCGCAGAAGTACGATCCGGCGGTGAACTGGGCGACCCACGTCGACATGAAGACCGGCCGTCCGGAAGTGGTGAAGCAGTACAGCACCGCAGGCCGGCGGCGAAGACGTCAACAGCAAGGGCATCTGCCCGGCGGCGCTGGGCTCGAAGGACCAGCAGCCGGCGGCGTTCTCGCCCGAGACCAAGCTGTTCTACGTGCCGACCAACCACGTCTGCATGGACTACGAGCCGTTCAAGGTCGAGTACACGGCCGGCCAGCCCTACGTCGGCGCGACCTCTGCCATGTACCCGCCGCAGGGCGACAAGAACCTCGGCAACTTCATCGCCTGGGATGCCGCGCACCGGCAAGATCGTGTGGTCGGATCCGGAGCCCTTCTCGGTCTGGTCGGGCGCTCTCGCGACCGCCGGCGACGTCGTGTTCTACGGCACGCTGGAGGGCTATCTGAAGGCGGTCGATCCAGCCAACGGCAAGGAGCTCTATCGCTTCAAGACGCCGTCGGGGATCATCGGCAACGTCATCACCTACATGCACAACGGCAAGCAGTACGTCGCCGTGCTCTCCGGCATCGGCGGCTGGGCCGGCATCGGCATGGCGGCGGGTCTCGAGCAAGGACACCGACGGGCTCGGCGCGGTGGGCGGCTACAAGGCGCTCTCCAGCTACACCCAGCTCGGCGGCGTGCTCACGGTGTTCGCGCTGCCGATAGTGAGCGGACCTCGCCTGAAGCTCTGCAGACCGGCATCCTGGCTCAAACCAGGGTGCCGGTTTCTTTCGCCGAGACCTCCACGACCGAGGCGTGCCGCGGAGGGCTACCGGCTGTCATGCCGACCGAGGAGAAGCACATGCGATCCAGGGAACGCCGCGTCTTCCGCGGCTTTGTCGCGTTTGTTGCCGCCGGCGCCCTCACGATCGCCGTGGGGCTCGCGCTCGCGGGCGTCAGCCAGGCGCAGGACGCCACCGGGGACAAGCCCTATACCGTCAAGGACGGCAAGGTGGACAAGGCGACCTATAACGGCTGGCGCCGCTACACTGAATCATGCCTGCGATGCCATGGGCCCGACGGCGCCGGCAGCTCCTATGCGCCCGCTCTGGTGAATTCGCTCAAGCAGATGTCGGAGGACCAGTTCAAGGAGATCGTCGTCAACGGACGCAAGAACGTGAACACCTCGGCGGAGAACGTAATGCCGGCGTTCGGCGAGGTGGAGGATGTCATGCTCTATCTCGACGACATCTACGCCTATCTGAAGGCGCGGTCGGACGGCGTGGTCGGCCGGGGCCGGCCGCGAACGCATCGGCGAGCAATAGGCGAGCGGGAGCCGATGATCCTCTGGTGGACGCGCCTGTGGGGCTCGATCGCGGTAGCCGGATGCACGGCGCTGGCCGCGGTCCTGCCGCAGTCCGCGCATGCGCAAGCGCCCGGCGAGATCGTCGATCGCACCGAGCTCCGGGTCTGCGCCGATCCCAATAACCTGCCTTTCTCCAACGAGGCCGGCGAGGGGTTCGAGAACAAGATCGCCCAGGTCATCGGCAGCGAGCTCAAGCTGCCAGTGAGCTACGTCTTCTTTCCTCAGGTAATCGGCTTCGTGCGCAACACGTTGCGCGCGCATACCTGCGACCTCGTTATGGGAACCGCGGCGGGCGACGATATCGTTCAGACGACGACGCCCTACTATTATTCCTCTTACGTCGCGGTCTATCTCGCCGACAAAGGCTTCACTTTTACGGGATTCGATGATCCCAAGCTCAAATCGATGCATATCGGTATCGTCAGCGCGACGCCGCCTTCGGACCTGCTGATACGTCACGATCTCATGACCATCGCGCGGCCCTATGCGTTGACGGTCGACACTCGCTTCGAATCGGCAACGCACCAGATGATCGAGGACATCGAGAAGGGTGAGATCGATATCGGACTGCTCTGGGGGCCGATAGCCGGGTACTATGCCAAGCGGCAGGCCCATCCGCTTAGCTTCGCGGTGCTTCCGAACGAGCCCGGCGCGCCGCGTATGGACTATCACATCGCCATGGGCGTCCGGATCAACGAGCCGGAGTGGCGCCGCAAGATCAATTCCGCGATCCAGAAGCGACAGCCCGAGATCACCAAGATCCTGCAAGACTACGGTGTGCCGCTCCTCGATGAGGAGGGGCATTTGAAGGCGCAACCCTAGGTCGCCGATGCCTGCCCTGGTCGCGCTTTTGATATTCCTGCTGGCGTCGCCCGCGCTCGCGGCCGATGCGCCGCCCGCCGAGCCCGAGGGCTATCGCCTCGACAATTACCTGGCGCCACCGCCGCTCACCATCGAGGGCAGGCTCGCGCTCAATACGAGGGAGGCGCAGCAGGCCTGGGAAGGCCGGGGCGCGATCTTCGTCGACGTGCTGACCGCGCCGCGCCGGCCCGATGGCTTGCCCGCCAGCGCCGTCTGGGCGCCGCAGCCGCGCATGGATATTCCCGGCAGCGTCTGGCTGCCCGACGTCGGTCGGGGCGCGCTCAGCAACGAGCGCGAGGCGTGGTTCCGTGCGCAACTGCAGCGGATCAGCGGCGGAAACCAGTCGGTCGATCTGATCTTCTACTGCCGCGCCAATTGCTGGATGAGCTGGAACGCGACCAAGCGGGCCCTCGAGTGGGGCTACATCAACGCGCAATGGTATCGTGACGGCACTGATGGCTGGCAGGCGGCGGGCTTCCCCGTCGCCAAGACGGAGCCGCCGTCGGACATACCGAATTAGAAGCGCCGAGCTCAGAGGCGGCTCTGGATTGCCTGGGCATAGCGGCCGAGCCGCGCTTCCAGCCTGGTAGGCGCCTCGCATGCATATCGCATCGTCCGCTGCGTATTCTCGAAAGCCTGGGTGACGAAGGTGAGCCGCTGCTGAAGATCGGTGCGCTTCGCGGCGTCCTCGCCGGTGGCGTCGGCGGGCACGCGGCGCAGCTCTTCCGCTGCATGGGATGCGATATCGGCGAGCTTATGCTGGCGTCGGCCGAGGTCCTCGAGGCGTGCGATGAGATCGCCACGCTCCTGGTTCGTCTCGGCGAGAAGGCCCGCGAAAGCGAGGGTCAGCAGATGCTGCTTGTCCTCGCCTGACCCGAGGGATTCCGCGAAGGCGCCGATCGCGGCGACACCGTCGTCGGCGGGGACATTGCGCGGCGAGATCTCCGCCACCAGGGCGGCGACCCGCGGCTCCGCCGTCCAGTCGCCGGCGCTGTCGAGCGCAGGCCCGGTCCACAGGGATCCCGCGCCGATCGTTGGCATCAGCCGCTGCTGGCACGGCCAATCGGTGTCGCCCTGTGGCGCAGCGAGACCCCGGGAGGTCGCCGCCACGATCACGAGGCAGGCCAGGACCGCCAGTGCATGCCGGCGGATGCCTACTTCGCGAATTTGCATTGGGTTTCCGGTTGGTCGATGCCGAGGGTGTCGAGCTCGGAGAATTGATGCAGGAAGCCAGGTTGCGGCGACACCGAGACCAGGGAGTTGGAATCCGCCAACAGGATCGGCTGGCGAAGCTGCCCGTCCCAGGGCCGGAAGGTCAGCTTGACGCCCTTGAAGGCGGCCAGGTCGAACTTGTCGCTGTGGATATATTGGACGATCGCGTTCTCGTCGGCGGTCTGCCCCCGGGTGGCCGCCTCGCCGACGGCGCGCACCGCCATCCAGGCGGCGTAGTCGCGCTCGGTCATCCAGCGGCCGATCTTGCGGCGGAAGCGGTTCTGCAGCTGAGTGGCGCCCCATTGCTCGAAGGGCCGCGCCCAGGCGGTGGGCACCAGGCCCTCGGTCCCCGCCACCGGGCGCGGATCGGTGCCGCGGAACGGCAGGTCGGAGCCGAACTGTTCCTCCTCGTCGGCCACCACCATCACGTCGTAGGAGATGCCCTGGGTGAAGCGCGCGACTTCGGCGCTGATCTGGAAATGGCCGGTGTCGGTGCGCCGGGCGCCGGGATCGTAGGTCCAGGGCTTGGTCTCCACCAGCCTGGCGCCGAACTTCTTGATCGCGCGCTCGACGGCGGCGGCATAGGCCTTGTCGGCCTCCGTCGGTCCCGGCACCAGCAGCACGTTCCGCCAGCGCTTCAGCACGAGGTATTGCACGAGGGCGTCGGCCAGCATGGCGCGGCTCGGGATCAGATGCAGCACGTTGGCGCGGCATTGCGCGTCGCGCAGTTCGTCCTCCTTGGCGGAGACGTTGAGCAGCAGCGTGTTCTTCGCCTCCGGCAGATCGGCGATCGAGAGCAGCGCCGCCGCCGGCAGATCGACGATGATGGAGCGGTGCCCGGCCTGCACCAGCTTGCGGAAGGCGCCGGCGATGTCGCCGTCCTCCGGCACTAGCGCCTCGTCGAGGACGAAGTTCTGCCCGGTGAAGCGGCCGGTGGTGTTGTTGTCGTCGATGCCGATCTGGGCGCCCGCCACGCCCTCGTCGGCGGGCGGCAGGTCGAGGTAGGAGTGCGGCAGATGCACGGTCACGTGCTGGCCGAGATAGCCGATGCTGATGGTGACCGGCGGCTTGGCGCCGGCGGGCGGTTCCGCGGCCGGGGCGGGTGCGGCGGCCGCCGGCGTCGTCGTGGGCGTCTCGTCCGCGGCGGCGGTGCCAAGCAATGCGGCGCCCGCGAGGAGTGCCAGAGCGCCGCGCGCAAGGAGCTGGATCAGGTTTTTCATTCCGCACCACCCCGTCGTCCGACCAGGCCACGCGCCGGATCGTAGCCCCAGACCGCGAGCCCCATGAAGACCGCGAGCGATCCCAGCACCACCGCCGTCGCGACCCAGGAGATACTGCCGTAGAGCGCGAAGCGCACGAGCTCCACGGCATGGGTGAAGGGATTGAGCTCGCAGATGTACCAGAGCCAGAGATTGGCCTCCTTGACGCGCCAGAGCGGGTAGAGCGCGGAGGAGGCGAAGAACATCGGGAAGATGACGAAATTCATCACTCCCGCGAAGTTCTCAAGCTGGCGGATGGTGGAGGAGAGCAGCAGCCCGAAAGCACCCAGCATCAAGCCGGCAAGGAAGAGCGCCGGCAGGACCGTGAGATAGCCGTACCAGGGCAGCTTGCACCTCCCAGAGCAGCGCGATCGCCAGGAACGCGTAGACCTGCAGGATCGAGACCACTACCGAGGCCAGCAGCTTCGAGGCCAGGAGATACCAGCGGGGAAGGGGGCTGGTGAGGAGCACGCGCATGCTGCCCATCTCGCGGTCGTAGACCATCGAGAGCGAACTCTGCATGCCATTGAAGAGCTGCACCATCACTGCCAGCCCCGGCACCACGTAGACCTCGTAGGGGATATAGGTCTCGTAGGGTGGCACGATCGATATGCCCAAGGTGAAGCGAAACCCGGCGGCGAAGATGCCGAGCCAGACCAGCGGTCGCACCAGGGCGGAGAAGAACCGCCCGCGCTGTCCGAGGAAGCGCAGCCACTCGCGCCAGACGATCCCCTGCAGGCAGCGAAAGTAGTGACGGAGCCCGGGACGCCAGCGGGCGGCGGGCGCCGCCGCTCGGGTGAGGACGATATCCGTCATGGCGCCGGCTCCCCGCGCCGCACCAGCGTATCGAACGCCTCGCGGATCGTGGCGGCGCCGCAGGCGGCCACGACCTCGGATACCAATCCATGGGCAAGGACGCGGCCGAGATGGAGAACGATAACGTGGGCGTCCTTGCCCACTTCGTCGATCAGATGCGTCGCCCACAAGACCGCAAGGCCTTGCTCGCGGCAGAGCCGGCGGACGTGATCGAGCAGGAACTGCCGGCTTTCGATGTCGAGGCCGACCGTGGGCTCGTCGAGGAGCAGCAGCCGCGGCTCGTGCAGCAGGGCGCGCGCGATCTCGACCCGCCGCCGCTGGCCGCCGCTCAGGCGCCGGGCCTTGTCCCGTCGGCGACTGGCGAGATCGACGCGCTCCAGCTCGGCGGCGATGCGGGTCTCGCGGCGGGCGCGCGGCATGCCGTGAAGGGCGCCGTGATAACGCAAGTTCTGCTCGATCGAGAGGTCGAGATCGAGAGTCGGCTGCTGGAAGACGATGCCCATGCGGGAAAGGACGGTGGCGGGGTCCTCGTCGATCGCCGCGCCGAAGACCCGGATCGAGCCGGCCCGATGCGCATAGAGCCGCGTCACCAGCGAGAAGAGCGTGCTCTTGCCGGCGCCGTTGAGGCCGAGCAGCACGGTGAACTCACCACCGCGGAGGGAGAGCGAGACGTCCTTGAGGGCGGGTCGTGTCCCATAGGAATGGCTGAGATGAGCGATGTCGAGAGCGATTGCCGCCGTCGCGTTGTCGACGCCGCTTGCCTCTCCTCCCATCACCGCCGAGCCGCGGGTCTTGTTCTCGCGCTCAACTACCGAGCTCATGAGCCTTGGGCCCTTTCGCCCTCGCGCATCCGGCTTTCTGCCATCATTATAATTGCTTGAGCAAGTAGCGCTACCAATGTGAAAATGAGGCACACTAAAGGGATGCGACGGGACGGAGATCGCGGGCCTCGGGAGGATGCGTCATGAAGATCGGTCGCCGCGGTGCGCTGGCAATGCTGGTCAGCGCCGCTGCCGCAACCGATTCGCTCGTGCGGGCCGCGTCCGCGCCGCTTCCCGAGAGCGCTCCCGCGATCCGGATAGGCATTCTGCAGTTCGGCAGTGTCGCCTGGCAGCTCGATGTGATCCATCGGCACGATCTCGAGCGCGCGGAAGGCGTCCGCATCGATGTCGTCTCCCTCGCCTCCAATCAGGCGACCCTGGTCGCGCTGCAGGCGGGGGCGGTCGACGTCATTGTCTCGGACCTGCTCTGGGTCGCGCGTCAGCGCGCCACCGGGGCCGATTGGGGCTTCCTGCCCTATTCGAGCGCGCTCGGCGCGGTGGAGGTACCGGCGGGTTCGCCGATCCAGACCTTCGAGCAGCTCGCCGGCCGCCGTCTCGGCATTGCGGGATCGCCCCTCGACAAGAGCTGGCTCCTGCTGCGCCTACTGGCGCGCCGCCGGATGGGACATGACCTCGACGACACCGTCGACAAGGTTTTCGGCGCGCCGCCGCTGCTGTCAGAGGAATTGACGGCGGGGCGCCTCGATGCCGCGCTCACCTATTGGCAGTTCGCCGCGCGCCTCGAGGCCAAAGGCATGCGGCGTCTCCTCGGCATGAGCGACGCGATGCGCGAGCTCGGGATCGCGGAGCCGGTGCCTCTTGTCGGCTACGTCCTCTCGGAGCGATGGGTAAGGCGGCACATCGATGTTTGCCGTGCCTTCACGCGGGTGTTCCGGCGCGCCGAGGAGATCCTGCTGCACTCCGACGACGAGTGGCAGACGATCGCGGCGTTGACGGGAGCGCAGAGCTCCGCGGAACTGATCCGGCTTCGCGATGCATTCCGCGACGGCGTGCCGCGCCCTCAGGATCCCGCCATGCGGCCTGCTGCGGCGGCGCTCTACGAGCTTTTTGCGGAGATCGGCGGCGAGGCGCTCGTCGGTGCCAGCCGAAAGCTGCCGGAAGGAACCTTCCTTGACGGCATCGACTCCTGATCGCGGGATCGCGGCGACGGCGCGATCGGAGCCGCTCGGCGGGCTCTCCGGCTTTCTCCTTCGTTTGATTTCCCTCGTGGCCCTGATCGGAATCTGGGAAATCGCCGCCCGGATAGCCGGATCGAGGCTGCTGCCGACGGCGGAAACTGTCGCGATCACGCTTTGGCAGGAGCTGTGGCACGGCGATCTCCTGCATCAGCTCGGCATCACATTGACGCGCGTGGCCGTGGCTTTCGTCGTCGCCATGGGCGCTGGCACGGTGCTTGGTCTGGCGATGGGACGCTGGCGCTCCCTCGACGTCGCCTTCGACGGCTGGGTGGTGTTGTTGTTGAATCTGCCGGCTCTCGTCATTGCCATTCTCGCCTATGTCTGGTTCGGCCTCACCGAGGCGGCAGCAATCGGCGCGGTGGCTGTAAACAAGCTGCCGCTGGTGGCCATGACCATGCGCGAAGGCGCCCGATCCTTGGATCGCAACTACGCCGAGATGGCGACTGCCTTCCGCCTGGGCGCATGGCGGCGCCTGCGGCACGTAGTGGCGCCGCAACTGACGCCGTTTCTGTTGGTCTCGGCGCGGTCGGGGTTGTCCCTGGTCTGGAAGATCGTGCTGGTGGTGGAGCTGCTCGGGCGCAGCGACGGCATCGGCTTCAAGCTGCAGCTCTACTTCCAGCTCTTCGATGTTCCGCACATCCTTGCCTATGCGCTGGCCTTCGCCGGCGTGGTGCAGCTCATCGAATGGGGCGTGCTGCAGCCGCTCGAGCGTCGCGCCGGGGCGTGGCGGCGGTGACCGACCGGCTCGATGTCGACATCCGCGAGAAGCGGTTCGCCAGATCCGACGGCAGCGAGCTGATCGTGATGCGGGAAATTGCCTTCCATCTCGCGAGCGGCGATTTCGCGGTGCTGTTCGGACCGTCCGGCTGCGGCAAGACCACGCTCCTCAATATCGTCGCCGGTCTCGATCCCGATTTCTCCGGCTCCGTGCGGCTCGGCGGCAAGCCGCCCGCCGCGCTCCGTATCGGCTATGTCTTTCAGGAGCCGCGGCTGCTGCCTTGGCGCTCGGTGCAGGAGAATGTGGAGCTTGTGCTTGCGCCGGGCGCCGATCGCTCGACGATCCCATCGCTCCTCGACCGCGTGGGTCTCGCGGATTTCAAACACGCCTACCCGGCGCAGCTCTCGGTCGGCATGGCGCGTCGCGCGGCGATCGCCCGGGCATTTGCCGTCGAGCCGGAGCTCCTTCTGATGGATGAGCCCTTCGTCTCGCTGGACGAGGTGACGGCGGCGCGGATGCGAAGCCAGCTGGTCGATCTCTGGCAATCACGCCCGACCCGGGTGCTCTTCGTCACCCACAATCTACGCGAGGCGGTCGAGCTGGCGGACAGGATCCTCCTGCTGTCGGAGGCGCCCGGCCGGCTCCTGGCAGAGATCCCGGTGTCACTGCCACGCGACCGCCGTTCCGATCCGGCGGCAGTCGAGCGGGTTTCCCGGGAGATCGCCGCGACCTATCTGCGGCCCGCGATCATCGGCGACAAATGGGGCGAGGGAGGCTCGCCGATCGTCACTTCTGTGATGCGAGATACGCGATGACGTTCTGCCGGTCCTGCTCGCTCTTCAGGCCGAGAAAGATCATCTTCGTTCCCGGCACCAGGCCGCGGGGGTTGGTGAGATAGGTATCGAGCGTCGCCGCATCCCAGGTCTTGTCGGCCTTCTTCATGGCGTCGGAATACTGGTAGTCCGTGAGGCTCGCCGAATGCCGGCCGACCACCCCGTGCAAGCTGGGCCCGATCTTGTTCTTGCCGGCTTCCGTGGTGTGGCAGACGGCGCAGGTCTTCTTGAATACGGCCTCGCCGGCCTGTGCGTCTCCATCGGCATGGGCGAGATCGATCGATCCCGCTGCGATCAGGATGCCGACGATCGCGAAGCCGAAAGGTGTAATATTTTTAAGGATCTTCGAGCTCATTTTCTCACCATTGGTTGCGGCCGTGGGCCGGGAGAATTGCCGAGTTCTCGGCGGGGTGCAAGGATACTGGTGCGCCTCCGGCCGTATGCCACTGTGTCATTTTGTCATTTGGAATAGGGAGCTTGCCTCAGCCGGCCTGGCGGATCCCGCGCCCGACCTCGATCGCCTGCCAGGTCTCGGCGATGTCGTGGACGCGCAGGATCTGCGCGCCTTGGTCGAGGGCGGCGAGCGCCGCGGCGAGAGAGCCCGCGAGGCGTCCCTTGGGCGGCTCGCCACGGCTCACTGTCGACGAGATGAAGGATTTGCGGGAGGCGCCCAGCAGGATCGGGCAGCCCGTCAGGTGCAGCAGGGAGAGATGCGCCAGGATCTGCAGATTGTGGCGCAGCCGTTTGCCGAAGCCGATGCCGGGGTCGACCGCGATGCGCGAGGATGGAATGCCGGCGGCGCGGCACGCCTCGATCCGGTCCTGGAGATATTCGAGCACGTCGAGGGGCGCGCAGGCATAGACGGGATCGTCCTGCATCGTCCGGGGCTCGCCCCGCATGTGCATCAGCACGAGGGAGGCCTGGGTCGCCGCCGCCACCGCAAGGCTCCGGGGATCGGCGGTAAGCGCGGTCACATCGTTGATGATGCGGGCCCCGGCGGCGAGCGCCGCCTGCATCGTCGCGGCATGGCGCGTGTCGACGGAGATCAGCGCTCCCGCGTTCGCGAGCTCGCGGATGACCGGCTCGATGCGGCGGATCTCCTCGGCGGGCTCCACGGGATGCGAGCCTGGGCGGGTCGATTCCCCGCCGATGTCGAGAATATCCGCGCCGGCCGCCAGCGCCGCCTTCCCGAAGGCGACCGCTGCGCCCGCATCGAGGTGATCACCGCCGTCGGAGAAGCTGTCGGGGGTCACGTTCACGATCGCCATGATGCGCGGGCGCGAGAAATCCAGCCCCGCCCAGCTTGCCCGCGGCGTGGCGAGCGCCTCCATTAGCGTGTCGAAGCGGGCTGTCCAGCCGTGGGACGCTGCCCAGCTTCGGGTGTCCGCGATCGAGGCGACTGCGCCGCTCATGCCGGCTTCGGACGCATCGCGGATCACCACCTCGACATCGGTGAAGGCAAGCCCTGCCGCGCCGCCGGCGAGGGGCGTCGCTCGCCCATCCCCGGTCGCGGTTCCCGCCGAGGACCCAGAAAGCAAGGCGCAAGGCCGCAGCCAGAACGTCGCTTTCGGATCTTTCCCGGCGAGCGCGGCTGCAAGACGTTCGAGTGCGGGATCGGGCACGCCTGAACCTCGGCTCCAGTGGGCGGACAGGTCGGAGATTAGGCGGCGCGAAAACCGGCCGCAATGGCGACCCGTCTCGTACGTGGAGGGCGGGGTTTCGCGTCCGGACGGGCGGGAGTATCGTCATGCCGGCGCTTCAATGAGGTGGCGATGGGCACCGTCGTCGGAGGCGGGCTGGCAGTGGGCGCGATATCGCGGCTGGTGGCGCTCGCCGTCGCGGTTCCCATTGGCTTTGCCGTCCCTGCCGTGTCGGCCGCCGATCTCACCGTCAAGGAAGTCACCGAGGCGCTGGTGCGGGCGACGCCCGATCATCCCGCCGACCTCTCCGATCGCAATCTCGCCGGGCTCGATCTCAGCGGACTCGACTTCTCCGGCGCCCGTCTCGCCCACGCGGACTTGACGGCCGCCGATCTTTCCGACGCCAATCTCTCCGCCAGTGATCTCCGAGGCGCGCGGCTCGATCTTGCGGTGGTGTTGCGGGCGAACTTCAACGATGCGGATCTCTCCGGCGCGAGCCTGGTCCGGATGGCGGTCTCCTCCGGGCTGGAGGCGCGGGCGTCGGAGGTTCCGAGCTTCGCGCGCGCCAACCTCACCGATGCCCGCATCTTTTCTCGCCTGAGCTTTGCCGATCTGCGCCAGGCGCGGCTCGTCCACGCCCATCTCGACGTGGACGGGCGGACGCCGACGATCATGAACCTCACTCGCATGGATCTCTCCGGCAGCAATCTTTCCGATGCCGATCTCGCGGGCGCCGATTTGCGGCGGGCTCTTTTGAGCTTTCGCCGATCTGTCGGGCGCTGACCTCACCAGCGCCAATCTCGACGGGGCGGATCTGACGGGGGCGAACTTGGCAAAAGCCGATCTCACCGGTGCTCATCTCGACGGGACCGTTCTGGAGCAAGTTCGCGGATCCAAGCTGGCGATCGGCCTGAACCGCACCCCGGGCCGTGACAAGACGGTTCGGTAGGGCCGCCCCGGCGCCCTCCCGGTTCGCGGCGGGATGGATGATCGCGGCGGCCAGCGCGATCTGCTGGAGCCTTCTCGGCGCGCCGGCGGCTCGCGGCGCAAATGCCCAGGCGGTCGACGTCGGCCTCGTCCTCGCCGTCGACGTCTCGGGATCGGTGAGCGAGGATCGCTATGGACTGCAGATGAGCGGCATCGCCGCGGCATTCGAGGATCACTCCGTGCAGGACGTCATTCTTTCGGGCCCTCGGAGATCGCTGGTCATCACGCTGGTGCAATGGTCCGACAAGCCGCAGGTGTCGGTACCCTGGACGGTGATCGCCAGTGCCGGCGATGCTCTTGCCTTTGCTGCCAGGGTCCGCACAGCGCCACGCTTGGCGTCGCAGTTCACCTGCATGTCGGGCATGCTGCGCTTCGTCGCCGACAAGGTGTTGCCACAAATGCCGGCGAGGGCCGATCGTACCATCGTGGACGTCTCCGGGGATGGGCACGACAACTGCAACCCGCCGGTGCCCGTCGATGCCATTCGCGACGAGCTCGCTGCCGGCGCGGCCACGATCAACGGCCTGCCGATCCTTGAGGGCGACGAGGCGACAAGCCTTGCCGCGTGGTATCGGGATCACGTGATCGGCGGCGTCGGCGCATTTCTGCTGCCGGCGGCGGGATATCGGGATTTCGGCCGCGCGATCCGCCAGAAGTTCATCACCGAGGTCAGCTCGCTTCCCCGCTAGGGAGGGCTCGTGGCGAATGCGCATCGGATGCTGCCGCCAGGAACAATCGACCGCTGTCCGAAGCTTGCGCGCAGTCTCGCTTCCTCTGGCGTCATCAGGTATTCTCTCCAGACGACAAGCAAATCCGCTCGCTTCGGTGCGTGACGCGATTGAAACGCGAAACGGTACGCCTCTCGGTTGAGGCGACGGCAGGCGGGGAAAAAAGCGAAGGAGGAAACGCGAATGTCGGTCCGTCGAAATACGGCTGTGCTGGCAGGATTGGCGTGCCTTGCGATGCTCGCGGTTGTCGCGTCGAGCCGGGCGGCCGATCGCATGCGCTTCTGGAACCTGACCACGGTGACGATCCAGGAACTCTACATGGCGCCGGCGGGAACGACGACCTGGAGCACCAATCAATGCAAGAACGATCGCGACGGCACCGTCGACGCCGATGAGCGGCTGACGATCACTGGCGTCACGCCCGGTCGCTATGACGTGAAGATCAGGGATAAGAAGGGAAGGATCTGCACCGTAAGGAACGTGAGCGTGGTCGGCGGCAAGCCTTATGCGTTCTCGATCTCCGACAAAGACCTCACGGAGTGCACGAAGTGAGGGCCGTGCGTTTCCTGTCTATGCTCGCCCTCGCGGCTCTTGCCGCGGCGGCCCAGCCGGCGGTAGCCGATACCATCCTGGTCTCGAACGAGAAGGGGAATTCCATCACCGTCCTCGACGGAGCCAGTCTCAAGGTGATCAAGACCGTGCCGGTGGGCCAACGCCCGCGCGGGATCGTGCTGTCGAAGGACAAGAATTCTCTCTATATCTGCGCCAGCGACGATGACGACATCAACGTTCTCGATCTCAATACCTATACCCTGAAGGAGCCGCTGCCGAGCGGCCCGGATCCTGAGACCTTCGCGCTGCATCCCGACGGGCTCCATCTCTACGTCTCCAACGAAGACGACAGCCTGGTCTCGATCGTCGACATCAAGCAGCACCAGGTCATCGGCGAGATTCCCGTCGGCGTCGAGCCGGAGGGGATGGGGATCAGCCCGGATGGCCGCTGGATCGTCAACACGTCGGAGACCACCAGCATGGCGCATTTCATCGACAACGAGACGCACAAGGTGGTAGCGAACGTCCTCGTCGACAGCCGTCCCCGTCACGCCGAGTGGACCGCGGACGGCGCTCAGGTCTGGGTTTCGAGCGAGGTCGGCGGCACTGTCAGCGTGATCGACGCCGCGAAGCGGGTGGTGATCAAGAAGATCACTTTTGCGGTTCCCGGCGTGCCCGACGAATCGATCCAGCCTGTCGGCGTCGTGCTCACCAAGGACCGCAAATTCGCCTTCGTCGCATTGGGGCCCGCCAATCGCGTCGCGGTCATCGACGCACAGACTTTCGAGGTGAAGCGATATCTGCTGGTGGGGCAGCGGGTCTGGAACCTCGCCTTCAACGCCGATCAGAGCCGCCTCTTCACCACCAACGGCATCAGCAACGACATCTCCGTGATCGATGTGCCGGAGCAAGAGGTGATCAAGTCGGTGCCGGTAGGCGAGCAGCCCTGGGGTGTGGTCGTGCGGCCGTGATGGCGCGCCCGGCTCGACTCACCCGCCAGAGCGCGGCAGTTTGAGGCCGATCACGGTATCGAGGCCCTTCGCGTCCTTGAGGATCGTGTCGCCAAAATCCGCCTCGGTCGCGTTGGCGTTAGTGAGGTCGGCGCCGGTGAGGTCGGCGCCGGAGAGATCGACGCCAGTGAGGTTGGCGCCCGTAAGGTTCGCACCTCTGAGATCGGCGAAGCTCAACAGAGCGCGGCCGAGGTCGGCGCCAGCGAAATTCGCGCCGGCCAGCTTGGCGCCGGAGAGCTCGGTCCGCATCAGCCCCATGGATTGGTTCTTCATATCCGCCCCCATCATCGCGTGGCTGAAGTCGGCGCCGCTGAGATCGAAGCGGCTGAGACGCGCGATGATCCGGGCGCCTGAAAAATTCGCGCCCTTGAAAGTTGGTGCGTCCGCCAGCGAGATCTCAAGGCCCGGCGAGACGACGAGGCCCTGGAGGCTGGCGCCGGAGAGATTGGCGCCGGTGAAATTCGCCCGCATGATCCAGGCCAGGTTCAGGTTGGCGCCGGAGAGATCGGCGCCGCTGAGATCGGCTCCCACCAGCTTCGCGCCATAGAGGTCGACGCCAGCGAGTTTCGCACGCTTGAAATCGAGGTTGCTGAGATCGAGCTGCTCGAGGGATTTGCCGGAAAGGTCGGGCACGCCGCCGGCAGGCGTCGAGGCAATCATGGCCCGCACCTGGTCGGCGCTGAGGTCCGCGCCGAATGTGGGGGCTGCCGCCATCAGCAAGCAGCAGGTAGCCAGCGCGAGAACTCTCGCCATCGCCATCCTCCCGCGACTGCGTCGAAACCCGCCACGGCTTTTCGTCTTGGGGTGCTGCTCTCCGCTGCGGGCGTCAAAGTACTATTCTAGCATATGTCGTGGGGTGCGTGACGGCCGGACTGGTGATCCCGGTCGCAGCCGCGATGGCACGGCAATTGCTACGCTGTCTTAAGACCTGCACACCTCCGGCGACCCGCCGGAACTAACGACGCGCACAGGCATGTGGGAAGGACGCCGGGGACGGAGGCCAAGCTCAAGAGAGGTCCGTCCGTACATGATGACTTTGATTCTCGTCGTTTGCCTTTCCGCGACTCCCGATGTCTGCAAGGAGGAGCGGCCGATCATCGAGGCCATGAGCCCGATGGGCTGCATGGTGCAGGGGCAGCAGATCGCAGCCGAGTGGGTTGAAGAGCACCCGAAATGGCAGCTCTCCGGTTTCCGCTGCCAGATCGGTCAGCGCGACAAGGCAGCCTAAGCCCACTGCTGAAAAAGACGCCCGCCGTGGGCAAAGCGGCGGCAGATCGCGACTAGGCCGTGAGCGGCAATTCGACACGGTAGCCATACTCTGCCGCCAACTCCTCCAGCCATTCCCAGAGGGCCAGGGCGTAGCTTCGCGCCACGTAGAGATCGAAGCTCGGCGCCTCGTCGCTGGCGTGGATGAGCACGCTGAAGTGGGCGAGAAGTCCCTGGGCGCAGGCACCGACCGGAAAGCGGCTTGGATGCAGATCGAGGCCGCAGCCCTTTGCCAGCAGATCCGTCGCGCGCGGCCCGCTCAGGCGCAGGACGGTCCGGCCGTGGCCGAGATCGGTAACTGCGGCGGTACCCTCGCCGAGGGCGCTCGCGAGTTGAGCCGCGAGGTCGCGGCCGGCTCGCTCGGCCTCTACCACCAGCCAGCGCTCGGGACCGACGGTGAGGATGCTGGTCGAGGCAGTGACCGTGCTGCTGCCGGGCGCCGTAGGCAGCGTTGCTCCGCCAAGAACAGTGCTCGCCGCGGCCCGCGTTGCCATTGACTGCTCGGCCAAGTGGCGATTTGGACGATCGCAAGAGGGCGGCGCTCGCGCAGCACGACGCCCGGTCCGACCGTCGCGGCCGCTCGAAGTCCGACGCGATATCCCGCCGCCAGGGCGGAGACGCGGGCTTCGCCGTCAGGCATGGAGCCGCTCTCCCTTGGGATCGAGGAAAACAGGATCGGTAACTCGCACCGCGACCATCTCGTTGCGCAGCGGGAAGGCGGCGTGCAGGGTCTCGCCCTTGCGCTGCAATCCGCCGGACAGCAGCGCCAGGGCGATGGAGTGGCCGAGGCTGGGGCTGAAGGCAGTCGAGGTGACGTGGCCGAGCAGGCTGACCGGCGGCTGCGCCTTGGGATCGGCCACCAGCTGCGCGCCGCTGCGCAGCCGCTGGGTACTGTCGATCGGCACGAGACCGACGAGCTGCAATCGGCTTCCTTCCGTCAGGGCGGGGCGCGCCAGCGAGCGGCGTCCGATGAAGTCCTTCTTGCTGCTGGCAAGCCGGCCCAATCCAAGATCCTGCGCCGTGGTGGTCCCGTCGAGCTCGGCTCCCGCAACATGGCCCTTCTCGATCCGCATCACGCCCATCGCCTCGGTGCCGTAGGGTGTGATGCCCTCCGGCGCGCCCGCGGCGAGGAGCGCCTCCCAGACCGCGGTTCCCTGATCCGCCGGCACATTGATCTCGTAGGCGAGCTCGCCGGAAAAGCTGATGCGGAAGATCCGCGCCTTGACGCCGGCAATTGCGATCTCACGCACGCCCATATAGGGCAGGCTCGCGTTTCCCACATCAACTCCGGCGGCAACACGCTCCAGCACCGCGCGGCTCTTCGGCCCGGCGAGCGCCATGGCGGCCCATTGTTCCGTCACCGACGTGACGTGGACCCGGAGGTCCGGCCAGACCGCCTGGAGATAGAACTCCAGATGCTGCAGCACCTTCGCGGCATTGGCGGTGGTCGTCGTCATGAAATAGCGCTGCTCGCCGAGACGCGAGGTGGTGCCATCATCGAACACCATGCCGTCCTCGCGCAGCATCAGCCCGTAGCGCGCACGGCCGACGGCGAGAGCTCTTCCAATTGTTGATGTAGACGCGATCGAGCAGCTCCGCTGCGTCTGGCCCTTCGATCTCGATCTTGCCAAGGGTGGAGACGTCGACGAGGCCGACGCCATTTCGCACCGCCAGCGTCTCGCGGACGATCGCGTCGCGCAGGCTCTCGCCAGCGCGTGGATAAGTGCTGGGCCGCAGCCAGAGCCCGGCCTCGACCCAGATCGCGCCGTGGGCCTGGTGCCAGGCATGCATCGGGGAGCGCCGGATCGGCTCGAAATGACGGCCGACGTCGCGCGCCGCCAGGGTCCCGAGGCTGAACGGCGTATAGGGCGGGCGGAAGGTGGTGGTTCCCGACCGCCGGGATCGCGGCGCCGCGCAGCTCGGCCAGAATCCCGAGGCCGTTGACGTTGCTGGTCTTGCCCTGGTCGGTCCCCATGCCCAGCGTCGTGTAGCGCTTGAGATGCTCGACCGAGACGAAGCCCTCGCGCGCCGCCAGCTCGATATCGTCGGCGGTGACGTCGTCCTGCAGGTCGACGAAGCGTTTGCCGCGGCCAGCGGTCGAGAGCGCGCGCCAACGGCTGCTCCTGCGGCCGCGGCCAGTCGGGCGCGGCCGGCGCCACGCCGCTGCCGAAGCCCGCATCCTTGGCTGCTTCGGCGCCGGCACGCAGGCCGTCGGCGACGCCATCGACGAGGGCAAAGCTGCCGCGGGCGCCGCCGATGGATCGCGTCCGCTGCTTCGCCGGACCCGGCACGAAGCCGGCGATGGTCTCGTCGTAGGCGAGCTTGCCGCCGGACAGCGAATGGAGGTGGACGGTCGGGCTCCAGCCGCCGGAAACGCAGACGAGGTCGCAGTTGATGGCGCGCGGCGCACCTTGTGTTCCGGATAGAGACGCGATCATCGCCTGAGTTACCTGACGTGCGCCTTGGACGCCCACGATCATGCTGCCGAGGAGACAGGAGATGCCGGCCTGCTGCGTCTCTTTGGCGAGCGCGCTCGTCACGGTGTCTCGCGCATCGACGACGGCGGCAACGGATATGCCGGCGCGATGCAGGTCGAGGGCGGTGGCATAGGCGCTGTCGTTGTTGGTGGCAATGATCGCCCGCCGGCCGGGCGCGACCGCATATTCGTTGACATAGGCGCGCGCCGCCGACGCCAGCATGACATTGGGCCGGTCGTTGTCGGCGAAGAGCAGCGGCCGCTCGATCGCGCCCGATGCGAGCACGACTTCCTTGGCGCGCACCAGCCATAGAATTTGACGTGCGCCGTGGGTCGGTGGTGTCGCGATATGATCCGCAGCACGCTCGACGAGGGCGACGAGGTTGTGGTCGTAGTAGCCGACCGCGGTGGCGCGCCGGAGGAGACGCGTTGCCGGCTGCGTCTCGAGCTCGGCGATCGTCGCGGCCAGCCAGTCGGCTGCCGGTATCTTCCCCAGCGTCGCGCGCTCGCGTCTGAGCGTGCCGCCGAGCTCGGGCCGCTCGTCCGCCAGCAGGACGCGCGCCCCGGTGCGCCCGGCGGCGAGAGCGGCGGCAAGGCCGGCCGGACCGCCGCCGACCACCAGCACATCGCAATGGGCGTGGCGCTTCTCGTAGGCATCGGGATCGGGTGCCGCCGGCGCGCGGCCGAGGCCGGCGGCGCGGCGGATGAAATGCTCGTAGAAGCGCCAGCCCGGCGGACCCATGAAGGTCTTGTAGTAGAAGCCGGCGGGGATCAGCGGCGCCACCAGGGACGCCGCCGATCCCACGTCGAAGGCGAGGGAGGGCCAGCGGTTCTGGCTCTCGGCGACGAGCCCGTCGAAGAGCTCGATCATGGTGGCGCGCGTATTGGGCTCGGCACGATCGCCGCTGCGCAGACGCACCAGCGCGTTCGGCTCCTCCGGTCCCGCCGTGTAGATGCCGCGGGGGCGGTGATACTTGAAGCTGCGGCCGACGAAACGCACGCCGTTCGCCAGCAGCGCGGAGGCAAGCGTGTCGCCGGGATGGCCGGAATAGCGGACACCGTCGAAAGTGAAGCCGATGACGCGGCTGCGATCGATGAGGCCGCCCGCGGGCAGGCGAAAGGATTGGGCGGTCATCGCACTCCGCTCTCGGGCGGCACCGCAAGCGCCGCCGCAGCCGGAACCGCTGATGTGATCTCATGGGTCAAGGTGTCGCGCAGCACCTTGATCCAGGCGCGGCAGCCGGCGTGATGGTGCCAGTATTCGAGGTGAGGGCCGCGGGGATTGTCGCGGAGATAGACGTAGGCGAACCATTCCTCATCGGATGCCGAGAGGGGGTCGCTCGGACGCTTTGCCTCCGCGTCGCCGCCATAGGTGAATTCGCTGTGGTCACGGGGGCCGCACCAAGGGCAGGGGATGAGCAGCATGGGTTTCGTTCCTCAGTGGGCGCCGGGAAACGGTCCGGCGCCCCTTTCGTCGATGACGTAGCCGCGTTGGAAGCGATCGAGAGAAAAGGCGGCATTGAGCTCGTGCGGGCGGTCCTGCGCGATCGTGTAGGCGAAGACCCAGCCGGAGCCCGGCGTCGCCTTGAATCCGCCGTAGCACCAGCCGCCGTCGAGATAGAGTCCGTCGACCGGTGTCTTGCCGATGATCGGGCTGCCGTCCATGGTCATGTCCATGATGCCGCCCCAATGGCGCATCAGGCGGAGCCGGCTGAAGCTCGGGAACAGCGCCAGCAGCGCCGAGGTGAAGAGCTCGATCGCCGGCAGGTTTCCGCGCTGGGCATAGCTGTTGTAGAAGTCGAGGTCGCCGCCGAATACCAGCTCGCCCTTGTCGGATTGGCTGACGTAGACATGAGCGGCGCCAGAGGTGACGACGGTATCGAGCACCGGTTTCAGGGGCTCGCTCACCGCCGCTTGCAGCAGGTGGCTCTCGATCGGCAGCCGCAGGCCCGCCATCGCCGCCACATGACCGGAATGCCCGGCGACGGCGATGCCGATCTTCTTGGCCGCGATCGCGCCGCGGGTGGTCTCGACGCCGATGACGCGTCCGCCCTCGCGGCGGATGCCGGTCACCTCGCAATTCTGGATGATGTCGACGCCGAGCCGGTCGGCGCCGCGGGCGAAACCCCAGGCGACGGCGTCGTGGCGCGCCGTGCCGCCGCGCTTCTGCAGCAGGCCGCCGGCAATCGGGAAGCGCGCGCGCTCGGAGAAATCCAGCAGCGGCACCATTTTTTTGACGTCGTCGCGGGACAGCAGCTCCGCATCGATGCCATTGAGGCGCATCGCGTTGCCGCGGCGTGAGAAGGCATCGAGCTGAGCATCGGAGTGCAGCAGGTTGAGCACGCCTCGCTGGGAGAACATCACGTTGTAGTTGAGATCCCCTGACAGGCCTTCCCAGAGCTTCAGGGAGTGCTCGTAGAAGTGCTGATTCGCGTCGAGCAGGTAGTTGGAGCGCACGATGGTCGTGTTGCGCCCGGTATTGCCGCCGCCGATCCAGCCCTTCTCCAAGACTGCCACATTGGTGGTGCCATGCAGCTTGGCGAGGTAGTAGGCAGTGGCGAGTCCGTGCCCGCCGCCGCCGATGATGATGACGTCGTAGGAGCGCTTGGGCTCGGGATCGCGCCACGCACGGGACCAAGCCTGATGATGGCCCAGCGCATGGCGTGCCAGGCTGAAGATCGAATAATGCGACATGCTGGGTGGGGTTGCCGCCTGCGTTCGCAGCACGATAGCCGGGGTGACCCGCGGTTGCCACGCAAAATCCTCATGGGGCCACCCCAAATGAGATGCCCGCCGCCCCTACCCGAAATCGGTGAGTGAGGTAGCGCACCGGCCAGCGCTCTGTCGCCTGAGCCGGAGGCGTCCGTTATCATGCCCGCACACGAGCCTGCAGAGGGAAGCACATGACGAGTTTCGCGATATATCCGAGCCTGCGCGATCGGACGGTGCTGATCACGGGCGGCGCCTCGGGTATCGGCGCCAGCATGGTCGAGCACTTCGCGGCTGAGGGCGCTCGGGTCGGATTCATCGATCTCGACACCTCCGCTGCCGGAAAATTGCTGGGCGGGCTGGGCGACAAGGCACGACACTGCCATTTTGCCGCCGCCGATCTCCGAGACGTGGCGGCCTTGCGCCGTGCCATCGACGAGGTAAGGACAAAGCTGGGTGGTCCGATCACCGCGCTCGTCAACAATGCGGCCCGGGACGACCGGCACGGCATCGATGCGGTGACGCCGGAATACTGGGATGAGCGGATGGCGACCAATCTGCGGCATCAGTTCTTCGCGGCCCAAGCGGTCAAGGACGAGATGATCGCGAGCGGCGGCGGCGCCATCGTCAATATGAGCTCGATCAGCTTTCTATTGGGGCAGGGCGGCATGCCGGCCTATCTCACGGCCAAATCCGCGATCATCGGGCTCACGCGAGCGCTCGCCCGGGATCTCGGCAAGCACATGATCCGGGTGAATGCGGTGCTGCCGGGCTGGATCATGACCGAGCGGCAGGTCGCCCTGTGGCTGACGCCGGAGGCGGAAGCCGAGATGCTGCGCGGGCAATGCATCCCAGCGAAGCTCTATCCGCCCGACGTCGCCAGGATGGTGCTATGGCTCGCTGCGGATGACAGCCGCATGGTGACGGCGCAGAACTTCGTCGTCGACGGCGGCTGGACCTGATGCGATGGCCGCGCGGGAGGCAAGGACGATGAAGGAGGAAGCGACGTGAGCGAGTTCATCGAACGTGTGCCCTACGGCAACCTGGCCGACGGTACCGCCGTCGACCGCTTCGTCCTGACCAATCCGAGCGGAACCTCGGCCGAGATCATCACCTATGGCGGGATATTGACCGCCTTCCATGCGAGGGATCGCAGCGGCGAGCGGGCCAACGTGGTGCTCGGGTTCGGTAGCCTCGCGGACTACATCGAGGACACCGCCAGTTTCGGAGCGATCACCGGCCGCTACGCCAACCGGATCGCCGGCGCGCGCTTCTCCCTTGACGGCGTCGACTATCAGCTCGCGCGCAACAGCCCGCCGAATGCCATCCACGGCGGCATCCGAAGGTTCGGCAAGGTGGTCTGGCAAGCGTCGGTGGAGGCGCCCGCGCTGGTGCTCCGCTATGTCAGCGCTGACGGCGAAGAGGGCTATCCGGGAAAATTGACGGTCGAGGTGCGCTACACCCTGAGCGCCGACGATGCGCTGAGGATCGACTACATGGCCTCGACGGACCGGCCGACGGTGCTCAATCTCACCAATCACGCCTACTTCAACCTAAGCGGTGAGGGATCGGACGACGTCTACGGTCACGAGATCATGATCGCCTCGGACGCGTTCCTGCCGGTCGACGCCGACTTCATTCCGACGGGCGAGGTCCGTCCGGTGGCAGGGACGCCGTTCGACTTTCGGATCGCGAAGCCGATCGGCGCCGACATTCGTGCCGACCATGAGCAGATCATGCGAGTGCGCGGCTTCGATCAAACCTTCGTGCTGCCGCGGGATCCGTCCGGCGCGGCGCGCCTTGCTGCCCGCGTCCGCGATCCCCGGAGCGGCCGCGTCATGGAGGTCGCCACGTCAGAGCCGGGGATCCAGTTCTACACCGGCAACTCTCTCAATGGCCGGCATCTCGGCGTCGGTGGCCGCGCCTATCGGCAGGGCGATGCATTCTGTCTGGAGACCCAGCACTTCCCGGACTCGCCGAATCATCCGAATTTTCCCAGTACCGTGCTGCGGCCGGGACAGGTCTTCCGCTCGCGCACGGAGTATCGGTTCCTCACCGACCGCGATGCCTAGCTCTCGGTCACGCCGAGCATCACGCCGTAGGGCGGCATGGTCAGCTTGTTGCCGACAGGGCGCGCCACGAAGGCGAGTTCCTCGGCGACGCGAAAACGCGGCATATCCGCCATCGAGATCTCGACGGGCTCGGGCGCGAAGTTGAAGAGCGCGATCACCGCATCGGCGCCGTTCCCGTGCCGAAAGCCCAGCACGGGGTCCGCCGTGTCGAGCAGGCTAACGTCCTGGGCGATCGACGCCAGATGCCGCTTTCGCCAGGCGAGCATCGCGCGATAGGCGGCCAGGGTGGAGCGCGGATCCTTTTCCTGCCGGTCGACGGCCAAGCCGTCATGTGTCGGCGCCGGCGGCAGCCAGGTTTCCGGCGCGCGGGAGAATCCGAGATTGGCCGCGCCCGACGTCCATGGCATCGGCGTTCGCGAGCCGTCGCGACCGAGATAGGCGGGATAGAAGGTGAGCCCGAAGGGATCACGCATCCTCTCGCGGGGAATCTCGGCATTGGGCAGGCCCAGCTCCTCGCCCTGGAACAGGCTGGCGCTGCCGGGCAAACATAGCAGCAGGGCCATCTGCAGGATGGCGAAAGCCGCTCGCTCGACGCCGGTCGAATTCCAGCGCGAGGCCGCCCGGGCGACGTCGTGATTGCTGAAAGACCAGCAGGGCCAGCCGCTCTGCCTGAGCTCGATCGCCGAGGCAAGCGTCTGCCGGAAGGCAGCGGCGCTGAACGGTGATTTCGAGACACCCAGCGTGTAGGCCATGTGAAGCCGTGTCTTGCCGGTCATGGCGGCGACACGGTGCGACGCGCCCGGCTCGCTCGAGAGCTCGCCGATTGTGGTCGCCTCGGGAAAGCGATTCATGAATTCCCTGATCGCTGCTATCAGCCGATCAGTATCGCGGTGGGACATGTCGTGGCGATGCTGCTGCATCCGGAACGGATTCACCGGAGGATCGGTCGACGCCGCCGGATTGGGCCGGTTGTCGCTCAGGCCGGGGTCGTGCAGCATGAAATCGACGGCATCGAAGCGGAAGCCGTCGACGCCGCGGCCGAGCCAATACTCAGCGGTGGCGAAGTGCTCGACCAGCACGACGTCCTCGCGCAGATTCAGCTTCGGTTGGCTCGGCAGGAAGTGGTGGAGATAGTATTGGCGCCGCATCGGCTCCCACTGCCAGGCGCTGCCGCCGAATACGGAAAGCCAATTGTTCGGCGGCGTTCCGTCGGCACGCGGGTCCGCCCAGACGAACCAGCCGGCCTTGGGATTGTCTCGCGAGCTCCGGCTCTCCTGAAACCAGGCATGATCCGACGAGGTGTGGCTCCAGACCTGATCGATCAGGACACGAATCCCGAGCTGGTGGGCGCGTGCGACCACGCGATCAAAGTCCGCTTCCGTTCCGAACAGGGGGTCGACGGCGCGATAGTCCGCAACGTCGTAGCCGAAGTCGCGCTGCGGCGAGCGATAGAAAGGCGAGATCCAGATCGCGTCGACGCCGAGATCGGCGACATAGCTCAATCGCGCCAGGAGACCGGGAAGATCACCGGTGCCGTCGTCATTGCCGTCGAAGAAGCTCGGGAGATAGATCTGATAGATCGTCGCCCCTCGCCACCACTCTCGCCCCTGCATTCCCGCTCATACTCCGAAGCCATCGTGTCCGGACGGCGGTGTCCACCGAGCAGACCCACGCGATCCTCCCACTACAATAGAGATTTCCGGCCTCCTTGCCTCCGATGCGGAGGAGTCCTGGGCCGGTGTCAACTTTGGGATCGCCGCCGATCGCCGCGAACGTCGTCGCTCCCTCAAGTGGACGGAGTTGCCGGCTGGTCACAAAAAAGCTGCAGAAAGAAAGAGGTGACCCCCGGGCCAGGGGGATACGCCCGGGGGTCGAGCCGGACCGCAGGGGTCACGGTCCGCCGCGCAAGGGTGGGGGATGATGCGCGGTTGTCAGCTGTCCTCTCCAGCTCAACGCGTCGGCCGATCGGAAGTTCCATGCCGCAGCAGACGTCTCATCGCGCCACGAGATGATGCACCATCACGAACGCGGCGGCGGCGAGCACCAGTGAAAATCCGAGGACATAGTGGATGGCTTCCGGCCTCGCGCTGGGGCGTGTCTCGGCGATGGGGCCCCGGTGCTGCCGGACGGGGCGGCTCGTTCCGCTGTCGTCGCTTTGGTTCATTTGAGTGCTTCCGTATGGCTGCCGGTGACGCCCGCCCCTCGGTCTTCGGCAGGCCATAGGCATATACGTTGTCGGGCGCCTGCGCGTTCCCGCAGAGCGGGTGCATTCATGGGTCACGTGTTGCCGGCGCCGGATTGCCGGAAACAGATGCTTTTGCTACTCAGAGGGGAGCGCTCTTGGGCTGCCTATTCGCGTAGGATGCAGTCGGCTAGGTAGATGCATATTTTCGAGAAATACGCGTCGCTTAGATGATCCTTAACCATGCATGGGCGATAAGCGTCTGTTCTGTGCTTGAGATCAGGTAACGCATCAATGCAAGCGCCGTCGTCCGAGAAGCCGACATTCGCCTCGCTGCAGAGCAAGGCCAAGGAGCTGTTGGTACTCGCCCCCGACGCCTCGGATGGTGCCCGCGCGGCGCTGGCCTCCGGCCTTTACGACCTTGCGCGCGCCAGCGCTGATCTCACCACCGACGACCGGTCCATGGCGGTGGACGTCGTCATGGAGATCATCAAGCGCGCCGCGGCCGGCGTCCGCCAGCAATTGTCCGAGCGACTGGCGCGCGATCCGCAGGCGCCGAAGGTCCTGGTGCTGGCGCTTGCCCGCGACCAGATCGCGATCGCCTTTCCGGTGCTCAGCGAAAGCGCGGTGCTGGAGGAAGCCGATCTTCTCGACATCATCCGCGAGAGTCCGTTGGAGCATCGCCTGGGGACCCTGCAGCGGGAATCCGTCCCGGCGGCGGTTTCCTCGGCGGTGGTCGAAAGCCGCGATGCTCTTGCCATGCGCTGGCTGGTGGAGAACCCCGGCGCCGACATTCCCCGCGACGCCATGGAGGTGATCGTCGAGGCCTCCCGCGTCGAGCCCGAGCTGCAGCGGCCCCTGGTCAACCGTACGGATCTGCCGGCCGACCTCGCGACCAAGATGCACGAGTTCGTTCCCGACGATCTGCGCCAGCGGCTCACCGACCACGGTCGCAATGCCGCGGCGACACCGAGCGAGCACGCCGAAGGGTGGGCTCTGTCGCTGGCGCTGGAGATGCGCGCCGCGGGCGCGCTCACCGCCGAATTCCTGCTCAAGACTCTCCGCGACGGCAAGGTCGCGCAGTTCGATGAATTGTTCGCGCGCTACAGCCGGATCTCATCGGCCGCCGCGCGGCAGATCCTGTCGTCGCCGACAGGCGAGGCACTGGCCGTCGCGCTGAAGGCGCAAGGGGTGGACAAGAGCACCTTCGCGACGCTTTTCCTGCTGAGCCGGAAGGCGCGCGACCCCGCCAGCATGTCGTCCTCGACCCTGGCCCGGGCGACGGAGACGTTCGAGAAGCTGAAGGTCGAAGAGGCGAAGAAGCGCCTCGCGGCGCTGCAGGCTGCCTACCCCGAAGACCCCATTCCCTGAATTCCGGCTCGGTCGGAAATGCGCACCGACGCGACGCCGGCTCAGCGCGTCCGTGCGCGTGACGATACCGGGCCGCGCGCGGGCGTGAACCCACGGCCGCTTGATGCCGCCCATCGTCTGAAAGGCGGCGATGTCGGCGCCGTGCTGCAGGCTGCCGATCTCGTCCAGGCCTTCCAGCAGCGCCCTCCGGCGCTCGCGGGGCTCGCCTCACATGGCGATCGACATGCAGGAGGTAGGCGCCGTCGCCGAGCTCGGCGATGACGTGATGGTTCCACACCTTGTCGAAGAAGCTGTCCTGCATCGGGGAATCGCCGATCGGCTCGATTGTCGGCATTTGGTCCGGACGAGGCCGGAAGATCACCGACGCTACGCGCAAGGCATTTTGTCGGAATAGTAGGAAATTACAGCCGCACCGAAGCGGCTTGCGCTGGAACAAGCCGTGGAAAGGCTGGTGACTGCCTTCCGACCGGCTACAATTCGGCCCGCACCGGATAAGAGGCGGGACATGAAAGTCGCGGGTCAGGTCGTGGTCGTCACCGGGGGCGCCGGCGGGATTGGTCGCGCTCTGGCGGAGCGCTTCCATCGCGAAGGCGCCAAGGCGGTGGTGGTTGCCGATCTCGATCGCGCGGGGGCCGAGGCGGTTGCCCGCTCGATCGGCGGTGCCGGCCTCGCCTGCGACGTCGCGCGGGAGGCCGATATCGTCAATCTCGTCGAGGAGACCGAGCGGCGCTTCGGACCGATCGGGCTCTTCTGCTCCAACGCGGGGATCGCCACCTTCGAGCCGTCGGGAGGAACCGTCGCCAGCACGCCCAACGAGAAATGGGAGCGGAGCTGGGCGGTGAACGTGATGGCCCATGTCTATGCCGCCCGCGCCCTGCTGCCGCGGATGATCCCTCGCGGCGGCGGCTATTTCCTTCACACGGTCTCGGCGGCAGGGCTGCTGTCGCAGATCGGCGGCGCCGTCTACGCCACCACCAAGCATGCCGCGGTGGGCTTCGCCGAGGCGCTTGCCATCACCCATCGCGATGACGGCATTCGCGTCTCGATCCTCTGTCCCCAGGGCGTCGACACCGCGATGCTGCGCTCGATCCCGGGCTCCTCGGCCGAGGTCGACGGCGTGCTGACGCCGGAAGAGGTCGCGGCAGCCGCTGTCGCCGGCCTCGAGCGCGAGAGCTTCCTGATCCTGCCGCATCCGCAGGTGCAGACCTACATGCAGAACAAGCTGCAGAACTATGACCGCTGGCTCGGCGGCATGGCGAAGCTGCGGCGCAACCTCGCGAGCAGGACAGCAAAATCTTGAGCCGCGCCGTCATTCCGGCGACTGCCGTCTCCCTATCGTCGCAAAGGCGGTCGCCGCGCCGCAAAGCTGCAGCAGACCGCCCGTCAGCATGGCCGCCCGGAAGCCAACGGCGCTGTCGTGCCAGAGCGCGAAGAGCGTTCCGAGCAGGGCGACGCCCAACGTGGCGCCGGTCATGCGGGCGACGTTGATCAGCGCCGCGGCGGTGCCGGACCGCGCCGCGGCGAAGGCGCCGACCGCGACTGACAGCAGCGGGCCCGTGCACAGGCCCATGCCGAACCCGGCGAGAGCGAGGCCGATCTCGGCGAGGACGAGCGGACTGCCGGCGCGCGTCGCCGCGAGCAGCAGCAGTCCCGAGCCGGCAACGGCGAGGCCGCCGCTGGCCGTCGTAGAGACACCGAGCCGCTGGCTGAGATGGCCAGAGCGCGGCGAGACGACGAAGAACAAGAGCGCGGCCGGCATCAGCGCCAGCCCCGCCTGCGCCGCACCCATTGCGCCCGCGGCCTGCCAGCTCATCGGCAACAGAAAGATCAGGCCGTAGATGCCGAAGGTCATCGTGCCTGTCGCCAGGGCGGCGCCGGCGAAGGCGGGGTTGCGGAACATGTCGAGCGGAACCAGCGCTCCCTGGCCGGCCCGGTGCTCGACGATGAGAAAGAGCAGCAGCGCGAGCGCCGAGAGGCCCAGCGCATCGGCCCAGACCGTGCCGCCCTCGCGGCCCGGCGATCGCCGCGAAGGCAATGCCGCCCAGCGTGATCGCGCCCAGCAGCTGGCCGCGCAAGGTCGAAGTGACGGTGATGCGGGTCCGCGGATTCCGGCACCGTCATGCCGGCGAGCGCGAAGGCCGCCGCGCCCAGCGGCACGATCAGGAAGAAGACGCTGCTCCAGCCGAAGCGCTCGATGAGGATGCCGCCGAGCGAGGCCCGACGACGAAGGCGAGACCATTGCAGCTCGCCCAGATCCCGAGCACGCGCCCGCGCTCGGCGGGCTCGGGCCAGACCACGCGGATGATGGCGAGCGAGGAGGGCAGCAGCAGTGCCGCGCCGATGCCGGTGAGGGCGCGGCCGGCGATCAGGACGGAGATTCCCGGTGCGAAGGCGCAGACCAGCGAGGCCGCCGTCATCACCGCCGCGCCCAGCATGAAGCCGAGCCGCCGGCCATAGAGATCGGCGATCAGCCCGCCGCTCAGCAGCAGCACCGCATAGACGAAGTTGTAGGAATCCACCATCCACTGCAGGGCGCCGACCGACGCATGGAATGCCACGCCGATCGGCTGCACGGCGAGATTGATCACGGAGGTGTCAACCTGCGCGATCATGATGCCGAGGCACATCGTCAGCAGAACGATGCCGCGCCCGGCGGTTCGTGCCGGTGCCTCCGAAGGCGCCGACGGTCAGAGTGGTGAGTCCCCTCCCGTCGCATGGGGCTCCTCCCGATCGCTGCGAATTGCGGATGCGATGAAGGTAGGGACCCGCTGCTGACAGCGTTCTGTCAGGAGCCTATTCTTTCCTTACTCGCTTTCTGGGAGGCTGCTATGCGCAAGGCAGACCGGCTGTTCGAGCTCATCCAGGTTCTGCGAACGGCGAAATCGCCCGTGACCGCGGCAAGCCTCGCGGCGGCGCTCGAGGTCACCGTCCGCACGGTCTATCGCGACATCGCCGTGCTGCAGGCCCGCCGCGTGCCGATCGAGGGCGCGCCGGGCCTCGGATATGTCCTCCGCCGCGGATTCGATCTGCCGCCCCTCATGTTCACCACGGACGAGATCGAGGCGATCGCCGTCGGCATGCGGCTCCTCCATCGCACCGGCGATGCCGGGCTGATGGGGGCGGCGGAAAGCGTGCTCTCGAAGATCACGGTGGCGCTGCCGGAGGCGCTCCGCGCCTACCTCTCGGCGCCACCCTTCTACGTCTCCGCTCGCGGCGCGCCCTCGCCGCCGGTCGCCGATCTCTCGGCGATCCGGGTGGCGATCCGAGACGAGCACAAGCTCGACATCGCCTATGCCGACGAGCAGGGCCGCCGCACCCGGCGCACCGTCTGGCCCTTCGCCGTCGCCTATTATGTCGAGGCGACGCTGGTCAGCGCCTGGTGCGAGCTCCGGAACGACTTCCGGCATTTCCGTACCGACCGGATCCTCTCCCTCGACGTGCTGGACGAGCGTTTCCCCGTGGGCGGACGCACGCTGATGACGCAGTGGCTGGAGAAGTTCGGCGGCAAGGAAGAAGGCCGGGCGGGGGCACAGTGAGGCAAGATGCCTGGCGCGAGGCGTGGTTTCCGGAGCGCAATGCCTGGCGCGACGAGCGCGCTCGGCAATTTCAGCCAATACGCGTCAGCGGCCCATGCGAGGATGCGCGGACCAGTCGACAAGGCAGGAGGATGAGATGATTGCTCGCTTGTGGCGGGGAACGGCAACGACGGCGAAAGCGGACGCCTACCATCGCCATTTCACCACCGCGGTCGCTCCGCACCTGAAAGATATCGCCGGCCACCAAGGCGCCTATCTGCTGCGCTGCGAGACGGGCGGCCAGGTGGAGTTCCTGGCCGTCACCCTCTGGGATTCGATCGAGACGATCAAGAAGTTCGCCGGTCCCGACCCCGAGGTCGCCATCGTCGAGCCGGAAGGCCGGGCGGCGCTCTCGGCATTCGACGATTTCGCGCGACACTACGACGTCGCCTACAGCAGCGCCCACGGGACCTAGCGGGCAACAATTCGACAGCGCGGCGGGGGAGGGTGCATTCTTATGCGCTCTCCCGCGTTCTCTTTACTTATGCGGAGGAGCGAGATCCGGATCGGCACGACAAGGGGATCGGCGGCGCATACGTAGAAGCCCTGCTGGTATTTTCCCTGACTTTCGTAATGCGGAAATGGTGCGATCTTCCCTCCCGAAGAGATCAGTGGGAGAGCCGGACCATGAATGCCGATCGCCGGGTAGATCCTGATGCAGCCGACAATCGGAAGATTGTCCCTACGGCGGTCGACTTCGACGAAGTGAACCGTCTGCTGCGGCAGGCGCGCATCTGCCGCCTCGAGGCCAACTTCGTGACGGAGACCCTCGCGTCAAAGCTTGTCGCCCTTGCCGATCTCTACGAGGAGCAGGCGCAGTCCGCTGAGCAAGGGCGGCGTCGAAGCGCGTCCTAGGCGAGGCTGAAGCCTCGATCAAATAAGATACTTATTGGTATTTGCACTTCGGAGAGCTGGCCTGGGGGACGTGGATTCGAACCACGATAAGCAGAGTCAGAGTTTGCTGTCCTACCGTTAGACGATCCCCCAAGCGCGAGGGCTGGGTAGATAGCATAGGCCCGGCCCTATTGGGTAGGTGGTTCGGGCCTTTGCCCGGTCAAGCCCGGCTCGGAAGGCCGGTTTCAGGGCTGGGGCGCCATCCTACCCGTTGCTCCTTTTGAGAGCCGGCTGGGGGCTATTGCCGGTTGCGGCTCCTGGGCTAAAGTCGGCCTCGGCATGGTGTTTGCGAGGCCCACGGGGCCCGGCCCAGGCCTGCAGGAGGACCCGTTGGAGCGCGCCGCCGCAGCCCCGTTCGAGACCGGGATGCCGGTGATTTCGCAAGGAATCACAGGTGGTTCCGAGGTACGGGAGACGTTCGCGGCGATCGACCTCGGGACCAACAACTGCCGCCTTCTGGTGGCCCGGCGGTCCGGGCGCGGCTTCCGCATCATCGACGCCTTCTCCCGCATCGTCCGGCTCGGCGAGGGGCTCGCCCAGAGCAACCGGCTTTCGGACGCCGCCATGGACCGCACCCTCGAGGCGCTCACGGTCTGCGCCGGCAAGATGGCGCGGCGCCGGGTGACCCTCGCGCGCTCGGTCGGCACCGAGGCCTGCCGGCGCGCGGAGAACTGCGACGAGTTCCTGGAGCGGGTGCGCGCCGAGACCGGCATTCCCATCGAGATCATCTCCAGCGACGAGGAGGCGCGGCTGGTGGTCGCCGGCTGCGCGCCGCTGCTCGACCGCCGCACGCCCTTCGCCATCGTCTTCGACATCGGCGGCGGCTCGACCGAGCTGGTGTGGCTGCGCCTGCCGCGCAACCCGCGCCATCCGCCGCAGGTGCTCGACTACGTCTCGCTGCCCCATGGCGTCGTGACGCTCAGCGACCGCTACGACGGCCGCGCCGTCACCGAGGAGGCCTATGCCGCCATGCTGGGCGAGGTCCGCGACGCGCTGGCGGGATTCGAGGCGCGCCACCATATCGCGCGCCGCATCGAGCGCCGCCAGGTGCAGATGCTCGGCAGCTCCGGCACCGTCACCACGCTTGGCCGGCATCCACCTCAACCTGCCGCGCTACACCCGCTCGGCGGTGGACGGCACCTCCCTCGGCTTCGACGAGGTCGAGACCGTCTCCCGGCGCCTTCTCGCCATGGACTACGGTGCCCGCGTGGCGCATCCCTGCATCGGCGGCGAGCGCGCGGATCTCGTGCTGGCGGGCTGCGCCATCCTGGCGGCGATCTGCACGCTCTGGCCGGTGGGCCGCGTCGGCGTCGCCGATCGCGGCCTGCGCGAGGGCATCCTGCACGCTCTGGTCGCGGGGCGCTGATCTCCCGTCATGCGCGGCAGGCCCGGGCGCGGAGGCGGACGCAAGCGCAGCGGCGCACCCACGAGGTCCCGCACCCCGGCCGAGCGCGTCAAGAACACCGGCCGGCGCACCGCCTCCTCGATCCAGTGGCTGCAGCGCCAGCTCAACGATCCCTATGTCGCGGAAGCGCGGCGGCTCGGCTATCGCTCGCGCGCCGCCTTCAAGCTGCAGGAGCTCGACGACCGCTTGGGGATCCTGAAGCCCGGCGCCCGCGTCGTCGATCTCGGCGCGGCGCCCGGCGGCTGGACCCAGGTCGCGGTGGCGCGGGTCGGCGCCGAGCGCGGCCGGGGCAAGGTGGTCGGCATCGACGTCCTGGAGATGGATGCCGTTCCCGGCGCCACCCTGCTGCAGCAGGATTTCCTGGCGCCCTCGGCGCCGGACGCGATCAAGGCGGCGCTCGGCGGTCCCGCCGACGTCGTGCTCTCGGACATGGCGGCGCCCGCCACCGGCCACGCCACCACCGACCATCTCCGCATCATGGCGCTGGCGGAGGCCGCCTATGACTTCGCCCGCAGCATCCTGGCGCCCGGCGGCAGCTTCATCGCCAAGGTGTTCCAGGGCGGCACCGAGCGGGAGCTGCTGCAGCTTCTGAAGCGCGACTTCGAGAGCGTGCGCCACGTCAAGCCGCCGGCGAGCCGGGCCGAATCGGCGGAGGTCTATGTGGTGGCGCTGGGCTTCCGGACTCCGCCGGAATCCGGCAGCGGCACATAGCCGCGCTGTCGAAGGGGTCTTTTCGTCCGCCCGCAAAGGGTTGAAGCGGCAGCTCGATTCCCTTGGTTTCCGGGAGCTTCAGCCTTGCGGCTGATGCGCCTCTGCCGCGCGCGGCAAGCGCCTTCCCTTGCCGACCTCATTGTGTATAGTGCGGCGCCAACCCAATGCGGGAGGCAGCATGGAATTCCGTCAGGCCCTTACTTTCGACGACGTGCTGCTGGTGCCCGGCGCCTCGTCCGTCCTTCCCACCGAAACCGATACCAGAACCAGGCTCACCCGCGAGGTGAATCTCGGCATTCCGCTGATCTCCGCCGCCATGGATACGGTGACCGAAAGCGCGCTGGCGATCGCCATGGCGCAGGCCGGCGGGCTCGGCGTCATCCACCGCAACATGCCGATCGAGCGCCAGGCCGACGAGGTGCGCAAGGTCAAGAAGTTCGAGGCCGGCATGGTGGTGAATCCCGTCACCATCCATCCCGAGGCGACGCTCGCCGATGCGCTGCAGCTGATGGCGGAGCATCGCATCTCCGGCATTCCCGTGGTGCGAGCAGCGGCAGCGAGAAGCTGGTCGGCATCCTCACCAACCGCGACGTCCGCTTCGCCACCGATCCCAAGCAGCCGATCGCCGAGCTGATGACCAAGGAGAAGCTGGTCACCGTGCGCGAGACGGTGGACCGCGACGAGGCGCGAGCGCCTGCTGCACCAGCACCGCATCGAGAAGCTGCTCGTGGTGGACGAGCAGTACCGCTGCATCGGCCTCATCACCGTCAAGGACATCGAGAAGGCGCAGCGCTTCCCCATCGCCTGCAAGGACGAGCACGGGCGGCTGCGCGCCGCCGCGGCGACGGGCACCGGCAGCGATGGCCTCGCAGCGCGCCGAGGCGCTGTTCGATGCCGGCTGCGACGTGCTGGTGGTCGACACCGCGCACGGCCATTCGTCGCGCGTGCTCGAGGCCGTGCGCAAGCGTGCGGCGGCTCTCCAACTACACCCAGATCATCGCCGGCAATATCGCGACCGCCGAAGGCGCCCGCGCCCTGATCGAGGCCGGCGCCGATGCGGTCAAGGTGGGCATCGGGCCGGGCTCGATCTGCACCACCCGCGTGGTGGCGGGCGTCGGCATGCCGCAGCTGACCGCGATCCTCGACGCGGTGGAGGAGTGCCGCAAGAGCGAGGTGCCGGTCATCGCCGACGGCGGCATCAAATTCTCCGGCGATCTCGCCAAGGCGATCGCCGCCGGCGCCGACTGCGCCATGCTGGGCTCGCTCTTCGCCGGCACCGACGAGGCGCCCGGGCGAGGTGTTCCTCTACCAGGGCCGCACCTACAAATCCTATCGCGGCATGGGCTCGGTGGGCGCCATGGCGCGCGGCTCCGCCGACCGCTATTTCCAGGAGGAAGTCTCCAGCACCCTGAAGCTGGTGCCGGAGGGCGTCGAGGGCCGCGTGCCGCACAAGGGCCCGGTCGGCAACATCGTGCACCAGCTCGTCGGCGGCCTGCGCGCCGCCATGGGCTATACCGGCAGCCGCACCATCGCGGAGATGCAGCGCAACTGCCGCTTCGTCCGCATCACCGCCTCGGGCCTGCGCGAGAGCCACGTGCACGACATCGCCATCACCCGCGAGGCGCCGAACTACCGGCAGGAGATTGAGGCGTTGTCAGCTGACAGCTCCGCGCTTCATCTGATCTGACGACCCCGGCGCGCAGTGGCGGCGGCGATCCAGCTCCTCGACCACATCGACAACGGACGCGCGCCCGCCGACGACATCGTCGCCAATTATTTCCGCCGCCACCGCTTCGCGGGCTCGAGCGACCGCGGCGCGATCTCGCGCCATATCTACGCGGTGCTGCGCCATCGCGCCGCGCTCGACTGGTGGCTGCAACGGGAAGGCGACGGGCTGCCCGTCGACGCGCGCCGGCGCACGCTCGCGGCGCTGGTGCTGGCGGAGGGCTGGTCGGTCGGCGCGATCGAGAAGGCCTGCGACGGCGACCGCTTCCGCCCGGCGCCCCTCGACGGCGAGGAGCTCCGGCTTCTCAAATCGCTGCACGGCCACAATCTCGGCCAGCCCGCCATGCCGCCGCCGGTGCGCGGCAATTTTCCGGACTGGCTGGCGCCCTATCTCGAGCACGCCTTCGGCGGCGAGGTCGCCCGCGAGATGGCGGCGCTCAACACCGAGGCGCCGCTCGATCTCCGCGTCAACCGGCTGAAGGCCGATCGTCCGAGCCGCCCTCGGCGCGCTCAAGGAGGCGGGCATCGTGGCGGAGCCGACGCCGTGGTCGCCGCTGGGCCTGCGCGTGCGCGAGCGCATTCCGCTCTCCACCCTCGTCGCCTTCAAGGACGGGCTCATCGAGGTGCAGGACGAGGGCTCGCAGGTGGCGGCGCTCCTCGCCGATGCGCGGCCGGGCATGCGCGTCGTCGATTTCTGCGCCGGCGCCGGCGGCAAGACCCTGGCGCTGGCGGCGGCGATGGAGAACCGCGGCCACCTCGTCGCCTGCGACGTCTCGGCGACGCGGCTGGAGCGCGCGACCCAGCGGCTCCGCCGCGCCGGCGCCAGCATCGTCCAGCGCGTGCCCCTCACCAGCCACCGCGACAAATGGGTGAAGCGGCATCTGGCCTCCTTCGACCGCGTCTTCGTCGACGCGCCCTGCACCGGCATCGGCACCTGGCGGCGCAATCCCGACGCCAAGTGGCGGCTTGACGCCCACGGACGTGACCGAGCTGGTGGCGCTCCAGGCCGAGATCCTCGACAGCGCCCAGCGCCTGGTGAAGCCCGGCGGCCGCCTCGTCTACGCCACCTGCTCGCTGCTGCGCGAGGAGAACGAGGAGCAGGTGGAGCATTTCCTCGCCGGCCACGAGGAGTTCAACCTGGTTCCGATCGGCGAGGTCTGGGCGAGCGTGATCGGCGGCAAGTCGCCGGGCGGCGAGAAGACGCTGCGGCTCACGCCCGCGCGGCACGACACCGACGGCTTCTTCGTCGCGGTGATGCAGCGCAAGCCGAAGCCAAGGAGGCCAGAAATCCATCGAGGCTCGGAGCTGAATAGCGCCTCCTGATGACGGCGGCCTCGCGCTTCTCTGCGTCGGACGGCGCGGGCGGAGAGCGTGACCGTGCGGTCGACTACCAGGACCGGCAGATGAGCCGGCAGCTTCGAGAAGCCCGCAGGACCCGGCCGTTTCCGCCGTGGTGCTGCTGCATGGCTGCGGCGGCAACGACGCTTAGCGCGCCCGCTCGGAGCTGGGCGACGCTGCCGCAGGGCGCCACCCTCATCATCGCAGCTTCCGGCCGGGCTATCAGCGTCTGCAACAACGCACCCTGATGCCGCCGCGCGAGCGCGCCAAGGACATGCCCCGCATGTGCTGGCCGGCGGCCCGATGCGTCTGACCGCATCGCGCGGTGGGGCCCATGGCGGCGGCACGGTGCGGCTCGGTCGACGACCTCAAGCCCTGGCGCGAGCCGCGACCGCGGCAAGCTGGTGGCGCTGATGGATTTATCGGCTGCCGCGAGACTATGCGACTTCCGGCTCCCGTGCTGATCCTGTGCTGCCGACGACTGGACGCCGGCGCGGCTGCGAGAAGCGCACCGGCGGCTCGGCGCCCGGCGTGCCGCGCTCGCTCAAGTCATCCGGCGCTTCACGACTTCGACGTCGACGGGCCGTCATCTCGTGGTCGGCACAGCTCGCCTACAATGCCGGCGACCCAGGACGCCCGCGTGAGCTCTCACCTGCGGCAATACCTGAACTGAGTGGCCCCATGACCGACCGCGTCCTCATCCTCGATTTCGGCAGCCAGGTCACCCAGCTCATCGCGCGGCGCGTGCGCGAGAGCGGCGTCTATTGCGAGATCCATCCCTTCAACAGGTCGATCCGGAGCGCGATCGCCAAGGCCTATCGCGCCGCAAGGCGATCATCCTCTCCGGCGGCCCGGCCTCGGTGACCGCAGGCGGACACGCCGCGCGCGCCCGAGGACGTCTTCGAGCTGGGCGTGCCGCGTGCTCGGCATCTGCTACGGCCAGCAGACCATGTGCGCCCAGCTCGGCGGCGAGGTCGAAGCCTCCGACCATCGCGAGTTCGGCCGCGCCTTCGTCGAGGTGACCGGCGACAGCGCGCTCTTCGACGGCGTCTGGAAGAAGGGCGAGCGCGAGCAGGTCTGGATGAGCCATGGCGACCGGGTGACGCGCCTGCCGCCGGGCTTCCGCGTCGGTCGGCGTCAGCGAGGGCGCGCCCTTCGCCATCGATCGCCGACGACGCGCGCCGCTTCTACGGCGTGCAGTTCCACCCCGAGGTCGTGCACACGCCGCACGGCGGCGAGCTGCTCGCGCAACTTCGCCCACCACATCGCGGGCTGCAGCGGCGACTGGACCATGGCGGCCTTCCGCGAGCAGGCGATCGCGCGCGATCCGCGCGCAGGTGGGGAAGGGGCGGGTGATCTGCGGCCTCTCGGGCGGCGTCGATTCAGCTCGGTGGCCGCGGTGCTGATCCACGAGGCGATCGGCGACCAGCTCACCTGCATCTTCGTCGACCACGGCCTGCTGCGCCAGGGCGAGGGCGAGGAGGTGGTGGAGCTGTTCCGCGACCACTACAACATCCCGCTGGTCCATCGCGACGCCGAGCGACGCTCTTCCTCGGCCAGCTCGCCGGCGTCACCGACCCCGAGCAGAAGCGCAAGATCATCGGCGGCCACCTTCATCGACGTCTTCGAGGAGGAGGCGAAGAAGCTCGGCGGCGCCGATTTCCTGGCCCAGGGCACGCTCTATCCCGACGTGATCGAGATGCGTGTCGCTTCACCGGCGGCCCCAGCGTCACCATCAAGTCGCACCACAATGTCGGCGGCCTGCCCGAGCGCATGAGCCTGAAGCTGGTCGAGCCGCTGCGCGAGCTCTTCAAGGACGAGGTGCGCGCGCTCGGCCGCGAGCTCGGCCTGCCCGAGCGCATGGTCGGCCGCCATCCCTTCCCCGGCCCGGGCCTCGCCATCCGCATCCCCGGCGAGATCACGCAGGAGAAGCTCGCCATCCTGCGCAAGGCCGACGCGATCTACCTCGAGGAGATCCGCAACGCCGGCCTCTACGACGCGATCTGGCAGGCCTTCGCCGTGCTGCTGCCGGTGCGCACCGTCGGCGTGATGGGCGACGGCCGCACCTACGACCACGTCTGCGCGCTGCGCGCCGTCACCTCACCGACGGCATGACCGCCGACTGCTACCCCTTCCCCCACGAGTTCCTCGGCCGCGTCGCGACCCGCATCATCAACGAGGTGCGCGGCATCAACCGCGTGGTCTACGACGTGACGTCGAAGCCGCCGGGGACGATCGAGTGGGAGTGAGAGGGCATCTGTGGTATGGTCCTCTGCATCCGCTGGCCATACTAGCAACCGCTATATGAGATCTATGCCATCGAATGAGCGGCTGAAGCGCCTCAAAATCCTATCGCAGGTTCCGTTTCTTGCGTCTCTTGATCACAGGTTCTTCCTGGATGAGGCGGGCAAGGATAGTCGCTTAGCTGCGCTTCCGCGAAATGAGCGCCGCAAAATCAAGGCGCATACGAAGCGCATAGTAGATGAGTACAAGCGGATATTACGAAGCAGCTGAAAACTGGCGCCGGGTATTCCGTCGACCAGCTACTTAGGCAACTAGCTATTGAATACACCCATCGATACGCCTCCTCAGGCCTTCATAACCAGCCTCTCAGCTTCAACTACTTCGAACCATTTTGTGAGATTGGGCTCATCAAAGGAAGCGTTGCTCCGTACGCTCGTCCCGCTGTCGAGCTAGATCATCTTTTTAGTATCGTCGACTATTTTGACCACATCACCGGGCCAGAGGGGTCTCGATTTGAGCTAGCGCAGCTAAAAGCCTTGCCTGAGGATAAGGTGTTTCATTATACGCCGAACGGCAACATCTCCGACTTCACCTTCCTAAGCGCCGAGGGTCGAGAATTTGTCGTGGCAGGCTTTTCCCTGGTCAGGTACGGCAACTCTCTCCACTGGTATGTGATCGGCGGAGAAGTTTTCTCGGAAGAGGAATGGGAGAATTTCAGTGCCGATCAAAAGCAACTTGAGCCTCAGCATGTCCCTCCATATAAGCGCCGATTTCTTTCTGAAATCGATGCAGGAGAACGGAAATAGGGTGGGGTCTCCGGTTGCACTCGAAGGCATGGCGACTGCCCTGAAAACCGTTATCGCGGGTGAAACGGATTTGAACTCGGCCAAGCATCTGGCGCGATGCCATATGTCGGAGTGGAAGAACAGCTTCCTTATGATCAGTGATGATCCCGATCTGTTTGATCACGTGGATGACCTTCAAGAGCGAACCAAACTTACTCGGGAAATTCATGATCGCGTAGAAAGCGCTGCTGTGATGTGGATCTTGCTGAAGCAATGTTTCAGTTGCCGGCATATTTCAATTTTAAAGTTGAACTTACTCGTGAGGTGGCAGTTTCGGGTGGTCAAAAACTTGAGAAAGCCCCGAGAGGTGGCCGCGGCGTGGGTGTGTACTTCCGCTACGTGTCAGCAGTCGAATTCACGGGCTCAGACTCCCACGGTGAGATCCTATACTGCACCTCATTATGAAGTAGAGACAGAAGGTCACTGGCGCCGATTACCTCGAGATCAGTACGGCGTAGACGCGGGGGGCAATTCGATCCGTGGCAAGACATGGGTTAGCGCAACGAATAAATGGCGAGAGCGTTCCGATAGGCCCAGAACGATATATGTGAAGTCCTCGGTTCAGGCAGCGAGAATTAAGATCAGAGAATATATGGAGCGAGCAGAAGTAGCTAGGGAACGGGGAACGCATGCTTCGCCGGGTGTGGGGGTGGTTTATGTGCTTCGTTGTACAGTGATGAAGGATGAAGTCTACAAGGTAGGATGGACGTCAGGCACGGCAGAAGAACGGGCCAAAGAATTGTCGGCCGGAACCGGCGTTCCAAATTCGTTTGTGGTGGTGGCGTCGTGGGAGCATTTTGATCCCGAGGGGCTTGAAAAAGGTATTCATGCGCTGTTGGCCCCTTACCGAATTAACGAGAGGCGCGAATTTTTTGAAGCCAACTACGAAACGATAAAGGGCGTCGTCGACGCAGAAATAAAACGAACTATGGCTAAGAGAGAAGCCTGAGGCTTTGCGCACTTGCTAGATCGCGACTCTTCCGGCAGCCGATCGAGACCGTCTTGCAGGATGGATGAGTCGCCGCCGGCAGGAACTTGCGAGGAGAACCGAATGCAAGTTGGACGCCCGCCAGAGCCTCACCGGTGGCGAGCGGCTCGATTAGCGATTTTCTCTCGATATCAGGATGCTACCTTCTGAGATAACGATCGGGCGCGCCCTGTCTGTCTGCGGGCTCTCCTCGGCTACCCGTTCGTGGACGGAGTTCTCGAACAGTGAAACGCGCACTGGCCGCCAGCGGCAAATCGACGCAAATGGTGAACCCGCCGAGGCCTTGCGGCTTTTCGGCTATAAAGTCGGCGCGTCAGCCTCTTCCAGCCAGCACGGACCTCATGATTCGTCTCGATAACATCAGCAAGCAGCACGGCCATCAGATCTTGTTCATCGACGCGTCGATGGGCATCCAGAAGGGGGAGAAGGTGGGGCTTGTCGGGCCGAATGGCGCCGGCAAGACGACGCTTTTCCGGATGATCGCCGGCGAGGATCGGCCCGACGATGGCCAGGTGTCGATCGATACCGGCATGACGATCGGCTATTTCAGCCAGGATGTCGGCGAAATGTCGGGCCAGAGCGCGGTCGCGGCGGTGATGGATGGCGTCGGGCCGGTGAGCGCGCTGGCCACCGAAATGGCCAAGCTCGAGGCCGCGATGGTCGATCCGGACCAGGCCGGCGACATGGACGCCATCGTCGAGCGCTATGGCGAGGTGCAGGGGCGCTTCGAGGAACTGGATGGCTATGCGCTGGAGGCGCGGGCGCGCGAGGTGCTCGCGGGCTTGAGCTTCAGCCAGGAACGAATGGACGGCGACGTCGGCCTGCTCTCCGGCGGCTGGAAGATGCGCGTGGCGCTCGCCCGCATCCTGCTGATGCGGCCCGATGGCATGTTGCTGGACGAGCCGAGCAACCATCTCGACCTCGAAAGCCTGATCTGGCTGGAGGATTTCCTCAAGGGCTATGACGGCGCGTTGCTGATGACGTCGCATGACCGCGAGTTCATGAACCGCATCATCGGCAAGGTCGTGGAGATCGACGGCGGTTCGCTCACGACCTATTCGGGCAATTACGATTTCTACGAGCAGCAGCGTGCGCTGGGCGAGGCGCAGCGCCAGGCGCAATTCGAGCGCCAGCAGGCGATGCTCGCCAAGGAGATCAAGTTCATCGAGCGCTTCAAGGCGCGTGCCTCTCACGCCGCGCAGGTCCAGAGCCGCGTGAAGAAGCTGGACAAGATCGAACGGGTGGAACCGCCCCGGCGTCGCCAGTCCGTCCAGTTTGAATTCCGCACCCCGCCACGCTCGGGCGATGACGTGGCGAGCTTCAGGAACGTTCACAAGGGCTATGGCAGCCAGCCGATCTATGCGGGGCTCGATTTCCGGGTGCGTCGCAAGGAACGCTGGTGCGTCCTGGGCGCCAATGGCGCGGGGAAATCCACGCTGCTGAAGCTGGTGGCCGGCGCGACCGGGCCGGACCAGGGCACGGTGACCGTCGGCAGCAACGTCAGGATGGGCTATTTCGCCCAGCACTCCATGGACCTGCTGGACGGCGACGATACGGTTTTCGAATCGCTGGACGAGTCATTCCCGCAGGCCGGACAGGGGGCGCTGCGCTCGCTGGCCGGTTGCTTCGGCTTCTCCGGCGACGATGTCGAGAAGCCCTGCCGCGTGCTGTCGGGCGGCGAGAAGGCGCGTCTGGTCATGGCCAAGATGCTGTTCGACCCGCCGAACTTCCTGGTTCTCGACGAACCGACGAACCATCTGGACATGGCGACGAAGGAGATGCTGGTCGCGGCGCTGGCGGAATTCGAGGGCACCATGCTGTTCGTTTCGCATGACCGCCGCTTCCTGGCCGCGCTCTCGAACCGCGTGCTGGAACTGACGCCTGACGGCATTCATCAGTTCGGCGGCGGCTACACCGAATATGTGGCACGGACGGGCCAAGAGGCGCCGGGTCTTCACCCAGGCGGTTAGCAGGGTTTCGCGCTCTCGGCATAGCGTCCCGCTGAGAGGTCACGGAAGGAACAGCGCCTTGAGCGTGGAATGGTATCCCCGAGCCGTCTTGTTCGTCGCCGACATCGACCGCACACTCGACTTCTATGTCAATCGGCTCGGGTTCACGGAACAGTGGCACTTCGGGAACGAAGGCACACCGCATGTCGCAGAGGCCGATCGCCAGGGGTGTGCGCTCATCTTCTCCACGAAGTCACCGGAGAAGGCCGGCAAGGGCCTCATATTCATGTCGCTCAATGTCACTATGGCCGGAGATCAAATTCCTGCGGAGATCGAGGCTCTCGACAAGCTTCGCGTCGAGCTCGAAGGCAGGGGAGTGAATGTAAAGGAGGGATTTTGGGGACACAAAATCCTGATCGTTCGCGATCCCGACGGGAACGAACTCTATTTCCCCTACCCGGATGTCAAGGAAGAACCATCGTCAAGCGCTGCAGCGCAATGAGTCGTCTGGTGGAGTGGACGCTGGACTAGGCTGGCTCGGGCCGGCCATAGAACCCAGGCTGACGGTCTTCACCCTTGCTGGGCTGGACTTGGCCCGAAGTCGGCTGCCGCGCCTGAAGGGCAGGGTTTCCGACTTCCTTCGCCGCGTTGATTCCGATCAAGGTGATTGTCGGCGTCCGCTTCATGATTCATATCGAATTCGCTGCTCAGCTTACCTCCCGCGAACCACGGCGTCGGATCGGCCGACCGCCAGCGTCTCGGGCATAGCGAGCTAGCTTTGGGGGTGGGTTCCGGTTCGCTATTAAATCACCGACCACCGCACGAAAGAACAAAACTGCGCAAAACCAAACAATCCGCCGACCGATTTTGCGGGCACGCTCAACATATCCTGAGCAGACCGGCGCTAGGAACCGGTACTGCCGTAACGGCCGATACCGTCGCACAATTGAAGTAAGCCGCCGCGCTAGCCGAAGATACTCAGCGCGGTATGCCCGACTTCCGCGTCGAGGAGACCGGGCTGCGACCCTCGTCAGTGCCAGCCACCGTGGCCGGCTACGAGCATGTGCCTTTTACTTTCGTGCCCGGGAAAAAGGTAGGCGGTCCGCGCATCGCCTACTGACCTGAGCAAGGTCCTCCGCTCGAGCAGCTTGGGCGGGAACAGCAGAGCTTCGATCGTCCGAGCTCTCCTGTTTTGACTAGGCAAAGTTGGGCACATGCCATGTCACATGTATCACGGTCATCCTAGTTGATGGGCCAGTCATCAAGGAGGAATCATGAAACTCACAGGTAAGAAGGCTCTCATCACCGGCGGAAACAGCGGCATCGGCCTGGCCACCGCCCGCCTTTTCGTTGCAGAAGGCGCTGAAATCGCGATTACCGGCCGGGACCAGAAGACGCTGGATGAAGCAGTCGCCGAACTGGGACCCAACGCGCGCGGCTACCGCGCCGACGTTACCGTGGCGGACGACCGCAAGCGGCTCTTCGCGGATCTTGCCAAGGATTTCGGCAAGCTGGACATCGTCTTCGCCAATGCCGGAATTAGCGGCAGGACGCCGACCGGCGCTACGGACGAAGCAGTGTTTGAGAATATCGTCCACACCAACCTGAATGGCGCATTCTTCACCGTCAACTCCGCCGCTCCTCTGTTGAACGACAACGCCAGCATCATCTTCAACGGATCGGTACACAACTATATCGGCCAGGCCGGCCTGGCGGCCTATGCGGCCACGAAGGGCGGGCGTGGTCTCCATGGCGCGTGCGATCGCTGCCGACTTTGCGCCGCGCAACATTCGCGTCAATGTCGTCGCACCCGGAGCGACCAAAACTCCCATCTGGAAGCGCGGGTCTCGCGCCTCGATGTCGGCTGAACAGTCCGCCAAGCTGGCTGATTTGTACTCCTCGACGGTTCCTCTGGGCCGATGGGGCGAGCCGGAAGACCTCGCGAAGGCCGTGCTTTTCCTGGCTTCTGAGGATTCGTCGTACATCAATGCGGTCGAGCTGGTGGTGGACGGCGGATTAACGGGTGCTCCCTTCGGGGCGCAAATTCTTCGCGGCTAGGCGCGGAATGCCGCCCGTCGAAGATTCAAGTCGTTCGAGAAATGATCCGCTGTCTCATTCCTTCGTGGACAGAACCGCGACGGCGATCCCCACAGAGCACGGGAGGTACCCATGAGCACGAATGAAGCCCGTGGTAACGACGCAGCAAGAAACGCGGGCGTCGCGAGAATTGACATGAAGCTCGAGGTCGTCGTGATACCCGTATCAGACGTCGACCGCGCCAAAGAGTTCTACGCGAGACTGGGATGGCGGTTCGATCGCGACTTCCGATTCACCAATGGACTGCGGGCCATCCAGTTCACGCCGCCCAGTTCCGGGTGCTCGGTCCATTTCGGCACGAACCAAGCTCAGGAGCCCTTGGACCTCCGGCGCGAAGGGTTCGCAACCTCGGCCGCACCCGGTTCATTCAAGGGATACTTAATTGTCTCCGATATCGTGGCCGCTCGGGATGCGCTGGTCGCTCGCGGTATCGAGGTGAGCGAGTTTTTCCACGTTGTTGGTCAAAGCGGCGTGTCCACCGGGCTGGACCCCGAGCGGCGCTCCTACAGTTCCCGGGTATGCTTCGACGATCCTGACGGCAACACCTGGATTCTGCAGGAGATCACGGCGCGGCTTCCCGAGCTCGTCGAACCTGGCGCGACTTCCTTCAGCTCCGCAAGCGACCTGGCGAGCGCGTTTCGGCGTGCAGAGGCCGCCCACGGCGAGCACGAGAAGCGCACCGGTCAGCGCGACGCGAACTGGCCGGACTGGTACGCCGCCTACATGGTGGCTGAGCAGTCCGGCAAAGAGTTGCCGCAATGAACGACTTCGCCGGGACCGACATCGCTCTCGGCAGGCGGACGACGATGACGCGGATGCGCATGATCGAGTGGGAGTGAGGGGACAGGGCCTTCCTTTGCGCGCTTCCGCTGAAGCCGCGCTGTTCTGCCTCTGAGCACGCACAGCCTTACCATTGCGTCCTTCGCTGACATCGGGCGGGCGAGGGCCCGACATAATTTCGCGTGTGCCGATGAATTCCTTGACAGTTATATAACTGCAAAAGAATATATCTCCCATGACCCCATTCGAAGCCATCGCCGAGCCGAACCGCCGTCGCCTGCTCGAGCTCCTGCGCAGCGGGGAACGGGCGGCGGGGGAGCTTGTGGCGGCGACGGGCCTCAGTCAGCCGGGGGCGTCCAAGCACCTCAGGCAGTTGCGCGAGGCGGGCCTGGTCAGCGTGCGCGCGGAGGGCCAGAAGCGGTTCTATCGCCTGGAAGCCGGCGAATTGGCGGCGCTTGATTCCTGGCTCGCAGCAGTTCCGGCAATTCTGGGCGGATCGCCTCGATGCCCTCGATGACCACCTGGAGAAGGAACAGTGACGGACATGAGAAATCTTCTGCGCGACGCGCCGAAAGGCGAGGTGACGGTGAAGGATGACCGCTTCCAGATCGTCTTTCGCCGCCGCTATGGGAAGTCCGTTGCCAAGGTGTGGGCCGCTCTCACCACGCCGGAGCGCCTGGCGGACTGGTTCGGCGCGGCGAAGATCGATCTCCGTGTCGGCGGGACGCTGCACATTACCTCCGCGAATGGCAAGTTGTCCGAGTTCACCATTACTCGGGTCGAGGCGCCGCATGTCCTGGGCTGGTCATGGATGATCGACGACCTCGACACGTCGGTCCTGTTCGAGCTCGCGCCCGACGGCGACGGGTGCCAGCTCACGCTGACCCATAGCGGCCTCAGCCCGCGCGGCCGGGGCACTGGAGTGCGCGCCGGGTGGCACGCCATTCTGGAAGGGCTGGCGGATTCGCTCGACGGGCGGGCGACGCCCTGGGCCCTCAAGGAAGAGCGCGAGGCCGCCGTTGCGCCGCTTTATCCACCGCTGCCGACTTGACTGCCGAATTGGTACTTGCCGCCTGTCTCACTTCCCGCGAGCGTCTGGGGCTGAAGTGAGACGCGACGGGAGTGCCTCATCCTCTCATCCGAAAATCACCGCCCCGCGAACCACAGCTTCGGATCCGCCGCGCGCACGCGGGCTTCCGGCAATCCCAGCTCGCGGCGGACGATGTTGGTGCCTTCCACCAGCGCCACGCATTTGTAGAACGCGATCCGCCGCGACAGGCCCTCGCGGCCGAAGCCGCAGTCGGTGCTGATGACGAGCTGCTCCTTGGGGATGAATTCCAGCGCCTTGCGGATCAGCGCCGCCACGTGCTCCGCCGGCTCCACCACCGTGTTGCAATGGTTGACCACGCCGATGGCGATCTTCTTGTCGGTCTTGATGTGCTTGAAGAGGGGCAGGTCCTGCCCGTCGGTGCTCGCGCATTCGATCGTCAGGACATCGCAGTCGAGCCGCAGCAGGTGCGGGAGCGCGCGCTCGTAGCTCGGCACTTTCCAGTGCACGCGCTGCTGGTTCGGATTGCCCCAGCAGGTGTGCACCCAGATCTCCGCCTCGACGCCGGCGAGCTGGCGGTTGAAGGCCTCGGTCATGAACTCGAGATCGGCATCGGTGCAGTCCGGCTGCTGGGCGCGGCCGTGGTGCGGCGGCTCCTCGACCTGGATCAGCGGGCAGCCGGCGGCGGCCATGTCGCGGAACTCCGCGTTCATGATGTCTGAGAGGTCGAGGATCATCGCCTTGTCGTCGGCGTAGAACTCGTTCCACAGCATCGAGGCCAGCGCAGGGGCGCAGATGGCGCCGAACTTCACCGGCCGGTCCGACAGGCGCTGCGCCACCTGCCAGAGCGCCGCGTATTCCAGCGGCCCGCGCGTCAGCTTCTCGCGCACCACGCCTGGCTGATAGGCCTCCTGCACCTCCCACAGGATTTTTCCCGGACGGAGGCCGTGGCGCGACATCCAGCCGCGCGAGGTATCGCGATGGCCGCTGACGCCGCCGAGGCGCTCGATCGGATAGAAGAACCAGGACTTGCCGCCCACGGTCAGGTCGAAGCGGCTGTCGCCGTCGGTCACGATATCGAGCCCGGCCGCCTCCTGCTCGGCGATGATGCTGGCGACCGCGTCCAGATACTGCTCGCGGAAGAGCGAATCCCCGAGCGCGGACTTGAAGGATCGTCCGGCGAGGCTGCGGTCGAACCAGTGCGGGCGCGGGTAGGAGCCGGTGATGGTCGTGGGCAGGATCTTGTCGCGCGTGACGGTGAGCACGGGGGGCGCCTCCGGAGGATGCGGGCGGAAGAGTGTGCGGTGGCTCCGATCAGAGATCAATCGGCTCCGCCTGCCGAGGGATTTCCGGGCCGCCGCGATGATTTCCTCATCGACGATCAGATGCGCGGGCAGGCGTTGACTAAGGAATGCGGGGAAATCGATCAGGGGTATGTTGGCGACCCATTCCGCGATCGGCCGCGGCGTCCGGAAATACTCCATATCGAGGGGAGCCATCGTCGTGTCGAAGCCGGCGCGCTTCGCGATCTCCAAGACTTCCGACCAGGGTGCCAGGCCGAAGCGCTTCTTGTTGGAAACCAGTCGGCCGACCAGGACGTAGTCGACCGTCGGCAGCGAAATAGGCATGCCGAGCGCCCAGACGACCACGCTGCTGGGGCGCCCCTCGACGGTGAAGAACGTGAGGGTCGGCACGAAACGGCGGTGGTCGAGCCTCTTGGCCTCCTCGGCTCTGCGGTGGTTCCAGGCCCAGGCGGCGCGCAGCTTCTCCGCCGGCATCGACGTGATGCCGAGATTGGGATTGTCTTTGGACACGGCGACGCGGGCACCAAACAGGTTTCCGAAATTCCAGCCGCTCAGGAAGCCCTCGCCGGAATAAGGTCCTTCTTCCATGCCGCGCATCTGTGCATCATGGATCCGCGGCCGAAATGCCGCCATGAATGCCGACAGCTCGATTTCCGCCTCGATGCCGAAATAGCTGGGGCGGCAGTAGTTGATCTCGAATTCCGCCGAGACGATCGTCCGCTGTAGCAAGAGGTTCCGACCCGGCCGGAGGCTGATGACGAAACGGACCTCGGTGTGCGGGTTCTTATAGAGGACGTGGTCCTCCGCGACGGTGAAATGCCGGCGGGCGGTGAAGTACTGAAGCAGACGCCGCCGTCGAACCGCGGGCTCGAAATAGAGATCCAGGGTATAAGACATCGTCAGGCGATCCCGCCGGGTCGGCGCATCAACCCTCCTCGGTCACCACTTTCAGCCCGCTGGCGCCGTAATAGCCGTAGACGTCGTGCAGCAATGTCAGCAGCTCGGCCGCCAGGGCGGTGTCGCTGGTGCTGTCGGCGGGATAGGTCTTGGAATAGTTCGGCGCGCGGCCGGGATCGGCGTAGCCGGCGGCGTGCAGGCGGGCGACGCGCTCGGGCGTCAGCACCGCCGCCAGAGCCGGCCAGCTGTCGGTCGATTGCGCCTCGCAATAGAAGGCATTCGGCTCCGTCTGCGTCTCGCACTGCACATAGCCGAGGCCGGTGTCGAAGGCGACGAAGACGCGGCGATGCATGTTGACGCGAAGGCGCTGGATCTCGGCCGTGACCCTGGGTCCGTAGAGATCGATGAGATCGGCCACGGTGCTGTCGGGACCGAGCTTGCGCTTCGGCTCGCCGTCCTTCGACCGGTAGGCGCAGGCATGCACCGCGAAAGCCGCCATCGAGGGCGCGTCATTGATGACGCCGGCAAGATTCTGGGACGGTCCGTTCCGCGGCGGACAAGGCTCGCTGGCAATCGATTTGGTCTCGACTTCCATGTTTTGCGCGTCGGCGTCATAGGCCTGGGACAGGGTCGCCACGATCCTGTCGGCGATATCCTTGGCGGAGGCGTCGGGGCCGAAGCTATGAACGTAATTGCCGAAGGCAGGATCGAGCGTCCACCCCATCGCCGTCAAGCGGCCGATGCGGTCCGGCGTCAGCACGCGCTCCAAGGGAGATCTGCATCAAGGCGCCGGCTGCTTCGCAGCGCAGGGAGCGGTCGCTCATGCGCCGGCACTGGATGTATTTGTTGCCGTCCCAGACGGTGGCGAGATTGTCCCGGCCGGGCCGGTCGAGAGCCGGGATCGTCGTGATCGCGGCTTCCACCTTGTCGTTGCTGGTTTCCGCCAGGGCAGGGCCGGCGACCATCGCGATCAACGCCGTCAGCTGCGCCGCCTGCCGCAATATCCTGCTCATCACGGTCCTCCCGATGTTCTACGGTTTGGCGTAGTATCTCGGTCGTGTTCCCTGTTTGTTCTATAAAGCCACGCGATTGTATACTTTACTGACAGCGCCCGTACGGCTGCTTCCTCTACCTCTGGTGTGGATGCACGGCAAGGGCAAAGTCAGCCTTATGGAATACCTCTATTGGCTTTCGGTGCTTATTGTGCGAGGCCTTACTGCATTGGGGCTGGGCTTGATGGGTCTTTCGCCCCAGAGTTTGGTCTGGCACGCACATGCTTCATAGTGGCTGCTGTGTGGACCATGGCGGTAGGCAGCGTTTGGCTTTGGAAAGCTGACACTGACCAATAGATCAGTGTTGTTGCTGGGATTTTGATCGGTGCAATTGTTTTTGTAGGTTTGCAGGAATAGCTCAGTTGGATCGGACGAAGAGAATTACTACTGCATCCCCATGTTACGTCTCAGTGCGAACGAGTTTCAGCCGCAATTCCAAGCGAACCGCCTTCAGTGGTTCTTTTACCGGCTCAGGGCAGCTAAATTTGTACAACAAAAGTAAAGCTGATCTCTATCTATGGGGCACAAAAATTGCGGACTGCCAAGCTGACATTGTGAAAGAGGCACGTACAATCCCCGCCGAAGATTTCTATTATTTTTTGAACGACAAGCTCAAAGCGACAATGCTCTCCGCAATTGGATAGGATGGAGAAAAACTCTTTCCATTTGAAGTCTATCTTTCCAATCAAAGCGGCCATCGTTACATCGCTAAGTTAGCTCTTCTGATCAAAATGAAGGGCGGTAACATGGAAGTTCATACTCAGCAATTGGGCGTTAAGGCGGAGGATTTGCGTCCACAAACTCGCGCACTTGCACCGGCGGTTAGATGCTCGGCCTTCAATGACCGTGCTCCGCCGCCACGCTCTACCAGCGTCAGCACCTTGCTCTTGCCGCCGGTCCCCGCCTCTTTCCGCCAGCCCTTGTCATTGACGAACACGTCGCGACCGGGACCGTAGAGTGTCTCGTCAGCCTCAATCACCTTGCTCTCGCCACCGAGCGGGCCTGACGAGCCATCATCCTTCATGGCCTCGCGAATGCGATGGGCGAGAAACCAAGCCGTCTTGTAGGTCATGCCGAGCGTGCGGTGAAGCTGATGCGCGGAGACGCCTTTTTTGCTCGACGCCATCGTCCGCATTGCCCATAAGCCACTTGTGGATCGGCACATGACTGCGCTCCAAAACCGTCCCCATGCGCGCCGTGAACTTATCCTGGCAATCCTCGCAGTAGTACCAGCCCGCGCCCATCGATGCGCCATTGAGTGGCCGTACATGCTCAGTGCTGCCGCAATGAAAGCAAACGGGGCTAGCGGGCCAACGGATCGTTTCGAAGTGGCGCCGGGCCGCTTATTCATGGTGGTAGATAGGATCATTGAATGCGGTAGGGGTATTTGTCGTCTCCTTAGCCTCCAATATCGCATCCGAAGCTCCATCAGTCAAGTATATAATCGCGATCAAGCCAGCGGCTCTGACGGCGGTCAAGCCGAATTTGATGCGGCAGGTTTTGCGTGCTGTGGCCACGGGGTAGCCGATCTCCCTGGAGAGCGCGATGGCGCAGGGCGGCCGACGGGCGTCCCGCCCCTGGAAAGTTGCCAAAGCTGACGGGTTTGCTACCTTCTACATTCTGTAGAGCACATTCATTGTCGGGGGGATCGACATGGGTTTTCAGCACTGGCAAGGCCGCGCGTTCGCCGCGGCTCTTCTTGTATTGAGCACAGCCTGCACGACGGTTACGGTGACGCCGCAGGCGACGAACGCGCCGCCGCCGCCGCAAACCTACAAGAACGTCGTCCTCGGGACGGTCGATGCGAAGGACCCGAGCTACGCCTATGTCATCGGCTTCTTTCGCGAAGGGTTCGTCAGGCGGCTGCGTGAGCTGAAGGCGTTCGAAACCGTGAGCGACAGCGCAGCCGCGCCGTCGACGCCGCCGCCCGGCGGATACGCTTGTCGTCTCCGCGACGCTGACCGATGTGGACAAGGGTGATATGGCCTTGCGTCTCTTCATCGGCATGGGGGCGGGCCGCGAGCGCGTGGCGGCGATGGTCACGGCGAAGAACAGCGACAACGCCGCCCTTGGCGGTTTCGAGGTGCGCAAGGCCTATTCGGGCGGCGCGGGCCTTGGCGGCGGCAGCTTCATCGACATCGAGGGCCTCGAGACCCAGCTCGGCGAGCAGGTCGCGCAATCACTCCTCGATTGGACGCAGGGGAAGCTCAAGGCAACGCCGAATTGAGGGAGCGGCAAGCGCCTTGGTGCTCTCGGTAGAGGTGCTGTTCGCCAGGGCGGCGCTCGGTCAATTCTCTCGTCGCAGCTTGAGCGTGATCGGGAGATCGCGCACGCGCTTTCCGTCGCGTGGTAGATCGCGTTGGCGATCGCCGCGGCGACACCGACGATGCCGATCTCGCCGAGGCCCTTGATGCCGAGGGGATTGATCTTGTCGTCGGGCTCGTCGACGAAGATCACTTCGATGTTGTGCACGTCGGCGTTGACCGGCATGTGATACTCGGCGATGTCGGCGTTCATGATGCGGCCATATCGATGGTCGATCACGGTTTCCTCGTACAGCGCCATGCCGATGCGCCAAACCATGCTGCCCATGATCTGGCTGCGCGCGGTCTTGGTGGTAAATGCCGGACAGGATCGCCGGCTCTATGCCGAGAGGAATTGATGCGCCGCCCGTCGACCAGGACCGTGCAGGCGCCGCACTGGCCGTGATCGCAGCCTTTCTTGGTACCGGTCAGGTTGAGGCGGTCGCGCAGCGTGTCGAGCAGGGTCGTCCAGGGCGCGATCTCAAGCCGCGTCTCCACGCCATTGACGATCAGCATGACCGGATTCTTGTCGGGCGCGGGGATGGTTCCCATGATCGGCCCCCTTGTTCTTGCCGGTGCCATCTGCATTCTCCGCAGGCATCGAGAAAGACTTAACTCTTCTCGCACGTTCGGAGTTGCCTGTTCTCATCCGGACTTGCTCCGTCTTGGCTCAGCTTGCCGCATCGCGGGTTGCAGGGACGATCCCGGACCGGATCGCCGGCATTCGCCGACACGCTGGCTCTATGCAGAACCCGCGATCAGGCGCAATCGGCCAACCGTGGCCGCCATTGCGCTCATTGCCCGTCCTGAGCGTGCTTAGCCGCTTCCTCGATCAGCGCGGCGACCTCTTTCGGGTGCGATCGATAGACGGAGTGACTGGCGCCTTCGATCTCGACTTTGTGACTGTGGGCGCGGGCGGCATACATCCGCTCCAAGTCCGGGCTGATGATGAGGTCCGCCTGGGCGACCATGTACCAGCTCGGCTTGAGCTTCCACGCGGGATTGGTGATCGGCGTCGTGAACACGCTGGCGGCGGTGAAGAACTGCGATCGAGCCTCGAACTCGGCCTCGTCGGCGGGCAGGTCGGCGGCGAACTCCGCGTGGTACCGCGCGGGATCGAGGTAGGTGTAGCCATCAGGCGTCTTCCGGATCGCGTCGCGGCCCGGCGCGGGATACCGCGTGCCGTTTCCCGTTTCGGTCTCGCCTTGATCCGGCGCATGAGCGGCGATGTAGACGAGGGCGGCCACGTGGGGATCGACGCCCGCCTCGGTGATGATGGCTCCGCCATAGCTATGGGCGACGAGGATGCAGGGGCCGTCCTGCAGGTTCAGGATGCGCTTGGTCGCTGCCACGTCATCGGCGAGGCCGGAAAGCGGCTGCTCCACCACCGACACCTGGTAGCCATCCCGGGTGAGAATGTCGTAGACGGCCCGCCAGCCTGAGCCGTCGACCCAGGCGCCATGTACGAGCACGATGTTCTTCACCGTCGCGGCCGTCGCGGCTCCCGCCGTTGAAGAGATCAGCGCCGCGCCGAGGGCGACGCAGGCAAGTGAGCGGGCGAGGAGGCCGTCGCGGCCGCTCCGCTTGTCGCGAGAATTCTTGGTCACGTTGATGGGCCTCAGGGATTACGCCGGGTTTCGAGATCGGTCTCGGATGCGCCTTGTCGAGCGGTGGGCCATCCGCACGGGCGCCACTCTAAGTTCCCGTCCCTGGTACCGATTGCTCATCCCTGCTGCCGATTGGACGTCCTTGCCCGTTTTGGTGCGCAGCCCGACACGATCCGCGCCGCAGCGCGCGCTGGCGATACCGAAGCGATCGCGAGGCGAACCGCTACTTGGGCTCCTGCGGTTCCACGACCGAGGTATCGCGCTCCCAACCCTCGTTCTCTAGCTTGATGTGCTGGATCGCCACCGCCGTCGCGTTGGCGTCGAGGTCGGGGAGGGCCTGGAACTCCGAGACCCAGCAGCGGAAGATCTTGTAGGCGAGGATGAGCTGGCCCGCCTCGTTGTAGATCTCCAGGATGATGTCCTTGCGGAAGTCGGCGAGCGCCACTTCCGAGCCGAGGCCGGCGCCCAGCTGCCAGACCTTATTGGCCCAATCCTCGAAGGCGGGATCATGGGTGATGCCGCGCTCAAGCGTGACGGCATCGAATTCGGTGCGGCCCGGCGATTTCCGGCTGCTGGAGGGGTCGCCGCCCTCGCGATGCAGGATCACTTCGGTGCGGCGAACGAGGGGGCTCACCTTGCTGACGCCTGCCACGTACTTGTTGTCCCATTTCACCCGGAACTTGAAGTTCTTGTAGGGATCGTGCCGGTTCGGATTCACGGTGAATTCGGCCACAGGCCACCTCCATCAGGGATGCGTTAGCGATCTGCAGCCGACGTCTCGCGGGGGGCTCATGCGTCGGCGCTCTAGGGTGCAACAAACGAGGCCGATGAGATCATGGTTAATCCCAATTCGGGAGCCTGCTCCAAAGGGAGAAAGACGGCTCATTACCATCTTGGATAGTGTGTGGCTCCTAATTTTCACCGCAACTTAACGCCTGCCGCGTCATTCTTTCCGCCGGACTTGCAGCGCGCGGACAGATGTATGCAAGGCTTGCCCAGCACAATGACGGAACTGCTGCCGTCGAGCTGTGACGGACGTCTCCGCCAGCTCCATGATTATTGGCGGTCGATCGCGCCGGGCGAGGGCCAGCTCCCGGGCCGGCAGCATTTCGATCCCCTGGACATTCCGGCGCTGCTGCCGTGGATCTGGCTGCTCGACGTGTACCGCGATCCCTTGCGCTTCCGGTATCGCGTAACTGGTACCGAGCACCGGCGGGTCTCCGGGCGCGACGCGACCGGCTACTGGATGGACGAGCTGCACCCGAATTTCAGCAGCTTCGACAGCTTTCCGGAATTCGTCGCCGCCGTGGAGCGTCGCCAGATCCGCTACCGCAGGGGGCGGCCGGTGTTCGCGCTCAGCAGCGAGGTGAGCGAGACCGAGCGGCTCATGCTGCCGCTGGCTCGCAACGGCCGGGACGTCGACATGCTGCTGGCGATCACGGTTTATCACCGACAGCCCGGAAGCGGATAAGCGGCGGCCGCGACGCTCCCTTCAACCCGGCCCCGCTTTCTGGCACTCTCAGCCACTGCAAGCGGCAGGGAGGGTTGCCATGGCCACCTATATCGCGCTCTGCAAGTACACCACCGAAGGCATCAAATCGGTCAAGGACGCGCCCAAGCGCCTCGACAAGGCGAAGGCGCTGGCGCGCAAGCTTGGCGGCCAGATGAAGGCGTTCTACCTCACCATGGGGGCCTACGACGTCATCGCCATCTACGATCTGCCCGACGACGACGCGGCGGCGACCTTTGCCTTGATCATCGGTCGCACCGGGGCGGTTTCCACGGTCACGCTGCGCGCCTTCCCGGAGGCGGATTACCGGCGTTTGGTAAAAGCGCTGCGCTGAGGCATCGCAGATCGCCCCGTCGCGGGCAGCGCGCGGCGCTTCGATCGCGAGATCGCGGCGGGCCGGAGGCGCGCGACCGGCGCCCCGGCGGCGTAGATAGCTCAAAAGCCGTCAAATCATCCCGGGCCCGCCACAAATTAGTCACTCTTCGCCAGGATCTTAGCAGCATGAGAAAATGCTGGAGGGACCGATGCAGAAGTGGAAGATCGACGTGGTGGAGCCGAGCGTCGACGATCTCCTGGACGACGAGATCATGATCCCGGTGATGCGCAGCGCCGGCCTCAACGCCGAGGAGTTGCGGCTGCAGATTCGGCGCGCCGCCTGCGTGCTGCAAGCATCGGCAACGCGGCGGCGAGGGCAACGACGACCTGCTGCCGGGTGCTCTGAGGCCGGGATTCGCCAGACTTCTCAGAAGGAGATCCGCACTCCCACGAAGACCGCCAGCGGCGGACCCGGGCTCTCCGATCGCGGATCGGTGAGCGTCAGGGAGGGCGTGATCTGGCCGGTGCTGGTGAAGGCGCCGAAGTTCGCATATTTTTCGTTAAGGACGTTGTCGATCCGCCCGAACACCTCGACGTATTTCCCGACGTCGTAGGACGTCCGCAGATTGACCACGTGATATCCGGGCAGCTTGGCATTCTGGTTCGATTCGTCACCGACGAAATACTGGCCGCTCGCTACGATCAGTGAGCCACCGACCTTCCACTCCTCCGTCACCGAGTAGTCGGCGCCAAGCTTGAGGCGATGCTCCGGCAGCAGCGGCAGATGATCGCCGGGGTGGACCTGGATGTTGCCGTTTGCGTCGGCGGCCGGGTTGTTGGGCGAGCTCAGCGTGATGCTGCTCCGGAAAGTGGCGTCGATCAGGCTGTAATCGATGAAGGCGGACCAGCGGTCGCCCTTGAAGCCGGCGCCGGTCTCGATGCCCTGGCGCCTGGTGTTGCCGGCGTTCTGAAAGAATCCGAGGCCGGTGACCAGGGGACTTGCGACATTGATGATGTCGTTCTCGCTGTCGGTGCGGAAGAGGCCGAAGTTCCAGGTTAGCCGACCGTCCTGATCAGGCAGATCGATATGGCCGCGCAGCCCGGCTTCGTAGGTGCGCGTCACCACCTGGTTCAGATTGGGATCGGAGACGAGAAAGGCATCGAGGGCGCAGGGATGCGCCGGGTCGGAGCACGCGAGCTCGCCCGGCGAGGGCGCGCGGTTGGCTTCGGCATAGCCGGCATATCCGGTGACGCTCGGGAAGACCTTGTAGGTGAAGCCCGCGGCCGGATTGAAGCGGTCATAGCGGTGATCGCCGTCGAGGCCGGTGCCGTTGAGATCGCTGAGGCGGATGAGGGCGAGGTTATAGCGGCCGCTCAGGGTGAGGGAGAGGCGGGTCGTCAAATCGAAGGTGTCGGTCAGATAGAGGCCGTAGTAGCTGTTGGTGGTATCAAGGCTCACCGGCGAGAGCGTCTGATCTGGCTGGCTGATGATCACGCCGGTGCCGGTGACCAGCAGATTATTCTGGAGAATGCCCAGCTCGCCGGTCGCGCCATATCGGGTATCCCCGTGATCGAGGGAGCCGCCGGCGACGAAGTGATTGTCGTGACCGAGGATCGGATTGGAGAGCGTCGCCTGCAGCGAGCCGCCGACGCCGTCGCTGTCGGTCGAGGTGTGATCGATCTCGCCGGGCGTGGCGCCGTTGAGGAAGTTGGTCACCGGCTGGCCCTGCTGATTGAAGAGCTGGGTGGTGCCGTCGCCGAGGCAGAGCAGGGTGGGATCGGCGCAGACCTGGACGTCCGTGGTGTTGCCGTCCACCAGGCGCTGGCTGAAATGGCGGTAATAGAGGTTTCCATCGAGGTTCAGGGCGTCCGCGGCCTTGTAGGAACCGGTCAGGGTGAGAAAGCCTAGGTCATTGGTCATGCGCTGCGGCTGGGTGAAGACGCTGCTGCGGCTCTGCGCCAGCAGCTCGATCGGTGTGGGCCCCAGCGCATTGATCACATTGTCGGCACCGGCGAAGCTCAGATGCACCTTCAGCAGGTCGCTCTCGGCGCCGATGTCGGCGTAGAGCTGGCGGATCGACGTATCCGAGTGATCGCGAAAGCCGCTCTCATAGAGACCGTTGGCGCCGATATAGCTGGCGAAAGGGCCGGACTGGACGCCGTACTCCGCGGTGCCGTTGATCCGCCCGAAGGAGCCGCCGGAAAGCTCCAGACTGGCGCCGGGGGCGGTGAAACCGTTCTTCATCTCGAGGGCGATGGTGCCGCCCAAGGCGTTCAGGCCGAAAACGGGATTGGCGCTCAGGACATTCAGGCGATTGATCGCGAAGTCCGGCACCATGTCCCAGTTGACGGTATCGCCGAACGCCTCGTTGATGCGGACGCCGTTCTGATAGACCGCCAGCCCCTGCGGTGTGCCGAAGATCGGCGAGGCGTCGAAGCCGCGGTATTGCACGTCGGGCTGGAACGGCGTGCCCTGCTGGTTATTGAGGCTGATGCTGCCGTCGCGCTCCCCGAGGGTGCCGGTGAGGCTCGGTTGGCTCGTCGTCTTGAGATCACTTGAGGAGAACGAGCGGACGTTCGCTGGAACCTTGTCGCGGTCGATGCCGCTTCCCAGCACCGGGGTGGTGCCGATCACCTCCACCGTCGGCAGCGTGGTGGTGGGCTCGTCGGCGGGCGGGGCAGTCTGCGCCCTTGCGGCGAAGTTCAGCGCGGCGAATAGCGTCACTGCGACCAGCCAAATTCGCGGCGATGCCGCCATCCCCCCTCCGGCCGCTGTCCTTGCGCATTGTTCTTGCCGCCATTACGACGTGAATTCGCGCGCTTGGCTATGTCTGGATTGGCGGGGCGACGGGCTAGCTTCCGAGCGCAGGCTCCGCGGTGGGCGCCGGCAGCGCCATCGGCTGGCTGATCGGCAGCGTCAGCACCACCTTGAGGCCGGGACTGGTGTGGCCGGGCCGGTTTTCCTCCAGGCGCACCGATCCTCCATGCATGCGCGCCACCGCGCGCACCAGGCTCAAGCCGAGGCCGTTGCCCGGCGTACTGCGGCTGCCCTCCAGGCGCACGAAGCGGTCGAAGACGGCGTCGCGCTGAGCCGCCGGCACGCCGGGGCCGGTATCGGCGACCTCGATCCTCGCCCAGTCGCCGTCCTTGCGGGCGGTCAGGGAGACGCCGCCAGAGGGCGTATATTTGAGCGCATTGTCGAGCAGGTTCGCGATCGCCTGCGAGAGCAGGTGGCGGTCGCCGCGCACGCGAACGCCGACATCGAGGTCGACGGTGAGGGCGAGGCCTTTCTCGTCGGCGACGGGCTCGTAGAGCTCGGCGACCGAGCGGGCGATCTCCTCCACGCTGACCACCGCCAGCGTATCGCGCCGAGACCCCGCCTCGGCCTCGGCGATGCTGAGGAGCGCGTTGAAGGTGCCGAGCAGCGTGTCGGCCTCGGTGATGGTCTGGCGCAGCGCCTCGCCATAGCGCTGCGCGTCGGGCTTCTCCAGCAGGGTCACCTCGAGGCGGGCGCGCAGGCGAGCGAGCGGCGTGCGAAGGTCGTGGGCGATGTTGTCGGTGACCTGGCGCATCCCCACCATCAGCCGCTCGATCTGGTCCAGCATGGCATTGAGGTTGGTGGCGAGCTGGTCGAATTCGTCGCCGGAGCCGGTGAGGGGCACGCGCTGGGCCAGATCGCCATGGATGATGCGCTCGCTGGTGCGGTTCACCTGGTCGACGCGCCGCAGCATGTTGTGCGTCATGAAGAGGCCGCCGACGACGCCCAGACCGAGGGTCAGCACGGAGGCCCAGGAGAGGGTCCTCAGCATGCTGCTGCGGAACAGGATGGCGTTCTGCAGATCGCGTCCGATCAGCAGGTGATAGCCGCCCGGGAGATCGAAGGTGGTGGCGCGGGCAGGGTGGCGCTCGATGGCGCCCTTGTTCTTCACCTCGATCGGGAAGCCGATCCAGCCCGGCCGGATCTCCGTCGCCTCCGGCCATTGGGAGAGGTTGCCGGCAATCGGTCGATAGTCGGAGTTGGCGATGAGGTAGAGCGTATTGTCGCTGCGCCGGTCGCCGACGCTACGCTCGGCGATGATCTGCACCAGGCCGGTGAGGCCGCGCTGCTCGTATTGCTCCGAGAGACCGGTCAGCTCCGCATCGAGAGTGGCCTCGGTCTGGCGCTCGATGAGGTCGGCGGTGGAGAAATAGATGAACGCCAGCAGCGACAGCACCGAGGTCGCGAACAGCGCCAGGTAAAGCGCCGCCAGGCGGAACGCATTGGTGCGGAGCAGGCGGGGGATCGAGCGCTGCATCGCCACTATTCCTGCCCCCGCAAGACATAGCCGGCGCCGCGTACGGTCTGCAGCAGCGCATGGGGGAAGCCCTTGTCGATCTTCTGCCGGAGCCGGCTGATATGGACGTCGATGACATTGGTCTGGGGGTCGAAGTGATAATCCCAGACGTTCTCCAGCAGCATGGTCCGCGTCACCACTTGGCCGGCATGCCGCAGGAGGTACTCGAGCAGGCGGAATTCCCGCGGCAGCAGGTCGATGATCTGGCCGCCGCGCCGTACCGTGCGCGCCAGCAGGTCCATTTCGAGGTCTTCGACCCTAAGCTTGGTGTTTGCCGTCGGGGTGCCGCCTCGGCGCAGCAGCGCTTCCAGCCGCGCCAGCAGCTCCGAGAAGGCGAAGGGCTTGACGAGGTAGTCGTCGCCGCCGGCGCGCAGGCCCTTCACGCGGTCGTCCACCGCGCCGAGCGCGCTCAGGATCAGGACGGGGGTGCGAATCTCGGCGGCTCTGAGCGCCCCGATCACCGAGAGTCCATCCATGCCGGGCAGCATGCGGTCGACGATGAGCGCGTCATAGGTGCCGGAGGTCGCCAGGAACAGGCCTTCGCGGCCATCCGGGGCCCGGTCGACGACATAGCCGCTCTCGCCCAATCCCTTGACGAGATAGGCGGCAGCCTCGCGATCGTCCTCGATGACCAGAACCTTCATGGGTGCCCAGTAAGTCGCTCCAGGCCGAATCGTGGATATCTGGTTTGGCGGTCCCGCTCGCACAATGCCGGAGAATCAGGCGCTGCGCGGGAACCGCTGGTTCGGCGGTGCGGACCATAACATCCGGTTTGCCGCGGCGAATAGGAGGGCCTGGCTGGGAGCGAGGCCCTTGGAGGGGAGTAGAACCAGAAAAGACGGCGCCGCCGGCCGGGGAACCGGCGGCGCCGCGGGGAAGCAGCTCAGGTGAGAGTGACGGCGAGGGCGACCAGCCAGCCCACCATGAGGACGAGACCGGTCTCCCGATCGATCCAGGGGTGGGTCGGGGAACGGCTGGCAACGCTGCGCTTCGTGCACATCGGGGGAACCTCCCTGAGCTTGGAAGCGGACCATAGCACTAGAACAAATCATGAACAAGAAGTTTTTCTGCGCGCGTTGCGACGGCTGAAGCAGCGCCGCGCGGCGTCAGACTATGATGCGGTCTGACGCACATTTGAGGCGATCGCAGGGCGATGAACGAAGGACAGAAAAAGTACTGGCCGGCATCCGGCCCCGGCGGCGCGCTCCGGGTGGAGCGTCATTTCGGCGACCGGGAATTCCGCTGCTTCAGTGAGCGCTGGTCCCACCTCCATGGGATGTTCCGGGCGGTCGTGGCCCGACATGGCGATCGCGAGGCGCTGGTGGGAGATGGCCGGCGGCTGACCTACGGCACCCTCGACCATCTGGTCGATAATGCCGCCGGCAATCTGGCCCGGCGCGGCATCGGTCGCGGCGAGCGCGTCGCGCTGCTGCTGGGGAATTGTCCGGAGTTCGCCATCTTCCTGCTGGCTTGTGCGCGCCTGGGCGCCATCGCGGTCCCGCTCGGGATCCGCCAGCGCGGACCCGAGCTCGAGTATCTTCTGCGCGACTGCGGCGCCGCCGCGCTGATCTTCGAGGCCGAGCTCGCGGCCAATCTGCCGCCGCTGGAAACTCTGCCGGCGTTGCGACTGCGTTTTGCGATGGGGGACGAGAGCATCGGCGCGGAGCCGGTCAGCGTGCTGCTGGGGGAAGCATCGCCGCCACCAGCGCCATCAATCGGCGAGGAGGACACCGCCGTCATCCTCTACACATCGGGCACCACCGGGCAGCCAAAGGGCGCCATGCTGACCCATCTCGGCATCATGCATTCCGTCCTCGCCTTCGCCCGCTGCATGGGGCTCAGGGAAGGCGAGCGCACCATCCTCGCCGTGCCGGCCTCCCACGTGACCGGCCTCGTCGCCATCCTTCTCGCCGTGATGGGCCTCGGCGGAACCAATATCCTGATGCGCGCCTTCAAGGCGCGGGACTTCCTCGAGCTCGCGGCGCGCGAGCGCCTCACCTACGCGCTGATGGTGCCGGCCCAATACATCCTCTGCCTGATGGATCCGGACTTCGCGCGCTTCGATCTCACCACTTGGCGGATCGGCGCGTTCGGGGGCGCGCCGATGCCGGCGGCGACCATCGAGGCGCTTGCCGAGCGCCTGCCGCGCCTCACCCTCGTCAACGCCTACGGCGCCACCGAGACCACGTCGCCCACCACCATCATGCCACCGGGCGAGAATGCCGCGCATCTCGACAGCATCGGCCAGGTGGTGCCCTACGCCGACATGCTCGTCGTCGACGCCGAGGGTAAGCCGGTGCCGCCGGGCAGCACCGGCGAGATCTGGATCAAGGGGCCGATGGTGGTGCCGGGCTATTGGGGCAAGCCCGAGGCGACATCCGCCAGCTTCGTCGACGGCTACTGGCGCTCCGGCGATGTGGGCTCGATCGACGCCGAGGGCTTCGTCCGCCTCTACGACCGCGTCAAGGACATGATCAACCGCGCCGGTTACAAGGTCTACAGCGCCGAGGTCGAGAACGTCATGAGCTATCACCCGGGCGTGCTGGAATGCGCGGTCGTCGGGCGGCCCGATCCGGTGCTGGGGGAGCGCGTGCAGGCTTTCGTGGTGCCGCGCGAGCCCGGCGTCACCGCCGAGGCGATCCGCGCGTTCTGCGCCGAGCGCATGGCCGACTACAAAGTGCCGGAAGTGATCGAGCTCGCGAGCGGGCCGCTGCCGCGCAACGCCAACGGCAAGGTGCAGAAAGCGGTGCTGCGCGAGCGGGCGCGGGCGACCCTGAGCGGCAGTACTTAGGCGGCGCGCTCGTCAGCGAGCGGCACGCGGTGGCTCCGCTCCCAATCCACCATGTAGTCGCGGGTCAGCGGTACCGCGTCGATCGATTTGGAGAGCTGCATCTGGAAGACCAGGTGGCCCTGTTGGCGGAACGCCATCTCCGAGCCCGCGAGGTAGAACTCCCACATCCGGCAGAAGCGCTCATCGTAGAGCGAGCGGATGCGCTCGCGGTTGGCGTTGAAGCGCTGGCGCCATGCCTTCAGCGTCTCCGCGTAGTGCAGGCGCAGGATCTCGATGTCGGTGATCCAGAGCTTGGTGCGCTCGACCACCGGCACCACCTCGGAGAGCGCCGGCGAATAGCCGCCGGGGAAGATGTACTTGCGGATCCAGGGATTGGTGGCGGCCGGCCCGTCCATGCGCCCGATCGCGTGCAGCAGCGCCACCCCATCGGGCTCCAGCAGCTCCTTCACGCGCCGGAAGAAGGCAGCGTATTGCGGCACGCCCACATGCTCGAACATGCCGACGGAGACGATGCGGTCGTAGCTGCCCTGGTGCACACGGTAGTCGCAGAGCTCGAAACGCACGCGGTCGGCGAGCCCGGCGGCCTTCGCGCGGCCCTGCGCCACCTTGAGCTGCTCGGTCGAGAGCGTGAGGCCGGTCACCTCAACATCGCACTCGCTGGCGAGATAGAGCGCGAGGCCGCCCCAGCCGGAGCCGATGTCGAGCACCTTCTGGCCGGGCCGCAGCAGCAGCTTCGCCGCGATATGACGCTTCTTGTTCGCTTGTGCCTCCTCGATGGCGATGCCGGGAGTCGGGAAATAGGCGCAGGAGTACTGCCGGTCGGTGTCCAGGAAGAGGTCGTAGAGCGTGTCGGAAAGGTCGTAGTGGTGCGCGACGTTTTGGTGGGCGCGGGGGACCGGATTGTACTGCTGGAGATAGCGGAAGGTGCGGGCGAACCCGTCATGGAGCCGGGTCATCCAGTCCGGTGGGACCAGGTTCATGTTCTCGCCGGCCAGGTTCAGGAAATCGTAGATTGAGGCATTCTCCACCGTGAGGGTGCCGTCCATATAGCCCTCGCCCGCGTACAGGCTGGGGTTAAGGAACAACTTCCAGTGGAGCGCCGGATCATGAAGGCGAATGGTGATTTCCGGACCCGGGGCGCCGGCGAACATATGCGCCGTCCCGCGGGCGTCAATGACGGTCAGTTTCCCCCGCCGAATGAGGTGGCGGAGAGTGAGCGACGCCAGCATCGCGTCCTCCCGGGCTGCCTATTGCTCATAAGACCAGCTTACTATTGGACAATACCGGAGCATGCACAAGAGTTCCACGCGCTGGCCAGTCCTGCGATTTTGGGGGCGCCCGGAGGCCGGCCTCGCCAGCAGCAGGGCTCAGATCATCTCGAGGGGCTTGCGGGCAGCCGGTGGCGGGAAGGCCCGGTCAAGCTCTTGGAGCTCCTCGGCGGTGAGCTCGAGATCGAGCGCGGCGCGGTTTTGGCGCACGTGGTCCGGGTGCGCCGCTTTGGGGATCGCCACCACGCCCTCCTGGTTCAGAAGCCACGCCAGCGCGACCTGGGCCGGCGCCACGCCGCGACGCAGCGCCACCTGCTTGAGGGCGCGCTTGCCGAGCAAACTGCCTTGATCTATGGGCGAATAGGCCATCACGGGAAGACTGTGCCGGCGACACCAGGGCAGCAGATCCCATTCGACCCCGCGGCGCGCCAGGTTGTAGAGGACCTGGTTGGTGGCGACGGCATTGCCGCCCGGCAGCCTGGTCCAGGCCTCCATGTCGGGGGTGTCGAAGTTGCTGACGCCGTGATGGCGGATCTTGCCGGCGCGCAGCAGATCCCCGAATCCCGCCAGCGTCTCCTCGAAGGGCACGTCGCCGATCCAATGCAGGAGATAGATGTCGAGGTGGTCGGTTTTCAGGCGCTGCAGGCTGCGTTCGCAGGCGGCGACGACGCCTTTGCGGGTCGCGTTATGCGGATAGACCTTGCTGACCAGGAACACCTCGGCGCGCCGGCCGGCAATCGCCTTGCCGACTAGCTCCTCGGCGGCGCCCTCGCCGTACATTTCCGCGGTGTCGATCAGGGTCATGCCGAGATCGATGCCGAGGCGCAGAGATTTCACGATCTCCGCCCCTGAGCTGCCGGCTTCCCCCATGCGCCAGGTGCCAAGCCCCAGCACGGGCATGGGCGAACCCGAGGGCAGATGCAGATAGCGCATACGATCGTGTCCAGGTGATTTTGTCTCCCCGAATTCTGCCGCGACAGCGCGTGACGGCGCCAGCCCCCATCGCATCGCCTTCTAGATATTGTGATCGACGCTCGGCACCGGAAGATGGTTGATTCGCCGCCAGGAGGAGGAACCCATGAGTGGACAGGCGGAGAATCCGGCGCTCACCGTCGAGCCGGGGTGGATCAATGTGGTGGAAGCCCGGGCAGGGCGGTTCGCCGCCGATCTCTTCGACGGGCGGCATCGGCTGATGGCCGACGAGCCGGCGGCGGCGGGCGGCAACGACCTCGGTCCCGGACCTTACGAGCTCGTGCTGATGGCGCTCGGCGCTTGCAAGACCATGACCGTTCGGCTCTATGCCGAGCGCAAGCAATGGCCTCTCGAACGCGTCAGCGTCCGCCTACGCCACTCGCGCATTCATGCGGAGGATTGCGCGGAGTGCGAGACGAAGGAAGGGATGCTCGACCGCATCGAGTGCGTGGTGGAGTTCGAAGGCGCTCTTGACGCCCCCCAACGCGCCCGCCTCTTCGAGATCGCCGGCCGGTGCCCGGTGCACCGGACGCTGACCTCGGAGATCTCGATCCAATCCCGGCTGCAGGAAGGCTGAGCGGACGCGGCGCCGAGCGCGTCAGTCCTTGGCGGGTGCCCCGGCTGGGGCGGTGTCCTCGGCGGCGTCGGCCTCGGCCTGAGCCGCCGCATCGCGGGCGGCTGCTTCCTGGGCGAGCTTCAGGGGATCGACGCCTTTGGCCTGCATTTCCGCCTCCTCCGGCGACTGCGCCACGTTGATGGTGACGGTCACGGAGACTTCCGGATGCAGCACGACCCGCTGCTTGTAGAGCCCGAGGGTCTTGATCGCCTTCTCCAGCACCACCTGGCCGCGCACGATGGTGAAGCCCGCCTCGGTCACGCCTTGCGCGATGTCGCGCGCGGTGACCGAGCCATAGAGCTGGCCGCTCTCGCCGGCCTGGCGGATGATGACGACCGAGAGGCCCTCGAGCTTCTGCGCGACCTGCTCGGCCTCGCCCTTGCGCGACAGGTTCTGTGCCTCGAGCTGGGCGCGCTGCTTCTCGAAGTAGGCGAGATTGTCCTTGGTCGCGCGCAGCGCCTTCTTCTGCGGCAGCAGGAAGTTGCGCGCGAAGCCCGGCTTGACGTCGACCACTTGGCCCATCTGGCCGAGTTTCTCGACCCGCTCCAGCAGGATCACTTGCACCATGGGTGAACCTCCCTTAGCGGAGTGCGTAGGGCAGCAGGCCCAGGAAGCGCGCGCGCTTGATCGCCTGGGCGAGCTCGCGCTGCTTCTTGGCCGACACCGCGGTGATGCGGCTCGGCACGATCTTGCCGCGCTCGGACACGAAGCGCTGCAGCAGCTTCACGTCCTTGTAGTCGATCTTCGGCGCATGCGGGCCGGAGAACGGGCAGGACTTGCGGCGCCGGAAGAACGGACGCCGCGCCCCGCCGGCACCAGCGCCGCCACGGCCACCCTCGCGGTCGCCACCCCGGCCACCGTCGCGGCCGCCTTCTCTGCGATCGTCGCTCATGCCTCGCCTCCAACCACGGCCACCGGCGTCTCGCTGTCGCGCGGCTCGCGGTCGCCGCCATAGCGGTCACCGCCGCCGCCGTAGCTGCGTCGGCCGCGATCGCGCTCCTCGCCGCGGGCGCGCGCCTGCATCATCGCGGAAGGACCGGCCTCCAGCGCCTCGACCCGCACGGTCAGATAGCGCAGCACATCCTCGTTGATGCGCATGGTGCGCTCCATCTCGCTGATCGCCGGACCCGGCGCCTCGATGTTGAGCAGCACATAGTGGCCTTTGCGGTTCTTCTTGATGCGGTAGGAGATGTTGCGCAGGCCCCAGTACTCGCGCTTGGCGACCTTGCCGCCGTTGTCCTGGATGATCTGCGTAAATCCATCGGCCAGCGCTTCCACCTGGGCGGCGGAGATATCCTGGCGCGCAATAAAGACATTCTCGTAGAACGACATTGCGTCGATCTCCTTCTGGATGTTCGCGGTCCGGAGCCGGCCGGTATCCGGCACGAGCCGCCCGGACCTAGCCGGGACGCGCCCGGCAAGGAGGCGCGCGCACTATACACGAAGGTCCCCCCCGTGCAAGCGCTTGACTTGACCCGCCGCAGTGCCGACTTTCGCCATGGCGACGGGGCACGATCGGGGCAAGGGAGCGGGCGCGAAGGATGGCGCGGGCAGCGGTATTTCCGGGTCAGGGATCGCAGGCCGTCGGCATGGGGCGCGAGCTCGCCGCCGCCTTCCCGACCGCGCGCCACGTCTTCGAGGAGGTGGACGAGGCGCTGCGGCAGCGGCTCTCCAGGCTGATGTTCGAAGGGCCCGAAAGCGATCTGACCCTGACCGAGAATGCCCAGCCGGCGCTGATGGCCGTGAGCCTCGCCGTCATGCGCGTGCTGGAGACAGGAGGGCGGCTTCGATCTGCCGCGCCATGTCGCCTTCGTCGCCGGCCATTCCCTCGGCGAATATTCGGCGCTGCGCGCCGCGGGCACCTTCGCGCTCGCCGATGCGGCGCGGCTGCTGAAGCGGCGCGGCCAGGCGATGCAGCGCGCGGTGCCGGTCGGCGTGGGCGCCATGGCGGCGCTGCTGGGCCTCGAGCTCGATGTCGCGCGCGAGGTGGCGGAGGCCGCCGCGCGAGGGCGAGGTCTGCGATGCCGCCAACGACAATGGCCCGGGGCAGGTGGTGGTGAGCGGCGACAAGGCGGCGGTCGAGCGGGCGATCAAGCTCGCCGCCGAGCGCGGCGCCCGGCGCGCCATCATGCTGCCGGTGAGCGCGCCCTTCCATTGCGCGCTGATGGCGCCGGCCGCGCGCGAGATGGAGGAGGCCCTTGCCGCGGTGGCGATGACGGCGCCCGCAGTGCCGCTGATCGCCAATGTCACAGCGGCGCCGGTGAGCGACCCCGAGACCATCCGCCGCCTGCTGGTCGAGCAGGTCACCGGCCTCGTGCGCTGGCGCGAGAGCGTGCTGTAGATGAAGCGCGAGGGCGTCGACACCTGGTCGAGCTCGGCGCCGGCAAGGTGCTGACGGGGCTGGCCAAGCGCATCGACCGCGAGATCGACCATCCTTCGGTCGGCACGCCCGCCGAGATCGAGGCCTTCCTCAAGGCGCTCTGAGCAGGAAAGGCGGCGATGTTCGATCTCAGCGGCAAGACGGCGCTGGTCACCGGCGCCTCCGGCGGCATCGGCGGCGCGATCGCGCGCGCGCTCCACCGGCAGGGCGCCGCGGTGCTGCTGGCCGGCACGCGCCAGCCGGCGCTCGAGGCGCTTGCCGCTGAGCTGGGCGAGCGCGCCCATATCTTCGTCGCCGATCTCGCCGATCCCGCCGCCGCCGATGCAGCTGGTGAAGCGGCGCCGAGGAGGCGCATGGGCAAGCTCGATATCCTCGTCAACAATGCCGGGCTCACCCGCGACGGCTCTGACGCTGCGCATGAAGGACGAGGACTGGCAGAAGGTGCTCGAGGTCAATCTGACCGCCGGCTTCCGCCTGGCGCGCGCGGCGCTGCGCGGCATGATGCGCCGGCGCGGCCGGCCGGATCATCGGCATCACCTCGGTGGTCGGCGTCACCGGCAATCCCGGGCCAGGCCAACTATGCCGCCTCCAAGGCCGGCATGATCGGCATGTCGAAGGCGCTGGCCGCCGAGGTCGCGTCCCGCGGCATCACCGTCAATTGCGTCGCGCCGGGCTTCATCGCCACCGCCATGACCGAGGCGCTGACGCCGAGCAGCAAGCAGCGGATCGCTCGCCGCCATCCCGATGGCGCGCATCGGCGCGCCGGAGGAGGTGGCGGCCGCGTGCGTCTATCTGGCCAGCGACGAGGCCGGCCTATGTCACCGGCCAGACCTTGCATGTCAACGGCGGAATGGCGATGATCTGAGTGGCGGCGGCGACCTGCTCGAGTCCCTGCCGGCGCTTCGCCGCGCCAATTGGCAAATGGCCAGGAACTATGTTATGTGACGGCACCTTCGGCGGGGGGTCGCCGCCGCGCGGCCATCGGACCTGCGCGCGGCCGACAGAGGAGAGCCGAAGCGAGCTGCCCCATCAGCGCATATCAATCCAGCTGTCGAGGTAAACTTATGAGCGATGTCGCCGAGCGGGTGAAGAAAATCGTCGTCGAGCATCTTGGCGTCGACGACGCAAGGTGACCGACAATGCCAGCTTCATCGACGATCTCGGCGCCGACAGCCTCGATACCGTCGAGCTGGTCATGGCATTCGAAGAGGAATTCGGCTGCGAAATTCCGGACGATGCCGCCGAGAAGATCCTGACCGTGAAGGACGCGATCACCTTCATCGAGCAGCACAGCTGACGCCGATGGGAGCGCGGCTCGCTCGCCGCGCGCCCCGTCGCCAGCGCGGCAGGTTCGGATCGGCATGAGACGCGTCGTCGTCACCGGACTGGGCATGGTCACTCCGCTGGGCTGCGGAGTCGAGGTCGACGTGGCGGCGCCTGCTCGCAGGGCGAATCCGGCATCGCGCGCGATCCAGGCCTTCGACGTCTCGGACCTGCCCGCCAAGATCGCCGGCGCAGGTGCCGCGCGGCGACGACCGCCATCGGGCCTCTTCAACGCCGACGAGTGGGTGCCGCCCAAGGACCAGCGCAAGATGGACGAGTTCATCGTCTATGCGCTGGCTGCGGCGACCCAGGCGGTCGAGGATTCCGGCTGGAAGCCGCAGGACGACGAGAACCGCGAGCGCACCGGCGTGCTGATCGGCTCGGGCATCGGCGGGCTGCCCGGCATCATCGAGGGCGCCATCACGCTCCATGAGAAGGGGCCGCGGCGCATCTCGCCGTTCTTCATCCCGTCGAACCTGATCAACCTGGCCTCCGGCCACGTCTCGATCAAATACGGCTTCACGGGCCCGAACCACGCGGTGGTGACGGCCTGCTCGACCGGCGCGCATGCGATCGGCGATGCCGCGCGGCTGATCATGCTGGGACGACGCCGACGTCATGGTGGCCGGCGGCGCCGAGGCGGCGATCTGCCGGCTCGGCATCGCCGGCTTCGCCGCCGCGCGCGCGCTCTCGACCGGCTTCAACGACGACCCGCCCAAGGCCTCGCGGCCCTGGGACCGAGGCGCGCGACGGCTTCGTCATGGGCGAGGGCGCCGGCGTCGTGGTGCTGGAGGAGCTCGAGCACGCCAGGGCGCGCGGCGCCAAGATCTATGCCGAGGTGATCGGCTACGGCATGTCGGGCGACGCCTATCACATCACCGCGCCGGCCGAGGACGGCAACGGCGCCTTCCGCGCCATGCGCAACGCGCTCAAGCGCGCGCGAGCTCGACGCCGGACGACATCGACTACATCAACGCCCACGGCACCTCGACGCCGCTGGGCGACGAGATCGAGCTCGGCGCGGTGAAGCGGCTGTTCGGCGAGCACGCCTACAAGCTCTCGATGTCCTCGACCAAATCGGCGATCGGCCATCTGCTGGGCGCGGCCGGCGCGTCGAGGCGATCTTCTCGATCCTGGCGCATGCGCGACCAGGTCGTGCCGCCGACCCTCAATCTCGACAATCCCTCGCCGAGGCTGCGACATCGATCTGGTGCCGCACCAGGCCAAGGAGCGCCGGTGCGCTACGCGCTGTCGAACTCCTTCGGCTTCGGCGGCACCAACGCGTCGCCTGATCTTTGCCCGCCCTGAGATAGGGCCGGCGCGATGACCTGGCCGTCCGGGCCCGGATCGTTCCTGCGCTCCTGCTCCTGGCGGCCTCGATCGCAGGCGTCACTCTCTGGGTCTGGCGCGACTGGCACCGGCCCGGGCCCGCTGCCCGACGACGCCACCGATCGTGCTGCCGACGGGCGGCGGCGTCACGACATCGCCCGCGCGCTCGAGCCGCCGAGCGGCGTCATAGCCGATCACGCGTCTGTTCATGCTGGGCGTCGCCGCTCACCGGCAGGCCGGCACGCATCTGAGGGCCGGCGAATACGAGTTCGCCGCCGGGATGACGCCAAGCGCAGGTCGCCGCATGCTGCTCGCAGAGCGGCACGCGGTGCGGCACCGCCTCACCGTGCCCGAGGGCCTCACCACCGCCCAGATCCTGGCGCTGGTGAGCGGCTGCCGAGGGGCTCGACGGCGAGCCGTCGACCGGCTGCCGCCGGAGGGCAGCCTGCTGCCGCGAGACCTATTTCTATTCGCTGCGGCGACACGCGCTTCAGCGATGGTCGACCGCATGGAGCGACGCCATGCAGCAGGGCGGTTGCCGAGATCTGGACCGAGCGCAGTCCGGGCTTGCCGCTCGCCAAGCCCCGCGAGGCGCTGGTGCTGGCCTCGATCGTCGAGAAGGAGACGGCGCGCGACGACGGAGCGCGCCCATATCGCCGGCGTCTTCCTCAATCGTCTGCGCCTCGGCATGCCGCTGCAGGCCGATCCGACCGTCGTCTATGCGCTCACCCAGGGCCGCGACGCCGCTCGACCGTCCCCTCGGCCACGACGATCTCAGCGTCGAATCCCCGTACAACACCTATCTGATGAAGGGGCTGCCGCCGAGGCCGATCGGCAATCCCGGCCTCGCCGCGCTGCAGGCGGTGCTGCATCCGCTGGCGACCGAGGATCTCTATTTCGTCGCCGACGGCACCGGCGGCCATGTCTTCGCCAAGACCCTGGCCGAGCACAACGAGCACGTGGCCGAGCTCCGCCGCGCGCAGAGCCAGAGCACGCCGCCGCGCCGACGGCAGCGCCGGTCGGCGCCGCCGGCGGCCGTCCACTGACCGCGCTCCGGTCCCGATCTACTCGCCGCCGTCGCGGCCGCAGGATCCAATCGCCGAGACGCGCGGGCAGGGCCGCCACCAGCCAGGTGGCGAAGGCCAGCTGCCACGGAAAGGCGATGCGCGGACGGTCGCGTGCCAGTCCGCGGGCGATGATGTCGGCGGCGCGCCCGGCATCCAGCAGGAACGGCTTCGGAAACCGGTTGCCGGAAGTCATCGGCGTCTCGACGAAGCCCGGGCAGATCACCGATATCCGCACGCCCGCCGCCGCGTAGGCGCCGCGCCAGGCGAGGCCCAGCGCCGTCACCGCGGCCTTGGAGGCGCTGTACGCGGGGGCGTCCGGCAGGCCGCGGTAGCCCGCGAGCGAGCTCATGAGGGCGAGCTGGCCGCGCCCGCGCTCCGTCATCCGCTCGAGAGCGGGATAGGCCGTATTGAGCACGCCCTCGAGGTTGATGGCGAACACCGCGCGCGCATGCGCTTCGCCCTCGTGCATGCCGCCGATGCCGGCATTGGCAATCACGAGGTCGAGGGGCGCAGTGTCGTCAGCCGCCAGGATCCAGCGCCGCATGGCGGCGCGATCGGTAACGTCGATGGCGGCAGTGGCGACCTCGGCGCCCCGCGCGCGGCAGTCGGCGGCGACTCCATCGAGTCGAGCGGTGTCGCGGCCGCCGAGGCTGAGGCGCATCCCGGCGGCGGCATAGTGGCGCGCCAGCGCGGCGCCGATGCCGCTGGAGGCGCCGGTGATCAGGATGTGGCGGGGCGCGGGCATGGCGGGAACCGTTGTTGGCGGGGGCGCTCAAGGCTATAACCCTCGGCACGGCGGCGGTCGAGGATCGCTGCCGATGCCCGACCGAGCGGAGTTTCCTTGCCCAAAGCCGCCGCCGCTGCCGCGCAGGAACCTGGTGCACGTCGCCAGCATGACGGGATTTGCGCGCGTCGAGGGCGAGACGGACGGCGTCAGCCTGGTCGCTGGGAGATCAAGAGCGTCAACGGCAAGGCGCTCGATCTGCGCCTGCGGCTGCCGCCCGGCTACGACGCGCTGGAGCTGCCGCTGCGCGCGCTCCTCGGCGAGCGGCTGCGTCGCGGCTCGGTGAGCGCCAATCTCGACATCATCCGCCAGGCGAGCGGCAGCGAACCTGCGGGTCAACCGCGCGGCGCTGGAGCAGGTGCTGGCTCTCGCCCGCGAGCTGGCAACGCGATGTCGGGGCGACGCCGCCCAGCACGGACGGGCTCCTTGCGCTCAAGGGCGTGCTGGAGAGCGGCGAGGACGACGTGCTTGACCCGGCGGTGCGCAGCCGGCGCGAGGCGGCGTTGCTCGCCGGCTGCCGGCGCGCCGTCGACGAGCTCGGCGCCATGCGTCGTGCCGAGGGGGCGCGCCTTGCCGCCGTGCTCCGCGAGCGTCTCGACGAGATCACGGAGCTGGTGGTCGCTGCCGAGCGCACCGCCGCCGCTGCAGCCCGACGCGGTGCGGGCGCGGCTTCGCAGCCTCGTCGACGCGCTCGAAGGACGCGGTGCCGGCGATCGCCGAGGAGCGGCTTGCCCAGGAAGCCGCGCTGCTGGTTGCCAAGGCCGACGTCCGCGAGGAGCTGGATCGGCTCGGCGCCCATATCGCCGCCGCGCGCGAGCTGCTTGGCGGAGGGCGCGGTGATCGGCCGGCGGCTCGATTTCCTCTGCCAGGAATTCCATCGCGAGGCCAACACGCTCTGCTCCAAATCGGCGGACGTCGAGCTGACCCGCATCGGCCTGGCGCTCAAGGCGGCGATCGAGCAGCTGCGCGAGCAAGTACAGAATATCGAGTAGGCGGCCAGGGATGAGCTCAACCGAGATCGGACGTCGCGGCCTGCTGCTGGTGCTCTCCTCGCCCTCGGGCGCCGGCAAGACCACGATCACGCGGCTCCTGGTGGAGCGGGAGCCGCGAGCTCGGCATGTCCATCTCCGCCACCACGCGCAAGCCGCGGGCGGGCGAGATCGATGGCAACGCACTATCATTTCGTCAGCGCCGAGCGCTTCGACTGAGATGATCGCGAAGGACGAGCTGCTGGAGCACGCCACCGTGTTCGGCCACCGCTACGGCACGCCGCGCGCGCCGGTCGAGGCGGCGCTGGCCGCCGGACGCGACATCGTCAGCGACATCGACTGGCAGGGGACCCAGCAGCTGAAGCAGACCGTGCGCGACGACCTCGTCGCCGTCTTCATCCTGCCGCCCAGCACGGCGGCGCTCGAGGAGCGCCTGCGCCGGCGCGCCCAGGACAGCGACGAGGTAGTGGCGCAGCGGATGGCGAAATCCGCCGACGAGATGAGCCATTGGCCGGAATACGACTACGTCATCGTCAATCACGACCTCGAGGCCAGCGTCGGTCAGGTGCAGGCGATCCTCACGGCCGAGCGGCTGCGCCGCGAGCGCCAGGTCGGGCTCGCCGAGTTCGTCAATCATCTGCGCCGAGGCAGATAAGTCGACGGATCCGAGATGAGCACTCAAGGTTCAGTGAAGCCGCGCACGCCGGCCGACATCGGTGCCCGCAAGGGCGGCGTGCCCTTGGTGTGTCTCACCGCCTATACGACGCCGATGGCACGGCTTCTCGATCCCGTCGCGGATCTCCTCCTGGTCGGCGATTCCCTGGGCATGGTGGTCTATGGCTTCGCCAGCACGCTGCCGGTCACGCTGGATATGATGATCGCCCATGGCGCCGCCGTGGTGCGCGGCGCGGGCCAGTCCTGCGTCATCGTCGACATGCCCTTCGGCAGCTATCAGGAGTCCCCGGCGCGGGCATTTCGCAACGCCGCCCGCATCATGGCGGAGACCGGCGCCGCCGGCGTCAAGCTGGAGGGTGGCACCGCCATGGCGGAGACCATCCGCTTCCTGGTGGAGCGCGGCGTGCCAGTGCTTGGCCATATCGGCCTGCAGCCGCAATCCGTGAACGCGATCGGCGGCTTTCGTGCTCAGGGCCGCAGCGAGGCGGAAGCCGCCCGCATCATGGCGGACGCCCGTGCCGTCGCGAGAGCCGGCGCTTCGCGCTGGTGATCGAGGGTACCGTCGAGCCGTGGCGCGCGCCGTCACCGAGGCGATCGCCGTGCCCACGATTGGAATCGGCGCGTCTTCCGCCTGCGACGGCCGATGCCGTGAGCGAGGATCTTCTGGGGCTCTTCTCCGGCTTCACGCCGCGCTTCGTCAAGCGGTACGCGGAGCTCGGCCAGGCGATCTCCGCGGCCGCCGCCGCTTACGGCGAGGACGTCAAGGCGCGCCGCTTTCCCGGACCCGAGCACGTCTACCCCATCACAGGTGCGGCGAAACCCGGTCTAGACGGATTGAGCGGCCGCTGCGAGCGCCCGCGCCAGCGCGCAGAATTCCTCGACGCTACAGCTCCTCCGCGCGCGCGCGTCGGCGTCGATTCCGGCGGCCGACGAGCAGGGGCTCCGGCGATCGCCGCCGAGGGTCTTCAGGCTCTGACGCAGCATCTTGCGGCGCTGGCCGAAGGCGGCGGCGGTGACGCGCTCCAGGTCGTCGCGCCGGCGGGCGCGAGCGGCTGCGGCGCGCGGCGTCGATGCGCGACCACGGTCGAGGTCGACCTTGGGCGGCGGGCACGAAGGCGCGGCGGCGCACGTCGAAGAGCGAGCGTCACCTCGCGCAGCCACTGCACCAGCACCGAGAGCCGGCCATAGGCCTTGCGTGCGCGGCTTCGGCCGCCAGCCGCTCGGCCACCTCCTTCTGGAACATCAGCGTCAGGCTCTCGATAGGCGGCGAGCGTCCGGCAGCCAGCGCAGCAGCAGCGGCGTCGCGACGTTGTAGGGCAGGTTGGCGACGATCCGGCGCGGCGCCGGCACCAGGCGTCGCGGGATCGATCTCGAGCGCGTCGCCGGCGATCACGGTGAGCCGGCCGGGATAGGCCGCGGCGAGCTCCTCCAGCGCCGCGACGCAGCGCTGCGTCGCGCTCGATGGCGATGACGCGGGCGGCGCCGGCGACGAGAAGCGCGCGGGTGAGGCCGCCCGGGCCCGGGCCCGATCTCGATCACGTTGATGCCGCTCGAGCGGCGCCGGCGGCGCGGGCGATGCGCGCGCGATGAGATTGAGGTCGAGCAGGAAATGCTGGCCGAGCGACTTGCGCGCCGCGAGCCCGTGCCGCCGGATCACCTCGCGCAGCGGCGGCAGCGTCGGTGCGGTCGCGGTCATGCCGGCGCGTCAGGCGACGGAGCGGCGCGCCGCGCGCCGCTCGGCCATCTCGCCCGCGAGCTGCAGCGCGGCGATCAGGCTCGTCGGGTTGGCGATGCCCTTGCCGGCGATGTCGAGCGCGGTGCCGTGGTCGGGCGAGGTGCGGACGAAGGGCAGGCCCAGCGTCACGTTGACGCCGCGGTCGAAGTCGAGGGTCTTGAGCGGGATCAGCGCCTGGTCGTGATACATGCAGAGCGCCGCGTCGTAGCGCTGCGCGCGCGGCGCGCATGGAACAGGGTGTCGGCGGGTACGGGGCCGCCGACGGCGATGCCCGCGGCGCGCAGCGTCTGCGACCGCCGGGCGCGATGATCTCGATCTCCTCGCGGCCCATCGCGCCGTCCTCGCCGGCATGCGGGTTGAGGCCGGCGACCGCCAGGCGCGGGCGCGGCGATGCCGAAATCGCGCATCAGCGCGCGCGCGGTGATGCGGCCGGCGGCGACGATGGCGTCGGTGCGTGAGGCGCCGCAGCGCGTCCTTGCAGCGGCAAGATGCACGGTCACCGGCACGACGCGCAGGCTCCGGGCAGGCCAGCATCATCACCGCCTTGGCGTCGTCGCCGGCGAGCTCGGCCAGGAACTCGGTGTGGCCGGGATGGCGGAAGCCCGCGGCGTAGAGCGTTTCCTTCTGGATCGGGTTGGTGACCACGGCGCGCGGCGCGGCCGCCGCGCACCAGCTCGACCGCGGTCACGATCGCGCGCGATGACCGCGCGGGCATTGGCGGGATCCGGCCGGCCCATGCAGCACGGGATGCGCGAGCCGCCGCGGCAGCACGCCCAGGGCCTCGCCGAAGCAGCTGCGCCGCTTCCTCGGGACCGGCAACGGCGCGCAGCGGCACGTCCCAGCCGAGCGTGGCGGCCAGCGCGCCGAGCCGATCGGGGTCGTCGATGGCGAAGAAGGGCGGCACACCCTCATCGCGGCGCAGCCACGCCTTAGAGTGATCTCGCCGCCAATTCCCGCCGGCTCCCCCATGGTGAGCGCGATCGGCGCGGTCATACGCGCATGTCCACGTAGGCGGCGCGGCGAAGATCGCGAAGATAGCGCCGCGCCAGAGTGTCGAGGCGCTGGCGCGTCAGCGAGTCCTGGACCTGCTCGCGGGTCGGCGATCGGCGACGGCGGGTCCTTGCGCTCGCAGACCATGAGCACGCCGACGCCGTCCTTCAGCACCAGCGGCTTGCTGGCCTCCGCCACCTTCAGGGCCTCGATCGTGGGGCGCAGCTCCGCCGGCAGCGTGCCGATCTTGACGTCGCGAATCTCGCCCGAGATCTGCGGCGAGACGCTGCTGGCCGATCTTGAGCATCTCGCCGCAGCTCTTGGCGGTGTCCGCTCACCTGTTGCGCCGCGGCGACGGCTTTCTGGCGCTCGGCCTCGCTGGCGCCGGGCGGGAGCGCGAAGGCGACGCGCGTCATCGTGATCAGCGCGTCGTCGGGCGGCGGCTGCCCGAGAACCCGGCGGTCGGCAAGATAGAGCAGATAGAAGCCACCAGGCCGCCGCGGATCGGCGGCGACAGCTGCCCCGGCTGCATGCGTTCCACGGTCTGCTGCGACTTCCGGCGGCAGCTCGTTCGGCAGCACCCAGCCGAGGTCGCCGCCGACCGCGGCGGTCGGCGACTTGCGAGAATTGCTGCGCCACCGCGCTGAAGTTGGCGCCGTTGCGGATCTGCTCCACCAGGCGGTCGGCGAGGCTCTTCACTTCCGGTTCCTGGGTCGGATTGTCGACGGCGAGGAAGATCTCGCCGACACGGCTCTGCGGCTTGCCGATGCTGTCCTTGATGCGCGCCATCGTCTCGTTGATCTCTTCATCCGAGACGCTGACGTTCGGCGCAAGACGCCCGTCGACCAGCTTGTTCCACGCAAGGGTGGCGGTGATCTGCGCTACCAATGTCGAGCGAGGAATCCCTCGCGACGTCAGCAGCTGGTCAAGCCCGCCTTTCGGCATGTTGTTCTGCTGCTCCAGGCGATCGAACGCCTGGTTCACGGCTTGATCGGTGATCGCGACGTTGAAGCGCTTGGCCTCCTGGAGCTCGAGACTCTCGTCGATGAGGGCGCGCAGCACCTGTGGCGTCACGCGCTGGCGGACCTGCGGCGTATCCGGAAGCTGGGAGGACAGCAGCACCAGCTTGATGCGCGCATCGAGATCGTTCAGCGAGATCACGTCGTCGTTCACGACGGCGGCGATCCGCGTCTCCTGGGCGACGGCGCCACCGGCGGTCAAGGCCAGCAGCATCAATCCGATAACGAGGCGAACCATCGGCATTCCAACAGTCATGGAAGGGCCGGCCTCTCGGCCGCCCCAATTGCAGGCGCAAGACTACCACCGGTCAAGCACCTCTGTCGCGCCCGCCGTCCGGGGCGGCCTCGCCTCAGAATGCCGAGTTGGCGGCGCTGCCGAGGCCGCCGAGACCGCCGAAGGTGGTGGTGCCGGAGCTGCCGCTGGAGCTCGAGAAGACGGGGGCGTTGATTTCCCCGAGGTTCTTGAGACCGATGGTGAAGAGGATCGTGCTGCCGGGGTGGATGTCGCCGGCGCGAGTGCCGGAATAGGTGAAGGAGGTGCGGAAGACCATGCATTCGTCCTGGTAGACGGCGGCAATGCCGGAGGCGACGGTCTCGGATACACCTGTCGTCACGGGGAAGCCGTTGGTGTTGACGATGGTGGAGCTGCCGAGGTCGCGGGTTCCGAGGAGCTGCAGCGACCAGTAGCGCGTGAGATCCGCGTTCAATGAGGCGGAGATCTGCTTGCGTTCCTCCAGGTCGGGCACCAGCGGGTCCTGTGCGATCGACAGGAAGTTGAGGCCGAGCCTCAGGCTTGGAGGGCCGGTATATACGCCGACTTCCTGGCGCCGGCTTGTCAGATATTTCTCGTCGAGGCGGAAGCGATAGATCAGGTCCAGAAAGGGAGCCGGTGTCACGATGACCCGACCCACCAGATCCGACCTCCGGGTGGCGACGCCGGATCCGACGGGGTAGGGCCCGTTGCTTTGAAAGCGGTAGCTTTGGCCGATCAGGAACTGGCTGCTGCCGCCGCCGTCGCCATAGAAGGCGCCCTGCAGGCCGTAGTCGACGCGCTGACCTGAATTGACCCGGTCGTAGCCTGGAAACCGGTTGGGAACGAACAGGCTGGTTTCGTCGAACTCGAAAGCCGGGCTGTCTTCCCCCGGAATCTTGGCGGGGTTGCCGCCGTTGGTGCTGGCGATGACGGCGACGATCGGCTCGATGGTCTGGTTATAGCCGTTGCCGCGCCTCACCCAGGGGTAGCGCCACAGCAGCTCGGTCTGCGGATAGACGCGGCCGGCGGTCTCGGACTTGCTCGGAGCTTGTCCAGTCGCCAGGACGACGTTCTGGGATTGATAGGCGTCGCCGCGCAGATTGGCGCTGAAGTTGAAGCGATCGCCGATCATGCCGTTGAGCGGAATGCTCCAGCCGGCCGCCGGTCGGAGACACGCCGGATCTGCACGCCCGACGTCGCCGGCGTGACCAGGTTTTCCACGTTGCTCGTCGTGGTCCAGCGTCCGCCCCATTCGTCGGGGTGGCCGACCCAGTTGTAGGTGGCCACCGGAAGCACGACCGGCTGCGTCGACTCGCCGATGCCGAAGCGCAAGCTCTGGAACATGTAGTTGTCGACAATGCCGTAGCTGCGGCTGCCAAAGAAACCTTCCACGTCGCCGCGGCTCTGCAGATAGGGCTGCGCGCTGCTGTTGCCGAAGGTGGTGCCAAAGCCGCCGCCAAAACGAAAGCGCTGCAGGTAGGTCGCGTCCGATGTGCGGTTGATGTCCCACTGTGATCGCCAGGTATCGTTGATGTCATAGCCGCCGTTGGTGAAGAAATGCCCGCGAACCGTGTTAATGGGAGTGATCGCGGTGCCGGCGCTGTTTTCCTGGTTGGTGTAGGCGACGCTGCCAGCGGCTCGCGCATAGCCGTCGGTGAAGGCCTGGCGGTATTCACCCGACATGACGAAGCCGGCATCGGTGGTGAACATGGGCGCGAAGGTCGCGTCCTTGTCCGGGCTGATCGCCCAGAAATAGGGCGTGGTCGTGTGGGCGCCGAGCGTCGTCGAGTAGCCGGCGGTCGGCGCGAGAAAACCGCTCTGTCGCTTGACCGACGGGTCGGGATGGGAGAAGTACGGCGTCCAGAACACCGGCACGCCGGCGATATCGATACTGGCGTCGCGGTATTCGACGACCTGCGCCTCCTTGTCGTGGATGACCTTCTCCGCCTGGATCTGCCAGATCGGCGGCCGGGTCGGATCCTTCTCGCAGAGGTCGCAGGGCGAGTAGACTGCGCGGCGGATCTCCGTCCGATTGCCCTCGACCCGCCGCGCGGTATTGCCGGCCATCCGCGAGCGGTCGGAGAGCAGCGCGCGGAGGTTCTTGATGAAGCCCTCGCGCATGTCGTCGTGCAGCTCGACGAAATCAGCGAAGGTGACGTCACCGCTGGGCTCCAGCAGGCTCACATGCCCGGTGGCGGTGACGGTGTCGGTCTTCTGGTTGTAGGTGACGTTGTCGGCGAGAAGGATCTGGTCCTTCTGCGTCAGCTGGACGTGACCGGTGGCGACCACGAGGCCGAGATCGTTGTCGTATTGCACCTCGTCGGCGACGAAGAGAACCGGCTGGTTGCTGACCAGCGGATTCTTTTGTTCCGTCGCCGCCTCGGCGTCACGAGCGCCGAGAAGCACGATCGCCAGAACGGCGAGAACGGCGGCAGAGCGGCGCATTCGACGTCAGCCATCCTCGAGATGCAGCAGCAGGCTCGCGCCCAGCAGCCAGCTCACTCCGGCGGGCGTCCAGGCGGCGAGCGTCACCGGGATCGTCGACGACAGGCCGAGAGCGAACACGACGTCGGAAAGCAGATACAGCAGGAAGCCGCTGGCCACGCCGGCGGTGATCATCAGCGTGGTGCCGCCGCGGCGCTGCATGCGCAGGCTGAAGGTCGCCGCGATCAGCACCATCGCCGCCAGCAGGAACGGCCGCGCCAGCAGCACGTCGTAATAGAGTCGATGCCGCTGCGTCGAGAATCCGGATTCGTCCAGCAGCCGGATGAATCCCGGCAGCTCCCAGAACGACATTGTCTCCGGCGAGGCAAAGCTCTCCTCGATCTTGCGGGGCGTCATGTTGGTTTCGATAGAGGTCTCGGCGAAGGGCTGCTGCGCGTGGCCGGGCTCCCAGCGCGTGCCGCTCGTGATCAGCCAGCGGCCATCCTCCAGCCGCGCCTGCTTGGCGTCGATGCGGCCGATCAGGCGGTCGGACTTGTCGAAGAAGAGGACCAGGACGTCCTCGAGCGTGATGCCGCCGGGCGCCAGACGTTCGGCATGGATCACCGACGGGAAGCCCTGGCTGTCGCTCTGGCGGAGCCAGAGACCCGAGCGGCGACAGCGAGAGCTGATCGCTGTTGCCGCGCAGCACGCGGCTCTCGAGCTTCTCGTAGCTGAGCTGCATGGCCGAGGCGATCGGGCTGAACACCGCCACCATTATGATGCCGATCACCAGCGCCATCGCCACCGCCGGCGCCAGGAACTGCCATACCGAGACGCCCGCCGCCCGCGCCACCACCAGTTCGTTGCTGCGCGTCATCCGCCAGAACGCCATCATGCCGCCGAACAGGATGGCGAATGGCATGATCTGCTGCGCCATGTAGGGCTGCTTCAGGACCGCCATTTCCAGCAGCACGATGAGCGTGGCGCCGGGATGGCTGCCGCCGCGGCGGATCAGCTCCACGTAGTCCAGCAGGAAGACGATTACCGCCATCGCGGCGAAGACGCCGAAGCACCACACCAGGAACTGCCGGGCGATATAGATAGCGAGCGTCCGCCAAGTCAGCATCGCCAGTCCCCTAAGCGCTCGCGGCCGACGGCAGACGCGGCAGCCAGGGCCAGCGCCCGTCGCGCATCAGCAGCCAGGCGCCGGCGGCGATCGGCAGCAGCATGTCGAGGTAGAGGAGAGGCAATGCCGCCATATTTCTCGACGCCAGGTTCTTGCAGCCGAGATCGATGATCTGGAACAGCACCGCGCACACGATCGCCGCCAGGATGCGGCGGCCCTGGCCGCGGCGGTTGAAATCGCCGGGCAGCAGACAGACCAGCGGAATGAGCGCGAATACGATGGCGGCAAGCGGCGCCAGCAGCCGCAGATGGAGCTCCAGGGTGAGGCCCGATCCGAAGGCGCGCCGGGAGGCCGCGTCGTTGTCGAATATCAGCTCGTGGAGATACCGCTCGTCGGGCTGGCGCTGGCGGGCGGCGACGGCCTCCTTGGAATTCGAGAGATCGAGGGTATAGCGCTCGAAGCTCAGCACCGCGAGTTTATGGCCGTCCTCGTCGAATTGCTGGCGGCTGCCGTTCGCCATCAGCACGCGCGGGCCTTCCGGCGTATCCACCAGCGCTCCCTGCTCGGCGAACAGCGTCACCGGCCGCTTGGGATCGCGGGTATCGTGGATGATGAGGCCGCCGAGCTCGCCGCGCCGGTCGCGGGTGCGCACATAGACCGTCAGGTGATCGGAAAGCGTATTGAACACGCCCTCCTGGATCAGCGCCGAGGCGAAGTGATTGCGGATCTCGAACTGCAGATCCTTGAATTCCCGATTCGCCGCCGGCATCAAATACGTCGAGAGCACCAGCAGGACGAAGGCGCCGATGCCGGCCAGGATCAGGGCAGGGCGAGCCAGCGTCGTCTGGCTGAGGCCCGCGGCGCGCATCACGATCAGCTCGCTCTCTGAGATCAGGCGATTGTAACTGAAGAGGATCGCGAGGAAGATCGCGATCGGCAGCACGATCTCGATGAAGCGGGGAAAGATCAGCATCGCCAGCTCGAGGAAAAGACCGATGGAGAGCCCGCGATTGACGACGAGATCGATGAGGCGCAGCGACTGCACCAGCCAGACCGCCGCGCTGAAGACCAGCGTGAGCGCGAAGGTGAGCGCCAGCGTCTCTTTCAGCACGTAGCGCGAAAGGCTTTTCATGGGGCGGGATTATATGGGCGCAAATCCGCGTGAGCCTAGCGCCAATTGCGCTGCTCCGCCGATTGAGGCAGGGTCGGACGCCGTTCGCGCTGCCGGGTCTCCGCCGGCGCGCCCGAATGTCGGAGCCTGCCGTATCGCATGATCGCCGGGACTGTCACCACCGCCGTCCCGAAATCGCTGGGCGCCGGCCGGTTCTGGATGCTCTTCCTCGGGCTTTTCGTCCTTGCGGCGCTGCCCGTGCTGCTGGTGGCGCTGCCGCCGCTCTTCGATTATCCCAATCATCTCGCCCGCATGTATCTGCTCGTCCACCTGCCGGAATCGGCGGCGCTGCGGCGCTATTACGAGGTCCGATGGCAGGCGTTGCCGAACCTTGCCATGGATCTGGTGGTTCCGCCGCTTGCCCGCCTGATGCCCCTGGCGTGGGCGGGGCGCGCCTTCATCCTGCTTGCGCTGGCCCTGATGGCCGCCGGCGCCGCCCTCCTGCACCGCGCGGCGACCGGCCGGTGGTCGATCTGGCCGCTTTTCGCTTTCCTCTTTCTCTATAGCCGAGTCCTGCTCTGGGGTTTTCTCAACTACCTCTTCGGGGTGGGGCTCGCCCTGGTGGCGCTGGCAACGTGGATCCGGCTGGAGCGCCGGAGCCGGGTCCTCGGCCTCGCGGTTTCCACCGGCTTCGCCCTGGCGCTCTTCTTCTCACACCTGATGGCGTGGGCGATCTATGGGGTGCTGGTCGCGGGCTACGAGCTCGGGCAGTCCCGGATCGAGGGGCGCTGGTCGCCACCCGAGGCGATCCGCCGGCTCGCCGTCGCCGGACTGCCGTTCCTGCCGACGCTCGCGATCCTGCTCCTGACCGGCGGGGGAGGCGCCGACGGCGCCATCCACTATGGACGCTTCGTGCGCAAGCTCGACCTGACCTTCAGCGTGTTCGACAACTACCATCGGCCGGTCGACGTCGCGTGCTTCGCCGTCCTGGTGCTCCTCGCGGCCTACGCGTACGCCAGGCGCTATCTGGTGCTGGTGCCGTCGCTGCGGGCGCCCCTCCTGCTTCTCGTCATCGCGTTCGTGTTGGCGCCGACCCAGATCATGACCGCATCGGCGGTCGATCACCGCATGCCGCTGGTCATCGCGGTGGTGCTCGCGGCGGCCACCACCGCGCCAGTGCTCCGCCACCGGACCGTGATGGTGATCGCCTCGGCGGGATTGGTGCTCTTCGTGCTGCGCATGGGTCTGATCGACGTGCAGTGGGAGCGCGCGCAGCCCGGCTATGCCCGCGATCTCGCGATTCTCCAGCTGGTACCCGAAGGCGGCCGGCTGGCGGTGGCGTTTCCGGCCGGCGCCATCGCCTCCGATCCCGCGCCGAAGATCCATCTGCCGACCATGGCGGTGATCGGCCGGGACGCCTTCGTGCCGACCCTCTTCGCCTTCCGCGGCCAGCAGCCGGTTGCGCTCACGCCGGAGGCGCAAAGCCTCGCCGACCGTGCGGAGCCGAGCGCGCTCTGGAGCGCATTGACCGGGGCGGGCGGCGCGGCGCCGGTGGCCCTCGATGCGCTGCGGGATTTCGATGCGGTGGTGGTGCTCGACCGGCACCCTTTCGCCATCAAGCCCGTCGATATGCTGAAGCCGGTGGCGGTCGAGCCCGACTTCGCGCTCTACCGGATCCAGCGCTGAGGGACCGATGGGTGAGCGCTTGACGGCGTGGTGGGGGGCGGCTAGAGCGTGGTGAGCGAGACTGGAATGCGTCGGGGACGGGCTGCGTGCCCGCTCGTTTGGCGCGCCTTGCTCGCGCGGTCCAGCCCTTGATTCCATTCCTGATCCCCAACCCGATCGATCTGGCCAACCTCGCCGCGGTGTGGGGCTCCGCGCTGCTGCTCTTTCTCTGGGGCCGCGCGCTGCTGCTTGGACGCGGCACGCCGGAGCTGCAGGTGCTCGCGGGCTGGGGCGGCTTCGTCATCATCCTGACCTTCTGGGGCGTGCTGCGGCGGGGGCCGATGTGGTGGCCGGTCCCGGCGATCGAGGCCGTCGCGCTGCTGGCGCTGGCGGTGCCTCGCCTGCGGCCCCGACGCGCCGACTGGATGGCGCTCCTGCGTATCACCGTGCTGGGCCTGCCGCTCTGGCTGATCATGCTGACGGCGCGCCCGTCGCAGCCGGACACTTTCCTCAACCTGCTGCCGAATGCCGCCTATCTCCACGACTACGGCATGCTGCCCAGCGATGCCGGACCGCCCAGCCATTCGTACCTGCCGGGCGCGCCCTACAACCTGCAGCTCTGGGCCTATCTCGCGGGTCTCGCCCTGCCGGATCTGCCGGCCTCGGCGATGGCGCATATCAACGTGCTGCTGCACCTGCTGTTCGGGTTGCTGCTGGCGCGCGTGGTGCAGTTCTCCGGCCGCGAGGACACGGTGGCGCCGAGCTGGGGCGCCACCGCGTTCGGACTCCTGCTCGCCACCGGTCTCAACCCCGGCTTCGTGCCGCGCATCTACTTCGCCTCCTATAGCGAGGCCTCGGTCGCGGTATGCCTGGGCGCGGCCGGCTGGCTCGCTGCGAAAAGCTTGAGCGGCGTCGCGGCCGGCGAGCGGCCGTGGCGCGATCTCGGCGCTCTTGCCCTGGTGCTGGCGGCGCTCGTCAACATCAAGCAGGAGGCGGTCGCGTTCGTCGCCGCGCTGGCGCTTGGCATCGGCGTGCTCGCGCTGGCAAGTCGGCGGGGGACGCGGCTGCGTGCGTTGGCGCTCCACGTTCCCGTGTTTCTGCCGGCGGCGGCGCTCTATCTGGTCTGGCGCTGGTTCGTGCTCGTCAACTTCCAGCAGGGTGAGCTGAAGCTCCTGCCGTCGGACCAGTGGCAATGGGAGATGCTGCCCGAGGTGTTCCACCGCATCGGCGAGATCATCCTTGGGAAGGGGGTTTTCTTCGGGTTGCTCGCGATCGCGATGATCTCGCTGGTGCATCGCCTGGTGTCGCGGGGGCTCGATCTGCCGGCGCGCCTGCTGGCGCTGCTGGTCGCGATTTTTCTCGGCTACAATGCCTTTCTGCTGTTCACTTACGTCGCGCACTTCTCGCCGGAGATGTCGGCGGATGCGCATTCCTTCTTCCGCTACAACACCCATCTCTCCCTGCTTCTGGTGATCGCGCTCACCACCCTGGCACGCAGCGTGGTCAGCGAGCGAAGCCTGATGCCGGGCCCGCCGCGGCGCCGGATGGCGGCGGTGGCGGCGGTGCTGCTCGCGGTCCTCGCGCCGGTGCTGATGGTCAAGCGCCTGCGCTTTGATCTCGTAATGCCGCAGCCGCTGGTACGCGCGCTCGGCACCGATACCGCCGAGCTGCTGCGGCCCGGCGACCGCCTCGCGCTGGTGCTGCCCGGGGACAACGGCAGCGTCGCGACCATGCTGGAGAGCGTATTCCGCTACGAGACGCCGCGCTGGCCCACCATCGACATCTCCGTTCGCGACGAGTTCGACGCCACGACGCTCGAGGATCTTGCATCCGCGGGTATCACCAAGGTGCTGATCACCTGCGCGCCACAGGGTGCCGAGGGGTTAACGGCGGGCCAGCCGGTGCTGCTGGAGCGGCAGCAGGAGCAGTGGCACATCCTGCAGGCCTGGCGCTATCCCGCGTGGGACAATGAGCGCTGGAGTCCGAATCCTGGCGGCAAAACCCCTCTGTCGTTGACGATGTGGTAACAAGATGCCACTAGGGATGGGGTGCCAGACCCGTTCCGGATCCAGTGAGGCGAGCGAGCGTGACGGAGCCGTTGGATAAGCCGAGGACGCCCCATGCGTGGCGGGCGATGACGACGTCTGTCGTGGGCGCCCCCGCGGCGGGCGTGCCGGAGCTCGCTCTCGTGATTCCCACTCTCAACGAGAGCGACAACATCGAGCCGCTGCTCGAGCAGCTGCAATCCGCCTTGTCCGACGTCGCGTGGGAAGTGATCTTCGTCGACGATGATTCGACGGACGGTACCCGCGATGTGATTCGCGCGCGGTCTTACCGCGATCCCCGCGTCCGCTGCATTCACCGCATCGGCCGGCGCGGCCTGTCGTCGGCCTGCATCGAGGGCGCGCTCGCAAGCGCTGCGCCCTACATCGCAGTGATGGACGCCGATCTTCAGCACGACGAACGCCTGCTGCCGGAGATGTTGAGAACTCTCAAGTCCGAGCCGCTCGATATCGTGGTCGGCAGCCGCTATGTGACGGGCGGCGGCTTCGGCGAATGGAGCAGCGCGCGGGTGCGCATGAGCGGGCTCGCGACGAGCCTCAGCCGCTACATTCTCAAGGCCGATGTGGCGGACTCCATGAGCGGCTTCTTCATGGTTCGCCGCGATGCCTTCGATCGCGCGGTACGGAATCTCTCGGGGATCGGCTTCAAGATCTTGATGGATCTCTTTGCCTCGGCGCCGGCGCCGCTGCGCTTCAAGGAGCTGCCGTACGAGTTTCGCAAGCGGGCCCACGGCGAGAGCAAGCTCGACAGCCTCGCGGTCTGGGAATACGTGATGCTGATCGGCGACAAGATGGTCGGCCGTTTCATCCCGGTTCGCTTCCTTTCCTTTGCGCTGGTTGGCGGCGTCGGCGTCGTCGTCCAGCTCGGGGTGCTGGAACTCGCGCGCTGGACGCTGGGGCTGCAATTCGGACCGGCGCAGGCGGTGGCGATCGTCGTGGCGATGGTCTGCAACTTCGTCCTCAACAATGTGCTGACCTATCGGGATCTCCGACTCAAGGGTTGGGGATTCCTGCGCGGCCTGGTGTCGTTCTGCCTGGTCTGCTCGGTGGGCGCGGTTGCGAATTGGGGCGCGGCCACGCTGCTCTTCGAGCAGCTGCAGGTTCCCTGGTGGCTCGCGAGCTCCGCGGGCGCGCTGGTCGGCGCGGTCTGGAACTATGCGATGAGCGGTGTCGCCACCTGGCGCCGTCGCGCGAAGGGCTGAGCGCGCGCATCTTCACCTTCACTTGATCCACAACCGGCTCTCGCCAATCCCCCACGGAATCATCTACGATGCGCCGCCTGTAATAAGGGGAGAGGCGTCATGAAGATCGCGTTTGCGGACCTGCGGCTGCCGAAATCCGGCACGCTCGTGGTGGGCGTGCTGGACGGCAAGAAGCTGACGCCCACGGCCGCCGCCCTCGATCGCGAGAGCAATGGCGCCATCGCCCAGGCGATCGCCGCCAGCCGGTTCACCGGCAAGAAGGAGGAGACGCTGTCGGTGCCGGCGCCGCGCGGACTCTTCTTCGAGCGGGTCCTTCTGCTGGGTCTGGGCAAGCCCGCCGGCCTCACGGCGCAGGAGATGCGCCGTCTCGGCGGCGTGATCGTGCCGGCGCTCAATGCGCTTGGCGCGGTCTCGGCGGCGGTGGCGGCGGACAAGATCTCCGGTGCGCGGCTCGACCCCGGCGCCGCGGCGGCGAATCTCGCCCACGGCGCGGTGCTGCGCTCCTATCGCTTCGACAAGTACCGCACCCGCGAGAAGCCCGAGCAGAAGCCAAGCCTCGCGGAGCTCACGGTGCTGACGGCGTCCACGACCAGCGCCAAGCGCGCCTATGCGCCGCTGGAGAAGATCGGCGAGGGCATCTTCTTCACCCGCGACCTCGTCTCCGAGCCCGCCAATATCATCTATCCCGAGACGCTGGCGGCGCAGGCGAAGACGCTGACGGGGCTCGGCGTCAAGGTCGAGATCCTCGACGAGAAGGACATGAAGAAGCTCGGCATGGGCGCGCTGCTCGGTGTCGGGCAAGGCAGCTCCAAGCCGCCGCGCCTCGTCGTCATGCAATACCGCGGCAATGCCCGCGCCCGAGACAAGGCACCGGTGGCCTTCATCGGCAAGGGCGTCACCTTCGACACCGGCGGCATCTCCATCAAGCCCGCCCAGGGCATGGAGGACATGAAATGGGACATGGCCGGCTCCGGCGTCGTGATCGGCCTGATGAAGGCGCTCGCCGGCCGCAAGGCCAAGGTGAACGCGGTCGGCATCGTGGGATTGGTGGAGAACATGCCCGATGGCAACGCGCAGCGCCCGGGCGACATCGTCAGGACCATGTCGGGTCAGACCGTCGAGGTGCTGAACACCGATGCCGAGGGACGGCTGGTGCTGGCCGATGCGCTCTGGTATTGCCAGGACCGCTTCAAGCCGCAGTTCATGGTCAACCTGGCGACCCTTACCGGCGCCATCGTCGTCGCGCTCGGACACGAGTATGCCGGGCTCTTTGGCAATAACGACCAGCTCGCCGAGCGCCTGACCGCCGCCGGCACCGCGGTGGAGGAGCGGCTTTGGCGCATGCCGCTCGCCGATGCCTACGACCGCCAGATCGACAGCGATGCCGCCGACATGAAAAACATCGGCGGCGGCCGCGACGCCGGCAGCATCACCGCCGCGCAATTCCTGCAGCGCTTCGTCAACAACGTGCCGTGGGCGCATCTCGACATCGCCGGCACCGCCTGGTCCAAGAAGGACGCGCCGCTGGTGCCGAAGGGCGCCACCGCCTTCGGCGTACGGCTGCTGAACGAGCTGGTGGAGAAGCACTACGAGGGCCGCTGAGCAGCGGGCGGGATGACGGAGATCGGCTTCTATCACCTGCTGGCGACACCGCTCGAGCGGGCGTTGCCGCAGCTCCTGGAACGGGCCGTCACCGGCGGCCATCGCGTGGTGGTGATGGCGGGCTCGGCCGAGCGCGTGGCATATCTGGACGGTCTGCTCTGGACCTACAACGAGGCGAGCTTCCTGCCGCATGGCAGCCAGCACGACGCCAATGCGGCGCGCCAGCCGGTCTTCCTCACCGCCGAAGACGAGAATCCCAACGGCGCCACCATGCTGGTGCTGGTGGACGGCGCCGAGACGGCCGATCTCGGCCGGTTTGCCCGCTGCTGCGACATGTTCGACGGCAACGATCCCGCGGCGGTCGAGGCGGCGCGCCGGCGCTGGGCCGCGGCCAAGGCCGCCGGCCACAGCCTCACCTATTGGGAGCAGACCGCGTCCGGCTGGCAGAAGCGGGGCCAGTAGGTCGCCATCAACACCACGTTGCCAGCCCGAGTCGAGGCCGCTATAACCGCGCCCTGCTTGCCGCGCTTCTCAGGGAGGGCCACATGGCCATCGAGCGAACCTTGTCGATCATCAAGCCCGACGCCACGCGCCGAAATCTGACCGGCAAGATCAATGCCCGCTTCGAGGATCGGGGCCTCCGCATCATCGGCCAGAAGCGCCTGCAGCTCTCCAAGGCGGCGGCGGAGCAGTTCTATGCCGTGCACCGGGAACGGCCGTTCTTCGCCGACCTCGTCAAGTTCATGATTTCCGGGCCGGTGGTGGTCCAGGTGCTCGAGGGCGAGAACGCGGTGGCGCTCAACCGCGAGATCATGGGCGCGACCGATCCCAAGAAGGCGGCGGCCGGGACCATCCGCAAGGACTTCGCGGAGTTGATCGAGGCCAATTCCGTCCACGGCTCGGACTCGCTGGAGAACGCCCGCGGGGAGATCGCGTTCTTCTTCGCGGGAAGCGAGATCTGTCCCTGAGGGGCGCCGAGGCGGCGCTGACTCTACATCGTCAGGAGCCGCAGCACCACCAGCACGAGGATGATGCCGGCGATCGACCACTTCAGCAGCCGCGTGAAGCCGATCCACATCTCGCGGTGACGCTCGAGTTCCTGATCGACGGCCATGTTCCAGGCTCCCCCATAGGATAGCGTTTTTTGACACCTACACCGCTTGCGCCGGGGTTGGCAAGAGGCGGGCCCGCTACCCCGGCGGATTGAGGATCGCCATCGGCAGTGCCGCGCCCGCGCCGCCGCTGCCGTCGATCTCAACGCGGTCGCCCTCGACCCGCACCCGTCCTTCGCCGATCCAGCGCAGCGCCAGGGGATAGGCCTGATGCTCGGCGGCGAGCACGCGCGCGGCGAGGCGGTCCGCGTCGTCGCCCGGCAGCACCGGCACCGCCGCCTGCACGATGATCGGTCCGTCATCCATGGCGGGCCGCACGAAATGCACGGTGCAGCCGGTGAAGCGCGCACCCGCCGCCAGCACGCGCTCGTGGCTGTGCAGGCCCTTGAAGGCCGGCAGCAGCGACGGGTGGATGTTGATGAGGCGGTCGCGCCAGCGCTCGACGAAGCCCTCGCCGAGAATGCGCATGAAGCCCGCGAGGCAGACGAGCTCGATCCCGGCCTCGACGAGCGCGCGATCGATGGCGGCGTCGAAGGCGGCGCGGTCGGGAAACCCTTTGTGCGGGATCACAGCGGTGGCGATGCCGGCGCCGGCCGCCCGCGCCAGGCCGCCAGCCGGTCGCGTCGTTGGAGATCACCAGGCGGATCTCGGCCGGAAACTCGGGTCCGCCGCAGGCATCGATCAGCGCCTGCAGGTTCGAGCCGCGCCCGGAGATCAGCACCGCGACCTTCAGCCGGGCCACGCCGTCTCCGCATGGGTAAGGATCGTGCCGGCGCCGTCCTTGGGTCGCGGCACGACGCGGCCGATACGGTAGACCGTCTCGCCGGCCGCGGCGAAGGCCTGATCGACGGCGTCAGCGCGCGCGGGATCCACCACCACCACCATGCCGAGACCGCAATTGAAGACGCGGGCGAGCTCGTTGCGGGCGAGCCCGCCGGTCTCGGCGAGCCAGCGGAACACCGGCGGCAGGGGCCAGGCGCGGGCATCGATCTCGACGCTGAGCTCGTCGGGAATCACGCGCGGAATGTTCTCGATCAGACCGCCGCCGGTGATGTGGGCGAGCGCCCGGACGCCGCCGGAAGCGATCGCCGCCAGGCAGCTCCTGACGTAGAGGCGCGTCGGCGCCAGCAGCGCCTCGCCCAGCGTCTTTCCCGGCGCGAAGGGGGCGGGCGCGTCATAGCCGAGGCCGGTGCGCTCGACCACGCGGCGCACCAGGGAAAAGCCGTTGGAATGGAGGCCGCTGGAGGCGAGGCCCAGCACGACATCGCCCGCCTGCACCTGGCGCCCGTCGACCACGCGGTCGCGCTCCACCGCGCCCACGGCGAAGCCGGCGAGATCGTAGTCGCCCTTGGCGTACATGCCCGGCATTTCCGCGGTCTCGCCGCCGATCAGCGCGCAGCCGGTGGCGCGGCAGGCCTCGGCGATGCCGGCGAGGATGGTGCGGGCGGCGGCGACCTCGAGCTTGCCGGTGGCGAAGTAGTCGAGGAAGAACAGCGGCTCGGCGCCCTGCACGACGAGGTCATTGACGCACATGGCGACGAGATCGATGCCGACGGTGTCGTGGCGGCCGCTCTCGATCGCGACCTTGAGCTTGGTGCCGACGCCGTCGGTGGTGGCGACCAGCAACGGGTCCTTGTAGCCCGCCGCCTTGAGGTCGAAGAGGGCGCCGAAGCCGCCGAGGCCGGCGTCGCTGCCCGGGCGGGCGGTTGATTTGGCGAGCGGCTTCAATGCCTCGACCAGCGCCGCGCCGGCGTCGATATCGACCCCGGCCTCGCGATACTGGTCGCGGTGATTCTGGCTCCTTATGGCATCCTCGCCCGATCTAAGGTATGACCACGCGGGGGGAGCGCGATCCGCAGGTTCCGCGCGAACATACTGTATCCGAGGCGGTTTGCAATGATGCTGAGGCGTGGCTTCCTGCTGACGGCCGCGGGTTTTCTGCTGGCGTTCGCGGCGCATGCGCCAGACCCGGCTGCCGTCGCTCTATACCATCTCCAATGTGACGGTGGACAGCACCGCGCAGAGTGCGGTCCAGGCGCGCGATATCGCTCGCGCCGACGGCGAGCGCAAGGGCTTCCGGATGCTGCTGGAGCGGCTCACCCTGCGCGAGGATTGGGGCCGCCTGCCCAAGGTCAGCGACGCCGACCTCATCGATCTCGTGCAGGACTTCGAGGTCAACAGCGAGCGCAGCTCGACAGTGCGCTACCTCGCCACGCTCACCTTCCGGTTTCGTCCGGAGCCGGTCCGGCGCCTGTTGCGGGATCAGGGTATCCCCTTCACGGAGACGCGCAGCAAGCCGCTGGTGGTACTGCCGGTGCTGACCATGGGCGACCGCAACGTGCTGTGGGACGATCCCAATCCCTGGCGCGCGGCCTGGTCGAAGCTGGCCGCTGCCGATGGGCTGGTTCCGATGCAGGTGCCGCTCGCCGAGCTCGCCGATGTGCAGGCGGTCGACGCCGATCAGGCGGTCAAGGGCGACAAGGGCGCGCTGGCGGAGATCGGCCGGCGCTACGGCAATGCCGATGTGCTGGTGACGCAGGCGGCGCTCTCCGGCGCCGGCGATCAGCGGGTGTTGCAGATTACCACCGCGCGCTACGGCGCGGGCTTCTCCGACCAGACCTGGGTCAGCTCGGTGTCGGCGACACCCAACGAGAGCGATGACGATTTCTACGCCCGTGCCGCCGCCTCGGTGGTCGCCGACGTCACCGAGGCCTGGAAGAAGGCGACGCTCTCGCGCTCCGGCGACACCGCGAGCCTCATCGCCACCGTACCGGTCAAGTCGCTCAAGGACTGGGTGCTCGTGCGCGAGCGGCTGCAGAGCACGCCGGCGATCCAGCGCGCCACCCTGCTGTCGCTCAGCCCCGCCGGCGCCCGGGTCGAGATCCGCTACGTCGGCGATCCCGCGCAGCTGCAGCTCGTGCTGTCGCAGCGCGATCTTGCGCTGGCGCAAGGCGATCCGGATTGGACGCTCACCGCCAAGGGCGCAACCGCGCAGTAGCGGCGCGGGGAGCCAAGCCGTGAACCTTCCGAACTTCATCACTCTCGCGCGGCTGCTGTCGGTCCCGGTGGCGGTGTGGCTCATCCTGGAGGGGGAGTTCACGGCGGCGTTCTGGGTCTTCGTCGCCGCCGGCATCTCCGACGGCATCGACGGCTTCATCGCCAAGCGCTTCGATCGCCGGACCGAGCTCGGCGCGCTGCTCGATCCGATCGCCGACAAGAGCCTGCTGGTCGCCGTCTACATCACCCTCGGCATCGCCGGTCACCTGCCGGCCTGGCTGGTGATCCTGGTGGTATTCCGCGATTTTCTCATCATCGGCGGATACCTGCTCGCCCACGCGATGGCGCATGCGATGCGATCGGAGCCGCTGATCGTCAGCAAGATCAACACGGTCCTGCAGATCGGACTTGCCGCCGCGACGCTGGGACGGCTCGGCCTCCGCCTCGATGCCGGCATGTGGACGCAGGCGCTCATCTATGTCGTGGCCGCGACCACCGTGATCTCCGGTGCTGGATATCTCGTGCGCTGGACCCGCGCGCTCGCCGGAATGGAGCAGGCTTCGTGACAACGACCCAACGCGGCACCGCTTTCTGGCTCGCCGGCTTCGCTTTTTTCTTCCTGCTGCTCTGGCTGCTGAGCAGCATCCTGCTGCCGTTCGTCGCCGGCTTCGCGATCGCCTATTTTCTGGATCCGCTGGCGCGCCGGCTGGTTCAGGCCAAGGTGCCGCGCGGCCTCGCGAGCCTCATCGTGCTGCTGCTGTTCCTGCTGCTGCTGGTGCTGATCTTCCTGCTGCTGGTGCCCATCCTGCAGACCCAGGTGCTGGATCTCATCTCCAACCTGCCGCAGCTCATCGCCGCGGCGCGGCACGAGGCCGAGGCGCTGATGCAGATGGTGCAGGAGCGGTTGCCGCCGGAGGACCTGGTCAAGCTGCGCGACGCGGTCGGCGGCAAGGTCGCCGACGTCTTCGCCTGGCTCGGCACCGTGATCCGGGACATCCTGACCCGCGGCGTGGCGCTCGCCAATCTGCTCTCGCTGGTGTTCGTGACGCCTGTCGTGGCGTTCTTCCTGCTGCGCGACTGGAGCCGCATCGTTGCCCGCGTCGACAGCTGGCTGCCGCGCGCCCACGCCGACACGATCCGCGCCCAGGCCAGGATCATCGACGAGACGCTGGCGGGCTTCCTGCGCGGCCAGCTCAGCGTCTGCATGGCGCTCGCCATCTATTACGCGCTCGGACTCTCGATCCTCGGGCTGAATTTCGGCCTCGTCATCGGCCTCTTGATCGGACTTCTCGCGTTCATTCCCTATCTCGGCGGCATCTTCGGCTTCGCGCTCTCGATGCTGCTGGCGCTGACGGAGTTTCGCGACTGGCACCACATCGCCTACATCGTGCTGCTGTTCCTGGTCGGCTGGACGATCGAGAGCTATGTGCTGACGCCGAAGCTCGTCGGCGAGCGCGTGCATCTCCATCCCGTGTGGGTGATCTTCGCCTTGCTGGCCTTCGGCTCGCTGTTCGGCATACTCGGCGTGCTGCTGGCCGTGCCGATGGCGGCGATCATCGGCGTGCTCGTGCGCTTCGCCCTCTCGCAGTACCTCGCCAGCTCGTTCTACGATCCCAGCGGCACGGGACGCGGACCCTACGCCTGATGACGCAGCTCGTCCTCGATCTCGGTCTGCGTCCCGCGCTGGGCGAGGCGGATTTCCTGGTCGCGGCCTGCAATCAGCAGGCGATCCAGTGGCTCGACCGCTGGCCCAATTGGCCGGCGCCGGCGCTCACGGTGCATGGGCCCGCGGGCTGCGGCAAGACGCATCTGGCGCGGGTCTTCGCGGCGCGGAGCGGCGCGCCTGTGATCCTCGCCGCCGATCTGACGACCGACCAGGTGCCGGCGCAGCTCGGCGCCGCCCATGCTGCCGTGGTGGATGACGCCGATCGTGCCGGCGCCGAGGCGCTGCTCCACCTCTACAACGTCCTCGCCGAGCGGCAGGGGCATCTGCTGCTCACGGCGCAGACGCCGCCGGCGCGCTGGCCCGATCTGCTGCCGGACCTGCGCTCGCGGCTCGCGGCGGCGCCGGCGGTGGCGGTGGAGGCGCCGGACGAGGCGCTGCTCGCGGCGCTGCTGGTGAAGCTGTTCGCGGACCGCCAGGTCGCCGTCGGCGACGAGGTGGTGCTGTTCCTCGCGCGGCAGATCGAGCGCAGCTTCGAGGCGGCGCGCCGCGTGGTGGCCGAACTCGATGCGGCGGCACTGCGTCAGCAGCGCGGCATCACCATCCCGCTCGCCCGCGGGATCCTCGGCCTCAGGGGGCCTGAAACAGGATAAGCCGGGTCGATCCGGGACCCAGGCCGGCCCAGGGAGTCGCGACGGCGAAGACCGCGGCGGCGGCGGGCGGAAACCCGGCGGCGGCCGGTGGCGAGGCGGCCCCCGCGAGTGCCGATATCAGTTCCTGCAGCCCTGGATTGTGGCCCACCAGCAGGACGATATGCGCGTCCGACGGCACTCTGCGCAGGCAGCTCAGCAGGGTTCCAGCCGGCGCGAGATAGAGCTCCTCCGCCACCTCGGGCTCGAACGGAGATGATTGATTTGCAACGAGAATTTCCATCGTCTCGCGGGTCCGGCGCGCCGGCGAGCAGAGCCCGTGATCGGCGGCGAGGGCGCTCCGCCGGAAGCGGACGGCCTGGGTCTCGACCGCCCGCCGGCCCTCCGGAGTGAGCGGCCGGTCCCGATCGCCGCCGTCCCCCGGCGGCGCACCAGCGGCGCCGTGTCGGACCAGCAGCAAGCGGCGCTCGCCTGTCTCGGTGAAACCTGCCATAACATCTTCATAAATGCGCGATAGACTCCGCGCAACTCGTTGTAAAATAGCGAGATTAACGCCGCCGGAGAATCCAAGTGGCGCAACCACAGCCCGTCGCCCAGCCGTCCATCGATCTGCACTCCGAGGCGCGCTTCATCAATCGCGAGCTCTCGTGGCTCGCGTTCAACGAGCGCGTGATCAGCGAGGCGGAGAATCCCGGCCACCCGCTTCTCGAGCGGCTGCGCTTCCTGTCGATCTCCGCGAGCAACCTCGACGAGTTCTACATGGTCCGCGTCGCCGGCCTCAAAGGCCAGGTACTCGCGGGCGTGGCGACGGCGAGCCAGGACGGACTGACGCCGGCGCAGCAGCTCGCCGCCATCAATCAACGCGCGCGCAAGCTGATGCTCGATCAGCAGGAGATCTGGCGCAGCCTGCGCCAGCAGCTGCACGATGCGGACTTCACCGTCATCGGTCCGCAGGATCTCTCCGCCGAGGACCGCGCCTGGGTCGAGGCTGCTTTCATGGCGCACGTCTTTCCGGTGCTGACGCCGCTCGCCATCGATCCCGCGCATCCCTTCCCCTTCATCGCCAATCGCGGCATCGGCCTGGCGCTGCAGCTGACGCGCTCCGGCGACGGCAAGCGGATGCAGGCGCTGATGCTGCTGCCGGGCGCCATCGGCCGCTTCATCCGCATGCCCGGCACGGCCGTGCGCTTCCTGCCGCTGGAGCAGATGGTGACGCTGTTCCTCGACCGGCATGTTCCCGGGCTTCTCGGTGGCGGGGCAGGGCATGTTCCGCATCGTGCGGGACAGCGAGATGGAAATCGAGGAAGAGGCCGAGGATCTCGTGCGGCTGTTCGAGAGCGCCCTCAAGCGGCGCCGGCGCGGCAACGTGATCTGGCTCGCGGTCGACGCCGGGATGCCGGAGGATCTGCAGCGCTTCCTGGCGGAGAATCTCGACGTCTCCGTCGGACGACGTGTTCCTGCTCGACGGCCTGATCGGCCTTTCCGACACCCGTCAGCTCATCGTCGGCGATCGGCCCGATCTGCTATTCAAGCCGTATCATCCGCGCTTTCCCGAGCGCATCCGGGATTTCGGCGGCGACTGCTTCGCGGCGATCCGCCAGAAGGACATCATCGTCCATCATCCCTACGAGAGCTTCGACGTGGTGGTGCAGTTCGCGCTGCAGGCGGCGCGCGACCCGGCTGTCGTGGCGATCAAGCAGACGCTCTATCGCACCAGCGACAACAGCCCGATCGTGCGCGCCCTCGTCGAGGCGGCCGAGGCCGGCAAGACGGTGACCGCGCTCGTCGAGCTCAAGGCGCGCTTCGACGAGGAGGCGAACATCCGCTGGGCGCGCGATCTCGAGCGCGCCGGCGTGCAGGTCGTCTACGGCTTCATCGAGATGAAGACGCACGCCAAGGTGTCGCTGGTGGTGCGCCGCGAGGGCGGCGATCTCCGCTCCTACGTGCACTTCGGCACCGGCAACTATCACCCCGATACCGCCAAGGTCTATACCGACCTCTCGTTCTTCACCTGCGATCCCGCGCTCTGCCGGGACGCCGCGCGGCTCTTCAATTACATGACGGGCTACGCGACGCCCGCCAGCCTGGAGAAGATCGCCTTCGCGCCGGTCAATCTCAGGAAGCGCCTCATCGAGCTCATCGAGGCCGAGATGGAGCACGCGCGCGCCGGAAGGCCGGGGCAGATCTGGGCGAAGATGAACTCGCTGGTCGATCCCGCCATCATCGATCTGCTCTATCGCGCGTCCCAGGCCGGGGTGGAGATCGATCTGGTGGTGCGCGGCATCTGCTGCCTCAGGCCCGGCATGCCCGGCCTCTCCGACAACATCCGCGTCAAGAGCATCGTCGGCCGTTTCCTGGAGCATGGCCGCATCGTCTGCTTCGGCAACGGCCAGCGGCTGCCCTCGCCGCAAGCCAAGGTCTTCATCAGCTCCGCCGACTGGATGCCGCGCAATTTCGACTGGCGCGTCGAATCCCTGGTGCCGATCGAGAACGAGACGGTGCATCGCCAGGTGCTCGACGAGATCATGGTCTCCAATCTCCGCGACACCGCGCAGAGCTGGCGCCTCGATGCCAGCGGCGCCTATATCCGCGAGCCCGCCAGCGTCGGCGCCTTCAGCGCCCACACCTATTTCATGACCAATCCCAGCCTGTCCGGCCGGGGCCGGGCGCTGCGCCGGCCGCGGCCGCGGACCATCGTCGATCGGGCCGCGACGCCGGAGTAGGGGATGCCGGCACGGGGAACGGCGCGGCGGTCGGGGAGAGGCAGCCCGATCGGTGTCATCGACATCGGCTCGAATTCCATCCGGCTCGTCGTCTATGACGCGCTCGCCCGCGCGTCGCTGCCGCTCTACAACGAGAAGGTACTGTGCGGCCTCGGTCGCGGGCTCGGCGAGACCGGCCGGCTGAACCCCGAGGGCGTGCATTCCGCTCTCCTGCATCTCGACCGCTTCGTGGCGCTGGCGCGGGCCAGCGGTGTGCGTCGGCTCGATGCGCTGGCGACCGCGGCGGTGCGCGATGCCATCGACGGGCCCGCCTTCGCCAAGGAAGTGCATCGTCGCACCGGCGTCTCGGTGAAGATCCTCTCCGGCGACCAGGAAGGGCGGCTCTCCGCGCTCGGCGTCATCGCCGCCATCCCCGATGCCAGAGGCGTGATGGGGGATCTCGGCGGCGGCAGCGTCGAGCTGGTGCCGCTGCGCGGCGAGCGCATCGGACGGGGCGCCACCTTGCCGATCGGGCCGTTCCGCCTGGAGACGCTCGCGGGCGACGAGCGGCGGCTCGTTGCCGCGATCGATCGCCACGTGAACTCGCTCGCGCTGGCTCAAGCACCGGCGCGGCGAGACCTTCTACGCCGTCGGCGGCGCCTGGCGCGCGCTGGCGCGCATTCACATGGAGCAGACCCGCTATCCCCTGCACGTGATCCAGGCCTATACCCTGTCGCGCCGCGACGCCGAGGATTTCCTCGGCCTGGTGGCGCGCCTCTCGCGCCGCTCCCTGGAGCAGATCACGGCGGTCTCCCGCAAGCGCCTGGAAGTGGTGCCGGTGGCGGCGGAGATCCTGCGGCGGATCCTCGCGGTGATGGAGCCGAAGCGCATCGTGTTCTCCGCGCTGGGCCTGCGCGAAGGACACCTCTACGATCTCCTGTCGGAGCGCGAGCGGCAGGAGGATCCGCTGCTGGAGGCGTGCGCGGCGATCGCCTCCAATCATCCGCGTTTCAAGGCCGACGGATCCGAGATCGAGGCATGGCTGCAGCCGATCTTCCCGCGCGGCGATCCCTATCGCCGTTTGCGCTATGCCGCGGCGCTGCTCGGCGACATCGCCTGGGACGATCATCCGGACTATCGCGCCGAGCAGGCGTTCCGGGCCGCGCTCTACATGCCGGCGGCCGGCCTCGATCATCAGGAGCGGGCTTTCCTCGCGACGGCGCTGCACGCGCGCTATGGCGGCTCCGAAGGGAGCGTGCGCGAGATCGTGCGGAGGCTCATCGACGACAAGTCCGCCGAGGAGGCGCGCACCACCGGCTCCGCGCTTCGACTGGCGTTCAGCCTGTCCGGCGGCGTGCCGGGTCTGCTGCGCCGCGCCAAGCTGACCGTCGAGCGTGGGGCGCTGGTCCTGCGCGCGCCGGCGAGCGGGCCGCTGCAGGCGGGCGAGGCGGTGGAGCGGCGGCTCACGGCGCTCGCCCGCACGCTCGGCCTGGAGCCGAGGCTGCGCCGGGGCGCGGGACGTCGCCGCAAGCGCTGAAGTCTGCCGGTCTCAGGTCTTCCCGTCGAGGCGCACCAGGCGGATCTGGTTGGTGCCCGCGGTGAGCGCCAGGCGTCCATGCTTGAGATCGAGGGCGTCGTCGCCGAAGAGCTCGCGCCGCCAGCCCGCCAGCGCCGGCACCTCGGCGTCGTCATTGGCGGCGATCAGCTCGAGATCATCGGCGTTCGCTACCAGCTTCTGCGCCACGCCGTGCTCCTCGCAGCGCAGCTTCAGCAGCACGCGCAGCAGGTCCACCAGCGGACCGATGCCGGCCGGCAGGTCGCGTCGCGGCGGCGCCTCGGGATGGGACTCCTCCGGCAGCGCCAGCGCATGCTTCACCACCTCGAGCACCTCGGCGCCGAGCTTGCCGTCGACGAAGCCCTTGCCGATGCCGCGGGTGCGCGCGAGGTCGGCGGGGCCGCTCGGCGCGTGCGACGCGATCTCCAGCAGCTGCTCGTCGCGCAGGACGCGATTGCGCGGCAGGTTGCGCTGCTGCGCCGCGATCTCGCGCCAGGCCGCCAGCTCGCGCAGCAGCGCGAGGGTGCGCCGGTTGCTGCCGCGCAGCTTGAACCGGCGCCAGGACTCCCGGGGATCGATCGTGTAGGTCGCGGGGTCGGTCAGGACCTTGATCTCCTCGTCGAGCCAGGAGGAGCGGTCGTTGCGATTAAGGCGGCTCTGCAGCTTCTCGTAGACGGTGCGCAGAGGCACCACGTCGGTGAGGGCATAGTGGATCTGCCGGTCGGTCAGCGGCCGGTGCGACCAGTCAGTGAAGCGGGCGGACTTGTCGATGCGGGCACCCGCGAGCTTGCCCGCCAGCGTCTCGTAGCTGGCGGACTCCCCGAAGCCGCAGACCATCGCCGCCACCTGGGTATCGAAGAGCGGCGCCGGCACCGCGCCCATGAGCTTGTGGAAGATCTCGATGTCCTGCCGCGCGGCATGGAACACCTTGAGTACGCTGGTATTGGCCATGAGGGTAAAAAGCGGCGCCAGGTCCATGTCGGGCGCCAGGGGATCGATCGCCACGGCGTCCTTGGGGCCCGCCACCTGGACCAGGCAAAGCTCCGGCCAGTAGGTGCGGTCGCGCATGAACTCGGTGTCGACGGTGACGAACTCTGTGTCGGCGTGCCGCGCGCAGAATTCGGCCAACGCGCCTGTATCGGTGATGAGGGTCATGAGGCCGCTGCTATACACGCAAAGTGAGCGGCAAGGAAGCCGGGCGGAGTTGGCGGCCGCGCTTGACAAACCACTGATTTCCGTGCGTTCTCCCGCCTCGCCCCATCCTTGCCGAGCGGATCACGAAGCCGATGCACGCCTATCGCACCCACACCTGCGGCGCGCTGCGCCTCGTCGATGCCGGCAAGACGGCGCGGCTCTCCGGCTGGGTCCACCGCAAGCGGGATCACGGGCAGCTCCTGTTCCTGGATCTGCGCGACCACTACGGCATCACCCAATGCGTGATCGACGTCTCGAGCCCGCTCTTCAAGCAGGCGGACGGGCTGAAGCTCGAGAGCGTCGTCACCGCTACCGGCACGGTGGTCAAGCGCTCGGCCGAGACCGTGAACCCGAAGCTGCCGACCGGCGAGATCGAGGTGAAGATCGCCGAGCTGACCCTGCTCTCGGAGGCGGAGCCGCTGCCGTTCCCGGTCAATGCCGAGGCCGACTATCCCGAGGAGATGCGCCTCAAGTACCGCTTCCTCGATCTGCGCCGGGAAGGCGTGCACGCCAACATCGTGCTGCGCTCGCGCGTCATCGCCTCGATCCGGCGGCGCATGATCGAGCAGGGCTTCACCGAGTTCCAGACGCCGATCCTGACCGCGAGCTCGCCGGAAGGTGCCCGCGACTACCTGGTGCCAAGCCGCATTCATCCCGGACAGTTCTACGCGCTGCCCCAGGCGCCGCAGCAGTTCAAGCAGCTGCTGATGGTCGCGGGCTTCGACCGCTACTTCCAGATCGCGCCCTGCTTCCGCGACGAGGCGAGCCGCGCCGACCGCTCGCCGGGCGAGTTCTATCAGCTCGATCTCGAGATGTCGTTCGTGACCCAGGAGGATGTCTTCGCTGCGGTGGCGCCGGTGCTGGCGGGCGTGTTCGAGGAATTTGGCGCCGGCCGCAAAGTGACGAAGCCGCCGTTCCCTGCGATCACCTACGACGACGCGCTGCTGAAGTACGGCACCGACAAGCCGGACCTGCGCAACCCGATCGTGATGAGCGACGTGGGCGAGGTGTTCCGCGGCTCCGGCTTCGCCGTCTTCTCCAATGCCCTCGAGAAGGGCTCGGTGGTGCGCGCGATCCCAGCGCCGGGATCCGCCTCCCGCCCGCGCAGCTTCTTCGACAAGCTCAACGATTGGGCCCGCGGCGAGGGCGCGCCCGGCCTCGGCTACATCGTCTTCGCCGAGGGCGCGGCGAAAGGGCCGATCGCCAAGTTCCTGGATCCTCCCCGCCTCGACCGCCTGCGGCAGCTCGCCGGCGTCGGCGACGGCGATGCCGTGTTCTTCGTCTGCGACAAGCCCGAGGGCGCGGCGAAGCTCGCCGGCGCCGCCCGCACCCGCATCGGGCGCGAGCTCGGCCTCATCGCCGAGGGCGAGTACCGCTTCTGCTGGATCGTCGATTTCCCGATGTACGAGCGGGACGAGGAGACCGGCAAGATCGTCTTCAGCCACAACCCCTTCTCCATGCCCCAGGGCGGGCTCGAGGCGCTGCTGACCAAGGATCCCCTCACCATCAAGGCGTTCCAGTACGACATCGTCTGCAACGGCGTGGAGCTGTCCTCCGGCGCGATCCGCAACCATCTGCCGGAGATCATGTACAAGGCCTTCGAGATCGCGGGCTACCCGGCCTCCGAGGTAGAGGCGCGCTTTGGCGGCATGCTGAACGCCTTCAAGTACGGCGCGCCGCCCCACGGCGGCTCGGCTCCCGGCATCGACCGCATCGTGATGCTGCTGGCCGATACCCCCAACATCCGCGAGATCGTGACCTTCCCGATGAACCAGCAGGCGCAGGACCTGCTCATGCAGGCGCCGGCCCCGGTGCCGCCGGAACGCCTGAAGGAACTTCATATCCGGGTGGTTCTGCCGCCGCCGAGCAAGGAAAAGCCGGCCTAGTGCGCGCCCCGGAGCGTTGCGCCGACGGACGATGCCCTACGCAATAAGTTGCGTATAAATGTGTTTGTGCAACTTTAGGGCGGCGTTAGGAGGCGTCAAGAATTTGTCGGACGAACGTCTCGCGCATCCTCGCGAGTTCGCCTGATGCTTCCATCTCGCGGAGCACCGCTGCAACCTTGTCCACGAGATCTCGGTGGTGCTCGTGCAGATAGTGATAGATGTAGATCCGCTCGAGGGGCGGCGAAAGCGCTTGGATGCGCGACGCCAGTCCCATCTTCTTGACCGCGACGCTGCCGCTGAAGACGTCGGTCACCAGCAAATCGAAGCGGCCCGCGTCCAGCATGCGGATCAAGCTATCGAGGTTGTTCACCGCCACGACGCGTCGCATGCCCTTGGTGCCTGCCTCCGATGAGCCGACGCCACGAACGATGCCGATACTGTAGTCTTTGATTGAAGCCCAGCCTCGAACCTCGAAGCGGAGCGAGGTCGTGAATGCCGCCGGCTCGATGTAGTTGATGGGCGGAGAGATCTGCACCAGAGTCGGGTAGTCCTGCGCTAGATCTCCAATTCTCTGTACCTCGCCGTCCAGGAGGCCAGCACTGCTGAGCGCGAGCGCTCGTTTGCTCGGCACGTCGACGAACTCAACCGTTATGCCCAGGCGGCGATAGACCAGCGTCAAGATTTCGCTGCCGACTATCTGATCTGGAAATTCGGCCAATCGTGCGAGCCGAAGCGTCGACTGCGCCCGCGCGACCGTGAACGGGATCTGCGCCAGCAGTGCCGCTAGGATCGACCGTCGCCCGATGCGTCGCATCGCGTGCCTCGACCGATGGTGGGCGCAGGCGGCCGGAGATGGGGTGGCATCAGCCATGCTGCGCTGCAAGAAACGCGTAATGGCCGTCACGCTTGGCGGCCCGGACCTGCTAACCTAGTATAGCAGCTCAGCGCTATTGCAGCCTACAGACGCAAGCGGCGCGCCTCACTTGAGCGAGGGACGCAGCTCGGGGCTGCCTGACTGGTGAAATCCGAGCCTGCAGGCCTAAGAGGCGCGCGTCGCGATGGTTTGGGGTCGACAGATGGACTCGCGGCAGAGCGATGCAGAACTGGCTCGCGGCGGCGGCCCGCATCGTGCGGAAGGCGGCTACCGCGCCGGCTGGCTTGCGTTCGTCAACGCCATGGCGCGATCACCACCCTTTGCCGGCCGACACGGCGGCATCGGCCTACGGCTCTTGGCGAGCGTCCTGCTGTTCAGCTCCATCGTGACGTTGGCGCTTACGCTGCTGCAGCTCTATCTCGACTACCGGCATGATGTCGGGATCATCGAGAGCCGTCTCGACGAGATCGAGCAGAGCTATCTTGGCAGCCTCGGCGAAAGCTTGTGGAATCTCGATCAAAATCAGCTGGAACTGCAGCTGCAGGGCATCCTTCGCCTGCCCGACATAAGTGCTGCCGAGATTCGTGAGACTGACACCAGCTCAAGCCCACTATTGGTGACTGTTGGCCAGCGGAAAACGCATTCGGTTATCTCGCGCGAGTTCCCCGTCGTCTATGCCGTCCAAGGTATGGAGCAGCCAATCGGTGCGCTCTATGTCGAGGCGACACTTACCGGCGTTTATCAGGAGCTCATGCAGAAGGCGCTGGTTATCCTGGTCAGCCAGGGCGCGAAGACGCTCCTCGTCTCGCTGTTCATCGTCTTCATCTTCCACCGGCTGGTTACCCGGCACCTCGCTGCGATCGCCGAATTCGCCGGTGGATATGACTTTCGCCATCCTTCGCTTCCGCTCAGCCTCCGACGTCGCGCACCCGCGAAGGCCGACGAACTCGATCAGGTGGTCGAGGCCTTCAATGCTATGCGCACAAGCCTGCAGCGCGCCTATGACGACCTGCGCGAGGCCAACGCGCAGCTCGAGCGTGACATCGTGGCACGATGGCGGGCGGAAGATGCGCTGCGAGAAAGCGAGCAGCGCTTTCGCGACTATGCCGAAACCGCATCCGACTGGTATTGGGAGACCGGGCTGGATCACCGCTTCACCCGCGTCTCGGATCGCCTCGCCACCTTTCACATCGATCCACTCGGCCGGATCGGCATGCGGCGGCAGGAGTTTGCCACCGATGTCGCGGAAGAGCCGGAGAAGTGGCGCTGGCTCGACACCACGCTTGAGGCGCATCAGCCGTTTCGTGGCTTTACCTACCGGACGGCGCGCAAAGACGGCTCGCCCGTCTACATCGTGACGAGCGGAAAGCCGGTGTTCGACGGAGAGGGCCATTTCCTCGGCTATCGGGGCGTGAGCAGTGACATAACCGAACGCACCTTGGCGGAGGCGCGCGTGCGCGAGCTCTCCCTCGCGGCCGAGCAAAGCCCGGCCGGGATCGCGATCGCAGGTGCGGACGCGCAGATCATCTATGCCAACGAAGTGTTCAGCCAAATCACCGGGCTCGGCGCGGATGCCGTGCGCACACCGCTCTCGCGCATCCTGCCGGAGACCGCCTGGGGCCGCCTCGCCATGGCGGCACGGCAAGGCGGCGTCGGGCGGATGGAGGTGTCGGCGCAGCGCGCATCGGCTGAGCGCTTCTGGGCAACGGCCTCGGTCGCGGCGATCCGCGGCAAGGATGGCGGCGTCAGCCGCTTCATCCTCACCCTGGAGGACAACTCTGACCGGAAAGCCCAGGAACGCGAGCGGGATGAGTTACAGGCACGGCTGCAGCAGTCGGCCAAGATGGAGGCGATCGGACGGCTCGCCGGCGGCATTGCGCATGACTTTAACAATCTGCTCGGCGCTATGCTCGGTTTCGCGCATTTCCTCGCGGAGGATTTGCCCGCCGGATCGCAGCCGCACCAGTTCGCTCGTCGGATCCTGAACGTCTGCCAGCGCGGAAAGGACCTGGTCGAGCAGCTGCTTGCCTTCGCGCGGACGCAGGATATCGAGCTGCGTGTCCTCGATCTCACGGCCATCGTTGAGTTCCTGCGGCGACCTGCTCAGGGCGTCGCTGCCGACCTCAACGACCGTTACCACGGACGTTGCGGCTGAGCTGCTGCCGGTGCGCGGCAACGAAGGTCAGCTGCATCAGCTATTGCTCAACCTTTGCCTTAATGCGAACGATGCGCTCGACGGGCGGCCTGGCACAATCACCATTGGCCTCTCCCGTGCGCATGCTACCGACAAAGCGCTGAGCAACGTCGGCCGCTTTGTGGCTGGCCGCATCAAATCCGGTCGCGACTATGCTTGCCTCACCGTCGCCGACACCGGCGGCGGCATGGATCCGCCGACAATGGCGCGGATTTTCGAGCCCTTCTTCACCACCAAGGAACGCGGCCATGGCACCGGGCTTGGCCTCGCGATGGTGCACGGTACCGTAACCTCCTACGGAGGAGCGTTGACCGTGGAAAGCACTCCGGGCGTCGGGTCGATTTTCGCCGTTTATCTGCCGCTGGTCAGCGCGGAGCCGGATACGAGGGCGCGAAGTGCGACGGTGGCCGGCGAAATACGCGGGCACGAGCGGATTCTTGTTGTCGATGACGAGTTGGATCTCGCCGACATGCTGGCGATTGGTTTGGAGCGCCTTGGCTACGAGGTGGCGAGCTTGACCGATCCGCGCGAGGCCCTGCAGACGGTCAGGGAAGACCCGGCCGCATGGGATGCGGTCGTGACGGATCAGCTGATGCCGCGCCTCAAAGGGTCGGCCCTGATCGCGGCGCTGAAGGCGCTGCGGCCGGACCTCCCGACGGTCCTCTGCACCGGTTTCTACGAGGACACCACCGAGATCGTCGCCCCCGACCCGGGCGCTGATGCCGTGCTGCGCAAGCCGATCGAACTGCAGGACCTAGCTCGCGTCATCCGCCGCCTCGTCGAGCAGCGCAGGAAGGCCGCACAGGAATAGTCTTCGCGGCGGTTCGCGCTTCGCGTCCGTTCAGATGAATCCGGCTCTGGCAGCGATTGATGCCGCCTCGGAGCGGTTGCGCGCGCTGATCTTGCGGAGGATTTGACGGACGTGCAGCTTGACCGTCACTTCCGCGATGTTGAGATCCCGAGCGATTTCCTTGTTCGACGCACCCGAGGCCAGATGAACGAGTACCTGCTGCTCACGCGGCGTCAGCATTTCGGCGATACCGAGATCCCGGAACTCGATTCACCGGCGTGCCAGGCAATGCCGCTGAGCGCTGCAGCACCTCGGTAGGCAGGAAGGTACCACCAGCGATAATGACGGCCACAGCGGCGGAGAACAGCTCGGACGACAGAGTCTTCGGCAAGAAGCCGCGCGCGCCCATGTCGACTGCGCGCTTGACGTCATCGGATTCCGCCGAACCGGACATCAGGACGACCGGAGATTCCGGAAACGCTACTGTGACCTCGCGTACGGTCTCGCCGCCCGCCATCCCCGGCATGCGGAGGTCAAGCAGGATGAGTTCGAACGCGCCAGGTTGCCGATCGCGCAAGTTCAGCAGGTCTTCGAGGGTGCCGACTTCGGTAACGTCGATTCCAGGAATGAGCCGCTCGAGCCGCAGGCGCGCGGCCTCGCGGTAAAGCGGATGGTCGTCGGCGATCAGAGCGCGCATCGGCTGCCCCGCGGAACAGCTGCGTCACAGCATGCCACAAACGACACGCGAGGTGCTAATCGTCGATTCCCGCAATTCGTGTTCTAACCGGAGTTTTCTCCTATTCTCGCTAGTGACTGAAGATCTTCCGAACCGCCAGCGCGATCTGCTCAGCCTCAACCGGCTTCAAGAAGAAGGCGTCAAGCGCGAGTTCGCTGCTCGATCGCGCCGTTCCACCGTCGTCGAAGCCGGTGCACAGGATCACCTTGAGGCCTCGGCGTAGGGAGCGCATTTGCTTGATCAGCTCGACACCCTTCATCCTCGGCATGACTTGATCGCTGACGACGACATCCCACGCTTCCGGGCTCTCCCGGAACGCGGCGAGTGCCTCAACCGGATCATTCACGGCGGCGACCTCGTAGCCCAGGCGCTCCAATCCGATCGACAGCATGTCCGTGACGTCCGCATCGTCGTCGACGACCAGTAGTCGCTCCTTGCCGCGAAGCTCAGTGGCGTCGATACGGCGCCTGTCCGGCTCGCGTTCCGCCGCGCCATCGTGGAGTGGAAGATAGACCGAGAAAGTGGCGCCGTGACCGAAGGTGCTTTCGACAGTAACGACGCCCTCGTACGAACTGACGATGCCATGTACCACCGCGAGGCCCAGTCCGGTCCCGCGGCCGCGCTCCTTGGTCGTGAAGAAGGGCTCGAAGATGCGCGGCAGCGTATCCGGGAGAATGCCCGTCCCGGTGTCGGTCACCTCGATCCGTGCATAGGCCTGCCCCTCGATCACCCGGCCCATGACCAATCGATGTGGCTGCGGTGCGCCTCCGGATGAGATTCGCGTGGGCAGCACGCTGCGGCCGGCGGCTCCTGGTGGGAGAAAGGTGATGCGGACCGCGATCGTGCCGGGCTTGTCCTCCAGCGCATCATGGGCGTTGATGCAGAGATTCACCACCACCTGAGTGATCTGTCCCTCATTGGCATGGATCGGCATCGGCACATTCACGACGTCGAAGGAGAGACGTGTCGACGTCGGAAGCACGCCGGATACGAGGTCGCGAATCTCGCGCGCCGCCGATCGCAGATCGAGGGCTCGGCGCTCGACGTTCTGCGCCCGAGCGAACGCGAGGATTTGTGCCACCAGCGCCTTGCCGCGCTCGCCCGCGCTCAAGATCCGTCGCGCGAACTGGTATGACTGCGAGCCCACAGCGAGATCCTGCTCCAGAAACCGTGCGAAGCCGATCATGGCGCCGAGCAGATTGTTGAAGTCGTGCGCGATGCCGCCGGCGAGCTGGCCGATTGCCTCGAGCTTGCTGGTGTGCTGGAGCTGCGCTTGCAGCCGATCCCTATCGCGCTGTGCCGCGTTGCGTCGGGTGACATCCTGAATGACCGCGATGATGCCACCGTCCGGCAAGCGGCTTCTCTCGATCTCCAGCTCGCGCCGGTGCAGGCCAATCGTCATTGCCATCTGGTGCACGTCCTGCTTCCCTTCCAGAGCGTCGCGCGGGCGCGGGAAGGCAACGGACGCGAGGCCGCGCGGTCGCTCCTGCGGCGTGTCGGCGGCGCTCATGCCGGCCATCTCCAGCGCTGCTCGGTTGGCGTAGATCACGCGGCTGTTCTCGCGCTCGACGTAGATACCGTCGACGCTGCGGTCGAGAGCGGCAAGCGCCTCGCGATAGCGGCTCGTCACCAGCACCAGCGCAATGAGGTCCGCCACCGAGCGCGCAAAGTTCATCTCCTGCACGGTCCACTGGCGGATGCGACCGATGACGGAGAAGCCCAGCACACCGCGAAACCGTCCGCCGACGTAGATCGGGACGCCCATGATCGAGCGTATGTTGAGCGAATGCAGATAGGTGCGCACCTCCACGACCCGCGCGTCGACCGCGACGTCCTCGACGGCGAGAACGCGATCGCGATCCAGCTGGGCGGCCAGCTTCAAGACGGCCAGAGCACTCTGATCGTCGGTTGGCTTGGGATTGGTTGTCGAGTTGCTCCAGCGATCTAACCGCTCGACATAGTTCTCGTCGAGATCCACGTCATAGACGGCGGTCCACTCGACACCCAGCGTCTTGCCGGCGATCTCCGAGAGCCTACGGATCGCCTCGAGGAACGGGCGCTCGAACAGCCAGTTGCCGCCGACGGCGTCGAACAGCGCGCGCTGGTGCTGCAGCGGAACCGCTTCGCTCTGCGCGAGCGAGCGCTCCAACGCACGGCGCTCGTCGGCCCGCAGCACGAGTGAGCCCAGCACGATCACCGTAGTCGGGACCATCAGCGCCACCTCCGACGCGCCGTGGGAGATCGCGCTGGTCGCGAGCGTCACGCTTGGCAGCGCCACCGAGGCGCCGAGCACGGCGAAGCCGGCAATCAGCCCGAGCGCCAGGAGATGCCGGTAGCTAAGCGTCCCGGCGGCGCTGCGCAGCCAGGACCGGTAGGCGAGGCTGCCGGCATAGGCGAGAACGATGGTCATGATGCCCGCCGGCGCCGCGATGCCGCCGATCCACCATCGATATGCCGCTGCGATCGCGCTCGTCAGGAGACCACTGAGGGGTCCGCCGAAGGCAACCGAGAGCACCACCATGGCGGTGCGGGAGTTGAGGAGGATGCCCGGCTCGGGAACCAGCGGCATCATCATCGTGATGAGCGCCATGCCGCCGAAGAAGAGCCCCTCCGCAGGCACCCGGATCCCGCGGTGGTATCCGGAGATCAGCGGCCTTATCCGCGTATAGCCGAGCATCGCCAGGACCAGCGTCGCAACGTTCTGCGCAAAGTCGAACAGCAGCCTGAGCGACGTAGCCGTCATGACCGGAGGGCCTGTGGTTTCGTGGTGCCGCCTGGGGCGGGGAAGCCGACAAAGGGAGGCTAGACCGGCGGCTGACCCGATGGTGGGTCCAGAGGTATGGGGCGCCCTGTCCGGAAGTATGGGGTAGGTGGGCACTACTCGATATGCGATTGGTCCGGCGCCCTATCCATGCGATCGCTTCATTGCAGAATTCGGGCAGCCTAGAGTCCCCGACATGGCACAGAGCCCGCCTCCCACGATTGTCGTGATCGATGACGACGCCGACTATCTGGCATTCCTGACGGCTCTCCTGCTGCGCGCCGGTTATACCTGTCGGGGGTTCGGCCGAGCGCAAGCGGCCTTGGAGTACATTCGCGCCAATTCGGTTGCGGTGGTGGTGACCGATATTTTCATGCCGGAAACCGACGGTATCGAGGTCCTCGGGGCAATCCGGCGTGAAAGCCCGGCGACTGCAGTAATCGCGCTTAGTGGTTCCGATCAGCAATATCGGCGCATATACCTCAATTTAATGCAGGTACTTGGCGCCCTCTGCGAGCTTACGAAGCCCATTGATCCAGAGGGGCTACTCGCTGCCGTCGAACGTTGCTTGCGACCCGCAGAGTTGGGATGATTCTCACGCCTGCCAGCATCGCGACCCCGGGTTCATCGGCGAAAACAAGGGACCTGTGGGCCCAAACGCTGTCCGGTAAGGTGCAGCCCTACGGCCCGAACTTAGCGTGAGCGGGAAGGAATTCAGCGCTAATATTCTGACTCTGCGGAATTTTTCTTGCGCGAAGACTCGGCTTCTCGCATGATTCGCGCGCGAGTCGTGGGTCGGGCACTCGGCGGGAGCGACGGGGAATGGGCCGGTACCTTCTATTGCTGATGCCGTTCCTGCTGGCGGGCTGCGGATTGCCCCTCGCGGTGACCCTCGGGTCCTACGCCGCCGATGGCGTCAGCTACGTGGCAACGGGAAAATCCGTTACCGATCACGGCCTTACCGCGGTAACCGGCCGTGACTGCGCGCTGCTGCGGCCGATCCTCAAAGGCAAGGCGATCTGCCAAGATCAGCCCATGGCGCGAGACGGCTCGCCGCCGGCACCAGTGCAGGTCGGACAGAACGCCACGGTCAATCCCGAGCCAGCGCCGCTCGTCGCCTCGATGCATCCGCACGCGCAGCGCCGCTATCTCGTGCTCGGCAGCTTCTCGGAGCGGACTCACGCCGACCAGTTCGCCGCTGGCATCGGCACGAAGGTCGCGGTGGTGGATGCGAGCGTTCACGGCCGGACGGTACACCGAGTGGTCGCCGGCCCGCTCGACGATCGCGAGGTCGCCAGTCTGCGCGGACGGCTGCACGAGCAAGCGCGGCAGACGGCCTGGGAGATCGGGCCGGTCATGGTGGCGGCGGCGCGCTGAGTTCTAGCCGGCCATCGTCAGGCGCGGCATGCGCCGGCGCTTTTCCTCGTACATCGCCATATCGGCCCGGTGGAGCAGGGACTCCTCCGCTTCGCTGCCGTCGTAGGCCACGAGGCCAAAGCTGGCGCTAAGGGGGAGCGAGGCGCCCTCGACGCATAGGTCGAGACGCTCGATGGTCCGCTGCAGTGCTTCGGCCTTGCGGGTGGCGACCGACAGCGAGGCTCCCGCCAGAAGAAAGCCGAACTCATCGCCGCCCAGACGCCCGATCGCGTCGGTGCGCCGGACCTGGCGGGTCAAATCGGCGGCGAGGTCCCGCAGAACGCGGTTCCCGGCGTCATGGCCGAGGCGATCGTTGATCGCCTTGAACCCGTCGAGATCGCACATCATGACCACTCCCGGTGTGCCGCCGCTCCGCGCCGCATCGAGCGCGCGGCGAAGCTCAGCCAGGAAGCCGCGCCGGTTGAGCAGCCGTGTCAATTCGTCCGTCACCGCGAGGCCTTCGAGCTGGGCGAGTCGTGCCTGCAGCTCGCGGATGCGCTCCCGTGCGGCCACGAGGTTCTCGACCGCCCAGGCCAGCATCAGCCGCTGCCCCTCGGGGTCGGCATTCGCCACGGCGGCCGCGACGCGATTGCTCAATTCCGGAGCGGCCGGAAATGTCCAGGCCTGTGCTGTCGATCGCATCTTCTAAATCTCCCGCTCTGGCAATGACCTGCCGGGCGGTCATGCAGACGCAATCTGTGTGCCATCTGGCAAGTATTTGAAATAATTGTAATTTCGTAAACCCTACGCGGCAGTTCATGCCGAGCCGCGGGAGGATCCGACGCGAAGCTGCCGGGTTCCGCGGAAACTAGGCGACCCGATCGCGTGGCGGCTGACCGGCGAAAAAAGCGTCGAGATTGTCGAGCGCGCGGAAGCCCATGGCTTCGCGGGTCTCCCGAGTGGCGCTGCCGAGATGCGGCAGCAGGAAGGTATTGGGGAGGGTGGGGTAGTCGGGATGCAGATTGGGTTCGCCGTCGAACACGTCGAGTCCGGCGGCGGCGAGGCGGCCCGATCGCAGGGCGGCGATGAAGTCGTCGTCCTTGACCACACCGCCGCGGGCGGTGTTCACGACGATGGCGCCGGGCGGCAGCAGGGCGATGCGCCGGGCATCGATGAAATGCCGGGTCTCCGGCGTCAACGGCGCGTGGATCGACAGAATGTCGGAAACCCGCAGCAGCGCCTCCGGAGCTGCATGGAACTCCGCGCCCTCCTCGAGCTCCGGCGCGAGACGGGTGCGGTTGTGATAGTGGATGCGCATGCCGAAGGCACGCCCGCGGACGGCGACCGCTCGACCGATCCGTCCCATGCCCAGGATGCCCAGGCGCTTGCCGCCGAGATGAATGCCGAGCATATGGGTCGGCGCCCAGCCCTGCCATGCCCGATCGCGGATCAGCCGCTCGCCTTCGCTGGCGCGGCGCGCTGCACCCAATATGAGCAGCAGGGCGATGTCGGCAGTGGCGTCGGTCAGCACATCCGGCGTGTTGGTGACGGCGATGCCGCGAGCACCGGCGGCGGCGAGGTCGATGTGCTCGAAGCCGACCGAGAAGGTGGCGAGAATGCGCACGCTCTCCGGCAGTTTTGCGATGACCGCGGCGTCGATGCGGTCGGTCGTCGTGCAGAGAACGCCTGCGCAACCCTGAGCCGCGCGCACCAGGCCGGCCGCGTCGTACGGCGTGTCGGCGCGATTGAGACGTGCCTGATAGTCGCGGCTGGCGCGGGTTTCCACCGCCTCAGGCAGCCTGCGGGTGATCAGCAAGTCCGGCTTACGTGTCATGCGGGGAGGTGAGCGATGGCGCGGTGGGGATGGAAGCTTGCGGCGGCGCCGATACTACCTTATCGCTCGGCGCCATGACATACTGGACCGGCTCGATAGTGAGGTTTGCTTGCATTTTCCCGGAATGCGCTCGATGACGCGCTCGTTCAACTGTGCGCTTGGCTTGGCGTTTGGCCTCGCCGCGACAGTGCTTCAACCTGCCTCTGCCGCGGATATCTCGCCGCACCGGGCGCTCTATACCATGAGCCTCGACAACGCCAAGCCCGGCAGCGGAGTGCTGAACGCGACCGGCGCGATGGTTTACGAATGGGGCGAGACCTGCGACGGCTGGACGGTGCAGCAGCGGTTCGAGCTTCGCCTGAGTTACGAGGACTCCGATCCGGTGGAGCTGAGCTCGACGCTGGTGTCCTGGGAGTCGAAGGACGGGTTGCGCTATCGCTTCAACGAGCGCCGCCTGAAGAACGGCGAGGCCGACGAGGAGGTGAAGGGCGAGGCGAAGCTCGACGGGCCGGGCAAGGGCGGCAAGGCGGAGTTCACCCGGCCGGAGACGACGACGCTGACGCTGGCGCCGAACGTGCTGTTCCCGACCGCGCATACGATCCTGCTCATCAACAGCGCCGCCGCCGGCGAGAATTTCATTTCGCGCAACGTCTTCGACGGCGCCACCCTCGACAATGCCGGCCAGATCACCGCGGTGATCGGAGCCAAGATCGATCCTGCCTCGGAGAAGGAAAAGGAGACGGTGAAGAGCCCGCTGCTGCAGCATCCCTCCCACCGCGTGCGGCTCGCCTTCTTTCCCGCCGACAGCAAGTCCGACGAGCCCGACTACGAGCTCGGCATGCGGCTTTACGACAACGGCGTTTCCACCGACATGTCGCTCGACTACTCGGACTATGTGATCCGCGCCAAGCTCGACGAGATCGAGGCGCTGCCCAAGCCCAGCTGCTGAGCGGTCAGGATCTTCGCTCCGGCGCCGCCGCGGCGCCGAAGAGGTCGGGCGGATCGGCGCGCGCGGGATCGCTCAGGTGGTCGCTGCCGATGCCGATCAGGCGAAAGCTGGTTCCGTCGGCTGCCTCGCGCAGCAACGAAGCGCCGATCTCGTAGAGCACCTCGGCGCGCTGGGTCGGATCGGCGAGCGACCGGCTCCGCGTCAGCGTCTTGAACCCGCTGGTCTTCAGTTTGAGCGTGACGCCGCCGGCCGCATATCCGTTCGCGGCGAGACGTCTGGCGAGCTGGTGCGCGAGCGGCCGCAGCTCCTCCGCCAGCGCGTCCGGCGACGCCAGATCGCGCTCGAACGTGGTTTCGACGGAGATGCTCTTGGTCGGTGCATCCGGCACGACCTCGCGCTCGTCCTCGCCGCGGGCGAAGCGATAGAGTCGCCGGCCGATCGTGCCATAGCGAGCCACGAGGTCGCGCTCGGGGCGCTCGCGCAGCTCGCCGATGGTGATGATGCCGTCGCGCGCCAGGCGCTGCTGCAGCGCGGCGCCCACGCCCCAGAGCAATCCCACCGGCCGCGGCGCCAGGAAATCGAGCGCCTCGCCGCGGCCGATGACGGCGAAGCCGCGGGGCTTGTCGAGATCGGAGGCGAGCTTGGCCAGGAACTTGTTGTAGGAGAGGCCGATCGAGACGGTGACGCCGATCTCGCGCTCGATGCGGCACGCCAGGAGCGCGAGGGTGCGCGCCGGCGGTCCGTGATGCAGGCGTTCGGTGCCGGAGAGATCGAGAAACGCCTCGTCGATGGAGAGCGGCTGCACCAGCGGCGTCGTGCGTCTCCATGAGCTCGCGCACCTCGCGGCCGACGGCGCGGTATTTCGCCATGTCCGGCCGGATCACCACCGCCTCGGGGCAGGCCTTGAGCGCCTTGAACATCGGCATGGCCGAGCGGATGCCGCTGCATGCGCGCGCGACATAGCAGCAGGCGAGCACCACGCCGCGCTTGCCGCCGCCGACGATCACCGGCCGGTCGAGCAGCTGCGGGATTGTCGCGCTTCTCGACGCGTGGCGTAGAAGGCGTCGCAATCGATATGCGCGAGGGTCAGCTCGGCGAGCTCGGCGTGGCTACGAGCCGCGGCGAGCCGCAGTGCGGCGCACCGGCGCTCCGGCGGCAGCTCCGCGGAGAAGCGCGCCGCAATCGCGGCAGAGCGTGGTCATCGCCGCCTCGTCCGCCCGCCAGAGCCAGGCGGCGCCGCGCACGCCGCTGGAATCGCCATAGCGCGGCGGCACCAGCCGCGTCGCCACCGTCGTCGGAAAACACGTACGCGCCCCAAAGGAGCGGCACGGTGCGGTAGAGCCGGGTGATCTGGCCGAGCCCGCCGCCGAGCACGATCGACGTGGGGGTCGAGGAGATTGATCACGGTGGCGAGCGCTCGCGCCAGCCGGTCCTCGTAGCGCCGCATCGTCGCCTCGGCGACGCCGTCGCCGGCCTCGGCGCGGGCGGCCACCTCCGCGGCGCCGAGAGACCTCGCCGGCGGCTTCGCCGGTGGTCGCGGGCCAGTGCCGGGCCGGAGAGGAAGGTCTCGATGCAGCCGCGCTTGCCGCAATAGCAAGGTGCGCCGGGCCGCTCCTCGTCTCGCGGCCAGGGCAGGGGCGAATGGCCCCATTCGCCGGCGATGGCGTTGCGGCCCGCGAGGAGCTGGCCGCTGCACCACGACGCCGCCGCCGACGCCGGTGCCGAGGATCGCGCCGAAGACGATGGGGGCGCCCGCGGCCGCGCCGTCGGTGGCCTCGGAGAGGGCGAAGCAGTCGGCGTCGTTGGCGAGCCGCACCGGCCGGCCGAGCGCCGCGGCGAGGTCGCGGTCGAGGGCATGGCCGATGAGGCAGGTCGAATTGGCGTTCTTGATCAGTCCCGTCGCCGGCGAGATCGCGCCGGGGATGCCGACGCCGACCGAGCCCGTGGCGCCGAGCTCGCGCCTCCAGGTCCAGCACCAGCCCGCGGACCGCCGCCACGATCGCCGGCATAATCGCCCGCCGGGGTGGCGAATCCGCCGCCGGGCCAGGATCCGGCCGCCGCGGTCGAGGACCGCCGCCTCGATCTTGGTGCCGCCGAGGTCGACTCCGATGCGAATGTCCGCTGGGGCCATGGTTAGCTCAAAGGTCCGAAAAATTTGCCGGGTGTGGCGCAAAAGTTACGAAATCTTAAGGTAAACCTTGCTACAGTGTGAAATCCGGGGACGCGTGTCTCGGGCAGTCAGGGGACGGAATTCCTTAATGGTCTCCAATACGGTTGAGTCGGGGGCGGTCGCGCGTCAGCGGCCGCGACAGCGGTGGAGGTTCAGAACATCCGATGACCAAGCGGGTTCTCATCGTCGAGGACAATGACCTCAACATGAAGCTGTTCCATGATCTGCTGGAGGCGCATGGCTACGATACGCTGCAGACCAAGGACGGCATGGAGGCATTGAAGCTCGCGCGCCAGCATCATCCGGATCTCATCCTCATGGACATCCAGCTGCCGGAGGTGTCGGGCCTCGAGGTCACCAAGTGGATCAAGGAAGACGATGACCTCAAGGCGATCCCGATCATCGCGGTAACCGCCTTCGCCATGAAGGGTGACGAGGAGAAGATCCGCGAGGGCGGCTGCGAGGCCTATATCGCCAAGCCGATCTCGGTGGCGAATTTCCTGCAGACGGTCGAGCGCTTTCTGAGCTGAGGTCGCGCCGATGTCAGCACGTGTACTGGTAGTCGACGATGTCGAGGTGAACGTCAAACTCCTCGAGGCGAAGCTTGCCAGCGAGTATTTCAACGTCATCACCGCCTACGACGGCGCCACCGGCCTCGATCTCGCCCGGCGCGAGCGGCCGGACATCGTGCTGCTGGACGTGATGATGCCGCAGATGGACGGTTTCGAGGTGTGCCGCCGCCTGAAGGCGGACCCCGCGACCTCCGATATCCCGGTGGTGATGGTGACCGCGCTCTCCGACGCCGCCGACCGCGTGCGCGGCCTGGAGGCGGGTGCCGACGACTTCCTCACCAAGCCCGTGAACGACGTGGCGCTCTTCGCCCGCGTGCGCTCGCTGGTGCGCCTGAAGCGCATGACCGACGAATGGCGCCTGCGCGAGGAGACCTATGGACGCCTCGCGGCGCTCGCCGAGAGCCAGGCGAAGACGGCGCACGACACCAGGCCCGCCCAGGTGGTCGTCCTCGAGGACCGGCCGCTGAGCGCGCAACGCATTCTCGACACTCTCGCGGGCGAGGATGTGCGGCACGCCACCTGCACCGCCGATGTGCTGGCGCACCGCGGCGTCCGAGGTCGAACTCTTCGTGCTCGCGCTCTCCGAGGAGGAGGACACGCTGCGCCTGGTGGCGGACCTCCGCGCCACCGAGGCGACGCGCGCCATTCCCATCCTGCTGATCGGCGAGGACGACGAGCTGCCGCGCCTCGCCAAGGGCCTCGACCTCGGCGCCACCGACTATCTGCTGCGGCCGATCGACCGCAACGAGCTGATCGCGCGGGTGCGCACCCAGGTGCGCCGCAAGCGCCTGCAGGAGCGGTTGCGCGACACCTACCAGCGCAGCCTCTCGATGGCGCTCACCGACCCGCTCACCGGCCTCTACAACCGGCGCTACATGAGCGCGCATCTGGACGGGCTGATGACGCGCGCCAATGCGGGCGCCGCCGGCCCCTCGCTGCTGGCGATCGACGTCGACCGCTTCAAGGTGATCAACGACACCTACGGCCATGCCGCGGGCGACCTGGTGCTGTGCGAGATCGCGCAGTGCGCGACCCGCCACCTCCGCGCCTTCGACTTGGTGGCGCGCTACGGCGGCGAGGAGTTCGTCGTGGTGATGCCGGAGACCACCCTTGCGGTGGCGACCGCGGTCGCCGAGCGTCTGCGCCACGCGGTGGGCGACGAGCCCGTGGTGACGCCGGATTTCCCGGCCGGCATTCCCGTCACCATCAGCATCGGCGTGGCCGCCACCCTCGATGGCGGCGTCGACACCTCGGCCGCGCTGATGAAGCGCGCCGACGACGCGCTCTATGCGGCCAAGCGCCTGGGCCGCAACCGCGTGGTGGCAAGTCCCGGCATCGCCGAGCCCGGCTCGCCGCCGATCCTGAAAGTGGTGTGCTGAAAAGGCCGCTGCCGAGGCAAGCCTCGGCAGCAAGGCGCGCCCGCTACTTGATCTTGCCTTCCTTGAAGACGACGTGCTTGCGCGCGATCGGGTCGTATTTCTTCAGCTCCATCTTCTCGGTCTTGGTGCGCGGATTCTTGCGCGTGACGTAGAAGAAGCCGGTATCGGCGCTGCTCACGAGCTTGATCAGGACGCTGCTGGTCTTTGCCATGGGAGATGACCCGGGAAAAAGCGGTAATGCCGCGGAAGGGAAGGCCGGACAATAGCTTGGTTCCGGCCCCTGTCAAGGCTGGGGCGCCGGCGGCAGGCTCCGGAATGCCCTTGCGGTCCTGCCGGTCGCTGCGTTCTCATTAAGAATTCCTGCACTCACCGGGAGGCGCCGTCGATGGCCTCGACCTACGAATTCGAGACCGAGGACGTCGAGTACCAGCGCCAGAGCCAGAGCGGCAAGCCCTTGCTGGCGCGGCTCTATCGGCCGCGGGGGCCGGGGCCCTTCCCGGCGGTGGTCGAGGTCCATGGCGGCGCCTGGACGGCCAATGACCGGCTGACCAACGCACCCATCCACCAGGCCCTCGCTACCAGCGGCGCCGTGGTGATGGCGATCGACTTCCGCATGCCGCCCGAGGCCCAGTATCCGGCGTCGATCGAGGACATCAACCTGGCGGTTCGCTGGCTCAAGGCCCAGGGGCGCGAGTTCGGCGTAGAGCCCGATCGCATCGGCGGCGTCGGCACCTCCAGCGGCGGCCACCAGATCATGCTGAGCGCGCTCCGTCCGCGGGACCCCTGCTATGCGGCGCTGCCCCTGGAGGCGGCGTCGCCGGTCGATGCCAGCTTGGCCTTCATCGTGGTGTGCTGGTCGATCGTCGATCCCTTGGCGCGCTATCGGATGGTGCGGGAGAAGCGCATCGACCGGCTCATCCAGGCTCACCACGCCTATTGGCCCTCGGAAGCGGCGATGGCGGAGGGCAATCCGCAGCTCATCCTCGAGCGCGGCGAGGCGACGGATCTGCCGCCGGCGCTGATGCTCCAGGGCACCGATGACGACAATGTGACGCCGGACATGGCCGACCGCTTCGCCGCCGCCTACCGCAAGGCCGGCGGCCGCATCGATCTCACGAACTTCGAGGGCGAGCCCCACGCCTTCATTGGCAAGGATCCGGGATCGCCGGCGTCCCGCCGGGCGCTCGACCTGATCACCGCCTTCGTGCGGCGGGAAGCCGAATGAACGAAAGCGAGACTCACGTCGCTCCTTGAGCGGTGGCGCGAGGGATGGATAATGGGGCAGCAGCCCTTGCCGCCCGAAAACCCAGGACCGGAGGAAGCAGCATGCCGAAGATCCGACACATCGCCCTCGCCACTCAGGACCCCGTCAAGACCGCGGAGTTCTACAAGCAGGCATTCGGCTTCAAGGAGGTTGGCCGCACCGGCAGCCCCGACAATCCCAAATCCATCGCCTGGGGCTTTTATCTCAGCGACGGCACGCTGAACCTCGCCATTCTCAAATTCCAGAACGTCGATCAGCTTGGCCGCGGCCTCGACTATGTGGGCGTGCACCACTTCGGCGTCCTCGTCGACGATCTCGACGAATACAGCCAGAAGCTCGAGGAGCTCGGCGCGCCCTGCTTCATGAAGCAGGATCCCACCGCCAAGAATTCCTTCTTCGAGACCAAGTTCCGCGGACCCGACGGCGTCGTCTTCGACGTCTCCGAGCATCCCTGGGTGGGCGCCGCGCCCGCTGGTGTGGCGGAGGTGCCGGTCAAGGTGACCGAGCCGGCTGAGTAGGCCCTAGCCCGCCAGCACGGCAGCGGCGGCGGCGACGCCGGCGCCCGGCGTCACCTTGCGTCCGAGATCGGCGAGGCCGCGTTCGAGATAGTGCAGGTCCGCGAGGATGTCGGCGGCGTCGCAGAAGCCCATGGTGCCGATGCGGATCACCTTGCCCTGGAGGCGATTGCGCGCCCCTGCGATCACCGTGTGATAGTGCCGATAGAGGTGACGCACGAGGGCCCCGCCCTCGAGGGTCTCCGGCATCGCGAAGACCTGGACGCTGCTGGAGAGCAGCGGCGAGCGTGTGAAGACCGGGAGCCCGAGCGCCGTGCCGCCGGCCCGGAGCGCCGCCCCCAGGCGACGGTGACGCTCGAAGACCTGCGGCAGTCCCTCGGCGTGGATCATCTCGAGGGCGACGCGCAGGCCTGATATCAGTGCGATCGGCGGCGTGAAGGCGGTCTCGTCCTTCTCCGCCGCCGCCTTCGCCTTGCGGAAGTCCCAGAAGAAGCGCGCACCACGGTCGCTGCGGTTGATGATGTCCCAGGCCTTGGGGCTGAGGCTTACGAGGCCGAGGCCCGGCGGGCACATCAGCGCCTTCTGGGACGCCGTCACGACGATGTCGAGGTGCCAGTCCTCCTGGCGCAGATCCATGGCGCCGAGGCCGCTGACGCTGTCCACTACCAGGAGCGTCGGCCGGTCCTTGACGACGGCGCCGATCGCCGCCAGATCCGCCACCACGCCGGTCGAGCTCTCGTTGTGGGTCACGAAGACCGCGCGATAGTCGGCCTTGCGCACGCGCTCGGCGATGACGCTGGCATCGGGCGCCTCGCCCCACTCGACGTCGACGGTGTCGACCACGGCGCCGAAGGCCTCGCAGATCGCCTTGAAGCGCTCGCCGAACTGCCCGTTGATCACCACCAGCACGCGCTCGCCGGGAGCCACGATGTTGGCGATCGCCGCTTCCATGACGCCGGTGCCGGAGGCCGCGAAGGGCAGCACGTCGCCGGTGGTCCCGAAGAGCGGCTTCACCAGCTTCAGCGCCTCGCCCAGCATGGCGTGAAATTCAGGTCCGCGATGGTTGATGACAGGCTCGGCAATGGCCTGGCGCACGCGCTCCGGCACCGGCGACGGGCCGGGGATGCGCAGACGATATGTGGAGGGGCGAGGCGGCTCGTTGCTCATGAGGGGAGGGTCCGGATGGGTGAGGCGTGGCTTTCGAGTGTGGACGATAGCGGCGGGCCGCCGCCGCAGCCAGCGCCAATCCGACAGCACAGGCCTGCGGCGGACGCCTTCAGGCGGCGGGAGCCGCGGCCGTGAGATCGGCGAGAGCGGACCAGGATCCTTGCGAGACGAAGTGGGCGTAAGCCCAGCCGAGCCAGCCCTTGCGACGCCATTCCAAAATCGCGCTGTCCGGCAGCGCCGCGAAGCGGTCGCGATCGATGATGTGGAAACCGGTCACCGTCAGCTTCTCGCCGGAGGTCAGGGTGATGGCCGCCTCGTTCGGGACCAGCAGGCCGCGCTCGCCGAGGTCGCTCACGAAGGCGCGGGTGGCCAGATGGTCGCGCTGGAACGCCGCGCAGAACTGCAGGGCGTTCTGAGTGAGCTCGGTGGGTTTTCCGTCGGCGAAGAGGGGTCGCCCGCCGCCGTCCTCGAGCGCCCCCGAGCCTTCGTCGATGCAGAGCGTATAGCGCTGCTGATCCTCGCTCTCATGGAAGATGAAGGGATAGCGCCGGACGTAGGCGGGGAGGTAGGTGCCAGCACGCCAGTCGTCCTTGGCGTTCACGAACAGGTTGCTGTTCGGCCGCACGCCCAGCACCGCCAGGGCCGCCGACTGCGGCGCCGGCGCGAAGACGATGGGAAAGTGGCGCGCCGCCGCCTCGAACTCGCCGCCGTTCAGGAGCACCGCGTGGGTCCCGCGGGCGAAGCCGTAGCCGATCCGGTCCTTAAGCGATTTGCCGCCGTGGCGCGCCGGATCGACCGCCATGAGGGAGCGATAGAAGAGCGGAAGCGGCGGCGGCGGCGCGGCCGCGGGTTTAATGTCCGTGGCGGAGCTCGCTGTCTTCGCGCCGTTGCGTCCAGGCTTCCCGGTTGGTGCCATCTTGGCCGCCTCGCTGATCGGTTCGATGACGCCCTATCGCCCGCGGGCGCGCCGATGTCAACTCCGGCCGGTGATCACGCAGAGCAGATTGGCGTCCGTGAGGTCGGCGCCCTCGAGCTGGGCGCCGGTCAGGTTGGCGCGGCTCAGATTGGTGCCGCGAAACCGCACCCGGTGCAGGTTGGCGCCGCGGAAATCCGCGTGCCGCGCGTCCGCGCGATCGAGGGTGCTGGGAAGGCTGCGGCCGCCGGCGATGATGAGCGGACCGAGATTGCAGTCGCGCAGTTCCGCGTGGTTGAGCCGCGCGCCGGTCAGGTTGATCCCGCGCAGATCGGAATTGGAGAGCCGGCAGGCGCGCAGATCGGCGCCTTCGAGCTGCGCCGCCTGCAGGCCGATGCCCTCGAGATTCATGCCATAGAGGATGGCGCGGGATCCCATCAGGGTGGAGAGCCGCCTTCCGGCAAGGTTGCCGGTCTTGCGGAGGTCGTAGCCGCTGACGTCGACCGGCGCGCCTTCGATCCCGTCGCTGGTGATGAAGGCTTCGTGTCGCCGCAGCATCTCGATGATGGGTGCTTCCGGCGCTCGCCCGACCTCCTTCTGGGTGAGCACACCCGCCATGTCGGCGCCGTTGGTGTCGACATCGATGAGAACCGTGCGCACCAGCACAGCATTGCGCAGGCTGGCGTTCCGGAGGTTGGCGCCGGAGAGATCGGCGCCCTCGAGATTGGCGCCATTGAGCGTGGCGTTGTGCAGATCGGCGCGCACCAGCTTGCAGTTGCGCATCATCGCGTCGGTGAAGTCGGTGTGGGCGGCGATGGAGCCGGAGAGCCGCGCCTGCGCCAGATTGGCGTTGACGAGGGTGGCGCCGACCAGCTCGGTGGCGCTCGCATCGTCGACCGCGATGTACTGGATCTCGCCCTTGCGCGTCTTCTGCGCGAGATGCCCGTCGCGGAGATCCGCGTCGAAGAGATTGGCGCCGGTGAGATCGGCCTCGCGCAGCGACGCGCCGCGGAGGTCCGCGCGCATCAACGAGGCGCCCCGCATGTTGGCGCGCGCCAGGTTGCAGCCGAACAGGATCGCGTTGTTGAGGTTGGCGCCGGCGAGATTGGCGTCGCAGAGATAGGCCGCCGTCAGATCGGCATCGGCGAGGTTGCGGCCGGCGAGGTTGAGGCCGGTGAGATCGCGGTAGGAGAGGACCGCGCGCTGGCCGCCGGGCCGGGCCGCCTGATAGAGCTCGTTGCGCTTGATGATCTCATCGATCTCGCGCTGGCCGATCGGCTCGCGCGGGCGAAGAACGGTGGAGCGTGCGGCGGCGGCGACCATCCGCTCAAGGGTCGGCGACCGCCGTTAATTTCGGCTTAATCGACGCGAATTTTAGGCGTATTCGCCCGTGTTTGGAGATCGGAAGCCTGGCGGCTAATACCGGCAGATGACGTTGAGGAGGGCCTGGCGCCGCTCGCGCGTCACCACGCGGAGCGCGCGCTCGATCGCCGCCGGCAGCTCCGCCGGTAGCTCCACCCGCTCGCCATAGCCGCCGCTCGCCTCCACCACCTTCTCGTAGGCGGGGCTCGGGCGAGAGATCGGCTAGGAGCTGCCCGTCGTCCTCGGCGGCTGCACCCTGCCCGTACATGGAAAGGGTAGCCCGGCGCACCGCGCCGTAGCGCTCGTTGTTGAAGACCACGGTCAGCACCGGGAGCTCGTATTTGGCGGCGGTCCAGTGGGAGGCGGTTGGATTGGCGAAGACATAGGCGCCGTCGCCGAGCGTCGCCACCACCAGGCGGTCGCGGGCGGCGAGCCTGTGCGCCGAGCGCGGCGCCGAGGCTCCAGCCGAGACCGCCCGCCGGGCTCAGTCCGAAGTAGCTGCCGGGCTCGTTGCGCACGCACTGCTCCAGCAGCAGCGGATACTCGTTGATCACGATCGCGTCCGGCGGCAGCGCCTCGCCGAGGCACCGGCTCAGCCATTGCGGCGTGATGGCGTCGGCGTCGCCGGCCTTGGCGCCGCGCCTCCGCCCAGCCGCGGCGGATCTCCTGCGGCGCGCGCGGCGAGGCGGCGGCGTCGCGCCGCGATCTTCGTATCCTCAGGCGAGGCGAGACGTCCGAGCGCCGCGTCCAGCGCCGACAGCGTGACCGGGAGATCGGCGGCAATGGCGAGGTCGTTGCGATAGCTCCGCATGGGATAGCGGGCGAAGCTGGGATCGGCGCCGAGATGGGCGACCGGGCAGTCGGCGGGCGGGTGCTCGCGCGACGGGATCCAGGGCACGTCGTTCTCGATGACGATGACGAGATCGGCGTCCGCGATCAGCGGCGCCGGCTGGAAGCCCTGATGCATCGGATGGCTCCAGGGCAGGCACATATAGCGCGGGTTCATGGCGACGACCGGCAACGCGTAGCGCTCCGCCAGATGGGCGAGGCCGGTAACCGCTGGCCGCGGTCTTGCCGCTGGCGCCGGCGATCACCAGGGGGCGCTCGGCCTTGTGTATCATCCGCGCCAGCGTCTCGATGGCGGCGGGATCGGGGCGCGGCGCCGCCGGCACCGCGCGCGGAACCGGCGGCGGCGTGCCGGGTCGGACTGCGACCGCCCAGCACCTCCCGCGGCAGCATGAGGTAGGCGGGGCCGCGCGGCTCCGCCAGCATCAGCTCCATCGCCCGCGCGACGGCATCGGCGGCCTGGTCCGGCGTGCGCAGCTCGTAGTCCCATTTCACGAACTCGCGCACCAGGCTCGCCTGGTCGAACATCTCCTGCGCCCAGTGGATATGAAGGCTGCGCGCGCCATGGGCGTCGCCCTCGGTGATCGGCGTGCGGCCCGCCAGCAGCAGGATCGGCACGTGATCGCGGGCTGGCGTCGATGAGGGCATTGAGCGTGTTGCCGGTGCCGACGCTGACATGGACCATCACCGCCTGCGGCACGCCGGAGACGAGATAGACGCCATGCGCCATCGACACCGCCGTGTTCTCGTGCGGCACGACGAAGGGGCGCGGCGACGGCGCCCCTGATTTCCGTGCGCGGGCAAAGGCCTCGACGATCGGCGGGAAATCGGTGCCGGGATTGCAGAAGAAGAACTCGATGCCATGCGCCTTGAGCGCGCGCAGCAGGAGATCTGCGGCGGAGGCGGGACGAGGCTTGGGAGCGGCGGGGGAAGGGGCCATGGGCGCGATATTCCTGCGGCTTGCGGCGAGACTGGCGATGAGACTAGCGGCGCAGGGCGGCCGCTCCAAGCGGGATCGAAGCGCGGGCTCGCCTGGCGATGCCGGGGCCCCTATGATCGACCCGGTCGCAACTCTGCAGCGGAGAGGCAATGCGTATTCTGGTCCTGGGCGCCGGCGCGATCGGCGGATATTTCGGCGGGCGGCTCGCGGAAGCCGGCGTCGACGTCACCTTCCTCGTTCGGCCGGCGCGCCAGCAGAAGCTGCGAGCGCAGGGGCTGGTGGTCAAAAGCTCCGCCGGCAACATCGAGCGGCAGGTCGAGACCGTGCTCGCCGATGGTATTCGGCGCCCCTACGACGTGGTCCTGCTCACCGCCAAGGCCTACGACCTCGCGGCGGCGATCGATGCCATCGCGCCGGCGGTCGGACCCGAGAGCGCGGTGCTGCCGCTCCTCAACGGACTGCTGCACATCGATACGCTGTCCGTGCGGTTCGGCAAGGAGCGGGTGCTGGGCGGCGCCTGCTATATCGGCGGCGCGCTGTCGCCGGAGGGGCACGTGATCCACAACGGCCAGCTCGCGGTCCTCACTTTCGGCGAGCTCGCGGGCGGCTCGTCGGCGCGCGCGGCGGCGATAACGGCGGAGTTCGGCAAGGCCAACTTCAAGACGGTTCTCTCCGAGCAGATCCTGCAGGAGATGTGGGAGAAGTTCGTGATGCTGACGACGCTTGCCGCCATGACGACGCTCACCCACGCTCATGTGGGCGAGATCCTGGCGGCGGCGGAGGGCGAGCGCACCACGCTGGCGATGCTCGGCGAGGCCGAGGCGGTGGCGGCGGCGAGCGGCCATCCCGTGCGCGCCGAGGCGGCGCAGCGCACGCGCAAGATGCTGACCGACCGGGCGTCGGTCTTCACGGCGTCCATGCGTCATGACATGGAGGGCGGGCGTCCCACCGAGAGCGATCATATCATCGGCGACATGATCCGCCGCGGTGCTGCCACAGGCGTCGCGACGCCGCTGCTACGGATGGCGCTCTGCAATCTCCAGGTCTATGAGGCCAAGCGCGCAAAGAAGTAGTGTCGTCTCAGGTGTCGGTGCGCCGTCGCGGCGGAACCCAGCGCCAGAGCAGGAGCACGTAGATGAAGATGACGACATAGCCGACCGCAAAGACCCAGAGCGGCAGCGGCCAATAAAGCAGGCGATTGATCCAGGTGGCGATCATCGGCGGCGGCTCGTTTGCCGCTTGCCGCGCCTCGAGCGCGCTTTGCCAGATCGTGAGAAAGCAGACGCGGCCGAGGAGCGCCTGGAGCGCCACCACGAAGAGCGAGGCGAGATGGATGAGCCGCCACGAGAAGCCGCGCACGAAGCGCCAGCCCAGCCAAGCGCCGAGCGGCACCGTCACCATGCCGAAGATATTGAAGACGACGACACCGAGGTGAGCGATCAGTACCGCGGTGGCGAGCGCCTCGGGCGTCACGGCAGGGTCAGCTTCGGAAGGCCTGCTTGTCGGTGCCGGAGTAGAGCGCCTTCACCTGGCGGCTGACCGCGTCCGCATGAGCGGCGAGCGCGGCTGCGTCGAGGTCCACCTGGGGGGATGGCTCTGGATCGTGATGGCCGCAGGTGTCGGTGCCGCGCACCAGCATGGCGGAATCCCGCACCTTGAGCTGGCGCACGTAGGGCGGAATGTAGCGGACGGCGAGACCGATGCGGCGATCATCGGTCCGGTTCGGCTCCGAACCGTGCACGAGCTTCACGTGGTGCAGCGAAATTTCGCCGGCCTCGAGGGGCACGAAGACGCCCTTTGCGTCGTCGACATCGACCGCGATTTCCTGGCCGCGGCTCAGGAGATTGTGCTCGTGAAAGGTATCGGCGTGAGGCAGCTGCCGTCCGCGGTGGCTGCCGGGCAGGAACTTCATCGCGCCGCTCGCGATCGGCGCGTCCGACAGTGCGATCCATGCGGTGATGACATCGTCGCGGTCGAGGCCCCAATAGGTCGCGTCCTGGTGCCACGAGACGAAGGCGGGATTCATCGCCTCCTTGATGAAGAAGTTGCTGGTCCAGCAGAGGATGTCGGGCCCGATCAGATCCTCGATCGCATCGAGGATGCGGGGATGACGGACGAGATCGTTGGCCCAGCGGAACAGCAGATGCACCTTGTGGCGCCGGTTGCTCTGGAGCGGTCCGCCCTGGCGTCGTTCCTCGGCCTCAAGGCACCCGCGATAACCCTGTGCCTCTTCCCGTGACATTACGCGGACCGGGAAATAGAAACCGTCCCTCTCGAACTGCTCCTTCGCGGCTGATGACAGCAGCTTCGGCATAGGCTCTCCTCCAATCGTACGGCCGCTATCGGCCCGCTCAGTCTAGCGCGGACACCAATGCCATCTCTCGTCCGAGAGTAGCGGGAGAGATGCTGGCGTGTCATCGCCCAGGTTCGGCGCCGCAATTTGTCCCACGACGGCGGGGCTTTTCCCCCTTTCGGCCGATCCCCGGAGCGGCCCTGCCACTTACGTCTTTTCCCTACGGCAGCGCGCTTCGGTGGCGTGCTCCCATTCCGACGGCGCGAGGCGGCACGGCTGTCTCATGCGGCAGGCAGGGACGAGGCGAATTTTTCGCGTGTCACGCGGAACCGTCGAGGCGCTGCCGGATTGGATCAGCGTAACAGCCAAAGAGGAGATCACCATGAACCGCCTGTTGGCTTCCGCGCTCGTGGTTGCGGCGCTCGGCCTTGGCGCCAATGCGATGGCGGCATCCCCGACACCTGCCGGCATGAGCTATCCCGTGTGCGATCGTGCCCACAAGGATTCCTGCCTCCAGCTGGGTCAGAACGCGCAGCTGGATCGCCAGCTCAACCAGTCCTACCCCAACTGCGCCAAGATCAAGGGCAAGGAACAGAAGGCAGCCTGCATCAATGGCGCGGTCGCGAAGGGCTGAGCCCAAGCGACTGATTTTCGAAATTGTGTCCGGTAGGAATGGGGGCAGGCGCCAGCCATTTCGTCGGCGCCTGCCCCGCGTTGCGCATGGCGGCGGAATTCGCGGAGTTAACCATGTTCCCGCGACGCTCTTCCCGGCGTTAACGGAGTTCCTACCATTTTTAGCAAAAATTAGGGATGGCGCGGCTCGTGCCATCTCGTGGACGCAGGCGCGTCCCGGCGCGAGCCCTTCGGGCGGAGCCGAACTCGCATGACGGCCAGGCACGGCATGTTCATGGTGACGCGGGGAATCTTCCAGCACGTGGAAGGTGGCGACCTCGCGCGCTTTGTCGGATATCCGAGCGCCGACTTCGGCGTGCTCGACTATCTCGTGCTCAATCACCTCGCCATCATCGTGCGTGGCGATGCCGTCGGTTTCGACATCTCCGTCAATGCCCAGGATTTCGATGCCAAGAACGTAGCGGCGGTCGCCGACTATCTCGCCAGCGCCCCGGCGCCGGTGCAGGTGCGGATTCGATCGTTCCTCGGCGGCTGGCTCACGGAATCATTTCTCGACGTCGACGACGCGATCGCGCGGCTGCGCATGATCGGCGAGGGCGCTCTTCGCGCGCCGGCGACGCGGCTGCGCCTGGTGGCGCGCGATCCCGAGGAGTCCTGCGAGAACACCGACGGGCTGCGCGAGCTCTGGAAGGCGCACCAGGGCCGGTTCTCCTCGGAGTTCATGGACGACGCGCTCGGCGAGGGCGTGCTCGACCGCACTTTCGTGCTGGAGCCGGCGTCCCGCAGCGGCTGGGTCGTCCGCTACATGGGAAGCGGCATCGGCACCTTCGGCAATTGGCAGCAGGTCGGCCGGCCGCTTGCGACGCAAGGATACCGATCGCGGTTACACCGAATGGGTTTCCAACCACTACGAGGCGGTGCTCGCCAGCGGCGGCGGTCGATACGATCACGTCGATGCCGTCGATCTCCACCACCAGCCGCCAGCCCACTCGCGTACGCTATCGACGCCGGCTGCTGCCCTTCGTGAGCCTGAAAGGCAAGCCCCTGGTCGTGGGCTACAGCGCCCTAAGCAGCGATCTCGCGCTTCCGCTCTGACGCCTCGGCGACCCGCTTCTGCTCGGTCTCGGCGACGAAGCCCTCCAGCCCTTCCAGGAGCTGCTCAGGCGTCATCCAGAACAACGTCGCCCGGAAGTGCTCGTGCAGGGGACAGCCGACCCAGACGAAGCCGGTCTCCTGGTTCTTCATGCCATAGGAGAGGCGTGCCTTCTCCACCATGTGGTCCTCCACGAGGCTGGTGGAGAGCGGCGGATTCCATTCGTTGTAGGCCCAGGCGCGTACGATACGGGGCGCGATCGCGGACAGGTTCAGCTTGCGCACGCTCGGGTGGTGCCAACCGCCCACTGACATGACGAAGCGGCCGGAGATCGCGCGCGGTGCCAGCCCGCTGGAACAGACCTGCTCGAAGGGACCGGCGCGCAGGGGATCGTCGTAGAAGAGGCTGAGGTCCATGAAGCCATCGTGCATGGTACGGCCCTCCGGCAGATCGTAGAGCCGGCACGCGCGGGCCAGCACGACGTCGCCGCTCTCCCGGTTCTCGCCACGCAGCCAGAACGCCTGATGGCGGCTCATATCGTTGTATTCAGGCGATACGCTCGGCATCAGCGGGTTCCAGCTGTCGCGGTTCCGCCGATTGACCGCGAGCAGCTCGTCGAAGTCTGTAGAGATGGACAGCAGCACGCCTCGCTCGGCCGCATACCGATCGGCGGTGAGGAAGAAGTCGGCGAGCAGCTCGCGCGGCTCCCGCTTGACGTAAACCTGCTCCGGCAAACGCATCTCGGGCCTCCTCGATTTACCTCTACTTAAGGTTACCTAAGGATTGCGCCCGCTGCATTGATAGATGTTGATGACTTTTACCCTGTTCCAGGGTCGCGATTCCCCGCGAATCGCGCTTAGTACGCTCGCGGACCGGGTATTAACCCTCATTGCTAGAGTTTTTGAATGACTACTGCCACTATAGTGGAGGGTGGGGCTGATGCTTGGCGATCGCGGCTGGCGGTTGCCGAGTGTCACAAAAAGAACATGCCGCGGGGGGCGCCGGCCGCCCACCGGCCCATCACTCCCGCGACCGTTCCCGGTCTCCTGGTGTAGGGTTGGGTGCTGTCACGATGTCGCGAGCCGCGACTGCGATCGGAGGGGGATTTTTGATGCGGATATTTCTCTCAGTGGCGATGAGTTCACTGACACTTGCGCTCGGTGCCAGCGTTGCGCTCGCGCAAACGACACCGCCGGCACCGCTCAATCTGCCGCCGGGAATCTCTTTCCCGATGTGCGACGCGGCGCACACGGACCAATGCCTGCAGCTCGGCCAGAACACGGATCTCGACCATCGGGTCGATCAGCTGTTCCCGAAATGCGCGAAGATGGGCGATCCCAAGCGCAAGGGCGCCTGCGTCAACGGCGAGATGGCGAAGCGCTGAGCGGCGGCCACATGGCCGCGGCCCGGGCGATCGAGGTACTGGCGCGGCTTCTGGAGGAGCCGGTTGAAACCGCCGGAGACACGCTACGCCCGTAGCGGCGATGTCCACATCGCCTATCAAGTCCTGGGACAGGGACCGCTCGATCTCGTCTTCGTGCCGGGCTTCGTCTCCAATCTGGAGCACCACTGGGAGGATCCCGGCTTCTCCCATCTTCTGCATCGCCTGGCCTCGTTCTGCCGCCTGATCCAGTTCGACAAGCGCGGCACCGGGCTTTCCGATCACGTGCCGGTGAGCGACCTGCCGAGCCTGGAGGCGCGCATGGACGACGTGCGCGCGGTGCTCGACGCGGTGGGATCGAAACGCGCGGCGCTGCTCGGCGCCTCCGAGGGCGGGCCGTTGGCGATGCTGTTCGCCGCGACATATCCCGAGCGCACCCGCGCGCTGGTGCTCTATGGCTCCTATGCGCATTTCCATTCCTGGGTGATGCCGCCGGAGCGGCTGGAGGAGTTCATCGCCCGCGCCGAGACCGTCTGGGGCCGCGGCGACATGCTGATCAACTTCGCGCCGGGCATGCGGCAGAACGAGCGCTTCCGGGACTGGTGGGCGCGGTTCGAGCGGCTGGGCGCGAGCCCGGCGGCGGCGATCGCGCTGGCGCGCATGAATGCGGATATCGATGTCCGCCGCGTGCTGCCCACCATCCGCGTGCCGACACTGGTGACTGCACCGAACCGGCGATGTGCGGGTCAATGTTGCCGCGGGCCGCTATCTGGCGCAGTTCATCGACGGTGCCAAATACGTCGAGCTGCCCGGCAGCGATCATCTCGTCTGGGTCGGTGACGTCGATCGGATCGTCGACGAGATCGAGGCGTTCCTGACTGGCGGTCACGGCGACCGCCACCGCTGCCGCGGAGCCCGAGCGCGTGCTGGCCACGGTGCTGATTGCCGAGGTGGCGGCGGTCGGCGAGGGCGGCGACCGACGATCGCGACTGGCTCGATCCGACTGGATCGATACCGTGCCCAGGCGCACTGCTGACATCGAGCGCTACCGAGGCTGGGAAATCGACGGCCTCAGAAGCGACGGCTCGCTTCTTGCCACGTTCGACGGGCCCGGCCGCGCCATCCGCTGCGCGATGGCAATCGCCGAGGCGGCGCCGCAGCGCTCGATCTCGCGGTGCGCTGCGGTGTCCATACCGGCGAGGTGCAGCGGATCGGCGGCAGCGGCGCCATGGCGCGCATCGGCGGCGTGGCGCTGCAGACGGCGCAGCGCATCGCCGCGGTGGCGCGCCCCGGCGAGGTGCTGATCTCCAGCACGGTGCGCGATCTCGTGGCGGGATCCGGCCTGCGGTTCCGCGCGCGGCGAGAGGGTGCCGGGCCTCAAGGCGCCGGGCGGTGGCGACTTCCCCTTGTTCACGCCGGAGAGCGAGACGTCCGGACGCGTCGGCGTCGTCGCGGCCCGCGGTTGCGCGCCGTGGACGAGCCGGGCTTCGCGGAGCTGAGCCTGCGGGAGCGGCAGGTGCTGGGCCTGGTGGCGCGCGGCCTCAGCAACTCCGCGATCGCCTCCGAGCTCTCCTCAGCGAGCACACGGTGAAGCGCCATGTCGGCAATATCCTGACCAAGCTCGATCTTCCCACGCGCGCCGCCGCGGCCGCACTGGCCGCCCGGGCCGGTCTCACCTAGCGGCCAGCACCGCGGCGCGATGGCCCGATCGGATGAGCTCGCCGATGGCCCGATCGGGCGAAGCGGCGGATGCCGAGCGACGCCTAGAACTCCGGACATCGCAGCAGCCTCAGGAGGGACGCCGATGGCACAGGTGAACGAGGACAAGCTCAATCAATTCGTCGGGCGCATGCTCGGCGACATGGGAGCGGCGCTGGGAGCGGCGCTGGTGCTGGTCGGCGACCGTCTCGGCCTTTACAAGGCGATGGCGGAGGCGGGGCCAGTCACGCCCGCCGAACTCGCCCGGCGCACCAACACCGCCGAGCGCTATGTGCGCGAATGGCTCGCGGCCCAGGCAGCGGCGGGCTATGCCGAGTACGATGCCGGCGGCGGCACTTTCTCGCTCACGCCGGAACAGGCGGCGGTGTTCGCCGACGAGCAGGGCCCGGCCTTCCTCGCCGGATTCTACGATGTGGTGGCGGCGGCGCTGCGCGACGAGCCGAAGATCACCGAGGCGTTCCGTACCGGCAAGGGCGTCGGCTGGCACGAGCATCATGGCTGCCTCTTTCGCGGCACCGAGCGCTTCTTCCGCACCAGCTACAACCACCACCTGGTGAAGGAGTGGCTGCCGGCCCTCGACGGCGTGATGGAAAAGCTCGAGCGCGGCGCGCGCGTCGCCGATGTCGGCTGCGGCCACGGCGCCTCCACCGTGCTGATGGCGAAAGCCTTCCCGAATTCCCGCTTCCACGGCTTCGACTATCACCTGCCGTCGATCGAGCGGGCGCGGGAGGCAGCCGAGGCGGCTGGCGTCGCCGATCGCTGCACCTTCGAGACGGCACCGGCCAAGGAGTATCCCGGCCGCGGCTACGACGTGGTCGCGTTCTTCGACTGTCTGCATGACATGGGCGATCCCGTCGGCGCTGCCCGGCACGTGCGCGAGACGCTGGCGGAGGAGGGTACCTGGATGATCGTCGAGCCTTTCGCCCACGATCACCTGCAGGAGAACCTCAACCCGGTCGGCCGCGTCTACTACGCCGCCTCCACCATGATCTGCACGCCGGCTTCACTCAGTCAGGAGGTCGGCCTCGGTCTCGGCGCCCAGGCCGGCGAGGCGCGGCTCGCGGACGTGGTGCGGCAAGGCGGCTTTGGCCGCTTCCGCCGCGCCACCGCGACGCCGTTCAATCTCGTATTGGAGGCGAGACCCTGAGGATGTGATCAAGTCGCAGACCGACCCGCAGCGGGCACCAAATCCGCTGCGGGCAACGGGATTGCCTCCGGCCTGCGCAACAGCGGTCAGCCGGATCCAGCTCAGCGCACCGGAGGTTCCGTCGGGCGATGGGTGGGGAAGTGGGAGGCGGCCGGCGCGACCTGCTGCTTCGCCGGGCTCTGGTCCCAGATCGGTGTCTCCGGTTGATCCAGTGTCGGCGGGAGCGCGATCAGCTTCGCCCGCATCGCCTCATAGGCGCCATTCCGCCACAGCTCCATGCCGAAATAGGCCCCCATCACCAGCATCAGGGCGGTGACCACCGCTAGCATGCGATCGAGCAGGGGCAGGCGGCGCCGCGGCGAGCCAATCTCGGTGTTGCGGGCGTACTCGGCCACCAGCGGATCGTCGGCCGGCTTCGGCTCCAGCGCGGCGCTCAGCAGGGATTCGATCTCCGAGGGCGCACTCTCCCCCGCCGGCTCGAAGGCTCCTGTACGCGATTGCCGGGCGGCGATGGTGGCGATCGAGAACGACTTCCGGCTCAGCACGTCCTCGATGAGATTTCCGAGGGAATCCGCGACTGCCACTTCCTCGGGCGGGCGGTAACCGGCGGCGACGGGCCGAGGTGAATCGTCGGCAGCCGCGGGCTCGGCGACGGGAGCCGCGGCTTTCGCCGGCTCGGCCATCGACGGCTCGACCACCGGCATCTGGTGGGGCACCTCGGGCGGCAGGTCCTGCGTAGCCTGCAGCTGCGGCGGCAACTCCTCCGGCTCCGGAAACACGTCCAGCAGCGTCCGCGCCGCGTGGAATGTCGCCGGCGCCGGCTCCGGCGCCGTCTTCTCGGGCACGTCGTGCAGCGGCGGCTCGGGCGGCGCGTCGGCTGGCGGCTCCAGCGTCCGCTGGCGCAGCTCGGTCAGCAGCGTCTTCAGCTCGGCGAGGCCTTCCCGCCATGCCGCCACCGGTGCTTCCGCTTTCGCCACCGGCGCAGGCTCCGGCTGCCGGTCGGCCGCCGCGTCGAGCGGTGCGGGCGCCGCCGGCGTCACGGTCTCGGCGATGGGCGCAGGCTCCACGATCGGCTGCGGCGCCGGCGACTTCAGCTCGATCGCGCGCGCCGCCGCGACCTTCACCGTCGGCAGCTCGCGCGGCGGCTCTGGCACCGCCGGTATGGCTTCAGCGACCGCTTCGGGGAGCGACGTCGTCTCTGGCGGTGTCGCGTCGGCGAGCGGCACTGGCGACGGTTCGACCGCGGGCGGCGAGGCGGGCGCCATGTCGGCAGCCAGCGCGGGCTCAGTGGATTCCAGCGCGATTGCGGGAGCGGCCGCGGGTTCGACAACCGGCTCGGGCGCCGCGGGCGTCTCGGCGGCGATCGCTTCGGGCTCGATGGGCTCCGGCGGGATCGCAACGGCGGTCGCGGGTTCGACGACCGGCTCCGGCGCCACAAACGTCTCGGCGATCGCTTCCGCTTCCGGCGAAACCGCCACGGCGGTCTCCGTCTCGATCACCGGCACTACCGGCGCGGTGTCGATCGGCGATGACACTTTCTCCGGCAGGAGCTCCGCCTCCGCGACGGGCTCTTCCGGCGCTGCCTCGATCGGCGGCGACAGGATTGTCAGGTGCGCGTCCGCGACCGTCTCCGGCTGCGGTATCGCATCCGGATGCGGCTCCAGATGGACGGCCGGCTCGACGATGAGGTCCATCGCCGGCGTCTCGACCGGCGGCAGCGGCAGCACCTCGGCGGCGGCCTCGACCGGCATGGCTTCCGCCGGCAGCACCTCGTCGCTTGCCGGCTCGGCGGCGGCGGTCGCCGCCGGTGTCGCGAGCACGACTATTTCCGCAACGTGCTCCGGCGGCGCCGGCAGCACCGGCTCGACCATCGGCACGACCGCGGGCGCGGCGAGCGCTTCCGGCGCGGCAGCCTCCGCTGCGTCTGGCGCCGGCTCCTGCCGTGCCTCGACGATGTCATGCGGCTCCGGCGGCGCGGCTGCGGCCTCGACGGCCGGTGTGCTCGGCGGCTGTAAAGCTTCCAGCAGCGATGCCGGCGGCGGTGGCTCGGCCTGCAGCGGCTCCGCCGGCGCTTGCGGCGTCGACCGCGGGATCCGCTTCCTCCTCGGGATCGACGGGAGTGACGAGCGCCTGCAGAGCTTCGATCTGCTCTTGCAAGGCCTTCGGCGATGGTTCGGACTTTGCGCGCGGCGGCGGTTGCGGCTTGTGCGCGGTCGGCGCGGCGCCGCGCTTGGCGAGCAGCGGGCCCTCCGGCGCCTCCGTCTTCTGGTCGGGACGGTCGAAGGTCCAGTAGTCCGGCCGGAAGCTCGAGCCGGTGGCCGCGCCCTTCTTGAACAGCAGGCCGTCGTTGGTGTGCGTGTCGGACTCGCTGGCGACCGCGGCGCCGCGGTCTCCGCTCGGCAGATGATCGGCGATCTCGATGACGGGCGTCGCCGCCGCCTTGGCGCGGCTGCGCGCGCGCCCGATCAGGATCGCGCTGAGATCGCCGGCTGGCGCCGCAGCGTGCGGGCTCAGCAGCTCCGGCTGCAGCTTCGCTCGCTTCCTGCTAACGGCCATCAACGGCTCCGAGGCGAACAACTCCGGGATGTCCTGGTCTCGGCTGAGCGATCACGTGGCTCGGTCTCGGCGGGTGGCGTGCCGGCCCCGGGATCGAAGGACCAATAGGCGGGACGAAAGGTGGCGGCGGTGGCGGCGCCCTTGCGGTAGAGCATGTTCTCCACCGAGGACGCGGCCTTGGTGGCAGGCGTCATGCGCGCCGCGCGCTCCGCTGCAGCGCGGTTGCCGCGGGCCTTCTTGCCCTGCGGACGCTTGGTCTCCAGCAGCGAGCCCGGCCGATCGATCGGCACCGCGCTGAGCTTCCCGGCGGGCGGTGCACCGGTGGACGTCGGCTGATCCGACAACGCCTTTGCGCGCTCCTTGATGTTGTTGAGAAGCTGCTCCGCGTCGACCGGGCGATCGAGGCGAAGGATCGGCCGCGCGCCGGTGTCGTCGGTGCGCGTCCCACCCCGGGCGCCGACGATGTCGGCCAGCATCTTCACTCGCTTCTGTGCAGCAGGCATCGCGGCCTCGTCATCTCCGGAGCAGCTTCGCTCATCGCGTGGCACTCAAGCCGTCGGCTCGAGTGAATGGTGCCGCGACGAGCGGGGAAGTTTGCCATGCAGGTAATAACAGAAGGTAGATGAATTGCCCGCGAAACGCGTGGAATACCTAGCAATTTCGCGGTTTTGCGAAGGCCGGGCCTGGCCGGGGACGTGGGCGCCAAGCCCCAAAACGGCTGCTAAACGTGGCTTTGCCCTGCTCTAGGGAGACCGGGCTGAGGGGCGGCGTGGCCGCCATCCCCGAGGCATTCGGTCAGGTGCGGCCAGCCCGCGGCCTGTGAGCTTTTTTCGGCGGGCGCGCGGCGCGTCGGGCTGGCATAGACGTCGCGGGTTTCAATAAAAAGCCACCGATCGACCCGGCGATCGGCGATCTATTGCTCCGGAATTCCCTCGGCCGCGCGCCATTCCCTGATCAGCGCCCGCCGGCGCTTGGGATAGCGCGCGCCGGTCTCGGTCAGCGCGCTGATGCGGTCGGTGCGGAAATGCCGGTATCCCGCGCGCAGCTCGCACCAGGCGGCGAGAACGCGAACCCGGTCGAAGAATCCGATCGCGATCGGCCAGACCACGCGCTCGGTGTCGCCGCCGGCGCTGTCGCGATAGGCGATCCGGATCTTGTGCTCGCGGCGGATCGCCGTCCGCAGCGGCGCCAGATCGACGCCGTCGGGCGCGATGGGATCGCCGGGGCCGGCGAGGAGTCCGGAGGCGTCGGCGGTCTCGCGCAGGTCGCCGGGCAGCACCGCCTTGATCTTGGCGAGCGCGTTCTCCGCCGCGGCAGCGAGCGGCCGGTCGGCGCGCTGTGCCACCCACCGCGATCCCAGCACCAGGGCCTCGATCTCGTCGTCGGAGAACATCAGCGGTGGCAGCAGGAACCCCGGCCTGAGGACATATCCGACCCCGGCCTCGCCCTCGATGTTGGCGCCTTCCTCGATCAGGCTCTGGACGTCGCGATAGATCGTGCGGAGCGAGACGCCGAGCTCCTCCGCCAGGCGGGCGCCGGTGACCGGCCGACGGTGGCGGCGCAGCGCCTGCACGAGATCGAGGAGACGTCGGGAGCGGGACATGACGCCAAATTTTGGCAGCAGGGTGTATCGGCGTCGAGAGCGGGTTCTCGTACTGCTGACAGAATCTGACAGTAGAGTTGGTTAGGATCGGCTGCCTCACCTCAGCATCCCGGAGACCGATCATGCCCGATCCGAATTTCATCATCCTCTACGTCGAGAGCCCGGCCGCCAGCGCCGCCTTCTATGCCGAGCTGCTGGGCCGGCCCCCGGTGGAAGCGTCGCCGACCTTCGCCATGTTTGCGTTGACCTCGGGCGTGATGCTGGGGCTGTGGTCGCGCCGCACGGTGGCGCCCGCGGTCGAAGCGCCGGGTTGCGGCGGAGAGATCGCCGTCGCCGTCGCCGACACCGATGCGGTCCGCGCGCTGCATGGGGAGTGGAGCCGGCGCGGCCTCGCTCTGGTCCAGGCGCCGACGCAAATGGATTTCGGCTTCACCTTCGTGGCACTCGACCCCGACGGCCATCGCCTGCGCGTCTTCGCGCCAACCGCGCCCTGAACGTTTCAGCGAAAGACCGCCGACAAACCGAGCGTCAGCGTCGAGAGCCAGAGCACCCACAGGAATACGCAAGCGAGGACCGCCGGCATCATGTCCCGATGGGAAGAATCACGGAGCGGTTCGATCAGTCCAATGAGCGCATCGCTTCGCCGATGCGGCCGAGGCTTGCGCTCTCGATGCATCCGATCGGCGTGATCCGAAAAAGCTGACATGTGGCGCGCTGGCATGCCGCACCTCCAAGCTTCTAACGGCTTGGCAATTTGTGGTTGTCGGCGGCGCCTCCGCCAGTGCCAAACATGAGGGCAAGAAATCGCGACGCGGTCGTGAATTTCAGCAACTTGCCTCGACCACCGCGCGAGCGAATCGGATGCAGGCTACTCGAAGGAGGTCCGCCCTATGAGCAAATCATGGCTTCTGATCTGGCCCGTTTGCGGCGGCCAGCTACTGGTGCAGCAGAGCCGGCACCGATGGTGAGCGATTCTTGCTCGCTTGTCGCGCTGCCGCTTGATCGTGCTGAGCGGGATAGAGGCTGAGGACTTTCTCGACGTAGGTCCGGGTCTCCGCGAAGGGTGGGATGCTGCCGTAGCGCGTCACCGCATTCTCGCCGGCATTGTAGGCCGCGAGCGCCAGCGACAGATCGCCGTCAAAATATGTGAGCAGCCAACGCAGATACTTCGCGCCGCCCCGAATATTGTCCGCCGGCTCGAAAACATTGCTGACGCCGAAACGCCGCGCCGTCTCGTCGGTCAGCTGCATCAGCCCCCGCGCCTGACGCGATGACACCGCATCCGCCTGGAAAGCGGATTCGGTGGCGATCACGGCGAACAGCAGGTTTGGATCTATTTCGTATTCGGCGCCGATCTTGACGACCAGGCTGGCGATCGCCTTTGGCGGCGACACGTGCGCGGATTTTTTTTCCGGCTCGGGGCAGCCTCGGGTCTCGCCCTCGGGAACGTCGACGAGCAGCTCCAGCAGGTTCGAGGCCTGCGTGCTTCCGCGTTTCGCGGCGAGACGAAGCCAGGCGGTGCCGACCACGGTGTCGCGCGCGACGCCGCGCGCATTCAGGAACATCCAGCCGATGTTGAGAGCGGCGGCCGCGTTGCCTTGCTGAGCCGCGTCGCAATAGAGCTGCAACGCACGAGCATAGTCGCGCGGTACGCCTTCGGCGTGCTCATAGCGAAGCGCGAGCGCGAATTGCGCCACGGCGTCCCGCTCGTCGGCCATGGCCGCCAGCGGTGCGAGCAGAAACGCGCAGGCGACCAGGACGGCCCGCGCCGGCATCGGCATGAGTGAACCCAGGCCCATGCCCCAACTCCGCAAGATTCGGGCCAGAATCGCTTATTGCTGTGGGTGCAAGCGGTTGCGAAGCCCAGGTCGGACCCGGAAAAGAGCCACTGTCAAATCCGCCGACAGGGCGTCAGCGGCACCGTCAGCCGATAAAGGATCAGGCTTTTCTTTCCGCGCGACGGGATCGATAACCTTCGAGTCCAGCTGCGGAGAAAGGGAGCTCTATGCATCGCCATCCACATATTCTCAGCGCTGCCACAAATCTGCTGGGCATCTGCTTCGTCATCATCGGCGGGTTGAAGCTCACCAATCAGAATCCCAATTCGTACTCCGACGAGATCGCCTGGGTGGCGGCGGTCAGCTTGTGCATCAGCATCATAATTTCTTACTCCGCCATCCGGAACAATCACGCGAGACCCTGGCAGACCGCCTTCGCCGACTGGACGTTCATCGGCGGCGTTTTCACCTTGATGCTGTCCGTCCTCGTGGCCGCGATCTTCCTCTAGCAGCTGGACGCTGCCGGGCGGCTTCCGGTTTCTTCGCCTCAGCATTCACCGGCGGTGAGATTGGCCAAAAGCAGAAGGCCTCGGTCGGAAACCCGGAGCCGTCCGTGAGCTGATGGAGTTGGTTAGACGTTGGCAATGTCGCAGTTTCATCACACCTGCCTAAGGTCACCGCGACTATCAATATCCCGCTACGGATCGTTCGAGCAGTCGTAGCGTCGATGAGAGCCGGGGCCCCTCCGGCTATCGCAGTCGAGCTGACCTCCCAAGCAACGCTCGACGGAGTCCCGCGCCGTGCCCCCGGCGCGGGTTTTTCTTTGCGCGGTGCAGAGAAGCCTCAGATGAGCCCCATCGATGACCGTTCGGATGTCACCATGGGAGGCCGGAAGCCGGTCCAGAATGTCTACGCCTGCGCTCTGACGCCAAGGAGGGTGACTATGCAGCAGGGACCGGACGCCCTGCGCGAGATATCCGCGAGTTGCCTGGAGTTGGCTAAGGCTGCAACTGACGAGGCGGAGCGCATGCTCCTCGTGAGCTACGCGACGGCATATCACGACCTGGCCCTGCAGCTCGAGCGGCTGGCGAGAGCAAAGCCCCCGAGAGACGATTGATCGCGAGCGCTGCATCCGGCTGTCACGTTTCGGCCTGTGTTGCGCGCGACCGGTGCCACGGTGTGAAGGCGGCGGCCGAAGGACTGGAGACCGCGCCTGATCCGGGCAGCGTCGATTTCCGCAGCGAGCCGAGCGCACTCGCCAGCGGTGGCGCCCAAGAGTTCGGCACGGACGGCGCCGCAGCGATTGCTGAAATCGTGCCGCCGCGGGCGGGCGGCCGAGATCCTGGCGAGCACGTCGGCCAGCGGTGCATCTCAGTCGAAGCCGCCGCGAATCTCCGACAGCCAGGGCGGCTAAGAATTTAAATCATTGACTTTATTGGCGTCCCCACGGGGATTCGAACCCCGGTTTGCGCCGTGAGAGGGCGCCGTCCTGGGCCTCTAGACGATGGGGACCCGACACGAGGGTGTCTATCTAGCGGCTTGGGTTCCCGGGATCAAGGGGCGGGTGGTCCCCTCAGCGCATGACGATGCGCAGCATCTGGATGGCGGTGAGGGTGAGGCCGATGCCGAAGGCGAGCTGCACCGCCAGGATGATGTCCGCGAAACGGCCTTTCTTGCGCGGCGGCGCAGGCGGCTCGGGCTTCTCCTTGTGCTCGAAGTCGCGCTGCTCGCGGAAGGCCTTGACCTCGTCCTCGACCTTGAGCTTGCGCACCGCCGCCTCGGCGTTGTGCTCGTCGAGCGGCGTCGAGCGATAGACCGAGACCTCGCTGAACTGGCCGTCCTCGTACTGCTGCACCGCCATGACGCGGACGCCGGAGGGCGCGCGCGCGCCGGAGGTCAGCGACTTCGCCACCGCGACCGCCATCTCCTTGTCGTCGGCCACGCTATCGAGCACCCAGCGGCCGCCGGAGTAGCGCTGGATCTCGTAAGTGCGCATGGCGACGCCCGAGCTTCTACTCGGCGGGCGCGGCATGCTGCTCCTCCAGCTCGCGCCAGTTCACCGCGCCCATCAACGTCGAGATGCGCCCGCTCTCGTCCACCAGGGGCATCATGATGCTTCGATAGAGGACCGAATGGCCGCCATGGCGTCCGACACCGCCGCGCGTCACCGGCACATGGCGGTCGACGATCTCGCGCCAGTGGCGGCTGGTCAGCGTCAGCACCGTCTCGTCGGGGCATTCGGCGACCAGGGAACCCGGCGCCGGCGGGGAGCCCGGGACCTGGAGCGCGGCGCCCACATATGTGAAGCGCGGTCCGGCGGGGTCCAGGACATCGATGATGTAGACGTTGTCGGCGTCGGCGCCGGCGTCGGCGACGGTGATGGCGCTCGCCTGCGGCAGCGGCTCGTCCTTCCGCGCCTGGCGCCACAGATCCAGCATGCGCAGGACCAGGCGTTTCTCGGGAGCTGGGTTCGGCAAGGGACTTCCTTTCTCTGCGAGCCCTCCGCCCGGCGTGCGCGGCAGGCGTGTAGCTCCGCCAGCGCCGCAATCTCGGAGCGACGTCTCTGTATTCCCTATGTTTTCATGAATTTGGTTAACGAAGGCTTGTCCGTGAGCGCGGATCTGGTCGATTCCGGATCAACCTACGAGGGTAGGCAGCGAGCGGTCCTATCCGGCGGCCTTCGGCTTCCGGGTGGTCTACTCCCGAAAATTAACGAACTGGAGCGGCTGGTCGAGCTTGAGGCTGCGGATGTGGGCGATCGCCGCCTGCAGGTCGTCGCGCTTCTTGCCGGAGACGCGGAGCTCGTCGCCCTGGATCGAGGCCTGCACCTTGAGCTTGCTGTCCTTGAGCCCCTGCACCAGCTTCTTCGCCAGCTCGCGGTCGATGCCCTGGCGAAGCGCCACGGTCTGGCGCAGCGTGTTGCCGGCGGCCTTCTCCGGCTCCTTGAAATCGAGGGCGCCGGCCTCGACCTTGCGTCGTGTCAGGTGCCCCTTCAGCAGCTCGTGCATCTGCTTCAGCTTGAGGGCGTCGTCGGCGACGATGGTGAGCACTGCTTCCTCGCGCTTCACCGAGGACTGGCTGCCCTTGAAGTCGAAGCGTTGGCCGATCTCCCGCGTCACGCCGGCGAGGGCATTGTCGACCTCCTCCATTTCGACGCGCGAGACGATGTCGAAGCTCGGCATGGGCGGTCCTCCTCGTTCATTCGAAGGCGCTTATAGCGTCTCGCCTGCCGGCCTGCCACCGCCTCAGTCGGCGGACGCTTCCTCGCCCATGCCGCGGATGCGCAGCAGCACCGCCGCCGAGATCAGCGGCAGCACGGCGATCGCGAGGAAGCAGGGGGCGTAGCCGCCGAGCACCGGCACCATCTCGCTGAATCCCGCCGGCGCCACCACGTAGCCGAGGAAGGTGAGGAGGGTGGCGCCGGAGGTGACCTCGCTGACCGTCCTTCGGGCGCGAGCCGCGCCACCTCGGCGAGGAAGACGCCGTTCCAGCTCACGCCGATGAAGCCGATGACGGCGCTCACCGCCAGCACCAGCACCCAGGGCAGATCGAGGCTGAGGCTCGCCGCCAGCACCGAGGCCAGGCTGGAGCCGACGCCGAGCAGGATCAGGGTGCGGACCGCCGAGCCCAGGCGGTCGGCCAGGAAGCCCATGAGCATCCGCGCCACCATGCCGACCGCCTGCAGCACGCGCGAAGGCGGTGCCGGCGGCGGCGAGGCTCATGCCGAGGGAGGTGCTGAGATAGGTGACGTAGAAGCTGAAGAGGCAGCCCTGCACGCAGGCGAAGCTGAAGCCGGTGCCGGAGAGCCAGCGCAGCGAGCGCCGCGAGGCGATGACGCGGAACGGCAGCACCACCGCGCGGAGCGAGAACAGCTCCGCGAGCACCGTGCGCCCGCCTGAGCGACGCTCGACGTCGATGGTGGTGCGCCAGGGCTCGACCAGCACGGAGGATGCCGCTGATATCACCGCGGTCGCCACCAGGGCCCAGCGCCAGCTCCAGAGCGCGGCGATCGCCGGCAGTATGAGCCCCGCGGCCGCGCTGCCGAAGGGGGCGCCCGCCTGCTTGATCGAGAAGATGAGGCCGCGGCGCTCGCGCGGCGCGTGGCGCATCAGGATGTCGCTGCCGGCGGGCGGGGCGGGACCATAGGCGACGCCCATCAGCAGCGCCGCGACGGACATCGCCACCCAGGATCCGCTGAGCGCCAGCAGCACCGCCACGGCGCCGAGCACGCCGCCCATCTGCAGGACCCGCACCGCGCCCCAGCGCCCGAGCAGCACATGGCCGCTCGCCAGGAACCACAGGGTCCCGAGCGAGATCAGCGCCGACAGATAGCCGATGCGCTCCGGCGCGACGCCGGCAGCCTCGGTGAGCGTCGGTCCCAGCACCGGCATCGACTGGCCGAGAAAGGCGCTGCAGATCTGCATCAGCAGCGTGACGTTGAGCGCCAGCAGCCACATCGGCGCGCGCCTCATCGTCTCAGATCACCCATTGGAAGCCGTCGACGACGAATTCCTGGCCGGTGATGAAGAGCGGATCCGACGTGGCGAGGAAGGCGACGACCTGCGCCACGTCCTCTGGCCCGCCGGTGCGCCCGAGCGCGATCCCCTTGGCGAGCTCGCTCTCCCGCGCCTCGATCAGGCCGGCGGTGAGCTCGGTCTTGATGACGCCGGGGCAGATCGCATTGATGGCGATGGTGGGCCCGAGCTCCTTCGCCAGCGCGCGGGTGAGACCGAGGATGCCGGCCTTGGCCGCGGCATAGGCGAACTTGCTCACCGCGCTGGTGACGCCGCCGGTGAAGGCATTGAGGGACGACATGCTGACGATGCGCCCGCCGCCGGCCGCCAGCATGATCGGCGCCACTGCCTGGATATAGTTGAAGCAGCTCTTGAGATTGACCGCGATGGTCTGATCGAACTCGGCCTCCGATATCTCCAGGATGCCCCTGGGCATCGCGCGGCCGGCATTGTTGAGGAGAAAATCGATCCGGCCCCACTCGGCCTTGACCGCCGCCGCGATCTCCTGGGCGCGCCGGTGGTGGGTCACGTCGGCCTCGAGAATCAGTGCGCGGCGGCCTTGCGCCCGGATCTCGCCGGCGGTGCGCTCCATCTCCGGGCGGAGAAGATCGACGAGAGCGACATCGAAGCCGCGCCGGGCCAGCTCGAGGGCGCAGCCGCGCCCGATGCCACGGGCACCGCCCGTGATGATCGCCGTCTTGTCCATGGATCGCCTCCAGGGGAATGCGCGGAAGGATGCGCGCCGGAGGGGCCAGTTGACCATGGGAAACCGGCGAAAGCCAACGCCTCTTACGGCGTCCCGCAGGCGGATGCCGCCGAGTTGTCTCCCCGGCCCAGGCGTGGTGTCATGGAATTGGGCGCGTGCCTCTCGCATTGGCCGCGACCCGTTGGAGGTCACGTCATCCAGGCGCAGCTGAGCATATTGGGAGAGGACTTCGCTCTGCTGCTGCTGCTCGGGCTCGGGCAGAGCGCGATCGAGCGCTGGCTTGCCTCCTGGCGCCGCGCGGCGCGGGAGATCGTGAGCGGCTGCTGGTTCGGCCTCATCGCCGCCATCTCGATCCTCCTGGCCGTGCGGGTGGCGCCGGGGATCTTGATGGACGTGCGCGGCGTCGCCGTGATGGGGGCGAGCGCGCTGGTCGGCCCGCTCGCCGGCACCATCGCCGCGGCCATCGCGAGTGGCGTCCGGTATTGGCTCGGCGGTCTCGGCGTGGTGCCCGGCAACGGCACCGCCGTCAGCGTCGCGATCGCCGGTTATCTGTTCGCGCGGTGGCGTCGAGCCGATCGCGGCGTGCTGTGGCCGGCGGCGCTCGGTTTCGTCGGCGGCCTGCTGCAGATCGCCTGGGTGCTGGCGATGCCGCTGAGCGTCGCCGAAACCCTGTTGCGCACGCGTGCGCCGTTGCTCCTGGCGTCGTTCACGCTGGGATTCGTCCTGCTGTCGGTGGTGGTGGGCCGCGAGCGAGAGCGCACCGAGCGCGAGCGTCGGTTGGCGGCCATCCTGGATTGGACGCCGCTCTTCATCGGTCTCTTGGATCCCAAGGGTCGAATTCTGCAGGTGAACCGCGCCGGTCTCGAATTCACCGAGCAGGCGGAGGGGACGTACAATCAGTTCTTCTGGGAAGCGGCGCGGTGCGGCGCCGATCCTACTGCCGCCGACCGGCTGCGAGCGGCCGTGCAGCAGGCTGCCGGCGGCGTCACCGCGCGCTTCGAGGCGGAGCTCGCCGGCATTGGCCGCTGCCGGCTGTTCGACTTCCAGCTCTATCCCATTCGCGACCGTGCCGGGCAGGTCGTCATGCTGCTGCCGGAAGGCCGCGACATCACGGAGCAGCGAGCCGCCGAGGCGCGTCTCCAGGAGGCCGAGATCTCGCTGCGCCAGGCCCAGAAGATGGAGGCGGTGGGCCAGCTCACCGGCGGCATCGCGCACGACTTCAACAACATCCTCGCCATCGTCAGCGGCAATCTCGACCTGATGCGCCGCCATTCTCTTCCCGACGAGGTTCGCCGTCTGGTCGATGCGGCGCGGCGCGCGGTGACGCGGGCCGCCACCTTGACGCGCTATCTGCTGGCATTCTCCCGCAAGCAGCACCTGCGGCCGGCGGCGGTGTCGACGAACGCGATCGTGGCGGATACGGCGGCGATGCTGCGGCGCATCCTCGGCGACCGCATCAAGGTGCGCACCGACCTCGCCGACGATCTGCGCCTGGGGTATTTCGACCCGCATCAGCTGGAGACGGCGCTGCTCAATCTCGCCATCAATGCGCGGGACGCCATGCCCGAGGGGGGCACGCTTACGATCTCTACCGGCAACGCGCGCGCCAAACCCGGCCCGGCCGCCGACGCGGTGCGCGGCGACCACGTGCGCATCACGGTGCATGACACCGGCACCGGCATGTCGCCCGAGGTCTTGCGCCGCGCCGTCGAGCCGTTCTTCACCACCAAGCCGGTGGGCAGCGGCAGCGGCCTCGGCCTCAGCATGGTCTATGGCTTCGCCAAGCAATCTGGCGGCCACATCGAGCTCGATAGCACGCCCTGGCGAGGGCACCACGGTGACCCTCTACCTGCCGGCGGCACAGGGTTTCGAGACCGACGACGTCACCGCGCGTCTGGCGACGCCGGCGGTCTGACGCGCGTGCCGGCAAGGATGCGTCTCATGCGTCAGCTCTGGATGATCGCCGCCGGGCTGAACGGTGCCGCCGCGGTGGCTGTGGGAGCGGCGGCGCAGCACCTCTGGGCCGGCGATCCCCATCGTGTGATGCTGGTGGAGACGGCCGTGCGCTACGGGCTGCCTCACGCCGCGGTGCTGCTGGCGTTGGTGGCGCTGCCCGCGACCGGCCGCCGCTTCGTCGCTCTTTGCCGTGGCGGGCGGCAGCCTCGCTCTCGGCGTGACGCTCTTCTCGGCGAGCCTCTATGGTCTTGCGGCGGGAGCCGGCCCCGGTCTCGCCGCGGCGGCCCCGGTGGGCGGCACCCTGATGATCCTCGGCTGGCTGCTGCTGATCGTCTACGCGATCGTCGGCAGCCGCGCCGATTAGAGCGGCTTTAAGAGAAAAGTCGGTCGGGCAGCAGGTCGCCGGGCTTGAGGCCGAGGGCCAGGATGTCGGTCGGAATTGCCTCGCCGAGCGGCGAGGGCCGCAGCGATGCGTCCCATGGCGGGTGACGTCATGATCCCGTAGCCGCCCTGGCCGGCGAGCCAGATGAAGCCGGGTGCTTCCGGCACTGGACCCGCAACCGGCACGCGGTCGCGCACGAAGCTCCTGAGCCCCGCCCATTTGCGCACGATCCGTGTCACCTCGATCGCCGCGATCGCCTGCAGCCGCTCCACCGCCTCGGCGATATCGATCTCGTCCGGCTGCGCGTCCATTGGCACCGACGGCGTCTCGTCCATGGGCGACACCAGGATGCGTCCGGACTCCGGCTTGAAATAGACCACCTCGCGGAAGTCATCCACCATCGGCCAGGCCCGCGCGTCGAGACCCGCTGGCGGATCGACCAGGAAAGCCGTCCGTCGCTTCGGCACCAGTCCGATGGTCCGCGCGCCCGCGAGCGTCGCCACCTCGTCGGCCCAGGCGCCGGCGGCGTTCACGACGACGGGCGCGGCATAGCTGCCGGCGCCGGTGACGGCGGTCCAGACGCCATCGCGCCGGTCGAGTGCCTGCACCTCCGCGCGCGTGACGACGGCACCGCCGCGCGCCCGCAAGCCGCGCAGATAGCCCTGGTGAATCGCGTGCACGTCCATATCCGTCGACGTCGGCTCGTAGAGTGCGGCGCCGACGGCTTCCGGCCGCAGCATCGGGCAGAGCGCGAGCGTCTCCTTGAGATCTATGGCACGGATGGTGGCGACCGTGCGCCGGGTCTCTTCCAGCACCTGCCGCAGGCGCGCCTCCTGGCCGGGTGGCGCCACGATCATGGAGCCGCGGGGGTGCAGCAGCGGCGTGGCGCTGAAGCCGTCGGGAGGATCGCGATAGAAGGCGCCACTGGCGCGCGTCAGCAGGCGCACCGCGGGCGGCCCGTAATTCTCGGTATAGAGTGCCGCCGAGCGGCCGGTGGTGTGGTAGCCCGGCGCATCCTCGCGCTCGAGCAACTGCACGCTGCCGCGCTCGGCGAGGAAATAGGCGGCTGCCGCACCGGCGATGCCGCCACCGATCACTAGAAAATCTGTCGCCATGGAATCCTTCGTATTAGCTGGCGCTCAAGCGTTGTAGAGGCGATCCGGCAGCAGGTCTGCGGCCTTGAGGCCGCGCGCGGCGAGCTCCGCAGGAAGCTCGTCGCCGGTGGCCAAGGCGGCGGCGACCCGTCCCATGGCGGCGGAGGTCTGGATGCCGTAGCCGCCCTGGCCCGCGAGCCAGACGAAGCCCGGCGCCTCCGGCGCATGGCCGACGACGGGCGTCTTGTCGCGCACGAAGCTCCTGAGTCCCGCCCACTGGCGCAATACGCGGCTGACCCTCAGCACCGTGCGCGCCTCCAGTCGCTCGGCAGCCATGGCGATATCGAGCTCCTCCGGTTGCACGTCCGAGGGCGGCACCGGCGTCTCGTCCGCTGGCGAGACCAGCAGGTTCCCCGCCTCGGGCTCGGAAATAAAGCGTCTCGTCGACGTCGATCACCATCGGCCAGGGGTGCGCATTGGTGCCGGCGGGCAGATCGATGATGAAGGCCGTCCGCCGCTTCGGTACCAGGCCCACCGGTCGAATGCCGGCGAGCGTCGCGATCTCATCGGCCCAGGCGCCACCGGCATTGACGACGATCGGCGCGCTGTAGCGGCCGGCGCGGGTCACGACCTCCCAGACGCCATCGCGACGCGTCAGCTCCATCGCCTCGGCGCCGGTCACGACCTCGCCGCCACGGCGGCGCAGCCCCTTGAGATAGCCCTGGTGGATCGCATGCACGTCCATGTCCATGGCCGCGGGCTCGTGGAACGCGAAGGCGAGAGAGTCCGGACGCAGCACGGGGCAGAGCGCGAGCGCCTCCGCCGGCGTGAGCGCGCGCACGGCGGGTGCGTGACGTTGCGCCTCGGCGAGCGCTGCCTGGAAGCGCGTGCCGGCGGCGGCCGGCGCCGTGACCATCGCGCCGCGCGGCGTCAGCAGGGGATGCTCGGCGAACCCCGGCGGCGGCGCGCGGAAGAAGGGGCCGCTGGCGATCGTGAGCGCGCGGATCGCGGCATTGCCGTAGGTCTCGGTGTAGAGCGCCGCCGAGCGGCCTGTCGAATGGTAGCCGGGCGTGTCCTCGCGCTCGAGCACGACGACGCGGCCACGCTCGGAGAGGAAATACCCGGCCGAAGCGCCGGCAATGCCGCCGCCGATGATCAGGAAGTCGATTGCCATCGCGCTACTTGCGTGGCGCGGGCGGCACCTTGATGCCGGCCTCGCGATAGTATTTGAGCGCGCCGGGATGGAGCTGGGCGCCCAGCACCGCGAGCCAGTCCGGCGTTACCGCCTGCCAGGTCGGCGAATTCTCTGCCAGCGTCGCGCGACCGGTCCAGAATGCCTTGGTGATGCGGTAGGCCTCGCTCTCGCTCATATGGCGCGTGGTGTAGACCCCCGCCGGAAGCGCTACCGTCATCACATCCTCGTCGATGCCGGGGTAGGTTCCCTTGGGGATCGTCATCGCGACCGTGGTGCCGTCGCTGGCGAGCAGTTGCTTCTGCTGATCCGGGGTCAGCGACAGCAGCTTCAGCGGCACGTCGTGGGCGAGCGATTTGAGGCTGCCGATGGGATAGGCGCCGGCGACGGCGAAGCCGATCACCTGATTGCTTTTCAACGCCGATGCCGCGCCGGCGCTGTCGATGTCGATCAGCTGCAACTTGTTGTCGAGCCCGAGGATCTTAGTGAGAGCCGCCGTCTGCCGCTCGCCGAAGCTGCCGCGGGTGCCGGGAATGAACGGGCGGCCGGCCAGGTCGGCAAAGCTCATGACCTTGCTGTCCTGCCGCACGACCCAATGCATGGTCTGGAATGGGATCGGGAACAGGGCGCGAATATCCTGATAGCGTGCGCTCTTGCCGTAGGGCTTGTCGCCGCGGCGCGCCTCGGCAATCACGTTTGGCGGCGCGGTGAAGAGCGACCGGCTGCGCTCGCGCGCCGCGTCGATCACGTTCTGGACCGAGCCCTGGCTCTCCTCGACCAGAATTCCGGGCGCGCCGCTTCCCGGCTGATTGAGCGTGGCCGCGAATTCCATCGCCAGCCCGTGATTGGGATTGTCGCGCTTCCCGGCTCGAAGCGTCACCTGCGGATCGGCTACCGCGGCCGCCGTGATTGCGACCCCAAAAAAGAGCGAAATCGCCAGCGCCGTCCCGATGCGCCTGCCCATATATCCCACCACGCGTCCCCTATCGAGCCAACCTCTACCGATGCGACCGCCCCCTGCTTTGCCAGCCTGAGGGTCGGGTACACAGGGATGGATTTCTAAAGATGCGGACCACCTTCGCGGCTGACGAGCGGCCTCGCGGCGCCTGCGAACGCTCGAAAGCGATCCCCGTGCGGGCGCGTATAGTGCCGGTAGCGGCGGGGCCGCTGCAAGTCCGACGATGACCGTGGCGATCGGTCGTGGCCATTCGCCGGCGCCCTGTGCCACACTCGCGAGTATCCGTCCGACGCTGACCGAGGCCGTGATGACGACTCTCCTCTATACCCACCCCGCCTGCCTCGCCCACGATCCCGGCGAATTTCACCCGGAATCGCCGGACCGGCTGCGCGCGGTCCTGGCGGCGCTGGCGGCCGGCGAATTCGCGGCGCTGGAGCGGCGCGAGGCGCCACGCGCCGAGCTCGACGAGATCGCCCGCGTGCATCCGCGCGAGTTCGTCGAGGCCCTGCTGGCCGCGGTGCCGGCAGAGGGTCACGTCGGCATCGATCGCCGACACCATTCTCTCGCCGGGCTCGGGCGAGGCGGCGCTGCGCGCGGCGGGCGCCGTCTGCGCCGCGGTCGACGCCGTGGTGGCGGGCGAGGCCGGCAACGCCTTCTGCGCCGTGCGGCCGCCCGGCCATCATGCCGAGCCGGATCGGGCCATGGGATTCTGCCTCTTCAACAGCGTCGCCATCGGCGCCGCCGCGCGCCCGCGCGGTGCACGGGCTGGAGCGCGTGGCGGTGATCGATTTCGACGTCCATCACGGCAACGGCACGCAGGCGATGTTCGAGAGCGATCCCGCGCTCTTCTACGCCTCGACCCACCAGTCGCCGCTCTATCCCGGCACCGGCGCCGCGAGCGAGCACGGCGTCGGCAACATCGTCAACGTGCCGCTGCGCGCCGATGTCGGGCTCGGCCGAGTTCCGCCGCGGCTTCGACGAGCCGCGATCCTGCCGGCGCTGGAGGATTTCCGGCCCGAACTTGATCATGATCTCGGCCGGCTTCGACGCCCATCGCCGCGATCCGCTGGCCCAGCTCATGCTGGTCGAGGACGACTACGCCTGGGTCACCGAGCGGCTCATGGCCGATGTGCGCGCGCGCCACGCCGAGGGCCGCCTCGTCTCGTCCCTCGAAGGCGGCTACGACCTCGCAGGCGCTGGCGGCGAGCGCCGCCGCCCATGTGCGGGCGCTGATGGCGGCTTAGACCCGGGGGCGCGCTTGCCGCCTGCGGGCTCGCGGCGCCGCCATACGAGTGGCGCAGGCCGAGAATTTGGAGGGGTCATGGCCGAGCCGACAACTGCCGCCCGACATCGCGAAGATGAGCTTCGAGGAGGCGCTCGCCGAGCTCGAGCAGATCGTGAAGCGGCTCGAGGGCGGCGCTGGCAAGCTCGACGAGGCGATTCAATGCCTACGAGCGCGGCGCGCTGCTGAAGCGGCATTGCGAGGCGAAGCTGCGCGAGGCGCAGGCGCGGGTCGACAAGATCGTCATCGCGCGCCGATGGCAGCGTGAAGACGGAGCCCGCGGCCCTTGACTGAGACAGTTCTGGCCGCAGGGCACGCCGTTCGCCACGGCGCTCGCCGACGCGGCGAAGCTCACCGACGCGGCGCTCGATCGGCTGATCGCCGGTGCCGCCCGGTCTCGAGGCGCGCGTCTTCGAGGCGATGCGCTATGCCGCGCTCGCGCCGGGCAAGCGGCTGCGGCCGTTCCTGGTGCTGGCGAGCGCGCGGCTTTTCGGCGTCTCGCAGCGGAGCGCGCTGCAGGTCGCGGCGGCGATCGAGCTGGTGCATGCCTATTCGCTGGTGCATGACGATCTGCCGGCGATGGACAACAGCGATCTCCGGCGCGGCCGGCCGACCTGCCACAAGGCCTTCGACGAGGCGACGGCGGTGCTGGCCGGCGACGGGCTGCTGACGCTGCGCCTTCGAGGTGCTGGCGCAGCCCGATACCCATGGCGATCCCGGCGTGCGCTGCGAGCTGGTGCGCGACGCTGGCGCAGGCGGCCGGCAGCCAGCGGCATGGTCGGCGGCCAGATGATCGATCTCATCGCCGAGAATCGAACCGATCTCGACATCGGCGCCATCACGCGGCTGCAGCGGCTGAAGACCGGCGCGCTGATCGCCTTCTGCCTGCGAAGTCCGGCGCCATCCTCGGCAAGGCCTGCCGATGGAGATGCGCCTCGCGCTGCGCGGCTATGCGCATGATCTCGGCCTCGCCTTCCAGATCGCCGACGATCTCCTCGATGTCGAGGGCAGCGCCGGCGAGACCGGCAAGCCCGTTGGCCAGGACGCCGCGGCCGGCAAGGCGACCTTCGTCTCGATCCTCGGCGTCGAGCGGCGCGCGCGATCAGGCCGACAGCTCCTGGTACGCCAAGCCGTCGCCCATCTTGATTTATTCGAGGAAAGAGCCGACCTTCTGCGCCAGGCGGCGCGCTTCGTCGTCGAGCGCCGCACCTGAGAGGGCTTCGCAGTCATGGCATGGACGCAACAGACGAGCCCGCCAAGATCTGCAACCGCACGCCGTTGCTGGACCGGATCGTGGTACCCCGGGATCTGCGGCGGTCTGCCGGAGGGCGATCTGGGGCAGGTGGCGGAGGAGCTGCGGCGCGAGCTGATGGACGCGGTGTCGGTGACGGGGGGACACCTGGGGGCGGGTCTTGGGGTGGTGGAGCTGACGGTGGCGCTGCACTACGTGTTCGAGACGCCGGCGGACCGGCTGATCTGGGACGTGGGTCATCAGGCCTATCCGCACAAGATCCTGACCGGCCGTCGGGACCGGATCCGGAGCCTGCGGCAGGGCGGCGGGCTTGTCGGGGTTCACGCGGCGGGTGGAGAGCGAGTACGACCCGTTTGGGGCGGCGCACAGCTCGACCTCGATCTCGGCGGGTCTGGGGATGGCGGTGGCGCGCGACCTCAAGGGGGGCGGCAACCACGTCATCGCGGTGATCGGCGACGGGGCGATGAGCGCCGGGATGGCCTACGAGGCGATGAACAATGCGGGGTCGATGGATTCGCGGCTGATCGTGATCCTGAACGACAACGACATGTCGATCGCGCCGCCGGTGGGGGCGATGAGCGCCTATCTGTCGCGGCTGCTGTCCTCGAAGCCCTACCGGAGCCTGCGGCACCTGGCGCGGGAGCTGGCGAAGCGGTTTCCGCGGCCGCTGGAGCAGGCGGCGAAGCGGGCGGAGGAGTACGCGCGGGGCTTCGTCACCGGCGGCACGCTCTTCGAGGAGCTGGGGTTCTACTACGTGGGCCCGATCGACGGTCACAATCTGGATCACCTGCTGCCGGTGTTGAAGAACGTGCGGGAGAGCCCGGAGCGGGGCCCGGTGCTGGTCCACGTGGTGACGCAGAAGGGGCACGGCTATCCGCCGGCGGAAGCGGCGGCGGACAAGTACCACGGCGTGGTGAAGTTCGACGTGGCGACGGGCGCGCAGGCGAAGGGGAAGGGCGGCCCGCCGAGCTACACCGGCGTCTTCGCCAAGGCGCTGATTGCGGAGGCGGAGCGGGACGATCGGATCGTGGCGATCACGGCGGCGATGCCGTCGGGGACGGGGCTCGACAAGTTCGCGGAGAGGTTCCCGGGCCGGTGCTTCGACGTCGGCATCGCGGAGCAGCACGCGGTGACGTTTGCGGCGGGTCTGGCGTGCGAGGGGCTGAAGCCGTTTGCGGCGATCTACTCGACCTTCCTGCAGCGGGGCTACGACCAGGTGGTGCACGACGTGGCGATCCAGAAGCTGCCGGTGCGGTTTGCGCTGGACCGGGCGGGCTTGGTGGGGGCGGATGGCGCGACGCACGCGGGGTCGTTCGATCTGGCCTATCTCGGCTGCCTGCCGGAGTTTGTGATCATGGCGGCCTCGGACGAGGCGGAGCTCACGCACATGGTGGCGACGCAGGCGGCGATCGACGACCGTCCCTCGGCGGTCCGATATCCCCGCGGCGAGGGGATCGGGGTTCCGCTGCCGGCCAGAGGCGAGCCGCTGGCGATCGGGCGGGGCCGGGTCGTGCGGGAGGGGACGACGATCGCGATCCTGAGCCTGGGGGCGAGGCTGCAGGAGTGCCTCAAGGCGGCGGACGAGCTGCAGAGCTACGGTCTCTCGACGACGGTGGCGGATGCGCGGTTCATGAAGCCCTTGGACACTGGCCTGGTGGAGCGCCTCGCGCGGGAGCATGAAGTCCTCATCACCATCGAGGAGGGCTCGATCGGCGGCTTCGGGAGCCACGTGCTGCATCACCTCGCTGGCGCCGGGATGCTGGACCAGGGCCTGAAGGTGCGGCCGATGACGCTGCCGGACTGCTTCCTCGACCACGACACGCCCGCCGTGCAGTACGACCACGCCCACCTCAACGCCAGGCACATCGTCCAGACCGCCCTCACCGCGCTCGGGCGGACCATAAGGGAGCACTCCGTACGCGCATGATGCACCGTCGCTCGCTTCTCCAGCTTCTCGCAACGGCGCTCGTTGCCGGTGCCGCGCCAGGGATTGCGCGCGCCGAGACGGCGCCTGCGGTCGGCACCATCAGCACCTACTACGACACGCTGCTCGCGGTGATGAAGGACGCGACCAAGCTCGGCCTCAAGGGGCGTTACGCGAAGCTCGATCCTGCGATCCGCAAGGCCTTCAACCTGCCGCTGATGACGCGCCTGTCGGTCGGGCCGGACTGGACCAAGCTCAGCTCCGATGTGCAGCAGCGCCTCGTCGCCGCCTTCTCAGACATGAGCGTCGCCACCTACGCGGCGCGCTTCGATGGCTATTCCGGCGAGCACTTCGATGTCGATCCGAAAACCGCCCCGACCGCCGGCGGCGTCATCGTCAGCACCAAGCTTGTGCAGACCAACGGCGATCCGCCGGTGCAGCTCAACTATCTCATGCGCGACGGCGATGCCGGCTGGCAGATCGTCGACGTCTTTCTGCAGGGCACCATCAGCGAGCTGGCGACGCGCCGATCGGAGTTCTCCGCCGTGCTGCGCCGGGATGGCCCGGAGGCGCTGGTGCAGCTCATCCAGCGGCGCGCCGACGCGCTGAAGAAGCCGACGTGACGCCTCCCCGGGCCTGCGGCCCGATCTCTCCGGCCTGAAAGCAAAAAGCCCTCGCGGATCGCCGCGAGGGCTTCAAGCGCCGATGTCGGCCGAGCTACTGCTTCTTCGTGCCGGGATCGGTATAGAGGTCTTCATCCTCGATCGGTGCCGATTCCCCGTGACGCAGCTCGGACGCGCGATGCTGGCGCCACAGGCTGCGCAGCTGCGCGTAGAGATCGATGGCGTTCTTCTGGATCTCGTCGAAGCTCTCGATATTTCGCGCGCGCTCGTCGATGCCCTGCGCCAGCCAGCGGTAGACCCCGGTGAAGCGGTTGCCGTTTTGCGCGGCGACGTAGCCCCAGGGATCCATGTAGGAATCCACCACGATACCGGCGGCGTCGCGCGGATTGGAGGGGCCGAGAATCGGCAGCACGAGATAGGGCCCATCCGGCACGCCCCAGACGTAGAGCGTCTGGCCGAAGTCGCCGGACTGCTTCTCGAGGCCGATCTCCGTGCTCGCGCGATCCCAGAGCCCGCCGACGCCGAAGGTCGTGTTGAAGAGGAAGCGGGCGAAGGTGGTGTCGCGCGCGCTTGAATTCGCCCTGCAAGCTGTCGTTGATGAAGATCACGGGCTCGTTGAGATTGTCGAGGAAGTTGCGCAGGCGATCGCGCGCATAGGACGGCAGCACCGTGCGATAACCGATCGCGACCGGCTTGATGAGAATCCGATCCATGAACAGGTTGAAGTCGAGAATCTTGCGATTCATCGGCTCCAAGGGATCGTTGGTGCGGTCGAACTCGGCGCGGGCCACGGGATCGCTCGGCGGCGTCGCGCAAGCGGACATCGCCAACATCAGACCGATCAAGGCGCCAACCTTGAGCCACTGGAGTCTACCCGACACGACTTCCATCTCTCTTTCAGCCGAACGGCTCAGGTTAGAAATGCGCCACTTTGGGGCGCCGCATGGTTGACAATGCGGCAGCTGAATGCAACAGCATTTTCAATGCTTAGGCAATTCCCCCAACGAGCGGGCCATCGGCGTTGCGCCGAAGCCACACTCGAACCATAGCATGACAGAAGACTTATTAAAATTTCTTAGCTTTGCACTGGAATTAGGCGCGCTTCTGGGTTGCACCTACCTGCTTTTCGCCGGTCAACTCCTGATTCGCTTCGTGCGCCAGCCACCGCCGAGTGCGCCCATACAGCCGCCGGTGAGCGTGCTGAAGCCGCTTTGCGGCGAGGATCCTGGCCTCTACGAGAACCTGTTGTCCTTCGCGGATCAGCGCTACCCCGATTTCGAGCTGATCTGCGGCGTGCAGGACCCCTCGGATCCCGCCATCGCGGTCGTGGAGCGCCTGCAGCACGAGCGGCCGGAGCGGCGGGTGGTCCTCGTCGTCGAGACTCGCCGGCAGGCACGCAACCTCAAGGTCGCCAACCTCATGAACATGCTGCCGAGCGCCCGCCACGACCGGCTGGTGCTGGCGGACAGCGATATCCGGGTGGCGCCGGATTTCCTCGCCGCGGTGGTGGCGCCTCTCGAGGATCCGCGCGTCGGTCTCGTCACCTCGCTCTATCGTGGCCGGCCGGCCGACGCCGCCGCGGCCTCGCGGCTGGGAGCACAGTTCATCAACCACGCGTTCCTGCCGCAGGCGATACTGGGCGAGATCCTGGTTCCCGGCCAGGGCTGCTTTGGCGCCAGCATCGCCATGACGCGCGCCACGCTGGATGCCATGGGTGGCCTTGCCGCGGTAGGAGACACGCTGGCCGACGACAACGCCCTGGGCGCGGGAGTGCGCCGACTGGGCAAGCGCGTGCAGGTCTCCACCGTGGTGATCGACGATTGGATCGGCGAGGCCTCGCTGGTCCGGCTCTTCCGCCACGAACTGCGCTGGGCCCTCACCATCCGCGGGGTGGCGCCCTGGGGCTATCTAGGGTCCGTGGTAACCCACCCGCTGATGCTCGCCCTGCTGGCGGTGCTGGCCGGCGGCCTGCAGCCGATTCCCCTCACGGTGCTCGCGGTTGCATTGTTGGGGCGCTTTGCTATGGTGCGCGCCATCGATCGGGCGCTCAAGCTGGCGACCACCCCGTTTTGGCGGATTCCGGGGCGCGACCTATTGTCGTTTGCGGTATTTCTCGCGAGTTTCTGCACCCGATCCGTTGCGTGGCGCGATCACCATTTCCATATCGACAGCCACGGCTATCTCACCCTCGACGGAGATCCCTCGGCATGATGAAGACGCTGTTCCTGCATCCCCCGTCCTTCGAAGGCTTCGACGGCGGGGCGGGGTCGCGCTATCAGGCCAAGCGGCGAGATCCGCTCGTTCTGGTATCCGACCTGGCTCGCCCAGCCGGCGGCGCTGGTGCCCGGCAGCAAGCTCATCGACGCGCCGGCGGCGGGCATCCCGCTGAGCCAGGTGCTGCCGCTCGCCAAGGACTACGACCTCGTGGTGATGCACACCTCGACGCCGTCCTTCGCCGCCGACGCCAAGATGGCGGCGGCGCTCAAGGACGTGAACCCGAACCTCAAGGTCGGCTTCGTCGGCGCCAAGGTGGCGGTGCAGCCCGACGAGAGCCTCAAGCAGGCGCCGTCGATCGATTTCGTCGGCCGCAACGAGTTCGATTTCACCATCAAGGAGGTCGCCGAGGGACGCAGCCGTTCGCCTCGATCGACGGTCTCAGCTATCGCAACGGCGAGGGCGCGATCGTGCACAACGCCGAGCGCGCCGTGCTCGAGGACATGGACCAGCTGCCGTTCGTCAGCGAGGTCTACAAGCGCGACCTCAAGATCGAGGACTACTTCATCGGCTACCTGAAGCATCCCTATGTCTCGTTCTACACGGGACGCGGCTGCAAATCGCGCTGCACCTTCTGCCTCTGGCCGCAGACCGTCGGCGGCCACCGCTACCGCACGCGCAGCGTCGGCCACGTCGTCGACGAGGTGAAGTACATCGTCGAAGAACTTCCCGCAGGTGAAGGAGATCTTCTTCGACGACGACACTTTCACCGACAATCTGCCGCGCGCCGAGGCGGTCGCCCGCGAGCTCGGCAAGCTCGGCGTCACCTGGTCGTGCAACGCCAAGGCGAACGTGCCGCGCGAGACGCTGAAGGTGCTGCGCGACAACGGCCTGCGTCTGCTGCTGGTCGGCTACGAGACCGGCAACCAGCAGATCCTCTACAACATCAAGAAGGGCATGCGCATCGACGTCGCGCGGCAAGTTCACCAAGGACTGCCACGAGCTCGGCATCACCATCCACGGCACCTTCATCCTGGGCCTGCCCGGCGAGACCAAGGAGACGATCCAGGAGACCATCAGGTTCGCCACCGAGATCAATCCGCACACCATCCAGGTGTCGCTGGCGGCGCCTTATCCCGGCACCTTCCTGTACAATCAGGCGGTGGAGAACGGCTGGCTCGATGCCGAGCATGCGGAGCTCGTGGACGAGCACGGCATCCAGATCGCGCCGCTGCACTATCCCCATCTCTCGCATCAGGAGATCTTCGACAGCGTCGAGACCTTCTACCGGCGCTTCTATTTCCGCGCCGGCAAGATCGCCTCGATCGTCGGCGAGATGGTGATGAGCCCGGAGATGATGGTGCGTCGCCTGCGCGAGGGGGTCGAGTTCTTCCGCTTCCTGCGCGAGCGGGAGATGGCGCACTAAGGCGACGCGCCGCTTCGCCTCGCACCTCCAGTCCGGTCAGACGATGAGCGGGTGCGCGCTCTCGCCGCGTTGCCTCGAATGATCCGCGTCGCGCTCGCCTCGGCCTCTTGGGGCTGATCGGCGCCACCGCGCTGGTGCTCTATCAGGGCGCGGGACCGGTGCTGGCGACCTTCGCCAGCGCCGGCTGGGGGCTGCTGTGGGTGGCGCTCTTCCATATCGTGCCGATGCTGGCGAACGCGCGGGCCTGGCAGGTGCTGCATTCCCGGCATGGCCCGGCCGCCCTACGCCTTCTTTGCCTGGATGGTCTGGGTGCGCGAGGCCGTGAACTCGATGCTTCCCGTCGCGCGCATCGGCGGCGAGGTGGCGGGCGCCTGGCTCCTGATCGGACGCGGCGTCCGCCGGCGCTCGGCGGTGGCGACGCTGGTGGTCGACATGACGATGTCGCTGGTCTCGCAATTCGCCTTCACCCTCATCGGCGTGGGACTTCTGCTGACGCGGAGCGGCGAGCATTCGCTTCGCCGGCAGCGTGGGGGTCGGCCTCGTCGATCGCGCTGCCGATCTTCGCGGCCTTCGGCATCGTGCAGCGCATCGGCATCTTCGGTCTCTTCGCGCGCCTCTTCCGCGTCGTCTTCGGCGAGCGCTTCGACCGGCTGGTGGGCGGCGCCAAGCCCCTCGACCGCGCGGTGCACGTGATCTATCGGCGGCCCGGCCGCATCGTCGCCTGCGGGCTCTGGCAGCTTGCGGGCTGGCTCATCAGCTGCGGCGAGACCTGGATCGCTCTCGATTACCTCGGTAGCCCCATCGGCATCGCCGACGCCGTCATGGTGACGTCGCTGATCGAGGCGGCGAGCAGCAGCGCCTTCCTGGTGCCCGGCGCTCTCGGCGTCCAGGAGGGCAGCTTCCTGGTGCTCGGCCATATGCTGGGCCTGACGCCCGAGGTGTCGCTGGCGCTGGCATTGGTGCGCCGCGCGCGCGACGTGCTGGTCTATGGGCCGGCGTTGGCGCTGTGGCAGCTCGGCGAGGGCCGCCGCCTCATTTCCCGTCGCGCCGCCTGACCGGCCCCATCAGCGCCGGCAGGACGAAGAAGGTGCAGAACAGCGTGTAGCCGAGGGCGATCGTCAGCAGCATGCCCATCTTCGACGTGCCGAGATGGCGCGAGAGCGCCAGGCTGCCGAAGGCGGTGGCGGTGGTGAGCGCGCTGAACAGCACGGCGCGCGCGGTGCCGGACTGCAGCGGATCGGCGCGTCCCGCGCGCCAGTTCATGACGAAATAGATGTCGAACGCGACGCCGACGCCGAGCAGCAGCGGCAGCGCGATGATGTTGGCGAAATTGAGCGGCAGATTGCCGAGCACGCTGGTCGCGACGGTGAGGAGCCCGGCGAGGATGCAGCGGCGCCAGCACCAGCGCCACGTCGCGGATGCGGCGCAGCACCAATGCCAGCAGCAGCGCGATGGCGAGCAGCGCGAGGATGCCGGCGCTGCGGAACGCGCCGACGATGGTGGCGGCCGATTCCTGGATCGAGATCGGCGCGCCGGTGGCGTCCGGCGCGATCTGCCGCACGGCGGCGACGAACCGGCGCAGCACGTCGTTGTCGCGGGCGTCGCCCTTGGGATAGACCTCGATGCGCAGCGCGGCCATCCGGCTGTCATCCAGTCGCGCTTCAGCTCCGGCGGCAGCGTGTCGAGGGTCACGGGCGCGGCGGAGAGCGCCAGGCGCATCTCGTCGAGGCGGGCGTCGAGCCCGCCGACGAGGTTGCTGCGCAGCGTCGGCAGGGCGTCGGCGCCGCGATCTACGGCCTGCTGTCAGCACCGCCGCCAGATGCGCGACCGACGGCAGTGAGCTCTTGCGCGGCGGCGTGCGCCACGTCCTCGGCCGCATGCTTCGAGCGCTGCCAGCTCCTCGGCCGGAGTCGGGCGGCGGCTTGACCGCCGGCGGCGACAGCGTCGGTCCGAGCAGGGTCGCGGCGTCGGCGATGATCGCGAGCTTCTCCGGCTGGTCCTCGGGGACGAAGGTCATGATCGCTCACGGCTGTGCGACACCTCCGGAAGCTGGTCCAGCCGGTCGGCGAGCTTGGTCGCCGCCTCCGGCGAGGGCGCCAGGATGTCGATCGTGTTGGGCGTGGTGTCGGGATCCTTCATCAGGTCGAACAGCGTCTGCGACGGACTCGGTGCGGGGATCCTTGAGGTTGAGCGGATTGAAATCGAAGGTGAGGCGGGGCACCAGCGCGACGCCGAACAGCGCCACCGCGAGCGCCGCCAGGCCGACGAGCCGGCGACGCTCGACCAGAAAGCGGTCGACGGCGGCGCAGGCGATGGAAGCCGACCGCCAGTCGCTCGCCGCGGGGCCGGATCAGCACCAGCAGCGCCGGCAGCACCGTCAGGTTGAGGGCAAGCGCGATCAGCATGCCGACGCCGGAGATCAACCCGAGATCCGAGACGCCGGTATAGGCGGTCGGCACGAAGGAGAAGAACCCCACCGCGGTGGTGGCCGCCGCGACTGCGAGCGGCCCGCCGATGCCGCGTGCCGTGCGGCGCAGCGCCTCGGCGAGATCGTCGATGTCGAAGCGCTCGGAGCGGTAGCGGACGCTGAACTGGATGCTGAAATCGACGGCGATGCCGATGAACAGCACGGCGAAGGCGACCGAGATCAGGTTGAGCGGCATGAACCGCGACCGCCGCGAACGCCGCGGCGAGCACCAGGCCCATCGCGAGCGTGATGAGGATCGGCACGACGAGGCGCACGGAGCGCAGCGCCAGGAACAGCCAGCAGGCAGATGAGAACGAAGGCGAGGCTGGTCGAGAAGCCCGGCGCCTTCGGTGACGCTGCGCGAACTCCTCGTCCGGCGAGCGGGACCGGGCCGGTGAGGCGCACGCGCACGCCGCGCTCGGGCGTGAGGCCCAGCTCGCGCGCGGCCTGCCGGATCGCATCGCTGGCCGCGCCGCCGGGCTCCAGCGCGGAATAGTCGAGCACCGGCTGCACCAGCATGAAGCGGCGCAGCTCCTGCGGCTCCGGCTTGCGGCCGCTGAGCAGCGTCTGCCAGGAGAGCGGGTGCGTACTTGCCCGCGAGCGAGGCCTCGACCGTGTCGGCGAAGACCGCGAAGGGGTGGTCGAGCTCGGCGCCCTTGGTCTCGCCGAGCTCGATGCCCTGGGCCGCGAGATCGAGCGCATCGAAGAGGCCGCGCAGGCTCGGGTCCGCCGCCAGCGTGCCGATCAGCGGCTGCGCCGTGACGAGCTGGTCGGCGAAGCCTGCACCTCGTCCTTCGACAGGAACAGCATGCCGTTCTCGCTGGAAGAAATCGCCGCCGTCGGGCCGCGCGCACGCTCTGGAAGAGCAGCACTGTCGGCTCTGAGCTTGGCGTCGAGCGCCGCCGGCGGCGTCCTCGGCCTGGTCGGGGGTCTGCGCCGTCGATGACGACGGCGAGCAGATTGTCGAACTGCGGGAAGGCGCGGTCGAACGCCATCTCGCGCTGGCGCCACGGCAGGTTCGGGTCGAGAAGCTTGTCGACGTCGGTGTCGATGCTGAGGTGCGTCGCCGGCGTAGTAGCCGCGCGATGCCCGTGATGGCGACAGCTCAGCAGCGCAACGCGCAAGGCGAATCGCCGCGAGAGATCCACGATCAGATGGATGAGGTCGAGGATCACGGCGCGTCCCTTGGTCTAGGTCTCGCTGGTAGATCAGCAGGATGACGCCCACCAGCACGAAAGCGATCGGCCAGACCCAGGCGGCGACCCGGCTGCCCGGCGGCTCGAGCCGGAGCTCGAGCCAGCGCGCCCAGCCGGCGGTGATGCCGGCGAGCGCCAGCGGCACATGGGTGATCTCGATCAGCAGCTGATCCTTGATGTTGGAGAGCGCGTGCTGATGGGTGAGCAGCAGCGCGCCGCCAGCGGCGCTGAGCAGCGGAAAGACCAGCGCCGCTCCGGCGCCCGGATCCGGCCGGTGCGCACGCACCATTCGAAGATGCCGAAGCCCGCGATCAGGATCACGAAGACGCGATGCTGCGCCACCTCCGGATCCCGCAGGCTCTCGAAGAAGCCGATCTCGCCGAGCGGCCAGACCTCGGGATCGGAGCGGAAGAAGAGGAACACGGCGAGCCCGACGAAGAGCAGCGGCCAGTGCCGCGCCCACGGCGCCGCTCCCGATGCGCTCGCCGAGCGCCAGCAGGCCGATCAGCAGCACCGCGATGCCGGCCCAATGGTGATTGTATTCCGACCAGGCGATGTCCTCGGCGTTGCGCGGCGGCGGCACGCCGGAGCCCGGCACGAAGGCGGTGGGCAGGGTGTGATGTGCCTTGGCCGCGTCCTGGCGCGCGATCTCGAACTGATAGGCGATGAGCTGCGCAGCGGTCGGGGCTGGTGAGGCGCGGCCATTGCGGCGTGAAGCGCTCGACGATCTCCGGCCAGCTCGCGCGGTCGACGGTGAGATCGGCGGCCGGCGGCTGCGAGGTGAGGGAGGCGGCGGCGAACAGCACCGTGAGGCCGATCCCGATCTCCACCTCGGCGAAGCGTCGCAGGCGCAGGATCGGCGTCGCGGGGTCGCGGCGCAGCCGCTCGACCACGAGGAAATTCATGCCGCCGAGGCACAGCAGCCCGCAGAGCAGCGCCACCTTGGTCACCACCATGACGCCATAGGCGGTGCCGTAGATCGCGTCCCAGGAGCCGATATAGACCACGGCCATGACGATGCCGCCGGCGAGCAGCGCGGCGACCGCCGCCATCGACATCAGCGAGAAGCGCTTGCCGATGCGGCGCCAGGCACTGCCGTCGTGGCTTCCCGCCAGCGCCAGCAGGAAATAGGGAATGCCGCCGATCCACACCGCGGCGCCGGCCATGTGCAGGAAGTCGGCGAGCGCCAGCGGCACGCGGTCGTCGAGCCGCGCCATCGCGTGGCTGGTGGTGGACTGTCCGACCATCACCAGCACCGCGAGCGCGCCCAGCGCCAGCCGCCACCCCCGACCCGAAGGGCACGCGAACCGCCCAGGCGATCGCGAGGCCCGCCGCCGCGAGCACCAGCCCGGCGACCGCGAAATCCGCGCCGAGGGCCTCGGCGGAGGGTGAGATCGACCGTGCCGATCAGGACGGCGCATTGCATGCTGACGAAGGCAAGCTCGGCGACGGCGAAAGCGATCGCGCTCCACAGCAGAAAGCGGCGGCTCAGCACATCCGGCGCCCGCCCTCCGCGCCGATCGCGCCGCCCAGGCGATGCGCGAGCAGCAGCAGGAAAGCGATGCCGCCGACGGTGAAGGATTGCGTGACCAGCACCAGGCCGCGCAGGATGACGCTCAGAAACCCGAAGATGTCGATGAGGGTGCCATCGCGCTCAGGGCTGAGCGACGGTGAACGGAATGTCGCCGCGGGTGATGTGGCCGTCGAGGGCCAGCACCTGCCAGCGCAGACGGTAGGCGCCGGGAGCGATGTCGGCGATCCGCGCGCTCATTATGTCTGCTGGCGTGTTGCGGTCGATCACTACTGTGGTTTCCTTGCCCGTGGCATCGAGCAGGATCAGGCGCGAGCGGGCGTGATCGATCCGGCTGTTGAAGCGCAACCGGACGTCGATCGGCGCGTGCACGACCGCGTCCACCTGCGGCACCGTCTCGACGACGATCGCGTGGGCGCGTGCGGGAACCGGGGAGATCGCCGCCCAGGCAAGGATGGCCAGGGCCGCGAGGCGAAGCGGTAATGTTGCTGGCATCGGCGCCCTTTATTGGGGAGCCATCCGTCCGACGCAAGGATAAAGCGGTCGTGCCGCCGTGACAGGTTGCCGCCGCCTCAGAACCGGAAGCCGGTGCGGAGGCCGACGTTGGTAAGGCCCTGGTTGTGGTCCGCCAAGCCCGCGTTGGAGAGATGATCCAGCATGATCGAGATGCTGAGCGCAGGTGTCACGCGATAGCCGATCTCGGCGCTTTCGCGGAAAAGCACGCGGGAGCCCAGCAGCTTGCGCTCCGAAGGGCCCGAATCGAGGTAGCCGTCGTGGGCGTCGCCGCCGAGGCTGCCGGCGACGAACAGGGCGTCCTCGCCTCGCAGCAGCTCGCGCCAGAGGTCGAAGCTCCAGGTCAGGCCCAAATAGCCGTAGCTGGTATTCCCCGCGGTGCTGACAGTGCCGCCGATATGCGGACGCGGGGAGCCGATCCACGAAAGAAAGCCTGGCGAGACGAACAGCAGCTCGCCGTTGATGTCGGTGCCGTCCTCGACATGGTGCCCGAGAAAGCCGATGTCATGGGCGAGGACGCCGATCTTGGCCTCGTCGATCCAGGCCGGACCAGCGGCATTGGCAGCACTGGACACGGCCCAGCCCAGCATGACCGCCACTATCGCCAATGTGCGGGAGAATCGCTTTGCCGCCACAGATTATCGCCCAATGAAACGTGCTGGCCGTCGATCTTCCACGTAATTCCCCGATTTTTCAAGCATCCCTATGGAATCACCTGATAATTGCCGAGTTTATCCGGGATTTCGACAGTTTGGGTTCGCAGGTTCGAGCGCCGCCCCATGCTTTCGTCGTTCCTTGTTGGTATGCTTCGGCAATTATCGATTTGCGAGCGAGGGAGGAATGAGCGACAGGGATCGCAATACGGATTCCACGCCATGAGGATCGCCATCTTCGGCGCCGGCGCGATCGGCGGCTACGTGGCGGCGAAGCTGGCGGGCGCCGGCCTGCCGGTGAGCGTGGTGGCCCGCGGCGCGCAGCTCGCGGCGATCCGGGCGCGCGGCCTGACACTCACCGAGGCGGGCGCGACGCGCCGGGTGGAGGTCGCCGCGAGCAACCGCGCCGCAGAGTTCGGCGAGCAGGATCTGGTGATCCTGACCCTGAAGGCGTATTCCCTGCCGGCGGCGGCGCCGGAGATCGTAGCGCTGCTCGGACCCCGCACCATCCTCGTCGCCGCGCAGAACGGAATACCCTGGTGGTATTTTCATCAGGAGGGCAGCGCTCTCGAGGGCATGCGCATCGAGGCGGTCGATCCCGGCGGCACGCTCTATGAGGCGCTCGATCCCGCGCGGGTGGTGGGCGGCGTCCTTCATCTTGGCGGTCTCGGTGCCGGAGCCCGGCGTGATCCACCATCAGTCCGGCAGCCGGTTCATCCTCGGCGAGCTCGACGGCACGGTCTCCGAGCGTCTCCAGGGCGTCCACGGCGTGCTGGCGCGGGCCGGCATCGGCGCCGAGGTTACCGCTGCGATCCGCCGCGAGATCTGGTTCAAGCTCTGGGGCAACATCGCCTTCAATCCCCTGAGCGTGCTGACCGCGGCGACCCTGGACCGGATGATCGCCGATTCCGATATCCGGCGCCTGACGATCGAGATCATGAACGAGACGGAGCGGGTGGCGAACCGCCTTGGCATCCGCTTCGACATCGGGGTCGAGCAGCGCATCGACGTGGTGAAGCGGCTTGGCGCGTTCAAGACCTCGATGCTGCAGGATCTCGAGGCCGGGCCGGCCCCTGGAGCTCGCGGCGCTAATGGATGCGATGGTGGAGATCGGGCGGCGCCTGGAGTGTCCGACGCCGATGACCGAGATGGTGGCGGCCCTGGTGCGGCTGCGCGCCCGGAGCTGACCTTATCCCGAAAAGCTGGGCTTCCCGGTACGGTGGGCCGCGCACTAGACTGCTCCGCTCACGACGAGAAAGAGCATCCATGTCGAACCGGCGCTCGCGCATCACCACCGACATCGATTTCGAGCGCCCGGGCAAGCAGACCGGGTTTCTGCGTCTGCCGCATTCCGTGCATCGCTCGGCCTATGGCTATCTTCCGATCCCCGTGGTGGCGATCCGCAACGGCGCCGGGCCGCGGGTGCTGCTGAGCGCCGGCAATCACGGCGACGAGTACGAAGGCCAGATCGCGCTCACCAAGCTCGCCCGCGGTATCGAGGCCGAGGCGATCGCGGGGCAGGTGATCATTCTGCCGATGGCGAACTTCCCGGCGGCGCAGGCGGGAATGCGGACCTCGCCGATCGACGACGGCAATCTCAATCGCAGCTTTCCCGGCGATCCCGATGGCCGCCCGACGGCTGATGATCGCCCATTACATCGAGAGCGTGCTGATGCCCGAGGTCGACGTGGCGATCGATCTGCATTCCGGCGGCAGCTCGCTGCTCTACATTCCCGGCACGCTGGCGCGCCACCACGCCGACAAGGCGAAGCTCGAGAAGGTTCTAGGCATGGTGCGCGCGTTCGGCGCGCCGATGAGCTATCTCATGGGGATGGGAGGCGAGGAGCGCGGCATTCTTTCCGCCGCCGACCGGGCGGGCATCGTCGGCATGAGCGCCGAGCTCGGCGGCGCCGGCATGGTGACGCGGGAGACGCTGGCGCTGACCGAGCGCGGCGTGCTGAACGTGCTGCGCCATCTCGGCGTGCTCGCGGGCAAGGTCGAGCCGCATCCCGTCCGCATCCTCGAGGTGGTGCGCTCCCGGCACTACGTCTACAGCCCCGATGCCGGCCTCTTCGAGCCCAAGGCCGAGCTCGGCGATGCCGCCAAGACCGGCCAGCTCGCCGGTCTCGTGCATTTCCCCGACACGCCCTGGCGCGAGCCCACGCCGGTGCATTTCGGCGGCGACGGCGTCGTCGTCTGCAAGCGCGTGCCGGCGCGCACCGAGCGCGGCGACTGCCTCTACCATCTCGCGAGCGATCTCAAGCTCTGAGCGCGGCCGCGACATTCACCAAATTGATCGCAGGCCCTGGACAATACCCCAATTCCTGGTAGCGTTTCGATGACGGAACCGGGAGCTCCTTGGGCGTGTACAACGAATTGATGCAGCGCGGCTGGCGGAGCCTCCGGCTGCTCGCGCTGGTCCTGATCGCAATGCCTGCCGCGCGCGCTGCCGTCGAGCCGCCGATCATCCAGAAGGTTCTGACGCGCGACTACGATGTGCAGCCGGATGGACGCTACACGGTCACCATCCACAGCGAGCTGCGCGCGACCAACAACTCTGCGGCGGCGGATATCGGTCAGATTCCGCTCGGCTATAGCGACTTAATGCAGGATCTCGAGATCGTCGAGGCCTATACGCTCAAGTCGAACGGCAAGAAGCTGCCGGTCAACGTCGCCGCCATTCTTCCTCAGCTGCAGCCCGGCACGCCGCAACTGCGAATGTTCGACGACTACCGGCAGAAGGTGATCGTCTTTCCGGATCTCTCCGGCGGCGACACCGTCGTCTGGACCGCGCGCTGGCGCCAGAAGCATCCGACCTTCCCGGGCCAGTTCATCACCGATGGCTACTTTCAGCGCACTTTCGCCTACGAGAAGGTGGAGGTCACCGTGCGCGCGCCGAAGGCGATGGCGCTGCGGACGGAGACGCATGGGCTCGAGTTCGAGCAGCAGACGGTGGGCGACAAGACGCTCTACCGCTGGCGCTATGCGGCTCCGAATGCCCTCGTGGAGGATACCGCGGCGTTCTCGCCTTATGATCGCCTGCCGCGATATTTCGTTTCGAGCTTCGCCAGCTACGACCAGCTCGCGCATGCCTACCTCGCGCTCGCCGCGGAGAAGATACAGGTCACGCCCAAGGTCAAGGCGCTCGCCGAGGAGATCACCGCCGGCGTCACCCAGCGCCGACAGCAGGCGCAGAGGATCTACAACTGGGTGGCCGGTCGCGTGCGCTATGTCAGCATCGCGCTCGGGAACGGCGGGCTGGTGCCGCACGATGCCGATATGATCCTTGCCAACGGCTACGGCGACTGCAAGGACCATACGGTCATCCTGGCGGCGCTGCTGAAGGCCAAGGGGATCGACAGCGAGATTGTCCTGGTCAATCTCGGCACCGAGCTACACGCTCTCCGAGGTGCCGACGCTGGCGCAACTCAATCACGCGATCACCTGGCTGCCCGAATTCGACCTCTATGTCGACGCGACGTCCGGCGTCGGGCCCTTCGGAACGCTGCCGATCGAGGAGTACGGGAAGCCGGTGGTGCACGCGGTGGCGGCCGGCAAGGCGCGGCGGGTGATCCCCATCCTGCCCCCGGGGGTGGCTTCGGTGACGGCGCGGACCGTGGCGCGGATCATGCCGGATGGCAAGATCACCGGCACCAGCGTCACCTCCGCGTCCGGGCCCATGGGGCTGTCGCTGCGCGGCTATGCGTTCGGGATCATGTCCTATGGACCGGAGCGCGCCGCCAAGGCGCAGCTGAATGCGGCATCGGAGGAAGGAACCGGCAGCTTCGAGGTGACCACACCGACGCTGCTGCCGCAGGACTACAGCGTCAGCGGGCACTTCGAGCTCGAGCCACGCACGGGCATCCTCGCCGGCGAAAGCTTCCGTCCACCGATCGGTCTCGAGCTGCTGATACGGCCCGGCGACGTGTTCATGGGGCCGCTCGCGGTCGCCAATCTCGCCGACAGCGAGAGCACGCCCTGCTTCAGTGGCCGCGAGACCCAGGAATTGTCGCTTGAACTGCCCGACGGCAAGCGCGTCGCGCAGCTTCCGAAGGACACGCGAAATCGACAACGAGCACATCCACTATCACACCCACTGGGCGGCGACGAACCGCCTCGTCACCGTCCGCCGCGAGTTCACTTTCGCGATCGACAAGCCGCTCTGCACGGGAGCGACGCGCGCCGCGGCGGCGGCGGCGCTCAAGCAGATTTGCGAGGAGCAGCGCGCGCAGATCGCTCTGACGGGCCAATGAAAGGGCGGGGGAGGATGCGGCGATTTGCGGGCATGCTCGCGCTGGTTCTCGTCATTGGGCTTGGCGGCTGCGCCGGTGGCCCTCCCAGCGATATCGCGGCCGGTGCCAGGGCGCAGCGGCGCGGCGACTACGCCGAGGCTATCCGGCGCTATACCCTTGTGCTCCAGTCTCCCGGTCTGGCGCCGAAAACGCGCGTCATGGTGCTCGACGGGCGCAGTGTTGCCTATATTCAGGCAGGCGACCGCGACAAGGCGATCGCCGATGCCGAAGAGGCGATTCGACTGAGCCCCGACAATGCTTATGCCTACAACAACAGGGGCGCGGCCTATCTCGGGAAAGGCCAATACGATCTGGCAATCGCCGACCTGACGGTCTCGCTCCAGCTCTCGCCTGACGATCCCACCGTTCACCTGAACCGTGGCGATGCCTATTTCTTCAAGGGGCAAGACGATCCCGCGCTCGCCGATTACGACGAGATCGTCCGCCACAAGCCGGATTCCGCGATCGGGCATGAACGCCGTGCTACGGTACTTCTCCGCCGGCAGGACTATGACCAGGCGATCGCCGAATTCAGCCGCGCGCTCGAACTGCAGCACGACCTGCTCCCGGCGCTCAGCGGCCGCGGGGTCGCCTATTCGCACCAGGCGCAGGTCGAGAAGGCGATGGCGGATTTTGGCAACGCTATCCGCTTGAAATCGGATTATGTGGTCGCCTTCGAGGACCGCGCCGTCTACGAGTTTGCCCTGGGCCGGTTCGACAAGTCGGCGGAGGATTTCGAGCGTGTCATCAAGCTCAGGCCCGCGAGTTCCTCGGCCGTCGTGCTCCTCCACGTCGCGCATGGCAGGTTGGGCCAGGACGACAAGACGGAGTACGAGCACAACGTCGCAGGGCTGAACCAGAGCATGGGGCCCGACATGATCGCCGCCTTCTATCTCGGGCAAGTGTCCATCGACCAACTGCAGCGGTTCGCTGAGCAGGGCGATCAGGAGGCACAGGCTGCCCGCGGCTGCCTGGTCGCCTTCCACATTGGCGAGTACGAGCTGCTGCGCAGGGCGGAGGGCACCGCGCGGCCTCGCCTCGAGAAGGCCGCCGCGGGCTGCGCTGGCGGCTCGCTTGAGGAATTCCTGGCGTCGGCGGAGCTGAAGCGCATCTCGCGATGACCTGTGGCGGTCGCCACCGACCGGCGCTTGCGAATACCCCGGCGCTGCGGAAGACTATGCGGCCAAGGAGATCGTCATGCCCGTCCGCTCCCCGCTCTGGCCCGCCAAGCTCGATCACATCCGCCTCGACAGCCCCGATCCCGCGGCGCTCGCGCGCTTTTACGGCGAGACGCTGGGCTTCGCGGCGCGGCCGCTGTCCGATGACACCACCGCCCTGGAAGCGCCCGGTCGCACGATCGTGATCGGCAAAGGCGAGACTGGAACCCAACCGTTGAGCGCGTTTCGTTTGGCGAGCGCGCGTCAGCTCGACGACGCCAGGGATTGGCTGCGCGGCCGCGGCGTTCCGCTCCTGCCGTCGCCGACGGCGCTCTTCCGCGACGACGCGATCGCCGTGCGCGATCCCGACGGGCGGCTCGCGGTGTTCGGGCTGCGGCGGGAAGCGGAGGCGACGGCCGTCGGCACCGGCGCCGCGGCGGCGCTGCCCGGCCGTCTGCAGCACGTGGTGGTCGCCTCGACGCGGCTCCCGGAGATGATGCGATTCTACGAGGACGCGCTGGGATTCGTTCCCTCCGACTACGTCCGCGAGGGCGACGAGCGGACGGTCGCTTTCTATCGGACCGATCCCGAGCATCACAGCTTCGCCGTCTTCCGCGCCCCCACCTCGCGGCCGGATCATCACTCCTACGAGACCAGTTGCTGGAACGACATCCGGGACTGGGCCGATCACATGGCGAGCCGCCGGATAAAGCTCTGGTGGGGGCCCGGCCGGCACGGGCCCGGCAACAATCTCTTCTTCATGATCCAGGATCCCCAGGGCTATCTGATCGAGCTCTCGGCGGAGATCGAGGTGGTCCCCGACGAGATCACCGGCCGCTTCTGGCCCCATGAGGAGCGCACGCTCAATCTCTGGGGTCCGGGCTTCATGCGGAGCTAGAGCGGCGGCGGCTAGAATCCGCCCGGCAGCACCCAGACCTCGGTCTGCGGCGGCAGCATCGAGCGCGTCAGCTTGATGCTGCCGGTGGGGAAATGTACGGATCTTGTAGGTGTCGGCGACCCGCGCCTCGAAGCGATCGAGGACCGGCGCGCCGAAATAATGCATGGGGATCACCAGCGCCGGATGGATCGCCGCGATCACCTCCATCATGTCGGTCTGGCTCAGGGTGAAGGCGCCGTCGACCGGCGTCAGCAGCACGTCGATCTGGCCGAGCGCCGCCAGATGCTCCGGCGTCAGCGTGTGATGGAGATGGCCGAGATGGGCGATGCAGAGATCGCCGGTGGCGAAGATGAAGATCGAGTTGCCGCCGTACTCGGTGCCGCCGCTGCCGTCGCGGATGTTGGTGGGCACGTTGCGGATCCGCACGTCGCCGAACTTCACGTCGTAGTGCGGCGGTCCCTCGCCGGTGTCCCAGCCGCGCAGCACCAGCTTGATGCCGGGGTCGATGTCGTCGGTGTAGTGGCTGGAGTGCGCGTGGTTCATCGTCACCACGTTGGGCGGGTCCTTCGGCCGGAGGTAGCCGTTGTAGTCCGTGACGATGGTGACGCCGCCCGGGCTCTCGATGAGGAAGCTGGCATGGCCGAGGAAGGTAAGGCCGACTTGCGCTTCTTCGGCGGCAAGGCTCGGGCGGAAGGCGGCGGGAACCAGGAGCGGCTTTGTCCTGGCCACCACGTCGGAGCAGGCGCCATCGGCATAGGCCGGTGCCAGCGGCAGCAGCGGCAGCAGCGCCAAGCGGCAAGGAGCCGTCGGCCGAAGCGGGCGAGAGCGGAGGCGAGGCCCATGGCATCCCTCATCTGCTGCAGTGCAATAAATGAAGTATGCACCGCTCCCCGCGCCGGGGAAAGCGGGTGGAGGGTCAGGTGCCGCCGGAGGCGGCGGCGAGGGTCGCCGGCTGTACTGCCCGGCGGACGGTCTCGCGATAGAGGATGTAGAGGCCGCTCGCCACCACCACGGCGGTGCCCAGCAGCACCGCCGGCGTCGGCACCTCGCCCCACATGAAGAAGCCGAAGCCGATCGCCCAGATCATCGTCGTGTAGTTGAAGGGTGCCAGCACCGCCGCCGGAGCCAGGCGGAACGCCTGGGTCCAGAGGAACTGCCCGAGGCCCGAGGCGAGGCCAATGGCGGCGAGGCCGATCGCGCCCTGCCAGCTCGGCGTCATCCAGCCGAAGGGCAGCAGCAGCGTACTGAGCACGGTTGTTCCCAGCGCCTGGTAGGTACAGAGGGTCACCGAGCGCTCGGTGAGGCTCATGCGGCGGAGCGCGATGGTGACGGAGGCGCCGACGCTTGCATTCACCAGCGCCAGCAGGGCGGCGATGGAGAAGACGCCGGCGCCGGGCTGCACCATGATGAGCACGCCCAGAAAGCCCACGAGCACCGCGCCCCAGCGATGCCGGCCGACCTTCTCCCCCAGCACCGGGATCGATAGCACGGTCAGGAACAGCGGGTTGGAGAAGGTGATCGCCACCGCGTCCGCCAGCGGCATCAGGTGGAAGGCGATGTAGATCGAGACCATGGAGATGAACTGCAGCGCGCTGCGGCCGGCATGCTCCAGCGGTCGATGCGTCTTCAGCGCGGCGATGCCGCCGTGCCGCGCGACGAGGCCGAGCGAGAAGATCAGCGCGAAGGTGCAGCGGAAGAACACCACATCCGCCACCGAATAGGTCTCCTCCTCGTACTTCACGAGGGCGTTGATGACCGCGAAAACGAAGACCGCGAGCAATGATGTAGAGAATGCCCCGTCGCAGCTCGTCCCGGGTCGGCACCGGCATGGTGACTCTGGTCATTGGCTCAGCGGGACCCGGCAGGCGAGGGGCGAGAACTGTAACAGGACTTCGTCGAGAACGCCGCCGGCGCTCAGGGAATTCCTGCATTGCTGCCCTGCAAGTCTCGCTCCGCCCGGTTAGGATCGGATTAAGGCGACCCCGATTTCCGCCTCGGCCTTGCCAGATTTCGGTGCGCGGTGTTTGCTCGCAGGAGGATTCCGCAGGAGCGAACAGCCGATGACCGCCACCCGACCCACGCTGCAGATGCTGGCCGCCGACCTCGCCGCCGGCCGCGCCACCAGCCGCGACCTCGTGGAGGCGGCGCTCGCCCGCATCGCCGATCCGGCCGGCGAAGGAAAGCGCGCCTTCGTCAAGGTCTACGCGGAGACAGCCCGCGCTGCGGCGGCGGCCCAGGACAAGCTCCGCGCCGCCGGCTATGTCGCCTCGCCGCTCGCGGGTATTCCGGTCTCGATCAAGGATCTCTTCGACGTCGCCGGCGAGCGCACCCTCGCGGGGTCGAAGGCGCTCGACGACGCGCCGCCGGCCGCCGCCGACGCGCCGATCGTCGCGCGGCTCAAGGCGGCGGGCGCGGTGCTGGTGGGCCGCACCAACATGACGGAGTTCGCCTTCTCCGGCGTCGGCATCAATCCGCACTACGGCACTCCCGGCAATCCCTGGGATCGCGCCCACATTCCGGGCGGATCCTCCTCCGGCGCGCCGATCTCGGTGGCGGACGGCATGGCGGCGGTGGCGATCGGCACCGACACCGGCGGCTCGGTGCGCATCCCGGCGTCGCTCTGCGGCCTCGTGGGATTGAAGCCGACGCAGTATCCGCGTTCCTCGCGACGGGGCGACGCCGCTCTCGACCACGCTGGATTCAATCGGTCCGATCGCCGTCAGCGTCGCCTGCTGCGCTCTGACCGACGCGATCATGGCCGGCGATGCACCGGAGGTGCCGCCGCTGCGGCCGGCGGAGACGCTGCGGCTCGGCATTCCCCAGACCGTGGTGCTGGACGATCTCGAGGCGCGCGGTGGCGGCGGCCTTCGAGCGCGCGGTCGCGGCGCTTGCCCGCGCCGGCGCCCGCATCGTCGAGCTGCCGCTCAAGGCGCTCGGCGACTATGCCGGCATCAACGCCAAGGGCGGCTTCTCGCCCTGCGAGGCCTATGCCTGGCACCAGGATCTTCTCGCGCGCCGTGGCCGCGACTACGACCCGCGGGTCAGAGTCCGCATCGAGCGCGGCCGGGAGATGACCGCGGTGGACTATGTCCGTCTGCTGCAGCAGCGCGCCGACCTCATCGCCCGCGTCGACCGGGAGGCGGCCGATGTCGACGCGTTGATCATGCCGACCCTGGCGCTGACCGCGCCGCCCATCTGCCGCCTTCGCGAAGGACGAGGATTTCTGGCGCCTCAATTCCAAGATCCTGCGCAATCCCGCGCTGATCAATTTCCTCGACCGCTGCGCCCTCACGCTCCCCATCGAGCCAACCGGCGAGGCGCCGGTGGGATTGTCGATCGTGGGCCGCCATGGCGACGACCGGCATCTCCTCGCCATGGGCCTGGGCGTCGAGGCGCTGATGGAGCGGGAGCGCCGCTAGTGCCGCCGCGAAGCCATCGGCGGATTCAGGCACGCGCCCGCATCGAGATTGATCTCGTGCGCGAGCCCGGGCCTGGCGATCGGAGACTGCCGGAGGCGCGTCAGCGATACCGCTCGAGATCGACGGGACGCGCCGCCGGCATCATGCGCTGAAGCTTGTTCAGGATATCGATGAGGGTGCCGCCGCCCGCCAGGATCTGCGGCCCGCTGACGATGGCATAGAGGCCATGCCGGCTGGCACCAGGGGCGAATTTGGCGACGGTGTAGAGGGGCCGCTCATGGGTGTGACGGAACACCGAGAAGAACGCCGCTCCTTCGTGCTGGTCGATGGCATAGTCGCGCCATTCACCTCGCATGACCTGCCGGCTATAGAGGGAAAGCAGCTGATTGAGTTCCGGGCGACTGAAAAAAACGGTCTTGGCTTTGCGCCGGTGATCGTGGAGGCGGAACAGCGTTCCCATCTCCGCCTCCGCCTATGACTTTGCTGCGTCCGCGCTCATGGAAATAGTGTTAACGATTTCTCCTGGCGCGTCCAGTGCCGGGCGCTCGCGCGCGTGGCTTTTTTTTGGCAACGGCGAACGAGTCGCAGCACGCAGAAACAAGGGGTTGCGCGGTTATACGGCGGCGCGGGGGGGTTGCGCTTGCCTCTTTGCCGCGAATACCCCGGCCCGTTTGCCTCTTTGGAGGTGAGTCGCTATGGTAGCCGCCATTTCGGGCCAGGGGTGTTTGGGTGAGCGACGTTTTTCAGGAAGTCGACGAGGAAGTACGCCGCGACAGTATGTTGCGGCTGTGGAAGCGCTATCAGTTTTATGCCGTCGCGGCCGCGGTTCTCATCGTCGCTGCGACCGGGGCGGTCAGCTACTGGCGCTATCACGACCTCCAGCAGCGTGAGGCCGAGGGCGTGCGATACGCCGCCGCTCTCGACCAGGCGCGCGCGGGGAAATATGCCGAGGCGGCGGACGCGCTGATCGCCCTCTCGAAGGACGCCCATGCCGGTCGCGCGGTGCTGGCGCGCTTCGAGGCGGCGGCGCTGCGCACGCGCGCGGGCGACGAGGCGGCGGCGGTCACGCTCTATGACGCCATCGCCAAGGACAGCTCCGTCGATCCGATCTATCGCGACCTCGCGACGGTCCTCTGGGGTCTGCAGGCGCTTGATACCTCGGATGCGCAGGTGATCATCGACCGGATGGCGCCGATCACGCAGGCGGACGATCCCTGGCACTGCTCGGCGATCGAGGTGACGGCGATCGCCCATCTAAAGGCAGGAGACCGCGTGGCGGCGCGCAAGGACTATCAGCGCCTGTCCGACGATCTTACCGCCCCGCAGGGCATGCGCGCGCGGGCGGCCGAGATGGTCGCGGCGCTGGCGGCCTGAGGCGGCGCGTGCGACGGATCCTCACACTGGCGTTGGCGGTCGCCACGCTCTCCCTCGCGGCGTGCGACACGTTCGACAATCTTCTCTCCGGCGATCCCAAGACGCCACTGCCGGGCAAGCGCATCTCGGTGCTGAACCTCGCGAGCCAGCTGCAGCCGGATCCCACGATCAAGGATGTGCAGGTGCGCCTGCCCCGTCCGGTGGTCAATGCGGATTGGCCGGAGGCGGGCGGATATCCCGACCATGCCATGCAGCATCTGGCGCTCGGCGACAACGTGCAGCGCCTGTGGTCGCACAGCGTCGGCGATGGGGATTCCCGCTATGGACAGGTGATGGCCTCGCCGGTGATCTCCGGTGGCCGCATCTTCACCATGGACGCGAGCACGGTGGTCACCGCCCTCGATGCCAAGTCCGGCAGCCGCATCTGGCGCTTCGATCCGCAACCGGATGAGGCGCGCAGTAGCACCTTCGGCGGCGGCGTCGCGGCGCTCGGCGACCGCGTCTATGTCACCACCGGCTATGCCGAGGTGCTCGCCCTCGAGGCGGCGACCGGCAAGGTGATCTGGCGCCGCTCCGTGCCGGCGCCGATCCACTCGCCGCCGACGGTAGCGGACGGCCGCGTCTTCGCGGTGACGGTGGAGAACCAGCTCGAGGTGATGTCGGCGGATGACGGGCACGTACTCTGGAGTCACAGCGGCTTGCCGGAAACCGCGGGCTTGCTCGGCGGCGCGAGCCCGGCGGTCGAGGGCGACATCGTGGCGGTGGCATATTCCTCCGGCGAGATCTTCGCGCTCCGCACGGAGAACGGTCGCGTCCTCTGGAGCGACAATCTCGCTACCGCCCGCAGCCTCGACGCGATGACGGCGCTGGCGGACATCCGCGGCCGGCCGATCATCGACCATGGCATGGTTTTCGCCATCAGCCACAGCGGGCGCATGGTGGCGATCGATCTGCGCACCGGCGACCGCGTGTGGGAGCAGGATATCGGCGGCTCCTACAGCCCGTGGGTCGCCGGCGAGTACATCTACGTCCTCACCAACGACAGCTCGCTGGTCTGCCTTACCCGCAAGGACGGCCGCATCAAATGGGTGCTCGATCTGCCGCGCTACGATGACGAGAAAAAGAAGAAAGACCCGCTGGAATGGACCGGTCCGCTGCTGGCGGGCGACCGGCTGATCGTGCTGGCCTCCGACGGCGAGGCGGTATCGGTTTCCCCCTATACCGGCGAGGCGCTTGGGCGCATCGAATTCTCCGACGGCAGCTTCATCGCGCCGGTGCTGGCCGACAACACCCTCTATATCCTGACCCAGGACGCCGACCTCATCGCCTATCGCTAGGTGATGGAGATGGTCGCATTGTTTCCGAGCGCGCCATGACCGCAACGGTGGCCATCGTCGGCCGTCCCAACGTGGGGAAGTCGACACTCTTCAACCGTCTCGTCGGGCGGCGCCTGGCGCTGGTCGACGATCAGCCCGGCGTCACCCGCGACTGGCGCGAGGGCGAGGCGAGCCTGGGCGATCTCCGCTTCCGCGTGCTGGATACCGCGGGCCTCGACGAGGCCGCGGCCGAGACCCTCACGGCGCGCATGCAGAAGCAGACCGAGCAGGCGCTGGCGCAAGCCGATGCGGTGCTCTTTCTCGTCGACGCCCGCGCCGGCGTCACGCCGCTCGATCGCCACTTCGCGGACTGGCTGCGCCGGCACGGGCGGCCGACCGTGCTGGTGGCCAACAAGACCGAGGGCAAGACCAGCGCCGGCACTCTCGATGCCTATTCCCTCGGTCTCGGCGAGCCGATCCCGATCTCCGCCGAGCACAACGAGGGGATGTCGGATCTCTACGACGCCCTCCGGCCGTTCATCGATCGGGCCGCCGGCGGAGAGCGCGGAGGCCGCGGCGGAGGGCGAGACGCCGGATACGCAAAAGCCGCTGCAGCTCGCCATCGTCGGGCCGGCCCAACGTCGGCAAGTCGACCCTGGTCAACCGCCTCATCGGCGAGGAGCGTCTGCTCACCAGCGCCGAGGCCGGCACCACCCGCGACGCCATCGCCGTGGAGTGGCGCTGGAAAGGGCGACCGGTGCGCCTCATCGACACCGCCGGCCTGCGCAAGCGGCCGAAGGTCGAGGGGAAGCTGGAGAAGCTCTCGGTCGCCGACACGCTGCGCGCGATCCGCTTCGCCGAAGCCGTGGTGCTGGTGCTCGACGCCGAGGCGATGCTGGAGCGCCAGGATCTCACCATCGCGCGCCTGGTGGAGGAGGAGGGGCGTGCCCTTGTCATCGCCGTCAACAAATGGGATCTGATCGAGGACAAGCCGAAGGCCCTCGAGAAGCTGCGCGACCGCCTGCAGATCTCGCTGCCGCAGATGCAGGGTCTGGCGGTGGTGACGCTCTCCGCCCGCACCGGGCGCGGCATCGATAAGCTGCTGCCGGCGGTCTTCGCCGCCCAGGAGGCCTGGAACCGCCGCATTTCGACGCCGGTGCTGAACCGCTGGCTCGAGGCGGCGCAGGCGCGCCATCCGCCGCCGCTGGTCGACGGCCGGCGGCTCCGCATCCGCTACATGACCCAGGCCAACACGCGTCCGCCCACCTTCGCGCTCTTCGCCTCCAGGCCCGGCGAGCTGCCGGCCACATACCGAGGCTATCTCGTCAATCTCATGCGCGAGGAGTTCGATCTGCCGGGCGTGCCGATCCGCATGATGCTGCGCGGCGGCAAGAACCCCTACGCGGATAAGGAGTGAGCTAGCTCACAGGCGGTCGCGTGTCGTTGCCGTAGTCTTCACCGTCCCGCCCTCGGCTTCTAGGGGGTCGGTCGAGGCGCCAAGTACCTTCGGAACATGTCATTCGGGAGGGACGGCAATGTTCGACGCAGTGATCGATATTTCGCATCACAACGCATTACCACTGGATTTCGACGCCGCGGCGAAGAGCGGCATCGCCGCCGTCATTCACAAGGCAACGCAGGGGACCGGTTTCGCCGATTCCAAGTTTTCGACCAATCGGGCGAAGGCGCTGGATGCCCGCCTGCTGTTCGGCTCCTATCACTTCGGCACCGGTGATGATGCCACCGATCAGGCGGAATTCTATCTGCGGACCGTCGGACCGCGACCCGGCGAGCTTCTGGCCCTTGATTTCGAGGCGAACACGACGCCGGGTGGATCCGACATGACGCTGGAAGGGGCGCGGGCTTTCGTTTCCGTGATCCACGATCGCATCGGCAGATGGCCGGTGCTTTATGCCGGCGGATTCCTGAAGGACACGCTCGGCGGCCAGCCCGACCCGGTGCTGACCAACTGTCCGCTTTGGCTCGCCCAGTATTCGAAGGCACCCGTCGTGCCGGTTGGATGGAGCCAGTTCATGCTGTGGCAATGGACCGACGGAACGAACGGCATCGATCCCAAGCCCGTGACCGGCATCGGCGCGTGCGATCGCGAGCGTTTCGCCGGGGCAGGCGATGAGCTCGCGCCATTCTGGGCGTCGGTCTCGGCGCCCTCCGCTACATCGTAGAAGTCCGTCTTTCAGACTTGCCGGCGAGCAGCGAAAATAAGCGCGCCACCAGCAAGGACGGCGATGACGCCGGCGATCGGCGGAATGTAGACGTCCGTCTCCTTGTCGCGGGTCGCGGTCAGCGGGCCGATCTTCGCGACCTCTTCCCGATGGTGAAACGGGATCACGTTGTAGCAGAGCCCGATGATGCCCAGCACGATGAGCACGATCCCAATCAGCGGCAATCCACGCATGTAACCTCCTGGCGCCTCGATGTTTTCCAGGGCCGCCGCGTGCCACATCTTCGACGGGCGGATGGAAGGAACGGCCGAGGCTGGCAATCGCCAGGTGAGTAAACGGGGAGCTGGCGCGGGGGTTCCAGGCGCGCCCGCAAAAATCGGCGCCGGAATCAGGATGGCGACAGGATCAGCTCGCCATTCTGCGCCGACGTCGCCTCGGCGAGAGTCACGAAAGGCTCGGTGACGGCCTCCGGTTGCCGGAGCTTGCCGCGCTCCTCGCCGGGAAAGCCCTTGCGGCGGAGCGCGGTCCCCATGATGCCGGGATCGACCAGGTTGGCTTTGACGGCGGTCGTTCCCGCCATCTCGCCGGCATAGATGCGCACCAGCGCCTCGAGCGCCGCCTTGCTGGCGGCATAGGCGCCCCAATAGGCCTGGAGCTCGCGGGCCGGCGGCGCAGGTCGCGAAGATCGCGCGGCCCGCCGCGCGACAGCCGCAGCAGCGGATCGAGCGCGCGGATGAGGCGCCAGTTGGCGGTGAGGTTGACCTCCATGACCTCGTGCCAGACCTTGGGCTCGATATGGCCCAGCGGCGAGAGGCGTGCCGAGCATCGCCGGCATTGCCGACCAGCACGTCGAGCCGGCCGAAGCGCTGATGGATCGCCGCGCCCAGCTGGTCGATCTTGTCGAAGTCGCGCGAGATCGAGCGGCACCAGCGTCGCCGGCCGCCGCCGGCGGCGCGGATCGCGTCGTCGAGTTCCTCGAGCCCGCCCTGGGTGCGCGCCACCAGGATGACATGCGCGCCCTCGGCGGCGAAGCGCCTGGCGACGGCGGCGCCGATGCCGCGCGACGCGCCGGTGACCAGCGCGATGCGGCCGTCGAGCCGCAAGCCGCCGCCCGACGTCACGGTCTCACGCAGTTTCGGCGAGCAGCGAGAGCTGGGTCGAGACCTTGCCGGCCTCGTGGTCGGTCAGCGCGATCGGATAGTCGCCGGTGAAGCAGGCGTCGCAGAATTGCGGCGCCGCCGGGTCGCGGCCGCGGCTCGCCCATGGCGCGGTAGAGCCCGTCGATCGAGACGAAGGCGAGGCTGTCGGCGCCGATGAAGCTGCGCCATCTCCGCGACGTCGTAGCGCGACGGCCAGCAGCTTGCTCGCGCTCCGGCGTGTCGATGCCGTAGAAGCAGGAATGGGTGGTCGGCGGGCTGGAGATGCGCATATGCACCTCGCGCGGCGCCGGCGCTGCGCGCACCATCTCGACGATCTTGGTCGAGGTGGTGCCGCGCACGATGGAATCGTCGACCAGGATCACGCGCTTGCCCTCGATGCTGGCGCGGTTGGCGTTGTGCTTCAGCTTGACGCCGAGATGGCGGATCTGGTCGGTCGGCTCGATGAAGGTGCGGCCGACATAGTGGTTGCGGATGATGCCGAGCTCGAAGGGGATGCCGGCCTCGCTGGCATAGCCGATCGCCGCCGGCACGCCGGAATCCGGCACCGGGATGACGATGTCGGCGTCGACATGGCTCTCGCGCGCGAGCTCGGCGCCGATGCGCTTGCGCGCCTCGTAGACGCTGATGCCCTCGACGACGCTGTCGGGCCGGGCGAAATAGATGTACTCGAAGATGCAGAAGCGCTGCGGCTGCGCGCGGCGAAGGGCTGCGGCTCGAGTGGACGCCGTGCGCGTCGATGATGACCATCTCGCCCGGCTCGACGTCGCGCACGAAATCGGCGCCGATGATGTCGAGCGCGCAGGTCTCCGAGGCCAGGATCCAGGCGTCGCCGAGCTGGCCCAGCACCAGCGGCCGGACGCCCAGCGGATCGCGCACGCCGATCAATCCGTCCTGCGTCAGGGCCGCCAGCGAATAGGCGCCCTCGACCTGGCGCAGCGCATCGATCATGCGGTCCTCGACGGTGTCCTTGAGGCTGGTGGCGATGAGATGGACGATCACCTCGGTGTCGGTGGTCGATTGGAACAGGCAGCCGCGGCGCACCAGCTGCCGGCGCAGATGATAGGCGTTGGTGAGGTTGCCGTTGTGGCAGATGGCGAGGCCGCCGAACTCGAAATCGGCGAAGAGCGGCTGGACGTTGCGCATCGCCACCTCGCCGGTGGTGGCATAGCGGACATGGCCGATGGCGGAATGGCCCTTCAGGCTCGCCATCACCTCCTTGGAGGCTGAAGATTGTCGCCGACATGGCCCATGCCGCGGTGGGCGTGGAACTGCTCGCCGTCGAAGGCGACGATGCCCGCCGCCTCCTGGCCGCGATGCTGCAGGGCGTGCAGGCCGAGCGCCACCAGTGCCGCCGCCTCCGGGATGGCCGAAGACGCCGAAGACGCCGCATTCCTCCTGCAGATGATCGTCGTCAAAGGGGTGGGTGGTCAGCATCGCGGCCGCCTCACTTGGGTCAGGGGAATGGCGGGGTGCGTCCCCGCGTCTTGGAGATGGGGGTGCCCCGGTCGATTTTGGAGCCCCGACGCCTGGGTTTCTACACGCAATCCCGAGGGTCCGCCAGCCAGTGCAGCAACTCATTGAGTATTCTGCTGGAACAGACGGTTAAGATCGCGCCTCTGGTCCTCGCTGTAGCCTTTCTGGGCGGTGGAGTCGGCGGTCGGGGCTGGGGGTGGCGGAGCGCGGCTGCTGCAGGGCCCGGACGGCTTCCTCCGCCTGATGCGCCTGTTCCACCCTGTGCTGGGCCTCGCTCGCGGTTGCCTCCACACGGTTGCGCATGGTCGGCGGGACCAGGGAGCGCAGCATGTCGGCGCCCTGCGCCAGGAGCGGGAGCGTGCGCGCCTGGCTGATCCAGTCCGGCCGGTTCGCTTCCGGCAGCGCCCAGGTGACGCCAAGATAGAGAAGACAGGCGAGAACGGCGCCGCGCAGCAGGCCGAACAGCAAGCCCAGGGAGCGGTCGAGGGCGGAAAGCGAGCTCTCCTTGACCCGCCGCGAGATCATGTGGGTCAGCAGCGACAGCACGATCAGCACGAGGATGAAGACCACGCCGCCCGCCACCACGTCGGCGACCATGCCCTTGGGCAGGACGCGCTCGGCGAGCGGCTGCGCATAGGGCAGCGCGTAGAGCGTCGCCAGGCCGGCGCCCACCCAGGCGGCGACCGAGAGCGCTTCCTTGACGAAGCCGCGGGCGAAGGCGAACAGGCCCGACAGCACGACGATGGCGATGACGATGAGGTCGAACGGATTCATGTCGTCATTTTCCCACTGCGCTCAATCCAAACCCACGAAATTCGGCGGGCATCTCTACCTCGGCGCGCTGCGGCGCGGCGCCGCCCGCGCCGGCGCGACGTCGAAGCGGGCGACGAGATCGTCGAGCCGGGCAATCTCCTGGATCGCGAGCGTGCTCTCCGCCGGGCGCCCGGCCCTGGTGCCGGAGCGGCGCGGCATCCAGGCGGCGGCGAAGCCCAGCTTGCCGGCTTCCTTGAGCCGCGCATCGGCTTGGCCCACCGGCCGGACCTCGCCGGAAAGGCCGATCTCGCCGAAGACCACCGTCTGCGCCGGCACCGGCTGCTGCGTCGCAGCCGAGATCAGCGCCGCCGCCACCGCGAGATCGGCGGCCGGCTCGGCGATCCGCAAGCCGCCGGCGACGTTGAGATAGATGTCGTTGGCGCCGAGGGTCAAGCCGCAGCGCGCCTCCAGCACCGCCAGAACCATGGCGAGGCGGTTGCCGTCCCAGCCGACCACGGCGCGCCGCGGCGTGCCCGGCGGCGAGGGCGCCACCAGCGCCTGGATCTCCACCAGCACCGGCCGCGTGCCCTCCATGCCGGCGAAGACCGCGGAGCCGCTGACCTCGCCGCGCCGCTCGGCCAGGAACAGCGCCGACGGGTTCGGCACCTCGGCCAAGCCGCGGTCGGTCATCTCGAAGACGCCGATCTCGTCGGTCGGGCCGAAGCGGTTCTTGACCGCGCGCAGGATGCGGAACTGGTGGCCGCGCTCGCCCTCGAAATAGAGCACGGTGTCGACCATGTGCTCGAGCACGCGGGGGCCGGCGATGGTGCCTTCCTTGGTGACGTGGCCGACCAGGATCAGCGTGAAGCCGCGCTCCTTGGCGAGCCGGATGAGCTCCTGCGCCGAGGCGCGCACCTGGCTCACGGTGCCCGGCGCGCTGTCGAGGCCGTCGACATACATGGTCTGGATCGAATCGATCACCACCACGTCGGGCGCGTCGCGGCGGTCGAGGGAGGCGGCGATGTCGCGGACCGCGGTCGCCGCGGCGAGCTGCACCGGCGCCTGCGCGACGCCGAGGCGGACCGCCCGCAGCCGCACCTGGTCGAGCGATTCCTCGCCGGAGATATAGGCGCAGGTGACAGGCGCGCTGCCGCTCTTGCTTCAGCGCCAGCGCCGCCACCGCCTGCAGCAGCACGGTCGATTTGCCGATGCCGGGATCGCCGCCGACCAGCAGCGCCGAGCCCGGCACCAGCCCGCCGCCGCAGACGCGGTCGAACTCCGCGATGCCGCTGACGCGGCGCTGCAGCGGCTCGCTGCTGCCGGAGAGGCCGACGAACTCGATCTTGCGGCCCTTGCCGCCGCCGAGGCCGCGCGGCGCGGGCGCGCGCGCTTCCTCCTCGACCAGGCTGTTCCAGCCGCCGCAGGCCTCGCACCGGCCGGCCCATTTGGGATAGGAGGCGCCGCATTGCTGGCAGACGAAGGCAGTCTGCACGCGTGCCATCTTACGCTCCCGATCGGCTCACGACGCCCGCACCTCCATCTGGATCGGCCCTTCGGCGCGGCCGTGGATGAACTGGTCGACGTAGGGGTTGCCGGAGCGGTCGATCTCGGCGGTGGGGCCGGCCCAGATGATGCGGCCCTTGTAGATCATGGCGATGCGGTCGGCGATCTTGCGCGCGCTCGCCATGTCGTGGGTGATCGAGATCGCGGTGGCGCCGAGCTTGCGCACGCATTTGATGATCAGGTCGTTGATCACGTCGCCCATGATCGGGTCGAGGCCGGTGGTGGGCTCGTCGAAGATGATGATCTCGGGCTCGGCGGCGATGGCGCGCGCCAGCGCCACGCGCTTCTGCATGCCGCCGGAAAGCTCCGCCGGGCGCAGCTCGCCGACCTCGGGGCCGAGGCCGACGGCGGCGAGCTTCTCGATGGCGATCTTCTTGGCCGCGCTTGCGCTCCATGCCGCGGCCCTGGATCAGGCCGAAGGCGACGTTCTCCCAGACGGGCAGCGAATCGAACAGGGCCGCGCCCTGGAACAGCATGCCGAACTTCCGCATCACGCGCTCGCGCTCGCTGGCGGAGCGGCCCACCATCTCCTCGCCGTCGATCTTGATCGAGCCGGCGTCGGGCTCCAGCAGGCCGAGGATGCATTTCGCCAGCACCGACTTGCCGGTGCCGGAGCCGCCGATCACCACCACGCTCTCGCCGACGCCGATGTCGAGGTCGATGCCCGTCGAGCACCACCTTGCGGCCGAAGGACTTCTTGAGGCCGCGGACGGCGATCTTGAGGCGCGATGGTGGGGTCTCGCGGTTCATCGTCCCACGAACAGCAGCGCGGTGAGGACGTAGTCGAGGAGCAGGATCAGGATCGAGGCGGAGACCACCGCATAGGTGGTGGCGGCGCCGACGCCCTGGGCGCCGCCGCGGGAGTGATAGCCGTAGTAGCAGCCCATCAGCGCGACGATGAAGCCGAACACGCCGGCCTTGACCAGGCCCGACACCACGTCGTTGGTCTGGATGAAGTCGGCGGTGCGCTGGATGTAGGCGGCGGGATTGAAGCGCAGGTTGTAGGTGCTGACCAGGAAGCCGCCGAAGACGCCGATGATGTCGGCGACCAGCACCAGCGCCGGGAGCGTCAGCGTGCCGGCGAGGAGCCGCGGCACCACCAGGTATTTGAAGGGGTTGGTCGAGAGCGTGGTGAGCGCGTCGATCTGATCGGTGACCCGCATGGTGCCGATCTCGGCGGCGATCGCCGCGCCGATGCGGCCCGCCACCATGAGGCCGGCGATCACCGGGCCGAGCTCGCGCGTCACCGACAGCACCACGACCGTCGGCACCGCGCTCTCGGCGGCGAAATTGGCGAAGCCGGTGAAGGTCTGCAGCGCCAGCACCATGCCGGTGAAGAGCGCGGTCAGGCCCACGACGGGCAGCGAGTAGTAGCCGATGTCGACCATCTGCCGCAGGATCAGCCGCGGATAGAACGGCGGCCGGACGCAATGGCTCACCGCTCTGAGGGTAAAGATCGCCATGCGCCCGCTCGCCGCAAGCCCATCGAGGAACACGGCGCCGATCGAGGCGAGGAAGCGCAGCAACGGCTCCATCTCTCAGCCGCCGAGGTAGACGCGGCGGTAGCGCCGGCCGAGCGTCGTCAGCACCTCGTAGCCGATGGTGCCGGCGCGCTCGCCGACGAGATCCGGAGTGTTGCTGGCATCGATGAGATCGACGAACTCGCCCGGCTGCAGCAAAGCGGGATCCACTCCCGTCACGTCGAGCGTCATGAGGTCCATTGAGATGGGGCCGACGGCGGCAACCTGTCGACCGCCGATGCCCGCCATGGCGCGACCGCTCGCGGAGCGGAACCAGCCGTCGGCGTAGCCCACCGCGACAGTCGCAATTCGGCCCCCTCGATCCATGCGGTGGCGCGCACCGTATCCAACGGTCTCCCCCCTGTCAACGTCACGAACTTGCACGATTTTTCCCTTGAGCCGCACGGTCTGCGACATCGGATTGGGCTGCCCGGGAAGCGGATTGATGCCGTAGAGCGCGGCACCCGGGCGCACCATGTCGAAGTGGTAATCGGGACCCAGGAAGATGCCGGAGGAGTTGGCGAGCGCCGCCGGCGCCGGCGTCAGCTTGCGCCGCGCGGCCAGGAACAGGCGCCGCTGCTCGGCGTTCTTCGGGTGCTTCGGGTCCTCGGAGACGGCGAGGTGGCTGATGATGGCGCGCAAGGTCACACCCGCCAGCCGGGCGGGCTCGCCGGTCAGCACGGCGATCTCGGTGGCGGAGAGGCCGAGGCGCGACATGCCGGTATCGAGGTGGAGAATCGCCGGCGGCCGGGCCCGGAGCGGCTGGCCGAGCTCGCGCCAGGCGTCGAGCTGGCCGAGATCGTTCAGCACCGGGATCAGCCGCGCCCGCAGGAACTCGCGCTCGCTGCGCGGCAGCAGGCCGTTCAGCACGGCGATCTCCTGGGTCTTGAGCGCCGCGCGGAGCGCCAGCCCCTCTTCGAGGGTGGCGACGAAGAAGGTCTTGCAGCCCGCCGCCGCCAGCGCCTTGCCGACCGGCACGGCACCCAGTCCATAGCCATCCGCCTTCACGACGGCGGCGCACTGCACGGCTTTCCCCACTTTGGCCTGGAGCGAGCGCCAGTTCTTCGCGATCGCGCCGAGGTCGATCTCCAGCAGCCCAGTCGCGCGCTCGACAGCGGCGGGAGCCTTCGGCTTCGCTTTGGCGGCGGCGGCGGGTCGTTTGGCGGGCATGGCGGAAATTGCGAGGGGAGGAGGATCGGAGGAGCGGCGCAGTCTAGCCTCTTCGCGGGGGATCAGCGAGGGGCGAGGCGCTTCGCCAGACGAATCGAGGTCGGCTGATCGAACCCCGCATGCGTGTCGCGGCCGACCTCCACATATCCGTGCGCCTGGAAGAAGCGGAGGTTCTCCGGCAGCGCGATGCGCACGCCCAGGGTCACCGCCGGGGCGCCCAGGCGCCGGGCGTGCTCCTCGACGTGCTCGATAAGGGCGGAAGCGATGCCTTGGCCTCGGTATTCGGGCGAGGTCGAGAGGCGCCCGAGATAAATGTCATCATCGCGCCGGGTATAGAGGACGGCCCCGACTAGCACGCCGTCGCGCTCCGCCACGGCGACCCAATGATCCCCAAAGGCCGCCGCGATGGTCTCCGCGGTTTCGGCGAGCGCGCCGGACTTCGGCCGGAGCCGGCCGCGATATTCCGCGAAGGCTGCGTGCACCACCCGGGCCACCGCGCCGCTCTCGTCGTGGGTGGCCATCCGAATGGTCGCGTTACCGGCGCCTCGACTCAGATATTCTGCTCCGGCAGGTGGTCGGAGCCGATGTAGTTCTCGAACCGGGTGGTCTGGCCGTCGAAGCGCAGGGTCGCCTTGCCGATGGGGCCGTGGCGCTGCTTGGCGATCATGACGTCGGCGAGGCCGTAGACCTGGTCGCAGCGCTCCTTCCAGCGGTCGTGCCGGTCGCCGAACTTCTCGATGCTCTCCTCCGGCCGCTGGGTCGGCTCCGAGCGCGAGAGGTAGTATTCCTCGCGGTAGACGAACATCACGACGTCGGCGTCCTGCTCGATCGAGCCGGACTCTCTGAGGTCCGAGAGCTGCGGCCGCTTGTCCTCGCGCTGCTCCACCGCGCGGGAGAGCTGGGAGAGCGCCAGCACGGGCACCTCGAGCTCCTTGGCGAGCGCCTTGAGGCCGCGGGTGATCTCGGAGATCTCCTGCACGCGGTTCTCGCCGGCGGTGCCTTCGCCCGATCCCCGCAGCAGCTGCAGGTAGTCGATGATCACCATGTCGAGGCCGCGCTGGCGCTGCAGCCGGCGCGCGCGCGTGCGGAGCGCGGCGATGCTGAGCGCCGGCGTATCGTCGATAAAGAGCGGGACGTTGGCGAGCTGCTGGCTCGCCTGGACGAACTTGTCGAAGTCCTCGTTGGAGACGTCGCCGCGGCGGATCTTGTCCGACGGCACGGTGGACTCCTCGGAGAGGATGCGGGTGGCCAGCTGCTCGCTCGACATCTCCAGGGAGAAGAAGCCGACGACGGCGCCGTCCTCGGCCTTCTTGCGGCCGTCCGCGGTGCGCATCTCCCGGTAATGCTTGGCGGCATAGAAGGCGATGTTGGTGGCGAGCGCGGTCTTTCCCATGGAAGGACGGCCGGCGAGGATGATGAGGTCGGAGGGATGCAGCCCGCCCAGCAGCTTGTCGAGGTCGGTGAAGCCCGTGGCGACGCCGGTGGTGCGGCCGCTGCGCTTGAAGGCGGCGTCCGCCATCATGATGGCGTCGGCGAGCGCCTCGTCGAACGGCCGGAAGCCGCCCTCGTACTGCCCGGTCGTGGCGAGGTCGAAGAGCCGCTTCTCCGCCAGCTCGATCTGAATACGGGCGTCGCGCTCGAGATCGTGGGCGAAGGCCTCGTTGACGACATCCTCGCCCAGGTTGATCAGCTGCCGGCGCAGATAGAGGTCGTGGATGGTGTGTCCGTAGTCGCTGGCGTTGATGATGGTGACGACAGAGGCCGCCAGCCGCGCCAGATATTGCGCGCCGCCGATCTCCTGCAGCGCGCCGTCCTGGTCGAACAGGTTCTTCAAGGTCACGGGGTTGGCGATCTGGCCGCGCTCGATGAGCTTGCCGATTGCCTCGAAGATCCGCCCGTGCACCCCCTCGGCGAAATGCTCGGCGCGCAGGAACTCCGCGACGCGATGATAGGCCTGGTTGTTGACGAGGATGGCGCCGAGAAGCGCCTGCTCCGCCTCGACATTATGCGGCGGCGTGCGAAAGGGAGTGTCGGTTCCCTCGCGCAGCGGCGTGACGTTGGTGGATCTGATGTGCTCGACCATCGTCACGAACTTGTAGCACTGCGACTCGACGCCACGCCATCGTCGAATTGATGCACAGGCTGTGGATCACGCGGACAGAAGCAAGCTGTCAGCTCTCAGTTTTGCTGAGATGCCGCTGACAGCTGAGAGCTGATGGCTGAAAGCTCACTCCGCCGCCGGACTCCGGCTCGCCGTGGTGTTGCGCGTCATCTGCTCCTGCATCGCCTTCACTTCCTGGCGCGCGATTGAGCGCAGGTGCACCTCGTCGGGCCCGTCGGCGAATTGCAGGATGCGGCCGTAAGTCCAGAAATCCGCGATCGGCGTGTCCTGCGTCAGGCCCTTGGCGCCGAAGGTCTGCATGGCACGGTTGGAGACCGCGAGCAGCAGGCGCGGCACCGCCACCTTGATCAGCGCCACTTCCTTGCGCGCCGCTTTGTTGCCGGACTTGTCCATGAGCCAGGCGGCCTTCAGCACCAGAAGCCGCGCCTGCTCGATCTCGATGCGCGAGAGCGCGATCCAGTCCTGCACCGCGCCGTGCTCATAGAGCAGCTTGCCGAAGGTGCGGCGCTGGAGCGAGCGCTGGATCATCAGCTCCAGCGACGCCTCGGCGCCGCCGATGGCGCGCATGCAGTGGTGGATGCGGCCGGGTCCGAGCCGCGCCTGCGCCAGCGCGAAGCCGCCACCTTCCTCGCCGAGGAGATTGTCGAGGGGCACGCGCACGTTCTCGAAGGTGATCTCGCAGTGTCCCTCCGGCGCCTCGTGATGCATGACCGGCGGGTTGCGCACGACGGTGACGCCCGGCGTCTCCATCGGCACCAGCACCATGCTCTGCCGGCGGTACGCTTCCGTACGATCGGGGCTGGTCTGCCCCATCACGATCATGATCTTGGTGCGGGGATCGGAGGCGTTGGTGATGAACCATTTGCGCCCGTTGATCACCCACTCATTGCCCTCGCGCTTGATCGAGGTGCGGATGTTGGTAGCGTCCGAGGAACCCACCTCCGGCTCGGTCATGGCGAAGGAGGAGCGGATCTTGCCGTCGAGGAGCGGCTTCAGCCATTTCTCCTTCTGCGCCGGCGTCGCCGCCAGATGCAGGAGCTCCATGTTGCCGGTGTCGGGCGCGCTGCAGTTGAAGACCTCCGACGACCACTGGATACGTCCCATGATCTCGGCGCAGGGGGCGTAGTCCAGGTTCGACATCTGGGTCCCGGGCTCGTCCGGCTTGAGGCCGGGGAGGAACAGGTTCCAGAGCCCCTTGGCGCGCGCCTTGGCCTTGAGGTCGTCCAGGAAGGGCGGCGGGAAGACGTGCTCGTGCTCGACGATGCGGGTGTAGTCGGCCTCGCGCGGCACCACGTGCTCGGCGATGAAGGCCTTGACCTCCGCCTGCATCCGTTTCGACTTTTCCGAGAACTCGAAGTCCATGACTCTCTCCGTCCCTTGTGCGTCGCTCCCGGGCCGCACGATGCGGCAAGGGCGGGCTCATGTCCATGAGCGGACGAGGGTTATTAGCGGGTTGTTAGGGTCTCAAATCCGATCTCATCGGCGATTTTTCCCCTAGTCAGGCCTTGATCGGGCGGCTAGGTTGACGACCTAATGTGTACCGAATTGGTACGAATTGTCGCAGGCACCCTTAAGCCCATGATCATCCTCAGCAAGCTTGCCGATTACGGCGTCATCGTCGCCGCCGAGCTGGCCGCCGAGCCCGAGCGGCGGATGAACGCCGGGACCCTCGCGGCGGCGACCCTGTTGCCTCAGGCGACGGTTGCCAAGGTGTTAAAGAGCCTCGCCCATGCCGGCATCGTCGCGGGCTCCCGTGGCGCCACGGGTGGCTATCGCCTGGCCCGATCCGCCTCGACGGTGTCGGTGGCCGAGGTGGTGGCGGCGATCGACGGCGCCATCGGCATCACCCAGTGCACCTCCCATGCCGGGGCCTCCCGGGCGGTCACCTGCGACCGCACCCATTTCTGCCCGACGCGGCCCCATTGGCAGCGCATCAACAACGCGGTTGCCGCGGCTCTCGGCGCGGTCACCCTCGCCGACATGGTTGCGGAAAGGTTACGCGCGCCGCGGCGTCCCGCCCTTCGAGCTGGAGATCCCGCAGCGCCATGAGTTCAAACCTCGACACCCTCCGCGCGGTCACCGCCGAGGGCTACAAATACGGCTTCATCACCGATATCGAGAGCGAGCAGGCGCCGCCGGGTCTCAACGAGGAGACCGTTGCCTATATCTCCGCCAAGAAGGGCGAGCCGCAGTGGCTGCTGGAGTGGCGCCTCCAGGCATTCCGGCACTGGCTGCAGATGACGCCGCCGGACTGGGCGCGGCTGCGCATCGCGCCCATCGACTATCAGGCCGCCACATATTATTCGGCGCCGAAGCAGAAGCCCGGCCCGCAATCCCTCGACGAGGTCGATCCGGAGCTGCTGAAGACCTACGAGAAGCTCGGCATTCCCCTCCACGAGCGCGCCGCGCTCGCGGGCGTCGCGGTGGACGCCGTCTTCGACAGCGTTTCCGTCGCCACCACCTTCAAGGAGACGCTGGGCGAGCTCGGCATCATCTTCTGCTCCTTCGGCGAGGCGGTGCGCGAGCATCCCGACCTCGTGCGGAAGTACCTGGGCTCGGTGGTGCCGCAGGGCGACAACTTCTTCGCGGCGCTCAATTCCGCGGTCTTCAGCGACGGCTCCTTCGCCTATATCCCGCCGGGCGTGCGCTGCCCGATGGAGCTTTCCACGTATTTCCGCATCAACGCCGCCAAGTCCGGCCAGTTCGAGCGCACGCTGCTGATCGCCGACAAGGGCGCCTATGTGAGCTATCTCGAGGGCTGCACCGCGCCGCAGCGCGACGAGAACCAGCTCCATGCCGCCGTCGTCGAGCTGGTGGCGCTCGAGGATGCGCAGATCAAGTATTCGACGGTGCAGAACTGGTACCCCGGCGACGCCGAGGGCAAGGGCGGCATCTATAATTTCGTCACCAAGCGCGGCGCCTGCCGCGGATCCCGCTCCAAGATCTCCTGGACCCAGGTGGAGACCGGATCGGCGATCACCTGGAAGTATCCGAGCTGCGTGCTCGAAGGCGACAACTCCGTGGGCGAGTTCTACTCCGTCGCCATCACCAACAACCTGCAGCAGGCGGATACCGGCACCAAGATGATCCATCTGGGTCGCAACACGCGCTCGACCATCATCTCCAAGGGCATCTCCGCCGGCCGCGGCCAGAACACCTATCGCGGCCTGGTCCGCGTGCAGCCCAAGGCCGAGAACGCCCGCAACTACACCCAGTGCGACTCACTGCTGATCGGCAAGAAGTGCGGCGCCCACACCGTGCCCTATATCGAGGTGCGCAACCCCTCGGCGCGGGTCGAGCACGAGGCGACGACCTCGAAGATCAGCGACGACCAGATGTTCTATTGCCGCCAGCGCGGCCTCAGCCAGGAGGACGCGCTGTCGCTCATCGTCAACGGCTTCTGCAAGGAAGTGCTGAAGGAGCTGCCGATGGAGTTCGCGGTCGAGGCGCAGAAGCTCCTCGCGGTCAGCCTCGAGGGCAGCGTCGGCTAGCGCGCGGAATTACGAAACGAACCCAATTGGACAGATCGAATATGTTGCAGATCAAGAACTTGCACGCGCGCGTGACCGACGGGAAGGAGATCCTCAAGGGGATCGATCTCTCGCGTTGGAGCCGGCGAGGTGCACGCGATCATGGGGCCGAACGGCTCCGGCAAGAGCACGCTCGCGGGCGTGCTGGCGGGCAAGCCGGGCTACGAGGTGACGGCGGGCGAGGTGCTCTACCAGGGCCGCGACCTCCTCGGCGCTCGCGCCGGACGAGCGCGCCCGCGAGGGCATCTTCCTGGCGTTCCAGTATCCGGTCGAGATCCCCGGCGTGAACAACATGTATTTCCTGCGCGCCGCTCTCAACGCGGTGCGCAAGCCAGCGCGGCGAGAGCGATCTCGATGCCGGCCAGTTCCTGAAGGCCGTGCGCGCCAAGCTCAAGCTGCTCGACATCGGCGAGGATCTGCTGCAGCGCGCGGTCAACGTGCGGCTTCTCCGGCGGCGAGAAGAAGCGCAACGAGATCTTCCAGATGGCGATGCTGGAGCCGAAGCTCGCGATCCTCGACGAGACCGACAGCGGCCTCGACATCGACGCGCTCCGCGTCGTCTCCGACGGCGTCAACAAGCTGCGCGATCCCAAGCGCGCGATCGTGCTGATCACCCACTACCAGCGGCTGCTCGACTACATCGTGCCCGACCGCGTCCACGTGCTGGGCGAGGGGCGGATCGTCGCGTCGGGCGACAAGAGCCTCGCCGCCGAGCTGGAGAAGCGCGGCTATGCCCATCTCGGCAGCGCGGCCTGACGGGATCGCCCATGAGCGTGATCAAGACCGAGGCTGCTCCCTATCTGGAGGCGTTCCGCCGCCGCTCCGCGCCGGACGAGCCGCGCTGGCTCGCCGACCGGCGCCGCGCGGCCCTCGATCGCTTCGCCGAGCTGGGCTTCCCCACGCGGCGCGACGAGCTCTGGCGCTTCACCAATCTGACGCCGCTGACGCGGAGCGTGTTTCCGCCGGCGACCGAAGCGGCGCTCACTGTCGATGCGTGGCGCTCGCGCCCTATCTGCTCGACGGTGCGCGGCACCGGATCGTGCTGGTGAACGGCCGCTTCGCGTCGGAGCTTTCGGCGATCGACGGCCTGCCGAAGGGCGTCTGGCTGGGCTCGACCGCGGAGGCGCTCGCGGCGCATCCGGATTGGGTGCGCGCCGCCTTCGAGGAGAGCGACGCCGTCGGCGCTCAGCCCCTGGCATCCCTCAACGGCGCGTTCTTCGCCGATGGCTTCGTGCTGGCGCTGGAGCCGGGTGTGGTCGCTCGAGGCGCCAGTCGAGATCATCCATCTCGCTCACGGCCGATGCGCCCCAGGCGTTCCATCTGCGCAATGCGATCGCGGCCGGGGCCGGCAGCCGCGCGACTGTCGTGGAGACCTATGCCGGCGCCGGCATCGGCTGGACCAACGCGGTGACGCGGGTCGCGGTGGGCGAGGGCGCCCACATCGCTCACGTGAAGATCCAGGCGGAAGGGCGCGGGGCGATCCACACGGCGCTCACCCGCGCGAGCCTGGCGAAGAGTGCCCGCTACGAGAGCTTCACCCTGACGACCGGCGCGCGGCTCTCCCGCGGCGACAGCCTGGTGACGCTGGCGGGCGAGGGCGCTCATCTCGATCTGAGCGGCACCTATCTGCTGCGGCGCGAGCAGGAGGCGACCACCGCGACCTTCGTCGAGCACGCGGCGCTCGGCGGCGAGACGCGCGAGGTCTTCAAGGGCGTGGTCGACGACCGCGCCCACGGCGTCTTCCTCGGCAAGATCGCGGTCCGGCCCGGCGCCGACAAGACCGACGCCCATCAGCTCAACCGCAACCTGCTGCTGAGCCCGCGCGCCGCGGTCGACACCAAGCCCGAGCTCGAGATCCTCGCCGACGACGTCAAGTGCAGCCATGGCGCCACCGTCGGCGACCTCGACGAGACGGCGCTCTTCTATCTGTGCTCGCGCGGCCTTCCCATGGATCGTGGCGCGGCGCATGCTGATCGAGGCCTTCGCGGTGGATGCCATCGAGACCGCGGTGCGCGGAGCCTCTGCTCCGCGCGCATCTCCGGCGGCATCTCGAGACCTGGCTGGAAAAGCGCGGGAGCTGAACCTCATGTCGATCGTCTCCAATCTCCGTCCGGCGTGCAGCGCGCTCTCGACCGTCGCGCGGTCCGCCGCGACTTCCCGATCTTCGAGCGCAATCCCGGCCTCGTGTTCCTGGATTCCGGCGCGAGCGCCCAGAAGCCGAAGGCGGTCATCGACGGCGTCGCCGAGTTCTACCGCACGGACTACGCGAACGTGCATCGCGGCGTCTATCGCCTGAGCGCGATCTCCACCGATCGCTACGAGCGGGCGCGGGAGAGCGTGCGGCGCTTCCTCAATGCCGCCGATCCCGAGCGAGATCGTGTTCGTGCGCGGCACCACCGAGGCGATCAACCTGGTGGCCCAGAGCTGGGGCGGCACGTTCCTGAAGCCCGGCGACGAGATCGTGCTGAGCGAGCTCGAGCATCACTCCAACATCGTGCCGTGGCAGCTCCTGCGCGAGCGCACCGGCGTCAAGATCCTGGCGGCGCCGATCGATGCCACCGGCGGTCTCGATCTCGCGGCCTTCGAGCGACTGCTGAGCCCGCGCACCAAGCTGGTGGCGATCACCCACATCAGCAACGTCACCGGCCATATCGTGCCGGTGGAGACGGTGATCCGGCTCGCGCACGGCGTCGGCGCCAAGGTCCTGCTGGACGGCGCCCAGGCGGCGCCGCGGCTGCCGGTGGACGTGCGCGCGCTCGACGCCGACTTCTACGCCTTCTCCGGTCACAAGGCCTATGGGCCCACCGGCATCGGCGCGCTCTACGCCAAGCGCGCGCTGCTCGACGCCATGCCGCCCTACCAGGGCGGCGGCACCATGATCCGCACGGTGACTTTCGAGGAGACCACTTTCCTCGATCCGCCCCAGCGCTTCGAGGCGGGGACGCCGGATATCTCCGGCGCCATCGGTCTCGGCATCGCCCTCGACTACATCGAGAGCCTCGGCCGCGAGGCCGTGCGCGATCACGAGGAGGCACTCACCGGGGTCGCGGTGCGCCGGCTCGCCGCCCTCGATGGCGTCAACGTCGTTGCCGCCGGCCAGCGGCAGCTCGGCGTCGTCTCCTTCGCGGTCGAGGGCATCCATCCCCACGACCTCGCCACCGTCCTCGACCAGCACAAGGTCGCGGTGCGCGCGGGCCACCATTGCGCGCAGCCCCTGATGGAGCGCCTGGGCGTGGGCGCGACGACGCGCGCCTCCTTCGGCGTCTACAACGACGAGACCGACGTCGACGCGCTGGTGGCCGCCGTCGAGGCGGCGCAGAAGATGTTCGGGCGCTAGGACCCGGTTACCATGGACCTTCGCGATCTCTACCAGGACATCATCCTCGACCACGGGCGCCACCCCCGGAACTTCCACGGGATGGAGCACCCGAGCCATTTCGCTCAGGGGCACAACCCGCTCTGCGGCGACAAGGTGACGGTCTATCTGAAGCTCGAAGGCGATCGCATCGCCGACGTGAGCTTCGAGGGACGGGGCTGCGCGATCTCCACCGCCTCCGCCTCGCTGATGACCGAGATCCTCAAGGGCAAGACACTCGCCGAGGCGGAGACGCTCTTTAAGGCGTTTCACGCCAATGTGACGTCCGGCGAGCCCATGCAGACATCCCCGGAGCTCGAGGAGGACGCGGAGCGCCTGGCGCCGCTTGCCGGCGTCAAGGCCTATCCGGCCCGGGTCAAATGCGCGACGCTGCCCTGGCACGCCTTCGAGGCGGCGCTGAAGAGCGGCGCCACCGGTGCCGTGGTCAAGACGGAGTAGGGGCGATGGCCTCGATTTCCGACGACGGCAAGGATCTCTTCGACTTCATGCCCGGCGGCCCGCTGCCGGAGGGCGACGATGTCGAGCGGCCGGAACCCGATGCCGGCGATCCCGCCCTGCAGGCGCGGGTGCTGGAGGCCCTCAAGACCGTGCGCGACCCCGAGATTCCGGTGAATCTCGTCGATCTCGGCCTGATCTACGAGCTCATGGTCCGGCGCGACGGCACCGTCTACATCGAGATGACGCTGACGACGCCAGCCTGCCCGGTGGCGGGCTCGCTTGCCGGGCCAGGTGCAGCAGGCGGTGGCCGCCGTCGAGGGCGTCAGCGACGTCCGGGTGAAGCTGGTCTGGACGCCGCCCTGGAGCGCGGGACCGCATGACCGAAGAGGCCAAGCTGGAGCTGGGGCTGCTGTAGTGGCTCCGTCGCCGGAAATTGACGAGTGGTAAACAGCCGACTGCCTTGGCAATCCTTTCGTAATTTCATCGGCGTATCGTCGGCGACCCGAATCAACTCGCGGGCTTCGCCTTGAACGTGCCGACGCCACCTTCGAGCCCTGCCCCGGTTGCGCCGTTGCAACGGCGCTTTCGCGATCACCTCATGATCGTGGTGGCGGCCTGCGTACTGCCCATCGTCCTGATCTCTGTCATCGCCGTTAGCCTCCTTGCCTTCTCCGAGCGCCAGAACGGCCGTGGCCAGGTGATGGCGGCCGCCCGCGCCACTGCCGGCGTCGTCGAGCAGCAATTGCGCGCCGGCACCGCCGACCTCCGCACCCTCGCCGATCTCTTTCCCGCCGCCAACGGCGACCTCCGCCGCTTCTTTGACGAGTGCAAGGCGATATCCGAGCAGGATGGCGGCTGGATCCTGTTTTCCCATGCCACTGGCGAAGTGATCTTCGACACGCGGCAGCAATTGGGATCGGCGCCGGTCGACTACGAGGACAAGGCCAGCATCGCGCAGGTAGTGGCGACGAAGGAGGTCGTCGTCACCAATCTGTTCCTGGGCGGCACCGACCGGCTGCCGCAGTTCTCGATCCATTTGCCGATCCCGGATCGCGAGCAGGTCCGCTACATCCTCACCTTGTCCTACCCCGCCTCGACGCTGGCCGATCGGCTGGCTGCGCAGCGCCTTCCCGACGGCTGGACCGTCGACATCGCCGACCGCGACCGGGTCGTCATGGCCGCCACGGTCCATTCCGAGGTGGCGGTCGGGCGACGGCTTCCGGCCGGCATGCAGCGTCTGGCGCCGGACGATAGGGAGGGTCTGTTCGGCGCCGTCGACGGGAGGGGGGCACCGATCTATCTGGCGGCGATCCGATCGGCCGCGTCGGGATGGGAGGTGGCCGTCGGGGTGCCACAGGCCGTCGTCGACGTTCCGATCGGGATTGCGCTGCAGCTGATCCTCGGCGGTGGCTCGATCGTGCTGCTGTGCGGAATCGCGTTTGCCTTCATCGCCGGGGAGCGTTTGGCGCGAACGATGGAGGTATTCTCGGCCATCGCCATGGGACTGATCGACATGAAGCCGGTTCCGCCGGTGGTGTCGCCGGTGCGCGAAGTGACGGATTTCGCGGACACCTTGGCGTTTGCCGGCGAGCGGCTCAGCGAGGGCGATCGCAGTCTGCGCGGCGTCGGGGAGCATCTCGCCCGGGCGCAGCTGGTCGCGGGATTCGGCAGCTTCGAGCACGATTTCTCCACCGGCCGAACCGAGTGGACCGACGCCTGCTACGCGATCTTCGGTCAATCGCCGGAGGCTTTCACGCCGTCCGCCGAGAGCTTTCTGGCGTGCGTCCATGCGGCAGACAGGATGGCGGCGCGGCGATTGCTGGCCCGGCTGCGCCAGGGCCGGGCGCGCATCGGTACCGATCTTCGCATCGTCCGGCCAGGCGGAGAGCTGCGCACGGTGCGCCTCGAGATCGAAATGCTGCGCGATGCGGACCACGAGCCGATCGGCTATCTCGGGATCTGCCGCGACATCACCGAGCGCCGTCAGCTCGAGGCGCAGCAGCGCGAGCGGGATGCCGAGATTCAGCAATCGCACAATCTGGATAAGGTTGGCGCGCTCGTCGGCGGCATCGCCCATGACATCAGCAATGCCCTGACGCCGATCCTCTCGCTCACGAAATCCGTGCGCAACGCCCTGCCGCCCGGCAGCGCGGAGCGCGACCAGCTCGAGATCGTCACGGATGCCGCAGCGCGGATCCGCGATCTCGTGAAGCGCATCATCGCCTTGGGCAGGCGCGACGCCGGAGGCCAGACCACGCTCGACCTCGCCGAGATCGTTCAGGATGCGTTGCGGGTTCTGCGCGCGACGCTTCCGGCCCATATCGCCATCGAGTGCGAGATTGGCAGCACCGCCCCGATCGTCGGCGATCCCGCTCAACTGCAGCAGGTCATCAACTGCCTCGTCACCAATGCGGCGCAGGCGATAGGGGACAGGGACGGCACGATCTCGGTGCGCCTCGATATGCGCAAAGGACGCAAGCGGAGCCAGCGGCGGCTGGTGCTCACGATTGCCGATACCGGCGAGGGCATGGATGACGCCACCCGGCGGCGCATTTTCGAGCCGTTCTTGGCCGTCGGGGAAGCCGGCAAGGGCAGCGGGCTCGGGCTTGCCCTGGTGCATGGCATCGTCTCCGGCCACAAAGCCACCATCGAGGTGAGCAGCGAGGTCGGTCTTGGCAGCCGGTTCGAGATCGCGTTCCCGGTCGCGGAACGGGCGGCGGTCGCTGCGGCGCGCTGAGCTGCACCGGCAGTTGCCTTGAGGCGGCCGGGCGGCTTGGCCCGCTCCGCCCTTGCCAAATGACCCTCGAACCCTTATCTAAGCGCCCTTAAACCTCACGCGGGGATGCGGCTGCTCCCGTCTCGATAGGGATGGGTGAGGCGGCACGCTCCGGTGTCGGTCGCAAGGCCGATAACCCCCGCGGCGGCTCAACCGGAAAAGGAATCGTTCCGATGGCTATGCCGACCTTTACCATGCGCCAGCTCCTGGAAGCCGGCGTTCACTTTGGCCACCATACCCGGCGCTGGAACCCCAAGATGGGCGCGTACATCTTCGGGGTGCGAAACGGCGTTCATATCATCGATCTCGAGCAGACGGTGCCCAACCTGCACCGGGCGCTCCAGGCGGTGCGTGACGTCGCCGCGGGCGGCGGCCGTGTCCTCTTCGTCGGCACCAAGCGCCAGGCGCAGGAGCCGCTCACCGAGGCGGCGAAGCGCTGCGGCCAATATTACGTGAACCACCGCTGGCTCGGCGGCATGCTCACCAACTTCAAGACCATCTCGCAGTCGATCAAGCGCCTGAAGGAGCTCGACGAGCGGATCGGTCAGCCGGAGGCCGGTCTGACCAAGCGCGAGCTCCTGGAGCTCACCCGCGATCGCGACAAGCTGGAGCGCGCGCTCGGTGGCATCAAGGACATGGGTGGGCTACCCGACATCCTCTTCGTCATCGACACCAACAAGGAAGCGATCGCCGTCAAAGAGGCGAACACGCTGAAGATCCCGGTGGTGGCGGTCCTCGACAGCAATTCGTCGCCCGACGGCATCGCCTATCCGATCCCCGGCAACGACGACGCCATGCGCGCCATCAATCTCTATTGCGACATGATGGCTCAGGCGGTCCTCGACGGGCTGCAGGCGGAGCTGGCGAGCACCGGCGCCGACGTGGGCGCGCAGGCAGCGCCGCCGGTGGAGGTGCTGCCGGAGGAGATTCCGGCCACGCCGGAGGCCCGTCCGGAAGCCTGACCTCGCGAAGGCAGGACGCCCGCCGCTGTACACGACGTACTTCTCGAGCAAAGAGAGATAGAGCCATGGCCGAGATTACCGCTGCGCTGGTGAAGGAGCTGCGCGAGAAGACCGGCGCCGGCATGATGGACTGCAAGCGCGCCCTCGGCGAGACCTCGGGTGATCTCGAGCAGGCCGTCGGACTGGCTGCGCAAGAAGGGATTGGCGGCGGCGGCGAAGAAGGCAGGCCGCGTCGCCGCCGAGGGGCTGGTGGGCGTCGCCACCGAGGGCGCGCGTCGGCGCGGTGGTGGAGGTGAACAGCGAGACCGATTTCGTCGCGCGCAACGAAGCCTTCCAGAGCTATGTCGGTACCGTCACCAAGCTGGCGCTGGCCAAGGGCGACGACATCGAGGCTCTGAAGGGCGCGCGCCTATCCCGGCACCGGCCGCACGGTGGGCGAGGAGCTGACCCATCTTATCGCCACCATCGGCGAGAATATGGCGCTCCGCCGAGCGAAGCCGGATTCAGGTATCGAAGGGCGTGGTGGCCGCTTACGTCCATAACGCCCTTGCCGCCGGCATCGGCAAGATCGGCGTGCATCGTCGGCCTCGAGTTCGCCGGCGATGCAGCGCGCCTGACCGCGTTCGGCCGGCAGCTCGCGATGCATGTTGCCGCGGCGAACCCGCAATTTCTCGACATCGCCTCGGTGGACAAGGCAGCCGTCGAGCGCGAGCGGGATATTCTGCGCGACCAGGCGCGCCAGAGCGGCAAGCCCGAGGCCATCATCGAGAAGATGGTGGAGGGCCGCCTGCGCAAGTTCTACGAGGAGACCGTGCTTCTCGAGCAGATCTATGTGATCGACGGGGAAAGCCGCCTCGGCAAGGTGGTGGAGGCGGCGGGCAAGGAGGTGGGTGCGCCGATCAAGGTCACCGGCTTCGTCCGCTTCGCGTTGGGCGAGGGCATCGACAAGAAGGAAAGCGACTTCGCCGCCGAAGTCGCGGCACAGTTGAAGGGCTGAGCCGGTCCGCCGTGATTCCGCCGCGCTCCGTTCCGGGATCGGGCGCGCAAGACGGGCGCCACGCATTGATGTATGATTTGGCTGTGCGATTATCTCGCCCCGAGTCGGATCTCATCCCTTAAGCCATGCCAGCGGACCTGAAATACCGGCGCGTCCTCCTGAAGATCTCCGGCGAGGCCCTGATGGGCGAGCGGGAGTATGGCCAGGATCCGAGCGTCGTTGCGCGCATCGCCGCTGAAGTGCAGGAAGTTCACGGGCTCGGCGTCCAGGTCTGCCTGGTGATCGGTGGCGGCAACATCTTTCGCGGCCTGGCCGGTGCCGCGAGCGGCATCGAGCGGGCGACGGCGGACTATATGGGGATGCTCGCCACCGTCATCAATTCGCTGGCCATGCAGAGCGCGCTGGAGCGGCTGGGGGTCGCGACCCGCGTGCTCTCGGCGATCAGCATGCAGGCGGTGTGCGAGCCCTACATCCGCCGCCGTGCCATTCGCCACATGGAGAAGGGCCGCGTGGTGATCTTCGCGCGCCGGCACCGGCAATCCCTTCTTCACCACCGACACGGCGGCGGCACTGCGCGCTTCGGAGATGGGCTGCAATGCGCTCCTGAAGGGCACCAAGGTGGACGGTGTTTATTCCGCCGATCCCAAGAAGGTGGGCGACGCCGAGCGGTACGAAAGATTGACCTATCTCGACGTGCTCTCGCGCGACTTGCAGGTGATGGATGCGGCGGCAATTTCCCTTGCGCGCGAGAACCGCATTCCGATCCTGGTGTTTTCCATCCAAAATACCGGCGGCTTTGCCGAGGTGGTAAGCGGTCGCGGCCGCTTCACCATCATAACGGAGGGGAGCTGAGACTGTGAGCGAGGACGTTCTGATCAGTGACCTGCGGCGCCGCATGGACGGCGCCCTCGATGTGCTGCGCAAGGAATTCGCGGGGCTCCGTACCGGCCGTGCGTCGCCGAGTCTACTGGATCCCGTGGCGGTAAACGCCTACGGCACTACCATGCCGCTCAATCAGGTCGGCACGGTGAGCGCGCCGGAGCCGCGGCTCCTGGTGGTGCAGGTCTGGGACCGGGGCCTGGCCAAGGCCGTGGATGCCGCCATTCGCGAGGCGGGTCTGGGGCTCAATCCGCAGAGCGAAGGGCAGGTGATCCGGGTTCCGATCCCGCCCCTCAGCGAGGAGCGCCGCAAGGAGCTTACCAAGGTCGCGCACAAATACGCCGAGCAGGCCCGTGTCTCGGTGCGCAACGTGCGCCGCGACGGGCTCGAGGGCCTTAAGAAGCGCGAGAAGGACCGCGATATCAACCAGGACCAGCACCGCAAGCTCGACAAGGACGTGCAGACGCTGACCGACGATACGATCAAGAAGATCGACGAGACCCTCGCGCAGAAGGAGAAGGAAATCCTTCACGTATAATCGCGATGGAAACACCCGCCTCCCTGTCACCTTCGCCGCGGCCACCCGCCCATGTCGCCATCATCATGGATGGCAATGGACGCTGGGCGAAAGCGCACAGCCTGCCTCGGGTGGCTGGCCATCGGCGTGGTGCCGAGGCCGCGCGGCGCGCGGTTGAGGCGGCGGCGGAACTCGGCATTTCCTATCTGACGCTGTTCGGGTTCTCGTCCGAGAATTGGAAGCGTCCGGCTGATGAGGTGGGCGATCTCATGACGCTGCTGCGCCACTATCTCCGTGGCGAAGTGGCCGACCTCCACCGCAACAATATACGCGTGCGCGTCATCGGCGATCGTGAGCGTCTCGCTCCGGACATCGTTACGCTGATCGACAATACGGAGGCGCTCACCGCGCAGAATACCCGGCTGCAGCTGTCGATTGCGCTGTCCTATGGCGGGCGCGCGGAGATCACCGGCGCGGCGCGGCGGATCGCCACCCAGGTGCGTGCCGGAACCCTCGACCCAGGCGACATCGACGAAGCGTGCTTTGCCAGTCACCTCCTCACCGCAGGCGTACCCGATCCGGATCTCGTCATCCGCACCAGCGGTGAGCAGCGGATCAGCAATTTCCTGCTGTGGCAGACCGCTTATTCCGAGTACATCTTCATCGAGACGCTATGGCCGGATTTCACCAAGGCCGACTTCGAGCGCGCGCTGGACGAGTTTCACGGCCGCGAGCGTCGCTATGGCGCCTCCGTTGGGCAACGCTAAGTCCGGCGCTCTCCGTCTCCGGTTGATCTCTGCCGCGGTTCTTGCCCCGGTGGTCGTTGCCGCCGCCTGGGTCGGGGCGCCGTTCCTGTCGGTGCTCGTGGTGGCGGTGGCGGCACTGATGGGCTGGGAGTGGGGCCGGTTGATAGCGGGCGGTCGGTTCGATCGTCTGGGACAGCTTCTGGTAGTCGTCGAGGCGCTCGGAGTCGGCGCCGCTGCGCTCGGCTGGTTTGCGCTGGCACTGACGCTGCTCTGCGCGGGCGCGCTTGCGGGGATTCTCCTCGCGATGGGACGAGAGCGCCTCTCCGCACCTTGGGCGGGTTTCGGGGTGCTTTGGATCGGACTTCCCTCGATGGCGCTGCTGTGGATTGCTGCCGACCCCGGAACCGGCCGCGCCACCGTGCTTTGGCTTCTCGCCCTGGTCTGGGCAACGGATACCGCCGCCTATGTCGTGGGGCGAGGCCTGGGGGGGCCGCGCATCGCCCCCAGCTGGAGCCCCCGCAAGACGTGGTCCGGCGCTATCGGGGGGCTAGCGGCGGCCGGCGTGATCGGGCTAGTCACCGCCCAAGCTCTCGGAATTCCAGCACTTTCGCCGGTGGTCTGGGTTTCCCTCTTGGTGTCGATCGCGTCTCAACTCGGCGATCTCGGCGAGTCCCTTGCCAAGCGCCGGTTCGGCGTCAAGGACGCCAGCGGGCTCATTCCTGGCCATGGCGGGTTTCTCGATCGCCTGGATGGTATGCTGGCGGCGCTCGCGGCTGTCGCGGTGCTGGTGCTCGTCAGCGGGAAAAGCCCCGTCGCCTGGGGATGATCGATGGACGGGTTCCGGTGAAGCGGTTCATAATTTTGCCAAATACAATGTGGATTTTGCTGCTAGTGTTGCGCCCGCCCGCAGCGGCCTGGAAGGAGGCATAACGACTCATGGCTTGGCTCACTGGCAGCCTCGGCTACATCGTGCCATTCCTGGCCGTGCTCACGGTTCTCGTCTTCGTCCATGAGCTCGGCCACTATCTCGCCGCCCGGCGCAACGGCGTCAAGGTCGAGATCTTCTCCATCGGTTTCGGGCCCGAGCTGTTCGGCTGGAACGACCGCGCCGGCACCCGATGGAAGCTCAGCGTCATCCCGCTGGGCGGCTACATCAAGATGTTCGGCGATGTCGATGCCGCCTCGATGCCGAGCGAGGCGGTGGCGGAAATGACCGCGGCTGAGCGAGCGGTGTCGTTCCATCACAAGCGCCTGATGCAGCGCTTCGAGATCGTGGCGGCGGGACCGGCGGCGAATTTCGTCTTCGCGCTGGTGGTGCTGGCCGGGCTCTTCATGACCGTCGGTCAGCCGGTCACCCCGACCGACGTCGGCGAGGTGCTGCCGGGAAGCGCCGCCGAGCGGGCGGGCATTAAGCCGCATGACGTTATCCTGTCGGTCAACGGGAGCCGGATCGAGCGCTTCGAGGACATCCAGCAGATCGTCGGCCTCAACGAGGGCACGCCGCTGCGGATCGTGGTGCGGCGCGGCGACCGCGAGGTGGAACTCACCGCAACGCCGGTCGTGCAGGAGGAAAAGGACATCTTCGGCAACGTGCACCGCATCGGTCGGCTCGGCATCTCGCGCAAGGGCACGGAGAAGGGCACGGAGTTCGTGCGTCGCGATCCTGCCAACGCGATCTGGCGCGCGGTGACGGAAACCTGGAATATGTCGACCGGGACGCTCACGGCAGTCGGACAGATGGTGTCGGGAACCCGCACCACCGATGAGCTTGGTGGGCCGATCCGGATCGCTCAGATGTCGGGTAAGGTCGCGCAGGGTGGCCCCAGCAGCTTGATCTGGTTCATGGCCGTGCTGTCGATCAATCTCGGGCTGATAAATCTGTTTCCGATACCTGTCCTCGATGGCGGCCATCTGCTCTTCTATGTGGCGGAGGCGATCCGCGGCCGGCCGTTGGGACATCGCGCGCAGGAATACGGCTTCCGTGTCGGGCTTGCTCTTGTCCTGACCTTGATGGTGTTTGCCACCTGGAATGACCTCGTCCACGTGGGAGTGTTTGCGTTTCTCAAGGGGCTGGTGACCTGACGGTCGCCTGACAAATCCGAAGGCGGGGGAAGGCGTTGCGGCGAGGTCTAGTTGAGGTGGTGCTGCGCATTGCGGCGGCGGCAGCGGTGGCGATTGTGGCCACCGCGCAGACGCCGCTGCCGCCGGCATCAGGGCAGGCACCCACTGCGCGGGCCCACGCGTAGCCGCACCCCCTTCCGCGCCGACGCAGGCGCCTGCGGCGGCCACCGCTGGCATCGTGCGCGAGGTGCGGATCGAAGGCACCGAGCGCATCGAGCCGGAAACCGTACGTTCCTATCTTCTGGTGCAGCCGGGCGACCCCTTCGACAGCGATCGGGTGGACAGCTCGCTCAAAGCATTGTTCGCCACCGGGCTCTTCGCGGATGTATCGATCAAGCGCGACGGCGACGCGCTGGTGGTGCATGTGGTTGAAAACCCCATCATCAACCGCATTGCCTTCGAGGGAAATCGCAAGCTGTCGGATTCCCAGCTGTTGGCGGAAGTGCAGTTGAAGCCGAGAGTGGTCTTCACCAGGACCAAAGTTCAGTCCGACGTGAAGCGCATGCTCGATCTCTACCGGCGCAACGGACGTTTCGCTGCGACCGTCGATCCCAAGGTCATTCAGCTGCCGCAAAATCGCGTCGATCTCGTGTTCGAGATCGACGAGGGGGCCACCACCGGCATCAACAGCATCAACTTCGTCGGCAATCACGAGTTCAGCGCCAGTCGGCTCAAGGAGATCATCGGCACCCGTGAATCTCGCTGGTACCGCTTCTTCAGCACCGCCGACATCTACGATCCCGATCGCCTTACCTACGATCGCGAGCTTCTGCGGAAGTTCTACCTGTCGGAAGGCTACGCCGATTTCCGCGTCATTTCCGCTGTGGCCGAGCTGTCGCCGGCGCGCGACGGCTTCTACATCACGTTCACGATCGAGGAAGGTGAGCGCTACAAGTTTGGCAAGGTCGACCTCGTCAATCAGCTCAAGGACGTCAACCCCGACACCTTGCGGCCGGTGATCACCTTCAAGGAAGGCGACCGCTACGATGCCGATCAAGTCGAGAACACCATCAATCGGCTGACTGACGCTCTCGGCAACCGCGGTTTTGCCTTCGTCGATATCCAGCCGCGGGTCACCAAGCATTCCGACACGCGCACGATCGACATCACCTTCGACATCAAGGAGGGGCCGCGGGTCTACGTCGAGCGCATCAATATCTCCGGCAACCTCCGCACGCTCGATAAGGTGATTCGCCGTGAATTCCGGCTGGTGGAGGGCGATGCGTTCAACACCGCGAAGTTGCGTCGCTCCGAGCAGCGCATCAAGAATTCAGGCTTCTTCAAGAAAGTCGAGGTAACCAACGACCCCGGTAGCGCTCCGGACAAGACGGTGGTCAACGTCAAGGTGGAGGAGCAATCCACCGGCGAGTTCTCGGTCGGCGTCGGATTTTCCACCTCCGACGGCCCGCTCGCCGACATCTCGATCCGCGAGCGAAATCTGCTCGGGCGCGGTCAGGATCTGCGCTTGGGATTCACCATCGCCCAACGCGTCCAGCAGCTCGACTTCAGCTTTACGGAGCCGTACTTCCTGGATCGCAATATGGCGGCCGGTATCGACCTCTTCGAGATCCAGCGCAACCAGCAGACCGAATCTGAGTTCGATCAGTTCTCGATCGGTGGATCGCTGCGCGTTGGGTACCAGATCACCGAGCCTTTGCGGCAGACGCTGAAGTACACGCTGCGTAAGGACCAGATCACGGACATCGCGTCGACCGCCTCTACCTTCATCAAGGAAGAGGGGGGCACCCGGAATACGTCCTCCTTTGGCCAGGTCTTGCTCTACGACCGCCGCGACAATCGCCAGGATCCGACCGAGGGGTACTATGCGCAGCTCGGCAACGACCTCGCCGGCTTCGGCGGCAATGTCCGCTACATCCGAAGCACGGTGGGGGGCGGCTATTTCTATCCAATCGCTCCGCAATGGGTGGTCAGCCTGACCGGGGAGAGCGGTTACATCAAAGGCATCGATGACACGGTCCGCATCGAGGACCGCTTCTTTGTCGGTGGTGACAATCTCCGTGGCTTCGCCACAGGCGGTATCGGCCCGCGCGACACCTCTACCGGCGACGCGCTCGGTGGAAACGCGTATTATACGGGCTCGCTGTCGTTGGGTTTCCCGCTCGGCCTGCCGCAGGAGCTCGGGCTTTCAGCCCGCGCTTTCAGTGACTTCGGTAGCCTGTTCCAGAGCGATGATCATGGGCCGACCGTCGTCGATTCGCACACGATTCGCGTCTCGGCGGGTGTCGGCGTTTCCTGGCAGTCGCCGGTCGGGCCGGTCAAGCTTGATGTTGCCGTGCCGGTGAAGCGGGAAAGCTTTGACAAGCGGGAGCTATTCCGGGTTGGTTTCGGAACGAGGTTCTAAATGTCGCGCTGGTTGAGTGGAATAACGGCGGTATGGCTGGTCCTGCTTTGCGGCGCCCTCGACGCGCCGTCGGCGATAGCCCAAGCCGGCTGCGGGCGGCGCGCCGCCGCCACTGGCCTTGGTCATGGTCGATATGCAGCAGCTCATCTACGGCTCGAAGGCGGCCAAGGGCATCCAGGGGCAGATGGAGCAGCATCGCCAGGCCTTTTCCAAGGAGGTCGCGCAGCAAGAGGATCAGCTTCAAAAGGCGCGCACCGAACTCGAGCGCCAGCGCAGCGTGACACCACCTAACCAGCTCGAGGCGAAAGGGCGCGAATACCAGCAGAAGGTGGAGGCGCTCGATCGCAACGTGCAAGGCAAGCAGCAGGCTTTGCAGCAGGTCTACAGTGAGGCGATGAGCAAGGTCGAATTCGACGGCGTTGCAGGTGGTGGCCGAGGTGGCGGCGGCGCATCAGGCCAACATCGTGGTCCAGAAGGCCGCGGTGATATTCAGCAAGGATGGCTTCGATATCACCGCCGAAGCCATGAAGAAACTTGACGAGCGGTTGCCTGCGGTCACCGTCAATCAACCGAAGCCCGTCGATCTCAGCAAGCTGAAGCCGGCGACGCAGCCGCAAGCCCAATCACGCCAACAGCCCGCGATACAGCCGCAAGCCGCGCCTCCCCCGCAGCTCAACTTGCAGCTTCAGCCGCCGGCAAAAAATTGATGCCATGGCCGATCCCCGCTTCTTCACGGTGGCCGGACCGCTGAGCCTGAAGGCAGTGGCCGAGATGACCGGCGCAGAGATCGGCGTCGGAGCCGACCCGGAGCGCAAGCTTCGGGATGTGGCGCCGTTGGAATCGGCCGGGCCTGATGATGTCGCCTTCCTTGATAATCGGAAATACCTTGGGGCCTTCGAGGCTTCCCGGGCCGGTGCGGTTTTCGTGCATCCGTTGCTTGCTCCGCGCGCGCCCAAGGGCACCGCGGTTCTGCTTACCGAGCAGCCCTACCGCGCCTATGCGCTGGCGGCACAGGCCTTCTACCCCGAGCCGCGTGCCGAGCCGGTCCTCCATGCGACCGCGGTGATCGATTCCAGCGCGCGACTGGGCGAGGGCGTTACCGTGGGTCCCCACGTAGTGATCGAGGCCGGCGTCGAGATCGGGCGGCGTTGCCGCCTTGGCGCCGGCAGCGTCATCGGCAGGGGCTCGGTGCTGGGGGACGATGTCAAGGTCGGCACCTGCGTCACCGTAAGCCATGCCATCATCGGCTCGCGGGTCACGCTCTACCCCGGCGTCCGGATCGGCCAGGACGGCTTCGGCTTCGCGCCCACCGCAAGCGGCGTGGTAAAGGTGCCCCAGCTTGGCCGCGTCCTCATCGAGGACGATGTGGAGATCGGCGCCAACACCACCATCGATCGCGGCGCCGGCCCCGATACCGTGATCGGCGCCGGCACCATGATTGATAATCTCGTGCAGATCGGGCACAACGTCCAAATAGGACGTGGCTGCATCCTGGTCTCGCAGGTCGGTATATCCGGCAGTACCAAGCTCGGCGACCATGTCATGATAGGTGGTCAGGGCGGTCTCATCGGGCACCTCGTCATCGGGAGCGGCGCGCGGATTGCCGCTCAAAGCGGCGTAATGCGCGATGTGCCACCCGGCGTGACGGTTTCCGGTGCGCCGGCGGTGCCACTCAAGGAGCATTTCCGTCAGATCGCGGTGCTGCAGCGCCTGGCGAAAGGCAAGGGCGAGTGATCATGGAAGCGAGCGAGCGGCCAGCGGTGGTGGCCGAGATCGATATCCTGCGGATCATGGAGATGATTCCGCATCGCTACCCCTTTCTGATGATCGACAAGGTAATCGACGTCGTCGCCGGCGAGAGCGCGATCGGGGTCAAGAATGTCTCGATCAACGAGCATCACTTCCAGGGCCATTTTCCGAAACGGCCGGTAATGCCGGGAGTGCTCATCATCGAGGCGATGGCGCAGACGGCGGCGGTGCTGGTCGTGCATACCCTCGGGCCCAATTCGATGGGCAAGCTCGTCTACTTCATGAGCGTCGACAGCGCCCGCTTCCGTCGCCCGGTGGTGCCCGGCGACACTCTGATGGTGCATGTGACGCGCCAGCGCAATCGCGGCAACGTGTGGAAATTCGAGGCGAAGGCCAAGGTCGGCGACAAGCTCTGCGCCGAAGCGGTCTACGCCGCCATGATCATGGACGACTGAGCCGCCCGCGATGGCCACTATCCATCCGATGGCGATCGTCGAGCCTGGCGCGAGGCTCGCGGAGACCGCCGTGGTCGGCCCCTACTGCACGGTCGGTGCCGAGGTTGAGCTGCAGCACGGTGTCGAGCTCATCTCCCATGTGGTGGTCGCCGGCCGCACCGTGATCGGCGCCGAGACGCGCATCTTTCCCTTCGCCTCGATCGGTCACGCGCCGCAGGATCTCAAGTATAAGGGCGAGAAATCGCGCCTGGAGATCGGCCGCCGCAATATCATACGCGAGCATGTCACCATGAATCCTGGTACCGCCGGCGGGGGCATGGTGACCAAGATCGGGGACGGCTGCCTGTTCATGGTCGGCGCTCACGTGGCGCATGATTGCATCATCGGCGACAACGTCATCATGGCGAACAACGCCACGCTCGCCGGCCACGTTGTGATCGGCGAGTTCGCCTTCCTTGGCGGCCTCTCGGCGGTTCATCAGTTCGTTCGCATCGGCAAGCACGGCATGATCGGTGGCATCACCGGCGTCGAGCGCGATGTGATTCCCTATGGCCAGGTGGTGGGCGATCGCGCCCGGTTGGTGGGGCTCAATATCGTCGGATTGCAGCGGCGCGGTTTCTCCCGCGAGCAGATCCAAGGACTGCGCACCGCCTATCAGATGCTGTTCGGTGAGGCCGGCACTCTTGCCGAGCGGGTCGACGAGGTCGCACGGCAGTTTCCGGACGTCGAGCCGGTGCGCGACATCGTGGACTTCATCCGGGCGGAGTCCCAGCGCGGCTTGTGCCGGCCGCAAGGCGCCAATGGCAGCTAGGCCGAAGCTCGGCATCCTTGCTGGAGCGGGCGAGCTGCCGCTGCGTGTGATCGATGCGTGCCGCGCCCGCGGACAGCCCGTCTTTGTCCTGGCGCTGGCGGGTGAGGCGGATCCCGGGCGTTTCGATGGCGTGCCGCATGCGAGCGTGCGGCTGGGCGCGGCGGCGGATGCTCTGCGGATATTGCGCGAGAACGGTGTCGAGGAACTGGTGCTCGCAGGCCGGGTGCGCCGACCTTCCCTGGCCGCGCTGCGGCCGGACTGGCGGGCGGCCAAGCTGTTCGCCCGCATCGGACTGCGCGCGCTCGGGGATAACGGGTTGCTGAGTGCCATCATTCACGAGTTGGAGGCGGAAGGCTTTCGGGTTGTCGGTGTCGACGGTCTCCTCGAGACGCTCCTGGCGCCAGAAGGCGCGCTCGGCCAGGTGTCGCCCGACGAGCAGGCCCTTGCCGATATCTCCCGGGGTCTCGAGGTCGCGCGCGCATTGGGCGGCGTGGACGTCGGCCAGTCGGTGGTGGTGCAGCAGGGGATCGTGCTCGGCGTCGAGGCCGTGGAGGGTACCGATGCCCTAATCGAGCGGGTCGCCGGTCTGCGCCGCGAAGGGCCGGGCGGCGTCCTGGTCAAGATCGCCAAGCCCGGTCAGGAGCGCCGCGCCGATCTGCCCGTGGTGGGCGCACCGACGGTGGTGGCCTGCGCCAACGCGGGTCTCAGAGGCATCGCCGTCGAGGCGGGAGCGGCACTCATCATCGATCGCGCCGATGTCGCCGAAGCTGCGAACCAGGCCGGATTATTCGTGATCGGCATCAAGTCGTCATGAGCGCGATATCCTCCGCCGCAGGTCCACTCATCTTTCTGATTGCCGGCGAGCCGTCGGGCGATGCGCTGGGCGCGCGGCTGATGGCGGCGCTGCGCGAGCGCACGCGGGGAGCCGTGCGATTCGCCGGCGTCGGCGGCGAAGCGATGGCGGCGGCTGGGCTCGAGACCCTGGTGCCAATCGAGGACCTGGCGGTGATGGGGGTCGCGGAGGTGCTGCCGAAAGCGCGCCGCATCTTTCGCCGCGTGCGCGAGACGGTGGCGGCGGTACGCGCGCTCAAGCCCGATGCCGTCGTCAGCATCGACAGTTCCGGCTTCACCTGGCGCGTGGCGCAGCGTCTGCGTCAGCGCCGCGATCCCGTGCTGCTCATCCACTACGTCGCGCCCATGGTCTGGGCTTGGCGAGCCGGACGCGCGCGGCGCATGGCGCGCTGGTACGACCATCTGATGACCCTGCTGCCGTTTGAGCCGCCCCTCTTTCAGGCAGTGGGTCTATCCTGCAGCTATGTCGGCCATCCCGTGATCGAGAGCGGCGCCGACCGCGGCGACGGCGCGGCCTTTCGCGCTCGGCATCGCATCGATCCGGATGCCACCGTGATCGCGGTGCTGCCGGGAAGCCGCCACGGCGAGGTACAGCGGCTGCTGCCGGCGTTCCGCGCCACCATCGATCGGTTGCGGCACCGCTATCCCGATCTCACCGTCGTCATCCCGACCGTGCGAACGGTAATGGACGAGATCGCCGCCGCCGCGAAGGATTGGCCCGTACCGACGATCGTGGTGCGGGGCGCTCAGGCGAAATATGATGCGCTGGCGGCGAGCGCCGTCGCTCTTGCCGCGTCCGGCACGGTGACCCTGGAGGTGGCGCTGGCCGGCGTTCCCATGGTGGTGGCCTATCGCGTCAACGCGCTGACCCACGGGCTCCTGAAGCGTTTGGTGAAGGTCAAATACGCCACGTTGCTCAACATCGTCCTCGATCGCCCGGCAATCCCGGAGCTGCTGCAGAAGGATTGCACGCCGGAGCGTCTGACCTTAGCCCTCGCGCGCTTGATCGATGATCGGCCGGCGCGGGAGCGCCAGCTTGACGCCTGCCGCGAGGGCCTCGCCAAACTCGGCCGCGGCGATGTTTCACCGGGCTTGCGTGCCGCCGACCGGGTGCTGGCCCTGATCGCCGAGCGGAAGGGCCGAACGGATGAGATGACGACGGCTAGCGCTCTGCCGCAACCCACGCACTGAGTCCGCGAGGAAGCGGCAGCCCGCCGTTTGCATCATGCGGCGGGACAGCCTAAGTATGCAGGGTTCCGCAAGACAAGATGGGAGAGCGAGACATGGACACTGCCAACGCAACCGGGACGGCGGCGGCGGGCGGTCAGATCGACGGCCGCATGCTGCACACCATGATCCGGGTATTCAATCTGGACAAATCCGTCGATTTCTATACGCGCCTTCTGGGCATGAAGCTGCTGCGCAAGCGCGACGTGCCGGACGGGAAATACACTCTTGCCTTCGTCGGCTACGGGGATGAGGCGTCCAGCACCGTGATCGAGCTCACCTATAATTGGGATCAGAAGGAGCCTTACGCGCTCGGGGCCGGCTTCGGTCACCTCGCGGTCGGCGTGCCGGACGTCTACCAGACCTGCGAGACGCTGGACAAGGCGGGGGTCAAGATCACGCGCGCGCCGGGACCGGTAAAATTCGGCACCACCGTCATCGCCTTCATCGAGGATCCAGACGGCTACAAGATCGAGCTGATCCAGCGCGGCTGACGCCCGCGTGGTGGGCAGCGTCGAGGTTGTCGTCGGGGAGCGCGGCGCGGCGGGCCGAGTTGCGACGATTACCGTCGACAATCCCGGCAAGCTCAACATCGTCGATGCCCATGGCCTTGCCACCATCGAGGCAGCGGTAAGGAAGCTCGGTGAGGACGAGGTGTTGCGCGTTCTAGTGCTGCGCGGTGCCGGCGACAGGGCTTTCATCGGCGGCGCCGACATTCGCGCGATGGCGCCATTCGATGTCGAGAGCGCGCGAGAGTTCATCACGTCTCTGCATCGGGTTTGCGACTGCCTGCGCCGTCTCCCGGTCCCGGTGATCGCCCGCATCGAGGGCTATGCCTTGGGAGCAGGGCTGGAGATCGCGGCGTCCTGCGATCTCCGCGTCGCCGCCGAAGGGGCGAGGCTGGGCATGCCCGAGGTGAGGGTCGGCATCCCCTCGGTGATCGAGGCGGCGCTGCTGCCGCAGCTGATCGGCTGGGGCCGTACCCGCCGGCTGCTCTATACCGGCGAGATCATCGAGAGCGCCGAGGCCGAGCGGTGGGGCCTGGTGGAGCGCGTGGTGGCGAAGGACGCGCTTGATGCCGCGGTAGAGGAGTGGGTGGACGCGATCCTCGCTGCAGGTCCGCGGGCCATCCGCCTGCAGAAGGCGCTGATCAGCGACTGGGAGGAGCTGCCGACCGGCGCCGCGGTCCGGCGCGGCATCGACGCCTTCGCTGCGGCCTACGAGACCGACGAGCCGAAGGAGCGAATGGCGCAGTTCCTCGCGCGCCGCAAAAGCTAGTTCGGATCAGCGGCCGCGGCGGCCTCGGCAGCAGCAGCAGGTTGTGCGCCTCGGTGCCGGCGCAGGGGCCTCGAGCTGCCCGATAGTCTCCGAGCGCCGCCGGCAGCGCACCCTGATCGTGCAGCACTGCGACGAGATCATATCCGAGCCTCTCCAACTGCGCGGCGATGGCGTCGCGATCGTTGCCCTGCTCGTGACCGGATTCGATGACCAGCACGGGATGAAATCGGTCGAGCGTTGCCCTCGCGCCTTCCAGCACGCGGCGCTCGTGTCCCTCGACGTCGATCTTGACGAGATCGAGCCGATTGAGCTTGTGCTCGCTGGTGATGTCGTCGAGGCAATGTACCCGGACCGTGACGCTGCGCTGTCCTGCTGCCGGCAGGCCGAGACGCGATTCGCCGCTGCTCGCGGGATTGAGGACGAGCTCCGCGGATCCCGACCGATCCGACACCGCAGCCTCCGTCACCGCCACCTGCGTCAAATTGTTGATGACGAGCGTGCGGTTCAGCGCCTCGACAATAGCGGGGTTGGGCTCGATCGCCAGGACTTGCCCGGTGGCGCCAGCCTTGCGTGCCAGTGGAACCGTCCATTCGCCGAGATTGGCGCCGACGTCCACCGCCGTGCCGCCTTGCGGCAGGAAGTTCAGCGCCGCCGGGTGCGCTTCGAAGTTGCCGAAAAGGATTCGCATCGCCTGGAACTCCAGAGGCGCCGGGAGATAGACGAGATCGCCGCCATCGGTCTGCACATAGGTGCCATGCCAGAGATCGCGCAGGCGGGCTTCCAGCGACTTGCGGCGCCGGCGGCGAAATGGCATGGGGATGCCGAGTTCCCTGGCCGCGCGGAGCCGCCGGCGAAATCGTACGAGGTCCTTGAGGATCCGCGCCATCTCGCTGGGTGAGGGAGTTTGAGTTTTGCACATCAACCCATCTTGAAATTCGTGCCCGCAACGCGAACCCCCACGCCTGGGACAGGCGCGGGGGCCAAGAGTACCTCGAAGGATCGTCGGTGCGAACGGCGTCGTCGCCGATCAGCCACGCTTGGTGACCGGCACGTAGGGGCGGCGGGTGTAACCGGTATAGAGCTGGCGCGGCCGGCCGATCTTCTGGCTCGGGTCCTCGATCATCTCGTTCCATTGCGCGACCCAGCCGGTCGTGCGCGCGATCGCGAACAGCACGGTGAACATCGAGGTCGGGAAGCCCATCGCACGCAGGATGATGCCGGAGTAGAAGTCGACGTTCGGATAGAGCTTCTTGTCGACGAAATACTCGTCGTGCAGCGCGATGCGCTCCAGCTCCATCGCGAGGTCGAGCAGCGGCTCGTCGCGCACGCCGAGCTCGTCCAGCACCTCGTGACAGCTCTTGCGCAGCACCGCCGCGCGCGGATCGTAGTTCTTGTAGACGCGATGGCCGAAGCCCATGAGGCGGAAGCTGTCGTCCTTGTCCTTCGCGCGCTTGATGAACTCGGGGATCCGCTTCTTGTCGCCGATCTCCTGCAGCATCTTCAGCACCGCCTCGTTGGCGCCGCCATGGGCGGGGCCCCAGAGCGAGGCGATGCCGGCGGCGATGCAGGCGAAAGGGATTGGCGCCCGAGGATCCGGCGAGCCGCACCGTCGAGGTCGAGGCGTTCTGCTCATGGTCCGCGTGCAGGATGAAGATGCGGTCCATGGCGCGCGACAGCACCGGGTTCACGGTGTAGGGCTCGCACGGCACCGCGAACATCATGTGCAGGAAGTTCTGCGCGTAGTTCAGGTGGTTCTGCGGGAACATGAAGGGCTGACCGACCGAGTACTTGTAGGCCATGGCGGCGATGGTCGGCATCTTCGCGATCAGGCGATGCGAGGCGATGAGGCGCTGCTGCGGGTCGGAGATGTCGGTGCTGTCGTGATAGAAGGCGGAGAGCGCGCCCACCACGCCGCACATCACCGCCATGGGATGCGCGTCGCGCCGGAAACCGCGGAAGAAGGTCGTGAGCTGCTCATGCACCATGGTGTGCATGGTGATGTCGCGCTCGAACTTCTTCTTCTGCTCGGCGGTCGGCAGCTCGCCCTTGGTGAGGAGGTAGGCGACCTCCATGAAATCGCTGTTCTCCGCCAGGTCCTCGATCGGATAGCCGCGATAGAGCAGCTCGCCGACGTCGCCGTCGATGTAGGTGATCTTGGATTCGCAGGAGCCGGTGGCGGTGTAGCCGGGGTCGTAGGTGAAGTGGCCGGTCTCGGCGTAGAGCTTGCGGATGTCGATCACCTTGGGGCCGACCGTGCCGGGCAGCAGCGGCAGGACCGTCTGCTTGCCGGTGCTGTTGTCGGTCAGCGTGACGTTTTCGTTCGTCTTGGCGGCGGGTTTGGCGGCGGCACCGGAGCTCTGTGCGGTCATTGGTGCGATCCCTGGCTTGGCTGTTTGTGCAGTGCAATAGGCGAGGGGAGCATAGGACTGACTGGTTACCGAATCAAATACCTGTCGCGGTCTTGGCGCTCCGGATCGCGTCGGCGATCCGGGCCAGTGTTTCGTCCCGGCCAAGTACCGCCATAACCTCGAAGATCGGCGGCGACATGGTGCTGCCGGCAAGGGCCGCACGCAGGGGTTGGGCAAGCGCGCCGAGCTTCATCGATCGCGCTTCCGCCGCCTGGCGCACGGTCTCCTCGAGCGCGGCTGCGTCCCACGCGGCCGCTTGGAGGCCGGTGGCCAGCTCCGCCAGCAACCGGCAGGCATCGGGCGTAAGCTGAGCCGCTGCCTTGGCGTCGACGGGAATTGGCCGCTTCTCTACGTAGAAGCGGGCGTTCTCCGCCAGCTCGACCAGAGTCTTCGCGCGCGGCTTGAGGCCAGGCATGGCGGCGGCAAGGCGCGCGCGCTCGCCGGACTCCAGAGCGCGGCCGAAGGCGGCTTCAAGGCGCGGCGCGATCAGCGACACGAGCCTGGCGTCGTCGGCCTCGCGGATGTAGTGGCCGTTCAGATTGGCGAGCTTCACGAAATCGAAACGCGCCGCCGAGCGACCGACCGCGTCGATGTCGAACCACTCGATCGCCTGCTCGGTGGAAATGATCTCGGCATCGCCATGGCCCCAGCCAAGGCGCAGCAGATAATTGCGGAGAGCTTCCGGGAGATATCCCATGTCGCGATAAGCCTCGACGCCGAGTGCGCCGTGGCGCTTGGAGAGCTTGGCGCCGTCGGGACCGTGGATCAGCGGCACATGGGCGAAGGCGGGCTCCGCCCAGCCGAGCGCGCGATAGATCTGCGTCTGGCGGAAGGCGTTGGTGAGATGGTCGTCGCCGCGGATCACATGGGTGATGCCCATGTCGTGATCGTCGACGACCACGGAGAAGTTGTAGGTGGGCGTGCCGTCGCTGCGCAGGATGATGAGATCGTCGAGCTGGGTGTTGGCGACCGTCACGCGGCCCTGCACGCGATCCTCGATCACGGTCTCGCCGTCCTGCTCCGCCTTGAGCCGGATCACCGGCGGTACGTTGGGTGGCACCTCGCTGGGGCTGCGGTCGCGCCAGGTGCCGTCGTAGCGCACGGGGCGGCCCTCCTTGCGCGCCTTCTCCCGCATCGCCTCCAGCTCCTCGGGCGTGCAGTAGCAGTGATAGGCGCGGCCCTGGGCCAGCAGCTCGCGCGCGACCTCGGCGTGGCGCGCCACGCGCGAGGATTGCATGACGATCTCGCCGTCCCAGTTCAGCTCGAGCCATTTTAGGCCGTCGATGATGGCGTCCACCGCCGCCTGAGTGGAGCGGGCGCGGTCGGTGTCCTCGATCCGGAGGAGGAACTTGCCGCCGTGATGCTTGGCGAAGAGCCAATTGAAGAGCGCGGTGCGGGCGCCGCCGATGTGCAGAAAGCCGGTGGGTGAGGGGGCGAAGCGGACAACGACGCTCATTGGGCGGCCGTTCGGGGGCAAGGGCGAGGGGAAAAGCGGGGCGCTCTTTAGCACATAAGGGGCGGCGCGTCATGGAGGACGCCCAGGCATGCCGCCCGCGCGGCGGTTGGGCTCCCGACGGTTCCCCGCTACAGTCGCGGGCATGGAGGGGGAGGTCGACACAGCTTCGTTGGCGATGGGGGCGCCGTCCTGGCGCCTCGCTAGTCCTGTCGGCGCCCTCAGGGGCGCCCTCGAGGCGGAGCGGGACCGTTGGTTCCTCTGGCTGCCCGTTTTGCTCGGAAGCGGGGCCGGGCTTTATTTCACCCTGACCGTGGAACCGCCGCTCTGGCTCGGGCTGGTTACGGCGCCACTCACGATCCTTGCGGTGCTGATTGCCCGACGGGTACAGCGCTTCACCCTGCCGCGATCGCCGTTGCGGCGGTGGCGGTTGGGTTCGCGGCCGGCGAGATCGAGACCTGGGCCGCGATGGCGCCGGTCCTGGAGCGGCGCTTGGGCCCGGTCGCGGTCGAGGGCCGCGTGCTCGAGGCGGAGCCGCTGCCCGCGGGCCGTCGCATCGTGGTCGAGCCCACGCAAATCGGCCGCCTCGCCCCCGACCAGCTCCCCGCGCGCGTGCGCATCAAGCTCAGGGACAACGAGGGCGCCCCGCTCCCCGGCGAGGGGATCGCCGTACGCGCGGTGCTGTTGCCGCCGCCGGCGCCGGCCATGCCAGGGGCCTATGACTTTCAGCGCCGCGCTTTCTTCGATCGCCTCGGTGCCGTCGGATATGCCGTAGGCGCGGTGCATGAACTGCCGGGCGAGGCGCCTTCCGCGTGGCGCACGCGGCTGGCCGCGCTCCGCGCCGACATGACGCGACGGATTCAAGCGGCATTGCCGGGCCGTACTGGCGCCATCGCGGCGGCGATCATCACGGGCGAGACACACGCAATTCCCGAGGTCGACGCGCAGGCGTTTCGCGATGCCGGGCTCGCGCATATCCTGGTCATCGCCGGGCTTCACATGGGCATGGTGGCGGGGATTGCCTTCTTCACGATCCGCTTCGGGCTCGCCCTGGTGCCTTTTCTCGCGCTGCGCCTCAACACCAAGAAATGGGCGGCGAGCGCCGCGCTCCTGGTCACCTTCGTCTACCTTCTGCTTTCCGGGATCACCGTTTCATCACGCCGCTCCTTCGTGATGACGGCGCTGGTGCTGCTGGCGGTCCTGATCGATCGACTCAGCGTGTCGGCCCGCGCGCTGGCCTGGGCGGCGCTCATCATCATCCTCTGGAGTCCATTCGCGGTGACAGGGCCGAGCTTTCAGATGTCATTCGCGGCGGTGGGCGGCCTCGTCGCGTTCTACGAGACCTTTCGCGAGCCGATATCCGGGTGGTACCGGGATGCAGGCTGGATGCGGCGATGGGGGCTGCATCTCCTCGTCGGCGTCTTCACGACGCTGGTCACCACATTCGCCACCACGCCGTTCACCGTCTTTCATTTCAACCGTTTTCCCATCTATTCCGTGGTGGCGAATGTGGTGGCGGTGCCGATCACGGGATTCTGGGTCATGCCCTGGGCGATCCTCTCCTGCGTGCTGATGCCGTTCGGCGGCGAGAGGATTGCACTGGTGCCCATGGGCTGGGGCATGGATGCCATCGCCGAGGTCGCGCGCACCGTCACCTCCTGGCCGGGTGCCGCGCTCACCTTGCCGTCGATGCCGGACTGGGGACTGATGGTGCTGAGCCTCGGCGGATTCTGGCTTTGCGTCTGGCGTGGGCGCTGGCGCCTGCTGGGGCTCGGCCCCATCGCCGCAGGCTGCCTGACGTTGCTGCTGCCGCGCCCGCCCGACGTGCTCGTGGACAGCGAATCCCGCGTCATGGCGGTGCGCGCCGCGGACGGATCCTATCTCGCCTCCACTGCCTCGCGCGCCGGCCTCGCGGAGGAGACCTGGACACGGCGCTCGGCGGTCGCGGCCGGACCTGCCTGGCCTCGCAACGGCGCCAGCACGGACGGTGTTATCACTTGCGACGCCCAGGCGTGCATCTACCGCGCGCGAGGCCGTGTGGTGGCGCTCGATCGCGGCCAAGGACGCATTGACGGAGGACTGCGGGCGGGTGGATCTCGTCGTGACGCCGATCCCCACGCGCGGCGCTTGCCAGGGAACGCCGGTCATCGATCGCTTCGACACCTGGCGGAACGGCAGCTACGCCGTCTGGCTGGGGCCCGGAGACATGAAGATCGAGAGCGTGCGCGATTGGCGGGGCCAGCGACCCTGGGTCCCCGCGCGGTCCGGGCCCAGGGCGTCGGCTAATAGCGCCGCAGCAGCCCCACCAGACGCCCCTGCACCTTGACCCGGTCGGGGCCGAAGATGCGGGTCTCGTAGGTCTTGTTGGCGGGCTCCAGCGCGATCGAGGCGCCGCGTCGGCGCAGGCGCTTCAAGGTCACCTCGGCATCGTCGATGAGCGCCACTACGATGCTGCCGTTCTCGGCGGTCTCGCAGCGCTCGATCACCACGGTATCGCCGTCGAAGATGCCGGCATCGATCATGCTGTCGCCGGCCACCTCGAGCGCGTAGTGCTCGCCTCTGCCGAGGAGGCTGGCGGGGATGCCGACGGTGTTGGACTGGTCGCGGAGCGCCTCGATGGGCGTGCCGGCGGCGATCCTGCCGTAGAGGGGAAGCTGCACCGCCTCGCCGCTCATGGCGACCGGCGCGCCGGAGAGCGCCGCCTTGAAATCGCCGCGGATGACGGTGGGGGAGAAACGGCCGCGCTCGGCGGGTTTGGGCGCCGCGATCGCGGTCTCCTCCGGCAGCTTCACCACCTCGAGGGCGCGCGCCCGATGCGCCAGGCGCTTGATGAAGCCGCGCTCCTCGAGTCCGCTGATCAGGCGATGGATGCCCGATTTGGATTTGAGGCTGAGCGCCTCCTTCATCTCCTCGAAGGAGGGCGAGATGCCGCTCTCCGCGAGCCGGCGATTGATGAAGAGCAGGAGCTCGTGCTGCTTTCTCGTGAGCATCTGGATTTTTCCCCAAGTGACCCGCAGCCAGGCGCCCGTGTTGGGCGGTCCGACGCCGATTGGAACAAAACAACAACCTTGGCGCGTGTTCTAGTTTAGTTCTTGTGGGTCGTCAAGCGCGAATGCACAAGGTTTTGCGGTTGGGCCGCTAGGCCGCGCGAAGGCGGTCGCGCATTAGGAGTAGCGTTGCCGCCTGGATCGTCGAGGGCCGCGGCGAGCGCTGCGGAGAAGCCAGCGCCGGTGCCGAACCGCGGCAGCACCGGCTCCAGCGCTGCGAAGAAGGCGGCGAAGGAGAAGAGCCCGAGCAGCAGCCCGCGCAGCACGCTGACGGCGGCGATCCGGTCCTGGCTCCGATGCGCGAAGACCGCGAGCACGGACGCGAAGAGGGGGAACGTGGCGAGAAGCCCGCTGATGCGTGCGCCCAGCAGCGGCGCGGCGGCGGTGAGCACCAGTACGAGGCTCGTCGCCGCGAACATGCGCGCCGGAAGGTCCCAGCGGGGCGGCACCGCGGTTGCCGGCGTGCCGCTCCAGCGCGGCATCATCCTGAGCGCTATCACCAGCACGGCGAGCACGATCGGGAGCAAGGCGAGCGGTGGCAAGGCGACCGCATGTATGGCCGTACCGGCGATCGCGAAGGCGATGGAGCCGGAGAGGAACGCCTGCGGCCAACCGAGAAAGCGGGCGCACCAGCCATATCCCAAGCAGAAGGCGGCTTCCGCCGCCAATCCTTCGAGCGAGCCCAGCGCCGCCGCCGCGGCGAAGTCCGGACCGTGGTCCAGGGTAAGGAAGAAGGCGACCGGTCCCGAGGTAAGAGGAAGCCCGACCAGCCAGCCCCCGACCATCTGCCCCCAGCGCCGGCCGGCAAGGGTGGCGCCGCCGATCAGCATCGGCGTTGCCACCAGCTTCAGGACCAGGGTCTCCATGGGTCATTTCTCGGGGGATCTCTGGGAAGTCCCGCTCCGCGGATGGAGCCGCGTGCAGGGTTTGAGGTGGCTATCCTAGGATGCGCGCTACGCTGGGATCACCGTGGTCGCGCACAGCTTCGGCACCGTGCCGGCGGTGCAGGCGCTGGCGAGGTTTCCGTCGGCGCTGCCGATTCGGCTGATCACCCTGGGCTCGCCGATGCGGCTGATGGCGGCGCGCGCGCCGCATCTCGATCACAACACGAGAGAACTCGCGGAGAACGCCGCGATCGAGAGCTGGCACAACTTCTATTCGGACCAGGACTGGCTCTGCACCGCCTTCGAGCTACCCGGCAGGCCGCCACGCTTCACCTCCAACAAGCTCGACGTCGCCGTCAGCCTCGCCCAGATGGCATCGGGCGCTTCGCACGAGGCCTATTTCCACGCCGGCGAGGCGGAGGCAGCTTTCAGGCTGATGCTGAATCCCTTCGGAAAGCCCGCGATCGCGGCCGCGTCATAGCGCCAGCCGGCCGCCTCCCAGCGTAGCCGGCGGCGATGGGGACGAGGCGATTCGAGCGGCCATGTTGCCCGGCTCAGCATCCGACGAGGCGATCGAGGTCATGGGTGCCGATCAACGGACTCTGGCCGCTTCCGCGAGCAGCGCCGGCCCGACGGGCCGAACGCCGAACTTCTCCGCCAGCGCCGGGCCATCGACGCCGCCGCCGCGCGCCATCAGCCGGAGAATCTCCTCGAGGCCGCCGGGCGTGGTCGTCACGAGAATGCGGAGCGGAGAGTTGGAAGGATTGCCCCAAGCGTGGGGGACGTTTCGCGGAAGAGAAACCGCCTCGCCCGCCGCGGCCTCGATCGTCTCGTCGCCGCAGGCGATGCGCGCCTTGCCCTCCAGCACGAGAACATGCTCGTCCTCATTGCGGTGCAGGTGCATCGACGTACTATAGCCGGGGCTCGCGACGATCTCGACGACGGAATAGGCGCCGTTCGTCTCCTCGGCGCCGACGCGGATCAGGCAGCGTTCTCCCGGCCTCGTCGGCAGCCATCGGCTCTCGTCGGCAATGAACGCAATCTTCGATGTCGCCATGAGTACCTCCTGTTGCCATGCCGAAGCATCCGCTCCGCGTCGAGCGGCGCCCAGCGGTGGGCGGGCTTGGAACGGTGGGGCGAGCAAATTGCAGCTCGATGTCGGAGGCGCGCTTCCGCGTTACCGTTGTAACATTCGCGGGCATCAGAGCGCCAGCAACCCGCCCCCCAGGGGAATGATCGTGACGCGCTCCCCTTGCTTGGCGGCGGGCGCGTGCGGCGGGCGGATGACGAGGCAGTCGGAGCGGGCCAGCAGCGACATCATGGAGCTGTCCTGCTTCTCGAAGGGCTTCGCTTCCAACTCGCCATCGGCGGTGCGCGTGAGCGTCGCGCGGAGATAGTCCTCGCGGCGGTCGTTCTCCGGCAGGTCGATCGCGAGCCGCGCGGTCATCGGCGGCGCGGCGGCGGGATCAATGCCTGAGAGGCGCTCGATCGCCGGCTTCAGGAAAATGAGCGCGCAGACCAGCGTCGAGACGGGATTGCCGGGGAGGCCCACCATGGCGGCGTCGCGATAGCGGCCGACCATCAGCGGCTTTCCCGGGCGCATGGCGATCTTCCAGAAATCGAGCTCGAGCCCGTCGCCGCCGAGCGCATCCTTGACCAGATCGTGCTCGCCGACCGAGGCGCCGCCGGTGGTGACCAGGAGATCGGCGCCGCGCGCGCCATCCGCCGCCTGCTTCACCGCGTCGGCCGTGTCGGCGGCAATGCCGAGCTGGATCGGAACCGCGCCGCAGGCGGCGACGAAGGCGCCGAGCGCCAGGCTGTTGGAGCTTACGATCTGGTTGGGCCCGATGGGATCGCCGGGCATGACGATCTCGTCGCCGGTGGAAAGAATGGCAACCCGAGGGCGCCGGCGAACCATGAGCCAGGGCCGGTCCATGGCGGCGGCAAGGCCGATGTCGCGGGCGGTGAGGCGTCGGCCAGCCTTGAGCTCGACGGCACCCGCAGTGAAGTCGAGGCCGGCCGGCCGGACATAGCGGCCGAGGGGAGCGCCTTCCCGGACCACGACGACATCTCCGTCACGCTCGGTGTCCTCCTGGATCACAACGGCGTCGGTTCCGACCGGCAAGGGCGCGCCGGTGAAGATGCGGACGGCCTCGCCGGCACGCACCGGCGCGTCGTAGGATTTCCCGGCGGGGGCGGCGCCGACCACCTTGAGCCGTGCCGGCACCGTCGTCACGTCGGCGGCGCGGACGGCATAGCCGTCCATGGCGGAAAGCGCAGCGGGCGGCTGGGTGCGGCGGGCGACCACGTCCTCCGCCAGTACGCGACCAAAGGCGTCGGGAAGCGCGACCTGCTCGGCGGCCAGCGGCTTGACCAGCTTCAGAAGCCGGGTTCGGGCTTCCTCGACCGAGATCACCGCTTAGCCTCGTAAGTACCTGACTTGCCGCCGGATTTCTTGAGGAGGCGCAGGTCGGTGATGGTCATCCCGCGATCGACTGCCTTCACCATGTCATAGACGGTGAGGGCCGCCACGGAAGCCGCTGTCAGCGCTTCCATTTCGACACCCGTGCGGCCGGTCACCTTGCAGGTAGCGGTGATGTCGACGGCATTGCGGGCCGCATCCGGCATCAGCTCGACGGTGACCGAACTCAGTGCCAGCGGATGGCAGAGCGGGATTAGGTCCGGTGTGCGTTTGGCGCCCATGATGCCGGCAAGCTGGGCGACGGACAGCACGTCGCCCTTCTTCACGCCGCCCTTGAGGATCAGGTCCAAAGTCTCTTTCGCCATGAGGATCGTGGCGCCGGCGACGGCGACGCGCTCGGTCTCGGGCTTGGCGGAGACGTCCACCATGACGGCGCGGCCCTTATCGTCGAAATGGGTGAGGCCGCCGCTCTTCATGGGCGCGCGAGGAGCGCTCGGGTCGCAGCCGCGACGTCGGGCTTGCGCATCAGGGATTCGCCGACAAGGAAGCAGTGGGCGCCGGCCTCCGCCATGCGCGCGAGGTCCGCGGGGCTGTTGAGGCCGCTCTCGCTGACCAGAGGTGCGGCCGGCGGGGACCGCGCGGGCCAGTTCCTCCGTGGTCGCAAGATCGGTCTTCAATGTCTTGAGATTCCGGTTATTAATACCCGAGGAGTTGAGATCTGAGTTTAAGTGCGCGGTCGAGCTCTTCCCGGTCATGCACTTCGGCCAGCACGTCCATACCGAGGTCGCGGGCGGTGCCTTCCAGCTCTGCCGCCTCGCGGTCGGTGAGGGCGGCCAGGATCAGCAGCACGCAATCGGCGCCCATCGCCCGGCTTTCCACGATCTGATAGGGCTCCAGCATGAAATCCTTGCGCAGCACCGGCAAGTCGACGGCGGCGCGGGCGGCCATCAGGTATTCCGGCCTGCCCTGGAAATAGGGCGCGTCAGTGAGGACGGAAAGGCAGGTAGCGCCGCCCGCCGCATAGGCGTGGGCAAGGGCGGCGGGATCGAAATCCGGACGGATGAGGCCGGCGCTCGGGCTCGCTTTCTTGATCTCGGCGATGAGCCCGTAGCGGCCCGCCGCCACCGAGCGCTGGAGCGCGATGGCGAAGCCGCGGGGTGGTGAGGCGTCGCGGGCGGCGCGCTCGACATCGGCGAGGGGACGCGCCGCCTTCGCCTTCGCCACTTCCGCACGCTTGGCATCGCAGATCTCGCGCAGCACGTCGCTCATGAGGCCACCGACACGGGTTCTGCGAACTCATTGGTGATGGCGGCCATGCGCCGCAAGGCGGCCAGCGCGCCACCGCCATCAATCGACCGTGAGGCGATCGCGACGCCATCGCGAAGATCCCGCGCCTTGCCGGCGACGGTGAGCGCCGCCGCGCTATTGAGGAGGACGATGTCGCGGATGGCGCCGCTTTCGCCCTCGAGGAGGGCGCGCATCCGCGTGGCATTGGCGGCGGGGTCGCCGCCCCTAAGCGCCTCGCGTGGCGCGCGGGGGAGGCCCGCATCCTCCGGCGTCACTTCGAAGCTGCTGACCTTGCCGTCCCGGAGCTCTGCCACCACGCTGGTGCCCGTCGTGGTGAGCTCATCCATGCCCTCGCCGTGGACGACCCAGGCGCGCTCGCTGCCGAGCTTCCCCAGCACCTCCGCCAGCGGCCGCACCCATTCCGGCGCGAAGACGCCGAGGAGCTGACGCTTGGCGCCCGCGGGATTGGAGAGCGGTCCCAGCAGATTGAACATCGTGCGGGTGCCGAGCTCGACGCGGGTCGGTCCCACGTGGCGCATGGCGCCGTGATGGCGCGGCGCCATCAGGAAGCCGATCTTCGCTTCCCAGATCGCGCGGCGCACCAGGCGCCATGTCGGCATCGATGTTGACCCCGAGCGCCCCCAGCACATCCGCCGAACCCGACTTCGAGGAGAGGTTGCGGTTGCCGTGCTTCGCCACCGGCACGCCGGCGCCGGCCACCACCAGCGCTGTCGCGGTCGAGATGTTGAATGTGCCAGAGCCGTCGCCGCCGGTGCCGCAGGTATCGATGGCGTCGGGCGGCGCGTCGATGGTGAGCGCCTTGGCGCGCATGGCACGGGCGGCGCCAGTGATTTCCTCCACCGTCTCGCCGCGTACGCGAAGCGCCATGAGGAAGCCGCCCATCTGCGAGGGCGTGGCATTCCCCGACATCATCGCGTCGAAGGCGGCGGAGGCCTCCTCCTCAGCGAGGCGCTGACCTTGCGCGACCTTGGCGATAAGCGCCTTGAAGTCGCTGGTGTCGATCGTCATGCAAGGCCGTTCATGCCGCGATGGGCGCGCGCTGCGCGAGTTTCAGGAAATTCGCGAGGAGCGCATGACCCGCCTCGGAGGCAATGCTCTCGGGATGGAACTGCACGCCGTGATAGGGCAGCTCCCGATGCATCATGCCCATGATCAAGCCGTCGTCGGTCTCGGCATTGACGTGGAAGCAATCGGGCAGGCTCTGGCGGTCTACCACGAGGGAGTGATAGCGCGTGGCGACGATGGCGGGCCCGCGGTTCAAGCCCTGGAACACGCCGGTCCCGTCATGGCGGATCTTGCTGAGCTTGCCATGCATGGGTACCGGTGCCCGCACCACTCGGCCGCCAAAGGCCTGACCGATCGCTTGATGGCCGAGGCAGACGCCAAGGATCGGAGTGTCCCCGGCGCGGCGCACCAGCTCCAGGCAGATGCCGGCATGGTCGGGATCGCTCGGTCCCGGCGAAATCACGATGCCCTGCGGCTTCATGGCCAGCACCTGCTCGACGCTGAGGGCGTCGTTCCGCCACACCGCCACCTCGGCCCCGAGTTCTCCCAGGTAGTGCCATAGGTTGTAGGTGAAGCTGTCGTAGTTATCGATGAGCAGGAACATGCCAAGCTTCCTGAGGAGGTCGGAGCGGTTCGTGTTTTATATCAGGTCGGCTGGGGTAGGGAAAACAGGGCCATCGTGCCCTGGGCAGTGCGGTGTAGGCCGGCCGCGCCCACCAAGGAGCTTGGCGCCTGCCTTGACCTTCCAGCATGGCGGAAACCTTATATACCTAACCTGACAGTGTACTGTAAGGTTAGTCCATGGTTGCGCTGGAATCCGCCCCGAAGCTCCGATCAGCTCCCTCGGAGGAGGTTGGTGCGGATTCTACGTTGGCGCGCATCGTCGCGCTGGTGGAACGCACAGGCTTCGAAGGCACCGATGCAGCGGATGGTCGATCGCGTCAGCACGGTCTTTCTTCCTAGCGCCGACGGCGATCATCGTGGCGACAGGGGCTGCGGCGCGACGCGACATTTTGGTGCAGGATATCGCTGCCCTTGAGCGCGCGCGTGGTTGCCAATTCTTTGCTGCTGCGACGGATCATCGGTGCTGGAGGAGATCAGCCATGAATATCGGTACGGTGGCCGAAGCGACGGGTTTGCCGGCAAAGACGATCCGCTACTACGAGAGCATCGGCCTGGTCGCACCCGCGGAGCGCTCGACCGGCAACTATCGACTTTATGGCGAGCGAGATGTGATGACACTCCGCTTCATCGAGCGGGCACGCCGGCTCGGCTTCTCCCTCAAGGAGGTGAAGGAGCTGCTGGCGCTCTGGCACGATCGGGAGCGCGCGAGCGCCGACGTGCGCCGTTTGGCAAAATCGCAAATGCGTCGCATCGACCAGCGGCTCGCCGAGCTCGGCGAGATGCGGCGTACGCTGCAGCATCTCATCGAGCGCTGTCATGGTGATCACCGCCCCGACTGCCCGATTCTCGACGAGCTTGCGCATCGGAGAATCGAGTAGCTAGACTGCGGCTGGCCGACGATCGCATGGATCAAAAGCTCCACGATTTTTACGCACTTCTGCACCGCCGCGCCCGGGTGACCGTGGCTCCGGTCGCGCGCCGACCCGCGTCTCGGCCCGTCGGGCTGTTCGTGCTTGCCGCAGCGGTTGCCGCCATCCTCATTGCCAGTGTCGCAATCTGGCTCGTCGGGCCGTTCGGCAAGACCTTTGTCGCGAGCTCCACGGTGGAGTTGCGCCGCGATCCATTGCCGAGCGTCGCCTCGATGGCGCTGCCGCCGGCGAAACCGGCGATCACCGAGGTTCCGCCGACCGCCGCAAACTGCGATGGTTCCGCCATCGTCGGAAGTTCTGGCGAAGCCCGCGAAGCCGGAGGCGGCACCGGTGCCGGCCTGGATCCGTTATGCGGTGCCGGCGCCTCCCAAGGACGCACGGCCGCGGATCGCCATCGTCATCGACGATCTCGGCCTCGACCGCCGGCGCACCGAGCGAGCGATCTCGCTGCCGGGTCCGTTAACACTCTCGTTCCTGGCCTACGCCAGCGATCTGCCGAAGCAGACAGAGGCGGCGCATCGAGGCGGACACGAGTTGCTGCTCCATGTGCCGATGGAACCCATCGGCAAGGTGCTGGACGCCAGCCCGAACGAGCTCGATGTCGGGCTGAGTCCGGACGAGGTGCTGCAGCGGCTGCGCTGGGATCTCGGGCGCTTCGATGGCTATGTCGGGATCAACAACCACATGGGCAGCAAGTTCACTTCGGACAGCGCGAGCATGCGGCCGGTAATGGAGGAGCTGCATCGCCGCGGACTGCTCTTCCTGGATTCGCGCACCATCGGCAGCACGACCGGCATGGATCTCGCGCGCGAGATCGGGGTGCCGCATGCCGGTCGCGACGTCTTCCTCGACAACGACGTCTCCACGCCTGCGATAGCAGCGCAATTCGCCGACCTCGAGCGTGTCGCCAAGCGCAACGGCAGCGCCATCGCCATCGGCCATCCGCATGACCAGACGCTCGATGTGCTGCAGAAGTGGCTCGACGAGGCGCCGGCCCGCGGCTTCGTATTGGTGCCGGTGAGCGCCATCATCAGGGATCGAGGTGTGACGGGATGACACGGACCTATCGCGTCGCGGGCATGACCTGCGATGGCTGCGTGCGTGCCGTTGCAAATGCGGTGGAGCGCCGGCTACCGGCAGCGCAAATCGGGATCGAACTCGCGAAAGGCCTCATGCAGGTGGCGGGGACACCCGTCGACCGGAGATCGAGGCCGCCGTGGAGATCGCGGGCTTTGAGTTTAAAGGCGCGGTCTGAAGGAGCCCTTTACCACTAGCTTCTCGCGAACCTGACCGCTTCCTCGGCGGCACGGACGAGAGCGCGGGCCTTGTCGAGGGCCTCCTGATATTCCGCGGCCGGGTCGCTGTCGGCGACCACTCCGACGCCGGCTTGGATGATCACCTTGCCGTCTTTCACGATCGCGGTACGCAGCACGATGCAGGTATCCATGCTGCCGTCGCCGGCGAAATATCCGGCAGCGCCGCCATAGAGGTTGCGCCGCTCGGGCTCCAGCTCGTCGATGATCTCCATGGCGCGCACTTTCGGAGCGCCGGAAAGCGTGCCGGCGGGAAAGCCCGCGGTCAGCGCGTCGAGGGCGGAGTAGCGCGGATCGAGCTTGCCTTCGACATGGGAGCAGATGTGCATGACGTGGCTGTAGCGTTCGATGATGAACTGCTCGGTGACCTTGACGGTGCCGATACGCGCCACGCGGCCGACGTCGTTGCGGGCGAGATCGAGCAGCATCAGGTGCTCGGCGCGCTCCTTGGGGTCGGCGAGCAGTTCCTCGGCGAGCTTCTTGTCCTCCTCCGGGTCGCGGCCGCGCCGCCGCGTGCCGGCCAGGGGTCGGATGGTGACGGCGCCGTCGCGCACACGCACCAGGATTTCCGGGCTCGACCCCACGACGGCAAAGCCGCCGTAGTCCAGGAAGAACAGGAACGGTGACGGATTGAGCCGTCGGAGCGCCCGATAGAGCGCGAAGGGCGGCAGGCGGAACGGCAATGCGAAGCGCATCGACGGCACGACCTGGAAGATCTCGCCGGCGCGGATGTATTCCTTCGCCGCCTCGACCATGCGCATGAACTGTTCGCGCGACATGTTGCCCTTCGGGATCGGCAGCTCGGCGATCGCGTCGGGCGCCTCGCGGCGATAGGGCAGGTTGCGGTCGAAATCGGCGAGCACCTCGGCGAGGCGCTCGCGCGCGAGATCATAGGCCGCGCGCGCGCTTATCTCGCGATCCGGCCAAACCGGCGTCACCAGCGTAACGCGGTCCTCCAGGCTGTCGAAGATGCAGACCACCGTCGGTCGCAGGAAGAGCCCGTCAGGGATCTGCAGCGTGTCCGGATTGACATCGGGGAGCCGCTCCATCAGCCCCACCATGTTGTAGCCCATGTAGCCGAACAATCCGCAGGCCATCGGCGGCAATGGAGCCGGCGTCTCGACGCGGCATTCCGCGATCAGCGCCTTGAGCGAGGCGAGGGGATCCATCGGCTCGGTCTCGAAGGCATTGGGATCGGAGCGTGCGCGGCGGTTCACCTCGGCGCGCGTCTTGTGGCAGCGCCAGATGAGATCGGGCTTCAGTCCGATGATCGAATAGCGTCCACGCACCGAGCCGCCCTCGACGGACTCCAGCAGAAAGCTGTTCGGACGCCCGTCGGCGAGCTTCAGCATCGCGGAAACCGGCGTCTCAAGATCGGCCACCAGCGTGGTCCAGACCAGGACGGGCTTGCGCAGGGCGTGAGCCGAGGCGAAGTCGTCGAACGTGGGAAGCGCTTGCATGGACGTGCCTAGAAAGCGCGATCGACGTTGGACTGATTGATCGAGACGGAGAAGCGCTGGCGAAGCCCGCGCTCGAACTCGGTCAGTAGATCGGCTTGCATGGCACCGTTGAGCTGGCGCTGCAGCTGCTGGACCTGCGCCTGCGCGGCGGCGGGATCGGCGGCGACGATCTCCGTGAGCTGCGCGACATAGGCGCCGTCGCCGGATTCGCCGGTGGCGGCCTGACGGAGCTTCAGCTCGAAGAGCTTCGCCACCAGCGCCGCCGGCAAGCCGCCGTCCTGGCCGGAATGCTCGAGCTTGGGCGTAGTGGTGATGGTGAGCTTCTGCTGGGCGGCGACATCCTTGAGCGGCGTGCCGCCGTTGACGGCATCGAGGATCTCCTTCGCGCGCTTATCGACCGCTGCCATGCGCTGATCCCGCTGCCAGGCTTTGAGCGCCTGATCCCGCACCTCGGCGAGGGGGCGAACGGCGGCGGGCGTCACCTTGTCGACACGCACGACATAGAGGCCACCCTCCTGAGTATCGGTGACGCCGCTCACCTGGCCCTGATCGGTGCTGAATGCTGTCGCCAGAACTTCGGTCGAAGGCTGCGGCACCGTGATCGCGGCGCCGTCGACAGTGTGGCCGCCCTGATCCGTGTCGGTGACCTTGGCGAGCGTAAGGCCGAGGTCGTTGGCGACCTTGTCGAGATCCGCGCCGCCGGCGAGCGCGTCGTCCACCTTGTTGGACAGGCGACTCATCTGATCCTCGGCCTGATCGCGCGCGATCTCGACGGCGATCCGCGTCTTCACGGCGTCCAGCGTTTCGGTCTTGGCGGGCTCGATCGAGAGCACATGCACGATGTGCCAGCCGAACGGGCTCTTGATCGGATCACTGATGCCATCCTGCGGCAGCTTGAAGGCGGTATCTGCGACCTCTGCGGGAAGGTCGCTCTGCGCCACCGTGCCGAGGTCGATGGCGCCGTTGGGCAGCTTGGCGATGTCCTTGGCGACGGCGGCGAAGGCGCGGCCGCCTTTCAGCGCGGACTCCGCCTGGTCCGCGATTGCCTGATCGGAGACCAGGATCTGCTCGAGATGCCGGCGCTCCGGCGTCTTGAATTCCTCGAGCCGCTTCTGGTATTCCGCGCTCACCTCTTCAGCCGAGGGCTTGATGGTTTTGGCGAGATCATCCAGCGTCAGATATCCGACGGTAAAGCTCCTGAGCTCCGGAGCGCGGAACTGCTCCTGGTGCTTATCATGAAACTCCGCGAGCTGGGCCTCGCTGGGCTCGCCGACGTCTGTCACGGAGGCGTAGGGAATGAACACGGTGTCGCCAACCCGTTTCTCCGCGCGGATGCGATAGAGCGTGTCGACCAGTGGCTTGGGAGCCACGCCGCCGGCACCCACCGCCTCGACAAGGGCGCTACGCACGAGATCGTTGTGCACGCGCGCCTCGTATTGCTGCGGGGTCAGCTGGTTCTGAACCAGAATGGCCTGATAGCGCGCGGCGTCGAACTGTCCGCTTGGGTTCTTGAACATCTGGTTCGACATGATGAAGTCGCGAACGCCCTGATCACCCACCGCGAGCTTGAGCCGATCGACCTCCAGATTGATCAGCGTGTCGTTGATGAGCTGGTCCAGCTGCTGATCGACGACGCCCAGCTGCTTTGCCTGCTCGACGTCGAAATTGCCGCCGAACACGCCGCGCAACCGCGTGATCTCGGCGCGGACTTCCTGGTTGAGCTGCTCGGCGCTGATCTTGGCGCCTCCGACCGTCGCGACCGTGGTGTCGACAGTGGACTTCAGCAGCACGTCGCCGATGCCCCAGACGCCAAAGGTCACGATCAGCAGCGCGAAGAGAATCTTGGCGGCGAGGGAGGCGGCTTTCGACCGGATGAGCTGCAGCATGGAATGAGGCTCTCGCGCGGGGGCACAAACGACCGGTTAAGGGATCCACCGCACCGCGACCCCTGATAGGGTCAAACGCGGGCAGCCAGCCCCGAGGCGGCCGGATGATAGTGGGGGGGCACCCCACTCGCAACTCAAGAAAACGACGCCGGGCGCAGCTGGAGGTGGCCCATATCTACCCCTATCAGCGTGCCCGCGCGGTATGGTAGAGCCAATCCAATGCGAAAACTGATCGCCGGCAACTGGAAGATGAACGGCCTCAAGGCCGACGGGCTGGCGCTCGCGCGCGCGCTCGTGCTGCGCGCGGCGGCGGGCGATCCGCCGGAATGCGAGCTTGCGGTCTGCCCGCCGGCGACGCTCCTGGCGCCGGTCGGCGAGACCTTGCGCGGCAGCGGCATCGCGCTTGGCGCCCAGGATTGCCATGCCGAGCCCAAGGGCGCCCATACCGGAGACATCGCGGCGCCGATGCTCAAGGACGTCGGCTGCGCCTATGTGATCGTCGGCCATTCCGAGCGGCGGACCAATCACGGCGAAAACGACGAGCAGGTGCGCGCCAAGGCTGTGGCGGCGCGCGGCGCCGGCCTGGTTCCGATCCTCTGCATCGGCGAGACGCTGGCGGAGCGTGATGCCGGGGAGGCCCTCGACGTGGTGGACCGGCAGCTCGCGGGCTCGCTGCCCACCGGACTCAAGGATGAGCAGATCGTCCTTGCCTACGAGCCGGTCTGGGCGATCGGCACCGGCCGGACGCCAACGGCCGCGGAGGTCGCGGCGGTGCATGCCCGTATCCGGGCGGTGCTCAAGGAGCGGATCAAGGGCGGCGCCGGCACCCGCATCCTCTATGGCGGGTCGGTGAAGCCGGCGAATGCGCGGGAGCTCCTGGCGGTCGCGAATGTGGACGGCGCCCTGGTCGGCGGCGCCAGCCTTAACGCCGTCGATTTCTGGGCGATTGCGCAGAATTGCCCCTGACAGAAGCCAGATGACAGGGCCGGGCGGAGCGATTAAACCTCTCATCCCCGGTTCCCGACCCCCCAGTTCCCAGGCCCCATGCAGACCGTCCTTCTCGTGATCCACCTGCTGATTGCCGTCGCGCTCGTCGGCAGCGTACTGCTGCAGAAAAGCGAAGGCGGCGCGCTCGGCATGGGCGGCGGCGGCATGTCGGGCTTCATGACCGGCCGGTCGACCGCGAACCTGCTGACCCGGACCACCGCGATCCTGGCGGCGCTGTTCTTTGCGACCAGCATTGTTCTGGTGCTGATCGCGAGCCATCGGACGCCGAGCCGCTCGTTGATCGAGGCGCCTGCCACGTCCGGCCCGGCCGCACCGGTGCCGGCACTGCCGACCCCGGGCGAGCCCGCGCGCCGGCCCCCGCCGCGCCCGCGGCCCCAGCCGAACCCAGCGCGCCGGCGGCCAAATAGCGGCCGGCCTCGATCCGGTGCTCCGCGAGGATCGCGGCCGGCTCGTCTGTGGAGTCGCCACTGGAGTGACCGTGAAGGCTGGGCTGCCGCGCGCCGAGATGGGTGGAGGTGCCATGGCGCAAGCGCATGGAAATCCGCGACTTCGCATCCCTGCGGGGGAGGGGCGCTCTAAGCGCATGGACCAAACGTTGTGTCTTTCCCCCCGCTTCCTATAAACTGAAAGCCCATGACGCGGTTCATCTTCATTACCGGCGGCGTGGTTTCCTCGTTGGGGAAGGGATTGTCGGCGGCGGCCCTCGGCGCGCTGCTGCAGGCGCGCGGATTCCGGGTCCGGTTGCGCAAGTTCGACCCTTATCTCAACGTCGATCCCGGGACGATGAGTCCCTATCAGCACGGCGAGGTCTACGTCACCGACGACGGGGCGGAGACCGATCTCGATCTCGGCCACTACGAGCGCTACACCGGCGTGGCGACGCGGCGCAGCGACAGCGTCACGACCGGCCGCATCTATTCCTCTGTCATCGCCCGCGAGCGCCGCGGCGAGTATCTCGGCGCCACCGTGCAGGTGATCCCGCACGTCACCGACGCCATCAAGGAGTTCATCCAGGCCGACCTCGCCGACGAGGATTTCGTGCTGTGCGAGATCGGCGGCACGGTCGGCGACATCGAGAGCCTGCCGTTCCTGGAGGCGATCCGCCAGATCGGCAACGAGCTCGGCCGCGAGCGCGTGCTCTACGTGCATCTGACCTTGGTGCCGTGGATCCCCTCGGCGGGCGAGCTCAAGACCAAGCCGACCCAGCATTCGGTGAAGGAGCTGCTGGGGCTCGGCATTCAGCCGGACATCCTGCTCTGCCGCTGCGACCGGCCGATCCCGGAGGGCGCGCGCAAGAAGATCGCGCTCTTCTGCAATCTCCGGGACTCCCGCGTCATTCCCGCGCTCGACGTCGACACCATCTACGAGGTGCCGAACGCCTATCACGCCGAGGGCTTCGACCGCGAGGTCTGCGACCATTTCGGCATCAAGGCGCCGGGGCCTGATCTCGCGCAGTGGGAGACCATCGTCTCGCGCATCCGCAAGCCCGAGGGCGAGGTCAACATCGCCATCGTCGGCAAGTACACGCATCTGAAGGACAGCTACAAGTCGCTGGCCGAGGCGCTGACCCATGGCGGCATCGCCAACAACATGCGGGTCAATCTCGACTGGATCGACAGCGAGATCTTCGAGCGCGAGGACACCGTCCAGCATCTCGAGGGCGTGCACGGCATTCTGGTTCCCGGCGGTTTCGGCGAGCGCGGCGCCGAGGGCAAGATCCAGGCGGCGCGCTTCGCCCGCGAGCGGGCGGTGCCCTATTTCGGCATCTGCTTCGGCATGCAGATGGCGGTGATCGAGGCGGCGCGCAACTTGGCCGATCTGCCGGGCGCGGGCTCGACGGAGTTCGGCCCCTGCCAGGATCCGGTGATCGGATTGATGACGGAGTGGATGCGCGGCAACACGCTGGAGCGGCGCCAGGCCAATGGCGACATGGGCGGCACCATGCGGCTTGGCGCCTACGAGGCGGTGCTGGCGCCCGGCAGCCGGGTGTCGGAGATCTACGGCGGCGCCGCCCACATCAGCGAGCGCCATCGCCACCGCTACGAGGTCAACATCAACTACAAGGATCGCCTGGAGGCGGTGGGGCTGCGCTTCTCCGGCATGTCGCCGGACGGCGAATTGCCGGAGATCGTGGAGATCCCCGAGCATCCCTGGTTCGTCGGCGTGCAGTACCACCCGGAGCTCAAGTCGAAGCCCTTCGAGCCGCATCCGCTGTTCACGGATTTCATCCGCGCGGCGCGGGATCAGTCACGGCTCGTCTAGCGAAGCTCCTGTCCGCGATCGCGCTAGACGGCCGGCCCGTGCCGCCGCGCCACGCTCATCCACTGGTGTGCGGCGGCCTTGAGCGCATGCGGCGTGGCGCGCGCGCCGAGCTTGCTGCGCATGTCCTGCAGGAAGCCGCGCAGATGGCCGGCATCCACGTGGTCGCGCTTCATCAGCACGCGGATCATCGGGTCGGAGAAGACCTCGTCCAAGCTGGGCTCGACACCGAAGCGCACCATCTGTCCCTCCTGCCACCAGAAACCTAACTCCTGCCGAGAGACGTAATGCCTCTCTCCAGGGGGTGGTGTGACGAACGTCACCCCGGGGACAGAAAATTTTGCCGCGAATTGCGCGCATATCCTGTTGCGGGGATCGGCGAGTCGTGCCGTTCCGCGATTGAATTCGCCCTCGAGACCGCGCACAAGAGACCCGAGAGCGTCCTTCGACGAGGTAGCCATGGCCGATCGTCCCCATCTTCTGGTCGCCACCCCCTGCTACGGCGGGCAGGTCACCACCACCTACGCCAACTCGCTGCTGAAGCTGCAGTCGGCGTGCCGGGGGCGGGGCATCGACTTCGAGTGGCTGCTGCTGGGCGGCGACGCCCTCATCACCCGCGCCCGCGCCGACCTCGTCGCGCACTTTCCTCGACCGGCCGACGGCGACCCACATGCTCTTCGTCGACGCCGACATAGGCTTCGAGCCGGAGCAGGCGTTCCGCCTGATGGACTTCGACGCCGAGATGACGGCCGCGGCATATCCCACCAAGCAGATCGACTGGACGCGCATGCGCGACGTCATCGCCGTCAACCATCCGCAGCCCGCCCAGGCGTCGCTCGGCTACGTCTTCGAGTTCGAGAACCCCGCCATGATCGTGGCGCGGGACGGCTTCGCCAAGGTGCGCTACGCCGGTACCGGCTTCCTGATGATCCGCCGCGCCGCGATCGAGAAGCTCTGCGCGGCATATCCCCAGCTCAAGTACCAGCACGTCAACACGCCCGGCGACCCGCTCCGCAACAGCCCCAACCGCTTCGCCCTCTTCGAGTGCCTGATCGACACCGACACCGGCGTCTATCTCTCCGAGGACTTCGCATTCTGCCGCCGCTGGGAGGCGCTTGGCGGCGAGCTCTGGGTCGACGTCCAGAGCAAGCTCACCCACACCGGCCCCTTCACCTTCGTCGGCGATTTCTCGACTCAGTTCGGTCCGGCCGGCGCCAGCTGAGGTCGATACTGCTCAGGCGTAGCGCGGCCTGAGCTTCGCCCGCTGCTTCCAGTAGCTCCGCCCGGCGCCCGCCGCGAAGACCGCGCCTCCCATCCCCAGCACGATCCAGGACGGCCGCACTCCCGCCATCAGCGAGAGATTGGCCGGCAGCACGCGCAGAGGATCGATGCCGTTCACCGCCCAGAAATAGCCTGCCTCGCCGAGCGTGGTGAGAATGCCGGCGGCGACCGCGAGCAGCCCCAGCTGCCAGACCGGCACGCGGTTCTTCTGTGTCCAGGCGAGCAGGCGATAGCCCATCAGCCAAAGGAAGCAGCCGCCCACGATGGTGGGCTCCCAGACGTCGAGCTTCGACTGCATGAAGTAGTGGATCACGGCGAGCATGCCGATGAGATAGACGAGGCGGTGAAGCTGCTGCCAGCGCCGCCCCATCCGGCGGATCATCGCGTCGGTGGAAGTCGCCGCCAACGCCGCCAGCATCAGCACCGCCGAGAAGCCGATGGTGAGATAGATCCTGAGCACGATCTCGGTGGCGACCTTCTCGAGGTTGAGATTCTGGTCGACGGTGTAGAGGCAGAGATGGGTGAAGGCATAGGCGAAGGCGCCGACGCCGAGCATGCGCCGGACCAGGATCAGGCGCGGCCACTGCAGGATCTGTCGCGCCGGCGTCACCGCCAGAGCGATGAAGATGAGGCGGATGGTCCAGAGGCCGATCTCGTGGATCGTCTCCATCAGCGGCCGCGCCGCGAAATCGCCCTGGCGCAGAATCAACCCGCCGGCGGCCCAGATCCCCGGCAGGAACAGCGCAATGAACACCGACGCCTTCAGCGGCGACACCGCGCCGCTGTAGTCGCGCCAGGGGCGCACCAGGATTTTCGGCGCTGGCTTGACCGCCGATCCGACAGCACTCATCCGGACGATCCTAGCAAAACTGGCGGTCTAGCCAACCGCCTCACATCGGCGGCTTGACGCCGTCCTTCTCCGCCGTGACGCGGGCGGCGCTGAGGCTGCCGTCGGGCTTCTTGAGGGCAAACACGAACACCGCCGCGCCGGGCTTCAGCAGGCTGGCATCGCCCTGTACATAGGTCACGATCGGCGTGTCCGGTCCAACGATGACGTCGGATTCGCTGCCCTTGTAGGTGACCTTGAGGGTCTCGCCCTGGGGCGCCTCGGTGATGCCGGCGACGGTGGCGTTGGTCATCAGGCTGTCCGGCACCAGGTCCCAGGCGAACTGGCCCTCGCCGGTGCCGCGCATCGCCTCCGGGAAGATGTGCACTTCCACCGCATGCAGCTTCCCGTCGGTGCCCTTGACCGAGGTCGAGGCGACATAGTCGCCGGTCTTGATGTCGGCAAGGCTGCGCTTGACCACGCCGGCCACCGTGTAGTTGGGCGCGAGCCCGATGGTCACGTCCTGGCCCTCCCGCGATTTCACCCGCAGGGTCTGGCCGTCCAGCTCCTCCACCGTGCCGCGGATGCGCGTCGGCGTGCCAGCCGGCGGCGCGGTCTGGGCGAGGGCGGGAGCGACGGCGAGCGAGATCAGGGCCACAGCCAGTATCGAGTGCAGGCGCATCGGAAATTCTCCCCATGTGGGTGGGCGGCGATGGGGCGGGCTTCTAGATGGGGCGGCGGCACTCGTGCGCTCGCGGCCCGTCACAACCCCGTGGGCTCGCGTCACGTCTGCGTGACGGAGGGAGCCATTGTTTCCAGCGGGTTGCGGGCGGGCCCTCACTCTTCTCTGGCCGCGCATGCCCGGTTCCCTGTAAGCAGTCGCCCATGACCCCGCCCCGCACCGTTTCCATCGGCAATATCGCCGTCGGCAACGACAAGCCCCTGGCCTTGATCGCCGGTCCCTGCGTCGCTGGAAAGCCGCGCCCATGCGCTGGAGATGAGCCACGCCCTGGTGGAGCTCACCGGGCGGCTCGGCATCGGCCTCATCTACAAGACCTCCTTCGACAAGGCGAACCGCACCTCGCTCGAGGGCGCCCGCGGCCTCGGCCTCGAGGCGAGCCTGCCGATCCTGGCGGAGGTGCGGGAGACATACGGCTGCCCCGTCCTCACCGACGTGCACGAGCCCGACCAGTGCGCCGCCGTCGCCGAGGCCGTCGACGTGCTGCAGATCCCGGCCTTCCTCTGCCGGCAGACCGATCTGCTGGTGGCGGCGGCCAGGACCGGCCGCGCCATCAACATCAAGAAGGGGCAGTTCCTGGCGCCCTGGGACATGAAGAACGTCGCGCGCAAGGTGGCGGAAGCCGGCAACTGGAACGTGCTGCTCTGCGAGCGCGGCGTCAGCTTCGGCTACAACACCCTCGTCAACGACATGCGCGCGCTGCCGATTCTGGCGGAGACCGGTTTCCCCGTGGTGTTCGACGCGACGCACTCCGTGCAGCAGCCCGGCGGCAAGGGCACCTCCACCGGCGGCCAGCGCGAGTTCGTGCCGGTGCTGGCCCGCGCCGCGGTGGCGGTGGGCGTTGCCGCCCTTTTCATGGAGACCCACGAGGATCCCGACCGCGCGCCCTCCGACGGCCCCAACATGGTGAAGCTGAAGGAGCTGCCGGCGCTCCTCGAGACCCTCATGGAATTCGACCGCCTCGCCAAGGCGCGGCCGATCATCACGCAGGGGCACGCATGAGCGTGAGCTTGCTTTAGCCAAATCCAACCCGTCGCCAACCCCGAAGAGACGCACATGACCGCCATCACCGACATCATCGGCCGCGAGATCCTGGACAGCCGCGGCAATCCCACCGTCGAGGTGGATGTGAAGCTCGCGACCGGCACGATCGGCCGCGCGGCGGTGCCGTCCGGCGCCTCCACCGGCGCCCATGAGGCGGTGGAGCTGCGCGACGGCGACAAGAAGCGCTATGGCGGCAAGGGCGTGCGCAAGGCGGTGGACGCCGTCAACGGCGAGATCTTCGACGCGCTCTCGGGCTTCGACGCCGAGGACCAGCTCGGCATCGATCGCGTGCTGATCGCCCTCGACGGCACCGCCAACAAGGCGCGCCTCGGCGCCAATGCGATGCTGGGCGTGTCGCTGGCGGCGGCGAAGGCGGCGGCCAATGAGGCGGGCGTGCCGCTCTATCGCTACGTCGGCGGCGTCTTCGCGCGCACGCTGCCGGTGCCGCTGATGAACATCGTCAACGGCGGCGTCCATGCCGACAATCCCATCGACTTCCAGGAATTCATGATCGTGCCGGTGGCGGCCCCGAGCCTCGCCGAGGCGGTGCGCATGGGCGCCGAGGTGTTCCAGGCCCTGAAGAAGCAGCTGAAGGACGCCGGCCACAACACGAACGTCGGCGACGAGGGCGGCTTCGCGCCGAACCTCGCCTCGGCCGACGCGGCGCTGGGCTTCGTCACCAAGGCGATCGAGGCCGCCGGCTACAGGCCCGGCGACGACATCGGCCTGGCGCTCGATCCCGCCTCCACCGAGTTCTTCGAGAAGGGGAAGTACGTGCTGAAAGGCGAGGGGAAGACCCTCGACGCCGGCGGCATGGTCAAGGTCTACGAGGATCTCTGCAAGCGCTATCCCATCCTCTCGATCGAGGACGGCATGGCGGAGGATGATTTCGAGGGCTGGGCGCACATCACCAAGACACTGGGCGGCAAGGTGCAGCTCGTCGGCGACGATCTCTTCGTCACCAACACAAAGCGCCTCAGCAAAGGCATCGCCGAGGGCCTCGGCAACGCGATCCTGGTGAAGGTGAACCAGATCGGGACCCTCTCGGAGACGCTGGAGACCGTGGAGATGGCCCAGCGCGCGAGCTTTGGCGTGGTGATGTCGCACCGCTCCGGCGAGACCGAGGACGCCACCATCGCCGACCTCGCGGTCGCCACCAACTGCGGCCAGATCAAGACCGGCTCGCTCGCCCGCTCCGACCGCACGGCGAAATACAACCAGCTCATCCGCATCGAGGAGGAGCTGGGCGCGGCGGCCAAGTACCCGGGACGGAGCGCGTTCCGCCGCTAGGGCAGCGCGGCGGCCGGGGCGCCGCGGTTGACTTTCTGCTACCCGACTTTTTCTCGCGGCGGATGAGTCTCCTCCGAACGGGTGAAATTGGGTTCGTTTCGCAGAAAATGGATTTGCGTGGGCGGCGGCGGACGCTGCCTGTACGCGCGCCTTGCCGCGGAAGCCCGGCCGCGGCCCGAGGCTCGTATTTTTCGTTTCGCGCATCGTCCGGCCTATCTTTCTTGTGCCCGTCAGTGAACGCAAATAGCGTACTAGATGGGGAGTCGCCCGGCCACGTTCAAGGCTTGGCAGCGGCGTCCCCGCTGCCGCGAACGCATTGCGAGGCGGAGCCGGGTCGAGCGCCCCAATCTCGACCCCGAGCCCTGACCGATCAGCCCGCGTCCGAGATTGCAGTTGCTGCTCCCGATGTCCTGCTCGACAAGGGGCGGCACTTGGACGTCGGCACCCGGAGTCGCTCCGGCGCTTTGAAGAATGTGGGTCCTGTGGGAGTTCTGGCGGCGGCGTCGGGGGCACCCGCCCCGGACGCATAGCCGAGCTACCCAAGGGCTCCATCGATGCAATGGGTTTTCCTGGTCATTGCCCTGCTGGCCGCGCTGGTCGAGCTGCACACCGGCACCTTCTATCTTGCCGGCGTCGCCGCCGCGTCCCTGCTTTCCGCGCTGATCGGCTTCTGGATTCGCGGCGATCTGCTGATTTTCGTGTTCGTCCTTCTGTGTGCGGCGGTGATGACCGCGGTCATGCTCTATCGGCGGCGCTGGACGCAGCGGCAAGCATCTCAGGGATTTCGATATCGGTCAGACCGTGACGATCCGCGGCGCGTCGCCGCAGGGAAATCACCTGATGGTCAGCTATCGCGGCGTCGACTGGGAGGCCGTGATGGAAGACGGCTCCGTCCTCGCGCCCGGCCGTGCCGCCGTCATCGTCCGCAAGACCGACAAGCTCCTGCATCTGGCATTGCCGCCCGAAGCGGCGCGGACCTAGACACTTGAACATTCGAGGAGACACGTCGTGCCGATCGAGTTCCTGACCTCGCTCATAACGCTCGTTCTTCTTCTGCTCCTGGGATTCGCCATCCTGCGATCGGCGTTTCGCATCGTTCCGCAGCAGCAATCCTGGATCGTCGAGCGCCTCGGCCGGTTTCACCGTGCCCTGTTGCCGGGATTGAACGTCGTCGTGCCCTTCGCGGACCGGGTTGCCTACCGCTTCGACCTGCGCGAAGTGCCCTCGGAAGTTCCGGCGCAGGTCTGCATCTCCCTCGACAACACGACCCTCACCGTCGACGGCTTCCTCTATCTGCAGATCACCGACGCGGTGAAGGCGGCCTATGGCTCGAGCAATCCGATGAACGCCGCGATGCAGCTGGCGCAGACCAGCATGCGCTCGGAGATCGGCAAACTGCATCTCGACCAGGCTCTGTCGTCGCGGCAGATGCTGAACGCCGCGGTCGCCGCGGCGGTGGAGGAGGCCGCCGTCAACTGGGGGATCAAGGTCCTGCGCTACGAGATCAAGGACATCACGCCGCCGGCGGAAATCCTGCGCGCGATGGAATTGCAGATCACCGCGGAACGGGAAAAGCGCGCGATGATCTTCAAATCGGAAGGCCAGCGCCAGCAGCAGATCAACACCTCGGAGGGCCAGCGTCAGCAGGAGATCAACCTCGCCGACGGGCGGCGGCAGGCCGAGATCCTGCGCGCCGAGGGCGAGGCCAAGGCCATCGAGCTGGTGGCCACGGCCACCGCCGATGCCATGCGCGCCATCGCCGCGGCGGCGGTCGTCGACGGCGGCATCGAGGCGCTGCAGATGCAGCTCGCCAAGGACTTCATCGACAAATGGGGCAATCTGGCGAAGCAGGGCACGACCATGATCATCCCGGCCGATCTCGGCAATATCGGCGCGGTGGTGGCAACGGCTCTGCAAATGGTGAAGGGAAGCTCCGCCGCGCCGCCCAGGACATCGCCCCCCTCGGCCGGGTCGGTGCCGGCGGCCGGCTGAATCCACGATCTCCCGTTTTCTCGACGCCGGCCGGCGCGGTGGCGCTGTCCCGCGCGGGGTGCGGGCTCGGATTGGCTCACCCGCCCTCCAAACTGTTCCTCCCAGCCTCCACCCGATTTCGTGCATAATCCCGTACTCACTTGAACCCAGGGGCGCGACGTGGCGGCGCGAGGCCGGCTGGTATACGAGTCCGGACAGTGGGAGGTCGATCTCGGCCAGCGCGAGCTGCGCGCGCGCGGGGTGCGCGGTTCCCCTCGGCGGCCGCGCCTTCGAGATCGTCGAGGCGCTGGTGCAGTCGGCGGGCGAGCTCGTCACCAAGGACGATCTCATGGGGCGCGTGTGGCCCGGCGTCGTCGTCGAGGAGAACACGCTCCAGGTCCACATCTCCGCGATCCGCAAGGCGCTTGGGCCCGATCGGGCACTGCTCCGGACCGCCTCCGGCCACGGCTATCGCCTGCTCGGCAGCTGGATCGCCCAGCCGAAGGACATGCCGGCGGCTCCCGTCGACCTCGCCCCGGCGCCGGCGGCTCCGCGGGGGTTGCGCAGCAATCTGCCGGTCTCGACCTCGGATCTGATCGGCCGCGAGGCCGCCGTGCAGCAGCTGCTCGATCTCCTCTCCGCCTATCGGGTCGTCACGCTTGCCGGGCCCGGCGGGATCGGGAAGACGCGGCTGGCGCTGGAAGCGGCGCACGCCCTCGGCCCCGACTTCCAGGGCGACCGCTGGCTCATCGAGCTGTCGTCGCTGTCGGACCCCGATCTCGTGCCGTCGGCGATCGCGGGCGTTCTCGGCCTGGAGCTCGGCGGTGACGAGATCTCGCCCGCCTCCATCGCGCGCGCGATCGGCGGGAGGCGCGTGCTTCTGGTGCTCGACAGCTGCGAGCATGTGATCGACGCGGCGGCGGCGCTCGCGGAAACCATCGTGCGGATGTGTCCGCACGCCTCCGTTCTCGCCACCAGCCGGGAGCTGCTGCGGATCGACGGCGAGTACACCTATCGCGTCCCGGCCCTCGACGTCCCGCCCCGGGAGGCGCGGGACGCGGAGGACGTGCTCGAGCGCAGCGCCGTGCAGCTCTTCATCGCCCGCACGAAGGCGTCGCTGTCGGATTTCTCGCCGCGGCCGGCCGATCTGCCGGCCATCGGCGCGATCTGCCGGCGCCTCGACGGCATCCCGCTCGCCATCGAGCTCGCCGCCGCCCGCGCCGCGACGATCGGGATCGAGCCGGTGCTGTCGCGCCTTGACGAGCGCTTCGGCCTGCTGACCGGCGGCCGCCGCACGGCGCTGCCGCGGCACAAGACGCTGCGCGCGACGCTGGACTGGAGCTACGAGCTGCTGCCGGAGACGGAGCGGCGCCTGCTCCGCTTCCTCTCGGTCTTCGCCGCCGGCTTCACGCTCGAGGCGGCGGCGGCCGTCATGCGGGATGCCGGCAGCTCCGCTCCGACGGTCATGGAGGACATCGCCAATCTCGTCGCCAAGTCCCTGGTGTCGCTCGACGGATCGGGAGCGGACGTGCGCTGGCGGCTCCTGGAGACGACGCGGGCCTATGCGCTCGAGAAGCTGGCGGAGAGCGGCGAGGGCGACGAGGCCGCGCGTCGCCATGCGGAGTTCTTTCGCGATCTCGCCGCCCGCGAGGGGGAGCTGCAGTCGACTCCGGAAAACCTGGCGCGCTTCGTCCGCGAGATCGACAACGTGCGCGCGGCCCTCGACTGGGCCTTCTCGCCGACCGGCGATCCCGCGATCGGCGTCGCCCTCACGGCCGCCTTCGTGCCGGTGTGGTTCCATCTCGAGCTGATGATCGAGTGCCGCGAGCGCACCGAGCGCGCCCTCGACAGCTTCGATGCGGATGCGCGGCTCAATGCTCCGCTCCAGATGCAGCTCTATATCGCGCTGGGCGTCGGGCTGACCTTCACCATGGGGCCGGTCGACCGCACCCGCATGGTCCTGGCAAGGGCGCTCGAGATCGCCGAGAGCCTGGATGACGTGGACGCGCAGCTGCGGCTTCTCTGGTGCCTCTGCGCGCTCTACTGGGACATCGGCGAGCCGCGCGCGGCGCTGACGATGGCGGAGCGCTTCACCCGCGTCGCGCGCCGCACCGGCGACGCGGCCGTCGTTCTGGTCGGGGACCGGCTCATCGGCACCACGCTGCAGACCGGCGGCCGCCAGCGCGAGGCGCGGCGCTGCTTCGAGCGCGTGCTCGATCTCTACGTCACGCCGGATCGACGGCACACGATCTGGTTCCACTTCGATCAGCGCGTGCTGGCGCGCGCGATGCTGGCGCGCGTGCTCTGGCTGCAGGGTTTCGCGGAGCAGGCCGGAGCGCAGGCCCGGACGAGCCTGGAGGATGCGCAGGCCCGGGGCCACCTGGCATCGCAGCTCTACACGCTCGTCTATGCCGTCTGTCCGATCTCGCTCATGACCGGCGACTTTGCAGGCGCCGAGCGGGCGGTGGCGATGCTGATCGATCTCGCGACCCGGCACAACGCGACCTACTGGAGGAACGTAGGCCGCTGCCTGGAAGCCAAGCTGCTGATCATGCGCGGCGAGTTCGGGACGGGCGCGGCCCTGCTGCGAGCCGCCCTCGACACCTGCAATGCGACGGGATGGACGATGAGCTACCCGGAGTTCCTGGGCGTGCTTGCGGAGGCCCGGGCGGCGCTCGGCGAGCACACGGAAGCTCTCGCCACGGTCGACCAGGCGCTGGCGCGGGCGGAGGACGGCGGCGAGCGCTGGTATTTTCCCGAGCTGCTTCGCATCAAGGGTGAGCTGCTGCTGCAGGGCGCGGGAGATCGGTCGCCGTCGCCGGCGGAAGACTGCTTCCTGCGGGCGATCGATGTCGCGCGCGAGCAGGGGGCGCTGTTCTGGGAATTGCGCGGCAGCCCTTAGCCTTGCCCGCTTACGGGTCCGGCAGGATCGCCATGACGACGCGCGGGCGCTCCTGGCGCCGGTGCACGATCGCTTTACCGAGGGATTTGAGACGGCGGATCTGCGCTCCGCGCGGGCGTTGCTTCAGCGCTAGAGCATGATCCCGAAAAGTGGAACCCGATTTTCGGAATAGATCATGCTCAAACAAAAAGCTAGAGCCCGGTTCTGATTCAATCAGAACCGATAAGACTCTAGCACCGAGGGACCCTCCGCGGCCGCGCGGCAGCGAGCGCCGCGCCCGACTCTATTCCGCGCTCTCGAAGTCGAATGCCGCGGCACCGCTGTCGGCGTTGACATGAACCTTGGCGATGCGGCCATTCATCACGGTCTCGATCTCGTAGGCGGGGATTCTGCTGTCGTTGTCGAGCCAGGCCTCGACGACGCTGCCGCCGGTGACCTTCTCGCCGGTGCTGACGGCGGCCGCGAGCGTCGTCTTGGTGGCGCGGGAGTCCGTTCTCGTCATTCCCTCCCAATCGAGCAGGCGCTCGATCCGGCCGACTTGCTCGGTTCGGATGATTTGCCCGGACGACGCGTCGATGCTGATCGCCTGGGGCATGCCGCTGGCGATCACCGTGATGCGGTATACGGAGGAGCGGTCATCGCCCGCCCGCTGCAAGCGCGTCGCGCGCCCCTTCGCGCTCTGCTCGGCGGTCGAGATCGCCTGCGCGGGCGTCAGATCGTAGCCACTTGCCTCGCCGGCGGCTCGCTTTTGCGCCGTATCTTCCTTCCCGGCGCTCCGGTGCATGACGAAGGCGTCGCCGTACCCGACATGCCCGAAAGATCCCGCGACCGCGGCAACGGTTGGCGCGACCACCGCCGCCACTACCAGGACAGTCGTTCGGATAGGGTCGGGGCATGGGGCTCTCCTGATCCAGAATGCGCCCCAATTCGGCGCGCCGGGCATGCGGGGAATGCGGATGCATCGGCGAACCGACGCGTCCCAACCGCCAACGCATTTCAACGAATGGCTGCGGGCGATTTCGGCATACCAAGTTTGTCGCGGCGAGGCCAGGAGGGATTTGCCGCACCCGCGGGCGCGTCGCCGATCCCGTAAGAACGATTTCATGAATCTTCGGCGCGCGCCGCAACCCGCTCCCGCCTCGGACCGTTCGATGTCCATGAAGTGCTCACGCAAGGACTGCCTCAACGACGCCCAATGGGCGCCGCTGCTGCATGTGCCGCTCGACGGCAAGGAGGCGGAGGCTCTGACCGCGCTGGTGCGGCGGCCGCTCTGCCAGGAGCATTTCGACCAGGCCCAGGCCGCGGTGCTGCTCGACGAGGGGCCGCGGGAAGGTCTGGAGCAGATGGCAAGGCAGCGCGGCGTCGAGCCCGATTTCGATCGGGCATGGATCACGCCGGTCGCCATCGAGAGCGACGACTACGCCGCCACGTGAGCTTGCCGCCGGCGATGGAGCCGACGGGGCACGCGCGCGTCCCCGATACCTGGCATGGGAACCAATTTGCCCGCGCTCCCGTTTCATTCATTGTGCCGTGTTCCCCGGGGGAAGCCGCGCGGAAGGCATTTTTTCATGACCGGCGTGCAGCGTTTCGAGACGTCCTGGACGGACGACGGACGATACCGCCTCCTGATCGACGCGGTGGTCGACTACGCGATCTTCATGCTGGACCCCGCCGGCATCGTCACCAGCTGGAATCCCGGCGCGGAAAGATGCAAGGGCTACACGGCGGCGGAAATCATCGGCAGCCACTTCTCCTGCTTCTACACCGAGGAAGACCGGCGGGCCGGTCTGCCGGCCCGGGCGCTGGAGACCGCGGCGCGGGAAGGCCGGCTCGAGAGCGAGGGCTGGCGCGTGCGCAAGGACGGCACCGCTTCTGGGCCCATACGGTGCATCGACCCGATCCGCGCGCCGGCCAGAGACTGATCGGATTTGCCAAGATCACCCGCGACCTCACGGAGCGCAAGAACGCCCAGGACGCTCTCAGCCGGAGCGAGGAGCAGTTCCGGCTGCTGGTGCAGAGCGTCACCGACTACGCGATCTTCATGCTCGATGCCGAAGGCCGGATCACCAACTGGAACGCGGGCGCCGCAGCGCATCAAGGGCTATCGCTTCGACGAGATCAGGGGCGAGCACTTCTCCCGCTTCTACACGGAGGAGGACCGGAAGAACGGCGCGCCCGCAGCGGGCGCTGGAGACCGCGATCCGGGACGGCAGGTTCGAGAAGGAAGGCTGGCGCGTGCGCAAGGACGGCACGCGGTTCTGGGCCAGCGTGATCATCGATCCCATCCGCGACGACAGCGGCCGGCTGCTCGGCTTCGCCAAGGTCACCCGCGACCTCACCGAGCGGCGCGAATGCGCAAGCGGCGCTCGACAAGGCCCGCGAGGCGCTGTTCCAGTCGCAGAAGATGGATGCGCTCGGGCAGCTCACCGGCGGCATCGCCCACGACTTCAACAATCTGCTGACGGCGGTGCTCGGCAGCCTGGAGATCGTGCGCCGGCGGCTGCCGGAGGATCCCAGGATCACCGGCCTCATCGACAACGCGATCCAGGGCGCCGAGCGCGGCACGACACTGACCCAGCGCATGCTGGCCTTCGCGCGCCGCCAGGAGCTGAAGCCCGAGCCGCTCGACGTCCCCACTCTCATTCGCGGCATGACCGGCCTGCTGCAGCGCTCGCTGGGGCCCTCGATGACGATCGAGACCCGCTTTCCCCTCGCGCTGCGGCCTGGTCAATGGCCGATGCCAACCAGCTCGAGATGGCGCTCCTCAATCTCGCGGTCAACGCGCGCGACGCGATGCCGGGCGACGGCACGATCGTGATCGCGGCGCGCGAGGAGAGCGTCGCCGAGGGCGCACAGCAGCAGTCTGGAGCCGGGGCCCTACATCTGCCTCTCGGTGACCGACACCGGCGAGGGGATGGACGAGGCGACGCTGGCGCGGGCCATGGAGCCGTTCTTCACCACCAAGGGCGTCGGCAAGGGCACCGGCCTTGGCCTTCCGATGGTGCACGGGATCGCGGAGCAGTCGGGCGGGCGGCTCATCCTCAGGAGCCGGAGGGGCGAGGGCACCACGGCGCAGCTCTGGCTTCCGGTGGCGGCGGAGGGTGGCCGGGCCGCCAGCCTCGAGAGCCAGCCGATCTCGCCGCTCCCCGCGCGAGGCCCGCAGCCGCTGGTCGTGCTCGCCGTCGACGATGACAGCCTGGTTCTCCTGAACACCGTCGCGATGCTGGAGGATCTCGGCCACACCGCGCTCGCGGCGGCCTCGGGACAGCAGGCGCTCGATATCCTGCGGCAGGAGGCAAGGGTCGACCTGCTGATCGTCGATCAGGCCATGCCGCACATGACCGGAACTCAGCTCGCCGCGGCGGTCAAGGTCGAGTGGCCCGACCTGCCGATGATCCTGGCGACGGGCTACGCCGAGCTGCCGCCGGGGACCAATCCCGTGCTCCAAAGGCTCAACAAGCCGTTCCGCCAGAGCGATCTCACGCGGGCTCTCGCCGAGGCGCTGCAGGCGAGGCAAGGCGCCTCCAACGTGACCCGGCTTCGCGCCCGCTGATCGTCAGCCAGGCATCAGCGCCACTCCGATCACCGCCGGATGGAACCAGAGAATGACGCCGGCATAGAGCGCGAGGCCGATGACGACCACGAGGACGTCATTGCGCCAGCCCGCGGGTGCCGCCGGATCGGGGAGTCCGCGCCGCTTCATGGAGATGCGCGCGATGACGCCCCAGGCGAGGAAGGTGGCGAACAGCAGCATCGAGCCGAGATCGCCGCGCACCAGCAGATGCGCGAAGGCCCAGGTCTTCACCGCGGTGATCATCGGATGCTTCACCGCCGCCTTGATATGGGAGGGGATGTAGGCCGCCGGCAGCAGGATCAGCGCCGGCAGCATCAGCAGGAAGGTCACGTGCCGCGTCCAGGCCGGCGGCTGCCACACCGGGATCATGCCGGCGGCGCGATAGTCGCCGTAGCCGCGAACCAGCAGCACGAGGCCGATCAGCGAGATCAGCGCATAGAGGATCTTGTACCCGCGCTCGCCGAGCCGGGCGATGGCGGCGGCGCGGGCGCCGCGGCACATGGTGAAGCCGTGCACGCCGAGAAAAACCACCAGGCCGAGAATGAGGATCGCCATCGCCTGCTCCATCGCTGCGGCCGCGATCATAGCCGCGCCCGGGCCGATCGGGCGAGCACGGATCGGTTGCCGGGCTGAACGGCCGGCGCGAAGCTTCATAACGGACGCGCATCGAAACCATGACCGATCGGAATTAAACCCGCCGGCGGCTGGCATGTAGTCTCCCGCGCCATGACGGGCATGAGCGGTCATGCTCTTGGGGGAGAGAGCTCATGGCGCGACGGCTGCGGAATGTCTTGCTGACGGCGGCGGTAGTGGTCCTGGTCGGGGGCGGGGCGGTGCGGCCCGCGACAGCCGACGTGATCGATACCTTCACCATCAGAGGCCCGTTCAACTCGCCCTTCGCCTTCATCGAGGAGCAGAACAATCCCGATCATGCCGGGCAGATCAATATCGGCGGCACGCTGACCCTCAACGTGACGACGGGCACGCTGCTGAGCTCGGGGATCGTCAGCGATGTTCCGCAATCCTTCGGCAATATCTTCAAGGTGCAGGGCGACTCGTCGGGAACCGGCATCGATCTCTTCCTCACGTCTTTCGCCAACCTCAACGAGATCGTCCTCGATCTCGCAACCGCCTCGCTGGTGGGATACGCCGGCGGCGAGATCTCCGGCACCGGGCCGGGCTCCGACACGGTCCTTCTGGAAGGGGCCTACGACATTCCCTTCCAATCCCTGGGCGCGGTGCCGCTGGTGCTGACCTCGTCGGTGACGACGGACCCGCCACCGGCGGCGGTTCCGGAGCCCGCGAGCCTCGCGCTCCTGGGCGCCGGTCTCGCCGCCTTCGGCTTCGTCCGGCGCCGGCGGATGGCCTGACGCGCTCGGGCGTCTGCGGCCCGCTCCGACGCGCATCGCCCCGTATTTTGACACAACCGTGGATTGTCGCGCCGTCTAGAGTCACGGCATCACGAAAAGGCATTGCGCGCGTCGAGGGCTTGTCCCGCGGCGCATGATCAATCGGAGGGCTGCGATGGCTCTTCCCAGGGATCTCATTGCATCGGTGCGACGGCACGCGCCCGCGGGACGCTTCGTGTTCACCGGCGTGCTCGAGCGCGCGGGCGCATCCTCGCTCGCGATCCTGCCGGCGGGACCGGGGTCGGCCGTGGTCCGGGTCGAGCGGGTGCATCACGGCGCGCAAGTGCTGCAGGACCAGGCGGGACAGCCCGTGACCGTGCTCTTCGCCGACAGCTCGGAGCCCGCCGGCGGCGATCGCTGGGTGTTCTTCACCGATCCCATCCTGTTTGGCGAGACCGTGGGCGTGCGCGAGATCGTGCGCCTGGAGGCGCCGGAGGACCTTGACGACCTCCACGAGCTGGTGGTTCGTGTGCGGGAGGAGGCAAGGTTGGACGAGCTCCGCCAGCATCTCGCCACGGCCGACGCGGTCATCCAGGGCCGGGTCGTGAGCACGCACCGCGCCTCGGGCACCACCGAGCCGCCGGCCTCCGAGCACGATCCGCTCTGGTGGATCGCGCGCATCCGCGTGCGCCGCGCGCTCAAGGGCCGGCATCGCGGCGAAGTCGCGGTCCGCTTTCCCAGCAGCCGCGACGTCGCCTGGTACCGCGTGCCGAAGCTGCGGCGCGGGCAAGAGGGGATTTTCGTGCTGCACCGCGACGGGCTCGATCTCGACCGCGCGGTGCTCGCGATCCTGCATCCCGAGGATTTCCAGCCCGGCGATACCGACGAGGTGCGCGAGATCGCCAAACTCGTTTGACCGGGAGAGTTCTGACGCGGGACCGCCGGGCAGGCGCTCGAAGTCCGGCTCTGGGGGAGGTCGGTGATGGCAAAGCGCCACGTTCGCGTCGTCAACATGATCCCGCGCTCGATGAGCGGCGAGACCAATCAGGACAGCGAGCCCCAGCTCACCGTCGATCCCGATCGGCGGCGCACCATTGTCGGCACGGCGTTCACGCCCGATCCCGGCGGCGGCCCGCAGGGGCCGGTCTTTGCCAGCGTCGACGGCGGCGAGACCTGGACCCTGGATCTGGTGATCCCCGGCGGCGAGCCCAACGACCAGTCCGTGCGCTTCGGCGGCGGCTCGGCGCTTTACGCGGGCATCCTGCGCGGCGACGTGTTCCTGCGCCTCAACATCCTGCGCAGCGCCCCCTATTCGCCCTCGACGGTGATGCAGACCCTGGTGCAACGGGATTCCGTCGACCAGCCCTACGTTGCCGCTACCGTCGCCAAGGGCTTGGACAAGGTCTATGTCGGCAACAATGACTTCGAAGGGCGGCTCGGTCGATCATTCGGCGGATGCGCGCACCGGCGCGCCGCCCGCGGGCTTCTCGCAGACCCTGATCGATCCCCGCCTCACCATCCGGGATTCGCCGTCGATCCGGCCGGCGCCGCATCGCAATGGCCGGGTCTATGCGGCGTATTTCAGCTGGCGGCAGAGCTCGCCCAAGGTGCTGGCGGACGTGGTGGTGGCGCGCGACGACAATTTCGCCACCGGCGCCAATCCCTTCACCGCGCTCGTCGACAGCGGCGACGGGCTCGCGGGCCAGCGCGTGGCGCTCTCCGTGCCGATCCCTTGGTTCTTCTTCACGGCGAACGAGCGGGTCGGCAGCGCGCTCTCGATCGCGGTCGATCCCACCAGCAGCCGCGTGGTCTACCTCGCCTGGGGCGACGCCTCGGTTCCCGGCAGCGTGCAGACGCTGCATGTCCGGCGCAGCACCGATCGCGGCGTCACTTGGTCCGGCGATCTCGTGAGCGTGAACAACGCGACCAATCCCGCCCTTGCGATCACCAGCGATCGCAAGGTGGGATTCCTCTATCAGCAGTCGACGGGCTCCGGCGGCTCGCAGCGCTGGGAGACCCACGTGCAGATCACGCGCAATGCCTGGAAGACGCCGGCGCGCGATATCCTGCTCGCCAACACGCCGGTCGACAGCGCGACCTATCAGTTCGATCCCTATATCGGCGACTACGCCGACCTGCAGGCGGTCGGGCGCGACTTCTATGGGATCTTCTCGGCGCACAACCGCCCAGACCACGGCAATTTCCCGCATGGCGTCGTCTATCGGCGCAACGCCAATTTCGTCACCAAGCAGCTGCTCAACGTCAATGGCATCACCCCGGTCGCCGCGTCGATCGACCCCTTCTTCTTCCATATATTCTGGCGCGAGGAGCGCGAGGAGGAGGAGCGCGAGGGCTTCGGGCGCGAGCGGCTGCGCATCCGGGGCCTCGAATACGAGCGGCTCAGGATCAGGGAGCTCGATTTCGAGGCCGACGCCGGGCGGGATGATGATGACGAGGGCGAGGAGGGACGGTGGCGGGGCGCCGGCCGCCTGATACGCCGGCTCGCCGACCGGATCGAGGATCTCGGCTCTCACGGCCGCCTGGACGATGACGATGAGGAGGATGAGGCCGACGAGGCGGCGGAGAGGCGTGAGAGGAAGGAAGACGGCGACGACGAGGACTGAGCCGCGCTACTCGGATCGGCAGCAGCAGAACAGCGACAGAGGAGCCGCATCATGACGCCTTCGGCATATCTCCGCGCGGGGCTCGCCGTGCTCCTGGCGGCGCTGGGCACGGTACTCTCTACCCTGCCCGAGGATTGGATCGAGCGGCGCTTCGGCTTCAGCCCGGACGGCGGCAACGGCCTGCTGGAATTCCTCTGGGTCGCCGCGCCCTTCACCGTCGCCGTCCTGTTGGCGCTGAGCGTGCTGCGGGACTACCGGCGGCGGGCGGCGAAATCGTAAGGCCGGCGGCGTCAGCATCGCCGGCGTCGTCGCCCTCAGCGCCGCCGCCACCGGCCGTCGCGATCGCGACGCGGGCAATACCGCCGTAGTCGCTGGGGGCTCGCCTCGTGCGTCCCGTAAGGGTCATGTAAGCTCCCGCGGCCAGACTGGAGGATTGCCTGGCGGTGCGGAGACCGGCGTGCGGCTGCTGACCATCGAGGACGAGCGCGCTCTGGCGGAGCTGATCGCCGGGGCGTTCGCGCGCGCGGGTTTTGCCGTCGACATCGCAGCTTCCCTCGCCGAGGCCGAGGAGGCGATGGCGGTCATGAGCTATGATTCCATCATCCTCGATCTCTCGCTGGGGGACGGCGACGGGCTCACGCTGCTGCGCAAATGCCGCGAGCGAGGGGGCGTCGGTGCCGATCCTCATCCTGACCGCGCGGGACGGGCTCGACGACCGCGTCATCGGCCTCGATGCCGGCGCCGACGACTACGTTCTCAAGCCCTTCCACATGCCGGAGCTGATCTCCCGCATCCGCGCCCTGCTGCGCCGGCCGAACGCCGCGCTCGGCATGCGGCTGGAGGCCGGCAACCTCGTCTTCGAGACCGAGCACCGCCAGGTGACGGTTGCCGGCGATGTCCTCCGCCTGTCGGTGCGCGAGCTGGCGTTGCTGGAGATCCTGCTGCGGCGCGCCGGGCGCGTGGTCACGCGCGAGGCGATCGAGAGCAGCCTCTACAGCTTCGAGGCCGAGCTCGGCTCCAACGCGGTCGAGGTCCTCGTGCATCGCCTGCGCCGGAAGCTGCAGGAGGCGGAGGCGACGCCGCAGATCCACACGCTGCGCGGCGTCGGGTATCTGCTGGCGGAGGCGCCGTGATGACGGCGTCCCGCGATGCCGCGGCGGAGCCGCGTCGGCCATGGTCGCTGCAGATCCGGCTCGCCTGGCGGCTCGCCCTGGTGATGCTGGTTGCCGTGGCGCTTGCCGGCGCGGCGGTGGGCTGGCGGGCGATCGTCGCGGTGAACTCGCTCGAGGACGCGGCGCTGCAGGGGCAGGCGCGCGACATCGGCCGCTATCTCTCGGTGGCGCCCGACGGCTCGGCGCGGCTCGCGCTGCCGCCGGAGCTCGATGCCGCCTACCGCTACTCCCATGGCGACGATCTCTATGTCGTGCTCGATGTGAGCGGAAAAGTCATTGCCGCGTCGAGCGCCGATGCGGCGGCCCGCGTCGCGCCGTTTCTGCCCGCGGCGCCGGGACTCTTCCGCACCGCGCCCGGCCGCGAGCTCTATGGCCTGGTGCGGGCGGCGGGCGCGTTCCGCATCGTCGTGGCCCAGGGCGCCCGTCACCGCGACGTGCTGGTGGACAGCCTGATGCAGGACTTCCTGGTCGCGGGATTGTGGCTCCTCGCCCTCATCGGCGCGGCGGCGGTGGCAGTGGGCGTGCTGACCTTGCGGCGCGGCCTGCATCCCCTCAGCGCCGCCTCCCTTGCCGCCGCCGCGATCGGGCCCGAGCAGCCGAGCGGACGCGTGCCGCTGGCCGGGCTGCCGCGCGAGGTGCGTCCACTGGTGCAGGCGATCAACGGCGCCCTCGACCGGCTGGCGAGGGCGCTCGACGTGCAGCGGCGCTTCACCGCCGACGCCGCTCATGAGCTGCGCACGCCCCTGGCCGTGCTGACCGCGCGTCTCGATACGCTCGCCGGCGAGGGCGCCGCCGCCATGCGCGGCGACGTCGACCGCATGAACCGGCTGGTGGAGCAGCTCCTGAAGATCGCCCGCCTCGAGGGGCTGCCGCTCGACGTGACCCAGCGCGTCGATCTCCACGACGTCGCGGTGGAGGCGATCAGCCTGCTGGCGCCGCTGGCGATCCGGCAGCGCATCGAGCTCGTGCTGGCGGGGCGGTCGGGGCCCGTCATCGTGCGCGGCAATCGTCCGGCCCTGGTGGCGGCGCTCGTCAATCTCGTCGAGAACGCGATGGCGCAGTCGCCGCCGGGGGCGGCGGTCGAGGTCGAGATCTCCGCCGATGGGACGATCAGCGTGCTCGATCGCGGGCCGGGCGTCGCCGAGCCGGAGCGCGAGGCGATCTTCCATCGCTTCCGCCGCGGCCGTGCCAACGGCTCATCCGGCGCGGGACTTGGTCTGGCGATCGTCAGCGAGATCGCGGCCGCCCATCGCGGCTCGGTGGTGGTCGGCGCGCGTCCGGGCGGCGGCGCCGTTTTCGGGCTGCGCCTGGGCACCGGCGAGCCCGCCTGACTTCCGGCGCTTGTTGCCGGTGATCATGGCGAGCACGAGGTTGTCGCCATGCATCCGGCTGGAGATGACGACGCCAAGGACGTGAAGGCCGACCAGTGGGAGCAGCAGGTGCGCCGCCCGGTGGTGCAGGTGGCTGACCCAGGAGACGCCGAAGAACGCGTCGGTCTCCGAGAGCCAGCCGCTCACGATCGTGACGAGGAGGAGCGCGAGCAGCGCCACGATCATCGCGCCGCCCGCGGGATTGTGGCCGAGATAGCGCCGGGTGCCGCCGGAACCGACGGCGGCGACGTAGCGCAGGAGCCGCCCCGGCGAGGGGACGAAATCCCGGAAGCGCGCATGCTCCGAGCCGATGAAGCCCCAGACGACGCGCGCCAGCACGAGAGCGAGCACGACGTAGCCGGCCGTGTCGTGCACGGCGCGGTCCGCGTCGGTGAAGAAGGCAAGGGTGACCAGGCCGACCATGCTCCAGTGGAAGATCCGGACGAAGGGATCCCAGACCCGGATCCATCCGTCGCGGCCGCGATCACCCAACTCGGCCACGGGCGCTCATTCCTTTGTTACGACGGCGCCGGTGCTGGCGTCGATCTCGAGCTCGAAGCGCTTGCCGGCCTTGTCGAAGCCTTTTGCCTCGTAGCAGCCGTTATGCAGCTCCAGGCCGCGGATCTTCACGTAGCCCTGATCGGTGAGCTTCTTCTCGATCTGGCTCTTGGGCAGCGGCTTTCCCGAGTTGGAGCAGGACTCTTCCGCCAGCGCGCTGCCGGCAAAGAGCGTTGCGATCGCCGCGGCCGAGATCAGGATCCGATACATGAGGCAACTCCTGTTGTCGTCGAGGCCAGCAGTCTGGGCGGCTGGCTTACGGCGAACTTACAGGCTCCGCGATCGATGTCCGGACGCCGCGCCGGGCCTGCAAGCCCGCATTCGCTCTCGCATGCGTTTTTCGCACTGCTGCGCCCGTTGTATTGACCGCGCCGATACGGCGTGATGCTCTCACGCCCGTCGTCATCGACGAATGCGCCGCGCGGGATCGGGCGGCGACAGAATGCAAAGGGGGGAGAAGACATGGATCGGAATTGGACGCGGCGCTCGGTGCTGTCGGCGGCGACGGGGCTGGCGCTGACGGGCGGCGCGCGTCTCGCGCGGGCGGCGGCGGAAACGGGGCCGGTGGAGCTCCGCATCATCGACGTCGCCGGCAATCTGGCGCTGACGCGGGCGGCGATCGAGCGCTTCGCCAAGGAGAACCCCGGCGTGGTCTCCAGCCTCAACTTCAGCCGCGCGCCCTCGCCGGAGCTGCCGGCGAAGCTTAGGGCGGAGCAGGCGGCGGGGCGGGTCGACATCGATCTCGTGCTGACCGGGCCGGGCGCGCTCTCCGACGGCATGCAGCAGGGACTCTGGATCGAGCTGCTGCCGGCGCACCGCGATGTGCTGCCGGATCTCGACGCCATCTTCCATCCGCAGGCGAAGATGATGCAGGAGAATTTCGGCAAGGGGCAGGGGATCGCGGTGGCGTATTCACCCTCGGGCCCGGTGTTCGAATACGCGCCCGATCGTGTCAAGGACCCGCCGAAGACGATCGCCGGGCTTCTCGCCTGGGTGAAGGCGCATCCCAATCGCTTCTTCTACGCGCGGCCGGCGAATTCCGGACCGGGATGGACCTGGCTGATGGGCTTGCCCTACCTCCTCGGCGACAGGGACCCGCAGGATCCCCTCAACGGCTGGGAGAAGACCTGGGCCTACCTCAAGGAACTCGACGACGGCATCGAGTACTACCCGAGCGGCACCGCCGGCACCATGAAGGAGCTGGGCGAGGGCTCCCGCGACATGATCGTCTCCACCATCGGCTGGGACATCAATCCCCGCGTGCTCGGCGTGGTGCCGAAGGAGGTCGAGGTCTTCGTGCTCGAGGGCACCCACTGGGTGCCCGACACCCAGTTCATGTGCATCCCCAAGGGCGTTTCCGACGCCAAGGTGGCGGCACTCCTGAAGCTGATGAGCTACATGCTGCAGCCGCCGCAGCAGGCCGGAACCTACGACCAGGGCTATTTCTATCCCGGCCCCGTGGTGAAGAACGTGCCGCTCTCCATGGCGCCGGCGGAGAGCCAGGCGGTGATGAAGGATTTCGGCCGCCCCTTCTACGACGACCTCATCGCCAAGCTCCCGGCGGAGAAGCCGCTGCCGCCGGCCAAGCTGGTCGCCGCCTTCCAGCGCTGGGACGAGCAGATCGGCGGCAAGAAGACGAAGTAGGGCGTCCGGGTCGTAGTTTTAAGTCCTTCTCCGCCCCCAGGGGCGGAGAAGGATTTAGGATGAGGTGGGGCGTCGAAGCACAACAATGCCGTTGCGGCCAAGGAACTCAAATCGCTCGCCGGCTTCGTCGGGATGCCACCGACGTGGAACGGTTGCTCTGGCGTGCGCTGCGCGAGCGCGTCGTGGCATGGAAATTCCGTCGCCAGCATCCAATCGGTCGACGTATTGCCGATTTCGCCTGTCCGGAGCGTAAGCTCGTGATCGAGCTGGACGGCGGACAGCACGGAGACCGGGAGTTTGCGGACCTGGTTCGCAGCGATGAACTCGCGCGATATGGCTATCGCGTCATTCGATTCTGGAATACAGACGTTCTGGAGAATCTAGAGGGCGTTTTGGAGATGATTCTGCTGGCGCTGGAGAGTCCCCCACCTCTCCCTGACCCTCTCCGCCCCAAGGGGCAGAGAGGGAAATAGGTACTATCGCCGCAAACTTGCCACCGCATTTTTGCTGCAGTGTGAATCAACCGTATTGACGCTGTGACTCCCAGTGTGATTCCCTGCGAATCGATGTTCGTTGTTGACGAGATACGCCGCCGCGCGCGAGCGATCACCGGACCGGTGCTGGGAGTGAGCCTGGTCTGCTATTTCGCCTATCACCTCTTCGTCGGTGATCGCGGCCTGATCGCCTGGCTGCATCTGACGCAGCAGCTGCGCGACGGCAAGGCGACGCTGGCGGCGCTCGACAGCGAGAAGCGGGCGCTCGATCACCGCGTCGGGTTGCTGCGGCCCGATCATCTCGATCCCGACATGCTGGACGAGCGCGCCCGCGCCGTCCTCAACCTCGCGGGATCCGACGAGATCGTGATCCCGAGGGACAAGCCGCCCCAGCAATAGGCGGCCTGGCCTCCGCCTCCCAGTCATACGATCGTGAGCCTCGCCCTCCTGGCGCCCATGCATAATCAGCATGGCCTCGCAGCCGCGGCCGCGCCGTCAAGCTGCCGATTTAGATCGATTAACCGAAATTGAGTTTATTGTCATTTTGCTTTGCAAAACAAGATTTTGCTGCCCGCTGGGGGTTGCAATCGGGGTTTCGCGAGAGCATGTTACCGCGGTGCCGGCCGAACGGCCGGCGGTCGATCTGGGAGAGATGCCGATGGCGATTGCCAAGCGCAAGGTGCGGCCCCTGAAGCCCGAGGAGGCGGCGGTCGAGCCGGCCCTCCTGCTCAAGCTCTATCGCGACATGCTGCTGATCCGCCGCTTCGAGGAGAAGGCGGGGCAGATGTACGGCATGGGCCTCATCGGCGGCTTCTGCCACCTCTATATCGGCGAGGAAGCGGTGGTGGTGGGCGTGCAGTCCGCGCTTGAGCTGGGCGACACCGTCATCACCTCCTATCGCGACCACGGCCACATGCTGGCGACCGGCATGGATCCCAAGGGCGTCATGGCCGAGCTCACCGGGCGCCGCGGCGGCTATTCGCACGGCAAAGGCGGCTCGATGCACATGTTCAGCCGCGAGAAGAACTTCTTCGGCGGCCACGGCATCGTCGCGGCCCAGGTGCCGATCGGCACCGGTTTGGCCTTCGCCCACCGTTATCGCAGCAACAACCGCATCTCCATCACCTATCTCGGCGACGGCGCCATGAACCAGGGCCAGGTCTACGAGAGCCTCAACATGGCGGCGCTCTGGAAGCTGCCGGTGCTCTACATCATCGAGAACAACAAGTACGGCATGGGCACCTCGGTCTCCCGCAGCTCCGCCTCGGTGGACCTGTTCAGCCGCGGCGAGCCGTTCCAGATCCCCGGCCATCAGGTCGACGGCATGAACGTCGTCGCCGTGCGCCAGGCGGCCCAGGAGGCGGTGGCCTATGTCCGCTCCGGCAAGGGGCCCTATATCCTGGAGATGCAGACCTACCGCTACCGCGGCCACTCCATGTCCGACCCGGCGAAGTACCGGAGCAAGGACGAGGTGACGCGGATGCGCTCCGAGCACGATCCGATCGACCAGGTGCGCCAGCGCATTCTCGAGGGCGGCGTCGCCGACGAGAACCAGCTGAAGGCGATCGACAAGGAGATCAAGGACCTCATCACATCAGCGGCGGATTTCGCCCAGGAGAGTCCGGAGCCCGATCCCAGCGAGCTCTGGACCGACGTGCTGGCGGAGGCCTGAGGGAAGTGGCCTGGACCGACGGCGCGCATCCTTCGAGACGCCCGCTGCGCGGGCTCCTCAGGATGAGGCGATTTTCTTAATGCCACAAACAATTCACCTCATGCAGAGGAGCGGTCCGCAGGACCGCATCTCGAAGCACGCACGATCGTTGTGCAGCGTCGGGAAAGCGCACTGAAGAAAATTCCGAGGGAACGCAGATGGCAACCGACGTATTGATGCCAGCGCTCTCGCCCACGATGACCGAGGGCAAGATCGCGAAGTGGCACAAGAAGGTAGGGGACTCCGTCAAGGCCGGCGACGTGCTGGCGGAGATCGAGACCGACAAGGCGACGATGGAAGTCGAAGCGGTGGACGAGGGGGTGCTGGCGAAGATCGTCGTGCCCGAGGGCACCGACCACGTGGCGGTCAATGCGCCCATCGCCGTCATCGCCGGTGACGGCGAGAGCGTGCAGGATGCCGCCGCCGCGCCCGTATCGACGCCGAAGCCGGCCGCGCCAGCGCCGCGAGCGGAAACGTCTGCTCCCGCGCCGGTAGCCGCGCCCGCGGTCCACGCCGCGCCCGCCGCTGCTCCCGCTACCGTCGAATCCGAATGGACCGGCGCCACCGCCAACCTCACGGTGCGCGAGGCGCTTCGCGACGCCATGGCGGAGGAGATGCGCCGCGACGACACCGTCTTCCTCATGGGCGAGGAGGTGGCGGAGTACCAGGGCGCCTACAAGGTGAGCCAGGGACTGCTGGAGGAATTCAGCGCGCGCCGCGTCATCGACACGCCGATCTCCGAGCACGGCTTCGCCGGCCTCGGCGTCGGCGCCGCCTATGCGGGGCTCCGGCCGATCGTCGAGTTCATGACCTTCAACTTCGCCATGCAGGCGATGGACCAGCTCATCAATTCCGCCGTCAAGACGCGCTACATGTCCGGCGGCCAGATGGGCTGCCCGATCGTGTTCCGGGGGCCCAATGGCGCGGCATCCCGCGTCGCGGCCCAGCACTCCCAGGATTATGCGAGCTGGTACGCCCATGTGCCGGGTCTCAAGGTGGTCTCGCCCTACAGCGCCGCCGATGCCAAGGGCCTGCTCAAGTCGGCGATCCGCGATCCCAACCCCGTCATCTTCCTGGAGAACGAGCTGCTCTACGGCCACACCTCGCCGGTGCCGGTGCATGACGACTGGATCGTGCCGCTCGGCAAGGCGCGGATCCTGCGCAGGGGCGATCAGGTGACGATCGTCGCGCACTCCCGCATGGTGGAGATCGCGATCGGCGCCGCCGAGGCGCTCGCCGGCGAGGGCATCTCGGCCGAGGTGATCGATCTGCGCACGATCCGGCCGCTCGACACCGAGACCATCGTCGCCTCGGTCAAGAAGACGAACCGCATCGTCTCGGTGGAGGAGGGCTGGCCCTTCGCCGGCATCGGCTCGGAGATCGCGGCGCAGATGATGGAGCAGGCCTTCGACTGGCTCGACGCGCCGGTGGCGCGAGTATGCGGTAAGGACGTGCCGCTGCCCTACGCCGCCAACCTCGAGCGCCTGGCGCTGCCGCAGATCGCGGACGTGGTGGCCGCCGCCAAAGCCGTCAGCTATCGCTGAACCCGCGGCCGACCGAGACCAAGAAACGAAGGGAAGACCAATGCCCATCGAGATCCTGATGCCCGCGCTGTCGCCGACCATGACCGAGGGCAATCTCGCCAAGTGGCACAAGAAAGTGGGCGACACCGTCAAGGCCGGCGACGTCGTCGCGGAGATCGAGACCGACAAGGCCACCATGGAAGTGGAGGCGGTGGACGAGGGCGTCGTCGGCGAGCTGGTGGTTCCCGAGGGCGCCCAGGGCGTGAAGGTGAACGCCGTCATCGCGCGTCTGCTGGAGGAAGGAGAGGACGCCGGTGCGCTCAAGAGCGCGCCGAAGCCCGCGCCCGCCGCGGCGGCTCCGCCGTCACCCGCGCCCGCCGCGCCGAAGCCGGCAGCGCCCGCGCCTCAAGCGGCGGCTCCGGCTCCGCAACCCGCGCCGAAGCCGGCGCCCGTCGCTCCGGCCCCGGCCGCCGCACCCGCCACCAATGGCCATGATCGCTCGCTCGCCAGCCCGCTGGCGCGGCGGATGGCGGCCCAGGCCGGACTCGACGTCGCGCGCATCACCGGCTCCGGTCCGCACGGCCGCGTCGTGAAGGCGGATGTGGAAGCGGCGCTCAAGGGCGGTGCGCCTGCCGCCCGCGCGCCGGCACCGGCCGCGCGTCCGGGCGCCGCACCGGCACCGGTCATGGCGCCGAGCCCCGGCATGGCGCAGGTGGCGGCGCTCGCGGGGAACGCGCCCTATACGCCGATCCCCCACGCCAACATGCGTCGCACCATCGCGCGGCGCCTGACCGAGGTGCAGCAGACCGTCCCGGTCTTCTATCTCACCATGGACTGCGAGATCGACGCGCTGCTGAAGGCGCGCGCCGACGTCAACGCCCAGGCGGAGACCAAGATTTCCGTCAACGACTTCGTCATCAAGGCGGTGGCGCTGGCGCTGAAGAAGGTGCCGGCGGTCAACGCGTCCTGGAGCGAGGAGGCGGTGCTGCGCTGGAACAGCGTCGACGTCTCCGTGGCGGTCGCCCTCGACGACGGTCTGATCACGCCGATCATCCGCAACGCCGATCAGAAGGGCCTGGCGCAGATCTCCGCGGAGATGAAGGATCTCGCGACGCGCGCGAAGGCCAACAAGCTCAGGCTCGAGGAGTTCCAGGGCGGCACCTTCTCGATCTCGAACCTCGGCATGTTCGGCGTCAGCGAGTTCACCGCCGTCATCAACCCGCCGCAAAGCTGCATCCTCGCGGTCGCCGCCGGCGAGCAGCGCGCGGTGGTGAAGAACGGTCAGCTTGCGGTTGCCACCGTCATGAGCTGCACCATCTCCTGCGATCATCGCGTGGTCGACGGCGCGACGGCGGCGCAATTCATGGGCGCTTTCCGCAAGTACATCGAAGCGCCCGTGACGATGCTGCTGTAGGAGATACGCACTTGGCCGAACAATCCTTCGATCTCATCATTGTCGGCGGCGGGCCGGGCGGCTATGTCGCGGCGATCCGCGCAGCGCAGCTGGGCATGAAGACCGCGGTCGTCGAGCGCGAGAACCTCGGCGGCATCTGCCTCAACTGGGGCTGCATTCCCACCAAGGCGCTGCTCCGCACCTCGGAGATCAACCATCTCCTGCAGCATCTCGGCGACTATGGCTTCAGCGCCAAGGAAGTGAGCTTCGACTTCAAGAAGATCATCGAGCGCTCGCGCAAGGTGGCGAAGCAGCTCTCGAACGGCGTCGGATTCCTGATGCGCAAGCACAAGATCACCGTCTTCGATGGCCATGGCACGCTGATGGGCGGCGGCAAGCTCGCGGTCGCCAAGGACGGCAAGCCGGTCGCCGATCTCGTCTCAAAGCGCATCATCCTCGCCACCGGCGCCCGCGCCCGCGCGCTGCCAGGCCTGGAGCCCGACGGCAAGCTGGTCTGGACCTACAGGGAGGCGATGGTTCCCGAGAGCCTGCCGAAATCGCTGCTGGTGGTGGGGTCAGGGGCGATCGGCATCGAGTTCGCGAGCTTCTACCGCAACCTCGGCTCCGAGGTGACTGTCGTCGAGGTGCTGCCGCGCATCCTGCCGGTGGAGGACGAGGAGATCTCGGCCTTCGCCCGCAAATCCTTCGAGAAGCAGGGCATGAAGATCCACGTCGGCACCACGGTGAAGGCGCTGAAGAAAGGCGCCGACAGCGTGACCGCGACATTGGAGGCCGGCGGCAAGACGTCAGAGGTAACATCCGAGCGCGTCATCCTCGCCGTCGGCATCGTCGGCAATGTGGAGAACATCGGCCTGGAGAAGACCAAGGTGAAGGTCGACCGTACTCACGTCGTCATCAATCAGTGGTGCGAGACCGGCGAGCCCGGCGTCTACGCCATCGGCGATCTCGTCGGCCCGCCCTGGCTCGCCCACAAGGCGATGCACGAGGGCGTGCTCTGCGTCGAGCGCATCGCCGGGCTCAACAACGTGCAGCCCCTCAACGTCCAGAACGTCCCGGGCTGCACCTATTGCCGGCCGCAGGTGGCGAGCGTGGGACTGACCGAGGCGGCGGCGAAGGCCGCGGGCCATGAGGTCCGCGTCGGCCATTTCCCCTATATCGGCAATGGCAAGGCGATCGCCATGGGCGAGCCCGAGGGCATGGTGAAGACCGTCTTCGATGCGAAGACCGGCGAGCTCCTCGGCGCCCACATGGTGGGGGCGGAGGTGACCGAGCTCATTCAGGGCTACACCATCGCCCGCACCCTCGAGACCACCGAGCACGAGCTCAAGGAGACCATCTTCCCGCATCCCACCCTCTCGGAGATGATGCACGAGGCGGTGCTTGACGCCTATGGGCAGGTTCTCCACATCTAGATTATGGCTGACACCACGCTCCGCCATCCCGAGAAGGCGCACCGGCCGGACAATCCGATCCCGCGCAAGCCGGAGTGGATCCGCGTCAAGGCGCCGGTCTCCAGGGAGTATCACGAGACGCGCCTGCTCATGCGCGAGCTCAAGCTCAATACCGTCTGCGAGGAGGCGGCCTGCCCCAACATCGGCGAGTGCTGGAAGCAGAAGCACGCGACCGTGATGATCCTCGGCAGCGTCTGCACCCGCGCCTGCGCCTTCTGCAACGTGGCGACGGGACGGCCGGATCAGCTCGATCCCGCACGAGCCCGAGCACGTGGCGGAAGCGGCGGCGAAGCTCGGCCTCGCCCATATCGTGGTGACCTCGGTCGACCGCGACGATCTCGACGACGGCGGCGCGATGCAGTTCGTGCGCGTGATCGAGGCGATCCGCAGGCGCGCGCCCAATACCACCATCGAGGTGCTGACGCCCGACTTCCTGCACAAGGAGGGCGCCATCGAGATAGTGGTGGCGGCGAAGCCCGACGTCTTCAATCATAACCTCGAGACCGTGCCGCGGCTCTACGGCGAGGTGCGGCCGGGGGCGCGCTATTTCCAGTCGCTGCGCCTCCTCGATCAGGTGAAGCGCCTCGATCCCTCGATGTTCACCAAGTCCGGCCTGATGGTGGGCTTGGGGGAGGAGAGGGCGGAGGTGGCGCAGGTGATGGACGATCTGCGCGCGGCCCAGGTGGATTTCCTCACCATCGGCCAGTATCTGCAGCCGACGCCGAAGCATCATGCGCTGGCGCGCTTCTGGACGCCGGAGGAGTTCGACGGGCTTGAAGCGCCTGGCCTTCGGCAAGGGCTTCCTGATGGTCTCTGCCTCGCCGCTGACGCGCTCCTCCTACTTTGCCGGCGAGGATTTCGCCAAGCTCCGGGCGGCGCGGGACGCGCAGCTCGCCGCCAGCGCCTGACCCCGCGCGCGCGATGCCGACCCATGCCGAGCAGCGTCGGCTGCCCTACAGCGCGAAGCAGCTCTTCGATCTCGTCGCCGACGTCGAGCGCTATCCCGAGTTCCTGCCCTGGTGCGTCGGTGCCCGCATCCGCGAGCGCACCGAGAAGCTGCTGGTGGCCGATCTCCTCATCGGCTTCCGCATGGTGCGCGAGCGCTTCACCTCCCGCGTGGTGCTGAGCCGGCCCGACCGCATCGACGTCGCCTACAGCGAGGGCCCGTTCCGCTACCTCACCAACCACTGGGTCTTCCTGCCGCAGCCCGACGGCGGCTGCATCATCGACTTCTTCGTCGACTTCGAGTTCCGCTCGCGGCTGCTGCAGAAGGTGATCGAGATGCTGTTCAACGAGGCGGTGAAGCGCATGGTCTCCGCCTTCGAGACCCGCGCCCGCCAGCTCTACGGCGCGCCCACAGTGGCGGCGGAAGCGGCGAAGCCGGCTTAACGCGCCCTAGGCGGCGCGGTTCAGCAGCCGGTCCACCGTCGCGATCAGCTCGGCGTTGTCGAAGGGCTTCGGCAGGATGGCATCGGCCTTGTGGCGGGCGATCCCGAGGGCATCGTCGGCCGAGATGTGGCTGCCGCCGCCGGAGATCGCCAGCACCTTCGGCCGGTTGGCCTGGCCGTCCAGGAACAGGATCACCTCGGTGCCGTCGCTGTTCGGCATCAGCACGTCGGTGATCACGAGATCGAAGCGCTGGCCGCTCTGCAGCAGCTTCAGGCCGGCGCCGCCGTCGTCCGCCTCGGTGACGGCGTGGCCGGCCCGTTTCAGCACGGCCGAGACGGCGTGGCGCACCGCCTTCATGTCGTCGATCAGAAGAATGTTCGCCATCGCAGGCTCCTTCGAAGTCTATCGGGTCTCGGTGATGGGGATATAGAGAGTGAAGGTGGTGCCGCGGCCGACCTCGCTCGCGACCGTGATCGCGCCCTTCCAGTCGCGCAGCACGGCGTATGCGGTCGAGAGGCCCAATCCGGCGCCTTCGCCCGCCGGCTTGGTGCTGAAGAACGGCTCGAAGATGCGCGCGCGGGTGGCATCGTCCATCCCGTGGCCGCTATCGGAAACCGAGACCACGAAGCAGGGGCCGACTGTAACGCCAGGCAGCTGGGGGCGCGGCATCAATGGGGTCGAGACGGCGCAGCCCGATCGCCATGGTGCCGCGCCCATCCATGGCCTCCGCCGCGTTGCGGGCGAGGTTGGTCATCACCTGGATCAGCTCGTCCTCGTTGATGATGGCCGTTCCGCTCGCGACGCCGCCGATGGCCGCGTCGACACGGATGTCCGGCGGCAGGAGATCGGAGACCACCGCGACCGCGCGGCGGAGCGCGGCCGGAAAGTCGACCCGGAGCCAGGTCCGGCTTCTCCATCCGGGCGAACGCCAGAATCCTGGACACGATCTCGTGCATCTGGTGACCGGAATCCAGCACCAGCGCCAGGTTTCTCCGGGATGCCTGCTGCTCCTCGGTGCCATCGGGCGGGATGGCGTCGAGCTCCAGCTCGGCGAGGCCGATCACCGGCTGCAGCAGATTGTTCAGCTCATGCGCCACGCTCCGGGCCACGCGGCCCAGCACGGCTAGCCTCTCCAAAGCCTGCCCGGGCGCGACCACCGGGTCGGCGGCGGCGATGGCCTTCGGCGGCGCGACGAGTAGCGTGTGGCGCGGTCGAGCTCATGCGGCCTCGGAGAGGCGGGCCATCACGCGCTCCATGAAGTCGACATGGTCGTGATTGAGCACCAGCTGGATCTGGGAGCCGCGTGGCGACCTTGCTCGACGAAGCGGCCGCGCAGCGGCCAGTCCAGGCCCTCGATCTGCAATTCCACCAGGGTACCGGCGCCAAGCTGCGGCAACGGTCCGGCGAATACCACCATGCCCGGCGACAGCTTGCACCACGCGGCCCGCCACGCTCTGGCCGGCGACGGTGACCGAGGTCGGCAGGTCGACATCGAGCGCGCGCAATTGACGGACGTCGCTGAGTTCCTGGAGCGCCGCCAGGAAGTCCTTGACCTCGGCGCTGAGCGTCTCCGCCTCGACCGAGAGCGCCGCGGAAGTCCGGTTGACGCCGCTGGCATTGCCGCTGATTTCGCCGACCGCGCCCCGGACCTGCTCCATGCTGCGGGCGACGCTGGCGGCGCTGGCGGTCACCTGGCTGATGCTGCGCTCGATCTCCTGCGTCGCGGCGCCCTGCTGCTCGACCGCGGAGGCAATCGCCACCGCGATCTCGTTGACGCCGCGGACCGTGCTCGAAATGCCCTGGATCGCCTCCGCCGCGCCGTTGGTCGCGGCCTGCATGGTGGCGACCTGGCGTGCGATGTCCTGGGTCGCCTGGGCGGTCTGGCTTGCCAGCGCCTTGACCTCGCCGGCCACCACGGCGAAGCCGCGGCCGGCCTCGCCGGCGCGCGCCGCCTCGATGGTGGCGTTCAGGGCGAGCAGGTTGGTCTGGCCGGCGATGCTGCTGATGAGCTGCACCACCGTGCCGATCTGCTCCGCGGCGCGCCTGAGGTCGTCGACCTTGGCGACCACTTCCTCGGCCTGCTGCAGGGCGGCGGTCGAGCCGCGGGCGGAATTGCCCGCCTGCTGGCCGATGCCGACGATCGACGCGGAGAGCTGCTGCGATGCCGTCGCCACCGACTGGATGGTCGACGCGGTCTGCTCGACCTCGTTGGTGACGGTATTGGCCTGGCTCCCGGCGCTGTCCGCCGAGTGCCCGAGCGATGCCGAGGTGCGGGACATGTCGGCGGAGGCGGTGGAGAGGGATTGGAACACGCCGCTGACGCTGCGTCCGAAGACCCCAGCAGCTGGCCCATCTCTTCCTGCCGGCGCTTCCGAGCGGCTTGATTGAGCGCCTGCTCCTCCTCCAGCCGCTGCTTCTCGATCGCGTTGTCCTTGAAGATCTGCATGGCGCGCGGACATGGCGCCGATCTCATCGGTCCGGTCGCGGCCGGGGATGGCGGCGCTGTTGTCGCCGGCGGCGAGACCGCTCATCGCGGCCGTCATCAGACGCAGCGGACGCGTGACGCCGCCGATGACGATCGCCAGCGCGGCGGCGACGAACAGGATGGTGCCGGCGATCGCGGTCCCGATCAGCGTCCAGCGTTCGACGAGAGCAGCGTGCACGAAGTCCTCGTGTAGCAGATGCAGGTGCTCGCGATTGGTCGCCGCGAGGTTGGTGAGGTTCTTGCTCAATGCCGTGCGCACGCTGCGATTTGCGTCGTTGTCGCCGAACGCCCGCGCCGCGGGCAGGGTGTCCTCGCGCGCCAGCCGCACGAGTTCGGTGCGGAAGGCGATGAATTGCTCGACGCTCTTGGCGGCATTGTCGAAGAGCTTCTCGTCCTGCGGGCGGATCTCCGCGCGCCATTCCTGCATCACGCCCTTGAGGGGACTCCAGATCTCCCAGGAGCGGCTTGATGAATTTCTCGGCCTCGGCGCGGGTCGAGGACATGTAGACGCCGCGGGATTCCATCACCGTCGCGGTCACGAGATGATTGGCTCGCTCGGCATAGAGCGCGCGGGCATCGGCGCCGTCCAGCTGCTTGATCTGCTCCTGCGAGCGCTCGATGGTCCACACGCCGAATGCCGACAGGCCGAGCGCCAGGACGGCGAGGGATAGAACGGCTCCGACGATCCGGGTCGCGATAGAGCTTGCGAGCATGAGCGTTGTGCCAGTCCGATGGAAAGATTGAACGATCGACGACGCGCGAGAGATGCGCGCCTCACTTTGCGCGCGGCGCATTAAGGACGTGTTTGTCGATGCTCGCTGAAGGGATACGTAGTTTTCCTGATACGCGGCATCGCCGCGTATGACGACGCGGAGATCGAGCGGCCGAACTCAGCTCGCTCTCTCCATCACCCACGCCGCATCCACCACACGCGCGTATGCATCGTTCATATTTGCGAGTGACAGCGCGTGCGCGTCCTCGGCATTGAAGACGCGACCGTCGAGTGTCTTCTTGTCGACGGCGAAGCAGCCGTCACTCACGACGAGAATCCTGGAATCGAGAGTGGCGCCGATGCGCGCCGGTGTCCTTCCGCGATTTGTTGGATGGGAGCGTGATGACGACGAGCGTCGTGCGGCACGCGCGTTTGACGCGCGTCTTCAGCTCGTATTTCCCGGATGAAGCGCAATTCAATTTACGATTCCGGATCAAAAAATGTCGGATGGCTTTACGGTTATCAGGGAAGCGGGCTCGGTGACCGGTGCGCAGTTCTTGGAATCGCATATGGTTAATAAAACGGCTCAATTCTTGCGTGCCTCGTTTATGGCAGGGACGGCATCGTCGGGCGGGATTTTCCGCACCTCCCTGAGTACGGCGGTCCGATCAGAGCGTTTCCGAAGCGCCTGATAAGGAGCAAGCCCATGAATCCAAGACATCTCATCGCAGCGACGTCGGGCTCGCGTTGTCCGTCGCCTGCTATTCCGCGGCGTCAGCCTCGCCGCTCCTGGGTTCGGATTTGGCGGGCTTTGCGGTTCTGGGTTCGTCGGCGGTCACCAATACGCCAACAAGCACCATCGTCGGAAGTGTCGGTGTCTACGCAGGTACCAGTATCACGGGCTTCAATTCCTCACCGGGCGTTCCGACATCTGACTTGCAGGTGACAGGCGGATCTGTAGACGCGACGACCGCGACGGGGTCGACGGATAATGCGATGTTGGCTGAGAGCCAGCTCACCAACGCCATAGGTATTCTGAATGGACTGTCGGCAACTTCCTTAGCAAGCCCGACCTTGGGTCCAGGAGGAGAATGATCGCTCGGTCCGGGCATCTATTCGGGAGCTTCCAATGTGACGGGCGCGTTCACGCTCCAAGGTAATGGGACCAACAATGAAATGTGGGTTTTCTTGACGAACGGGCTTACGTTCAATGTCGACTCGAGCGTGACCATCAACGATCCCGGTTCGGGTGCCAGCGTGTATTGGGTTGACGCAAGCTCTGTGACCATCACCTCATCCGCTGCGGATCCGACGACATTGCTGGGGAACATTCTCGCCTCGACGAGCATTACCGTGGGCGCCAACGCAACTGATTCCTGCGGAAGACTCTTGGCAGAGACTGGGGACGTAACGCTGATTTCAGACACGATCGAAAATAATTGCACGGCCGCCGGGCTTCCGGAAGTTCTGGCCTCCAGCAACGGCTTGAACGGCGGCAGCAGCACCGCAACCACTGTCCCAGAACCATCGTCGCTCGCCCTCTTCGGCGGCAGCCTTTTGGGCTTGCTCGGGCTTGCCGTTCAACAGCGTCGAGTTCGTTTGCCGCAAGGCTCGCGCCGCGCGATCGGCTAAAGACTTTGGCACGGTGCCGCCATTGACGCAACGGCGCAGCACCCCTTGATCTGGGTCAATGTGGTTTTAATGCTGTGCGATGTGCCATCGCTATGTTGCCGAGTTGCTTGGTGAGGACGAGATTAAGGGCGCGCGCGCGGCGAAAGCGGGTTTAGGCGCGTCCACGGTGACGAATACCGGCGCGACCACGATCAATGGAAATTTGGGGTCGACCCAGGCACGTCGATCACTGGCTTGTCAGCCGTCACGATCACAGCAGCGGGAGCGGTTCATCAGACCGATGCGGTCGCACTGCTGGCCCAGAGTAATGCCGCCACGGCGTTCGCCACACTCGCGGCTCTACCGTTCACGACCGATTTGACCGGACAGGACCTGGGCACGGTGGGCGTGCTGACGCCGGGTGTCTATAAGTTTTCATCGTCGGCTCAGTTGACGGGAACGCTCACCCTTAACTTCACCAGCAACCAGCCCTTCGTGTTCGAGATCGGAACTGCGCTCACTACCGCGAACGGATCTACGGTCGATATAATCAACGGCAATTCAAATAGCGCCGTATACTGGGAGGTCGGCAGCTCCGCGACTTTCTCGGCACGGGCTCCACATTCGGTGGAAACATTCTCGTCGACCAGAGCATCACGCTGGATACAACCGCAAAAATCCTATGCGGCCGCGCCGTCGCGCTGACTGGCGCCGTCACGATGGATACCAATACCGTCTCAGACGACTGCACCAACGGCGGCGACTTCACTACCGGCCGCAGCGACTTCGGCAGCCTCGGATTCAGCGGGCCCCTCGAAGCCAGCTCGACGTCCGTTCCGGAGCCCGCGTCGTTGCTTCTCCTCCTCACCAGCCTGATCGGCCTGGCGGCAGTGATGCGGGCGAGAGCGCAGCATAGCGACCGCTGACCGAGGCTCTACCAGCGGCGACGGAAACGGCGAGCCCGGGTTAGAGATCTTTTGCCCTCGCAAGCGAGCGGGGAGGGTTTCTTGCCTCAGGGCGTCCGCCCCAGCACCCACTGCGTATCCACTACCTGTGCATATTCCTCGCTCATGTTGGCGAGGGAGAGTGCGTGGACGTCCTCCGCCCTGAACAGGGATCCATCCAGGGTCTTCTTGTCGAAGGTGAAGCAGCCATCGCTCACCACGAGAATCTCAAAATCCGAGATTCCCGCCCATGCGCACCGTCGCCTCCACCGAGTTGCTGGTGCTGACGCCGGTGACGATGAGGGGCGTATGCCCGGCGCGTTTGAGGCGTGCCTCCAGATCGGTGCCGATGAAGGCGCTGTTGACGCGCTTGGCGATGACGGTCTCGCCGGGGCGCGGCGTCACCTCGTCCTTAAAGTCATTGCCCGGCTGGCCGGGGCGATAGGCGGAGTTCGGCTCGGTCGAATCATGCTTCACGTGATAGATCGGCCGCCCGGTCGCGCGCCAGCACGCCAGGAGAGCTGCGACCTTCTGCTCGCAATCGGGATTGTTGCGCGGACCCCAATAGGGCGCGTCGATCGCCTTCTGCAGATCGATGACGATGAGCGCGGCGGAGGCGGGGAGGGCGTCAGGGGCGGGCATCGGCGCCTCGCGCGAGATAGTGCCGTGGCGTCGATCCCAGCGCGCGGCGAAACATGGCGGTGAAGGCGCTGGCACTCGCGTATCCCAGCTCCTCCGACACCAGCGCCACCGGCTCGCCGCTGGCGAGGCGGCTCACGGCCTCGGCGAGGCGGACCTGCTGGCGCCATTGCGTGAAGCCCATGCCGGTCTCGCGCTGGAAGAGCCGCGCCAGGGTGCGGGCGCTGGCGCCGACGCGCTCGGCCCAGTCGTCGAGGGTGTCGGTCGCGGCGGGATCCTCGAGAAGCGCGCGGCAGAGCGCCACGAGACGCGCATCCGTCGGGAGCGGAATGCGGAGCGGCACCGTCGTCACCCGCCGCAACTCCTCGAGGATGAGCGCCATCACCAGGCCGGCGCCGCCGCTCTCGTCGTAATCGACGGGCTCCTCCACCGCGCGGAGGATGAGGGCGCGCAAGAGCGGTGTCACCTCGATCACGGTGCAGTCGCCGAGGCTTGTCGGCGCTGCCTTGGGATCGATGTAGAGCGTGCGCATGGCGACGCGTCCGCTCATGCGGATCTCGTGCTCCATCCCCGCCGGCATCCAGACCGCCCGCTGCGGCGGCACGATCCAGGCGCCCCTGGCCGTCGTCACCCGCATGACGCCGGCGACGGCATAGACGAGCTGGGCCCGGGCATGCCGGTGCGGAGCGATGGTGTGGCCGCTGGGAAAATCCTTCGGCATCGCCGCCACGGGGCGGGGAACGTGCTGATAATCCTCGGGATTCGTGCTGCGGGAGGGCATGGATCGGGATGTCCGAATCGCGACGAAAATTGTCCGGACAGTGTGGACCCGCCAACCCTATCCTGTCCACATCGGAGCTGTCCGGAGAGGGTAAGTGATGGCGATCAATCAGCGGATCGTGCGCTTCATCAACGTGGCGCATGCCCTCGACCATCTCGTGATGCTGATCTTCCCGACCGCCGTTCTCGGCATGGGCGCCGACTTCGGCACCTCCTATGGCGAGCTGCTGGCGCTGTCGCTCGGCGGCTTCATCGCCTTCGGTGCGGGCTCGCTGCCGGCGGGCTGGCTGGGTGATCTCTGGAGCCGGCGCAACATGCTGGCGGTGTTCTTCATCGGCGTGGGTGTCGCCACCATGCTGACCGCGCTCAGCAGCTCGCGCCTGATGCTGGCGGCGGCGCTCACCCTCATCGGCGCCTTCGCCGCGATCTATCATCCCGTGGGAACGGCGATGCTGACGGCGCACGCCGAGGGCAAGCTCGGCCGCACCATCGGGGTCAACGGCGTTTGGGGCAATCTCGGCGTCGCCTTCGCGGCGCTGGTCACCGGCGCCATCACGCAGTGGATCGGTTGGCGCTGGGCCTTCGTGGCGCCGGGCGTCGTGGCGATCGGCATCGGCATCGCGTTCCTTCTTATGGTGCCGGACGAGCGCAACATCCAGAAGGTCGTGAAGCGCGCGTCGGCGCCGCTGCCGCGGAACGTGGTGATCCACGCCTTCGCCGTGCTGGTCCTGGTGACGATGGCCGGCAGCGTCGTCTTCAACGCCACCACCATCGCCATGCCCAAGGTCTTCGACGAGCGCCTGCCGCTGCTGGCGGCGACGCCGTTCCGCGTCGGCGCCCTCGTCTTTCTCGTCTACGCCATCGGCGCGATGGCGCAGCTCATCGTCGGCCATTTCGTCGACCGCTATCCGCTCCGCACCGTGTTTCTGCCGCTGTCGCTGCATCCAGGCGCCCTGCCTGCTGCTGGCGGCCTGGGCGCAGGAATGGGCGATGCTGGCGCTCGCGATCGGCATGATGTTCGGCATCTTCGGCCAGGTCACCATCAACGACGCCATGGTGGCGCGCTACACCAACCACGAATGGCGCGCCCGCGCCTACGCCTTCCGCTACGTCGTCTCCTTCGCGGCGAGCGCCTGCGGCGTGCCCCTGGTGGCGCTCCTCCACGACCGCACCGGCGGCTTCGCGCTCACCTTCACGGTGCTGGCGGGCTGCGGCGCCCTGGTCTTCGTCGGCGCGCTCCTCTTCCCGCATCGGCCGGAGGAATTGGAAGTATTGCCGGCGCGGGTGCAGGCGGCGGAGTAAGGCGCGCGTTAAACGCCGCTTAACCCTTGTCCGGTGGAGTGCGATCGAGACCACCATCGCTCGATCGCAGCGGGAGCAAGCCGATGCCCCACTCCTTCCCCTGGGCGGCCTTATTGATGGCGCCCTTCATCCTCTTTGCCGGCTGGTCGCTTGGGCAGGCCTGGCGGACGGGGCGGATCTCAAGCCGCGGCTGGACGTTCCGTGCCGATCAGAATCCGATCGGCTTCTGGCTGACCGCCGCCTGCCACTTCGGCATCCTCGTCGGCGGGCTCGCCTTCGCCGTGCATATGTCGGGTCTGATCGGCGATCCCTCCGCTCCCGTGCGGATCCAGCTGCCCTAGGCCGAGCGTGTGCGGCGACGCGGCCCGTTCGCGTTTCCTAGTCAGCGCTTCGACGGCCGCCAGCGTCCGAACGGCACGATCTTGTTCTCCACGTCGTGGCCGATGTCGGCGCGGCCGAGGTAGGGGATGCCGGAGACCTCGCACCAATGGCGGGCCACCGTCTCCTCGTCCTGGCCGAATTCCGGCGAGTTTGATGTGATGACGCTGCAGCGGCCGAGACGGATGCCGGCGACGCGGCGGATGTCGGATTGCTGGTGATGTGCCAGAGCGCGCGGTCGATCCGGTACATTGCCTCGCCGACTTCCTCCAGCATCAGCACGTGGCCGGTCAGGTCGGGCTGCAGCGGCGTGCCGATGAGGTGGCTGAGGATGGTGATGTTGAAGGCGGCGGTGGGCGCCTCGCCAACGCTCGGCTCCAGGGACGCGGCGTCGCCCTCCACCAGGAACTTAAGCGCCCGCGTTACTGCGGCGGCGCCGTCCGGCGCGGGATGTCCGAGGGCATCGGCCCGTGGGCGATCCGGGCGAAGCCCGCGCCATAGAGCGCGGCCAGGATCGTGCCGATGTCGCTGTAGCCGAGATAGGTCTTCGCCCGCGCCGCGGCATTGAGCGCCGGCAGCACGCGCTCGACGATCCGGTACGAGCCATAGCCGCCGCGGACGAACCAGACGGCGTCGATAGAGGGATCGTTCGCGACCTCGATCAGAGCCGCCGCGCGCTCCTCGTCGGATCCTGCGAAATGGCCGTTGCTCAGGAAGCATTGCGGGTGAAAGCGGAGCGTGGGCGGGCGCTCGGGATAGAGCTGTGCCGCGAGCTCCGTCACCGCCTCGGCGATCGCGGGCTCGGTGCGCACGGCGGGGGCGACGACGCCGATGGTGATCCCGCCTCTGGCCATTGAAGTCCGTGTCCAAATCTCTTGTCGCGCCGTCAGGCGGACTATAGCTTCCGGCGATGGAGCGAGACAGGCCCTATTTCTTCTGCGGAATCGGCGGCAGCGGCATGCTGCCGCTCGCGCTCATCGTGCAGGCCCGGGGTTCCAAGGTCAGCGGCTCGGACCGCGCCCTGGACCAGGGCCGGACGGCGCGCAAAGTTCGACTTTCTGCGCCGGCGCGGCATCGAGCTTTCCCGCAGGACGGCAGCGGCGTCACCGGTCCCGATCTCGTCGTGGTGACCTCGGCGGCGGTGGAGAGCACCGTTCCCGATGTGCAGGGGGCGACGCGTCGGCGCGCCAGCCTGATCACCCGCGCGCAGCTCCTGGCGGAGCTTTTCAATGCAGCCGCCACCGGCATCGGCGTCGCCGGCACCAGCGGCAAGTCGACCACGACGGGCATGATCGGCTGGATCCTGCACCGCTGCGGCCGCGATCCCACGGTCATGAACGGCGCGGTCATGACGAATTTCGTGACGCCGGACGTGCCGTTCGCCAGCGCGCTGGTCGGCGGCGAGATCTTCGTCAGCGAGGTGGACGAGAGCGATGGCTCGATCGCGCATTACAGGCCACGCATCGCCGTCCTCAACAATATCGCCGCTCGACCACAAGTCGCTGGACGAGTTGCGCGCGCTGTTCCGCGACTTCGTCGGCGAAGGCCGAGACGGCCGTCCTCAATCTCGACAATGCCGAGACCGCGGCGCTGGCGGCGGCGCGGACTTCCGGCCAGACGATCACCTACAGCCTCAGCGACGCGCGCGCCGATCTCGTGGCGAGTGATGTCATGCCGGCGCCCGATGGCATCACGTTCGTGGTGCGCGAACGCGCGACCGGCGTCACGCTGCGAGCGCAGCTCGCCGTGCCCGGCGGCACAACGTCGCCAATGCGCTGGCGGCGCTTGGCGGCGGCGCGCGCGTGCGGCGTTGCGCTGGGCGATGCGGCCGACGCGCTCGCCGGCTTTCGCGGCGTGCGCCGGCGCCTCGAGGTGGTGGGCACCGCCAGGGGCGTCACGGTGATCGACGACTTCGCCCACAACCCCGACAAGATCGCCGCCACCCTCGCAACCCTGCACGATTTTCCCGGCCGGCTACTGGTCATGTTCCAGCCGCACGGCTTCGGCCCGCTGCGGCAGATGAAGGACGCCTTCATCGAGGGCTTCGCCCGGAACCTGCGCGACGACGACGTCCTGATCATGCCCGATCCGGTCTATTTCGGCGGAACGGTCGACCGCAGCGTCACCAGCGGCGACATCATCGCCGGCGTCGCCGCCCGCGGCCGCACGGCCTTCGGGTTCGCCGAGCGCGCGGCGTGCGGCGACAAGCTGGTGGAACTCGCGCGAGCCGGCGACCGCATCGTGGTGATGGGCGCCCGCGACGACACGCTGACCCAGTTCGCGGGGGAGCTGCTGGCGAGGTTGAGCTAAGAAGACCCTCTCCCCCGCGATGCGCGGCGGAGAGGGGCTCTAAATTCGCCTGTACAAATACACTCCATCAGCGCGCTCGCTGCGGACGAGGCGGCCTTGCCGCATGAGGTAGTGGAGGTGCGAGAGCGCCTCGCCGATGGCGAAGCCGATCTGGTGGGCGTCGAGCGGGCGGCGGAACAGTACCGGCACGATCTCGGCGGCGGTGCGGGGCTCGGCGCAGGCGGCTTCGAGCTCGGCGAGGCGCGCGTCGTGATGGTCGGCGAGCTGCTCGATGCGGCGATGCAGGCCGTGGAAGGGCAGGCCGTGCGAGGGCAGCACCAGGGCAGTGTCGGGGATCTCGCGCTTGAGCTTTTCCAGAGATGACGAGATAGAGGCCGAGGGGATCCGCCTCGGGCTCCTGCGGCCAGAGGCTCACGTTCGGCGAGATCTTCGGCAGCACCTGGTCGCCGGCGATGAGGAGGTCGAGCTCGCCGCAATAGAGGCAGGCGTGCTCCGGCGCGTGGCCGCGGCCGACCACCACGCGCCATTGATGCTTGCCGATGGCGAAGCGCTGGCCGTCGCTCAGGCGATGGAACGCGGAGGGAACCGGCGTGACGCGGCTGCGATAGGCGTTGCCGCGGCCGACGAAGATCTCGCGCGTCGCCGCATCGAGGCCGGTGCGCGCGTAGAATCGCGCCGAGTTCGCGACGAAGCCCTCTGACGTGTCGAGGCTCAGCATGCGCGCGAAGAGCCACTCGGTCTCGCTGCACCAGAGCGGCACTTGCAGCGTCTCGGTGAGCCAGCCCGCGAGCCCCATGTGGTCGGGATGGAAATGCGTGACGATGAGGCGCTTCACCGGCTTGCCGTCGAGCGCGCTGGCAAAAATCCTGCGCCAGAGGTCCTGCGTCTCGGTCGAATTGAGGCCGCTGTCGACGATGCTCCAGCCGTCGCCCTCGTCGAGGAGCCAGAGGTTGATGTGATCGAGAGCGAAGGGCAGCGGCATGCGCAGCCACTTGACGCCGGGCGCCACCTCGGTGACGGCGGCGGGCGCCGGAGGTGCCGCGTGCGGAAAGCTGAGGGCGGCGGTGCCGCCGTCATGGGGACTCATGAAGCTTCCGGACTGGCCGAACTACACGCGCTCGAAGATGGCGGCGATGCCCTGGCCGACGCCGATGCACATGGAGGCGAGCGCGTAGCGCGCGTTCCGCCGGTGCAGCTCGCGGATCGCGGTCAGCGCGAGGCGCGCGCCGGAGGCACCCAGAGGATGCCCCACCGCGATGGCGCCGCCGTTGGGATTGACGCGCGCATCGTCCTCCGGCAGCTCCAGCAGCTTGAGGCAGCCCAGCACCTGCGTCGCGAAGGCCTCGTTGATCTCGATGACGTCCATGTCCTTGAGGCTGAGGCCGGCGCGGGCCAGCGCCTTCTTCGCCGCCGGCACCGGGCCGAGGCCCATGACGCGCGGCTCGACGCCGGCGATCGCCGCCGAGACCAGGCGCGCGATCGGCTTCTTGCCGGCGCGCTCGCCGGCGGCGCGGCTGCCGATGATGAGCGCGCCGGCGCCGTCGTTGATGCCCGAGGCGTTGCCCGCCGTCACCACGCCGTTGGGAAAAAGCGGCTTCAACTCCTGCAGCCGCTCCAGCGTGGTGTTGGGGCGCGGATGCTCGTCGAAGGCGACGGACGTTTCGCGTGCCCTTCTTGGCGCCGGGCACGGAGACCGGCTGGATCTCCGCGTCGAAAAAGCCCGCGGCCTTGGCAGCGGCGTATTTCGCCTGGGAGCCCGCGGCGAAGCGGTCGGAGGACTCCCGCGTGATGCCGATGTCGCGGCTCACATTGTCGGCGGTCTCCGGCATGGTGTCCTGGCCGAAGCTCTTGCCGATCTTCGGGTTCGGAAAGCGCGCGCCGATCGTCGAATTGAACATGCGGAAGTCGCGGGCATAGGCGCTCTCGCTCTTCGCCATCACGAAGGGGGCGCGGCTCATGCTCTCGACGCCGCCGGCGACGAAGACCTCGCCCTGGCCGGCGCTCACCGCGCGCGCGGCATCGCAGACGCGCGGCGAGGCCGCTGCCGCAGAGCCGGTTCACCGTGAGACCGCCGATCGAGGTCGGCAGCCCCGCCAGCAGCGCCGCGTGGCGCGCGACGTTGCGCGCGTCCTCGCCGGCCTGGTTGGTGCAGCCCATGACGGAATCCTCGTAGTCGTCGGGCTTGAAGGGATTGCGCGCCACCAGCGCCTTGATCACGCCGGCGAGGAGATCGTCCGGCCTGACCGGCGCCAGCGCGCCCGCATGGCGGCCGAAGGGCGTGCGGAGTCCGTCGTAGACGAAGGCATCGGTCATGGCGTCAACGTCCTTTGTAGGAGGGCTTGCGCTTCTCGATGAAGGCCTTGATGCCTTCCTTGGAATCCTCGGTGGAGAACAGTAGCTCGAAGGCGCGGCGCTCGAGCATCAGGCCGGTCTCGAGCGAGGCGTCCTGGCCCGCGATGCACGGCTTCCTTGATGAGCGACACGGAGATCGGCGGCATGCCGGCGATGGTGTTGGCGAGCTTCAGCGCCGCGTCCTGCACCTCGCCGTCCGGCACCACCTCGGCGACGATGCCCATGTCGTAGGCCTCGCGCGCGGAGACCGGCTTGCCCGTCAGCACCATCTTCATGGTTTTGAACTTGCCGGCCACCCGAGTGAGTCTTTGCGTGCCGCCGGCGCCGGGCATGATGCCGACGCGGATCTCCGGCTGGCCGAGCTGGGCGCTCTCGCCGGCGATGATGATGTCGCAGTGCATGGCGAGCTCCATGCCGCCGCCCAGCGCGTAGCCGTTGATGGCGGCGATGATCGGCTTGTGGCATTGGGTGATCGAGCGCCAGAGCAGATGCTGCCGGCGCAGCAGGTGATCCACCGAGGAGAAATGCACCATCTCCTTGAGGTCGGCGCCGGCGGCGAATGCCTTGTCGTTGCCGGTGAGCACGATGACGCGCACGCTGTCGTCGGTGGTGAGGGCCGTGAACTGCTCCGACAGCAGCTTCCTGAGCGCGCCATTGAGGGCGTTGAGCTGCTCCGGCCGGTTCGAGCCGCAGCAGCGCCACGCCCTCGCTCGGCCGTTCCAGCAGAACCTCGGTCATGCGGCAGTCCCTCCCAAGAGGCACTATCGTCCGTGGCGGTGAGATTGACCGCCGGGGTAGGAGAATGCAAGAGTGCGCAGCAACCATCCTAACCCCGTGATTTCCCCCGTAAACAGGGCACATTGATGCGCGATTTCCATCGACCGAACCGCTCGCTCGCGGTGGCCGGCGAAGCCATGGTGGCGAGCTCCCATCCCCAGGCGGCGCTCGCCGCGATCGACGTGCTGCGAAGCGGCGGCAATGCCGTCGACGCCGCGATCTCAGCGGTAGCGCTGCTCTCCGTCGTCGAGCCCGCGATGACCGGGATCGGCGGCGATTGCTTCGTGCTCTATGCGCCCAAGGCAGGGCTGCCCATCGCCTACAACGGGTCCGGCCGCGCGCCGAAGGCCGCGCACGCTCGATTGGTATCGGGAACGGAAATTCACCGAGCTGCCGATCCAGACGCCGCATTCCGTCACCGTGCCTGGCGCCATCGAGGCGTGGTTTCGCCTGTCGCGGGATCATGGAACCAGGGAGATGGCGGAGCTGCTGCAGCCGGCGATCCGCGCGGCGGAGGAGGGCACGCTGCCGACGCCGCGCGTCGCCTTCGACTGGGACGCCGCGGTCGAGAAGCTGAAGCGCGATCCCGTGACGCGCGGAATTTTTCTGCCCGGAGATCGCGCACCCGGGATCGGCGACCGCTTCCGCCAGCCGCTGCTGGCGGCAACCTTGCGCGCCATCGCGAAGCGGGGGCCGGCGGCGTTCTACCAGGGCGCGGTTGCCGCCGACATGGTGGCGCGGCTCCGGGAGCTCGGCGGCCTCCACACCGAGGAGGATTTTGCCAGCCATCGCGGCGACTACGTGACGCCGATCTCGGCGCAGTACCGTGGCCACGACGTCTGGGAATGTCCGCCGAACGGGCAGGGGCTGGCGGCGCTGATGATCGCGCGGATTCTCGAGGGCTATGATCTCGCCGCCGGGAAGCTCAGCGAGGCGGATCGCGCGCATATCCTCGCGGAAGCCACCAAGGCCGCGTTCCGCGCCCGCGACGCCTTCTTCGGCGATCCCGCAACCATGCGCCGGCCGGTGGAGGAGTTTCTCTCCGATGCCTGGAGCGCGCGGGCGCGGGAAAAGATCCGCCTCGACCGCGCCTCCGACCCCGCGGTCTGGGACGAGCCCGAGCACAAGGACACGACATATCTCTGCGTCGTCGACCGCGACCGCAACGCGGTCTCCTTCATCAACTCGCTGTTCCACGATTTCGGCAGCGCCATCACCGCGCCGAAGGCCGGCGTGGTGCTGCACAGCCGCGGCCACATGTTCCGCACCATTCCCGGCCATCCCAACGCGATCGGACCGGGCAAGCGGCCGCTCCACACCATCATCCCGGCGATGCTGAGCAAGGGCGGGCGCACGGTGATGCCGTTCGGCGTCATGGGCGGCAACTATCAGGCGACCGGCCACGCCGCCTTCCTGTCGCGTATTCTCGACCAGGGCTACGACCTGCAGCAGGCGGCGGACGCGCCGCGCAGTTTCGCCTTCGGCGGCAAGCTGCAGCTCGAGCACACCTTCGACGCCGCGACCGTCACCGAGCTGGAGCGCCGCGGCCACGTCATCGAATATCTGCCGAAGCCCCATGGCGGCTGCCAGGCGATCTGGATCGACCACCAGCGCGGCGTGCTGCTCGGCGGCCTCGGAGCCGCGCAAGGACGGCGTGGCGCTGGGGTATTAGAGGATTTCACCACGGAGGCACGGAGGTGTCGTCTTATTGCGTCATGGCCGGCGAGCGGGCAGGAAGCCGATGCGATCGGAGAGGATAGTGCTGCCCCGCGGCACCGGCAGCACTTCCACCAGAGTCGAGCGGCGTATTGGACTTGAACCGGGTGACGATCCGGCAGCCGGCGGCGTCGAGCCTGGCCCACCAGGCATAGTCGTAATAGCCGAGATCGAAGACATAGGTGGCCCCCGCCTCGATCGGCATCTGCTGGGCCACGGTGATGTCGTTGACGTTTGCCGCACTGACCGCGGCGTAGATCGGCCGGTCGGCATCGGCGTCGTAGATGACATGCACCTTGGCGCCGCACACCCCGGCCGAGAACCGCGCCCAGCCGGCACTGTGCTCGTTCAGCCGCACGCCCGTGGCGTCGATGAGATAGGTGGTCTCGGCAAGCTTACGGCGGAGCCCGCGATGGGCCTGCTTCATCATCTTCGCCAACAGCTCGGCAAAGACCCCGGCAGGCCGTTGCGCATTCGCATCGGACAAGGTCGAGCGCCGAACCGGAGGGCTTGACCCGGCCATCCACGAATTGTCGCCTCAAGACGTGGATGCCCGGCACAAGGCCGAAGGCATGACGGGGAATTGGGGGACGCATACTTCTTCTCCGTGTCCTCCGTGGTCCTCCGTGGTGAAACTTCGCTAAGGTAATTGAAAACCGGGAGGGACGTTTCATGATCACCATCGATCTCACGGGCAAGACGGTACTGGTCACCGGCGGCGCATCCGGCATCGGGCTCGCCACGGTGGAGATGTTCGCGCGCGCCGGCGCCACCGTCGCCATCAATCACCTCGCCGACGATCCCCGTGGCGCCCAGGAGATAAAGCGGCTGGAAGCGGCGGGGCACAAGGTGATCGCCGCACCCGGCAGCGTGTCCAAGCCCGGCGATGCCGAGCGCATGGTGACGACGGCGATCGATCGTCTTGGCCGCCTCGACTATCTCATCAACAACGCCGGCACCGCCGGTCCCGGCACCACCGAGCCGATCGACCTCGCGCGCCTCGACGCCATGACCGAGGATTTCTGGGCCAGCATCCTCAACACCAACCTGATCGGCCCGTTCCGCTGCAGCAAGGCGGCGATGCCGGCGCTGAAGGCGTCGCACGGCGCGATCTGCAACACGGCTTCCGTTGCCGGCCTCGGCAACATCGGCAGCAGCATCGCCTATGGCGCCAGCAAGGCCGGGCTCATCAACCTCACCATCGCGCTCGCCCGCGTATTGGCGCCGGAAGGCCGCGTCAACGCGGTGGCGCCGGGCCTGGTGGCCTCGCCCTGGACGAAGGAGTGGCCGGCGGAGCGCCGCAACGCCTATACCGAGCGCACCATGCTGCGCCGCGCGTCGACGCCCAGGACATCGCCGAGGTGATCTTCTTCCTCTGCACCGGGACGGCGATGATCACCGGCCAGACGATCGCGGTGGACGGCGGGCGGCTGTAGATCACGTGAGCACATCCATGCGCAATCTCACGATCAACGGCGAGCGGCTCTGGCAGTCGCTGATGGAGATGGCGCAGATCGGCGCCACCGAGAAGGGCGGCGTCTGTCGGCTGGCGCTCACCGATCTCGACAAGCAGGGGCGCGATCTCTTCATCGGGTGGTGCAAGGACGCGGGCTGCACCGTGACGGTGGATCGCATGGGCAACATCTTCGCGCGTCGGCCAGGCAGGAATCCGAAGCTGCCGCCGGTGCTGTCGGGGAGCCATCTCGACACCCAGCCGACCGGCGGGAAGTTCGACGGCGTCTACGGCGTGCTGGCGGGGCTCGAGGTGGTGCGCACCCTCAACGATCTCGGCTACGAGACCGAGGCGCCCGTCGAGATCGTGGTGTGGACCAACGAGGAGGGCTCGCGCTTCTCGCCGCCCATGGTGGGCTCTGGCGTCTTCGCCGGCGTGTTCGATCTGAAATACGGGCTGGAGCGGCCGGACAACATCACCGGCGTGACCATGGGCGCCGAGCTCGACCGCATCGGCTTCGCGGGACCGGAGCCGGTGGGCGGCCGCAAGGTCGCAGCCTATTTCGAGGCGCATATCGAGCAGGGGCCGATTCTCGAGGACCAGCGGAAGCCGATCGGCGTGGTGACCGGCGCCCAGGGCCAGCGCTGGTACGAGATCACGGTCGTCGGCCAGGAGGCGCACGCCGGCCCGACGCCGATGCCGAAGCGCCGCGACGCGCTGGTGGGCGCGGCGCGGATGATCGACGCGGTCAACCGCATCGGCCTCGCGCATCCGCCCTATGCCTGCGCCACGGTCGGATTCGCCCAGGTGAGCCCGAATTCCCGCAACACCATTCCGGGCCGGGTGTTCTTTACGGTGGATTTCCGCCATCCCGACAACGACACGCTGACGGCGATGGACAAGGAATTGCGCGCCGCCTGCGGCGAGATCGCCAAGGCGATCGGCCTCGAGCTCGAGGTGAAGGAGTTCTGGTACTTTCCGCCGACGCCGTTCGACAAGACCTGCGTCGAGAGCGTGCGCGGCGCCACGCAAGCGCTGGGCTATCCTCACATGGACATCATCAGCGGCGCCGGCCACGACGCGGTCTACATGGCGCGGGTCGCGCCCACCGCCATGATCTTCGTGCCCTGCGTCGGCGGCATCAGCCACAACGAGATCGAGGATGCCAAGCCCGAGGATCTCGCCATGGGCTGCGCGGTGCTCCTGAACGCGGTGCTGGAGCGCGCCAACGCGGGCGGCGAGTCCGGCCGCTGAGGCGGCGGCAAAGCCCGCACATTTCCTGGGGATTTCGTCTGCGAACTCAGGTATTTGATGCCTTAGGCGCTGCGGCATCGAGACCATATACAAGGGGCCCGCTTTTCGGTATTTGAGCGGGCCCTTCCTCCCCGGAGCCCGCCCGCACCCACGTGACCAGCAGCCTCATTCTGAAGCACGGACTCTCTTTCGCGGATCTCTACGCCCGCGACGGGCTCGCGCGCATCGATGCGGTGTTCGTCGCCCATCTCGCCGCGGGCGACGCCGAGCTGCACAACCGTCTGGTGAGCGCGCGCCGCGATCCCGACGCGCTCGAGGCGAAGGCGCACTCGCAGCTCCTGATCGATCTGGCGCCGCATCTCGAGGATTTCGTGGCCGCGCTCTTCGGCATCGGCGCCGAGGTGCGGGCGCTGCAAGAGCGGCATCGCGATCTGGCGCCGCTCTACACCGTGAAGCGCCTGTTCGTGCAGCGCCGGGCGGTGAAGGGCGTGACACCGGAGCAGGCGGCGGCGCTCGACGGCGCGGCGCTGGCGGCCGAACTCGAAGCGCTGATCGGCGAGGCGCTGACGGAGCGGAGCTTCGCCCGGCACGTCGGCGGCTGGATGGAGCGGGAGGCGGAGAGCGCCGCCGGCCTCGACCTCGCCGCGCGCTATGCCGCCTGGGCGACGCTCTCGCCGGCGGGACAGGCGAAGCACAAGGCCGGCGTGCTGTTCAAGGTGCCGCACAAGATCGATCCCCTGCATCTGGTGCCGGTCGAGACCATCGTGCGCGCACGGCGTCACCATGCTGCGCCTGCCGCGACCGATCATTGGCGCGCGCCGCGAGGGCTTCGCGCTGACCGATGCCGGCATGGACCTGACGCGGCGCGCTGGACCAGATCAACTACTGCATCTGGTGCCACAACCAGGGCAAGGACAGCTGCTCCACGCGGCCTGAAGGACCGCAAGACCGGCGCGTTCCAGAAGAGCGCCGTTCGGCGTGACGCTGGCCGGCTGCCCGCTCGAGGAGAAGATCTCCGAGATGCACACGCTGACGCGCGCGAGGGCTACAGCGTCGGCGCGCTCGCCATCATCGCCATCGACAATCCGATGATGGCGGCGACCGGCCATCGCATCTGCAACGACTGCATGAAGGCCTGCATCTACCAGAAGCAGGAGCCGGTCGACATTCCGCAGGCCGAGACGCGCATGCTGAAGGACGTGCTCGGCCTGCCCTGGGGCTTCGAGATCTACGCGCTGCTGACGCGCTGGAACCCGCTCGACATCCGCCGCCCGCTGCCGCGCCCGACGAGCGGCCGCAAGGTGCTGGTCGTCGGCCTGGGGCCGGCCGGCTTCACGCTGGCGCATCACCTGATGAACGACGGCCACACGGTGGTGGCGATCGACGGGCTGAAGATCGAGCCGCTGGACGCGGCGATTTCCGGCGTCGACGCGCACGGCAAGCGGCACGCGTTCCGCCCGATCCGCGACATCGACGAGCTGCGAGAACCTCGACGAGCGCGTGATGGCCGGCTTCGGCGGCGTCGCCGAATACGGCATCACCGTGCGCTGGGACAAGAACTTCCTGAAGCTGGTGCGCCTGCTGCTGGAGCGCCGCGCGCAGTTCGCGATGTTCGGCGGCGTGCGCTTCGGCGGCACGCTGACCGTCGAGAGCGCCTTCGCGCTGGGCTTCGACCACATCGCGCTGTGCGTGGGCGCCGGCAAGCCGACCGTGCTCGACATGCCGAACGGCCTGGCGCGCGGCGTGCGCCAGGCGTCGGACTTCCTGATGGCGCTGCAGCTCACCGGCGCGGCCAAGGCCGACTTCCATCGCCAATCTGCAGCTGCGCCTGCCGGTGGTGGTGATCGGCGGCGGCCTGACCGCGATCGACACCGCGACCGAAGCGCTCGCCTACTACTCCGTGCAGGTGGAGAAATTCCTCGCGCGCTACGAGACGCTGGTCGCCGAGCGCGGCGAGGCGGCGGTGCGCGCGCGCTGGACGCCGAGGACGCGCGAGATCGCCGACGAGTTCCTCGCCCATGCCGCGCGCCATCCGCGCCGAGCGCGCAGCCGCCGCGCGCGAGGGCCGCGCGCCGCGCTTGCATCGAGCTGCTGAATGCCTGGGGCGGCGCCACCATCGCCTATCGCCGCCGGCTGATCGACCGCCCAGTCCTACACGCTGAACCACGAGGAAGTGGCGAAGGCGCTGGAGGAAGGCATCCGCTTCGCCGAGGGCCTGACGCCGCGCGCGGTCGAGATCGACGACTTCGGCCACGCCGCAGGCGCTGATCGGCTCGCGCGCGCCGACGGCGAGCGACGTGACCTTGCCGGCGCGCAGCCATGCTGGTCGCCGCCGGCACGCAGCCCAACACCGTGCTGGCGCGCGAGGATCCGGCCACATCCAGCTCGACGGCCAGTATTTCCAGGCGGTCGACGAGAGCCGGCGCAGCCGGTCACGCCCGCGCGGGCTGGCCAAGCCGGACGACGTCCACGTGCTGATGCACGTCGCGCGCCGACGGCCGCTTCATCAGCTTCTTCGGCGACCTGCATCCGTCCTTCTTCGGCAACGTGGTGAAGGCGATGGGCGAGCGCCAAGCAGGGCTATCCGGTGGTCAGCCGGCATGCTGGCGCGCGCGCCGCGCGTCGGCGCCGACGCCGGCGGAGCTGATCGCGCGCGCTCGACGACGAGCTGCGCGCCACGCGTGCACGCGGTGAATCGCCTGACGCCGACCATCGTCGAGGTGGTGGTGCACGCGCCGGCGGCCGCGCGCGCCTTCCAGCCCGGCCAGTTCTACCGGCTGCAGAACTACGAGACGCTGGCCGCCAGCGCGTCGACGGCACCACGCCTGGCGATGGAAGGCCTGGCGCTGACCGGCGCCTGGACCGACCGGACGCGGGCCTGGTCTCGATCATCGTGCTGGAGATGGGCGGCTCGTCCGATCTCTGCGCGCTGCTGAAGCCCGGCGAGCCGGTGGTCCTGATGGGCCCGACCGGCACGCCGACCGAGATCGCCGCAGGGCGAGACCGTGCTGCTGGTCGGCGGCGGGCTCGGCAACGCGGTGCTGTTCTCGATCGGCGCAGGCGACTGCGCGCGGCCGGCTCGACGGGTGCTCTACTTCGCCGGCTACAAGCAGATGCATCGACCGCTACAAGGTCGCGGAGATCGAGCGCGCCGCCGACGTCGTCGTCTGGTGCTGCGACGAGGCGCCGGGCTTCACGCCGAGCCGGCCGCAGGACCGCGCGCTTCGTCGGCAACATCGTCGCAGGCGATGCTGGCCTATGGCGCGGGCACGCTCGGCGACGCCGCGCGATCACGCTGGCGGACGTCGACCGCATCGATCGCCATCGGCTCGGACCGCATGATGGCGGCGGTGGCGCGCGCGCGGCACGGCGTGCTGGCGCCCTACCTGAAGCCCGGCCACACGCGCGATCGGCTCGATCAACTCGCCGATGCAGTGCATGATGAAGGAGATCTGCGCGCAGTGCCTGCAGCCGCACACGCGATCCGGCGACCGGCGAGGAGAGCGTGGTGTTCTCCTGCTTCAACCAGGACCAGGCGCTCGACCGCGTCGATTTCGCCAACCTGCGCGACCGCCTCGGCCAGAACGGCGTGCAGGAGAAGCTGACCCGCCTCTGGATCGACCGCTGCCTGAAGCGCCTCGGCCACCGGAGCGCGGCGGCGGCGGAGTAGGGCGCTAAATCGAGGCGCCTATTGCACCTGCGCCGGCCGGCGCCGAGATGGTCGCGGGGAGGTTCCCGCGAGCCGACGGATCGACAGCTGCAGGCAAAGCAATCTTATTTCGAGCTCATCGAGTTCTCGGCTCAGACGTCTTGCCTCCTCGGCGACGATCCGAGCCTTCTGACCCCTCGCGCGGAGTACGTCGACGCCGTCGTCGGGCGTGTGATATCTCGTCGGGGGCATGTTGGCCATTGGGCGTCGAAAAGAGCTAAACCTCGACGGGCACAACAGAACAATGTCTTGGAGCCCGCAATGCGTAGCCGCGGCCCCGGGCGGTCTCGATGTAGTCGTCACCATCAGTCGCCTGGCTGATCTTCTTGCGCAGCTTGCAGACGAACACATCGATGATCTTGGCGTTGGGCGCGTCGGTGCCGTCGTAGAGGTAATTCAGGAACGCCTCCTTGGCGATCATGGTGCCTTTGCGTCGGCTCAGCAGCTCAAGAATGCCGTACTCTCTCATGGTCACCGGCAATCGTTTGCCATCGACCTCTGCGACACGCCGGTCGAGATCGACCAGGAGCTTGCCGGTGCGGATCACCGCCTCCGGGTGCCCCTCGCAGCGACGCACGATCGCCTTGAGGCGCGCGATCAGCTCGCGCCGGTCGAACGGCTTGACGAGGAAATCGTCGGCACCGAGGCCAAGGGCCTTTGACCTGAAGATGACATCGCTCATCCCGGACAGGACGAGGACCGGGGTACGCACGCGCGCGGCGCGCAGGCGGCGGAGCACCTCGAAGCCGTCGATATCCGGCAGCATGAGATCGAGAATGATGATGTCGTAGTCATAAAGCTTACCGATCTCCAGGCCATCCTCGCCCAAGTTGGTGGTGTCGACGATGAAGTTCTCGGCGCGCAGCATCATCTCGATGCTCGTGGCGACGGCGGCGTTGTCCTCGACAACAAGTGTCCTCACCTTGGCCTCCAGATCCGACCTCACGCCGGTCGCGGGCAAATCTATGGCGACCAGCTTATGGCAAATCGCCGCTTCCGATCTTGCGCAGAGGTATGGGGCGGCGGATCGTCGGTATGGGAGACCCATACTTTCGATCAGGAGGGATCGGCTTGCGCTCGCGAGTGTTCTGGGCGGCCGTTCTCTATTCAGAGGGTCGCCAATATCGGCCGATGATCTAAATCAATGTATGGCTTTGGATAACCGATTAATAAAAATTAAATCGGAGGAGGAGACAGCCCCATGAAAAAGCTCGCCTATATCCTTGGCGGAGGCCTTATCGGGCTGATCGCGCTGCTAATTGTTGCGGTGTTCGCGGCGCCGCCGCTCATCAATTGGAATCATTTCAAGCCACAGATCGCGGACGCCGTCCGCAACGCCACGGGCCGGGATTTGCGCATCGGAGGCGATCTCAGGATATCGCTGGTGCCGAAAGTGCGGGTGAGCGCCGGCGATATTCATCTCTCGAACGCGGCCGGCATGACAGCGCCGGAGATGCTATCGGTCGGCAGCGTCAGCGTGGAGGCCGAGCTGTTGCCGCTGCTGGGCAAGCGCCTGGTGATCGATTCACTCATCGTCCAGAATCCCTCGGTCAATCTGGAAGTGGACAAGGCCGGAAATCGCAATTGGATTCTGACCGCCCCCGGCGCGGCGCCACCCGAAGCTGCCGCGCCTCCAGCTGGAGGCGGGACCGCCGCTGCGCCTTCCGTGCAGCTGGGCGACGTCCGGATCGAGCAAGGGCATCTCGCGTATCTCGACGGATTGACAGGGCAGACCGTGGAGGCGAAGAACATCGACCTCACGGTGGCGATGGCGGATCTGGCGCAGCCGCTCTCCGTCAAGGGCAAGATGGTGCTGAACGACGAGCCCGTTGCGACTGACGTCACCCTTGATTCCCTCCAGCGATTGACCCAGTCACAGCAGGCAAAGGTGAAGCTCGCCGTCGATGCCAAGTATCTGACTGCACATTTCGACGGCGCCGCCCAGCAGCGGCCAGTGCCGGGTCTCGATGGGACCTTTGATCTGAATGTCGCCTCGGTCGGCCAGCTGCTCGCCTGGCTGCACGCGCCGCTCGACAAGTCCCGCTCAGACCCCGGCCCGCTGAACGTCCACGCGGTGTTCGCCGCCGACGGTGCCAAGACGGTTCTCAAGGAGGCGACGATTACCGGCACCGCGCTCAGGGCGCAGGCGACGGGAAGCCTCGATGCCAGCGGCTCGACGACGAAGGTGGCGATGAATGTCACCAGCGATGTGCTCGACATCGACCGCTATCTGCCGCCGCCATCGAAGGAAATGACGCCGGCTCAGCCGCCCGGGCGCGGGACGGCGCCGCCCGCGAATCCGCTGGCGCTGCTCTCCGATAAGCCGCTCGACCTGAGCGCGCTCCGCAATACCGACGCCGACATCAAGGTGGCGATCGCCGGCGTGAAGGTGCTTGGCTACGAGGTCGGGCGGATCGCTTTCGCGATGACCGCCAAAAGCGGTCTGATGAATGCCGAGCTGAGCGAGTTCGCCCTCTATGGCGGCAGCGTCACAGGAAAAGCGAAGCTCGACGCCACCGGCAGCGCGGCCGACATCACGACATCCGCCAGGATCGATCACGTGACCATCGACAAGCCGGTGCAGCTGGCAACCGGGAAGGCGATGGCCACCGGTGCCGTATCCGCGGCGCTCGACGTCGAGCGCCAAGGGCACGAGCGCGCGCGGCCTGGCCGATGCCTTGGCCGGCAAGCTCGCCCTCGATCTCGGCGGCGTGACCGTGAAGGATATGGCGCCGCACCCGATCTCGGGACTCAAGGTCGATATCGATCTTCCCGGACAGGACAAGGAGCTCAGCCTGAAGAGCAGTCTCGTCTACAACGGCGAGCCGATCAGCACGACCGTGACCGCCGGCCCCATGCGCAAGGTGCTCGCCGGCGAGAAGTTCTCCGCCAAATTCGCGGTGGCCTCGAAGATGGTCTCGCTGGGATACGACGGCGCCATTCAGCGTCAGCCGATGCCCGGCTTGGACGGCACCGTCGATCTCGACGTTCCCTCGGTAGGCAAGCTGGCGTCGTGGCTGGATCACCCGCTTGACGCGAAGCAGCCCGATCCCGGCCCGCTGAATGCCCATGCCGTTCTTTCGGCCGACGGCACGAAGCTCGCGCTCAGGGATGGGAAAATCACCGGCAAGGCGCTGAAGGCGACGGCGGAGGGACAGCTTGACGGCTCGCAGAAGGTCGCCGTGTTCGATGCCAAACTCGACATTCAGCAGGCCGATCTCAATGCCTACCTGCCGCCGCAGCAGAAGAGCGCGGCCGCGGCGCCAGCCAAGGGCGCGAAGCCGCAGGCGAGCGGCTGGAGCACCGAGCCGTTCGATCTCGCGGCGCTGGGGGACGCCAACGGCCAGGCCCGCATCGGGATTGCCGACACGCACTATCGAGAACTCGAGGTGACCCAGGGCCAAGTCACGGCCACGTTGAACAATCGAGTGCTCAAGCTGGCGGTGGAGAAGCTGGCCGTCGGCAAGGGCACGGTGAACAGCGGCGCCACGCTGGACGCGTCGGGGACGGGGGCCAAGCTCGACTATCAAGCGACGATCGCGGACATGCAGGCCGAGCCGCTCCTGAAGACGTTCGCCGATACCGATCGCTTGAGCGGAACCATCGCGTTCGAGACCAACGGCAAGGGCAGCGGAGGGAACCAGAAGGAGCTGATCGAATCCCTGAACGGCGCCGGCCAGTTCAAGATCCTCGACGGCGCCATCAACGGGATCAACCTGGCCGCGACGTTGCGTCAGGCGGGATCTCTGGGGATGCAGTCATCCCAGGCGCAGAAGACCGATTTCGCCGAGCTGAGCGGCACCTACACGATCAAGGACGGCGTCGTGGAAAACCACGACATGAAGATGCTGGCGCCGCTGGTTCGTCTGACCGGGAGCGGCACGGTTCCTCTGCCGCCGCAGACGGTCGACTACGCGGTGGAGGCGAAGCTGGTCGCGACGACCGCGGGTCAGGGCGGCGAGGATGCGCTCGCCGGTCTGCCCATTCCGATCAAGATCACAGGCTCGTGGAGCGACCCCAATTATCAGGTGGACTGGAACTCGGTCTTCAACGAAATGGCCAAGGACCCGGCGCGGCTTAAGAACCTGCCCGCGAACCTGGACAAGGCCGCCAAGTCGTTCGGCGTGATCATGCCCAGTGCCGGCGGCACAGGTGGAACGGGCGCGATTCTGAACGCGGTCCCGGGCCTGCCGACGGCGCCCGCGACCCCGAGCGCGTTGCGCCAGGTCAAAGCAGCAGCAGCCCGCGGCGCCGGGCCTGCCGGCGCTGCCGAAAAACTTGTTCGGGAAGTAGGAGCCGTCTACCGCCGGCAGCTCCACTGACAGCAGGAGGACGCGGAACGCATCCGCGGGCGCTCACTGCGCCCGAAGCGCCACTTTCGGCAGCGGCGAGCGGAGCCATTCGCGGCCGACGACGATCTGTGCCGCGACCGCCAGGATCCCGTTGATCAGCAGCGCGTGGCGGACGCCGAGCAGGCTCACGGAGAGGCCGGTCAGCAGGCTCCCCACCGAGACGCCGCCGCGCAGCGCCAGCATGTAGAGGCTGACGGTCTGGCCGCGCAGGCGCGGGCAGCGCGGTGGCCTGCAGCAGCGAATTGGCGGAGGTGTTGCTGACGCTCATGGAGACGCCCGCGAGCACCAGCAGCGCCGGCAGCCCCCAGAACCAGGGCGTCATCGCGACGAGCATCAGGACGACGCCGTAGACGGCGGCAAACCCTGAGCTGAGGTACCGGCGGTCGCGGCTGGCCTCGACGCCGAGGAGCGCCACGGCGCCGAGCAGGCCGCCGACGCCGAAGGCGCCCATGGCGGTGCTGAAATCGCCGACGTCGCCGCGGAGCGCCTCCTTCACCAGCACCGGGCAGAAGACGATGAGCGGCGCGCAGAAGGTGCTGGTGAGCAGCACCGTGAGAAGCGCGCCGCGCAGATGCGGCGTGCGGGCGATGGCGCGTATGCCCAAAAGGAGATGATGGCGGTCGACGGGTCCGTCATCCGCCGCCGGTGAGCGTCCGCGCGGCAGGATCCAGAGCGCGACCCAGATGAAGGGCAGGTAGGACGCCGCGTTGAGGGCGAAGCAGCCGATCGCGCCCAGGCTCGCCATCAACACGCCCGCGAGCGCCGGCCCGAGAATGCGCGAGAGATTGAACTGGGTGGAGTTGAGCGCGAGCGCCGCGGCGATCTGATCGCGCTCGACGATCGACGGCACGATCGACTGGAACGACGGCATCGAGAGCGCGTCGGTGATGCCGACGACCAGCGAGAGCGCGATGATCATCCAGGGCTGCACCGTGCCGGTCAGCAGGAGAGCGACCAGCAGGGTCGGGCACAGCATCTGGATCGACTGGCAGGTGGCGATGACGCGGCGGCGGTCGGCGCGGTCGGCGAGCATGCCGCCCAGCAGCGTCAGGATCCAGACCGGCGCCTCCATGGCGAAGGAGTCGAGCCCGATCAGGAACGACGACGCGCCGAGGCTGAGCAGCAGCCACGGCTCCGCCACCTGCTGCGCCCAGGTGCCGATGTTCGACAGCAGGCTCGCGAACCAGAACGTGCCGAAGCGCCGCGTGCGCAGGAGCTGCAGGGAATCGCCGAAGGAGCTCATCGAAGCGCACTATCTCATGGGCGCTACCGCATGCGCGACCTCAGCCTGATCGTCCGGCCGTCGACGGCGAAGGTACCGTAGCCCTGATGATGAAGGGTCCGGGGCTTCTTCTGGGCGGGATCGATCCAGGCCTTGATCACCTCGAGGATGAAGAGGTTGTAGCGATTGACCAGGGTGCGATCGGCCACCCGGCATTCGAGATTGGCGAAGCATTCGGCCACCAGCGGCGACGCCACGCGCTCGGCCGCCACCGGCGTCAGCCCATAGGCCTCGAACTTGTCGACCTCGCGTCCCGATGAATTGCCGATCTTCACCACTTTCGCCGCGAGCTTCGCCGCGGGGATGGCGATCACGCATTCCCCGGTCGCGCGCAGCGCGGCGAAGCTGTAATCCCGATTGCTGACGACGCAGGCGACCAGCGGCGGCTCGAACTCCACCATCATGTGCCAGGACATCGTCATGATATTGCTCCGGCCCTTGCGCGCGGTGGTCAGGAGAACGACCGGGCCGGGCTCGAGCAGCTGATAGACCTTGGACAGGGAAAGCTCTCGCATCGCGCTCGCAACTCCTGGGACGTCGACGATCTCGCTCCGACAGGTCGCTGTCGGCCGCCTCTCACGACGATGGGTAGCCCACGGTTTGCGCGAACGTCACGAACTGCCCCTCGCCCAGGCGCATGGCGCGCGAGAGCTTGTTGTAGTCGACCGCGCCTCGAAACACCGTGGCGAGCCCCTCCGAGGCGCAGAAGAGATAGACGTTCTGGCCGATGAAGCCCGCGTCGACGGAGGCATAGAGCCGGCGGTCCTCGGCCGCAACGTCGACCATGCGCTCGCCGTGCGCGACGTAGATGAGATTGAGCGGGGCTTTGCCGACGAAGTCCTGCAAGCCCGTGTCGGCGCGAATGTCGTCCTTCATGTAGGGCAGCAGCTGATGGGCTTTCGGCTCATAGAGCCATACGCCATCGGCCATCGCCGCGTAGACGTCGATGACCATGACGTGGCGCCAATAGGGCGCTGTCCGGTCGCCGCTGTCCGGCCGGTTGATGCCGAATGCCGCCCAGAGGAGATCCGAGAGAAGCTGCGGCGGCAGCGGCCGCTCGGCATAGGCGCGGGTGGAGCGCCGGAGCCGCAGCGCCTCGAAGAGGGGCTTGCCGCCCTCGGTCCGTGGCGGTGGCAGCGCGATCGCGGCAGAGACTTGCGCGCAGCCGCCGCGGTGGAGGCTCCGGCCCAAAGGAGCGGCGGTGGCGGCCATGCCGATGAGGATTTCGCGGCGTGTCATGGGGCGTCTCCCGAGTTGCCTCGGTATTGATTAGCTGCGGGCGCTCCCTCCCACATTGATCAGGGTCAATGTGCCGCGATCGATCTACAGGGCGGCGCCGGCCCTTCGCTTCGCATAGGCGCGGCGGGCGCGCTCGCGGTTGCCGCAGATCTCGCTGGAGCACCAGAGGCGCGCGCGGTTCGGGCTCTCGTCGACGAAGTACCAGCCGCAGCCCTCCGCCTGGCAGCAGCCGATGCGGGCGGCGTCCGCTGAGGCCAGCAGCGCGGTCAGCGACCAGAGCACCGGCCACAACGGCTCCGCCAGGGACTTGCCCGGCAGGTCGTGCACATAGCCTGCGCCGCTTCGGACGAGGCGCGGCTGCGGCGGCAAAGTTGCAAGGCGGTGGTTGAGCGGCGCGAGCGATAGGCGCTCGCCGCGGCGCAGGGCCTCGGCCGCCTGCCAGATCTCGGCGCGGAGCGCGCGCGCCTCGTCGGTCGCGGCCGCCGCGGCGGCCGCTTTCCGCCTTGCCTGCGCGCCGAGCTTCGCTATCGCCGACGCCGGCAGAATGCCGCGCATCCGGCTCCATTGCAGCAGCGTCGCGTAGTCGGGAACCAGCTCCTGCGGCGCCGCGGACGTCCGCCAGTCCATCGTGTTGGCGAAGTCGAGGCAGACGCGGCCGCCGAAGAATTGCGCGAGCGCGCGGGAGGGATCGGTTGACATCGCGCCACTATCTCATTCTAATGGTCATGACCATGAGTATAGCACATCTCTCGCCGCCATTCACCCTGCCGGCGCTCCGCCGGGGCGTCGTGGCGGCGCTGCCCTTCATCGTCAGCAACGGGGTCGGCGGGATCGTCATGGGCGTGGCCTATCGGGGGCTGGGGCTCGATTTCGCAGCGGCGGTGCTCTTCAGCTTGCTGGTTTTCTCCGGTACGGCGCAAGCGGTCACGCTCGGACTCTGGGCAGCGTCGCCGCCGATCCCGGCCATGGTGATTGCCTGCGTCGCCACCAACGCTCGCTATCTCGTCATGGGCGCTCATCTCCGGCAGATGTTCGCCGATCTCTCCGGCCGCGTGATGCTGCCGGTGCTGGCGCTGCTGGCGGATGCGTCCTGGCTGATGACGGTGGCGGAGGCAGAGCGCGGCCGGCGCGACGCGGGATATCTCCTGGGCGCCAGCATCCCCATGGCCATCGGCTGGATCGGCGGCACCGCGCTCGGATACGCGGTGCCGCTCGATCCGCACGGGCCCCTGGCGGTGGCAGCGGCGTTCCTGCCGCTCGCCTTCATCGTCGTGCTGCTGCCGACCCAGTGGCGCGGCCGCCGGAGTGTGCTGCCCTGGGCGATATCCGCGGCGGTCGGGCTGGCGGTCGCGGTCACGCTGGGCCCGAGCTGGGCGATGCTGTGCGGCGGCGGCGCCGGCACGCTGGTGAGTGTCGTCCGCGGCGACGATGCCTGAGCCGCGGATCCTCGCCGTCATTCTCGCCGTCGGTGCCGCCAGCTATTCGATGCGGGCCGGCGGCTTTCTTGCGGCCGGTGCCTTGCCGCAGCATGGCCTGCTGCCGCGGCTGCTGCGCTCTGGCGCCTGGCAATCTCTTCGCCGCTTTCGCGGCGGCCGGCATTCTGCAAGGCGGCTGGCCGTGCTTCGCCGGCTGCCTCGGCGCCATCGCCACCATGGCGGTGACGAAACGGGAATGGGCGGCGCTGGGGGCCGGCTTCGGCGCCGCCGCGCTCGCCTCGGCACTGTTTTGAATGCCCGCCGCCTAGCGCGGCAGATGGCCGAGCGGCAGAGGCGAGGGCGGCTTCACCGTGCGGATCGCGAAGTTGCTGCGGATGTCCTTTACCATCGGCAGCTTGAGCACGCGGCCGAGCAGCAGCTCCTCGTAGTGCTTGAGATCGGGCACCGCCACCTCGACCAGGAAATCCGCCTCGCCGGAGACGAGATGGCAGGCGACCACCTCCGGCATCTTGCGCAGCGCCTCCTGGATCGCGGTGGCATTCGCGTCGCGATGGCCGTCCACCTTCATCTCCATGAAGACGGTGAGGCCGAGACCGATCCGCTGGCGGTCGAGGGAGGCGCGGTAGCCCGCGATGACGCCGTCCTTCTCCAGGCGCTTCAGCCGGCGCAGGCACGGCGAGGGCGAGAGGCCCACCCGGTCCGCCAGCTCGACGTTGCTCAGCCGCCCGTCCGCCTGCAGCGCCTCCAGCATGCGGCGGTCGATGGCGTCCAGGTCAGGTGATGGCACGTTCCGCCCCATTGGTCTGACGATCTTAGCATAAACTGCTAAATAATAGACTATTTTCAGGCACATTCGCAAGGACATGCCCCGACCCCCGGTCCGATACTGCCGGTCCTGAGCAATCCGGCGGCACGGCAAGGGAGCAGGGCGATGGGCGTTCTCGCGGCGCTGACGACGGTCATCATCTGGGGCGCGGGCTTCGTGCTGACGCGGCTCGCGGTCACCACCAGCCTCACGCCCTTCGATCTCGCGTTCCTCCGCTTCGCGATTCCGAGCGTGCTGCTGCTGCCGGTGCTGTTTCGAGAAGGTCTGGCGATCCGCCACATCGGCATTCTCCGCAGCCTGATGATGGTGGCGGGCGCCGGCCTGCCGTTCTATCTCGTCGGCACCTTCGGTATGGAATTCGCGCCCGCGGCCCACGCCGGCGCGCTGATGCCCGGCACTATGCCGCTCTTCGTGGCGGGTCTCGCGGCGCTCGTCGATCGCGAGCGCTTCGGCGTCGATCGCCTCGCGGGATACTTCGCGATCGCGCTCGGCGCCTGCGCGATCGCCGGCGGCGATCTCCTCGCCGAGGTCGGGCGGAGCTGGCAGGGCGATTTCCTGTTCCTGGCGGCGGCGGCGATGTGGGCGGGCTATACGATGGCGTTCCGCCGCGCCGGCATCGGCGCCTGGCACGCGGCAGCGCTCATCAACGTCTATTCCCTGCTGGCTTTCGCGCCCGCCTATCTGTTTCTGCTCGAGCCGCGCCTGCTCACGGCGCCCATCCGCGAAGTCGCCGTGCAGGCGCTGGTGCAGGGACTGCTGAGCGGCCTGGTGGCGATGCTCGCCTATGGGCTGGCGGTGGCGCGCCTGGGCGCCGCCATTGCCGCCGCCTTCGGCTCGCTGGCGCCGGTCATCACCGCGCTGGTCGCGCTGCCGATGCTGGGCGAGATGCCGAGCGGGATCGAGGCCATGGGCATCGCGGCGGTGAGTATCGGCGTCGTGCTGGCGAGCGGCGTCGCCGGCCGCCCGCGGATCCCGCGCCCCCTATCGCCTCACTTGAGCTGATCGGCGACCTTGTCGATCCCCGACTTCGCGCAGGCCTCGTCCTTCTCGCCGCCGGGAGAGCCGGAGACGCCGACCGATCCGATCACCTCGCCGCCCGCCTTGATGGGGAGGCCGCCCGCAAGCGCGATGATCCCCGGCAGCGTCGCCTGGGCCTGGCGCGGCGGCTCGGAGATATGGCTGGCAAATTCCGAGGAGGGGATGCCGAAGGTCCGGGCGGTATAGGCCTTGCGCCGGCTGTTCTCGACCGTGTGCGGGTTCGAGTTGTCGTCGCGGAAGAAGGCGATGATCTCGCCGGAACGGTCGAGCACGGTGACGGAGATATGGAATCCGGTGCTCCGGCAGGTCGCCAGCGCCGTCTCGGCGATCGTGGAGGCGAGATCGAGGGACATGTTGTGCTCGGTGCGGACGCCGGTGGCGTGAGCCGGAGACGACAGCGCGAGCGCCGCGGCAACGCCGGCGAGCATCGGAATTTTCAATGACATGCGTTTCTCCTCCCGGAAAGCAGGGGTGGAGCTTAACCGCTTTCGCGGGGTTGGCCAGTTGCAGGGGGCACAACAGATCGCGAGAGAAACTATATTTAGGTGCAACCATAACGATAAAACACCAAAATATAGACATCGCGTTTGACGCGGTGCATAAGGGCAGTAGCTCGAAATTGTGCCCGCTAGCTACCGCTCCAATCCAAGGAAGCAACATGCACCGGAAGCACATCCTCACGATCTTGTTCGCGCTCGGTCTGATTTTCGGCGAGATCAACGTAGCTGAGGCACAGTGTACGGCGCTGCCATATCAACTCACGAATGGCCAGACCGCAGATGCCACGCAGGTCATGGCGAACTTCAATGCGTTGCTCGCTTGCATCAATGGGTCTGTGAACACCGGGTCAGCGGGACAACTTGGCTATTACGCCACGACCGGAAATACCATTTCGGGGAAAAGCCTCTCTGATCTTATTGATTCCGCCGTCGGCTCTACTCGCGGCTCGATTCTCGAACGCGGCGCGAGCGGATGGGCGCTCGTACCCCCTGGAACCTCAGGCAACGTGCTGACCAGCAATGGTCCCGGCGCCGACCCATCTTATCTCAGCCGCCATCGCTGGCAGTCGTGGACTTTTCAGCGGTCAAATGTCGAACGCCATACCGAGCCAAGCCTCATCGGGGCTTTCGACGTGGCTGAATCAGGGAACAGCGTCCGAGAGCGATGACGCAAACGGTATGTACTTCGTGATGCCGAGCAACAGCAACAGCAGTATGGCTCGTGGTCTCTATGGCCCCGCGCCAACGCCACCTTACACACGCACGATCTTGCTTCTCTATGACGAGGTCAACGCAGGCAACTCATACGCCCTTTTTGGTTGGTATGATGGCAGCGCCAAACTGCAAACAGTCGCCTACAGCAATAATTCCAATCAGGGATGGTATGCTTGGAATAGCTACTCGTCGCTTCAATCTTCCACTTCGTTTGCATTTCCAATTTGGCAATTCATATGGTTCCGCCTGGCGGATGATGGCACCAATTACACCATGAGCTATTCTAATGATGGCGTGCACTTCTATACGATCACGAGCGGCGCGAAATCGAGCGGGTGGCTAGGATCGTCGGGGTACGCCAACATTTTCGTCGGCTGCGACTGCTTTCGAGCTGTCGCTCATTTTGAAGTGCTGAGCTACCAGTAGCGGGCGCCGATATGCTCGCGACGGTCACGAGAAAGCGGCCAGCGTTGAATGCTGGATTGCTTGGCATCGTGACGCTGTTGCTGCTCACGGCGCCGCTCGCGGTTACCGCACGGGCGGAGATCAGCTCAGACGCCTCCGTTGCGACAGTAATTCGAGCGGCGCATTTTGCAGAGCCGCTCGTGGCAACTTCGCCTACGACTGCCGCGGAAGACCTCTCTCTCTCAGAAGCGGTGACGGCATATGAGCAGCGCAGCAAGCCCGAGGATGTCAGCAGTCTCACGACATTCCTATCCGCGCATCCCCATTCCGGCTGGGCGCCGGCGCTCCTGACCAACCTCGGGCTTTCTTATCTTCACGACGGCTATTTCTCGCGGGCGATCGAGGCATGGAAAAAGGCCTGGGCCGAGGGCACGAAGGCGACCGGGCCGGAGGCTAGAGCGCTGGTGGATCGAGCCGTTGGCGAGCTGGCACGGCTCTATGCGGCCCTCGGTCAGACCAAGAATCTGGCTGCGCTATCTGCCGAGATTGGGAATCGGCCGGTAACAGGTTCCGCGACGGAAGCGTTGCAGGTTGCTCGAGAAGAATTATCGCAGGTCCAGAAAGATCCCCGACACCTGTTCAACTGCGGGCCGGCAGCGCTTTCGTCGCTGATGCTGGCGCGGGGGGCGCGGCCCGAGCAAGTGGACTTTCTGCAGTGGTATCGCGCGGGGCCAAAAGGCACGAACCTCGCGCAGGTGGCGCATCTGGCCGATCAGGCGAAGTTTTCCTATCGCCTGATCTTCCGCAAGCCGGGGCAGCCGGTCCCCGTATCGGCGATCGTGCATTGGAAGGTCGGCCATTTCGCCGCCATCGTCGGCCAGGCAAATGGACGCTTCCGTGTCGTGGATTCTGGTTTCGCGGGCTCCGAACTCTGGGTGACGCAAGCTGCTCTCGACGCCGAGGCTAGCGGCTATTTCCTGGTGCCCGCGGGAACGACGGTCGGCTCGGGCTGGCGAGCGGTCAATCTGACGCAAGCGGCTGGTGTCTGGGGGAAGGGGCAGACGAACGGAACCCGGCCCGGCGACGCCAACGATACGCTCGCGAATAAGCCCAAAGGCAACTGCCCGCTGTGCGGCTATAACATCAAAGAATCTGAGCGTAAGTGTAACCCTGTCGGATACTCCGGTCGGCTATGCGCCACCGATAGGGCCCTCGGCGAAAGTGGGGATCACCTATAATCAGCGCGAGGACAGCCAGCCCGCAGAACTTCAACTTTTTCAACGTCAGCCCGAAGTGGACGTTGAATTGGCTGAGCTACGTGACCGACGATCCGACCAACCCCGGCGCGAGCGTGTCGCGCTACCTCGCCGGCGGCGGTGCGTTCTACTACAGCGGATACAATGGCAGTACGGGTCAGTTCGCCGCGCAAGACGATGACGGCTCGGTTCTCGTGCTTACGTCGCGGACGCCGATCGCCTACCAGCGGCAGCTGGGAGACGGCAGCATCGAGGTTTATGCCCAGTCCGACGGCAGCATCGCCTATCCGCGGAATGTCTTCCTGAGCCAGGTGATCGATCCCCAAGGTAACGCCCTTACACTCACCTATGACAACCAGAAGCGGCTCGTCTCGCTGACCGACGCGGTCGGCCGGCAGACGACCTTCACTTACGGTCTGCCGCTCCGGCCGCTCCTCGTCACAGAGATCACTGACCCCTTCGGCCGCAGCGCGGCGCTCACATACGATGCCAATGGACGGCTGAGCTCGATCACCGACGTCATCGGACTGACTCGAGCTTTACCTACGATGGCAACTCGCTCGTTAATTCGCTGACGACTCCCTACGGCACGACGAACTTCGCCTACACCGCTCCGGGCACGAGCGCTCCGCCGCGTTTCGTGCAGACGACCGATCCGCTCGGATACAACGAGCGTGAGGAATGGCTGGAGCCGGCGCCGATCCCGGACAGCGACCCCGTCGCCACCGTGCCGCAGGGCACGCCGGTGCCGCTGGAAAACCAATACCTCGAGTATCGCGACAGCTTTCATTGGGACAAGGACGCCTACCTTCTCGCAGGCTGCACGCCCACTGGCGGCTGCGACTACACCAAGGCGCGGGACCGGCATTTCACCCATCAGGGGACCGCCAGCATCAAATCGACGACCGTCGAGAGCGTCAAATACCCGCTCGAAAATCGGATATGGTTTACCTATCCGGGGCAGACGTTCGCCTATTACTCGGGAACCTATCAGCAGCCGACCGCTACCGCTCGCGTCCTCGACGACGGCACGACCCAGCTCAGCCAACGATCCTATGACACTTCCGGATATTTCAATCTTACTCAGGCGGTCGATCCGGTCGGTCGTACGACGTCGCTTGCCTATGCCAACCACGTCGATCTCTCCGCGATCAGCCAGACCACGGCGTATGGTGTCCAGACGACGATCGCGCAGTTCATCTACAACACTCACCATCGGCCGGTCTTCTACACCGACGCGGCCGGCCAGACGACGACCTATGCGTATAATGCTGCGGGGCAGCTGACTTCGGTCACGAACCCCCTCAATCAAACGACGACATACCAATACGATCCCACGGGCAATCTGACCACGATCATCAACGCCAACAACGTCACCGCCGCGAGCTTTACCTATGACGCGTTCGATCGCGTCGCGACCTTCACGGATTCGGAGGGATGGACGGTCGCCTACAGCTACGACAACGCCGACCGCGTAACGAAGATCACTTATCCGGATGGCACGGCGGATCGCTATACCTATGACAAGCTCGATCTCGCCTCCTACCAAGACCGCCAGGGCCGGCTGTGGGTCTACACCCGCGACGCCAACCGGCGCCTCACCAAGACACCGACCCGCTCGGCAATCAAACGCTTTACGGCTACAACGGGATCGACGAGCTGACGAGCCTCAGGGATCCCAATGGCAATATCACGAGCTGGACCTACGATGTGGAAGGCCGGCTCACCTCCAAGCAATATGCCGACAGCAGCACCGTCACCTACACCTACGAGAACACGACGCGCCGCCTCAAATCGGTGACCGACGCGGTCGGCCAGACGAAGCAGTACAGCTACGCGGAGGACGATCGCCTCGCCGGCATCGCCTATCTGAACGCCGCGAACCCGACGCCGAACGTCGGCTTTTCCTACGACGCCTACTTCCCCCGTCTGGTGTCGATGACCGACGGCAACGGCACCACGCAGTACAGCTACATTCCGGTCGGCTTGCCGGGCGCATTGGAGCTGCAACAGGAGGCGAGCCCGCTGCCGACCAGCGCCATCGCCTATGCCTATGACGCGCTCGGGCGGATGACCTCGCGGACCGTCGGCGGATCCGGGGCGGAGACCTTCCAGTATGACGCGATCGGGCGGCTGATCACTCATGCGAGCGATCTCGGCTCCTTCACGCTGAGCTATCTCGGCCAGACCGGACAGGTCACGGCGCGTCAGCTTGCCAATGCGACCCTGTCGACGACGTGGAGCTACCTGCCCAATTTCGGCGACCGGCGGCTGGCGGGGATCGGCAATGTCGGGCTGTCGCCGAGCCAGTTCTCGAACTTTCAGTTCACGACGACGCCGGAGAACTTCATCACCGCGATCGCCGAGACGAGCGACAGCGCTACCGTCTATCCAGTCGCGGGGAGCCAGACGGCGAGCTACAACAATCTGAACGAGCTGACCAACCTCTCGGGCCAGACGCTCGCCTACGACGCCAACGGCAACCTGCTCTCGGACGGGCAGCGCACCTACGCCTGGGACGCCGAGAACCGCCTGGTGGGGATCAGCTACCCGGCGCAGCCTGGCAAAGAGACCGGCTTCGCCTATGACGGGCTCGACCGGCGCACGGCGATCAGCAGCACGCCGGCGGGCGGCGGCGGTGCGGTCACCACATCCTATCTCTGGTGCGGCGCGCGCCTCTGCCAGGCGCGCAACGCCGCCAACGCGGTCACCCGCGGCTACTACGCCGAGGGCGAGCTGGTTCCGGCGCGCCGGCGCAGCCCTACTACTATGGGCCGGACCAGCTCGGCTCGGTGCGGCGCGCCTTCGCCAGCGCGAGCAGCGCGCCGGCCTACGGCTACGACCCCTACGGCAACGCGCTGCAGGCGACGGCGCCGCTCACCGACTTCGGCTACGCCGGGATGCTCTACAACGCCGACAGCGGGCTCTATCTGACGCAGTACCGCGCCTACAACCCCGCCATCGGCCGCTGGCTCTCGCGCGACCCGCTCGGCGAGCGGAGCGATCCGGAGGGGAATCTGTACGCGTATGTGGATGGGAATCCCGTCAATTACAGAGATCCAACTGGCAGAATCTTTTGGCTCTTCACCGATTTTGCAAACAGCTTACACGTTTGCCTCCCGCCGCCGTCGCCACCGCCGCCACCGCCGCCGCCAAATACCTGCGACTTAGGTCACCCAAATGGCTCGCCGGATCCAAATCAGCCACATTTCTCCCCAATGCCAAAGGGCGGAGTAACATCAAGTCCGACTGGTCAATGCCCAGGAACTCCGGAGATAACGGACGCTCCTGAAAAGGTCGAAGTGCCTTGATGCTGTACCAGCGCACGCGCGGTTGGTCATGAGGTAATTGGCGTGAGAAACGCAAAGATTATTTCTCTGTTTGTCGATGCAAACGGGCTGCGCGCTGGTTGGGCGCTTCTGGTTTTCGCAGCAACCGCAGTTTCTCTTACATACATCTTGTTTTTTGTCCTGCCCATCGGTCGAGTGTACGATAGAGATTCTCCTCACGAACTCGAAGTATTTCTAGGAGAGGGAATGCTTCTGTTCGTTGTCTTCTGCAGTACCGCTGCCACCGCGTGGATCGAGGGGCGCAGCGTATGGTCATATGGACTCGGTGGACCTCGAACTCTATCGAGATTATGTACAGGAGCATTCTGGGGCATTGCGTTGGCATCCTTTCTTATTTGCTGTCTGTATGCGACTGGGCACCTTGCAATCGAAGGATTTCGTCTCCGCATCGAGGATGTTGCGACGTATGGTTTGCCATACGCGGCAGGGTTCGTAGTAGTCGCTATGGCAGAAGAAATGCTCTTTCGCGGCTATTTGCAGGCGACGCTGGCACGGATCATCGGATTTTGGCCCGCTGCGCTCGGGCTATCACTCGCGTTTGGCTTCGTCCATATGAGCAACCAAATAGAAACAGCATTTGGCATAGGCAGTGCCATCTTGGCAGGAGTGATGTTAGCTCTCTGCTTGCGCGTGAGTGGCTCATTGTGGTGGGGCATCGGTTTTCATGCGGCGTGGGACTGGACTAACTCTTTATCTATGGGACGCCAGTCAGCGGCTATCTGCTTCAAGGGCGGTTGATACAGTCCCGAGCAGTCGGTGATCCGCTGTTGAGCGGCGGCATCGCAGGTCCAGAAGCAAGCCTTTTTGCAGTACCAACACTAACTCTGGTCGCTCTTATCGTCGTACTTACGTTTAGGCGAAACGCACTGGCTATGGGAAAACCGAGCAAGGATGCAGCTAGTGGTAAGTGAGAATACGACGTCTCGGGAGTTCGGCTGTGGCGTGGGCCGAGCCCATCGAAACGCTCAACAAGCGTGGGGTCACCGCCGTCTTTCCGTTTAGCAGGTTGACCGAAGAGTGGCGAAAGGCGCTGACCGCGAACTATCGGAAGCACCGCAACTAGTGGCCGCGTCCGGCGCCAAGATGTTCCGCGGGGATTCGAGATACAAGGATTGCCTATGACGGGCTCGACCGGCGCACGGCGATCAGCAGCACGCCGGCGGGCGGCGGCGGTGCGGTCACCACATCCTATCTCTGGTGCGGCGCGCACCTCTGCCAGGCGCGCAACGCCGCCAACGCGGTCACCCGCGGCTACTACGCCGAGGGCGAGCTGGTTCCGGGCGCGCCGGCGCAGCCCTACTACTACGGGCCGGACCAGCTCGGCTCGGTGCGGCGCGCCTTCGCCAGCGCGAGCAGCGCGCCGGCCTATGGCTACGACCCCTACGGCAACGCGCTGCAGGCGACGGCGCCGCTCACCGACTTCGGCTACGCCGGGATGCTCTACAACGCCGACAGCGGGCTCTATCTGACGCAGTACCGCGCCTACAACCCCGCCGTCGGCCGCTGGCTCTCGCGCGACCCGATGGGCGAGCGGAGCGATCCGGCGGCGAATCTCGTACCCGTATGCTGGGTGGGGATCCGATGCAAGCTTTGAGGACGCGCCTTGGGCTCTTTCACCATCCGGGACCGCCATCAACTGGCATCGCCACCTTCGACGGGGAGTAGTTGTTCCGACAGCGGAACTGACAGTAACGATCCACTGCAGAATGTGAGCGACATAACAGGCTTCACCAGGCACGGTCTGAAATCAGGTGATTAATCGTGGCGTGTCTCCATCTTCGATATTGGATGCGGTCAATAATCCAACCAAGGTAATTCAAATGCCGAACGGAACTACGAAGTACATTGGCAGCGGGGCAACCCGGTGGTCCTAAATGCAGGCGCATCGTGGCCCTCGACGTGAGCCCCTTTTTCTCATCCGTTGATGAGTAGAATTTGTTACGTCATTTGAGCCCATCGGGCTCGGTGGCGCAACGGGATGGGGCGCGAAGCCACCGAGTGAGCGCAGCGTCCCATCCCGTTGCATCGCGGGATCGCTGAGCTTGGCATAAGCGGCCGGCGGCAGATTGCCGAGGCGGCTGTGTGGCCTGACGGTGTTGTAGTCCTCCTTCCAATCAGCCAAGACCGCGCGAGCGTGAGCGAGCGACCTGAACAGTGTCTCGTTCAGCAACTCGTCACGTAGCCGGCCATTGAAGCTCTCAACGAAGGCGTTCTGCGTGGGCTTGCCCGGCGCGATGTAATGCCATTCGACCTGGGTCTCCTGCGACCAGCGCAGGATCGCCATGCTGGTGAGTTCGGTGCCGTTATCGGAAACGCACGTCGCGGGTCGACCGCGCTCGGCGATGATCGTGTCGAGCTCACGCGCGACCCGAAGCCCGGAGAGCGAGGTATCCGCCACCAGGCAGAGGCACTCCCGGCTGTAGTCGTCCACCACGACGAGGATTCTGAACCGCCGGCTGTCGGTCAGCGTGTCGCTCACGAAGTCCATCGACCAGCGCTGGTTCGGACCTTGCGGGATCGTCATCGGCGCCCTGGTGCCGAGCGCCCGCTTGCGCCCGCCGCGGCGGCGCACCTGGAGCCGTTCCTCGGCATAGAGCCGTCGCAGCCGTTTGTGGTTCATCCGCGTTCCCTCACGTCCAAGCAGGATATGCAGGCGGCGATAGCCGAAGCGCCGGCGCGCCGCAGCCAGCTCGCGAAGGCGAACACGGATCGCACCATCGTCCGGCCTCCGGGATCGGTAACGGACCGAGGTTCGATCGGCTTCGATCACCGCGCACGCCCGCCGCTGGCTCACCTCATAGACTTGCCGGAGGTGAACCACGGCCTCTCGCCTGGCGACGGGCGTCACCATTTTTTTGCAGCGATGTCCTTCAGCATGACGTTGTCGAGCATCGCCTCGGCGAGAAGCTTCTTCAGCTTCGCGTTCTCAGCCTCGAGGATCTTCAGCCGGCGGGCATCCGACACGTCCAGCCCGCCAAACTTCGACTTCCACTTGTAGAAGGTCGCCCCGCTGATCCCGTGCTTGCGGCACACGTCCGCCGTCTTCGCGCCGGCCTCCTGCTCACGCAGGATGGCGATGATCTGCTCTTCATTGAACCTCGATGACCGCATCGTCCGTCTCCTTCTGGTCGACGGACTCTACTCAAATCTGGAGGAGAATTTAGGGGCTCACGGATGACCGCACCTCTCCGGTCTTCGCGCACACGCATCGGATTTCGACTTAAGCCCGGCTCGACCCATAATAGAGCGTCACCGTGTGCTTCGCCTCGGCGAAGAAGAGCCAGCGCTCGACGAGGACGCCGAGCGGTGCCGAGGACAGCCGCGCAGCGGCGATGCCGGCGGCGATGACGCCGGCGAAAGCGAGGTTCGCGAGCGGTGAGCAGCGAAGGGCGGCGACGAAGCCGAGGCCGATCGCGATGCGCCGCAGCTTCGCCGCGTGCTTGCGGGCGATGCGAAAGCCCATCTCCTTCAGCAGATAGTTCTCCTCGGTGTGCGGCGCCTCGAAGAGCCGCACCTTGCCGAGCGCGCCGAGGCCGGTCGCGCTCTCGGCGGTGCTGCGGCCGTGGCGCCGTCGATGTGGCGCCAGTAGGCGAGCTTCGAGCGCCAGCGGCGACGAGGATCGCGCCGAGCGCGGCGACGGTGCTGGCGAGCGGATCGCAGCGGCCGAAGACGCGGCCAGCGCCGCAGCCAGAGCGCGCCGGTCATCAGCGGCGAGCGCCAGGTAGTTCGGCAGCACCCAGCCATTGCTGCCAGCGCGGATCGGCTTCAGCGAGCTGATAGATCATAGCCGTGCAGCCGACGGTGACGGCGGCGCCGAGCGCGGCGAGCGAGGCCGAAGATCGCCCAGATGCCCGCGGTGCTGCCGACGAACACCCAGCCCAGCGCGAAGAGGCAGCGCCGGCACGTAGGTCGCGACCGACGCCACGCCCTCGCGCGAGAGCCAGGAGCGTGCGCCATTGCGAGAAGGCGCGCCAGGCGCGCTCGGGATGGCCGAGATGGAAGGTCGAGGACAGCAGGCCCGACGGTGACGCGCGCCGAGCGCGAGCGCCGAGAGGCCGCGAGCCGAAGCCAGCGGTCCGCGGGCAGCAGCGCCGCGGCCGCCAGCACGCCGAGCCAGGAACAGCAGCCCGTAGCCCGCGCCGGAGAGCGTGGTGAAGAAGATGACGGAGAGCGCGGGATGCATGCGGCTCAGTCGCGAGAGCACCCGGTCGATCCAGCGCGAGGAAGCCGCCGCGCCGCCGCCGGCAGCCGCCGGCGCCAGCTCGGCCGGCGCCGCCGGTGCCGCCCGCGCTGCCTGCGGGGCGCGGCGGCAGGTATTTGTTGGTCGGGCGCGTAGCCCAGCTCCGGCATCAGGTCGTAGCCGCCGCGCTCGGCGCACCAAGCTGCGAGACCTCGGAGTTGGGATCGCCGAGATCGCCGAAATGCCGCGCCGAGACCGGGCAGGTGGCGACGCAGGCCGGCACGCGGTCGCTCTGCGTCGAGCGTCTCGTTGTAGATGCTGTCGATGCAGAGCGTGCATTTCTTCATCACGCCCGCGTCCTCGTCGAATTCGCGCGCGCCATAGGGGCAGGCCCAGGAGCAGAGCTTGCAGCCGATGCAGAGCTCCTCGTTCGACCAGCACGATGCCGTCCTCGGCGCGCTTGTAGCTGGCGCCGGTGGGACAGACGGTGACGCAGGCGGGCTCGTCGCAATGCAGGCAGGAGCGCGGGAAATGCACGGTGCGGCTCGCCGCGCCCTCGCCGGCCTCGAAGGTGTGGACGCGGTTGAACCAGACGCCGAGCGGGCTCGGCGCCGTAGGGATCGAGATCGGTCAGCGGCGCCGCGACGCCGCCGCTGTTCCATTCCTTGCAGTTGACGGCGCAGGCATGACAGCCGACGCAGATGTCGAGATCGATGACGAGGCCGAGGCGCTTGGCGCCGGGCGCGGCGGGCAGGCTGGTCATGGCGCGCCTTCGCCGCGGCCGGAAGCGCGGCCCCGTAGCGCAGCACGCGGTGCCGCTCGGCAAGCGCGGCGGCGCGGCGAGCGTGGCGAATGCGGGCTCGGTCTCGGCGTCGGCGGCCGGCTGCCTTCTCGATGCGGACGCGCAGGTCGTACCAGGCGGCCTGGCCGGTGACGGGATCGGCGTTGGCGTAGCGATAGCCGTCGCGCGCTCCGGCAGCAGCTCGCGAGATGAGATGGTTGAGCAGGAAGCCGCGCGTCGCCTCCGGCGCCTTCGGGCAGGTTCCAGGCGCCCGCGCGCTTGCCGATGGCGTTCCAGGTCCAGACCGTGTCGCGGATTGACGCCCTCCATCAGCTTGACCGGCACCTTGATGCGGCCGTGGCGGCTGTCGACCCAGACCCAGTCGTCGTCGGCGATGCCGAGCGCCTCGGCGGTGCGCGCGGTGGATGATAGAGGCGGTTCTCGCCGTGGATCTGCCGCAGCCAGGCGTTCTGCGAGCCCCAGGTGTGATACATCGCCATCGGCCGCTGGGTGATGGCATGCAGCGGAAATGCCGCGCCGTCGACCGCTGCCTGCTCGAACGGCGGATACCAGATCGGCAGCGGATCGAAATAGGTGGCGATGCGCTGCGCGATGCTCGGTCGGGCGGCTGCACCGCGCCATGGCCCTGCGCCGCGAGGCGGAATTTCTGCAGCGTCTCGCTGTAGAGCTGCAGCACGACGGCTCCGGCGTGTCGATGAAGCCCATCGGCGACCGCCCAGTCGAGATAGGCGCGGTTGGCGTGCTTGAAGTAGCGCTGCCTCCGGCGGGATCTCGCTGCCGCCAGAAGCAGCCATTGCGCGATGTAGCGCTCGAGCTGGCGCGGATTGGCTGCGCCGCTGCCGCTGCTTGTCGCCGTCGGCGCCGCGCCAGCCGGCCAGCGGGCCGATGCCCGGCCTGCGCTCGTGGTTGACGATGTAGTCGGCATAGAGGCCGGGATATTTCGGCGCGCCGTCGGCATGTCACGAGGCCCGGCAGCTTGAGCCGCGCGCCGAGATCGATCAGCACGTCCTGGAACGGCCGCACGTCGCGGTCGGGCGCGACGCACCGGCTGGCGGATCGCGTCGGCGGCGCCGTCGGCGCTGGCTGATCGGCCGGTCGAGCAGCGAGATGCAGTCCTAGCGCTCGAGATAGGTCGTGTCCGGCAGCACCAGATCGGCGTAGGCGACCATCTCGGAGTAATAGGCGTCGGAATAGATGATGTGCGGGAATGCGGTAGTCGCCGGTCGCGGGATCGCGGTCGGTCAGCATCTGCATGGTCCCGCGCGGTGTTCATCGCCGAGTTCCAGCTCATGTTCGCCATGTAGAGGAACAGCGTGTCGATCGGGTAGGGATCGCCCTTCCAGGCATTGTGCGATGACGATGTGCATCAGGCCGTGGGCGGCGAGCGGCGCCTCCCAGGAAAAGGCCTTGTCGATGCGCAGCGGCGTGCCGTCCGCATCGACCAGCAGATCCTCGGGGCCGGCGCGGAAAGCCGAGCGGCGGCCCGGCAAGCGGCGTATCGGGCTGAGCGCCTGGCCGCGCCGGCTTGATCGCCGGGCGGGATCGGGCGCGGGAAGGGCGGCTTGTAGCGGAAGCCGCCGGGCGTATCGATGGTGCCCAGCAGCATCTGCAGCAGATGGATGGCGCGGCAGGTGTGGAAGCCGTTGGAATGGGCGGAGATGCCGCGCATCGCATGCATGGCGACCGGCCGGCCGATCATGCTGCTCGTGGCGGCGGCCCGGCCCAGTCGGTCCAGGGCTGCTCGAGCACGATCGCCTGCTCGAAGGCGGCATGCGCGAGCTCGGCGGCGATGCGGCGGATGGTGTCGGCGGCGATGCCGGTCTCGCGCGGCCGACCGCGCTCGGGCGCATAGCGCGGATCGAGATAGCGCTCGGCGAGCAGCTGGAAGGCCGGCACGGCACGCGCGCCCGTCGGCAAGCGTGACCTCGCCGACGAGCGCCGGCAGCGCATCGCCGGATCGCCGCGCGTCGACCGCGGCGTCGCGCTTGCGGTCCCAGACGAGCGGCCGGCCGTCGGCGTCGCGGGCGAAGAGGCCGTCATCGGCGCCGCCGGGATCGTCGATCACCAGCCAGGGCGCGTTGGTGTAGCGGGCGAGGTAAGTCCGCGTCGATCTTGTCCGGCGCGCAGCAGCTCGTGGACGAGCGCGAGCACGAAGAGCCCGTCGGTGCCGGGCCGGATGCCGAGCCATTCGTCGGCGATCGCGGAATAGCCGGTGCGCACCGGGATTGACCGAGACGAACTTGGCGCCGCGCGCCTTGCAGCTTGCCGAGGCCGATCTTGATCGGGTTGGAATCGTGGTCCTCGGCGACGCCGAACAGCAGGAAATAGCGCGTGTGCTCCCAGTCGGGCTCGCCGAACTCCCAGAACGAGCCGCCGATCGTGTAGAGCCCGGCCGCCGCCATGTTGACGGAGCAGAAGCCGCCATGGGCGGCGTAGTTGGGCGTGCCGAACTGGCTCGCCCACCAGCCGGTCAGCGCCTGGCACTGGTCGCGGCCGGTGAAGAAGGCGAGCTTGCTTGGGATCGCTGCGCGCGGATCGCGCCGAGCCATTCGGTCGGCGGTGGCGAGCGCCTCGTCCCAGCTCGATCTCGCGGAACTCGCCGCTGCCGCGCGGGCCGACGCGCAGCAGCGGCTTGGTGCAGCCGCGCCGGCGAGTAGTGCTGCATGATCCCGGCCGAGCCCTTGGCGCAGAGCACGCCGCGGTTCACCGGATGGTCGCGGTTGCCCTCGATGTAGCGGATGCCGCCGTCCTTCAGATGCACCTTGATGCCGCAGCGGCAGGCGCACATGTAGCAGGTCGTGTACTTGACCTCGTCGCGCGATGGGCTCGCTCGTGGGTACGGCGGGATCGCGCGCGGGGGCAACGCTCTTCGGCATGGACGTCCTTGAGGGCTGCGTTCGACTAGGCGGAGAGCGGCGACCAGCCTGACGATGTCAGCGCTTCGAGCGGGCGGAAGCGCGTCTTGTAAGCCATCTTGCGGCTCTCGGCGATCCAATATCCGAGATAGACGTAAGGCAGCGAGCGCCGCCGGCGCTTCCTCGATGAGCGCCAGGATCATGCGAGTGCCCGGGCTGCGCCGGGCCGTCGTCGGGGTCGAAGAAGCTGTAGACCGCGGAGAGCCCGTCATCGAGGACATCGACCAGGCAGGCGCCGATCAGGCGCGCTGTCGGTCCGGCGCAGCTCGAGGAGGCCGGTCGACGACCGGGCTGTCCTCGACCATGGCGCGATAGTCGCCATAGGTCATCGAGGCCATGTCGCTCTCGGCGTGGCGCGAGCGCTGATAGCGGGCGAAGAGCCGATACTGCTCGACCGTGGCGCGCGCCGGCGCGAGGCCGGCGGCGAGGTCGCGGTTGCGGCTGAGCGTGCGCTGCAGCGAGCGGGTGGGCGCGAAGGCCTCCACCGCAACGCGGACGGGAACGCAGGCGGCGCAGCCGACACAGGCCGGGCGGTAGGCCAGATGATGGCTGCGGCGAAAGCCGGCGCGCGACAGCACGCTGTAGAAGTCCGAGGACTCCCGGCCGCCGAGTCTCGGTGATCAGCTTGCGCTCGGTCCGCCCTTCGACGTAGGGGCAGGGCAGTGCTGCGGTGCGAAAGAACGGGCGTAGCGCCGAGGCCGCCGCGGGCAGGCTTGTCCGCGGTCGCCGTGCGATGCTGGCGCCGTTGCCTTCCGGCATATCCTCCTCGACTTTAACGCGCACTGCGTCCTCCCCATCGACGCGCGCCTGTTAATATTCTGTAATTATGCGCGAAAGAGACGGCCTCGCGCCAGCCTCATTCCGGTTTCAAGAGCGCCGGCCGGGGCGACCGGCGGATTACCAGCGTGCCCGCCAGCAGGTCGTGAACGGTGCGCCGCCGGCGATTGAACAGCGCGACCAGCAGGATCAGGGAGCAGGTGGGTGGGGTCGTTATGTAGAACACCACCGTTTGCACGAGCGCCTGCAGGTAAAGCGGCCGCTCGCCGGTCCAGCTGCGCACCTCGATGCCGAAAAGCCGCATGCCCAGCGTCGCCGAGCGCGGTCCGCCGATCAGCAGCGTGTGATAGGCGACCGGCGTCAGGCCGAACACCACCCAGAGCGGCGACAGCAGCCCGAAGCTCGCCACGGTGAGCGTCGCCAGCAGGATCCAGAGCAGCACCAGCAGCACGCCCAGCGCGATCAGGTCGACGCCATAGGCGAAGATCCGGCGCCAGAGCACGCCCTCGTAGTATTCCGGCGCGGCGAAAGGCTCCGGCGGATCGCCGGCCCAGGCTCTGAGGCCGATATCGGCGGGGATGGACACGGGGGAAGGAACCTCGCTCAGGACCGTGCGGGAGTATCGCGGAGAAAATTCCGCCCGCGCAAGGGCGGCGGCACTATCGCGCCTCGACCAGGCGCTTGCGCAGGAAGTAGCGCTTGTGCTCGGGCGGATAGTCGAGAGTGGCGAAGGTCTCGAAGCCCAGCTTCTTGTAGAAATCCGGCGCCTGGAAGCTGAAGGTGTCGAGCCACACCGAGTGGCAGCCGCGCTGCAGCGCCTCGCTCTCCGCCCGCGCCATCAGGGCCCGCCCGACGCCGCGGCGGCGCAGCGGGTCGGAGACCCAGAGGTTGTGCACGAAAAGCCAGCCGCCATAGGCGATGCCGTCGAGGCCGGCGGCGATCCGGCCGGCGGCGTCGCGCACGATGACAGCGATGTGCTGGATCGGATTGCCCGGCCAGCGCTCCGCATTGAAGTCGTCGAGCGCCTGATCGATGAAGGTGCGGTCGGCGCGCGACGGCGCCTCCTCGACCGAGAGGCGAAATCCGTCGGGAATGCTCATGGGCCGGAGTATGCCCCGGCGGCGCTATCCGTTGGAAGAGGGCGGTGACGCGGCCTGGGCGGGCTTGGCCTCGCTCGAGGGCGGCAGCGTCTGATGCATCAGCACGATGCTGATGCGTCGGTTGCGCGGCGAGCGCGGGTCATTGGGGTCGAGAAGATCGCGGTCGGCCATGCCGACCACCTTGTCGATGCGATCGATCGGCACGCCGTCGTTGAGGAGCTCGCGGCGGCTCGCGTTGGCGCGGTCGGCGGACAGCTCCCAATTGCCGTAGTTGCGCCCGAACGCATAGGGCGTGGCGTCGGTATGCCCGGTGATCGAGACTTTGTTGGGGAGCTTCTGCACGACCTGGGCGATCAGCGCCATCAGCTTCTGCGCGGAATCATCCATCTGCGCCGAGCCCAGCGCGAACATCGAGCGCTTGTCCTGGTCGACGATCTGGATGCGCAGGCCTTCGGGGGTGCGGTCTATCAGCAGATTGTCGGCGAGGTTCTTGAGTTCGGGCACGTCCTGGATCGCTTGGCGGAGCGCGAACTCCGCGGCGGCGAACTGCTTGTTCTCCTTGTCGGCAAGACGCTGTTGCAGCTCAGCCTCGGTGATCTGCTCCACCGGCTTCTCGGTGGGCGCGTTGCCCGCCTGATCGCCGCTGTTGTCGTCCTCTCGAGTGGTCTTGGCGGGCGCGCCGCTCTTGCTGCCCTCTTCGCCGTCCGAGGGCTGGCGCATGCTCTCGACCGCCGGCGCCAGAGTTCGGGCGCGAGGAGGGCGTGCTCTGGGCGCCCACCGGCCCCATGCTGATACCGCCCAGCACGCCGCCGGCGCCGCTGATCGACTTGGACGCGATGCTGGGATCGAAATAGTCGGCGATGCCGCGCTTCTGCACGTCGGTGGTGACGTTGAGCAGCCACAGCAGCAGGAAGAACGCCATCATCGCGGTGACGAAATCCGCGTAGGCGACTTTCCACGCGCCGCCGTGATGGGGAGCGGCGCCGCCCTTCTTGATCTTCTTGATGATGACGGGGGCGTTGCTGTTGCCTTTTGCCATTCAGGCCGGCTCCGCTAGGCCGCCGCGGACGGCAGATTCTCCACCGCCGTCTCGACTTCGTAGAAGGTGGGCCGCACGTCTGAAGTCAGCGCCTTGCGGGCGAACTCCACGGCGACCGAGGGTGCGTAGCCCTGCATGTAGGCGAGGATCGCCGCCTTGATGCAGAGGTAGTAGCGCACCTCGGCGTCGGCGCGGCCCTTGATGGCGGCGGAGATCGGCCCCACGAAGCCATAGGACAGCAGCACACCGAGGAAGGTGCCGACGAGAGCGCCGCCGATGAGATGGCCGAGAACCGCCGGCGGCTCGGTGATCGAGCCCATGGTGTGGATGACGCCCAGCACCGCCGCGACGATGCCGAGGGCCGGCAGCGCGTCGGAGGTCTGCGCGATCGCGTGCGCGACGACCTCGTGCTCCTGATGGTGGGTCTCGATCTCCTCGTCCATCAGCGTCTCCATCTCGTGGTGATTGTCGGTGCCGAGGGTGAGGAGGCGCAGGTAGTCGCAGAGGAACACCAGGGCATGGTGGTTGGCATAGAAGAGGGGGAAGCGCTGGAAGAGCGAGCTCTCCTCCGGCTTCTCGACGTGCTGCTCGAGGGCGAGCGCTCCCTTGGTCTTGGCGAGCTTGAAGACCGAGTAGAGCAGGCTCAGCAGCTCGAGATAGGCGTTCTTGTCGTACTTCTCGCCCTTGAGCAGTCCGCCCACCGCGGTGCCGGCCGCCTTCAGAACCACCAGGCGGTTCGAGGTGACGAAGGCGCCCGCCGCCGCGCCCGCGATGATCATGAATTCGAACGGCTGCCAGAGCACGACGAGGTGTCCGCCGTTCAGCAGATAGCCGCCGATCACGCTCGTGAGGACGATGCCGGAACCGATCAGCAGAAACATGGTGTGACGGTGAGCCCCTGATGCGAGAAGCGGAACACGGTGCAGCAAGTGCGTTAACATCCGGTTTAGCTTCTCTATCCATACGTTTAGGCGGGTGGTAACGGGCTGGCGCCAGGCCCTTCCCTGGGATATGAGGGGACCAGATCTGGTCGTTCCCGGGGGGCCGCCCTACACCATGTCGGTTGATTCGCACGCCTTCCGTACAACCCTTGGGCACTTCGCGACCGGGATCGCCGTCGCCGCCACCCGCGACGGCCAGGGCAAGCCGCTGGGGGTGACGGTGAATTCCGTCACCTCGGCTTCCCTGGACCCGCCCCTGATCCTGTTCTGCCTGGACCGTGCGGCGAAAAGTCACGCGGCTTTCGCCGCCAGCGGCTGTTTCGCGCTCTCGGTGCTGGCTGAGGACCAGCAGCATCTCTCGCGCGGATTCGCGGCCTCGCCGGAGCGGCATTGGGACGAGATCGAGCCGGAGGTGCAGACGAGCGGCGCTCCCATCATCAAGGGCGCGCTGGCGTGGATCGACTGCAAGACCGAGGCGATCTATCGGGCGGGCGACCACGACATCCTGATCGGGCGCGTGGTGGCGCTGGGCCACGCGCGCCAGGGGCGCCCGCTGCTCTACTGGCGCGGCCGCTATCGCCACCTCGACGACGAGGTCTAGACAGTTACGCGTCGGCGTCGAGGGCGGTGCTGGAGAGCAGCCGGGTCGGAAAGCCCGCCTTGCCCATCGCCGCGATGAGCGCGCTCACATGGGCGCGGTTACGGGTCTCGACGACGATGTCGATCTCGGCGCGCTTCACCGGCACGTCCTGAAACAGCCGCTGATGGTAGATCTCGACGATGTTGCCGCCCTCGTCGCCGACGACGCGGGTGAGCTTGGCGAGGGTTCCCGGCTGATCGGTGATCTCCGCCCGAAGCCGCACCAGCCGCCCGGTGCGCACAAGCCCGCGCATCAGGATCGACGACAGCAGCCGCGCGTCGATATTGCCGCCGGTGACGATGAGTCCGACGGATTTGCGGCGGAAGCGCTTGGGCGCGGCGAGGAGCGCCGCCAGCCCCACCGCGCCGGCGCCTTCCACCACGAGGCGCTGGCTCTCGATGAACGTCGTCACCGCCCGCTCGACGGCGTCCTCGTCGACGACGAGGATGTCGTCCACCAGCGCCCTGGTGATCGCCGTGGTGATGCGGCCGGGCTCCTTGACCGCGATGCCCTCGGCCAGCGTCTCGCCGCCTGCCGGCTTCGGACCGCGGCCGAGCGCATGGCGCATGGAGGCATAGCCCGCGACCTCGATGCCGATCACGGCGATGCCGGGCTTCATCGCCTTCGCCGCCACGGCAATCCCCGAGATGAGTTCCGCCGCCGCCAATCGGCACCAGCAGCACATCGAGCTCGGGGACGTCGCTCAGCATCTCCAGGCCACAGGTGCCCTGACCGGCGATGAGCAGGGGATCATCGTAGGGATGCACGAAGGTGAGGTGCTCGGCGGCGGCGATCTCGAAGGCGGCCTTGCGCGCCTCGGTGATGCCGGCGCCTGAGAGCACCACTTTGGCGCCAAGGCTCTCTGTGCGCGTCACCTTGTTGAAGGGTGTCGCTTCCGGCATCACGATGGTGACGGGAATGCCGAGCCGGCGCGCGTGATAGGCGACGCCCTGGGCGTGATTGCCGGCGGACATGGCGATGACGCCGGCCTTGCGCTCGGCGCGTCCGAGACTCGCCAGCTTCACGTAGGCGCCGCGCTCCTTGAAGGAGCCGGTCGGATGCAGCGTCTCTAGCTTGAGGAAGACCGTGGTGCCCGCCAGCGCCGAGAGCGCCGGGCTCGCGATCGTCGGCGTGCGGGCGACCGATCCCACGAGCAGGGCCGCCGCCGCCCGCACATCGTCGGGGCCGACGGGAAGCCGGCGCCGCCGCGCCGTCATGACCGGTTCCGTCGCCACCGCGCCGTCATGGCGGGTTCAGCGTCTCGACGGCTACCGGTTTCTGGCCGTCGATCACGAGCATGTAGCCGTCGCGCCACGGCCGGAGGAGGTCGTCGTAGTTCGGCGACAGCGGATTGCCGGACTGGCCCGGCACCACCATGAAATGCGCGGCGGCGGGATTTGCCATGTCCACGACCATGCGCATGCCCGGTCCCAGCACGTCCTGGTAGGGCGCCGCGTTGTTGCGGATCTCCATGCCGCCGCGGTTGATGGTGTCGTTGCCACCGTCGGCGGGGATCGCGACCCGAAACAGGCTGCGCAGGCCCCAGACCCGCGACAGCAGCGGATGGCGGAATTCCGCCGGATGAGCGCGACCCCAGCGCCACTCGTCCATGTCGCTGCCGTAGGCGCGGGTGAGCTCGTCGAGGGCGCGATTGAGCGCGCTCCCAAGCTGCTCGGAGCAGACCTCCACCACCTCGGTCGTGCGATCGTCGCACCAGTCCTTGTGATCGGTGAGGATGCCCATGATCACGTCGGGATGCAGCCCCCAATAGTCCTCGAAGGCGGGGCCGAGCTTGTCGGCGAGAAGCATCCGGTTGAGCTCGCGCAGCCAGGCGGTAAAGAGGAGCGGCTCGACCTTGTCCTTGTCCATGCGCCGGTCCCAGGACTTGAGGCGCTCGAGGGCGGCGCGCGCCTGCGGTGTCGCGGCGGGCGTGTCGAGCATGAGCGGCAGCAGGCGGTCCGCCATGGTCGAGAAGATGTCGTGCTGGATCGCCGCCGTGGTTTCCGGCGATTGCGGCTGGCGCTCCAGCAGGCCCGCGATGCGCTGGGCGCGATAGGGCGTATCCCAATCGCGCCCCAGGAAGAAGCGGTAGCTGTCGGGCACGATCTTGTTGTTGGCGGTGACGATGCGGCCGGAGGGCGGGTCCACCACCTGCGGCAGCTCGTCGAACGGCACGAAGCCGGTCCAGTCGTACTCGCCGGTCCAGCCCGGCATCGGCATCCAGCCGTCGCCCTTGGCGCGGATCGGCACCCGTGCCGGCGCCGCGAAGGCGATATGGCCGTCGACGTCGGCGTAGACCACGTTCTGCTCCGGCGCGTCGAATTTCGCGAGCGCGCGGTAGAACGACGGCCAGTCGGTGGCGCGGTTCATTTCCCAGAACGCCTGCGGCGTGCGATCGCCGTCCATCAGGTATGTCGCCTGCAGCGCAAGCGCATAGCCGGGTTCCGCCGAGGGCGGCGCGAAGCCGGCGAGGTCGGAGACCACCGGCCCGTGCCGCGTCTCGCGCACGGTGATCTCGACGGGATCGGCGCCGCGCACGCCGATCGTCTCCTTGCGCGTCACGAACGGCTGCGGACCGGTGGGCGTCAGGTACTTGCCGGCGTCGTCGGGATCGATCTTCTCGATGAAGAGATCGGAGACGTCGCTGCCGGTGTTGGTGAAGCCCCAGGCGATGCGCTCGTTCTGCCCGATGATCACGACGGGCGAGCCGGCGATGGTGCCGCCGCTGACGGTGTGGTCGGGAGTGACGAGGCGCGCCAGATACCAGAAGCCCGGAATCTGCAATTCGAGATGCGGGTCATTGGCGAGGATCGGCTTGCCGGAGACGGTGTGGCTGCCGTCCACCACCCAGTTGTTGGAGGCGCGCGCGGGATCCTCGATCGCCGGCATCAGGGCGATCAGGCGATCGAGGGGCAGCGCGCGATAGATCGGCGCGAGATCGCCGAGCACCACCGGCCCGTCCTTCGGATATGCGGGATAGAGGATCGGCAGCTCCTCCGGTTTCACCCGCTCGGCGACATGGGCGTGCACCAGTTCGGAGCGGTAGTTGCCGGCGAGCAGCCAGGCCATGAGCTTGCCGGCGATCAGGGTATCGGTCGGCCGCCACGGCTCCGGCTCCGCGCGCAGCAGATAGTATTCGAGCGGAAGCGCGCTGCGGCGGTCCCGGAGATAGGCATTGACCCCCGCGGCATAAGCCTTGAGCCCGGCCTGAACTTCCCGCGGCAGCACCTCGTATTGTCGTTCGGCGGCGCGTGCCAGGCCGAGGGTGCGCATCATGCGGTCGCTATCGACGGCGGGCGCTCCGAACCATTCGGCGAGCCGGCCGGCGGCGAAGCGGCGGCGAAGGTCCATCTGAAAGAGCCGGTCCTCCGCGTGGACGTAGCCCAGCGCAAAGGCGGCGTCGGCGTCGTTGCGGGCGGCGATGGTGGGAATGCCCATGGCGTCGCGGGTGATCCGCACCGGCGAGGTCAATCCCTGCACCCGGAGCGTCCGCTCCGCTGGCGGCAGCGAGGAGCGCAGCCACAGCAGTCCCGACAGCGCCGCCAGCAGCGGGACCAGCAGCAGGAACACGGCAACGCGCCGGCGCATACCGCGCTCCTTCCTCGTCCCTCTGTCCGCGATCAGCCCAGGTTCAGGATGATGGTCTTCTTCTGGGTGAAATGCTCGAGCATGGATTCGAGCGAGGCTTCCTTGCCGAGGCCGGACTGCTTGACGCCGCCGTAGGACATGTTGGCCTGCACCACGAGATTCTGGTTCACCTGCACCAGGCCGGCCTCGAGGCGATGGCTGGCATCAAGCGCGGTCTTGAGGTCGCGGGTCCAGATCGTCGCGGCAAGGCCGTAGACGCTGTCGTTCGCCTGGGCGAGAGCGTCCTCGTAGTCTTTGAATTTGATGATGCAGGTGACGGGTCCGAAGATCTCCTCGCGGCAGAGCCGGTTGTCGTTGGCGACGCCGGTGAAGATGACGGGCTGCACGTAGTAGCCCTGACCGAGCCTGCTGTCGGCGGGCATCTTGGAGCAGCGCAGCGCCACGGCGCCCGATGTCTCCTCGCCGAGCTTGATGTAGGACTTCACCTTGTCGAACTGCTGCTTGGAGATGATGGTGCCGATATCGGTCTGCTCGTCGAGCGGATCGCCCATCTTCATGGCGTCCACCTTGCCCTTGAGCTTGTCGACGAAGGCGTCGTGGATCGACTCGATGGACGAAGATGCGGCTGGCGGCAGTGCAGCTCTGGCCCTGGCGGGTGAAGCGCATGCCGATAACGGCGCCCGCCACCGCCTTGTCGATGTCGGCGTCGCCCATCACGATCATCGGGCTCTTGCCGCCGAGCTCCAGGGTCACCGGGATCAGCTTCTGGGACGCCATCTTGTAGACGAGCTTGCCGGTCTCGACGGAGCCGGTGAAGGTCACCTTGCCGACGTCCTTGTGCTCGACCAGCGGCGCGCCGCAGCCGGGGCCGTCGCCGGAGAGGATGTTGAGCACGCCTTGCGGCAGCACCTGGTTCATGATCTGGCAGGCGCGCAGCACCGCGAAGGGCGCTTCCTCGGCGGATTTCACCACCACGGAGTTGCCAGCCACCAGCGCCGGCGCGATCTTGAGCGCCATCAGCAGCAGCGGCACGTTCCAGGGAATGATCGCGCCGACGACGCCGATCGGCTGGCGCAGCGTGATGGTGAGGGAGTCGGTCTTGAACGGCACGCTCTCGCCCTTGAGCTCCGATCCGAGACCGCCATAGAAGGTGAGGATGTCGGCGAAGACGCCGGCCTCGACCCGGCTCTCGGTGCGGATCGCCTTGCCGGTCTCCAAGGTGATGAGCTTCGCCAGTTCCTCGACGTGATCGCTGAGGATGCGGCCGCATTCCGCCACCAGCCGGCCGCGCTCGCGCGCCAGCATCTTGCCCCAGGCCTTCTGCGCCTTGGCTGCCGCCTTCACCGCCGCGTCGACGTCGCGCGCATCGCCGTCGGCCGCGTCGCCGATCTTCTCCTGCGTCGCGGGATTGACGATGGCGAAGGTGCGGCCGGTGACCGACGGCACCATGCCGCCATCGATCAGCATCTTGCCGGACATCTCGCGGGCCAATTTCACGGGGTCGAGGACGGGTTGCAGACGGTTCTGAAGCATGCGGCATACCTCCCACTCATCGGGTCGAGGGCTCGCGTTTCTACAGCGCGGAGCCCCGCTCGGATCGGAGTTTTATACACGTCCCCCGCACCGCCGCCAGCCCCCTCGGCGTATGATCGCGAGGAGCGTCGTGGTTCTCACGGTCACGTCACTGTGCACGGCCCCGGTGCCGGTCTACAACCGGAACTGGTCATTGCTTCGGCAAGCTGAAACCGAATAGCGGGGGATCAAGCCGTGGACATAAATGAGTTGCTCAGGACCGCATTGCCCGGTGTCGTCATCGGCTGTGTGATCTACGTCCTCGGTGCATTTCTGGGGCCGATCCTGGGGCCAGGTTGGCAGGACGTCATCCAGGGTCTCTCCTTCTTCATCGGACTGATCTGCATCCTCGTCCTGGTGCTCCGTCGCCGCCAGCGGGACGCCGCCGGCAAGAACCCGTGATCTTTCAGCCCAGGCCGAGCTCGCGCAGGATGCGGGCGCGATCCTGATCGAGGGCGGGCGCCGGCGGCCGGGTCGGCGGATCGGCGAAGGCGGAGAGCTTGAGCGGGTTGCCGGCAAGCTTCAGCGGGCCGGCCTTGGGGTCTTCAACCGTGACGAGCATGTTGCGCGCCGCCACCTGCGGATGCGCCAGCGCCTGCTCGACGTTGTTGATGGGGCCGCAGGGCAATCCGGCCTCGCTGATGACGGCGATCCACTCGGCGGTCGCGCTTACCCGCCAGCTCTTTCTCGATCTCTGCCTTGAGCTTCGCCTGGTTCTGGTTGCGGAGATCGTTGGTCTTGTAGACGGGGTTCTCGGCGAGATCGCGGCGGCCGAGCACGGCGCAGAGCTTCTGATAGAGGCCGTCGTTGCCGGCGGCGATGATCATGCTGCCGTCCGACGTCGCGAAGGCCTCGAAGGGCGTGATGGTGGGATGGCGGGCGCCGAGCGGGCCGGGGATCTGGCCGGTCACCGTGTAGCGCATGATGGCGTTCTCCAGCAGCGCCAGCTGGCAGTCGAACATGGCGATGTCGACCTTCGTCGTTTCGCCCGTGCGCTCGCGGTGCAGCAGCGCCGACTGCACGGCGATCGTCGTGTAGAGCCCGGCGCCGAGATCGCCGATCGAGGTGCCGACGCGCACCGGCGGCCGGCCCGGCTCGCCGGTGATGCTCATGATGCCGCCAAGACCCTGCACCACCATGTCGTAGGCGGGATCCCTCGAGTTGGGCCCGGTGTGGCCGAAGCCCGAAGCGCAGGCATAGATCAGCTTGGGATAGCGCGGCATGCAGCGTCTCCCAGCCGTAGCCCAGCTTCTCCATGGTGCCGGGCCGGAAATTCTCCACCACGACATCCGCTTTCTCGAGCAGCGTCTCGAAGATCTTGCGGTCGCCGTCGGCCTTGAGGTCGAGGGCGATCGATTCCTTGCCGCGGTTGACCGAGGAGAAATACGTGGAGACGCCATTCTTGAACGGACCGTACTCGCGGGCGTCGTCGCCCTTGCCGGGCGGCTCGACCTTGATCACCCGGGCGCCCAGCTCCGCCATCAGGAAGGTGCAATAGGGGCCCGCGAGGATGCGCGAGAGGTCGACGACTGTGATGCCGGAGAGCGGTCCGGATGCGGGCATGAGGTCACCTGGATCGGAGGTTCGGATCGTTGCCCGCCCTTCCTAGCCCATGGGTCACGGGGAGGGCAATCGGCGAGGCTTGAACGGGGATCGCGGGCGAGGGAAGGTGCCAACTCGATCGTGAGGAATAGCCGATGTCCATGACGAGCCACCGCCTGTCCTGCCTGGGCCCGCACGGGTTTCACCGCGTGACCTATTACGAGTGGGACGGGCCGGCCGGCGCGCCGACGGTGCTCTGCGTCCACGGCCTGACGCGGAACGGCCACGATTTCGACGGGCTCGCCGAGGCGCTCTCGGCGCATTTCCGCGTCGTCTGCCCGGATGTGGTGGGGCGCGGCAAGAGCGAGTGGCTCGTGCATGGCGAGGACTACACCTATCCGCTCTATGTCGCCGACATGGCGGCCCTCATCGCGCGGCTCGACGTCGAGGAGCTGGCCTGGGTCGGGACCTCAATGGGCGGGCTGATCGGCATGCTGACGGCGGCCTCGCCCGGAAATCTTATCAAGCGCCTTGTCGTGAACGACATCGGGCCGCTCATCGCCAAGGAGGGCCTGGCGCGGATCGGCGAGTATGTCGGCAAGGATCCGAGCTTCCCGGATCTTGACGCCCTGGAGAAATACATTCGCGGTGTCTCCGCCAGCTTCGGCAATCTTACCGACGCGCAGTGGCGGCACATGGCGACTCATCAGGCGCGGCGCAAGCCCGATGGCACTCTGGGCCTTGGCTATGATCCCAAGATCGGCGACGCCTTCCGCGCCGGGCCGCTCAAGGACGTCGATCTCTGGCCGCAGTGGGACAGCATCACCTGTCCCACGCTCGTCCTGCGCGGCGCGGAGTCCGACCTGCTGCGGCCCGCCGACGCCAAGGCGATGACCGAGCGCGGGCCCAAGGCGCGGCTCATCGAATTTCCGGGCATCGGGCACGCGCCGGCGCTCTGGGCCGAGGACCAGATCGCGGCGATACGCGACTTCCTGCTGGCCTGAACCAGGTGGCGGAGCGCGAGACCGCCTATCTCGCGGCGGAAGGCTTCGTCGACGAGCTGGCCAGCGAATTGGGCGAGGTGAGCGCGACCTACGGCCGGCTGCTGCTGGCGCCGGGACCGCCGCGGCCCGTCGCCTGGGCCGAGAATGTCTGGCTCGATCCCGAGCGTATTCCGATCGCCTCGGTGGGCGACGCCGCGAAGAAGCTGCGCGCGATCCAGCGCAACTGGGCGCTCTATTCGCACGACCGGCATCGCCGCGCCGCGCTCATCGAGGCAAAGCTGCCGAAGGTCTCGGCGAAGCCGCTGGCGTTTCCGGCGCCGGCGCCGACCGCGCCGCTGGGGTCCTGGACCCTCCTCGACGCCAATACGTTGCTGGCGGCGGCGCGCTGCACGCAGCCCGTTCCCGAACGGCGTCGTGCGCTTCGTCGAGGACCGCGCGGCGCCGCCGAGCCGCGCCTATCTCAAGCTTTGGGAGGCGTTGACACTGCTGGGCGAGCATCCCCAGCCCGGCGCGCGCTGCCTCGATCTCGGCAGCAGCCCGGGCGGCTGGACCTGGGTGCTGGCGACGCTCGGTGCCCATGTCGTCAGCGTCGACAAGGCGCCGCTCGAGCCGCGCATCGCCGCCATGGCCGGTGTCGAGTTCCGGCGCGAGAGCGCCTTCGCCCTCGATCCCCAGGCGATCGGCCCGATCGATTGGCTGTTCTCCGACGTGGTCTGCTATCCGAAGCGGCTATTGGGCTTGGTCGAGCGCTGGCTCGCGGCCGGCACCTGCCGCCAGATTCGTCTGCACGGTCAAATTCCAGGGCGCCACCGATCACGAGACGGCGCGTCGCCTTCGCCGCCGTTCCCGGCGCGCGTTTGATCCATCTTTATCATAACAAACATGAGCTTACCTGGATGAGGGTGGCATAAAGGGGTTGAGGGACGAAATCGGCCTTCAGCCCCGTTATATTGATGTCATGGATTCCCGCGCCGCCTACCTCCCGGACCCCCTGGAGGCTGTCAAATTGCAGCTGCTGCCGTTCGTGGAGCGGCTGCCCTGGCTTGGCGGCGATCTCCAGACCATGCGGAATTTCCTGCGTCCGCGGACCATCGATCTGTCGCCGTATCGGGACGGAGCGGGTGGTCCTGCCGCTCGACGGGGAAAGCGGCGACCGGGCGATCGGCTCACTGCACCGTCCCGCGGCCCGCAAGCCCGGGCGTCCGCTGGTGGCGCTGATCCACGGCCTCAACGGGTGCGAGGACAGCCATTACATGCGCGCAACCGCGGCCTATCTCCTGCGCGCGGGATTTCCGGTGCTGCGCCTCAACCTGCGCGGTGCCGGTCCGTCGCGCCCATTCTGCCGCGCGCGCTATCACGCCGGCCGCAGCGAGGATCTCGGGCGCGCGCTGGCGGCGATGCCGGCGCACCTGGTCGCCGACGGCCTGGTGGCGGTGGGTTTCTCCCTCGGCGGCAATCTCCTGCTGAAGCATCTCGGCGAGGCCGAGGCGGCGACGCCGCTGCTCGCCGCGGTCGCGGTCTCGGCGCCGATCGATCTCACGGCGACGGCGCATCGCATCATGGCGCCGCGCAACGCTTTCTATCACTGGTATTTCCTGCGCCACTGTCAGGACGACGTCGCCACCTCGACCTCGGCGACGGAGGAGGAGCGCCGCGTCTCGGCGGCGGCGCGCAGCCTCTGGGAGTTCGACGAGCGGTTGACGGCGCCGCGCAACGGCTTCGCCGGCGCCGCCGATTATTACGCGCGGGCCTCGGCGCAAAAGTTTCTCGACGGGATCGCGGTGCCGACCCTGTTGATCCAGGCCGAGGACGATCCGATCGTGCCGGCGGAGCCCTATCGGGACCATCCCTGGCAGCGCAACCGCCGCCTCGTGCCGGCGGTGGAGCGCAAGGGCGGCCATGTGGGCTTCCACGACCGGCGCGGCGGCACCTGGCACGACCGCGCGATCCAGGCCTTCTTCGAGCGGGCGCTCAGCCTTTCTTGAGGCGCCGCGCCGCGTCGACGGCGCTGTAAGTGAGGATGCCGTCGGCGCCTGCGCGCTTCATGCCGATCAGGCTCTCCAGGATCACGCCGTCGTCGAGCCAGCCTTTCTCGATCGCGGCCTGCAGCATCGAGTACTCGCCGCTCACCTGATAGGCGAAGGTGGGGACGCCGAAGCGCTCCTTCACCCGCCGCACGATGTCGAGATAGGGCATGGCGGGCTTCACCATCACCATGTCGGCGCCCTCGGCGAGATCGAGGGCGACTTCCCGCAGCGCCTCGTCGGTGTTGGCGGGATCCATCTGGTAGGTGCGCTTGTCGGCCTTGCCGAGATTGGACTTCGAGCCCAACGCGTCGCGGAACGGACCATAGAAGCCGGAAGCATATTTCGCCGCGTAGGACATGATCTTGACGCGCTCGTAGCCGGCGCCGTCGAGGGCGTCGCGGATGGCGCCGACGCGGCCGTCCATCATGTCCGAGGGCGCGATGATGTCGCAGCCCGCCTCCGCCTGCACCAGCGCCTGGCGCGTCAGGATCTCCACCGTCTCGTCGTTCGCCACATCGCCGTCGCGCAGCACGCCGTCGTGGCCGTGGGTGGTGAAGGGGTCGAGCGCCACGTCGCAGAGCACGCCGAGATCGGGATGCGCCGCCTTCACCGCGCGGGCGGCGCGGCAGACGATGTTCTCGGGATTGGTGGCTTCCTCGCCGTCGGGCGCCTTGAGCTCGAGGGGCGTCACCGGGAAAAGCGCGATGCAGGGAATGCCCAGCGACTTCGCCTCGCCGGCGGCATCGACGAGGGCAGGGACCGAGAGCCGGTCGACGTGAGGCATGGACGCTACTGGCGTTCGCGCCGCGGGCGCATCGTGGACGAAGACCGGCCAGATGAAGTCCGCCGGCGTCAGCGTATTCTCCGACACCATGCGCCGGGTCCAGTCGTCGCGTCGGTTGCGGCGGAGCCGGATGCGGGGATAGGCCCCAAGGGGCCGCGAGGGGGATCGGGACAAGGGCTTCACCGATTGTGCTGGTCGGAAGGGATCATAGAAGCCACCCAAGGTCGTGACAATGCGGCCGAACGCCCCGCGCGACGGGCATCGCAGCCTTGCTGCCGCGAGCGGGAGGTTGTGGCGCCCGGCGCAAGGCGCCACAATGCCGGCAATTGCATTTCTCAGGAATTAAAGGGGATCGTACATGTCCTTGCCCGCCCTGACGCTGCGCAGCGGCATCTTCCTGGCGCCTTTCCACCCCGTCGGCGAGGATCCGACGCTCGCGATTCACCGCGATCTGCAGCTGGTGGAGTGGCTCGACAAGCTCGGCTACGAGGAGGCCTGGATCGGCGAGCATCATTCGGCGGGCTTCGAGATCATCGCCTCGCCGGAGCTCTTCATCGCCGCCGCCGCCGAGCGCACCAAGCGCATCCGGCTCGGCACCGGCGTGGTGTCGCTGCCCTATCACAACCCGCTGATGGTGGCGAACCGCATCGTGCAGCTCGACCACATGACCATGGGCCGGGTGATGTTCGGCGTGGGGCCGGGCCTCCTCACCTCGGACGCGATGATGCTGGGCATCGATCCCGCGACCCAGCGCGACCGCATGATGCAGGGGCTCGATCTCATCCTCCGCCTCTTCCGCGGCGAGACCGTCACCGAGAAGACCGACTGGTACAATCTCGCCAACGCGCGCCTGCAGATCCTGCCGTTCACCCGGCCGCATCCGGAAGTCGCGGTTGCCAGCATGATCACGCCGTCCGGCGGCCGCGCCGCCGGCAAGTACGGGCTCGGCATGCTCTGCGTCGCCGCCACCATGGCCGGCGGCTTCGACGCTCTCGCGGTCAACTGGCAGGTGGCGAAGGACGTCGCGGCGGAGCAGGGCCGCACCATGGATCCCGCGGTGCTGCGCCTCGTCGGTCCCATGCACATCGCCGAGACCCGCGAGCAGGCGATGGCCAATGTGCGCTTCGGCCTGCAGAAGTGGATCGACTACTACGACGCCCTCGACCCGCAGCGCTATGCCGACCTCAAGGGCAAGGACGTCGCCGAGGGCATGACCAAGCGCGGCGTGATCATCGGCACGCCCGACGACGCCATCGCCCAGATCGAGCGCCTGCAGCAGAAGCAGGGCGAGTTCGGCTGCTTCCTGCAGCTCGCCCACAACTGGGCCGACTGGGAGGCCACCAAGAAATCCTACGAGCTCTATGCGCGCTACGTGGTGCCGCATTTCCGCAAGTCGAACGCCGGACGCGAGGCCTCGCTCGCCTGGACCTACGAGCACCGCAACGATTTCTTCGACCTCCGCCAGGCGGCGGCGCAGAAGATGATCGACACCCACGAGGCCGAGCAGGTCGCCAAGCGCAAGGCCAAGGGGCGGGCGGCGGAGTAGGCGCCGCCCCGGCACGGAACCGTCATGGACTTCGATCTCAGCGAGGAGCAGCGCGCGATCCGCGAGACGGCGCGGGAATTCGCCGATCGCGAGTTCCGTCCGCAGGCGGCGGAATGGGACGAGAAGGAGATATTTCCGGTCGATGCGCTGCGCCAGGCGGCGGCGCTGGGCTTCGGCGGCATCTATGTGCAGGAGGACGTGGGCGGCTCCGCGCTCACGCGTCTGGATGCGGCGCTGATCTTCGAGGAGCTCGCCACCGGCTGCGTCTCCACCTCGGCCTATATCTCGATCCACAACATGGCGGCCTGGATGATCGACCGCTTCGGCAATACCGAGCAGCGCCAGCGCTTCCTGCCGAAGCTCGCGGCGATGGAGCATTTCGCGAGCTATTGTCTGACCGAGCCCGGCGCCGGCTCCGACGCCGCCGCGCTCAAGTCCCGGGCGGTGCGGGACGGCGACCACTACGTCATCGACGGCGCCAAGGCCTTCATATCCGGCGGACCCGGCAGCCACGTCTTCGTCTGCATGCTGCGCACCGGCGGCGCCGGCCCCAAGGGCATCTCCACCATCGTCGTCGAGAAGGGCACGCCCGGTCTCTCATTCGGCAAGAAGGAGAAGAAGCTCGGCTGGAACAGCCAGCCGACCGCCATGGTGATCTTCGAGAACTGCCGGGTGCCGGTCGCCAATCGCCTGGGCGAGGAGGGGGACGGCTTCAAGATCGCGATGATGGGGCTGGATGGCGGCCGCCTCAACATCGCCGCCTGCTCGCTCGGCGGCGCGCGGGCCTGCCTCGAGGCAGCGCGCGATTACATGAATGTGCGCGAGCAGTTCGGCCGCAAGCTCGCCGAGTTCCAGGCGCTGCAGTTCAAGCTCGCGGACATGGCGACCGATCTCGATGCCGCGCGCCTGATGGTGCATCGCGCCGCCGCCAGCCTCGACGCCAGGGATCCAGAGGCGACGCTTCATTGCGCCATGGCAAAGCGCTTCGCCACCGATGTGGGCTTCCGCGTCTGCAACGAGGCGCTACAGCTTCATGGCGGCTACGGCTATCTCAAGGAGTTTCCCATCGAGCGCTATTTCCGCGATGTCCGCGTGCACCAGATCCTGGAAGGCACCAACGAGATCATGCGCCTCATCATCGCGCGACGGCTGCTGAGCAAGTAGTCGAAGCTCATTCCCCGCATCTGGATCTCATGACAGACACCGCTGAAATCCTGCTCGAGCGCCGCGACGGTCTCGGCATCGTCACTCTTAATCGACCGAAGGCGCTCAATACGCTGAGCCTCGGCATGTATCGCACCCTCGATCCCAAGCTGGTGGAGTGGGGCGGCGATCCCGGCGTGCGTGCGATCGTGGTGCGCGGCGCCGGCGACAAGGCGTTCTGCGCCGGCGGCGACGTGCGCGCGATCTATGAGGCGCGCCAGCATCCCCAGGGCAAGAGCGGCGACTACAAGTCGGATTTCTTCCGCGAGGAATACTGGCTGATCGAGCGGGTGCACCGGTTTCCCAAGCCCTATATCGCGCTGATGGACGGCATCACCATGGGCGGCGGCATGGGCGTCTCGGTGAACGGCTGGCGCCGGGTGGCGAGCGAGCGCACGGTCTGCGCCATGCCGGAGGTGCATATCGGTCTCTTCCCCGACGTCGGCGCGACCCGCTACCTCAATCTCTGCCCGGGCAAGACCGGCATGTACCTGGCGCTGACGGGCACGCGCATCAAGGCGGCGGACGCGCTCTATTGCGGCTTCGCCACGCACCATGTGTCGCACGATCAGATCGCGGATCTCACCGATGCGCTGGGGTCGCTCGCCTGGCGCGCGGGGGAGGAGCGGGCGCAGGTGGACGAGGTGCTCAAGCGCTTTCATCGCGATCCCGGGCCGGCGCCCCTGGCGGCGCTCAGGCCGGCGATCGACCGCTGCTTCGGCGGCGCCAGCATCGCGAAGATTCTCGACGCGCTGGCCAAGGAGGGCACGGACTGGGCGCGCAAGACCCGCGCCATCATCGAGCGGGCGTCACCGGTCAGCGTCCACGTCACCTTCCACCAGATGAAGCTCGGCGAAGCCGGCATGGACATCGAGGCCGCCCTGGCGCTGGAATACCGCATGACCCAGCACGTGATGGCGGCTCACGATTTCTACGAGGGCATCCGCGCGATGCTGGTGGACAAGGACCAGAGGCCGCGCTGGGAGCACGCCGCGCTCGCCGAGGTGAGCGCGGCGGAGGTCGCGCGCTATTTCCAGAGCCTGGGCGAGCGCGAGCTCGTCTTCAAATAACTGGGGAGGACGTCATGAGCACTATCGCCTTCATCGGCCTCGGCAACATGGGCGGGCCGATGGCCGCCAATCTGGTCAAGGCCGGCCACCGCGTGCTGGGATACGACCGCGTGCCGGCGGCGCTCGACGCGTTCGGCAAGGTCGGCGGCAGCGCGGCCACGAGCGCCGCCGCCGCGATGGCGGAGGCCGAGATCGTCATCACCATGCTGCCGGCGGGGCCGCAGGTGCGCGAGGTCTATACAGGCGAAGGCGGCGTGCTCGCGGTCGCGAAAAAGGGCGCGCTGCTGATCGACTGCTCGACCATCGACGTCGAGACCGCGCGCGCGGTGAGCGAGGCGGCGAAGGGGCGCGGCTTCGACATGCTGGACGCGCCGGTCTCCGGCGGCGTCGGCGGCGCCGCGGCGGGGACGCTCACTTTCATGGTGGGCGGCAGCGCCGCGGGATTCGAGCGCGCGAAGCCGATCCTGGAGAAGATGGGCAAGACCATCGTCCATGCCGGAGCCGCCGGAAACGGTCAGGCGGCGAAGATCTGCAACAACATGATCCTCGGCATCTCCATGATCGCGGTCTGCGAGGGATTCCAGCTGGCGCAGAAGCTGGGCCTCGACGTCCAGAAGCTGTTCGACATCAGCTCGAAATCCTCGGGACAGTGCTGGGCGATGACCAACTATTGCCCGGCGCCGGGTCCGGTGCCGGCGGCGCCCTCGAACCGCGACTATCAGCCGGGATTCACCGCCGACATGATGCTCAAGGACATGAAACTCGCGCAGCAGGCGGCGCAGGCGAGCGGCGCCGCCACGCCGATGGGCGCGGAGGCGGCGGCGCTCTATCAACTTCTGGTAGGGAGCGGCGCTGGCGCGAAGGATTTCTCGGTCATGTTTCGATTCCTCGCGGGCCAACGCGCAGGTTGAGCCTCGCCCGCGCGCACGCGCGCGGGAATTCCTGCCGGTTTATGAGCGCCGCCACTAAGCGGTGGAAATCACGCGGCTTTCTCCCGGCCGTAAATATTTTCGCAAACTGTCTCGCGACTTACGGACGGTTAACCAATGTGCATGTAACATGAGCCCACTTAGCCGCAGATCTCGGGGGCTCTATGGAAACCGCCTATCTCGATGTGATCGCGCTCGTTGAGCGCCTGCATCGCCAATTTCTCGAAGTCGTGAAGCTCGAGCTGGACAATTCCAGGCATTCACGACATCAACAACGTGCAGGCGATGATCCTGTTCAACATCGGCGACCTCGAGATGACGGTCGGCGAGTTGACGCTGCGCGGCTGCTATCTCGGCTCCAACGTCTCCTACAACGTGAAGAAGATGGTGGAGGCCGGCTACATCCAGCAGGAGCGCTCGCTGCACGATCGCCGCTCGGTCCGCGTGCAGCTGACCGACAAGGGCCAGGAGCTGCGCAAGAAGATCACCGCCATGCATCAGCGCCACGTTGGCGCGCTGCAGAAGGGCCCGATCACCCGCGAGGATCTCGTGGCCGTGCACGGCACGCTGCGCCGTCTCGACCGCTTCTGGACCCAGCTCGTCGAGCTCGGCCCCCGCGCGCTGCAGATCTCGCCCGCCGCCTGAGCGCGGCACCGGCTTAACTCATACCTTTCGCACGTGTTAGGGTGCGCCCTTTAGGGGGCGCACCTTGATGCGTTATGTCCTAGTCGAAGAGCCGCTGGCGCCATGAGCGGCTCCGAGGAGACGCTCGTCGCGTCCGCGCCGGTGCCGCGCGGGATCTGGCGGTGGCTCGGCCCGGGCCTGATCACCGGCGCCTCCGACGACGATCCCAGCGGCATCGCGACATATTCCCAGGTCGGCGCCCAGTTCGGCTACGGCATGAGCTGGGTGATGCTGTTCAGCTGGCCGCTGATGGCGGCGATCCAGGAAGTCTGCGCCCGCATCGGGCGGGTCACCGGGGAGGGCATCGCCGGCAATATCCGGCGCTACTACTCGCCCTGGCTGCTGCGCTCCGCGGTCACCCTGCTGCTGATCGCCAATGTGATCAACCTCGGCGCCGATCTCGGCGCCATGGGCGACGCGATCGCGTTGGTGGTGGGGGCGGCTGGCTACCGCGGCTCCTCTACGTGGCGCTGTTCGGCGGGCTCTGCGTTGCGCTCGAGGTCTTCATGCAGTACCGGCGCTACGTGAACGTGCTGAAGTGGACGACGATCGCGCTCTTCGCCTACGTGGTCACCGCCTTCGCCGTCGAGGTGCCGTGGCTCCAAGTGCTGTACAACACGGTGGTGCCATCGCTCTCGCTGGAGACCAAATACGTCGTCTCCATCGTGGCCGTCCTCGGCACCACCATCAGCCCCTATCTCTTCTTCTGGCAGTCCTCCCAGGAGGCGGAGGACGAGCGCGAGGATCCCGCGGCGCATCCGCTGGTGGATGATCCCGCGCGAGGCGCCCGGCGAGATCCACCGGATCCGCATCGACACCTATCTCGGCATGGGCTTCTCGAATCTGATCGCGCTCTTCATCATCATCACGACCGCGGCCACCCTCAACGCTCACGGCGTCACCGACATCGGGACCTCGGCCCAGGCCGCCGAGGCGCTGCGTCCGATCGCCGGCGAGTTCGCCTTCGTGGTCTTCGCGCTGGGCATCATCGGCACCGGCATGCTGGCGGTGCCGGTGCTGGCGGGATCGGCGGCCTATGCGGTCGGCGAGGCGCTGCAATGGCCGATCGGCCTGGCGCGGCTCCCCAAGGAGGCGCGCGCCTTCTACGGCACGATCGCGTTTGCAACCGCGATCGGCGTCGCCATGAACATGGTCGACATCGATCCCGATCAAGGCGCTGTTCTGGTCGGCGGTGCTGAACGGCGTCATCGCCGTGCCGCTGATGGCGGTGACCATGGTGATGGCGATGACGAAGCGGGTGATGGGCGACTTCGTCCTGCCCTGGCCGCTGGCATGCATGGGCTGGCTCGCGACGGCCGTGATGACGGCGGTGGTGGTGGCGATGTTCGCGACCTGGGGCCAGTAGTGGTCGAGAGGATCATGGCACGGATGCGTCTGCGCGATCTCGGCATCCGGGTCGGACGTCTTGAGCCCGGTCCCTTGAATGCGATCACCGACGTGGCCGGCGTCGAGGTCGGCTACGCCACCCTGGTGGCGGATGCGCCGGCGGTGGTGCGCACCGGCGTCACCGCGATCTGGCCGGGCGCGCGCGACGTCTGGACGCGGCCGGTCTTCGCCGGCATCCACTCCTTCAACGGCAACGGCGAGATGACCGGCTCGCACTGGATCGCCGAGCAGGGGCTGCTGACGACGCCGATCGGCATCACCAACACGCACGGCGTCGGCTTGGTGCGCGACGCCATCTGCGCCTATGGCGCGCGGCACGGTGTGGAGACGCCGTGGATGTTGCCGGTGGCGGCGGAAACCTATGACGGCAGGCTCAGCGACGCCGCGAGCTTGCCGGTCACCATGGAGCACGTTTTCGCGGCGCTGGAGAGCGCCGCTGGCGGCGCCGTCGCCGAGGGCAATGTGGGCGGTGGCACCGGCATGATCTGCCACGAATTCAAGGGCGGCACCGGCACCGCCTCGCGGCTGGTGTCGGAGGCGGGACAGCGCTGGACCGTCGGCGCCCTCGTGCAGGCGAATTACGGGCAGCGCGAGATGCTGCGGGTCGACGGCGTGCCGGTGGGCGAGGCGATCGGCGTCGACGCCGTGCCCTCGCCGCGCCGGCCGCGCGCGGACACGGGATCGATCATCGTCGTCCTCGCCACCGACGCGCCGCTGCTGCCGATCCAATGTCAGCGGCTGGCGCGGCGCGCCACCACGGGCTTCGCCTGGGTCGGCGGCATCGGCGCGAACTCCAGCGGCGACATCTTCATCGCCTTCAGCACGGCGAACCGCGTCGACTCCACGTCGGTAACTAGCACCGTGACCATGGTCTCGCCTGACGCGATGACGGCACTCTTCCGTGCCGCCGCCGAGGCAACGGAGGAAGCGATCCTCAACGCGCTCTGCAAGGCCGAGACGATGACCGGCGTACGTGGCAACACCGCGCATGCGCTTCCGCTCGATCGCCTGCAGGAAGTGATGCGGAGCTACAAGCGGCTCTGACTAGAACGCCGCGATCCCGGTCTGCGCGCGGCCGAGGATGAGGGCGTGAATGTCGTGGGTGCCCTCGTAGGTGTTGACGGTCTCCAGGTTCATCACGTGGCGGATCACGTGATACTCGTCGACGATGCCGTTGCCGCCGTGCATGTCGCGGGCGACGCGGGCGATGTCGAGAGCCTTGCCGCAGGAGTTGCGCTTCAGCATCGAGATCGTCTCGGGCGCCGCCTTGTCCTCGTCCTTGAGGCGGCCGAGGCGCAGGCAGGCATGCAATCCGAGGGTGATCTCGGTCTGCATGTCCGCGAGCTTCTTCTGGATGAGCTGGTTGGCGGCGAGCGGCTTGCCGAAGGCGCTGCGCGAGAGCGTGTAGTCGCGCGCCGCGTGCCAGCAGAACTCGGCGGCGCCGAGCGCGCCCCAGGCGATGCCGTAGCGCGCATTGTTGAGGCAGGAGAACGGCCCCTTGAGGCCGCTGACGTTGGGCAGCAGGTTCTCCTCCGGCACCAGCACGTCATCCATGACGATCTCGCCGGTGACCGAGGCGCGCAGCGAGAACTTGCCCTCGATCTTCGGCGCCGAGAGGCCCTTCATGCCCTTCTCGAGGATGAAGCCGCGGACCACGCCGTCCTCGGTCTTCGCCCAGACGACGAAGACGTCGGCGATCGGCGAATTGCTGATCCACATCTTCGCGCCCTTGAGGACATAGCCGCCGTCGACCTTGCGGGCGCGGCTCTTCATGCCGCCGGCGTCGGAGCCGTGATCGGGCTCGGTCAGGCCGAAGCAGCCGACCCATTCGCCGGTGGCGAGCTTGGGCAGATATTTCTTGCGATGCGCCTCGGTGCCGAAGGCGTAGATCGGGTACATGACCAGGCTCGACTGCACGCTCATCGCCGAGCGATAGCCGCTGTCGACCCGCTCCACCTCGCGGGCCACCAGCCCGTAGCAGACATAATTGACGCCGGCGCAGCCGTAGCCGTGGATGGTCGAGCCGAGGAAGCCCAGCGCGCCCATCTCGTTCATGATCTCGCGGTCGAAGGTCTCGTCGCGGAACGCGCGCTGAACGCGGGGCAGCAGCTTGTCCTGGGCGTAGGCGCGGGCGCTGTCGCGCACCAGGCGCTCGTCCTCGCTGAGCTCGGCCTCGAGATCGAGCGGATCCTGCCAATCGAAGCTCGCCTTCTCGGAGGATTTCGGCGCGTCGCGGCGGGCGGCGGAGGTGGTCATGAAACGGGATCCTCGATCTCGGGTGGCGGGTGGGATGGTTAAGGGAGCGGCGGGTTGATCGTGCGGGGGCCGCTCACGCGCCCGTCTTAGAGCGAAACCGCCCGTGCGGCAACCGCTGGCTCTTCCCTCATATTGCGGCGCGGCAGGCGAGAGGCGCCGACCAGGCGGGAAGGTTCGCTTTCGTTCGACCGACGTTCTATCCTGTGAGGGAGATGACCTCGCTCGGGGGCTGCATGGCGGAGCGCGGCGAAGTGATCATCGAGTTCCGGCGCAACGGGGCCTACGTCAAGGTCTCTGCCGTCGAGGTCGCCACCGGCATCGAAGTCTCGATCGTCGGCGATCCCGCGGCGGGCGAAGCGGCACTGCGGCGCCTCGTCCTGCGGAAGCTCGACTACGTTCTCGCCAAGAGCAAGCGCACCTGACGGCGCGGGATCGGTGCGGTGCTTTGCTGCAATCGCGTCGTCACATTCGTCTTGCGGCCCTAGTGCCGGGCGCCTAAAGTTCGCGCCGCCCGCCCCAAGGAAAACTCTGCGGGGGAAATCGCAGGCGGGCGAATGGGGAAGAATGCGCCGCAGGCCGCCAAGCTCGACCGGATCCTTCCGTGAGCACCGTCGATATTTCGCCGCCGCGGGTGCGCGCGCCTTCTGCGGTGAATAATCGGCGATGGAATATTTTCTTCAGCAGCTCATCAACGGACTGACGCTCGGCTCGATCTACGGGCTGATCGCGATCGGCTATACGATGGTGTACGGCATCATCGGGATGATCAACTTCGCCCATGGCGAGATCTATATGATCGGCGCCTTCATCTCGATCATCGCGTTCCTCGCGCTAGATGCCTCCGGCGTCAGCTTCGTGCCGCTGCAGCTCATGATCGTGCTGCTGGTGGCGATGTTCTTCACTGCGGTCTACGGCTGGACCCTGGAGCGGATCGCCTATCGTCCGCTGCGCGGCTCGACGCGCCTCGCGCCGCTCATTTCGGCGATCGGCGCCTCGGTCTTCCTGCAGAACTACGTACAGCTCCTGCAGGGCGCGCGGGTGAAGCCGCTGCAGCCGGTGGTGCAGGGCGGCATCGAGCTGATGACCAGCCCCGAGAACTTCACCGTGCAGATCACCTATCTGCAGATCTTCATCATCGTGCTGACCGTGGCGCTGATGGTGGGATTCAACGCGATGATCTCTCGCACGTCGCTGGGACGCTCTCAGCGCGCCTGCGAGCAGGACATGACGATGGCGGCGCTCCTGGGCGTCAACGTCGACCGCACGATCTCGCTCACCTTCGTGATGGGCGCGGCACTGGCGGCGGTTGCCGGCATGATGGTGACGCTCTATTACGGCGTCATCGACTTCTATATCGGCTTCCTCGCCGGCGTTAAGGCCTTCACCGCCGCGGTGCTGGGCGGTGTCGGCTCGCTGCCGGGCGCGATGCTCGGCGGCATGCTGATCGGCCTCATCGAGGCGTTCTGGTCCGGCTATTTCACCGTGGAGTACAAGGACGTCTCGGTGTTCATGATCCTCGTCCTGGTGCTGATCTTCCGGCCGACGGGATTGCTCGGCAAGCCCGAGGTGGAGAAAGTCTGATGGCGGTCGTGGCGGCAGCGGAGCGAGCGCGCATCGACATGCCGGCGGTGGTCAAGAACGCCGCCTTGGCCGCGCTTGTCGCCTTCGTGGTGGCGGTTCCCCTGGTCGGACTGCAGACCGTGGACCAGGGCGCCAACGCGCTCAGCATCCGCACGCGTTTCGACTGGGTCGCCTATGGCGTGATCGCGGTCTTTCTCGGCCGTCTCGCGATCGGGTATTGGCTGGCATTGCGCCGTAGCCATCTCGTCGTCGGGGCGCCGCCGAGCGCGCTCGGCAAATTCGCGGCGGCTATCTCCCGCCGCTCGGCAATCATCGGTGGTATCGGCTTTCTGTTTGCGGTGACATTTCCATTCCTGCCGTTCTCTTCCGGCTACCTCGTCGATCTCGGCACAACCGTGCTGATCTACGTGATGCTGGGCTGGGGGCTCAACGTCGTGGTGGGGCTCGCGGGCCTGCTCGACCTCGGCTACGTCGCCTTCTATGCAGTTGGGGCCTATTCCTTCGCGCTCTTCGCCCAGTGGTTCCATCTCACCTTCTGGGAAGCGCTGCCGATCTCCGGCGCGCTGGCCGCCAGCTTCGGCATCATCCTGGGCTTTCCGGTGTTGCGGCTGCGCGGTGACTATCTCGCGATCGTGACGCTCGGCTTCGGCGAGATGATCCGCATCATCCTCACCAACTGGAGCGACGTCACCGGCGGCCCGAACGGCATCAACGGCATTCCGCGGCCGTCTTTCTTCGGCCTGCCCTTCATCAACCCGGACGCAGCGCCCGATGACGTCACCACTTTCAGCGGATTCTTCGGCATCGACTTCAGTCCGCTGCAGCGCGTGATCTTCCTCTATTACGTGATCCTGGTCCTCGCGCTGATCACGAATGCTTTTACCCTTCGCCTCCGAAAGCTGCCGATCGGTCGAGCCTGGGAGGCGCTGCGCGAGGACGAGATCGCCTGTCGCGCGCTCGGCCTCAATCCGCGCAACATCAAGCTCTCCGCCTTCGCCATCGGCGCGATGATTCGGCGGGTTTGCCGGCTCGCTTCTTCGCCACCCGCCAGGGCTTCATCAGCCCCGAAAGCTTCACATTCCTGGAATCGGCGATCGTGCTGGCGATCGTCGTGCTGGGCGGCATGGGTAGCCAGCTCGGCGTCGTGCTGGCGGCGACCGTCCTGGTCATGCTCAACGAATTCGGCCGCTGGTTCAACGGCGTGCCGCTGCTCGAGGATATGGGCCGGTTCCGCATGCTGATCTTCGGCGCGGCCATGATCGCCATCATGATCTGGCGGCCGCGCGGGCTGCTGGCGCATCGCGAGCCCTCGATCCATCTGCACGGCAAGGGCGGTCCCGCGCCGGCGGCGGAGGCGGCGGAATGACGGAGAACGCGCCGCTCCTGGAGGTCGAGCACCTCACCATGCGCTTCGGCGGCCTGGTCGCCATCGGCGATCTCTCCTTCGTCGCGCGGCGCGATGAGATCACCGCCATCATCGGTCCCAACGGCGCCGGCAAGACCACCGTCTTCAACTGCCTCACCGGCTTCTACAAGCCGAGCTCCGGACGCCTGACGCTGCATCATCCCGACGGGCAGGACTACCTGCTGGAGCGGATGGACGGCTTCCGCATCCCCCGTCACGCCGGCGTCGCCCGCACCTTCCAGAACATCCGGCTCTTCGCCGGCATGACGGTGCTGGAGAACCTGGTGGTGGCGCAGCACAACAAGCTCATGCGCGCGAGCGCCTTCTCGATCGCCGGCCTGGTCGGATTGCCGCGTTATCGCCACGCCGAGGCGGCGGCGGTGGAGAGGGCCAAATATTGGCTCGAGAAGGTCGGGCTCGACGGCGCTGGCGGACTGGGCGGCGGGCGCGCTGCCCTACGGCGCGCAGCGGCGCCTGGAGATCGCGCGCGCCATGTGCATCGATCCGACGATCCTCTGCCTCGACGAGCCCGCCGCCGGGCTCAATCCGACGGAATCCGCCGAACTCAACCAGCTCCTGCTGGCGATCCGCACGAGCAGAAGATCGGCGTTCTCCTCATCGAGCACGACATGAGCGTGGTGATGAACATCTCCGATCACATCGTCGTGCTCGACTACGGCCGCAAGATCGCCGACGGCGATCCCACGGCGGTGCGCAGCGACCCTGCGGTGATCCGGGCCTATCTCGGCGAGGAGGAGACCGATGTGCTGCCGCCGGAAGTGGCGCAGGACGTTGGCATGAGCACCGCGCCGCCGCGGCGAGGAGCCTAGGCATGCTCTCGATCGCCGGCGTCCACACCTTCTACGGCAACATCGAGGCGCTCAAGGGCGTCGACCTCGAGGTCGCCGAGGGCGAGATCGTGACGCTCATCGGCGCCAACGGCGCCGGCAAGTCGACGCTGCTGATGACGATCTGCGGACGGCCGCGGCCGCGGCGGGGTCGCGTCGTCTTCGAGGGACGCGACATCACCGGCTCCGCCACCTTCGAGATCGTGCGCCTCGGCATCTCCCAAGCGCCGGAGGGCCGCCGCATCTTTCCGCGCATGTCGGTGCTGGAAAACCTGCAGATGGGCGCGATCGTCGCCGATCCCACCTATTTCGCCGCCGATCTCGACCGCGTCTTCACCCTGTTCCCGATCCTGAAGCAGCGCCAGATGCAGCGCGGCGGCACGCTCTCCGGCGGCGAGCAGCAGATGCTGGCGATCGGCCGCGCGCTGATGAGCCGGCCGCGGCTCCTGCTGCTGGACGAGCCGTCGCTGGGATTGGCGCCGATGATCGTCAAGCAGATCTTCGAGGTGATCCGCGAGATCAACGAGCAGCAGAAGGTGACGGTATTCCTGGTGGAGCAGAACGCCTTCCACGCGCTCCGCCTTGCTCATCGCGGCTATGTCATGCAGACCGGCCGCATCACGCTGAGCGGCAGCGGGCGCGAGCTCCTCGCCAACCGCGAGGTGCGCGCCGCCTATCTCGAGGGAGGGCATCACTGATGGACGCGGCGGCGGATGCCACTTTCCTGGATACGATCGCCGACATACTCGGCAACGACATCGGCGTCTTCATCGGCCTCACCGTCGTGCTGTTCGGCGGCGCGGCCTGCCTTAGCGGCCAGGCGCTGGCGCAGACTTGGCGGCCGATCTGGCAGACGGTGCCCTATACGCTGCTGCTGACGATCGGCAGCCGGTTCCTGAGCTTCGCCCTCTTCGACGGCGAGCTGCTGTCGATCTCGGGCTATCTCATCGATTGGATCGCGCTGCTGGTGCTGGCGCTGGTCGCCTTCCGGATTACCCAGGCACGACGCATGGTGTCGCAATATCCCTGGCTCTACGAGCGCGCGGGCTTGTTCGGCTGGAGGGCCAAGGGATCCTGATGGAAAAGCCGATCCGGCCGCGACGGCTCTTACCGCCGTCCCCCGGGCATGCTAGATTTTTACTCAATGCTGCCGAGGCGGCATGGGCTCAGAGGTACCCGGTCCTGCCGGGGTACATCCACAACAACTGGGGAGCGAAAGAGCAATGAAACTGATAGCAACAGCCTTGCTCGCAGCGGGGGCCATCGTGGCGCTCGGCGCGGGCAACGCCAAGGCGCAGGACGAGATCGTGGTCGCCACTGTCGGCCCGATCACCGGCCAGTACGCGTCCTTCGGCGAGCAGATGAAGCGGGGCGCCGAGCTCGCGGTCGCCGACATCAATGCCAAGGGCGGGGTGCTCGGCAAGAAGCTGAAGCTCATCGTCGGCGACGATGCCTGCGATCCCAAGCAGGCGGTGGCGGTGGCCAACCAGCTGGTCGGCCAGAAGGTCGTGTTCGTCGCCGGGCATTTCTGCTCGGGCTCGTCGATCCCGGCCTCGTCGGTCTACAACGAGAACGGCATCCTGCAGATGACGCCGGCCTCGACCAATCCGGCGCTCACGGAAGACGCGGCATCCAAGGGCTGGATCAACGTGTTCCGCACCTGCGGCCGCGATGACATCCAGGGCACCGTGGCCGGCGACTATCTCGCCGCGCACTACAAGGGCAAGAAGGTCGCGATCATCCAGGACAAGTCGGCCTACGGCAAGGGCCTCGCCGACGAGACCAAGAAGGAGATGAACAAGAAGGGTCTCAAGGAGGCGATGTACGAGGCGGTCACCCAGGGTGACAAGGACTTCTCGGCCCTCATCAGCAAGATGAAGCAGGCGGGAGTCGCGGCGATCTACTACGGTGGCTATCACACCGAGGCCGGACTGATGGTGCGCCAGGCGCAGGAGCAGGGCCTGAAGGCACAGTTCATCTCCGGCGACGCGCTGGTCACCGACGAGTTCTGGAAGATCACCGGCAATGCCGGCGAAGGCGTGCTGATGACCTTCCCGCCGGACCCGCGCGACCTGCCGAGCGCGAAGTCGGTGGTGGCGGAGTTCAAGAAGCAGAACTACGACCCCGAGGGCTATACCCTCTACACCTACGCGGCGTTGCAGGTGTTCGCGGAGGCGGCGGCCCAGGCGAAGTCGCTCAAGGTCGGCGACCTCTCCAAGACGCTGCACGCGCACAAATACAGCACCGTGATCGGGCCGATCGCCTTCGACAAGAAGGGCGACGTGGAGCATCCCGCTTACGTCTTCTTCGTCTGGCACGACGGCAAGTACGTCGAGCAGAAGGCAAAGACCTGAGTTCCGGAGCGTGCTCGGATTGGATTGACGCCGACACGCTCCAGGAGACACCGACTGCAGCCCCCGCGACGCCTCGTCGCGGGGGTTTTCTTTTTGCCGAGACGGCCGATCTCGTTGACCGGGGAGGATGCGCTCGCTAGCGTTTCCCCGTGACGGCGCTTCCCCGCGCGCCAATCGCTGACGCACGAGGAGAGGCAGGCCGAACGTGCTGCGCAATCCCTTCGACGACACCGCGATCGCCCTGCGCGAGAAGCTCTTCGGCATCTACGCGGTGCTGATTAGTGCCAACCTGGCCGCCTGGGCCTGGGCGCTCCTCGCATTCCACCGCTACCCCGTGCTGCTCGGCACCGCGTTCCTGGCCTACAGCTTCGGCCTGCGTCACGCCGTCGATGCCGACCACATCGCCGCCATCGACAACGTGACGCGCAAGCTGATGCAGCAGGGCAAGCGCCCGGTGACGGCGGGCTTCTGCTTCTCGCTCGGGCATTCCACCGTCGTCGTTCTGGCCACGGTCGGCATCGCCGTCGCGGCCGGCCTGCTGCAGAGCCGCTTCGAGACGTTCAAGCAGGTCGGCGGCGTGATTGGCACCAGCATCTCCGCCTTGTTCCTGTTCGCGCTCGCGCTTGCCAATCTGGTGGTCCTGAGCGGCGTCTATCGCGCGTTCCAACGCGCGCGCCGCGGCGAGCGCGTCCACGACGAGGATCTCGATATCCTGCTCGCGCAGCGCGGCCTGCTCAGTCGTCTGCTCCGGCCGCTGTTCCGGCTGATCGGCAGGAGCTGGCACATGTATCCGCTGGGATTCCTCTTCGGCCTCGGCTTCGATACCGCGACCGAGATTGGGCTCCTCGGCATCGCGGCGGCGGAGGCGACCCGCGGGTTGCCGATCTGGTCGATCCTGGTATTTCCCGCGCTCTTCACCGCCGGCATGTCGCTCGTGGATACGACCGACAGCGTGCTGATGGTGGGGGCCTACGGCTGGGCTTTCGTCAAGCCGATCCGCAAGCTCTATTACAACATGACCATCACGCTGGTCTCGGTGCTGGTGGCGCTGATCGTGGGCGGCATCGAGGCGCTGGGCCTGATCGCCGGCCAGCTCGAGCTCGAAGGCGGGTTCTGGAGCGCGATCGGCGCGCTCAACCAGAGCTTCGGCACGCTCGGATATCTCATCATCGCCGTCTTCGCCGTGAGCTGGCTGGTCTCGGTCGCGATCTACCGGCTCAAGGGCTACGACCTCATCGAGACGCCGCGCGGTTCCTGACCGAAGGTTGGCTACTTCTTTGCCGCCCGCCGGCCGCCGGCGCGGCCGCCGCTCCGCCCCAGGCCGATCTTCTTGGCAAAGGCCGAGCGCTGCTCGGCGTATTTCGGCGCCACCATGGGATAGTCCGACGGCAGGCCCCATTTCGCGCGGTAGGCGTCGGGGGTCATGTTGTAGGTGGAGCGCAGATGCCGCTTCAGCATCTTGAGCTTCTTGCCGTCCTCCAGGCAGACCAGATATTCCGGCGTGATCGACTTGCGGATCGGCACCGCCGGCTTCAGCGCGCCGATCTCGCCGGCATCCTGCTTGTGGTCGAGGGTGCGCAGCGACGCGTAGATAGATGCGATGAAGTCCGGCAGCTGCGCGGTCGGCAGGGAGTTGTTGCTGACATAGGCGGCGACCACGTCCGCGGTCATGCGCAGCAACTGGTCTTCCGCGACCTTGTCGGCTATCTCGGCCATTACCCCGCTCCTCAAGTCAATCCGCGCCCTTTTACGTAAAGCTATGCAGGGAGGATTGTCGTTGTCAATGAAACATCAGGACGAAATCAATAATGGATGCCGAGAGCGCAGGTTTTTCCCGCTTCCATCTGATCAATTAGAGTAGCCGTGGGCGCCGGGCCAAGTCCCGCGCGGGGCTGGCCGCGCGGTCGGGCAACCCCTGCCTAGGACGCGAGCAGTGGTGGCGTGCTCGCGTGGGGCCCCGAGATTTGGTAGAGTCGCGGCCCCGATCGAGGACTGTCCAGGCGCCATGGCCGAGATGATTGCGATCGCCGCCGATCACGGCGGCTACGATCTGAAGACCCTCCTGATCCCGGAACTCGCGGCTCTCGGCTTCGAGGTGCTGGATCTCGGCACCAAGGGCCCGGAATCCGTCGATTATCCGGATTTCGCCGAGGCCCTGGCGCGGGCGATCGAGACCGGCCAGGCGAAGCGCGGCGTCCTCATCTGCGGCACCGGCATCGGCATCGCGATCGCCGCCAACCGGCACCGCGCACGTCCGCGCCGCGCGTCTGCCACGACGCGACCACGGCGCGGCTCGCGCGCCAGCACAACGACGCCAACGTGCTGGCGCTGGGCGCCCGCGTGCTCGGCGCCGAGGTCGCCAAGGATTGCCTCAAGATATTTCTCCGCACCGAATTCGAGGGCGGGCGCCACGCCCGGCGCGTCGCCAAGATGTCGTGAAGCCGGTCCGTCGCTCTCAACAACTGGATATCAGATGCCTCTGAACAGCTCCCGCGCCAAGTCCGCCGTCGACGACGGCTTCTTCACCGCCACCGTCGCCGAGCAGCGATCCCGAGCTCGACGCGCGCTCTCGCCAAGGAGCTCGGCCGCCAGCGCGAGCAGATCGAGCTGATCGCGTCGGAGAACATCGTCTCCCGCGCGGTGCTGGAGGCCCAGGGCTCGGTGCTCACCAACAAATACGCCGAGGGCTATCCCGGCCGGCGCTATTACGGCGGCTGCGAGTTCGTCGACGTCGCCGAGCAGCTCGCCATCGAGCGCGCCAAGCAGCTGTTCGACTGCGGCTTCGCCAACGTGCAGCCGCATTCCGGCTCGCAGGCGAACCAGGGCGTGCATGCTGGCGCTGCTGAAGCCCGGCGACACCATCCTCGGCATGTCGCTGGCCGCCGGCGGCCATCTGACCCACGGCGCGCCGGCCAACCTCTCCGGCAAGTGGTTCCGCGCGGTGCAGTACGGCGTGCGCCGGCAGGATGCGCTCATCGATCTCGACGAGGTCGAGCGCGTGGCGCGGGCGGAGAAGCCGAAGCTGATCATCGCCGGCGGCTCGGCCTATCCGCGCATCATCGACTTCAAGCGCTTCCGCGAGATCGCCGATGCGGTCGGCGCCTATCTTCATGGTGGACATGGCGCATTTCGCGGGGCTGGTCGCGGGCGGCGTGTATCCGAGCCCGCTGCCGCATGCCCATGTGGTGACCACGACCACGCACAAGACGCTGCGCGGCCCGCGCGGCGGCATGATCCTCACCAACGACGAGGAGATCGGCAAGAAGATCAACAGCGCGATCTTCCCGGGCCTGCAGGGCGGGCCGCTGATGCACGTGATCGCCGCCAAGGCGGTGTGCTTCGGCGAGGCGCTCCGGCCGGAGTTCAAGATCTATGCGCGCGCCGTCGTCGACAACGCCCGGGCGCTGGCGGCGACGCTCGCCGAGCGCGGCCTCGCCATCGTCTCCGGCGGCACCGACTGCCACCTGATGCTGGTCGATCTCCGGCCGAAGCAGACTGACCGGCCGCGTCGCCGAGCAGGCGCTGGAGCGCGCCGGCATCACCTGCAACAAGAACGGCATTCCCTTCGATCCCGAGAAGCCGACGATCACCTCGGGCGTCCGCCTCGGCAGCCCGGCGGCGACGACCCGCGGCTTCGGCCAGGCGGAATTCCGCGAGGTCGGCCAGCTGATCGCCGAGGTGCTGGACGGGCTCCAGGCGAACGGCGAGACGGGCAATGCCGCGGTCGAGGCGGAGGTGCGACGCAAGGTGGGCGCGCTCTGCGAGCGCTTCCCGGTCTATCCGGGGCTTTGAGCAAGGTCGACAGGGGCAAGAACAACAAGATCAGGAGGAGGGGAACATGCGCTGTCCGTTCTGCGGCTACGAGGATACCCAGGTGAAGGATTCGCGGCCGACCGAGGATCGCGCGGCGATCCGCCGCCGGCGCTTCTGTCCGAATTGCGCGCGCGCGCTTCACGACCTTCGAGCGGGTGCAGCTGCGCGAGCTGACGGTGGTGAAGAAGAACGGCCAGCGCGAGCCCTTCGATCGCGACAAGCTCGCGCGCTCGATCCAGATCTCGCTGCGCAAGCGCCCGGTGGAGCCCGAGCGCGTCGAGCGCGTCATCAATGCCATCGTGCGCCAGCTCGAAAGCTCCGGCGAGACCGAGATCCCCAGCGACATGATCGGCGGGCTGGTGATGGAAGCCCTCGCCAGCCTCGACCAGGTGGCCTACGTGCGCTTCGCCTCGGTCTATCGAAATTTCCGCGAGGCGAAGGATTTCGGCGAATTCGTCGGCCGGATCGGCGTCGACGGCGAGTGACATGTCGGACCTCGCGCATATGCGGGCGGCGCTCGGCCTTGCCCGGCGCGGCCTCGGATCGGTCTGGCCCAATCCCGCCGTCGGCTGCGTTCTGGTCAAGGACGGCGTGGTGGTCGGGCGCGGCTGGACCCAGCCGGGCGGCCGGCCCCACGGCGAGACCGAGGCGCTGGCACGCGCCGGCGCCGCCGCGCAGGGCGCCACCGCCTATGTCAGCCTGGAGCCCTGCAATCACTGGGGCAAGACGCCGCCCTGCACCGATGCGCTGATCGCCGCCGGCATCTCCCGCGTGGTGGTGCCGGTGGAGGATCCCGATCCCCGCGTCTCCGGCCGCGGCGTGGCACGCCTCAGGGACGCCGGCATCGAAGTGACCATGGGCGTCGAGGCGGAAGCGGCGACGGCGCTCAACGAAGGCTTCTTCCGCCGTATCCGCGACGGCCGGCCGCTGGTGACCTTGAAGCTGGCCTCGACCCTGGACGGGCGCATCGCGACGGCGGAGGGCGAGAGCCGCTGGATCACCGGCGAGCGGGCGCGCGCGCGCGCGCATCTGCTGCGCGCGCGCCATGACGCCGTGATGGTCGGCAGCAATACGGTGATCGCCGACGATCCCGAGCTCACCTGCCGGCTGCCGGGGCTTGCCGACCGGTCGCCGGTGCGCATCGTCGTCGACGGCCGGCTGCGCGTGCCGCTGACCGCCAAGGTGGTTGCCCAGGCGCAGCGGGTGCCGACCTGGTTCGTGACCTTGAAAGGCGACGCGCCGGCGCGCCATCGCGCCTTTCGCGACTGCGGCGTCGAGCTCATCGAGGTGCGCGCCGACGGCGAGACGGTGGATCTCGCCGAGGCGCTGCAGGAGCTGGGCAAGCGCGGGCTCACCCGCGTGCTGGTGGAAGGCGGCGCCACGCTCGCGGCGGCGCTGCTGCGCGCGGATCTCGTCGACCACCTCGACTGGTTCCGCGCGCCGCGGCTGATCGGCGGCGACGGCGTGCCGGCGGTCACCGCCTTCGGCGTCGAGACGCTCGCCGCCATGCCGCGGTTCGAGCGCGTCGGCCTGGAGCCGCTCGGCGCGGATGTATTGGAAAGCTTCCACCGGCCGGGCTGAGCCTTCGCGCACGGCCAATAGAGGATTGCCATGGACGAGCTCGAGCAGTTGAAGCAGTGGCGGCTTCCATTCGCGGAAACCCTGGGCATCCGCTTCCTGACCGCGACGCGCGAGCGCGTGAGCGCGGAGATGACCGTGCGGGAGGCCCTCTGCACCCATGCATCGACATTGCACGGCGGCGCGATCATGGCCTTCGCCGATACGCTGGGCGCCGCCGGGACGGTGCTCAACCTGCCGCCGGGGGCGAGCACGACCACCATCGAGTCCAAGACGAATTTCCTCGCACCGGCGCCGGTCGGCAGCAAGGTGCTCGGCGAGACGCTGCCGGTGCACCGCGGCCGCCGCACGCAGGTCTGGCAGACGCGGGTGACGACGGAGGAGGGGCGCGCCGTCGCCCTCGTCACCCAGACCCAGATGGTGCTGGAGCCGAAGTGACCGTTGCGCCGTACGTTTCCGCGGCTCACGAGCCGCGGAAACAGTACCATTTAAGGTGTTGTACCCGCGCACAGGCTTCGCGCCGTAGGCGCGAAACTCTGAGCGCAGGTACTAGGTGCGATGCTGGAATGCGACGTCCGGCGGTTGTCCCGATAGCGGTGAGGGCCTAGGGTACGGCCGCCATGTTTACGGGCATCATCACGGATCTCGGCCGCGTGCGGGCGGTGCTGCCGGGCGGCGATACCGACCTATGAGATCGGCACCGCCTACGACACCGGTACCATCGCGCTCGGCGCCTCGATCGCCTGCTCCGGCGTGCTGCCTGACGGTGGTCGACACGGGCGCGGACTGGTTCCGCGTCCAGGTCTCGGCGGAGACCTGGCCCGCTCCACGCTCGGCGGCTGGCGCGTCGGCACGCCGGTCAATCTCGAGCGCTCGCTCCGGCTCGGCGACGAGCTCGGCGGACATATGGTCGCAGGGCACGTCGACGGGGTCGGGACGGCTGCGTCGAGCGGCGCGCGGAGGGCGGCTCCGTCCGCATGGTGTTCGAGGCGCCCGAGGCGCTCGCCCCCGGCATCGCGTCGAAGGGCTCGGTCGCGGTCGACGGCATCTCGCTGACGGTCAACGAGGTGACGGCGGCGCGCTTCGGCGTCAATATCATCCCGCATACGCAGGCCGTGACGACGCTGGGCGGGCTCCAGCCGGGCGATCCGGTCAATCTCGAGATCGACCTCATCGCCCGCTACGTCGCGCGCCTGATGGGAAAGGGGCTGGCATGAGCTTCATCGAGGTGACCTCGCCGATCGAGGAGATCATCGAGGAGGCGCGCAACGGCCGCATGTTCATCCTGGTCGACGACGAGGACCGCGAGAACGAGGGCGACCTCGTCATCCCCGCGCAGATGGCGACGCCCGAGGCGATCAACTTCATGGCCAAGCACGGCCGCGGCCTGATCTGCCTGGCGCTGACGCGCGAGCGGGTCGAGCAGCTGCGGCCTGCCGCTGATGGCGCAGCAGAACGCCTCGCGGCACCAGACCGCCTTCACCGTCTCGATCGAGGCGCGCGAGGGCGTCACCACCGGCATCTCCGCGCCCGACCGCGCCCGCACCATCGCCGTCGCCATCGATCCCGACCAAGGGCCCGGACGACATCGTGACGCCCGGCCACGTCTTCCCGCTGGTGGCGCGCGACGGCGGCGTGCTGGTGCGCACCGGCCACACCGAGGCGGCGGTCGATATCGCGCGGCTGGCCGGCCTCAACCCGTCCGGCGTGATCTGCGAGATCATGAACGACGACGGCACCATGGCGCGGCGCGACGACCTGATCGCCTTCGCCCAGCTCCACGGCCTCAAGATCGGCACCATCGCCGACCTCATCGCCTATCGCCGCCGGCACGACCGCATCGTCGAGCGCAAGCTCGAGACCGAGTTCGAGAGCGGCTACGGCGGCGAGTTCCAGCATGATCGTCTACGTCAACAAGGTCGACCTATGCCGAGCATATCGCGCTGGTGAAGGGCGACGTGACGACGCCGGAGCCGGTGCTGGTGCGCATGCACGCGCTCAACGTGCTCGACGACGTGCTGGGCTCGAAGGCGCGCGGCCGCGGCGGCACGCTGCAGGCCTCGCATGCAGATGATCGCCCGCGCCGGCCGCGGCGTCGTCGTGCTGATCCGCGAGCCGACGCCGACCGCGCTCTCCGACCGCGTGCGGCGCCTGATGTCGCAGGGCACGCGAGCGCGGTGCCGGAGCTGCGCGACTACGGCATCGGCGCGCAGATCCTGCTCGATCTCGGCGTGCGCGACATGATCCTGCTGTCCAACACCGAGGCGCACCATCGTCGGCCTCGAAGGCTACGGCCTGACGGTCGTCGAGCAGCGGCCGATCCAGGGCATCGGAGGCAGACTGATGGCGGCCGGAGCCGCGCATCATGATCGTGGAGGCGCGGTACTATCCGCACATCTCCGACGAGCTGCTGAAGGGCGCGCTAGCGGCGCTGGAGGCGGCCGGCGCCACCCATGAGCGCTTCACCGTGCCCGGCGCCTTCGAGATCCCGGCGGCGATCCGCTACGCCGCCGAGGCGGCGGCGCGCGGCGCGGCGAAGGCCCGCTTCGACGGCTTTCTCGCGCTCGGCTGCGTCATCCGCGGCGAGACCACGCATTACGACTATGTCTGCGGCGAAAGCGCCGCGCGGCCTGCAGGATCTGGCGCTCAGCCACGGCTCTCGCCATCGGCTTCGGCATCCTGACCGTGGAGAACGAGGCGCAGGCCTGGCGCGCGCGCGCGGTCGACCGCAAGAACAAGGGCGGCGAGGCGGCGCGGGCCTGCCTCGCCATGATCGAGCTCAAGCGCGAATTTCGGACTGGAGCGGAAATGAGCGAGCCGGCGGCCAAGGCCGAGAGCGCGGCGACGAGCGCCGGCGCGAGCGCGGCCTGGCGCGGCTCGCCGCCGTGCAGGCGCTCTATCAGATCGAGCTCACCGGCGCCGAGCCCAGAGGCGGTGATCGCCGAATTCGCCGCTCATCGCCTGGGCCAGGAGATCGACGGCGACCGCTATGCGCGACGCCGATCGCGCCTTCTTCGCCGACCTCGTCGGCGGCGCCAGCGAGCGCCGCGCCGAGCTCGACGGCGCGATCTCGGCGGCGCTGCCGGCGGACTGGCCGCTGCGCGCGGCTCGAGACGGTGCTGCGCGCGATCCTGCGCGCCGGCGCCTACGAGCTGCTGGCGCGCGCCGACGTGCCGGCGCGGGTCGTCATCAGCGAATATCGTCGAGATCGCGCCACGCCTTCTTATGCCGGCAAGGAGCCGGGCCTGGTCAACGGCGTGCTCGACCGCCTCGCGCGCACGCTGCGGCCGGAGGACTCGCGGCGGAACGCCGCTGATGGCGATCCCCCGGCTCGGTGAGTTCGAGCGCATCGCGCGCTTCTTCGCGCCGCTGGCGGCGCCGGGCGCTCTGGGGCTGCTCGACGACGTCGCGCTGATCGCCGGGCCCGCCGGGCGAGCAATACGTGCTCAAGACCGACGCCATCGTCGAAGGCGTCCATTTCCTGCCCGACGATCCGCCGGAGCAGGTGGCGCAGAAGCTGCTGCGGGTCAATCTCTCGGATCTCGCCGCCAAGGGCGCCGAGCCGGTCGGCTATCTCCTGAGACGGCGCTGCCGCCGACACGTGACGAGGCCTGGCTCGAGCGCTTCGCCGCCGGCCTCGCGCGCGACCAGAAGCGAGTTCGGCATCGGGCTCCTGGGCGGCGATTCCGTAGCGACGCCCGGCCCGGCGACGCTGTCGGTGGCGGCGATCGGCCGCGTCGCCGCGGGAACGGCGCTGCTGCGCGGCGGCGCGCGGACGGGCGATGTCGTCTTCGTCTCCGGCACCCTCGGCGACGCCGCGCTTGGCCTCAAGGCGCTTCGCAGTCAGCTGCCGCGGCTCGACGCGGCGGCGCGGGACTTTCTCGTCGACCGCTATCGGCTGCCGCGGCCGCGTCTGGCGCTCGGCCGCCGCCTCGCGGGTCTCGTCCACGCGATGATCGACGTCTCCGACGGGCTGGTCGCCGATCTCGGCCATATCTGCGATGTCTCCGGCGTGGGCGCGGTGGTGGAGGCCGAGCGGCTGCCGCTGTCGCCCGCGGCGCGGGCGGCGATTGCGGCCGAGCCGGCGCTGCTGACGGCGGCGCTCGCGGCGGCGACGATTACGAGCTGCTGTTCACCGCGCCCGCCGGCGCCGAGGCGGCGATCGCGCGCGCCGGCCAGGAGACCGCGGTGCCGGTCACCGCGATCGGCCGCATCGAGGCCGGCGCCGGAGTCCGGATCATCGATGCCAAGGGAGCGGCCATCCCGATTGCAGATGCCGGATATCGCCATTTCTAGGTCCTGGCGCGCCCGCATCCTGCTCCTGGGGATGCTCCTGGGCACGCTCGCCGTGCCGCTTGCCCGGGCGGTCGCGGCGGAGCACGAGGCGGAACCCTCCGAGGGCAAGGAAGAAAAGGTCGACCCCAACGCGCCGCCGAGCATTCGCCCGGCGCCGGGCGCGCCCTCCTATGTGGTGGTGCCGCTCTTCGTGATCCCCGTCATCGAGGGCGGCCAGGTGACCCGCCAGGTCTCGATCGGGGTGGGGCTCGAGCTGGTGAAGGGCAAGACCCTGAAGGACATCAAGCCCAAGGAAGCGGTGCTGATCGACGCGTTCTTCCGGGAGCTCTACGGGCTGTTCGCGCAGCGGGCGTCGGCCGACCGCCTCGCCGATCCTCCCGTCATCAAGGCGCGGCTGATGCGCGTCGCCGACCGCGTCCTGGGCCCCGGGGTGGTGCAGCAGGTGCTGATTCTCCAGCTCTTCGAGCGGCCAAAGGTGCAGCTGAGGGGGCGCGAGCGCCCTCGCGGTTGCCAGGGCCTTGGTCTTCTGGCATGTTCGGCCGCCTTTCGTCCCGGGGGACCCAGGGACACGCTCACCGAATTCAGAGGACTCAGAGGATAAAGACCATGAACCTGGGCTATTGGCTCATCGTGGCGGCGGGCGTGCTCGCGGTGCTGTACGGCATCGTCACGGCGCTTTCCGTGCTGGCGGCGGACGCCGGCACCGAGCGCATGCAGGAGATCGCCGCCGCCGTCCAGGAAGGCGCGCGCGCCTATCTCAACCGCCAATACCGCACCATCGCCATCGTCGGCGTCGTCATCCTCGTCATCCTGCTGCGCTACCCTCGGCTGGCGCATGCGCCATCGGCTTCCTGATCGGCGCGGTGCTGTCGGGCGCCGCCGGCTATATCGGCATGAACGTCTCGGTGCGCGCCAATGTGCGCACCGCCCAGGCGGCGCGCCAGGGCCTCGGCCGCCGGCCTCGCGCATCGCCTTCAGCGCCGGCGCCGTCACCGGCATGCTGGTGGTCGGCCTCGGCCTGCTCGGCGTCGCCGTCTACTACATCTTCCTGCGCGCGTCGCTGCCGGCCGGCGATCTCGCGGCCGATCCTCGAGGCGCTGGTGGCGCTCTCGCTTCGGCGCCTCGCTGATCTCGATCTTCGCCCGTCTCGGCGGCGGCATCTTCACCAAGGGCGCCGACGTCGGCGCCGACCTCGTCGGCAAGGTCGAGGCCGGCATCCCCGAGGACGATCCGCGCAACCCCGCCGTCATCGCCGACAACGTCGGCGACAATGTCGGCGACTGCGCCGGCATGGCGGCCGACCTGTTCGAGACCTATGCCGTGACCATCGTCGCCACCATGCTGCTGGCCGCGATCTTCTTCGCCGGCGCCGCTGCGCGACACCATGATGCTGCTGCCGCTGGTGATCGGCGCGCGTCTGCATCGTCGCCTCGATCATCGGCACCTACTTCGTGCGGCTGGGCGCCGAGCCAGAACATCATGGGCGCGCTCTACAAGGGCCTGATCGTCGCCGGCGTGCTCTCGGCGGTCGCTGATCGCCGGTCGTCGATCTCCGAGCTCGTCGGCTTCAGCGGCACGCTGACCATGATCGGCGAGCGCCAGCGATGACCGGCGCCAGCCTGTTCGTGCTGCGCGCTGGTCGGCCTCGCCGTCACCGGCCTGCTGGTGTGGATCACCGAATACTACACCTCGACCGAATACCGCCCGGTGCGCAGCATCGCGCAAGCCTCGACCACCGGCCACGGCACCAACGTGATCCAGGGCCTGGCGGTCTCGATGGAAGCGACCGCGCTGCCGGTGCTGGTGATCTGCGTCGGCATCATCGTCGCCTATCTGCGTCGCCGGCCTGTTCGGCATCGCCATCGCGGCGACCACGATGCTGGCGCTGGCCGGCATGATCGTGGCGCTCGACGCCTATGGCCCGGTCACCGACAACGCCGGCGGCATCGCCGAGATGGCGGACCTGCCGAAGGACGTGCGCAAGACCACCGACGCGCTCGACGCGGTCGGCAACACCACCAAGGCGGTGACCAAGGGCTATGCCATCGGCTCGGCCGGCCTCGCCTCGCTGGTGCTGTTCGCCGCCTACACCCAGGATCTGCAGCACTACTTCCCGAACGTCGCCGGTCGACTTCGCGCTGCAGAGACCCCTACGTGGTGATCGGCCTGCTTCATCGGCGGCCTGCTGCCCTATCTGTTCGGCGCGCATGGGCATGACCGCGGTCGGCCGCGCCGCCGGCTCGGTGGTGGTCGAGGTGCGCCGCCAGTTCAAGGAGATCCCCGGCATCATGGAGGGCACGGCCAAGCCCGATTACGGCCGCGCCGTCGACCTGCTGACCAAGGCGGCGATCAAGGAGATGATCGTGCCCTCGCTGCTGCCGGTGCTGGCGCCGATCGTGCTCTATTTCGTCATCTGGGCGATCGGCGGCCAGGCGGCGGCGTTCAGCGCGCTGGGCGCGATGCTGCTCGGCACCATCGTCACCGGGCTCTTCGTCGCGATCTCGATGACCTCGGGCGGCGGCGCCTGGGACAACGCCAAGAAGTACATCGAGGAAGGCCATCACGGCGGCAAGGGCTCCGACGCCCACAAGGCGGCGGTGACCGGCGACACGGTCGGCGATCCCTACAAGGACACCGCCGGCCCGGCGGTCAACCCGATGATCAAGATCACCAACATCGTGGCGCTGCTGCTGCTGGCGATCCTCGCGCGCGCGCTGAGCGCAGAGTCGGCGACTCCGGAGTCGCCGGGCGCGCGAGCTTCACGGCCGATGCCGCCGCCGGTGGTGCCGGCGCTACTGCCGCGGCGTGGCGCTTGCTGCGCGTTGAAGCGGCCGAAATTGCCGAGGAGCTGCTCGATGAAGGTGAGCTCGCGGCCCGGCGCCGGCGTGGCGTTGGGGTTGGGCGTCGATCGTCTGCGCGCGTCGTCCATGCCGTCGATGCTTCGATGTCGCTGACCACGCCGTCCTCGTCGAAGTTGATCGCCACGACTTCCTGGTCGAGCACCTCGGGCTTGAAGAAGGCGACTGCCTTGGTCTTCTGGCTGATGTAGTACCAGGTGTTGTCGTCGAAGGTCGGCGACGCTGGACGGCGAGCCGAGGAGCCGCGTCACCGTCGCCTTGTCGGTGACGCCGGGCTTGATCTGGCTGAGCGCATCGGGCGTCGGCAGATTGCCGCGCTGATCGATCGTGGCCGGCAAGCGGCCAGCAGCCGGCCGCGGCGAGCGTCAGGATGCAGCAACGAGGCAGGCGTCGTCATGGCTCCGGTCGATTCGCCGGCGGCGCGACGCCGCGCAGATTGCGCCTGCACGGCCAGCTGTCGTCGGCGGAACCTTGCACCCGGGCGGCGCGCGCCTGTCAATCCGCTCCGGCGCCGGCGCCAGCGCGCGAGGTATGACCGCTGGCATCGCTGCTTCTTCGGCCTCGAAACGCCGCGAGCGCGCCGCGGTGCAGCTCGCTCTATGGCGCGCATCGTCGCGCAGGCGCGCGCGCCGGTGTTCTTTACGCGCGCTGGGGCGTGCCCGACACGCTCGACGGCCGCTTCGAGATGCTGGCGCTGCATGCCTTTCTGGTGCTCACCGGCTGAAGCGCGAGCGTGCCGGCGACGCGCGGACTTCGCCCAGGCGCTGTTCGACACCATGTTCGCCGATCTCGATCGCGCGCTGCGCGAGATGGGGGCGGGCGATCTCGGCGTCGGCCGCCGCGTCAAGGCGATGGCCGACGGCGCTTCTACGGCCGGATCGCGCGCCTATGAGCAGGGGCTGACGACGGCGACGCGGCGCTCGCAGGCGGCGCTGCGGCGCAATCTCTACGGCACCGCCGACGCCCGAGGCCGGCGATGCTCGCGGCGATGGCGCGCTATGTGCGACGCCAGGCGGCGGCGCTGGCGGCGCAGCCGCGTCGGCGATTGCTGGCCGGCGAGGTCGAGTTTGCGGCTGCCGCTGGCGGCGGATGCCGGATGATGAGCATGAGCTCCCGGCACGCGCCGGAATTCTCCCGCCCGATCGAGCTGGCACGTCTGGCGCGCCGGAGGCGGTCTATCGAGATCGCCGCCGAGCCGGCGGAGCGCGCGGCGCTGGCCGAGCGCTTCGATCTGCTGGCGCTCGACCGGCTCGAGGCGGAGGTGCGGCTGCGCCGGCTTGCCGGCGAGCTCGTGCAGGCTCAGCGGCCGAGCTCGCCGCCGATGTGGTGCAGGCCTGCGTCGTCACGCTGGAGCCGGTCCAAGCCGGCATCGACGGAGAGATTCACCTTGCTCTATGGCGCCGGCCGAGCCGGAGCGATGAGGTGCGTCATCGACCTGGACGACCGAGATCGTCGAGCCGCTTCGACGGACGGCGCATCGATATCGGCGAGGCGGTGGCCCAGCAGCTCTCGCTGGCGCTCGACCCCTATCCCCGCGCCCCCGGCGCCAGCCTCGGCCGGGACGCGGCGGAGCCGGCGGCGGCCTCGCCCTTCGCCGGCGCTGGCAGCGCTGAACGAAGGGTTAACGGGGTTGATGGCAATGGTTGCCAGTCAGGCGGATTTTTGGCTACTTACCAGCGGCCCTTCGCGGGCCTTCCTCCGAGCTTGTAGAGTTCATTCCCATGGCCGTTCCGAAGAAGAAGACCTCGAAGTCGCGCCGCAACATGCGCCGCGCCGCACCATGCGCTGAAGCGCCAGCAGCTATGCCGAATGCCCGAATTGCGGCGAGCTGAAGCGGCCGCATCATGTCTGCGCCGCCTGCGGCCATTACGACGGCCGCGAAGTGGTCGCGGTCGCGGCCGAGACGCGCGTGAGCGCGTCTGGCCCGGGGAGCGCCAACGCCTGTGAGCCGAGCGGATCGTCATCGCGCTCGATGCCATGGGCGGCGACCACGCGCCGGACATGGTGGTGAAGGGCGCGAACATCGCGCTGCAGCGCTTCCCGCAGGTCGCAGTTCCTGCTGTTCGGCGACGAGAGCCGGATCCGGCCGCTGCTCGCCAAGCTGCCGCGGCTGCAAGGCGCGCGCCACCATCCACCACACCGACGAGGTCGTCACCGGCGACGCCAAGCCGTCGGCGGCGCTGCGCGCCGGGCCGCGGCTCCAGCATGCGGCTCGCGATCGACGCGGTGGCCGACGGGCGAGGCCGACTGCGTGGTCTCGGCCGGCAATACCGGCGCGCTGATGGCGATGGCGAAGTTCGTGCTGCAAGACGCTGCCGGGCATCGACCGGCCGGCGATCGCCTCCTTCTTCCCGACGCGGCGCGGCGAGAGCGTGATGCTCGATCTCGGCGCCAATGTCGAGTGCGACGCCGACAACCTGGTGCAGTTCGCGCTGATGGGCGACGTCTTCGCCCGCACCGTGCTGGGCCTGCTGCAGCCGACCGTCGGGCTGCTCAATGTCGGCTCCGAGGAGCTGAAGGGCAACGACGCGGTGCGCGAGGCGCGGCGCGGCCTGCGCGACACCTGCTCGCCGCTGCAGCTTCCACGGCTTCGTCGAGGGCGACGACATCGCCGCCGGCACGGTCGACGTGGTCGTGACCGACGGCTTCACCGGCAACGTCGCGCTGAAGACCGCGGAAGGCACGGCGCAAGCTCTATGCCGACTTCCTGCGCGCGGCCTTCCGGCATTCGCTGACTCGCGCGCATCGGCTATCTGCTTCGCCCGCCGCGCGCTGAACAAGCTGCGCGAGCGCGCTCGATCCCGCGGCGCTACAACGGCGCCGTCTTCCTCGGCCTCAACGGCATCGCGGTGAAGAGCCATGGCGGCACCGACGCGCTCGGCTTCGCCAACGCCATCGGCGTCGCCGTCGACATGGCGGCCAACGGCTTCCTCGACAAGATCCGCGACGAGCTTCGCGCGCTGACGCCCACGCCGGCAGCCGCGACAAGCCCGCAGGTCGGCCGCGCTCTGACATGGCCGTCCGCTCGCAGGTCGTCGGCTGCGGCGCCTATCTGCCGCGAGCGGATCGTCACCAACGCCGAGCTGGCCGACGCGGCTCGACACCTCCGACGAATGGATCGTCGCAGCGCACCGGCATCCGCCAGCGCCATATCGCCGCCGACGGGCGAGACTCACCTCCGATCTCGCGATCGCCGCGGCGCGCGCGGCGCTCGACGGCGGCCGGCATCGACGGCCGACGAGATCGACCTGATCGTGCTGGCCACCGCGACGCCCGACCACACCTTTCCCGCCACCGCCACCAAGGTGCAGGCGCGCTCGGCATGACCGCGCGGCGCCGCCTTCGACGTGCAGGCGGTCTGCTCCGGCTTCATCTATGCGCTCGCCGATCGCCGACAATTTCATCCGCGCCGGCCAGGCGCGCACGCGCGCTGGTGATCGGCGCCGAGACCTTCTCGCGCATCCTCGACTGGAAGGACCGCGGCACCTGCGTGCTGTTCGGCGACGGCGCCGGCGCGGTGGTGCTGCAGGCCGGCGAGCGGCGAGCGGCAGCGCCGCCGATCGCGGCATCCTCTCGACCCATCTCCATTCCGACGGCCGGCAGCTACGATCTGCTCTATGTCGATGGCGGCCCGTCCACGACCGGCACCGCCGGCCATCCTGCGCATGGAGGGCAGGGAGGTCTTCCGCCACGCGGTCGCAGCGCCTGGCCGAGGTGGTCGACGAGGCGCTCGCCGCCAATGGGCTCACGCGGCCGCGACATCGACTGGCTGGTGCCGCACCAGGCCAACCGCCGCATCATCGACAGCATGGGCAAGAAGCTGGGCCTGCCGCCGGAGAAGGTGGTGATCACCATCGACCGCCACGCCAACACCTCGGCCGCCTCGGTGCCGCTGGCGCTGGCCGAGGCGGTCGGCGACGGCCGCATCAAGCCCGGCCAGCTGGTGCTGCTGGAGGCCATGGGCGGCGGCTTCACCTGGGGCGCGGCGCCTGGTGCGCTGGTAGCCGCCGAGCCCGGCCGCACTTCAACGATACTACTTCGCCAACCCTCTGTAATTGACGGATTTTCCCGACTCCGAGTTAAAGTCGTCTTGTCAACGATAGACGGGGGAGCGGTGCCATGGCCGGACAGACGGTGACGCGGGCGCAGCTCAGCGAGGCCGTCTACCAGGAGGTCGGGCTGTCGCGCAACGAATTGGCCGAGCTGGTCGAGACCGTGCTGAACGAGATCTCCGACGCGCTGACGCGCGGCGAGATGGTCAAGATCTCCTCCTTCGGCAGCTTCGCCGTGCGCCAGAAGGGCCAGCGCATCGGCCGCAATCCCAAGACCGGCGAGGAAGTGCCGATCGAGCCGCGCCGGGTGCTGGTGTTCCGCGCCTCCCATGTGCTGAAGGACCAGATCAACGCCGCGCTCAGCGAGCACGCCGGCGCCGCAAGACCGTGCCGCAGTGACCGGCGATGGCCGGGCTCTGCGATCCGCCGCGCCAGCCGGCGCGCAGCCGAAATCCGCCGCGGCCTTCCGCACCATCAGCGAGGTGGCCGACGAGCTCGAGGTGCCGCAGCACGTGCTGCGCTTCTGGGAGATCGAAGTTCCCGCAGGTCCAGCCGCTGAAGCGCGGCGGCGGCCGGCGCTACTACCGGCCCGAGGATGTCGATGCTGCTGCGCCGCATCCGGCAGCTGCTCTACGACGAGGGCTACACCATCAAGGGCGTGCAGAGGCTGCTGCGCGAAGGCGCGCTTAAGGGGCGTCGAGGCGCCTGACTGCGCGATGCCGGATCCGCGACGCCGCACGAGGCGGAGCTCTCCGCCGGGCGACACCAAGCTGCTGCTGCGCGAGCTGCGCCGCGAGCTGGTGGAGCTCCGCGACATGCTCCGCAAGACGCGGCAGAAGCATCCGGCGAGCAATTCCGCGCGCGGCTTGACCGGCGCCGCGCGGTCCCTATAGTCCGCCGGCCCGGTCGGGCATTAGCGCAGCCTGGTAGCGCACCAGCATGGGGTGCTGGGGGTCGTCAGTTCGAATCTGACATGCCCGACCAATTTTCCTCGTCCCGTTCCCTTCGAAGATCAGGGCGTTGCGGGATTAAGCTTTCGCAATCGATGAACCGCGGCTCACCAGCTCGGAGCCGAGCTGCCGAGCGCGGCCGCCGGTCGATCCCAGCGGAGAGGCGTGCCCTCGACCATGACGGACGCGCGCAGCCGCCGGGCCGGACCCCACACGGTCGCTTCGACGCCTTCCGCCAGATCGGCAGGCTCTTCCGGCCTGATCGCCTCCGCATTCGGATCGGCGCTGCGCGCGGTGAGGAGAGCGGCGACGCGCGCCAATGACGTCCGCGCCTGGATGCCGCGCCCGGTCCGGAGCCGCTGCGCCAGGCCGTGGACCACCGCCGTCGCCAGCAGATAGCCCGTTGCATGATCGAGGGCCTGAACCGGCAGCGGTGTCGGACGATCGCGCTGCATCCTCCGCATGCCCGCATCGGCAATGCCGCTGCTCATCTGGACGAGGCTGTCGAAGCCGCGCCGGCCGGCCCAGGGACCGGTCCAGCCATAGGCGTCGAGCGAGACATCGACCAGGCCCGGTCGAATCTCGCGGCGCCGCGCCGCATCGAGGCCAAGACGTGCCAGCGCGTCGGGCCGATAGCCATGCACCATCACGTCGGCGCCGGCGAGGAGCTGCCGCAACTGCGCCCGCTGCGCCTCCTCGCGAAGGTCGAGACGGGCGCAACGCTTGCCGAGCGTCACCTCCGGCACGATGCCGGGCTCCTCCCACCAGGGCGGATCGATCCGCAGCACTTCGGCCCCGAAGCCGGCCAGGAACCGGGTCGCGATCGGGCCGGCGAGCACGCGCGTGAGATCGAGAACGCGGATGCCTCTCAGCGGCCGCTCGCGGGGAATTGTCCAGTCGGGCTCTGCACCGGCCTCTGTCGCTTCAAGATGAAACAAAGGCTCGGCCGCGACGGCACGCCCCTGCGGATGCCTGGCCCAGTCGTCGATGCCGCGCATCGCCGCCGCGCATCCACCCTTCGCGACGATGGCCGTCTCCAGCGCGTCGGCCGACCAGCCCGTGACGGCGTCGGCGACGGCGTCCTTCTCTCCGGCGCCGCCCAATACGGCGAGCGCGGCCTTGCGATGGGCCGGCACGTTGGTGTGAAGCTTGATCCAGCCATCCGCCGTACGATAGTCGCCGGCGATCGGATCCCAGGTCGGCGGCACCGTCCAGCCGATCGGTCGCAGTGACGTCCCGAACCACATCGAGGCCAGACGCCGGTCGACCCGCGCGGAGGGGCGGGCGCTGTGCCGCGTCGCGACCAGCTCCGCGACAGCCGCGCTCGCCGCCGCGAGGGAGGCCGTTGCCAGCTCCGTGACGGCAAAGACCGATGGAAGATTGCCGGAGCCGATGACCTCGATCTCGCGCGCCGCGCCCGGCGCGCCGCCGATCGCGGTCCAGATGTCCTGCAGAAGATCCATGGCCACTCCCGGCACTTGGCGGTTCCGGTCGGATTGATGATAGCTTATTGAACGACCACGGGGTCCGTCGAGCGATCTCAAGAATATCGGGGAGCAGCACATGGCAGGCAGCGGGGGAAGAGGCTGGGTCCGCTACCTCCGACCGACCGTCGCCAATCGCGTGCTGTGGCTGCTCTGCCTCATGTATTTCGTCTATTACATCGACCGTGTGAATGTCTCGACCGCGGCGCCGCTGGTGCAGAGGGACCTCGGCCTCACCCATACGCAGCTCGGCATCGCCTTCGGTGCCTTCGCGCTTCCCTATACGATTTTCCAGCTCGTCGGCGGCTGGCTCGGCGATCGCTTCGGCGCGCGGCTCACGCTGGGCATTGGCGGGCTCATCGTCTGCGTCGCCACCGTTCTCACCGGCGCGGTCACGGGATTCCTCTCGCTGCGCCTGGTGCGTCTTCTGCTTGGCATCGGCGAGGGCGCGGCCTTTCCGACCGCGACCCGCGCCATGACAGGCTGGCTGCCCGAAGAGGATTGGGGCTATGCGCAGGGCATCACGCACTGCTTCGCCCGCATCGGCAATGCGCTGACGCCGACCATCGTCGTCGGCCTCATCGCGCTCTTCTCCTGGCGCGGCTCATTCGTTGTCGTCGGACTGCTGAGCCTTGCCTGGGTGCTGCTCTGGATGTGGTTCTTCCGCGACGATCCGCGCCAGCATCCCGCGATGAGTGCGGTCGAGCGCGCGACGCTGCCGCCGCCGCGGCCGGAGCCGCCATCGCTGCCACGGCGCGAGCGCTGGCGGCGATGGGGCCGGCTCGCCTTGCGCATCCTGCCGGTGACCGCGGTCGATTTCTGCTACGGCTGGACGCTGTGGCTGTTCCTGAGCTGGATCCCGTCCTTCTTCTACGGCAGCTTCCAGGTGAAGCTCAGCGAGGCGGCGTTCCTCTCGACCGCCGTCTTCCTCGCTGGCGTGATCGGCGATACCGCGGGCGGCCTCATCAGCGATCGGATCCTCGCGCGGAGCGGCAATCTGCGCCGGGCGCGCTGCAGCGTCATCTCCGTCGGGCTCCTGGGCGCGGCCGTCTTTCTGGTGCCGGTCGTCCTGGTGCACGATCTCACGGTGGTGACCATCGCGCTGGCGCTCTGCTTCTTCAGCGCGGAGCTGGTGGTCGGGCCGATCTGGTCGGTGCCGATGGACATCGCGCCGCGCCAGGCCGGCACCGCCAGCGGCATGATGAATTTGGGCTTTGGCATCGCCGGAATGGTCTCGCCCTGGTTCTTCGGCCGCATGATCGATGCGACTGGAAGCTGGGCCTATCCCTTCATCGCGTCACTCGGCCTGCTGCTCCTGGGCTCGCTCATGGCCTTGCGGCTGCGGCCCGATCTTCCCTTCGACGCATAGCAAGGTCCGGCCTTGGCTGTCTGAGAAAGTGGTATCGCGCGGGCCGGAATTGACAAACGCTTCGGCTGATCCGCGGAGGCGTCAGCCCGCGCGCTTCGCGACGGCGCGACCGGCGGCGGTGAGGCGGCAGACCAGCCAGTCCGGCTTCATGGGATTGTTGAACCACGGCACCGCCCAGCCCTGATCGATGCAGGCCTGGATGGTGCGTGGGCTGACCCGCTGGCCCTGCTCGTCGAAGAGCGGCAGCTTGCCGCCGGGCTGGTTCAGGCCGCGGGCGAGATAGTCGCGCTGCTGGTGGCTTGGCGGATGCAGCAGCCGGGTTCCCGGCAGCATGCGCGTGTCCTCTACGTCCCGCGCGAGCTCGCTCGTCTCGTGACGGTGCTTGGGATCCGGCGTGCCCACTGGCGGCATCGGGTGTCGCGCCTGTTCTTCGAAGAGGATAAGGAGGGTACCGACCTTTGCGGCGGCGAACAAGAGCGGCGCAGGCACGCCCTACCGGTTCACGCCTCGAGGTTGCGGCTGCGGCCGTGAAATGGCAGGCTAAGCACCCGAATCTCCAGGGAATCCTCATGAGCGCGCGATCCGCGAAGCTTTCCGTGCTGTTCGCGAATTTCGGCCATGTGCTGACGCACATGCTGATGCTGCTCTATCCCACGGTGGTGCTGGCGCTCGAAGGCAGCTACGGCCTCAGCTACGGCGAGCTGCTGGCGCTCTCCGTGCCCGGATATGTCCTCTACGGCGTCGCAGCATTGCCGGCGGGCTGGCTCAGCGACCGCTGGAGCGCCGAGCACATGATGGTGATCTTCTTCCTCGGCAGCGGCGGCGCCGCGATCCTGACGGGATTCGCCAATGGGCCGGTCGGCCTCACCATCGGTCTCAGCCTGATCGGTCTCTTCGGCGCGATCTATCACCCCGTCGGCATCGCGTGGCTGGTGCGCAACGCCGAGAATCGCGGCCGCATGCTGGGATGGAACGGCATCTTCGGCAGCATCGGCGCCGGGATCGCCTCCTTCGTCGCGGGATCTCTCAGCGACCTCGCGACCTGGCGCGCCGCCTTCATCGTGCCCGGCGTCGTCACGCTGCTCGGCGGGATCGCGCTGGCGCTCTGCGTGCGCGGCGAGCACGTGGTGGCGCTCAAGACCGACCGCCGGCCGGAGCCCGAGCCCGAGCGCGCGGATGTCCGCCGCGCCTTCTTCGTGCTCTCCATCACCATGCTGCTGTCGGGGCTGACCTGGCAGATGCTCACGGTGGCGCTGCCGAAGCTGTTCGACGTCAGGCTCACCGGCCTCACCAATGGCGGCGTGATGGGAACCGGTGGCTTCGTGAGCCTGGTCTTCATGTCGAGCGCGGCGGTGCAGATCGTCGGCGGCTGGCTCGCCGACCGCTACCCGCTGCGGCGGGTCTATCTCCTCTCCTGGGCGGCGCAGGTGCCGATCCTGCTGGTGGCCGTCCGCATGACGGAGCTGCCGCTGCTCGCCACCATGATGCTGGTGTTCTCCGTCGACGTCATCACCACGCCGGCGGAGAACAGTCTCCTGGTGCGCTACACGCCGGGCCGCTGGCGGGCCACCGCCTTCGGCGCCAAATATCTGCTGGCGCTCGGCGTCTCCGCGCTGGGCGTGCCGCTGGTCGGCGTGCTCTACGACGCCACCGGAGACTTCGTCGCGATCTTTTTGATACTGGCCGCGGCCGCCGCCGTCATCGCGACGGCCGCACTCTTCCTGCCGCGGGAGAGCGCGCGCGTCACGGCCGCCGCGGCGGTACCGGCGGAATGAGCTTCGTTCTCTAAGTTATCGCTTCACCGCCTTCATCAGCGCCTGGTCGAGATCGGCCAGGATGTCGTCGGCGGTCTCCAGGCCGATCGAGAGCCGCACCACGTCGGGTCCGGCGCCGGCGATCTCGCGCTGCTCATCCGTCAACTGCCGGTGCGTCGTCGAGGCGGGGTGGATGACGAGGGAGCGGGTGTCGCCGAGATTGGCGAGGTGGGAGAGCAGCTCGACGTTCTCCACCAGCGTGACGCCGGCGTCGTACCCGCCCTTGACGCCGAAGGTGAAGACCGAGCCCGCGCCCTTCGGCAGGTATTTCTGGGCAAGCGCGTGATAGGGGCTCGACTTGAGTCCGGCGTAGGAGACCCAGGAGACCGCCGGATGTCCGTCGAGGAATTCGGCGACTGTCTGCGCGTTCTTGACGTGGCGCTCCATCCGGAGCGGCAGCGTCTCGATGCCGGTGATGGTGAGGAAGGCGTTCATCGGCGCCATGGTGGGGCCGAGATCCCTGAGGCCGAGCGCGTGCCCCGCCACGGTATAGGCGAGGTCGCCGAAGGTCTCGTGGAAGCGGAGCCCGTGATAGGCGGGCTCGGGCTCGGTCATGCTCTTGAACTTGTCGTTCTGCGCCCAGTCGAACTTGCCGGAATCGACGACCACGCCGCCCATCGCCTGGCCGTGGCCGGAGAGGAACTTGGTGGTGGAGTGGATCACGATGTCGGCGCCCCACTCGATGGGGCGGCTGAGATAGGGCGAGGCCAGCGTGTTGTCGACGATCAGCAGCACGCCCGCCTCGTGGGCGATCTTCGCCACCGCTTCCAGATCCACCACGACACCGCCGGGATTGGCGAGGGTCTCGATGAAGATGGCGCGGCATTTCGGCGTGAGGGCGCGGCGGAAGTTCTCGGGATCGTCGGGGTCGACGAAGATGACGTTCCAATCGAATTTCTTGAAGCTGCGGCCGAACTGGGTGATCGAGCCGCCGTAGAGCTTGCGCGACGCCAGGAACTCGGCGCCGGGATCCATGAAGAGGAAGAACGCCAGGAGCTGCGCCGCGTGGCCCGAGGCGCAGGCGATGGCGCCGCGGCCGCCCTCCAGGCTCGCCACGCGCTCCTCCAGCACCGACACCGTAGGATTGGTGAGACGCGAATAGATGTAGCCGTAGGTCTGCAGGTTGAAGAGCGAGGCCGCGTGATCGACGTCGTCGAACACATAGGCGGTGGTCTGGTAGATCGGCGTACTGCGCGCACCGGTGGTGGGATCGGGCGCGGCGCCGGCGTGAATCGCGAGAGTTCTCGAAGCCGGGGCGATTGGGTCTTTCCACCATTGCGCGTTCTCCGTTCGGGATTTAGTGCACCAGGCCGGTGTACGGGCGTGTGCAATAGATACTGGGTTCTTAGAGCAAAAACCTGCGAGCGGCCAGCTTACGCAGATTTAACGGCCAGTCACGCCGCGCGCCGCGATTTGCGCAGGAAATTCCGTTCCGATCAGGCATAATGGCCGGACCTCCGGCGACATCGGAACCACACCATGAGTAGCCGGCAGCTCCACCAGGATCGCGTCAAACTGCGGCGGCCGCGCTCGCTGCGCCGACGCCTCTCGGAGTTTGCCGAGGCGGCGGGGCTCGCGGGAATTCTCTTGCTGTTCGCCTGTCTGCCGGTGGATTGGGCCTCTGCCGTTGGCGGCCGCGTCGGCCGTCTATTCGGACCGCGCTTGGGATTGTCGCGCCGCGCGCTCAGGAATCTGCAGCGCGCGTTTCCCGAGAACGACGATCGCGAGAACCAGCGCATCTTGCGCGGCATGTGGGACAATCTCGGGCGTGCTTTCGCGGAATATCCGCATCTCGCCTGGATCTGCGCCGCGGAATCCGGCCGCGTCGAGATCGTCAACGGCGAGGCGGTCGAGAAGCTGATGGCGGGCGGCAGGCCGGGGATCGTGTTCGGCGGCCACTTCGCCAACTGGGAAGTGGGGCCGTCGACGATCCATCGCCTGATGGGCACGTCGCTGCTCTCGGTCTACCGCGCCGCCAACAACAGATGGACGGATCGGGTTTTCCGCCATCTGCTGCGCTCGCGGCGCACGGTCGCCAAAGGGAAGGAAGGCGGGCGCGAGCTGGTCGCCCACCTCAATCACGGCGGCCATGTCGCGATGCTGGTGGATCAGAAGCTCAACGACGGCATCGCGGTGCCGTTCTTCGGGCGCGATGCGATGACGGCGCCGGCGGTCGCGCGCCTGGGCTTGCGCTACGGCTGTCCGATCCTGCCGATCCGGGTCGAGCGCCTCCAGGGAGCGAGGTTCCGATTTACCGTGCTGCCGGGGGTCGAGATGACTCATACCGGCAACACCACCGCCGACGTGCTGGCGATCATGACCAAGATCAACGGCGTGCTGGAGGGGTGGGTGCGTGCGCGGCCGGAGCATTGGCTCTGGCTGCATCGCCGCTGGGCCGATTAGGACGCAGCGTCAGGCGCGCTTCTGCCGCTTGCTGCTGATGATGCCGGTGTTGACTCCGCTCCAGGCGAGCTCGCCGTGCAGGCGCGAATATTCGATCTTGGGGCAGCGGTTCATCACCACCTTGAGCCCGGCGGCCTCGGCCTTTGCGGCGGCCTCATCGTTGCGTACGCCGAGCTGCATCCACACCACCTTGGCGCCGATCTTGATGGCGTCGTCGACGATCGGGCCCGCCGCCGCCGGGTTCCGGAACACGTCGACCATATCGATCTTGTCGGGGATCTCCGTCAGCGCGCCGTAGACCTTCTCGCCGAGGATCGTCTCGCCGACCGCCTTGGGATTGACGGGGATGACGCGAAACCTCTTGTCCTGCAGATATTTCATCACGAAATAGCTGGGCCGGTTCCAGTGCGGGCTCGCGCCCACCATGGCGATGACGCGGACACTGCGCAGGATCTCGCGGAGATAGGCGTCCTCGTAGCGATCGTGGTTCATGGGAATGCGAAGATCCGGGCTCAGCGGTTCTGCCACTCGGGCGCGCGCTTCTCGAGGAAGGCGTCGATGCCTTCCTCGGCATCCCGCGCCAGCATATTGCGGGTCATGACCTCGCTCGCATAGGCGTAGGCGTCCGCGAGTCCGAGCTCCGCCTGGCGATAGAATGCCTCCTTGCCGATCTTAAGGACGAGGGGCGACTTGCCGGCGATCTGACGCGCAAGCGCGGCGACCTCCGCGTCAAGCTTCGACTCTGGCACCACGCGATTGACGAGGCCCGCTTCTCGCGCGCGCTCCGCCGAAATGAGATCGCCCGTCAGCAGCATCTCCATCGCCTGCTTGCGGCCGACGGCGCGGGAGAGCGCCACCATCGGCGTCGAGCAGAAGAGGCCGATGTTGACGCCGGGTGTGGCGAAGCGCGCGGCCTCGGAGGCCACCGCGAGATCGCAGGTGGCGACCAGCTGGCAGCCGGCGGCCGTGGCAACGCCATGCACCCGCGCGATGACCGGCTTCGGCAGGTTGACGATGCCCAGCATCAGCCGCGAGCAGGCCTGGAACACACGCTCGTAGTGCTGCCGCCCGGGATTGGCGCGCATCTCCCGCAGATCGTGGCCGGCGCAGAAGGCGGGGCCGGATGCGGCGATCACCACGACCTTGATGGCGTCATCGCCGCCGATCGCGTCGATCTCCGCCTGCAGCGCGGCCATCAGCCCGAGCGAGAGGGCGTTGCGCTGCGCCGGCCGGTTGAGGATGAGGCGGGCGATGCCGTCCGCATCCTGCCGCAGCAGAACAGGCTCCGCCGATGTCGTCTTCGCCGCCACCTTGGCGCTCACTCGCGTCCTCCTTCGCCACCCTCTCCGGATATGGCGGCCGATGCGGTTCATCTCAACCCTTTCGGCCCCCCGGTTCAAGCATGGCCTGATCCGCCGGCATTAGGCATGATGCGCGCGTCAGGGTTAAGAGGGCGCGCGATGTCCCGCATCACCATCGATGAGTTCAAGGCGATCATGCAGGAGAGCCTGCCCTTCGCCGTGATGATGGGCGCCGAGGTGGTGGAGCTCGCCGAGGGCCGCGCCACCTTCCGGCTGCCCTACCGCGCCGACTGGCTGCGGCCCGGCGGCACGATCAGCGGGCCGATGCTGATGGGGCTGGCCGATCTCGCGATGTATGCGGTGGTGCTGTCGGCGGTGGGACGCGTCGAGCTCGCCGTCACCACCAACCTCAACATCAATTTCCTCCGCAAGCCCGCCGCGGTGGACGTGATCGCCGAGGCCCGCATGCTCAAGCTCGGTAAGCGCCTGGCGGTGGGGGAGGTGGAGCTCTTCAGCGAGGGTGATCCCGACATGGTCGCCCATGTCACCGCCACCTATTCGATTCCGCCAATCTAATTCGCGGTATCAGGATACCTTATTCGACAAGTAATTGATCTCGCTATATCTATTTGTGTTGACCCCTACGGTTTAATCGGCATACTGCGCCGCCTCAAGCGATGGAAGCGTGGCGCCCATGAAGACCTACACCTTGAAGCCGACGGACCTCGACAAGAAGTGGCTGCTGATCGATGCCGACGGCCTGGTGCTCGGCCGGCTCGCCGCCGTCATCGCCGACCGGCTGCGCGGCAAGCACAAGCCGACCTACACGCCGCATATGGATTGCGGCGACCACGTCGTCGTCGTCAATGCCGAGAAGGTGCAGCTCACCGGCAACAAGGCCGAGCGACAGCATGTTCCACTGGTACACCGGCTATCCCGGCGGCATCAAGGAGCGCAGCAAGGGCGCGATCCTCGACCGGCAAGCATCCCGGAGCGGGTGATCATGAAGGCGGTGGAGCGCATGGTGCCGCGCGGGCCCCTGGGGCGCGCGCATGGGCCACCTCGAAGGTCTATGCCGGCCCGAGCCATCCCCATGAGGCGCAGCAGCCGGAGGCGCTCGACGTCGGCGCGATGAACCGCAAGAACAAGAGGGCGTGATGCATGGCCGATCTGCAGCAATCCCTCGGCACGCTGCCGCCAGGCGCTGCTCGGCAGGCCAAGCCCGGCGAGCCCGCGGCGGCGCCGAGGACGCGAAGCCGAAGCTCGACGCGCAAGGCCGCGCCTATGCCACCGGCAAGCGCAAGAACGCCGTGGCCCGCGTCTGGATCAAGCCCGGCACCGGCAAGATCACCATCAACGGCCGCGACAGCCCCGTCTATTTCGCGCGGCCGGTGCTGCGCATGATGATCAACCAGCCCTTCGCGGTGACCAACCGGCTCGGCCAGTACGACGTCGTCTGCACGGTCATCGGCGGCGGGCTCTCGGGCCAGGCCGGCGCGGTCCGCCACGGCATCAGCAAGGCGCTCACCTACTACGAGCCGGGGCTGCGGCCGGCGCTGAAGTCGGGCGGCTTCCTGACCCGCGACAGCCGCGTGGTCGAGCGCAAGAAGTACGGCAAGGCCAAGGCGCGACGCAGCTTCCAGTTCTCGAAGCGCTAGAGACCGCAACGACCTTCTCGTGATAATGAAAGGGCGTCCCGCGGGGCGCCCTTTCTGCTTTTGGGCTCTATCGTGTTGAGGAGAGACGACATGGCAGCATCGGACTATCAGGCTGCGGATCGCCATCCTGGGTGCCAGCGGCTACACCGGCGCGGAGCTGCTGCGCCTGCTGGCGCGACCATCCCGACGCCGAGATCGTCGCCGCTGACCGCCGACCGCCAGGCGGGCAAGCCGATCGGCGACGGTGTTCCCGCATCTCGGCGGCCGCGAGCTGCCGATGCTGGTCGACGATCGCGGAGGTCGACTGGTCGAAGGTCGATCTCGTCTTCTGCTGCCTGCCGCACGGCACGACGCAGGAGGTGATCGCCGACGCTGCCGGGCCATCTCAAGGTCGTCGATCTCTCCGCCGATTTCCGCCTCGCCGATCCCGAGACCTACGCCGAGTGGTACGGCCACGAGCATCGCGCGCCGGAGCTGCAGAAAGAGGCGGTCTACGGCCTGACCGAGATCTGCGCGCGCGGCCATCGCCAATGCGCGGCTGGTCGCCAATCCCGGCTGCTATCCGACCTGCGCGCAGCTGCCGCTGGTGCCGCTGGTGAGGCAGGCGCTGATCGACGCCGACGACATCATCATCGATGCCAAATCCGGCGTCACCGGCGCCGGCCGCGGCGCCAAGGAGACCGAGCCTCTTCGCCGAGGTGACCGAGGGCATCCACGCCTATGGCATCGCCAGCCACCGCCACATGCCGGAGATCGAGCAGGGGCTCAGCGTCGCCGCCGGCCGGCCGATCACGGTCAGCTTCACGCCGCATCTGATGCCGATGAACCGCGGCATCCTCTCGACGCATCTATGTGCGCTAGGCCAAGGGCGCGACGCTCGGCGATCTGCGCCAGGTGCTGGAGCAGGCGCTATGCGGGCGAGCCCTTCGTCCGCGTGCTGCCGGAGGGCATGCTGCCGGCGACGCACCACGTGCGCGGCTCCAACCTCTGCCTGATCGGCCTCTCGCCGACCGGCTCTCCGGCCGCGCCATCCTGGTCTCGGCGATCGACAATCTGGTCAAGGGCGCCTCGGGCCAGGCGGTGCAGAACATGAACGTGCATGATGGGCTTGCCGGAGACGACGGGCCTGCGCCAGGAGCCGCTGTTCCCTTGAGCCGGAGCGGCCTCATCCTGCCGTTCCGCGATCACCTGCCGAGCATGGCAGCGGACGCCTTCGTCGCGCCCAATGCGACGCTGATCGGCGAAGTCGAGGTCGGGTCGCGCGCCAACATCTGGTACGGCTGCGTGCTGCGCGGCGATCTCGCCGCCATCCATGTGGGCGCCTTCGCCAATGTGCAGGACGGCACGGTGGTGCATGTCTCCAGCCGCAAGGGTGGCACCTGGATCGGCGACGACGTCACCATCGGCCACCTGGCGCTGATCCACGCCTGCCGCCTCGAGGACCGCTGCTTCATCGGCATGAAGGCCTGCGTGATGGACGAGGCGGTGGTGGAGAGCGGCGCCTGGGTCGCCGCCGGCGCCGTAGTGACGCCGGGCAAGCGCGTCAAGTCGGGCGAGCTCTGGGCCGGCATGCCGGCGCGACCCGTCCGCCAGGTCACGGCGGAGGAGCGCCACACCATCGAGACGCTGCCGCTGCGCTACGCCGAGCTCGCGGACGAGCATCGGCGATAGGCGCGCGAGCCATCATCACCTTATCGACCCCCAGGGATCCCAGAACGGCTTGCCGATCTGCTCCCGCGTCAACCCGATGTCCTTGAGGGCGCCGTCATCGAGGTCGGCGAGGTCGCGATGATCTCGCGCACGGGTGTAGTAGGCGCAGAACATCGACCAGAGCGAGCTCTTGAGCGTGCCCTGCTCGGGCGCAACGCGATCGGCGAGCGTCTCGCGCGGCTGCTCCATCACCGCGGCGTCGGAACTGATCTCGGATGTACTCGTCATGGTGCGTCTCCGGTTCTGCCCCGAAGGCGCCACCCGCCGCGCCGGACCTCAGAAATGCGAAAGGCCCCGGCGCGGTTGGCGGGGCCTTCGAGATGGTCTGCCTGCTACACGGACTCAGCGCGCGCGACACCTCTCCGGCCCCGAAAGATCTTGCTTTCGGCTCCAGCACATCGAGATGACGGTGGCGTGAATCGTGTTCATGGCGAAGACGACCCTAAGGGCCACCCCCGCTGCTGTCAACATCCACCGGAGAAGCCAAGGAGCAGTAGAAGGCGACATCCTCGCGCGTTATGGTCGCGATGGCATGCAATCACTGGTCTGCTGCCGGAGGAATGAATGTCCTTGATCCGAGGAAGCTGCCTGTGCGGTGGCGTCAAATATGAGATAACCGGCCCACTGGTGCGCGCCGGCCATTGTCATTGCTCAAGATGCCGCAAGGCTCACGGCGCTGCCTTTCGCAGTCGCGCGCGTGTCCGCATCGAGGACTTTAGGTGGGTGCAGGGCGAGGAGCTGGTCAAATACTTTAAATCGTCGCCCGGGTTCCGTCGCGGCTTCTGCAGCGTGTGTGGTTCGCCGATTGTGAACCGCCCCGATCGCACGCCGGAATTCGGAATAGCCCTAGGCGGTCTCGATGATGATCCCGACATACGCCCCGAACGGCACTACTACGTCGGAAGCAAGGCGCCCTGGTTTGAGATCACCGACACGCTGCCTCAGCACGATGAGCTTCCTCCGTCCGAGAGCTGACTTTCAATGCGTCTGGGCCGCGTGCCGTAGGCGTCCGGCGACAAGGCGAAGGCGAGCCCCTGCCAGTCGACATCGCAATTTGTCGCCTTGCGCTCGTTTTCATGCGCGATCGCGCGGTAGAGGCGAAGCGCCGCCCGATCGTCGAGATGCGCGGTATCCACGCCGAGGTGCTCGGCCAGGAGCGAGCATCGCAACCCGCGTGCGAGCTGCGGATCCCAGATCGACGCGTTCATCTCGGAATGTCCGGAAAGCGAATTCGAGTGCAGGTTGCACGACCCGATCGTGCACCAGGCGTCGTCCACCAGCATGATCTTCGCGTGCACATAGACAGGGCGGCGGATGCCATCCGCGTCACGCCCGACGATGCCGGCGAGCAAAAAATTCCGATGCCGGCCGAGCGACTCTAGCCCGTCGAAGAGCGGTTTTCGCTTCGGGTCGCGACGGGCGGAATAGACGCTGTCCTCCGGAATCGCCGGAAGCAGCAGAACGACATCGACGCCGCGCTCGAGCGCCCGCTCGAGGCGGTCGGCGACGTGGGGAATCGGGATCGCCTGGTTCTCCAGGTATATCGTGTTGCGGGCGCCGTCGATCGCCCGCTCGTATTGCTCCAGGATCGAGCGCTCACCGGCCGCGACGTCGAATGGCGCGCCGCCGGGCACCGGATGTCCATCCGCATAGCGGCCCGGATGCAGCATGCGCTGGATCTGCACGGTGCTGGATCCCTGCGGCTCGGACGGCCGGGACGGGAAGGGCAGGACCTCGCCGCTGTCGCAGGCCCAGTTGCCGTCCTCCTTCTCCCGCTCGCTGGCCTCGTTCCAGCGCTGGACAAAATTGTGGTGGACGTCGGTCGCGGACGGTCCGGTCACCTCGACATAGACGTCGTGGCGTTGCTCGGCGCCGGGATGGCCGGGCGATCCGAGATTGGCGGCGGTCAGGTTGATCCCGCCGACGAAAGCCGTCTCGGACGGCCAGCCGGCGTCGATCAGCCAGCTCTTCTGGTGCTGACAGAAGGCGGCTGGCGCCCGGTCCCAGCGAATGCGGAAGCGCGAGCCGCGATCGCGCAGCAGGGCGCGATCCGCCTCCGATCCATAGAAGGTACGGCCGTAGTGGCTGCTCTCCGGGTTATGGCGCCAGAAGAGGACGCGCACGTCGAGGCCGCGCTCGACGGCGCGATCCAGCGCGTCGAAGAGCGATCCGCTCCCGTCCGGGAAACGGAAGTCGGGCGCGTAGAAAGTGGCCGTCAGCCAGATGCTGTGCCGTGCGCTGGCGATCGCCGCGCCGATCCGCTGAAAGGTGGGGACGCCGTCCACCAGCGGCCGCACGAGGTTGCCCGGCCGCGCCGGGTAGGCGCCGGACGCGGCGATCGGGATATGCGGTTGGGAGGTGTCGACGGTCATTGTCTATGACGGGAGCGCGGAGATCTTCAGGGGGCTGCTCGTCCAAGTCTCATGGAGTTGCCCGGCCCCGACAATAGCGCTCCGCGGAATCGCCGGCTCGCAGCGGACGAGCAGAGGTAAATCGCCCTAAAGCCCGTAGCGGCGGCGGCGCTGCTGATAGGAGCGGATCGCACGCAGGAAGTCGATCCGGCGGAAGGCCGGCCAATAGACGTCGGAGAAATAGAACTCGCTATAGACGCTCTGCCAGAGCAGGAAGCCGGAGAGCCGAGCCTCGCCGCTGGTGCGGACGATCAGATCGGGATCGGGCAGGTCGGCCGAATAGAGGTAGCGACCGATGGCGTCGGTCGAGATGGCCTCGATCGCGCGGTCGAGGGTATCGCCGGCGCGCAGGTGCTCGGCGAGGAGCGCGCGCACGGCGTCGGCGATCTCGTCGCGGCCACCATAGGCGAGGGCGATCGTCAGGCAGGTGCCCCGGGAATTCGCGCTCGCCGCTTCCGCCGCATGGATCGCCTGGACCAGCGAGGCCGGAAGCCCGGCGGTTCGGCCGACGACCCGCACGCGTACCTGCCGGTGCCCGGCGCGAGCCGCCTGCGCGAGCTGCTGCAGCTTGGCCTCGATGGCGGCGAGGATATCGGAGACCTCGACGGGCGCACGGCGCAGATTGTCCGTCGAGAAAGCCCAGAGTGTCACCGCGGGTATGCCGAGCTCGCCGCACCAGTCGAGGAGCTCGTCGAGCTTGTCGGCGCCGCGGCCATAGACGGCCCGGGTATCGCTGATCCCGTAGAGCTCGCCGTAGCGGCGATTGCCGTCGAGGATGATGCCGACATGCCGCGGCATGGCGCCGCGGCCGACGTCGCGCCGGAGCCGCCATTCGTAAAGGCGATAGATCGCGCGCAGCAGCCAGCCGAGCGCGGGGACGTGGGCATCGAGATGAACGATAACGCGGGAGACGAACATCGCACCCTCGGTTCCCCCGAGGTAAACCCGATCCGCCGGGCGGCCGTCAAGCCCGCTCGCGGCGTCGCCCGCGGAATGGGATCGGGAGCTGACCGGGACGGCGCCGGACGACGGTCGAGGCGGCGCTCAGCTCGCCTTCACCAGCACGTAGGAGCCCGGCGCGTCCTCGATCGGCTTGAGCTTGCCGTCGCCGGGCTTGCGCGCGGGCACCTGCCGCCGGCGTACTGGGCCATCCACTTCTCCCATGCCGGCCACCAGGAGCCGGGGTACTGCTCGGCGGTCGCCAGCCACTCGTCGGGCTCGGCGGGTTCTTGCTGTTGCTCCCAGTGCCCGTACTTGCCTTGCCCGGCGGGTTGACGACGCCGGCGATGTGGCCGGAGGCGGCGAGCATGAACGTCACCGGACCCTTGTAGAGCTGCGTCGCCGCATAGGTCGATTTCCACGGCGCGATGTGGTCCTCCCGCGTCGACAGCAGGAAGCTCGGCGTCTTGATGGTGGGGAGATCGATCGGCACGCCCGCCAGCGCGATGCCGCCGGGCACCACCAGGCGGTTCTCCTGGTACATGTTGCGCAGATAGAAGCTGTGCATCGCCGCCGGCATGCGCGTCGAATCCGAGTTCCAGTAGAGGAGATCGAAAGGGAAGGGCTCCTTGCCGAGGAGATAGTTGTTCACCACGAACGACCAGATGAGGTCGTTGGCGCGCAGCATGTTGAAGGTCGTCGCCATGTCGCGAGCCCTCGAGATAGCCCTGCTCGCTCATGCGCTCCTCGAGGGAATGCAGCTGCTCCTCGTCGATGAAGACCGAGAGCTCGCCGGCCTCGGTGAAATCGACCAAGGCCGCGAAGAAGGTCGCGCTCTTGATGCGGTCGTCGCCCTTGGCCGCCATGTAGGCGAGCGTCGCCGCCAGCAGCGTGCCGCCGAGGCAATAGCCGATCACGTTGGCCTCGCGCTCGCCGGTCGCCTGCTCCATGGCGTCGAGCGCGGCGAGCAGGCCCTCGAGCATGTAGTCCTCGAAGGTCTTGTCGCGCGAGCGCTCGTCGGGATTGACCCAGGAGATCACGAACACCGTGTGGCCCTGCTCGACCGCCCAGCTGATGAACGAGTTCTCGGGCCGCAGGTCGAGGATGTAGAACTTGTTGATCCAGGGCGGGATGATCAGCAGCGGCCGCCGCTTGCACCGTCTCGGTGGTCGGCTCGTACTGGATGAGCTGGATCAGATCGTTCTGGTAGACGACCTTGCCCGGCGTCACCGCGATGTTCTCGCCGACCTTGAACTCGTCGAGGTCGGTCATCTTGATCATCAGGCGGCCCTTGCCGCGCTCGAGATCCTCGAGCAGGTTGTCGAGGCCCTTGACCAGGTTCTCGCCGCCGCTCTCGATGGTGGCGCGCAGCACCTCGGGATTGGTCAGCGACGAAATTCGAGGGCGCGATCGCGTCGACGAACTGCCGCGTGTAGAAATCGACCTTCTTGGCGGTCTTGTCGTCGAGGCCGTCGACCTGCTTCACCGTCGACTGCATCCAGCGCGCGGTCAGCAGGTAGCTCTGCTTGATGTAATCGAAGACCGCGTTCTCGGTCCAGGCGCTGTCCTTGAAGCGCCGGTCGCCGGCGGACGCCTCGATCACCGGCTCGGCGGTGCCGCCCATCAGGCGCTGGGTGGTGGTCTGCCAGAGCTTGAGATAGTCCTGCCAGAGCGAGAGCTGTGCCTGTACCAGGCGGCTCGGGTCCGCCATCAGGCGCTGGGTCATCTCCATGAAGGCCTGGCCGAGATTGAACGGCGTCGCCATGTCGACGCCGTCCGAGTGCTGGCGCTGCAGGAATTCCAGCACCAGGCGCTGGCTGCGCTCGGCGATCTCCGCGAAGTCGCGCGCGAGTTGCACGGGATCGGGGATATGGATGTCGGGATTACCCGGCTCTTGACCGAGCTTTCCCGGTCCCGAACTATCGGTCATTAGGGTAAGGAGCCTTCCGCTGCCCTCGGAGGAATCTTGGTGACGCGGCCCGCCCGATTGAATACACCGATCTCATACACCGGCGGCAACCCCCGCGGCAGGCTCTTTATACTTAACGCGAGGCATATGTGGGGTGCCGCGGAGCCTCGACCAAGGGGCCAGGTGTCACGACAGGGAAGGTAAAGAGGGAAAGCTTTGGGGCAATGATGCAGGTGCGAAGGACGAGGGCGACGCGCCGCCGGCCGCCGCGCGCGATCGGCGTTGCGCTGGGGCTGCTTCTTAGCCTCGGGGCATGCTCCTACGTGCCCAATTGGGCCAGCCCGGTCGAGTGGTATCGGGACGTGACTGGCGTCGCGAAGAACGACGATACCGGGCCCGAGCGCAATCAGCAGAACCTCGAGGAGGGCAGCAAGGAGCCATATCCCAACCTGTCCACCGTGCCACCGATGCCGACCAATGCCCTCAGCGCGGCGGAGCGACAGAAGCTCCGGGACAGCCTGGCGGCGGACCGGGCGAACGCGCACTACCTGGAAAACAGCGAGCAGTTCACGCCGACGCCGCCCAGCGCCGCGATCAGCGCGACCTCGCCGCAGCCTGAGCCGGCGGCAGCTCCCGCGAGCAGCGGCGCACCCGGACGGCTCCCGCGGCCGCCGCGGAGCCGGGTCCGACGCCGCCAACGTCGCCCGCCGACGTGGCGCCCCAGGCCGGGCCATCGGTTGCCGCGGCACCAGAACCCACGCCGGCACCGACACCTGCAGCGGCACGCCGCCGGCGCCGAGTGCAGCCGGCGCCGCGCGGCGCACGCCTCCGGCCGCGATCGCTGCCGCGGATACGGCGCCGACCCCCGCACCGTCACCGCACCCGCCCGTCCGGCCGCGACGCAAGCGCCAGCGCGCAACAGCGAAGCGCTGCCGGCGGAATCCGCGATAGCGGCACCCACCGTGAGCAGCCTGCCGCAGGGCGAGACGCCGGGACCCGTGCCGCCGGCACCACCGGGCATTCCGACGGCAAGCTCCACCCCAGCCCCGCTCAAACAGCGCCGGATCGCGCCGCTCGCCACGCCCTCGGTACCCGGACCGGTTGCGTCCGCGTCGCCGGCATCGGCCGCCGCGGAAGCGGCCTCGCCCCGGACCGCCCGAGGGCAGCGGACTCCCCGTCCTCGCCCGACCCCGACCGTGCCGCCGGTGCTGGCGTCGGTGCCGACGGCGAAGCTCAGCCTTGGTACCGTCGACTTCGTGCCCAATACGACTCAGGTCACCGAGGCCAGCAACGAGCAGTTGCGCGCGGCGGTGCGCATGCGTGAGGAAAACGGCGGTGGCACGCTCCACGTCGTGGCCTTCACCGAGCTGGGACCTGGCCGCGATCTCGCGACTCGTTCGATCGCGGGTTTCAATCTCGCCCTCGATCGCGCCCGTGCCGTCGGCATCGCGCTGACGCAGCTCGGCGTTCCCGCGAGCTCGGTCTCGATCGGTGCCGGTCCGCCGCCGGCGGATCGGCAGCCCGGCACCGCCGATATCTCGCTCGATAAGTGAGCGCGCCCGCGGACCGTTCGCCTTCGGACCACAAAACAGTCGAATCCCGGCCGATGCGGGGGTACAACAGGCGCCCCGCCGCGATCGCGGCGTAACGCCTCGCGAGTCGGCCGTGAAACCGCCTCTCAACATCGCCATCGCCGGCCTCGGCACCGTCGGAGCCGGCACGCTCAAGCTGCTGCAGCCGCAACGCCGAGCTGCTGGCCGGCCGCGGCGGCCGGCGCCTGCAGGTCGTGCGCCGTCTCCGCCCGCGACCGGCGCGCGAGCGCGGCGTCGATCTCTCGGCGATACGCTGGTACGACGATCCCGTGGCGCTGGCGGCCGATGCCGCGAGTCGATGTGGTGGTCGAGCTGATCGGCGGCGCGCGACGGCGTGGCGCTCGACGTCGTGCGCAGCCGCGCTCGCCGCACGGCAAGCATGTGGTCACCGCCAACAAGGCGCTGCTGGCGCATCACGGCACCGAGCTCGCGCGGCTCGCGGAGGAGAAGGGCGTGGCGCTCGCCTTCGAGGCGGCGGTCGCCGGCGGCATCCCGATCATCAAGGCGCTGCGCGAGGGGCTGGCCGCCAATCACGTCGCGCGCGTCTACGGCATCCTCAACGGCACCTGCAACTACATCCTGACCACCATGCGCGAGACCGGCCGCGACTTCGCCGACGTGCTGGCCGAGGCGCAGCGGCTGGGCTATGCCGAGGCCGATCCGAGCTTCGACATCGACGGCATCGACGCCGCGCACAAGCTCGCGATCCTCGCCGCGGTCGCCTTCGGCAGCGACGGTCGATTTCGCCGGCGTCCATGTCGAGGGCATCCGCCATGTCTCCGCGCTCGACATCGAGTTCGCCGAGGAGCTCGGTTACCGCATCAAGCTGCTGGGCCTCGCGCGGCCGACCGAGCATGGGCATCGAGCAGCGCGTGCATCCCTGCATGGTGCCGCGCTCGACGCCGATCGCCCATGTCGAGGGCGTCTTCAACGCCGTCGTGGTCGAGGGCGATTTCGTCGGCCGCATCATGCTCGAGGGCCGCGGCGCGGGCGCCGAGCCGACCGCCTCGGCCGTCGTCGCCGATCTCATCGACATCGCCGACGGGCGCGGTCGCCGGGCTTCGCGGTGCCGGCCTCGGCAGCTGCGGCAGCTGCCGGCCTCGCCGATGGACGCGCCATCGCGGCGCCTACTATGTGCGGCTGATGGTGGTGGACCGGCCGGGCGTCATCGCCGATGTCGCCGCGGCGCTTGCGCGACGAGCAGGTCTCGATGGAAGCGATGATCCAGCGCGGCCGCGCGCCGGGCGAGGCGGTGCCGGTGGTGCTGACCACGCACGAGACGGAAGAGGCGGCGATGCGCCGCGCGCTCGAGCCGCATCGGCGGGCTCGACGACCGTGCTCGAGCCGCCGCGCATGATCCGCATCGAGAATCTCTGAGCACGCTAGATCCGGGAGGCAACATGGCCGACATGGGATGGACGATCGCAATCTGGCGCTCGAGGCGGTGCGCGTCACCGAGGCGGCGGCGCTCTCGGCCTCGCGGCTGATGGGCCGCGGCGACGAGAAGGCCGCCGACCAGGCCGCGGTCGACGCCATGCGCCAGGCGCTCAACGGCCTCGCCATCGACGGCACGGTGGTGATCGGCGAGGGCGAGCGCGACGAGGCGCCGATGCTCTACATCGGCGAGAAGGTCGGCACCGGGCAGGGACCCAAGATCGACATCGCGCTCGATCCGCTCGAGGGCACGACCATCACCGCCAAGGGCGGCGCCGAACGCGCTCGCGGTCATCGCCATGGCGGAGGCCGGCGGCTTCCTCAACGCGCCCGACGTCTACATGGACAAGATCGCCATCGGCGCCGGGCTTCGGCGAGGTGGTCGATCTCGACGAGACGCCGGCGAACAATCTCAAGAACCTCGCCAAGGCGAAGAAGGCGGAGGTCGCCGACCTCGTCGTCTGCATCCTCGACCGGCCGCGCCACGCCGAGCTGATCGCCAAGGTGCGCGAGGCCGGCGCGCGCATCATGCTGATCTCCGACGGCGACGTCAGCGGCGTCATCGCGACCTCGCGGCCCGACAGCGGCATCGACATCTACATGGGCTCGGGCGGCGCGCCCGAAGGCGTGCTGGCGGCGGCGGCGCTGCGCTGCATCGGCGGCCACATGCAGGGCCGGCTGCTGTTCCGCAACGACGACGAGCGCGGCCGCGCGCGGCAAGCTGCGGCATCACCGACCTCAACCGCAAATACGGGCTGCTCGATCTCGCCAAGGGCGACGTGATGTTCGCCGCGACCGGCGTCACCAACGGCACGCATGCTGCAGGGCGTGCGCCGCTTCCCCGGCGGCGCCGTCACCCATTCCATGGTGATGCGCTCCAAGACCGGCACGGTCCGCGTGATCGAGGCGCATCACAATTTCAAGCGCAAGACGCACTACGAGGCGTTCGTGCGGTGAGCGACCCGATGGACGGGCGCGTTCCGGCGGCTCAAGCGTTTCTCGGCGTCGAGCGCTCGCTCTGCGGGCCGGCGCTGGCGCGCAGCGCGCTCGGCGACGATCGCGCGGGGCTGGCGCTGGCGCAGCGCCTCGGCCTGCCGGAGATCGTCGGCCGCGTGCTGGCGGCGCGCGGCGTCGACGCCGAGAGCGCCGAGCGCTTCCTCAACCCGACCTTGCGCGACTGCTGCCCGATCCCAGCGCACTTCAAGGACATGGACCGCGCGGTCGCGCGCCTGGTCGCGCGCGGTCGACGCGCGGCGAGCGGATCGCGATCTTCGGCGACTACGACGTCGACGGCGCCACCTCGGCGGCGCTGCTGCGGCGCTTTCTCGCCGGCGTCGGCGCGCCGCGTCGTCGTCTACATCCCCGACCGGCATGACGCGAGGGCTACGGCCCGAACGCGCCGGCGCTGCTCGAAGCTCAAGGCGCGAGGGCGTGGCGGTGGTGGTCACCGTCGATTGCGGCATCACCGCGCATGCGCCGCTCGCCGCGGCGGCGGAGGCCGGGCTCGACGTCATCGTGTCGACCACCACGTCGGCGAGCCGGCGCTGCCGCGCGCGCGTCGCCGTGGTCAATCCCAACCGGCTCGACGAGACCAGCCCGCACGGCATGCTCGCGGCGGTGGGCGTGGCCTTCCTGCTGGCGGTCGGCGCTCAACCGCGCGCTGCGCCAGCCGGCTGGTATGCGCGACGCGGCCGGAGCCCGATCTGATGCACTGGCTCGATCTGGTGGCGCTCGGCACGGTCTGCGACGTGGTGCCGCTGACCGGCGTCAACCGCGCGCTGGTGGCGCAGGGGCTCAAGGTGATGCGCAGCCGCGGCAATACCGGCCTCGCGGCGCTCGCCGAAGTGGCCGGCGTCGGCGAGCGGCTCGACGCCTATCACGCCGGCTTCATCCTGGGGCCGCGGGTCAATGCCGGCGGCCGCGTCGGCGCGCGCCGATCTCGGGCGCGCGGCTGCTCTCGACCGACGACGCCGAGCGAGGCGCGCGCGCTGGCGCAGGCGCTCGACAGCTGGAACGCCGAGCGGCGCGAGATCGAGGCGCGCGTGCTGGACGAGGCGATCGCGGCAGGTCGAAGCGCGCCGACGCCACGCTGCCGATCGTCTTCGTCGCCGGCGAGGGCTGGCATCCCGGCGTCATCGGCATCGTCGCCAGCCGGCTGAAGGAGCGCTACAACCGCCCGGCCTGCGTGGTGGCGCTGGACGAGCGGCGTCGGCAAGGGCTCCGGCCGCTCGGTCGCCGGGCATCGCGCTCGGCACCGCGGTCATCGCCGCGCGCCAGGCCGGGCTGCTGATCAACGGCGGCGGCCATGCCATGGCGGCGGGCTTCACCGTGGCGGAAGCGCAAGCTCGGCGCGCTCCGCGATTTCCTCGCCGAGCGCGTCGGCGCTCGCCGCGGGCCCGGGCGGGCTCGCGCCGGAGCTCGGCATCGACGGCGCGCTGATGCCGGCGGCGGCGACGCCGGAGCTCGTGACGCTAGCTCGAGCGGCTGGCGCCCTTCGGCGCCGGCAATGCCGAGCCGCGCTTCGCCTTCCCGGGCATGCGCGTGCTGCGCGCCGACGTCGTGGGCGAGCGCCCATGTGCGCTGCATCCTCGGCGACGGCGGCGAGCCCGCAGCGGCTCAAGGCGATCGCCTTCCGCTGCCTCGACAGCGAGCTCGGGCCGCGCGCTGCTCAACGGGCGCGGGCAGGGCTTCCACCTCGCCGGCCATCTCCGCGCCGACAGCTGGCAGGGCCGCGAACGAGGTGCAGCTGCTGATCGACGACGCCGCGCCGGCCTGACCCGGCCCCGCTTGCTTTCTCCCCGGCGCCCCTTTAGACCCTTGGCGCTGGCCACGCCAGCCGCGCCTCGTCCCCATCGTCTAGAGGCCTAGGACATCGCCCTTTCACGGCGGTAACGCGGGTTCGAATCCCGCTGGGGACGCCAGTTCTCCTAACATACTGGTATTAAAGCGAAATCTGGCACGTTGTTGGCTCTCGTGTTGTCCATGATGTACAACATCCACATGGACGGCAACGACATGCTCGACACGACTTACCTGTTCCAACCGCGCGGACCCGGAACCGCGTGGCTCTTTCGCATGGCGACACCAAAGGGGCTCATCGGTCGCGTGAACCCGCGTACCGGCAAACCGTATGGCCGGGAGATCAGGGAGAGCCTCGACGGCACCCGCAGTCTCGTTGAAGCCAAGAAGCGGGCCGACCGACGCTTAGGTGAGGTCCGCACGGAGGAAGCTCGGGCACTCGCAGAGGCACGCGGGAGCATCGAGGACGCGCTAGACATCGCGGCGAGCCTCCGCAACGTGAGCGACCCGGAGGAGCGCGACACCATCACGTCCGTGTTGGTCGATGACGCCGAGAAGATCGAGAAGAGGGAGGGCGAGAAAAAAGCTGTCCGCTGGTACAAGACCGCGACAGGGGAGCGCACACCGTTCGCCGCCGCGTTCAAGAGCTACAAGGCGGATCGCGGCAAGAACCTCTCGCGCTCCACCCTCAACAACCTCGCGACCGCAGCGGGCGAGTTCAAGGAGTGCTTCGGTGCCGATGTGTGCCTTGAGGAGATAGGCCGCAGGGAGGTGGCGCGGTTCGTCACTGAGTTCCTGCCACAGAGGAAGGGGCCGAAGGCGCCAGACGGACAGGGGCCAGCGACCATCCGCAAGAAGGTGTCGCAGTTGGCTCAGGTGTGGTCCTGGGCGCAACAGCGGGGCATCCTGCCGTTCTCCAAAGAGACACCTTGGGATGAGCAGGCGCCCAGCAAGAAGGACATCAAGGCAGCGGCGGAAGTGCGCCGACCGTTCAAGTCCGATGAGACGAAGAAGCTCTTTGCGGCCTCTCCCGCAGGCGAGGCGCTCGGTGATGCCATGCGCGTTGCGCTGCTCACTGGCGTGCGCCTGGAGGAAGTCGCGAGCCTTGACGCGTCGCAGGTTGACAAGTCGTCGCGCTGGTACATCGTAGAGAAGGGCAAGACGGACAGCGCCCGGCGCATCGTCCCTCTCGTTGGCATGGCGTGCGACGTGGTGCGGGCGCGGGTGAAGAAGGTCAAGGGGAGTGGCCCGGGCGATGCCATGCGCGTTGCACTGCTTACTGGCGTGCGCCTGAGCGCTGGCTGGTCACGCGGATACGCCCCCTCGCGAGCGTGCACAGCACGCATGTCGGCGTCTATCTATCATGCCGAGTTCGTTGCGGCCGCCATGGAGAATGGCATCTCCTTCGGGGAAGTGATGGAGGCGCTGGGGAGCAACTGATTCATGCGCTACTCAGCGCGGCGCAGCTGTCTTTTTGTACATGGTCTTTCGCGAGCCGATCGATTGGCGGAAAAGCATTCGACATTCAGGTGGCGCCATCCACGGCCATTCGTCAGTTCAAAGCAAAGTTGCCTGGGGCAATCGTTTTCGAGCCATCGCAAACAAGTTTTTCGGTGGGCACCGAATGGCTTGATTTGCTGGCAAACGATTTAATTGTCGGTGGTTCAAATCTCCGAAAATTCGTGCACCGCTACGCGAATGACGTTCCTGCCACCAGAGATGCTGTGCCGAAGCTTGCTTACATCTATTGGATGGCCGATCGGTTGATCGACGTCGATGATCTAAGGCACCTCTATAACCAGATTTCAGAATATTGGCCCACGAAATTCCATGCGGCCGAGCTGAAGAGGGCAGCGATACAGGCTCCAAATCACTTGGCTAGCGAATCCAACGCCAAAACGCCACCCCTGCGCGACGATAGGTATGACACCTGGAGTCCGACACAAGAATTCTCCGCATATCAGAAACTCTCGCTCTTGCTCTCGGTTGCGGGCGAAGCATTCGCCTCCGCCGAACAAGAGGTACATAAGCTGACGCTGGAATTGATCACCCACGACGCTGATTTGGTTGTCGCAGTTCTGGCGGAGCGCCATAACGCGGAATCGTCACCATTGGAGCAAATAGTTATGGACGCAGTCGCGGCCAGCGCATCGAGCAACCTAATGGCAAAGATTCTCGAGGCCAGGCTCGATTTAGCTGATCAGCTACTTGAGGCAAATCCAGATTTTCTCACTAAGCCAGAAACCTGGACATTGCCTGCGCAGACTATCGCTAAGATTTCGCAATGTGCTTGCCAACCACCCAGACGTATTCTTAAGCCGATGGCGCGAGATCGTTCCTGCAATGCTCGTGTCTCATTATAATGGGCGCCTTGATGAGCTTGAGCGAGTCCCACCAGACGAAATGGTCCCCGCGATTCTCTCAGGCATCGACACAGCCGACTGGTACCTTCCCGCAGGAGTAGCTGGCGCGAGGTCCTGGGCAATCATACGCCTATCATCTGGGGTGGCTGCATACGCAGGTTGCACCGAGCGAAAACAGTATCCGTGTGGTCCTTGAATGCATAGAGCTGGAACATATCGACTTCGCAAAATTGGCTGTGCGCACGGCACAGCTGTTTGCGAAAGTAGCGTCGGCTGGAACCGCAATTGACAGGCTCGTCCAAAAGGCGGCCGTTGTGATGTTCCTTGTTGGCGTCCAAGGCGGCGAACCAAATTCGTACGCTCTTATCACCTGGTCATTCCCCAGGTTGCACGAGGCAGCAGCTCATTCGGACATCCGTTCTGACATTCGCGAGATAATTTTCTTTTAACCGACCCGACTTTGCACCTGAACGTACTTGGGACGTGTGTCGGTGGTTACGTAGGGTCGTCGTAATGGCTTTCGAGCGATACCGGTGGCCGGCGACCGCATTTCTCGAGGCATTTAGGGATCCAGAGGTACTAAACTCTGCGCTGTGGGATATATCCAGGCGTACGGAGCAAGCTGACTACATCCGGGATTTAGCTGAAGCACTGCGTAGGGGCGAGTTGTGGGCCGGATCTGAACAGAGAGATTGCCTATTGTGGCACGCGAAGCGGCTGTCTTAATCAGCATCTTTCGTTGACCGAAGTACAGAGTGAATAACTTTTTTGCCCTAACTTGCCCCGCGTTTGCTAGCGTTTCTCCCTGATTTCACGGTTCCTGGGTGCGGCAGCGAGGTCGGCGGTTTGCGCTCTGGGTGGGCTGTCACCGCTGCGCCATGTGGCCTTGCAGCGATCTCACACCTGTCGCGTGCTACTGGTGAGCTGGCCGCTCCGCGTGCCTCATCCAATCTGCCAATCGCGATTAGGGGCGCGCCGGCATGGCGAGGCGGGTCGTCGCCGAGGGCTTTGGACCCGCCTCGCTGTGTCTCGGACGGTCACCGCATTGCAAGTAGTAGTCAATGGAACCAGTGACTATCGACTGGAACATGGCAACGTGGTCGTCCGACGGCCTGTGGAGCGGTGTAGATGCGGGAGGCTGACCACAACGAGCCATTGGTTCTCTCTTTCACCCCGTCTGGCACGCCAGTTCTCCTAACATACTGGTATTAAAGCGAAATCTGGCACGTTGTTGGCTCTCGTGTTGTCCATGATGTACAACATCCACATGGACGGCAACGACATGCTCGACACCACCTACCTGTTCCAGCCGCGCGGCCCCGGAACCGCTTGGCTCTTTCGCATGGCGACACCGAAGGGGCTCATCGGTCGCGTGAACCCGCGCACCAGCAAGCCGTATCGCCGGGAGATCAGGGAGAGCCTCAACGGCACCCGTAGTCTCGTTGAGGCCAAGAGCCGACTTTGCTGGACTGGAAAGGGTGTATGTCAACATACGCTGGAGCGTAGCGATTTATACGTCGGAGCGTATGTAGCGCCCTATACGTTCGTGCGTATATCCAGCGGATATGGTCGCTTTTGAGTTTGGAGATCGATCCACAAAATAGCGAGCGTCAGCAGGTGGTTAGGTCGATTTTGGCTCCATAGAAGGCCACGTCACGCCCGGCGCGAGTTCGCGTGTCTTTGGCAGCGGCTGCATCGGCTCGCCATAGCGGCCGATGGAGCGCTCCGCGCCGAAGCCGAATGACTTAAGACGGGCCCCATCGTCCTCGCCGAAGGCCGCGTCACGGCGAGCCTCCGGGCAGGCGCCGCGGTCAGAGCGCCAGTTGCACCTTCATCGCGCGCGAGCGATCCGCCGCGAGCTCGAACGCGCGCACGGCATCCGCCAGCGGCACGATCTCGGTCAGCAAGCGGCTGCACATCGATCGCGCGCGAGGAAAGAAAGTCGACCGCCAGGCGAACTCCTCGTGGAAGCGAAAGGTGCCGCGCAGATTGATCTCCTTGGCCACCACCATGTTCATGCGGCACCGAAACATCGCCGCCGCCCAGGCCGAGCTGCACGACGGTCGCCGCGCGGCCGCACGCACCTCCAGCGCCCGGCCAGCGCCGCCCCCGCTGCCGGACGCCTCGAACACAACGTCGAAATATCCCTTGTCTGCCCGAAGCGCGTCGAGCGCCTCGGGTCGTCCGCGCGTTGATGCGCCAAGTCGGCGCCGATCCGCCGCGCCATCGCCAAGCGGCGCGTCCACGACGTCGGTCGCGACGATCTCCCGCGCGCCGGCATGGCGGGCGACCAAGATGCACAGCGCGCCGATCGGCCCGGCACCCGTCACCAGCACCCGCTTGCCCTGCAGCGACCCGGCCTGGCGTGACGGCGTGCAGGCACGACCGAGAGCGGCTCGGCGAAGGCCGCCAGTCTCCAGCGGCACGCCGCGGCCCACAGGCACGGCCTGAGCTTCGGTGCACGACGAGCAACTCGCGGAAACAATCCCTGCACGTGCGGCATCGCGCATCGCGCTGCCGTAGAAGCGCATGTCGAGGCATTGGTTCGGCCATGCCCTCCAGGCAATAGCGGCAATGCCCGCATGGTCAGGCTGGGATTCACCGCTACCCGGTCGCCGAGCGCACGATGCCGTCACGTCGGCGCCGACCTCGATGACCTCGCCGGCGACCTCGTGGCCGAGGATCATCGGCTGCTGGATGCGCACCGTGCCGAAGCCGCCATGCTGGTAGTAGTGCAGATCGGACCCGCAGATGCCGCCGGCACGGATGCGGACTTTCACGTCATGCGGACCGACGGGGGCGACGTCTGCTTCCTCGATCCGGAGGTCGCGGGGCGAGTGGACGATGGCGGCCTTCATGGGCGTACTTCCTAGATGAGACTTAGGGCTGGCATCGTGCGGCTCAACCGACCGACAGCATCTCAAGGTTGCAGTCGAACAGCGCCGGGTCGATGCCCCGCCCCAGCACGTCGAGCATGCTGTCGCTGAAGCTGACCAGCTGATCGGCAGCGGCCACGGCGTCGCGCACTCGGTGGGCCGCCACGGCGTCGAGGATGGCCAGGTGGCATTCCACCGTCCTGTGCAGGCCTTCCTCGGGACGGACCCGGCTGTGATAGATCCAGCCGGTCCGGCGGAAGATCGTGTGCAGCGGCCGCAGCGTATGCTCCAGGAACGGCTCACCTGCCGCGGCGATGAACAGATGATCGATGCGCCGGTCCAGCCGGTTGAACTCGTCGATCGACATGGCGGACCCTCGCTCGCGCAGCACGCCAGCGATGTGCAGCATCTGGTTGCGATGCGAGGCGCCGCACCGCTCGGTGGCAAGTCGCACCACGAAGCGCTCCATGTCCCGCCGCAACTGCATCAACGTGCGTCCACGAGCCAAGTCGATCGGGGCTATCTGCAGCCCGTGGCGGGGCCGAATCACGATAAGCGTATCCGCCGCTAGGCGACTGACGGCTTGATGGATGGGCGTGCGGCCAAGCCCCATCCGGTCCTGCAGGTCCTGCATGGAGAGCAGCAGCCCCGGGCGCAGGACGCAGGTGATGATCAGCTCCTCCAGCCGATCGTAGGCAAGCTCGGCGAGATTTGTACGGTTGCGGCGGGCCAGCTTTTCTATGGTCGCCGACCGCCCTGCCGGTACGCCCTGGCGGCTTCTCGTTCTCGGCCGAGTTGCCATCGTGTGTCCGAAATTTGCCAATACTGACTTGAATCATACGCGAAAGTCACTGGGAGGAAAACTGAATTATATTGTGATATTTCACAACTCACGCTACGATTTCTGAAACAGCGCGGACGCCGCAGCGAATAGCGCTCGCATCGTCCATGAGAAGAAGTCGGAGGATGCCGGTGAAGATAACCGCGATCGAGACGCTGCGGACCGCCGAGTTCGCCAATGTCATCTGGGTCGCGCGTCCACACCGATGCCGGCGTGATCGGGCTCGGCGAGACCTTCTACGGCGCCGGCGCCGTCGAGGCGCATATCCACGACACCCTGGCCGGCCGCTTGCTCGGCCGCAATCCACTGCATATCGAGGCGATCCACCGCGACATGCTCAACCTGCCGATGGCGCAGTCGAGCACCGGGGTGGAATACCGCGCCGCCTCGGCCATCGACATCGCGCTCTGGGACTTGTTCGGCAAGGTGTGCGGCCAGCCCGTGCATCAGATGCTGGGCGGGCTCTGCCGTCCGAAGCAGCGCATCTACAACACCTGCGCCGGCTACGGCTACGTGCGCTCAACCAACATCAAGCCGGTTTCCACCTGGAACTTCTCCGATGCAGCGGGACCTTACGAGGACCTGAACGGCTTCATGACGCGCGCAGACGCGGTGGCGGAAAGCCTGCTCGAATCCAGGCATCACCGCCATGAAGATCTGGCCGTTCGATCCGGCGGCGCTGGAAAACGATGGCATGTCCATCACGCCGGACGCAGCTTGAAGGCGGCGCTGGAGCCGTTCGAGAAGATCCGCCGCGCGGTCGGCGACAAGATGGAGATCATGGTCGAGTTCCACTGCCTGTGGAACCTGCCGATGGCCAAGCAGCTGGCGAAGGCGCTCGAGCCGTACAAACCGACCTGGTTCGAGGACCCGATCCGCATGAACTCGCCGCAGGCGCTGGCGGAATATGCCCGCTCCACCACGGTGTGGGTCTGCGCCAGCGAGACGCTCGGCAGCCGTTTCCCCTACAAGGACATGCTGGACCGCGACGCCATGCACGTCGTGATGGCCGATCTCTGCTGGACCGGCGGCCTGACCGAGGGCCGCAAGATCGCCGCCATGGCCGAGACCTACCACCGCCCCTTCGCGCCGCACGACTGCGTCGGCCCGGTCGGTTTCATCGCCGGCGATCCACGCCTCGTTCAGCCAGCCCAACACGCTGATCCAGGAGAGCGTGCGCGCCTTCTATACCGGCTGGTACAAGGAACTCGTCACCACCATGCCGGTGATCGAGGACGGCTACGTGCTGCCGATGGAGGGCCCGGGCCTGGGCACGGAGCTGTTGCCCGCGGTATTCGAGCGACCCGACCTCACCGTTCGCCGGTCGGAGGCATAGGGGCCGATGAAGCGAGCAGCATTGTTCGATCTGACCGGCCGCACCGCGCTGGTCACGGGATCCTCGCGCGGCCTCGGACGCGCGATGGCCGAGGGGCTGGCCGAAGCAGGCGCTGCGGTAGTGCTGAACGGGGCTGATGCCGGGCGCTTGGCCAGCGCCGCTGCCGCCATGCGTGCCGCCGGGCACACCGTGCACGAGGCCCGCTTCGACGTCACCAATGAGGCGGAGATCGTTGCGGCATTCGCCGACCTGGATGCCAAGGGCATCGAGATCGACATCCTCGTCAACAACGCCGGCATCCAGTTCCGCCGACCTATGGTGGAACTGGACACCGCCGATTGGCGCCGCGTCATCGAGACCAACCTGACCAGCGCCTTCGTCATTGGGCGCGAGGCGGCGAGGCGAATGATCCCGCGCAGGCGCGGCAAGATCATCAACATCGGCTCGCTGACCAGCGATGCCGCGCGCGCCACCGTCGCGCCCTACACGGCGGCGAAGGGCGGGATCAAGATGCTGACCCGCGCGATGACGGCCGAGTGGGCCGAGCACGGCATCCAGGCCAACGCGATCGGGCCCGGCTACATGCTGACCGAAATGAATACGGCGCTGGTCGAGAATCCGACGTTCAACGCCTGGGTGATCGGGCGCACGCCGGCTCGCCGCTGGGGCAAACCGGAGGAACTGGTCGGCGCCGCCGTGTTCCTCGCCTCCGCCGCCTCTGACTATGTGAACGGGCAGATCATCTACGTCGACGGGGGGATGCTCGGAGTGCTCTGACGCTCGTCCTATCCGCAGGAACCACGAACAACAAACCGAGACAATGAGGAGGAAACACCAATGACACGTATCCATCGCCGCACGATCCTGGGCGCGAGCGCCATGCTGCTTGCGGCCCCCGCACTGATCGGGCGCGCACAGGCGGCCACGACACTGAAGGTCTCGACGTCGTTTCCCAACGATCCTCAGTATTCCACCGGCCGCATCTGGTACGACTTGTTCCTGCCACGGCTGAAGGCCGCGACGGACGGCTCGGTCGCCACGCAATTCTTCCCCGACAATCAGTTGGGCCAGGAGGCGGACGTCGTGAACCAGCTGAAGGCGGGGGTCGTCGACCTCATGCTGGTGGGCACGTCGATCTGGACCAATGTCGTGCCGGAATTCGGCGTGTTCGATCTCGGCTATGTCTTCCGGGATTACGATCACATGCTGCGCGCCGCCGCGACGCCGGCTGCCGCCGAATTGCAGGCGCTCCTAATCCAGAAGGCAGGAGCGCATTTCCCGGCGTGGGGCCGCAACCTCGGCTCGCGGAATTTCATCACCAAGTTCAAGTTCTCCGATCCCGCCGGCCTCGCCGGACGCAAGATCCGCTGCCTGCCGAGCCCGGTGGTGACCGAGACAGTGCGGCTGATGGGCGCGGCGGCCACCCCGATGGCGTTCGGGGAGATCTACACGGCGCTTCAGGCGGGCGTGATCGATGGCATGGAGCACGACGCGCCGACGATTCTCTCGGCGAAATTTTACGAGACCGCGAAGTTCTTCACGCTGACGCGGCACATCCATACCCCGTTCGGGGCGTTCGTCAGCGACCGCTCGCTGCAGCGCCTGCCGCCCGCTCAGCGGGACGGGCTTCTGCAGGCGGTGCGCGAGGCGACAACAGACCAGTTCAAGCGGGCCGCGCAGGTCGAGGCCGGTGCGATCGAGGAGCTCAAGGCGAAAGGCGTGACCGTAGAGGACTGCGACCGGACCGCGTTCCGCGACCGGGTCAGTCCGATGTGGGATCGTTTCGTGCAGGCGACGCCGAATGCCAAGAACATGCTCGAGGCTATTCGTCAGACCGAGAAGGTCTGATCAGGTGGCCGACGCCCTCTCACACGGGCCTCGACCCGTTGACGGGTCGGTCATCCGAGCACGCTCGGTTGAGGTCCTGCTCGATGTTGTTGAGATCCTGGCAGCCGCGTTGTTGATGGCTGACCTGCTGGTGGTGGTCGGCTCTGTCCTGGTCCGCTTCCTGTTCGCCGCGCCGGTCGTGTGGAGCGACGACGTCGCGCGCATGCTGCTGCTCGCCGTCATCTTCCTGGGGGCGGCGGCGGCGCTGGCGCGCGGCGAGAACGCGGGGGTGGTCTTCTTCGTCGAGCGCCTGCGGCCGCGACGGAGGGCGCAGGTGGACGCGATGGTTGGTCTCGTCATCCTCCTGGTGGCCGCCGCGCTCTGCTGGTTCAGCCTGGTGCTGCTGCTCCAGACGGCGGGGCAGACCGTGGGCGCCGGCGTGCCGCAAGAGCTGTTCTTCGCACCGATGTGCTTCGCAGCTGCGGCGATGACAGTGTTCGCGTTGGATGACCTGCGGCGGCATCGCCGGCCGGATCTTCTGGCGGGAACCGGGATTCTCGCCGCCGTCGCGGTCGTGTGGCTGGGCTGGTCGGTCCTTTCACCGGACTCGCTGCCGGGCATGCCCGCCGCGATGGGCGTGACCTTCGTCCTCAGTCTGTTGGCCGGCGTTCCCATCGCATTCGTGCTGGCACTGACGACCCTGGTCTTCGTCTGGGGCGGCGACATGCTGCCCGGCGAATTCTTCGCCCAGCAGACTGCTCGCGGCATCGACAATTTCGTGCTGCTGGCAGTGCCGTTCTTCATCCTGGTGGGCTATCTGATGGAAGCGAACGGCATGTCCGTTCGCATCATGACCCTGCTGCAGCGCGGTGTCGGGCGGCTGCGCGGCGGGCTGAATGTCGCCATGGTGCTCAGCATGGTGGTGTTCTCGGGGATTTCCGGCTCGAAGATGGCCGACGTGGCGGCCGTGGGATCGGTGCTGGTCCCGGCGGCGCGCAAATCCGGACACAAGCCGGGCGACGCGGTGGCGCTGCTGGCCGCTTCCGCCGTGATGGCCGAGACGATCCCGCCCTGCGTCAACCTGATCATCCTTGGCTTTGTGACCAATCTGTCGATCGGCGGCCTGTTCATGGCCGGGCTGCTGCCGTCCGCGGTCATGGCGCTGGCATTGATCATCATGGTGATCGTGCTGGGCAAGGCGAGCCCGGCCCCCGTGATCGTCGGGTCGCAGACGGCCAGCGCATCCGGCATGGCCAGCGGCGGCATCGCGGCGTTCGGCCTCATCGCGCTCATCTTTGGCGGCTTCCGGTCGGGGTTCGCCACCGCCACGGAGATTTCGGCGTTCGCCGTCGTCTATGCTCTGCTGGTCGGCAGTGCGCTGTTCCGGGAAATGACATGGCGGAGCGCGGGCGCCGTCATCCGGAATGCCGCTGTCAAGTCCGGCATGGTGCTGTTCATCGTCGCCGCCTCGCAGGCACTGGCCTACGTGCTGACCCTGCAGCAGGTGCCGCATTTCATCGCCGAGGTCCTCGTCGCGTTGTCCAGGACCCACGGAAGCTGGGTGTTCCTGCTGCTCTCCATCCTGATCCTGATCGTCATGGGATCGGTGCTGGAGGGAGCGGCGGCACTGATCATCTTCGGGCCGCTGCTGATGCCTGTCGCCCGGCAGTTGGGCTTCGATCCGCTGAGCTACGGGGTCATCTTGGTGATCGGCATGGGCATCGGGCTGTTCGCGCCGCCGCTCGGCGTGGGTCTCTACGGTTCCTGCCTGATTGGCGGAGTGACGCTGGAAGAGACGGTGTGGCCCGTCCTGAAATACCTCGGGATCCTCTTCCTGTGCCTGCTGCTGATCGCCTTCGTACCCGAGATTACGACGCTGCTTCCCCGGATGTCCGGCTATTGACAAGGCGATGACCCCGTTCGGGTCCTTGCTCCGGTGGGAGAGCGCGGATTGCTGTCTGAACAAAACGAATAGCAGCGGCTGGGAGGGACTTACGTGTCGATAGCAATGTCGCAGCAGGCAGCCATGGATGGCGCTGTCCGCCACCTAGTGACGAACTACAGTCCCAAGGGTAATCGTGTCGGCTGGCTGATGATGGCCTCGATCCTGGTGGAGGCCTGGGACCTCTACTCGATTGCGTTCGTGCTCGTCTTCATCCGCGAACAATATCATCCCGACCCTCTGCTGCTGGGCTTGGCGGCCGCCGGGACTCAAGGAGGCGCGCTGATCGGGGCGCTGATCGGCGGCTGGCTGTCCGACAAGATCGGGCGGCGAGTGATGTTCCTGGCGACCATGGTCATGTTCATCGTCCTGGCCCTGCTGCAGGCTTTCGTGACGAGCGTCGAATGGCTGGTAGTCGTCCGTCTCGTTCTGGGCGTCCCGCTGGGAAGCGATATCTCCACCGGCTACACCTACATCATGGAGTCCATGGCCAAGGGCGAGCGCGAGGTCATGGGCAACCGCTGGCAATTCATGTTCGCGGTAGGCGAGGTGCTGACGCTGGCCGTCATCGCCGTGTTCATCGTTTCCAACCTACCGCCCGAGCTGATCTGGCGCGTGACGCTGGGCTTGGGGGCGGTCCCCGCCTTCATCATCTTGGTGATGCGTCGTGATCTGCCGGAGACCGCCGTTTGGCTCATCCGTCAAGGCCGTTTCCGCGAGGCCAAGCAGGTATCGACGCAGATGTACAACGACCGGCTGGATATGCTGCCGAATGCCGACATCGTCGTGCTGAAGCCACGTCCGACCGCGTTCCTGGCCGAACTCCGCAAGGACCCGATCCGGTGGCGCGCCACCCTCTACGGATGGATTGCCTGCTTTACTCAGGCGACCGAGTTCTCGACCTTCGCCTTTTACATTCCAGTGCTCTTCGTGATGGTAGGCGTGTCGTCCATCCTCGGCACCAACATGGTCACCATGGCGCTCTACGTCATCGCTGCGATCTCCGGCTGGATCGGGCCGTTGATCACGCCGAGGATCGGGCATCGGGGTATCGGTATTGCTGGATTCGCCATCGTTCTGATCTCGCTTCTGGTTGCCGCCGGTGCGCTCTACACCGGAAAGATCTTCATCCTGCCCTTCGCCGCGGCGGCGATGCTGTGGGGCCACTATTGGGATGCATCGAACTGCATGACGATCCCGACCATGGTCGCCAAACCCGAATACCGCGGCACGGCGAGTGGCTTCGCCTACATGTTCGTCAAGCTGCCTTCTTTCCTGGCGATCTTTCTTTTCCCATCGCTCTTCGCTGCTATCGGTCAGGCGAACGCCACGCTGCTGGTCGCTATATTCCCGCTGATCGGGTTGCTGGCAGCGATCTTCATCTTGCCCGAGGTGTACGGATTCGAGCACGACTGAACCCGGCTGACGCAGCACGTTCCAGCGCGCGCTACAACGCAGCGGTTGGAGGAGTGGAGATAGTCCCTCACGTCTTGATGTTGAGCTCGGATAAATGAAATGCGAGCCTTAGCTCGATAATCTGTCACGTCTCCGATATGAGCGTTGATCCATTGCTTCTGAAGAAAACCGGTAGGAAGAAAGATATTAAGCACCTTGAAAAAGCTCAGGCGTTGATAGCCGGAGCATTTGAGCCGCCGGGTCAAGCGGCAGCCTTGGAACGCTTCGCGGCTTTTCCCGGCCATCTGTGGACTGAAGATATGGCGCCAGAGCTCATCACGCCTTCAAGGCCGGCAGGCCCCGGATCGCAATCCGGCTCGACCGCTGCCGCTCGGTTGCTCGGCATTGCCTGCGAGCTGCATCGAGAACTACATCCTCGCGCCCGGACCGGTGGAAAAGCCGGGCTCGATAGCTCGCTCGAGCGCGACTGGGGCTTCGACAGCCTCTCGCGCGCAGAGCTGCTGCTGCGGGTCGAGCGGGTGTTTTCGGTCCATCTGCCTGAGCACCTGCTGGGTGAAGCGGAGACGCTGCACGATCTGCTCGCGGCACTCCAAGATGCCAAGGCCGCGCCGGCGAGTTTCGATGCTGCCGTTCGTCATGTCGTCGCGGAAGAGATCGCCGAGCCCGCCCCGGTCGACGCAACGACCCTCACCGCGGTGCTGGATTGGCATGTCGAGCACCATGGCGGCCGCGTCCACATCGTCCATTGGCAGGGCGACGGGACGGAGACGAGCCTCACCTATGGCGAGCTGGCGGAGCGCTCGCGGGCGGTCGCGCGTGGTCTGCGCCAGGCGGGGCTGCAGCCGGGCGAGAGGGTGGCGATCATGCTGCCGACCGGCGAAGCCTTCTTCGCCGCCTTCTTCGGCGTGCTCTATGCGGGCGGCGTGCCGACGCCGATCTATCCGCCCGCTCGCCCGTCGCAGCTCGAGGAGCATCTCAAGCGCCAGGCCGGCATTCTTCGCAACGCCGGCGCGGTGCTGCTGGTGGCGTCGGCGGAGACGCCGGCGGTGGCGCGTCTCCTCAAGCTGCAGGTCGAGAGCCTGCGAGCGGTCGTCAGTGTCGAGGCTCTGAGCAAGGGAGCCGGCGCGCTGCCGAGCAAGCTCGATCCCGAGAGCATGGTGCTGCTGCAGTACACATCGGGCAGCACCGGCGATCCCAAGGGGGTTGCCCTGAGCCACCGCAACGTTCTCGCCAATATCCGGGCCATGGGCCAGGCGATGGAGGCCGGCCCCGCGGACGTCTTCGTCAGCTGGTTGCCGCTCTATCACGACATGGGGCTGATCGGCGCCTGGCTGGGCAGCCTCTATTTCGCGGCGCCGCTCGTGGTCATGTCGCCGCTGACCTTCCTGGTCCGGCCGGAGCAGTGGCTGTGGGCGATCCATCGCCACCGCGCCACGCTCTCGGCGGCGCCGAACTTCGCCTTCGAGCTGTGCCTGCGCAAGGTCGAGGATGCCGCCATCGCCGGCCTCGACCTCGGCTCGCTGCGCATGGTGGCCAACGGATCGGAGGCGGTCAGTCCCGAGACCATCCGCCGCTTTGCGGCGCGCTTCGCGCCCTACGGCTTCCGGCCGGAGGCAATGGCGCCGGTCTACGGCCTTGCCGAGAATGCCGTGGGGTTGGCCTTCCCGCCGCTCGGCCGCGCGCCGATCATCGATCGCGTCGATCGCGGAGCGCTGACGACAGGGTGGCGAAGCCCGCCCGGCGGCGCCCGACGATCCCGACGCGCTGGAGTTCGTCGCCTGCGGTCGCCCCTTGCCGGGCCATGAGATCCGCATCATCGACGCGACCGGGGAGCTCGGCGAGCGGCAGGAAGGACGGCTGCAATTTCGCGGCCCGTCCGCGACCGCGGGCTATTTCGGCAACCCCGTCAAGACCCGCGAGCTCTTCGACGGGGAATGGCTCAACAGCGGCGATCTCGCCTATATCGCCGGCGGCGACGTGTTCATCACCGGCCGCTCCAAGGACATCATCATCCGCGCCGGCCGCCACATCTATCCGGAGGAGATCGAGGCCGCCGTCGGCGATGTGGCGGGCGTCCGCAAGGGTTGCGTCGCGGTCTTCGGAACCCAGGATCCGCGCACCGGCACCGAGCGCGTCGTCATTCTCGCCGAGACGCATGAGACCGATCCCGCGGCGCATGTCGGCGCTGCGGCACCGTATCGAGGAAGCGGCGGGGCGGCTGCTCGACGCGCCGCCGGAGGAGGTTGTCCTGGTTCCGCCACGCACCGTCCCCAAGACGTCGAGCGGCAAGCTCCGCCGCGCCGCAGCGCGCGAGCTCTTCGAGCGCGGCCGGCTCGCCCTGCATCCGCAGCCGATGTGGCGCCAGCTCCTGCGTCTCGCGATCGCTGGACTTCGGCCCGCAGGTGCGGCGTCTCGGCCACCAGCTCGGCGACCTCTGCTATGCGGCGTGGTGGTGGGGCGTCATCGTCCTCATGGGCGCCTTTCTGTGGCCGGCCGTACTATCTCTCCCGCGCCTCGACTGGCGATGGGCGCTGATGCACGGCACCGCGCGCCTGGCGTTCCGGCTCATGGGCGATCCGTTTGGAGATCACTGGACGCTGGCCGTCCCGGGAGCGCGGGATCGTCATCATCAACCATTCCAGCTATCTCGACGGGTTGGTGCTGGCGGCGGCGCTGCCCGGCGAGCTTGCATTCATCGCCAAGAAGGAGCTCGAAGCTCAGTTCTTCGCCGGCCGCTTCCTCCGGGCGCTGGGCGCCCTCTTCGTCGAGCGCGCCGATCCCGAGGGCGGGGTCGAGGACACGCGCCAGGCGCTGCTGGCGACGGGGGCGGGACGGGCGCTCGTGTTCTTTCCCGAGGGCACCTTCACGCGTGCGCCGGGATTACTGACATTCCGGCTGGGGGCCTTCGTGATCGCCGCGCGACAGCACCTCCCAATCTTGCCGGTGACCCTGCGCGGAACGCGCTCGATCCTGCGCGGCGATCAGTGGTTCCCGCGGCGCGGCGCCGTGTCGGTCCGGATCGGCGAACCGATCCTGCCAGACGGAGAAGATTTCGCGGCGGTGCTGCGGCTGCGCGAGGAGGCCCGAGCCGTTATTCTGGCGCACTGCGGCGAGCCCGATGTCGCCGAGGTGTGAGGGATGAGTCGGAATGACATGAGCACCGCATCCCGGCACTCCGCGAACAGCGCCCGTTCACCTTCGCGCGGGAATGACCAAATGGCGGAGGAACCAATGGCGCGCGCGCTCGACCACCACCTCGAGCGCGCCAGGTTCCTCGAAGAGATGGGTCGCCCCGGGCACCACCTCGATCACGCTTTCGCAGCGCAAGGCGCGATGCGCCGCCCGGTTGAGCGCGAGAACCTCGGTGTCATGTCCGCCGACGATCAGGAGGGTTGGCGCTGTGACCCGCGGCAGCGCGCTGCCCGCCAGATCCGGCCGGCCGCCACGGGAGACCACGGCACCGATCTCCTCGCCGAGACGCGCCGCGGCAGTGAGGGCGGCGGCGGCTCCGGTGCTGGCCCCGAAATATCCCAGTGGCAGCGAATGGGTCGTCTCGAAAGACCGGGCCCAAGCGGTGGCGGCCAGAAGCCGGTCGGCTAGCAGCTCGATGTCGAAGACATTGGCGCGATCCGCTTCCTCGCTCTCCCTGAGCAGATCGAACAGCAGCGTCGCGAGACCCGCCTGCCGGAGCGCGCTCGCGACGTAAGTATTCCGAGGACTTAAGCGGCTGCTGCCGCTGCCATGGGCGAAAAGGACCAGCCCACGAGCCGTCTCCGCCGGAAAGCCGAGATCCCCTTCCAAACGGAAAGGTGGTATCTGCACCGTCTCCATTCCCTCTCTTTCGCTTCTATCGACCATATGTCGAACTCCGGCGCCAGCGCGACCCAGCGACGTGGACTACCTCGACTTGGATCGCTGCAATAATAGAATCGACGACGCGATCAGGATCAGCGCGAGGAAGAGGGCAACAAAAGCCCCATACTGCGAGAGAAGCGCATGCGCTATGTAGCGAGCGGCGGCCGGGTTGACCATATCCGGTTGGAATTCCTCCTGCGCTGTCAGCGGCCGCGGCAGCAGTGTCGCGCAGCCAAGAGCGAGGCCAAAGATTCCATTGATCAGAATCAGATGTCCCCAGGCGGTCCTGATTGTTGGGGCGCGCAGCGCGACGAAAAGCGCGAGCGCAAGGACCGCGAGAAGGATCAACCAGGAATACTCGCCGGCTTCGCTCGATGGTAGGAGCAGTGCTTGGAGCACGCTCGCCAGCACGAAGACCGTGAGTCCCAACACCAAACCGGCAAACAGACGACCGATCATGAATCCCTCCTGAGCGATGGCGCCTTCGCGAGGCAAGCGCGAGGATCTAAACTTGGTATTGGCGGCGCTGGATGGGCTCGGCGAACCCGGTCTTGCCGGCTCGCCGCCGATCTCCAAGGCGACGCGACCTCCGTTACTTACTAAAATATGCACCCTGATCGCGGATGCCTTTGACATACATCAGGCGTCCGCCCGAATAGCCGCGGTGGCATGCCAATCGGCCATGTCGATGCCGACTGGGCTTCGGCTCGGCTGCTCTTGACCTGAATCAACGTGCGACCCCCGCCTCGCGCGTACTTAGATCTGCCAGCCGACAAACCCTGCTCACCCGCGCAGGCTGCCGGAAATCCACTGAGAGTGCCTGACCGCAAGCCGAAGGAAGGCATAGCCGATCGATGGGCCGGCAGACAATGCAGCACGCCGCGATCGAATACTGCCGTCGGGGCTGGTCCGTCATTCCCGTCCGAGCACGCGAGAAGATCCCTCTCGTGCCCTGGGAAGCCTACCAATCGCGCCGGTCGAGCGAAGCCGAGATCGACGCATGGTTCCAGAAGTGGCCGAACGCCAATATCGGGGTCGTTACCGGCGAAGTCTCGAACTTGGTGGTCCTCGATATGGACCCGCAGCATGGGGGCACGGAGAAGTCTTCGCGGGCTCGAGCAGAAGAATGGCGTGCTTCCCCCGACCGTGCAGGCCGCCACCGGCGGCGGCGGCAGGCACTTCTATTTTGCCTTTCCGCTCTATCCTCTGCGGAACCGCGCCGGCTTCGCGCCTGGTTTCGATCTGCGCGCCGAAGGCGGCATGGTCGTCGTACCGCCCTCGGTGCATCCATCAGGACGCGCTTATCAATGGGTCCCCGGCCATGATCCCGAGCATTGCGAATTGGCTTCATTGCCGGACTGGCTCCTGCACCTCGCGATGGGCTCGACGGGCGGGCGCGGGCATTCCCTGGACTATTGGCGCGCGCTTGCGCGGGACGGCGTCGGCGAAGGCGTGCGCAACACCACCATCGCCTCGCTCGCTGGATACCTCCTCCGCCGTGGCCTTGATGCCGCCGTCGCCAGCGAGCTTCTCCTCTGCTGGAATCGCGTGCTGTGTCGGCCGCCCCTGAGCGACGACGAAGTCGCGCGCACGGTCGCCAGCATTTCTCGGCTGCACGCCATGGACGAGCCGCCCTGATCGGGAGGACCATTGAGGCATGTCAAGGCGGAGCGCCGGGGTCCCGGAGAAGGTGGCAAATTCCTGTTCGAGGAGGCAGCGATGATCAAGACCATTCTCGTACCAGCAACCGGCACTGATGCCGACAGCGGCGTATTCACCGCCGCCCTGAATGTGGCTCGCCTATTCGCGGCGCATCTCGATTTTCTCCATGTCCGCCTGGATCCGGGAGACATCGCGGCCGCCCTCGCCACGGATTTCAGTGGTGGCGTGGCCTCCGCGACCCTGATCGAGCGGTTGGAGGCTGATGCGGCTCAGCGGGCGGAAAAGGCGCAAAAAATCTTCCAAGCGTTCTGTGAGCGGGAACGCCTGCCGGTCGCCACCGCCGCATCGGATCCGCAGGCGATTTCTGCGCAATGGCATCAGGAGACCGGCAACGAAGCGGCCTGGATCGCGGAATATGGACGTACCTCTGACCTGCTGGTGGTCGGCCGTTCGGCCGAGGTTGCGGGCGGGGGCCGTGCAATGTTGGAGGCTGCTTTGCTCGCAACCGGCCGGCCGCTGCTGATCCCGGAGCTAGCGCCGGTGAAGCCGGAGACAATCGCGATCGCCTGGAAGTCGACCCGCGAGGCCGCGCGCGCGGTGACCGCGGCGGCGCCGTTCCTCGCGAAAGCGAAGCGGATTGTGATCCTCACCGTCCCGGAGGATAGCCGCATCGACCGCGAGGCCGGAACGCGGCTCTTCGCGACCCTGCATCGGCACAACCCGGCGACGGAGGCCCGCCATCTGCAGCCCGGTTCGCGCGGTGCTGCCGAAACACTGCTGGCCGCGGCCGCCGAGATCGGCGCTGGCCTGCTCGTGATGGGTGGCTACGGCCACAGCCGGATGCGGGAATTGATCTTCGGGGGTGTGACCGAGCATGTGCTCCGAGCCGCCGCGCTCACCGTGCTCATGGCGCATTGATGCAGTCCCGCCTCCCGGGCACTAGCGCCTGCCAAGCTTCCCTTAACGAGGCTTCGTTGCTTTCGGCGGTGCTTTCAAAGTCCTGAGATAGGCGATGAGGTAGACCTGCTCCGCGGGGTCGCTGATCGAGACGTGCGGCATGAGCGTGTTGGGAACCATGGCGGCGGTGTCGCCGATCCACCTGCGCAGATTGTCCTCGGTCCAGACCAGGCCCGATTTCTTGAGGGCCTCCGAATAGGGGAATCCCGCCGCCGATGCCGCCGGCCGGCCGACCACGCCATAGAGGCTGGGGCCGAAGCTGCGCCTACCGGCCTTCACGTGGCAGGCGCTGCAGTGATTGTTGAAGACCCGCCGGCCCGCGGCTTGCTCGGCCTCGCCCAAATGCATCGACCAGCCGGGTGTCTGCTGCGCCATGCCGCCTGTCGAGGCCAAGAAAATACCAGCGGCCGCCAGGGCCAGCGCGGGGATATGCTTCATGAACATGGGCTTTCCTCCTGTGTCTCGGGAACCGTATCAGGCAGCCTGCCATTCGGGCGGCGCTCAGGCATACATCGGACCGGGGCCGCCGCGGCCGGGGCTCTGTTGCGCAGATACGGGCAGCCTCGCAAGCGCAATTGCGCTTGAGGCGAGAAAGAGTTTGATCCGGTGCATGGCACGACCTCCAATTCGGAGGACCTTTTCCTGGAATCATGTTTTAAAGAATGACCGGCGTGCGAAGTGCCGCAATTGATTTAGGTCATCCAAGGCGACCGAAAGAGCTCTGGTGGGCTTGATTGCGGGGTATTGGGCGAGGCCATGACAGCCAAGCCGAGAATGACCTGGCGCGATCTGCCGCGGAGCATCTGGGCTCTCGGCTTCGTCTCGCTTTTCATGGACATCTCGTCGGAGTCAATTCACAGCCTGCTGCCCCTGTTCCTGGTGGGAGTTCTCGGCGCCAGCACGACCGTCGTCGGCGTGATCGAAGGCGTGGCGGAAGCCACCGCCGCGATCGCCAAGGTCTTTTCGGGCGTCCTCTCCGATCGCATCGGCAGACGCAAGCTGTTGGTCGTCCTCGGTTATGGATTGAGCGCGGTCACCAAGCCGATCTTCCCGCTTGCCGCCGGGGCGGGCGCGGTTCTCGCCGCGCGCTTCCTCGACCGCATCGGCAAGGGCGTCCGCGATGCGCCGCGCGACGCGCTCATGGCGGACATCACGCCGGAGCCCGTTCGCGGCGCCGCCTATGGGCTGCGTCAGGCGCTGGACACGGTGGGCGCCATCGGCGGGCCGCTCCTCGCCATGGCCCTCATGCTGCACTACGCGGACGATTTCCGGACCGTATTCTGGTGGGCGGTGGTGCCGGCCGCGCTGGGTGTCGCACTGGCGATGCTCGGTGTCGAGGAGCCGGCGGTTCCGCGGCCGCGGGGCGAGGGCGGCTGGCCGATCCGCCGCGAGAGTCTCGCGCGCCTCAGCGGAGCCTATTGGTGGGTCGTCGGCCTCGGCGTCGTGTTCAGCCTCGCCCGCTTCAGCGAGGCGTTTTTGGTCTTGCAGGCGCAAGCCGCCGGTCTTGCGATCGGCTTGGTGCCGCTCGTCATGGTGTTCATGAACGGGATCTATGCGGCCATCGCCACCCCCGCTGGGGCGCTCTCCGATCGGATCGGCCGGCGGGAGCTGCTGATCGCCGGCCTCGCCGTTCTCGTGGCGGCGGATCTTTCCCTCGCCTTGGTTCCAGGCATCGGCGGCGTCTTCCTGGGGGTGGGGCTCTGGGGCGCCTCCCTCGGGCTGTCCCAGGGGCTGCTCGCGGCGCTGATCGGCGACACCGCGCCGGAGGATCTGCGCGGCACTGCCTTCGGCATTTTCAACCTGCTGACGGGGGCGGCGCTGCTGCTCGCCAGCACTGCAGCCGGTGCGCTGTGGGCGCGTTTCGGCGCCACTGTCGCGTTCGAGACGGGCGCCGTGTTCGCCGCGCTCGCGGCGCTTGGGTTCATCCTCACACCGAGCCGTCCATCGCCTGTTTTGCCGGGCCAGCGCTGATTGACCATAGATCAGGATTTTCGGCAGGTTGACCACATTGTCTTGCTAAGGCCCGCGTGTCGGGTGTTGCATAGAGGTGCTCTGTCAAGCAGGAGGACGATCGTGGCAAGAGGCAAGAAGCGCTCGGTCCGCCGAGGCAAAACCGCGAAGCCAAGAGGGGCCGCGCGACGCACCAAGGCCGCCAAGAAGACGGCGAGGAAGACCGCGAAACGCCGCGCGGTGAAATCCAAGACCAGGAAGAAAGTCGCCAGGATGAAGCGCGCCGTGGCGAAGAAGGCAGCCCCAAGGAAGTCCGCGCCTCCCAAACTCGCGAAGCCCGCGCCGGAGACCCCGATCGAAGTACTCGAGGTGGAGACCATCGAAGAGGTGGCTCCCGGCGTCGCGCTCGTCACCGACTACGAGTTCGTCGGGGTGGGCGGGTCGTCGCCTGCGGGCACAAAGAAAAAGAACGGTGGCGTCGGGCAATAGAAGCGACATACGCCGCCGATTCCGCGCGACGCGGCAGTTCTGCGCGAACATGACCTCGAGAATGCCCCGGAGCATTCTCGAGCCGGGAGGTTATCGCCGTTGATCAGACCTTCCTCTCGGCCATGCTGGAACAGACTCCAGCCTTCGGCTAGGAGGTCGTATCCGCGCTGCGTTGAAGCGACACCAAACCATCGGCTGCAAGGCCAGCCATCAGACGTGACAGCTTGGTGATCTCTTCCGAGTATTGGCTCGTCGCCTTTTCCGCGAAGCGACGTTGGCATTCGAAGGCGTCCTCGGGACTCTTGCAGCTGGCGAGCGTCGTCCAGGTCGCCATGTCCTCCTGCAGACGACTTTGCGTAAACTGGGTGATCTCCTGGGAGAGCGTGCTCATCCCTTGAAACCAGCGAGCGAAGGCTCGTTGGTTCGCCTCGAATAAAAAGCCGTAATTCGCCATCCCGCCGTTTGCCGGCGCCGCTTTCCTGGGCTGCGCGTTCTTTGCTTCGTGTGTCATTGCTTCCTCCTCGATTCCTGCGCATACAGAATCCCAGCATTCGAGAGGAAGTACATTGATCTATCTCAAGCGCGGCGCGCCCGCGCGAGCCTGCCACGCTCCATGATGCCGAGCGGGCGTCCGAGCCTCGTCAGGATCAACGGCCTTGACCTGAATCAAAGTGCTGATCGCGCGCCGGGGTTAGCGTTCCTTTCGCGGGAGTCGGCAGAGAGATTGTCGCGGCATCCATGGCAATCCCCGACCTAGCCGCAGGGAGGACATTATGGTGCAGGCGATCGACGACAGCTCCGACCGAGATCAGCATCAGCCCGGAGAAGGTCTGCTACATCATTACCAAGGCGCGCGAATTCGATGCCAAGGTGGATCCCGTCGAGCCTGATCCAGGATCGAATCCCGCCGATACCGGCGAGCGCGAGATCCTCGTCGGATTATGCCGATGATCCCACTGCCGCCGAGCTCAAAGAGGCGATCGACGACCTCAACGACGACGAGGTGATCGACCTGATCGCGATGGTCTGGGTGGGCCGTGGCGATTTCGGCAGGAGCGAATGGCAGGGCGCTCGCGACCTCGCGCGCGAGCGCCACCGTCAGCATTCCGCCGACTATCTTATGGGGATTCCAACCCTGGGCGATCTTCTCGAGGAAGGGATGTCGCAGCTGGGTTATTCCTGCGCGGAGTACGACCTCGGCCATTTGTGAGGGCTGGAGAGAACCCACAGACGGTCGAAGGCCGCGACAAGATCCATCATTGGGAGCCACGATGCAGATCACACTTTCAGAGAAGGATTTCGAGGCGATGCCGCCGGCGCTGCGGCGCGCCTTGGTGGATTTTCTCCTGGCCGAGCACGAATCGATGCCGGTCGCCAGCGCTGAGCCGGCGAAGCTGGTTGACGGACTGCTGGTGCTGAGCCGTCGCCATGCGATCGATCTGGTGCGGGAGGCGAGCTTTCGGCCGGAGGGGAAGCAGCTATTGGCGGCTCTTAGGGCTGTCGCGTACGGCAAAGGCGTGGCCGGTCCGGTACGTGGGGAGATGATGAAGGCGCTGCAGGCGCCGGATGTGCAGACGCTGCAGAACCGCCTCGATAGGCTCGATCGCATCGCGCAGAAGGCGACGGGAAGTCGGACGGGACGATTGTGGCGCTATGGCGCCAAGGCGCGCTCCCTCCAGATGCACCGATCCAGCCGACAGGCGCTGCGGGAGGTGCTCGAGGAATTGTCACATGCCGGCGAGCACGAGGAGCCGCTCTGGGAATGAGTTGAAGGCAATACCGGGCCGCGCGCTATTCCGGCCGCGCAAAAAAAGGAGGAACCCACCATGCAGTTGCCGCTCCAGATCACTTTCCGAAATCTCGATCCCTCGCCGACCGTGGAGGCGAAGGTGCGCGAGCGCGCCGAAGAGCTGGAGCGCTTCCACCGCGACATCATCAGCTGCCGCGTCATCATCGAGCCGGCCACGCGCCGCCAGCATCAGGGTGGGCTCTATCACATTCGTATCGATCTCAAGGTACCCGGCAAGGAGATCGTGGTGAAGCGCGATCCGCCGGAGCATCACGCCCACGAGGACATCTACGTCGCGGTGCGCGACGGCTTCGACGCGGCGCGGCGGCAGCTCGAGGATCATGCCCGACATCTGCGCGGCGACGTCAAGACCCACGAGACGCCAAGTCATGGCCGGGTCGCGGAGCTCCTGCCCAAGGAGCGTTACGGGCGCATCGCCGGCGCCGATGGCGAGGACATCTACTTCCACCCTCATGCCGTCATCGACGGCAGCTTCGACCAACTGTGCGTCGGCGACGAGGTGCGTTACGTCGTGCACCCCGGAGAAGGCGAGAAAGGGCCGCAAGCCAGCACCGTCATCCCCGTCGGCAAGCATCATCCGACGCCATTCCGCGACTGACGCGCACGGCGCGATCGAATCCCGATGCCGAACGAGCTCGATCTCGGATTGTTCGCGGCAGGGTTCGTAAGCTGGGCGATCAGCACGCTATCTGCCGGTGGCGGCAGCCTTCTGATCCCGGCGGCGGCATCCTATCTGCTCTCCGGTCAGTCCGTGGCGCCGGTGGTCACAGTCGCCAGCCTGATGGCGGACCCGGGGTCGGCACGGTTTGGCAGTATAGGCTGGGTGAGCGAGCTACTGGATGTTCGACGCACTGAGCTGGCCGCTGGTGCGGCACGGACTCGCCGCCGGAGTCGGTGCCGTCGTGGCGGTCTGGGTCGCGAATTCCTGGCTCGGCTTCCTCTCTGTACGTCGAATTCCGCCAGCTCGCGGTGCTCGTAATGATGCTGAGTGGACTGGTGCTTCTATGGAAGCACCAGCGCTTTCTTGTCGCACTCGTCGCCGCGGCGCGCTGAGTGGGGAACTCAAATCGGGCGCGGCTGCCGCCATGGATTTTCCCTTCGATCGCTGGACCGTTCATGCGCCGCTTACCTCCCGCCTGAAGTGGAGGGACGGGTTGGCGATCGGCGAGATCGATGGTGCCGCCTGCAGGATGTTCATGGTGAACCCGGATTCTCCGACATGGATGCGGCGCTTCGTGGAGGAGTGCGCGTTCCACTTCGGCAATGAGGGCGGATATGAGTTGATTTAGTTTCTGGCGACGGAGCGTAAGCCACATCTGCGCGGCGTCATCTTCGCGCTCGACGAGCACGTCGGCCGCCGGATCCAATGCCGAGTGGCGGGCGCCTCCACCTTCTGGTGGACGAAGCCTCACGGCGAAAAGCCGTTCTGGATCATGACCTGGATCTGGCTGCATCCTGCCGCTCGCTCCAAGGGTATCTTGAAAGCAGCCTGGCCCGTGCTGCATCAGACCTTCGGTTCTTTCCATCCCCAGCCGCCCTACAGCGCGGCGATGCAATACTTCCTGCGCCACCAACTCTTCAACGGCCGCGCGATCCCTGATCCGCGGGAGCGCGCGCGGCCGCTTCGGCGGCCGGTGCCGCCCAGCTTCCGCCGCTTGTTCGGCTTCGCCCGGATGACCCAAAGGAAGCGCTGACCGGGTCCTGGCACGGCGCCTTTGGGTAACTTGACCCACATCAACGCGGCGGCCGCGCCATTGGGCCAATTTATTCGGATTGGCGGCGCGATGCCGCGGCGACGCAGGGAGGAGGACCGTTCCGTGTCACAAAACAGCATCGATCTGGAGCTCCGGCAGGCGGTCACGGACGAGCTCGAATGGGAGCCGAGCGTCAATGCGGCGCATATCGGCGTCGCGGTCCGTAACGGTGTGGTCACGCTCTCCGGGCATGTTGAGAGCTATGGCGAGAAGTGCGCCGCCGAGCTTGCCGTGCGGCGGGTGAAGGGCGTCAGGGCGGTGGCGCAGGAGATCGAGGTGCATCTTCCCGCCAGCAAGAAGACCCTGGACGACGAGATCGTGACGCGGGCGCTGCACATGCTCGAATGGGACACGCTGGTGCCGGAGGAGCGCATCAAGGTCACGATCGACCACGGGGTGGTGACGCTCGCCGGCCAAGTCGACTGGCGCTATCAGCGCGACGAGGCGGAGGCTGATCTGCGCAAGCTCTCCGGTGTCCGGGACGTCGTGAATATGATCACAATAAAGCCCCGGCCCACCACCGAGGACCTGCAGGTGCGGATCCGCAAGGCATTGGAGCGCAGCGCTGACCTGGAAGCCCAGCACATCCAGGCGACGGCCAGAGATGGCAAGGTCGTGCTCACCGGGAAAGTCGGCGCCTGGATCGAGCGCCAGACCGCCGAGCGCGCGGCCTGGGCCGCGCCCGGCGTCATCGAGGTCGACAACCGGATCGAGATCGGCCGGCCCTGAGGTCGGCCGCAGGCTAGGCGCATGGATACAATCACCGGACACGTCTCAGCGAGGATCGATCGCTTCCTGGCGCAGCAGCATCCGCCGCCGCCCTGTATCATCCTCGACCTTGAGGTGGTTCGCGATCGCTACCGGGCGCTCAAGGCCACATTGCCTTTCGCGGAGATCTATTACGCCGTGAAAGCAAATCCCGCGGTGGATGTCATCGCGGCGCTCGCGGAGGAAGGTGCCAGCTTCGATCTCGCCAGCGCCGGCGAGCTCGATCGCTGCCTCACTCTGAAAATCCCCGGCAGCCGGCTCTCGTTCGGCAACACCGTGAAGCGCGAAAAGGAAATCGCGCACGCCTACGCCGCCGGCATCCGGCTCTTTGCTTTCGACAGCGCTGGCGAGCTGGAGAAGCTGGCGCGGGCGGCGCCGGGAGCGCGGGTGTTCTGCCGCATGCTGGTGGAGTCCACGGGCGCGGAATGGCCGCTCACCCATAAGTTCGGCTGCGATCCCACGATGGCGGCGGAGCTGCTGATCGAGGCGGGGCGGATCGGCCTGCGGCCCGCGGGCGTCTCTTTTCACGTGGGATCCCAGCAGACCGATCCGCAACAGTGGGTTGTCGCCATCGCGCGCGCAGCGGGCATCTTTCGTGCCTGCGCCGCCGCCGGCACCGAGCTCGACCTGCTGAATCTGGGCGGCGGGCTCCCCGCGCAGTATCGAAGCCCGGTGCCGAGCCTGGCGACCTATGGGGAGGCGATCGCAACGGCGCTCGGCGACCAGTTTGGCGGCAACCGCCCGCGCATCCTGATCGAGCCCGGGCGACATCTCGTGGGCGATGCCGGTCTGCTGCGAGCCACCGTTCTGCTGGTGGCGCGCAAATCCGCCCACGCGAAGCGGCGTTGGGTCTACCTGGATGCCGGCCGCTACAACGGCCTCGCGGAGACTCTGGGCGAGCGCATTCACTATCGATTGCGGACGCCGCGCGACGGCAGCGATCCGACGCCTGTCATCCTCGCCGGTCCCACCTGCGACAGCACCGATATCATCTATGAGCGGAGCGGCTACGCGCTGCCGATCGATCTCGCGATCGGCGACTGCGTGGACTTCCTCTCGGCCGGCGCCTATACCGGCAGCTACGCATCGGTGGAATTCAATGGCTTCCCGCCGCTTCGAACCTACTGCATCTAGCCGGACGCGCAGCGGCGGGGCGGATGCGCCGGTGCCGGAGTCGGATTGATGTTGGTGGTGCTCGCTCTCGGCGGCAACGCCCTGCTGCGCCGGCATCAACCGCCGGAGCTCGAGGCGCAGCGGCGCAACCTGAAAACCGCCGCCGAGGCGGTAGCGGCGATCGCCCGCCGGCACGATGTCGTCGTGACTCACGGCAATGGCCCTCAAGTGGGGCTCCTGGCGCTGCAGGCGGCGGCCTATCAGGGAAGCAAGGCCTATCCGCTCGACGTGCTGGTGGCGGAGAGCGAGGGCATGATCGGCTATCTCATCGAGCAGGAGCTGGCGCCGGCACTGCCGGGGCGCGAGATCGCCACGCTTCTGACCGAGGTGGAGGTCGATCCCAGGGATCCGGCCTTTCGCGCGCCCACCAAGCCGATCGGACCGGTCTACGATCAGGCGGCGGCGCATCGCCTGGAGGCGGAGCGATCCTGGACCATGGTCCCGGACGGCGACGGTTTCCGCCGCGCCGTCGCCTCGCCGGCGCCGCTCAGGATCCGCGGCATGAGCGCCATCAGGGTGCTGCTGAAAGCGGGGGTGGTGGTGATCTGTGGCGGTGGCGGCGGCATCCCCGTGGTGGCCTCGAAGGGCGTTCTGCGTGGCATCGAGGCCGTGATCGACAAGGATCTCTCCGCCGTCCTGCTGGCGGAGGAGGTCGGCGCCGACGCGCTGCTGCTGCTCACCGACGTGGACGCGGTCTGGACGCGATGGGGGGAGGCCGGCGGCCGGCCGATCGCCCGGGCAAATCCGACGCAGCTGCGCGCGCTGCGCCTGGCGCCGGGTTCCATGGGTACGAAGGTCGAGGCGGCCTGCCGCTTTGTCGAGCGCACCCGCGGCCTGGCCGCCATCGGCGCCATCGAGCAGGCGGAGGCGGTTCTCGCGGGCACCGCCGGAACCACCCTGCGGACGGATGGCAACGCCATGGAGTTCTGCTCGATGGTCGCGGCATCGTCGGAGGGGGATGCGCGACCATGATCTGCCTCAAGGCGTGACAGAGCCGGCCTCAATAAGAAGGCTGTCGGACATAGACGACGGGATCTGGGATGGATGGGATGAGGAGCGCTGTGACGTGACGAGCGAGCCAGTGTCGCAACGGTTCGAGCAGCCCCTATCTCCCGGCGCTGGCGGCGCCGGAACGCCTGACGACTGGCACGCCGGCGTTCCGTTGCCGGCCAAGTACCTCTATCGGCGCTGCGATCTCGAGGGCCTCGCTTTCAACACCGTCGAGGAGCTGCCGGACCCGCCGGGCCTGGTGGGGCAGGAGCGAGCGGTGGAGGCGGTGGAGTTTTCCATCGGCATCCGCCGCAAGGGCTTCAATCTGTTTGCGCTCGGCCCGAGCGGTACCGGCAAGCACACGCTGGTGCGCGAGCTGCTGGAGCGCCAGGCGGCGGCCGAGCCGCCGCCGCCGGACTGGTGCTACGTCAACAATTTCACCGATCCGCACAAGCCGAAGCGGCTGACACTGCCGGCGGGCCGCGCCGGCACGCTCCGCGATGCGATGGAGCACCTGGTCGCGGAGCTCCGGGTGGCGCTTCCGGCGGCCTTCGAGCGCGACGAGTATCGCGCGCGGCGTGACGTCCTGGAGCAGCAGCTCAAGAAGCGTCACGAGGAGAATTTCGGCGGCCTGCAGAAGCGCGCCGAGCAGAAGAACATCGCCTTGATCCGGACGCCGATGGGGTTGGCGTTGGCTCCCACGCGCAACGGCGAGGTCATCGGCCCCGACGTCTTCCAGAAGCTGCCGGAGGCGGAGCGCGAGCAGATCAAGGCAGATATCGAGGCGCTGCAAGAGGAGCTCGAGGCGATCGTACGCCGGGTGCCTGACTGGGAGCGCGAGCATCGGGACGCGGTGCGGCGCCTCAACCGCGACACCACGGCGATCGCGGTGGGGCATCTCCTGGAGGAGGTGCGCAAGCCCTTCGCCGATCTGCCTGATGTGCGCGACTATCTCGTCGAGGTCGAGCACGACATCCTGGAGAACGCCGACGACTTCCTGGCGGCGGGCCGGCCGGCGGCGGAGGGGCTTCCCGCGGCGCTCGCCCATGCCGAGGGCGGGGAGCCGGCGTCGTTTCGCCGCTATCAGGTCAACGTCATCGTGGACAACGCCGGCCGCAAGGGCGCGCCGGTCGTCTACGAGGATCATCCGACACATCAGACCCTGGTCGGCCGCATCGAGCATATGGCGCGCTTCGGCACGCTGATGACGGATTTCAACCTGCTGGTGCCGGGCGCGCTCCACCGCGCCAATGGCGGCTATCTCGTGCTCGACATCGAGCGGCTGCTGTCCGGCAGCTTCGGTTACGATTCCCTGAAGCGCGCGCTTCGCGCGGGCGAGATCCGGATCGTCTCCCTTGAGCATCTCCTGAGCCTCGCCAGCACTGTCTCCCTGGAGCCGGAGCCCATTCCCCTCGACGTGAAGGTGGTGCTGATCGGCGCGCCGACGTTCTACTACTTGCTGGCGGAGCTCGATTCCGACTTCAAGGAGCTGTTCAAGGTCGCCGCCGACTTCGAGGATCGCGTCGGCCGCACCAGCGAGACGACGGCGCTCTATGCCCGCATCATCGCCGCCGCGGTCCGGCGCGAGAAGCTCCGGCCTTTCGACCGCAGCGCCGTTGCCCGGGCGATCGAGCAGGCCTCGCGGCAGGCGGGCGACGCGGACAAGCTCTCGACCCAGATGCGCAGCCTGATCGATCTCCTGCAGGAATCCGACTACCTCGCCGGCAAGACCGGCGCGCCGTCGGTGACCGCCGTGGAAGTGCAGGCGGCGATCGATGCCCAGCAGCGCCGCGCGGACCGGATCTACCGGCGCCTCCAGGAGGAGATCGGCCGCAACACCATTCGCATCGAGGCCGAGGGCGAGCGCGTGGGGCAGGTGAATGGCCTTGCGGTGCTGACGCTCGGCGGTTTCTCCTTCGGCCACCCGAGCCGGATCACGGCGCAGGTCCGCCTCGGCCACGGCGAGGTCATCGACATCGAGCGCGAGGTCGAGCTCGGCGGGCCGCTCCATTCCAAGGGCGTGCTCATTCTTTCGGGGTTCCTGGGCGGGCGCTTCGGCAAGGTGGGGCCGCTGTCGCTGGCGGCAAGTTTGGTGTTCGAACAATCCTATGGCGGCATCGACGGCGACAGCGCATCCTCGGCGGAGCTCTATGCCTTGCTGTCGGCGCTCGCGGAGGTGCCGATCCGGCAGAGCTTCGCCGTCACCGGCTCGGTCGATCAGCTTGGCCGGGTGCAGGCGATCGGCGGCGTCAACGAGAAGATCGAGGGCTTCTTCGATGTCTGCCGCGTCAAGGGGCTCGACGGGCATCAGGGAGTGCTGATTCCGGCCACCAACGTCAAGCACCTGATGCTTCGCCACGACGTGGTGGAAGCCTGCGAGAGCGGTCGCTTCCGCATCATCCCCGTGGAGACCATCGACCAGGGGATCGAGTTCCTGACCGGAGTTCCCGCCGGCGTCACCGATCTCTCCGGCAAGTACCCGGAGGGCACGATCAATCAGCGGATCACAGTCCGGCTCGCTGCGTTCGCAGAGCGGGCCCAGCGGCAGATGCCGCATCAGCAGAGGGAGCGCCCGCGACGGGGCTCGCGCGAGCATGACTGAATTCGTGGTCCGGCGGGTGGTGATCGCGTGCGATGCCGTCTGCGAGAATAGCGGCGCGATCGAGACCGCGGCACGGCTTGCCGCGCGCTGGGAAGCGGCCTTGCACGGGATCTTCGTCGAGGACCCGGGGTTGCTGCAGCTGGCGGGGCTGCCGTTCACTCGCCAGGTGAGCCTGGGATCCGCGGGTCCCGAGGCGTTCGACGAGGCGAGCGTCGAGCAGTCTTTCCTGGCTTTGGCGGAGCGCACACGCGCCGCCTTGGAAACGGCGGCGCAGCAGCGCGGCATTCCCTGGTCCTTCTCCATCGTGCGCGACAGTCCCTCGGCGATCGCGCTTTCGGACGAAGGCCGCGACCTCCTGATCGTGGAGGGCATGACTCGGCCTTTCGGCGGCCATTTGCGCCTGGAATCCCAATGGTCGGAAATGCCCTATGAGACACACCAGCCGGTGCTCTTGGTGCGCGGTGGCACGGGGAAGGGCAGTGTCATGGCGCTGGTGCAGAGCGGTGACGATGGTGCCCGGCTCACTGTTGCGGCCGCGGCGAAGTTGGCGGAGGGTGACCATCGCCGCCTGACCGTTCTGCTTGCAGCGCCTGATATCAACGCCGCGGCGATAAACGATTGGGTGCGCGCCGTGTCGCCGGCGGTGGCGTCGAGGTGCCGTGTCGAAGTCATTTCCCAGGAACCGGAGGCGCTGACGCGCGCGCTTGCCGGCCACGATGGCGACCTGCTGGTGATCGATGCCGATCCCGGCGTGAATACGCCGGCGCTGCTCAAGAATCTTGTCGCGCGGACTAAGGCCGATGTGCTGTTCGTGCGGTGAACCGCACCTGACGGATCGTGATCTCTGGAACGATGATGGCCAGCGCCGCCGATCGATCCGACCCTGGGCCCGGTAAACCGGCGCTTGCGGTGCCGCGGGCGGAGCAGTTTCCTCACGACGCCGACATCGGTGTGCGTGGCGTGGGCCGGACGCGCGAGGAGGCCTTCGAGCAGGCGGCGCTGGCCCTCATGGGGATCGTCACCGACGTCGACAGGGTCCGTCCGGAATGCCGGATGGAAGTCTTCTGTAACGCCCGCGACGACGGTTTTCTGCTGGTGGACTGGCTCAACGCGCTGATCTACCGCATGGCCACATATCGCATGCTGTTCAGCCGTTTCTCGGTGGCGATCGATGGTCATCGCTTGCACGCAATCGCCTGGGGCGAGCCGGTGGATCGTGACCGCCACACTCCCGCCGTGGAGCCCAAGGGCGCGACCTATACTGCGCTTGAAGCCGGTCCTTGCCCTGATGGCAGCTGGGTCGCGCAGTGCGTGGTGGACGTCTAGGACGCCGCCATGGATCTCGGTCGGCTGACGCGCCTTTCCGAAAGCGAGTGGCGGCTTGAGCCGGCGAGCGGAATGCGCGTTCCCGCAGTGATCTTCGGCAACGCCACCCTGCTCGGCGAGATGGACGACAAGGTCCTCGAGCAGATCGGCAATGTCGCGCGCCTGCCGGGCATCGTGGAGGCGGCCTACGCGATGCCGGATGCCCATTGGGGCTACGGTTTCCCGATCGGCGGCGTGGCCGCGTTCGATCCGGCCGAGGGCGGCGTCGTATCGGCCGGCGGCGTGGGATTCGACATTTCCTGCGGCGTCCGCACCTTGCTCACGGGCCTCACCCGGGCCGACATCGAGCCGGTAAAATCGGCGCTCGCCGACAGTCTCTTTGCCAACATTCCCGCCGGCGTCGGCAGCACCGGCAAGGTGACCCTCGACGTCCGGGAGATGGACGCGATGCTGGAAGGCGGCGCCGCCTGGGCGCTGGCGCAAGGCTATGGCGATCCCGCCGATCTCGACCGCATCGAGGAGCGCGGTAAGATGCCCGGCGCCGTGCCCGACGCCGTCTCCGATCAGGCAAAGACCCGACAGCGCCAGGAGATGGGAACCCTGGGCTCGGGAAACCATTACCTCGAAGTTCAGGAGGTGACGGAGATCTCCGATCCCGAGGTCGCCAGCGTCTTCGGGATCGAGCGCGGCCACGTGGTGGTCAGCATCCACTGCGGCTCGCGCGGTCTCGGCCACCAGATCGGCACCGAGTTCCTGCGCGAGATGGCGATGGCGGCGCCGGATCACGGTATCGAGCTGCCGGATCTCGAGCTCGCCTGCGCCCCCTTGGAATCCGAGCTCGGTCGGCGCTATCTCGGCGCCATGCGCGCCGCCATCAACTGCGCGCTCGCCAATCGGCAGATCCTGACCCACCTCACGCGTCGCGTGCTCGGCCATTTCTTCCCGGCCGCGCGGCTCGATCTCCTCTTCGATGTCTCGCACAATACCTGCAAGGAGGAATGGCACGAGGTGAACGGCAAGCGCCGGCGCCTCTTCGTGCATCGCAAGGGCGCCACCCGGGCTTTCGGAGCGGGACACGCGGAGCTGCCCGCGGCCTTCTCGCGAACCGGCCAGCCTGTCTTCATCGGCGGCAGCATGGGAACGAGTTCGGCGATCATGGTGGGTGCCCGGACGCGTCCCGAGCGCGCCTTCGCCTCCGCCTGCCATGGGGCGGGGCGTCGCATGAGCCGGCATCAGGCGCTCCGCCAATGGCATGGGCGGCAGGTGGTGGATGAGCTCGCCGCGCGCGGGATCATCATCAAGAGCCCCTCGACCCGTGGCGTCGCCGAGGAGGCGCCCGGCGCCTACAAGGACATCGTCGCCGTGGTCGACGCGGCCCAGGCCGCCGGTCTCGCGCGCAAGGTCGCCACGCTCGCCCCCCTCATCTGCGTGAAGGGGTGAGCCCTGGCAGGTCACGGTCGCCTATTGATTTGCGTCAAGGTAAGGCACGGCGGCACCCCCTAGCGTGTTGCCATGGCTGGATCGGAAGAAGGGAAAGGGCGCGAGACGGTGGCGCGGTTCGAGATCGGCTACAGCCGTATTCTCGACCCGGCGGGCAAGCTCGTAGGCGTATTGCCGCCATTCGGGCGGGAGCCAGCGAATCTCGTCGCCCTCTACGAAGTGATGGTGCGCACGCGCGGCTTTGACGCGAAGGCTGTGGCCCTGCAGCGCACCGGCCGGCTCGGCACCTATGCCTCCTCCTTGGGGCAAGAGGCGGTGTCGGTCGGGGCCGCCAGCGCGATGACATCGGAGGATGTGCTGCTGCCGAGCTTCCGCGAGCATGGGGCGCAGCTCTGGCGCGGCGTCACGCCCCTGGAGATGTTCCTCTATTGGGGCGGCGACGAGCGCGGCAGCGCGTTCGCAAGACCGCGGCAGGATTTTCCGATCTGCGTTCCCGTCGGCAGCCACGCACCCCAGGCGGCGGGAGTGGCGCTGGCAATGAAGCTGCGGCACGAGCCACGAGCCGTCGTGTGCATCTTCGGCGACGGCGCCACCTCGAAGGGCGATGTCGCGGAGGCGATGAACTTCGCCGGGGTCTGGCGGCTGCCGTCTGATTTTTCTCGTCAACAATAACCAATGGGCGATCTCGATTCCGCGCCGAGCGCAGACGGCGGCGGAGACCTTGGCGCAGAAGGCGATCGCCGCCGGTATCCCCGGCGAGCAGGTGGACGGAAATGACGTGATCGCCGTGCATGAGGCGGTGTGCGCGGGCGCTGGAGCGCGCGCGTCATGGCGACGGTGCCTCCTTCATCGAGGCGCTGACCTATCGGCTCTGCGATCACACCACGGCGGATGACGCCAGCCGCTATCGCGAGGACGCCGAGGTGAGCCGGCACTGGCCAGAGGAGCCGCTCCTTCGCCTCCGTCATTACCTGATGGAAAGCGGCCACTGGAGCAAGGCCCAAGAGGAACAGCTCCTGCAGGAGGTAGCAGCGGAGATGGAGACGGCCGCTACTGCCTACCTCGCAACGCCGCCGCAGGAACTCGCCACGATCTTCGACTACACCTACGCGCGACTGCCGGCGGATCTCGCGCAGCAGCGGATCGAGGTCGTTGGCGACGCCGGTCAGAGCGTCACCGGATAGGCGCGGCCGATGGCGGAGATCAATCTCGTCCAAGCCATCAATCTGGCGCTCGCTCGGGCCATGGCGGAGGAGCCGCGCGTGCTGGTCCTGGGTGAGGATGTCGGCGCCGACGGCGGTGTATTCCGCGCCACCGATGGTCTGCTCAAGACCTTCGGTGCCGAGCGCGTGCTCGACACGCCCCTCGCCGAGGCCGGCATCGCCGGGCTTGCCGTCGGCCTCGCGGCGCAAGGCTTCTGGCCGGTGGTGGAGATCCAGTTCACCGGCTTCATCTATCCCACCCTCGATCAGATCGCGAATCATGCGTCGCGCCTCAGGACGCGCACGCGGGGCCGCCTCACCTGTCCGATGGTGCTGCGCTCGCCCTGCGGCGGTGGCATCCGGGCGATCGAGCATCACTCGGAAAGCCCGGAGGCAATGTTCGCCCATATCCCGGGATTGCGGGTAGTGATCCCTTCCTCGCCGCGTCAGGCCTATGGGCTCCTGCTGGCGGCGATCCGCGATCCCGATCCTGTGGTGTTCCTGGAGCCGACGCGGCTCTATCGCGCCTTCAAGGAGGAGGTCGCCGACGACGGCAGCGCGCTCGCCCTGGATCGCTGCTTCCTGCAGCGGGAAGGGCGCGACGTGACGCTGGTGGCCTGGGGCGCCATGCTGCGGGAAGCACTCGATGCGGCGGAGACGCTTGCGGTGCGGGGAATCGCGGCGGAGGTCGTCGACGTCGCGACCCTGAAGCCCCTCGACGGCGAGACGATCCTCGCCTCGGTCGCCAAGACCGGCCGCTGCGTCATCGTGCAGGAGGCCCCCCTAACCGGTGGCTTCGGAGGCGAGATCGCGGCACGGCTGGCGCAGCACGGGCTCACCTCGCTGCTGGCGCCGGTCGAGCGCGTCGCCGGCTACGACACGGTAATGCCGCTGCCGCGCCTCGAGCAGCACTATCTCCCCAACGCCGCCCGCATCGTCGCGGCGGTAGAGCGCGCCATGGCCTACACATGACGACTTTCGTTTTGCCCGACCTCGGCGAAGGCCTGCAGGAAGCGGAGATCGTTGCCTGGCACGTCGCCGAGGGCGATCACGTGGTGGCGGATCAGCCGCTGGTCTCGGTGGAGACCGAGAAAGCGGTGGTGGAGGTCCCCTCGCCCCAGGCGGGGCGCATCGCGCGCCTTCTGGGCAAGGTCGGCGATCGCGTCAAGGTGGGTGCCGCGCTGGTCGAATTCGAGGAAGGTGTTCATGCGGATGTCGGCGCCGTGGTCGGCGAGCTGACGCGGACATCCGCTTTCTCCGGCGCCAGCGAAACTCCCAGCCACGGCGCCCAAGGCCGCGACAGTGAAGGCGGCGCCCGCGGCGCGCGCCTTGGCCCGCGAACTCGGGGTCGATCTGGCGCGGGTTACGTCGACCGGGCCCGGCGGCTCAGTCACGCGGGGAGACATCGCCGCCGCGGCGGGAACGGGAGCGCAGCCTCCGACGGGAGGGGGCGAAGCGCTCACCGGCGTCCGTCGCAGCATGGCTCTCAACATGGCGCGGGCCCATGCGGCGGTGGTACCGGCAACTCTGTTCGATCAGGCGGATGTGGAGACCTGGTGGTCGCCCACCGCCGATGTCACGGTTCGCCTCATCCGCGGCATCGCTGCCGGCGCCGCCGCCGCGCCGGCTCTCAACGCCTGGTTTGACGGCGCCAGAATGGAGCGCCGCCTCTTGGCGCAGGTGGATCTCGGCATTGCGGTCGACACTGAGAGCGGCTTGATCGTTCCGGTATTGCGGGACGTGGGAAGGCTAGGGATCGCTGAACTGCGCCAGGCGGTGGATCGACTGAAAAACGCGGTTCGCGCCCGCACCGTGCCGCTGGCGGATCTCCGGGGCGCCACCATCACGCTCTCCAATTTCGGCACGCTCGCCGGCCGGCACGCGGCCCTCGTCATCGTGCCGCCCCAGGTGGCGATCGTCGGCGCCGGGCGGATCGCGCCCCAGGCGGTGCCGGAGGGCAGGTCGGTCGGGTTCCGCCACATGCTGCCGCTGTCACTGACCTTCGATCATCGGGTGGTCACCGGGCGGCGAGGCCGCGCGCTTTCTGAAAGCCGTCATCGACGACCTCGAGCGGCCGCAATAAGCAAGTACAAGGAGCGTCCGATGGATGACGTATTTCGCTTCGCCGACGAGCTGGGGCCGTACAAGATCTTGCATATCCATCGCCCGCGCGTCGGTCTCAGGGCCGTGGTGGCGGTGGACAACATCGCCTGCGGCCCGTCCATCGGCGGCGTCCGCATGGCGCCCGACGTCAGCACCGAGGAGGCGTTCCGCCTCGCCCGCGCGATGACCCTCAAGAACGCCGCCGCCGGCCTCAGCCATGGCGGCGGCAAAGCGGTGATCTACGGTGACCCGAAGATGGACGCGCGGAAGAAGGAGCAGCTGATCCGCGCCTTCGCGGCGGCGATCGCCGACCTCATCGACTACATTCCGGGCCCCGACATGGGCACCGACGAGCGAGCGATGGGCTGGATCCACGACGAGATCGGCCGCTCGGTGGGCCTGCCGCGGGAGCTCGGCGGCATCCCGCTGGACGAGATCGGCGCCACCGGCTTCGGCCTCGCCGCGGCGATCGACGTGGCGCGGACCGAGATAGGGATGGATCTCAAGGGCGCCCGGGTGGCGATCCAGGGCTTCGGTTCCGTCGGCAAGCACGCGGCGCGGTTTCTTGCGCGGGCGGGGCGCCATTCTGGTGGCGGCCAGCGACACCAGCGGGACGCTGCAGGATCCGGAAGGCCTCGATGTCGGCGCCCTGATCGCGCTCAAGGACGCGGGCGAGCCGCTCTCGGCGCATCCCCGCGGCAAAAAGCTCGACGGCGATGCCATCATCGATGTCGAGTGCGACATCTGGATTCCGGCGGCGCGGCCCGACGTGATCCATGCCGGCAATGTCGGGCGGCTGCAGCACGCGGATCGTGGCTCAGGGCGCCAATATCCCCTGTACGCCGAAGGCCGAAAAGATCGCTGGCGGAGCGCGGCGTGCTGGTGCTTCCCGGACTTCATCGCCAATGCCGGCGGCGTCATCTGCGCGGCGATCGAGTATCACGGCGGCACCGAGGCGACGGCGTTCACGGTGATCGAGGAGAAGATCCGCGCGAACACCAGCGCAGTGCTGGCCGAGGCGAAGCGCGTGAAGAGTCTTGCCGCGCGCGGCGGCGTTGGCGCTCGCCGAGCGCCGCATCCGCGCCGCCATGACCCTGCGGCGTTGGGATCAACCGGCAGAGTAGATTGAAAGCGAGGAGTTCGTGCCATGGCGTCCAAACAAGTTCTGTTCCGCTCCGCGGCCCGCGAAAAGATTCTTCGCGGCGCCACCCAGCTCGCCGACGCCGTGCGCGTGACCTTGGGCCCGAGGTCCAAATCCGTCCTCATGCAGAGGAAATGGGGCGCACCGCTCGTCTGCAACGACGGCGTCACCATCGCCAAGGAGTTCGAGCTCAAGGATCCCGAGGAGAATCTGGGCGCGCAGATGCTGCGCCAGGCGGCGGAACGAACCGGCGACCTCGTCGGCGACGGGACCAGCACGGCCACGATCCTGGCGCACGGGATCTTCGCCGACGGGGTCCGCAACGTCGTCGCCGGCGCCAGCGCGATCGACCTCAAGCGCGGCCTGGATCGCGCGACCAAAGTCGCGACTGAAGCACTCAAGGCGATGTCCCGGCCGGTCAAGACGCGCAAGGAGAAGGCGCAGGTGGCAACCATCTCGGCGCACAACGATACCGCGATCGGCGAGCTCGTCGCCGACGCCATGGAGAAGGTCGGGAACGAGGGCGTGATCACGGTGGAGGAGTCGAAGACCACGGAGACCGCTCTCGACGTCGTGGAGGGCATGCAGTTCGATCGCGGCTTCCTCTCGCCCTATTTCATCACCAATCCCGAGAAGATGGAGGCGGTGCTGGAGGACGCCTTCGTGCTGCTGACGGACCACAAGATCGGTTCCCTCAAGGATGTGATCCATCTGCTGGACCAGATCGTGAAGGTCGGGCGGCCGATGCTCGTGGTCGCCGAGGACGTGGAAGGCGAGGCGCTCGCCACGCTCGTCGTCAATCAGGTTCGCGGCACGCTCAAGAGCTGCGCGGTCAAGGCGCCGGGATTCGGCGATCGCCGCAAGGCGATGCTGCAGGACATGGCGGTGCTGACCGGCGGGCTGGTGATCTCCGAGGAGCTCGGCGTCAAGCTGGAGAACGCCGGCCTCAAGGATCTCGGCCGCATCAAGCGCGTCGTCATCGACAAGGACAATACGACCCTGATCGGCGGCGGCGGTGCCCGCGCGGAGATCGATGCCCGCATCCAGCAGATCCGGCGCGAGATCGAGAAGACGACCAGCGACTACGACCGCGAGAAGCTGCAGGAGCGCCTGGCAAAGCTGTCCGGCGGCGTGGCGGTGATCCGGGTCGGCGCCCCGGCCGAGGCGGAGATGAAGTCGAAGAAGGAAGCCCTCGACGATGCGATCAGCGCCACCAAGGCCGCGGTCGCCGAGGGCATCGTCCCCGGCGGCGGACTGGCGCTTGCTGCGCTGCGTGACGGCGCTGGCGCAGGAAGAGGCCAAATGCGAGGGCGACGAGCGAACCGGCGTGCAGATCCTCAAGCGCGCGCTGGAGGCGCCGGCCCGGCAGATCGCGGAAAACTCGGCGGTGGACGGCGGCGTCGTGGTCGCGCGCATGCTGGAGGGCAAGGGCAATCTCGGCTTCGACGCCGCCACCAAGCAATACGTCGATCTGGTCGAGGCCGGGATCATCGATCCGACCAAGGTCGTGCGCATCGCGCTCGAGAACGCGGTGTCGGTTGCCGGCGTCCTGCTGCTGACCGAAGCCACCATGACCGAGCTTCCGGAACCCAAGAAAGAACGCACACCCGAGCCGGAATATGGGGTGTGAGCGTCGGAACTAGATTGGTTTGATCGCATTTTCTGCGCCGAGCCGGCTTCCACTTCGACGGAAAATGCTCTAGGGACCCGTCATCGCGTCGGCGCGCCGGTCGCACTCGTCGGCGAGGGCTTTGAGTTGCGCGTCGATTTCCACGGGATAGGCCATCGTCTGCAGCGCGGCGAGAGGCGCCGGTAATCGGCGCAGCTGCGTCTGCCGCGTGCCGCCGCAGCTCCGTCAGCGGCGGTGCGGGGGCGATGCGGCGCCCGCCACGCATGATCGGGATCAGCAGGGGCGTGCCTTCATGGGCATCGCCCTCGAGGGCCAGCAGATCGCCGATCATCGTTCCATCGGGGGCGAAGTGCCGCCAGACCTGCTTGCGCCCGGGCCAGGTAGCCTTGCCTTCGGAGCGCTTCCGGCGCGCGACACGGGCGTATT
>CAVTDT010000006.1:0-1292097 GCA_963733525.1 uncultured Alphaproteobacteria bacterium
CACCCATTGGCATCGTCTCCGCCGGCATCTATTCCGTGGCGGGGAAGCGGCCGCAGAACCAGGCGTTCCTCGCCGCCTGGCGGAAGGAGTACGGCGAGCAGGTGATCCCGAACTACGTCGCCGTCGGCGGCTGGGATGGCATGACCGCGATCTTCGACGTGATCAAGGCCACCAAGGGCAAGTTCGACGGCGACCAGGCGATGGCGATCCTGAAGACCTGGAAGAATCCCGACAGTCCGCGCGGGCCGATCGAGATCGATCCGGAGACCCGGGACATCGTGCAGAACGTCTACATCAGGCGGGTCGAGAAGGTGGATGGCCACCTCGCCAACACCGAGTTCGAGACCATCCCGATGGTGAAAGACCCCTGGAAGCAACTCAATCCGCCGAAGTAATCGGGACGGCGCCGGGGTATGGCAGCGCGCCCCAATGCGGTAAACTGGCTCATGAGCTGAGTGGAATTCGTCCGGGAGAATGCCGATGCCTTACGCCAAAGTGACCGATATCGCCTATGCGCGGCTGCAGTCGCCGAGCCTGGACGAGGCCGAGGAGTTCCTCGTCAATTTCGGGATGAAGCGCGCCGAGCGGACGCGGGACACGCTCTACATGCGCGGCACCGATCCCGATCACCACATCCACGTGACCCATCTGGGCCCGCCGAAGTTCCGCGGCTTCGCCTTCTCGGTGGAGAGCGAGGACGATCTGAAGAGATTCGCCAAGGCACCGGGTGCCTCGGGCATCGAGCACATCGACGAGCCCGGCGGCGGCATGCGCGTGCGCGTCAGCGATCCGCATGGCTACCAGATGGAGGTCGTCTGCGGCATGGCGACGCTGCCGCCGCTGCCGACCCGGCGCAACATCGTCAACACCGGCGACCAGAAGCTGCGCCGCGCCGGCGAGCTGATGCGGCTGCCGCGCGGACCCTCGCGAGGTGAAGCGCATCGGTCACGGCGTCATGATGGCGCCGGACGCGGCGCAGGAGATCAAGTGGTTTCGCGAGATGTTCGGCCTCGTCTGCTCCGACGAGGTCTATGCCGGGATCGAAGGACAACGTCATCGCCTCCTTCAACCGCTGCGACCGCGGCGAGACCTATGTCGACCATCACGTCTTCCTCTGCATCGCCGGGCCCGAAGGTCGGGCTCAATCACATCTCCTTCGAGGTGCAGAGCATCGACGACGTCATGCTCGGCCACGAGCATCTGAAGCAGGCCGGCAAGTACAAGCAGGTCTGGGGCATCGGCCGGCACGTGCTCGGCAGCCAGGTCTTCGACTACTGGCAGGATCCCTGGGGCCGCGTGCACGAGCACTGGACCGACACCGACATCTCAACATCCATGCGGAGCCGCGGATGCATCCGGTCGAGGACGGCCTCAATTCGCAGTGGGGCGACGCGGCGCCGAAGGAATTCATCAACCACGCGACGCCCTGAGACGCTCACGGGGAGAAGACGATGCAGCGCAGCACCGAGCGGTTCCTCACCACGCATACGGGCAGCCTGCCGCGGCCGGAGGATCTGATCCGCATGATGTACGCCAAGGAGGAGGGCGTGCCGGTCGATGCCGCGGCGCTCGCCGCGCGCGTGCGCGCGGCGGTGGCGGAGGTGGTGGGCAAGCAGGCCGCCGCCGGCATCGATCTCGTCAACGACGGCGAGATGTCGAAGCCGAGCTACGCGACCTATATCAAGGATCGGCTCGCGGGCTTCGGCGGCACCGGCAACACCTTCGTCTATCAGGACCTGGCGGAATTCCCGAACCTCGCAGAAGCGCGTGTTCGGCGATCCCGGCCGCTCGCGGCGCAAGACGCCGGCCTGCAACGGTCCGATATCGCGTGCGCGATCCGCGGCGCGGCGCGCGCCGACGTCGACAATCTCAAGGCGGCGCTCGCCGGAGTCGAAGCACCGGACGCCTTCATGAGCGCGGCATCGCCCGGCGTGGTGTCGCTGTTCTTCCGCAACGAGCACTATCCGAGCGAGGAGGCCTATCTCTTCGCCATCGCCGACGCGATGCGGCAGGAATACGAGACCGTCGGCGGCGGCCGGCATCGTCCTGCAGATCGATTGCCCCGATCTCGCCATGGGCCGGCACATCCAGTACGCGGGCCTCAGCCTCGCGGAGTTCCGCAAGCGCGCGCCGCTCCACGTCGAGGCGCTCAACCACGCGGTCGCCAACATCCCGCCCGAGCAGCTGCGCATGCACCTGTGCTGGGGCAACTACGAGGGACCGCATCATTGCGACGTGCCGCTCGCCGACATCGATCGACATCGTGTTCCGCGCGCGGCCCAGCGCGATCTCGTTCGAGGCCGCCAATCCCGCGCCACGCGCACGAGTGGACGCTGTTCGAGAGGGTGAAGCTGCCGGAAGGCAAGATGCTGATCCCCGGCGTGATCGAGTCGAAATCGAACTTCATCGAGCATCCGGAGCTGATCGCGCAGCGCATCGGCCGCTACGCCAATCTCGTCGGCCGCGAGAACGTCGATCGCCGGCAGCGATTGCGGCTACGGCACCTGGGTCGGCCAGGCCGCGGTCGATCCGGACGTGGTCTGGGCCAAGATGGCGGCGATGGCGGAAGGCGCGCGCATCGCCTCGCGGAGTTCTGGAAATAGCGGCGTCGTCTCACGATTGCCACAGAATCGGAGGAGAAAGACGTGATCTGGGCTCGCGCCGATGTGGCGGGCGCGGGCGCTCCGCCGTCTTCGGCCGGCACCTGGTGGCACGGTAAACCGCATGCTGGCGGGGCCGGCACCGGCGTCGCATGCGGGGGTGTGACATAGCGGCGCGGGTGTGCTTTCCGACACAAGCGAGACCCCTTGACCGGCATATATTGAGAGGCGCATAGGGCTGGCCAGGAGGCCGCATGAGGAAGCAAAAGTTTCGCGGGAATCTCTTCGTCGCGAATTGCCGCAAGGCTATACCGACGAAGAGCTGGCAAAGGCCTTCGATCCCTTCGGGATCGTCATCAGCGCATTTCTCGCCCGCGATCCCAAGACCGGCGTTCCGAAGACGCACGGCTTGGTTAACATCGCTCCGGATCGCGCGGCGAAGGAAGCCGCCGCCGCGCTCAACGGCAGCCAGGTCGGCGGCCGTCACATTGAGGTGCGCCTCGCCGATCCCAACATGTCGATCGGCATCCCCGGCGATCCCAACGCCGGCCGCGAGACCCATCGCCGCGCGCCGCCGGCTCCGGCGGCAACGGTGAGCCGGCCGCGCCCGGCCTTCCAGGTCGAGCATCGCCCCCTCCGGCCGCGCACCGCCGGCTCATCGGTCCGCTGATCGCCTGATCATCTGCGGGCCGGGGTGCGTCCGTCGACGCACCCGGCCCGCCAGCCCCCGCGAGCAAATACTCTTGCCGTGGCATCGCCCGGCATGCCATTTGCTTTAATCAACGGCTGCCGACGCCCGCCTTCAGGCGGTGCCGGAGCGGTGCCGTCACAAGGGGAGGTGCAGATGCGGATTTCGCAGGGTTTTCTAGGACGCAACGGGGCGGTCGCGGGGCTCGCCGTGGCGCTGGCGCTGGCGGTGTCGCCGCCCGCCGATGCTCAATCTTCCGGCAAGACGATCAAGCTGGTCCCGCAGGCGGATCTGCGCAGCATCGATCCGATCTGGACCACCGCCTATATCACGCGCAACTACGGCTACATGGTCTACGACACGCTGTTCGCCATGACGCCAACTTCAAGCCCCAGCCGCAGATGGTGGACAAGTGGACCGTCAGCAACGACAAGCTCACCTACACCTTCACGCTGCGCGAGGGCCTCAAGTGGCACGACGGCCGCCGGTGAGGGCCGCCGATTGCGTCGCCTCCCTCAAGCGCTGGAGGCGCGCGACGCGATGGGGCAGGCGTTGCCAGCTGTCATCGGCGAGATGAAGGCCGTGGACGACAAGACCTTCACGATCGTCCTCAAGAAGCCCTTCGGGCTGGTGCTGGACGGGCTGGCGAAGCTCTCGCAGCAACGTGCCCTTCATGATGCCCGAGCGCGTCGCCAACACCGATCCCAACAAGCAGATCACCGAGACCATCGGCTCGGGCCCGTTCAAGTTCGTGAAGGAGGAATGGGTGCCCGGCGCCAAGGCCGTCTACGTGAAGTACACGGACTACATGCCGCGCAAGGAGCCGCCGAGCTGGGCCGCCGGCGGCAAGGTGGTGAAGGTGGACAGGGTGGAATGGGACTACATCCCGGATTCCCAGACCGCCGCCAACGCGCTCAACGCCGGCGAGGTGGACTGGTGGGAGCTGGTGCCGCCGCGACCTGGTGCCGCTCCTCGCCAAGAACAAGGACGTCGAGGTCGCCACCACCGATCCGCTGGGCAACATGGGGGTTTTGCGCTTCAACACCAGCGCCGCCGTTCAACAACGTGAAGATGCGCCAGGCGGTGCAGATGGTGGTGGACCAGAAGGAATACATGGCGGCGGTCGCCGGCGATCCGAAGTTCTGGAAGACCTGCTACTCCTTCTTCCCCTGCGGCACGCCGATGTCGAACGACGCGGGCTCCGAGGCGCTCTCCGGCAAGCGCGACTTCGACAAGGCGAAGGAGCTGGTGAAGGAGGCGGGCTACAAGGGCGAGAAGAGTGGTGGTGATGAGCGGCGACCGACCAGCCGATCGTCATACGCTCAGGCGCCTGGTGACGGTGGAGCTCCTGAAGAAGCTCGGCATCAACGTCGAGCTGCAGGCGATGGACTGGGGCACGCTGATCACGCGGCGCGCGTCGCATGAGCCGATCGACAAGGGCGGCTGGAACATCTTCTTCACCTGGTCGGCGGCGCCGGATCTGCTGAACCCCGCTGTGCACTCCCAGCTCCGCGGCAATGGCGCCAAGGGCTGGTTCGGCTGGCCCACCGACGCCAAGATCGAGGCGCTGCGCGACCAGTGGTTCGAGGCTCCCGATCTCGCCGCGCAAAAGAAGTTCGCGGAGGAGATTCAAGCTGAGGCATTCAAGAGCGTGCCGCACATCCAGACCGGCCAGTTCGTGATCCCGACCGCCTACCGCAAGAGCCTCAAGGGCGTCATCGTGGCGCCCGTGCTGTTCATGTGGAACGTCGACAAGTCCTGAGGGATCTTGGCACGCCGCCGGCCTATCCGGCGGCGTGCCTGATTTCTGCGCAGCTTTTAACGATGGATTGGCTTGACCGGCGAGCGCCAGTCAGTAGTGTCCCCCTGCGCGCCGCGGTCGCCCGTGGCAGGCGATCGCAATCAGTTGAAGAAGATGCTGGAGGACTGAACCTCCGCGCCAGGAGGACGCAGGATTGGACGACGTCATATTGGAGACCAGGGGTCTCACCAAGGAGTTCCTCGGCTTCACCGCGGTGAAGAACGTCGATCTCCAGGTGAGGCGCGGGACCATCCACGCGCTGATCGGCCCCAACGGTGCCGGCAAGACCACGGTCTTCAATCTCCTCACCAAGTTCCTGGAGCCGACTCAGGGCAGCATCTATTACAACGGCGCGGACATCACCGCCGAGCGGCCAGCGGACGTGGCGCGGCGCGGCATGGTGCGCTCGTTCCAGATCTCCGCGGTGTTCCCGCATCTGACCGTGCGTGAGAACGTGCGGGTGGCGCTGCAGCGGCCGCTCGGCACCTCCTTTCATTTCTGGCGCTCGGAGCGCAGCCTCGACCGCCTCAACGACCGCGCCGCCGCGCTGCTGGAGTCCGTGGGGCTGGCGGACAGCGTGGAGATCACCGCGGCGGAGCTGCCCTATGGCCGGAAGCGCGCGCTCGAGATCGCCACCACGCTCGCGCTCGACCCGGAGATGCTGCTGCTGGACGAGCCGATGGCGGGAATGGGCCACGAGGACATCGGCCGCATCTCCGATCTTATCCGCACGGCGGCGGAAAGTCGGACCGTGCTGATGGTGGAGCACAATCTCTCGGTGGTGGCCGATCTTTCCGACACCATCACGGTGCTGACCCGCGGCCAGATCCTGGCCCAGGGCAGCTACGAGCAAGTGTCGAAGAATCCCGAGGTGGTCGAGGCCTATATGGGGACCGGCCATGCCTGAGGCGGCGGTCGAGCAGAAAACCCTGCTGCGCGTCGACGGGCTCAACGCGTGGTACGGCGAGAGCCACATCCTGCACGGCATGCGCTTCGCCGTGGCGGAGGGCGAGGTGGTGACACTGCTGGGCCGCAATGGCGCCGGCAAGACCACCACCTTGAAGGCGATCATGGGGATCATGGCGAAGCGCACGGGCTCGGTCATGTTCGAGGACCGCGAGCTCATCGACCAGCCCTCCTATCGGATCGCGCGGGCCGGCATCGCCTATTGCCCGGAGGAGCGCGGCATCTTCGCGGCGCTCTCGGTGGAGGAGAACCTGACCTTGCCGCCGATCGTGCGCGACGGCGGCATGGAGATCGGCGAGATCTACGATCTCTTTCCCAATCTGAGCGAGCGGCGGAAGAGCCCGGGCACCAAGCTCTCCGGCGGCGAGCAGCAGATGCTGGCGATCGGCCGCATCCTGCGCACCGGCGCCAGGCTCCTGCTGCTGGACGAGCCGACCGAAGGGCTGGCGCCCGTCATCGTGCAGCAGATCGGCGCGGTGATCCGGGCGCTCAAGCTGAAGGGCTATACCATTCTGCTGGTGGAGCAGAATTTCCGCTTCGCGGCGACGCTCGCCGATCGCCACTACATCGTGGAGCACGGCGAGGTCATCGACATGATCGTGAACGACCGGCTGGCGGAGAATCTCGACAAGCTGAAGACGTATCTCGGGGTCTGACGCGACCCTTTTCAGGAGGAGTGTTATGAAGACGAAGTCAATTCTGACGGCGGTGGCGCTGCTGGCGCTGATCGCCGGCGGCGGCGTGGCCGAGGCGCAGCAGGGGCCGGTGAAGATCGGCGTCCTCAACGACCAGTCCGGGCTCTACGCCGATCTCAGCGGCAAGGGCTCGGTCGAGGCGGCGAAGATGGCGGCCGAGGACGTGGGCAAGGTGCTGGGCCAGCCGGTGGAGATCGTCTTCGCCGATCACCAGAACAAGCCCGACGTCGGCTCCGCCATCGCGCAGAAATGGTACGACGCCGAAGGCGTCGACATGATCGCCGACGTGCCGACCTCGTCGGTGGCGCTCGCCGTGCAGCAGGTGAGCCGCGAGAAGAAGAAGATCGTGATGTTCTCCGGCCCCGCCGCCTCGGAGATCACCGGCGAGAAATGCTCGCCTTACAGCGTGCACTGGACCTACGACACCTATGCGCTCGCCCATGTGACCGGGCTCTCGGTGGTGAAGTCGGGGGGCGACAGCTGGTTCTTCCTCACCGCCGACTACGCCTTCGGCCATGCGCTGCGAGCGCGACACCGCGGCGGTGGTCGAGGAGAACGGCGGCAAGGTGCTGGGGAGCGTCAACGTGCCGCTCAACAATCAGGACTTCTCCTCCTTCCTGCTCCAGGCGCAGGCCTCCAAGGCGAAGATCATCGGCCTCGCCAATGCCGGCGGCGACACCGTCAACTCGATCAAGCAGGCGTCGGAGTTCGGCATCACCGCCGGCGGCCAGAAGCTGGCCGGCCTGCTGGTGTTCGTGAGCGACGTGCATTCGCTCGGATTGCAGATCGCCCAGGGCTTGCAGCTCACCGAGGCCTTCTACTGGGACCAGAACGACGAGACCCGCGCCTGGTCGAAGCGCTTTGCCCAGCGCATGGGCGGCCGCGAGCCGACCTCGGTGCAGGCCGGCGTCTACGGCTCGGTGCTGCACTACCTCAAGGCGGTACAGGCGGTGGGCAGCAAGGACGCCGACAAAGTGATGGAGAAGATGCGGGAGACGCCGATCAACGACTTCATGACCAAGAACGGCACGCTGCGCATCGACGGCCGCGTCATGCGCGACATGTACCTCTTCGAGGTGAAGAAGCCGTCGGAGTCGAAGGGTCCGTGGGACTACTACAAGCTGATCCGCGCGGTGCCGGCGAACGAGGCCTACCGGCCGCTCGACAAGGACAACTGCCCGCTGGTGAAGAAGGGCTGAGCGGCAGCTGCTGGTACTGATTCCGTGGGTGAAGCCTGATGCTGGACTGGATCCATATCACCATCCCGCCGACGCCGGCGCTGTTCGCGCAGCTCCTGATCGGCCTCATCAATGGCGCCTTCTACGCCATGCTGAGCCTGGGCCTCGCGGTGATCTTCGGTCTTCTCAACATCATCAACTTCACCCACGGGTCGCAGTACATGCTGGGGGCGTTCTGCGCCTATCTCGCCCTGAACTATCTCGGCATCGGCTACTGGCCCTCGCTGCTGATCGCGCCCCTGGTGGTCGGCGTCATCGGCATGGTGATCGAGCGGCTGTTCCTGCGCTGGGTCTACCGCCTCGATCATCTCTACGGGCTGCTGCTGACCTTCGGCCTCTCGCTCATCATCGACGGTCTCTTCCGCCAGCAATACGGCTCCTCCGGCCAGCCTTATGCGATCCCCGACGCGCTGCAGGGCGCGCATAACCTCGGATTCATGTTCCTGCCGAACTACCGCGCCTGGGTGATCGTGGCCTCGCGTCGATGGTGTGCTTCGGCACCTGGTTCGTCATCGAGCGCACCAAGCTCGGCGCCTACCTCCGCGCCGCCACGGAGAACCCGACCCTGGTGCAGGCCTTCGGCATCAACGTGCCGCGCATGATCACCCTCACCTACGGCTTCGGCGTGGCGCTGGCGGCGCTCGCCGGCGTGATGGCGGCGCCGATCTATCAGGTGAGCCCGCTCATGGGCTCGAACCTGATCATCGTCGTCTTCGCCGTCGTGGTGATCGGCGGCATGGGCTCGATCATGGGGGCGGTGGCGAGCGGCTTTCTCCTCGGCGTGATCGAGGGGCTCACCAAGGTGTTCTATCCCGAGGCGTCGGCGACGGTGATCTTCGTCATCATGGCGATCGTCCTGCTGGTGAAGCCGGCGGGGCTCTTCGGCAAGGCGGCCTGATGAGTACCGTGACCGCGTCGGCGGCGGGCGAGGGGGCGCGGAACCGCGGCTCCAGCCGCAATCTCATCATCACCGCGGTGCTCCTCGCGCTGGCGCTGGTGGCGCCGCTGGTGCTCTATCCCGTCTTCCTGATGAAGGCGCTCTGCTTCGCGCTCTTCGCCTGCGCCTTCAATCTGCTGGTGGGCTATGTCGGGCTCCTGTCCTTCGGCCATGCCGCGTTCATGGGGACCGCCTCCTATGTCACCGCGCACGCGGTCAAGACCTGGGGCCTGCCGCCGGAGCTCGGCATCCTCGCGGGGACCGCGGTCGCCGCGCTCATGGGCCTCGCCTTCGGCTGGCTGGCGATCCGGCGCCAGGGCATCTATTTCGCCATGGTGACCCTGGCGCTGGCGCAGATGGTCTATTTCTTCGCCCTCGAGGTTCCCTTCACCCATGGCGAGGACGGCATCCAGGCGGTGCCGCGCGGCCGCCTCTTCGGCCTCATCGATCTCAACGACACGCTGACCATGTACTACTTCGTGCTGGCGGTGTTCCTGCTCGGGTTCTTCGTCCTCTATCGCACCATCCATTCGCCCTTCGGCCAGGTGCTGAAGGCGATCCGCGAGAACGAGCCGCGGGCGATCTCGCTGGGCTACAAGACCGAGCGCTACAAGCTCGTGGCCTTCATCCTCTCCGCCGCGCTGTCCGGCCTCGCCGGGTCGACCAAGGCGCTGGTGTTCCAGCTGGCCTCCCTCACCGACGTGCAGTGGCAGACCTCCGGCGAGGTGGTGCTGATGACCCTGCTGGGCGGCCTCGGCACCGCGGTGGGGCCGGTCGTGGGCGCCTTCATCACCGTCACCATGGAGAATTACCTCGCCGAGTTCGGCTCCTGGATCACCATCATAGAGGGGGCGATCTTCGTGCTCTGCGTGCTGACCTTCCGGCGCGGCGTGGTGGGCGAGATCGAGCGCCTGCTCCGTCGCTCTCCGCCCAGAGGCTGAATGGCGCCCTCGTCTCTGTCGGTGCCGGCATGAGCGACACGGAGGGCGACCCTAGTCGCTCGCTGCTCAGCCATCCGCCGTTCGCGTTCTTCTGGTTCTCGCGCGTCCTCTCCACCGTCGCCTTCCAGATCCAGGCGGTCGCCGTGGGCTGGACGATCTATGCGCTCACCGACAGCGCCTTCGTGCTGGGCCTGGTGGGATTGGTGCAGTTTCTGCCGATGGTGGTGCTGTCCCTGGCGGTGGGCCAGGTCGCCGACCGCTACGATCGCCGCCGCGTGGTCGCCATCTGCCAGATGATCGAGGCCATGGCCGCGGCGGCGCTGACGTTTCGGTGCCTTTGGCGGCTGGCTCGGCCGCGACGGAATTCTGGCGCTTCTGGTGCTGATCGGCGGCACGCGGGCCTTCGAGGGTCCGACCATGGCGGCGCTGGTGCCGGGGCTGGTGCCGCGGGCGGCGCTGCAGCGCGCCACCGCCTGGTCGGCCTCCGCCAACCAGACCGCCCAGATTGTCGGGCCGGCGGTCGGCGGCCTGCTTTACGCGGTGGGGCCGACGGCGGCCTTCGCCACGGCGACGATGATGTTCCTGCTCGCCGCCGCCTGCGCGTCGCTGATCCGCGGCCTCGAGGCGGCGCGGCCGCGCGAGCGCGTCACCCTGGCCTCGCTCTTTTCCGGCATCGTCTTCATCCGCACGCGGCCGGTGCTGCTGGGCGTGCTCTCGCTCGATCTCTTCGCGGTGCTGCTGGGCGGCGCCACCGCGCTGCTGCCGATCTATGCCCGCGACATCCTCGGCACCGGTCCCTGGGGGCTGGGATTGCTGCGCGCGGCGCCGGCGATCGGCGCGCTGGCGATGTCGATGGTGCTCGGGCGCATCGCGCTCGAGCGGCGGGTCGGTCCGATCCTCTTCACCGCGGTCATCTGCTTCGGCCTCGCCACCGTCCTCTTCGGGCTCTCGACAAATCTTGCACTCTCGCTGGCGGCGCTCGCGCTGCTCGGCGCCTCCGACGTCGTCAGCGTGGTGATCCGCTTCGCGCTCGTGCAGCTGCAGACCCCCGACGAGATGCGCGGCCGGGTGAGCGCGGTCAACTTCATGTTCGTCGGCACCTCGAACCAGCTGGGCGAGTTCGAGTCCGGCCTCACGGCGGCGCTCTTCGGCGCCGTGCCGGCGGTGCTGATCGGCGGCATCGGCACCGTGCTGGTGGCGCTCGCCTGGATGCGCCTTTTTCCTCAGCTCCGCCGCATCCATTCCTTCGACGGTTGAGCGCGCGCCGAGCGTCCGGTGACCATTCGGTGACGGCCCAACGGTCACTTGCCTTCGATGTCTTGGCGGCGGGAGAGTCGCGGCCATCCGCTCATGAGCCGACGATCGAAGCGAGCTGTCGCCGAACCGGAGCCGCGTCTCACGCCGGCGCTCTGCGCCCGCATCAAGCGGCAGGTTCGTGACCCCGGGCCGGCCGCCGGCCTCAGCTATTTGACCGATGAGGAGTATCGGGAGTTGATCGACGAGACCTTGGCGCAGGCATCTGATATCGCCGACATCTGGATCTTCGCCTATGGCTCGCTGATCTGGAGACCGGCTTTCGAGCGGGTGGAGCGCCGCACCGGCATCGTCAGAGGCTGGCACCGCTCCTTCTGCCTCAAGACGACGCGCTGGCGCGGCACTCCCGAAAATCCGGGCCTGATGATGGCGCTGGAGCGCGGCGGCCAGTGTCGCGGCGTTGCCGACAGGCTGCCCGCGAACCGGATCGCTTCATGTCTGCATGCGCTGTGGCGACGGGAGATCGGCGTCAAGCCGGTCAACCATCATCCGCGCTGGGTGAGAGTGCATACCGACCAGGGGCCCCTTCGCGCGCTGACTTTCACGGCCAATCCGCGCGGGCAGTCCTATGTTGGAAAAATTCCTCTCGAGGAGACGGCGGCCATTCTTGCCCGGGCGGTCGGCGTCTTGGGCTCCGGCGCGGAATATCTCTGCGAGACGATCTCTCATTTGGAAGCGATCGGGATCCGGGACGGCGCGCTCTGGCGCCTTCAGGCGCTGGTCGCCGAGCGCCTCGCCCGCGGCGAGGAAGCCGGGTCTGCCCGTGCTGGCGAATGAGGTCCGCATGCGAACCCTGATCTTCAGCGGCGTCGGCTCGCCCTTTGCCCGCAAGGTGCGCATCGTTCTGCACGAAAAAGGGCTGAGCTACGATGCGGACATCCGCCCCGGCATCCGGCCGGTGGAGGAGCTGACGGCGCTGAACCCCGCTCTCGCGCTTCCCGCGCTCAGGGATGGAGGGGAATTGCTCTTCGGATCGGACATCATCGCCGAATTCCTGCTCGCGCGCTATCCGGCGGAGCCCGCTGGCGGGAGCCACCCGCCGCTCGCACCGCGACTGACCCGGCCCGATGCGCATTGGCGCGATCTGAAGATCCTCGCGACCGTCGACGCCTTTGCCGACACGGTGGTGAACGTTCGCCATTTCCGATCGGAGGGTGTGACGGGCGACAGGTCGCGCTACATGGCCCGCCAGGAAGCGCGGCTGCAGTCATGCCTCGACTGGCTCGAGGAGCAGGCGACCGCGGAGGGATTCTGGCCCGGCTGCTTCTCCATCATGGACATCGCCCTGATCTGTCCGCTCGACTATGCGGAGGCGCGCGGTGTCATTCAATGGCGAGACCGCCGGACGCTCGCGGCGCTCTACCAGCACTGGCAGGCGCGGGCTTCGGTCCAGGCAACCACCGAGCCCTTCACTAAAGCCGCCGGCTGACAATTCCTCAGAGCGGGGCGGACTCGACCCCGCGCAGCGCCTGCTCGAAGGGTACCCGGATGCACGGAAGCTGGAGCGGCGGCCAGCTCAGATCCTGAGCGGAGATCGTGCTGACCGGAAGCGGCCACCGGATGCCGAGCAGGGGATCGTCATGGCAGAATCCGCCGTAGTAGACCGGGCGGAACCGCTCGCTCATGAAATATTCGACGACGACATTGTCGGTAAGCGACTGGAATCCCTGCGCGCAGCCCGGAGGGACGTAGACCATGTCGAAAATATCCTCGCCGAGAACGGTCGACCACCAGCGGCCGTAGGTCGGCGAGTCCATCCGCATATCCGCGATGACCTCGAACATGCGGCCCTGCGTGCAGCGCACCAGCTTGGCGTCCGGGAATGGATCTCGCTGGAAGTGCATGCCTCGGATCGTGCCGCGCCGGCGCGTGCGGGAGAAATTCGCCTGCACGAAATCGAATTGAATTCCGTGCTCCCTGAAGGTGTCCAGGCACCAGCTTCGCGCAAAGAAGCCACGAACGTCGTGCCGCGGTGCGAGATGGATCTGATACGCATCCGCTATGGGTAAGCTCTCGAACTTCATCTCTTCGGTATCCTTCGATGACGTTCTCACCTCGATCCGGAGAGGCCATGTGCGCAGTCGGTAAAGCTCAGCGAACAATTGCGGTTTTTTTGGAGCGGGCCTCGCGCTTTCGGCGGCAGCAGCTGTGAGATTTTGTTGTTCCGTTGCTCAATGGTAGGACGACGCCCGCGAGCGCGTGCCCGACGGAGGAATGTACGCGCGTGACCAAAAAGAGCGCTCGACGATATCGAGATTGATGCGCGCGGCTCCCGCTGGACGCAACGATGTTGCTCACGGAGGCTCTGTCACCCGCGGATAGTCGCGGACAAGTTTGGCGGTCAATCGCATTCCCCCACTTGCGGGCGTGGCTTGACTTGAGCGTTCTGCCGCCTCGCATTCGGCCTCGAGGGCATCATCAATTAGGGGGACAGTATGACTCTCGTCGGCGGCATCTGTTGCGCGCTGCTGTGCGCGAGGGCAGCGGGCGCGATCGCTGCCGGCCTGGATTGGAAGCGACGGCACGGCGTCTGAGTCGCGGGAATTGAGGACGGCCCCGCCGTCAGGTACTGCTCGCGAAAAGAGCTAATTGCCCGGTCGTCTCTTCCTTTGCGCGTAGGCGCCGAAGATAGTGCCCGGGCGTGCTATCATGACAACACCCGGAAGGATTAGATTACGCAGGTACGCGCACCATCGGGACGTATATAAAATGTAGAGATGGGCTGGATTAATATGCGCATTTGTCGAAGACTGCCGCCTATAAGTTTAGGTATTATCTTTACTCTACATACCTATAGGTATATTTCCCGCTCTACGCGCATTGCGCGGCCGCCCGCATTTAGCGTCATAAAATTGCATTGCTCTCCCGCCGGTCAACCACCGCTGATCTGCGGTCGCCGGGGAGACTTCGTAAACCATTGCTGTGCTATCATTTTCGCTGCTAGATCACGGGGATTTCCGGGCTTGCGAGCCGTTAGCTACTTCGGACAGGTATCGCGCTGCCAGGCTTTTCGCCATGAACTAGGAGTCGGATAATCGAGTTCCTCCTTATGCGGGAGGCGTTGTGTCGCAATTGAGTCCAAATTTGGATCCTTTTCCCGGCGTGATGCCGTGCATTCGTTGCCTGCCTGCGCAGCCCTTGAGGAGCGCGGCGGTCTTGCAGCCATGAGGGCTTCGGCGATGATCCCCGCTTGCACGAAAACTTTGTCCCCGCGCGGCACCGCCATCCTGCCGGACGCGCCGGAAATGCCGCCTGGCGCTCCGTCGGCATGTGACCGAGGTCACTGTGCCGATGCCTCAAGCCGCCTAGCGTGACGCGTTCATACCCGGATTGACAAGCACAATGACCTCGACTTCCTCTTCCTCTCCTCCGCATGTCGGCTGGCGCGAGAAACTTCGCGGCGTTGTGAGCGCGGATCCTCGCGCCGACATTGCCGGGGGCAAAGAGGACTGGAGCTATGCGACGCCGCCCGACGGGGTCGCCAAATCCGCCGACATTGACGTCGCGTTCCCCGCCATCCGCAAGCCGCTGCCGCATCGCGGCGGCCGTGGCGCGATCTCGCCGGAAGTGCTCTGCGGTATGGTGCAGGTGCTGGACGTCGTGGCGATCGCCTTCGGCGGGTTGCTGGCATCGGCGGTCTATCTCGTCGCGATCCGCGGCGACCAGGCGGAGTACGATCGCTACTGGTTCGCCGTCGTGGTGGCGGCGCTCATCTTCGCGGTCGCCGAGCGCAAGGCCGGCGGCTACACGCTGAAGCGCCTCACGCGGCTCGGCTGGCAGCTCGGCCGCGTCGCCATCATCTGGGGCGCGGCGGTCTCGATCCTTTCGACGCTCGCGTTTGCCGCCAAGGTCGCCGAGACCTACTCGCGCGGCTGGGCGGCGGTCTTCGCCGTTGTGTGCCTGGTCGAGCTCGGCCTCATCCGTGTCGTCCTCAGCTTCCTGATCCAGCATTGGACGCGGCAGGGACGCCTCTCCCGCGTCGTCGCCATCGTCGGCGCCGGTCCGCTCGGCGAGCAGATCATCGGCAAGCTGCGCGCCGCGACCGATCCCGCGGTCAGCGTCGCCGGCGTCTTCGACGACCGGCTGAGTCGGGTTCCCGCCATCATCGCCGGCTGCCAGGTCGTCGGCACCACCAACGATCTGATCGCTCAGGTGCGCAGCTCCCTCATCGACGAGGTCATCATCGCGCTGCCGCTGCGCGCGGAAGCGCGGATCGGTGAGCTCATCGCCAAGCTGCGTCTGCTGCCGGTGGATCTCCGCCTCAGCCTCGATCCGATCGGCGGCATCTTCCCGATCCGCGGCATCAGCCAGGTCGCCTCGGTGCAAATGATCGAGGTCCTCGATCGCCCGCTCAAGCATTGGAGCGGCGTCGTCAAGTGGCTGGAGGACCGTGTGCTGGGCACGCTGCTGCTGGCATTGACCGCGCCGATCATGGCGGCGATCGCGCTGGCGATCCGCCTCGACAGCAAGGGGCCGATCCTGTTCACGCAAGACCGCTTCGGCTTCAACAACAATGTCATCCGCGTCTACAAGTTCCGCACCATGGACGCCGAGCAGACCGATCAGAGCGGCGCGCGCCGGACGGTGCCGAACGACAAGCGGGTGACGCGCGTCGGCCGCATCCTGCGCAAGCTCAGCCTCGACGAGCTGCCGCAGCTCCTCAACGTGCTGCTGGGCGACATGTCGCTCGTGGGCCCGCGCCCGCACGTCATGGCGATGAAGGCAGGCGACCGGCTCTATCACGAGGCGGTCGGCGACTACTTCCTGCGCCATCGCGTGCGGCCCGGCATGACCGGCTGGGCCCAGGTGCACGGGCTGCGCGGCGAGATCGACACTCCGGAGAAAGCACGCCAGCGTGTGACCTACGATCTCTGGTACATCGACAACTGGTCGCTGTGGCTCGACTTTAAGGTCCTGTTCATGACCGTGCGGGTAATCCTGTCGCGGCAGAACGCCTACTGAGTTCTAGGCGAGCGGGCCGGCGCAGCTCGGCGCCGCGGCCGACAGGAAGTCAGGCATGCGCATCCTCATCGTCGGATTGAATTTCGCGCCGGAGCTCACGGGCATCGGCAAGTACACCGGCGAGATGGCGGCCTGGTTCGCGCGCCGCGGCCACGACGTCTCCGTCATCACCACACGGCCCTACTACCCCGAATGGAAGCGCCCGCCGGGGCTTTCCGGCTGGACCTGGCGCTCGGAGACCTGGCAGGGCTGCCACGTGGTGCGCTGCCCACTCTATGTGCCCAAGCGCACCACCGGCAAGCAGCGCATCCTGCATCTCTCGTCCTTCGGCCTCTCCAGCATTCCGGCGGCGATCGCCCGCATGTTCCGCGGCAAGATCGACGTCGTCTCGGTGATGGCGCCGACGCTTTTCTCGGTGCCGACGGCGCTGGCGACGGCGCGGCTGATGGGTGCGAAGGCATGGCTCCACATCCTCGACCTCGAGGTGGACGCCGCCTTCGATCTGGGCTTCATCAGGAATCGCCGGCTGATCGACGGCGCGCTCAAGGCGGAGCGCTGGCTGGAGACGCGCTTCGATCTGGTCTCGACGATCTCGTCGCGGATGGCGGAGCGCATCGAGCAGAAGGGTGTCGCGCGCGAGCGCATGATGATGTTCCCCAACTGGGTCGACACGGCGGAATTCCGGCCGCTGCCGGGGCCGGTCGCGCTGCGCCGCGAGCTCGGCATCGCCGACGACCGCTGCGTCGTCGTCTATTCCGGCAGCATGGGGCAGAAGCAGGGACTGGAGTACGTGATCGCGGCGGCGCGCCTCTTGGCGGCGGATCCGCAGACCTCGCCGCTCTTCGCGCTGGCGGGCGCCGGCCCGATGCGCGCCGAGCTCGAGCGTCAGGCGCAGGATCTGCTGAACGTGCGCTTTCTGCCGCTGCAGCCCTACGACCGCTTCAACGAATTTCTCAACATGGCGGATATCCATGTGCTGCCGCAGCGGCGCGATGCCAGCGATCTCGTGATGCCCTCGAAGCTCCTGGCCATGCTGGCCTCGGGAAAGCCCGTCGTGGCGACGGCGCCTGACAATTCCGAGATCGCCCGCACATTGGTGGAGTCCGGGCTGATCACGCCGCCCGAGGACGCGGCGCCCTTGGCGGCGGCGATCCGCACGCTGGCCGGCGATCCCGCGCGCCGGCGGGCGATGGGCGAGGCGGCGGCGCGACTGGCGCGCACCACCATGGATGCCGAGACCATCCTCTGCCGTGCCGAGGCGCGGCTGATGGATCTGGCGGCGGCGGGTTCGCCGCTCCAGCGTGGGCCGCAGCGCGGCCTCAACTGAGCAGCCGCAAGTTTTCCCAGGGACGATGAAAGTATTTCCGCATGCCGCCGCGTGCGGCGGCGGCGCGCGCGAGCCTAGCGGGTGGTGGAGGCCGGCTGGGTCGCGTGGCTGGCGTCGGCGGTATTGATCGGCTGCGACAGCACGCTCACCCATTTACCGGGCTGGTCGGGCTCTGCACGGAAATCCAGTGATAGGGCAGGTAGGTCCAGTCGACTACCGGCTTCAACCTGTTGTCGAGGACGAAGTCGCCTTTGGTCGTATGGACTACCAGGACCAGATGGCCTTCGCCCCGCTCGGTGGTCGCCGTCGCCAGCAGCAGCGCCTGGCGCGGCCAGCCGTGCTCGATCAGCTCGCTGCGCTTGCCCAGCGCGAATTTGTTGCAGTCGCCGTAGCCGTCCTTGGCGTAGTCCCAGGCATGGGTGGGATCCTCGCGCGGCGTGATCGCGCCGTTGACGTCGGCCTGCACGACATCGAGATCATGGCGGCGCTCATCGGTCAGCTCGACCGGATCGGGCGAGCCCGCGATGGTGCGACACTCCGGCAGATGCCGAATGCAGAAACCGAGGAAACCCGCAGGAGGAATCGCCGGCTGGCCGGTCGGCATCCAGGTACCGGCAGAGGCCGGCGCGATCCCGGTGAGGACGGCAACAGAACAGAAGAGCAGAACGGTGCAGACTTTGAGCATTATTGGTTCCTCCGGCTCCGAAGATACTGGAGGTATTGCCTTAATCGAGTGTGAATGGCGGGGCTTTCTTGGGTTATATTGTGGAAACTGAAGCTTTGATTTGAAATAAATTTGTGAAGTATTTTAGACAAATGCATGAGAAAAGAAGGCGGGATCCGCGCCGTCGACCCGGAGCTTGCCCGCCCTGGGGATGCCCGCCGTGGCCGGGCGAAGCGGGAGTGCCGGGTCGGGCCATGGACCCGGAGCCCGGCGGCAAGGATTCGGACGGCGCCCGCGACCGGCGGGCGCATCCCCTTGTTTCCCGCCGCGAAAATCGGCCGTCTCGCCCACGCCGAAGTGTGGCGCCACGGTGACAGTCGGCGGGAAAAACTGGCCAGGCGATGCCCGTCCGACCGCCCGTCACGGTGCTCCTGGCCTTCGCTTTAAGTTATTGTAATTAAATGATAATATTATGAACTTTCGAAGCCGGGCCGGACCTGGGCGGGAAACCGTCGCCGCGACATGTCCCTTGGCGTCAAGCCGTTGGCGCTGTTATCTTTCCCATACGTCGTGAAGTGACGTAGGTCACAGGTACAGCATTGTTTTTTAACACTTTTTAAGTATAACGGAATTTGACTCAAATGTTCGCGTCGGTCATAGTTTGTAAAGCAAGAAGCTTTTATGGGAGTGCAACCGTGAGCAACCTACTTCGAGCGAGTGGCCTGGCGGTCTTCGCGTTGGGTCTCCTGCTTTGGGCGCCCGTCGCCGGCGCGGATGCGCTGCCCGGCGGCATCGAGCAACAGATCACCCAGACCGGTGGCAATGCGCAGGCGCTGCAGATGGTGATCAAGGCAGCCGTGACGGCGCACCCGGATCAGGCTGCCGATATCGCGGCCTTCGGGGCCTCGACCTTCCCGAACCAGGCGTCGGTGGTCGCGGCTGGGGCCGCGTCGGCGAACCCGCCTGCAGCAGCGGCGATCGTCGTGGCGGTGATTCTGGCGCTGCCGGCGGACCAGCAGGAGAACAACGCGCCGAGCATCGTGGCGGCGGTTGAGGACGCGGCGCCGGGTTCGACGGATCAGATCACGACCGCGATCACCGATCTCGCCTTCGGGCCGCGCGGCTCCGATCCGGACATTCGTGGTCGTACGGGCTGCCCGGTCGGGCCGTGCTGGACCGATCCGCGGCATCATCCCGCGACCACGCGGCGGCGGTCGTCAGCCCGACGTAAGGGCAGGCGTCGACGGCGCGCAGTTGGGTGTGGAGTAGGCTGGGGGGACGGTAGGCGACGAGTTCAGGATGGACGGGGCGGCCAGGAGCGGCCGCCCCTTGGCAGCGACAGAACGTGGTGGGGAAGATGAGATCGTCAGGGGCTTTGGGGGGTGTCGTGCGGAACCTAGAATCGGGTAGCGCGGCGTCCTGCCGCATGAAGCGAGCGCAGCGTCGGACAGCGGTTTTGGGGGCCGCCTCCGTGGCGGTTCTCTGTTGGATGCTGGCCGGCGGCTCCGCCGCGGCGCAGACCATGTACACGCCGGTGCCGTCCTGGCCCTCCGGCGCGCTGGAGCCGGCGGCGGTCGGGCCCGAAGGTGACACCGTGTTCAACCGGCCGCGTCCGGATTACGACCCGCTCGGCATTCGCATGGGCAGCTTCCTGGTCTATCCGGGCATCGGCCTGTCCGAGACCTATGACAGCAACGTGTTCGCGATCCCCGGACCGCCGAACAGCCCGCGCGTTCGCGACGACTGGTACACGACGCTGACACCCGCGATGTCGGTGACCTCGGACTGGAGCCGCCATGCGGTCTCGGCGTCGATCCAGGGCGAGACCAAGCACTACGCCAGCCTGACCTCGGAGAACGTCAACAATTTCACCTCCGATGCTCAGGGCCGGTATGACATCGGCACCAACGAGTACATGCTTCTGCAAGGCATCTACTGGCTGCAGCACGAGGATCGCGATTCGCCGGACGCGCCCGGAGTTGCCAGGAACCCGATCGAGTATCACGTCACCGGCGCCAACTTCGCCTATTACCGCATGCCCTCGCGCATCGGCATCCGCGTCGACGGCGTTCTCACCTCCTACAGCTTCAACAACGGCACGGATTCCACCACCGGCCAGACCATCAACCAGCGCTTCCGCGATCGCATCGAATACGTGCTGGCGCCGCGTCTCACCTACGAGATTCAGCCCGGCTACAATGCCTTCGTGCGCGTGATCGGCGACGAGCGCGACTACAACAGCCAGGAGCCGGGCGCGGGGCCGAACGGCGAGAACGTCCGGCGCAATTCCCACGGCTGGGAAGCGGATGCCGGCGGTGCCATCGCCATCACCAGCCTGCTCAGCAGCGAGCTCTATATCGGCTACCAGGAGGAGGATTACGAGAATCCGCTTCTGCAGTCCGTCACCGGCGTCGCCTTCGGCGGCAATCTGCTGTGGAACGTGACGCCGCTCGACACGATCCGCGGACAGTTCTCCCAGGCGATCGCCGAGACGACGCTGCAGGGCGCTTCGAGTTCGGTGGAGAGCAGCGTGAGCATCACCGCCGAGCATGAGCTGCTGCGCAACGTGCTGGTCCTCGGCTCTCTCGGCTATACGCGTGACGACTATCAAGGCGTCACGCGGACGGACAATACCTATGGCGCCAACGTCGGCGCGCGCTATTTGCTCAACCGTAACTGGAAAGCAACGGCGGACGTCACATACAGCAAACGCGACTCGACCGACCCGACGGCGAACTATGATCGCGTCGTCGGCACGGTGGGTGTCAGCTTGGGGTTCTAACCGGGGGCGCGGTTACCACCAGGTTCATGTGAGAAATGGTTAACAGGCATAGGCTGAAGACGTGGCGCAATCTCTATCGGTTCGCTCTCTTTGCCCTGATCTCGGGGTGGGTGGGCCTGCTGCCCGCCATCGGGAGGGCCGACGAGCCGCTCGCCGCCTACAAGCTGGGCACGGGCGATAAGCTTCGCCTAACCGTCTATAACGAAAAGGATCTTTCCGGGGAGTACAATCTCAACGATCAGGGCGCGGTGACGCTGCCCCTGGTCGGCCCCGTGGTCCTCCTCGGCAAGACCATCAGCGAGTCCGAGGAAATCATTACCGCGCGCTATGCAAAAGATTACCTCGTTAACCCCAGGGTAAACCTCGAGGTACTAAATTACCGCCCATTCTTCATCCTGGGCGAAGTGAGAAGTCCCGGCAGCTATCCGTACATTAATGGGATGACCATCGTGAACGCTGTCGCCTTAGCAGGGGGATATACCCCCCGATCCAACAGTGACCGCATCGTCATCAAGCGCGCCTCTGATCCCTCGGTCGGGGAGCAGCGCGTGAAGGAAGACGGGGTGGTGCTGCCAGGCGACGTTATCCGCGTTCCGGAACGCTTCTTCTAGACGTTGGCCCGCGCCACCGCCCGCGGCGAAAGGCGGAATTTGTGCGATCGGTGTCCGATCAAAGAGGAGAGGCGACGTTTATGGGCAATTTGGTGACTCTCTCGAGTTCCTCGTGACGAGAGTGACGGCCGGTCCGATCAGCAGATCGTCGGTCCCGACCAGCGCTTCGGCGGCCCTCCCTCCGGCGGCACGCCGCCGCAAGATCGTCCCGATTGGATGGAAATCCCGCAGCTGATCAGCGTGATCCGGCGGCGCTGGGGCATGATCGTCGGCTGCACCGCGCTGCTGACGCTGCTGGCGGGCATCGTGGTGTTTCAGCTGACGCCGCGCTACACTGCGGAATTGACGGTGATGCTCGACACCCGCACCACCAAGGTGGTGGATATCCAGGCGGTGGTCTCCGGTCTCTACGCCGACAGCGCCGTGGTGCGCAGCGAGCTCGAGGTGCTGCGCTCGCCGGCGCTCACCGCCAAGGTGATCGAGAAGCTCGACCTCACCAAGAGCAAGGTGCTGAACCCCTACCTGCATCCGGTCAGCTTCTTCGACCGCTACAATCCCGCCGCGCTGGTGCGCCAGATGCTGGCGGATCCGGGCGCGCAGGTCCCGATGACGCCGGAGCAGCAGAAGCAGGCGGAGTTCGAGGCGGTCATCCAGACGATGCTGGGCGGGCTCACCGTGCTCAACGACGGCCGCTCCTACATCATCAAGATCCGCTTCGAGTGCGAGGACGCCGCTCTCGCCCAGGCGGTCGCCAACGCCTATGCCGATCTCTATCTGGCCGGGCAGCTCGATCTCAAATACGCCGCGACGCAGCGTGCCACCGACTGGCTCAATGAGCAGCTCACCGGCCTGCGCGACAAGGCGCGGGACAGCGATCAGGCGGTGCAGCGCTATCGCGAGGAGCACAATCTGAGCGACGTGCGCGGCACCACGGTCACCACGCAGCAGCTCTCCGAGATCAATTCGCAGCTGATCGTGGCCGCGGCCGACCGGGCGCAGAAGGAAGCGGCGCTCCGTCAGGTACAGGACGCGCTCAAGAGCCCCGGCGGCGCCGATTCGGTCGCCCAGGTTCTGAGCTCGCCCACCGTGCAGAGCCTGAAGAACCAGCAGAACGATCTGCGCCGCAAGAAGGCGGAGCTGCTGACGCGCTACAAGCCCGCGCATCCCGAGATCATCAACATCGAGGCGCAGATCAACGACATCGACAAGAAGCTCGCGGAGGAGATCAACAACGTCACCCGCAGCATGGCGAACGACGTGACGGTGGCGCGCACGCGCGAGGCCTCCCTGCGTCAAAGCCTCGGCCAGCTGCAGTCGTCCCAGGGCAAGCAGACCCAGGAAGAAGTGCGCCTGCACGAGCTGCAGCGCGAGGCGGATGCCAACCGACAGATCTACGAGAGCTTCCTTGGCCGCTTCAAGCAGGTCTCGACCCAAGAGGACATGCAGCAGGCGGATGCGCATCTGATCGCCCGGGCGCAGTTCCCGACGATCCCGACCTATCCGAAGAAGCAGATGCTGATCGGCCTCTGGTTCTTCATCTCGCTCTGCGTCGGCGTCGGCGGTGCCTTCGCCATGGAGCGCCTCGACAACGGCTTCCGCAGCCCCGAGCAGATCGAGCAGCTCACCGGCGTGCCCTTCATCGGCCTGGTGCCGACGGTGCCGCTCGGCAAGCGCGCGCATGACCTGGTGGTGCAGCAGCCGGTCTCCAGCTACGCCGAGGCGATACGCTCGGTGCGCACGGCGCTGCATTTCACCAATGTCGACGCGCCGCCGAAGATCGTGCTGGTGACGTCCTCGGTGCCGAAGGAAGGCAAGTCGGTGTTCTCCACGTCGCTCGCGCGCAGCGTCGCGCGGTCGGGCGGGCGTGCGCTCATCATCGACTGCGACTTGCGCCATCCCACCGTCAGCAAGCTGCTCGAGGCTCCGAAGGTGCCGGGGCTTCTCGCCTACTTCGCCGACGGGACGGATCCGGCGCAGCTCATCCAGGTCGAGGAGCAGTCGCGCCTGCACTACATCCCGGTCCGCGAGGGCGCCTCCAATCCCCAGGATCTCCTGGGTTCGCAGCAGATGAAGAATCTGCTGGAGGGGCTGCGCGATCAGTACGACCTGATCGTCCTCGACGCCCCGCCGGTGCTGGCGGTCTCCGACGCCCTGGTGCTGTCGCATCTGGTGGACGCGACATTGTTCCTGATCCGCTGGGAGGAGACCCCGCGGTCGGTGGCGATGGGCGCGCTCAAGCTGCTGCGCGGCCAGGGCACCGGCCTCGCCGGCTTCGTGCTGACGCGCGTCAACGTGCGCAAGCACGCCAAGTACGGCTACGGCGACTCCGGCTACTACTATGGCCGCTATGGCTCCTATTACGGGAACAAGGCCAAGGCGTAGGGCCTTTTCCGCCGCTTCGACCCCTCGGGCGCCTGGCGACAGGCCGGGCGCCCGGCTGGCTGGTGGCTACTGTGCTTTCACACCGGCAGGCTTGATATGACGACGAGGGCCGCCCGATGAGCAGCGAGCCCTCCGGCGCCCGCCCGCGTCCGGGCCGGCCGGCGCTACGGCGTCTGGGCGGCGTGGTCGCGATCTTCGCCGGAGCGGCGTTCTGCTATCTCGGATTCGCCCAGACGGCGGCGGGCATGCTGCAGATCCGCGGCACCTCGACCCTGGACATGCTGCGCGCCGGAACCGTCGCCCTGCCGCAGACCATCGCCGCGGGGATCGCCGACTTCGCGCGGGCGGACGCCTGGTGGCGGGAGCCCGCCAATTCCATCAGCATCGGGGTGCTGGAGGCGACGCCGAGCGCCGCCGGCACGCCCGTGGTCACCGACCAGAACCCGATCGACGCCGCGCGGCTGGAGTTCGAGCGGGCGATCGCCGAGGCGCCCGGCAACGCCACCGCCTGGGCGCGCCTGGCGCAGGCCCGCTACGTCGAGGAAGGCGGCTCGCGCGGCACCGTCGACGCGCTGATGATGTCGATCAGGCTGGCGCGGGTCGATCCCGCGCTGATCGCCGACCGCGCCGCCATCGGGCTGCCGATCTACCGCACGCTGAGCGAGGCAGAGCGCCTGCGCATCGCCGATCAGGTGCGGCTCCTTGCGCACATGTCGGCGGAGTCCCTCGACGAGCTGGCCGAGGTCGCCCACGGCACCGGCACCGTCATCACCGTGGTGGGCATTCTCAGCGGCGATCTCGACGCGCTCTATCGCTTCGACGGCCGCATTCAGGCGCTCTTCAAGAAGTAGCGTCGTCCGGGTGGATACGGGCGCCGCTTGGGATCGACTGCGCCACCGCAGCGCCTAGCAGCATCAGATATGTCACCGTCACCGCCGGGATCTGCAGGCTGAAGTCCACCAGCGAGTGCATGGCGACGAGCGCGGTGACGCCGACGCCGACGCAGGGAAAAATCGCGTCCCGCCGGCGACGGATGGCGCCGCGCACGCACATCACGAAGAGCGCCAGCAGCGCGCCGAACAGCATCAGCGCCGCGGGAATGCCGAGCTCGAGCATGTTCTCGAGATAGTCATTGTGCGCGGCGTTGACGAAGAACAGCAGGTCGGGCGTGCGATAGGCCTCGAAGACGGTCGTGAACGTGCCGAGCCCGGTGCCGATCCACGGGTGGTCGGCGAGCGCCTTGAGGGTGAGCTGGAAGATCTCCGGCCGCGCCTCCAGGTCCAGGGAGGTGTCGGCGACGCGGGCGAAGGTGGCGGCGCCGCTGACGAACAGCACCGCGGCGCCGCCCACCAGCACGGCGATGCCGAACACCGCGCGCCACGGGCCGCGCAGGCTCGGCGCCAGAGCGATCATCACCATCAGCGCCAGCACGCCGACGCCGGTCGCCGCCATGCCGCCGCGCGAATGGGTCAGCAGCAGCGCCGTCGCCGAGATCGCGATGCAGCCGACGAACCAGACCGAGCGCGTCATCAGCAGCTCGATCAGCGAGCGCAGGATGACCCGCGGCGGCTGCTGGAAGTCGACACCCCGGAGAATGTTGTCGAGGAGGAGGGCGATCGCCGTGACCACCGACAGCCCGGCAAAGGTCGCGTAGGAGTTGCGATTGACGAAGGTGCTGGTGAGGTCGCCCCAATAGGCCCACTTGTCATACCAGAGGACGCTGTGGTTGCCGTTCCAGTAGACCGCCAGCCCCCAGGCCGAGTAGGCGGTGCCGATGCCGGCGATCCCCGTCATCAGCAGCCGAGCCTTGCCCGCATGCTGGCTGCAGCGGAAGGCCAGCCAGAAGATGCCGGCATAGGTGAGGAAGCCGCAGGATCACCGTGCGCGAGGCCGCCGGGTCGATGCTGATGCTGGGCCGCATGGGGTGGTGCGGCAGCAGGGCCGCCGCGTCGCCCCAGAGCGGGTGCTGCCAGGCCGCGGGCGCCCAGGGCAGGCTCTGGAACACCGCCCAGAGGATGGTGGCCTCGAACAGCAGGGTAGGGATGCCGACGATCCGCAGCGGCAGGGCGTCGTCGTCCTCGACCAGGAGGTCGCTCACCCCCACCATCACGATCATCAGGCCGGTAACCGCCGCCAGCAGCCCCCAGGCCCAGGGCCGTGCGCTGCCGAAGGGAAGCGGCGCCCAGACCGCCACCAGCAGCAGCGCCCCATGGCAGGCGCCGCGCAGCAGGACGCCTGCCCGCGCCCATCGCCACAGTCGATGGCGATGATGGCGGCGCGCGTCGACGCCCCTCGATGTGGCTTCCGTCTTCATCCCTGGCCCCTCGCTGCATGCTAGCGCGTTGCGGTCATGCTGAACACAATGGGCTTGGCAAGTCGCCGCGATGGCCGCCGGCGCTGTCACGGCGGATTTAGAAAGGTTAAGCTGGCCTGCCGCGGCGGCCCGCACCGTCGACGGCGGGAGCCGAGTGGCGGGAAGGGGGTCGGAGTTGATCGTGATGCCGTCACTAGTCGTGGCGATCGGCCCGCTGCCGCCGCCGACGCACGGATTTTCCGAGAACACCAAGATCATCACCGACCGGCTCAGCGGCCGCTGCCGGCTCCGGGTCGTCGACACCTCGCCGGGCTCGCCGCGCCGCTCGCCGCTCTATTACGCCCGCCGGGTCTGGCGCGAGCTCCGCGGCGGCTGGGAGCTGCTGCGCGGCGTGACGGCGCCGACGCGGCGCACCTACCTGCCGGCGGCGGGCGCCGGCGGCCTCGTCTTCACCGTGCTGCACGCGGGGATCGCGCGTCTCGCCGGCTACGAGATCGCCGTCCACCACCACTCCTTCGCTTATATCGAGGAGCGCTCGGCGCTGATGGCTCTCCTCGTCCGCTTCGCCGGGCCCGACGCCACGCACATCTTCCTCTGCGACGTCATGCGCCGCCGCTTCGAGGGCCAGTATGGCGCCTGCCGCAATGGCATGATCGTCTCGAACGCGTTCTATATCCGCGCCAATCTCCAGCGCGAGCGGACGGCGCCGGAGACGGGCGTGCTGCGCCTCGGCCACATGAGCAATCTCTCCGCCGAGAAGGGGCTCGACGATTTCCTCGAGCTGCTGCGGGCGCTGCGCCGGAGCGGCATCGCCTTTCGCGGCGTGCTGGCGGGACCGGCGGCGACAGCGGAAGCGGCGGCGGCGATATCCTTGGCCCAGAGCGAGCTCGGCACCGCCCTCGACTACCGCGGCCCGGTCTATGGTGAGGCGAAGGCGAAATTCTTCGGCGACATCGACGTCTTCATCTTTCCCACCCGCTACAAGTTCGAGGCGCAGCCGAACGTGGTCTTCGAGGCCTTCTCCTTCGGCGTGCCGGTCATCGCCTTCGCCCGTGGCTGCGTTGCCTCGGACCTGCCGGAGAGCTGCGGCGTCGCGGTTCCCGTCGACGCCGATTTCATCGCCGCCGCCAGCGCCCGGCTCGCCGCCTGGAGCGCCGACCCCGCCGCGTTCGCCGCGAGCGCCCGCGCCGCCCGCCAGGCCGCGCTCACCGCCTGCGACCAATCCGAGCGCGCGGTCGAGGAAATGTTGGCGAGAATTTCGGGATCACGGTGAAAGAGTACGGGCCGCAATCCGCTGGCGATCAGCGGACCGGTATGTGCGTCGGCACAAAAATGTGCCCCGAAGCGCGTTCGGGCGGCGCCGAGGTCGGACTGCAGTTTCCCAGACAAGTTGGACCCCCAGAATGTGCCTTTGAGGTCGGGGATCAGGAACGCCAATCCGGCGAGAACTAGCAGAATGAGAACAACAATCTGAAATCTTGAAAGTACTGGCGGAGATCTAGGCAAGTTCTCTCACCCATCGCAATTCCCGTCGTGAACGGGATTTCGCCGATTTTCGGCCGACGCGCCTTCAGCTTCGTCGCATCCTCCGCAATCCGCGGCCGGATCGGCTTCGCCGGCGAGCCGAAGCACACCATCATCGGCGGCAGGTCGGTGAAGACGCTGCTGCGCGAGCCCACGACCGCGCCGCGGCCGACGGTGACGCCGGGCGCCACGAAGACGTCGGCGGCGAGCCAGGCCTCGGCCTCGATGCGCACCGGCTTGGCGAAGATCGGGAAGTCCGGCCTGGTATAGTCATGGGCGCCGGCGCAGAGATAGGAATTCTGCGACACCACCGCGTTGGCGCCGATAACGATCTCGCCAAGGCTGTAGAGCACCACGTTGTCGCCGACCCAGGCATGGTCGCCGATGGTGACCTTCCAGGGATATGTCGTGCGCATGGAGGGCCGAAGCATCACGCCCGCGCCGACCCGGGCGCCGAACTGCCGCAGCAGCCAGCGGCGCCAGCCATAGGCAGACTTGCGGCGACATCCCGAAGAGCACCGCCTCGACGATCCACCAGAGCTGCACCCAAAGCGCGCTGCGACCGCGGAATCCCGGCGGCAGCTTGAAGGATTTGAGATCCTGCACCGGCCGCAGGGGACCGCCGGCTTCCATCAGGGCGCGTCCATGGTGAGGGCCTCGTCGAGGCCGGGCGCCTCGCGCGCCGGGGGTCCCACGAGGCGCGCGGCGGCGGCGCCGAAGTGCCTGGTATCCGCCAGCGGCGCCAGGCGCCTGGAGCCCTCGGCGAAGCGACGCCAGAGCGCCCCGTCATCGGCGAGGCGCTGCATCAGCCGCGCCAGGCCCTCGGCGTTGTCGGGCTCGATCACGAAGCCGTTGATCTCGGTCCGCACCAGCAGGTCGCGTGCGCCGACGTTCGAGGTGCAGAGCACCGGCAGGCCCATGGCGAGCGCCTCGTTCACGACAAGCCCCCACTGCTCCTCGGTGCTGGGGAGGATCAGCGCCAGGCTTGCCGCCAGGGTGCGCGCGATGTCGGGGGCCTGGATGAAGCCGCGGAAGATTGCCTTGGTGAGGCCGAGCTCCCGCGCGCGCTGGCGGAGCGCGCTCTCCAGCGGTCCCGAGCCGCAGATGTGCAGCTCGCGCGCCGAGGGGCCGACGGTCCGGCAATAGCGGGCATAGGCATCGAGCGCCATCGCCACGTTCTTCTTCGGCACCAGGCGCGCGACGATGGCGAAGTGGCGCTGGGCGAAGGGAATGCCGTCCGGCGCCGGCGGTGCCCCGGCAAGCTCGCGCACGCGCGCCATCGACACGGTGTCGTAGCCCAGCACGATGCGCCGCGGGCGGAAGCCGAACCAGCGGAGATAGTCGCGCGAGCGCGTGCCGCCGACGATGCCGCCATTATAGGGAAGGAAGAAGACGAGCTTGAGGATCTCGCGCCAGAGCTGGCGCGGGTAGTCGTCGAATTTCGACTCGAACATGACGTAGGTGCTGCGGCCGAGGAGCCGGAGGCCGATGGCAAGGAGCCAGCTTTCCGGCCGCTCGTAGTGGCAGAGGAAGACGTGGCGCGCGCCCTCGCGCCAGCAGAGCCGTGCCAGCGCCGCGAGGACCCGCCACCATGGCAGCTTCTCGGCGGCGCCGCCGGGAAAGAGGGTCACGCGCTCGACGCCGGCGATGGCGCCGGTCTGGCTCCAGGCGTAGGTCTCGCTCGATCCCGCGATCTCCACGGCGATCACGCGATGGGTCTCGGCGAGCGCCGCGCCGGCGGCTTCCAGGCGGTCGACGTGATAGGGACCGAAATAGGCCCAGACGAAAACGACGACCGGCTTCAACGGCGAGCTCGCGGGGGCGCTCAGAGCCGCTGCGCGGGCGGTCCGATGACCGGGCGGCCGGCGGCGCTGCCCATCGGCGAGCCGTAGCCCTTCGCGAAGCTGACGCTGGGCTGGACGGCCGGGCGCATGAACCGGATCAGCACGCGCCACAGGATCACCGGCGCCACCGCCATCAGCACGAACTTGAAGATCGTGATGCCGCCGTCGCGGTACCACTGCAGGGTCAGCGGCACGAAGCTGCAATAGCACAGCAGCTTGAAATGCGTGACCTCGCCGCGCCAGAACCAGCGGTGTGCCCGGGCATTGATGTAGCCGACCACCAGCATGGTGATGATCACGCCAAGCCAGCCGCCGCTCATCCAGCCGTCGCCGACCAGCGAGACGGTCCAGCCGATCCAGTTGCCGTAGTCATTGAGATTGACGAGCTGGATCGGCGGCCCGAACGGCTTGCCGGACCAGAGGATGCGCGGAATCGGTTCGGTAAAGAGCTGGAGGTATTGGGTGAAGTAGGTGTAGGTGCCGGACTTCTCCGGCACCACGTCCATGACGTAGGTGAGGAAGTCGAGATTGGCGAAGTCCGGCGTGTCCTGCTTCTCGATCCAGGTCTTCTCCTTCTGGATCGGATCCTCTTCGGGAAGCGCGCCGCCGAAGAACAGCGCCTGGTAATAGCCGCGATCCTGGCCCAGCTGGTGGAACACCAGGAAGACGGGGATGGCGACCACGATGACGCGCAGCGGAACCCAGCGACGCCCGGTCTTGAAGAGATAGAGCAGCGCCAGCGAGGCAAAGGCCATGATGATGGTCCATCGCGACCAGCCGATATAGACGCGCTCGGCGATGTACATGGCGAAGGGAATGAAGGAGATCAGGCGGAACCGCATGCCCCAGATCAGCATCAGGGAGATCGTGCCGAGCATCTTCTCGGCGTCGACGATATAGCCGGTGGTGTTGGTGAAGGTCTCGATGCCGGTCGTCTCGTCGCGGTGCGTCCCGATGTCGTAGTTGCCGGAGGCGGTGAGATCGTCCTCGTGGATGTTGAGCTGGGCGGAATAGATCCCGATCGGCACCAGCAGGATGACCAGGATCTTGAAAGCGCGCCATTCCGCCGGCGTGAAGCCCATGGTGATCGGCCGGTCGAAGCGCGGGCTCGTCTTGTCGATGCCGAGGCAGCCGTAGGTGAACACCAGGAAGGCCACCAGCGACACCAGGATCGCCTGCACCATGTCCTCGTCGGTGGGATAGAAGCGCATCGAGTAGAAGACGAGGTCGAAGTTGAAGGCGCGCTCCATGATCGGCCGCAGCACGAAGACGATGCCGTGGAAGGCGAGGTAGAAGGCGAAGGGGTGGAACACCGACCCGCGCGGACTGCGCAGGAACATGACCGTGACCATCAGCCAGATGATGGTCTGGATCGCGAGGAGGGCCTCTACCATGTGGCGGCCAGGGTCCGGACCTGCTCGCGGTGGTGCTGCCAGCTGCGCTCGCCGCGCATCTGCCAGGATGCCTCCTGCCACGCCATCAGCCGCGCGTGGTCATGGATGACGGAACTGAGGGCGTCCACCAGCATCGGAATGGTTACTTCCTTGAGGATCATGCCGTTACGGCCATCGCGGACGCCGTCGCCACACTGCATCGATTGAATGATGCCCAGACCCGCAGCGGCGGCCTCATATAGCACGAATTCCACCCCCCTCGAAAAGGCTGGGGAAGACTAAACAATCGGCCTGCAAGAAGTAGTTAACGACTTCCCGGCGCGGCACCGAGCCGACGTGCCGGACCCGGTCCGAATAGCGCCGGAACGTCGCCTCGGGGATCTCCAGATTGCCCACCAGGGTCAGGCTCGCCTGCTCCGCAGGGATGCGCTGGAAGGCCTCCAGCAGCGTGGCGATGCCCTTGCGGGGATGCACCAGGCCCACGAAGAGGAACCGCACCGGCCGGTCGGCAAGGGGCGGGCGCACCGGCCGCTCGGTCGGGAACAGCGTCTCGTCGAAGCCATAGGGGACGATCCTGATCTTCTCCCTGGGGCAGCCGTTCTCGATCAGCGTCCCGGCGCAGAATTCCGATCCCACCACGACAGCGTCGGCAAGATCCACCTCCTCGTCCTGCTGGGCGATCTCCGCCGGCGAGAACGGCACGAAGCCCGCCGAAAAGAAGTCGGGGTGGCGGGCCTGCTCGGCGGCGAGCGCGCGGTTCAGGGAAAGGCAGTGGCCGATGGTCTGATCCAGTACACAGCGGATGCCGCGCCGCTTCGCCCAGCGGAACACCCCCACCGAGGAGGTGTTGTAGCCCCATAGCACGTCCACCGGCTCGCGCTCTGTGAGGTCGATCACCTCATGGCCGAAGCGGCGGTTGCCGATGCGGTTGATGGCGGTCCAGAGCCGGTCGTGGCCGAGGCGGCGCGCGCCGGCCTCCAGCCATTCCCAGAAGCCGAACTGCCTGACGTTGTCGGGGTCGAGGGCCGGCGAATGGCGGCGGGAGAACTCGCGATGGACCCGCGCCGCCAGCGGCGCCGGCAGGAAGCGCTCGACGCGGTAGGGCCAGCGGCGCGGATCGTAGAACACCGAGGTCGCGAGCCAGCCGAGCGTGCCGCCTTCCTGGAAGGCCAGCGCCGTCTGCCAGGAATGCTGGGTTCCCGGATGAAACACGCCGACCTTCGGGGGCATGGTCGATGAATCCACTGTCTATGCCGGGACTGGCGCCCCGCGCGCGCCGGCGTCGCCGCCGACACTAAGGCATGAGTGCGATCCGCCAAAACGGATCCTGCCTAGCGCGATCTTTTTAAGTTCGCCTTAAGGCGGGACCGCTTGCGGAAATCGGCGCCGGCCGGTAAGGGACCGCTGGGCGTCGGGCATTAATGAAAATTTCGTTGGATCAGGGCAGGGTTCGCGAGACGGGACTGCCTCGGTGCTGGCGGGTTGTCTGAACGGCAGGATCGGGTTCTCCAGGTGACGGGATCAATGGGACATCGCCGGAAGTTGGCGGCATCGGGGAGGGCCTGGTGAGCAGCGGCCGGCGGGTCGGCCGCGACTTCGTCATCACCCTCGCCGGCAGCGCCATGAGCGGGCTGCAGGGCATCGTGGTGCTGCCGATCATGATCCGGCTCGCCGGCGAGGCGACCTACGGCGCCTATGTGCTGCTGATCTCGCTGCTCGGCCTTTGGATCGCCTTCATCGGCTACGGTATCCCCTACCGTTATCAGCGCAACCTCGTCTCCGCCAAGACCGTCGCCGAGCGCCGCGCGCTCTTCGAGCCGCAGTTCACATTCCAGCTGCTGATGGTGGCGCTGGCCTCGGCGGCGATCCTGCTGGCCGGCCGCCGGCTCGAGACCTGGCTCTTCAGCGGCATGACGCATTTCACGCCGGCCTACCTCGCGGCCGTGCTGGTATCGAACCTGCTGTGCCGTCAGGCGCAGGATTATTTCCGCTATACCCAGCGCTTCCTGCCGCTCAGCATCAGCTCGGCGAGCGCCACCTACGTCTTCGTCGCGATCCTGGTGGCGGTGGCGGTGCTGACGCGCAAGCTCTCTCTCGACACGCTGCTGCTGCTGCAGACCGTGACATATCTCGCCGTCAGCCTGCCGCTGCTGGTGGTGCTGCTGCGCGAACTGGGATTGCCGCGTCTGCACCTGCCGTTCCGCACGCTCCTGGAAGACCTCCACATCGCCTGGCCGCTCTCGGTCGAGCTGATCATCGACTACGCGCTGCGCTTCGGTGACCGCTACGTCATCCTGCTCTACCTCTCGGTGGCGGATGTCGGGCGCTACCAGCCGGCTTACGCGCTCGCCACCGTGGTGATGATGCTGCCGACCCTCACCGACATCATCCTGGTGCCGGCGCTGTCGCGGCTCATCGACCTCGGCGAGCGCCCGGAGGCGGAGCGGCTGCTCACCGCCTTCATCCGGCTCTTCCTGATGTTCTCGGTGCCGTTCGCGGTGGGCGCGCTGATGATGGGGCCGACCATCCTGGGATTGCTGGCGAGCCCGGAGATCGGCGTTGCCAGCCGCTGGGTCTCGCCCTTGATGGCGGTGGCGTCGATCTTCCTCGGCATCATGCGGCTCGCGTCCCTCGTCGCCTTCGTGATGGGGCGCACCCGCACCATCCTCGGCGCCAGCCTGCTGGGCGCCGGCCTCAACATCGCCCTCAACGTCATCGTACTCGCGATGATTCGCGACATCGCGGTGCCCGCCGCCAGTGCCTTGGTGGGCTATGTGGCCGCCGCCGTCTATACCGTGCTGGCGCTGCGGCCGGTGTGGCGGATCACCGTCGAGTGGGGCTCGGTCGCGCGCTATTGCCTCGCCGCGGCGGCGATGGGGATCGTGCTCTGGCTCCTCGGCTACAGCCCCGGCACGGTGGTGCCGGTGAACCCGTTCGTGCTCGCGGCGGTGCTCGCCGCCGGTGGCATCGCCTACTTCGCGGCGCTGGCGGCGGTCGGCGGATTCGGGCGCCGCGAGCTCAACCAGATCGGCAACCTGCTGCGCCGTCAGGACAGCAGCGCGGGGCAGGCGGCATGAGCGCGCTCCAGCACTACTGCACCTACTTCGACCATCGCTATCTCCCGCGCGGGCTCGCCCTCTACGCCTCGATGCAGCGCCATTGCCAGCCGTTCAAACTCTGGGCGCTCTGCCTCAGCGACGAGGCGCACGAGTTCCTGACCGCGCTGGCGCTCCCCGGCCTGATGCCGGTCAGCCTCGCCGAGCTCGAGGCGCACGACCCGGAGCTGCTGCGGGCCAAGAGCAACCGCACCACCATCGAGTACTACTTCACCTGCAGCTCGGCGCTGATGGCGGCGCTCTTCGACATGCATCGGGAGATCGAGATGCTGACCTATCTCGATTCCGATCTCTATTTCTTCACGCGTCCCGACGTCATCTTCGAGGAATTCCGCGACGCCTCGACCTACATCGTGCCGCACAACTTCTCCAAGCGGAACGAGGACCTGCTGTGGGGCGGGCTTTACAACGTGGGCTGGGTGTCGTTCCGCCGCGACGCGGACGGTCTCGCCTGCCTCGCGTGGTGGCGGCAGTCCTGCCTCGAATGGTGCCATGACTACGTCGAGGGCGACCGCTTCGGCGATCAGCGCTATCTGGAGAAATTTCCGGAGAGGTTCGCCCGCGTCGCCATCGCGCGTCATCCCGGCATCAACACCGCGCCCTGGAACCTCGACCGCTACCGGCTCGGCGTCGACGCCGACGGCGTGCCGACGGTGGACGGGATGCCCATCATATTTTTCCACTTCAGCGGGCTGAAGCGGATCGCCTCGTTCCTGTGGCGCACGTCACATCTTCGCTTCGGCGCGCCGATGGATCGCCAGGTGCGCAGCCTGCTCTATGCGCCATATCTCGCCGATCTCCTCGCCGGCGAGGCCCTGGTGCGCCGGCGCTTCGCCGATCGCGCCGATCCCCTTGCCCGTACCCAGGTGATCGACCGCCGCAGCCGCCTCTACCGTACGTTGCGCGAGATCGCCGGCGCCATCGTCCGCGGCGGCGGGCTCTGGGTGGTGGCGCAGCGCGTGCTGTAGCGAAAGCAGGCTCACGAAGTCGCGAAGGCCCCGCCCGGGCGCGGCGCTTTCCAGGGCGGGCGAGGCGATGGTAGCTTGCGGCTCGATCCGCCGCCCGGCACTCCCGCCACTCCCGAGAATTCCCATGACCGACCTCCGATGCACCCGCCGCCGCATCATCGGCCGCATTGGTCGGCGTCAGTTCGGCCGCTATGCGCTGGCCACCGGCGCCAGTCTGGCGGCGGCGCGGGCGGGGCTCGGCTTCGCCGACGCCGCGCCCGCCGCCGGCCAGCGCCGGGTCTTCGCGCACTACATGGTCTGCTGCCCGATGGCCGGCCTCGACAGCGATCCGCCGGATTTCGTGCCGGAGATGCGCCAGGCCCAGGCCCAGGGCATCGATGCCTTCGCGCTCAACGTCGGTGCCTGGCGGCGGGAGCCGCTCTATCCCGCCGTGACGGCCCGCCTCTTCGCCGCCGCCAAATCCCTCGGCGACAGCTTCAAGCTGTTCTTCTCTATCGACGGGCTGCAGGTGGACGAGGCGGTGGCGATGCTCGGGGCCTATTACGATCACCCCGCCATGTTCCGCTCCGGCGGCAAGCCGCTGCTCTCCACCTTCTCCGGCGACAGCGACTGGGCGGCGGCGCTGCTGGCGGCGCTTGGCGCGGCGCGGCGGCCGGTGGTCTTCGTGCCGGGATTCTATCCCAGCCACAGCGGCGAGCGCTTCTCGGCGGCGGGCGTCAAGCAGCTGATCGAGGAAAACCCCGATGTCGACGGCTTCTTCTATTTCGGCGGCGCCGGCACCGGCGAGGAGATCGCCGAGCGCAGCCGGCGGATTGGCGCCGCCTGGCGCGCCGCCGGCAAGCTCTATATGGCACCGGTCACGCCCTATTATCGCGGCTCCGGCGGCAACTATCGCCTGTTCGAGACCCGCGGCTTCGAGGGCATGGCGCATCAGTGGGAATTGGCGATCGAGACTGGCGCGCAATGGGCGGAGATCGTGACCTGGAACGACTGGGTCGAATCGACCTATGTCGCGAGCTTCGGTCCGCCCAATGATACCCAGCTCTGGGACGGCCGCTGGGGGCCGATCCTGTCGCACGCCGCCTACCTCGCGGCGAGCCAGTACTACATCCGCTGGTTCAAGACCGGCGTCCAGCAGGTGGAGCGCGACGAGCTGTTCTGGTTCTATCGCCTGGCGCCGCGCACCCGGCCGGGCCGGCGAATTCCGGAGGGGAAGGCGCACAACTTTCCGAAAGGCGCCGGCCGGCTCGAGGATCGCGTTTTCGCCAGCGCCTTTTTGACCGCGCCGGCGGTGCTCCACATCGAGAGCGGCGGGCGGTCCTATCAGTTCCCGCTCGAGGCGGGCGTGCACCACGTCGCGGCGGACTTCGACCCCGGCCCGCAGCGCTTCGCCCTCGAGCGCGCTGGCCGCAGGATCCTCGTGGGCGAGGGCGCATTTCCCATCGCCGACGACAACTGGTCGAACTTCAACTACCTCTCTGGCCAGGCGCGCTCGGTCTGACTCGCCCGACCACCGCGGACATGCGCCGGTGTGATCGCTATCACAAACACGCCGGTCCGGCGCTGGTAGCGTGCTGCCGCGGAGAGCCCGTGAGCCCTCCGCGCTTCAATCCCGGGGAGTTGGTGTCATGGGTGGTGAGTTGGACGTCGCATGGGCGGATCCGGCGGTGGAAACCGCGCATTTCTACATCTCGCTCGGATGCTTCCTGGTCTTCCGGATCGTCATCGCCTTCCTGCAGAACCGGGACGAGCTCGCGGTCTGGTTTCGCCTGCGGCGCGCCGGCTGGGCGCGCTGGGCCCGACAGGCCAGGCTGTGAGGCGCATCACAGGTCGGCGGCTCCGGCGGCCCTAGAGTTTGCCGTTGATCGCGTCTCACTCCAGGAGGGTGCCATGGGCACTCGCTATCTTGGCCGGGCGGCGGGGTCCCATCGTCCCGCATTCCCGGAGGTCTCGGAGATCTGCACCGCGACGACGCTTGCCGACATCGCCGTCGCATGGGCGGCGGTACTCGCCGCCATCGGGGGAATGATCCTGTTCCTCGGCCTCGGCTAGGCCGGGACGTTGTGGGGAGGCTGTTATGGTGACTCGAAATGCCGTCCGGCCCGCGGTCCCGCCGTATTCTGCCCGCCATGATCGCGCTGCCGAGGGTCCTCCACCCCATTCCCGCGTCATGGACGAACGTGCTGGGGGATGCGAGAATCCGCACTCGCAGGCAACGTCTTCGCCCTCCGGAGGCTTGCGGCTGCAGGGTGGGAGCGGGCATTCGATGCAGGTCAGGGCTGGCGGCGACAAGCAGCAGATCTTGCGCAATCACTTCCTGTTTCGCGAGCTGAGCGAGGCGGAGATGACGGCGCTGCTGGCCTACGCCCACGTCGCCCGCTTCAGCGCCAACGAGCGGATCTTCCTCAAGGGCTCGCCGGGCACCGGCATGATGGCGGTGCTGAAGGGCTCGGTCAGGATCGCGGTGCCCGGCCTCGACGGCCGCGAGATCGTGCTCACCGTGATCGGCGAGGGCGACATCGTCGGCGAGATCGCGCTTCTCGACGGCAAGGAGCGCACGGCGGATGCGACCGCGGTCTCCGACTGCGAGATGCTGGTGATCGAGCGGCGGAGCTTCCTGCCGTTCCTGGAGCAGCATCCGCAGGTCGCCACGCGTTTGCTGGTGGCGCTCTGCGCGCGGCTGCGCCGCACTACCGAGCAGGTGGAGGATCTGGCGCTCCTCAATCTGCCCGAGCGTCTCGCCAAGAAGCTGCTGAGCCTCGCCACGGCCCAGGGCGAGCGCACGCCCGAGGGCATCCGCATCGCCGCCCGCCTGACCCAGGGCGAGCTCGGCAACATGCTCGGCACCTCGCGGGAGAGCATCAACAAGCAGCTGGCGCGCTGGCAGCGCGAGGGCATTCTGGAATTCGCCCAGGGCGGCGTCGTCACCATCCACGACATGGATGCGCTGAACGCCGTGATCGACGCCGCGTAGAGTATTTTCCGCCGAAGTGGACGCCGGTTCGGCGTGGAAAATGCGACAAAATCACCAAGGCTGGAGTGTGCTTCGATTCGATCGAATCGGCGCACGCTCCACCCTTGCCGCGTCTGGATGGCAGCGCAGCCCGTCGTTGACAACACGCGACCGAGTGGGCCGTATTGCGCGGCAACCACGAGGACGCCTTATGCCCGGAACCATCGTCGTAACCGCCGCCGACAGCGGCTATTTCAGCCTGCTGCAGGACTGGCTCACCTCGCTCAAATCGTTTCCGGAGCTGAGCCGGCTGCAGATCTGCGTTCTCGATGCCGGCCTCGGCGAGGGCCACCGCGCCTGGATCTCGGCGCAGAACGCGATGACGCTGCAGCCGGATTGGGACATCGACGTGAGTGGCCGGGTGGCCAATCTGCCCTACTACAAGGCGATGACGGCGCGGCCGTTCCTGCCGAAATATTTCCCCGACTTCGACGTCATCCTGTGGCTCGACGCCGATATCTGGGTGCAGGACCCGAGCTGCATCGCGCTCTATCTTGCCGCCGCCGAGCGTCATGGATTCGCGATCGCGCCGGAGATCGACCGCGCCTACGTCAGCCTCTTCGGCGAGGCCAACGACCGGCGCCTGCTGCAGCACGCGGTCTACTACAGTTCCTTCGGACGTCTGGTCGCCGACCGCCTGATTCAGTTTCCGACCATGAGCAGCGGCGCCTTCGCCGCCCGCCGCAATCATCCGATCTGGATCGCCTGGCAGCAGGCCTGCCATCGGGCGATGCAGACCGGGCCCTACAAGCACTCCGAGCAGGCGGCGCTGAACTTCGCGATCTACAACAACAACGCCGCCGAGCAGCGGCCGCACCTGCTGCCGGCGCTCGCCAACTGGTGCTGCGCGCTGGCGCTCCCCATGTGGGATCCCGAGCGCCGCAAGCTGGTGGAGCCGAACATGCCCCACGCGCCCCTAGGCCTCGTGCACCTGAACGGGTTGCGGGATCCGGTGCAGCTCTCGACGCCGCAGGGCGGACGGATCGAGACCGCCATGACCTTCGCCGGCATCCGCTCGCTGGCAGCCCGGGAGACGGCGGCGCACTGAGTCTTCGGCCCGCCCCGCCGGGCATCCCGGGGCGGACGCAGGTATGTCATTTTTCGGGCATTTGGCGCGGTGCCGAGCCTTCGCCGGGCCCGCGGCGGCGGCTCGCGCGCGCGTCAGAACGCTGCCGGCGCGCCGCGGAACGCGGCCGCCGTCAGCGTTGGCAACACAATCGATATCGCAGGCTTGCCGCTAGTCGAAGTCCTTGAGCCAGCGGTGATGCTTGCCGCTCTTGTTGCTGACGTTGATTTGGATGCCGTCGCGGCCGACCTTGCGCCGGAAAGGCTTTCCACGCTTGTAGTGCTGCACTTTTGTCGTCTTCACGATTTTGCCGCCGACCTTCTTGTGGATCTCGATGGTGACCGGGCCGGTCGACAGGGGCATCACGATGTAGTCCCGCTTTTCCGGGTGCAGTCCCGTCGAGCCGCCGGGCGGCAGCATGACGTGAAGCGTCTTCTGCTTCTTCTGACGGTGCACGACCTTCACGCTGGCTTTCGGCCCACGGCCGGTCGGCGCCTTGCGGCCGCGCCCTCTCCTTGTCTTCGCCATGCATCCCTCTTTTCTGATCATTCTGATCGACGTGCGAGCGCCAACAGTCACGCCGCTGGCCACCCCAAATGCAACGCAGGCGCACTATTCGCACCTGAATTTGCAACGGGCGCATGTTACACTAGATTAACGGACTGGCAAGAATGGGTGCTTGGATTTGTTGCGCTCTTGCTGCCGCGACACGTCGGAATTCCGCAAGAACACCGTCGCAATTAGGGGATGACTGTTGGCGTTCATGAGGTGCTCGTCCTGCGGCAGTGAGAGCTCGGAGGGCTCGTTGTTTTGTGGGGCGTGCGGCACGCGGCTGCCGGTGGGCTGTCCCCATTGCGGCGCCGAGAACGCTGCTGCCTCCGCCTTCTGCACCGCGTGCGGAGTGCGGCTCAGCCGCCTGGAGGGCGCGCGGGCGCGGGCGTCTGTCGGCGGCCGGCTCGGCCAGCCGGCGCCGGAGATGGCCCCGGTGCCGGAAGACGAGCGCAAGGAGATCTCGGTTCTTTTCGCCGATATCTACGGCTCCCTCGGCCTGATCACCAATCGCGATCCCGAGCTGGCCGATGCGATCCTCTCCGAGGTGATCGATCAGCTCGCCGACGCCGTGCACCGCTATGGCGGCACGGTCAACAAGATCCGCGGCGACGGCATCATGGCGCTCTTCGGGGCGCCGGTGGCGCAGGAGGACCACGCGGTGCGCGCCTGTTGCGCCGCCAAGGCGATGTGCGAGATCAACCAGGAGCGGGTGCGCGCCGTTGCGCCCGGCTTCGAGATCCCGATCCAGATCCGCGTCGGCATCAGCTCCGGCGAGGCGGTGGTCCGCAAGATGACCACCGACACGTCCATCATCTACGACGCCGTCGGCGAGATCGTGCATCTGGGAGCCCGCATGGAGGAGTTGGCGGAGCCCGGGACGGTGCGGCTGACCGGCGCCACCTACCGCCTGGTGCGGGGTGTCACCAAGACGACGTCCCTCGGCCGCCAGCCGGTGAAGGGTCTGGCCCAGCCGATCGAGGTCTATGAGCTCCTCGAGGTGGACGCGGCGGCGTCGTCGGAGCGCTGGCTCCGGCGCCAGGAGCCCACGCGCTTCGTCAACCGGACGCGGGAGCTCGCCGGCCTCAAGGAGGCCCTGAACGACGCCGCCGCCGGCAAGGGCCAGCTGGTGGCTTTGGTGGGCGAGGCGGGATTCGGCAAGTCGCGCCTGCTGGCGCAGGTCCTCACCACGCCGCGGGCCGCCGGCTTCCGGATCCTCAAGGGCGGCTCCTCCTCGAACGACCGGCTGACGGCGTTCCTGCCCTGCGTGCGCATCTTTCAGAGCTTCTTCTCGATCCCGGACGGCGAGGACGCCGCAACTGTGCATGCCAAGGTACACGCCGCCATCGCCGCCTTGTCCGCCGATCTCGCCTGGGCGGTGCCCGCCTTGCTGAGCCTGCTGGGCGCCGAGCCGAAGGACGGTCCCTGGATCGATCTCGATCCCCGGCAGCGCCGGCGTCAGATCATCGACGCCATCCGCGGCGTCCTGCTGCGCGCGAGCCGGGTGCAGCCGCTGGTCCTGGTGGTGGAGGATCTGCACTGGATCGACGCGGAGAGCCAGGACGCCATCGATCATCTCATCGAGAGCCTCGCGGACGCGCCGATCCTCTGCATCCTCACCTATCGGCCGGAATATCGCCACGAGTGGAGCGGCAAGGCCTATTACCGGCAATTCCACCTCAGCACGCTGCCGACCGAGGACGCGGTCCAGCTGCTGCATTCGCTGATCGGCAGCGACGCCCAGGTCGAGGAGCTGAAGCGGCTTCTCATCAAGCGCACCGGAGCCAATCCCTTCTTCATGGAGGAGTGCGTCTACGCCCTGGTCGACGACCAGGTGCTGATCGGCAAGCGCGGCGCCTATCAGATGGCGGGCTCCGTCGACACGCTGCGCATTCCCGGCACCGTGAAGGCGCTGCTGGCGGATCGGATCGATCGCCTGAAGCCGGAGGAGAAGCGCATCCTGCAAGCGGCGGCCGTCATCGGCGAGAACGTACCGCTGGCGCTGCTGAGCGCCGTGGTCGATCTGCCGCGCGACAAGCTGAGCGGCGCGATCGCCTCGCTGCGCAAGGGCGAGTTCCTCTATGAGAAGGGCACTCAGCTAGAGGTCGAGTATTCCTTCCGGCACGCGCTCACCCACGACGTGGCCTTCGGCAGCATGCTGCGGGACCGCCGGCGCGCGCTCCATGCGCGGGTCGTGGCCGGCATCGAGACGCTCTACGAGAAGCGCATCCCCGAGTTCGCCGAGCGGCTGGCCTATCACGCGAGCGAAGGGGCGGTATGGGACCGCGTCGTGCGCTATGGCCAGATGGCCGGCGCCAAGGCCGCCTGGCGCTCCGCCAACGAGCAGGCGGTGAGCTTCTTCGAGCAGGCGCTCGAAGGGCTGCTGCATCTGCCGCAGGACGCGCGCGCCCGGGCCCTCGCCATCGACATCCGCCTCAATCTGCGCACGCCGCTGTTTCAGCTCGGCCGGCTCAACGCCGTGGTGGCGCATCTCAACGAGGCCAAGCGGATCGCCGAGCAGATCGGCGATCAAGGCCGGCTCGCGCACGTGCTGATGTACCTCAATCACGTGTTCTGGCTGCAGGGCAAGCCCGAGGTCGCCTTTGCGATGGGCGATCGGGCGCTGGCGCTCGCCAAGACCCTGGGTGACGAGGAGCGCGAGGTCAGGACCAACTTCCACCTCGGCCTCACCCATCTCTCCCTCGGCGATTTCCGGCGCACGGTCGACCTGATGCGGGAGACCGTCGCCTCCTGCCGCAAGGCGTCCTTGTCGGGCACGGTCGGTCCGCTGGCGAGCCAGGCGCTGGGATATATGGCGCGCGCGCTCGCCGAGCTCGGCGAATTTCCGCAAGCCCATGCGGCGGCGGCCGAGGGCATCGACATCGCCGAGGCGGAGGCGCGGCCCTTCACCATGATCCTGGCCCACCTGAGCGCCGGCTACGCCCATGATCGCAAGGGCGACCATGCCAGCGCGATCCCGCTGCTCGAGCGCGCCCACGAGCTCTGCCGCAGCAGCGAGGCGCGGCTGCTCACGCCGATCACCGCCGGCTTCCTCGGCGGCGTGCTGCTGGATGCCGGTGACGTCGAGGCGGCGCTTCGCATCCTTCGGGACGCCGCGGACTCCGCCGCCGAGATCCACCTGATGCTGTACCAGCCGCTGCGGCTCGCCAGGCTGGGGCGCGCCTACTACGAGGCTGGCCAGCTGCTCGATGCCAAGGAGTGCGCGGTCCAGGCGGAAGCCCTCGCCATCGAGCAGAAGGAGCCGTCCGTGCGCGCGGAGGTCGCCTTGCTTCTGGCGGAGATCGACGCGCGCACCAACCAGGTCGACCTCGAGCAGCTCCGCAAGCGCTATCATTTCGCGCTCTCGGCCGCCGAGACGATCGAGATGCGCCCGCTCGTCGCCCATATCCACCGCTCGCTCGGAATGCTCGAGCTCAGGGCCGGCGATCCCAACCGCGCCGAGAGCGCGCTGCAGGCGGCCCAGGCGATTTACGCCCGGCTCGGCATGGCGAACTGGGAAGCGCGCCTCAATGCTCTCGCGGTGAAGTGACCGCGGCGGCGGCGGTCGGAGCCGGCGGAGCCCCCACATGACGCGCTACGTCCTGGTCAACCGTCTCTCGGGCAAGCGCAGCGGACGCGAGCGGCGCGCGACCCAAGCCGCGGTCAGCGATGTCCTCGCCGGGCTGACGGGCGCCAAGGTCATTTCGGCGCATCGTCCCAGCGACGATCGCCATCGCCATGTCATCGTCTTCGAGGCCGACCCCGCCGAGGTCCGCGCCCGTCGCGCCAGGCTGCCGCCCGACGTCATCATCGAGGAGGTGATGCGCCGCCGGGTGCGCGCCCTGCCGTCCATCGTCGAGCTGGAGACGGCGGAGAATTCCGAGCCGCTCAAGGTGAAGGCGGCACGACAGACCTATCGCCTCGCGGTGACCGGCGGCGGCAAGCCGCTCGCGGACTGCCTGGTCTATTTCTTCCTGCGCCGGCGCGGCGGCGCTCTCCGCGTCGCGGCGAGCCGGACCGACGGCAAGGGGCGCGCACGCCAGAAGCTGCCGGCCGGCTATCGAGTCCAATGTGTGCGGCTTATTCCCGGTTCCGGGTTCTGGAGCGTTGTCACGGAAGCGCCGGCCTCCGGCGGTGTCCTCGACTGCCCGCCGCTGCCGCGTGCCGGCGCCGGGGGGCATGCCTGGTGGCAGGCCATGATGGCGGCCGATCTCAAGGGAAAGCGCGGCCGCGGCATTCGCGTCGGCGTCATCGATTCCGGCTGCGGTCCGCATCGCAACCTGCGCCACGTCAAGCTGATCGGCGCCTTCGAGAACGGGCAGCGCCTGCCGGCGCGGGACGCGCGCGACGAGCACGGCCACGGCACCCACACCACCGGCATCATCGGCGCGCGGCCGCTCCGGCCCGGCGACTACGCCGGGATCGCGCCGGATTGCCAGCTCTTCCACGCCCGCGTCGCCCTGGAGACGCCCGACATCGTGCGCGCCATCGATGCGCTCTCGCGCGACTATCGCTGCGACATCATCAACATCAGCCTCGGTGACGCGGTCGCCTCGGAGGTCGAGGCCGAGGCGATCCGGCTCGCCCTCGAGCGCGGCACGCTCTGCATCTGCGCCGCCGGCAACAGCGGTCGGCGCGGATCCCTCGATTTTCCGGCGGCGCTCAAGGAAACCGTCGCCGTCTCGGCGGTGGGGCATGTGGACTGGGCGCCCGCCGGGAGCTGGGCGCATCGGCACCGGCTCCGGCGCAAGAGCCGCACCGGCCGCCACGGGCTGTTCTTCTCCGCCACCAGCAGCTACAGCAAGGGCGTCGCCTGCACGGCGCCGGGTGTCGGCATCATCTCGACGGTGCCCGATCGCGGACGGCGCAAGGGCCAGTACATGGAGATGAGCGGCACCTCCATGGCGACGCCGGCTGCCGCGGCCGTCCTCGCCCTCATCCTCTCCGCAAGCCCGGCCTACAGGAAGCTGCCGCGCGGCCCCGCTCGGGCGGCCCTCGCGCGCAAGCTGCTGGCGCGCTATTGCCGCTCCGTGGGACTGCATCCCATGTACCAGGGTCGCGGGCTGCCGGCGCTCCGGCGCGTGTCGGCGGCGGCTATTCCGCGTCCGGCTGCTTCATCGGGTGTGCGGCGGCGAAAGTGGGGAGCGCCATCGCGGCATCGTAGATCTTCCTGACCCTGGGGTAGGGCGCGAGGTCGCATTTGAACATCGTCGCCGGGAACACCTGGGTCACCAGGCAGATGTCGGCGACGGTGGGCGTGTCGCCGTGGCAGAAGCGGCCGCTCTCCCGATGCTCCCCGATCAGGGACTCCATCGCCTCCAGGCCCTTCCCCAGCCAATGCTGGATCCAGGCGAGCCGCTGCGCCTCGCTCACCTTCAGCACGTTGCTGAGATAGTTGCGGATGCGCGGCACGATCAGCGGGTGGGAGTCCGCGACATTGATGAGGGCGAGGCCGCGCACCCAGGCGCGCGCCAGCGGGTCCTTCGGCAGCAGCGGCGGCTCCGGATATTTTTCCTCGAGGTATTCGAGGATCGCCATCGACTGGAAGAGCTTGGCGTCGCCGTCGAACAGCGTCGGCACCACCGCCTGCGGATTGACCGCCATATAGCCGGCGGCGAACTGGTCGCCCTTCTCCAGATGGAGAAACGTGTCCTCGTGCGGCAGTCCCTTGATGTTGAGGGCGATGCGCACCCGGAAGCTCGCTTGCGAGCGGAAGTAGGTATAAAATTTCATGACGTTTCCCCCTTCTTTTGTCGGATCGGCAGTGGTGCGTCCTTCGACTCGACCGCTTCGCGGTCGGCTCAGGATGAGGATAATCTCATTTCTCCCTCATCCTGAGCCGCGATGCGCAGCATCGCGAGTCGAAGGACGCACGATCTCTCCGCTCACGCCGACCGCAGATCATGGTTCTTGATCGGCAGGCTGCGGATGCGCTTGCCGGTGGCGGCGAAGATCGCGTTGCAGACGGCGGGCGCGATCGGCGGCGTGCCGGGCTCGCCGATGCCGCCCCATTTGGAGCCGCCGGTCAAGGCCATGTGCACCTCGATCTTCGGCGCATCGGCCATCCGCACCATCTCGTAGGTGTCGAAGTTGCCCTGCTCGACGGCGCCGTTCTTGATCGTGATCTCGCCGTAGAGCGCGGCGGTGAGGCCATAGATGACGCCGCCCTCCATCTGCATCTCGACGGTGCGGGGATTGACCACGTGACCGGAATCGACCGCCACCACCACGCGCTCGACCCGCACCTCGCCCTTGGGGCTGACGGCGACCTCGGCGATCTCGCCGACGATGGTGCCGAAGGCCTCGTGGATGGCGATGCCGCGGCCCTTGCCCGCCGGCAGCGGCTTACCCCAGTCGCCCTTCTCCGCGAGCGTGTCCAGCACGTGGATGAAGTCGGCGCGATGGGAGAGCAGCGCGCGGCGGAACTTGTACGGGTCCTGGCCCGCCGCATGGGCGAGCTCGTCGACGAAGCTCTCCACCGCGAAGGCATTCTGCGAGCTCCCCACCGAGCGCCAGAACATCACGGGGATGTGGGTGTTCTTCAGCACGCAGTCGACGCGCACATTGGCGACACGATAGGGCATGTTGGCGAGGCCCTCGACTGCGCTGGGCTCGATGCCGTTCTCGACCTTGCTGATGCCCAGCGAGCGCAGGAGCGAGCCCACCGCCGTGCGGTTGTCCCAGGCGACCGGCATACCGTCCGCCCCCAGCGCCGCCTTGAAGCGGATCGCCGCCTGCGGCCGGTAGCGGTCGTGGCGCATGTCCTCCTCGCGGGTCCAGACCAGCTTCACCGGCTTCCCCACCGCCTTGCTGACGGCGACCGCCTGCAGCATCTCGTCATTGGCGGAGCGCCGGCCGAAGCCGCCGCCGAGGAAAGCCGTGTGGACGAAGACCTGCTCGGGCTTGACGCCCGCCGCCTTCGCCGCGTTGCGGAGCGCGCCCTCGGCGTTCTGGGTTCCCATCCAGATGTCGACGCGATCGGCCTGGACATGGGCGGTGGCGTTCGAGCGGCTCCATGGGCGCGTGCGCCACGTGCGGCACCTCGTAGAGCGCCTCCACGATCTTGCCGCCGGATGCCATGGCCTTGGCGACGTCGCCGTCGTTGCGCGCGGTCGCGGCATCGCCGTTGAGGGCGTCGCGATAGGCCTGTTTGAACTGCTCGCTGTTGGTGGTGCCGGCGGGGCCGGTCTCCCATTCGATCGGCATCGCGAGGAGCGCTTCCTTGGCGCGCCAGAAGCGGTCGGCGACGACAGCCACCGCGCCTTCGAGGGGCACCACGGCGAGAATGCCGCGCCGGGTCTTGATCTGGCTGTCGTCATAGCTCTTGAGCTTGCCGCCGAAGACCGGGCAGGCGGCCGCCGCCGCATAGACCATGCCGGGCAGCCGCGTATCGATGCCGAACTTGGCCGTGCCGTTGATCTTGAGCGGCGTGTCGAGGCGCGCCGTCGGCTTGCCGATGAGATGGTACTGCTCCGGCGTCTTGATTTCCGGCTCGCTCGCCGGCGTCACCTTGGCGGCCTCCGCCGCGAGCGAGCCATAGCCGAGGCTGCGGCCGCTCGCCTTGTGAAGGACTTTGCTGTCGCGCGCCTCGCACTCGGAGGCCGCGACATTCCAGCGCGTCGCCGCCGCCTGGATGAGCCGCGCCCGCGCGCTGGCGCCGGCCTGCTGCAGGTAGGGGCGGCAATCCCGGACCGCGCGGCTGCCGCCGGTGGACATGCTGCGATAGACCTCGTTCTCCCGCACGTTGCGGTTCGCCGAGGCGTATTCCGCGCGCACCTTCGTCCAGTCGCACTCCAGCTCCTCCGCCACGATCATCGGCAGCGCGGTGAAGCTGCCCTGGCCCATCTCCGAGCGGGCGAAGCGGATCACTACGCTGTCGTCGGGCTCGATCAGGATCCAGGCGCTGACCTCGTTGGCGGCGGCCGCCGCCTCCGGGCTCCAGGGCTCGGGCTGCACCGGCAAGGCGCTGGCGAGGCCCGGGAATGGCGATGCCGATCGCGAGACCGCCGGCGGCGCTGAGGCCGGTGACGAGGAAGCGGCGGCGGGTGATGAGCTGATTGCCGTCCATGGTATCCCTCCCTCAGCGCGCCATGAGCGCGGCCGCGCGATGGATCCCGCGCCGGATCCGCTCGTAGGTGCCGCAGCGGCAGATGTTGGTGAGGCCGGCGTCGATGTCGGCGTCGGTGGGCTTGGGATTGCTGGCGAGGAACGCCGCCGCCGCCATGATCTGGCCGGACTGGCAGTAGCCGCATTGCGGCACGTCCTCGGCGAGCCAGGCCTGCTGCACCGGATGCTGGCTGTCGGGCGACAGCCCCTCGATGGTCGTCACCTTGGCGCCGTCGATGCTGCCGACCGGCACCGAGCAGGAGCGCGTCGCCTCGCCGTTCACATGCACGGTGCAGGCGCCGCATTGCGCGACGCCGCAGCCGAACTTGGTGCCGGTGAGGCCGATCTCGTCCCGCAGCACCCAGAGCAGCGGCGTCTCCGGCTCCACGTCGAGCTGATGCAGCGTGCCGTTCACGGTGATGGCGACCATCGGATCGATTCCCTTGTTGCCGTTCCGGCGCCCCTGGCTTCGATCTCCGGCGACCCGCCGGCGCCGCCCGCGGACCGTCGCGGGGCCAAATCTCGACCCTCGGCGACTTTCCATGAATACTAGGTGCCGGCGGCCCGGCGGGCGAGGCACAAAGCGGTGATAGGCCGACACCGGCCGGCAGCCTATGCAATTGTCCCTAGTTGCTTCAATGTATGGTAGAGGCGCGATGAGCCGTCACGGGCAACCCGATGAGTGCAAGGACGATCCGCATAGCGCGCTGCGCAACTGTTGGCTTCCTGGTGGGGGTGGCGACGGTATTTTTGCTAATGGCTATTTTCACTGCAGGAGCCGGCGAGGTGCCATTCATCGTCGTATTGCGGGATATGCTATCGAATCCCACTGCCTTGATAGGCGAAACGTTGGGAGGAGTAATCGGAGCCGGTGCCTGCGGGATGACAGCCGCTCAACGGCGATTGTTCTGATCTCCACCCGTCGCGCTTACTTTCGGGCGATGCTCCGCGATGCACGGTTGCGCCGCACGAGCGCCGGCCGCGTCAATCGCTGCAGCGGCGCGCGCAGCGCCGGGGTGCAGGCGAGGATATGGTTGCCGCGGGTGAGTCCGTCGTCGGCCAGGAAATCGTTGGTCCAGCCGCCGGCCTCGCGCACCATCAGCAGCCCCGCGAGCACGTCCCAGGCGTTGATATGCGCCTCGAAATAGCCGTCGCTGCGGCCGGCGGCGACATCGGCCATGCCCAGCGCTCCGGAGCCGGCACGGCGGAAGCTGGCGCCGGCGGCAAGGACGCGTGTCAATGTCGCGGCATAGACCTTCGCCGGCCGTCGCGTCGACCAGCCGAGCTCGACGGTGGCGCGCTTGAGGCTGGTCTCGCCGCTGACGTGCATCCGGCGGCCGTTGACGGTGGCGCCCTTGCCCGCGCGTGCCGCGAAGAGCTCGTCGAGAACGGGGTCGTAGATCACGCCGATCGCCACCTCGTCGCCGTCGAGAAAGGCGATCGAGATGCAGAAACGCGGGATCCCGCGCGCGAAATTGGCGGTGCCGTCGATGGGATCGATGACCCAGGTGCGGGTGCCCGCGCGGCCGCCGCCTTCCTCGCCGATGAAGCGGTCGCCGGGAAACGCCGTGGCGAGCCGGCGGATCACCAGCCGCTCCACCTGGCGGTCGGCGGCGGTCAGGAAATCCTGCGGCCCCTTGAAGGTGAAGCGGATGCCCTTGCGGAAATGCCGGAGCATCAGCTTGCCCGCCGCCCGCGCGATCGCTGTGGCCGCGCGATAGCGCTTGTCGATCTCGCGCGCCGACGCGGCGCGCGGGGAGGATTTCAAAGTCCGATCCGCTCCATCATCTCGGCGGGATAGCGGGTGCCGGCGGCGGCGTTGGCGGGGAAGGTCTTGTCGAGGGCCGCGAGCGTCTGCGGCTTCGGCGTGAGCGCCACCGCGGCGACATTCTCCTCGAGCCATTTGCGCTGCTTGGTGCCGGGGAGCGGCACGATGAAGGGGCGCTTGCTCAGCACCCAGGCGAGAGCGAGCTGTGCCGTGGTGCAATTCTCCGCGGCGGCCAGCTCCTTCACGGTGGCGACCAGGGCGAGGTTGCGGCGCGCGTTGTCGCCCTGGAAGCGCGGCATGGCGCGGCGGCGGTCGTTGGGCTCGAGCTCCTCGGCATTGGCAATGGTGCCGGTGAGGAAGCCGCGGCCCAGGGGACTGTAGGCGACGTAGCCGATGCCGAGCTCGGCGCAGAGGTTGAGCAGCTCCGCCTCCGCGTCCCGCGTCCAGAGCGAGTATTCCGTCTGCAGGGCCGCCATCGGATGCGCCGCGTGGGCGCGCTTCAGGGTTGCCGGCGCCGCCTCGGAGATGCCGAGATGGCGCACCTTGCCCTGCTGGATGAGCTTGGTCATGGCGCCGACGGTGTCCTCGATCGGCACCGTGGGATCGACGCGATGGATGTAATAGAGATCGATGGTCTCGACGCCGAGCCGCTTCAGGCTGGCGTCGCAGGCCTTCTGCACATACTCCGGACGGCCGTTGGCGCTGGGCTTGCCCTCGGGCGTGCGCGTGTTGCCGAATTTTGTCGCCAGCACCACGCGGTCGCGGATCCCCTTGATGGCGCCGCCGACCAACTCCTCGTTGGAGCCGTTGGCGCCATAGGCATCCGACGTGTCGATGAGATCGACGCCGAGCTCGACGGCGCGGCGGATGGTGGCCACCGCCTCGGCCTCCACGGGCCGTCCGTAGATCGGGGTCATGCTCATGCAGCCGAGGCCCATGGCGCCCACTTCGAGATGGCCGAGCTTGCGACGCTTCATCGTCAGATCTCCCTGGCGCCAGCGGCGCCTCATGCGGTGTGGTTTGTGCGGTAGGCAATCATCGCCGCCGCGCCCGCGCCTGTCCACGGGGGATCTCGAGGTATCGATCCTGGCTGCGGCAGCCATAAGAAAATCGCCTTATGGAGGCGGGGCTTCGGGGCTGTATGCTCGCTCCGCGATCAATCCCGGAGGTGGCGTGAAGATGGACGCGATCGATGTTCTGACCGGGCGGGTGTCGCCCGCCCAGCTGGTTGAGCCGGGTCCGACGGCGGCGCAGCTGGAGCAGATCCTGCAGGCGGCGAACCGGGCGCCGGACCATGGGCGGATGCAGCCCTGGCGCTTCCTGCTGATCGAGGGCGAGGCGCGCGCTCGCTTCGGCGAGGTGATGGCGCAGTCGCTGAAGCGGCGCGAGCCCGAGGCGCCGCAGGGGAAGCTCGACAGCGAGCGCAAGAAGGCGCAGCGCGCGCCTCTCGTCGTCATCGTGGCGGCGGCGGTCAAGGAGAACCCGAAGGTGCCGGACATCGAGCAGATCGTCGCCGCCGGCGCCGCGGCGCAGAACATGCTGCTGGCGGCGCATGCGCTGGGCCTCGGCGGCTTCTGGCGCACCGGCGCCATCGCCTACGACGCCGAGGTGAAGAGCGCGCTCGGTCTCGCGCCTACCGACACCGTCGTCGGAATTATTTACCTGGGCTCGATCGGCGTCCCCGGCCAAGTGAAGCCCGCCGACGTCGGCGCCGTGACGCGGCGGTGGTAGTGACGCGGTGAAGAGGGATTGCTACTCCGCCGGCACCGGCATCGGCGCGCGGCTTGGCGTCGTCGCTACCGTCAGCAGCGTCAGAAACGTGACCGCCGCCACCACCAGGAAGACCGCGCGCGGCTGGCCCTGGTCCATCATCCAGCCGTAGGCGAGGGGCGCGATCACGCCGCCGACGTTGAATCCCGTGGAGACGAAGCCGAACACCTTGCCGAAGGAGCCCGGCGGCGTCACCGAGCGCACGATCATGTCGCGGGACGGCTGGATGACTCCGTAGAGCAGGCCGCCGACGCCCATCAGCAGGACCAGCGGCGCCGTGGCGAGGTGCACCGTGCCGACGGTCAGGATCACCGCGCCGCTCACTGCGAATCCGACCGCGGCGACGCGGGTGTGATGGCGCGTGCGGTCGGCGATGAAGCCGCCCACCAGCACGCCGAAGGCGCTCATGAAGAGATATGACGAGAGCGCGAAATTGGCAGTCGCGATCGAGGTGCCGTAGAGCGCCCCCAGCGCCACGATGGAGAAGCCGTTGATGCCGCCGCCCACCAGCGCCACCAGCAGGAAGAACATGAGGTTGCGGAGGATCGGCAGGCTCAGCAGCAGCCGCCAGCCGGCGTGGCCGCCGTGGGCGGGACGCGACCTCGAGAGGTGCGGCGCCACCACGAGGGCCTGGCGCTGGACGATGAGCACCAACGCCACCGCGCCGCCGACGAGGCCGGCCGAGAGCAGCGCGCCGTGCCAGCCCCAGAGCTGCGCCGCCAGCAGCATCGAGGCCGGCGCCGCCGCGGTGCCGAGGAGGCCGGCGAAATTGTGGATCGAGAAGGCCTGGCCCATTCGCTTGCCGGCGATCGCGTGGGAGAGGATCGAGTAGTCCGAGGGGTGATAAATGGTGTTGGCGAGGCCCGCGAACGCGAAGCAGACGATGAGCCCGGCGTAGGAGGGCGTGAACGACGCGGCGGTGAGGGCGGCGGAGCCCAGCAGCAGCCCGGCGATCAGCAGCCGCCCGGCGCCCCAGCGGTCCACCAGGAACCCCGCCGGCGCCTGCAGCACCGCCGAGACCACGTTGAAGCTCGCAAGGATGAGGCCGAGCTGGGCGAAGCTTAGGCCGTAGTCGCGCTGGATGAAGAGGAAGAGCGGCGGCAGCACCAGCATGTGCACGTGGCTGACGAAATGCGCCGCGCCGACGAGGCTGATCACCCGGGCATCGCTCGCCCGCGGCGGCGCCGCAAAAGTTTCCGTCGCGTTTACCATTTGGTGAGCCGGCTCCGGCGCCTAAGTCATTCGCCCGACCCGCAGAATGGGCGATCGAGCGGATTCCGGCAAGCGCCGCCGGCGCATGCCAGATATGGCGGTTGGGGGTGATGCGCAGCTGGCTTCCGTCCTGGCCGGGCTTGGCCCGGCCATCCACGAATTCTCCGGTTTCCAGGCGTGGATGGCCGTGACAAGCACGGCCATGACGTTCAAGGGAAGAGTTGGGGTGGTCCGGCGCACAGCCACCGGACTCCGTTGACACCTCCCGGTCTTTAGCCAAAGACTTGGGCGCGCGCCAAAGAGCGCTAAGCGAGCCGGCGAAGTCCGGACCATAAAGGGGAGGCACGGCATGACGACCTCACGCAGGACTCTGCTCAAATATTCGGCTGGCCTGGCGGCGCTGAGCGCCATGGGACGCCCGGCTTTCGCCGCGGCGCCCACCGGGCCGATCCGCATCGGCGTGCTCTACGACCTCTCCGGCCCCTTCGCGGCGGCGGGCTCGGTCGCCTCGTCGATCGGCGCCCAGATCGCCATCGATCTCACCAACGAGAAGGGCGGCGTCCTCGGCAAATACAAGGTCGAGCCGGTGAAGGGCGACAGCCAGAGCAAGGCCGACGTCGCCATCAACGAGGCGGAGCGGCTGATCCACCAGGAGAACTGCGACATCATCCTCGGCGTCTATTCGAGCGCCCATGCGGTGCCGCTCGCCGAGAAGCTCAATCAGGAAAAGAAGATCCTCTGGATCACCACCGCGGTCGCGACCTCGGTGGTCAAGGACAAGAACCTGACATACGTGTTCCGCGCCACCATCCACTCCGACCAATACGGCGAGGCCGGCATCAAGTTCCTGCACGAGAACGCCAAGGCGAAGCTCGGCATGGATCCGAAGGACGTCAAGATCGCGATCATCCACGAGGACGGGCCCTATGGCACCGGCGTCAGCGACGCCGACGTCGCCTTCGCCAAGGAGCTCGGCATGCCCGTGGCGATCCGCGAGGCCTATTCCGCCACCGCGCCCGATCTCTCCTCGCTGGTGACCAAGCTGAAGCGCGCCGGCGGCGACGTGATCATCCACGCCGGCTACAATCCCGACATCACGCTCTTCCTGCGCCAGTCGCGCGAAGCCGGCCTCCGCTTCAAGATGCTGATCGGCAACGGCGCCGGCTACAGCCAGATCGACAAGCTGCGCGAGACCTTCAAGACCGACGTCGACGACTTCTGCGACATCGATCCGGTGGCGGCGCAGATCCTCAATCCCAAGAGCCTGGCGCCGGGCATGGGCGATCTCATCAAGATCATGGTGGAGCGCTACGTGCAAGATGAGCGGCAGCAAGGACATCCCGCCGCACTGCTCCATGGGCTTCAACCAGACCTGGCTCCTGCTGCAGAACGTGCTGCCGGTCGCGATCGAGAAATACGGCGGCGTCGATCCCGAGGCGATCCGCAAGGCCGCCCTCGACGTCGACATTCCGCCCGGCGGCACCATCCAGGGCTATGGCGTCAAGTTCTATCCGCCGGGCACGCCGCTCGCCGGGCAGAACGAGCGCTCGACGCCGGTGGTGATGCAGTACATTCCCAGCATGCCGCAGACCGCGGTGGTGTGGCCCACGAACATCAAGACCGCCGATCCCGTGCTGCCGCTGCCGAAGTCCTCGCCCTACGCCATGAGCTAAGAATTTTCTCAGGTGCTGGCGGTATCGGGCGCTGACCAAGCGCTTCGGCGGGTTTCTGGCGGTCAACCAGGTCTCCTTCGAGGTGCGCGAGGGCGAGATCCTGGGGCTCATCGGTCCCAACGGATCCGGGCAAGAGCACGACCTTCAACCTGATCTCCGGCGCGCTGCCGCCGAGCGGCGGCTCGATCCGCTTCGACGGCGCCGAGATCGGCGGCCTGACCGGCGCATCGCGTCTGCCGGATGGGGGTCGCGCGCACCTTCCAGATCCCGCGTCCGTTCCGCAAGCTCACGATCCTGGAGAACGTGGCGCTCGCCGCCTATTACGGCGAGCGGCGGCCGCGGCGGCCGCACCGAGGCGGAGCGCCGCGCCGCCGAGGCGCTGGAGCTGGTGGGGCTGCCGAGCGATGCCGCGACGCACGACCCACGGTCTCGGCGCCGCCGCGCTCAAGAAGCTCGAGCTCGCCCGCGCGCTCGCCACCGGCCCCAAGCTGCTGCTGGCGGACGAGAGCCTCGGCGGGCTCGACCACGCGGAGATGGAGCGCGCCGCCGCGCATGCTCGCAGGGCATCCGCCAGCGCCTCGGCATCACCATCGTCTGGGTCGAGCACATCATGGGCGTGCTGATGCCGATCGTCGACCGCGTGATCGTGCTGGACCACGGCGAGAAGATCTTCGAGGGCTCGCCCACCGAAGCCGCGCGGCAACGCCCGGGTGATCGAGGTCTACCTCGGCAAGCCGCGGGCGTGAGAGGATATGCTATTCGCCCCATCCTCCATCGTCATGCCCGGGCTTGTCCCGGGCATCCACGTCTTGCCGCGCCGAAATTCGTGGATGGCCGGGACAAGTCCGGCCATGACGGCGGAAGTGCCTGCGCGCGAACGGGTGATGCGCTGAGCATGCTCCAGGTCTCCAGTCTTTCCGCCGGCTACGGATCGTTCCGGGCGCTGTTCGAGGTGTCCCTCGAGGTGGATGCCGGCGAGACGGTGGCGGTGATCGGGCCGAACGGCGCCGGCAAGACGCACGCTGATGCGGGTGATCTCGGGCATGCTGCCGAAGCAAGCGAGGCGAGCTCGCCTTCGAGGGGAAGGCGCTCGGCAGCCTCAAGGCGCATCGACATCGTCGCCGCCGGCATCGCCCATGTGCCGGAGAACCGCCGGCTCTTCCCGCGTCTGAGCGTCGAGGAGAACCTGCGCATGGGCGCCTTCCTACCGGCGGCGCGCGCGCATTTCGCCGAGCGCCGCGCCTGGGTCTTCGAGCTCTTCCCGCGCCTCCGGGAGCGCCGCGATCAGCTCGCCGGCACGCTGTCCGGCGGCGAGCAGCAGATGTGCGCGATCGCCCGCGCCCTCATGTCGAAGCCCACGCTGCTGCTGCTGGACGAGCCCTCGGCCGGCCTGGCGCCGCTGGTGGTGCAGCAGGTCTTCGATCTCGTGCGCCGCATCGCCGACGAGGGCTTCACGGTGCTGATCGTCGAGCAGAACGTGCAGCAGGTGCTCGATCTCGTCGACCGCGCCTATCTGCTGGAGGCCGGCCGCATCGCTCTCGCCGGCACCGCCGACGAAGCTGAAGCGGAGCGACGTGGTGCGGCGCTCGTACATGGGGCTGTAGGGGGCAGAGCATGGACATCTACCTCCTCGAGGCCGTCATGAACGGCATCATGCTGGGCGGGCTGCTGGCGCTGCTGGCGCTCGGGCTCAATCTCATCTTCGGCGTCATCGACGTGGTCTGGATCTGCTACGCCGAGCTGGTGATGTGCGGCATGTATGCGATCTATTGGCTGCACGTCTATTACGGCTGGCCGTTCCCGCTGGCGGCGTGGCGGCGATCCTGCTGGTGGCGCTGATGGGGGTCCTGGTGCATCGCCTCATCATCGAGCCGATCCTGGGCTCGGCGCCGATCAACCAGCTCCTCGCCACCGGCGGCCTGCTGTTCTTCCTGCAGAGCTTCGCGACGCTGCTGTTCGGCACCGACTTCCGCAACGTCGGCATCCGGCTGCCGATCATCGAGCTCGGCGACATGGATCTGAGCTTCGCGCGCCTCCTCGCCTTCATCGCGGCGCTGCTGGGCGCGGGCGGGCTCTATCTCTTCCTCGTCGCGCACCTTCCTCGGCACCGCCATCCGCGCCATCGCCCAGGACCGCGAGATGATGGGCCTGATGGGGGTCGACGAGCGGCGCATCTATCTCATCGACCTCGGCGATCGGCGGCGGGCTTGCCGGTCTCGCCGTCCTGCCTCCTGGTGCTGCAGTACGACGTGCATCCCTTCATCGGCCTCACCTTCGGCCCGATCACCTTCATGATCTGCGTGCTGGGCGGGCTCGGCAACATGATCGGCGGCTTCATCGCCGCCTTCATCATCAGCCAGATCATCGCGATCGGCGGCTACTACTTCTCGGTGGAGCTCTCCGACGTGATCGCCTTCGTGCTGTTCATCGTGCTGATCATGATCCGGCCGCAGGGGATCCTCAGCCGATGAGCCGCGCGCTGATCCTGTCGGGCGTGGGCTCGGCGGCCTCGTCGGTCCTGCCCTTCCTGCTGCCGGATTATTTCCTCCACATCGCGATCCAGGTGCTGATCTGGAGCTTCATCTATACCGCCTGGGCGCTTCATGGGCCGCTTCGGCCTGGTCTCGCTCGGCCACGGCGCGTTCATGGGCGTCGGCGCCTACGTCCCGGCGCTGCTGTGGAACTATTACGGCGTCACACCCTGGCTCGGCATTCCCGCCGGCATGGTCCTGGCGGTGCTGCTGGCGCTCGTCATCGGCTATCCCTGCTTCCGCCTGCGCATCGTCGGCCATTATTTCGCGCTCGTGACGCTGGCGCTGGGCCAGGTGGTGGTGCTCTTCATCATCGCGGCGCGCGACGTCACCGGCGGCTCGCTCGGCATGACGCCGCAGCGCGGTCGGCTATCTCCTGGTATGCGCTGCAATTCCCCGACCGCGCGCTAGTTCTATTTCATCGCGCTGGTGCTGTGGCTCGTCGGGCTCGGCGTTCGCTCGGGTGAGCCGCGGCATGGGCCGCGCGGCGCTGGAGGCGATCGGCGAGGACGAGATCGCCGCCGCCGCGGCCGGGGTCGACGTCATGCGCGAGAAGCTGCGCGTCACCGTGATCAGCGCCGCCCTCACCGCGCATGGGGCGGCTCGATCTACGCGCAGTACGTGATGTATCTCAATCCCGAGACGGTCTCCGGCGTCGGCGTCTCGCTGCAGATCGTCTTCGCCGCCGATCGCCGGCGGCATGTACAGCGCTGCTCGGCCCGACCGTGGGCGCGCTGCTGACGCTGGTGCTGACCGAGGGATTGCGCATCCTCTTCGGCACCAACTTCATCGGCGCCGCCAACACCATCTACGGCATTCTCCTGATCCTCTTCATCATCTTCATGCCGCGCGGCATCCTCGGCGTCGTCGAGCGGCTGCTGGCGCGCCGGCCGCGCGCCGTGGCGCCGGCGGAGTGACGATGCTGCGCCTCGGACTGATCGGCCTGGGCGCCATCGGCGGCGAGGTGATCGCCGCCGCCGAGCGTGGCGAGCTCCCTGGCGTGGTCATTCCCGCCGTGCTGGTGCGTCGCGCCCGACCGGCTTCGGACGCGGACCGCCTCGTCACTACCGACGCCGACGCCTTCTTCGCAGCGCCCCTCGATGTCGTGCTGGAGTGCGCCGGGCATCAGGCCGTGCGCGATCACGGCGCCCGCGTGCTCGACGGCGGCAGCGATCTGCTGGTGACCTCGGCGGGCGCGCTCACCGACGAGACACTCTTCAACGCGCTGCTCGCGGCGGCGGAACAGGGGAAGTCGCGTCTCGTGGTGCCCTCGGCGGGGATCGGCGCCCTCGACATTCTCGCGGGAGCGGCGGTCGGCGGCCTCGACGAGGTCGTGGTGACCGTGCGCAAGGATCCCCTGAGCTGGAAGGGCACCGCGGCGGAATCCGCCCACGATCTCGATCGTCTCAAGGGGCCGGTGACGCTCTACGACGGTCCTGTGCGCGAGGGCGCGCGGGCCTATCCGCAGAACGTCAACATATCGGCCGCCGCGGCGCTGGCCGGCATCGGTCTCGACCGCACCCGTCTCGTCATCATCGCCGACCCCGGGATCTCCACCCATGTGGTGGAGATCTCGGCGCGCGGCCGCTTCGGCAGCTTCACCTTCCGCGAGGACGTGATCCCGACGGAGAGCAACCCCAAAACCGGCCGCCTCGTCGCTATGGCGGTCGTGAAGACCGTCCGGCAGCTCGCGAGCCGCTTCGTGGTGGGCGGGTGACCGCAGAGCGATCGGGAAAATCATTTGAGCGTCGTCTCACCACCTGGATCTGGATGCTGATAGCGACGACCTTCGGGCTCCATTGCAGCCGATGGGCACGAGCACTAACATTGCACGGTCAAGAGGGCGCCCCCGAAGAAGGGCAGCCGTGGAAAAATTTTGGCATTTCCAAGTTCCCGAGGGAGGGCGCGAGTCATGGCGGCGAACTACAACATCCTGATTTTGGGCGCGGCTTACGGATCGCTGCTGGCCTCCAAAATGCTGTTCGGGGGGCACAGGATTTATCACGTGTGCCTGCCGGCCGAGGCCGATCTGATCAACACCGAGGGCTTTCGCGTCCGCCTGCCGGTCAGGGGACGCAAGGATCCGGTCGTGCTCGATTCCAAGAAGCTGCCGGGCAAAGTGACCGCGAGCGGCGCGCAAGGCGTCAATCCCGCCGACTACGACCTGATCGCCCTCGCCATGCAGGAGCCGCAGTACCGCTCGCCCGGCGTGCGCGAACTGCTCGACGCCGTGGCGAAGTCGCGCGTGCCGTGCATGTCGATCATGAACATGCCGCCCTTGCCGTATGTGAAGCGTATTCCCGGTCTTGACTACGAGGCGCTCAAGCCCGCCTACACCGACCCGTCCGTCTGGGACAATTTCGATCCCTCCTGTCTCACGCTGTGCAGCCCCGACCCGCAGGCGATCCGTCCGCCGGACGAGAAGATCAACGTGCTGATGGTGACGCTGCCGACCAACTTCAAGGTCGCGAAGTTCGATATCGAAAAGGGCAACGCCATTCTGCGCCGGCTCGAGCAGGAGATCGACGCCGTGCGCTTCGATCCGGGCGACGGCACCAGGATCGAGCTGCCGGTGAAGCTGCGCGTCCACGATTCCATCTTCGTGCCGCTCGCCAAGTGGTCGATGCTGCTCGCCGGCAACTATCGCTGCATCACCAAAGACGGCATGCGCACCGCGCAGGAAGCCGTGCACGCCAATCCCGAAGAGTCGCGCTCGGTCTACGATTTCGTGTTCGACCTCTGCGTCAGGCTCGGCGCCACTCCGAGCGACCTCGTGCCGTTCGAGAAATATGCCGCCGCGGCGGAAAGCCTCGTGCGTCCGGCCTCGGCTGCGCGCGCGCTCAACAACGGCGCGCCCTATATCGAACGCGCCGACAAGCTGGTGCAGCTCATCGCCCGGCAGAAGGGCCTGAGCCATCCGGCAATCGACGCGATAGTGGCGCTGGTCGATGCACGGCTCGAAGCCAATCGCAAGAAGGCGGCGTAATCGGGTTTCCAGACGCTTTTGCGTCGCTCGCCGCGATGAATTAGTCTCGAACGGCGGGCCCACACGCCCGACGGAGGGCTCATGACGACCTATACAACGCGGCGCGGGGCGAGGAATTACGGGCAGGCGATCGGCATCCTGCAGCTCGACTGCTCGCTGCCGTTCATTCCTGGCGACGTCGATAACGCCAGCACCTATCGCTATCCCGTGCTCTACAAAGTCGTGCCGGGCCTCTCCACCGCGGCCTGCCTGCGCGGCGCTCCCGATCTCGCGGCGGCGGCCGTCGAGGCGGCGGTGGCGCTGGAGGGGCAGGGCGTGCGCGCGATCGCCAGCGACTGCGGCTTCATGCTGCAGTTCCAGGACGCGGTGCGCCAAGCGGTGCGCGTGCCGGTCGCGCTCTCGAGCCTGCTGCAGCTGCCCTTCGTTGCGAGCGGCGTCGCGGCGACGCGGCCGATCGCCATCATCACCGCGGACGCGAACAACCTCACCCCGGACTTCCTCGCCCGCAACGGCGTCGCGGTCCGGAACAAGGTGATCATCCGCGGCCTCCAGGACGAGCCCGAGTTCAAGGGCGCGGTGCTGGAGGAGAAGGGCTCGATCGACGCCGCCCGCGTGGAGGCCGAGCTGCTGTCCGTCTGCCGTCGGGTCAAGGAGGAGCATCGCGATCTCGCCGCCATCCTCCTCGAATGCTCGATGCTGCCGCCCTATTCCCGGGCCCTGCAGGACGCGATGGGCGTGCCGGTCTTCGATTTCGTGACGATGATCGACTATCTCTACGCCGCGACGCATCAACGGCGATACGAGGGATTTTATTAGGGGAAGCGCGGCGCGCTTGACCCAGGCGACCCTGCCCCCTAGGCGAGCTGCTTCGGCCGGCTGAAGCGGTCCTGCCGCTTCCGAGGTTTTCCTGCCGACGCCGCGCCGCCCATTGTCCTCAGTCCGAGCAGCGCCGCGCGCACGATCTCGAGCGCCGGCTCGCTCGGCTTGTTGCGATGCTCGATAAGGCCGAGCGTGCAGGGGATCGCGGGCTTCAGCGGCCGGACGGCGATGCCGGGGGTCGGCTCGGCGACCGCCACGTCGGGCACGATCGACATGCCGAGGCCGGACGCCACGGCCTGCTTTGCCGCCTCGACGATTCCCACGTGCATGGGCTGGCGCGTCAGCGGCAGCTCCTTCGACAGCCACTGCATGGTGAGGGAATGGATGGCGCCGCGATTGTGCTCCAGCACCAGGGATTGCTGAGCGACATAGGATGGGGTGACTTCGTCGGGGATGTCGCGCATCGCGGCCGGCAGGATCGCCACGCACATCTGCGGCCGGAGCGGCGTCACCTCGAGCAGCGCAGATTTGACCGGCAAGGTCACCAGCCCGAAATCGAGGGTGTTCTGGAGCACGCTCTCCACGCAGTCCCGGGTCGAGGTGTTGGTGACCATGAGATCGATCCGGGGATGCTCCGCGCGCAGGCGCTTCAGGACCGGCGGCAGGTCGTACATCAGCCCGGTCAGAGTCGTGCCGATATGCACGCTGCCGAGCCAGCCGTCGCGCAGGCGCCGCATGGTCGCTTCCGCGGCGTCGCACTCGCGGGCAATGCGGCGGGCATGCTCGATCAGCTCGCGACCGGGACCTGTCGCCCGCGCTTTCTTCCCCAGGCGCTCGATGAGGCGAAGGCCCCAGCGGGTCTCCAGCTCGCGGATTTGCAGGCTTATGGCGGGCTGCGTGAGATTGAGCTGCCGGGCCGCGGCGGAAAAACTGCCGAGCGCAGCCACCTCGGTCAGTGCCCGCAGCTGGTCGAGATTGAGGCTGCGCATCTCAAAGAACTCCTTATGGATGCGATTTCAAAAGCCAATTTGCATGTTTGAGGCATTCCAGGCAATTGAAACGCGCGAGGCAGGGCAGGCAAGCCCGCTCGAAATCGATCGCAAATTGGGCCACGGCAAGCGACGCGATTGTCGGCGAGCTCCAGGACACGATCAGCTGGCCCGCGATGGGCGTGCGGCGCCGTCGCCGCCGCGGACACGCCGCCGTGATCTGCCGGGGCCGCGATCCACGGCCACGCGCGCCTTGGAGTTTAAGGATTGGGGGCATCATGACTGGGACAAGTGTCGCGACCATTCGATCGGAACCTCTGTCGAGAGCGGCGGAGGCGAGCCTCGCGACGGAGTGCGCGGCCTGCGGTGCGGAGCGATGCCGCCTCACGGTCATGTTCTGTGACCTGGTCGGCTCGACGGCGCTGTCGTCGCGCCTCGATCCCGAGGATTTCCACGATCTGATCGGCGCCTATGGCCGCGCCGTCGCCGAGACCGTCGCCCGGCATGGCGGTTTCGTCTCGCACTTCATGGGCGATGGCGTTCTCGCCTGCTTCGGCTATCCCGAGACTCGCGAGGATGACGCGGAACGGGCGGTTCGCGCGGGCCTGGCGTTGATCCGGGCGATGGCGTCGCTGCCCACGCCGGAACCGCTGGAGGTCCGCGTCGGTGTCGCCACCGGGCTTGTCATCGTCGGCGCTCTCGTCAACGAGGGCGACCTGCGATTGCGGCCGGTGCTCGGCGAGACGCCGAACCTCGCCGCGCGTCTGCAGTCGGTGGCGAGGCCCGGCGCGGTGGCGATCTCGGCCGCGACCCGCGACATGATCGGCGATTCCTTCGAGTGCCTGTATCTGGGACCGGTGCAGCTCCGGGGCTTCGCGGATCCGCGGCGGAGCTGGCTCGTCCTCGGCGAGGGAGGGGGCGACGGCGCGACCCCGGCGGAATTTCCCGAGCACAGTCGATGGCTGGCGCGGTAGCGCTCCTGCGGTCGGGAAGAGGGCTCGGTCACTCGGCCGCAGAGAGTACGAACCTCATGGGGTGCGCTCAGCATACCGTGCGGAAGCGCTCGAGGCAGGTGTCGAGCACCTCGCCCATGGGCCGCTTCCACCAGTTGCGCTCGGAGAAGATCTCCGCCTCGCAGAGCCCGTCATAGCCAGTGGACTCGACCCAGCCGCGGATGCGCGGGATGTCGATGACGCCGTCTCCCATCATGCCGCGGTCGAGCAGCAGGTCGGTGGTCGGCACCAGCCAGTCGGAGATGTGAAAGCCCAGGATGCGGTGGTCTGCGCGCTTGATCTCGCGCTCGAGATCGGGATCCCACCAGAGGTGATAGACGTCGACGGCGACGCCGAGGCCGTCGCCGAGCTCGTCGCAGAGGTCGTTGGCGTGCTTCAGCGTGTTGATGCAGGCGCGGTCGGCGGCGTACATGGGGTGCAGCGGCTCGATCGCCAGCGGCACGCCGGCGGCGCGCGCGTGCGGCAGCAGCGCCGCGAGCCCGTTGCGCACCAGGGCGTGGGCGCCGGCGAGATCGCGCGAGCCCGGCGGGAGGCCGCCGCCGATCAGGATCAGGCAGCGCGCCTTGACCGCCGCCGCCTCGTCGACGGCGCGGCGGTTGTCGTCGAGCACCTTCTGGAATCCCTCGCGGCCCTCGCTGGTGAAGACGCCCGCGCGGCAGACGCCGGTCACCACGAGCCCATGTCCCTCGATGCGGCGCGCCGCCTCCTGGAGGCCGGTCGCCTGCAGCTGGTCGCGCCAGGGGGCGATGCCGCCGATGCCACGGGATGCCACCGCGTCGATGATCTCCGGCAGCGTCCCCTGCTTGCGGACGGTGGCGCCGTTCACCGAGAGAAGCTGTGGAGCGCGCGCGAGGTCGCGCATCTCAGCCGATGCCGTGGCCTTGCAGCACCGTCGCCATGCGCCGCGCCGCCAGATCGGGATCCGCCAGCAGCCCCGCCTCATCCGCGAGGCGGAAGAGCTCGGAGAGATGCAGGATCGAGCGCGCGCTCTGCTGCCCGCCCACCATCACGAAATGCTTCTGGTGGCCGTTCAGATAGGCCATGAACACGATCCCGGTCTTGTAGAAGCGGGTCGGCGTCTTGAAGATGTGGCGGGAGAGCGGCACCGTCGGCGCCAGCATGTCGTGGAACTCGTTGCGGCTGCCGCGGGCGAGCGCGGCAAGCGCCGCCGAGGCCGCGGGTGCTATCGCATCGAGGATGCCGAGAAGCGCATCGCTGTGGCCTTCGCCGTCGCCGGCGATCAGCTCCGCGAAGTTGAAGTCGTCGCCGCTGTACATGCGGACGTCCTTGGGGAGGCGCCGGCGCATGGCGATCTCGCGGTCCTTGTCGAGGAGCGAGACCTTGACGCCCTCGACCTTGGCGGCATTGCGCTGGATCACGTCGACGGCGACGTCGCTGGCGGCATCGAGATCCCGATGCCCCCAATAGCCCGCGAGCGCCGGATCGAACATGTCGCCGAGCCAGTGGATGATTGCCTTCTCCCGGAGCTGGCCCAGAATGCGGTCGTAGACACGGCCGTAATCCTCGGGCCCCCGCGCCGAGGCGGCGAGGGCGCGACTCGCCATCAGGATGACGCGGCCGCCCAGCTTCTCGATCGCCGCGATCTGCTCCTCGTAGGCGCCGATGACGGCATCGATCGAGTGCGTGCCGGGCGGGAGGTGATCGGTGCCGGCGCCGGAGAACACCATGGCGCCCTCGCTCTTCGCCGCCTCGACGGAGCGGCGGATCAGCTCCAGCGAGGTCTTCCAGTCGAGCCCCATGCCGCGCTGCGCCGTGTCCATCGCCTCGGCGACGCCGAAGCCCAGCTTCCAAAGATGGCGGCGATAGGCGAGGGTGGCGTCCCAGTCGAGGCGCGCGTCGAGCCAGGGATCGCACTCCGCCAGCGGGTCCGCCACCACATGGGCGGCGGCGATCGCCACGCGATTGAAGGGATTGGCGGGCCGCGCCGGCCAGGCTCGCGGCGCCCTTGTGCTGTAGGACTGCAGGCGACGGTCGGATGTGGGGAGCGAGAGCGTCGGCATTATCGGACCTCGAGGTTGGGAATGTCGAACCAGCGGCGCTGGCGCCAGCTTTGCATCGCGAGCTCGGCGAGCTGCACGCCGCGGGCGCCCGCCAGCAGGTCCCAGGGGAAGGGCGCGTCCTCCGCGACGTGGCGGATGAAGCGTTCCCACTGGGCACGGAAGCCGTTGGGATAGGGTTCGTTGTCGGGCACTTCCTGCCACTGGGCGAAGAAGTCCGTCGTCCGCGGCTCGTCGGGATTCCAGACCGGCTTCGGCGTGGCGTTGCGCGGCTGGATCAGGCAGCGATGGAGGCCCGCCACCGCCGAGCCCATGGTGCCGTCGACCTGGAAGGTCACGAGATCGTCGCGGCGCACGCGCGTGACCCACGAGCTTGCCATCTGCACGAGGGGGCCGCCCTCGATCTCGAAATGCGCGAAGCAGTGGTCGTCGACGTCCGGGCGATAGGATATGGCCTTGCTCGTCGACGCGCTCGGGAATGAGCGTGGCGCCGGTGCAGGAGACCGCCTTCACCGGCCCGAAGAGCCCGTCCAGCACGTAGCGCCAGTGGCAGAGCATGTCGAGGATGATGCCGCCGCCCTCGGATTTCCGGTAGTTCCAGGACGGGCGCTGCGCGGTCTGCCAATCGCCCTCGAAGACCCAATAGCCGAAGTCGCCCTTGACCGTGAGGATGCGGCCGAAGAAGCCGCTCTCGATGAGGCGCTTCAATTTGACCAGGCCGGGCAGGAACAGCTTGTCCTGGACGACGCCGTGCTTCACGCCGGCGGCCCGCGCGCGGCGATAGAGATCGAGGGCGTCCGTGAGCGAGGTCGCGCGTCGGCTTCTCGCAGTAGATGTGCTTCCCCGCGGCGATCGCCTTCTCGACATTGCGCTTGCGCTCCGCCGTCGTGACCGCGTCGAAATAGACGGTGTCGTCCTTATTGGCCGAGCGCGCGGTCGAGATCGGTGGCGGTGCGGTCGATGCCGTGCGCCGATGCCAGCGCCGCCAGCTTCTCCGGATTGCGCCCCACGAGGATCGGGTCCGGCATGACGCGCGTGCCGTTCTTCAGCACCACGCCGCCCGCGGCGCGGATCGCCAGCACCGAGCGCACCAGGTGCTGGATCGTCCCCATCCGGCCGGTGACGCCGTTCATGATGATGCCGAGGCGCTGCTCGCCCATGCCGGGTCTTCCTCCCTTGGATCGTTCCAAGAGGATAGGGGGTTCGCGTGCCTTCGGCCACCCTCAGTCGAGCCAACCCTCCGCCTTGGTCTGCGCCAGGGCGCGGTCCACCAGCTCGGGCGCCAGGCCCACATAGGTCGTGGGATCGAGGAGGGCGCCGAGCTCGTTCCCGGAGAGGGCGCCCTTGAGGCGGGGATCGCGTGCGAGCGCCGCCTCCAGCGTGGTGCCCGTGCTCCTGGGCGTGCATGGCGGCCTCGTAGACCACCTCATGGGCGGTCTGCTTGCCGAGCTTCTCCGCCAGGTGGAACATCACGCGCTCGGACAGCAGGAGCCCGCCGAGGAGGTCGAGGTTCTCCCGCATCTTCTCGGCATTCACTACGAGATTCTCCAGCACGTAAGTTCCGAGCGTCAGCAGCAGCCCGACGCCGAGGCAGATTTCCGGCAGCGCCTTCCACTCCATCTTCCAGATCGCGCTGTCGCGCTCGTGCACCTGGATCATCGCCTCCTGCATGATGGCGACGTTGTAGCGCAGCGTGCGGCCGACGGTGATCATGGTCTCGCAGGTGCTGGGATTGCGCTTGTGCGGCATGGTGGAGGAGCCGACCTTGCCGGCGTTGAAGGGCTCCTCCACCTCGTCCATCTCGTTGCGCTGCAGGTTGAACACCTCGCTCGCGATCTTGGTGAGCGTCGCCGCGACGAGGCCGAGGATGCCCGCATACTCCGCGAAGCGGTCGCGGGCCGGCTGCCAGGAGATGTCGGCCTGATCGAGGCCGAGACGCTGCATCACCCGCGCCTCGAGCTCCACCGCCTTCGGCCCGAAGGACGCCATGGTGCCGACGGCGCCCACGAGGCCGCCGACGAAGACGCGGGTCTCCGCCTGGGCGAGGCGCTGATGGTGGCGCGAGACCTCGCGCAGCCAGATCGCGCATTTGTGCCCGAAGGTGATCGGCAACGCCTGGACGCCATGGGTGCGGCCCACCATCGGCGTCGCGCGGTGCTTCTCCGCGAGGGCATAGAGCGCCCGGCCGACCGCGCGGAGATCGCGCAGCACGATGCCATGCGCTTGCCTGAGCTGGAGCGCCATGCCGGTGTCGAGGATGTCCTGAGTGGTGGGGCCGTAATGCAGCCACTCGCCAAGCTCGGGCTTGCAGAGCCGCTGCAACGCGCGGAGCGCCGGCACCAGCGGATGCTTGGCGGTCGCCATCTCCGTCGCGATCGACGCAAGGTCGACGTCTTCAACATGGGCGCGCCCGGCGATCTCCTCGGCGGCCTCTCGCGGCACGATGCCGAGCGCCGCCTGCTCCCGCGCCAGCGCCGCCTCCACGTCGTACCACTTCTGCACCCGGTTCTCATCGGAGAACACCTGGCGCATCTCCTCCGTGCCCCAGCTGTTCCGGAGCAGGATCGAATCGAAGACGCTCGATGGCATGGGCCTCTTTCCTCCCTTCCCTTCTTGCGGCGCCGGCGGGAGAAACCGCCCGCGACGTGACCAAGAATGGCACGAGCCGGGGCGAGGAGCTGTGGCGAAATTGCCCGGAAAACCGGCCACGCCGTCGCGGGCGTCGCGGCGCTGACCTAATCGGCGATCTATTCCAAAGCCTGCTTGACGACGTGGGGGGAGCGCGGTGTAGTAAGCGGATAATAATCAATGGCTCAACTGGGAGGCCTCGCAAATGGCAGTAGTGTTAAGTCGCCGGGCTTTTGGCGCCGCGGCGGCAGTTACTCTTGCAACCCCTTTCATCCGGCGGGCCGACGCCGCCGAGCCGTTGCAGCTGCGCTGCTCCCTCGACACCGCGCCCTCGCATCCGCGCAACGTGGCGTTCCGCGACTACCTCGAGAAGGTCGAGAAGGCGTCCGGCGGCCGCGTCACCACCAAGCTGTTCGAGAGCGGGTCGCTGTTTCCCGACCTGCAGGTGGTGAAGGCGCTGGTGCAGGGCCAGGTGGAGATGGCCTGTCCCGGGACCTGGACCGTCACCGGCTTCGTGCCGGATGCGGACTTCTCCGCCCTGCCGGCGTTCTATGGCCGGCCCATCGAGCTCGTGCACAAGGCGACCGACGGCGCCGGCGGCAAGTTCGTCAACGCCGAGATCGCCAGCAAACTCGGGGTCGAGGTGCTGGGGCCGTGGTTCGACCTCGGCTTCAACAACTGGTACTCCACGAAGAAGCCGCTCAACACCGCTGGCCGATCTCAGCGGCATGAAGCTGCGCAGCCCGGGCGGCGTGCTGAACTCCTGGCGCATCCGCTACTTCGGCGGCATCGCCAATGTGACCGCCTGGCCGGACGTGCCGCTCGCCATGTCGCAGGGAACCTTCGACGGCCTGATCACCACCAACGAGAGCGCCAACAGCTCCAAGCTGTTCAACTCCGGGCTGCGTCATTCGCTGCAGGACCATCAGGCGATGGGGCTCTACATCCCCATCGTCAACCAGGCCTTCTGGAAGAAGCTCGGCCCCGAGCTGCAGGGGACGATGACGAAGCTGTGGGCGGACAACATCACCGGCTATCGCGCCAACACTGCAAAGTCGCAGGAGAACGGCCGGGCCGAGTTGATCAAGCAGGGCGTCGCCTTCGTCGACGTGCCGCAGGCCGAGCTCGACGCCATGCACAAGAAAATGCTCGACGGAGCAGGACAAGGCCGCCGAAGACGCGCATATCTCGCCGAAGCTGGTCCAGCTGGTCATGGCGGATGTCGGCGCCTGACGGCGCCCGTAGGCGGGTCGGCATCGCCCGCGTCTTCGCGGCGTGGGACCGGGTCGAGCGGATCGTGGTGGGTCTGCTCGGCGCGGCGGCGCTGATCATCGCCGTCGTGCAGGTGTTCGGCCGCTACATCGACCCGGCCGGGGCGATCAACTGGGCCGAGGAAGTCATCGTCTACATCATGGTCTGGGCGGTGATGCTTATCGCTAGCCAGCTGGTGCGGACCGATGGCCACGTGCGCCCGGACCTGGTGCTGCGCCTGCTGCCGCCGCGGGCGCAGCGCTGGTTCGAGATCTTCAATTGCCTGGTGGCGATCGCTTTCATGACCGGCATGGTCTGGTACGGCTGGCAGGTCGTGAGCACGGCGCTGCTGCTTGACCAGCGCAGCTCCTCCGACCTGCAATTCCCGATCTGGATCTATTACGCGGCTCTGCCGGTGGGCGGCGCGCTGATGCTGATACGCTACGTCATCCGCCTCGTCCGCTACGTCCTCCGCTTCGATCCCGCGACGATGAGCGCGGGCCACATCATCGCCCATGAGGCGCCCGTCGGCCTCGCCGTGCCGACCACCAAGTAGGCCGCGGGCGCTCTCGCGATGTGGATCGTCGGCTTTCTGCTGATGTTCTTCGGCTTGCTCGCTGCGGGCATGCCGATCTTCCTCGTGCTCGGCGCCTGCGCCGCGATCCTCTACTTCATGTCCGACCAGCCGATGATCGGTCTGGCGCAGAACATGATCGACCAGCTCAACTCGACCACGCTGATGTCGCTGCCGCTGTTCGTCATGGCGGCGTCGTTCATGCGCCGAGGCGGCGTGGCGCAGGCGCTCGTCGATCTCTCCGTCGCCTGGCTCGGCGGCATCAAGGGCGCGCTCGGGCTGGTGGCCGTGGTGTCCTGCGCTCTCTTCGCGGCGATCTCCGGCTCGTCGGTCGCGACCGCGCTCGCCATGGGCACGATCCTGCTGCCGGCGATGATCGAGCGCGGCTATCCCGCGATCCTTCGCGCTCGGCGTGCTCGGCGCCTCCGGCACGATCGGCGTGGTCATTCCGCCGTCACTCGCGCTCATCCTCTACGGCATCGTGACCGAGCAGTCGGTGCCGCGGCTCTTCCTCGCCGGCATCCTGCCCGGGCTGCTGCAGGCGGGAGCGTTCTTCCTCTGGGTGCTCTACTACGCGCGGCGCAAGAATTTCCCGTCCGAGCCGCCGATGCCGCTCGGCGTCCGGCTGCGGCGTGACGTGGCGCGCGCTGCCGGCGATGCTGGTGCCTACGGTGGTGCTGGGCGGCATCTACGGCGGCATCGTCACCGTCACCGAGGCGGCGGCGCTCGCTGCCGTCACCGCGCTGTTTGTCAGCGTGATCGTCTATCGCGGCTTTCCCTGGACCCGGACGCTCGAGGTCATCGCCGAGGCGCTCTCGAGCGCCGGCGTCATCATGCTGATCATCGCCACCGCGCTGGTGTTCGGCCATTGGATGACCGGGTCTGGCATTCCCGCGAAGCTCGTGCAGTTCGCCGCGCATCAGGGCTTCACCACCTGGGAGTTCCTGCTGGCGATCAACATCCTGCTGCTGGTCATCGGCTGCTTCCTGGAAGTGGTCAGCACGCTGCTGCTGGTGATGCCGATCCTGGCGCCGGCCCTGGTGCCGCTCGGCGTTGATCCCGTGCATTTCGGCATCATCTTCACCCACAACATGGAAGTGGGGCTGGTGCATCCGCCGGTGGGGCTCAATCTCTACGTGCTCTCGACCATCTCCGATGCGCCGATCGGCGAGGTGATCCGCGGCATCCTGCCGTTCCTGATCCTGTTGCTCATCGTACTCGGCCTGATCACCTATGTGCCGGCGATGACGCTGTGGCTGCCCAATGCGGTGTTCGGCCACTGAGGAGCCTGTGGCGGGCGCCGCGCCTGGTCTATGGTGGCGTCATGGCTGCTCGGAGGCCCGGAGGTAAGCCATGCTGCTCACCCATGACGGCAAGCGTCCCACGATCGATCCCACAACGCGCGTCGCTCCCACGGCGGTGATCTGCGGCGACGTCACCATCGGCGCCAATGGCTCGATCGGCTTTGGCGCCGTGCTGACGGCGGAGAGCGGTCCGATCTCGATCGGCGACAACTGCGTCGTCATGGATACCGCGGTCATTCGCGGCGTCAGGCGCAACCCCGTGCGCATCGGCAGCAACGTGCTGGTGGGGCCGCGCGCCTATCTCACCGGCTGCGAGATCGGCGACAGCGCCTTCATCGCCACCGGTGCCTCCATCTTCAACGGCGCCCGCATCGGCGCCCGCGCCGAGGTGCGCATCAACGGCATCGTGCATATCCGCACCGTGCTGCCGCCCGACGCGACGGTGCCCCTCGGCTGGATCGCCGTCGGCGATCCCGCGGAGATCCTGCCGCCGCATGAGCACGAGCGGATCTGGGCGATCCAGAAGGCGCTCGACTTCCCGAAGTTCGTGTTCGGCGTCGATCGTCCGGCGGAAGGCGAGAGCCTGATGCCCACGGTGATGCCGCGCTACGCCGCCAGCCTGCGCCGGCATCTGAAGGACGACGAGGTCTAGGAGCGCACACGCTCGCATGTGAGCTTTTTGGTACGCGTCGGACTCGTCAGAAATCGGTCATCCCTTCGTCATTCGCCTGACCCTCAGGTGTAGCCAACCGCGCCTAGGCTCAACTGGCCGACGCGGGGAGAAGGTTGCGTCGGCTTTCAGCTGAACGCAGCAGATCCCTGGGGGAACCCGAATGAGGAAGATCACATCGTGCGCGATCGGTGCCTTGATGGCGCTCACGCTTGTCGGCGCGGGATCCGCGCTGGCGGATAACGACCATCAGGAATCACGGCGGCACCGGCGGGAGCGGCAGCAGCTGCAAGCTCCTGGCCGGCAACAGCCGGGTCAAGCACGTCGTCTACCTGCAATTCGACAACGTGCATCTGCGCCGCGACAATCCCAACGTGCCGTCGGATCTCGAGCAGATGCCCAACCTGCTGAATTTCATCCAGGACAACGGCACGATGCTGACCAACCATCACACGCCGCTGATCTCGCACACCTCGGTCGACATTCTGACGGCGCTCACCGGCGTCTACGGCGAGAAGTTCGGCGTCACCATCGGCAACAGCTTCGGCCTCTTCAACAGCTCCGGCGTCGCCTCCTTCCCATCATCCTTCACCTACTGGACCGACAAGCTGTCGGACGGCCTCTACGAGATGGTCGACCAGAACGGCAAGAACGCGCCGGCGCCCTGGGTTCCCTTCACCCGCGCCGGCTGCGACGTCGGCGCCTTCTCGCTGGCCAATCTCGAGTTCGAGAACGTCACCAGCGACATCACCACCGTCTTCGGTGCGGGCTCGCCGCAGGCGCAGCGAAGCCACCAGCAACCCCACCAAGGCCCAGGCGGATTTCATGGGCATCATCGTCCATTGCGCCCAGGGCAGCCCGCTCTGCGCCAAGAACGGCGCGCCCGATCTGCTGCCTGACGAGCCCGGCGGCTACACCGGTTTCCAGGCGCTCTACGGCAACGCGAACGTGGCGCCTGTCATCAACAAGGGCGCGGCCTTCGTCAATGATCTCGACGGCAACCCGGTCGCAGACAGCCACGGCAATCCCGGCTTCCCCGGCTTCGATCCCCGTCCGGCGCAGTCCCTGGGCTATGTCGCCCAGATGCTCGAGGCCGGCGTGCCCGTGGTCTACTTCTATATCGAGGACGCCCACGACAACGATCCCGGCCTCTCGGGCGTGCCGAGCTCGGCCGCGGGCACGTTCGGCCCCGGCGAGCAGGGCTACGTCACCCAGCTCAAGGCCTATGACAAGGCTTTCGGCGAGTTCTTCGCCCGCCTGAAGAAGGACGGCATCACCAAGGACAACACGCTCTTCGTCGTCACCGCCGACGAGAACGACCACTTCGTCGGCGGCCCGCCGTCGCCCGCCAAGTGCGACGGCATCACCACGCCCTGCACCTATGCGAAGAAGGGCGAGATCGACGGTGACCTGAGCCTGATCTACGCGACGGAGTTCAACAACACGACGCCGTTCCGCGTCCATAGCGACAGCGCGCCGACCTTTTACATCAACGGCGATCCCACCGGCCAGACCGACCTGGTGACCCGCACCTTGGAGCAGCAGGCGGCCGCCATGCTGGGCTTCGACCCCGTCGCCGCCAATGGCGCCGGCGCCACCAATCACGTGACGGCGGCGCTCGCCGATCATGCGGAGCTGGGGCTGCTGCACATGATCACCGTCGATCCCAACCGGACGCCGAACTTCGTCCTCTTCGGCAACGACGACTACTTCCTCAGCGCCTCCGGCCACACCTCGCCGCTCTGCACGCCGACGGCGAACGCGGCCAGCTGCTTCTCCGAGGGCGCGGGATTTGCCTGGAACCACGGCGATTTCCAGAACCAGATCACGCATACCTGGCTCGGCATGGTCGGACCCGGCGTCGATCGCAAGGGGCGGTTCGGCGGCGTCTTCACCGATCACACCGACATCCGCCCGACCATCCTGAGCCTCGCCCATCTCAAGGACGACTACGCCCACGACGGTCGCGTCATCTTCGAGGTGCTCGACGACGACGCGCTGCCGGACTCCCTGTCCAGCCATCGCGACACGCTGTCCCGCCTGGCGGCCGCCTATAAGGAGATCAACGCGCCGCGCGGCACGCTGGGCCGGCAGACCCTCGAGCTCTCGACCCTGGGCCTGAGCGGCAACGCCACGAGCTACGGGCTGATCGAGACGCAGATCGCCGAGCTCACCACCAAGCGGAACGCCATCGCCGGCCAGATGATCGACATGCTGGAAGCCGCGGAGTTCGGCGGCCAGCACATCGACGAGCTGCAGGCCGAGCATCTGATCCACCAGGCTCAGGAGCTGCTGGAGTCCGTCGAGTAGCCCCGCGCTCGGTCACTATCGGCGCCCCTCATCCTCCGGCAACGGAAGGGTGAGGGGCTTTTTCTTGAACTCGCGGCTGGTGTGCCTGACGGCCTGACACGTTTTGCCGAACTGTCATGGAGTTGCGATAGGCTCCCCCCGCCACGCAGGAGCACCTTGCCGCCATGACCACACAGGACACCGGATTCGACTTCGAGCTCAGTCGTCGCAAGCTGCTCGCCGCCGCGGGCATCGGAGGAGGGGCCGCGGTGGCGGCGTCCCTCATCGGACCTGGCGCCGCCGAGGCCGCGCCCGCCGCGCGCCCGTCGCCTGATCCGGTGGCAACACCTCCGGTCGCCGGGCTGCATCTGCAGTTCGGCGCGGATGCATCCTCGGAAATGGTGGTGTCCTGGCACACGCTGCAGCCGGTTCGCAATCCCCGCGTGGTGCTCGGGCGCCTCGATGGCAAGCTCGAGCAGACGGTCGCGGCCAAGGCGACCAGCTACACCGACGCAAAGTCGCATCAGGTCGTCTATGCCTATCATGCGAGGCTCGGCCGGCTGCGGGCCGACACCCCCTATCTCTATGGCGCCATGCATGACGGCGCCGAGCCTGTCTTCGCGACGTTCCGCACCTCTCCGCGGGGCCGCATGCCGTTCACCTTCACCAGCTTCGGCGATCAGGGCACGCCGACCCTCGGCAAGAAGTACGCGCCGCCCGCGGGAGTGACGATCCCGAATCCTCCGTACGTGAATGACAATTTGGGCTCGCCGGCGGCTGGCGATACCACGCTCGGCGTGGAGCGGCTGCAGCCCTTGTTCCACCTGTTCAACGGCGATCTCTGCTACGCCAATCTCGCCGAGGACCGAGTGCGTACCTGGTGGGATTTCTGGGAGAACAACAGCCGCAGTGCCCGCAAACGTCCCTGGATGCCGTCCCCCGGCAACCACGAGAACGAGCTCGGCAACGGGCCGATCGGGTATCAGGCCTATCAGACCTACTTCTCGGTGCCGGAACAGGCCGGGCAGACGGAGGTGACGCGCGGGCTCTGGTACGCGTTCACCGCCGGTTCAGTCAGGGTCATCAGCATTGCCAACGACGACGTCGCCTATCAGGACGCCGGCAATTCCTATGTCAGGGGCTATTCGGACGGCGCCCAGAAGACCTGGCTGGAAAAGGAATTGGCCGCCGCCCGCCGCGATCATGGCGTCGACTGGGTCGTGGTGTGCATGCATCAGGTCGCCATCTCCACGGTCGACATGTTCAATGGCGCCGATCTCGGCATCCGCGAGGAATTCGTGCCGCTCTTCGACAAGTACGGCGTCGACCTCGTGGTATGTGGGCATGAGCACCACTACGAGCGCTCGCACCCGATCCGCGGCCGGGAATCGAACGCCACGCTGACGCCGCTCCCCGCCGCGACCCTGACTGACGTGATCGACACCAGCAAGGGAACCGTGCACATGGTGATCGGTGGCGGCGGAACCTCCGTGCCCTCGAACCAGCTATTCTTCAATCCGCCGCAGTGCCGCGTGATCACTGCGGTCGGCGAGCCCGACCCGACGACAGGCAAGCGTCCGCCGGTCTACGTGAAGGAGCAGGCGCCCTGGTCGGCGGTGCGAAACGCCGCGCACTCCTACGGCTTCGCCGCCTTCACCGTCGATCCCGGATCCGAGCGCGGCGGCGTCACCACGATCAAGGTCACCTACTACGACGTGGCGGGGCCGGACGGCCAGCTGGCTCCCTTCGAGACCTTCACGCTGCGCCGCCCCCGCCGCGACTAGGGCAGTGTTGACGACCTAGGCCGCGACGCGCGGCGGGGTTAGCGGATTGGGCGGCGGCGGGCGCAGCAGCAAGAGCAGCAGCAGGGACGCCGCCAGCACCCAGGCGATGATCCAAAAGCCGTCGATATAGGCCAGCACATAGGCCTCGCGCTGGACCAGGCGGCCGATGGTGCCGATGCCCTGGCCGGTCGGATCGCCGAGGCCGGTGGGCCGGGCGCTGAACGGGCTCGAGAAGGCGGCGATGGCGCTGTTGGCGGCGTCGGAGCCGGCGGTGAGGTGCTGTCCGATCAGGTTCGAATAGACCTGCTCGCGCACCCGCACGAAGGTCTGGATGAAGGCGTTCCCGATCTCGTTGCCGAAGAGCCGCGCGGTCTGTATCACCGCGGCGATGGCGGCGGCCTGAGGCGGGGTGATGTTGGCAACGGCGAAGGTGATGAGCGCGGTGATGGCGAGCGCGAGCCCCACCGCCTCGACGATCTGCGACGGCAGGAAATCGTCCGTTCGCCCAGTCATGGGTGAGGCCGGTATCCATCCAGCTGCCGAGCGCGATCCAGGCGAATCCGAGCGCCAGCAGCAGACGGGCGTCGATCCGGCGCAGCACCAGCGCGGTCAAGGGCACCAGGACGAATTGCGGCAGCGCGATCCAGTCGAGGACATCGCCGATCTGCAGATCGCGCAGCCCCTGCACCCGGGTCAGGTAGTCCGGCAGGATGAAGGCGGTCGCCGAGGATCCGAAGCCGTAGACCGTGATCAGCAGCGCCGGGATCAGCACATTGCGCTGGCCCGCGACTTTCAGATGGATGAGCGGGAAGGGGACGATGGTCTCATTGATGAGGAATGCGGCGACCAGCAGCGCGCCCGAGGCGAGGAGCGCGCTCACCACGCCGGAATTGAGCCAATCGAGCCGGTTGCCCTGGTCGAGCCCGGCATAGATCAGGCCGAATCCCAGGCCCGCGAAGAAGATGCCGCACCAGTCGGTGCGGCGCAGCAGCTCGCGGTCGACGGGCTGGCGCGGGATGCCGATCCAGATCAGCAGCATCATGACCGGGGTCAGGGCGACGTTCTCCCAGAAGAGCCACTGCCAGTTCCCGCTCTCCGACCAGAGCGCCTCGAGCGAGCCGCCGATGTTCTGCGAGAAGACGAAGCGGAAGGAATAGGCGGCGATGCCCCAGATCCACCAGCGCGGCGGCAGGCTGCGCAGGATGAAGCCCAGCGCCGCCGGAATGAAGGTGCCGACCGAGAGGCCGCGTACGGTCTGCAGCGCGATGACCGTGTCGTAGTCGCTGCTGAGCGGCAGCAGCAGCGAGCTGAGGGTGAAGATCGCCGCCGACCAGAGCACGAAGCGCCGAGCGCCGAGTACCACGCTGAGCCAGGCGGCGCCGGGCGCCACCACCATCTGCGCCGCCGAGAAGACCGAGGTGAGCCAGGATCCTTCGTCGAACCCCAGGCCGAGTCCGCCGCGGATGTCGGCGAGGCCGAAGCTGGTGACGCGGGTGTTGAGGGTGGAGATGAAGGCGCCCATCAGCACCGCGGCGACGCCGATGAGCGGCCGGTTGCAGCGCGCCGCTGGCGTCGTCGCCGGGCCATGGGAGAGCGGCAGCGCCGCGCCGCCCGCGGCAGCGAGCGCGGTCACGGCTTCGGCGCGGTGTCGGTGAGGATCGTTGCCTCCACCGACATGCCCGGCCTGAGCTTGCCGGCAAGCGGGTTGTTCGGGTCCAGCACGATCTTGACCGGGATGCGCTGCACCACCTTGGTGAAGTTGCCGGTGGCATTGTCCGGCGGCAGCAGGCTGAACTGCGAGCCGCTCGCCGGCGAGATGCTGTCCACATGGCCGGTGACGGTCACGCCCGGGAAGCTGTCGACTGATATCTCCGCCTTCTCGCCGATCGCCACATGGGTCATCTGGGTCTCCTTGTAGTTGGCGGTCACCCAGACATTCGTGAGCGGCACCACCGAGATGATCTGGGTGCCGGCATGAACATATTGACCCTCCCGCACGCCGCGCTCGCTCACCATGCCGTCGATGGGCGCCGTGATCTTGGTGTAGCCGAGATTGATCCTGGCGAGATCGAGCAGTGCGCGCTTCGCCTTGGCATCGGCACGGAGCTGGGATTCCTGGGTGTCGAGCACCGCCATCTGTCGGCGCGCGGCCTCGAGCTCGGCGCGGTTGCGCTCGAGGTTGGCCTCGAAGCGCTTCTGGTCGGCGACCGCCTGCTCCACTTTCTGCGCCGTGCCGAAGGTTGTCGCCAGCAGCGTGCGCTGCCGGTTCGCCTCCAGCTTGGTGCGCTCCACATCGGCCTCGGTCGCCGCGATGACGTCCCCGGCCTGGGTGATCTGGGCGTGCTGCAGCTCCTTGCGCGACTTCAGGTTCTCGATCGCCGCCTCGGCGCCGAGCAGATCCGCCTCGGCCTGCGCCATGTGCGCCTGATAGTCCTGGTCGTCGATCTGCACCAGCAGGTCGCCGGCCTTGACGATCTGGAAGTCGTTGACGGGCACCCGGCGCACATAGCCCTCGACCTGGGCGCTGAGCGGCGTGATGTCGCCCCGCACATAGGCGTCGTCGGTGGTCTGCCGCGTCCAGGCGCCGGTCCAGACATCCCAGCGCGTGACGAAAAGAACGGCGATCCCGACGGCGGCGATCAGGATGGCGAGACGGATCGCCAGTCCCGTGGGAAAGCGGCGCCTGGAAGCAGCGGCTGGCGGTGGCACCGCGACGTCGGGCGCCGCCCCCGCCGGCGCGGCGGTGCGCGGAACCTCGGATACCACCTGCTGCTGCGCCATGCCCCTCGGTCCCGCCGTGCTGGTTCGGAGTGAAGATAGATTTCGCGTCCGACCGCCGCAATATTCCCCGCCGATTGCGCGCCGCAGCGCAATCCCACCTTATGGGCGAAGGGCGAGGGAATTGCTGAGAACCTGCGGGAATTGCTGGCGAAGCCCTATCGCTTCACCAGCTCCGGCTTTGGGCCGTCCCTGAGCTCGTAGCTCGCCAGGATCTCCGCCCGCACCTTGGCGCGGGGCACCTTGCCCTGGGGATTGCGCGGCAGCGACGCCACGGTCAGGAACGCGCGCGGCCATTTGTACTTGGCGAGGCATTCGGCGGCGGCGCGGGCGCGGGCTTCCCAGTCCTCCGGCGCGTTCTCGGCGACGGCGACGATCACCTCGCCCCAATATTCCGACGGCAGGGTCGTCACCGCCACGGTGCCGGCGGTGGGGGCGAGGACGCGCTCGATCTCCTCGGGATAGATCTTGTAGCCGCCGGACTTGATCACGTCGGCGGTGCGGCCGACCAGATGCAGCCGGCCCTGGCCGTCGATCCGCCCGAGATCGCCGGTCGCGTGATAGCCGTCGGCGGGGAGCGGATGAAATCCGCCGCCGTCGATGTGGCCCGCCAGCATGTGGCGGGCGCGGAGCTGCACTTCGCCGATCTCCTCGGGAACGCAGCGGCTGCCGTCCTCGTTCCAGATCTCCACCTCGACGCCGGGTCCGGGCCAGCCGACGCAGGCGCCTTCGCCGGCGGTCTCCTCGCGGTAGTAGCGCTCGGTGGCGGCTGATGGCAGCACGGTGATGGGGTTCACCACCTCGGACTTGCCGTAGGTGACGCGGATGACAGGCCCGAACAGCACGCGGGCGCGCTGATAGAGCGCCGGCGTCAGGGTCGAGGTGCCGCAGAAGAGCACGCGCACCTTGGGGAAGTGGCGGCCCTGGAAGGCGCGCGTCAGCTTCGCCAGCACGGTCGGCGGCGCGAAGACGTGATCGACGCCGTCCTCGAGCGCGCGCTCCACCTTCGGGAGGTCGATGCCGTCCAGCAGCACCACGCCGGCGCCGTGATCGAAGAAGGCGGTGGCGATGAGTGCCGCGCCGTGGGTATAGGGCGTCATCAGCAGGCAGCGGGTGCCCGGCGCCGGCGCGTAGGGAAAGGTCGCGCGCTGCAGCAGGTTGGCGATCCAGCGCGCCTCATGAGTGTGGACGATCGCCTTCGGCCGTCCGGTGGTACCGGACGTAAAGATGATGCGGCCCCAGGCCTGCGCCGGGACCGGCGGAAGCTTGCTGGGATCGCCGGCGGCATCGGCGAGGCTTTCGACCGTGATCGCGGTGATGCCGAGGGCTTCGAAGAACGGCGCCTCGGCCGCCGTCGTCACCACCCGCTTCACGCCCGCAAGCTCGACGCAATAGCGGCGCTCGTCCTTTGTCAGCGCCGGGTTGAGCGGCGTCTCCGCCGCGCCCGAGATCTTGACGCCATAGCTGGCCCAGGTGGCGGGAATGCCGTTGCGGAGGAACGTCGCCACGGGATCGCCGGGCTTCGTCCCCAGATCCCGCAGCCGCTCGGCGACGGCGGCGGCCTTGCCCGCGAGCTCGCGGTAGGTGAGCGCGCGCTCGCCGTCGCTGACGGCGACGAGATCCCCGAAGCAGTCCGCCTGGGTCTTGAGGCCGGAGGACCAGGGGATGAGGGTGATCATGTCAGGCGGCGCCCCGCGCCGCGCCGCTGCTCACCTCGCGCCGAGCTCGCGCAGGTTGCCCTGGCGCTCGAGCGCCTGCAGCCCGTCGAAAAGCGCGTGGGCGCCGTTCTCCTGCAGCGTGGTCGAGGTGCAGTCGCGGAACTTGCTCCAGAGCTCCTCGGCGCTGAGCGGCAGCGCCCAGTGGCCGCGGGCAAAGCGCATCTCCGGGCTCACGATCTCGCGGCCGTCGGCGAGCTTGACCGCGATCTGGTCGAACTCGGCGAAGATCGGGTCGTCGGCTGCAACGGTGTCGGTCGTGGTGATCGAGACCTGGCCCATGATCGCCTGCACGTCGCCCCTGCGCACGAAGCCGTCGCTGAGCTCGGCGAGGCCGGCGCGACCGGCGGCGAGCGCCGAGGCCATGGCGAACTCCATGCTGAACTTCGCCTCGAGACCGGTCTGTGGGCGGTGATTGCGCAGCATGGTGGCTTGCGTCTTGCCCGTGGTGACCGCGATCTCGCGGACCGCGTCGGGGGTCAGCTTGTGCTGCTTCACCAGATCCAGCATGCCGTCGAGGGCGCGATGGACGCCGTAGCACATGGGATATTTCTTCACGTTGAGGCCGGTCTCGATGATGCGCCAGGTCTTGCCGAGCGCGGTGAGCGGCGTCTCCACGTCGACCTTGCCATGCGGCGAGAGCGCCTGCAGCAACCCGACCGAATGCTCGAGCGCATCGGGCGACGCCGTCATGCCGGCAGCCGCGAGCCGCGCCGCCAGCACGCCGGACTGCGCCGCGCGGCCGGCCTGGAACGGCTTGGTCATGGTGCCGAAATTGGCGACCACGCCCGCCGACATCGAGGCCGCGATCGCGATCGCCATGGTGGCCTTCTCGGGATCGAGGCGGCGGAGATTGGCGATCGCGGCGGCGGCGGCAACCGGCCCCATGACGGCGGTCGGATGCCAGCCCTTGCGGTGATAGGGATCGGGATCGCGCTCGACGAGGGCGGCCCAGGTCTCGTAGCCCGCCACATATGCTGCGATCGCCGCCTTGCCGTCGGCGCCCAGCGCCTCCGCTTCCGCCAGCACCGCCGGCACCAGCACCACGCTCGGATGGCCGGCGAGCGCCACGTCGTCATAGTCGAGAGCGTGGCCCGCGGCGCCGTTGGCGAGGGCGGCTTCCGGCGCGCTCGCGCGCTCGCTGCCGAAGACGAGGCGCGCCTCGCCCTTGGCGCCGCGCGTCCCCAGCTCGCCGCGCACGATCCGTGCCACCGGCTCGTCGGCTCCCGCCAGCATGGTGGCGATGCAGTCGGTGAAGCCCAGGCGCACTACGCCGACCGCCTCTGGTGGCAGCGCGTCGAATGCGAGAGTGGAGACGAATTGACCGAGGGTGCGGGTCAGCGGGGCCGGCATGGGCGAGGTCCTCCCTGGCAGCGGTGAATCGTTCCCAGGAGCCTAGGAGTCCCCTCTCGCCAGCGCAAGCCGCCAGCGTCTTTCAGATGATCCCGCCGAGGTTAATGCATGTTGCCGCCGCCACCGCCACCGCCGCAGTATTCCTTTTGATTCTCATAGCCGTTGGCGTCCACCGGCCGGCAGCCGGTCTGGAACCGGTGATAGGCCGCCTGGTCCTCCGGCGAGGCCGGCGGCAGATTGCAGGCGGCGAGCGGCCCCAGCACCGCCAATAGGCTCAGCGTGCGCAGAAAAATCGGCATCTTCTTCGGCCTCCTCTCGACGGAGATCCCTCGAGACAAAAATAGACATGATGGCGCCGGGCGCCCCGTCACATTGACGAGATCGGCCCATGGGGACTAGCGTTGCCGCAGGTCTCCTCGCCAGGAGGTGTATATTCCAATGTCGAATCACGCGGCCATCACCGGTCCCTGCGCCTGGACAGGAAAAGACATGCGGCACTCCCGCCGCTGGGTGCGGGATCTGACGCCGGCGCATATCGCCGAGATCGACGCGGCGCTCGCCGCGGTGGAGCGCCGCGGCCTGCCCTGGCATGCCGTCACGCGGGACGAGTTTCCACTGCCGGGAATGACAGCGCTGTTAGACGACATGCGCGAGGAGCTGGAGAACGGCTCCGGCATGCTGAAGCTGCGCGGGTTGCCCGTCGCGCGCTACGGCGAGGAGCAGCTCAGGAAGCTCTACTACGGCCTTGGCTCCAACCTCGGCACGCCGGTGTCGCAGAACCGCGGCGGCGAGATGATGCGGGCGATCCGCGACGAGGGCGGCGACGTGGGATCGCGATACGGCCAGATCGAGGCCGAGCGCACCCAGGACGGCAAGCCCTTCCTTTCCTCCTATGCGCGCACGCTCTCCAACGGCGCGCTTCGCTTCCACACCGACCGCACCGACGTGGTGGGCCTGCTTTGCGTGCGCCAGGCGGCGAAGGGCGGCGTCAGCATGATCTGCAGCTCGGTCGCGGTCATGAACGAGATGCTGCGGCGGCGCCCGGATCTGGCCGAGGCGCTCTTCGAGCCGATCCACCGCAGCCGGCTCGGCGAGGAATCCAACAGCGCCGAGAGCATCTATGCGCTGCCGGTCTTCGCCCAGCGCGACGGCCGCTTCACCAGCCACTATTCGCTGACCTATATCGAGGCGGCGCAGATGGTGCCGGGCGTGCCCAAGCTCACGGCGGCGCAGCGCGACGCCATCGCGATGCTGGCGGAGCTCGCCCATGAGCTCGCCTTCGAGATGACCTTCGAGCCCGGCGACATCCAGTTCCTCAATTCCCACGTGACCTACCACGCGCGGACGCCCTTCGAGGACGATAGGACGAGCGGGCGTGACCGCCTGCTGCTGCGGCTCTGGCTCGCCATGCCCAACAGCCGCGCGCTCCCCGAGGGGCAGGAGGTGCTCTGGCGCCACATCGAGCCCGGCGCGCTGCGCGGCGGCATCCTGCGCGCGGATGCGGCGTAGCCTTCGTTCTGCAACATTCCGGCGCTAGCCTCCGCCGAGGAGTGCGCCGATGAAATCCAAGACCTTGCTGCTCGTGCTGTGTTTTGCCCTGGCCGCCTGCGGCCAGTCGCCGGAGGAGCGCGAGCAGACCGCCGACGCGGTGGCGACGCCGTTCTATCTTCTCGGCAAGGGCCCGGCCTGCGTCGGCACCGTGCTGATCTCCGGTCCGTTGCTGGGCGCCGCGGCCCTGGCCAACGGCCGGCTCAGCCGCAACGAGATGGACGCACGCCAGGAGATGGTCGACGGCATCACCGACAACTGCGGCCCGCCCTACACGGTCCAGCCGCTACCCCCGCCGTCGCTACCGCCGCCTCCCGTGGCGCCCTGAGCGGTCGCGCCGCGCTCGACAGCATCCGATGATTTTTTGAGGCGTCATGGCCGGACTTGTTCCGGCCATCCACGTCCCACGCCCGTCTCATCTTCATGAGATTCAGATCGCCGCGTGGATGGCCGGGTCGAGCCCACGGCTGTCCGGTTGAGTTTATGTGGACGAAGCGCATGGCGTTGATTCTACTCGGTCCAGGACGTCGGCAAACGATCCGGGACACGAGAAGAGGTTCAGCGCCATGCGGCATCAGAATAGCGTTTTCCATTCGGTTCTGAAGCATGTTCCTTGGCCGACGTTTGATCGGCTGGTGGCGCGGCATGGAGCGGATGGACGGGTTCGCCGGCTGACGACGCGAAGCCAGTTTGTGGCGCTGCTCTATGGCCAGCTTTCGGGCGCCGCGAGCCTGCGCGAGATCGTGACGGGGCTGGAGAGCCACGCCGCCCGGCTCTACCACCTGGGCGCGGATCCGGTTCGGCGCTCGACCTTGTCCGATGCGAATGCGCAACGGCCTGCCGGGGTCTTTGCCGAGCTGTTGGCGAAGATGATGAAGCAGGCCCATCGCGGGCTCCGCCGTAAGCTTGCCGAGACCACCTATCTCATCGACGCCACGGGCGTGCGGCTGAACGAGCACAGTGCCGGCTGGGCGCGGTTCTCGGCCGGGGTGTGCGGCGCCAAGGTGCATGTCATCTACGACGCCGATGCCGACCGGCCGATCTACGCCGCGGTCAGTGCGGCAAACGTCAACGACATCACCGTGGCCCAGCAGATGCCGATCGAGGCGGGGGCCACCTATGTCTTCGATCTCGGCTATTACGACTATGCCTGGTGGGCCAGGCTCGACGCCGCCGGCTGCCGGATCGTCACCCGGTTCAAGTCCAATACGCCGCTCGACTTGGTGGAAGTGCTGCCGGTGCCGCGGGGCAGCACTATCCTCTCCGATCGCATCGGCTTCCTGCCCGCTCGCCAAGCCAGGAACCGCCGCAATCCAATGCAGCAGGCGGTGCGCGAGGTGCGGCTCGTGACCGACACCGGCAAAGTGCTGCGTATTCTCTGCAACGATCTCGACGCCAGCGCCCAGGAGATCGCCGATCTCTACAAGCGGCGCTGGGCCATCGAGCTGTTCTTCCGCTGGGTCAAGCAGACCCTCAGGATCACCCGCTTCCTCGGCACCTCCGAGAACGCCATCCGCATCCAGATCGCCGTCGCCCTGATCGCCTTCCTGCTGCTCCGCCTCGCTCAATCCGCCCAGAAAGGCCTCCACGGCCCCCTCGCCTTCGCCAGGCTGGTCCGCGCCAACCTGATGCACCGCAGACGCATCGACCGCCTGCTCCACACCGAGCCAACCCCAATACTCAACCCCAATCAATTGCTGCTCCAATGGAGCTGAAACCGGAACCGGACAGTCGTGGGTCACGCCCGGGGATGACGCAACGAGGAGAAGCCGGGCTCGCAACCCCCTCGATTGACGCTCCTCCTTCACGCGGTCTAGCGTGAGGCTTGTTTTCCGCGGGCGAGGAGCCGCCACACCGACCCTCCTCGCCCGCGTAAGGGTAAAATCTCACCGGGGGACGGAGACGCATGGCCGCGGAGGCGCCGCTCAAAGACATCACCGTGGTGGAGCTTGGCCACAGCGTGGCGGCGCCTTATGCGGCCGAGATCCTGGGGGATCTCGGCGCCACCGTGATCAAGGTCGAGAAGCGCGACGGCGACGACGCGCGCAAATGGGCACCGCCCTACTGGCACGGCATGTCGGCGCTGTTCCAGAGCCTCAACCGCAACAAGCAGTCGGTGGTGGTGGATCTCCGCAGCGCCGAGGAGGTGCGGCGCCTCAAAGCGCTCATCCAGGAGCGCGCCGACGTGGTGATCCAGAACCTGCGGCCGGGCGGCGCCGCGGAGCTCGGCCTCGACGCGGAGACGCTCCGCAAGGCGAAGCCCGCGCTCATCTGCTGCACCATCGGCGCCTACGGCAAGGCGGGGCCGCTCAAGGACAGGCCCGGCTACGACCCGCTGATGCAGGCCTTCGGCGGCATCATGAGCGTGACCGGCGAGCCCGGGCGGCCGCCGGTGCGCGTCGGCGTCTCCGTCATCGACATGGGCGCCGGCATGTGGTCGGTGATCGGCATCCTCTCCGCCCTCATGACCCGCGCCCGGACCGGCGTCGGCGTCAGCATCGACACCTCGCTCTACGAGGTGGCGCTCGGCTGGATGACCTATCACGCCGCCACCACCCAGGCGTCGGGCGTGGCACCGGTGCCGCAAGGCTCCGGCGCGCCGCAGATCGCGCCCTATCGGGGATATGTCACCAGCGACGGCTTCATCGTCATCGGCGCCGGCAACGACAAGCTCTTCGCGCTGATGTCCCGCGCTCTCGGTTACTCCGAATGGGCGGAGGATCCGCGCTTCCGCACCAATCCCGAGCGCGTCAAGCATCGCGACGTGCTCTACGGATTGATCGAGGAGATCGTGCGCAGCAAGACCTCCGCCGAGTGGCAGAAGATCCTCGACGACGCCGGCGTGCCCTGCGCGCCCATGCAGACCATGGACCAGGTGCTGGCGCATCCGCAGACCGCGGCGCTCGGCATGCTGCAGAAAAGCGCCGACGGAAAGTTCAACCTCATGGGCCTGCCGCTCTCCTTCGACGGCGTCAGGCCGGCGCTCCGCTCCAGCGCGCCGGAATTGGGCGCCGATACCGAGGCGGTGCTGGGCCGCCTCGCCACCGACAGACGCAAGGCATCCCCCTCATGATCCCCGACTACGCCACCATCAAGACCGAGACGCCCGCGCCCCACGTCCTGCTGGTGACTTTGAACCGACCTGAGGTGGCGAACGCCTTCAACACCCAGATGGGCCGCGATCTCCTCGATCTCTGGACCCGCCTTGTCGCCGAGCCCGGCGACGTCAGATGCGTCGTCATCACCGGGGACGGGCCGCATCTTCTGCGCCGGCGGCGACCTCAAGGAGCGCAACGGCATGACCGACGCGCAGTGGCAGGCGCAGCACGAGATCTTCGAGCGCCAGTACTGGACCCTGCTGGATTGCCCGATGCCGGTCATCGCCGCGGTCAACGGCCACGCCTATGCGGGCGGGCTGGAGCTTCTTCTCGCCTGCGACTTCGCCTACGCCGTCAAGACCGCGCGCTTTGCGCTGACGGAAGTCACGCTCGGCATCATGCCCGGCGCCGGCGGCACGCAGCTCCTGCCGCGGGCGGTGGGCGAGCGCCGCGCCCGGGAAATCGTCCTCACGGGCAAGCCCTTCAGCGCGGAGGACGCCTTCGAGTGGGGCGTCCTCAACAAGGTCTGCGACGCCGAGGCCCTGATGACGGAGGTGATGGTCACCGCCGCCGCCATCGCCGGCAACGCGCCGCTCTCGGTGCGCCAGGCGAAGCGCTCGATGACCTACGGCATGCAGATGGATCTGCGCACCGCCTTCCGCTTCGAGGTCGAGGCCTACAACCGCCTCGTCCCCACCGAGGACCGGCAGGAGGGCATCCGTGCCTTCAACGAGAAGCGCAAGCCCAGCTTCAAGGGGAAGTAACTGTAGATCGGTGGTGCGTCCTTCAACTCGCGACGCTCCGCATCGCGGCTCAGGATGAGGGCCATCGAGGATGGCACAAAGAAAAGCGCCTCATCCTGAGCCACGACCCGAAGGGGCGTGAGTCGAAGGACGCACAGTGCTCATCCAACCTTACCCCGCGATCATCTTCTCCAGCTCTACCTCCGCCTGCAGGCTCTCGAGGTCGCGGCCGATGGTGATGACGGCAAGCGGGCGGGTGCCGCGTTTGAGCGTCACCTTGCAGTCGCGGGCCTCGGGCTTGCCCTCCACCTCGACCTTGTCCCATTTCTCCGCGTGGCCGACGTAGGAGATCTGCATGTCGTAGTGCTGGCTCCAGAAGAACGGCACGGCGTCGAAGCGCTCGCGGCGGCCCAGGATGTTGCGCGCCGCGGCCTGACCCTGGCGCTCTGCTACCACCCAGTGCTCGACGCGGATCTTCTCGCCGCTGAGACGGTCCGGCCAGCGGGCGATGTCGCCGGCGGCATAGACGCCGGGAGCGCTGGTCTCGAGATACTCGTCGACGAGAATGCCGCGCTCGGCGGCGAGTCCGGCCTTCTCGGCGAGCGCGGTCGCCGCCCGGACGCCGATCCCGGCGACCACCAGGTCGCAGGCGATGATCTCGCCGCTCTTGAGGGTGACGCCCTGCTCCTCGATGGAGGCGACGCTGTTCTCGAGATGAAAGATCACGCCATGCTCCTCGTGCAGCGCGCGCACGACGCGGCCGATCTCGGCGCCCATGACGCGCTCCATCGGCACCTTGTCCGGCGCCACCACATGCACCTCGATCTTCCGTGCGCGGAGCGCGGCCGCCGCCTCCAAACCGATGAAGCTGGCGCCGATGACGACGGCGCGCTTGGCACCGGCGGCCTGGGCGATGATCGCGCGGCTGTCGGCGAGGGTGCGGAGATAGTGGAGGATGGGGCGATCGGCGCCGGGAATGCTGAGCCGCACGGGATCGGCGCCGGTGGCGAGGAGCAGCGCGTCATAGGCGATGAGGCTCCCGTCCTCCAGCTGCAGGGCGCGGCCCTTGATGTCGATCGCGGTTGCCCGCGTCCTGAGGCGGAGGTCGATCTCGTGCTCCCGATAGAATTCCGGTGGCCGGAGCGGGATCCAGTCCTCCGATGCCGATCCCGCCAGGTAATCCTTGGAGAGGTTGGGCCGGTCCACGGGCGAGGCATCGTCGGCGCTCAGCATCGTGATGCGGCCGGCATAGCCCTCGCCGCGCAGCGTCTCCGCCGCCGCATTGCCCGCGGCCCCGCCGCCGAGGATCACCACGGAGGCCGGCGCGCCCGCCGGAGGGCGCGGCTGCGGTGGCGCGTCGGTCTTCTCCCGCACGTAGAGCGTGCCCTGCCGCTGCTCGACGCGCCAGCAGGGGATCGGATTGAGCGCCGGCGCGCGAAGCGCGGCACCTGTGCGCAGGCTGAAGCAGGCGTGATGCCAGGGGCAGCGCACGGTGTCGCCGGCGAGCAGTCCTTCGGCGAGCGGGCCGCTGTAGTGGCTGCAGGCGGCGCCCACCGCGAAGACCTCGCCGCCGCGCCGCGCCAGCAGCACCGCCTCGCCGCCGGCGTGGCCCAGCAGCATCGCGCCGTCCGCCAATGTCGAGAGGGGGACACCCTTGGCGAAGTCGGGGCCGTTGAGGGAAGTCTCTCCGTCGCTCATGGGCAGGCTCCTCGATGTCGGGACCGAGCAAGGCTGGTGCCGCCGAGGAGCCAGGGCAAGTGGCCAATAGCGGGCCGCCGAAAATAGCAAGGCCGCGAGCCTCCCGCACGGGGCGGGAAACTCGCGGCCTGGACTTTGCTCGGTCTCGTATTTCCGGCCGAGATCCCGGGCCCTACCGGTAGCTGGACTCCGGCACCATGGCGCCGATATCGGCGACACGATTGCGCGGCTCCTTCACGCCGTCCTTGGTCGCGACCTCGGGCTGGCTCTCGCCCACGCCCTTGACGTCGATGCGGCTTGCCGCGACGCCGTTGCTGGCGAGCGCGGTGAGCACCGCCTGGGCGCGCGCGTCGGAGAGCTTCTGATTGTAGCCGTCGGTCCCGCTGCGATCGGTCTTGGCGGTCACTTCGAGACGCGAGGTGCCTTCTTTCGGCAGCGCCGCCGCTGCCCGCTGCAGCGTCGTCAGCGCCTCGCCCTTCAGCGTCGCGCTATTGTAGTCGAAGAAGACCTGGTACGGGCCCGGCGGATGCAGCAACACCTCGAGGTCGCTGAGGTTGGCGACGAACTCATCGTGGCACTTGCCGTTGAACTCCGCGCGGTAGTTGGCCTCGGTCCGCTCCAGCCAGCAGTCGTAGCGGGACTGGGTGCGCGCGGCGAGCAGGGGGTACCGATCGCGGCCGCCGCCGTCGAGGGCCGCCAGCAGGCGCGTGCGACCTTGATCCATCTCGCCGCGGGTGTTGAGGTTGGCCTGCATCGGGATCGCTCGGTTCTTGTTGTCCTCCGGCAGAACCATGTCGCCCTTTGAGGCGGCGATGCTCTTGCGCGCGAAGAAGTCGGCATCCACCCAATCCTTGTTGTCTGCGCGCGCGGTAGCGATGTTGAAATACTCCTTGCCCAAGTCACCGGTGAATCCAGTTCCCGCGGTTTTGACGGCGCTGCCGGCCGCGGACAAGTTGGCGCCTTCGGTGTTGGGATTACCCTTCATCGCCGCGACGGCGGTTGGAGACGTCGACGAGGCGGTGGGCATCGTCGAGTAATTGGAGCAACTCGCCAGCGCAAAAGCGCTGACGAGCGCGGTGCCGAGGGCGAGGCGGCCGTAAAGCGACCCTGATCGAGATCGTGTCATGGGAATTCCCCTTCCTGGGTTTGCGCGATCGGCGGTCGGTGTGTCGTTGCGGAGCAAGGAACGCGACACGGCGGGCCGCCATTGTTTGCGGGAGCGCGCCATCCACCTTGCGGAAGATCTGGATCCGCCGGATCCTCCGGCTGAATTGTTTATTTATCTCGCCGAGCGGATCCGCTCATTGACCTGGATCAAGCATGCCCGGGCGTGCCGCCGCCTCGAATTCAGGGGACATGATAATGAGACGGTGCGTAGCCCGGTCCCGCTCGGGCGCGGCTCAGCCTCCGGCCGCGCGCCGCGTCGGCGCATCCGCCAGCGCATCGTCGACGGCGGCAAGGAACGCACCGACGTCCAAGGGCTTGGTGAGATAGCGGAAGAAGCCGGCGGCCAGGCCTTTCTTGACGTCGTGCGGGAAGGCCGCCGCGGTGAGCGCCAGCACCGGAATATCGGCGGTTTCCGGCATGGCCTGCAGGCGGCGAAGCACCTCGTAGCCGCTCATGCCCGGCAGATTGAGGTCGAGGACGATGACGTCTGGTCGGTGCGCCACCGCCATGTCGAGGCCGAGCTGCGGCGTCGCCGCCATCAGGACCGCGACGTTCGGCAGGGTCGAGACGAGGTGCTCCATGAGCCGGAGATTGGCCGGGTTGTCCTCGACATAGAGCAGCGAGAAGCCGCCGGCCGTCGCGCGCGGCGTTCCGCTCGACAACGGAAGCGCGACGGGCTCGCCGGCTTCGGCCGCGGCGCCCGGCAGCTCGATCCAGAAGACGCTGCCACGGCCCGGCTCGCTGCTGAAGCCGATGGTTCCGTTCATCGCCGCCATGATCCGCCGCGACAGGGAGAGACCGATCCCGGTCCCCTCGATGGCGGTGTATTCCGCGCCCAGCCGCTGAAACGGCTCGAACAGGTGTTTCTGGTGCTCGGGCGCGATTCCGATGCCGGTGTCGGCGATGACGAACCGCACCGTGCCATCCGGCGTCGGCATCGAGGTCAGGGTGACCGAGCCGCCCGGACGATTGTACTTGATGGCGTTCGACACCAGGTTGATCAGCACCTGGCGCAGCCGCAGATTGTCGGCGCGCACGGCGGCAATGTCGGTGGGGATGGCGATCTCGAGCGCCAACCCGGCCCGTTGCGCCAGTGGCGCCATGGTGGCGCGGACGGCCTCGAGAGCGTCGCGCACGGGAACGCGCTCGATCGAAAGCCGCAGCTGGCCGCTCTCGATGCCGGCGAGATCGAGCACCTCGTTCACGAGATTCAGCAGGTGATGCCCGCTGCTGATGATGTAGCCGACATATTCCTTCTGGCTTCCCGTAAGGGTCTGCCGGCGATCCATCTCCAGCATCTGGGCAAAGCCGATGACGGCGTTGAGCGGCGTGCGCAGTTCGTGGCTCATGCTCGATAGAAAGTCCGACTTGGCGCGGCTCGCCGCCGCTTCCACGCGACGCGCCTCGACCAGCTCCGCCTGCGCCCGCTTTTGCGCGGTGATGTCGCGCATCGCGCCGGATACCACCAGACCGTCCTCGGTCTGCAGCGGGCTCAGGCTGATCTCGACGGGAAATTCCGAGCCGTCCTTGCGCTGCCCGTAGAGCTCCAGCTCGGACCCCATCGGCCGTACCCGCGGGTGCGCCATGAAGCCGGCGCGCTGTGCCGAGTGCCGGGCACGATACCGCTCGGGCAGCAGCATCTCCAACGGCTGTCCCAGCAGCTCGTCGCGGCGATAGCCGAAGAGCTTTTCCGTCTGCGCATTGACGAGGGCGATACGGCCGCTCGGCTCGACGATCACCATCGCCTCGGGCGCCGCCTCCAGGAGATCGCGGAACTTGCCGTCGGCGCGCTGGCGCCGGCGGAGCTGGACGGCGAAAATCCAGGCGCCGGCAACGAGGACGAGCAGCAGGACGCCGATCCGCGCCGCGCCGCGCGCGACATCGCGGTAGAATCCGGCCAGGACCTCGGCGCGCGCCACGCTGACGGAAACGACCTGCGTGCCTCCGGCGGCCTTGGCAAAGCTCAGGATGCGCTCGGATCCGTCGAACACATTGGGTCCGTGATAGGTGCCCGTCGACGCGCGCGGCACCTGGTTGCGGAACCATGCGGCGGCGGCGGCGGACTCGCCGAGCCGCCCGGTCAATTCCGGCTCGCGGGCCAGGACCGTGCCGTCGGCGCGAAAGAGCGCCGCGATGCGGCCCGGCCCGAGATTGATCGAGCGGAAGACCGCGGCGAAGTAGGCGGGATCGACCACCGCGCCGGCGATGCCGGCGAAGCGTCCGTCGGGCGTCTCCAGCCGCCGGGACACGCCGATGATCCAATCGCCGGTCACCTTCGAACGGACGGGTGCTGCGACATAGAGCCCTGCGCCGTGCCGTCGCGCTGGGCGGTGAAATACTCCCGCTCGCCGACGTCGAGGAGCGGCTGGTCGAGCGCCATGGAGGAGACGAGCCAGTGTCCCTCGGCGTCGATCCAGGCGACGGCGCGGAGCGGCGGCGAGCCGTTCTCGATGATCTTCAGCAGCTCCTGCAGCGTGGCGCGGTTGCGCACGATGCCGACTTCCGCATCGCGCTGCAGCAGCACGACGGAGCCCAGCGTCTCGTCGATGCCCTCGAAGGTGCGCGTGATGGTCTCGGCGAGGAGGACGGCGGCGTTGAGGGTATCGCGATCGGCGCGGTCGATCGCCTCGTCGTAGCGCTGTTCGCTGTCATAGCCGAAGGAGGCAAGGGTCACGGCCACGATCACCGCCAACCCCAATCGTCACCTGGCGGCCTGGCGTGTCGACGAGGCGCCGGATCAGGCACACCCCACGCCGTCATAGTCGACATTTGCTCGCGCTACCTTTCCATTCGCCCCCATAGGGAGAACTCGCATTAATGCATTCACAACCTTAAGAAGATATCGCCCTTATTTCATTGATTTACCCCAATACTGGGGGCCTCGCGCTAGGCGAGCGGGAGCGCCGGCGGCGGCCCGCACGCCTTCCGTGCCGCAGCCGGCCTCGTGCGGTGTTTACACCCGATGCAGCTTGCCCGTCGCGCCGGGCGCCGCTGCGAGCGCCGCGCGCAGCTCGTCCCGGGAGACGTCGAGGCCTTGCGCGCCCACATGCAGGCCGGGGAATCCGAACAGCCGGTTGGCTCTAGCCATCGCGCCCGGAAAGCGCGCGGCGGCGAAGCGCTGGGGATCGTCGACCTCGATGGCGAAATAGACCTGCGCCAGCAATGAGGCCTCGGGGTTCGCGGCGTATTCGAGGATCTCGTGGATCTCCGGCCAGGGAATGACGCCGGGCCCGATCCGCAGATCGCGGATCCCGTCATCGTCGATGGTCAGGATCTGGCGCCGGTCCAGCATCTTGGCGAGGACGGCGAGGAGCACGAAGCCGAAGAACACCAGCGCCATGATCCCCACCGTCAGCAGGTCCCAGCGCAGCGGCCGACCCGGCTCGTGGGATGCGACGGCGATGAAGAAGAGGCCGAGCGCCACGAAGAGCGACGCGCCCGCCGCGGCGAGTGCCAGCTTGCCGACCCTGTACCGCGCGCCGAGATAGACCGTCATGACGACCCCGCTACGGAGTCCACGGGACGACAGGAGAGGGGGTGAAGTATAGACCGCGCGTCGAGGAAATCCCGGTCCTTATCCGCGCTAGTGCGCCTCGCGCTTGCGGATACGATGCGGCCGACCCCCGCCCTGGCGCTGGAGGGCGGAGTGGATTTCCGGCAGCGCGGCGGTCGCGGCGGCGGCGCCGGCGGCGATGCTCTCGGCGGCACGGTAGAATTCGAAGAGCCCGATGTCGCCGACCGCGGGGACGATCAGCACGTCGGGAGGGTCGCCCGCGAGGCGCGAGCGGGCGATCCGGTCCTGCCCGATGGTGAGCGCGCGCGCGACCACGGTGAAGAGGCTGGGATCGCTGCGCCGGCGGCTGAGGAAGCGGCGCATCGACCCCATGCCGAGGAATTCGCGCTCGGGCGCGTGCATCGTCTCGAAATCGATCAGCTCCAGCGCCTCGTCGTCCTGCTGCGGACTTTCATGCAGCCGATCGGTGTTGAGATTGACGGCGATGGTGACGTCGGCGCCGAGCGCCCGGCAGACCGAGACCGGAATCGGATTGACCAGCGCACCGTCGATCAGCAGGCGCCCGTCGCGATGGACCGGCGGGAAGAGGCCGGGAATGGCGTAGGAGGCACGGATCGCCTCCATGAGATTGCCGTCCCGGAGCCAGACCTCCTGGCCGGTAGAGAGGTCGGTTGCCACCGCGACGAAGGGACGGTCGAGATCCTCGATCGCGCGGGCATGGAGGTCGGGATGCAGGATCTGCGGGAATGCGCCGGCCGGCGATGATGCCGCCCGCCTGCAGGCGGAAATCGAAGAGCCGCGCCATGCCGGTCGTGGTGAGCCCGCGCGCCCAGTCCTCGAGCTCCTGCATGCGGCCCCCCACATAGGCGCCGCCTACGAGCGCGCCGATCGAGGTGCCGCAGACGATGTCCGGCTGCACGCCCGCCGCCTCGAGGGTGGCGAGGATGCCGAGATGGGCCCAGCCGCGGCCGACTCCGCTGCCAAGCGCGATGCCGATGCGGGGCTTCCGGGACAAGGGGTTTCCTGATTGAGTGATCGCGAGACTATGGGTTGTAGCTGGTGCGGGCGTGCGCCGGGTGCAATAGGCGGGGACGTTGAATTCCCGCGCATTTGCCGGAATCGGCATCCGAGGGATCGGCGATCGATGTCGGACGAAATGAGGGATGGGCCGAGTATTACGATGCGACCGCGAACCGCCCGCCGCGGCGGACGCTGCTGGAGGCGCTGGCGCGCTTCGTCCCCGCGCCGACGCCTGCGCTTCGCCGTCGATCTCGGCTGTGGCGACGGGCGCGACGCCATCGAGCTCTTGCGGCGCGGCTGGTCCGTGCTCGCCGTCGACGCGGCGCCGGCGGCGATCGAGCGGCTGAGGGCGCGGCCGGATCTGCCGGCGGGCGCCGCGCTCAGCTGCCTCTGCCGGCGCTTCGAGGACGCCGAATGGCCCGCGGCCGATCTCGTCAACGCCAGCTTCTCATTGCCGCTCTGCCCGCCCGACCGGTTCGCCGAGCTCTGGTCCCGCATCGTCGCATCGCTGAAACCGGGCGGACGCTTCGCCGGCCAGCTCTATGGCGAGCGCGATGGCTGGGCCGGCCGCTCGGGGATGACGCACATGGACCGCGCCGCCGCCGAGCGCCTGCTCGACGACCTCCATGTCGAGCTCTTCGAGGAGGAGGAGAGCGACGCGGTGACCCCGCGCGGCAAGGCCAAGCACTGGCACATCTTCCACATCGTGGCGCGGCGGTGAGCGGCCTCGCGCCTCAATCGTGCGAACCGCCGCTCTAAATTCGTTGGCTTTGTCGCATTTTCTACGTCGAGCCGGCTTTCACTGCGGCGAAAAATGCTTTTGGCCATACCCGAACTGTCAGCCCCGCGATGCCAGGTCGGCGGGCGGCCGCAACGGAAAGCGTGCCATCACTGTCGTGCCTTCGCCGGGACTGCTGCGGAGCTCGAGACGACCGCCGTGGAGCTCGATCAGGCCCTTGGTCAGCGGCAGCCCAAGGCCGGTACCCTCGAAGCGACGGCTCAGCGACGATTCGACCTGGCTGAAGGGCTCGAAGATCTCCTTGAAATTCTTCTCCTCGATGCCGATCCCGGTGTCCGTGATGATGCAGGCAATGCCCGCCCTGCCGTCGCGCTCCAGGCGTACGACGACGCTGCCGCCGGCAAGGGTAAACTTCACCGCGTTCGACAAGAGGTTGAGAATGATCTGCTTCACCATGCGCTCATCGGCGCGGATGGTCGGCACGCTCTCCATGATCTCGGTGCTGAGTGCGATGCCGCTCGCTTCGGCCCTGGGGCGGAGGATGCGGACGCAGGCGTGGATCGCCGTCGCGACGTTGACGTCGGTGAAACGCGGGATGAGCATGCCCGCCTCGACCTTCGAGACGTCGAGGATGTCGTTGATGATCTCGAGGAGATGCGCGCTGCTCGCCTGGATGTCGCGGGCGTAGTCGACGTATGCGGGCTGTCCGGCCGGGCCGAGGATCTCGTTGCCGATCATTTGCGCGAAGCCGATGACGGCGTTGAGCGGCGTGCGCAGCTCGTGGCTCATATTGGCGAGGAATTCGGTCTTGGCGCGGTTCGCCAGCTCCGCCGCTTCCTTGGCGCGGCGCAACTCGTTCTCCGCCGCCAAACGTTGCAGCTCGAAGCCGACGCGGGCGGCGACGAGCTCGACCAGATCGCGCTTGGCCGCGCAATCGGGATCGGGACGATCGTCGATGCCGAAGACGTGGCCGACTTGCTGCCCGGCGCCATCACGCACGGGGGCGCCGATGAAGCAGCGCGCCCCGATCTCGGCGAAGAGACGATACTCGGGATAGCGTTCCGCCAGCCCGTCCGGCACCGCGTGGAAGCCGGCGCCCGCGATGAGCTCGCCGCACGCCGTGCCGGCGAGGTCGTAGGCGAAGGGCGGGCGCGGCTCGCCGTTCTCCGCCCAGCCGATGACCTCCGACCGCCGGCCACCGTCGATCGTGCGGCAGAGCCCGGCCCAGCGATAGCCCAGCCCCTCGCCAAGCGCCAGCGCGACTGCGCTTGCCAGCTCCTGCTCGCTGCGGCCGGCCGCGGTGAGGGCGCGCAGCGCCGCCTCCCGCCGCTTCAAGGCAGTGATGTCGGTGGCCAGGATGATGATGCCGCCGTCCGGCGTCCGCTGATCGAGCACCTGCAGCCATCTGCCGTCGGAGGTGCGCCGCTCGAAGCTGCCCCCGGCCTGGCGGTGCCGCTCCAGGCGTCGGCGCAGCCAGCCTTCGTGATCGCCGGCGGCCTCCGGGAAGCGCCCCAGCTGCAGGCCGGCGCGCAGCAGCGTCTCGAAAGCGACGCCGGGCACGATGAGGTCCTCGACGAGCGCGTTGATCTCGCGCCAGCGCGCGTTGCACAGCACGAGACGATCCTCTGCATCGAAGATGGCAACCGCCTCCGCCAGCGCCTCGACCGAGCCGACCAGGCGGGCCGACGCGGCCTCGGCGCGCGCCTCGGCGGCCCTGCGGTCGGAGATGTCGAGGACGACGCCATCCCAGATGATGCTGCCATCCGGACGTCGCGTCGTATGAGCGCTCGAGCGTACCCACTTCACCTCGCCGGTCGCGGTGACGTTCCGCATCTCGATCTCGAAGGACGAGAGATCCTCGGCGGAGCGTCGGATCGCCTGCAGCAGGCTGCGCGCGATCCTCGGGCGGGATCGCATTGACCAGCAGGTTCGGGTCGCGCATCACCTCCTCGGCGGCATAGCCGAGGAGATCCGCGATGCCGGCGCTGATGACGGGATAGGTGATGCGCCCGTCGGGATGGAGGACCCGGCGAAAGACGACGCCGGGCAGATTGCCGGTGATCGAGGCGAGCTGGTGCTCGGCCTCGCTGAGCCGGCTCTCGACCTGCTTGTGCTCGGTGATGTCGATGGCGATGCCGGCAAGGCGGACGATGCGATCGCCGTCACGGATCGGCGTCAGGCTGGTCTGCCACCAGCGCCGGCCGGTGACGCCGGTCAGCTCCTCCTCGTAGACGAGCGACCGGCCGCCGGCGATGCAGGCACGGTAGCGCGCGGTGACGGCGGCGGCATCCTCGGGATTGAAGAGATCCGCAGGCGTCAGGTGCCGGATTGCCTCGGAGGAGCCGGCAGCGGCGCGGGCGTTGGGATCGAGGAGGGAATAGACGAAGCTGCCGTCGGCGCCGATCTCGACCAGGAAGAACTTGGCGTGCGAGCTGGCGAGGATGGCATCCAATAGAGCGGCATCGCCGGCATGCGCTGAACCGGCCGCCCTGTCCGACCATTGTCGGGCTCGCAAGGTCATCACCCCCTCCGGGTGGCGACGATCCGCCACCCCACTTGGTGTGACTGTCTTGCGACAGTCTAGATTAAAACAGCGTTACAATCACGGCCTGTGACGCGCTCGCGCGCTTTGACCGGCGGCGAACTTTGAGGATAACGACCGGTCCTTGCGATGCGTCGATCGACGGAAGATCGTGCGGCCTCGGCAAAATCGCCGCCGCGCCATTGACAGGCATCCGCAAGACCCGAATTCGGGGCATCCCTGCGCGGGAGCTCTATCGGCTCTGATCGCTCTGAAACCGGGCACCAAGCGTGTGCTTGGGTATGACCATTTCCGAAGGCCGGCCGCCACTCTTCGGTTCAGAAAGCCGGTGTCGAGATGGATGCGGGCGTGGTCGACCTCGGCGCCGGCGCCGGCGGTTTTCCGAAGCCGCCCGCACCCGCCAATGGGATCGCGAGCCCGAGGTGCGGATACCGGCGTAAAAGTCCTTCGGAGCCGTCCTGCGTCCTTCGAGACGCAGGCCTTCGGCCGTCCCATCGTTGCTAATCCTCTGATCACTTGATTTTCACGTCGATGTGACCGCCGTCGCCGACGGAATCCGGCGCGCGGTGATCCGCATCACAGGCCCTCCGCAAGAATTACGCGCAAGGATCGCAGCGCGGTATCCGGAGGATGAATCCACCTTGGAAACGCAACCGCATCTTCGAGCCGAGAGAGGTCTGCCGCGCGAGGCCGAACGGCTGCTCTACGACGCCGCGTTCGGCGTCGTGCGGCCTCGGGTCGGCTATGCCGCCGCTGTCGCCGCCTGGGCAATTCTTCTGGAGCTCCTGGCCGGTGGTGCTCCTGGTGGGTGCGATCGCGCATCCCACGGTACCGCAGATTTCCACCGCCGCAGGACTTTGATTGCCATCGCCTGAGGTGAGCTCATGACGACCACTCCCGTGCGCGCGCCCTGCGCGGAGACCGGGTTCCCGCCCGATCCCTCCGTCCTCTCGGTCCTGGTGCCGATGCTGCTGGCGGCCGCCAGCGCCGCGGTGCTGACGGCCTATGCGTGGGCATTGCCGGCCCTGGGTCTCCACGGGCCCGGCCTGCCGGTGCTGCTCGCGATCTACACTGCTTCCGTTCTCTCGAGCATCGCGGGCTTCGCATTTTCCGCGATCTCGGGCGCGCTGCTGTTCCATCTCCTGAGCGCGCCCCCGGTACTGATCGTGCAGATCATGGTCGTCTGCAGCATTGCGATCCAGCTCATGAGCGTGATGGCCTTGTGGAATACATTGGACTGGCGCGCGCTGCCGCCGTTTCTCGCCGGTGGCATCGTCAGCATTCCCCTCGGGGTCTTCCTGCTGCTGCACGTCCAGCAGCACACGTATGGGATCGCTATGGGCGTCGCGCTTGCGGCCTACGGCACCTACATGCTGTTCCGGCGCCCCCTCGCGGTCAGCGGCGGCGGCGCCTGGAGCGACGGCCTCGCCGGGCTCATGGGCGGCATCACCGGCGGCTTCGCGGGCTTTCCCGGCGCCATCGTCACCATCTGGTGCGGCCTCAAAGGCTGGGACAAGACGCGTCAACGCGGCGTCTATCAGCCCTTCATCCTGGTCATGCAGGTCCTGACCCTCGCCGCCATCCACGTCATGAGCCACGGCGCCAAGGATGCCGGACTCCACGCCGACGTCTACGTCTATGTGCCGGCGGCGCTACTTGGCACCTGGTGTGGTCTCGCTGTCTTCCGTCGCCTCACCAACCAGCAATTTACCTCGGCGGTGAACCTGCTGCTGATCGTGTCGGGGATCGGGCTGGCTCTCTAAATCCTCTTCACCAGCGCCGCCAGCTGATCGGCGCACTGGCCCCAGCCCTGGTGGAAGCCCATCTTCTCGTGCGCCTCGCGGTCGGCGGCGGTCCAGTGGCGGACGCGGGCGGTGTAGCGCGTCTTGCCGCCCTCGTTCTCGAAGGTGAGGATGACGGTCATGAACGGGTTCGGCGGAGGGAACCCACGCCTCCGTATAGGCGTCGGTGAAGACCAGGCGCTCGTTCGGCGACCACCTCGAGGTAGATGCCGCGGTTCGGGAAATCCTTGCCGTCGGGGCCGCGCATCGACGAAGAGTTGGCACCGCCCGGCCGCAGGTCGAGCTCGGCACCTGGGGCGTGGTCCAGGGCAGCGGCGCGAACCATTGCTTGAGCAGCCCGGGCTCGGTCCAGGCGCGGTAGAGCTTCTCCCGCGGCGCGTCGATGAGGCGGGTAAGGCTGAGCTCGTGCTCGGAGGTCGGCGTCGTCATCTCTTTATCTCCCGTTGAACCGACCGATCAGGCCTGGTCGTAGGCACGCTTGAGGGCGGCGAGGTCGAGCTTCACCATTCCCATCATCGCCTGCATGACGCGGCTTGGCGCGGGCGCGGTCCTTGTCCTGTATCATCTCGAAAAGCTGGAAGGGGACGATCTGCCAGCAGAGTCCGTATTTGTCCTCGAGCCAGCCGCACTGGATCGGCTTGCCGCCGGCGACCAGCTTCTCCCAATAGGCATCCACCTCGGCCTGCGTTTCGCAGCGCACGAAGAGCGAGATCGCCGGCGTGAAGCGGTAATGCGGGCCGCCGTTGAGGGCGATGAACTCCTGACCCTCGATCTCGAAGCTCACGGTCATGACCGAGCCCTCGGGCTTGGGGGCGCCGGCACCGTAGCGCGAGACCTTTGTCACTTTCGAATTCGCAAAGATCGAGGTGTAGAACTCGGCGGCCTCCTCGGCCTTGTCGTCGAACCAGAGGAAGGTGGTGATCTTCTGCATGGCGGCTCTCCCGTTCAGCGGCGCTTCGGCTCGTTCATCGCCCAGAGGACGCCGGCGGGATCGCGGAGCTGGCCGTAGCGATCGCCCCAGAACATCTCCTGGACCGGCATCACCACCTCGGCGCCGGCCTCGACCGCGCGTTTCCAGGCGGCATCGATGTCGCGGACGATCAGCGCGAGATTGAAGGCCTGCGGCTTCTGCAGGGGATGGCCGTGCTCGGGATAGGCGTCGCCCAGCATCACCGAGCTGCCGTTGATGTAGAGGTGCACATGCATGGTGCGGCCCTTGTCGTCGACGGGATGCGCCGCCGCCACCTCGGCGCCGAAGGCGCGCTTGTAGAACTCCGCCATCTTCATGGCGCCGTCGACCTGCAGATAGGCCACGACGCCGCCTTTCGTCTCGGGGTTCGCGGGAGCCTGGGTCATCATTTCCTCCATCGGTTGGTGTCGCTCATAGGACGAAGCTGGGGGCGGCGGCCCGACAGGGGCCAGTGATTTTTTCTGGGTCAGCCGGCCGGCCCCCGGGCGATCGGAAAAAGCTCCCGCAGCTTGGGGTCACGGAGCCACAGGCCGCCCCAGGCGAAGAGGCCGAGATAGACCCCGAACAGCACATGGGTGAGGAGCGGGTCGCCCATCCGGAGGTGGCTCGCGATCGCGCCGCCGAAGACGCCGGTGAAGAGCACCGCGCCCAGCACCGAGGTGCGGCGGATCAGGTAGAGCGCCAGCAGGATCGCCTCCAGGCCGCCGATCGGCCCGCCGAGCCCTGGGGGATAGCCCAGCGCCGCCATGGACTCCTCGACGATTTTCAGGTTCAGCAGCTTGATGCCGGTGTCGAAGAGCATGAAGAGGGTGAAGAGGCCGGTGAGGACGCGTCCGATCCAGAGCAGGAGCGTCGGCGTGACGGGTCCATCGAGGCGTGAGCGGGAGAACATCGTCGGCTCCTGTCGGTCGAGTGCCCGTTTCATCTAATAGACGCGCGAGCCGGGGGCACTCCGACAGGAGGCGGAGAATTTTTTGCGTCCTCCGTTATTGAGCGTCATGGCCGGACCTGATCCGGCCATCCACGAATTTCTCGCTCTCAAGACGTGGATATCAGGCACAAGGCCGGGCATGACGATGAAAAGAGTTGAGCGGGCGGCGCGCTACCGCGCCGCCGCGCTCTCCTTCATCAGGCGGTCGAGATGGAGGCGGATATGCGCGGCTTCCGCCGGGGTGTTGGCGAGCGCGATCGCCTTGTCGAAAGCCACGCGCGCTTCCTCGTTGCGGCCGAGCTGCAGCAGGAAGGCGCCCTTGACGCCGAAGAAATGGAAGTAGCCGGAAAGCCGCTGTGCCAGCGGCTCGATCATCGCGAGCGCCGCCTCGGGACCGCGCAGCTTCGCCACCGCGACGGCGCGGTTGAGCGTCACCACCGGCGAGGGCTGCAGGCGCTCGAGCGCCGCGTAGAGCTGGTCGATCCCCGCCCAGTCGGTCTCCTCCGGCCGCGCCGCCCGGGCGTGGAGGGCCGCGATCGCCGCCTGGATCTGATAGGGGCCGGGCTGGCGGTGGCGCATCGCCTTGTCGATGAGAGCGAGGCCCTCGGCGATCATCTTGTGGTCCCAGCGCGCGCGGTCCTGATCCTCCAGCAGCACGATCTCGCCGGCGGCATCGAAGCGGGCGGCGGAGCGCGCGTGCTGCAGCAGCATCAGCGCCGCCAGCCCCATGATCTCCGGCTCGGTCTGGAAGAGGCGCAGCAGCAATCGGGCGAGCCGGATCGCCTCGCCCGCAGAGCTCGGCTCGCGCGGGGTTGGTGCCGGCGGAATAGCCCTCGTTGAAGACGAGGTAGATCATGGCGGCGACGGCGGCGAGGCGCTGGGCGCGCTCGGCGGCGGGCGGCGCCTCGAAGGGAATGTTGGCGTCGGCGATCCTGGCCTTGGCGCGGGTGATGCGCTGCTCCATCGCGGCATCGCTCACCAGGAAGGCGCGGGCGATCTGCTTCACCGAGAGACCGCAGACGATGCGCAGTGCCAGCGCGATCTGCTGCGTCGCCGGGAGCGTCGGGTGGCAGCACATGAAGAGGAGGCGCAGGACGTCGTCGCGGTAGTGCTCGCCGTCGAGCCGCTCGGCGAGATCCGCCTCCGCGTCGCCGAGATCGGAGAGCGCCTCCTCCGCCGGCAGCGGCTCCTGCCGGCGCTGCCGGCGCAGGCTGTCGAGGGCGGCGTTGCGGCCGACCAGGATCAGCCACGCCGTAGCGTCCCGCGGCGGCCCGTTCTCGCCGCCATGACTTGAGCGCGCGCAGGCACGCCTCCTGGAACGCCTCCTCGGCGGTGTCGAGGTCGCGGAAATAGCGCAGGAGCGCGGCGATCGCCTGGGGCCGGGCGGCGGTCAGCGCCGCGTTGATCCAGGCGGGATCGGTCATCGGCCGGCGCCCGCCCGCTGATCGGGGAAATAGACCGCGACCGGGCGGACCTCATAGCTGCTGTTGGTCTTGCAGGCGGCGAGCTCACGGGCGATGGCAAGCGCCTCGTCGAGGTTCGCGACATCGATGATGAAGAAGCCCAGCAGCTGCTCCTTGGTCTCCGCGAAGGGCCCGTCGATGACCAGCGGCTCGCCCTCGGTCTTGCGGAGCGTGGTGGCGGCGGTGGTGGGAAGGAGCCGGAGCGACGGCCCGAGCTTCCCCTCCTTGATCAGCCGGTCCTGGACCACGATCAGCCGGTCCATCACCGCCTGGTCCTCCTCCTTGCTCCAGGACCAGACGACGTCTTCTTCGTTGTAGCAGAGGATGGCGTATTGCATGGGGGCGCTCCCTGTCCGACGTCCCTAGGACGAACGACTATGGGCGGGGCCGACAGGAGGGCGCAAGAAAAGTGGGGGAGGCGCTCTGACGCATTTTGCCCACAAGGCCTCACGCGGACGTGCGGCGGCGGTGTGACCTCTTTCACTCTGCAGCGGCCGCACGCTGGCTAGGGTCCGCCGTCGCACCGCGACGCACGAGACGTTTCATTCATCCCATAGGGAGCCAGAAATGCCCGAGCCGATAGCACAGCCGCCGCAGATGCGCATTCCGTCCGTCCGCCTCAGTCCCGACAATTCCACCGTCACGCAGAAGCTGGGCCTGCTGGCCGGCCTCGCGGGCAATTGGCACGGTCACGGCTTCAATCTCATCGCCAGGCCCGACAAGGAAGGCGGCGGCCCGCTCTTCCTCGAGCTCAATCAGACCGAGGAGACGCTCAAGATCGACCCGATCGGCTCGTCGATTCCCAATCGCGGCTTCGCCCAGGACGACATCGAGCTCTTCGGCCTCACGTATCTCCAGAAGATCAGCGACAGCGTCACCGGCGGCGCGCTCCACATCGAGCCCGGAGTCTGGGTGACGCAGCCCGCCACATTGGCGCCGCCGGAGCAGCCGCCCGCGGGCGGCCAGATCGTGGCGCGCATGGGGAACATTCCCCACGGCACCTCCTTCCTGGCCCAGGGCTCGGCGATCCCGGTGCCGGAGCTGGCCGGCGGCACCTTCGCCATCAAGCCCGTCAACACCGCGCCCTTCGGCGTGGGGAAGCCGATGCCGGTGGGGGGAACCCAGGGCGGCTTCCCCGCCTACGATCTCTCCAACACCACGCCCGCCGCGGTCAATTTCCGCACGCCATCAGGCGACAATCCCGCGGTTCCGCTCCCGGCCGCGATCAACGGCGTTCCCATGCAGACCGTCATCAACGATCCGACCCGGCTCCTGCAGCAGGACATCAAGGGCCAGTTCATCGACCAGATGGTGGTGCTCAACATCGCGACGCAGGCGAGCCTCGACGTGACGACGGGCCCGGTTCCGGTGACGGACGGCGCCGGCGGCACCGCCAACATGCCCTTCGTCACCACCAACGCCAACGCCGCGCTGGTCTTCGCCACCTTCTGGATCGAGACGATCAAGACCCGGCACGAGAGCTTCCAGCAGCTGCAGTACGTGCAGACGGTATTGCTGAACTTCCCGATCCTCGGCGGCACCGCCAACCTGAGCTGGCCGCATGTGTCGGTGGCGACGCTCAGGAAGACGTTCGGCTAGGAATTTGGGGCGTGATCCGGTTGCACTGGATCGGATCACGCTCCGATTCCGCTCCCGCCAGCTAGGGCAGGCGCCAGAACGACGCGGTGCTCTCATCCTCGACCGCGCCGCGATCGAGGACGATATCGCGGAGCAGGCGGTCGTCGCGGCGCTCGAGCAGCCGGCGGTCGCGGGCGCGCTTCCGCCAGGAAAAGACGCGCTCGACCAGGCAGACGCGCGCGGCGCGGAAAGCGTCGCGAAAGCGGCTGATGCGCCGGGCGCGCTCCGCTTCTTCCTCGGCATCGCGCATCTCAGCCTCGCGGCGGCGGATGCGGCCACCAGGTTCTGATCTCCGCGGACGAGCGCGGGAGCTCCGGGCGGCGATCCCTCGCCGCTATCCGGCTTCCGCGGCGCAAACCGATGAGGCCGATCAGCAGCGCCACCAGCCGCGACGCGGCCGCGGAAATACCGCTCCCCATCATGGGCGTGCCATCTTGAAGACGAGTCCAGTCGAGTGCCGCTCGTCGAAAGTCGACGCTCGATCCTGGCGATCACAACGGGGCGGCGCAATTACTCGGCTGGTAATAAAACGCGGGCGCCCGCCCACGAATTTGTATCGCTACATCTTGAGAGATGCGCGAAGCGGCGGCCGTCACCGGACTTCCTGGCCCCTCACCAGGCTGACCAGCCCCGCCGCGAGCGCCAGCACCGCGGCGACGGCGAGGCCGAGACGGGGCGCCGCCTCGGCGGGAAGGAAGGCGAAGAGCAGGCTCATGATGACCGCGCCGGTGGTCTGGCCGGTGAGGCGCGCCGTCCCCTGCATGCCGCCCGCCGCGCCGCTCCGCGCGCGCGGCGCCGCGAGCAGCATGTTGCGGTTGTTGGGCGTCTGGAAGAAGCCGAATCCGAGGCCGCTCATCATGGTGAAGAGCACCAGCGGCGCCAGGCTGCCGGCATGGAGCGGCCAGAGTGCCGCGAGCGTGAGGCCCGAGGCGAGGCAGATGCCGCCGCCGGCGCAGAGCCAGGCGGTCGGCACGCGGCTCGCGACGCGGGCGGAGATCGGCGCCGCGAGCGCCACCGTGAGTGGCCAGGGCGTCATATAGAGCCCGGTCGCGAACGCGTCCTGGCCGAGCCCGTGCTGGAGATAGAAGGGGAGCGCCACGAAGCTCGCCATCTGCGCCATAAAGCAGCAGACCGACGCGATCACCGAGAAGCGGAAGGAGCGCAGGCGCAGGAGGTCGATCGGGATCAGCGGCGCTTCCTGCGGCATCTCGCGCCGGATGAGCGCCACGAAGCTGAGGACCCCGAGCGCGATCAGCGCGCCGCCCAGCGCGTGGTTGCTGGTCGCGAGATCGACGCCGACCACCAGCGGCCCGAAGGCCAGCGCATTGAGGGCGACGCTGAGGACATCGATTTTCCGGCCGGTGCCCGCCACATGCGGCAGGCCGCGCGAGAAGACCAGCACCAGGATGCCGACCGGGATATTGACGGCGAAGAGCCAGGGCCAGCTCGCGGCCGAGAGGATCGCCGCGCCGATCGACGGTCCCGCGGCGCCTGACAGAGCCACGACAAGCGCGTTCCAGCCGATGGCGACGCCGAGCCGCCGCGCCGGATAGATGAAGCGCAGCAGCACCACGCCGAGCGGCATCACCGCGGCACTCCCGAGCCCCTGCAGGAAGCGGGCGGCGGCGAGCCACGGGAGCGAGGGCGCGAAGGCGCAGAGCGCCGAGGCGGCGGTGAAGAGCGCGACACCCGCGGTGAAGACGCGCCGATAGCCCAGGCTCTCGCCGGCCGCGGCGCCCGGCAGCATGAACATGACGAGCGCCAGCTGATAGCCGGTGACGACCCAGACGGAGACGCCGGGCGGGACATCGAGGCTGCGCGCGATCGTCGGCAGCGCCACATTGGCGATGGCACCGTCGAGCACCACCAGCACGATCGCCGCCAGCACCGCCGCGATGGCCACATAGCGGCGCGGCGTCGGCAGCCCCTCGTCCTCGGCGTGGGCTTCCCGCGTCACCGGGGAGGCGGCGGAGGAATTGCCGCTGAGGGATATCGTCTCGGGTCTCGTGGGGATGCGCATTCGGGTAGGGTTCCAGCTTGTTCCTGCGGCCGTGAACATAGCGATCCCGCGCCATTGCGGAAGAGGCCTCGCCCGCAACTCATCCCTGCACGGGACGCCAGGGTCTGCCCCGGTGGGAATCCCCCGCGGGCGTGCTAGTTTCGGCATCCATGCAGGACATTGACCTCAACCTGTTGACTGCGCTCGAGGCGCTCCTCGCCGAGGGCAGCGTCGCCGGCGCCGCCCGCCGGCTCGGGCTCAGCGAATCCGCGATGAGCCGCACCCTCGCCAGGCTCCGCAATGCTACCGGCGATCCGCTGCTGGTGCGCGCGGGCCGGGACATGGTGCCGACCCCGCGCGCCCTGGAGCTCGCCTCCCGGGTGAGCGGGCTTGCCGAGGAAGTGCGATCCGTGCTCCGGCCCGCGGGCGCGGCGCTCGATCTTGCGCAGCTCGCAGCGCACCTTCACCCTCCGCGCCAACGAGAGCTTCGTCGAGGCGTTCGCCGCCCGCCTCGTCGCCGCGGTGGCGGCCGCGGCGCCCTCCGTGCGCCTCAGCTTCGCGCCCAAGCCCGACAAGGACGTGGCGCCGCTCCGCGAGGGGCTGATCGACCTGGAGATCGGCGTCATGGGCGAGACGGGGCCGGAGGTGCGCGTGCAGACGCTCTACCGCGATCATTTCGTCGGCGTGGCGCGCGACGGCCATCCGCTGCTGAGCGAGGGCCAGATCACGCCCGAGCGCTTCGCAGCATTGGGCCACGTGATGACATCGCGCCGCGGCCGCGCGGTGAGCCCCGTCGACGCCGCGCTCGCGGCCCTGGGGTTCGCGCGCCAGGTGATCGCCGTGGTGCCGAGCTTTCCGGCGGCGCTCGCCGTCGTCGCCGCCTCGGATCTGATCTCGGTGGTGCCCGCCTCCTACCTCGACGCGATCGAGGCGCGCCCGGCGGCGATCCGCGCCGGCGTACAGGAGCTTCTCGCTGCCCGTGACTACGGAAGCGATCACTGTCTCCCAGCTCTGGCACCCGCGCATGGACGCCGACCCCGCCCATCGCTGGCTGCGCGGCGTGGTGCTGGAGACGTGCCGGGAGGTGGGGAGGGGGTAATCGAGGTTGACCGCCAGCGGCGACTTACCATCCGGTTCGGGAGCCGGCTTGATCAGCGATCCTATGCACGCACTTGCCCGCGTGCCATTGTAGGCGCTGACGAACCGAGACAAAACCCTCCGATGCCCGACGAAGCATTCGATGAGGATGCGTGGCTGGCCCGCATCGGCTATGACGGGCCGCGTGATCCAACACTCGAGACTCTTCAGGCGCTGATCGCCGCGCACTCCACGGCGATTGCCTACGAGAGCATCGATGTGCTTTTGGACCGACCGCCGAAATTGGATCTGGCGTCACTTCAAAGCAAGATGATTGGTCTGGGCCGCGGCGGCTATTGCTTCGAGCAGAACATGCTGTTTCGCGGCGGGCTGCGTTCGCTTGGGTATGACGTGACAAGCCTGCAGGCTCGCGTTGTGCGCGGTTTGGAGATCGACGCGCCCCGCCCGATGCTGCACATGGTGCTGCGGGTCGATCTTCCGCAAGGTCCGTTTCTCGCCGACGTCGGCTTCGGCAACCTGGCGCCGACCGCGGCGCTCAAGCTCTCGCCGCTTGTCGAGCAGGACACTCCTCACGAGATTATGCGCTTCATAGCGATGGACGACGAGCTCACGCTCCAATCCAGGCTCGGGGAGAGGTGGGAGCATATATACCGCGTCGTTTTGCTTCCGCGGGTCGATGCCGAATACGAAATGGCAAATTGGTTCACTGCGAGCCATCCGCAAAGCCCATATCTACGCAACATGATTGCGGCGCGGCCGGGTCCCAACAAGACGAGACTTACCTTGTTCAATGCTCGCTTCAACGTCCGGCATGCATCGGGAGAGGTGGAACGCCGGACTCTTCAGGGAGAAGAGGAGTATCGCAGGGTTCTGTCGGACGAGTTCGGTCTTAGGCTGTCTGACGACGACCTGAGAACAGCCTTGGCCAACGTCGAGCAAAGAGGGACCCGCGGTCCCCCACACCCTTTCTTCGCATAGATCTGCGGTCTCGTTCGCGGCCGGAACTCTCGCACGCGTCCGCGGCTGCTCGCTGAAGCAGCGCGACGACATGCGCGGTTGGCGAGGAAAGGCGGCACTTCGCGGCACCGCCTTTCTCGCTTGCCGGCGACGCGTCCCCTCGCGCGATTGGGACCGGTCGCCGGGCCGCTGCGGAAGCCGTCCTAGAGCCTGTTCCGATCAGATTGAATCGGAACAGGCTCTAGGTCTTTGGTTTTGTCGCGTTTTCGGCGCCGAACCGGCTTCCACTTCGGCGGAAAATGCTCTAGCGCGCGGGATGATAGGTCTTGGCCACAGTCGCAGCCTTCGTCATGGCGGCCACGGCTTGCGCGCCGGTCATCAAGGCCGTCGTCTTGCCGGCTCTCGCCGCGCCGCCCGCGGCGACCGAGAGCGCGAGCGCCGACATGCTTTCGGCATCCGGCATGTCGGCGATGAGAATGCCGTCATATTCGCCGAAGCAGTACCAGGCGCCGACGAACTTCCCTCCAGCAGCCTCGCATAGGCTGCGGCCCACGGTCTCCATACGGCTCTTCGGGCTCTTGAGCTGGGCGGCCCAAGACTCAGGCGTATAGGCAATCTGATACATGTAAAGCGCCATTTTCGCCTCCGTTGCTGGTCCATGCCACGTCGGCGAGCTCGCGCCGCTTCACGCGGCCGAGCCGCCGCGGCGATGGAGTTATAGCACCGATTTGCCGTGTGGCGGGAACACGACGACCGGGTACCCGGGTGGCGCTTCCTCTTCGCAGCGCGCTATTCGGCGGCGCGGGCGGGGAGGCGTAGCGCCCCGGTCGGGTTGGCCGAGGCACTGAGCTGGGCGCTGTAGGCCTCGAGCCACGACAGGCGCTCGGGCGCCACGAAGTCGCCGCCATGCGCGCCGAGGCAGATTTCGGGATCGATCGACGCCCGGCGGCGTCGACGCCGGCTTCGGCGAGCGCCTGCGCCGCGCGCAGGAGGCGCCGGCGCGTGCGCGTCGATCATGAGATCGCTGATCGTCAGATGCTCGAAGCCGCGATCGACGATCGGGCCCATGCTCTCGGTCACCGCCTGGTCCTGGAGATGGACGCCCTCGATGCCGGTGTAGCTGCGCGTCGCGCTGCGCCTCGCGGTCGATCCCGTAATCGTTCGCCGCGTTCTGGGCGAGCCGCCAGCGGCCGTACCAGTCCGTCGTGTTCGGCAGGTAGTCGAAGACGCCGGCGCCCGGCGCCGGCGGCACGTCGCTGCGTCGCGCGCCACGATCGGCGTGGATCCGGACTTCCAGGACACTGACAGGAACATCGTGTGCGTGTCGTCCATCGGGACCCAGGCGCGCGCGACGACGTTGTCGCTGGAACTCGCCGTTCGGGATCATCGTCCAGAACGGGAAGAGGAAATGCGCGAAGCGATAATAGGGATTGCCCGGATCGGCCGGCCGATAGGCCGGCGTACATCGTGCCCCACTCGGTATCGGCGACATGGATAGTCCGGCGCGCGGTTGGTGAGCAGGTGGCGGTGCATCGCGTCCGGCGGGTAGTCCTCGGGCTTGACCTTGCCCTCGTGGAGGAAGCCGAAATGCGAGGTGTCGATGTCGCCTTCCAGCGCCTGCAGCCAGTTGCACTCGCGCTGCGCCCAGGTGATGCGCGATCTCCTGCTCGGGCAGCAGCAGCGGCTCGAGTCGCCGGCAGCGGCGGCGCCTCCTGCGCGCGCGCCCATATAGGCCCAGACGATGCCGTTGCGCTCGGCCGCCTGATAGGCGCTTGCGCCTTGACCTTTGCCGCGAAGAGTGCTCCGGCGGCACGTTCGGCATGTCGAGGCATTGGCCCGTCGACGTCGAATTTCCAGCCGTGATAGACGCAGCGCAGGCCGCATTCCTCGTTGCGCGCCGAAGAACAGCGAGGCGCCGCGATGCGGGCAGCGGTGATCCATGATGCCGACGCGGCCCGCGCTGTCGCGGAAGGCGATGAGCTTCTCGCCCAGCAGCATGAGCCGCAGCGGCGGCCCGTCCGGCTACGAGCTCCGCCGAGCCGCAAGCCGGGATCCAGTATTCCCGCATGAGCCGCCCCATCGCCGTGCCGGGGCCGACCTGCGCCAGGAGCTCGAAATCCTGTTCCGACGCCATCGCGACCTCCCTCGCGGGCATTGCCGCGATCCAGTGCGTGCAGTCGTCCAGGCAGCATCCGCCCGCGCGGGCCCTGGCGTCAATCTCTCAGCCTCCGGGCATGCGCCGCCTCAACGCAGCTGACGCAGACTCAGGAGCGCACCGGCTTCTGCTGTCCGAAGACGAACCGGTGCCCGTCGGTTGTGGTGACCATGATCTCGCGCATGCCGTAGTGCCGGTCCGCGGGTTGGGTGCAGTCGGCGCCACGCGCGGTGAGCTCGGCGTGGAGCGCGTCGACGTCGTCGACGTCGAGATAGCCGAACCAGCTGTGGGCGCCAATCTCGCTCGCGGGCCTCTCGTCGGGACAATGGCCGAGCATCATCCGCACGCCGTCGCGCTCGACCAGCCGCCAGTCCGCGCCCTCCTCCCAGAGCACGCGGAAGCCCAGAACGTCGCGGAAATAAGCGGCACTCCGATCGAGGTCGCGCACCGCAAGCACGAAGGCCCAGGGGGAGATTTTCGGCGGCATGGGGGAGTCCTCGCTCGACATGGCGTTGTTATGATAGCGCCTCGACGCCAACCCCGCCCATCGCTGACTGCGCGGCGTGGTGCTGAAGACGTGCGGGGAGGGGTGAGGGGCTCGATCTTGACCGATAAAGGAATTCTCCTTACAGTAAGGAACATCCTTACCAGGACATTCCCATGATCACCAGCAAGATCACTAGCAAGGCCCAGACGACGATCCCGCAGGCCGTCCGCGTGGCGCTGCGCGTCAAGGCGGGGGACGAGATCGCCTACACGATCGAGGGCGATCGCGTCATCCTGACCCGGGCGGCGGCGGCGCCCGTCGACGATCCCTTCGCCAGTTTCGGCGAGTGGTCCTCCGAGAGCGATCGGCGGGCCTATGGCGGGCTTTGAGACCTGGGACGTGATCAAGGTCCCGTTCCCCTATACCGATCGCCCGGTACGACAGCGGCGGCCCGCCCTGGTGGTGGCCGCCGGCGAGCTCGAGAGGTCGCACGGCCTCCTGTGGGTGGTCATGATCACCAGCGCGGAAAATCGCAGCTGGCCCGAGGACGTCGGGGTTTCCGACCTCGTCACCGCGGCCTGCCGGCGCCCTCGGTGGTGCGCTCGGCGAAGATCGCGACCATCGAGGCCCGCGACGCCGAGCGCATCGGCGCCCTGCCGCGCGCCGACCGGAGGAAGGTCGCGCGGCAGCTCGGGAAGATCATCACGGCGGCCATCGGCACGCATCGATGAGGCGGGCGGACGGCGCAGGAGTTCGCGCGCAGGATACGAAAATGACGATGCTGGAAATTATGTATTGTGTCCCCGGATCTTAATCAGGGAGAGAAAAGCATGGCGAATGTTTACGTTGAAGCGCGCCCCAAAGGACGCCCGGAGGGGAGCCATATCGACGATTATGTCGTCGAAGACCATGCGAACAGCGTGCTCCATACCTCCAAAACGCAGCGAGAAGCAATCGATTGGGCGAAAAGTAAGGGCCACGCTCCTCTTGTCGCTCGCGTCCGGCACCTGAATGATAAGAAGAAGCCTGATCACTGGCGGGCGGCCTAGGGCGGACCTCTAGGGGAAAATTGGGTCAGAGTCCAATTCGCAGCTGCAGTCTCTCATTCGTGAAGAATTCGACTCTGACTCCAATTCAATCTTAGTAGGGCTCCGTGAAGAGAAACTATATGGAATTCTGGAATTTTTGGCTGCCGCTCATAGGTGTAGGCGCTTTTCTTGCAATCGGAATCAGCGCATGGTTCGCCGACCACAAAATAACAGGCTTGTGGTTCGGATTTGTGGGATGCGTGTGTATTCTTCTCTTGGCTACTCTCCAAATTCAAAACAGCCTTCAAGAAACCGAGCCTGTTTCGCCCGAAACTATTGCGCAGCGCATCCTCGCCGCTGCTCAAGCCGCCAGCCAACGAGCGTGGCTCACAATCGTGCCGCACTTGACGAGCCAGATAAGGGCAGGTTCTGCGATCGACATTGAGCTTATCACGGAGAACGTGGGCAAAGAGCCGGCGATCGGCGTCAGTCATCACGGCGTCGCCATGATGTTCGAGATGCCTGAGCAGATCGGGTATGCCCGGAAATATGGTCCTCGTCTCTCGCTGAAATTATTAAATTGGAATGTGGGCTCGCGGTGCCCGTAAGAGGGCATGTAACCATATTCCCTGGGAATAAGCCGACGATCCCAGCTCGATGGGACAACCTGCAAGACGTTCAGGCTTTGATCGACAGCAAGAAAATTCTCGTTCTCTATGGTTGCGTCGGTTATCTCACATCGGGACAGGATCATTACACCACGTATTGCCTCTTTCTGATGCGAGACAAAAAGAGCGGGGCTTGGCATTTCGGTAGCGCCCCCATCGGGAACGACGCCACCTAGAAGCACAATTCGAACGCCGGCTTGTCTCAGCCAGCGTCCGAGCTGTCCACCAGTAAAGTATGTAATCGCGGCTCCGCCGGGTCGCGCTCAAATTTGCCCGGCAATCGTCTCTTGACCAATTCATAGCCATATAGTTATGAGTACCCCCATGCCCTCCGCCCCCGACGCTCTCTTCAAGTTCCTTGCCGATCCCACCCGCCGGGCGATCTTCGAGCGGCTCATGCGGGAGGGGGGAGCAGACGGTGTGGCGGCTCACCGACAAGTCCTGGGTCCCGCAGTCGGCGGTCTCGAAGGAGGTGGCGCAGCTCAGGAGCGCCGGCCTGGGGCTGGCCTCGGCGCCAGGGCCAGGTCACGCTCAACCTGGCGGACAACGAGGCGCCCCCCGCCGCCTCTTCACTGGATGAAGCTTGGACGTCGCCCTTCTGGCGCGATTCCGGCTCCCATCCCCCCGAGGACCTCTTGCCGAAGGGATGGACCAATGACCTACTACCGCGACCGAAACGTCTCTCCGTCGTCGTCGAGCGCGAGATGCCTTTTCCGCCGGAGAAGATCTGGCGCGCGCTGACTGAGCCCCACCTGATCGAGGAGTGGCTGATGAAGAAAGACTTCAAGCCCGTCGTCGACCACGGTTTCAAGCTCAGCGCGGATGGGGCGCCGTCGACTGCAAGGTCCGGGACCGTCGAGCCGGGGAAGACGCTCTCTTACACCTGGGCGGCCTATGGTCGCGAGAGCGTCGTCACCTGGACCCTGACACCGACGGGCAAGGGCACGCACCTCCGTATGGAGCATCGGGCTTCCGAAGGGATCAGCAGCAGGCCTACCAGGGCGCCCGATACGGGTGGCAGAAGTTCTTTGCAAAGCTGGAACAGGTGCTGGCGCGGATCGAGCGAGGCGTTTCGGAAGGCGGAGAAGCGCGTGAGGTTTGCACCCATCAGAGGTCGTCATGGCCGGGCTTGACCCGGCCATCCACGTCGGTTCCGCGCCGCCGCGGAAAGACGTGGATGGCCGGGTCAAGCCCACGGCTGTCCGGTTGAGTTTTTGTGGACGAGGCGCATGGCGTTGATTCTACTCGGTTCTGGACGTCGCCAAACGTTCCGGGACACGAGAAGAGGATCAGCGCCATGCGGCATCAGAATAGCGTATTTCACGGTTCTGAAGCATGTTCCGTGGCATGAGTTCGATCGGCTGGTGGAGAAGCATGGGGCCGATGCGCGGGTGCGCCGGCTTGACGACCAAGAGCCAGTTGGTGGCGCTGCTCTATGGCCAGCTTTCGGGTGCGGCGAGCCTGCGTGAGATCGTGACGGGGCTGGAGAGCCATGCGGCGCGGCTCTACCATCTGGGCGCGGGGCCGGTGCGGCGCTCGACGCTGTCGGATGCGAATGCGCTGCGGCCGGCGGCGGTGTTCGCCGAGCTGTTGGCGAGGATGATGAAGCAGGCGCATCGCGGGCTGCGCCGCAAGCTTGCCGAGACGACCTATCTCATCGATGCCACGAGCGTGCGCTGAACGGGCGCAGCGCCGGCTGGGCGCAGTTCTCGGCCGGGGTGTGCGGCGCCAAAGTGCACGTCGATTTACGACGCCGACGCCGATCGTCCGATCTATGCCGCGGTCAGCGCGGCCAAGGTCAACGACATCACCGTGGCCCAGGCAGATGCCGATCGAGCCGGGCGCCACTTATGTCTTCGATCTCGGTTATTACGACTATGCCTGGTGGGCCGAGCTCGACGCCGCGCAATGCCGGATCGTCACCCGCTTCAAATCCAACACGCCGCTCGACCGTGGTCGAAGAACTGCCGGTGCCGCAGGGCGGCAACATCCTCTCCGACCGCATCGGCTTCCTGCCCGCACGCCAGGCCAAGAGCCGGCGACAATCCGATGCAGGACGCCGGTCCGCGAGGTGCGGGTCGAGACCGAGACCGGCAAGGTGCTGCGCATCCTGTCGCAACGATCTCGACGCCAGCGCCCAAGAGATCGCCGATCTCTACAAGCGCCGATGGGCCATCGAACTGTTCTTCCGCTGGGTCAAGCAGACCCTCAAGATCACCCGCTTCCTCGGCACCTCCGAGAACGCCGTGCGCATCCAGATCGCCGTCGCCCTGATCGCCTTCCTGCTGCTGCGCCTGGCTCAGGCCGCCCAGAACGGACATCCAAAGCCCGCTCGCCTTCGCCAGACTGGTCCGCGCCAACCTCATGCACCGCAGACGCATCGACCGTCTGCTCGAGCCGAGCCAACCCGCCAACTCAACATCCAGATCAAATGGCGCTCCAATGGAACTGAAACCCAACCGGACAGCCGTGGGACAAGCCCGGCCATGACGATGCAGGGGGGCATCAGCCTCTCGCTTTGACAGTAAAACCCGCAACTCGGTGCCAAGAAAGCTGAAACCGGACAGCTGTAGAGGAGGAACGAACATGAAGAAGAGCGGGGGCGCGGAGCGGTGGGTCTCCCTCGCAGCTGATCGACGCGAGGATCGAAGAGCTCGGCGACTGGCGAGGCGAGACGCTCGCCGGCTCCGCGAGCTGATCAAGGCAGGCCGACCCCGAGATCGTCGAGGAGTGGAAGTGGCGCGGGGTCCCGGTCTGGTCCCACGACGGGATGATCTGCACCGGCGAGACCTACAAGAGCGTCGTGAAGATGACCTTCGCCAAGGGCGCGGCGCTCGAGGATCCCGCGGGCCTCTTCAACTCCAGCCTCGAGGGCAACACCCGGCGCGCCATCGACTTCCGCGAAGGCGAGAAGATCGACGAGAAGGCGCTGAAGGCCCTCGTTCGCGCCGCGGTAGACCTCAACCGGAGCCTGAAGAAGAAGACCGCGCCGGCGGGCGCGCCAGCGACAGCGCGCGCAAACGCGCGAAGACATGACGCGATGGTTTTGTTTTCCCGCTGACTGTTTCCGGTTTTGGGTTCGTCAAGATTTTCGCGCCTGGGCCGTGACCCGCATCGGGCGGAAGATGCTCTCCCGCGACATGATCCCCCGTGTGAAAGGAAAGGAGATCGGCCATGCAACCCCGCTTGAACAATCCCGCGCTGCTGCTGCCCGAGGCGATGCAGGGGCGCTTCTCGCCCTCGAGAAGGCGACGGACCGCAACGACCTGCCGGCGGTGACGCGGAAGCTCGTCCATCTGCGCGCGAGCCAGATCAACGGCTGCAGCTTCTGCACCGACATGCACGCGCGCGAGCTCAAGGAGGCCGGCCAGAGCGACGAGCGCATCTTCGCCGTCGCCGCCTGGCGCGACACGCCCTATTTCAGCGAGGCCGAGCGCGCAGCGCTGGCGCTCGCGGAAGCCGTCACCCGGATGAGCGACCGCGCGGACCCCGTGCCCCACGATGTCTGGAACGAGGCGGCGCGGCTCTACGAGCAGAAGGCGCTGGGCGGCCCTCGTCGTCTCGATCGGCGCCATCAACCTCTGGAACCGCCTCAACGTCACCGTGAAGAACCCGGTGACCGCCAAGCGGAAGTGAGCGGGGCTCGGTCGGAGCTGGCACGGCATCTTGCGTCCTTCGAGATGCGCGCTATCGCGCGCTCCTCAGGAAGAGGCGATTTTCTTTGGTGCCATCTCCATTCCAATTGCCATCCTCGATTTTCCTCATCCTGAGGAGGCCGCGCCAGCGGCCGTCTCGAAGGACGCAAGATGCTGCTGCGGCGGCTCCTGCCGATCAGACTCCGGCAACGTCGATGACGGCTTGGGCGAAGGCCTGCGGGGCTTCCTGGGGCAGGTTGTGGCCGATGCCGCCCTTGAGGGCCGGTGCGCGTACTTGCCGGAGAATTTCTTGGCATAGGCGCTGGGGTCCGGGTGCGGCGCGCCGTTGGCGTCGCCTTCGAGGGTGATGGTGGGCACGGCGATGACCGGGCGCTGCGGCAAGCCGCTTTTCGAGATCGTCATATTTCGCTTCGCCTTCGGCCAGGCCGAGCCGCCAGCGGTAATTGTGGATCACGATGGCGACATGATCGGGATTGTCGAAGGCGGCGGCGCTGCGATCGAAGGTGGCGTCGGCGAAATTCCACTTCGGCGAGGCGAGCTGCCAGATCAGCTTGGCGAAATCGCGCCGGTATTTGTCGTAGCCGGCCCGGCCGCGCTCGGTCGCGAAATAATACTGGTACCACCATTGCAGCTCCGCCTGTCGGCGGCAACGGCATCTTGCCGGCCTCCTGGCTGCCGATCAGATAGCCGCTCACCGAGACCATGGCCTTGCAGCGCTCGGGCCAGAGCGCCGCGATGATGTTGGCCGTCCGCGCGCCCCAATCGAAGCCGCCGAGGATCGCCTTCTGGATTTTGAGCGCATCCATCAAGGCGACGATGTCGACCGCGACCACCGCCTGCTGGCCGTTGCGCACCGTCTCGCTCGAGCGGAAGCGCGTCGTGCCATAGCCGCGCAGATAGGGAACGATCACCCGGTAGCCCGCCGAAGCCAGCAGCGGGGCCACGTCGACATAGCTGTAGATGTCGTAGGGCCAGCCATGCAGCAGAAGGACCGCCGGACCCTCGGCGGGGCCGGCTTCCGCATATCCGACATCGAGGAGGCCGGCATCGATCTGCTTCAGGGCGGCGAAAGAGGTGTGCGTCCCCGGCGTGATCGCGGGCAGCGCCGGTTTCGCCGCGCCGGTCTGCGCCGCCGCGGAGCCGATGCCGAGCTCGGCGGCGGCGAGGCCGAGGGCGGCGGCGCCGAGGAAGCGGCGGCGGCGGCGGTCGATCGCTTCGGACGGCTTGATCTTATCCATTGGGACACTCCTTGGGATCTTGCCTGCTCGGATGCGCTAGAGCCTTATCGGTTCTGATTGAATCAGAACCGAGCTCTAGTTTTTTTGTTTGAGCATGATCTTTTACGAAAACCGGCCTCCACTTTTCGGGATCATGCTCTAGAAATGGCAACACACTCAGCTCAGGCCCGCGGCGCCTCGATCTCGTCGACGATTTCAGCCGTGGTCACGATGGCGCCGGCGTAGTTCGGGATATTGATGTCGAGAGCGGCGTGCATCGCCTCGTCCGAGTAATCCGCCGTCGCGTCTTTCACCACCGTGACCCCGTAGCCGAGCTCGGCGGCGAAGCGAACCGTCGCTTCGACGCAGGTATGCGCGATCAATCCGATGACAATGAGCTGATGGATGCCGTGCTTCCTCAGCAGCAGATCCAGATCTGTGTTGGCGAAGCCGCTGGAGCACCAATGCTCCGCAGCGACGATCTCGCCCGGCTTGGGCTCGAACCCGGCACGGATCTCGCCACCCCAGGTGCCGTATTCGAAGCTCTTTCGCGCCCACGCCGCCTTCTGAATCGGCGCAACGTAGGTCCACGTCTCATAGTCGCCCGGACGGTATCGATGATGGAGTGCGTAGAAGACCCGAAGCTGCGCCTTCCGCGCGGCATTCAGGACCTGCAGCATATGAGCAACGCAGTCATTCGCCTCTGCAACAGCCCGAATGCGGTCCCATATCTTGCCGCCCTCGGAAATGAAGTCGTTGTAGGGATCGATCACCAGAAGCCCGGTGATCTCCCTGTCATAGGCGTGCCTCGTCATGCTGCCTCCTCTGTTGCAGCGGCTTTCAAGGGGCATAGCGGTTGAAGACGAAGTCGCGAGCCTTGACGATCGAGTGGCAGGGAAAGCAGGTGTTGTGCACCGCCTCGCTGGCGGGCTTGCCGTCGTTGAATTGCGCGTAGCCCCAGCCGCCGGTCGCGGCGTATTTCCTTGAGTCCTTGACCATGAACTGCACCCCGTTCTTGGGTGGCCCGGCGACGAAAGACTGGGGATGGCCGAAGGCTTTGGCGCTTTCCTCCAGCGGGTCGTAGCTCCAGGCGAGCCGGGCGATGATGGTGCCGTCCGGGTACGGCAGCTTCCCTTCCCGGGCGGCCTTGATCGCCGCGTCGTTGCCGAGAATGGCGCGGAAATCGTTGAGCGTGCCTTCCTCGTGGGCGACGGAGAGCAGCCTCCAGTCGCGGTATCCGGGAGGGAGTTTGACTCCGAAGATCGGGGCGGCCGCCCCATCGGACTGTCCGGATGCGGGGGCGATGTCGGCGACCACGCCGGCCAGCGCCACGGCTGCAACGAGCCCGAAAACAATCCGTCTCATGAGGGCGCCTTCTTCGATCAGGGTTCAGAACGGGTTTGGCGCGCGATGAAATTCGCGCGGCAATCCTCTGCTCCGATCACCGCTTGCCGTACGAGGTGAAGACGTAATCTTTTCTCGCCACGATCGTATGGCACGTGTACCCGCAATCGGCGCCGCTTCCCTCGGGCGTGAACGTGTCGGACGCGGCGTTATAATTGAACTGGGCGTATCCCCATCCGCCGGTCTTGGGGAATCTCTTGCTATCCCGCACCATGAAGTCGATGTCGTGCAGGGTGTCCGGCACCGTCGTCGGAGAGGGGGCCTCCGCACTCTGTTTCGCATTCCAATGGATCTTCGCCATCTTGGCGCCATCGGGGAAATTCTTGCCGTTGCCGGGAACGCCGGAACGGTAGGCGCTGATCATCGCGGGATTGCCGAGGATCACTTCGATCAGGTCTCCACTCTGACTGACGGCGACATCCTTCCAATCCTCGTACCCCCTGAACTCGGAGAACGCGAGGCCATCAGGCACTTTCACGGTGTACTTGTTCTGCGCGGAAATGGCCTTGCCGCCCAGGACGGCGAGCACGACCGCAATGGTAACGCCGGCAGCGGCGGTGCTCAGGAGCCGACGCCGGTCCTGCCTGATGACTTCGGAACTCCGTCGTGTGCGCATCGTAAATCCCCCTCGCTTCATTGAAGTGCGTGGACGAGCCAAGGCTCGGCTGTTCCATGACGCAGCGGCCGGCGCTGGCCAGCACAGGCAGAACCTTCCGCCGAGCGATCCAGTTCTCGGGTCACCCGGGCGGCTCGTCTGCGGCGCCGCTCCATAATGGACGCGCCAGATGCTTCCGCGCCGGGGGCGTTGGCGCGGTTCGTCCGGGCTTGCGGGGTTCTTGACGGGCGGCCCCTCGGCGCCATTTGTACGCAAGGTGCGTTTGGTCATCGGGCGGCGCGGCCGGCGGGCGGAACAATGATTTCTGCGAAACGAACCCAATTCGCGATCCCTCGCGAAGGGGTCGCCAAAAGTCACCCGCCGCCGCTCGCGCCAGGCCCCGGCAAATTCGCATTTCTGCTTCCCGCGCCGTCACTTATCGCCGGCGTTGCGTCGCGGGCGGGGCGGGGCCAGGATGGACGAAAGTAGTATGGATCAGGCCGGATTAGAGAGGGAGGAAGCCCCCATGAGGAAGGATCTCGACGTATTTCTCTGCGAGGTCGGCATGCGCGACGGGCTGCAGAACGTCGCCGAGTTCATGCCGACGGCGGAGAAGCTCGCCTGGCTCGAGGCCGAGGCGGCGGCGGGGATGCCGGAGATGGAGGTCTGCTCCTTCGTGCCGCCGAAGCTGATCCCGCAATTCGCCGACGCCGCGGAGGTCTGCGAGCGCGCGCTCAGGATCCCCGGCCTCACGGTGGCGGCGCTCATCCCGAATCTCAAGGGCGCCGAGCGTGGGCTAGCCGCCGGCGTCCATAAGCTGAGCTACGTCATCTCCGTCAGCGAGAGCCACAATCAGCGCAACGTCCGCCGCACCCGGGAGGAATCCGTCGCCGACTTCCGCCGCATCGTCGAGCTGGTCAAGACCCTCGAGCCGAAGAAGCGGCCGAAGCTCGCGGTCGGCCTCTCGACCGCGCTCGGCTGCACCATCGAGGGCAACGTCGCCGAGAGCGAGGTGGTGCGCTACGCCGAGATCATGGCGGCGGCGGGCGCCGACGAGCTCGCGGTCCCCGACACCGTGGGCTACGCCAATCCCGCGCAGGTGCGCCGGGTCTTCAAGGCGGTGATGGCCGCGGTGGGCTCGGTGCCGGTCGCGGCGCATTTCCACGACACCCGCGGCCTCGGCATCGCCAACGCTCTGGCGGCATTGGATGTGGGCGTGAAGCACTTCGACGCCTGCCTCGCCGGCCTCGGCGGCTGCCCCTATGCGCCGGGCGCCAGCGGCAACATCGTGATGGAGGATCTGGTCTTCCTCCTGGAAGGCATGGGCCTCAAGACCGGCGTCGACCTCGACCGCCTCATCAAGTGCCGGGAGATCCTGGCGCGCGCGCTGCCGAACGTCGAGCTGCATGGCGGCGTCGGCAAGGCCGGGCTGCCGAAGGGCTTCCACGCGGCGACGCCCCAGGCGCAGGCGGCGGAGTAGCAGGAAAGAAAATAGATGAGCCCCGACATCCACGCCGAGCCCGGCGATCTCGTCCACTTCGCCGTCGGCGAGGACTTCCCGGAGATCCGCCAGGCGATCCGCAAGATCTGCGAGGGATATCCCGGCGCCTATTGGCGGGACCTCGAGGCGAAGGAGGCCTATCCCACCGACTTCGTCCAGGCGCTGACGCGGGAGGGCTATCTCTCGGCGCTCATCCCCGAGGAGTTCGGCGGCTCCGGCCTGCCGCTCCGCGCGGCGGCGGTGATCCTGGAGGAAATCCATGCCTCCGGCTGCAACGCCGGCGCCTGCCATGCGCAGATGTACATCATGGGAACCCTGCTCCGGCACGGGAACCCGGCGCAGAAGAAGAAATACCTGCCGGAGATCGCCGCCGGCCGCTTGCGTCTGCAGGCCTTCGGCGTGACCGAGCCGACCTCCGGCACCGACACGACGAAGCTCAAGACCCGCGCGGAGAAGAAGGGCAACGACCGCTACGTCGTGCGCGGGCAGAAAGTGTGGACGTCGCGGGCGCTGCACAGCGATCTCATGCTGCTGCTCGCGCGCACCACGCCGCTCGACCAGGTGAAGCGCAAGAGCGACGGGCTCTCGGTATTCCTGGTCGACATCCGCGCGTCGCTCGGCAAGGGGCTCGAGATCAAGCCGCTCAAGGCGATGATCAACCACAACACCACAGAGGTCTTCTTCGACGACATGGAAGTGCCGGCGGAGAATCTGATCGGCGAGGAAGGCCGGGGATTCAAATATATCCTCGACGGCATGAACGCCGAGCGCGTGCTGATCGCGGCGGAGGGGATCGGCGACGCGCGCTGGTTCATCAAGACCGCGACCGCCTACGCCAACTCCCGCGTCGTCTTCGACCGGCCGATCGGGCAGAACCAGGGCATCCAGTTCCCGATCGCGCGGGCCTATGCGGAGACCGAGGCGGCGGAGCTGATGGGGCGGAAGGCCGCGGCCTTGTTCGCCGCCGGCCGGCCCTGCGGCGCCGAGGCCAACATGGCGAAGATGCTGGCCTCGGAAGCCTCCTGGCACGCCGGCGAGGCGGCGATGCAGACCCATGGCGGCTTCGCCTTCGCCAAGGAATACGACGTCGAGCGCAAGTGGCGCGAGACCCGCCTCATGCAGATCGCCCCCATCTCCACCAACCTCATCCTCGCCTATCTCGGCGAGCACGTGCTGGGGATGCCGAGATCTTATTAGCCGCGGGCGCGTCGCGATGATCGAGGTCACCGACAAGATCACCCTCGATCCCCGCGATATCGAGGAGAGCTTCATCCGCGCCAGCGGGCCGGGCGGGCAGAACGTCAACAAGGTGGCGTCCGCGGTGCAGCTCCGCTTCGACGCACGGCACTCGACGGCGCTGACCTCGGCGGTCTTCGCACGCCTGGTCGGGCTTGCCGGCCGGCGCATGACCAAGGAAGGCGTGCTGGTGATCACCGCGAACCGCCACCGCACGCAGGAGCGCAACCGCGCCGACGCCTACGAGCGCCTGGTCGAGCTCATCCGCGAGGCCTCCGTGGCGCCGGAACGCCGCATCCCCACGCGCCCGAGCCGCTCGTCGAAGCGCAAGCGCCTGGACTCGAAGCAGCAGCGCGGCCAGCTGAAGAAGCTCAGGCGGGTGAGCGCGGAGGAGTGACGGCTAGAACTGATACCGCCGGAGCCCGCCATCCACCGGGATCACCGTGCCGCTCACATAGCCCGCCAGCGGCGAGCAGAGGAAGACCGCCATGACAGCGAGTTCCTCCGGCTCGCCGTAGCGGCCGGCGGGGATCTCGGCCTTGGAGAAGCGCTCGCGCTCCTCGGGCGGATAGTTGCGGCGGATCTGCTCGCTCATGATGCGGCCGGGGGCGATCGAGTTGACGGTGATGCCGAGCTTGCCCACGTCCCGCGACAGGCCCTTGGCCCAGGCGTGGACGGCGGCCTTGGCGGAGAAGGCGGCGTTGATGTGCTCGGGCTCGGACTTGCCGGTGATGTTGACGATGCGGCCCCATTTCCGCTCCATCATGCCTGGCAGGATCGCATGGGTGAGCTGGCGGACGCGGGTGAAGTTGAGGGTGATCGCCTCCTCCCAGCGCTCCTCCGCGGCGTCGACGGGGAGCGGCCGGCTGCCGCCGGCGCAGTTGATGAGGATGTCGACGTGACCCAGCGCCTTGATCGCCTGGTCGCGAATGCGCCTGGCGGAATCCTCCGCCATGACGTCCTGCACGATGAGGGCGGGGGCGGGGTCCTGGTTGCGGGCGATCTCGGAGGCCAGCTCCTCCAGCAGCGGCTTGCGGCGCGCCACCACCGCCAGCGTCACGCCTTCCCGCGCCAGCAGCCGCGCGATGGCGCGGCCGATCCCCTGGCTGGCGCCGGTCACCAGCGCGGTCTTTCCCTTGAGCTCGAGATCCATGCCGTCCTCCCGAATGTCCGTCGTGCCCGGCTTTATAGCGCGCCGGCGAGGGAGCCGCGAGGTGTCAGATCTTCAGGCCCTTGGTGCGGTGGGTGCTGACGCCGTCGAGGAGCGCGTCGTCGACGGACGCGCCGGTGAGGTCCGCGTCGTCGAGGATGGCGTCGGTGAGATCGGCCTCTGAGAGGTCGGTGTCGGAGAGATCGGCGCCAGTGAGGTCGGCGCCCCGGAGATCGGCGTTGCTGAGATTGGCGCCGGTAAGCTTCGCGTGCTCGAGCATCGAGTAATAATCGACGTCGCGGCCGCCGACGTTCTGCAGTGGCCCGAGCTTGGCGCCGTAGAGGTTCGCCTCGTTGAGATGCGCGCGGCGGAGCGTGGCGCCGCGAAGATCGGCCTGGGTCAGCACGGCGCGGCGCAGGTCCGACATCGAGAGATCGGCCATGGCCAGCGACGCGCGCGCCAGGTTGGCGCCAGCGAGGTTGGCGCTCCTGAGCACCGCCATCGGCAGCACGCGGCCCTCGAGCTGGCGGCCGCGGAGGTCGAGCTTCTCCAGGATCGCGCGCTCGCCCACCTTGCCGGAGCTGTCGATCCAGAGCGCGTGGAGGCGCAGCGCCTCCGCCAGGTCCCACTCGGTCTTGAGCGCATAGTCCGACCGGATCGCGCCGGTAAACGCATCGCTGTCGAGGGCGATGGGATCGAGGATCGCGTCGGTGACGTCGGCGCCGGCCATGTCGGCGCCGTCGAACTTAGCGCCGGTGAGGACGGCGGCGCGGAAGACGGCGCCGGCGAGCTTGCTGTCGGCGAGGTCGGCGTCCTCCAGCACCGCGCCGGTGAGATCGGCGTTGCGGAGATCGGCGCCCTTGAGATCGATGCCGCGCATGACCGCGTCGGAGAAATCCGCCTGCATCACGAAGGCGGTGTCGAGGCGGGCGCCGGTGAAGTCGGCGCCGCGCGCCTGCGCCGAGGTGAGGTCGGTGCGCCGCAGCCGGAAGCTCTCCACCAGCGGCGAGGGGAGCTGGTCGTAGATCGCAAGCGTCGCCTCTCTGAGGTCGGCCTGGGCCAGCACCGCGCGGTTGAGTTCGGCGCCGCGGAAGCAGGCGCCGCGCAGATCGCACTTGGTCATGTCCGCCTCGTTCAGGTTGGCGAGGCGGAAGTCGGCGCCGAAGAGCGTGGCGCCGCGCAGCCGGATCCGTGGCAGGAAGGCACGGTGCATGCGCACGCCGGTGAGGTCGGCGTCGGTCAGGTCGTGATAGCTGAGGTCGACGTCGCTCAGGTCATGGAATGCCAGGAGCGCGCGCTGGCCGCCTGGCTTGCGGGCGAGGAAGCGCGCGTGCGACAGCAGCACCGCGTTGAGCTCGCCGAGGCTCGGCCGCTTCCAACCGTCGGGATGCGTGGCGGCGGGCGGCGTCATGGCCGGGATTTAGCGAAAGATGCCGGAGAATGCCGGCGATCGGAGCAGCCTGTCGTCGACGAGCGCGTCGCCTCACGCGCGAATGAAAAGTGCCAGCTCATGCCGGCACGATACCGGTGCCCCCGTGTCCGTTATACGAATTATAGAAAGCATTCTAGCATTCGGGCATCAGCCACCATTCCGCCGCGTCAGCGCCAGGTCGATCGCGACGACGACGAGCACCACCGCCGGCAGCACGAGCGGCAGGCCGAGATCGCGGCTGATCAGCACGCCCGCCGCGGCGCCGACAAAATAGGCGAGCCACGCCGCGCCCAGCAGCGGCATCTCCGGTCCCGACGCGTCGCTGCCACGGGCGGCGTGCCAGCCGTGATGGACGCAACCATCGGCCAGGTTGAGCAGCGTCGAAGTTACCACGACGGTCTGCAGGCCGGTGCCGCCGAAGCGATTGATACTGGCGCCTTGCAGCCCCATGGCGAAGGCCAGCATCAGCAGCACGAGATCGCCGCCGAGGCCGAGGCGCTCCGCCACCGCCAGCAGTGCCGCCGCCACCAGCAGCGACGGGAATGCGCGGTCGAAGGCGCGCTTCAGCGCGCTCGCCGCCATCGCGCCCAGGAAAAAGGCGCCGAGCGTCAGCGCATACGGGGGAATGCGCGCCCAGTCGCCGCGCGCGGCGGCGATGCCCACCAGCACCGTGTTGCCGGTCATGTTGGCGGCGAAGACGCCGCCGAGATCGACGTAGCCGTAGGCGTCCACGTATCCCGCGGCGAGACAAAGCAGCGCCGCGCGGCGGATCGGCGGAGCAAGCAAACTGGCGGCGCGCATCGAACGGTCTCCGGCGCGGACGGGAAAAACGGATGCAAAAAAAGAGAAGGGCGCGGAACCGTCGCCGGCTCCGCGCCCTTTCCGAAGAAAAGTTGTTCAGCCGGCTTTCAGGTTCGTCGCGGCCTGCTTACCACGCTCGGTCGTGACGTCAAAGCTCACGCGCTGCCCCTCGGTGAGGGTGCCCATGCCGGCGCGCTCGACTGCGCTGATATGGACGAAGACGTCACGTCCGCCATCGGACGGCTGAATGAAGCCGTAGCCTTTGACGGGATTAAACCACTTCACAGTACCGACAGCCATCTCATGGCCTCCTTAGCTATATCAATGCCAGAACGACCGGACGCACTCTCGTCCGATCGTAAACAATCTGGATTTGGGGAGTGACTTGAAGCGGAGGCCCGCAAGCGGGCGACGCTGGCAAGCTCGCGCCAAAACGTCGATTGTGGGCCCATGAGGCGGGTTTCCAGCCTCAAAGTCAAGCAACATTTGGAAACAAACGTTGCAATCCCATGGCATTGCGGAGAACTGCGGGGTATCGCGCAGTATCCACGCCGACGGCGCAAATGTTGCACTGCGAGATCATGACGTCGCGCCGATCGGCGCGGTTCTGATCACTCGCGGTCGGCGAACAATCCGTGGAAGGCGAAGCCGCCGAAGGAGGGCCAGGCGCCGAGGGTGCGCCCGAGCGGCGTGAGGGTCTCGCGCAGCTCGGCGCGGCGGCCGAGGAAGCTGCGACTGGTTGCCGGCACCGGTGTCACCTCGTCCTGGCGGAACGCCAGGCCCGGCAGATTCCGCGCTGGCTCCTTCAGCAGGATCAGCGCCGTGTCGCCAGCGACGGGAACCAGCCAAAGCTCGCCTGCCTCGGCGCGCACGAAACTTCCGCGCTCGCCATCCGCGACCGGGCCGGCCTCGAGCGCCACGTCCACGCGCCGGTTGCGCCGGGTTCCCCAGGCGAGAAAACGCGCGACCGCGCGGCGGATGTCGATGGGATCGGTGCGGTCGGTGATGACGGTCAGGCGATCGAGCACCGCGGACAATCGCTCGGCGACGGAGACGCCGGTCGGGAACCAAGCCGGCACCGTCGCGGCGATCGGCATGCCGAGCGACGGCTTCAACCGCTCCAGCCTATCGATGAAGGCGAGGGCCGCGGCCTCCGGATCCGCCACGTAGGACCAGATGCGGGCGGGCCGCAATTCGATTTCCAAGCCCTTGACCTGCGCCTCCGGCGGCACGGCGGAATTGTAGTCGGCAAGCGCCACGCCGGTGCGAGCGATCTCGGCGACATCGACCGCGCCGTCCCCGTTGTCTCGGGCGAGCGCCCACACGGCGATGCCGTGCGCGCTTGCGGCGGTCACGAAATCCCGCCAGCGCCTGCGGATCTCCAAGGCCACCGTCATTGGCGGGAACGCGGATCGCCAGCCGCGTCAGTCCCCAGCGCTGCGCGCGGGTGAAAACCTGCGCCGCCTGGTTCTGCCACATCGCATCGTTGTGGATCCATGCCGCGCGGTCCGTCGGCACCGCGGATTTCGCCTCGAGCGATATCTCGCTCAGAGCGAGATGCCCGCCGGCGGCCGGGCACAGCACCGCGAAGTCGAGTGGCGTATCGACGGCGAGATCGGCGGGCAACGGGATGTTCGCCTCGGTGGCGCTGTCGGCGGCTCTGAGCTTCGCCAGCAGGCGCGGCTCTTGCGAGGGAGGTGATCCCGGGATGGAGACCACGAGACGGAAAGTGCCCTCGGCGACGTGAACCACGTAAATCGTCATACCGGGGATCGGCGGCACGCGCGTGGTGGCGAAGGCGAGGCCGGCGCGCTCTTTGCCCGGCGTGCAGTCGAGAACGGTCTGATCGTCGTCCTCGCTCAGCGTGGCGCGGCCCAGCGGTCCGATCACGCCGGTGCTGGCGACCGCACGAATGTCGACGGTCGGCACCAGATAGGGCGGCGGCGCGTTCAGCGAGACCGGCTGCACGGCGATCTCGCGAACCTCGAAGCCCGCCTTCCCTTCTGTGCCCGACAGCGTCAGCGTCTCCGGCTCCGGAGCGCCCGCGGGCCGGCGCGGCGCCGGAACCACGGTCAGCACCGAGCTCGCATCCACGGCGAGTGCCGTCACCTTGCAGCCGGGCCTGGTCGGCGGCTTCGTCTCTACGCTCATCGCCGGCTCGCCCGCGGCGCCATTCTGGGAGGGACAGCGTGTCAGGTAGCTTCCAGCGCGCGCTGAGCCGGTGCTCGCAAGCAGGAGAGCCGCGATGAAGGCAACGCACATGCCATGCGGGCCGAGGACATCAAGTCGATGGGTCAAGAGCGGTGCCGCGCCAAAATCCGGACCGTGTGGAAGCCTCTCGATGCGCCGGCCGGACGTCCGGTAGATCGGAGCCGCCAGCGGAAAGCTCTTCTTTAAAGGCAGGAAGCCAGTGCCCAAAGGATTACCAGAGCGAGGCTTTTTTGTATACAATCTGAGCCTCGGCGAAGGTTGCGGAGACGTCTTGATGACCGTGATATCGGGCGCGGCGGCCAAGTCCCGGCAGGAGTCCAAGGGCGAGTCCGCCGAGACCGGCTCGCTCGGCGGTCAGCATGCCCCGCTCAGGGACCTCGTCGCCCAGGAGATCCGCCGCGCCATCCTCGATGGCCGCTACAGGCCGGGGCAGCGCCTGGTGGAGGATCGCCTGGCGCAGGATTTCGGTGTCTCCCGCAATCCCGTGCGGGAGGCGCTTCGCGCGCTGGCGTCGGAAGGACTGATCGATGTCACCGCTCGGCGCGGCGCGGCAGTGGCCGCCCTCGGCCCCGAGGCCGCCCACGAGATGGTCGAGGTGCGCGCGGCGCTCGAGGGGCTGAACGCGCGACTGGCGGCGCGGCGGCAGGATTCCGCCACCCTGGCACGGCTGCAGGATATTCTCCAGCGTGGCGCGGAATCCGCGCGGAGCGGCCGCGCCGACCGGCTTGTGGAGTGGAACGGGCGTTTCCATGACGCGCTCGCCGCCGCCGGCAGCAACAAGGTGCTGGGCGATCTCATGCGTTCCCTGCGCGAGCGCACCAGCTCTTTTTTTGCCCCGATGAGCCGCGGGCGCGCCGAGCAAAGCTGGGCCGAGCATGCGGAAATTCTGCGGGCGGTCATCGCCGGCGACGAGGACCTGGCTTGCCTCCTCGCCACCCGCCACGTGCTGGGCGCCGGCACCGACTATCTGCGCGGGCTCGAGGCGCCATCGCCTGCTCCGAGAGCACGGAAGGGTTGATGGCTCGATCTCGATATTGACGATCCGCATTTTTGTATACAGTATCCAATAATCACATCCGGAGGTGGCCATGACCAAGAGCGCATTTCGAGTCGCCCTCGAGACGGCGGTGCAGCAGCGTCATTCGAAGGCGCATCCCTGGAGCGAGGCGTGGGTCGCGGGGCGCCTCGATCGCCGGCTGCTGGCGGAATGGACCAAGCAGCACTTCCATTTCGTGAGCCATTTCTCCGAGTGGCTGGCGACGGTGTTCGGCAACTGCCCCGTCGATGAGGTGCGCCACTTCCTCGCCGAGAATATTTTCGAGGAGGAAGGCTTCCAGGCCGGCGCCGGCTTCCCCGCGGTTCGTCACACGGATCTGCTGCTGGACTTCGGCGAGCATTGCGGCATGAGCCGCAAGGAGATCGTGGATGCGCAGCTCAACGGCGAGCTGCTGGCGGAAACGCTGGGTCTGCAGAGCTGGTGCTATCGTCAGGCGCAGCGGCCCTTCGCCGAGGCGCTCGCCGGCCTGCTGGTGGGACTCGAATCCCAGGTGCCGCAGGTCTATGCCCGCACCACGCCGCCGCTCATCGAGAAATACGGCTTCACCGAGGAAGAGGTGGTGTTCTTCCGCCTCCATATCGTGGCGGACCAGGAGCACGGCGAGCTCGGCTACAAGATCCTGGAGAAGCACGCCACCACGCCTGAGGTGCAGGAGAGCTGCGTTCGGTTGGTGCGCGAGGCGACCATGATGCGCCGTCTCTATCTCGACGGCCTCTACAACAAGTTCCTGGCACAACCGCGGGCGCAGGCGGCGGAGTAGCAGTACGTCGGGGGCGCGGGACGGGCGGCGTGTCACTGCCGCGCGTCCCGCTTTTGTTCGACGGACGAGATCCGACCAGCCTCGGGGCACCCAATCCATGATCACCTATCAGACCCTCAGCCTCGCCGAGGCCAATCTCATGCTCGACGCCGCGCAGAGAAAGGCGGAGGAGATCGGCGTTCCCCAGGTGCTCTGCGTCGCCGATGCCGCGGGCTATCCGATTGCCCTGCGCCGTCTTGATGGCGGCAAGGTGACGAGCGTGCAGATCGCCATGAACAAGGCCTTCACCGCCGCAGGGCATCGCAAGCCGACGCACAACTACAAGAACGCGCTGCCGGGCGAGGAGGCATTCGGCATCTTCACCCAGCACGACGGCCGCTTCACGGTGTTCGTCGGCGGCTTCCCCATCGTGGTGGACGGCAATGTGGTGGGCGGCATCGGTGCCTCCGGTGGCAACGGCGAGCAGGACATCGCGGTGTGCGAGGCGGGGATCGCCGCCTTCCTGAAGCATCTCGGCAAGTAAGGCGATGACCTCGGGCGAGGCGACCGGCGGCGCGCTTCCGCCGGCTTTCTACGCGAGGCCGGAGGCCTTCCAGCGCGAGCGGCGCACCGTGTTCCAGAACGCCTGGCTGCTGCTGGCGCGCGACGGACGTCCTGCGCACGCCCGGCGCCTATGTCGCGCAGAGTCTCGGCGGCTGGCCGGTCTTCGCGATCGCCGATGCCGGCGGCGTGCCTGCCGTCTTCCGCAATGTCTGCCGCCATCAGGGCCTGCCACTGTTCGACACCGGCACCGGCAGCTGCGCCGAGATCCGCTGCCGCTATCACGGCTGGACCTACGGCGCCGACGGGCGCTTCGCCACCGCCCCGCCCCAGGTGATGCCGCCGGACCCGGCCGATCCCCTGCATCAGCTGGAACGGGTCGCTGCCGAGCGCATTCGCGGTTTCCTCTTCATCCATCTCGGTGGCACCCCCGCCGCTCCGAATGCCACCCTCGGCGATCTAGCCGCGGTTTTGGCGGCCGCGGATCTCGACGCGCTGCCTTTTCACGCCGAGACCGTCAGCGACATCGATGCAAACTGGAAGATCGTGATCGAGCAGGCCCTTGCTGCGCCGCCGCCGGGCGTCCTGCGGCGCGTCCTCTGGCCGACCCTCATCTTGGACACCGTCCCCGGCGGGGTCGTGGTTCATCAGGTGGTTCCGCGCGCCTTCCAGCGCACTCGTATTCATCATCACCATTACACTGCCGACGCATCGGGCGCGGCGCTGGTCGCCCGGGTCAAGGAGGCGGCGGATCTGCTCAACGCGGCCGCCATCGCGGCGCAGGCAAAATGCGCGGCCGGCATCTTGTTCTCGGTTGCGCCGACGCCACCGGTCGTCGCCTTTCGCGATCGCGTCCGCGCCGCCCATGGCGTAGCCACATAATGTCCAGCTCCAAGAAGGGATGACGGCAACGCTCTCTCGTGCTCTAGAATTCTAGAATTAGAGTCAGAAAGAGAACAAAAGAGCGGAGGAGCACCATGAGGACGCGTGACGCCTGGGCTGCGATCGCGGCGCTTGCGATGCTGGTCGCCATGCCGGCCGCTGGCATTGCCAAGGAGCAGAAGATCGGCGATCCGCCGGAGGCGAAGAACATGCGCCTCGTCGGCTACAATGATCTGCAGGCGCGCGCGGCTTATCAGCCGACCATTCATCAGCAGAACGGCCGCTGGATCGCCTATATCGGCCATCATGGCGGCACGCCGGAGGATCCGAAACCGCTCAATCCGCTCACCGGCCAACGGGAGTTCAACGGCACCTCGATCGTCGACGTGACCGATCCGCGCCACCCCAAATACCTCGCTCACATTCCCGGCGAGGAAGGCCTCTACGAGGCCGGCGGGGCGCAGATGGTGCGGGTCTGCGACGGCAAGAGCCTGCCCAAGGGAGATCCTGCCAAAGTCTATATGCTCCGCACCTTCGGGAATTCCGCGCACGAGATCTGGGATACCAGCGATCCCGCCAAGCCGGTGCTGGTCTCGCGCATCGACGGCATCAAGGGCACGCACAAGAACTGGTGGGAGTGCGATACCGGCATTGCCTATCTCGTCTCCGGCGCGCCCGGCTGGCGCGTCGGCCGGATGACGCAGGTCTATGATCTCAGCGATCCCGCCCATCCCGTCTTCATCCGCAATTTCGGCCTGGTGGGCCAGCAGCCCGGTGCCACCGGCAATGTCCCGACGGCGCTGCACGGGATGATCTCGACCGGTCCCGCGGGCAACCGCATCTATTTCGGCTATGGCACCAACGGCGGCGGCATCCTGCAGATCGTCGACCGCGAGAAACTGCTGAACGGGCCGAAGGAGCCGACGCCGGAGAATCTGAGCTATCCCGAGGTCGGACGGCTCGACCTCTCATCTCCGTGGGGGCGCACACCACATTTCCCATGCTCGGCATGAAGGTGGCCGAATTCGCCCACGACAAGATTGGCCGGGTCCGTGATTTCGTTGCGATCACCGATGAGCAGATCGCGAACGAGTGCGGCGAGGCGCGCCAGATGGTGTGGTTCGCGGACATCACGCTCGAGACCCACCCGATGGTGGTCTCGAATTTCCATGTGCCGGAGGCGAGCGGGAATTTCTGCGAGCGCGGCGGGCGGTTCGGAACCCACTCCTCGAGCGAGAACATGGCGCCGGTCTACTACGAGAAGATCATGTTCTTCTCGCACTTCAATGCCGGCGTGCGGGCGGTGGACATGCGCGATCCCTTTGTGCCCCGCGAGGTCGGCTACTTCATTCCGGCGATCACCAAGAATACCGACAAGCGCTGCGTGAAGGTCGACGGCAAGGACCGTTGCAAGGTCGCGATCCAGACCAACAACGTCGAGTTCGACGACCGCGGCTACATCTATATCGTCGATCGCGCCAATACCGGCATGCACATCCTCGAGCTGACCGGCGAGGCGAGAAAGATCGCGGGCCTGCCGCCGCTCAAATAGCGATAGCGGGCAAGTCAGTTAATGCCGAATCGGTGCATCAGGCGGTAGATGGTGGTCCGCGAGATTCCGAGTGCGCGGGCGGTGTTGCTGATGTTGCCGTCTTGTGTGGCTAAGGCGGCCCGCAGCCGCGTCTCGTCGATGGTCTGGCGGTATGGCACGGCGATGGCGGCCGGCGCCGCGCGAATGACCGTCGGCATCCGGCGAGACGTCTCGAGACCGAGATCGCGCGCGGTAATCCAGGGTGTGTCCGCCATCACGACACCGCGGCGGATGCAGCCGATCAGCTCACGGACATTGCCCGGCCAGTCATGGGCGTGAATCCACGTCCAGGCGTCGTCGCTGAAGCCGTTCACCTCGCAGCCATGCTCTCTGCTGAGTTTGCGCAGGAAGTAGGTCGCCATTAAGTCGAGATCGTCGCCACGGTCGCGCAACGCCGGCAAATGCAGGTTCAGCACGTTCAAGCGATAGAACAGATCCTCTCGGAATCGGCCCTGCGCGATCGCGAGCCTCAGATCGACGTTGGTGGCGACGATCACCCGCGCGTCGATCTCGATCGGTCGCGTCGCCCCGACACGATCGATCGTGTGCTCCTGCAGGAAGCGCAAGAGATGCGCCTGTTGCTCCAGCGGCAGATCGCCGATCTCGTCGAGGAAGATCGTGCCGCGATCTGCTGACTCGAGGCGTCCGATCCGCCGTTGCGTCGCGCCGGTGAAGGCGCCTTTCTCGTGACCGAAGAGTTCCGCGGCGATCAAAGTGGGCGGCAGAGCCGCGCAATTTATTGCGACGAAGGGGCCTGCAGCATAGGTCGAGCGCTCGTGGATCGCGAGTGCCGCCAGCTCTTTGCCGGTCCCGCTCTCGCCGGTGATCAGCACCGGTGCGGCGGTCGCGCCGAACTTGCGGATCGATTCATAGACCCGCTGCATCGCCGGGCTCGCGCCGACCATGTAGGGCTCGGCGCTCTCTTCGCGCGCAGGAGCCGCCGCTTTAGGCTCCGCCCGAAGCAATGCCGCCACATCGCAGCCGGTTTGACTTGCCAGGGAAAGCACGATGTCCAGAAGCCGCTCGGTCCCGAGAGCGCGTAGCTCGTCGCGCAAACCGACGATATCCCTGGTGGCGCCCGCACCACTCCGCACCACGCGGATAGACTCCGCGATCGGCATGGGGCGGGATGGCGCAGTCGGCTCCGCTACGCTCCCGCCGGAAGTTGGCGCGCCGCCAACCTTCCTCGACACGAGGTGCCTCCAAACTCCTAGCCCCTTAGTGGTGCTTGCCGATCCGCGCTCTTTGTAGCCGCACGTTCTATGCGCTTATTGATGCGCGCATAACTCAGGACCCGACAGCGTCTCCAGGTTGCAAGCGCGCTGTAGCCGAGTCAAGAACCATCGTCCAGCGATCCACCCGATACGGGCATCGCCGGCATTAGACACGCCAATGATTGCGTGGCGATGGCGCTTCCGCCGATTTAGATCACCGTCTTGTATTACCGAGGATGCGATCGCGTCACGGGCCGGCGCTCGCGGCCGCATCTCTGAGATTCGTCAGGGAATTTCAGTAGCATGCGAGCCATCAATCGATCGAAGCTAGCGTTGGCCCGACGAACTTGTGGTCGTGATCACGAAGCTGGTGCCGCCGGAGGGGAGCACGGTCGAGCTGCTCGTCGATGAGATACTGCCACCGCCCTGCGACGGCTGCCGCCCGCGGTACTCATCCCAAAGAATGATCCCGACCTGCATGTTGCCGCCAGAGGTTGTCGCGCCGTCTAGTCCGTGACCGCGCACGCGGTCGAGCTCGCTGGCCTCAAGTGGGCTCGACCGCGTCAAGAAATCCGCGGCTTGTTGCTCTGCCGCCGCTGCGCTTTCCGCGCAGTTCGTCGTAACGACCGCGACGCCCCACGTCACCATCAGCGCCGCACCGACAAGGCGCGCTGCGCGCTGCAAACTCTTTCGTATGTGGATCGTCATCATCAAAGCCCCTGCCACAATTCCCTGTCGCCTGCTTTGCTTCGCACGCCCAGGCCGGTGCCCATGATTTGCAACATTACTGCAAACCGCGTGCCAATAAATACAAGCATTCCTTGTGATTTTGGAAGTACAAGAAAAATTTGAGGGTTAGGCGGACGCCGATCGGCGGAAATGCGATGGGAAACCGCATGCGCAGGTGCACCACCTCTGTACCACTGTCTCGTCCCTGTGACACCTGCAACAGGTCGAGTGGACACTTCTGGCCAATTTATTTGCATGGTCGGAATACAAGTCCAAGAAGATTTCAATTCCTTAGCAGACCATAAAGGCGTTGCCCGGTTTTGGCACAGGCTTTGCTCCTTATGAAGCATCGCACTGACTTGCATGCGAAAGTTGGGGCGAACGGCTGTGCAAGGGCCGCCGATCTCGGAAGCGCGGACAACCATCTCGAGCGCAGCTCTTTTTGCAAACGACGTCCTTAGGAGGGAGACATGAGCAAGCTGAAACTTCTGAGTACGGTCTCCGCGTTCGTGCTCGCGCTGAGCATCGGATCGGTGGCCTACGCTGACAACAACAACAACACACAAGCTCGCAACGGGCAGCGCGCACGAACGCTGGCGGCGCGGCCACCAACAACAACAACGACACGCAACAACAGCAACCAGAACAACAATCCCAATAACAGCAATCAAAACAACGATCCCAACAACAGCAACCAGAACAACAGAGACCACTTCCATCAGCGACAGCCTCAATCCCATCGCCAGCTTCAATAAGCTGGACAACGTCGGCAACAAGCTGAATTTCGACAACATGAAGGTCGTGAGCGTCAACACGCTCGACACCTACGTCAGCGGCATCCACCTCGGCAACAAGGATGAGCAATCCGCGGACGGCGGCTTCGCGATCGCGAAAAACAAGGGCGGCGCGAGCGCCAATTCCAAGGGCGGCAAGGGTGTCGGCGTCGGCGGTGACGGCGGCAATGCCGGCGCGCTCTCGGCCTCGGTCGGCGTCGGCGTCGGTGCCAGCGGCCATGGCGGCAACGGCGGCAACGGCGCCGGCGGCGGTGACGGCGGCAATGGCGGCGCCGGCGGCAACAACGGCAATGGCGGCGGCACTGGCGCCACCGGTGCTGGCGGCGCCGGCGGCAGCATTAGCCAGGGCAACGGCGGCGACTCGGCCCATGCCAACGGCGGCGACGGCGGGAATTCCGGTGCTGGCGGCGGCGTTGGCCCGGCCGGTGCGGGCGCGGCGGGTGCCGCGGGCGGTGCCGGCGGTGCCGGCGGCGCAGGTGGCAGCGGCAACGGCGGCGGCGGCTTTGGCGCCGGCGACGAAGCGACCGCAACGGCCGGCACGGCCGGTGATGGTGGCAACGGATCCGGCACCGGCGGCAATAGCAGTGCCTCCGCGTCGAACGATCAGAGCGCGAGTGCCGATGCCAGCGGCGGGAAGAACGTCTCCGTGTTCAAGCTCGCCACCGGCGGCGTGAGCAACACGAGCTTTGCGAACATCCAAGGCATCGTGCCGGTTGCCGTCAACACGGGCATCGCGTCGAATCAGACCCAGAACGCCAGCGTGACGGCGATCGTCGGCAGCGTGTTCGGCTCGGGCCACGTCGGCCCCAGCACCACCAGGTGAGCGCGCGGGGTTCGTACTGAATGTGCGGCGTCTAAGGAGCGAGGTGGTGGGCAGCGTCGGCTGCCCGCCACCGAGCTCACTTTAAGCGATGAGCGAGCGCATTTGACGTTGGGGAGGCCCGACATGTGCCGGGATACGAAGGCTTTTCGCAGACTGTCGTTTGCCGGAATTCTTGCTGCTGGGCTCGTGGCGGGCGCCGGCGCGGCTCAGGCCGATGATCTATTCAGCGGCCTTGCGCCCTTGCCCGAGAGCGCGCTTCAGAAGAGCTCGGGACAAGGGGTCACCATCGAAGGCAATACCTTTGTGAGCAACACCACATCCAATTCGGGATCGGTCGACAATACTTTCATGAAGGGTCAGTTCTCCAACGGCGCCATGAGCGGCAATACGATCACCGGCAACCAGGGCCTGACCTCGGTCATGATGAACAGCGGCAACAACGTGAACTTCAACAACTCCTTTACCGTCAACATCATCATGCAAGGTTAGCCGCGGGAGTGTCCGTGGGCGTGAGTGACACCTCTTGCTACCTCGATCAGTGTTGGTCCCGAAGCTGCGTTGGTGAGATGGGGGTGAGCCGGTGAGATCAGTATCGATTGGCCTTTCTCTTTTGCTCCTTTCGGGTGTTGTCACGCGGCATGGCTCGGGCAGATGAGGTGTCCGGAACGCCCACGACGGAAGTGCCGGTCATCCTCGGCGGCGGGAACTATTTCACGGTGCCGCTGACCAGCCTCAAGATGACCAAATTCAAAACGATCTATCTGCAGAAATACGACTTCAGCTGCGGATCAGCGGCGCTCGCGAGCCTGCTTACCTTCCACTATCACCGGCCGACCACCGAGACCGATGCCTTCAAGGCCATGTGGGAAGCTGGCAACCAGGCGAAGATCAGGCAAGAGGGCTTCTCGCTGCTGGACATGAAGACGTACTTGGCCAGCATCGGCTTGGCCTCGGACGGCTACGAGGTGTCCATCGACAAGCTGGCGGAGATCAAGATCCCCGCTATCACGCTGATCGAGACGAACGGCTACAAGCATTTCGTGATTCTGAAAGGCGTAAAGGACGACCGAGTTCTGATCGGTGATCCCGCCCGCGGCACCTATACCGAGGACCGCGCGACTTTCGAGAGCCGGTGGGACAAGATCGCGCTGCTGGTCAAGAGCGACGTCGAGGTCGCCCAGGCGAGTTTCAATAGAGAGGCGGATTGGCTGGCGCAACCGAAGGCGCCGATCGATACCGCGTTCCGTCTAGAGGGGCTGTCATCGTTCATGCTTCATCTTCCCAGCCGTTTCTGAGGGAGGCGATCATGTCACCTGTCGGACGGCACGCCGGCGGAAATGGAAAATGGCTTCTTCGCCTGGTGAGCGCGGCGGCTCTGGTGGCGCTGCTTGGCGGCTGCAGCATTGCGCATAATCTGGCGCAGCTGATCGGCATCGAATCCAGCACCGATCCGGAGGTGGCGCGCCTCGATACCGATCAGGCCGTGGCGCCCGAGGCCAGCGCGGCGGCGGCGCACGAGATGCTGGCGCAGGCGCCGGTGTCGGATGATACACTGAGCGAAAAACGCGGCGGCTTCTCGTTTGGGGGTATGGATTTCAAGTTCGGTCTGTCGTTGTTCGCGAGCACGTCGAACGGGCTGTCGCTCTCCACGATGTTGAACATGAACGACAATGGCCACTGGGTTCCGACCCTTACCCAGACCCAGGTCGTGCAGCAGACTCCGGTCGTATCGACGGTTCTCACGCTGAACTCCAGCGCGACGAACCAGACGCCTGCCAACATAGCCATTACTCAGAATGGGCCGGTCACATTCACGCAGTCGGTCGGTAATCCCAGCACGACGCAGATCGTCAATCAAATCGCGGGCAACAACATCCAGACCCTCATCACCAACACAGTGAACAACGTGAACGTCAACAGCCAAGGCACGCTCAATGTGACGGTGACCGGCGCTCCGACGGGCCACAACGGTATGGCGACCTTTGCTGCGATCAACAAATTCGCTGACCAGATGTCGCGGCTGTCCCACTGAGATTGAGCGAAGAGTAGAAGCCACAGAACCGCCTCGGCGCAAGCCGGGGCGGTTCTGCATTTGCGATCCAAAGATCGGACCGCGCTCGAGAGCCGGTCGTCGGTATGCGTGCGATGCCCTGAGCTCCGATCGTTCCGCAGCCTACGGCCGGCGGACCCCGCAGTGGCCACATCAAGGATGCATTAACCAGATCCGGTGATCATCCCGTGCGCGGCGATCGGCCGCGTAACCCTGGGCCCGCGCCTCCGTTGACGCGTCCGAGCGCGCCGAGTTCCAGGATTCTCTGGAGATGTATGAAGATGAATCGGATCAGGCGGCTTGCCTATTTGCCGGCGCTTGCGATTGCGTTGTTCGCCACATCAGCCGCTGTCGCGGAGGCCGCCGTAGCATCCGGCGATGACGCATTGTTTGCATCCTTGACCCCGGTGGAGAACCTCGGCTCGATCACCGGCACCGGCGGCATCAGCGGCGATGCGATCCTGGACAAACTGATCCAGATCAACGTCGCAAACGTCAGCTCGACGGTCTCCGCCGTGACGCTGGGCGATTCCGATGCGGCGCTGGGCTCCGCGAGATCCTCGGCCGCCTTCAGCACGGGCAGCATCCAGGCGTCCGTTTCGGGCCTAGGCGGCGCCAATGCGATCGCAATCAATACCGGAATCGCGAGCAGCCAAACCCAATCCGTGAACGTCAACCTGGTGATCGGCTCGGTCGGCGGCGCGAACGGGGTTCTGGCTCGGACCCACTGAGCTGTTTTCGCTGCACGATCGGTAGTAAGCTATAATTCTGGCGCGAAGACAGCGACGCGGCTTGGCGATCCTTCCGGCCCGCCATCTTTCTCGCTCCTGGGATCACGGAGCTGTGTCAGTCGTGCCTGGGCCGTAGTCAGGACCAGAGGGGCTCGAATGGCGAGGCGAAGATCTCTGCGCACGGTCGTCGGCCTGCTGATCTCGCTGCTGTCCGGCGTCGCCAGCAACGCCGATGCGGACGGGCTTACGATTAGCCACGAGAGCGACACCGCCATCATCATCAACGGAAATACGATTATCATCGGTAGGCAGAGCCATGCGAGCAATTCCCCTGTCGTTGGCAACGGTAAGATTATCCGGGAACAGCGATCGATCGAGGCGGTGACGGGGGTAAGCCTCGAAGGTGCTTTTTTGGTCGCCATCGATGTTGGTTCCGACCCAACCCTGATCCTCGAGGGTGACGAGAATATACTGTCGGTCATCAGGACGGAAAGTGCCGGCGATCGGCTCCGTATCTACGCCGATCGGTCCTACAGCGCTAAGAAGCCAATCAAGGTGACGTTGTCCTTGCCGACGCTCGCCCGCCTCAGCGCGGAAGGCAGCAACTCCATTGCGGCCCGCGGAATCGCCGCGCGGCAACTCGCCGTGACGATGAGCGGCTCGAACAGTGTGACCGTCTCCGGTCGAGCGGACGCTCTCTCCGCCACGCTTGCAGGCTCCGGACAGCTCGCTGCCACGGATCTGGAGGCGGACCGCGCCACGATCAAAATCTCGGGCGCCGGCAGCAGCGCCGTAACAGCACACAGCGAATTCATCGCCGAGATCGACGGATCCGGCGCCATCGAGGTTCATGGACACCCGTCCGAGCGGGCGGTCCATGTCAACGGCTCGGGATCGGTTCAGTACGCAGATTGAATGGGTGGCATCACGCGAGCGCCACCTCGCCACGGTATCTCAACGCTGAAACCAGCTCGGCTCGATTCTATCTGAAGACATCGAAGTTGACGGGAACGCTCAGCATCAGGCGCTCGTCGGGCGCATCGCGTGTCACGCCGACGAAAGCGTTGACGTTGATGGCGATCCTCGGCGTCACCGCATAGGACACACCCAAATTCAACGAGCCGATCTGGAGTTCTTCGGAGCCCGATTTCAATCCATTGACCGTCGTGGTCGTAGGCTGCACCCAGTCGTGCTCATAGCCGAGACTGAAGGACACGCGATCATTGATGCCAAAGCCCATTCCGAAGGTGCCGCGCAGGGCGTCACCCGGCTGCACCTCGGTGACCAAGCCGAGAGTCGGAACATTCACGTTGGGATCGAAGCTGAAGCTTTTCGCATACGCCGAGATTCCCGTAGAGGACCACGGGATCGCTGGGATAGAGCACGGTCAGGCTCGGCTCGACCGCCCACGCGCCGGAGCCCGTCGGGAGCCGGGTCTGCTGGCCCAGGACGTTGAAGGGAACGTCGAACGGGCTGGTGCCCGTATCCGACTTCACCCTGAGATTGGCGACATAGTAGGCGCCGCCGCCGGTCGGCTGGTTGATCTGGTAATGCAGGCCCGCTTCGATGTCGCCGATGTCGTTGCCGTACACGCTGTTCTGCAGCGTCTCGTTGGCGGGGCCGTTGGACGTGCGATCGAAGCGATAGACGTAGGGAAGCCTGATGTTCGCCTCGAGGCGGTTGGTGATGCCATATCGCCCATTGAGCCCGGCGATGAGGGTGTTTTGGCGCGCATTCTCCGCTTCCAACCCGCCGATGAAGACCGCGTTGACGATCTCCGTGCCCGCGAAGAAGAAGCGGTTGACCTGCGAGTTGTCATATTCGAGCGTGGGCTCGAGGGTCAGAGTTCCCTTGGGGGTCAGCACGCCGCCGACATCGGAGATCGTGGAAACCTGCGGCCGCTCTTTCTGCTCAGGCTGCCCAACGGGGGTCTCTGGCTGCTGGGCCTGGGAGACATTGGCGGGCCCTGGACCGGTGCCGCGGACGGCATCCAGGTTCTGAACCTTCTGCCCGACTGTCTTGTCGGCGACTTTCGCGCTGGCCTTGTCTGTGATCTTGCGCTCAAGATCGCTCAGCTTCTTCTGCTGGTCCGTGATCATCTTCTGCTGCGCCGTGATCTGGTCGCGCAGCTGCTGGATCTGCGTCTGCAGATCCGTGTCATCGGCAGCATGAGCGGCCGGCATGAAACCGGCCGTCGTGGCAAGAGCTGCTAGGACAAACGGCAGGGCTTTGTTCACGTCATCCCCCAAAAGTAGACGACCTGACCCTCGTTCGTGTTGAAATGTTTAGCAGAATTTCCACCTAGGGTCACGGGGGAAACTCCAATTGGCGCAAAAGCTGTCGTGATAGTTGCATAAATGCACTAGTGGAGCCGCCCCGGTGGGGTCGGAAGTGTCGTTGCCACGCCATCGGGCGCGAGGCTCTTCGTGGAGGGGGCGTCCTTGGAGCGCAAGGTGGCGACCAAGTCGTGCCTTTCCATCAGGCGATAGAGCGTCACCCGGGAAACGCCAAGCTGCTTCGAGGCGCGGATGATGTTCCGGTTCGTTCGCTCCAGGGCGGATTTGATGGCGTCCAACTCCGCCTTTGCTCGCGCCGATGCGAGATCGATGATCGGCCCGGAAGGCGCGCTGTTCGCCAGACCCAGCGCCGCCGCATCGATCACGTCGGATTCCGCCATCACGACGGCGCGGCGCAGCACTCCCGAGAGCTCCCTGACATTGCCCGGCCAGTGATGGCGGGCGATGGCCGCGAGAGCGCTCTTGTGCAGCGTCAGGCGCGGGCGGTCGAATTCGCCCTTGAGCTGATCGAGAAAATACTGCGCCAGCAGCCGCGCATCATCGCCACGCTCCCTCAGCGGCGGCAGCGCCACCGACAGAATATCCAGACGGTAGTAGAGGTCCTGCCGGAAGCGGCCCTCTGCCACGCGTTGCCGCAGATCCACGTTGGTGGCGGCGATCACGCGGGCATTGATGGTCAGGCTGCGATTGCCGCCGACGCGAACGATCGTGCCGTCCTCCAGAAATCGAAGCAGAAAACCCTGCAGCTCGAGCGGAAGGTCGGCGATCTCGTCAAGAAAGAGCGTGCCGTTCCGGGCCGCCTCGATCTTGCCGATCTTCTGCTCCTTGGCGTCGGTGAAGGCGCCTTTCTCGTGGCCGAAAAGCTCGGACGCAATCAAGGTAGGGGCGAGGCCGGCGCAGTTCACCGCGACCAGCGGACCGCCGCGCACGGTCGAGGCGTTGTGAACGACGCGGGCCGCCAGCTCCTTTCCCGTGCCGCTCTCGCCGGTGATCAGCACCGGCGCGGTCGTCCGGCCGGCTCGGGTCAGCGCCGCGATCGCCGCCTGAAAGCGACGATCTTTACCGATCAGAAGCTTGTCGCGCCGAACGATCACTTCCGGAGTGCCGGACGGTCGCGCCGGCTGGCGCGCGATCCGGTTGAGGGCGCGGACCTGATTGATCTCGAATCGCAGACCATCTCGGTCGATTGGGTGGACATGCAGGCCGTAAATCAGCCGCCGACGAACGATCTCCGTCAGCTTGGCGGAGCCGGCGAGCGCCGGCTCGATGAAGGCCATGATGCGAAGGTCGAGACCGAGGCCATGGAAGCACTCGAGCTCTCCGATATCGACGCTGGCCTCGCTGGCACCATAGGACACCAGGAGGATCTCCGGCACCTGTTTCAGCAGCACGAATTTCGTCTGCTCCTGAGTGGTGCAGGTGCTGACCGGCCCCGCGATATCGTCGAGCCAAACCGGGATCGCGGCATCACCGCCGACGCCGCTCGGCCGATAGTGGAGCAACGGGCGCGAGACACCCGCTTTCGTGCGCGGACCACCGTCCATGCCGCATTCCCCCCTCGACGTCACCTCCACGCATCGCTTCCGCGGCAGTTACTTGCCTGCGGGTGCGCCAATGTTCTCCGTTCTCGCTCGGAATCGCGCTTCCATACGCGCGTTCACGCCGCTACATCGCGCAGCTTTGCGCGCCTAAATCTTTGCCCCTTGAAGATCCAAGCCGGGTGCGGCATGACCCGGCGGCGCCACCTCGCGGTCTGATGCCGCTTTAGCGCGCTCGTTGCCGTTCTGTCGCGATGCCGCCACCTACGGTTGGCCGCATCACCGCTTCGCCGCGATGACCAATCGTCCCATCGCTCGGGACGCGAAAACCACCCTGTGCCGATAAGAGGCCGGCAGAGTTCAATAGTATTAGCCTCTCGCAACGGTTGCAAATGTAGGGGTATTCGCTGGGGTATTCCCGTGGCAAAAATGGGTCGGCGGCTCGTCGCGAAGACGCTCTTCCGTTGGGCTGGAACCGCCGATTTATGGCGGTCTTATGGTGATTTTATTACGGATCACTGGCCCTAGCGCTCAGGGCATGGCGAATATTGAGCCGAGGAGGTTAGCACCCCCGGGTTGAGCAGCTGAAAGTTGAGCAGGCGCAGTATCTTTGGCTCCGCTTCCTCAGACGCGAGCGAAGATGCGAGCGGTGCTTTGGCCGCGATCGGTCGGAAAGGCGACGACCCGATCGTCGACCCGCTGAAAGTTGAGATCGACGCGATCGGCGCCGAGGGGCAATCCGCGGACGGACAGCCGGTCGATGCCGATCGGCAGGCGCGGTCGGTCGACATGGATCTCGCCGCGCCAGCCGTCGATGGTGAGGCCGAGACAGGCCTGCAGCACCATGAAGACCGCGCCGGCCGCCCAGGCCTGCGGCAGGCAGGCGACCGGATAGGCCACCGGCGGCTCGCCGGCCACGCGCTGAAAGCCGCAGTAGAGCTCGGGCATCCGCATGCCGAATTGAGCCGCCGCCTCGAAGAGCTCGGTCATCAGACGGACGGCGCCTTGTCGCATGCCATAGCGGCCGAGGCCGGCGGCGCAGAGCGCGGTATCGTGCGGCCATACCGAGCCGTTGTGATAGGACATCGGATTGAAGCGCGCTTCGCCGACCGCCAGCGTGCGCACGCCCCAGCCGGAATTGAAATTGGCGGACAGCAGGTGCTGCGCCGCCTTCGCCGCGCGCTCCGCGCTCGGCAGCCCCATGAACAGCAGATGGCCGGGGTTGGAGCTGCGCACCTCGCAGGGCCTGCCCTCGCCGTCGAGGGCGAGCGCGTAGAAGCCGGTTTCCTCCATCCAGAACCGTTGCTCGACCGCGGCACGCAGGGTCTCCGCCCGCTGCCGCCAGCGCTCGGCGGCGGCCGCGTCGCCGCGGCGGGCGGCGAGGTCGGCCATGGCGCCGAGCGCCGCAAAAACGTAGCCCTGCACCTCCACCAGAGCGATCGGCGCCTCGGCGAACCGGCCGTCGGCGTGGAAGACGGAGTCGGAGCTGTCCTTCCAGCCCTGATTGGTGAGGCCGCTGCCCTCGCGGTTGGCGTAGTAGAGGAAGCCGTCGCGGTTGGTGGCGCTCTCGCTCTCGATCCAGGCCATCGCGGCTTCGAGCGAGGGCCAGAGATGCTCGATGAAAGCGAGGTCGCCGGTACGCTCGGCGTAGGCGCCGGCCAGCACGACGAACAGCGGCGTCGTATCGACCCCGCCGTAGTATTGGCCGAACGGCAGCTCGCGGAGCGCCGTCATCTCGCCCTTGCGGGTCTCGTGCATGATCTTGCCGGGAGCGGCGCTGCGAAACGGCGAGGTCTCGTGCGCTTGATTGTCGGCGAGAAAGCTCAGCACGCCATGGGCGAGGCTGGGGTCGAGCCAGAGGATCTGCAGCGCGGTGACGATGGCGTCGCGGCCGAAGGGCGTGGAAAACCACGGGATCCCCGCGTAGGGATAGGGACCGGTCGGCAGCTCCGTGGTGAGGAGCGCGAGGTCGGCACGCGACTTGTCCATCCAATCGTTGAACAGACGGCCGGAGCTGCGCAATCGGGCGCCGCGCCGGCGGCGCGCGCGCATGCTGTAGCGGGCGCGGGCGGCGGCGGCGCGAAAGCGGCCTCGGTTCGGCGTGGCCTGGTGGGTGGCGCCAATCTCGATATAGATCTCCGTGCCGCTCTTGCGGTCGAGCTCGATGAGGAAATCCGCGCGCTCGTGGGTCAATCGGCTCGGCGGCATGGAGAACGCGATCGCGGTCGATCGAATTTTGCCGTCGAGGCCCCGATAGCTCAGCTGGATATCGGCCGCTCCGACCTCCGGTGTCAGCATCTGGCCGTGCGCCGGTCGCTTGGTGCCCCGCACTTCGAACATGTCGTGGAAATCCGCGGCGAAGGTCAGCGCCAGGGGCATGACCGCGTCCTGATCCCCGTAGTTCACCAGACGGACAAGCTCATAGAGCCGGTCCTCCCACAGGAATCGCGTGCGCTCGATGTGGATAACGCCTTCCGGCGTTGACTGCCCGCCAAGCGGAGGCAGCGGGTGGTTCGTCGCATTCGAGGTGAAGAAGACATTGTCCTGACTGACGGCGGCTCCCAGGAGCGACGGCGGCTTGTCGTCGAGCGTCAGCAGATAGCGGGAGAGCATGCGCGTGTCATGGTGGAACAGCCCGTCGCCGTCGCCGAGCACGTTGCCGAAGGCGTCGGCGACCAGGAACGTATCCCCGTGCTTGATCGCGAAGAGGCGGAAGGGCATGCGCGGACTGGCGAACTCCCCGGTCTTGGGCAGCGGTGTCGTTTCGGACTGGAGTACCGCGCTCGTCTCCATGGGCTCGACCTCTTGCAGTGCGACGATGATCAGCGTGCGCCCGTAATTGTCACGGAGGGCGTGTTTTTTTGCGGCAACTCGCGGGATGGTTGGATATCTCCGCTCCCGCTGAGCGGATGACCGCCCGAAGTCACTGGCGCAAACACGGAAACTGGTGCCCGAATGCGCAGCCGGCAACCGAGCGGAGGCGCGCGGCCCGCGCATCTTTCGGCGAGCGGGGCCGATCGGCACTCGCGCCGCGCGACGTCAACCAGAGGCAATCACATGCGCCGTCACTACCAGACAGCGGCCGTGATCGTGCTGACGACGCTTGCCCTCCACGCGGCGCCGCCGGTTCGAGCGCAGGACCAGTCCCCGCAGCCGCCGGCGTCATCGCCTCAGCAGTCTCCGGCACCAAACGCCCCGGCGGCAACGTCGCCGCCGCCATCGGCAGCGGCGCCCGAGTCCGCTCCGGCGTCGCCGCCCGCCGCGGAAGGCACGCCCGCGCCGCCGCCCGGCAGCCCGCCCACGACGGTGCTCCCGAAAGATGCGACGCAGGGAGTCCTCGGCAAGGAAGTCCGCAGCAGTGCCAACGAATCCATGGGACAGATCGTCAACGTCATCGTCGATCGCTCCGGGCAGCCGCGTGCCGCCGTCATCGACTTCGGCGGCTTTCTCGGTGTCGGCAGCCGGAAGATCGCAGTGGACTGGAACGCCCTGCATTTCGCGCCCGGCCAGCCGCCCGGGCCGATCACTCTCGATCTCACCCGCAACGAGCTGAAGGCCGCGCCGGAATACAAGGAGGGCCAGCCGGTGGTGGTGCTGAGCGCCTCCGGCAGCGCGCAGCCGATGTCGATCGACACGCCGGAGCAGTAGCGCTGTCGCGCGCCTATGCATCCGAGGGGCCTCGCGACGCCGCGATCCCCGACACCGGCGCGCCATCGGCGCGGAGCGAGCCCACGCCGTCCTGCGTCAGCCGGGGCGGGCTCGACTGGCTGAATTTCTTCATAGCCAATGTCCAGACAGGGTTTGGTCCGTTCATCGCGGTCTATCTGACCGCGCGGGCGTGGACGCAGGTCGATATCGGCCTGGCGCTGACGGTCGGCGGATTGGTTGGGCTGGCGGGCCAAATACCGGGTGGCGCACTCGTCGATGTCGTGCGGTCGAAGCGGCTGGTGGCGGCGGCCTCCATCGGCGCGATCGCCGTGAGCGCGCTGATGCTGGCACTCTGGCCGGTCTTTCTCGCGGTTCTGGCGGCGGAGATCCTGCACAGTCTCGCGAGCTGCCTTCTCGGGCCGGCATTGGCGGCGATCAGCCTGGGACTGGTCGGCCATGCCGCGATCGGCGAGCGGCTCGGGCGGAACGCCGGCTTCGCCTCCCTCGGGAACGGCATCGCGGCGGCGCTCATGGGCGCCTGCGGGCGTCTATTCTCCACTCAGGCGGTGTTCCTGGTGACGGCGGTGCTGTCGGTTCCGGCACTGCTGGCGCTCAAGCGAATCCGACCCGACGAGATCGATCCGGTGCGGGCGCGCGGCGGCGCCCGGCGCGGGCCCTCCGGCGGCGTGATGGCGCTGATGAGCAATGTTCCGCTGATGATCTTCGGCGGCTGCGTGCTTCTGTTCCATTTTGCGAACGCCGCGATGCTCCCGCTGATGGCGGGCATCGTCACCATGCGATCGACCGACTGGGCGACGGTCCTGATCGCCGCCTGCATCGTGGTGCCCCAGGCGGTGGTAGCCTGCTTCTCGGCCTGGGTCGGCCGCAAGGCGGAACGCTGGGGCCGCCGGCCGCTGCTGCTGCTCGGCTTCGCCGCCCTCGCCGTCCGCGGGTCATTGTTCGCGATCGTGACCAGCCCCTATCTGCTGGTGCTCGTGCAGCTGCTCGATGGCATTTCCGCGGCCGTCCTCGGTGTGCTGCTGCCGCTCGTCGTTGCCGACGTCACGCGCGGAAGCGGGCGCTTCAATCTCGCCCTCGGCGTGGTGGGCAGCACTGCCGGCATCGGTGCCGCGGTCAGCACGACCTTCGCCGGCTACATCAGCGACCACCTCGGCAGCCACGCGGCGTTTCTCAGCCTTGGGGCGATCGCGGTCGCCGGGCTCGCGGCGGTCTACCGGCTGATGCCGGAGACGCGGCCGCGGCGCGAGCAGGTCATCGCTACACCTTGACCAGACGCAGATGCGGCGCCTCGTCGCGCATCATCGCGCGATAGACGTCAAGGTAGTCGTTCGCCATCCGGCGGGCGGTGAAGCGCTCCTCGAACCGCGCGCGGACCCGCGCCCGCGACAATCGCGGCAGGTGCTCGACGGCGGCGACGGCGGCATCCTCGTCGTCGACGATGAACCCGGTCAATCCCGGCTCCACCACTTCCGGCACCGATCCCGCGTTGAAGGCGATGACAGGTGTGCCGCAGGCCATCGCCTCGATCATCACGAGGCCGAACGGCTCCGGCCAGTCGATGGGCAGCAGCAATCCGACGGCGCCGCTCAGGAAATCCGATTTCTCGCGATCGCTGATCTCGCCGATGTACTCGATGCCGGGCAGACTCAGGAGCGGACGGATCTCGGTCTCGAAATAGTCGCGATCGACCGGATCCACCTTCGCGGCGATCTTGAGCGGCATGTCGCAGCGAACCGCGATCCGGATCGCGCGATCCAACGCCTTTTCCGGCGCGATGCGGCCGAGGAAGGCGAGATAGGTCGGGGCCACCAGCTTCGGCGTCAGCAGCTGCTCAGGCAGTCCGTGATAGATGGTCCTCACCCAGCCGGCCTGCGGCACCGGCTTCCGCTGCGCGTCCGAGATCGAGATCACCGGCGCCGACGAGAAGGTGCTGAAGAGCGGCTGGTGCTCCTTGAGATCGAGGCGACCGTGCAGAGTAGTGATGAATGGCGTCGGCTGCCGCGCGAACAGCGAGAACGGGTAGTAGTCCAGATGGAAGTGCAGAAAGTCGAACTCCGCCGCCTGCTGCCGCACCCGCTCCAGCATCATCATGTGGAGCGCGTTGGCATCGCGGATCGTGCCGTCGAGACGCAGCGCCGTCGGCCATACCGATTGCAGCTTGGCGGAAGTGACGGAGTCACCGCTGGCGAACAGCGTCACGTCGTGCCCGAGCGCGATCAGCTCCTCGGTCAGCCAGGAGATGACCCGCTCCGTGCCGCCGTAGAGCTTGGGAGGGACCGCCTCCGTCAGGGGAGCCACTTGAGCAATACGCATTTCGGGAAGTCTCCTTTGCCTGCTTCGTTTTCATCGATCCGCCAGCGCGAGCGTCAGATCTTCCCGGAGATAACGGAGCAGGCGCAGCTAAACTTCACCAGGAACCGATTTTGACACACCCGACGCGCAACGAACGGCAGCTACTTGGAACTTGATGTGCAAGCGGCGGGAGTCAGCGGGATTGCGCACGGAACATGACTATCAATTCGGCAAGTAGCGCGATCGTGAGGCATCGCGCGTTATGCGGCGAGATGTCGCGCGGAGTGAAGTCGGAGGCCAACCGTTATCAGTCGTGATCGCGAATGTCGGGATGCCATCGCGGTGACGATTAGAATCAACCGAAGGGATGCGAGAAGCGATGCAATATCTCGCCCAGTACGCTAGCCGGCCGGTCGCCTTCCTTGCGCGCTATGTTCGATTGCGCTGGGTATCGCACGCCATCATCCTGACCTCGGTGCTGTCCGCCGTGGGCTGTTCCGTCAGCACGCAATATGGCCTGAAGTTCCTGGTCGACACGCTGTCGAAGGCCGCCCACGGCGGCGGCGCCGTCTGGCTCGCCTTTGGCGTGCTGATCGCGCTCATCGCCGCCGACAATCTGTTGTGGCGGCTGGCGAGCTGGGTGGCGAGCTATACCTTCGTGGGCGTGACCGGGGACATCCGCGGCGAGATGTTCCGGTATCTGACGGCGCATGCGCCCAGCTATTTCGCCGATCGCCTGCCCGGCACTCTCGCCAGCCGGATCACCGCCACCTCCAACGCGATCTTCACCATCGAGAACATGTTCATGTGGAACGTGTTGCCGCCATGCGTGGCGACGCTGGGCGCGATGGTGTTCCTCGGCACGGTCAGCCTGCCGATGACCGCCACCGTGGCCGCGGTCGCCGCCATTCTGGTGGTGGCGCTCTTCCGCTTGGCGGCCGCCGGCGCACCGCTCCACCGTGGCTTCGCCGACAAGGCCGCCGCCGTCGACGGCGAGATGGTGGATGTCATCACCAACCTGCCCTTGGTGCGCGCGTTCGGTGGCATCTATCGCGAGCATTCGCGCTTCGACGCGACGGTGGGCCGCGAGATGGGTGCGCGCCGACGCAGCCTCATCTATCTCGAGAAAGTCCGGTTGTTCCACGCCGGCGTCACGATAACGCTGACCATCGCGCTATTGGCTTGGGCGATTTACCTCTGGCAGCAGGGTCGGGCGACCACCGGCGACGTGGTGCTGGTGTCGACGCTGGGCTTCGGGGTCCTGTCCGCGACCCGCGACCTGGCGGTGGCGCTGGTGGACGTGACGCAGCACATGGCGCGCCTGGCGGAGGCGGTGGCGACGTTGCTGGTCCCACACGAGCTTCGTGATCATCCCGAGGCGAGCTCGCTGGTGCGCCGGCGTGGACGCGTGGTGTTCGAGGACATCGCCTTCGCCTATCCCGGCGACCGCCGGGTATTCGATCGCTTCACGCTCCGCTGCGAGCCCGGCGAGCGCGTCGGCCTAGTCGGCGAGTCCGGCGGCGGCAAGTCGACCCTGCTCGCGCTCCTGCAGAGATTCCACGACCTGCAGGATGGCCGCATCCTGGTGGACGGACAGGACATCTCCCGCATCACCCAGGAGAGCCTGCGCGCGGCAATCGCCGTGGTGCCGCAGGATATCTCGCTGCTGCATCGCTCCATCATGGAGAACATCCGCTACGGCCGGCCCGATGCCTCCGATGCGGAAGTGATGCGGGCCGCCGGCGCCGCGCGATGCCTCGACTTCATCGAGGCGCTGCCGCAGGGGTTCGACACGATTGTTGGCGAGCGCGGCACGAAGCTCTCCGGCGGCCAGCGGCAGCGCATCGCGATCGCTCGCGCGATCCTGCGCGACGCGCCGATCCTGCTGCTGGACGAGGCGACGTCGGCCCTCGACGGCGAGTTCGAAGCGGCGATCCGCGAGGCCCTCGATCGGTTGATGGAAGGACGCACCGTGCTCGCGATCGCGCACCGGCTGTCGACGCTGCGCAACTTCGATCGTATCGTCGTGCTGAAGTCGGGCCGGGTGATCGAGGACGGCTCCCCGAAGCAGCTGTTGACCTGCGAAGGTCCCTATCGCGAGCTGATCCGGCGCGAGATGAGCCGCCTCACCAACGAAGCCGCTTAGTGCGGAGAAATCCTGCGGCTATTTCGACGCCTCGAGCCCGTCGCTCACTTTCACGTTCTCGGAAACGAGCTTGAGGCCCGCGGCCTTCCCCTCGATCTCGATGAGGGCGGCGAAGTCGCAATCGGTGTAGCCGTTGCCGATCATGCTCTGCACGATCTCGCGAGTGAGCGCCGAGATCGGCATCGGCACGCCCTTGGCGCGCGCCGCCTCCAATCCCAGATCGAGATCCTTGCGCAGCAGCGGCGGCGTGAAGGTGGCGGCGAAGTCGAGGTTGACGTAGGCCGGCGTCTTGTAGCGCGAGAAGACCGAGCCCATCACGCTGTCGTTGATGAAGGCGAGGAAGGCGTGGCGCGGCACGCCGTTCGCCTCCGCCAGCACGGTGATCTCCGCGAGCGACTGCGCGACGATGCCGAGATAGACGTTGTGGCAGATCTTGACGATGCGCGCCCGCTCGCCATCGCCAACATAGGAGACGCCGCGGCCGAAATGGGCGAGATAGGGCGCCACCTCGTCGTAGGCCGCCTTCGGCCCGGAGACGACGCCGCCGAGCTTGCCCGCGCGCACCACCTTGGGATTGCCGCTGACCGGCGCGCAGAGAAAGGCGGCGCCACGCTCGGCGAGCTTGGCGCGCGCCTCGGCGGAGGCGCTCTCGGAGACGGTGGAGCTGTCGATGACGATGCGGGGCGCCTTGCCGGGGCGGGAGAGCAGGCCCTTGGGACCTGATATCACCTCCAGCAGATCCTTCGATTCCGCGACGATGACGAAGACGAGGTCGCAGTCGGCGAGGTCGGCGAGACCGTCCACGACCCGCGCGCCGAGCTTGGTCAGCGGCTCCGCCTTGGCGCGGGTGCGGTTATAGACCGAAAGCTTGACGCCGGCCTTCAGGAGCCGCTCGGCGATCGCCAGGCCCATGCGTCCGGCACCGATCCATCCAATACGTTGCTCTGCCATCCCAGCCTCTTCATTTTCACGCGATCAATTGCGCGGGGCGCCATCCTAGCGGGCCCTCGGCGAAATTCGTATTGCCAAATTGCGGCCGATACCGGCGGCTTGCGGGGCGTGGCGCTGGTGGATTGTCCGCGGATTGGCGAGGGGTGCTAAGGAGATCGGCATGGACCAGCAGAAATGGGCCGAGCTTGCCGCCTGGATCACCGGGGCTGGGCTGGCCGGCAAGCCGGAAACAGCGATGTTGACCGGCTTTTGCGATCGAGCGATGGCGGCAGGGCTGCCACTCGGGCGCGCCCTTGTCATCATCGATACTCTGCACCCTGTTCACGAGGGCCGGGCGTTCCGCTGGCGATACGGTGCCGAGGAGACCGAGCTCGTCGAATATGGCCGCACCAATGAGGGCGAGGCGGCCGAGAACTGGCGGCGCAATCCGTTCTATCGCCTGCGGCAGTCCGGGGACGCGGTGATGCGGCTGCGGCTCACACCGGAGACCGTGGCCGAGTTCTCCGGCCTCGCCGATCTCCGCACCGACGGCATGACCGAGTACGTTCTGTTTGTGAATCGGTTCGCCGCCGGCGGCATCATCGGCGAGATGGACTGCGTCTATTCTGGTTGGGCGACGGCCGCCCCGGAGGGTTTCGAGGATGAGGCGGTCGCCGCCTTGCAGCGGGTGGTGCCGTTTCTCGCGCTGGCGATCAAATGCGCCGCTCTCGCGCGCATCGCCGAGACCCTGGTCGGCACATATCTCGGCCGCGATCCCGCCCGCCGCGTGCTGAGCGGACGCATCTCCCGCGGCGTCGCCGACCGGATCGCCACGGTGCTGTGGTTCAGCGATCTCCGCGGCTATACGGGGATCTCGGACAAGGCCTCGCCGGAGCAGATGATTCCGCTCCTCAATGACTACGCGGGGGCGATCATCTCCACCATTCACGAAGGCGGTGGCGACGTATTGAAGCTGATCGGCGACGGCATCCTGGCGATCTTCCCGGCGGCGGATCGCGAGCGCGCGTGCCGATCGGCGCTCGCCGCCGCGGTGACGGCCCGGCGCGGCATCGCCGAGCTGAACCAGCGCCGCGGCGCCGAGGACCTGCCGGTCACCGACATGTATCTCGGGTTGCATGTGGGCGAGGTGTTCTATGGCAACATCGGCAGCGAGGACCGGCTGGATTTCACCGTGATCGGGCCGGCCGTCAACGAGGTGAGCCGCATCGCCGCGATGTGCCGCTCCGTCGATCAGCCGCTGCTGATCTCCTCCGCCTTCGCCGACGCGGTGGGCGACGAGCGCCGCCGCCTGGTCTCCGTCGGACGTTACGCGCTGCGCGGCGTCGGCCGGCCGCAGGAGCTCTTCACGCTCGAGCCCGGCGCCGACGTGGCGACACTCTGAGCCTCAGACCCAGCGACCGCGCGATGGGTCAGTCCGGCGGTCGCGCCTATGGCATTGCCCTCGTCGCCGGCGCCACCGTGCTCTGGAGCACCGCCGGCCTCTACGTGCGACTTCTCGATTTCGACGTCTGGACGATCCAGGCCTGGCGCTCGCTCTTCGCCGCGCTGTCACTCTTTGCGTTGGTTTTCATCGACAAAGGCCGCCGGGCGCCGCGGGCGATCTGGTCGATCGGCTGGCCGGGCCTTGCCGCCGTGCCGATCTCCGCCGTCTCGATGCTGTGCTACGTGTCGGCGCTCAAGCTTACCACCGTCGCCAATGTGATGATCGTCTATGCGACGGTGCCCTTCGTCGCCGCCGGAGTCTCTTTTCTGTGGCTTGGCGAGCGGATCCGGCGCCGCATCCTGATCGCGAGCAGCGTCGCGCTGGTGGGAATCGTGATCATGGCGGGCTCGGCGACGCGGCCGGCGGACATCGCCGGCGACGCGATCTCGCTGCTGATGACAGTCACCTTCTCGGTGCTGCTGGTGCTGGGGCGGCGCTATCCCTCGCTGGCGATGGCGCCCATCAACGCGCTGGGCGCGGCGCTCTGCGCGATCGTATGCTGGCCGCTGATGTCCGGCGGTGTCCCGGACGTCGGCGATCTCCTCATCCTCGCGGTCTTCGGCGCCACCACCACCGGCCTGGCATATCTCCTGTTCCTCACCGGCGCGCGGCACATTCCCTCGAGCGAGGCCGGTCTCATCGGTCTCCTCGACGTGGTTCTCGGACCGTTCTGGGTCTGGCTCGGGTTCGGCGAGGAGCCGGGTACGCTGGCGATGATCGGGGGTGGCGTCGTCCTGGCAGCCGTACTCTGGTACCTCTCCCAGGGGTTGCGCTCGCAGCCCGTTTGACGTTCGGCCAAATTGGCTCCGGATTTTTTTTGATCTTGGACGTCAATTGACGGACGGCGGTTGATCTGGGTCAACGCCGCCCGTGATCCGCAATGCTCTTTTCCCGCCGTCGCGCATGGTGCGCGCTTGCATGATGCGCCGGCTCTCGGAGCCGGGCGGGGGAGAAGTGACGATGAAGCAGGGACTGTTCGCCGCGACGCTGCTGAGTGCCATGGCATTCGGCTTTGCCACATCCGCGCAAGACGTCTTCGACCTGAACCAGCCGGGAGTTGGCAAACAGGCCGGCACTTTCATGCTGCGCGGCCGCGCCATCGGCGTGTGGCCGCTCAATGTCGACAGCTCGGTCTCGTCGATCGGCGGCGAGGTGACTGCGAACGCGCAGGCGGCGCCGGAGGTCGATTTGTCCTATTTCATCACCGACAACATCGCCGTCGAGCTGATCGGCGCCACAACTCGGCACGAGGTCGCCGCGAAGAACACCAGTCTTGGCCAGGTCGATGTCGGCAGCGTCTGGGTGCTGCCGCCGACGCTCACCCTGCAATATCACTTCATGCCGAAATCCGCCTTCAGCCCCTATGTGGGCGCCGGTATCAACGGCACGATCTTCTACGACACGCATCCGGCGCGGCCGACGGTCACCCATGTGAGCTTCGACAGCAATGTCGGCGCCGCGATCCAGGCGGGTGCCGACTACAACGTCGGCGGCCACTGGTTCGTCAACTTCGACGTCAAGCAGATCTTCCTCAGCACCACGGCGCATCTCACAACGGCACTGGGTCCGGTGACCGCGAAGACGGACCTCGACCCGCTCGTGGTGGGCATGGGCATCGGCTACCGGTTCTAGCCGGGCCGGACCTAATACTGGTTGGCGATGAAGAGCTCCTCGGCGGGGAAGAGGGTGATGACCTTGCAGCCCTTGTCGGTCACGACGACCTCCTCCTCGATGCGCGCGGCGGAAACACCGTCGCTGGCTGGGCAATAGGTCTCGAGCGCGAACACCATGCCTTCCTTGAGCTCCAGCGGATGGGCCAGCGACACCAGCCGGCTGATGATCGGCCGCTCGTGCAGCGCCATGCCGAGGCCGTGGCCGAATTGCAGGCCGAACGCCTCCATCTCGTCGGTGAAGCCGAACTCGGTCGCCTTGGGCCAGAGCTTCGCCACCTTGTCGGTGGTGACGCCAGGCTTGATGGTGTGGATCGCGGCGTCGATCCATTCCCGGGCGCGCTTGTAGGCGTCGCGCTGGGATTGGGTGGCGCGGCCGACGTTGAGCGTGCGGTAATAGCAGGTGCGATAGCCCATATAGGCCTGGATGATGTCGAAGAAGGCCTGGTCGCCGGGGCGGAGGATGCGGTCGGTGAAGTTGTGGGGATGCGGGCTGCAGCGCTCGCCGGAGACCGCGTTGATCGCCTCCACGTCGTCGGAGCCCAGCTCGTAGAGGCGCTTGTTGGCGAGCGCCACGATGTCGCTCTCGCGCGCGCCGGGCTTCAACGCCTCCGCGATCGTCTGGTAGCAGCCGTCGACCATGCTGGCGGCCATGTTCAGCAGCATGATCTCATCGAGGCTCTTGATCTCGCGGGCATCCAGCATGACCTGCTGGCAGTCGCGGACGTCGATGCCCTGGCGCTTCAGCTCGAAGAGCACCGGCGGTTCCACGAGATCGACGCCGAGCGGCATGTTGGCGACGCCGTGCTCCTTCAAGAGTCCCTTGATCTCTTTTACCGCGCTCTCGATCAGGCCGTGGTCCGGCGGCACCGTGCCGCGCAGGCCGAGCATTCCCGCGCGGCAGTGATCCTGCGGCAGCCAGGGCGCGTGCAGGCGGTGATGCTTCGCCGCCGAGCCGAAATCCCACACATAGGGCTCGCTGTCCCCGCAGAGCAGGGAGTAGCGGGTCATCTTGTCCCGCGCCCATTCGCCGATCGCAGTGCTGCTGATGTAGCGGATGTTGTTGTTGTCGAAGCAGAGCAGCGCGCCGAGCTCCGATCGCGCCAGCGCCCCCCGCGCGCGCGCGAGGCGATAATCGTGCAGCCGGCGGAAATTGACCCGCTCCTCGAAGTCGACGGCGGTGTGGCCGGGTGCCGCCAGCGGCCGCTTCCAGTCATAGGTCGGCTTGATCATCTCGGGCTTCACGATCTTGGGCTCGCGCTTGATCCTCGGCATGTCGTCTCCCGGTGGGCGCCCGCGAAACGCGAGCAGGACTGTTTCTTCGCGGCCCCGATGATGCGGCGGATGGCGGTAAGGGTCAATCGCCTCGGGCTTTTTGCGAGTGGGATTCTTGCAATGGTCTCATAGGGTTCTCGCAATCGTGTCCGCGCGGCGCTGGCCGTGGCGGGGGCCTTGCGATAGGGTGCGGGTTGCGGAACCAGGGTTGAATTGAGCGGCATGGCGGGACGAGCAGCGATTGGCATTTACGGACTCGGCGTGATGGGGCGCAATCTGGCGCTCAATCTTGCCGAGAAGGGCGTCGGGGTTGCCACCTTCGACCCCTGGCCGCAGGCGCGCGCGGCGATGGCGGGCGCGGCGACGCGGTGGGGCCCGCTGAAGCTGGCCGAGAACGCATCCGTCTTCATCTCGGAGCTCGCCGAGCCCGGTGTCATCCTGCTCATGGTGAAAGCAGGCGAGCCGGTCGATACGGCGATCGCTCATCTGCAGTCGATGCTGCGCGCCGGCGCTATCATCGCCGACGGCGGCAATTCGCATTTTCGGGATAGCGAGCGCCGTTCCGCGGCGCTGGCGCGTCACGGTATCGGATTCCTCGGCGTCGGTATCTCCGGTGGCGAGGAGGGCGCGCGCCACGGCGCGGCGATGATGGTCGGCGGTGCCGAGATCGCCTATGAGCGGCTCGAGCCGTTGCTGCGCAAGATCGCGGCCACCGTGGACGGCAGCCCGTGTCTCGCCCGTCTCGGTCCCGCTGGCGCCGGGCACTTCGCCAAGATGGTGCACAACAGCCTTGAGTACGCGGAGATGCAGCTCATCGCCGAGGCGGTGTTCGCGCTGAAGGCGGCGGGCCGCGACTGGGCCGCGATCGCCGCCGATGTCGCCGACTGGAACCGCGGGCCCTGGCGCTTGCTATCTCCTGGAGATCACGGCTGAGCTCCTGAGCCGGCGGGATGCTGCCACCGGCGCGCCGCTCATCGATGTCGTGCTCGACAGCGCCGAGCAAAAGGGCACGGGACAATGGGGCGCGGCGACCGCGCTCGATCTCGGTGCGGTGACGCCGACCCTGGTGGAAGCGGTGATGGCCCGCTCGCTCTCGGCGCTGAAGGACATCCGCAGCGCCGCGGCGGGACCGCTGGAAGAAGCACCGCCCATGGGGGCGCTGAGCGCGCTCACGCCGACGGCGGTCGGGAACGCTCTCTTGGCGTCGCGCCTTGCGGTCTACGATCAGGGCTTCGGCATGCTGGCGACCGCCTCCAAGGCGCGCGGCTTCGGGTACGACCTGGCACGCCTGGCGGAAATCTGGCGTGCCGGCTGCATCATCCGCGGCGCGCTGCTGAACCCCATCGCCGCCGCGTGGCGCGAGCAGCCGACGCTTCCGCGGCTGCTGCTGGCGCCGTGGTTCCGCGAGGTGGTGCAGGCGCGGATCGCCGATTGGCGCGGCGTCGCCGCCGCTGTCGTCGCCGGCGGCATCGCCGCTCCGGCGCTGCTGTCGGCGCTCGCCTATTACGACGGGCTGCGCGCCGCCCGATCCGGCGCCAGCCTCATTCAGCTCCAGCGCGACATGTTCGGCGCGCACGGTTTCGAGCGCGTCGACCGTCCCGGCACCTTTCACTTGGATTCCGGGGCATGACGGCGGTGGTCGTGATGGGCGTCTCCGGCGCGGGCAAGACGACGGTTGGCGCGGCGCTCGCCAACCGCCTCGGCGCGGAGTTCCTCGAGGGCGACCGCTTTCACCCGCCGGCAAACATCGAGAAGATGAGCCGCGGCGCGGCGCTCGACGACACCGACCGCGCGCCCTGGCTCGATCGTCTCGGCACGGAGCTGGCGCGGCGCGTCCACGAGGGGCGGGACGTGGTGCTCGCCTGCTCGGCGCTGAAGCGGAGCTATCGCGACCGCCTGCGCGGCTTCTGTCCGGCCCTCTGCTTCGTTCATCTCCGCGGCGATCCTCAGCTGATCCGCGCGCGGCTCGCCGGGCGACGCGGGCATTTCATGCCGGCGGGGCTGCTGGAGAGCCAGCTCGCGGCGCTGGAGGAGCCCGGTGCCGACGAGATGGCGATCGTGGTCGAGGTGCGAGCGCCCGCCGACCGTCTGGCGGCCGATCTCGTCGAGCGGATCGCCGGGTCCGAGCGGCGGCCGATTGCCAGCCAGATCTGAATACGATCGTGCTAGCCTGGGCGTTCTAATGTCACTTATTTCCGGTCTGCAGTCTCGTCTTTGCGCGGTCGTTCTCGCGATCTGCGCAATCCTGACCGTTGCCGCCGCGAGCAGTGCGCTCGCGGACAGCGGGCCCACGGCAGACGAGATCCGGCAAGCTCTGCTGGATGGGCGCCCGCCCGAGATCGCCGGCATCAGGCTGGACCGTACTTTGCTGGGCGCTGCCTATGGCGCGCGCGGCTTCGCACCGGTCTGGGCGGCGCATCCCGAGATGGCGGGGGCTCTCGTGACGGCGCTGGCCGATGCGCCGCGCGAGGGGCTCGATCCCGAGAGTTTCGAGCTTCGGGCTCTCACATCCGCATTGGCGAGCGCGAGCGTGACGCCGCTCGAGCGAGAGCTGTTGCTCAGCGATTGCTTCCTCGCTTACGCGCGGGCGTTGGCACAGGGCCGCGTCGCACCCGATGCGATCGATCGGGACTGGGCATTGCCGCGGCCGGAGTTCGATCCGGCGACCGTCCTTCGCCGTCTCGCCGCCGACGGCGATGTGGGGGCAAGCCTGCGGCAACTGCTGCCCGATGCAGTCGACTACGCAAGGCTGCGGCAGGCGCTGCAGCGCTATCGCGCGCTGGCGGCGGCGGGTGGCTGGCCGACCATCGATGCCGCGCAAAAGATCGAGCCCGGACAGACCGGCGATCTTGTGCAGGCGCTGCGCTCCCGTCTGGTCATCGAGGGCGATCTGCCAGAGACCTTGCGCGACGGCGGTGATTTTGACGCGCCGGTCGTCGCCGCGGTGAAGCATTTCCAGGCGCGGCATGGGATCGCGGTCGACGGTCGCGTCGGGACCGCGACGATGGCGGCGCTCAACGTGCCGGTGGTCGAGCGCCTGGACCAGCTCGGCCTCACGCTCGAGCGCTGGCGCACGATGCCGCGCAATCTGCCGAAGAGCCGCGTGATGGTGAATGTACCGGCGGCTCAGTTGACGCTCTACCGCGACGACCTGCCGCAGCTGGAGAGCCGCATCGTGGTGGGCGACGTGCGGCACCCGACGCCCGTGCTGGCGGCGCGCATCGTTTCGGTACTCTTCAATCCGCCCTGGAACGTGCCGTCGTCGATCACCCGAAAGGAAATCCAGCCGAAACTGCGCCGCGATCCCGGATATCTCGCGCGCAACCATTACGTCATTATCGGCCGCGGCGAGGGCGATGATCATGGCGGGGACGTCGACTGGGCGCATACCAGCGTATTGCAGCGCGGCTGGCGGCTGCAGCAGTTGCCGGGGGCCTGGAACGCGTTGGGGGCCATCAAGCTGGAATTGCCCAATCCCTTCGACGTCTATCTGCATGACACGCCGGTGCGGCAGCTGTTCGCCCGGCCGATGCGCGCGGCAAGCCACGGTTGCGTCAGGGTCGAGGCGATCCGCGGCCTGGCCTCGAACCTTCTCGGCGCCGACTGGCCGGCCGAGGCCATCGACCAGGCGGTCGCGGCGGGCGATACGAAGCGCGTCTACTTGCCGGCGGCCATGCCAGTCTATCTCGTCTACCTCACGGCGTTCGTGGACGCCGACGGCACCGTCGAATTCCGGGACGACATTTATCGGCGCGATCAGCGGCTGGCGGCGGCGCTCACCGATCTCGACGCGCACCGCCGGCTGGCGGAGGCCGTTGGACCGGCCGCGGGGTCGCCTCTCGTTGGTTGCCATTCCTTAACCACCGATGGTATTCAATCGCCTCCGATGCGGCTCGACAGAGGTTAATTTCATGGCGGGAAGGATGGGCGCGCGCGCGCCGCGCGGCAGCCGGCGGCATTTTCTTGCTCTCGGGCTCGGCGCGATAACCTGCGCTGCCGTATGGCCCGCCGAGGCCGGCGTCCGCATTTCCGATCGCCGTCGCCTCTCCTTCGTCAATCTCCACACCGACGAGACGCTCGATGTCGTCTATTGGGCCGACGGCAGCTACGAGCCGGGCGCGCTTAAGAGCATCGATCATCTGCTGCGCGATTTCCGCAGCGGCGAGGTGCGGCGGATCGATCCGCAACTGCTCGATCTCCTCGTGCGGCTGCGCGCGCAACTCGACAGCACTGAGCCGTTCCACGTCATTTCCGGCTATCGGTCGCCGGCGACCAACGCGATGCTGGCGAGCCACAGCGATGGGGTGGCGAGCGGCAGCCTGCACATGCAGGGGATGGCGATCGATATCCGACTGCCGACCCGCCCGCTTCGGCAGCTGCACAAGGTGGCGCTCGATCTCGAGGCCGGCGGCGTCGGCTACTATCCGCGCTCCGATTTCGTCCACGTGGACACCGGCCGCGTCCGCCGCTGGGGCTGAACCCCGGTCCGCTTCGGGCGCTCGCGGCCCCACAATCCCAAGAGCATCAGCCTTTCTGGCCTAACGCCGCCTTCAGGCGCTGCAGCAGGCGCTGCCGCGCCTGCTCGTCCGGCGCGGTGCGCAGCTGCTCCGCCAGCCCCAGCACGAAGGCCGCATAGTCGTTGTGCCAGTCGAGGGCGGCCAGCGCTTCCGGCGCGATGCGCGGCGCCAGCGGATGCAGCTTGGGCGGCGCGGCGTCGAGATCCAGCGTCGAGTCCAGCATCGGCTCGAGGATCGGCGGCAGGCCGGTGAGATGCTCGGCGAGCCCGGCCGCCAGCCCCGCGATCGATTGCGTCTCGCCGTGGTTCAGCAGGATCGCGCGCCGCACCGGCAGCCGGCTCTGCACCCAGTCGACGAGCTGGCGCCGGTCCGCATGGGCGGAATAGTGGTCGAGGGCGCGGATGCGGGCGGCGACGCGGATCTCCTCGCCCTGGATGCGCACGGCGGCGGCGCCGTCCTGCAGCAGCCGGCCGAGCGTGCCGGGCGCCTGGTAGCCCACCAGCAGCACGGTTGACTCCGACCGCCACAGATTGGCCTTGAGGTGAAAGCGGATGCGTCCGGCATCGCACATGCCGCTGGCGGCGAGGATGATCGCGCCAGAGCGGATACGGTTCAACGCCTTGCTGCCCTCGACATTCTCGACGAAGTGAAAGTGCGGATTCTCAAACGGATGCGGCATCTCAGCCGCCGCGCCCAGCTCGTCCGCATGGGCGGCGAACACCTCGGTCGCCCGGATCGCCAGGGGAGAGTCGAGAAACACATGGGTTCCCGGCAGCTTCCCGGCGGCGAAGCAGGCGCCGAGATCGAACAGCAGCTCCTGGGTGCGCTCCACCGCGAAGGCGGGGATGACAAGATTGCCGCCCGCCGCCATCGCGGCCTTGACTTCCGCCAGCAGCGCCTGCCGCCGCCCGTCGGGGCTGATCTGCGCGCGCTCGCGATCGCCGTAGGTCGATTCCACGACGAGATAGTCGACATCAGCCGGCCCCTCGGCGCTGCCGTGCAGCGCCTTGTTCCCCGGCCCGAGATCGCCGGAGAACAGCAGGCGCAGGGGATCGCCGCCGGGCTGCGCGAGCTCGATCTCGATCGAGGCGGATCCCAGAATATGCGCCGCGGGCCAGTAGCGGGCCCGGATGCCCGGCACCGCCTCGATCCAGCGGTTCCAGCCGACGGCATCGACCCGCGGCAGCAGCGCCTCGGCGTCGGCCCTGGTGTAGATGGGAGCGACGGGCGCCTCGCCGCGTTGCAGCCGGCGGCGGTTGAGGTGCTCGACCTCCATCTCCTGGATCGCGCCGCTGTCCGGCAGCACGCAGGTCAGGAGATCGCGGGTGCCTGACGTCGCCAGTACCGGCCCGGAGAAACCCTCGCGGGCAAGCTTCGGCAGCAGGCCGCAGTGGTCGATGTGGGCGTGGGTCAGCAGCACCGCCTCGATCTGGTCGGGCGCGAACGGGAAGGCGCGGTAGTTGAGCTCCTTGACGGTCTTGCTGCCCTGGAACATGCCGCAATCGACGAGAACGCGATGACCGCCGTGCTCGATCAGGGTGGAGGAGCCGGTGACGGTGCCGGCGGCGCCATGGAACAGGAGACGCGAGGTCACGGGCGGCGCCTGCCGGATGGCTGCGCTGCCAGGCGATAGCCGCTCTCGGCGCCGGCCGCCTCGGTCGCGAATTTGAAATCGGCAGGAAGCGCGGCATGAATGCGATAGAGCGGCTCGCCGCGGTCCACGGTGTCGCCGATCTTCTTCAGGAGATCGATGCCGGCTCCTTTGTCCGTGGGCGCGCCGGCGAGGCGGGCGAGCCGCGCGATGCGATGGCAATCGATGGCGGTGACGACGCCGTCCTGCTCCGCCGGCACGACGTGGGTCAGCCGACCGAGGGTGGCCGTCTCCGGCGGCGGTCCCTGCGCGGCGACGATGCGCTGCAGCTTTTCCACCGCGGCGCCGGACTCCAGGAGCTCGCGGGCGCGCGCGACGCCGGCGCCGCCGCGCAGCGCCGGATCGAATTCCAGGATGTGGCCGGCCAGCAGCAGGGCGCGCTCGCGCAGATCCTGCGGCGCGTCCGGCGATCGCTCCAGCACCTGCATCACGTCCCGCGCCTCCAGCACCGGACCGACGCCGCGGCCGACCGGCTGGGTTCCATCGGTGATGACGACGTCGAGGGCGAGACCCACCTGGTCGGCGATGAACTCGAAGAGCTTGCGGAGCCGCACAGCCTGGACGCTGCCGCGGACCTTGGCGGTGGGTCCCACGGGTATGTCGAGCACCAGGCGCGTGGAGCCGGCGGCGAGCTTCTTCGAAAGGATTGAGGCGACGAGCTGGCCGCTGGCGTCGAGATTGAGCGGGCGCTCGACCGAGATAAGAATGTCGTCCGCGGGAGAGAGATTCACATGGCCGCCCCAGACCAGGCAGCCGTGCTCCGCGGCGACCACCGCGCCCATCTCCTCGCCGGTGAGATCGACGCGGGCGAGGACTTCCATGGTGTCGGCCGTGCCGGCCGGCGAGGTGATCGCCCGCGAGGAGGTCTTGGGAATGGTGAGGCCGTGCGCCGCCACGATCGGCACGATAATCATGGAGGTGCGGTTGCCGGGAATGCCGCCGATGCAGTGCTTGTCCACCACGAGATCCGACGGCCAGGTAAGGCGCGTCCCCACCTTGGCCATGGCGCGGGTCAGCGCCAGCACCTCGGCGGTGGAGAGAAAGGCGGCGCAGGCGACCAGAAAGGCCGCGATCTCCATCTTGGAATAGTGCAGGTTCGAGATGTCGCGGATCACCGACTCGATGGCCTCCGGCGACAGCTCCAGCCCATCGATCTTCGCGCGCACCGCCTCGAGGCTCGCGGGCGGTGTCGCCTGCTCGACGGTGACCTGGCTCCCCTCCGGTAATCCCAGCATCTGGAACGCCTGGTTGCTGAGGCCGAGCTCATCCGGCGCCAGCAAGCCGTCGTGATCGATGATGTTGAGGACCGCCAGCACCTGCCGGCCGCCGCCCTTGATCTCGATCTTGGCGAGAGCCTGGAAATCCGCCGGCCGATAGAGCGTGCAGCCTCGCGGCAGGAATGCCACCGCCTCGCGGTAGGTGTCGATCGGAAGGTGCTTCAGCCGCAGCATGGCGTGGCTCCCGCCGGCGCGGGACGGGCTCAATGGGACATCAGCACCGGCGCCGTCATGTGGCGCAGGATCTCGTGGGTGGCGCCGCCCAGCATCAGCTCGCGCGCGCGCGAATGGCCGTAGCAGCCCATGACGATGAGATCGGAGCCGAAATCCGCCGCGCGGGAGAGCAGCGTGTTGCCGACGTCGATGTCCTCGGCCACCGTCGAGGTGGCTTCCGCCTTGACGCCGTGCCGCGCGAGATGGAGTGCGATATCGGCGCCGGGAATCGCGCCGCCCTGCTCGGGATTGATCGACAGCACGGATACCTTCTCGGCGCGCTTGAGGATCGGCATCGCGTCGTTCACCGCCCGTGCCGATTCCCGGGTGCGGCCCCAGGCGATCAGCACGCGCCGGCCGATGGTGTCGAATTTTCCGGCGTAGGGGACGATCAGCACCGGCCGGCCGCTCGCCAGCGCCAGCTGCTCTGGCAGGCGTGCCGCGCTGCCGGGCGGCGGATTCTCCGGGATCGATCTGGCCGGTCACCGCGAGATCGGCGTAGCGGGCATGGAGCACGCCCATTTCGGCGGTGTCCCCCTCCGCCAGGCGCCATTCGCCGGTGATGCCCGCGCGGGAGCACGCTTCAAGGAAAGATCACCTCGACCTTCTTGGCGCCGGCCTCGGCCGCCGCCCGATGCCGCTGCTCGATCTCCTGCATCGCATCGACGGCGATGTAGCCGGAGATCGCCGGCGAGAAATAGGCCGATAGATTGAGGGGTTCGATCACATAAAGCCCGATCAGCCGGGCCTCGTGGATGCGAGCGAGCTCGGCGGCATAGGCGAGGCGACGGCCGCTGGTGGCGTCGACATCGAGGGTAAGAACGATGTCCTTGAAACCCATGACTTCCTCCGTTGCGGGCGCCGGAACCGGGATGCCGCCGCCCTTCCCTTGAAAACCTAGGGCGGACGGGTGCCCTTGACCTTGATTTAACTCAATAGGGTCGGGTCAGTGACCCTCGCTGATCTTCGCCAGGGCGCCGCGGTTGCGAAGCCGGGCGCCGCCCGCCTTCGGCAGCTCGATCAGTCCCGCGGTGCGGAAGTGGGTGAAGGTCCGGCTCACCGTCTCGGTGGTAAGGCCGAGGTAGTCGGCGATGTCGGCGCGGCTCATCGGCAGATCGAGCTCGTCCTGGGGCTTGCCGAGCCGCAGCATCCGGTGCGACAGCGCGATCAGGAACGAGGCCAGCTTCTCCCGCGCGGTCTTGCGGCCCAGCAGCACCATCTGCTCCTGGGCGGCGGCCAGCTCGTTCGACGCGATGGTGAGGAGCTGCCGCTCCATTTTGGGAGCCTCGCCGAGAAACTGCTCGAGGGGCTTGCGGGCGAAGCGGCAATAGCGCACCGGCGTCACCGCCTCGGCGCTGAAGGCATAGACGTTGCCGGTCGCGAGGCCCAGGAAGTCGCCGGGGAACAGGAATCCGGTGATCTGCTGGCGACCGTCCGGCAGCAACCGGTAGACCTTCACCACCCCCTCGGTGATGTTGAAGAGATAGTTCGCGGGCTCGCCCGCCATGATGAAGGTGCGATGCGCCTCGACCTCGACCGGCGTGGTCAGGTGGGCCAGCGCGGCAAGGTGATGCTCGTCGGCGGCGGAGCAGACCGAGAGGACGCGGGCGGAGCAGGCGGCGCAGGGATCCGGACCGGGCGGTGCTGCCCCCGGCCGGGGCTGCGCGGCCGGCAGCACCGAGCCTGCATATTTCTCCTTCATGGTCGGTTATCCTGCACGCCGATTCGATCGTCCCGAAATTCGCGGTCCAGCCTAGCATGAGCGACACGTCGCCCGCCAAAACTCTTGCCGCGGCCCCTCCGCGCGAGGTGGAGGAGCGTCCGCTCGCCGCGATCGGGCTGGTGCTGCTGTCGATGGCGATCTTCAGCTCGATCGACGTGATCTCGAAGATCCTGGTGGCGGAGTATTCGCCGATCGAGGTGGCCTGGGGGCGCTACCTCAGCAATGTCCTGGTGCTGGTCCCCTTCGTCGTCCGCTCGCGCGGCCAGCTGCTGCTGACGGCGCGTCCCTTGTCGCAGCTTATTCGCGGCGTCTCGATGCTGGGCTCGGCGGTGCTGTTCATGGCCGGCCTCGGCCAGCTCGCGATCGCGGACGCCACCAGCATCGGCTTCGTCTCGCCGCTGATGGTCACCGCGCTCTCGATCCCGATCCTCGGCGAGAAAGTCGGCATCCGGCGGTGGGCGGCCGTCATCGTGGGGTTCCTCGGCATTCTCATCATCATCCGGCCGGGAACGTCGGCGTTCAACCCGGCGGCGCTGTTCCCGGTGATGTCGGCGGCCTGCTGGTCCTGCGGGCTCGTCGTCACTCGGCGGATGAAGTCCGGCGAGCCGGTGCTGACCACGCTCTTCTATACCGCGCTCGTCGGTCTCGTCCTGCTGACCCTTCTGCTGCCGACGGCGTGGGAGCCGCTCACTTGGCGCGCCTTCGGTCTCATGATGCTGATGGGGATCCTCAATACCTGCGGCCAGTACAGCCTCGTTCTCGGCTACATCCGCGCGAACCGCCTCGATGCTGGCGCCGTTCTCCTATAGCCAGATCATCTGGTCGACGCTCTCGGGCGTGTTCATCTTCGGCACGATCCCCGGCTTCTTCACCTGGATCGGCGCCACCATCGTCGTCGCCAGCGGCCTCTACGTCTTCCACCGCGAGCGGATCATCAAGGGGCCGGTGCGGTGAGAGCTTGGCGGCGTAGCAATGGGATCGACTACATCGCCCGATGCGGCGCCGTCTCCAGCAATTCCCGGAGCTGCTGCGTATAGAACTTCGCATTCCCCGTGGTGAGATGGCCGCTGGTCTGGTCGCTGGCGGGGATGAGATAGAGCTTGCCGTTCTTCACCTGCTTCATCGCCCGGTCCATGAGGCCGGACTCGGGCGGGTTGCGCTCGTCGTCGGCGGAGTTGATCGCCAGCACCCAGGCCTGGATTTTCGTCAGGTCCGGGGCGGCGTCGTAGTCGGCGGATGAGCCCCACTGCCAGAGGAAGTCGTTGGCGTCGGCGGTCATCGGCGCGGCGAGGCGCGCGTCGACGAGCTTGTCGGCGGCCGCGCGCGTCGGCGCCTGCTTCTGGTAATTGAGCGTGCCGCCGGCGGTCGCGATGCCGAAGAAGACGCTGGCGATCTTCAGGAAGCGCGGCTGCGTGGTGTAGTTGCCGTTGTTGTAGCCGGGATCGCTGCGGATGGTCTCCAGCATCATCCGCCGCAGCATCCAGTTGCGGCTCGCCATCGCCGTCGGCTGCGAGGCCATCGGCACCAGCGCGTCCATATAGTCGGGGTATCTCTCGCCCCAGAGCCAGACATGCATGCCGCCCATCGAATTGCCGATGATCAGCCGCACGTGCCGGATGCCGAGACCCTCGGACAACAGCCGATGCTGCGCATCCACCATGTCGGCGTAGTCGTATTGCGGGAACTTCGCCTTGAGGCCGTCGGACGGCTTGGTGCTCTGGCCATGGCCGAGCGCATCGGGAATGATGATGTAGTATTTCGTCGCATCGAAGGGCTGGCCGGGGCCGAACAATTCGCCGGCGAATGCCGGCGTCAGCACGCTTGCGGCCGAGCCGCTGGTGCCGTGCAGCACGACGACCGGCATGCCCGAGGGATCGCCGACCGTCGTGTAGTGCAGCTTGACCTCGGGCATCGTCTCGCCAGTGTGGAACTTGAAGTCGTGGGCGATCCACTCGCCCTGTTTCGGCGCCGGATAATCCGCCGCGGCGGCGGCAAGGGAGGGCAGCAGCAACGCGAGCGCGCCGAGTGCGGTGAAGATCCTCATGACGGCCTCCCTGGCGATGACGCTCAATCGCGCCTTTGCGAAATGCTATCACACGCCGCGCGAGGGGCGACAGAGGCCGGCAGGGATCGTGTTCGGCTTCTGCCGTCGGACCGATCACGGCTTCGAGAGTCAGCGAGGAGGGCGGGGCTCTCTCGTGCCTTGTCCGCCCCATGACCCCGCGGCACGCTGAGCACCTCGATCTCGGGGGTTGGCTGATTCGTAAGGGCGCACCGGATCAGTTTTTCTGATCTCGATCCTCAATTAATTATATTTTATCGATCCAGAGGCGCACGCGAGACTGCCGCGCAGTCCCCAGGGCGGGGAATGAACTGATGGCGGCGATCGAGCGGTGCGAGCCCAGGGCTACCTGCTAGAGCTTGATCGGATCGGCGTATTGCCCGTGTGGGCAGTCGTAGAGGGACGGTCGGACCAGGGCCGCAATTCCAGGAAATCGAACCAGGACCGCAGACCATGTCAGTTGAAAAGGTCAAGACGCTCATCATTGGAGGCGGCCAGGCCGGGCTGGCGATGAGCGAGCACCTGAGCAAGCGCGGCGTGCCGCATCTCATCGTCGAACGGCATCGGATTGCCGAGCGCTGGCGCTCGGAGAGATGGGACTCTCTCGTCGCCAACGGTCCGGCTTGGCATGACAGATTTCCAAGGCATGACGTTCGCCGACATCGATCCCGACAGCTTCGCCTCCAAAGACAAGATCGTGGAGTATTTCGCGGCCTACGCGGAGCAGATCGCAGCTCCCATCCGCTGCGGCGTCGAGGTCAAGGCCCTTCGCAAGAAAGCCGACGGCTCCGGCTTCCGTGCCGAAACCTCGGAAGGCGTGATCGAGGCCACCAACGTGGTTGCCGCCACCGGGCCGTTTCAGCGGCCCGATCATTCCCGCCCTCGTGCCGGCGGATGCAGGGATCGTGCAGATTCATTCCGCCGCCTACCGCAATCCCGGCCAGCTGCCCGAGGGGGCGGTGCTGGTGGTCGGCGCCGGCTCTTCGGGCGCACAGATCGCCGACGAACTTCTGCGCGCGGGAAAGCGCGTCTACCTTTCGGTCGGCCCGCACAACAGGCCTCCCCGACGCTATCGCGGCAAGGATTTCGTCTGGTGGCTGGGGGTGCTGGGCCAGTGGGATGCCAGAGGCCGTCGATCCGTCCATGGAACATGTCACGATCGCGGTGAGCGGCGCCTATGGCGGCCATACCGTCGACTTCCGGCGTTTTGCCGCGCGCGGGATGCTGCTCGTGGGCAGGGCGGAATCGTTCAAGGACGGCGTCATGCACTTCGCGCCTGATCTCGCGCGCAATATCGCACGAGGAGATGCGGACTACCTGTCGGTTCTGGACGCGGCCGACGCCTATGTGGCCCGGAATGGTCTCGACCTGCCCGAGGAGCCCGATGCGCGCAAGGTGGAGCCGGATCCGGCCTGCGTGGTCGATCCGGTTCGCCAGCTGGATCTGGCGGAGGCCGGCATAACCTCGATCGTCTGGGCGACGGGCTATGCCCTCGATTTCGGCTGGCTGAAGGTCGACGCGTTCGATGAGAAGGGCCGCCCGTGCATCAGCGGGGCGTTTCGGAGGTGCCAGGGCTTTACTTCCTGGGGCTGGCCTGGCTGTCGCGACGGGCTTCCGCCTTCATCTGGGGCGTCTGGCACGATGCCAAATACCTGGCGGACCATATCGCAGCCCGCGGCTAGACGCGGCGCTTCGCCGACGTGCCGGTGGTCAGGCGGGCATCGGCTCAAGTCCGCATTCGCGTCATCTTGACCAAACTCTCGGATATGTCGGGTCAGCGGGCGATTTCGAAAATGCTAACTCACCGATTTCAAATCGAAGCCGGGTTGCGCATCCTCGTGCCTTGTCCGCCCCATGACCGCGCGGCATGCTGACCACTTGATCACGGGGGATGCGGCGATGCGATGGAGATTCTTGCGGAGCTGGGCAGCGGCTTTGGTCCTGGTCACACTCGCCGCCGGCGTGACGCGCGCCGAGACGCGGTTCGGTGCCCGGCTATCCCGATCGCGCGCTGCTGGGTCCCCAGGCGGCGCAGGGCGCGGTGATCTGGAATCACGGCACCACCAGCCTATTTCGCCGCGCGGGATTCGAGCCTGAGCGCCATTCCCGTCTTCGTCATCTTGCTCCGGGATGCCGGCTGGGACGTCTATCGTCTGGACCGTCCGCCCCAGGGCGAGACGCCCGATGTCAGCAGCGCGGCGCTGCTGTCGGGGATCGCCGAGCTCAAGGCCCGGGGCTATCGCAAGATCGTGCTGGCCGGCCAGTCTGCGGGAGCATGGATCTCGCTGATCACTGCCGGCAGGACCTCGGACGTCTATGCCGTCATCGCCAATGCGCCGGCCTACTACGGAGTTGACCGGCCGCGCTACACCATGAACGCCTCGGCGCTTTACGATTACCTCGACCGGATCAAGTCCGGGCGGGTCATGGTGTCGTATTTCGCCGACGATCCCTACGACCCCGGCGGGCGCGGCGCCAGGACCGACGAGATTTTGACGCGCCACGGCGTGCTGCATCTGGTCATCGACACGCCGGAGGGATTTCGCGGCCACGATTCCGGCAATTCCGGCCTGTTCTACCGGCGCTTCGGGCCCTGCGTGCTGGCCATGGTGGGCGACGGACCGGTTCCCCAGCGCGGCGATTGCGAGACGCGCTGGGGTCAGCGGCCGAGCGGTGAGCTGACGCTGCCTACGGAAGGCCTGGCCTCCGCATCGGGCAATACCGCGGCCGCGCCTTTTCTCGGGCCTTGGTGGGGCATCTACACGGCGGGGCGCGAGGTCTTTCTCGGTCTGACGGCGGTGACCGGCGACAGCGTCGAGGCGATCTACGCCGTCGGACCTTTGCCGGCGGGCGCGGCGAAGACGGAAACCTCCCATCGCGCCGGGCGGATTGCCGGCGACACGCTGGAGTTCGCCGAGCCTGGGAAGTCGACACTCCGCTATCGCCTGCGCGCTGATCACGACCTTGACGCGTTCTGGATCGCTGCCGACGGCAAGTCCCATCTGGAGACGGTGCTGCGGCATCCGCCGTGACCCGCCAACCTCATTGACGGGGGCGGGAGCCGTCGCGAAACTCCGCCCGGCGGCCGATCGATGCCGCGGACAAGGCGCGGTATGACGGTTCCTTCCTCGGTCGATCTGCTGATCGTCGGCGGCGGCATCAACGGCGCGGGGATCGCGCGGGATGCGGCCGGCCGCGGCCTCTCGGTGCTGGTGGTGGAGAAGGGGGATCTCGCCGGCGCCACCTCCTCGGCGTCCAGCAAGCTCATCCACGGCGGCCTCAGGTATCTCGAGTTCGGCGAGTTCCGCCTGGTGCGCGAGGCGCTCGCCGAGCGCGAGGTGCTGCTGGCGATGGCGCCGCATCTCATCCACCCGCTGGAATTCGTGCTGCCGCACGACCGGAGCCTGCGGCCGCGCTGGATGCTGCGCCTGGGCCTGCTGCTCTACGATCATCTCGGCCGCCGCAAGCGCCTGCCGGCGAGCCGGCGCATCGATCCCCGGCACGATCCCATGGGCGACGGCGCTCCGACACGATATCGATGCCGCCTTCGTCTACGCCGACTGCCAGGCGGACGATGCGCGTCTCGTGGTGGCGAACGCGCGCGGCGCCGCGCGCGCGGGCGCGCGGGTACTGACGCGGACCGAACTGCTGGACGCCCATCGCGAGGGAGCGTCGTGGCTGGCGCGGCTCCGGCTCGCCGACGGCGGGGAGACGAGCGTCGCCGCGCGCGCGCTGGTGGACGCCGCGGGGCCCTGGGCGATGCGGGTCGCGGGCCGCGTCGGCGCCGCGCACGGCAGCGCCGCGCTCCGCCTGGTCAAGGGCAGCCACATCGTGGTGCCCCGGCTCTACGAGGGCGGCCACGCCTATCTGCTGCAGAACGACGACCGCCGCATCGTCTTCGTGCTGCCCTTCGAGCAGGATTTCACCCTGATCGGCACCACGGAGGCGCCGTTCGACGGCGACCCCGCGACAGTCGCGTGCAGCGACGAGGACGCGGCCTATCTCTGCCGCGCCGTCAGCCGCTGGTTCGAGCGGCCCGTGCGGCCGGAGGCGATCCTCTGGCGCTACGCCGGCGTGCGGCCGCTCTACGAGGACCATGCCGCGAACGCCTCCGCGGTGACCCGCGACTACGTGCTCATTCTCGATGCGCCGCCGGGCGGGGCGCCGCTGCTTTCCGTCCTCGGCGGCAAGATCACGACATATCGGCGTCTGGCCGAGGCGGCGCTCGATCGGCTCAAGCCCTGCTTTCCCGACCTGTCGGGCGCCTGGACCGCCGGGACGCCGCTCCCCGGCGGCGATCTCGCGGGCGGCGATCTCGCGCCCGCCATCGACGCGTTGCGCGCCGCATATCCCTGGCTCGATCCGACGCTCGCCGGCCAGCTCACGCGGCGCTACGGCAGCGAGGCCGGCGCTGTGCTGGGGGGTGCGCGGAGCTTCGGCGATCTCGGCACGGATTTCGGCGCCGGCCTCACCGCCGCGGAGGTGGATTGGCTTCGCCGCGAGGAGTGGGCGGAGACCGCCGACGATATTCTCTGGCGGCGCACCAAGCTGGGACTGCGCCTCGATCCCGCGCAGCAGGCGCGGCTGGCCGCTTATCTCGCGGCGATTTGAGCGGGACGGCGGCGGTGGCCGCGAAAAAACGCGTTGTCTCCGCCCCCAGATCCCCGCCTATATGGCGGGAACCACATCGAAGAAGGGGATGAGCGATGAGCGACGGAAAAGGCCAGGTCAAGGTTCTCGGCATGTCGGGCAGCCTGCGCAAGGCTTCCTTCAATACCATGGCGCTGCACGCGGCCCAGGGGCTGGCCCCGGCGGGCATGACGATCGAGACGGTGGGGATCGGCGATCTGCCGCTCTACAACGACGACGTCCGCACGGCCGGGTATCCGCCCGTCGTGCAGGCCTTCCGCGACAAGATCGCGGCGGCGGACGCGCTGCTGTTCGTGACGCCGGAATATAATTACTCGATGTCCGGCGTGCTCAAGAACGCCATCGACTGGGGCTCGCGCCCGCCGAACCAGCCCTTCGACGGCAAGCCCGTCGCCATAATGGGTGCGAGCGGCGGCATTCTCGGCACCGCCCGGGCGCAGTATCACCTGCGCCAGACCTGCGTCTTCCTCAACATGTTCCCGGTCAACAAGCCCGAGGTGATGATCGGCCAGGCGCCGTCGCGCTTCGACGCCGAGGGCAAGCTCACCGACGAGGCGACGCGAGGCCTCATCAAGCAGCTGCTGGAATCGCTCCGGGACTGGACGCTGCTGCTGCGCCGCGGCCGCGCGCAGTAAGTCAGGGTACCAGCACCGCGGCGCCCTCGATGCGGCCCTGGCGCAGACGCTCCAGGGCCTCGTTCGCCTGCTCGAGGGGAAAGACCTCGGTCTGGGTCCGGATCGGGATCCGGGCGGCGAGCGCCAGCAGCTCGTCGCCGTCCTGCCGCGTCAGGTTCGCCACCGACCGGACCATGCGCTCCTCCCAGAGCAGCCGATAGGGAAAGCGCGGGATGTCGCTCATGTGGATGCCGCCGCAGACGACGGTGCCGCCCTTGACGGTGGCGGCGAGCGCCGCCGGCAGCAGGGCGCCGACGGGGGCGAAGATCAGCGCGGCGTCGAGCGGCTCCGGTGGCAGCGCATCGGAGCCGCCGGCCCAGCGCGCGCCGAGGCGGCGGGCGAAATCCTGCGCGGCCTCGTCGCCGGGTCGCGTGAAGGCGTAGAGCTCGCGGCCCTGATGGCGGATCACCTGCGCCAGGATATGGGCGGCGGCGCCGAAGCCGTAGATGCCGACGCGCTTCGCCTCTCCCGCCAGCCGCAATGTCCGATAGCCGATCAGGCCCGCGCAGAGCAGCGGCGCCGCCGCCGCGTCGCCGAATGCCGCGGGCACGCGAAAGCAATAGTGCTCGTGGGCGACGGTGTATTCGGCGTAGCCGCCGTCGATCTGGAAGCCGGTGAAGCGCGCCGCGGTCGCAGAGGTTCTCGCGGCCGCTGCGGCAGAAGGCGCAGACCCCGCAGGTCCAGCCGAGCCAGGGAATGCCGACGCGCTCGCCGAGCTTGAGGGACTGCACGCCGGCGCCGAGCTCGACCACGACGCCGACGATCTCGTGGCCGGGCACCAGGGGAAGGTGCGGCGCCGCGAGCTCGCCGTCGAGAATATGGAGATCGGTGCGGCAGACGCCGCAGGCCGTGACCTTGACGAGCACCTCGCCGGCCGCGGGCTTGGGAACCGGGCAATCGCCAAGCCGTAGCGGCGTTCGAGGGGCTTCCAACCGCATCGCGCGCATCGCGTTTACCATCTCTTGTTTACCATGAGGTGTGCGGATGCTTGATCCAGGTCAAGGCGTGCTTCGGAACTCCGAGACATCGTTACAAATATTTGGCGAGTTGAAAGCACATGCACCGTTTCATCATGGGTATTTGTCGGCCGCATGCCAGCGAGCCCATGTCATTCCCGTACCGGCCCGACGCGCGGGGCGCGCGCCATGATCTTCGCCCTGATGGCGGTGACGGTGATGGTCATCCTGACCATCCTGCTGCATTACGAGGTCCTGCGCTTCACGTCGCAGCACATTGCGGATCTGCCGATTCCCCGCGCACGCGGATTATCGCGGCGATGTGCGCGAGCCTTCGCGGCGCATACCGGCGCCGTCTGGCTCTATGCCGGCGCCTATTGGGTGCTGGTGGTGCATCTGGGAATGGGTGGCTTCTCCGGCGCCACCGTCGGCGGCTTTCAGGACTGTCTCTATTTCTCCGCCATCACCTACACGTCCCTGGGACTCGGCGACATCTTTCCGACCTCGCACGCCCGTCTCCTGGCCGGCGTCGAATCCCTGAACGGGCTGGTGATGATCGCCTGGTCCGCCTCCTTCACCTATCTGATGATGGAAAAATATTGGCCGATGCATGCGCCGCGCAGGCGGCATAGCCTGCGGTCGCCACGGGCGCGCGCCGCCGAACGGTCGACGCCGCCGCTAAATGACCGTGAGCAAGATAGGACACAGAAATTCTTTGAATGAACAGATCGAGCCGGACGCGGCTTGCGGTGGGCAAATACTTCTAGACTAACGGCCGAGCGTCCCACCCCTAACGGGTGCAGGGATTGAGAAATATTTGCACCACGCCGCATTTATTGCTGCACGTTCCGATAGAAGGCTTTAGATTGTTGAGCCATCACTTGTTCTACTCTGACGATTTCTCAGGAACCATGACGCTATATAGGCGGGCGATCGCTTTCGGGGCCGGTTTCCACTGCCAAATCTTTAACCAAAGCCCCCGTTCCGGCGATTCCACCAGGCACGAAGCACCATGATTCCACGCAAAGATCACGATCCCCACCCGATCGACGTTTATGTCGGCGCCCGGATGCGGCTCCGCCGGATCCAGCTCGGCCTCAGCCAAGGCGCGCTCGCGAGCAAGATCGGCGTCTCATTCCAGGCCGTACAGAAATACGAGTCCGGCGATATCCGCATTTCCGCCAGCCGCCTCTACGACGTGGCGCAAGTTCTCGAGGTTTCTCCCGCGTTCTTCTTCGAGGGCTATCCCGACGGTCTCGTCGCCAAGAACATCGCCAGCGAGGTCTCGCCGGTGAACGAGACCTTCGACCGCCGCGAGGTGATGTCGCTGATCCGCGGCTACTACGGCATCCGCGATCCGCAGCTCCAGGCGGACGTGCTGCGCCTGATCTCGAAGCTGGGCAATCGCCCGGACGACGAGGAAGAGACCTAGACGCCGGCCCAGACGAACTGCCGCGCCGGCGGCACTTCCCGCAACCGTTCCAAGATCGAGCGCGGCCCCCTGCGGGACCGCGCATCGACGGCGTGCGAGCTCAGGGCGTACTGCTCCGCAACGAGGCGGGATGGCCCGGCAGCTTCATGTTGCCGCCGACCCGTGTCAGCTTGGTCCCCTGCACCTTGAACATGGTCATGTCGTCGTCGAGGTAGTTTCCGACGTAGAGATATTTTCCATCCGGGCTGAAGGCCAGACCCTCCGCCAGCTGCCCGACCTCGGCCTCGCCCACCTTCTGCACCTTCTTGCCCTCGATCTTGAGAATGCTGAGATAGGAGTGGTCGTGGTGGAAGAAGGCGGATTTCGCCACGTTGCCGGCGCCGTTCAGGATCACCGACACCGCGAGAGTGCCGGTTGGGCTCACCGCTAGGCCCTCCGGCCCGTCGCCGACCACGACGTAGTCGATGACGCGGGGCGGCGTTGCCTTGAGATCGATGATGCTGACGGTATCGACGCCGCCGTCCGAGGCGCCGCCGCCGCCGTTGTTGTTGACGATCGCGATCTGCCCGCCGGGAACGACCTGGACGTTGTAGGGAAAGACGCCGACGTTCATGTCGTAGCCGTCGTAGGTCACCTTCTGGCCGTCGATCTTGAGGAGCGCCACTTTGTTGGTGGCGGCCTTGGCGACGAGAGCGAGCTTGCCGTCGGGCGAGATCGCGACCGCCGAGACCTGCTCGCTGGGAGCGCCGGCCGCGCTTACCGGGACGGTCTCGACGAGCTTCACGTCTTTCCCTTTGATCGAGAGCACGCTGACCGTGTTCTCTGCGCGGTTCACCACCAGCGCCAGGTCGCCGGCATGATTGATCGCCATGCCCGAGGGCTGCTTCCCGACCTCGACGGTGCCGATCTGCGCCGGTGGCGTGGCCTTGAGGTCGATCACGTAGACCTTGTTGTCGGGCTGCGGCTTCCAGCCGCCGCTGCCGTCGGAGACCTGATCGAGGGAATTGGCGACCAGCGCCAGATGCTCGTCCGGCGTGATCGCGAGATTGACCGGCGGCCCCACCACCGAGTTCTCGAGCTTCAGCACCGCCGCGGTCCGCGGCCGGGTGCGGTTGGAGATGTCGAGGATCATCACGGTGTCGTTGCCGGGCGCCCGCTGCACCGCCTTGCCGGCGTCGTCCCAGACCAGCTTCTCGTCGTTGCCGACGACAAGGTACTGCGCCGTCGCAAGGCTGGGCGCGCCCAGCATCGGTGCCGCAACTGCCGCAATGGCGATGGCCTGCGTGAGCTTCCGCATCGGTTCCCTCCCTGTCGATGGTTGCGGGCGTTGACGCGCCGGAGCCTGGCACGCTCGCCCGATCTGTCCGTCCACAGTCTGCCATGGACCCGGAATACCACCAAGGCGGGCAGCGCGGCGGGGCCGCAACTCATGCTAATGTGATGGGCCCGAACCTGGACCCCATGAGCCATGCCACCCAAAAACAATCCGCTCAACCTGAACCCGCTGCAGCTGAAGACCCTGACCCTGATGCAGGAGCTGGCGCGCTCCCCCGACCATGCCGACTCCGTCGGCGACGGCTCGGTCAGGGTGAGCGCCCTGCCGCATCCGCACGGCGATCATTTCCATGTCGGCGCCGCCGTGGTGCTGGCGCGGGACGCGACCGGCCTGGTGAACGAGGCCGCGTGGACGGCGCTGGAGCGCAAGGGCCTGATCAAGTCGCACTTCCCCGACGCGGTGACCCTGACGCCGGAAGGCCTCGCCTACGACACCGGGCTCGCCGACCAGATCCTGCACCGCGGCCACCACTGAGGGGCCGGGCGCCTCACCATCTGAGATGCGTCATGGCGTAGGTGGGGCGCGGCCCATGCGCCGCGACCGCCGTCGCCAGCCGCCGCGCATCGGGCTCGACGCCCGGCGCCACGCCCAGCTCCTCGCCGTGGATGCCGCCGAGGATCAGCAGGCTGTCGATGCCGGCGCCGTTCGCCCCGGCGATATCCGTGCGCAGGCTGTCGCCGACGGCGAGGATGCGGCGGCGGTCCGGGATGCCCAGCAGCTCGAAGCAGGTCTCATAGATCGGCGGGAATGGCTTGCCGTTCCAGGCGACGCGGCCGCCGATCGCCTCGTAGCGCTGGGCCAGCGAGCCCGCGCAGATGACGGTGGCGCCGCCGTGCACCACCACCAGATCGGGATTGGCGCAGACCATCGGCAGATCGCGGGCGCGCGCCGCCTGCAGCAGCGGCTCGTACATGGCGACGGTCGCGTCCCATTCCCAGGGCCCGGTGTTGAGGATGAACTCGGCGGCGCCGATATCCTCCACGCGCCTGAGGTCGAGGCCGGCCAGCACGTCGTCGTCCCGCTTCGGGCCGATGTGGTAGCAGACGCGGCCGAGCGCGGCGTAGAACGGCTCGTCGCGATGCTTCAGATGCAGCCAGGTCTCCTCGCCCGACGACATCAGGTGATCGTAGAGCGCGCGGGGAATGCCGATCTCGCTGACCCGCGCCTCCACCAGCGGCGCGCGGCGCGGCGCGTTCGACAGCACCACCAGCCGCTTGCCGGCGACCTTGAGGCGCGTCAGGCAGTCGATGACGCCGGGGAAGGGCGCCTTGCCGTCATGCAGCACGCCCCAGAGATCGAGCAGCAGCCCGTCATAGCGCTCGGCGATCTCGGCGATGCCGGAGAGGAGCGGGATGTCATCGGCGGCCATGGCGTTCGCGCTCCCGTGATCACGTCAGAGGCACGTCGGCGCCGACGGCGTCGGCGACGCCGGCAAATCCGTCGCGGGCGAGGAGCGCCGCGAGATCGCGCTTGATGCGGCCGACGAGGCCCGGCCCGTCGTAGGCGAGCGCCGTATAGAGCTGCACCAGGCTGGCGCCGGCGCGGATCTTCGCATAAGCGTCGGCGCCGCTGGCGACGCCGCCCACGCCGACGATCGGCAGCCGCCCCTGCGTCAGCCGCCGCATCTCCGCTAGCAGCGCGGTCGAGGGCGCGAGGAGCGGCGGGCCGCTCAGGCCGCCGGCCTCTCCCGCGAGCGGGCTGCGGAGGCTGGCCGGCCGCGCCACCGTGGTGTTGGAGACGACGAGCCCGTCGACGCCGGTCTCCAGCGCCGCCTCGGCGATCTCCACGCGCTCGGATGTTGCAAGATCCGGCGCGATCTTGAGCAGGAGCGGCGGCGGGCTGCTGCTTGCCGCTGCCGTTGCCGCGCGCGCGCGCGCCGCAGCGCCGCGATGAGGTCGAGGAGCGCGCTCTTGCGCTGGAGATCGCGGAGCCCCGGCGTGTTCGGCGAGGAGACGTTGACGACGAGATAATCGACCAGCGGCGCCAGCGCGGCGACGCCGGCGACATAGTCGGCGACGGCGTCGGTGCTGTCCTTGTTCTTGCCGAGATTGCCGCCCACCAGGCCCGGCCGCCCGCGCCGCGCCGCCAGACGCGCGCGCACGGCATCGAGGCCCTCGTTGTTGAAGCCCAGCCGGTTGATGAGCGCGCGGTCCTCCAGCAGGCGGAAGAGGCGCGGCCTGGGATTGCCGGGCTGCGGCCGCGGCGTCACCGTGCCGCATTCGACGAAGCCGAAGCCGAATCCCAGCATGGCATCGGGCACCTCGGCATTCTTGTCGAATCCGGCGGCGAGCCCGATCGGATTGGGAAAGCGCCGGCCCCAGAGCGAGATGCCGAGGCTCGCGGGATCGGGCGGCGCCGAGCGCGGCGCGAGGCCCGCCGCGAGCGCGCGAATGGTCACGCGATGCGCCGTCTCCGGCGGCAGCAGGCGCAGCAGCGGCACCGCCAGATCGTAGAGCGTGGTCACCGGCCGCCGGCCTCGACATGCGGCGGAAAGACATGGGCGCCGTCGGCGCCGAGCGGCAGCGGGTCGCTCGCGCACAACCGCCGCGATCGGCAGCGGCCCATAGAGATGCGGAAAGAGCTCGCCGCCCCGCGCCGGCTCCCATCTGAGCGCCGCGCCCAGGCGCGTCGGATCGACCGTCAGCAGCACCAGATCTTCTGCCCCGCCCGATGCTTGCGCGCGCTTCCCGGCAGCTGCGCCGCGGTGGAGAAATGGATGAAGCCGTCGGCCTGATCCTGGGAGGAGCCGCGATAGACGCCGCTCGCCCGCGCCGCGTCCCATTCCGCGCGCCGGCACATGTGGAAAATCGGGGGTTCCGCCATCGCGCCGGCACGCTAGCCTAGCCGTTGGCCTGCCGCCAGCCTGATGCGCGAGTTCAGAGGTCGACTCGTGGCCCGGTGTACGGTTCCGCAGACTTTGCCGCCGGCAAAGCCCCGGTCTATGCTGCCGGAGTCCGTACGTTCCGTGAGGATCGAGCTCATGAAAGCGCTGACATATATCGACGGCACCTGGCACGAGGGAAACCCGCAGATCCTGGGCCCGATGAGCCATGCGACCTGGCTCTCCTCCATCGTCTTCGACGGCGCGCGGGCCTTCGAGGGCGGACGCCTGATCTCGACCGGCACTGCGAGCGCGTCATCAATTCCGCGCGCAGCATGGGGCTTGCGCTCGATGCTGAGCGCCGGCGAGATCGAGGAGCTCGCCCGCGACGGCGTCGGCCAGTTCCCGAAGGGCGCGGAGCTCTATATCCGCCCGATGTTCTTCGCGGAATCCGGCTGGATCTATCCCGATCCCGAGAGCACGCGCTTCTCGCTCGCGGTCTACGAATCGCCGATGCCGAAGCCCACGGGCTTCTCGGTCTGCCTGTCGCGCTTCCGCCGGCCAGCGCCGGACATGGCGCCCACCGACGCCAAGGCGCCCTGCCTCTACCCCAACTCCGGCCGCGCGCTCGCGCGACGCGGAGAAGCGCGGCTTCGGCAATGCGGTGGTGCTGGACGCCATGGGCTATGTGGCGGAGCTCGCCACCGCCAATCTCTTCCTGGTCAAGGACGGCGTCGTGCACACGCCGGCGGCGAACGGCAGCTTCCTCGCGGGCGTGACGCGTCGCCGGGTGATCCAGCTCCTGCGCGACGCCGGCTACGAGGTGCTGGAGCGCTCGATCACCTACGACGAGGTGCTGCAGGCGGACGAGCTGTTCTCGTCGGGAAATTTCGGCAAGGTGCTGCCGATCACCGGCATCGAGCAGCGGAGCCTGCAGCCGGGCCCGGTCTACAGCCGGGCGCGCGCGCTCTATTGGGAATTCACTCATCGCTGATCAGGGCAGGCCTTCTCACGGAGTGAAGCGTCCGGCGGCGCCGGCGCTCGCGGTCGGCTATGCGCGCGCCGTCTGGCTCACGCCCGAGGGCGAGATCGAGGCGCTCGATCCCCTCGAGGCCGGCCGCCGCGCCCGGCGAGCGCCGACGCTCGTCTGCCACGCCGGCGCGGTGGCGCGGCGGCTCGGCATCGATCCGTTTCAGGCCCTCGATCTCCTCGAGCTTTATGCCTTCGTGCGGCCGGCGCGGGCGCTGACGCCGACGGCGCGCGGCCTGGCGACGGCGCTGTCGCTGCCGCGCCCGGCCACTCTCGAGGACGAGGCGCTGACGCTCACGCGCGCCACCGACGCGCTGCTGGCGGAGCTCGCGGCCACCGGCGATGGCGAGGCGAAGGCGGTGGCGCAGCAGATGGCGGCGAGCGGCTGGCTCTGGGGAGCCGCGGTATTGGCGGCGCTGGCGCATGTAACGGCGGACGAGGCGGCGGGGCTGGCCGCCTGGCGCGAGCTCGGCGAATGGGCGGAGCATGCGCCGGAGCCGCCGCCGGGCCACCAGCCGGTGGAGGAGGCGGAGGCGCGCCGGCGCCTGGCCTCGCTGCTGGGCGCGGACTCCGAGCCGCGTCCGCAGCAGGCGGACTATGCCGCGGCGGCGAGCGCCGCCTTCCGGCCCCGCGAGCAGCCGGACGAGCCGATGGCGGTGCTGGCCGAGGCCGGCACCGGCGTCGGCAAGACGCTGGGCTACATCGCGCCGGCGAGCCTCTGGGCGGAGAAGAACGCCGGCGCGGTCTGGATCTCCACCTTCACCCGCAACCTGCAGCACCAGATCGACGCCGAGCTCGACCGGCTCTATCCGGAGCAATCGGAGAAGAGCCGCCGCGTCGTGCTGCGCAAGGGGCGGGAGAATTATCTCTGCCTCCTGAACTTCGAGGAGGCGGTGGGCGCGCTGCCGACGCGGCCGGCGACCGCGGTGGGCGTGGGATTGATGGCGCGCTGGATCGCGGCGACGCGGGACGGCAGCCTGGTGGGCGGCGATTTTCCGGGCTGGCTGCCGGATCTGATCGGCCGCGGCCGCACCTTGGGCCTCGCCGACCGGCGCGGCGAATGCATCCACTCCGCCTGTCCGCACTACCACCGCTGCTTCATCGAGAAGAGCGTGCGGCGCGCCCGGCGCGCGCGGCTGGTGGTGGCGAACCACGCTCTCGTCATGGTGCAGGCGGCCTGGGGCGGGCATCGACGACAGCAACGTGCCGACGCGCTACGTCTTCGACGAGGGGCATCACGTCTTCGATGCCGCGGACAACGCCTTCTCGCTCGCGCTCACCGGCCGCGAGGCGGTGGAGCTCAGGCGCTGGCTGCTCGGCGTCGAGGGCGGGCGCGGCCGCGGGCGCGGGTTGCGGCGCCGGCTCGAGGATCTCGTGACCGGCGACGAGGTGGCCGAGAAGGCCTTGCTCGATGCGCAGGCGGCGGCGCGCGTGCTGCCCGGCGAAGGCTGGCTGCAGCGGCTGCAGCAGGGCGCGCCCTATGGCGCGATGGAGGCGTTCCTCGCGCATCTCAGGCGCGCAGGTGCTGGCGCGCGCCGAGGCGAGCGAGACCGCCTATTCGCTGGAGACCGAGGCACGGCCGCCGGTCGACGGGCTGCTGGCGGCGGCGGCGGCGCTGGGCGTGGCGCTCCGATCGCTCGGCGACGCCGCTCGAGATGCTCGCCAAGCAGCTCGCCAAGCGCCTCGACGACGAGGCGACGGAGCTCGATCCCGGCACGCGGATGCGCATCGACGCGGCGGTGCGCAGCCTCCGCCGCCGGGTCGAGGGCGAGCTCATGGGCTGGGGCGCGATGCTGTCGGAGCTGGCGAGCCCCGGCGCCTCTGCGCTGGTGGACTGGTTCGCCGTCGATCGCTTCGACGGTCACGAGCTCGACGTCGGCATGCACCGCCATTGGATCGACCCGACGCGTCCCTTCGTCGAGGCGGTGGTGAAGCCGGCCCAGGGCTTGCTGATCACCTCGGCGACCCTCACCGACGGCACCGGCGATCCCACCGCCGACTGGGCGGCGGCGGAGATGCTGACCGGCACCCGCCACCTGTCGCGGCCGGCGCTTCGCGCCCGCGTGCCGTCGCCCTTCGATTACGGCGCGCAGACGCGGGTCTTCGTGGTGGGCGACGTCAAGCGGGAGAGCGTGGACCAGGTGGCGGCGGCCTATCGCTCGCTGTTCCTGGCGTCGGGCGGCGGCGCGCTGGGATTGTTCACGGCGATCCAGCGCCTGAAGGCGGTCTATGCCCGGATCGCGGCACCGCTCGAGGCGGCGGGCCTGCAGCTGCTGGCGCAGCACGTGGACGCCATGGATACCGCCACCCTCGTCGACATCTTCCGCGCCGAGGAGGACGCGTGTCTCCTCGGCACCGACGCGGTGCGCGACGGCGTCGACGTGCCCGGCCGCTCGCTCCGCCTCATCGTCTTCGACCGCGTGCCCTGGCCCCGCCCCGACATCCTGCACAAGGCGCGCCGCGCCGAGTTCGGCGGCGTCGGGCTACGACGACCGCCTCACGCGGCTCCGGCTCCGCCAGGCCTTCGGCCGGCTGGTGCGCCGCGCCGGCGATACCGGCGTCTTCGTGCTGCTGGATTCGCGGCTGCCGTCGCGCCTCCTCGGCGCCTTTCCCGAGGGCGTCGTCGTCGAGCGGATCGGGCTCGCCGAGACGGTGGAGAAGACCCGGGCGTTTCTTGCTGCGGCGCCCGTGCCGAGCCCGCTGGGGGGACGTTAACAAGCGCTTAAAGCACCGGTCGCTACAATCGCTGCGCCCGGTTCTGGGAGCGTGCGGTGTTCAACGACCTTGTCGCGAAAGTCGTTCCGATCGGCGGATTGTTCTCGCCGGCCTCCTCGTTTTTCTGGCTCTATCTCGTCACCGCCGCGGTCTTTGCGCTTGCCGTCTGCGCGCAGCGCTCGCGGGAGCGTGGCCTTCGCGCGCTGCTATCAGCGGTCCGTGAGGTCTTCGACCCCAAAGTCTTCTTTCACCGCTCGGCCATCGTCGACTACACCTACATCTACATCAATGGCCTGATCTCGCTGGCAGGCATCGGCCTGGGCATTGCCAGCGCGCAGGTGATCGCGGAATGGGGCGCGGGCGGCCTGACCTATGTGCTCGGTCCCTCGCCGGCGCTTCCGGCCTCGGTCCTGGCCGGCGTCGCCGTCACCCTGGCGTCGGCGCTCGCCTTCGATTTCGGCAATTTCTATTTTCACTGGCTCCAGCATCGCGATTCCCTTCCTGTGGGAGCTGCACAAGGTCCACCATTCCGCCGAGGTCCTGACGCCGCTGACGGCGATGCGCGTGCATCCGATCGCGGCAGATCCTGGGATCGCAATTCATCGCGATCTGCCTCGGCATGCCAGGGGCGATCTTCGCCTATCTCTACGGTGGGCCGGTCGCGGAGGTCACCATCCTCGGCGTCAACGGGATGATCTTCTTCTGGCACACGCTGCTCGGCAATCATCTCGCCCACACTCAGGTCTGGGTCATGTTCCCCAGGGGCTTCCGCGAGATCTTCTACAGCCCGGCGCTGCATCTCATTCATCACAGCGCGGATCCCCAGGCACGCGGGCAAGAACCTGGGATTCTGCTTCGCCTTCTGGGATCGTCTGGCGGGCACCCTCTATCAGCCCGAGGACGACGAGCGGCACGGGCTGGTGCTCGGGATCGATCCCGAGTCCATGGGCGAGCTGCGCACGATCGGGCAGCTCTACTGGACGCCGATCCGCAACATTCTCCTCGGCCGCAAGCGCGATGCGCGTTCGGCGGCCCTCAGTCGGTCCGCCCCCGTCAATCGGCCCTGATGTAGTCGTACTTGCCCAGTGCCTGGACAAGAAGGTAGCGGCTGGTGCCGTCTCCGGCATTGCTCACGTGATGAACTGTCTTGGGCGGGACCTCGCAGCTTTCGCCTGGCCGCAATACGATCCTTTGGCTGGTTGCTGGATGTCCATGCCGATCAACCCTGCAAGACAGTAGACCCTGTCCGACACCTCGGAATGGTAGTGCCACGGGTGACCGTCGCCGGGCCCAAGTACATATTCGACAATACGCACATCCGCGGTCTGCACGACCACCTTCGCGTTTCGCTTCACTTCGGGATCCGCTGTCGCGGCATTTCGCGGTTCTTGCATGATGCGCTCCTTTCCTGCTCGACTGTCTTCCCAGCCGGCCGCCTGCAGCAGACCGATGTGCCTACAATATTCCAGGTTCCTACTAGGATCCAATCCCGTAAAATTTCCTGAGACAGGACGGAGTGAATTCGCTGGCTCTCGCCGATCGGAAGTCTCCGATGCGCGCGGAGATATCCTGCGAGGATGATCCCGAAGACGGGAAATGCTACATTGAGCGATGGCGCTCATGGCGGCGCTCTCATACGCGAGCGTGACCGGAGTGTCTGATGGTCGCGAGCGCAGCACCAAGCCACGGCAGGAGGTTGTACATGCTCGATCATCATTCGGCGCTCGTCTATTCCATGGTGCTGGCGTCCGCCGCGGATTCCGCGATGACGGACGCGGAGCTGCGCACCATCGGCGACATCGTGACGCACCTGCCGATCTTCTCCGACTATGACAGCAAGTCGCTCACCAAGACGCTCTCCAGCTGCTCCGACATGCTGCAGCAGGAGGACGGCCTCGACCGGGCGATCAAGGAGATCAAGTCGGCGCTGCCGCCGCGGCTGCGCGAGACCGCCTATGCCATCGCCTGCGACGTGGTGGCGAGCGACGGCGAGGCCTCTCAGGGCGAGCTGCGCTTCCTCGAGCTCATGCGCGACCGTCTCTCGGTCGACCGCCTCGCCGCCGCCGGCATCGAGCGCGCGGCCCGCGCGAGGTTCATGACGCTCTGAGAGCGCATGCGACCGAGGGCGCAACAAAAAGGGCCGCGGCGAACCGCGGCCCTTTCCGGTCTCAAGCGGTGGCTGGGATTAGAAATCCATGCCGCCCATGCCGCCGTGGTCGTGGCCGCCGGGCATCGGTGCTGATTTCTTCTCCGGCTTCTCGCCCACCATCGCCTCTGTCGTGATCAGCAGGCCCGCCACCGACGCCGCGTCCTGCAGAGCCAGCCGCACGACCTTGGTCGGGTCGATGATGCCGGCCTTGACCAGGTTCTCGTACTCGCTGGTCTGCGCGTCGAAGCCGTAGTTGGTGTCGGTGCTCTCGAGGAGCTTGCCGACGACGACGGAGCCGTCGGAGCCGGCGTTCTCGGCGATCTGCCGCGCCGGCATCTGGATCGCCCGGCGGACGATGTCGATGCCGACCTTCTGGTCGTTGTTGTCGGGCTTCAGCTTGCCGAGCGCCTTGGTGGCGTAGAGGAGGGCGGTGCCGCCGCCGGCGAACCACGCCTTCCTCGACCGCCGCGCGAGTCGCGTGCATGGCGTCATCAACCCGGTCCTTGCGCTCCTTCACCTCGACCTCGGTCGCGCCGCCGACCCGGATCACCGCAACGCCGCCGGCGAGCTTCGCCAGACGCTCCTGCAGCTTCTCCCGGTCGTAGTCCGAGGTGGTCTCCTCGATCTGCGCCTTGATCTGACCGATCCGGCCCTCGATGTCCTTCTTCTTGCCGGCGCCGTCGATGATCGTGGTGTTCTCCTTGTCGATGCGGACTCCGCTTGGCCTTGCCGAGCATGTCGAGAGTGACATTCTCCAGCTTGATGCCGAGGTCCTCGGAGATCACCTGGCCGCCGGTCAGCACCGCGATGTCCTCCAGCATCGCCTTGCGGCGATCGCCGAAGCCCGGCGCCTTCACCGCCGCGACCTTGAGGCCGCCGCGCAGCTTGTTGACGACGAGAGTGGCGAGCGCCTCGCCCTCGACGTCCTCGGCCACGATCAGCAGCGGCTTCCCCGACTGCACCACCGCCTCGAGGAGCGGCAGCATCGCCTGCAGGCCCGAGAGCTTCTTCTCGTGCAGGAGGAGATAGGGATCCTCCAGCTCGGTGATCATCTTCTCGGCGTTGGTGACGAAGTAGGGCGAGATGTAGCCGCGGTCGAACTGCATGCCCTCGACGACGTCGAGCTCGGTCTCCAGGCTCTTCGCCTCCTCGACCGTGATCACGCCCTCGTTGCCGACCTTCTGCATCGCCTTGGCGATCATCTCGCCGATCTCGCGATCGCCGTTGGCGGAGATGGTGCCGACCTGGGCGATCTCTTCGTTGGTGGAGACCTTCTTGGAGCGCTTCTTCACGTCCTCGACCACCGCCGCGACGGCCATGTCGATGCCGCGCTTCAGGTCCATCGGGTTCATGCCGGCGGCAACCGCCTTGGCGCCCTCGCGCACGATCGCCTGCGCCAGCACGGTCGCCGTGGTGGTGCCGTCGCCGGCCGCGTCGCTGGTCTTGGACGCGACCTCGCGGACCATCTGCGCGCCCATGTTCTCGAACTTGTCCGAAAGCTCGATCTCCTTGGCGACCGTCACGCCGTCCTTGGTGATGCGGGGCGCGCCGAACGACTTGTCGATGACGACGTTGCGGCCCTTGGGGCCCGAGCGTCACCTTCACCGCGTTGGCGAGAATGTCGATGCCGCGCAGCATCCGATCGCGCGCATCGCCGCCGAAACGAACTTCTTTAGCAGCCATGTCTTCTCTCCCGGATTGAGGTTGCTCAGGCGGCCTTCCGCTTCGAGGCGGTGCCTTCGATGATGCCGAGGATGTCGCTCTCCTTCATGATGATGAGCTCCTCGCCGTCGATCTTGACCTCGCTGCCCGACCACTTGCCGAACAGGATGCGGTCGCCGGGCTTCACGTCGAGGGGGTGCAGCTTGCCGTCCTCGCTGCGGGCGCCGGGGCCGACCGCCACCACCTCGCCCTCGCTGGGCTTCTCCTTGGCGGTGTCGGGAATGATGATGCCGCCGGCGGTCTTCTCGTCCTGGGCCAGGCGGCGGATCAGGACCCGGTCTTGCAGTGGCTTGAATTTCATCGAGAAATCCTCCCTGAGGGGTGAGCGGGATACGCCGCGAGATGCCTTTGGCACTCTCGGCCGGCGAGTGCCAGCGAGATAGTGGAGAGCCGCCGTCCTGTCAAGGCTGCCCCGCAAGTCTGGCAGCAGTCTCCGGAGCAGGCTGCTAAAGCATTGATTCCATTTAATTTCTTGTTGAGGAACTCAGGGTTAAGATCGATGCTTGGATAGGGACGCAGGTGTCGAACGTCGAGGTAAGCAGATGTCACCTTTGGCCTTGCAGCTTCGGAGCTATCGCCTCACCACGGCGGAGATCCTCTACCACTTGCCCGATCATCCCGCCCTGCTGCAGAGCTTCGTCTGGCAGCAGCTCGACATCGCCCCGGAATTCCCGGTGCTCCGGCGGTTCCTCGACTTCTGGACCCGCAACATCGAAGGCAAGCTGCACTCGGTGAAGGTGGCGCATGCCGAGCTGATCACGCCGGGCATGCTCCGCCACGCCAACGTCTCACTGCAGCTGCACTGAGCCAAGCCGGAGCTGGGCCGCGACGCCTTGGCCCTTGCCAAGGACGTGGGCGCGACGGGCAGTGTCGGCCGGCCCCATGACCGTGCTTCCGCTCTCCCGCGACCTCAGCGCCCGCGCGCCCGCCGCTGCTTCCGCCGACCGCGCCATCGCGCTCTGGCTCCTGGCTTGCTGCGCCATGATCTTCCTGATGGTGGTGATCGGCGGCGTGACCCGGCTCACGGAATCCGGCCTCTCCATCACCGAGTGGAAGCCGGTCTCCGGCGTGATCCCGCCGCTCACCCAGCACGAGTGGTCCGACGAATTCGCGCGCTACCGGCAGATCCCGCAATACCGGGCGATCCACCCGGACATGACGCTTTCGGAATTCAAGACGATCTATCTTTTGGGAATTCATTCACCGGCTCTGGGGTCGGCTGATCGGCGTCGTCTTTGCGGTGCCGTTCCTCTGGTTCCTCTGGAAACGCCAGATCTCCCGGGCGTTCGCGCCCAGGCTTGCCGGCCTCTTCGTGCTGGGTGGGCTGCAGGGCGTACTTGGCTGGTACATGGTGAAGAGCGGTCTCGCCGACCGCATCGAGGTGAGCCAGTACCGCCTCGTTGCTCACCTCCTGGCGGCGGCGGCGATCTATCTGGCGGCTCTCTGGGTGGCGCTCGATCTGTTGACGCCGCGGCGCGAGGGCGACAGCGCGATGCTCGGACGGCGGCTGACGCTGCTGCTTGGGCTCGCCGCGCTGACCCTGGTCGCCGGCGGCTTCGTGGCGGGGCTGCGCGCGGGCTACATCTACAACACGTATCCACTGATGAACGGTTATGTGATTCCGCCGGACTACGGGGCGGGGCTGCCCTGGTACCGCGCGCCCTTCGAGAGCCTGGCGGCGGCGCAGTTCGACCATCGCGTGTTGGCCGAGCTCACCTGGCTCGTCACCGCCACGCTCTGGCTGTGGTCGTTGCGGCTCGATCTCACGCCGCGCCTCAGGACGGCGATGCATGCCCTGGCTGCGATGGCGACGCTGCAGCTCGCCCTGGGGATCGCGACCCTGCTCCTCGTGGTGCCGATCCCGCTGGCGGCGGCTCATCAGGCCGGCGCCATCCTGCTATTGACGGCCGTGCTGGTGGCGCGGCATGCGGCGCGACAGCGTTAACGGCAGCACTCGCCGGTCCGGTCCGCCAATTGGACGCGTTGGCACTCGCGGCGCTATAGTCGCCAAGGGGTTGGAGGATCGGGTAATGGCTGATTTTCCCAAGCATTCGCTCGCGGACTGGCAGGCGCTGGCATCCAAGGAGCTCGGCGGCAAATCGCCTGACAGTCTGGTCTGGCAGACCGCCGAGGGCATTGCGATCAAGCCGCTCTATACGATCTCCGACCTCGAGCGGCTGGAAGGCGTGGGGACGCTGCCGGGCTTCGCGCCTTATCTCCGCGGCGTGCGCGCCACCATGTATGCGAACCGGCCCTGGACCATCCGGCAATACGCCGGTTTCTCCACCGCCGAGGATTCCAACAAATTCTACCGCAACAATCTGAAAGCCGGGCAGACGGGGCTCTCGGTGGCGTTCGATCTCGCCACCCATCGCGGCTACGACAGCGACCATCCGCGCGTCGTCGGCGATGTCGGCAAGGCCGGCGTCGCCATCGACAGCGTCGAGGACATGAAGATCCTCTTCGACGGCATCCCGCTCGACAAGATGAGCGTGTCGATGACCATGAACGGCGCCGTGCTGCCGGTGCTGGCGGGCTTCATCGTGGCGGCGGAGGAGCAGGGCGTGCCCGCCGCGAAGCTCCAGGGGACGATCCAGAACGACATCCTCAAGGAGTTCATGGTCCGCAACACCTACATCTACCCGCCGGGCCCCTCGATGCGGATCGTCGCCGACATCATCGAATACACGGCGAAGCAGATGCCGAAATTCAACTCGATCTCGATCTCCGGCTATCACATGCAGGAGGCGGGCGCGACCTGCGTGCAGGAGCTTGCCTTCACGCTCGCCGACGGCCTCGACTATGTCGCGTGCCGCGCTCTCCCGCGGCTCGGGCATCGACGAGTTCGCGCCGCGGCTCTCGTTCTTCTTCTGCATCGGCATGAACTTCTTCATGGAGATCGCCAAGCTGCGCGCGGCGCGCCTCCTCTGGGCGAGGCTGATGAGCCGCTTCGAGCCGAAGAATCCCGTGAGCCTGGCGCTGCGCACCCATTGCCAGACCTCCGGCGTCAGCCTGACCGAGCAAGACCCCTACAACAACATCATCCGCACCACTATCGAGGCGATGGCGGCAGTGCTGGGCGGCACGCAATCGCTGCACACCAATTCCTTCGACGAGGCGCTGGCGCTGCCGACGCCGTTTTCGGCCCGTATCGCCCGCAACACCCAGCTCATCCTCGCCGAGGAGAGCGGCATCACGCATGTCGTCGATCCCCTCGGCGGCAGCTACTACGTCGAGAGCCTCACCCATTCGGTGGCCTCGGCGGCGATGGATCTCATCGACGAGGTCGAGGCGCTCGGCGGCATGACCAAGGCGGTGGAGCAGGGCTTGCCCAAGCTCCGGATCGAGGAGGCAGCGGCGCGGCGCCAGGCGCGGGTCGATCGCGGCGAGGAGGTGATCGTCGGCGTCAACAAGTACAAGGCCGAGGACGAGCATCCCGTGAAGCTCCTCGATATCGACAATACCAGCGTGCGCGAGCAGCAGATCCGGCGTCTCAAGGAGATCCGCGCCAAGCGCGATCAGAAGCGCGTCAAGACCACTCTCGACGCGCTGACTGAGGCCGCGCGGAGCGGGCAGGGCAATCTCCTGGCGCTGGCGATCGACGCCACGCGGGCGCGCGCTACCGTCGGCGAGATCTCCGATGCGCTGGAGACCGTCTTCACCCGCCACCGCGCCACCATCCGCTCGGTCTCCGGCGTTTATGGCGCCCTCTATGATGGCGATGAAGGATTCCAGCGTATCCAGCGCGAGGTCGAGACCTTCGCCCGCAGCGAGGGCCGTCGGCCGCGCATGCTGGTGGTGAAGCTCGGCCAGGACGGCCATGACCGCGGCGCCAAGGTGATCGCCACCGCCTTCGCCGACATCGGCTTCGACGTCGATATCGGGCCGCTGTTCCAGACTCCGGCCGAGGCGGCGCGGCAGGCGGTGGAGAACGACGTGCATGTGGTCGGCGTCTCGACCCAGGCCGCCGGGCACAAGACGCTGGTGCCGGAGCTCATCAAGGCGCTCAAGCAGGAGGGCGGCGACGACATCCTCGTGGTCTGCGGCGGCGTCATTCCGCCGCAGGACTACGAGTTCCTGATGCAGGCCGGCGTCTCCGCCATCTACGGGCCTGGCACCAACATCCCGCTTGCCGCCAGCGAGATCCTGCGCCTCATCGCCAAGCGCCGTCTCGCGGCGTAAAGCCCGTGCGGCGCCTGACCGCTTGGGCGTGGGTGCTCTTAATTGGTGGTGTCGTCATCGCGGGTGGCATCGATCGCGTCGTAGGGCAGGAGAGTGATGTCGGCACGCCCGATCCTGCCGGTCATTGGCGCAAGCTGACCCGGACCGCTGGCACGAGTGACTGTATCGGCGAATCCAAGACGCCGATTTGCACGGTCGAGACTTTCATCGCCTGCTCGGCGCGCAACGAGGCGAGGCTTTGCGGCATCGCGTCTGGCCCGAAGCGACGGCCGCCGCCCGGCGGAAGTTTCACCCCCAATGCCACTCTCTATCGCATTCTCGAGGTGCGGCGGCTCGAGCGCGCGGATTTTCCCGCCGAGTGGAACGATGACGGCAAGGGCGTCCGCCCTGGCGACGTCAAGATCGCCGCCTGGCTGCGGGAATGCTGGAACGAGTGTGATCGGGTCGGTGTCCGGGAAAACTACTGGGTTCGCCAGGACGGCGCGCGCTGGTGGCTCGTCTGGTATGGCGAGCCGGACTGGCGCCATACCGAGATTCCGCCTCTGCGGGTGTGATCTCCACACCGGCCCTGACCGGTCGCGTCCCGCATAAAAAAGGGAAGCCGCCATGGCGACTCCCCTTGAATTTACGGCGGCATGATGAGCCGCCAGTCTGAACCGGCTTCTCGTCTCAGCCGCCGGACTTGTCGGTGGCGGCTGATGCCGTCGTCTGGCTTTGTTCGGACGAACTCGTATGCATGCTGCACGCGAAGGCCGGAACTGCCGTCAGGGCGAGCAGCGCGACCAGGATTACTACACGCATCAGTCGTTCTCCTGTCAGGAATGGCTGGCTGGCGACCAACTGAGCAATTCTCGGACGCCGCTCGCGATCCGTCAACCTGCCGGGGCGGGGATCACGGAACTGTGCAATGCCGGCGAATGGTGAAGGGGGTCGGGCAGGCGGTTGCGAAAGCGATGCACGGGGCCCACCTTCTGTGTAACCCACTGTCCCGAGCAGTCGGGCTGTCGCCGGCCCGCAAACCGCGCTATCTATGCCCCTGCATGGCCATTCTCCTCTTCATCGTCTTCATCGATCTCCTTGGCTTCGGCGTGATGATCCCGCTGCTGCCCTTCTATGGGCTGCATTTCGGGGCGACGCCGACGGAAGCCACCTGGATGATGGGCTGCTATTCGCTGGCTCAATTCGTCTCCTCGCCGCTGCTGGGGAGGCTGAGCGACAAGATCGGACGGCGTCCGGTGCTGCTGGTGAGCCTGGCATGCTCGGCCGCCGCCTATATCTGGATCGGCTTCGCCGACGCGCTCTGGATGCTGTTTGCGGCACGCCTGCTGGCGGGGGCTGGCGCCGGCAACATCGCCGCGGCGCAAGCTTACATCACCGACGTGACGCCGCCGGAACAGCGCTCCAAGGGCATGGGGATGATCGGCGCCGCCTTTGGCGTGGGTTTCACCCTCGGTCCTGCCATTGGCGGTTTTGTCGCGGGATCTGAGCAGACTGCGGCGGCCTTGGCGCGGCCGGCCTTCTTGTCCGCGGGCCTCTCGGCGCTCGCCTTCCTGCTGGTGCTGACGCTCCTGAAGGAAAGCCTGCCCGAGGAGGCGCGGAACGCTCCGCCACGGCCGCAGCGCTGGCGCCTGGCGAAGGAAATCCTGATCGGGCCGCGGCAGCTGCTGCGCCAGCTCATTCTGCTGTTTTTCACGGTCACCACGGCCTTCGCGGGCATGGAGACCACCTTCGCGCTCTGGGCGAATAGCGCCTTTGGCTGGAATCAGCAGCAGGTCGGTGAGTTCTTCCTCTATGTGGGCATCGTGCTGATCATCGTGCAGGGCATGCTGATCGGCCGCCTGTCCCGGCTGTTCGGCGATTCACGGCTGATCCTCGCCGGCGCGGTTCTGATCGCCCTCGGTCTGGCCGGCATTCCCTTCGCGTCGTCGCTCCCGCGCCTGATGGCGGCGAGCGCGTGCTTGGCGTTCGGCATGGGACTGTTCAACCCGTCGATCAATGCCGTGATATCGCGCCAGGCGGCGGTGGACGAGCGCGGAGGCACCATGGGCGTCGCCCAGTCCGGGGCCAGCCTCGCTCGTATCGCAGGACCGCTGATCGGCGGCGCGTTGTTCGGGCTCTATGGACGCGACGCACCTTACTATGCCGGCGCCGTCCTTATGGTGGCGGCCATTGCCGTGGCGCTGCGCATTCCCCGGGAACGAGTGACGTCGGCGATGGCGAAAGCCGCGGGCCGCGCTTCATGAGGGACATGCGCCGCGGCGGCTCCAGCCCCGGCTCCACCACTGATGACGCCAAGAGCGAGCTGCGCTCCCTGGCGCGGCTCGCGCCCTATCTCTGGCCCAGGGGCGCGCCGGACCTCAAGATCCGGGTGCTGTTGGCGCTCCTGTGCCTGATCGCGGCCAAGGGCATCAGCGTCACCATCCCGCTCTTCTACAAGCGGGCGGTCGACGCGCTCACCCCCGGCCACGCGGCGATCATCGCAATACCGGTGGCGCTGGTGGTCGGCTATGGGCTGGCGCGGGTGCTGGCGCAGGTCTTCGGCGAGCTCCGCGACGCCGTCTTCGCCAAGGTGGGCCAGCGCGCGGTCCGGATCATCGCCCTCAGCACCTTCCGCCACCTGCACGCACTCTCGCTGCGCTTCCACCTGGAACGGCAGACCGGTGGCCTCTCGCGCGCCATCGAACGCGGCATCCGTGGCATGGATTTCCTGCTCTCCTACATGCTGTTCAGCGCCATCCCGACCGTGGTGGAGATCGCGCTCGTCGGCGGCATCCTCTGGCATTTCTATGATTGGGAGTTCGCTGTCGCGACGCTGGTGACGGTCGGTGCCTACGTCGTCTTCACCTTCGCCATCACGGACTGGCGGGTGAAGTTCCGCCGCGAGATGAACGATCGCGACAGCGAGGCCAACACCAAGGCGATCGACAGCCTGCTCAACTTCGAGACCGTCAAGTACTTCGCCAACGAGGAGCACGAGGCGCGCCGCTTCGACAAGGCGCTGCAGGCCTACGAGAAGGCGGCGGTGAAGAGCCAGACGACGCTGGCGGCGCTCAACGTCGGGCAGGGTGTCATCATCTCCGTGGGTCTGGTGGCGGTGATGCTGATGGCGGGTGCCGGCGTCGCCGCGGGCCGGATGACCGTGGGCGATTTCGTGATGGTGAACGCCTATCTCGTGCAGCTCTATATGCCGCTCAATTTCCTCGGCGTCGTCTACCGCAACATCAAGCAATCGCTGATCGACCTCGAATCGATGTTCCGCCTGCTCGACGTCAAGCCGGAGGTGACCGATCGGCCGGACGCGCCGGAACTCCGCATCACCAGCGGCGAGGTCGTCTTCGATCGGGTCTCGTTCCGCTACGATCCGCGCCGGCCGATCCTGCACGACGTGTCGTTTCGCGTTCCCGCTGGCGGCACCTTGGCGATCGTCGGGCCGAGCGGCGCCGGCAAGTCGACGATCTCGCGCCTGCTGTTCCGCTTCTACGACGTCGACGAGGGCCGCATCCTCATCGACGGCCAGGATGTGCGGGAGGTGCGCCAGGACAGCCTCCGCCGCGCCATCGGCGTGGTGCCGCAGGATACCGTGCTGTTCAACGACACCATCCGGTACAACATCGCCTATGGCCGTCCCGGCGCCTCGCTGGAGGAGATCGAGCAGGCGGCACGCCACGCGCACATCCACGATTTCGTCGCCAAGCTGCCGGATGGCTACGAGACCTCGGTGGGCGAGCGCGGCCTCAAGCTCTCCGGGGGCGAGAAGCAGCGCGTCGCCATCGCCCGCGTGGTGCTGAAGGCGCCGCGCATCGTGGCGTTCGATGAAGCGACCTCGGCCCTCGATACCAAGACCGAGCGCGAGATCCAGGACAGTCTCGAGGAGGTAGCCCACGATCGCACCACGCTGATGATAGCGCACCGGCTCTCGACGGTGGTGCATGCGGACGAGATCCTGGTGCTCGATCAGGGCCGCATCGCCGAGCGCGGCACTCACGGGAGCCTCTTGGCGCAGGGCGGCATCTATGCTGCCATGTGGGCGCGGCAGCAGGAGGCGGCGCGCGCCGAGGAGCTTGCCGCCGTAGCGGATTAGCGATGGCCCGGACCGACCCAGGAGAACGCCGGCACGTCAACCTCGCGCTGCAGGGCGGCGGGGCCCATGGCGCCTTCACCTGGGGCGTGCTGGACCGGCTCCTCGACGAGAAGCGGCTCGGCATCGACGGCATCAGCGGTACCAGCGCCGGCGCCATGAACGGCGCGGCCCTGGTCTCGGGCTTTGCCAAGGGCGGCGCCAAGGGCGCTCGCAAGGCCCTCGATGAGTTCTGGCGCGGCGTCAGCGAGCTGGGATTGCTGAGCCCCATCCATCGCACGCTCTTCGACCGCCTCGACCGGCAATTGGGACATCGACGACAGCCCGGCCTCGGTCTGGGTCGACCTGCTCTCCCAGGTGGTCTCGCCCTATCAGACCAATCCGCTCAATCTGAGCCCGCTCCGCGATCTCCTGACCGGCCTCATCGATTTCGAGGCGCTGCGCAAGGGCCAGGACATGCGCTTCTTCGTCTGCGCGACGCAGGTCAGCACGGGCAAAGTCCGGGTGTTCGAGCGCAAGGAGATAACCGTCGACATGCTCCTGGCCTCGGCGGCGCTGCCGACCGTCTTCCAGGCCGCCGTCATCGACGGCGAGGCCTATTGGGACGGCGGCTACATGGGCAATCCCGCGCTCTTCCCGCTGATCTACAACTGCAACTCGCCCGACATCGTGATCGTGCAGATCAATCCGCTGACGCGGAAGGAGGTGCCGAAGACGGCGAGCGAGATCATGAACCGCCTCAACGAGATCACCTTCAATGCCTCGCTGATGCGGGAAATGCGGGCGATCGCCTTCGTGCTGAAGCTGCTCGATGAGCTGCCCGGCGACCTGCCCGTCATCAGCGGGCTCAAGCGCATGCACGTTCATATGATCGAGGACGAGCACGCGATGGAAGTCGCTCGGCGTCGCCAGCAAGCTCAACACCGACCTCGATTTCCTCCTGCACCTCAAGAAGCTGGGACAGGAGACCGCCGAGCGCTGGCTCAAGAAGAACTTCGACGCGATCGGTGAGCGCTCGACCGTCGATATCCGGCAGAAGTTTCTCTGAGCGCGGCCTGCCGTCCGGCAGCCAGTACCCGCCGCTATTTTTCCGTGCTAGGAAGCGGCCCATGGGGGAGCTCGCGATCGATGTAGCCGCGCTCGCCGCCGCGCTCGGGCGCGGCGACCGGCGTGCGCTTGCCCGCGCCATCACCCTCGTCGAATTGACCCGCGAGGACCACCGCGCCGCCGCCGAGCAGCTGCTGGCGGCGGCTGCTGCCGAAGGCTGCCGGCAAATCGGTGCGGCTCGGCATCTCCGGCGCGCCGGGCGTCGGCAAATCCACCTTCATCGAGGCCTTCGGCCTGCTGGTGATCGGCGCGGCCATCGCCTCGCGGTGCTGGCGGTCGATCCCTCCTCGAAGCGCGGCGGCGGCTCGATCCTCGGCGACAAGACGCGCATGGCGGAGCTGGCGCGGCATCCGAGACGGCCTTCATCCGCCCGTCGCCCGCCGGCGCCACGCTGGGCGGCGTCGCGCGCCGCACCCGCGAGGCGATCCTGCTCTGCCGAGGCGGCGGGCTTCGACTGCGTCATCGTCGAGACCGTCGGCGTCGGCCAGTCCGAGACCGCGGTCGCCGACATGGTGGACATGTTCCTGCTGCTGCTCGCGCCGGGCGGCGGCGACGATCTGCAGGGGCATCAAGAAGGGCATCGTCGAGCTCGCCGACCTCATCGTCGTCAACAAGGCCGACGGCGATCTGACGCCGGCGGCGGCGCGCGCGGTCGCCGATTACCGCCACGCGCTCCGCCTGCTGCGCCCGCCCGCGCCGAATTGGACGCGGCCGAGGTGCATGGCGTCTCGGCGCTCGACGGCGAGGGGCTCGACAAGGTGTGGGCCTGGTGGAGCGCCATCGCGCCGGCATGACCCAAAGCGGCGAGCGCAAGCGCCGCCGCGCCGAGCAGGCGAAGGCCGCGCTTTGGCGCGAGATCGGCGAGGGGCTGCTGGATGCCTTCAGGGCCAGCAAGTCGATCACGGCGAAGCTTGGCAAGGTCGAGGTGGAGGTCGCCGCAGGGAAGGAGAGCTCGCTCGCCGCCGCGCGGCGACTGCTTGAGACATTCCTGAAGCGCAGGAGCTAGCGCAACTCAGTCGAGGATCGCCACCGCCCGCGTCCAGCCGGCCGACGCGCCGCGGATCTTCACGGGGAAGCAGCTCACACGGAAGCCGGTCGCCGGCAACGCCTCGAGATTGTGCAGCTTCTCCAGGTGGCAGTAGCCGATCTCGCGACCCGCTTTGTGCCCCTCCCAGATCAGGCCGGCATCGCCGGTAGCGCCGTATTTCTCACGTGTGTGGACAAAAGGCGCGTCCCAGCTCCAGGCATCGGTGCCGGTCACGCGCACGCCGCGCTCCAGCAGATGGAGCGTCGCCTCCCGCCCCATGCCGCAGCCAGCGGCGACATAGTCAGGCTTGCCATAGGCGGAGCCGGCGCGGGTGTTCACCAGCACGATCTCCAGCGGCGCGAGTTTGTGACCGATGCGCGCGAGCTCGGCCTCGACGTCGGCAGTGGTGACGACATAGCCGTCCGGGCGATCTCGGAAATCCAGCTTGATCCCCGGCTGCAGGCACCAGTCGAGCGGCACCTCGTCGATGGTGATCGCGCGCTCGCCGCGGTTCATGGTGGAATGGAAATGATAGGGCGCGTCGAGATGGGTTCCGTTGTGGGTCATCAGGCGAATCCACTCGATCGCCCAACCCTCGCCGTCCGGCAGATCCTCCGCCTTGAGGCCGGGGAAGAACTTCACGATGTCGGCGGCGGTGCGCTTGTGGGTCAGATACTCGATCTGCGGCCCATAGCCCGGCGGGTCCGAGACCACCTCGTTCTCCAGATGCATGGAGATGTCGATCAGTTTCTGCGCCATCGTGGCCAACCCTCATTTTCCGTGGGACGCGGTGATATCACGAACGCGATCGCCGTCGTCGTCGCGAAGTCGTGAGATAGGGTCGTGCCGCGAAGTTATTTCTTGGGCGCCCGGCGCGCGAAATAGGCGCGGGCGCAGGCGAGCAGCGCGTCCGCGGCGCGGGTCGCGCGGGCTTGCGCCGGTCGGGCAAGCGCGATTCGCAGCGGCGGGCAGTCTTCCGCCAGCGGCCGGCAGGCGAGCGCCGTCCCGTCATAGGCACGGTCGCCCTCCGGCCGGATGTTGAGGAGACCAATGCCGTGGCCGCGCGCCACCAGCCCGCGCACCATCTCGATCGACGGCGTGGCATAGCGAAGCCGGGGCTCGAGGCCATAGGCCAGGAAGATGGCGCGGAAATACTCCCGGCTGTGCGGAAGATCCAGCAGCACGAAGGGCTCCTCGGCGAGGGCGCGCAACGAGACGCGCCGGCGCTTGGCGAGCGGATGATCGGCGGGCAGCAGCGCATAGGGCTTGTGGGCCGCCAGCGGCTCCAGCGTGAGCTCGGGCCCGAGCGCGAGATCGTAGAGCAGCGCCAGCTCGATGGTGCCGTCCGCCAGCATGCGGCGGAGCTGTTCGATGTCGCCCTCGTGCAGCTGTACCGCCACTTCGGGATGCAGCTCGGCGAAGCGCGACAGCAGGCCCGGGAGATAGTAGGGCGCGAAAGTGACGAAATAGCCGAGATGGAGATCGCCCTTGAGTGGCGCACCCTCGCTGCCGGCGACGGAGCCGAGCTCGTCGGCATGGGAGAGCAGGCCGCGCGCCTCGGCGAAGAGCTGGCGGCCGGCCGGCGTGAGGGTGAGGCCGCGGGCGTGATGGCGCAGGAACAGCTGCGCTCCGAACACGCGCTCGAGATGGGCGATCGCGGCGGAGACCGAAGGCTGCGAGACGTTGAGCCGCTGCGCCGCCTCGGTGACGCTGCCGCGGTCCGCCGCCGCGGCGAAATAGCTCAGCTGCTTCAGGGTGTATTGGATCAATTTTTCCGATCCCGTTCCTCATGGAATTATATTTTTCCAATCCCTGCGGGCAAAGCAGAATTGCGCCGGCCAAGGAACAATCGACCTCAGGGGGCGTAGAGATACTACTGACCGGCCCTAGCGGCTCTTGCGCCGCGCCACCGCATCCGCGACCACGCAGAGGATCTCGTACATCAGCGTCGCTCCCACCATGGCGGTGTTGCCGCTGGGATCGAAGGGCGGCGACACCTCGACGACGTCGCCGCCGACGAGGTTCAAGCCCTTGAGGGCGCGCAGCATGATCTGCGCCTCCACCACGGTGATGCCGCCGCATTCCGGCGTGCCCGTGCCCGGCGCATAGACGGGATCGAGGCCGTCGACGTCGAAGCTGATGTAGGTGGGCCCGTCGCCGACGATCTTGCGGGCCTCCTCGATCACCGATTTCGGACCGCGCTCGTAGAACTCCTCCATGTAGACGACGCGCATGCCGCTGTCGTGGCTGAACTTCCAGATGTCGGGATCGTTGACCGCGCCGCGGATGCCGATCTGGATCGTCCGCTTGGGATCGAGAAGACCTTCCTCCACCGCGCGGCGGAACGGCGCGCCGTGATGGAACTTCGATCCGAGATAGTCGTCGCCGGTGTCGCAATGGGCGTCGAAGTGGATCATGCCCACGGGCCGCTGCTTGGCGATGCCGCGCATGACCGGCAGCGTCACCGAGTGATCGCCGCCGGCGGAGACCGGCACCACGCGCGCCGCGTGCAGCTCGGCGAAGAATGCGGCGATCTCGTTGAGGGCGCCGGTGAGCTCGAACGGCTTCTCCACCCAGGCGTCGCCGATGTCGCCGACCCGGCAGAGCGCATAGGGATCGATGCGGGTCGCCTGGTTGACGCGCCGCATCAGGCTCGACTGATTGCGGATCTCCCGGGGACCATGGCGCGCTCCGGGCCGGTTGGTGACGCCGCCGTCGAAGGGGATGCCCACCAGGGCGATGTCCACCTTGGAGAGATCCTCGACGAAGGGCGTCCGCATGAAGGTGGGAATGCCGAGATAGCGCGGCCGCACCATGGGGTCGGCGAATTCGGGATAGGAGTATTCTCGCTTCATGGGATGCGCCATTCTGCTGCAGAGGGCGAAGACTTGAGCATACGCTTGGCGTGCCGAGGGCGGCGAGAGGAATCCCGCTTTCGCCCCGCGCCGGAGGGCGGCATGCTCAGAGGCAATGCAGCATGCCCGAGGCAGCCATGACCAACGCATCGCCGATCGCCAACCAGCGTCAGGTCCGCGCCCCGCGCGGACCGAAGCTCACCGCACGAAGCTGGCTCACCGAGGCGCCGCTGCGCATGATCATGAACAACCTCGATGCCGAGGTGGCGGAGCGGCCGCAGGACCTCGTGGTCTATGGCGGCATCGGCCGCGCGGCGCGGGACTGGCAGAGCTTCGACCGCATCGTGGCATCTCTCACCGCGCTCGAGGCCGACGAGACCCTGCTGGTGCAGTCCGGCAAGCCCGTCGGCGTCTTCCGCACCCATGCGGATGCGCCGCGGGTGCTGATCGCCAACTCGAATCTGGTGCCGGCCTGGGCCAACTGGGAGCATTTCCACGAGCTCGACCGCAAGGGCCTGATGATGTACGGGCAGATGACCGCGGGCTCCTGGATCTACATCGGCAGCCAGGGGATCGTGCAGGGCACCTACGAAACCTTCGTCGAGGTCGGCCGCCAGCATTATGGCGGCGATCTCGCGGGGAAGTGGATCCTGACCGGCGGTCTCGGCGGCATGGGCGGCGCGCAGCCGCTCGCCGCCACCATGGCGGGCGCCTCGCTGCTCGCAGTCGAATGCCAGCCCTCGCGCATCGAGATGCGCCTCAAGACCCGCTACCTCGACGTCGCCGCGAAGACCCTCGATGAGGCGCTGGAGATCATCGCGCGCGCCGGCAAGACGCGGCAGCCGGTGTCGGTGGGACTGCTCGGCAATGCCGCCGAGGTCTATCCCGAGCTGGTGCGCCGCGGCGTCCGGCCCGACGTGGTCACCGACCAGACCTCGGCCCACGATCCCCTCAACGGCTATCTGCCGGCGGGCTGGAGCATCGCCGAGTGGGAGGCGCGCCGCGCGCAGGATCCCAAGGGCGTCGCCGAGGCCGCCAAGCAGTCGATGGCGGCGCAGGTGCGGGCGATGCTGGCGTTCCACCATGCCGGCGTTCCCACCGTCGACTACGGCAACAACATCCGCCAGATGGCGCGCGACGTCGGCGTCGCCGATGCCTTCGACTTTCCGGGCTTCGTTCCCGCCTATATCCGGCCGCTGTTCTGCCGCGGCGTCGGGCCGTTCCGCTGGGTGGCGCTCTCCGGCGATCCCGAGGACATCTACCGCACCGACGCCAAGGTCAAGGAGCTGCTGCCGGAGAGTCGGCATCTGCATCACTGGCTCGACATGGCCAAGAGCCGCATCGCGTTCCAGGGCCTGCCGGCGCGGATCTGCTGGATCGGTCTCGGCGACCGCCACCGGGTCGGCCTCGCCTTCAACGAGATGGTGGCGAAGGGCGAGGTCAAGGCGCCGATCGTCATCGGCCGCGACCATCTCGACTCCGGCTCCGTCGCCAGCCCCAACCGCGAGACCGAGGCGATGCGCGACGGCTCCGACGCGGTCTCCGACTGGCCGCTCCTCAACGCGCTTCTCAACTGCGCCAGCGGCGCCACCTGGGTCTCGATCCATCACGGCGGCGGCGTCGGCATGGGCTATTCCCAGCACGCCGGCATGGTGATCGTCTGCGACGGCACTGCCGAGGCGGCGCGCCGCATCGAGCGCGTGCTCTGGAACGATCCGGCCTCGGGCGTGATGCGCCACGCAGACGCCGGCTACGATCTTGCTCTCGACTGTGCGCGACACCACGGCTTGAACCTGCCATCGCTCGCTCGTTGAGCCTGGTCGCGCCCGGGTGACAAAGATTGACCCGGTTTGCGCCGGCGTCGCGCTCCTTCGGACAAGCGATGCCTCAATTCGGGTCATAAAGCGGCCAATTCCCGTGCCGTGATCACAGCTTGGCCACATTCGCTTCATGGGCGGGCCACATTTGCTGGCCATCGTCGACGCTCCCGGGTTGCAAGAGGAGATGTCGAGCCATGATTGAAGTGACCGACCAGACCAGCGAAATCAACGGCAGGCCGTCCACGTCACTCAACGGATCTCTTGCGGTGAGTACCGCACCGGCGGTTCGATCCACGCGGATCGTACTGGTGGACGACGAGGATGATTTCCGCGAGTTCCTCGGCCTCAACCTGGAGGACGAGGGATTCGGCGTCGCCACCTTCTCCAGCGGCGCCGCGGCCCTGGAACATCTCGCTTCTGGTGAAGCCGCCGACCTGATACTGCTGGACTGGCGCATGCCGGGCATGAATGGCCTCGAGATGCTGCGCGAGCTGCGTCAACGTGGGATCATGACACCGGTCATCTTCCTCACCGGCCTCGGCGATGACGTCTACGAGGAGGCGGCGCTCGCCGGCGGCGCAGTCGACTTCATCGACAAGTCGCGGCGCCTCTCGATCCTGGTGAAGCGCATCGAGATCATCGCCGACGGACAGCGCCCGCTGCCGGATGCCGCCCAGCAGGAGGCGGAGCCGGTCCAGCTCCGGCTGGGTCCGCTCGAGCTCCGCTTCGACATCAGCCGGGCGTTCTGGCAGCGGGCAGGCCGTCGATCTCACCCTGACGGAGTTCCGCATGGTGGGGCGCCTCGCGCTGAAGCCCGGCGAGGACGTCTCCTACCGCGAGATCTACGATCTCGTGCACGGCAAGGATTTCGTCGCCGGCAGCGGCAGCGACGGCTATCGCGCCAATGTCCGCACCTTCATCAAGCGTATCCGCAAGAAGTTCCGCGACCTCGATCCCGAGTTCGCGCTGATCCACAACTATCCCGGCTTTGGCTATCGCTGGGTGGTGACGTAAGGCCCCGCGTCCGGACTTTCCGAGACGACGGCGCCCGGAGCACTTGGCTCCGGGCGCCGCTTCTTTTTGCGAGTACGCCCGGCGTAGCGGCGCTACCGACGCGCGAAATTGGGTTCGTTTCGCAGAATTCATGTTTCGCGCCGCCCTGTCTCGATCTCATCTACGGCATCAGGGGATTCACCACGGAGACACGGAGGCCACGGAGAAGCGCAGAATCCGGCCGCATCGCAATTCCTCCGAGCTCTCCGTGCCTCTGTGGTGAAACTTTCCTTTTCTTGCCTTTGTCCAACCTCCACCGAGGCGATGGACGTTTTTTGCGTACATATGTGGCGCCAAGAGCCGTCTTTCAAGGTCCGGCATCGGCCTTAGCGTACGGCAGCCAGCAGCAGGAACGGCGGGCGCTGATGCTCGTCGGCAAGATTGGGCCGCGCGGCGATCTGCTCCGCGGTCGGGCCCCATTCCTCGAGATGGGAGAGGGTGAAGCCCGCGCGCAGCAGAAGGCTGACGTAGGTGGCGATGGTCCGGTGCTGCTTGATCACGCCCTTGGCGAGCCAGTCCGTGGACCGCGGGCCCTCGTCGAGGTAGCCGTCGACGGGCCAGGTCTTGCGGCCGGCGGCATCGGCGGTCCAGCCGGGAGCGGTGGGCGCGGTAAAGATCGGATGCTCGACCGAGAAGACCAGGTATCCGCCGGGAACGAGCGATCGGTGCACCGCGGCCAGGAGCCCGTCGAGATTTCGCAACGTAGTGCAGCGCCAGGGAGCTGTAGACGAGATCGAAGGTCGCCGGCGACAGCTCCGGATGCTCCATGTCGGCGCGGGCGTAGGCGATCGCCTTGTCCTGGGTCTCCGTCCGGGCGCGTATCAGCATCTTCTCGGAGACGTCGGTGCCGAGCACCTCGGCGGCGCCGTTCTCCCGCGCCCAGCGGCAGAACCAGCCAAAGCCGCAGCCGAGATCCAGCACTCGGCACCCGTCAAGATCCGGCAGCAGCGCGCGGAGCGCCGGCCATTCCGGCGCCGCCTCCAACCCCTCCACCGAGCGGGGGAGCCGGCTATAGCCCGCGAAGAATTCCTCGTCGTCGTAGATGTTCTGGGTCATCGCACAATCTCCGTCCGTTATGTCTGCCGTCGGGACGGGGTAATGAAAAAGCCCCGTCCGTTTCCGGCGGGGCCTGGTGGCGGCGGGCTACGTTTCTGGACTCAACGCGCACGGCCTCCCGGCAACCCGCCATCTGGGCTGCTGGTGGTTCTCGCGACGATCCGAACGATCCTGCACATGGGCGCTACATTACGCGCCGCTAGCGCGGCGTCAAGATTTCCAGGCGCCCCCGCATCCAATCTCATCACCGCTGCATCTGCATGATCCGCTCCATCGGCATCATGTTGTGGTTCAGGTGGTCCATGATCCACAGCGAGCCGCCGATCAGCAGGAAGACGATCAGCACGCCGAACGCCAGCGCCAGCACGTTGTTGACGTTGTCGGGGCCGGTGGTGATGTGCAGGAAGAAGACGAGATGAACGCCCATCTGCGCGATCGCCAGCACGAAGAGCGCGATGGGGATGCTGGGCCCCCAGACCAGCGACGTCCGCGGCGATGAAGAACGCCACCACGGTGATCAGCGCCGCGAGGCCAAGGCCGATGAGGTAGCCGAGCACGCCCTCGGCGATCTCGCGGCCATCGGCGCGCTCGTCGCCGGGAGCGGTATCGCCGAGGTTCGGATCCGACGTGCTGCCGGATGTCGCTCATTGGCCTGCTCCCATCAGATAGACCACCGTGAACAGCGCGACCCAGATGATGTCCAGCGCGTGCCAGAACAGGCTGAAGCACAGCATGCGGCGCAGGATGTCGGCGCGGTAGCCCTTGGCGAACACCTGCGCCATCATGGTCAGCAGCCACAGCAGGCCGAGCGTCACGTGCAGGCCGTGGCAGCCGACCAGGGTGAAGAACGCCGACAGGAAGGCGCTGCGCGTCGGCCCGGCGCCGCTGCGCGACCAGGCCGGCGAACTCGTGCACCTCCAGCGACAGGAAGCCGGCGCCGAGCACGAAGGTCACGGCCATGCCGCCGTAGTACATCAGCCCGCTGTGGGCGCTGGGCGCCGATGCTGGCGATGCCGCAGGTGAAGCTGGACAGCAGCAGGCAGGCCGTCTCGATCGCGACGTTGCTGAGGTCGAACAGGTCCCGCCCGCTCGGGCCCGCCGGCCGTCTCGCCCGGACAGCACCGCGTAGGTCGCGAAGAACGCCGAGAACATGACGATGTCGCTGAGCAGGAAGATCCAGAAGCCGTAGCCGACGATGATGCGCTTGGAGGCGAGGCCGCGGTCCGCGTGCTCCGACGCGTGCCGGCGGCGGGTCGACTGATCGAGCTGGCGTCCGCGGGTACGGCGCTCATTGCGCGGGCTGCATCTGGGCGAGCGCCGCGCTGCGGGCGCTGCGGTTGGCGCGGTCGATGCGCGCGACCTCGTCGGCCGGGATCGATGTCCTCGGTCCGGTCCCGCCAGGCGAAGACGACGAAGGTGGCGAAGGCGCCGAGCGAACGCCGCGGCGACCAGCCACCAGATGTGCCAGATCAGCGCGAAGCCCATGAAGGTCGCGAAGAAGGCGCAGATGAAGCCGGTCGGGCTGTTGCGCGGCATCTCGATGTCCTCGATAGGCGCGGCTCGTCGCCGAGCGTCGGCCTGCTGCGGCGCGCGCTGCTTCATGCCCCAGTAGGCGTCCTCGCCCTCGACATGCGGCAGCACGGCGAAGTTGAAGGCCGGCGGCGGCGAGGCCGTCGCCCATTCCAGCGAGCGGCCGTTCCAGGGATCGCCGGTCACGTCGCGCAGCTCCTCGCGGTGGCGGATGCTGACCACGAGCTGCGCGACCTGCAGCACGATGCCGGCCAGGATGACGGCCGCGCCGACCGCCGCGACCAGCAGCCAGGGATGCCATGCCGGCACGTCGTAGTGCTGCATGCGCCGCGTCATGCCCATGAAGCCCAGGACGTAGAGCGGCATGAAGGCCAGGTAGAAGCCGACGAACCAGCACCAGAACGCGGCCTTGCCCAGGCCCTCGTGCAGGCGGAAGCCGAACGCCTTGGGGAACCAGTAGGTGTAGCCGGCGAAGGCGCCGAACAGCACGCCGCCGATGATGACGTTGTGGAAGTGCGCGACCAGGAACAGGCTGTTGTGCAGCACGAAGTCGGCCGGCGGCACCGCCAGCAGCACGCCGGTCATGCCGCCGATGCACGAAGGTGACCATGAAGCCGATCGACCACAGCATCGGCGTGGCGAAGACGACGCGGCCGCCGTACATCGTGAACAGCCAGTTGAAGACCTTCACGCCGGTCGGCACCGCGATGATCATGGTGGTGATGCCGAAGAACGCGTTGACGTCGGCGCCCGCGCCCATGGTGAAGAAGTGGTGCAGCCAGACCATGAAGGACGAGGATGCAGATGACCATGGTCGCCGAGACCATCGAGCGGTAGCCGAACAGCGGCTTGCGCGAGAAGGTCGCGACCACCTCGGAGAAGACGCCGAACGCCGGCAGGATCAGGATGTAGACCTCCGGATGGCCCCAGGCCCAGATCAGGTTCATGAACATCATCACGTTGCCGCCGGCTTCGTTGGTGAAGAAGTGGAAGCCGAGGTAGCGGTCCAGCAGCAGCATGGCGAAGGTCGCGGTCAGGATCGGGAAGGCGGCGACGATCAGCAGGTTGGAGGCGAGCGCCGTCCAGCAGAACATCGGCATGCGCATATAGGTCATGCCGGGCGCGCGCATCTTCAGGATCGTGGTGACGAAGTTGACGCCGGTCAGCAGCGTGCCGACGCCGGAGATCTGCAGCGACCACAGGTAGTAGTCGACGCCGACGCCGGGCGAGTAGGTCGAGCTCGGACAGCGGCGGATAGGCCAGCCAGCCGGTGCGCGCGAACTCGCCGACGACCAGCGAGACGTTGACCAGCAGCGCGCCGGTCGCGGTCAGCCAGAAGCTGACCGAGTTGAGGGACGGGAAAGGCGACGTCGCGCGCGCCGAGCTGCAGCGGCACGACGAAGTTCATCAGCCCGATCACGAACGGCATGGCGACGAAGAAGATCATGATCGTGCCGTGCGCGGAGAAGATCTGGTCGTAGTGCTCCGGCGGCAGGTAGCCCGGCGACTGGAAGGCCAGCGCCTGCTGCGAGCGCATCATGATCGCGTCGGTGAAGCCGCGCAGCAGCATCACCATGGCGAGCAGGATGTACATCACGCCGATCCGCTTGTGGTCGACGCTGGTGATCCACTCGCGCCAGAGATAGGGCAGCCAGCCCTTCAGCGTGATGCAGGCGAGGACGCCGATGATGATCAGCCCGACCACGCCCGCCGCGATCAGCGGGATCGGCTGGTCGAACGGGAATGGCGGCCCAGGTCAGCTTGCCCAGCATGCTACTTCTCCGCCCGCTTGGACGCGCCCGGACTGGGCTCCTCGCGGCCCCGGGCCAGGCGGCAGCGCCTGCGTGACGATCTTCTGGAACAGGTCGGGATCGACGTCGCGGTAGGTGAAGGGCGCGACGCCGCATGCTCTGCCGGGCGAGCTCGGTGTAGCTCTGCGCGGTCAGCGTCGGACCGCTGCTTGCGCGTGGCCTCGACCCAGGCGGAGAAATCGGTCCGCCGGCACCGCCTCGCACGTCGAAATGCATGTCGGAGAAGCCGTCGCCGCTGTAGTGGCTCGACAGGCCGCGGAAGGTGCCGGGGCTGTCGGCGTGCAGGTTCAGCTGCGTCGCCATGCCGTTCATCGTGTAGATCATGCTGCCGAGCTGCGGCACGAAGAACGCGTTCATCACGCTCGCCGAGGTCAGGGAGAAGTGCACCGGCACGCCGGCCGGGATCACCAGCTGGTTCACGCTCGCGACATGCTGGCCGGGGTAGATGAACAGCCATTTCCAGTCGAGCGACACGACCTGGACGTCGAGCGGCGCATCCTTCGACGGCAGCGGCTTCGCCGGATCGAGGTCGTGCGAGCCGATCCAGGCCACGCCGCCCAGAAGCATGATCGTCAGCAGGGGGATGGCCCAGACGATCAGCTCGAGCTGGCCGGAATATTCCCAGTCCGGCAGGTAGCGCGCCCTGGTGTTGGAGGCGCGGAACCACCAGGCGCACGCCCAGGGTCGCGGCGATCGTCGGCACCACGATGGCCAGCATGATGGCGAGGGAGTCGATCAGGATGGTCTTGTCGGCGGCGCCGACGGGTCCTTGCGGATCGAGCACGGCCGCGCGGCACGCTGCGAGGCCGAGCGGCGCGAGCAGGATGGCACCGACGAGCGGCGAGGGCAACGATCGACCGCGGATGGCGCGCGGGTTCCAATCGACATATGCGTCCCGTCGCCTTGACGTGCATCGCCAACAACTCCCTCACATCGGCTTGAACGCGCTTCGAGATTTTGTGCCAACGGGAAATTTAGCGCCGCGGTTGAGAGCCATCTTCAATACCGCTCGAGTGTCGGAGCGATCGGGCCTTCCTCGGGTCGCGGCGGCTTAGTTTATTGACGCGCGCGTACGTCAACGACAGAGGCCGTGCTGCTGAATTCGTCGGTTCTTGCCGCTAACTTGCCGCCGGACTCGGCGGTCTCCGGCATCCCCAGGGCGAAGACCGCGAGCGCGGTGGCGGCGGCGAGCAGGGAGTTGACGCCGTCGAGGGAGAGCGGGCTGAAACGCGGGCGCTGAGCGGACATCCTGCCGCTGCAACGGTGCCGTGATGGGAGCGCTCCGGATCAGCCCGTGGCGACTGCCGAGTGGCCGCCGTCGGTCACAAGGAAGTCACGCGCATAACGTCTCGGCGCGCAACTGGCACGGCTAATGTGGTCGGCGGAATCGCATGCCCAGCTTGACGAAGGCGACCAGGAGCCGCGACAGCAGCTCCATGTCCATCGGCATGCCGTGCCGCCAGACGTCGAGCAGCAACGCGATGCGAATCTCCTCGCTCGCGTTCCAGACTTCGTGCTCGTAGGTGTCGTCCCACAACAGGTATTCGCCATCCGCGATGCGATACTCACGATCCCTGATCCTGAGCACCGCCGCGGGCACACCGTCTTTCGACCTCGGCATCGAGAGGCCCAGCTGAAAGCGAAGCACGCCGCGAAACGGTCCCCGATGCGCCGGGATGTGCTTGCCGGGCGCAAGAAACGAGAACGAGGCGGAGAGAACGTCCGGTGCCGCGGAAACCAGGGAGGCGAGCGTCGGGCATCTCGCCATGTTGGCCGGGACCTCGGTGCCATAGGCTTTCAGGATGAACATCCTCCAGTCTCGGTCGTCGTTTGCCGAGATGGACGTCTGCTCCCGCATGATCTCGTGGAAGCGGGGCACGCTCTGAAGATTCCTCGCGACCATGAGCGCTTCGTCGCGGATCGCCCGCCAAGCCCTGACGAATTTGTCGGCATCGGGAAATTGCGACGGCAAATCCAGGACCGGCGGACCGGCGATCCGCCGGTCGTAGATCCCTCTAAGAGCGTGGGCGGTCTGGTCATAGAGGAATGTCATTCAGCCCTCGGTTGCAAGCGACAGACCGGTGTCGCGATCTCCGATGGTTATACGCAGCCGCAATGGCTTGCGTTCCCCTACGCAATCCAGAAAACCGATTAGAGCCCGATCGCTCCGGAGCGCTCAGACGAACATCACATCGCCGAGGACGTGATCGCGGAGCTTCAGGCTCGCGTGCATGCAGGGCGTCCGCCGCCGCCTCCAGGTGCTGGGCGATGGCGCTCAGCATGTGGAGCTGCCGGCAATCGAGCGGCGTGCTCATCAGCGCCGCGGTGACGGCGCGATGCCGCTCGTCGGTCTGATGCTCGACGGTGACAACGCGATCCACCGCCTCGAGAAAGCGCTGCGCCGCGTCGCGCTCGCCGCCGCGATGGACGTATTGCGCGGAGTTCCATCGTCTGCCGGAAGGCCTGGGTGCCGTCCGCCAGCAGATCGGCGAGGGTCAGCAGGGGCTCCGGCAGCTCGGCGGGCGGCGCGCTCTCGAACAGCAGGCCGGCGAGAAAGGCGGCGTCCTCCAGATGGTCGGCGGCGTCGTCGGCGGTCTCGACGATGCCGCAGAAGATCTCGGTTCCCGAGATGCGGCGAACCGTCGAGCGCAGCTCCTTCACCACGTCGTCGGCGCGGCTCTCCCATTTCTTGGCGCGGACGGCGTGCTGGGCGAGGGCGTCGCGCCGCCCGGCGCCGCTTTGCCGGAAGGCGGCGCGCAGGCCGTTGGCGAGCTGCCCGATGATCTCGGCGTGGCCCGAGCATCCGGCCAGCAGGCGCTGCTCGGCCGAGCGGAAATGCGTGAACAGCTCGGCGCGCACGCGGTCGCGGATGAGCGCCTCCGACCGGCCTTCCAGCAGCCCGGTCGCGGCGATCTGCAGGACGAAGCGGAGATATTCCTGCGCCACGTCGGCGCCGATCATCTCGTGCAGCGGCTCGCCGTAGCGCAGCGGCGTCTTCACCGCCTGCTCCAGCGCGTCGTAGATCAGCCGCTCGCCGCCGAGCTGCAGGAAACCCCGGTGACCGATGTCGTGATCGGCCGCCCATTTGAGGATGTCGACGGCGGCCTCGTTCGGAACCAGCAGCCAGCCGCTTGCGCGCCTTGTTCCAGTCGATGAGAAAGACGATGCGCGAGCCCAGCCGCTCGAGAAAGGCGTCGAGGCCGTCGGCGTCGGCGGCGGTGAACTCGCCGGACGCGAGATAGAAGAGATCGATGTCGCCGATGCCCGAGGCCTGGCGCGAGCGGACGTCCTTCCAGTCCATGCCGGTTTCCGCGCAGAGCGACTGCAGGAAGCGCAGGCGCGGCAGGTGAACGTCGGTGTAGGTCACCGCGACGCGGAGCCCCGTCACCTTGATGACGAGGACGTGCGCCTCGGTCGTGCCGATGTCGTTCTGGATCAGCAGGGCCCCGTTCGCCCGCGCCGCCGTCGTGTCGAGCCCGGGATGATCGAATTTGAGCGGCGCCGTCCGGTCGAAGCCCGGTCATGAAGGCGGTGAGGGCGGCGCGGTCGGTTCTCGTCGAGGCCGTAGGCCTTGGCGCCCGCGACCTCCATGGTCGCGATGGCGCCCTGCAGCCGGTTGATCTCCTTGTGCAGGTCCATGACGAGAAGATGCACGCCGTCGCCGGCTTTCGGGCGGCCGGAGGTCAGCGACGCGATCGTCTCGCCGCTCAGCATGTCCTCGACGAGGGGCGGCCGCGCCTGGATCAGCCGCTCGAGGCGATCGCTGGAGACGGCGCGTGCAGCGCGCCGGCGTCCGCCGCGTCTTTCCCGGCGACATCAAGCGGTGCCAGCATGGCGCGGAGCGCCTCGTCGAGGAGGGCGATGAGGCGCTGCGCGCCGGGAATGTGGTAGTTGCCGCTGCCGTCGTGCTCGGCCTGCGCGATCGCGCGGTCGAATTTCGGCTCGGTGATGCCGCAGGCTTCGCGGTCGGCGCGCAGCGACGGCGGCGAGGCCTGCGGGTTCTCGGCCTGGCTCGCCGCCATCTGCAGCATGGTCAGGACGTATTTGGCGCGCTCATTGGCGACGAGGGCGGTGGCGAGCAGCGCCGGCAGCACCAGCGCGCGCTCGCCGAGGAAATCGACGATCTCGGTTTTCGCTGTCATCGGTTTCCTCGCTCCATCCGAACTGTCACCAAAGCGTCACGAAGAACCGACGCCATCAGAATATTTTTGAGATTAGTCGTTACCGGATGACGGCGGCGTTGATCTGGCTCAACGCAAGACGATCGGCGAGCGCGTGATGCCTACTCGATGCCGAGGCGCGGCCGCCGATAGAGCAGCCTCCCCATCTCCGGCACGAACCGCACGAGCTCGAAGCCGGATTTCTCCAGCACGCGTCGGGAGCCGGAATTCTCCAGGCGGGCGAAGGCGCAGACTTCCGGCAGGTTGAGAGCGCGGTCGGCGATGTCGGTGCAGGCCGCCACCAGCTCCGTCGCATAGCCGCGGCCCCAGGCATCGGGATGGAAGAAGTAGCCGACCTCGACGCCCCAGCCGGGCTCGAAGGGATCGTCGTAGAGCCCGCCCCAGCCGACGATGCGGTTCTCCGCCTTGGTCAGGATGGTCCAGGGCGCGTAGCCATCCCGGCGGCGCCGGCGTTCGTGAACGGCGACGCGACGGCGGCAGTCGCGAAGGGAGGCATCCACATGGGTGTGCCGCATCGCGGCGGCATTGCCCAGGAAATCGAAGAGAGCAGAGACATCCGCCAGCCTCGGCGGGCGCAGCAGCAAACGAGCAGTTTCAAAGGGGGTCGCGCCGGAACGAGCTAGGACCGCAGCGCCTGCTCGAGGACATGCGTCGCCGCCAGCGCCTGGCGGTCGGCGCCGTGCCGCGCCACGACCTGAACGCCGAGCGGCAGCTCGCTGGACCCGACATGGACCGGAACGTTGACGCAGGGCGTGCCCAGCAGCGTCCAGAGCCGGTTGAAGCGGGGATCGCCCGTGGTGGCGAAGCCGAGAGGCGCGGGGCCGGGAGCCGATGGGGTCAGGAGCACGTCCACCTCGGCGAAGACGGCGTCCAGGGCCGCGCGGGCGCGGGTGGCGATCTTGACGGCCTCGTCATAGGCCGCGGGCTCGATCTTCTGGTCGGCATCAAGCCTGCCGCGCAGGCGCGGCGGCATGGCGTCGTACTGGGTCGTGTATTCCCAGGCGAAGGAGCGGCAGGATTCGAAGCCCTGGATGATGGCCTGGCTTTGCCATGCCGCCGCGAAGGTGTCCGGCAGTTTCAGGTCACGGACCACGCTGCCGGCGCGCTCGAAGGCGCGTGCGGTCACGTCGAGCGCCTCGACGGCCGCCGGCTCCGGCGCTTCCGCGAAATCCTGCAGGACCACGCCGACCCGCGGCGTGGCAGGCGGGCCGGAGAGGTTCAACGCCGGACGATCCGTGAGTGCCGCCAGCGCGAATGCCAGATCCGCGGTGCCGGCGGCGAAGAGGCCCAGGGTATCGAGGGACCAGGAATAGCATTTGACGCCGACCATCGGCAGCAGGTCGAAGGACGGCTTGATCGCCGCCACGCCGCAATAGGAGGCGGGCCGGATCACCGAGCCGCCGGTCTGGGTCCCGACGGCGAGGGGCACGAATCCCGCCGCCACCGCCGCCGCCGATCCCGCCGAGGAGCCGCCGGGGCTGTGGGCGGGATTGCGGGGATTGCGCGTCGGCGCCGGATCGGAGGAAGCAAACGCCGTGGTGGTCGCCTTGCCGATGATGGTGGCGCCGAGCTGCTTCAGCCTTGTGGCGATCCAGGCATCTGCCCGCGGCCGCCATCCCCGATAGATCGGCGAGGCAAACTCGGTCGGGAGATCCGACGTGTCGATGATGTCCTTGATCCCGACCGCGATGCCCCGGAGCGGACCGCGATCGCCGGGACGCGCCTTGGAATCGACGCAGGCGAAGGCGCTGATCTCGCCGTCCCTCGCGCCGATCGCCTGCTTGGAAAGATCGATCGCCGCCGCCGATGTGAGGCTGCCGGCATCGATGCGGCGCAGGATTTCAAGGAGAGAGAGCATGGTGGCTTCCGATCCGGTTGTCTGAGCATTTGGCACCAGGTCGATCTCCCGTGCAACGGGCGCCGGTGCGGCTGGAAGGCGGATCGGCTATTCTGGCGCGGCATTTCCGGGGAAGGCCGTCATGCTCACATTCTATTTCTCGCCGGGCTCCAGCTCGATGGCGGTGCACATCGCCTTGCATGAGGTGGGCGCGGTCTTCGAGGCCCGGTCGGTCTCTTTCGCCAGGCACCAGCATCAGTCTCCCGAGTTCCTGGCGATCAATCCCGAGGGCAAGGTGCCGACGCTGCTGATCGACGGCCGGCGGCTCACCGAGGTGGCGGCGATCCTCTACTATCTCGCGCGGTGTCATCCCGAGGCGGGGTCTGCTGCCCGCGGGCCATCCCGAAGCCGAGGCGCAGGTGATCTCCTGGATGTCCTTCATCGCGGCGACGCTGCACCCGGCGCGCCGGATGGGAACTCGAGCATGCCCGCAAGGTCTATGGCCTCGCCGATCAACGGCTCGGCGAGCGGGACTGGGCGATCGGCCGCTATTCGATCGCCGACATCCACCTCTTCCGCCTCCACTGGCGCTTCGTCAATTTCCTGCAGCCCGCGCCGGGCGAATTCCCGCGCCTCGCCGCCCACCACGACCGCATGATGGCGCGCCCGGCGGTGCGGCGAACATTCGAGGCCGAGAGCGCGGTCGGCTACGAGCTGCCGGCGTAGCCGGATGAGGAAACGCGTCCGGGCTTATTCTCTACATCCTGCCGACGCCGAGGCCACCGAAGAGCCAGAGCAGCAGAAGGATGAGCACGACCAGGCCGAGAACGCCGCCGAGCCCGGTGCCGCCATAACGGCCGTGCGCGTAGTAGCCGCCGCCACCGCCGAGCAGAAGAACCAGAATGACGATGATCAGAATTGTGCTCATTGGTCACCTTTTCGCCGTTCTCACTTCAACGCACGGTGACGTCTAAGGTTCCCCGGCTTTCGCGAGCCGGTAGATGTAGTGGGAGAGGCCCGGCCGCTCGGCGATGGCGACGGTCTCGCAGGCGACGTCAAAGCCCGCAGCTTCCGCCCGGTGGGCGAAGTCCGGCGCCTCGAAGCCGGACCAGACCAGCAGCGTGCCGTCCGTCGTCAGCGCGGCGCGGAGCGCGGCGAGACCCTCGGCGCCGTAGAGATCATCGTTGCCGGGCGCCGCCAGCGCCCGCGGCCCGTTGTCGACGTCGAGTACGATGACGTCGTAGCAGGACGCGCTCAGGAGCGTCGCCACGTCCGCGCATAGGACGCGCAGATTGGCCGGCCGCTCGGCGAAGAGCGTCAGCTCGAAATAGCGCTCGTACCAGGCGATGACGTCGGCGGAGATCTCAGCGACGGTAATGCGACCGGCGCCCTCCAGCGCCTTCATGGCGGCGGCCAGCGTATAGCCGAGGCCGAGGCCGCCGATCAGAAGACGGGGATCAGGATTGCGTCCGCTTCGGCCGGTGAGCGCGCCCGCCATCGCCCCCAGCACGTCCTCGGAGCCGTGGTTGCGGGAACTCATCAGCTCGAGCCCGTTGGCGCGGATCATGTAGGCGCCGTCCTCGCTCTCATAGAGCGTGAGACTGCGCCGGGGACCACGGAGGTTGCGAGCTCAGTCCAGGTCATGGGAGTTCATTCATTAACCTCACGGGGGGATCCCGTATGCATCAAGAAACGCCCGGAACCGCCGGCCAAGCCGAATCAAGGCCCTAGCCCCTGACCCCCCAGCCTTGACGGGACCCCACCCTTTGCCCTAGAAAGCGGCCTCCGACGCCCGGGGCTGCCCCGGGCGTTTTTCCCTCTGGGGTGCGGTCATGGCAAGACGGTGCGCGATTTCGGGCCGGGGCGTTCAGGTGGGCCACAATGTGAGCCACGCCAACAACAAGACCAAGCGCCGGTTCCTGCCCAATCTGCAGGTGATCTCGCTGCTGTCCGACGCGCTGGGCGGCTCGGTGCGGCTCCGCCTCACCCCCCACGCGATCCGCACCATCGAGATCAACGGCGGCCTCGATGCTTATCTCCTCAGCGTCTCCAGCGCCAAGCTGCCGCTCGAGGCCCGCCGCCTGAAGCGCCGTATCGAGCGCGCGGCCCAGCGCAAGGCCGCCGCCTAAGCCGTCCTTCCTTCGGCGCCGAGAACGGCGAGCAGGGCTCGCACGCTCTCGGCGATGGTTCCCGTGGTCTCGATCCGCGTCACGTCCGGTCCCTCGACCGCGATGGCGCCGGAGCGCTGCAGGCGCTCGGCGATGTCGGCGGCGCTCTCGCGGCCGCGCCGGGCGAGGCGCTCCGCCAGCACGGCGATGGGGGCGGTGACCTCGATGATGCGGAGCGGCCGATAGCGCTGCCGCGCGTCGGGAATCACCGCCCGCGAGACATTGGCGATCACGTGGCGGCCGCGGGCGAGATCGCCATCGATCGCGCGGGGAATGCCGTAGTGCAGGCCGTGCGCGCCCCAGGACAGCGCGAAGTCGCCGCGCGCTTCCGCCGCCGCGAAGTCTTCGGCGCTCATGGGCTGGTGATCCTCGCCGGTCGCCGGCGGGCGCGTCACCACCCGGCGCGGAAAGACGAAGCGCGGGTCGCCGGCGAGCGCCGCTTTCGCGCCGTCGATCACCGTGTCCTTGCCGGCGCCGCTCGGGCCCACGACCAGGAAGAGCGTGCCGCGCGGCTCACTCATGACTCCGCGCTAATCCAGCGGCGCCTGCGGCGCGGGATGCGCCTTCTCGTAGGCGCGGGCGGCGCGCAGCACGGTCTTGTCGTCGTAGAGCCGGCCGACGATCTGCAGGCCGATCGGCAGGCCCGCGCGCGTCAGGCCACAGGGCACGCTCGCCGCCGGCTGCCGCGTCAGGTTGAAGGGGTAGCTGAAAGGCGTCCAGTCGATCCATTCCTTCTCGACGCTGGGATCGCTGAGATCGGTGCCCACTTTGAGCGCCGGCACCGCGACGCTGGGACAGATCAGGAGATCGTAGCGGCGGTGGAACATCTGCATGTGCCGGCTCAGATCGGCGCGCGCGACGTCGGCGTTGAGATAGTCGATGGCGCTGATCTTCTCGCCGCGCTGGACGTGGACGAGCAGACCCGGGATCGAGGCGCTTGCGCTCCTCCGGCGTCGCGGCGCTGAGCGCCTTGGCGGCGCCGGAGTACCAGAGGGTGAGCCAGGCCTCGCGCGGATCGGCGAAGCCGGGATCGACCTCGTCCACCTGGGCGCCGAGCTCGGCGAGCGCGCGGGCGGCGCGCGCCACTGCGTCCGCGATCTCGGGATCGACGCGCTGGGCAAAGCCGAGCCTGGGGCTGTAGGCGATCTTCAGCCCCTTGATGCCGTCCTCGAGGCCGGCGCGATAGTCGGCGCCGTCGCGGCGGCAGCGCGTAGGGATCGCGGTCGTCGGCGCCGGTGAGCACGTTGAGGAGCAGCGCGCAGTCCTGCACCGTCCGCGCCATCGGCCCGGTATGGGCCAGCATGCCGAAGGGGCTCGCGGGATATGCGGGAACGCGGCCAAAGGTGGGCTTGAGGCCGGCAAGCCCGGTGAAGTGGCAGGGGATGCGGATCGAGCCGCCGCCGTCGGTGCCGAGCGCCAGCGCGCCGATGCCGGCCGCCGTCGCCGCGGCGGCACCGGTGCTGGAGCCGCCGGGCGTGCGCTCGAGGTCCCAGGGATTGCGCGAGATGCCGCGTCAGCGGGCAGTCGCCGAGCGCCTTCCAGCCGTATTCCGGCATGGTGGTCTTGCCGAGAATGACAGCGCCGCTCTCCTTGAGCCGCGCCACCGGCGGCGCGTCCTCCTCCCAGGGCTGATCGCGCTTGGTGAGCGTCGAGCCGCGCAGCGTCGGCCAGCCCTTGGTGAGGAAGAGATCCTTGATGGTCGATGCCACGCCGTCGATGGGGCCCATGGGCTGGCCCTTCTGCCAGCGCGCCTCGGAGGCCCGCGCGGCCTTCATCGCGCCCTCGGGGTCGCGCAGCACGAAGGCGTTGAGCTTCGGCTCCAGCCGCTCCATCCGGGCCAGGATCGCGCTCGTCACCTCGACCGGCGACAGCGTCTTCTTGCGGAATTTCTCCACCTGCTCGGAGGCGGAAAGGAAGGCAAGCTCGCGCTCGGCGGAGGTGCTCGTCACGGTCGATCTCCCGGGATTGCAAACAGCGAAGCCCCGTCACTATCGGGCAAAAGCGCGGGCGCGGCAAATCCGGGCGCGGAAAGTTCGCGCTTGCAGGAGGCGCCGGGGTTTTCCATGCTCCGGGGAAAATAGGCAGGGGGCTGGCGATGAAAGGACTTTGGGCGGCGATTCTGGGGATCGCGGTGGCGACGGCGCCGTGGGTGCTGCCGGCGGCGGCGGACGAGGGCGGCACCACGCTCCGCTTCATCCCGCAGGCGGATCTGCGCGTGCTCGATCCCATCTGGAGCACCGCCTACATCACCCGCAATCACGCCTACATGATCTACGACACGCTCTTCGGCACCGACGAGCATTTCAAGCCGCAGCCGCAGATGGTCGAGAGCTGGAGCGTGAGCCCGGACAAGCTCACCTACAGCTTCACGCTCCGCGACGGCCTCAAGTTCCACGACGGCGCGCCGGTGCGCTCGGCCAGGATTGCGTCGCCTCGCTGCAGCGCTGGATGAAGCGCGACGCGCTGGGCCAGAAAGTCGCCGACGCGCTCGGCGAGATCAAGGCGGTGGACGAGCACAGCTTCTCGATCGTGCTGAAGCACCCGTTCCCGCTGCTGCATCGACAGCCTCGCCAAGCTCTCCGGCAATCCCTTCATCATGCCCGAGCGCGTCGCCCGGACCGACGCCAACGAGCAGATCAAGGATTACACCGGCTCCGGCCCCTTCATCTTCGACGTCAAGAACTGGAATCCCGGCGACAGGGCGGTCTATCGCCGCAATCCCGACTATGTCCCGCGCAAGGAGCCGCCGAACTGGACCGCCGGCGGCAAGGTGGTGAAGGTCGACAAGGTCGAATGGATCTATATCCCCGATGCCACCACGGCGGCGAACGCGCTGCAATGCCGGCGAGGTCGACTGGTGGCAGCAGGTGCCGACCGATCTCGTGCCGCTCCTGAAGAAGAACGACAGGATCCACGTCGCCGCCTCGGATCCGCTGGGCTATCAGGCGCTGCTGCGTTTCAACCAGCTGCAGCCGCCCTTCAACAACATCAAGCTGCGCCGGGCCGTGCTGACGGCGATCGATCAGAAGGAATACATGCAGGCGGTGGCGGGCGATCCCGAGTACTGGCGCACCTGCTATTCCTTCTATGCCTGCAAGACGCCGCTGGCGACCGAGGCCGGCGCCGAGGCGCTGATGGGCAAGCGCGACATCGAGCAGGCGAAGGAGCTGGTCAAGGCAGTCGGGCTACAAGGGCGAGCGCGTCGTCGTGCTCGACGCCACCGACTACGCCGCGGTCCACGCCGAGGCGCTGGTCACCGTCGATCTCCTGAAGCGCATCGGCATCAACGCCGAGCTCTCCACCAGCGATTGGGGGACGCTGCTCACCCGGCGCGCCAAGCGCGGGCCGGTGGAGGAGGGCGGCTGGAGCATCTTCCACACCTCGTTCCAGGGGCCCGATGCGACGACGCCCGCCAACAATGACGGGCTGCGCGCCAATGGCGACAAGGCGTGGTTCGGCTGGCCGACCGACGCGGCGATCGAGGCGCTCCGCAATCAATGGGTGCTGAGCGAGGATCTCCGCGAGCAGCAGCGGATCGCCGCCGACATCCAGCGCGAGGGCTTCCAGTCCGTGCCCTACATCCCCTTGGGCCAATTCGCCATTCCCACCGCCTGGCGGGACAGCCTGACGGGCGTCCTGGCCTCGCCCGTGGTCGAGCTCTGGAACGTCGAGAAGCATTGAGAACGCTTGGCACGGCTTTCGCAAAGCCGGGACGCGACCCGTGGCGGACATCAGTGCCGCGGGAGTGACGCGGCCTGCCGGAATCGCGTAAGGTGCGCGACAACCGGCCGGAATGGCCCAGAACACGGGAGGTATCCGATGACGCATGCGCGAGGCTCGATCGGCTATGGCGCGGCGGCCGAAGTGGCACGCACGCGGCTTCTGTCGCCGGCGGCGCATGCCCAATCTTCCGGCAGATCGCTCAAATTCGTTCCTGGAGCGGCTCCGCTCGCTGAGGCCGCCCAGCCGATCCCCGCGACGTCTTAACGTCTGGAGCATCCGTGTTCGCTTACATCATCCGCCGCCTGATCGCGACCGTTCCGGTCATGGGCGATCGTCGCGATCTTCGTGTTCTCGCTGCTCTACCTGGCGCCCGGCGATCCCGCCGCGATCATCGCCGGCGATCTCGCCACCGAGCAGGACATCGCCCGCATCCATCATCAGCTCGGCCTCGACGAGCCGTTCCTGGTGCGCTTCGGCAAATGGTCCTGGGGCGTGCTGCACGGCGATCTCGGCATCTCCATCTTCACCAACCTGCCGGTGTGCGAGCTGATCGGGCAGCGGCTCGAGCCCACCGCGGCGCTCACGCATCACGCACGCTCATCGTCTCGATCCTGATCGCGATGCCCATGGGCGTGCATCGCGGCCTGGCGCGTCGGCACCTGGATCGACCGCGCGGTGATGGGCTTCGCGGTGCTGGGCTTCTCGCTGCCGGCCTTCGTGCTGGCCTATCTCCTGATCCTCGTCTTCTCCGTCGAGCTCGACTGGCTGCCGGTGCAGGGCTATCGTCAGCATCCGCGACGGCGTTCGTGCCGTTCCTGCAGCATCTGATCCTGCCGAGATCGCGCTGGGACTGATCTATGTCGCGCTCATCGCGCGCATCACCCGCGCCAGCATGCTGGAGGTGCTGAGCCAGGACTACATCCGCACCGCCCAGGCCAAGGGCCTGGCGACCCAGCAATGTGCTGATCGGCCACGCGCTCAAGAACGCGGCGGTGCCGATCGTCACCGTCATCGGCATCGGCGTCGCGCTGCTCATCAGCGGCGTCATCGTCACCGAGACCGTGTTCGCGATCCCCGGCATCGGCCGGCTCACCGTCGACGCGATCCTGCGGCGCGACTATCCGATCATCCAGGGCGTCATCCTGCTGTTCTCCGGCGCCTATGTGCTGGTCAATCTGCTGGTGGATCTCAGCTACACGCTGCTCGATCCGCGCGTGAGGTATTGAGCCCATGACCGCCGCGCCGATCGATCTCGAGACCGACCTCGCGGCGCGCCGCCGCGCCCGCGGCCGGTTCGCGAGGCCGTCCGCCGCCATCCGACGGTGGTCGCTGGGCTCGCGATCCTGCTCGCTGATGGTGCTGATCGCGATCTTCGCGCCCTAGCTCGGCACCGTCGATCCGCAGGCGCTGTCGCCGATCAAGCGCCTGCGCTTCCCTCGGCGGCCTACTGGTTCGGCACCGACATGCTCGGCCGCGACGTCTACAGCCGCGTCGCTCTACGGCGCGCCGCATCTCGCTCGTCGTCGGGCTTGAGCGTCGCGCTCTGCAGCACGGTGATCGGCCTCGCCATCGGCCTCGTCACCGGCTTCAGCCGCATCGCCGACGCGGTCGTGATGCGCGTGATGGACGGGCTCATGTCGATCCCGCCGGTGCTGCTGGCGATCGCGCTGATGGCGCTCACCAAGGGCCAGCGTCGGCAACGTGATCGTCGCCATCACCATCTCCGAGGTGCCGCGCGTGGTGCGGCTGGTGCGCGGCGTCGTGCTGAGCCTGCGCGAGCAGCCCTTCGTCGAGGCGGCGATCGCGGCGGGCACCGGCTTCGTCAAGCATGCTGCGGCGCCACATCCTGCCCAACACCATGGCGCCGCTGCTGGTGCAGGGACCTACATCTGCGCCTCCGCGATGATCACCGAGGCGATGCCTGAGCTTCATCGGCGCCGGCACGCCGCCGAACATCCCGAGCTGGGGCAACATCATGGCCGAGGGGCGCAGCCTCTTCCAGGTCGCCTATCTACATCGTCTGTTCCCCGGCGGTCTTCCTCGTCGCTGACGGTGCTGGCGGTCAACCTGGTGGGCGACGGCCTGCGCGACGCGCTCGATCCGCGGCTCGCGCGGCGGATGTGAGGCGGGACGATGACGCTCACCGCCGCTGTCGCCGGCGCCGAACCGGTCCCGAGGCCTCGCGGCCGCTGCTGGAGATCGACGATCTCCGGACGCATTTCTTCACCCGCGACGGCGTCGTGCGCGCGGTCGACGGCGTCTCGCTTCGCGGTCGAAGCCGGGCGAGACCCTCGCGCGTCGTCGGCGAGTCCGGCTGCGGCAAGAGCGTGACCGCGCTCTCGATCCTGCGCCTCATCCCGCAGCCGCCGGGCCGCATCGTCGGCGGCGCGATCCGCTTCGAGGGCGCGGATCTGCTGACGCTCGCCGGAGGCGGAGATGCGCGAGATCCGCGGCAACGAGATCTCGATGATCTTCCAGGAGCCGATGACCTCGCTCAATCCCGGTGCTCACGGTGTCGCGGCAGATCGCCGAGACCCTGATGCTGCACCAGGGGCTCGACGCGCGAGCGGCGGCGGCGCGCGCGGTCGAGATGCTGCGCCTGGTGCAGCATCCCCGAGCCCGAGCGCCGCGCCCAGCAATATCCGCACCAGCTGTCCGGCGGCATGCGCCAGCGCGTGATGATCGCCATGGCGCTCGCCTGCAATCCCAAGCTGCTGATCGCCGACGAGCCGACCACGGCGCTCGACGTCACCATCCAGGCGCAGATCCTCGACCTCATGCGCGAGCTCAAGCAGAAGATCGGCGCCGCGATCATGCTCATCACCCACGACCTCGGCGTCGTCGCCGAGATGGCGCAGCGCGTCGTCGTGATGTATGCCGGCCGCAAGGTCGAGGAGGCGCCGGTCAGGGATCTGTTCCGCCGGCCGCGCCATCCCTATACGCGGCCTGCTCGATTCGATGCCGCAGCTCGGCGCGACCCGCGGCCGCGCCGAGCCGCCGCGGCTCGCCGAGATCCCCGGCATGGTGCCGTCGCTCACGCGAGCGAGATCGTCGGCTGCGCCTTCGCGCCGCGCTGCCCCTACGCGACCGACCGCTGCCGCCGCGAGGCGCCGCCGCTTCGAGGCCAAGGCGCCCGGGCATTTCGCCGCCTGCTTCGAGTCCGAGCGGGTGGTGCGCGCATGAGCGTCGCGGCGACCGCGCCGCTCCTCGAGGTCGAGGGCCTCAAGAAGCATTTCCCGGTGCAGCGAGGGCTGCTCTCGCGCACCGTCGGCCAGGTCTACGCGGTCGACGGCGTCAGCTTCAGCATCGCCGAGGGCGAGACCCTCGGCCTCGTCGGCGAATCCGGCTGCGGCAAGTCGACGGCGGGCAAGACGATCCTCAAGCTCATCGAGCCGACCGCCGGCACGGTGAAGCTGCGGGGCAAGCGCATCGACAATCTGAGCCGCGCCGAGATGCGGCCCTATCGGCGCGAGCTGCAGGTGGTGTTCCAGGATCCCTATTCCTCGCTCAATCCGCGGCTCTCGCGTCGGCGAGATCGTCGGCGAGCCGCTTGGCGAATTTCGGCATCGCCAGCGGCGCGCGCGCTCAAGGACCGCGTGGTGGCGCGTCTTCGCCAAGGTCGGCCTGCGCGCGGACGCGCTGCAGCGCTATCCGCACGAATTCTCCGGCGGCCAGCGCCAGCGCATCGGCATCGCCCGCGCGCTCGCGCTCAGCCGAGCCTCATCGTCTGCGACGAGCCGGTCTCCGCGCTCGACGTCTCCGTCCAGGCGCAGGTCATCAATCTGCTGCGCGACCTGCAGGCGGAGTTCCGGCTCTCCTATCTCTTCGTCGCCCACGATCTCGCGGTGGTCGAGCACATCAGCCATCGCATCGCCGTCATGTATCTCGGCAAGATCGTCGAGCTCACCGACCGGGATTCGCTCTTCGCGGCGCCGCTGCATCCCTATACCGAGGCGCTGCTGTCGGCGGTGCCGGTGCCGGATCCCGACGGCGAAGCGCGAGCGCATCATCCTCGCCGGCGACGTGCCGAGCCCGATCAATCCGCCGTCGGGCTGCCGCTTCCACACCCGCTGCCCCTATGCCGAGCCGCGCTGCAAGGTCGAGGAGCCGGAGATGCGCGAGGTGCGGCCCGGCCATCACGTCGCCTGCCATCTGCGCGACGTCGATCAGGCCGCTTTCGCCGCGACCGGGACGCGATGACCACGGATGCCCCGTTCCACCACGTCTCCAATCGGCGGGTCGAGCGCGGCGGCGCCTATCCGAGCCAGCTCGACGCCATCCTGAGCGCGGCGGAGTTCGCGGCGGCGCGGGCGGAGATCTCGGCCTGGCCCGGCTACGCGCCGACGCCGCTGCGCGCTCTTGCCGGCCTCGCCAAATCCCTCGGCCTCGGCGCCGTCAGCTACAAGGACGAAGGGCGCCGTTTCGATCTCGGGAGCTTCAAGGCGCTGGGCGGCGCCTATGCGGTGCTGCGCACTGCTGCAGCGGCAGGTCGCCGCCGCGACCGGCGTGACGCCGTCGTCCCGCGAGCTCCTCGCCGGCCGCCATCGCGAGATCGCCGAAGGCGTGACCGTCACCTGCGCCACCGACGGCAATCACGGACGGTCCGTCGCCTGGGGCGCCGGGATCTTCCATTGCCGCGCCGTCATCTTCATCGGTGCCGGCGTCAGCGAGGGCCGCGGCGCCGCGATCGCGCGCTACGGCGCCGAGGTGCTGCGGGTCCCCGGCAGCTATGACGACGCGGTGCGCCACGCGGCGGCGGAAGCCGCTGCGGAATGGCTGGACCGTGATCTCCGACACCTCCTATGCGGGCTACACCGAGATACCCCGCGACGTCATGCACGGCTACGGCGTGATGGCGGACGAGGCCTTCGAGCAGATCCCCGAGCGGCCCACGCACATCTTCATCCAGGCCGGCGTCGGCGGACTTGCCGCTGCGGTGGCGGCGCGGAGCTGGCAGCGCTGGGGCGTGGACCGCCCGCGTCTCGTCGTGGTCGAGCCGATGCAGGCGGACGCGCTCTATCGCAGCATCGCTGCCGGCGAGCTCGTCACCGTCACCGGTGACCTCGACACGGTCATGGCGGGCCTCTCCTGCGGCGAGGTGTCGCTGATCGCCTGGGACGTGCTGCGGCTCGCGGTCGATGACGTGATCGCCATTCCCGACGCTGCCGCCATCGATGCGGTGCGGCTCCTCGCCGACGGCCGCGCCGGCGATCCGCCGCTGGTGGCGGGAGAGACCGGCGTCGCCGGGCTTGCGGGATTGATCGCGGTGTTTTCCGATGGCGCGACCGCACGCGCCCTTGGCCTCGACAGGGCGTCCCGCGTGCTGCTGTTCGGCACCGAGGGCGCCACCGATCCGGAGATCTGGACCCGCATCGTCGGTCGCCGGCCGGAGGAAGTGGCGACGTGAGCGCCGGCAATCTCCGCATCAACTGGCGGCGTCTCCAGGGCCGCCTTGACCGGTTGGCGGAGATCGGCGCCGGCGAGAACGGCGCCTGCTGCCGCCTTGCTCTCACCGCTGAGGACAAGGCGGGCCGCGATCTCGTGACCGGCTGGATGCGGGAGCTCGGCCTCGAGGTGGAGGTCGACGCCATCGGCAATATCCTGGCGCAGCGGAAAGGCCGCGACCACGGGCCGCCTGTCATGAGCGGCTCGCACATCGACACCGTCCGCACCGGCGGCCGCTACGACGGCAACTACGGCGTGCTGGGGGCGCTCGAGGTGATCGAGACCCTGAACGAGGCGGGCATCACCACCCGCCGGCCCTTGGCGGTGGGCGTCTTCACCAACGAGGAGGGCGCCCGCTTTCAGCCGGACATGCTGGGCTCCCTCGTCTATGCCGGCGGGCTGCCGCTCGCCGACGCGCTCGACGCCCGCGCCATCGACGGCGCGCGGCTCGGCGACGAGCTTGTCCGGATCGGCTATGCCGGCGCTCGTGCGCCGGGCGCGGTCAAGCCGCATGCCTTTCTCGAGCTCCATATCGAGCAGGGGCCGGTGCTCGATGCCGAAGGCATCACCATCGGGGCGGTCGAGAACCTCCAGGGCATCTCCTGGCAGGAACTCCAGCATCACCGGCCAGTCGAACCATGCGGGCACCACGCCGATGCGGCTGCGACGGGACGCCGGCTACGCCGCCGCCGCCGTCGCCGAGTTCGTGCGGCGGCTCACCCGGGAGATCGGCGGCAACCAGGTGGGGACCGTCGGCGCGATCGAGCTGCACCCCAATCTCATCAACGTGATCGCCGTCGCGCGCCAGGCTCACGGTAGATCTTCGCAACACCGACGAGGCGGTGCTCCAGGAGGCGGAGCGCCGCCTCGCCGGATTCTTCGCTGATCTCGCTGGTGCCGAGAGCGTCGAGATCAAGAGCCGCAGCCTCGCCCGCTTCGAGCCCGTGAGTTTCGACGCGGGCGTCGTGGCGGTCGTGGAGAAGACCGCCGCACGCCTCGGCCTTTCCCACCGGCGCATGACGTCGGGCGCCGGGCATGACGCGCAGATGATGGCCCGGCTCTGCCCCACCGCCATGATCTTCGTGCCGAGCGTCAAGGGAATCAGCCATAATCCCGCCGAGCACACCGAGCCCAGGGATCTCGAGGCCGGCGCCAACGTGCTGCTGCACAGCCTGCTGGCGCTGGCGGAATGAGGTGGACGTGAACGAGGACGCGACGCGATGACCCGCATCGTCACCGTAGGGGCGGCCCAGGTGGGGCCCATCAACCGCAACCACTCGCGCGGCCAGGTGGTGCGCCGGCTCCTCGATCTGATGGCGAAGGCCCATGCCATGGGCTGCGATCTCGTCGTCTACCCGGAGCTGACGCTCACCACGTTCTTTCCGCGCTGGTTCATGGAATCCCAGGACGAGATCGACGCTTACTTCGAGCGCGAGATGCCGGGGCCGGAGACGCGGCCGCTGTTCGAGACCGCCGCGCGGCTCGGCATCGGCTTCTCGCTGGGTTATGCCGAGCTCGCCCAGGAAGAGGGGCGGACGCGGCATTTCAATACCTCGATCCTCGTCGACAAGGCCGGCGCAGTCGTCGGCAAGTACCGCAAGGTGCATCTGCCCGGCCACGCCGAGCACGAGCCCTGGCGGCAGTTCCAGCATCTGGAGAAGCGCTATTTCGAGGTCGGCAATCTCGGATTTCCCGTCTATCGCACCTTCGGCGGCATCATGGGCATGTGCATCTGCAACGACCGGCGCTGGCCCGAGACCTATCGGGTGATGGGGCTGCAGGGTGTGGAGATGGTGCTGCTCGGCTACAACACGCCGATGCACAATCCGCCGGCGCCGGAGCACGACGCGCTGTCCAATTTCCACAACCATCTCGTGATGCAATCGGGCGCTTACCAGAACGGGACCTGGGTGGTGGGGGTCGCCAAATGCGGCGTCGAGGAGGGCGTGATGCAGATCGGCCAGAGCGCGATCATCGCGCCCTCGGGCGAGATCGCGGCCCAGGCGACCGTCGCTCGAGGACGAGCTGGTGGTGGCGCGCTGCGATCTCGATGCGACGCGCTCCTACAAGAGCACGATCTTCAACTTCGAGAAGCACCGCCAGCCCGAGGCACTATCGCCTGATCGTCGAGCGCAAGGGCGCGGTGCCGCCGCCGTGAGGAGTATTGGGAGTATCATGCGATGACCGATCTCGGATCCGAATGCACATCTGATCGGCGTTCAGGGATCGCGCGGGGCGCTCGATACGCCGGCGCTGATCGTCGATCTCGACATCATGGAGCGCAATATCGCCTCGATGGCGGCGCACGCCCGCGCCGTCGGCGTCAAGCTGCGCCCGCACGCCAAGACCCATAAATCCGTGAAGATCGCGGAGCTGCAGGTGCGCTCCGGCGCGCTCGGCGTCTGCTGCGCCACCCTCGGCGAGGCGGAGGTGATGGTGCGCGCCGGCATTCCCGGCGTCCACATCACCTCGCCGCAGGTGACGCTCTCCAAGATCGAGCGCCTCTTCGCCCTCAACGCCCACGATCATCACGGCCTCTCGATAGTGGTGGACAATCCCACCAACCTGACCGCGCTCGCCGCCGCGGCCCAGGCCGACGGCAAGCCGCTCGACGTTCTCGTCGACTTCTACGCCGGCCACGGCCGCACCGGCGCGGTCAGCGAGGAGGCGGTGCTGGAGCTTGCCTGGGGCATCGGCGCCTCGCGCGTGCTGCGCTTCCGCGGCCTTCAGGCCTATGCCGGCAATCTCCAGCACCTGGCGGTGCGCGAGGAGCGGCGCGCCAGGACTCTCGAGGTGCTGAAGCGCCTCGCCGCCATCGTCGAGCGCCTGAAGAAGGAAGGCATCCCGGTGCCGATCGTCACCGGCGCCGGCACCGGCACCTTCGATCTCGATCCCGAGGCGCATGTCTTCACCGAGCTGCAGGTTGGCTCCTACATCTTCATGGACGTCGACTACAACAACGCGCTCAGGGAGGGCCGCAACACGCTTCCCTTCGAGACCTCGCTCTTCGTACAGACCGCCGTCGTCAGCACCAACGTCGAGGGCTACGTCACCTGCGATGCCGGCCTCAAGGCCTTCGCCACCGACGGGCCGAAGCCGGTGATAGCCCGCGGCGCGCCGGAAGGCGCCACATACACGTTCTTCGGCGACGAGCACGGCAAGCTCATCCTGCCGGAGGGTGTGGCGAAGCCGGAGATCGGCCACCGCCTGGAATGCGTGACGCCCCACGACGACCCCACCGTCAACCTCTACGACGTCTATCACGTCGTGCGCGGCGACACCCTCGTCGACATCTGGCCGGTGGACGCGCGCGGCAAGCGCTGAGGTGCTAGACTGGATCGATCGCGCGTCGAAGAACGCAGGCTATCGATTCCGGAGGAGACGCCCGCATGGGCCAGACCGGTGCAGCACCGCCGGAATTCGACGCGGCGTTTCGCGAGAAGCTCGTCGAGCTGCTGGCCTGGCGGCGCGACGTGCGCCGCTTCCGCCGCGATGCGATCGCCGAGGGATTGCTGGCGGAGCTGCTGGCCGCCGCGGCGCTGGCGCCCTCGGTGGGGCTCAGCCAGCCCTGGCGCTTCGTGCTGGTGGAGGATCCGGCGCGCCGCGCGGCGGTGCGCGCGGATTTCGAGCGCATGAATGCCGAGGCGCTCGCCTCCTATGACGGCACCGAGGCGGAGCGTTACGCGCGGCTCAAGCTCGCCGGCCTCGACGAGGCGCCGGTACATCTCGCGGTCTTCGCCGATCGCGGCACCCTGCAGGGCCGCGGCCTCGGCCGCCGCACCATGCCCGAGATGATCGAGTATTCCGCGGTGACGGCGATCCACACCATCTGGCTGATGGCGCGCGCCCATGGTGTCGGTTTGGGCTGGGTCTCCATTCTCGATCCCAGCGAGATCGCCCGCATCCTCGAGACGCCGCCGGACTGGCGCCTCGTCGGATACCTGTGCCTCGGATATCCGGAGGACTCCCACGACACGCCGGCCCTGGAGCGCCAGGGGTGGGAGCAGCGCCGTCCGGCGGAGAGCTTCGTCCTGAAGCGCTGACGCCTACGCCTTCGCGGCCACGGACTCCACCTCCACCAACAGGCCCGGCACTGCCAGGCGCTTGATAACGACGAGGGTCGAGGTCGGCCTGACGTCGCCGAGCTGCTGGCTGCGCACCTTGCGGAAGCCGTCGATGAGGCTCTCGTCGGTGAGGTAGGTCGTGATCTTGACCAGATTCTCCAGCCCCATGCCGGCGGCGGCCAGCACCGCCTTGATGTTCTCCCAGACCTGCTGGGTCTGCGCCTCGATGCCGTCCTTCATCTTGCCGTCGGCGCCGATGCCGATCTGGCCGGAGATATAGAGCCAGCGCGCGTTGGGCGGCACCTCGATGCCGTGGCTGTAGGTGGGGGCGGCATGCACGGCGGGGGGATTGTAGACCTTCATGGGATACCTCCATTCATTCTGGGCTCCCCGAGGATAGCGCAACATCGGCGCCGAGGAAGGCGCGTTCGAGGATGCCGCTTGCTCTGCAGCGTCGCGGGCGTGCCCGCGGCGGCGATGCGGCCGTGGCTCATGGCGTAGGCGCGGTCGGCGATGGCGAGTGCGCGGGCGATGCTCTGCTCCGCCAGCAGCACCGCGGTGCCATGTCGGGCGAGCGCGCGCACGCGGTCGAGCACCTCGTCGACGACCTGCGGCGCGAGGCCGAGGGAGGGCTCGTCGAGCAGCAGCAGGCCGGGCTCGCCCATCAGCGCGCGACCGATCGCCAGCATCTGCTGCTGGCCGCCGGAGAGCTGCCAGGCCGGTGTCGCGAGACGCGGGGCGAGTGCGGGGAAGATCTCCAGCATATCGGCGAGCCGGCGCGCGCCGGCGCCGCCGCCCGCGAGGCATCCCACCAGCAGATTGTCGCGCACGCTCATGCCGGCGAAGAGGCGCCGTCCCTCCGGCACATATCCGATGCCGGCCCTGGCGCGCGCGCGCCACGCCGGAACCGCCGATCTCGCGGCCGCCGAGACGCACGCTGCCGGTGGCGGGCGCCAGCCCCATCACCGATCGCAGCAAGGTGGATTTGCCGGCGCCGTTGGCGCCCAGCAGCGCCACCACCTCGCCGGCGGCGACGGTGAGGGAGATGTCGACGAGCGCCACGCCGGCGCTTGCCGGCGCGCTCAGCCGCTCCAGCGCCAGCACCGGCTCCGTCATGCTGGGGCGCTCTGGCTGCGGCCGAAATAGGCGGCGACGACGGCGGGATCGCGGCGGATCTCCGCCGGCACGCCGTGGGCGATGACGCGGCCCTGATCGAGGGCCAGCACGCGGTCGGCGACCGGCAGCAGAAACTCCATGTTGTGCTCGATGACGATGAGGGCGAGGCCTTCCTGGGCAAGCTCCGTCAGTAGCGTTGCCAGCTCGCGCTGCTCGCTCTCGTCGAGGCCGGCGGCGGGCTCGTCGAGGATGAGAAGGCGCGGCTCAAGGGCGAGCGCGCGGGCGATCTCGACGCGGCGCGCGAGGCCGGGCGCGAGCTTGCCGCAGCGCGTCGCCGCCGCGCCGGCGGCGCCGAGGCGGGCGAGAAGGCCGAGCGCCTCCGCCTCGACGCGGATCCTCTCGGCGCCGGCGTCATGCCCCGCCAGCGCCACGCCGAAGCCGATCCGCCGCGCGATGCTGGCGCGCGCCACGGCGACCGCGTCGAGCGCGCTGAGGTCCGGCGGCAGCGCCGGCGTCTGAAAGCTGCGCGCGATGCCGGCGAGCGCGATGGCGGCGGCATCGGTGCCGTCGAGGCGCCGGCCGGCGAGACGCACCGTTCCCGCGTCCGCCGCGGCAAAGCCGGTGAGAAGGTTGGCAAGGGTCGTCTTGCCGGAGCCGTTGGGCCCGATGACGCCGAGGATCTCGCCGGGTGCGAGCGTGATGTCGACGCCGTCGAGGGCGACGATGCCGCCGAAGCGCTTGGTGAGGCCGCGCGCCTCCAGGACGCTGTCGCCCCAGCCCGGCGCCGGTCCGGGCGTAATCGGCGAGGGCGTCAGATCCGTCGGCAGCGTCCCGCGCAACCATCGGCTCGCCAGCAGCCCGGCGATGCCCTCTGGAGCGGCGATGATCGCCGCGAGGAGGGCCGCGCCATATGCCAGGACCGCGTAGCCTTCGAGGAAGCGCAGCCATTCCGGCAGATGCACCAGCAGCAGCGCGCCGAGAATAGCGCCGGCGATGCGCGTGCTGCCGCCGATCACGGTCATGGCGAGGCAGCCCACCATGACCGGGAATTCCAGCGTCTCCGACGAGACGACGCCGATGGCGTGCGCCGAGAGCGCGCCGGCGGCGCCCGCATAGGCGGCGCTCAGCAGGAACGCGCTGAAGCGCAGGCGTCCGCGGTCGAGGCCGATGGCATCGGCGGCAAGAGCGTCGCCGCGCAGCACGCCGTAGGCGGCGCCGGTGAGGCCGCGGGTCAGGCGATGGGAAAGCCAGGCGCCGAGCGCCACCACCGCCCAGACCATGACGGCGAGCGGCATGCCGCGCGGCAGCGTCCAGCCGAGCACGCCGATGCCCGGCACGCCGGTGATGCCGAGAGCGCCGCCGGTGAGCTCGCCGCCGTTGACGACGGCGAGGAGAACCACCTGGGCAAGCCCGAGGGTCGCGAGCGCGAAATAATGCGAGGCGAGGCGCAGCACTGGCGCCGCGACGAGGGCCGCAAGCGCCAGCGGCACCGTGATCGAGAGCGGAAAGGTCGCGAGAAATCCCCAGCCGTAGACTGCCGCCGAGGATCGCCGTCACATAGGCGCCGATGCCGAAGAAGGCGCCTTGCGCCAGCGACAGCGCGCCGGCATGACCGAAGACGAACTGATATCCCAGCACCAGCAGCACCTGCGCGCCCGCCAGCGTGAGGACGCGGAGCTCATAGGGGGATGCGAAGGCGACGGCGTAGAGCGCGAGCGCCGCGGCGGCCAGCATCCAGGCGCCGCGCGTGCCGCCGCCGTGCCGGGGATCGGCGTCGAGGGATGCCGCCGTCATGCGCGCCGGCCCGCCGCCTCGCCGAACAGCCCCTGCGGCCGCAGGAAGAGGATGGCGAGCGTCGTGCCGTAGAGCAGCGCCGAGGCGGCGGTATAGGAGAGCGCCGCCGCCACCACGGTCTCGAAGAGCGCGATCAGGAGCGCGCCCAGCACCGCGCCCTCGAGCGAGCCCCAGCCGCCGATGACGACGGCGATATAGGCCTTGAGGATGAGGCTGCCGCCCTCGGTGGGCGTCAGGAAGAACTGGTTGGCGAGCAGCGTGCCGGCGGCGCCGGCGAGCGCCGCGCCGATGGCGAAGGTGAGGGCGATCATCAGATTGACTCGGATGCCTAGCGCCGCCGCCATCTCGCGGTCTTGCGCGGTGGCGCGGAGCTGGCGGCCGAGGCGCGTGCGGCGAAAGGCGAGGCGCTGCGCCAGCACCAGGATCGCCGCCACCGCGATGATCGCCAGGCCCTGATAGGAGAGGGTGAGAGAGCCCCAGGCGAATTGTCCGCCGCTCCAGATGGGCGGCGCGCTCGCGGAGCTCCGGTCCGAAGAGATGCAGCGCGCCGTTCTGCAGCAGCAGTCCCACCGCGATCGTGCTGATGAAGACCGCGCTCGGCGGCCGTCGCAGCAGCGGGAAATAGGCGAGCGCCGCCACCGCGAGGCCCACGAGCGCCATCAGCAGCATCACGATCGGCAGCAGCACGATCCCTGGCAGCGGGAGAAAGCCGCCGAGCACCGCCGCGCCGTAGCCGCCGGCCATGACGAGATCGCCCTGGGCGAAATTGACCGCGCCGACCGCGTTGAGCACCAGCACGAATCCGAGCGCCACCAGAGCGTAGGCGGCGCCAAGCGCCACACCATCGAGGGTGAGCTGTGCTGCGGTGATCATCTGGGCGCGCCCCGCGACGCGGCCGCCCTCTCCCGCCTCCAGTGTGCCCCTGAGCAGAGAGAGGTGTCAGCCGATCTGCCCGCTATCATAGCCGGCGCTACTGGGCGCCGTCGACGCCGTCGTAGCGCTTGACCACTGACGGCACGCGGCTCTTGCCGTCGTAGCAGAGGATGACGGCGGAATGCGCCATGTTGCCGTGGCCGTCCGATCTGTAGGTCATGGCAAGGCCCTGATAGGTCGTCGCGGCCAGCCGGTCGCGCACCGCCTGCGGCGTCGTGGCGCCCGCCTTCACCGCCGCCAGCACCATCTCGGTGCCGTCGTATTGCGCCAGCGCATAGGCGTCGGGCTCGAGATTGAACTCGCGGCGATAGTCGGCGACGAATTTCTCCAGCGCCGGCGAGCCGCCTGATATCGGCGAGGACGCGCTCTCCGCGCAGACGCCCTTGAGCTCCACCGGCTCCAGCAGCGCGGCGGTCGAGGGCTGATGGATCGCCGAGCCCGCGACGATCGGCAGGCCCAGCCCCATGGCGGCGGCCTGGCGGATGATGAGCGCAGTCGAGGGCGCGTGCAGCTGCACCACCAGCACGTCGGCGCCCGCGGATTTGACGCGGGTGAGCACCGGCAGCAGGTCCTTCACCGCGACGTCGACGCCTTCCTGCAGCACCGGCGGCGCCCCCAGGGTCTTGAAGGTCTCCTCCAGCACCGCCCTGCCGCCCTGGCCGTAGGCGGTGGTCTGGTAGACGATCGCCGGCCGCTTCGCCTTCAGCGTCTCGACGACGTAGCGGGCCTGCGCCACCTTGACCACCGCGTCGCTGGGGAAGAACCGGAACACATAAGGGTTGTTCTGCTGCGTCACCTGCACCGAGCCGGAGATGGTGATGAGCGGCACCTTGTGCTCGGCGCCCACCGGCAGCATGGCGAGGATCTGCGCTCCCAGCATCGATGCCACCACCGCCGTCGCCGGGCGATCGAGCGCCTTCTCGAGCGCGTTCACCGCCAGCTCCGGCGCGGTGCCGGTATCGGCGATCTCCCAGCTGGGCTTGACGCCCGCCGGCGGCTCCTTCAGCGCCAGCACCGCGCCGTTGCGCTGGCTGGTGCCCTCGAGGGAGAGGAACCCGGTGAGCGGCACCAGCACGGGGATGCGAGCTTCTTGTGCGTGGGCGGCGTTGCTTGCCAGTAGCAGCGCTGAGAAGACGAGGATCGAATCCGCGTACCCTCTCCGCCGCGATAGCGGGGGTCGAGCCGCAAAGCGGATCGACGAGGGACCCGTTGCGCAGCAACGGGGAGGGTGAGGTGGGGCGGTGACCATTGGGAGTTTGCCCGATCGGTGTTTCATTCTCTCTGTTCCCCGCCCCACCTCACCCGGCCGGTGCTTCGCACCGTCCACCCTCTCCCCCGCGATTCGCGGCGGAGAGGGTAAGGGCTTTAACCCCTTGTCGGCCGCTGGCGCAGAAAATCGAAATCGCAGCCGTGGTCCGCCTGCAGGATCTCCTCGCGATAGAGCCGGCGATAGCCGCGCTCCGGCAGCGGCGGCACCGGGGCCGGGCGGCGTGCGAGCTCCGCGGCTTCCACCAGGAGGTCGAGCTTGCGCTCGGCGACGGAGAGGCGGATGCGGTCGCCGCTCCGGACCTTGGCGAGGGGGCCGCCGGCGGCCGCGTCCGGCGCCACGTGCAGCACCACGGTGCCGTAGGCGGTGCCGCTCATGCGGGCATCCGAGATCCGCACCATGTCCTTGACGCCCTTGCGCGCGAGCTTGGCCGGAATCGGCAGGTAGCCCGCTTCGGGCATCGCCGCCTCGCTGGTGGGGCCCGGCGTTCTGCAGCACCAGGAAGTCGTCGGGCGTCACGTCGAGATCGGGATCGTCGATGCGCGTCGCGAGATCCTCGAGCGACGTGAACACGACCGCGCGACCCTCGCGCTCGAAGAGACGGGAGTCGGCGGCGGCGCGTTTCAGGATCGCCCCCTGGGGCGCCAGCGAGCCGAAGAGGGCGACGAGCCCGCCGACCGGCTGCAGCGGCTCGGCGAGAGAGCGGACCACCGAGCGATCGACGAAGGGCTCAGGGTCGGCGTCGAGACGCTGGCCCAGGGTCTCGCCGGTGACGGTCCGGCAGTCGAGATGGAGGAGCGGGCGCAATTCCCTGAGCACCGCGCCGATGCCGCCGGCGGCGAAGAGGTCCTCCATATAGTGCGGGCCCGTCGGCTTGAGATCGACGATGACCGGCGTCTCGTCGCTGAGCACATTGAGGCGCTGCAGCGAGAGGTCGACGCCGACGCGGCCGGCGATCGCGGTCAGGTGCAGCACCGCGTTGGTCGAGCCGCCGATCGCCAGCAGCACGCGGAGCGCATTCTCCACCGACTTCCCGGTGATGACCTCGCTGGGCCGGACCCGGCTCTTGGCCAGCGTCACCGCGGCGGCGCCGGTCGCCTCCGCCGCCCGCAGCCGGTCGGCATGCACGGCGGGGATCGCGGCGGTGCCCGGCAGCATCATGCCGAGGGCCTCGGCGATCGAGGCCATGGTGCTGGCGGTGCCCATGACCGCGCAGGTGCCGGCGGTGGTGGCGAGGCCGCCCTCGACCTCCTCGATCACGCCCTTCTCCAGCTCGCCGGCGCGGTAGCGCGCCCAGAAGCGGCGGCAGTCGGTGCAGGCGCCGAGCCGCTCGCCCTTCCAGCGGCCGGTCATCATCGGCCCGGTGACCAGCTGGATCGCCGGCACGTCGGCGGAGGCGGCGCCCATGAGCTGCGCCGGCACCGTCTTGTCGCAGCCGCCCACCAGCACCACCGCGTCCATCGGCTGGGCGCGGATCATTTCCTCGGTGTCGATCGCCATCAGGTTGCGGAACAGCAGGCTGGTGGGTGTGAGGAAGGCCTCGCCGAGCGAGATGGTGGGGAAGTCGATGGGGAGCGCGCCGGCGGCGAGCACGCCGCGCTTCACCGCCTCCACGAGCTCCGGCACCAGGCGGTGGCAGTTGTTGAAGCCGCTGGCCGTGTTGACGATGCCGATCACCGGCTTCTCCAGCATCGCGGTCGAATAGCCCATGGAGCGCGCGAAGGAGCGGCGCAGATAGAGCGCGAAGTCGCGGTCGCCATAGTGCGTGAGGCCGCGCCGGAGGCCGACGGGATCGGTCATCGAAGTCCTCGCGGGCGTCGCTGGCCGCGGCTCGATTGCCGCCAAGTCCCGCGCCCGGCTAGAGCTAACAAGGGCGCCGGTAGCGCTGTCAATCGAGCACCGGGACAGGCCAATGGATGGCGGCCATCCAATGCTACGGTCAGCGCCGGAGGCTTGCCTGCGGTGGCGCTTGGGTCTGCGGGGGCCGGCGGGTATACTGCCGGAAAATAACCGGGGAACTTCACGCGAGGAGCGAGCGCATGAAATCGATCCTGGCGGTCGTTGGGGACGGCGCCGCGCGGTCACTGCTGGAGACCGCGCTGCTGGTGGCCAAGCGATTCAACGGCCGCATCGTCGGTCTCAACACGCTCACAACCGAATATGCCGTCGTCTTCGGCGGCGAGATGGGCTTCTCGATCTCCTCCGAGGTCGACCGCACGCTGGAGCGGGAGGGGCAGGAGCGGCGCGAGGCGGCGCGCGCCTTGTTCTCGGCCTTCATGCGCGAGCACGGCCTGCCGGTCGGACCCGCCGCTCCCGGCGAGCTCAGCGCCGAATGGCGCGAGGAGAGCGGGCGGCAGAATGCGGTCGCCGGCAGCTTCGGCCGCATCTTCGACCTCGTACTGGTGGAGCGCCCGGAGAAGCTCGCCTCCCTCGCCGAGGCGACGCTGGAGGACGCCCTCTTCGAGAGCGGCCGGCCGGTGATGATGGCGCCGCCGACGGTGCCCACGGTCATCGGCGAGCGCATCTCGATCGCCTGGAACGGCAGCACCGAGACCGCGCGCACCGTCGCCTTTGCCATGCCGTTCCTCGAGCGGGCCAAGGAGGTCGAGGTGGTCAGCGTCGAGGAGGGCATGACTCCCGGCCCCGCCGGCGAGGAGCTCGCCCGCAGCCTCGCCCTGCACGGCATGCCGGTGACGGCGCGGCACGTGCAGGGCCGCGGCCGCACGCCGGGCCAGGCCTTCCTGGAGGAGGCCAAGGCGTTCAACGCCGACCTCCTCATCAAGGGCGCCTATACCCAGAGTCGCCTGCGCCAGCTCATCTTCGGCGGTGCAACACGACACATCATCATGGAGGCGACGATACCGGTCCTGCTCGCGCATTGAGAGAGCGCGGAGCGGCAGTGCCGAATTCGACTTACGCCGGGGGAATTTCTGCCGTACGATTTGAAATAGAAATTCGAGTCGGGCTGCGCGCGGGGGAGTGGGGATCGCGGCAGTCCGGGCGGGCTAAAACGGGGGAAACGCATGAAGCCTTTCCGGCTGACGAGCGCGTTCTTGGCCCTGGCGGCCGTGGGACTCGCGGGCGCGCAGGAAGCGCGGGCATCCGGCTTCGCGATCCGCGAGAACAGCGCCGAGGCGCTCGGCACCGCCTTTGCCGGCAATGGCTCTTCGGCAACATATCTATCCACCATCTTCAACAACCCCGCGGGGATGACGCATTTCACCGGCGAGCGCGCCCAGCTCGACGCCAGCCTCATCCTGCCCTCCTCGCGCTTCGAGGGCAGCGGGAGTCAGACGCTGCGGCGGAACGACCTTCCCGATCACCGGCACCGGCAGCGGCAACGCCGATCAGGCGGCCTTCGTGCCGGCGGGCTACTTCCTCTACAGCTTCACCCCCGACCTCAAGTTCGGCGTGGCGCTGACGTCGCCCTTCGGCCTCGAGACGAAATATCCCGAGGGCTGGGTCGGCCGCTATTTCGCCATCGAGTCCAGCCTGGAGACGATCGATTTCAATCCGAATGTCGCCTATCGCGTGAACAACTGGCTCTCGATCGGCGGCGGCTTCTCGGTGCAGTACCTCAATGCCGACCTCACCAGCGCCATCGATCAGACGGCCTTCGGCGCCTCCGACGGGCGGCTTCGTCTGAGCGGCGAGGATTGGGGCTTCGGCTATAACGCCGGCGTCCTGGTCGAGCCCTGGGACAGCACCGCCATCGGTCTCACCTATCGCTCGCGCGTGCGCCATGAGGTCGAGGGCCACGCGGATTTCACCAACATCTCGCCCGGCCTCGCCGCCGCCGCCGGCGCCACCGTGGTCAGCTCGAGCGCGCAAGGGACGCTCGTCACGCCCGACAGCATCGATTTGAGCGTTACCCAGAAGCTGACCGACAAACTGCGCCTGGGCGCCGATCTGCAATGGACGGGCTGGGGCGTCTTCCAGACCCTGGGCTTTCAGCGCACCAGCGGCGCTGCCGATGGCACCAATATCGGCAGCCCGACGCCGGAGCATTTCCGCGACACCTGGTTCGCCTCGGTGGGCGGCACCTACAATCTCGACGAGTTCTGGACCTTCCGCATGGGCGTCGCCTACGACCAGTCGCCGGTCACCGATTTCTATCGCACGGCGCGCCTGCCCGACAGCGATCGCTACTGGCTCGCCACCGGCGTCGGCTACAAGTTCAGCGACGGCTTCTCGGTCGACCTCGGCCTCGCGCACATCTTCATGCCGAATGCCAGCATCAGCAGCAGCGTCAACAGCACCACCACGGTGGCCGGCGGGACCGCCACCATCAACGGCAGCTACAAGAACCAGATCGACCTGATCTCGCTGCAGACGCGGTTCCGCTTCTAGCGGCTTTCGAGTTGCCCGGCGCCATTGCGTCGAGGCGGGGCGCCCGCCGAGGCAATGATTCGATTGGATTGAATTGACTCGTGTCTGGGGTTTTGCTGGCTTTGTCGCTTTTTCTGCGCCGAACCCGGTATCCAGTCCGGCGGGAAATGCTCTAGGGTCGGCCCGACCGTGAACCAGCAGGGCATCGGGGACGATGGAGACCCGCGCTAGGCCGTGGCTCAAAGCCTATCCGCCGGGCATCCGGTGGGATGCCGCCTTTCCCGACGAGCCGATCACGCGCACGCTGGAGGAAAGCGTCGAGCGCTATCCGACGCGGCCCTGCCTCGATTTCCTCGGCAAGATCTACACCTACCGCGAGGTCGGCGACCTCGCGCGGCGCGCCGCCAAGGGCTTCGCCAAGCTCGGCGTGCGAGCGGGCGTGCGCGTCGGACTCATGCTGCCGAACACGCCCTACTACGTCATCGCCTACTACGGCGTTCTCGCCGCGGGCGGCACGGTCGTCAACATCAACCCGCTCTATGCCGAGAAGGAGCTCCGCCACCTCGTCGGCGATGCCGGCTGCAGCATCGTCGTCACCCTCGATCTGAAGCTCACCTACGACGTGCTGGCGCGGCTGCACGATGGCCACCCGCTGAAGACGCTGGTGGTGTGCGCGATGGCGGAGATCCTGCCATTCCCGAAGAACCTGCTCTATCGCGCCTTCAAGCGCGGCGACACCGCCAACATTGCCGCTGGAGACGGGTGCATCCGCTTCGCGGATCTCGTCGACAACGACGGCGTCATGCCGCCCGTCGAGATCGACGCCACGCGCGACGTCGCGGTGCTGCAATACACCGGCGGCACCACCGGCCTGCCCAAGGGGGCGATGCTGAGCCACGCCAATCTGGTGGCGAACATGCGCCAGTGCATGGCCTGGTTCCCGGGCTTCCGCCCCGGTCAGGAGCGCGCGCTGGCGGTGCTGCCGTTCTTCCACGTCTTCGCCATGACCGTGGTGATGAACCTGTCGCTCGCGGTCGGGCGCCGAGATCATCCTGATGCCGCGCTTCGCGCTCCGCGATCTCCTGCGCACCATCCACCGCAAGAAGCCGACCACCTTTCCGGGCGTGCCCACGCTCTTCACCGCGATCAACGGCGCCAAGCACCTGCGGCGCTACGATCTCCGCTCGATCCGCTCCTGCATCTCCGGCGGCGCGCCGCTGCCGGTGGAGGTGAAGGCGCAGTTCGAGGCGCTGACCGGCTGCATCCTGGTGGAGGGCTATGGCCTCAGCGAGGCCTCGCCGGTGGTCGCCTGCAATCCCCTGGTGGGCGCCAACAAGCCGGGCTCGGTCGGATTGCCGCTGCCGGGCACCGAGGTGGAGATCGTCTCGCTGGAGCAGCCCGACCGCCTGCTGCCGATCGGCGAGCGCGGCGAGGTGGTGGTGCGCGGACCGCAGGTGATGCTCGGCTACTGGGGGAAGCCCGAGGCTACCGCCGAGGTGCTGCGGCACGGCCGGCTGCGCACCGGCGACGTGGGGTTCCTCGATGCCGAGGGCTATCTCTTCCTGGTCGATCGCATCAAGGACATGATCATCGCCGGCGGCTACAAGATCTATCCGCGCAACGTGGAGGAGGCGATCTATCAGCATCCCAAGGTGCGCGAGTGCATCGTGCTGGGCCTCCCCGATCCCTATCGCGGCCAGACCGTGAAAGCCTATGTCGTGGTGCGCGACGGCGAGCGCCTGGACGAGGCGGAGCTCACGGCCTTCCTCAAAGAGCGGCTCTCGGCGATCGAGATGCCGAAGCTGTTCGAGTTCCGCATGAGCCTGCCTAAGACATTGATCGGCAAGGCATCCAAGCAAGCGCTGCTGGACGAGGAGGCGATGCGCGCGCGCGAGCACGATCCGCGACGGCCGGCGGGTTGACAGCGCCGTGCCCGTTGATTACGTTTACGTAACCTACCTGACGTTAGCGTAAGGTGATGGTCCAGGTTCCAGCAAAGAGCCCCGCGGGCGGCGACGAGCCGCAGCGTCTTTATTCGATCGGCGATCTCGCCAGCGAGTTCGGCGTGTCGCCGCGCGCGATCCGCTTCTACGAGGACCACGACCTGCTGGCGCCGCAGCGCATCGGCGACAATCGCGTCTTCACCCAGCGCGACCGCGCGCGGCTCATTCTCATCCTGCGCGGCAAGCGGCTGGGATTCAGCCTCAGCGACATCAAGGAAATGCTGGATCTCTATTATGCGGACCGGCATCACCTGGCGCAGCTCCGGGTGACGCTGGCCAAGGGCCGCAGCCGCATCGCCGAGCTGGAGCAGCAGCTCTCGGCGATCACGCTGACCCTGCAGGAGCTGCGCGATCTCGAGACCGTCATCGTGACCCTGATCAGCGAGAGAGAATCCACTCGCGGCGCGCACCGCGCGCCCAGGCAAGAGCAGAGAAAAGAGGGAGCGACACCATGAAGAACGTCGTCATCGCGGGCTATGCCCGCTCGCCGTTCACATTTCGCCAAGAAAGGCGGGCTCGCCCGCGTGCGCCCCGACGAGCTCTGCGCCCAGGTGATATCGGGCCCTGGTGAGCGCAGCGAAGATCGATCCCGCCGACATCGAGGACCTGATCGTCGGCTGCGCCATGCCCGAGGGCGAGCAGGGGCTCAACGTCGCGCGCCTCATCGGCTTCCTCGCCGCATCTGCCGATCACGGTCGCCGGCACCACGGTCAACCGCTTCTGCGGCTCCTCCATGCAGGCGATCCACATGGCGGCCGGCGCGATCCAGCTCGGCGCCGGCGAGGCCTTCATCTGCGCCGGCGTCGAATCCATGACCCGCGTGCCGATGAGCGGCTTCAATCCGCTGCCGCATCCCGGCCTCGCCAAGGATTTTCCCGCCGGCCTACATGTCCATGGGCGAGACGGCGGAGAACGTCGCGCGCAAGTACCAGATCACCCGCGACCAGCAGGAGCGCTCGCCGTGGAGAGCCAGCAAGAAGGCCGCGGCGGCGCAGGCCGCCGGCAAGCTCAAGGACGAGATCGTGCCGATCAAGGGCAAGGCCGGCACGGTCGAGCAGGACGGCTGCATCCGCGCCGGACACCACGACGGAAGTGCTGGCCGGGCTGAAGCCCGCCTTCGACGCAGAGCGGCACGGTGACCGCCGGCACCTCCTCGCCGCTCACCGACGGCGCCTCGGCGGTGCTGGTCTGCACCGAGGACTATGCCAAGCGCAACAAGCTGGAGCCGCTGGCGCGCATCAAGCGCATCGCGCGTCGCCGGCTGCGCCGCCGGAGATCATGGGCATCGGCCCGGTCGCCGCGACCCAGAAGGCGCTGAAGCGCGCCGGCCTCGCCGATCAAGGACATCGACGTCATCGAGCTCAACGAGGCCTTCGCCTCCCAGGCGCTCGCCTGCATGCGCGACCTCGGCATCGACTGGGCGAAGGTCAACCTCGACGGCGGCGCCATCGCGCTCGGCCATCCGCTCGGCGCCACCGGCGCCCGCATCACCGGCAAGGCGGCGCCAGCTCCTGAAGCGCGAGGGCAAGCGCTACGCGCTGGCGACCCAATGCATCGGCGGCGGCCAGGGCATCGCCACCATCCTCGAGCGTCTCTGAGCCGGGAGGGCCAAGCCCATGAGCAAGATCCGCAAGGCGGCCGTCATCGGCTCCGGCGTGATGGGCGGCGGCATCGCCGCCCATATCGCCAATGCCGGCATTCCCGTCGTTCTGCTGGACATCGTCCCCAAGGACGCCAAGAACCGGAACGAGGTGGCGGAGAAGGCGATCGAGCGGCTCCTGAAGACCGATCCCGCCGCCTTCATGCACCCCGGCAACGCCAGGCTGATCACCCCTGGCAATCTCGAGGACGATCTCGACCTCCTCGCCGATTGCGACTGGATCGTCGAGGCGGTGGTCGAGGACCTCGACGTCAAGCACGCGCTCTACTGACGCAAGATCGAGCGGTACGCGCCAGGCCGGCTCGATCGTCTCCTCCAACACCTCGACCATCCCGCTCGGCAAGCTGATCGAGGGCCTGCCCGAGCGCTTCGCAGCGCGACTTCTGCATCACCCACTTCTTCAATCCGCCGCGCTACATGCGGCTGCTGGAGATCGTCGCCGGGCCCAAGACCCGCGCCGACGCCATCGCGGCCGTCGAGCGAATTCTGCGACGTCGGCTCGGCAAGGGCGTCGTCCACTGCAAGGACACGCCGGGCTTCATCGCCAACCGCATCGGCGGCATCTGGATCCAGTCGGCGCTCGGCGCCGCGATGGACCTGGGCCTCACGGTCGAGGAAGCCGACGCCGTCATGGGCACGGCCCTTCGGCATCCCCAAGACCGGCGTCTTCGGCTTGCTCGACCTCGTCGGCATCGACCTCATGCCGCACATCGCCGCCAGCATGAAGCGGACGCTGCCGGCGGACGATCCCTACATCGCCAATCTCCGCGACCGCCGCGCTGATCCACAAGATGATCGCCGAGGGCTATACCGGCCGCAAAGGCAAGGGCGGCTTCTACCGCCTCGTCAGCGACGGCGACCGGCAAGACGCAAGGAGGCGATCGACCTCAAGACCGGCGCAATATCGCGCGACCGAGGAGCCGCAGCTCGACAGCGTCCGGCGGCGGCCAAGCGCGATCTGGCGCGCGCTCCTCGGCAGCACCCGACCGCGGCGGCGAGTTCGCGCGCCGGGTGATGGCGCTGACGCTCGCCTATGCCGCCGCGCTCGTGCCCGAGATCGCCGACGACATCGCCGCCGTCGACGAGGCGATGCGGCTCGGCTACACCTGGAAATGCGGGCCCTTCGAGCTGCATCGACCGGATCGGCGTCGATGCCTTCGTCGCCGCGGCTCGGCGAAGGCGAAGCTGCCGGTGCCGCCGCTGCTCGCCGAGCGCGAAGGGGCAGTCCTTCTATCGCGTCGACCGACGGCGAGCTCGGAGTTCCTCGGCGTCGACGGCGCAGTACAGCGACGGTGGAGCGCCGCGCGGGCGTGCTGCTGCTCGCCGACATCAAGCGCGCAGTCGAAGCCGGTCGCGCGCAACGGCTCGGCCAGCCTCTGGGACATCGGCGACGGCGTGCCTGCCTCGAGTTCACACACCAAGATGAACGCGCTCGACGCCGACATCATGGATCTGCTGAAGAAGTCCCTGGAGACCGTCGAAGACGTCCGGTCAAGGCGCTGGTCATCTACAACGAAGGCGAGCAACTTCTCCGTCGGCGCCAATATCGGCCTCGCCCTGTTCGCCGCCAACATCGCGCTCTGGCCGATGATCGAGGAGCTCGATCGACCGAGGGCCAGAACGCCTACAAGGCGGTGAAGTACGCGCCCTTCCCGGTGGTCGGCGCGCCCGCCGGCATGGCGCTGGGCGGCGGCTGCGAGATCCTGCTGCATTGCGCGGCGGTCCAGGCCCATGCCGAGACCTACATGGGCCTGGTCGAGGTCGGCGTCGGCCTGGTCCCGGGCTGGGGCGGCTGCAAGGAGATGCTGCACGCGCTGGACGCTCAATCCCAAGCGGCCCGGCGGCCCGATGCCCGCCGTGCCCAGGCCTTCGAGACCATCGCCTCGCCAAGGTCTCGAAGTCGGCGGCGGAGGCGCGCGACATGCTGGTCCTGCGCGAGAGCGACGGGATCACCATGAACCGCGACCGGCTGCTCGCCGACGCCAAGGCGAAGGCGCTGGCGCTGCGCCAAGGACTACAAGCCGCCGGAGCCGCAGCCGATCCGCCTGCCCGGCCCCACCGGCGCCGCGGCGCTCGGCCTGGCGCGTCGACGATCTTCGCCTGGCAGGGCAAGGCGACGACCCACGACCTGGTGGTCGCCGGGCGCTGGCCAATGTGCTGACCGGCGGCGACACCGACATCATCGACGACGATCACCGAGGACGACCTGCTGAAGCTCGAGCGCGAGGCGTTCCTGGCGCTGATCCGCGAGCCGCGCGACGCTGGCGCGCATCGAGACACATGCTCGACACCGGCAAGCCGCTGAGGAACTGAGCGGCAAGGGAGCGGCAGACATGACCCACCTACAAGGCTCCGCTGCGCGACATGCGCTTCGTGCTCTACGAGCTCTTCGACGCGACGAGCTCGCCAAGCTGCCGGGCTACGAGGAGGCGACGCCGGACCTGTTCGACAGCCGTGCTGGAAGAGGGCGGCAAGCTTCTGCGAGGAGGTGCTGCTGCCGCTCAACCGCACCGGCGACGAGGAGGGCTGCCACTTCGAGAACGGCGTGGTGCGCACGCCCAAGGGCTTCAAGGAGGCCTACAACACCTTCCGCGAGGGCGGCTGGACCGCGCTCGCCGCCGATCCCGGCCTATGGCGGCCAGGGCCTGCCGCACACGCTCAGCACATTCTGGTCGAGGAGATGATCTGCTCCGCCAATCTCTCCTTCGGCATGTATCCCGGCCTCACCCACGGCGCCTACAACGCCGCTCACGCACCACGGCACGCGACGAGCTGAAGCAGCGCTATCTGCCGAAGCTGGTCGACGGCACCTGGCCGGCACCATGTGCCTGACCGAGCCGCAATGCGGCACCGACCTCGGCCTGGTGCGCACCAAGGCCGAGCCCGCAGGCGACGGCAGCTACAAGATCACCGGCACCAAGATCTTCATCTCCGCCGGCGAGCACGACCTCACCGAGAACATCATCCATCTGGTGCTGGCGCGATTGCCCGACGGCCCGCCGGGCACACGCGGCATCAGCCTGTTCCTGGTGCCGAAGTTCCTGCGTGAAGGACGACGGCAACCTGGGCCCGGACAACGGCGTCCGCTGCGGCTCGATCGAGCACAAGATGGGCATCAAGGCGTCGCCACCTGCGTCATCAACTTCGACGGCGCCGACGGGCTGGCTCGTCGGCGAGCCGCACAAGGGCATGCGGCCATGTTCACCATGATGAACGCCGCGCGGCTCGGCGTCGGCGTCCAGGGCCTCGGCCTCGCCGAGGCCGCCTACCAGGGCGCGCGTGCACTATGCCGCGAGCGCCTGCAGGGCCGCTCGGTCACCGGCGCGAAATTCCCCGAGAAGCCGGCCGATCCCGATCATCGTCCATCCGGACGTCCGCCGCATGCTGCTCACCATGCGCGCCTTCATCGAGGGCGCCCGCGCGCTCGCCGGCTGGGTCGCGATCGAGCTCGACCGCGCGGCGAAGCATCCCGATCCCGCCGCGCGCGCGGAGGCCGACGATTTCGTCGCGCTGATGACGCCGGTCGTGAAGGCGATGTTCACCGACCTCGGCTTCGACACCACCAATCTCGCCGTGCAGGTCTGGGCGGCCACGGCTATATCCGCGACAACGGCATGGAGCAGCTGGTGCGCGACTGCCGCATCACCCAGATCTACGAGGGCACCAACGGCATCCAGGCGCTCGACCTGGTGGGCCGCAAGCTGCCGATGCACATGGGCCGCCTGCTGCGCCGCTTCTTCCATCCCGTCGACGACTTCTATCCGCGCGAGGCTGGAGAAGCCGGAGCTGGCCGAGTTCGTCGCTGCCGCTGGCCAAGGCCTTCGCCCGGCTGCAGCAGGCCACGGCGCTGCTGGCGCAGAAGGGCCTCGCCGATCCCGAGGAGGCGGCGGCGGCCGCCACCGACTATCTGCGCCTCTTCGGCCTCGTGGCCTGGCCTATCTCTGGGCGCGCATGGCGGAGCTCGCGCTCGGCAAGACCGACGGCGCCGACGGCGCCTTCTACAAGGCCAAGCTCGCCACCGCCCGCTTCTTCATGGCGCGCCTGCTGCCGGAAAGCTCCGCCCTCTTCGCCCAGATCGGCGCCGGCGCCAAGACGCTGATGGGGCTGGAGGCGGAGGCGTTTTAGCGGAGTGCCGCAGATTTGTCGTGCGTGCTTCGAGACGGACCCTGCGGGTTCCTCCTCAGCATGAGGTAGATCGAGGATGGCAATAAGAAAAGACCTCAGCCTGAGGAGGGCGCTTCAGCGCCCGTCTCGAAGGCCGCACAGCAGCTCTCCAACACGCGAGATAATCACACGACGGAGGATGCGCGCACCATGAACGACACCATGCTCTATGCGGCGGCGGACGGCGTCGTCACCCTGACCTTCAACCGGCCCAAGGTGATGAACGCCATCGACACCACCATGCGCGAAGGCTTCGAGGCGGCCATCGACCGCATCGAGAGCGATCCCTCCGTGCGCGTCGTGGTGCTGAAGGGCGCCGGCGGCGGCTTCATGGCGGGCGGCGACATCAAGTTCTTCACCGAGATCACGCCGCTGGCGCCGGCGGAGCGCAGCCGGCGCTTCGAGGGCTTCATCCACGACGTGCATCCCCTGATCATCCGCCTGCGCCGGCTCAGGATGCCCGTTGTCGCCAGCGTGCACGGGCCGGTGGCGGGGATCGGCATGAGCTTCCTCATGGCCTGCGATCTCGCCATTGCCGCCGAGGACGCATTCTTCACGCTGGCCTATTGCCACATCGGCACCAGCCCCGACGGCGGCTCCAGCTTCTTTCTGCCGCGGACGGTCGGCATGAAGCGGGCGATGGAGGTGGCGCTGCTGGGCGAGCGCATCGACGCCAGGACCGCCCACGCCTGGGGCCTCGTCAACTGGGTGGTGCCGGCGGCGGAGCTCGCCGATCGCACGGCGGCGCTGACGCATCGTCTCGCCAATGGTCCGGCAAAGGCTTACGCCGGAACCAAGCGGCTCCTCGAGCGCTCGCTGGGCTCCTCTATCGAGAGCCAGCTTCAGGCGGAAGCGGAGAGCTTCGCCGCCTGCGCCGGCACCGATGACTTCGTCGAGGGCGTCGCCGCCTTTATCGGCAAGCGGCCGCCTAAATTCCAGGGAAGGTAGGGCTGCCGGTCAGCGGGTGAGGACGAAGATGGAAGCGCCCCAGCGGAAGCGCTCCACGGTGAGCTGGTAGAGCGGCGCGCAGTCCTTGCCGCCGCCGCCGGTCTTCTGCAGGCAGAGTTCGCCTTTGGCGTCGGTGCTCCAGGCGTCGTATTGCGGGCCGTCGCTGGCGCCCCGGACGACGCCGTTATAGGCGAAGGACAGATAATATTCGGTGCCGGCCACCTCGGTAACGCGGGCCGTATGGCCGGTGAGCCGCGAGGCGACGAGATACGCCGACAGCGGCTGGTCCGATCGCGGTTCCGCCTCGCATCCCGACAGCATCAGAGCGGCTACGAGTGCCAGCGTGATCGTAGCGCCGCGGCGGCGCGCGAAATTTCCCGGCGATGTCTGCATGATCTCCTCAGGTCCCCGCGAAAAGCGGATCGGTGCGGATGAAATCGGATTTCGGCACGTCCTGGTGCGCCGCCGGGAAGGCGCGATGCGCGCAGTCGCTGCGCGGGCAGGTCCGGCAGGTGATGCCGATGAGGTCGGCGGTCCCCTTGCCGTCGAGGACGAGGGCGTCGGCGTAGATGAGCTGCGGCGCGTGCTGCGCCTCGCAGCCGAGCGCGATCGAGTATTGCGCGGCGCGCAGCGGCCCGCGGTGCCACGGCTTCGATACCGTGCGGGCGATCGAGATATAGCGCCCGCCATCCGGCATTTCCGCGAGCTGGGTCAGGATCTGGCTCGGCGACTGGAAGGCGTGATGCACGTTCCAGATCGGGCAGGCGCCGCCGAAGCGGGCGAAGTGCAGGCTGTTGGCGCTGAAGCGCTTGGAGACGTTGCCGGCGGCGTCGATGCGGATCATGAAGAACGGCACGCCCTTGGCGCCCGGCCGCTGCAGGGTGGTGAGGCGGTGGCAGATCTGCTCGAAGCTGGCGCCGAAACGCGCGCCGAGCACGGCGAGATCGTGGCGCGCGTCCGCCGCGGCATTGACGAAGCGCTCATAGGGCAGCAGCACCGCGCCGGCGAAATAATTGATGAGGCCGATGCGCGCCAGCGAGCGCGCGTCCTCGTCCGACGTCTCGAATCGCCCAAGCTGCGCCTCGATCAGCGCCTGATGCTCGAGGAAGGCGATCTCGCAAGCGAGCTGGAACGCGCGGCCCGACGCCGGCAGCATCTCCGACAGCAGCACGCGGCCACGATGAGGATCGTGGCGGCGGATCATCGAGCCCATGATGCTCGCGGGCATGAGCTGCGTGCGCAGCTTGTGGATCGTCTCGAGATAGCGCGCGAGCGAGGCGAAGAGCGCGTTTGCATCGAGGGCGCCACGGCGCCAGAGTTCCTCGGCGGCGGTCTCCAGATCGGGGAAATGATTGAGCTCGCTCTGGAAGAAGTCCCGGGCCGCCTCGATCGGCGAGCTCCGCACCTTGGCGATCTCGGCGCCGCCGGCATCCGCGATCACCTCGAGCTCATGGCGTGCCTGTCGATAGGCGGCATAGAGCGAGATCATCGCCTCGGCGATAACAGGCGCCACCGCGGCGAGCTCGCTCAGGTCCTGCTTGCCGAGATCGGTGCCGCGGAAGAGCGCGTCGGTCAGCACCTCCTTGAGTCCGCCCACCAGCCGGGCCTCGTCGTCCTCGGCGAAGCGCTGGAGGTCGATGCCGAAATTCTGTCCGAGCTTCAGCAGCAGCGCCAGGGTCACCGGCCGCTGATTGTGCTCGATAAGGTTAAGGTAGCTCGGCGAGATGCCGAGCTGCTCGGCCATCTGCCCCTGGGACAGGGAGGATTCCCGGCGCAGGCGGCGCACCTTGTGGCCAAGCATCAGTTTTGCCGGCATGAGCCCCGCTTCCGCGTCTGGCTTCGCACGCGCGAGAGTCTGGGGCCAGCGCCCCGGTTTACACAAGACGCAACTTTACCGGCCGAGATGTAAAGACTTTACAAAGTGACGATTTTGCAGCGGTTTCCATGGATATTGGTGCAGCGCGTCACCGTTCTCTGGGGGATAGTGCGGTCAGGATCTGAGCCGCAGATTTCCCGAGGAGACCGACATGACACCGCTCGACGAACAGGGCACCTCCGCTTCCACCGCGCTCCACGCGCGTCGCTTCGACGGCATCCGCCGCGACTACAGCGCCGATGACGTGGCGCGGCTCGCGGGCTCGCTCAAGATCGAGTACACCCTCGCCGAGCGCGGCGCGCGCCGGCTCTGGGAGCTGCTGCACACGCGGCCCTTCGTGCCCTCGCTCGGCGCCTATACCGGCAATCAGGCGATGCAGATGGTGAAGGCCGGGCTCGAGGCGATCTATCTCTCGGGCTGGCAGGTCGCCGCCGACGCCAATCTCGCGGGCCAGGTCTATCCCGACCAGAGCCTCTATCCCGCGAACTCGGTTCCCGCTGTGGTGAAGCGGATCAACCAGGCGCTGCAGCGCGCCGACCAGATCCATCACATGGAGGGGAAGACCGGCATCGACTGGTTCGCGCCGATCATCGCCGACGCCGAGGCCGGCTTCGGCGGGCCGCTCAACGCCTTCGAGCTCATGAAGTCGATGATCGAGGCGGGCGCCGCCGGCGTCCACTTCGAGGATCAGCTGGCGTCCGAGAAGAAGTGCGGCCATCTCGGCGGCAAGGTTCTGGTGCCGATCAAGAGCTTCATCCGCACCCTCAACGCGGCGCGGCTCGCGGCCGACGTCTGCGGCACCTCGACCCTGGTGCTGGCGCGCACCGACGCCGAGAGCGCCCAGCTTCTCACCTCGGACATCGACGAGCGCGACCATCCCTTCATCGATCGCGACGACCGCACCGGCGAGGGCTTCTTTCGCATCAGGAAGGGCATGGGCGTCGACTACTGCATCGCCCGCGGGCTCGAATATGCGCCCTATGCGGATCTCCTGTGGTGGGAGACCTCGCGCCCGAATCTCGCCGAGGCGCGCCGCTTCGCCGAGGCGATCCGCAAGCAGCTTCCCCGGCAAGATGCTGGCCTACAACTGCTCGCCCAGCTTCAACTGGAAAGCCAATCTCGACGAGGCGTCGATCGCGCGCTTCCAGGAGGAGATCGGCGCCATGGGCTACAAGTACCAGTTCATCACGCTGGCGGGCTTCCACAGCCTCAACTACGCCACCTTCGAGCTGGCGCGTGCCTTCCGCGAGCGCGGCATGGCCGGCTACAGCGAGCTGCAGCAGGCGGAGTTCGCCGCCGAGCGCCACGGCTACACCGCCGTGAAGCATCAGCGCGAGGTCGGCACCGGCTACTTCGACGCGGTCAACCTGGCGGCGTCAGGCGGCCGCTCGGAGACCACCGCCCTCGGCGGCTCGACCGAAGCCGCGCAGTTCCACTGATCATCCAGCCAAGGAGACATCACATGCGCAACGCCACCGCCGAGCTGCAGCAGAAGACCGCCGACTTCCACCAGCGCTTCAACGATCCCGAGCTCGATGCCTATCTCGCGGGCCTGGCGCGGACGCTCGAGACCGCCGACACGCTCTACAACCAGTTCGGCCATCTCCTGAAGCACATCCGCGCCACCGTCGCCTACCAGGTGCGCCCGATCCATCTGCGCGAGGCGATCGACCGCTCCGAGCGCTTCATGGAGAAGCTCGAGACCGAGGCGAAGTAGCCCTTCTGACTCGCCCCGAAACCCGCTAGCCTCCTCAGCCCCACGACAGGGCTGAGGAGACAGCGATGGCCGACCTCAAGGGCAAGACGCTCTTCATCACCGGCGCCTCGCGCGGCATCGGGCTTGCGATCGCGCTCCGGGCCGCCCGCGACGGCGCCAACATCGTGATCGCCGCCAAGACCACCGAGCCGCATCCGCGGCTGCCCGGCACCATCTACACCGCGGCGACGGAGATCGAGGCCGCCGGCGGGCATGCGTTGCCGGTGCAGACCGACATTCGCTTCGAGGAGCAGGTGCAGGCCGCGGTGGACGCCGCGGTGAAGCGCTTCGGCGGCATCGACATCCTCGTCAACAATGCGAGCGCCATCAGCCTCACCGGCACGCTGGAGACGCCGATCAAGCGCTTCGACCTCATGCAGGGGATCAACACCCGCGGCACCTTCCTCTGCTCGCAGGTCTGCCTGCCGCAACTCAAGAAATCCGCCAACCCCCACATCCTCACGCTCTCGCCGCCGATCAATCTCAACCCGCGCTGGCTCGGCCCTCACGTCGCCTATACCATCGCGAAATACGGCATGAGCCTTTGCGTCATCGGCATGGCGGAGGAATTTCGCAAGGACGGCATCGCCGTCAACGCGCTCTGGCCGCGTACCATCATCGCGACCGCCGCGCTCCAGGTGATCCCCGGCGCCGAGCCCGAGCGCGGCCGCTCTCCCGACATCATCGCCGAGAGCGCCCACTGGATCCTGACCCAGCCGAGCCGCGCCACGACAGGACACTTCTTCAGCGACGAGGAGGTGCTGGCGCGCATGGGCATCACCGATCTCGCGCGCTACGCCATCGATCCCGAGAAGAAGCTGAAGAAGGATATCTTCCTAGACTGAGGCGGCGATTCGCGCCGCCGTCTCCCCCGCGATCCGGCCCAGCGTCACCGCCGTCAGCAGCCCGCCGCCGGAGAAATAGCCGTCGCGCTCGGGGCCGGAGAGACCGCGCGCCGCGCCGCCGCCCGCCAGCAGATTGGGGAGTGCGCTGCCGTCGCGTCGGAGCACGCGCGCCTCGGTGTCGATCTCGAGACCGCCTTGGGTATGGAACAACGCGCCCGTGACCTGCACGCCGTAGAAGGGCGCGGCGAGGGGCGGCTTTCTCGTGAAATCGCGGCCGAAGGGATCGGCGCGCGTTCCCGCCGCCATCTCGTGCGTCTCCGCCAGGGTCCGGGCCAGCGGCTCCGGCGGAATGCCGAAGCGCGCCGCCAGCCCCTCGATGTCAGGCGCAGACTTGACCGCGCCCGCGTCGACAGCGCTGCGATAATCCTCGAAGTCGAGGCCGAGCCTGTGCAGCCGCTCGTCGTAGATGTTGAAGGCGACGCCACCGGGCTGGCGCAGCACGTCCACTGCCTGCTCGGAATAGCCGCGGTTCTCGTGGGAGAAGCGGCGGCCGTCGCGGTTCACCTGAAAGCCGCCTTCCATCATCAGCGCCCAGGTCACGAGGATGCCGTGGGGATGCGCCACCGAGCCGTGACCCTGATAGGCGCCGAGGTCGCGTCCGACGCCGCCCAGCGCCTCGCCCCAGCGCAGCGCGTCGCCGCGATTGCCGGCGTGGCCGAAATAGAGCGCGTCGCCCATCTCCGGAATGTGCCGGCGCACCAGGGCGGCATCGCCGCCATAGCCGCTGCAGGCCAGCACCAGGGCGCCGCAGCCGATGCGCTCGCCGCTGCCGTCCGGCCGCGCGATCTCGACGCCGCGCACGCGGCCGTCGGGATCGGCGTAGAGCGCCGTCACCGTCGCCTCGGTCAGAATCTCGATGTCAGCCGCTTCCGCCGCTGTCAGCAGCCGATCCATGAGATCGGCGCCGGTGCGCTTCGGCGTCGCGTGCATGCGCAGGACCGAGTGGCCGGCGTAAAGAAATCCCTCCACCACGGCGAAGGGGATGCCGTGCCGGTCGGCGAGCCATTCGAGGGTCGGGCCCACCGTCTTGGCGACGCGCTCGGTGACCTGCGGGTCCGAGCGGTTTTTGTTCTTCGCCAGGATGTCGGCGGCGAGGAGGGTCGGGCTGTCGATGATGCCCTTCTCGCGCTGGAAACGCGTATTCGCTGCCGGAATGAAGCCGGAGGAGAGCGCGGTCGAGCCGCGCGGGCTGCGGTCGCGCTCCACCACCAGCACTTCGGCGCCGGCATCATGGACCGCCAGCGCCGCGGTGAGGCCGCAGGCACCGGCGCCGATCACCAGCACCGGCACGCTGACGGGAAACTCGATGCCGTCTGCGGGCCTGACGCTCATGGCCGCTTCAGCAGCTCCGTCATCTGCGCGCAGGTCGTGACTTCGACGACGCTCGCAAGCGAGGCCACGGTGGCGTCATGCACTTTCCCGTCGAAGGCGGCGCAGCCGTCGCTCAGCAGGATCGAGTGGAAGTCGCGCACATGGGCGTCGCGCAAGGTGGAGGCGACGCCGCCGTTGGTGACGATGCCCGCGAAGATCAGGGTCTCGATGCCGGCGCGGCGCAGCACGAACTCGAGCCGGCTCATGTAGAAGGCGGAATAGGCGACCTTCTCCACCGAGAGATCCGCCGGCTTCAATTCGTCGACGAGATCCTGCCCGAAGCTTCCCGGCGCGAAATCGCCCTTGGCGAGGAACGGCCTGAGCTTCTTGAGATGCGGCAGGATCAGCGGCTCGCCGTCCCTGCCCGGCACCAGCGTGAAATGGGTGGAGACGATCCAGCCGCCCTTGCGGCGGAGCGCGTCCGCCACCGGCTTGAGGCGCGCCGGGAGTGCCGCCAGCGCTGGCGCCGAGATTCCGGCCCTTCCATAGGCACCCTGGGGATGCAGAAAATCGTTCTGGAGGTCGCAGAGCATCAGCGCGGTGCGTGTGGGATCGGCGATGTCCATGGCTCAGGCCGCCTTGCGCGAAAGGATCACGTTGCCGAACCGGTCCACGCTCCCTTGGAGATCGGGGTCGATGAAGATCGTGGTGTCCGGCTGCTCGAGGATCGCGGGTCCGGGAATGACCGTGCCCGGCGGCAGGTCCAGGCGGGCGAAGACCGGCGCGTCCGCCCACTTGCCCTCGATGTAGACCGGGCGCATGCCGAGCATCGCCTCGGCGACGCTCTTGCCAGAAGTGGGTGCCAGCAGCGCCAGATCGAGCTTCGGACGCCGCCCCACCACGGCGAGGCGGAGGTTGAGGATGCGGAGCTCGATTCCGTCGAGGAGCCGGCCATAGACCTCGCGGTAGCGGGTCTCGAAGGCGCCGCGGATGAACTCGCGGCTGATGCCAGTCGGCGTCTCGCCGACGGCGAGGCGCAGCGGCACCGCCACCGTGTGGGTTTGCCCGACATAGGACATGTCGAGCTCGACGATCACATCGCGGCCGGTGAACTTGACGCCGGAGCGGTCGAGAAGCGCGCGGCCCTCGGCGCCGAGCCGTCGCATCTCGGCATCGAGGGCCTCGACGTCGAGGGCCTCCAGCAGCCGGTTGAGGGTGTGCACGAAGTCGTGCCGCATGTCCGCGATGACGCAGCCGAGCGCGCTGGTGATGCCGGGGAAGCGCGGCACCAGGGCGGTCGCCAGGCCCACTTCCTTGATGAGCGCGCCGGCGTGGAGCGCGCCGCCGCCGCCGAAGGGCATCGCCGCGAAGTCGCGGGGATTGTAGCCGCGCTCGATCGAGACCAGGCGGATGGCGCCGGCCATGCGGCTGTTGGCGACGCGCACGATCGCCTCTGCCGCCGCCATCACGTCGAGGCCGAGGGGCGTCGCCACCGCGGTCTCGATGGCGCGCCGCGCCGCCGCCACGTCGAGCCGGCCGATCTTGCCGCCGATCGGCCGGTCGGCGTCGATGCGGCCCAGCACCACATGGGCGTCGGTCACCGTCGGCCGGTCGTTGCCGAGGCCGTAGCAGGCCGGGCCGGGATCGGCGCCGGCGGATTCCGGGCCGATCTGCAGGAGGCCGCCACGGTCGACCCCGGCGATCGAGCCGCCGCCGGCGCCGATGGTGGTGATCTCGATCATCGGCGCGCGTACCACGAGGCCGAAATCGATGCTGGTCTCCGCCGCCAGCATGGTGGTGCCGTCGGCGATCAGCGAGACGTCGAAGCTGGTGCCGCCCATGTCGCAGGTGATGACGTTGGGGAAGCCCGCCGAGGCCGCGATATGGGCGCCGGCGATGACGCCGGCCGCCGGGCCCGGAAAGCGCGGTGCGGATCGGCAGGCGCTTCGCGGTCTCCACGGTCATGACGCCGCCGTTCGACTGCACGATCAGCACCTGGCCGCCGAAGCCGCCGGACTTGAGCTCGGTCTCCAGGCGCTCGAGGTAGCGCGCCACCACCGGCTGCAGATAGGCGTTGAGCGCCGTGGTTGACGTGCGCTCGAACTCGCGGATCTCCGGCAGGATCTCGCTCGACGAATTGACATAGGCGTTGGGCCAGACCGAGCGCAGCGCCTCGAGCGCGCGGCGCTCGTTCTCGGGATTGGCGTAGGCGTTGATGAAGACGATGCCGACCGCCTCGGCGCCGAGCGTCAGCAGCTGCTTCGCCGCCGCCTTCACTGCCTCGGGATCGACTGCCGTCGCGGATGCTGCCGTCCGCCAGGGTGCGCTCGTCGACCTCCAGGCGCCGGTCGCGCGGCACCACCGGCTCGTACTGTCCCCAGAGGCCCCAGGTGGTCGGCCGGTCGCGCCGGCGCATCTCCAGCACGTCGCGGAACCCGGCCGTCGTGATGAGGCCGGTGGGGGCACCCTTGCGCTCCAGCAGCGCATTGGTGCCGACGGTGGTGCCGTGCACGACGGTGGCGACGGTGCCGAGCTCGCTCACCTGCCGGCGGATGCCCTCGAGGAAGCCTGCGCCTGGTTGTCGCGGGTCGACGGCACCTTGGCGACGGCGCAGCGGCCCGAGGCCTCGTCGAGGAAGAAGACGTCGGTGAAGGTGCCGCCGACGTCGACACCGATGATCCAGCGTGGCGTGCTCACTTTTTCGATGTCCCGGAATAATACTGAGTGACGTGCTTGCGGGTGACGTAGCCGAGCTTGAGATCGCGGGCGATGTCGGTGGCGGCGCGCCAGTCGGGCGGCCCATAGCCGCCACCGCCCGGCGATTCGATGCGCAGCCGGTCGCCGCGCTTGAGCTTGATGCCCACCATCTTGGACACCATCGGCGCCTCGTGGACGCCGTCGGCCTGGGTGTAGGTGAAGTGGTTGAGCGCCGCCGCGCCGCCGCCGGCGACGCCGAGCGGCGGAAACTTGCCGCGCTCGGCGAAGAGGAACGCCTCCGCCCGCTCCTCCAGCAGCTCCACCTCATAGATGGCGCCGAGGCCGCCGCGGTGATGGCCGGGTCCGCCACTGTCGGGCCGGAGCGCCCATTGGGTGAACATCACGGGATATGCGGCCTCCAGGATCTCCACCGGCGGGATGGTGGCGGTGGAGATCGGCGCATTGCCGTGATTGAGGCCGTCGCCGAGCGGATGGCCGCCATGGCCGCCGCCGAAGAAGGAGAACATCACCCAGCGTCGGCCGTCCTTGCGGTGACCGGCGATCGAGAGGGCGTTGATGGTGCCGTAGGCGCAGCCGTTGCTGCGCTCCGGCGCCACCTCGGCGAAGGCGCGGAAGACCACGTCGATCACCCTGAGGATGGTCTCGGTATAGCCGCCGACCGGCTTCGGCGCGCCGACGTTGAGGAGCGTGGTCGGCGGGATCACGAAGGTGATGGGATCGAGCACGCCGGCATTGGCCGGCACGTCGCGGAAGAGATGCTTGATGGCGACGTAGCAGGCCGCCGCCGCCGTCGAATAGGAGATGTTGAGAGGCCCGGCGCAGGGCGGCGCGGAGCGGGAGAAGTCGAGGGTCATGCGCTCGCCCGCGATCGTGAGATCGAGGGCGATCTTGAGCGGCACATCGGTGATGCCGTCGTTGTCGAGGAAATCCTCGGCGGAGTAGGTGCCGTCCGGCAGCTCGCCGATATAGGCGCGCATCTGCCGCGCCGCCCGCGCGCGGAGCTCGGCAAGCCCTTCCGCCACGGTGGCGTCGCCATATTCCTCGAGCAGCTGGTCGAGGCGGCGGGATCCGAGATCGAGGGCGTTGATCTGGCCGTTGAGGTCGCCGTAGAGGCTGAGGGGCTGGCGGCTGTTCGCCTGCACGATGTCGAGGATGTCGCGGCGGAACTCGCCCTTCACGTAGAGCTTCACCGGCGGAATCAGCACGCCTTCCTGGAAGCACTCGGTGGCGACCGGATTGTAGTTGCCGGGCACGTTGCCGCCGACATCGTGCCAATGGCCGACCGAGGCGAGGTAGCAGAAGAGCTTGCCGTCGCGGAACAACGGCCGCACCAGCTTGAAGTCCGAGAGATGCGTGCCGCCCTCATAGGGATCGTTGAAGATGTAGACGTCGCCCTCGGCGAGGTCGCCGTCGCGCCTGGCCTTGTCGATCACGGCTTTCACCGCGAAGGCCATGACGCCGACGAAGATGGGCAGGCCCGCCTTGCCCTGCACCAGGGTCTCGCCGGTCGTCGGCGTCGTAGAGGCCGTGCGAGGCGTCATGCGCCTCGGCGATGATCGGGTTGAAGGCGCTGCGGAACAGCGTCGCGTCCATCTCGTCGGCGATCTGCTCGAGCCGTCCCTTGAGGACGGCGAAGGTCACGGGATCAAGCATCGGCGCTCTCGCTCTCGGGCAGTTGCTCGTCGTCGTAGCGCCGGCCGAGCTCCAGCATCTCGGGCGTGCCGATCACCTCGTTGAGGCCGTCGAAGTCCAGCATGCGGTCGCGCCAGGGCTTGGTGCTGCCGTGCCGCGAGAGGCTCGCGAAGTAGCCCTGCAGCGCATGGGCGAGCGCGCGCACCGTCCCGCCGGGGAAGATCACCAGGGAGAATCCGAGCGCCTCCAGCTCGCTCGCATTCTTTCGGCGGCGTCCTGCCGCCTTCGACCATGTTGGCCATCAGCGGCACGCGGCCGTGGAAGCGCGCGCACGATCTGCGCCAGCTCGGCGTCGCTGCGCGGCGCCTCGATGAAGAGCATGTCGGCGCCGGCCTCGCGATAGGCCTCGGCGCGATCGAGGGCGCGGCGCGAAGCCTTCGACCGCGATGGCATCGGTGCGGGCGATGATGAGGGTTTCGGGGCCGGGCCGCGCGTCGAGCGCGGCCTTCAGCTTGCCCACCATCTCGGCGGTCGGGATCAGGCGTCTTGTCGGCGAGATGGCCGCAGCGCTTCGGCGTGGTCTGGTCCTCGAGCTGGATCGCCGACGGCGCCGCGGTTGGCGAAGACCTTCACCGTGCGGATCACGTTGAGGGCGTTGCCGAAGCCGGTATCGGCGTCGGCGATCAGCGGGATCTCGGTGCGCTCGCGGATGACGCCGATGGTGTCGGCGACCTCGCCCATGTCGATGAGGCCGATGTCGGGCCGGCCATGGCGGGTATAGGCGATGGAGGCGCCGGAGAGATATGCGGCGGGAAAACCCGCGCGCTCGATCAGATGCGCCGAGAGCGCATCGTAGCAGCCCGGCGCCACCACGATGCCGGGTTGCCGGAGCCGGGAGGCGAGCGATGTCATGGGGGGCCTCGCAGGAGATGTCATGGGGTCACAATCCGAGATAGGTCTGCCGCAGCCGGGGATCGGCCATCAGCGCACTGGCGGCGCCCGCGAGCGCGAAGCGGCCATGCTCCAGCACATAGGCGCGGTCGGCGATGCCGAGGGACTGCACGACGTTCTGCTCCACCAGCAGCACCGCGATGCCCTCCGTCGCGGATCCGCGCGATGAGCGCGAACATCTCCTCCACCAGCAGCGGCGAGAGGCCGAGGGAAGGCTCGTCCAGGATCAGCAGGCGCGGCTCGCGCCATCAGCCCGCGGCCGATCGCCAGCATCTGCTGCTCGCCGCCGGAGAGCGTGCCGGCGAGCTGGCCCATGCGCTCGCTGCAGGCGCGGGAAGATCTCGGTGACGCGGGCCATGTTCCCGGCGCGATGGGTGCGGCCGCGGCGATAGCTGCCGAGCTCCAGATTCTCCCGCACGCTGAGGTTCGGAAAGACGCGGCGGCCCTCCGGGACCTGGATCAGGCCCAGGCGCACGATGGCGACGGACGAGGCGCCTGCGATCTCGGCGCCGTCGAAGCGGATGCTGCCGGCGCTCGGCCGCAGAATTCCCGAGAGTGCGTTGTTGAGGGTCGACTTGCCGGCGCCGTTGCTGCCGAGCACCGCCACGATCTCGCCGGCCGAGATCGCGAGATCGATGCCGCGCAGCACCGGCAGCGTGCCGTAGCCGACCTCGAGGTCTTTCACCTCAAGCATGGGCGGCTCCCATGCGCTCGGCGAGGCGCTGGGCGGCGCCGTGGCCGAGATAGGCCTCGACGACGGCGGGATCGGCGACCACTTCCGCCGGCGTCCCCCATGCTGCGATCTTGCCATCGTTCAGGACATAGACGCGCTCGGCGAGGCTCATCACCGCCTGCATCACATGCTCGGTCAGCAGCACGGTCACGCCGCCGTCGCGGATGCCGCGAATGACCGGCACCAGCTCAGCGATCTCCGTGGGATTGAGGCCCGCCATCACCTCGTCCAGCAGCAGCAGGCGCGGCTCGGTGGCGAGGGCCCGGGCGAGCTCCAGGCGCTTGCGGCCGGCGATGGTGAGGGAGGTTGCCGGCATGGTCGAGGAGTGCGCTCATGCCGACGCGCTCGGCAATCTCAGCCGCCTGCGCCAGGGCGCGAGCGCGGTTGCGCTCGCGCAGGTGACGGCCGACGGCGATGTTCTCGCGCACGGTGAGGCCGGCGAAGGGCTGCACGATCTGGAAGGTGCGCACGAGGCCGCGGCGCGCCAGCAGATGGGAGGGGAGGCCCAGCACCTCCGCGCCCTCGAAGCGCACGGAGCCCCGATCGGCCGGCACGAATCCCGCGATGATGCCGAAGAGCGTGGTCTTGCCGGCGCCGTTCGGGCCGATGAGGCCGGTGATGCTGCCGGCGCGCGACCCGCAGCGAGACCTCCGAGACCGCGGCGAGGCCGCCGAAGCGCTTGCTGACGCCGGATACCTCAAGCATGGCGGAGCTCCCGCCGCGCGCGCCGCAGACGCAGGCGGCTGCCGAGGCTCACGAGACCGTCCGGCAGCACCGCCAGGATCACGATCAGCAGCACGCCGTAGAGGACAAGATTGAGGCCCGGCGCATTGCCGGTGACGATGCCGCTCACCTCGTTCAGGCTGCGCAGCGCCAGCGCGCCGACCAGCGGCCCCAGCACGGTGCCGACGCCGCCGATCAGCGGCACCAGCAGCGCCGTCACCGACACCTCCGGTCCGAAGGCGAGGCGGGGGTCGAGGTAGAGGTAGTACTGCGCGTAGAACGAGCCGGCGAGGCCGCAGAGGCCGCCCGAGAGCACGGCGGCGCCAAGCTTGACGCGCGTCGCATCGACGCCGAGGGCGCGGGCGGCGGATTCGTTCTCGCGGACGGCGACCAGCTCGGCGCCGAAGCGGGAATTCTCCAGCCACCAGGCGGCAGGCGGTGGCGAGCGCGGTCAACGCCAGCATCACCCAGTAGAAGCCGCCGCGGGTCGCGAATTGGAAGTTGGCGGCGGTCTGCTCGAGCGGGATCTGCAACCCGACGCCGGCGCCGGTGAAGTCCAGGGAGTCCGCGAGGATCCGCAGCACCTCGGCGAAGGCGAGGGTGGCAAGCGCGAAGTAGGAGCCGCGCAGGCCGTAGCGGAAGCTGACGCCGCCGACGATCGCGCCCATCGCCGCGCCCGCGAGACCCGCGAGCGGCAGGCAGGCCCAGGGATCGACGCCGAGCCTGAGCTGCAGCACCGCCGCCGCGTAGGCGCCGGTGCCGAAGAACGCCGCGTGGCCGAAGGAGCGCTGGCCGCCGTAGCCGCCGAGCAGGTTCCACGCCTGGCCCAGCAGCGCCAGATAGAGCGTCACGATGGCGAAGTGCAGCCAGTATTCCGAGTGCACGACGAGCGGCAGCGGCGCCAGCGCCAGCAGCAGGATGATCAGCGCGATGCCAGGAGTGCGCCGCATCGGGCTCAGGCGCGCTGGCCGAAGAGTCCGGTGGGCCGGAACAGGAGGATGGCGAGGAAGATCGCGAAGACGCCGATCTTGCCGAGGTTCTCGCCCAGCAGCAGGCCGCCGAGCGACTCCGTGACGCCGATGATGAGCCCGCCGACGAGGGCGCCGACGAAGCTCCCCATGCCGCCCAGCACGACGATGGTGAAGGCGATGAGGACGAAGCTCTCGCCGACGCCGGGGTGCGCGTAATAGCTCGGCAGCAGCAGGCAGGCGGCGGCGCCGACGCAGGCGGTGCCGATGCCGAAGCTCATGGCGAAGACGTGGTCGACGTCGATGCCGACGAGGCGCGCGCCCTGGCGCTCGCGGGCGAGCGCGCGGATCGCCTTGCCGAGATCGGTGCGCTGGATCGCCAGCCACAGGATGCCGGTGATGATCAGCGCGCCGCCGAAGGAGACCGCCTTCGGCACCGCGATGAAGGCGACGCCGAGGTCGATGGTATCGAAGGCATAGCTCGGATTGATCGTGCGGGTGTCGGAGCTCCAGAAATAGAGCGCGAGATTGTCGATGATGATGGAGAGGCCGAGGGTCACCAGAAGAATATTCTCCTCGCGGCCGTGGCTCGCGGTGGCGATGACGCTGCGCTGGAGTGCATAGCCGAGCGCGAACATGACGGGGACGACGATCGGCAATGCCAGATAGGGATCGATGCCGAGGAGCGTGTAGAGGAAGTAGACGCCATAGAGCGCCACCATCAGCAGGCTGCCGTGGGCGAAGTTGATGATGTGGAGCACGCCATAGATCAGCGTCAGCCCCAGCGCCACCAGCGCATAGACCGCTCCCATGGCGATGCCGTTGAGGAGCGCCGGCAGCAGGATGCTGACAGTCAGCATCAGGCGCGCTGCCGCGGCCAAGCCGCGGTCAGCCCGTTGATGCGTGGATCCATCCGCTGCCGTTCATGGACCTAAGCCGGCATCGGAAACACCGCCTTGGCGTTGGCGTACTCGGCGGGAAGGATCACTTTGATGTCGTTGTCCTGCACCTGCAGATTGACCGCGCGGGCGCCGGTGTTCTGGCCGTTCTCGAACTTGGTCGGGCCGTACGGCATGAAGTGGCCGCTCCAGGTGCTGGACGCCAGCGCCTCGATGATCTTGGCGCGGTCCGCGGAGGCCGCGCGCTCCATCGCGTCCGCCAGCAGCATCACCGCGTTGTAATTGAGGAAGACCTCGTAGGTGTAGAAGAGGCCCTTGGCCTCGGTGCGCTTCTTGAGCTCGAGCGCCGCCGGCTTCTTTGGATTGTACCAGTGATTGCAGTCCATGATGTACTTGGCGGCCTCGGGGAACTCCTTCACGAATTTGTATTGCGAGGCGCCGCCGCCCAGCACCGAGTAGATCGCCTTCGGCCTGAGCTTCTGCTGCAGCATGGTGCGCGCCAGGATCACGTACTCGTTGTAGTAGTTGGCGGGGATCACGATGTCGGGATTCTTCGCCTTGATCGTGAGCACGATGTTGTTGAAGTCGAGGGTCGGCGTCGGGTGCTTGATCACGTCGAGCACCTGGATCCCGATATCGGGGAGCGTCTTGGAGAGCAGCGTCGCGGTGCCGGTGCCGAAGGCGGAATCCTCGTGCACGATGACCGCGGTCTTGGCGGGATTGCCGGCGGCGGCGTTGATCTCCTTGAGGGCGGGCACCGCGGTCTTCACGAAGACGCCGTAGCCGGGGCTGAAGCGGAAGGTGTTGGTGAGGCCGCCATTGACGATGCGGTCGTCGGTGCCGACGTCGACGACATAGGGAATGCCGTGCTTCGCCGCCGCCTGAGTGGTGGCGAGGCAGATGAAGCTGGCATAGCCGCCGACGATGGCGGAGACGCCGGCCTCGTTGTACTTCTCGATCTCGGAGACGGCGACGTCCACCTTGGACTGGGCGTCCGATATCAGCGTCTCGATCTGGGCGCCGCCGAGCGACTTGATGCCGCCGCGGTTGTTGACGTCCTCGACCGCCATCAGGGCGCCGGCGCGCGACTGCGTTCCGGAATAGGCGACGCCGCCGGTGACGGGGTGGATGACGCCGACTTTCACGGCCTTGGCCTGGGCGCGCAGCACGGCGGGTGATCCCAGGACGGTCAATGCGGCGGCGCCGGCGCCGAGAATGGTGCGGCGGGTGACGGGCGGCTTGCTGGTGGGCGTGCTCTCTGACATCGGTCGATCTCCCCTGCTTTGGTTAGAACCTGGTGCGGCGGTGTCGCGGCGCGCGCGGCGATGACCAGAGGCCATGGCTGCCGTCGCGCTCGCGCGCCAGCGCCATGCGGTACTCGAAGCGGTCGGGACGGTAGAGCGCCAGGATGTGCTCCACCGGCCGGCGCTCGGCGTCGTAGACGACCCGCGTCAGGCTGAGGAGCGGCGAGCCCACCTCGATCTCGAGATGCGCCGCCACCGCGGGATCGGCGAGGCGCGCGCTCAGCGCCTGGTCGGCGCTTGCCGCCACCGCGCCCGCGCGCTCCAGCAAGGTGAGGAGCGGCGTCGCCGCCAGCTCGCGGCGTCCATAGGCGCGGCCGATCGGCTCCGGCACGTGGGTGGTGAGATAGGAGAACGGCACGCCCTCCTGGCTGCGCACGCGCACCGCCCGCTGCGCGCGCTCGCCCTCGGCGAGGCCGAGCATGCGGCGCACGTCATCGGGCGGCTGCACATAGGCGAACTCGATCAGCCGCACCTCGGTGGCGAGGCCCATGATGATCAGGTTCTCCATCAGCCCGGCCATGTTGCCGGGGATCGGCTTGCCGACGGCGCCGCTCACCACGCGGGTGCCGAGACCGCGCCGGCGCCGCACGAAGCCCTCGGCGGCGAGGTCGTCGAGGGCGCGCTTGATGGTGATGCGGGAGACGCCGAATTGCTGGGTGAGAGCGGGCTCGCCGGGCAGCAGCCCGTCGGCGCCGTAGGCGCCGGTGACGATCTTGTCCCGCAGCACGAGATAGACCTGATGATAGAGCGGCGTCGGCAGCCGCCCGTCCACCAGGCGTGCCGGGGTCTGGCGCCGCGTCGCGGCTGCGCTCAACGGCATGGGCTCGGCTCGCTCCCCCTTGCTTCGCCCTTGATACCGCGCCCGATGACCTAATGCTATATCCTTATGATGTTTGGCGCGGAGTGAGTCGGCGCGCGGCCGAATCTCAGCGATTCGGGCCCGGCCCGGAAGTCCCTGATCGCCCAGGCGCAAATCTCCTAAACGGTTTTCTAACTCCTGCGCTCCTACTCTCAGCGGTTGTCCAGAAGGGCAGGAGACCATCGGGTGAAGAGCGGCATCGCGGAGTTCGATCTCGTGACCGGGCAGCAGCGGCTGGCTCTGGGGGAGCGCGCGTTCGAGGATTTCCCGGGCGCGGCGCTGCTGGTCGAGCGCGACGGCCGCGGCCGCGGCCTCAACTCCTGCGGACAGAATTCTGCTCGACGCCACTCCCGTCGGGCATTGGCGTCAGGCGACGGAGCAGGTCACCGCGATCCTCGAGCGCGGCGTCGCCGCGGTCGAGGTGCTGAGCCTCGACCAGGTGGTGGAGGCGATCGTCGTGCCGCTCGCGGACGGCGCTGCCGCCCTCGTCCTGGTGCGCAAGCAGGGGCTGGAGGCCAATCTTCGCGACGCCCTCATCGAGAGCCGGCAGCGCTTCAAGGCGCTGGTCGAGATCTCCAGCGATTTCGCCTGGGAGACCGACGCCGAGGGCGTCTTCGTGTTCGTGTCGCCCCAGGGCGCCCTCGGCTGGACCGCCGCGGCGCTGCTCGGGCGCCGCGCCCATGAATTCCTCATCGATCCCTCGGAATTCCAGGCGCATGTATTCCGCGCCGAGAAGCCGATCGCCGACATGGATGTCTGGTTCCGGCGCGCCGACGGCGCCGCCGCCTGCCTTGGAGTGGCGGCGGTGCCTGTACTGGATCGCCACGGCGGTTTCCAGGGCGCGCGCGGCGTCTGCCGCGATCTCACCGCCGACCGGGCCCGCGACCAGGCGCTGGCGCGCGCGCGGCTCCGCGACCGGCTGATGGCACATCTGGTGCGCATCATCCGCGACGAGATCGAGCCCGCCAACGCGCTTGCCGCCGCGGTGAGCGCCGTCGGGCTCGCCGTCGGCGCCAGCGGTGGCGCCGTGCTTCGTCTGCGCGCCGACGGCAGCGCCGAGGAAGCGGCGCGCTGGGGCGAGGCGGCTCCCCAGGCGGTACTGGGCGCGGCCGCGGCGCGGCTCGCCACCACGGACGAGATCGAGACGACGCAGGACGGCTGCTGCTTCGCCGGCATGGCGACCCGCTATCGCGGCGCCACCAACGGCGCGCTTCTGCTCTGGCGCGCGCAAGCGGACGGCGCCTTCAGCGAGCCCGACCGCGCCACCATCGGCGACGTCGCCGACCACCTCGGCATCGCCATCGCCCAGGTCTCGCATCACGAGAGCATCGTGCAGCTCTCGCGCGTCGATGCGCTCACCGGCCTGCTCAATCGGCGCGCCTTCCTCGAGGAGCTCGAGCGCCGGCTCGGTACGCCGGAGAACGCCGAGCGGCCGGCCGCGCTGCTCTATCTCGATCTCGACAATTTCAAGCAGCTCAACGACAACGACGGTCACAGCGCCGGCGACGAGGCCTTGCAGGCCTTCGCGCAGATTCTGCGCGAGAATACCCGCAGCGCCGATCTGGTGGCGCGCCTGGGCGGCGACGAGTTCGTGGTGTGGATGCAGGGCATCAACGCCACCGTCGCGGAGACGCGGGCGCGCGCCATCCTGCGCGCCTTTGGCGTGCTGACGCCGCGCATCGGCAGCGCCGAGCATCCGCTCTCGGTGTCGATGGGGCTGGCGATCTACGATCCCGCCAGCGGCGAGCCGCCGGCCGCGCTGGTCGCCCGCGCCGACCATGCGATGTATCAGGCCAAGGAAGCCGGCAAGGGTCAGCTCCGCTTTGCCGCCGCCCATCCGATCGACGGCAAGGCGCTCTCCGCATGATGGGACTCATCCAGCGCGTGATGCGCAAGGTGCGTCGCGCCGAGACCCCGCTCGACTACGAGGAATCGAAACGGCTGGCGGCGAGCGCCGAGGCGGCCGACCGCATTGCCGTCGCGCGCCACAGCCAGGCGCGCCCCGAGGCGCTCTACTATCTCGCGTCCGACCGCGATCCCAGTGTCCGCGCGGCCGTGGCCGCCAACGAGGCGACGCCGGTTCAGGCCGACCTCATCCTGGCGCGCGACCGCGACGACCGCGTGCGCGTCGATCTCGCCCAGAAGATCGCGCGGCTGACGCCGGATTTGAGCGCCGAGCAGCACCAGCGCATGCGCGAGATGACCTACGAGGTGCTGGAGATCCTGGTGCGCGACCAGGTGACGCGGGTGCGCCAGGTGATCGCCGAAGTCCTGAAGGACGTCGCCAACGCGCCCGCCGAGGTGATCCGCATGCTCGCCCGCGACAGCGAACTCGTGGTCGCGGGTCCCGTGCTGCGCTTCTCTCCGGTGCTCACCGACGATGACCTGCTGCAGATCATCCAGAACGCGCCCATTCCCGGCGCCCTGGTGGCGATCGCGCGGCGCGCCGAGGTGCGCGCGCGGGTGGCCGACGCGATCGGCGACAGCGAGGATATCGACGCGATCACCGCGCTCCTGGAGAATCCCAGCGCGCAGATCCGCGAGGAGACGCTCGACCGCCTGCTCGACCGCGCGCCGGAGGTCTGCGCCTGGCATCGTCCGCTGGTGGTGCGGCCGTGGCTGCCGGCGAGCGCCGCCAAGAAGCTCGCCTGCTTCGTGGCGCAAAACCTGCTCTCGCTGCTGGCCGAGCGGCCCGATCTCGATCAGCAGACGATGCGCGAGGTGAAGGCCGCGGTCATGCATCGGCTGGGCACCGAGCCGAAGAAGTCCGGGGCGGAGCCGGCGCAGCGGCCGGCATCGGCGAAGGCGTCGGATCCGGATGTGCTCGCCCGCGCCAAGAAACTTCTCGCCGAGGGCAGGCTCGACGAGGAAGCGGTCCTGAAGGCGCTCGGCAGCGACCGATCTCTCGCGCGCGCGGCGCTGGCGGTGCTCGGCAAGGTGCCGGTGGAGCTGGTGGAGCGCGTGCTCGGCGCCCACAGCGCCAAGGGCATCACCGCACTGGCCTGGAAGGCCGGGCTCACCATGCGCGCCGCCGTCAAGGTCCAGCTCCTGCTCGGCCAGATTTCGCCGGGGAGCGCTTTGCAGCCGCGCGTCGACGGCCGCTATCCCATGAGCGAGGAGGCGATGCGCTGGCAGCTCGATTTCTTCGCCAGCATGGTGGGCGAGACCGCCGCGCGCTGACGCGGCCTCTACCGGTCTTCCGGCATCTGCGGTTTGCTTCCCGCGAGTGATTGGCTAGACTTGCCGTCGCCGGCTTGGCGCGGAACTTGATCCTCCGCACCCGCGGGCGTCCGAAGAGTTGGGCTCAATCCCCTGGCAGCAAAGCGAGAGCGATCATGAAGAATCCAGCGCGCGCGGCATTGCCTCTCCTCGCCATCGCGATCGGCGTCTCCGGAGCAGTGGCATTTTCGTGGCCCGCCGCGGCGCAGGGCGTCCTGACCTCGCCGGCGGACATCGCCGCCTGCCTGTGCCGGGACCAGGCGGTGAACAACCTCAAGGCGGATCTCACGCGCCAGCAGGCCGCCTATGACAGCGCCCAGAGCGAGTTCCAGCGGCTCAATACCGAGCTCGAGACCCGTCGGTCGCAGGTCAATGTCAACGACGCCGGCTCGATCGACGCCTACCGGCAGCTGCTGAAGCAGCGCGATGCCGCCGGCGCGCACCTCACCAACGAGGCATCGCCCGCCTACAGCGCGGCGGTGGACCGCTACAACCAGGCGGTCCAGGGCTACATGAGCCAATGCGGCGGCAAATCCTACGACGCAACGGCCCTGGTGGCGGCGCGCCAGACGTTGTCCTGTCCTCAGTAGAGACCACCCGACCGGCCTCGTCGAATTCCGTCGCGTTTTCCGTGCCGAACCGGAATCCGCTGCGGCGGAAAATTCTCTAGTGCGGCGCCATCGTCGTCACCGGCACGGTGACGACGATGGCGCCGGCCTTCTCGAAGGTCAGGCTCAGCGAGAAGCTCTCCCCGGCGACCAGCGGCGTCGCCAGGCCGATCAGCATGATGTGATAGTGGCCGGGATCGATCTGGATAGTGGCGCCAGGGCGGAGCGTGAGATCGGTGACCGGCTTCATCGACATGACGCCGCCCGACATCATTTCCTCGTGCAGCTCGGCGCGGTCGGCGACCGTCGCGCTGACGGAGACCAGGCGATCGGTGACCTGGCCGCGGTTGGTCAGCGTCATGTAGGCGGCGCCGGTGCGTGTTCCCCGCAGCGTCGGTCGCGCCCAGGCGCCGGTGACGATGATCGGCGCATCGACCGCAAGCGCCGCAGCGGGCAGCGTCGCCAGGATGACCAGCGCGAGCCCGGCGCCGCCCAGGGCGCGGCGTGTCCGGGACCTGTTCATGGCCAGGGCTTTGCGGCGGCTCATCGTTTCTCCGGCGGCGCGTTCAGGCGGTCGAGTGGGAAGATCGGCCGGCGGATGTGGCGGAAGTCGAGCCGCGCATTGTCCGAGGTGGTGACGCCGTCGCCGTCGAGGGTGAGGGTCGCGCGCCCCAGGGGTGCGAATCCCGCGCGGTAGTGGATGCGGGATTTCAGCAGCAGGTAGCGTTTGGCGGCAGGGTCGATGCCGACGCTGGTGAAGACGCCGATGTCCCAGGGCTCGTGATGGCGCGAGACCACGACGATCTGCATCTCGCCAGTGTCGAGCACGGCGGTCGGCCCCATATGCACGGTGACGCCGGTGTACATCGGTCCGCGCACCACCCAGTCGCCGTCCGTGAGCGTGCGTACCTTGCCGGTGATCTCCAGCGGCTCGCCCTTCAGCTTGATCGAGGGCATATCGGTCCGGCCGCCGAGACGCAGCGTCACGGTCTCGCCCACGCCCGCCTTCGCCATCGCCGCCACCGCCGCGGGATCGCAGACCGCCGCCACCGCCACGTCCTCAAGCCCCTGGCGCAGCACCTCGGCAATCACGGTCATCACGTCCTCGGTGCCGCCGGAGCCCACGTTGTCGGCGTGGTCGAGCAGCAGCACCGGACCCTCGGCGATCGCCTTGGCGCGCGCCACCGCTTGCGCCAGCGGCTCATGACGGTAGAGGAATTCCTCGCGCTCGCCCCAGGCGGCGTCCATCAGCCGTCGCGCCGCCGCTTCCGCCGCCGGTGCGTCGCCATTCGCGACGCAGATCGCGGACATGCCGGCGTCCGCGAAGTCGGCAAGGGGGAATCCTCCGAACACGGTCGCTGCCAGCATGCCGCGGGCTTCCTCTTCCCGCGCCAGCCGGATGAGGGTCTTCATCGGCTCGTCATCGGTGCCCATGCGCAGCGTCTGCGCCAGCAGCGGGCGGCGGTCCCAGCCCATCGTTGGCCGGATCTCGCCCTTGAGCGCGCGGAGCAGGATGCGCCCGACCTGCCAGCCCACCTCGTACATGTCGACGTGGGGATAGGTCTTGTAGCCGATGAGGGCGGTGCAGTTGCGCACCATCTTCTCGGTAAGGTTCGCGTGCAGATCGCAGGTGACGGCGATCGGAAGATCGGGCGCGATGGCGCGGATCGCCTCCAGCAGCGTGCCCTCGCCGTCGGCCGTGGTCTCCGCCACCATGGCGCCGTGGAGGTCGAGGAAGGCGGCGTCGCATCCCCCGCGCACCGCGTCGAGGATGGCGTTCGACATCGTGTCGTAGGCGGCTTTCTCGACGGGGCCGCTCGGCATCGCTTCGGCGGCGACCGGCGTCACCACCTCGGCGCCGGCCTCGCGGGCGAGTTTGAGATAGGCCCCGAATGGCATCGCCGTCCCCTCATAGGCGCGCCGCGCATCGGCGCCGAAATGGGCGCCCCAGTCGAGAAAGCGCTGCCAGTCCGTGCGCACCGGCGAGAAGGTGTTGGTCTCGTGCTTCATCATGGCGACGACGAAGCGCATCCCTAGCCCTCCTGGCCGTAGAGCGTCTTCGGATCGACCTGCGGCTCGGCGATCGTGACGAGCGCACCGTCGCGCGCGGCGCGGAAGAAGCAGCTCCGCCGGCCGGTGTGGCAGGCGACGCCGGTCTGATCCACCAGCAGCAGCAGCGCGTCGCCGTCGCAATCGACGCGCAGCTCGACCAGGCGCTGCACCTGGCCGGAGCTCTCGCCCTTGCGCCAGAGCTTCTGCCGCGAGCGCGAGAAGTAGCAGACCTCTCCGGTCGCCAGCGTCTCCTCCACCGCCTCCCGGTTCATCCAGGCCAGCATCAGCACCTCGCCGGTATCGTGCTGCTGCGCCACGGCGGCGACGAGGCCGTCGCGGTCGAAGCTTAGCGCCGGCAGCAGGGCTGCGGCAGACGGGGCAGGGGCTCGTGTGGCCATGAGACGCGCCTTCAGGTGAGCGGACACCGTTGACGCATTCAGTATACGACCGCCGTCAAGCCCCGCGGCACTCCCAATCGGCGTGCCGGTCGATCAGGGCTTGAGGGTCATCCCCTGCGGCCGGATCAGCCCGTCGAGCGCGGGAGTGAAGCCCTCGAGCCGCGCCGTCGTGCCCCAGATCCATTTGATGTGATAGAGGAAGATATAGGCGCGGTCGGCGAGATAGAGGCTTGCGGCCTCCTTGTAGAATTTGAGCCGCTTGGCTGGATCGGTCACCTGGCGCGCGTCGGCGAGCGCGGCATCGACTTTGGGGTTGCAATACTTGCTCCAATTGAGCGCGCCATCGCATTGCAGCCAGATCGAGATATTGCCGTCGGGATCCGGCCGACCGCTCCAGAAGGTGAGGACGGCCTGGTAGTCGCCTTTCTGCGTCGCGGCGATCAGCGTATTGGCCTCGACCGCCTGGATCTTCATGTCGAAGCCGGCCTCGCCGATCATGGATTGGATCACCTGGGCCACCTGCAGCTCGAGCGGGTTATTGGCGACGGTGAGGGTGAAGGTCGGGGTGCTCGGCGCCGGCTTCCTTGAGAAGCCGCTTCGCCTTCGCGAGGTCCCGCGGCGGCACCGGAAAGTCGGGATCGTAATAGGTCGAGCCGGGCACGATCGGCTGGTTGTTCGGCACGTATTCGCTATTGAACACGACCTGATTGAGCACCTTGCGATCGATCGCGGCCTCGAGCGCCTCGCGCACCGCGGCCTTCTGGCCGAGCGGCGTCGCCGCCGCCGCGCCATTGGCGACGTTGATCGACAGCTGGTAGTAGAGCGTTGCCGGGCTCACGACGAGCTTCAGGTTCTTGTCGGCGGCAATGGCGGCCATGTCGGTGGGCGCCACGCGCTCGATGATATCGAAGCCGCCGGCCTTCAGGTTGGCGAGCCGCACGCTGGTGTCGGGCACCGGCAGGAACTCGATCTCGTCGATGTGGATCGCGTCCTTGTTCCAGTAGCGGTCGAATTTCTCGACGGTGATCTTCTCCTGCGCCACGCGGGATTTGAACTTGTAGGGGCCGGAGCAGACGGGATCGTTGGAGTATTTGTCGCCGGCGGCCGCCGCTGCCTTCGGCGCCACCATCATGCCGGCGCGATCGGAGAGCACGCCGACGAGCGGCGCGCTGGGCTCGGACAAGTGGAACGCCACGGTCAGGGGATCGATGACCTCGACGCTTTTCACCTGCTTGAGCTCGGTCTTGCGCTTGGAGAAGGGCGCGGTCTGGTAGCGCTCGATGTTGTATTTGACCGCCGCGGCGTCGAAGTTCTCGCCGTCCTGGAATACGACGCCCGGGCGGAGCTTCATGGTGAGCGTGAGATCGTCCGCCGACCACGACCATTCCGTCGCCAGCTGCGGGACGTAATTGAGCTTGGCGTCGATATCGACGAGTTTGTCGCAGAGGCTCGCGAAGACGACGCGGCCGGCGAAGGAGACGCCGATGGCGGGATCGAGCGCATCGGGATCCTCGTTGAGCGCGATCCGGAGCGTGTTGGCGGACGCCAGGCTGGAGCCCAGCAGCATCCCCGTGGCGAGGATTCCAAAACCGATCGATCGTCTCATGATTTTCCCCTGTCGTGCTGGCGCGCGCCCGCAACTATAGGCATTGCCGCGCCTCGCGACAGGGGCCCGATGCACATCGATGGTGCAAACAGCGGATTGCGATGCTGCCATGGCGGGCGATCTGCGCCGACCGGGGCAGGAAGTTCCAGCCGCGGGTCTACGCGGCGCTCGAACCGAGCCGGCTGGGATAAGTGGCCGGTACCGTCTGCAGCAGTATCTCTTTGAGACGTGCCACCGCCGGCGCCAGCGTGCGGCCGGCGCCATGCAGCGAAAGATCGATCGACGGCAGCGGCGGCAGCCCGTCCCGCGCCCCGAGTACCCGCAGGTGATCGGGCCGGCTGATGCCGGTGCGCACGGTGATGCCAAGCCCGGCGTCGACGGCGGCCCAGAGCGCGGAGAGGCTGGGACTGCTGAAGGCAATGCGCCAGGGTATCCCGGAGGCGTCGAGAGCGGCGGTGGCGGGCTGGCGGAAGACGCAGGGCGGCTCGAACACGGCGAGCGGCACCGGCTCGCCTTGGGCCCAGCTCCGCTCGCGCCCGCCGATCCATGCCATCGGCAGCCGTGCCAAAGTCTCCGCATCGCCGCGCGTGCCGCCGCCGAAGACAAGCGCCAGATCGAGCTGCGCCTTGTCGAGACGCTCCAGCAGCACTGCATTGCGGTCGACGCTCGCCTCGATGCGGACCGCGGGATGCGCGCGCTTGAAGCGGCCGAGTACGGCGGGAAGCCAGGTCTCGGCGAAGTCGCCGGGCATGCCGAAGCGAACCCGCCCGTCGATGGCGGCGCCGCGCACCGCCGCGACCGCCTCGTCGTTGAGCTCGAGAATGCGCCGGGCATACGCCAGGACGGCGTCGCCGGCCTCGGTCAGCACCAGGCCGCGGCCCTCCTTGCGGAAGAGGGACTCGCCCAGCTGCTGCTCCAGCTTGCGCATCTGCAGGCTGACCGCCGACTGGGAGCGGCCGACCTGCTCCGCCGCCCGGCCGAAGCCGCCGAGATCCTGGGCCGTCACCAGGGTGCGGAGGATCTGGATATCGAGGTTGAGCGACGTCATAGTTGAGTTTACCAAAAGTGTCTTATTAGAAGTATTAATTTTTCTGCAGAATGGAAAGAGCCCATCTCTTGCGGTGCCGGCACATCCGCCGGCAGCATCAGAGGAGGCATCCATGCCGCTCGCCCGCATTTCCCTCAGGGAAGGGAGTTCCACTGCCTATCGCCAGGCCATCGCCGATGGCGTGCAGCGCGCCCTGGTCGAAACCTTCAACGTCCCGCCCGACGACCGTTTTCAGATCATCGACGAATATCCGGCGGAGCGACTGATCTTCGACCGCGGCTATCTCGGCATGCATCGCACCGATGCATTCGTCGCCATCCAGCTTACCGTCAGCAATACGCGGACGGTGACGCAGAAGCAGGCGCTCTACCACCGCATCGTCGAGCTCCTGGCGGACGATCCCGGCCTCGATCCCCAGGACGTCTTCATCAATCTGGTGGAGGTGGTGAAGGAGAACTGGTCCTTCGGCCGCGGCGTGGCGCAATACGTTTGAGCGCCGTCGGCCCCTAACTCCGCCAGCGCAGCACGCGCTCTTTGACCGGGTTCTCGAAGGGGCGGTTCTCGGCGCGGGCGCGGCGGTACTCGTTCTTGAGGCGGTAGTACCACTTCGCCTGGCGGTCGGCGTCGTCGATGAGCATCAGTGCCGGATCGTATTTGAGGCCGCCCTGCTGCATCACCATGATGTCGCGGTCCTGGCGCAGGAAGGCGCGCACGAAGGGACGCAGCAGGGGCCTGAGCGGCGTGAGCCACGGCAGGGTCCAGTAGATCGCGTGGTTGATCTCGCTCTCCGCCGCGCTGATCGGCGTCACCGCCGTGAGGTTCGCGACCACGTGGGATCCGACGCGGATGTGCTCGATGCGAACGCTCGGCAGGCGGAAGGTGATCTCGGTCTCGGGCTTGCCGCCGAGCAGCCGGTAGGCGTTGGAGTTCGAGCTGGGCGCGTGGCGCAGCATGGTGAAGCCATAGGGCGCCGGACCGAAGGGCTTGGCCTTCTCGTGGATCGAGCGGCGGGAGCGCCACCACCAGGCGTGGTGCACGAAGGGTCCGTGGGCGGGATCCATGAGCCCGACCACCGCGTGATCGATGGCGCAGGGAAAGCTCAGGCTCTCGAACATGGCCGGGCGCCACCGCGCCGATGTCGGGCACCACGGGGATCTCCGGCGCCGTCGCGGGATCCTCCTCGCCGATATAGACCCAGATGTTTCCCTGCACCTCGCGGGCGGGAAACGCCTTGGCGCGGATCTTGGTGAGGTCGAAGGACTGGCCGTCGACGAGCGAGGGGATCGCGGTGCAGCGCCCGTCCGGCCCGAAACGCCAGCCGTGATAGCAGCACTCGATCTCGGCGCCGTCGAAATGGCCGTAGCGGAGCGGGATGCCGCGGTGCGGACAGATGTCGCGGAGCGCGAAGACCGTGCCCGACTTGTCGCGGCCCAGCAGCAGCGGCTCGCCGAGCAGCATCTTCGGCACCATTTGACCGGGCCGGAGCGCGCTGCCGGGAAGCGCGAAATACCACATCTCGCGCAGCGGCTGGGCGGGGTCGGCATCCATCGAGCGGTCCCTGCGGTGGTGAGGCGGCGCGGATTTGACGCGCGCCGAGCCCTCTCAGTAGCCTGACCCCATCGGTCTTTCAATGCGAAGTGAGTCAGGAGTTTCAGATGGCCACTGGCGACGATCTCATCCGGCTGAGCGCGGTGGAGGTGGTGGACCTCCTCAGGCAGGGGAAAGTGGCGCCGGCGGAGCTGATCGACGCGGCGCTCGACCGCATCCGCGCGGTGGATCCTGCGGTGAACGCGCTGCCGACCCTGTGCGTCGAGCGTGCCCGCGATCATGCCCGGCGCATGGTCGCGCCGACGCCGGAGCGGGGCGCCGCGGGCTGGCTTGGCGGGCTGCCGATCGCGATCAAGGATTCGATGAACGTCATGGGCGTGCGCTCGACCCAGGGCTCGCCGATCTTCGCCGATTTCGTGCCGGAGCGCTCCGATCTCCAGGTCGAGACGCTGGAGCGCCACGGCGGCATCGTGCTGGCGCGTTCCAACGTCCCGGAGTTCGCCGCCGGAGCCAACACCTTCAACGAGGTGTTCGGCAAGACGCGCAATCCCTGGAACACCGCGATGACCTGCGGCGGCTCTTCGGGCGGCTCGGCGGTGGCGCTCGCCACCGGTATGGCGTGGCTGGCGAACGGCAGCGATCTCGGCGGCAGCCTGCGCATTCCCGCCAGCTTCTGCTCGGTGGTGGGTCTGCGGCCGAGTCCCGGCGTCGTGGCGCAAGGGCCGAAGCCGGGCGCCTTCGACAGTCTGGCGGTGAGCGGTCCCATGGGCCGCACGGTGACGGATACCGCGCTGATGCTTGACGCCATGGCGGGCTTCGATCCCCGCGATCCGCTGTCGCGACCGGCGCCGGCGCGCAGCTATTCTCGATCACGCGCGCCGACCGGGCAAGGCAACGCGCGTCGGATTCTCGCCGGATCTGGGCTTTCTGCCGGTCGATCCCGAGGTGCGCGGGATCGCGGAGACCGCGGCGCGCCGCTGCGGCGAGCTCGGCGCCGAGGTGGAGCTGGCGGCGCCGGATTTCGCGGGATCGCGGGAGATGTTCCAGGTGCTGCGCGCCGCCCGCTTCGTGACCGCCATGGCGCCCTATCTCGCCGAGCATCGGGAGAAGCTCAAGCCCGAGGTGATCTGGAACATCGAGCAGGGATTGAAGCTCACCGCCGACGAGATCGGCCGCGCCACGCGCGCCCGCGAGGCGCTCTATCGCCGCGTCGTCGAATTCTTCGACGTCTATGACCTGCTGCTGACGCCGGCGGTGATCGTGCCGCCCTTCGATGTCGACCGCCGCTATGTCGAGGAGGTCGCGGGACATCGCTTCGACAACTACGTGGACTGGCTCGGCATTACCTACGCGGTGACGCTCACCGGCTGCCCCGCCTTGTCGCTCCCCTGCGGCTTCACCAGGAGCGGGCTGCCGGTGGGATTGCAGATGGTGGGGCGCCCTTACGGCGACGGCGAGCTGCTGGGTTTCGCCGCCGCCCTGGAGCAGGCCCTGGGACTTGCCCGCCGCACCCCGGTCGAGCCGCTCCCGGCACGGCCGTGAGTCATTTTGTGGATCGCCGGGGCATTTTGCTGCTACTGCGAAACATTACTCCCTAAGCCGCCGTTAACCGTCCGATGCTAGCCTATTCTTGCGGTTCAGCCCCTTAATCGTTAAGGTGCACCGCACAACGCCCGTGTCCGTGCGAACCTTTCAGGCGCGCCGGGTTGTGGCCAGCGCCGAGGTAGTGAGATGGATGACACGCGTCGCCTCCGGGAGCCCGAGGAAGGCTATTATCTGGAGGAACTCTCGGTCGGCATGTCCGCGCGGTACGCGCGTACGGTGACCGAGGCGGATCTCGTGCTCTTCGCTGGCATCTCCGGCGACAGCAACCCCGTGCACATGGACGCGAGCTACGCCGCCACGACCCGCTTCGGCGGACGCATCGTCCACGGCATGCTGTCGGCGAGCTTCCTCTCCACCGTGATCGGCTCGCGCCTCCCGGGGCCCGGCACCATCTACCTCAAGCAGAACCTGAACTTCCGCGCGCCGGTCCGCATCGGCGACACCGTGGTGGCCTCGGTCACCATCGCCGACATCATGCGCGAGAAGGCCCGGATCGTGCTGCAGACGGTCTGCCGAGTCGGCGAGACCGTGGTCATCGACGGCGACGCCCTGGTGATGGTTCCCCAGCGCGGCTGAGTCGCTGCGCATAGCACCGGTACCCGCGCGGCCGATGGCCGCAGACTCCCGACTATCGGTTTCGCCGCTGGCACGATATCTTCGCGCCCCATGCGTATTCTCCGTCACCCGGCCGCGCTCGAGGCCGCCGACCGTGGCGCGGTGGTGGCGATCGGCAATTTCGACGGCGTTCATCTCGGCCACCAGATCGTCATCCGCCGCGCCGGCGAACTCGCCCGGCAGGCCGGCGCGCCGCTGGCAGTGCTCACCTTCGAGCCGCACCCCTATCACGTGTTCCATCCGGCGGCGCCGCCCGTTCCGGCTGACGCCGCTGCGCGCCAAGGCGCATCTGATCGAGGCGCTCGGCGTCGACCTCCTCTTCGTCCTGCACTTCGACCTGGCGCTGGCCCAGGTAAGCGCCGAGGACTTCGTCAGCGACGTGATCGTCAGCCGCACCGCCGCGCGCCACGTCCTGGTGGGCTACGACTTCCACTTCGGCCACAAGCGCCGCGGCACGCCGGCGCTGCTGCAGCGAGAAGGCGTCAAGCACGGCTTCGGGGTCACTGTCATGGCGCCTCTCGAGGCCGGCAACGGTGCGGTCTATTCCTCGACCCGCATCCGCCAGCATTTGACCGAGGGCCGGCCGCGGGAGGCGGCGGTGCTGCTCGGCCGCTCCTTCGAGATCGAGGGCCGCGTCGAGAGCGGCGACAAGCGCGGCCGCACCATCGGCTTCCCCACCGCCAATCTGCTGCTCGGCGACTATCTCCGGCCGGCGGGCGGCGTCTATGCCGTCCGCATCGCCATCGAAGGGGAGGCGCCCCTCGTCTGGCGCCGACGGCGTCGCCAATCTCGGCACCCGCCCGACCGTTGATGGCACCGACCTCCGCCTGGAGGCGCATCTCTTCGATTTCGACGGCGACCTCTACGGCAAGCATCTCCGCGTGGCGCTGGTCGAGCATCTCCGGCCGGAGCGCAAGTTCGCCGGCATCGACGAGCTCAAGGCCCAGATCGCCGCCGACGCCGGTCAGGCCCGCGCTATCCTGGCGGCAGAGCCAGGCCCCCTCGGTTGACGGCGCAGGGCCTGTTCCCTATGGTCGCGCCCATGGCTTGTCTAGACATGGGGCATGGCTCTCGAATTAGCCGCCCGGCCCGTTCCTGAGGGCCGGGATCGCCCGCTCGCGCCCGGCGCCCCGCGCTGATGGCGCTTCCCGCCTGACCTCCTGACGTCACGAGCCATGGCCACCGATTATCGACCGACCGTCTTCCTGCCGCAGACCGCCTTTCCCATGAAGGGCGAGCTGCCGAAGCGCGAGCCGCAGCTGCTGCAACGCTGGCGCGAGACCGGCCTCTACCAGCGCCAGCGCGCGGCGTCCAAGGGACGCGAGAAATTCATCCTCCATGACGGGCCGCCCTACGCCAACGGCAACCTCCACATCGGCCACGCCCTCAACAAGATCCTGAAGGACGTGGTCAACCGCGTGCAGCAGAAGCTCGGCAAGGACGCGGTCTACGTGCCGGGCTGGGACTGCCACGGCCTGCCGATCGAATGGAAGATCGAGGAGAAGTACCGCGCGGCGAAGAAGAGCAAGGACGACATGCCGATCGACGAGTTCCGCAAGGAGTGCCGCGACTTCGCCGCGCACTGGATCGATGTGCAGCGGGAGGAGTTCAAGCGCCTCGGCGTGGAGGGCGACTGGGAGCATCCCTACACCACCATGGCCTACGATGCCGAGGCGCAGATCGTGCGCGAGATCGGCAAGTTCCTGATGAACGGCGGCCTCTACAAGGGCGCCAAGCCGGTCATGTGGTCGGTGGTGGAGCAGACCGCGCTCGCCGAGGCCGAGATCGAGTATCACGACCACACCTCGACCACGGTCTGGGTGCGCTTTCCCGTGGTGACGGCGTCGCGGCCGGAGCTGGTCGGCGCCTCGGTCGTGATCTGGACGACGACGCCCTGGACGCTGCCGGGCAACCGCGCCATCGCCTTCGGGCCTGAGTTCGACTACGTCGTGGCGAAGGTCGCTGCCGTCGACGAGAAAACCCATGCGCGTGTCGGCGAGACCCTGGTGCTGGCGAGGAGCCGCCTCGAGGGCGCCCAGAAGGAGATCGGCTTCACCGCCGAGATCCTGGCCGAGCTCAAGGGAAACGATCTCGACGGCACGGTCGCGCGGCATCCGCTCCGCGGCCAGGGCTACGATTTCGACGTGCGGCTCTATCCCGGCGATTTCGTCACCGACAGCGACGGCACCGGCTTCGTCCACATCGCGCCCGGCGCACGGCGTCGATGACTACGAGCTCGGCGTGAAGCATCGCCTCGAGGTGCCCGCCATCGTCGCCGACGACGGGACCTATTATCCCGATGTGCCGCTCTTCGCCGGCGCCGCAGTCTATCGGCCGAACGGCAAGCCCGGCGACGCCAACGACAAGGTGATCGCGGCGATCGAGGCTGCGGGCGGGCTGCTGCAGCGCGGCCGGCTCACCCATTCCTATCCGCATTCCTGGCGCTCCAAGGCGCCGCTGATCTTCCGCAACACGCCGCAGTGGTTCATCAGCATGGAGTCGAACGGGCTCCGCGCCACGGCGCTGAAGGCGATCTCGGAGACCCAGTGGATTCCGCCCCAGGGCGAGAACCGCATCCGCTCGATGATCGAGAGCCGGCCCGATTGGTGCATCTCGCGCCAGCGCGCCTGGGGCGTGCCGATCGCCGTCTTCGTCGACAAGGCGACCGGCGAGCCGCTCCGCGATCAGGCAGTGGTCGATCGCGTCGCCGAGGCGGTCGATCGCGGCGGCGCCGACGTCTGGTTCACCGCCGATCCCGCGACATTCCTCGGCAACCGCTACGATCCCGCGAAGTACGAGCAGGTCACCGACATCGTCGATGTCTGGTTCGACAGCGGCTCGACCCACAGCTTCGTGCTGGAGAAGCGTCCCGATCTCAAATGGCCGGCCTCGCTCTATCTCGAGGGCTCCGATCAGCATCGCGGCTGGTTCCATTCCTCGCTGCTGGAATCCTGCGGCACGCGCGGCCGCGCGCCCTACGACGCCGTGCTGACCCACGGCTTCGTGCTCGACGAGCAGGGCCGCAAGATGTCGAAGTCACTGGGCAACGGGGTCTCGCCGCAGGAGGTCGTGGACCGCAGCGGCGCCGACATCCTCCGGCTCTGGGTGGTGGCGTCGGATTATTCCGAGGATCTCCGCATCGGGCCCGAGATCCTGAAGTACCAGTCCGATGTCTACCGGCGCCTGCGCAATACGCTGCGCTATCTCCTCGGTAGTCTCGCGGGATTCTCCGACAGCGAGCGCGTGGCGCCGGCGGAGATGCCGGAGCTCGAGCGCTGGGTGCTGCATCGCCTCGCCGAGATGGACGACGTCATGCGGCGGACTGCCGAGGCCTACGACTTCCACACCATGTTCACGGAGCTGCATAACTTCTGCGCCGTCGATCTCTCGGCCTTCTATTTCGACGTGCGCAAGGATGCGCTCTACTGCGACCGGCTCGACGCGCCGCGCCGGCGCGCCGCGCGCACCGTCCTCGACCGGGTCTTCGACTGCCTCGCGCGCTGGTTGGCGCCGGTGCTCTGCTTCACCGCCGAGGAGGCCTGGCTCGTCCGCCACGGCGACGCGCCCGAGGTGAGCGTGCATCTCGAGGATTATCCCGCGGTCCCCGCGGCCTGGCGCGATCCCGACCTTGGAGCCAAATGGGCGCAGCTCCGCGATCTCCGTCGCGTCGTCACCGGCGCCCTCGAGATCGAGCGCGCCCAGAAGCGCCTGGGCGCCAGCCTGCAGGGCGCCGTGCGCCTCTTCGTGCCGGAGACCTACCGCGCGGCCCTTGCCGGCGTCGATCCCGCCGAGCTCTGGATCACCTCTGAGGGGACGGTCGCCTTCTCGGCGCCGCCGGCTGGCGCCTTCACCTTGGCCGAGGTGCCCGGTGTCGGCGTCGTCATCGAGGCGGCGTCGGGCGAAAAATGTCAGCGTTGCTGGCGCGTCTTGTCGGAGGTGGGCACCGTCCCCGGCCATGCCGATCTCTGCATCCGCTGCTCCGACGCGGTCGATCATCTGGCGGCGGGCCGGTGAGCCGGCTTCTGGGCCTGCTGCTGGCGGCGCTCGTCGTGGTTGCCGATCAGCTCACCAAGAGCTGGGTCATCGGACACTTCAACGATGCTCCGGCCGGCATCGCGCAGCAGCCGATCTTCCCCATCTTCAACCTGGTGCTGACCTGGAACCGCGGCGTCAGCTTCGGGCTCTTCAATCGGGATTCCTCCTGGAATGTCGTGCTGTTTTCCCTGCTGGCGGCGGCGATCGTGGTGGCGCTGCTGATCTGGCTATGGCGCAGCCGGAGTGCCCTGGTAATCACCGGCATCGGCCTCGTCATCGGCGGGGCGATCGGCAACGTGATCGACCGCCTGCGTCTGGGCGCGGTCACTGATTTTCTCGATTTTCATTGGGGCGGCTGGCACTTCCCCGCCTTCAATTTGGCGGATTCCTGCATCACCGTGGGGGTTTCGCTGCTGGTGCTGGACGGCTTGCTCGGAAGGCGAGAAAGCCCTAATTAAGGGCGGTCATGAGGAGGGAGCTTTTGGGGACTCGGTATGTTCTTCCCGTGCTGGCGCTGGCTGCGCTTGCCGTCGCCCTCGGCGGCTGCACCGACATCAAGCGCGCCATCGGCATGGAGAAGGTGATCCCCGACGAGTTCGCGGTAGTCTCCCGGGCGCCGCTGGCGATCCCGCCGGATTACTCGCTGCGGCCGCCGCAGCCGGGGGCGGCGCCCAGCCAGGAAGTGCCGACCCAGGAGCGTGCCAAGGAAGCGATCTTCCGCGTCGGCGCCCAGGCGGGCCTGCCGCCCGCCGCCGCCCAGCGCAGCCCGGGCGAGGACGATCTGCTGCGCCAGGCAGGAGCCGCCAACGCCGATCCCAAGATCCGCACTGTCGTCACCGAGGAGCTGGAAGCCTCGCCGGAAGGCGAGAAGAGCTTCGTCGACAAGCTGCTGTTCTGGCGCAAGTCCAACACCCCCAGCGAGGTGATCGATCCCGGCAAGGAAGCCGATCGCATCAAGCAGGCGCAGACCGCCGGCCAGCCGGTGGCGCCCGACGCGCCCGGCGCGGCGCAGGCGCAGACGCCGGCGCCGACGATCGAGCGGAAAAAGAGCACGTCATTCCTCAATCTGTTCTAAGCGCGGGTTGCCAGTGCGGATCCTCGGCCGTGTCCTGATCGCCGCGGCCGCGCTTCTCGCCACCGAGGCGGCGCCGGCGTTGGCCGGCCAGTTCAACGCCGAGAGCTTCACCCTCAAGAACGGCCTGCAGGTCGTCGTGGTGCCGTTCCACCGCGCGCCGGCGGTGACGCAGATGCTCTGGTACAAGGCGGGCGCCGCCGACGATCCCTCCGGCAAGTCCGGCATCGCGCATTTCCTGGAGCATCTCATGTTCCGCGGCACCAAGGAGACGCCGCCCGGCGCCTTCTCGCGGATCATTTCCGAGAACGGCGGCCGCGACAACGCCTTCACCACCGAGGACTACACCGCCTTCTACCAGACGGTGGCCGCCGACAAGCTCGACCTCGCGATGAAGCTCGAATCCGAGCGCATGAGCGATCTCGTGATCACCGACGACAAGGTGACGCCGGAGCGCGAGGTCATCATCGAGGAGCGCCGCACCCGCATCGACAACGTGCCGGCGGCGCTGCTGAACGAGCAGGCCGACGCGGCGCTGCTGCTGAACAACCACTACCGCCTGCCGACCATCGGCTGGCTGCACGAGATGCGCGGCCTCACCGCCGAGGACGCGCGGCGCTTCTACCGGACCTGGTATGCCCCAACAATGCCATCCTGGTCGTCGCCGGCGACGTCACGGCGGAGCAAGTCCATGCCCTCGCCGAGAAATATTACGGCGCCTATCCCGGCGCGGCCGGTGCCGGCGCACGCCGTCCTCGTCGAGCCGCCGAAGGTGGCGGCAACGCGGCTGCAGATGAGGAGCGCCCAGGTCACCAACACCCGCTGGCGGCGCAGCTATCTGGCGCCGAGCTACGGCGAGGCGGGCGGCCATCCCGCCGACGCTCTCACCGTGCTGGCGGAGCTGCTGGGCGGCGGCGAGAGCTCGCGGCTCTACAAGAGCCTGGTGATCGAGAAGAAGCTCGCCACGACGTCGGCGCCGGCTACAGCGGCATGCGCGACAGCGGCAGCTTCATCCTCTATGCCGAGCCCCGTCCCGGCGTGAGCGTGGACGAGATCGAGGCCGCCATCGGCGCCGAGATCGCATCCTTCCTCAAGGAGGGCGCGGCGCCCGAGGAAGTGGCGCGGGTCGAGCATCGTCTGCAGGCAAGCGCCGTCTACAGCCGCGACAGCCTTGCCGGCCCGCCGCGCATCATCGGCGCCGCGCTGGCCATGGGCCGCAGCCTGCCGGAGATCGAGGCCTGGCCGGAGCGGATCGTCGCGGTCACGCCGCAGCAGGTGACGGATATCGCCCGCGCCGTGATCAAGGACGACACCGCCGTCACCGCCGTGCTGCTGCCGGCGGCCAAGCCATGAGGCGCGGCGCGTGGCTGGCGGCCGCGCTCCTTGCGGGGCTGCTCTGGCAGATCGGTCCGGCGGCCGCCGCCGTGCAGATCACCCGCGTCACGGCGCCAGCGGCGTCGAAGCCTGGCTGGTGGAAGACCACAGCCTGCCGGTGATCGCCCTCGACTTCGTCTTCGAGAACGGCAGCACTCTCGATCCGCCGGACAAGGCGGGTCTCGCCAACCTCGCGATGGATCTCCTCGACGAGGGCGCCGGCGATCTCGACAGCAGCGCCTACAAGGCGCGGCTGGAGGATCTCGCCATCCGCCTGGAATTCAGTGCCGGTCCGGACTCCGTCGGCGGCGCGATGCGGACGCTGTCCGAGAACGCCGACACCGCCTTCGATCTTCTGCGCCTGGCGCTCGCGAGCCCGCGCTTCGATGCGCCAGCGATCGAGCGCGTCAAGAGCCAGCTCACCGCCGCGCTCGAGCAGAACGCGGAGGAGCCGCGCAGCATCGCCAACCGCGCCTGGTGGCAGAGCGCGTTTCCCGAGCATCCCTATGGGCGCCGTGTAAGCGGAACCGTGGCGTCGGTGGCGAAAATCGATGCCGCAGACCTCCGCCGCTTCGTCGCCGAGCGCTTCGGGCGCGACCGGCTGGTGATCGGGGTCGTCGGCGATATCGCGCCGGAGCGGCTGAAGAGCCTGCTCGACAAGACCTTTGGCGGCCTGCCGGAAAAGGCGGCACGAAGCGCGACACCGGAGGTCGCGGCCGTGGATCAGGGTGCGCTGCTCCTGGTGCGCAAGCCGATTCCGCAGAGCGTCGTCGTCTTCGGAGAACGCGGCATCGAGCGCAGCGATCCCGACTGGTATGCGGCGGCGGTCATGAACCAGATCCTCGCCGGCGGCGGCGTCACCTCGCGGCTCTCCAAGGAAATCCGGGAGAAGCGGGGCCTTGCCTATGGCGTCGCCGCGGGAATGGTGGCGCTCCGGCACACCGGCGTCATCCTTGGCAGCGTTGCCACCCGCAACGGCAGCGTCGAGGAGACGCTCGCCGTGCTGCGCGAGCAGTGGCGGCGCTATCGCGACGAGGGACCCACGGAAGCCGAGGTGGCGGCGGCGAAGACCTATCTGATCGGCTCCTTTCCGCTCAGCCTCGATTCCACCGGCCGCGTCGCGGATCTGCTGGTGACCATTCAGGAGGACAAGCTCGGCATCGACTATCTCGACCGGCGGTCGGCGCTCCTCGGCAAGGTGACGCGGGAGGACGTGCGCCGCGTCGCGCGCCGCCTCCTCGATCCCGACGCGCTCCGCATCGTCGTGGTGGGCGCCCCCAAATCGCTGCCGGGCGCGCACGAGATCGAGCCGGACGGCGGGTGAGGGGAGCCCGGCTGCCCGCCTTGCACCACTCAGCCCGGGCCTCTCTATCCTCGTTGCCGTCCCACGCTGTCCGAGAGCAAGCGATGCCGCGCGCCGATGCCGTTCATCTCGGCCTGATGCTGCTGGCGCTGGCGATCGCCTATGCGCTGCCGTTCGAGCTGCTGCTGCTCTCCTACGCCATCCTCGGGCCGGTGCATTACCTCACGGAGATCTCGTGGCTGCATGACCGGAAGTATTTTCTTCCGGTGAAGTCGCTCATCCCCGCGCTCGCCTTCGTCGCGCTGATGGCGGGGCTGACGGTGGCGGCGGTGGCGGTGCCGTCGATCCCGGTGTCGGGGCTGCTGATCTGGGCCGCCTTCGTCGCCGGTGTCGTGGCGGTGGCGCGGGTCTCGCTCGTCCAGCGCATCTTGATGGTGGCGCTTATCGGCGCTCTCACCTTGGCGCTCGCCAGTCAATCTACCTTCGTCGCCCTCACCGCGGTGCTGCTGCCGACTTCTCATTCATGTCTCGGTCTTCACCCTCGTCTTCATGATGGTGGGTGCTCACAAGGCCGGAAGCTGGACCCAGGCGATGCTGGTGCTGGCCTATCTTGCCGCCCTCGCGCTGATCCTCGTCGTGCCGCCGGCGCCGCAGCCGGTGGTGCCGGCGATGGCGATGCTGGGCTGGCGCTTTTTCGGCGGCGTGCCGCCGGCGCTGGGGCAGGTTCTGCATCTGCCGGGCGTGCAGTTCGATTCCCGCATCACCGGCCTCCTGTCCTTCGTCCACACCTACCACTACGTCAACTGGTTCATTAAGGCGGACGTGATCGGCTGGCGCCGGGTGCCGGGCTGGCGGCTCGCCGCCGTCTCTATCCTTGGTCTCGCCGCCACCGGCCTCTACTTCTACGACTACGCGCTCGGCTTCACGGTGCTGCTGAGTCTCAGCCTGATGCACGTGGTGCTGGAGTTCCCCTTGAACGCCCTCAGCCTGCGCCAGCTGGCCGCCATCGCGGCCCAGGGCGTCATGCGCCGCCAGCCGGCCTGACGTGCGCGTCCCGCCCGCCTATTGAGTTTTTTCGCGGCCCAAGGCGTTATTGGGCCCGCGCGGCGCATCCCTCCTTCGGCACGGGTCCCACATGCTCTATCGCCACGACGTCACCGGCTGCTTCCTTGATTGCGTCGGCGCGCTGGGCCTCGGCGCCGGGGAGCTCGCGGCGCTGCTGGAGCGCACGCGCCCGGCGCTGGAGAAGCTTCGTGCCGAACGCGCCGAGGGCACCGAGCCGCTGCTGGCGGTCGCCGACCGCCGCGACGATCTGGCGGCGCTGCAGCCGCTCGCCGCCGAGTTCCGCCGCTTCGAGCATGTGATCATTCTCGGCACCGGCGGATCGAGCCTCGGCGGCCAGACGCTCTATTCCCTGGTCGATCGCGGCTTCGGACCGCCCAAGGGCACGCCGCGGCTCCACTTCATGGACAACATCGATCCCGCCACCTTCGAGGCGCTGCAGCAGAGCCTCGACTTCGCGCGCACCGGCGTGATCGCGATCTCGAAATCCGGCGGCACGGCGGAGACGCTGACGCAGTTCCTGATCCTGCTGGAGGCGCTGCGCAAGGCGGTGGGGAAGCGCGAGGTCGGCGACCGCTGCCTCGTCCTCACCGAGCCGACGGACACGCCGCTCAGCCGCATCGCCGCCCGCGAGAAGATCCGCACCCTCGAGCATGATCCCGGCATCGGCGGGCGCTTCTCCGTGCTCTCCAACGTCGGCATGCTGCCGGCGCTGATCGCCGGCATCGACGCGGTGGCGGTGCGCCGGGGCGCGGCGCAAACCCTGAGCGAGACGCTCGCCGCTGAGACCCCGCGCGCCGCGGCGCCGGCGCTCGGCGCCGCTATCAGCGTCGGCCTCGCGGAGCTTCGCAATATCCGCACGTCGGTACTGATGCCCTATGCGGACCGTCTCGCCACCTTCGGCCTCTGGTACCGGCAGCTCTGGGCCGAGAGCCTGGGCAAGGAGGGCAAGGGCACGACGCCGATTCGCGCCCTTGGCACCGTCGACCAGCACAGCCAGCTGCAGCTCTATCTCGACGGCCCCGGCGACAAGATGTTCACGCTCCTCATGCTCGACCAGGCCGGCCACGGCGAACGGGTCTCGGCGGAAGGTACGTCCGACAAGGATCTGGCCTATCTCGCCGGCCGCACCATGGGCGACCTCCTGGAGGCGGAGCAGCGCGCCACGTCCGAATCGCTGATGCTCAAGGGGCCGCCCGACTCGGATCATCCGTCTCGACCGGCTCGACGGGGAGCGACTCGGCGCGCTCTTCATGCACTTCATGCTGGAGACGCTCATCGCCGCGGAGCTGCTGGGCGTCATCGGCCTTCGATCAGCCGGCGGTGGAGCAGGGCAAGGTGCTGGCGCGGCGATACCTTGGCGAAATGGGCAAGGAGGGCGCACAATCGCGCGCCATGACGATCCGCCAATTGCCGCCGGACCTGGTCAACCGCATCGCCGCCGGCGAGGTGGTCGAGCGGCCGGCGGCGGCCGTGAAGGAGCTGGTCGAGAACGCCATCGACGCCGGCGCGCGCCGCATCGAGGTCGTCGCTGCACGACGGCGGCCAGAGCCTCATCGCGGTCACCGACGACGGCGTCGGCATGAGCGCCGAGGAGCTGGCGCTGGCGGTCGAGCGCCACTGCACCTCGAAGCTTCCCGACGACGATCTCCTCGACATCCGCTGGCTCGGGTTCCGCGGCGAGGCGCTGCCGTCGATCGGCGCGGTGAGCCGGCTCACCCTCACCAGCCGCGGACGCGATGCGGCCGACGCCTGGTCCGTCACCGTCGACGGCGGCGCGAAGGCCGCCGTCAGGCCGGCGGCGCATCCGCCGCGGCACGCAAGGTCGAGGTGCGCGATCTCTTCTACGCCACGCCGGCGCGGCTCAAGTTCCTGAAGACGCCGCGCGCCGAGCGCGACCAGGCGGTGCGACGTGGTGAAGCGCCTGGCCATGGCGCATCCCGAGATCGCCTTCACCGTGCAGGCGGACGACGGCCGCGCGCTGCTGCGCTTGGCCGCCGTGGGCGCGATCTCGCCGGCCGCGACGCGCGAGCGCGCGGCGCGAGCGGCTGGCGGCCATGCTCGGCCGCGAGCTTCGCCGACAACGCGCTGCCGGTCGACGCGGTGCGCGAGAGCGTGCGCCTCACCGGCCTCATCGGCCTGCCGACCCTCAACCGCGCCACGTCGCGCGACCAGTATCTCTTCGTCAACGGCCGCCCGGTGCGCGACAAGCTGCTGCTGGGCGCGGTGCGCGGCGCCTACCAGGATTTCCTGGCCCGCGACCGCCATCCCATGGTGGTGCTGTTCCTGGACCTGCCGGCGAGCGAGGTCGACGTCAACGTGCATCCCGCCAAGGCCGAGGTGCGCTTCCGCGACGCGGCGCTGGTGCGCGGCCTGATCGTCGGCGCGCTCAAGCACGCGCTGCCGCCGCCGGCCACCGCGCCTCGACCACGGTGGCGGAGACGACGATGGCGGCGTTCCGCCCGGGCGGCGCACCAGTCATTTGATGGTTTCTATTCCATGCCGGCGGGGGCGCCGGCGCAGGCGCTTTACCGAATCCGCCGCCGAGTTCCAGGCGCCGCTCGACCGCGACGACACCGCGGGCTTCGACCGGCCGGAGGCGCGCGCCACCGACGCCGCGATGCCGGCGCAGGCGGAGGCGACGCAGCGCTTCCCCCTCGGCGCCGCGCGGGCGCAGCTGCACGAGACCTACATCGTCGCCGAGACCGAGGACGGTCTCGTGATCGTCGATCAGCACGCGGCGCACGAGCGCCTGGTCTACGAGCGCATGAAGGAGGCGATGGCGGCGACCGGCGTCGCCCGGCAGCTGCTGTTGATTCCCGAGGTGGTGGAGCTGGAGGAGCCGCGCGGTGGCGCGGCTCGCGGGCCGCGCCGGCGAGCTGGCGGAGCTCGGGCTGGTATTGGAAGCCTTCGGCACCGGCGCGGTGCTGGTGCGCGAGGCGCCGGCGCTCCTCGCCGAACTCGACGTTCAGGGCCTGGTGCGCGACCTCGCCGACGAGCTCGCGGAGATGGGCGAGGCCTTCTCGCTGAAGGAGCGGCTCGAGGAGTTCTGCGGCACCCTCGCCTGCCACGGCAGCGTGCGCGCCGGGCCGGCGCCTCACCCAGCCGGAGATGAACGCGCTGCTGCGCCAGATGGAGGCGACGCCCCACAGCGGCCAGTGCAACCACGGCCGCCCCACCTACGTCGAGCTGAAGCTCGCCGACATCGAGAAGCTGTTCGGCCGGCGGTGAGCCGCGCTCAGCGGGCGGCGATCCGTCTCGCGATCATGCCGCTCATGGCGTCGAAGATGCGGTTGACATAGGGGGTCTTGTAGGCGAAATCCGCGTGCCGGTCGGCGAGGTGCACGAGCATGGTGGCATTCGCCTCGAAGAGCAAAACGCGCCCGTCCTGGGTAAGCGCGCAGTCGATGCCGCCGTAGTCGAGGTCGAGCCGGCGGCCGATCTCGCGAATGGTCTCCGCCAGCGCACCGGGAAAGGCCTGCTCATAGTTGGCAAGGAAGGCTTCCTCCTCGGCGCGCATCCAGGCGGCACGGGTCATGTCGGCGCGCCAGTAGTGCACCAGCCAGTCGTCGGCGATCGCCAGGTGATACGAGAAGGCCTCGCGGTCGACGAAGACGAAGCGATATTTCCGATAGTGGCTGTCGGGGCTGCGGTACTCCCAGTAGCGCGTGAGGTAGTGCTCCTCGGTGCGGATGACGTCGAGATATGCTGCGAGATCCGCCGGCGCGCTGATGCGCTTGAGATCGTCGCCGCCGTGGTCGCCGATCGGGCGCACCAGCAGCGTCTCCGGCCAGTCCGTCCGCTGGGCGAGGGCGGTGAGCTCGGCGCGGTTCACGCGGCGCGTCTCGGGAAGGACCAGGTTCGAGATGCCGGCGAGCAGCGTCGGTACCCGGTCGCGGCGGGTGCGCCCCATCGTATCCGGTTGATTGAGCACGGGGCAGTCCAGACTGGCGCAGAGCGTGCGCGCCTCCGGAAAGAAGACATCGCCGCGGTCAACCTCGCCGATAGCGTTGAAGGCGATGTCGACCTTCGGCAGGTGCTGCAGAGCCGCGACCTCCTCGGGGGTGGCGGATCCCGGCGGCAGCAGGTGGACCGTCGTGGTCTCGAAGCGCCGGTTGCTGAGCAGGAACTCCGTCGGCACATTGCACATGCGCGATCCCGCGACGACCAGGATGCGCGCCTCCGGCTTGCCGGTGACGCATGGCTTGGTGGCGACGCGCTGGCGCCGCGCCCATTCGGTGCCGTAGTTCTCGGCTTCCTCGGGACGATGCAGCCGGTCGAGCGTGAGCGACAGCTGCAGGTAGGCGTCGATGCAATTGGCGTCGAGAGCGACGGCTCGATGGCATGCCGTCTCGGCTTCCGCGAGATTTCCTCCACGGTGATAGGCGGTGCCGAGATGGCACCAGGCCTCGGCGGAATCGGGCGTGAGCGCGATCACCTGCTGAAACGCCGCGGCGGCATCCTGCGGACGATCGAGGTCAGTCAGCACCAGCCCGCGGTTGGAATGCGCCATGACGTAAGTGGGATCGAGCTGGATCGCGCGATCGAAGGCGGCGAGCGCGGCGTCGAGATTGCCGGTTCGATGCAGGGAGACGCCGAGATCATTGAAAGTCGGCGCGAAGGGAGTGCCCCTGGCCGCCTTCCGAAACAACTCGATCGCCGCGGTGTCGTCGCCGCGCCGCTGAAACAGCTTCGCGAGGTTGTGCAGGGTGAAGCTGTCGGCAGGGTCGTCGGCGAGCCGGCGGCGGAACAGGGCCTCGGCGCCATCGAGATCGGCGGCCTCCGACCGCAGCACGCCCAGGAGGAGGAGCGCCTGCGGATGACCGGGGTTTCGCTGCAGCAGACGCTCGTAGAGCTTCGCGGCTTTCGCGACTCGGCCGGATTGCTGGTGACGCAATGCGTCCGTGAGCATCGTCCGTTCCGAGCGCAGGCTCGGTTCTCTCGCGGTCATGAATAGTCCCCTGGCGCACCTAGCCGTCCCGATCCCCTCCAAGATCGAGCAGCCATACCGTCATAGGGAACAAGCCCTAGGTCAATCCCCGGCGTGTCGGCGCTTTTCTGCGCGGCGACAGCAGTCTCTCGGGCGGCAGTGGCCAAGGCGCGCGGGTAATATGCTCAGGAAATGGGCAAGGCGGCCAAGGGATCAGGTCGGGGGCAGCGGCATTCCCGCGGTCCAGCGCAGGAAGACCAGGCGGCCGGCGCCATAGCGGCGCTCCTCCAGCAGCGTGAATCCCTCGGGCGGCGTGAACGGGCTGCCTGGCCGCGAGCTCCACGATCACCAGCGCCGCGGGCGCGAGCCAGCCGCCGGCGGCCAGCGCCGCGAGGGCTGGCACCGCGAGATCGCTGCGATAGGGCGGGTCGAGGAAGGCGAGATCATAGGGTCCGTCCGGCCGCGGCGGTCGAGTCGCGTCCGCCGTGAGGAGCGCGCGTGCGGCTCTCCTCGCCGATCGCGCGGATGTTGGCGCGCGAGCGCGTCCCGCGCGCTGCGGTCGCTCTCGATGAAGGCGGCGAAGCGCGCGCCGCGCGAGAGGGCCTCGAGGCCGAAGGCGCCGGTGCCGGCGAAGGCGTCGAGGACGCGCGCGTCCTCGAACACCGGCCGCTCGCCGTACCGGCCGTGGGCGAGGATGTTGAAGAGCGCCTCCCGCGCCCGCTCGCGAGGTCGGCCGCACCGCATCGCCCAGCGGGCGCCGCCAGCTTGCGGCCGCGATGCTTACCGCCGACGATCCGCATTGGGCTTGTCCTTTCGCGTGATCGACGCCGAGCTGCTCGCGCAGCACCCGGCGCGGCACTTCCTCGACCGCGCCGCGACTCGAGATGGCCGAGCTGGAACGGGCCATAGGCGATGCGGATGAGCCGCGACACGTCGAGGCCGAGATGCTCCATGACCTTGCGGATCTCGCGGTTCTTGCCTTCGCGCAAGGCCCACGGCGAGCCAGGCATTGGCGCCCTGCTGACGCTCCAGGCTGGCCTGGATCGGCCCGTAGGCGACGCCGTCGATGGTGAGGCCCCGCTCCAGCGCGGCGAGGCGCGCCGGGATCGACGTCGCCGTGCACCCGCACGCGATAGCGCCGGAGCCAGCCGCGCGCGGGCAGCTCCAGGGATCGGGCGAGGCCGCCGTCGTTGGTGAGCAGCAGCAGCCCCTCGGAGGTGAGGTCGAGGCGGCCCACCGAGATCACCCGCGGCAGCTCCGGCGGCAGCGCGCTCGAAGACCGTCGGCGCGGCTCTTGCTCGTCGCGATGCGTGGTGACGAGCCCCGCGGGCTTGTGATAGCGCCAGAGCCGCGGCGGCTCGGCGCCGGGGCAGCGGCTTGCCGTCGACGCGGAGGTCGCTCGCCTCGGTCGACCAGCGACGCGCCGGGCTGGTCAGCACCTCGCCGTCGACGACGACGCGGCCCTCGGCGATCCAGCGCTCGGCGTCGCGGCGCGAGCAGAGGCCGGCGCGCGCCATGCGCTTGGCGATGCGCTCGCCCTTGTCGGGCACGGAGTCGCATCACGGGTCTCAGCGGCTCGCCGCGGCGACGAAGGCGGCGAAGAGCCGCGCGTCGCCCTCGCTGATGGAGTATTCCGGATGCCACTGCACGCCGATGCAGAAGCGGCGGCGCGGATCCTCGATGCCCTCGATGACGCCGTCGGGCGCCGTCGCGTCGACGATCATGCCCGGCGCCGGCGCCTTCACCGCCTGATGATGGGCGCTGTTGACGGCAAGCTCCGTCGGCGCCGGCGATCCGGCGCAGCAGCGTGCCCTCGGCGAGCCGCACGATGTGGCCGGGCTCGGTGCGGGGATTGGGCTGCTCATGGGCCAGCGCGCCCGGCACCTCGTCGGGGATGTGCTGGATCAGCGTGCCGCCCAGCGCCACGTTCAGGAGCTGCTGGCCGCCGCAGATGCCGAGCACCGGCATGTCGCGCTCGAGCGCGCCGCGGGTGATGGCGAGCTCGAAGGCGGTGCGGCGGTCCTTGGTGCTGACGGTGGCGATGGCGGTCGTCGGCGCCGAACAGGGCGGGATCGACGTCGAAGGCGCCGCCGGTCACCACCAGCCCGTCGATCACGCTCGAGATAGGCCCGCGCCTGCTCGGGCTCGTGCGGCAGCAGGATCGGCAGGCCGCCGGCCCGCGCCACCGCGTCGCAGTAATTCTCGCGCAGCGCATACCATGGCAGCTTCGAGTAGCCGCCCGGGCGGCTCGGAATCGAGGGTGAGGCCGATGATCGGGTGTGACATGCTGGGGTATCCTGCCGCGGCGCACTCTAGGCTGGGGGCGCCACAGTCGCAACTTCGGATACCGCGGAGCCGCCGTGCCACGCCATCAGTGGACCCGCATGCGAATTGTGGAGCGCGAGCTTCCGATCCGGACCTACGACATCGATTTTGCCGGCATCGTCAGCAACATCGTCTATGTCCGCTGGCTCGAGGATCTCCGCCTCGCCATGATGGAGGAGGCCTATCCGCTGCCCCAGGCGGTGGCGGACGACGTGGCGCCGATCCTGCTGGAGACCCGCGTCACCTATGAGCATCCGCTCACCCTGCAGGACCGGCCGGTGGGGCGCATCTGGGCCACCGCGATGAGCGGCGTGCGCTGGAGCATCGCCGCCGAGATCCTCGTCGGTACCACCATCCATGCGCGCGCCGAGCAGACCGGCATCTTCATCCGCCTTTCGACCCGGCGGCCGGTGCCGCCGCCGGCGCCGCTGGTGGCGCGCTTCGCGCCGCCGAAGGACCGCGCACCATGAGCGCGGATCGGCCCTTCTCGCCGATGGCCCAGGCGCTCGCCGAGGCCGAGCGCGCCGCCCTGCGCGGCGAGGTGCCGGTGGGGGCGGTGGTGGTCGACGGTGCCAGCGGAGCCGTGCTGGCATGCGCCGGCAACCGGGTGGAGGAGCTCAGCGATCCCACGGCGCACGCGGAGCTGCTGGCGTTGCGCGCGGCGGCGGCGAAGCTGGGCTCGCCACGGCTTGCGGAGTGCGATCTCTATGTGACGCTGGAGCCCTGCGCCATGTGCGCCGCGGCGATCTCCTTCGCCCGGGTGCGGCGGCTCTATTTCGGCGCCGCCGATCCCAAGGGCGGCGGCGTCGAGCATGGCGCCCGCATCTTCTCGCAGCCGACCTGCCATCACCGGCCCGAGGTCTATGGCGGTCTCGACGAGGCGCGGGCCGGGGAGCTGCTTGCGCCAGTTTTTCGCGAGCGGCGCTAGTCCTGCCGGTTTCGCGAGAAGATCGTCTCCGACACTGGTGCGGTAGAGCGTTGGAATTATTTCTCTCTCATTAACCTTCCGGCGATAAGGTGGCGCGACGACGGGTTGCTCAGCCAATTCCGTCGCCGGAGGAGTCGAACATCGCATCGCGGCGCGGGCAGATCGCCCGCAACGCCGAAGTGACTGGCAATGGCTTCGACCATGGCGAAAACCGTCCGGCAAAGCAGACAAGAGCAGCGAATCGCCAGGCCTGGTTATCCGCGTGCGCCGCGGTCTTGCCGGAATATTGCTGGGCAAGCCGGCGGAACAAGGAACGAGAACCGCGCCGTTGCTGAGTACAGCGCGCCTGCGATTGCGCGCGGCGACGGCGGCGCGGCGGACGAGACGCATCTGGTCGAGCAGATCCGAGATCTCCTCGGCACCAACGCCGCGCCGCTGGTCGGTCGCCTCAATCTGATCGGCCTCACCAAGATCAAAGATCGCTTCGGCCCGACGAATGGCCCCGCATCGCGCAACGCGCCGACCGCATCGCGCGCAATGTCATCGAGCGGCATATCGCGCCCGGCGATATCTATGCGAAGCTGGGGCGAGGAAACCTACGTCATGGTGTTCGCGCGGCTCGGCGAGGCCGAGGCGCGCGTCAAATGCTTCCTCATCGCCAACGAGATCGCCAAGAACCTGCTGGGCGAGGATGGCGCCGAACAGCCTCGAGATCAAGACGGCGATCGCGCGGCTCGACGGCGCGATCGATTTCGCCGCTGTCACCTCGCTGGCAGAGCTGCTCGATACCGCCAAGCCCGCCGATCTCACCGATCCCATCGATGCGACCAAGAGCCGAGATCGAAAGCGAGGGCGAGCCGAATCGGCACCTGAGTGGGCATTCGCGCGCGACTGCGCCGATGAATTCCGGCGCCGACCCCGAATTCGTCATGGTTCCGATCGAGCGTCGGCGGCCGACACCGAAGGTCCAATCCGGCATACACGGCAATGTGTTGGCCGGCATGGACTTCGTTTTTCGCCCGATGTGGGATCCGGTGCGGAACGTCATCGCGACCTACCGCTGTGTGCCGCTCGTGCGGCTCTCCGATGTCGACGGTGTGGCAGGCGATGCGGAGCTGGCGGTCGCCGGCGATGCCGAGGCGACGGCGCGCCTCGACGCGGCCACGATCGAGCGGGTGAAGCAGGAGCTCGACACCATGGCGGCGGCCGGACGCCGACTGGTCTCACCGCGCCGGTGCATTTCGAGACCTTGAGCTCGTTGGGACAGCGCCGTCGCATTTCGGCTGCCGTCGCCGAAGATCGACGACGGCATGAAGCATTCCCTGATGATCGAGATCGTCGGTGTGCCCGACGGCATACAGAAATCACGCATCATGGACATCGCGGCGCCCTTCCGGGTGCACTGCCGCGGCGTCGCGCTGCAGATGCCGATGGAGAGCTTCGATTTCACGCAGCTTGCGGGTGCCGGCGTCGCCGCGATCGGCACGGACCTCAGCTATGTCGCGAAGGCCGAGTTCATCCAGATGCAGCAGCTCAGCCGCTTCCAGCGGGCGGCGGAAAAGGTCGGCGTGGTGACCTTCGTGCACGGCGCGCGGACGCTCAGCCTGGTGGCGGCGGCGCTGGGCGCGGGGTTCCATTTCATCGACGGCGATGCCGTGGCGGAAAGCGTGCCGCCACGCGGATCGCGCGCTGGCGTTCCAGCTCGCCGATCTCTATCACGCGCGCTAAGAGCTGGCCGGTTCGCGCTCCGCGCGGTGCCGGTCAAGGAATTCCTAGGGAATGCGTATGTAGCTTTTACTCCTGAATGTCGTCGAACGGCGACGCCGCGCCTACACACGTATGCAAGCGCGAACTCCGCAGTCAGCAGAGGTTCACGATGCAGGTCCTGGTGATCGACGACGACGTCGCCGTGCGGCAAACCATAGCGCTGCTGCTGGAGGATGCCGGCATCGACGTGACCCAGGCGGCGGACGGCAAGGAAGGTCTGCGCGCCTTTCAGCGGTCGCGCCCCGACCTCATCGTCACCGACATCATCATGCCGGAGAAGGAAGGCATCCAGACCATCACCGACATCCGCAAGCAGGATGCGCGCGTGCCGATCATCGCCATCTCCGGCGGCGGCCGCATCGGCAACACCGATTTCCTGGAGATCGCCTCGAAGCTGGGCGCGACGGTGACGCTCGCCAAGCCGTTCGATCCCGAGATCCTGGTGGCGCTCATCCGCAAGCTCGGCTCCGAGGCAGCGGCACCCGCACCCTGACGCGCGGACGCGTCTCTTACGTCCGCGCGATCGCCCGCCAGCCGATGTCGCGGCGGCAGAATCCCTCCGGCCAGTCGATCCGGTCGACCGCCGCATAGGCGCGGCGCCGCGCTTCCGCCACGTCTCGTCCGAGCGCCACCACGTCGAGCACGCGACCGCCGTCGGCGAGAATCCGGCTGCCGTCGCGCCGGGTTCCCGCGTGGAAGAGAGTGACGGCGGGATCGCTCGCGGCGGCCTCGGCAAGACCGCGGATCTCCGTGCCCTTCAAGCGGCTCGCCGGGATAGCCCGCCGCGGCGAGCACCACGCAGACCGCCGCCTCGTCTTGCCAGCGCAGATCGAAACCGCCGAGCACGCCGTCGCGCGCCGCGCGGAGCGCCGGCAGGAGATCGCTCTTGAGGCGCGGCAGCAGCACCTGCGTCTCGGGATCGCCGAAGCGCACGTTGTATTCGATCAGCTTGGGCCCGGCCGCGGTCAGCATGAGCCCGGCGTAGAGCACGCCCTTGAAGGGGCGGCCTTCCGCCGCCATCGCCTTCACCGTGGGATCGATGATCTCGCGTCTGACCCGCGCCTCGATCTCAGGCGTGACGCACGGCGCCGGCGAGTAGGCGCCCATGCCGCCGGTGTTGGGGCCGGTGTCGCCGTCGCCGACGCGCTTGTGATCCTGCGCCGAGGCCAGCAGCAGGCTGTGGGTCGCCGTCCACCAGGGCGAAGAAGCTCGCTTCCTCGCCCTCCAGGAATTCCTCGATGACGAGCTCCGCCCCGGCTCCGCCGAAGCGTCGCTCCAGCAGCGCTGCGTCGATGGCGGCGAGCGCCTCCTCGACGGTCGGCGGCCACGGTCACGCCCTTGCCGGCGGCGAGGCCGTCCGCCTTCACCACGATCGGCGCGCCCTGCCGGCGCACGAAGTCCTTGGCGGGTCCGGCCTCGGTGAAACGCCGATAGGCGGCGGTGGGGATCGCGTATTTGGCGCAGAGGTCCTTGGTGAAGCCCTTGGAGCCTTCCAGCGCCGCCGCCGCCGCGCTCGGTCCGAAGGTGGCGATGTCAGCGGCCTCGAGTCGGTCGGCGAGACCCGCCACCAGGGGCGCCTCCGGCCCGACCACCACGAAGTCGATGCGCTCCTTGCGGGCGAATTCCACCAGCCGGTCGAGCTCCCCGGTGCCGATGGGAACGCAGGTGGCGAGCTCCTCGATGCCGGGATTGCCGGGCGCCGCATAGAGCCGGTCGCAGAGCGGCGAGGCCGCGATCGCCCAGCAGAGCGCATGCTCGCGGCCGCCCGAACCCACCACCAGAACCCGCATGCCTCCAGCTCCCCTCGTGTCATCAAGCCGGCGTCTTGTATCATAGCCGCCGATGACGCAAAGCACCCGCGAGGCCGCCGAACTCGGCGCGCATCAACCTGCCGGAATTCACCGTCAGCGAGCTCTCCGCGGCGGTGAAGCGCAGCCTGGAGCAGGGTTTCTCCTATGTCCGCGTGCGCGGCGAGGTCTCCGGCTTCAAGCGGCATTCCTCCGGCCATTGCTATCTCTCGCTGAAGGACGCCGATGCGGTGCTGGATTCGGTGATCTGGCATCCGACCGTGCAGCGGCTCGCAGATCAAGCCCGAGGACGGCATGGAGGTGATCTGCACCGGCCGCGTCACCACCTACGCCGGCCGCTCCAAGTACCAGCTGATCGTGGAGAGCATGGAGCTCGCCGGCGAGGGCGCGCTGCTCAAAATGCTGGAGGAGCGGCGCAAGCGGCTGGCCGCCGAGGGCCTGTTCGACGCGGAGCGCAAGCGCGAGCTGCCGTTCCTGCCCGACGTGATCGGCGTCATCACCTCGCCCACCGGCGCCGTGATCCGCGACATCCTGCACCGGCTCGCGGACCGCTTTCCGCGCCGGGTGCTGCTCTGGCCGGTGGCGGTGCAGGGCGAGGGCGCCGCGGCGCAGGTGGCGGCGGCGATCGAGGGCTTCAACCGGCTCACGTCGGGCGGCGCGGTGCCGCGGCCGGATCTGCTGATCGTGGCGCGCGGCGGCGGCAGTCTCGAGGACCTCATGGCTTTCAACGAGGAGATCGTGGTGCGCGCGGCGGCGGCCTCGCAGATCCCGCTGATCTCGGCGGTCGGCCACGAGACCGACACCACCCTCATCGATTTCGCCAGCGACCGGCGCGCGCCGACGCCCACGGCGGCGGCGGAGATGGCGGTGCCGGTGCGCCTCGATCTCGTGGCCGAGGTGAGCGAGCTCGGCGGCCGCGTGGTGTCGGCGCTGGTGCGTCTTCTCGACGAGCGCCGGCTCCGGATCGAAGGGCTGGCGCGCGGGCTGCCCGATCCGCGCTCCCTCCTGGAGACGGCGACACAACGCCTCGACGATCGCGTCGGAGCGTCTCGCGCTTGGCCTCCGGCAGTTCCTTCATCTGAAGCGCGAGCGGGTGGAGGGATTGGGCGGCCGGCTCGGCGGCGAGGCGCTGCAGATGCAGATCGTCCGCGCGCGGGAGAAGCTGGAAGCGCTGCCGGATCGTCTGCAGGGCGCGCTTCGGCGCGTGATCGAGCGTCACGTCCATCTTCTGGAGGCGGCCGGCGGGCGGCTCGAGAGCTACTACAAGGCATTGCAGAACGTGCTGGAGCGTGGCTTCGCCGTGGTGAAGGACGCTGGCGGCAATGTCGTCGTCTCCGCCCAGGCGGTGACGCCCGGCGCCGCGCTCACGCTGGAATTCCATGACGGCAAGGTCGCGGTGGTGGCGGATGGCGCGGCCCGGCGCAAGCCGCGCGGCTCGAAGTCGGACGAACCGGACCAGGGCAGCCTGCTGTGAGGGTCGCGCGGGTCGCAATCGCGCTGCTGCTGGCCGTTGGCGCCGTGACCGCGGCCAGGGCGGCGGATGACATCGCCCTCACCGGGACCGTCGAGCAGGGAGCCCTGGTGCGCGGCGAAGCGGCGCCAGGTACTCGGGTCAGCCTCGACGGCAAGAGCATCCGGGTGGCGCCGGACGGAAAATTCATCTTCGGCCTCTCCCGCGACGCGCCCGGCCCATGCGAGCCTTGCCGTCACATATCCCGACGGCCGGACCGCCACCCGCGAGCTCGCCGTCGCGCCGCGACAGTACGAGATCCAGCGCATCAACGGGCTGCCGCCGCAGATGGTGACGCCGGATCCCGCCGTCATGGAGCGCATCAAGCGGGAGCGCGAGGAGATCATCGCCGCCCGCGCCACCGACAGCGATCAGCTCTTCTTCGAGGTCGCCGTTCGAGTGGCCGGTGACCGGCCCGATCAGCGGCGTCTACGGCAGCCAGCGGATCCTGAACGGCGAGCCGCGCGCGCCGCATCTCGGCGTCGACGTGGCGGTGCCGATCGGCACGCCGGTCAAGGCCGCCGCCGCCGGCACCGTGAGCCTCGCCGAGCACAATCTTTATTTCACCGGCGGCACCGTGATCGTCGATCACGGCTACGGCCTCTCCACCATCTATCAGCACCTGTCGCGCCTCGACGTCGCTGCCGGCGATAAGGTGCAGCAGGGCCAGGTGATCGGCGCCACCGGCGCCACCGGCCGCGTCACCGGCCCGCATCTGCACTGGGGCGTCAACTGGTACAATACCCCCGCTCGATCCCCAGCGCATCGTCGGGCCGATGCCGAAGTAGCGGAAACCATGCACGCCCACTTCGTTCTCACCCATCCCGAGCCACAGTCATTCAACGCGCACCTTGTGCGGTCGGGATCGGCCGCTCTCGAGGCCGCCGGTTGGACCGTTTCCGTCTCTGACCTCTACGCGATGGGCTTCGACCCCTGTGAGCGCCCGGCGCATTTCGAGCAGCGGATCGGCCTGGACCGGTTCGACGCGCAGGCGGAGCAGCGCCACGCCTCCAGCACGGGCACCTTGCCGAGGGCCGTCACCGACGAGCTGGCGGCGATGGACAAGGCTGATCTGCTGGTTCTGCAATATCCGATGTGGTGGCATCTGCCCCCCGCGATGCTGAAGGGCTGGTTCGATCGCGTACTTGCATACGGTGAGGTCTATACGAGCGCGAAGCGCTTCGAGAACGGGCGCTTTGTGGGCAAGCGCGCCATGCTCTCAGTGACGGTTGGTACGAGCCGGGAGACCTACTCGTATGATGGACGGAGCGGCGACATCGACCTGATGCTCTGGCCGGTGAATTTCTCGCTCGCTTATGTCGGCTATACTGTGCTGGTTCCGTTCGTGGCCTACGGCGTTGAGGCCGGACTTCGCTATTCCGCCTCGGCGACGATCGAGGCGCGCCTCAAGGGCATTGTCGACGACTTCCGCGCGGCTCTACCGCATGTTGGCACACGAGCGATCATGCCGTTCAACCGCAAAGCGGAGTGGGGCCCGGATGGCCGGATCCTGCCGGGTGCGCCCGTCTATTCGCCTTTCATCCGCCGGAAGCAGCACCTCGACTTAGAGTGATTCGGCACCGAGAACTCACTCCGGCCAGCGACGGTGCAGCCAGAACCAGTGATCGGGCTTCTCGCGGATCCAGCGCTCCAGCACGCGGTTCACCTGCGTCATCAAGGCGAGCACGTCGCGCTCGGTATCGCCCGTGCGGGCGTAGTCGAGCGGCGGCTCGGCGGTGATGCGGAAGCGGGCGCGGGGCAGGCGGTCGACGCGCACCGGCACCACCGCGCAGTCGTAGCGCAGCGCCAGGCGCGCCAAGGCCGGCGCGGTCATGGCCCGGCGGCCGAAGAACGGCACCGCGATGCCGTCATTCATCTTCTGGTCCACCAGCATGGCGATGTGACGGTGCTCGTGCATGGCGGCCAGCGCGCGGCGCGCGGCAACCGCGCCCTTCGGCACCAGCTCGCTCCCCACCACGCTCCGCGCGTCGTTGATGATGCGATCGACGAAGGGGTTGTTGGCGGCGCGGTAGATCTCGGCGACCTTGAGGCCGGCCTGGGTCACCGCCAAAGTCGCCACCTCCCAGTTGCCGAAATGTCCGGAGAAGAAGATCGCGCGGCGCGTCCGGAGCGCCCTGGGCGCGGATGTGCTCGGCGCCCACGATCTCGATGCCGCCGCCGGGCTCGTAGACGCGATAGGCGCCGAGGTGCGCGTACTCCGCGACGACGCGGCCGAGATTGTCCCACATGCCGAGGATGACACGCCTGGCCGCGGCCTCGTCGAGCTCCGGCAGCGCCGTCTTCAGGTTCTTCCGGGCGCGCCGGCTGATGGGGAGGCGCGGGCCCAGGCTGCGGGCGAGAAAGCCGCCGACCGCCGATGCCCAGGTGGTCGGCAGGATGCGAAAGAGCCCGAAGACGAGAAGGGCGGCCGCGCCTTCGACGGCATGGGCGATGCGCGCGCCGAGCGGCCGCCGCTCAGCCATGTCCGGTCCGCGGCTGTCGTCGCACCCGCGCCAATACCGCGTCGACCGCCGCCTCGTTCTCCCAGATCACCTCGATGGGGAGCGTCAGGATGTCCCGCCGCAACGCGAGGGGTATGCGGATCAGATCCTTCTCGGTGGTCACCAGCCGCGCATGGGTGCGCTCGGCTTCGCGGGCGAGCGCGGCGAGCTCGCGCTCGGTGAAGGGGTGGTGATCCGGAAACGAATGCCGGCTCATCACCTGGGCGCCGAGCGCCGTCAGGAACTCGAAGAACTTCTCCGGCCGCCCGATCCCGGCGAAGGCGACGACGCGTTCGCCGGTGAGGCTCGGCGCGTCCGCCCGCGGTACCAGCCGCCCGCGCAGGATCGGCTTGCGGCCGAGCCGCCTGGCGACGCCGGCGCGGTCCTCGCCCAGGAGCACCACCACGTCGGCGCGGCGGAGGCCAGTCCAGACCAGCTCGCGCAGCGGTCCCGCCGGCATCACGCGGCCATTGCCGAACCCGTAGCCGCCGTCCACCACGACCAGCTTCAGATCCTGCACCAGCTGCGGGTTCTGGAAACCGTCGTCCAGCACCAGCACGCTGGCGCCGAGCCGCGCGGCGCGCCGGGCGCCGCGGATGCGGTCGCGGGCGACCCAGGTGGGTGCCGCGGTTGCCAGCAGCAGCGCCTCGTCGCCGACGTCGCTGTAGTGGTGCAGATTGGGCTTGATCCGGAGCGGACCCGAGCGCTTGCCGCCGTAGCCGCGCGTCAACAGGTGCGGGCGCTCGCCGAGCTGGGCGAGGCGGCGGGCGAGGGAGATCGCCACCGGCGTCTTGCCGGCGCCGCCGACCACGAGATTGCCCACGCAGAGAACCGGCACGGTCGCCCGCCAGGGATGCGTCGTCATGCGCCGCACCGCGCCGGCGGCGGCAAAGATCCATCCCAGCGGCGCCAGCAGCGTCGGCAGGACGCCGCCGGTATGCCAGAACTCAGGCGGAGAGCGCAGCATCGGCTTCGATCCGATCAAGCCAGGGACCGAGACGGTCGAGCACCGCGTCGAGAACGTTGCGCTGGCGCGCCGCCACGGTCGCCGCCGCCGCCGCGCGACGTCCCCGCAGCTCGGGGTCGGTGAGGAGCCGCTCGAGCGCCGCCGCAAGCGTCGCCGCGTCGGTCACGATCTCGGCGCCGCCGGCAGCGCGGAGCGCCTCGGCCACCGCCGCCGTGTTCGCCATGTCGGGGCCATGCAGGATGGCGCAATCCAGGAGTGCCGCCTCCAGAGGATTGTGGCCGCCCAAATTCGAGATCGAGCCGCCGATGAAGGCGAGGCCCGCCAGGCGATAGAAGAGGCCGAGCTCGCCGAGGGTATCGGCGAGATAGATCGCGACGTCTGAGGTGAGTGGCTGGTCCTGTGACCGGCGCGCCACCGTGAGCCCGTGCCGTGCCGCCATCGCCGCGATCTCGGCGCCGCGCGCGGGGTGTCGCGGCGCGATGATGGTGCAGAGCTCCGGCAGGCGCCGCCGCAGCTGCAGATGCGCCGCCACCGCCATCTCCTCCTCGCCCTCATGGGTGCTGGCGGCAAGCCAGCGCGGACGCGATCGCCGAGCGCCTGCTGCAGCAGGTCGAGGGCGGGCTGGTCCGTCGGCAACGGCGCCGCCGCCGCCTTGAGATCGCCGACGGTGAAGGCGCGCGGCGCGCCGAGGCGCGCGAAGCGCTCGGCCTGGACCGCGTCCTGGGTGAGGCAGAGATCGAAGCCGCTCAGCAGCGGCCGGATCAGCGCGGGCACGCGCTGCCAGCGGCGATAGGAGGCAAGCGACATGCGCCCGTTCAGGAGGATGAGCGGCACGCGGCGCCGGCGCGTCTCGACGATCAGATTGGGCCAGAGCTCGGAACTCCACCCAGATCGCCAGATCCGGACGCCAGTGATCGAGGAAGCGGCGGACGTAGAGCAGCCGGTCCACCGGCACGTACTGATGCCAGGCATGGCCGGTGGGGAGCCGGGTTCCGAGGAGACGCGCCGAGGTGACGGTCCCCGTGGTGACGAGCACGTTGAGCGCCGGCCGCTCGGCGATAAGGCGGTCGATGAAGGCAAGGGTGGAGACCGCCTCGCCGACGCTCGCGGCGTGGATCCAGATCAGCGGTCCCGGCGGCCGCGCCCGGCTCGCGCGTCCCTCGCGCTCGCCAAAGCGCAGCGCGTCTTCCTTGCCGTGGCGCAGGCGCCGACCGAGATAAAGCCGGACCGCCGGTCCCAGCAGGGTGGTGAGGCCGCGATAGAGCGGGATCAGGGTCATTTGCCGCCCGCTGCCGAGCGCGGCGCCGACAGGCGCATCCGCTGCCGGCGCGGGCAGCGGCATGGCCCATGCGGCGGTCGGCCTCGGCGGTGAGGGCGTTGAGGCGCGCCTCCAGCAGCGCCCGCGCTGCCTCCAGCGCGGCCTCGTCGGCGTCGGTCGGCACCGTCAGCGGCTCGCCCCAGATGAAGATGCCCTCGCTGAACGGCAGCGGCAGGTGGAAGCGATCCCAGGTCTGCATGAGGCGCCGCCGCCGCGTCGCGTAGGTGATCGGCACGATCGGCGCGCCGGAGAGCCGCGCGGTGGAGATGATGCCGGTGCTCGCGCGCATCGCGGGGCCGCGGGGACCGTCAGGGGTGATGGCGACATACTCGTTGGCGCGGATGTATTTGAGCATGCGCCGCATCGCCGCGCCGCCGCCGCCGCTCGTCGAGCCCACCACCCAGCCGATGCCGAAATAGGCGACGGCGTCCGGCGATGAGACGGCCGTCACGGTGGCTCGAGATCAGCATGTGGAGCGGCGCGCGCCGGGCCCAGATCATGGGGATCATCAGCATTCGCCCATGCCAGAACGTGCCGATGAACGGCTGCTTCTGCGCCAGCAGGCGCTCCGTGGCCGCATCGCGCTCCACGGTCCAGCGGCTGGTGCGGTAGACGAGGCGGATATAGAGCTGGATGAGCCAGCAGCCGGCACGCTGGGCCGGCGCGGACCGGATGAGCCGCTTCCAGGGCCGCATTAAAGCATTTTCCGCCGAAGTGGATGCCAGTGCGGCGCAGAACATGCGACCGAATCAAGGAAGCTGGAGCCTGATTGGATTCCCTTTGATCGAATCATGCTCTAGCGGTTCCGGCCAAGCCCCAGACGGCGCATCTCGATGACGGATTGCTCGGACGCCTGGTCGGCGAACTGCAGCGCATAGAGCCGCTGGTAGGCGCCGCCGCGGGCGAGCAGCTCCGCGTGAGTGCCGGATTCCGCCACCCGGCCCCCGTCGATGACATAGATGAGGTCGGCGTCCACCACCGTGGAGAGCCGGTGCGCGATGACGAGGGTGGTGCGGCCGCGCATGAGCGTCTTGAGCGCCGCCTGCACCTGGCGCTCGGATTCCGTGTCGAGCGCCGAGGTCGCCTCGTCCAGCAGCAGGATCGGCGCGTTCTTCAGCATGGCGCGCGCGATGGCGAGGCGCTGGCGCTGGCCGCCGGAGAGCTTGATGCCATGCTCGCCCACCATGGTGTCATAGCCCTGAGGGAGCGCGCGGATGAAGTCGTCCGCGGCGGCGGACTTCGCCGCCGCCTCGATGTCGGCCGCGCTGGCGCCGAGCCGGCCATAGGCGATGTTGGCGCGGACCGTGTCGTCGAAGAGGCTCACCTCCTGGCTCACCAAGCCGATGGCGCCGCGCAGCGATGCAAGGGTCGCGTGCCGCACGTCGGTGCCGTCGATCAGCACGCGTCCCGCGGCCACGTCGTAGAAGCGGGGGATGAGATTGAGGATGGTGGATTTGCCGGAGCCGGACGCGCCCACCAGCGCCACGGTCTTCCCGGCGGGCACGTGCAGATCGATGTCGTGCAGCACCGGTCCGTCGACGACGTAGGCGAAGCGCACCGCCTCGAAGCGGATCTCGCCGCCCTTGATCGCGAGCGGCGCCGCGTCGGCGGCGTCGCGGATCTCCGGCTCGACGTCGAGCACGGCGAAGATGCGCTGCGCCGCCGCCAGGCCCTCCTGCAGGTTGGCGGTCAGGTTGGCGAGGCTCTTCATGGGCTGGTAGGCGAGCAGCAGCGCGGTGATGAAGGAGAAGAAGGTGCCGGCGGTGCGCGTTCCCTCGATCACCTGATAGCCGCCGTAGAGGATCACGATCGCCACCGCGATGCCGCCCAGCGTCTCCATGACCGGCGACACCGCCGAGCGCACCCGCGCCGCGCGGTTGAGGATCTTGTAGAGCCGTTCGATCAGCTGATCGGCGCGCTCCGTCTCATAGGCCTCCATGCCGTAGGCCTTGACGTAGCGCGCGCCCTGGAAGGTCTGGTCGAGCAGCGTCATGAAGCTGCCGAGCTCGTCCTGGGTATTGGCGGAGACGCGGCGCATGCGGCGGCCGACGCTGCTGATCGGGCGTATCGCCACCGGGAAGACGATGAACGAGACCAGCGCCAGCATCCAGTCCTGGTAGAACATCAATCCCACCAGGAAGACGACGGTCACCGCGTCCTTGCCGATGCCGACCAGCACGTTGGCCGAGGCATTGCGCAGCAGGTTGGCGTCGTTGGTAAAGCGCGAGACCAGGCTGGCGGTGGGATTGGCGTGGAAGAAGGCGAGATCGGCGGCGATCAGGCGGCGGAAGAGGGTGCTCTGGATGTCCGCGACGACGCGCTGGCCCACCTTGTACATGAGCACCGACTGGAAATAGCTGGCGATGCCCTTGACCGCCGCCATCGCCAGCACCGCCGCCGCGACCGTCCACAGCAGCGATGCCTCGCGGGCGACGAAGATTTTGTCCAGCACCGGCTCCATCAGCCAGGCATTGCCCGCGGTGGCGGCGGCCACCACGCCCATGGCAAGGAGCGCCAGCAGGATGCGGCCGAGCTGCGGGCGCAGGAAATCGCGCCCGAGGCGGCGGATCAGCGGCCAGCTGCGCTCGCTGAGGACATCGCGCGCCGCCCGCAGCGGCGGCGCGGCGGCAATCTCGGAGGCGCCGGATCGGCGCGGCTCGGCCTCGGAACTCACGTCAGGTTGGGTCCTTCCCCAGACACTCAATCATAGCATGGCACGACCGCGGTCGGGTCACCCCGGGCGCCGCTTCCTAAAGGAGACGGTTCTTCCTGGCAAGTCAGAGGTTTGCGGCGGGATTCCCGAAGCCGCCGGTGTCAGGTGCCGGCGATCGTCATGCCCTCGATGCGCAGGGTGGGCGCGTCGACGCCGGTGCGGAACTCGAGGTCCGAGGCGGCGGTCAGGTTGAGGAACATGTCCTTGAGGTTCCCGGCCACGGTGACCTCGCTCACGGGGTAGGTGATCTCGCCGTTCTCGATCCAGTAGCCGGCGGCACCGCGGCTGTAGTCGCCGGTGATGCCGTTGACCCCCATGCCCATGAGCTCGGTGACATAGAAGCCCTGACTGATGTCGGCGATGAGGGCCTGGGGCGAGGGACCGCCCGCCTCCAGCCAGAGATTGCTGGGGGACGGCGAGGGCGGCGAGGAGGTGCCGCGCGAGGCATGGCCGGTGCTCTTGAGGCCGAGCTGGCGCGCCGAGCGCAGATCCAGGAACCAGCTCGTGAGCACGCCGTCCGCCACGATGGCACGCCGATGGTTGGCGACGCCTTCGCCGTCGAACGGCTTGGAGCGCAAGCCGCGCCGGCGATGCGGATCGTCGATGACGGTGACACCCTTCGGGAAGATGCGCTCGCCGAGCTTGTCCTTGAGGAAGCTGGTGCCGCGGGTGATCGCCGGTCCGCTGATGGCGCCGGTCAAATGGCCAAGGATGCCGCGCGCGACGCGCGGATCGTAGATCACCGGCACCTTCTGGGAGGCGACCTTGCGCGGCTTCAGGCGCTTCACCGCGCGCTCGCCGGCGCGCGTGCCGACCGTCGTCGGATCCTCGAGATCGGCCGCGTAAACGGCGCTGGAGAAATCGTAGTCGCGCTCCATGCCGGTGCCTTCGCCCGCCAGCACCGCGACGCTCACGCTGTGGCCGGAGCCCTCGTAGGTGCCGGTGAAGCCGTTGGAGGCGGCGAGCACGACATGAGAGCGGCTCCAGCCCGCCTCGGATCCCTCGGAATTGGTGACGCCCTTGACCTCGCGGGCGGCGTCCTCCGCGGCGGCGGCGCGCTCGATCAGGACCTCGGCGGCGGGCTCCACGGGATCGCAGATGTCGAGATCGGGAATCGCGCGGGCGAGTTCCGCCGGGATCGGCGAGGCCGCAGAAGGGATCCTCCGGCACCGTCTTCGCCATCGCAAGCGCGCGCTCGGCAAGCTCGTCGAGGGCGGCCTTGCTGCGGTCGTTCGAGGAGACCAGCGCCTGGCGCTTGCCGATGAGAACGCGCAGGCCGAGATCATAGCCCTCGGAGCGCTCCAGCTTCTCGGTCTTGCCGAGGCGGCGGGCGTGGGAGATCGAGACGCCCTCGAACAGCACCGCGTCCGCGGCATCGGCGCCGAGACGCCGCGCCGCGGCAATCAGGCTGTGCAGGATATCGAGCGCATCGTCGGTGGCGGCCATCGGGGCTCCCGGCAGGGTTAGAGCATTTTCCGCCGACGTGGGCACCGGTCCGGCGCAGAAAATGCGGCAAGATCAACAAGCCTGGAGCATGTTCCACTTCGGGAACATGCTCCAGGGGTGCCCATAATGTAGGGGACCCGGCGCCGATTGCCAGGAGTGCCGGGGATGCCCCCGCCCCGGCCCTGCGAAGCTCGCTATATCTTGAAGATCCGCTGCGCGTTCCCGCCGCGGACCTTCTCGCGCTGGTCCGGCGGCAGCGCGTCGACTCGGGCGAGGCAGCCCTTGATGTCGCCGATATTGTGGGGGTAGTCGGAGCCGTACATCACGTGATCGGCGCCGCCCACGTTGATGCAGAGCGCGAGCGCCTCCTGCCGATAGACCACGGCGTCATAGTAGATGTGGCGAAGGTATTCGCTGGGCGGGCGCGAGATCTTCACCCGCGCGGCATTCATGTTGTTGAAGCAGATCTCCAGCCGCCCGGCGAGGTAGGGGAGCGCCGCGCCGCCGTGCGCGGCGATGATCTTGAGATTGGGATAGCGGTCGAGAAAGCCGTCGAAGATCATGCGCGCCACCGAGAGGGTGGTGTCGAACATGAATCCCACCGACGCGATCAGGTTGTAGATGCGCATGTCGAGATCCGGCGTGCCCGGCGGCGCCGTCGGATGCACCAGCACGGGCAGCGCGCGGCGGTCGATCTCCTGCCAGATCGGCGGCGAAGTGCGGGTCGGTGAGGGAGCGGCCGTTGATGTTGGCGAGCACCATGACGCCGACCGCGCCCTTGTCGCAGGCGCGCTTCAGCTCGCTGACCGCGAGGTCCGGGTACTCCCAGGGCAGCGAGGCGATGAAGCGCAGCCGCGAGGGATGCGCGGTCTGGCCGCGCGCCATGTCGTCGTTGACGATCTTTGCCGCCTCGAGGCTCACCTCCGCGCCGCCCCAATAGACGTTCGGGCAGGTGAGGGAGAGGATCGACATATCCACCTTGGCGTCGTCCATCACCCGGATGCGCTCGTCGTAGTCGAAGTGGCCCGGCATCGGCGTCATGAACGGCGCGCCGTCGAGGAAGATGCCCTCCGGCGCATCCATGCTCTTGCGCACCTCATAGCGCGGTTTGCCGTGGCGGCGCAGCAGCTCCAGCCAATCCTTGTTCAGCATGTGGGTGTGGACGTCGATCGCCGGCATGGGTTTCTCTCCCTCAGTACACTTATCGTTTCTGGCGCCACGCTATCACGGTGGCTTTTCCAGCGCCATGTACAGGCCTTTGGAAAAAGCGTGGTTCATCACGCAGACATGGAGAATTTGGGAATTCCTCCCGCCCCCGGGGGCGGAGAGGCTAGGTGAGGTGGGGAACTCCCGACGCGAGGTTCGAATTCCCCATCGACACCCACCTCATCCTAAATCCTTACTCCCCCCGCAAGCGGGCGGCGAAGGACTTGGGAGACTTCTTCTTCGTGCCCTTCGTGTCTCCCTGGTGAATCCTAAGGTTTGCGAGACCTACTTCCAGATCGGCTTGCCGCAGCCGGGCAGGCCGAGGCTCGGCCATTTCCCGGTGACGGCCTCGATGACCTCGTCGCTCATGCGGATCTTGCGGCCCCATTCGCGCTTGGTCTCGGGCGGCAACTTGTTGGTGGCGTCGAGGCCGATCTTGCCGCCGAGGCCGGATTCCGGCGAGGCGAAGTCGAGATAGTCGATCGGCGTGTTCTCGACCACGGTGATGTCGCGCGCCGGATCCATGCGGGTGGAGATCGCCCACATCACGTCCTTCCAGTCGCGCGCGTCGATGTCGTCGTCCACCACGATCACCCATTTGGTGTACATGAACTGGCGCAGGAAGGACCACACGCCCATCATCACCCGCTTGGCGTGGCCGGGATAGGCCTTCTTCATCGACACCACGGCGATGCGGTAGGAGCAGCCCTCCGGCGGCAGCCAGAAATCGACGATCTCCGGGAATTGCTGGCTGAGCAGCGGAATGAAGACCTCGTTCAGCGCCTCGCCCAGCACCGAGGGCTCGTCCGGCGGCCGGCCGGTGAAGGTCGAGAGATAGATCGGATCGCGCCGCATGGTGATGGCGGTGATGCGTGAAGACCGGGAAGCGCTCGACCGAATTGTAATAGCCGGTGTGATCGCCATAGGGGCCTTCGTCGCCGTAGTCGTCGAGCGAGACGTGGCCTTCGATCACGATCTCGGCCTCGGCCGGCACCTTCAGCGGCACGGTCTTGCAGTCGACCAGCTCCACCTTGCTTGCCGCGCAGCAGGCCGGCGAACTGATATTCCGACAGCGTGTCGGGCACCGGCGTCACCGCGGCCAGGATGGTGCCGGGATCGGCGCCGATCACGGCGGCGGCGGGCAGCGGCTCGCGCTTCGCCTGCGCCCAGCGCGCGTGATGCTGCGCGCCGCCGCGATGCTTCAGCCAGCGCATGAGCGTGGTGTCTCGGCCCGGTCACCTGCATGCGGTAGATGCCGAGATTGTAATTGTCCTCGCGCGCATTCGCCGGGCCCCTTGGTCACCACCAGCGGCCAGGTGATGAGCGGCGCGGGCTCGCCCGGCCAGCAGGTCTGGATCGGGAAGCTGCGCGAGATCGATGTCGTCGCCGCTGCAGCACGATCTCCTGGCAGGGCGCCGCGCGAGACCGTCTTGCGGCTTCATCGCCAGCACGGTCTTGAGCAGCGGCAGCAGTTCGAGCGCCTCGCGCCAGCCGCCCGGCGGCTCGGGCTGCCTCAGGAAGGCCAGGGTCTCGCCGACTTCGCGCAGCTGATGCGGGCTCCGCGGTCCATGCCCCAGGCGACGCGCTTGACCGTGCCGAACAGGTTGACCAGCACCGGCATGTCGTAGCGCCTGCCGTCGGCGCGGACGACGTTCTCGAACAGCACCGCCGGCCCGCCCTCGGCCAGCAGCCGGGTCTGGATCTCGGTCATCTCCAGCACGGGGGAGACCGGCTCCTTCACCCGCACCAGCTGGCCGGCGGTCTCGAGCCGGGCGATGAAGTCGCGGAGCGAGGCGTAGGGCATGAGGGCTCGCGGAATCCTGATGTGCAGCAGCGATGGGGATCGCTGTGACCGATATCACAACCCCTTCGCTTCGCACAGCGCTAGGCTTCACTATTGCGCGCACTCGGGGGAGGGAGCCATGGCACTGAGCTGGGTGAAGGTCACCGGTGCCGCGGCGGGCCGCGCCATTTTCGTGAATGGCAATTTCGTCGACGTTGCCGGTACCGTCGGCAACCCTTTCCGTGTCGAGACCGGCCTCAATACCTTCATGCTCCTCAAGCCGGACAAGAGTGTCGAAATCTCCATCGACGCGGTGATAGCGCTGCACAACGACAGGAACGATCCGCAGCTCGTGGCCATGGGCGGCGCGTCGGCGCCGCCGGCGCCCGCCGCACCCGGACCGGCATCGCAAGGGCCGCTGTCATGAGGCGTGTGATCGGCTGCGCGCTCGCCCTGCTGGCGCTCGGCGCCTGCGCCAATCCCGTCAAGACGCCGGAGCTCGCCGAAATCAATCAGGAGAAGGGCTACCGGCCAAACGTGCTGGACCAGCAGGCGCCCAAGGCCCTCGACGACACCGCCGTCATCGTCACCTTCTCCGGCGGCGGCACGCGGGCGGCAGCGCTCGCGGACGGCGTGCTGCGGGGCCTCGCCAAGGTGGAGATCCCCGCGCGCGGCCAGAGGGTGCGGCTGGTCGATCAGATCGACGTGATCTCCTCGGTCTCCGGCGGCAGCGTGACCTCGGCCTATTACGGCCTCTATGGCTACGACGGGCTCGCCACCCTCGAGCAAGAGTTCCTGAAGGAGGACGTGATGGCCGACTTGGTCAAGCGTGGTCTCCTCGACCCCGGGACCCTGCTGTTCGGGCCGCGCATCGACATCCTCGAGAAATACTTCGACGAGAAGGTGTTCGACCACCAGACCTATCAGTCGATGATCGACGCCGATCAGCCCAGGAACGGGCGCCGGCCCTATGTGGTGCTGAACGCCACCGACATGACCGCCGGCCATGTCTTCTCCTTCACCCAGGATCAGTTCGATCTCATCTGCGGCGACCTCGCGCGGTTCAAGATCGCCGATGCGGTCACGGCCTCGGCGGCCTTCCCGGTGGCGCTCACCGCGATCACACTCGAAAACCGTGCGCCCTGCGCCGCGCAGCAGAAGGCAGCCGCGGTGCCGAGCACGGGTTGGGTCATGGCCGACGGTGGCCCGCGGCCGATCGCGGTCCGCAATGACGTCAGCGGCGACGAGCGCATGGGCCTGCGCTATCCGACCGAGGACAATCTCGCGCGCTTCCGCCGCGGCACCGTGGCGGCCACATATCTCAACCAGGACAAGTCGGCGCCCAAGACCTATATCCAGCTCATCGATGGCGGCGTCGCCGACAATGTGGGATTGACGCGGCCGATCCAGATGCTGACCTCGTCCCAGGCGATGCCGTCCTTCCTGAACCGGCTCAACACCGGGCGCATGAAGCGGCTGCTGCTGGTGGTGGTGAACGCGCGCAGCGAGTCGGCGACCGGCTACGACCAAAGCCCGCGGCCGCCCGGCACGACGGACACGCTTCTCACCGTCATCGGCACGCCGATCAATTCCGTCACCTTCCAGCTCGTCAATTCCCTGGACGCGATGCTGGCAAGCCTGTCGGACGGCAAGGCGCTGCAGGCGCAGGCGGTGGTCCCGGTCGATTTCGACTACCTCGTCGATCCCGCCTGCCGCGCGAATTTCCACGCCATCGCCACCAGCTGGTCGCTGCCGGCCAATCAGGTCGACGCGCTGATCGCGCTCGGCGAGGCCATGGTGCTGCAGTCGCCGGCGCTGCAGAAGCTGGCGACCAGCATGGGCGGCACCGTGCCGCCGCCCAGCCGCACGGTGCTCGAGATCTGCCGGATGCTGCAGGCGCCGTCGTGAGCCGGCTGCGCCTCACGGCCGCAGCCGCCACACCACGCCCTCGCGGCTGGTGCGGTCCTCGAGCTCGAGCGTGGTCGGCACGGTGTAGCGGGCGAGCTGCTCGAGTCCGTCCTTCGGCAGATAGGCGCGGCCGGGATCGCCCAGCAGCACGGCGACGCCGCGCGCGGCGAGCGCGCGGAGCCAGGCGGTCAGGCGCTCGGCGAGCGGCCGCTCGTAGCACATGTCGCCGGCCAGCACGACCTCCCACGGCGCGCGCGTCGCGGCCGATGACGTCGCCGGTCTCGATCGCGACGTCGACGCCGTTGAGGCGCGGCGTTGAGGCGGATCGCGGCGCTGCGCGAAGGGATCGATCTCGGCGGCGGTGGCGAGCGCGCCCGCTTTCGCCGCCGCCATCGCCACGAGGCCGGAGCCGGCGCCGAAATCGAGCACGCGCTTGCCGCGCACGAGATCGGGATGATCGAGGAGATGCCGCGCCAGCGCCTGGCCGCCGGCCCAGGCAAAGGCCCAGTAGGGCGGCGGCAGCTGATCGCGCTCGAGAGAGGCCTCGGTCGCGTGCCAGAGCGGCGTGATCTCGCGTCGGCGAGGTGGAGGCGGATCTCCGGCAGCAGCGGCGGGGTTGCCACCACGGTGTTGGCGCGGACGAAATCGGCGGGATCACCCACCGCCAAGACCGCGCGCGGCGATGCTGCCGAGGAGGAGCGCCCAGCCGACGAGCGGTTGGAGTGGAATTTCGCGAGGCAATCGTCGGGATTGTCGATATCGACCCGCAGCTGCTTGCCAGGCGAGCTGCAGCGCCGCGGCAAGCAGGCCGAGATAGAACGGCCAGGCAAGGCCGCCGCTGACGCCGGCGCCGACCCAGAGCACGGCCGCGACCGGCATAGAAGATGAAGAGCCACGGCCGCGTGCGGTCGCCGAGCGCCAGGGCGGAGGATTTGACGCCGATGCGGACGTCGTCCTCCTTGTCCTGGTGCGCGTAGATGGTGTCGTAGCCCAGGGTCCAGGCGATGCCGCCGAGATAGAGCAGCACCGGCGTCCACTCCAGGCTGCCGCGCACCGCGGCCCAGCCCAGGAGCGCGCCCCAGTTGAAATTGAGGCCGAGGAAGAACTGCGGCCAGTAGGTGATGCGCTTCATGAACGGATAGGTGGCGATCAGCGCCAGCACCGCGAAGCCCGGCGCCGATGGCGAAGCGGTTGAACGAGAGCAGCACCGCGGCGCCGATCGCGAGCTGCAGCACCAGGAAGACCACGCGCCTGGGTCGGCGTCACCGCGCCGCTCGGCAGCGGCCGCGTGCGGGTGCGCGCCACCTTGGCATCGAAATCGCGGTCGACGAGATCGTTGAGGGTGCAGCCGGCGCCGCGCATGGCGACGGCGCCGATGCCGAAGAGCGCCAGGAGCCCCAATCCGGCCAGCGCGCGCGCCGCCATGCGCGATCGCCCACCAGCCCGGAAACAGCAGCAGCCAGGTGCCGATCGGCCGGTCGAGGCGGGCGAGCCGGATATAGGGCCGGAGCGCCGCCGGCGCGTAGCGGTCCGCCCAATCGCCGGCGCGGATGTCGCTCATGTCCCGGGTTCCCGTTCCGGGGCCGCCCGCGGTCGGCTAAGCTTCCATGCGGCGACTGTGCCGCCCGATGCCGCCACCCGCACAAGAGCGAGCCGCGACCACCCCATGCCCTACGTGCCGCGCACCCAACTCTATGTCGCCGAGGATCTCGGTCCCGGCGCTCGCGTCGTCCTGTCACGAATCCCAAGCTCATTATCTCAAGAACGTGCTGCGGCTCGGGCCGGGCGACGGGATCGCGCTCTTCAACGGCCGCGACGGCGAATGGCTCGGCCGCGATCGACGGCTTCGGCAAGGGCTGCGTGCTCGGTGCGCGCTCGAGACAGCGCCGCGCGCGCAGGAGCCGCCGGCCGATCTCTGGCTGGTCTTCGCGCCGATCAAGCGCGCGCGCATCGACTTCCTGGTGGAGAAGGCGACCGAGCTCGGCGTCGAGCGTGCTGCAGCCGGTGCTGACCGAGCGCACGTCAGGTCGAGCGCGTCAATCTCGAGCGGCTGCGCGCCAACGCCATCGAGGCGGCGGAGCAGACCGAGCGGCTCTCGGTGCCGGAGATCCGCGAGCCGCAGCCGCTCGATCGCGTGATATCCTCGCTGGCCGGCCGGCCGGCGGCTGCTGCTCTGCGACGAGATCGGGCGGCTCGCCGCCGATCGCCGAGGCACTTCTCAAGCGAGAAGTCAGGGCCCTGGGCGGTCCTGGCCGGGCCGGAGGGCGGCTTTGCAGAAACGGAGCTTGACGCCCTGCGGAAACTTCCCTTTGTTTGCGCCGGTCGGTCTGGGGCCGCGAGTGCTGCGCGCCGATACGGCGGCGCTCGCGGCGCTTGGCGGTGCTGCAGGCCCTGACGGGCGACTGGGCGCGCCCACGCGGCAGGCGGGACCTGCGCCGAAGAAGTTCCGCCCGATCACATATTTCAGTGCGGAGACCTGGTTCCAGCATGTCCGGTCCAACGCAATCCGCCGGCGCGCCGATCACCGACAAGCGTCAGCTGGTCGAGTATCTCGCGGCGGGCTCGCAAGCCGCCGGAGCGCTGGCGCATCGGCACCGAGCACGAGAAGTTCGTCTTCCGGCGCGCCGATCTGCGCCGCGTGCCCTATGAGGGGCCGGACGGCATCCGCGCGCTGCTGGAGGGCTTGCAGCGCTTCGGCTGGAAGCCGGTGCTGGAGAACGGCAACCCGATCGCGCTCAGCGACGGCAACGGCGCGATCTCGCTCGAGCCCGGCGGCCAGTTCGAGCTGTCGGGCGCGCCGCTGGAGACGCTGCACCAGACCTGCGCCGAGGTGCACGAGCATCTGCGCCAGGTGCGCGAGGTGAGCGAGCGAGCTGGGGCTCGGCATGCTCGGCCTCGGCTTCGATCCGAAGTGGCGGCGCGAGGACGTGCCGTGGATGCCCAAGGGCCGCTACGCGATCATGCGCCGCTACATGCCGACGCGCGGCAAGCTCGGCCTCGACATGATGCTGCGCACCTGCACCGTGCAGGTGAATCTCGATTTCGCGTCCGAGGCGGACATGGTGCGGAAGTTCCGCGTCGGCCTGGCGCTGCAGCCGGTGGCGATCGCGCTCTTCGCCAACTCGCCCTTCGTCGAGGGCAAGCCGACCGGCTATCTGAGCTTCCGCAGCCATGTCTGGACCGACACCGATCCCGACCGCTCCGGCATGCTGCCCTTCGTCTTCGAGAAGGGCTTCGGCTTCGAGCGCTATGTCGACTACATGCTCGACGTGCCGATGTACTTCGTCTATCGCGACGGCAAATACATCGACGTCGCCGGCCAGTCGTTCCGCGATTTCATGGCGCGCAAGCTGCCGGGGCTGCCCGGCGAGCGGCCGCGCATCAACGACTGGATCGACCATCTCACCACCGCCTTTCCCGAGGTGCGCCTGAAGCGCATCCTGGAGATGCGCGGCGCCGATGGCGGTCCCTGGGCGCGGCTCTGCGCGCTGCCGGCGCTGTGGGTGGGCCTGCTCTACGACAAGGGCGTCCTCGATCAGGCCTGCGAGCTGGTCGGGGATTGGACCGTGGCCGAGCGCGAGCAGATGCGCGCCGACGCGCCGCGCCTCGGCCTCGCCGCGCAATTCCGCGGCCGGCCGCTGGCGGCGCTGGCGCGCGAGGTCGTGGCGCTCTCGCGCGAAGGCTTGCGCCGGCGCGCCCGCAAGGACAGCTGCGGCGACGACGAGACGCACTACCTCGAGCCGCTGGCGGCGATCGCCGAGAGCGGCCGCACCGCCGCCGACGAGCTCCTCGAGGCCTATCACGGCCGCTGGCGCGAGAGCGTCGATCCCGTCTACGAGGAGCAGGCGTATTGAGCTGTCAGCTCTCAGCCGTCAGCTCTCAGCTTTCAGCTAAGAATCCGAGCGTGCTTCTGACAGCTGATAGCTGACAGCTAATACGCGGTATTCAGCCCGCCCAGCCGCATTTCCATCCAGCGCTCCGGGTGCTTGACGTCCTCGGCGGGGGACATTCCCGAGAGCGACATCCAGCGCGCGCGGTGCCAGGCGGTGGAGGAGACCTCCACCTTGAGGATGCCCGAGCGACGGCGGCCCCATGAGGCCGAGCGCCGACCACGGGATCAGCGCCTCGGCGGCGATCCGCGGCTGGTCGGCGCCGAAATAGAGCGCCTGCGCGCCCGGAACCGGCGGGCAATCGGTGGCGCCATGCTCCGCCGGCGTGCCCATGCAGAGCTTCGGCGCCATCGGCGGATGATCCTTCACCTTGGTGCGCGGCGGGATGAAGTAGTAGGTGAAGTGGCGCGGTCCCGCGCCGGCATCGACGGACGAGCTCGACGCGATAGGCCTCGCCCAGCGGGAAGTCGCCGTCATAGGCGAGCAGCCCGATGTCGTAATAGTCCTGGCCGATGGTGCCGAGCGCCAGGCCATTCGACTCCAGGAGAGATAGGCTTCGCCGAACGCCACCTCGTGCGGGCTCGCGATCATCGGCGGCAGCAGGGATTGCGGCTTCGGCCAGTCGATGAAGGAGCCGTGCGCGGGATCGATCACCGCCCGCGGCAGCAGCGGCTGGCGCGCGGCCGACTCCGGCACCGCGGTCGCATGCACCGCCGGCGCCGCATGGTTGGCGGCGGCGAGCGCCGCCACCAGCCGGTTGTAGGGCTGGTTCATCATGTCGACGAGGCCGAAATCGTAATCCTCGCCGTCGGCGCGGCCGCCCTTGGGATCGTCGTAGTACTGGAACCAGTGCATCCCCACGACATCGGGCAGCGCCGCGTAATTGACGGTGGCCGCCGCCGCGCCCTCGGCGCGCTCCGCCTGGGTAGCTACCGTCATGAGATGGCCGTTGTTGGTGTTCCCGGTGCGGTTCTCCTTGGCGGCGTAGAACCACTCGGTGACCAGGACAGGCTTGCCGCCGGAGAGCGCGTGCAATCCTGCGAAGAAGTAGGGCGCGATCCAGCCCTCGGGGCTGTCGACGTTGTAGTTGGTGGCGACCATGTCGACATAGGGCGCCTCGGCGCGCACCGCGGCGGGATCGTAGTAGATCGGCAGGCGGTCGCCGAGGAAGAGCGCGCCGGGATCGGCGTCACGGATCGCGTCGCGGGAGAGCCGGTAATAGTGCCCGGCGACCACGGCGGTCCAGTGCCGAACCTCGACGATGCCGTGACCGCCGGGCTTGAGATGCGTGATCTCGCTGGCGGACAGCAGGTCCTTCCAGGAGCGCACGCCCTCCGGCGGCAGGAAATCCGCGGTGAAGCGACGCCAGTCGCCATGATAGTCGTCCCGCAGCATCTGTACCCAGCGCTGCTTGGTGTAGTTGCTGGCCGGCTTCATGGCATAGAAGCTGAAGAGCGCGCCGGCCCACCAGCCGACTTCGTTGTCGGAGAAATAGCCGATGCGGTAGGGGCTCCCGCGATAGGGCGCCGTCAGCTGCTTCGCCTTCGCGCGCATGATCTCGGGCATCGCGGGATCGAAGGGATCGAACCAGTGGAACTTGGAATTGCGGCCGAGCTCCAGGTTCACCACTTCCGGCATCTTCAGGAGATTGGGGGTCAGCGACCAGCCGCCGGCGCTGTTGAAGTTCCATTGGGTGACGCGCTCACGCGCCTCGGCGATCCAGGCGGCGAGCTTCTCGTCGACCGGCGCCTGGGAGTCGGGATCGCGCTGCATCGAGGGGTCGCGCGCCGACGGATTGATCACGTTGACGCCGAGGGAGAAGAAGCGCTCGCCGCAGGGCGTCACCAGCCAGGCGCGGCCGTCGACGCGCTCCACCGTCCACCGCGAGGAAGGGGCGTCGTCGAGATTCGGCAGGCGAGCGCCGGAGCGGCGGCCCCGATTGCCAGGGCCGCCGCGGTGGAAAGGCAGCGCAGGAGCTGGAAGGGTCGAAACGTCACGCCGCGGTGCCACCCACCGTCAGCTGATCCATGCGCACCGTCGGCATGCCGACGCCGACCGGCACGCCCTGGCCGTCCTTGCCGCAGGTGCCGATGCCGTCGTCGAGCGCGAGGTCGTTGCCGATCATGGCGATCTTGGTGAGCGCGTCCGGCCCGTTGCCGATCAGCGTCGCGCCCTTGACCGCGGCGCCCACCTTGCCGTCCTCGATCAGATAGGCCTCGGAGGCGCGAGAACACGAACTTGCCCGAGGTGATGTCCACCTGCCCGCCGCCGAAGTTCACGGCATAGAGGCCGCGCTTCACCGAGCGGATGATCTCCTCGCGGCTCCTTGTCGCCGGCCAGCATGTAGGTGTTGGTCATGCGCGGCATCGGCGCATAGGCGAAGCTCTGGCGCCGGCCGTTGCCGGTGGCGCGCATGCCCATGAGGCGCGCGTTGAGGCGGTCCTGCATGTAGCCCTTGAGGATGCCGTCCTCGATCAGCACGGTGCGGCCCGAGGGCGTGCCTTCGTCGTCGACGGTGAGCGAGCCGCGGCGGTCGGGAAGCGTGCCGTCGTCGACCACGGTGACGCCGGGAGACGCCACGCGCTGGCCGATCATGCCCGAGAAGGCCGAGGTCTTCTTGCGATTGAAATCGCCTTCGAGGCCGTGGCCCACCGCCTCGTGCAGCATGACGCCGGGCCAGCCCGGCCCCAGCACCACGCTCATCTCGCCGGCGGGCGCCGGCACCGCGGAGAGGTTCACCAGCGCCTGGCGCAGCGCCTCGTCCACCTGCTTCTGCCATTGGGCGGGATCGAGGAAGCGGTCGTATTCGACGCGGCCGCCGGCGCCGGAGGAGCCCTGCTCCATGCGGTCGCCGTCGCCCACGACAACGGCGACGTTGAGGCGCACCAGCGGGCGGATGTCGCCGACCCGACTGCCGTCGGGGCGCAGGATCTCCACCGCCTGCCAGTTGCCCGATATCGAGGCCATCACTTGGCGCACGCGGGGGTCCTTCGACCGGGCGTAGGCGTCGATCTCCTGCAGCAGACCGGTCTTGCGGGTGAACTCGACCCGGGAGAGCGGATTGATGTCGGTGTAGAGGCTGCGGTTGGTGCCGGGGGGCGGGCCTGCGAAGACGCCGCCGGTGCCGCTCTTGACCGCGCGCACGGTCTCGCCGGCGCGCCTGATCGCCTCCTCCGAGAGGTCGGAGCCATGGGCATAGCCGGTGGCCTCGCCGGAGAGCGCCCTGAGGCCGAAACCCTGGGCGGTGTCGAAGGCGGCGCTCTTGATGCGGCCGTCGTCGAGGGAAACCGCCTCGGACTGGCTGTATTCCAGGAAGAGCTCGCCGTCGTCCATGCCGTGGAGCGTCTCGCCGATGAGGCGCTCCACCCGTGCCCGGTCCATGCCGGTGCGGTCGAAGAACAGCGCGTCGAGCGGGGCGAGGTCGGTCATGAACCTGTCTCCATCTGAGGCCGCGCACGGGCCTGCACAAGCGGTGCCGGCGCCGAACCTATCACGGCGCCAGCCACCGGGCGATGGTCCCGAGGTGGCGTGGCGGTCCCTCTGATATGGCGAGGGAATCCGGCAATTCGAGGGGGGCGGAGGACCTCTTGGTTTTGTCGCATTTTCTGCGCCGAACCGGCGTCCACATCGGCGGAAAATGCTCTACCGCTTCCAGGCCGCTGCCTTGAGGCATGGCGGCAGCTTGGCATGGGCGAGATCGAGGTCGTCGCCGGAAACGGGAATGAGCGCCGAGACCGGCTCCGGCGGTGCTGGAAAGGCCTGGCTGATGGTCAGCTTCAGGGTCCGGGCCGGCTCCGGCGTATTGCTTGCCCTTGGCGGGCGGCACCGGCCCCACCTGCAGCGTCAACTCGCGGGTCTCGTCGGCGTAGGAGCGATAGATGGCGGCGCGATCGGGGTCGTCGCAGGTCAGGAGAGCCTCGCGGATTACCCGCTCCGCCGAGGCATACGTCAGCACGCCCACCACATGGGGCTCCCTCAGGCGCTGGTCGGTGGCGTCGTCGGGCGGCACCTCGAGCCCGACGAAGCGGGGCGTGTCGTATTCCCGCGAGATCGAGAATTCCGTCACCGGCACGTAGGTGTCGAAGAGATGCCGGCCCCGGTCGATGGAATAGACCGACCACCACTGGACGTCCTCGATGGCGCGATCGAAGACCAGGATCGACTGGTTCACGACCGTGGCGCCCGCGCCCTCCAGCTTCACGCTGTAGAGCGGCGGCCGGTCGAGGCCGGTTCCCAGCGGCCAGGCGTCGACCGTGACGCTGCCCTCGATGCCGATCTCGTCGATGACGGACTTGGTGCGGGTGGTGGTGCGGAGCACCAGCCGCTGCGTCGCCTTGCGGCCGGGGATATAGGGCTCGAGCACCTGGTAGGTGACGTTGTTGATGGTGATGGTCTGCTGGTCGTCGACCACCTCATAGGCAAAGCTCGAGGTGGGCTCGGTGGCGGGCGGTTTCGCCGGAGTCTGGGCGCAGGCGGCGGATGCCAGCAGCAGCGGCGACAGGAGAGCCCAGAGCGCGGCGGTGACGGCGGCGCCGGGAATGCGCAGCTCGATCATGGGAGTGGTTTCCTCCGGGGGGCGTCACCGCCGGCAAGTGCCGTGCGGACCCGATGGCGCCCGTCGCCCTATGGTAGCGGGAGACGCGGTGCGCCGCGACCATCCCGGCGGGCTCGCATCGTTGGCGGCACCGTCGGCGGCGAGAGGCGCGCAGAGCCAATTTATGCGGCATAAAGTCGCAACAGAACGGTTGGCGGGCTACCGTCTCCGGCGCTATGAGGATGGTGGACTTTGTATCGGGCGCGCGGTGTTGTGAGGCGCCGCGTCTTTGGTGTAGGGTCCGGCCCGCGCGTGCCGCCCCTGACAGCCTTGCCGCGGCAGTGAGGCGCAGCGTCCATCCGGCGGAGAGCGAGGATGCTCCGGACGGTTTGATCCGGGCCTCACCGCCCTATCCGAGACGAGAGGCTCAAAGAGGCATGGGACTGGTCGCGAACTGCAAGACAAAATGGTCCGTCCGCTGCGCGCTCGACGCACTCGTGGTGCTGGCGCTGACAGCATCACCGGCGCTGGCGGAGGAGCCGCAGCCCTGGCAGATGGGCTTCCAGCCCTCCGCCTCGGAAGTGCGCGACCGCATCGACATGCTGCACAACCACATCCTGCTGCCGATCATCACGGTGATCACGCTCTTCGTGCTGGGGCTGCTGCTCTATGTGATGGTGCGCTTCAACGGCAAGCGCAACCCCGTGCCGTCGAAAATCTCGCACAACACCGCTCTCGAACTCGCCTGGACCACGATTCCGATCATCATCCTGCTGGTGATCGCCATCCCGTCCTTCAAGCTCCTCTACTTCGAGGACAAGGCGGCGCATGCGGACATGACGATCAAGGTGACCGGCCACCAGTGGTACTGGAGCTATGAGTATCCGGATCAGCAGATCGGCTCTTTTGACAGCCACATCATCACCGATGACAACGGCGATCCGAAGGGCAACCCGCGCCTGCTGCAGGTCGACAGTCCCGTGGTGTTGCCGGTCGGCAAGACGGTCCGCATCCTGGTCGGCAGCACCGACGTGATCCACAGCTGGTTCATGCCGGCTTTCGGCGTGCAGGAATATGCCGTGATCGGTCGCACCAACGAGAGCTGGGTGAATATCGACCGCGAGGGCACCTATTACGGCCAGTGCAACCAGATCTGCGGCGTCAACCACCCGTTCATGCCGATCGAGGTGGTGGCGGTCTCCACGCCAAGTTCGACACCTGGTCGGCCTGCACGAAGTCGGCAAAAGACGACGACAAGGCGAGAGCGGCCTGCTACGCGCCGCTCCAGGCCGACGAGGCGCCAAAAGCCAAGACCGAGAAAGTGGCCGCCAAGGACGGCGGCGCCGTCACCGTCGCCGCCAACGCGGCGCAGTAATCTAGATCAGACGCAATCGTCCGAGCGCGAGGACCAAATATGGCTCAGGGATACGCCCACGCCGACGACCACGGTGATCACCGTCCGGGATTCTGGACCCGGTGGTTCTTCTCCACCAACCACAAGGACATCGGCACGCTCTATCTCATCTTCGCGATCATCGCGGGGCTGATCGGCGGCGCGCTCTCGGTAGTGATGCGCATCAACCTGATGTATCCGGGCGACGCCGTCTTCGGACGGCAACCACCAGGCCTATCAACGTCATCATCACCGCCCACGGCCTCATCATGGTGTTCTTCATGGTGATGCCGGCGATGATCGGCGGCTTCGGCAACTGGTTCGTGCCGCTGATGATCGGCTCGCCCGACATGGCCTTTCCGCGCCTCAACAACATCAGCTTCTGGCTGCTGGTGCCGTCGTTCTGCCTGCTGTGGGCTCGGCGCTGATCGGCCAGGGTGCCGGCGTCGGCTGGACGGTCTATGTGCCGCTCTCCGACTCGGTCTACCATCCCGGCCCCTCGGTCGACATGGCGATCTTCGCGCTGCATCTGGCGGGCGCCTCCTCGATCCTCGGCGCCATCAACTTCATCACCACGATCTTCAACATGCGCGCGCCCGGCATGACCATGCACAAGATGCCGCTCTTCGTCTGGTCGATCCTGGTGACCGCGTTCCTGCTGCTGCTGTCGCTGCCGGTGCTGGGCGGCGCCATCACGATGCTGCTGACCGACCGCAACTTCGGCACCACCTTCTTCGATCCCGCGGGCGGCGGCGATCCGCTGCTGTTCCTGCACCTGTTCTGGTTCTTCGGGCATCCCGAGGTCTACATCATGATCCTGCCGGGCTTCGGCATGATCAGCCAGATCATCTCGACCTTCTCCAAGAAGCCGATCTTCGGCTATCTCGGCATGGCCTACGCCATGGTGGCGATCGGCGTCATCGGCTTCGTGGTGTGGGCGCACCACATGTTCACCACGGGCATCTCCGTCGACACCCGCGCCTACTTCACCGCCGCGACGATGGTGATCGCGGTGCCGACGGGCATCAAGATCTTCTCCTGGATCGCCACCATGTGGGGCGGCTCGATCGAGTTCAAGACGCCGATGCTGTGGGCGATCGGCTTCATCTTCCTGTTCACCGTCGGCGGCGTCACCGGCGTGGTGCTGGCCAATGCCGGCGTCGACTTCGCGCTCCACAACACCTACTACGTGGTCGCGCATTTCCACTACGTGCTGTCGCTGGGCGCCGTCTTCTCGCTGTTCGCCGGCTTCTACTACTGGATCGGCAAGATGAGCGGCGCGCCAGTACAACGAGACGCTCGGCAAGATCCATTTCTGGACCACCTTCATCGGCGTCAACCTGACCTTCTTCCCCATGCACTTCCTGGGGCTGGCGGGCATGCCGCGCCGGATCAGCGACTATCCCGACGCCTTCGCCGGCTGGAACTTCGTCGCCTCGATCGGCAGCTACATCTCCTACGGCTCGACGCTGCTCTTCGTTTTCATCGTGTTCCAGACCTTGCTGGCGGGCAAGCGGGTCGGCGCCAATCCATGGGGCGAGGGCGCGACGACGCTGGAGTGGACGGTGTCCTCGCCGCCGCCGTTCCACAGCTACGACGAGCTGCCGGTGATCACCTCCGGCGGCCACCACTGAGGCGGGCGCGAGCACGCCGGTGACCGATCTCTCGCTCCCCCACTCGCCCGCTCCGGCACCCTTGCCGAGGCGGGGGCCGATGTCGGCGACTACGCGGCGCTGCTGAAGCCGCGGGTGATGTCGCTGGTCGTGTTCACGGGCTTCGTCGGGCTCTATCTGGCGCCCGGCCATCTGCATCCCGTGCTGGCGGCGGTGGCGGTGCTCTGCATCGCCGTGGGCGCGGGCGCGTCGGGCGCCATCAACATGTGGTACGACCGCGACATCGACGCGCTGATGAGCCGCACCGCCGACCGGCCGCTGCCGGCGGGGCGCATGGCGCCCGGCGACGCGCTGGGCTTCGGCTGCTTCCTCGCGGCGACATCTCGGTCGTGCTGATGGGGCTCGCGGTCAATTGGCGTGGCGGCGGCGCTGCTCGCCCTCACCATCGCCTTCTACGTCTTCGTCTACACCATCTGGCTGAAGCGCCGCACGCCGCAGAACATCGTCATCGGCGGCGCCGCCGGCGCGCTTGCCGCCGATGGTCGGCTGGGCGGCGGTCGACCGGCGAGGTCGAGCCTCGCCGCGCTCGCGCTCTTCACCCTGATCTTCTTCTGGACGCCGCCGCATTTCTGGGCGCTGGCGCTCTACCGACCGGCGACTACGCCAAGGCCGGCGTGCCGATGCTGCCGGTGGTGGCGGGCGCGCGCGCCACCAAGCGGCAGATGCTGCTCTATACGCTGGTGCTCTGGCCGCTGCGCGCTGGCGCCCTGCCTGCTGGGCTCGCCGGATCGATCTACGGCGGCGCGGCGCTGGCGCTGGGCGCGCTCTTCACCGGCTTTGCGGTCAAGGTCTGGTTCGACGCGCACCGAGCGCAGCGCCAAGCAGATGTTCGCCTTCTCGATCCTCTATCTCTTCCTGCTGTTCGCGCTGCTGCTCGTCGACCGCGCGCCGCAGGGCGTGGCCGGGCTCGCCTGAGATGATGGGACTCATCACGGTGGACGAGCGGCTGAAGCGGCAGCGGGCGCGGAACTGGGCGATCTTTGCGCTGCTCCTGGGCTTCGTGGCGCTGGTCTACGTCGTCGCGCTGGTCAAGATGGGGGCATTCTGATGGCGACCGATCGCCGCCGTCGCAATCGCATCACCGTGGCTGGCGCTCCTCGGCGTGATCGCCGCGATGGTGGGGCTCGACGTCGCCTCGGTGCCGCTCTATCGGCTGTTCTGCCAGGCGACGGGCTACGGCGGCACCACCCAGCGCGCCGAGAGCGCGCCCGACCGCGAGGTCAGCCGGCAAAGCGATCACGGTGCGCTTCAACTGCCGAGGTGGCGCCCGATCTCGGCTGGGAGTTCCGCCCGCTAGTGAATCCGTCAAGGTGCATCCCGGCGAGGAGACGACGATCTCCTACCGCGCCATCAACAACAGCGGCGTGCCCGTCACCGGCACCGCCACCTACAACGTGACGCCGGACAAGGCCGGGCTCTACTTCGACAAGATCCAGTGCTTCTGCTTCACCAAGCAGTACCTGAAAGCCGGCGAGAGCGCCGATCTCGCCGTCACCTTCTTCGTCGATCCCGACATCGCCACCGACCCCGGCACCCGCGACGTCGACACCATCACGCTCTCCTACACCATGTTCCGGTCGAAGACCCAGGACGCGGCCGACGGCGGACAACGCCGGGCGCACGCCGCCCGCGATCACCGCTGCCGAATTCACGACGCCGTCGAATACCCAGCAATAAGCCCGCAACCGTTTCTCGCGAGAAAAACGCATGAGCACGAGCCCCGCCGGCCACAAGCACCCCTACCACCTCGTCGATCCCAGCCCATGGCCGCTGATCGGCGCGGTCTGCGCCGGCCTGCTCGCGGCTCTCGGGCATCGCCTACATGCACTGGCGGCTTCACGCCCTGGCTGGTGGCGCTGGCAGCGGCCTGCGTCATCACGATGATGGCGTTCTGGTGGCGCGACGTCATCCGCGAGGCGGTCTACGAGGGCCATCACACGCCGGTGGTGCAGATCGGGCTGCGCTACGGCATGGCGCTCTTCATCGCCTCGGAGGTGATGTTCTTCGCCGCCTTCTTCTGGGCCTTCTTCAACGCCTCGCTGTTCCCGACCGAGGCGATCGGCGGCGTCTGGCCGCCGAAGAGCATCCATCCCTTCGATCCCTTCGAGGTGCCGTTCCTCAACACCCTCATCCTGCTGACTCTCGGGCACCACCGTGACCTGGGCGCATCACTGCCTGCTGGAGAACGATCAGCAAGGGGCTGGTGAAGGGGCTCGCCGTCACCGTCTTCCTCGGCCTCTGCTTCACCTCGCTGCAGGCCTACGAGTACGCCACGCCGCCTTCAGCTTCAAGGACGGCATCTATCCCTCGACCTTCTTCATGGCGACGGGCTTCCACGGCTTCCACGTGATCATCGGCACCACCTTCCTCGTCGTCAATCTCGTCCGCGCCATCAAGGGGCATTTCAAGCCGGACCACCATTTCGGCTTCGAGGCGGCGGCCTGGTACTGGCATTTCGTCGACGTGGTGTGGCTGTTCCTGTTCATCTGCGTCTACTGGTGGGGCGGCGGCGCGGCGGCGGTCGAATGACCGCCCGCTGAGTCCCATGAGCGGGGAATGGCCGACGGTCTCCCCGCTGATGGCGGCGCTGCGCTGTCGCTGCCCGCGCTGCGGCGAGGGCAGGGTGTTCCAGGGGCTGCTGCAGGTGGCGCCGCGCTGCGCCGACTGCGACCTCGATCTCGGCGGCGAGGACGCCGGCGACGGGCCCGCCGTCTTCGTGATCCTGATCCTGGGCGCGCTGGTGGTGCTGGCGGCGATCATGGTCGAGGTCAAGTTCGCGCCGCCGCTCTGGGTGCATCTGGTGCTCTGGATGCCCGCCATCGCTCGGCGGCGCCATTCTGCTGCTGCGCCCGCTCAAGGCCGGGCTGATCGCGCTCCAGTACCGGCACCACCTGCTGGGCGGCCGCGCGCCGCGCTGACGGCGGATCGATGCGCCGCCGGCTGGTCAAACTCACCCTCGCGACGCTCGTCGCCTTCGCCGGCCTGGTCGCGCTCGGCACCTGGCAGGTGCAGCGCCTGCACTGGAAGGAGGGGCTGATCGCGAGTCCGCGGCCGCGGCGCTGGCGGCGCCGCCCGATCGATCTCCCGACGACGCTGGCGGCGGCGCGCGCGCTCGAGTTCCGCCGCGTGCGCGCTAGGGCACCTTCCTCTACGACCACGAATCTCCCGGTGCACACCACCGAGCGCGAGAGCGGCAAGGCGGGATATCTCGTGGTGACGCCGCTCCGGCTCGCCGACGGCGCGGTGCTGCTGGTGGAGCGCGGCTGGGTCCCGCCCGAGCTCAGGGACGCCCGCGCCCGCGCCGCCGGCAATCCCGCCGGCATCGTCGACGTCGAGGGCCTGCTGCGGCTCCCGCAGCGCCGGCAAGCCCGGCTGGTTCGTGCCCGACAACGATCCGCAGAGAAACCAATGGTTCTATGTCGACCTCGCTGCCATGGGACGGGCGGCGCAGGCTCCGACGGTGCTGCCGTTCTACCTGGAGGCGGGCCCGGCACCCAATCCCGGCGGATATCCGCTCGGCGGCCAGGCGCATACGGAGCTTCCCAACGACCACCTGCAATACGCCATCACCTGGTATTCACTCGCCGCCGCCCTCGTGGTGATCTATGTCCTCGCTGGTGCGCCGCGAGCGCGCGACGTCGCAACCCCAGACCACCCGGCCATGACCCCTTATCAGACCCTGGAAACCCGCTTCCGACGCCTCGGTGCCCTCGGCGAGGCCGCCGCGATGCTGAACTGGGACAGCGCGACGCTCATGCCGTCGGGCGCCGCGCCGGCGCGCGCCGAGCAGGTGGCGACGCTCAAGGTGATGTCGCACGAGATTCTGACCCAGCCCGATGCCGCCGATCTGCTCGATGCCGCCGACGCCCAGAACGAGCTCGACCTTGGGAGCGCGCCAACCTGCACGAGATGCGTCGGCGCTGGCTGCATGCGACGGCGGTGCCGCCCGATCTCATCAAGGCCCTCACCAAGGCCTGCTCCGCCTGCGAGATGGCCTGGCGCAAGGCGCGGCCGGCGGGCGATTTCGCCGCCGTGCTGCCGCAGCTGCACGCAGTGCTGGATCTCGTGCGCGGCGTCGCGGCGGCGAAGGCGGCGCGGCTCGGCAAGAGCCCCTACGAGGCGCTCCTCGACGAGTACGAGCCGGACGGCAGCACCGCCGTCATCGACGCTCTCTTCGACGATCTCGCGGGCATCTTGCCGGGCCTGATCGACGGTGCCCTCGCGCGGCAGGCGGCGCGTCCGGCGCCGCTGCTGCCGGCGGGCCGCTTCCCGGTCGAGGCCCAGCGCAAGCTCGGTGTCGAGCTCATGGAGCGCCTCGGCTTCGATTTCGACCACGGCCGTCTCGACGTGAGCCTGCATCCCTTCTGCGGCGGCACGCCCGACGACGTGCGCATCACCACCCGCTACGACGAGGCGGACTTCACCCGCGCCCTCATGGGCGTGCTGCACGAGACCGGCCACGCGCTCTACGAGCGCGGCCTGCCGGCGAAATGGCGGCATCAGCCGGTGGGCGATGCCCGCGGCATGAGCGTGCACGAGAGCCAGTCGCTGCTGATGGAGATGCAGGCCTGCCGCAGCCGCGAGTTCCTGGACTTCGCGGCGCCGCTGCTGCGCGACGCCTTCGGCGGCACGGGCGCGGCGTGGGAGGCGGACAACCTCTATCGACTCTACACGCGGGTCGAGCGCAGCCTCATCCGCGTCGATGCCGACGAGGTCACATATCCCGCCCATGTGATCCTCCGCTATCGCCTGGAGAAGGCGCTGGTGGCGGGCGACCTCAAGCTCGCCGATCTGCCGGGCGCCTGGAACGACGGCATGCAGGAGCTGATCGGCGTCCGCCCGCCCAGCGACCGCGAGGGCTGCCTGCAGGACATCCATTGGTACGACGGCGCCTGGGGCTATTTCCCGACCTATACCCTGGGCGCCATGACCGCGGCGCAGCTCTTCGCCGCGGCGAAGCGCGCCGATCCCACGATCCTGCCCTCGATCGCCAAGGGCGATTTCGCGCCGCTGATGACGTGGCTCCGCGCCAACGTGCACGGCAAGGGCTCGCTGCTGTCGACGAGCGAGTTGGTGCGACAGGCCACGGGATCGCCCCTCGACGCGCGGATCTACGAGGATCACCTCCGGCGGCGGTATCTCGGCGGCTAAAGCAGTCCACGCAGCAGCACCACGGCGACGACGCCGGCGGCGAGCGGGATCAGCAGGAGATCGACGAACCAGGCGAGCGCCAGCACCACGCTGGCGGCGAGCCACTCCGCGATCCCGCCGCGCGCCAGCATCGGCACCACCAGGGCGATGAGGATCGCCGCTGGCAGCTGATCCATCGCCGCGACGAGGCGCGGATGATCGGGGAGCCGGCTTCTCAGCAGGTAGCCGGCGACGCGAATGCCATAGCTCACCGCCGACATCGCGACGAAGGCGAGGATCACCTCAGCGCGCACGACCGGCTCCGGGCTTCTTGAGCGCCGCCACCGCGGCGCCGGCGAGGCCGCCGACCAGCACCGGCGCGTTGCCGCCGATCAGGTGGTCCGCGAGGAGGGCCGCGCCGGCGCTGGCGGTCCACACCAACGGCGCCGGCGCCTTGCGGGCGAGACCGACCGCAAGGGCCAGGAACATGGCGGGAAAAGCGAAATCGAGGCCCCAGCCCTTGGGGTCCGCCACCACGCTGCCGAGCACATGGCCGACGACAGTGGCGGCAAGCCAGGCGATGTAGAGCGCGAGGCCGGTGCCGAGGAAGAAGGCGCCCCAGTGGGGTCGCTCGCCGGCCGCCATGGTGACAGCCCAGTTCTCATCGGTCACCCAGAACACCGCCGGGAGCGCGCGGGCGAGGCGCCAGCCCCGCAGCACCCGGGTCATCGTCGCCGCCATCAGGAAGAAGCGGAAATTGATCAGGAAGGTGGCGACCGCGAGGGTGGCGATCGGCGGCGGCAGCGTCCAGATGCCGAGGGCGACGAACTGCGCCGAGCCGGAAAATACGATGGCGCTCATCGCCGCCGCCTCGGCGAGGCTGAGGCCGGCCTCATGGGTGAGGGCGCCGAACACCAGCCCATAGGCGAAGACGCCCAACGCCACCGGCGCCGTGCGCAGCAAGCCCGCGCGGAAGGCGCCGCCGGCGGAGCCGGTGCCCGTTGAAACCGTCATCGCCGGAGATGTGCCTGCTGGCGGCGTTTCAGTCTTGTAGTTTCTTGCCGTCGCCGGCCGCGCGGCGGAAGCGGGCCGGCGTCACGCCATAGGCGCGGCGGAAGCGGTGGGTGAGATGGCTCTGATCGGTGAAGCCAGTCGCCGACGCCACCGACGCCGGCGCCTCGCCCGCCTGCAAAAGCGAGCGGGCGCGGGCGAGCCGCCGCTGCAGGAGATAGAGATGCGGCGTGGCGCCGGTCTCGCGGCGGAACACGCGCAGGAAATGCCAGGGGCTGAGCCCGGCCTCGGCGGCGAGCGTCTCGAGGGAGAGATCCTCCTCCAGCCGCGCTTCGACGAGATCGCGGACCCGGCGCAGGCGGGCGCTGTCGCCGGATAGCGGCGCCGGCGACGTCACATCGGCATAGCGCTCCAGCAGCAGCGCCAGGGCGGCTCTGAGGCGGCTCTCTCGCTCGAGGCGGGAGGACGAATGCTGCGCGGCGCAATGCGCGGCCACCAGCAGCCGGGCCGCCTCGTCGTCGCGCACGATCCTGGCGCGAAAGAGCGGCGCCGGTGTCGGCCGGCCGGTGATCTCGCCGGCGACACGCTCGAGGACGGCCGCGTCCGGATAGAGCATGCGATAGCGCCAACCCTGGGGATGCGCCGCCTCGCCGTCATGGATGTCGCCGGGATTGAGCATCGCGATGCAGCCGCTGCTGGCGCAGTGGCGCACGCCCCCGGCGGTGAAGGTTTCTGCCCCCGCCTCGATGACGCCGAGCGCGTAGCCGTCGTGCCAATGGCGCGCGAAGCGGTGGGTGCGATAGCGCGCGTGCAGCCACTCGATATCGCCCAGCTCCCGGCTACGCCAGAAATTCACTTGCTCGGTGGCGCTCAACCCTTCCATGAGGGCAGCTTCGCCCGCCAAAGGCGTCCTCGTCTTGTAAAATCTGGCGCTTCCTCAGGGAGTGGATGAGGCGCATGGCGGCCATGCGGGAAAGCCGGGCGGCGCTTCGCATGGCATCTCAGGTCGACAAGAATCATGTATGTTTATCAGTATAGTTAAATTTCTGCATCTCAACCACAGCGCGAGGCAACTGGTTTCTTGGCGCGCCTGCGGCGCCACGGCGGGCGGCCACCTTGTTGCAGCGGCGGGACCCGGGCGATAGGCTCACCCGGCCTCCCCTGAGGGATTGTCCCTCGGCGGCCTGGAGCCACCCCTTGTTCTACCTGAGCACTCGCGACGCCAGACGTCCCCCGGAGCGCCTCGCCTTCGATGCGGTGCTGCTGGCCGGGCTCGCCGCCGACGGCGGGCTCTACGTGCCGGAGGCGTGGCCCACCCTCGACGCGGCGGCGCTGCGCGCGCTGCGCGGGCGCACCTACGGCGAGATCGCCGCCGCTGTCATGGCGCCGTTCCTCGGCGGTGCGATCGATGCCGGCCAGTTCCGCCGCCTGGTGGACGCGGCCTACCGGAATTTCCATCACCCCGCGGTGGCGCCTCTGCGGCAGCTCGACAGCAACCTGTGGCTGCTCGAGCTCTTCCACGGTCCCACGCTCGCCTTCAAGGACTACGCGCTGCAGCTGGTCGGGCTGATGTTCGACCACGTGCTGACCCGGCGCCAGCAGCGCGTCACCATCATCGGCGCCACCTCCGGCGACACCGGCTCGGCGGCGATGGAGGCCTGCCGCGACCGGGATTCCCTCGACGTCTTCATCCTCTATCCCGAGGGCCGCATCACCGAGGTGCAGCGCCGGCAGATGACGACGGTGCCGGCGGCGAACGTCCATGCGATCGCCATCGAGGGCACCTTCGACGACTGCCAGGACCTGGTGAAGGCGATGTTCGCCGACGTGCGCTTCCGCGCGCAGCACAACCTCTCGGCGGTGAACTCCATCAACTGGGCGCGCGTCATGGCCCAGGTGGTCTATTACGTTGCCGCCGCCTTGGCGCTGGGCGCGCCGGACCGGCCGGTGGCATTCAGCGTGCCGACCGGGAATTTCGGCAATGTCTACGCCGCCCATGTGGCGCGGCGCATGGGTCTGCCGATCTCGAAGCTGGTGATCGGCACCAACCGCAACGACATCCTCGCGCGCTTCCTGAACGACGGCACCATGACCATGTCGGGCGTCGAGCCGAGCCTCAGCCCCAGCATGGACATCCAGGTCTCGAGCAACTTCGAGCGGCTCTATTTCGAGCTCAAGGGCCGCGACGGCGCCGCCGTCGCCGCCGCCTTCAAGAGCTTCCGCGCCACCGGCACGCTGCCGGTGAGCGACGCGGAATGGCGCGCGGCGCGCAACCTCTTCGAGGCGCATCGCGTTGATGACGGGCAGACCCTGGCGGAGATCGCCGGCACCTACCGCTCGACCGGCGACCTCCTCGATCCTCACAGCGCGATCGCGGTGGCGGCGGCCCGGCGGACGGCGAGCGACCCTGCGGTGCCCCTGGTGGCGCTTGCCAGCGCCCATCCCGCCAAGTTCCCCGCCGCGGTGGAGCAGGCAACCGGCGTCCGTCCGCCGCTGCCGCCCGAGCTCGCGGATCTCTACGACCGGCCGGAGCGCCGGAACGTGCTGCCCAAGGATCTTGCCGCGGTAGAGCGGTTCATCGTCGAGCGGGCGCGGCCGGTTGCCGTGCCGGCTCGTGCCCAAGGAGGTGTCTAATGGCCGTCCGTGTCTCGCGGCTCTCGAACGGCATGCGTGTCCTCACCGACGCCATGGATACGGTGGAGACCGCCTCGATCGGCGTCTGGGTCGGCGTCGGCACGCGGCATGAGCCGAAGGAGATCAACGGCGTCGCCCATGTGCTGGAGCACATGGCTTTCAAGGGCACCGAGCGGCGCTCGGCGCTCGCGATCGCGCGGGAGATCGAGAACGTCGGCGGTCATGTCAACGCCTATACCTCGCGCGAGCAGACCGCCTATTACGCCAAGGTGCTGGCGGGCGACACGCCGCTCGCCCTCGATATCCTCGCCGACATCCTGCAGCACTCGGTCTTCGATGCCGCCGAGCTCGAGCGCGAGCGCCAGGTGATCCTGCAGGAGCTCGGCCAGTCCGAGGATACGCCCGACGACATCGTGTTCGATTATTTCCAGGAATGCGCCTACCCCGACCAGGCGATGGGACGTCCGGTGCTGGGCCGCGCCGAGATCATCCGCAGCCTCGACCGCGACACCGTCGCGGGCTACATGCGGCGTCACTATGGCGCCGAGGGCATGGTGCTGGTGGCGGCGGGCAAGGTGGATCACGACGCCATCGTGGCGCAGGCCGAGCATGCCTTCCGCGCGCTGCCGAACCGCGCCGACATGGGCACCGAGGCGCCGCGCTACCGCGGCGGCGATCTCAGGCATCCGCGCGACCTCGAGCAGGTGCATGTGCTGCTGGGCTTCCCCGGCGTCGCCTATGGCGATCCCGACTATTTTGCGATGTCGGTGCTGTCGGTGGCGCTCGGCGGCGGCATGTCGTCGCGGCTCTTCCAGGAGATCCGCGAGAAGCGCGGCCTGGTCTATTCGATCTATTCCTTCGTCCACGCTTACAGCGACTCCGGCCTCTTCGGCATCTATGCCGGCACCGGCGAGAGCGAGGTGGCGGAGCTGGTGCCTGTCCTCTGCGAGGAGATGCGCCGGCTGCCGCTCGGCCTCGACGCCGACGAGATTCAGCGCGCGCGGGCGCAGCTCAAATCCGGTATCCTGATGACCTTGGAGAGCACCTCGGGACGCGCCGAGCAGCAGGCCCATCACATGCTGATGTTCAATCGCCCCTTCGACGTGCAGGATACGGTGCGCCGCATCGAGGCGGTGGACGAGGCCGCGATCATCCGCGCCGCGCACCGGCTCGGCGGCGGCCCGCTCACCTTGACCGCGCTGGGGCCGATCGGGCGCCTTGAGGACTACGGCCGCGTCAGCAGTCGACTCGCTGCCTGAGGGGCGGGGGCAAGATGGGGGCAGCGACCGATATCCTGCGCTTGCCGCGGCTCTTCGCGGGATCGCCGCCGCCGCTCCGGCTGCTCAGCGAGCGGGTGACGCTGCGGCCGGCGGAGCGCACGGATTTCGAGCCCTGGGCGGAGCTGCGCGGCGAATCCCGCCGCTTCCTCACGCCCTGGGAGCCGAGCTGGAGCGCCGATGCCTTGAGCCGGAGCGCTTTCCGCCGCCGCCTCGCGCGCTATGCCATCGATTGGCGCACCGACCAGGGCTACAGCTTCTTCCTGTTCCGCCGCGAGGACGGCCAGCTCATGGGCGGCATCGGCCTCACCAACGTGCGCCGCGGCGTCGCCGAGACCGGCAGCCTCGGCTACTGGATGGGCGAGCGCTACGCCGGCCGCGGCTACATGAAGGAGGGGCTCAGGCTGATGCTGGGCTTCGCCTTCGACCGCCTCAACCTGCACCGCATCGAGGCCGCCTGCCTGCCGCACAACCAGGCGAGCCGCCATCTCCTGCAGCGCTGCGGCTTCCAGGAAGAGGGCTACGCCCGCCGCTACCTCTGCATCGACGGCAAGTGGCAGGACCACGTCCTCTTCGCGCTCCTGCGCGAGGAATGGACGCGGCGGTAGACGGCCGCTTCGAGTTAGCTTCCCTTCTGAACCGTCATGGCCGTGCTTGTCACGGCCATGACGGTCTGTGGAAGAATTCAATCCGATATGGCGTTCGGTCTCTCGAGCTCCTCACGCGTGGCCGGCGTCGCCGGAGAGGGCGGAGAGGTCGACGCCGATCTTGGCGAGCGCGCGGCGCCACTTGTCCTCGGGCTCGGGATCGAACACCAGCGCCTCGTCGGCATCGGCGTTGAGCCAGCCGTTGGCCTGGATCTCGGCGTCGAGCTGGCCTGGGCCCCAGCCGGCATAGCCGAGCGCCAGCAGGCACTTCTGCGGCCCGGCGCCACGGCCGATGGCGCGCAGGATGTCGAGTGTGGCGGTGAGCGCCACGTTGTTGCCGATGACCAGGGTGCCTTCCTCGGTGTAATCGCTCGAATGCAGCACGAAGCCGCGGCCCGATTCCGACGGGCCGCCGAAATGCACCTTGCCGTCGCTCTTGAGGCCGTCGACGGTGATGCCGAGCTGGCCCATGAGCTGGGACAGCGTGAGGTCGTCCACCAGCTTGTTGACCACCAACCCCATGGCGCCCTCGCTGCCATGGGCGCAGAGATAGATCACCGAGCGCGCGAAGCGGTGGTCCTGCATCTGCGGCATCGCCACCAGCAATTGGCCCGTCAGCGAAGTCAAGCGATGATCTCCTTGTTCCGGCTTGCTTTTGAGATAGGTCTCGGCGGGCTGCGACGCAAGCGCCTCGCGGCGGTCGGCGGCACCTTTCCGCGCCCTGACGGGCTTGTGAGCTACCGCAAGGGGCGCTTCTCCCTATATAACCGGGCAGATGCGACATCGGTTTCCCCGTCACGTCAGATGCTTGCTCTGGGGGCTCGCCCTCCTGGGCGGCGCCGCGGCCGTTGCGCCCCGGGCGCTGGCGGAGGAGGCGGCCTCGTCCTGGTTCGCCACCGACCAGGGCCGCGTCCGCCTGGTCGCCGCCGAGCCCGCGGTCGATGCCGGCGATAGGGTGAAGCTCGGCCTGCAGTTCGAGCTTGCCTCGCACTGGAAGATCTATTGGCGCTCGCCGGGTGACGCCGGGTACCCGCCGCGTCTGGATTGGTCCGGCTCGCAAAATCTCGCCGAGGCCACGATCGCCTGGCCGGCGCCCCGGCGCTTCAGCGTGCTGGGGCTGGAGACCATGGGCTATGAGGGCGAGGTCGTGCTGCCGATCGCCGTCCGCTTGCAGCACGCCGGCGAGGCGCTCCACGCGGTGGCGGCGCTGCAGTACCTCACCTGCGAGAACATCTGCATTCCCTACGAGGCGACGCTTACCCTCGATCTGCCTGCCGGCGCGGCGCCCGTCGGTGGCGCGGGCTTCGCCGACCTGATCGACCGCTTCCAGGCCCAGGTGCCGGGCGACGGCGCCACGGCCGGGATCCGCCTGCAGGGCATGACGATCGAGACCGGCGGCAAGCCGATGCTGACACTCATGCTGAGCGCCGATCCACCGCTTGCCCATCCCGACGCTTTCGTCGAGGGACCCGAGGGCGTCGCCTTCGGTCCGCCGAAAGTGATCGCCGACGACGCCAAGCATCCGGTGCTCCGGCTCGGCGTCTTCTCCATCGGCAAGACCCCGCCGAGCCTCGTCGGCCACCCGCTTACGGTGACGGTGGTGGACGGCTCGCGCTCCCTCGAGGCGACCGCGATCCCGGCCGAGACACCCGCACCCAGCGAGCTGGCGCGGCTGCTGCCGATGTTGATCACGGCCCTCATCGGCGGGCTGATCCTCAATTTCATGCCCTGCGTCCTGCCGGTGCTGTCGCTCAAGCTGATGGCCGTGGTGCGCCACCGCGAGAATGCCGGCGCGCTCCGCCGCGGCTTCCTGGCGAGCGCCGCCGGAATTCTGCTCGCCTTCCTCGGTCTCGCCGGCGCCATGATCGGGCTGCGCGCGGCCGGCGTGGCGGTCGGCTGGGGCTTGCAATTCCAGGAGCCGCTGTTCCTCACTGCCATGGCAGCGCTCACCACGCTCTTTGCCGCCAATCTCTGGGATCTCCTCGAGATCCGGCTGCCGCACTGGATCGCCGATCGGGCGGGCGGCATGGTCGGCGGCCATTCGCTCCTGGGCAATGTCGCGACCGGCATCTTCGCGACCCTGCTGGCGACGCCCTGCTCGGCGCCCTTCCTGGGAACCGCGGTGGGCTTCGCGCTCGCCGGCACCAGCCTCGACATCCTCGTCATCTTCGCGGCTCTCGGCGTGGGATTGGCGCTCCCTTACCTGCTGGTGGCGGCGCTGCCCGCCATGGCGCGGATGCTGCCGCGGCCCGGGCGCTGGATGCTGCTGCTGCGGCGCGTGCTCGGCGTGGCGCTGCTGGGCACGGCGGGGTGGCTTATTTTCGTGCTGAGCGCCGAGGTCGGCGTCGCCGCCGCCATCGAGGTCGCGGTGTTGCTGGCGGTGCCGGTGATCCTCCTGGTGGCGCTGGCGGCCTCGCGTCTGCGCGCCGCCGGCGCCGCGCTGTCGATCGCCGCGGCGCTGGGCGCGGCGGCGGCGGCGCCAACGCCGGTGGTCACCGAGGCTGCGCAGGCGGATGCCTTCTGGCAGCCCTTCGACCGCGCCCGCATCGCCGATCTCGTCGGCGAAGGGAAGGTGGTTTTCGTCGACGTCACCGCGCGCTGGTGCCTCACCTGCCAGGTGAACAAGCGGCTGGTGCTGGACCAGGCGCCGGTGAACGCGCGTCTCGAGGGGCCTGGCGTCGTCGCGATGCAAGCGGACTGGACCCGCCCCGATCCCGATATCGCCGACTATCTGCGCGGCTACGGCCGCTACGGCATTCCCTTCAATGTCGTCTATGGGCCGGGCGCGCCGGCGGGAATCGCGCTCTCCGAGCTGTTGAATTCAACCGACGTGCTGGCGGCGCTGGAGCGTGCCAAAGGCAGCGCCGCCAGCCGGGAAACCGCGGGGAATGGGAGATGATTTTCCGGTCCCGAGGCTTTATGCTTACACGTGCATGCGGCTTGGCGCTCTGCGCCTGGAGCCGAGAAATCAGCAATCACCATTTCAAGCAAGAAAGGGAGCGGCAATGATCAAGGTTGGCGAGAAAATCCCGTCGGTTAAGCTCCGGCACATGACCTCCGATGGCGTCAAGGAGATCACTACGGACGAAATCTTCAAGGGCAAGAAGGTCGTGCTGTTCGCGCTGCCCGGCGCCTTCACGCCGACCTGCTCCGCCAAGCATCTGCCGGGCTTCGTGCAGAAGGCGGACGAGCTCAAGGGCAAGGGCGTCGACACCATCGCCTGCCTTTCCGTCAATGACGCATTCGTGATGAACGCCTGGGGCAAGGATCAGAAGACCGACGGCAAGGTGCTGATGCTCGCCGACGGCAATGGCGATTTCACCCGCGCCCTCGACCTCGAGATGGATGGCAGCGGCTACGGCATGGGCAAGCGCTCCAAGCGCTATGCCATGGTGGTGCAGGACGGCGTCGTGAAGACGCTCAATGTCGAGAACCCCGGCGCCTTCGAGGTGTCGAGCGCCGAGGCGGTGCTGAAGGCGCTCTAAGTTCTGCTAAAGACTTTATGAGCTGCGGCCGCCGCCCTCGATCGGGCGGCGGTTCTGCTTTGGGCTGGGCGCAGCCCCGGTATTCAGGCGTTGAACAGCATCAGCACCAATGCGACGACGCTGAGCGCGGCGCGCACCGAGTGCAGCCAGCCCCAGCGGCGCAGCAGGCCGCGCGCGACCTCGTCGGAGCTGTAGAGGCGGGCGTCGTTGAGCTGCCTGTTCGTCGGCCACATCACCAGGAACGTGAACGGCACCACGGCGCCGAGCAGGAGGCCGGCGACGAGCCAGGTGTCGCTGGCGCCCTTGCTCCAGGCGGTGATCGCCAGCAGCGTGCCGAGAATGGCGAGCGACGCCTGCATGACGGTGGCGCGCTGATAAGCGGGCCGCCAATGCGTCATCGCCACTTCGGTCGGGCAGGCCATGCGGGCGGGCTGCTCGACGACGGTGACGTAGACCGCGGCGCCCGAGAAGAGCGCGGTCGACAGGATCGCAAGATTGGCCAGCAGCATCGCTATTCCTTCAATGTTCCCGTGGCTTCAGCCGGCATCGGCGCGGCGAACGGATCGGATTATCTTCACAGGGAGGCCCGGTGATCGGCGATCGCGGCGCGCGCCAGGGCGTCGGCGCGCTCGTTCTCGGGGTGGCCGGCATGGCCGCGCACCCAGGTCCAGGCCACCTCGTGCGGCGCCAGCGCCGCTTCCAGGCGCTGCCAGAGGTCGACGTTCTTGACCGGCTTCTTGTCCGCCGTCTTCCAGCCCCGCCGCTTCCACGCCGCCATCCACTGGGTCACGCCGTCCATGAGATAGCGGCTGTCGGTGTGGATGCGCACGCGGCAGGGACGCTTCAGGGCCTCCAGCGCCGCGATCGCCGCCATCATCTCCATGCGGTTGTTGGTGGTCTGGGCCTCGAATCCGCTGAGCTCGCGCTCGCGCTCGCCTATGCGCAGGATCGCGCCCCAGCCGCCGGGCCCGGGATTGCCGCTGCAGGCGCCGTCGGTGAAGGCGTGGACGACGTCGGTCCGGCGACCGTGCGTCGCGCCGTCAGCGGCATGGGCGACGCTCATGCGTCGAGCCCGTAGGCGCTGGCGCGCGTGATGCCGCGGTGAAAGCGCAGCTTGCGCAGGTATTCGAGCGGGTCCTTCGGGCCGCACCAGGGCGCCGACGGGATGATTGAGGAGATCGTAGAGCCGCGTCAGCAGGAAGCGCAGCGCGCTGCCGCGCGCCAGCAGCGGCAGCGCCTCGATCTCCGCCGCCGTGAGCGGCCGCTCGCCGCGATACTGCGACAGCAGCAGCCGCGCCTTGGTGACGTTGAAGTCGCCGTCGGTCTCGAAGCACCAGGCGTTGAGGCAGACCGCGACGTCATAGGCGAGGAAATCCGTGCAGGCGAAATAGAAGTCGATCAGGCCGGAGACCGTCGTGCCGCGGAAGAACACGTTGTCGGGAAAGAGATCGGCGTGGATGGTGCCGCTCCGGCAGATCGCGCGGCCAGCGGCGCTCGAGCTCCTCGAGCTCCCGGCCGAGCTCCTCGGCGAGCCCCGGCTTCACCTCGTGGGCGCGCGCCTGGCAGGCCTCGAAGAGCGTGCGCCAGCCGGCGACCGAGAGGTTGTTGGGCCGGCGCAGCGACGAAACCCTCGCCGGCGCGATGGAGGCGCGCCAGCGCCGCCGCCGACGCCCGCGCAATGCGCCGGCAGGATGCGGCGCGGCCACATGCCGTCGAGGAAGGTCACGATCGCCGCCGGCCGGCCGCAGAGCCGGCGCAGGGCCACGCCGTCGCGCGCCTTCACCGGCGTCGGGCAGGCGATGCCGTGGCTCGCCAGATGCTCCATCAGCGCGATGAAGAACGGCAGGTCGGCGGGATCGACGCGCTTCTCGTAGAGCGTGAGGATGAAGGTGCCGCGCTCCGTGCGCAGGAGATAGTTGGAATTCTCCACGCCTTCGGCGATGCCCTTGCAGGACACGACCTCGCCGAGGTCGTAGTCCCCGATGAAGGCGGCCAGCTCCTCATCGCCGACGTCGGTATAGACCGCCACGCCGCCTCGACTTAGGCGCGGCTGCCGCGCCGCGGCGCGCGTGCGCTGCCGGCGCGGGGGACGATCGGCGAAATCTCACTGAGCATGCCGTCTCCGAGCGGGTTCGACGCCGGCGAGCAGGCCCGCCTGCGCGGGCGAGCCCTTGTGCGGCTGGGCGCCGTCCCTTAGAGTCCGCCCGCCCAAATGGGCAGGGGTGCGCTGACGGTGCCGCCGCTCCGGCGCCGCAAAGTAGTATAGCGCTCCATCATTAGGAAGAGGGGTCATGGCCGAGCCGATTCCAGCGCAGAAAGCGCCCTACGGTATCAAGGTCGAGGCCGGCGCGCGAATACTGGTGGTGCGCCTGCGGCCGCAGCAAGTCGCAGCCCTTCTGCGACGGCTCCCACAAGGGTACCGGGCTCGCGCCGCATGCAATACAAGGCCGAGAATTCCGTCGAGGTCTGGTTCTGCGGCTGCAAGCAGACCGCGGGAAAGCCATTCTGCGACGGCAGCCACAATCGTATCTGATGCGTAGGTTCCTGCAGGGAGGGGCGGGTCTGGCACTCGCGCTTTTTACCGCTGCCTGCTCCGGCGGCAGCGACGAAGTGCGCTGCCCGCGGATCGCGATCGTGCCCGAGCTCAGGGCGGTGGCGAAGTTCGCGCCCGGCACCACGCCCGATCCGTCGGCCATCGCCTACGGCAGCAGGCTCAATGTCGCGACCGTCAAATGCGAGCTCGACAAGGACAAGGGCGGGCTCACCGTGTCCACCACGCTCGGCGTCGTCGCCGTGCGATCGAAGCCTGATATCCGCAAGGGGCAGATCACCTACTTCGTCGCCGTCGTCGATCGGCGGAACAACCATCCTCAACGAGCGCGACTTCGTCATCGATCTGGCGTTCCCGGCCAAGCAGAATCGCCTCGATATCACGGAAGAGCACGAGGAGTTCATCCCGATGCCGAAGACCGGGACAGGCGCCGATTACGGCATCCTGTTCGGCTTTCGGCTCACGCCGGAGGAGCTCAAATTCGTGCGGGATCACGAGGAGCAGGCTCCGGGCTGAGGCGCGGGTCGCGTCCGCGCGCCGTCGATCGACGTGAATCGAGGGTTAACAAAAGCGCCGGAATCGGGCTCCGGAGTTAACTCTTGAGTGCTACACGTTAACTTTATTTCCATAAAATTTGATGCAACGATCCCCTCCAGCGCGCCTTCGAAAGGGCGCCATGAGGGGAACGAAAATGTCCGATTCGACGATCGATCTATTGCAGTGGAGCGCCAGCCTCGCCGCTGTGCTGGGGGCGGTGCTCTGGTACCTCGTCGGCCGCCATTCGTCCGCTCGCCGATCCCGATGCGGTGGCCGCCGCGCTTCGCCGCCAGCGGCGCATCGCCATCTGCGCCGCGATGGTGACGCGCGGTTTCCGCGATGCTGCAGGTGGAAGTGCTGTTCACGCCCTCGGCTCAGGCGGCGCGGATTCAGTACGACGACAGTCAGCTGGTCGCCTCGGCCGAGATCCCGGGCGCCGCGGCGCTGCGCTAGGCTTGAGGCGCAGACGTCCCCGGCTGGCCTTCGCCGGCCGCCGGTGGTAAGGTCCCTGCCGTGCCGTAGGCACCCCGATGGGAGAGACCGGGCCGCGCGCTTGCCGCGCGAAGTCCGGCGCCGAAGGAGCAACCGCCCCGGAAACTCTCAGGCAAAAGGACCGTCGGGGCGAGGGCACTCTGGAAAGCAGGCGCGCCGGCTCTGGCGCGCCTCACCGAAGAGGTAACCCGAGCGGGCTTAGCCCGCCGGCCAATCTTTCAGGTTCCGGGACAGAGGGGCTTCCGCCGCGGCGAGCGCCGCGGCGGATCTGCGAAGCGTCTGTGAGCCGTCCCGAGCGACCGATGACCGAGACTCCCCTGCAGAGCACGCCGCTGCACGCGCTGCATCGTCGAGCTCGGCGCGCAGGATGGTGCCGTTCGCCGGCTACGACATGCCGGTGCAATACCCGACCGGCATCGTCGCCGAGCATCTGCACACCCGCGCCGCCGGCCGGCCTGTTCGACGTCTCGCACATGGGCCAGGCTGCGCCTCGACGGGGCCGGCGCCGGCGCAGCGCTGGAGCGGCTGGTGCCCGGCGACATCCAGGCCTGAAGCCCGGCCGCATGCGCTACACGCTGCTTCACCAACGACGGCGGCGGCATCCTCGACGACCTCATGGTCACCAACCTCGGCGACCACCTGTTCCTGGTCGTCAACGCCGCCTGCAAGGACGCACGACTTCGCGCATCTGAAGCGCGCGCTCGAGCCCGGCCGTGCGCGTGACGCCGCTGCCCGACCGCGCGCTGCTCGCGCTGCAGGGACCGCAGGCGGCGGCGGTGCTGGCGCGCCTCGCGCCCGACGTCGCCGCGATGACCTTCATGACCGCCGCGCCGCATGACGCTCGACGGCAGTCGCCTGCCTCGTCTCCCGCTCCGGCTACACCGGCGAGGACGGCTTCGAGATCTCGGTGCCGGCCGACGCATGCCGAGCGCTTGCGCGCGGCGCCTGCTGGCGCGAGCCCGAGGTCAAGCCCATCGGCCTCGGCGCGCGCGACTCGCTGCGGCTCGAGGCCGGGCTCTGCCTCTACGGCCACGACATCGACGCGACCACCACGCCGGTCGAAGCCGACTCGCCTTGGCCATCGGCAAGCGCCGGCGCGAGCGAGGGCGGCTTCCCCGGCGCCGACGATGATCCTGCGCGCAGCTCGCGCGACGGCGCGCCGCGCAAGCGCGTCGGCATCCTGCCCGAGGGCCGCGCGCCGGCGCGCGAGGGCACCGAGATTCATCGATGCGAGCGGCGACCGTCATCGGGCGAGATCACCAGCGGCGGCTTCGGCCCCAGCGTCGACGGCCCGATCGCCATGGGCTATGTCGCCGAGCGCCCATGCCGGCGCCGGCACGCCCGCTGACGCTGATCGTGCGCGGCACGCCGCGGCCGGCGCGGGTCGTGCCGCTGCCCTTCGTCCCCCATCGCTATTACCGCGGCTGAGCCGACTCCGGACTAGAGCGAGGAAACGCCATGACCGTCAAATACACCAAGGATCACGAATGGGTCCGCGTCGAGGGCACCACCGCCGTGGTCGGCATCACCGACTATGCCCAGACCAGCTGGGCGACGTCGTCTACGTCGAGCTGCCCGAGGCCGGCCGCAAGGTCGAGCAGGGCAAGGAGGCGGCGGTGGTCGAGTGCGTCAAGGCCGCGAGCGAGGTCTATGCGCCGGTCTCCGGCGAGGTGATCGCGGCCAATGCCGAGCTCGCGCGGCGAGCCCGCCAAGGTCAACAGCCGATCCCAAGGGCGCGGGCTGGTTCTTCAAGATGAGCTCGCCGACCCCAAGGAGCTCGACGGCCTGATGGACGAGGCGCAGTACAAGGCCTACGTCGAGGGGCTCGGCTGATGCGCTATCTCCCGCTGACCGACCGCCGACCGCCAGGCGATGCTGGCGGCGATCGGCGTCCCCTCGATCGACGCGCTCTTCGCCGACGTGCCGGCGGCGGCGCGCCTCGACGGACTGCTCGATCTGCCGCGCGCCCAGGGCGAGCTCGAGGTCGAGCGCGCGCTGGGCGCCATGGCGGCGAAGAACCTCGCCGCCGGCTCGGTGCCCGTGCTTCCTCGGCGCCGGCGCCTATCGCCATCACGTGCCCGCCGCCGTCGATCACCTGATCCAGCGCGGCGAGTTCCTGACCTCCTACACGCCCTATCAGCCGGAGATCGCGCAGGGCACGCTGCAGATGCTGTTCGAGTTCCAGACCCAGGTGGCGCTGCTCACCGGCATGGAAGTGGCGAACGCCTCGCTCTACGACGGCGCCACCGCCTGCGCCGAGGCGGTGATGATGGCGAAGCGCCTCACGCGCCGGAAGAAGGCGATCGTGTCCGGCAATCTGCATCCGCACTACCGCGACGTCACCGCAGACCTACGCGCATTTCGTCGGCTTCGAGACCGAGCTTGTGCGATCCCGATCCCGCCGGCGCTGGAGGATCTGGCCGCTCTCGTCGACGCGACGACCTCCTGCGTCGTGGTGCAGAACCCCGACTTCTTCGGCGCAGCTGCGCGATCACAGCGCGCTCGCCGAGGCCTGCCACAAGGCGGGCGCGCTGCTGATCGTGGTCGTGACCGAGGCGGTGTCGCTGGGCGCGGTCAAGCCGCCGGGCGCCATGGGCGCCGACATCGTCGCGGCCGAGGGCCAGTCGATCGGCAACGGCGCTCGATCTTCGGCGGGCCCTATGTCGGGCCTGCTTCGCCACGCGCGAGAAAATTCGTGCGCCAGATGCCGGGCCGGCTCGTGCGGCGAGACCGTGGATGTCGACGGGCGGCGCGGCTACGTGCTGACGCTCTCGACCCGCGAGCAGCATATCCGCCGCGAGAAGGCGACCAGCAACATCTGCACCAACTCCGGCCTCTGCGCGCTCGCCTTCACGATCCACCTGGCGCTGCTGGGCGAGGCGGGCTTCACGCGGCTCGCCGCGCATCAACCACGCCAAGGCGGTGCAGCTCGCCGAGCGCTTGGCCGAGCTTCCCGGCGTCAGCGTCGTCAACGACACCTTCTTCAACGAGTTCACTCTGCGGCTGCCGAAGCCGGCGGCGCCGTGTCGTGGAGCGGCTCGCGCGCAAGCGGCATCCTCGCCGGCGTGCCGGTGAGCCGGCTCTATCCCCGCCGCAAGGAGCTTGCGCGACCTGCTGCTCGTCGCCGCCACCGAGACCACGACGGAGGACGACATCGCGGCGCTTCGCCGCAGCACTTCAGGAGGCCGTGCGATGAGCGATGGAGCCAGGCGGTGAGCAGCTTCAAGAGCAGCGCCAAGGCAGACGCCACCATCACCGGCGATCGCGGGCTGCAGACGAAGAGCCGCTGATCTTCGACAGGATCGCCCGGGCCGCACCGGCGTCGATCTGCCGCCGCCGCCCAATGTGGCGAGCCGGCTCGGCGGTCTCGCGCCGCCAGGGGCCGATCGGCCTGCCGGGCCTCTCCGAGCCGGAGGTGGTGCGCCACTACATGCGGCTCTCGCAGAAGAACTACGCCATCGACACCGGGCTCTATCCGCTGGGCTCCTGCACGATGAAGCACAATCCGCGCCTCAACGAGAAGATGGCGCGGCTGCCGGGCTTCGCCGACATCCATCCGCTGCAGCCGGTCTCGACGGTGCAGGGCGCGCTGGAGCTGATGGACACCATCGCGCACTGGCTCAAGACGCTGACCGGCATGCCGGCGGTGGCGATGTCGCCGGGCGCCGGCGCCCATGGCGAGCTCTGCGGCATCATGGCGATCCGCGCGGCGCATCGAGGCGCGGCGGGCGAAGAAGCGCATCCGCGTGCTGGTGCCGGAATCCGCGCACGGCACCAATCCCGCCACCGCCGCCGCCTGCGGCTTCACGGTCGATCCCATTCCGGCCGAGCGCGACGGCCGCGTCGATCTCGCGGCGCTCAAGGCCAAGCTCGGGCCCGACGTCGCCGCCATCATGCTGACCAATCCCAACACCTGCGGCCTGTTCGAGCGCGAGATCCGCGAGATCGCCGACGCGGTGCACGCGGCCGGCGCCTATTTCTACTGCGACGGCGCCAATTTCAACGCCATCGTCGGCCGCGTGCGCCGGGCGATCTCGGCATCGACGCCATGCATATCAATCTGCACAAGACCTTCTCGACGCCGCATGGCGGCGGCGGGCCCGGGCGCGGGCCGGTGGTGCTCGCCGACAGCCTCGCGCCTTATGCGCCGGTGCCGTGGGTGGTGCACGACCGCCGGGGCTTCCGCCTGGTCGAGCACAAGAGCGGCGAGGCGCGCACGGCGCTCGGCCGCCTCAAGGGCAATCACGGCCAGATGGGCATGTTCGTGCGCGCGCTCGCCTACATGCTGAGCCACGGCGCCGACGGCCTGCGCCAGGTGGCGGAGGACGCGGTGCTGAACGCCAACTATATCCTGGCCTCGCTCCGGGATCGAGCTGAGCGCCGGCCTTCCCCGGCCCCTGCATGCACGAGGCGCTGTTCGACGACACTTTCCTCAAGGACACCGGCGTCACCACCCTCGACTTCGCCAAGGCGATGATCGACGAGGGCTATCATCCGATGACCATGTATTTCCCGCTGGTCGTGCACGGCGCGATGCTGATCGAGCCGACGGAAACCGAGAGCAAGGACATCCTCGACCGCTTCATCGCCGTCATCAAGGGGCTGGCGCGCCGCGCCAAGGCGGGCGACGCCGAGTATTTCCAGGGCGCGCCGCGCCTGACGCCGCGCCGCCGCCTCGACGAGACCGCAGGCGGCGCGCAAGCCGGTGCTGCGCTGGCAGCCCGCAGCCGGACCGGCGCGCGGCGGAGTGAATGTGCAATCGCCCCAGCTCTTCCCGCTCGGGGAAGGGCTGGAGCGGATCTGCAATGACGCTTTCGCGGCGACCGGCTACTGCCGGGCGATCTGGCCGCGGATCTCGCCGCCCTTGTTCGCTCCCGTGTGGATGTTGACGTAGTAGCGGCCCGAGTTGAGATCGGCATACTGCGCGTCGGTGAGGGCCTTGCTGCCGGTGATGGTGCCGGCGGGCGCCTTCGGCACGTCGAAGGGGATGACCACTCCGGCATTGGCGCCGGCCACCGCAGGTCCATGAATATGGCCGGCTGTCGCCGGGCCGGTCAGCCCACTGTAGGTGACGTTCCAGCTCAGCACCTTGGTGGTGGTGTCATAGGTGAGCTTTGCATCGCCCACTCCGGCGCTGGTGGTGGGCGGTACCTCGTCGTTGCCGGTGAGATGCGCGGTGTAGGCGACGCCGCCGCTCGCCATCTGGCCCTGCTGCTGCATGCAGGCAACGAGACCGAAAGCGAGTGCTCCCAGTACGACGGACCTTGAAACCAGACGACCCATGATTGCCTCCCCATTCTGTTGGGCTTGAGATGCCATTGGGTTCCTAGCACGAAAGCGCGCATCCCGCATATGCCGACCCCTTTGGGACGGTCACAAAATCGTGGGTCCAAGCCCAGTGTGCTCTCGCCGGCCGCCACTCGAATGTCATGCAACGGCGCTCGACGGATTGCATTTCTCCGAGATGGAAGATCATGCGCCTGACATCAGTGGATCGACCCTGCCGCCCCTCGGCAGCTTCGAGGAGTGGCTCAATCAACGCATCGCCGCGGTAACGGTCTGGCTCGAGGCGCGAACCCCCGCCCATACCAAGGAGCTGGCGCAGCTCGATCCCTGGCTGCGCGAGCTGCTCTACTGGTATCACGGCTATCTCGCCGCGCTCTCTGCGACACGGGATTCGATGCGCCGTCGGCGTCGCTCCCTGCACTGAGGGGGGCCGCTCGGTGTGGCGAAATGAGGGGCACCGCGAAGCTTTTTTGGGGTGCCGTTGCGGCGCAGGGGCCGCAACCCAGATCGATGGCAGCACCCGCCGTCGACGCGGCGGCGGCGTGCCGGCCTGAGCGCGCGAGGATCCCATGCGGAAGCAGAATAGACGGATCTTGTCGTTTCTGTTCTTGGCCGCGCTGATCCTGCTCGGCGTCTCCCACGTCATCGCGGCACCGCCACCCGATGCGGATGGCCGCTACAGCGGATGGTTCCAGGATTTGAGACAGCCAGGCACGGGATCGTCCTGCTGCTCGCTGGCGGATTGCCGGATGACGGACTATCGCGGCACTCCGCAGGGATATGAGGCGCTCGTCTATGGTCGCTGGATCGTGGTGCCGCAGGAAAAGATTTTACGCGGCATCACCAATCCGACCGGACGCGCCGTGGTTTGCGCCCATCCCGACGGCACCATCCTCTGCTTCGTCACGCCGGACGAGACCTGATCAGTATTCCCAGCCGCCGACCTCCGAGTTGTCGCGGCGACCGCCCGACCATTCCCGTTCCGCGCTTTCCGATCTAGCATGAATGGGCCTTGCCCGAGTCGGGCGGGGAAAGGGAGGCACGGTCATGGCCCGCTCGCTCTTGCCGGAAGCGGTCGAGCGCTACGTCGGCTTCATTATCGCCAAGGAGACGCCGCTGCAGCGGCGCCTGCGCGCCGAGACCGCCAAGCTGCCGATGGCGGGGATGCAGATCGGCGCCGATCAGGGCGCGTTGCTGGCGCTGCTGGTGCGTCTCATCGGCGCCAAGCGCACCCTCGAGGTCGGCACCTTCACCGGCTACAGCGCGCTCGCCGTGGCTTCGGCGCTGCCGGGGGACGGCAGGCTCATCGCCTGCGACGTCAGCGAGGAATGGACCCAGGTGGCGCGCCGCTATTGGCGCGAGGCCGGGCTTGCCAACCGCATCGAGCTCCGCCTCGGTCCCGCCGCCGAGACCCTGACCCGGCTGTTGCGGGAAGGCGCGGCGGAGACCTTCGACTTCGCCTTCATCGACGCCGACAAGACCGGCTACGACATGTACTACGAGCTCTGCCTGCGCCTGGTGCGGGCCGGCGGCCTCATCGCCATCGACAATGTGCTCTGGAGCGGCGCCGTCGCCGACACGCAGAAACGCGATGCCGACACCGAGGCGCTCAGCGCGCTCAACCTCAAGATCCGCGACGATGCCCGCGTCGACGCGGCGCTGCTGACGGTGGGCGACGGGATCATGCTGGCGCGCCGGCGGCCGCTTTCCTGAGGCTCAGCGGCGCTGGCGGCGGGGCACCTGCTGGCGGTGCCGCGCGACCTCAGGAATCGTAGGCGAGGACGGAGTGGACGGGAACGTCGAGCCGTCCGCGGCCGCCGAGGAAGCTCAGCTCGATGATGCAGGCGCAGGCCGCCACTCTCCCCTGCACCTTGCGCACGAGGTCGATCGTCGCCGCCATGGTTCCTCCAGTGGCCAGGAGATCGTCGAGCACCACCACCTGCTGGCCGGGCGTGATGGCGTCGGCCTGGATCTCCAGGGTGTCGGTGCCGTATTCGAGGTCGTAGGTGTAGGGGATGGTGGCGCCGGGCAGCTTGCCCTTCTTGCGCACCATCACGAAGCCGCAGCCCAAGGCATAAGCGAGGGGGGCCGCCACCAGGAATCCACGGGATTCGATCCCCACCAGCACGCTCGGATGGTAGGGCGTCAGTGCGACCTTGAGCCGCTGGACCGTCTCCTGCCAAGCCGCCGGATGCGCCAGCAGGGTCGAGATGTCGTAGAAGAGTATGCCCGGCTTGGGGAAATCCGGGATCGAGCGGATATGGTCTTTCAGGTTCATGGGCTTCGTAAGGTCCTGAGGTTAACGGGGTGGCCGGCGCACTTTAGCGCCTTCCTGTGGGAGCTAAAGGCAAAGATCCGATTCTCGCGAGATTGGGACCGGTCCGGACAGAGGCCATGGATCTCTCCCGGCGACGCTCATCTCACGGGCGCCACGCAATGGCCGCGACCTCGTAGATGCTGCGCTCTGCCGCTGCGGCCGCATCCCTGGCACCGCCGACACTCATCACGGCGAGGACATAGCCGCCTCCCAACGGGCGCGGCAGCACGAGGTAATAGGCCACTGAGACATCCGAGCCCGTCTCGCATTCCGTGAAAAAGCGCGTGACCACAGAGGGCTCGTCGGTGCCGGGCGTGGCGCCGAAAATGAAGGTCCCGCCGCATGCCCTGGCATCGGCCGCGGTCGTGGATCTCTCCACCTTCTCCGGCGAGACGTCCGGCCCCGAAGCCAAGATCCGCCCGACGCCGACGATATCGGGCGCGATCCAGACCGCGTCGTAGCCCGCGAGATCGGAAGGCACCTGCCCAGGCTCCAGGAAATGGAACCGAGGGATGCGCGCCGCGGAAAGCAGGCCCGCCAGCATCGTCGTGGCCTCGAGGCGCGAGGCCGTGGTCGGGATCGCAGCCGGAAGGCCGGCGCTGTAGCGACCGCTTGCAGCGGGCGCGCTCGCCGTGGCGGCTTGCTCTTCCAGCGCGAGATGGCGTCGCGTGCACGAGAGCGCCGCGTTCAGCGCCGCCTCGGTTTCCCCGAGAGCGAAATTGGACACCTGATTGGCGGCGAACACTGTGAGCCGCCGGGCATAGCGGATTTTGTCCAGCTGAGCGGATCCGCCGTCGAGGGAGATCACCATTTGACTGTCGTCTATGGCGGTCCCCGGCGCCGTGGCGGGATGCTCGCCGTCGATCGCGTAGACAACCTCGTAGGTGCTGCCGAGCTCGAGCTTCCAGAGCGGATTGACCATGCCCATGGTCCAGCGGAGGTTACGGTCGACCGCGAACAGCAGCACGTTGCCGTTCTCGTACGACGTCGAGACCGCGCAGTGAGAGAACTGACCCGAATTGTTGTCGTCGTAGGCGCCGGCAACCCAATTCGCGACCTGAAAATTCTCCAGGGTCGCACCGATCCCAGGATGCGCCGCGAAGGCAAGGCACGCGATCGCGACGATGCCAACAGTCTTTTGCACGGGCATCTGCCCACCAGTCGACTGGACGAGCGAGGCGGCTGCTTCCTCTTCACCATAGCCGGATCGTCACCCGCTGGCAGCAAGGCACCTGCCGGGAGGAAGTCGCGGACGGCCGCCGCTGCGTCGCACAGAAGTTAAATTCACTAAATCCGAACAATAGCTTACGAATCGGTCGGCGAGTTCCTCGCCGAATGTGTTGTCCGTCGGGTCGGGGCCGGAAATGCGCCCGGACCCGCGAAATCCCCAGCATGATCCGATTCTTCCTGATGGGATCATGCTCTAGAGTGGCACCGATGGCGGACACGGCGTGGCTCGACAGCGGCTTTCGGGAAGGGTCCCTGGTGCTCCGGGCAGGGGGCGCCTGGAGGGTGGCGAGTGCCGCCGACCTCGATCACAAGCTGCAGGCCCTCGATCCCGGCACCGCCCGCGCGGTCCGGATCGATCTCGCCGCGGTCGAGAGCCTCGATTCCGCCGGCGCCTGGCTGCTGCTGCGCACCGAGCGCGAACTCGGCGCCCGCGGCCTTGCCGTCAGCGTCGAGAACGTCCGGCCGGAGATCGAGCCGCTGCTGCGTAAAGTGGCCGACAGCACCGGCAAGGCCGGTGCCCAGAAGCGGCGTTTCCACCGCGGCCACGGCTTCCGCGAGTTCGCGCGGCGGGTCGGCGAGGCCACGGTCTGGATCCTGCTGCAGGTGCAGGAGCTGGTGGGTTTCCTGGGATTGGTCTCGGTGACGGCGGTGCGCACGATCCGCCATCCGTCGCGGCTGCGCGTCGTCTCGCTGGTCAACCACATGGAGCGCACCGGCGTCGCGGCGATGCCGATCGTCGGCCTGATCTCGTTCCTGATCGGCGTGGTGCTGGCCTATCAGGGCGCCGACCAGCTCAGGAACTTCGGCGCCGAGATCTACACCGTCAACCTGCTCGGCATCGGCGTGCTGCGCGAGCTCGGCATCCTCCTCACCTCGATCATCGTCGCCGGCCGCTCCGGCAGCGCCTTCACCGCCGAGATCGGCGCCATGAAGGTGCACGAGGAGGTCGATGCCATGCGCACGTTGGGCCTCGATCCCATCGAGATCCTGGTGCTGCCGCGCCTCTTCGCCCTGCTGCTGACGCTGCCGCTCCTCGGATTCTATGCCAACCTCATGGGCCTCCTCGGCGGCGCCATCATGTCCTGGGCGGCGCTCGGCATCGTGCCGCCGCTCTTCGTGCGCCAGCTGCAGAGCGCGATGTTCGGCTGGACCTTCTGGCTCGGCCCGCTGAAGGCGCCGTTCTTCGCGGTGGTGATCGCCCTCATCGGCTGCTATCAGGGGCTCAAGGTCTCCCAGAGCGCCGAGAGCGTCGGGCGCCTCACCACCGTCTCGGTGGTGGAATCGATCTTCCTGGTAATCGTGCTGGATGCGGGCTTCTCCATCGTCTTCTCGTTCCTCCATGTCTGAGCGGCGGGCGCCGCCCGAGCTGAAGGCGCGCGGCAACGGCGCCGAGCCGCCGCCGATCATCCGCATTCGCGGCCTGAAGACGCGAATGGGCAACCGCGCCATCCATCGCAACCTCGATCTCGACGTGCGGCGCGGCGAGGTGCTGGGCGTGGTGGGCGGCTCCGGCACCGGCAAGTCGGTGCTGCTGCGCGTGATCGTGGGCCTCGTCCCGATACATCGCGGCACGGTGGAGGTGTTCGGCGCAGAATACCGCCGACCTCGACGCCGAGGGCTGGCGCCAGCTGGAGGCGCGCTGGGGCGTGCTGTTCCAGGACGGGGCGCTCTTCAGCTCGCTGACCGTGGCGCAGAACATCCAGGTGCCGCTGCGCGAGCACCTCGATCTCTCGCCGCGAGCTGATGGACGAGATCGCGGCGATGAAGGTGGCGCTGGTCGGGCTGCCCCCCGACGCCGGCGCCAAGTACCCGGCGGAGCTCTCCGGCGGCATGCGCAAGCGCGCGGCGCTCGCCCGCGCCCTCGCGCTCGATCCCGAGCTTCTGTTCCTGGACGAGCCCACCGCCGGCCTCGATCCGATCGCCGCCGCCGCCTTCGACACGCTGATCCAGGACCTTCAGCGCGCCCTGGGGCTGACCGTCTTCCTGGTGACGCACGACCTCGACACTCTCATCACCATCTGCGACCGCATCGCGGTCCTGGTCGACAAGCGAATCAAAATCGGCACAATGGCGGAGCTGCTGCAGGACCAGCACCCGTGGATCCATGCCTATTTCCACGGGCCGCGCGGTCGGTCTGCGCTCGCGGCGGCGGGGGGGGAGGCCTAGGGCATGGAGACGCGCGCCAACTACGTCGTCGTCGGGACCTTCGTCCTGGTGGTGTTGCTGGGCGTCTTCGTCTCGATCCTGTGGCTCGCCCGCGTCGAGTTCACCCGCACCTTCGCCTACTACGACATCTATTTCAGCGGCTCGGTCACCGGCCTCAACGAGGGCGCGCCGGTGCGCTACAGCGGCGTGCAGATCGGCCGTGTCATCGATATCCGGCTCGATCCGCAGAACCCCGAGCAGGTGCGCGTCACCCTCGAGGTCGATGCCAACACCGAGATCAAGTCCGATGCCGTCGCCTCCCTGGAGATCCAGGGCATCACCGGCGTCGCTTATGTGGAGATCAGCGGCGGCAGCCGCGAGGCGCCGGCGCTGCAGCGCCTGGAGGGCCAGCGCTTCCCGGTGATCGCGTCCAGGCCTTCGCAGCTGCAGTCGGTGGTATCGAGCGCGCCCGAGGTGCTGAACCGCGTCATCATCGTCGCCGACCGACTGGCCGAACTCCTGGACGACAAGAATCGCGCGGCGCTCTCCGCGACGCTCGACAATGTGCAGCAGCTCACCGCCGTCGGCACGGAGGACGCCCGCAAGCTCGAGATGGTGCTCGACGACAGCGACAGTGCCGTAAAGCAGTTCCGCACCACCATGTCCTCCGCCAACGACACCGTGACCGAGCTCCAGCGCACGCTGGTGCTGGCGAACAACGCCGCGACCGATCTCTCCACCGCCCTCAAGCAGTTCGATCTCACCGCCCAGCACCTGGACGGGCTGGTGCAGGACAACCGCCCGGCGCTCAAGGATTTCACCCGCGGCGGGCTCAACGAGCTCAATCAGCTGATCTCGGATACGCGGGTCCTGGTGGCCGGCCTGACGCGGATCGTCAACGAGGTCGAGCGCGATCCCTCGCGCTTCATCTTCGGCGAGCGGCGCGAGGGGTATAAACCCAAATGATCCCGCTCCACCGACGCATGCTGATGCTGGGGCTCTCCGTGGCGCTTGCCGGCTGCGCCGGCGTCCTCGGCGGCGCGCCGGCGCCGCAGCTCTATACGCTGACCGCGGTGCCGGCCGCCGATTTCCCGCCGAGCCTGCCGAAGTCGAAGGGCCAGCTCCTCGTGGAGGTGCCGGCGGCGTCGGGCGGGCTCGATACCGAGCGCGTCGCGCTGATGCGCACACCGACCACCCTCGACTACTTCGCCGGCGCGGCCTGGACCGACCGGGCGCCGGTCATGGTGCAGAGCCTGCTCGTGGAGTCCTTCGAGAACACCGGCAAGATCGGCGCCATCGGGCGCGAGGGCCTGGCGCTCCGGGCCGACTACGTGCTGAAGCCGGAGCTGCGCGAGTTCACGGCGGTCTACAGCGGCGCCAATGATCCGCCGACCGTCCGCGTGCGCCTGGGCCTGAAGCTGCTCCGGATGTCGGACCGGCAGCTCGTCGACCAGCGCTCGGTGGAAGCGGAGGAGCGCGCCCAGCAGAACTCGATCACGTCGGTGGTGGACGCTTTCAACGCGGCCCTCCATCGTGCCATGCGCGACGCGGTGACGGGAACATTGCCGGCGCTCGCCGGCTCCTGAGCGGAGCCGGTCGCGGACCAGACATCGTGCGACGCCCCAGTCAGCCCATCCGCATGGACGATCTCGCGCGCCTCTCCCGCGCCGAGCTTGAGCGCATGGCCGCCGCCGGGCGCGAGGCGCTGGAATGCCTGCGCGTGCTGGCGAAGTCCGGCGACAGCGTGGTGAGCGAGGCGCTCCGGGGCTCGGAAGGCTTCTACGAGTGGCAGCACTATCCGGCGGGCGACGTCTACGATCCCGTGAGCCACGCGCAGTACTACTACCACGCTCATCCCGCCGCCGAGCGCGCCGGGGAGCATGGTCACTTCCACACGTTCCTCAGGCCGCGCGGCATGCCCGCGGGCATTCGCCCGGTCATGCTGCCGGAGCTTGCCATCCCCGACGCGCCGGCCCAGCCCCAGGGCCCCGTGGTGCCGCCTGCGGCGCAGCCGAATCAGGGTGTCGACAATGAAATGTTGAGCCACCTGGTGGCAATTTCTATGAACGAGCGCGGATTGCCGATCCGGCTGTTCACGACCAACCGATGGGTCACCGGCGAGACCTGGTACGCAGCATCCGACGTGGTGCGCCTTCTCGATCGCTTCACCATAGATCTGGTGCGACCCTCCTGGGCCCTTAATCGCTGGATTGGCGCCATGTTCGTGCTGTTCCAGCCGCAGATGGCGGAGCTGTTGCGGGCCCGCGACAACGCCATCATGGTCTGGCGCCGCCGGCACCGCGGTCGCGTCCATGTGTTCGAGGATCGCCGTCTGGAGGTCACCTCGTCCCTCGATATCGACCTGGAGGAGCAGGTGCGACAGGTCGACGCTGCTCTCAGCCGGGCGGCATAGCGGGCATTTGGCATTAAGTTCTTCTTAGGCGACCCTAATGCAAAATGAGTATGCGGCGTCCCAGCCGCCTTCCGCGACATGCCCCTCGGAGGCAGATGTCCAAACTTCTCAGCCTGGCCGATGTGAAGCGGCTCCTCGAGGATCCCTCGGCGGATACGCGTGCGGAGTTGGCGAGCAAGGTCGCCGTGGAATTCAAGCAGGGCTCGCTCACCGCGCAGGAGCGGCGCATCGCCGAGGAGATCGTCCGGGCGATGACGCGCGATGCGGTGATGCGGGTGCGCGTGGCACTCGCCGAGCATCTCAAGGATAGCCCGCATCTCCCGCGCGACGCCGCGCTGACCCTCGCCCGCGACGTCGACAAGGTCGCGGTGCTGGTACTGCAGCACTCGCCGGTCTTGAGCGACCAGGATCTGATCGATCTCATGCGGGAGGCAAGCTCCTCCAAGCTCAAGGCGATCGCGCGGCGCACCTATGTCCCGGGGCCGGTATCGGACGCTCTCGTCGCCAGCGGCGACAGCACGGCGATCGTCGCGCTCATCGACAATGCCGGCGCCGAGATCGCGGAACCCACGCTTCATGCAGTGCTCAGCCAGCACGGCGGCAACGTCGACGTCGACGCATCGCTCGCTCGCCGCGCCACGCTGCCGATCGCCATTCTCGAGCGGCTGGTGGCGGAGGCGTCCGACCAGCTGCGCCAGATCCTGATCCAGCGGCACGATCTGCCGGACCGGATCGCCGGCGACCTCGTCTTCCAGATCCGCGAGCGTGCCACCGTTAGCCTGCTGGCGCCGGTCTCCCGCGAGACCGAGACCGGAGAGCTGGTCGCCCATCTCAAGAGCGTCGGGCGGCTGACGCCCTCGATCATGCTGCGCGCGCTTTGTGTCGGCGACCTTGCCTTCGTCGAGGCGTCCTTTGCGGCCTTGGGCCGCGTGCCCCTGCACAATGCCCGAGCGCTCATGCACGACGCCGGGCCGCTTGGCCTGAAGTCACTTTATGATCATGTGGGACTGCCGAAGGCGATGTTCGGTGCCTTCCGGGTGGCGCTCGAAGTGGCGCGGGCGACGCCGCATGACGGCGGCGAGCAGGATCGCGAGCGCCGGCAGCGCCGCATCATCGAGCGCATCCTCACCCAGTTCGAGGATGTCGGCACCGAGAACCTGGATTACCTGCTGGAGCGCCTGCAGGCCAGCTCCGAGGCCCAGGCCGCCTCGGCGGCATAAGATCCGCCGCTACTCCGGCGCCGCCGCCGTCGGCTGCGCCGGCGCCAGGTCGGGACGCGGCGGCAAGCGGTTGTTGCGCAGGCACTCCCGCACGTACTGATCGCGCTTCTGGGCGCCTTCCAGCGTATAGTCCGGAAACTTGGTGAAGGACGTCCGCGTGCACTTGTCCGCGGCCTGCCAGCGCTGATTGGCGCCGTTGAGCCTCGTGTCGGCGCGCGCGCCGACCACCGTCAGCACCACGAGCGCCGCCGCGATACCCACGCAAAGTCGGATGAAAGTGCTCGGCTTGGAGATCATTCGCTGCTTCCGGACCCCTGCGTCGGTCATTTCCTGACGGCGATCATTCTAGGCGATTGCGCGGCTGACAGCAAAATCGCCTGCGCGATTCCCGTTGCCGCGCGTGCTACCTCTTCGCGAAAACCGTTGTCAGGGCCGGAGAATGCTGGCTTTCTTGCCCAAGGCCCCGCTGCGACGTCGGGAGGAGGGGCGGTGCTGGCGCGACGCATCTACCGATGGCTCAGCCCCGAGACGACCACCTGGTCGGCGCGGCTGTTTCGCCTTGTCCATCACGCCCTGGTCGCCGCCGGCCTGGTGGCGGTCGTCCTCGACACCGTCTCGTCCATCCATGCCAGGCTCGGCGCCGAGCTCGCCCTGGTATTCGACGCCGCGCTCGCCTTCTTCGTGGTCGAATATGGGCTTCGCTTCTGGACGGCGCCCGAGGCGCTTTGGGCGGTGCCCGGCCATTCCTGGCGGGCGCGCTGGCACTGGCTTGGGAGCGGCGCCGGGCTGATCGACTTCCTGGCGCTGCTGCCGCTCGCCGTCCTGCTGGCCGGCGTGTCTCCGGCGGTCGCGCACGATATCGGCGTGCTCTGGATCCTAAAGTTCGGCCGCTATTCCGAGGGCCTGGCCCTGGTGGCGCGGGTGCTCCAGAATGCCCGCGGACCGCTCGAGAGCGTGCTGCTGGCCTTCCTGCTGGTGCTGCTGCTAGCGGCGACCTTCGCCCATCTCGCCGAGAGCCGGGCGCAGCCCAATGCCTTCGGCAGCATACCGGCGGCGCTCTGGTGGGCGGTGGTGACCCTCACCACGACCGGCTACGGCGACGTAGTGCCGCTGACGCCGCTCGGGCGCGTGATCGGCGGCCTGGTGATGATCTGCGGCATCGGCACCTTCGCCTTCCTGGCCGGCATCCTCGCCAACAGCTTTGCCCAGGAGATGCATCGCCGCGAGTTCCTGCGCACCTGGGACCTGGTGGCACGGGTACCGTTCTTCCACAACGTGGGCGCCGCCGTGATCGCCGAGGTGGCGAAGCAGCTGAAGCCGCGCGACGTGGCCGCGGGCGCCATCGTTGCCCGTCGCGGCGAGCACGGCGACTGCATGTACTTCATCGTCTCGGGCGAAGTGAGCATCCAGCTCGATCCCGAGCCGCTCGCGCTGGGCGAGGGGCAGTTCTTCGGCGAGATCGCGCTGGTGACTGGGAGCCCGCGCAACGCGACGGTGGTGGCGCGCAAGCCGTGCCAGCTGCTGGTGCTCGATATCGCCGATTTCCGGCGCCTCGCCGCCCAGCAGCCGGATCTCATGCGCGCCATCGACGAGGAGGCGCGCCGGCGCCTCGGCCACGCGCCGGCACGGGCGTCACAAGCCTAGAGCGCGTTCCGATTGGATCGAATCGGAACGCGCTCTAGTTTCGTTGATTTTGTCGCATTTTCTACGCCGAACCGGCGTCCACTTCGGCGGAAAATGCTCTAATAGATTTTCCGCCGCCGGCGCCGGAAGAGGCGGATCGGCAGGTAGAGCACGCCATAGAGCAGCAGGGGCGCCTGCATCAGCAGCAGCGCCTTCGCCTGCTCGCTCACCACCAGGCGGCGGCCCTGCTCGAGCGTGGTGGCGCGGCAGCTGGTGGCGAGCGGTCCCACGCGCTCGCCGCAGGCCTCCTCGAGATACTCGTCCAGCGTCAGCACGCGCCCCTCGATCCGCAGCGTATCCCTGAACTGCGGATAGAGCTTCCAGGTCCAGGCGGCGATCCAGAGCGCCGCGAACAGGACGAGATAACGGGACATGCTCGGTCTTGCGGGCAAGGGTTGCAGGCTCCTCGGGGAATGCCGGTGATCAATCGGGGCCGACCGCCGCTTTGTCAACCGTTCCTATTCGATCTCGGCGGCGCGGCGCACGCTGGCGATCATCGAGCTGCGCAGCAAGAACTGCTTGGCGAGCGCCGGGTCGGCGCCGGTGCGACGCAGCTCGTCGAGGCGCTGGGCGCGCAGCGCCGGATCGCGCTCGTCGAGCAGCTGCTTGTTGCGGATCGACTGCGCCTGCACGAACTCGATGTTGGCCTGCCGGCGCTGGCGGACGTAGCGGTCGAGGAGCGCGTCCCCGGCATCGCCGCGCCAGACCGGTCCGAGCTTCTCCGCCAGATTGACCGCGGCATGGACCGCGCCATTGAGGCCGAAGGCGCCGAGCGGATTGTTGACGTGGGCGGCATCCCCCACCACCAGCATGCGGCCGACGCGAAAGTCGCTGGCGACGCGCTGATGCACCCGGTAGGTGCTCTTGTACTCGACCGCGTAGGGCTCCGGCCGCGGCAGGAAGTTCTGCAGCAGGCGCTCGACATTGTCGGGCGCCATCACGATCTCCTCGGGGATCTCCGGATCGGTCGGAAACAGGATGCGCCAGAGGCCGGGCGGCCCCTCATGGGGCATCTTGAAGATCGCCGACCAGTCGACGGGATCGGTGATGTAGGCGTTGGGGGTGAATCCGTGCGGCGCCAGGTCGTAGTAGGTGCTCGCCACCAGGAAGCGCTCGGGCCAGGTGAAGCCCTCGAAGGTGACGCCCATGGCATGGCGCACGGCGCTCCGCCCGCCGTCGGCGCCGACGAGATAGCGGCCGCGGAGCGTCTCGATGCCGTCAGGCGTCTCGACCCGCGCGGTGACGCCATCGGCGTCCTGGGTGGCGTCGAGAAACGCGTGGCCGAAGCGCACCTCCGATCCGCCCACCTGTTGCAGTCGCCGGTAGAGGAGCGGCGTCAGCTTGTACTGCTCCACGTGGAGGCGGAACGGGTAGGGCGTCTCGTCGGCGAGCAGCCCCAGGTCCCACTCGACGATGACGTCGCGGCGGTCGCGGATCTGCCAGCGCGGCACCTTGATGCCGAGCGCCAGGAAATCCTCGGCGATGCCCAGCGGCCCCAGCATTTCGATGGTGGGCGGATGAAAGCTGCCCGCCCGCAGGTCGCGCGGCAGCTTGGGCTCCGCCTCGAGCACCAGAACCGCCACCCCCTGCAGCGCGAGACTCACCGCCACCGTGAGACCCGCGGGCCCGGCGCCGACGATGAGGACGGGATCGCGCGTCGCCATGCGGGCTCCTGAGAGGGATTGGCATGCGGCCTCGCCGCAAGATGGTGAGAGTACTGATCATCGCCCGCGTGTCAACAAACCTTGCCCTCCGGCGAGGGCTCCCGCACACTCCGACGGCTCACCAAGGACGGCCTCCAATCATGCCTCGCTCCGACACCGCCCCGACGCTGAGGGATCTTTACCGGCGACCTGGATTCATGATCCGCCGCGCGCATCAGATCGCGGTCGCGATCTTTCTCGAGGAATGCCGGTCGAGCGGTCTCACCACGACGCAATATGGCGTGCTGCTGATCCTGCAGCGACGGCCGGCGATCGACCAGAACACGCTGGCGCGGCTCCTGGGCCTCGACCGCTCCACCACCGGGCTGGTGGTGCGCAAGCTGGCGGAGCGCGGCCTCGTCACCCGCCCGGTGCGCTCGCGGGATCTGCGCCGGCGCGAGTTGCGCCTCACCCGGGCGGGCTCGGCCCTGCTGGCGCGCGTCGGCAAGGACGCCAGGCGCGCCCAGGCACGGCTGCTGTCGCCGCTGCCGGCGCGGGAGCGTGGGCGATTCCTCGATCTCCTGGAGCGGCTGACATCAGCCTTCAACGGCACCACGCGCGTGCCGGTCGACTATGCCGCGGGGCTGGCGGACATCGCCGCAACGGCGCCCGGCGAACGGCGCATCATCCGGCGAGCAGCTCGCTGAGGGCCTGGTTCAGGAACGCCTGATCCTCCGGGTTCTGCGCGGGATTCCCGGCGCGATGGCCCCAGATCGACGGGATCGGCCGGAGCTCGGCGTTCGGCATCAAAGCCACCTCGCGCCGGTTGTCCTCGACACGGAAATAGAGGTCGGTCTCGCTCGGCATCACCAGCGCCTTGGCGCGGATGGCGCCGAGCGCCTTCTTGAGGTCGCCGCCATATCTCTCGTTGGCGCTGATGTCGGCGTGCTGCCAGGTCCAGAGCATCGCCAGCAGGTTGTTGGCGTCGCGCTTGAGGAAGGTGCCCTCCCAGCCATGCACCAGGAAATCCTCGAGCGAGGTATAGCCGAGTTTTTCGTGCAGGCGCTCGCGGTAGAAATCCTGCGAGAGCGCCCAGCCGGCATAGATGCGGCCGACGGCCCGCAGGCCGCGCACCGGGGTGGTCGCGAACCAGCCGTCCTGCCAGTTGGGATCGGATGTCAGCGCCGCCTTGACGCCATCCAGGAAGACGAAGTTGTGCGGCGAGGTCCTGGCGGCGCCGCAGATCGGCGCGATGCGCTCGACCATGTCGGGAAAGAGCGCGCCCCAGTGGAAGGTCTGCAAGCCGCCCATGGAGAAGCCCAGCACCAGCTTCAGCCGCTCGATGCCGAGGACCTCGCGCACGAGGCGATGCTGCTGCATCACGTTGTCGTAGATGGTGAAGTCGGGATAGCGCCCGCGGTCATAGGGGTGCGGCGCGTTGCTCGGCGAGGTGGAGAGGCCGTTCCCGAACATGTTGATCGTGACGATGAAGTATTTCTCGGGATCGAGGGCGGAGCCGGGACGGATCAGCCACTCGAGATCGGCGTGGGTGGAACCGAAGGGCGTCGCCATCAGGATCGCGTTCGACTTCCCCGCGTCGAGGCGGCCGTAGGTCTTGTAGGCGAGGACGGCGCCGCGGAACGTCATGCCGGATTGCAGGACGAACGTTGCCGAGGTCGAAGGTCTCGAAATCGCTCATCAGGGTCCGTGCGGGTGCTTGGGGGAGGGGGAATGCAGAGATCGCCGGCGATGATAGTCCGAAAACATCGTCCGGATGCAGCCGCCTACCAGCATTCCTCCTTTGGCGTCTTAACCATGAGAACCTCCCTCGGCTGGCGAGCAGATCTCAAAATGTGCCGGCTCGCGAGAAGCGGCCAAATGTATTCTCGCGCTGACCGTGCAAAACGCGAAACCGCAAGGTCATTCTGCGGCGTGGAAACCAAAACTTAAAGGTATTTCCTCGACAATAACCCCGGAGTTTCATCGGCTTACGCCCCCATGAGCGCCGCGTCCCGCGCGGCGCGGGCGGATCGGCCGGGCAGCCATATGGGGCAGGTTGGCGAGATCATGATCGGGGGGACTACATCGGGTCGGGCGGAGCGACGTCCGCCGGCGGGCGGAGGGGTCGGCCTCGACGAGACCGGCATTCCCGGCGCGAACCACGCGCCCGCGCTCGAGGCGCTCATCGACCGGCTGCTCTCGACGCTGCGCATCGCGGTGATCTTCGGCGGCGACAAGTCCCTCGACGGCTCCGTCCTCTATCGGACTTTCAATACCCGCTCCTGGAAAAGCTACGAGGCGGTCGCGGCCGACATCGCCCGCTCTCTCCGGCGCATCGGCTTCCGCCATGTGGAGCTGATGGCCGACGACATGAGCCTCGGCGAGCGGCTGCGGCAGAGCGGAACTCAACTCGCCTGGCTCAATACGGCCGGCGTGCAGGGGCACAACTCGATCTGCCACGCCCCGGCGATGCTGGAGATGTTCGGCGTGCCCTATGTCGGGCACGATCCGCTCACCGCGACGCTCCTCGACAACAAGCAGTGGTTCAAGCGCGAGCTGATCGGCGCCGGGCTGCCGACGGCGGCTTTCGTCACCTGGCATCTCTCGCGTGGGCCGTTCCGGCCCGAGCGCAACAGCCGCTTCCAGCGCAACTTCGCGAACCATTCCGGTCCCTTTGTCGTCAAGCCCGCGGTCGGCCGCGCCTCGCTCCACGTCGAGTTCGTGCAGGAGACAGCCGATCTCGCGGACGCGGTGGCGCAGGTCTACGAGGCCACGCAATGCGAGGTGCTGATCGAATCCTATCTTCCCGGCCGTGAATTCGTCGTTGCCGTCTGCAGCGCGGTGACCGCCATGGGCGGTCGGCTCTTCCGCCGCGACAGCCCTTTCGTGTTCGGCGCGCAAGAGCGCGCCCTCGGTCCCGGCGAGAAGATCTTCACCTCGATGGATTTCCGGCCGATCACGTCGGATCGACTGCGCCAGATCGACGCGCCCGAGGACGCCGGGATCCGCACCCAGCTGCACGATCTCGCGCGCAACATCTACCTCGAGTTCAATCTCGGCACCATCATCCGCCTCGACGTGCGCTCGGACTCCGCGGGCCGCATCAATGTGCTGGAGGCCAATCCGAAACCCGATCTGAAGCAGCCGACCGCCGAGGTCACCAGCCTGATCTGCGAGGGGTTGGGCGAGCACGGCATGAGCTATGACGACCTCATCCTGTCGCTGCTGGCCGACCGGATCGACATCATGCTGATGCGCCAGCGCGGCATGTATCCTCATGTCGAGGAGCTGCTGCGGTGACGAGCGTTCCGACATCGGAGGAGGGCATCGCCGGCCGCCGCCAGGGCCGACCGCTCGGCCGGCGGATCCGCGACGCGCTGACCATGTTCCTGGTCACCGGCCTGTCGCTGGTGCTGCTGGTCTATGTCGGCTACGGCGAGGGCAAGCGGACCTACGGCGAGTTCCAGGTCGAGAAGATCGCGGCCCAGGCCGGCATCGTGCGCAACTCGATGGAGGCCTTCCTGCGCCAGGGCCTGCCGATGCGCCAATATCCGGGATTCGCGACGCTGGCGGGGCCGATCGTCGACACCGACGATGTGGCCGGGATGATCGCCTACGATCAGGACGGCCGCGAGGTCTTCCGAAATATCGACCGGATCGGTCCCACGATACCGACGCCACCGGGCCTCGATCGGATCGGCGATCAGGTCACCACGGTGCAGACCGACGACTACTACCAGACGATCCTGCCACTGCGCGGTCGTTTCGAGACCATGAGGTAGCCTGGTGGTGACGTCATGGACGTCGGTGGTGACGGACCATATGCGCGGCAGCTTCGAGCCGCTGCTGCTGGTGGCGGTGACGCTGTCGGCAGTCTTCGCCCTGATCGTGACCCTGGCCGGGCCGCGCCTTGCGCGGGGGCGGGTGCCTTGGCTGCAGATCGGCTATGCGCTCACCTTCCTGGCGATGGCGAGCTTCGTGATCGGGACCCTGGTGTCGCTCTATTCCGAGGGCGTGCAGGGCAAGGCGCGAGCGCTCGCCAACGCGCTCGGTCAGCGCGTTGGTGAGATTCTGGAATTCAAGCTTTCGCTGCGTGACTTCGAGGGCATCGACGAAGCGTTCACCGAGTACCAGCGCCTCAATCCCGACATCAGCGCCGCGGCATTGCTGGTCAACGGCCGCGTCTTCATCCATACCAGCGAGGACAAGGTCGGCAAGCCCTGGGTCAGTGACCCGCACGCCTACGAGTACGTGCTGCCGGTGGGGAAGTCGGATCAGGACTCCAGCGTAAGCATCGCGATCGCGGTGCCGCACGAGATCGTGTTCCGTCAGGTCATGCGCAGCGTGAAGAATTTTGCCGCGCTGTTCGTCGCCTCCGCGTTTCTGGCCGGCCTCTTCCTGCAGGTGGCGGCATCGCTGCAGAATTCCAGCCGAGCCCGGCCGGAGGATGGCCGGCATCCCCTGGTCCGCTCGGACGAGGAACTGGCGCTCGGCGTGGTGAAGCCGCTGTTCTTCATCGCGGTCTTCGTCGAGAACATGACCTATTCCTTCCTGCCGCAATACATGCAGCAGGTGGCGTCGGCGGCGGGACTCTCCGCCGGCTTCGCCTCGGCGCCGTTCATGGCGTATTACCTGTTCTTCGCGCTGAGCCTCATTCCGTCCGGCCATTTCGCGCAGAATTTCGGGCCGCGCGTGCTCATGCACGGCGGCCTCGTTCTGGCCGGCCTCGGCCTTTTCGCTCTCATCCTGCCGGTCGGGTTCTGGGGCGTCGTCGCGGCGCGCGGCGTTGCCGGTGTAGGCCAAGGGATGCTGTTCATCGGCGTGCAGTCCTACATCCTGGCGACCGCCTCGCCGAGCCGGCGCACCCAGGCGAACGGCATCATCGTCTTCGGCTTCCAGGGCGGGATGATCTCGGGAATGGCGATCGGCTCCCTGCTGGTCACGTATATGGGCCCGTCTGGCGTCTTTGCGCTTGCCGGCACGCTCGCCTGCCTGACGGCGATCTATGGCGTCACCGTGGTGCCGGCCGAGCCCGCGCGCACCTCGGCGGAGGTGCCGCTCGGCTCGACCATGCGGCGCCTCTTCCTGGACATCTCCTGCGTGCTGCGCAACGGCCAGTTCATGCAGACGATGCTGCTGATCGGCATTCCCGCCAAGGCGGCGCTGACCGGCGTCATCACCTTCGCGCTGCCGCTGCTGCTCATCCGCCAGCACTACAAGCAGGAGGATATCGGGCAGATCATCATGCTCTACGCGATTGGTGTCGTGGTCGCCAGCCGATATGTCGCGCGGTTCGTCGATCGCACCGGCAAAACGGCGCACGTCCTGGCGTTCGGCGCCGCGGTGAGCGGTCTCGGCATGATCAGCGTCGGCATGAGCGAATCGAGCTATCTGCTCGGCGGCGTCCTGAGCGGCTCGCTGCCGACGCTGATCGTCACCATCAGCGTCGTCGTGATCGGCATCGCGCATGGCTGCGTCAACGCGCCCGTCGTGACCCACATCGCCGATCTCGAGCTTGCGCGCAAGATCGGCGTGAATTCCACTACCGCCGCCTATCGCTTTCTCGAGCGCGTCGGCCATATCGCCGGCCCCATCGTCGCGGGCCAGCTCTTCCTGCTGATGGGCACGAGCCCGTCCGTGGTGACGTGGTTCGGAGCCGCGACCAGCGCATCGGCGGCCCTGTTCCTGGCATGCTCCAATCCTCATAACAAGGAGCCGCGCGGCCTGGGAGAAGCCGCATGACCTGCCGGCGGCTGCCGATGATTGCCAGAGTGGTGATGGTTCTCGTCGCCACTGCGGTGCTCGCCTGCCTCGGCGGATTGATCCCGCCAGCGAGCGCGCAGCCCGTCGCATGGTTCAAATACGGCGAGGAGGCGACCCAGGCCTGGAGCTTCGCCGAGGTTGCCGGCGATCCCCTGAGCATCGCCGTTCGGCCGAAGTTCAGCGCCGCGCCGTCGCGCCACATCATGGTGCTCTATCCCCGGCCGTCCTCCGCCTACGACATCGCGATCACCAAGATCCTGCAGGTCTTCGCCGAGAAGGACATCGACGCCGCCTTCACCATCGTCAACTTCAACAACGAGGATGGCCGCGGGCAGGCGGCGATCGAGCTCGCCGAGCGCGACAAGTACGATCTGATCTTCGGCATGGGGTCGGAGTCGACCGCCTGGCTCTACCAGCATTACCGTGGCCGGGCGATCCCGGTCGTCTCGGTGTGCTCGAAGGATCCCGTCGAGCTTCGGCAGATCAAGGATTATGACAGCAGCACCGGCACCAATTTCGCGTTCACGTCCCTCAACACGCCGATCGCCGTGCAGATGGCCTATATCCGCGAGCTGCGGCCCAATCTGCGGAACGTGGCGATCCTCGTCGACGGCAAGAACGTGAGCGCCATGCAGACGCAGGCGGCGCCGATGGGCGAGGCCGCCCGGCGCCTCAACGTCAGGGTTCTTGACGTGGTCGTGCAGAATCCGGCCAATGCCCGCGCCGAGCTGAGGGTACTCGTGGCCGACGCCGTGCGCACGATGAAGAAGAGCGATCCCAGCCTCGCCAACAGCATCTTCTGGGTCACCGGCAGCACCTCGGTCTTCACCGAGATCGATGTCATCAACGCAGAGGCCGATCGCGTTCCCGTCATCAGCGCGGTGCCGGAGGTGGTGCGGCCTGGCGACGACAGCGCCGCGCTCTCGATCGGCGTCAGCTTCGAGAGCAACGCGCATCTGGCGGCGATCTACGCCGCCGACGTGCTGCTGGGTCGGGCCAAGGTGGGCGATCTCAAGGTCGGCATCGTCTCGCCGCCGGATATCGCCATCAACTTCCGCAAGGTGCGGGATATCGGCCTCGCGGTTCCCTTCAGCTTCTTCGAGAACGCGGCTTACGTCTATGACTACGATGGCCGCATGGTACGCGGCAACGCGCACGGGGCGAATACGGGCGGGTAAGCGCGATGGCGAGGCTCGTCACTTCGGCGCCGATGCCGTCGCGCCCGGCGCTGACCCGTCCGATCCTGCGCGTCGACGGTGCTCGGGCTATTTCCGACCAGGTCCAAGACATCATCCGGGCGCTCGCCGGTTGAGCCTGGTGGATTCCGGCGCTACTTGGCGCCGCGCTCTGCGGCGCTCTCGTCCCGGCTGATGCTCCGCGCCGCCGGGAACCGCACGATCGCGGTGGTGCCGACCGCTGGCGCGCTTTCGAGCTCGAAGCTGCCGCCATGCAGCTCGGTGAACGCCTTGACGAGGGGCAACCCCAGGCCGGTGCCGGGATAGCGCCGGCTCAGCGAGCTGTCGATCTGGCCGAAGCGCTCGAGCGCCCGCGGTATGTCCTCGGGCGCGATGCCGATGCCAGTGTCCTCCACCGAGAGCGCCAGCGCGTTGCTGCCGTCGCAAGTCGCCCGCATCACGGCGCTGCCGCCCTTGGGAGTGAACTTGATGGCGTTCGACAGCAGGTTGGTCATGATCTGCTTGATCAGCCGCTCGTCGGCGCGCAGCCACGGCAGCCCGTCCGGAACCTCGGCGGTCACCGACACGCCGGCGGCCTCGGCGCGCTCGCGTGCCAGCCGGAGGAGCGAGGCGGCAAGCGCGGACAAATCGATCGTCTCCTCGTGCAGCTCGATCTTGCCGGATTCCACCTTCGAGATGTCGAGCACGTCGTTGATGATGGCGAGCAGCAGCCGGCCGCTCTCCAGGATGTCCCGGGAATAGCCGCGATAGGAGGCGTGGCCGAGGGGCCCATGCAGCTCCTGACTCATGATGTCGGAGAAGCCGATGATCGCGTTGAGCGGCGTGCGGAGCTCGTGGCTCATGGTGGCGATGAACTCGGACTTACCGCGGTTCTCGAGCTCGGCTCGCTCCTTGGCATGCACCAGCTCCTGCTCGCGTCGCGCGATCCGCGTTGCGTCGAGGATGACGCCGTCCCACAGCACCGATCCATCGGGCATCTGCTTCGGCCGCGCGATGGCATGCGTCCATTTGCGCTTGCCGTCGCGGCTGATGATCTCCGCTTCGACGTCCCAGATCGTCAGCGTCTTCGAGGCCTCGAGCAGCCGCTCGCGGAAGTCCTCGCGATAGCTGGGCCCATGGCAGGCGAAGAGCGCCTTCGGGTCGGCGAGAATCTCCTCGGCCGGCACGCCGAAGAGATCGTAGGCGCCCTCGCTGATGTAGGTGTATCGGATCTCGCCGTCGGGGCTGACGCGGCGCTGATAGACGACGCCGGGAATGCTGGCGGCGAGCGCCGCGAAGCGCTCGTTCGCGGTGCGCAACGCCGCCGCCGAGTGGTCGTTCTCGATGGCGACGCGCACGAGCCGGGCAAGGGCGCGCACGCCCTGCCCGGCATCCTTGCCGAGGCTGCGATCCTCGGCGTTGCGGAGCGCGATGACGCCGATGATCTGGCCGCGGCGGCCGATGACGGGGTGGAGCGCCGCCGCCGGTACGCCGAGATGATTGGCGATGCTCCAGAGCGCGCCGCGCCGGCGGGCATCGCCGCCCTTGTTCTCGGGAGCGGCAACCGCGAGGGAGGCCTGCGCCGCCGCATCCTCACCAGGAGCGCACGCGCCGTCCGCCGCCGGATTCGCCTCCACCACCGCCGACTGGAGGCGTCCGTTCTCGGGGTCGGCGAGGAGGATCTCGCAGGTGGCGGGCGCGGTGAAGCGCTCGATCTCCCGCGCAATCCGGCCGAGCACCGTGCCCAGCCTCGCGCCGGCATCGATGAGGCCGAGAATCTCGTCCTGCGCCTCCAGCAACTGCTGACGGTGTCCGTCGGAGGGCGCGCCATGATGCGGGTCCTGCACACCGTCGTGGGCGCCGCTCTGCGCACGCGTCGAGACGCCGGTGCCGCTGGCGGGTCCCGGCGGTCCTTTATGCGGCTTGCGATGTGCGAATGGCGGCTGCGAGCCCATTGGCTCTACTTCGTCCCTGAATGTGCGGAGCGCAGACCTCAGGTTGTAGAAGTCAAAGATCTACGCTATTTATCAATATGATACGGCCTCATCGGCTAATTCTTTATTGAGCCCGGGCGGGGCGACGCTACGAATTGGATCAAATCCCGGGAATTTACCGAGATAGGCGGCGAATTATTCTAAAATTCCAGAACACGCCATCGGCAGCGCCGGGGAATCCGGTCCTGCTACAGTAACGGGTGACGTCTGCGACGTGGAGCCGCTGGTTGAAGGGCTTGGAAGCGGGAAGGAACGCGGGCCGTTTCCGGCTCGACATGCGAACCCCGCCCGGCATGGCCTGACGGCGGGGTTCGGCTTTGGGTGGCTGTGAGAGCTCACCGCCCGGTCACGAGACCGAGCCTTGGTTTTGGCGCTCGTCAACAATGATCCGGTGGAGTCATGCTTCTTAGGCATCCTCCTGCCTTGTTGCGCCAATTCTAGATGTGTGTCAGTTCAATGAATGGTCAACTGCGCGCACGCGCATCTTTGTTGCTTTTTTTCTGAGCGAAACTGGAACCGCTCCACGTCGCCGCGCAAGTGCCTGGCGGCGTCTCGGTTGCTTTCTCCGCCCGCTCTCGGCTAGAGAGGCGCACCGATGAGCACCCTCACCGACGAAATCGCCCGCCGCCGCACCTTCGCGATCATCTCGCATCCCGACGCCGGCAAGACCACGCTCACCGAGAAGCTGCTGCTGTTCGGCGGCGCGATCCAGCTCGCCGGCGAGGTGAAGGCGCGCGGCGAGCGCCGGCGCGTGCGCTCGGACTGGATGGAAGATCGAGCGCGAGCGCGGCATCTCCGTGAGCTCGGCGGTGATGACCTTCGAGCACGACGGCCTCACCTTCAACCTGCTGGACACGCCGGGCCACCAGGACTTCAGCGAGGACACCTACCGCACGCTCACCGCCGTCGACAGCGCCGTCATGGTGCTCGACGCCGCCAAGGGCATCGAGACGCAGACCCTGAAGCTGTTCGAGGTCTGCCGGCTGCGCGACGTCCCCATCATCACCTTCATCAACAAGCTCGACCGCGAGGCGCGCGATCCCTTCGATCTGCTGGACGAGATCGAGCGCACCCTCGCCCTCGACGTGACGCCGGCGAGCTGGCCGATCGGCATGGGCCGCGATTTCCTCGGCACCTACGATCTCTTCCACGACGCGCTGCTGCTGTTCGAGCGCGGCGCCGGCGAGCGCGTCACCGAGCCGGTGCGCTGCGAAGGGCTCGACGATCCCAAGCTCGCGACGCTGCTGCCGGCGGCGGCGCTGGCGAAGCTCCGCGAGGAGGTCGCGATGGCGCGCGGCCTCTGCCCGCCCTTCGATCTCGAGACCTATCGCGACGGCCATCTGACGCCGGTCTACTTCGGCAGCGCGCTCAACAATTTCGGCGTGCGCGAGCTGCTCCGCGGCATCGCCGACGTGGCGCCGCCGCCGCGCCCGCAGCCCGCCGAGCCGCATCCCATCGATCCCGCCGACACCGCGGTCACCGGCTTCGTCTTCAAGGTGCAGGCCAACATGGATCCGCAGCACCGCGACCGCGTCGCCTTCCTGCGCCTCTGCTCCGGCCGCTTCCGTCGCGGCATGAAGCTCAGGCACAGCCGCAGCGGCCGGCAGATGGCGATCCAGAACCCGGTCTTCTTCCTGGCGCGCGATCGCAACCTCGCCGAGGAGGCCTGGCCCGGCGACATCATCGGCATTCCCAACCACGGCACGCTCCGCATCGGCGACACGCTGACCGAGGGCGAGGACGTGCGCTTCACCGGCATTCCCAACTTCGCGCCGGAGATCCTGCGCCGCGTCCGCCTCGACGATCCGATGAAGGCGAAGCATCTGTCGCCGCGCGCTGGAGCAGCTCGCCGAGGAGGGCGTCACCCGCATCTTCAAGCCGCTCATCGGCGGCGACTGGATCGTCGGCGTGGTGGGCGCGCTGCAGCTCGAGGTGCTGGCCGCCCGCATCAAGACCGAGTACGATCTGGGCGTCCGCTTCGAGCCGGCGCCCTACGTGACCGCGCGCTGGGTCGCGTGCGACGATCCCGTGGAGCTCAAGCGCTTCCTCGACGCCAACACCTCCACCACGGCCGAGGATCACGACGGCGTGCCGGTCTATCTCGCCCGCAACAACTGGGACCTCGAGACGACGATCAAGGAATGGCCCAAGCTCCGCTTCACCGCCACGCGCGAGCACAGTTGAGGAGCCTCCCATGATTCTCAGCGTCCTCGATCAATCCCCCGTGCGCGCGGGTGGCACCGCCGCCGACGCCCTCAACGAGACCGTCGAGCTCGCGAAGGCGTCGGAGCGTTGGGGCTATCACCGCTATTGGCTCGCCGAGCATCACGCGACCGAAGGGCTCGCGGGCTCGGCGCCGGAGATCATGGTGGCGCGGGTCGCCGCCGCCACCTCTGCCATGCGCGTGGGCTCCGGCGGCGTGATGCTGAGCCACTACAGTCCGCTCAAGGTGGCGGAGACCTTCCGCGTGCTGGAGACGCTCTATCCCGGCCGCATCGATCTCGGCATCGGCCGCGCGCCCGGCAGCGACCAACTCACCGCCCGCGCGCTCCAGGCCGGGCCGGGTGCCGCGCCGCTCGAATATTTTCCCAACCAGGTGCAGGACCTCCTGGGCTATCTCGGCGACGGGTTGCCGGCGGAGCATCCCTTCGCGCGCATCCACGTGACGCCGGAGCCGGCTTCGCGCCCGGAGGTCTGGCTTCTCGGCTCTAGCGATCAGAGCGGCATGGTGGCGGCATATCTCGGCTGCGGCTTCTCCTTCGCGCATTTCATCAACGACCAGGGCGGCCCGCAGGTGATGGAGGCCTATCGCCGGCAGTTCCGCCCCTCGGCGCAGCCTCGCGGCGCCGCTCGGCAGCATCGGCGTCTTCGTTCTCCTCGCCGACACCGAGGAGGAGGCTCAGCGCATCGCCAGGAGCCGCGATCTCTGGCGCCTCCGTCTCGATCAGGGCTATCTGGGGCCGATCCCCACTGTCGCCGAGGCAGAAGCGCATCCCTATACGCGGGAGGAGCAGCTCCGCATCGCCGTCAACCGCCGGCGCATGGTGATCGGCACGCCGGAGCAGGCCAAGGCGCGGCTGGTCGATCTCGCCGCGCAATACGGCGTCGAGGAGCTCGTCGTCGTCAGCATCTGCTACGACTTCGTGGCGCGCCTCCGATCCTATGAGCTGTTGGCGCGGGTGTTCGAGCTGGCGCCGCGGTCCGGCTGATGCCCGCCTCGCCGGAGATCGAGGTCCGCGCGGCCACGCCTGCCGAGCGCCCGATCCTCGAGCGTCTGCTGCAGCTTTACATCCACGATTTCTCGGAATTGGCCGGATTCGGCTCACCCCATGGCCGCGTCGACGCGGATGGACGATTCGCCTATCCCTGGCTCGATCTCTATTGGAGCGAGGAGGGCCGGCAGGCATTTCTCCTTCGGGTCGATGGCGAGCTCGCGGGCTTCGTACTGCTTAGCCGATGGTCGCCGAGCGGCGAGGTCGTCGATCGCTCCATCGCGGAGTTCTTCGTCATGCGGAAATACCGGCGCGGCGGGATCGGCACGCAGATGGCGCACCGGGTCCTGCGCACGCAGCCGGGACTCTGGGAGATCGCGGTCGCCGGCTACAACGTCCCGGCGCTCGCGTTCTGGCGCCGGGTCATTGCCGGTCTCGGCCTCGCCGACGTCGAGGAGCGCCGCGGCGACGGCAAGCGGTGGTCGGGGCCGATCTTCCGGTTTCGCATCGGCTGACGCCTACTCAGGCGCTCGCCTCACTCCAGGTCCTTGGTGTCCATATCCCGAAGGTCGGAGAGCGAGAAAGACGCTTGGCCGGTCCGGCGGTCGAGCCAGACGAAGACCAGGGTGACGTAGAGCGGCAGGACCAGCAGCAGCACCGCCAGGGAGTACAGGAGCGTTTCGGTGCGGAGATGGTTGATCGGAGCGATGATCTCGTCCACCGGCACCACCATGCCGAGGTAATCGGCCTCGCCGAGCTGCCGCATGATGGGTACCACCCGCGAGAGATAGGCGCGCCCATTGACATCGAGGCGCAGCATCCGCTCGTCGCCCTGCTTCTGCATGGCCTCGTAGAGCGCGGCGATCACGGGATCGCCGAGGCTTGCGATCGTAGTGGGGACCAGCGTCGATTCCTGCTCGTTCTTGATTGCGCGCTGGATCTTGCTGTCGTCGGGGTAGGCGATGATGTCGCCGTGAATGTTGAAGAGAAAGGTCTGGCTGGAGCTCGAGATCTTCTTCTCGGCAAGGAACCTGGAGACCTCGCGCACCGCCAGGTCGGCGCCGAAGACACCGGAGCTCGCGCCGTCGAGCTTGCGCGAGAGCGTGATGCCGATCTCCTGGCTGGAGGCGAAAATATAGGGATCGCTGCGATGCACCTTGTCGTCGTCATGGGCGAGCCGGTACCACTGGCGGAGGCGCGGGTCGAATCCGGCATCCGCCGCGGTCTGCTGCCCGATCTGCGCGCCGCTGTCGTCGAGAAAGCTCCAGCTGGCACGGCGCACGCCGTCGCTCCCGACGCGGATGGTCTCGTGGGCGAAGACCGCGGCGTCGGGCGCGCCGAGCGTCTTGCGCGCGTCGCTCCGTTCTTGGCCGTCGACACGCGTCACCATGTCGAAGTCGCCGTTGTCGTAGCCGACGTAGAGCGAGAACAGCTGGGGATAGTGGCGCAGGCCCGCGATGACGAGCGCCAACCGATCGTCGCGCTCGCGCGGCGTCATCTCCGAGATCTGCGGCACCCGGGAGGCCAGGGCGACGATCGCCAGCACCGGCTCGTAGAAAAGCTGGATGCGGTGCACCGTATCGTCGCTGCTCTCCGCCATCAGGCGCTCGGCGGTGTCGACGGTGAGGCTCGCGGATTTCTCGAAGTTGTACCAGATGATGCCGCCGACGAGGCCGACAACGATGAGTACGAGCAAGGCCGCGATCGCGACCTGGGTGCCCTTCCGGTACGATGTGCCGGGGCCACGCTCCGCCATGGCTCGCCTCCGCGCCGACGTCCGCGCCAGCGGAATTTCCCTGAGCTCGGATCGACGATCGGAACGATCTTAGCGCCGGCTGGAAATTCCACAACTCCCGCGCGACGCCGCTATCCCGTCGAGGGAACCAGCTCGGAGGTCGAGCGCTCCGCCGGTGGCGGTGGCGGCGGGGGCGACTGCGTGCGGTCGTTGATCGCGTGCTTGCGTGTCTCCCGGCGGTAGAAACTCTGGTGCAGATGCTGGCCCAGGAACGCGCCGACAATGGCGGTGGAGACGACGAGATAGATGCAGAACTTCCAATCGACGTCACTGGCCTCGCGGGCGCCGAGCACATAGAGGTTCGCGAACAGGCTGATCACCGCCGTGGCGCTGCCCTGGCCGACCGGAATTCGCCAGTCCGGCTCGGCGCCCAGAAGATGCACCAGGGAGGCCCCGGCATTCGCGTATCGGCTCGCCGTCGCGCGCTTCGCTCCGTCGATGTGCCAGATGACGGAGGCGCCGGTGACGAAGGTGACGGAGCCCCAGGCGATTGCGAACCAGTTGAAGCCGAAGGGGCCGACCGCCGAGGCGAAAAGGGCGATGGCGCCGCCGGTGACGAAGCCGATCAGCCCGCCGAAGAGATAGAGTCCGTAGGGCCGTTCCATGGGATCCGCGCGCTCCAGCCACGCGCGCATTGCCGTGCCGCGGAGCGCTCGGCGGGTGGCCAGCACCGCGGTGACCGTCGCGAAGTGCATCATGGTGCCCCAGAATGCCCATCGGATGCATCCGGGGAAGCCAAGCCGGCTCAGGAGCGAGGCGGAGTCGCCAAACCATGCGTCCGGCAGCATCGTGAAGATCCAGGTGGAGGCCGCGATGGCCACGAATATCGGCACCAGCACCAGGGTCAGCGCCGCGGAATCCAGTGGGAATTCCTCGTCAGGACGCGGCGGCATGATCTCCATGCCGGGCTTGACCACGGGATAGCCGATGCACTCCAGGGCCTCGTTGCGTGCCCGCTGGGTGGTGAAGCTCGCGAGCACGCCGTAGCAGATGAAGGTGGTGAAATCGCCGATCTGCAGCCCGAGTTCCTCCGCGCGGTGCTGCGCGTCGTCGTCGAGGAGCGCAGCTGGGACTTTCGGCTCCGCGCCGAGCATGGTGTCCAGGCGGCGCAGCTCGTCGCCAAGCTTTGCCTTCGCGGTCAGCAGCGACCTTCGCTCCTCGGCGTATTTGAGATCGAAGCGCGAATAGTCGGGCTGCGCGCTCCAGCTCTCGACCTGGTGCGCGAGATAGCGCAGCCTTATCCAGTCGTCGTAAAGTCCACGACGGAATTCCCGCAGGTTTTTCGACCAGGTGTCCGCCGCGATCCGCGCGAGGAAGGCCGGGGACATTGCCGGCGCGAGGTCGCGCAGCTGGCTGCTCATGCGCCGCGCCTCCAGAGGGATCTTCGCGAGGTCGTTGAGCCAGTCGCGCAATCCCTGCTCCACGGCGGAGAAGCCGGGCGCCTTTCCTACGACATACATGAACGCGAAGGCGATCAGCGGCAGGTAAGTCGGCAGGTCGTCCCGGTTCTTCTCCAGGAGATCGTGCAAATTCTGGATCAGGTGCCCCACGTCGAGGCCGAGGGATCCCAGCACCACCAGCGTGCTGTTGAGCATGTCGGGAAAGAACGCGAAGCCGCCGAAGAACAGAAGCCAGGTGAGCACGTAGAGTCCAAGGCTCAAGCGATAGCGAAGGTATGTGGTCTGCACCGCGGGAATGCGCGGCGGCAGGATGGATTCGTCGCCCTTGAGCCGGTCCGTAGGGGTGCTGAACTTGTAGCTGGCGTAGCAGACGACGGCTGCCGTCGTTGCCACCAGGGCTACCGGGCTGTGCGCGTAGCCAACCGCGATCTGGAACATCTCGCCGAAATCGGTGCTCATCGGCATCTCCCCTGGGGGAGGCGGCATCCGGTTCTTCGCTGGGCTATTCGGGCGGCCGCGCCTCTCCCGTCGTCTGCTCGACCCCGGGCGCCAGTATCACGCTTTTTGCGAGGGCGGCCTGTGATATCGCTCACAGAAGCGCTCGGCGCCTGCCCCTGTGCTCACCCCTGCCAGGGCAACACGCCGCGCGGGAGGCGACGTGCGGCGAGGGTGGCGAGTCCCATCAGCGCCACGGTAGCGAGTACCACCAGCACCGAGAGCGCCGCGGACAGTGTACCGTCGCCGCCCTGCTCCAGGCCGAAGACGACGACGCCGAGAGTCTCGATTGCCGGACGACCACAGCAGAGCCGAGACCGTGAGCTCGTTGAGCGCCGTCAGGAACACCAGGATCGCGCCCGCCGCCACCGCGGGCGCCGCCAGCGGCAGGATCACGGTCGCGAGGCGCCGCCAGAGGCCGGCGCCGGCGATCGCCGCCGCCTCCGCGAGGGCGCGATCGATCTGCAGATAACCCGCCACCGTCGTGCGCAGCGCCAGCACCAGGAAGCGCGCGATATAGGCGACGAGGATGATGCCCAGCGTATTGTAGAGGGAGAATCCCAGGAGCGGCAGCGGGCGCAGGAACAGCAGGATCGCCGCCAGCGCCAGCACCACGCCCGGCAGCGCATAGGGGAGTTCCGCCACCACGCTGAGGCCGCGCGCCAGCGGCCCGTCGCGCCATACGAGGACGTAGGCCAGGAGCGCACCGGCGAGCGCGGTGAGGAGCGCGGTCGAGGCCGCGAGGACGAAGCTGTTGCCGGCGGCGCGGAGCGTCGCCGCGTGCTCCAGGATGACGGCGCGGAAATTCTCCAGAGTGACGGTCGCCGGCGTGAGCGGCAGGCCCTCGGCCTTGACGAGCGCGGTGGCGAGGAGCGCCAGCAGCGGCAGCACGACCAGCAGGGCCACGACCAGCCAGGCCAGCGCGGCGAGCGGCCAGCGCCAGCTGCGGAGCGGCAGCAGCCGCGTGGTGCGCGGCCGCGTCCAGCGGAGGTCGCGGCGCCGGCTGAGCAGGGTCTGCACCGCCACGCCGGCGCCGGCGATGACGCCCAGCAGCAGCGACAGCACCGCCACCTCGCCGATCGCCTGCGGGCCGAAGCCCGCGAGCTGCTGATAGATCAGCACGGTCAGCACGGAATAGCGCCCGGGAATGCCGAGGAGCGCTGCCGTGGCGAAATTGCCGATCGCGGAGACGAAGGCGAGGGCCGCGCCGGCGGCGAGCGCCGGCAATGTCATCGGCAGCACGATGGTGCGGAGGATGCGGAGCCGCGTGGCGCGGACACCTTCCGCCGCCTCGATCGCCTCGCCCGGCACGGCGCGGAGCCCGGCTCGGAGCGCCAGGAACACCAGCGGCGCGTGCTCCAGCCCGAGGAGAAAGCTGATGCCGCTGAAGCCGTAGAGGGGATGCGGTGAGCCGGCGGCCGGCGCCAGATCCACGAGCGACAGCAGGGGGCTTGCGGGTCCCAGCAGGTCGAGCCAGGCGATCGCCGTCACCTGGGAAGGGATCAGCAGCGGCAGCACGAAGGAGAACGAAAGCAGAGTCTTGCCGGGGAGGTCGGTGGCGCCCACCAGAAGCGCGAAACCGCCGCCCAGCATGACGGCGAGCGCGGTGCTGGCGAGCCCCGTCGCCAGGGTGCGCTCGGTCGCCAGCCAGGTGCGCGGCGATCCCAGCACCGCCGGCAGCACATCGGGATGGAGTCCTGCGGCGAGCAGGCGGAGGAACGGCGCCGCGCCAAAAGCGCCCACGAACACGATGAGGCCGACGACGAGCGCCCGCTCGCTGGCGGTGGCGCCTAGGAACCCGAGCCCACGGCATGTTCCGATCTGAGGCAATCGGATCATGTCGTGGTTTTTTTGTTTGATCGCATTTTCAGCGGCGAACCGCTGCACACTTCGCCGGAAAATGCTTCGGGCAAGCGCGCTCCCTCAGCCGCCGAAGAGTTCGCTGAAGCGCTCCCGCATCGGCCCCACGCTCTTCAGCGTCTTCGCCATGTCGAGGGGCAGCAGGGTGACGTCACCGGACTTCGGGAAGCCGAAGGGCGGTGCCACGTCGGTGCGCGCGGGCAGGAAGCCTTGCTTGGCGGCAAGCTCCTGGCCTTCCTTCGACAGGATGTAGTCGACGAAGGCCTGCGCCGCTTCCGGATGCTTCGCGGTCTTGAGGATGGCGATCGGCTCGGTGATGGCGCTCACACCTTCCTTTGGGAAGACGAAATCGACCGGCGAGCCCCGGGTCTTGGCGTTGAGCGCCATGAATTCCACCAGCAGGCCGTACATCTTCTGGCCGCCAGCGACTTCCTTCAGCACGGTGCCATTGCTGGGCACCGCCACTGCGCCGTTCTTGGCGAGCCTGGCGTAATAATCGCGGCCGAGCGCTTGGTCGTCGGCCAGCGCCGCCATGTTGATGGCGGCGGCGCCGGAATAGAGCGGGCTCGGCAGCACCACCTTGCCCCTGACGGCGGGGTCGAGGAGGTCGAGCCAGGACGTCGGCCGCGGTGCGGCGGTGTTGTAGACGATGCCCGTCGTGATCAGCTTGGTGCCGAAATAAGTCTTGTCCTTGTCGTAGGCCGCCTTCGGAAAGGCAGACACGTCGGCGTCAGGATAGGCTATCAGGCGGCCCTGCGCCTTCAATGCCTCCATGCTCACGGCATCGGCGATGAAGACCACGTCGGCCTTGGGATCGCCGGCCATGAACTCCGCCATCAGCTTGTTCACGACCTCGGTGGTGCCGGAGCGGAAGACCTGCACGTCGACTTTCGGATAGAGCTTGTGGAATCCCGCCACGGTCTCGTCGGCGATGCGGTCGGGCTGCGAGGTGTAGAGCACGACCTCGCCGGATTGCGCGAGCGCCGCTCCGCTCCATAGTGTTACGACGAGCGCGAGGGCGCGCGCGCCCGTTGCCACCGACAGCCAAGACATGAATCTATTCCCCCCGATCGGTTCCGACGCGAGCGCTAGCTCAGGATATTTTCAGATTGATGACAGCGGATTGTTCGACCGCGACTGTGCCGCGGCGCCGGCCTCGCTGGCAACCCGCAGGGTTGCCGCACGCATCTCCTCGGCGGCGTGCCGCAGGCGCTGGTAGGAACGGATGCTGAGCGGAATCGAGCCGACGTAGAGCGCCCCCACCACCAGCAAGGTGGGCCACGGCTCGGTGGTGAGGAAGGCGGCAAAGGCGCCGACACCCAGCAGCGTCGGCAGTACCCATTCGCTCGGAATCCGGAAGCGCTTCATCGCATAAGTCGGAACCCGACTCACCATCAGCGCCGCCACTGCCAGGATCACCACCGCATTGAGCCAGGGCGAGCGGAAGACAGTATCGCCGAATTCGAAGCTCGCGATCATCGGCGCCACGACCAGCCCAGCGCCGGCCGGCGCCGGCGCGCCGGTAAAGAAATTGTAGGCGTAGGGGGGCAGCTCGGCGCCGATCTGGGTGTTGAAGCGCGCGAGGCGGAGCCCACAGCAGACCGCGAAGATCAGCACCACCGCCCAGCCGAAGCTCTGCAGGCTGTCCATGGTCCAGATGTAGAGCATCACCGCCGGCGCCACGCCGAAGCTGATGAAGTCGGAGAGCGAATCGAGCTGGGCGCCGAAGCTCGAGGTGCCCTTGAGGAGGCGCGCGATACGGCCGTCGAGGCCGTCGAGGATGCCGGCGACGATGATCGCGGTCACCGCCGCCTCGTACTTGCCGACGATGGCGAGCCGGATGCCGGTCATGCCCGCGCAGAGCGCCAGCAGCGTCAGGATGTTGGGGATCAGGCGGTTGAGCGGGAGGTGGAGCGGCCGCACCTTGACGTGCACCCGGGACCCCATGCGCGGACGTCTCAGCATCAGTGCATCCTTCCTTGCCGCACCGGCTCGCGGGAGACGGCGTCGGCGATCACGGTCTCGCCGCCGATGACCCGCTGGCCAGGCACTACCAGCGGCGCCCACTCCAGCGGCAGATAGACGTCGGTGCGGCTGCCGAAGCGGATGAGGCCGAAGCGCTCGCCGGTGGCGATCTCCTGGCCCTCGGTGAGCTTGGTGACGATACGGCGCGCCACCAGTCCCGCGATCTGCACCACTGCCACATCCGGCCCTTCCTGGGAGGCGATGCGGATCGCCATCCGCTCGTTATCCTCGCTCGCCTTGTTCAGACTCGCATTGACGAATTTACCTTTGGTATACGCCAGCTTCCTGATACGGCCGCCCAGCGGCGCGCGATTGATGTGCACGTCGAAGACGTTGAGGAAGATCCCGATCCTGGTCATGGGCGCCTCGCCCATCTGCAACTCCCTGGGCGGCGGAACCTGGTCCGCCGTCACCACCATGCCGTCCGCCGGGCTCACCACCAGCCCCGGCCGGGTCGGCGTCACCCGCCAGGGGTCACGGAAGAAATAGGTGATCCAGAGCGCCACTACCACCATCAACCAGCCGAGCGGCGTCCACCCGACCCAGAACAAAATCAGGGCCAGGACGGCTGCGGCGAGGATGAAACGCCACCCATCCGGGTGGATGGGGGCGAGGACGGATTTCCACATCGGGCACGGCTATCGGTTGCGGGCGCCGGCGGTCGGCGGGGCCGCACCATACCGGAAAGCCTCAATCCCGCCCAGCCTTTAGGGCGCCGGTCAGGGCTGCGGGACGCCGGCCTCCTTGAGCTTCGCCTCCAGCCTGGCGATGCGCTCGTTCTGGGCCACGAGGAAGGGCGCCAGTTCCTGCTGGCTGACGCGCTGGGTGATATGCTGGTTGCAGTTCATGTCCCAGGCCTCGATGTGGATGCGGATCACCCGCTCCGGCCGGGCGTCATAGCCGGCCGGCATCATGGCGGCGATCAAGGCGGGGTCTTCCACCATCTCGGCGCGGCCCCAGATCTTGAGGCGCCGCGCATGCACCCAGTCCATCAGGAAGAGGTGCACCCGGTCGTTCTCGGCGAGGTTGCCGACGCTGAGGTATTGCCGGTTGCCGGCGAAGTCGGCGAAGGCGAGGGTGCGCGGGTCCAGCACGTGCAGGAAGCCCGCCGGTCCGCCGCGGTGCTGCACATAGGGCCAGCCCTCGCGGCTTGCCGTCGCCATGAAGAAGCTGTCGCGCTCTGCGATGAACTCGGCGAGCTGCGGCGTCAGCGTGTCGTTCGCCGCGGGGTGCTTCTCGATGCGCTCGCCGACGGCGCGAGTGCCGTTGTGGCGTTGCGCCTCCTTCACGGAGTCGCTGAAGGCGATGCGGGCAAAGGCGCGGCTCATGATGTCCTCGCTTCCGGCCAGGGGATCGCGTGGCCGACGTCGGCGGTCATGGGGATATGCCTGGGCTCCGACTTGATGCGCTCGAACCAGCCGAGAACGGCGGGGTAGGGGTCGAGGCTCACGTCGGCTTCGGGGGCCAGGTGGCTGTAGGCGTAGAGCGAGATGTCGGCGATGCCGTAGTGCTCGCCGGTGACGAAGCGGCGCGCGGCCAGATGCCGGTCGAGGATGCCGAGGGCTGCATTGGCGGCGCCCAGCTTCTGCTCGATCTGCTCGCGGCGCTGGTCGCCGATCTTCAAGAGCCTCGTCCAGTAACGCGGCGTGCCGATGTTGGGCTCGATGCGGTACTGCTCGAAGCTCATCCACTGCAGGACCTGAGCGCGCGTCCAGGCGTCGCCGGGAAGGTAGGGCGTGCCTTCCGCGAGATGCCAGAGGATCGCGTTCGATTCCGCCAGCACGCGGCCATCGTCGAGCTCGATGAAGGGTGTCTGGCCCAGGGGGTTGCGGGTGCGGAAACGCTCCGTCTGCGTCTCGCCACCGAGGAGATCGATGTCGACGCGCTCGAACTCCAGTCCCAGCTGGGTGAGCAGCAGGCGCAGCTTGTAGGAATTGCCGGAGCCTTGGAAATTGTAGAGCCGAAGCATTGCCCCTCCGATATGAACAGGGATCACGCTAAGGGCCAGAGATAGGGGTGTTAGACGGGCTTCTCAAACGAAACCTTTTGACCTCAACTGTGAATGAAACTAACAGTACTCCATGGCCGCGCATCTGCCGCCCTTCGCCGCGCTCCGCGCTTTCGAGGCGGCGGCGCGGCATCTGAATTTCAGCCGGGCCGCCGAGGAGCTGCATCTCACCCACGGCGCCATCAGCCATCAGATGAAGGCGCTCGAGGCCGGGCTCGGTGTGGCGCTGTTCCGACGTGAGGGGCGGCGCATGCTGCTGACCGATGCCGGCCAGCTCTTCGCGTCAAGCATCCGCGACGCACTCGGCGATCTCGCGGCGGCGGTCGCCGAGGTGGCCGCGCCCCGCGATCAGCACGTGCTGACCCTCAGCGTGCTGCCGTCCTTCGCCTCGCTCTGGCTGATCCCGCGCCTCGCCTCCTTCCATGCCGCCCATCCCGAGATCGACGTCAACATCCGCGCCTCCCTGGCGCTGGCTGAGTTCGGCCGCGACGGCGTCGATCTCGCGATCCGCATCGGCCGCGGCGGCTGGCCCGGCGTCGCGGCGGAGAAGCTCTTCGACGAGGAGGTGTTTCCGGTGGCGAGCCCGCGCCTCAAGGGCGGCGCGCTGCCGCTGAAGCCGTCGGAGCTCGGGCGCTTCGTCCTGCTGCGCAGCGAGCGCGAGCCCTGGACGCCCTGGTTCGAGGCCATGGGCCTCGATCTCAGGGAACCGAAGCGCGGCCCGATCTACAGCGACGAGACGCTGCTGCTGCAGGCGGCGACGCAGGGGATCGGCATCGCGCTGGCGCGCGGCGCCATGGTGGCGGCGGATCTGACCGCGGGGCGGCTCATCCGGCTCTTTCCCGATCGCGTGCCGCCGCGGAGCGCCTATTACCTGGTCTACCCCCGCGCCAACGCCGGCCTGCCGCGGGTCAAGGCGTTCCGCGACTGGATTCTCGACAAATCAAGGATCAGCGCCCCTCGCGGCGCCAGGCCAGGATGAAGGTGCCGAGCGCCAGCAGCAGGGCCAGCAGGCCCGGCAGCAGCGGCGTCTCGTGGACGCCGGTCACGACATAGTCGCCGTTGGCGCGGAAGCCCATCCAGGAGCGGCCCGCCGCGGCGCGGTCGGGGCCGACGCGGCGGATGTCCGGCAGCGTGCCGGAGCCGATCCAGAACAATCCCCCGCCGGTGGCGCTGACGGCGGGAGCGAGCTTCTCGTCGGTGGCGCGCACGTCGGACATCTCGATCGGATTGAGGGCGCCGGCAGCGGCGAGCGCGGTATTGGTGCCGTCGGTGAGGCGGTAGAGGCCGCTCTCGTCGATCGGCAGCGTGGTGGCGCTGCGGCCGCCGCTCTCCGGCGTCAGCGGCACGATCTTCATCTGCCCATCCGGGCCGGTCACATGCACCGGGCGGTCATCGGGCTCCAGCGACTGGCGCGCGATCTGCAGGCGGTTGCCGTCGACCCGGGCGGTGAGCGCGTTCTCCTCGAGGTCCGGCTCCTTCATCAGCCAGTAGAGCACCCGGCGCAGCAGCTCCGCCTGCGGTCCGCCGCCCTCGTAGCCGCGCGTCCACAGCCACATCTGGTCCGACAGCAGCTGCGCCACCCGGCCGTCGCCGACGCGGTCGAGCACCAGCAGCGGCCGGTCGTTGGCGCCGCTCAGCACCGTCGTCCCTTCCTTGGTCGTCGTGTCCACGGTCGTGAACCAGCGGCCCCAGCGCGGATCCTTGGCGTCGGCGCCGGTGCCGCCCGGCAGGTCCGCCGTCACCGGATGGCGCAGGCCTTGCTCGGTGACTTTCGGCTTGAAGCCCTGCTCGTACACCTGGCCGGTGGGCTCCGCCGGCAGGATCGAGCCCAGCGGCGTGCGGTAGAGGCCCATGGGCGTGCCGAAGCCCGGGCCGGCGGAATCGAGGAGCGCGCCGCCCTTGCGCACGAAGCGCACGATGTTCTCCAGATAGGATTGCGGCAGCACGCCGCGGCGCTGGTAGCGGTCGAAGATGATGAGGTCGAACTCGTCGAGCTTGACGTCGAAGAGCTCGCGGATCGGGAAGGCAATCAGCGATAGCTCGCGGATCGGCGTGCCGTCCTGCTTCTCCGGCGGCCGCAAAATCGTGAAATGGATGAGGTCGACGGAGGGATCCGACTTCAGGATGTTGCGCCAGGTGCGCTCGCCCTGATGCGGCTCGCCGCTCACCAGCAGCACCTTGAGCCGGTCGCGCACGCCGTTCACCACGAAGGCGGCGCGGTTGTTGTCGAGGGTGAGCTCCTGCGGCCCGCGCTCCACCTCGACCTCGACGACATTGGGCCCGCCGTGGTCGATCGGGATCTGCACCTGGTTGTCGCGGCCGATCGGGAGCGTGAGAATGCGCGGCTGGCCGCCGTCCTTGCGCAGCGTCACCCGCGCCTCGCCGCGCGGCTGGGTCAGGCTGTCCGGCAGGTCGTCGACCCGGAGCGTCACCGCCACTTCCTTGCCGACGAGGCCGAAGCTCGGCGCCGCCTTGACCAGGAGCCGGCGATCCGCCTCGCCGGGCTTGCCGGTGACGAGGACATGGAGCGGCGCGCCGAGATCGAGATGATCGACCGCGGGCATGTCATGCACCTCGCCGTCGGTGATCATGAGGGCGCCGGCGACACGCTGCTTCGGCACATCGGCGAGCGCGTGCTGGAGCGCGGTATAGAGCTGGGTTCCGGTATCAGCGAGGCCGGCGCCGGCCTCGGGCGCCCCCGCATGCACAACTCGCAGGTCGAGATCGGGGAACGCCTTCAGCTTCTCCGTTACCTGCTCGGCAGCCTGGTCCGCCATCTGCCGCCGGTTGTTGATCCGCATGCTCGGGCTGTCGTCCACCACCACCACGGCGACGTCGCGCTCGGGCTTGCGGTCCTCCTCGACCAGGGAGGGATCGGTGAGGATCACCAGCAGCACCGCGGTCGCGAGCAGGCGCCAGAGCGTGCCGCGGGCGCGCCGCCAGGCGCCGATCGCCAGCGCCAGCAGCGCCACGCCGCCGAACGCCGCGATCGCCCACCACGGCAGCAGCGGCGAGGTCGCGAGGGTGAAGCCGGTGAAGCTCATTGTCCCAGACGCTCCAGGATCGCCGGCACGTGCACCTGGTCGGTCTTGTAGTTGCCGGTCAGCGTGTACATCACCAGGTTGACGCCGAAGCGGAACGCCTGCTCGCGCTGCGGCTCGCCGCCGGGCACCACGGCGTTCAAGGATCGGCCGTCGGCGTCCACCGCCCAGGCGCCGATATAGTCGTTGCTGCCGACGATGATCGAGGCGACGCCGTCATTGACCTTGCCTTCCACCGGCTCCACCCAGAGCCGCCCGCCGCTCCAGCGGCCGGGGAAGTCCTGCATCAGGTAGAACGCCTTGGTGAGGACGTGATCGGGCGGCAGCGGCTCCAGCGGCGGCACGTGCAGGCCGGCGACGAGATGCTGCAGGCGTTGCTGTGTTTCGTAGCCGCTGGCCGAATTGCGCTGCCCCTGGTCGCGGGTATCGAACAGGATGGTGCCGCCACTGGCGAGATAGCGGTTGAGCTTGTCGATCGCCTTGGCGGACGGCAGCTGCTGACCCTCCACCACCACCCAGTAGAGCAGCGGGAAGAACACCAGCTCGTCGTTTTCGACGTCCACTTCCATGGGCTGCGCGCTCTCCACCGCGGTGCGGCGGTTCAGCACGTCGGCGAGGCCGGCGAGGCCGGCGCGCGCCTCGTCGTCCGACCTCCGGCACGCCGGTCTTGATATAGGCGAGATGAAATTCGCTGGTGGCGCGGATGGCGAAGTCGTCGTCGCTGGCGGCGCGCGCCGTCGCGGGAGCGCCGAGCAGCGCCAGCGCCATCAGCGCGCCGACGGCGCTGCCGCCGACGCGCCGTCGCCGCCAAACCCCGCCGAGGAGCCCGCGCAGCGCATAAGCGACCAGGAGATCGACGAGGGCGAGGCCGAGCGCGCCGCCCAGGAGCCATGGCCGGAAGTCCTTCTCGCGGCCGCGCTCATAAGGCTGCAGCGCCGCCGCATTGGGGAGACGGGTCAGCGGCGCGAGGCTGTCGACCGCGCCGGCGAGATTGAGGGCGCGGCGCGCGTCGGTGGTGCCGTAGAAGCCGGGCGGATGGCGCGCACTGGCCCGTGCATTGTCGAAGGCACCGGCGGCGATCAGCTGCGCGCTCGCGGGCGCGCCGCCGAGACGTCCGAAGCCGTCGAGGGTCTCGACCGGCGGCAAGGGTCCTTCGGAGGCCGCCGCCACGCCCTGGCTCAATCCCACGATCCGCCGCAGCATGTCGACGAAGAGGCCGGAGATCGGCAGCGACGACCACTCGGGATCGGCCGTCGTGTGCACCAGCACCAGCCATCCCTTGCCGCGCTTCTCGGCGGTGACCAGCGGCGTGCCGTCGGTGAGCCGCGCCCAGGTCTTGCCGGAGAGATCGAGGGAGGGCTCCGCCAGCACCTGGCGGTTGACCGTGACGTCGTCCGGGATCTGCAGGCCGGAGAAGGGGCTCTCGGCATCGAAGGGTGCCAGATGCGCCGGCTTCTCCCACGAGAGCGCGCCGCCCAGCACGCGGCCGCCGCGCCGCAGCGTCACCGGCAGCAGGTCGTCGGGATTTTCCGCGAGGTTGGGGCCGGCGAAGCGCAGCACCAGCCCGCCCGCATCCATCCATTTCACCAGCGCCGCGCGATCGCCGCCGTCGAGAGTGGTGGAGTCGGGCAGCAGCAGCACGGCGATCTCGCGCTGCAGGAGCTGCGCCACCGGCGCGCGCCGCACCTCGCTGAAGGGAGTGCAATGCGCGCTCCAGGTAGTAGGCGCCGGACAGCAGCGGCTGCGCTGCTTCGCCGGGTGGTGGCGCCGCGACGCCGACCGGCCGGCGGCGCCAGCGCTCGTCCAGCAGCAGCGTGCTGGCGGCCGAGGCCTCGCCTTCGATCACCACGCTGGTGGCGCGGTTGCGCAGCTCCACCGGCATCTTGAGCGCCACCGTCGCGGTATCCTCATCGGCCGCCATCTGCACTTCCTCGCGGGCGAGCAGGCGGCCGTCGTCGCCGACCGCGCGCACGGTGAGGCGCGCCTCGGTGGGCGCCTGGGCGCGATGCACGACGACGGTCAGATCCTTGGCGTCCCTGTCGCCGGGCGACAACAGGTGCGGCAGTGTCGCCGGATCGTCCATCAGCACTTGCAGGCTGTCGAAGCGGGCGAGTCCGTCGGCGAAGTCGTAGGCGCTGCCGTCCTCGAGACCGTCGCTCAGCCAGACCGCGGCGGCACCGTCGAGCGGCAGCCCGTTGAGGCGGGCGAGTGCCGCCTTGCGATCGACGGGCCATGGCCGCGGCACCATCTCGGCGATGGCGGCGCGGGCGTCCTCGGGCCGCAGCAGCGAGAGCGGCGGCGCCGCCGCCTCGCCCGGCATCGGCGCGGTGCCCAGCAGCACCACCCGGCGATCCTCGCGCTCGGCCTGCGACACCAGCTGATTGAGCGCCGTCTGCCGCTCGCTCCAGCGCGGCGCCGCGCTCCAGCCGTCATCCATCGCGATCACCAGCGGTCCCTTGCCAGCGAAGCGCGCGTTGGGATTGAGGAGCGGATGGGCGAGCGCCAGGATGATCAGCGCCGCCAGCGCCATCCGCATCAGGATGAGCCAGAGCGGCGTCTTCGCCGGCGTCTCCTCCCGCGGCACGAGATCGCGCAGCAGGCGGAGCGCCGGAAACACCACGCGCTTCGGCGCCGGCGGCGTCACCCTGAGCAGCCACCACAGCACCGGCAGCACCGCGAAGCCCAGCAGGATCCAGGGCGCGGCGAATGCGAGGCTGCCCAGGCTCAGCATGGCGTCACGGCCCCGCCGGGCGCGCCAGCGCGCCATAGAGCGTCAGCAGCGCGGTGGTCGCCGGACGGTCGGTGCGGTGCATGCCGAAGCTCCAGCCCAGCATCTGCGTCAATGTCGCGAGACCCTCGCGGTGCCGCTTGAGGCGTTCCTCGTATTGGTCGCGGATGGTCTCGACGCGGGCCATCAGCAGCGCGTCCTCGTTCTCCAGCCCCTCGAAGCGCACGCGGCCCGCGAAGGGCAGCGTCTCCTCGACGGGATCCAGCACCTGCAGCAGGTGACCCTTCACGCCAAGCGCGGCGAAGCGCCGGGTCAGCGCTTCGATCTCCGGCAGCGGCGAGAGCAGGTCGCCGATCATCACCAGCTGCCCGTAGCGCGGCAGCGGCTCGAAGGCGGGCAGGCTCGCGCCCGGCGCGCCGGGCCGGTCGATCAGCAGCGCTAGGCGATTGAGTGCGGCATTCCCGGCGGCGGGCGTCAGCCCCGAGCCCAGCAATGTCACGCGCTCGCCGCCGCGGATCAGCAGTACCGCCAGCGCCAGCGCCACCAGGTCGGCGCGCCGCCGCTTGGTGGGGATCGCGGTGCCGGAGGCATAACTCATCGAGGGCGAGGTATCGCGCCAGATCCAGACGCTCTCCGAGGCCTCCCACTCGGTCTCGCGGACGTAGAGCCGGTCCGAGCGCGCGCTCTCGCGCCAGTCGATGCGCTGGGCGGGCTCGCCGGGCTCGTATTGCCGGAACTGCCAGAAGGTCTCGCCCTGGCCGACCCGTCGGCGGCCGTGCACGCCCTGCGACACCGTGACGGCGACGCGCTCGGCCTCGACCAGCAGCGGCGGCAGTTGTGCCGCCAGCTCCTCGGCATGGTGTTTGAGCGTGCGCTGGCGCGGGGGTCGCGGCCATGGGCTGCGGGGGCTACCTCGCTTCCGGCATCAGCGCAGCGGCGCGACCAGGCGATCGATCACCTGGGTGATGCTGACGCCGTCGGCGCGCGCGGCGAAGGTCAGCGCCATGCGGTGGCGCAGCACCGGCGGCGCCAGCGCGATGACGTCGTCGATCGACGGGCTCAAGCCGGCCGTCGAGAAGCGCGCGGGCGCGGCTCGCCAGCATCAGCGCCTGGCTCGCGCGCGGGCCCGGGCCCCAGGCGATGTGGCGCTGCATCTCCGGGGGTGCGCCGCTCTCGGGACGGCCGGCGCGCACCAGCTTGAGGATCGCCTCGACCACGCTCTCGCCGACCGGAATGCGGCGCACCAGGCGCTGCGCCGCCAGGAGCTCGGTGGTTCCCATCGCCTCGCTGGGCTGCTCCTCGGCGAGGCCGGTGGTCGCCAGCAGCATCTGCCGCTCGGCCTCGAGATCGGGATAGCCGACGTCGATCTGCAGCAGGAAGCGGTCGAGCTGGGCTTCCGGCAGCGGATAGGTTCCTTCCTGCTCCAGCGGGTTCTGCGTCGCCAGCACATGGAAGGGCCGCGGCAGGGGGTGGTATTGGCCCGCGACCGAGACGCGGCCCTCCTGCATCGCCTGGAGCAGCGCCGATTGCGTGCGCGGGCTCGCGCGGTTGATCTCGTCCGCCATCAGCAGCTGGCAGAACACCGGTCCGGGGATGAAGCGGAACGAGCGCCGCCCGCTGTCGCTCTCCTCCAGCACCTCGGCGCCGAGGATGTCGGCCGGCATCAGGTCGGGCGTGCATTGGATGCGCTTGTCCGCGATCCCCAGCACGATGCCCAGCGTCTCCACCAGCTTGGTCTTGGCGAGGCCGGGAACGCCGATCAGCAGCGCATGGCCGCCGGCGAGGATGGTGATCAGGGCTTGATCCACCACCTCGCGCTGGCCGAAAATAACGCGGCCGATGCGCTCGCGCACCAGCCGCAGGCGCTGACCCAGCACCTCGACTTCATCGACCAGGTCCTTGGTGGCGGCGGAGAGGGGTTCGGGAGCGGTCACGGCATCGACTCCTTAAACCTAGAGGCGTGAGAAGAGCGGGCATGTCTTGAGAGATAGGTCGGCGGGATGACGGACAAGACGGTGCTTGCCGAGGAACTCCGGCGACTGGCCGCCGAGGCAGCGCGCCCGGGCCAGCGCTCTGGCCGCCCGCCGCCCCGCGATCTGGGCGATATCGGCATCCGCATCGGCTCCGATGGTAGCTGGTTCTATCGTGGGTCTCCAATCACACGCGCGAGCCTGGTGCGGCTTTTTTGCTTCCGTGCTCCGGCGCGAGGCAGACGGTGCCTACTGGATGGTCACGCCGGCCGAGCGCGCGCGAGTCACCGTCGAGGACGCGCCATTCATGGCGGTCGAGCTCACCGCGGTAGGCAGCGGCCCGCAGCAGGTGCTGAGTTTCCGGACCAATGTCGACGAAATTGTGACCGCCGACGCCGAGCACCCCTTACCCATAATTCACAATTCGGCCGGCGCCGCCGGCCCACGGCCCTATATACTGGTGCGTGACGGGCTGGAGGCCAGGCTCGCCCGGCCGGTATTCTACCAACTGGTCGACCTCGGGCGGGAGGAGGGGTCGGCGGCGCGACGCGGTTCGGCGTATGGAGCAAGCAACGGTTCTTCCCGCTGGGAGAGATCGCCTGACCACGCTTTCCGCGGAGGACGTGCGCGCGCGCTTCGCCGACTCGATGTCGGCCGCCGCGGCTTCGGGACCGACAAGGACGGCTGGCTGCCGGCGGCGGTGCGCGGCGACCATTCGCTGATGCCCGGCAACCAGGCGCCGCCGACACCGCTCACCCTCGCCGCGGTGCTGGTGCCGCTGGTGAAGCGCGAGGCCGAGCTCACCGTGCTGCTGACCCAGCGCACGCCGCATCTCACCGCCCATGCGGGGCAGGTGGCCTTTCCCGGCGGCCGCATCGAGGAGAGCGACCGCGATCCCGTCCATGCCGCGCTGCGCGAGACCGAGGAGGAGGTCGGGCTGCCGGCGGATCACGTCAATGTGATCGGCCGGCTCGACACCTACATCACCGGCACCGGCTACGAGATCACGCCGGTCGTGGGGCTGGTGCGCGCGCCCTATCCGATGCGGCCCGACCCGGACGAGGTCGCCGAGGTCTTCGAGGTGCCGCTCGCCTTCATCCTCGATCCCCGCAATCACGAGCGGCACAGCCGCGAGGTCAAGGGCCGCATCCGCAGCTTCTACGTCCTGCCATATCCCGGCCGCTACATCTGGGGCGCCACCGCCGGCATGCTGGTCAATCTCGCCGAGGTGCTGGGAGGGCGATGATGCGCGCCCTCTTCACCATCGTCCTGCCGCTGATGCTGCCGACCGCTGCTCTACCTGCTCTGGGCGCTCGCCATGCGCCGCGTTGCGGCGACGGGCATGGGCGATCTGCTGCGCGACGTGCCCTGGGTCTGGCTGGTGCCGGCGGGAGTATTGCTGCCGGCGGTGGTGCTGCTGCTGATTCCGCTCGCGGATTCGGCGGCAGCAACGGCGTCTACGTGCCGCCGCGAAGTGGTCGGCGGCAAGCTGGTGCCGGGCCACGTCGAGCCGGCGCCGAAGCCGCAGCGCTGATTCCGTGCCACGCGCCAGCGATCGCAAGACGTCGAGCGTTCCGCGCATCTCGCCGCAGCCGTGGATGACCGAGGCGCCGACGCGTCGCGGTGCTGAAGGCGCTGGGGGCCGGGGGTGCCGAGGCGCGCTTTGTCGGCGGCGCGGTGCGCGACGCGCTGCTGGACCGTCCGGTCGCCGATGTCGATCTCGCGACGCCGTCGCCGCCGGAGACGTGCTGGCGCTCCTCAAGAAGGCGCGCATCAAGGCGGTGCCGACCGGCATCGAGCATGGCACGGTGACGGCGGTGGTGCCGCCGCGGCACTACGAGATCACCACGCTTGCGCCGCGACGTCGAGACCTTCGGCCGCCACGCCCGCGTCGCCTTCACCGACGACTGGCAGGCGGACGCCGAGCGGCGCGACTTCACCATGAACGCGCTCTTTCTCGACGCCGACGGCAACGTCCACGACTACGTCGGCGGGCTCGAGGATCTGAAGGCGCGCCGGGTGCGCTTCGTCGGCGACCCGGAGACGCGCATCCGCGAGGACGTGCTGCGCCTCCTGCGCTTCTATCGCTTTCACGCCCAGATCGAGCGCGGTGCCGCCGACGAGGCGGCGCGCGCCGCCTGCCGCGCGCTCGCCTCGCTGCTGCCGACGCTCTCGGCCGAGCGCGTCGCCGCCGAGCTCATGAAGCTGCTGGCGGCGCCGGATCCGCTGCCGACGCTGGTGCTGATGGCGGAGGACGAGGTGCTGCCGGTTGTGCTGCCGGAAGCGACGCGGCCCGATCGCCTGGAGGCCGTGATTGCCGTCGAGCCGAAGCCCGACGCGCTGCGCCGTCTGGCGGCGCTCGTCGAGGTCGATGGCGACGGCGCGCGAGCGATCGCCGAGCGGCTTCGGCTCTCCAACCAGGACCGCGACCGGCTGGTGATCCTGGCGGCGCCGTCCTGGCCGGTCGACCTCGAGGGTGATGCCCCGGTGCAGCGGCGGGCGATCCATCATCTTGGGCCCGAGCGCTATGCGGATCTGCTGCTGCTGAAGGCGGCGGAGGCGGGCCCCGCCGCGCGCAAGCGCGTGCAGAAGCTGCTCGCCGCCGCCGGCAAGAGCAAGCTGCCGGAATTTCCGCTCAAGGGCCGCGATGCCACGGCGCTCGGCGTCAAGCCGGGTCCGCGCGTCGGCGAGCTTCTGGCGGAAGTCGAGGCGTGGTGGGAAGCCGGCGACTTCCGAGCCACCCGCAGGGCCTGTCTCGCCGAGCTCAAGAAGCGGGTGAGGTAGGCGGGCGAACGACCTCCGCCGGATTGTGGCGCCGTCGCCAGCGCTAATTGCTTGCCAAGCAAAGCCGAAAGTCTGAGGCGCGATCTCGTCGACACGTAGCCATGGCCTGATGGGCCGGCCCCGCAATGGGGTCGCAGCTTGACTCGATCCAGTGGGTGGCATACCAGACGGTATGCCGAATTCAACTCCCGCGACCCCCCAAGCCGACAAAGCGCTAAGCGAGGTTGCCTACAACTCCCTTCGGGCGATGATCCTCTCCGGGCAGGTGCGGCCGGGGGAGCGCCTGGGTGAGCGCGAGCTGGCCCGCCGCATCCAGGTCAGCCGTACGCCGCTCCGCGAGGCGCTGGGACGGTTGGAGCGCGACGGGCTCGCCGTCAACCGGCCGGGACTGGGGTATTACGCACTCGAATTCGACCCGGAGATCGTCGACGCGCTTTACGAGTTCCGCGAGCTCCTGGAAGTGCATGCGTCGCGGGCGGCCGCCCGGCAAATCAGCGAGGCGGGGATCCGCGAGCTCAAGAACATCATGCGGCAGCTTGCGGTCTACGAGCGCAAACGCAAGCCGAGCACCGAGGAGCTTCGCCAGGAGGTCCAACTCGGGCTTCGCATCCACGAGGTGATCGCGCGCGAGAGCGGCAACAGTTTCATCTGCGAGACCCTGCTGCAGATCTACGATCGGCTGCGTCTGCTGACCTGGATCGATGTGCTCTGGTTCGACAAATGGCAGCTCACGCGCGAAGAGCATCGCGAGCTGGTCGATGCCGTTACCGCCCGGGATGAAAAGCGCGCGGCGAAAATCGCGGGGCGGCACGTGAAGCGCTCCCGGGAAGATTCGCTTTGGGTAATAACCGCGCAACACAGGGAGAGGAACCATGCAAAAGGACCAAATAGGACGAGACGCTCACCCTAGGGCGCTTGCGAAGCTTGGGTTGTCGCTTGCCGTCCTCCTAGCCTCGGGAGCGGCATTCGCGGCGCCGGCCTCGGCGGCGACCGCGCTGGCGCCGAAGCGCATCGCCGATGCCGGCACGATCGTCTACTGCTCCGACATGACGGGCCCGCCGCTCGAATATCTCGACGAGAACACCAAGCCGATCGGGTCGGATATCGATATCGGCAACGAGATCGCCAAGCGCTTCGGCGTCAAGGTGGAGTGGAAGAATATCCCCTTCAAGGGCCTCGTTCCCGCATTGCTGGCGCAGCAATGCGACGCTGTCATCTCCCAGCTTTTCGACAAGCCCGAGCGCCGGCAGGCGATCGATCTGGTCGATTACATGAACTCCAGCGAGGCCCTTCTGGCGCGCGCGGGAAACCCCAAAAAGGTTCATTCGCTCGACGATCTCGCGGGGCTGAAGGTGGCGGTCGAGAACGGCACCACGATCCAGGAACTGATCGAGGAGCAGAACAAGAAGTTCCAGGCCGCCGGCAAGAAGCCGGCGGATGTTGTAGTCTATCCGAAGGATACGGATGCGCTGCAGGCGCTTCAGATCGGGCAGGCGGACGTCTACGGCACGACGCTGGAGACGGGGGCCTTCTACATGGGCAAGTCGCCGAAGACCTTCGAGGTCGCCGGCCCGCCGTTCCATCAGATCCTCACCGCGATCGGCCTGCGCAAGGGCGACGACGGAATGACCGATGCCGTGCAAAAGGCGGTCGACGCCATGAAGCAGGACGGTACGCTGCTGGCGATCCTCAAGAAGTGGCAGATCGAGGGAGACATGCATCAAGTGAGGAAGGGCGGATGAGCTTCGATTGGCCCTTCTTCTGGCATTACCTGCTGCGAGCCCAGTGCTGCCTATCTCAACGGCTTGATGCTGACACTCGTGCTCAGCGTCATCGCGCAGACGCTCGGCACGGTCGTTCGGGCTTTTCGCGGCGCTCGGCCGGATGTCCCGCCTCGCGTCGCTTCAGCTGCTGATCCGCGCGCTATATCTGGATCATGCGGGGCACGCCGCTCCTGGTGCAGATCGTGTTCATCTATACCGGTCTCGCCGCCGGCTGGCATCGTCCGTTTCGAGGACATCTCCCTCGGCTTCTCTGATCATCCCGGGCGAACGTCCAGGCCGGCGATCGTGGCGCTCAGCCTGAACGAGGCCGCCTATATGGCCGAGATCATCCGCGCCGGCATCTCGTCGGTCGATCCCGGGCAGACCGAGGCGGCGAAGTCGGTGGGCATGACCTATGCCCTCCTGATGCGGCGGATCGTCCTGCCGCAGGCGGCGCGCTTCATCATTCCGCCGCTCGGCAACGAATTCAACGCCATGCTCAAGAACACGACGCTGGTCAGCGTGATCGGCGTGCCGGAGCTGCTGCTCACCACCGAGACGCTGACTTCGGCGACTTTCCGCGTGTTCGAGCTCTATTCCGTCGTCGCGCTCTATTACCTGACGCTGACGACGCTCTGGGGCTTCGTGCAGAGCCGGATCGAGCGGCGCTTCGCGCGAGCCGACGCGGCCGACCGCGGCAGGTCCCGGCTTTCGGCGAGCGCTTCTTCGGCTCCGTCCTCGACCAGAGCCGCGCGGAAGAGGCGCACGACTGGCCGGACGCCGCACATTCTGGCTCCGATCGGCGGCGTGCCGGCAGCATGCGCACGACGAGGTCGTGCGGGCGATCGACGTCCAGAAATCGGTTCGGCCGATCTGCAGGTCCTCAAGGGCGTGTCGCTGACCGTGCGGCGCGGCGAGGTCGTCGTCATCATCGGCCCTTCGGGCTCCGGCAAGACCACCTTCGTGCGCTGCCTCAACCACCTGGAGAAGATCCAGACAGGGCCGCGATCCTCGTGAACGGCCACCTGATCGGCTATCGCGAGGTCAACGGCCGGCTGGTCGAGGATCGGCGAGCGCAACATCGCGCGCCAGCGCCGCGAGATCGGCATGGTGTTCCAGCGCTTCAACCTGTTCCCGCACATGACCGCGCTCGGCAACATCATCGAGGCGCCGATCCATGTGCGCGGCGTCGCCCAAGGCAGAGGCGATCGCCGACCGGGCCGCGCGCTCCTCGCGCGCGTCGGCCTCGCCGACAAGGCGAACTCCTATCCGGCGCAGCTCTCCGGCGGCCAGCAGCAGCGCGTGGCGATCGCCCGCGCGCTCGCCATGCGGCCGCGCCTGATGCTGTTCGACGAGCCGACCAGCGCGCTCGATCCCGAGATGATCGGCGAGGTGCTGGAGGTCATGCGCGAGCTCGCGCGCGAGGGCATGACCATGGTCGTCGGTCACCCACGAGATGGGCTTCGCGCGCGAGGTCGCCGACCGCGTCGTCATGATGGACGACGGCCGGATCATCGAGGAGGGCGCCGCCCGAGCAATTCTTCCGCAATCCCGACGCACCGGCGGACGCAGACCTTTCTTTCCAAGATCCTGTAGCGACGCAACCGGGCGTTTCGTTGACGCGGGGCAGGCTGGTGGTATACCAATCGGTATTCCAAATGCATCGCCCGAACGCGCCTGCCGCAGGCCGGAAGGCAGGCTTTCGGCTCACCCTTTACCCCAGAGGCAGCCCATGAGCACTCGATCGAATTCCGCGCAGGCACGGGACATCGCCTACTACCTGCATCCCTACACCAACCTCAGCGCACACGAGAAGGAAGGTCCGCTCGTCATCGCGCGCGGCGAGGGCATCTACGTCTTCGACGATGCGGGCAACCGCTATATCGAGGGGCTCGGCGGGCTGTTCTGTGCCTCGCTGGGGTTCAGCGAGGAGCGGCTGGTCGAGGCCGCGCTGCGTCAGCTGCGCACGCTGCCCTTCTATCACGTGTTCGGCGGCAAGGCGAACCAGCCCGGGATCGAGCTCGCCGAGCGCCTGATCGAGCTGGCGCCGGTGCCGATGTCCAAGGTGTTCTTCGCCAATTCCGGCTCGGAGGCGAACGACACCGCGGTCAAGCTCGTCTGGTATTATCACAACGCGATCGGCAAGCCGCAGAAGAAGAAGATCATCTCGCGCCTCCGGGGCTATCACGGCGTGACCGTCGCCGCGGCGAGCCTGACCGGCCTCCCCAATAATCACCGCGACTTCGATCTCCCGATCGCCGGCATCCTGCACACGGAGTGCCCGGGCTATTACCGCTATGGCGCGGCCGGCGAGAGCGAGGAGGAGTTCGCGACCCGCTGCGCCACGTCCCTGGAGGCGATGATCCTGCGCGAGGGCCCCGAGACCGTCGGCGCCTTCATCGCCGAGCCGGTCATGGTGTCGGGCGGCTGCATCCTCCCGCCGCGCGGCTATTTCGAGAGGGTCCAGAGGGTGCTGCGGAAATACGACATCTTGCTGATCGCCGACGAGGTGATCTGCGGCTTCGGTCGCACCGGCAACATGTTCGGCACCGAGACCTATGGGCTCCAGCCGGACATGATCACGATGGCAAAGCAGCTCTCCGCCGCCTATCAGCCGATCTCGGCGATCATGATCAACGACAAGATCTACCGCGCCGCCGTGCAGGAGAGCGAGAAGATCGGGACCTTCGGCCACGGCTTCACCTATGGCGGTCACCCCGTCGCCGCCGCGGTGGCGCTGGAGACGCTCAAGATCTACGAGGAGCGCAACATCGTCGATCACGTGCGCAGCATCAGCCCCGGCTTCCAGGAGGGCGTTCGGCAGCTCGGTAGGCATCCCCTGGTGGGTGAGGCGCGCGGGGTCGGACTCGTCGCCGGGCTCGAGCTCGTCAAGGACAAGGAGACGCGGGAGAACTTCGCGCCGACGGACGCGGTCGCCGCCTATGCCGCGCGGCGGGCGCAAGCCCATGGCGTGATCACGCGCGGCCTCGGCGACGTGGTGAACCTGTGCCCGCCGCTCATCATCGATCACGACCAGATCGACGATCTCCTGACGCGGGTCAAGCGCGCCCTGGACGACACATTGGATTGGGCGCGAGAGAAGCGCCTCGTCGCGGGGTGAGGCGTCGGTCGAGGACGGGACGCGATGGCATTGTGCGACGCGCGGTGCAGCGGCGCGGGTTTGATCGTGGCGGCGTGCCTCAGCCGCGCTTGCGGCGGAAATACTGGTAGAGGTCGTCGAGGAGCTGGCCGCCGCGGGCGATGCGCTGGGCGTCGTCGCGCTCGCCGAGGCAAAGGCCCTGGATCAGATGCGCGAGGCCGGCGGTCTCCTCGCGGGCGAATTTGCCGTCCTTGAGGTCGATGTCGTGCACGATCTCGGCGATGCCGGTCAGCGCGGGGTCGTCGAGGGCAAAGCGCGCCAGCATCACCTCGAAGCTGCAGCGCTCGCCCTCGTGGGTGAATTCCGCCTCGAACATGTCGAAGCGCAGCTCACCGGGGGCGGGCTTGTAGTCCTTGCCGGGCACGAACTTGAACCGCGCCTGGGGATCGACGAATCGCCGGATCAGCCAGGCGCAGGCGATGCGGTCGACGTGGACGCCCTGACGCGTGACCCAGACGCGGTTCTTGAAGGCGTCGGGGGTCGGCGCAGTGGCGAGTTCGGGTGAGGGCGCCGCAAGCCGCGCCTCCAGGCCGGCCACCAGCCCCTCGGCGGATTCGCGGCCCTGGGCGCCGAAGAAGTCCAGCGCAGCGACCTCGGCGAGGCGGCGGCGCAGGCGCCGCGCGGCGCTTTGCCGTTCGGTCTGCGCTCTTGCGCCGGTGCAGCTTGGCGGCGAGGCGGGCCTCGTCGGCGATCGCCTCGTAATCAGCGGTCCGCGCTGCCTGGAACAGCGCCTCAAGCTCCACGTCGGTGAAGCCGTCGATCAGCCGCGCCTCCGCCAGCGTCGCCTCGCCGCCACCGGCGGCGATGGCGCGGATCAGCCACTGGAAATCCTCCCGCGTCTCCTCCCGAGCCGGCAGCACATAGACCGAGTTCTTCAAGGCCACCGCGCCCAGGGCCTGGATCTGGCGCCAGATCTTGACCCGGAAATAGGCCGGCTCCGCCGGCAGCTGGTGCACCAGCATCAGCCAGGTGCGCGGCAGAACGTTGGCAAAAGCGGGCTCAGAACTCATGATATGACCATATCATCTGAAAAATTGGATATGCAACGATTGTATCATGTACCGGGAAGCGTTAGTCTTAGGCTCTGTCCAGGGAGGCCGACATGAAATGGGTGACCCGCGCGCGTCCGAAGATCGACCGCATCGCCTGTCCGTGGCTGATCCGGCGCTTCATCGATCCCGCGGCGGAGTTTCTTTACGTGCCGGCGGCCGATGTCATGCGCGTCGCGGAGGAGATGGACGCCACTCCCTTCGACGTGCCGGGGGTGGAATTCGGCCATCACGGCGAGCGCTGCAGCTTCGATGCTTTCGTTGCCCGCTATAAGCCCGGCGATCCCGCGCTCGCCCGCCTGGCGGAGATCGTGCGCGGCGCCGACACCGGGCGTCCGGAGCTCACGGCGCAGTCGCCGGGGCTTCTCGCGATCTCGCACGGACTCTCGGCCGTGTTCGCCGACGACCACGAGATGCTGCGCCACGGCATGGTGGTCTACGATGCGCTCTACGCGTGGTGCCGGGCCGAGACGCGCTCGCGCCGCATGAGCCTGCGGCTGCTGCCGGACGGGATCACGCCGCCGGCGCGCACGCTGCTCTGGAGCCGGGGGTTGCGCGCCTTCGCCGACGGGCTGGTGAGTCCGCTGCTGCCGGCCTATCTCAGCACCCTCGGCTTCAGCGCGATCGAGATCGGCGTCCTCGTCACCGCGACGCTGCTTGGGCTCGGCGACGCTCACGCTCTGGGTCGGCATGGCGGCGCATCGCTTCGGCCGGCACGAGCTGCTGGTGGCGGCTTCGCTGCTGATGATCGCGACCGGTCTCGGCTTCCTGCTGGAGACCGACTACTGGCCGCTGCTGGCGATCGCCTTCCTCGGCACGCTCAATCCCTCCTCGGGCGACGTCAGCGTGTTCCTGCCCCTGGAGCAGGCGCTGATGGCCGACAGCGTCGCGGACCGGCATCGCACCAGCGTCTTCGCGACATACAGCCTGGTGGGCTCCCTGGTGGCGGCGCTGGGCTCTTTGGCCGCGGGATTCCCCGACCTGCTGCGAGATCTGACGCCGGTGAGTCCGACCACGGCGCTGCAGGGCATGTTTGCGGTCTATACGGTGCTGGGCCTCGCGACATTCCTGCTCTACCGCCGCCTGCCGTCGCCGCCTCCGGAAGCGCAGCAGCATCATCAGCGGCTCGGGCCCTCCAAGGGCATCGTGCTGACGCTCGCGGGTCTCTTCAGCATCGACGCCTTCGGCGGCGGCTTCTTCGTGCAGTCGCTGCTGGCGCTCTGGCTCTTCGACCGCTACGGCCTCTCGACCGCGGCGGTGGGCGCGCTCTTCTTCGGAACCGGACTGCTGGCGGCGTTCTCCTATCCCGCGGCGGCGTGGCTCTCCAAGCGGATCGGCCTCGTCAACACCATGGTGTTCACGCATCTGCCGTCGAACCTGTGCCTGATCCTGATGCCCTTCGCGCCCAGCCTATGGATGGTGGTGGCGCTGCTCCTGGTGCGGAGCGCGCTCTCGCAGATGGACGTGCCGACCCGCACCTCCTATGTCATGGCGGTGGTGACGCCGGGCGAGCGCGCGGCGGCGGCGAGCGTCACTTCGGTGCCGCGCAGCCTCGCCTCCGCCATCAGCCCCTCGATCGCGGGCTATCTGCTGACGCTCTCCGGCTTCGGCTGGCCGTTGGTGATCGGCGGCGCGCTCAAGGGCGTCTACGACCTGCTGCTGCTGGCCATGTTCCGCCACGTGCGGCCGCCGGAGGAGCGGGCGGACTGATGCTCAGGCGCTGATTGCCCGCGCTCTCCCGCTGCGGCCGTCGAACTGCACGTTGATGCGAAGCACCGAGGTGCTGCCGGTCTTGGCGAGCGTCACCCGGATCATGTCCTCCTTGATGGCGACGTATTTCGCCACCACGGCCACCAGCTCGCGCCGGAGCAGCGGCAGGAACTCGGCGCTGTCCCGGCTCGCGCGCTCCTGGGCCAGGACGGTCTGCAGACGCTGCTTGGCGATCGAGGCGGTCGCCGGCGGCTTGCGGAAGAAGAAGTCGAGGATATTCATCTAAGCCCTGCCCAGGAGCGCGCGGAACAGGCTCCTGCGGGGGCGGGCGACGAAACGGAGCTCGCGCTGCTCGCCGAGGAAGCGGGCGACCGCGTCGTCGTAGGCGCGGCCGGCGGGGCTGTCCTCGTCGAGGATGACCGGCGTTCCCGTATTGGAGGCCTTGAGCACGCTCTCCAACTCCGGGATGACGCCCAGCACCGGCACCGAGAGGATCTCCTTCACGTCGTCGATCGACAGCATCTCGCCGTTGGCGACGCGCTCGGGGGAATAGCGGGTCAGCAGCAGATGCTCCTTGACCGGCTCCTGATTGTGCTCGGCCCGGCGCGACTTCGCCGCGAGGATGCCGAGGATGCGGTCGCTGTCCCGGACCGAGGAGACCTCGGGGTTGGTGACGATGATGGCGCTGTCGGCGTGATAGAGCGCGGTCAGCGCGCCGTGCTCGATGCCGGCGGGGCTGTCACAGACGATGTACTCGAAGTCGCGCCGGAGATCCGTCATCACTTTCTCCACGCCCTCGGGCTTCAGCGCCTCCTTGTCGCGCGTCTGCGAGGTCGGGAAGACGTAGAGCGTGTCGATCCGCTTGTCGCGGATCAGCGCCTGGTTGAGCTTGGCGTCGCCGTTGATGACGTTGATGAAGTCGAAGACCACCCGGCGCTCGCAGCCCATCACCAGATCGAGGTTGCGCAGGCCGACGTCGAAGTCGATGACCACGGTCTTGTGGCCGCGCTGGGCGAGGCCCGCGGCGATCGCGGCCGAGGTCGTGGTCTTGCCGACGCCGCCCTTGCCCGACGTCACCACGATGACCTGCCCGGGTTGCTTGGCCTTCTCTGCTGCTTTTCCCAATTCATCCTCCTGCTCGCTAAACCCGGCGCCGGCGCTCCTCAGTTCCAGCCCGGCAGGATACGCAGGTGGTCGTCGATCAGCGCCACCTGCGCCGCCTGCTTCAGATGCTCCGGCGCGATCGCCTCGCTGACGAAATACCGGCCGGCGACGCAGACCAGCTCGGCCTCCAGGCGATGGACAAAGATCCGCGCGCTGGTATCTCCGGTGGCGCCGGCGATGGCGCGGCCGCGCAGCGGACCGTAGATGTGGATGTGGCCGTCGGCGATCACCTCGGCGCCGGCGCTCACCGGCGCCAGCACGATGAGATCGCTGTCGCGGGCATAGATCTGGGTCCCCGAGCGCACGGGCTGCGTCACCAGCCGGCTTTTGGTGGGCGCGGCTTTGGCGCCTTCGCTCGTCGTCGGCGCCGGGACCCGCCGCACGCCGGCCGGACCGAAAGGCGCGAGGCCCGCCGCCAGCGCCAGGCACTGCTGCACCGGGCTCGCTCCCTGCACGCCGACCGCCACCAGCTGATGCCGGCGCAGCTGGGCTTTCAGCGCCTCGAAATCCGCCGCCGCGGTGCAGCCGAGACAGTCCTTGAGATCGATCACGACAGGCGCATCGGCGAAAAAGCGCGGACTCAATTTCACCTGCTGGGCGATTTCCGCATCAAGCGCGGGATCGTAGGGGTCGGTCACCCGCACCGTCATCACGGTGAAGATCGCCCCCTGCATCCGGCCCGTGCTCATTGCCAACAGCCGCCCGCTCGCTTCGCCGCCACGACGTGGCGCAAGGGACGGCACTACCATGGTGATTCCGGAGAGGTCGCGTAGCCTTTATGAGGCGAACTCGGGAGATCGCGATGAAATTTTTAGGATGCGCGGCAATACCGCCGCATGGGCGAGAAAGATGCGTCGCGACCGCGTCGAATTTAACGCTTGTGCCGGTGGCCGGCGGCGACATACATAGGAGGCGCCACTCTCCGGCGCGGCGGTCGCTGCAGGTGATGCCGACAGGCGTCGCGCTTCCTGCTCATCCCTGCGCCGATCGACTTCCGAAAGGATGCGACATTGCACCATAGCCCGCACTCGTCCCGCGATCCCGACGATCCGTCAGAGGAGCCCGAGATGCCCGAGAAGGGGGAGAAGAAGCCCACCGACGGCTTCGTCAACGAGCTGGAATCGCGCCTGCTCAAAGGGCGCAAGGTCATGGTGTTCGGCCAGATCGACGACAAGCTGGCGCGCGACGTGGTGGCGCGGATCCTGTCGCTGGTCGACGAATCCTCCCAGCCGATCCAGATCTACGTCAATTCTCCCGGCGGCCACGTGGAATCCGGCGACTCCATCCACGACATCATCAAGTTCGTGCGCTCGAGCGTGCCGATCTACATGATCGGCACCGGCTGGGTCGCCTCCGCCGGCGCGCTCATCTATACGGCCGGCGAGAGGAAGCACCGCTTCTGCCTGCCGAACACGCGCTTCCTGCTGCATCAGCCGATGGGCGGCGTGCAGGGACCGGCCTCCGACATCGCCATCGAGGCGCGCGAGATCATCAAGATGCGCGAGCGCTTGAGCCAGATCATCGCCGCCGAGACCGGGCAGCCGATCGAGCGGGTCCGCAAGGATACCGAGCGGAACTACTGGATGTCGGCGTCCGAGGCGATCGAGTACGGCCTCGCTACCAAGATCATCAATTCGATCGAAGAGTTGAAGTAGGTTCCGAGACGCGAGCGTGGCAACCCGGCCGCTCTCGCGGTGCAAGGGCACCGCTGGCGCGGCTTCGACATTTGCTATCGCAAATGTCTAGGGCCAGCTCACCTCCGGCGGCAGCGACATCAGGATCGCCTCGACATTGCCGCCGGTCTTGAGGCCGAAGAGCGTGCCGCGGTCGTAGAGCAGGTTGAACTCGACGTAGCGGCCGCGCCGGACGAGCTGCGCCTGGCGCTGCTCGTCGGTCCAGGTCTCGCAGCATGATGGCGGCGCACGAGCGCGCGGATAGATCGCGAGAAACGCCTCGCCGACCGCGCGGGTGAAGGCGAAGTCGCGCCTCCAAGTCGCCGCTGTCGAGATAGTCGTAGAAGATGCCGCCGACGCCGCGCGGCTCGTTGCGGTGCTTCAGGAAGAAATACTCGTCGCACCACTCCTTGAAGCGCGGGTAGTAGGCGGGGTCGTGCGCGGTCGCAGGCCGGCTTCGAGCGCGCGCGTGGAAGTCGCGCGTGTCGGCCTCGATCGGGATAGATCGGCGTCAGGTCGGCGCCGCCGCCGAACCAGGTCTTGGTGGTGCGGATGTGCCGCGTGTTCATGTGCACCGCCGGCACCAGCGGCGAGCGCGGATGGGCGACCAGCGAGATGCCGCTCGCCCAGAAGCGCGGATCCTCGTCGGCGCCGGGGATCTGGCCGCGGAAATCCGGCGCGAACTCGCCCCAGACGGTCGAGACGTTGACGCCGGCCTTCTCGAAGACGCGGCCCTTGCATGATCGCCATGGTGCCGCCGCCGCCGCCCTCGCGCTGCCAGGGCTTGCGCTCGAAGCGCGCCGGCGCGCCCTCCTCGGGCCGGGCCGCCGATACTCGTCCTCGATCGCCTCGAGCGCGGCGCAGATGCGGTCGCGCAGCGTCTCGAACCAGGCGGCGGTGCGGGCCTTGCGCTCTCGCCGCCTGCGCGTCATCTGCGGTCATGAGCAGTCTCGCCCGGCAGCAGGTCGGTCTGGCGCAGCGCCTCGCCCAGCACCATGGCCGCGGCGAGCGCGACGTTGAGCGAGCGCAGGCCCGGGCGCATGCGGGATCAGCAGCCGCGCATCGGCGGCGGCGTGCACCGTCTCCGGCACGCCCGCCGATTCGCGCCCCAGGAGCAGCGTATCGTCCGGCGCGAAGGCGAAGCGATGATAGGGCACGCGTGCCCCTGGTCGTCAGCAGGACGAGCCGGCCCGCGCTTGCGCGCGTCGAGAAAGGCCTCCCAGGAGCCGTGGCGCGGAGATCCAGCGCCTGGTCGAGGTAATCCATGCCGGCGCGCTTCAACCGCCGGTCGTCGAGCAGGAAGCCGCAGGGCTCGATGATGTCGACGGCCGACGCCCAGACAGGCGGCGAGGCGCAGGAGCGCGCCGGCGTTCTGCGGGATATCGGGCTCGTAGAGGGCGAGGCGCATCGGCGCGACTTCCTCCCGGAGCTTTGTCGCGGAATGCGATGTTTCCGCCTTTGCAAGCCTGCGCCCGTTCGACTATACCGGCGCCCGCGCGCCGCGATCGGGGTTGAGCGGACCGTTCTGCGGCAGGATGTCGCATAGACGGGCCGGTTCGGCGTATTAGCTTGCGGCCACAATTCCTCGGCCGGACTGTGGCAGTCGGGCGTTCAAGCGAGGGGTGATTCATGGCGGAAACCGCGCAAGCCAGGCCGATGGGCGCGCCATGGCGCGCATGAGGGCGGCACCACGCGGCGCGACTTCCTGGCCATCGCGGCGACGGCGATGGCCGGGGTCGGCGCGGCGTGCGCGGCCTGGCCGCTGATCAACAGCATGAACCCGGCGCGGGACACGCTGGCCGCGGGCGCGCCCGGTCGATATCGACATCTCGCAGCCTCCAGCCCGGCCAGCAGATCGTCGTGCTGTGGCGCAGCCGGCCGATCTTCATCGTCAACCGCACCCCCGACGAGCTCAAGACGCTGCAGACCGCCGAGGATACGGCTCAGCTGCGCGATCCCGAATTCCGACGGCGCTGCAGCAGCCGCCTTACGCCAAGAACTGGCACCGCTCGGTGAAGCCGGAGCTCCTGGTGCTGGTCGGCATCTGCACCCATCTCGGCTGCATTCCGGAATTCGTGCCGCAGCCCGGCGGCAGCCTCGGCCCGACCTGGCAGGGCGGCTATTTCTGCCCGTGCCACGGCTCGCGCTACGATCTCTCGGGCCGCGTCTTCACCGGCGTGCCGGCGCCCTACAACCTGCCGGTGCCGCCCTACCACTTCGTCAGCGACACCGTCGATCCGCATCGGCGAGAACCCGCCGGACTCGACCTTCGACTTCGAACTCCGATCGAGCAGATCTAGGAGACGTCGCGGCCATGGCCGCCTCCGCATCGCAGAACAAGCTCGTGCGGTGGATCGACCACCGTCTGCCGATCTTCACCTTCATGCGAGCACGAGCTCCACGAGTATCCGACGCCGAAGAACCTGAGCTATTGGTGGAACTTCGGCTCGCTCGCCGGGATCATGCTGGTGATCATGATCGTCACCGGCATCTTCCTCGCGATGCAGTACACGCCGCACGTCGACTACGCCTTCGATTCCGTCGAGCGCATCATGCGCGACGTGAATTACGGCTGGCTGATGCGCTACATCCACATGAACGGCGCGTCGTTCTTCTTCATCGTCACCTACATCCACATCTTCCGCGGCCTCTATTACGGCTCCTACAAGGAGCCGCGCGAGCTGCTGTGGATGCTGGGCGTCGTCATCCTGCTGCTGATGATGGCGACGGCGTTCATGGGCTACGTGCTGCCCTGGGGGCAGATGAGCTTCTGGGGCGCCACCGTCATCACCAATCTGTTCTCGGCGATCCCGCTGCGTCGGCAACGACATCGTCACCTGGCTCTGGGGCGGCTTCGCGGTCGGCAATCCGACCCTGAACCGCTTCTTCTCGCTGCACTACCTGCTGCCCTTCGTGATCGTCGGCGTGGTCGGGCTGCATCTGATGGCGCTGCACCAGCACGGCTCGAACAATCCGCTCGGGCATCGACCGCAAGGGGCCGCAGGACAGCATCCCCTTCCATCCCTACTACACGATCAAGGACATGTTCGGCCTGGGCGTGTTCCTGATCATCTTCGCCGCTCTTCGTGTTCTATCATGCCGAACGCGCTCGGCGATCCGGCAGAACTACATCCCGCGCCAATCCGCTGCAGACGCCGCCCGAGATCGTGCCGGAATGGTACTTCCTGCCGTTCTACGCGATCCTGCGCTCGGTGCCGGACATCCTCTTCATCCCGGCGAAGCTCGCCGGCGTGCTCTGCCATGTTCGGCTCGATCTGGCTGCTGTTCGTCGCTGCCCTGGCTCGACACCTCGCCGGTGCGCAGCGCGCGCTTCCGCCCGATCTACAAATGGGTCTTCTGGCTGCTGGTGATCGACGTGCGTCGTGCTCGGCTATGTCGGCGCGCATCGGCCCGAAGGGCTGCTACATCGTCATCGGCCGCATCGCGACGCTCTATTATTTCCTCCACTTCCTCGATCCTGCTGCCGCTGCATCGGCAAGTTCGAGCGGCCGCTGCCGCTGCCGCGCCAGCATCAGCGCCGCGGTGACTAAAGGCGGCAGGCAGCTCGCCGCGACGCCTCCGGCGCGATGGAGAAGCCGTGATGCGCAAGCTCCTCGCCACTCGCGGCTGACTGCGGCCGTGCTCGCGCTCGGCCGTGCCGCGGCTTGCGCCGCAGGAGGAGGACGAACCGCCGCTGCCGCAGCATCGGCTGGTCCTTCAACGGCATCTTCGGCACCTTCGACCGCGCCGCCGCTGCAGCGCGGCTTCCAGGTCTATAACGAGGTCTGCTCGAACTGCCATTCGCTGAACCTGCTGACCTACCGCGACCTGACCGGCGCTCGGCTACAGCGAGGACCAGATCAAGGCGATCGCGGCGCAGAAGCAGGTGACCGACGGCCCCAACGACCAGGGCGAGCATGTTCCAGCGCCCGGCGCGGCCGTCCGATCATTTCGTGCGCGCCTTTTCCCAACGAGCAGGCGCGCGCGCGGCGCATAACGGCGCGCTGCCGCCCGATCTCTCGCTCATCATCAAGGCGCGCGAGGGCGGCCCCGATTACGTCTACGGCATCCTCACCGGCTACGGCACGCCGCCGGCGGGCTTGAAGATGCGGCGACGGCATGAACTACAACGAGTATTTCCCCGGCCATCAGATCGCGATGCCGCAGCCGCTTGACCGACGACAGCGTGACCTACGCCGACGGCACCAAGGCGACGCTCGACCAGGAGGCGCAGGACGTCGTGACTTTCCTCGCCTGGGCGGCCGAGCCCAACATGGAGGAGCGCAAGCGCACCGGCGCCAAGGTCGATGCTGTTCCTGCTGGTGATGACCGGCGTCCTCTACGGCGCCAAGCGCCGGATCTGGTCCGACATCGAGCACTGAGGGCAGCGCCGGCGCGGTTCCCGCCGGCGGAGATCCGGGTTCGCGACGCGAAAAGAAAAACCTGGAGCGCGTTCCGTTCAGATTGAACGGAACGCGCTTTGGTCTGTTCAGGCCACCGCGGGCACCGGCGTCCGTCCTTTGGCGCCGCGGATCATCAGCGCCAGGATCGCCGCCACCACGCCGGTCGATCCCGCGATGATGAAGGCGTCGATGTAGTTGCCCTGCACCGTCCGCATATAGCCGGCGAAGAAGGCGGCGCTGGCGGCGCCGAGCTGATGGCCGGCGGCGATCCAGCCGAAGATCGACAGGCGCGTCGCGGTCGCCGAAGGCCTCGTTGGTGAGGCGCAGCGTCGGCGGCACGGTGGCGATCCAGTCGAGGCCATAGAACACCGCGAAGACCGAGAGGCTCCCGAGCGAGAAGTCGGTGTAGGGGAGGACCACCAGCGAGAGCCCGCGCAGCCCGTAGTACATGAACAGCAGCTTGCGCGGATCGTAGCGGTCGGTGAGCCAGCCCGAGGCGGTGGTGCCGACGAGGTCGAAGACGCCCATCAGCGCCAGCAGGCTCGCGGCACCCACCTCGGGGATGCCCTCGTCGCCGCAGAACGAGATCAGATGCGTGCCGACGAGGCCGTTGGTGGTGAAGCCGCAGATGAAGAAGGTGCCGAACAGGAACCAGAAATCGCGGAAGCGCACGGCATGGCCGAGCGCGCTGAACGCCACCGTCGAGTGCATGGCGATGCGGACCCGCCGCTGCGACGGTGGCCGTCGGTCGCGCCATAGGGCCGGAGCCCGATCGCGCCGGGCGTCTCCGGCAGCAGCCAGAGCACGAGCGGCACCAGCGCGCCCGTGCAGGCGGAGACCGTCAGCACCACGCCGCGCCAGCCCGCCGCCTCGGCGATGGCGGCAAGCCCGGGCAGGAAGATCAGCGTGCCGGTTGCCGTGCTCGCGGTCAGCAGCCCCATGACCAGGCCGCGGTGGCTGACGAACCAGCGATTGACCACGGTCGCGCCCAGCACCATGGCGACGCAGCCGGATCCGAGACCGGAGAGAATTCCCCAGCTCACGATGAGATGCCAGGGCTGGCTCATGAAGGAGCTCGCCGCGGTCGCCGCCGACATCAGCAGCAGCGCCAGGACCAGCGTGCGCTTCAAGCCGAAGCTCTGCATCAGCGCCGCGGCGAAGGGGCCCATGAGGCCGTAGAGGAAGATGCCGAGCGCGGCGGCGAGCGAGATGATGTCGCGCGACCAGCCGAAGGCGCTGCTCCAGCGGCTGGATCAGCACCGACGGCGCCGCGCGCTGTCCCGCCGCCGCCAGCAGCGACAGGAAGATCACGCCGACCACGACGAAGGCATATTTCTGGCCAAACGGCCGCGTCCGGGCTATGTTCATGTTACTGACCGGTACGTTACAGGAGCGTCTGTATACGTACCGATCGGTACGGTCGTCAAGACCAAACTCCCAACGGCTTGCAAATGCGCGGTAAATCCACTGTGAAGGCCAAGGTTCCCGCATCTCCGGCGGCCGTGGGCGAGCCGCCGTCGCGGGCGGTCGACCGCATCCGCCAGACCGCGCGCGAGCTGTTCTACCGCGAGGGCATCCGCGCCGTCGGCGTCGACGAGATCGTGACCCGGGCCGGCGCCACCAAGCCCAGCCTCTATCGCAGCTTCTCCTCCAAGGACGCGCTCGCCGCCGCATATCTCGCGCGACTACGACGCCGAGTTCTGGAAGCGCTTCGAGGCCGCGGTCGATGCCCATCCCGGCGATCCCCGCGCGCAGCTGATGGCGTTCCTGAAGCGCCTGTCGAAACGCGCGCTGGTCCCGAGCTATCGCGGCTGCGGCCTCACCAATGCCGCTGTCGAGTATCCGGAAGCGGGCCATCCCGCCCGGCTGGTGGCAGAGACCAACAAGCGCGCGCTGCGCCGGCGCCTCATCGAGATGGCAACCGAGATGGGTGACGGCATCGCCGGCGGCGCTCGGCGACGGGCTGCTGCTGCTGATCGAGGGCGCCTATGTCTCGGGCCAGCTCTTCGGCGAGGGCGGCCCCGCCGGTGCGCTGCCGGAGATCGCCGACCGTCTCATCGAGGCGAGCCTCGGGCGAAAGGCGCGGAAGTGCTGAGCCGGGCGCCGACGAACCGGCAGAGATGCAGCCGCCATCTCAGTTTCGGTGCATATTGAGGGAGGCGGTGCGGCCGTTGCGGAAGCTGCCAGTGGTGTCCAGGAGGCCGCCTTTCAGCGTGCCCGCAAGATCGATCGTCATCTGCCGCGTCGCTGTCGCGTTCTCGGTATGGATCTCGGCCTTAACTTCGCCGGCGGGTGAGACGGTGCCGGAAAGGATCGTGGTGACGTTGCCTTCGCGTCCCGTCCATCGGCCATCGATCCGGCCCTTGTCGACCATGGCTTGTGCCCGAAAGCAGCGCGCGGGCTCGTTGACGCCAGCGCCATAGCAGAGCTGCCCGGCGTATTGTCCGTCGAGACCCGCGACGGCCTGCACCGGAGGCAAGACGGCGACTGGGGGCGTCGCGGCAGATCGGCGCCGCCGTCGCGGCGAGGGCAGGGGCGGGTGTCTCCGCCTTCTTGCGCTCGACCTCCGCGGCCATGCGCGCCTGCTCGGTCCGCGTGCGCTGGGTGTGCCCGTGCAGCCAATAACCGGCGATGACGGCGGCGAGCAGAAGCGCGCCAACGGATACGCCGATCGTCAAGGCGCCAGGCCCGCGCCGCGCGGCCTTGGGCGACGGCAGGACGCCCAGACCTTCCGCCGCTGATATGGAGAAAGTGCGGACCGGCTGCGGGATATTCTTGTAGGTCTTCTCGCCCAGCGAGGTGAAGGAGAGCGACAGCTTGTTCTGGATCTGGTCGTAGACGCTGCCGGAGAGGCAGATGCCGCCGGGCGGCGCCGCCGTCTGCAGCCGCGCGGCGACATTGACCCCGTCGCCCAGCAGATCCGTTCCCTGCACCATGACGTCGCCGAGATTGACGCCGATGCGGAAGCGGACCCGATGCGCCTCCGGGAATTGCTCGTTGCGGGTGTGCAGCGCCGCCTGGATCTCGGTCGCGCAGCGCACCGCCTCGACAGCGCTGCCGAACTCCGCCAGGATCGCGTCGCCGGCGGTGTTGAAGATGCGCCCGCGATGCATCGCCACCAGGGATTCGAAGACCTGCGCATGCGACCGGAAGGTGCGCAGCGTCTGCTCCTCGTCCTCCGCCATCAGGCGGCTGAACTCGGCGACGTCGGCCGAGAGGATGGTCGCCAGCTTGCGCACGAGGTCGGGCGTCGCCGGGCTCTGAGATGGATCGGCCATGCCGGTGGTTCTGTGCTCGTTTCCCCGACTTCATGATAGCACCGACCCCGGCCGCAATCTCCCGGGGAATGGCCCGGCTCTTGGCTACGGCGATTTCGGCTTCAGCTGCTTGGCGAAGAACGCCGTTACCTGCTCGATGGCATCGTTCCAGGCGGCGCGGTCGCCGCCGGTGGTGGCGCCCTGGAGGAGGGGCTTGTTGACGTTGTGCCGCGCCGGCACGTAGCGGACCGGGGAATTGCTGTCGAAGGAATGATAGGCGCCGGGATAGATCTTGATGTCGACGGCAAGCCCGGCGTCACGGGAGCGCGCCGCCAGCGCCGCGCAGTCGGGCGCCGGCGTCCAGTCGTCCTTCTCGCCGATCAGGATCAGGAGTGGCGCGATCGGACGATAGACACCGAGATACTCCGTCACCGGTCCGGAGTTGCCGAACTCGCGTTTGGGAACCCATGTCGCGTATTGGTCGCCGCAGCCGGGATAGAGCGCAATGCCGGCGGCGAAGCCGTGCCGCTTCTCCTGCACGAGATATCCCGTGGGCGACGCCGGCGTCACCATGGAAGCGAGCGTCGTGCTGCCGCCATGGGAGCCTCCCATTACGCCGACACGGGCGCCGTCGACGAAAGGTTGCGTGCGGAGATAGGCAAGTCCCGCATAAGCGTCGAAGGCGCGGGCCCAGGGAGCCACCTGGCGCAGGCGATCCGCCGGGGTGTCGAAGGGGCGCGTGCAGACGCCGTCCGGGAAACCTCGACTGGAGAAGCTGTCGGGAATGAGGATGACGTAGCCCTGGGCCGCCAGCAGACCGCCCCAGCGCCGCGGCGCGCCGCTGGAGCGCGGGCCGAGCCCGCTGCAGTCGTGCATGATGACGACGGCGGGGAAGGGTCCGTCGCCGTCGGGCTTCAGGATCGTCGCCGCGATCGTCTGTGCGCCGCCTGATGGCGTCGAGGTCGGGAAGGTTACCGTCCAGCCGGTAACGGGAGGCCCGTCCGCCGCATCGACGCTCGATGCCGCGGCCAGCAGCAGGAGCGCCAGGGAAACCCCGCGAAAGATTTTTTTGCACATCTTGGTCGCTCTCCGGAGCCAGCATCACGCTGCCACACCGCGAACCGAGGCGCCACTGCGGGTTATTCGAAATTCTGTTGCGGCGCGCACGTACCGCTGGGAAACTCCGCTCTCCGGAACGAGACAGTGTGGCAAATGAGCGAGAGCAAGGCGCCGGTCATCGGCATCATCGGCGGCAGCGGCCTCTATCAGATCGACGGACTGACCGACGTGCAGTGGCAGCGCGTGTCGTCGCCCTTCGGCGAGCCCTCCGATGAGCTCTGCTTCGGCACGCTGGCGGGAATTCGCGTGGTGTTCCTGCCGCGCCATGGCCGCGGCCATCGCCTCTCGCCGTCAGACATCGACTTCCGCGCCAACATCGATGCCCTGAAGCGAGCCGGTGTCACCGACATCCTCTCGCTCTCGGCGGTGGGGAGCCTGCGCAAGGATCTGCCGCCCGGCACCTTCGTGCTGGTGGACCAGTTCATCGACCGCACCTTCGCGCGCAAGAAGAGCTTCTTCGGCACCGGCTGCGTCGCCCATGTCTCGCTCGCGCATCCCGTCTGCCCGCGGATCGGCGATGCGCTGATGGCGGTGGGCGAGGCGGCCGGGGTCGCCTTCAGCCGCGGCGGCACCTATCTCGCCATGGAAGGGCCGCAGTTCTCCACCCTCGCCGAGAGCCGGCTCTATCGCTCCTGGGGCGCCGACGTCATCGGCATGACCAACATGCCGGAGGCAAAGCTCGCCCGCGAGGCGGAGATTTGCTACGCCACCGTCGCCATGGTGACGGATTTCGATTGCTGGCATCCCGACCACGATCACGTCACGGTGGAAGCTGTCGTGCGTGTGCTGCTGGCGAATGCCGACCGCGCCCGCGCCCTGGTGAAGGCGGTGGTGCCGCGCATCGCAGCATCCCGCACCGCCTGTCCGGCCGGCTGCGACCGCGCCCTCGAATACGCCCTCATCACCGCGCCGGAAGCCCGCGACCCCGCGGTGATGCTGCGCCTCGATGCGGTGGCGGGCCGGGTGCTGCGGCGGTAGTCGATCCTGTCGGCTTGTTCACAGTGGCTGAGTTAAGTGTTTCACGCTCTCCATTTGCCTTTTCGAGCCATAAGGCTGAATATACAGCAATTAAAGAGTGACACATTGAGCGCCAAAATTTTGGTGTAGCGTCCAAATCTCTGGGGAAAATTCATGCAACTCTCAGAGGAAGCGCAGCTATTAATTAGAGACCAAGTCCGAACCGAAATGAAAGCCTCCGAGGCAATGCTCTCGGAACTGAACGTATATAGATGGGCCATCAGGACATTGTTCGTTGTCGTACTAGGCGGATCAGTTCTTGGAAATTCGAAAGCGCAAGAATATCTCGATAGCCGCATCGCACTTAGAAACGAGAAGGTCGAAAGCCTCGTTTTTGCATCCGAACTCAGCAATCAAAATTCAAATGAAGACGCTCTCAACATACTGAATGATCTTTATAGCAAAACGAACCGACTCAACGAATTCAGCAGCGTTTTGAAAAGGTACTATTTCTCAGTGGCGATAAGAACTATTGGTCCATATTGGCAGGTACTCCCAAATGGATTTAGTGGCCAAGCGCTCTGGGATACTTTGAATTTGCGCGAGGACTTTAAGGGCTTCGTTGAGGAGCGTCTCAGAGGCGGTGACCCCAATTTCTTAAATCAAGTTGCCTGGTCCACTCTGAAATTTGATCGCGCGACAGACGGATGGGAGAGAGCGAAATCCCAATTCACGAAATCCGAACAGTCCGCCAAAGGGGACATCAAGGCAGCGGATGATTTCTGTCTTGCGCTAATAGACATCATCGAAAATAAGCTGGAATCCGCACGAGATAAGCTTCAGCGGGCCCACCAGGCCAGCCACGATTATCCTGCAGATACAGACTACGATTGGTTACAAACGGACGAACCGGGAGTTTGGGAGAGAATTGCATTGGCGCGCGGAGTGACAGGATTTATCGATCTGTATAAGTCGGTCTCGCACTCGCTCAGCGAAAATACGACGAAATCACCTAACAAAGCTAAAGTGAAGTGACTTTCCAAGAAAACGCGAAGCGAGCCGTGCAGACCGCATAGGGAATGACGGAGAGAATACTGTAAGGCTAGCGCCGGGCGAGGTCCACGGCTCCTTCGGTCGCCGCGATCTCCGCCACCAGCTTCCGCGTCATCGCCTCGGCGAAGCCGGCGAAACTGTCGATCTCGATCACGAAGGAGCCCGGGCCGCCGGCGACCCGGGTGCGGTAGTAGTTGCCGATGCCGCCCACCGGCTGCACGTGCCCGATGAACCCCGCGGCGGGGTGCTCGTTCACGATGGCGAGGCCGTTGATGGTGACCTTCGCAGCGATGGCATCGTCGCGCGAATATTCCACCGGCCGGCCGCTGTTGTTGTCGCCGTCGCCGGAGACGTCGATGACGCGGCGCGGACTGTCGACGCCGCTGCGGGCGAATTGCTTCATGGCGAGGTCGATCCCGGCGCCGATGGCGGTGGCGCCGGCGAACGAGCGCGGCGCGGCGCGGAGCGCGTCGGCGAAGACCTTCGCCACCTCGCCGTCGCGAATCACCATCCAGTCGATGACCACCTGCTGCGAGGTGGCGCCCGACCACTCGATGAAGCAGATGGCGATGGCGTGATGCGGCCCGCCCCGGATCGCCTCCAGCACCGCGGGGCTGGTGATCGCCGCCGCGTAGCCGTCGCGCTGCAGGCGGAACTCCTCGTTATCGACGCTGATGGAAACGTCTGTAGCCAGAACGAGCTGGAGGTCCACGGTCTCGGCGCGCGCGGTCGCGGCTGTGAGCAACAAACCGAGGATCAGCGCGGTGAGCAGCGTCCTGGGCATCGAGAGTCAGGCTCCCGCAATCAGCGTAGACGGGCAACGCCAGTCTACTATGGCACGAACCGCCCGAAGTCGTGTACCTATCCCCTGTGATTTCCGGAAATGGAGTCCGGCGATGAAGGTTGCGGGCAAGGCGATGCGGAGCATCTGGGTCGAGGCCGACGGCAGGACCGTCGGCATCGTCGACCAGACGCGGCTGCCGCATGAGTTCGCGGTCCGCGCCGTCGTCACGACGGAGGCGATGGCGGAGGCGATCCGCGGCATGCAGGTGCGCGGCGCGCCGCTGATCGGGGCGTCTGCGGCCTATGGGATGGCGCTCGCCATGACGCGCGATCCCTCCGATGCCAACCTCGCGGCTGCCTCAGCGCTCCTGGCGGCGACCCGGCCGACCGCGGTCAACCTGCGCTGGGCGCTGGAGGAGATGCGGGCGCATCTGGCGCCGCTGCCGCCGGAGCGCCGCGCGGCCGCCGCCTTTGCCCGCGCCGGCGAGATCGCCGAGGCCGACGTCGCCGTCAATCGCGCGCTTGCCAGTCACGGGCTGCCGCTGATCGAGGCGGCGTGGGAACGGCGGCGGCGCGAGGGTAGCGTCAACATCCTGACCCACTGCAATGCCGGCTGGCTCGCCACCGTCGACTGGGGCACCGCGCTGGCGCCGATCTTCCTGGCGCATGACCGCGGCATTCCCGTCCATGTCTGGGTCGACGAGACGCGCCCGCGCAATCAGGGCGCGAGCCTCACCGCCTGGGAGCTGCTGCAGCACGGCGTGCCCCACACGGTCATCGCCGACAATGCCGGCGGCCATCTGATGCAGCACGGCCGCGTCGATCTCTGCATCGTCGGCACCGACCGCACCACGGCGGCGGGCGACGTCGCCAACAAGATCGGCACATATCTGAAGGCGCTCGCTGCCCACGACACCGGCGTGCCGTTCTACGTGGCGCTGCCGAGCTCCACTATCGACTGGTCGATCGAGGATGGCCGCGCGATCCCGATCGAGGAGCGGGCCGAGAGCGAGGTGACGGAAATTGCCGGCCGTCTCGCCGACGGCAGCATCGCCCGCGTGCGCCTGCCGCCGGAAGGCAGTCCTGCCGCCAATCCCGCCTTCGACGTGACGCCGGCGCGGCTGGTGACCGGCCTCATCACCGAGCGCGGCGTGGCGCGCGCGTCCCGCGAGGGGCTGCTGGCGCTCTTTCCCGAGCGCCGCTCCCGCCTCGCCGGCGAGTGATGGCGCGCGCGGCCTCGCAGCGCGCTCTGCGCACGGCGATGATCGCGGCGGCGCGCCGAATGAACGCGCTCGGCATCAACCAGGGCAAGTCCGGCAATCTGAGCCAGCGCATTCCCGGCGGCTTCCTGGTGACGCCGACGGGCATGCCCTACGACGACCTCAAGCCCGCCGACATCGTGGCGATGGACTTCAAGGGTGGGCATCGGGGGTCGCGGTTGCCGTCCTCGGAGTGGCGCTTCCATCGCGACATCCTGGCGGCGCGGCCGGAGGTGAGCGCGATCGTCCACACCCACGCCATGTTCGCGACTACGCTCGCGTGCCTCCACCGGGAGATCCCGCCTTTCCACTACATGGTGGCGGTCGCCGGAGGCGACAGCGTCCGCTGCGCGCCCTATGCCACCTTCGGCACGGAGGAGCTGTCAGCGAACGCGGTGGCGGCGCTTGATGGCCGCAGGGCCTGCCTTCTCGCCAATCACGGCATGATCGCCGTGGGGGCGACCCTCGAGCAGGCGCTGGCGCTGGCGGTGGAAGTGGAGACGCTCGCCGCCATGTACTGGCGCGCGCTGCAGGTGGGCGAGCCCCAGCTCCTCGACCGCGCCGAGATGACGCGCGTCCTCGAGAAGTTCAGGACCTACGGCCAGCAGAGGAAGCCTAAGGCTTCGTGATGCCGACGGCCTCGTAGTCGCCGACGACCGGGCTGCTGCCGAGGAAGGTCACGCGGTCCACCCGCGGCGAGAAGGAAGCCATGATCGTCATCGTCGATTTCACGCTGAGGCTGAGCGCCGGCGCGTACCAGAACAGACGCTTGCCGTCATAGATGCCGCTGTCGGTGTTGCTGAATTCCTCCCACTCCACCAGCACGGTGTCGAAGGTGCCGGCCGGCACGGTGACGGTCTCGCGGCGCAGGACGGTATAGCGCTCCTGCACGGTGACGTAGCCCGCCGAGGCCGGCGGGAAGCGCAGCACCGCATTGAAGCGCTGCTCGCTGCCGATCGCGCAACGGCCAGAGCCGCGCGAGGCCCAGATCGAGCAAGCGGTCGTCGTCGGCGAAGCCCGCCACTTTGAAGCCGTGCCGTCCGTAGTTGTCGCTGTAGGCGCAGTGGAATCCGTCGGCGACGCCGAAGGTGAGGACGGCCCCGGTATCGAAGCGCACCACGGTTCCCGGCATCGGACAGGCGAAGGGGATGGTTCCGGCGAATTGCCCGGTAAAGCCGTCGCGCTGGGAGTGCGACCGAGCGGCGAGGCCGCAGCGCAGCAGGAGCGCAGGCGATCGAGCAGCAGTGCGCCCGAGCGCCTCAAGGCAATGCGGCGATCGTGCCGTCGGCGGCGATCGTTGAGCCGAGCCCTGCGGCAGCCGCGCGAGCTGCCTCGGGATCGACCTGCAGCGCCGGCAAGGTGCGATGTCCCATCTCGCCGGCGACCACGATGCCGAGCGCCAGGATCGCATCGGCCTCGCCCAGCAGCAGCGCCGCCGGCGCGATGCCGCGGGCGATGAGCTCCAGCATGATGGCGCTCGACGAGCTGGAGCCGCGCGGCACCGGCACCGCCAGCACGGTGCCGGCGATGCTGCGCCCATGCTGGGGATGGCGGGGATCGCTGATGTGGCCGGTCTTGGGATCGACGCCGCCCCAGAAGCTCAGGGGCGCGGTGAGCCGCAGCAGCGGCCCCTCGGCGCTGCCGGCGATGAGCACGCGGCCGGTCACGCCCACAGCCGCTCGTCCCGCCGGACGCGTCCCGCCGCCGCCGAGGCGACGCAATCGGCGAGGCTGCCGTAGACGGTGGCGAAGCCGGTGTTGGCCGGCGCGTAGAACGCGAACTTGCCGGAATTCGTCATCAGCACGCCGGCATCCGGCGGCAGGATCGGCGCCACCACGATGCAGGTGTCGACGATGATCTCGACGCCGGCTTCCTTGAGGGGCGCCAGCAGCCCTTCGCCTTCGATCGTCGCGAGCTGGGCGCGGCCGGTGCAGGCGTAGAACGGCACGCGGAAGCGCTGCCCGCGCGCGAGCGCTGCGAGCGCGCGGAACTCCGCCGCGGAGAAATGCGGGCTGCCCACCGCCACCGCATCGATCGCGTCCGCCGTCGCGGACGGTGGAGAGCCGGTCGCGCGCCGCGCGCAGCATCTCCGGCGTGAGACGGATGGTCCGCTCCGGCGTCGCGCCGCCGAGCGCGGTCGTCGAGATCGGGCGCCTCCGGCGTCACGCCGACGGCGTGGAAGAGGCCGACCGCGCCGGTGGAGGCCGCGGCGGCGCCCAGCGCCTTCAGGCGATCCTCGTCGGTGCCTTCCGGCACGCCCAGCACCGCCGCCACCGCCGAGCCCGCCTCGGCGCCGAGCGCCGCGCCCAGCACGGGATAGAAGGCATCGAGGTGGCGAAGCTCCTCGGAGAGTCCGCGCGCGTCGAGCACCAGCCTCGCGCGGCGGTTCTCGTCCAGATGCAGCCCGTAGCAGGGCGCGCGGCCGGCGATGGCGCAGCAGAGATCGAGGAAGTCGCCGAGGCGGTTGCTGCGCGCGCCCAGCACCGAGTTCACGAAGGCGACCGCGTTCGACTCACCCCAGGCGACATGGGCGCCGAGGCGCGGGCGGTGGCCGGCCTGATAAGGCGCGCAGGTCCAGGTCGGCCGCGCGCCGACCGCCTCCGAGGCCACCATCAGGCGGCGCGCCATGGCGGCGGTCGCGGGATCGAACTTGACCCGGCCGGGATGCAGGAGATCGAGGGCGCCGACGTTGAGGGTGGTGGGCACCGCCACCTTGGCGCCGAACTCCACCATCCGCTCGGCGAAATGCACGCCGCTGTCGCCGTGATAGAGGCAGCCGTCGAGATGCGCGCTCTCCACCGCCACCAGGGAAGCCGCGCCCATCAGCCGCGCGGCCTCCGCCACGATGCGCATCGCCATCGCCGCGGCGGGGCCTTGGGCGCCCTCGAGGAGCGCCTGCTCCTCGGCGGTGAGAGCGAAGCGTCATGCGGGGCGGATCAGCCCACGTGCTCCCTGAGGAATCCCAGGGTGCGGTCGAGGGCGGTCGCCGATGCGGTGGCATCGAAGCTGCCGCGCTCGTCGCAGCTGAAGCCGTGACCGGCGGCGTAGACGTAGATGCTGGTGTCCTTGCGCGCCGCCTTCACCTTCTCCACGTCGGTCATGGGGATGCTCTGATCCTTGTCGCCGAAGTGCAGCATGGTCGGCACCTTCGGCTTCTCGTTCGCCGCCGCCGCGATGCCGCCGCCGTAATATCCGACCGCCGCGGCGATGCCGCTGAGCCGCGTCGCCGACAGGAAAGCGAGGGTGCCGCCCCAGCAGTAGCCGATCGCGGCGATCTTGCCGGAGCCCTTCACCGCGTCGATCGAGGCCTGGACATCCTTGAGCGGGCCTTCGTCGCCCACCGCGCCGCGGAGCTCGCGGCCGGCGGCGATCGATTCCGCGTCATAGCCGAGCTCGACGTTGCGCTTGGTGCGGTCGAAGAGCGCCGGGCAGATCGCGACGTAGCCCTTGGCGGCGAAGTCGTCGGTCACATGCTTCATGTGATGATTGACGCCGAAGATCTCCTGGATCACCACGATGGCGCCCTTCGGCTTGCCCGCGGGATCGGCGCGGTAGGCGCCGAACTTGTGGCCGTCGGAAGCGGTCAATTCGATCATCTTGCCCATGGGCGGTCTCCTCGGTCTTCGGGGTTTATTGGTTGATCAGGTGATCATAAAGCGCCGAACGAGGCGCGCAAGAACGGGCGATCGGGTGTCACGCGTTCGTGGTGGCGACGGCGCCGGCGGAGGTCCCGGCGATCCTGCCGAAGACCGAGCCGGCGAGGAGGCCGGTGCCGCCGGGATAATTGAAATAGAAGAGCCCGCCCACCAGCTCGCCGGCGGCATAGAGGCCGGGGATCACCTCGCCCTCGGTATCGATGACGCGGCCCTCGGTATCGATCTTCAGGCCGCCGAAGGTGAAGGTGAGGCCGCAGGTGACGGCATAGGCCTCATAGGGCGGCGTATCCAGCAGATTCGCCCAGTTCGATTTCGGCACCGCGAGGCCATTGGTGCCGCGACCGTCCTTGACCGTGGGATCGAAGGGCACGTCGGTGCGGACGGCGCGGTTGTAGGCGGCAACGGTCTTCAGGAACGCCTGCGGGGTCGACGCCTTCCAGCTTCTGCGCCAGCTCCTCCAGCGTGTCCGCCTTCGCCTTGGTCACCTGCTTGATGCGGTACTCGTCGCGCAGGAGGTGCGACCACCTTGCTGTCGAAGACCTGCCAGGCGAACTGCTGCGGCTGCTCCAGGATCACGCGGCCGTATTTGGCGTAGGTGTAGTTGCGGAAATCCGCGCCCTCGTCGACGAAGCGCTCGCCGTTGGCGTTGACCATGATGCCGAAGGGATAGGAATGCTTTTGGAAATTGTCGCCGACCGCCAGGTCGCCGAACTCCGGCGCATTGCGGTCCCAGCCGACCGCGTGGCAGCCGGACCAGTTGCCATAGGGCATGGCGCCGATCTCGAGCGCCATGCGGATGCCGTCGCCGGTGTTGAAGCGGGTGCCGCGCACCTTGGCGAGGTCCCAGCCCGGGCCGAGGTAGCGCGTGCGCCACTCGCTGTTGGATTCGAAGCCGCCGCAGGCGAGCACCACCGCCTTGGCCTCGATCTCGAAGCTGCGGTGGCCCTGGCGCACCACGGCGCCCCAGACGCCGCGCTCGTCGTGCAGCAGCGACTGCGCGCGGGTGCCGTAGAGCACCTCGATGCTGTTCTTCTCCGCCGCCTTGTGCAGCATCTCGATGAGCCCGGGCCCGCCGCCATAGGCCTCGACCGTGAGGCCGCCCCAGAACTTCATCTTGCCGCCGATCTTGAAGGCCTGGCGGCCGTACATCGGCATGAAGCGGATGCCCTTGCTGCGCATCCACAGCAACGTGTCGAAGCTGCGGGTGATCAGCAGCTCCGCCATGTCGGGGTTCGTCCGGTACTGCGTGACGCGGCCGAGATCGTCGAAGAACTGGTCCTGGCTGTAGGTGCCGAAATCGGTGTTGCGCCGCTCCTCCTCGGTGAGGTCCGGCATCAGCTTCACGAGGTCGTCGAGGCCGTTGTAGACGACGCGGATGGCGCCGGCGGTGAAGCGGCTGTTGCCGCCGCGCTCGTCGAGAGGCGCGCGCTCCAGCACCAGCACCGAGGCGCCGCGCTCCCGCGCCGCCAGCGCCGCGTTGAGCGCCGCATTGCCGCCGCCGACCACCAGCACGTCGCAACTGCGTTCCGTCATGGCTCTTTCCGTCCCTACCGTTGACGCTCCGTTGAACGTTTGTATACGGTCGGGGCCGCCCGAGGCCAGCCCCCTCTGGGACGGGCCTTGGGTGGGATGCGCGGCGGGCCTCTCGGAGATAACCGCCTTCGACATCAAGCTCGACAAGCTCGAGACCGCGCCGGCCATCTGCGCCCGCGCCGAGGATGCGGGAAGACGCACGGTACTGGGGCGTAGCCAGGCACCAAAGCTATGCCTCAAGCCGACCCACAGTCGCCATTCAGACGCTGAAACGAGCGCGATAGTCCTGCGGCGTCACGGCAAGAAGGCGAAGGAAGCTGCGACGCATCGTTTCCTCAGAGCCGAACCCGCACTGCCGAGCAATCCGCTTGATCGACAGCCTTGATTCCGAGAGCAGCCGCCGCGCCGCCTCGACCCTGAGCCGTTCCACCGCCCGGGCCGGGGTCAGCTTCGTCGCCTCCAGGTAGTGCCGGCTGAAGCTGCGCTCACTCATCCCGGCTTCGGCGGCCAGCATCGGAAGCGACAGGTCGCGCTTGAGGTGTGTGCTGATCCACTCGTGCAACGCGCCGAACCGGTCCTCCGCCGCCTGCAGCGACAGCGCCGTACTGAACTGCGCCTGGCCGCCTGGCCGCTTGAGAAACACCACGAGGTAGCGCGCCACGGCCAACGCCACGTCGCGGCCGAGATCCTCTTCCACGAGCGCCAAAGCGAGATCGATCCCGGCCGTCACGCCCGCGGAAGTCCACACCGGGCCGTCACGCACGAAGATCGGATCGGGCTCGACGTGCACGGCGGGAAATTGCCGGGCGAGCTCGGCGCAGTACGACCAGTGGGTCGCGGCGCGGCGTCCGTCCAGTATGCCGGATGCGGCCAGCAGGAACGCTCCCGTGCACACGGACGCGGTGCGCCGCGCCGCCTTCGCCCGCGCCCGCACCCAGTCCACCAGCGCCGGGTTGGCAGACGCCTCCAGGACGCCCTGGCCGCCGGCAATCATAAGCGTATCGAGAGTTGCGTCGACCGGCGGCAGCGTCTCCGTCGCGAGTCCGAGCCCGGACGAAGCGGTGACGTTCCTGCCGCCTTCCGCTACCACGCGGAGCACGTACGGCGGTGTCCCGCCTCTTTCCACGACGATGTCGTTGGCGGACGCGAACACCTGGAGCGGTCCGGTTACATCCAGCATCTGCACTGCCGGGAACGCGACGACCTCGATCGCCCGCGTCGCCTCCAATCGACCTGAGTTTGGCGTGGATCGAGGGTTGTTTGGCATGGCCGCCATCTCATGCCCGGTCAAGCTCGGTGTGTCCACATCAACCTCAGAATTGGAGAAGGACATGATTCCCCATGACACCCATCTTGAGATCGGCTCGCTCGCGTTCGACGGCATGGACCAGATCGACCTGACGGGACCGTTCGAGGTTCTCTCGCGCGTCCCGAACTCGACCTATCGCCTCTACGGCAAGACGACCGAAGCCATCCGCGACATCAAGGGCCTGCGCCTGTTGCCGGACGCATCGCTCGCCGAGGCGCCGCGGCTCGACGTGCTTCACGTGCCCGGCGGCTTAGGCCAGGAGGCGCTGATGGAGGACGCGGAAGTGCTGGGCTGGATCAGCCGGCAAGCATCTGGCGCGCGCAACGTATTCTCGGTGTGCACGGGGGCGCTGCTCTGCGGCGCGGCCGGCTTGCTTAGAGGGCGCCGGGCGACGACGCATTGGGCGTCCTTCCACCTCCTGCCGTTCTTCGGCGCGATCCCCGTGAACAAGAGAGTGGTTGTCGACGGAAGCTGGGTGTTCGCCGCCGGGGTGACGGCCGGTATCGACGGTGCTCTGCGTCTGGCTGCCGAACTGCGTGGCGTCGAGGTGGCGCAGGCGATCCAGCTTTACATGGTGTACGCGCCGGAGCCGCCCTTCGACAGCGGCACGCCGGAGACCGCGCCGGCTGTGATCCTGGATCAGGCGCGACGAGCGGCGGCCGGCATCACCAAGCAGCGGGAGGAAACCGCGCGGCGCATCGCCGCCCGTCTCGGGATCCGTGTTCCCGCTACCACCGGCCCGCAGGATCTGGCGGAAAACGAGGGTTGATTGGCACTCCCGCCGGCCGCGGGCGTCTTAGGTATTGCGCATCGATCGTGGGCGACGCGATCACGTTTTGAAACAGGAGAGCGACCATGACCAACATCGCAACCACGATGACTTTCACCAGGAAGGCAGCGCCCGATTGGCTGCTCGCGTTCTGGAAGGAGATCGACGACAAGACATTCGGGAAAGGGTTCGACTGCTTCGCGGAGGACGCCGTCTGCAATCTGGGCGTCGCCGACTGGCATGGGCGTGAGGCGATCCGCGAGAACCTGCGCGCATTCATCGATACCGGCTTCACGGCGCTCCACGACGTCGTCGAGTACTGGGACGGCGGATCGCTCAAGATCTTCCGCGGCATCGTGACGATGACGCCCAACGATCGCGGCAAGCCTGTCGTGAAGCCGGTGATGACGCATTTCTTCTACATGGACGAAGCTGATCCGACCAAGGTGCGCCACTGGGTCGGATCGGTCGGCCCTGTCGGTTTCCAGCTGACGCGGCTGCGGTATGGCGAGCCCGTCGCGGCCAACCATTTCGACGAATAGCCCCTCGCCCGCGGAGCGGGGAGGGGGCTATTGGACCGGCGCACCTATCCCCGCCGCTCGAAGAAACTCACCAGCGCTTCGGCGCAGGCTTTCGGCTCCTCCTCGGCGACGAAGTGGCCGCACTCCAGCACGGTCTCGCTGGCGTCCTCGGCCCAGAGCTTCCATGCCGCAAGGGGCGAGGCGGATTTCTTCGCGAGGTAGCCGCGTCCCCACACCACCATGACCGGGCAGCGGATGCGTTTCCCGGCATCGCGGTCGGCCTTGTCATGCTCGGCGTCGATGCTGGCGCCGGCGCGATAGTCGGCGCAGGTGGCGGCGATCACCGAGGGCCGGCGGAACGCCTGCACGTAGTCCGTCACCGCCTCGGCATCGAGAGCGTCGCGCCTGCCGGCCCAGCGGTTCAGCAGGTGATTGATGTAGAAGTCCGGGTCCTTGCCGATCATGTGCTCGGCGAGCGGCGAGGGCTGCGCCAGGAAGAGCCAGTGGTACTCGTTGAGCGCCCGCTGCCAGTCCATGCCTTCCCAGGCGAAGAGCGTGGGCACGATGTCGAGGGGCGCGAAGGCCAGCACGCGCTCGGGATGATCGAGGGCCAGGCGGTATCCGACGCGGCCGCCACGATCGTGGCCGGCGAGCAGGAATTTCTGGTGGCCGAGCTCTGCCATCAGCCGAACCATGATCGATGCCGTGTTGCGCTTGGAGTAGTTGACGTTGCCGGCGTCGGGCGCCGGTCCTTTGCTGGCGCCGTAGCCCGGCAGATCGGGGATCACCAGGGTGAATTTCTCCGCCAATATCGGCGCCACCCGATGCCAGTTCGCGAGGGTCTGCGGAAATCCGTGCAGCAGCAGGAGCGGCGGTCCCTTGCCGCCGGTGACCAGATTCAGCTCGCTGTCGCCGATCGCGACCTGCCGCCGCTCAAAGCCCTCGAACATGGCCACCTCCGGGATGCCTGCGATGGAACCAGTATATATGGTTCCAATTGAATAGCACGTTGGAACCGGTTAAACAAGTTCCATGACTGAGATCGTCGCTTCCCCTGATCTGCCCGACAGCGACTGGGCGTTCCATTTCGAGACCGGTCGCCTCTGCCTGAATTTCGTCGCCACCGTCGGCAACCGTGGCGGCCGCGCCTTCGACCGCTGGCGCGACGGGGCGGCGCTGGCGCGCTGGTGCGTCGAGGGCGGGCTGCTGCCGGCGGCGCCGCCGGTGCGGCCGCGACAGCTGGAGGAGGCGCGCGCGCTCCGGGAATCCATCTATCGTACGGTCGCGGCGGTGCGCGCGGGCCGGCGTCCGCGGCCCGCCGATATCGGCGAGGTGAACGATTGGGCAGCGCGGCCGGCGCTGGCACCGCGCCTCGATACCAGCGGCCGCGCCGTCACCTGGACCGCGAGCGATCCCCTGGAGGCGGTGCTGGCGACGATCGCACGCGACGCCATCGACTTGCTGTCGGGACCCGATGTCGAGCGCATGCGCGAATGCGCGGACAGCACCTGCTCGGTGCTCTTCGTCGATGCCTCGCGTCCGGGCAAGCGCCGCTGGTGCTCCATGAGCCGCTGCGGCAACAAGGTGAAGAAGGCGACGTTCCGCAAGCGGCATCGGCAGCGGAAGTAGGGCGCCGCGCGCCGTCAATACTCGACTGTGAAGATGCGCCCTTCCAGGTGCAGCGATGGATCGGTCTCGGTGGAGGAGAGCCTGATCTCGATCGGTTGGCCCGGTTCCATGGCGCCGTGGCGGATCTCGCCCGCGGCCCAGGAGAGCCCGCTCCAGATCGCCCGGTCGTAGCGCAGCTCCACCGGCAATGGCTTGCCGCCTTGAGTGGCCTTGATCATGAGGATGCGGCCCATCTTGGTGCCGTCGGGTGGCGCGCCGCCGGAGGTCCGCATCGCCAGGCCCTCGACATCGCGCTGCTGCAGGATGACGCGGAGATCGCCGCTGACCGGCGGCATTATTTCCGCCGTCAGCGCTCCCGTCGTCTCGTCGAAGCCGAAGTTCATGCCAAGCGGGGCGATGCGGCGGGGGATCACCACGTCCGCCTGCACGCCGAGGATCGTAGGCCCCATCGGCATAGTGCCCCACTCCCACCAGGGCGAGCTGCTCCGGCCCGAGGCGGACCGCGCCGCCCTCCAGCACGGGCTCGAAGCCGGCGTCGCGGAAGAGGATGCGGCCGCGCGCCCGCGCGCCTGTGGGGCGGGGAAGGGGAACGGCGGCGATGCTCTCGGACGGATTCACCACCGCATAGACCGCCCCTGCCGTATCGGCGGTAACGTAGCCATAGGGCGCGCTCTCGCCGGGGACGCCGCCGAAGGTGCGGGTGCTGCCGTCCTGCTTCAGCTCCTGATAGAGCCCCTGGGCCTTGGCGAGCCAGCGGGCCTGGTCGCTATCGAGACGCTCGCAGCTCGCCGTGCACCGTGTTAACCCATCCGCCCCGCGCCATCATCAGCAGCAGGCTGCCCTTCCAGGCATGCAGCTTGCGGCGATAGTTGGTGCCGGTATTGCCGATCATCACCGCGATCGAATCCAGCCGCGGCAGCGGAATGCCGCTGGCATTGAAGCGGTCCACCATGTGGTCGCTGTAGAGGTCGACGGAGCGCCAGAAGTTCATCTGCGGCACGTCTGACGGCCGCGGGATCGCCGGTGTAGAGGGAATCGAAAATCTTGAGCCAGGCGGGATCGACGGGGTCGCTGGAACGGCAGCGGCGCGTCGGTCGATCCGAGGTCACCGCCGAAGCCGTTGAACGCCACCAGCACCGCGTCGGGGTTGCGGCGCCGGAACTTCTCCAACGCTTTGCGCAGCGCCGCCATGTTGCGCGCGCGGATTTCCGCCGGCGACAACGCGATTCTCGTCTCCCGCCGCGGCGGCATTGAAATTCCGCGAAGTCGAGCTTGAACAGGCGGATGCCGCGGTCGTACCAGCCCTGCAGCATGTCCATGAAATCCGGCAGGAAGCCGCCGGTGTAGAGCGCCATGGCGCCGCCGTTGGTGGTGAGGGAGTCATGCCAGCGCGGCGCCGCGTTCAGCTGCACCAGGCTGTTGGTGCCGAACCAGAGGCCCGGCTGGATGCCGTTGGCGAGGCACGCCTCGATCCAGCGGTCGGGCCCCTGCGGCCAGCTTTCCGGCCGCCAGCTGCGGTAGCCGCCATCCGGCGCGTACCAGAAAGCATCCATGAGGTAGTAGTCGAACTCGACGCCGAGCTTGCGCAGCCGGACGATCTCCGCGAGCTCGCGCATCGCCAGATCCTCGGTCAGCGGCACGGCGTCCGACAGCTCGTCGTAGGCGGACCAGTTGTCGTAGATCCAGATCGGCTTTTCCAGAAACGGGTGCTCGGCCGCGCGCGCGTGCCAGGGCGCTACCAGAAGTAGCGCCAGCAGCGCGATCCAGCGCGCGATCCGCGCGGCGTCTGTCTGTCGCTGGTGGATCCCCGAGTTCATGGATCGTCGCGGGCTCCCTCTCCAGGATAGAGCCTGCCCCTCGGCGCCGCGATGATCCAGTGGAAGATATACCCGCGCCGGTTCGGCGCGGGGTCTCGCTTCAGGCGGCCCGGAGCTCGAGGGCGATCGGGCGATGGTCGGAGGCGCCGCGCTCCAGCGCCCGGGCATCGGCGCAGCTTAGGCCGCGGACGAGGCAACGATCCAGGCGAACGGGCACGATGTTGCGCGCCACATGGGTCGGCTCGCGCGGGCCGACATCGCGGAAGCCCGGCAGCAGCGTCGGGACCGACGGCATTGTAGTCGCCGATCACGGCGGCGGGGCCCTCGAGGGAACGGGCGATCCGCAGCAGCTGCCGGCGATTGAGCAGCTGGCCATGCGAGAGGTGGACGTTCGCGAAAGTGACGTCGCCGATGCGGATGATCTGCGCCACGCGCCGCGGCAGGCGGCCGGGCATGCGCGAGATCGGCAGCGGCAGCACCACCGGCGGCGGCAGCGGATAGGGGCTCCAGGCGGCGAGGCCGTGGATGCGGCCGGGCAGCGGCTCCCAATGGAAATGGCCGCCGGCAAGCATCGGCAGGCGCTCCATGTCCTGGGTCGCCTCCTGCATGAGCAGCAGGTCAGGCTGCTCCCGGTCGATCAAAAGGACAACGTCTTCAACGGCCGCGCCGGTGAGGCGCAGCAAATTCCAACTGACGACTTTCAACGCGGGCTTCCCTGGATGCGATCGTGGGCTCAATGAGCGACGATCATACAAGCGAGATCATTAACGTCTGCCTACACCAGCGCAACGCCGGCTCCGGCGCAATTCGCGCCGGCTTGCGGCCTTGAACGCTTCGGAACGGGCGACCATATCACATCGAGAGTGTACGCAATTAGCGTTTTAGCGTGATGGTCGACTGCCCAGCAATGATTTAGGCGTTTTCCGGCGAGCGGAACATGAAATCTGCGAAACGAACCCAATTTCCCGAGGGGCCGTTCTATTTGGGCCACAGCTCCTTCACCGCCGCCACCACGCGGTCGACGTCGGCATCGGTGATGTGGCGGTGGGTGACCATGCGGATCTGCCAGGGGCTCCAGACGCCGGCGACGATGCCCTTGGTCTTGAGCGCCTCGACCCAGGGCTCGGCGCGCCGGCCGCTGCCGGTGAAATCGAGACGGACGATGTTGGTCTCCACCAGCTTGGGGTCGAGGAGGCTCGGATGCACCTTCGCCAGCCCCTCGGCGAGGCGCTTCGCCCGCGACGTGGTCCTCGGCGAGGCGGTCGACCATCTCCTCCAGCGCCACGATACCCGCCGCGGCGATGACGCCGCCCTGGCGCAGGTTGCCGCCGGTCATGCGGCGGAAGGCGCGCGCCCGGGTGATGAACTCGGCGCTGCCGCAGAGCAGCGAGCCCACCGGCGCGCTCAGGCCCTTGGAGATGCAGAAGCTGACGCTCTCGCCGTGCGCGGCGACCTTCGCCGCTGGCACGCCGAGCGCCACCGCGGCATTGAAGACGCGGGCGCCGTCGATGTGGACGGGAATGCCGTGATCTTGGGCGAGACCGTGCACTGCCGCCATGTGGTCGAGGGGCAGCACCGCGCCGCCGGCGTCATTGTGGGTGGTCTCCATGAGGATGAGGCCGGTGCCCAGCGCTCGCGGCGTCAGCGCCGGCCGGATCGCCTCGCGGAGCGCGTCGAGGTCCATGGCACCGCGGCGTGCGGGAATGGTGCGATGGAAGAGGCTGGCGAGGCCGGCGACGCCGCCCATCTCGGAGCGGAAGACGTGGGAGCCCGCATCTCCCAGCAGCTCGCCGCCGCGCCCGGTGTGGGCGAGGAGCGCCACCAGGTTCGCCATGGTGCCGCTGGGGACGAAGACCGCCGCCTCCTTGCCCAGCATCTTGGCGGCGAGCAACTCGAGCGCGCGGATGGTCGGATCGCCCTCGCGCCCGTCGTCGCCGAGCTCGGCGTGGCGCATGCGCTCCAGCATTTTCTCCGTGGGCTTGGTGACGGTGTCACTGCCGAGATCGATCGAATTCATCTGTACCCTCTGGGATCACATCAATGCGAGTTCATGGCGCCGCAGCAGGCGATAGACCAGCAGCAGCGGTACCACGGTCGCCAAGATGAGCACGGCCGCCGCCGCTGCGGCAACCCCCGCCCCGGTGCCCTCCAGGGCCTGGAACATCACCACGGTCATGGTGGCCCAGGGCCCGCTGTAGAGGATCACCGTGGAGCTCAGCTCCGAGGCGACGGTCACCCATGTCAGCACCATGCCGCCGACGATGCCGCCCAGCATCATCGGCACCGTGAGCTGGAAGAACGTGCGCGCCGGCGAGACCCCGAGATTGATCGAGGCTTCCTCAAGGCTGGGATCGAGCTGGTGCAGGATGGCGCTGGAGGCCCGCACGTTGAACGGCAGCTTCCGCACGACATAGGCGATGACCAGAATGAGCGGTCCGCCGGTCAGGATCAGGAAGCCGCTGTTGTAGGCGACGACGAGGCCGATCCCCAGCACGGTGCCGGCGATGGCGAAGGGCATCATCGCCACCACGTCGAGGACGCCGGCGACGCCGGAGCGGAAGCGGGTCAGGACATAGCCGATGGGAACGCCCATGGCGGCCGCGCCGACCGCCGCCGCGGTGGCAAGCGTCACGGTGTTGACCAGCGGCCGGGACGAGCGGTTCAGGAGATCGGCGAAATTGCCGAGGCTGAAATTGCCGTGCAGCACTGGCCCGCGATATTCGAGGAACGAGATCACCAGCACCGCGAAGAACGGCACCAGCGCCACCAGCACCACGCCCCACGAGAAGAGCGTCGCCAGCAGGCGCAGGCCGCGGCCGATCCGGAGCTCCGGCGGTGCCATCCGCGCGCCGGTGGCGAAGCGGCGGCGCTTCAGGTAGTGCCGCTGCAGCAGCAGCGCGCTGGTCGTGCAGACCACCAGCAGCACCGCCAGCACGCCCGCCGAGGCGGAGTTGGTGGCGACCTCGCCGGCGAAGAGCTTGTAGGCTTCCACCGCCAGGATCGGCTTGTCCTCGGCGAGGACGAAGGGAACGCCGAAATTCTCCAAGCGTCTCCATCAGCACCAGCAGCGCTCCCGACAGCACCGAGGGGATCACCACCGGCAGGATCACGGTCCAGAACACGCGCCAGCGCGAGGCACCGAGATTCTGCCCGGCCTCCTCGATGGAGACGTCCACCGCCTTGAAGGCGGCCAAGGTCGGCAGCAGCACATAGGGATAAAGCGTCAGCGTATAGACCCAGACGAGGCCGGGCGCGCCGTAGATCGAGCCGAAGGGAATGCCGATGTCCCGGAGGAACTGCGTCACCAGCCCGGCGCGGCCGAACAGCAGGACCAGCGCATAGGCGCCGACGAAGGACGGCAGCACCAGAGGCAGCGCTGCCAGCACCAGGATCGCCGATTTCCCCGGCACCGGCAGCCGCGCCAGGCAGAAGGCCAGCGGCACGCCGACGACAGTGGTGGCGAGCGTCGCCATCGCGCCGATCCCGAGGCTGTTCCAGAGGCTCTGCTGGTAGAAGCTCCGCGAGAGGATGTTGACGTAGTTCGCGATCGTGAAATGGCCGGCCTTGTCGAGAAAGCTTACCGCGAAGACCGAGAACACGGGATAGATCAGGAACAATCCCAGGAACAGGAAGGCGAGGGCTGATATCGCCAGGGGAAAGGCGGCGCGCGGACGGAGCGCGATCATGAGCGGGCGAAGACCGCGACGCGCGCGGGATCATAGGCGAGAGTGACGACGCGACCGGGCGTTGCCGCCTCCGGTGGCTGGTCCAGGAAAGCAAGCCGCAGCGGGACCTCGCCCGCCGCGAGATCGACGCGCGTGAGGGCGCCGAGGAATTCGACCTGCCGTACCGTCGCTTGCAGAACCGCCCAGCCCTCGGGTGCCGAAGCACCAGGACCGAGAAGCCGGAGCGCCTCCGGCCGCAGCGATATCGTGACCAGCGTGCCGGCAGTCTGCGTGCCCGCGGCCGAGATCTCGATGCCGCCGATGGCGATTCTTGACCCGTCCGCCGGCGCTGCTGGTGACGGTGCCGTCGAGGAGGTTGGTGGTGCCCATGAACTCGGCGACGAAGGGCGTGGCAGGATGGGTATAGATCTCGGCGGGCGTGCCGATCTGCTCGACCGCGCCGGCGCGCATGACAGCGATCCGGTCGGAGATGGCGAGCGCCTCCTCCTGATCGTGGGTCACGTAGAGGGCGGTGATGCCGAGCTGCTGCTGCAGGTGCCGGATCTCGCCGCGCATCTCGACCCGAAGCTTGGCGTCGAGGTTGGAGAGCGGCTCGTCCAGCAGCAGCACCTCGGGCTCGATCACCAGCGCCCGGGCGATGGCGACGCGCTGGAGCTGGCCACCGGAAAGCTGATGCGGCCAGCGCTGGTCGTGGGCGTCGAGCTGGACCAGGCGAAGCGCGCGGGCCACCCGCTCGGCGATCTCGGGCGGCGGCAGGCGGCGCGCCTTGAGGCCATAGGCGACGTTTCCGGCGACGGTGAGGTTGGGGAAGATCGCATAGTTCTGGAACACCATGCCGGTGTTGCGCCGGTGCGGCGGCAGCGTGTCGATGCGGCGGGCGCCGAAGCGGATCGCGCCGCCGTCGAGATCGGCGAAGCCCGCCACGATGCGGAGCAGCGTGGTCTTGCCGCAGCCGGACGGGCCCAGCAGGGTGAAGAACTCGCCGTCGCGGATCTCCAGGGAGATGCCGGCGACCGCGCGAACCGCGCCAAAGCGCTTCTCGACGCGATCGATCGCAATCGCGGTCATGGCCGCGTGAGGTTGAAATGCCGTGCCACCGAATGCCCCCTCCCACTGACCGGCGTTCCGGCGCCGGCCGCGCGAGGGGCAACACTTCCACTATTTTGCCGTGCCGCTCAAGCAGCCAATGCGGCAGCCGCGCGGCCGCGTGGACGATCCGAGAATTTTGGATTTTCGAGGATGCGAGCCGCCGTCTCAGAGTGCGCGGCGGGCGGGCTCCGGCAAGACGTCGAAAGCGATGCAGATGCGGTCCTCGTGGCTCTCGAAGGGAATCGTCTGATGCCAGAAATAGGAGGGAAACAGGATCATCAACCCTTCCGCCGGCCTGATCGAGGTGGTGAGCCGCGCCGCCAGCGTTTCCGCGCCGCCAAGTCCCGGCTCCGGCTGGCCGAACCGGATGCATCCGGCGTCGCCCGCCTGGCCGTTCCGCACCACCGCGGGGATCCGCACGTAGTAGACGCCGCTGACCATGCCCGCGGGATGGAAGTGCGGCGTTTGGTGCCCGCTCGAGCGCAGCACCACGCCCCAGCCGTGCAGGTGCCAGTTCGTCGGCGGTCGCGCGAAGACGTCGGATGCCGCGGCGACCGTCTCGGCCAGGTACTCGGCGACGGCGGCTTCGATCAGGCGCTGCATCGCTGCCAGCGGGCCCTCGGCGGCATGGAGGATCTCCAGAGTCTGGCTGCCATGCTTGGTGGCTTTGCCCGGCGGATCCCGCATCAGCGTCGGATGATCCTGGATTGAGCGCGCGAGATCGGCGTTGAAGGCGGCGACCGTAGGCCAGCCCTCGACCTGGTCCACGGCGCGGCGCCGCAGCAGCCGGTCGTAGTCGAGCAGGACTTGCGCCGCGTCCGGCTTGTCGAGCTGCTGCAGAAGGATCGAGAGATGCGCCTGCGCCATCGGCAGTCCCGGCTGCAGCTCGAGCGCGCGGCGATAGACGGCCTCGGCGCCGGCGAGGTCGCCGAGCTCGCGCAGGGTCTGGGCGAGGCTTGCCTGCAGGGTCGCATCCGATGGCTGGAGCTCGATTGCCCGGCGGATGGCGGCGAGGGATTCCGGCAAGTCCCGCTGCTCGTGGAGCGCGCCGGCGAGATTGACGTAAGCCTGGGCGAGGTCGGGGGCGAGCGCGATGGCGCGGCGATAGCAGGCGACGGCGGCGTCGGTCTGCCCCAGCTCCTGCAGCACGAAGCCGAGATTGACGTGCCCCCAGGGCATCTCCGGATTGAGGCTCAGGGCAGTCCGGTAGGCGGTGGCGGACTTCTGCAAGGCGGCGCTGCACCGCGAGGACGCCGCCGAGATTGTAGTGGGCCTCGAAGGAGCGGGGATCGATGGCAATTGCCTGGCGCAGCGCCGCCACCGCCTCGTCGAACGCTCGCATCTCCTGAAGCGTGATGCCGAGATTGATCAGGACATGGGCTGCAGAGGGATCGGCGGCGATGGCGCGGCGATAGCTCGCCACCGCCTCGCCGGGCTTGCCGATCTGGCGCAGCAGCGTGCCGAGATTGAAATGCGCCTCGGCGAGGTCGGGACGCAGCACGATCGCGCGGCGAAACGCGGCCTCGGCTTCGGCCGTGCGGCCGGCCGCGGCGAGCGCGCGCCCGAAGATATTGACGAGCACGGCATTGTTCGGCGCCAGGCGAACCGCGACCCCGAAGTGCTCGATCGCCTCCGCGGCGCGCGCCGACTGCGCGCACAAAGTGCCGAGGAGATAGCGCGGCTCGGGATCGGTCGGGCGGATGGCGATGAGATGCCGATAAATCGCATCCGCCGCGTCGATGCGTCCCGCCCGGCGGTGTTCGCTGGCTTCAGCGAGCCGAGCTTTCGGATCGATTTCGGAGACCGCCGATGATCGTGACGGCGTCTCGGTGTTCTGACGGGAGGGCTGCTGTGTCATGCGCGCGAAAAATACCTACGCGCAGGGGTCTAAGCCTCGGCGGCGCTTTTGAGAACGCGATGCCGACGGCGCTCTCGCTACAAAGAGGTGGAGCTCACGAGATCTTGAACGCGCGCGACCGCGCGACCGAGAACGAAGCGCGGCCTGATGAAAATTATTTTAGCTTCGGCGACGCGATACGGCCGCGCGAAGCGGCGTCGGATTCAGCGAGTTCTTCTGCACGACGTCCTGGATCTTCTGCATGGTGTCCGGCCGTGCATCGGTCCATTTCACCTCGTCGTATTTCAGCAGCGTGACCTTCGCCAGCGGCGGCAGGCCGCCGGGGAGACGCTCGAGATCGAGATCCTGGCGCGCCGGGCGGCGGAACGTGTGGGCGAGGATCATCTCGCGGACATCCTTGCGCGAGATGAAATCGACGAACTTCTTCGCCGGCTCGAGGTTGGGGCCGCCCTTGATGATGGCGACGCCTTCCATCTGCGTGATGGTGCCGTCGCTGGGATAGATCACCTTGATCGGCGCGCCGTTGCTGGCCCAGAGATAGCCCGCGTATTCCAGGGATATGCCGAGCGGGTACTCGCCGTTGCCGACGCCGGAGAACACCAGCGAGGATTTGTTGAGCACCTTGAGATTGCCGTAGAGCTTGGTCGTCTCCGCCCAGCCCTTGTCGCCGCCGCCCCAGAGATCGACCCAGAGGGTGGTGTTGCTGTAGGCGGAGCCGGAATTGGCGGGATCGGTGAAGGCGATCTTGCCCTTCCATTTGGGGTTCAGGAGGTCGGCCCAGGACTTCGGCAGGTCCGCCGCGGCGACCTCCTTGGTGTTGGCGAGGATCACCAGGAGATGCAGGTTGGTGCCGAGCCAGCGGTCTTGCGGATCGCGGAACTCCGGCGGCACCGCGTCGACGTTCTTCGATCGATAGGGCGCGAAGTGCTCGGCGTTGGTCTGCAGGAGCGAGCGCGAGACGCCCCAGACGATGTCGCCTTGCGGACGGTCCTTCTCGGCGGCGATGCGCTTCATGATCACGCCGGAGCCGGCCTCGACCGGCTGCACCTGGATGCCGGTCTCCTTCTTGAAGGCCTCGAAGACGAGATTGTCGAGGATGCTCTCGTTGGCGGAGTAGACGACGAGCTGATCGTCGGCGGCGCGAGCGGTCCCGCCGCTGCCGAGCGCTGCGAGCAGCAATGCGGCGATGCCGATGCCGGCGATGCCCCGATGGCGATATGTCATGGCTCCCCCCGAGATTTCTATCGCGCCCGGGATCATCATCGGGCGCAGTTCCGCGCGACCGTAGTGAGGGGGCCCGATGCCGTCAAGCCGCTGGCGCGGTGTCGCGTGCTCGCCTTGCGTCCCTCCGCCGCCATCGAGTAAGCCTTGATGCAGAACTCAATCGGAGGAGATGGCGGAGATGTTCCGGGTCGCGATCCTCGACGACTATCAGAAAGTCGCCCTCACTCTGGCGGATTGGAAAATCCTCGAGCCCGAAGGCGAGGTGCAGGTCTTCGCCGACAATCTCGTGGACGTGCCGCGCCTCGCCGAGCGTCTGCATACCTTCGATGCCGTGGTGCTGATGCGCGAGCGCACGCCGATGCCGCGGGCGCTCTTCGAGCGGCTGCCCAACCTGCGCCTAGTCGTCACCGCCGGCGCCCGAAATGCCTCGGTGGACATGGAGGCGGCGACCGCCAACGGTGTGCTCGTCACCGGCACCGAGATGCTGGGCCATCCCACCGCCGAGCTCACCTGGGGCCTCATCATCGGGATCATGCGCCATATTCCGTTCGAGGCGGCGGCGATGCGGCGCGGCGCCTGGCAGACCACCATCGGGCACGGGCTGCAGCGCAAGACCCTCGGCGTGATCGGCCTTGGCAAGCTCGGCAGCCAGGTCACTGCCGTCGGCAAGCTCTTCGGGATGAACGTCATCGCCTGGAGCCAGAACCTGACGCCGGAGCGCGCCGCGGCGGCGGGCGCGACCTACGTCACCAAGGAGCAGCTCTTCGAGCAGGCGGATGTGGTGACGATCCATCTCGTGCTCTCCGACCGCACCCGCGGGCTGGTGGGGGCGGCGGATCTCGCGCGTCTCAAGCCCACGTCCTACATCGTCAACACCTCGCGGGGACCGATCATCGACGGAGCGGCGCTGCTGGAAATCCTCAAGGCGAAGCGCATCGCCGGCGCCGCCCTCGACGTCTACGACCAGGAGCCGCTCCCTGCCGACCATCCGCTGCGTCAGCTCGAGAACGTCGTGCTGACGCCGCATCTGGGCTACGTGCTCGAGGAGAACTACCGCATCGTCTACCGCCAGGCGGCGGAGAGCATCCGCGCCTTCATGGACGGCAAACCGCCCCTCCGCGCCATCAACAAGGTGGGATAGACGGCGCCGCTCAAGCCGAGGAAGGACGCCGTAGAAATGCCACTAGACGTTGAAGCGGAAGTGCAGGATGTCGCCGTCCTGCACCACGTACTCCGCGCCTTCGAGGCGCATCTTGCCGGCGTCCTTGGCGCCCTGCTCGCCGCCGCAGGCGACGAAATCCGCGTAGGAGATGGTCTCGGCGCGGATGAAGCCCTTCTCGAAGTCGGTGTGGATGACGCCGGCGGCCTCCGGCGCCTTGGCGCCGCGCCGCACCGTCCAGGCGCGGGCCTCCTTGGGGCCGACCGTGAGGAAGGTCACGAGATCGAGAAGATGATAGCCCGCGCGGATGACGCGGGTGAGGCCGGCCTCCTCGAGGCCGAGCGTCTCCAGGAACTCGCGCTTCTCCGCCTCGTCCTGGAGCTGCGCCACCTCCGCCTCGATGGCGGCGGAGACCACGACCATCTCGGCGCCCTGCGCCTTGGCGTACTCGGCGACCCGCGCCGACTGCGCATTGCCGGTGGCCGCCGCCGTCTCCTCGACGTTGCAGATATAGAGCACGGGCTTGGCGGAGATGAGCTGCAGGCGCTTCAGGACCTGGCGCTGCTCGGCGTCGAGGCCGACCGTCCGCGCGGGCTTGCCGTCGCGCAGCGCCGCCAGCACCTGCTCCATCACTGCGAGTTCGGCCTTCGCGTCCTTGTCGCTGCCGCGCACCTTCTTCTGGGTGGCGATGGCGCGCTTCTCCAGGCTCTCGAGGTCGGCGAGCATGAGCTCGGTCTCGACGATCTCCGCGTCGCGGATCGGGTCGATCGAGCCCTCCACATGGGTGATGTCGCCGCTCTCGAAGCAGCGCAGCACATGGGCGATGGCGTCCACCTCGCGGATGTGGCCGAGGAACTGGTTGCCGAGCCCTTCGCCCTTGGAGGCGCCGCGCACCAGCCCCGCGATGTCGACGAACTCCAGCTGCGTCGGCACCAGCTTCGCGGACTTCGCGAGCCTGGCGCAGACCTCGAGCCGCTGGTCCGGCACCGCCACCCGGCCCACATTGGGCTCGATGGTGCAGAAGGGATAGTTCGCGGCCTCCGCCGCCTGGGTCGCGGTGAGCGCGTTGAAGAGCGTCGACTTCCCCACGTTGGGAAGGCCGACGATGCCGCAGTTAAATCCCATCGGCGTCGTCTTCCGGTTTCGGTTGCGGCCGCGGCGGCTTCGGCGGCGGCGGTTTCAATATCAGTGCCACTTTGGTCATGAAGCCCTGGGTGTCGTCCTTCACCAGGAGCGGCAGCGCCTCGGCGATCGCGTCGGTGAGCGGCGTTACCCAGCTCATCTCCTCGGCGTCGAAATTCTGCAGCACGTAGGGGTGCACCAGCTCCTTCATGCCGGGATGGCCGATGCCGAGGCGGACCCGCCAATAGTCGGGACCGATCGCCGCGTCGATCGAGCGCAGCCCGTTGTGGCCGGCGGAGCCGCCCGCCCGCTTGACCCTGAGCTTGCCCGGCGCGAGGTCGAGCTCGTCGTAAATCACCGCGACCTCGTGCGGCTCGATCTTCAGGAACCGCGCGCAGGCGCCCACGGACTCGCCGGAGAGATTCATGAAGGTCATCGGTTTCAGCGCCAGCACGCGCTCGCCCGCCACGGTTCCCTCGGCGACCTCGCCGGAGAACTTGGCGCGGAAGGGAGCGAATTCATGGCGGCGGACGAGCGCGTCCACCGCCATGAAGCCGATGTTGTGGCGGTTGCGCGCATGGCGGGGCCCGGGATTGCCGAGCCCGACAAGGAGGCGCATCGCCGACGCCGGGCGCGTGGTATCGGCGCCGGCCTAGGACTTCTCGCCCTTCGCCGGCGCACCGCCCTTGGCCGGAGCGGCGCCGCCCTTGGCGCCCGCCGCGCCAGGCGCCGCGCCTGCGGCAGGGGCCGCCGCGCCCGCTGCCGGCGCTGCACCGCCCTCGGCGGGAGCCGCGGCACCCTCGGTGCCGGCCGCCGCTGCGGCCTCGGCCGCCGCCACCGCCGCCTGTGCCGCCGCTTGTGCCGCCGCCAGCTCTTCGCGCACCACGGTGGGCGCGGCCACGGTCGCCACGGTGAAGTCGCGGCCGATCACCGGCTTGGTGCCGGGCGGCAACGTCACCTTGCCGATGTGGATGCTGTCGCCGATGTCGAGCCCGTCAAGGCTCACCACGATGTGCTCGGGGATGGCAGTCGACGTTGCAATAGAGCTCGATCTCGTGGCGCACCAGGTTGACGATGCCGCCGCGCTTGATGCCGGGCGACTTCTCGCTGTCGGTGATATGGACGGGGATCGCCACCGCGATGCGGGCGCCGGCGCCCACGCGCATGAAATCCACGTGCAATGCCCGGTCGCTCACGGGATCGAGCTGCACGTCGCGGGGCAGCGCGCGCTCCTTGCCGCCGTTCACCTCGACCTGCACCAGGCGGGCGAAGAAGCCGGGCTTGTGAAGCTCGCGGCCGAGCTCCTGAGGGTCGACGGTGATCAGCATCGCCGGCTTCTTGTCGCCGTAGATGACTCCGGGAACGCGTCCGCTGCGACGACTGGCCCGGGCGGCCCCCTTTCCGGCCCGGTCCCGCGTCTCGGCGCGGATAGTGGTGAGTTCAGCCATGACAACTTGCTCCTTCCGATCGGAACATTCCGGCGCCAGGCGCACGCTGCGCTGGCTTCTGCCGTCGGAGCGTCGGCCTCCAGGGGTGCCGCCCACTCCACTCCTGCCCGGGCAGCGCCCGAGCGAAAACTGGTCAGTCGAACAGGCTCGACACCGATCGCTCCTCGCTGATGCGGCGGATCGCCTCGGCCATCAGCGGCGCGATCGAGAGCTGCCTGATATTGTGCGCGACGCGCACCGCCTCGGTGGCGAGAATGCTGTCGGTCATCACCAGCTCCTGCAGGGGCGAGGCGGTGACGCGGCCGACCGCGCCGCCGGACAGCACGCCGTGGGTGACATAGGCGGAGACCGACTTGGCGCCGCGCGCGGTGAGCGCCTCGGCGGCGTTGCAGAGGGTGCCGGCGCTGTCGACGATATCGTCGACCAGGATGCAGCGGCGGTTCTCGACGTCGCCGATGATGTTCATCACCTCCGACATGCCGGCGCGCTCGCGCCGCTTGTCGATGATGGCGAGGTCGGCATCGAGGCTGCGCGCGATCGCCCGCGCGCGCACCACGCCGCCGACATCGGGCGAGACGATGACGAGGTCGCCGCCGTTGTAGCGCGCCTTGACGTCCTTGATGAAGACCGGCGCGGCGAAGAGATTGTCGGTCGGGATATCGAAGAAGCCCTGGATCTGTCCGGCGTGCAGGTCGAGGGTGAGCACGCGGTCGGCGCCGGCGGCGGTGATCATGTTGGCCACCAGCTTCGCCGAGATCGGCGTGCGTGCCGCCGACTTCCGGTCCTGGCGCGCGTAGCCGTAATAGGGGATGACCGTGGTCATCCGGCGCGCCGAGGCCCGGCGCAGCGCGTCGAGCGTCACCAGGAGTTCCATCAGATTGTCGTTCGCGGGGAACGAGGTCGACTGGATGACGAAGACATCCTCGCCGCGCACGTTCTCCTGGATCTCGACGAAGATCTCCATGTCCGAGAAGCGCCGCACGCTCGCCTTGGTCAGCGGCAAGTTGAGGTACGCCGAAATCGCCTCGGCGAGCGGCCGATTGCTGTTGCAGGTAAGGATTTTCATCCGATCTCGCCGATTGCGGGCGGCTGCCCGAACGCGCCCCCGGGCGGCGCGGCCGGAATGTAACAAAGCCCCCACCCCCTGTAAACCGCCGCGGAAATCGCTGAATCCGAGGGTGTACTGGAACTGGTTAAGATCCGCTTTTGACCTGCTCCGCCTTCTCGATCAGGGCCAGGATGCCGGGCGCGGCGGCGCGCGCGACCGCGTTGGCGATCTCGCCCCAGCGGCCGTCGAGGCTGCCCTGGGGCACCGCGTTCTCCTGAGTGACGACCCCGAGCTGCTGCCCGTCCGGCTGCAGCAGGGCCCAGGTTATGCTGACCTTCTGGTGGCCGTTCCGCGGCGCCTCGAGGGCGACGTTGCCCGACCACCGCCAGGGAGTTGCCGTCGCCGTCGCCCGGCAGCACCTTGAGCTTGGCATTGGTGAGCGCCGCCGCCATGGCGAGCTTGAGGGCATCCTTGCCGTCGCCGGGCGCGCCGGCCACCGGCCAGACGGCGATATGCCGCAGGCTCGGCGGCTCCGTCGCGGTCACGGCGGCCGGGCTATCATCCTGCAGCAGCTTGGCGATCGCGGGCGCCGACGCAGTGGCGAGCGTCTTCAGGGCGTTGGGGTCGCCTCGGTTGACCACCGCCAGTGCCACCGGCGCGGTGCTGGTGGCCTGTCCCACGGCGCGGCCGCCGCGGTCGACGAGACGCCAGTCGACGGTGACGCCCTTGCCGCCGTCGAGTTCCCGTGCCGTGCCGAGCAGGCTCAGGCTGCTGCGTCCGGCCTCCTGGGTGGAGGCGAGGATATCGGCTCCCTGCAGCGCCTCGGCCATCGCCTCGGCAAGCTTGTCGCGGGCGCCCGGCGCGACACCCGCCACCGGCGACACGGCAACGCTCGCGGTGTCCCGGAGCGTGAGGATGGGGGCGCGCGGCCCGGGCATGTCGTCGGCGAGCGGATGCGGCAACGGCTGGCAGCCCGCAAGGACGAGCATCGAGCGCGCCGGCCAGGACACGTCGCATCAGAGCACCGCGCAGGCGACGACGAGCCCGACGAGGCACATGGCGGAGAACAGGATGAGGTGCGGCATGACGCCTCAGGAGAGCGCGAAATCGAGGCTGCGCCCGGGAGAGGACGCGCGCGCCCGTCGAGGTGACCTCGGAGGTCCGCCCGAGCGTCATGGCGAGCCCGTGCTCGGCGTCGAACACGATCATGTGCAGGAAGAACACCATGCCCGGCGCCGCCTCCACGGGATTGCCGTGATAGAGCATCGGCCAGTCCATCCAGTTGGGCGCGAAGGTGGTGCCGAGGCTGTAGCCGCAGGCGTTGAGGCGATGGGCGCGATAGCCCCGCCGCATCGAGGCTCTTCGCATGGGCGTCGAACACCTCGCCGATCGGGCGGCCCGGCTTGAGCGCGCGCCTCGGCGGCATGCAGCGCGTCGACCGCGGCCTTGTGCATCTCGCTTGAGCGCGCGGATCCACCTTGCCGATGGCGAGCGTGCGCATGAGGCAGGAGTGGTAGTGGCGGTAGGCGCCGGCGAATTCCAGGGTGAGCTGGTCGTTGGCGTCGAGCTTGCGCCGGCCGGTCTTGTAGCGGCAGAGCAGCGCGTCGGGGCCGGAGCCGATGATGTACTCGTTGGCGGGATCGTCGCCGCCGCCGCGGAAAACGGCGCCCTGCATGGCGGCCAGGATCTCGCCCTCGTCGGCGCCGGGCCTGGCGAGGCGCCGGGCCTCGTCGAGGGCGGCATCGCAGAGCTCCGCCGCGCGCCGGACATAGGCGATCTCGGCCGGGCTCTTGACCACGCGCAGGCGGCTCACCAGCTCCGAGGCGTCGGCGAGCGTGCAGAATCCGTCGAGCGCCGCCGCGAGGCGCTGGCCGTTGCGCGCTGTCAGGCCATAGGCTTCCCATTCGACGCCCGAGCCGCTTTCCCTTGCAGCCGTGCTCGGCGAGAATCGCGCGCAGCTCCTCGGCGGGCTTCGCGTCGGGCGCGTCGACCCAGATCCGGATGTCCTGGAATGACGGAGGTGTGCTTCGCCTGCAGCAGATCCGGCGCGCGGGTCAGCAGCGTCAGCGTGCCGTCGGCGCCGAGATAGAGGCATTGGAAGAAGACGTAGCCGAAGGTGTCGTAGCCCGTCAGGTAGTACATGCTCTCCTGGCGGAACATCAGCAGCCCGTCGAGGCCGGCTGCGGCCATAGCCTTGATCGTAAGCAGCTGGCGCTGCTTCAGTTCTTCCTTTGAGAAGTGGAGAGCCAAGGGCGGAAACTCCGATCTAAGGTTGCTCGGTGGGTAGCGGCGATCGGGCCGCACTCTCGTGCCTGGTCAGGATCAGGATACTGCCGTGCTTCCCGCTGTGTTGCCAATCCGCACGAGCGAACGCGAGCGTCGCGTTCTCCATGGATCGCGAAGCGCGCGCGCGATCGTTGCGACGAAATCCGCGGATCACGAGCCCCAGGCCCACCAGCCCGGACCCCAGGGCCCCCAGTCCCAGGTATCGTTGTCGAGGGTCTCGGCGGTGACCTGCTGCTCGTCCGCGATCTGGCGCTGAAAGACCTCCTGCCGATATCTGTCGTAGGCCGCCTGCGTTCCGATATAGAGACAGTTGCAGACCAGCGGATCCGCGTAGAGATAGATGACTTTGTCGCCTCCTGATCTGACTCAGGAAATGGTGTGCCGGCAGGCCGGCTATCTCCTGCTGGCGGCTCGCGTTCGATGCCGGCAGGACGTCGAACCCCGCCGCGGCAAGCAGGTCTTCCTTATTCGCGACGCGTTCCGATTCCGTGGTGCAGCCGCCGGCAAAGCATCCCAGCGCGAGCAGCACCAAAGCGCGCGTCTTGTTTTTCGTCATGGCCGCCGCTTCCTTCGCCTAGGTCCTGGCGCCGGCCAGGCCCTGCAGCGCCAGCGACAGCACCTGCCGGCTGCGGAACAGCACCATCTCGCGCCAGGGGCGAGTATCCGGAAAGAAATGTCGCTTCAGCGCGCGCTTGATGCGCTGGGTCTCGGGGTCGACCCAGTCGACGGCGCCGCGCGCGTGCAGCACGTGGTCCTCGCGCATGGGACCGCGGCCCTGCTCCGGGCTGAAGGTGCCGAACTCGAGGGCGACGTAGACCGCGCGCGGTCCGAAGTGGCGCTGCCAGAAATCGGTGCCGGCGGTGCCGTGCTTCGGCACCGAGGCGGAGGTGCCGAGGAGCGGCACGGTTACCCCCTCGCCATACCAGGCAAGCGCGGTGGCGATGTTGGGCGAGCCGGGATCATGATCGCAGATCAGCTCGCCGTGGCCGTAGGGGCCGAGGCCGGTGTGGAGATCGACGGCGGCGATCGCGGTCTTCGCGTTGAGATCGAAATCGAGCACGATGCGCTCGAGGGTCTCGCGCGCCCAGGTCGGCCGGTTGCCGCCGTAGAAGATCCCGCGCGGATGCTTGTACTGGCCGCCGCTGCGGGCGAGCTGCAGCGCGCGATCGCCGTGCTGCTCGCGGAACTGCTTGATGCGCGCCTCGCCCGCCGCCACCAGCTCCGGCGCTAGGGTTGCTGGCACGAAGGCGTCGGCCAGCGCGTCGTACGCCGCATTCTCCGGCAGCGGCTTGCGGAAATCGTAGAAGTTCCGATTGAGGTCGACGTTCTCCTCGGTGACGCGGCGCAGCCAGGCGAAGCCGTAGCGGGTTGATCGCGTGGATGTGGAGGATCGCGACGTCCTTCGGCAGCGACACCACGGCGCTGGCGGCGAGCCAATCGGACTGGCAGGCGGAGCCGCAGAAACCCTCGACGCCGTGGGTGGCCGAGAGCGTGACCAGCAGCTTCGGCGCGTCGGCGGCGCCCTGCAGCGCGACGTCGGTGAAGAGCGGCTCGCCGAGCGGCCCCGAATTCGGGTTGCGATAGGTCTTGGTCGGCAGCTTGGAAAGTTCGGCGAGCTCGAGGAATTGCTGGCGGCCGGACGCATAGTCGCGCGGGTATCGGCGTTCTGCGGCATCCTCGGGCGGTGGCGTCAGGTGCAGGTGCATCCCTCGTCGTCCTTTCTAGACTCTCAGGGTTCGAGCGCGATCGCCGAGATCAAGCGTCCGTAAGAGCGGTCGTGCTCCAGGCAGGCGCGCCGATAGGAGAAGAACCGCGCCGGCTCGGCGGCGGTGTCGCCGCCGGTGGCCGCTGTGTGCCGCACCCCCAGTCGCTGCAGGCGGCGCAGTACATAGGCCGGGAGGTCGAACAGGAAATGGCCGGCACGGGAGGCAGCCCGGAAAAGGTCGGCATTGCCGGCGCCCTCTTCCAGAAAGCGCGCGCGGAATTCCGGCCCGACCTCGTAGGAGGCCTTGCCGATGCAGGGGCCGACCACGGCGCGCAACGCGCTCGCGCCGGGCGCCCTGCCGCCCCATTGCCTCCACGGTGGCGTCGACGATGCCATGCACCGCGCCGCGCCAGCCGGCGTGGCAGGCGCCGATCACCCGCGCTTCGGGGTCGGCGAGGAGCACCGGAGCGCAGTCGGCGGCGAGCACGCCGAGCGCCACGCCCGATGCCGACCGTCACCATGCCGTCGGCGCGGGGCGCCGTCTCGCGTGTCCAGGGTGTCGTGACGTCGACCACGTCGGCACTGTGGATCTGATGGCAGGTGATAAGGCGATCGGCCGGCAGGCCGAGCGCCGCCGCGGCGCGCGCGCGATTCTCGCGCGACCTTCTCCGGCTCGTCGAGGGAGCCGAATCCGCAATTGAGCGAGGCGAACAGTCCCTCGCTCACGCCGCCCTCGCGGGTGAAGAAGCCGTGGCGGATGCCTGGCACGGCGAGGACGTCGGCGGTGATCATGGGGCGGCGGTCTCCGGAAAGCCTGCAGGCGTCAGCGCATCGGCGCGCGTAAGCGCCATTACCTTGAAGAGCGTGCCCATTTCCGCGGGATCGATCAAGCGACGGACGCCGCTCTCGATCGCCGCCGCTTGCGCCGGGGTCGCGCGCTCGAGAAGCCGCGCCGCCCGCGCCTCGATGCCGAGCGACAACAGGAAATCGCACTGCGTGACCGGGCCATGGACGCGGGCGCCGGTCGCGCGCGCGGCGGCGGCAAACGCGGCGAAATCCACGTGGGCCGTGAGATCGGCGTTCCCGGGCGACTCCAGTGCGGAGTGATAGGCGTGCTTGCGGACCGCCTGCAGCGTGTCGCCGCAGGCGCTTGCCGAATGGCCGTAGTCGATGAAGAGCGCGGCGCCACCGCTGCGCCGGAGACGCTCGCCCAGGCTTGCGGCGAGCACGAGGGCGGCGGGGCAGATTTCCGCGATGCTGCCGGCAGGCGCGCTTGTCAGTTGCGGCGGCAGCAGCGCCGCTGCGGCGCTGGTGCCGGGGTCGCTGAGGAAGGCGAGGGCGCTGCCGTCTCCGGCGAGGCCGACGCGCCGCTCGTGCCACCCGTCGGCGGCGCGCTCGAATTGCCGGATCGGCAGCGCGTCTAGGAATTCATTGGCGATGAGCAGTATTGGTCCCTCCGGCACGGTCTCGAGACCGTCGTGCCAGGTGGGTGAGGCCGCGGTGAGCGCCTGTGCCTGGAGATTGCGCAGGGCCGGGCTGGTCTCCACCAGGTGCAGACGAAGCGCTTGGCGGAAATCCGGCGTCACGGCGGCGGCACGCAGCGCATCCGCCATCAGCGTGCCGCGGCCCGGCCCCAGCTCCACGGCGAGAACCGGATCGGGGCGTCCGATCCGCGTCCAGGTATCCGCGCACCAGAGTCCGATCAGCTCGCCGAAGGTCTGGCTGATCTCCGGTGCGGTGATGAAGTCGCCCTTGGCGCCGAGAGGGTCGCGGGTGGCGTAGTAGCCGAGCCGCGGATGCTGCAGCGCCTCGGCCATGAATTCGGCGATAGTCAGCGGCCCGGTCGCCCGGATGCGGCGCGCGATCAGCTCCGCAAGCTCTGTCATTGCCGCGGCTGCGGCCCTCGGCGGATCGCGTACCAGATCATCGCGGCGCCGATGAGGACCAGCGGCATGGACAGGAGCTGCCCCATGGTGAAGCCGCCCACGAGGTATCCGAGCTGGCGGTCCGGCTCGCGAAAGAACTCGACGGAGAAGCGGGCGAGGCCGTAGCCCATGAGGAACACGCCGGCGAGCAGGCCGCGCCGCTCGCGCGCGGAGGTGAAGCGTTGCAGCACGAACAGCACGGTGAAGAGGACAATGCCCTCGAGGCCGGCCTCGTAGAGCTGGCTCGGGTGGCGCGGCAGTTGATCGGGATCGCTGGGGAATATCATCGCCCAGGGAACATCGGTCGGGCGGCCGTAGAGCTCGCCGTTGATGAAGTTGGCGAGGCGCCCGAAGAACAGGCCGATCGGCACCGCGCAGACCAGGAGATCGCCGAGGCGCACCCAATCGATCTTGTGCTTGCGCGTAAAGAGGATGAGGGCGGTGACCACGCCGATGGTGCCGCCGTGAAAGGACATGCCGCCCTTCCAGAGCTCAAGCGCCTGGAGGGGATGCTCGCTGTAATAGGGCAGGTTGTAGAACAGCACGTAGCCGGTGCGCCCGCCGAGCACGACACCCAGCGTGACCCAGACCAGGAAGTCGTCGAGCAGCGGCGGATCGATGACCTTGGGCGGGCGATGCGCGATCGACACGCAATATCGCCAGCCGAGCAGCAGGCCCACGATATAGGCGAGGGCATACCAGCGGATTGCGAATGGGCCGATCGCGATCAGGACCGGATCGATCGCCGGAAATGGAATTGTGAGCATCAGCGATAGGGATCGTCGGTGCCGAGGTAGGTCTGGACGTAATGCGCGATGCCGTCCTCGAGCGAGGTGGTCGTTTGCGCGTAGCCCGCGGCCTGCAGCTTCGCCAGGGAAGCCTCGGTGAAATACTGGTATCTCTCGCGGATCGCGGGCGGCATCTCGACATATTGGATCATCGGCTCGCGGCCGACCGAGCGGTAGACCGCGGCGGCAAGGTCCGCGAAGCTGCGCGCCTTGCCGCTCCCCATGTTGAAGAGGCCGTTGACCTCGGGATTGTCGTAGAGCCACAGCAGCATGTCGATGCAGTCGCGGACATAGACGAAATCGCGCTGCTGGCCGCCGTCGCTGATGTCGTCGCGGTAGGAGCGGAAGAGCCGCGCCGGCTTGCCCTCCTTGGCGAGCGGATAGATCTGCTGCGCGACGCTGCGCAGCGCGCCCTTGTGGTACTCGTTGGGCCCGTAGACGTTGAAGAACTTGCAGCCCACCCATTGCGCCGGCTTCGGCCCGCCGCCGCTCGACCAGGCGCGCCACCCGGCGGTCGAACAGGTGCTTCGACCAGCCGTAGGCGTTCATCGGGCGCAGGCGCGACAGCGCCGCCGTGGAGCTGGTGTCGTCGAAGCCCGCCTCGCCGGCGCCGTAAGTCGATGCCGAGGAGGCATAGAAGAAGCGGGCGCCGCGGGCGGCGCACCAGCTCCAGAGCTGGTGCGACAGGGTGAAATTGTTGGCGATGATCAGGTCGGCGTCGGTCTCCAGAGTCGAGGAGATCGCGCCAAGGTGGAAGATCACATGGATGTCATGGGCGTGGTCGTCGAGGAAATCCAGCAGCTGCTCGGGCGGCACGAGATAGGCAAGCTCGCGCTTGGCGAGATTGCGCCATTTATCGTCGTTGCCCAGCCGGTCGCAGACCACGATGTCCCGCTCCCGGCGCTCTTCCAGCGCCGCCGCCAAGTTCGAACCGATGAAGCCAGCGCCGCCGGTGATGACGATCATGTCGCCCGCGTCCAGGAATGCAGCCTGCCGGTGTTATACGGCCTCGGGGTCCGATCGCAACGCCTGATTTCCAGAGGTTGCGTGAGTTGGGCCGCTGCCGGGAGAGGTCGGAGGCGTTCTGCGGTGGCGGAGAGCGCCTCTATCGCCTATCTCTTGGCGGTGCGGCAGCCGCAGCAAAGGAGAATAGCGATGCAGAGCGAAAACCGCTTGCTCGACGATCTCGCCCGCGTCGCCTCGGGGGCGCTTGGCGCGATTACCGGCGTGCGCGAAGAGGTGGAGGCCCGGCTGCGCGATCAGTTCCAGCGCATCCTCGATCGGATGAACCTCGTGCGACGGGAGGAGTTCGAGGCCGTTCAGGCCATGGTCGCAAAGGCGCGCGCCGAGCAGGAGCGGCTCGCCGAGCGGGTGGCGGCGCTGGAGGCCGGTCTCGCCGCCGAGCCGCGACGGAAGCCGACCCGCGCGCATCCCAGCGCTGGCAGCAAGCCATCGACGGGTGACCCCGACTAAGCCCCTGTCATCCACATATTTTGTGGTCTTGTGACGGCTTCCCACAAAATCTAGCCTTGCGTGGGCCCCGGTGCTTTGGCACCCTACAGCTTATGGTAGGTTCGGGGGACTCAGCCACCAGATGTCGCGCGGAATTGCGTGGTCGCGTGACGGCTCGGTGGGCTGCGAGGTAGCAACAGGGAGGGCGCCATGTCCGAGATCACAATTGAATCGGCGGCGGCGACCAATCCGATCGACCTTCTCGAGGAGATCGTCCAGGCCAACGAGTGGGCGCATGACCGCGCCAGCGACGAGGAGATGGTGGTGGAGGTCTCCGGCCGCTGGTGCGACTATCGGATGTTCTTTCTCTGGCAGCAGCATACGAGTGCACTGCATTTCTCCTGCGGCTTCGACATGAAGGTGCCGAAGGGGCGGCGTGGTGCGGTATATGAGTTGCTGGCGGCGGTGAACGAGAAGATGTGGGTCGGGCATTTCGATCTCGGCGCCGACGATCCCTCGCCTTGCTTCCGCCACGGCGTGCTGCTGCGCGGCGCGCTTGGCGCCAGTGTCGAGCAGCTGGAGGATCTCGTGGATATTGCCCTCACGGAATGCGAGCGTTTCTATCCCGCCTTTCAGCTCGTGGTCTGGGGCGGTCGTGGCGCGGAAGATGCCATCGCCGCCGCCATGATCGACCCGATGGGCGAGGCGTGATGAGCGCGGGCGGCAAGCCGCCCGCGACGACCCTGCTGCTCATCGGTTGCGGCAAGATGGGCGGCGCCCTGCTGAAGGGATGGCTGGAGCGCGGCGCGGCGCGGCATGTGGTCGTGGTGGAGCCCGGCCCCGGCGCCGACGGCTTCCTGGGCGACCGACTGGTGGAGCATCGCAAGAAATTCGAGGAGATCCCGGCGACGTTCCTGCCCGACGTCGTCGTCTTCGCGGTGAAGCCGCAGGGCATGGACGCGATCGTGCCGCCCTACAAGCGCTTCGCCGGGCGCGCCCTGTTCCTCTCGATCGCCGCCGGCAAGACGCTGGCGTATTTCGCGCGCCATCTCGACGACGAGGCGGCGGTGGTGCGCGCCATGCCGAATACTCCGGCGGCGGTCGGCCGCGGCATCACCGTCGCCTGCGCCAACCCGCGGGCGACCCCGACCCAGCGGCGCGTCGCCGACAGCCTGCTCTCGGCGGTGGGCGAGGTGGGCTGGGTCGAGGACGAGGCGCTGATCGATGCGGTGACCGCGGTCTCCGGCAGCGGCCCCGCCTATGTGTTCCTGCTCATCGAGTGCCTCGCCAAGGCCGGCGTCGCGGCGGGGCTGCCGGCGGATCTGGCGACGCGGCTGGCGCTGGCCACCGTCGCGGGGGCGGGCGAGCTCGCCCGTCTCTCCCACGAGCCGGCGGCGCGGCTCCGCGAGGCCGTCACCAGCCCTGGCGGCACGACGCGCGCCGCTCTCGATGTGCTGATGGCGGCCGATGGCCTGGAGCCGCTGATGATCAAGGCGGTCGCCGCGGCGGCGCGCCGCTCGCGCGAACTGGCGGACTAGGCGGCGGCCGACTAGACTTCGCCGGTACCTGAACTTCGGCGGATCATCTCCATGAGCGAGACTTTGAGTCCCGCGGCTCAGCGGGTGCAGGAACTGTTGCGCGCCTCGGGCTCGGCGGCGACGGTGCGGCAATTCCCGGTGACCGCACGCACCGCCGCGGAAGCCGCCGCCGCCATCGGCTGCACCGTGGCGCAGATCGCGAAGTCGCTGGTCTTCCGCACGCGGGGCGGCAAGCCCGTCCTGGTGATCGCCAGCGGCGTCAATCGCGTCGATGAGCAGAAGATCGCGGCGGCTCTCGGCGAGCCCATCGGCAAGGCCGACGCGGCCTTCGTGCGCGATACCACCGGCTATGCCATCGGCGGCGTCGCGCCGATCGGTCACGCGACGCGGCCGCGCATCTTCATCGACGAGGATCTGCGCCAGTGCCCCAGCATCTGGGCGGCGGCCGGCCATCCGCATGCCGTCTTCGAGCTGACCGCCGCGGAGCTCGAGCGGCTGACCGGCGGAACGGTAATGCCGGTCAAATAGTTGAGGTCACGAGGGCCGAGGCGCCACCGCCGCTTGCTGGCAGTGCCGTGATTTGCGTCGGAAGCCCGTCCCGGTACACTCCTTGAAGGAGGAACCGCCATGCCCAAGCGTACGAAACGACCGAAGGCGCGGGTGAGCACTCCCCGCGACCGCGTTCTCGATGCCGCGCTCGCCCTTGCCGGCCGCTCGGGCTGGCGCGGCGCTTCGCTCGGCGCGATCGCCGCCGAGGCCGGGCTGCCGCTCGGCGAGGTCTATGGCGAATTCCGCTCGCGCGCCGCCATCATCCGCGGTCTCATGCGTCGCACCGATACCGATGTGCTGGCGACGCCGGCGGACGCGGAGGAGACGCCGCGGGATCGTCTTTTCGAAATACTGATGCGGCGGTTCGATGCGCTGAAAGCGGATCGCACGGCGCTCCGGGCCATTGCGCGCGATCTCCTCGCGGATCCGCCGACCGCGCTCTGCAGCGCGCCGACGCTACTGCGCTCCATGGCGTGGATGCTAGAAGCGGCCGGCGTCGCGAGCACCGGCTTGTGCGGACGGCTTCGGACCCGCGCGCTCGCCTTGCTGTATCTCTCGGTCATGCCGGTATTCCTCCGCGACGAGAGCGCCGATCTCGCGAAGACGATGGCGGCACTCGATCGACGGCTGCGCCAGGCGGAGCCTTGGCTGGGCCTCGGGCCGGGCCCGTTCGCTCGCGACCGGGGCGCGGCGCGCGCCGCTTCCTGATCGCGACTTCAGCGGTCGGGCTGACCTTCGAGGCAGATCAGCGTCTGTTGGCCAACCGCAACGGTGGTGCGCGTCGTCGCCGGTGATCCCGATCACCTCCAGGCGGCAGATGCAGAGCGTGCGGCCGGGCTTCAGGACCTCGCCCACGGCAAGGAAGCGCTCGCCGGCGGCGGGCGCGGTCAGATTGATCTTGAACTCCACCGTGAGCACGGAGCTCTCGGCGGGAAACAGCGAATACCCGGCATAGCCGCCGGCTGAATCCGCGATGGCGCTGGTGATCCCGGCGTGCAGGTAGCCGTGCTGCTGGGTGAGATCGGCGCGGAACGGCAGCTCGATCTCCACGCGCCCCGGAGACACCTGGGCGAGGCGTGCTCCAATCGTTGTCATCAGGGTCTGGCGGCCAAAGCTCTCCCGCACTCGCTGCTCGTAGCTGGGATCCTTGACCTGGAATACCGACATTCGCCCTCCGAGCTGCGCGCGCGAGAATACTGCACCATTCGCCGAGCGGGTGTGATCCTCGCCTCAGCGGTTCCTTCTGGGCATGCCCGGGTGTGATCAACAGGGGGCCCGGGACCCTTTTTGCTAGAGAATTCTGGACCCGAGTTCACCTCTCGGGTTAGTCTTTCTGGCAGTGCCGAAATCGCATTTTGCTGCACTGCAAAAAATCGGCTGTGAAAGTCTTGACGCCATGCATTTTGGGCGCCATATTCCGGCCATGCTGCAGTGCAGCAATACGGATCAACCTCCTAGGATGGGATGCAGGCCATGGTTAACGGTAAATTCTTCGAGACGGAGGTCGGCAAGCTGTTCGCCGGCTTTCCTTTCGCCAGCCTCGATGTCGAGGCGGTGATGGCGTCGCAGCGCAAGAACCTCGAGGCGTTCACCCAGGCGAATCAGCTCGCGGTGCAGGGCTTCCAGGAGCTGGCGAAGCGGCAGGTCGAGTTCGCCCGTACGGCGATGGACGAGGCGACTTCGCTGGTCCGCGACTGGGCCGGCACCGGCACCGCGGAAGAGCGGCTGCAGAAGCAGGCGGCCTTTGCCAAGCAGGCGCTCGAGAAGAGCGTCAGCGGCACCCGCGAGTTCGTCGAGCTCGCCGGCAAGACCCAGACCGAGGCGTTCGACGTGCTGAACAAGCGCTTCTCCGAGAGCCTCGAGGAGTGGGGCACGATCGCGAAGAAGAAGTCCAAGTCGTAATCTACGCGGCCTGGCTGAAGCTCATTCTGAAGGCGTCCCTCGGGACGGCCTTCGTCTTTTCAAGGGTCAGAGATCGAGGACCAGGCCATCCTCGGCGCAGTCGAGATTGACCTCGCTCCGCCGACCCAGCATCTCCGCGCTCATGTGGGTCAGCACCACGCGCTTGGCGCCGATCTCGGCGAGGCGGCCGCGCAGTGTCGCGTAGTCCAGGTGGTACTTGATCTTCTTGTCGTAGAAATAGGCCTCGACGATGAAGAGGTCGGCGCCGCGCGCCGCCGGCACCAGATTCTCGACCCACTCCGTATCGCCGGAATAGGTGACGACACGCCCGTCGCACTCGATGCGGAGCGCATAGGGCGGCGCGCCGGAATAATGCCGCACGAGATAGGGCGTGACGCGCACCGGCCCCACGGTCTGCGCCACCTGCTCTGGCATCTCCACCAAGGTCAGCGGAAATTTCGCCGCGATGCCGGTCGAGCCCGGAAAGAACACCTCCTGCGCCTGATGCAGGCGGTCGCGGAAACCAGGCGGCCCCAAGAGGGTGAGCGGGCGCGTGCGACGGCTCACGAGATGGGCGTCCAGCAGAAAGAACGGCAGCCCGCCGAAGTGGTCGCCGTGGAGATGGCTCACCAGGATGATGTCGATGCTGTTGGGATCGACCTCGAAACGCTTGAGGGCGATCAGCGAGGAAGCGCCGCAATCGATCAGGAACCGCGTGGCGCTCGCGGTCACCAGGAAGCAGGTATGATAGCGCCCGCCGCTGCCGAAGGCGTCGCCGCTGCCGAGAAAGCGTAGCTGCATCGGCGGTAACTCCGATTGAAGCGAGGCGCGGGCGGATGCTAGCGTCGGCGGCTCCGAGACCGCAAGACCAGGAATTTCGATGCCCATCAGCTACGAGGATTTCACCAAGGTCGACATTCGCGTCGGCACCATCATCGCCGCCGAGCCCTATCCAGAGGCGCGCCGCCCGGCCTACAAGCTGCAGGTGGATTTCGGCGCCGAGATCGGCGTCAAGCGCTCCTCGGTGCAGATCACCGTGCACTACAAGCTCGAGGAGCTGGCGGGCAAGCAGGTAGCGGCGGTCGGTCAATTTTCCGCCCAAGCAGATCGGCAAGTTCATGTCCGAGGTGCTGGTGCTGGGATTTCCCGACGCCGCCGGCGCCGTCGTGCTGGTCGTGCCCGACAAGGCGGTTCCGAACGGCGGCAAGCTGTTCTAGCGAAAGGCTACGCCGGCGTCAGCCTCGACAGGCTGCTGCGCTGTTTGCCGCTGGCATCGAAATTCGCCGGGATCGAGCCAGCGCTCGAAGGCGGCGCGAAGCCCCGGCCACTCGCGATCGAGGATCGAATACCAGGCGGTGTCGCGATTGCGGCCCTTGTAGATCGTGGCCTGGCGGAACAATCCCTCGTAGCGGAAGCCCAGGCGTTCGGCGGCGGCACGTGACGGCGCGTTGAGCGCGTCGCATTTCCATTCGTAGCGGCGATATCCCAGCTCGTCGAAGACGCGACGCATCATCAGGTACATCGCCTCCGTCGCCGCCGGCCGGCGCTGCAGCGCCGGCGCGTAGTTGATGTGACCGACCTCGATCACGCCGACCGGCGGGTCGATGCGGAGATAGCTGGCGACGCCGAGCGCACGCCCGCTGGCGCGATCGAGAATGGCGTGGAACAGCGGATCCTCGCCGCCTGCGCTGGTGTCTGCCCAGCTCCGATAGGCCTCCACGGCGGCAAACGGTCCATAAGGAAGGTAGGTCCAGATGCGGCCCTCGATGTCCTCGGCATTCGCCGCGAAGAGACTGGCGGCGTGGCGTCCGGGATCGAGCGGCTCGATGCGGCAGTAGCGCCCCTCCATCGGCGCGCGCGGCGGTCGCGGGCGAGGCGACCAGCCGGGCAGCGGGAAGCCGATCGGCTGGTCGAGGTGATTTCGGTGCGTCTCGGTTGTCATGTCCAGGCCATGCTGTGGAAGGGCTATTTCGGCAGATGGATGCGCACCCGCAGCCCGTCATGCGGCGAATCCTCCAGGCTGATCTCGCCGCCGTGGCTCAGCGCGACGTCGCGGGCGATGGTGAGCCCCAGTCCCACGCCGCCGGACTGCGGGTTGCGCGCCGCATCGAGGCGGAAGAACGGGCGGAACACGTCCTCGCGCTGCGCGGCGGGGATGCCCGGGCCGTCGTCGTCGACGAGGATATCGATGCCGTCCCGTACCGGCACGGCGGTCACCCAGACGTGGCTGCCGTAGCGCCGCGCATTGGCGATCAGGTTGGCGATGCAGCGCTGCGATGGCGTCCGGCCGCAGCGGCAGAACGCGAAGGCCTCCGGCGCCGCGATGGTCACCGGCGCGCCGTCGCGGCGCGCGGTCGCCGACCACCTCCTCGAGCAGCATCGGGAGATCCAGCTCGCGCGGCGTCTCGCCGCCTTCGCCGCGGGCGAAATCGAGATAGCCCTGCACCATGCGCTGCATCTGCCGCGACGTCGGACTTCAGCTCGGCGACGCACGGGCTCGTCCTCCAGGAATTCGAGCGCGAGCCTCATGCGCGTCAGCGGCGTGCGCAGATCGTGCGAGACGCCCGCCAGCATCTCGGTGCGCTGGCGTGATCTGGCGCTGGATGCGCTCGCGCATCTTGAGGAAGGCGGCGCGCGGCCTGGCGCACCTCGGTCGCGCCGTCGGGCTTGAAATTCGGCACGTCGCGTCCCTTGCCGAAGCTCTCCGCGGCGGCGGCGAGCCGGCGCAGCGACTTCACCTGATTGCGCATGAACAGCGGTCGCGACCGCGAACAGCACCAGGGACGAGCCGGTCATCCACAGCACGAAGATATAGGTGGTCGGCGTGAAGAGCCGCTTGCGCGGCACCGCCACCTGCAGCACGCCGTCGTTGAGCGCGATCGAGACCAGGATGTCGCGCGGATCGAACTCGGCGTCGATCTGGAACGGGCGGTGCGACGCGCTCGATGAGCGCGGCAGCGAGCTGCTCCTCCAGCGACGTGGTGCCGACCCGCGCCATGCCCGGCGGCAGCTTCTCGCCCGGCCGGAAGCTGTAGTCGAGCTCGGTGGCGCGTGCCACGCGCTCGAACATCTGGTCGCGCTCGCGGGCCTGTCGGCAGCAGGCGCATGCGTGTCGATGGTCTGGGCGATATCGCCGGCGACGCCGGTGGAGAGCCGGCGCGCCACCGTGTCCCAATGCCGGTCGTAGAACACCCAGGTGGCGATCACCTGCGCCAGCACCAGCGGCAGCACGATGATGAGCAGCGAGCGGCCGAACAGGCGAGCGCGGCAGCAGCCGCTTGAACCAGCGCCGGTGCGCTGCGCCGCGCGGCGGGCGCTCGGCGGCGGACGGGGTTCCGGCCTCGCGCGACGACGCCCGGCGCCTCAATCGGGCTTGAGGACATAGCCGGTGCCTCGCACGGTCTGCAGATAGCGCGGGAATTTCGGGTCGCGCTCGATCTTGCGCCGGAGCCGCGTCATCTGCACGTCGACGGTGCGCAGATTGCCGCTGAACTGCGCCTGCTCGGCGACAGATCCTCGCGCGTCACCGGCTCGCCAGCCTTGCGCGCGAGCGCGCATCAGCAGCGCCGCCTCGGCCGCGGTCAGATGCACCGGCTCGTCGCCGCGCGTAGAGCTCGCCGCGCTTCAGGTCGAAGCCGGCAGGCGCCGAGACGCAACCTCGCCGGGCGTCGCCGCGCTCGCGCGCCGCGCGCTGCAGGATGTTGCGGATGCGCAGCACCAGCTCGCGCGGCTCGAAGGGCTTGGCCAGATAGTCGTCGGCGCCGCTGCTCCAGGCCGTCGATGCGGTTCTCGGCCTCCGCCATCGCGGTCAGCAGCAGGATCGGCACCTGCCGCTCCGCCGTGACGCTGGCGGTGAGATCGAAGCCGCTCTCGCCCGGCATCATCACGTCGAGCACCAGCAGATCGAAATCGAGATTCTTGAGCTTGAGCCGCGCCTCGGCCGCATCGGCGGCGGTGGTGACGCGAAAGCCGTTGTCGACGAAGATAGCGGCGCAGCAGGCCGCGCAGGCGCGCGTCGTCGTCGACGACCAGAAGATGGGCGCCGTTGCCGGTCATCGCCGAAGTCGCGTCATCAGCGTCGACGCGCTCGGCGGCGCGCACGAATTGTCGTGCGATCGGCGTCATTGGTCATGATGCCGAGCATCACCTTGCGGAAGCCCTCGACCGCCTGCGCCCCGGCTTCGCGATAGGCCTTCGCGATCCGCTGGCGCTGGTTCTCGGACAGTCGGCGCTCGAGCTCGATGCCACTGGTCGGTCAGCTCCAGCAGGCGCTGGCGCCGGTCGCGCGGCCCCGGCTTCTGCACGATGAAGCCCTGCCGCACCAGCTGACCCAGCACGCGGCTCAGGCTCTGCTTGGTGATGTGCAGGATGCCCAGGAGCTCGGTCACGGTCAGTCTGCGGGTGGCGGCCGACGAAATAGATCACCCGGTGATGCGCGCGGCCGAAGCCGTAGCGCGCCAGCATGGCATCGGGCTCCGCGGTGAAGTCGCGATAGGCGTAGAACAGCAGCTCGATGCCCTGGCGGAGCTCCTCCTCGCGCAGGAACAGCAGGGTGTTGGCGGCGGATTTTATGTCAGCCATATTGACTTATTTTGGTTAGAATTGTTACGCAGCATCGGCTGGGTCGAGACATAATTGGTCTTAAGGTCCACGTCCTTACGGCACTAGGAGCCATTCATGGCCATCATTCCTTTCGACGACCGCGACGGCACCATCTGGTTCGACGGCAAGCTCGTGCCCTGGCGCGATGCCAAGATCCACGTCCTCACCCATGCGCTGCATTATGCAAGCTGCGTGTTCGAGGGCGAGCGGGTCTATGGCGGCAAGGTCTTCAAGCTCCGGAGCATAGCCAGCGCCTGCTCAATTCGGCCGCAATCCTGGGCTTCGAGATCCCGGTCAGCCTGGAGCAGATCGACGACGCCACCAACGCGGTGGTGAAGGCGCAAGGTATCGCCGACGGCTATGTGCGGCCGGTCGCCTGGCGCGGCGCCGAGCAGATGGGCGTCTCGGCGCAGGCGACCAAGATCCACATGGCGATCGCGGTCTGGGAATGGCCGGCCTATTTCTCGCCCGAGGCGCGGCTCAAGGGCATCCGCATGACGATCGTCCAAATGGGCGCGGCCGGCGCCCAACACCGCGCCGACCGCGGCCAAGGCAGCGGGCCTTTACATGATCTGCACCCTCTCCAAGCATGCCGCCGAGGCCGCGGGCTACGAGGATGCGCTGATGCTCGACTGGCGCGGCCAGATCGCCGAGGCGACCGGCGCCAACGTCTTCCTCGGCATCAACGGCGAGCTGCACACGCCGACGCCCGACTGCTTCCTCGACGGCATCACCCGGCGCACGGTGATGGGCCTCGCGCACAAGCGCGCCAGATCAAGGTGGTCGAGCGCGCGATCATGCCGGAGGAGCTCGCCAAGGCGCAGGAAGTGTTCCTCACCGGCACCGCCGCCGAGGTGACGCCGGTGAGCGAGATCGACAAGTACCGCTTCACGCCCGGCGCCATCTGCAAGCAGATGATCGAGGATTTCGAGAAGGTGACGCGCAGCGCCTGAGGCGAAGAGTTACTCCGCGACCCAGCGCTTCATCGCCTGATCGTCGCTGGCCTGCGCGTCGACCCAGCGCGGCCCGGCGGCGTCTCCTCGAGCTTCCAGAACGGCGCCTTGGTCTTGAGCCAGTCGACCAGGAACTCGCAGGCCTCGAAGGCGGCCTGGCGATGGGCGGATGCCGTCACCACCAGGACGATCCGCTCGCCCGGCTCGAGCCGGCCGTAGCGATGGATGACGAGAGACGCCTCGAGGGGCCAGCGTCGCCGCGCCTCCGCCTCGATCTCGGCGAGGAGCTTCTCGGTCATGCCCGGATAGTGCTCGAGGGTCATGGCGCCGATCTGCTCGCCGCTGGCGGCGTTGCGCACCAGCCCCACGAAGCTCGCGACGCCGCCGATGCCGTGCTTGCCCGCGGTGAGGTGGTCGATCTCGGCGCCGACGTCGAAATCCTCGCGCTGGACGCGGATCATCGCCTCAGCCTCCGGTCACCGGCGGGAACAGCGCCACCTCGTCGCCGGCCTTGATGGGATGGTCCCAGGGCACGTAGGTCTGATTGACCGCGACCCGCACCACCGAGACATCCTTGAGGGCGTCGGCGAAAGCCAGGACCGCGGCGCTTCAGCCAGTCCAACAATGCGCCCACGGTGGCAACGCCGGCCGGCGGCTCCAGCGTTTCCTCGGCGATGCCGATCTTGGCGCGCAGCCAGGCGAAATAAAGCAGCTTCATGGGGTGTCACCTAGGCTCGCGCCCGCCCGATGTCAACGCGACGGCATCAGCGGGCGAGATAGCCGCCGTCCACCGCCAGGATGTGGCCGGTCACCATCGAGGAGGCGCGGCTCGCCAGGAACAGCGCCGCGCCCACGATCTCCTCGACCTCGGCGACACGGCCCATCGGCGTCGCCCGCTCGATCTCGGCGCGCACCTCCGGCTTCTCCAGCAGCGCCATCGCCAGCTCGGTGCGGACCCAGGACGGCGCGATCCCGTTGACGCGGATGCCCTGGCGCGCCCATTCCATCGCCAGTGCGCGCGTGAGGTTCACCACCGCGCCCTTCGAGGTCTGATAGGAGACGTTCGGATAGATCCCGCCTGACAAGCCCATGATCGAGGCCATGTTGATGATGCTGCCCTTGGCGCGAGGCAGCATGAGACGCGCCGCCGCCCGGGCGCAGAGAAAGCTGCCGGTGACGTTCACGCTCATCACCTTCTCCCAGTCAGCGCGCGGCAGCTCGGTCGCGGGCTTGCGGATGGCGATGGCGGCGCTGTTCACCAGCACGTCGAGGCGTCCCAATGCGCTTGCCGAGATCGGCGAAGCCGCGCTCGATCTGCGCCTCGTCGCCGATATCGAGCACGAAGATCTCGGCCTTGCCGCCGGCCTTCTGCACCGCCTGCTGCGCCGCTGTCGCCGCCGTCTCGTCGCGATCGAGGATCGCGATCGCGGCGCCGACGCGGGCGAAGGCGATGGCGATGGCGCGGCCGATGCCGCTGCCGCCGCCGGTGATCGCCGCCACCTCGCCATCCAGACGAAAACCGGCAAGCGGATTGTCGAGGGAGAGCGTCTCGGTCATTCCATCACCTCGCTGAAGGGCAGGAAAGGCACGGTTGCGCCGGGGGTGAGATCGGTCGCGGCCTCATCCAGCACGACCAGGCCGTCGGAGTCCACCATGGAGGAGAGAATGCCGGCGCCGTCGCGCGGAAATTTCTGCGCGATCCAGCCGCCCTCGGCCGCCGGTTCGAGCCGCGCGCGGATATATTCGCGCCGCCCTTCCTTCTTGCGATAGGCGAAGCCGGTGCGCACGGGGAAAGCGCGGGGCGCGGTGTCGCGGGCGCCGGCGAGACGCAGGATCAGCGGCCGCGCCAGCACCAGGAACGTCACCATGACCGCCACCGGATTGCCTGGCAGGCCCAGGAAGGGGACGCGCCCGATCTGGCCCATGGCGACCGGCCGGCCTGGCTTGATGGCGAGGCGCCAGAAGTGGAGCCGGCCCAGGGCCTCCACCGCCGCCTTCATGTGGTCCTCCTCGCCGGTCGACATGCCGCCCGACGTCACGATGAGGTCGTGGCTTGCCGCCGCGCCAGCGAGCGCCGCCTCGATCGCGTCCCGCGTGTCCGGCAGGATGCCGAGGTCGGTGACCGCGAGGCCGAGACCCTCCAGCAGGGCGCGCAGCGTATAGCGGTTGGCGTCGTAGATCGCGCCCGCGGGGAGCGGCGCGCCGGGCTCGCGCACCTCGTCGCCGGTGGAGAGCAGCGCCACGCGCAGCCGCCGATAGACGCTGAGCTCGGTATGGCCCAGGGACGCCGCGAGCCCGATGTCCTGCGCCCGCAGCCGCATGCCCGGCGTCAGCACGGTGCTGCCGGCCTTGATATCCTCGCCGGCGCGGCGCCGGTTCGCGCCGCGCTTGAGACCGGGCGGCAGCTGGACCTTGCCGTCGAGGGCAACGCAGTCCTCTTGCATGAAGATGGTGTCCGGGCCTTCCGGCATCGGTGCGCCGGTGAAGATGCGGACGGCCGCGCCGCGTCGCGCCGGTTCCTCGAGGGGATGGCCGGCGGCCGCGCGTCCCTGCACCGGGAGCGTGGTGGGCTCGCCCGGGTGGAGATCGTCGAAAAACACGGCATAGCCGTCCACCGCCGCATTGTCGTGCGGCGGCACGTTGCGGCTCGCCACCACAGGGATCGGCAAGGATGCGGCCGCGCGCGGCGGCGAGCGGCACGGTCTCGGGCTCCGGCAGCGGCAGAGTGCGCGCCTCGATGAGCGCGAGGGCCTCCGCGCCGGTCATCAGCGCGCCGCCGAAGGCGAAGCAGTCGTCGCTGAGCTGCGCCATCTCAGCGCGCTCCGGGCGCGGCGTTGGCCAGCACGAATTCCGCGATCGCGGCGACATCCTCGAGGTCGAAGCGGGGCACCGCCAGGCCGGAGATCGGCACGTCGGAGGCGACCGCGAGGATCGTCGGGTCCTCGCGGCAGATCAGCGGCTTTCCCACCGACGGCCGGTGCACCTCGAGGCGCGGATGCGCATGGCGCTTGAAACCCTCGACGAGCAGCAGATCGACGGGCGTCATCTGCGTGATCAGCTGCTCCAGCGACGGCTCGGGTGCGCCGCGATGCTCATGCATCAGCGCCCAGCGCCGGCTTGACGACGACCATCACCTCCGTCGCGCCCGCCGTGCGATGGCGATAGCTGTCCTTGCCCGGCTGATCGACGTCGAAGTCGTGATGCGCATGCTTCACGGTGGAGACCGTATGACCGCGGCGCAGGAGCTCCGGCATCAGCTGGGTGACCAGCGTGGTCTTGCCGCTGCCGCTCCAGCCGGCGAGTCCGAAGAGGCGCATGGGGCTGGCCGCCCTCAGGTGACGCGACGCGGCTCCGCCGACGGCGGCGGGGCGGGGCGCTCGGCCGGGGCGACGTCCATGTGGGTCAGTCCGGCGCGGAGATAGTCGTAGCCGGTGACCAGCGTGAGCGCGGCGGCGATCCACAGCATGACCTCGCCGATGTAGCGCACGGGTATCCCGCTCGGCCCGGCATCGCCCACCAGCAGCACGCCGATCGCCACCATCTGGATGCCGGTCTTCCATTTGGCGAGCCGCGAGACCGGCACGCCCACGCGCAGGCCCGCGAGGTGCTCGCGCAGGCCGGAGACCAGGATCTCGCGCATGAGGATGACCAGCGCCGGCAGCATGGTGGGCTCGGACACGCGGTCGGTGGCGGCCAGCATGAACAGCGTCGCCGCCACCAGCAGCTTGTCGGCGATCGGGTCGAGAAAGCGGCCGAGCTCCGAATGCTGCTGCCAGCGGCGCGCGAAATGTCCGTCGAGCCAGTCGGTGACGCCGGCGATGGTGAACAGCACGCAGGCGATCCAGCGGGCGCTGGGACCCGGCAGGTAGAATGTCGCCACCACCAGCGGAATCGCCAGGATGCGCGACAAGGTCAAGAGGTTGGGCAGCGTGGTCAGCATTGCCGAAAGGCTCGGAAAGACCTGCGGAATTCGATGATCTTAGCCGTCGGCATGGAAATGGTCATAAATCTTTTTTGCCACGGTTTTGCTGATGCCGGCGACCTGCTCGAGGTCGGCGAGACCCGCGCGGGACACGCCGCGCGCCGAGCCGAAATGATGCAGGAGCGCCTTCTTGCGCCGCGCGCCGATGCCGGAGATCTCGTCCAGCGGCGAGCGCGCTGATCGCCTTGGCGCGGCGGGCGCGGTGGGTCCCGATGGCGAAGCGATGCGCCTCGTCGCGCAGGCGCTGGAGGTAGTAGAGCACGGGGCTCTTGGGATCGAGGCCCTTGGGCGGCTTGCCGGGCTGGAAGAAACGCTCGCGGCCGGCGTCGCGATCCGGCCCCTTGGCGATCGCCACCAGCGGAATGTCGGCGATGCCGAGATCGGCCAGCACCTGCTCGGCGACCGCAAGCTGCGCCTCGCCGCCATCGAGCAGGACCAGATCCGGCCAGGTGCCGCTTTCGCGCGTCGGATCCTCCTTGAGGGCGCGGGCGAAGCGGCGCGTCAGCACCTCGCGCATCATGCGCGTAGTCGTCGCCCGGCGTGATCGGCTGTGCCGCGTCGGTGCCGCGCCATCGCCGCGGATGGAGAACTTGCGGTAGGCGTTCTTCAGGAAGCCCTCGGGGCCGGCGACGATCATCGCGCCCACGGGATGGGCGCCCTGGATATGGCTGTTGTCATAGACCTCGATGCGCTGCGGCGGTGCCTCGAGGCCGAAGAGCTGCGCACGCCTTCCAGCAGCCGCAGCTGCGAGGCGCTCTCCGCCAGCCGGCGCGCCAGCGCCTCGCGGGCGTTGACCAGCGCGTGCTCCACCAGCTTGCGCTTCTCGCCGCGCCGGGGGACGAGAAGCTCGACCTTGGCGCCGGCGCGCACCGCCAGCGCCTCGGCGAGGAGATCGGCGTCCGCCGGCGCCTGGCTCAGCAGGATCAGCTTGGGCGGCGGCTTGTTCTCGTAGAACTGGCCGAGGAAGCTCGCCAGCACCTCCTCGATCGGAAGCTGCCGGTCGTGGCTCGGGAAATAGGCGCGGTTGCCCCAGTTCTGGCCGCCGCGGAAGAAGAACACCTGGATGCAGGTGTGGCCGCCGGCCTGGTGCGCCGCGATCACGTCGGCGTCGGTCATGCCTTCGACGGTGACGTCCTGATGCCCCTGCACGTGGGTCAGCGCGCGGATGCGGTCGCGCAGCACCGCCGCGGCCTCGAAATCGAGCCCGTCGGAGAGCTGCTGCATGCGCTCGGCCAGGCGCTGCTGCACCTGGTGGCTGCGTCCCTTGAGGAAGTTGCGAGCTTCCTCGACCAGACGTCCGTATGCCTCCTTGTCGATGCGACCGACGCAGGGCGCGCTGCAGCGCTTGATCTGGTAGAGCAGGCAGGGGCGGGTGCGGCTCTCGAAGACGCTGTCGCTGCACGAGCGCAGCAGGAAGGCGCGCTGCAGCGCCACCAGGGTGCGCGCCACCGCGCCGGCCGAGGCGAAGGGGCCGTAGAACTCGCCGGGCTCGCCGCGGGCGCCGCGGTATTTCGCCAGCTGCGGGAAATCGTGGTCGCTGGTGACGTGGATGTAGGGGAACGATTTGTCGTCGCGCAGCAGCACGTTGTAGCGCGGCATCAGGCGCTTGATGAGATTGTTCTCCAGCAGCAGCGCCTCGACCTCGGTGTGGGTCACCACCACCTCGAGGGAGTGCGTTTCCGCCACCATGCGCTTGAGGCGGACCGAGAGGTTGCCGAGATTGGCGTAGTTGGTGACGCGCGCCCTGAGGTTGCGCGCCTTGCCGACATAGACCGCATCGCCCCGGCGATCGAGCATGCGGTAGACGCCGGGGCTCGCCGGCAGCGTCTTGAGAGCGGCGCGGATCACCTCGATCCCATGCGCCAGCGAACCGCCGCGCGGCCGCCCGGTCTCCGCCGATTCCGGATCTAGAATCTCGCTCATTTCCGGCGCAATCCTTGGTATGGACGCCGTTCTTTCCTCGCTCCGGGGAACGGCCCGACGCTTCCCGAAAGCGCGGAATCCCGATGCTTCCCGCAGTCTATCCACGGAATCTGTGGACAACTTTGTTGAAAAGCCCCCACCGCCCCGGCGGCTTCGGCGGCAAACCTTGATTCTGTCACGGCTGCACAAAAAATAGGCGATTTATGCAACATACTGATCATAATATCGTTTTTGATTGTCAAGCGTAAACGACCGGCAACAATTCGGAAATTTACGTCAGTGTCGTGACGCTAACCATATTGGTCGAGACCATGTGAACAACTCCCGTCCGGGAGCCCCGGTTTTCTGCGGCTTTTTCGTGGCAGCAGGTGCGGAATCGGCGATGGCATGCAGATTTCTCGATCTCCATGCCGTGATGGTGGCGTGAACTCGCGGGCCTCTGCGATCGCCTGCATCGCGAATTTCCACGCTCCGCGCATCTACTCCTCCCAGGCCGGCGGCCGCGAGGGCTGCGCCCAGCCCAGGTGCTGGCCGCCGTCGAGCGCGATCATCTGCCCGGTCATGGCCGGGGCCGCCAGGATGAAGCGCACGGCGTCGGCGATCTCCTCCGGGGCGGTGGCGCGCTTCAGCGGCATCGCTTCCCATTGCCGACGGAACTGAGCCTCGCTCTGCCGCGGGCTCGGCAGGGTGGGGCCGGGGCCGATGCCATTGACGCGGATGCGCGGCGCCAGCGCCAGCGCCAGGGTCTGCGTCAGAGTCCAGAGCGCCGACTTCGCCACCGTGTAGGAGATGAAATAGGGCGTCAGGCTCCAGACCCGCTGGTCCAGCAGGTTGACCACGACACCTTCCGCGTCGGCCGGCAGCGCGCGGGCGAATTCCTGGATCAGCACGGAAGGGGCGCGAAGATTGGTCTCGAGATGGGCGTCCCAGCTCTCCCGGGTCGCCGTCAGGGCGGTGTCGTTCTCGAACACCGCCGCGCAATTGACGAGGCAGCCGATCGGCCCGAGTTCCTGCGCGGCCTTGGGCAGCAGCGCCGCCACCTCCGCCTCGCGCCGAAGATCCGCCCCGAGCGCCACGGCGCGGCCGCCCTTGGCCGTGATCTCCTGCACCACGCTCTCGGCCTCGGCGCGCGAATGGCCGTAGTGCACGGCGACCGCCCAGCCATCCTCGGCCAGCGCCAGCGCGATGGCGCGGCCGATGCGGCGGCCGCCGCCGGTGACCAGGGCGGTGCGGGGGATCCTGGTGCTGGGTGCCGGCATGGCTACGCCGTCGGCGAGGGTTGGTGTGGCGGCTCGCCGACGGCGGAAAACACTACGCCCCTCTGCCGCGCTTGGCGCGCGCCTTCGCGCGCTGGACATCGCGAGCGGAGATGCCGGCGCGGCCGGAGGTGGAGCGGCCGCGCACGGAATGCTGCGTGCCGGGGACTGACGTCGTCGGCGATCTCCAGCTCCGCCTGCTCGAGGCGGCGGATCTCGTCCCGGAGCCGCGCCGCCTCCTCGAACTCGAGATCGGCGGCGGCGGTGCGCATGCGCTTCTCGAGATCGGCGATGACCGTCTTGCGATCGGCGCCCTGGTAATGCGTGGCCTCGTTCTCCGAGAGACCCACCGTCAGATGGTCGCGCTCGTAGACGCTCTCGAGGATATCGGCGATGCCGCGCTTGATGCTTTCCGGCGTGATGCCGTGGGCGGCGTTATAGGCCTGCTGCTTCTCGCGCCGGCGGTTGGTCTCGTCGATCGCCGCCTTCATGCTGTCGGTCATGCGGTCGGCGTAGAGGAGCGCGCGGCCCTCGACGTTGCGCGCGGCGCGGCCGATGGTCTGGATGAGGGCGGTGCGCGAGCGCAGGTAGCCCTCCTTGTCGGCGTCGAGGATTGCCACCATGGCGCATTCGGGGATATCGAGCCCCTCGCGCAGGAGATTGATTCCCACCAGCACGTCGAAGACGCCGAGGCGGAGATCGCGGATGATCTCGATGCGCTCCAGGGTTTCCACGTCGGAATGCATGTAGCGCACGCGGAGCCCGTTCTCGTGCAGGTACTCCGTCAGCGCCTCCGCCATCTTCTTGGTGAGCGTCGTCACCAGCACGCGGAAGCCCTGCCTGGCGCACTCGCGGCACTCCGCCATGAGGTCGTCGACCTGGCTCTCCACCGGCCGGATGATGCAGACGGGATCGAGGAGGCCGGTGGGGCGCACCACCTGCTCGACGAAGACGCCGCCGGTCTGCTGCAGCTCCCAGGCGGCGGGCGTGGCCGAGACGTAGACGGTCTGGCCGCGCATGGCGTTCCACTCCTCGAACTTGAGCGGCCGGTTGTCGATGCAGGCGGGCAGGCGGAAGCCGTACTCCGCCAGGGTGGATTTCCGCGCGTAGTCGCCACGATACATGCCGCCGAGCTGCGGCACGGTGACGTGGCACTCGTCGACGAAGATCAGGGTGTCCGTGGGCAGGTACTCGAAGAGCGTCGGCGGCGGCTCGCCGGGCTTGCGGCCGGTGAGATAGCGCGAATAGTTCTCGATGCCGGCGCAGCTGCCGGTCGCCATCATCATCTCGATGTCGAAAGTGGTGCGCTGCTCCAGGCGCTGCGCCTCCAGCAGCTTGCCCTGGGCAGTGAATTCGGCCAGGCGCAGCTTGAGGTCGCGCTTCATCTCCTCGATCGCCTGGATCAGCGTCGGCTTCGGCGTGACGTAGTGGCTGTTGGGATAGACCTTGATCGATCTCGAGCGCCGCGGTCTTCTCGCCGGTGAGGGGATCGAACTCGTGGATCGCCTCGACCTCGTCGCCGAACAGCGAGATGCGCCAGGCGCGGTCCTCGTAGTGCACCGGGAAGAGCTCGATGGTGTCGCCGCGCACCCGGAAGGCGCCGCGCACGAAGTTGGTGTCGTTGCGCCGGTACTGCAGCTCCACCAGCTTGGCGAGGATCTGGCTGCGGTTGACGCTCTCGCCGGCGGCGAGGCCGAGGGTCATGTCGGCATAGGTCTCCACCGAGCCGATGCCGTAGATGCAGGAGACCGAGGCCACGATGATGGTGTCGCGGCGCTCCAGGATCGCCCGCGTCGCCGAGTGGCGCATGCGGTCGATCTGCTCGTTGATCGAGGATTCCTTCTCGATGTAGGTGTCGGTGCGCGGCGACGTAGGCCTCGGGCTGGTAGTAGTCGTAGTAGGAGACGAAATACTCGACCGCGTTCTCCGGAAAGAAGCTCTTCATCTCGCCGTAGAGCTGCGCCGCCAGCGTCTTGTTGGGGGCGAGGATGAGCGCCGGCCGCTGCATCTGCTGGATGACATGGGCCATGGTGAAGGTCTTGCCCGAGCCGGTGACCCCGAGCAGGACCTGGTCGCGCTCGCCGCGCGCGACGCCGTCGACCAGCGCGGCGATCGCCTGCGGCTGGTCGCCGGCAGGCTGGAACTCCGAATGGATCTGGAACGGCCGGCCGATATCGGCGAGCGGCCGGTCGGTGGCGAGGAGGGGCTGCGTCAGGGGCTGCATGGACCCCTAAAGATAGGGGGCCGGGCGGCCGGACGCCAGAACCGCGGTATCCGACCCGCCTGCGGGGCTGGCATGCGCGGCCGCACACGGCGTTGCACGGCGCTTTTCCGCGCATTAGGGTAACGGCCGCGTCGTCCCCAACCGCGAATTGAGCCTTTCCAATGTCCTTCATCGCCGACCGTCTTGGCCGCATCAAGCCGTCGCCCACCATCGCCATGTCCGACCGCGCCAAGGCGCTCAAGGCGGAGGGGCGGGATGTCATCGGCCTCAGCGCCGGCGAGCCCGACTTCGACACGCCGCAGAACATCAAGGACGCGGCCAAGCGCGCCATCGACAGCGGCGACACCAAGTACACCGCGGTCGACGGCACGCCCGCGCTCAAGAAGGCGATCGCCGAGAAGTTCAAGCGCGAGAACGGCCTCACCTATGCGCCGAACCAGATCATCGTCGGCACCGGCGGCAAGCAGGTGCTGTTCAACGCGCTGCTGGCGACGGTGAACCCCGGCGACGAGGTGGTGATCCCCGCGCCCTACTGGGTATCATATCCCGATATCGTCGAGCTCGCCGAGGGAACGCCGGTGGCGGTGCCGTGCTCCCAGAACAACGGCTTTCGGCTGCGCGCCGAGGATCTCGAGGCCGCGATCACCAAGAAGACCAAGTGGCTGATCCTGAACTCGCCGTCCAATCCCGACCGGCGCCGCCTACAGCGCCCAGGATCTGCGCGCGCTCGCCGACGTGCTGCTGAAGCATCCGGACGTCTGGGTGCTCACCGACGACATGTACGAGCACCTGCTTTACGACGGCTTCAAGTTCGCCACCATCGCCGAGGTTGAGCCCAAGCTCTATCCGCGCACCCTCACCATGAACGGTGTCTCCAAGGCCTATTGCATGACGGGCTGGCGCATCGGCTATGCCGGCGGCCCGGCCGAGCTCATCAAGGCGATGGGGACGCTGCAGTCGCAGTCCACCTCGAATCCCAGCTCGATCAGCCAGGCGGCGGCGGTGGCGGCGCTCTCGGGACCGCAGGATTTCATTCCCCGCAACAACGCCGCCTTCGTGGAGCGGCGCGATCTCGTCGTCGACATGCTCAACAAGGCGCCGGGCTCCACTGTCCGCGGCCGGAGGGCGCCTTCTACGTCTATCCCTCCTGCGCCGGCACGCTCGGCAAGCGCACGCCCCAGGGCAAGGTGATCGAGAACGACACCCAGTTCGTCGAGTACCTCCTCGATTCCGTCGGCGTCGCGGTGGTGCAGGGCGCGGCCTTCGGCTTGAGCCCGCATTTCCGCATCTCCTACGCCACCTCCACCGAGGTGCTCCGTGACGCCTGCACGCGCATTCAGAAGGCCTGCGCCGCCCTCAAGTAGCGCTCGCGCCAATGTCGCCGTGCCCGCCCCGTCGCTGCGCCGTGCTGGGCGTGCTGCTGCTGTGCTGCCTCGCTACGATCGCGCAGGCGCAAGGCGTTCCCGGACGCTGGGAGCTCACGGACTACGATCCCACTCACCTGACCGGCAAGAGCCAGATCGCCCTCTGGCTGGAGGCGGATCAGCGCATCCTCAATCCACAGCCCGTCGACAAGTACAGCGTGCGGGCGCTGCCGCTCCTGAGCATTCAGTGCGAGAGCGGTCAGCCCGACTTCTTCATAAATCTCAATTTCGAGGCCAAGATCGGTCCGGTCGATGTGAGCTACAGCCTCGACGGCGCGCCGCCGGCGGCGGCGACCTGGCGGGTCCGGGACAGCGCGGTCTCCATCGCTCCCGACGACAAGGTGGATTTCGTGCGCGCCCTGCTCGGCAAGCGCCGCCTCGATCTCACCCTGACCTTCCCCGGCGCCGAGCCCACCTCCACCAGCTTCGAGATCGCCGGCATCGACGCGGCTCTCGACAAGCTGCGGCCGAGCTGCTCGTGGTGAGGAGCCGTCGATGACCACGCCGACCGCGATCCGTCCGGCGCGCGCCGCCGATGCGACCGCCGCCCGGGCCCTGGCGCGGACCGCCTATCAGCATTACGTGCCGCGGATGGGCCGGGAGCCCGCGCCGATGCTCGCCGACTACGGCGAGCTGATCGCTGCGGGCGAGGTTCATCTGCTGGAGGAGCAGGGCCGTCTCGTCGGCCTCATCGTGCTGCGCAGCGAGAAGGATGCCCTCTTCGTCGAGAACGTCGCCGTCGATCGCGCGGCCCAGGGGCGGGGGCATGGCCGCACCCTCATGAGCTTCGCCGAGGCGGAGGCGCGCCGGCGTGGCGCCAGCAGGATCGAGCTCTATACCAACATCGCCATGACCGAGAATCTCGACTTCTATCCCCGGCTCGGCTTCCGCGAGACCGGCCGCCGGGTGGAGGACGGCTACCACCGTGTGTATTTCGAGAAGCCGGTCGGCCCCGCCGCCGATACCGACAAAGCCTGAGATTGCTAACGTCGTCTTTACGTCTCTTAGCCACGCTCCAAGGTTGTCGTCCGCAGTCCGCTCGTACCTTAGGGGTAGCGTGATGAGAAGTGGTGCCGAACCGCAATCCGCCGCGCAGCCGCATCCGCGGGAGCGCCGTAAGTATCTCCGTAAGAAGGCTTTTCTGCCGGCGAAGCTGGCCACCGAGGCGGGGGCGTTCGAGTGCTTCGTGCTCGACCTCTCGCGCGGCGGTGCCAAGATGGAAATCAAGGAGCCACTCGCCCTGGGGCAGCCGGTGACGCTGTTCCTCGAGCCCCTCGGCACTTTCAACGGCATCGTGGCCTGGCAGCGCGACGGCTATCTCGGCATGCAGTTCGGCGAGTTGCGCATCGGCGCTGCCGCCCCGAATGCGTCGGCGATGCAGCATCAGATCACGCGGGCGCTACCGCTGACGCCGGAGCCGGAAATGCAGGCGGTCGAGCGCGCCGACGTGGCGGCGCCACAGCCGACGCCCGCGTTCCCCAGCGACACCGAAATCGAGGAGACGCTGCTGGTGCCGAAGCGACGCGCGGCACCGGAGCGCCGCGGTCCGCGCGATATCCTGAAGCTGGTGCGCGGCGAGCAGAACGTCTTCACGCTGAAGGCCGGCGATGTGCTGTTCAAGGCCGGCGATCCCGCTGGCCGGATGTATATCGTGCGTGGCGGCCGGCTCAGCATCGAGAGCATCACCGGCACCAGCGAGGTCATCGGAAGCGGCGGCATCGTCGGCGAGAGCGGACTTGTCGAGCACGACGTGGCGCGGAGCGCCACCGCCGTCGCGGTCACTGACTGCGAGCTGGTGGAGATCGACGGGCGTCGCTTCTTCTCCCTGATCGAGGAGCAGCCGGGTTTCGCCGTCGCGGTGATGCAGGTGCTGTCGCGGCGCCTCCGGCATCTCGAGGGTCCGACGGAGCGCGAGCCCGGGGCGACGCCCTCGGAGGGCACGAGCTTTCAGGGCTAGGGCCGCGACGCGGCCACACGCCCATCCGGCGGGCCGCCGGATTCGCCATTGCGCCTGAAAATGCTCTAACATTCCTCCCGGCGATCATCGGACATCGCGCGGGAGGAATTCGATCATGGCTTCGACGGGAAAGATTGCGGTCGTCACCGGTTCCGGCAGCGGCATCGGCAGGGCAGTGGCGCTGGCGTTTCTGAAGGATGGATATTCCGTGGCACTCGCCGGCCGGCGGCGCGAGCCTCTCGCCGAGACGGCGGAGCTGGGAAAGGGCGGCGGCAAGAGCCTCGTCGTGCCCACCGACGTCGGCGACCCCGCTTCGGTGCGCAACCTCTTCGCCGAGGTGAAGTCGGCCTTCGGCCGCCTCGACGTGCTCTTCAACAACGCCGGCGGCGGCACCCCGGCGATCCCCATGGAGGACCTGACCTACGAGCAGTGGATGGGGGTGGTGAACGCCAACCTCACGGGCTCGTTCCTCTGCGCCCAGGAGGCGATCCGCATCATGAAGGCGCAGAGCCCACGCGGCGGCCGCATCATCAACAACGGCTCGATCTCGGCCCATGCGCCGCGCCCGCACTCGGCGCCCTATACGGCGACCAAGCACGCGATCACCGGCCTCACCAAGTCGATCGCGCTCGACGGCCGCGCCTTCGACATCGCCAGCAGCCAGATCGACATCGGCAACGCGGTGACGCCGATGACCGAGCGCATGACCAAGGGCGTGCCGCAGCCCAACGGGACGATGATGGTCGAGCCGCGCATGGACGTGGCGCACGTCGCGAACTCGGTCGCTCTACATCGCCAGCCTGCCGCTCGAGGCCAACGTGCAGTTCATGACCGTGATGGCGACGAAGATGCCGTTCGTCGGACGGGGGTAGTCGACAACGAAAAAGAAATATCACCACGGAGACACGAAGAGCACGGAGAAGAAAAAAGCCTCCGTGTCCTCCGTGTCTTCGTGGTGAATCTAATTCTTCGCGATCTCAGTGCACGCGGAAGCGGCCGCCGACGAAGACGGAGGGGCCGTAATAGGCGGGGCCGTAATAAGCCGGGCCGTAATAGGCGGGATAGCCGTAGTAGGGATCGTAGGCGTAGGCCGGCGGCGGTGGCGCGTAGACGCAGCCGCCGAGCGCCGACGCCAGCAGCAGCGCGGTAGCGCCAAGCCAGAAGCGAGCACGGATTCGCGGCATCGTCATCTCCTCAACTCGCGATGGCGGGTGATCGTCGTCTGTTGATTTCTACGAGCGCGACGCCTCGGTCATCCCCTCGGAGTCCTGGTGCTAACGTTCCGGCACCCTCGTGAATTCCGTGTGCATTTCCGGCGCGGCTGAGCGATTGCGGCAACTACCTCAAATCATTGAGTTCCGGATATTGCGCGCAAATGCCGTCCAGGATGTCCGTCTGGATGAGTCCGATGATGCCGGCGATGGCACGCTTCAGCGCCTCGGATTCCTCGGCAGGGCAACGCCCCTCGCTGATCGCAAGCATCTTCGTGAGATCGGTGATGGCACTCAGCGATAGATCGCGCACCGTTTCCGCCAGCAGCCTTTCCACGTGATTCGACCTTTCATGTCCCAAACACACGGCAGTATTGCCGTGCACCGGCTGGGAATTGCTCAAGTTAGGGGGTCGAAGCCCGCGTGGAAGTTCTTTCTTTGTTCTCGCGCTTTCTCCCTATTAGCCGTTGCGCACCCCCCGCCGCCCGCGCGACCATTGTACTTCGAACGAACCAGAGAGGCGTCGCCTGAGGGCCGTCTCTTCACCGGCCCGGGCGTTTGCCTCCGTCACATAGGCGAAGGAGGCGCGCATGAATGGCAGAGCAGCGGCACCGCGCACGGCAGCGCTGGTGGGTCCCTACCTCTCGGGCAAGACGACGCTTCTGGAAGCATTGTTGTTTGCCACCGGCGCGATCAACCGGCGCGGTACCGTCAAGGACGGCAACACCGTAGGCGACGCCGCGCCGGAAGCGCGGGCGCGCCAGATGACGACGGAGATCACCGTCGCGCAGACCAGCTTCCTCGGCGATCCCTGGACCTTTCTCGACTGCCCTGGCTCGGTTGAGCTCGCTTACGAGACGCAGAGCGCATTGCTCGCCGCCGACGTCGCGGTCGTCGTGTGCGAGCCCGAGGCGGAGCGCGCGCTCACCCTGAGCCCGCTGCTGAAGTTCCTCGACGCGCATCAGATCCCGCACATCCTCTTCATCAACAAGCTCGACACCTCGTCGGCCGCGGTGCGCGACGTGATGGCGGCGCTGCAGTCGGTCTCCGAGCGGCCGCTGGTGCTGCGCCAGGTGCCGCTGCGCGACAAGGAGGGCGGCATCACCGGCTACGTCGATCTCGTGAGCGAGCGCGCCTATCAGTACAAGCCCGGCCACGCCTCGGACCTGGTCAAGCTGCCGGACGATTTCTGGAGCCGCGAGCGCCAGACCCGCAGCAGCCTGGTGGAGAAGCTCGCGGACTACGACGACAAGCTGCTGGAGCAGCTTCTGGAGGACGTCGAGCCCTCGAAGGAGGAGATCTATCGCCACCTCGCGAACGATCTCACCCGCGACCTCATCGTGCCCGTGATGATCGGTTCCGGTCAGCAGGAGCACGGGGTGCGGCGCCTCCTCAAGGCACTCCGCCATGAGACGCCGGAGCCCGCCGCCACCGCGGCGCGCCTCGGTCTCAAGCCCGCCAACGGCGAGACCGTGGCGCAGGTGATCAAGACCTATTACCCCGGCAATACCGGCAAGCTGTCGCTGGCGCGCGTCTGGCACGGCACGGTGACCGAGGGCATGCTCCTCAACGACGTGCGCGTCGCCGGCGTCCTCAAGATGATGGGCACCAAGCACGAGAAGATCGCCGCCGCCACGGCGGGCGAGGTGGTGGCGCTCGCGCGCCTGGAGGGGATCGGCACCGGCACGGTGCTCACGAGTGGGGGCACCGCGCCCAAGCTGCCGCGGCCGGAGGTGCCGACGCCGGTCTATGCCCTGGCGATCAACGCGGAGAAACGCACCGACGACGTCAAGCTGTCGGGCGTGCTGCAGAAAGTGATCGAGGAGGATCCGAGCCTGGTGCTGGAGCACAATGGCGACACCCAAGAGCTGATCCTCTGGGGCCAGGGTGACATCCACCTGCAGATCGCCCTCGACCGCATGCGCAACAAATACGCGCTGCCGGCAGTGACCAAGCACCCCCAGGTTCCCTACAAGGAATCGATCCGCAAGGGCACCAGCCAGCACGCCCGCTTCAAGCGCCAGAGCGGCGGCCACGGGCAGTTCGCCGACGTTCAGATCGAGGTGAAGCCGCTGCCGCGCGGTTCCGGCCTTGCTTATACGGATTCCGTGGTGGGCGGCGCCATCCCCAAGAACTACATCCCCGCCGTCGGCGACGGCGTGATGGAGTATCTCCGCCACGGTCCGCTCGGATTTCCTGTTGTGGACGTGACGGTGAATCTGGTCACCGGCCAGTTCCACACCGTCGACAGCTCGGACCAGGCGTTCAAGACCGCGGGCCGCATGGCGATGTCGGAGGCGATGCCGAAATGCGATCCGGTACTGCTGGAGCCGATCCATCACGTGGAGATCTCGGTGCCGAACGCCTTCACCTCGAAGGTGCAGCGGCTGATCTCCGGGCGGCGCGGGCAGATCCTGGGCTTCGACGCCAAGGCGGGCTGGACGGGCTGGGACACCGTCGCCGCCAACATGCCCCGGGCGGAGCTGCACGATCTCATCATGGAGCTGCGCTCGATCACCCTCGGCGTCGGCGGCTTCATCGAGCGCTTCGATCATCTGCAGGAGCTCACCGGCAAGCTCGCCGACAAGGTGCTGGCAAGCCGCGCCGAGCAGGCGGCGGAGTAGGAACGGCTACGGTGGAAAAATCATGGCGGCATCCCTGCGGACGCCGCCATGATCCCACGTGAAGCCTCGGGCTTTGAAAGACGCGAGGCGCGGGGCCTGGGCGGCCCTCTTGTGTTCCCTGCCGTTGCTCGCGACCAAGAAACTCCCGCCAAGCGTGATTTCGGTCCGGGGCGGTGTCAACTGAAAAGCCTGTAATCCCGCCGTTTTCAGGAATTGCCGTCCGAGCCTCTCGGGGGAGTGATTTGCGCCGCCGCCGCCGCGGACGATATGCCCAGCGTGGCGCCGACGAGACCGGAGATGTAACCTTCCGGCCGTTGCGGCGAACGAACAAATACGAGCCCGGCAGTGCGGGCGGCGGAACGGAGAGGTCCATGCTGATCAAGATGAAGCGCGGCTGGGAAATTCCCGAGCGCGAGGTGACGCCGGAAGCGGTGTTCAACGGTCGCCGCAGTCTGGTGAAGGCGATGGGGCTGGGCGCGATCGGCGCTACTCTGGCCGCCGGGCCCCTTGGCCGCGCGGCGGTGGCCGCAAGCGCGCCGGAGGCGGATCCTTCCGCCGGCCTCTACCCCGCCAAGCACAACGACAGCTACACCACTAAGCGGCCGGTCACCGACGAGAAGGTCGTCGAGCACTACAATAACTTCTATGAGTTCGGCACCTCCAAGGACATTGTCGACGAGGCCCAGGCGCTGCCGATCCGGCCGTGGACCGTCGCCATCGACGGCATGGTGGAGAAGCCCTTCACCATCGATATCGACGACCTCCTGAAGAAGATGCCGCTGGAGGAGCGCGTCTATCGCCATCGCTGCGTCGAGGCGTGGTCGTTCGTCGCGCCCTGGAGCGGTTTTCCGATGAAGGCGCTGGTGGAATTGGCGAAGCCGCTGGGCTCGGCGAAATACGTGCGCACCGAGACGTTCAGCAATCCCAAGATCGCGCCCGGCCAGAAGCAGTTCTGGTATCCCTGGCCCTATATCGAGGGCGTCACCATCGAGGAGGCGACGAACGAGCTGCCCTTCATCGTGACCGGCGTCTACGGCAAGCCGCTGCCGCGGCAGAACGGCGCGCCGCTGCGCATGGAGCTGCCGTGGAAGTACGGCTTCAAGTCGGCGAAGTCGATCGTCAAGTTCACCTTCACCGACCAACGGCCGAAGTCGTTCTGGCAGGGCCTGCAGGACAGCGAGTACGGCTTCTGGGCCAACGTCAATCCGGACGTGCCGCATCCGCGCTGGAGCCAGGCGACGGAGCGCGCGCTCGGCACCGACGAGCGCATTCCCACCAAGATCTGGAACGGCTACGGCGACCAAGTCGCCGCGCTCTATTCCGGCATCAAGGGCGAGCGGCTGTTCATGTAAGCGGAGGCCGGGCCGAGCCCCGCCATGACCGGATGAGAGCCGGTCCGCGATCGCGCGCTAACCCGGCCCCAGCTTCATCTGCGCCAGCGCGGCGCGGCCGAGGATGCCCTGGGGATTGGCGAGCGTCTCCACCAGCTCGAAATGGTTGTAGTTCTCCGCCAGGATGAGCTGCACCGGCTTTCCCGCGGCCTGGACCGCCGCGGCGAATTCGCGGTTCTGGCGCTGGAATTCCGGCGTCTCGTAGCTGCCGTAAGCGACGACGACTGATGTGTGCAGCTTGTCGAGATGACGGATCGGGCTCAGCTCCGCCTCCATCGCATCGGTAAAGCGGACATAGGCGCTGCGTGCCGAGAGTCGCATCGGCTTCAGGTCGTAGAGCCCGCTGATGCAGAGCGCGCCCTTGATGACGTCGGCGGGCACGCCGTGCTCGTTCCAGTCGCTGACCAGCGCCACCGCGCAGAGATGGCCTCCGGAGGAATGGCCGGAGACATAAATGCGATCGCGGTCGCCGCCGAGGCGGACGGCGTTCCGATAGATCCAGGCGATGGCGCGGCGCACCTGCTCCGCCATCGGCAGCAGGCTGCCAAAGGCGTTCTGCACCGCGACGAAATCCAGCACGACATAGGTGACGCCGGCGGCGACGAACATGTCGGCCGGGAAGGCGTAGTCCTTGGCGGCGCCGCCGCGCCAGGCGCCGCCGTGGATATAGATGTGGATCGGGGCCTTCGGGTGCCCGGCGCGGTAGACGTCGAGCTTCTCGATGTCGGAGGGGCCGTAGGCGAGACGCGCCGGCTGGCCCAGCCGCTGGCGGGTGAGCTCGCTGTTGGAGGCGTAGCGCTTGAGGATCTGCTCCTCATTGGGGGCATAGGCGACTTGGTCGTAGGCGGCATCGAGCTCGGCCTGGTCGTAGTTGAGAAAGACCAGCGGTCCCTTGGCGTGGGCCGGCGGGGTGGCCGTTTGCTGCGCCAGGGCCGGCGCCGCCGCGATCGCGCCCGCGGCGCTGGCCAGCACCGCGCGACGGTGGATCCCGCCGCTCATGCGGCGCGCAGGATGCGCTCGGCGGCGTCGGCGAAGACCTGGCAGCCCAGCACGATGTCCTCCTCGCGGGTGTCCTCGGCGTAGTGATGGCTGATGCCGGCGATGCTGGGAACGAACAGCATGCCGGCGCGGACGTGGCGGGCGAAGGTCTGGGCGTCGTGGCCGGCGGCGCTGGGTAGGCGCAGGTGCAGCTTCGGCGCGCGGGCCTCCGCCGCCGCTTCGATGGCGTCCTGGAACTTGGCGTCCATGGCGTGCGGCATCGTCTTCGAGACGACCTCGACCTCGATGCGGCAGGGACCCTGCTCATTGGCCTCGGCGATCATCTCCTCGAGCGCGTGCTCCATGCGCTGCAGGATCACCGGCTCGACGTCGCGGAACTGGAACAGCATCTCTGCCTTGCCGGGAATGACGCTGGGAGCGCCGGGATCGAGGGTGATCTTGCCGGTGGTCCAGACCGAGCGCGGCCCGGCGACTTCGGGGAAGCGGCGCTCGATCGCCGAGCAGAGCCGCACCAATGCGGCGCCGGCATCCCGGCGCACCGCCATGCGCGTGGTGCCGGCATGGTTCTGCTGGCCCAGGAAGGTGATCTGGTAGAGCTGGATGCCGACGATGCCGGTGACGATGCCGAGGCGCAGCTTGCCGTTGTCGAGATAGTCGCCCTGCTCCACATGAGCCTCGAGATATCCGACGTAGCGCTCCGGCTCGAGACGCTCGCGCGCGCGGCCGGCGAGACCGGCCTCGGCGAGCGCCTCGCGCAACGGCTTGCCGTCGACGCGGTTGCGGGTCTGGTCGATGATCTGCTCCGTCACCTCGCCGCAGAACGAGCGGCTGCCGAGCAGCGACAGGTAATGGCCTTCCTCATCGGCCCAGGCGCCGACGTCGATGGCGAAGTCGGCGGATTTCGGATCCTGGGCGCAGGCGCGGGCGAGTTCCAGGCCGTAGATCACGCCCATGGCGCCGTCGAGCCATCCCGCATGGGGCTGCGTTTCCACATGGGATCCCACCAGGAGGCGGCGGCCGGAGCGCCGGCTGCGGCCGACCACGGTGCCGATGCCGTCGATCACGGGATCGAGCCCGGCTTCCGCCATGCGATGCGCCAGCCAATGCCGCGCCTCCATGTCGACCTTGGAGTAGGTCGGCCGATGGACGCCGGTCCGATAGCGCCCGAACTCCGCCAGGGTCCGCAGATCGGACATGAGACGGGCGGCTTGGATGGTGGGCATGGGGTGGATCCTCCTGGCGCCGGGGCTCTCCGCTTAGCGTCGTCGGAGCGCTGGCGGCTTCGCGCAAACCTTAATGCGCCGCGCGCGCGAGAGCGAGGGGAGGTGGCGCCTCTCCCGCCTGTGGAGCGCAACGGGATTCAGGACCTCACAAAATCGTGATCGTGCCTGTGACAACCCGGAGGTGCCTTTATTGCCTCTGTTTTCCCCTCTTAATAGCGCTAATTCTAGTCAGTGCGACGTTCCCTGGATTCACTTCAACGGCACTCGGCCTGGCCTGAGCAGCACCGAGAGACGTTGGGACTGGAGCGGCCGAACGGCCGCCGTGGGATGCGAGAGGGCGGGTGGCAGGGGCTCAATCGGCGCGAGAGGGGCGCATGCGCGTCTTGCTGGTCGATGATGACCCGGCGGTTCGTGATTCGGTGGCCCTGGTTTTGACCGAGGCCGGCTTCGCCGTCGAGGAGGCAGCGAACGGGGTGGAGGCCATGCGGCAGCTGGAGCAGCAGCTGCCCGACCTCGTCATCACCGACATCCTGATGCCGCACAAGGAAGGGATCGAGTGTATCCGCGAGATTCGCAGCCTCGCGCCCGATGTCCCCGTTATCGCGATTTCCGGCGGCGGCGGTGGCCGAGCCGACTATCTCCGGATGGCCGGCTTGCTGGGCGCCGCCGCCGTGCTGGCGAAGCCGTTTGATCCGCAGGAACTGGTGGTGTTGGCTCGACGCTTGGTGGAAAGCTCGACCGGCGGAATTCGGAAGACGAAGTAGGCGGCGCCCTCAGGCCGCGGCCGGTCCCTGCCGCTGGTCGCCCAGCAGCTTCCGCAGCAGCTCCACTGGCTTTTCGATGTCGAACGGCTTGTGAATTCCGTAGTCCGCGCCGAGCTTCATCGCCAGTGATACGAAGTCGGTATTGCCGACGCGCCCCCCGCCGGACATGGCGATGATCTTCGCATCGGGGTAATCGCGTCGGATCTCGCGGATGGTTTCGATGCCGTCCCGTCCGGGCATCATGATGTCGGTGATGACCGCCGCTGGCATATGCTCACGGTAGGCTCTCAAGCCCTCTTCTCCGTTGTGCGCTGTCAGCACGTCGAAGCCGTACATCTGCAGCAAGATCTCCATGCTCTGCAGCACCGGCTGATCGTCGTCGACGACGAGAATCACCGGGCGTGGCGCGTCAGTATTTTGGCTGGAATGAGGTAATGAGGCTGCAATCTTGGCCATGTTTCGAATCCGCCTACGGCAGCAAATGCTTCAGACCGCTGAGTATGTCGCGAACATAGCACCGTCGACGGCAAGCAACGATAAGAGGAAGTACCTACGGGGATTTACTGTATCCGCAACGGCAGTTCGTTCTGATTCCAACGGATGTCGCGAGAACAGCTCCGGTGTCGTCGATTTTGCGACGTTTTCTGCGTCGAGCCGTCCTCCGCAGCGACGGCATGCGCCGGCAATCTCCCGGCCCCGCGACTACCCTTGCATGCGCGTGATGGATGACGGGAGTGGCTGCTCGAAGCCGGTCCGAATCAAGTTTTGTCGGAAGACGGTTTTGGCACTCGCATCTGCATCTCCAGCATCTCCAGGCGCAGCTCGCCGATATGGTACTCGAGCAGCGCCAGCCGCTGTGCGATGAGTTCCAGGGCGTGAGCGATGCGCTCCTGGCTGCCCGCTGCCGTCGGTGGTCGCATGCCGTACGGTGCCCGCTCTACCCCATGACATTATCCCCCGCTGCAGCCGCCCGCGATTGTCACGGCGCTTCCGAGCGCTGTCTGTGATCGACTTCACAGCGACGGCGTGATCGCACACGGGTTGAGGCGCGGCATGGCGCCGCAGCGCGGAGCGCGCCCGTGTCTCTGTTCGGTCTTGCGACGCCGAGGCAAAGCTGCCGATCCCCGGCAGAGGTTGCCGCGGCCAGTCGGCAAAAACTTCCGTGCGTGGTCGCGGCATCGTCGCCGCGCCACCGAAAGTGGCGGTTATCCGCGCATTCAGCCATGGCCCGCCGCTTGCTTTGCGCCTTACCAAGCATCGACGGGGCGGTGCGACCTCAATTTGCGCCCGATCCCGTCGGCGGTCGCCGGGACACGGAAAGTCTCTGCGGCTGGCATCCAGCGAATTTTTTTGGAGGGGTTCATGTCCATCAGCGGCATCGGGGCGGGGCATTCGGCTCAGCTCAGCCAGATACTGTCCAGGCTGTTTCAGCGTCTCGACGGCGCCGGCGGCAGCGGCGATACCTCGGCATCGACCTCCACCTCCACCTCGACCTCCACTTCGACGTCGTCATCGGCGTCCGATACCTCGGCGACCGGCACATCCAACGATGCCGTCGGCCAGCTGAGTGACGAGATTCTGGCGCTCCTGGTGCAGCTCCAGCAGGCGGCTTCGGGGACCGGCGCCGGGAATTGCGGCAGCGGCTGTGGTGGCGATGCCGGCTCCAGCGCCGCCGGCTCTACCGGTGCGGCAAGCCAGAGCGGCGCCCAGTCGCCGATCCAGCAGTTGTTTTCCGCTATTGATACGAATGGCGATGGCTCGATCTCCAAGTCGGAATTCGAGAGCTACCTCACGCAGAACGGCGCCACCCAGCAGGAGGCCGACACGGTCTTCTCGCAGCTCGATCCCACCGGCACCGGATCGATAACCGAGAACCAGCTCGCCGATGCCGTGAAGGCGGGCGGGCATCATCACGGTCGCCATCATCATGGGATCGGTCAGGCCGCCGACAATCTGTTCTCGGCGATCGACAGCAACGGGGACGGCAGCATCACCCAGCAGGAGCTCGAGAGCTTCGTCACCCAGAACGGCGGTACCACCGCGCAGGCCGATCAGGACTTCGCGGCGCTCGATCCCAGCAACAGCGGGTCCGTCAGCAAAAGCCAGTTCGAGCAGGCCTTCAACCAGCTGAGCTTCCTGAGCGCTCCGACGGCGGCGCAGAGCACCGCCGACAACGGCACGTCGACCCTGTCGCCGCTGGTGAAGCTGTTGGATACGATCGCCAGCAATGCCAACGCCACCACCAGCAATCTGCGGCAGGTCACTCCTCCCGATCTTCGGGTGAATTTGTTTGCGCGCCTCGACAGCAACGGCGACGGCACGCTCACTCAGGCGGAGGTGGAACAGAGTGTGACATCCGCCGGCGGCACCACCGCGTCGGCGGACGCGCTCTTCGCGCAGCTCGATCCCGCCGGCACCGGCAGCGTGAGCCAGCAGCAGTTCGCGCAGAACCTGTGGCCGAAAGGCCCGCCCTTCACCAACTGGCTCAGCGGCGGCGCGGGTGGCAGCTCGGCGCAGGATGCCATTTCGGCCCTCCTGCAGAGCCCACTCCAGTCTCAGAGCGTCTGAGAATACCGCTGACGGGAGCCGCGTGATCCTGCGGTCGGCTGCCGGGGTTCTGCTAAGCTCCCGACCATGAGCTCCACTGAGGGTAAGTCGCGCCCGCTTAGCGTCGCGGTGGTGGGCGCCGGCGTCGTCGGCATGAGCGCCGCGCTTCATCTCCAGCGCGACGGCCACGCCGTCACCGTCATCGACAGTCGGGCACCGGGGACGGCAACGTCCTTCGGCAATGCCGGCGGCATCGTCACTGGCGCCGTCACGCCCACCAGCACCCCGGCGCTCTGGCGCGAGCTGCCGGCGATGCTGCTGGACCGCACCAGTGCCGTGCGTCTGCGCTGGTCCTATCTGCCGCGACTCGCACCATGGCTCGCCCGCTTTCTGTTAGCGTCGCGTCGCGTCGAGACGATCGCCGCGGCGCTGCGACCGATCGTGACGCGCGCCTACGATGCCCATCGCGATCTCGCCGAGCTCGCGGGCGTGCAGGATCTGCTGCGTCCGGTGGGCTGGCTCAAGCTCTACGAGACCGAGGCCGGCTACGCCGGCAGCGCGTTGGAGCGCCAGCTCATGTCGGCACAGGGCATCCGCTTCGAGGTACTTGGCATCGACGAAATCCGTCAGCTCGAGCCGCATCTGGCGCCGCGCTATATCCGGGGGCTGTTCCAGCCGGAAAGCGCCTTCGTGAGCCAGCCGCATCGCCTGGTAGAGGGCTATGCGCGACGCTTCGTCGCCACGGGCGGCTGCCTGCTGCAGGATCGTGTGCGCGGACTGGAGCCGCTGGCGGGCGAGGGCGTCCGCGTTCGGGCCGAGCTCGGCATTCACTGCTTCGACCGCGTGGTGGTGGCGGCGGGTGCCTGGTCGCGGAGCCTCGTTGCGGGCATCGGCGACCGGGTCTCGCTCGATACGGAGCGCGGCTATCACCTCAATCTCGATCCCTTGGGCGCCGGCGAGCTGCGACGTCCTGTTGTATTTCCGGAGCGGAAGTTCGTGCTGGCGCCGATGCAGGATGGCATCCGCCTCACCAGCGGCATCGAGCTCGCCGGGCTGGAGTTGCCGCCGGATTTCCGCCCTGTCTATGCTTTGCTCACGCAAGCGCGCCAGGCGCTCCCGGGACTGGGCGGCAATGTGACCCGGGAATGGATGGGCTTTCGGCCGTCGACTCCGGACTCCCTGCCGGTGATCGGAGCGTCACCACGCGCGCCCGCCATCGTCTATGCCTTCGGACACGGCCATCTCGGCCTGACTTTGGGGCCGATCACCGGACGGCTGGTGGCGGATCTCGTCGCCGGCCGCTCACCGATGCTCGACGTGACACCCTACCGCGTCACTCGATTTTGAGGCCTTCCTGCGCGAAGGAACGTGCGCGCCTTCGCTTGGCCAGCGGGCGACGCCCGGCCTAAGATGTGTACGGGGGAGTGCACGAGAATGATGGCAGCGGACGGTCGGGTGGTGATGATTTCGGGGGCCAGCCGCGGCATCGGCGCGGCGGTGGCGCGGCGGCTGGCGCGAGAGGGATATCGGCTCAGCCTTGGCGTCCGCGATTCCAAGCTGGCGCCGGTGGGGGATCCCGATCGATGCCTGGTGGCGCGTTACGAGGCCAGCGAGCGCGATGCCGGAAAATCCTGGGTGGCGGCGACGCTGGAGCGCTTCGGGCGCATCGACGGGCTGGTGAACAACGCCGGCATCCTCCGCACCGTCGCCATCGAGGATGAGGACGAGACGGGCCTCGATGAGATGTGGCTCATCAACGTCAAGGCGCCGCTCCGCGTCATTCGCGCGGCGCTGCCGCATCTGAAGAAATCCGGTCGCGGCCGAGTTGTCAACGTCGCCTCGCTGGCGGGAAAGCGCGTCTACAACGCCGGCAACGGCTATGCGATGAGCAAGTTCGCGCTGATGGCGCTCACCCACTCGGTGCGGCGGATCGGCTGGGAGCACGGCATCCGCGCCACCGCCCTCTGTCCGGGCCTCGTCAACACCGACATGGCCGCCAGCTTCAGCCCGCTCGATCCCGCCGACATGATCCAGCCGGAGGACCTAGCGGAAATGGTGGCCTATCTGATCGCGCTTCCCAACAACGCCGCCATCGCCGAGGTGCTCGTCAACATGCGCCGCGAGGATATGCTCTGAGGGCCATGGGCGGGGCACAAGCGGCAGCGCGGGACGCGGCGGCATGATCCGGCTGGTGGAGGCCGATCGGCGTGTCCTGGAGTTCACCCTCGATGGCGAGCCCGTCACCGCCCAGGAGGGTGACACGGTGCTCACGGCGGTGCTGGCGCTCCGGCGCCATCTCCGACACTCCGACTTCGGTGATGGACCCCGCGCGGGATTCTGCCTGATGGGCGCCTGCCAGGATTGCTGGGTGCGCGCCGACGGCGTGGCCGTGCGCGCCTGCGGCACCCTGGTGACGGATGGCGTCGCCATCGCGACAACGCGGAAGAACGCCGGTGGCTGACAAGCCCAACATCGTCATCGTGGGCGCGGGACCCGCTGGCGTTCGTGCCGCCGAGGTACTGGTGCGGCACCGGCTGCGGCCGATCCTCATCGACGAGGCGCCGAAGAGCGGCGGCCAGATCTATCGCCAGCCGCCGGACGCGTTTCGTCGCCCGGCAAAGTCGCGCTACGGCTTCGAGGCGGCGAAGGCAACGGCGCTGCACGCGAGCCCTCGATCGGCTGCGCGGCAAGTTCGACTACCGGCCGTCGACGCTGGCGTGGAATATCTGGGACCGGAAGGTGCTGACGCTGCGCGACGGCCAGGTGGAGGCGGTCCCCTTCGACATGCTGGTGCTCGCCACCGGCGCCATGGATCGCGTGCTCCCGCTGCCCGGCTGGACGCTGCCCGGCGTCTACTCCCTTGGCGGCGCGCAGATCGCGCTCAAATATCAGGGCGCGGCGATCGGGCGGCGCACGGCGTTCATCGGCACCGGGCCGCTCCTCTATCTCGTGGCCTACCAGTATGCGAAGGCAGGTGCCGAGGTGGCGGCGGTCCTCGATACAAGTCCCGCCTGGGCGAAGCGCGACGCGCTGTCGGGCCTGCTCGCCGGCGGCAGGACGCTGGCCAAGGGAATTTATTACTACGCGTGGCTGCGCGCGCGGCGAATTCCCATCGAGGAAGGCGTGACGCCCGCCGCCATTCTCGGTGACGGCATCGGCGGCGTCCGCGGCCTCGCCTACCACGGCCCGCGGGAGGAACTCACCATCGAGTGCGACGCGGTGGCGCTGGGGTTCGGCCTCAAGGCAGAGACGCAGCTCGCCGATCTCGCCGGTTGCCGCTTCTACTTCGACGCGCTGCATCGGCAATGGCTGCCGGAGCGCGACGACGAGGGCGAGAGCAGCGTGCCCGGCATCTTCCTCGCCGGCGACGGGGCGGCGATCGGCGGCGCCGACGTGGCGGAGCTCTCGGGCGAGCGGGTGGGACGGGCGATCGCCGAGCGCTGTGGCCGGCGCCGCATGCCGGGGCGGCTGCGCGCCATCGACCGCGCGCTGGCACGTCACGCGCGCTTCCGCGAGGCGCTGGAGGACGCGTTTCCGTATCCGGCGCAACTCGCCCAGGCGCTGCCGGACGATGTGCTGCTCTGTCGCTGCGAGGCGATTACCGTGGGCGCGCTACGCGCGGCGATCGGCACCTGGGGCGTCAGTGACATGAACCGTCTGAAGGCGCTGACGCGAATCGGCATGGGCCGCTGCCAGGGACGTCTCTGCGGCAGCGCGGCGGCGGAGATCTTGGCGGGGCGGGCGGGGGTCGAGGTGGAGGCGGTGGGTCGCCTGCGTGGTCAGCCGCCGGTGAAACCGATCCCGATTCCCTGGACGGAGGCGACGTGATCGAGCGCCTGACGGCGGACGTGGCGATCGTCGGCGGCGGCACCGCCGGCTGCTCGGCGGCGCTGCAGCTGCGTCGGCGCGGGCTTTCCGTCTGCCTGCTTGAGAAGGGTCTCGTGGGCTCGCAGGCGAGCGGCGTCAATTTCGGCGGCGTGCGCGAACAAGGCCGCCATCTGGCGGAACTGCCGCTGGCGCGCCGGGCGCGCGAGATCTGGAGCCGATTGAAGTCGCTGGTCGGCACCGACTGCGAGTTCGTCCCCTCGGGCCACGTCAAGCTCGCACGCAGCCAGGCCGACATGGAGGAGCTGGAGCGCTATGCGCGGTCCGCCAGCGAGCTCGGACTCCCTCTGCAATTGATCGGCCGCAACCGCGTCATGGCCGAATATCCCTGGCTCGGCGAGGCGGTGGTTGGACTGTCGCTCGCTCCCGATGACGGCCAGGCAAATCCGCGGCTGGTGGCGCCCGCCTTCGGCCGCGCCGCCCGCGCCGCCGGCGCCGAGATCCGCGAGATGACCCGCGTGATGACGGCGGCCCACAACGGCCGGCGCTTTCAGATCCGCTGCGATACCGGGCTCGAGGTCAACGCGAGCTTTCTCGTCAACACGGCCGGCGCCTGGGCCGGCGAGATCGCCCAACGCTTCCGCGAGCCGGTGCCGATGACGACCATCGCTCCCAACATGATGGTGACGGAGCCGTTGCCGCCGTTCATGACCCGCTCCATCGGCGTCTGCGGCGGGGACGTTTATGTGCGGCAGGTGCAGCGCGGCAATGTCGTCTTCGGTGGCGGCGGCGGCTGGGCCGATCTCGGCCAGGAGCGCGCGCGGCCGTTGCCGGCACCCTCGATGCTGGCGAGCGAAAAGGTCCTGGGGGTGGTGCCGGCGCTGCGCGGCGCGCTGGTCATCCGCAGCTGGACCGGCATCGAGGGGCAGATGCCGGACCATATCCCGGTGATCGGATTCAGCCGGACCACGCCCAATCTGGTGCATGCCTTCGGCTTCTCCGGCCATGGCTTTCAACTCGGGCCGGTCATCGGTATCATCATCGACGAGCTCATAAGAACGGGCCGATCCGAGAGCCCGCTCGATCCGTTCGATATCGGCCGGTTCGCCGGCGCGGATCGGGTGGCCGGCCCTTCGACGGGCACGCATCAAAACTAAGGGGGCAGCTGGGACATGAACTACCGCACTCTATTCATTGCCGCCGGCATCGCCGGTGCCGCGCTCATGGCGACCGGCGTGCCGGGGCGCGCCGAGACCGTTCTCAATATCGGCATAGCGGCGGCGGATCTGGGGTCGCTCGATCCGCATCGCGCGGCGACCACCCAGGACAAGGCGTCGATCGGCTGGATGTTCAACGGTTTGGTGCGCTTCAAGCCGGGCACCATGGACCCCGAGCAGATCGAGCCGGACCTGGCGGAGAGCTGGCAGTCCTCGCCCGATCAGCTCACCTGGACCTTCCATCTGCGCAAGGGCGTGCAATGCAACAACGGCTACGGCGAGCTGACCTCGGATGACGTGGTCTATTCGCTGAAGCGAGCGGCCGATCCCAAGACCTCCGCCTTCTCCTCGGACTACGCCGACGTGACGGACATCTCGGCGAGCGATCCCTATACCGTGCAGGTCAAGTTCTCCAAGCACCAGCCCAGCGTGCTCGGGCTGCTCACCAACTATCAGGGCGGCAACATCGTCTGCAAGAAGGCGGTGGAGAAGCTCGGCGACGACTTCCGCACCAAGGCGGTCGGGACCGGCCCCTTCGCGATCGCCGAGTACAATCCGACCCAGTCGATCACGCTGGTCGCCAACAAGAATTACTTCCGCGGCGCGCCCAAGATCGATCGCATCGTCTACCGCTACATCCAGTCCGACGCCAGCCGCGACCTCGCCTATAGCTCCGGCGAGATCGATCTCATCTACGGCCGGCAGGACCAGGTCTGGGCGGAGCGCATGAAGGGGCAGCCGCACACAATCGTCGACGTGTTCGGGCCGGGCGAGCTCTCGAGCGTCTATCTCAACATCACCTCGAAGCCGCTGGACGATATCCGCGTGCGCCAGGCGATCGCCTATGCGGTCGACCGGGCGGAGCTGGTGAAGTTCAAGGGCGAGCTCACCGCGCGCCCCGCCGTCTCCGTGGTGCCGCACGGCTATCTCGGCACCGACGAGCAGGCGCCGATCTATCCCCATGACATCGCCAAGGCGAAGCAGCTGCTGGCGGAGGCGGGATATCCCAACGGCGTCACCGTGAAAGCGATCCAGACCGCTCTCCCCACCATGCTCAACACCATGCAGATCGTGCAGGCCCAGCTCAAGAAGGCCGGCATCGATCTCCAGCTCGAGGTGGTGGACCACCCGACCTTCCACGCGCAGATCCGCAAGGACCTGAGCCAGCTGGTGATGTACTCGGCGGCGCGCCTCCCGGTGGCCGACGTCTACCTGACGCAGTTCTTCCACTCCCGCAGCATCGTGGGAACGCCGACGGCGGTCACCAACTTCTCCCACTGCGCGATGGCGGACAAGGAGATCGACGCGGCGCGGCAGGAGACCGACATCGCCAAGCAGAAGGCGCTCTGGAAAGAGGCGCAGGACAAGCTGGTGAAGGAGGTCTGCGCCGTGCCGCTCTATGAGCAGCTGCAGGTCTGGGCGCATCGGGACAAGCTCGACTTCGGCTACAAGCTCGACGCGTCGCTGACACTCGGGCCGATCATCACCGAGCAGACCACCTTGAAGCAGTAGGACGGGAAGGGACGGCCTCAGTGGCCGTCCCGCTTCGTCCACGCCGGATATGCTCACCTACATCGTCAAGCGGCTGCTGGTCGCGCTGCCGACGCTCTTGGCGGTGCTGACGGTGGTGTTCTTCTTCGTCCGCATCGCGCCCGGCGATCCCGCCTTCATCATCCTCGGCGACCAGGCGAGCCAGGAGGCGCTCGCCGCGGTGCGGCACCAGCTCGGCCTCGACCAGCCGCTGGCGGTGCAATACGTCGATTTCCTCGGCGCTGTGCTGCGGGGCGATCTGGGCACCTCGCTGGTCACCAATCGGAGCGTCTGGAGCGAGGTGGTGACGGTGCTGCCCTTCACCCTCGATCTCACGATATCGGCATTGGTGATCGGCGTCGTGCTGGGGCTACCGCTCGGCATTCTGGCCTCGCGCTACCGCAATGGCGCGATCGATTACGCCGCGCGTTTCTTCTCGCTGATCGGCCTGTCGTTCCCCGCCTTCGTCTCCGCCATCCTGCTGTTGCTCGCCTTCGCCATCCAGCTGCATTGGTTTCCCGTCATCAGCGAGGGGCGGGCGGGCGACCCGCTCGACCAGCTGCGCGCGCTCGCCCTGCCGGCGGTCAATCTCGGCCTCATCATGGTGGCCTATGTCATGCGGGCCGCGCGCTCCAGCATGCTGGGCGTGCTGGGCGAGGACTACATCCGCACCGCCCGCGCCAAGGGCGTGCCGGCGCGGGTGGTGATCTGGCGCCACGCGCTGCGCAACGCGCTCATCCCCGTGGTGACCGTGGTCGGGCTCTATCTCGGCATGCTGATCGGCAATTCGGTGCTGACCGAGATCGTCTTCAACCGGCCGGGCCTGGGCAAGCTCATCGTCAGCGCCCTCAACCAGCGCGACTACACGATGCTCCAGGGCATGATGGTGATCTACGCCTTCTTCATCGTGATCGTGAACCTGCTGACCGATCTCACCTACGGCCTCATCGATCCCCGGGTGAAGCGGCAATGACGGTCGTTGGCAAGCGCGCCCGAGCCGGGCTTCTGGACGCAGCTCAAGGCGGCGATCCTCCGCCACAAGATCGCATCGCCTCGGCGGCTGCTCTCGTCGCGCTGGTGGCGCTCGGTGCGATCTTCGCGCCCTGGCTCTCGCCGCACGATCCGCTGGAGCAGAACATGCTGCTGCGCCTCGCCGGTCCGTCGGCGGACTTTCCGCTCGGCACCGATTCCTTCGGCCGCGACATCCTCTCGCGCATCCTCTGGGGCGGACGCGTCTCGCTGCTCGTCAGCACCACGGCGGTGGGGCTGGCGATCGTCATCGGCGGCGCCCTCGGCACTTCTCGCGGGCTACGTCGGCGGCGTCTTCGACCGCGTGACGATGGCGGCGATGGACGTGCTGCTGTCATTTCCGACGCTGGTGATGGGTCTCCTGGTGGTGGCGATGCTGGGGCCGACTGTGGCGAACCTGATCCTGGCGATCACGCTGACCGCGATCGCGCCTTTCGCCCGCATCGCGCGGGCGCCGACGCTCGCCATCAAGGAGCGCGACTTCGTCGAGGCTGGCCGCGCGCTCGGCTTCTCGAACCTCCGCATCATGGTCGTGCACATCCTGCCCAACATCGTCGACGAGATCCTGGTGATGGCCTCGCTCTGGCTTGCGACCGCGATCCGCACCGAGGCGTCGCTGAGCTTCATCGGCCTCGGCGTCCGGCCGCCGACGGCGACCTGGGGCGGCATGATCCGCGAGGGCTTCGAGAACATCCTGGATTCGCCGTGGCTGGCGATCTTTCCGAGCCTCGCCATTCTCGTCATCATGCTCGGCCTCAACATGCTGGGCGACGGCTTGCGCGACGCCACCGATCCGCGGCTCCGCCATGAGTGAGGCGCGCGCACCGGTCCTCGCGGTGGAGAATCTCACCACCGAGTTCCGCATCGGCGGCGCCTGGTACCCGGCGGTGCGCAACGTGAGCTTCGCGCTTGACCGCAACGAGACCCTGGCGCTGGTGGGCGAGTCCGGCTGCGGCAAGAGCATCACCGCGCTTTCCATCATTGGCCTGGTGCCGAAGGCAAACGGCCGCGTCACCTCGGGCCGCGTGCTGCTCGACGGCCGCGATCTCCTGCGGCTCGGCGAGGCGGAGATGGAGAAGATCCGCGGCAACCGCATCGCCATGATCTTCCAGGAGCCGATGACCTCCCTCAATCCGGTGCTGCCGATCGGCTTCCAGGTGGCGGAGGCGCTGCGCTATCACACCGACCTCTCGCCGAAGGCTGCGCGGGCACGGGCGCTGGAGCTGCTGCAGCACGTGAAGATCCCCTCCGCCGCCAGCCGCTTCGACGACTATCCGCATCAGTTCAGCGGCGGCATGCGCCAGCGCGTGATGATCGCCATGGCGCTCGCCTGCGGGCCCGCCGTGCTGCTGGCGGACGAGCCCACCACGGCCCTCGACGTCACCATCCAGGCCCAGGTGCTTGCGCTTCTTGCAGAGCTCAAGGCCGAGACCGGCATGGCGATGATCTTCATCACCCACAATCTCGGCGTCGTCGCCTCGATCGCCGACCGCGTCGCCGTCATGTACGCCGGCGACATCGTCGAGCTCGCCGCCGTGGAGGATCTCTTCGCGCAGCCGCTTCACCCCTATACCGAGGCGCTGCTGTATTCGATCCCCCGCGTCGATCGCGACGCCGTCGATCTGAAGCCGATCCCCGGCCAGGTGCCGCCGATCACCGCGATGCCGGCGGGCTGCCGCTACGCCGAGCGCTGTCCCCTCAAAGTCGCGCGCTGCGCGGTAGAGGTGCCGCCGCTTGATGGCGCCGCCCGGCATTCGCGGGCATTTCGCGCGCTGCTGGGTGCGCGCCGGCGATGGCGCGGGAGGTGCCGCGTGAGCGAGGTGCTTCTCGAGGTCGCGGGACTCAGCAAGACCTTCATCGCGCGGCAGGGCTTCATGGGCGGCGCTTCCGGCCGGGTCCATGCGCTGAGCGACGTGTCGTTCTCCGTGCAGCCCGGCGAGGCCTTCGGCCTGGTGGGCGAATCCGGCTGCGGCAAGTCGACCGCGGGCCGCGCCATCCTCCGCCTCATCGAGCCCGATGCCGGCAGCGTGCGCTTCAAGGGCGAGGATATCCGGGCCGCGGGTGCGCGCCGGCTGCGCCAGCTTCGTCGCGCGATCCAGATCGTATTCCAGGATCCCTATTCCTCCCTCAATCCGCGCCGCACCATCGGCCAGACCCTCGGCGAGCCGATGGCGGTGCACGGCATGGGGACGGCGGCGGAGATCCGCGCCGCGGTAGAGGCGGTGCTCGCCGAGGTCGGCATGCCCAGCGATGCCGCCGAGAAGTATCCGCACGAGTTCAGCGGCGGTCAGCGCCAGCGCATCGGCATCGCCCGCGCCCTCGTCCTGCAGCCCGAGCTCATCGTGGCGGACGAGCCGGTCTCCGCCCTCGACGTCTCGATCCAGGCGCAGATCCTGGTGCTGCTGCGCGGCTTGCAGGAGCGGCGCAAGCTCAGCTTCATCTTCATCTCCCATGATCTCGGCGTGGTCCGGCACTTCTGCAGCACGGTTGCGGTGATGTACCTCGGCCGGATCGTCGAGCGCGGCCCGGTGCCCGACGATCTTCGACGAACCGCTGCATCCCTACACCCGCGTGCTTCGCAGCGCCTCGCCGGTGCCGGATCCCAAGGCCAAAGTGATCATGGCGAAGCTCGAGGGCGAGGTGGCTTCGGCGCTGTCGCCGCCCAGCGGCTGCCATTTCCATCCCCGCTGTCCCCATGCCACCGAGACTTGCCGCCGGATCTATCCCTCCTGGGTCCAGGTGACGCCGGAGCGCGGCGTCGCGTGTCACCTCTATCCCGCCGCGGGCACGCCCACGGCATGACCGCGCTGTTCGCCGAGACAGCGCTGCTGCCTGCGGGCTGGGCGAGCCGCGTGCGGATCTCCTTCGACGCCGCCGGCAACATCGCCGGCGTCGAGACCGACGCCGAGCCCGGCGATGCCGAGCGCTGCGCCGGCGCCGTGCTGCCGGGCATGCCGAACCTGCATTCCCACGCCTTCCAGCGCGCCTTCGCCGGGCTGACCGAGCGCGCGAGCGCCGAGCGGAGACGATTTCTGGAGCTGGCGTCAGATCATGTACCGCTTCCTCGCGGTGCTGAAGCCTGAGGACGTCAACGCCATCGCGGCGCAGCTCTATGTGGAGATGCTGAAGGCGGGCTACACCGCGGTCGGCGAGTTCCATTACATCCACAACGACTGCGACGGCGCCGCCTATGGCGATCGACTGCGATGAGCACGAGCGATCCTCGATGCCGCCGCGGAGAGCCGGGATCGGCCTCACGCTGCTGCCGGTGCTCTATCGTGCGAACGGCTTCGGCGGCGTGCCGCCGATCGCCGGGCCAGCGCCGTTTCATCACTGAGGTGGACGATCTCCTGCAGATGGTGGCGGCGCTGATGCGGCGGCAGCAGGGCAATCCCGACCTCCGCATCGGCATCGCGCCGCATTCGCTCCGCGCGGTACCGCCGGAGGATTTCGCCCGGGCGATCGCAGGCATGCGGCATCTCGATCCGACCGCGCCGATCCATCTCCACATCGCCGAGCAGACCGCCGAGGTCGAGCAATGCGTCGCCTGGAGCGGACAGCGGCCGGTGGCATGGCTCCTCGATCATGCGGAGGTGGATGCGAGCTGGTGCCTCGTCCACGCCACCCACATGGATGCCGCCGAGGTCAGAGGCGTTGCCGCCAGAGACGCGGTGGTCGGCATCTGCCCGACCACCGAGGCCAATCTCGGCGACGGATTCTTTCCGACGCAGGCCTATCGCGAGGCCGGCGGGCGCTGGGGCATCGGCTCCGACAGCCACGTCTCCGTGAACCCGGTGGAGGAACTGCGCTGGCTCGAATACGGCGAGCGGCTGCAGCGACGGCGCCGCGCGCTGGCGCCGGGATCGGTCGGAGGGATCGACGGGCATGGCGCTCTGGCGAGCGGCGCTCGCCGGCGGCGCGCAAGCGCTGGCGCGGCCGATCGGGGCTATCGAGGCCGGCCGTCGCGGTGATCTCCTGGTGCTCGATCCCGACGCGCCCGCACTCTACGGCCGCCAGCGGCGATGCGCTGATCGATTCCCTGATCTTCGCGAGCGCGCCGCCGGTGGTGCGCGACGTCATGGTGGGTGGGAAGTGGGTTGTGCGGGAGGGCCGCCACCGCGCCGAGAAGCCGATTGGCGCGGCGTTCCGGCGCGCGATCGACCGCATCGCCATCGCGCTCGGACCTTGAGAGCGCGGAAATAGTCGCCCGACGGTTTATCCCGCCGGTACCGGTCGCCATCCGGACGGGCAGGCGCCGACATAGGGGTAATATTGCTGATAAGTATCGCACCAATACCACCAGCCCATAGCGTAGCCGGGCGGCGTATAGGGGTTGGGGTAGGGATAGACCGGGGTCGGATACCAGTACCAATCCGGGCCGACGATCCACCACCAGCCCAGCCGGCCGCCATAATGGCCGTGCCACCAGTGGCCACCGTCCCAGTAGCGATGGTCGAAGTGGCCGATATCGCCGTGCCAGCCACCGTGGTCGTGCCAGCCGCCGCGGCCGTCGCTCCAGTGGCCGCCGTCGTGATGCTGTGCGAGGGCTGGCGCGGAGAGCGACAAGCCGCCGAGCAGCAGGGCGAGGAAAAGCGGACGCCTCATCTCAAGTCTCCATCGACCTCGGACCATGTTCACCGGATCCTCAGCTCAATTACGGGCCGAAGCGACCGCGCTCTCGCGATTCTCCTAGATCCGCTCCCACAATTCCGTCTCTTCCTCCAGGCGGTCCTGCTCGAGGCCTCTGAAGTCGCCACGGGAAACCACGCCCAGCACCTTCTCCTCCCTGACCACCGGCAAGTGGCGGAATCCCGAGATCCTGCATCAGGCGCAGTGCGTCGATCGCGGTTTTCTCTGGCGACATGGTATGTGGGTCGGCTGTCATCACCTCCGCCAGCGTCGTCTTGGCAGGGTCGAGGCCCTCCGCGAGAACGCGACCGACGGCGTCACGGCCGGTGAAGATGCCGACCAGGTGCCGATCATTTTCGGCTACCAGGACGGCGCCGACGCCGCGGGCGCGCATGCGCTCGCAGGCATGCCGGACCGTTGCGGTCGGTGGCAGCATCACCGGATCCTGATGCCGCACGAGCTCGGACATTCGCCGCATGGTCATGTTGGTTACTCCCTTGCAGGGCGAGACATCAGGTCGTCGTCTCCTCGGCCGCCTTCTCGACAGAGAACGCCGTCTCCTTGGCGCTCGTTCCATGGCGCCGCGCCCCTTCCATCGCCGGGCTCATCAGCGCCATCCAGTCCGCGATCAGGCTTTGGGTGCAGTCGGCCAGCCACTTCTGCTGGATCGCCGCCGCCTGGGCGAAGTCCTTGCACGCCGCCATCTGCGTCGCCGCTGCGACTCCTCTCTGGTAGTCCTCGCTGCGGTGGCGCATCCATCGCTCGGCCGCGCTTTGAACGAGGGCGAGCCCTTGCGGCTGTCCCTGCATCCATTCGCCGCCTTGCCGGAGCGCCGATTGCCAGAACGCCTGGCTCGCCGCCATCCCCGGCATGAACTCCTTGTCGGTCGTCTTGCTCTTGCTGTTCATCTCTCCACCTCGCTGTTGTCGGGTGCCTCATCGACATCGTTCACGCTACCCACTCGACTGTGCCGCCCGCGCGGCTGCGCCAATAGTCAGGCGCGACGTCGACGCGGCGCCGGCCTCGCTGGGCTGGAAATGGGAACCCATTCGCCATCGACCTTTCGGTACTTGCGCTTCACTGCCGACCAGGCAACGCGATGGGCGATCTCCTCGATCCGGCCGGGCTCGCGCGCGGCGTATTCCTGCCACGCGTTGTTGAAAGCCTCGCGGTAGATATCCTGCGCTTTCGCCGGCAAATGGCCCCGAACCGATGGCGGCAGCTCGTCATTGCGTGCGTATGGCATTCGCATCTCCCGACGGTCCCTGCCGCCGCATCTCCTGCTCATTGAGAGCGGGATCTTCGCTACTAATTAAGTCTAAATGACAATGGCACTGATCGCCTTTGATGCAGATCAACAGTGCGAGAGAAGCCAAGATGCCTCCACAAGAATTTCAAATGCCGATGGATTTCGGTTCGCAAATCGGCGATGCTTGCGGCCGCGATGGACCTCGGCAGGCGGTCCGGAGCGCATACGTAGTTTTCCCTAGGGATAAACCCGAATACCGGCCTAGCTGATTACACGGGTAGTCTCCTCTTGCTAAATCGAGTTTCTCACGCGGAGGGAGTTCCGAAATGTCCCTGGCAATCGCGACCGAAACCGCCGTCAATAGGACGAACTCGATCCTCGCCCGTCAGATTGCAACTTGCGCGAGCTGTGCGCTGCGCAGCCCGCAGCCTCTGCGGTGGGATCCCCACAGCCGATGTCGATCGTCTCGCCGCCGCCACGACGCGACAGCACGTCGTCGCCGGCGACACCATCTTCGACGAGGGCGAGACGGCGGACAATGTGGTGACCATCACCTCCGGAACCGCGAAGGTATTCAAGCTGCTACCGGACGGCCGCCGGCAGATCACCGGCTTCCTGTTCCCCGGCGATTTCGCCGGCCTCGCGCTCGAGGGCGCCTATGTCTACAGCGCCGAGGCGGTCACCGAGGTCAACCTCTGCCGCTTCGCACGCCGCCAGCTCCGTGGCCTGCTCGACCGGTTTCCGAAGATGGAGCAGCACCTGCTGCGCATGACCGTCAACGAGCTCACCTCGGCCCAGGATCAGATGGTGCTGCTCGGCCGCAAGACGGCCTCGGAGAAGATCGCGTCCTTCCTGCTCATGTTGAGCGACCGCGCCGACCGAGAGGAATCCGAGGAGGTCGCGGTCCCCATGACCCGCACCGACATCGCCGACTATCTCGGCCTCACCACCGAGACGGTCAGCCGCACCTTCACGCAGCTGCGCAAGAGCGGATCCATCAGGCTGGTGGATACCGGCACGGTGCAGCTGACCGACCGCGACCAGCTGGAAGGTCTCGCCGCCGGCATGAGCTGACGGCGGCGGCGATTCCGCTGTGGCGGTTCAGCTGGGCCGCATTGTGAAGGCAACGGGGGTGCTCAATACGTTGGCCTCCACATGGTGGCCTGTGCCCTGAAGCTGCTCGGCGAGCCAGGCCTGCGGGGCAGGAATACGGAACCGCGCGATCTCGCAGCCGAGCTGGTGCGCGATCGATTCGGCGGTCTCTACCATCGCCTGCACCACTGACTTGACGTCGATGACATCGAGAGCGGCGACGGGATCGACGACGAGGGCGCGGCCGTGATGCAGATCGGCCTCGGCACGGTAGACGAAAAGCCCGCAGAGATATCCCGCCTCGTTCCGGATCGCCGTGATGCCGTGCTGTGGCGCGAGCGGGTGACCGCTGATGAGGGCTTGGGCAAAGCCGCGCCACGCATCCAGGGTGACGCGCGGATGCCATGCGCGGATGAGCGCATAGGCGATTTCGAGTTCGTTGGATCTGAGCGGCGCCGCCGCGAACGACCGGACCATGAATTCAAGTTACACACTTGCGACCCCCGGCCTCGTTGATCTGGGTCAAGCCGATCGACTTTGGCCTACCCCCGCACGGCCGTCCGCCATCAAATCGACATTGACCTGGGTCAAGGTGCTGGCGAAGCCTGGGGCTCATAAGATTTCCGACCGGGATTGCAGGCTCTGCCGCACCCAACTTACCTTCCGTGGCCAGGAGGCGATCATGGACACCGCGCCGCTGCCGAGTTCCGGCAAGTCGCTGCCCGCCGTGCCGCCGGCCGCCGAGCCCGAAGCCTTCGACATCGATATCGCGCGAACCGAGAACTCTCGACCGGCTGATGCACGCGGCGCAGGCCCGGCTCACTCTATCGATCTCGCCGGCGGCACTGCGGCTCGCCTTCTCGGATTGGGCGATGCATCTCGCCAATGCGCCGGGGAAGCAGCAGGGCCTCGCCGAGAAAGCCGCGCGCAAATGGACGCGGCTGCTCATCTATCTCGCGCATCGGGCGCGGGATCCTGAGACCGAACCCTGTATCGAGCCACTCGCCAACGACCGGCGCTTCGCCGATCCGGCATGGCGGCAGCCGCCGTTCGACGCGATCTATCAGAGTTTCCTGCTATGCCAGCAGTGGTGGTTCAACGCGACTACCGGGGTGCGCGGCGTCGATCCCGCCCACGAGCGGATTGTGGAATTCACCACCCGGCAGATCCTCGACCTGTTCTCGCCGTCGAATTTTCCCTGGTCGAATCCGGAGATCCTCAGCGCGACCTTGGCGGAGGGCGGCCAGAACTTCGTGCGCGGCGCGCTCAATTTCATCGAGGACTGGGAGCGCGCGGTGGCCGGTCGCCGGCCGGTTGGCACCGAGGATTTCGTGGTCGGCCGCGACGTTGCGGTGACGCCGGGCAAGGTGATCTACCGCAACGAGCTCATCGAGCTCATCCAGTACGCGCCGGCGACGCCTACGGTGCGGCCGGAACCGGTGCTGATCGTGCCGGCCTGGATCATGAAATACTACATCCTGGACCTGTCACCGGAGAATTCCCTGGTGCGCCATCTCGTGGCCCAGGGATTTACCGTATTCATGATTTCCTGGCGCAATCCCACGGCAGAGCAGCGCGACCTCGGCATGGATGAGTACCTCCACCTCGGCATCGAGAACGCGCTCGTCGCGGTCAACGCAATGGTTCCCGGCGCCAAGGTGCATGCCTGCGGCTACTGTCTCGGTGGCACACTCTTGTCGATCGCCGCCGCCCAGATGGCGCGGGATGGCGACGACCGGCTCAAGAGCGTGACACTCTTCGCCGCCCAGGCCGACTTCACGGAAGCTGGCGAGCTCATGCTTTTCACCAACGAGAGCCAGGTGGCCTATCTCGAGGACACCATGTGGGAGCAGGGCTACCTCGACACCCGGCAAATGGCCGGCGCGTTCCAGCTGCTGCGCTCGAACGACTTGATCTGGTCGCAGATGGTACGGCAATACATGCTCGGCCGGCGCACGGCCATGACCGATCTCATGGCGTGGAACGCCGATGCGACGCGGCTCCCTTTCCGTATGCACTCGGAGTATCTCCGACGGCTCTTCCTGGAGAATGAACTCGCCGAGGGCCGCTACCCCGTCAACGGTCGGCCGGTGGCGCTCTCGGACATTCGCGTGCCGATCTTCGCGGTGGGCACCGAGACCGATCACGTGGCGCCCTGGCGCTCGGTCTACAAGATCCATCTGCTCACCGAGACCGAGGTCACTTTCGTGCTGACCTCCGGCGGGCACAATGCCGGTATCGTGAGCGAGCCCGGCCACACCCACCGATCGTTCCACACGACGACGCGCGCCGCCGAGGGCCGCTACCTCGATCCCGAGACCTGGATCGCCTCGGCTCAGCGGAACACAGGCTCGTGGTGGCCGATCTGGGTGGAGTGGCTGGCGCGCCGCTCCGGCGCTCCAGCGCCGCCGCCGGCGCTGGGAAATCCGGAGAAGGGATATCCCGCTCTCGCCGACGCACCCGGCCGCTACGTGCTGGCGCCGTAGCTTTCAGTTTGACGTATTTTCTACGCTGAGCCGGCTTGCAATTCGGCAGAAAATGCTTCGAGCTAGCCCGCGCTCCACGGCAGCTTGCCGCGCGAGCTCTGCAGGCGATAGAGCCCGTACTCCGCGGGTCCTGCCGCGCCGATTGTGGCGAGGGCGGAATCGGCGAACTCGCGGCGGCAGAGTGCGTCGAAGGGCTCGACATCGTCCCAGCTCTCCACCAGCAGGATCCAGCGCGGCACCAGGTCGGGCCGGCCGCGGGTCTTCTTCTCGACGGTGTCGGTGCTGCTGGCCTCGACGTCGGCGATCAGCAGATGCGCGCCGGCGACGCCGGGCTGCTCGACGAGGGCCGGCAGGATGCGTCGCGCCAGCTCGCCGCGGTGCCTCTCGGCGGCGGCATCAGGCACGTCGTAGCGCAGCGTCGCGATCAACCCGCCCTGCGCGTTGCCAAAGGAAGCCGCGACGCGGCAAATCGAGCGCCCGACATTGCGGAAGTGCCGGATCAACTCCGTGGTCCAGGGCGTCGGGTGGTTGAGCCTGGTGGCGTAATCCTGGCCACTCAAAATCTCCGGGCTCTCGGCCTCGTAGAGCGTGAAATACTCGGGCGCGCCGTGGATCGCCGCATAGCGGCGGCCGCGCAGGAAGCCGAGAATGCCGACCCGCTCCGGCATGTGCTGCAGGCCGTGCCAGGCATAGAAGTTGCCACGGCCTTCCGGAGTGATGTCGTTCCAGATGGCGACGGCGCCGCGTCCCGCGAGGCTCATCGCGGAGCCCCGATGCCCCAGCGCCGCGCCCAGCCGAGACCGGCCTCGGTCTTACCCGCCGGGCGGTACTCGCAGCCGATCCAGCCGATGTAGCCGACGCTGTCGAGGAGATCGAAGAGGTAGGGATAATTGACCTCGCCGAGATCGGGCTCGTGCCGCTCCGGCACGCCGGCGATCTGCACATGGGCGTAGTGCCCGGCGAGGTTCTTTATATGGATCGCGAGATCGCCCTCCATGATCTGGCAATGATAGAGATCGAGCTGCAGCTTGGCGTTGGCGCGCCCGACCTGCTTCAGGATCGCCATCGCCTGGCCCGAGGTGTTGAGGTAGTAGCCGGGGATGTCGCGGTCGTTGATCGGCTCGATCAGCACCGTAATGCCGTGCTTTGCCGCGCGATCGGCGGCGTGCTGGAGGTTGGCCACATAGGTCGGCACCGCCTCGGCTTTCGGACGCTCCGCCGGCCAGAGCCCGGCCATCGCGTGCAGGCACTTGCAGTCGGTGGCCAGCGCATATTCGATGCCGCGCTCGACGGCGGCGGCGAATTCGCTCTCGCGGCCCGGCAGCGCCGCGATGCCGCGCTCTCCCTTCGTGAAGTCGCCGGGTGGCAGATTGAAGAGCGCCTGGGTGAGATTGTGCCGCTGCAAGCGGTCGGCGATCTCGGCCGCCGGAAATTCGTAAGGGAAGAGAAACTCCACGCCGCGGAATCCCGCCGTCGCGGCGGCCGCGAAGCGGTCGAGGAACCCAACTTCTTGGAACATCATGCTGAGATTGGCGGCAAGCTTCGGCACGGGCGGGCCCTCGCAAATTTCAGGGGGTCAAGAGAGTGCGGCCACTTGCGCGTCGGTCAGCGGTCGCGTCTTCGAGCCGCGGAGCAGCAGGAACAGCTTCGCGGTCTCTTCCAGCTCCTCGATCGCGTTGGCGGCGGCGTCGAGGGAGGTGCCCGCCACCACCGGCCCGTGGTTGGCCAGCAGCACCGCGTGATGCTTGCCGGCAAGCCGCCGCACGGCTTCGGCCAGATCTCGATCGCCCGGCGCATGATAGGGAACGAGGGGGAGGCGCCCGATCCGCATGACGTAATAGGCGGTGATCGGCGGCAGCACGTTCCCGGGATCGATCCCGTCGAGGCAGGAGACCGCCACCGAGTGGGTGGAATGCAAGATGCACCACCGCGCCGGCATCCGGCCGCTCGCCGTACATGGCCCGATGCAGCACGCTCTCCTTGGTGGGCGTATCGCCGGAGACGAGGCCGCCATCGCGGTCGAGCTTTGCGAGGCGCGCCGGGTCGAGGCGGCCGAGAGAGACGTTGGTGGGCGTCATCAGCCAGCCATCCGCGAGCCGCACGCTGATATTGCCGGCGCTGCCGAAGGTGAGGCCGCGGGTGAATAGCGACATGCCGAGCTCGCAGATGGCGTCGCGGAGGTCGGATTCGGAAGCCGTGCGCATCGGAAGCTCTCGGCTGGAGTGCGGATGCCCTGACCTTAGCCGATCCAGGGGAGGTCTCGGCACGAGTGAATGGTCGAGCCGCACGGGCCTCTCCCTCGTTATGATGGCCAGCGGCGTCGCTCGGCTTGACACCAAGCCTTCGTCTTGTATTCTGAAACGTAGTTCAAAGTTGGAACGGCGTTCAAGTTTAAAAAGGCGGGCCGCCAATGGCAGGCTTCAGCGTCGGATCGGTCGACCGCTGCCTCGAGATCATCGAGGTGCTGGCGGATCACCCCGAGGGGATGCCGCTCAGCGTCATCAGCGAGCGGTTCGGCCTGCCGAAAAGCGCCACGCACCGCCTGCTGACGACGTTGAGCGCGCGGCGCTTCGTGGCGCAGGACCCGGTGACGCAGCATTATCGGCCGACCATGCGCTTGGTGACCCTGGGTTTTCGCTTTCTGGCCGCGACCAAGCTGCCGGAGCTCTGCCAGCCCGTGCTGGACGAGCTCGCCAAGCAGACTGAGGAGCTGGTCCGCATGTCCGTCGTCGACGGCACGTCGCTCACCTGGGTTGCCAAGGCCCAGGGTGCGCGCGCCAGCCTGCGCTATGACCCCATCATGGGACGGGAGGTCGTGCTGCATGCGACGGCGACCGGAAAGGCCTGGCTCGCGAGCCTGCCGGAAGCGGATGCGGTGCGGATCGCGCTGCAGCGCGGCTTCGATACGGCGCCGGTCGGTCCCAAGGCGATCCACAGCGTCGAGGAGCTGCTGGAGGATCTCCGCAAGACGCGCGAGCGTGGTTACGGCGTGGTGAGCGAGGAGGCGGAGCCCGGCGTTGCCGCGGTGGCGGCGGTGATCCGCGACGGCGGCGACAAGGATGCGCCGGCGGTGGGAACCGTCAGCATCGCCGGGCCCAGCGTGCGCATGACACCGGACGCATCGCCGAGATGGTGCCGGCGCTTCGCGCTGCCGCCGACGAGCTCTCCGCGCTTTGGCCGGTGCGCCAGCAGCATCTCGCCGTGCGGCCGCCGCAAAAGCGGGCGATGTCGTGAGCGCCCGCGTTTCGTCGTAAGCTGGCGCCGAGATTCAGAGCTGCAGCCAGGACGGGAGGCATGACGATACTGCTCGGCGCCATCGCCGACGATTTCACCGGCGCCACCGACCTCGCCAACACGCTGGTGCGCCAGGGCATGCGCACGGTGCAGCTCATCGGCGTGCCGAAGCCCGGCGCCGCGGTGCCCGATGCCGACGCCGTCGTCGTCGCGCTGAAGAGCCGCACCATCCCCGTCGCCGAGGCGGTGGAGCAATCGCTCGCCGCCCTCGACTGGCTGCGGCGTGCCGGCGCGCGCCAGGTGCTGTTCAAGTACTGCTCCACCTTCGATTCCACCGACGCCGGCAATATCGGCCCGGTCGCGGACGCGCTGCTCGATGCGCTCGGCAGCGACTTCACCATCTTCTGCCCGGCGTTTCCCGAGAACGGCCGCACCATCTACAAGGGCTATCTCTTCGTCGGCGACGTGCTGCTGTCGGAATCCGGCATGCGCGATCATCCGCTGACGCCGATGCGCGATGCCTACCTGGTGCGCGTGCTGGCGCGGCAGACGCGGCACAAGGTCGGGCTGGTGCAGGCATCGACGGTGGCGAAGGGCGCGAGCGCCATTCGCGAGGCCTTCGCGGCGCTCAAGCGCCAGGGCATCCGTCACGCGATCTGCGATGCCGTCGGCGACCGCGACCTGCTGGCCCTCGGCGCCGCCATCGCGGACCTCCCGCTGATCACCGGCGGCTCCGGCATCGCGCTGGGCCTGCCGGAGAATTTCCGCGCACCGGGGCTTGCTCGCGCCGAGCAGCACCGCTGCCAGCCTGCCGAGGGTTGAAGGATTGTCCGCGGTGATCTCCGGCTCTTGCTCGACGGCGACCTTGGCGCAGGTCGCAGCGATGCGGGAGCGCCGCCCGATCTTCGAGATCGATCCGCTGGCGCTCGCCGAAGGCGAGGATCTGGCGGCGAAGGCGCTCGCCTGGGCCGGGCCGCACCTGAAATCGGGACCTGTGCTGATTTCCGCCAGCGCGCCGCCGGAGAAGGTGAGCGCCGTGCAGCAGAAGCTGGGCCGCGAGCGCGCCGGCGCGCTGGTCGAAGAGGCGCTCGCCGCCGTCGCGCGCGGCCTGGTCGATCGCGGCGTGCGGCGGCTGGTGGTGGCGGGCGGCGAGACCTCCGGCGCCGTGGTGCAGGTGCTCGGCATGAGCGGTCTGCGCATCGGCCCGCAGATCGATCCCGGCGTTCCCTGGACCGCGACATTGGACGAGCCGCCGCTCGCGCTCGCGCTCAAGTCCGGCAATTTCGGCGGCCCGGATTTCTTCCTGCGGGCATTCGAGGTGCTGGGGTAGTGAAGAAATTTGGAGTCGCCACGGAGACACGGAGGTCACGAAGAGAGCGAGTGTCGGCTATCCTCCGTGACCTCCGTGTCTCCGTGGTGAAATTCTTAATTTAGTTTACGCTCGCGCGTTCCGCGCCTCGTACCACGCCTTGAGCCGCTCGTTGCGGTAGCGAGCGGGCTTGGCGCGCGAGGTCGTGGTGGAGATCCATCAGGCCGGGCTGGAAGAGGCGCGGGTCCATCTGGCGCAGGTCCGATGCTACCGCGGGACGGAACTCCATCTGGCCGAAAATGTCGCGCTCGAGATCGACGCCCGGCGCCACCTCGATCAGCTCCATCCCCTTGCCGGCGATGCGGAAGACCGCGCGCTCGGTGACGAATAGCGCGGTCTGACGGCGCTCTCTGGCGATCCTGGCGCTGTAGCAGATCTGCTGCAGCGATTTGACGAACTTCTTGTGCTTGCCCTCGCGCTCGATCCTGATCTTGCCGTCCGGCCAGGAGATCGCGAGATCGCCGGCGGTGAGGGTGCCGTTGAAGATCACCGTCTTGGCGTTCTGGGCGATGTTGATGAAGCCGCCGACGCCGATGATGCGGTCGCCGAAGCGGCTGACGTTGACGTTGCCCTCGGCGTCCACCTCGGCGAAGGAGAGGAAGGCGAGGTCAAGTCCGCCGCCGTCATAGAAATCGAACTGGTAGGGCTGCTCGATCATCGCGGCGAAGTTCTGGCCGCCGCCGGAATCCCGTCCGGTGATCGGCGCGCCGCCGATGATGCCCTGCTCGTTGGTGAGCACCGACGGAGTCGAGGATGTTCTCCTCGGCGGCAATCGTGGAGAGCCCGGTGGAGACGCCGGCGCCGAGGTTGCAGATGGCGTCCGGGAACAGCTCCATCGCGGCACGGCGCACGATCACCTTGCGCGGACCGAAGGGGATCGGGTTGATATCGCTGAGCGGCACGCGCAGCTCGCCGGCATAGCTCGGGTCGTAGTCGGTGGCGTAGGTCTGCCGCTGGTCCGGCACATGCACGACGAAGTCGACGAGGATGCCGGGGATCTTGACCTGCTTTGGCGGCAGCGTGCCGCGCCGCGCCATGCGCTTCACCTGCACGACGACGATGCCGCCCGCGCGCCGTGTCGCCTGGGCCATGGGCAGCATCTCGCCCAGTACCGCCTCCTGCTCCATGGTGATGTTGCCGTCCTCATCCGCGGTGGTGCCGCGCAGGAAGGCGACATCGATCGGCAGCGGCTTGAAGAACAGCCACTCCTCGCCGTGGAGGGTCACGACCTCGACGAAGTCCTCCTTGGCGCTCTTGCTCTGCTTGCCGCCGAGCTGGCGCGGATCGATGAAGGTGTGGAGGCCGGTCTTGGAGAAGAGGCCGGGCCGTCCCGCCGCCATGTCGCGCATGAGCTGGGACAGCACGCCCTGAGGCAGCGTATAGGCCTCGATCTTGTCAGCCGCCGCCAGTACCGCGAGGCCGGGCGAGTCCACGAGCGCGCTGGTGATCGCCCGCTTCAGCAAGCCCTCATGGGCGAGATGACCGGCGCCCAGCGTCGCCCGGTCGCCGATGCCGACGATGCTGATGGAGGTGAGATCGCGAGGCGCGCCTTCCGCCAGGAAGCGCCGCTCCACCGCCGCCAGCAGCGCTTCCGGCACGGAATGACCGCCGCCCGAGCCGCTCAGCAGCAGCGCATCGCCGGGCTCAACCAGCCTTGCCGCCTCGTCCGCTGATATTCTTTTCATGTCCGTCCAATCGTCGCGTTGAGAGGGTCGCCGGCCGCCGGCGTCTGCTGGGGCGGAGCCTTGACACCTCGTCGTCAGCCTATATTCTGAAACCTAGTTCAAAAATGGAACCGCGTTCAAGATTAAAGGGAGGCAGCTGTTACGCGGGGACCGGTCACCGGCCCGCGACCCCCGATTAGATCACGAACCAGCGTCTCGGGCCGGGATGCGCAGCGGCGCATGGGGCGATCGGTCCACCCGATGCCGTCGGCACGTCGCCATCAGAAATTCAGGTCAGGGAGGGAGACATGAGCGCCGGCAATGACATGGCCGCCGGCAAGGGGCCGCAGAAGAGGACTGTTCGTCGGGTGGTATGGCCAGGGCGGATTTTCCGGGCCAGCCAGCCGGCGCTGGTCTTCATCGCGTTGGTCCTGGCGTGGTGGCTCGCCGTCACGCTGCTCGGCATTCCCGCCTATCTTCTGCCGCCGCCCCAGGACGTGCTGCCGCGGCTCGTTGCCGCGCACCAAAGCCTCTGGAACAACAGCCTGGTGACGCTGGAGGAGATCGTCCTCGGCTTCGCGCTCTCGGTGGTAACGGCAATTCCGCTCGGCCTGCTGATCGCCCTCTCGCCCGCGGCGAAGCGCATGCTCTATCCGCTGCTGGTCTTCATTCAGCTGGTGCCGAAGATCGCGATCGCGCCGCTCTTCGTCGTCTGGATCGGCTTCGGCCCGACCTCGAAGGTGATGCTGACCCTGCTGCTCACCTTCTTTCCGCTGCTGCTGGCGAGCATCGCCGGATTCCAGATCCTCGATCCGCGCTTCCAATACCTGACGCGCTCCATGGGGGCGACCGGCTGGCAGACCTTCCGCTACCTGCGCTTTCCCTCGGCGCTGCCGGTCATCTTCGGCGGCCTCAAGACTTCCGCCACCATCGCCGCCACCGCCGCCATCGTCGCCGAGTTCGTCGGCGCCAACAAAGGTCTGGGCTACCTGCTGCTGCAGGCCACCGGCTCGCTCGATACCACCCTCGTTTTCGCGATCCTGTTCGTGATGACGATCATCGGCCTCGCGCTCAATAGCGTGGTCGAGGTCCTCGAATACGTGATGACGCCGTGGCGCCGGGGCAGGGGCGCCACGTGAATACCGAGGCCGAGTAATCCCACCATAATCACAGCGGAGGAGACCATGACGCGGACGAGACCGAGGACGTATCCCAGTCGCCTGGCCTATGCGGCGGCGCTATCGTCGCTGGCCATTGCGGCACTGAGCGCCGTGCCGGCGGCTGCGGCCGACCCATATCCCATCACCTTCCAGCTCAACTATCCCGTGGCGGGCTTCAATGCCGGCTACGAGCTCGCGGTGCAGAAAGGCTTCTACAAGGACGTCGGCCTCGACGTGAAGATCGAGCCGGGGAACGGCTCGCAGATCACCGCGCAGCTCGTCGCCGCCGGCAAGGCGGATCTTGCCTTTGCCGACGCGGCGCCGGTGATGAAGCTCGTCTCCCAGGGCGCCAAGATCAAGGTGCTGGCGACCATCCTCCAGGGCAACCCGAACCAGGTCACCGCCCTCAAGAAGACCGGCCTCAAGTCCGTCGCCGACATCAAGGGCAAGTCGGTCGCGGTGCCGAACGGCGGCTCGCAGGTGCCGATGTTCCCGCTGATCCTGGCGGCGAACGGGCTCAAGGAAAGCGACGTCAAGGCGGTGAACATGCCGCCGGATTCCATGGTGCCGTCGCTCATGCAGGGTCAGGTCGATGTCATCCTCGGCTCCATCGACTATTTCGCGATCCAGCTGAAGGGCCTCGGCGCCGAGACCACCGACTTTCCCTTCATCGACAACGGTGCGCCGACGGTATCGACCTCGATCATCGCCTCGGAGAGCTTCCTCGCGGCACATCCCGACATCGCCAAGAAGTTCGTGGCGGCGAGCCTCAAAGGATGGTACGCCGCCGTCGACGATCCGGCCGCCGCGGTCGCCGCCATGAAGGCGATGTTTCCGGACTCGAACGAGAAGACGGCGCCGGCGCAGCTCGAGGCCACGAAGTACCTGATGTGCGTCAACCGGGCGAAGTTCGTCGGCAAGGCGCTACCGGTTCAGTGGGAGGATACGGTGAAGATTTTGAGCGAGATCAAGATCCTGCCGTCGGACATTCCGGCCACCACCTACTACACCTACGACTATCTGCCGCCGGAATCCGAGCTGCGTTCGTGCCCGCTCAAGTAGCACGCTGGGAGATGCGGCGCGCTCGATTGGCGGCGGTGGATGACGGCATGCAAGCAGCCGGCACCAGCGGCGTCCGCATCGAGATCGACGGGGTGAACAAGATCTACGGCGAAGGGACCGAGCACGCATTCGAGGCCCTTCGCCCCACCACCGCCGATATCAAGCCCGGCGAGTTCGTCTCCGTCGTGGGGCCGAGCGGCTGCGGCAAGAGCACGCTGATGCTGATGGTCGCGGGGCTGCTGGAGATCTCGCGGGGCGAGGTGCGAGTGGACGGCGCGCCGCTCACCGGGCCGCTGACCGATGTGGGGATCGCGTTTCAGGACCACCTGCTGCTCGACTTCCGTACCGCCCTCGACAACGTGCTGCTGCAGGGCGTCATCCGCAAGCTGCCGATGGCGCCGATCCGCGAGCGGACGATGGAGCTGTTCGGCAAGCTGGGCCTGAGCAACGCTGCCGACCGCTATCCCCATCAGCTCTCGGGCGGCATGCGCCAGCGCGTCTCGCTCGCCCGCGCGCTGGTGCTGCGGCCGTCGGTCCTGCTGATGGACGAGCCCTTCGGCGCGCTCGATGCGCTGACCCGCGTGCAGGTTCGGCGCGATCTCGAGCAGCTCTGGATGACCGACCGGCCGACGGTTCTCTTCATCACCCACAGCGTCGAGGAGGCGGTCGGCCTGTCGGACCGCGTCTTGGTGATGGGGCCGTCTCCCGGACGGGTGGTCGAGGAGTTACGCATCGATCTGCCGCGCCCGCGGCCGGTGGCCCTTGGCGAGGAGCCTGCTTTCGCGGACTACTCCAAGCGCATCTACGATCTGTTCGCGCGGCTCGGGGTGATCCACCAATAATCCCCGGCACCATGCGTCATACCCAAGGAGAACCGCGATGGCCATCACCGGCGTTGAAGTCGGCCAGGAATTCCATTTCTCGAAGACCGTCGGCGAGACCGATGTCACTTTGTTCGCCGGCATCACCGGCGATTTCAGCGATACCCACGTCAACGAGCAGTACATGAAGGAGAAGTCCAGCATCGGGACGCGCATCGCCCACGGCGCCCTGCTGGTGGGCTACATGTCGACGGCATCCACCATCAGCATCGCCCACATCATTCATCGTAAGGACCTGACGGAATTCCCGGTCTCGCTCGGCTACGACAAGGTCCGCTTCCTGAAGCCGGTGAAGCTCGGCGATACCGTCACGGTCCGCTACGTCGTCGCCAGGATCGACGACGCCAAGCGGCGGAGCGTCGCCACCGTGGAGGTCTTCAACCAGCACGGCGAGACCGTCGCCGCCGCCGAGCACATCATGAAATGGACCAAGGCGCTTTCCAGCAAGGGCGACGTCTAAGGCGCGAGCGAAATCGAGAGATCTAGGACGAGACCATACGCGCCCGCGTTAAAAGAACGACCAGCCCGGAGATGTGCTAGCACTACGCTTTCGGCGCCGAGAGGCGCCGCGATCGGCGGGATCGGTCATGTGTCTTTTTCGAAGGGGCGAGGCGTGGAAGGAATAGCCGCCACCGCGACACCGGTGATTGAAGCCGAGGCGCTGGAGAAGCGCTATGGCGAAGTGCACGCGGTGCGCGGCGTCAGCTTCTCGATCCAAGCGGGGGCCTGCATCGGCCTGCTGGGTCCGAACGGTGCCGGCAAGACAACGATCATGCGGATGATCACGGCAACGACGACGCCGACCGCCGGACGTCTCCGGCTGTTCGGGAAAGTTCCGGCGGAATTGGGACGGGCGATGCGGGAGCGCGTGGGCCTGGTGCCGCAGGAGGACAATCTCGATCCCGACCTGTCGGTGCGCCAAAATCTCGAGGTCTACGGACGTTATTTCGGCCTTCCCGCGATCGAGATCGCCAAGCGCGTTCCGAAGCTGCTCGACTTCATGCAGCTGGTCGAGCGCGGCAGCGCGAAGGTGATGCAGCTCTCGGGCGGCATGAAGCGCCGGCTGATCATCGCCCGGGCGCTGATTGCCGACCCCGATCTCATCATCCTCGACGAGCCGACGACCGGCCTCGATCCGCAGGCGCGCGTGCTGATCTGGCGCCGGCTGCTCGATCTGAGGCGCGAGGGCAAGACGCTGCTGCTGACCACGCACTATATGGATGAGGCACAGCGGCTGTGCGATCGCATCATCATCATCGACGGCGGCAAGGTACTCGACGAGGGTTCGCCCCGGGAGCTGATCGACCGGCACGTCCGCGGCCATGTCTTCGAGGTCGCCAAGCCCTTGCCCGAAGGCTTCGTCGAGGGCGGGCTCGAGCGTAACGACATCGGGGACGCAGTGCTCTACTACGCGAACGATCCAACCGAGATGGAGCGGAGGCTGCCGCCGCAATCCGCCTATCTGCGGCGGGAAGCCAATCTCGAGGACGTATTCCTGCGCCTCACCGGACACAGCCTGCGGCAGGGAGGGTGAGATGAGTGTCATCGCGGTCAATCGCTACAGTCACGCCGTGTGGCGCCGGAACGCGCTGGTCTGGCGCCGGCTGATGGGGCCATCGCTCACGACGAATGTGCTCGACCCGCTGATCTTCCTTTTCGCGTTCGGATACGGGCTGGGAGCGGTGATCGATCAGGTCGGCGGCATGAGCTATCTGCACTTCGTGGTGCCAGGGATGATGGGTTATGCGGCGATGTTCGCCGCCAGCTTCAAATCGACCATCAGCACCTACGCCCGCGTCAGCCTGCAGCGGACCTGGGACGCGATTCTGGCGACGCCGGTGACGCTTACCGAGCTGATGCTGGGCGAGATGTCATGGGCCGCCACCAAGGGCGTCTTCGCGTCCAGTTGCGTCATCGTCGTCGGAGCCATCTGGGGCGGTATCGGGAGTCTCTCGGGCGTGCTGCTCGCGCTCCCGGTGCTGGCGCTCGGCGCGGTCTGCTTTGCGTGCTGCGGCCTCGTCGTCACCGCGCACGCGAAGACCTGGGATGTCTTCGCCTATTTCTTCACCTTCTGGGTGACGCCGATGTTCATGTTTTCGGGCACCTTCTTCGAGGTGGCGCGCTTCCCCTGGTTCGTGCAGGTGATCGCCTGGGTCCTGCCGATGACCCATCTCATTGCCGTCGTGCGGCCGCTCACGGCAGGCACGCCCCTCGATCCACTGGCGGCCGCAGGACACCTGGCCTATGTCGCGGCCCTGGCGGTCGGTGCCTTCGCCTTGGCGCGGTATCGGTTCGGCGCCCGGCTTTTCGGCTGATGTCGCGCGTGCGGCTCAGCCGACGCGCCGATAGTCCAATCTAGGCGCGGGCCAGCAGCCGATATCGATGCCGACGACGCGGCCATTCTCATGGCGTCGAAAGATCAAGGTCCAGTCGTCCGGCGGCGAATGATCCAGCGCGCGGACAGGGCAGAAGCCAGGTATCAAATCCGACCGGCTCAAGCGGTTCCATCCGTCCTTGCCCGAGGAACCCCGAGAACCGGCCGGCGAGTGCAGCGCCCGAGTGAACCGAAGCGGCGGTCGCGCCTCCCTCGGCTCACGGCCCCTCGAGAGGCGCGTGCCGATCCCGGAGCTCGCGCCGAAAAGTCTCCTGAAAATCTTCGACCCCCGAGCCGAATTGAATGTTGTCGGCGCGGGGGAACTCGAACACGTGGCCGCTCAGAACCTTGTCCACCGTCTCGCCATTCTCCGATAGCGGGAGGATCAGGCGTCTCGTCAGTGTTGTCGCCCTCTGCCCGGTCGGTTTGAAAAGATTCTCTGAATAGGAGGGAGTGGCCCGCCACACGCTGTCGGCAAAGAGCTCGATCACGTAGCGGGCGTAGCTCCCCAATGGCGCGAGAGCGACGTCGGAGAATGTCCCCGCGACATGCCGGCCAATCTGCTCCCGAAAATGCTCGCCCACGATGCAGTAGCGAAAGCGCACGCGGTCGTTCTGCATGACGACGTCCTGCAGCAGGAGATGCGGCCACAGCTCGGCCGGGAGCTCCGTCGGATCGATGTCCTTCCGTTGCGGTAGCCTGCGATCGCCTCGCTTTTGCGACCAGTAGTCGTAAAGCCGGCGCAGGAGCGGATGCCTGATGTCATCCATCTCGCACAAAATCCTCGACTGTTAACCCCCTCGCGGCGAAATCATCGCGCAAATTGGTTTCAAGACCTGAAATCCTCCTAAGCGTCTGAAACACGATGCTTATCTTGTTGTTTCCTCGTCTTCATCCCTCCCTCCCTCTCTCGCCAACGCCGGGGTTCGCTGGCCACGGCGCGACATTGCCGTTGGCGGGCCGCTGGATCGGCGACGAAAAAAGAAAGCCCCCGACTTGCGTCGGGGGCAGTTTGAACAGGGAGGCTTCACGTCTGGGAGACGTGAGGATCCGAAGACCCTCTTCCCGGGCGCGAGGCCCGGGAACTCGATGCCGGCGGCGCAAGCGCACTCCGGCTGAACTCACCGCACTCAATAGCGTCGATCAAAAATGCGGCGCACCGCGCTGACACGCCAGGGGTAATTTCGGGATTCTCCGTTGCAAAAACCGCAACCCTCGCTCCACCGCGGATTTCCGCGGAAAATCGCGAGCGACTCGGAAGATTTCCATAGTTCGCCGTGCCGCGCGAGTCGATCGAGCGAGTTGCCGCTCGCGCTTACGTGTTCTTCGACTCGGCAACCTTGCGCAGCAGAAAATCGCGGAATACGGCGATACGCTTCGAGGTCCTGAGCTCCTCGGGATAGACGAAATAGGCTTCCACCTCGGGCCCGGCGAGGTCCGGCAGCAGCCGCACGAGATCGGCGGCGTCCTGCGCCATGTAGTCCGGCAGCGCTGCAATGCCGATGCCGCTCGCCACCGCGCGAAAGATCGCCTGCACGTTGTTGACCGCGAGGATCGGCTTGCGCTCGGAGCCGGACCGGAGCCCGGCCTCGATCAGCCAGTTGGTGTTCCGCGTCGGCGGCCGCGCATCGGTGCCGTAGATGATGATGCGGTGGCGGTCGAGATCCTCCGGCTTCTGCGGCAGTCCGTATTTCTTGATGTAGGAGGGCGCGGCATAGATGTGATAGCGGATCGTCAGCAGATGCCGCTGCACCAGGTCGGGCTGGCGCGGCGCCGACATGCGGATCGCCACATCCGCCTCGCGCATGGAGAGATCGAGCTCGCCGTCATCGACCACCACGCTGAGCTGGATCTCCGGATAGAGCTCCATGAACTCGCTGATGCGCGGCACCAGCCAGCCGGAGCCGAAGGCCACCGTCGTCGTCACCTTGAGCGGCCCCCGCGGCCGGTCCTTCGACTCCGACAGCATCGCCTCGGTCATCGCGAGCTTGGCGAAGACCTCGCGCGCCGTGCGATAGAGGAGATCGCCCTGCTCGGTGAGGATCAGGCCGCGGGCATGGCGGTGGAAGAGGGGGACCGAGAGGCTCTCCTCGAGGGCGCTGATCTGCCGGCTCACCGCGGACTGGCTGAGGTTGAGCGATTCGCCCGCGTGCGTGAAGCTGCCCGCCTCCGCCACCGCGTGGAACACCCTGAGCTTGTCCCAATCCATGCCCTTGCCTTGCGGCAAGGGGGGAGAGCGGGACGAGGCTTGCGCTGCTCGCTCACTCCGCCGCCTTGAGTGCCCCGGCGGCTTCCTCCGCCGCGAGGAACTTCTCCGCTTCGAGCGCTGCCATGCAGCCCATGCCGGCGGCAGTCACCGCCTGGCGGAAGATCTTGTCCTTGACGTCGCCTGCCGCGAACACGCCGGGGATCTCCGTCGCGGTCGAATCCGGCCGCGTCAGGATGTAGCCGCCGTCGTCGAGGGCGAGCTGACCTTTGAACATGTCGGTCACCGGCGTGTGGCCGATGGCCACGAAGAAGCCGTCGGTGGCAAGGGTATGCCGGGCGCCGGTCTTCACGTTGCGCAGCCTGACGCCGTTGACCCGCGCCGGCGGGCCCGGCTCGCCCACGATCTCGTCGATGATGCTGTCCCAGACCACCTCGATCTTGGGATTGGCGAAGAGCCGCGTCTGCAGGATCTTCTCCGCGCGCAGCTTGTCGCGGCGATGCACCAGCGTCACCTTGCTCGCATGATTGGTGAGGTAGAGCGCCTCCTCGACCGCGGTATTGCCGCCGCCGGCCACCACGACCTCCTTGCCGCGAAAGAAGAAGCCGTCGCAGGTGGCGCAGGCGGAGACGCCGAAGCCGCGGTAGGTCTCCTCGCCGGCAACGCCGAGCCAGCGCGCCTGGGCGCCGGTGCAGATGATCACGGTCTCGCCGACATAGGTGTCGCCGCTATCGCCGACGCAGACGAACGGTCGCTTGGAAAGGTCGGCCTTGACGATGATGTCGAAGATGACAGTGGTGCCCACGTGCTCCGCCTGCTTCTGCATCTGCTCCATGAGCCAGGGGCCCTGGATCACGCTGGCGAAGCCGGGATAGTTCTCCACATCCGTCGTGATGGTGAGCTGCCCGCCGGGCTGCAGGCCCTGAACCAGAATCGGCTGCAGGTTGGCGCGCGCGGCATAGACCGCCGCCGTGTAGCCGGCAGGTCCGGAGCCGATGATCAACACCTTGGTGTGGTGACGAGTCGTCATAACCCAATCATCTCGCAGAGAAAAACCGCTCAGGCCGCTCAGAACCCGAACATGTGGTCGAGGCTGAACGCGCCGTTGCGGCCGATCAATCCATGATAGCCGAAAAGCCGGCAGGTGGTGTCGCGAATAACAATATAGGCACTCGCTCCCGCGCGTGCCCGAGTCGCCTCATCGAACGTCTCGCCGTAGCGCCAGAACAGCGAGCCCGAGCAGGGAATGCGCACGTGCTCGCGCGCGATCTCGCGCGCCGCTGCCGTCGTGCAGCGTCAGATCGGTCTCGCTGAACGCCGTGCCACGGCGTCGACGCCGGATAGATCAGATGGCAGAGCGTGTCGAAGTGCCCCTCGCCGAGCCGCAGGAAGAGTCGGGTCGAGAGGCCGGGCGGACGGCCGGCATAGGATTGCGGCTCGCCCTTGTAGGTGAGCACGGTGTTGAAGACATGCGCGCCGAAGCTGGTCTCGGCGGCGTGCCCGCTGGCGCGATCCTCGTAGCGGAAGAGGCCGTGCAGCCAGCCGTCGGCGACACCGCCATCGGCGAAATCGTAGACCAGCTCCATGTGGCCGTAGCCGGCGGGAAGCGCTGACCCGTTCAGCCACTCGTCGACGTCGAGCATCACCGCGTGGTGGCGCGCGAGCTTGCCGAAGCGGTGGCGCGCGACCTCGTGGCCGCCGGCATCGTAGAGGATCGCCGCTAGCGGCAATTCGCGTCTGGCAGGTCGACATCGGCGTCGGCAGCGCGAGCGAGCGCCAGCCCGTCGCGCGGCAGCACCGGCGCCGGCAGCAGATATCCCTTGCCGAGCAGATTGCCGAGCTCGGCGATGCTCGGGTCGGGCTTGCAGATCGGTGCGCTCGACATTGACGTGGGCGATGCGGCGCTGGCCGTCGCGCGATCACCTCGTAGCGCGGCCGCACCATATGCTTGCCGGCCTGCATCTCGATCTGCTGCGGCCAGCGCGCGTCGGGCAGCAGCTCGCGCCACATCGACCGCGCACGGTGGCGAACGGCGCGAATGGTGCGCTCGAGGCCGCGGATCTCCGCGCGCCCCATGACGTTGAGACCGATCGACGCCCGCGGGAATGGTGAGCGGATGGCTGTTCTGCACCCAGAGCAGCACGCGCTCGCCGCTGCGCGGCGCCGGCAGGCCGGCATAGAGATCGGCCGGCCAGGAATTGGCGTCATGCGTGCAGGAGAGGCCCTTGTCCGTGTCGTCGTCGCCAAAGGTGTCGAGCGCGTATTTGACGACGTCGTGGCCGGCGGCGCCGATCGCGTGCACGAACAGCTGGCCGGTGAATGCCGGCAGCTCGAAGCGCCGGCGGATCTCGCGGCTGTCGAGCACGATGGCGCCGGTCGCCGCTCGGCACCGGCTCGCGCCACTCCGCCAGCACTTTGCCGGCCTCGTCGAAAAGCGCCAGCCACAGGCTCACCTCACCGCGCGCCATAGCTCGACCAGTAATTGGCGCGTGACGAGCCGCGTGTGCTGGCCGTCGGCGTCGCGGAAGAAGGCGAAGTTGGTGGCGAAATTGAGGGCATCGAGATAGGCACGCCGGTTGGTGATGAGCGCCTCCGGCAGGCGCAACGCGTCGAGGCTCTGGACCTCCGCGCGCTCCGGCAGCAGGTGGCGGATGTGGTCGATGAGGCGGTCGGCGTCGAAGGCGGTGACGAGCACGACCTCGGCGCCGCTCGCCTTGAGATCGGTGACCGGCTGCGCCGGGCGGCCCAGCACCGGACGGCCGATGGCGCCCACGTCCTGGACGAAGCTGCCGACCACATCGAGACGGCCGAGGTCGTAGAACTCCGCCAACCCGCCGGCGAGGCCCAGCGGGTCATAGACCGCGATCCGCCGCCGGCGCCAGACGCTGCAGCAGCCCCGGCATCGCCCGCGCCGCCAGGGGATGCGTCACAGCCTTGTAAAAGCTGTTGCCGCCCTTGACGTTGCTGAAGGTTTCAATCGTGAGCTTCATCGCCTCCGCCGCCGCTCGCCGGTGCCGCCTTTGACTTAGCAAGCGGACGGCCCAAATGCTACACCTTGGGTCCAATTCGATCTAAAAACCCCATTCATGGCTGTATCTCAACGGGCAAGCATCACCACGTCAGCGGAGGAGCGCCTCCTGCGCACCGCGCTCGTGGTGCTCCTCGCCATCACGGCGGCGCGCCTGGTCTGGCTCCGGGTCGGTGGCCTCGATCTCTATCCCGACGAGGCGCAGTACTGGTTGTGGTCCCTGAACCCGGCGTGGGGTTACTACTCCAAGCCGCCCCTGGTGGCCTGGATCATCCGTCTCAGCACCATGGTATTTGGCGACGATCCCGGCGGCATCCGGGTCGCCTCGCCGCTTCTGCATTTCGCCACCGCGCTGGTGGTCTACCAGACGGCGCGGCGGCTCTATGATGCCCGGGTCGCCTGCTGGTCGGCGATCGCCTATGGCACGCTTCCGGGCGTCTCCGCCTCGGCGCTGCTGATCTCTACCGACGTTCCGCTGCTGTTCTGCTGGGCGGTGGCGCTCTATGCCTTCGTCCGCGCCCGTGAGGCCGGCAGCGTCCGCTGGTGGATCGCGGTTGGCGTTGCCGCCGGCATCGGTCTCCTCGCCAAGTACGCGATGGCCTATTGGCTGATCTCGGCGTTCCTCTTCCTGGTCGCCGTGAAGGACGAGCGGCGCCATCTCAGGCACCTGCTGCTGGCGACGGCGATCGCGCTGCTGATCTATGCTCCCAATTTCGTCTGGAACCTCACGCATCAGTTCGTGAGCTACCGGCACACCGAGGCGAACGCGGACATCTCGGGCTTCGCACTGCATCCCGGCGCCCTCGGCGAGTTCGTGGGCTCGCAGTTCGGCGTCTTCGGACCGATTTTTTTCGCGACGCTCCTGGTGATGGTGGCGCTGGTGCGGCGGGCGCTGGCGGATCGACGCGCGCAGTTGCTCGCGGTCTTTGCGCTGCCGACGCTCGCCATGATGATCATCGTGAGCCTGCTTTCCCGCGCGCATCCGAACTGGTCGGCGCCCACCTACGTTTCCGCCACCATTCTGGTGGTGGCGTTTCTGCTCGAGCGTGGCCGCGAGGTGGTGGTGAAAGGGTCGGTGATCCTGCACGTGGCGGCGGCGGTGCTGCTGATCGGCGGGTATGACATCGCCCATGCGGGCGGCTGGGAGATCCCGGGGAAATTCGAGCCGCTGCATCGTCTGCGCGGCTGGGCGACCTTGGGCCGGGCGGTCACGGCGGAGCTGAGCGCGCATCCCGGCGACAAGCTGACATCGGACAATCGCGAGGTACTGGCGGCGCTCGCCTATTATGTGGAACCGCGCCCGGCGGCTGTCTTCAAGTGGAATCCGGGCCACACCGTCCACGACCAGTTTGATCTCAGCGCGGACGCAGGGACCCAGGTAGGCGCCAATTTCCTCTTCGTGGGGCCGCGCAGTGCGCTCGGCGAGCTGCCGAAATATTTCGCCGAGGTCGGCTCCGTTGGCCGCATCACCATTCCCTTGGGTGGCGGCACCACCCGCGACTTCTTCGTCGCCGACCTCAGGGGATTCAAGGGCTACTAGAGCATTTTCCACCGAAGTGGAAACCGGTTCGGTGCAGAAAATGCGACAAAACAAAGTATCGGGAGCGTGTTCCAATTCAATCTAATCGGAGCTGGCTCTAGTGGCTCTGGCGCCTCCGAGCCGGAGCCGCTCGCGCCAGGGCAGCGCCGGCCGTGACGGGGCGATACCCGCCACCGCGTCCTCGAGGCGGATGCCGCTGCGCTCGAAGACGCGGCGGAGATAGGCGGTGACGGCCGTGGCGATGAAGGTGGCGACGATGACGTCGCTGGCGTAATGCGCGCCCACGATCGCGCGGCTCACGCTCACCAGCACCGCGAAGGCGACGTAGAGCGGCAGGAACCGCGGCCAGAGGAAATAAAGCGCGGCGGCGATCGCCACCACCGTCGTGGTGTGGCCGGAGGGGAACGACCAGAAATCCGCCTGGGTGCCCCACCAGTCGAAGCCGAAGGTCTGATGGGCGAAGAGTAGTTTCGGACGCGCCCGGCCGAACACCACCTTGAGCAGGTCAGTGACGAGCCCGGACACCGCGATCGACAGGAATAGAAAGAGCGGCACCGCGGCGTAAGCTCTGAGCCGCTGCGACCGTGCAGCCGCGTGCGTCATCCGCGCCGCGAGCCAGAGCGCCGCGGCGGCGACGGCGGTGCCGATGAGATAATATGTCGAGACGCCGAAGCTCGTGATGAACTTGAAGACCGCGCTCTCGCCGCCGTTCTCCCGATGGAAATAGAGCGCCACCGGCCGGTCCACATAGGCGTAGGCGAGCAGGACGCCGACGGCGGTCAGCAGCCCATAGAGTCCCCAGCGCGCGCCGGGCCCACCGAGACGCGCCGCGAGGCCGCGCCAGATCGCGCCGCCGACATCGCGCTCGAGCAGCAGCCAGGCGAGGAGCCAGGTGAGGCCGCCCACGAGCAGACCGGAGAACACGACGTCCGAGAGGAAATGCCCGCCTTGGGCGAGGCGTACCACGCCGACGAGGCTGCCGAAGGCGATGGCCGCCGCGGCGATGGCGCGTCGGCGTCGCGGATCGCGCGCCAGGAAGGCAAAGGCGATAAGGCCGAAGCCGATCGCCGGATGTCCGGCGACGAAGGAGCAGTTGCGCTCGCATTGCGCCGCCGGCAGCGGCGCGGCGGTGAACGTCCTTGGTGCCGCCGAATTCCGTCACCTGGCTTGGCCGGGCGCGTCCCCAATGATCTTTGAGCACGGTATTGACGAGGAGACCGGGTCCGAGCGCCAGCGCCAGCAGCAGGAAAGCACCGGCCCTGAGGTCGATGCCGGCGATCGGGCGGCGCCGCCACCAGCCTGCAACGAGGAGGAGCGGGATGGCGATCACCTGTGCGGTCACGATCCAGGGCACCGCTCGAAAAACGAATCGCACCGGGCCCCACTCCGCCAGGAAGAACCCGTCGCCGGCGCGGTAGAAGAGGCCGGTCGCCCAGAGGTCGAGGCCGGGCACCAGCAGGAACAGCAGGCTCGCCGCGACGAGCGCCGCGAAATAGGCGAGCGGCGCCTTGCTCATGGGATCAGGCGACGTTGGCGAGCCGCTGGGCGATCCGACGGCGGATCTCGTCCGCGGCGCGAGCCGTGTCATCGAGAGGCGGGTAGCTCCAGCGCTCGATCGCGCCACGGAAGGGCCGCGTGATGCCGCGCTCGCGGAACAGCTCATGGAACCGGCGAAATTTCGCCGAGCCGCCCTCGAGCTCGATCACGTGTACCGGCTTTCCGGTGGAAGCGGCCTCGCTCACCATGTTGACGGAATCGCCGGTGACGAGGAGGGCGTCGGCGTGGGCGAGGAGGCCGAAATAAGGATTCTCGGCGCTGCCGTCCCAGAAATAATGCGGCACGCCGGCAAGTCGCTCGCGCAGCGCCCTGAGCGCCGCCTCGCCGGTTCGCCGCGATGGCGTGATGGCGATCCCCACGCCTTGCGCGGCGAGCGCCGCCAGCTGCTCGCCGAGCCGCGTCATCGCCGCCGATGTCAGGCGGAAAACCCGGTTGCTCCCGCCGATCAGGACCCCGACGAGCGGACGCTGCAGCGGCTGGAACAGCGGCGCGAAGCGCGGGCGCGCCGCCTCCAGGATCTCCGGCCGTCACGCGATGGACGGAGCCGAGCGTCAGGAAGACGTTGTCGCCGCGGACGGGATCGTGTTGCGGCGCCACGATGAGATCGACCTGGCGACGGGCGAAGCGGGGATCCTGCACCTGGACCCAGAAGGTCCGACCGCGGCTCAGGCGCCGCACCGCCAGCGCCAGCGCGGTTACGGTCCGGCCGCAGGCGATGAGCAGATCGGGCCACGGCGGCGTCAGGGCCGCGCCCTCCGGCGAGACCGCCGCCATCGGATGGACCCAGAGCGCCGGGGCGAGATGCCGCCACGGCGCCCGCAGCGCCACCTGCTTCTCCACGATGGGGTAGCCCACAGCCTCGGCGAGACCCAGCACCTGGTTCACCATGCCGATCCTGCCGTCATGCATCGCCCAGGTGAGGGGCGAGGGGCCGGAAACGGTCATGCCGAGGGTCCTCTCCAATGGCGGCGCGCGAGGCGCGTGGTAGCTGGCGCTCTCGGCGGATGCAAGCGCTGTTGCGTCGACGGGGGCGTCTTGTAATATTATTACAAGCTCAGCCAGCCCCGGCGAGGCCCCGCCCCATGCGAAGAATAAAGCTCGACCGAATCGACCGGCGGATCCTGCGGGACCTTCAGGCCAATGGCCGCATGACCAATGTGGAGCTGGCGCACCGCGCCGGGATCTCGGCGCCGCCCTGCCTCCGGCGCGTGCGGGCCCTGGAGGAGGCGGGCTACATCCGGGGCTACCATGCCGACATCAATGCCCAGGCCCTCGGCTTCGGCGTCACTGTCTTCGCCCAGGTCGGGCTTTCGAGCCAGGCCGAGCCGGACCTCAAGGCGTTCGAGGCGCTGGTCAGCACCTGGCCGCAAGTGCGCGAGGCGCACATGCTGGCGGGCGAGGCGGATTTCCTGCTCAAGATCGTCGCCGAGGACTGGGAGGCCTATCAGCGCTTCCTCACCACCCAGCTCACCGCCGCTCCCAACGTGAGCCACGTGAAGACCGCCCTCGCCATCCGCACGTCCAAATTCGCGCCGGGCGTGCCGATGGAAGTGGCGTGAAGACACGCTGGTCAGCTGAGCTGTCGCTCACTTGAACGCCACCTTCACGACCTCGTAGGCCTTGGAGCCGCGCGGCGTCGAGACCTCGACGCTGTCGCCGACGCCCTTGCCGATGAGCGCGCGGGCCAGCGGCGAGGTCACGGAGAGCCGGCCCTTGCTGATGTCGGCCTCGTCCTCGCCGACGATCTGGTAGACGGTCTTCTCGTCGGTCTCCTCGTCGGCGAGCGTCACCGTGGCGCCGAACTTCACCGCCTTGCCGGAAAGCTTGGAGACGTCGATGACCTCGGCGCGAGCGATCTTGTCCTCGAGCTCCATGACGCGGCCCTCGATGAAGCTCTGGCGCTCGCGCGCGGCGTGATATTCGGCGTTCTCCGAGATGTCGCCGTGGTCGCGCGCCTCGGCGATCTGCCGGATGATCGCCGGCCGGTCGACGCTCTTGAGCCGCTTCAGCTCTTCCTGCAGACGGTTGAAGCCGTCCGCTGTCATCGGGATCTTGCTCATGGCTGGGACTTCTGAAGCTTCGTGGGATCCGCGACAGTCAAAATGCCACCATCCCGGCGGCTAGCGCGCCGGGGGCGCTCCAAGACGACCCCACAAAATAGGATTGTAGCGAGGCGACTTCAAGGCTGCCGGCCCTTGAGCGCGGCAATCGCCTGCACCGCCGCCCGGGCCCCGGCGACGGTGGTGTAGTAGGGAATTCCGATGGTCAGCGCGGTGCGGCGGAGGCTGAAGCTGTCGGCGATCGCCTGCGCCCCCTCGGTGGTGTTGAAGACGAGCTGCACCTCGCCGGACAGCATCCGGTCGACGATGTGCGGGCCGGCCCTCCAGCACCTTGTTGACCACCTCGACGGCGAGCCCGGCCGTCGCGCAGGTAGGCGGCCGTGCCGCGGGTCGCGACCAGCGCGAAGCCCATCTCGACGAGCCGCCGGCAGGGCTCGACCACCGCCGGCTTGTCGTGGTCGCGCACCGAGACGAAGACCCGGCCGGCGAGCGGCAGGTCGGTGCCGCTGCCGAGCTGCGACTTGGCGAAGGCGCGGCCGAAATCGGCGTCGAGCCCCATCACCTCGCCGGTCGATTTCATCTCCGGCCCGAGGATCAGGTCGACGCCGGGGAAGCGCGCGAAGGGGAAGACCGCTTCCTTGACCGCGACATGCTTGCAGCGCGCTGCGGCTTCAGGTTGAATTCCGCGAGGGCTGCTCGCCCGCCATGACCCGCGCCGCGATCTTGGCGATCGGCACGCCGGTCGCCTTGGCGACGAAGGGCACGGTGCGCGAGGCGCGCGGGTTGACCTCGAGCACATAGACCGTCGCCGTCCTTGACCGCGTACTGCACGTTCATCAGCCCGACGACGTGGAGCGCCTTGGCGAGCGCCGCGGTCTGGCGCTCGATGTCGGCGATCACTTCGCGCCGGCAGCGAGTAGGGCGGCAGCGAGCAGGCGCTGTCGCCGGAATGGATGCCGGCCTCCTCGATATGCTCCATGATGCCGGCGATGTAGACGTCGCGGCCGTCGGCGAGCGCGTCGACATCGACCTCGATCGCGTCCTGCAGATAGCGGTCGATCAGCACCGGGCTGGATCCCGAGACCTTGACCGCATTGCGTCATGTAGCGCGCGAGGCCGCGTCGGATCGTGCACGATCTCCATGGCGCGGCCGCCCAGCACGTAGGACGGGCGGATCACCACGGGATAGCCGATGCGCTGCGCCACCTCCTCCGCCTCGGCGGCGAGGTGGCGGTGCCGTTCTCCGGCTGCTTGAGGCCGAGCTTCTGCAGCAGGTCCTGGAAGCGCTGGCGGTCCTCGGCGAGATCGATGGCGTCGGGCGAGGTGCCGAGGATCGGGATCTTGGCGGCCTCCAGCGCGGCGGCGAGCTTCAGCGGCGTCTGGCCGCCGAGCTGCACGATCACGCCCAGCAGCTTGCCGCGGCTCTGCTCGACGCGCACCAGCTCGATCACGTCCTCGGCGGTGAGCGGCTCGAAATAGAGCCGGTCCGAGGTGTCGTAGTCGGTCGAGACCGTCTCGGGGTTGCAGTTGACCATGATGGTCTCGAATGCCGGCCTCCTTCAGGCTGTAGGCGGCATGGACGCAGCAATAGTCGAACTCGATGCCCTGGCCGATGCGGTTGGGACCGCCGCCGAGGATCACGACCTTGTTGCGGTCGGTCGGCTCGGCCTCGCACTCGGGCGCGGCGAGCCCGTCGCCCTCGTAGGTCGAATACATGTAGGGCGTGAGCGACGGGAACTCGGCGGCGCAGGTGTCGATGCGCTTGTAGACCGGGTGGACGCCGGAGCTTGCGCGCGCTGCGCCGCCACCGCGCTCTCGCTCGATGCCCGCGAGCTCGGCGAGCCGCGCGTCGGAAAAGCCCATGCCGCTTCAGCCGCGCAAAGCCCGGCGCGTCCTTCGGCAAGCCCGTTGGCGCGCACCTCGCGCCTCGACCGCGACGATCTTGCGGACCTCTTCGAGGAACCACGGATCGTATTTGCAGGCGGCGTGGATCTCCGCGATGGTGAGGCCGGGGCGGAAGGCCTGGGCGATGACCAGCAGGCGGTCGGGCGTCGGCTTGGCGAGCGCGGCGCGGATCGCGTTCTTGTCGCCGGCGCCGGCGCCGGCGATCTCGACCTCGTTGAAGCCGGTGAGGCCGGTCTCCATCGAGCGCAGCGCCTTCTGCACGGATTCGGCGAAGCTGCGGCCGATCGCCATCGCCTCGCCGACCGATTTCATCGAGGTGGTGAGCAGCGGCTCCGCGCCCGGGAATTTCTCGAAGGTGAAGCGCGGCATCTTGGTGACGACGTAATCGATCGTCGGCTCGAAGGAGGCCGGCGTGATGCGGGTGATCTCGTTCTTGAGCTCGTCGAGCGTGTAGCCGACCGCGAGCTTCGCCGCGACCTTGGCGATCGGGAAGCCCGTCGCCTTCGACGCCAGCGCCGAGGAGCGCGACACGCGCGGATTCATCTCGATGACGACCAGGCGGCCGTCGGCGGGATTGACCGCGAACTGCACGTTCGATCCGCCGGTATCGACGCCGATCTCGCGCAGCACCGCGATCGAGGCGTTGCGCATGATCTGGTATTCCTTGTCGGTGAGCGTCAGCGCCGGCGCGACGGTGACGCTGTCGCCGGTGTGCACGCCCATCGGGATCGACGTTCTCGATCGAGCAGATGATGATGCAGTTGTCGGCGCGGTCGCGCACCACCTCCATCTCGAATTCCTTCCAGCCCAGCACCGATTCCTCGATCAGCACTTCGTGGCTGGGCGAGGCGCGCAGGCCGCCGCGGGCGATCTCCTCGAATTCCTCGCGATTGTAGGCGATGCCGCCGCCGGTGCCGCCGAGCGTGAAGGACGGGCGGATGATGGCGGGCAGGCCGACGTGCTGCAGCGCCGCGCGTCGCCTCGTCGAGCGGAGCGCACCAGGCGGCTCTTCGGCGATCTCGAGGCCGATCCGCTCCATCGCCTCGCGGAACAGCAGCCGGTCCTCGGCCTTGGCGATCGCTTCTTCCTTGGCGCCGATGAGCTCGACATTGTGGCGCTCGAGCGCGCCGGAGCGCGCCAGCGCCATCGCCGTGTTGAGCGCGGTCTGGCCGCCCATGGTCGGCAGCAGCGCGTCGGGCTTCTCCTTGGCGATGATCTGCTCGACCATGTCGGGCGTGATCGGCTCGATGTAGGTCGCGTCGGCCAGCTCCGGATCGGTCATGATCGTCGCCGGGTTGGAGTTGACGAGGACGACGCGATAGCCCTCCTCCTTCAGCGCCTTCACCGCCTGCGCGCCGGAATAATCGAACTCGCAGGCCTGGCCGATCACGATCGGCCCGGCGCCGATGATCAGGATGGATTTGATGTCGGTGCGCTTCGGCATGGGATCTATCGCGCCGCGGAAGGAAACGGAGAGGTCCGCTAAGGACGGGATCGAGCTGCTTCACTTGCTCTGCTCCATCAGGTCGACGAAGCGCTGGAAGAGGTAGTGGCTGTCCTGCGGGCCGGGGCTCGCTTCGGGGTGGTACTGCACGGAGAAGATCGGCCTGCCCTTGACGCGGAGGCCCTCGTTGCTGCCGTCGAAGAGCGAGACATGGGTCACCTCGACGTCGGCGGGCAGCGTTTCCGGCAGGACGCAGAAGCCGTGGTTCTGGCTGGTGATCTCGACCTTGCCGGTCTGCAGGTCCTTGACCGGATGATTGGCGCCGCGATGGCCGGTGTCCATCTTGCGGGTGCGCCCGCCCATCGCCAGCGCCAGGAGCTGATGGCCAAGGCAGATGCCGAAGATCGGCGTGCCGTCGTCGATCAGCGCCTTGAGGGTGGGCACGGCATAGATGCCGGTCGCCGCGGGATCGCCGGGGCCGTTGGCGAGGAAGATGCCGTCGGGCTTGTGGGCACGGATCTCGTCGGCGGTGGCGGTCGCCGGCACCACGGTGACGCGGCAGCCGTGCGAGGCGAGGAGACGCAGGATGTTGCGCTTGGCGCCGTAGTCGACGGCGACGACGTGATACTTGGGCTCGGTGAGACGGCCGTAGCCCTTGCCCCAGACCCAGCGCGTCTCGTCCCACTTGTAGGTCTGCCGGCAGGAGACGTCCTTGGCGAGGTCCATGCCTTCGAGGCCGGGCCAGGCGCGCGCCGCTTTCAGCGCCGCCGCGTAGTCGATCTTGCCGTCGGGCGCGTGCACCACGGCGCCATTGGGCGCGCCGCCGTCGCGGATGCGCCGCGTCAGCTTCCGGGTGTCGATGCCGGCGACGCCGATGAGCCCGTGAGTCTTGAGCCAGCGCATCGAAGTGCTGCATCGCGCGCCAGTTCGCGGGCTCGGTGATGTCGACGCGCACAACGAGGCCGCGCGCCGCCGGCGTCAGGGTCTCGATGTCCTCGGTATTGGCGCCGACATTGCCGATGTGCGGGAAGGTGAAGGTGATGATCTGACCAGCATAGGAGGGATCGGTCATGATCTCCTGATAGCCGGTCATGCTGGTGTTGAAGCAGACCTCGCCCACCTGCATGCCGGCGGCGCCGATGCCGCGGCCCCAGAACACGCTGCCGTCGCCGAGAACCAGGGCGGCCGTGCTGCCGGGCGCGGGCGGCGTCGGAGGTTTTTGCGGGGCGCCGTCGACCATCGAGGGAACTTTCTGTCGCGGAGATTGGCGGGCTCGCGCCGAGACGCCGCCGGCCCATCGGGCGCCGGTGGCGCGACACATCGCTCGCTCTGACTTGAAGACGATGGGATAGATGGTCGCGCGCTTTCCGTCAAGCCAGAAGTCGGGATCAAATCTCTTTCAGAACAACGAGTTATGCGATTAGTGCGGAATTGCTATTCGAGTCCCGTTTGAGTAACGTCCGAAGCCGCTCGGACGCCGTCCCGAGTCTGCCGAGGAGATGGCTGTCATGGCACTGCGCGACTCCTTCACCACCGAGATGAAGGCAGCGATGAAATCCGGCGATCAGCGTCGCCTCTCGACCGTGCGCATGATCATGGCCGGCCTCAAGGACCGCGACATCGACGCGCGTGGCAAAGGCAATCCCAATGGCATCGAGGATGGCGACATCCTGCGCCTGCTGCAGGGGATGGTGAAGCAGCGCCGGGAATCGATCGAGCTCTACAGGCAGGGCAACCGGCCGGAGCTGGTACGGCAGGAGGAGGAGGAGATCGCCGTCATCGAGAGCTTCCTGCCGAAGCAGATGTCCGACGCCGAGGCGGAGGCCGCGATCAAGGCGGCGATCGCTGCCACCGGTGCCCAGAGTGTCAAGGACATGGGAAAGGTGATGGCGGCGCTGAAGGAAAAGCACTCCGGCCAGCTCGACATGTCCAAGGCCGGCGGCATGGTGAAGAAGCTCCTGGGCTGAGCTTGTCCCGCCCTTGTCGGTTCAGGTCGGGATCGATCTGGGGTATGATGCATCCCCGCCGGTCCCGTCCGCCGACGGCTGAAAGCTGATAGCTGAAAGCAGACGGCTCCCGAATGGCCTTTCCGCCCACCTTCCTCGAGGAGCTCAGGCAGCGCCTGTCGCTCGCGTCCGCGGTGTCGCGCCGCGTCAAGCTGCAGCGGCGCGGCCGCGAATTCACCGGCCTCTGTCCGTTCCACAAGGAGAAGACGCCCTCCTTCAGCGTGGTGGAGGACAAGGGCTTCTATCACTGCTTCGGCTGCGGCGCCCATGGCGACGTCATCAGCTTCACCATGCAGACCTCGAACCTGAGCTTTCCCGAGGCGGTGGAAGCGCTGGCGCGGGAGGCCGGCCTCGAGGTGCCGCGCGCCTCGCCCGAGGAGCGTCAGCGGGCGCAGCGCCAGGCGACGCTGCGCGGCGCGCTCGATGCGGCGACGGCGCTTCTTCGAGGAGCAGCTGCACGGACCCGCCGGGCGCGAGGCGCTGGCCTATCTGCAGAAAGCGCGGCCTCGATGCCGACACCGATCAGGCGCTTCCGCCTGGGCTATGCGCCGGAGCGCCGGGATGCGCTGAAGCGCGCGCTCATCAAGGAATTTCCCGAGCCGCTCCTCATCGAGGCCGGTCTGGTGCGTCCGGGCGAGGAGGGGCGCGAGAGCTACGACTATTTCCGCAACCGCGTGATCTTTCCGATCGGCGACCGCGGCGGCCGCATCATCGCCTTCGGTGGCCGCGTGCTCGGCGACGGCCAGCCGAAATACCTGAACTCGCCGGAGACGCCGCTCTTCGAGAAGGGCCGAGTCCTCTACGGCTGGGCCCAGGCCCGCGCCGCCGCGGGCGGCGATCGCGGCCCCGTCATCGTGGTCGAAGGCTATATGGACGTGATCGCGCTGCAGCGGGCGGGCTTCGTCGGCGCGGTGGCGCCGCTGGGCACCGCGCTCACCGAGCGCCAGATCGAGGAGCTCTGGCGGATCGCCCCGGAGCCGATCCTCTGCTTCGACGGCGACAGCGCGGGGCTTCGGGCGGCGGGACGGGCGGTGGGGCGAGCCCTTCCGCTCCTGAAACCGGGCGTCACCCTCCGCTTTGCCACCCTGCCGGCGGGCGAGGACCCCGATACCCTGGTGCTCCATCACGGCGTTCCCGCCATGCGGGAGGTGCTGGACCGGGCCCGGCCCCTGGTGGAGTTCCTCTGGACCCTGGAGACCCAGGCCGGACCCCTCGACACGCCGGAGCGCCGGGCGGCCCTGCAGCACCGCCTGGAGGAGCGCTGCCGGGAGATCGCTGACCGGACGGTTCAGGGCTATTACCAATCCTTCATCAGGGATCGGCTATTCCAGCATTTCCGAGGCCAAAACAGACCGTTGCGGACCTCGCGACCGGGAACGTTCCGGCGAGGCGCGGGAGGTCCGCGCCGGCCTGGTACGGCCCCAATGCTGCCGGAGGCGCCGCCGCCGCCGCCCGTCGCCGCCCACCGGCGCCAGGAGGAGGTGCTGCTGGCGGTGCCTCTTAACCATCCCGGACTTCTCGCCAAGGTGGCGGAAGATCTTGCTCATCTTGAGTTTTCGGCCCCTGATCTTGACAGGCTTTGCCACGAGATTTTAAACACTTATCATCGCTTACCAGACCTTGACGCGGACACCCTTCAACTCCACCTTTCCCAACACGGATACGCTGCGGCGGTGGAAAAACTGCTAGGTCCAGAGGTGCTACGCCACGCTCCCTTCGCCCGGAGGGATGCGGACGTGGAACTCGCGCTTCGTGGCTGGTATGACGCGCGGTCGCAGTTTTTCAATCGGCAACGTCCGGCGCAGGTCGCGGAAATGGAGCGCCAGCTGGCTGGTGATTTGAATGACGGTAGGGGTGGTGAGTCCTGGGCCCGGTTCCAGGCGCATCAAGAGGAAGCCGAGAAAGAGCGCGAGGACGAGGGCAAGGCGGTCGGCGGGCTGATCGATTGAGGAGATGCCCCTCGGCCGCCTGGCGGTGAGGGGGAATTAGGTGAGGGACGGTTTCGTGACGGACGAGGGCGCCGGGAGGTGCCTTGTACCGTCTGATTGATTTTTTTGCGGGGACTGAGGCGCGATGGCAAGCAAAGCAGCGGCGAGCACGGCGGAAGCACCCGAGGCGCGCGAGGAGGCGGCGGAAGCGCCGCTGCTCGATAGCGTCGCGGCGGCGATCAAGAAGATGGTCGCCAAGGGCAAGGAGCGCGGCTACGTCACCTATGACGAGGTGAACGCGGCGCTGCCGCCGGATCAGGTGTCGATCGAGCAGATCGAGGACACCATGACCATGCTCTCCGAGCTCGGCATCAATGTCGTCGAGAGCGAGGAAGGCGAGGAGGCCGCCGCTGCCGGCGCCGAGGCGGAAGCCGAGGAAGAGGCCGAGGCCCGCGGCAACGTCGATGACGACGATATCGGCCGCACCGACGATCCCGTGCGCATGTATCTGCGCGAGATGGGCTCGGTGGAGCTGCTCTCCCGCGAGGGCGAGATCGCCATCGCCAAGCGCATCGAGGCCGGCCGCGAGATGATGATCGGCGGCATCTGCGAGAACCCGCTCACCATGCGCGCGATCATCGCCTGGCGCGACGCGCTCAACGACGGCAAGATGCTGCTGCGCGACGTCATCGATCTCGACGCCACCTACGGCAACATCGCCTTCGAGGCGGACGCGACGCGGAATTCCCGGCGCCGACGGCGAGGCGCCGGTCGCGGGCGCGGCGGAGCCGGAAGCGGAGCCCGAGGCCGAGGAGCTGGCGGCGAAGGCGGCGAGGGCGGCGACGGCGAGGAGGAATCCTCGATCTCGCTCTCGGCCATGGAAGCGGCGCTCAAGCCCGGCGTGCTCGTCAACTTCGACACCATCGCCAAGACCTACAAGAAGCTCCACAAGCTGCAGGAGCAGCGGCTCGAATTCCCTGCAGAAGGGCCAGGAGCTGCTGAAGCCCGGCGAGCGCCGCTACGACAAGCTCAAGGCGGAGATGGTCGAGGCGATGAACAACGTGCGCCTCAACAACGCGCGCATCGAGCAGCTCGTCCATCAGCTCTACGGCCTCAACCGCCGCATGCTCGGCATCGAGGGCAAGCTGCTGCGCCTCGCCGAGAGCACCGGCGTCAAGCGCCAGGAGTTCCTGGAGAACCACTTCGGCCACGAGCTGGCGCCGCGCTGGATCCAGCGCGTGCAGCGCCTCTCCGGCAAGGGCTGGGCGAACTACATCAAGAAGCACGGCGAGGAGGTGAAGGACGCTCCGCGGCGAGATCGGCACCATCGCCGCCGAGGCCGGCCTGCCGCCCTCGGAATTCCGCCGCATCGTCTCCACCGTGCAGCGCGGCGAGCGCGAGGCAAGCCGCGCCAAGAAGGAGATGGTCGAGGCGAACCTGCGCCTCGTCATCTCCATCGCCAAGAAATACACCAACCGCGGCCTGCAGTTCCTCGACCTGATCCAGGAAGGCAACATCGGCCTGATGAAGGCGGTGGACAAGTTCGAGTACCGCCGCGGCTACAAGTTCTCGACCTACGCCACGTGGTGGATCCGGCAGGCGATCACCCGCTCGATCGCCGACCAGGCGCGCACCATCCGCATCCCCGTGCACATGATCGAGACCATCAACAAGCTGGTGCGCACCTCGCGCCAGATGCTGCACGAGATCGGCCGCGAGCCCACGCCCGAGGAGCTCGCCGAGAAGCTCGGCATGCCGCTCGAGAAGGTGCGCAAGGTGCTGAAGATCGCCAAGGAGCCGATCAGCCTCGAGACGCCGATCGGCGACGAGGAGGACAGCCACCTCGGCGACTTCATCGAGGACAAGAACGCGGTGCTGCCGGTGGAGGCCGCGATCCAGGCCAACCTGCGCGAGACCACGACCCGCGTGCTGGCGTCCCTCACGCCGCGCGAGGAGCGCGTGCTGCGCATGCGCTTCGGCATCGGCATGAACACCGACCACACCCTCGAGGAGGTCGGCCAGCAGTTCTCGGTCACCCGCGAGCGCATCCGCCAGATCGAGGCCAAGGCGCTGCGCAAGCTCAAGCACCCCAGCCGCTCGCGCAAGCTGCGCAGCTTCCTCGATACCTGAACACTCGAAGCCGTCAGCTATCAGCTGTCAGACCGTCGCGCATCGGCTATAAGCTGAGGGCTGATGGCTGACAGCCGTGGGGGCCTGTAGTTCAGCTGGTTAGAACGCGCCGCTCATAACGGTGTTGTCGCAGGTTCGAGTCCTGCCGGGCCCACCAGCCTTCGCTCGCAAAGCGAGCAAGGCTGCCGCGCCGAAGCCCAAAGGGCGAAGGCGGGCCATTGCTTCCGCGAGCTACGGCTCGGCAAGCCAAGAGATATTCGCATGAACTATGTGTATATTCTCCGAAGCTTGAATGACCCAGAGCACTACTATGTCGGCGTCACGGCCGACTTGCGTGCCCGTCTGAAAAAGCACAATGCAGGCGAAGTCTCGCACACGTCGAAATACGCCCCTTGGGCGATCAAGACCTATGTCGCGTTCTCCGATGAGCTGCGGGCGCTTGCGTTCGAAAGGTATCTTAAGTCGCCATCCGGAAGGGCCTTCGCTAAGAAGCGTCTCTAGCACGAATTGCCCCAGACAAAACGAGAGACCGTGATGTCTGTCAGTGCGCGAAAGAGGCATTCGCCTAGTGTAGCCTGGCGCACCGAGTTTCGTCAGTAGCGATGTGACACGATCTGGGTGGAACCAATGAACACAGTCCGTTTTCAAAAAATCGGCGACATACCGGTACCGTCCGACGGCTATTCGCTTGTCACCAAGTCTGTAGCGAGTGACGCTTCATTGCTTTTTCTGTTTATCGAGCCAGCAGGGACGAGCGCGGTTATAGAGCGTTTCCCACATGGGATCGGTATTTTTCCCAAAACAAAAATGAAAGATGCAAAACGGTTTCGCTTATCAATAGTGAGAACAAACGGGCCATCGCAGACATTCGACCTGCCCGACCTCGACGTCACTTTTCCTCGCGTGGACGTTTTTCCGAACGGAAAGATCCTAGTTGTGGGCTCAAGATGCTCATGGCGCGGCGAACATGATTACGATCTGAACGGCGTGATCTTCGATCCCAAGACCACGCGATCGGCTCGTATTCTTTTGGGCGACGGCATAAACAGTACCTATGTCGACACTCTTGGGCGCATTTGGGTTGCATATGGAGATGAAGGAATTTTCGGAAACTTCGGTTGGGGGAACCCAGGCCCTAAGCCCATTGGCTCGGCCGGACTCGTGTGCTTCTCGGAATTTGGCGAGAAAGTTTGGGAATATCCGGTGGACAGTAGAATGGCCGATTGTTATGCGCTGAACGTTTCGGGCTCGGAAGCTTCGATATTCTTTTATGATGATTTCCCTTTCTGCAGAATATCGAATGATTTCAAGCCGGCATATTGGAAGACAGGGTTGCGTGGCTGCCACGAATTCGCGATATCAGAGACAAAAGTGCTTTTCTCAGGTCAGTACGGCGACCCTTCCGATGTCGCTTATCTGGGAAGCCTTGAGACGGACGCGCTCACTGATACGCGGCAAGTCCAGCTGCTGTTGCCGGATGGTTCCGGCATCCCCAAAGGGCAATTTCTCGGACGGGGTGAGCACTTGTACTTCTTCGATGCCTTCAACGCATATCGCACGAGTTTGGATTAGCTCCACACGGTCGCTGTCGGCTGGCCATCGGAATGGTTAAGAGTCCAATGCCCCCTTTGATTCCGGTTGGTCCACCATCCTGCTTCGCGGTTCGCGGGAGTTGCCTAAGTCACGGACAGGTTCTCTCCTCAGTCCTGTCGAGCCCTCCATTGCATCAGAGTGTGATGTGGTTCACACCTCCGGCATTGCGCGGCGGCTAGTTCCCGCGCAAGTCACGATGGCGCAGGGGGCAATTGGCGGTGATGAAGACCGCATTGGTCGTAGCGGGTCCCGCCACCTTGCAAGCGTGACCTTCCGTTTCGAACGTGAAGCCGCTGAGATCTGTGGGGGGACAAATGCCTGGGATGGGAGTGTCAAGACATAGAGCCGCGCGGGTCTCGGCCTGCGCGCTGGCGGCGGTGCTGCTGCTCGCCGCCGGCGAGGGGCTCGCGCAACCGGCGGTGACCTATTCCGCCCAAGGCTGGTCGGACGCGGACCGCGCCACCTTCTACACCACCAGCCAGGGCTCTCACATGATGCCGGCCGCGTGGTTCAAGGCGCTCCGCCGTCTGGACGTCGACGAGCCCTTCGCCGCCGATCAGCTGCAGCGCTACGGCTATCTCCGGAATGACGGCCCGAGCAATACCGACGGCCTGCCGGTGGGTTTCGTCGATCGACAAGACCGTGACCGCCAAGCCAGCTCGGCATGACCTGCGCTGCCTGCCACACCGGGCAACTCGAATACACGGAAGGATGGCGTGACCCACGCCCTGCGCATCGACGGCGCGCCGGCGAACGCCGACTTTCAGCAGTTTCTCCCCGATCTCACCGCGGCCTCGCGGGCGACGCTGGCGCAGTCCGACCGCTTCGACGCCTTCGCCAAGGCGGTGCTCGGCGCCGGATACTCGCCGCGAACGCGCGCCCAGCCTCAAGAACCGACTTCGGGAAATGGGTCGCAGCAGTTCGGCGATTTCATGGATGCGAGCCTGCCGCCATCGCCCTGGGGGCCGGGGCGCCTCGATGCCTTCGGCATGATCTTCAACCGGGTCGCCGGGCGCGATCTCGGTGTCCTCGGAAATTTCCGGATTGCCGATGCGCCGGTCAGCTATCCCTTCCTCTGGAACGCGTCGCGCCAGGACCGGACCCAGTGGACCGGCGGCATTCCCAACGGGCTCTTCATCCAGGCCCTCGCGCGCAACACCGGCGAGGTCTTCGGCGTCTTCGCCGATTTCAAGCCCAAGGTACACATTCCCGCCACGGCGCTCGCGCCCGCCGTGATCCGGTACAACGACCAATTCCGCCGACTTTGCCGGGCTGCAGACCCTCGAGGAGAAAATCGCGACGCTGCGGCCGCCGCCGTGGCCGCGCGACATCTTTCGGAATCGACGAGCAGCTGGCCGCACAGAGGCAAGCCACTGTTCGACGCGAACTGCGGCGCATGCCATGGCGAGCGGGACTCGCGTCAGCCTGGTCATCCCGCCGGTGCCTGGGACACGCCGGTCAAGGCGGTCGGTACCGATCCCGAAGATGCCGCTCAATGCGGGGCGCGAGGGCGATCCCGGCATCTACGCGGGCGCGCTGCTGCCGCCGCCGGCCGTCGGCGTCCGCTTCGCGAAGCCGGCGAAAATCGGCGACGTGCTCGCGAGCTCGGTGATGGGGAGCCAGCTCGACGAGGCGTTTCTGCCGCTGGTGACGCCGGACAAGATCCGGAACAGCGGCGTGTGGCGCGCACTCCGCATGGATCTGGCGGACCTCGCTCCGGGCAAGAGCTCCGACGACCTGCTGCGCCTCGACGCCAGCCTCCTGAAGGATCTCAACGCGTCGATCAAGACGCGCCTCGGCGACATGTATCGAAAGCCGGCCGCGTCCGATGCCGGTGCCGCCTATAAATCGCGGGTGCTGCGCGGCATCTGGGCGACCGCGCCCTATCTCCACAACGGCTCGGTGCCCAGTCTTTGGGAGCTGCTGACACCCGCCAAGGACCGGAAGCCCAGCTTCATGGTCGGCAGCCGGCTTTTCGATCCCAAGAACGTCGGCTACGCGACCGACCAGTCGCCGTTCAAGAGCGGCGCTTTCGTGACTGACCCGGCGAATGCCAATGGCAACGGGAATGGCGGGCACGAATACGGCACCACTCTCACGCCGGACGAGCGCTGGGCGATCATCGAGTATCTGAAGACGCTTTAGGGCCGGGCTCGCCGCTACGCGGCGGCAATGCGGCCCTGGTAGATCGACAGGTTGGCATGGGCCGCGGCCAGCAGTGGAGTGGGGACGCCGGCCTTCTTTGCGCGCGCCAGCAGATCGCCGATGATCTGGTCGGCCTCGATGGGGCGGCCTTTCTGAAGATCCCGGTACATCGACGGCGCCGACGGCGAGCCTCTTGCCGTCAGCGACATCCTCGTGCTGGCGAGGAAATCGGCGCTCGGCGGATGCCCGACCGCGGTGACTGTGGCAACGACCTCGTCCAGGAGCCGGAGCGCGAAGTCGACGCCGCCCGGCGCCGCCTCGATCTCGCCGATATTTCCCCGCATCAGGCAGGTGATGCCGCCGAGGCTGGCGAGGAGCACCCATTTCTCCCACATTTCCAGCTCGATCTTTCGCGACAGCTTAGCGTCGAATCCGGCGCCCTGCATGAAGGCGTCGAGTGCCTCGGTGCGCGCGGACGGGGCACCGCTCATCTCGCCATAGGCGAGCTCCTGGAACTTGGCGAGCTGCACGATGCGGCCGCGGTCATCGATGGTGGTGGCGACCTTGCAGACGCCACCGACCAGCGACTTGGCGCCAAAGCGCGCGGTGATGAGGTCGACATGCCGCATGCCGTTCAGCACCGGCACGATCATCGTCTCGGCTCCGATCGCGGGCGCGACATCGTCGAGCGCCGCCTCGAGCGAAAAGGCCTTCACTGTCAGCAGCACCGCATCGAACGGCGCCTTGATGGCGTCGGAGGTGATCAGTTTCGGCTTCAACGTAATATCGCCGTGGGGACTGACGATCTGCAGCCCGTCCGCCTGCAGCTGCCTGGCGCGGGCGGAGCGCACGAGGAAGGTCACGTCGCGACCGGCTTGCGCCAGACGGGCGCCGAAATATCCGCCGGTCGATCCGGCTCCAACAACCAACAGACGCATCACTTTCTCCATTCTTCGAGACGGGATATCAGGACCGGCAGCGCCAGTTTCTCCCGCAGGGTACGGCCTTCATATTCGCCACGGAAGAGTTCGCGCCCACTCGAGCGGGATCGACAGTTCCCAAATGCCGAAACGCGGCTAACATGCATGAGGCTGGCAACCGGCGCCACGAACCGGCCACGGGATCGATCTCTTGCGGGAGTTGTTTCATGGACAGGCAGAGGAAGCATACGATCCGTGAGCCCTATGGCCTCTATCACCGGCGCCAGGTGCCGCGCGAGGATGCCGAGCTGACCCACGTCGGGCCGGCGACGCCGTGCGGCGAATATCTCCGGCGCTTCTGGCAGCCGGTCGCGATGGCCTCGGAAGCCGGCGAGCTGCCGGTGGCGATCCGGATCCTCGGCGAGGACCTGGTGCTGTTTCGCGACAAGAGCGGCCGCGTCGGGCTGCTCGAGCGCCACTGCTGCCATCGCGGCACCTCGCTGGAGTACGGCATCGTCGAGGATCGCGGGATCCGCTGCTGCTATCACAGCTGGAAGTTCGACATCGATGGCCGGATCCTCGAGACTCCCGGTGAGCCCGCCGACAGCAAGATCAAGGAGAGGACCTTCCAGGGTGCCTACCCCGCGCTCGAGCATGCCGGACTCGTCTTCGCCTACATGGGTCCGCCGGAGCTCAAGCCGGAATTTCCCTATTACGACGCCTTCGATCTTCCCGATGACAAGATGGTGCCGTATTCGCTCACGTATCCGTGCAACTGGCTGCAGATCATCGAGAACGTGATGGATCCGGCGCACGGCGTCTTCCTGCACACGAGGATCAGCTTCGAGCATTTCGCCCCCGCCTGGGGAAAATTGCCGGTCACCGAGTTCCGCGAGACGCCGCTCGGCATGATCTACATCACGTCGCGCCGTATGGGCGATCTCGTCTGGGTGCGCATGAACGACATCATCCTGCCCAATCTGGCTCAGGCCGGCGCGATCTGGGAAGCCGGCGACCGGCCGAAGGCGTTCACGCGGGCGGGCCTCACGCGCTGGACCGTGCCGATCGATGATACCCATTCGCTGATGATCGGAGTTCGCCACTTCAACGACGGCGTCAACGACCCCCAGGGGCGCCACAGCGAGACCGGGTGCGGCAAGGAAAAGGTCGATTTTCTCGGCCAGACCGGCGAGCGTCCCTACGAGGAGCGGCAGCGCATCCCCGGCGATTTCGACGCGCAGACCTCGCAGCGGCCGATCGCGATACACGCTCTCGAGCACCTCGGCACCACCGATCGCGGCGTCGCCATGCTGCGCCGGATCATTCGCAAGGGCATCCGCGCCGTCGCCGCCGGTCTGGAGCCGGACTGCGTGCGGGGTGGGGCCGGCAGCACGATTTCGACCTACTGCCAGGATTCCGTCGTGTGCGTGCCGGCGCGCGCCGATCGAGACGATGACACGGTGCTCCGCGATGTCGGCCGGGCGATGGCGCGCATCATCGTCGACGAGAACAACGGCACCGGGCGCGAGCGGCTCGCCCGCGTCGCCCAGAAGATCGCGGCGTTGTCCGAGCTTCCAGTGGTCACCGCGGCGCAATAGGGCGGTCGCCAGCACGGCGCGCGCCTCTCTTAGCGCTGCCGGAAGAATTGGTTCTCCGGCCGCGGCAGGCCCAGGTTCTCCCGCAGCGTGCGGCCTTCGTACTCGCGCCGGAAGAGGCCGCGCCGCTGCAGCTCCGGCACCACCTGGTCGACGAAATCATCGAGGCCGCCGGGCACGTAGGGGAACATCACGTTGAAGCCGTCGCAGGCCTCGCTCGTGAGCCATTCCTCCATCTGATCGGCGATCATCGCGGGAGTGCCGACCATGCTCAAGCCGCCGAAGCTGCCGGCGATCTGCGCCAGCTGCCGCACGGTCAGGTTCTCCCGCCGCGCCCGGTCCACCACCCGCTGCCGTCCGCTCTGGCTGGCGTTGGTCTCGGGGATCTCCGGCAGCGGGCCGTCGAGATCGAAGCTGGAGGCGTCGTGGCCGAGTGCCACCGACAGCGAGGCAAGGCCGCTGTCGGGATGCACGAGGCTGTCGAGCAGCGCTTTCTTCTTCTGCGCTTCGTCGGCGGTCTCGCCGACCACGACGAGGGCGCCCGGCAGCACCTTCAGATGATCGCGGGCGCGGCCGAGCTTCTCCATGCGGCCCTTGACGTCGGCATAGAAGCGCTGGGCATCGGTCAGGCTGCTGCCGCTGGCGAAGATCACCTCCGCCGTCTCCGCCGCGAGCTGGCGGCCGGCCTCCGAGGCGCCGGCCTGGACGATGACGGGCCAGCCTTGCGGCGGGCGGGCGATGTTGAGCGGCCCGCGCACCGAGAGGAACTCGCCCTTGTGATCCAGCACGTGCATGCCGCGCGGGATCGAAATAGATGCCGTTCTCCACGTCGCGGATGAAGGCGTCCTCGGCGAAGCTGTCCCAGAGGCCGGTAACCACGTCATAGAACTCCCGCGCCCGGCGATAGCGCTCGTCGTGCTCCATGTGATCCTCGAGGCCGAAATTGAGCGCCGCATCGGGATTTGACGTGGTGACGATGTTCCAGCCGGCGCGGCCGCCGCTGATGTGGTCGAGAGAGGCGAAGCGGCGGGCGATGTGATAGGGCGCGTCGAAGGTGGTGGAGGCGGTGGCGATGAGGCCGATCCGCTCCGTCGCGCCCGCGAGCGCCGACAGCAGCGTGAAGGGCTCGAAGGAGGTGACGGTGGCGCTGCGCTTCAGCGCTGGGATCGGCATGTTGAGCACGGCCAGATGGTCCGCCATGAAGAAGGCGTCGAACTTGCCGCGCTCGAGGGTCTGGATGAAGCGCTTCAGATGCTGGAAGTTGAAGTTGGCATCGGGGAAGGCGCCGGGATATCGCCACCACGCCGTATGAATGCTGACCGGACGCATGAAGGCGCCGAGCCGTAACTGACGCGCTGCCGCCATCGCCGTCGCTCCTCGATTGTGCTCGCCTGCGGCCGCATCTTGCCGGCACCTGCGCCGCGGGTGTCAACGCCAGGGCCGAAATTGGCTGGCACCACAATTTTGCATAGTGGAGGCCCGTGCCGAAAACTGGGGCAATTCTCTGGGGGTGCCTAAAGAAGTCGCATGCTTTTGGGAGATGCGCGCGGAGATGCGCGCCGTGCGGATCGATGATACCGTCATCACGCTTGTGAACTGCGGCAGTGGAAGGAGAGCATGGTCGATCTCTTCGCACCGGTCCGTCTTGGACCCTACGATCTCTCCAATCGGATCGTGATGGCGCCGATGACGCGCAACCGCGCGGGTGCCGGCAACGTCCCGACCGAGCTCGCGGCGACCTATTATGCCCAGCGCGCCAGCGCCGGCCTCATCGTCACCGAGGCGACCCAGGTCTCGCCGCAGGGCGTGGGCTATCCGGGCACGCCGGGCATCCACTCGCCGGAGCAGATCGAGGGCTGGAAGCGCGTCACGTCGGCGGTGCATGCCGCCGGCGGCCGCATCTTCCTGCAGCTCTGGCACGTCGGGCGCATCTCGCATCCCTCGCTGCAGCCGGAGGGCGCGCTTCCGGTGGCGCCATCGGCGCTCAAGCCGGAAGGGAAGGCGATGACCGCCACGGGCATGCAGCCCTTCGTCACGCCGCGGGCGCTGGAGCTCGGCGGAGATCCCGGGCATCGTCGAGCAGTTCCGCCACGGCGCCGAGAATGCCAAGGCCGCCGGCTTCGACGGCGTCGAGGTCCACGGCGCCAACGGCTATCTCCTGGACCAGTTCCTGCGCGACAAGACCAACCAGCGCACCGACCGCTACGGCGGCTCGGTCGAGAACCGCGCGCGCCTGCTGCTGGAGGTGAGCGAGGCGGTGGCGGGCGTCTGGGGTGAGGAGCGCGTCGGCGTGCGCCTGTCGCCGGGCAATCCCTTCAACGACATGGCGGACAGCGATCCCGCGGCGACTTTCAGCCATGCGGCGCGGGAGCTCGACAAACTCGGTCTGGCCTATCTCCACGTCGTGATGCCCGCGCCGAGTTTCGTAGTGCCCGGCGGTACGATGCTCGACGCGCGCCATTTCCGCTCGCTCTGGCATCAGCGTCTCATCGTCAACGGCGGTTTCAACCGCGAGAGCGCGGCGGCGGTCGTCGCATCGGAAGCCGCCGATCTCGTGGCCTTCGCGGTGCTGTTCCTGGCTAACCCCGACCTTCCCGAGCGCTTCCGCCGTGGCGCACCCCTCAATGCGCCGGATCGTCCGACCTTCTACGGCGGCAGCGCCAAAGGCTATACGGACTATCCGACACTCGACGACGCTGCCACCGCGGCGCAGTGAGCGCGGCAGTCACCGCGCGCGGCTTGGGCAGAGATCTCGCAGCGGGCAACGCGAGCACGCTGGCAGGTTATGGGTACAGTCCCGCTGGCCCAGGTACTTCATGAGCCAATGGAACTCGTAGAGATCATCCGCATCCCACGCGTCCGGAACGAGGCTCATGAACGGGCCGTAGGCGCTATCGTGGTCGGCGCGCTGGGATAGCAGCCGGAGCCGCTTGCCGATGCGCAGCAGATGCGTGTCCACCGCCAGGGTGCGCTTGCGCAGCGTGCTGAAGTTGAGGACGGTGGCGGCGATCTTCGGTCCCACGCCGGGTAGTCCATCGAGCCATTGCAGCGCCATCTCCTCGTCCCAATCGATGAGAAAATGAAGGTCGAGTGCGCCGGAACGCGCGCTGATCATCCGCAAGGCGCTCGGCAGGAGGGCGGCTTTCTTCTCGGCGTAGGTGACGGGCCGGATGATGGTCTCGATCTCCGCTGACGTCGCGCGAGCGAGCAATTCCCACGACGCATACTGGCGCCGCAACTGCTGGAAAGCATGAACCGATACGTCGTCGTGTGTGCGCGAGCTTATGAACGCTGCGACGAACTGGCTCAGAGGATCGTTCCGCTCTGCATCCCGCTGAGGTCCGAAAACCGCGAGAAGCCGCTCGCGGATTTCCGACAGGATCGGAGTGCGTCGAAGGCGAGGGATGGCTGCATGACGTCTCCATTCGGTCGGCGTGCGGCGCGGGTTCGGGGAGCCGTGGGCATCTCTAGAACAAAAAGAGAACATCGTCAATCGAAAGGCCCGGGAGGGCCGCATCGTATCGGCTTCGTCGACGGCGAGTTTCATCGGGCGCCCAGTCGTCACCGGATGAAACCGCGACGAGCGGTGGCCGACATATTGCATGATCCGTCGCTCGAGGCGCGGAGGAGAGGCGCGGGGAATGCCGAGCACCGAGATCGATTTCTCCGCCGTCGCGCGGCCGACCGCCGTGGCACGTGGCCTGCCCAATCCCTGCTACGTCGATCCCGACTACTTTCTTCGCGAGCGCGACCGCGTTTTCTCGCGCGGATGGTCCTGCGTCGGAGTCGCGTCGGAGGTGCCCTGAGATCGGCGACTACCGGCCGGTCAATCTCATGGGCGTGCCGCTGCTGCTGCTGCGCGATCGGGCAGGGAAGCCCCGTGTGTTCCACAATGTCTGCAGTCATCGCGGCGTGGCGCTGGTGGAGCGGCCGGGCAACGGCCCGGTGCTGCGCTGCCCCTATCATTCCTGGGCCTATGACCTCGGCGGCCGGCTGCTGCGCACGCCGGATTTCGGCGGTCCCGGCGTCAACGAGGTGCCCGCCATCGATCGCGGCGAGCTGGGGCTCCGCGAGGTCAGGACCGGCCAGTGGCTCGATTTCATCTTCGTCAATCTCGGCGGCGATGCCGAGCCGCTGGAGCAATGGCTGGCACCGCTCAAGCGGATGTGGTCCCACTACGACCTGACGCAGCTCCGCCACGGCGGCAGCGCGGAGTTCGCCATCAAGGCGAACTGGAAGCTCCTCACCGAGAACACCATGGAGTTCTATCATCTCCCCTGGGTGCACCAGACACTGAACAGCTATTCGCCTACCCACGCTCACTATCACTGCAACGCCGGCGATCGCTTCGTCGGCACCGCGACGCGGGATTACCGGCCCTCCACCGGCAGCGGCCGGCAATTGCCGAAATTCCCCGGCCTCACGGCGGAGCAGGAGCTGGTGGGGGAGTATCCCGTGGTGTTTCCCAATCTCTGGGTCGGCGTCCAAGTCGATCATTTCTTTGCCATGGTGATCTATCCCCGCGCGCCCGAAATCACCGAGGAACGCCTGCATCTCTATTTCGTCGGCGACGACGCGCTGCGGCCGGACTATGCGGAGCTCCGCCAGGAGATCGTCGAGCGCTGGCGCTCGATCAATCTCGAGGACATCGGCATCACCGAGCGCATGCAGGGTGGTCGCCACTCGCCGGCCTTCGACGGCGGCCGGATGTCACCGGTGCAGGATTTCGCCATCCATCATTTCATGCGCATGGTGGCGGCGCGGGTCGCGGATTAGGGAGCGTTGGACAGAATGACAATTCCGAGAACGATGAAGGCGGTGCTGCTCACCGGGCACGGCGATCTCGACAAGCTCGTCTATCGCGAGGACGTGCCGGTGCCGCAGCCCGCCGCCGGCGAGGTGCTGGTGGAGATCTCCGCCTGCGGCATGAACAACACCGACGTCTGGGTGCGCCAAGCCGCCTATGGAACCGACGAGGATCCGACGGCGCCGTCGTCCTGGCGCCGCGGTGGGACCACGCTCACGTTCCCGCGCATCCAGGGCACCGACAGCGCCGGCCGCATCGTCGCATTGGGCGCCGGCGTGCCGGCGACGCGGATCGGCGAGCGCGTCATGGTGGATTTCAGCATCTACAACGCCGAGGACGACAGCCTCGCCGACATCGACTATTTCGGCCACGGCCGCGACGGCGGCTATGCGGAATACCAGGTCGTGCCCGCGGAGAACGCCCATGTGGTCAAGACCGCGATGTCCGATGCGGAGCTCGCCACTTTCTGCTGCGCCTATCTCACCGGGGAGCACATGCTGGACCGTGCCCGTGTCGCGGCGGGGGAGCGCGTCCTCATCACCGGCGCGTCCGGCGGCGTCGGATCCGGCCTCGTGCAGCTCTGCCGGGCGCGGGGCGCCATTCCCTATGCGGTGGTGGGACCGGGCAAGGAGGCCGCTGTCCGCGCAGATCGGCGCCGAGGCCGTTATCACCCGCGGCAGCAATCTGGTGTCGGATGTGCGCGACGCGCTCGGCGGCAAGCCCCTCGACGTGGTGGCGGATCTCGTCGCCGGGCCGCTCTTCAACGATCTCCTGCGCCTGCTGAAGCCGGAGGGGCGCTACACCACCGCCGGCGCCATCGGCGGACCAGTGGTGCAGCTCGATCTCCGGACGCTCTATCTCAAGCATCTGGAGATGCACGGCTCGTCCCAGGGCACCCGCGGCGCCTTCCGCCGCCTCGTCTCCTATATCGAAGCCGGCAAGATCAAGGCGATCCTCGCCGGCACCTATAAGCTCTCGGACTTCCACCGCGCCCAGCGCGATTTCATGAGCAAGGGCTTCGTCGGCAAGCTGGTGGTGGTGCCGGACGCGAAATGGGAGGCGTTCGGGAAAGCGACCGCGCGATAAATCAGGCGGAAATTTCGGAGCATGATTCGATTTCACGAAATGGGATCATGCATTAGTCTCCCGCGATGCGCTTTCCCCGCACCGTCCGCCGCGCCGCGTCCGACCTCGAGACCTTTGCCATCGCTGCCGAGCCCGGCGAATGGGCGATCTCCGGCGCCTTCGTATTCGCCGAGCGCGAGCCTGCTATGCTCATGGGCCGGGATCTGCAGGCGTTTCGGACCGGCTTCCTCGGCACCGAGAGCTACGGCTGGTCGAGCCTGGTGGAGGTGGGCGAGATCACGCCGTCGGAGTATGAGGAAGTGGTGGAGGAGCTTGCCGCCTATCTACTCGAGCAATTCGACGCGCCTGACCGCGCGGCGGCGCTCGCCTTCGCGACGGAGGAGTGCAAGTTCGCGCAGAGCCTCTGCGAAGGACCGCTCGGCACGTTGGTGGCGGTGGAGCGGAGCTTCGGGCCCCAGGGCATCGTCGAGCGCTTTCGCACCGTGGAGCCGACGGAAGCCAGGAGCTGACCTCAGGAGTTCGGCGGCCTGTAGTTCGGGAAGAACAGCTGCTCGCCGTTGATCTTGTAGTCGGCGACGGTGTGCTGGCCGGTGCTCGACGTCAGCCAGTCGATGAACGCCTGACCCATCTTCACCTTCACATTGGGATGCCGCGCCGGATTGACCAGCATCACGCCGTATTGGTTGAAGAGCCGCTTGTCGCCTTCGACGAGGATCGCGAGATCGCCGCGGTTCTTGAAGCTGAGCCAGGTGCCACGGTCCGCCAGCGTATAGCCCTCGATCCCCGACGCGGTGTTGAGGGTGGCGCCCATGCCGGAGCCGGTGTCGCGATACCAGCCAGAACCCTGCTGTTTCACATCGATGCCGGCCTCGCCCCAGATCCGGAGCTCCTCCGCGTTGGTGCCGCTGGCGTCGCCGCGGGAGAGAAAGGTCGCCTTGGCGGCGGCGATCTTCTTGAATGCGTCGACCACGTCCTTGGCGCCGGCGATATGCGCGGGATCGGATTTCGGGCCCACGACGATGAAGTCGTTGTACATGACCTCGCGGCGGCCGACGCCGAAGCCGGCGGCGACGAACTTCAGCTCCGCCGGCCGGTCGTGCACCAGGAGCACGTCCGCGTCGCCGCGCTCGCCGATCTTGAGCGCTTGGCCGGTCCCCACCGCCACCACATGCACCTCGATGCCCGTCGCCTTGGTGAAGGCCGGCAGCAGGAAGGTGAAGAGGCCGGAATTCTCGGTGGAGGTGGTGGAGGCGACGGTGATGAATTTGTCCTCCGCCGAGGCACCCGCCGGGGTCAGCGTGATGGCGGCAAGGAGGAGGGCAAGGATCGACAGAATGGATCGCATGTTCGAAGACCTCACGGGATTGCAGGCGACGCTTACCACAGCAGGTCGCCCGCCACATAGGCGCGGGCTTCCGGGCTTTGGGGACGCGCGAAGAAGTCCGCCGCCGGACGCTGCTCCAGCAGGCGGCCGCGGTGGAGAAACACGATCTCGTCGGCGAGGCGGCGGGCCTGGCCCAGATCGTGGGTGGTCATGATGATCTTGGTGTCCTGGAACGCGGCCAGCGCCGCCTCGACCGCTCGCGTCGCCGCCGGATCGAGGCTCGCCGTGGGCTCGTCCAGGAACAGCACCTCGGGCCGGAGCGCCCAGGCCCGCGCCAGCGCCAGGCGCTGACGCTCGCCGCCGGAAAGGACGCGCGCCGGCCGATCGCCGAGCGCCGTGAGGCCGAGGCGAGCCAGGGCCTGCTCCGCCTGCTCGGCGCGGGCGCGGCGCGGAATGCCGGCAAGGGAGAGCGCATAGGTGACGTTGGCGCGGACGGAGCGGCGCAGCAGCATCGGATGCTGGAAGACCATGGCCTGGCGGCGCCGCAGCCACGCCTCGCCGAGGCTCGGCCCGCTCCAGACGACGCGACCGTCGCTCGGCGCCAGCAGCCCGTGGCAGAGGCGCAACAACAGGCTTTTCCCGGCGCCGTTGGGGCCGAGGATCACGGTGCGCGGGCCCGCCTCGAGCACCGTGCTGATGCCGTCGATGAGCCGTGCGCCGCCGGCGGCGAAGCCGAGATTTTCCAGGCGCAGCGGCAGGATGGACGGGGGCCCATGCATGGTGCTCATCCCGCGCGACGGCGCAGCGTCTCGTTGGCGAGCTGCGCGACGCTGTTCACGATCAAGGTCAGGGTCAGCAGGATCATGCCGAGGCCGAGGGCGAGCGACAGGTCGCCCTTGCTGGTCTCGAGCGCGATCGCCGTCGTCATGGTGCGGGTGTAGCCGGAGATATTGCCGCCGACGATGATGATGGCGCCGACCTCGGCGCTGGCGCGACCGAAGCCCGCCAGCACCGCGGTGCCGAGTGAGAGGCGGGCGTCCCAGAGCAGGGTGAAGGCGGCGCGGATCCTGCCGGCGCCGAGGGATTTGAGCTGCTCCTGGTAGTCCGCCCAGAGATCCTCGATGGTCTGGCGGGCGAGTGCCGCGATGATCGGCGTCACCAACGTGCATTGCACGACGATCATGGCGCCGGGCGTGAACAGCAGACCCCAGGATCCCAGCGGCCCCGCCCGCGACAGCAGGAGATAGAAGGCGAGGCCGGCTACCACCGGCGGGAAGCCCATGCAGGCGTTGGTGAGGATCACCAGTCCGCCGCGGCCCGGGAACCGCGCCAGCGCCAATGCGGCCCCGAGGGGCAGGCCGATCACGGCCGCCAGCAGCACCGCGGTCAGGCTGACGCGGATCGACAGCAGGACGATCGCCACGAGAGCGGGATCACCCTCGACGATCAACCTTCCCGCGGTGTGAAAAGCCTCGGCGAAATCGCTCATCGCGCCTGCATCGGTTTGCTGCCGACAGTATGCTGCCGCCGTCTCCGGCGAAAGCCCCGCCCTCCGGCGCTACCCGCCTCTGAGGCGCCGCTCGCGAAGCGCGATATAGACGCCCGACGTGATGATGATGGCACTGCCGACCCAGGTCCAGAGATCGGGGAAATTGCCGAAGATGAAATAGCCGAGGATCACCGATCCCACCAGCTCGGCATATCCCAGCGGCGAGATGACGGCGGCGGGCCCAAGGCGGAATGCGCGGACCACGAGGTAGTGTCCGAAGCCGCCGAAGAACCGAGTGCCAGGAACAGCAGTCCGTCGAAAAGGCTGCGGGGCACCTCGAAGAAGAAGGGAACGATGAAGCTGGTGACGACGGTGCCGACCAGTGCGGCATAGACGATGGCGGTCTCCGCGCTGTCGGCGAGCCCGCCGCGCCGCGTCGCGATCTGGTAGATGGCATAGCAGGCGGAGCTGCCAAGCAGCGGGAGGACGGCGGGATCGGTGAGGCCGCCGCCCGGCCGGATGATCACGAGGGCGCCGATGAATCCCACGGCAACGGCGCTCCAGCGCCGCGGACCGACGCTCTCGCCAAGCAGCGGCACCGAGAGCGCGGTCACCATCAAGGGCGCCGTGAAACCGATGGCGGAGGCGGTGGCCAGGGGAACGCTGCCGATGGCGGTCACGAAGAGAGCCGTCGAGCTCATGAGCGCGAGCGAGCGCCCGATCTGCAGCAGCGGCCGGCGGGTGTGGAAGATTTGCCATCCGCTGGTCGGCAGAAAGGCGATGAGCACTACCAGGAAATGCCCGGCAAAGCGCGCCCACACGATCATCGGCATCGGGTAGTGGGCGGTGAGTTCCTTCGCCGAAGCGTTGAGGAACGGGAACAGCAGGACGCCGAGGCACATCAGCAGAATGCCGCGCAGGGCATCGCTCTGCCGCTGCGGCCCCGTATCGCCTGACATCCGACCTCTGCCCCCTCCTGCGCGCATCGTCGAGCGGAACATCCCGCAGCTGCGGCGATCAGCGCGCGCCCCGCATTCTATGGGCTCGGGCGTGGTTTGGAATGCCTGATTGAGGTGTCGCGCGCGTTCAATAAAGACGATCGCGCGCCGCAGCGGAGCCGGAGCATCTTCCGCCGAAGTGGAGGCCGGTTCGGCGCGAAAGACGCGACCAAACAGAAAATCTAGAGCCTGTTCCGAATTAAGTTAGCCGGAACAGGCTCCAGTTAGTTGGAACGGGCTCTAACCATGATGCTCGTCGCCGCCGGGCTGGTTACCATGCGCCGGTCCGTGCGATTCCTCGTGGCCCTGCGGGTGCCCGGCTGGGTGCGCTTCCTGGCGGCCGGGGCCCGGGGGATGACCGGGGTTGGGGCCCGGCTGGTGAGATACGGTGTGCGCGGGGCCGGGCGGTCGGGCGGCGACGACGCCCTGGCCATGAAATTCTCCGGCGCGGCTGGTCGCGGCGACGTTTGGGCGGCCGTGATTCACGGACGACAGCAGCGCGTGGTTCGTGCTGGCCGCGTGCTCGTGCTGCGCCTGTACCGCGCTCGGCGGCTGATGCGCATCGTGAGCCGCCGCCTCTTCCGCCGCTGTCGGCCGTGCGCCTAGTCCGCCGGGGCCGCCATTGAAGCTGACGTGCGTCACCCGCGTATTGTTGATGATGGTCTTGTTGTAGACGTTGGTGATATGGACGCCGCCGAAGTTGTTGGCTGCCCGGTTATAGCTGAAGACGCCGTGCGCCCAGAATCCGCCGACGTATCCGGCGCCGACATAGCCGAAACCGTAATTGACGCCGCCGTAGAATCCGACGTGCGGACCCCAGTAGCCGGCGTTCCAGAGATAGACGCCGTCGCGCCACGCCCAGTAGCCGGGCGTCCACAGCAGGCCGACCGCGGGCGGCAGCACCCAGGTGCCGGGCACCCAGTAGTAGCCGGCGGGTCCATAGGCCCAATAGCCCGGCGTCCAGATGTAGCCCGGGCCCCGGAAGCGGCGGCTGCGCGTAGATCGGCAGCACCGGCGGCGCGATCCGGACGGAGATGCCGACCGCGACCTGGGCGTGCGACAGGGAAGGCGTGGCGAAAATCGCCAGCGCCAGCAGCAGAGGAACGAAGGCGCGAAAGCGGCGCATGCCGATGCTCTCCTGAAAAAGATAGCGAGACGGAAGTAAGGGCGGTCGCCGAGGCGTGGCGCCCGCTCAACGAACGTTCAGCTCAAGGTGTCCTTGCCGGTGCCGGGCCGACCTCGCGCCAGGCTCGGTTGCAATTGGGCACGCTTGGGTAATAGCCCTTCGGATCGTCGCAGTAGTACCGGGTCTGCGCCGCCGCTGCGGGCGCGGTGTAGGTTACGGGCGGTACGTAGACAGGCGGCGGCGCGTAATAGACCGGCGGCGGCGGATAGTAGGCCGGTGCATAGTAGTAGGCCGGTGGATAGGGGTAATAGTAAGGCGCCACCCCGACGCCGACGCCGACAACAACCCTGGCCTCCGCCATCGCGGGAAAGAGGACGGCGACAGCCAGCAACAGAGCCGTCAAGATTCTGGTCACGGTTAACTCCAGGTGGTAGTGCGCACTGCGCTTTGCCTTTATATAGGCGGCGATTTCGGGGGAAAATCCCCTCGCCCGTATTACTACGGTGTCATATCTCGGCGCATATTGACGGATTTGTCGCCGCCATGTCCGATGTCGCCGCGCCGGCGCGCGGCGATCGACAGGGCTGGGCGTGATCTCCACGCAGAGGTTGAGGGCGTTCAGGTAACACAGGGAATTCAGCAGTATGGCGTCCTACCAGTACATCTATGTGATGAAGGGCCTTTCCAAGACCTACCCCGGCGGGCGGCAGGTGCTGAACGACATCTATCTGTCGTTCCTGCCGGGCGCCAAGATCGGCGTGCTCGGCGCAAACGGCGCCGGCAAGTCGACGCTGCTCAAAATCATGGCGGGGGTGGAGAAGGACTTCAACGGCGAGGCCTGGGCCGCCGAGGGCGCCAAGGTGGGCTACCTCGCCCAGGAGCCGGCGCTCGATCCGAAGAAGACCGTCGCCGGCAACGTCACCGAGGGCTTGGGCGAGGTGAAGGCGCTGGTCGACCGCTTCGAGGCGGTGAGCGCCAAGCTCGGCGAGCCGCTCTCCGACGACGAGATGAACGCGCTCTTGGCGGAGCAGGGCGAGCTGCAGGAGAAGATCGACGCCGTCAACGGCTGGGAGCTCGAGCGCACCATCGAGATCGCCATGGACGCGCTGCGCTGCCCGCCGGGCGACGCCGATGTGAGCAAGCTCTCGGGCGGCGAGCGCCGCCGCGTCGCGCTCTGCCGTCTGCTGCTGCAGCGGCCCGACCTGCTGCTGCTGGACGAGCCCACCAACCATCTCGACGCGGAATCCGTGGCGTGGCTGCAGCGCTTCCTGGCGGACTATCCCGGCACCGTCGTGACCGTCACCCACGATCGCTATTTCCTCGACGATGTCGCCGGCTGGATCCTCGAGCTCGATCGCGGCCGCGGCATTCCCTACGAAGGCAACTACTCCGGCTGGCTCGAGCAGAAGCAGAAGCGGCTCGAGCAGGAAGGCAAGGCAGAGGCAGCGCGCCAGCGCACCCTCGAGCGCGAACTGGAATGGATCCGGCAGAGCCCGCGCGCCCGCCAGGCCAAGAGCAAGGCGCGCATCCAGGCCTATGACAGCCTGGTGGCGCAGAGCCGCGAGAAGGCGCCGGACACCGCGCAGATCGTCATCCCGCCGGGCCCGCGCCTGGGCGATCTCGTGATCGAGGCCGAGCATCTCGGCAAGGCCTATGGCGACCAGCTCCTGATCGAGGATCTGAGCTTCCGCCTGCCGCCCGGCGGCATCGTCGGCATCATCGGCCCCAACGGCGCCGGCAAGACCACGCTCTTCCGCATGATCACCGGCCAGGAGAAGCCCGATCGCGGCACGCTGCGTCTCGGCGAGACCGTGAAGCTCGGCTACGTCGACCAGTCCCGCGACACGCTGGCGGCCGACAAGACGGTCTGGGAGGAGATCTCCGGCGGCCTCGACGAGATCGATCTTGGCCGGCGCAAGATGCCGAGCCGCGCCTACTGCGCGCAGTTCAACTTCCGCGGACCCGATCAGCAGAAGAAGGTGGGGCAGCTCTCCGGCGGCGAGCGCAACCGCGTGCATCTGGCGAAGATGCTGAAGTCGGGCGCCAACGTGATCCTGCTCGACGAGCCCACCAACGATCTCGACGTCGACACCTTGCGCGCGCTCGAGGAGGCGATCCTGGATTTTCCCGGCTGCGTCGCGGTCATCAGCCACGACCGCTGGTTCCTCGACCGCATCGCCACGCACATGCTGGCCTTCGAGGGCGAGAGCCAAGTCATCTGGTTCGAGGGCAATTACGGAGACTACGAGGCGGACAGGAAGCGCCGTCTCGGCGCCGCCGCCGAGCAGCCCCACCGCATCCACTACAAGCCGCTGACGCGCGCTTGATCTGCAACCCCTCTCCGCCACGATTTGCGGCGGAGAGGGGCGATCGATTCTCTAGCCGCAGCCTCTACTGCTGCGCCGTATTGGTGCCCTGAAGCTTGTCCTGGATCGCCTTGTTGAGGCCGGCGATACCGCTGCCGGTGCGCTCGATGACGGCGGCGAATTCCTGCTTCTGGGTCAGCACCATGCTTACGCCTTCCACCGACACGTCGGTGATGCGGTAATCGCCGCCGCTGTTGCGCACGGTCCAGTCCACCTTCACCGGCGGCCCGCCCTGCGGCTGCAGGATCTGGCTCGACACCACGGCGTCATTCTGCCCCTCCGCCCGCGAGCCCGTGACCTTCACCGTCTGGCCGGAATACTCGCTGAAGCGCGTGGCGTAGGCGCGCACGACGTACTCCTCGAAGAGCCGCTGGAATTCCTGCTTCTCCTGGTCGCTTGCCGACAGCCAATAGCGGCCGAGAACGAAGCGGGAGATGCGGGGCATGTCGAAATCCGCCGACAGCATCGTCTTGAAGCGCTGCTCGCGCTCGGCGGCGGGCGCGTGGCCGCTGAGGGTCTGGATCGCCTCGGAGGCGAGCCCATTGATGAAGCCCTCGGGGCTCTGCGCCGCGCCGGCGAGAACGGGTCGGATCGAGGGCGAGAGCAGCAGGGCCGCGGCGAGCATCGGCACCAGCAACAGGGCGGCACGGCGAGACAGCATGGCGGCAGCGACCTCGGTCTCCAGGGTCGGCGGCGGCGGCCGATCGTCTGGGGGGATGGGGATGCGCCCGACACAGCTTCTGTGCCCGGCGACCGTCGGGTTCTTCGCGTATCATAAATTCGTCTCGAATACCAGCGTCCGACCGGATCGCCAAAAGGTCGAAGAATGCTGCATTTGCAATGGCTTAAATAGTTCGTGAGATTGGGGAAGGGCGCCGGACGCGTTTGTCGAATTGATCTTGCTTTACCACATAAAGATATGTTTATTTCGTTCTCCTATGGTTCAGCCCGGTGGTATCGGCATGGATCTCCTGATGAGCGGCTTGCGCGCCGCGGCGGAGCCGACGCGGCTGCGGTTACTGGCGCTCTGCGGGCAGGGTGAGCTCACGGTGGGCGAGCTCGTGGGCCTCATGGGCCAGAGCCAGCCGCGGGTGTCGCGGCATCTGAAGCTCCTTTGCGATGGCGGTCTTCTCGACCGCTTCCGCGACGGCGCCTTCGTCTTCTATCGGCTGGCGCGTCGGGGCGTTGGCGCGGAGCTCGCTCGCCGTGTGCTGGCGCTGCTGCCGCCGGAGGATCCCATCGCCGCTCTCGATCGCGAGCGCCTCGCCGCCTTGAAGCGGGAGCGCGCCGCCGCCGCCAATGCCTATTTCCGCGCCAATGCCGCCCGCTGGGACCGCATGCGCTCGCTCTATGTCGACGAGCAGGAGGTGGAGGCGGCGCTGCTGGCCTTGCTGCCGACGCAAGGCATCGGCGATTTCCTCGATGTCGGTACCGGCACCGGCCGGATGCTGGAGCTGTTCGGACCCCGGGTCGAGCATGCGGTGGGTGTCGATCTCGCCCGCGAGATGCTGGCGGTGGCGCGCGCCAATCTCGAGCGCGCGGGATTGCGCAACTGCTCGCTCAGACAGGGCGACATGTATCAGCTGCCGCTGCCGGCGGAGTCCTTCGATGCCGCGGTCTTTCACCAGGTGCTGCACTACGCCGAGGATCCGCTTCGCGCGCTCCGCGAGGCGAGCCGCGTGCTGCGCCCCGGCGGCAGCCTTGTCATCGTCGACTTCGCGCCCCATGAGGTGGAGGCGCTGCGCGCCGAGCACGCGCATCGCCGCCTTGGCTTTGCCGATGATGAGATCGCGCAGTCCTGTGCCGAGGCCGGCTTCGATCCCGGCGCCATCGCCCATCTGCCGGGCCAGCCGTTGACGGTGACCTTGTGGTCGGCGCGCCGTCGTCTCTCCGCATCGGCGCTCCGCCCGACGGCCGAGGCGACCGAGCGCGAGAACGTCGCGGCGGTGCCGTCATGATCAAGGCGCTGCTCGCCGCCGAGCCTCTATGGCACCAGGGCGCGCGTCCCCTGGTTTCCTTCGAGTTCTTTCCGCCCAAGAGCGCGGAGATGGAGGCAAAGCTCTGGCTGGCGGTGAAGCGCCTGGAGCCCCTCGGCCCGCGCTTCGTCTCGGTGACCTACGGCGCCGGCGGCACGACGCGCGAGCGCACCCATGCCACCGTCGTGCGCATCCGCCGGGAGACCGCCCTCGAGCCCGCGGCGCATCTCACCTGCGTCGGCGCCACCCGCGCGGAGATCGATGAGGTGGCTCGGCGCTACTGGGAGGCCGGCATCCGCCACGTGGTGGCGCTGCGCGGCGACGCGCCGGCGGGCGCCGGAGGCTATGAGCCGCATCCCCAGGGCTATCCCTACGCCGCCGATCTCGTGGCGGGCCTGACGCGCGTCGCGGATTTCGAGATCACCGTCGCGGCATATCCCGAGATGCATCCGGAGGCGGCGAGCGCCGCTGCCGACCTCGACAACTTGAAGCGCAAGATCGATGCCGGCGCCAGCCGCGCCATCACCCAGTTCTTTTTCGACATCGAGGTCTATCTGCGCTTCGTCGAGCGCGCCCGCGCCGCCGGCGTCGAAGGTGCCGATCGTGCCGGGAATCCTGCCGGTAACCAACGTGGCGCAGGTGAAGAAATTCGCCGGCGCCTGCGGTGCCTCGGTGCCGGGCTGGATGGCGGCGCTCTTCGAGGGCCTCGACGGCGATCCCGAGACGCGCCGCCTGGTGGCGGCCTCGATCGCCATCGAGCAGTGCCGGCGCTTGCAGGCGGAAGGGGTCGGCGAGTTTCATTTCTACACCCTCAATCGTGCCGACCTCGCGGTGGCGATCTGCCACATGCTGGGGGTGCGGGCGCCGGTTCCGGCGGCGCTGGCGCAGGGCGCTGAGTAGGTAAGCGGGCAGGTAGCATGACGCATTTTCTGGACTATCTCAGGGATCGGATTCTGCTGTGCGACGGTGCGATGGGCACCGAGATCCAGGCGCGTCCGCTCGACGTCGAGCGCGATTTCTGGGGCCAGGAGAACTGCAGTGAGATCCTGAACGAGAGCCGGCCCGATCTCATCCGCGAGATCCATTGCAACTATTTCCGCGCCGGCTCCGACGCGATCCAGACCAATACCTTCGGCGGCTCGCCGATCACGCTGGGCGAGTTCGGCCTGCAGGACCGCGCCTTCGATCTCAACAAGCGCGCCGTCGATCTGGCGCAAGAGGCGCGGGCGGAATTTGCCGGCGACGGCCGCACCCGCTTCATCATCGGCTCGGTGGGGCCGGGAACGCGGCTGCCGTCCCTCGGCCATATCGACTATCAGACGCTCGAGGACGCGCTCACTGTCCAATGCGCTGGCCTCATCGCCGGCGGCGTCGACGCGATCCTGATCGAGACCTGCCAGGACACGTTGCAGATGAAGGCGGCCGTCAACGGCGCCAAGCGCGCCCGTGCCGAGGCCAAGAGCGAGGTGCCGCTTCTGGTACAGGTGACGGTGGAGACGACAGGCACCCTGCTGGTGGGCGCCGACATCGGCACTGCCGCCACTGTCGTGGACGCGCTTTCGGTGCCGCTCGTCGGCATCAACTGCGCAACCGGTCCGCAGGAGATGGCGGAGCACGTGAAGTGGCTGGGCGAGAGCTGGCCCGGCCTGGTCTCGGTGCAGCCCAACGCCGGCCTCCCCGAGCTGGTGGACGGCAAGGCGCACTATCCCCTCGGGCCCCAGGAACTGGCCCAGTGGCAGGAGCGCTTCATTCAGGAGGACGGCGTCAACCTGATCGGCGGCTGCTGCGGCACCAATCCCGCCCATATCGCTGCCCTCGATCAGATGCTGAAGCGCTTGGGGAGCGCGGGGTCGCGGCCGGTGCCAGTGGAGCGCAAGCGTTTCTGGGTGCCGTCGCTGGCCTCGCTCTATCAGCCGGTGCCGCTCCGCCAGGAGAACGCCTATCTCTCGATCGGCGAGCGCTGCAACGCCAACGGCTCCAAGCTCTTCCGCGAGCGTCAGGAGAAGGGCGACTGGGACGGCTGCGTCGAGATGGCGCGCGAGCAGGTGAAGGAGGGCTCCAACGCCCTCGACCTCTGCACCGCCTTCGTCGGCCGCAACGAGATCGCCGACATGACCGAGGCGGTGACGCGCATGCGCGGCGCCGTCACCGCGCCGCTGGTGATGGATTCGACCGAGCTGCCGGTGCTGGAGGCGGCGCTCAAGCTCTACGGCGGCAAGGCGGTGCTGAACTCGATCAACTTCGAGGACGGCGAGGCGCCGGCGGAGAAGCGCATGGAGCTGGCGCGCCGCTTCGGCGCCGCCGTCGATCGCGCTCACCATCGACGAGCAGGGCATGGCGAAGGAGGTCGAGCGCAAGCTCGAGGTCGCCAAGCGGCTTGCGCGACTTCGCCTGCGGGCGCTACGGTCTGCCGGAGTCCGATCTCATCATCGATCCCCTGACCTTCACCATCTGCACCGGCAACGAGGACGACCGCAAGCTCGGCCTCCATACCCTCGACGCCATCGAGCGCATCGCGGCGGAGCTGCCGGAGTGCCAGATCGCACTGGGCCTCTCCAATATTTCCTTCGGCCTCAACGCGCCGGCGCGCCACGTGCTGAACTCGGTGTTCCTCGACCACGCGCTGAAGCGCGGCCTCACCGCGGCGATCGTCCATGTCTCGCGCATCCTGCCGTTCCACCAGATCCCCGAGGCCGAGGCGCGCGTCGCCGAGGACCTGATCTACGACCGGCGCAAGCCCGGCTACGATCCGCTCCACGCCTATATCGCCCTCTTCGGCGATCGCAAGAGCGCCAAAGCCGCGAAGAAGGAGCGTCCCGCCGCGGTCGAGGAGCGCCTGAAGCAGCGCATCATCGACGGCGACCGCCTCGGGCATCGAGGACGATCTCAAGCTCGCCATGGAGACCCACAAACCCCTCGATATCATCAACGTCTTCCTGCTGGACGGCATGAAGGTGGTGGGCGAGCTCTTCGGCTCCGGCAAGATGCAGCTGCCCTTCGTGCTGCAGTCGGCGGAGACCATGAAGGCGGCGGTCGCGTGTCTCGAGCCGCACATGGAGCGCGTCGAGGGCCAGCAGAAGGGCACGGTGGTGCTCGCCACCGTCAAGGGCGACGTGCACGACATCGGCAAGAACCTCGTCGACATCATCCTCACCAACAACGGCTATCGCGTCATCAACCTCGGCATCAAGCAGCCGATCGCCACCATCCTCGACGCGGCGGAGCAGCACAAGGCGGACGCCGTCGGCATGTCCGGTCTCCTGGTGAAATCGACCGTGGTGATGCGGGAGAATCTGGAGGAGATGTCGCGCCGCGGCTTCGCCAAGCCGGTGCTGCTGGGCGGCGCCGCGCTGACGCGGCGCTATGTCGAGGAAGATTGCGTCAAGGCCTATGCCGGCGGCCGCGTCGCCTATGCGGGCGACGCCTTCGACGGGCTTGGTCTCATGGACAAGGTGGTGACCGGTCAGTTTCGACAGCTACGTCACCGAGCTGGCGACAAAGAGCCAGGGGCGCGCCGTCAACGAAAAGCGCAAACTCGGACGCGCCGCCGACGAGCGAGTGCTGCGGCCAATGGATGTGGAGGAGATCCGCCTCCGCCGCGCCGAGCTCACCCGGGACGTGGCCGTGCCGACGCCACCGTTCTGGGGACCGCGCACCATCGCCCGCGTGCCGGTGAAAGCGCTGGTGCCGTTCCTCAACGAGCGCATGCTCTATCAATTCCACTGGGGCTATCGGAAGCAGGGGCGCACCCTCGACGAGTTCAAGGAGTGGGCGCATCGCGAGCTGCGGCCGATCCTGCAGCGCCTTCTCGAGACGGTGACGCAACAGGACATCTTCGTGCCCCAGGCGGTCTACGGCTATTGGAAGTGCGCGGCCAGCGGCAACGACGTGATTCTCTACGAGGCCGACGGCGAGCGCGAGATCGCGCGCTTCGCCTTTCCGCGCCAGAACAAGGACGGCGGTCTCTGCATCGCGGATTTCTTTCGCGACGAGAGCGAAGGGCCGGCGTCCCGCGACGTCATCGGCCTGCAGGCGGTCACCGTCGGCCAGCGCGCCACCGAGGTGGCCCAGGAGTGGTTCCGCCAGGATCGCTACCAGGATTACCTCTACCTCCACGGCATGTCCGTGGAGATGGCGGAGGCGATGGCGGAATACGTGCACAAGCGTATCCGCGCCGAGCTGGGCTTCGCCGCCGAGGAGGCGCGTGATCTCGAGGCGATGCTGAACCAGGGCTATCGCGGCAGCCGCTATTCCTTCGGCTACCCCGCTTGTCCCAACCTGGGCGATCAGCGGCCGCTCTTGAAGCTGCTGGGCGCCGACGCGATCGGCCTCACCCTCACCGAGGAGGACCAGCTCGATCCGGAACAATCCACGTCGGCGATCGTAGTAACACACCCCCAGGCCAAATATTTTTCGGTGTAGGCTGACACGCCTATCGCCGGGACGCGCATCGCTCTCGCCTTTGACGCGAGGGCGTCGCGGCGTATGCTCCTATCTGAAGGTGCGCTCCTCCGCGCGAGATGCGCGGCGTGCCTTCACGGTCCACGCACCATGGAAGGAGAGTTCCGGCACTCGCAAACAGAAGGGGGTATGTCATGGCCATCACGGATTGGCGCCTTAAGGGCCAGTGGATCAAGAATTGCAACTGCGCCTTTGGCTGTCCCTGCGACTTCAATGCCCGCCCGACCCATGAGACCTGCCATGGCCTCGTCGCCATGCACATCGAGCAGGGCTATTTCGGCAAGGTAAAGCTCGACGGCCTCAGCTTCATTGCCACAGTCGACTTCCCCGGACCGTTGCACGAGGGCAACGGCAAGCTCCAGGCCATCATTGATGAGCGCGCCAGCGCGGAGCAGCGCGAGGCGCTGTTCGGCATCCTCTCCGGCCAGAACTCCGAGCCGGGTACGCTCTTCAACATCTTCTCGCTGATTGTTACCAAGATGTACGATCCCATCTTCGCGCCGATCGAATTCACTTTCGATCTGCAGAAGCGCCGCGCGCGCGTGGCGGCGAAGGGAGTCCTCGTGACCGAGGTGGAGCCGATCCATAATCCTGTCACCGGCGCCGAGCATCGCATCCAGGTCGTGATGCCCGAGGGATTCGAGCACCGTGGCGCCGAGGTGGCGGCGGCGCGCATCGAGAGCACCGGCGCGATCAAGTTCGTGGTATCGCAGGGCCACAGCTCGCTCGCCAATGTCGAGCAGACATCCTCGGGCGTCGCCGCTTAGCGTCCGCGCGAAAGCGAGAAGATGGCTGCGGCACCTGCGCTCGACGCGCTGCTAAGGCGCGACCGCGTCGTCACCATCGGCGCGCTCGGTGTTGCGATCGCTCTCGCCTGGACCTATCTCCTCGTCATGCCGATTCCGGACAACGGCATGGCGGGCATGACCATGATGGAACCCATGGCCATGCCGTGGACCGCCGGCTATGCGCTCGTGATGGTGGCGATGTGGGCGCTCATGATGGCGGCGATGATGCTGCCGGGCGCGGCGCCCACCATCCTGCTGGTGAGCACGCTCGCGCGCCAGCAGGAGGCACGCGGCCAGGCGCCCATGCAGGCCGGCATCTTCGCCTCAGGCTATCTCGCGGTGTGGGCCGGCTTCAGCATCGCCGCGGCGGCGCTGCAATGGGCGCTCGATCAGATGGCGCTATTGACCGGCGAAATGAGGCTTGCGAGCGCATCGCTGGCGGCGATGGTGCTCGTAGCGGCCGGCATCTATCAATGGACGCCGCTGAAGCGCGCCTGCCTCACCCACTGCCGCTCGCCCCTCGACGTGATCACCCATTATTGGCGGCCAGGTCCGTTCGGTGCCTTCGGCGCGGGGATCCGCCATGGACTCTATTGCCTCGGCTGTTGTGCGGTGCTGATGGCGCTGCTGTTCGCCGGCGGCGTCATGAACCTCGCCTGGATTGCGGGGATCACCCTCCTGGTGCTGGTGGAGAAGCTGGCGCCTAGCGGCGAGATCGCCGGCCGCGTCGTGGGCGCGGCGCTCATCGTCTGGGGCGGCGTCGTGCTCGCTTTCGCGATTTCGCCGGGACTCTCAGGATAGCGAGCGCCGCACCAGCGCCGCGCCGTCCGCCAGGGCCTTCAGCTTGCCGAAAGCGGTGGCGCGCGGCAGGTATTTCATGCCGCAATCCGGCGCCGGCACGATCCGCTCCGGTGGTGCGTAGGCGAGCGCGGCGCGGATGCGCTCCGCCACAGTCTCGGCGCTCTCCACCGAGGGATCGTTGAGGTCGAGCACGCCCACCATCACGGTCTTCGGCGCCAGATCCCTGAGAATGCCGAGATCGAGTTTGGGCTGCGCTGCTTCGATGGAGATCTGCTCGGCCTTCGTGTCCGCCAGCTCCGCCAGGAAGGAATATCCCGCTGGCTTGCCGTTCACGATATAGGCGTAACCGAAGCAGAGATGGATCACGGTGGGACCGGGGATGCCCTCCAGGGCGCGGTTGATCGCCTTCACGGCATAGCGGCGCGCCTTCTCCGGCTGCGCCTGCATATAAGGCTCGTCGAGCTGAATCACGTCGGCGCCCGCCGCCTTCAGGTCACGGGCCTCGGCGTTGACCGCTTCCGCATAGGCCATGGCGAGGGCTTCCTCGTCCTTGTAATGCTCGTCCACCGCCTGCTGGGTGAGGGTGAAGGGGCCAGGGAGGGTGATCTTGATGCGCCGGTCGGTGCTGCGGCGCAGCAGCTCGACGTCGCGCCGCTCCACCGCGTGGCGCCGGCGGATCGGCCCCACCACACGCGGCACAAGCTGCAATCGGCCGGTACGGGTGCGGGCCTGGGCGGGATTGTCGATGTCGACGCCCTCGAGCGCCGTGGCGAAGCGGTTGGAGTAGCTCTCCCGCCGCATCTCGCCGTCGCTCACGATGTCGATACCGGCCCGCTCCATATCGCGGATCGCGAGTCGAGTCGCATCGTCCTGCGCCTCCTCGAGGAACGGCTTCGCTACTCGCCACAGGGTCTCCAGGCGGACGCGGGGCGGCGCCTGGCCGCGGAGCGCCTCGCGGTCGATGAGCCAATCGGGCTGCGGATAGCTACCGACCACAGTGGTGGGCAGGACGGTTACGGGCATCGCTGCGCCTCGCGATCACAATCAGATCGCTACTCTATATATCGACGGCATCCACCGTCGAGAGCCGGGGCGGGATCGCGCAAGCAGCGCGCTTTACCCACTGCCCCCGGCTGTGCCAGCATCGCCTCCCCAAATCCTTCGATAGCCAATCCAATAGGGGGAGGAAACTATGGCCGTCTCGTCTGCGCCCACAATCGCGGCGCGCCTCGATCGTCTGCCGCCGTCCAGCCACATCCGCAAATACGTCACCTTGATCTCGTTCGGCGGCTGGTTCGAGTTCTACGACCTCTTCTTCACCGCCTATGTGGCGATCGGCTTGTTCAAGAGCGGCATATTCAAGCCGACGACGCTCGGGCTGTTCGACTTTCAGGGCTTCGCGAGCTTCGTCGCTGCACTGTTCACCGGGCTGTTCATCGGCACGATCTGCTTCTCCTGGCTTTCCGACCGGTTCGGCCGGCGCTCGATCTTCACCTTCTCGCTGTTGTGGTATTCGATCGGCTCGCTGATCATGGCGTTCCAGACGACGTCGACCATGATCGACCTCTGGCGCATGATCGCGAGCATCGGCATCGGCGTCGAGCTCGTGAACATCGACACCTATATCTCGGAGCTGGTGCCCAAGGAGCAGCGCGGCACCTCCTTCGCGTACAATCAGTTCGTCATGTTCACCGTCGTTCCGGTCGTCGCGCTGCTCGCCTGGCTGCTGGTGCCGACGACCATTCTGGGCCTCGATGGCTGGCGCTGGGTCGTGATCATCGGCTCGGTGGGCGCGGTCGTCATCTGGTGGATCCGGCTGAGGCTGCCGGAATCGCCGCGCTGGCTTGCGCAGCACGGCTACACGGTCGAGGCGGATCGCATTCTCAGCGAGATGGAGCGGCAGGTGCAGGCCGAGACCGGCCGACCGCTGCCGGCGCCGCAGCTGGTGGCGGGAGAGGCCGACACGAAGGCGGGCGCCTGGAGCGAGATGTGGGCTCCCGCTTACCGCGGTCGGACCATCATGCTGATGGTCTATAATCTATTTCAGACCATCGGCTATTACGGCTTCGCGAGCTGGGTCCCCACCTTCTTGATCTCCCAGGGGATCGAGACCACCAAGTCTCTCGAATACACCTTCATCATCGCGATCGCCAATCCGATCGGCCCCCTGGTGGGGATGTGGTTCGCCGATAAGTTCGAGCGCAAATGGCAGATCGCTTGGGCAGCGATCGGCATCGCGGTCTTCGGCCTGCTGTTCTCGCAGCAGAGTACCGCGCTGGGCGTGATCGTCTTCGGTATCCTGATTACGCTGTCGAACAACTGGCTGTCCTTCTCCTTCCACGCCTATCAGACGGAGCTCTACCCGACCCGCATCCGCGCCCAGGCGGTGGGCTTCGTCTATTCCTGGAGCCGGTTCAGCACGATTTTCTCCGGCTTCATCATCGCGTTCTTCCTGGCGCACTACGGCACGCTGGGCGTGTTCGGCTTCATCGCCGTGGCGATGGTGATCGTGTTCATCGTGATCGGCGGCTTCGGGCCGGCCACCACGCGCCAGCGCCTCGAGGCCATCGCCAGCTAGCGGAGCTGCCCGACCGCGTTAGACAGTCATCGCCCGGCCGTGTCAGTCATCCCTGGCGCGGCCGGGAATTCAAGGAGCTCAGCGCGGCGCGAGCCGCGCGAGCGCGTGCTTTAGAGCCTCCGCGCTGCGCTCCAGGCTGGCGCGCTCCTCGAATGAGAGCTCTGGCTGCAGAGTGCGGAGCATGCCGCCGCGGCCCAGCACGCTCGGCAGCGACAGGGTCACGCCGAAATCCCGCTGATAGGAGCCGATGGGGATCACGGTGTTCTCGTCCCGCTGCATCATCTCCGCGATGCGCGCGCAGACCATGCCGATGCCGTACTGGCTGGCGCCGATGCCTTCGATGATGGTGATGTTGGCGTAGCGCACCTCGCGCTCGACCTCCTGGCGGAAGCTCTCTACCGAGACGCCTTGGCGGCGGATCTCCTCCAGCACGGGAATGCCGCCGACCCGCGCCGAGGACCAGAGGAAGACCGACGAGGTGCCGTGCTCACCCAGTACCTGCGCCTCCACCGAGGTCGGGCTGACGCCGAGATGCCGCGCCAGATGAAGGCGGAAGCGCAGGCTGTCGAGGTAGGTGCCGGTGCTGAGCACCCGGTCGTGCCGCGCAACGCGGCGGGCGACGTCAGCCAGCGGATCGGGCGGGTCGGTGACCACCAGGATCACTGCCTCCGGCGTCGCCGCCACGACGCGGGGGACGATCTCCTCGTAGATGCGCGCATTGGCGTCGAGGAGGCGAAGCCGTCCGGCGGAATCGCCGCGGTCGGTAGCCCCGCCGGTCTTCTCGTTGACCCCCGCGGTGATCATGACGAGGGCGGCGCCGCGGAGGTCGTCGTAGTCGCCGTCGACAATCTCCACCAGCGGAGAGAGCGGCGTGCCATAGCTCATGTCCGTCGCCACCCCCTTGGCCCGCGCCCGCGTCCGGTCCACCAGGACCAGGTCGCGGGCGGCGCCGCGTAGCACCGTCGCCATCGCGCAGGCGGCTCCGACCGCGCCCAATCCGACGATGCCGACTTTCATGGAGGGATCTCCGCGTTGCAGGGGATGGTACTCGCAGGACATAGGACGCCGCTCCCGGGCTTCAACATTTCCTGCCGAAAGGGGTCGCCACGCGCCGGCGCATTCGGCCGTTTTCCCCAATTTCTAAGCAAGATCCTTCGCATGGGGACACGCGCGCTGCCGGTCAGCGCTCGCGACCCTCTCGGCACGGAGGCGCTCTTGAAACGGCCGGCGCGTCATCCCACATGACATCAATAGTGTACGTAAATAACGTACATATCGTGGAGAAACTCGTCATCATGCCGGTTTTTTCAATTCGCACTGCACGCAAGGGGGCACGCATCGGCGGCGAAAACGAATTTTGCGAAACGAAGCCAATTGCGCGGCCTAGCTCACGGGAACTTCCCGTGCGAGTAGCGTGCGCCCTAAGCAAAACTCTCCGCGTAGTGGCAGGCGACCAGCCGGTCCGATGACCGGGCGCAGCTCCGGCCGCTCGGCGCGGCAGCGGTCGGTCGCGTGCGGGCAGCGGGTGTTGAAGGCGCAGCCCGCGCGGCGGATCGAGCGGCGAGGGCAGCTCGCCCGTCAGCACGATGTGCTCGCGCTTTCTCTCGACGCTGGGCGTGCTGGCCAGCAGCGCCCGCGTATAGGGATGGCGCGGGCGGCGGAAGATCGCGTCCTTCGGGCCCTGCTCGACGGCGCGGCCGAGATACATCACCAGCACCTCGTCGGCGATGTGCGCACCACGCCGAGGTCGTGGGAGATGAAGAGATAGGCGAGCTCGAACTCGTCCTGCAGATCCATCAGCAGGTTGAGCACCTGCGCCTGGATCGAGACGTCGAGGGCGGAGACCGGCTCGTCGGCCACCACCAGCTGCGGGCTGCAGCATCAGCGCGCGGGCGATGGCGATGCGCTGGCGCTGGCCGCCGGAGAACATGTGCGGATAGCGGTGGTAGTGCTCGGGCCGAAGCCCGACCTTGGCCATCATCGTCCCGCGCCGCTGCCTGCCGCTCGCGCCTTGGCAGAGCCTGGTATTGATGACCAGCGGCTCCTCGAGGATCGCGCCGACCTTCTTGCGCGGATTGAGCGAGCCGTAGGGGTTCTGGAACACCATCTGCACCGCGCGGCGCAGCGGCTTGCGCGTCGCTCCGATGCGGGCTGTCACGGCGTCGCGCCCGATCAGCGTGAGCGTGCCCGACGGTCGGCGGCTCGATCAGCGTCACCATGCGCGCGAGCGTCGACTTGCCGCAGCCGGATTCGCCGACCACCGCCAGCGTGCGGCCGGCGAGCGAGCGTGAACGAGACGCCGTCGACCGCCTTCAGCAGCCCCGGCTTGCGCGAAGACGCCGCGGCGCGACGCTGTAGTGCCGCGTCAGCTCCCGCGCCTCGGCGACGGCGGTCATTCGCGCGGCTCCGGCGGCGCCGACGCCGTCGAGGGGATAGTGGCAGCGCACCGACGCCGCGGCGGCGCGCGCCAGCGCCGGCTCCTCGGTACGGCAGCGGGCGTCGGCAGTAGCGGCAGCGCGGATTGAACAGGCAGCCGCTCGGCCGGTCGTCGCAGCCCCGGCACCACGCCGGGGATCGTCGGCAGCCGGTTGCGGCCGATGGCTGCGCTCCGGCAGCGCCGCGAGCAGCGCCGCGGTGTAGGGATGGCGCGGCGCCGCGAACAGGCGCGCCGCCGGCTGCTCCTCCACCACCTGGCCCGCATACATCACCATGCACGCGCTGCGCGGTCTCCGCGACCACGCCCATGTCGTGGGTGATCAGCACCAGCGCCATGCCGCGCTCGCGCTGCAGGCGCAAGCAGCAGGTCGAGGATCTGCGCCTGGATGGTGACGTCGAGCGCCGTGGTCGGCTCGTCGGCGATCAGCAGGCGCGGGTTGCAGGCGATCGCCATGGCGATCATCACGCGCTGGTTCATGCCGCCGGAGAGCTGATGCGGAAAGGCGTCGAGCCGCGTCTCCGGCTCGGGAATGCCGACCTGGTCCAGCAGCTCGATGCGCGCGCCGGCGCCGCGCGCCGCGGTCGCCGCCCGTCATGCACGCGCAGCGTCTCGACGATCTGGAAGCCGACGGTGAAGCAGGGATTGAGGCTGGTGGTCGGCTCCTGGAAGACCATCGCCATGTCCTTGCCGATGATGCGCCGGCGCTCGCGCGGCGACAGGCCCAGCAGATCGCTGGCCGGCGAAGCGCATGCGCTCGGCGCGTGACCTCGCCGGGCTAGGCGATCAGGCCCATCACCGCCAGCATGGTGACGCTCTTGCCCGAGCCGGATTCGCCGACGATGCCGAGCACCTCGCCCTCCTCGACGTCGAGAGTCGACGCCGGTCGACCGCGCTGAGCGCGGCCGCGCGCGGTCGGGAACTCGACCGAGAGATTCTGGATCTCGAGCAGGGCCATCAGCGCTTCAGCTTCGGATCGAGCGCGTCGCGCAGCCCGTCGCCCATCAGGTTGAACGCCAGCACCGTGATCAGGATGGCGAGGCCCGGGAACGTCACCACCCACCAGGCGCGCTGCATAGAACTCGCAGCGCGTCCGGCCAGCATCGTGCCCCATTCCGGCGTCGGCGGCTGCGCGCCGAGGCCGAGGAAGCCCAGCGCCGCCGCATCGAGGATCGCGGTGGAGAAGCCGAGCGTCGCCTGCACGATCAGCGGCGCCATGCAGTTCGGCAGCACGGTGACGAACATCAGCCGCAGCGTGCCGGCGCCGGCGACGCGCGAGGCGGTGACGTAGTCCTTGGCGAGCTCGGTCAGCACCGCGGCGCGCGTCAGCCGCACGTAGTCCGGCAGCGTGACGATGGCGACCGCGAACATCGCGTTGATCAGGCCGGGCCCGAGGATCGCGACGATGACGATGGCGAGCAGCAGCACGGCAGCGCCAGCAGCGATGTCCATCAGCCGCATGATCGGCGATCTCGACGATGCCGCGGGAGAAGCCGGCGACAAGCCCGAGGCACGATGCCGGCGACCAGCGAGAGCGTCACCACGACGACGCCGATCAGCAGCGACAGCCGCGCGCCGTAGATCAGGCGCGAGAGCATGTCGCGGCCGACAGCGTCGGTGCCGAGCAGGATAGTGCCAGTTGCGCCGCCTGTCCTGCCAGACCGGCGGCGCCAGGAAGGCATCGTCGCGGTACTGCTCGATCGGCGAGTGCGGCGCGATCGACGTCGGCGAGAAGCGCCAGCAGCACCAGGACGCACGATCACGACCAGCCCGGCGACGCGCGCCGCGGTTCTCGGCGAAGTAGCGCCAGAACTCCGCGCAGCGGATGCGGCGGCGCGCTGGCGGCATGGGCGGCGATGTCGGCTTCGGCGGTCATGGGCTATCCGCATGCCGGATGCGCGGATTGAGCACGCCGTAGAGCAGATCGACGATGAGATTGACCAGGATCACCGACGATGCGCGACCAGCAGGATGCCGCCCTGCAGCACCGGGTAGTCGCGCCGGCTGATCGCAGTCGACCAGCCAGTTGCCGACGCCCGGCCAGGAGAAGATCGTCTCGGTCAGGATGGCGCCGCCAGCAGCGTGCCGACCTGCAGGCCGATCACGGTGACCACCGGGATCAGCGCGTTGCGCAGCGCGTGGACGCCGACCACGCGCGGACGGCGACAGGCCCTTGGCGCGCGCGGTGCGGACGTAGTCCTCGCCCAGCACTTCCAGCATCGACGAGCGCGTCATGCGCGCGATCACCGCCAGCGGGATCGTGCCGAGCACGATCGTCGGCAGGATCAGGTGGCAGAGCGCCGAGCGGAAGGCGCCGTCCTGGTCCGGACAGCAGCGAGTCGATCAGCATGAAGCCGGTGACCGGCTCGACGTCATAGCGATCGTCGATGCGGCCCGAGACCGGCGTCCAGCCGAGCGTGACCGAGAACAGCAGGATCAGCAGCAGGCCCCACCAGAAGATCGGCATCGAATAGCCGGTGAGCGCAGCGCCCATCAGGCCGTGGTCGAAGACCGTGCCGCGCTTGACCGCCGCGATGATGCCGGCCGGCAGGCCGACGACGATCGGCGAACAGCATCGCGCAGAGCGACAGCTCGATCGTGGCCGGAAACAGCTGCAGGAATTCGTCGATCACCGGCTCGTGGGTGATGATCGAGCGTGCCGAGATCGCCGTGGAGCGACCTGCCCGATATAGATCGACGTACTGCACCAGCAGCGGCTGGTCGAGGCCGAACTCGTGCACGCAGCTCGCGCATGGCGCGCCGGGTCGATGCCGCGCTCGCCCGGCCAGCATCTCGATCGGATCGCCGGGGATCAGGTGGATCAGCAGGAAGCGCAGCAGCGTCACGCCGATGAAGGTCGGGATGACCAGGCTGACGCGGGTGAGGATGAAGCGCAGCATGGCGTCAGCAATCCGACCGTGATCGGCGGCAGCTCGACGCCGCCCGGAGCCGTTGCGCCCGGCTACCTCGAGCGGCCGGACGCCGTCCGTTACTTCAGATCGACGCCGTCGAAGATGTGCGCGCCGAACGGGCTCGATCTTGTAGCCGATCGACCTTCTTGCGCATCGGCACGTAACGCACCGAGTGCGCGATCGGTGACCCACGGCGCCTGCTCCTTGAAGATCACCTGCGCCTGCTTGTAGAGCTTGGTGCGCTCGGCCTGATGTCGGTCGTCTGCTCGGCCTTGATGATCAGGTCGTCGAACGCCTTGTTGCACCATTCGCGACGTTGCCGCCGCCCTGCGCCGCGTCGCAGCCGAGCAGCGCGTACAGGAAGTTGTCGGGGTCGCCGTTGTCGCCGGTCCAGCCGAGCTGCACCATCTGGTGCTCGCCGTTCTGCGCGCGCTTGCGGTACTCGCCCCATTCGTAGGTGACGATCTTCGCCTTGACGCCGACCTTGGCCAGGTCGGCCTGCATCAGCTCGGCCATGCGCTTGGCGTCCGGGTTGTAGGGGCGCTGCACCGGCATCGCCCAGAGGTCGGTCTCGAAGCCGTTCGGGATAGCCGGCCTCGGCCAGCAGCTCCTTCGCCTTCGCCGGGATCGTAGGGATAGTCCTTGACCGCGTCGTTGTAGGACCACATGCGTCGGCGGGATCGGGTTCTTCGCCGGCCACGCCGGCGCCCTGATAGACCGCCTCGAGGATCGCCTTCTTGTTGATCGCCATGTTGAGCGCCTGGCGCACGCGCTTGTCGTCGAACGGCTTCTTCTGGTCGTTGAAGGCGAGGTAGCCGACGTTCAGCCCGGCTGCTGCAGCACTTGATGTTCGGGTCGCCTTCATCGCCGCCAGGTCGGCCGGGTTCGGATAGGCCATCACCTGGCATTCGTCGGCCTTCAGCTTCGCCAGGCGCACGGCGGCGTCCGGCGTGATCGCGAAGACCAGCTTGTCGATCTTCGGCTTGCCGCTCCAGTAGCTCGGGATCGGCCTTGTAGCGGATGATCGCGTCCTTCTGGTAGCTGCACGAACATGAACGGGCCGGTGCCGATCGGCTCCTGGTCGACCTGCTCCGGCGTTGCCCGCCTTCATCATGCGCGTCGGCGTATTCCTTCGAAGGATCGAGGCGAAGTCCATCGCCAGGTCGGCGAGGAACGGCGCTTCCGGCTGCGTTCAGCGTGAACCGCACCGTGTAGTCGTCGACCTTCTCGATCGACTTCAGCAGCTTGTCGCATGCCCATGTCGTTGAAGTAGCTCGTAGTTGCCGCCGGACACCTTGTGGAACGGATTGTCCTTCTTCCACTGCGCTCGAAGCTGAACATCACGTCGTCGGCGTTGAAGTCGCGCGTCGGCGTGAAGTTCTTGGTCGTGTGGAACTTGACGCCCTTGCGCAGCTTGAAGGTGAAGGTCTTGCCGTCATCCGCCGACGTCCCAGCTCTCGGCCAGGCCCGGCTCGACCTTGGTGGTGCCGCGGCTTGAACTCGACCAGGCGGTTGTAGATCTGCAGGGCCGAGGCGTCGAAGGTGGTGCCCGTCGTGTTGATGCCGGGATTGAAGTTCTCCGGGCTGCCTTCGGAGCAATAGACGAGGGTCTTCGCGGATGCGGTATGGGCGCCACAAAGCGCCAGAGCCAGGCCGGCGGTCGCGGCCAGGAGTCTCGTGTTCATGTGACTTGTCTCCCCGATGAAGCCTGTCGATCGCTCCTGACCCTTGGCGGGCCGGTTGCGACGTTAGGCCGAACCTACTGTCGCGCCGGGGGCGCGTCAATCAGCGCGGGCAGCGGCTGCAGCATTGGCACCGAAGTGGCGATAAAGCGGTGCCAGGGCCGCCGGCAGCAGATAGACGGGAAGCTGGGTGCAGGTGAAGAACAGCAGGAGATCCGGAGATGCCGCGGCGCCGATGCTTGCCCAGACGATCGCCGTGTTCTTGTTGCCGCCGATGAGCCCGATGGTAAGCGCGTACGGACGATCGATGAGCGCAAAGAGGAGGAAGCTCACCGCCTGCAATACGAGGCTGATGCCGAGCGCGCCGACGGAGTATATCAATACCGTCATCGGATCGGCGGCGATCCGCGACCATATTCCGTCCATGATCGCGATCGCGAACAGCACCAAAAGCAGCACATTGAAGCCGCTGATCTCGGTGCGATGGCGCTCGAGCCGCGCCGGGCCGACGACGCGGCGTATCGCAGCGGCCAGCGCTGCGGCGCCAACGATGAAGAAGGCGAGACGCCCCATCAGCGGCAGGATGCCGATGGCGAGCTTGATGCCCATCAGGCCCAGCAGCAGCGGCGGGAGCGTGAGCGGCACCAGGAACGTGCCCGTCACCATCACCAGAAGCGCCAGGGCGCCATCGAGCCCCATCAGCAAGGCCACGGCCGGCAGCGCCATCAGCGGCGGCGAGGCGGCCCAGAGCACAAGTCCGTGAGCGAGGCCGGACGGCAGGTCCAGGGTGCGCACCGCGACCGCCACCAGCATCGGCGACACGACCAGCGTCCACAGCACCACCAGCGCCACCCGGCCGGGGTGACGCGCATGCGTGCGCACTCGCGGCCAGTCGATGGTCAGCATGATCGCGGTCGTCATCAGGAAGATGAGAACCGAGAACAGCGGCTTGATCGCGTGCGCGACCGGCGGCAGCGCCAGGCCGATGAAGAGCCCGCTGGCGAGAAAGCTCGCGCCGTTGCGGCCCAGGAATGCGAGGCAGCGAGGGATCATCGGGACCGCGGATGAAGGCGCCGGTTCGAGCGTCGCGCGGACGCTACCCCGGCGCCTTTCCGCCGTCCATCGCTTACCCGGGTCAGCGCCGGGTCGGGCACGGTACTACGCCGCGCGCACCCAACGGATCTCCGGCATGTCCCGGAACGCGAAGCGCTGGAGGTGCCGGTCGACGACCTCCTGCAAGCGCTCCAGCGCGGTCGCGTCCGCCGCCTCCGCGCGCAGGATCAGCAGATCGGATCCTGCCTCGAGCTGGCAAACGCCGGCGGGAAATTCGATGCGCCCTTCCGCCTCGGTGTGGGTCACCGGGATCTTATGGGCGAAGTGCTTGCAGAGCTGCCTGAGATAGCGGCGTGCCATCGCGGTAGCGACGCGGGCTTCCGATGTGAGCATGGTCTATGGCCTCCAGATACCGGGTGAGCGCGAGGCGCTCAGCTCTGCTCGATCTCGATTGCCGCCCCGTCGAGGGAGGCGGTGATGCGGCGGATCTGCTCCTCGCTGAGCGGGCCACGGGAGAGGCGCAGCCTGAGCGCCATCCGCATGTTCTCCATCGCGCGGAGGATCTGCGGCGCCGGTCCGCCGCCACGGGCGGCGTTGACCTCGGCGATGCGCTGGAGCACCGCGTTTACCGTGGCCCTGTTGGCCTCGAGATAGCTCGTGCCTTCCGGCGTGATCTCGTAGAGCTTCTTGCCGCCCTCGCTGGCGCTCACGCGGGCGTAGCCCAATTCCTCCAGCATTGTGAGGGTGGGATAGACGACGCCGGGGCTCGGGCTGTAGGCGCCCCCGAGCTTCTCCTCGATCGCCTTGATGATCTCGTAGCCGTAGCTCGGCTTCTCCGCGATGAGCTGAAGAATGACCAGGCGGAGATCGCCGTGGTCGAAGACCCGGCCGCCGCGCCAGCCGCCCCGGCCGTGATGCCTGCCGCCCATGTGCCTGCCGCCAAAGCCGAATTCGTCTCGAGCATGGCGCTGCTCGCCGCATTTCCTGTGTAATCGTCCAAACATGTCCGTATCTCGTTAGAGTTTCGATATATCTAAATATAGATCGTAAATGCACGGAGGTCAAGCGATCCCTGCCTGAAATTGCGGACGCCGCGTCGGCCGGCTCAGGCCGCCCGCACCACGACCCGCATGGCGCCGATGCCGTCGATGGCGGCGTCCATGACGTCGCCGGGGCGCACGGGCCCACGCCCTCCGGCGTGCCGCTGAGCAAGATGTCGCCGGGCAGCAGCGTGTAGAACGACGAGGCGAGCTCGATGAGCGTGCCGAGGCCCAGCACGAGGTCTTTCGTGTTCGCCTTCTGTTTGGTCTCGCCGTTGACGGCGATCGAAAGCTCGCGGTGGTCGGGGCTGGTGAATTCGTCCGCCGTCACCATCCACGGTCCCAGCACGCAATAGCTGTCGCCGGATTTCCTGAGGCTGCGCTCCTCGGGCCCACGGATCGTCATGTCGAGGCCGATGGCATAGCCCGCGACGTACTGCAACGCGTCGGCCGCCCTAACGCGGTCGGCGGGCCTGCCGATCACCAGCGCCAGCTCCACTTCGTGGTCGTTGCGGCGGTCGAGATAGCGCAGCGCTACGCCCGCCGACGGGCCCACCAGCGCGCTTGTCGCCTTCAGGAACAGGCCCACGCGCTGGATTTCCTCCACCTGCTTCTGATGATGGATCTCGGCGTCGGCGCGGGCCTCCTCGAGGTGCCGCTTGTAGTTGACGGGGGCGCAGACGATCTTGCTGGGATTGGCGACCGGGCTCAGCAGCGTCACTTGGCTGAGCGGCCGCGCGATCGCGCGCTTGGCCTCTATTTCGATATGCGGGCGCAGCTCGTCCAGCGCCGCGATCAGCGGATCGCCGCTGGGGAGCGGCCAGCGCTGCGCCGGCAGTCGCGCCACCACGGGCGTCACGTCGAGCACCTCGTCGCCGCGCACCAGGCCCAGGCGATTGTCGTCGAAGCGGCAAAGTCTCATGGCTCCTCCCGATGAGCGTCAGTGGACGCGGATACTAGGCGCGGCGATTGGCGAGGCTGATGCGGCGGCCGAGCTGCGGTGGCGGCGGCAGCTGGCGGTGCTCTGCTACGGTGCGCTGGATCGCTTCTGCAGCGCCAGGCGGGAACGGCGCCGCCTGCGGCCCCGCGAGATCGACATGCAGCGTCAGCAGCTCGATGGTGGCGGCGAGATATCCCTCCTCGCCATGAGTCATGCGATGGAAGAAATGCATGCGTCTGATGTCGGCGTCGATGAGCTGGGTTGTGACGGTAAGGGGATCACCGAGCTTGAGCTCGCGCTCATAAGTCACATGCGCCTCCAGCACGAAGATCGAATGATCGGTCGCCCGGCGATAGGTCTCGCCGAGGTTGAAATGATCGAACAGCCGATCGCTCGCCTGATCGAAGGCCAGCACGTAATAGGCGACATTCATATGGCCGTTGTAGTCGATCCACTCCGGCGGGACCCGGCAGGTGAACAGGCTGAGGGGCTCGGCGGGCATCGGGTCTTCTCCGGAGGGCGGGCAGGCGACCGGCAGGGCATTCCGGGGCTCGCGCTAGCCCCTACGGGCTGCGGCGATGGCGCGGCCGTTTACCCAATCTCTATCATTCTGCCCAAACATGGCGGACGGCAAGCTGCGGGGGGTTCCGCCTCGAAGGCCGGGGATCAGCGCAATATGAGTAAAAATCAAGATTTCTCGAAGGCCAAGAGTCTGGGCGAGGCGGCGCATCGGGCGATGGCCACCCATGGCGTGCCGGCGACGCCGCAGAACTACGCGGTCTGGTTCTCCTATGTGAGCGGCCTGCAGCCGGAGCTGACGGGCGCCATCGACGCGGTCATCGCCGCCAAGGAGTCCTTCACCGAGGAGGTCTGCGCCGACCTGCACTACCGCTTCTTCGACACCAGCCGGCACTTCAACCTGCTGCAGCAGACCGGCGCCGACCTCGATCAGGCGGTGGAGCAGGTGATGAAATCCATCAGCGCGGCGACCGGCGACACGCAGACCTTCAACAAGACCTTGAAGGAATATTCCCACGAGCTCGGCAGCGGTCTCAGCGCCGAGCGCGTGCGCGGCATCGTCGCCAACCTCTTGACCGAGACCCAGCGCGCCGCGCAGAAGAACCGCTCCCTCGAGGATCGCCTCAGCCGTACTTCCGGCGAGATCGCGGCGCTGCAGCAGAATCTCGAGGTGGTGCGCCGAGAGTCGCTGACCGACGCGCTTACCGGCATCCACAACCGCAAATTCTTCGACACGAGGCTCCGGGAGGCCGCGCGCGCCGCGAGCGAGAGCAACGAGCCCCTGGCGCTCCTCATTCTCGACATCGATCACTTCAAGAAGTTCAACGACACCTACGGCCATCAGCTCGGCGACCAGGTGCTGCGCCTGGTGGCGAAGACGCTGACCGAATGCGTCAAGGGCCGTGACACGCCGGCGCGCTTCGGCGGCGAGGAGTTCGTCATCATCCTGCCGCAGACCCGGCTGGAGAACGCCGTGATGGTGGGCGAGCAGATCCGCCGCACAATGGTGCGCCACAAGATCGTCCGCAAGGATACCGGCGACGATTACGGCGTGATCACGCTCTCGGTGGGCGCCAGCGCCTATCGGCCGGGCGAGCCGTTGACGGCGCTGATCGGCCGCGCCGACGCCGCGCTCTATCACGCGAAGCACACCGGCCGGAATCGCGTCGTCGCCGAGGACGACGTGCCGCCCGACGTGATCGCCGAGGCCGAGGCGGCGGCGAGCGCGAATTAAGGCGCGTCGGACCCCACGCCAAGTCGGCGACAGGGCAAACGCCGAATCGGTACGCGTCAGCCCCGGACTTTGATCGACTTTCTCATGTAGACGGTGACGCTGCCCGGCACGACCGTTCCGCGGCGGTACTCCTGGTATCCGCGTCGGCAATAGAATGCCAGGTTTGAGGCGAAGGCGGCGTTGGTGTAGAGGCGGATCTCGTCGAACTCCCAGGGAAGAGGCAAGCCATTCGGCATGAAGCAGGAGCCGCTCGCCGATCCCTTTTCCCTGCTGGTCGGGCCGAACCGCGATGTTCTCGATAAGCAGATGATCGGCCGCTGGAATGGCCTCGATCGCCGCGAGCAGCTGCCCATCTTCCTCCCATAGATCGACGATGTGCTCCGCGACGGCGCGATCATAGTCCGCGGTCATCGGCAAGGGCTCGCGACCGATGAGCGGAACCCATTTTGCGTAGGCGGTCCTGGTCAAGGCTCGCACCGCCGCGGCGTCGGCTGGGACGGCACGTCTGAGAGACGGCCGCTCGGTCATCGCGCCCTAGCTCTCTTCCGGGTCTTCCGCCGCCAGCGCCGTGAGCGCCGCGCCGTCGATGCGGTAGGGCAGCCACTCCTCGAGATGGCGCATGCCCAGCCGGTGATAGAACTGGCGCGCGGGATTCCAGTGCAATACCGAGAGATCGAAGCGCGCCCAGCCGCGCTCGAGCGCGATCGCCGCCAGCCGCGACATCAGGCGCCGGCCGACGCCATGCTTGCGCGCCCATTCCGCCACGAAGAGATCCTCGAGGAAGAGGCCGGGTCGGCCCTGCCAGGTCGAGAAGTTCGGGAAGAAGAGGGCGAAGCCCGCCGGTCGGTCGTCCACCAAGGCGATCAGCGCTTCGAAGCGGCGCTCCGGTCCGAAACCGTGTCGCAGCAAGTCGGCCTCGGTGGCGACGACCGCGTCCGGCACCTTCTCGTAGATCGCGAGCTGGCGCACGAGATCGAGCAGGATGCCGACATCCCCGGCAGCAGCGGTTCGGAGCATGACCTCGGACATATCGGAGTTCTCCTTGCGGCATGATCCCGAAAAGCGGAAGCCGGTTTTCGGGAGCATGCTCGAACAAAAAAACGCGCAACTACTCAGCGCTGGCGGAAAATACCGGGAGCCAGCCCCAATAGGCGAGCCACACGAAGGCCAGCGCCATCGAGATCAGGGTGATCGGAATGCCGGCGCGGGCGTGCTCGGCGAAGGTGATGCGCACGCCATGGCTCGCCGCGCGCTCCACCACGATGAGATTGGCGAGGCTACCCACCAGCAGCAGATTGCCGGCGAGCGTCGACAGCAGCGCCAGCGCGTAGAGCGCGCCCCGCGGTGGATCCGGCCAGACCTGCAGCAGCAGGATCACCGAGGGAACGTTGCCGATGGTGTTGCTCATCAGCAGCGTCAGCGGTGTCAGCACCGCGAGATTGTTCGGCATCAGCCCGTGCTCTTCCAGCGGCGAGATGACCGTCCAGGGGATGCCGGTATCGTGCAGCGCGCCGGTCAATGCGAAGAGACAGGCGAAGAGCAGCAGCAATGGCCAATCCACCGCGCCGATCACGGTGCGGCTCGTCACCTTGCGGCTGGTGAGCAGGACGGCGGCGATCAGCAGCGCGATGATCTCGCGCGGGAAGCTGGTGGTGAAGAAGATCAGCATCACCAGCACCGAGATGGCACCTTTCAGCGTCTGCACGCGATCGTAAGGGTGGAACGGCACCTCCGGCAGATCTGGCGGCAACACCTCTGACGTGTTCATACGGTCGCGCCAGAGGTACCAGAGCACGCCGAAGACGACGCCCAGCGCCGCCACGGCCGGCACGCCGCAGGCGGCGATGAAGCTCCAGAAGCTGAGATTGCCCATCTGTCCGATGGCGATGTTCTGGGGATTGCCGATCAGCGTCGCGGCGGAGCCGGCGTTGGTGGCGGCGGCGAGCGCCAGCACGAAGGGGCGCGGATCAAGGCCGCGCCGGCGCACGCCGGCGATCAGCAGCGGCGTCATGCCGAACAGCAGGATGTCGTTGGCGAGGATGGCGGAGAACCCGCCGCAGACCGCCACCGTCGCCGCCAGCAGCATCACCGGCCCGCCGCGCAGCCCGATCAGCCAGTTCACGCAGAGGTCGAGGAGGCCCGAGGTCGCGAACTGCGCCGAGATCATCATCAACGCAAAGAGCAGAACCAGCGTCGCGGAATCGATATTGCCGGCGACGTCGTCGATGGTCACCGCGCCCAGTCCCAGGAGCGCGATCACCCCCAGGAGCGCGATGCCGGTGCGGTCGACCTGCAACCAGGGAAGGCGGCCCGCCGCCATCAGCAAATAGGTCAGCAGGAAGACGAGGACGATGACGGCGCTTTGCATGGGGGCGGTAGGGCGGGGGTACCGGGGGCGGCGTGAGCCGAGCGGGCCCATGCTATATAGCGCCGCGCCCCCCGGGCGCAAGAAACCGATGGCAGTACCGAAAATCGCGCTTTTTGCCTACCTCCCCACGGCCAACTCAGGCGATCTCGCGGAGGTACCAGTTGACGTAGCGAAGCGCGTTCTGCTCCATCGGCGCATAGGGGCCGGGCTCGTAGTAGCGCGAGTTCACGCCGAGCTGATTCTGCTCGATGATGCGCTTGTCGGCCTCGCTGGTGACCCGCCAGAGCCAGGCGAGCTTCTCCAGATTGTAGTCGATGCCTTCCCGCGCATCGCCGCGCACCAGCCAGATGACTTCCATCTCGCAGCGGTCCGCCGTCTTCGGAATGAAGCGGTAGATGACGCCGTGATCGGCATAGGCGAGGAAGAAGCTCGCCGGCCCGAAATGGGTCGAGGTGGCGGCGCCGTCGTATTCCTTGAAGCTGCCCATCAGGGGCGCCACCGGCCCGCCGTCCTCGCTCGCGGTGGCGGCGCCGTCATAAAGGGGGTAGCGGAAGCTCCACACCGCCTCCTCGCCGTCCGCCGAGCCGGTCCAATGGTCGTGGCCGGGAATATCAAGGCCGAGCGCCGCCGATCTCTCCCGCATGCGCGCGTTCAGCTTCTCGATCCGCGCCGGCGGCTGCTCGATGGCGTGCAGCTTCGAATACTCGGGATGCGCGGGGCCACAGTGGTAGCACTCGAGATAGTTTTCCACCGCGAGCTTCCAGTTGGCGGCGATCTTGTAGGTCTCGCGATGCGCCACCTTGGCGCCCGCCCAGCCGTAGGGCCCGTAGTTCATGCGCAGCGCTTTCTCGGCGCGATCGAGGGCAAGGGGCGTCGCCGCGAAGGAGATGAAGACGAGCCCCTCGATCACGCGGATGTGGATCTGCTTGAGGCCGTGGCCCGCGGTGTCGAAACTCTCCGGCATGTAGCGGGCGGCCTGGAGCGTGCCGTCGAGCCCGTAGGTCCAGCCGTGATAGGGGCAGACGAAGAACTTGGCGCTGCCGGAGGCGTCCCAGCACACCCGCGATCCACGATGCCGGCAGACATTGACAAGGGCGCGGAGCGCGCCCTCCTCGCCGCGCACGATGATTGCGGATTCCCCCGCGATCTCCACCACCTGAAAGTCGCCGGGCTTGGGCAGGCTGCTTTCATGCCCGGCGCAGAGCCAATGCCGCATCACCACGCGCTCGACGTCGCGCCGGAAGATCTCTGGGTCGGAGTAGAAGCTCTGTTTGAGCGACCGGCCCGGCGGCTGCGCCGCGATCAGCGCCGCGATGTCGGCTTCCGCGGCAACTCCGCTCGAGGTCCTGCCGTCCATGGGAGCCTCCAATCGTCCGGCAAGCATCCCAGCTAAAGCCTGAGCGCCGCCCTACGGGATTTTAGGCGCATTTCATGCCCCTTCGTCCAGCCCGCACCGCGCCGCAGGGATGCGCGGACGGGGCGTTGTACCTGGCGACGGCAATGCGATATAGCGAGACGATGTCCGAAGAACGAAGCCCCGTCGCGACGGCCGGCGCCCCGGCCTATCTGCAGGCGCTCAACCCCGCCCAGCGCGAGGCGGTGGAAACGGTGGATGGCCCGGTCCTGGTGCTGGCGGGGGCCGGCACCGGCAAGACCAGGGTGCTGACCACCCGTCTCGCCCATATTCTGGCCACAAGGCGCGCATTTCCTGGGCAGCTGCTCGCCGTCACCTTCACCAACAAGGCGGCGCGGGAGATGCGTCATCGGCTGGAGGCGACGATCGGCTCGGCGGTGGATGGGCTCTGGCTCGGCACTTTCCATGCCCTGGGCGCGCGGATCCTGCGCCGGCATGCGGAGCGGGTCGGGCTCAAGTCGAACTTCACCATTCTCGATACGGACGACCAGATCCGGCTGGTGAAGCAGCTCATCGCCGCCGCCGGCATCGACGACCGTCGCGTGCCGCCCCGCGCGCTGCTCTCCGCCTTCGATCGCTGGAAGGATCGCGGCCTGACGCCCGACCGCGTGCCGGTCGACGAGGCGGCGATGGTGGCGGACGGGCGCGGGCGTGAGCTCTACCAGCTGTATGCGCAGCGGCTGATCGCCCTCAACGCCGCCGATTTCGGCGATCTCCTGCTGCACAATCTCACGCTCTTCACCCAGCACGCCGAGGTGCTGGCGGATTACCAGCGGCGCTTCCGCTACATCCTGGTGGACGAGTACCAGGATACCAACGTGGCGCAGTATCTGTGGCTCCGCCTTCTGGCCCAGGGGCATCGCAATCTCTGCTGCGTCGGCGACGACGATCAATCCGTCTACAGCTGGCGCGGCGCCGAGGTGGAGAACATCCTCCGCTTCGAGAAGGATTTTCCCGGCGCCCGCATCGTGCGGCTGGAGCAGAACTACCGCTCGACGCCCCACATCCTGGCGGCGGCGGCGGGCCTCATCGCGCACAACGAGGGGCGGCTCGGCAAGACGCTCTGGACCGAGGTGAACGACGGCGAGAAGGTGCGCCTGCGCGCGGTCTGGGATTCCGAGGAGGAGGCGCGCTGGATCGGCGAGGAGATCGAGGCGCTGCAGCGCAAGGGCGCGGCTTTGGCGGAGACGGCGATCCTTGTGCGCGCGGGTTTCCAGACCCGCGAGTTCGAGGAGCGCTTCATCCAGATCGGGTTGCCCTATCGCATCATCGGCGGCCCGCGCTTCTACGAGCGGCAGGAGATCCGCGACGCGCTGGCCTATCTCCGCCTGATCCACCAGCCTGCCGACGACCTCGCCTTCGAGCGCATCGTGAACGTGCCGCGCCGCGGCATCGGCGAGACCAGCCTGCAGGTGCTGCATGCCGCTGCTCGGTCCCAGCAGGTGCCGCTCGCCGAGGCCGCACACGGCCTCGTCGGTACCGACGAGCTGAGGTCCGCGGCGCGGAAATCGCTGCAGAATTTTCTCGCCGCCCTCGACCGCTGGCGCACCCTCGCGGGCTCGCTGCCGCACACCGAGCTGGCGGCCCTGGTATTCGACGAGTCCGGCTATATCGCCATGTGGCAGGCGGACAAGTCGGCGGACGCGCCGGGCCGCGTCGAGAACGTCAAGGAGCTGGTCGCCGCCATGGCGGAGTTCGAGAACCTCGGCGGGTTCCTCGAGCATGTGAGCCTGGTGATGGACGCCGCCGAGAGCGGCACCGGCGACATGGTCAACGTGATGACATTGCACAGCGCCAAGGGGCTTGAATTCGATAGTGTGTTCCTGCCGGGCTGGGAGGAGGGCGTGTTCCCCAATCAGCGTGCGCTGGAGGAGGGCGGGCTCAAGTCGCTCGAGGAGGAGCGGCGCCTCGCTTATGTCGGCCTGACGCGGGCGAAGAAGCGCGCCGCGGTCACTTTCGCCGCCAATCGCCGCATTTACGGGCAATGGCAGAGCTCGATCCCATCGCGCTTCGTCGACGAGCTGCCGACGGATCACGTGGAGACGCTCGCGGATACTGGCCTGATGCCGCGCGCCGACACAGTCATGGGAAGTGCTGCCTGGGGTGGGAGCGGGACCGAGGCGCTGCGTGCGCCACGCTGGTCGCCGCGGGGCGGTCCGCCGATGATCGAGGGCCAGGCGGTGCCGGTACGCGGCCAGGAGGTGCGGCGCATTGGCGGCTTCCAGAAGGGCGACCGCATCTTTCACCAGAAATTCGGCTACGGTACGGTGCAGCGCGTCGAGGACAACAAGCTCGCCATCGCCTTCGACAAGGCCGGCGACAAGATGGTGATGGACAGCTTCGTCGAGAAGACCTGAGGGGCGCCCATGGCAACGCGCGATTATTTCTCCGCCGACTACCGCGAGGCCCGCGGCAAGTTCCGTGATGCCGCGGCGCGCGTGGGAGCGGTCCTCACCACTTTCGTCAATCCCAAGGTGAAGGGACCCGGCGGCGAGGAACTCGCTACGGATGTGGCGCGGCTCGGTCCGCAGAATGCCGAGCGCCTGCTCATCACGGTCTCCGCCACTCATGGCGCCGAGGGATTCTGCGGCTCAGGCGCTCAGATCGGCAGTTTCGAGACCGGGCTCGGTCGTGAGCTGCCAGCCGACACGGCGCTGGTGGCGGTGCACGCGATCAATCCCTATGGCTTCGCCTGGATCCGGCGCGTCAACGAGGACAACGTCGATCTCAACCGGAATTACGTGAACCATGCAGGATCTCTGCCCGCCAATCCCGGCTACGACGAGCTCGCCGATGCCATCTGTCCGGCGGAGTGGAGCGATGCGCTGCTCGCTGACGCGCGCCAGCGTCTGGAGGCCTATGCGAAGCAGCACGGGCCGGCCGCGCTGCAGCTCGCGATCACTGCCGGCCAGTACAACCACGCCGACGGAGTCTTCTTCGGCGGCACCACGCCCACCTGGTCGCGTGAGACCATGCTCAAGATCGTGGCGGAGCACGCCGTCGGCGTCCGCCGCCTGGCGCTCATCGACTTCCACACCGGTCTCGGCCCCTGGGGCTACGGGGAGCCGATCGTGACGCACGGCAACGGCAGCCCGGCGCTCGCGCGAGCTCGCCAATGGTATGGCGATCGCATCACCTCGACCGCGCTCGGCAACAGCACTTCGGCCGATGTGCGCGGCGATATGCTGACCGGCGTCGAGCACCGCTATGGCAACATCGAGGTAACCGGCCTTGCTGTTGAGTACGGCACGCTGCCTCTAGATCAGGTGCTGGACGCCGTGCGCGCCGACAATTGGCTGCACATGCGCGGGACGCTCAACAACCGCCAGGGACGCGAGATCAAGGCGATGGTCCGCGATGCCTTCTACGGCGACAAGGATGACTGGAAGGACATGATCTTCCAGCAGGCCCTCGATCACCAGCGCAACGCGCTCCGCGGACTTGCCGGCTGAGGCGGCGATAGTGGCGCACTCGAGCCGCGATGGCGGCGTCTGGCGGCTGCGCCTGACCGCGCCGGACGCGGAGCTCGCCGAGCGCGCGGCAGCCGCCCTTGAAGAAATCTGTCCGGGCGTCAGTGCTTTCGAGCTCGCCGGTGGACCGGCATGGCTGGTGGAGGGCTTCACCGAGACGCCGCCGCAATCCGCCGACCTCGAGACGCTGCTGCTCCTGGCCTGGGCCGGGCGCGGCGAGCCGCCGGCGCTCATGGTCGAGCGCCTGCCGCCGCGGGACTGGGTGCGCGAGAACCGCGAGAGCTTTCCGCCGCGTCGGATCGGGCGATATTTCATCCATGGCACGCATCATCGCGGTGGCCGGCCAGCCGGCACGACCGGCCTCCTGATCGACGCCGCGACCGCCTTCGGCACCGGTGAGCACGCGACCACCAGCGGCTGCCTGCTGGCGCTCGACCGGCTGGCGCGCCGCCGGCGGCAACGGAACGTGCTGGACATGGGGACCGGCACCGGGATTCTCGCCATCGCCGCCAGCAAGACATGGCGTCTCACCGCGTCGTCGGTGCTCGCCGTCGACATCGACGGCGGCTCGGTGCGCGTCGCCAGGGAGAATGCGAGGCGGAACGGGGTGGCCTCCGGCGTCAGAGTACGATGGAGTGCGGGCTATCGCAGTCGAACCGTGCGGCAGCGGCGGCCCTATGATCTAGTTTTCGCCAACATCCTGGCGCGGCCGCTGGCGCTGATGGCGCGCGATCTCGCCGCGGCGCTCGCGCCTGACGGTGTCGCGGTGCTGTCCGGCCTGCTGGCCCGGCAGGAGCGCTTCGTGCTGGCGGCGCACCGCCCACATCGGCTTCATCTATGTCACCGCATCGTCATCGACGGATGGCACACCCTTGTGCTACGTGGACCTTCCCTTCGCTCCCACGCTTCCCCGCCCTAAGATCCCTGTCGTGACAACTTTCCAAGCGCTGTTGACGGCCATCCTTCAGGGCCTCACCGAGCTCTTTCCGGTGAGCAGCCTCGGTCATGCCGTGCTCCTGCCGCAGATGCTGGGCTGGAATATCGACCAGAGCGCGCCCTATTTCCTGCCGTTCCTGGTGGTACTCCATCTCGGGACCGCGGCGGCGCTGCTCATCTATTTCTGGCGCGACTGGATCGGCTTGCTGCAGGCCGTTGTGGGCCGCTGCACGCCGGAGGAACGCCGTCGCCGCTGGCGGCTGATTTTTCTCATCGTGGTGGCGACGATCCCGGCGGTAGTGCTCGGATTCACCTTCGAGACGGCGATCCGCTCGCTCTTCGGCTCGCCGGCGGTGGCGGCGGCGTTCCTGATCGTGAATGGCAGCGTGCTCTACGCCGCCGAGCGGCTACGCCGTCGCGGCGGCAACCATCCGTTGGAGAGCATGAGCTGGCGCGGCGCGCTGATCATCGGGCTGCTGCAAAGCACGGCGCTGCTGCCGGGAATCTCGCGCTCCGGCGCTACCATGGTGGGAGGCCTGATGGTCGGCCTCCATCACAAGGAAGCTGCGCACTTCTCGTTCCTGATCGCGACGCCGATCATCGTTGGCGCCGCGGTGCTGGAAGTGCCGAAACTGCTGCACGAGGGCGCCGATATCACCGCGACCGCGTGGCTTGCCGGCCTAGTCGCCGGCATCACCGCGTTTCTCAGCATCGCGTTCCTGATGCGCTACTTCAAGCGTCACGACTTCGAGGCGCTCGATCCCTTCGCCTACTACTGCTGGGCCGCCGGCGCGATCTGCCTCGGCCTGATCCTGTTCGTCTTTTAGTGCGGGCCGATCAAAGCCGCAGCATCACCGGCTCGCCGGCGGAATTGAGCGGCACATTGCCGCTCAGGAAGCGTACGACCTCGCCGTTCTCGTCGGTGAGCGGGAGGTTGAGGCGATGCCATGAGTGGGTGTGCACCGAGGGCGGCGGCTTGTGCATCGTAAATACCGGCTCACGGCGGAGGCACGCGGCGCGATAGGCGGCGCAATAGAAGGAAACCAGGTAGGGGCTCGCCGGGTGCTCCGCTACGAGCTTGCCGGTCAGATCGAAGCCGGCGACGGCGGAGACAGCGCTGCCGTAGAGCCGGATGCGGAAATCGCGACCGCCGTCGATGACATCCGCCAGTACGATGAAGCCCAGCGCCGGTCGCATGTCCAAGGGGTCGACATCCCCGACGCCCGGTGCGGAGCGGCCGGCGGCGCGTTCAGTCCAATACTCCAGCAGGAAGCGGAGCTGCGGCGGGGAGAGCGACTCCGGCGTCGGCGACCACACCACCTCCGGTCCCTGGGCTCTCTGGGCGGCGAACACCGGCCGGAGCGAGGACACGTCACCCGAGACAAGGGCGCGCGTCCAGGCCTCGAGAAGGTGGTCATCGAGGCGGGTCGACGCGGCAGATGCGACTGCGTAGGCCATCGGTCCCTATATCAGGGCCCGGGAAAGTTAATATCTGCTTGAAGGAACGCAGATTTTCCGGTCCCGGCGAATGCGGTGACCGCGGTAATCTACAGCCACGCTATGTAATGGGCTAGATGCCCCCTTACACTTCAAACGCCCGTCGCCCGCCCGCGGTATCCTGAGAAGGACACCGGCGGCGGGGCTGAACGGGACGACCGCCGACTGCCTTAGGCAGCGTGGCGGACGTTGCCAGCGGACATCACGGGCTCGGCGTGCTGGACGCCGCTGTCATTGCTCCGGCGATCGAGAACGAAGGGAATGTCGCCCCGATTGAGGCCGATATCCGCGAGCGAGCGATCGTCGAGGGCCGCGAGCTCCTGGAAGGCGCGCTCACGGGCACGCCAGTTTTCGAACCGGCCAATCAGGCCACTGGCGAACTGGGAAAGAAAGCGAGACATTGTTAGCTCCTACGGAAATGTGCATGTGCGAAGGACATTTCGCATCCGCACAATAAGTAAGGCATCGTGACGTTTTTGGGAGAGGGATTTCCGCAGGTCAGAACTTCCCGATGCGCATGGCAATTAACCTCCATCTCATTGTTTTGAAATGATTCTTTAACGCTTGTGTCGAACTCGAGGCGGCTCTAGGGTCGCGCCCGGGAGAAACGCGATGACCGACCGGTCTGGACTAGCAGCGGTTTACCAGGGAGATGAGAACTCTCAACCGACTTCTAAAGGAAGCGGGCTCGAGCTACGACGCTGCCGGCACGAGGGAACTGCTGGCGGGGGTCCTGGCGGCGCCTTCCGGCCACGATCCTGGTGCCTGGCTGGAGCTGGTGGCGCCGCGGATGCCGCCCGCGCTCGCGACCCAGCTGGCGGCCCTCCGCGCCGATCTGGCCCAGCGCCTGTCCGCCGTCGATCCCGGCCCGGGAGCCAGCGCAGGGCGCCTGGCGGCGCTTCGGACCGAGCTCGCCCGGCGTGGTGTCAATGGCTTCCTGGTCCCCCGCGCCGACGAGCACCAGGGCGAATATGTGCCGGCCCGGGCGAGGCGCCTGACTTGGCTCACGGGCTTCACGGGGTCCGCCGGCCTCGCCGCGGTGCTGCCGGAGACCGCCGCGGTCTTCGTTGACGGGCGCTACACGCTGCAGGCGGAGGCCGAGGTTGACGGGACGCTCTTTGTCCGCCGCCACCTCATCGAGCAGCCGCCCGCCGATTGGCTCGCCGCCAACCTGAAGGCGGGGCAGATCCTCGCCTACGACCCCTGGCTCCATACGGTGGGCGAGGTGGAGCGCTTCCGCGCCGCGGCGGAGAAAGCCGGCGGCAAGCTGCAGGCGTTGCCGGGAAATCCGATCGACACCGTCTGGACGGATCAGCCGCCGCCGCCGTTGGCGCCCGTGGTGCCGCACGAGCTGCGCTTCGCCGGCACCAGCGCCGAGGAGAAGCGGCGCATGCTGGCCGCCGGCCTGCTGCGCGATCAGGTGGACACCGCCGTGATCACGACGCCCGATTCCATTGCGTGGCTTCTCAACATCCGCGGCGGCGACGTGCCGCATTCACCGTTGCCGCTCTCCTTCTCGCTGCTGCATGGCGACGGCACCGTGGAGCTCTTCATCGATCGCCGCAAGCTGGTCCCGGCCGTGCGCGCGCATCTCGGCAACGGTGTGATCCTGCGCGAGCCCGCCGAGTTCGGCGGCGCTCTCGATCGCCTGGGCGTCGCCCAGCGCCGCGTCCAGGTCGATCCTCAGAGCGCTCCGGCCTGGGTGTTCGAGCGCCTGGGAGCCGCCGGCGTCGTGCCGCGGCGCGCCAGCGATCCCTGCGTGCTGCCGAAAGCTTGCAAGAACGCCGTCGAGCTCGACGGCACCCGGGCGGCGCATCGCCGCGACGGCGCGGCGCTCACGCGTTTCCTCGCCTGGCTCGCGCGCGAAGCACCGAAAGGCAATGCGCGGGAGATCGCGGTCTCCGACCGGCTGGAGGCGTTCCGGCGCGAGGGCGAGCATTTCCGCGACTTGAGCTTCGACACCATCTCCGGCGCCGGCGCCAACGGCGCGATCGTGCATTACCGTGCGACGCCCAGGACCGAAAAGACGCTGGAGGCGGGAACGCTCTATCTCGTCGATTCCGGCGCGCAGTATCTGGACGGCACCACCGACGTCACCCGGACGGTGGCGATCGGCACGCCCAGCGCCGAGATGCGTGATCGCTTCACCCGCGTGCTCAAGGGTCATATCGCGCTGGCGCTCAGCCGCTTCCCGAAAGGCACCACGGGCTCGCAGCTCGATGCGCTGGCGCGCCACGCGCTCTGGGATGCCGGTCTCGATTTCGATCACGGCACCGGCCACGGCGTCGGCAGCTATCTCGGCGTCCACGAGGGCCCGCATCGCATCTCCAAGATGCCAAATCCGCAGCCGCTGCTGCCGGGCATGATCGTCTCCGACGAGCCCGGCTACTACAAGACCGGCGCCTATGGCATCCGCATCGAGAACCTCGTGGTGGTGACGCCGGTGACGGTGGCGGGCGCCGAGCGGGAGCTCCTGGGCTTCGAGACCCTGACGCTAGCGCCGATCGATCGCGCCCTCGTCGAGCCCACGCTGATGAGCGGGGCAGAGCTCGACTGGCTCGATGCCTATCATGCGCGGGTACGCAGGGAGCTCTCGCCCTTGGCTGACGGCGAGACCTGCGCCTGGCTCGCGGCGGCGACCGAGCCGGTCGCGCGCTGAGGCGATGGTGCCGGGAAGCCGCGGCTCGGGCGCTGTTGCACCGCCCCCTGAGTTGCGCCAGAGTGAATAAAGTTATGGTTGGCCAGTGAGCTGATGGGGACCGTCGACCACATTCTCGTCGTCGACGACGAGCCGGAGATTTGCGAGATCGTGCGGCAGTACCTCGAGGGCGAGGGCTTCCGCGTCACTTCCGTACATGATGGCGCCGGCATGCGGCGGGTGATGGTGACGGAGGCCGTGAGCCTCGTCGTTCTCGACGTGATGCTTCCCAACGAGGACGGTCTCACCCTGGCGCGCGAGCTGCGCGACGAGTGGCCGCAGATCGGCATCCTGATCCTGACCGGGCGCGGCGACACCGTGGATAGGATCATCGGCCTCGAAATGGGTGCCGACGACTATCTCTCGAAGCCCTTCCATCTGCGCGAGCTGCTGGCGCGCACCCGTAGCGTGCTGCGCCGGGTGGCGCCGGCGCCGCGCGAGAACGGGGCCCAGCGTCCGCGATCCCGGGCCTTGTTCGCCGGCTGGCATCTCGACCTCGCTACCCGCGAGCTAGTGTCGCCGAAGGGCGGCACCGTGCATCTGACCACCGGCGAGTTCGACCTGCTGGCTGCCTTCGTCGTCAACGCCAATCAGATTCTCAGCCGAGAGCGGCTCCTCGACCTCGCGCGCAATCGCGAAGGCGGCCCCTTCGACCGCACCATCGACGTTCAGGTCGGTCGGTTGCGCCGTAAGCTGGAGGACGATCCGGACAATCCGACGCTCATCAAGACGGTGCGCGGCACCGGCTATATCTTCACGCCGGCGGTGGAAGTGGTCTGAGGCGGTTCGACGCTGCCTTTGGCGCGATCGGCCGCGAATAATTCCTGCAGCTCTTCCGCCGCCTGACGCGTGGTTTGCAGCAACTGCTTCTCGTCGTGATGGACGGCGTGCTGAGCCAGCAGCGTCGCCTCGTCGTGCTCGCGGAACATCTCGATCGTCCGCTCGATATCGCCGCGCGCCAGACCCAGCTCCTCCAGCACCTCGGCGGTGAGCGCAAGGCTGGAATGGAAGGTCTCGCGAACGATATGGCGGACGCCGAGATCCATCAGCAGATGGACATGACGACGGTTGCGGGCCCGGACCAGGATCACGAGTTGAGGGAAGTGGCGCTTGACGTTCTGGATCAGCTGCAGGGATTCGCCGATGTCGTCGAGGGCCACTACCAGGACCTTCGCCTGCTCGGCGCCTGCGGAGCGCAAGAGGTCAAGCCGCGCCGGATTGCCGTAATAGGCCTGGCTGCCGGCGCGGCGCACCAGGTCGATCTGGGCCGGATTGTTGTCGAGGGCGGTGAAGGGGATGCCGCGGACCCGCAGCACCCGCCCGACGATCTGTCCGACGCGGCCGAAACCGCAGATGATCACGGGGTTGGGTGCCTCGCGGATCTCGTCGAACTCGCGCTTCGGCGCCCGGCCGAACAGTGGCGCGATCCAGCGCTCCTCGAGCGCGAAGAGGATCGGCCCCGCGATCATCGAGAGCGTGATGACGAGCTGCCCCAGGTTGGACTGCGCGATGGAGATCGCTCGCTGGTCGACGGCGACGGTAAAGAGCACGAAGCCGAACTCGCCGGCACCCGCCAGCGCGAGGGCGAATCGGATGGCGCCGAGCCGGTCGCGGCCGAAGCCCCGCGCCAAGCCGAAGGCGATCGCCGCCTTCACGGCCAGCAGCACGCCGACACCGGCCAGCACCAGCGCCGGCGCCGACATCGCCAGGCTGATATCGGTCGACATGCCCACGGAGACGAAGAAGAATCCCAGCAGCAGCCCTTGGAATGGCTCGATATCCGCCTGGATCTCGTGGCGGTATTCCGAATCCGACAGCAGCACGCCGGCGACGAAGGCGCCGAGCGACGTGGAGAGGCCGATGGTGCTGGCAAGCGCCGCGGTGCCCACCACCACCAGCAGGGTCGTCGCGGTGAAGATCTCCGGCACCTTGGCGCCCGCGACGGCCCGGAAGATCGGGCGCACCAGGAAGCGGCCCCCCAGCAGCACCAGCAGGATCACCGCGACGACGCGCACCAGCGCCACCCAGCTCGCGTCGTGAGCGAGCTGGGTGGCGTCGCCGGTCAGGAGTGGTATTAGCGCCACCATGGGGATGAACGCCATGTCCTGGAACAGCAGCACGGCGAAACTGTCGCGCCCGGCCTGGGTCGGGAGCAGGTCGCGCTCGCCGAGGATCGGCAGCACGATCGCGGTCGAGGAGAGCGCCAGCCCAGATCCGATGACGATCGTCGGAATCCACGGCAGACCCGCCAGATGCACGAGGCCGGCGAGCGCCGCGCCGGTCACCGCGACCTGGGCACCGCCCATGCCGATCACGGTCCGGCGCATGACCCAGAGACGCGCGGGCCGGAGCTCGAGGCCGATCAGGAACAGCAGCATGACCACGCCGAGCTCCGACACCTCGGCAACGCTTTCGACATCGGAGACGAGGTGGAGGCCCGAGGGGCCGATGACGAGGCCGGCGAGCAGATAGCCGAGCACGCTGCCGAAGCCCAGCCGCTTCACCAGCGGCACCGCGAGCACCGCTGCGGCCAGCAGGATGACGAGCGTGGTGAGGAACGGCATCGGTGCCTCGTCGGGAAGTGGCGCGGTTGGGATCGCCCACTCTACCGAGAACGCTTCGGCACTGAAACCGCGATTGCCGCGCCGGCGGCACTACTCCGCCGCCTTGCGGGCGGGCTCAGCGCGGCCGTAACCGCCGCCGCCGGGCGTCTCGATGACGAAAACGTCGCCCGGTCGCATCTCGATCGCGTGAGTACCGCCGAATTCCTCCCGGCTGCCGTCGGTGCGCTCGACCCAGTTGCGCGCGACCGCGCCGGGGGCCCCGCCGGCAAGCCCGTAGGGCGGCACGCGGCGGTGACCCGAGAGGATCGCCGCGGTCATCGCCTCGCGGAAGCGGATGCGCCGGATCGCGCCGTCGCCGCCGCGATGCCGGCCGGCGCCGCCGGAGCCGCGGCGGATCGCGAAGCTCTCCACCAGCACTGGAAAGCGCCACTCCAGCACCTCGGGGTCGGTGAGCCGCGAGTTGGTCATGTGCGTATGGATGGCATCGGTGCCGTCGAAATCCGGCCCGGCGCCGGAGCCGCCGCAGATCGTCTCGTAGTACTGGTAGCGCTCGTTGCCGAAGGTGAAGTTGTTCATCGTGCCCTGCGCCGCCGCCATCACGCCAAGCGCGCCATAGAGCGCGTCGGTGATGCATTGGGAGGTCTCGACGTTGCCGGCGACCACCGCGGCGGGATAGCGCGGGTTCAGCATCGAGCCCGCGGGGATCACGATGTCGAGCGGCTTGAGGCAGCCGCCGTTCATCGGGAATGTCGTCGTCGACCAGCGTGCGGAAGACATAGAGCACCGCCGCCTTGCAGACCGCGGAGGGCGCGTTGAAGTTGGTGGGGAGCTGGGCGCTGGTGCCGGTGAAGTCGACGCTGGCGCGCGCGCGCCTTCTTGTCGATGGAGACCGCGACCTTGATGACGGCGCCGTCGTCCATCTCATAGGCGAAGCTGCCGTCCTTCAGCACGTCGAGCACGCGGCGCACCGGCTTCCTCGGCATTGTCCTGCACGTGGCCCATATAGGCCTCGACCACCTCGCGGCCGAAATGCGCGGACCATGCGGTGCAGCTCCTGCACGCCTTTCTCGCAGGCGGCGATCTGCGCCTTGAGGTCGGCGATGTTCTGCGTCGGGATTGCGCGAGGGGTAGGGGCCGGAGCGCAAGCAGCGCCACGCGTCTGCTCGCTCCCGGAAAGCGCCGGCGTCGACCAGCAGGAAATTGTCGATCAGCACGCCTTCCTCCTCGACGCTGCGGCTCGAGGGCGGCATGGAGCCCGGCGTGATGCCGCCGATATCGGCGTGATGGCCGCGCGAGGCGACATAGAAGAGAACGTCGCCCGAACCGCCCTCGGCGAAGACCGGCGTGATGACGGTGATGTCGGGCAGATGCGTGCCGCCATTGTAGGGCGCGTTCAGCACATAGACGTCGCCCGGGCTTCATGCCGCGGCCGTCGGCAGCTTGCCGGCGGCATCGCGGCCGCGGGCGCGGATCACCGTCTGCACGCTCTCGCCCATGGAGCCCAGATGCACCGGCATGTGCGGCGCGTTGGCGATCAGGGACCCTCGGCGGTCGAAGAGCGCGCAGGAGAAATCGAGGCGCTCCTTGATGTTGACGGAATAGGCGGTGTTCTGCAGCGCGACGCCCATCTGCTCGGCGATCGCCATGAAGAGGTTGTTGAAGACCTCGAGCATGACGGGATCGACCTTGGTGCCGATGGCGACCCGGGACGGCAGCGCCTTGACCCGCTCCAGCACCAGGTAGCGGCGGCGATCAAGAGTGGCGCGCCAGCCGGGCTCCACCACGGTGGTGGCGGTCTGCTCGCGGATGATCGCCGGCCCGTCGATGCTCTGGCCGGGCTGCATGGCATCGCGGTCGAAGACCGGCGCTTTCTGCGCGGCGCCCTCGGTGAAGACCGTGACCTCCGCCAGCGGCGCGCGGCGCGCCGGCATCCGCGACGGCTGGGTAGAGCCGGTCCTCGGCGGCGTCGGTGCTGCCGATCGCCTCGACGGCGACCGCCTCGACCACCAGCGGCTTACCGGTCATGACGAAGCCGTAGCGCTGCTTGTGCGCGGTCTCGAAGCCGGTGATGACCGTGTCGACATCGCCATAGGCAACCACCAGCGCGGTGTCGGTGCCCTCGTATTTGACATGCGCCTTGCGCAGCACGCTCACGCGCTCCGGTGCCACGCCCTGGGCGGCCATCTCGGCGCCCGCCTGCTCCGCGAGGCGGTCGAGCACGCGGTCGAGCTCGGGCAGTGCCTCGGCGGCGAGGCGCCGCTCCACCGCCTGCTCCCTGAGCGTGCGGAGATCGGCGAGGCCCATGCCATAGGCCGAGAGCACGCCGGCGAGCGGATGGATATAGACCCGCTTCATGCCGAGCGCGTCGGCCACCAGGCAGGCGTGCTGGCCGCCGGCGCCGCCGAAGCAGCAGAGCGTGTATTCCGTCACGTCGTAGCCGCGCTGGATCGAGATCTGCTTGATGGCATTCGCCATGTTCTCGACGGCGATGCGCAGGAAGCCGTCCGCCACCTCCTGCGGCGAGCGGCGGTTGCCGGTCTCGCGGGCGATGCGGTCGGCGAGCTCGGCGAACTTCTGCTCGACCACGGCTCGGTCGAGAGGCTGATCGCCGCCAGGCCCGAAGACATGCGGGAAGAATTCCGGCTGCAGCTTGCCCAGCATGACGTTGCAGTCGGTGACCGTGAGCGGGCCGCCGCGGCGGTAGCAGGCGGGGCCTGGATTGGCGCCGGCGGATTCCGGGCCCACGCGATAGCGCGCGCCGTCGAAGAAGCAGATCGAGCCGCCGCCCGCCGCCACCGTGTTGATGTGCATCATCGGCGCCCGCATGCGCACGCCCGCCACCACGGTCTCGAAGCTGCGCTCGTATTCGCCGGCGTAGTGCGAGACGTCGGTGGAGGTGCCGCCCATGTCGAAGCCGATGATCTTCTCGAATCCGCCCATCTCGGCCGTGCGCACGGCGCCCACGATGCCGCCGGCGGGGCCGGAGAGGATCGCATCCTTGCCCTGGAAGCGCCGCGCATCGGTGAGGCCGCCGTTCGACTGCATGAAGAGGAGCCGGGTGTCGCCGAGCTCTGCCGACACCCGGTCGACGTAGCGGCGCAGGATCGGCGAGAGATAGGCGTCGACGACCGTGGTGTCGCCGCGGCTCACCAGCTTCATCAGCGGGCTCACCTCGTGGCTGACCGAGACCTGGGTGAAGCCGATGTCGCGGGCGAGTGCCGCCACGCTCCGCTCATGCGTCGGAGAAGCGATAGCCATGCAGGAGCACCACCGCTGCGGATCGGATGCCGGCTGCGTAGGCCGCCTCGAGACCGGCGCGGGCGGCAGCGAGGTCGACCGGCGTCAGCACCTCGCCCTCGGCGGTCACCCGCTCCGCCACCTCGACCACGCGCTCATAGAGCAGCTCCGGCAGCAGGATATGGCGCTCGAAGAGCTTGGGCCGGTTCTGGTAGCCGATGCGGAGCGCGTCGGCGAAGCCCTCTGGTGGTGACCAGCACCGTGCGCTCGCCTTTGCGCTCCAGCAGCGCGTTGGTGGCGACGGTCGTGCCCATCTTTACCGCTTCGATCGCGGCGCTCGGGATCGGATTTCCGGACTTCACCCCCAGGAGATCGCGGATACCTTGCAGCGCCGCGTCGGGATACCGCTCAGGGTTGTCCGACAGCAGCTTGTGCGTCACCAGCTCGCCGTCCGGCCGCCGCGCCACCACGTCGGTGAAGGTGCCGCCGCGGTCGATCCAGAACTGCCAGCCGCGCACCTGCCGCTCTCCCGCCATGCCATGACTCCTCATATCGAAGGCGCGCAGTCATTCCAGCGGGCGCCGCCGGCGTCAATAGCACGTGCGTCGTCGGTGCACGTCAAACGTCGCGGCGCGGTCCCCGGGATTAACGCTTCATTCAACTGAGACTATTACATACATCGGTATGAACTAGCTTTTCTGGGAAAATCCCGCCATGCAACACCTCAGCGTTTTCAAGAGTTTGGTGCTGATCCTTGCGATCGTCGCCGTCTCCTTTTGCGTGGTCTCGGGAGTCCAGGTCTGGTGGCTGAGGGGCACCATCCTGCAGGAGCGAGAGACCAAGGCGACCGAGATGGTGGAAGCCGCCGTGCATCTCCTGAAGGAGTACGACGATCAGGTGAAGGCGGGTCACATCTCGCTCGAGGATGCCCAGAAAGCCGCGACGACGGCGCTCCGCGCGATGCGCTGGGGACCGATGAACGACTACTACGGTGTCTACACCTGGGATGGCGTGACCCTTGTGCACGCCAATCGCAAGTTCGAGGGACTCAACCGCATCAACGAGCGCGACGAACAGGGTAATCTTATCCTGGCGCCGGTGATCGATGTCGCGAAGCGCAACACCGGCTCGATCATCCTCAATATTCCGCGCCAGCCCGGCGCGCCGCGCGCGCCGAAGATCATCATCGCCCGCTCCTATGTGCCCTGGCAGTGGGCGGTGCAGACCGGCGTATTCATCGACGACGTCGACACCACCATGCATGAGCAGATCCTGTGGGTGGGCGGTATCGCGATTCTGATCATGCTCGTGGCCGGCGCCGTCGTTGTGCTCATCGGCCGTGGCATCTCGCGGCCGTTGGTGGCGATCTGCGACACCATGGATCGCCTCGCCAAGGACGACGTGGCCGTCGAGGTTCCCTTCACCGGGCGGCGCAACGAGGTCGGCCGTATCGCCCGCGCCGTCGAAGTGTTCAAGGCGAGCGCGGTGGAGCGTATGCGGCTGACCGCCGAGCAGCGCGATCTTGCCGCGCGGGCCGAAACGGAGAAGCGCCAGGCGATGAACGCGCTGGCCGACGCCTTCGAGAGGGAAATGACCGGTACCGTCGGCGCGGTGACGAGTGGCGTCGACAAGGCCGAGAGCGGCGTGCGCGCGGTCGCCTCGCTGCTGGGCGACATGACCCGCCAGGCGGTGGATGCCTCCGCCGTCTCGCAGCAGACTTCGGCCAACGTGCAGACCGCAGCGGGTGCTGCCGAGGAGCTCTCGATCTCGATCACCGAGGTCGCGAGCCAGGTGGCCAAGTCCGCGGCGATCTCGCGCCAGGCGGCGGCGACGGCGGAGAAGACCAACACCACTGTCCAGGGCCTGGCGTCGGCGGCGCAGAAGATCGGCGAGGTCGTCGCCATGATCAACGACGTCGCCTCCCAGACCAATCTGCTGGCGCTCAACGCCACCATCGAGGCGGCGCGCGCGGGCGAGGCCGGCAAGGGCTTTGCCGTGGTGGCGAGCGAGGTGAAGAGCCTCGCGACGCAAACCGCCAAGGCCACCGACGAGATCCGGACCCAGATCGAGTCCATGCAGGGCGTCACCGAGGAAGCCGTGCAGGCGATCCGCGGCATCGGCGAGATCGTTCTCGAGATGGACAAGATCTCGCAAAGCATGTCGGCGGCGGTGGAAGAGCAGCGTGCCGCCACCCAGGAGATCGCCCGCAACGTGACCCAGGCGGCGCAGGGCGCCCAGGGCGTGGCGCAGAACATCTCCGGCCTGAGCGATGCCGCGAAATCCTCCGATGCCACCGCCGGTGAGGTGCTCGGCATCGCCAAGGCGCTCACCGGCCAGGCGGCGGCGCTGCGCACCGCCGTCACCGGCTTCGTCGGACGGGTGCGCGCCGCCTAGATTCCGGGCCGGATTCTCCGCGGCAGCCGATAAATCGGCGGATGCCGTAGCCCGCTTCCCCTGATAAAACGGAAGCCATGACGATGGCTCCGGAGACCGTTCGGCTGCTGCGGCCCGGCGACGAAGCGCCGCTCGACGCGTTTCTCGCCCGCCACGCGGCGTCCTCGATGTTCCTGCGCTCCAATCTGCGCCATGCCGGCCTCGACGACCGCGGCCAGGTCTATCAGGCGACCTACGCGGCGCTGCTCGCGGGCCCGGACATCGTCGGCGTGGCCGCCCATTGCTGGAACGGCATGCTGATCGTGCAGGCGCCCGAGGGCGTCGAGCGCGTCGCGGCTGCCGCGATCAACGCCTCCGGCCGTCGCGTGGCGGGGCTGCTGGGGCCGCTGGCACAGGCCCGAATGGCGCGCCAGGCGCTGGGCTACGGCGGCCGCGGCACCACGACGGATTCCGCCGAGGTCCTGTTTCGCCTCGCTCTCGAGCGGTTGCGGGTGCCGAAAGCCCTGGCCAAGGGCAGCGTGGCATGTCGACGCGCCAGCGCGAGCGACCACGCGCTGCTGGCGGAATGGCGCATGGCCTATGCCCAGGAGACGTTTCGGCGAACGGTCAGCCTCGAGCTCGGCCGCGCCAGCCGTGCCGAGGTGGAACAGCTCGCTGCCGAGGGCTCGCTGTTTCTGCTGGAGGCGGAGGGCAAGCCGGTCTCCTGCTGCAGCTTCAACGCGCGGCTTCCGGACACGGTGCAGATCGGCGGTGTCTTCACGCCACCGCTTGAGCGTCAACGCGGCTATGCGCGGGCGGCGGTGGCGGGCGCGCTGCTGGAGGCGCGACGGCAGGGGGTGGTCGAGGCGATCCTCTTCACCGGTCGCGACAACGAGGCGGCGCAGCGCGCCTATCTCGGCCTCGGCTTCGAGGCCATTGGCGACTACGCCATCGTCCTTTTCGCCGCTTGAGCCGGCTCAGGCACCCATCTGCTGCGCCAGATCGACGAAGTCGCGGGCGACGACGTCGAAATCATGCTCGGCCTTGAAGTCGCGCTTCTGATGCGGCCCGTATTCCGTGGGACGCGCGACGAAGGCGGTCTTGAGCCCCTGGCCTTTTGCCGCCATGAGATCGCCGTTGTGCGCCGCCACCAGCATCACTTCGCCCGGCGTCACGCGCAGCAGCTTCGGGACCGCTTGATAGGTCAGGGGATCGGGCTTGTAGCGCTGCACCAGCTCGGCGCCGAAGATCATGTCCCAGGGCAAGCCCGCATGCTTCGCTAGGTTCAGCATCAGCGCCACATTGCCGTTGGAGAGCGTGCCGATGATGTATTGCTTCTTCAGGCGCGCGAGCCCCGCCACCACATCGGGCCAGGGATCGAGACGGTGCCAGGCCTTGGCGAGATGAACCTTCTCTGCCTCGGTGAGGCCGGTGACGCGATATTTCTCGATGAGCGTGTCGAGCGTCGCGCGGTGGAGATCGTCGAGCACCGTCCAGGACTGCTCGCCCTTGCGCACCCGATCCATCGCTGGCTGATAGCCCGCGCGCCAGTCGTCGGTGAGGCCGGTCCAGTCCGCGGTGATCCCCTTGGCGCGACCGAAGCCATCGAGATCGCGAATGACGCTGGAGCGCCAGTCGACGACGGTGCCGAAGACGTCGAAGACCAGGGCTTTGATATCGCTCGCGGCGCTCTTGCTCATCGCCTGCCTCCCTGCACGCGGCGCCGACGACGCGGCTGCGGCCGGCCGCTGCGCTGCCCGAGATTGGTGCCACCGGGCTGCTCGCGCAAGCGTGCCAGCATGCGCTCGAAGCTCTGGGCGAGCGCCGCCTCGATCTCGGGCTTGCCCTCGAGGCGGCTCAGCAGCAGGCCCGCGGATTCGAGGGTCGAGAGGCTGTCGCCGCGCGGCTCGCGGCGGATCGCGCCGTAGCGCGACGGAGTCTTGGGATTCAGCACCATCCGCCGGAGCTTCAGCACCCAGGGATTGCGCCACCAGAGCGCCTTCGCCTGGCTCCAGGTGCCGTCGAGAAGGACGACCCCGTCGATGTCCTTGAGCGCCGCCTCCTGGTTGGGGAGCGCTGCACCCTTGCGGTCGAGCGCTACGATCTCGCGGTCGGGAGCGAGCTCGGCGGGCTTGGCCGAGCCGAGATAGAGCACGGCCCAGCGCTTGGCGTTGGCGGCATGGCCAAGCGCCGCCGCGAGGCTCGCCCAGGAGAGGCCGATCTTGAGGCTGGCCTTCTTGAAGTGGAGCGCGGTCAGCCGCGCGGTGCCGAGCGCGCGGTCCTGCTCCTGCGGATGCTGCAGGATCAGCACTTCAACGCGATTGGCGATCGGCTCGATGTCAGCGCAGACGCAGAGCGACGTCGGCTTCAGGCAGCGCGGGCAGTCCGCGCTGGGAGGCGCTGCTTGATCGTCGGTGGGCATGCAGGGGCTATACGACGCCGCGACGGCGGCTGCAATCGACTTAGCGTCACATCTTCAATCTCGGATCGAGCCAGTCGCGCAGGCTGTCGCCCAGCAGGTTGAAGGAGAACACCGCGAGGCTGATGGCGACGCCGGGGAAAATGATCATCCAGGGGGCCTCATGATAGAAGTCGGCGGCGTGGCCCGACAACATCAGGCCCCAGGAGGGCGTCGGCTCGACCACGCCGAGGCCGAGGAACGAGAGCGACGCTTCCAGCAGGATCGCCTGGGCGATGAAGGCGGTGATCATGATGAGATAGGGCGCCGCCACGTTCGGCGCCATGTGGCGGAAGATGATGCGCGTGCTGGAGAATCCGGCGGCCCGCGCGGCGTCGATATAGGGCATCTCGCGGATGGCGAGCGCCGCCGAGCGCACGACGCGCGCCACGTTGGGGACGATCGGCACCCCGATGGCGGCGATCAGGTACCAATCGACGCCGAAGGCCATGCCCTTGCCCAGCACCGCCACCACCACGAGCGCCAGGATGATGATGGGGAAGGAGAGCAGGATGTCGGTGATCCCCTGCACCGCGAGGTCGAAGCCGCCGCGGAAATAGGCGGCGGCGATACCGATGAGGGCGCCGAGGCTGCTGCCGAGGAAGGACGAGATGAAGCCGATCGCCAGCGCGGTGCGCGCACCGAAGATGATGCGCGACAACACGTCGCGACCGAAGGCGTCGGTGCCGAGCGGGTGATCGAGGGAAGGCGCCCCCAGCATGCTCGCGAAGTCGATCGCCTCGGGATCGTAGGGTGCCACGAAATCGGCACCGAGAGCCGCCGCCGCCATCACCAGCACGACCAACGCGCCGAAGGCGCCGAGTGGCTGCGTCAGGATGAAGGCGACGAGCGGATGGCGCGGCTTGCGGGTGCGGGGGATGACGATCTCGGTGGCGGCGGCCATCAGCGATACCGCACGCGCGGGTCGAACACGGCGTAGAGCATGTCGACGCAGAAGTTCACCAGGATGAAGAAACCCGCCACCAGCATCACCAGCGCCTGCACCATCGTGTAGTCGGCGTGCAGCGTGGCGTCGACGAAGAGCTTGCCGATACCGTTGAGATTGAAGACCTGCTCGGTCACCACGAGACCGCCGATCAGGAAGGCGAACTCCAGTCCAACGACGGTGATAACCGGCAGCATGGCGTTCCGCATGGCGTGGCGCATCACCACCATCCGCTCGGAGACGCCTTTGGCGCGGGCGGTGCGGATGTAATCCTCCTGCAGCACCTCGAGGAGGGTGGAGCGCGTCATGCGCGTCACCATGGCGGAGTAGCGGTATCCGACCGCCAGCGCCGGCCAGATCAGCTGCATCAGGTTGGCAACCGGATCCTGGTAGAGCGGCGTGAAGGTGACGGGCGGCGACCATTCGAAAAGCGCCAGCAGCCCCAGGATCACCAGCATGCCGAGCCAGAAGGAAGGGGTGGCGAGGCCCGCGAAGGCGATCACGCGAATGACATGATCGACCCAGGTGTTGCGATAGAGCGCGGCCGCGATTCCGAGGGGAATCCCGATCGCCACCGCCACCAGCGCCGCCAGGATCGCCACCTCGATGGAGAGCTCCAGGCGGATCGCCACCTCATGAGCGACGCGGTCCTCCGTCCACATGGAGATGCCGAAATCGAGGGTGGCGAGACCGGTGAGCCAGTCCTTGAGCTGGCTCGCCATCGGCTTGTCGAGGCCGAGACGCTGACGCTCGGCCTTGAGAGTCTCGGCGCTGATGTCGGCGCCGTCCGCCTTGAGCTTGAGCTCCACCACGTCGCCGGGCATCACACGCAGCAGCAGGAACACCAGCACCGCGACGCCGAGCAGCGTCGGGATCATCAGGAGCAGGCGTTGGACCACGTAGGCGATCATGATGGTACTGCGGGCCGATCCCCCGCCCACGTTCCTCTCGGAGACGGGGCGGGGCGGGGGCGCGGCCTCAGATTGGTTTCTGCACGGTCAGGCACTTACTGATCTAGCCAGACGTCCGCCAGATCCTGGCCCAGATAATGGCTCGGCGTGATCGCCCAGCCCTTGAGAGCGGCCGAGTGCGCGATGATACGGTGCCACCAGATCGTCGGCACCGTGTAGGCCTCGGTAAGCGCCCGCGTCTCGAAGTCGCGCAGCAGCTTGGCGCGCTGGATCGGGTCGGTGGCGCGCTTTTGCTTCTCGTAGAGGTCGTCGAGAGTGCGGTCGTTGTAATGGCCGTAGTTGATCGACGACTTGTCCGCCGATATGTACTTGATGAGCTGCAGGTTGGGCTCGTCCATGTAGTCGCAGTTGAAGTCGAGGCCGGCCTGATAGTTGCCACTGGAGAGCGCGGCGATATAGGGGCTGGTCTCGAGCTGCTCGTGCTCGACCTGCACGCCGATCTGGCGCCACTGGTCGATGAGGTAGACGCCCACCGGCGTATAGGGGTTCGGCACGTTGCGGTTGGTGAGCTTGAACTTGAGATTGCTGACGCCGGCCTCCTTGAGGAGCTTCCTCGCTTCCTCGCGGGACGCCTTAATGTCATGGGAGAAGCCGGGCATCTTCTCGAGCTCGGCCTGGCTCGCGGCCAGGGAATATCCCGGCCGGAGAAGGCCGCCCACCGGCCCCACGATCGCGATCTTGGAGAGCGGCGCCGAGCCGCCCCAGCGGTCGATGGCCAGCGAGAGCGCCCGGCGGACGCGTGGATCGTCGAACGGCTTCTTCTCGGTATTGAAGGCGACGACGAGATTGCAGATCCACGGGCTCTCCTCGACCTTGATCTTGTTGCCCAGCGCCTTCATCAGCTGATCGCGGTCGGAGGGGCTCTGGCCGCGGAACTCGGCCGAGATCTGGCCGCCCTGGATCGCGTTGATGGCGGCGGCGCCCTTGATGAAGATCGCCTTGTAGCCGTCGAGGTAGGGCTTGCCCTTCTCGAAGTAGTCGTCGAAGCGCACGCCTTCCCAGTAGCCGCCCTTGACGTAGTCCTTGAACTTGAACGGGCCGGTACCCAGCACGTTCTTCTCGGGGAATTTCGGGTCCATCTTCAGCTTGGCGGCGCTGTAGATGCAGTCCCAGGGCGAGGCGAACTGCGCCGGCATCGCGGCGTTGGGCGCCTTCAGGTGGAACACCACGGTTTGCGCGTCCGGCGTGTCGATGGAGGCGATGTCGTCGTAGCTTGCCTTGCGCGCGGAGACCACGCCCGGTGGCGGATTGACGATGCGCTCGTAGCTTGCTTTCACATCCTCGGAGCTGAAGGCGGAGCCGTCATGGAACTTGACGCCGGAGCGCAGCTTGAAGGTGTAGGTGAGGTTGTCAGCGGAGGCCGACCAGGACTCCGCGAGATCGCCCCTGATCTTCGGATAGTTTGCCGCGTCGAATTTCAGCAGCGTCGAATAGTGCGGCCGCACGGGATGGATGAAGGCGAAGGATGTCGCGGCATGGCAGTCGTAGTTGGGCGGCTCCGCCTCGACGGCGAAATTGAGAATGCCGCCGCGCTTCGGCTGGTCCGCCGCCAGCGCCGGCGTGACGAGAACCACCGCCGCGGCGGCGCCGATCAGCAGTTGACGTGCCTTCATTGCTCTTGATCCCCCGAGAAAAATTGATGGCATCGATACCGCGTCCGGCCTTAACAAAAAGTTGTGGTGGTCAGCCATTTAGGCCTTGATGCAAGCGGCCCAATGGCTGGGCCGGATTTCACGCAATTGCGGGATTTCCGCGCGACATTCAGCGCTCGCATGCGGGCAGCGCGTGTGAAAGACACAACCCTGAGGTGGCGTCAGCGCCGAGGGCAGCTCGCCGCCCAGCACACGCCGCGGCCGCGCTCGCTCCAGCGCGGCGTCGGGCACCGGGGCCGCCTCGAGGAGCGCCTGGGTATAAGGATGGATCGGCGCGCTGTAGAGGGCGTCGCGTTCCGCCATCTCCATGACGCGACCGAGATACATCACCACCACCTTGTGCGAGATGTGGCGGACCACCGCGAGATCGTGGGCGATGAAGAGATATGTGAGGCCGAGGCGCTGCTGCAGCTCCTCCAGCAGATTGATGATCTGACCCTGGATCGAGACATCGAGCGCCGAGACCGGCTCGTCGCAGACGATGAACTCCGGCTCGAGCGCGAGCGCGCGAGCGATGCCGACGCGCTGACGCTGGCCGCCGGAAAGCTGATGCGGATAGCGATCGGCCATGTAGGGATAGAGACCGACCTGGGTCAGCAGCTCCTCCACCCGTGTCCGCGCCGCCTTGCGCGTCGGCTGCTTGCGATAGACCAGCAGCGGCTCGGCGATGATCTGCCCGATGGTCATGCGCGGATTGAGCGAGCTGTACGGATCCTGGAAGATCACCTGGATGCGCGTGCGCAGCGCCTTAAGGTCGGCGCCGGTGGCATGGGCGAGATCCTCGCCGCCGAAACCGAGCTCGCCCGAGGTCGGCTCCTCCAGCCGCAGGATCATGCGGCCGACGGTGGTCTTGCCGCAGCCGGATTCGCCGACGAGGCCCAGAGTCTCGCCGGCTTTGATCTCGAAGGAGACGCCGGTCACCGCATGTACCACAGCGCGCCCGCCGGTCAGGCTGGAGAGCCCGCCGCTGACGCTGAACTCCTTGCTGAGCGAGCGCACCGAGAGCAGCACCGGTGCGTTCGCATCGGGCGGTGCGGGTGGCGAGGCCGAAACCTCCGTCGGCACCACCGCGGTGCCGCTCGCGATCTCCTCGGCGCGCAGGCAGCGCACCTCGTGCCCGGCCTCCATCTCGGCGAGCACTGGCGCTTCCTTGCAGAAGGGCATCGCGTAGGGGCAGCGGGCGGCGAAGCGGCAGCCGGTGGGCGGGTCCAGCAGATTGGGCGGCAACCCCTCGATGGTCTCAAGGCGTGGGCCGCGCGGCCGATCGAGGCGCGGCACCGAGCGCAGCAGGCCTAGCGTATAGGGGTGCCGCGGTCGCGAGAAGACGTCGTCGGCGCTGCCCTGCTCGACGATCTCGGCGGCGTACATGACGTTCACCCGGTCGGCGTACCGCGCGACGATGCCGAGGTTGTGGGTGATGATTACCATGGCGATGCCGAGCTGGCGCGACAGGTCCTTCATCAGCTCGAGGATCTGCGCCTGGATGGTGACGTCGAGGGCAGTGGTTGGCTCGTCGGCGATCAGCAGCTTCGGATTGCAGGCCAACCCGATCGCGATCATCACTCGCTGGCGCATGCCGCCGGAAAGCTGATGCGGATACTGGTCGAGCCGTCGCTCGCCGTCGGGAATGCCGACCAGCTTCATCAGCTCCACTGCCCGCGCCCGCGCCTCGGTCTCCGCCATGCCGAGATGGATCTTGAGCGGCTCCATCACCTGGAGACCGATGGTGAGGACGGGGTTGAGGGACGTCATCGGCTCCTGGAAGACCATGCCGATGTCGCGCCCGCGCACCGCGCGCATCTCCTCCTCGCTGAGGTTCAGGAGGTCGCGCCCGTCGAAGAGAATGCGGCCGCGCACCACGCGGCCCGCAGGCTTGGCGAGGAGACGCAGGATGCTGAGGGCCGAGACCGATTTGCCGCAGCCGGACTCGCCCACCAGCGCCACGATCTCGCCGGGCCGCACGAAGTAAGAGACGCCGTCCACCGCGCGCACCACGCCGTGACTGGTGACGAAATGGACGTGCAGGTCCTCGACCTCGAGGAGCTTGCGCGCCTCGGCCGTGGTCCTGGTCGCTGTCGGCAGGGTCAGGGTGTCACTCATCTCGGGCAATGCCAGAGTGGCGCCCATTGCTGGTAAAGATTTCGTTGCTGAGTGCGGGCGCGGAGCGTCGGTCGAAAGGTCCGCGAAATCATGTCTTTCAGACAAATCCAATTTAATGCCCGCTCAACAGCGAGCAACGTTATCACGGCGGCGCCCGCAGGCGAAGCCCGGGAAGTGGCAGGGCGAGCGCGGATCGGATAAAGTGTGATCGCCATCGGGCGATTGGGCGCGAGCGGGGCCAACAGCGTGGGAATTGATGCGGCTCGTCGACTACGCGTCCACGCTTGTCGTCATGATCATCTGGGGGCTCAATTTCCCCGTCAGCAAGATCGGGGTCACCGAGCTGCCGCCGCTGCTCTTCATGGCGGTGCGATTTGCCCTGGTGGCGGCGCTCATCTGCCCGTTTTTTCCGCTGCCGCGGGACAAGCTCCGTGGCGTGCTGCTGCTGGCCTTCGTGCTTGGCAGCATGCACTTCACCTGCATGTTCGTCGGTCTCTCGCTGATGGACGCGTCGACCGCCTCGCTGCTGGTGCAATCCCAGGTCCCGTTCGCCGCGCTGCTGGCCGCGATCTTCTTCCGAGACCGGCTGGGCTGGCGGCGCTTCCTTGGCCTGCTGGTGGCGTTCGCCGGGCTCGTGGTGATCGTGGGCGAGCCGCGCTTCGGCAGCGATCCGCTGCCGCCGCTCTTGATCCTGGCGGCGTCGTTCTTCTGGGCCTTTGCCAACATTCTGATCAAGCGGCTGGGGCCGATCGATGGTCTCGCCTTGAGCGGCTGGCTCGCCCTCTTCGCGGCACCGCAGCTGCTGGTGCTGTCGCTGCTGATCGAGGGCGGGCAGGGAGCTGCGATGCGCGCCGCCGACTGGGCGGGCTGGGGGGCCGTGGTTTTTGCTGGTATCGCTGTTACCGTGGTGAGCTACGCGATGTGGTATCCCTTGGTGCGCCGATACCCTGTGAATCAGACCATGCCGTTCACGCTCCTGATCCCCCTCTTCGCGGTCGCTTCCAGCGCTGCCATTCTTGGCGATCAGCTGACGGTGCAGACCGCGCTGGGCGGCGGCGCCACCATCCTGGGCGTCGCCATCATCGTGCTGCGCCGGCCGTGGCGAGCCTGAGGTGACGATGATCCCGCGCCGACGTCCGTCGCCCAACCACGACCCACGCCCGGCGCCGGGCCGCGTCGACATGCTGGTGCTGCACTACACAGGTATGAAAACCGCGACGGAGGCGATCGATCGCCTCTGCGATCCCGCCGCCAAGGTGAGCTCGCATTACGTCGTCGAGGAGGACGGCACCGTCTGGCAGCTCGTCGAGGAAAGCGAGCGCGCCTGGCACGCGGGCGAGTCCTTTTGGCAGGGGACGCGGGACGTCAACGGTGCCTCGATCGGAATCGAGATCGTCAATCCCGGCCATGAATGGGGCTATTGGCCGTTTCCCGAGCCGCAGATGGTGGCGGTGGAGACGCTCGCCCGCGGCATCCTCGGGCGCCACCCGATCCCGGCGGATCGCGTGGTCGGACATTCCGACGTGGCGCCGCTGCGCAAGCAGGATCCTGGCGAGCTCTTCGATTGGCGGCGGATGTCTAAGGCGGGGGTCGGTCTCTGGCCGGAAGCGGCGCCGGCGGCAACGGTCACCGTTGCCGAGGCGCAGCGTCTGCTGCGGGAGATCGGTTATGACGCGCCCGACTCGAAATCCGCCGATGAGGCGACGCGGCTGGTGCTGACGGCGTTCCAGCGGCGCTTCCGACCGAGCCGCTGCGACGGCGCGCTCGATGACGAGACCGCCGCGCGCCTCTCAGCCGTGGCTCGAGCGGTGACGGCGCTCAGGTCGTCGCGCTGACCGTCGCTGGCGACGCGTCACTGATTGTTCTGGTTTTTGGGCGGGTTCTTGTCCGTATTCTGACCGCCCTTGCTCTGCGGCTGGCCGCCGCGGCCCTGGACCTGCTGCTGGCCGCGATTGGCATCGTGATTCTGTCCCGGCGGTGGCGGGTTGTGGACGGCGTTGCCCTGCGGCGCGCCGTGCCCGCCTGATGATGGTGGGTTGCCGCGCGGCGTCTGGTTCGTCGGCACCGACGTGCTCTTGAACTGCCGATTGGTATGACCGCCGTTCGGCGGCGGGTTGCTGGCGCCGACGGCAGGGCCGGGCTTCGGCGGAGCGTGTGGCGTCACCGCGGCGGCGCCGCCCGGGTTGCTCGGCGATCCTCCCTGCGGCAGCGGCGGACGGGCGCGGTTGTCGCGGGTGCGATTGCCGTTGCTGCCCGACGGCGCTCCGTTCTGCGGCGTGATCTTGGGACTGACGGTGCCGACCGCGCGATTGCTCGGAGTCGGTCCGGCGTTCGGAGTGGTGGTCGGAGCGTTGCCCGGTGTGCGGTTGACGACGGCGTTACCGTGGCTCGGCGGCACGGGCGGCAGCGTGTGCTGGTTGCGCCGATTGTCCGGCGCCTGGCCGGTATTGGGCGCGACAGAGGCGTTGGTGGGCGCGGGCGCGCCGCCTCGGCCGGGCGGCAGCGTCGGGAAAATATGCACGGCATTCGAGCTGCGCGAGAAATTCGTGCTCTGAGTCTGCGGTCCGCGGCTCGCGCTTCCACTGGGACCGGTCGACGCACGTGTCGCGTGCGGCGGCGCGCTCACGCCGGGTGCGTGGGCGACGGGCTGGCTGCCGGTGGTCAGGCTTGCCGGCACCACCACCGCCGCCTGATGCACCGGCCGCGCCGAGGCGAAAGTGTTGTTCGGCACCGCCGTGACGAAGCGGCGGTTGGCGAAGCTGTTGGTGACGCTGGCGCTGTTGTTCACCACCACGCGGTTGTTGACCTGCGTAATGTGGATGTTGGTGACGTTGACGTTGGTGGCGTTGACGTTGCGCACGTAGGCGACGCTGGTGCGATAGGACGGCACGAACACCTCGCGCGGCGCCAGCGGAAACCAGGCGACGCCCTCGATGCCGCCGCCAATGAAGAGATGTCCGCCCGGCGAGCCGATGAAGGCGACGAGCGCCGGAGCATAGACCGGCCGCGCTACCGCGACGCCGGGAACCCAGCACCAGCCGCGCGGCCGATAGGCCCAGCGACCATAGTGGAAGGGCGCGAAGCCCCAGGGCTGGTCGTCGATCCAGGTCCAGCCCCATGGCGATACCCAGGCCCAATGCCCGTAGCTGTAAGGCGCCCAGCCCACCGGCACGGTGGCGGGATACCAGACGGAGCCATAGTCGGGATCGCTGCTCCAGCTGCCGTAGGCACCGAGCTCCGCCGCGCCGGTCATGTCGGGTGAAAGCGGGGGCGGCGGCGCGCCCGCCGCCGCAGGTGGATGCTGTTCCTGCCGGTCGCGAGCCAACGCCCAGTTGTCGAGGTCATCGGGCGCGAGCTGTGCCGTCGAGATCTGCTGCCCGGTGCTGGCATCGCCGCTCATCAGCGTGACCTGACCCGGCACCACGTTCATCACGCCGGCGTCGCGCTCGATCTCGGCTTTGCCGGTGAACGTGCCGACAACGGTCGGACTGTCGGACGTGCCGGCGTCGATGTGGTATTGGCCGGCGGCGACGATGTCGACAACTCCGCGCGGCGTCACCACCTGGATGTGGCCGGCGCTGGTCAGGCGGCCGAGGCGAAGATTGATCTCGCCTTGCGCCACTGTCACGACCGCGGCGTTGTCGGTGAGCGTATTGATGTCGAGCTCGCTGTTGGCGCCGACGCGGAGCGCCAGCGAGCCGACCTCGATCTCCGCGCGGCCGTCCTGCGTTGCTACCGCGAAGCCGTCGGTGACGGGATAGTTCGCGCTCGCCTGGGCCCATTGCTGATCGTCGGCGCTGCGCTGTTGGACGTTGCCCTCGACGAGGCTGAGGCGGCCGACGCGATCCGGGGGATCGACGGGCTCGTCGGAATCCGCCGGTTGCGACCAGGCGGGACCGGCCGCGACCATCAGAGCCGCGGCGAGCAAGGCGAAAGTGCGTGCGGGCATTTTGGCTTCCTTCGTGCGGGCAGGGCCGCATCCACCGAGAACGTTGTCGACGCTCGCCCTATTCCGGCGCGGCGTTGCCGCGATCGCTGGAGATGGCGGCGCAAGCTATTGAGTTTTCTGGAGTTGCGGGGACAACCGATGATTGACACGGGGGCCGGCCTCGCCCATCTCTACCTCTGCCAGACGGCCGGATGGCCGCTCCCCGGCCCCAAAAGCCGGGGGGAGGAAAGTCCGGGCTCCACGGAAGCACGGTGCCGGGTAACGCCCGGCGGGGGCGACCCCAGGGAAAGTGCCACAGAAAGCAAACCGCCGAGCCCTTACCGGATCTTCGGATCCGGCGGGCGGCAAGGGTGAAAGGGTGCGGTAAGAGCGCACCGCGCTGCCGGTAACGGCGGCGGCACGGTAAACCCCACCGGGAGCAAGACCAAATAGGGATGGCAGGCTCTCGCGAGCCGGGCGCGCTTCCGCGTCGCCATCCGGGTCGGTCGCGCGAGGCGTCCGGCGACGGACGTCCCAGAGGAATGGTCATCCCCCGCCGCAAGGCGGGGACAGAACCCGGCTTACAGGCCGTCTGGCACTTTCCATGCGATCCCATGGGTGAACCGTCTCAGCGCGCCGAGGTGCGACGTCCCTCGGGCGGAGGATCGCGCGCGTCTCAGGACGGTTTCCCACTACAGGTTGCGCGCTGCCGCTTCGCTTACCCACCAGGGCTGGCGCGAGGTAAAAACGGGGCAAGTCCAGGCAATCCCATGGTTTTCCCATGAGATTTCATTGACCCCCAGCATATCCCATGGTATCCCATCTGGTCCCAAATCGAGGCACCGCGTCCAGGTAGGAGCAGCAGGTGCGCGCGGCGTTCCGGGGAACGACGCAAGGGACAGGTCGGGGGACGGCGGTGGCGCTGTTTCTGTCCACGTTCACCAACAAGGTCGATCGCAAGGGCCGCGTGTCCGTGCCGGCGACTTTTCGTGCTGCGTTGGCGGGACAGAGCTTCCTCGGCATCGTGGTCTATCGCTCGGTCAAATTGCCCTGCCTCGAAGGCGCCGACATCGACCGCATGGCGGAGATGAGCAAGCGCATCGAGCAGCTCGGCCAGTTCACCGAGGCCTACGACAATCTCGCGGTGACCTTCTCGGAGGCACAGCAGCTCGCCTTCGATGGCGAGGGGCGGGTGATGCTGCCGCACGGCCTCGCGGAGCATGCCGGCATCACCGACTATGCGGCCTTCGTCGGCCAAGGCCCGACCTTCCAGATCTGGGAGCCCGAGCGCTTCAAGCAGCACCAGTCGGAGCTGCGTGAGCGCGCGCGGCGCCAAGGCGTGGCGCTGCCGCCGCCGGGGGATGCCCGATGACGCCGCGCTCGAATTCGACACCGGAGTCCTCGGGCCTGCATGTCCCGGTGCTCCTCGAGGAAGCCGTCGCTGCGTTGGCGCCACGCGACGACGCGCTCTACGTGGACGGCACATTCGGCGCCGGAAATTATTCGCGGGCGCTGCTCGAGGCGGCGCGCTGCCGTGTGGTGGCGATCGACCGCGATCCACAGGCGGTGAAGCGCGGCGATGCGCTGATGCGTCGCTATCCCGGCCGCCTTACCGTCGTCGAGGGCCGCTTCGGTGATCTCGGGGAAATTCTCGCCGGCCTCGGCATCACGGCGGCGGCCGGGATCGTTCTTGATCTCGGTGTCTCCTCGGATCAGATCGACACGGCGGAGCGCGGCTTCTCGTTCCGCGCCGATGGTCCGTTGGATATGCGCATGGGCGGAGCGGGAATCACCGCCGCCGAGCTCGTCAACACGCTCTCGGAGACGGCGCTCGCCGATCTCATCTACGTCTACGGCGAGGAGCGCTTCGCGCGCCGCGTCGCGCGCGCCATCGTGGCGGCCCGCGCGCAGGCGCCGCTGACGCGCACCAGCGAGCTCGCCGCGGTCGTCCGCAAGGTGGTGCCGACCAGCGGCGGCATCGACGCCGCGACCCGCACCTTCCAGGCGCTCCGCATCGAGGTGAACGATGAGATGGGCGAGCTCGAGCGCGCGCTGCAGGCGGCCGAGCGGATGCTGGCGGCTGGCGGCCGTCTCGCCATCGTCTCCTTCCATTCCCTCGAAGACCGCGCCGTGAAGGACTTTCTGCGCGAGCGCAGCGGCGGCACCGGCGTGTCGCGTCATCGGCCGAGCGTCGTGAAGCGCGCGCCGACCTTCGCCGTGCTGACGCGCCGCCCGATCAAGCCATCCGAGGCGGAGATCGAGCGCAATACCCGCGCGCGCTCGGCGCGGCTGCGCGCCGCCGAGCGCACCGCGGCGCCGGCCTGGGAGATCGCGGCATGATGATGCTCCGGCTCTCCACCTGGCTCTGGCTCGCCGTGGTCGGCGCGGTGGGATATGGCATGTTCCAGGTGAAGTACCAGGTGATGCAGCTCGAGGACGAGCTCGGCCGGGTCAACCGCGGCATCGATGCCGATCGCGATCAGCTCCGCGTCCTCAATGCGGAGTGGAGCTATCTCAATCAGCCCGCGCGGCTTGACCAGCTGAGCCAGCGCTTCCTGAAGCTGCGGCCAATCACCCGCATCGAGCTCGGCAGCCTCGACCAGGTGCCGTTCCGAGCTGGTGCGCCGGGCGCGCCGCAAGCACCTGCGGGACCGGTGCAGCCGAGTGCATCGGCGCCCAGCCCGTCGCCGCCAGTGCACGGCACGCAGCTCGTCAGCGCCAAGCCGGGAGTTCCCTAGATGAAGCCGGTGACGTCGAGCGAAGAGAATCCCTGCCGCCCGCGACATTTCAAGCCGGCGGCTTGCGGTCCGATGCCGGTGGAAGGGCCGGAGAAGCAGATCCTGGAGATGAGCCGCACGCGGCTCCTCGTCACGGGATTGCTTTTCTCGCTGGCGTTCCTCGCCATCGCGCTGCGTCTCGGCGACGTGATGCTGCTGAAGGATGGTGAGCCCAGGGTCGTGCGCGCCCACCAGGGCGCCCATCCCGCGACGGTGCGCGCCGACATCGTCGACCGCAACGGCGTCCTGCTCGCCACCACCCTCGACACGCCCTCGCTCTATGCCAATCCGAAGCAGATCAACGACGCCAAGGGTGTTGCGCGTCAGCTGATGGCGGTGCTGCCGGACCTCAATCGCGACGAGCTGCTGTCCAAGCTTGCCTCCGACCGCAGTTTCGTCTGGATCAAGCGGCAGCTCACGCCGGAGCAGCAGTTCGAGGTCAACAAGCTCGGCATTCCCGGCCTGCAGTTCGAGACCGAGCATCGCCGGCTCTATCCCAAGGGCAGCGTCACCGCCCATGTAGTGGGCTATGCCGGTATCGACAACAAGGGCCTCGCCGGCATCGAGCGCGGGCTCGACAGTCGCCTCGTGAACAACGACGAGCCGGTGCAGCTCTCGATCGACATTCGCCTGCAGTACATCCTCAAGGACGAGATCGCCCGCCAGATCGCCACCTTCGGCGCCGAGGGCGGCATGGGCATGATCACCGATGTCAACACCGGCGAGATCCTCGCCATGGTCTCGCTGCCCGACTTCGATCCCAACGATCCCGGCAGCGCCACGCCGGACCGTATGTTCAATCGCGCGACGCTCGGCACCTACGAGATGGGCTCGGTGTTCAAGATCTTTAACACCGCGATGGCGCTCGACGACCACGTCACCACGATGACCGACGGCTACGACGCCACCAACCCGATCCACATCGGCCGCTTCACCATCCATGACGATCATGCGCAGCGCCGCTGGCTCAGCGTTCCCGAGATCTTCATGTATTCCTCCAACATCGGCTCGGCGAAGATGGCGGTCGACGCCGGCATCGAGCGCCAGGAGGATTTCCTGCGCCGCCTCGGCCTGCTGCAGGCGCCGTCGTCGAGATCCGTGAGATCGGCGAGCCGCTGATCCCGCACCCCTGGCACGTCGTCAACAGCATGACGGTGGCCTTCGGCCACGGCATCTCCGTAAGCCCGCTGCAGATGGTGACCGGCGTGGGCGCGATCGTCGACGGCGGCATCCTGCACCGCGCCACCTTCCTGAAGCGCCCAGAGACCGGGCCGCACGCCGGGCGTTCGCGTCGTCTCCCAGCAGACCTCCGAGGACATGCGGCGCCTGCTGCGCCTGGTGGTGGAGCACGGTACCGGCAAGTTGGCGGCGGCGCCGGGCTATCTCGTCGGCGGCAAGACCGGCACCGCCGAGAAGGTCAGCGGCAAGGGCTACGCACGCAAGGAGCTGCTGTCCTCGTTCATCGGCGTGTTCCCGATCAACGATCCGCGCTACCTCATTATGGTAAGCGTCGACGAGCCGCATGGCGTTAAGAGCAGCGCAGGCTATGCAACTGGTGGTTGGGTGGCGGCGCCCGCCGTGAGCCGCATCGTGCAGCGCATGGCGCCAATCATGGGAATTCCCCCCGTCGACGAAGATTCGCCGGAAATCCGCCGCGCTTTGCTGGTGGACTACGCATCATCGCCGGGACGGAAACTTGCGGCTAACTGAGCTCATGGAAGGCAACCTCGCCCCGGTGCTCCCAGCACCGATCGCCGATCCCGACATCCGCGGCCTCACCGCGGATTCCCGACAGGTCGAGCCCGGTTTCCTGTTCGCCGCCCTGACGGGGAGCAAGGCGGACGGCAAGACTTTCATCGACGATGCCGTGGCACGCGGCGCGGTGGCGCTGCTGATCGACGATCCCCTGGCGCTGCCGGATCTCCATCGCCGCCACCCGAGGGTTCCGGTGGTGGTGGACGCCAACCCGCGCCGGCGCCTCGCGCTGATGGCGGCTCAGCTCTATGCGCCGCAGCCCAAGATCCTGGTCGCCGTCACCGGCACCAATGGCAAGACTTCGGTCGTGTCGTTCACGCGGCAGATCTGGCAGCGGCTCGGTCAGCGCGCGGCGAGCCTCGGCACGCTCGGCGTCGTGGCGCCCGGTCTCGAGCGGCCGGGCTCGCTCACCACGCCCGATCCCGTGACCCTGCACCGGACGCTGCGGGATTTGGCGCGGCGCGGCGTCGAGCGCGTCGCGCTCGAGGCCTCGAGTCACGGTCTCGATCAGTTTCGTCTCGACGGCCTCGATGTCGCCGCGGCGGCCTTCACCAATCTCACTCACGATCACCTCGACTATCACCGCTCGATGGCTGACTACCTCGCGGCGAAGGCGCGCCTCTTCGAGCAGGTGATGTCGCCCGGCCGCGTCGCGGTGCTGAATGCCGATACGCCGGAATTCGCGTCGCTCAGCGAGATCTGCCGCGACCGTGGTCATCGTGTCCTGGCCTATGGCGCGGTCGCCACCGCCGATCTCCGCCTGGTGTCGACGCGTCCGACGGCCCAAGGACAGGAGCTCGAGCTGCGCGTGCTCGGCGGCCGCCGGTCGCTGTTCCTGCCGCTGGTGGGCCGCTTCCAGGCGATGAACGCGCTGGCGGCGATGGGCTTGGCGCTCGCCACCGGCGCCACGCCGGACGAGGCGCTGGCGGCGCTGGCGCAGCTCACCGGCGTGCCGGGCCGCATCCAACACGTGGCCTCGCACGGCAATGGCGCCCCCATCTTCGTCGACTATGCCCATACGCCGGACGCGCTGGAGAATGTGCTGCAGGCGCTGCGACCGCACGCGCGCGGCAAGCTCACGGTGGTCTTCGGCGCCGGCGGCGATCGCGATCCCGTCAAGCGACCGCTGATGGGTGAGGTCTGTGCGCGCCTTGCCGACCGCGTCATCGTCACCGACGACAATCCCCGCAGCGAGGATCCCGCCGCGATCCGTCATGCCGTCCTTGCCGGGGCGCCGGACGCGCGCGAGATCGGCGATCGCGCCGAGGCGATCGCCACCGCGGTCCAGGAGCTCAAGCCCGAGGATCTGCTGGTGATCGCCGGCAAGGGCCATGAGCGCGGCCAGGTCATCAACGGCGTCACCCACCTCTTCGACGATGCCGAAGTGGCGCGCGCCGCCGTGGTCGCAATCAGCCGGGGTCGTCGATGAGCGCGCTCTGGACCTCGATCGAGGCCGCGGTCGCCACCGGCGGCACCAGTGCGCAGCCCTGGAATGCCAGCGGCGTCTCCATCGACAGCCGCAGCGTCGCACCGGGCGATCTCTTCGTGGCGCTCGCCGGTCCCAATTTCGACGGGCACGACTTCGTTGCCGACGCGCTGAAGCGCGGCGCCGCGGCGGCGATGGTGGCGCGCGCGCCGCCAGGCGTTGCCGCCGATGCGCCGCTCCTCAAGGTCGCCGATACGCTGGCTGCGCTCATCGAGCTCGGCCGCGCCGCGCGTCGGCGCACTGCTGCCCGCATCATCGGCGTCACCGGCAGCGTCGGCAAGACCGGTACCAAGGAGGCGCTACGCCGCGCGCTCGAGCGCCAGGGCAAGACGGTCGCCTCCGCCGCCAGCCTCAACAATCATTGGGGCGTGCCGCTGTCGCTGGCGCGCATGCCGCGCGAGACGGCGTTCGGCGTCTTCGAGATGGGGATGAACCATCCCGGCGAGATCGACCAGCTCACGCGCCTGGTCGAGCCCGACGTCGCCGTCATCACGACAATCGCGCCGGCGCATCTCGGATTCTTCGCCTCGGTGGAGGCGATCGCCGATGCCAAGGCGGAGATCTTCAACGGCATGTCGGCGAAGGGCGCGGCTGTGCTCAACCGCGACAATCCGCATTTCGATCGCCTGGCGGCAGCCGCCAAGGGGCGCGGGCTCTCGCGCATCATCGGTTTCGGCGAGCATCCGGACGCGGCGGTCCGTCTCATCGACTGCCACCTCTATTCCACCGCGAGCGCGGTCACCGCCGTCGTCATGGGCGAGATCGTCGACTACTGCGTGAGCCTGCCGGGCCGCCACTGGGTGCTCAACAGCCTCGCGGTGATGGCGGCGGTGAAGGCGGCCGGCGGCGACATCAGCGCGGCGGCGATGGCGATGGGAACGCTGGAGGGGATGGACGGACGCGGCCGGCGCCATCGCGTCGCCATGCCCGGCGGCGCCTTCGATCTCATCGACGAGAGCTACAACGCCAATCCCAATTCCATGCGCGCGGCGCTCGCGGTTCTTGGCGGCGCCGAGCCGCAGCGGGGCGGCCGGCGGATCGCCGTGCTCGGCGACATGCTGGAGCTCGGCGACTCCGCCTCGGCCTTGCACGCGGGTCTCGCCCAGTCGGTGCTGGCGGCGGGCGTCGATCTCGTCTTCACCGTCGGGCGCGAGATGGAGAACCTCGATCGCGCACTGCCGCCGGCGCGGCGTGGCGATCACGCCGCGACCTCGGCGGAACTGGCGCCGCGCCTTGCGGCGGCGCTCCGGCCCGGCGACGTCGCTGATGGTCAAGGGCTCGTTCGGCAGCCGCATGGCCGAGATCGTGAAGCATCTTCTGAAGGGCGTGCGCGAGACCGCGCTCGCGGACAAGGGTTAGCGGGCATGTTGTATCTCCTGCTGTTTCCGCTGGCCGGCCAGATCGAGGTGTTCAATCTCTTTCGCTACATCACCTTTCGCAGCGGCGGCGCCGTGGTGACGTCGCTTGTCATCAGCTTCATCGCCGGCCCGAGCGTCATCGCCTGGCTGAAGTCGATGCAGGCCGAGGGACAGCCGATCCGTCTCGACGGGCCCGAGGGCCATCTGCTGCGCAAGAAGGGCACGCCCACCATGGGCGGCTTCCTCATCCTGCTGGCGGTCACGGTCTCGACGCTGCTGTGGGCCGATCTCACCAATCTTTACATCTGGGTGACGCTGCTGGTGACGGTCGGCTTCGGCAGCATCGGCTTCTTCGACGACTACACCAAGCTGACGCGGCGCTCCTCGAGCGGTCTCGCGGGGCGAACCAAGCTGCTGGCGGAGCTGGTGGTGAGCGGCATCGCCGCGCTGGCGGTGATTCAGATCACGCGTCTGCCGCTCGCCACCTCGCTGGCGGTGCCATTCTTCAAGACCACGCTCCTCGATCTCGGATTCTTCTTCGTGCCGCTGTCGATGCTGGTGATCGCCGGCGCTTCCAATGCCGTCAATCTCACCGACGGCCTCGATGGTCTCGCGATCGTGCCTTCGATGATCGCGGCGGGCTGCTTCGCGCTCATCGCCTATCTCGTGGGCAATACGATCTTCGCCAACTACCTGCAGATCCAGCACGTGCCGGGCGCCGGCGAGCTGGCGGTGTTCTGCGGCGCGATGGTCGGGGCGGCCCTCGGCTTTCTCTGGTTCAACGCGCCACCGGCCATGGTGTTCATGGGCGACACCGGCTCGCTGTCGATCGGCGGCGCGCTCGGCACTATCGCCGTCATCACCAAGCACGAGCTGGTGCTGGTGATCATCGGCGGCCTCTTCGTGCTCGAGACCGTTTCGGTGATCGTGCAGGTGGCGAGCTTCAAGCTCACGGGCAAGCGCGTCTTCCGCATGGCGCCGCTGCACCATCACTTCGAGAAGAAAGGCTGGCAGGAGCCGACCATCGTCATCCGATTTTGGATCATCGCCTCGATCCTCGCGATCGCCGGCCTCTCGACGCTCAAGCTGAGGTGACCGGAATGATCGCGGTCAGGGCATATCGGGATCGGGACGTGGCGGTGCTGGGGCTCGCGCGCTCCGGGCTCGCGGCGGCGACGGCGCTGCAGGTCGGGCGGCGCCCGCGTCCACGCCTGGGACGATGCGGCCGCGAGGCGCGCCGCCGCGGCCGGTCATGGCGTCGTTGTCGAGGACCTCTCCGGCCTCGACTGGTCGAAGGTGGCGGCGCTGGTGCTGTCGCCGGGCATTCCGCATACCCATCCGAAACCGCATCCCGTGGCGGCGGCAGCGCGCGCGGCCGGCGTGCCGATCATTGGCGATGTCGAGCTCCTGGTGCAGAGCGCGCCGGACGCCGGATATGTCGGCGTCACCGGCACCAACGGCAAGTCGACCACGACGGCGCTCATCGGCCACATCCTGGCGGCGAGCGGCAGGCGGGTCGAGGTCGGCGGCAATCTGGGTACCGCCGCGCTCTCTCTGGAGCCGCTGGATCGGAACGGCACCTATGTGCTGGAACTCAGCTCCTATCAGCTTGAGCTCACGCCGTCGCTCGCCTGCGACGTCGCGATCCTTCTCAACATCACGCCCGATCATCTCGATCGTCACGGCGGCATGGCGGGCTATGTCGCGGCGAAGCGACGCATCTTCGAGCACCAGCAGCCGGCGGATGCGGCGGTGGTGGGCATCGATGACGAGATCTGCCGCGGCATCGCCGGCGAGGTGCGCCGAGCTCGGTGCCAGACGGTGGTGCCGATCTCCGCGGAGCGCGCCGTCGAGGGTGGCGTCTATGTCGTCGACGGCATTCTCACCGACGATACCGAGGCCAAGGCCGCGCGGGTGATGGAGATGCGCCGTGCACCGCGCCTGCCCGGACGTCACAACTGGCAGAACGCCGCCGCCGCTTTCGCCGCCGCGCGGCGCGCCGGCGTTTCCGCCGACGCGGCCGCTGCCGGCATCGCCAGCTTCCCCGGCCTCGCTCATCGCCAGGAGCTGATCGCCGCCATCGACGGCATTCGCTACGTCAACAACTCCAAGGCAACGAATGCCGACGCGGCGGCCAAGGCGCTCGCCTGCTACGACGCCATCTATTGGATCGCCGGCGGCCTGCCGAAAGCCGGCGGCATCGCCGTCGCTGGCACCGTTCTTCCCACGCATCCGCCACGCCTTCCTGATCGGCGAGGCGGCGGACGCGTTCGCGCGCACCCTCGACGGCTTCGTCCCTTACAGCAACCTCGGTGATCTCGAGAGTGCGGTCGAGGCGGCGCAGGCACGCGCGCGCCGGGACCGGGTCGAGGGCGCCGTCGTCCTGCTGTCGCCGGCCTGCGCCTCCTTCGATCAGTTCGCGAATTTCGAGGAGCGCGGCGAGGCGTTCCGCGCCCTGGTCGCGAAGCTGCCGGGGGCGCGCGCATGAGCTTCGCCCGTACCGATCAGAGCCCGGTTGCCCTCTGGTGGTGGACCGTTGACCGCTGGACCCTGGCGGCGCTCTTCGCGCTCATGGGCTTCGGCTCGCTGCTGGTGATGGCCGCGAGCCCCGCGGTCGCCGAGCGTATCGGCGCCGACAGTCTGCATTTCGTGAAGCGCTATTTCGCCGTGCTGCCGTTGGCGGTGGCGACGATGTTCGTGATCTCGCTGCAGACGCCCCGCACGATTCGCCGCATCGCGGTGGTTGGTCTCCTGATCTCGCTGGTGCTGCTTGCCTTCACCTTCATCGGCGGTGTGGAGATCAAGGGCGCCAGGCGCTGGATCAATTTTCCGGGCTTCGCGCTGCAGCCCTCGGAGTTCGTGAAGCCGACCTTCGCGGTGGTGGCGGCCTGGCTTTTCGCGCAGCAACGCGCCAATGAGCGGTTTCCCGGCAACGCCGTCTCGATCGCGCTCTTCCTGCTCATCATTGGCATGCTGCTGAAGCAGCCCGACCTTGGCATGGCGGTGGTGGTCTCGGCGGTGTGGTTCACCCAGTTCTTCATGGCGGGCCTGCGCCTCTACTGGGTTGGCGTCGGCATGGGTTGCGGGCTCGCCGGTCTCGTCGGCGCCTATTTCACCCTGCCGCACGTGACGAGCCGCATCGATCGCTTCTTCGATCCCGCCAGCGGCGACGGCTATCAGGTGAACCGCTCCATGGAAGCCTTCATGAACGGCGGCCTGTGGGGCCGGGGGCCGGGGGAGGGGACGGTGAAGGAATACCTGCCGGACGCCCACGCCGACTTCGTCTTCGCGGTCGCCGGCGAGGAACTCGGCCTCGTCGTCTGTCTCGTCATCGTGCTGCTCTTCGCCTTCATCGTGCTGCGCGGTTTCACCCGTTTACTGCAGGAGACCAACCTCTTCGTCGTGCTGGCCGCCACCGGGCTCTTCGTGCAGTTCGGCCTGCAGGCGGTGATCAACATGTCCTCCACGCTGCATCTCATGCCGACCAAGGGCATGACGCTGCCATTCCTCTCCTATGGCGGCTCCTCGATGCTGTCGCTCGGACTTGCCATGGGCATGGCTTTGGCGCTGACGCGGCGCCGCTTCGGGGGAGTCGAGACATGAGCGGCTCCGGCGTTGTCGTGCTGGCGGCTGGCGGCACCGGCGGACACATGTTCCCGGCGGAGGCACTAGCGCGCGCTCTGCTGACCCGTGGCCGTACCGTCGCGCTGATGACCGACAGTCGCGGCGCCGCTTTCGGCGCGAACCTGCCCGGCGTGGCGCTGCATCGAATTCGCGCCGGCCGTGTCGGCGGCAATCTCCTGCGCAAGGCGCTGGGCATTCTGGAACTGGCCATCGGCACTCTTGAGGCCGGCCGACACCTGCGTAAGCTCGCGCCGGCGGCAGTGGTGGGCTTCGGAGGATATCCTTCGGTGCCGACCATGCTCGCGGCCTCGCGGCAGAATTTTCCCACTGTCATCCACGAGCAGAATGCGGTCCTCGGCCGCGCCAACCGGCTGCTGGCGCCGCGGGCGCGTCGCATCGCCATCTGCTTCGCCGAGGTTTCGGGACTGCGCGCTGCCGATCGCGCCCGCGCGATCGAGACCGGCAATCCCGTGCGGCCGGCGGTGATCGCCTTGCGGGGGACTCCCTATCGGCAATCGTTTGGCGAGGAGCACTTCGAGCTTCTGGTGCTTGGTGGTAGCCAGGGCGCCCGCGTGCTGAGCGAGGTAGTTCCGGCGGCGCTTGGCCGCCTGCCGGAGACGCTGCGCAAGCGCGTTCGCCTTACCCAGCAGGCGCGCCCGGAGGATCTCGATGCCGTGCGGGCCGCGCATCAGGCGAACGGTGTCGGTCGCGGAGATCCGGCCGTTCTTCGACGACGTGCCGGCGCGGCTCGCCCGCGCGCATCTCGTGATCTCGCGATCCGGCGCCTCCACCGTGGCGGAGCTCGCCGCCATGGGGCGGCCGGCGATCCTGGTGCCCTACCTGCATGCTGCCGACGATCACCAGAGTGCCAACGCGCGCGCTCTCGAGACTGCGGGTGCTGCCTGGGTGATGCCGCAGGCGGCGTTCACCGCCGAGGCGCTGGCCGAGCGCCTCTCCGCCCTCATGGCGGCGCCCGACGACCTCGTCGAGGCGGCGCGGCGCGCCTTCGCCTTGGGCCGGCCGGACGCCGCCGAGCGGCTCGCCGATCTCGTCCTCGCCACTGCCGCCGAAGCCGTCACGGAGGCCGCCGCATGAAGGCGCTTCCTCTCGACATCGGCGTCATCCATTTCGTCGGCATCGGCGGTATCGGTATGAGCGGCATCGCCGAGATCCTCCGCAACCTCGGCTACGAGGTGCAGGGCAGCGATCTTGCGGACAACGCCAACGTGCGCCGCCTGCAGGGCCTCGGCATCCGCGTCGAGATTGGCCACAAGGCCGAGAACCTCGGCGACGCCCAGGTTCTGGTCGTCTCCTCCGCGGTGAAGGCCGACAATCCCGAGGTGCTGGCGGCGCGGGCGCGGCTGATCCCGGTGGTGCGACGCGCGGAAATGCTGGGCGAGCTCATGCGCCTCAAATGGTCGATCGCGGTCGCCGGCACCCACGGCAAGACCACGACCACGTCGATGATCGGTCAGCTGCTGGACACCGCGCAGCTCGACCCCACCGTGATCAACGGCGGCATCATCAATGCCTACGGCACCAACGCGCGGTTGGGCGCCGGGGATTGGATGGTGGTGGAAGCGGACGAGAGCGACGGCACTTTCGTGAAGCTGCCGGCGACCATCGCCGTCGTCACCAATATCGATCCCGAGCATCTCGACTTCTACGGCAGCTTCGAGGCGGAGCAGCACGCCTTCGAGGCCTTCGTCGGCAACATTCCATTCTATGGTTTCGCGACGCTCTGCGTCGATCATCCCGTGGTGCAGAGCCTTATCCCGAAGCTCGCCGAGCGCCGCGTCGTGACCTACGGCCTGTCGCCGCAGGCGGACGTGCGCGCCGTCAACATCGACATCGGCCGCGAGGGCGCGCGCTACGACGTCGTGCTGACAGACCGGCACGCCGACACCAGCCGCACCGTCAGCGGGTTGCGCCTCCCCATGCTCGGCCAGCACAACGTGCAGAATTCGCTCGCGGTTGTGGCGGTGGCCCAGGAGATGGGGCTTCCCGACGAAGTCTTGCGCACCGCGCTCGCCTCCTTCAAGGGCGTGAAGCGGCGCTTCACCAAGACCGGCGAGTCCAACGGCATCACCGTCATCGACGATTACGGTCACCATCCCGTGGAGATTGCCGCCGTGCTGCGCGCGGCGCGCGCCGGCACCGCCGGCAGCGTCATCGCCGTGGTGCAGCCGCACCGCTATACCCGCGTCGCCAATCTCTTCGAGGATTTTTGCACCTGCTTCAACGACGCCGACGTGGTGGTGGTGGCCGACATCTATGCCGCCGGCGAGGCGGCGATCGAAGGCGTCAGCCGCGACGCCCTGGTGGCGGGCCTACAAAGCCGCGGACATCGGGCGGCGATGCCGCTGGAGGCGCCACAGGAGCTCGCTCCGCTCGTGAAAAGCCTGGCGAAATCCGGCGACTACGTGGTCTGCCTCGGCGCCGGCTCGATCACCTATTGGGCGCAGGCATTGCCGGCGGAGCTGGATCGCCTGTTCTCCGGCGCCGCGTCGGGAGCGGCCGCATGATGACCGCGCGCTCGCAACAGCGCCTCATCGACCGGCTGCCGGCCGTGCGTGGCCGGCTGACCGAAAACGCGCCCCTGGCGCCGGTGACGTGGTTCCGCGTCGGCGGTCCGGCGGAAGTGATGTTCCGGCCGCTCGACGTCGAGGACCTGGCCACCTTTCTCGCCGGCAAGCCCGCGGACGTGCCGGTGACCGTGATCGGCGTCGCCTCCAACTTGCTGGTGCGCGACGGCGGCGTCGAGGGCGTGGTCGTCCGGCTCGGCCGCGGCTTCACCGCGGTGGAGATTTCGGGGACGACGGTAGAGGCGGGGGCGGCCGCTCTCGATCTCAATGTGGCGCTGGCGGCACGGGACGCTCAGCTCGGCGGCCTCGAATTTCTTTCCGGCGTGCCCGGCACGATCGGCGGCGCGCTGCGCATGAATGCCGGCGCCTATGGCAGCGAGATCAAGGATGTCCTACTGAGCGCCGCGGCGCTCGATGCGGTGGGTAAGCTGCGCGCGCTGACGCCGGCCGAGATGCGGCTCACCTACCGCCATTGCGGCGTGCGGGAGGATTGGATCTTCGTCGGCGCCACGCTCGCCGGCGTCGCGGCGGATGCGGACCGCGATCCAGCAGCGCATGGCGGAGATCCAGCGCGAGCGCGAGGCGAGCCAGCCCATTCGCGCGCGCACCGGCGGCTCGACCTTCGCCAATCCGTCCGGTCACAAGGCCTGGGAGCTCATCGATCGTGCCGGCTGCCGCGGCCTCGCGCGCGGCGGCGCGATGGTGTCGGAAAAGCACACCAATTTCCTGATCAACACCGGCACTGCCACGGCGGCTGACATCGAGGGGTTGGGCGAGGAGGTACGGCGGCGCGTTTTCGAGCAATTCGGCGTCCGCCTCGAATGGGAGATCCGCCGTATCGGCCGGCCGGCGGGCGGCCTCAAGGGGACGGCGCCATGACGCGGGTCGCAGTGCTCATGGGCGGCTGGTCGACGGAGCGCGAGGTGTCGCTCTCCAGCGGCAAGGAATGCGCCAAGGCGCTCAAGTCCGAGGGCTACGAGGTCAAGTCGATCGACGTGACGCGGGACGTCGACGCACTGCTGAAGGCGTTGAAGCCACGACCGGACGTGGTCTTCAACGCGCTGCATGGCCGCGGCGGGGAAGACGGAACCGTCCAGGGTGTGCTGGAGTTCCTCCGCATTCCCTATACGCATTCCGGCGTGCTCGCCTCGGCGGTGGCGATGGACAAGCCGATGGCGAAGGCCGTGTTCGCCGCCGCGGGCCTGCCGCTCGCCGAAGGTCGCCTGGTGAAGCGCGCGGCACTCGGCGGCGGCGAGGGGATCGCCGCGCCTTTCGTCGTGAAACCGCCCAACGAGGGTTCCAGCGTCGGCGTTCGCATCGTGCGGCCGCAGGACAATTCCTGGCGCGAGGAAGCCGCCAAGTGGCCGTTCGAAGAGGCGCTGGTGGAGACCTTCATCCCTGGCCGGGAGCTCACGGTCGCGGTGATGGGCGACCGCGCGCTCGGCGCCTGCGAGATCATCGCCAAGGTCGGCACTTTCTACGACTACGAGTCGAAATACGCGAGCGGCGGCTCGCAGCATCTGGTGCCGGCGCCGATCCATCCCACCGCCTATGAGCAGGCGATGGACATCTCGCTGCGCGCGCACCGCGCGCTCGGTTGCCGCGGCGTGAGCCGCGCGGATCTGCGCTACGACGACACCAAGGGCGAGCCGGGTCGCCTGGTGCTGCTCGAGGTCAACACCCAGCCCGGCATGACGCCGACATCCCTGGTGCCTGATATTGCGCGCCACGCGGGCATCGAGTTTCCGGCGCTGGTGCGCTGGATGGTGGAGCACGCCGCATGCGACTTCTGACCGCCGACGCCGATCCCGAGCGGGCGAGCGCCGCCGAGCGCCGGCGCGCCCGCAGGGCATCTCGGCGCCTGCCGCGGCTTCGCATCGGTCGGCGCGGCATCACGCTCGCGGCGATCGTGCTCCTTGCCGCCAGCCTCTTCGTCGCCCATCGCACGCGGTGGGACGTGAACGCCTTGGAATCTGGTCGAGGCCAAGAGCTTGACGCTCAGCGCCGCCGCCGGCCTCGCGGTGAGCGACGTCGTCGTGCAGGGCCGCTCCCGCACCAGCCCCGACAGCATCCTCGCGGCACTCGGCGCCAAGCGCGGCACGCCGATCTTTGCGATCGATCCCGCCGCGGCGAAGCTACGCCTGGAGGCGATTCCGTGGGTTCGCACCGCCTCGGTCGAGCGGATTTTGCCCGGAACCCTCCGCGTGCGGCTCGATGAGCGCGTGCCGCTGGCGCTCTGGCAGCGCAACGGCCGGCTGGAGCTGGTGGATCGCGACGGGGTGGTGCTGCCGACCCAGCACGTGGACGAGTTCGGCAATCTGCTTGTCCTGGTGGGCGACGACGCGCCCAAGGAAGGCGCGGCACTCCTCGACATGCTCGCCGCCGAGCCGCAGATCGAGACCCACGTGACCGCCGCGGTGCGCGTCGGCGGGCGGCGATGGAACCTGCATCTCGACAGTGGCATCGACATCGAGCTGCCGGAGCAGAACCCGATCGCCGCCTGGCACGAGCTGGCCCGGCTCGATCGCACAGACGGACTCCTGGAGCGCGACATCCGCCGCGTCGACTTCCGCCTGCCGGATCGCCTGGTGGTGCAGCCAGCGCCGCAGCCCGCGAAGCCGGCCGCCAAGAAGAAGAACCCCGGGAGAAGCACATGAAGAAGCTCCGCGAGCGCGGCCGCGGCAGCCTGGTTGCTGCTCTCGACATCGGCAGCAGCAAGCTCTGCTGCTTCCTCGCGCGCCTCGAGGAGGAGGGGCCGCGCATCGTCGGCATCGGACACCAGGTCTCGCGCGGCATCCGCAACGGGCTCGTCGTCGATATCGAGGCGGCAAGCCAGGCGATCCTCAATACCGTTCACACCGCAGAGGAGATGGCCGGCGAGACCGTCTCCGAGGTGGTGGTGAACCTCTCCGGCGGCTTCGGTCCCTCGCGCATCGTCAAGGCGGAGATCGCGCTCAACGGGCGCGAGGTCAGCAACGCCGACATGCGCCGGGTGCTCAATCAGGGCTACATGCTGAAGGAGCCCGCCGATCGCGAGGTCATCCACTCCATTCCCGTGGGCTTCTCGATCGACGGCAGCCGCGGCATCCGCGATCCCCGCGGCATGTTCGGCCAGCGCCTCGGCGTCAACATGAACATCGTGTCGGCGACGGCATCGGCGGTGCGCAATCTCGCCGCCTGCGTCGCGCGCTGCCATCTCGAGATCGCGGCGCTGGTGGTCAGTCCCTATGCCGCCGGCCTCACCGCGCTGGTGCCGGACGAGACCGGCCTCGGCGTCACCGTCATCGACATGGGCGGCGGCACCACCACCATCGCCGTGTTCTTCGAGGGCAATCTCATCTTTACCGATTGCGTGCCGGTCGGCGGCATCCACGTGACCAACGACATCGCGCGCGGACTCTCGACCGCGGTCGCCCATGCGGAGCGCATGAAGACGCTCTACGGCAGCGCGCTCTCCTCGCCTTCCGACGAGCGCGAGACCATCGGCGTGCCCCAGGTCGGCGAGGAGGAGGACGGCGAGGCGGTCCACGTGCCGAAATCGCTCCTCGTCGGCATCATCACGCCGCGGCTCGAGGAGACCTTCGAGCTGGTGCGCAATTCTCTCGAGGCCAGCGGTTTCGACAAGATGGCGGGCCGCCGCGTGGTGCTGACGGGTGGAGCGGCGCAGCTCCCCGGCACGCGCGAGCTCGCCGGGCTCATTCTCGACAAGCAGGTTCGCGTCGGCAAGCCGCTGCGCATCGCAGGGCTTGCCGAGGCGACGGGCGGGCCGGCATTCGCCACGAGTGCTGGGCTGGTTCAGTTTGCACTTTCCGAACGTGCCGAGACCCTGCGGCAGGGTCACGCGCTGGCGGAGGAGCCGAGCGGCCTATTCGGCCGGTTCGGCGTTTGGGTCCGTGAGCACTTTTGATACCGGGCCCCCGTGCCGCGGGGGCCTCGACCAACCGACCGGCAGCGCCGGCACGCAATGCGGATTGACGCGGAGGACAGCATGACCATCAACATTTCGATACCTCACGAACAGCAAGAGCTTAAGCCACGCATTAGCGTGATCGGCGTCGGTGGCGCCGGCGGCAATGCGGTCAACAACATGATCCGGTCCAACCTGGTGGGCTGCGATTTCATCGTCACCAACACCGATGCGCAGGCGATGAAGCAGTCGCTCTGCGAGCGCCGCATCCAGCTCGGCATCGGCGTGACCCGGGGTCTCGGCGCAGGTTCGCGCCCCGACGTCGGTCGCATCGCCGCCGAGGAGGCTCTCGAGGAGATCATGGAGGCGCTCGGCGGCGCTAACATGGTGTTCATCACCGCCGGCATGGGCGGCGGCACCGGCACCGGTGCCGGTCCGGTGATCGCCCGCGCCGCGCGCGAGGCCGGCATCCTCACCGTGGGCGTCGTGACCAAGCCCTTCCAGTTCGAGGGCGCACAGCGCATGCGGATCGCCGAAGCCGGCATCCAGGAGCTGCAGAAGTACGTCGACACCCTCATCATCATCCCGAACCAGAACTTGTTCCGGGTGGCGAACGAGAAGACGACCTTCGCCGACGCCTTCAAGATGGCGGACGACGTCCTCTATTCGGGCGTGCGCGGCGTCACCGACCTGATGGTGATGCCGGGCCTCATCAACCTGGATTTCGCGGACATCCGCGCGATCATGGGCGAGATGGGCAAGGCGATGATGGGTACCGGCGAGGCGGACGGCGACCGGCGGTCGATCGACGCGGCGGAAGCGGCGATCTCCAACCCGCTCCTCGACGACGTCTCCATGAAGGGCGCGCGCGGCGTGCTCATCAACATCACCGGCGGCCCCGACATGACGCTTGTTCGAGGTCGACGAGGCCGCGAACCGCATCCGCGAGGAAGTCGATCCCGAGGCGAACATCATCTTCGGCTCGACCTTCGACGAGGAGCTCGCGGGCCGTATCCGCATCTCCGTGGTGGCGACCGGCATCGACGCGGTCGCCATGGCGCAGCCGCGGCCGGTGATCAGCCTGGTGAGCGATCGCACGCGGGCAGAGTCGGCGATGGTATCGGCGGGAGTGCCGCAGCCCGTTGCCGCGGTAGCCGCAGCCGCTATCGCGACGACGGCAACCTCGGCGCCGGCTTTTGCCGGCACGAGCGCGCTGGCGATCGCACAGCCGCAACCGCAGCCGGTGGCACAGCCGCAGGCGACGGTGCAGGCGCCGGCTCCCCGCGCCCGCAGCTGCCGATCCCGGCCGCCGAGCCCGCGGCGGCGGAGCGGGCGATGGTACGCAATGAGGCGTTCATCCCACCGAAGCCGGTGGAGCCTCAGATGCGTGCGCCGGTGGTTGCGGCCCCGGTGGTGTCGCCCGAGCCCTTCGCGGCGGCAGCGATGGCGAACGGCGCGCGTCAGGCGGCACCGCCGGTGCGCAAGGCCCGGACACCCAGCCTTTTCGAGCGGGTGACCGGCGTCGCGCGTAATCGTCAGGCGAGCGTGGAGCCGTCGGCTCCGGCAGTGACGGCGCCGACACCGGCCCCGGCGCAGCCGACGCTTCCGGCGCAGCCGCGGCTCGGCCCGCTCGATCCGGCGGACCGGGTGGCGGTGAGCAAGGCGGAGGAGGACCTGCTGGAGATCCCGGCCTTCCTGCGCCGCCAGGCCAACTGACGCCGCGTCCTACGGGAATGCGGCCGGGCGACGCGTCCGCGTCGTCGCCCGGCCGCTTCCGGGCAGGCTTAACCTTAACCGCAGGTAAGCATTTAAGCTTATGATTATATTGATATTTTAGTGTCATAATCATACACAAAGAGTGATTTGTTCCAGCCTGTTGTCCACTGCTAGGTCTCTCGGGCTGCGATCTGTTCGCACCTGCAGTGTTCGGGGGAAATTGTTGTGGAGCTAGGGGTTCTAGCGCAAAAGACCATCAAGGCGGCGATGCCATGCCGCGGCGTCGGCGTGCACACCGGCGCCCGCGTGGCGATGACGCTGCGGCCCGCGGCGATCGACACCGGCATCCTGTTCCGGCGGTCCGACCGTGGCGGCGCCACCGTTGCCGCACATTGGCGCAACGTGCAGGAATCGCCGCTGTGCACCACCGTCACTAATCGCGAAGGCATTTCCGTCGCCACTGTCGAGCATCTGCTGGCGGCGCTCGCGGGCGCCGAGATCGACAACCTTATCGTCGATCTCGACGGGCCGGAGGTTCCGGTGATGGACGGGAGCGCCGAGCCGTTCCTGTTCCTGATCGAGCGCGCCGGCATCCTGGAGCAGGAAGCGCCGCGCCGCGCCATCAAGGTGCTGAAGCCGGTGGAGGTCACCGACGGTGATCGCAAGGCGTCGCTCACCCCCGACGTGGGTTTTGGCGTCAGCTTCGAGATCGATTTCCCCAACGAGGTGGTGAACCGCCAGGACATCACCCTCACGCTCGACGCCGAAAGCTTCCGCGCCGACGTCGCGCGCGCGCGCACCTTCGGCTTCTTCGAGGACGTGGAGCGCCTGCGTGCCGCCGGGCTCGCCCGTGGCGGCTCGCTCGATAATGCCGTGGTGATTAGCGGCGACCGCATCCTCAACCGCGACGGTCTGCGCTACGCGGACGAGTTCGTCCGCCACAAGGTGCTGGACGCGGTCGGCGACCTCTATCTCGCCGGCGGCCCGATCGTCGGCCATTTCCGGGGCGTGCGCTCCGGCCATGCGCTGAATCGCCGCCTGCTCGAGGCGCTGTTCTCCGATCCCCGGGCTTGGTGCCACACCACCCTCGCCCGCGGCGAGCTGGTGGAGGCCGCCGAATGGGCGCCGCGCGCTCGCGTCGCCCGCGCCTAGATCCGCTATCTTCCGGACTTGAGTGTCGGTTGCGATGGCGGCCGCCCGTGCTATAACGGCGGCTGAGCGCGGGCCCGAATGGCTCGCGGCATAGCCGGAGGGTGGGGTTTCGAGATGAGCGGACGGCTTCCGCTTCGGTTCCTGGTGCTGGCGTGCGCCTTGACGCTCGCCGCCTGCGGCGGCGGCGACAAGGACAACTACGTCGATCGGCCGGTGGAGACGCTCTACAACACCGCCATGGACGACCTCCAGGCCGAGAAGTACGAGCGCGCGGCCAAGGGATTCGACGAGGTCGAGCGGCAGCATCCCTATTCGCTTTGGGCGACCAAGGCGCAGCTGATGTCCGCCTATTCGCAGTACGAGGCCGGCAACTACGACGAATCGATCCTGTCCCTCGACCGCTTCATCCAGCTGCATCCCGGCCATCCCGACATCGCCTACGCCTATTACATGAAGGCGCTCGACTACTACGTGCAGATCGTCGACGTCGGCCGCGACCAGCGCACCACCCAGGACGCGCTGAAGGCGCTGCAGGAAGTGATCCGGCGCTTCCCGGAGACGCGCTACGCCCGCGACGCGCGGCTCAAGATCGATCTCACCCGCGACCATCTCGCCGGCAAGGAGATGGAGATCGGCCGCTATTACGAGAGCCAGAAGGAGTATCTGGCGGCGATCAACCGCTTCCGCTCGGTGGTCGACGGCTACCAGACCACGACCCACGTGCCGGAGGCGCTGGAGCGGCTGACCGAATGCTATCTGGCCCTCGGCCTCACCGACGAGGCGAAGCGCACCGCCGCCGTGCTTGGCTACAACTACCCCGGCAGCGAGTGGTATCGCGACAGCTACGCGCTGGTCACCAACTCCAAGGACCTGCCCCCCGATCTGGTGGAGCAGGAGAGCTGGCTGACCCGCGTCGTCGGGGGGATCTTCTGACCTTCCGGTTCTGCGATCCGCTAGGCCGGGCGGCGCGCTGGCCCGCGCCGCGCGCCATCGCTATCATCGCCGGCGATGCGGTGCGCCTCACAGCCTTCTGTCCGATGCTCGCAAGCCTGACCATCCGCGATGTGGTGCTGATCGACCGCCTGGAATTGGGGTTCCGGCCGGGCCTCTGCGTACTGACCGGCGAGACCGGCGCCGGCAAGTCGATCCTGCTGGACGCCCTGGGCCTGGCGCTGGGCGTGCGCGCCGAGAGCGGGCTGGTGCGGCAGGGCGCCGAGCAGGCGGTGGTGACGGCGGAGTTCGTGCTGCCGGCCGATCACCCAGCGCGCCAGCTCCTGGCCGAGCAGGGCTTGGACAGCGCCGGCGAGGAAGCGCTGGTGCTGCGCCGCGTGCTCACCGCGGACGGCCGCAGCCGCGCCTTCATCAACGACCAGCCTGCGAGCGTGGGCTTGCTGCGCCAGCTCGGCGAGCTGCTGGTGGAGATCGAAGGACAGTTCGCCCAGCGCGGCCTGCTCGATGCCGCGACCCATCGCGAGGCTCTCGACGCCTTCGGCAATCACGCCGGCGATCTGGCGGCGCTGCGCGCGGCATGGCGCGACTGGCGCGCCGCGCAGGAAGCGCGCCGCGAGGCCGAGGAGCGTCTTGTCCGGGCGCGCGCCGACGAGGACTATCTCCGCCATGCCCTCGGCGAGCTCGACGCCCTGAAGCCCGAGACCGGCGAGGAACGGCGCCTCGCCGAGAGCCGCAGCTTCCTGCAGCAGCGCGAGCGGCTGGGCGAGGCGCTGGAGGCGGCGCTGCTGGAGCTTGCGGGCGACCGCGGCGCTGAGCGCGCGGTGAACGCGGCGCTGCGTCCGCTCGAGCGCCTGCGGGAGAAGGCAGGCGAGCGGCTCGATCCCGCGGTGAGCGCGCTGGAGCGCGTCGCCACCGAGCTCCGCGAGGCGATCGCCGCAGATCGAGACGGCGCTCCGCGATCTCGGACCCGCCGGCCAGAGCCTGGAGCAGTTGGAGGAGCGGCTGTTCGCGCTCCGCGCTCTCGCGCGCAAGCACAATGTCACGGTCGACGCGCTGGCGGCGCTTCGCGACGAGATCGCCGGGAAGGTGGGCGCGATCGACGATGGCGGCGGCGAGCTCAGGAAGCTGCAGCGCCGCGAGGCGGAGGCGCGCAACGACTATGTCGCCATCGCCGGCAAGCTCGGCGAGCGCCGCCGCGTCGCGGCGAAGACCCTGGATGTCGCGGTGGCGAAGGAATTGAAGCCGCTGAAGCTCGACAAGGCGCGTTTCGAGACCATGGTGGCGGCGCTTCCCGAGGCGGAATGGAACGAATGGGGCGCCGAGCGGGTTCACTTCGAGGTGCAGACCAATCCCGGCGCGCCCCCGGGCCCGCTCGCCAAGATCGCGTCCGGCGGCGAGCTGGCGCGTTTCCTTCTGGCGCTCAAGGTGGTGCTGGCGCGCGGCCTCTCGGCGCGAACCCTGGTTTTCGACGAGGTCGACAGCGGCATCGGCGGCGCGGTGGCGGCGGCGGTGGGGGAGCGGCTGCATCGTCTTGGCGCCAGCTTGCAGGTGCTGGTGGTGACCCATTCGCCGCAAGTCGCCGCCAAAGGCACCCATCACTGGCGCGTCGCAAAGCGCCAGGCGGCGAGCCGGACGCTCACCACGGTGGCGGAGCTCTCCGCCGCCGAGCGCCAGGAGGAGATCGCGCGCATGCTCTCCGGCAGCACCATCACCGCCGAGGCGCGGGCCGCGGCTGCGAGCCTGATGGGCGGAGCACGGCCATGAGCGCCAGGGCCAAGGGTTCCAGCGAGAAGCCAGTCTCGGCCCTCGGCGAGGCGGAGGCGGCGGCGGAGCTGAAGCGGCTGGCGGCGGCGATCGCCCATCACGACCGGCTCTATCACCAGAAGGACATGCCGGAGATCTCCGACGCCGACTACGACGCGCTGCGTCGGCGCAATCAGGCGATCGAGGAGCGCTTTCCGAAGCTGCTCCGCTCCGACAGCCCGAGCCGGCGGGTGGGCGCGGCGCCGGCGGGCGGCTTTGCCAAGGTCCGGCATGCGCTTCCCATGCTCTCCCTCGACAATGCCTTCGAGGAGGCGGACGTGCGGGCGTTCTTCCAGAGCGTGCGCAATTATTTCAAGCGCCCGGAGGATCTGGCACGGGTCGCCGAGGACGAGATCGCTGTCATGGCCGAGCCCAAGATCGACGGGCTCTCCTCGACACTCCGCTACGAGGACGGCCGCCTGGTGCTGGGCGCCACGCGCGGGGATGGGACCACCGGGGAGGACGTCACCGAGAACATCAAGACCATCGAGACCGTGCCGAAGAAGCTCGAGGGGCGTGGCTGGCCCGACGTGCTGGAGGTGCGCGGCGAGGTCTATCTCGAGCACAAGGGATTCTTCGCGCTCAACAAGGAGCGCGAGAAGGCGGGCGAGCCTGTGTTTGCCAACCCCCGCAATGCCGCCGCGGGATCGCTGCGCCAGCTCGATGTCGGCATCACGGCATCGCGCCCGCTCAAGTTCTTCGGCTATGCGCTGGGCGAGATCAGCAAGCCTTTCGCCAAGACCCACTCGGAGATCCTGAAGCGCCTGAAGGAATGGGGCTTCGCGGTCAATCCGAAGTCGAAGCTCTGCCGCGGCGTCGACGCGGTGCTGGAGTATCACCGCGAGCTCGCCGACGAGCGCGCCGATCTCCCCTATGACATCGACGGCGTCGTCTACAAGGTGAACGACATCGACCTGCAGGAGCGGCTCGGCATGGCGACGCGGGCGCCGCGCTGGGCGCTCGCGCACAAATTCCCGGCGGAGCAGGCGCGCACGCGTCTTGAGGACATCATCATCCAGGTCGGCCGCCAGGGCTCGCTGACGCCGGTCGCGGTGCTGGAGCCGATCACCGTGGGCGGTGTCGTGGTGCAGCGGGCGACGCTGCACAACGAGGACGAGATCGCCCGTAAGGATGTCCGGATCGGCGATACCGTGATCGTGCAGCGGGCGGGCGACGTCATCCCGCAGATCGTCAGTGCCGTGCCGGAGAAGCGCCCGCGCGGCGCCAAGCCCTTCGTCTTTCCCGACAAGTGCCCGGTCTGCAACAGCCTCGCCGTGCGCGAGCCCGGCGAGGCGGTGCGGCGCTGCACCGGCGGTCTCATCTGCGCGGCGCAGGCGGTGGAGCGGCTCCGGCATTTCGTCTCGCGCGATGCCTTCGACATCGAGGGCATGGGCGAGAAGCACATCGCCGAGCTCTGGGACGACAAGCTCATCAAGTCGCCCGCCGACATTTTCCGCCTGCATCGGCATATCGACGCGCTGAGCGAGCGCGAGGGCTGGGGGCAAACCAGCGCGCGCAAGCTGATCGACGCCATCGAGGCGCGCCGGCGCATCCCGCTCGACCGTTTCATCCATGCGCTCGGCATTCCCCAGGTCGGCCAGACCACGGCGCGCCTGCTGGCGCGTCACTACAAGACGTTGGAGCGCTGGCGCCACGACATGGTCGCTGCCAAGGATCCCGACGGCGAGGCCTGGGTGACGCTCAACGACATCCACGGCATCGGCGAGGACATGGCGACCGACATCGCCGGCTTCTTCGCCGAGCCGCATAACCGGAAGCTGCTGGACGACCTTCTGAAGGAAGTGGAGGTCACCGACTTCGAGGCGCCGCGGGTCGCCAATTCCAGGATCGCCGGCAAGACCGTCGTGTTCACCGGCACGCTCACGGAGATGACGCGCTCGGAGGCGAAGTCGCGCGCCGAAGCGCTTGGCGCCAATGTCGCCGGCAGCGTCTCCAAGAAGACCGACTACGTCGTTGTGGGCGCAGACGCGGGCTCGAAAGCCGACAAGGCCAAGGACCTCGGCGTCACCATGCTGAGCGAGCAGGAATGGCTCAAGCTCATCGGCGGATGAGCGCGGGCGACGAGCATCTGGGGAACCGACAATTCATGCAACAAGTCCATGTGCCCGTCGCCGGCGTCCGCTATTGGATCGCCCTCTCGATTGCCAGCGTATTTGGCGCCAATTCGGGCGACTACGTCGCCAAATATTTGCACCTGGGGCATGTCGGTGGCCTGCCGGCGCTTGCGCTGTTGCTTACGCTGATCTTCCTCGCCGAGCGCCGCGACCGCTCCGTGCATCAAGCCTATTATTGGCTGTCGATCGTCGTCGTGAGGACGGCAGCGACAAACCTTGCCGATTTTGGCGCCTCCGACCTGCGGCTGGGGCGACTGGGCTTGGTTGTCGCGCTCTCGGTCCTTCTCGCCGCCGTCCTTTTCTTCACGCCGCCGGTAAAGTCCGGGCAAGCGTCGAACCGTTGGCCGTTCGGGCTTCCGGTGACGGACGCCAGATACTGGGCGTGCATGCTGATTGCCGGCACACTCGGCACCGTCATCGGCGACATGGCCTCGTTCAATTCGGGCTTCGGCACCGCTTATGCCTCACTCATCGAGGGAAGCGTTCTGGTCGCGGTACTGCTCATCGGCCGAGCGGGTCCCCTGACAAATCTCTCGGTTTTATTGGCTGACGGTCGTGACCGTCAGGGCGGCGGGGACGTCGCTGGGGGATTTTCTCGCTCACAACATCGGCCTGGCCGTCAGCACTCTCGTGACAGGAGCCGTCTTCGTGCTTACCTTGCTCATCTGGCGGGAGCGAACTGAATATCGGCTTCGCTCGACTTAGGCCGCACAGATCAATTCATCGACTCACGGTTTAGTTCGGCCGGAAGTCGAAAGTATCCCTGAGGCCGATCTGGCCGCGCGGCGTAATCTCGATGGCACGGGTGCCTTTCATCCGCTTGATCCAGCCGCGCTCGAAGCAGCGCTCGCTGATCGCCTTGCCGAGGACGCCGCCCAAATGCGGGCGTCGCTCGCTCCAGTCGAGGCACGGGCGGCAGAACGGCCGGCGCGAACGGCCTTGCGACGCCTCAAGCGCGTCGCCGACGCCGAACTTTTCCAGAAATTCGATCCCGGCGTCGGTCACCGCGCCGCCGTCGCGCACAAGCTCCACCTGCCCCCTGGCGATCATGGCGTCGGCGATCGCGACGCCGAGTGTGCCGGCGAGGTGGTCGTAGCACGAGCGCGCGAGGCGCATCGCCTGGTCGCGGGGCCCCACGACCAGGCGCTTTGAGGGCGTGCCGGCGATGCCGGCGGCCACCTCCATCATGCCTTCGAGCATCTGCGCCACTTCCGGCGAGGCGAGCCGGTGATAGCGGTGCCGGCCCTGCTTCGCGACAGTCAGAAGTCCGGCGGTCGAGAGCCGCGCCAGATGGCCGCTGGCGGTCTGCGGCGCGACGCCGGCCACCTGCGCAAGCTCGGTTGCCGTGAGCGCGCGGCCGTCCAGCAGCGCCGTGAGCATCCCGGCGCGCGCAGGATCGCCGACGAGCGCCGCCACTTCCGCAAGCGATGCAGTGCTGACCATGGGAACTCTCCTTAACTAGTGGCGCAGCTTAGCATGACAGCCGCCACGATACTTCGCTTCCGGCCGTAACATCGATGAGCGCGCTCCGCAATAGTGCGGGCCATGCCCGATGACCGCACGACACAGACTTTCGCCCCGCCCGCAACCGCCTGGAGGAGCTTCTTCGGCTGGAAGGTGGTGTCCGCCGCCTTCGTAGTCGCGGTGTTCGGCTGGGGCATGGGGTTTTACGGCTGCTCGATCTATCTCTACTCCGTGCAGACGGCGCGCGACTGGTCGATCGGCCTGGTCTCGGCCGCGGTGACCGCGCACTATCTGCTGGGCGCCCTTGTGGTGGCGAACCTGCCGGCGCTGCATCGGCGCTTCGGCCTGGCGACGATTACCAAGGCGGGCGGTGCGGCGTTGGCGTTGGGTGTCATGGGCTGGGCCGAGGCGCTCGAGCCCTGGCAGCTTTTCGCGGCGACGACCCTGAGCGGTGCTGGGTGGGCCATGACCGGCGGCGCCGCGATCAACGCCATGGTCTCGCCGTGGTTCCAGCGTCGGCGCCCGGCCGCGCTCTCGATGGCCTATAACGGCGCCAGCGTCGGCGGCGTGGTATTCTCGCCGCTCTGGGTGGCCGCCATAGCCGCGCTCGGATTTCCGCTGGCGAGCGCGCTGGTGGGGCTGGTCGCGGTGGTGACGCTCTGGGTTCTCGCGGATCGTTATTTCACCTGGACGCCGGAGCGGATGGGGCTGTTGCCCGATGGCGAGACGCCGGTCACGGCATCGGCGGGCGCATCGTTCCGCGCAGGTCCGCCGCTGGCGGGCGCGCGGCTCTGGCGGAACTGGCGCTTTCTCACCCTGGCGGGAGGAATGGCGATCGGCCTCTTCGCGCAGATCGGCCTCATCGCCCATCTTTTCTCGCTGCTGGTGCCGACGCTCGGCGCTCAGCTCGCTGGTGTCGCTGCCGCCTTTGCCACCGTCTGCGCCATCGGCGGACGCACGCTGGTCGGCTGGCTCCTGCCGTCTCATGCGGATCGGCGCAAAGTCGCCGCGATCAACTATGTCATGCAGGCCGGCGGCTGCGCCGCCTTCATTCTCGCCGCCGGCACAAGCATTCCCCTGCTGCTGCTGGGCGTGATGCTGGTGGGCGCCGGCATCGGCAACGCGACGTCGCTGCCGCCGCTCATTGCCCAGGCCGAGTTCACCGGCGCCGATGTCGGCCGCGCCGTGGCGCTCATCACCGCGATCAGCCAGGCGACATATGCCTTCGCGCCGGCGGCCTTCGGGGCGCTCCGCCTCCACGCGGCAACGGCAGGGTCCCATGCGACACCGCTCTTCTTCGTGGTGGCGGCGGCGGTTCAGGTGATCGCGGCGGGCTGCTACTTGTGCGGCAGGCGGATCGGCGGCGACCGCCGGCGGGCCCCCTCGGCGCCGAGGTGAGGCCAGGCCTTGAACACGCCACCCTCGAGCATCGGAACCGTGTCGCTGGCATCCAGCATGGCGGCAAGCTGCACGTCCTCGGGATAGTCGGCGGCGATCAGCTCCCGTCCGGATTGGGTCTGCGCCAGCAGGACGTCGAGCGCGGCGGCGACGGCGGAGAATTCCGCCACCGCCCGGCGCGCGTCGTCGCAGAGCCTGATCTTTCCGCCATCGGTCTCGAGCGCCCGCGCCAGGGCGCCGAGGCCGAGCCAATCCTCCTCGGAACGCCGCACGCGACCTCCGGGCATCATCTCGCCGGCGAGGACGACGCCGACCCGCGAGCCCAGCCGGCGAGCGGCCGCCGCCGCCGCGGTCGCATTGCGGAAGCTTGCGAGGATCACCGGCTTGCCGATCTTGCCGAGAGCGGCGGAGATCGCGCTGCCATTTGGTGACGGCAGCAGCAGGCGGGTGCCGGCGGAGATCGTCTGCAGCGAGGCAGGCGAGAGCGTGTAACCGCCGCTGGCGCGCCGCCCGGCTAGAATGGCTCCGTGCGCTGCGGCCACGGCGTTCAGATGGAGAGCGAGAGGATCCCCCGGCACGATCTCGGCGCCGCGGCTCACGGCAATGTCGACGGCCGTGGAGAACGACAGCACGTCGATTACGATCAGGAGGTCGGAGCGACCTGCCAGCTCCAGCGCGCCGTCGGGCCCCCAGGCGGAGTTCGAGCTCGATGTCGGAGCGCGGCGCGCCGGTGATCCTCATGCCGCCTCGCGCGCCCCGGCGCGCTCGCTGAGCGCGTACCAGACCGTGATCGATGCCACCACCAGCAGCAGCGGCATCACCGCGTAGTTGATCGCGTCCCAGCCGAAGGTGCCGAACACGCCTCCGGCGGAGAGCGAGCCCACTGCCGCCGAGCCCGCAATCGAGAACTCGTTGAGTCCCTGGATCTTCGCGCGCTCCTCCGGCCGGTAGGCCTGGGTGAGGAGGGTGGTGCCGCTGACGAACATGAAGTTCCAACCGAAGCCCAGCAGCGCCAGCGCGATCCAGAAATGCACGACCGACGTCCCCGACAGTGCGACGATGCCGCAGAGCATCAGCATCGCCGTGCCCGTGAGCGCGATGGTGGGCGCGCCGTAGCGCACGATCAGGCCGCCGGTGAAGAAAGCCGGCACGAACATGCCGATGAGATGGAAGCGGATGATGCCAAAGGCGTCATTCGGCGTCAGGCCGCACCCGACCGCGGCGAGCGGCGCCGACGTCATGACAAAGGTCATCACGGCATAGCCGATGACGCCGTTCGCTACCGCCGCGATGAAAACCGGCTGGCGCGCGATCACACCCAGCGGCCGCCCGCCCACTTGTGCCCGCTCGGCGCGGGTCGGTATCGGCAGGTCGAGGAAGCTCAGCGTCAGGATAGTGAGCGCCGCGAGGACGGAGATCGCGAGAAAGCTGCCGGCGAACAGCACCGGCGCGAAGATGTCCTTGGAGAGCGCCGCGATCTCCGGTCCGATCACCGCGGCGGCCACGCCGCCGGCGAGAACGTAGGAGACCGCGCGGCTCTTGAACGGCGGGTCCACCGCATCGGCGGCGGCGAAGCGGTAGTATTGGGCGGTCGCCTGGAAGCAGCCCCAGAGTGCGTTCCCCAGGCAGAACAGCAGGAAGTCGCCGCGGAAGATCGCCCAGGCCGAAATGCTGCCGCCCAGCCCGCCCAGGAGCGCGCCGAGCACGAAGCCCAAGCGGCGGCCGAGCCGCGCCATCAGGAAGGACGCCGGCACGGTGACGAGGGCATTGGTCACCGGGATCAGGGAATAGGGCAGGGTCGCCAGCAGGTGGCTTGGCGCCAGAGTGATACCCACCAGCCCGCTCGCGGCGACACCGATCGACGATGCCGAGAGGTAGCAGGCCTGGCAGATCGCGAGCAGGAACGCGGTTCGTCGATGCCGTCCTGCCGCCATTCGAGTCTCCCAATTCCCGTCGGGCTCGCGACCCTAATGGGGGAGGCGGGACGTGACAAGGCTTGCCCCCGCAACCCGGCAATGCACGCCTCCGGTGCTTGTCTGGCCGGGGTCAATCGACCAGGATGGCGCCCTCTGGAGGCGGAATGAGCGACGCGAGCGTGGACTGCGTGGTGATCGGCGCGGGCGTGGTGGGCCTCGCGGTGGCGCGCGCCCTGGCGCAGGCCGGCCACGAGGTGTTGATCCTGGAGAAGGAGCGCTGGATCGGCTCCGAGACCTCCTCGCGCAACAGCGAGGTGATCCATGCCGGCATTTATTATCCCAAGGGCAGCCTGAAGGCGCAGCTCTGCCTCGAAGGCCGCAACTCGCTCTACGCCTATTGCGCCGGGCACGGCGTGCCGCACAAGCGCCTCGGCAAGCTCGTGGTCGCCTGCCGGGACGAGGAGGTCAAGCCGCTGGAAGGCGTCTGGGCCAAGGCCGCGGCGAATGGCGTCGATGATCTTCGCTGGCTCACTGCCAGCGAGGCCCAGGCGCTTGAGCCCAATCTCTTTTGCGTGCGGGCGGTTCTCTCGCCCTCGACGGGCATCGTCGACAGCCATTCGCTGATGCTTGCCTATCAGGGCGACGCCGAGGCGGCCGGCGCGGTGGTGGCTTTCCGCGCGCCAGTACTGTGCGGCCAGGTCGAAAGCCGCGGCTTCGTGCTGGAGGTGGGCGGCGACGAGCCGATGCGGTTGAGTGCCCGGATGCTGGTCAACAGCGCCGGACTCTACGCGCCCACGCTCGCGCGGCAGATCGTCGGCATCCCGCCGGAAACCGTCCCGCGCGACTACTACTGCCGCGGCGTCTATTTCAGCCTGAGCGGGCGTGCTCCCTTCACCCGCCTCATCTATCCCGTGCCGGAGCATGCGGGTATGGGCGTTCATCTCACGCTGGACATGGCAGGCCAGCCGCGTTTCGGACCCGATACCGAGTGGATCGACGGCATCGACTACACCGTCGATCCCAGGCGCGGCGATAGCTTCTACGCGGCGATCCGCACATATTGGCCGGCGCTGCCCGATGGTGCGCTCCAGCCGGGCTATGCCGGCATCCGGCCCAAGATCAGCGCGCCCGACGCGCCCGCGGCGGATTTCGTGATCCAGGGATCGGAGATCCACGGCATCCCCGGCCTGGTTAATCTCTATGGCATCGAATCCCCAGGGCTGACGGCGTCGCTTACGATCGCCGAGCAGGTGCGGCGGCTCCTGGACGAGCCCGGCGATGCCGTCTCAAAGCCCCCTCTGGCCGTCGCTAGCGCCGGCCGCTAAGCTAAAACGTCCGCCCCACCTCCGGAGACCCTCATGTCGCTCCACGCCCTCAAGAAGCCCGTTCCGTCGCCCGACCAGCTCACCGAGCACGATGTCCGCGTGCAGCTCGCCGCCTGCTACCGCCTGATCGCACATTTCGGCATGGACGATCTGATCTACACCCACATCTCCGCGCGGGTGCCGGGGCGGGAGGATCACTTCCTCCTCAATCCCTACGGCCTGATGTTCAGCGAGATCACCGCCTCGAGCCTGGTGAAGATCGACCACGACGGCAACATCGTGGAGCCCAGCGACTATCCCGTTAACCACGCCGGCTTCGTGATCCACAGCGCCGTGCATATGGCGCGTCCGGACATTCGCTGCGTGCTGCACACCCACACACGGGCCGGCGTCGCGGTGTCCTGCCTCAAGGAAGGCCTGCTGCCGCTGAACCAGATCTCCTGCGCCTATTACAACCGGCTCGCTTATCACGACTATGAGGGGATCGCCTCCAACCTCGAGGAGCGCGATCGGCTGGTGCAGGACCTCGGCGACAAGAAGTCCATGGTGCTCCGCAACCACGGCCTGCTCACCGCTGGCAACACCATCCCCGAGGCCTTCGTGCTGATGTACTACCTCGAGCAGTCCTGCCGGATGCAGATCGACGTCATGGCGTCCGGCGGCACCATCGAGAAGCTCTCGCCGGCGGTCTCCGAATACACCGCGCGCCAGTACGAGAGCTCGTCGATGCCGCGTGGCGAGCGCGAATGGCCGGCGATGCTGCGCCTCCTCGACGCCAAGGACCCGAGCTACAAGCACTAAGGGAATGGGCGAGCGCCCCTCGCCCGGACTTGTCTCGACGAGCACGGTGACTTTCATCGTGCCCGCCGAGACGAAGCGCCCCATGCGTTGCGCGCATCTCGCACCGGCGAAGCGCCGGTTTGGCCGGCCTTTGGCAGCGTGCTAGTCTCCGCCCCACGTTTTGATGTGGTCGCATCTTCTGCGCCGAACCGGCATCCACTTCGGCGGAAATTGCTTCGGCAGGGGACTTTCATGGACGACACGGCGGCGCGCCGCACCGATCTCACCAACAACCTCGAAGCCTTCTGGATGCCGTTCACGGCCAACCGCCAGTTCAAGGCGCAGCCGCGCCTGCTGCGCCGGCGCCGAGGGCATGCACTACCAGACGGTGGACGGCCGCGCGCGTGCTCGACGGCACGGCGGGGCTCTGGTGCGTCAATGCCGGCCACGGCCGCCGCGAGATCGCCGACGCCGTGCACGCCCAGGCGCTCAAGCTCGACTACGCGCCCGCCTTCCAGATGGGCCATCCCATCGCCTTCGAGGCCGCGGCGAAGCTGGCGGCCATGCTGCCGGCCGGGCTCGACCACGTGTTCTTCACCAATTCCGGCTCGCGAGTCCGTCGACACCGCGCTCAAGATCGCGCTCGCCTATCACCGCGTGCGCGGCGAGGGCACGCGCACGCGGCTGATCGGCCGCGAGCGCGGCTATCACGGCGTGGGCTTCGGCGGCATCTCCGTCGGCGGCATCGTCGAACAACCGCAAATTCTTCGGCAGCCTGCTGCCGGGCGTCGATCATCTGCCGCACACCCACAATCTGGAGAAGAACGCCTTCACCCGCGGCCAGCCCGCACATGGGGCGCGCGAGCTCGCCGACGAGCTCGAGCGGCTGGTGCGCGCTGCACGACGCCTCGACCATCGCCGCCGTCATCGTCGAGCCGGTGGCGGGCTCGACCGGCGTGCTGGTGCCGCCCAAGGGCTATCTGCAGCGGCTGCGGCAGATCTGCGACAAGCACGGCATCCTGCTGATCTTCGACGAGGTCATCACCGGCTTCGGCCGCCTGGGCGCCGGCTTCGCCGCCGAATATTTCGGCGTCGTCCCGGACCTCGTCACCATGGCCAAGGGCATCACCAACGGCGCCGTGCCGATGGGCGCGGTGGTCGCGCGCAAGGGCATCTACGACGCCTTCATGCAGGGGCCGGAGGACGCGATCGAGCTCTTCCACGGCTACACCTATTCCGGCCATCCGCTGGCCGCGGCGGCGGCGCTCGCCACGCTCGACATCTATGCGCGAGGACGGGCTGTTCGAGCGCGCGAAGGCACTTGCGCCTACTGGGAGGACGCGGTGCACAGCCTCAAGGGCCTGCCGCAACGTCATCGACCTCCGCAATCTCGGCCTGGTCGCCGGCATCGAGCTGGAGTCGATCGCCGGGCAAGCCCGCCGCGCGCGCCTTCGATGCGTTCCTGAAATGCTACGAGCGCGGCCTGCTGATCCGCACCACCGGCGACATCATCGCGCTGTCGCCGCCGCTGATCGTCGAGAAGAGCCACATCGACCAGATGTTCGGCACGCTGGGCGACGTCCTGAAGGCATCGCGGCCTGAGTTCACGGGGAGATCTGAATGCGCATCGGCGTTCCCAAGGAGATCAAGACCCACGAATACCGCGTCGGCCTGGTGCCGGGGAGCGTGCGCGAGCTGATCCATCACGGCCATGAGGTGATGGTCGAGACCGGGGCCGGCGACGGGCATCGGCTTCGCCGACGACGCCTACGAGGCGGCGGGCGCGGGTGTCGCCGACCGCCGCCGAGGTCTTCGACCGCGGCCGAGATGATCGTGAAGGTGAAGGAGCCGCAGCCGCAGGAGATCGCGCTGCTGCGCAAGGGCCAGGTGCTCTTCACCTATCTCCATCTCGCCGCCGACCAGGCGCAGACCGAGGGGCTGGCGCGCCAGGGCGCCACCGCCATCGCCTACGAGACCGTGACCGATCCGCGCGGCGGCCTGCCGCTGCTGGCGCCGATGAGCGAGGTCGCCGGCCGCATGTCGATCCAGGTCGGCGCGCATTGCCTGGAGAAGGAGCAGGGCGGCACCGGCATGCTGCTGGGCGGCGTGCCCGGCGTGGCGCGCGGCGAAGGTGGTGATCCTCGGCGGCGGCGTCGCCGGCACCAACGCCGCGCGCATGGCGATGGGCCTGGAGGCCCATGTCACCGTGATCGACCGGTCGCTGCCGCGCCTCTACGAGCTCGACCTGCAGTTCGGCTCCCAGCTCCACACCCTCTTCGCCACCCTCGACAACATCGAGCGCGAGGTGCTGGCGGCCGACCTCGTCATCGGCGCGGTGCTGGTGCCGGGCGCCGCGGCGCCGAAGCTGGTCACCCGCGAGATGGTGAAGCGGATGAAGCCCGGCTCGGTGCTGGTCGACATCGCCATCGATCAGGGCGGCTGCTTCGAGACCAGCACGCCCACCACCCACGCCGCGCCGACCTATGTCGGTCGACGGCGTCGTCCACTACTGCGTCGCCAACATGCCCGGCGCGGTCGCGCGCACCTCGACCTTCGCGCTCAACAACGCGACCCTGCCGTTCGTGCGTGGCGCTCGCCGGCAAGGGCTGGCGCAAGGCGCTCGGCGAGGATACGCAATCTCCGCAACGGCCTCAACGTCCACGGCGGCAAGATCACCCACGCCGCCGTGGCCCGCGACCTCGGCCTCGACTACCTGCCGGCGGAGAAGGCGCTCGCCGCCTGAGGGACGCAACGCGACGGCGACTGCGACCGGACTATTGCCGAAACGAATCCGGAGCCCGCGCGGGCCCCGGATATCATCGAGCTACGCAGCGCTCTAGTTGAGCCGCTGCGGCAGCTCGGCGATCGCCTGGTCGACGAGGGCGGCGCTCTGGGCGGCGCCCATGCTGTCGGCGATCACGCGGCGGGCGGCGCCGATGGCGACGTCGACCGCGGCATTGCGCACCTCCGCCAAGGCCTTCGCTTCGGCGAGGGCGATCTTCTCGGTGGCGAGGCGCTCGCGCCGCTCGATGGCGGCCTCGAGATCGCGCCGCGCCTTCTCGGCGTAGCGCTCGGCCTCCTCCTTCGCGTGCTTGACGATGGCGCCGGCTTCCTGGAGCGCGTCGCGCTGCTTGCGCTGGAAATGCGCCAGTGTGCGCTGCGCCTCGTCGCGCAGCTTCTGCGCCTGGTCGAGCTCGGCCTTGATCTTCTGAGCACGCGCGTCGAGCATGCCCGGCGAGCGTCAGCCAGGCGCGCTTGCCGACCAGCCGCCATCGCGATGATGAAGGCGATGGCGACGGCGAACTCGGGATCGTGGAAGATCTCGCGGATCATCCCACGCGCTCCTTGATCACCCGGTCCACCGCGACCAGCGCCCGCGCCTCATCGATCTCGACGCCGGCGATCTTGCGGGTGGCGGCGCGCGCCACCTCCACCGCGACGACGCGCAGGCCCGCGAGCGCCTGGGTCTTCGCCTCGGCGATGCGGCGCTCGGCGACGGCGGTCTCCGCCGCGAGCTTCTCCGCTGCCTGGCGCTGGCGCTCGTCCGCCTCGGCGGTGAAGCGGTCCATCGCCTCTTTCAGCGTCGCCTGCGCCTGGGCGCGCGCATCGGCGAGCGCCCGCTCATAGGCGGCCATGACCGCTTCGGCCTCCGCTTTCATCTGTGCCGCCCGCTCGAGATCGTCCTCGATCTTGCTCCTTGCGCAGCATCGATCATCTTGCCGACCCGCGGCAGCCCGACCCGCGCCATCAGCACGTAGAGGACGAGGAAGATGATCGCCAGCCAGAAGAGCTGGGACGGGAAGGTGGAGAGGTCGAGTTGCGGCATCGCCTGACGCGCTCCGGAACCGGAGGGCCGGCCTGCCGCTCTAGAACGCGAACAGGATCAGGAACGCGATCGGCGAGGCCGAACAGGCCGGTCGCTTCGGCCAGCGCGAAGCCGAGGAAGGCGAAGGGCGTCACCTGCGCCGCCGGGTTGCGGGCCAGCGAGTTGATGAGCGCGGAGAACACGTTGCCGATGCCGATACCGGCGCCGACCAGCGCGATGCAGGCGAGGCCGGCGCCGATCATTTTGGCGGATGCGAGATCCATGGAAGGGAGTCCTCTGGTTGGAAGAAAGTGTAACGGAGCGGAGTGTCGGGCTCAGTGCAGGTGGATGGCGTCGCGCAGATAGAGGCACGACAGGATGGTGAAGACATAGGCCTGCAGCACCGCGACCAGGAATTCCAGCAGCATCAGCGCGGAGTCCATCGCGATCGGCGCGAAGAAGAAGATGCCCAGCGACGCCCGACGAAGCCGGCGAAGATCGCCAGCATGGTGTGGCCCGCCATCATGTTGGCGAAGAGCCGGATCGAGAGCGTGAAGGGCCGGATGCAATAGGACAGCACCTCGATCGGCACCAGCAGCAGGAGCAGCACCTTCGGCACGCCATGCGGCACGAAGAGGCTCAGGAAATGGAAGCCGTGCCGGGCGATGCCGATGAAGGTGACGCCGATGAACACCAGCGCCGCCATCGCGAAGGTGACGATGATGTGGCTGGTGAAGGTGAAGCTGTAGGGGATCAGCCCCAGCAGATTGCCGAACAGGATGAACATGAAGAGCGTGAAGAGGAAGGGGAAATAGCGCTTGCCCTCCTCGCCGACATTCTCGTCGACCATGTCGGCGATGAAGTCGTAGAGCATCTCCGCCAGCGACTGCAGCCGGCCTGGCACCAGCGTCGCGCCCTGCGTCGCGGTCACCATCAGCAGAGTGACCAGCCCCGCGGCGATCAGCATCACAGGGCGGAATTGGTGAAGGAGAGATCGAGCCCGCCGATATGGATCTCGGCCAGGCGCTCGATGGTGAATTGATGGAGTGGGCTTTCCGTTGCCACGTCAGCAGTCCTCGTCCCAACCGTCCTCGTTCGCTCTCGGGCGCGACGCCTTGTACCCCACGCCCATCCCCATGCCCTTTGACGACGCGGTAGACGTTCGTCATGCCCGCGCCGATACCGAGGAAGAGAAACACCAGGAGCCCCCACGGCTTCGTGCCGAACCAGTGATCGATCGCCCAGCCGATCGCGAAGCCGACGAAGACGGCGACCACCAGCTCGAGACCGATGCGGAAGCCAAGACCCATTGCCGCGCCGGCGGACGGATCAGGTTCTCCGCCCTGGCCAGCGCGCCGCGGCCCCTCGTGAGCGCGTCGCGCCTGCTCGATACGCTCCCCCAGCGCTTTCAGGGCATCCGGCTCGTCTCGGCTCGCTCATCGCCAGGCCTTCATGCCGGTGCAGAACCTGCCCCGTTCGGAGCCCCGGGAGCGCCGAAACGGGGCGCACCTTAGGGGGGCGGTCGCCTCGGTGTCAAGGCTCGAAAGGTCGCGGGGCCAAGCGTCAGAAAGCCGCGGAATTCCGCGGCTTTCGGCGATTTCCGATCAGGCGGTCTGGCGCAGCTGCTCGGCGCGCCTGGAGGTCGACCGAAACCAGCTGCGAGACGCCGCGCTCGGCCATGGTGACGCCGAAGAGGCGGTCCATCCGCGCCATGGTCACGCGGTGATGGGTGATGACCAGGAACCGGGTCTCGGTGCTCTCCGCGATCTCCTCGACCAGCCGGCAGAAGCGGTCGACATTGGCGTCGTCGAGGGGCGCGTCCACCTCGTCCAGCACGCAGATCGGCGCCGGGTTGGTGAGGAACACGGCGAAGAGCAGCGCCAGCGCCGTCAGCGCCTGCTCGCCGCCCGAGAGCAGCGACAGGGTCTGCAGCCTCTTGCCGGGCGGGCTCGCCATGATCTCGAGGCCGGCTTCGAGCGGGTCCTTGCTCGGCGCCCTCCTCGGGCTCGCGCAGCTCCAGATGCGCGCGGCCGCCGCCGAAGAGGCGCACGAACAGCTCCTGGAAATGCTCGTTCACCTTGGCGAAGGCGGCCAGCAGCCGCTCGCGGCCCTCGCGGTTGAGGGCGGCGATGCCCTGGCGCAGCCGCGCGATCGCCTGCACCAAATCCTCGCGCTCGGCCTTGAGGCCTGGACGCGCTGCTCGAGCTCGTTGGCCTCGGCCTCGGCGACCAGATTGACCGGCCCCATGTTGTCGCGCTCGCGCATCAGGCGCTCGAGGCGGGTCTCGGCCTGCTCGAGGTCCGGCAGTTCCTCGTTGGCGTCGATCTCGCCGACTTCGGCGACCCGGTCCGGCGTGGTGCCGAGCCGCTCGGCGATCCGGTTGCGCGACTTCCTCGCAGCCGATGCACCGCCTGGTCGCGCAGCCCCTCGGCAGCGCACGCGCTCCTCGCGCGCATTCGCCAGCGCCGCCTCGGCGGCCTTCGCCGCCTTCTCGGCCTCGGCGAGATGGGTCTCGCGCCGTCGCCAGCTCGTCGCCGGTCGCGGTTGCGCTTCTCGGTGGAGCGCGCGATGGATCTCGGCCAGCGCTCGCGCTGCTGCGCGATCTCGGCGGGCTTGCGCATGAGGCCTCGATCTCGCCGGCCAGCGTGGCCGGCGCTCCTCGAGAGCGGTCTCCTGGCGCGCGGCGGCCTCGGCGCGCTCGCGCCAGGAGCGCTCGTCGCGCGGCGATGGCATCGAGCCGCTGGCGGCGATTCTCCGCATCGTGCATCAGCCGGTCGAGATCGCTCTGCCGCATCACCTGCACGGCGCGCTGATCGCCGAGGGTCACCCGCAGCGCCGCGACGCGGTCGCGGGCGAGCGCGGGGTCGCCCAGCGTCGTCAGGGTATCGCGGGCGGTGCGTTCGCGGCTCTCGGCGTCGGCGAGATCGGATGCCACCTGGGTCGCGGTGTCGGCGAGGGCGGCGAGGCGGCTGTCCGTCTCGGCCTGGCGCTGCGTCAGCACGATCTGGCGCTCGCGCATGACGGCGAGAAGACGCACGGTGTCCTGCGCCGCCGCGCGCGCCGCGCGGGCGGCGGTCGATGCCGCGGTCACCTCGGCGCGGGCGGCCTCGAGCGCCTGGGTGCGCTCGGCAACCTCGCGCTCGGCGCCCACCAGCTGCTCGGAGAGCTCGGCCAGGCGATTGCGCTGGCGCAGGCGCTGCGCCGCCGCCGTCGGCGTGCCGGCGGCGCCGGGTCAGACCGTCCCAGCGCCAGAGCGCGCCGTCGCGGCTCACCAGGCGCTGGCCCGGCCGCAGCCGCTCGCGCAGCCGCTCGGCTGTGGCGGCGTCGGCGACGATGCCGATCTGGGCCAGGCGGCGCTGCAGCACCGCCGGCGCCGTCACGTGGCGCGCCAGGCGTCTCGGCTCCGACGGGCAGATCCGGCGGGCTGTCGTATTGCGGCAGCGCTGCCCAGTGAATGGCGGCCGAGGGATCGAGCGGCGCGTGCAGATCGTCGCCGAGAGCCGCGCCCAGCGCCGCCTCGAAGCCCTTCTCGACCCGGAGCGTATCGATGAGCGGCGTCGCCTGCCGGGCCGCGGTCGCGCTCAGCAGCTCGCTGAGGGCCTGCGCCTCGGTGTTGAGCTTCTGCCGCTGGGTCTCGGCGGCTTCCAGCGGTGCGCGCGCCGCCTGCTCGACGGCCTCCGCCGCACGAAGTGCCGCTTCCGCCTCGTCGGTCGCGGCGCTCGCCCGCGCCATCTCGGCTTCTGCCGCCGCCACCAGCGCCAGCGCCGCCTCGACGATCCCGCTCGGCACCGCCTCGGCCTCGAGGGTCGCCCGCTGGCGCTCGATCTCGGAGCGGCGCTCCGAGAGGCGCGTCAGGCGCTCGGCCATCTCCTCCGCCTCGCGGATCAGCGCGGCGCGGCGCGCCTCGAGCTCCGCCGCTTCCTCGGTCAGGCGGTGAATCTCGGTCTCGAGCTCGCCGACCTCGGCGCGAACCGCATTGAGCGCGTCGGCGGCTGCGGCCTGCTCAGCCGCCTCGTTGGTCTGGGCGTCCACCAGCACTTGCCGCTCGCCGCCAAGCTGGTCGAGCGCCGCCTGGGCATCGGCCGCCAGCGACTGCTCGCGCTCCATGTCCTGGGCGACCTGGCGCAGGCGCTCCTCGGCGGTGGCGCGAGCCTCGGCGACCCGGCGCTCCTCCTCCTCGAGGCTTTGCAGTGCCAGCGTCAGGCGCTGCAGCTCCGCGGCGGCGGCGGCCTCGCTCTGGCGCAGGCCCGGCAGCACGCTCGCCGCCTGCTCGCGAGTGCGGTCCGCGGCCAGCGCGGTCATGGTGAGCTCGCCCACCTCGCTCTCGACTTTATTGAGGCGCTCGGCGGCGGCCTCTTGCTCCGCCGTCGCCTTCATCCAGCGCAGATGCAGCACCATCGCCTCGGCGCGCCGGATGTGGTCGGAGAGCCGGCGATAGCGATTGGCCTGGCGCGCCTGCTTCTTCAGGGACTCGAGCTGCTCGTCCTGGGCGCGGATGATGTCGTCGAGCCGGGTGAGGTTGGTCTCGGCGGCCTTGAGGCGCAGCTCCGCCTCGTGGCGGCGGGCATGCAGGCCGGAGATGCCGGCGGCTTCCTCCAGCAGGCTGCGGCGCTCGATCGGCTTGGCGCCGATGATCCAGCCGACGCGGCCCTGGCTCACCATCGCGGTGGAATGGGCGCCGGTGGCGAGGTCGGCGAAGAGGAGCTGCACGTCGCGGGCGCGCACTTCCCTGCCGTTGACGTTGTAGGCGGAGCCGAGGCCGCGCTCGATGCGGCGCACCACCTCGATCTCCGGGATGATCGTTGTAGAGCTGCGGCGCGTCGTGGCCGGCGTTGTCGAGATGGAGCGCCACCTCCGCGACGTTGCGCGCCGGCCGCCCGGAGGTGCCGCCGAAGATGACGTCGTCCATCTCGCCGCCGCGCAGGCGCTTGGCGGAGGTCTCGCCCATGGCCCAGCGCAGCGCCTCGACCAGGTTCGATTTGCCGCAGCCGTTCGGGCCGACGATGCCGGTCATGCCGGGCTCGATCATGAGCTCGGTCGCATCGACGAAGGACTTGAAGCCGCTGAGCCGGAGTTTGGAGAAATGCACGCTAGGGGGTTCCGCCGGTTGTTGTCGCTGGCTCGTTGTGCATCGCCGGTGTCCTCAGGACTTGGAGGCCGCCTGGGTCAGCGCGTGGTCGAACTCGGGGAAGGGCTGGGCGCCCACGAACTTCATGCCGTTGATGAAGAAAGTCGGTGTCGAATTCGACACCATATTGTTTCTCCGCCTCGTAGCGCTCGGCGACGATCCGCTTCTGTAAATCCTCGTTCTTCATGCAGGCGTTGAAGGTCTCCTCGCTGATGCCGCCGAGCTTCGCCAGCTTGCCGAGAGCGCCATTGAGATCGCTCGAGACCGCCCAGCTCTGCTGGCCGCGGAACAGCACGTCGATGAAGCCGTAGAACTGCTCTGGCGGCGCGCAGCGCGCCAGCATCGCCGCCTTGAGGGCGGGATTGTCGAGCGGGAAGTCGCGAAAGATCAGACGCGCCTTGCCGGTGTCGATCCAAGCCTCCTTGAGCTTGGGCAGCGTTTCCTTGTCGAACTCGGCGCAATGCGGGCAGGTCAGCGAGGCGTACTCGAAGATGGTGATGGGAGCATCCGCCTTACCGAGGATGCGGTCGTCAGGGGTCGGTGTGGGCGCGCCCTGGGCCACGGCCGGGCTCGTGCCCAGCAGGCCGGCGGCGACCAGCGCCATCCCTAACACCATCCAAATCTTCGACATTTATGTCTCCAGACCACTAGATGTTGATGCTAAGTGGAGCGCCCTCGCATTGCAAGCCACCGCGGCGCCATCAGCTGCGGCGATCACCCAGAATTGCGGCGCCAAGCCGCTGCAATGCAGATTTTACCGGGGAATCAGGAACTTGTGCCAGACGCTCGGCGAGACCGGCGGTCTCGGCCGGCGTCAGCGTGCGAGGCGTCGGCGGCGCCGGCTCGGGCTGCTGCGGCAGCGGACCCTGCACAAGAACGAGTCGCGAGACAGCGCGATAGCCGAAGAAGCCGTTGATCCGCTCCAGGATCTGCGGCTCCCGATGCTGCACCGCGAGCGCGGCGGCCGAGGTGACACGGAGCTTGAGGGTGCCGTTCCGCCGTCCGCCGGCGGGGAAGCTGAGCTTGATCGGCAGCGTGGTGGCGGCGAGCTCCGTCCCCACCACGGCCGCCCATTCGGCGACCAGCTGCGCCTCGCCCAGCCCCTGCTTGCCGAGAATGCGGCCAGCGATGCGGGGCAGCTCCTGTCCCACCGCCCGCAGATAGCCGCGCCGCTTCGCCGTCTTGCCGTGCCGCCATGCGGCCGCGCTCCTGTCCCGGGGCTCATGGTAAACTTGGGCGCTGACGCCGTCGAAGGAAAGCCGAGATCCAACGCCGATGGGCCCCGCCGCCGAGCCCCTATTGCAGGCCTCCACGCTCGCCCCGGCGCTCCTCGCCTGGTACGACCGCCATCGGCGCGACGCTGCCGTGGCGCGCCGAGCCCGGCGAGCGGCCCGATCCCTACCGCGTCTGGCTCAGCGAGATCATGCTGCAGCAGACCACGGTCGCCACCGTCGGAGCCTATTTTGACCGCTTCCTGACGCGTTGCCCGACGGTCGACGCGCTCGCCGCCGCTGATCTCGACGACGTGCTGCATGCCTGGCAGGGCATGGGCTATTACGCCCGCGCGCGCAACCTGCATGCCTGCGCCCGCGCCGTGGTCGACGGAGCACGGCGGCCGGTTTCCGGATACCGAGGCGGATCTGCGCGCGCTGCCGGGCATCGGCCCTATACCGCCGGCGCCATCGCCGCCATCGCCTTCGACCGCAAGGCCGCCGCCGTCGACGGCAATGTCGAGCGGGTGATCGCCCGGCTCGCCGCGTCGAGACGCCGCTGCCGGCGGCGAAGCCAGAGATCCGCGCTCTCATGGAGCCGCTGGTGCCGGATCAGCGCGCCGGCGACTTCGCCCAGGCGCTGATGGATCTGGGCGCCACGGTCTGCACGCCGCGCTCGCCCAAATGCATCCTCTGTCCCTGGCAGGGCGCCTGCCGCGCCCGCGCGCCGGCATCGCCGAGGAACTGCCGCGCCGCGCGCCGAGGGCGGCGAAGCCGACCGCGGCGTGGCGTCGGCTTTCTGGGTGGTGCGGCCGGACGGCGCGGTGCTGCTGCGCCGGCGGCCGGAGAGGGGCTGCTCGGCGGCATGATCGAGGTGCCGTCGACCGAATGGCGCGAGGGCCGCTGGAGCGAGCCGAGGCGCGGCAAGGTGGCGCCGGTGCGGGCGAGCTGGCGATGCGACTGCCCGGCACGGTGCGCCACAGCTTCACCCATTTTCATCTGGAGCTCGCCGTGCTCACCGGCGAGGCGAGCGCCAAGGCCAAGGGCGACGGCTTCTGGGTGCCCGCTCGACGACTCTCGGAGCAGGCGCTGCCGACCGTGATGAAGAAGGTGGTGAACCACGCCCTCGGCGTGGCGCGGCGAAGCCGGCGCTAGAGCATGATCCCGAAAGAGGCCGGGGAAAAATCATGCTAAACAGCAACGAGGCCCGGTTCTGATTCAATCAGCACCGCTATGGCTTATGCTTTCCCGCTCATCTCCGCGCGGACCTGCTGGCGAAGGACGTCGATCGGCACCAGCTTGCCTTTGCGCTCGACATACCAGAATGTCCAGCCGTTGCAGGCGGGCGCGCCCTGCACCTGGGCGCCGACCTGGTGGATCGAGCCGCGCGCCTCGGCGGAGATCAGCGTGCCGTCGGCGCGCACCTTGGCGGTCCAGCGCCGGCCGTGCGTCGAACAGCACGTCGCCGGGCTGCAGGAGGCCGCGCTCGACCAGCGCAGCCGAAGGGGATGCGCGGCTCGTCGCGCTTCTGCGGCGTGCGACGGCGTCGGCATCGTCGGCGGCCGGCGCGACCGCGGCGATGCGCTCGCGCGCGAGCGCGACGTAGTCGCGGATCGCGCTCGATGCCGATGAAGTGCCGGCCGAGCCGCTTGGCCACCGCGCCGGTGGTGCCGGTGCCGAAGAAGGGATCGAGCACGAGATCGCCCGGCTTGGTCGAGGCCAGGATCACGCGGTGCAGCAGCGCCTCGGGCTTCTGCGTCGGATGCGCCTTGCTGGCCGTCCTCGTCCTTCAGCCGCTCGGCGCCGGTGCAGATCGGCAGCAGCCAGTCGCAGCGCATCTGCAGATCGTCGTTCAGCGCCTTCATCGCCTCGTAATTGAAGGTGTAGCGGCGCCTCGCGCTCGCGCGCGCACCAGATCAGCGTCTCATGCGCGTTGGTGAAGCGCCGGCCGCGGAAGTTCGGCATCGGGTTGGTCTTGCGCCAGACGACGTCGTTCAGGATCCAGAAGCCCAGATCCTGCAGGATCGCGCCGACGCGGAAGATGTTGTGATAGCTGCCGATGACCCAGAGCGTGCCGTCGTGCTTCAGCACCCGCCGCGCGGCGGCGAGCCAGTCGCGGGTGAAGCGGTCGTAGGTCGGCGAAGTCCGTCGAACTGGTCCCAGGCGTCGTCGACGCCATCGACCTTGCTGTTGTTGGGCCGGTGCAGCTCGCCGCTCGAGCTGGAGATTGTAGGGCGGGTCGGCGAAGACGAGATCGACCGACGCCGCGGGCAGGCGCCGCATCACCTCGATGCAATCGCCGGTCAGCAATCCGTGTTGTCGCGGAACGTGACTAGGTCCCCCATGGCGCTCCCCCGGCCTGCGAAGGGCGCACTGTGAGTCAGCCGAGTCGAGTCGTCAATAAAGAATTGTTGAAGTCAATAAGTTAAGAGGATTCTTCGCGTCGTACCCGAAGAGGTCGCGACTGGGCTGAAACGACAAGCGGTGGTGCGGCGTGGGCCCCAGACGCACAGATCGCTGCCCGATGCTCGGCCGTGCCGTAGCCGACATTGGTGCTCCCAGCCATAGCCGGGATAGCGCTCCGCCAAGCGCGTGCATCAGGCGGTCGCGCGTCACCTTGGCGATGATCGAGGCGGCGGCGATGGAGAGCGACGAGCCCGTCGCCGCCGACGACGGTATGGGCCGGGCAGGGCAGCCCGGCGTCGCGGTTGCCGTCGACCAGCGGCCAGGCGGCGGGCGCCGAGCGGCGAGGGCGCCTGACGCGCGCGGCGCATGGCGAGAAGCGTCGCCTGCAGGATGTTGACGCGGTCGATCTCGGCGACGCTGGCGGCGCCCGATCCGATGACCGCGCAGCGCCGCAGCAGGACGCGGCGAATTCCTCGCGCGCTTCGCGCGTCAGCTTCTTCGAATCGTCGATGCCCGTGGCGCAGCCTTCGCGGCAGCGTCGGCGATCGAGGATCACCGCCGCCGCCACCACCGGCCCGGCGAGCGGCCCGCGGCCGACCTCGTCGATGCCGCAGACGATTCCGTCGATCCCCAATTCGAGCGCGAAGTCCGGCATCGCGCGAATTTAGCCGAGATAGGAGAGAACGACGAACGGAAAACCATTGTGGACAAATGTGCCGCGAGGCTCCGCGCCCATCTTCTCGTGCGCGCGCAGCGAGGGCGCGTTGTCGGCGCGGATCAGCAGCACGCCCTCGCGTCCAGGCAAGCGCGCTTTCAGCGCGGCGAACATCCGCTGCGCCACGCCGCGGCCGCGCTCCGGCTCGTCGACCACGATCGGCCCATAGACGTAGGCATCGGGCGCGCCGCCATAGGCCGCGAGCATGGCGTTGATCACTGGCACGTCGGCGACCGCAGCTTTTGAAGCCGTCAGGAGGGCGCCCACCACGCGATCACCCCCTCGCGCCACGATGAGTGGGAGATCGGCGAGCATCGCGACGATGCGCTCGCGCGGCAGCGGCGCGGTGAGAGCACCGCCGCGGCCGGGGCCGTTGCGCTCCTGCAGCGCCAGAATGCCCTCGACATCGCGCTCGCCGGCGAGCGCGATGGTGAGATCGGAATGCGCGTCGCTGTCCTCCATGCCGGGCAGGGCAGCATGGCGCCGCGGGCCTGACAAGCCGATCTCGACCGGCCGCCCTCAATTGGTCATCATTATCGGCAACAAGGATCGTTGCCTTGGTGATGTGGTTAAGAGACATGACGGAAATCCCGTTTCTCGACCGGGACGGACGGGTGATGCCGCCATCGAGGCGGCGCGCGTTGTCGGAGCTGCGCGCGGTGCTGACGCCGCGGCCGCCGCTGGCGCGGCTGCCGGCGCTGCAGGCGGCGCCACGTGGCGATGGACATCCTGTCTTCGTACTGCCGGGATTCCTCACCAACGACGCGCGCACCCGTCATCTGCGCAGCTTCCTCAGTCGGCTCGGCTATGCCGTCTACGGCTGGGGCCGCGGCGTCAACTGGGGACCGACGGATCGGGCGCTGGCGGCGATCGAGCGGCGTTTGCACGAGATCCATCGCCGCCATGGCCGCCCCGTGACGATGGTGGGGCACAGTCTCGGCGGCGTGCTGGCCCGCGACCTCGCGAAGAAATTTCCCGCCGAGGTGCGCCAAGTGGTGATGCTGGGAAGTCCGGCGAAGCTGCCGACCGCCACTAGCCTCGACGTCTTCTTCCGTCTGCTCGCGCGCTTCCACCGGACGGCGCTGGGCTGGGATCTCGCAGAGGTGAACCGGCCGCCGCCGGACGATATCCCCGTGAGCGCACTCTATACCCGCGACGACGGCATCGTCGCCTGGCAGAGCTGCCTCGAGGCGCCGGGCCCGCGGCGCGAGAACATCGAGGTCCGCGGCAACCACGCCACGCTTCCGAGCAACCCCGACGTGCTGCTCATTCTTGCTGACCGACTGGCGCAGCCGGAATCGACGTGGCGGCCCTACGACGGGCGGCGCTCGCGACCGTCGGCGCCAGGACACTAAGTCCGCAGGCTAGGTCCGTAGTGAGGCGACGAGGTCGCTGACGCCGGCCCAGATGATCTCGATGCCGATGCACAGCAGGATGAAGGCGGAGAGCCGCACCAGGACATTGGTGCCGGTCTTGCCGAGGATCGTCTCGAGATTCTCCGCGAAGCGGTAGCAGACATAGATGGTGGCGGCGATGGCGAGCAGGCCGGCAATCGCGCCGCCGCCGATCACCGCGAGATCGCCGAGGCCCTGCGCTCCCTGCGGCCGCTGGCTCCCGAGCGTGATCGCCACCGTCATCGATCCCGGCCCCACGGTCAGCGGCATGGTGAGGGGGTAGAACGCGTCAGGTGGCGGCTCATACTGGGGCGGCGGCGCGGCGGCCTGCCGTTCCTGCTCGTTGGGGGCGACGTTCTCGTTGAGGAGCCGCCAGCCCATCACCGAGACGACGAGCCCGCCGGCGACGCGCACCACCGGCAGCGTGATCCCGAAGAATTCAAGCACGTGGGATCCCACCAGCACCGAGCCCAGCAGCAGCAGGAAGCCGTTCACCGCCACGCCGGCGGCGAGCTTGTGGCGGATGGGCCGCGAGACGTGCCGGGTCATGATGAGAAAGACAGGCGCGCCGCTCAGCGGGTTCACGATCGGGAACAGCGCCGCGTAGACCAGCAGGAACGAGTTGAGAGCCGCGTTGGCAAGGCTGTGGCCCATGATGGCGCGAAGCTATCACGCTCGCGCGGAGCCATCCATGTCCTGCGCTCGCGCGGCCTCTCGCCGAGCGCCGGTGCAGCAGGACGGCAATATTCAGAGCAAGCTCAGCTGGTCTCCCGGCCGCGGCGGGCGCCGGAACTTGGAGGAATCGAGACGCCAGACACCGCGGCGCTCGTTGAGCTTGAGACGCTTGCAGGCGCGCTCGAAGCGCATCCGCAGCATCTCGGCATAGGGGCCGGTGCCGCGCATGCGGGTGCCCCACTGGGACGTGTAGGGCTTGCCGCCGTGGGTATCCCGGAGGAGCGACATCACGTGCTTGGCCTTGCCCGGCGCGTGCGTGTCGAGCCATTCCTCGACCAGGGTTTTGATCTCGAGCGGCACGCGCAGCAGCGTATAGCCGGCGCCGGTGGCGCCGCGCTCAGCGCCCGCCTCCAGGATGCGCTCCATCTCCATGTCGTTGAGCGCTGGGATCATCGGCGAGCTCATGACCGTGGTGGGGATCCCCGCTGCCGCCAGGGCCGCGATCGTCTCCAGCCGCCGCTCCGGCGTCGCCGCCCGGGGCTCCATCTTGCGCGCGAGCGTCCGGTCGAGGGTGGTGACGGAGACCGCGACGGTGGCGAGGTGCTCGCGCGCCATGTCGGCGAGGATGTCGATGTCGCGCGCCACCAGCGCCGACTTCGTCACGACGCCCACGGGATGGCGGAACTCGCGGAGCACCTCGAGGATGCGGCGGGTGAGCTGCAGCTTGCGCTCGATCGGCTGATAGGGATCGGTGTTCGAGCCGAGCGCCATCGTGTCGCAGGTGTAGCCGGGCTTCGAAATCTCGGCCACCAGCAGCGCCGGCGCGTCCTCCTTGACGAAGATCCGACTCTCGAAGTCGAGGCCTGGGGACAATCCGAGATAGGCGTGGGTCGGCCGCGCGAAGCAGTAGATGCAGCCGTGCTCGCAGCCGCGATAGGGATTGATCGAGCGGTCGAAGGGAATGTCGGGGCTGTCGTTGCGCGCGATGATCGTGCGCGCTGTGTCCTTGGTGTAGGTGGTGTCGAGGGGCAGCGGCTCCTCATCCGCGCCGCCCCAGCCATCGTCGACGGCGACGCGCACCTCCGGCTCGAAGCGCCCGGTCACATTGCCGACGGCGCCGCGGCCCTTCCTCGGCTGCGACGGGACTGTATCCATGCGGGACAGGATAGGGCAGTGTTGGGAACAAATCAAGAACAATGAGAGCGCGGCTATGTTCGAAGCGGGCCCTGCGGGCTCGTCAACGGAGGGCTCGGATGACGTCGGCGATGCCGAGCGGTTTGGGCAGGCGCTGGCCACGCGGGGCTCGGATGGCGGCGGTCATGATGTGGTCGCCGAGCGCGCGATAGCTCTCGAATTGGGATTCGCTGAACCACTGATCCGCGGTGCTCTCGTGCGGAAAGGCGTCATGCGCCCCGGCGTAGCTCCTGACATCCGCGGCCTCGTCGCCGCGAAGCGCCGGCTTCAAATAGAGGATGTACCCCAAGATCGGATCGCCGCGCTCGTTCGTCTCGGGATATTCGATGAGGCCGATGCTCCAGTAGGGATGGTCGCGCTCGGTGCCTCGGCTTGCCTGTTGCTGATCGAGGAACGGGAAATAGATCTCGATGCCGAGATCGATGCGGATCTTGCGCACGGCATTGCCGAGATCCTCGAAAGCGAAGGTGGGATCGCAGCCGGCATCGCTCACGACGATGTATCGGCAACGCCGGCGCACCATCTCGTACAGGCCCAGATTCTCGAAATGGCCGCCGTCGGAAAGATAGACGAAGGCTTTGTCATCGGTGGTCAGCCCCAGCACCTCCTGCGCCAGCCACCACGCGCTCAGCTTTGGGCCGTCCAGCTGGAAGGCCGGCTTGCTCAGCGGCAGCTGCCGGTCTCCCTCCGGCCCGGGATTGCCGAGCCACCAGCCGAGCCGCACGTTGAAAAGCGCCAGCAGGAAGGTGAGGCCGGGGGAGGAATGGTACCCCATGTTGGGGCTGGCCGCCGCGCCGGAGATCGCCATGGCAGTGCCGAGCGACAGATCTTCCGCATAGTCGCCGGTCTTGCGGAAGCCGACGCGGTCGCTCCCTGAATGCAATGCGGTCGCGGTGAACGGTTCGGCCTTGCGCTCCTGCCAGGCAAGGTTCCGCGTCGAGACCACGTTGAGCGCCATGTTCACGACGTGCAGGAAGGCGCGGTGCTCGCTGTCGGCGTGCGGCGCCCAGAGCCGGGACATGCAGATGTTGTCGCTCTGATCGAATCCGGTGAACAGGTTCAGCGTCTCCGCCGGCGGCGTCTGCTGGCGGGAAGGATTTCGAGGCGCCGAGATAGGCGCGGATCAGACGATTGCGATAGACCGAATGCAGCGAGAAGCGGTTGATGTTGACGAAATATGAGGTGATCAGTCCGGTCGCCACGAGCGCGGCCATCCAGATGATCGGCGGCCGCACAGCGCCCTTGAACGCGGCATCGATGCCGAGCGCCGTCGTGCGGTCATACAATATCAGGGCCGAAACCCAGGAAAGGCCGATCACCAGGCAGAGGGCGAAGAGCGGCGCCGCGATGGCGAGAATGACATTGACGGGCAGGGTCCGTGCGGTGGGCTTGAACTTGGTCAGCGAGCTCTTGCCGAGGAGCGTCGTGACGAGGCCGCTGACGCCGCCGGTGGACGCCAGCCACTTTCCGCCGATGCAGACCACCAGCGGAGGCCCCAGCAGGACGAGGCTCGAGAACAGCGCCCAGCCGATGCCGGCCGCTCCGTACCAGCCGGCGGAGCGCGCCAGCCATTCGCGGTCGTCGACGCCGCGCGCGGCGGCGCTCCTCAACCCCACGAGGAATGCCTCGCCGAAGACCTGGGCCTGAAGAATCCAGAGCGGGCCCAGTACGAGGCTGAAGACGGTCACGAGATCGGTGTGACCGCGGGCGAAGCGAAGGTAGAGGAAACTCCCCCAGGCTATGAAGATGCCGAAGATCGCACCGGCGACCGCGGTGGCGGCGACGTCGCCAAGACGCAGAATGCCGCGTTCATTCGAAGCCGGCATTCGCCAGGGGTGAGCGCCGAGAAGCCAGCCAAGCGCCGCGAGCACGGCGCCGGCAAGCGCGATGTCGATGAAGAAATTCGTATGCCGCGTGAGGTACGGGCAGACAATCCAGGACTGATCGGGATCAATCGCCCTGGTCCGGAGCGCGAAGATCCAGGCGAGGGCGGCGAGAAAGAACGGCACGAGGTCGCGACGGAGGAATTGCGTCTGCCGGATGTTCTGGCGTCCCCAGGTCGGCCGGTTCGCCGTGGCGATCCACCATGTTGCCACGACGAGAACCGCGGCGATGCTGACCAGCAGCCATCCGAGGTTCCGGCTCGCCGTCGCGCCGAGCAGAGCCGCCGCGATCCGCGGCAGCAGCACCGCCACCAGGATGAAGGTCCCGATCACCGCCCAGTTCATCAGGAGATTGCGGACATAGAGCGCAATTCCGGTCCAGGTGTCCGCCGAGAGCAGCCCGAGCTTGGGGGTGAGATAATTGCTGTCGGCCCTCAGTCCATGCAGCGGCTCCGGCTCGCGGTCGGGGAGAGGATCTCTCGGCTTGGCCAATTGCCGAAAAACCGTGCCGCGCCCACTGCGCTTGATCCACGCGGAAAGCCAGGACCCGATATAGCCCCCGCCAGAGACGGTGGAGAGGTAGTGGAATTCCCTGAGGAGATCGTGACGCGCGAGCGCCTCGATCACACCCAGCGCGAAGGTGGCGCTGCGGATGCCGCCGCCGGAGAGACAGAGCGCCACCGAGTTGTGCTTCTGAAGCTCGGCATAGACGTTGCCGATCTCCTCATATTCCGCCTGGCTGTCGGGCACGATCGCGCGGCCGGCGATTGCCGCCCTAAGTGCGTTGACATCCGATCCATGGATCGCCGCCACCTCCTCGAGCAGCACCTGCGTCATGCTGAGCGATGGCATGCGATCACCCCCTATTTCCGCGGCCTGCGGTCTCGACTCAGCCGCGACGACGGCGCCTGACTGTCAACCAGCGTCGTTCTTCTCAACGTGAAGTAGTGATAATCGTCCGATCATAGGCTCGCCTGTGATGCGCGTCACAGCTTGAGTTGCTGTCCGTCGAGCCACTCTGCCCGCACCCGCGCGACCGTCTCCGGCCGGAAGAAATCCTCCAAACGTTCCGCGATGTGATCCCTGAGACGCACCTCCACGGTGAGCGCATCTCGCTCGGCAAGTGCAAGCCAGCGCGTAGCCCACATCATGGTGCGGAGCCAGGTGAGGCGCCGGGCCGGCAGCAGCCCCGGGCGGAGCTGAGCCGTGCGCTCGGCGCCGGCGGCGGTGAGATAGTACTGGTAGAAGCTCTCCACCTCGGCGCGGGACAGCGCCGCCTGCACCTCGAGATCCCAGGTGGTGGAGGTGTAGAGCGTGGCGTGGGCGAGATCGATCGCCGGCGAGCCGTAGCAGACGCGTTCGAGATCGACGAGCACGGCGCTACCGTCGGCGCGGATGATGAAATTCCCGGGATGGGTGTCGGTACCCACCAATGCCAACGGCTGTCCGGCGGGCGATGCCTCTGCCACGTATCGTTCGGCCCAGACGAGCTCCGCGTCGAGCGCAGCCCGGGTCGTGGGTGCGAGAGCAACCCGGGCGAGGAACTCGCGCTGCTGCTCGATGAAAGCCAGCGTCGCCGCGATCGGCCCCATACGGCCATGATCCGGCAATGGGGATCGCTGATCGGGCGGCGGCAGCGGCAGGGCGTGGAGATGTGCGAGCGCGGCGGCGATCGCCGGCAAGTCGGCCGGTAGCCGAGGCGCGCGGCCCACGATCTCCTGCACCAGCAGGGCTCCCCGCGGTAGCGCCGCCGAGGACCGAAGCTCCGCGATCAGTCGTGGCGTGACGCCCGTTGGTTCGGCACGGCGAAAGGCAGCGGCTTCGCCGGCGAGTTGTGCCGCGGCGTCGGGGATCCACGGTACCGCCCGCGGCACTCGCAGAAGCAGGTTTCGACCAGTGATCCGGAAATGATCATGGTTGACGCCCTTCGCCGACATCGGCACGACCTCGCCCGCGCGAAGGTCGGCGGTCGCCGGCAACGCGCGTAGTATGTCCAGGAGGGCGGCAGCCACGGTCAAGCGGGTGTCCGTCGGGATTGGCAGGGGCGATTTGGCGGCGCGGCGCACGGCGGCGTAAATTTGCGGCGAAACTTGGGACTGCGCAATGAACTCCTCCGCACCGCTGTCGGTCGTAATCCCGGCCCTCGACGCCGCCCGGACCCTGCCGGCGGCGCTGGCGGCGCTGGAGCCGGCGCGCGCCCGCGAGCTGCTGGGCGAGGTCGTCGTCGCCGACGGCGGCTCGATCGATGGAACGGCGGCGGTTGCCGAAGCCGCCGGTGCTCGGGTCGTGCAGGCCCCCAGGGGTCGCGGCGCGCAGCTGGCCGCAGGAGCCACGGCGGCGCGAGGCGACTGGCTGCTCTTTCTCCACGCCGATACGCGGCTCGATTCCGCGTGGTGCGCGGCGGCGGAGAGCTTCATCGCCAATCCCGCGAACCGCATGTGTGCCGGCTATTTCAGCTATCGTCTCGACGATGCCGCGGGCGGGGCTCGGCGGCTTGAGCATATCGTTGCCTGGCGCTCGCGGGTGCTGGGCCTGCCCTATGGCGACCAGGGGCTGCTCCTCGCGCGCGACTTCTATCAAAGCATCGGCGGTTTTCCGCCGCTGGTGCTGATGGAGGATGTGGCGCTGGCGCGGCGGATCGGGCGGCGGCGGCTGGTGGCCCTCGACGCGGCGGCGCTCACCTCGGCGGCACGCTACCGCCGCGACGGCTACGCGTCGCGGACGCTGCGCAATCTGCTCTGCCTTTCACTCTATTTCGCGGGCGCGCCGCCGCGCCTCATTGCCCGGCTCTATGAATGAGCGGAACACACCGCCATCTCGTGGTCTTCCTCAAAGCGCCGCGCCTTGGCCAGGTGAAATCGCGCCTCGCGGCGGACATCGGGGCGCTTGCCGCGCTCAATTTCTATCGTGAGGCCAGCGCGCGCCTGCTGCGCCGCCTCGGCCGCGACCGGCGCTGGCGCCTCTGGCTCGCCGCAACGCCCCGCTCGGCGCTCACGGCACCGTTCTGGGACGCGCGGCTGCCGCGCCTCGATCAGGGGATGGGGAATCTCGGCGACCGCATGGGGCGAGTGTTCCGCGAGTTGCCGCCGGGCCAGGTGGTGATCGTCGGCTCCGACATTCCGGAGATCGCGCCGCGCCACATTGCGGCGGCGTTCCACGCGCTCGGCAATCATGACGCGGTTTTCGGTCCGGCGACGGATGGCGGCTATTGGCTGGTGGGATTGCGGCGCCGGCCGCGCATTCCCGCGCGGCTTTTCGAGGGCGTGCGCTGGTCGAGTGCCCATGCGCTCTCGGATACGCGGGCAAGCCTGCCGCGCAGATTCGACGTGGCGCTCTTGAAAACGCTGGAGGATGTCGACGACGGCGCGGCTTACGCGCGGTGGCTCAGCCGCCGCTCGCGGGCTTCCTCAGATGCTCCTGCAGGCGCGGCATGAGCTCGACGAGATTGCAGGGGCGGTGGCGGTTGTCGAGCTGCGGCTCCAGGATCTCCCAGCCGTCGCGGCAGGCGCCGGGCGAGCCCGGCAGCGCGAAGAGATAAGTCCCGCCGGCGACGCCGCCGGTGGCGCGGCTCTGGATCGTCGAGGTCCCGATCTTCTGGTAGCTGAGCCAGCGGAACAGCTCGCCGAAGCCGGCGATCTCTTTCTCATAGACGGACTGGAAGGCTTCCGGCGTCACGTCGCGGCCGGTGACGCCGGTGCCGCCGGTGGAGATCACGACGTCGATGGCGGGATCGGCGATCCAGGCCTTGAGCTGCGCGGCGATCGCCGCCTTCTCGTCCTTGACGATCCGGCGCGCCACGACGCGATGGCCCGCCTTGCCGGCGAGCTCGACCAGCGTTGCGCCGGACTTGTCGTCGGCCTCGGTCCGCGTATCGGAAACGGTCAGGACGGCGACGTTGACGGGAAGGAAGGGGCGCGTCTCATCAATTCGCGGCATACCGGCCACCTTGTCCGCTCGGAGCGTCGAAAGCGGTATAGGTCGGCCAGCGCCCGGCAGCAAGCGCGTCGAGATCAGGGGTGGGCTGCCCCAGCCGCTGCCGGTAGATCCAGTAGTTCGCCATCACCTGCCGGGTGAAGCTGCGGGTCTCGCGGGAGGGAATGCTCTCCACGAAGAGCAGCGGATCTTGGCGCAGCTCGGGGCTCGCGAGCCAGCGCTGGATCGGAGCAGGGCCGCTGTTGTAGGCGGCGGCGATGAGCAGCAGGCTCTTGCCGATGCCAGCATTGCCGGTGAGCTCGCCGATATATTCCTGCGCGAGAGTGAGGCTGACCTCGGGATCGGTAAGGTCGGGCTTGCCGTGCGGCGTCATGCCGATGCGCGTCGCCAGGGAATGCGCGGTCGCCGGCATCAGCTGCATCAGCCCGACGGCGCCCGCCTGGCTCTTGGCGTCGGGCAGGAACTGCAACTCCTGGCGCATCAGGGCGAAGAGCAGGGCGCGGTCGACGGTGAAGCCACCTTGCGGCGTCCACTGCGGCACCGGGAAGAGGGCGCGATCGTGGTCGCGCTTGCTGCTGCTGGAAAGCGCAGCGGCGATCTGGAAGCTGAGCGCCGGCAGGTTCGCGCGATCGGCGAGCGCCGCCACTGATTGCCGCAACGGCACGTCGCCGCGAGCGACCAGACCCCTGAGCTCGACGTCGGCGCGCGCGATGTCGCCGATCTGGAGGAAGGCGAGCGCCCGCCGTCCGCCAGGGGTGCTCATGATCGCCCGAGCATCCGCCTCGGTGAAAGCGCCGTTGTCGAAGTTGAAATAGGTGTCGACGCCGAGAGTGCGCCGGGCGAGCAGCCCATAGAAGGTATGCGGGTGCTGGGCGGCGACGCCGAGCCAATAGTTAACCAGCTCGGGATGCCGGTTGCGCAGCGCCGTGCGGGCTGCCCAGAACGCCGCCGCCGAGGCCAGTAGTGGACCGGCGGCGGGCGATTTGGCGGCTGCCTCGAAATGCTTGCGGGCGTCGCTGTACTGCTTGAGGCGCCAGTCAGCGAGCCCGGCCTCCCACTCCGCCGTCGGGCGGGCGGCGCCGTGGCCATTGGCGGAAAGCTCGAGGGCGCGCTGAGCGTCGCCGGCGGAAAGGTAGCCCTCGGCGATGATGCCGCGGGCCTCGTCCATGTCGGCGTCGTCCAGCAGCAGCTTGGCCTCCGACCCCGCCAGGATGGCCTCGGCTTTGGCCGGATTGACCTGGGCAAGACGGCGGATGCTGTCCTTGAGTCGATAGGCGCGCTCCAGATCGGCGGCGCTGCGCGCGCCGGGAGATGCGGTCGGGGTCTCGAAGTCGTCGTCGCCGGGCGACCGGATTGCCGCCTGGGCAAAAGCCGGCTTGGCGGGAGCCGGGGCGCCGACCGGGTGCCGCTTCAGCGCCAGGGGATAGATGGCCCGGGCGATCGGCAGGTCGGCATAGGACGCCAGCCAGTCCGCCAGCTCCTGGTACTGGGTGTGATAGCCCCGGTGCAGATAGCGCTGGGCCAGCACGTCGCCCAGCAGGACGCGATCGTTGATCTCGGCGATCTCGCGATCGGAGGCGGCCCAGTTGCCGGCGTCCTGGAGATCGAAGATGCGCCGGTACCGCTGCGCATCCTCGAACGCGAGGACGGTCGGCAGATCGGCCTCGCGCACATTCTGCGTCGCCGGCGGCAGCGCCGCGGTCCGCACGGCTTCCGCGCCCGACGCCGCCTCGGGAGCGGCGAGGCTTGCGAGCATTGAGGCGCCCAAAAGACCGTAAAGGTGAATTTTCCCCCAAGTCACCGGGCGCGGGGTTACCAATTCGTAACAAATCATAAATCCCCCTTAAACGATCGGGGGAGGGGCGGCAAGCTGAAATGGCCGACGAAACCGTGACGATTTACAGCTCGACCCTGGTCTTATTGCGGAGACCTCTGATTTACAAGGAGTCTCTGATTATTCACTATGTGGATAAGTTTTCGGGCCTCGGGTTGCTTGGCAGCCCGTGCGCGCTTTAGTCGGGCGCCGTAGCGCTGACCGCGCGTTCCCGGCGTTAAATTCCGGTAACCAGGCGCTAGGAGCGCGGGGGTGTGTCAAGCCTTTCTTTAAGACTTAGTAAATCACCCCAGGCCTCCGCCTTGCGCGCCGGCGCCCGCAGCAGGAAGGAAGGATGATATGTCGCCAGGGCCGGTACGGGGCGCTCGAGGCCGGGGACCGCGAGATCGAACCAGCGGCCGCGCAGCCGCATGATGCCCTCGGCGCGGCCAAGCAGCGTGCTCGCAGAGGTGCCGCCTGCCATGACCACCAGTCTTGGGTGTTTGAGGGCAATGTGGCGCCACAGAAACGGTAGGCAGGCGGCGATTTCGTCATTGGTGGGCTTGCGGTTGCCCGGCGGACGCCAGAACAGCACGTTGGTGATATAGGCCTGGGTGCGATCGATGCCGATCGCCGCCAGCATGCGGTCGAGAAGCTGGCCGGCACGGCCGACGAAGGGCCGCCCGATGCGGTCCTCGTCGGCGCCCGGGGCCTCGCCGATCACCATCAGCGGGGCCTCGGGACTGCCGTCGGCGAACACCGTGTTGGTGGCTGTGCGCTTGAGGGTACAGCCGTCGAAGCTCCGCACGGCGGCTTCGAGCTCCGCCAAAGTCTGGGCGCCGGCGGCCAGTTCCTGGGCGCTGGCGGCGGCGGCGCTCGGAGCGACGAGGGGGGCGGGTGCCGTCGGCATCGGGGATGGGCTGGCAGGAGGCACGACCGTCGGCGCCGTCCGCTGCGCCGAGGCTGACGCGGCGGCGAGGCGGTCTCGTGGCTCGGCGTCGATCGCCTCGTCGGCGCCCATTGCGACGTACCAAGTCAACAGGTCGGTCAGCGGCTTGGTGGTCATCGGCGTGACCCTAACACTTGGCCCCTGGCCCTTCAAAACCTCCATCCCCTATAGTGCGCACCGATTCAAGGCGCCTCTCTCCAAGGCGCTCTTCAACAAGGCGGAACCACCGGGGCCATGACACGCGACACCATGGAATATGACGTCGTGATCGTTGGGGCGGGCCCTGCCGGCCTCGCGTCCGCGATCCGACTGAAGCAACTGGCCGCCGAGCGTCAGGGCGAGCTCTCCGTGTGCGTGGTGGAAAAGGGGTCGGAGGTCGGCGCTCATATTCTTTCCGGTGCCGTGATCGAGCCTCGGGCTCTCGACGAGCTGATTCCCGATTGGCGCGAGCGCGGCGCGCCGCTGGTGACGCCGGCGCAGGAGGACCGCTTCCTGTTCCTGACCGAGGGGCGTGCGTTCCGCCTGCCGACGCCGCCGCAGATGCATAATCACGGTAACTACATCATCAGCCTCGGCAATCTCTGTCGCTGGCTGGGCCGCGAGGCGGAGGCGCTGGGCGTCGAGATCTATCCGGGCTTCGCCGCCGCCGAGGTGCTCTACGACGAGCAGGGCCGCGTCCTCGGCGTCGCCACCGGCAGCATGGGCATCGGTCGCGACGGCAAGCCGACGGAGAACTTCCAGCCAGGGGTGGAGCTGCGCGGCAAGGAAACCCTCTTCGCCGAAGGCTGCCGCGGCTCCCTCACCAAGGAAATCACCGAGCGTTTCGGCCTGCGCAAGTCGGCCGATCCCCAGACCTACGGAATTGGCGTCAAGGAGCTCTGGGAGGTGCCGGCGGAACAGCATCATCCCGGCCTGGTGGTGCATACCATCGGCTGGCCCCTGGATCAGCGGACCTATGGTGGCTCCTTTCTCTATCACCTGGAAAACCGGCAGGTCGCGGTGGGCTTCGTGGTGGGGCTCGACTACGAGAATCCCTTCCTCAGCCCCTTCGAGGAGCTGCAGCGCTTCAAGACCCATCCCGCGATCCGCCCCACCTTCGAGGGTGGCCGGCGTATCTCCTATGGCGCCCGCGCCCTCAACGAGGGCGGCTTCCAGTCGGTGCCCGCGCTCTCCTTCCCGGGCGGCATGGTGATCGGCTGCGCCGCCGGCTTTCTCAATGTTCCCAAGATCAAGGGCACCCATACCGCGATGAAATCCGGCATGGTGGCGGCGGAAATCGCCTTCCGCCGTCTGCACGGCGACCAGAGCGCCGACTATCGCGCGGCCCTGGAGGCGAGCTGGATCTGGGACGAGCTCTATCGCGTGCGCAATATCCGCCCGGCCTTCCGCTGGGGACTGCTGCCCGGCCTCGCCTACGCCGCCTTCGACACTTATGTACTGCGCGGCCGAGCGCCCTGGACCTTTCGCCAGACCGCCGACCATCTCCATCTCAAGAAGGCCAGCGAATGCCGGCCGATCGCCTATCCCAAGCCCGATGGCAAGGTGAGTTTCGATCGGCTTTCCTCGGTATTCATCTCCAATACCAACCACGAGGAGAACCAGCCTCCTCACCTCCGGCTCAAGGACCCGGAAACGGCGATCACGGTGAATTACGCGCTTTACAATTCGCCGGAGCAGCGGTATTGCCCAGCGGGTGTCTATGAGATCGTCAAGGAGGGTGGCGTCGGCGCGCCGCGCTTGCAGATCAACGCGCAGAACTGCGTTCACTGCAAGACATGCGATATCAAGGATCCCACCCAGAATATCAACTGGGTGGTGCCGGAAGGCGGCGGCGGCCCGAATTATCCGAACATGTGATAGAGCCGCCGATTTTGGCGCTATATTATCAATCCTGTAACGGTAGGCTTTCGAGCCGGGTGCGACGGGTGATAGGGGCGATGGCGAGCGGCTTCGGAATCATGGGAATCGACAAGGTCGGACGCGGGATGGCTCTCGCGCTCGTCTGCCTGCTGGCGGCCTGCGCCCATCAGCCGATGCCGGCCGCGGGCGTCGCCGCCCGCAATTCGCAGCCGGACGCGGACGAGCCGGCGATCCCGACGGCGAGCGCTTATGGCAGCTATCTCGCCGGCAGCCTGGCGCAGCGCGAGCACGCCTATGGCGCCGCCGCTGACTATCTCGAGCGCTCGCTGCAGCAGGATCCCGACAATCTCGAGCTGATGCGCCGCGCCTTCCTGCTGCGCCTGGGCGAGGGCGAGATGAAGCGCGCCACCGACCTCGCTCGGCGCATCGCGGTCGCGGATCCGCGCTCCGGCCTGCCGGCGCTGGTGCTGCTGGTGGAGCAGGTGAAGGCCGGCGATGACGCCGGCGCGGCGCAGGCCGCCGATCACCTGCCGCAGGACGGGCTGCTGCGCTTCTCGGCGCCGCTGGTGGTCGCCTGGACCAAGGCCGGCCAGCACGATGAGAAGGGAGCGCTGGCGGCGCTCAACCGCTTCGACAGCATGCGCGGCTTCGATCAGTTGAAGCTCTTTCACCTCGCGCTGATCGAGGACTATCTCGGCGACGTCAACGGGGCGAGCCAAGCCTACAAGAAGACCTTGGAGACGCCCGACCGCCTCAACTGGCGTACCGTGGATATGGCGGGCGGCTTCTTCGAGCGCCACGAGCGGGTGCCCGAAGCCAAGGCGCTCTATCAGCGCTTCGTCAACGAGAACCGCGACAGCGCCGACCTCGTCGAGCCAAGTCTCGCGCGGGTCGCCTCCGGGAAAGCGCCGCCGCCGCCGGTAGCGACGCCGAAGGATGGGCTGGCGGAGGCGATGTTCGACATCGCGGCGCTGCTGAACCAGCGCGACACCCAGGACCTGGCGCTGCTCTACGCGCGTCTCGCGCTCGAGCTCAAGCCGACGCATGCGCTGGCGCTGTTCCTCGCCGCCGAGATCGCCGAGGGCGAGCAACGTCTCGCCGAGGCGCTCGCGACATATCGCTCCATCGATCCTGCCTCGCCCTTCGCCTGGAGCGCCCGCCTGCGCGCGGCAGAGGTGCTGGACGAGCTCGACCGGACCGACGAGGCGATGGCCGAGCTCAAGGCGATGGCGGCGGAGCGTCCGAGCGCCGCGCAGCCGCTGATCGCGCTCGGCGACATGCTGCGCGGGCGTAACCGCTTCGCCGACGCGGTCGTTGCCTACAACGGTGCGGTTGCCCGCCTCAATCCTTTGGAGGCCCGGCACTGGAGCATCTTCTACAGCCGCGGCATCGCGCTCGAGCGCTCCGGCGACTGGCCGCACGCCGAGGCGGATTTCCTGCACGCCCTGGAACTGCAGCCGGAGCAGCCCCTGGTGCTCAACTATCTGGGATATTCCTGGATCGAGAAGCGCCAGAATCTCGATCGCGCGCTGAAGATGATCGAGCGCGCGGTGCAACTGCGTCCGAACGACGGCTACATCGTGGACAGCCTTGGCTGGGCCTATTACCAGCTCGGCAGCTATCCCAAGGCAACGGAATACCTCGAGCGAGCGATCGAGCTGCTGCCGGAGGATCCCACCATCAATGATCATCTCGGCGACGCCTATTGGCGGACCGGCCGGACCGCCGAGGCGCGCTACCAGTGGCGCCGCGCGCTGCAGTTCCAGCCGGAAGCCGATCAGGTAAAGATCATCGACGCCAAGCTGGGCAAGGGGCTGACCGCGCCACCGGGCGTGACGTCGCGCGGCGGCTGAGTCCGGCGCTCATGGCGGTTCGCCGCGCCGCGCCGGCCAAACTCAATCTCTACCTTCACGTCCTCGGCCGCCGCGCGGACGGCTATCACCTCCTCGACAGCCTTGTTGCGTTCGCCGATGTCGGCGATGGGGTGAGCGCACGGCCGGCGGCCGCGCTCAGCCTCGCCGTCGAAGGTCCCTTCGCGCCGGCGCTCGCGCAGGAGACGATGGAGAGCAATCTCGTGTGGCGCGCGGCGACGGCGCTGGCGGAGCGGGCCGGCCGCACGCCCGGCGTTGCCCTCACGCTCCGCAAGAATCTGCCGATCGCCTCGGGTATCGGCGGCGGCTCCAGCGACGCCGCGGCGACGCTGTCGGCGCTGGCGGAGCTCTGGAGCCTCGATCTGGCCGAGCCGCGCTTCGCCGGCTTGGCAGCGTCCCTCGGCGCCGACGTGCCGGTCTGTCTTTATGGCAGGACCGCATGGCTCGGCGGCATCGGCGAGGCACTGGCGCCGGCACCGGCGCTGCCGCCGGCGGCGGTGGTGCTGGCAAATCCCGGCGTGGCGCTGGCCACGCCCGCTGTCTTCAAGGCTCGCCGCGGTCCGTTCTCGGCGGCGGCACGCTTCGCTGCGAGCCCATCCGACGCGAGAGCGTTGGCCGGCCTGCTGGCGGCGCGGCGCAACGATCTGACGGAGGCCGCCATCACCCTTGCGCCCGATATCGCCGAAGTGCTGACGGCGCTACGATCCCTCGAGGGCGCACTCATGGCGCGTATGTGCGGCAGCGGCGCCACCTGCTTCGCACTGTTCGCGGAAGAGGCTGCGGCCGCCGCGGCCGCCAGGCATCTCGGCGGCGCGCATCCGGATTGGTGGGTAGCTGCCGCGCGGCTGCTCTAGCGGGCGATCCCTATCGGCGATTGACGATCTCGGCGAGGCGTTGCGTGCGCTCGCGGGCGGCGCTCAGGTCCTGGCGCGACATTGTCGCCGTCAGCCGGTCGACCTGCTGGCTTGCCTCCTTGTCGCCGCTCGCCGCCAGGATGCTGAACCAGGCATAGGCCTCGGTGGTGGAGCGCGGCACGCCGCGTCCGCTCAAATAGAGCGCGGCGAGATCGAACTGCGCATTGGCGACGCCCTGCTGGGCGGCGCGTCGGAACCAGCGCGCGGCTTCCGTGTCGCTCTGCTCGACGCCGCTGCCGTCGACATAAGCGAGTGCCAGGTTGAAGGCCGCCAGGGGATGCTGCTGCTGCGCCGCCGCCTGGTACCAGGTTGCCGCGCGTTGTGGATCCCTGGGCACGCCAAGGCCGTTGGCGTAGAGCGCGCCGAGATTGTATTGCGCGTCCGGCACGCCCTGCAGCGCCGCCTTGAGCAGCAGCTCGGCGGCTTTTCCGTAATCCCGGGGAACGCCATTGCCGAGGGCGTAGCGCAAGCCCTGCCGGTAGTCGTCGAGGGGGTTGCTGCGCGGCGCGCCGGCCTGAGCCGGCGGAACGCTGGGCGGAGCCGCCGCGCCGGCGGGCGTCTCGACGGCGATTGCCGAGAGCGAAGGCGTCATTTCCCGCGTCGGCGCACTGCCGATGCGGAAATAGAGGCTGCCGGCGGTGCCTGCCAGCACCAGGGTCAGCAGCATCATGGTCAGCACGAGCATGTCGGGCTTGACCGCCGGCATCGCCGCGACGGGAAGCGCGACCTCCGCGCGGTTGCCTCGCAGCTGTTCGCTGGTGAGCCGGATGGTGCGCCGCGGCTGCGCTCGGCGGACCCGTGGCAGGGGCGACATGTGGATTGGCGCCGGTTCCGGCGTGCCCGCGTAGGTGACATTGTGCGTGGCGGTCAGCACGGAGGTCGCGGCGCCGTCGATCGTCGCTTCGGCGTCAATTTTATCCGCCGTCGGCTCCGCGGCGCGCACTGTCGGCTCCGATGCGGCGCTCTCCCCCGCCGGCGCGGCATCGATGGCCGGCGCCTCCGGATCCTGCCGCCGCGTCGTCGCCGGCGCGGCGCGCCGTTGGCGACGGTTTCGTTTTTTGGATGTGCGCGCGGCCGGCGGCGCGGTGCCGTCGGAGTGTCCGTCGTGATCGTGCGAGGCGCTCATCGTGACGCGCCCGCTCGCATATCCCGCTCGGAAGCTGGCCGGTGGTTACGGCGCATCGGCGATGGCGGGATCCTTGACGGTGGCGGCGGGCTCGTTGAGCTTGGCCGCGCGCACGTCGGCGCCGAGGATGGCGGCGGTGCGGCCGACGTCGTCGAGGGAGCGCAGCAGGGCGTAGTAGGCGAGGTTGCTGCGCACCGCCTGCTCGTCGAGGTCGCGGCGCGCCACCGAGGCGGCGTGCACGTTGTCGCCGGAAAGCCCGTAGACCAGGGCCAGGTTCTGCCGGTTGCGCGCGCTGGCGCCCGGCTGCGTCACCACCTCGCTCAAGGTGGCGATGCCGCCGGCATAGTCGCCGCCGAGCGCCTGGGAGAGGCCGAGGTTGTTGCGCAGGCTCAGCTGCTCCGGCGCCAGGCCCAGCCCCTTGCGGTAGGCCTGCTGCGCCAGGTCGTGCCGGCCGGTGAGGTCGTAGGCGACGCCAAGCCCGTTATAGACGCGCGCGTCGGACGGGCTCTTCGCCGCCGCCGCCTCCAGCTGCGCCTGCGCCAGCTGCGGCTTGCCCAGCGCCAGCAGCACGTTGCCGAGGCCGCGATGCAGGTCGGCATCGTCGTCCTTCAGCGCCAGCGCCGCGCGATAGACCTCCACCGCGTCGTTGTAGGCCTGCATCTGCACCAGCGTCTCCGCCAGCTTCGCCAGCGGCACCGGATCGCGATTCGCCATCTCATGCGCGCGCTTGTAGATCGTCACCGCCGTGCCGAGATCGCCCCCGGCCCGCGTCTGGTCCGCCACCTTGATCAGCGCCGCCTCGTTCTGCTCCGGCGTCAGCTTCGAGGGATCGGCGCCCGACGCCTGGCTCCCCGCCCACTGCGAGCTCGTGCAACCCGCCAGCGCCAGCATCACCGTCAGCGTCAGCGGACGCAGAATCCGAAGACAGCAGCTAGCACGACGGCAAATCCGTTCCCTCTGGGGCATGCGCGTCTCCGCTGGAATGAGACCGTTTCGGCAGGGTTAAGACCGTGCCGTAACTTGGTTAAAATGTCGTGAAGTCGGGTCCGCGGGACGGCGTCGCCCGATTGTGGGGACGTGATTCCTTCCACCCCTGGCGGCTGCCGCGCTCGTGCCCGGCAGGCTGCTCTTACGGCTTCGTGGCTGGCGTGCTTGCCGTGCTGGCGGGGCTGTCCGTGCCCTCCAGATGGACCATCGCCTGGGCGAGCTCGGCCGAGCGCGTGCGGGCCGTCCGCAGGTCCTTGGGCGACATCTGCTCGGCGAGCCGGCGCATCTGCTGGCGGGCGTCGGAATCACCGGCGTCGGCGGCGAGGCTGAACAGCGCATAGGCCTCGATGGCCGATCGCGTGACGCCGCGGCCGTCGGCGTAGAGGGCGCCGAGGTCGTACTGCGCGGTGACCACGCCCTGATCGGCGGCGGCGCGGAACCAACGCGCGGCTTCCCCGTAATCCCGCGTCACGCCAGCACCGTTGGCGTAGGCAAGCCCGAGGCTGAGCTGCGCCGCAGCGTGGTTCTGCTTTGCCGCGAAGCGATACCACGCAACCGCGCGCGCCGGATCCTTGGACACGCCAAGGCCGCGCTCATAGAGGGCGCCGAGATTGTATTGCGCATCCGGCAGGCCCTGGTCCGCCGCCTTCTGGAAGAGCTCGGCCGCCTTAGCGTAATCCTGCGGCACGCCGTTGCCGAAGGCATAGCGGATGCCAAGGGCAAAATCCTCGACGCTGGGACTGGCGGGCGCCGTCGGGGTGGTGGCGCTGGCCGCAATGGGCTGCGGAGTGTCGGAGCCGGCGCTGGCGGCCGGTTTGTCCGGCGCCGCGATCGCGGCCGGCGGCAGCGCAACGATGAGCGCCGGCGGCGGCGCCGGCATCAGGTTGCCGTAGCGCAGATAGAAGAATCCCGCACCCGTGCCGCTCGCCAGCAGCAGGGCGATCAGCATCATCAGTGCGAGGGTGCGGCGTCGCGGTGGCGGGGGAGGCGTGTAGAGGGCCGGAAGCCGCGCGATATGCGTCTCGCCGGCGGTGCCGCGGATGAGGGGTGGCGGCTCCGGCACCGGTGGCGGGGGCTCGAGATGCGGCCTCGTCTCAGTGGTGCGGGAGCGCCGCGCGTCAAGCGCCGTCGCCAGCAGGGCGGAGAGCGAGCGCGTCGTTGCGTCCTCGGGGGGCGTTGCCGACCCGGCCAGTTCCGCCTCGAGCGACCCGGGTGTCGCGCCGGGCTGGGTCGCGGCCTTGCGTATAGCCCGCGCGAGCCAGGCTTCGGGCTCCAGCCCGGCGATTTTGGCCGCGGCCTCGACGGCGAGGCGCAGATCCGGGGTCAGCTCCAGCACGCGCCACGCCCGCGCCGCCATTTGCGCCGAGCGCGGGGGCGCCTCGGCGGAAGTGGCGAGCCTCGGTGCTGCCGCGTTTTCCGGAGATGCCCATCTCCGGCTCTGATGTCCGCTCATCGCTGCCGTGCGCTGCGAAGATTCGCGAGTGTAGGTTGCACCGATGTGCTTGCCAATCAAAGCGGCAGATCGCGACTCGCCGATCTCGTCGTTCACGGCTCTAATCGATGCCGGCATGACGATCTATTCCCGAGCGTGATCCGATCCGGTCGGACCATGCTCTCGATTCGTTAATTTTTTTAGCCTTCGCGGCGCCGAGTTCGGGATCCCCTTCGGACTACTTTAGGGGCTGGCCACTCCGCTCCGCCGGGTGGCGCCGCGCAACAGGCGCTCGGCGAGCGCCTCGGGATCGGTGGCGTCCAGCAGCGCCAGCGCGTCCGCCGAGCCGAGCTGGCCGCTGTCGAGGTAGTGGCGCACTCGGGCGGGGAGGCCGAGGAGCCGGAGCGTGAGCGCCAGATGGGCGCGCTCGCGGTCCAGCCGCCTGGCAAGCACGCGGGGGCTCACGCGGTATTCCGTGAGGAGGCGGAGATAGGCCCGCGCCTCGTCGAGCGGCGAAAAATCGGCGCGGCCCAGATTCTCCCGCAGCGACAGCATCAGCGCCTCGGGGTCGCTGGCGGTCACGATCACCGCCGGCACCGTGATCTGGCCGGCGCGCTCCGCCGCCAGCCGGCGCCGCTCACCGGCGATCACCTCGTAGGTAGCAGGTTCGCCGGCGAGGCGGCGCACCAGGATCGGCCGGCGCACGCCTTCCGCCGCCACCGAGTGGGCGAGGGTCGGCAGGAGGTCCTGGCCGCCGGTTCGCCGCGCCCGGCAGACGCCCGTATGCAGGGCGGCCAGTGGCAGCATGACGAAGGGCTCGGTCGGTACGGTGAGGGGGCCGGCGTCGTCCACCGCCGGCGGGCTGGTGCCGGAGGCCGGGGCGGGAGCAGGAGGGGGAGGCGGTGGCGGTGGCGGTGGCTTCGGAAAGAGATCAAGTTGACGCTTCCTCGGAGGCGTCTTCGGCGCCGGCGAGGCGGGGGGATCGGCGCGTGCTTTCTCCAGCTTCCGTGCCAGCGCGGGCAGGCGGCCGAGCTCCGCCAGCACCGCGGCGCGCACGGTCTCGGTGAGCCAGTCGCCGAGCGGCTTGCCGGCGGCATCGGCCGCCGCCTCGGCGGCGCGTCGCACCGAAGGCGGGATGTCGCGGACTTCCCAAGCCATGGATTCAGCTCTCTGCCGTCAGCTTTCAGCCGTCAGTTGTATTTATAAGCCCGTGGCACGCGCGCGCAAGAAGGTCGCCGCCGATGCCCCTATCTGCAAACCGATATCTGGCGGCGGGAAGCTCAGGGCTGAGAGCTGACAGCCCGCTTCCTCATCCGCACTTCGAGTAGTCGCAGCTCGTGCACTGGTCGCAATCCTCGATGCGGATAAGGGCGGCCTCGCCGCATTTCGGGCACTGGCGCGAGATGCGCGGTCTGGCTCCGGCAGGTTGACGACCTGCGCGCTTCTCGATCAGCGCCGGGTTCGGCTGCCGCGGCCGGCATGAAGCCGATGTCGATCATGTGCGCTCGATCACGTCGCCGATCGCGGCCAGCAGCGAGGGCACGTAGCGGCCGTCCATCCAGGCGCCGCCGCGCGGATCGAACACCGCCTTCAGCTCCTCGACCACGAAGGAGACGTCGCCGCCGCGGCGGAACACCGCGCTGATCATGCGCGTCAGCGCCACGGTCCAGGCGTAGTGCTCCATGTTCTTGGAGTTGATGAAGATCTCGAAGGGCCGGCGCCGGCCGTCCTGGACGATGTCGTTGATGGTGATGTAGATGCGCGTGCTCGCTCTCCGGCCAGCGGATCTTGTAGGTCTGGCCCGGCAGCGCCTCGGGCCGGTCGAGCGGCTGCGTCATGTAGACGACGCCGCCGGCCTCGAAGACATCGGCCGGCGCGCGGCGCCGGCGCCGGCAGCGGCAGCTCCGCCTGGGCCGGTCTTCTCCGGCTCCTTCTTCACCTCCAGCACCGCGCCGGTCACCTCGTTCGGCCGGTAGGTGGTGCAGCCCTTGCAGCCCAGCTCATAGGCCTGGAGATAGACGTCCTTGAAGGCGTCGAAGGGGAAATCGGCGGGCACGTTGATGGTCTTGGAGATCGAGCTGTCGACGTATTTCTGCACCGCCGCCTGCATCACCAGATGGTCGCCGGGCGCCAGGGTCTGCGCGTCGACGAAGCAGTCGGGCAGCGGCGCGTTCTCGCCCTTGAGGCGGCGGAAGAGGCGATAGGCGTAGTCGGTGACCTCCTCCTCGCGCCGCGCTGCCGTCGGGCATCAGGACGTTGCGCGTGTAGCGGAAGCTGAACACCGGCTCGAGGCCCGAGGAGACGTTGTCGGCGAGGAGCGAGATCGTGCCGGTCGGCGCGATCGAGGTGAGCAGCGCGTTGCGGATGCCGTGCGCGGCGATCGCCGTCGCGCACGTCGGCATCGAGCTGCTGCGATCGTCTCGCCGGCGAGATAGTCCTCGCGGTCGAAGAGCGGGAAGGCGCCCTTCTCGGCGGCGAGCTCGGTCGAGGCGAGATAGGCCGCGCGCTCGATCGCCTTCAGCCAGCGCTCGGTCAGCGCGCACCGCCTCGGCCGAGCCGTAGCGCACGCCGCACAGGATGAGCGCGTCGGCAAGGCCGGTGACGCCGAGGCCGATGCGGCGCTTGGCCTTGCGCCTCCTGCGCCTGCTGCTCGGCAGCGGGAAGCGCGAGACGTCGATCGACATTGTCCAGCATGCGCACGGCGAGCGGCACGAGCCGCGTCGAGCTCGCGCCATGTCGAGCCGCGCCTCGGCGTGAAGGGATCGCGCACCAGCGCCGCGAGATTGATCGAGCCCAGGAGGCAGGCGCCATAGGGCGGCAGCGGCTGCTCGCCGCAGGGATTGGTGGCGCTGATGGTCTCGCAATAATGAGAGATTGTTGCGCCGGTTGATGCGGTCGATGAAGATCACGCCCGGCTCGGCATAGGCGTAGGTCGCGCGCATGATCTTGTCCCAGAGCTCGCGCGCCGGCAGCGTCTTGTAGGTCGGTGCCGCCGAAGCTGAGCTCCCACGGCGCGTCCTCCTTGCACCGCCTGCATGAAGGCGTCGGTGACCAGCACCGAGAGATTGAACATGCGCAGCCGGCCCGGCTCGCGCTTGGCCTCGATGAAGGCCTCGATGTCGGGATGGTCGCAGCGCAAGCGTCGCCATCATCGCGCCGCGGCGATAGCCCGCGCTCATGATGGTGCGGCACATCGCGTCCCACACATCCATGAAGGAGAGCGGGCCCGAGGCGTCGGCGCCGACGCCCTTCACCGGCGCGCCCTTGGGCCGCAGCGTCGAGAAGTCGTAGCCGATGCCGCCGCCCTGCTGCATGGTCAGCGCGGCCTCGCGCAGATGGGCGAAGATGCCGCGACATGTCGTCGGGGATCGTGCCCATGACGAAGCAGTTGAAGAGGGTGACGTTGCGCCCGGTGCCGGCGCCGGCCAGGATGCGGCCCGCCGGCAGGAACTTGAAGTCGGCCAGCGCCTCGTAGAAGCGCTCGGCCCAGAGCGTCGGATCGCGTCTCGGGCGCGGCCAGCGCGGTGGCGACCCGGCGCCAGGTGTCCTCGATGGTCTTGTCCACGGCGGCGCCGTCCGGCGCCTTGAGCCGGTATTTCATGTCCCAGATCTGCTGGGAGATGGCGGCGACGCTGCGCATCAAAGGCTCCCTAGGATCGGCAATTCGGCACCACCAAGGCGCCCGATCATAGCACAGGAACAATTATTGTTCTGTCTTTGTTTCCACAAGGTTATGCCCGCGGAACTCTCTGTAAATAGCTGTGATATCGGCACATTTCAAGATGTGCCCAGGATGCCTGGACTGTGGATGCAATCGATCCACCGGTCGCCCGCCGCTTACCCCGCGAAATGCCGCAGCAGCCAATCCAGGGTCGCCTCCGGCGCCTCCTCCGGGACGTAGTGGCCGCAGTCGATGGGGCCGCCGGTGGTGTTGCTGGCATAGACCTTCCAGACCCCCAGCACGTCGCCGTGGACGGTGCCGGTATGGCTCCGGGCGCCCCAGACCACCAGGAGCGGGCAGTCGACCTTGCGGCCGGCGGCGAGGTCCGCCGTGTCCATCTCCAGGTCGCAGGTGACGCAGGCGCGGTAGTCCTCGCAGGAGCCGCGGATGGTCTTCCAGGTGAAGCAGCGGACGTATTCCGCGAAGGCTTCCTTGTCGAAGAATCCGAGGCCGATACCGGGCTTGGAGAGCTTGCGCTCCATGAACCATTGCGCCGGCACCGCCGCCATCATGCGCTCCGGCAGGTCGTAGGGCTGCGCCATGAAGGACCAGTGCCAGGACTTGAGCGCCCAGTTCTTCGAGGTGTGGGTCCAGACGTACTGGCTCGGCAGGATGTCGATGACGGCCGCCCGCGTTACCCGCTGCGGGTGGTCGAGGCACATGCGATGGGTGGTGCGCGCGCCGCGGTCGTGGCCGGCGACGAAGAACTCGCGATAGCCCAGCCGCTCCATCACCTCCACCTGATCCTGGGCCATGGCACGGAAGGAGTAGTTGATGTGGTTCTCGCCGCCCTCCTCGGGACCGATGCTGTCGCCGTAGCCGCGGAGATCGGCGGCCACCACATGGAAGCGCTCGGCGAGCTGGTTGGCGATCTTGTGCCAGGAGATGTGACTCAAGGGATTGCCGTGCAGCAGCAGGAGCGGCGGTCCCTTGCCGCCATGGCGGAGGTGGATGCGGGCGCCTGATGTCTTGATCTCGGTGCGGGTGAATCCCTCGAACATCGTGACCTCCCTCTGTGATGGCGCTATTTGGCCCGCGCGAAGGCCAGCCATAACCCGCCGCCGATCAGACAGGCGCCGCCGACCCGGGACGCTAGCCGCACGCGCCGGCGCGACAGCAGGTGGCGCGCGCGTCCGCTCAGCACCGCGTAGGCGCCGTCGGAGCAGACCGCAATCGCCATGGCGGTCGCTCCCAGCAGGACGACCTGGCTCACATAATTTCCGTGCGGATTGACGAATTGCGGGATGAAGGCACCGAAGAAGAGGAGCGCCTTCGGATTGCTCAGCATCACCAGGAAGCCCTGCAGCAAGAAGCCGCCCCGCGGCGCCGGCGCGCGGCCACCTTCGGCGAGATCGCCGGAGGAGCGCAGGAGCTTGATGCCGATCCAGACGAGATATGCGGCGCCCGCCAGCCGCACCCAGTCGAACCACCACCCCATGGTCTCGATGATGGAGGCGAGGCCGATCAGGATCACGCCGATGAGGATCGCCAGCGCCAGCTGCGCGCCGGCGACATTGAGCAGTCCCGCGCGGGTGCCGTGCGTCAGGCTGTTCGCCACCACCATGGTCACCGCCGGGCCTGGCACGACGGTGATGACGATGGTGGCGAGGACGTAGGCGAAGATAGAGCTCGAAGGACATAAAGGTCACCTCAGGTGTTCAGTGCGGCGGGCCTTTCAGGCGCGCATGCCGCCGTCGGTGAATTGGTACCAGGTGACCGCCGCCGCCACATAGGCGCGCTGCAGGCCGTGGAAGGGGATCGGCTTCAACGGCGTGAAGGGGAGCGGGAGGACGCGGGCGTCGCGGCCGGCGACATATTCCGCCATCGCTTTTCCCATCGCGCTCTGCAGCCCGATGCCGCGGCCCTGGCAGCCGATGTCGATCAGCAGGCCCGGCGCCGGCTCGTGCAGATGGGGCAGATGGTCCGTGGTGATGGTGACCCGGCCGCACCAGCGGTAGGCGATGGGCGTTCCCGCGAGATGCGGAAACATCTTCGGCAGCACGCGCTCCAGATGCGCCCAGTCGGACGGCCCCTTGGGCTCGCGGAAAGGCCCGCGCCCGCCCAGCAGCAGCCGGCCGGTGTGGTCGATGCGGTAATAGAGCAGGAGCTTGCGGGTATCCGAGGTGACCTGACCCTCCGGCAGCACCGAGCGGCGGAGATTGTCGGAGAGCGGCTCGGTGGCGAACTGGAACGAGTTCGGCGCGATGACGGTCTGGCGCAGCGACGGCCAGAGATTGCCGGTGTAGCCGTTGGTGCAGAGCACCACCTGGTCGGCGGTGACGGCATGGCCCGTCGAGGTCTCGACGGTCCACTGCTTGCCGGACCGGGTGAGCGAAGTGGCGGCGGTGTTGCCGTGGATGCGGGCGCCGGCGGCGAGCGCCGCTTTGGCGAGACCCCGCGCATAGGCCAGCGGCTGGATCGCGCCGCCCCGGCGATCGAGCCAGCCGCCGGGATATTTGTCGGTGCCCATCAGGCGGTCGGTCTCGCGCTTGTCGAGGAACTGCACCGGCGCGCCGAGCTTCTCCCACTGCCGGGCACGGCGCTCGGCGAGCTTCACCGCCGCGTCGTCGTGGGCGCCCTGGATCCAGCCCTTGCGGATGCGCGGCACGTCCATGCCATGGCGCTCGATGAGATCGAATACCACGTCGGCGGTGCCGCCGGCGAACTTGACGAGGTGCTGGCCGCGCTCCTCGCCCAGCATGGTCATGATCTCGTCCGGATCGTATTTGAGGCCGGGGATCACCTGGCCGCCGTTGCGGCCGGAGCCGCCGAAGCCAGGCTCATGCGCTTCCAGCACCACCACCTTGGTGCCGCGCTCGGCGAGATGCAGCGCCGTCGACAAGCCGGCATAGCCACCGCCGACCACGCAGACGTCGGCGGTTGTGGGTGCCGCCAGCGGTGGCGTCGGCGCCGGTGCCGGGGCGGTCGCGGCCCAGAGCGAGGGCTCGAGCGGGAAAGGTTCTGTCATGGGGCCTCTTCGGAGTGCGGCGCCAGATGGCGGGGGAACATGCTCGCCGCCATCATCGCATGAAGCACGCGGCCGGGAAGAGGGTCGTCACGCTTTCCGGCGGGCACTTTCGGCCTCGGCGACAAGCCGCGCCGTCGCGGTCTCGATGCGCGTCTGCAGCTCCGCCAGGAAGACACGGCGCTCCAGGCCCGGCGGCAGCGGTGGCAGCGCCTCCACCACGATGCGGCCGGGTCGCTTGAGAAAGCGGCGCCGGGGCCAGAACAGGCCAGAATTGACGGCGACCGGCACCACCGGCAGCCGCAGCTTGGTATAGAGGGCCGCAACGCCGGGATGATAGGGCCGGCTCGATCCCACCGCCGTTCGGGTGCCCTCGGGAAAGATCACGATCGGGCGTCCTTGCGCTACGACATCCTTGGCGCGGCGCAGCATCGCCTTGAGCGCGGTGGCGCCGGCGCCGCGGTCGACCGCGATCATGCCGGCGCGGCGCGCGTACCAGCCATAGAGCGGGATCCAGAGCAGCTCCCGCTTGAGCACGATGGCGGGGTCGTGGATCAGCACCGGTGCCGCCAGCGTGTCCCAGGCGGACTGATGCTTCATGGCGATGATGGCGGGACCATGCCCGAGATGCTCGGCGCCGCGCAGCTCGTAATCGATGCCCGCGATGCCGCGCGCCAGGCTCCAGCACCGTCCGCGACCACCAGCGGCCGAATCGCATCACCGACGCGCGCGGCGCCAGCACCATCGGGATCGCTGCGATGCCGAGGAGCGCGGTCCAGAGATAGAATGCGAGGTTGAAGAAGAGCGAGCGGAGCACGATCACTCTGGCAGCTCCCGCTCCGGCGGGATCGGCAGCCAGGGACGCGTGACCGCGTACATGTACTTATCGTATTCGCCGACGATCAGGCCGAAGGTTCCCGGCCAAGCCCACCAGCGCCCCTGCTTCACGTTCTCCGGGAAGACCGGGTTCGGAATGACGCGGACATCAGGCATGGCGCGGGCGAACTCCAGCAGCGCGCGGCGCATGTGATAGCTGGCAGTGACCAGGCGCAGGGAGCGATAGCCTTCCTCGCGCATCCAGGTCGCGGTCTCCTGGGCGTTGCCATAGGTATTGTCGGCAATGTGGCCGAGCACGATGCAGCATTGCACCGGGTCGGGCGCCTGCCGCTCGGCGTGCAGCAGCGCTGGCACGTCCACCGTGGGATAGACGCCCGACACGAAGAGCTTCTTCGCCTTGCCGGCGGCGAGGAGGCGCAGTCCCACCTGTATGCGCTGGCTGCCGCCGGTGAGCACGACGATGGCGTCGGTGGTGGTGCCGGAGTCCTCCACCGTTTCCGGAATGGTCTCCGCGAACCAGATGAGGCCGCCGAGCCACGCCACGGGCATCACGATCAATATGGCCAGCACGCCGGCGGCGAAGACGAACCCAGAGCGACTACGGCGCGTGCGCCTTTCCGGATCGGCCTCGGCGCGTCGCGGCATCAGGGCATGCGCGCCAGCGCGCGCAGCACGGTGATGCGGGCGGTCAGCATGGCGATGAGTCCTGCGGCGGGCGGCAGCAGGAACAGCAGCGCCCACTCCACCGGCGGCGCGCTGAGAGCCGGCAGCATGCGCACGGCGTCGCTGATGGAGCCGACGCGCTCGGCGGCGTCGCTGATGCCGAGAAGGGTCAGCAGCGCCAGCGCCAGCCCGATCATGCCGCCGCGCAGGCCGAGGCGGAGCGCATGGCGCTCGAACTGATGCGCGATATAGCTGTCGCGGGCGCCGATCAGATGCAGCACCTCGACGATGCCATGATGGACGGCGAGACCGGTGCGGGTGGCGAAGATCACCGCCAGCACCGCCGTCAGCCCCACCAGGATCACTACCACGCCGGCCATCGTCTCGATGGCAAGCGCGGTCCGGATCACGCGATCGAGCCAGCGGCGGTGGTCGTCGATCTGCGCGCCTGGCACCGCCGCGGCGATGCGGGCACCGAGGGAGGCGACATCGACATTGGCGCGGACATTGATGTGGAGATCGATGAGGCGCGGCAGCGGCAGGTCGGCCGCGTCGATGTTGTTGCCGAGCCACGGCTCCAGCAGCTCGGCGGTGCGGCGCTGATCGAGCGGCGTCGCGCTCACCACGCCTGACGTCTCCCGCAGCACCTTGAGCGCAACCGCCATCGCGCCGTCGTCCTTGCCCCCGGCGGGGGCGGTCGGCAGCTCGACGGTGAGCGTGCCGGTGAGGCCCTGGTCCCAGCGCTCGACCACGTCTCGCACGACGACGGCGCCGGCGAGCGCGAGGCTCGCGAGATAGACCATGAGCGCCACCATCCATGGCAGGAAGCGCACGGAGCCGTCGCGATTGAGCGGCAGGTCAAGGCGAGATCGAGCCATCAGCGCGCCACCCGCGCCAGCCGGCGCTCGACCCGGAGCTCGCCGCGCTCCAGATGCAGGCGCGGATGCTCGAAGCGCTCCACCAGGCTCTCGCTGTGGGTGGCGATGACAAGGGTGGTGCCGAGCTTGTTGAGCTCCTCGAAGAGGCGCATGAGGCGAAGCGCCAGCTCGTCGTCGACGTTGCCGGTGGGCTCGTCGGCGAGCAGCAGGCTGGGCCGCCCGATCACCGCTCGCGCGATCGCCACCCGCTGCTGCTGCCCGCCGGAGAGCGTCGGCGGCCGCGCATGGAGATGCTCGGCGAGCCCGACCCAGCTCAGAAGCTCGGTGACGTGCTCGGCGACGTCATGCTCCGGCACTTCGGCGACGCGGAGCGGCAGGGCCACGTTGTCGAAGGCGGAGAGGTGATCGATCAGGCGGAAATCCTGGAACACCACGCCGATCTTGCGCCGGAGCGGCGGCATCTGGCGCCGGGGCGTCGTCGCGATGTCGCGGCCGAACAGCGAGATCAGGCCGCGGGACGGGCGCTCGGCGAGGTACATGAGCTTCAGCAGGCTCGATTTGCCGGCACCGCTCGGGCCGGTGAGGAAATGGAACGACCCCGGCTCGAGGTTGAAGGTGATGTCGCGCAGGATCTCCGGACCCGCGCCGTATCGCATGCCAACGTTCTCGAAACGGATCAAAGGGGCCTCTTCACTCGCCCGCGCGCTCCGGGGCGCGAACATGGCATGGGGCGCTGGCCGGCGTAAAGCATGCCCTTGCCGCGCCGGGCGGCGTCGCCGCCGCATGCGCGGAGGCGGAGAACCGCCCGCCGAGTCGCGGTTTCTCGTCTTCGCCGCGAGGTTGTGCGGCGGCCCTCCTCCTTGCCTCCCCGGAAGCCGCGCCGTATAAGGGAGCCCGGCCAAGGTTTCGCCCGTACATGATTGTCACCTGCTCGGTATGCCGCATTCGCTATCTCGTCGATCCGCGTCAGCTGGGCCCCAGCGGACGGATGGTGCGGTGCGCTCAGTGTTCCAACACCTGGCATCAGGCGCCGCCACCGGAAGCGGCGGTGCCCGACGATGTGCTGTCGCCGCCGCCGCCCATCGAGTCGCCGCCACCCGGTCCGGCGCCGGCATCGGTAGCGCCGCCGCCGCTTGAGGCGCCTGAGCGTATCGAGGAGCGCATACAGCTGCCCGCGGTGCCGCGGCGCCCGCGCCGCATTGGTGCCGCGATCGGCTGGATCCTGCTGCTGCTGGTGCTGGGGGGCGTCTTGGGCGGCGGCTACTTCGGCCATGACCAGGTGGTGCGGATGTGGCCCGCCTCGGCGCGCCTCTATGCGCTGCTGGGGATCGCCGCGCCGCAGCCGAACGAGGTGTTGCAGGTGCGCGCAGTGCCGCGACGCGACGAGGAGAACGGGGTGCCGCGGCTCGTGATCGAGGGCGAGGTGATCAACATCTCGCCCGACGCCCAGCCGGTGCCGAAGCTCAGGGTCCTGCTCAAGGATCCCAACGACCGCGTCGTGCAGTCCTGGACCTTCAGCGTGAGCACCGAGCGTCTGCTGCCCGGCGCCAGCGTTCCCTTCACCACCAGCGTCACCCGCCCGAGCGAGGCCGCCACCGGCATGGTGGTGGATTTCGTCGACGGGGACGGATAGCCGCCGGCGCGGCGGCCTGTCATCGGCAATGGCCAAAATCCTGATCGCCGAGGACGAGGTCTCCGTGCAAGCCTTCGTCGAGCGCGCGCTCAAGCACTGCGGGCACGAGCCCCGGGCGGTCGGCGACGGGCTGGCGGCGCTCGCCGCGCTCCAGGACGAGAGCTTCGACCTGCTGCTCACCGACATCGTGATGCCCGGCCTCGACGGCATCGCCTTGGCGCTGAAGGCGAGCAAGGAATATCCCGATATGAAGATCCTGCTGATGACCGGCTTTGCCGAGGAGCAGCGCCGCGCCCACAATCTCGAGGCGCTGATTCATCGCGTGATCTCCAAGCCGTTTACGCTGGAGCAGATCTGCGCCGCCGTGGAGGAAGAGCTCAGGAACTGAGTCTCAAGCGATGGAGAAGACGTTCCTTGCCGCGGATGAGCCGCTGCCGGGCGAGGCTTGGCGCCAGCGGTTTATCGCGGGCTGGCCCGCGATGCGGACGTGGTATCTGAAGGAAGGTTTGGCGCCGCGTCCAACGGTGCCTGCAGCGCGCGCCGCGCTGCAGCGCCATATGCCGGAGCTGCTGCCGGTCTACGAGCGTCTCTGCGCGCTCGTAGGCGACGACGACATCGCTCATCGCTGTCTCAGCTGCCTCGATCCACCGCCGGTGATCGCCGGCTGCAGCCAGGCGGTCTGGCTGGGGGAGGGTGGGCCGGCTCTCCTGCGTAACTATGATTTCGAGCTTCAGCTCACCAGCGGGTGCGTCGAGATGGCGAGCTGGGGTGGACGGCGCGTGATCACCATGGCCCAACGGGCCTGGGGGGCGCTTGACGGCATGAACGAGGACGGGCTGGTGGCGAGCCTCACCTTCGGCGGCAGCTTCGCGCGCGGCCGCGGCTTCTCGATGATCCTGGTGCTGCGTTACGTGCTCGAGACCTGCCGCACGGTGACGGAGGCAGTGGCGGTGCTGACCCGTGTTCCCGTGCCGATGTCGCAGAACGTGACCGTGCTCGACCGATCGGGGGCCTTCGCGACCGTCTTCGTGGGCCCCGATCGTACCCCGCTGGTTACCGACGGGCGAGTCTGCGCCAATCATCAGGACCGGCCGATCCCACCGCAGCAGGAGACGCGCTGGCATGCCGGAGCGCCACGCGAGTCGTCGGCGGAGAGATCTGGCGCGGCTGCTTGCGGATCCCGTCGCCGATCTACCGACGCTCATCGAGCGATGCTGAAACCGCCGCTCTATCGCGCCTGCCGCGCGGATGGCTATGCCACCGTCTATACGGCGTCTACCGCCGCGTGCGGGCACCGTGGACTTCATCTGGCCTGGCAAGGTCTGGCGCCAGGGCTTCAACGTTTCGAGCCCGGCACCTATCGTCACGATTACGCGGCCGCCTGACGGATGGGCGCTTAAGGGTGACGCAAATCAATCTAATATTTGCGATTGATATGAATAAAGTAATCTATTAGATAAATCGTTCGTGCCCTGGATCTCCCCTGGAAAGCGCCATTGGGCGATCCAGAGGAGTTTGAGCATGTCGGTTTCCAGTGTTGTTTCCCGTGGCTCCCGTGCAATCGGCGGAGCCGATCGCTGGACCATCGTGCTACCGGGCCTCGCGCTGGCCGCCGGCATTGCCGCCCTCGCATTCGCGCTCAGGCAGGTCCCGGGTCTCGGGGCCTTCAGTCCGATGATCATGGCGATCCTGCTCGGCATCGGCTTCCACAATCTGATCGGGACGCCGACGCGCGCCAGGCCGGGCGTCGTTTTCTCTCTCAAGCGCGTGCTGCGCCTCGCCATCATCCTGCTCGGCCTGCAGCTGACCGCGCAGGAGATCGCCGAAGTCGGCGTTGCCGGAGTGGCGGTGATCGCCGCCACGCTGATCGCCACCTTCGTCGTCACCAAGGGACTGGGACGCCTGATCGGCGTCGACCGCAAGCTCGCCGAGCTCATCGCCGCGGGCACCTCGATCTGCGGCGCCTCAGCCGTCATCGCCGTCAACACGGTGACCGACGCCCATGACGAGGATGTCGCCTATGCGGTGGCGTGCGTCACCATTTTCGGCTCGATCGCCATGTTCCTCTATCCCGCGCTGCCGGCCGTGCTGCACCTCACGCCGCGCGCCTACGGATTGTGGAGCGGGGCCTCGATCCACGAGATCGCCCAGGTGGTGGCGGCCGCTTTCCAGGCGGGCAAGGAAGCCGGTGGATACGGCACCATTGCCAAGCTGACCCGTGTCACCATGCTGGCGCCCGTCGTCATCACGCTGGGCCTGCTCGCCTCCGGCACGCGGCGCCGCCATCACGGACCGGGCGCCGCGCGCCGGAAAGCGCCGATGCCCTATTTCGTCCTGGGATTCATCGCCCTGGTGATCGTCAACAGCCTGATCGCCGTTCCGCCCGATCTCAAGACCTGGATCGTGCCGGGTACCACCTTCCTGTTGTCGCTTGCCCTCGCCGCCATGGGGCTGGAGACCGATATCCGTAAGCTGCGCGCCAAGGGGCTGCGTCCCCTGCTGCTGGGCGCGCTCTCCTGGCTGTTCATCGCCGGCTTCAGCCTGGCCCTCGTCGAGCTGACGGGCTGAGCCCCATAGAAAGGATACGACCATGACGCTCGAGCAATTGCGCATCTTCGTCGCCGTCGCCGAGCGTCAGCACGTCACCCGGGCGGCGGAAGCGCTCAATTTGGCGCAATCGGCGGCAAGCGCGGCAATCGCCGCTCTGGAGACGCGGCACGGAACGCGGCTATTTCATCGCGTCGGCCGCGGCATCGAGCTGACCGAGGCAGGTCGGATCTTCCTCGACGAGGCGAAAGCGGTGCTGGCCCGCGCCGAAGCCGCCGAATTGACGCTGGCGGAGCTTGGCGGTCTGAAGCGGGGGACCCTCGCGGTGCAAGCGAGCCAAACGATCGCCAGCTACTGGCTGCCGCGCCATCTGGTGGCGTTTCGACGCGCCTTTCCGGAGATCGAGATCCGGCTCGGCGTCGGCAATACCGCGGAGGCGGCGATGGCGGTGCGCGAAGGGGCGGCGGAGCTGGGTTTCGTCGAGGGCGCGGTGGACGATCCCGCGCTCTCCAGCGTGACCGTGGCGCGCGACCAGCTGGAGCTGGTGGTCGGGACCGGACCATGAGTGGGCGAAGCTCGATCGCCTCGATCCGCGCAATCTCACCCAGACCGAATGGGTCATGCGCGAGCCCGGCTCGGGCACTCGCTCGGTTTTCGAGGCGGCGCTGGAGCGCTTCGGCCTGGCGCCGCGGCTCCTGAAGGTGGTGCTGGAGCTGCCCTCCAATGAAGCCGTGCGTGGCGCGGTGGAAGCGGGCATGGGCGCGGCTGTCATCTCCGCATCCGTGGTCGCGTCGAGCCTGGAGGCCGGGCTTCTCCATCGCGTCCGTCTCGATCTCCCCGAGCGCGCTTTCCACGTCTTGCGCCATCGCGAGCGCTATCATAGCCTCGCCGCCGAGGCCTTGCTGAAGCTGATCGGCGCCGGCGGCGAGCGCGCCAACCCAGAGAGAGGGTGAACATGTGCAACAGTGTCCTCCAGCATCCACTTAGCCGCCGGCTTCTCCTTGGTCAGCTCGGCGCCGCCGGCCTGGCGATGACCGCCACGCCGGCCTGGGCGCAGACCATGATCGAATTGCCGCTGCCGGGTGGGCCCGGCGCGCGGCCGATCGTCAGGGACTTTCCGGAGAAGGGCGCGATGATCCTGCAGCGCTCGCGCCCGCCGCTGCTGGAGACGCCCTTCGAGGTCTTCGACAAAGGCGTCTTCACGCCGAACGACCTGTTCTACGTGCGCTGGCACTGGGCGGTCATTCCGACCGAGATCGACGTCGACAGCTTCCGCCTGGCGGTGCGCGGCCATGTCGGCACGGAGCTCTCTCTCTCGCTCAAGGACATCCTCGCCATGCCGCGGGTGGAGCTGGCGGCGGTCAACCAATGCTCCGGCAATTCGCGCGGCTTCTTTGAGCCCCGCGTTCCCGGCGGTGAATGGGCGAACGGCGCCATGGGCAACGCGCGCTGGACCGGTGTGCGCCTCAAGGACGTGCTGGATCGCGCCGGGGTCAAGGCCGGCGCGGTGCAGGTGCGGCTCAAGGGCCTCGACGAGCCGGTGGTGGCGGACGCGCCGCATTTCATGAAGTCGCTCGCCATCGATCACGCGCGCGATGGCGAGGTGATGATCGCCTATGCCATGAACGGCCGGCAGCTGCCGCTGCTCAACGGCTTTCCGCTGCGGCTGGTGGTGCCGGGCTGGTATGCGACCTACTGGGTCAAGATGCTGAGCGACCTCGAGGTGCTCGACCAGCCCGACGACAATTTCTGGATGAAGACCGCCTACACCATCCCGGACACGCCGCACGCCGACATGAAGCCCGGCGAGACCGGCGTCAAGATGGTGCCGATCAACAGGATGGTGCCGCGCTCCTTCATCACCAACATCAAGTCCGGCGAGACCGTGCCGCCGGCGCGCCGACACTGGCGCGGGGCATCGCCTTCGGCGGCGATACCGGCGTCGCGCGCGTGGAGCTCTCGACCGACGGCGGCAAGACATGGCTGCCGGCCCAGCTCGGCGACGACGAGGGCAAGTACAGCTTCCGCCAGTGGGAGTGCCATTTCACCCTGGCGACCGCCGGCAAGTACACGCTGATGGTCCGTGCCACCAACAGCGACGGTGTGGCGCAGCCCGACCGGCCGAACTGGAACCCATCCGGGTTCATGCGCAACGTGGTGGAAGCGACACCGGTCGTCGCGGCCTGAGGAGGATCAGCTCATGTCCCGCACGCTGCTGCTGACGGTACTCTCGATGACAGCCGTCCTCGCGCCGCTACCCGGCGTGGCCGATCCGCCGCTCACGCTGAAATCGGTCAACGTGGATCTGCCGGACAGTGGCAGGCAGTTTCCCGGCGCGGGAGCCGATGCCATCAACAACAATTGCCTCGCCTGTCACTCCGCCGGCATGGTCCTCAATCAGCCGGCGCTGCCGGCCACCGCATGGCAGGCCGAGGTCAGCAAGATGATCAATACCTATAAGGCGCCGGTGGCGCCGGGAGGACGTGGCGGCGATCGTCGACTATCTCGCCCGCACCAAGGGCGAGAAGTAGCGCGGCGGCGGCTAGAACCGCCGCAGCAGGCGATCGATGTAGTCGCGCTCGATCTCCGGCCGCGCCGTGTCGCCGGCGCGCCGGCGGAGCTCGTCCAGGATCTCCTTCGCGCGCTCGATGCCGAAATTGTCGACGTCGGAATGGCCCATGCGCAGCCGGCCGTCGGTGTAGGTGCCCTCGGCACTGTCGCCGGTGGGTCGGCCGAGCGGGTCGCGCTCGGCGTTGGGGAGCGCGCCGTCCGGTAGGTCGCCGCCGGGCCCGCCGAAGGCGCCGGTCATCTGGTCCATCATGTCCTTGGTCGCCTGCTGCAGCGCGTCGAGGGCCTCGGTTTCCGGGCCCACCGCATCGCCGGGCGCGCCGCGGCCGAGCGCCTCGGAGGAATCCCGCATTGCCCGGTCGGCGCGGCCGAGCGACTGCGGCACGTCGCCCTGGTCGCCGAGCTGGCGCATCACCTCGCCCAGCATGCGGCGGAGCGCGTCCTGCTCGGCGGCGTCGCCTTGACCTTGCTGCCCCTGTCCCTCGCCCTGACCCTGTTGGCCCGGGCGCTGCTGACCTTGGCCGCGCTGGCCTTGGCGCGACTGCCGGAAGGTACGGTCGAGGAGCTGCTGCTGCCGGTTCTGCAGCTGCTGCAGACTACGCATCGCCTCGCTGCTCTGACCCTGTCCCTGGCGGGGCTGCGCGAGACGCAGGTTCTCCAGCATGTTCTGCAGCTGCGACAGCAGATCGCGCGCCGCATCCTTGGCGCCGGTCTTCGCGAGATCGCGGGCGCGATCCAGCATCTTCTGCAGATCGCGATCCGTCATCATCCTCGAGGGATCGATCGCCTGCTGGTCCTTGGCGTCGGGATTCTGCTTCTGCATGTTCTCGGCGAGCGCCTTCAGATAGCGGTCGATCGCCTGCTTGAGCTCCTGGGTCAGGCGTTCGATCTCCGAGTCCGGAGCATTCTGGGCGATCGCGTTCTGCAACGCCTGCATGAGGTCGCGCAGATCACGCTGCGCCAATGCCTCGTGTCCGTCCTCGATGCGGAGCGCCAGATCCCAGAGCAGGCGCTGCACCGAAGGGATAGCCGTCCGCGGATCCTCGCGCGTGAGGCGCACCGAGCCGATGCGCAGCCCCAGGAACACCACCTTGTCGTCGTCGAAGAACGCCGGCCGCGAGGCGAGGTCGGTCAGGGTCTCGGCGACGACGTCGCGGTCCTTCGGATGAATCGTGAGCTCGCGGCGCTGGTCGATGAGGGCGCGCGCGAAGGGATTGTGGAACTGCCGCTCCGGCAGCGTCACCGTCAGGGTCTCGCTCTTGCCGACCTGGCCCGGCGCGTCGGTCGCCTCCAGATGGATCTCGACCGGAAGCCCGGCCCAGGGGTGTGGTGTCAGATCGAAGAAGCTGGCGTTGCGCGCATCCTTCAAATGCACGCCCGGCAGCGGCAGGTCCAGCTCCATCGTCTCGTCGGGCGGCCCGTCGACGCGATGCATCACTACCTTGGCGGTCTCGATGCCGTAGTCGTCGGTGGCGTGATATTCGATCCGCAGCGCGTTGTGCAGGGTCTTCTGCGGGGTGCCCACGAAGCCGATGGTGGGGGGCAGGTCCGGTACGACGTTGATCGGCCAGGCGCCGAGGGTATGGCCGCCCTGCGTGACGCTGAGCCGCGTGCCAGCGGTGAGAGTAGTGCCGCCCTTGAAATTCTTGGCGTCGATGCGGGCGAAATCCGTTGCCTTGTCGTCGACCTCGATCCGCGGTGTCTCGCGCCCGCCCTGAACCTGAGCCAGCACGGTGCTGCCGGCGGGAATGGCGACAGGCGCGGTGCTGGCGTCGCGCTGTAGGAACAGCGGCGGCAGCCCGGTGTAGTCAGGCGGGGTCACCCAGATGTCGAGGCTCGCCGCCTGCGCCGCCGAGGGCGAGAAGCGCAGATCCGGCTGCAGGGCGCGCCAGATGCGATCGCCGCTGTCGCCGCCGGCGTCGATGACGGCCAGCACCAGCGCGATCGCCAGCAGGACGCGCAGTCCGAAGGGATCGCGCCGGATCAGATTGGCAAGCGGCACCCCGATCCTCAGGCTCCGGGCACGCTCCGCCATGCGCTGGCGATGCGCTTCCCAGAGCGCCGCCGAGACGGGATCGTCGGCGCCGCCGGACAGCCGGTCGGCGATCGCGGCGAGGGGGCGATGCTCCAGCCCGCTCGCGGCCTCGATGCGGCGCCGTCCGGCGGCGGCATCGGGGATTCGCAGGGCGCGCACCACTTGCCAAAGTGCCACCGCCAATACCGCCACCAGCGCGGCGAGGCCGGCGGCATGCAGCCAGCCGGGGATCAGCGAGGGCACGTCGAAGAGAGCGGCAATAAGGAAGAGGCCGACGACCGCCAGCGCAGTCGCGCATTCCGGCCAGAAGCGCTCCCAGAACAGCGCCCAGCGCGCCAGCTCGATCCGGGTGGCGAGGGCTCGGGGAGAGGTCGGCGCGGCGTCGCGCGTCGGCGTGGTCTCGGGCATCCTGGGCCCCTTCCTCTACCGCTTCAGCTTGCCGCCAGGCTGGTTACCAGCCGGTTGCACCGTCCGCGGGCACAGCCTACGAGTCTGAAAGCCAAGGCGGAATCCGCTCCTGCCTGAGCATTTCCTCGTAGCTCGGCCGGGGCCGGACGACGGCGAAATCCGCGCCGCTCACAAGCACTTCCGGCACCAACTGACGAGTATTGTAGCTGGAACTCATGACAGCGCCATAGGCCCCTGCTGACAAGATTGCGAGCAGATCGCCGGCCGAAACCGGAGGTAGGGGTCGTGCCAGGGCGAATGTGTCGCCGGTCTCGCAGACCGGTCCCACCACATCCATCGGCTCCCGCCGGGCGCCGGGCGCCGGCTCCCGCACCGGCACGATCTCGTGCCAGGCGTCGTAGAGCGAGGGACGGATGAGATCGTTCATGGCGGCGTCCTGGATCACGAACTTCCGCGTGGCGCCGCCCTTGATGTAGAGCACCCGCGCCACCAGCACGCCCGCGTTGCCGACGACGGCGCGGCCAGGCTCGAGAGCGATGGCGAACCCCAGATTGTGGGTGAGGCGCCGGGTCAGCGTCGCGTAGTCGGCCACCGAGGGTGGCGTCTCGGCGCGGTAGCGGATGCCGAGACCGCCACCGAGGTCGAGCCGCTCCACGGTCTGGCCCTGGCGACGCAGTTCCTGGGCCAGATCCACCACGCGCCGGAACGCGGCCTCGTAGGGCGCGAGGTCGGTGAGCTGCGAGCCGATATGGACGGCGAGGCCTGCGGGCTTGATGCCGGGGAGGCTCGCCGCGCGAATGTAGGCGCCGGCGGCATGGGCGATGTCGATGCCGAACTTGTTCTCCTTCTTGCCGGTGGAGATCTTGGCATGGGTATTGGCGTCGACATCGGGATTGACGCGGAGCGCTACCGTCGCCGTGCGGCCGAGACGCTGGGCGACCGCGCTCAGCAACTCCAGCTCCGGCATCGACTCGACGTTGATCTGATGGATGCCGCGCCCGATGGCGAAGGCGAGCTCGCTCTCGCTCTTGCCGATGCCGGAGAACACGATGCGCTCCGGAGGCACGCCGGCGGCGAGCGCCTTGCGCAGTTCGCCCTCGGAGACGACGTCGGCGCCGGCGCCGAGCCGGGCGAGGAGACGGATCACCGCCAGGTTGGAGTTCGCCTTCACCGCGTAGTGAATCGCGGTGTTGGTGCCCACGAAGGCATCGGCGAAGCCGCGATAGGCGGCGGTGATGCCGGCGCTCGAATAGCAGTAGAAGGGCGTTCCCACCGCCTCGGCGATGCGGGCGAGCGACACGCCCTCGGCTGCGAGCTCGCCCGCCTGATACTGGAAGCCCAAGCCGATCGACGTCATTGTTTCGGCGGCGCCGGAGTCGGTGACGGGATCGTCGCTGCGTCCGGGTCCTCGCGCGGATAGACGTGAGGAAATTTTGGTACCGACGATGACTCCTCGCCCGGCGGACTTGGCGCCGCCTTCTTGCCACAGGCCGCTAGCGGCGCCAGCAGCAGGATCATCAGGGCAATGAGAATGAACTTTGGCATGGCGGTCATCCGAGGCGGGTGCGTGCTGCGGCGATGGCGCGGCGGACGTTCTGCGGCGCGGTGCCGCCCCGGCTGGTGCGGCTCGCCACCGACTTCTCGACGGTGAGGACGGAGAACACGTCCTTGCTGATGCGCGGCTCGACGCGCTGCATCTCGGCCAGCGGCAGCTCGGCGAGATCGCAGCCTTTGCTCTCCGCCAGCTTCACCAGCCGGCCGGTGATGTGGTGCGCCTCGCGGAACGGTAGGTCGAGCTTGCGCACGATCCAGTCTGCGAGATCTGTGGCGGTGCTGTAGCCGCTCGCGGCCACCCGGCGCATTGCCTCGGCGTCGACGGTGAGGTCCCGCACCATGCCCGATGTGGCGGCGATGCAGAGCTCCAGGGTGTCGGCGGCCTCGAAGACGGGCTCCTTGTCTTCCTGCATGTCCTTGCCGTAGGCCAGCGGCAGCCCCTTCATCATGGTGAGGAGGCTGAGGAGCGCGCCGTTGAGACGCCCGGTCTTGCCGCGCGTCAGTTCCGCCGCGTCGGGGTTGCGCTTCTGCGGCATGATAGAGCTGCCGGTGGTGAAGGCATCGGAGAGCCGGATGAAGCGATAGGGCTCGCTCATCCAGAGGATGATCTCCTCGGCGAGCCGCGACAGATGCATGCCCGCGATCGCCGCCGCCGACAGGAACTCGATGGCAAAGTCCCGGTCGGAGACGCCGTCGAGGGAATTCGCCATCGGCCGGTCGAAGCCCAGCGCCTTCGCCGTCGCCTTGCGGTCGATCGGGAAGGAGGTTCCTGCCAGCGCGGCGGAGCCCAGCGGCGACTCGTTGAGCCGCTTGCGGCAATCCGCAAACCGCCCGCGGTCGCGCTCGGCCATCTCCACATAGGCGTGCAGGTGGTGGCCGAAGGTCACCGGCTGCGCCACCTGAAGATGCGTGAAGCCGGGCATGACGGTCGCGGCATGTTCTTCGGCACGGTCGAGGAGCGCCTGCTGCAGATCCCGGAGCGCCGCGTCCGCGCGGTCGATGGCATCGCGCACCCAGAGGCGGAAATCCGTCGCGATCTGGTCATTGCGCGAGCGGGCGGTATGGAGCCGACCCGCCGGCGCGCCGATCAGCTCCAGGAGCCGCGCCTCGACGTTGAAATGGATGTCCTCGTGCTCCTCGCGGAACAGGAAGCGGCCGGCCTCGATCTCGGTGCGGATTTTCTCTAGACCCCGGGCGATCGCCGCCCCATCTTCTGGGGTCAGGATCTTCTGCCGGACCAGCATCGCCGCGTGGGCGAGGGAGCCGGCGATATCCTGGGCGTAGAGGCGCTTGTCGAAGCCGATCGACACGTTGATCCGCTGCATGATCTCGGCGGGTCCGCCCGAGAACCGGCCGCCCCAGCCGGCGTTGCGTGCGGCCGTGGCGGCAGCGGCGCGTTTTCTGGTCACGGGCGCCGGCTCCGGTGTCGCGATGTGGAGTGCGAGGGAATGAAGATCGGACGCGCGATCATACCGTTACTGGTCCTTTGCCTGCCGGGCCTTGCGGATGTCGCGTCGAGCGCCTCGTCCGAGCCGGGGTTGCCGGAGTTTAGCCCGCAGACCCCGCCGCGGCCAGCGCCCGACGTCACGGTGACGACCCGCGACGGCAGACCTGTGCATCTCGCCGATCTCAAGGGCCGGCCGGTGCTGATCAACCTCTGGGCCACCTGGTGCGCGCCCTGCGTTGCCGAGATGCCGTCCCTCGATCGCCTGGCCGCCGAACGGGCCGGCACGCCGCTGGCGCTGATGGCGATCTCCGAGGATCGCAAGGGCGAGGCCGCGGTGGCGCCCTTCATCGAGAACCACGATCTCCGCAAGCTGCCGATCTTTCTCGATCCCAAGGGCGAGGTCACCCACGCCTTCGGCGTCGACGCGATCCCGACCACCATCCTGATCGACCGCCAGGGCCGCGAGGTCGGCCGCCTGCTTGGTCCCGGCGCCTGGGACGGCCCCGCCGCTCGCCGCCTCATCGACCGCCTGCTGTCGCCGAAGTCGCCGGAAAGCTGGAGCGCGCAGAGATAATCGAAGTCATGGACGCGCGGCGAGCACGCGACGCAGAAATTCGCCGCCGCGCGTCAACCCTACTTCGTCGATGCTGTGACCGAGGCCGGGCCGCGCCAGCGTCTCCACGGGAACACCGAGCTCGCTCAATTTCTTCTCCGCCATCCCCAAAGCTTGGAACGGCACGATCTCGTCGGCGGTGCCATGCAGCAGCAGCACCGGCGGCTTCGATCTGATCTCGTCCTTGATGACGTCGGCGCCGGTGAGGGCGCCGGAATATCCCAGAATTCCCGCGACCGGCTTCTGGCGGCGGAGCCCGACAAACAGCGACATCATGGTGCCCTGGGAAAAGCCCACGAGGGTGAGGCGGCTGTCGTCGAGGCCGCGGGCCTTGAGCGCGTCGTCGAGAAACCCGTCGAGGATCGGCGCCGCCGCCCGCGAGCCGGCGAGGATCGTGTCGGGGCTGCGGTCCTGCAGGCTGAACCACTGGCGGCCGTAGGGCGCCATGTCGCACGGGAAAGGCGCGTGCGGCGACAGGAACTCCGCCTCGGGGATGAGCGGCGCCCAGTAGGGTGCCAGCCCGATGAGGTCGTTGCCGTCGGCGCCGAGCCCATGCAGCAGCACCACCAGCGATGTCGGCCTGCCGCCGGCGAGCGGCGGCCGGCTCGGTCCCTCGAGGCTGATCAGCATGGGGCTTAGATCTCCCGTACCCGGTCTCGCACCGGCATCGAGGGATAGACGAGGGCGGCGCTCGTGTCACGCGCCTGCTGGCTTTGCTATGGTTCGCGCGCCGTGAGCATACCCATCGTCACCCGTTTCGCGCCGAGCCCGACGGGCCTTCTCCATCTCGGCCACGCCTATGCCGCGCTCTTCGCCTGGGATAAGGCGCGCGCCGGCGGCGGCCGCTTCCTGCTGCGCATCGAGGACATCGACCGCACCCGCTGCCGGCCGGAATTCGAGGCCGCGCTCCTCGAGGATCTGGCCTGGCTCGGCCTCGACTGGGAGGCGCCGGTGCGGCGCCAGTCGGAGCATTTCGACGACTACCGCGCGGCGCTCGACCGGCTGCAGGGGGAGGGGCTGCTCTATCCCTGCTTCTGCACCCGCGCCGAGATCCAGGCGGAGATCGCCCGCGCCGGCGCCGCGCCCCATGGCAGCGACGGCCCGCTCTATCCCGGCACCTGCCGCGGACTGGCGCCGGCGGAGCGGCAACGGCGGATCGAGGCGGGCGCCCCTATGCGCTCCGCCTCGATGCTGCCCGGGCGACGGAGCGTGCCGGGCCGCTCTCGTGGGAGGATGCGGTCGCCGGTCGCGTCGACGTCGATCCCGCCAGCCACGGCGATGTCGTGCTGGCGCGCAAGGAGACGCCGGCGAGCTATCACCTGGCGGTGACCGTCGACGACGCGCTGCAGGGCGTGACGCTGGTGACCCGCGGCGAGGATCTCTTCGCGGCCACCCATGTGCATCGACTGCTGCAGGCGCTGCTGGGCCTGCCGACGCCGCGCTACTGGCATCATCGCCTGCTCGCCGATCCCGGCGGCCGCCGCCTCGCCAAGCGCGACCAGGCGCAGACGCTGCGGGCGCTGCGCGCCGCGGGGCGCACGCCGGACGACGTTCGCGCGATGGTAGGCGTCAGCAGCAGCAGCTAGCCGCCGCCGCGATGCAAGCCGACGAGGAGCGACAGGTAATCCGGATCCTTCGGTGTCAGCAGGCCGTGGCGGAGCGCGAAGTCGATGATCGTCAGGTTGACGTTGAATTTGAAATCGTCGGTGTCGCGCACGCGGGAGACGACGTCCTCCGCATCCATCATCATGAACTCGACGATCTCTCCGTCGTTGTTGCGCGGCTCGAAGGTCGCGGGCGCCTCGAGATCGTAGAGAAAGAGGACGTCGTCCCGCAGGCCCTGCGGCACCTCCATCTTGTAGGTGATGGCGCCGACCGCACGGGCCCGGGCAATCAGCGGCTTTGGAATGGAGGCTTCCTCCTCCGCTTCTTTTTCCAGGGTCTCGACGACGCCAAGACCGCCGCCGATTCCGCCCGCGACGAGGTTGTCGAGCTTGCCTGGCGCCACCAGCTTGTTCGGGTTGCGCCGGCCAATCCAGACCCGCAACTGCTCCCCGTCGTGCCGATAGCCGTTGAGGTGGACCCCATAGGCGCGCACGCCGAAAAAGCTGACGGCGCCGCGGTCGAGGCTGAAGAGCGGCTTCTCGCCCCAGCGCGGCGCCACAGTGAACACCTCGTTCCGCCACTTGTTGACGAGGCCCTCGCCGACCAGCTCCTCCACCACCTCATCGAGGGCGGCGCTCACGGCGGCGGCGTCGCCGGGCGCCACGATGTGCACGGTCTCCGCGTCGACGTTGAGCACCATCGGGAAGCGCTTGAGCACGCCCGGCATTGTCGCGGCGCACCAGCCCGACCCGCGTCTCCCCCATCAGCAGCGGCACGAAGCGCTCGGGCCGGTAGGTGTTGCAGGCGCGGAGGTGGCGCAGCAGGCTCATCGGCTCAGGTCGCGCTCCATCGCTTCTCCGAGGTCAGCACAACTTGGACGCCGACGATCTGGCGCAGGCAATTGGTGATGTAGTCGGTCACCTCGGTGCTCATGCCGCGCATCTGGATGTCGATGGTGAGATCCTGCTCCGACCCGACGCGACTCGTCCAGGAAGTCGGGGTGAGGGCGCGCTTGGCGAACAGCTCCAGCACCCGCGGCATGATGCCGGGATGTGCGTGGGCATGCACGGAGAAGCAGGCGGTGAGTTCAGCGGCGGGATGGACGGCGCTCTGCGCGGGGCGCGACATGGGACGACTCCTCGACGACACGGAAACGACGAACGGCCAGGACCCGATCCTCGGAGAGGATCGGGTGGCTAATTCGCCGGCCGGGCCGGAGGTCGCTGAGGCGCACCATGGGATGGACGGTACCGGCGACTCGCCGAGGCGTCAATAATTGCCGGGGATTCGCCGTAACTTTACTTGGAATTAAGGGGTTGTTGCCGCATGCTGCGCGCCACAAAAGCGGAGACGACGATGATCAGGAAATGGCGCGGGATCCTGCTATTGGGGGCGGTCCTGCTGGTGGCGGGCTGCAGCAGCGATGGCCCCGCGCCTTACGACTATGATCCCGACTACAATCACAGCATCGATTCCGACATCTCCGCCACCCACGACGCCGGCGCACCCACTCTCACCAACCAGGGCCCGCGCGGCTCGGAGAACTGGCGCCTCGGCGATCCCCGCCCCGTGGCGCGCTGAGTCGCCTCCGAATCGTCACAATCGCGCGGAGCTGCCGTCGCCTCGCCACCGCTTCGCCATAGTGACATTCGGTTGCCCGCGACCGGGGCCTGTCGCAACCCTTGCGAGGGGCTGAACTCCACCGGCGGCTTTCCCACCTCCCAATCCCCAAGCAAGGAGGTGGTGATGACCGATATGCCTCTTCGAAATCTTGCGGTGGCGGTGGTGCTGTCGACGCTGGCGTTGGCGAGCTGCAATTCGGAACCCCCGGATCAGCTCGCGAAGTACGGGCCGAGCGGCGAGAACGCGATCGACCAGGACATCACCGCGACCCATGACGACGGCGCGCCGACGCTCAGCAATCAGAGCCTCGGTGCCGCGGCGCCTTGGCGCCTGCAGCAGCAGCCCTAAGCGCTAGGCCGGATCCAGCTCGGTGTCCCAGTAGAGAAAGTCGCGCCAGCTGTGGTGCAGGAAGTTGGGCGGGAAGGCCCGGCCGTTTTCCTGCAGCAGCAGCGTCGTGGGCTGGCCGGGCGGGCGCAGCGGGTACATGCCGCTCTCCTGCGGCAGCCGGTTGCCCTTGAGCAGATTGCAGCGCGAGCAGGCGGTGACCACGTTCTCCCAGGTGGTGCGGCCGCCGCGCGAGCGCGGCACCACATGATCGAAGGTCAGATCGTGGGACGGGCCGGCGTCGCCGCAATACTGGCAGGTGAAGCGGTCGCGCAGGAACACGTTGAACCGCGTGAAGGCCGGGCCGCCGCGCCGTCGCGATATATTCCTTGAGGGAGATGACGCTGGGCAGGCGCATCTCGAAGGACGGGGCTGCGCACGACGCGGTCGTATTGCGAGACGATATTGACCCGGTCGAGGAACACCGCCTTGACCGTTTCCTGCCATGACCACAGCGACAAAGGAAAATAGCTCAGCGGCCGGAAATCGGCGTTGAGCACCAGTGCCGGGCAGCGATCGGGGCGACCTGACATCCGGCGTCCGTCTAGGTTGCGGCCACGTCATGCCCGCCGATCCTGCCACAGGATCCCGCGAAATGCCAAGTGCGGGAGGGCTGTCACGGAATTGAAATTCCCCCATCCGCGCCGGGGGTTACCGCGTCGGAACCGGCTTCTCGCCGCGGTAGTCGTAGAAGCCGCGGCCGGTCTTGCGGCCGAGCCAGCCGGCCTCGACATATTTCACCAGCAGCGGGCAGGGCCGGTACTTGCTGAATCGGCGAGGCCCTCGTAGCAGCACCTGCATGACCGAGAGGCAGGTGTCGAGGCCGATGAAATCGGCCAGCTCCAGCGGCCCCATCGGGATGGTTGGCGCCGAGCCGCATGGCGGTGTCGATCGCCTCGACCGAGCCGACGCCCTCGTAGAGCGTGTAGACCGCCTCGTTGATCATCGGCAGCAGGATGCGGTTGACGATGAAGGCCGGGAAATCCTCGGCCGCCGACCGGCGTCTTGCCGAGCTTCACCGGCGAGCTCGCGCGACGGCGCTGGAAGGTCGCGCTCGTCGGTGGCGATGCCGCGGATGAGCTCGACCAGCTGTCATCACCGGCACCGGGTTCATGAAATGCATGCCGATGAACTTGCCGGGCCGGTCGGTCGCGGCGGCGAGCCGGGTGATCGAGATCGACGAGGTGTTGGAGGCGATGAGCGCGTCGGGCTTCAGATGCGGGCAGCAGCTTCTTGAAGATCTCGCGCTTGATCTCTTCCTTCTCGGTCGCCGCCTCGATCACCAGGTCGCAGTCGCCGAACAGCGTCGTAGTCGGTGCCGGTGCGTGATGCGCTTCAGCGCCGCGCCTTGTCGCTCGGCTCGGTGATCATGCCGCGCGTCGACCTGGCGGCTCCATGTTGCTGGTCGATCGGCGCCATGCGCCTTGTCGAGCTGCCGCCGGCTCGACATCGACCAGCGTGACGTCGTAGCCGGCGAGCGCGCAGACATGGGCGATGCCGTTGCCCATCTGGCCGGCGCCGATGACGCCGATGGTCTTGATCATGTCAACTGCCTCCTTGCGACCGCGTCCCTGGCGCGGACTATTTCAGCTGCTTCTCGAGTTCGGCGTCCAGCTCCGGCACGAGCTTGGAACAGGTCGCCGACGAGGCCGTAATCGGCGACCTGGAAGATCGGCGCTTCCTCGTCCTTGTTGATGGCGACGATCACCTTGCTGTCCTTCATGCCGGCGAGGTGCTGGATGGCGCCGGAGATGCCGACGGCGATGTAGAGCTCGGGCGCGACGATCTTGCCGGTCTGGCCGACCTGGTAGTCGTTGGGCACGAAGCCGGCATCGACCGCGGCGCGGGAGGCGCCGACGGCGGCGCCGCAGCTTGTCGGCGACGGCCTCGAGCAGCTTGAAGTTCTCGCCGCTCTGCATGCCGCGGCCGCCGGAGACGACGATGCGCGCCGCGGTCAGCTCCGGCCGCTCGGACTTGCGACAGCTCCGGCGCCGACGAAGCTGCGAGAGGCCGGCATCGCCGGCGCCGGCGACGCGTCTCGATCGCGGCGCTGCCGCCGTCGGCCGGCGCCGGCGTCGAAGCCGGTGCGCGCGCACGGTGATGACCTTGATCTTGTCGTTGCGACTGCACGGTGGCGAGCGCGTTGCCGGCATAGATCGGGCGCACGAAGGTGTCGGGCGACACGACCGCGACGATGTCGGAGATCTGCGCCACGTCGAGCAGCGCGGCGACGCGCGGCATGACGTTCTTGCCGCGCGGTGGTGGCCGGCGCCAGCACGTGGGAGTAGGTCGGGCGCCAGCTGACCACGAGCAGCGCGCCAGGTCCTCGGCCAGCGCGATGGGCGTAGAGCGGCGTCATCGGCGAGCAGCACCTTGGCGACGCCCGGCGAGCTTGGCGGCCGCCTCGGCGGCCGGCCGGCAGTCCTGCGCCGGCGACCAGGACGTGGACGTCGCCGCCGATCTGCGTCGGCCGCCGTGACGGCGTTGCAGCGTCGCCGGCTTGAGGCCGGCGTTGTCGTGCTCGGCGAGAACGCAGGACGCGTCATCAGATCACCTTCGCTTCGTTGTGCAGCTTGTCGACCAGCTCGGCGACGCGATGCCACCTTGACGCCCGCCTTGCGCTTCGGCGGCTCGCTCGACCTTCAGCGTCTTCAGCCGCGGCGCGACATCGACGCCGAGCTGCGTCGGGCGTCAGCGTCTCGATCGGCTTCTTCTTCGCCTTCATGATGTTGGGCAGCGAGGCGTAGCGCGGCTCGTTGAGGCGCAGGTCGGTGGTGACCACCGCCGGCAGCTTCAGCGCCACCGTCTCCAGCCCGCCGTCGACCTCGCGGGTGACCGTCGGCCGTGCCGTCGTCGATCGTCGAGCTTCGAGGCGAAGGTGCCCTGCGGCCAGCCGAGCAGCGCCGCCAGCATCTGGCCGGTCTGGTTGCAGTCGTCGTCGATCGCCTGCTTGCCGAGGATGACGAGCTCCGGCTGCTCCTTGTCGACCATCGCCTTCAGCAGCTTGGCGACCGCCAGCGGCTGCAGCTCGGCGTCGGTCTGCACCAGGATGCCGCGGTCGGCGCCCATGGCCAGCGCGGTGCGGATGGTCTCCTGGCACTGCGGCGGCGCCGAGCGAGACGGCGACGATCTCGGTCGCCATGCCGCTTCTCCTTCAGGCGCACCGCCTCCTCGACGCGCGATCTCGTCGAACGGGTTCATCGACATCTTGACGTTGGCGGTCTCGACGCCGGTGCCGTCCGCCTTGACCCGGACCTTGACGTTGTAGTCGACGACCCGCTTGACCGCGACCAGGACTTTCATCGAGCAATCCTGCCGCCTATAGCAGCCTGAATGACGAGGTCGGCGCCGAATTGTGCATGTGCGACAACCGCCAAGGCAAGCCTTGTGCCTGCGGCCCGCCCGAGCGGGTATTTCGCGTCAGCGATGCGCGCCCGGGCTGCCACAGCACGTCCGGACGGCCCTTGTCGTTGAGGTGGTCCGGGCGAGCACGAAGAGATGGTCGGACAGCCGGTTGAAATATTTGAGCGCCTCGGGATTGACCGCGCTCCTCGTCGGCGAGCGCGATCATCAGCCGCTCGGCCCGGCGCACCACGGTGCGGGCGAGATGCAGCAGGCCGCCGCCTCGGTGCCGCCGGGCAGCACGAAGGAGTCGAGCGGCTCCAGCTCGGCATTCAGGGCGTCGATCTCGCGCTCCAGCCGCTCGACCTGCTGCCGCGGGATGCGCAGCGCGCCTTGCCGGGCTCCTCCGCCTTCGGGCGTCGCAGAGATCGGCGCCGAGATCGAACAGGTCGTTCTGGATGCGCGCCAGCATGTGTCGATCCGGCAAGGCGTGACGCCCGCTGGTGTGCAGCCGCGCGAGGCCGATCGCCGCGTTGGCCTCGTCGACGTGCCCATAGGCCTCGACGCGCAGCGCATATTTCTTGACCCGCGCGCCGTCGCCCAGCGAGGTCTCGCCGCCGTCGCCGCCGCGGGTATAGATGCGCGTCAATCTCACCATCGCCGGCTTCCTCCCTAGAGCCATTTTCCGCCGAAGCGGATGTCGGTTCGGCGCAGAAAACGCGACAGGACCCGACAGGTCGTCTGAAACCGATGGCCCGGTCGATTGACGCGATCGGGTCGCGTTCATTCTGCGGCCAGATACCGGCCTCGCGCAATGCTCACAAGACACGCCGCCGAGCGATACTTAACGGCGGAACAGCCACATGAAGATGAAGAAGAGCAGCAACGCCAGGCCCTGCAACAGCACGCGCGATTGCATGAGCTTGTTGGAGCGCCGGCCGCTGTCGCCGCGCGCCATGGAGATCAGTCCGAGCCCCAGCACGCCCAGCGTGGCGAGCATGGCGACCACGATCAGAATCGGAAGCAGGTGCTCCATCGGCGCAGTATAGCGCGCGGACGCCCGCTTGCCCCAGCCGGTTATCGTCGAGACCGATGCTCTTTCCCGATGCCCTTCACGCCGCCGATTGGGCGGCTGCTCCCGGATGGACGGATCGGCCGAATTCGCGGTGGGCCAGGCGATGCGCCGGAAAGACCAGAGTGACGGTGGTGCCGACACCTAGGGCGCTATCGATCTCGAGGGCGCCGTCGTGCAGTTCCATCAGCCGCTTGGAGAGCGGCAGTCCGAGGCCGGTGCCCTCGTAGCGACGGGCAAGGCTATTGTCGACTTGGCCGAAGCGCTCCAGCGCTTTCGGAATGTCATGCGGCGCGATGCCGATGCCGTTGTCGACGATCGCGATGATGAGCGCCGCGTCGCGCCGTGCGGCGGTGATGCGTATCGTGCCGCCGGCTGGCGTGAACTTGACGGCGTTTCCGAGCACGTTGAGCAGCACTTGGCGCACGCGGCGAAGATCGACGCGCAGCATCGGCAGCTCCGCCTCGGCCCGGTATTCCAGTGTCAGACTGGCCTCGCTGGCCTGACCCTTTATCAGCGTATAGGTTGCCTCCACCGCCGCGCTTGGATCGATCAGCTCCTCGTGCAGCTCCAGGCGCCCGGCATCGAGCTTGCTGAAATCCAGCACGTCGTTGATGAGATCGAGCAGATGCCGGCCGGCTTGTGCGATGCTCCCGGTATAGTCACGATATCGGGCGTCGCCGAGCGGGCCGAAAATCTCCGCTGCCAGCATCTCGGCAAAGCCGATCACGGCATTGAGTGGCGTGCGCAGTTCGTGGCTCATGGCGGCGAGGAATTGCGATTTGGCCTGACTGCCGGCCGCCGCAGCCTGGAGCGCTGCTTCCAGGTTGACCGTGGTGGCTTCGAGCCGGCGTTTCGTCTCCTCGAGCTCGGCGACATAGGCGCGCAGCCGCGCCGCCTCCGCCTCGCCGCGATCGGCAGAGGTGCTGATCGACGATCGATCCGATCAACCCGAGCGCGACGATGAGCACTGTCACGGCCGCGATAGCGATGGCAAGCCAGCCGGAGTCGATGATGTGGGGCGGCAGCGAGTAGGCGGGGTCGGGCACGAGGGTGACGGCGGCCATCGCGGTGAAGTGGAGGCCACAAATGCCGGCGACGAATAGCGAGGCTCCCGAGACTTGTCGCCAGATGCCTGTCTGCGTGAATGCGCTGCGCAACGCGGCGGCGCCCAGCGCCATGCCGATCGCGATCGAGGCGCCGACATAAACCAAGTCGTAGTCGAGGCGGGCCGGTGCCTGCACCGCGGCCATGCCGACATAGTGCATTGCGCCGATGCCGGCGCCCGCGACTGCGCCGCCGGCAATCGACCACCCGGGCCGGGCTGCCGCGATGAAGAAGCCAATGCCGCTGATGACGATGGCGATGCACAGGGACAGCGCGGTCAGGCCGACATCGTAGCCGATCGGCATGTGTGGCTGAAAGGCGAGCTCGGCCACGAAATGGGTCGCCCACACGCCGCAACCCGTCACGACGGCGGCGACGGTCAGCCAGCGAGCGCGGTGGGCCGCCGCCTCCGCGGCGCGCGCCCGGGCGATCAGGCTGAACGCCGTGTAGCACGCGAATGTACAGATCAGTCCGGCGAGTACGACGAGCCGAAGGTCGTGCTCTTCCGTGATGCAGGCGAGAACGCGAAGCATGATCGCCGATATGCCACGCAAGCGCCTAAGAAAGGATTAAAATTGCCGCACAGCACCATGATTTTGCTGTAATTTATTAGGAAACGCAAGGTGACGTAAGGCACCGGCGACTTCGCTCTAGCTTCTCGGGCCATTCAATTCCGCCCGCCCAGCAGACCGCGCGCGATCACCTGGGCCTGGATCTCGGCGGCGCCCTCGAAGATGTTGAGGATGCGGGCGTCGCAGAGCACGCGGGAGATCGCGTATTCCATCGCGTAGCCGTTGCCGCCATGAATCTGCAGCGCGTTGTCGGCGTTGGCCCAGGCGGTGCGCGCGGCGAGGAGCTTCGCCATCCCCGCATCGATGTCGCAGCGCCGGCCGCTGTCCTTCTGACGCGCGGCGAAATATGTCAACTGGCGCGCGATCATGGTCTCGACCGCCATCCACGCGAGCTTGCCGTGGACGCGCGGGAAAGCGTGGATCGGTTTGCCGAACTGCCGGCGGTCGAGGGCATAGCGCAGCCCGAGCTCGAGGGCGTTCTGCGCCACGCCAACCGCGCGCGAGGCGGTCTGGATGCGCGCGCTCTCGAAGGTCGCCATCAGCTGCTTGAAGCCCTGGCCCTCGATGCCGCCGAGGAGATTCTCCGTCGGCACCGCGAAGCCGTCGAAGCCCACCTCGTATTCCTTCATGCCGCGATAGCCCAGCACGGGGATCTCGCTGCCGGTCATGCCCGGCGCGGGGAAGGGAATGCTCGGCAGTGCCGCGCGGCTTCTCCGCGAGCAGCATGCTGAGGCCGCGATAGCCGCGCTCGCCGGGATCGGTGCGCACCAGCAGCGTCATCAGATCCGAGCGGCCACCGTGGGTCATCCAGGTCTTGGCGCCATGGATTCGGTAGCCGTCGCCCTCGCGCACCGCGCGGGTCTTGAGGCTCGCGAGGTCCGATCCGGTGTCGGGCTCGGTGAAGGCCGCCGTCGGCAGTATCTCGCCGCTGGCGATGCGCTTCAGGAAGCGCTGCTTCTGCTCCTCGGTGCCGCCGGTACGGATGAGCTCCGCGGCGATCTCTGAGCGTGTGCCCAGCGATCCGACGCCGATACAGGCTCGCGACAGCTCCTCGGAGACGATGCACATGGCGAGCTTGCCGAGACCGTGGCCACCCCATTCCTCGGGCACCGTCAGGCCGAAGACGCCGAGCTCCGCCATCTCCTCGATCACCTCGATCGGAATCAGCGCGTCGTCGAGATGCCACTGGTGACAGTAGGGCGCCACCCGCTCGGCGCCGAAGCGTCGGAACTGCTCGCGGACGAGATCGAGGGTGGGATCGTCGACGGCGAGGGCGCCGAACCCGACGCCGTCGAGGGCGTCGGCGAGGAGCGCCCCCAGCCGCGTGCGCGCCGCCTCGCTGTTGCCGTGGCAAATGAGGTGGGCGGCTTCCGGCCGGCGGAGCGGCGCGAGGTCATTCTCGTCGAGACCGAGGTCGTGCGGCCGCGCGATCTCGCCCTGGGCAAGCGCGATGCCGCCCTGGAGCTGCGCCAGATATTCGCCGAAGCCCATCTGCAGGGTGAGCGTCTCGATCTCGCCGAGCCGCCGGGTATCGTCGAGACGGCGCGCCCAATTCAGCAGCTCGCGCAGCGCCGTCGCATATGTCGCCATCCACGCGAAGCCATGCGCCGCGAACTGCCGCGCCTCGAGCTTCTCTGTGTCGAGTACGCCGCCCCGCGACAGCGCCTCGGTGAGCCGCTGCTTGGCCGCCGCCACGACGGCGTCGGCGCTGGCAAGCGCCCGCTCCGCCAGGGACAGGAGATCGGGAAGCGGAAGGGTGCGAGGCGAGGTCTCATTCATCGCCCACTCATAGCACCGGGCGGACCGGAGGTGGATAGTCCAGACGCTTGCTCACCTGCCCGGCGGTTTCGCTCCATCGCAGATGTGCTGCAGTGCCGTCCACTGCGCCGGCGTCAGTGCCGGCGTCGTGCCGGTGCCGCCGGCGGCGCGGACCGCGGCGAGGCGGTCGGCGGGTGCTGGATGGTTGCTGAGATAGGGCGGGATCGCCTGCTCAGGTCCGTGAGAAAGGCGGTCAAAGAAATCGGCGAAGCCGGCGGCGCTGATATCGGCCTGGCGCAGCAGCTCGAGGGCGCCCGCATCGGCCTCCGCCTCCTCGGCCCGCGAATAGGTGAAGCCCGCCATCAGCGCGCCGACATTGCCGGCCGAGGTGTTGTAGCCGAGCATGGTCTCGATCAGCACCTCGAGCCCGGTCTGCGCCATCAGGTGCCGCAGCGGGTGCCGTTTCAGCGTGTGGGTGAGCTCATGCGCCAGCACGCCCGCCACCTCGTCGGCGCTTTTCGCCTGCGCCAGCAATCCGCGCAGCACCACGATCCGCCCGCCGGGCAGCGCGAAGGCGTTGACGATGCCCGCGTCTGCGACGATCACTTTCACATGGAAGCGGAGGTCGGCGCGGGCGGTCAGACGGTGCACCAGAGCATCGAGGGCGGCCTGGCCGGCGACGTCGTGACACTGCAGAAGGCCGAAGGTCTTGAGCTGCTGATCGCCGAGTTGCTCCTCCCGCGCCGGCGGGATCAAGGTGACGGCGCGGCTGGTTATCAGGGGGAGCGACCACCAGATCGCCGCCACCACTGCAAGCGAGGCCGCCGCGGCGAGCCCCGCGCGCAGAATGCGGCGCGAGGTGGGGGCGGGCCGGAGCTGTGGCGCAGCGACATAGATCGCGGCGGCGAAGCCGGGATCCTCCACCGCCAGCCGCGCGCGACCGCAGGAGAGACGAAGCGATCCGCGCGTGTCCTCGTCGGCGACCACCCGTACGTCGCCATAGGTCCAGTGCGCGAGCGCGCCGCCGTCGGGCGCGGCAATCCGGATGCCGTCGGCGGCGAGCGTCACCTGCACCACCCGCCGCGCGGCGCTCTGCCCGTCGACGAAGTGCGCGGTGAAGCTCGCCATCGCTCAGGCGAAGCCGGTGGTGTCGAAGAGCTCGGCGATGCCGGAGGCGGGCGGCCGTGACGGTCCTTCCGACTGGCTCAAGCGCTCGATGCCGTCGGTGTCGAGGCGCACGGTCTTGGCGTAGAAGCGCAGCGTCCGCTGCGCCACGAAGGGCCAGGCGAGATTGAGGGTGAGCGCCGTCAGCAGGAAATTGCCGATCCGCAGCCGGCGCACCGCCCGCGTATCCGCATCGACCGCGAAGCGCAGCTCGCCGAGCCTGGTGCCGGCGGCGGAATAGACCAGCCAGTCGCGCTCGAAGCGCGCGGTGATCGCGATCCAGATCAGCCAGAACGAGACGAAAAATCCGAGATAGGTGGCGATGCCGCCGGCGGCCAGCGACCCGACATGGGATTTCCAATCGATGGACGCGCCTTTGGCGACGACCGCGACGACGGCGACCACCATCATCGCCAGCGCCACGAACATCAGCGCCAGGCCAATCGCGGAGAGGAAGCCGAGCACGACGGCGACGATCCAGCTGCCGAACAAATCCTTGCCTCTGCCCTCGAAAGCGAGGAAGCGGCTGCCGAGCTGGGTGTGGCGCGCCTCGTAGCGCCAGAGCACGACATATTGCCAGGGCTTGGCGAGGCTGAGGGTGAAGGCCTGCAGAATCGTGAAGCCCATGCCGCGCAGGCCATAGCTCCAGGCGCTGCCGTCGAGGCCGCCGCGGATGCCGCGCCAGAGCGTGCGGCTCAGGCGGTAGCGCTGGCCGGTGTAGTGGCCGACATAAGAGAGAAACAGGATCACCGCGAAGATGGCGTAGCGCACCGAGATGATGACGGCGGGGCGCCAGCCCGCGAACTGGATCGCGGCATTGATCGCCGCCAGCGGCAGCAGCACCACCAGCACCACCAGGATGAAGCGCACGAACAGCTCCATGCCGGTGCCGTCATACTCGAAACGGTCGTCCAGCAGGCTGAGCCGGCTCCAGAGATAGCGGCGGACCCGCGTGCGGCCCCAGAAGCGATAGAAGCCGAGGGTGACGATGGCGAGGCCCATGGTCTTGAGCCAGAGCCGCAGCAGCTCGCGATTGTCGCCATCATAGGCGAGCGCGGCCTCCATTCGGCCGGGTACCGCCGCAGGCGAAGCCGGAGGTTCTGACGGGGGTGGGGGCGGCGCGGCGGGCGCGGCGGTCGTGGCGGCGGCGGCAGTCACCTGCTCCATCGCCCGGTCGAGCGGCGTCGACGGCATTGCACCCCCTCATCCCCCGCCAGCCAAGATGCTAGCAAGCCGTGTTATGCCGGCAAAGTATTACCCGGGAATGAAGAGGAAAACGCGATCAGAGGCGGGTCGAGAGCCAGATGGCGAGGCGGGATCCGGTCTTGACGGCGGCGGTGAGGATGTCGTGCACGGGCGCCTCGGCGGCGCCGTGGGCGAGGCCGACGTCGCGATGCTGCAGCTCGTCGCCGCGGAATTCCTCGATGGTCGCCTTGAGCGCCGGCTCTCTGTCGCCGAGCCGCTCCGCCTGCTCGCGGTAGTGCTCGTCGATCACCTCCTCGACGGCGACGGTGCAGGCCATCGCCGCGCGCTCGCCGAGAAGCGCGCTCGCCGCGCCCAGCGCGAAGCCGGCGACGTGCCAGAGCGGGCCCAGCGCCGTCGGCCGCACCCGGCGCGCCACCACCAGCTTCTCGAAGCGCTCGAGATGCTGGCGCTCCCCGACCGCCATCTCGCGGATCACCTTGGCGGAGGCGGTGCGGCCGAGGACGGCGAGCTGCCCCTCGTAGATGCGGACGGCGCCGTACTCGCCGGCATGATCGACGCGGATCATGCGCGCGACTTCCTCGTCGGCGGCGGGATCGCCGGGAAGGCGGTGGGTGGTCATCGGGCACTCCTGCTGAGAGCCTGCCGCAGCTGGCTCCCAGTGAACACCAGCAGCACGAGGGAGACCACGAGATTCCATCCGGCGAGCGAAACGCCGAACAGCGACCATTGCACTTCGTCGCAGCGCACCGGCTGCTGCTGCAGCAGAAGCTTCTGCAGATCCTCGATGCTGCCGGCGCCGGCGGTGCCGCCGCCGGTGCAGGCGGTGGGGCCGGCGATCCAGTGCTGCTCGACGCCGACGTGATAGGCGCCGAGACCGGCGCTGACCAGGAACGCGATCCCGCTGAGAGCGAGGACGGCCTGGGTGAGCCCGCGGTTGCCGGCGAGGAGCGCGATGAGGTTCAGCGCCATGATGATGTAGTAGGGCCAGCGCTCGGCGAGGCACAGCTCGCATGGCACCAGCCCGCCGACATATTGCGAGAGCAGCGCCGAGCCAACCACCACCCCGGCGGCGACGAGCAGCAGGAAGGGAACGCGGCGAGCGCTGGGCATGCGATGATTCCGGCTAGCGTTGCGGCGGGATGCGGTGTTTCCAGTGCCGCCGCACGTACCAGACGGCGCCGACCACGAGAACCGCGACGATGACGGCATCGAACCGGTGCAGGATATCGCGCAGCTCGGGGTCGGTGTTCCAGCGCTCGCCGAGCTTGGCGCCGACATAGGCGAGGCCGAAGCACCAGGGCCAGGACCCGAGGAACGTATAGATCTGGAACCGCAGCTGCGGCATCTGCGCGACGCCTGCCGGCAACGCGATGAAGGTGCGGATCACCGGCAGCAGCCGGCCGACGAACACCGTGATGCCGCCGAAGCGCTCGAAGAAGCGGTGCACGATGTCGAGATCGCGCTGGCTCATCAGGAGATAGCGGCCCCAACGCTGCACGAAGGGCTTGCCGCCATAATAGCCGGCGGCATAGGCGAAAGTGGACCCGACATTGCAGCCGATGGCGCCGGCGGTGGCGACCAGGAAAAGGTCGAAGCGGCCGGTGAAGACGAGATAGCCCGAGAACGGCATGATGATCTCGGACGGCAGGGGGACGCAGGCGGACTCGATCGCCATCAGCAGGACGACGCCGCCATAGCCCAGCGTCGAGATCGTCGCGACGATCAAACCCGCGAGCGGGGCGATGATCCGATCAAGCATGTCGGGCGACCTCCGGGGCGTCGGGAAGAGCCGAGCAGCGACCGAGCCGCATTCCGCCCCTCGAGCCGGCGCCCTTCTAGCTGCATTCCGCAGCCCAGGCAAGCAGGGGTGCCCTGTCATCTCGGTGTGTTGATGACAGGCGAACGGGGCCTGCGACCGCGACGTCGACGGTCAGCCAATTGACCCTCGAAGGACCGCCGCTATAGTGCCCGGGCTCTCGTGCCCGAGGCCCCTGTGGCGGAATGGTAGACGCGGCAAACTCAAAATCTGTTTCTCGCAAGGGAGTGGGGGTTCAAGTCCCTCCAGGGGCACCACGATAGGTCAGAGACGCCGGGATCGCCGAGCGAAACACGGGGATCGCAGCCGACCGGCCCCGCGCGCCAGGCGCACTGCGGCCATTACCGCCACACCCTAGACGAAGCAGTCCGCCGTACCCATGTTTCTCCGAGCCGAGGCTCAGGAGATCGGGGAAGCTCATGTCACGACAAGACCCGTCCCTCTGGATGTGGGGGGACGCGCGCAAAATGCTGGATCAGGCCGAGCGCCTGCATCGGCAGTTCTTCGAGCTCGGACGGAGCGCGCGGCAGCCGCTTTGGGAGCCCCCGGTGGACGTCTTCGAGACCGCCGAGGGCCTTTTCATCGAAGTGGCGCTCCCGGGCGTCGCTCCGGAGGGGGTGCAGGTCTCCTTCGAGAACGGCGTCCTGCTGGTGGTCGGCGAGCGGAATTTGCCGGAGGTCTCGGAGCCCGCGGTGATTCGGCGCCTGGAGATCCCCTATGGGCGCTTCGAGCGCCGCGTCCGGCTGCCGGCGGGCCACTACCAGCTGGCCGGTCGCCAACTCGTCAACGGCTGCCTGGTTCTGTCGCTCCGCAAGCTCGGCTGACGCGAAGCGAGAGGCATCTCGAAGCCGAATTGATGTCCGCCGACCCGAATGGATTCGAGCATCGCGAGAATGAAAATGCCAGACATCACCTCTGATCTGAAGAAAGACGGCGAAGCGCAGCCGTCGAACGTCGCGGCGCCTGGGGCCGGTAGCGCCGCAGGCGGCATCAAGCTGCCGCCGGACGCCGTGCCGATCCTGCCGCTGCGGAACAGCCTGCTGTTCCCGACCGTCATCATGCCGTTCACGGTCGGCCGAGAGCGCTCGATCGCGGCAATTCAGCACGCGGTGCGGACGCAGTCGCCGATCGCGACGCTGCTGCAGCGCGATCCCGAGACCTCCGATCCCGCCCCGTCCGATCTTCACGAGATCGGAACCGTCGGGCTCGTCATCCGCTATGTGACCGCCCAGGACGGCAGCCATCACCTGATCTGCCGGGGCGATCAGCGCTTCCGGATCGTCGAGTTCCTCGACGGCTATCCCTTCCTCGCGGCCCGCATCGAGCGGATCGAGGAGCCGGCGGAAGTCGGGCCGGAACTGGAGGCGCGGAGCCTGCAGCTCAAGGAGCGGGCGTTGGAAGCGCTGCAGCTGATCCCGAACGCGCCTGATGAGCTTGCGGCCACCGTGCAGTCCGTGCCGTCGGCGGCGGCTCTTGCCGACCTCATCACCAGCTTCCTCGACCTCAAGATCGAGGAGAAGCAGCAGATCCTGGAGACCTTCGATCTCAAGGCGCGGCTCGACAAGGTGCTGTGGTTTCTCGCCTACCGGCTCGAGGTGCTGCGCCTCTCCCACGACATCGGCGAGCGTACGCGCTCGACCATGGAGAGCCGCCAGCGCGAGCACATCCTGCGCGAGCAGCTGAAGACCATCCAGAAGGAGCTGGGCGAGGGCGAGGAGGGCGATGCGCGACGCGGGGAAGCTCGCCGAGGCGATCGCCAAGGCGAAGATGCCCGAGGAGGTGGAGAAGCAGGCCAAGAAGGAGCTCGCGCGGCTGGCGCGGATGCCCGATGCCGGCGGCGAGGCCTCGATGCTCCGGACATATCTCGAATGGCTGACCGAGCTGCCGTGGAGCGTGGAGACCGCAGACGAGATCGACATATCGGCGGCGCGCCAGATCCTGGAGGAAGATCACTTCGGGCTGGAGAAGATCAAGCGGCGCATCCTGGAGTACCTCGCCGTCCAGAAGCTCAATCCGACCGGCAAGGCGCCGATCCTCTGCTTCGTCGGCCCGCCGGGCGTCGGCAAGACGTCGCTGGGCCAGAGCATCGCGCGGGCCACGGGCCGCAAGTTCGTGCGCGTGAGCCTGGGCGGCGTCCATGACGAGGCGGAGATCCGCGGCCACCGCCGCACCTATATCGGCGCGCTCCCGGGCAACATCATCCAGGGCCTCCGCCAGGCCGGTGCGCGCGACTGCGTCATGATGCTGGACGAGATCGACAAGCTCGGCCGCGGCATCCAGGGCGATCCGTCCTCGGCGCTGCTCGAGGTGCTGGATCCCGCGCAGAACTCGACTTTCCGCGACAACTACCTCGGCGTGACCTTCGACCTCAGCAAGGTCATGTTCATCGCCACCGCCAACATGCTGGATACGATCCCGGGCCCGCTTCTCGACCGCATGGAGATCATCCAGCTCTCCGGCTACACGGTCGCCGAGAGGCTGCAGATCGCCCGCCGTTATCTGGTTCCGCGTCAACTCAGGCGAAAGCGGCCTGAAGCCCGAGCAGGTGCGAGATCACCGACGACGCGCTCCGGACGATCATCCGCGGCTACACCCGCGAGGCCGGCGTGCGCAATCTCGAGCGCGAGATCGGCGCGGTGTTCCGGCGCTCCGCGGTCCGCATCGCCGACGGCAGCGCCACCCATATCGAGATCACCGAGAAGGACATCCCGGAGATCCTGGGTGCGCAGCGGTTCGAAGTCGGAGCAGGCGCAGCGCACCAGCGTGCCGGGCGTGGCGACCGGCCTCGCCTGGACGCCGGTCGGCGGCGACATCCTCTTCATCGAGGCGACGCGCATGCCCGGCAACGGCAAGCTGATCCTCACCGGCCAGCTGGGCGACGTCATGAAGGAGAGCGCGCAGGCGGCCTTCAGCCTGGTCAAGTCCAAGTCCAAGGAGCTCCGGATCGATCCCGGCCTCTTCGAGACGAGCGACATCCATCTTCATGTCCCCGCGGGCGCCACGCCGAAGGACGGCCCCAGCGCCGGCGTCGCCATGTTCACGGCGCTCGCCTCCCTCGCGGTCGGTCAGCCCGTGCGGAGCGATGTCGCCATGACCGGCGAGATCAGCCTGCGCGGCCTGGTGCTGCCGGTGGGCGGGATCAAGGAGAAGGTGCTGGCGGCGATGCTGGCGGGGATCAAGACCGTCATGCTGCCGGCGCGCAACCGCAGGGATTTCGAGGACATTCCCGAGGAGGCGCGCCAGTCCCTCGAGTTCGTCTGGCTCGAGACCGTCGATCAGGCGCTCGCCGTGGCCCTGGCTCCAGGGGCGGATCGCACCGCCGCCGCCTGATCGGTATGGCTAGGCGGCCCGGATCTGCCGCAGAAATCCGTCCACCTCGGCGCGGAGCGCTGCGGACTGTTTGGTGACGGCGGCCACGGCCTGCAGCATGCCGGAGGCGGCGCTGCCGGTCTTGCCGGCGGCCTCGGTAAGGCCGGACATGTTCTGCGCCACCTCGCTGGTGCCCGCGGCCGCTTGCTGGGCGTTGCGGGCGATCTCCTGGGTGGCGGCGCCCTGCTCCTCCACCGCCGCGGCGATGGTGGCGCTGATATCGTTCACTTCGGTGATGACGGTGCTGATCTCCTTGATGGCGGTCACCGCATCGCCGGTGGCGCTTTGGATCGCGCTCACCTGCTGCGCGATCTCCTCGGTGGCATGGGCGGTCTGGGTGGCGAGCGACTTGACCTCGCTGGCGACCACCGCGAAGCCCTTGCCGGCCTCGCCCGCGCGCGCTGCCTCGATGGTGGCGTTGAGCGCGAGCAGGTTCGTTTGTCCCGCGATGGCGCTGATGAGCTTGACGACCTCGCCGATCTTCTGCGCGGCGTCCGCCAGGCCCTGGACCGACTGGTTGGTGCGTCCGGCCCGCTCGGAGGCCGTCTGCGCCACGCGCGCCGCCGCCGCCACCTGACGGCTGATCTCCGAGACCGAGGACGCAAGCTCCTCGGCCGCCGCCGCCACTGTCTGCACGTTGGTGGAAGCGTTGCCGGAAGCGGAGGCCGCGGCCGCCGCGCGGCTGGCGGTCATTTCCGCCGTTGCCGACATGCCGTTGGCGGTCTCGGTCATATTGCCGGTGGCGCTGTCGACGGTCTCTAGCGCGGTGCGGATCGAGGTGTCGAAGGCACGGCAATGGCCGTCGATGGCGTTGGCGCGCTTGAGCTCGTTTTCCTTTGCCGCCAGGCTCTCGCCGGCGGCGCGCTCGGCCTCGAGGGCGCTCTTGCGTAGCGCCTCCAATGTTTCCGCCATGGTGCCGAGCTCGTCGGCGTAGCCGGTGCCGCGAACGGGAACACTGTAGTCCCGCTGGGCGAGGTGGCCGATCGCGACGGTCAGGCTCTCCACCGGCCGGCCGAAGCGGCGGCGTACCAGGAGCAACCCGAGCAGGCTGAAACCGATCGCCGCTGCCAGCCCTGTGCCCTCGACGGCGACACGCTCCCAGGCACGGGATTCGAGCGCGGCGGCGTGGCTTTGCATGAGGGTCGAGGCTGTGGTGGCAATATTGATGATGCCGGCGAAGGGCGCGTTGCACATCTGCGTCCATGCCTCCGGCGTCGCGGCGGGTTTGCCGCTGTCGTCGAATTTCTTGTAGATGGCGTCGCGGTCGGACATCCCCTTGTCGTAGGCGGCGCGTGCCTCGCGCACGGCCGATGCCAGTCGCGGCTCCACGCCCGGACGAGCCACCAGGTCCTCGAGAACAGACCAGCCGGTCTTGGCGCCGGCGCGCAGCCCGTCGAGCTCGGTGCGAACCGCCGGCGTGAAGGGCGCGGATTTCGCGACGGAGGTCCGCGACACCGTGCATTCGGCTCCGGTCTTGTCGCGCAGCACCCAGGCGAACTGTCGCGCGCTGATATATTCGGCCACGATCGGATCGGAGATGCGGGCTTCGTTCGCGATGGCGAGGGACAGACCGCCCACCGCCTCGACGACGGCACCATATCCGACATACCAGGATTGGGTCTGCTTCAGGTCGCGCTCGGCTTTCGGCTTGTGTCCGATCGCCTCCAGGTCCGGCCAGAACCGGTCGGCCGCGGCGACATCATCGTTGATCTTGGATATCAGGCGGTCGCCACCCTCGAGGTCGGCCCGCTTCGCCGCCGTGAGCGCGCTCCCGAGCAAGCGGTGAATGTCATCGCGGTCCTTTTGCAGAGCTGCCGTGGGATCATCGATCGCCAGGAGGTTCGTCTGCACCGCACCGCGGTTCTGGCGGATCATCGCCATGGTCTGGAACACCTCGCGGTCGGCTGCCGCCAACGCCTCGATCCGCTGGGCGCTCGCGACCGCGTGCCAGGCGCCGCTGATCTGCAGCAGCAGAACCACGCAGAGTGCGCCCGCCAGCGTCAGGAAGACGGCATTGAGGACGGTGCGAATGGAAAGGCGAGATATGACCGACATGCGATGGCTCCGGCTGGACGCCAACGCTCATCGCACGTTACTACTTAAGGAAGAACAAATTTCCAGGGGCGGGCACGGCCAAGTTGCGGTTCGGGTTGCCCGATTTCTGCGCACCCAGCTATGTCTGTGGCGCATAGAATGGGGCGACCGCGATCCGAAGGTGAAGTTCGAGCCGGGAGGGGAACGATGATTCTCGAAATCGCACACATCCAGGTGAAGCCCGGTCTCGAGGCGGAGTTTGAGACCGGTGTCGGGAAGGCCGCGCCGCTCTTCGCGCGCGCCAAGGGCTGTCACGGGATGGAGCTGCAGCGCTCGCTGGAAAAGCCGAGCCTCTACCGCCTCTTCGTGCGGTGGGAGACGCTCGAGCGTCACACTGTCGATTTCCGGGGCTCCGCGGATTTCCAGGAATGGCGCAAGCTGGTGTCGCACTGCTTCGAGAGGCCGCCGGAAGTCGAGCATACGCGGCAGGTGGTCAAAGGCTTCTGAGCCCGGGTTCGCGAGCAGCATTGGGGGAGGGGAACCGTCATGCGTAGGGAATATCGCGTCGAGGGGCTGAGCGAGCCGCTTAGCCACTACACCCATGCGGTTCGGCATGGTGACCTGCTCTTCGTCTCCGGCCTGGCGCCGGTCGATAGCGGCGGAAAGCTGGTCGGCGGCGAGGACGTCGTGGCGCAAACCCGGCAGATATTCGTCAATCTCTCGAAGATCCTGCGCGCCGCCGGCGCCGCGCCCGGCGACGTGCTCAAGGTGACGGTGTTCCTCACCAGCGTTGCCGACCGCAGCAAGATCAATCCGGTGCGCCAGGAGTTCTTCGGCGAGGCGCGCCCGGCCAGCACGCTGATCGGCGTTAACGAGCTCGCCATCCCCGGCATGAAGGTCGAGATCGAGGCGGTGGTGGGCCTGCCCCCGGGTCGGTGAAATCTCGGGGTGCGGCTCGACGGGGAGGTCTGCCGCCCACCGAGCGCAACAATTGCGCAATGATCGCGGGCACGGTTAATAGAGTTCGAGGTTTGACAGCCCCGACGCACAGTTGTATTTTGCTGTCCTCGGGGGCAGCCAAATATTACGGAAATGAAGAACTTGAGGATCGTTACGCCGATCTTTAACGATTGGCCGGCGTTTCTTATGTTGTTGCGTGACCTCGATCAGGTCTGCGCCAAGCTCGACTGCGCCGTCTCGGTGCTGGCGATCGACGACGGCTCGACCGACGCCATGCCCGCGGATCCGTTCCAGGGCGGTCCGCTGTTCCGTCTGCGCAAGGTCGAGGTGGTCAAGCTCGCGGTTAACCTCGGTCATCAGCGTGCAATCGCCATCGGCGTCTCGATGGCGGTCCGGGATCCCGAGGTCGACGCCATCCTGATCATGGATGGCGATGGCGAGGATCGCCCGGGCGACATTCCGGAGCTGTTGGCCGCGGCGGCAGGGCAGCCGGACTTCGTCGTCGTCGCTCAGCGGCGTCACCGCACGGAATCATTCTCGTTCCAGATCTTCTACATGCTCTACAAGCTCGCCTTTGCGCTCCTGACCGGCCGCCGGATCAGCTTCGGCAATTTCGGCCTGATCTCGCGCGACTACGCGCGCCGGCTCGCCATGGTGCCGGAGCTCTGGAACAACCTGCCGGCGGCACTGCTGCGCTGCCGGCTGCCAATTCAGCGGCTGCCGATCGATCGCGGCCATCGCTACGCCGGCACCTCGAAGATGAACTACGTCTCGCTGATGCTGCATGGCCTCAGCGCGATCTCGGTCTATAGCGATGCGATCTTCATCCGGATGCTGATCGCCACCGGGATCCTGTTCATCGTCAGCTGCGTCGTCATTGCCACTGTGGTCGCCATCCGGCTCTTTACCGACATGGCGACGCCGGGCTGGGCCACCACCGTCGTGCTCGGCACCATGATCATCCTGTTCCAGGCCCTGGTCTCGACGGTCGCGGCCGCGTTGCTGCTCCTCAACAACCGCAGTCAGCGCTTGATGACGCCCGCGCTCGACCACGAGCAGTACGTGCTGTCGCGCACGGATCTGCGACTGCACCCTGCGCTCGGGGGCGTCGATGCCGCCTGAGAAGTCGCTGGCGGCCGGGCCGATTGCGGTCGCGGAACGGCGCCTCTTCGAATTCGCGACCGCGGCCGCAGCGCGGTTGGACGCGGCGCTCGGCGGGCAAGTTTTTGCGGCGGCGCGTGCGCTCGGCGCCCCGGTCGTGGCACTGGGGCTCCCGATCCTCGCGGGTGTGGTGGCGGGGCTCGCCATCGCCTATTTCATGGTGCAGCCGGTCATGGACGACCAGAGCTGGTATCTCTATGCCGCCGGCCGCCTGCTGCACGGCTCCCGGCTCTACGGCGGAGAGGTGATGGAGACCAATCCGCCCCTCATCATCTGGATGTCGGCAATCCCGATGGCGCTGGCATCGCTCACGGGAATGCTGCCGACGCTCGCGTTCCGTCTCTGCATGGCGCTGCTGATCGCCGGCAGCATCGGCTGGTGCCTGCGATTGATCCGCCGCTCCATTCCGGCGGTCTCCGGGCAGCTGCTGTGCGGGTTCGCGATCACCTTCGTCTACATGCTCGCGGTCTATCCCTGGCCGGACCGGCAGACCTGGACGCTGTTCGGCCAGCGCGAGCACATTCTGGTGCTCCTGATACTGCCTTATCTCATCATGATGGCGGGCCGGCTCGAGGGCAGGGCGGCGCCGAGCTGGGAGGCGGCGGCGGCCGGCTTTTTCGCCGGGCTCGGCTTCTGCCTGAAGCCGCATCATCTGCTGATTGCCGCCGGCGTCGAGGCGCTGCTGCTCTATCGCAGCCGCGATCCGCGCGATCTCGTGCGTCCGGAGGTGATCGCCATCGCGCTCGCCGGCATCGCTTACTGCGCCGCCATCTGGGCATTCGCGCCGGGATATCTGACCGCGGTGCTGCCGCTTCTCTTCGAGGTCTACAGCAAGGTCGGTTCGGCATCGTTCGGCGACTTCGCCGCTCCGGATCGCGTGCTGAAGATGGTGGCCGTGCTGGCGATCTGCGCGCTGCTGTGCCGGTACGCACGGGCACGGGCGCTCATCGCGGTGCTGCTCGTCGCGGCGTGTGCCGCCGCCGCCGCCTTCATCGCGCAGCACAAGGGCTGGGCTTACCAATTCCTGCCGGCGCAGATCCTGTTCCGAGCGTCGGCATGTCTGCTGGCGATCGACCTTGCCCTGCAATGGGTCGGGCCGCCGGCGGCGGCGATGCGGGGCCGGCGGCTGGTTGCCGGGGCGCTTGGCGTGCTCAGCTGCGTGGTCGTGGCGGTCGCAACCTATCCCGCCAGGGTGGCTTGGGCGGCCACGACCTGGCAGGAAGGCATTACGGCGGGGATGGTCGAGAGCTTTCACGAATTTCCGGCGGGAACCCCGGTCTACTTCATGTCGCCGAGCCTGCAGTCGGTATTCGCGACCGTCACCGACGGCGGCTACGTCTGGTCGTCGCGCTTCCCGCATCTCTGGGTTCTGCCGGCGGTGCTCCATAACGAGGCCGGCTCCGTGGAGCCGAGCAAGCGACTTCCGGCGGCGGTGGTTCAGAACCTCGCGCGCCAGCTCCGCAGCGAGATGACGGAGGATTTCCGGCGCTGGCAGCCCGCTGTCGTCATGGTGGAGCACTGCACCGCCGCGACCTGGTCCTGCTACAATCTCGAGGGCTTGAGTGTCGATCTCGCCCAGTGGTTCGCGCGGGATCCCGAATTCGCCGTGATCTGGTCGCACTACACCCTGCACCGGCAATTCGTCTATTACGACGTCTACGTCCGGGATACGGCGACGCACCAGTGATACCGACCGCGCGCTCGCAACAGCCGATGCCCGTTACGTCGATCGAGGCCGATCGCCCGTTGCCGGCACGCGATGCCGGCCGTCGCCTGTTCATGCCCGGCGTCTTCATCGCGCTGAGCGTCGGGCTCTGCAATCTCCTGGCCCGCGAGACGGGCGCCGAATCCGTTCGCACCGAGCTCTATCGCTGGCTGCGCCATCCCGGCCTCGGCGCCGACAATTCCTGGCGCCCGATGATCGTGGCTCTCAACTGGCTTAAGGCGCCGACCGACGGATTTCTCTACCAGAACGTCTTCTTCATCGAGAACGCGAAGTTCCAGTATCCGCCGACGTCGCTGCTGCCGCTGGCCTTGCTCGAGAAGCTGGGGATCGCGCCGTCGGTCGGCGCCCTCAATCGGATCGGCTGGGTGTGGATCGTCGTCACCGCGTTGGCGATGGCGATCTATAGCGTGATCCTGGCGGAGCGAAGTGGGCTGCTGGCGCGTCACGACCGGCGCGGCCGGGCGGTGGTCGCGGCGGTCGCCGTCTTCGCCACCATGAGCTTCTATCCCGTGATGCTGGCCTACACGATCGGGCAGGTGCAGACCTGGATCAACGCGATCTTCATTTGCGCCTGCCTGTGCTGGCTGCTCGAGCGCCGAATGGCGACGGGGATGCTGATCGGCGCCATCTGCCTGCTCAAGCCGCAATTCGCGCTGTTCCTGATCTGGGGCGTCCTGCGCCGGCAATGGTCGTTCCTGACCGGCTGGTGCCTGGTGACGGCGCCCGCCCTCATCCTCTCCCTGGCGCTCTACGGCTTCGCCAATCACCTCGACTACGTCAGGGTTCTGCAGTTCCTGTCTCGCCACGGCGAAATCTACTATCACAATCAGTCGGTGGGCGGCCTGCTCAACCGTCTTCTGGTGGAAGGCGACAGCGTCAGACTGCCGTTCGGCTTCCCGCCGTACAATCCCCTCGTCTATTCCGGGATGCTCGCAAGCTCGGCCGCCCTGGTTCTGGCGGCATTGTTTTTGCGCTCCCGCAAGGCCGATCGGGGTGGTCTGCTGGACTTCCTCACCGCGGCGCTTGCCTTCACTCTCGCCTCGCCGATCGCCTGGGAATACCACTACGGCATCCAGCTGCCGATCCTCGCCACGGTGCTGTTCGCACTGCTCGCGCAGCCGCAGGGGCGTGCGCGGATGGGTCTCTGGGTGACATTGGCCGCCGCCTATGTCTTTTCCGCGAACTATTTCTTCGCTGCCAATGCCATGGCGGATACGCCGTTCAATTTCGTGCAGTCCTATCTGCTGTTCGCGGGCTTTGCGACGCTGTGGCTGCTGTTCCAGGTTCGCACGCCGGCAAGCTTCGACCGCTACCTCGATCGACCGGGAGGCATGAGCTCCGATGTCGCAGCCATCGTCCGTACCTGACCAAGCCGTCATGCGGCGTGTTGCCATGACATCGGCATCCACACGAACCGCACCCACGCCGCCGACGGTCTCGCGTTATCGCCGTCTGGTGCTCATCGCGCTCTTCATCGTCATCACCGTCGTGGCGTGCAATCTCGGGGCCCGCGCTCTGGTGACGGAGTCGACGCGCAAGCACACCGTCGAGTGGCTGACCCATCCCGGCGACGCCTGGGCCAATTCCTGGGAGCCCATGCTGGCGGCTCTCAACTGGCTCGAGCTGCCGCAGCACGGCACCCTCTACAAAAGCGTCTTCTTCGACGAGCAGATCAAGTTTCAATACCCGCCCACCTCGCTGCTGCCGTTCGCGGCGATGGAGCGGCTCGGGATTCCGCTGACGCAGAATTCCCTGAACGGAATCGGCTGGGTCTGGATCCTGATCACCGCCCTGGCGATGGCGGCTTATGGGGTTATTCTTGCCGAGCGCAGCGGCGCGGCGCCGACGGCGGATCTTCGCGCTCGGGCGCTGGTCGCCCTCACGTTCGTCTTCGCGACCCTGACCTTCTTTCCGGTGATGGTTGCGTTCACGATCGGGCAGATCCAGACCTGGATCAACGGGCTGTTCGTGTTTGCCTGCCTGTGCTGGATCTACGATCGCCGGCTGGCGGCGGGCATGCTGATCGGCGCGATCTGCCTGATTAAGCCCCAGCTGGGGCTGTTCCTCGTCTGGGGAGGACTACGCCGCCAGTGGTCGTTCCTGGCTGGCTGGGGCCTCGTCGTCGTTCCGGCCGTGGTGGTCTCGGTCGCGCTCTTCGGTCTCGCCAACAATCTCGACTACCTCTCGGTGCTGCGATTCTTGTCGGATCGCGGCGAGTATCACCACTACAATCAATCCATCAACGGGCTCCTCAACCGCATGCTGCGGCTCGGCGACAGCCTGGAATTCCCATTCAACTTTCCGCCTTATCATCCCCTGGTTTATTTCGGCACGCTGCTGAGTTCGCTGGCACTTACCCTCTGCGCGCTGTTCCTGCGTGGACGCCAATCCGACAGGGGCGGGATGTTTGATTTCCTGACTGCGGCATTGACCTTCACTATCGCCTCCCCGGTTGCCTGGATGCATCACTACGGCGTCCTGCCGCCGATCCTCGCGGCACTGCTCTTCGCCTTGCTGGCGCAGCCCGGGCAGCGCGGACAGCGGGGCGTGTGGGTAGTGCTGGCTATCGCCTATTTCCTTTCCGCGAATCTGATTTACGCCGCCAATTTCCTGGCGGATACGCCGTTCAATTTCGTGCAGTCCTACCTGCTGCTCGCCGGCCTCGCGACCCTGTGGCTGCTCTATCGCCTGAAGACGCCGCCGGCCTTCGATGATCCGCGGCTCGCCGCGCTGCACGGCAGCGCCGCGGGCTCTCGGCCGGCGGACAGCCTGCTTGTCTGATCGCGCGTACCATTTCGAAGCCGCGGCGCCGACGGGCCGGCAGCGGCTGTTGCTGCTGGCCGGTTGTTTCGTGCTGGGGAGCATCGTCGCGGTCGAACTCGGCTTCCGCCTCGCGGTGGCGCTGCCGCCCCACGGCGACATCTCCGGCTGGCTGCTGCATCCCGAGCGCGCGCTCAATGATTCCTGGGACCCCATGATCATGGCCTATCATTGGCTGCGCGGGGCGCATCAGGGCACGATCTATCAGCAGATCTTCTTCGCGGAGCACGTGAAGTTTCAATACCCGCCGACGGCGCTGCTGCCGATCGCCGCGATCGATTTCCTCGGCATGGTGCCGTCCGCCGAGCTCATGAACGTCATTGGCCGGCTCTCGGTCGTGCTCGTCGCGCTGGCGACCGCGGCGCTTGCCGCGGCGATGGCTGTGCGCGCCGGAATGGTGCCCGCCGGTGCGCGCGGGCGTCTCGCGCTGGTGGCGGTGTGCACCGCGCTCCGACGGTGATGTTCTATCCGGTGATGCGGGCCTACAATATCGGTCAGATCCAGACGTTGATCGACGCCGCCTTCGCGTTCGCGTGCCTGTGCTGGTTCCTCGGGCAAAGATTCGGCGCGGGGGTGCTGATCGGGGCGATCTGCCTGCTGAAGCCGCAGCTCGGGATTGTTCCTGATCTGGGGAGCGCTCCGTCGACGGTGGACGTTCCTGGCCGGATGGTGCCTCGTCGTCGGACCTGGCCTCGCGATCTCGATCGGCTTGTTCGGCATCGCCAATCACCTCGATTACCTCTCGGTGCTCCAATATCTCTCCCGTCACGGCGAGGCCTATCACGGCAATCAATCCGTCAACGGCGTCCTGAACCGGTGGTTCTTCCCCGATCTCAGCGAGCCTTTCTCGTTTCATTCCTTCCCGCCCTACCAGTCCTTCGTCTATCTCGGCACGCTCCTGAGTTCCGCTCTCCTGATCATTGCCGCGCTGTTTCTGCGGGCTCGCCAGCCCGATCGCGGCGGAGTGCTCGATTTCCTGACGGCGGCGCTCACCTTCACGATCGCCTCGCCGATCGCATGGGAGCACCACTATGGCATCCTGCCGCCGATCTTCGTCGCGCTACTGTTCAATCTGCTGGCGTTGCCGTCGGCTTCGCCGAAGCGGACCCTGTTGACGGTGCTGGCGGCCGCCTATCTTCTTTCCGCGACCTATGTCTCTTTCGCGGATCTCGCGCGGGGCGCGTGGCTCGATCTCTTTCAATCGTATCTGCTGTTCGCCGGTCTCGCGACGCTCTGGCTGCTACACCGCCTTCCGACGCCATCGGGCTTCGATCAAGAGGTGGATGGGGTGGCGCGCGGGTCGGCGGCGGCCCAGGAATGACCGCAATGGACTTTTCCGATCTCCGCTTCCAGGTGTCGCGGGTGGCGCGCCGTCTGGTCCGACAGTGGGAGAGTGCGCAGCCGCCGGGATGGGACGACCTGCAGCGGGAGCTCGACATCTGGCAGAGCCGCGGCCGAAAGGTCGTGTTCTGGTGGCGCGATGACGATGCGCGGACCGAAGGAGCCGCGCTCGATCGGCTGATCGACCTCTCCGATCGCGTTCGCATGCCGCTCGCGCTGGCGGTGATACCCGTCGGCGCCGAGGCGTCGCTGGAGCGCCGGCTGGTGCGATCCGAGCGGGTGCGCGTCCTTCAGCATGGCTGGGACCACATCGATCACGCGCCGCCCGGCCGCCCGAAGTCGGAGCTCTCGGCGACGCGCGTGCCGGCGGAAGTGCAGGCGCAGCTTGCCGACGGTCGGCAGCGCCTCGCAGCCCTCTTCGGCGACCGCTTTCTGCCGGTGCTGGTGCCGCCCTTCAATGAAATGTCGCATCACCTGGTCGCCGCGATCCGTGCGGCGGGCTACGGATTCGTCTCCGTCTACGGCGATTTTCCGGGGCTGACGGTCCCCAGCCGGAACATCCATCTCGACATCATCGACTGGCCGACCGGCCAGGCGGCGGCGGTGGCGGTCAACGTCCGCCGGGCGATCGCCGCCCTCAGGCTGCGGCGCTACGGGATCGTGCCGGCGCGTGCGCCGATCGGCGTCGTCACGCATCATCTCGTTCATGACTCCGCCATCTGGTCGCTGGCGGAGGAGCTGCTCAGCCGGCTGGTGCGGCATCCCGCCGTCGAGACGCCGGACATCGCGCGGATCTTCTCGGCTTGAGACGCGTGTCACTCGCCTCGCGCGGCGTTAATCTGTATTAAGCAAGTAGCAATCTCCGACCATGATATATAGCGCCGATCGCGGCGCGGAGGCTGCGGAGCGGGTCACGAGATCTGCTGTTTCGGGGGGAGTGGAGAGAACAGCGATGGCTAAACCGAGCGCCACGATCGTCATTCCCACGAAGAACCGCAAGGACGACCTGCGCCGCGCGATCCTCTCGTGCCTCAATCAGACCGTGCCGCTCGAGGTGCTCGTCATCGATGACGGCTCGACCGACGGCACCGCCGAGATGGTGAAGCGCGAATTCCCCACCGTCATCTTTCATCGCGAGGAAGTCTCCAAGGGCGCCACGGTGGAGCGCAACCGCGGCGTCAAGATGGCCTCGGGCTCGATCGTGTTCTCGATCGACGACGACGCGGATTTTCCCTCGCGGCGCACGGTGGAGCAGACGCTGGCCGAATTCGATTCGCCGGAAGTGGGCGTCGTCAGCATTCCCCTCATCAACGTCAACCAGAGCCCGGAGGTGCTGCAGCGGGCGCCGAGCCCGGATGGCATCTACGTCCGGGACATCTTCTGGGGTGGCGCCTGCGCGATGCGGCGTGAGGTGTTCCTGCAGGTGGGCGGCTATCGCGAGTATCTCCGCCAGCAGCACGAGGAGGACGATCTGGCGATCCGCATCCTCGATGCCGGCTATTTCACCCGTCTCGGCAATGCCGATCCCATCCACCACTACGAGTTGCCGATCCGCGACAAGGGGCGGCACGACATCCTCGGCGGGCGCAACAAGATCCTCTTTGCCTGGCACAACGTGCCGATGCCGGATTTCCTGCTCTACCTGCCGGCGACCTGCATCAAGACGCTGGCGAAAGGCATCCGCGAGGGCCGCGGCCCGCGCTCGGCCCTCGGCATCGCCAAGGGCTTCGTGGCCTTCATCGATCAGTTCGGGGAGCGCAAGCCGGTACGGCGGGAGACTTTCCGCCTCTATCGACGCCTGCGCGCGTCCTCAGGGATCCGGATCGAGGTGGCGAAGCGCGAGGCACGCATGGAGGGGACGCCGGCGTTCAGCGCCAATGGCCCGCAGCCGCAGGCGCCGCGGACCTGAGACAGTCTTCGGGCAGCGCCGCGAGCGCCGCCATCCTTCGCCTGACGGCGCGAAACTTTAGCAGCTAATCCGCACTCACGCGTTCGGTCGTGGTTGTCTCGTCGCAGGTGACCGTTCCCGTCAAGCGGCCGCCGCGCTCGATCTCAATCTCGGCGTATTTGACCTTGGCCGAGACCTGGCCCGGCGCGCAGACCAGCAGCCGTCCCTTCACCGTGAGCTCGCCCTCGAAGCGGCCGCGGATCTCGGCGGTTTCCACCACCGCGGAGCCCGCGAAGAGGCCGCCCTCGGCGATGGCGATGTCGCGGCAGTCCTTGATGTTCGCCTTGACCGTGCCTTCCACCACCAAGCGGTCGCAGGCGCTGATCTCGCCGGAAAGCACGATCTCCCGCCCCACGACCAGGGTCCGGGTGGCGGTGCCGCTGGGGGCGGCGCGGCTGACCTGCCAGGCGCCGTCGCGCTCGGCCGCGGCACCTGCGCGAGCCGCCTCCATGGCGGCCGTGGTGGGCGGCGGGACCGTGGTGAGCGGCTCCGGCGGCGTGGGTCTGCGAATATTTCCCAGCAAATTGGCCATGTTAGTCCTCCCGATTTCCGCGCGAAGCGAAGCCTACCATAGCGGCGGGCCCCGCGGTGTCGGGGGAGTCAAATTTGGGTACAGCGAGGGTTTGCGGCGTTCAACGCGGCGCTGATCATCCCTCGGGCCGCCAGGTCACGCGCACGAAATGGGCTTTCTCGTCGAAATGCATATCGAGCGTGCCGCGGAAGGCGCGATGGATCGCCTCGCCGATCCGGCGCGGCAGGTGGATGTCCGTCGTATTGATGACGATCTCGCCGGGACTTTCAACCACGTCGATGATGCGGTTCATCGGATGCTCAGTTTTCTCCGCCTGCTCCTGATGCCGCGCGAGATGCAGGATTTCGGTCTTCTTCTGGTCGGCGAGCGCGCCCGAGAGGGTAACCACGCCGGCAGGATAGCGGTCGTTGGTGCGCAGGCAGGCCTGGCAAAGTGTCTCGTGCGCATCCTTCGGGCGCTTGGACCATTGCCAACGACCGGCGTGGTAGACCGCGCCGCATTGTGGGCAAGCCGTCGGTTCTGCCAATTTTTGCGGCCGCTTGTAGGGGTCAATCCGTTGGTCGTCCTGCGCATGCCCCCAATGACGTCCGCCACTGTGAGTGCCGGATTGTGAGCCCTGGCCGTGTTTCATGAGATCCTCCACCGCTGCGAACCGACTACAATTCAATGATCGCGGATCCGACGGTCAGTGGCCTTGATATGGGTCAAAGCCGCCCTTTTCCGGGTTCCTGCCTGGGCACCCGGCGGGATCATCCGCCCGGACTAGAGGAACCCGATGGAGATCCAGGGCACCAGCGCCACGATCATCAGCGCCAGCACCAGCGCGCCGAGATAGGGCCAGATGCGGCTCATGGCGGCGTCCGGCGAGACGCGGCCGATGGCACAGGCGGCATAGAATCCCACTCCGAAGGGCGGCGCGAAGAGCCCGACTCCCATCGCCAGGATCACCACCATGGCGTAGTGCACCTCGTGCACGCCGATCGCCCGCGCCACCGGGAAGAGCAGGGGGCCGAAGAGCACGATGGCGGGGATGCCTTCGAGCACGCTGCCGAGCACCGTGAAGACCACGATCGAGATCGCGAGAAAGCCGATATGTCCGCCGGGCATCGCCGCCATGGTGGCGACGAGGGCGCGGGAGAAGCCGGATTGCGTCAGCGCCCAGGCCATCGCGGTTGCGGCGCCGATGATCAGCAGGATGGCACCGGAGAGCGAGGCAGTCTCCACCAGGATCGGATAGAGCCGGCGCCACTCCAGTGGGCCGTAGATGAAGCGGTAGACCAGCGCTCCCGCCAGCAGCGTGTAGACGACGCCCACGGTCGAGACCTCGGTCGCGGTGGCGACGCCCTCGACGACCGCGGCACGGATGAGGAACGGCAGCGCCAGGGCGGGGATCGCCACCACCAGCCGCCAGAGGATCTCGCCCAGGCTGGCGCGGCGGACGCCGCTCAGATCGTCGTCGCGCGAGCGCAGACCGGCAACGATCACCAGCGCCAGCGCGCCGACCGCCGCCGGCAGCAGCCCGCCGGTAAAGAGGGCGGCGATCGAGACTCCCGTCACCGAGCCGATGGTGATGAGGACGAGGCTCGGTGGAATGGTCTCCGCCATGGCGCCGGAGGAGGCCAGCAGCGCCACCAGCTCGCCGGGCTTGGCGCCGCGTCGCGTCATCTCCGGGAACAGCACCGGCGCCACCGCCGCCATGTCGGCGGCCTTGGAGCCGGAAATGCCGGAGACGAGGTACATCGCCGCCAGCAGCACATAGGAGAGACCGCCGCGGACGTGGCCGAGGAGCGAGGCGATGAAGTCCACCAGCACCCGCGCCACCCGCGTCATCTCGATGAGGAGGCCCAGGAACACGAAGAGCGGCACCGCTAGCAGCACCAGGCTCGACATGCCCTCGTCCATGCGGCTCACCACGATGGTGAGCGGCGCGCGGGTGACGAGGGCCAGATAGGAGAGGGTCGAGACCCCGAACGCGAAGGCGATGGGGACGCCGAGGAGCACGCAGACGCCGACGAGGCCCACGAAGAACACGACGAGGTTGAAGTTTCCCATCGCCAGCAGCAGCGGGCGAGCGAGCCAGAAGGCGAGGCCGACCACGGCGACGGCCGCGAGAGCGGCGGCGGTTTCCCGCATCGTCGATCGCTCGATCAGCTTCGCGAGCGCGATCACGATCATCAGCAGCGCGCCGACGCCGATTGCCGCGACCCGCAGGCCGTCGTGGATCGCAAGCGCCGGCGTGGTGATCGGCCATTGCACGTCGAAATAGGTCTTGGCTGGGAGGATGATCTCCAGCACGAAGACGGCGACCACCAGCGCCGCCACCGTCTCAAGCGAGCTCCGCCAGCGTACCGGCGCCCGCGACACCAGCGCGGTCAGGCGCATGTGCTCGTCGCGCCGGAGCGCGATCACCGCCCCCAGCATGGCGAGCCACAGGAACAGCACCGAGGCGAGCTCGTCGGACCAGGTAAGGGGGCGGTTGACGACGTAGCGCGAGACCACGCCGGCGAACAGCACCAGCACCTCGATCACCACCAACGCCGCCGCCGGCACCTCTGTCATGAGGGCCAGCGCGCGATCGAGACGGACGAAGCGGCGCCGCGGTGACAGCCGCGGCACCGCGGCGGCGGCGACCTTCTCCGGTGTCAGCGGTGCCGCCGTGTCTTCGGCCATGGCGTCGCGGCGTCTCCGGCCTAGGCGAGCGTTCCCGTGTATTTCTCCAGGAGCGACCAGGCCTCGGCGCCGAGCTTCTCCTTCCACTCGGAATAGAAGCCGGCACCCTTGAGCGCGGTGCGGAATGACGCGGGATCCGGCGAGTTGAGCACCATGCCCTTCGCCTTCAGGGAATTGGCGAGCGTCGCATTGAGCTTGGCGATATCCTCGCGATCCCTAAGCGCGGCCGCGTTCAGGTTGCGGCTGACGATCTCCTGCAGATCCGGCGGCAGCTTGCTCCAGGAGTTGACGTTGGCGAGGAACCAGAAGCCGTCCCACATGTGATTGGTGAAGGAGCAGTACTTCTGCACCTCGTAGAGCTTCGCGGTGTCGATGATGGCGAGAGGATTCTCCTGTCCCTCCACCACATGCGTCTGCAGCGCGGAATAGACCTCGCTGAAATTGATGCTGGTGGGGGCGGCGCCGAACGCTTTGAACATGGATGTCCAGAGCGGGCTCACGGGCACGCGGATCTTGAAACCCTTGAGGTCCTCCGCGGTGTTGATGGCATGCGTGCTGCTGGTCATCTGCCGGTAGCCGTTGTCCCACATCTTCTCGAAGGGATGCAGGCCCGCCTTCTCGATCGCCGCGCGCACGTGCGCGCCGAGCTCGCCGTCCATCGCCGCCCAGACGGCGTCATAGTTCTTGAAGGCGAAGCCGATGCCGTTGATGGACGTCACCGGAACCAGCGTCGCCAGGATGAGGCCGGAGAGGGTGAAGAAATCGATGGCGCCGGTGCGCACCTGGGACAGCATGTCGGTGTCGCCGCCGAGCTGATTGTTGGGGAAGATCTCGATCTCGATGCGCCCCTTCGATTCTTCCTTGATCTTGTCCGCCGCCTCCTTGGCGCGGATGTTCATGGGATGGGTCACTTGCACGTTGTTGGCGTATTTCAGGCTGAACTCCGCCGCCCGCGCGGGCCGGCTCAGCAGCGGCGGCGCCGCAAGCGCGACGGCGGCCCCCGCCGCCGTCCGCGCCACGAATCGTCTGCGGGTAATCGTCGTCATGGTGGTTGCCCCTCTCTTCCAGCGCGTGGACGTTTAATCCGGCGCGCTGCCACGGCTCTCCCGCCGTTTGTGCGAGCGCACCCCTCCGGCAGGCACAGTGTCGCAGACGGGTTGTCCCCGCAAGAGCCCGATCACCGAAGCCCGGCATGCCCGGTAGCGCTGTCGTGCGCGGGACGCTGCTCTATAATTGTTGCGGCTTTGTGCCGAGGAGACCCATGACCGAGACCAAATCCGCGACGGGCGAGCGCTATCGCGCCAACCTGCAAGGCGAGGTCGACAGCGCCGCGCTCTATCACGCGCTGGCGAAGGCGGAGCCCAACGCGCAGCTGGCGGAGGTCTATCGCCGCCTGGCGGGGGTCGAGGAGGCGCACGCCGCCTTCTGGGAAAAGCAGCTCGGGCGGATCGGTGCGCGGCAGCCGACACTGCGCGCGGGCTGGCGCACGCGCATGCTGATCCGGCTCGCGCGCTGGTTCGGTCCCGGTTTCGTGCTGCCCACCGTGGCGACGCTGGAGAAGGCGGACGTCACCCACTACGACGCCCAGCCGGAGGCGGTGTCCGGCGGGCTGCCCGCTGCCGAGCGCTCCCACGCGCGGGTCGTGGAGGCCCTGGTAGAGAGCGCGCCGCGCGGCGTCACCGGTCCGGTCCTGGCGCGGATCGAGGGCCGGCATCGCACCGGCGGCGGCAACGCGCTCCGCGCGGCGGTGCTCGGCGCCAATGACGGGCTGGTCTCCAACCTGAGCCTGGTGATGGGGGTGCTGGGCGCCGACGTCGCCGACCGCACGGTCTTGCTGACCGGGCTCGCGGGCCTGGTGGCGGGCGCCACCTCGATGGCGATGGGCGAGTGGCTCTCGGTCACCAGCGCGCGCGAGCTCTACGAATTCCAAGTGGCGACCGAATCCGACGAGCTCGAGCAGAATCCCGAGGAAGAGGAGATGGAGCTTGCTCTCATCTACGAGGCGAAAGGGGTGAGCCAGGAGCAGGCAAAGGCGCTGGCCCATCGCCTACTCGCCGACCGCAAGACCGCTCTCGACACGCTGGTGCGCGAGGAACTCGGCCTCGATCCCGACGAGCTCGGCGGATCGCCTTATGTGGCGGCGGGAACCTCCTTCGGCCTCTTCTCCCTCGGCGCCATCTTTCCGGTGCTGCCGTATTTCTTCCTGACCGGCATCGGCGCTGTGGCGGCGAGCGTGGCGCTCGCCGGCCTCGCGCTCGTCACCAGCGGCGTCGTCACCGCGCTTTTCACCGCCCGCGGCGCGGTCTTCTCGGCACTCCGCCAGCTCGCGATCGGCTATGGCGCGGCGCTGGTGACCTTCGCCATCGGCCGTCTCGTTGGTGTGAGCCTCGGTGGATAATTCGGGCCGAGCAACCGACGGCGCCCCACAGGTTTACGTCAAGCGTCTTAGCCGTCTCGGATCTAGTCCCACCTGTGTCGACGGCGGTAGGAAACATACGCACGCACCGCGTAGCCGATCGAGAATGCAATGACGGCTGTGATCGCGATTGCCCAGACAAGCAACGGTCCCGCGTTCACAATTTGCCACCGAATGTTCCAAAGGCCGCCGGAGTATCGGATGCGGAATTGGGCTCCAGTGTAGCAGCCGGGGTTTCAACAGGTCGCCACAGGCTCGCTCGCTGATGCAGCCAAACCGGCGTCTCCACCTGATAGAGGAGCCACAGGACCGCGAGACCACCAAACAATACGTAGGACTGCAGGAAATTGAACGGGGTTGTCGCTGTCAAATTGGTGATTGGGAAGTCGTTCGCGGAGAGGACATAAGCTATTCCGAGCGTCATCCAGAGGCTGAACGATCGCACTGTCCGGGGCGCGGTCAGTAGAGCGAAAAGCAGACCGATAAGAATCGGCGGCAAAATACCGTAGTGATGTTCCCAGGCTATCGGCGACGCGATGGTGAAGGTCAGCGCCGCCGTCATGAAGTCGAACAATCCACTCTCGTCATGCCGCCGACCACGCACTAGCAGCGCCGAAAGGATCAGCGCCAGGGAGCTCAGCAGAGTGCCGAGATAGACCACGACATTGTACGGCGGAAAATCCGTTCCCGACCAATTCATGCCGTCACCATTGAACAGCATGCGATTGAGGAGGCCGTTTACGGACTGATTGGCGTGGTAGGCCTCGCCGTGTCTGGATAGAAACAGTAGTTCCGAAAAGTAATCAAGGTGATTGGCGACACCGAATAGTGCGATGGAGATCGCGAGCGCGGGCAGTACCAGGGCGCACCAACCGACCAGAAACGACCATTGGCGTCTAAGCACCCCCCAGAGCAGGAACGCGGCGAATTGTGGCTTCACTAGGCAGATGGCGCCGATCAGCATACCCGCAAGCAACCGCCGATCATAAATCCAGCAGAGGCAGGCCCAGACAAATAGCAGATTGATCCATGTCTGCGCTTGACCGAGCACGTAGGAAAAGAGTTCCGGATAGAAGGCGGCGGCGGCAAGCAGCATCACGATTGCAACTGCCGCTACCGGCAGCCAGGTCTCGCTCGGCACTACTGCCGATCTCCGTGCCAGGATCAGCGCGAACGTAACAACGCTGAGGACCATTAAGGCAAAGAGAAACCAATTGATTGCGTTGAGGGCATTGTCAGTCGGCCAATGTCTCAGCGCGCGCATGGCCGCCAGCGGTAGCAGCGCCGTCGGCGGGTATTGAAACTTGATGTGCTGTGCAAAGAAGAGCGTCTGGTACAGGGTTCCCGAATGCGGTTGCTGTAGCCAGTCGTAGGCCCGAATCATCGGGTACCAGGAGTTGTGTTCGGCGCGGTGGTGCAGCCAATACCTGAGGAAGCGATGTGCCGGAGGCCCATGCATGAGTTGCGCGGTCGCATCTACCACCAGAATGCTGGTGATCAGGAAGAGATCAATTAAGCACAGTGATCGCGACCTGTTTAGGTCCGTCACAGGCAATACTTTCTCTGTTACCCCTAATCAATATGATAGCAAAGTCTCAGGTGACGCCTAGCACAAACTGCAGCCTTTTAAGCTTTTAACCCTAGTATTGCCGCGCCTCCAGGCTCCGAATTCGCGGGTGGATGAAGTCGTTTTCACGCATGGCGTCATGCGAGAATTGTGTCCGCGGACAACGTGTCTACCTTTCGGCCTTACATTCGCGACGGTAAGAAAGTCGCAATAATCGGCAGCAGGATGAGGATGGCGAGCCTGATGATGTCGGTGATCACGAAGGGGATGACGCCGAAGAAGATCGTCGAGAAGTTCACGTCCTTCACCACGCTCTTGATGACGAAGACATTCATGCCGACCGGCGGGTGGATGAGGCCGAGTTCGACGGTCATCACGATGATGACGCCGAACCAGATGGGGTCGAATCCGAGCGCGGTGATCACCGGAAAGATGATCGGCACCGTCAGGATGATCATCGCCATGGCGTCCATCAGGCAGCCGAGGACGAGGTACATCAGCATGATCAGGACCAGCACCTCGTAGCGGCCGAGACCGAGGCCGGTCAGGAATTCCGTCACCTTTTGCGGCGTCTGCGTCACCGCCAGGAAATAGCCGAAGAGGAGGGCGCCGATCAGGATGGTGAAGACCGCGGCGGCGGTGCGGGTCGCCTGCAGCAGCGCCGCCAGCGTGTCCGCCCGGGAGAGGCGCCGGCGAGCCACGCTGATGATGAAGGCGCCGCCGGCGCCGACGCCGCCGGCCTCGGTCGGCGTGAAGAGGCCACCGTAGAGGCCGCCGATCACGAACAGGAAAAGCAGCAGCGGCGCCCAGATCTCCCGCAGTCCCCTCAGGCGCTCGGGCCAGGAGGTGCGCGGGCCCGCGGGCAGGTAGCCCGGCCGCACCGCGCCAATGACGGCGATGGTGATCATGTACATGGTGACCGCGAGAAATCCCGGCAGGATGCCGGCGATGAAGAGCTTGCCGATGTCCTGCTGGGTGATGAGGCCGTAGACCGCCAGCACCGTCGAGGGCGGGAACATGGCGCCCAACGTGCCGCCGGCGGCGATCACGCCGGTGGAGAAGGATTGCGGGTACCTGTGGGCGCGCATCTCCGGATAGGCCACCGCCGAGAAGGTCGCGGCGGTCGCCACCGACGATCCCGAGATCGCGGCGAAGCCGGCGCAGGCGGCGATGGTGGCGATGCCGAGGCCGCCGCGCAGATGACCCACAAATCGGTTGGCGGCCTGGAACATCTCGCGGCTCATGCCAGAGCGCGAGACGACGGCGCCCATCAGAAGAAACATCGGGATGACGCCGAAGGCGTAGTCGGACACCGTCCGCATCGACGTCTGCCCCACCATCTTGAGGGCGGGCATGCCGCCGACGATATAGGCGAAGCCGCTGACGCCGACGAGGCCCATCGCCATGCCGACGGGAACCCTGAGCAGCATCAGCGCGAACAGCACGACGAACCCTGTGATCGCGACGACGTCAGTGCTCACGGGATGCGCTCATTCCACCGTCTTGAGCCCGGGCGCGTCCGCCACCGCTTCCGGCTGGAAGATCAGCCGGTATGTCCTGACCGCGATCAACAGCACGGCGGAGACGTCGCCGAGCCAGGCGACGAAGGCGAAGGGCCAGGTCGGGAGGTGCAGGTCGAAGGTCAGCACGTTGTCGGCGCGGGTGGTGCGCACCTTGTCGAAGAGCATCGTCGTCTGTACGCCAACCACGAACAGCAGTACCAGCGTCGCGAAGACGTCGATCGCGCGCTTCAGGCGCGGGCCTGCCGCCGCCCAGACGAGATCGACCGTGATATGGGTCCCGCGGTAGCTCGTGGCCGCGATGCCCCAGAAGATCAGGATGCCCAGCAGCTGCCGGCCGAAATCGTAGCTGTCGGGGATCGAGACGCTGAAGAGGTAGCGCAGGGCCACCGACAAGAAGATGTCGGCGGCAACGATGCCGACGAAGATCGCCGCCAGCAGCTCGATGCCGTCGATGAAGCGATCCATGGCGCTGCGCCGGACCGGCCTCGCAGCGGCGCCGGGCTCGCTCACGAGAAGAGCGCCCTAGTAAAGCGCCTCGTGCTTCTTGAGCTCCGCCCTCAGCTCGGCCATCGCCTGGGTCGGATCGATGCCGACGGCGCGCACCCCGGCAGCCCATTTCGCCTCCAGCGGCTCGGCGGCCTTGCGCCAGAGCGCGAGCTGATCAGGCGTCAGCGCATAGACCTCGTGGCCTGCCTCGGCCTTGATCTTGGGACGGCCGGCCGCCTCGAAATCGGCCCAGGGTGCCGCGAGCTTTCCCGCCCACTCGTTGGTGCAGTGGTCGTCGATCACCTTCTTCTGGGCGGGCGACATCGCCTCATACTTCCCCTTGTTCATAACCCAGACGAAGGTGGTCACATAGAGCGCGGCGTCCATGTGGTAGTTCACGACCTTGTCGATGCCGAACAGGATCACCGATCCCCAGGGAAACGTGACGGCATCGGCAACGTGTCGCGCCAGCACGTCGCGCACTTCCGGCGCCGAGGCCTGGATGTTGGTGGCACCCAGCTGGGTCATGAAGCTGGCAATGGTGGCGTCGGCGGGCCTGATCTTGAGCCCTTGGAGATCCGCCGGCACCACGATCTTCTTATGACCGTGGAAAGTGCCGGGGTCGTGCACGAATCCCACGCAGTAGTGCACGTCCTTCATCTCGGCGGCCGCGTATTTGCGATACCAGGCATCGAACGCGATCGAGCCGCCCTTGGCGTTCGACATCAGGAACGGCAGCTCGCCGGCGGCGATGATCGGGAAGCGGCCGGGCTGATAGCCGGGATTGACGTAGGCGAAATCGGCGATGCCGTCCCGCGCCATGTCGTAGTGGTCGAAGGCCTTGCCGAGCTGCTCCGACGGAAAGATCGTCGACTTGATGCTGCCGCCCGACGCCTTCTCGATGTCGGTCGCCCAGGCCTGGAACGTCGGCACCAGCGGATGCGCCGGCGGGACCCAGAAGGAAAGCTTGAGCTCGATCGTCTTGTCCTGAGCCGCCGCCGTGCCAGTTGCGGCCAGCAGACCCATGAGACAGAGACCCATGATGCGCCTGATCATCCCATCCTCCCCCGGGGCCGTTCTAGGCGGCCTCGCTCGTTGCCCGGACCGTCGGTGACGGCCGGATTGTTGGTGTCACCAACGATTCTTAGCGGAGGCGGGGGCCCGGCACAATTTCCATCTTGCGGAAGTGTGACGGCTAGGCACCGGCGGGCGCGACGACGATCGGCCGGCCCGGCTCGGCGCGCCGGCCGATGCGGAGCACCACGGCGGCTGCGATGAAGCAGATAAGGCCGGACAGCATGAAGGCGCTGGAATAAGTGCCGACATATGTGCGCACCAGTCCGGCCCCGGCCGCTGCCGCCGCAGAGCCCAGCTGATGGAAGGCGGTGATCCACCCGAACATCATGCCGGCGCGGGTGGCGCCGAACGCGTTCGCCGCCAGCCGCACGGTCGGCGGCACGGTGGCGACCCAGTCGAGACCGTAGAACACCGCGAATACCGTCAGGCCCATGAACGAGAAGTCGAAAGCGTAGGGCAGGAACAGCAGCGAGAGGCCGCGCAACGCGTAATACCAGAACAGGAGATAGCGGCTGTCGAAGCGGTCGCTGAGCCAGCCCGATGCGGTCGTGCCGATGAAGTTGAAGAGCCCCATGCTGGCGAGAAGACCCGCCGCGGTCACCTCGGCGATGCCGTTCTCGACGCAGAGCGGAATGAGGTGGGTGCCCACGAGACCGTTGGTGCTCGCGCCGCAAATGAAGAAGCTGAAGGAGAGCAGCCAGAAATCCCGCGAGCCGCATCCCATCCAGAGCGCGGAGAGCGCGACCGCGAAGGGATTCTGCGGCTTCGTTACGTCAGGCTCCCTGGCGTCGGGCGCCGCGCCGAACGGGGCCGAGGCCGACATCACGCGGATGGTCGCGCATGAGGAGAGCGATCAGCGGCAGCATCAGCAGCAGCACCGCCACCAGCGCCGCCGCCGCCCAGCGCCAGCTCTTCGCTTCCACCATCGCCGCGAGGACGGGGAGGAAGATGAGCTGGCCCGCCGCCATGCTGGCGGTGAGCGCGCCCATCACCAGGCCGCGGCGCTGGACGAACCAGCGGTTCGCCACCACCGCGCCCAGCACCAGGGACGCGAGGCCGCTGCCGGCACCGATGACGACGCCCCAGAGCAGAATGAGCTGCCAGGCCGAGGTCATCATCAGCGAGGCGCCGGTCCCGACCGCCATGGTGGCGAGCGCCGCGAGAGTGGTGGCGCGCAGCCCGATGCGATCCATGAACGCCGCCGCGAAGGGGCCGATCAGCCCGTAAAGCAGCAGGTTGATGGCGACGGCGAAGGAGAGGGTCGCACGCGTCCAGCCGAATTCGTGCTCGATCGGCACGATGAAGACGCTGGGAGCCGAGCGAACGCCGGCGGCGGCCAGCAGGGCGAGGAAGGTCACCGCGGCAACTACCCAGCCGTAGTGCAGCCGGCTCGCTGCGGCCCGCTGTACCAGTCCCATTGTGCGTCCTCCACACCGGCGGACCGGAGCCGCCCTTGATGACCTGGCGCTCCATATCATCGGCCTATACGCCCACCAACCCCTGTTTGCGCATGGAAGGGATGTCACCCGGCGCAGCCGATGCGCGAGGATGTTGAAGTGGCGGTGCTGCACACCGCGCAGGATGCGCGCGGTCTACTTTTCGTCGACCGCGATTCCCATGAAAAAAAGTCGGCCGAGCGCTCTGCGATTGAGCGGATCGATCTCGTCGAGCCTTCCCGCGATCTCGGCGTCGTGCAGCGCCGGGAGCGAGCGCGGTTGGCGGAGACGGGCGGGCGGGATGGTTAAGATCTTATCGCCGCCGGACTGCGTCGGCGCGAAGGGTAGTGAGCCACGGTGGCAGCTCGCAGTAGGTAGAACCCCTTATCGCGCCGAATGCTCGCGGCTTCGATATTAGAGTCTCCTGCTCCAGACCCCACGTAAATCTCCTGTGTTTACCGTCTCGCGTCAGCATCTCGCTCTCATCATCGCCGCCGCCCATGAGCGCGAGGCGGAAATGGGGGTGGAGGGCAGCGTGCTGCGGAGCGCGCCCGCTCGAGAGCGACTGCTCGCTCTCCTCGACGGGCTCGATGGCGATGATCTCGTCGAACTGGTGGCGCTCGCCTGGATCGGGCGCGGCGATTTCGAATGGCCGGCCTGGCAGCTGGCGGTGGCCCAGGCGCGCAACCTCATCAGCACCCGTCCGGCCGAATACCTTGCCGACCTGCCGGGCTTTCCATTCTACCTCCGCAGCGCCCTGGTATCCCTGGGCTATGCGTTCAAGGAAAACTGACCCGAGCCATCGCTGATCGCGATCAACGTTCAGGTCTTCGGCTTCTCGCCGAGGGCGAGCTTGGTGTAGATGCCGCCCTGGAACTTCACCGCGGGATCGTTGGGATCGCGCTTGTCGCCGTCCGGAATGAGCTTCGCGACATAGGCCTCGGCATTGTCCTCCGGGCGGAAGTCGATGCCCGACTTGGAATTGTCCCACCAGCCGCGGGTGTTGTTGGACGCGCCGTAGACGATCGAGAAATGCAGCTTGGGCGCGGCGAGGCACGCTTCCACCAGGCGCAGCGTGTCGGGATAGCTGAGCCAGGTCGAGAGCATCCGGGGATCCTTCGGCACCGGCGTCGCGGAGCCGATGCGCAGGCAAGCTACTTCCATGCCGAACTTGTCGGCGAAGAAGCTGCCGAGGTTCTCGCCGAACGCCTTGCTGACGCCATACATCGTATCCGGCCTCTGCACGGAGTTGGAGTTCAGCCGCTTGGTGATGGGGTGAAAGCCGATGGCGTGGTTGGAACTGGCGAACACCATCCGCTTGACGCCGTGGCGACGCGCGGCGTCGAACACGTAGAAGGTGCCATGGAAGTTGGCGTGGAAGATCTTCTCGACGTCGTCCTCGGTGGAGATCGCGCCGAGATGCACGATCGCCGAGGTGCCCGCCACCATGCGCTCGACAAAGGCGGCGTCGCCGACATCGCCCACCATGATCTCCTCGCCGGGATGGGGCTTGCCGGGATCGCGGATGTCGGAGCTGCGCAAGCCGCCGGGGCGCTTGGCGAGGTGCGGGCGGAGATATTGTCCGAGCGCGCCGGCGGCGCCAGTGAGGAGAAGCGGGGCGGCTGCGGTCATGGACTGTTCCTCGCGGATGAAATGGAGGGCGCTGCTATGGGGATGCCGGCCGCTACTCGCGGCCTATCGATAAGGCGGAAGCAAGATGCTCGAAACCCGCGGCGAGCCTAGGAGCGCGCGCTCGGGCGCGTCAAGCGAACGGTATCCGCAACGCGGGCACTTTTGAGAGCGCATGGACGTTTGGTTAACACATGGCACGGTATTCTTTGTGGCGCCAGCATGGGGCCCTTGCTAGTCTTTTTCCTGTAACAATCGAGTCTCGCGGGACTCGATAAGCGGTGGGGACGGGGGAAGTGCATCAGCGTCGCGTCTTTTGGATGGGGCAGCGAAATCGATTCGCCGGACCCGCGCCGTATCGCTCGCCGGCGCCGTTGACCGGCTGTTGTCGAAGCGGCGTTGTGCATGCCCGCTCGTGCTATCCGCTCGCCTACAGGCTAGCAAGACCGGCAGCCAACACCGCGATTTTTCTCTCCTCAATCCCTTGAGCTGATCATGCATGCACTTCTGAACTTGCTCGCACCTGTGCTGGACCCCATCGTCCATCTCGATTTCGCGATCGTGCAATTCTTCAATCAGTTCGCCAACAAGAGCATCGTCCTTGATCGGGCCGTCGCGCTGGTCGAGGAGATGTTCCTCCTGAAGGGCGCGCTCTTCATGGCGGCGATGTACTGGCTGTGGTTTCTGCCGTCCGACGATATCGACCGCGACCGTATTCGCATACTGCGCGGCCTCGCGGGCACCATGGTCGCGATCGCGGTCACGCTGACGCTCGATCATTTCCTGCCCAACCGGCCGCGCCCGCTCAACGAGCCGTCGCTGGGATTCATCCTGCCCACCGGAAGCTACGACACGCCGGTCGCCGACAATTCCTTCCCCAGCGATCACGGCGCCATGTTCTTCGCGGTCTCGACGATCATCTGGCTCAGATCGCGGCCGATGGGAATTGTCGCCTACATCTATACCGTGATCATGGTGTTCTTGCCGCGCATCTATGCCGGCCACCACTATCCCAGCGACATCGTCGCGGGCTGCGCCATCGGAGCCTTCTTTGTCTGGGCGGCGCTTGACCGTTCCGCTGCCGGAAGGGCTGGTCGAGTTTCCGCTCCGTTGGGAGAAACGCCATCCCTCGTCGTTCTACGCCGTCGTGTTCATGTTCACGGTTCAGGTCGCATCGCTGTTCTGGGACTTGCGGACCGTCGTGCACGACCTGAAGGGATTGCTGAAGCACTACGGCTGATCGCGCCCAAGCCTATTCGAACGGGAGCGGCATCAGCAGGAAGAGACCGTTCACCGTCAGCAGGGTCGCCAGCACCGCCAGCGCGCAACCCAGCCACAGCAGCGGCCGCGACAAGCTGACGATGCTCACCGACCCCAGCACGATCGCGATCTGAAACAGCGCGCGGGCGTAATCGTAGTTGATGTCCTGATGCTGCGCGTGATCGCGCTTCTGCTCGTATCCGCGCGCTTTCGCCAGCAGCTCTTTCTTGCCGTCGCCGGCTTTCGGGTCGCTCTCGTAGCGCTCCACCGTGGCGCGATAGTCGCCGATGAGCTTGTCGACGCCGGCGTGGCCCGCCGCGCCCCAGTCCGGATGGCTCGCTTCCAGCGCCTCGAGCTGGTCGGCGGCGAGGCGGAGCGCGCTCTGACGCTCGTTCTTCGCCTGGTAGAAGGCATAGGTGTCCGAAGCCAGCACGTTGAAATTAATGGTCTCTTTGGTGGCGGCTTCGCCCAGCAAGCTGGCGATCGCCAGCAGCATGGCGATCACACCGACGATCGTCGCGGCCTCGCGCCGCAGCGTCTCCGACGGGTGCGCGCCATGGCGTCCCTCGGCGATCTTGTCGCCGACCTCGTGGGCCTCATGCGCCTCCACTTGATCCCCCTTTGGGTGTCGGACATGGCCCGGCTGTTTCACGCCTTGCCGGAGCGGGCGACATTCTTCGCCGAGGCCGCGCGCTCACGCAACTGTCCCCTCGACCGTGCCTACTCCGAAAGCATAGGATCGGCGTCCTTCGCCCCTCCGCGGGGTTGCAACGAGGGGTAACTTCCCCGACGGGACGGAAACAGGGGTAAATGGACGTCCAGGAGCTGATCCGGGAGCACGGGCTCTGGTCCTATGCGATCACTTTCGTGTGGACCTTCTTCGAGGGCGAGACCTTCGTGCTCTTTGCCGGCTTCGCGGCGGCGCAGGGATTCCTCAATCCGCCCTTGCTGCTGGTTGCCGCCTGGCTTGGGAGCTTCTGCGGCGATCAGTGCTATTTCTGGATCGGCCGGCATTTCGGTCTGCGGCTGCTCGAGCGGCGCCCCGCCTGGCGTAGCCGGGTCGACAAGGCCTTGATGTGGCTGCGCCGTTTCGATGCCGGTTTCATCCTGACATTTCGCTTTATCTATGGCGTGCGCAACGTCTCCTCCTTCGCCCTTGGCATCAGCGGCATCAGCTGGCAGCGATTCTGTTTCCTGAATTTCATCGCTGCCGGGCTCTGGGCCTGTGTCTTCGTCGGCATAGGCTTTCTCTTCGGCCACGCCTACAAGCACGCGCTCGGCGATCTCGCCCGCGGCGTCCAGCTGACGATGCTCGGCATTTTCAGCGCCGTCGTCATCGGCATCTCGGTGGCGATGTATCTGCGCCACCGCAAGGACCGTTGAGCTGGAGCCGTCGCGCTACCAGCGCAGGATCAGCTCGTCGTCTCGCGTCTCATAGCCTTGCAGCCGGCTGAGGAAGCTCATGCCGAGGAGCGAGACTGGCATCGGCTGCTCGATCACGGCCGCCGGCACGTCATAGAACGCAAGCTGCTGCACGCCGATCTCGCGCAGCGTGACGGGGGCCACCCGCGTAACGCCGTTGGCGGTGCTGGCGCGGCCGCTGAAGTCCTGTCCGACCGGTCTGAGACCGGCGGCCTGGGCGTCGTCCGGCGACAGCACCACCAGGGTGGCGCCGGTGTCGACGAGAAAGTGGATGCGGGCGCCGTTCACGTCGGCGTCGACGTAGAAATGCCCGTCGCGGGCGCGGCGCAGGCCGATCTCGTTTGCGGCGACACGCGCGCCCGGCCGCCCGGCCGCGGCGGCGGTGGATGCCGGCGCCGGCTTTCGCAGGAGAGAAGCGAAGGGGCCCCCGGGCATGAAGGCGAATCCGGCGGCGCCCGCCAGCAGGATCCAAATCAGCGCAGCACGCAAGGTCTTGTTCAGCATCGCGGGAGCGGTCTCGCGCCGATGGAGGACCGACAGGCCGAGAGCCTGCGGCGGCGCCTATCGTGATCCCCCATCCTTACCGATCGGTGAAGGCGCTCGATTCGGTCACCGATCCCGGTGTCTCGCAATCAACCGGCATACGAATAAAACTGGTACGATATTTTGAGTTGTTCCGGATTGACTCTTCGAATAGGGAAAGCATTCTTCTCGGTGGGGATGAAGGCGGCGATATCCAGGTGGGAAACATGCGGCGATCATTGGCGCTCGGTGCGATCCTGAGTCTCGTGGCGATGGCCGCTCAGGCGGCGGCGGTCCGTCCCGGCTGCTATTCCGGCGCGGACATCGAGGCGGAGCAGGCGGTTCACTTCCAGGCCAAGCTCATGGTGGTCAGCGATATCTGCCGCGACACCACCTACGGCGAATTCACCCAGCGCAATCGCGACGCCATCATGGGCTATCAGCGCCAGATGATCGACCACTTCCGCCGTGCCGGCGAGCGGCGCGCCGATATCACCTTCGAAAACTACATGACACGGCTCGCCAATCAGGCGTCGCTGGCGTCGGGCGTGCACAACGTCGCCGAAACCTGCCAGACCACCAGCGGCATGATCGCGCTGGCGAACAGCATCGCCGGCTCCGCCGATTTCCGCCGCTACATCGCGACCCAGGCCGCTGCCAACCGCGCCGCCTACGTCGCCTGCCAGGAGTAGCCATCGCGCCGGCGTAGTACCCGCCGGCAAAGCCTTGTCTTGCCAAGGCGTCGCCATCTTCGCATTCTCTTGGCGCTTTGCATGCGGGCCTCCCACGCGGGGGAGCGTCGCTGCCCACAGCCAGGGAGGAGATGATGACGCGAGGTTGGATCGCCGCTGTCCTGGCGGTCGTCTTGGCGCTGCCGTCCACCAGTGCCGGCGCCGCCGAGAAGCTGCGCATCGGCGTGCTCCGCCTGACGTCGTCGGGCGCGGTCTTCGTGGCCCAGGACAAAGGCTACTTCGCCGCCGAGGGCCTCGATGTCGAGCTCAAGTTCTTCGACGCGGCGCAGCCGGTGGCGGTGGCGGCCGTTTCCGGCGACATCGACATCGGCGTCACCGGCCTGACCGCCGGCTTCTTCAATCTCGCCGGCAAGGGCGCGCTCCGCATCGTGGCGGCGCAGAGCCGGGAGGAGCCGGGCTACCACCTCGATGCCTGGGTGGTCTCCAAGCAGGCCTATGAGGCAGGGCTGCAGAGCCTCGCCGACCTGCCGGGCCATTCGATCGCCATCACCCAGGTGGGCTCGACCTTCCACTACAATGTCGGTTTGATCGCCGACAAGCTGCACTTCCCGCTGACCAGCCTCAAGCTGGTGCCGCTGCAGTCGCTCGCCAACATGGCGAGCGCCCTCAAGGGCGGGCAGGTCGATGCCGCATCGTTGCCCGCCACCGCGGCGGCGCCGCTGTGGCCGCCGGAGACGTCAAGCTCTTGGGCTGGGTCGGCGACGAGACGCCGTGGCAGCTCGGCGCCATCTTCACCACCCAGCGCGCGATCAGCGAGCGTCATGATGCGATCGCCGCGGCGGTGCGCGCCTATCAGAAGGGAGCCCGTGACTTCTACGACGCCTTCCTGAAGAAGGGGCCGGACGGCAAGCCCGTCGAGGGGTCGACGGCGCCCGCGCTCCTCGCCATCGTCAGCAAGTACACCGGCCTGGTGCCGGATCAGATCCGCCTCGGCATCCCCTATGTCGATCCTGATGCGCGGCTGCTGGTGGGCGACGTCTACCATCAGATCGCCTGGTATCAAACGCAGGGCCTGGTCGATCAGGACGTCGACCCGAAGACCATCGTCGACCTCTCCTTCGTCGAGGGACATTACGACGTGCCCAAGTGAGGGCGACGGCATGGACCTGATCGTCGACGGTGTCGGGCACGCTTATGGCGAACTCCCGGTGCTGGACGGCATCGACCTCAGGGTGGCAGCCGGCGAGATCGTGGCGCTGATCGGGCCGTCTGGCTGCGGCAAATCGACCCTGCTGTCGATCGTCGGCGGGCTCCTGAAGCCGGCCCGCGGCGTCGTCTCGATCGCGGGCGAGGTGCCGGCCGACAGCCTCAATCCCTTCACCTTCGTGTTCCAGGATTTCGCGCTGCTGCCGTGGCGGACGGTGGCGGGCAACGTGGCGCTGGCGCTCGAGCATCATCCGCTTGCCGCCGGCGAGCGGCGAGACCGGGTGGCGGCGGCGCTCGCGCGCATCGGCCTCGCGGATTTCCGCGACGCCTATCCGAAGCAGCTCTCCGGCGGCATGCGCCAACGCGTCGGCATCGCCCGGGCATTGGTGGTGCGACCGGCGGTGCTGCTGATGGACGAGCCGCTCTCGGCCCTCGACGCCCAGACCCGCGAGCTTCTGATGGAGGAGTTCCTGGCGCTCTGGCTCGGCGAGCGAGTGGCGGCGCTCTACGTCACCCACAATCTTGCCGAAGCGCTGCGCCTCGCCGATCGCATCGTCGTGCTCTCGCGACGACCGGGCCGCGTCAAGACGGTCGTGCCGGTACCGATCGCCCAGCGCGAGCGTGCCCGTCCCGCCGCGCAGGCGGAGCTGGCGGCGCTTCACGAAGAGCTCTGGAACTCCATCAAGGCGGAAGCCCAGGTCGCCGACCGCGAGGTCGTGGATGCCTAGTGGCCTCGGCACGTCCCGGGAGGCGCCGCGCGCCATCGCTTTCCGCGGCGGCGGCTTCGCCTTGCGGCCGCGGCGCTGGGCGTCCTGGATCGCCTTTGCCGTGGCGCTGGCGGCATGGCAGGGGGCGGTCTCGCTCCGATTCCTCGATCCCGTCTTCCTGCCAAGCCCCTGGAGCATCGCGCTGGCGCTCCGGCATCTCATCGCGACCGGCGAGTTGTGGCGCCATCTCGCGGCCTCGCTGAGCCGCATCGGCGGCGGCTGGGCGCTCGGCACCGCCGCCGGAATCGCGGCCGGCCTCGCCATGGGCCTGTTCCCGCTCTCCCGTGCGGTGGGCGTGCCGGTGATATCGGCGCTGTTCCCGGTTCCGAAGATCGCGCTGCTGCCGCTCTTCATTCTCTGGCTCGGCATCGGCGAGCCCTCGAAATGGGCGATCATTGCCTTGGGCGTGTTCTTCCCGACAGCGATCGCGACCTACAGCGGCATCGACGGCGTGCCGGTGAGCCTGATCCGCATGGCGCAAAGCTTCGGCCTGCCATTCCCTGCCATCGTGACGAAGGTCGTGCTGCCGGGAGCGCTCCCCAGTATTCTTGCGGGCTTCCGCATCTCGGCGGCGACCGCGCTCCTGCTGGTGGTGGCGGCGGAGATGATCGGCGCCCAGGAAGGCATCGGCGAATTCGTGCTCACCGCCGGCAATCTCATGCAGACGGATCAGCTGATGGCCGGCGTGGTGGTGCTGGCGGTGCTGGGGCTGCTGATCGGCGCCGCGCTCTCGGCGCTTGAGCGCTGGGCGCTCCGCTGGCGTTGATCGCGTCGGCCGGCGGTCAGGCGGCCGGCGCGCGCCAGCGTTGTTCCTCGAGGGCGCCCGACAGCAGGCGCTGCGCCAGAACCTCCGGCGTGAGCGCGCGCAGGCCATAGGCGAAATGCGGCGTGACGCTGGCGCCGGCAAGCGCGAGGCCCGCCATCGCGGCGCCGAGCACCGCACCCACGCGACGCACGATGTCGAGGCGCGTCACGGCAACATGCCGACCGCCGAGCGCCCCGGCGGCGCGGCCGGCAGCAAGCGCGTCCTCGACCAGGACATTGGCGGGCAGCACCAGGAGTGGCGTGGCGTCCGCGGCCATCACCCAGGGCCGCAATGACTCCCAGGCATAATCGTCGCTGGGATCGGTGCCGCCGGTATCGATGACGAGCATCTCCTCCGAATGGGTCTCGACCAGCGATTGCAATGCCTCCGGGCTCGACGCCTCGTCGAGAGGGACGCCGAGAGCGGTTGCATATTCGCGGAGCTGGCCCACGCCGCCGACGCGGCCGACGTCGGTGCTGATGAAGCGCGCGTTGCCGCCATGGGTCGCCACCAGCTTGGCGGCAAGCGTGGTCTTGCCGCCGCCGGAAGGACCGGCGAGGAGGAGCCGGCGCGCCTTGGTGACGTCCTCCAGCCGCGCGAAGTCGACGGCGATCGCCAGCGCCTCCGACAGCCGGTCGGCGAGCGTCGTGTTGGCGGCAGCGGTCGCGGGTATCGCGGCGGCGATGCGCTGCACCAGAAGCTCGGGCACGCGCTGTGCGCGCAGGACTGCGGTCAGGAACGCCACGTCGCCGCTGGGCCAGGCCGGATCCGGCATCCCGGGATCGGCGCTGTCGCGCGCGGCGATCGCGATCAAGTCGAAGACCGGCTCGGCTTGCGGACGGCGCACGCGCAGGCGGCCATGGCCGCGGCGGACGATGACCGGCGCCTGCGGCGCCGTGCGGCGGATTTTGCGAGACTTGCTCACACGCATGGAAGAGCCCCCGAAAAGGACGCTCCGAGTGTCGGCGGAAAGGCTTAACAAATTATCGCCGCGCGACGGGCGCTGCCGGATCGCCGATCGCTCGCGGCTCGTCGCGCGCCAGCATCAAGGCACCGAGCGCGCCCGCCGCGGCCATCAACGCCATCACCAGGAAGGCACTGCCGCCGACCGCCTCGTAGAGCGCGCCGGAGAACAGCGACACCAGTCCGAACCCGACGCCCTGAGTGGCGGAATAGATCGAGAGCGCGGTGCCGGCGTGGGCCGACGGCACATGGTGGCGTAGGTAGTACATGGCGCCCAGATGCGCCGCCGCCCAGGTGAAGCAATGCATGAAGTTCACCGCGAAAAGCGCCGGCAGCGACACCGCGGTGCCGAGCACTGTCCAGCGCAGCACGCCGGCGATGCCGCCGAGAGCCATCAAATGCGCCGGCAACAGGCGGCTCAGCAAAGCACGGCCGCAATAGAACAGCGCGATCTCAGCGACGACGCCCTCGGCCCAGAGCCATCCGATGGTATCGGTGTCGTAGCCGAGACTCTGCCAATAGAGCGTGCTGAAGCTGTAGTAGACGCTGTGACTTGCCTGGATCAGTGCCGCCGACACCAGGAACAGCCCGTGACGCGGCAGCAGCAGGGCGCGCCAGCTGCCCGCGACATGGCTCGTCGCCATGGCCGGCACCGCCGGCAGCGTCCAGGTGCTGGCGAAAAGCGCCATGCCGGCCACGATCAGCACGGCGAGCAGCGCGTTTGGCGGCGCGTCCACCAGCAGGCGGCCGATCAGCAAGGTGATCGCCAGGAACGTGAGCGAGCCCCAGATCCGCACGCGCCCGTAATCAACCCCGGTCTGGAGCACAGCGCTGTCCACCAGCGGCAGCAGCCCGGCGAGGCACGCGCCCGAGGCGGTGCTGATCAGCAGCAGGGGCCAGAATCCATAAGCGGGAATGAAGCAGAAGTATCCCACGAGCCCGCCGACGGCGAGCGCCAGCATGACCCGGCGACTGCCGCCGCGATCCGCCAGCACGCCGATGAGAGGATTCACGGCGACGCGCGCCCAGAGCGCGGCGGCCGCCAGCATGCCGATCTCCAGTGCGGTGAGGCCGCGCGCCGTCAGCCAGAGTGGCCAGAAGGCCTGCTGCACGCCGATGACGAGGTTGCTCGCGGCGGAGAACAGGGCGAAGCGGATGGTTGACGACGTCGACATCTGGGTCGTGGCCTGGGCGGCAGGGGTAACCGGTGGGAGAAATCATAGATCCGATCGCGCGCTCGCCCGTCGCGCGCAGAGAGTCTCCTTGAAAGGAGGTGCCTCGCCGTTCAGGGTGCGCCGGAGTCATTGGCGCCGGGTTAAGGAAGGGTCGGGCGTGTGTCGCTGGCGTTAGGGATCCATGAGTTCTGGCTGCTTGCCCAGGTCATGCTCATCGACCTCATGCTCGCAGGCGACAATGCCATCATCGTCGGCCTGGCTGCTGCCGGGCTCCCTCCCGAGCAGCGCCGCCAGGCCATCCTTTGGGGGATCGGCGCCGCCACCGTCCTGCGCATCGGGTTCGCCGCCCTGGCGCTTCAGGTCCTGGCGATCATCGGGCTTACCCTCGCCGGCGGCATCCTGCTGCTGTGGGTGGCCTGGAAGCTCTTCCGGGAGATCCGAGCTTCCAGCGCCGGGCGGCAGGGGGAAACCGAGCGCGTGGCGATCCCCAAAACGCTTCCTCAGGCCTGCCTGCAAATCGTGCTCGCCGATATTTCCATGTCGCTCGACAACGTCCTGGCGGTTGCCGGTACGGCGCGCGAGAATTTATTGATTTTGGCCGTTGGATTGCTACTTTCTGTTGCGTTGATGGGGGTTGCGTCCCATTTCGTTGCTCGGGTTCTGGCGCGTTTTCCTTGGATTTCCTGGCTCGGCCTCGCCCTGATTACTTTCGTTGCACTTCGGATGATTTACGACGGCTCGATTGAAGTGGTGCAGCACTCGGCCATGGCTTAAAAAGGTCAGAGTACCAGTCAAATCAATCATTTCGGGCTGTTACATTGATGCCACAACCAGCGGAATTCCGTTTGCTTTCCTGATCGGCAGCCGGAATGCGCCTTGCACGGTAACGCGTAGGTGGTAAACAAGACTTTGGCCGATTGTTGTCGGCAAGGCATCGCCGTTGGAATTCGTCGGAGGGATAAGTCAATGAGAGCGCTATCCGCGTCGCTGGTGGGGGCCGCCGCACTTAGCTTGATTTCGGCAACGGCATTCGCCCAGGGTCAGACCGAGGGCTGGTATGTCGGTGGCGAGGGTGGCTGGACGCACCTCGAGGACATGGACTTCACGAACGGCGCCGCCGCCGTGCCCAACAAGGGGACGCTGCAGCCCGACGAAGGTTTCGCTGCCGGCATCGTCGGCGGTTATGAGTTCTCTCCCGGTATTCGCGCCGAGCTCGAGGGCGTTTATCGCCACAACGATTTGAACAAGTTCACCGGCAGCCTCACCGGACCGCCGTCGATTTCGGCGGGAGTGGGGGGCACTGCTAGCAGCGCCGCGCTGATGGGTAATCTTTATTATGACTTCCTCAAGAACAGCCCGATCACGCCCTATGTCGGCGCCGGCCTCGGTCTTGCTGCGGTGACGCTGGATAATGTCCACATGGGCAACACCCAGCTGTTCGACGACACGGAAGTCTCTCCGGCCTATCAGGGCATCGTGGGTGCCAAGTGGCAGATCACGCCGGCTTGGTCGGTCAATGCCGACTACCGTTACTTCGGCACCATCGGCGATTCCTTCCCCGCGAAGACCGTCGCCGGTCAGCCGGCGATTTCCACCGGCTATCACACCCACAACGTGATGATCGGCTTTGCCTATCACTTCGGGCCGCCCCCGCCGCCTCCGCCGGCGCCTGTCGCTCCGGCCGCGGCTCCGGCGGCCGCTCCGGCCCCGGCTCCGGCCAAGCAGCAGCAGCTGTTCCTGGTGTTCTTCGACTTCGACAAGGCAACCTTGACGCCTGAGGGCGCCCAGGTGGTTCAGCAGGCCGCGGGCGCGTTCAAGTCGAGCGGTGTCGTGCGGATCATGGTCACCGGCTACACCGACCTCGCGGGAACCCAGCAGTACAACCTGGGCCTCTCCAAGCGTCGTGCCGACACCGTGCGCGCGGCGCTGGTCAAGGACGGCGTGCCCGACAGCGCGATCGCCGAGGCATGGCACGGCAAAGAGAACCCGCGCGTGCCGACGCCTGACGGCGTGCGCGAGCCGCAGAACCGGCGTGTGGAGATCGTGCTGCCGTAATCGGCACACTGTTTGACCGAACGGACGACGGCCGGAGGGTTTCCTCCGGCCGTTTTCGTTTGCGGATCCGCTCAGGGCGAGATGCGATCGGGCACCTTGAGCTTGCCGGCAATGATGTCGGCGCGCGCGTCCTCCACCAGGGTCCGCATCGGCTTCGTCAGCAGGGCGTCGTTGTAGTCGTCGAGCGCATAGTCGACGGCGTGTTCGGCGAGACCAAGACTGCGCGGGCCGGGTTTCCACGTGCCGGTGAGGGCGGAGCGGAAGGCGTCATAGACCGCGATGTCAGTCCGCTTCAGCATCGAGGTCAGCATGGTGCCGGGATAAAGATAGTCCTGGTCGGAACCGATCCCGATCGCGAGCTTCCGGTTATTGGCCGCCGCCCGCAGCACGCCGAGTCCGGTGGCGCTGGCCACCGCGAACACCACGTCGACGCCGCGATTGAACTGGCCGCGCGCAATCGCGGCGCCGCGGGCCGGGTCCTGCCGGGCAGCGGGGGTGTTCCCGGCCGTCTCCATGATCACCGTCACCGTCGGCTCGACATAGCGCGCGCCCGCCGCGTAGCCGGCTGCGACGCGGCGAACCAGGTCGGTGTTCGGGCCGCCGACCAAGCCGATTTTGCGGTTGATCGAGGCCAGTGCGGCCAGCATGCCGACCAGAAAACCGCCTTCCTGCTCGCGGAATCCCAGCGACTGCACGTTGGGAAGATCGCTCGGCGCGTCGATGAGGGTGAATTTCTTCTCGGGGTGCGCGCGGGCGGCAGCCTCGAGTGACGCGCGCTGCGCCGCACCGAGGCCGACGATGATATCGGCGCTGCCGCGCGCCACGCTCTCGAAGACCTGAGCCCGCTGGGTCTCGTTTCCGACGCCGAACTCCAGCGCCGCGATGCCGAACTCGCGCCGGAAAAGGTCGACGCCGCGGCGGGCGTCCTCGTTGACGGCGGGATCGCCGGCGACGCCGACGTCGTAGACGATCGCCGGCTGAAAGATCCGGGCGGCGGCCGGGTCGGCGCTGAATGTCGCCGCGATCGCGACGGCGATGAAGGTGCCTCGCATCGGAGATCTCCACGTCCGGCTCAAACTCCCTCTGATCCTAGCGGAATCCGCACGGCTTGGGAGCGGCGGCGCGGGGCGATATGATCAAGGCGGGCGCGGGCTTCATTGCGGGAGATTGTCATGGCCGGAAATCAGGGCAATACGCGCGTTCTCCTGGCCGAGCGGCCGGCGAACCGATCAGTGCGGGAGAGCGACTTCCGGATCGAGGTGGCGCCGGTGCCGGAGCCGGGGGAGGGCGAGGTGCTGCTGCGCACGCTCTGGCTTTCTCTTGATCCCTATATGCGCGGCCGAATGAGCGCCGCCCGCTCCTATGCCAAGCCGGTAGAGATCGGTGCGGTCATGACCGGCGAGACGGTCTCCGAGGTGGTGACGTCGCGTGTGCCCGGCCTCGAGCCCGGCGACATCGTGCTCGCCCATTCCGGTTGGCAGGAATACACGGTCCTGCCGGCGAAGGAGGCGCAGCGCATTGTTCCCGAGGACATGCCGCTGTCGTATTTCCTCGGCGTGCTCGGCATGCCCGGGATGACCGCCTATTGCGCGCTCCTCGGCATCGGCCAGCCGAAGCCCGGCGAGACCGTGCTGATCTCGGCGGCGGCTGGCGCGGTGGGCCAGCTCGCGGGTCAGATCGCCAAGATCAGGGGCTGCCGCGTCATCGGGACCGCCGGTGCCGCCGACAAGCTTGCCTACATCAGGGACGAGCTCGGCTTCGACGCCGCCGTCGACTACAAGGGCAAGGACCGCGACACGCTCGGCGCCGAGCTGGCGGAGCTGGCGCCGGATGGGATCGACGTCTTCTACGACAATGTCGGCGGCGTTCTGCACGATGCCGTCATGGCGAATCTCGCCTTGCACGCGCGCATCATCATCGTCGGCTCGATCTCGATCTACGATCGGCTGGAGACGCCCGACATCGGCATCCGCTGGAACCGTCAGCTCCTGGTGAAGCGGGCGCGCATGGAAGGCTTCCTGGTTTGGGACTGGCGTCACCAGGCCGAGGAGTTCCGCCGCGACGTGTCGGGTTGGCTGCGGAGCGGCCAGGTCCGCTACAAGGAAGACATCGCCGACGGCATCGCCGCCGCGCCGCGTGCGTTCATGGGGCTGCTGGCCGGGGAGAACCGCGGCAAGATGCTGGTGCGCGTCGCCTCGCCTGCGGCCTGAGGGCACCAAAACGCCGACCGACGGCCCACGCCGTCTGTCTCCCGGCACTCGCGGCGCCACCAGAATTCAGGGAGTTTTCTTGTTCCATCAACAACATATAGATGCAACTTTAATGCTGATTACTTCCGGTGATTGAGAGGGGCCCGCATCGGCAGTATAGCTGAAGCGGGCTATTAACTCGGCTGTCAGGATTGCGGTGCATGCTGCGCCGATACTTGGTCGGAAACGCCGGTTACCGACACTCGGAATAACCGTCATCCCCTAGCGGGCAAGCGGGGAGCGTTTCCAGAGGCGTGAGGGGCGCCATGCGAGCCTCTGGCTCGGGCGCGGGGTGGGCGTTTGGTCGCGGAAGGGCAAGAGTCATCGCGAGACCCGCGTCGTGGAGGAGTTCCTCACGACCTGCCGCTGGCTGCTGACTCTGGCCGCGGGCGAGCATCGCGTCGAGCGGCCGTCGCGCGAAGCGCCATCCATGAAGTGACGCAGGACGAAGGGATGGCGCCGCCCCAACGTCCACGGCGCGACTTGCGTCTCGATTTCTTCCGCGGCCTGGCGCTGTTCTTCATCTTCATCGACCACACGGCCTACAACGTGGTGAGCTCGTTCACCTTGCAGTCGTTCGCGTTCTGCGATGCTGCGGAGGCCTTCATATTCATTTCCGGCGTCGCCGCATCGCTCGCCTATGGGGGTGTTCTGGAGCGGCGCGGGCCGACGCAGGCGACGGCGCGGATCTACGGGCGCGTCTGGCAGATCTATGTGGCGCATATCTTCCTGTTCGTGGTGTACATGGCGCTGGCTTCCTTCGTCCTCAAGGCATCGCCCAATCCGTTGCTGCCGGACGGGGATAGCGTGTTTCTCAGCCAGCCCAGCAAGGCGGTCGCGGAGTTGCTGGTGTTGAGATACCAGCCCAGTTATTTCGTCCTGCTGCCCATCTACATGCTGCTGCTCGGAGCCTTCCCGCCCGTCTTGCTCCTGATTCGCCGCCAGCCGTTCCTCGCCCTTGCCCTCTCGTTGGCGGTCTACCTCGCCGAGCGGGCGTTTGGCTGGACGCTATTCCTCTATCCCGATCATCATCCCTGGGGGTTCAGTCCGCTGGCGTGGCAGTTCCTGTTCGTCACCGGTGCCGTGTGCGGCCAGCTGCAGTCCCGCGGACGGCGCCTCCTGCCGGAAAGCAGGTGGCTCTATGCCATCGCGGCAGGGATCGTGGTAGTCTGCGCGGTCATCAGCTTCAGTCATTCCCTGCACTACTGGTTTGAAGCGCTTCCGGAGCTGCTCCCGAGCGCGCCTTGGCATGCCGCCATAGACAAGCGCGATCTCGCGCCGCTGCGGCTGGTGAACTTCTTTGCCCTCGCGATCGTTGCGACGGCATTGATTCGACGCGATGCCGGATTTCTCACCGGGCCACTAGCCAGGCCGATCGTGCTTTGCGGCCAGAACTCGCTGCCGATCTATTGCCTGAGTGTCTTGCTGTCCACGCTCGGATGCTACGTGCTGCAGGACATCACAGATCGGTTGCGCGTGCAGCTCGTGGTAAGCGTTGCCGGCGTCGCGGCCATGATGGCGGTGGCTGCCCTGATCACGTGGTACAAGCAGATGGGCCGGGCCGATACGAAGGCTCCAGCGGCGCTCGCCGCGGAATAAGGGTCCGAGCCCGGGGCCGACATCGCGCGCTGCGCTTCCGGGGAAACTGCATCCCCGGATCAATCGCCCACCCCCACTTTGCTTTCACTGCTTCCCACAGCCGATCCCTCTGGGCGTTACGCGTGCCGCGGGCATGCGCCGGACGGTGACCCGGCGCTTCACGCACCTGTCACAAACGCCATGCATTGTGCACGCGCGGTCGTGCGGAACTACCGCCGGAAATGGGAACCCTCGGGGAACGGCATTTTCCGAGGACTGGGACGCCCCGGGGAGTGCTTCCGGGTCCGGAAATTGCGCCGGCCGATCGGCGAGCTCGGGCCAGAGGCTTTGGCTTGGTTGTGGAAGTGCAAGATACACAAGACCGGCGGTGGGTTGGATATTCCATCGACTCGCCTCGGCGCGCGGGCGCAGCCTGGTCCGAGCGCCCGCGCGGGCAGCGAGACTTGCGGCTCGATCTTTTCCGCGGCCTCGCGCTGATTTTCATCTTCATCGATCACACAAGCTCCAATGTGATTTCATACTTCACCTTGCGCTCGTTCGCCTTCTGCGACGCGGCGGAGGTCTTCATCTTCATTTCCGGGATGGCCGCGGCGATCGCCTATGGCGGCGTTCTGAGGCGGGGAGGTCCGCTGCAGGCGACGGCGCAAATCTATCGCCGCATCTGGCAACTCTACGTGGCGCATATCTTCTCATTCGTGGCTTACACGGCGCTGGTCACCTTCGCTTTGAACGGAGCCAACAATCCCGCCATGGCCGCAAGCCTGGGAGAGAGCGTGTTTCTCAGCCAGCCGAGCGTGGCGATCGCGGAGCTCCTGGTGCTGGGGTTCCAACCCAGTTTCTTCTTCATCCTGCCGCTCTATATGCTCCTGCTCGCAGTGTTCCCGCCCGTTCTGCTGCTGATCCGGCGGCGTCCGCTGGTAGCAATCAGCATCTCCGCCGCGCTCTACCTCACGGAGCATTGGTTCGGCTGGACCCTTCACCTCTATCCGGACCATCAACCCTGGGGCTTCAGCCCGCTCGCCTACCAGTTCCTGTTCGTCGTCGGCGCCGTCTGTGGGCATTTGGCGTCCACCGGGCGGCGCCTCCTGTCGGAGAAGGGGTGGATCTACGCGGTGGCGGGAGCGATCGTCGCGGCCTGCGCCGCCGTCAGCTTCAGCCACTCCCTGCACTCGATGTACGAGTCGTTTCCCGTGCTGCTGCCGGACCTGCCGTGGGGCTCCGTGGACGGCAAGCGCGACCTCTCGCTGCTCCGGCTGGTCAATTTCCTGGCTCTCGCCATTGTCGCGGCGCGGTTGGTGCGGCGCGACGCCGCGTTTCTCGCCGGGCCTGTTGCCCGGCCGGTCGTGCTGTGCGGGCAGAACTCGCTTCCGATCTTCTGCATCGGCATCCTGCTGTCGACCGTGGGGAGCTTCCTCCTGGACTACGTTTCCGATCGCCTGCGGATGCAGTTCCTGGTCATATTTGCCGGCGTGGTGATCATGATCGGCACGGCATTGCTCATCACGTGGTACAAGCGGATGGGCCGGGTCGGCGCGAGCCTCCCGGCCATGGCTGCCACGGAATGAAGGATGCCGCGCCTGCTCCTCGACCGCATTGACGTCGCCACCCGCTGCGGCCGGCATCCGCCGAACGCCGCCGCGGGGGAGCCCGCGGCTGAGCACCTCGCTCGATGAAGCGATGGGCGTACCGCCTCTTGCGGTGTTGGCCGCCCGTGACCCTCCTTCTCATCGTCGGCGCCCTGGTGACGGCCTGCAGCACCGTTCCCGTGGGTGCCGATAGCGCCGCCTGCGCGGCGCCGCCGGGCGTCGACGAGAATCTGGCTCCGCTGCCGCACCTCTCGGCCCGGATTGCCCGCGGCGGACCCATTACCATCGTCGCCCTCGGTTCCTCCTCGACGGAGGGCGACGGGGCCTCGCACCCCTCGAACAGCTATCCGAGCCGGCTGCGCGCCGAGCTTTCCGATCGCTTGCGCGGCATCGATGTTCAAGTGCTGAACCGGGGGGTTGGCGGCGATACGACCGCCGACATGATGGCGCGGATGGAGCATGACGCGATCGCTCTCCACCCCGATCTCGTGATCTGGCAGGTCGGCAGCAACGACGTGCTGGACGACCTGGACCCCGCGGCGGTGGGCACGACCATCCGGCAAGGCATCGTCCGTCTCAAAGCCGCAGGCGCTGACGTCATCTTGATGGACATCCAATATGCGCCGGCGATCCTCGACCATGAGGTCTATCGCGGCATGCAGGAGGCGATCGCGGCGGCAGCGCGCGCGGAACGCGTGCCTGTATTCCACCGTTTCGATATCATGCGGAGCTGGGACCGCTCCGGGGCCTTGCCGATGCAGACGGTGCTCTACAGAGACCACCTGCATATGAATGACCTAGGGTACTGGTGTATCAGCCGCGTGCTGGCGGAGGATGTGGTCGCGGCGGCGCGCTGAAGCGTCGCGGCGGATGGGGGGAGGGGCGATGAGTGTCGACTACGATCCTCGGCGGCCGGAGGTCATCGCCGATCCCTTTCCTACATTTGCCCGGCTGCGCGCCGAGGACCCCGTGCACTGGAGCGATGTGCTCGGCGGCTGGGTGCTGACGCGCTATCGCGACGTGCGACATGTGCTGAACGATCCCCGCTTCAGTGCCGACCGCATCACGCCGTTCAGGGATCACCTGGCGCCGGAGGCGCGCGGCCAGATCGCCGATCTCCTGAAGACGCTGGGCATGTGGTCGGTCTTCAACGATCCGCCGGACCATACGCGGCGGCGTGCGCTCCTCAACCGGGCCTTCACGCCGCGGGCCGTGGCGGCACTCCGCCCGATGGTGGAGCGGATGGTGGCGCATCTGGTGGCGCGAGTGGCGGAGCAGGGCGCCATGGACCTGATCGCCGATTTTGCCTATCCGCTGCCGGCCGGCGTGATCGCCGGCATGATCGGCGTGCCGATGGCGGATCTCGATCGCTTCAAGCTCTGGTCCGACGACATCGCGACCTTCGTGGGAAGCGCGCTCGCCACCCCCGACAAGCGCGAGCGCGGCGAGCGCGGCATGCGGGAGCTTTCCGCCTATTTCCGCGACATGGTGGCGGATCACCGCAAGAACCCGCGCGAGGACATACTGAGCGCGCTCATTGCGGCCGAGGAGGCGGGTAGCTGTCTCAGCGAGGACGAGGTGGTGGCAAGCTGCATCTTCCTTCTCTTTGCCGGTCATGAGACCACCACCAACCTGATCGGCAACGGGATGCTGGCGCTGCTGCGTCACCCCGACGCCTACGAGACGCTGCGGCGCACGCCGTCGCTGGCGCCCGATGCGGTCGAGGAGATGCTGCGCTACGATGGGCCGACCCAGGCGATGACGCGAATCGCGCGCGAGGAGGTACGGCTCGACGATGCAGTGCCTGCGATCGAGGCCGGCGACCGCGTCTTCGCGCTGCTGAACGCGGCTAACCGCGATCCCGAGATGTTCCCGCAGCCGGAGCGCTTCGATATTCTGCGCGACGAGAACCGCCACATCTCCTTCGGCTTCGGCGCGCATTATTGCCTGGGCGCGCCGCTGGCGCGTCTGGAAGGCGCGATCGCCGTCGCCGCTCTGGTGGATCGGCTCCCCGATCTGGCGCTCGCCGCGGAGGCGCCGCAGTGGAGCGACAACTTCGTGCTGCGCGGCGTCAAGGCGCTGCCGGTGCGCTTCCGCGCGCAGCGCCCCCGCTAGCTCAACGTCGCGCTAGTTCTGCGTTACCAGCGGGCAGCCGCCGTCCTTCATCGGACGATAGGCCTGGTCGCCGGGCACCGTGGTGATCAGCTTGTAAAGGTCCCATTCGCCCTTGGATTCCGCGGGGGTCTTCACCTGCATCAGGTACATGTCATGCACCATTCGCCCGTCGGCGCGGATGTGGCCGTCCTTGGCGAAGAAATCGTGGATCGGCGTCTGCCGCATCTTCGCCACCACGGCCTTCGCCTCGTCGGTGCCGGTGGCCTTGATCGCGTTCAGGTACTGCGTCACCTCCGAATAGACGCCGGCCTGGATCATGGTCGGCATGTTGCCGTCCTTGGCCTGGTATCGCTTGGACCAGGCGCGCGTCTCGTCGTTCATGTCCCAGTAGAAACCCTCGGTCAGGATCATGCCCTGGGCGGTCGCGAGGCCGAGGCTGTGGGTGTCGGTGACCTGGATCAGCAGCGCCAGCAGCTTCTGCCCGCCCTTCTGCAGGCCGAATTCCGCCGCCTGCTTGATCGCGGTCTGGGTGTCGCCGCCGGCATTGGCGAGCGCCACCACCTTGGCGCCCGACGCCTGCGCCTGCAGCAGATATGAGGAGAAGTCGGCGGTGTTGAGGGGCGCGCGCACGCCGCCCAGCACCTTGCCCCCCGCCTTCTTCACGATGTCGGTGGCGTCGCGCTCGAGCGCGTGGCCGAAGGCATAGTCGGCGGTGATGAAGAACCAGGTATTGTCGCCGCGCTCCACCATCGCCTTGCCGGCGACATTGGAGAGCGCGTAGGTGTCGTAGGTGTAGTGGACGCCGGTCGGCGAGCAGGCGGGGCCGGTGAGATCGGAGGCGCCGGGTCCCGACATCAGGAAGACGCGGTCCTTCTTCTTGGTGATCTCCTGCACCGCCAGCGCGATCGAGGAGGTCGGCACGTCGACGATGGCGTCGACACCGTCCTCATCGATCCATTTGTTGGTGATGTTGGAGCCGACGTCCGGCTTGTTCTGATGATCGGCTGACAGCACCACGATGGGCTTTCCCAGCACCTTGCCGCCGAAATCCTCCACCGCCATCTGGGCCGCGATCAGCGAGCCCTTGCCGGTGGCGTCGGAATAGAGGCTGCTCATGTCCGTGAGGACGCCGAGCGTGACGGCTTTCTCGCCAGCAGCAGCGGGCGCCGCCCAGAGTGCCGCGAGACCGATCGCGGCGACCGCCGTTATCGGGAGAAACATCTTCATGCCCAACCTCCCAATGTTCTGATTGCTTTGCGAGAGATCATGAAACAATCGGGAGGTGCGGGCAACCCTCCGCTGCCAGCGACGGCCTCACAGGTTGGTGCGTTCAGGGCACCAGGATGGCGCGGCCGATCACCTGTCCCGCCCTGAGCTTCTCGAGCGCGTGGCTCGCCTCGTGGAGCGGATGGCGGGTCAACGGCACCGGCGGCACCTTGCCGGCCTTCACCAGCACCATCAGCTCCTTGAGCTCGGCGAGGCTGCCGACATAGGAGCCCTGGATCGAGATCGCGCGCCAGGGAAGGAACAAGGTCGAGATCGTGATCTCGCCGCCGAACAATCCCACGATGACGTAGCGGCCGCCCTTGGCGAGGCAGTCGATGCCGAGCCGCGCCGTGCTGCCGGAGCCGACGAAATCCACCGCGCCATAGGAGCCGCCGTTGGTCGCCGCCTGGATCTGCTTCACCGCATCGGGGGCGGCGCCGTCGATGGCGGCGATGGCGCCGGCCTTGAGCGCGGCCTCGCGCTTCTTGGGATCGATGTCGACGGAGATCGCGCCCATGCCCGCCCATCGCCTTCAGGATGGTGATCGCCATCAGGCCGAGGCCGCCGGCGCCGATCAGCACGATGGGCTCGTTCTTGAGCACATCCGGATCGATCTTCTTCAGGGCGCCGTAGGTGGTGACGCCGGAGCACGCGTAGGGCGCCGCCTGCTCGGGCGTGAGCGTGCCGAAATCGACGAGGTAGCGGGGATGCGGCACCAGCACGTGATCGCTGTAGCCGCCGGGCTTGTGCACGCCGAGGAAGCGCGGCTTCAGGCAGAGCTGCTCCTCGCCGCGCCGGCAGACCACGCACTCGCCGCAGCCGATCCAGGGATGCACCAGGCGGCGGTCGCCGGCCTTGACGCCTTGGGCCTCGGGCCCGGCGGCCACCACCTCGCCGACGATCTCGTGGCCCATGGTGAAGGGCGGCACCATGCCGCGGTCCTTGACCAGCAGCTTCTTGCCGCCGCCCATGTCGTACTCGCCTTCCCAGATATGGATGTCGCTGTGGCAGACGCCGGCGGCGAGCGTGCGCACCAGCACCTCGGTGCCCTGGGGCCGCGGCGTCGGCTTCTCGACTTCCTTCAGGGGGGCGCGAAACTCGACGACATCGTAGCTCTTCATGGCGCGGACTCTCCCTCGATTCTGCTTTAAACAGAAGCTTAGGCGGCGCGGGCGAGCTTGCCAACCCGGGGCCGACGGCCCTGGGGTGACTTCGCCGTGACGCCGGGCTATAAGCGCCGACCAATGGACAAGCCAGATCCGGAATCATGACCGTCCTCGTCACCGGCGCCGCCGGCTTCATCGGATTTCACGTGGCGACGGCGCTGCTGCGGCGCGGCGAGGCCGTCGTCGGCCTCGACAGCGTCAACGATTACTACGACGTGCGCCTGAAGGAGGCGCGGCTCGCGGAGCTGCGCAAGCTCAAGGGGTTCGCCTTCGAGAAGGTGGATCTGGCCGAGCGCGGCGCCTTCGCCGCCGCCCTCGATCGCCATCCCGGCATCGACCGCATCGTGCATCTGGCGGCGCAGGCGGGCGTGCGCTATTCGCTCACCAATCCCCACGCCTATGTCAGCGCCAATATCGTCGGCCAGCTCGAGGTGCTCGAGGCCTGCCGGCATGCCAAAGGCCTCAAGCATCTGGTCTTCGCCAGCTCCTCCTCGGTCTACGGCGGCAACACCAAGCTGCCCTTCGCGGTGGAGGATCCCGTCGACACGCCGCAATCGCTTTATGCCGCCAGCAAGAAGGCGGACGAGCTGATGGGATATTGCTATGCCCATCTCTACCGCATCCCGATGTCGGGCCTGCGCTTCTTCACGGTCTATGGGCCCTGGGGCCGGCCGGACATGGCGGCCTGGCTTTTCGCCGAGGCGATCCTGGCGGGAAAGCCGATCTCGCTCTTCAATCACGGCAAGATGCGGCGCGACTTCACCTACATCGACGACATCGTCGCGGGCGTGCTGGGCTGCCTGGCGAAGCCGCCGGTGGACACCGGCGCCGAGCCGCCGTTCCGGGTCTACAATCTCGGCAACCACCGCAGCGAGGAGCTCGAGCGCTTCGTCCAGGTGCTGGAGACCGCCATCGGCGTCAAGGCGATGCGCACGCTGCTGCCGATGCAGCCCGGCGACGTGCCTGCCACATACGCCGACATCGAGGCGAGCCGGCGCGACTTCGGCTTCGATCCCAAGACCAGCATCGACGAGGGCCTGCCGCGCTTCGTCGCCTGGTATCGGCAGTATCACAAGATCTAGTCGGTGCCGGCGAGGGCTTCGGCCTCGTTCGCCAGGCGGCGGGCCAAATCGGGCGAGAGCCGTTTCGCCAGCCTGGCATGCGCCTTGCGCCAGACCGGGATCGCCGCCTCCAGCCGCCGGGCGCCGGCCTCCGTCAGCCACACCGCGCGGCGCCGCAGATCGGCCTCGACCACGGCGATCTCGATCAGGCCCTCGCTCTCGAGCGTGCGCAGGTTGCGCGAGAGGGTGGACTGCTCGAGACCGGTGCGCCGCGCCAGCGCGCCCAGCGTGTCGTCGGCGGCCGCGGCGATCTGCGCCATCAACCCCATCTGCGCGACGGTCAGGCCGGAACTCGCCATCTCGCGGTCGAGGAATTGGGTGATGCGGCGGGCGGCCAGCCGGCTGTTCCAACCGGCGCATGCCTCGATCAGCGCGCGGGCGTCGGCTCGCAGAGTCTTTGGTGGTTGCCTCGGACCGGTCATTTGTATATGTATATACATATAATGTAGATACATGGGAAGACTCTTGATGGATCCGGCATCGCTCGTGCTGAAGCGCGTCTATGAGCATCCGACAGCCAACGACGGGACACGCATCCTGGTCGACCGGCTGTGGCCGCGCGGCATCGCCAAGGACAAGGCGCGGATCGATCTCTGGCTCAAGGACATCGCGCCGAGCCATGCGCTACGCCAGCGTTTCCACGGCAATCCGGGTGAATGGGATGCGTTTTGCGCTGCCTATTCCGCGGAGTTGGAGACCACGGTGGCCCACGCGGCCGTGACGGACCTGCTCGATCGCCTGCGCGGAGGCACGGTCACCTTGCTCTATGCGGCGCGCGACGAGCACCGGAACAATGCCGTCGCTCTGAAGGCGTGGTTGGTGCGGCAAAGGGACAGACGGACCTCACGCGGAGTGTGACGCGCCAAGCTCGATCCCTTATCGGGAGGACAGTCATGGGTATCGGCAGCAATGTCCTGGAGGCGATCGGAAATACGCCGCTGGTGGAGCTGCGCCGGGTGGTGCCGCCGGGCTGCGCCCGGATCTTCGTGAAGGTCGAAGGGCAGAACCCGACCGGCAGCATGAAAGACCGGATGGCGCAGGCGATGATCGGCCGGGCGGAAAGCGACGGCAGATTGAAGCCGGGGGACACCATCGTCGAATATACCGGCGGCAGCACCGGCGCTTCGCTGGCACTGGTCTGCGCCGCGAAGGGGTATCGCCTGCGCATCGTCACCTCCACGGCCTTCAGCGAGGAGAAGCTGACGCAGATGGCGACGTTCGGCGCGGAGCTGACGCTGGTTCCGAGCGAGGGAGGACTGATCACCCGAAAGCTCATCTCCGACATGATCGAGGCTGCCAAGGAAATCAGTCGGGAGCCACGTACCTATTGGACCGACCAGTTGAACAATGCCGACAGCATCGCCGGCTATCACCCCATGGGCGAGGAGATCTGTGATCAAACCGGCGGCCGGATCGATGCCTTTGTCCAATCGGTGGGAACCGGCGCCTCCTTGCGCGGTGTGACGGCGGTGCTCAGGCGCTACAACCCGACGGTCAGGATCGTCGCCGTCGAGCCCGGCGAATCCGCGGTCTTGTCCGGTGGCAAGGCCGGGGCCCACAAGATTGAGGGAATTGGCATCGGCTATGCTCCGCCGCTCTGGGATGCAAGCCTGGTGGATGAGATCGTTCCCGTTCCCACCGTCGATGCGGAAGCCATGGCCCGACGTCTCGCCCGGGAGGAGGGGCTCTTCGCGGGGACGTCATCGGGGGCGAATGTCATCGGCGCCATTCGAGTGGGAGAGCGGTTGGGATCGGGCGCGAGAGTGGCGACGCTGCTCGTGGATTCCGGTCTCAAGTACCTGAGCACTGACGTGTATCGGCGCCGAAAAGGCGATTGAACGCCGGATCCGGATCTTCCTCCCGTCGCCGCCCGATGCTCAGGCCAGGGCTCGCGAGGCGAGATCGGCGCCCAGCGCGATCAGTCCGAGAAAGAAGCAGCGCCGGAAAATTGCCGGCCGCACGCGCGCCTGCACGAATTGGCCGAGGAACATGCCGAGAAGCGACGGCGCCAGCGCCAGCAGCGACGCCCCCGCGATCGACGCCGGCAGCGCTCCATCGTGGGCAAGGCCGACGGCCAGGGCCACGGTCGAGATCGTGAAGGAGAGACCGAGCGCCTGCACGAGCTCGTCCTTTTCGAGCCCGAGGGCCTGGAGATAGGGAACCGCGGGGATCACGAAGACGCCGGTTGCCGCCGTCACCAGTCCGGTCGTTGCCCCAATTGCTGGAGAGAGCCATGGCTGCAGCGTCCGCGGGATGGCGAAGCGCGGCGCGATGAGGCCGACGAGGGCATAGACCATGAGAGCGAGGCCGAGCGCCGTGACGGCTACTCCGTTGCCGTCGGCGGCGAGGAGTCCGGCGCCTGCCCAGGTGCCGAGACAGATCCCGACCAGCAGAGGCCAGAACCGTCGCAACAGCGCGCCGAAGCGCGGTCCCGCCGCAAGCTGCCAGAGATTGGTGACGAGCGACGGCACCACCAGCAGCGCTGCCGCCTTCGCCGGAGGCATCGCGAGACCCAGAAGCCCCATCGCCACCGTCGGCAGCCCGAGGCCGATGACGCCCTTGGTGAATCCCGCGAGCAGGAACGTCAGGATCGTGGCGACGGACAGAAGCTCCGACATGCCGGTCGAGGTTGACCGCGCGCGAGCGGGCGGACAATGTGGGAGTGCGCGAACCTGCCTTCGGTCAGGACGAAGGCCGAATATCCCCGGATTGTGCGGGTTTCCGATGCATTTCGACCTCACCGACCTCCGCCTTTTCGTGCACGTGGCGGAGGCCGCCAGCATCACGCACGGTGCCGATCGCGCCCACATGGCGCTGGCCTCGGCGAGTGCGCGCATCCGCGGCATGGAGGCGGCGCTGGGGGTGGCGGTGCTGGAGCGCGGTCGGCGCGGCGTCCAGCTCACGCCGGCCGGACGTGCGCTGCTGCACCATGCGCGGCTGGTGCTGCAGCAGATCGAGCGCATGCGCGGCGAGCTCGCCGACTACGCCCAGGGCCTCCGCGGCCATGTGCGCTTGCTCTCTAATACCGCGGCGCTGACGGAATTCCTGCCGGAGGCGCTGGCGGCATTCCTGGTCGCGCATCCCCATATCGATGTCGATCTCGAGGAGCGGCCGAGCTTCGAGATCGCCGACGCCGTGAGGGAAGGCGTCGCCGATGCCGGCATCGTCAGCGACGCGGTCGATCTCGCCGGACTCGAAACCCTGCCGTTTCGCACGGACCGGCTGGTGCTGGTGGTGCCGCGTGGCCATGCCCTGGCGCGACGCCGGAAGCTCGCCTTCGCCGACGTGCTGGCCCGCGACTTCGTGGGTCTGAGCCCGGGCAGCGCGCTACAGGACTATCTGGCACGCCAGGCTCAGCGTTTTGGACGGTGCCTCAAGCTCAGGGTGCGGCTGCGTGGCTTCGATGCGGTCTGCCGGATGGTGGAGCAGGGTGTCGGCGTCAGCGTCATCCCCGAGACTGCTGCCGAGCGATGCCGGAAATCCATGGCGATCGAAATCGTCCGCCTCAGCGATCCCTGGGCGCTGCGCGAGCTCACCATCTGCATCCGCGGCCTCACCGAGCTGCCGGCGCATGCGCGCCAGCTGATCGCGCATCTCCGTGCCGGCGCCGATCGTCTTTCTACGCCGCCTTGATGTCGTAAAGCTTGAGCAGCGCCTCGCCATAGGCCTGGCGGATCGCGTGGCGCTTGATCTTGAGGGTGGGCGTCATCTGGCCGTTCGCGGTGGTGAAGGGATCGCGGGCGAGGGTGAAGCGGCGCACCCGCTCGATCGGCGACATCTCGGCGTTGACCCGCGCCACCGCCGCCGCCACCGCCTTGATGAGATCGGAATCCTCGTGGAGCTCTGCCAACTCCGGGGCTACACGACGTTCGCGGGCGATGCTCTCGAGCAGTTCCGGATGCGGCACGATCACCGCCACCAGATAGGGCCGGCGGTCGCCAAACACCATGGCCTGGGCGATCTCGGGCTGCAGCGTCAGATAGCCCTCGACCCGCGCCGGCGATACCATGTCGCCGCCGGAGTTCTTGATGAAGTCGCGCTTGCGATCGGTGATCTGGATATAGCCGTCCGCGTCGAGGAGGCCGACGTCGCCGGTATGGAGCCAGCCGTCCGCGATCGCGCGCTCTGTCGCCTCCGGATCGTTCCAGTAGCCCTTCATGATGTTGTCGCCGCGCACCAGGATCTCGCCGTCCTCGGCGATCCGGACCTCGACGCCCTGCAGCGGCGGGCCCACGGTGTGGATCTTGATGCGCTTGGGCGGATTGGCGCTCACCACGGGCGAGGCCTCGGTCTGGCCATAGCCCTGCAGGAGCGGCACGCCCAATGCCAGAAAGAATTTGCCGATCTCGGGATTGAGCGGCGCGCCGCCGGAGACCATCGCCTTGAGGCGGCCGCCGAAGCGCTTGCGGACCTTGCGCCGCACCAGCAGGTCGAGGAGCCAGTTGGTGACGAGCTCGCCGAAGGTGAGGCTCGCGGGATCGTCGTATCGTTTTCGGCCGAGCTCCAGCGCCCGCATGAAGAGCTTCGTCTTGAGCCCGCCCTCGCGCTCGATGCCGCGCAGCATGCGCTGGTGCAGCGTCTCGTAGAGCCGCGGCACCGCAGTCATGATGGTGGGGCGCGCCTCCAGCAGGTTGGCGGCGAGCGTCTCGGCGCCCTCGGCGAAGTAGATCTCGGCGCCGAGCGAGATCGGGAACATCATCCCCGCCGTGTGCTCGTAGGAATGCGACAGCGGCAGGAAGCAGAGGAAGACCTCGTCGCCGTAGCCGATCGATTCCAGCAGGTGATAGGCGCCACGGCAATTGGCGAGGATGTTGGCGTGGGTCAGCATCACGCCTCGCGGCACGCCGCCGGTGCCCGACGTGTAGATGAGGCAGGCCGTGTCGTCGCGGCCGATGCGCGTGGCGCCCGCCGCGATATCGTCGGGCACGGACTTGCCGCGCTCGACCACCTCGTCCCAGGTATGGATCTCCGCGTGGGAGACCTGGCCGGTGGCAATCGGCTCCATGGTGATGATGTTCTCGAGGGTCGTGACCTGGTCGGCGGCGGGGATGACCCGGTGCGCGAGCGCGCTGGTGGAGACGATGACCGCGCGCACGCCGCTGTTGGCCAGCACGTGGCGGTGATCGTCCACGGTATTGGTGGTATAGGCCGGTACGGTGATGGCACCCGCCGCCATGATCGCGAAGTCGGCGATCATCCAGCGCGGGCGGTTTTCCGAGACCAGCCCCACCCGCTCGCCGGGCTTGATGCCGATCGCCTTGAGGCCGCGGGCGAGCGCCGTCACCTCCTCGGCGGCGGCGCGCCAGGAGCGCTGATAGTAGCGCCCATCGCGCTTGGCCCAGAGGAACGGGCGGTCGCCTTTCTGCGCGGCCTGCTGGAAGAACAGGTCGACCAGGTTGCGCCAGTTGCTGTAGTCCATCGCCCCCCTCTTGGCAGCCCGTGCCACGGCCGCCGGCCATGGTCCAGCCCAAGGCGGCTTTTCTAAGGCCTTTATGACACGAGAGGAATAGGCGGCATGCGCTTGGCGGTGCGGCATCGGAGGGCTATATCCAAGGGACCCACCAGCAAGCCCAAGGAAACCGCATGGCTACCAGAGATGGCGCGAGCGCGCTCGCCAAGGACGAAAGCAAACCCGGCCTCGGCAACCTGCCGGAGTGGGACCTGAATGATCTCTATCCCGGCCGCGACAGCCCGGAGCTGAAGGGCGACCTCGAGCGCGCCGCGACGGCCGCCACCGCCTTCGAAACGACCTATAAGGGCAAGCTCACGGGCATTTCCGGGCGCGACCTCGGCGCCGCGGTCGCCGCCTATGAGAAGCTGCAGGACACGCTGGGCCGCATCATGAGCTATGCCGGGCTCGTCTATGCCGGCGACCAGTCGAATTCCGAGATCGGCCGCTTCTTCCAGATGATGCAGGAGCGCGTCAACGACATCTCCTCGACGCTGCTGTTCTTCACGCTGGAGATCAACAAGATCGAGGATGGCGTCCTCGCCGAGCAGCTGAAGGCGAAGGAGCTCGCCCATTACGCCGCCTGGCTCAGGGACGTGCGGGCGTTCCGCGAGCACCAGCTCAGCGACGAGGTGGAGAAGCTGCTGCACGAGAAATACGTCGCCGGCCGCGCCGCCTGGACGCGGCTCTTCGACGAGACCTCGGCGGATCTGCGCTTTCCCGTCGACGGCAAGGACCTCACCAGCGCCGAGGCGCTGCACCTGCTGTCGGAGCCCGATCCGAAGCTGCGCAAGACGGCGGCGAAGTCGTTGGGCGAGGTGTTCGGCCGCAACGCCCGGCTCTTCGCCCTCATCACCAACACCCTCGCCAAGGACAAGGAGATCGAGGACCGCTGGCGCCACTTCAAGCGGCCGATCTCCTCCCGCAACCTCGCCAATTTCGTCGAGGACGAGGTGGTGGACGCGCTGATCTCGGCGGTCCGCGCGGCCTATCCGCGGCTCTCGCACCGCTACTACCGGCTCAAGGCCAAATGGTTCGGCGCCGAGCGGCTCATGTACTGGGACCGCAACGCGCCGCTCCCCAACGAGGAGTCCCGCATCATCCCCTGGGAGGAGGCGCGGGACACGGTGCTGACGCCTACAACGCCTTCTCGCCGGATCTGGCGGCGGTCGGCCGGCGCTTCTTCGAGCACCGCTGGATCGACGCGCCGGTCCGGCCGGGCAAGTCGCCAGGCGCCTTCGCCCATCCGACGGTGCCCTCGGCGCATCCCTATCTCCTGCTGAACTACCTGGGCAAGACCCGGGACGTGATGACGCTTGCCCATGAGCTGGGCCACGGCGTGCATCAGGTGCTGGCGGGGCCCCAGGGCGCGCTGATGTCGGACACGCCGCTGACCCTCGCCGAGACCGCCTCGGTCTTCGGCGAGATGCTGACCTTCCGCGCCCTGCTCAAGGCCGAGCAGGACCCGAAGCGCCGCAAGGCGCTGCTGGCCGGCAAGGTCGAGGACATGCTCAACACGGTGGTGCGGCAGATCGCCTTCGTCGAGTTCGAGCGCCGCGTCCACGACGAGCGCCGCAAGGGCGAGCTCACGCCCGACCACATCGGGCAGATCTGGCTCGACGTCCAGGGCGAGAGCCTCGGCCCCGCCATCGCCTTCGAGGACGAGTACCGGCACTACTGGACCTATATCCCGCACTTCATCCACACGCCGTTCTACGTCTACGCCTATGCCTTCGGCGATTGCCTGGTGAACTCGCTCTACGCCGCCTATCAGGAGGCGCATCAGGGCTTCGCCGAGAAGTACCTCGATATCCTGCGCGCCGGCGGCACGCGGCGGCACAAGGAGCTGCTGGCGCCCTTCGGCCTCGACGCCAGCGATCCCAAATTCTGGGACAAGGGCCTGTCGGTGATCGCGGGCTTCATCGACGAGCTCGAGAAGCTGGGCTGAGCGTCAGCAAAGGAAGCCGATTGGCCGAAGGCAATTCCCTCGCGGGCCGCGTCCGGCGCTATGCCCGGGTCTCCGCCACCGTAGGCGGCCTCGCGGCCAGGCTCGCCGGCGAGCGCTATCTCGGCATGCCCGTCGACCGCGCGCGCCATGCCGCCGATCTCAAGACGGCGCTCGGCGGCATCAAGGGGCCGCTGATGAAGGTGGCGCAGCTCCTCGCCACCATCCCCGACGCGCTGCCCAGGGAATACGCCGGCGAGCTCGCCCATCTCCAGGCCAACGCGCCGCCCATGGGCTGGGCCTTCGTCAAGCGCCGCATGGCGAGCGAGCTGGGGCCGGACTGGCAGAAGAAGTTTCGCCGCTTCGAGCGCGAGGCGGCGCGGGCGGCCTCACTGGGCCAGGTGCATCGCGCCGAGGGCCTCGACGGCAGGCTGCTGGCCTGCAAGCTGCAATATCCCGACATGGATTCCGCGGTGGAGGCGGACCTCAACCAGCTCCGCCTCGCGCTCTCCATCTACGAGCGCTACGACCGGGCCGTCACGACCTCGGAGATCCATGAGGAGATCGCGGCGCGGCTCCGCGAGGAGCTCGACTATGTCCGCGAGGCCGCGCATATGCGCTTCTACCGCGCGGCGCTCGGCAAGCAGCCCCAGGTGCATGTGCCCGAGGATGTGCCTGATCTCTCGACGCGCCGCCTGCTCACCATGACCTGGCTCGAGGGCACGCCGCTTCTCGATGCCGCCAAGGCACCGCTGGAGGAGCGCAACGAGATCGCGCGCAACCTGTTCCACGCCTGGTACGTGCCGTTCTACGACTACGGCGTCATCCACGGCGATCCCCATCTCGGCAACTACACGGTGCGGCCCGACAGCGGCGTCAATCTCCTGGACTTCGGCTGCGTCCGGATCTTTCCGGCTTCCTTCGTCAAGGGCGTGATCGACCTCTATCACGCGCTTGATCGCGACGACGAGGCGCTGGCGGTCAAGGCCTACGAGACCTGGGGCTTCGAGAACCTGACGCGGGAGATGATCGCGGTGCTGAACCGCTGGGCCCGCTTCGTCTACGCGCCGCTGCTGGACGACCGCCGCCGCCGCATCCAGGACGCCGAGACCGGCGCCTACGGCCGCGACGTCGCCGAGGAGGTGCATCGCGATATCAGGCGCCTCGGCGGCGTCAAGCCGCCCCGGGAGTTCGTCTTCATGGACCGCGCCGCCATCGGCCTCGGCTCCGTCTTCACCCACCTCAAGGCCGAGGTGAACTGGCACCGCCTCTTCCGCGATCTCGTCGACGATTTCGACGAGGGCGTGCTGGCGAAGCGGCAGCAGAAGGCGCTTAAGCTCGCGAGAGTGCCGCCGGCGAATTCGAAACCGAAGCGATAAGCGCGCTCCTTTCTCCCGCGAGTGTTCTCAGCTGGCCAGGCACCATGCTCTGGCAGGCTCATTTGGTCCCTAGCCGTCCTGAGCGGGGATCGATCATCCGTCCTATCGCCGCCTCGACGGGCTCATGGCCCAGCATCCCTCGCTGCGCCTCGCCCAATGAAACAGCTCCCAATCCCGCCAGCACCGTCGCGCTGCCGAAAACCTGTGTGAGGGTTAGCGTCTCGCCGAAGACGATCCATGCTGTCGCCGCGGATACCGCCGGTGCTGCGAGAAGCGCAATGGAAGCAAACGACGCCGGCACCGCCGCCATGGCGTAGACCAGCATTCCGTGGCCCAGGACTTGACATCCCACGGCCATGCCGACGATGACGAGCCAGCCTGTGATACTGTGTGGGAGGTGGATTCCTCCATCATACGCGACAATCGGCGTAAGCACCGCCGCGGTGACGACGCAGTTCCAAACCATGATCCGGTCCGGCCCGACGCGCCCCGAGAGTTTCTTGCAGAGGAGCACGTAGAGAGCGTAGAGGCCGCCGGAGAGCGCTGCGAGCCCATCGCCGATGACATGCCGGCCGTCGATGTTTGGCGTGTATCCTGCGTTTACCAGCAAGATCAGTCCGCCAAAAGCGATGGCGAGCCCGGTAATCGCCTGTGGGGTCTGGCGCTCGCCGAAAAACAGATAGGCCATTGGCGCCACGATGACCGGCGAAATATTGCCGAGCAACGCGGTGTTCGCCACGCTCGTCCTTACCACTGCCAGATGGAAGCATAGGAGGTCCAGCGCGAATGCAAGGCTTGCCGCCGCAAGCAGGCAGCTCAAGCCCTCGGATCGGGCCCTTTTGCGATCGCCGCCAGACCACCGGGTCGTCGCGGCAAGCAGTGCAGATGCCATCAGCATCCGCAGCCAGAGTGTCGTCGATGGGTCAACCTCGCTCATTCGGACGAGGATCGGCGCGATAGCGATGCCAATGCAGCTCACGACAAGAGCGGCGTGGTGCCGGGACATAAGGGGCTCCATGGAGGGCATGGAGAGCAAGCTACGCCTCAGCGATAGAGCCAAAGAACTGGTAATCTCAGAAGGACCTCCATAAGCTTCACTTATGAGCAAAGACCTCGATACGGCGGCGCTGCGTTGTTTTATCGGTGCCGTTCGGACCGGCAGCATGGGCCGTGCCGCTGCAGCCCTCGGGCGGACGCAGCCGGCGATCAGCCAGCAGATTCGCCGTCTGGAGGACATTCTGGGATGCCGCCTTGTTCGTCGCTCCGCGCGTGGGGTGAACACGACTGTCGAAGGCGAGGCGCTTTTGCCGTTGGCGGAGCGAATCCTGGCCTTGAACGACGAAGCCCAAGTGCATATTCGCACTCGTGCGTCGGCAACCGTCCGCCGCCGCCGGATCGGGCTTATCGAGGACGTCGCCGCCAGCGGCCTCCAGATGGCGCTCGCCGACTTCGCCCAGGTGCATCCGGAACTCGAGCTGGATGTCATGGTTGCTGGGGGCGATGCGATGCGTGAGGCATTCGGCCGCGGCGAACTGGATCTCGCGCTTGCGGACACGGTGCAGATCGGCACGTCCCCGCGCAGACGTCGTACCTGCCGGCTGGTCTGGGTCGCCGCTCCGACCTTCGACGTCACGGCGCGGAATCCCTTGCCGCTTGTTCTCTTCCACCATCCCTGCGAATGGCGGGTTCGCACGGTGCAAGCCCTGGATCGATCAGGTCGCCGTTGGCGGACGGCGTTCGAGAGCGGCAGCCTTACGGCCATACAGGCCGCGGTACGGGCGGGCGTCGGCATCGCCACGTTGCTGGCCGGCAACGTCGAGCCCGGCATGACCGTGCTTGATCCCTCCGTTACGCAGCTACCGATCCCTCCCGATGTGGAGATCGCGCTCTATCGCCGCCCCGGCCTGCGAGCTGATCCCACGACCGACGTCCTCGAAAATCTTCTCTGGCGGGCCGTCGGCTAACCCAGCTAGCTCCTGCTGCACGATCCTCCGCCCAGCACGCAGAACTTGGCGCAGTGGGGGTGGTTGAGGGGGATGGAGCCGGCGGCGTCCGCCAGCGTCGGCGCCCAGCTCGAACTCGGGGTCGTAGGGGAGGAGGGTGCAGGCGAGCACGGCGGGGCGCTCGGCGCCCTTGCGCTTCACCACCATGCGGGAGGTCGCGCACATCACGCTCGCGGGGTCGACGTGGAGCAGGTCCCAGCAGGCGTCGGTGATCTCCGGCACGTCGACGGCGGCGTCCATCTCGGGGAATAGGACGAGAGATGTGCGGTCCTCCGCATCGATGGGGATGTCGTGGGAGGCGAAGAACTCGGCATAGCCCTGGCGCGCGGAGGTCTCGCTCTCGCCCCAGAGCATGCGGCCGGCGATCGCGAGCTTGAACCCGTTGCGGGCGAGCCAGGTGAGGCCTTCCAGCGTTGGCTCCCAGGTGTCGAGCCCGCGCTCGTCTTCGTGCAGCTCTCTCGTGTAGTGATCGAGGGAGACGCGGAGCGTCAGGCGCTCGCCGCGGCGCCTGTTCAAGTCGAGCAGCATGTCCCTGAGACGCAGCATCGGCCGCATGGCGTTGGTGAGCACCAGCACGCGGAAGCCGCGGGCAAGGCAGTCCTCCAGCATCGGGAGGAAATCGGGATTCATGAAGGGCTCGCCGCCGGTGAAGCCGATCTCCTCGGTCGGCGAGACCGTCGCGGGCGATCTCGTCGAGGTAGGCGCGCATCTCCGCGCGCGGTGAGATAGGCGAGGCGGTCGTTGCGCGGGCTCGATTCGATGTAGCAGTGGGTGCAGGCGATGTTGCAGAGCGTGCCGGTGTTGAACCAGAGGGTTTTGAGGCCCTTGAGCGCTACGCTGGCGCGGGTCTCGCCGGCGGTGGTGATCGCGGGATCGTGGAATTTCTTTGGATCGAGCGGCTTCGCGGGCGGGCGTGCCGCCGGCTCTTCGGGCCAGCGCAGGGCTGCATCGCGCTTCTTCCAGATCACCGTTCCCGGCTCGATGGCGCGGCCGGATGCCGCGATCTCCGCCGGTGGCAGCACGTCGAGGCTGGGCCAGCGCCCGCTCTCCAGCGCCGTCGCGTAGCCCTCGGGCAGGCCCGCCGCGCGCATCTTCGCGGCAGCGGCGGCGTGATCGTAGTCGAGCGCCACGTGCTCGATGCGGAGATCCTCGCCGTCCGGCGCCAGCACGCTGAACCAGACGCGCGGCGTGCCGTCATTCGCGGGCATGCCGGCGGCGCCGGAATTGTGCCAGAGCTTGCCGTCGATCACCTCGGTGAAGGGAATGCCGGAGTGGCCGCCGATGACGCCGTCCTCGGCGAGACCCGCGAGCTCGGCGCGCTTCACCGCCGCCGGCGTCGAGGCGAAGACGAAGCGGTTGATCTGCCGGAGGCCGCCATGGATCACCGCGAGGCGTCGGCCGCCGATCTCGATGGTGAGGCGGCGCGGCAGCGTTCCCATCCATTGCCGCCGCCCGGCGTCGAGTGTGCGGTCGGCATGGGCGTACCATTCGCTGGCGAGGCGCTCGCAGGCGCTGCCCTCGGCGTAACCGCAGGCGCAATCCCCCGCATTGCCGGCCAGCGATTCCTCGCAGTTGCCCATGATCGCCAAGATGCCAGCGGCGCGCACCGCGTCGACGGTGGCAGTGGCATCGGCACAATAGGCGACGATGTCGCCGGTGCAGATGATGCGCTCGGGCGGAATGCCGCGCCGGCGCGCTGCGTCCAGCACGGCCAGCGTCGCCTCGAGATTGCTGTAAGGGCCGCCGAAGACGAGCACCGGCCCGTCCATTCGGAGCGCCTGCTGCCCGGTCATCCCAATCGTTTCCCGACCAGTCCCATCACGGGAGGCATGATAGCCCTAACGCGCGGTCAGGGGCGCGCTTTCACGGGCATTTGACCGGGAGAAGGAGGCATGCGGCAGAAGTACCGCGCTCCCGCCGCGGTAGAACGTCAGGCGCGAAGCTTCCGCACCGAGCCTTCCTTGGCGTCGCCGCCGAGCAGGCGGTCGAAATAGGCGATGGTGCGCTCGAGGCCGGCCTCGAGAGGCACGCGGGGCTCCCAGCCCAGCACTTCGCGGGCCTGGGTGATGTCGGGGCAGCGCTGCAGGGGATCGTCCACCGGCAGCGGCCCGCGCACGATCTTGGAGCGCGAGCCGATCATCTCGACGATCTTCTCGGCCAGCGCCAGCACCGGCGTCTCCACGGGATTGCCGACGTTGATCGGGCCGGTCACGGTGTCGGGAGTCGCCATCAGGCGCAGAAAGCCCTCGATGAGATCGTCGACGTAGCAGAAGGCGCGGGTCTGGCTGCCGTCGCCGTAGAGGGTGATCGGCTCGCCCTTGAGCGCCTGGACGATGAAGTTCGACACCACGCGCCCGTCATTCGGATGCATGCGCGGTCCGTAGGTATTGAAGATGCGGACCACCTTGATGCGCAGCTTGTGCTGGCGGTGATAATCGAAGAACAGGGTCTCGGCGCAGCGCTTGCCTTCGTCGTAGCAGGCGCGCGGGCCGATCGGATTGACGCTGCCGCGATAGTCCTCGGTCTGCGGATGGATCTCGGGGTCGCCATAGACCTCGGAGGTCGAGGCCTGGAACACCTTGGCGCGCACGCGCTTGGCCAGGCCCAGCATGTTGATGGCGCCGGAGACGCTGGTCTTGGTGGTCTGCACGGGGTCGAACTGGTAGTGCACCGGCGAGGCCGGGCAGGCGAGGTTGTAGATCTCGTCGACCTCGACATAGAGCGGGAAGGTGACGTCGTGGCGCATCGCCTCGAAGTTCGGGTGCTGCAGCAGGTGGGCGATGTTGTCCTTGCGGCCGGTGAAGTAGTTGTCGACGCAGAGCACGTCATGCCCCTGCGCCACCAGGCGCTCGCACAGATGCGAGCCGAGGAAGCCGGCGCCGCCGGTGACGAGAATGCGCTTCTTGGTCGGGGTCATTTCAGGTCCTTGACGTGCGCACGCGCTGCTCGGCGTGGGTGGGCTCGACCGGCCGGCGGCCGATGCTGAAGTAGAAGAACCCCGCCGCCGCCATCTCGGCGGGCTTGTAGACGTTGCGGAGATCGATGAGGGTCGGCGACTTCAAGAGGCCGCGCACGCGCTCGAGGTCGAGGGCGCGGAACTCGTTCCACTCCGTCAGCAGGACGAGGGCGTCGGCGCCGGCCATGGTGTCGTAGGCGTTGTCGACGAAGGCGATGCCCGGCAGCAGATGCCTCGCCTCGGTCATGCCCTCGGGGTCGAAGGCGCGGATCTCGGCACCGGCCTCCTGGAGGGCGGGGAGGATGGTGAGGCTCGGCGCCTCCCGCATGTCGTCGGTATTCGGCTTGAAGGTGAGGCCCAGCACCGCCAGGGTCTTGCCGGCGACGCTGCCGCCACAGGCCTTGATGATCTTGTCCGCCATCTTGCGTTTGCGGGCGTCATTAACCTGGACGACCTGCTCGATGATGGTGGTGGGGGCGCCCGCTTCCTGGGCAGTGCGCACCAGGGCGAGGCAGTCCTTGGGGAAGCACGAGCCGCCGTAGCCGGGACCGGCATGCAGGAACTTGCCGCCGATGCGGCCGTCGAGGCCGATGCCCTTGGCGACGTCCTGGACGTCGGCGCCGACCTTCTCGCAGAGCTCGGCGATCTCGTTGATGAAGGAGATCTTGGTCGCGAGGAAGCTGTTGGCGGCGTATTTGATGAGCTCGGCGGTCTCGATCGCGGTGAACACGATCGGGGTCTCGATGAGGAAGAGGGGGCGGTAGAGCCCGCGCATGACCTCGCGCGCCCGCTCGCTCTCGGCGCCGATCACCACGCGGTCCGGGCGCATGAAATCGCCGATCGCCGAGCCCTCGCGCAGGAATTCCGGGTTGGAGGCGACGTCGAAAGAGCCCTCCGGGCGGATGCCGCGGAGGATCGCCGCCACCTTGCGCCCGGTGCCGACGGGGACCGTCGACTTCGTCACGATGACAGCATAGCCGGTGAGGGCCTTGGCGACCTCCTCGGCGGCGGCGAAGACATAGGAGAGGTCGGCGTGGCCATCGCCCCGCCGGGAGGGGGTGCCGACGGCGATGAAGACCGCGTCGACGCCGGCCACCGCCTCGGCGAGGTCGGTGGTGAAGGCGAGCCGCCCGGCACGGGCATTGCTTTGGACGAGCTGATCGAGGCCGGGCTCGTAAATGGGGATCTCGCCGGCCTTGAGGCGCGCGATCTTGCCGGCGTCCTTATCGACGCAGGTGACCGAGACGCCGAATTCCGAGAAACACGCCCCGGAGACCAACCCGACATAGCCGGTACCAATGACAGCAATGCGCATGAGAACTCCTGGGCTACTGCTCGATATCCCCAGACAACGCGGGTTTGGCCGGGAAATTCCGTCCCCGCCGTGTCTCCGCTCGCGTCCAACTGTCGCAAGCGGGGGACAACCCCATAGATCCCTGAGAAACCCCGGACTTGGCCAGGAGCCCTCTGGAGGGGTACTCTTCCCGGCCGAGTGGCGGCTATTCTCCCCAGCCCCGGCCGGACGTCAAGAAGCGCTGCAACTCTATAAAGTCGGGTTAACGGCCGCTGGCGACAAGGGGATTCGGCCCCAACCCTTGCACGGGCTGGGAGTTCGTCGTAGCGACGAAAAGGTAAAAAATCCCGCTCAACGCGGAAGAAGGGGGCATCGGCAGCCGTTCTCGGGGGGCGATCATCCCCTCAACCCGAACGGCGGCTCGCAGTAGACCATGGGCAAGACGATTTTGGTGACCGGCGGCGCCGGCTATATCGGCAGCCATGCCTGCAAGGCGCTGGCTCGGGCGGGGCATCGACCCGTCACCTACGACAACCTGGTCTATGGGCATCGGGAGGCGGTGCGGTGGGGCCCCCTGGTGGAGGCCGATCTGGCCGACAATGAATGCCTGACCGACACCTTTCAGCGCTACGACATCTCCGCCGTCATGCATTTCGCGGCCTTCGCCTATGTCGGCGAATCCGTCATCAAGCCCGAGGCTTATTTCCATAACAACGTCACCAACAGCCTGAGGCTGCTGGAGGCGATGCGGGCCCACAATGTCCGCCGCATCGTGTTCTCCTCGACCTGCGCCACCTATGGCGTTCCCGAGCAGGTGCCGATCAGCGAGAGCGCCCACCAGCGGCCCGTCAATCCCTACGGGGAGAGCAAGCTGATGGTGGAGCGGATGCTGCAGTGGTACGGCTCGGCGCACGGGTTCACCCATGCGACGCTGCGCTACTTCAACGCCGCCGGCGCCGACCCCGAGGGGGAGATCGGCGAGGACCATCAGCCGGAGACGCATCTGATCCCGCTGGTGCTGGAGGCGGCGCTGGGGAACCGGGCGCAGATCGACGTCTTCGGCACCGACTACGCGACGCCCGACGGGACGGCGATCCGGGACTTCATCCATGTGCAGGACCTGGCGGAGGCGCATGTGAAGGCGCTGGACCGGCTCCTGGGGGGCGGGCTCAGCCTCACCCTCAACCTCGGCACCGGGGTCGGGCCATACGGTCCGCGAGGTGATCGCGGCGGCGGAGCGGATCACCGGCCATCGCATTCCCCGGCGCGAGGGTCCGAGGCGTGCGCGGCGACCCGCCGGTGCTGGTGGCGGATGCCAGCCGCGCCCGCGAAGTGCTGGGCTGGACGCCCGGCCTCTCCGACCTCGATACCATCATCAGGACCGCCTGGGCCTGGCACTGCCGCGACGCCGAGGAGCGTCAGGTCGCCGCCGGCAACTGAAGCGGCGCCCACCGGGCGGCCTGCTAGAGGGGGGCGAGGGGAGGGCGTGGCCTGTCCCCGCGAGGGAATAGCCGGCGCGCTGGCTGCGTTGTCCTCCGACCCTTAAAATCGCCTTTTCCCGCGACGGAGCCTCCGCTCATGAACGAGACCCCCACGGTGCTGCCGGAAAGCGCCGCGCCCGCCACGCCAGCGGCCCTGGCTCCCGTCCGGGTCTACGGCAAGTTCTTCTTCGCTGGCGGCGAGAAGCTCTACGTCAAGGGCGTGACCTACGGCCCCTTCGGCGTCGGCAGCCACGGCGGCGCAGTTCCCGGAGCGGCCGGTGGTCGCCAAGGACTTCGCCCTGATGGTGGAGATGGGCGCCAACGTGGTGCGGGTCTTCACCGTGCCGCCGGTGTGGCTCCTCGACATGGCGGCGGCGGCCGGGCTCCGGGTCCTCGTCGGCATCCCCTGGTCGCAGCACATCACCTTCCTCGACAGCCGCAAGATCCAGGCGGAGATCATCCGCACCGTGGGCGAGGCCGTGCGCGGCCTCAACCGGCACCCGGCGATCTTCGCCTATCTCATCGGCAACGAGATCCCGCCGGACATGATCCGCTGGCACGGGCCCGACAGCGCGTGCGCGCCTTCCTGATGCGCGTGATGAAGACGGTGAAGGAGATCCACCCCACCGGCCTCGTCAGCTACGCCAACTTCCCTTCGACCGAATATCTCACCGTCGATTTCACCGACTTCGTCTGCTTCAACGTCTATCTGCACGACGAGGCGGCGTTCCGGCGCTATCTCTCGCGCCTCCATAACATGGCCGTCGACCGGCCGCTGATGCTGACGGAGTTCGGCATCGACTCCTTCCGCGAGGGCCGCGAGGAGCAGGCGCGCATCCTCTCCTGGCAGATCCGCGCCGCCTTCGACATGGGCGTCGCCGGCACCTTCGTCTTCGCCTGGACCGACGAGTGGTTCACCGGCGGCCACCTCATCGAGGATTGGGCCTTCGGCCTGGTCGACCGCGACCGGCAGCCGAAGCCCGCCTTCGCCGCCGTATCCCGAGCGCTTCCAGGAGCCGATCCCGCCCAGGCTCACCCGCAGCCCCCGGGTCTCGGTGGTGGTGTGCTCCTACAATTCCGAGCGCACCATGGAGGCCTGCCTCGCTTCCCTGGAGACGCTGACCTATCCCGATTACGAAGTGATCGTGGTCAACGACGGCTCGACGGACGGCACGCTCGCGATCGCCGAGCGCTTTCCCTATTGCCGCATCATCAGCCAGCCCAACAAGGGCCTGAGCGCCGCCCGCAACGTCGGCGCCGAGGCGGCGACCGGCGAGATCGTGGCCTATACCGACAGCGACTGCGTCGCCGATCCGGATTGGCTCGACATATCTCGTCGCCACCATGGAGCGCAAGAGCCTGACGGCCTGCGGCGGGCCGAACTTCCCACCGCCGGAGGACAGCCTGGTACCCTCGGCCGTGGCGGTTTCGCCGGGCGGGCCGACCCACGTGCTGCTCACCGACGACACCGCCGAGCACATCGCCGGCTGCAACATGGCGTTCCGGCGCGACGTGCTGCTGGGCTTCGGCGGCTTCGATCCGATCTATCGCGCGGCGGGCGACGACGTCGACATCTGCTGGCGCTTCCAGGACGCCGGCCACACCATCGGCTTCAGCCCGGCCGCTACCGTCTGGCATTTCCGCCGCAATACCGTGAAGGCTTATTTCGGCCAGCAGCGCGGCTACGGCAAGGCGGAGGCGCTGGTCTACGCCAAGCATCCCTTCCGCTTCAATCTGCTGGGCCAGGCGAAATGGGCGGGGCGCATCTACGGCGATCTCGCCTCCTCGCTGCGCTTCTCGGGTCGGCCGCTGATCTATTCCGGCGTCTTCGGCCGCGGATTGTTCCAGACCCTCTACGCGCCGCCATCCTCCCTGGTGACGAGCCTGCCGCTCAGCTTCGAGTGGAACGTGGCGGCGCTGGTGGCGGTGGTCGCCGGCGCGACGCTCGGCGGCTGGTACTGGCTGCTGCTGCTGCCGCTCCTCACCACCTGGGTGCTGGCGATCAACTGTGCGCTCAGGGCGCCGATCGACAAGCGCTTCCGCGGCCTGAAGGCGCGCGCGCTGGTGGCGCTGCTGATCTATCTGGGGCCCTTCCTGCGCGGCTGGGAGCGGATCAAATGGCGCTTCAAGGGGCTCAGGGTCGAGGAGCGGCCCGAGACCCTCGATCCCATCGAGCAGAAGGCGCGCATCTCCTGGCGCCGCCGCGCGCTGCAGCTCTCCTATTGGAGCGAGCACGGCGACGAGAAGGAGGCGCTGATCGGCGGTCTCATGCGCTTCCTCACGCCGCTCAAGTATTTCGTCATCATGGACAGCGGCTGGGGCAATTGGGATCTCACCATCTCCCGCGGTCTCTGGAGCCAGGCCCGGGTGCTCTGCTGCGTCGAGAACCACGGCGGCGAGAAGCGGCTGCTGCGCGTGCGCTGCACCCTCGGCCTGTCGCGGCTCTCGAAGCTGCTGCTCAAGGCCTATTTCGGGATCGCGGTGGTGGCGCTCATTGCCGGCGCGCCGCTCGTTGCCACGGTGGTGGCGCTGGCCGGGCTCACCCACGGCGTCTTCATGCTGCACCACACGCTCGAGTTCGGCCACGTCATGCACCGCATCGTCGATGGCGTGGCGAAGCAGGCGGGCCTGCAGCCGGTGGCGCCGCTGAACAAGGCCCGTGCGGAGCCCGCGCTCGCGCCCAGCACGGCCTGAGGGCAGAGCGGCTCCGATGCTGCGCCGGCTGCTGCCGTTCCTCCGACCCTATCGCTGGCGCTTCCTGTTCGCGCTCGCCCAGGTCTTCCTGATGGCGGGCTTCGAGCTGCTGAAGCCCTGGCCGCTGCAGATCATCATCGACCACGTGCTGGGCGGCAAGCCGGCGGGCGCCGCCTGGCTGCAGGGCTGGCCGGTCGGCACACTCCTGATCGGTGCCTGCGTCGCCCTTGTCGCGATCAATCTCGGCAGCGGCCTGCTGACGCTGCTCCACAACATGACCACCATCAGCGTCGGCCAGCGCATGGTGGCGGATCTGCGCGGCGCGCTGATGGGGCATCTGCAGCGCCTGTCGCTCGCCTTCCACAGCCGGCAGAAGGTCGGCGACCTCATGTACCGCGTCACCTCCGACAGCTTCGCCGTGCAGACCATGCTGATGAACGGCGTGCTGCCGATCCTCTCGGCGCTGATCCTGCTGGCGGGGATGCTGGCGGTGCTGTTCCCCTCGACTGGCTGTTGACGCTGCTGTCGCTGACCGTGGTGCCGGCGCTGTTCGCGCTGATCAGCGTCTTCAATCGAAAGATCAACATCGCGGCGACCGAGGTGCGCGAGCGCGAGAGCCTGGTCTACAGCCTCGTGCAGTGGGCGATGAGCTCGATCAAGGTGGTGCAGGCCTTCACCAAGGAAGAGGAAGAGCATCGCCGCTTCATGGGGGCGAGCCGGGCGAGCCTGCAGGCGACGCTCAAGCTCTACGGCTGGCAGACGTTCTACTCGGCGGTCGTGAACGGGGTGATCGCCGCCGGCACCGCCCTGGTGCTCTATGTCGGCGCCAGCGCGGTGCTGAGCGGGCGTCTCAGCCTGGGCCAGCTCATCGTCTTCATCTCCTACCTCGCCCAGCTCTACGCGCCGGTCAACCAGATCACCCAGAGCTGGGGCCTGATCGCCGGCGCCCGCATCGGCGCGCGGCGCTGCTTCGAGGTGCTCGACATCGAGGCGGATCTCAAGGACGGCACCCGGACGTTTCCCGCCGAAGGCGCCCATGGCGCCGTCGAGTGGCGCGAGGTCTCGTTCCGCTATCGGCCGGAGATGCCGGTGCTGCAACAGCGTCGACCTCAAGATCGAGCCCGGCACCAAGGTGGCGGTGGTGGGGCCGACCGGGGCCGGGAAATCGACGCTGCTCGGCCTGCTGCCGCGCTTCTTCGATCCCAGCACCGGCAGCGTGCTGATCGACGGCATCGATGTCCGGGAATACCGGATCGCCGCGCTCCGCCGGCAGATCTCCATGGTGCTGCAGCCGCCGCTGGTGTTCCCGCTCTCGGTCAAGGACAACATCGCCTATGGCCGCCCCGGCGCCAGCGATGAGGAGATCGAGCGGGCGGCCCGCCTCGCGCGCATCCACGACCGCATCATGCAGATGCCGGAGGGCTACGACAGCCCGATCGGCGAGGGCGCCGGCACGCTCTCGGAGGGCGAGAAGCAGCGCCTCACCATCGCGCGGGCGATCCTGCGGGACGCGCCGATCCTGATCCTGGACGAGCCCACCTCGGCGCTCGACGTCGAGACCGAGGCGATGGTGATGGACGGCATCCGCCGCCTCACCGAGGGGCGCACCACCTTCATCATCGCGCACCGGCTCTCCACCGTGCGCGATGCCGACCTGATCCTGGTGCTGCGCGACGGCGTCATCGCCGAGCACGGCGGCTTCCAGGAACTGCTGAGGCGCGGCGGCGCCTTCGCCGACCTCTACAACACGCAGTTCAGGGGCGCGGCGTAAGCGACGCCTCAGGCTTCAGTCGGCAAAGCTGCGCGCAGGATTTCTGATAGCTGGAATGGGCGCGAGGTTCCAAGCCGGGCGTCTGACGAGTAAAAACCGAGGGCTAACAGCCCGCCGCTAAATCGCGTCGAGCTGCCAGGCCAGGTCGTTGTGGATGTTCCAGAGGTAGCCGATGTCGGCGCTGCCGACGAGGGCATAGATGTGCCCCTGGTGCCGCCAGTAGAGCACGTTGAGGTCGCCGCGCCGGTCGAAGGCGGGATTGGAGTTCGGGTGCCGAGGTGCTCGCCACCACCACGGTCAAGGGGCCGAGCGCCGCATTGTCGGTCGTATAGAAGAGCTGCGTCGCCGGGCGGCCCTCGATGAAGAGGAATCGCGCGCCCTGGAACACCAGCCCCCAGGGCTTGAGATTAGGAAGCCGGAAATCCTGCGGCAGCTGTTGCGTCAGCTTGCGGGCGGCGTTCTGCGGGTCGGCGGGGATATCGACGAGACCGATATCATTGGGGCCGGCGGCCACGAACATCTTGTGATAGCCCGCGATGTTGTCGAGCCAGCTGGAGCTGGCAGTCTGCACGTTGGGCTGCGGCACCTGCGCCGTCTTGGGTGCCAGCTCCGGCGACGTGGCGGCGAAATATCCCAGCGTCCCGCCAATGACGAGGCTCGCAACCGAGGCGGCGATGGGAAGCGCCGCCCAGCCGCGCCAGCCCGTGCTGGCGCGCTTGGCCGGCCGCTCCCGCGGCTCGGGAAAGCGCACCACCGTCTGCGTCTCTGCCGGGGTCTGGTCTCGCCGGGTCTCGCCGTGCGCCGCCGCCAGCAGGCGCTCCGGCACCGGCTCGTGCAGCACGTCGTCGAAGGCGGCGCGGAGCGCGACCGCGCTATCGGCAAGCGCCTGCGCGCGCCGGTCCAGCTCGGAATCATTGCGCCAGCGTCGCCGCCACCTCGGCCGCGGCCGAGGCGTCCAGCTCGCCATCCAGATAGGCGATCAAAAGCTCGTCAGTCAGCTTCTGCATCGTCCTTGCTCCTTTCGGGGCTGCCGCTGTCGAGCTTCGCCTGCAGGGCTACGCGCGCCCGGGCAAGCCGGCTCATGATGGTGCCCACCGGCACCTCGGCAACTGCAGCCGCCTCCTTGTAACTCAGCCCATCCACTGTCACGAGGAGCAATGCCGCCCGTTGATCCGGCGGCAACTCCTTAAGGGCGTTGCGCACCTCGCCCAGTGCCAGCCTTGCCTCAACTCGACGCACCGGCTCATCGGTGCCCATGCGCTCGGCTTCTTCCTCCGGCTCCTCCTTGCGGACGTCCCGCGCACGGATCTGGTCGATCCAGATCGTCTGCACGATGCGGAACATCCAGCTGTCGAAGCGGGTGCCTTCCTGGAACTGGTGCTCGCGAGCGAGAGCCCGCTCGCACGCCGCCTGGACCAGATCATCCGCGTCGGCTGCCGAGCCGGTCAGGCCGCGCGCGAAGCGCCGGAGCCGTGGTAGCACCGCCACCAGCTGGTCGCTGAAGCGGACACTCACCGGATTGGACCCGGCGGGCGCCGGCGTGCTCGGACCGGCCTGACGTAGGGATAACGGGGTTGGATTGGCTTTATTCCCTGGCAGCAACCGGCTTCGCCCTCCCAGGCGCCTGGATGATATACTCGGAAGGCTTTGAAACCCCTTCAAAAAAGGGGCTGGCTAACCGGGCGTACCGATTTAGGAGGCATTCTATGCAAGGGCGGTGGCGGGCGGAAGGGGGTGCGCTGTGGTCTCTGGCGGCCATCTTGCTTTTCTTGATATTTCCAGCAGGAATTGCCCGCGCTGATTGTGGCACGGAACTGACGGCCCTCAAGGCGAAACTGCCGGCGGTCGCCGATGCCAAGCGGCGACAGGAGGCGAAGCTGCTTCTCGACAAGGCGGCGATCGAACAGGAGCACGCTCGTGCCGGCCTCTGCGAGGCCGCGCTGGCGAGCGCGAGCAAGCTGATGAACTGAGCCTTAACAACCTGCGGCGCAGGCTGCGGGCCGGACTTCACAAACCCGGAGCCGCGCGGCATTGTGTCGGCCGCGCGGCACCTGACCGTCCCGCGCATCCGGTCCCGAGCCTCCCAAACGGCAGAGCAGAGACCTCCCATGAAGATCAGCATTCCGAAGGAGCGCCGCGCGCATGAGCGGCGCGTCGCCGCGACGCCGGACACCGTCAAGCGACTCGTGGGCCAGGGCCTCGAGGTGGTGGTGGAGACGGGGGCCGGCACTGCCGCCGCGTTCTCCGACGACGCCTATCGCTCGGCCGGCGCCACCATCGCGCCGGACATGGCGGCCGCGGTCGCTGCCGGCGATGTCGTGCTCAAGGTGCAGCGGCCGCTGCGATCCGGCGAGGATGGTCCCGACGAGCTCGCGCCGATGAAGCGCGGCGCGGTGCTGGTGGCCTTGCTGCAGCCACTGCAACGCCCGGAGGACGTCAAGGCCTACGCGGACCAGGGGATCTCCGCCTTTGCCATGGAACTGGTTCCGCGCATCACCCGTGCCCAGTCGATGGACGTGCTGTCCTCCCAGGCAAACCTCGCGGGCTACAAGGCGGTGCTGGACGCTGCCGCCGAGTTCGGCCACGCCTTCCCGATGATGATGACCGCGGCCGGCACCATCCCGCCGGCACGCGTCCTGGTGATGGGCGCCGGCGTCGCCGGCTTGCAGGCGATCGCCACCGCGCGACGCCTCGGCGCCATCGTCTCGGCGACCGACGTGCGCTTCGCCGCCAAGGAGCAGGTGGAGAGCCTGGGCGCCAGCTTCCTCGCCGTCGACCTCGAGGCGATGAAGGCGATGGAGACCGCCGGCGGCTACGCCAAGGAGATGGGCGAGGATTTCGCCAAGCGCCAGCGGGCCCACGTCACCGAGGCGCTGAAGAAGATCGACATCGTGATCTGCACCGCGCTGATCCCCGGGCGCAAGGCGCCGGTACTGATCACCCGCGAGATGGTGGCGGTGATGCGGCCGGGCTCCGTCATCGTCGATCTCGCCGTGGAGCAGGGCGGCAACTGCGAGGGGAGCCGGGAGGGCGAGGTGGTGGTGACCGAGAACGACGTGCGCCTCGTCGGCCACGCCAACGTGCCCTCGCGCATCGCCGTCGATGCCAGCCAGCTCTATGCCAAGAACCTGCTCAATTTCCTTGCCCTGATCGTCGACAAGGAGAAGGCGCTGAAAATCGACACCGCCGACGAGATCGTGAAGGCGACCCTCCTGACCAAGGATGGCGCGATCGTCCACCCACAATTGGCGCCGGCGGCGCCCGCAGCGGCAGGAGGCTGACGCCATGGACGACCATTCGATCACCAACAGCGCCCAGGATCTTGCGGTGCAGGCGCATCAGCTCGCCGCTCATGCCGACGAGCTCTCCCGCCAAGTAGGCACGATGGCGTCGCAGGCGGCGCAGGCCGGCACGCACGGCGACGTCTTCGTCTTCTTCCTCACCGTCTTCGTGCTGGCGGTGTTCGTGGGATATTACGTGGTCTGGCGGGTGACGCCGGCGCTGCACTCGCCGCTGATGAGCGTCACCAACGCGATCTCCAGCGTGATCGTGGTGGGCGCGCTGATCGCCTCGGCGGGGCATGGCTTCTCCGAGGGCATGGGGCTCTTCGCGGTGATGCTGGCCTCGGTCAACATCTTCGGCGGGTTCATCGTGACCCAGCGCATGCTGCAGATGTTCAAGAAGAAACAGAAATAGCGGGGCATCCCATGACCGAGAACCTCGCGGCCTTCCTCTACCTCATCGCCTCCGTCTGCTTCATCATGGCGCTGCGCGGCCTGTCGTCGCCGGAGACGGCGCGGCACGGCAACCTCTACGGCATCGCCGGCATGGTGGTCGCCATCGGCACCACGCTCGCGCTGCCGATCATGAGCGGCTACATCGGCATCATCATCGCGATCGCCATCGGTGGTGCTGCCGGCGCCTATATCGCCCTCAAGATCCAGATGACGGCGCTGCCGCAGCTGGTGGCGGCCTTCCACAGCCTGGTGGGCCTGGCGGCCGTCGCGGTCGCGGCCGCCGCCTTCTACGCCCCCGACGCCTACGGCATCGGCACCGCCGGCAATATCGAGCGCGCCAGCCTGATCGAGATGAGCCTCGGCACCGCCATCGGCGCCATCACCTTCACCGGCTCGGTGATCGCCTTCACCAAGCTGCAGGGCCTGGTCTCCGGCGCGCCGCTGATGTTCCCTGGCCAGCACTACCTGAATGCCGCCCTCGGCATCCTGCTGGTGGTGCTGATCATCCTCTTCGTGATCGCGCAGACGCCTGCGGTGTTCTGGCTGATCGTGCTGCTGTCCCTGGCGCTGGGATTGCTGCTGATCCTGCCGATCGGCGGCGCCGACATGCCGGTCGTGATCTCGATGCTCAACTCCTATTCCGGCTGGGCCGCCTGCGGCATCGGCTTCACCCTTGCCAACAGCCTCCTGATCGTGACCGGCGCGCTGGTGGGCTCCTCCGGCGCGATCCTCAGCTACATCATGTGCAAGGGGATGAACCGCTCGATCTTCAACGTGATCCTGGGCGGCTTCGGCACCGAAGGCGGCACCGTGGCGGCGGGTGTCGGCCACGGCGACAAGAGCGTGAAGTCCGGCAGCGCCGACGATGCCTCTTTCATTCTCAAGAACGCCAGCTCCGTCATCATCGTGCCCGGCTACGGCATGGCGGTGGCGCAGGCGCAGCACGCCCTCAAGGAGATGGCGGATCTCCTGAAGAAGGAGGGCGTCACCGTCCGCTATGCGATCCATCCGGTGGCGGGCCGCATGCCCGGGCACATGAACGTGCTGCTGGCGGAGGCGAACGTGCCCTACGACGAGGTGCTGGAGCTCGAGGAGATCAACCGCGACTTCGCCACCACCGACGTCGCCTTCGTCATCGGCGCCAACGACGTCACCAATCCCGCCGCCAAGACCGATCCGAAATCGCCGATCTATGGCATGCCGATCCTCGACGTCGAGAAGCGCGAAGACCGTGCTGTTCATCAAGCGCTCGATGGCGTCGGGCTATGCCGGCGTCGAGAACGAGCTCTTCTATCGCGACAACACCATGATGCTGTTCGGCGACGCCAAGAAGATGTGCGAGGAGATCGTCAAGGCGATGGGTGCGTGAGCGTGGTTCTTGTTGGAAGAGGTTGTTGGGTATGACTGAGGAAAAGCCGATGCTCGATCACGTCTCGATCGGGGTTCGGGATCTGGGCGCGGCACGAAGGTTCTATGACGCGGTCCTCAGCGCTCTCGGCTATAGCTGCCTGAGCGATGGCGATGCCGCGCTCGGCTACGGACGGGAAGTGCCGCGGTTCTGGGTCAGCCTCGCCCCCAAGCCGCTGCCGTCCGATCGGGACACCGGCCTGCATTTCTGCTTTGCCGCCAAGCGGCGCTCTCGACGTCGACGCCTTCCACGCCGCCGCCCTCAAGGCCGGCGGCACCGACAACGGCCGGCCTGGACTGCGCAAGGATTACGGCGACAGCTACTATGCCGCCTTCATCATCGATCCCGAGGGCTACCGGCTCGAGGCCTTCTGCGACCGGTCGGATTGATCGCCGCGAGCACTGGCGCCGGACATGCAAAAGCCGCCTGAAGTGCCAGGCGGCTTTTTCGTCTCAGGGCCCGGAGGCCGCGAGTCGGGATGGCCTAGTAGCCCTCGCGCTCCATGCGCTTGCGCAGCAGCTTGCGGTAGCGGCGGACCGCCTCCGCCTTCTCCCGGGCGCGGCGCTCGGAGGGCTTCTCGTAGTTGCGGCGGAGCTTCATCTCGCGGAAGACGCCCTCGCGCTGCATCTTCTTCTTGAGCGCGCGCAGCGCCTGGTCGACGTTGTTGTCGCGAACGAGAATTTGCACGTGCCGCACTCTCCTTAGAGCCTGGTCGGATCGGTAAAATGGGCCGCAATAGCGCTGCGGCCCAGGTTTTCGGGCCGCCCTATAGCACAGGAAGGGCGGGAAGGGAAGCCGCCGGCGCGGATGCTTTGCGCCGCCCGGTCGAGGCCCTATATAGTCCGAGCATGGCCATCCTGAAGATCGCCCGCATGGGCCACCCGGTACTGCGCCAGGTGGCGGCACCGGTCACCGACCCGACATCCCCCCGCATCAAGGCGCTGGTCGCCGACATGGTGGCGACCCTGGAGGACATCGGCGGCGCAGGGCTCGCGGCGCCCCAAGTGCACGTCTCCGAGCGGGTGGTGATCTTCAAGGTCCCGGCCGAGCGCACCACAGGCCTCACCCTCGATACCCCTCAGGCGCTGGTGGCGGTGGTCAATCCGGTGATCGAGCCGGTGGGAAGCGAGACCGAGCTTGGCTGGGAGGGCTGCCTCTCGGTGCCGGGGCTCCGGGGTGCGGTGCCCCGCTTCAAGCGTATCCGCTACCGCGCCGTGACCCCCGAGGGAGAGGCCATCGACCGCACCGTCGAGGGCTTCCATGCGCGGGTGGTGCAGCATGAATGCGACCACCTCGACGGCATTCTCTATCCCGAGCGCATGACCGATCACCGGCTGCTGTCCTTCCTGGAGGAGTGGCAGCGCTATCCCATGGACATCGCGCCAGCACAGAAGGCGGCGGAATAGCCATGACCGAGGACGCACGACGAGCGAAGGATGCGCTGCTGAAGGCATTGCTGCCGGATGTGCCGTTTGACGGCTGGACGGCGGCGGCTCTACGCAAGGCGGCGGAGCAAGCGGCGGCTCGATCCGGCGGAAGTGGCGAGCCTCTTCCCCGGCGGGCCCCGGCGACGCCGTTGCCTGGTTCAGCCGCTGGGCTGACCGCGAGACCATGGCGGCCCTGGAGTTGATGCAGCTTCCGGCCATGAAGATGGGCGAGCGCATCGCCACCGCCGTGCGCACCCGCCTCGGCATCCTGGCGCCGCACCGGGAAGCGGTGCGACGCTCCCTGGCGCTGCTGGCGGCGCCGCAGAATCTGGCGCTCGGAGCCCGGCTGCTCTACGACACCGTCGACGCGCTCTGGTATGCCGCCGGCGATACCGCGACGGATTTCAATTTCTACACCAAGCGGGGATTGCTGGCGGGCGTCTATGCCGCGACCACGCTCTATTGGCTCGACGACCGCTCGGCGGAGCAGGTGGAGACCGCCGCCTTTCTCGACCGGCGTCTCGCGGAGGTGATGGCGTTCCCCCGCGTGACCCAGCGGCTCAAGACCTGGGCGTCGCGGCTCCCCGACCCCTTTCTGCTCGCCCGCCTGGCGCGGCGGCGGTAGCAGCACCGCCCGATCATGAGCGCTGGCGCGCTTCCCCTCCTGCAGCAGCAGGCAACCGCCGCCTATCGCGCGGGGCGGCCCCGGGACGCGCTCCACGCCTGCCGCCAGCTCCTGAAGCTGCAGCCGGATCGGCCGGATCTCCTCGCCTTCGCCGGCATGATCGCCCTCGAGCTCGGCGAGGCGGCCGAGGCGGCGGAGCTCTATCGCAAGGCGGTGCAGCGGCGGCCGGATTTCGGCGAGGCCTGGTACAACCTTGGCAATGCGCTGATGCGCCTCGAGCGCGTCGAGAACGCCGCCCAGGCCTATCGCCGCGCCGCCGAGCTCAAGCCCGATCTGGTGCCGGCGCACAACAATCTCGGAAACGCGCTCCATGCCCTCGGCCGCTTCGATGCCGCGGCGGAGGCCTACCGCCGCGTGCTGCGCCTCACGCCGGACGCGCCGGAGGCGGAGCGCAATCTCGGCATCGCTCTGGAGAAATCAGGCCGGCGGACACAAGCGATCGATATCTATCGCTCGGTGATCGCCAAGCGGTCGGACTGGTCGGTCGCCTACAGCAATCTCGCGAACGCGCTCCTTGCCGAGGGCGACGCCCGCGGCACCGTCGAGGCCTGCAGACCGGTGGCTGGAGATCGTCGCCCGGCAACATGGAGGCGCTCGCTCTCAAGGGGCTGGCGCTCTATGGCGCGGGCGAGGGCGAGGCGGCCCGGCACCTCCTCGATTTCGACTTCGTGCACAAGTTCAAGATCGAGGTGCCGCCGGGCTACGCGAGCCTCGAGGAGTTCAATGCCGCGCTGGTAGACTACGTCCTGCAGCATCCGACGCTGCATGTGCCGCCGGCAGAGGATCCGCACTATCACCATCCCGCGCTCGCCATCACCACGACGTTCTTCGGACCCAAGGAGGGGCCGGTGGCGGATTTCGAGAAAGTGACGCGGGCGGCGGTCGCCGATTACCTCCGTCGCATTCCGCCGGGGTCCAACCATCCCTACTTGATGAAGCCGCCGAAGCGCTGGGAGTTTGCCTCCTGGGCGGCGGTGCTGCACTTCCAGGGCAATCTCACGCCGCACATCCACATGGACGGCTATATCAGCGGGGTCTACTACCCGCTGCTGCCGGACATGGTGGGCAAGCCCGAGCACGGGCAGGAGGGATTCTTCGAGCTCGGCCGTCCGCCGGAGGATTTCGGTATTGCCGAGCCCACGGGATTAATGCCGGTACAGCCGGAGCCGGGCCTCATGATCCTCTTCCCGTCCTATTTCTATCACCGCACGATCCCCTTCGTGTCGGATCAGCGGCGCATCTCCATCGCTTTCGATGTGATGCCGCGGGATTGAGGCGACCCACGCTCAGATAACCGGATAGCGGCTGCGCAGGTCGGCGCGGTTGAAGCTCGTGCGATCTTCCTTGGGGAGGCCGCGCGCGCGGGCGAAGCGCCGGTAGCGCTCGCGCACCTCGTCGATGGGGACGCGGCGCGGGATCGGCGCCAGCTGCACGATGTTGGGCCGGGAGTGGCGCTCCACCAGGAAAGCGGAGCGGCCGGCGGCCTTGGTGACCGCGCGCGCCTCCGCGGCCCTGGTGTCGCGGCTCACGAACTCCGCCCAGTTGACCGCGATGCACCCGCCCGGACGCAATGCCGCGACGCAGGTCTTCCAGAATCGCGGCGCCATCTCGGCGGCGCCGCCGCCGTCGTAGAGGTCCACCAGCACCACGTCGAAGCCGCCGCGGGAGCGGGACGCAACCTCCGCCGCGTCGGCGATGATCACGGGATGCCTGAGGTGGAAATAGTGCTGCGCCAGCGCACGCACCTCAGGGCTCCGCTCCACGATGGTGAGCGCGCAGTCCGGCAGGTAGGCCTGAAGGTGCCTGCACATCGCGCCGCCGCCCAGCCCCAGCAGCAGCGCCGAGCGCGGCTCCGGCACCATGGCGAAGGCCGCCAGCATCAGCCGCTCGTAGCCGTAGACCAGCCGCTCCGGTCGCAGCAGATCCATGGCGGACTGCTCCATGACCATGCCGCTGCGATCGATGGCGCCGAGCATGCGCACGAGGCGCTTGCCGCGCATGTGATCGGCGACGAAGAGCCGCGCGCCGAAGCCCGGCGCCTTGCGCAAGGTCAGGATGTGAGCCGAGCTGCCGCAATGCTCCTTGATCCGCTCGCGAAACATCGACAGAGCTAGCGCGCCGCCTCCGCGAGGGCCTTGGCCAGCAGGTCGAGCGCCGCCGCAGCGAAAGTCCGCATGTTGGTGGGGCGATCGGTCTTGCCGGTCTCGAGGGTGATCGCGCGCTCGCTCGATCCCACGACAGCGATGCAGGAGTGGCCGGCGGCGTCGCCGTAGCGGTTGCCGGTGGGGCCGGCGGCTCCGGTCTCGGCGACCGCCCAGTCGGATCCGAACCGCTCCTTCGCCGTGCGTGCCAGCAGCAGGGCATAGGCTTCGGTCGCCGGCCTGAGCCCCGCCATGGCGGCGCCGGTGACGCCCAGCAGGAGGTTGCGCGATTGCCGCGTATAGACGACGGCGCCGCCCAAGAAATAGTCGGATGCTCCCGGCACCGAGAGCATGGCCGCCGAGATCAGCCCGCCGGTGGAGGATTCCGCTACCACCAGCCGTTCCTTGCGCTCCTTCAGGAGAAGGCCCAGGCGTTCTGCGTGCGGCATGAGGTTTTGCATGGGATCGTCGCCTTTCAGCGGTGTGGCGCGGCGCGGCCGGCCGGCCGCGGCTTGGTCTTGCCGCGCGTGGAAGATGCCGCGGCCAGCCGCTCGCCCCAGCGCCCCATGACGCGATAGACGTCGCCGAAGCCGTGGCCGAGCTCGGTCAAGGCGTAGCTCACCCGAACCGGCGGCCCGGCGGCAACGTCGCGCGCCACCAGGCCGCGCGCCTCCAGCTCCTTGAGCCGTGCCGAGAGTATGCGGTCGCCCATCGGACTGAGGAGCTCGCGCATCTCGCTGAAGCGCAGCGCGCCCTCCTGCTCCAGGAGCGCCATGACGAGGCCGTTCCAGGGCCGGGACAGCACGTCCATCGCCGCCTGGAATTTCGGGCAGAGATGCTTGGAGTGGCGAGAGCTGGCGCGTAGGGTGCTCATGTGTTCGTCCCCCCTAAGTATGGGCATTCGTCGCGCGGAAGGGAAGCCGGTGCCGGTGCCCACTTGCCACAATTCCGAAATGCCTGTTACTATACTTTTAGAAGTGAGGGTCGGTCGGATGTCCAGATCCATCCCGGCCCGCACCTCGATAAATCCTCATATCAAGGGAGAATTGCATGAAGCTCTACTTTTCCCCGGGCGCCTGCTCGCTCTCGCCGCACATCGCGCTGCGCGAGGCGGGGCTTGGCTTCGATCTCGAGCAGGTCGACCTCAAGGCGAAGACCACCAAGAGCGGCGGCGATTTCAAGTCGATCAATCCGAAGGGGCAGGTGCCGACTCTCGAGCTCGACGACGGCGAGGTGCTGACCGAGGGGCCGGCGATCGTGCAGTACATCGCCGACCGGAAGCCTGAGAGCAAGCTCGCGCCCGCCGCCGGCACGATGGAGCGCTATCGCCTGCAGGAGTGGCTCAACTATATCACCAGCGAGATGCACAAGGGCTTCAGCCCGCTCTTCAATCCCAATGCGCCGGACCAGTGGAAGCAGGTCGTCAAGGACATGTTGGCGCAGCGGTTCGACGTGCTGTCGAAGAAGCTCGAGGGCAAGCCCTATCTCATGGGCGCCACTTTCACCGTCGCCGACGCCTATCTCTTCACCATTCTCGGCTGGGGCAAGTACCACAATATCGACTACGGCAAATGGCCGGTGCTGCAGGCCTATCAGGCACGGATCGCGGAGCGCCCGGCGGTGCAGGCGGCGCTCAAGGCCGAGGGCCTGCTGAAGTAGGCGCCGACGCGTATCAGACCCGGCGGGGGGAGAGGCGCGTGACGTGGCCCATCTTGCGGCCCGGCAGCGCCTTCTCCTTGCCGTAGAGGTGAAGCTTGGCGTTGGGCTCGTTGAGGGCATCGCGCCATTTCTCCACCTCGGCGCCGATCAGGTTCTTCATCACGGCGTCGGAATGCGGCTCGGGCGAGCCCAGGGGCAGCTCGCAGATCGCACGCACCAGCTGCTCGAACTGGCTCGTCATGCAGGCGTCCATGGTCCAGTGACCGGAGTTGTGCGGGCGTGCCGCGAGCTCGTTCACCAGCACCTCGCCGTCGTGCTTGACGAACATCTCCACCGCGAGCAGTCCGACCACGTCCAGCTTCTCCGTGACGTGACGGGCGATCGCCTCGGCGCGCATGGCGATGTCCGGCGTCACCCGCGCCGGCGCGATCGTGGTGTCGAGGATGTGGTTGGCGTGCCGGTTCTCCACGGGATGATAGGCAATACCGTTGCCCGACGCGCCGCGGGCGACGATCACGGAGATCTCGCAGGCGAAATCGACATAGCCTTCCAGGATGCCGACATCGGCCCCCATTTCCGCCCAGCGCGCATCGAGACCGGCGTCGCTGGTGATCTTGACCTGGCCCTTGCCGTCATAGCCCATGCGCACGGTCTTCAGGACCGCCGGCAATCCAATCTCGCCCACCGCGCTCGCCAGCGCGGGGACACCGGTGACCTTCCGGTACTCCGTAGTGGCGACGTCGATCGAGCGCAGGAAATCCTTCTCGCTGAGCCGATCCTGGACGATGCGCAGCACCGCCGGGCCCGGCCGCACCGGCTTCAGCGCGGCGAGAAATTCCGCGGTCTCCGCCGGCACGTTCTCGAATTCGCAGGTGACGACGTCGACGGCGGCGGCGAAGCGCTGGAGCGCGGCGTGATCGTCATAGGCGGCGGTGGTGGAGAAGCGGGTGATGAGCTTGGCCGGGCTGTCGGGATCGGGGCAGTAGATATGGCTCTTGTAGCCGAGCGCCGCCGCCGCCAGCGCGGTCATTTGACCGAGTTGACCGCCACCGAGAATGCCGATGGTCGCACCAGGCGCGATCATTCCTTTGCCGGCGGTGCGTCGCTGGGCTGCTCGGCCACCGCCGCCGTCTGCTCGGCGCGGAAGCGCTCCAGTGCCGCCGTCACTTTGGCGTCACTTGTGGCGAGGATGGCGGCGGCGAGGAGGGCGGCGTTGATGGCGCCGGCCTTGCCGATGGCGAGCGTGCCGACGGGGATGCCGCCCGGCATCTGCACGATCGAGAGCAGGCTGTCCATGCCCTTCAGGGTCTGCGTCTCGATGGGAACGCCGAGCACCGGAAGCACGGTCATCGAGGCCGTCATGCCCGGCAGATGCGCGGCGCCGCCGGCGCCGGCGATGATCACCTTGAGCCCTCGGCCGCGGGCGTCATGAGCATAGGCATAAAGCCGCTCCGGCGTGCGGTGCGCCGAGACGATGCGGGTCTCGTGGGGGATGCGAAGCCGGTCGAGAGTCGCGGCGGCGTGGCGCAGCGTCTCCCAATCGGACTGGCTTCCCATGATGATGCCGACCGTCGGCCGGTCGCTCGCCATGCGCGTCAAGCCTCGGAAACGCCGGGAAGAGAGCGCGCATTATAGGGGGCGTCCCCACGGGGGCAAGTACCACTGGTGGTGCTGGGGCCGAATCTGTCGTATTCTTAAAATAGTAATCGGCACCGACGCTCGAGGGAGAGAGGCGTCCCCAAGCCACGCATGGAAATCCGCGAAACCAAGCCACGCCAGCGCACCTCCAGCCTTCGTCGCGCGAATTCGCCGCTCCCCGAGTCGGGCAATGGCGCTGGCGTCACCGTCAAGTCGGTGCCGCTGCCGGCGGTCCCGGAAAGCGAGCTCACCCCACGGGTGCGGCAGGCGATGACGATGCTGCTGGCGGAGGTCGATCAGCTCCGTGGCGAGCTCGGCGACGCCCGTGCGCGGATCGACTATCTCGAACGCCTGGCCGACGAAGATCCGCTGATGCCGATCGCCAACCGGCGCGCCTTCCTGCGCGAGGTCACGCGCATGATCGGGTTCGCGCGGCGCTACGGGACGCGGGCAAGCATCGTATACGCCGACGTCAACCACCTGAAGGCGATCAACGACGGCTATGGCCATGCGGCCGGCGACGCCGCGCTCGTGCAGGTGTCGCGCATCCTGGTGGAGCATGTGCGCAATACCGACGTGGTGGCGCGGCTCGGCGGCGACGAGTTCGGCGTGCTGCTGGTACAGGCCGACCAGGATGTCGCCGAGGCCAAGGCGGCGCAGCTCGCCGCGGCGGTACGCGATAACCCGCTGTCCTGGCAGGGGCATGTGATCGGTCTGGAGATTGCCTACGGCGTGCACGCCTTCGGCGGCGACGCCAACGCCGGCGAGGCGCTCGATGCTGCCGACCGCGCGATGTACCTGCGCAAACCCGGGCGGGGCGGCGGGCCGGTCAAGGGCTAGCGGCCTTGCGGGACCCTTGGTGTTCGGCCGTCGCTCTCAGGCGATGATGTCCGGGACCAGCTGGTTCTCGAGCCGGGCGATGAGATCCTTGAGGACGAGCTTGCGCTTCTTGAGACGCTGGATCTCAAGCTGATTGAACGGTGATTCCTCGGTGGTGCGCGCGATCAATCCGTCGAGGTCACGGTGCTCGCTTCTGAGTTGCTCCAAGCGAGTTTTGATCGCTTCGAGATCGAGGTCCATCTGAAGCGCGGATCGGCAGCTTTTCCTGTAGGCACGTGGTTATACCAGACTATGCTCGGCGAGGCGAAGCACTGGCATGGTTAACGGCCGCCGGGCGGCGGCAGTGGGGAGAAATTCCGAGAAATGTCCGAATCCGCGCCTGTCCGCACCCTGGCGCTGCTCACCAGCGGCGGCGATTGCGCCGGCCTCAATGCGGTGATCCGCGGGGTCGTCCACCGCGCCGTCGGCGGCCACGGCTGGCGCGTGATCGGCATTCGCCAGGGAACCATGGGTCTGCTCGGCCGCCCCGTCGACATCATCGAACTCGGTCTCGGCCAGGCCGACAGTACGCTGTCGCGCCGCGGCGGCACCATTCTCGGCACCACCAACAAGGGCGATCCCTTCGCCTTTCCCGGCCCCAGCGGGCGGCGGCGCGATCGCTCGGCGGAATTCATCGAGGGCTATCGTCTGACCGGCGCCGACGCACTGATCGGCGTCGGCGGCGACGGCAGCTTCGCCATCCTGCGGCGTCTGGCGCAGAAGGGCGGCATCCGTCTGGTTGGCATTCCCAAGACCATCGATAACGACGTCGGCGCGACCGAGAGCGCGGTGGGATATCACACGGCGGTGACGGTGGCGACCGAGGCGCTCGATCGCCTGCAGCCGACCGCGGCCAGTCACGATCGCGTCATGATCCTCGAGGTGATGGGGCGCGACGCCGGCCACATTGCGCTCGCCGCCGGCATCGCCGGCGGCGCCGATGTGATCTTGATTCCGGAGATTCCCTATCGCATCGCGGCGGTCGCGCGGCACGTGGCGGCGGTGCGCCAGCGCGGCCGCAACTTCGCGCTCATCATCGTGGCGGAAGCGGTGCGCGATCCCCGCGGCCGGCACGTGCGCCAGCGCCAGACCGGCACTTATGGCGGCATCGGCCACCACCTGGCGGAAGCGCTGGGTCCGATGACCGGCGCCGAGATCCGCGTCACCGTGCTGGGTCATGTCCAGCGCGGCGGCGAGCCCACCTGGAGCGACCGGCTGGTGGCGCAGACCTTCGGCGTCCATGCGGTGGATCTCGTCGCCGCCGGAAAATTCGATCGTATGGTGGCGTGGCAGAACCGCGGCGTGGTCGACGTGCCGCTGGCGACGGCGATCGCCGCGCCGCAGAGTCGTCGACGCCAAGGGCACGCTGATTCGCACCGCGCGCGGCCTCGGTATCTCGCTCGGCGACGAGTGAGCAGGATCGCCTCTCGCAGAATTGTGTGAGTGGCGCCGGGCGCGCACTTTCTCGCCTGCGGGTCCCATGCTATAGGCGAGGCTGTATGCGCCTGCCGGTCTTTTTTCCTCTCGTCGTCGTCACGCCCGCGCTCTCCGGCTGTGCCTCTTCACCAAACGAGGTGCGGCCCGACCGCCTCACGCGGTTCTTCGACGAGCTCGCCTATGGCAATCCCGCCGCGCCGGAAGGCGTTACGAAGACGCTGGTGCGCTGGAAACAGACCAGGCTGGTCTACGCGATCGAGGGCGACCGCTCTCCCGTCGACGATCAGCGCATCATGGCGACGATGCAGCGGTTTCAGGCGATCACCGGCATCACGCTCACGCGCAGCAAGTCGGTCAAGAACGCGCAGATCACCATCGCCTTCGCGAAGGGGCCGCTGCCGGCGGTGCACGACGAGCTCGCCGCCTGCTACACGCACTCGATCTACAACGGTTACGGCCTGCAGCTGTCCCAGGTCTTCGTGGGCACGGAGCGGCCGGGAACGCTCGCCGCCTGCCTCGATCACGAGCTGATGCACGCCTTCGGCTTCGGCCACCATTCGGTGGTGGCGCCCTCGGTGATGAGCCCGTTCCGCAGCCACGACACGCTCACGCCGGTGGACGAGGCTGCGTTGCGCACGCTCTACGATCGACGGCTGCAGATCGGCATGACCCGCGAGCAATCGGATCGTCTCGTCGCCGGCATCTTCGACGAGCACGTGGTGAAGGCCACCGCATCCGTGCCGGCGAATCCCTCCGCCATGGCGCTCGAGGATCTGGAATGGCACACCGTTACCAGCGCTGACACCGGCCTGATGTTCTCGCCGCCGGGCCTCAGCGCCGGCGTCGGGCATTACTATTGGGGCGTGCCGAGCGACGGCTCCATGGTCGCGGAGGTTTCGATCTGGGCGGCGTCCGGAGCCGAGCGGCCGCGGGCGACGCTGCGCTACGTGCGCCTGGAGCGGCGTCGCTCCTTCGCTCGCACGCTGTCGCCGGCGCTGGCGGCGCTGATCTGGCGCAATGTGGCCGATCACCGCCCGAAGCTCGGTCCGACTCTGACCCATCGGAACGCCCTGGGAACCGTCACCTATGCGATCGCCGAGACCACGGAAGGACCGTGCGTCGTTTTCAGCGAGGACCGGCGGGACGATACCGTGCTGCGGCTCTATAGCCGCATCGACGGCTATTACTGCGCACCCAAGGGAGTCAGGATCGATGCGGCGGCGATCCTCGACGGGTTCTCGCTGCGCGCGCCACGATACACGCCGCCCGGCTTCATCAGCGAGCGCTGACGCGGTTTCGATCTCGGCGACAGACTCAGCGTGATGCGCGGCCGACGCAGCGGCTCGACGACGGGCGGGCGCGGCTCGCCCCAGCGCTCGACGCTGCCGCTCTCTAGTCCGAAGAGGTCGAGCACGCGGCCGAGCGTATGATCCACCATCTCCTCGAGGCTCGCCGGCCGCGCGTAGAACGCCGGCACCGGCGGCGCCACGATGGCGCCCAGCTCCGAGAGCGTCGTCAGCATGCGCAGATGGCCGGTGTGGAGCGGCGTCTCGCGCACCAGCAGCACCAGGCGGCGGCGCTCCTTGAGGGTGACGTCGGCGGCGCGCGTCAGCAGCGTGGAGGTGGCGCCGGTGGCGATCTCCGCCGCGCTCTTGATCGAGCAGGGCGCCACGATCATGCCGGCGGTCTTGAACGAGCCGGACGAGATCGGCGCCGCCATGTCGGCGGCGGCATGGACGTGATCGGCGAGCGCATGGACCTGCTGCACCTTGAGATCCGTCTCGTGGGCGAGCGTCACCTCCGCCGCGCGGGTGATGACGAGATGCGTCTCCACCGGCAGGGGTCGCAGCAGCTGCAGCAGCCGGATTCCGTAGACGACTCCGGAGGCGCCGCTCAACCCTATGATTAATCTTTGCTTGCTCGCCATGAGCCTCCCCGCCCGAGTCGCCCCTTCCGGGGGGCTGGAACCTGGGCGGAAACGCAGCATATCTCTGTTGATCCCCGGCCTCCAGAGGAGGACCATGGGGGCCTGCTCGTCTTGATACAGGAGGCGCCGTATGTCGCTGCAGGATCGTATCCAGACACTTCGCGCTCGGCACGAGAGCCTGGAACATGCTCTGGAAGAAGAAATCCACCGCCCACTGCCGAACGACGAAATGGTCCACGATATCAAGCGACAAAAGCTGAAGATTAAGGACGAGATTTTCGAGCTGGAACGTCAGAACTAGCCACCTTTCCATCCATCGACGCCGTTAACCTTCCGCTGCATCGGCGGGGGGCGGGGTTGTGCTCGCTGCCGCGCTGATTAACCTGCGGATTTGCTTACGGCGGCGGAGAGTTGTTCCCCGCGCTGCCGGCGGCTAGGATCCGCTCCGCATGGATCGCGGGCGCAAGACGGAAGAACGTGACGCGGCCGCCGGTCGCTGGATCCCATGGATAGTGTTGGCGCTGCTGCTTGGCCTCTGTCTCATGGAGGGGCTGCAAGCGACCGCCGGGCTTGATCGCCCACCCGACCCCGACAGCCTCCGCGACGTTGGATTCATCCAGGGCTTCCTGGACGGCAACTGGCTGGGCGACCCCGTCAATGGCGGCGAATGGCGCTGGTATCCGCCGCTCTTTCCGGCGCTGGGAGCGCTTGCCGCCTGGCTCTCGGGCGTGCCTGTCATGCGCCTCTGGGTCGAGATCGGCCCCTGGGTGAACCTGCTGGTGCCGCTCACCTTCTTCCTGATGAACCGCCGGCTCCTCGGGGCGCCCGCAGCGGCGGCGGCCACCGCTGTCTTCGTGCTCTTCAACGGCGCCTTCACCTACCCCTTCATCGAGGCCGCCTACACGCCCTGGCCGCTGGTGCCGGATTTCGCGCTGTCGCTGTTCTTCCTGGGCGTGGCGCTCATCCATCGCCATGGCGCCTCGACTCGTCTCGGCGACGCCGCGGGGATCGGAACCCTGCTCGGGATCACGTTCCTGGCGCATACGGTGCCGGCGATGCTGCTGTCGGCGATCGTGACGGTGAATGCTTTCGCCCTGCACGGCGTCCGCCCGCGCACGGTGCTCTGGCTTGCGATCGTTGCGGTGGTGGAACTCGCCTGGGGACTGGTCTTCCTGCTGCCGCTCTATCTGCACTATCACCTGCACATCGCCAATCCCGTGCCCGGCGCCTGGCTCGACGATCTCATGGAGCCGCGGCAGATCTTCCGCCTGGCCGCACTCAACGTGCCCGGCGTGCTGGCATTGATCGGCGCCTTCCTGCTGCGCCATCGCGCGCCGCTGGGCCGCAGCACGACGATGATCCTCGGCACCTGGATCGGCTTCTGCGCGCTCTTCCTCGGCCGGCACGAGGCCTGTGCCATCGCCCACGCGCACAACGTCGTCTGCGATACTTTCGTCATCGCGGTGAACCACTATCACTTCTATCTCGCTGCCGCCTGGGCCTCGCTCATGGGCTACGCGATCTGGGAGGGGGCGCGCTGGTGGATGGAGACCTCGCCGGGCAGGGTCTCGCGGCCGCGGGCAGGGCGTGCTGGCGGCGGCGGCGATATCGGCGCTCGCGATCGGCGCCTTCTGGTTCCTGTTCCGTCCGCCGGTGCTGGAGGCGCGCGAGCTCGCGCGCATCGAGGGCAAGAGCATGGACGAGCTCGACACCTACGGCTATCGCTGGATCCGCAACACCACGCGGCCCGCCTTCGAGGTGCGCATGCGCCACTGGGCGCACATGGACCAGAAGTACTTCGACACCGAGGCCTATCGCTGGATCCTCGCCAACACCGAGCCCACCGATCTCTTCGTCACCGGCGTGGTGGCGGACTGGGAGGAGCCGCAGGCCTTCGCCGTCATGGCCGCCGGACGGCGCCTGGTGGCGGCGCCGGAGCTGCATTCCAACCCCTATATCACCTGGCCCGACCGCGACGAGCGCCGCCGCCGCTACGTCGCCGCGGCAACCGCGCCGACACCGGCGACATCCCACGCGCTCTGCGATCTCGTGAGCGAGGCAGGGCAGGGCGACACCGCCTATTTCCTGTTCCCGAACAGCGTCGCGGTGGAATCGCCGGCGCTCGACCCGGTTTTCCACGGCAAGTACAGCTCGGTCTATCGCGTCAAGGCGCAGAGCTGCGGCGCGGCTTGATTGGAATTGCTACCCCAGCGCCTTCGCCTGCTCTCTCAGCGCGAATTTCTGCACCTTGCCGGTGGAGGTCTTGGGGAGCGGACCGAAGACTACCGTCTTCGGCACCTTGAAGCGCGCCAGGCGCTCGCGGCAGAAGGCGATGAGGTCCTCGGCGCTGGCTGCCACGCCGGGCTTCAGCGCCACGAAGGCGCAGGGCGTCTCGCCCCATTTCTCGTCCGGCCGCGCCACCACGGCCGCTTCCAGCACCGCGGGATGGCGATAGAGCACGCCCTCGACCTCGATCGTGGAGATGTTCTCGCCGCCGGAGATGATGATGTCCTTCGAGCGGTCCTTGAGCTCGATGTAGCCGTCGGGATGCCAGACGCCGAGATCGCCGGTGTGGAACCAGCCGCCGGCGAAGGCCGCGTCGGTGGCGCTCGGGTTCTTGAGGTAGCCCTTCATCACGATGTTGCCGCGCAGGAACACCTCGCCCATGGTCGTGCCGTCGCGCGGGACCGGCGCCAGCGTCGTCGCGTCCGCCACCATCAGCTCCTCGAGCACGGGATATGTGACGCCCTGGCGCGCCTTCAGATTGGCGCGCTCCGCCGCCGGCTTCGCGTCCCACTCGTCGTGCCAGGCGCAGACCACCGCGGGTCCGTAGACCTCGGTCAGGCCATAGACGTGGGTGATGCCGAAGCCGAGCTTCTCCATGCCCTCGATGACGGCGGCGGGCGGCGCCGAGCCCGCGGTCATCAGCTCCACCTTGCGTGGCGAGATCGCGGCGCGCCTCGGCGGGCGCGTTCAGCAGCATGTTCATCACGATGGGCGCGCCGCAGAGATGGGTGACGCCGTGGTCGGCGATGGCGTCGAAGATCGGCTTCGCCTCGACCCGGCGCAGGCACACATGGGTCCCCGCCAGCGCCGTCACCGTCCACGGGAAGCACCAGCCGTTGCAGTGGAACATCGGCAGCGTCCAGAGATAGACGGGCTGCGACGGCATCGACCAGGTGAGCACATTGCCGATCGCGTTGAGATAGGCGCCGCGGTGGTGATAGACGACGCCCTTGGGATTGCCTGTCGTGCCGGAGGTGTAGTTGAGGGCGATCGCGTCCCATTCGTCGGCGGGCCTGAGGCCGGGATCGCCGGGATCGCCCTCGGCGAGGAAGGCTTCGTAGTCGAGGGACCCCAGCCGCGCGCCGCCGACCGCCAGCGCGTCGTCGATGTCGATCACCAGGGGCTTCTGCTCGAGGCGTGCCAGCGCGGCTGATATCACCGGCGAGAACTCGCGATCGGTGATCAGCACCTTCGCCTCGCCGTGGGTCAGGATGAAGGCGATGGTCTCGGCGTCGAGGCGGATGTTGAGGGCGTTCAGCACCGCGCCCGCCATCGGCACGCCGAAATGCGCCTCCAGCACTTCGGGAATGTTGGGCGCCATCACCGCCACGGTATCGCCCCGCCCGATGCCGCGGCGCCGGAGCGCGCTCGCGAGGCGCTTGCAGCGGGCATGGGTCTCCGCCCAGCTGTAGCGGCGCTCGCCGTGGAGGACCGATGTCCGGCCCGGATAGACCGCGGCGGCGCGCTCCAGGAAGCTGATCGGCGTCAGCGGCACGAAATTCGCGGCGGTGCGGTCGAGGCCGATCTCGTAGGGATTGGTCATGGCGCCATCTTGGCCTGCCCCCGGCCCGCTTCACAAGGCCGCGGGAATACCGCAGTATTTTTTGCCCTGGGGCCCTCGACGGTTCCGAGAAACCCGCTCATTTGAAGATCGGGGCAATGGGAGAGGAAGCGCCATGACCGGCCGCTATGAGGAGGTATTCCAGCGCTCGCTCAGGGACCCGGAGGGATTCTGGGGCGAGGCGGCGGAAGCTATCGACTGGGACCGGCGCTGGGACAAGGTGCTCGACCAGAGCCGCGCGCCGTTCACGCTGTGGTTCAAGGGCGGCCGTCTCAACACCTGCTGGAATGCCCTCGACCGCCATGTGGAGCGCGGCCGCGCCGAGCAGACGGCGCTCATCTACGACAGCCCCGTCACCGGCGAGATCCGCAAGTTCACCTATCGCGAGCTGCGCGACGAAGTGGCGCGTCTCGCCGGCGTGCTGGTCAGTCTCGGCGTCGCCAAGGGCGACCGTGTCCTCATCTACATGCCGATGGTGCCGGAAGCGGCGATGGCGATGCTGGCCTGCGCGCGCATCGGCGCCATCCACTCCGTGGTGTTCGGCGGCTTCGCCGCGCCGGAGCTGGCGACGCGCATCGACGACGCCAAGCCCAAGGTGATCCTCACGGCTTCCTGCGGCATCGAGGTGCAGCGGGTCGTAGCCTACAAGCCGCTGCTCGATGCGGCGATCGATATCGCCGCCGCCAAGCCCGCCGCCTGCGTGGTCCTGCAGAGGCCGCAGGCGATTGCGTCTCTGATCAAGGGCCGCGATCACGACTGGCAGGAGCTCGTCGCCAAGGCAAAGCCGGCGGACTGCGTGCCGGTGGCGGCGACAGATCCGCTCTACATTCTCTATACGTCAGGCACGACCGGCATCCCCAAGGGCATCGTGCGCCACAACGGCGGCCATGCGGTGGCGCTGCATTGGTCGATGGCGAACATCTACGGCATCAAGCCCGGCGAGACCTGGTGGACCGCCTCCGATGTGGGCTGGGTGGTCGGGCACTCCTACATCGTCTATGCGCCGCTCATCTATGGCGCGACCTCGATCCTCTTCGAGGGGAAGCCGGTGGGGACGCCGGATGCCGGCGTGTTCTGGCGCATCATCGCCGAGCATGGCGCGGTCGCGCTCTTCACCGCGCCGACCGCCTTCCGCGCCATCAAGCGCGAGGATCCCGACGGCGACCTCATCCGGAAATACGATCTCGCCAAATTCCGCGGGCTCTTCCTCGCCGGCGAGCGCGCCGATCCCCCCACCGTCGAGTGGGCGCAGCAGCAGCTCAAGGTGCCGGTGATCGATCACTGGTGGCAGACCGAGACCGGCTGGCCGATCACCGCCAATCCCGCGGGCATCGAGCTGATGCCGGTGAAGCCGGGCTCCTCCACCAGGCCGATGCCGGGCTGGGACCTGCGCGTGCTCGACCCCGAGGGCCATGAGGTGAAGCGCGGCGAGATCGGCGCTCTCGTGCTGAAGCTGCCGCTGCCGCCGGGCGCGCTGCCGACGCTCTGGAACGCCGACGACCGCTTCCGGCAGTCCTATCTGGCGGAATATCCCGGCTACTACCAGACGGCGGACGCGGGCTACGTCGACGAGGACGGCTATGTCTTCGTGATGACGCGCACCGACGACATCATCAACACCGCCGGCCACCGCCTCTCTACCGGCGGCATCGAGGAAGTGCTGGCGTCCCATCCCGACGTGGCGGAATGCGCCGTCATCGGCGTGCACGATGCGCTGAAAGGGCAGGTCCCGATCGGCTTCCTCGTGCTCAAGGCCGGCGTCACCAAGTCGCCCGGCGCGATCGCGGCGGAGGCGGTGGCGCTGGTGCGCGAGCGCATCGGGCCGGTGGCGAGCTTCAAGACCGCGCTCGTGGTGCAGCGTCTGCCGAAGACGCGCTCGGGCAAGATCCTGCGCGGCACCATGCGCAAGATCGCCGACGGCGAGGAGTACCGTATGCCCGCCACCATCGACGACCCCGCCATCCTCGGCGAGATCGCCGACGACCTCAAAGGCGCGGGTTACGCCGAAAAATCCGTGGAGTAGGGCTACTCCTCGACGCGGTGCCAGATCTGCGTCTTGCCGAAAAGCGGGATGCCGATGTAGCCGCGGACGGTGAGGGTGTCAGGCTCGTTCAGGCTCAGCGTGCATTTGTAGGTGTCGCCGTCCTCGGGATTGTAGATCGTGCCCTCGCCCCATCGCTTCGGGCCGAGTCGCACGAAGTTCTGCAGGATGCGCAGCCCCACGATCAGGCGTCCGCGCAGGGTGGTGTCGCGGTTGCGCTTGTCGGTCTTGGGCCGGCCGGCCTCGTCCAGGGGCTCGCGCAGCGAGATGATGGTGCCGCACAATTTGCCGCCGCAGTCTGAGATCCGCACCTGCGCGTTGTTGTTGCCGGTGAGCCAGAGGCCCAGGACGCTGGGATCGGCCTCGGCGCCATGTGCGCTCGAAGCGCCATGAGCGCGACCAGCAGCGCACCCAAGACGAGGCGGCCGGTTGTCGCGCGCATCAGACGTTCATCTCGCCAAGAAGCTCCGCGCATCGATGTCTAAAGGGGACGTCGATGGCGGAAGCTCAATACACGTGGACGTGAGGCGGTTACTCCGCCGCCGTGCTGTCGCTCTCGCCGGTGACGGGAGCGGCGATGTCATCCACCACCGCACGCTTCTTGCCCTTGCTGGCGCGCGCCACCGCGGCTTCCAGCTCCGGCAGCGTGCAGAGGCCGAGCGCCACGGGATGGCGCGGCTTGATGTTGGGCGAATTCCAGTGCGTGCGGTCGCGCACCGCGCGCGATGGTGGGCTTGGTGGTGCCGACCAGCTTGGAGATCTGCCCGTCGCTGAGCTCGGGATGATTCTTCAGCAGCCAGGCGATGGCGTCGGGCTTGTCCTGGCGCTTGGAGATCGGCGTGTAGCGCGGCCCCTTGTGCTTCACCAGCGGCACGGTCTGCGCCTGCTCGGAGAGCTTCAGCCGCAGCGCCGGGTCCGCCTCGCAGCGCCGGATTTCCTCGGCGGTGAGCTGGCCGTTCGCCACGGGGTCGAGGCCGACCATCTGCGCCGCAACCTCGCCGTCGGCGATCGCCTGCACCTCGAGCGCGTGCAGGCCGCAGAACTCGGCGATCTGCTCGAAGGTAAGCGCCGTGTTCTCGACCAGCCAAACGGCCGTCGCCTTCGGCATCAACGGCAGCTCCATAATGCCTCCTAAATGTCTGTAGAACCGCGCATTTCTGGCTTTTCAGGAGCCAGCTACCAATGCGGTTCAGGGCAGGGATAGAGGCTATATAGCGTCTCGACCCCCGGGAGGGAAGGGCTTCAGAGCGTGAGAACGATCTTGCCGATGTGCTGGGAGCTCTCCATCAGCCGGTGCGCCTCCGCCGCTTCCGCGAGCGGGAAGGTGCGGTAGATCACCGGCTTCACCTTTTTCGCCTCCAGGAGCGGCCACACGGTGCGCTGGAGGGCGGCGGCAATCGCTCCCTTCTGCTCCACCGTGCGCGGGCGAAGCGTCGAGCCGGTGACGGTGAGGCGCTTCTGCATGATCGGGGCGAAGTTGACCTCGACCTTGGGGCCCTTCAGGTAGGCGACGTTGACCAGGCGCCCTTCCATGGCGAGCGCGCTCAGGTTCTTCTGGATGTAGTCGCCGCCGACCATGTCGAGGATGACGTCGACGCCGCGGCCGCCGGTCATCTCTTTCACGACCTTCACGAAATCCATGATCTTGTAGTCGATGCCGCGCGTGGCGCCGAGCTCCTCGCAGGCCCGGCATTTCTCGACGCTGCCCGCGGTGGCGAAGACCTGGTGCGCGCCCAGCGCCTTGGCGAGCTGGATCGCGGTGGTGCCGATGCCGCTGGAGCCGCCATGGACCAGGAAGGTCTCGCCGGGCTGCAGGCGGCCGCGCTCGAAGACATTGGTCCAGACGGTGAAGAAGGTCTCCGGCATCGCCGCGGCCTCGACCATGGTGAGGCCCTTCGGAACCGGCAGCCATTGCGGCGCCGGCGCCACGCAATAGCTGGCATAGCCGCCGCCCGCCACCAGCGCGCAGACCTCGTCGCCGACCTTGAGATGCGGCACGCCGAGGCCGACGGCCACCACGCGGCCGGCGATCTCAAGCCCCGGAATGTCGGAGGCGCCCGGCGGCGGATCGTAGTGGCCCTGGCGCTGCTGCATGTCCGGGCGGTTGACGCCCGCCGCCTTCACCTCCACCAGCACCTCGCCCATACCCGGCATCGGCATCGGCCGGGTCGCGGGCTTCAGGACCTCGGGGCCGCCGGGCTGGGTGATCTCGATGGCGGTAATGGTCGCGGGGAGGGTGGACATGAGGTGCTTCCTGTCGGGGATTTCACGGGCCGGCGGGCGGACGGATTGCGTGTCTAGCTGGATCGCGCCAGACTGGCAACAGGCGAGCGAAACCCCTGCGCCGCACGTCTTCGGGAGGCTGCGATGGACGAGGAAGATCTGGTCCCGCTGCGCAAGAAAGCGCCACCCAAGGACCTGACGCCGATGGCGGTGGCGGAGCTCGAAGCCTATATCGCCGGCCTCGAGGGCGAGATCGAGCGCGCCCGCGCCGAGATCGCCCGCAAGCGCGCCCAGAAGACCGGCGCCGAGGCGCTGTTCAAGCGGTGACCGGCGCGGTGACGCACGATCCCCAAAATAGAAAGTATTTGAGGTTTCAATCGCTGTTAAGGGGTGTGCGATAGGTTCTGGCCGGCGGCGATCTGCCGCTCGGCCACAGCAGCACATTTTTACATTCCGTATGGGACGCCGGCCCTCCGGGACGGCTTCCCGCGTTCTCGTGTATGGTAACGGCCTCGTCGCGAGCCCCGCGAGGTTGCCATGGCCGAGGCCAAGTTCCCCGGCTTCTCCACCCTGAGCCTGCACGCCGGGCCAGCGTCCCGATCCCGTCACCGGCGCGCGCGCGGTGCCGATCTACCAGACCACCGCTACGTCTTCCGCGACAGCGACCACGCCGCGGCGCTGTTCAACCTGGAGGAGCCCGGCTACATCTATTCGCGCATCTCCAATCCCACCGTCGCGGTGCTGGAGGAGCGCATCGCGGCGCTCGAGGGCGGCGTCGGCGCCATCGGCACCGCGAGCGGGCAGGCGGCGCTGCACCTCGCCATCGCCACCCTGATGGGCGCGGGCGGCCACATCGTCGCCTCCGCCTCGCTCTATGGCGGCTCGCTCAATCTGCTGAAGCTCACCCTGCCGCGCTTCGGCATCGAGACGAGCTTCGTCGATCCGCGCGATCTCGACGCCTTCGCCGCGGCGATCCGGCCCGAGACGCGCCTGGTCTTCGGCGAGACCCTCGGCAATCCCGGCCTCGAGGTGCTCGACGTGCCCGCGGTCGCCGCGATCGCGCATGAGGCGGGCCTGCCGCTGCTGGTCGATTCCACCTTCGCCACGCCCTATCTCTGCCGCCCGTTCGAGCATCGGCGCCGATCTCGTCATGCATTCGGCGACCAAGTGGCTGGGCGGCCACGGCGTCGCCATCGGCGGCGTGCTGGTCGACGGCGGCCGCTTCGACTGGGAGGCGTCCGGCAAGTTCCCGACCCTGACCGAGCCCTATGCCGGCTATCACGGCATCGACTTCGCCGAGGAGTTCGGGCCGCAGGCCTTCCTCATGCGCGCGCGCGCCGAGGGCCTGCGCGATTTCGGCGCCTGCATGAGCCCGGCCAACGCCTTCCAGATCCTGCAGGGCGTCGAGACCCTGCCGCTGCGCATGGACGCGGCACATGGCGAACACGCGCGCGCGTGCTCGAATTCCTCGGAAGCCAGCCCGGCGGTCGCCTGGGTCTGCCATCCCGAACTGCCGGAGCCATCCCGACCACGCGCTCGCCAAGCGGCTGCTGCCGCAAGGGCGCCGGCTCGATCGTCAGCTTCGGCATCAAGGGCGGGCGCGAGGCCGGCAAGCGCTTCATCGAGGCGCTGAGGCTCGTCTCGCATCTCGCCAATGTCGGCGATGCCAAGACCCTGGTGATCCATCCCGCCAGCACCACCCATCAGCAGATGAGCGCCGAGGCGCTCGCCGCCGCCGGCGTCGGCGAGGACATGATCCGGCTCTCGGTCGGGCTCGAGGATGCCGACGACATCCTCGAGCGATCTGGCCCAGGCGCTGCGCGCCGCGCAAAAGGCGCTGCCGCGGGCGGCGGAATAGGCGCGGCGCATGGAAGTCTCAGCGTCGCGGGCAGGCGCGTCTTCGCCGGCACCGGCGGGCGCGCCTTCGATCCGCAAGCTGCCGGCCGCCGTGCTTCCTGCACGGCGCCGGCATGGACCACACGATCTGGGCGCTGCAGGCGCGAGCGCTTCGCCCATCACGGCCGCGAGCGTGCTGGCGCTCGATCTCCCCGGCCATGGCGCGCAGCGAGGGGCCGCCGCTCGCGCAGCATCGCGGCGATGGCCGATTGGGTGCTGGCCGGCGTCGGACGCGGCGGGCGCCGAGCGTTGCGCGCCTCGCCGGCCACAGCATGGGCTCGCTGGTCGCGCTCGAGGCGGCGGCGCGCGGCGGCGAGCGCATGCGAGGCGTTGGCGCTCCTGGGCTTCGTGCCGGAGATGCGCGTCCATCCCGATCTCCTGGCCGCGGCGCGCGCGGGCGCCCATCTGGCCGCTCGAGCTGATGGTGAGCTGGAGCTTCGGCGCCCAGGCGCGGCTTGGCGGCAATCCCGCGCCGGGGCTCTGGCTTCCGGGCGAGGCGCTGCGGCTGCTGGAGCACGCGCCGGCGGCGACGCTCGCCGCCGATCTCGCCGCCTGCGACGCCTATAGGCCGCCGCCGAGGCGGCGACGCACATCCGCTGCCCGGACGCTGCTGCTGCTGGGCGCCGACGACCGGATGACGCCGGCGGCCCAGGGCGGCGCGTTCGCGAGCCGGATCGCCGGCGCGGAGATCACGGTGCTGCCGGGCGTCGGCCACATGATGATGGTGGAGGATCCCGTCGGCACGCTGACGGCGCTCAAGGCGGTGCTCTAGCGATCGAAGCGGGAAAGAGGAGCAGGTTGAGAATGGCGGAAGGCGATCAGGAGCGGCGCGGGAACTATCCCCACATGCTGGAGATCCCCACCCGCTGGATGGACAACGACATCTACGGCCACGTCAACAACGTCGTCTACTATTCGTACTTCGACACCGTCATCAACAGCTACCTCGTCGAGGCCGGCGGGCTCGACATACAGACGGGCGCAATCATCGGCATCGCGGTGGAAAGCCAGTGCCAGTTCCACCGCTCCCTGGCCTTTCCCGACCGCGTCGATGCCTGCCTCCGGGTGGGCCGGCTCGGCAACACCAGCGTGCGATACGAGATCGGCCTGTTCCGCCGGGGCGACGAGTCGCCGGCCGCCACCGGGCATTTCGTCCATGTCTTCGTCGATCGCCAGCAGCGGCGCCCCACGCCGATTCCCGCGCCATTACGGGCCGCTTTGCAGCGATTGGCCGCGACTCGTCCGCTCGGTTGACGGGGACTCCGGGATGAGCGAGCCTCGGAGCCAATGTAAATAAGGGGAAACGGGGGACAGGTTTGCTCAGGGTTCTGCGGGTCGTCCTGTCGGGGCCGGTTCTGTCGGCGGTCTGGCTTCTGCTGTGTGCCCTCTATATCGACTCGCAAGTCGGCTGGGATGTCCTGCCGACCCTGCTGCCCCATGAGATCGCCATCACCGTCCTCGGCGTCACCGCGCCCATCGCCTTCATCTGGGTGGTGACCGGATTTTATCGTCGCGCCGGCGAGCTCGCCGCCAGCTCGGCGCTGCTGGCGGAGCGCGTCGACTCCCTGGTGTTCCCCTCCGAGGCGTCGGAGCAGCGCGCGCGGGAGGTCAGCGAGAGCCTGAGCGCCCAAGCGCACACGCTCAGCAGCTCCGCCATCGAGGCGGTCGATCGCATCGAGGGCGTCTCGGCGACGCTCGCCGGACGCCTCCGGGACATCGTCACGTCGGTCACCGAGGCCGCCGAGCGCGTGGAGCGCGCCGAGGGCGATCTCGTCACCGTCGCCGACCAGGTCGGCAAGCTCAGCGAGGCGCTGCAGAGCCATGCCCAGGCCGTGGAGCAGGCGGTGCAGCGGGACCTGACCGCCGCCACCGAGCGTCTCGCGGGCCAGGTCTCGGTGGTCGAGATGACCGTGGGCCGCGCTTTCGCCACCGGCGGCGAGAGGGTTGCCGCGGAGGCCGCCGCCGCCGGCCGCGAGACCGCGCAGATGATCGAGCGCGTCGCCGAGGGCACCCTGGAGACGTTCCGCGCCGCCGGCGAGCGGACGCTCGACGACCTGCGCGCCGTGGGCGACCGCTCCGCCGAAGGCCTGGCGGGTGCCGTCGAGCGGCTCAAGGAGACCTTCGCCGACTTCGACGGCATGATCGAGGCGGTGGTGGCCAAGGCCGGCGAGCGCATCGCGCAGCGCAGTCGCGAGGTGGAGCAGCAGCTGGCGCTCGCCGGCCAGCGCCTGGATCAGGCGGCGGTCGGCGGCGAGAAGGTGGTGGAGCGCGCCAGCGCCGCCAGTCGCGAAGCATCCCAGGCGATGGAGCGGAGCGCCGCCGAGACGGTGGAGACGCTCCGCGCCGCCGGCGAGCGGACGCTGGAGGCGCTCCGTGCCACCGGCGACCGCTCGACCGATGGTCTTGCCGCCGCCGTCGAACAGCTGAAGGAAACCTTCGCCGACTTCGACGGCATGATCGAGGAGGCAGTCGCCAAGGCCGGCGAGCGTATTGCTCAGCGCAGCCGCGAGGTCGAGCAGCAGCTGGCTCTTGCCGGACATCGCCTGGATCAGGCGGCGGCGGGCGGCGACAAGGTGGTCGAGAACGCCAGCGCTGCCAGCCGCGAGGCATCCCAGGCGATGGAGCGGAGCGCCGCGCATGCGCTCGAGGCCTTCCGCACCGCCGGCGATCGTGCTCTCGAGGCGCTGCGCGCCGCCGGCGACCGTTCCACTGAGGGCCTCGGCACTGCCGTCGAGCGGCTGAAGGAAACCTTCGTGGGCTTCGACGGCATGATCGAGACCGCTGTTGCCAAGGCCGCGGAGCGCATCGCCCAACGCAGCCGCGAGGTGGACCAGCAGCTGACCCTCGCCGCGCAGCGCCTGGATCTGGCGGCGGCGGGCGGCGAGAAAGTCGTGGAGCACGCCAGCGCCGCCAGCCGCGAGGCGTCCCAGGCGATGGAGCGGAGCGCGGCCCACGCCCTGGAGGCCTTCCGCGTCGCCGGCGATCGCGCCCTCGAGGCGATGCGCGGCCGCGGGCGATCGCTCGACCGACGGTCTCGCCACGGCCGTCGAGCGGCTGAAGGAGACCTTCGAGGATTTCGACGGCATGATCGAGGCGGCGGTTGCCAAGGCCGCCGAACGCGTCGCTCAGCGCAGCCGCGAGATGGACGAGCAGCTGGCGGTCGCCGGACAACGCCTGGATCTGGCGGCGGCGAGCGGCGAAAAGGTGGTCGAGAACGCCACCACCGCCGGCCGTGAGGCATCGCAGGCGATGGAGCGGGTGGCCGACCGCACCATCGAGGCCTTCCGCGCCGCCGGCGACCGCTCCGCCGACGGCCTCGCCGCCGCGATCGAGCGGCTGAAGGAGACGCTCGACGACTTCGACGGCGTGATCGAGGACGTCGCCAACAAGGCCGGCGAGCGCATCGCCCAGCGCAGCCGCGAGGTGGAGCAGCAGCTCGTGGTCGCCTCCGAGCGCCTGGATCAGGCGACCGCGAGCGTCGCCACCAGCACTCGCCGCGGCGCCGATGCGCTGCAGAGCGGCACCGAGAACATGACCGTCGCCACCGGCAAGGCGGCGGCGCAGAGCGAGGTGATGGCGACCGCGCTCAGGACGTTCACCATCGAGCTCACGCGGTTCAGCGAGCAGGCCAGCGACCAGGCGGACCAGCTCGGCGCCACCCTGACCCGCCATGTGCAGACCCTGCGCGCCGCCAGCACCGAGGCGCTGCAGCGCCTGAAGGAAGTGAACGACGGCTTCGGCGGCCAGGCCGATCACGTGGCGCAGACGACGCGTCAGGCGGGCACGCGCGTCGAGGAAGTGGGGGAGGCGCTGCGCCTGCAGGTGCGCGAGCTGCTCTCCACGACAGAGCAGGTGGCGGTGCGGCTGCAGACCGTGGGCGAGCAGCTCCGCCAGCGCAGCCAGGATCTGAACTCGGTGGCGCAGGGCAGCGTCAGCACCGTGCGCCAGGCGGCGGAAGGTTTCCGCGACAGCGGCGACGCCCTCAATGCCGCCGCCGTCGGGGCGGCGGAGCGGGTCACCGAGGCGGCGGGCGGTCTGCGCAACCAGGCGCTGGAGCTGCAGGCGACGGCGGATCAGGCGGTGGCGCGCGTGCGCCGCGCCGGCGAGGGCTTCGACCAGCAGGCGGATCGCCTGACCGGCATCGCCGCCGAGGCGAGCGCGCAGATCCAGCACGTCGGCGACACGCTCTCGCGCCAGATGGGGCAGATCAAGGAGGGTGCCGACCACGCGGCGGCGCAGGTGGCGCAGCTGCAGGAGGCCTTCACCCAGGAGGTCGGCCGCCTCAACACCGCGCGGACGGCGGTGGGGTCCCAGGTGGCGGAGATCCGCAATCTCCTGCAGGCGCAGGTGCACGAGCTCGGGCGCTCCTCCGAGCAGGCGGTGGAGCGCTCCTCGATGGTGAGCGACGTCTTCCGCGAGCAGGCGCGCCAGCTCAAGGAAGCCGCCGCCGAGGCGCTCAATCAGACCGACGCGGTCGGCATCGTGGTGCAGCAGCAGGTACGCGATCTCCGCGGCCTCTCCGAGCAGCTGGCGACCCAGGTCGGCACCATCAGCGAGACGCTGCGCAGCGGCGCGCTGGAAGTCACGCAGTCGACCGAGCGCGCCTCCGGCCGCGCCGAGGAAGTGGGCCAGCTGCTGGCGGACCAGAGCCGCGCGGTCGCCGGCGCCACCGAGTCCGCGGCGCAGCGCCTGACGCAGACCGGCGAGCTGCTGCGCGAGCGGGCGCACGACGTGCAGGAAGCCGCCGATCGCACCGCCGGCAAGCTGGTGGAGCTCGGCGACCGCTTCTTCGAGCGCAGCCAGCAGGTGGCCGCGGCGAGCGACGGCGCCACCGCCAAGCTCAGGGATTCCGGCGCCGTGTTCCGCCAGCAGACCCAGGATCTCGCCGCCGCCGCCGATCGCGCCGCGGCGCAGGTGGAGGAGGCCGGCGAGATCTTCGCCGACCGCCTGGCGGCGCTCTCATCCACCAGCGAGACCGCGACGACGCGGCTCAAGGAGCTGAGCGAGGCCGCGCGCAACCAGGCGACGGCGCTGTCGGCGGCGGGCGAGACGGTTGCGCTCCGCACCGATCAGGCCAACGAGGCGCTGCGGCGCCAGCAGCGCGACCTGCAGGCCGCCGCCGAGCACGCCAACGCGCGCATATCCGAGGTGCGGAGCGGGCTCAAGGACCAGACGGTGGAGCTCAACGCCACCACCGACAAGGCGCTGGAGCGGCTGGAGAACATGGGCGACACCTATCGCCGTCAGGCGACCGATCTCGCCGCTACCGCCGAGCACGCGGCGGGCCGCGCGCGCGATGCCGGCACCATCTTCGAGACCCAGGTCACCCAGCTCGTGAAGACCGCGACCGAGGCCGCCGAGCAGGCCGAGCGGGTGCGCCGCGCCGCGATCGAGACGCAGCAGGACACTTTCCTCAAGGGCGCCACCTTCATCATCGAGACGCTGCAGTCGATCGCCGTCGACCTCAACCGCGTGCTCGACGAGCAGATCCCGGATCAGATCTGGAAGCGCTTCCACTCCGGCGACCGCGCCATCTTCACCCGCCAGCTCCTGCGCATGCAGGATCGCGAGGGGCCCGGCCTCATCAAGCAGAAGTTCGAGGAGGATCCGAACTTCCGGGACTACGTGCTGCGGTATCTCAATCAGTTCGAGACGCTGCTGGCCCAGGCCCGCGAGTGCGACCACCAGGACGTGCTCGGCGCCACCTTCGTCACCGCCGACGTCGGCAAGCTCTACCTGCTGCTGTCAAACGCGGTGGGACGACTGAAGCACTAGATGAAAAGCGGGGAGAAGCCCCGATGTCTCCCCACTGCGCTCGCGGAGAGGGCTTCTGTGTGGAGAGTTTCCACCCACCCTCAATAATCTCGCGCGTCTCCTCCACGGCGACCTTCCAGAGCGCCAGCATCTCGTCGTCGCTCTTCTGATAGTGGCCGCCGTAGTTGCCGTCGCCGATATAGGCGCGGAGCGCCTGGGGGTTCAGCGAGCGGATGCGGTCGAGATCGATCATCGGCTTGCGCTGGGTCGGCTGCTGCACGCCGGCAACTCGCGTCCACGGGAAGTTCTCCATCCAGGAGGCGTGCGAGGCGACGGGATCGATCTCCTTCACCTTGGCCCAGGTCTTCGGCGCGTTGTACCAGTTGTAGAACTTGGCCTTGAGGCCGGGCCGCTCGGCCATGCGCTCGGCAACCAGGGATTGCGCGGGCGCGTTGCCGCCATGGCCGTTGACGATCACCACGCGGCGGAAGCCGTGGGTATAGAGGCTGTCGAGGATATCGCCGATGACGCGCAGATAGGTCTCCACTTTCAGCGTCACCGTGCCGGGATAGGCCATGAAATAGGGCGTGATGCCGTAGTGCACGACCGGGAAGACCGGCACGCCCAATGGCTCCGCCGCCTCCGCCGCCACCCGCTCCGAGAGGATGCCGTCGACGTTGAGGCTGAGATGCGCGTGCTGCTCGGTGCTGCCCACCGGCAGCACCGCCCGGTCGTCGCGCTTGAGATAGGCCTCGATCTGGCTCCAGTTCGTCTCGCTGATCCGCACCCGGAAGCTCCCTCGGAAATGCCCGCCAAACCGCGGGAAATCTCGCTCTTCGGCCGACCCTATCCCGCGCGTCGGGGCCCCGCAACCGGTTGACAAGCCGCGCCGGCAAAACCTACCTTCGCCCACCGCGACCGAAGGACAGGGGCGTGGCGCAGTACATTGCCCGACGGCTCATACAACTCGTCTTCGTCCTGCTCGGCGTCAGCATCGTGGTGTTCTTTACCATGCACGTGCTGCCGGGCGACGTGGCGACATTGCTGCTGGGCGAGCGCGCCAGCGCCGAGCAGCTGGAGCGGCTGCGCCATCAGCTCGGCCTCGATCAGCCGGTCTACGTGCAATACTTTCGCTTCGCGCTCGACGCGCTGCATGGCGATTTCGGCACCTCGCTGCGCACCAATCATGCCGCCTTCACCGACGTCTGGGTGGCATTTCCCGTGACTATCCAGCTCTCGCTGGCGGCGCTGCTGCTGGCGGTGGCGGTCGGCGTGCCGCGCGGGCGTCATCGCGGCGGTGAAGCCGCTCTCGCACTTCGACAACGCGGTCATGACGGTGACGCTGTTCGGCGTCTCCATGCCGATCTTCTGGCTCGGGCTGATGCTGATCCTGGTGTTCGGCGCGACGCTCGACTGGCTGCCGATCGGCGGGCTGATGCCGATCGGCGTCGAGCCGCCGCGGATCACCGGCATGTCCGTGGTCGACAGCGTGATCTCCGGCCGCATCGGCCTGGTGCTGCTCAGCCTCAAGTATCTGCTGCTGCCGGCGGCGACGCTCGCCACCATTCCGCTGGCGCTCATCACCCGCATCACCCGCTCCGAGATGCTGACGATGGGAAGCGCCGATCACGTGCGGACCGCGCGGGCGAAGGGCCTGCCGGAGGGACGGGTGGTGCTGCGCCACGTGCTCCGCAACGCGCTCATTCCCGTCGTCACCGTGATCGGCCTGCAGCTGGGCCTGCTGCTCTCGGGCGCGGTGCTGACGGAGACGATCTTCTCGCTGCCGGGCCTCGGGCGGCTGATGGTGAATGCGATCCTGACCCGCGACTATCCGGTGGTGCAGGCGGCGGCGCTGCTGACCGCCTTCCTCTTCGTCCTGGTGAACCTCGTGGTGGATCTCAGCTACGCCTTCCTCGATCCCAGGATCCGCTACCGATGAGCGTCGTCGAGGTCACGCCGGTGCCGACCGCCACGCGGAAACGCGACCTCGCGCGTCTGCTGCGACGCCCGACGGCGCGCATCGGCGCCGCCATCGTCATCGCCTTCCTGCTGCTGACGATGTCCGCGCCGCTCATCGCGCCCTACGATCCCTTCGACCAGGATCTCTCCAGCGCGCTCACCGCGCCCGCCTTCGATCATCCCTTCGGCACCGACCAGTATGGCCGCGACGTGCTGAGCCGGGTGATGGTGGGCTCGCGCACGGCGCTGCTGGCGATCCTGGTCGCCGACGGCATCGCCCTCATCGCCGGCTGCGCCATGGGCCTCGTCGCCGGCGTCTACGGCGAATGGGCGGACAGCGCGGTGATGCGGATCGTCGACGTGCTGCTGGCCTTTCCCTATCTGCTGCTCGCCCTCATCATCGTGGCGGCGCTGGGGCCGAGCCTGCTCAATTCGATGATCGCCATCGGCATCGTCTATACGCCGCAATATGCGCGCCTCATCCGCGGCCAGGTGCTGGCGGTGCGGACCACCGAATACGTGCTGGCATCCCGGGCGATCGGCGCCAGCCGCCTCCGCATCATGTTGCGCCACATCCTGCCCGAACAGCTTCACGCCGGTCCTCGTCATGGCGACCGTGCAGGCGGGCGCCGTGGTGGTGGAGACCGCCGGGCTTTCCTTCCTCGGCCTCGGCGCGCAGCCGCCCTCGCCGGATTGGGGCGCGGTGCTGGCGGAAGGGCAGGGCTATTTCCTGACCGCGTGGTGGATCGCGACATTTCCCGGGCTTGCCATCTTCGTGGTGGTGATCGGGTTCAACCTGTTCGGCGACGCGCTCCGCGATCACTTCGACCCGCGCCGGCGCAAGCTATGAGCGGCGGCGCCATGGAGCCGGATGGGCTGCTCGACCTCCGCGATCTCAAGGTGGAGTTCGCCGGCGAGGAGGGCGTGGTGCGCGCGGTCGATGGCGTCTCGCTCCGGATCCGGCGCGGCGAGACCCTGGTGGTGGTGGGCGAATCCGGCTCCGGCAAGTCGGTGACCAGCCTTGCCCTGATGCGCCTCGTCGCCAGCCCGCCCGGCCGCATCGCCGGCGGCGAGGCCTGGTTCCGCGGCAAGGACGGCGTCGTCCGCGATCTCCTCGCCGTCGACGAGGCGACGATGCAGGGCATCCGCGGCAACGACATCGCCATGATCTTCCAGGAGCCGATGACCTCGCTCAACCCGGTCTACACCGTCGGCGAGCAGATCATCGAGGCGATCGAGCTGCATCAGGGGAAGCGCGGCCGCGCCGCGGCGGCGCTGCGCGGTGGAGATGCTGGAGCTGCTCGGCATTCCCGAGCCGCGCCGGCGCATGGCCGCATATCCGCACCAGATGTCCGGCGGCATGCGCCAGCGCGCCATGATCGCCATGGCGCTCTCCTGCAGGCCGACGCTGCTCATCGCCGACGAGCCGACCACCGCCCTCGACGTGACGATCCAGGCGCAGATTCTCGAGCTCATCAAGCGGCTGCAGCGGGAGCTCGGCATGGCCGTGCATCTTCATCACCCACAATCTCGGCGTCGCCGCCGAGATCGCCGACCGCATCCTGGTGATGTATGCGGGGCGGGTGGTGGAGGAGGGGCCGGCGCGGGCGCTCTTCCATCGCCCGCGCATGCCTTACACGCTGGGGCTGCTGCGCTCGGTGCCGCGCCTGGGCTTGGCGCGGAACAGCGGACCGCTGCAGGCGATTCCCGGCAACGTGCCGGATCCGCTCAACCTGCCGCCGGGCTGCGCCTTCGCGCCGCGCTGCGATTTCATGCAAGTCGGACTCTGCGACGTGGCGCCGCCGCCGCTGGAGCTCTGCGAGCCTGAGCATCGCGTCCGTTGCGTGCGCTGGGCGGCGGTGGCGGAGGCGGTCGCGCGCATGACCGCGGCGCCGCTTCTCGACGTCGTCGAGCTCCGCACCTGGTTCGAGCTGCGCCGCGGCGTCTTCGGCCGTGGGCGCGGCCACGTCAAGGCGGTGGACGGCGTCTCCTTTTCGCTCGGGGCCGGCGAGGTGCTGGGGCTGGTGGGGGAAAGCGGCTCGGCAAGACCACCGTCGGCCGCACCATCCTCCGCCTCATCGAGCCCACCTCGGGCGAGATCCGCTTCGAGGGCGCCGACATCGCCCGCCTGGCGCCGCCGGCACTCAAGGCGTTCCGCCGGCGGGCGCAGCCGATCTTCCAGGACCCCTTCGCCTCCCTCGATCCGCGCATGCGCGTCGAGCAGATCGTCGCCGAGCCCCTGATCGTGCATGGGTTGGCGGTCGAACGCTGGAGACCGTCGCGCCCAGGTCGCCGAGCTCTTGACCCAGGTCGGACTTTCCGCCGATCACATGACGCGCTATCCGCACGAATTCTCCGGCGGCCAGCGCCAGCGCATCGGCATTGCCCGGGCGCTGGCGGTGAAGCCGGAGCTGGTCGTGGCGGACGAGCCGGTCTCCGCGCTCGACGTCTCGATCCAGGCCCAGGTGGTCAATCTGCTGCGCGAGCTGCAGCAGCAGCTTGGCCTGGCGCTTCTCTTCATCGCCCACGATCTCGCGGTGGTGGAGTACATCTCCGACCGCATCCTGGTGATGTATCTGGGCCGGGTGATGGAGCTGGCGCCGGCCGACGTGCTGTGCCGGAAGCCGAAGCACCCCTACACCGAGGCGCTGCTCTCGGCGGTGCCGGTGCCCGACCCCGACCGCCGCGGCAAGCGCATCGTGCTCCAGGGCGACATCCCGAGCCCGATCGACCCGCCCTCGGGCTGCGTCTTCCGCACCCGCTGTCCCTATGCGGTCGCCGACTGCGCTCGCGAGGTGCCAGATCTCCGCGAAGTGGCGCCCGGTCACTTCAAGGCCTGCATCCGCGACGACGTGCTGTAGGCGTCTCTCGGTAAAGAAAAAGGGCCCGGGGTGCGCCCGGGCCCTTGATCGCGCGATGACGCGTCCCCGCTATTGCAGCGACACTTTCTCCATGTCGAAGAACATCTGGGTCGGGTTCAGCACGTAGCCTTTCACCTCCTTGCGCACGGCGCGGACCTGCAGCACCGAGTTCACGAAGATCCAGGGCGCGTCGTCGAGGATCATCTTCTGCGCCTGCTTGTAGAGCGCCACGCGCTTGTCGTGGTTGGGCTCCTTCTGCGCCGCGATCAGCACCTTGTCGACCTCGGGGTTCTTGTAGCGCGGCGTGTCGGTCACCGGGATCTTGGCGGAGCCGAAGAGCTCGTAGAGAAAGTTGTCGGGATCGCCGTTGTCGCCGGTCCAGCCGACGGTGAACATGCCCTCGTATTTGCCGGAGCGGATCTGGGCCAGGATGGCGCCGATCTCCAGCTTCTGGATCTCGGCCTCGACGCCGATCTTCTTGAGATAGCCCTGCACCGCCACGGCGAGCTCGGCGCCCGCCGGGTTGTAGCCGCGGGCGCTGTTGTAGGAGAGCAACTCGACCTTGAAGCCGTTCGGGTAGCCCGCCTCCTTGAGCAGCTCCTTCGCCTTCGCGGGATCATAGGTGTAGCCCTTGAGCGACTTGTCGAAGCCCCATTGCGAGGCGGGCAGCGGCGAGGTCATGGGCTCGGCGTAGCCCTGGTAGAGCGACTTGTCGATGGCGTTGCGGTCGATCGCGTAGTTGAGCGCCTGGCGCACCCGCTTGTCGTTGAAGGGCTTGGTATCGGTCGGCATGCCGATGCCGCTGACGGCGAGGCCGGGCTGGGTCATCAGCACCACGTTGGGATCGCCCTTGAGCGCCGGGATCGCCTGCGAGCTGAGATCGCCGAGGATCTGGACGTCGCCGCGCTTCAAGGCGAGGAGGCCGCCTGCGGGTCCGGATATTCCTTGAAGACGATCCGGTCCACCTTGGGCTTGCCGCCCCAGTAGTTCGGATTGGCGTCGAGCACGATCTGGTCGCCCGGCCGCCACTCCTTGAAGATGAAGGGGCCGGTGCCGACGGGATGGTTGCGGAAATCCTTGCCGTACTGGTGCGCCGCCGCCGGGCTCACGACGCCGTTCCACACCATCGCCAGGCTGGTGAGGAAGGGCGCATAGGCGGTCTTCAGCTTGAACTCGACCGTGTTGTCGTCGACGGCGCGGTAGGACTGCACCTGCTCGTAGGTGGAATCGATGTAGCCCTCGACCGGCCCGGTCTTGTAGATGGAGTTCGGGATCGTTCTTGTCGAGCAGGCGGTCGAGCCCCTGCACATAGGTCTTGGCGTTGAACGGGCGTGCCGTCCTGGAACTTGACGCCCTTGCGGAGATGGAAGGTGTAGGTGAGGCCGTCGGGCGTCACGTCCCAGCTCTGCGCCAATGCGGGCTCGACGTCGACGGTGCCGGGCTTGTAGCGCACCAGGCTGTCGTAGATGGTCGCCATGACGAAGCCCGAGGTGTTGTTCAGCACCGCTTCGGGATCGAGGCCGGTGGGATCGGCCTGGATGCCGATCACCAGCGTCTTCTGCGCGTAGGCGGGCGCGGACAGTGACAAGCCAGCGAGCGCCAGCGCCGAGACGGCGATGGCAGAGAGAAACGGTTTCATTTTCATTCTTGCCCTCCAGCGGAAAGTGGAGGCTGGCCGCGCCTGTCGCCGATGGGAACCGGCAACCGGCTTCGATGGACAAAATACGACGCCGCGCGCCGCTGCGACCGCCTTCCCGATTCAGCTACCATGATGAATTGGGGGAGTTGAGTTGCGCTCGCCGCGCCAATGCATTGGAAAAAAAGAAGCAGGCCTCCGCTCTCGCGTGAGGCCTGCCTCGGATCGCTATGCGACCGATCTAGGAGATCAGGCCGCCTTCTGCTCCAGCGTCGCCTTGGCGGAGCTGCCGATCGCGATCTTGCGCGGCTTCTTCTCCTCGGGCACCTCGCGGGCGAGTTCGACGCTGAGGAGACCGTTCTCCAGGTTGGCGCCGCTCACCTTGATGTAGTCCGCGAGCTGGAAGCGGCGCTCGAAGGCGCGTCGGGCGATGCCGCGATAGAGCGCGCGCGGTGCCGCTTCGTCCTCGCTCTTCGCCTTGCCGGAGACGATCAGCGTGTCGTCCTTCGCGGTGATGTCGAGCTCGTCCGGGCTGAACCCCGCCACCGCCATGGTAAGGCGATAGGCGTTGTCGCCGACGACCTCGATGTTATAGGGCGGATAGCTGGCTTCCGGGCGCTGAGCCGCGTCGACGAGCTGCGTCAGCCGGTCGAAGCCGATGGTGGAACGGAAGAGGGGAGAGAAATCGAGTGCGTTCATGGCCATATCCTCTGGTTTGAGCAACATGGAACCGGCAACCCGCCACGGATGGGCCGAATTGCTCGGATGGTTAATGCCGAACCCCCACTGGGGCATCCGACACCGCAGAGATGGGCATCAAAGATCGTCGTTCAAGAGCGCCGTTAACCCCGCTTAGACTCGCCCGCCATCCCGCGGGGTGCTAAATCTGAGGCGTGACACAGCCGCCCTCCGCCGTACCGGCGCCGACCGCGCCCACCGCCTTTTTCGACAAGACTTATGACGAGGCGATGGGACTCCTCGAGCAGGCGCGGGGATATCTCTCCGTTCTCGAGCCGATCGACCGCCGTCAGCTCGGCGCGCCCGAGCAGCTCAAGCTCTGCACCGAGACCATGCGCATGACCGCGCGGCTTACCCAGGTCATGGCGTGGCTGCTGGCGGAGCGGGCGATCTTCGCTGGCGAGATCAGCCGCGAAACGGCCTTCGAGGGTCAGGAAGGGTTGGCGGCGGTTCAGATCTGCATGGACCGCAGCGAGGAAGATTGGCTGGGATTGCCGGGCCGCCTGGTGGCGCTCCTCGACCGCAGCCATCGTCTCTACGTTCGCGTCGCGCGCCTGGACGACCTGGCGCGTCGCCGGCTGCAGTAGCCGTCGATCGGGAGCGCCGACCGGGAAGCGCCAGGCGCTCCCGCGACTACTTCTTTTTTTGTTTCCTTCGCTTTCCTTGGCGCCGGCGCCGCCGAACCCGCCGCCGAAGCGCTTGTTGAAGCGCGCGAGCTGGCCGCCCTGTCGAGCAGCTTCTGCTGGCCGCCGGTCCAGGCCGGATGCGACTTGGAATCGATCTCCAGCCGCAGCGTGTCGCCGGCCTTGCCGTAGGTCGAGCGGGTCTTGTAGCTGGTGCCGTCGGTCATCACCACGGTGATCTCGTGGTAATCCGGATGGATGCCTTCCTTCATGAGCCCGCTCCTCGCCAAAAGGAGCGGCTTTATAGCGAAGCGGGCCGCCGGTTGCAATCCCGGGCCCGGGCTCACCGCTCGGTCAGCTTGAACTCGATGCGGCGGTTCTTGCGTAGGCGTCGTCGGTGCTGCCGGTATCGATCGGCTGGAACTCGGCGAACCCCGCGGCGGCCAGGCGGTCGGCGGAATGCCCTGCTCGATCAGATACTTGACCACGGCGATGGCGCGCGCGGTCGAGAGCTCCCAGTTCGAGGGGAACTGCGGCGTGTTGATCGGCCGCTTGTCGGTATGGCCGTCGACCCGCAGCACCCAGGGGATATCCGGCGGGATCTTGGCCGGCGATCTCCTTGAGCGCCTCCGCCAGCAGGTCGAGCTCGTGCTTGGCCTCGGGGCCGAGATCGGCGCTCGCCGGCGGGAACAGCACCTCGGACTGGAAGACGAAGCGGTCGCCGACGATGCGGATGTCCGGGCGGTTGCCGAGGACCTCGCGCAGCCGCCGAAGAACTCCGAGCGGTACTGCGCCAGCTCCTGCGACCTTGTTGGCGAGCGCCAGGTTGAGGCGCTTGCCGAGATCGGCGATCTGCACCTGCTCGTCCTTGCTCTTCGGCCTCCGAGGCGTCGAGCGCGGCGGCGAGCTGCTGCAGCTGGTCGCGCAGCGCGGCGATCTGCTGGTTGAGCGAGCGCCGACCTGGTCCTGCGCGCCCTGGAGCGCGCTGTCCTTGTCGCGCACGCTGGACTGCGCCTGCGTCGGCGCGTTGCGTCAGCTCGGCGACCTGCGCCTGCAGCTTGTCGCGCGTCGCGATCGAGGCCTGGAGCTGGCTCGAGACCTGCGCCAGGTTGAGCCTGAGGTCGGCGCTCGCCTTGCGTCCAAATCCAGGAGGTCGGTGAGCTCCGCTGACCTGCTGCTTGAGGCGCGACAGCTGCGCGTCGCGGCCGGAGAGCGCGTCGGTCAGGAAGAACTGCGCCGGCGGTGAAGACCAGCAGCACGAAGATGATGACCATCACGCAGCTGCGACAGCGCGTCGACGAAGCCCGGCCAGATGTCGATGCCGGGTCGGCGATGGCGGCGCGACAGGGCCATGGCGGCATCCGGGCTAGCGCGCTCCGCCTCCTCGGCGAGCGCGGCGATGGTGCGCGCGAGGAGGCGGATCTCGTTGCGGATCTCCTGCACGGCGTCGCCGCGGCCCTGGGAGACGTCCTCGTCGAGCCGCGCCAGATGCATCTCGATGTTGCGCAGATGCGCGCGCGCCTCGTCCATTGCCGGGCTGGCGCTGGTGCTGCCATCGGCCAGGCGCTGCAGCACCGGCTTCAGCTCCATCTGCCCCTCGGCGAGCTTCACCAGCAGGCTCTGCTCGGCGCGCATCTGGTCGGTGAGCGCGCCAGCCGCTCGGTCAGCGCCACCAGGTTGGTATTGGCGGAGATGCGGCTCTCCTCGCCGCGGCCGAGGATGCGCTGCAGCCCGTCGAGGCTGTCGGCGGTCTGCTCCAGCAGCGCCTGGATGAAGGCCGGCACCGAGGCCTCGCCGCCGTCGGAAATGGCGGAGCCGCCGGAGAGCCGGGTGAAGCCCGAGAGCCACTCCTCGAGGTCGTTGTAGAAGCGGTTCTGCGCGAGGCCCGCCTGGAGGTCGAGGAAGCCCAGCACCAGCGAGCCCGCAAGCCCGAAGAGCGAGGCGCTGAACGCCGTGCTCATGCCGGCGAGCGGCGCCTGCAGGCCGGTCTTGAGGTCGTTGAAGGCGTGCGTTGGCGTCGGCGCCGGCAGCACCGAGCGCGCCGATCACGCCGCCCACCGGCTGCACCGTCTCGAGCAGGCCGTAGAAGGTGCCGAGCAGGCCCAGGAAGACCAGCAGCCCGATCAGATAGCGCGCGGTCTCGCGGGTCTCCTCGAGCCGCGTGCCGATGCCGTCGAGCAAGGTGCGCATCGAGGTCGGCGACAGGCTGACGCGGCCGCCGCTGCGGTCGGCGAGCATGTGCGCCAGCGGCGCGATCAGGCGCGGCACGCGGTCGCGGGCGGGATCGGCCTTGCTGCGGCGGTAGCGCTCGATCCAGGCGACCTCGGGATTGAGCTGCAGGACCTGGCGGAAGATGTAGATGATGCCCGCCAGCAGGATGCCGACGATCATGCCGTTGACGGCGGGATTGCCCAGGAAGTAGCGCACCAGCGCCGGCGCCAGCAGCGCCGCCACCAGGCACACCCCCAGCAGGAACAGCCCCATGCGGATGAGATAGCGCTGCGGGCGGGTCACTGCCGGGATTTCCGCCGCGGCGGCTCGGAGCGCGCATCATCGCTCCACCGCCACGATGTCGACGCGGTCGGCCGGGCCGCCGCTGTCCGGGCGGTTGCCGAGCGCGCGCACATCGATGCGGGTGCTGCGCACGCCCTGCTCGATGAGATAGGAGCGCACGGCGATCGCCCGCGACAGCGAGACCCGCCGCGCCTGGCTCGTCTGATCGGGCGGCGCCGCTGGCATAGGCGACCAGCTGAATGCGGAGCTGATCGTCGGCCTTCATCGAGCGGATCACCGCGTCGAGGGTGGGCTTCGCCTGATCCGCCACGTCGGTCACGTTGGGCGCGAAGAGGACCCGGCCGGGGACGCCGCCGCCGGACGGCAGATTGGCAGTCTGCTGCGGCGCGCTGCTGGCGGTCTTGTTGCTGCCGGCGGCGGTGGCGGAGGTGCCGGTGCCGCGGCCGGAGGTGGCGGCGTCACGGGAGCGGGCGCCGGCGGCAGTGCCGGCGGTTGCCTCGACACCGGTGGGTCCGCGCAGCGCCGGCGTCGCCGCGGGCGCTGGTGCCGGCGTCGCGGATGCTGCCGGTGCGGGCGGGGTCGCAGGCGCCGCCGGTGGGCTCGGCGCCGCGGGCGCCACGGCCGCCGCCACGACGGGCGGGGTCGGAGCCTTCGGGGTGAGCGATACCGGCGCGCCCGGCGCCGGCGCGGCAGGTGCCGCGGGCGCCGACGGCGCCGTTTCCGCCGCCGGGCCCGGGAGCGGCTCCAGCTTCTCGGCCGTCGCGGGAGTGCGGGGCGCCGGTGCCGTCAGGGCGATCTTGGGCTGAGGGCTGGCGGTGGGCGGGATCAGCTTGATCCTCGGCTGCTCGCTCGCCGCGGTCTTGGTGGCGCGGGTGCGGCCCGTGCTCTCTGCCCTCGGTCTTGGCGGTCCGCGGGTGCTTCAGCCGCAGCGGCTTGCCGTCGGGACCGGCTGCCTTCGGCAGGGTGCCGCGCAACAGGCCTGGCAGCGTCGGCGCCGGGCCCAGGGAATCGATGACGCTCTCGTCGACGCCAGACATCCGGCGTGCCATTGCCGCCCACGATGATCGGCGCCTGCGCGCGGGCCGGCCCGGCGAGCAACGCCAGGAGCGCCGCCAACCCAAGCGCAATCGTCCCGGTCCTGAGCCGCTCTGTGGATCCCGCTCGACCGCTCATACGCCTATGCTTCTTACAAGTGCCCCTGCCGGCTTGCCGGCGCGGCCAAAATAGCGCAACCCGCGCCTAATACCAACTCGCGAAGCGTCGGAGGAGGATAGGAGATTCTTAAAGATTGGCGCCAGCGTCCGTCGGCTCCGGTGCGGCGCGCATGGCGTCCTTGAGCAGCGCCGCCAGCGGCAGGTGCAGATGGTCGTTGGCGGCCAGCACGTCGCCGCTTGCCATGCATGTCGCGCGACTGCCGGCGAGGTCGCTGACATAGCCGCCGGCCTCGCGCACCAGCAGGACGCCCGCCGCCATGTCCCAGGGCTGCAGCCCGAATTCCCAGAAGCCGTCGTAGCGGCCGGCCGCGACATAGGCGAGGTCGAGGGCGGCGGCGCCGCAGCGGCGGACGCCCACGGTCGTCGTCCATCACCGCCGTCGAGCGTGCGCAGGTAGCGCGCATGGTCGTGCCGCCGCCGCGGATGAGGGGATGCCGGTGGCGATCACCGCCTCGCCGAGCTGGCGCCGGGCGGAGACCCGCAGGCGGCGGTCGTTGACGAAGGCGCCGGCGCCCTTCTCGCCCCAGAACATCTCGTCGCGGACCGGCTCGTAGATGACGCCGGCGACGATCTCGCCGTCGCGCTCCAGGCCGATCGAGATGCAGAAATGCGGCATGCCGTGCAGGAAGTTGGTGGTGCCGTCGAGGGGATCGACGATCCAGCGGTGGCGGCCGTCGCTGCCGGCGCTGGCGCCGCTTTCCTCCATCAGGAAGCCGAAGCCGGGCCGCGCCTTGGCGAGCTCGGCGCGCAGCGTCTTCTCGGCCTTGAGATCGGCTGCGAGACGAAATCGCCGGGGCCCTTGACGGAGACCTGCAGCTGCTCGACCTCGCCGAAGTCGCGGATCAGGCCGCGCGCCGCCTTGAGGGCGGCCGAGGTCATCACGTTGATGAGGGCGGAGCGGGCGGCCATGAGCGGTCGAGCGGGGCGCGGCGCGCCCGGCGCTCAGTCCTTGGCGCGCTCGACGTAGGAGCCGTCGGCGGTGTTGACGACGATGCGGGTGCCGACGGCGATGTGGGGCGGGATCATCACGCGCCGGCCGTTCTCGAGCTTGCCGGGCTTGTAGGAGGAGGACGCGGTCTGGCCCTTCACCACCGCATCGGCCTCGACCACCGTCATGATCACCGATCTGCGGCAGCGTGACCGACAGCGGCGTGCCCTCGTAGAGCTGCACCGTCACCATCATGTTGTCCTTGAGGAAATCGGCGGGCTCGCCGATCAGCTCGCGATCGACCGTGATCTGCTCGTAGGTCTCGTTGTCCATGAAGGTGGCGTGGTCGCCCTCGATGTACAGGAACTGCATCTCCTTCTCGTCGAGCTGCACGCGCTCCACGGTCTCCTGGGTGCGGTAGCGCTCGTTGGTCTTGTTGCCGGACTTGAGGTCGCGCATTTCCACCTGGGCGAAGGCGCCGCCCTTGCCGGGCTGGATCAGCTCGCGCTTCAGCACGATCCAGAGCTTTCCGGAATGCTCGAGCACATTGCCCGGCTTGATGTCGATGGCGTTGATCTTCATGACGATGGCTCTTGATGGGGGATATCCGCGCGCCCGCGGCGGTGCTTCCTAGCAGCTTGCCCCGGCCAAAGGAAGGGGGATGCGGGTTCAGGGTCCGGGCACTACTGCTCCAAGGCACGGAACGCGGCGGGGCTACCCGACTTTGGTCGTGACGTCAGACGCGGCGGGATGTCCAATGCGCGATGCGTCCGAGCAGCTTTTCCAGGTCGGGGGGTTTGATAATAAAGTCATTGCCGCCGACGCCGACTCCCGCGCGGACATCCTCGACCGTCTTCGACGCGGTCAGGAAGGCGATCGGTACGTCTCGCGCGTTTCGCGTTGCCCTGAGCTGGCGGCAAACCTCGAAGCCATTTATTTCGGGCATCTGCAAATCGAGAAGGATAAGGCGGGGTTGGACGCGCGCGATGAGGTCCAGGCATTCCTTCCCGCTTTGGGCGCCCAGGAACGTGTAGCCGGCCGAGGTGATGGCCGCTTTCAAAAGTGCCAAGGTCTCCGCAAAGTCATCGACCGCCAATACGATCTTGGATTGCCGGCGGTCCTTCGACTGGTCCGCTGTCAGGGATTAAGTCATGGTATGATCCTGCTCTTAGGCCGCCTCTGCGCGGCTGTAGTTTTGCAAGGCAACGAAAGTTGCGGCGGACGCGATCTTGATCTCGTCTACAACGGAGCGGCCTTGCGCTTCGTTCCCGGCTTTGCACAGCGATTCAAGCCGCGCCGCGAGGCCGCTGAGGTGTCTGGCACCCACGTTTCCGGCGACGCCGACGATATCATGCGCCTCGCGCGCCGCATCGGCCAGGCGCGACGCTCCCATCAGTTCGACGATGCGCGCTAGCCTTTGGGCAAGGTTCTCTGTGGTTCTTTGCAAGAAAGCCGCCAACTCATCGGGGTGCATGATCGATCCGAGCATCTTGAGGTTCGCCGGGTCCAGGACCTCGGCCGGAGGAGCGTCGCGGATCGAGCCGATCTCGGCTGGCCGCTCGGCGGCACGCGCACCGGGAGCCCGGCGCATCGCCGCCATCGCCTGCACTTTCTCGATCAATTCCGCCGCGTCGAAGGGCTTGGATATGTAATCGTCCATGCCAGCCGCGAGGCACATTTCCCGCGCGCCGGCCATCGCATGCGCGGTCAGCGCGATGATCGGCACTTCCCCCGCGGGCGGCGCCAGAGCCCGGATCCGCGCCGCCGCCTGCACGCCGTCCATCTCCGGCATCTGTATATCCATCAGCACGATATCGTATTGGGCTCGCTGCGCCGCCTGCAGCGCCTCGACGCCATTCTTCGCGACGTCCACCCGGTGCCCAGCGTCGCTCAGGAGTGCAACGGCGATCTGCTGATTGACCTCGTTGTCCTCAGCAAGCAGGACCCGAAGGTGGCTGGGCTTCTCCAGCTTGTGCTGGGGCGCCGACGCGGTGCGAGTGGCTACGTCAGCCGAACCGGAGGTCGACAGCTGTAGAGGAATTTCGAACCAGAATCGGCTACCGACACCCGGCGCACCCGAAACGCCGATCGTGCCGCCCATGAGGTCCACCAGCTGCTTGCATATCGCGAGCCCGAGGCCGGAGCCGCCAAATCGGCGGGTGATCGAGCTGTCGGCCTGGCTGAATTTCTGGAACAGCCGCGATCGCGCCTCTTCTGAAATGCCAATGCCGGTGTCGATCACCTCAAAGGAGACCACATGGAGATCCCCTGCTTTGCACGGTGTGGAAACCATCACGTGGACGTCGCCTTTGTCGGTGAACTTGACGGCGTTTCCCGCGAGGTTGAGCAGAATCTGGCGAAGGCGCGTTGGGTCGCCGGTGAAGCTGCCACCGGCCTCCGGCGCGATCTCGACCGAGAATTCCAGGCCTTTCTCGCGCGCGCGCGGCATCAGGAGAGAACTCACGCTCTGGACGAGCGCATCGAGGCGAAATTCGACGCTCTCGAGCGCGATCTTGCCGGCTTCGAACTTCGAGACGTCGAGGATGTCGTTGACGATCGAAAGCAAGGATTCCGCGCAGTCGCGCGCCGTCTTCGCATAGCTGTGCTGCTTGTCGTCGAGCCGCGTTCCCAGCAGCAATCCGATCATTCCGATGACGCCATTCATCGGCGTGCGGATTTCGTGACTCATGCTCGCGAGGAACTCCGACTTGGATCGGTTGGCAGCCTCGGCAGCGTCCTTTGCCGCGGCCAGCAGTCCCTCGCTGGTCTTGCGCGCCGTGATGTCGGTGTAGGTCCGAACGACGCCACCACCCTTCAGCGGCACGCTGCGGATCTCGAGAAACACGCCGTTCGGTCGCTGGCGTTCATAGCTCTGCGGCTGGTCCGAGATACCACCCAAGGACACGAAGCTCTGCAGCCATGTCTCGAAAGCGCCGTCCTTCCTGCCGAATTCTCCTGCCTCCCATTGCCATCGGAGAATTTCGTCGAACTTTGGTTGCCCGCGAACCAGCTCCGCCGGCAAGCCGAGCAGCTCGATCGCGCGATTATTGCAGACCTGCACGTTGCGCTCGGCATCAATCAATGTGATGCCTTGAGTCATGTTCTCGAGCGTGGCCTCGAGTATTTTCGCCTCCCGGGCGCGACGCGCTTCGCTTTCGCGCAGCGCTTCCAGCGCCTCCATTCGCTTTGTGATGTCGCGCATGGTGCCGAAGATCTCGAATGGCGCATTGGTCTGAGGATCGCGGATCAACTTGAGCTTGACCTCGACCCATACCCAATGCCCGTCACGATGGCGGATCCGGTTCGTCAGCGTCGCGCGATCCAGGCCCGCCGTCATGCTGCGATAGGTCTCGGTGACGCGGTCGGCGTCGTCGGGATGGATCTGGTTGATGGGCCTGCTGCCCACAAGCTGCTCGGGGGCGAAGCCGAGTATCTCCTGGCATGCCGGCGACACGTAGCAACGCGTGAAGGTGAGGTCGAGCCGGAAGATCATATCCGTCGAGCTGTCGGCGAGGAGACGGTAGGACGTGGCGGCATCAGCCGCCGCCTGCTCCGCACGCGTGCTATGTCCGATCTGGCGACTGAGAAGATATCCAAGACCCCCGATAATGATTGTGAGAATGCTTGTGCCGATCAGGTCATGCCAAGCCGAGCTGCGCCACGGCGCCAACACATCGTCGGTGGCGAGTGCAACCGAGATAACCAACGGATAAGTGTCTGTCCGCCGATAGCTGTTCAGGCGCACGACGCCGTCCGTCGATGAACGCATTTCCGCACTGCCGATTGGCGCTCTCGGGAGGTAGTCGTGGAAGATGGCCCCGGAAAGGATGCTTCTGCCGACATTCGCAGCCTCGAAGGGTCGGCGGACCAGCAGGACGCCATCGCTTGACGCCAGAAGAATGGAGCCCCGCTGGCCAATGCTGAAGGAGTCGTAGAAGTTCTGAAAATAGGCCGGGTCGATCGTCGCCAGCATGACGCCGGCGAAACTGCCATCGCGGTGGTCGATCCGCCGCGATACCGGGATGAGCCAGTCGCCGCTGCCCTTGCTCTGGATCGGCGCTCCCAGGTGGGGTCCCCGGTCCGGGTGGCTCCGGTGATATTGAAAATAGTCTCGATCGGCAAAGTTGATCGCCTGCGCCACCGGCCGCGAGTTGACCAGCAGGTCACCGTTCTCGTCCAAAAATGCGAGTGTTTTGATCTGCGGTAGTCCTGCCAACTGCGCGTCGAAAAGTCGACGCAGGCGTTCCAGCGCCTGAGGATCCCTGCCATCCACTTCCAGTCGCTCGACCAGCCCGATGAGGATGCCGTCGGTGGTCCGAACCGCATCTTCGGCATGTTGCGCGATGGAGCGCGCCAGGTTCGCCGTGGTTTCCTTGCCACGCGCGATCGCATCCGACCTGGCACTCCAGGTGCGAACGAGATCGAGCCCGATCAGCATCAGGCAGGCCAGCGCAACGAAGCCGATCGTGGCCGTCTGCAGCGAGATCCGGTCTCTGATCGCGATCCGAAGACGGCTCGTCAAACCTGCCGCAAAGCTCATAAACCCTCGCAACTACCCGCCCCTTCCGCTGAAGGTTCGCGCCTCATCCCTGGTCCAGCTCGATTGGCACGCCGCCCGAGTTCGAGCCGCTCCAGCTTTGCGAAGCGATAAGTATCTGACCGAAGGGTAAATTTCTCTTGAGAATGCGGGGGTTCTACATGCGTAATTCTACGTATGCACAAATCTGGACACGGAAAGCGTGCAGGCACCAAATCCTGCCTTCCACTAGGGACCTACGATCGCATGCATTCGGCCCATCAGGCCTGCATCGTCGCCCTGGCAATGCTGCTGCCGATGATCGCCGGCTGCTCCGGCACGCCGGCTCAGACGCAGCCGGCGACCGCGACGCCGATCAAGCACCTCATCGTCGTCGTCGGCGAGAACGTGAGCTTCGATGCGCTGTTCGCCACCTATCAGCCGCCCGCCGGCCAGAGCGTCGCCAATCTGCTGTCGAAGGGGATCGTCAACCCGACGGCAGCCCCGGGCCCCGTTCCGTCCGGCGCGGCAGCGGATCGCGACGGTGCGCGATCGCTATCAGGTGACGCCGCGGATCGCCGGCGGCTACGCGCGGTTGCCGCAGCCCGGCACCACCTATGCGCTCGGCCTGCCGAAATTCGCGCCCGACCAGCGCTTCCCGGACGATCTTCCGAACGGGCCGTTCCAGATCACGCGCTATGCCGACTGCATGGCCGCTGTCGGCGATCCCGTGCATCGCTTCTTCCAGATGTGGCAGCAGGTGGATGGCGGCCAGCGACGATCTCTTCGTCTGGGTCGACGATGACCTCGGGCGAGGGCTCGCGCAAGCCGCGACGATCCCGCGCTCCGGCACCAACCAGGGCGGCGTCGCCATGGGCTTCTACAACATGGCGGCCGGCGACGCGCCCTATTTTCAGCGAGCTGGCGCGAGAGCTATGCGCTCGCCGACAACTATCACCAGCCGATCATGGGCGGCACCGGCGCCAATTACTTCGCGCTCGCCACCGGCTATGCCGCCGCCTATCTCGCCGACGGCACGCTCGGCGAGCCGCCCGTCAACCAGATCGAGAATCCCGATCCGCGTCCGGGCACCAACAACTGGTACACGCAGTCCGGCTATCGCGCGCGGCTCCTACGTCGCCTGCGCCGACTCCGGCCAGCCCGGCGTGAGGGCGATCCGCGACTATCTCGCGACGCTGCCCTACAAGACCTTCAACGACGGCAATTGCGAGCCCGGCGCCTACTATCTCGTCAACAACTACCGGCCGGGCTTCACCGCCGGCCGGCGAGCGCCGCGCCGCTCGGGCCCGACAAGTACGTGCTGCCGCCGCAGAGCGCGCCGACGATCGCCGAGGCGCTTGTCCGCCAAGGAGCGTGTCGCTGGAAGTGGTATCAGCGGCGGCCGCAACGCCGACGGATCGACTGGCGACGAATATTGCGACATCTGCGATCCGCTTGACGCATTCGACGGCCGTCATGACCGGGCCGCTGCGGAACAATCTCGCGGAGCCTCGCCGAGCTCGACAGCGATCTCGCGTCCGGCGCAGCCTGCCGGCGGTCTCCTTCGTCATCCCGCCCAATACTCGAGTCCGGCCATCCCGCCTATTCCGACGGTGGCGCGCTACGAGGCATTTCTGCAAGACGCTCATCGCCAAGGTCCAGGCGCATCCGGAGATCTGGGCCGATACCGCGATCCTCGTCACCACGGACGAGGGCGGCGGCTACTACGACAGCGGCTATATCCAGATCCTCGATTTCTTCGGCGACGGCACGCGCATCCCGCTCCTCGCCGTCTCGCCCTTCGCCAAGAAAGGCGCGCGTGGACCACACCTATTACGACCACGCCTCGATCCTGAAATTCATCGAGAGGAACTGGCGTCTGAAGCCGCTGTCGCCGAGGAGCCGCGACAACCTGCCGAATCCCGTGATGAGCGGCGCCGATCCCTACGTGCCGCAGAACCGGCCGGCGATCGGCGATCTCACCAACCTCTTCCAGTTCTGAGAGCCGGCGATGGCGAAGCGCGCGCGACGGCTGGTGGCGCCCGGATCGCTTCGAGCGGCAAGCGTCGGCTTCCTCGCCGCCCGCGGCCGCATCGCCGCCGCCGTGCGCGCCACCTTCGCCGAGCTGGGACTTCGTCGAGGTGGAGACGCCGGCGCTGCAGGTGAGCCCCGGCCTCGAGCCGCATCTTGATGGCGTTCGAGACCGTCCTCGACGAGCCCGGCGAGGGGAGGCGGCCGCGCTATCTCCGGACCTCGCCGGAATTCACCCTGAAGAAGCTGCTGGCGGCGGGCGTGCCGCGCCTCTATGAACTCGCACGCGTCTTCCGCAACGGCGAGCGCGGCGCCACGCACCATCCGGAATTCACCATGCTGGAGTGGTATCGCGCGCAGCGCCTCCTATCGCGATCTCATGGCGGATTGCGAGGCGCTGCTGCGGGCGGCGCTCGCCGCGGCGGGGACCGCGGAGTTCCGCTGGCAGGGCCGCACCTCGGATCCGGCGCGGCCCTGGCTCCGCATCAGCGTCGCCGAGGCGTTCCAGCGCTGGTGCGGCATCGACCTGCTGGCGACCGCGCCCGATCCGGCGTCGCCCGAGCCTCGATCGTCTTGCCGACGCCGCGCGCCCGCTCGGCATCGCGCCGCATCCCGGCGACGACTGGGAGGATCTCTTCTTCCGGATCTTCCTCGCGCGCATCGAGCCCGAGCTTGGGCTTGGATCGCCCGCCATCCTCTACGACTATCCGATCTCGATGGCGGCGCTGGCGCGGCCGAAGCCGGGGGATCCGCGGCTCGCCGAGCGCTTCGAGCTCTATGTCTGCGGCCTCGAGCTCGCCAACGCCTTCGGCGAGCTCACGGACGCGGCCGTGCAGCGGCGGCGCTTCGAGCAGGATCAGGCGCGCAAGCGGCGCCCGCTACGGCTTTGCCTATCCGATCGACGAGGATTTCCTGGCGGCGCTCGCCCATGGGCTGCCGGAGAGCGCGGGCATCGCGCTGGGCTTCGACCGCCTGGTCATGCTGGCGGCTGGCGCCGAGCGCATCGAGGACGTGCTCTGGGCGCCAGTAGCCTAGCTCTGGGTGTGTGAAGGTCGAAGCCGCCGCTGTCTATTTATCGGGCGATAAATTTGGCCAGATCGGCAAAAAAGCCACGGGACTTGCGATAGATCAATGCTCCCCTCCCGCGACGCACTAACGTTGCAAATCATGGGCTTGGCGGTCCGCGGGTGCGAGGCGGGCATGCGCAGGTAGGCGGGAAATTCAGGGGTTCGCTTGCAATTTCGCGCTGAGAGCTAGGTATCTAATCGACCGAAAGGCATGACGATTAGGGGCTTGGGGCGGCTTCGGTAGCCGGAATTCAGGCAAATCGGGGGAGTCAAATGGCATATGCATTCGCGGCGCTTCGGCGCCAGACATGGACCCATGGGGTCCAACTTCTGCTGCTCCTTGCCTTGGGGGCGGTCACATTCGCGTCACCTGCACGGGCACTGCCGAGCTACGCCCGCCAAACCGGGCAGACCTGCGCCATGTGCCACACCGGATTGCCGGAGCTGACGCCGCTCGGGCGCGAGTTCAAGCTCAATGGCTACGTCCAGGGTGGCGGCCAGGAGACCTGGATTCCACCCGTCGCGGCGATGCTCCAGCCGAGCTTTACCAAGACAGACGGGAACCAGCCGGGCGCCAATCAGCACTTCGGGCCCAACAATAATTTCGCCCTCGACCAGGCGAGCCTGTTCTACGGCGGTGCCATCTGGGCGGACCAGGGCCTCGGCGCCTTCATCCAGGGCACCTATGACGGCGTGGCGCGGCAGTTCCACTGGGACAACGTGGATGTTCGCCTCGCCCGGCAGACCGAGCTCGGCAGCTCCGACCTCACCTTCGGCTTCACGCTCAACAACAACCCGACCGTGCAGGACGTCTGGAACACCACGCCGGCATGGCGGTATCCGTTCTTCAGCAGCGGCTTGGCGCCGACGCCCAACGCATCCGCGCTCATCGACGGCGGCGTCGGACAACAGGTCCTAGGCCTTGGTGGCTATGTCTGGTGGAACCACATGGTCTATGCCGAGATCTCCGGCTACCGCACGCTCTCTGTCGACGCGGAGCGGACCCTCGGCGTCTCCTCCACCGGCACCAGCAGCTTCGACGGCATCGCGCCTTACTGGCGTCTCGCCGTCGAGCCAAGCTGGGGACCGCACTCCCTGGAGGTCGGCACTTTCGGCATGTACGCCGCCGTCGATCCCGGACGGGTGTCGATGAACGGCACCGACAACTTCACCGATATCGGCTTCGATGCCCAGTATCAGTTCAACCAGAACCCGCACTCCGTCGGCGTCCAGGCGAGCCATATCCGAGAATTCCAGAACCTCCATGCGACCTTCGCCGCCGGTGGCTCCTCGAACAACCACGACATCCTCGATACCGACCGCATCAAGGCCAGCTACTTCTATGATCACGTCTACGGGATCAATCTCTCGTACTTCAACATCAGCGGCACCACCGATCCGACGCTGAACAGCAGCTCCTTCAATGGCAGCCCGAATTCCGACGGCTGGACCATCGAGGCGAACTACATCCCCTTCAGCAACGGGGGACCGAGCTGGTGGCCGTGGCTCAACACGAGGTTCGGCCTGCAATACACGATCTACAATCACTTCAACGGCGGCACCACGAACTTCGACGGCGCCGGACGCAACGCGAGCCATAACGACACGCTCTATCTCTATACGCTGATCGCCTTCTAGCCGGAGCGGGGCCGCGTCGGCACTCGGCGCGGCCCCGCGATTGCTTCCGTCCGGCAAAAGGAAGAGTATTCGCGGAGATCACAGAATTGCTTGTGGGAGGAACGAACATCATGAGCCCGAGAACGGCCGCGATAGCGACGATGCTGCTCGTTACGGCCATCGCGGCATCCGGTTCCTGGGGAGCTGCCCAGGCGCAATCGGTGCCCCAGGCGCGCGACATTCCGCAGTCGATCAAGCTCGAGCACCAGGACACCATTGCCGAGCTCACCAGGCTCGCCAAGCGGCGAACGGCGGTAGGTACGGAAGCGCGCAAGGCGCTCGACCTGCTGAAGCGACACCACCAGCGCGAGGAAGCCTATATTCTACCGCCATTGACCCTGCTCGACCGGCTTGCGGATGGAAAGGTCGATCCGGACATGAAATGGGCCATCGCAATGGCGGATCGCGTCAAGGCCGATCGCGAGCAGATTTTTCAGGAGCACACGCAGATCACCGATGCGATGAACAGCCTGCTTGCGGCTGCCGAACGCGTCCATGACACCGCCGCCGCGGATTTTGCCCGCAGCGCGGTTGCGGACTTCCTCAATGACATAGAGCTGCTGGAGCCGATGACGGTGATTATCGGCGACTATCTCCGCAGTAAGCTTCCTGCCGGGCAATAGCCACGGACGCTGCTTGATTTGATTTGCGCCTATCGCGGATGTCTGCGTGACGGGCTGATCGCGGGATCGGCCAGCGCCGCGGCGCTCAGTGCAGTGTCGCCAGATAGGCGATGAGATCCTTGCGCTTCTGCTCGTCCTTCAGCCCGGCATAGGCCATCGTGGTGCCGGGGATGACGCCGCGGGGATCGGTGAGGTAGCGATCGAGCGTGGCCTCGTCCCAGGTGAGATTGGCGCCCTTGTTGGCGTCGGAATAGTGAAAGCCGGGGACGGATCCGGTCTTGCGGCCGACGATGCCGAACAGCGACGGGCCGACGCGGTTCTTATCCGGCGCGACATCGTGGCAGATGTTGCAGACCTGCTTGAACACCGGCTTGCCATTGTCCGCGTTCTGCGCCTGCGCGACCGAGGTCAGCAGCGGGAGCGACGCGACGGCGAGCACGACCGCGATGACAAACCGGGACATGGCTGAGACTCCTGAAGGAGAGGCAGAGCGCCGAGAGCGACGATCCTTTCTTAGAGATATCCTACAGCGTCGCGGCTGATTTGCTAGACACGGTTTCGTCGGGAAGCCGGGTTTCCGCCGAAATCGCCGCGCATTTTCGCAGCGCAGCCGCGCGGTTTGCGCGCGCTATTGCTTGATCTATGTCAACGCATGCCGACGATTTTCTGCGTCGCGGCTGCGTGCCACAGTGCTGGGAAATAGCCGGCGACCTCCTGCAGTCTATCTCCTCGGCACGCTGCCGTGGAGCAGCGCCGGCAGGCTGAGCCGACCACGACGATCGACAGCGAAAATGTCGGTCAACTATTCAAGCGGGCACCAACGACTCCTGAAATTCCCCTGTGAATGGCGGCGGACCGCGGTTAATCTTTCATAGGGGCGAGCCGTCAAGCGCGCCGGGGAAAATACAAGACGAGGGGGAGGGGCGATGTTCACGCAAATCGTCGATCCGATCGGCAATTTGGCGGCCACCTGCGCGGTGGCGCTGATTCCCGTGGTGCTGCTGCTGGTGCTGCTCGCGGTTTACCGCGTGTCGGCCTGGCTCGCCGTGCTGATCGGGTCGATCGTCACCTTCGTGCTGGCCGCCGTGGTCTGGCACATGCCGCTTGGACGACGGCATCCGCGCCTACGTCTACGGCTCGGCGACCGGCGTCTGGAACGTCGACTGGATCACCTTCTGGGGCCTGATGCTGTTCAACACGCTCTCGATCACGCGGCGTGTTCGAGAACTTCCGGCGCTGGCTGATCTCCCAGGGCACGCTCGACATCCGCGTGCAGACGATGCTGTTCGCCTGGGCGTTCGGCGCGCTGCTCGAGGGGCTGGTGGGCTTCGGCTATCCCTGGGCGGTGGTGGCGCCGATCCTGATCTCGCTCGGGCTGCAGCGATCTCGACGCCATCCGCGTCGCGGCGATCGCCAACAACGCGCCGGTCTCCTATGGCGCGCTGGGCGCGCCGATCATCGCGCTCGCCGCGGTGACCGGATATCCGCTGCTGGCGATGTCCGGCTCGGTCGGCACGGTCGTCGCCGTCCTGGCGCTGCTGCCGCCCTGGGTGCTGATCTACCTCGTGTCCGGCAAGGAAGGGTTGAAGGACGGCTGGCCGCTCGCCATCGTCGGCTCGCTTCGGCTACATCCTCGGCCAATGGCCGACCGCGTATTTCTGGGGCCCCTATCTGCCCGACGTGACCGGCTCGATCGTCTGCTTCTGCGCGCTGCTGCTGCTGCTGAAGGTATGGCGGCCCAAGACCGCATCCTCGGCCTACGGCGGCAAACCGGTCACCGCCGCCCAGGCCCGGCAGAGCGAGGGGCACGGGCTCTCGGGAGGCGAGATCCTGCTGGCCTGGATGCCCTTCGCCGTGCTGGTGATCGTGGTGGCGCTGTGGACCGGGCCGTGGTCGCAGCCTGCCCGCGGTGGCTGGTTCAAGGCCAGCGTTTCCGCCACCGCTCCGGAGACCAAGGCGACCATCACGGCGCTGTTCAATTTCGCGCCCTGGGTCGGCGGCCGCGCGATTCTGGCGCCTGGCTGGATCGTCGTCGCTCTGCTGCTCGTCCTCGCGGGCAAGCTGAAGGGCGCGCATTCGGCGAGATCTTCACGAAGACGTTCCATCAGATGTGGGGCGCGCTGCTGGTCGGCGTGTTCATCTTCGGCCTCGCCTACGTCTTCAACTACTCCGGCATGGCGTCCTCGCTCGCCAAGGGGTTCTCCACCTTCGGCGCCTGCGTTCATCGTCGTGGCGCCGATCCTGGGCTTCATCGGCGTGGCGCTGTCGGGCTCCAACACCTCGACCAACGCCATGTTCGGCAAGTTCCAGGCGCTGGTCGGCGTGCAGCTCGGCTTTCCGCCGCTGCTGCTGCCGACCTTGAACTCGGTCGGCGCCGAGATCGGCAAGCCGATCGCGCCGCAGACCGCGAGCGTCGGCGTCTCGACCAGCAAGTTCGTGCGCAACGAGGGCGAGGTGATCCGCCACAACTTGGGCTGGACCTTCGTGCTGCTGGCCTACCTGATCGTGATCGGCGATCGGCTTCTATTTCGTCTCGCCGGGGCTGTTGTCGGTGGTCAAGTAGCCGGCGCCAGAGCATTTTCCACCGAAGTGGAAACCGGTTCGGTGCAGAAAATGCGACAAACAAAGAATCGAGAGCGTGTTCCGATTCAATCTAATCGGAACACGCTCTAGCGAGCCGCGGCGATGGCAGCGTTGAAGGCCTTGACCGCGGCGCCCGGCCCCTGCGGGTGGTTCCAGACCGCGGCCACCACGGCGAGGAAATCGGCGCCGGCGGCGACCAGGGGCGCGCAATTCTCCGGCGTGATGCCGCCGATGGCGACGCAGGGCACCGTCATGATCTCGCTCCACCAGCGCAGGATCTCGGGATCGGCGCGGTGGCCGCTCACCTTGGTGGTGGTGGGAAAGAAGGCGCCGAAGGCGACGTAGTCGGCGCCGGCCTCGGCGGCCTCCATCGCGAGGTCGCGGTCCGCGTGGCAGGTGACGCCGACGGTGCGGTCCGGACCCATCAGGCGCCGCGCCTCCGCGTAGGGCGCGTCCTCCTGGCCCACATGGACGCCGTCGCAGCCCGTCGCGGCGCGCCAGGTCGGGGCGGTCGTTCAGCAGGAAGGCGACGCCGCGCTGCTGCGTCACCGGCCGCAGCACGTCGCAGGCGCGGCGGATCGCGTCGTCAGTCACGTCCTTGAGGCGGAGCTGCACGCAGGCGACGTCGCCGGCGTCGAGCGCCTCGGCGAGGCGGTCGCGGAACTCGGCGGGATCGAGCGCCGGCGGCGTGACCAGATAGAGGCGGCAGCCCTCGGCCGCCTCAGCTCAAGCCTTGCCCTGATAGATCTCGATGATCGTGTCGAGCATCTCGAGCGCGTCCTCCCGCGGCCGCTGGAAGGTGTTGCGGCCGATGATGGAGCCGTTGGCGCCGCCGTCGCGAAGGCCGCGCACCTCGTTGTAGATGCCGTCCAGATCCTTGGCCTCGCCGCCGGAGAACACCACGATGCGCTTGCCGGCGAAGCACGCCTGCACGACGTGCGCGACGCGCTCCGCCAGCGTGCGATGTCGATCTTCTGCGCCTCGTAGACCTTCTTCGCCGCCTCGAGCTCGAGATGCGCGGTCGGCGGCTTCACCTTGATGATGTGGGCGCCCAGCAGCGCCGCCATGTGGGCGGCATAGGCGCAGATGTCGACCGCGGTCTCGCCGGCCTTGGAGAGATTGCCGCCGCGCGGATAGGACCAGATCACGACCGCGAGGCCGTAGGACTTCGCCTCGCGGCCAGCTCGGCGATCTCGTTCATCATCTCGTAGGCGCAGTCGGAGCCGGGATAGATGGTGAAGCCGATGGCGGCGCAGCCGAGGCGCAGCGCGTCCTTGACGCTGGCGGTGACCGCCTGGGAGGGTTCTCCTTGGCGCGCGCCAGGCTGTTGGCGCTGTTCACCTTGAGGATGGTGGGGATGGCGCCGGCGAAGGTGTCGGCGCCCGCCTCGAGCATGCCGAGCGGCGCGGCATAGGCGTTGAGCCCGGCATCGATCGCGAGCTGGTAATGATAGTGCGGATCGTAGGCCGGCGGGTTGGGCGCGAAGCTGCGCGCGGGCCCATGCTCGAAGCCCTGGTCGACCGGCAGGATCACCACCTTGCCGGTGCCGCCGAGGCGGCCGTGCAAGAGGATGCGGGCGAGGTTGGCCTTGGTGCCGGGCGCGTCGCCCTCGTAACCGTCGAGGATGTGCTTAACCGTCTTGCTGATTTCCATGGGCCTTGCTCCTGAGCCGAGACCGGGATTTGGCGGCGGATATTACAGATGCAACCGCAACCGGCAAAGCGCCAGAACGGCGCGGGAAGTCTGGCGTAGTTAATTTAGCGGTCGATAGTCGAGGCCGGTGCAAGCGACGATTTTCGGACACGCCGTCGGGCGGTGGTGAGCGCCGAGATAGGCGCGGGCGGCGGCCTCGGGATCGCGCTGGTCGAGAAGATCGAGCGCCGCGGCCGGCGGCCTGTCTCGATGCTGGCGCCGAGCTCGCTCGCGATGTCCTTGAGGCGCTTCGACGCCGCGGCGCCGCCGGTGAAGCGCACGCAGGTGAAGCCGTGCTGCAGCGCCGCCAGCACCGTGCCGGCCTCGTCGCCGCAGTCCAGCACCGCCGTCGCGGCCACATCGGGAAATTCGGCGCGGGCCTGATCCACCACCGCCCTGAACCAGGCGGGGCCGGCGTAGCCGCCTGCGGCGGCGGCGCTCGCGAGAACGACCGGCGACTTCAGAGCCCGGGCTGCGGCAAGCGCGGCGCGGGCGTCGGCAAGAGAATGGATGATGATCCGCTTTTCGCTCACCCGAGCTTGCCGACGAGGGCGGCGGCCTCGACCATGCGGTTCGAGAAGCCCCACTCGTTGTCGTACCAGGACAGCACGCGGCAGAACCGCTTGCCGATCACGATCGTCTGGGTGAGATCGAAGGTCGAGCTGGCGGGGTTGTGGTTGAAGTCGGTGGAGACCAGCGGCTCGCTCGTTGACGGCGAGGATGCCGCGCAGGCGGTTGGAACTCGGCTGCGCGTCACCATGAGCTCGTTGATCTCTTCCGCGGAGGTGTCTCGCGCAGCGGTGAACTTGAAATCGATCAGCGAGACGTTCGCCGTCGGCACGCGGATCGAGGTGCCGTCGAGCCTGCCCTTGAGCGCCGGCAGCACCAGGCCCAGCGCCTTGGCGGCGCCGGTCGAGGTCGGGATCATCGAGAGCGCGGCGGCGCGCGCGCGGCGCAGATCCTTGTGCAGCGTGTCGACGGTCGGCTGGTCGCCGGTATAGGAGTGGATCGTCGTCATGAAGCCGTGCTCGATGCCGACGCCTTCGCTGAGGACATAGGCGACCGGCGCCAGGCAGTTGGTGGTGCAGGAGCCGTTGGACAGCACCGTGTGACTGGCTTTCACCTGGTCGCTGTTGACGCCCATCACCATGGTGAAGTCGACGCCGTCGGCGGGGGCGGAGACGAGGACGCGCTTGGCGCCGGCCTCGAGGTGCTTCGCCGCCGCCTCGCGCTTGGTGAAGATGCCCGTGCATTCCAGCGCCACGTCGACCTTGAGATCCTTCCAGGGCAGCTTGGCGGGATCGCGCTCGGCGGTGACCGCGATCCGGCCGCTGCCGATGTCCATCCAGTTGTCGCCGGTCTTGATCTCGCCGTGGAAGTGGCCGTGCACGCTGTCGTGCTTGAGGAGATGGGCGTTGGTCGCGACCGGGCCCAGATCGTTGATCGCCACCGCCACGACGTCGTCGCGCTTCGCCTCGTGGAGCGCCCGCAGCACCAGCCGGCCGATGCGGCCGAATCCGTTGATCGCAACTCGAACAGCCATCGCTGTCCTCCAAATGAACGTCGTCTGAACCAGCAGTGCCGCGGATCGCTCTAGATCCGGGCGAGCGCCGCCTCGACCACCTTTTCGGCGGTAATGCCGAAATGGCGGTAGAGCTCTTCCGCCGGCGCCGAGGCGCCGAAGCCGGTCATGCCGATGACAGCGCCCTCGGTACCGACGTAGCGCTCCCAGCCGAAGGACGAGGCGGCCTCCACCGCGACCCGAGGCACGCTCGCCCAGCACGCTCTTGCGGTAGGCCGCGTCCTGGGCGTCGAAGAGTTCCCAGCACGGCATCGAGACGACGGCGGCGGCGACGCCCTTCTGCTTCAGGAGATCGCGCGCCTGCATCGCGAGGCCGACCTCGGAGCCGGTGGCAAGCAGCGTCACCTGCCGTGCGCCCTCCGCCTCCGCCAGCACATAGGCGCCGCGCGCCGATCGGTTCTCGCCGGCTGTCGCGGCGCAGCGCCGGCACGTTCTGCCGCGTCAGCGCGATCGCCGCCGGCACATCGCGCGCCTCGAGGGCCAGCTCCCAGCACTCCGCGGTCTCCACCGGATCGGCCGGGCGGAAGACACGGAGGCGCGGGATCGCGCTGAGGCCGCCAGATGCTCGACCGGCTGATGGGTCGGCCCGTCCTCGCCGAGGCCGATCGAATCATGGGTCATGACATAGATCACCCGCACGCCCATCAGCGCCGAGAGGCGGATCGAGGGCCGGCAGTAGTCGGTGAAGATGAGGAAGGTGCCGCCATAGGGAATGACGCCGCCATGCAGCGCCATCCCGTTCATCGCCGCGGCCATGCCGTGCTCGCGCACGCCGTAATGGATGTAGCTGCCGGCGTAGGTCGGGGGCGGTGACCGGCGTCTGGCTCTTCGCCTTGGTGTTGTTGGAGCCGGTGAGATCGGCGGAGCCGCCGATCAGCTCCGGCATGACCGGCGCCAGCGCGTCCAGCACCATGCCCGAGGCCTGGCGCGTCGCGAGCTTCGGCGCTTCGCCGGCGAATTTCGCGGCGACGCCACGGATCGCCTCGCGCCAGCCCTTGGGCAGCTCGCCGGCGGTGCGCCGCTCGAACTCCCGCCGCAGCTCCGCCGGCGCCGATGCCAGGCGCTCGCTCCAGGCGCCGCTGTCCTTGGCGCCGCGCTCGCCGACCCCGCGCCAGGCCGCGGCGATGGCATCCGGCACGACGAAGGGCGGCTCGGGCCAGTCGAGGCGCTCGCGCGCGCCGGCGATCTCGGCGGCGCCCAAGGGCGAGCCGTGCGAGGCGGCGCTGCCGGCCTTGGTCGGCGCGCCGAAAGCGATGGTGGTGCGGCAGGCGATGAGCGACGGGCGCTGGTTCTGCTTCGCCCGCGTGAGCGCGGCGGCGACCGCGTCGGTGTCGTGGCCGTCGACCGCGACAGCGTCCCAGCCCGCCGCCTCGAAGCGCGCGAGCTGGTCCTCGGAGACCGCGAGGCTGGTCGGGCCGTCGATCGAGATCGAGTTGTCGTCCAAGAGCACGATCAGCTTGCTGAGCCTCAGATGCCCGGCGAGCGAGATCGCCTCGTGGCTGATGCCTTCCATCAGGCAGCCGTCGCCGGCGATCACGTAGGTGTGGTGATCGACCAGCTCGTCGCCGAAGCGCGCGTTCAGCATGCGCTCGGCGAGCGCCATGCCGACCGCATTGGCGAGGCCCTGGCCCAGCGGGCCGGTGGTGGTCTCGATGCCGGCGGCGTGGCCGTATTCGGGATGGCCGGCGGTGCGGCTGCCGAGCTGGCGGAAGCGCTTGATCTCGTCCATCGTCATGTCGGCATAGCCGGTGAGATGGAGCAGCGCGTAGAGCAGCATCGAGCCGTGGCCGGCCGACAGCACGAAGCGGTCGCGGTCGGGCCAGGCGGGATCGCGCGGATCGAATTTGAGGAACTTGCTGAACAGCACCGTCGCCACATCGGCCATGCCCATCGGCATGCCGGGATGGCCGCTCTTGGCGCGCTCGACCGCGTCCATGGCCAGCGCGCGGATGGCGTCCGCCATGTCGCGCAACTCGCGATTCTTAGGCTCCGGGAGAGCCGGCGCGGTGGCGCGGGGCGTGTCGGCTGCGGTCATGTCCGAGGGGTCGTGAACGGGTGAGGCGCACCTTGCCGAGGAGGGGCGCTTGCGTCAACCACCCTCTCGCGCAGAGGTGGTGAGCATTCGAGTCGCGGCTGGGACCCGAAAAACCCAGCGCTGCCGGGCGTGGTTAACGCGTTGGGAACTCGCGCGGCGCGTCAGCTAGATCTTGCGGCCGCGCACCCGCTCGTCGATGGCGGCGACGGCGGCATGGGCGGAGAGCACCGCGCCTTCCTGCCAGGCGGTGACATGACTCAGGTGCTCGCCGGCGAGATGGACGGGCCCCTCCGGCTGAATGAGGGTCTGATAGGCATCGGCCCGCGTCTCCTTGGACCATTCCACCCAGGAGCCGAGATTGTCGGGAATCTTTTCCCAGGCGACGGAGATGCCGTGGCGGAGACTCTCTCCGTATGCCGCATGCAGCTTGCTGCCGCTCTGCAGCGCCGCAGCGGTGCGCTCGGCGGGGGTCATGCGGCCGAAGCGCTCGCCGATCTCGTCGGTCCAGATATAGGCCCCGAGCAGAACGCCCTTCCGCTCATGAAATCCGGTGGAGGGGTACCAGATCTGCGTGATGTCATCGCTGGTCCAGGAAATGCCGCCGTAGATCTGATCATCCTCCTCCCAGAACCGGCGCTTCGCCTGGAAGGCGATCTTGACCGCCTTGGCGTAGCCGGGCGCGGCGATCGCCTGCTTGAATCCGGGCGAGAAATCAGCGGCGATGCCGGCCAGCACCGGCAGGGGAATCGTGCAGATGCAGTAATCCGCCGAGATCGCCCGCATCGGACCGCCGCGTCCGTCGCGATAGACGACCCGCACGCCGTCGCCGGCGCGCCGGATCTCGCGCACTTCGGTACTGAAGCGGATCATCGGATGCACCGCGCGCTCGAAGGCGCGGGCGATCTGATCCATGCCGCCCTTGGGCTGCAGCATGGTGGGCGCGAAATCGATGAGCTCGCCCCAATCGAGCTGGAAGAAGGCGAAGGGCGGCTGCAGCAGCTCCGCGCGGTCGAGCGGCGCCAGCAGCTTGCCCTCCTGCAGGCCCGCGCCCGGCCACTCGCTGAAGCCCGCGCGCGCCGAGCCGTGGTATTGGAAATCGCGATCGAGAGCGCCAAACCCGCGCAGCATGCCGAGGACGCGGTCGCGGTCCTCCGCGGTCACGGCCTCATCGAGGGCATGCTGGTTTATGGCCTTGGCCAGCAGCTCCGCGATGAAGCCGCGGCTGTCGGTGATGAACTGCCGCGCGCGGATCGGCCGGCCGCCGAAAGCGCCGTCGCTCTGGAAGAAGGCGTTGCGGTTGTCGTTCACCATCGGCTCGAGCGCCACGCCGAATTTCCGGCAATATCCCAGGATCGCCTGGTGCTGCTGCGGGATGCGCGCCGGGCCGATGTTGACGTACATCTCGGCTCCGGGGTCGAAAGCGCAGTGCTGGCGGCTGTCGGTTTCCTCGACGAGATCGCCGCGGCGGAGCGTCCAGTTGCGGCCGCCGGCGCGCGGCCGCGCCTCCAGGATGGTGCAGCGATAGCCGGCGTGGGCGAGCTCGTAAGCCGCGGTCATGCCGGCGATGCCCGCGCCGAGAATGACGACGCGGATGCCTTTGCCGGAGCCGGGCCGCAGCTCCGGCGGTCCGGCATAGGCGGCGGGAACCGCCAGCAGGTCCATCGCCGCCATGGTCTCGTAGAGCGCCGCCGCGCCACCCGCGCGTCCGACGAGGTTCAGGAATCGACGGCGCGAAACTCCGCCTGCGGTCATGACATTCTCCCCCATCGCCGCGCCATCCGGCGTCGGCGGGCCGACGGCACCACGTCTTCGCCGTGGGGTCAACGCGCAGGGGACCCGTCACAATTCCCCGTCGCATTGACGGCCGCTTCGGGCGGCGCGTAAGGTGGACTGAGTCGAGGGGGAAAGAACATCGACGCCATGACCGGCATGACCAAGGTAGCGGAGGCGGCGGACCGGCTGGAGCAGGCGGTGCTGCGCCTGGAGGCGGCGATCGAGCGTCGGCGCGGCACCGCGGGAAACCGGGACGCCGAGGGCGCGCTCGCCGACGCCAAGGCGCAATGCGCCACCCTCGCCCGCACGACGCAGACGGTGGCGACACGGCTCGACCGCGCGATCGGCCGGCTCGATCGCGCGCTGGAGGAGTGATGCCGGAAATCCACATCACGATCAACGGCCGGAGCTATCCCGTTGCCTGCGACGACGGCCAGGAGACGCGGCTCAAGGAGCTCGCTCAATACGTCGACCGCAAGACCGCGGAGTTCGCGCGGAAGCTCGGACAGATCGGCGAGGCGCGCCTGCTGGTGCTGGCGGCGCTCACCATCACCGACGAGCTCGCCGACACCCACGCCTCGCTGCGCAAGGCCGGCGGCAATGGATCCGGCAATGGCATCGACGCCGATGCTCTGGCGCAGGGGCTGGTGGATCTGGCCGAGCGCATCGAGATGATTGCAGAACGGCTCGAAACACCCCACATTCATTCCTAGGATGGGGCTGCACGGTGCGTTAGGTCGCACAAAACCCCGGGGCCGATATCGACCTCTTGGGAACTGTCCCTGCCGGGGCCCTGGTCTCGGCATATGGTGCCCACCTGCGAAAGCGGGCCTAGAGGGTTTGTCATACCGACGGCCGAGGTGGCTCCATCCGCCATCTTTTCGCTCCTCCGCCGACAATGCCTGAAGGAATCAGCGCCCGGAAAACGGCGCTTCGCCGCATCATGCGCGAGCGCCGGGCAGCGCTCGAGCCGAAGACGCGCGCGATGGCGGCGTTTGCCGTGCGTGATCGCCTGATGGCGATGCTGCCGCGCCTGGCGCTGCCGGCGAACGCCGTGGTGGCGGGCTTCCTGCCGATCCGCGACGAGCTCGATCCGCGACCGACGCTGACCGCGCTGCGCGAGCTCGGCCTGCAGATGACATTGCCGGTGGTGATCGCGCGGAACGAGCCGCTGGTGTTTCGCGTCTGGTCGCCCGATGCGGTACTCGAGCCCGACGCCTTCGGAATTCCGGCGCCGCCGGTCTGGGCCGAGGTGCTGAGTCCCGACCTGCTGCTGGTGCCGATGCTCGCCTTCGATCGCAAGGGCGAGCGCCTGGGATACGGCGCCGGCTTCTACGATATCACTCTCACGCTACTGCGCGCCCAGCGCGCGACGATCGCGATCGGCGTCGCCTTCAGCGCGCAGGAGGTGGAGGCGGTGCCGGTGAGCGCGCGGGACGTCACCCTCGATGCCGTGATCACCGAGGACGATGTGTTATGGTTCGGGCGGTTTGCCGCGGGAGGGGGCGGCGCAGCGGTGACGGGTGACGCATGAGAATTCTCCTCTGCGGCGATGTGATGGCGCGGCCGGGACGCGAGGCGGTGTCGGCCTATCTGCCGCGGCTCCGCCGCGAGCTCGGCCTCGATTTCGTGGTGGTGAACGGCGAGAACGCCGCCGGCGGCTTCGGCATCACCGACAAGATCTGCGCCGAGCTCTACGCCGCCGGCGCCGACGTCATCACCACGGGCAATCATGTCTGGGACCGTCGCGAGATCATTCCCTATATCGACGGCGATCCGCGCCTGCTGCGCCCGCTCAACCTGCCGCCGGGAACGCCCGGCGCCGGCGCGCGCGTCTTCAGTCTCGCCGACGGGCGGCGCGTGCTCGTGCTCAATCCGATGGCGCGGCTCTTCATGGATGCGATCGACTGCCCCTTCAAGGCGGTGGAGCGAGAGCTGGAGGCGCATCCCCTGGGCGAGGTCAACGCCATCGTGATCGACTTCCACGGCGAGGCCACCTCGGAGAAGATGTCGATGGGACATTTCGCCGACGGCCGCGCGTCCCTCGTGGTGGGGACGCACTCCCATGTGCCGACCGCCGATGCGCAGGTCCTGCCCAAGGGCACCGCCTACCAGACCGATGCCGGCATGTGCGGCGACTACGATTCCGTGATCGGCATGCAGAAGGAAGGCGCCATGGCGCGCTTCATCCGGAAGATGCCGGGCGAGCGCGTCCAGGTGGCGGAAGGCGAGGGGACGCTTTGCGCTGTCTTCGTGGAGACCGACGATGCGACCGGCCTCGCCCGCCGCGTCGAGCCCGTGCGTCTCGGCGGCCGCCTGGTGTCGCAGATGCCGCGCGTGACCGCGACGGTCGATTGACGCGGTGGCGGCGCGGAGCGGCGGCGACATGAGCGACGCGCAATCCCTGGTCGGCGCCTGGACGCTCCGATCCGACAGCCGAGAGATCCTCGCCACCGGCGAGAAGGCGCCGCTGCTGGGCGCGCGCCCCAGCGGCACGCTGATCTACACGGCCGACGGCCGGGTGATGGCGATGGTGCTGGCGGACGGGCGCAAGAGGCCCGTCGCGTCCATTGCGAGCGATGCCGAGGCCGCGGGGCTCTTCCGTACCGTGGTCGCATATGCCGGCCGCTACACGGTGGAGGCGGACCGCATCCTCCATCACGTCGAGCAGTCCTGGAACGAGACCTGGACCGGCACCGACCTCATCCGCTTCTACAAGCTCGAGGGCAACCGGTTGACGCTCAGAACCGCGCCGGCACCGAACCCGCGCGATGGCGCCATCAGCGTCTCGACACTGGTCTGGGAACGGCTGCCCTGAGGGCGGCTTTCGCTCCGACCCGCCCGGCTTATAGTCTAGAACCCTTCGAAGGAGCTGCACTTGCCCCTCGATACCGTTCCGTCGGTCTGCCCGCACGACTGCCCCAGCACCTGCGCCCTCGAGGTCGAGCGGCTGGACGAGCGCACCATCGGCCGCATCCGCGGCGCCCGCGACAATCCCTACACGGCCGGCGTCGTCTGCGCCAAGGTGGCGCGCTATGCCGAGCGCCAGCATCATCCGCTGCGTCTCGCGACGCCGCTGCTGCGGGTCGGCGCCAAGGGCGTCGGTCTCGAGGCCTTCAAGCCGATCTCGTGGGACGCCGCCCTCGACCGAGTGGCGCGAGGAGTTCCAGCGCGCCGCCGAGCGCCATGGCAGCGAGACGGTCTGGCCGTTCTTCTACGCCGGCACCATGGGGCTGGTGCAGCGCGACGGCATCCACCGCCTGCGCCACGCCATGCGCTACTCGCGCCAGCATTCGACCTTCTGCGTGACCTTGGCGGATGCCGGCTGGAACGCCGGCACCGGCGCCAAGCGCGGCGTCGATCCCCGGGAGATCGCGGAGTCCGATCTCGTGGTGATGTGGGGCGGCAACCCCGTCTCGACCCAGGTCAATGTGATGACCCACATCACCCGCGCGCGGCGCGAGCGCGAGCGCGCCCTTCGTGGTGGTGGATCCCTATCGCACGCCGACGGCGGAGATTGCCGACATCCATCTGATGCCGCGGCCCGGCACCGACGGCGCGCTCGCCTGCGCGGTGATGCATGTCCTGTTCAAGGAAGGCTTCGCCGACCGCGACTATCTCGCGAGATATGCCGCCGGCGCCGAGGAGCTCGAGGCGCATCTGGCCATCGCGCGATCCCGCCTGGGCGGCGGCGATATCAGGCGTACCCGCGCAGCAGATCGTCGATTTCGCCCGGCTCTACGGCCGCACCAAGCGGAGCTACATCCGCGTCGGCTATGGCTTCTCGCGCTCATCGCAACGGCGCGGCCCAGCTTTCTCGGTGAGCTGCCTGCCGGCGGTGACCGGCGCCTGGCAGCATCGGGGCGGCGGCGCGCTCTATGGCAACAGCGCGCTCTACAGCCAGCTCGACCGCACCTTGATCGAGGGCCTCGACGTCCTCGACAAATCGGTGCGCATCTTCGATCAGTCCCGCATCGGCGCCGTGCTGACCGGCGACAAGCGCGACCTCGGCGACGGGCCGCCGGTGACGGCGCTGCTGATCCAGAACACCAACCCCATGGTCGTGGCGCCGGACACGCTCCGGGTGCGCGACGGCTTCCTGCGCGAGGATCTCTTCACCTGCGTGCACGAGCAGTTCATGACCGAGACCGCGGCGATGGCGGATATCGTCCTGCCCGCCACCACCTTCCTCGAGCATGACGACATCTACACGGCCAGCGGCCATACCTATCCTGCAGATCGCGCGCAAGGTCGTGGAGGCGCTATGGCGAAGCGCGCAGCAATCACTACGTGATCTGCGAGCTCGCGAAGCGGCTTGGCGCCAAGCATCCGGGATTCGAGATGAGCGAGATGGAGATCATCGCCGCGTCGCTGGAGGATCTCGGCCTGCCGCCGCCGGACGGAGTTCGATCGCGGGCGCTGGATCGACCGCGCGCTGCCCTTCGAGCGCGCGCATTTTCTCGACGGCTTCGCCCACGCCGACAAGCGCTTCCACTTCAAGGCGGATTGGGCGGCGCTCGGCCCGCTGCACCAGGAGCTGCCGGCGCTTCCGGACCATGTCGATATCATCGACAAGGCGGATGCCCAGCATCCCTTCCGCATGATGGCGCCGCCGGCGCGCTCGTTCCTCAACACGACCTTCAACAACACGCCCGCCAGCGTGGCGCGCGAGGGCAAGCCGTCGGTGCTGATCCATCCCGAGGACCTGACGGCGATGGGCGCCGCCGCCGGCGATCGCCTGCGCCTCGGCAATCGCCAGGGCAGCGTCGTCGTACAGGCCAAGGCCTTCGACGGGCTGCAGCGCGGCGTCCTCGTCGTGGAAGGCATCTGGCCCAACCCCGCCTACGAGGAGGGCCTCGGCATCAACGTGCTGATCAGCGCCGATCCCGGCCGGCCGAACGGCGGCGGCGTCTTCCACGACACGGCGGTCTGGGCGCGCCTCGCTTAATGCTTTAGGCGCCTGAGCGCCAGGTTCACGCAAGTCCTTCTCCGCCCGCTTGCGGGGGGAGAAGGATTTAGGATGAGGTGGGTGTCGATCGAGAGCTCGAACCCTTCAGCCAGATTCCCCCACCTCACCTAACCTCTCCGCCCCCAGGGGCGGAGAGGAATGATTGTAGCGGCGGTTCTGCCGTGAATGCATAAGACGTCAATTGAAGCAGGGGGAAATATCATGCTGAAGGTGCACTATTTTCCACCGAGCCCGCGCGCCTTCAAGGTGCTGGCGCTTGTCCACCACCTCGAGCTGCCTTTCGAGCCGCATGTCGTCGATCTCTTCAAGGGCGAGCAGAAGCAGCCGGCATTCGCGGCGCTCAATCCCAACATGCTGATGCCCGTCATCGAGGACGACGGCTTCGTGCTCTGGGAGGCGAACGCGATCCTGCAGTATCTCGCTGCGAAGGATCCCGCGCGGGGGCTGCTGCCGGAGGAGCCCAGGGCGCGCGCCGACGTGAGCCGCTGGCAGTTCTGGGACCTCGCCCATTGGGAGCCGCCCCTGGCGACGATGATCTTCGAGCACGTGGTGAAGAAGCTCGCCGGCCTCGGCGAGCCGAATCTCGATCGGGTCGCCGAGGCCCAGACCCGATTCCATCGCTTCGCCAAGGTCCTCGACGGCCAGCTCAGGGGTCGCCGCTTCATCACCGGGGACCATCTGACGGTGGCGGATTTCTCCCTCGGGCCCGTGCTCAATCTAGCGGGGCCCGCGAAAATTCCGGTCGCCGACTATCCGGAGATCCGGCGCTGGCATGCGTCGCTCATGGCTTTGCCGGCTTGGCAGAAGACGCTATTCCTGGTGACGCCGCGTTAGAGACGCCCGCCGCCCGTTGACGCTCTCTTGAATTTGCGAGGCTGGCAAAGCCGACCGCTCCATGCCCATATCTAGGACATGGCCGAGGACAAGAAAGCCGAAGGCAGTGGGCAGCTTCCCGCCGCGGCCAAGCAGGCGGAGGTCGACGCTTTCCTGAAGAAGGTAGCGGCGATGCCGGCGGTGCGGCCGGCGTCGGGCCGCGGCCGGCTGATCTTTGCCCTCGATGCGACGGCGAGCCGCGACCCCACCTGGGACCGTGCCTGCCGTTTGCAGGGCGAGATGTTCGAGGTGACCGCTGGTCTCGGCGGCCTCGACGTGCAGCTGGTGTTCTATCGAGGCTTCGCCGAGTGCAAGGCCAGCCGATGGCTGGCCCGCGCCGAGGATCTCCATCGTGCCATGCGCAAGGTGAGCTGCGTCGGCGGCGAGACGCAGATCGCCCGCGTGCTGACCCACGCCCTCAACGAGGCGCGCGCCGGCAAGGTGAACGCGCTGGTCTTCGTGGGCGATGCGATGGAAGAGAATCCGGAGGCGCTCTATCGCCTTGCCGGTGAGCTGGCGCTCCTCGGCGTGCCCGCGTTTCTTTTCCACGAAGGCGTCAATCCCCTCGCCGGCACCACCTTCAAGGAGATCGCGCGCCTGACCCGGGGCGCCTATTGCCCGTTCGATTCGGCCAGCGCCCAGCAACTGAAGGCGTTGCTCGGTGCGGTCGCTGTCTACGCCGCCGGCGGCCGTAAGGCGCTCGCCGACTATGGCAAGCGGACCGGCGGTGCCGCGCTGCTGATCACACGGCAGATGGGCGAGGGCTGATGCTCTATCTCGTCGGTGGCGTGGTCCTGCTGGTGGTGCTGCTGCTGGCGGGACGCGCCTTCGTCAGTGCCAATCCAGCAACCGTGGTGCGTTGGCTGATGTGGCTCGGCGTCTTCGCGGCGCTTGCCCTGGCGCTGCTGCTGATCGAGAGCGGCCGATTCTTTCCGCTGGTGTTCGCGCTCGGTGGCGCCGCGCCCTTCTTCGTTCGCGGCCGTGCGATGTGGCGGCGCTGGATGGCGGGTGGCCAGGGCGCGTCGCGCGCGCGTGTCTCGGAGGTCGAGACCGACTACCTCCGCATGAGCCTCGATCACGAGTCCGGCACCATGACCGGCACCGTGCGCAAGGGGCGGGAGCAGGGGCATCGGCTGGAGGAGCTCGATCTCGCCCGGCTGCTCGCGCTCTGGCGCGAGGTGCGGGCCGAGGATCCCGCCTCCGCCAATCTCCTGGAGGGCTACCTCGATCGCTTCCAGCCGGACTGGCGCGACGCGGCCCAGGGCTCGTCCGGCGGAAGCGGGGAACCCCGACCATCGGCCGGCATGACCTCCGAGGAGGCCTATTCGATCCTGGGTCTGAAGCCCGGGGCGAGCCCCGCCGAGATCAAGGATGCCCACCGGCGCCTGATGATGAAGCTGCATCCGGACCAGGGTGGGTCGGACGTGCTGGCGGCCCAGGTCAATCGCGCCAAGGACCTGCTGCTCGGCAAGTAGGCGCTGGCATGGTTACCAAGCGTTAGTAAATTCTGTTTACCGTTTCATTGGGTTACGCAGGCGTGCGCGCAACGCCTGGTTTCGCGATTGCGACCGGCCGTCGCGGGCCTGTCGGCTGGCGTCCGGCGCCCCTGCACGCTATAACCGCGACGGCCGGACGCCAGAGCGGGACCCGCCCTCAGGGGGTGTGGAACAACCGATCGGGACTGCGCGTTATCTCGGCACCGTCAACCGCCGCAACGCCACACAAGAGCGAGACATGACACAGCACGTTCGCAAGGCTGTATTCCCGGTCGGAGGCCTGGGCACGCGATTCCTCCCCGCCACCAAGGCGATGCCCAAGGAGATGCTCCCGGTGGTGGACAAGCCCCTCATCCAGTATGCGGTGGAGGAGGCGCAGGCGGCGGGGATCGAGGAATTCATTTTCGTCACCGGCCGCTCCAAGACGACGATCGAGGATCACTTCGATCACTCCTACGAACTCGAGAGCACGCTGCGCGAGCGCGGCAAGACCGCGCAGATCGTCGAGATCAACGGCTGGCTGCCGAAGCCGGGGCAGGTGGCCTATACCCGCCAGCAGCAGCCTCTCGGCCTCGGCCACGCGGTCTGGTGCGCCCGTGACCTGGTGGGCAACGAGCCCTTCGCGGTGCTGCTCGCCGACGACCTGATCCTGGGCAAGACCTCCTGCCTCAAGCAGATGGTGGACGCGCGCAAACCCGGCGGCGGCAGCGTGATCGCGGTCATGGATGTGCCGCGCAATCACGTGAACCGCTATGGCATAGTCGATGTGGAGAGCGACGACGGCCGGCTGGTGAGCGTCAAAGGTCTGGTGGAGAAGCCGGCGCCGGAGAAGGCGCCCTCCACCCTTGGCATCATCGGCCGCTACATCCTGGAGCCTGAGGTGTTCGATCATCTCGGCCAGATCGGCCGCGGCGCCGGCAACGAGATCCAGCTCACCGACGCGCTCACGCGTCTGATCGGCGGCAACAAGCCCTTCCATGGACTCCGCTTCGAGGGCCGCCGTTTCGACTGCGGCGACAAGATCGGTTTCCTGCATGCCAACATCGCATTCGCTATGGCTCGGCCCGATATGGCCGCCGACATGAAGCAGATCCTCAAAGACTTTTGCTGAAGGACGACATCATGGCTCCCGACAGCGGCCGCGCCGGCGGTCATCGCTTCGACGCGACCATCCTGCGCGAATACGACATCCGCGGCGTCGTCGGAAAGACGCTGTTTCCGGCGGATGCCCGCGCCATCGGCCGTGCCTTCGCGGTCTGTGTCGCCGAGGCCGGCGGCAAGCGCGTGGCGGTGGGCCGCGACGGCCGCCTGAGCTCGCCCGAGCTCGAGCAGGCGCTGGTGGAGGGCTTCGCCGAGAGTGGCATCGACGTGGTGCGCGTCGGTCTCGGGCCCACGCCGATGCTCTATTTCGCCACCGCCACTCTCGAGGTTGACGGCGGCATCATGGTGACCGGCTCGCACAATCCCTCGGACTACAATGGCTTCAAGATGGTGCTGAAGAAGAAGTCCTTCTTCGGCGCCGACATCCAGCGTCTGGGCAAGATCGCCGCGTCGGGCGAGTTCCGCAGCGGCCAGGGTAAGGTCACGAGCAAGGAGATTCTCGATACCTACGTGGCGCGCCTCCTCAAGGACTATGACGGCAAGCGCCCGCTCAAGATCGTCTGGGACGCCGGCAATGGCGCCACCGGCGAGGCGCTGCAGAAGATGGTGGCGACGCTGCCGGGCCGGCACGTGCTTCTCAACGAGAAGATCGACGGCAATTTCCCCGCCCACCATCCCGATCCCACCGAGCCCAAGAACCTGGTGCAGCTGCAGGCGGCGGTGGCCGCCGAGAAGGCCGATCTCGGCATCGCCTTCGACGGCGACGGTGATCGTATTGGCGTGGTGGACGCCAAGGGCCGCATCCTCTGGGGCGATCAGCTCATGACCGTGCTGGCGGCGGACGTGATCCGCGTCAAGCCCGGCGCCACCATCATCGCCGACGTCAAGGCAAGCCAGGTGCTCTTCGACGAGATCGCCCGCGTCGGCGGCACGCCGCTGATGTGGCGCACCGGCCATTCCCTGATCAAGACCAAGATGGCGGAGACCGGCGCGCCGCTCGCCGGCGAGATGAGCGGCCATATCTTCTATGCCGACCGCTACTACGGCTACGACGACGCGCCCTATGCGGCCGTGCGGCTGATCGGCATCCTCGGGCGCATCGAGGCGAGCCTCGCCGAGCTGCGCGACCGGCTGCCGCAGGTCGTCAACACGCCGGAGCTGCGCTTCCCGTGCTCCGACGTGCGCAAATTCGCCGTCGTGAGCGAGGTGCGCGACCGGCTCAAGAAGGCCGGCGCCGACGTCACCGACATCGACGGCGTGCGCGTGCGCACGGCGGACGGCTGGTGGCTGCTCCGGGCCTCCAATACCCAGGACGTGCTGGTGGCCCGTGCCGAGGCCCGGGATACCAAGGGTCTGGAGCGCCTCAAGGCGGCGCTCGTCGCCGAGCTCCAGCAAAGCGGGATCGCGCCGCCGAAGTTCTGAGCGTGGTCGTAGCAGGTTACTCGCGCTTTACGGGTCTTTAGCGAGCGCCCGCTAGGCTCATCCCGCGACATGCCAGCAATCGGTGTCGGGATGGCGGAGTAGAGCCGAGAGCCTTGCCATCGTCGCCAAAGTCGCCGCGGAAGCAGATCGGCTGAGCATCGGTATTGCCGATGTCGCGGGGAAAGTCGACGACGTCAGCGCCCGCATCGAAGCGCAAGCTCAGCTGTTCTCCACTCTGAGCGCGGCGGCTTCCGAGGTGAAGGCCGGCAGCGCGGAGATCACCGAGCTCGCTGGAAGCGCCGAAGCGACGGCATCGCGCTCGCATGACGAGATCGAGAGCTCCCGCGCGACACTGGAGCAATCCCTGGCGGCGATCGCCAGCCTGCTGGAGGCGATGGGCGCCATCGCCCAGCATGCGGGCACGCCTCGACGCGGCGCTCAGTCGCGTCGGCAAGGTCGCCGAGCGGATCTCCGCGATCGCCAAGCAGACCAATCTCCTCGCCCTCAATGCGACCATCGAGGCCGCCCGCGCCGGCGAGGCCGGGCGTGGTTTCGCCGTCGTTGCCGGCGAGGTGAAATCCCTCGCCAAGGAAACCAGTGCCGCCACGTCCGAGATCGATACGACGCTGGCGGAGCTTGGCGCCAAGGCGCGCACTCTGCTGTCGCACTCCGGCACGGGCGTGCAGCAGGCGGAGACGGTCCGCGCGGGAACCGAGACCATCGCCAGCGTGATCCGGACCGCGAGCCAGGCCCTCGATGAGGTCGACACCGGCTCCGGGCGGATCGCCAAGGGCGCGGCGGAGATCGGCGATCGCTCGCGCCGGTTCCTCGAGGGGATCGAGGGGCTCAACAGCGATGTCGCCAGCTCGAGCCGGGATCTCCGGCTCGCGCGCGACCAGGTGACGGCGCTGATCGGGGTCGCCGAGACCTTGATCGAGGCGACGTCGGTGGCGGGCGTGGTCACTGTCGACACGCCGTTCATTCAGCGCGCTAACGACGCTCGCGGCCGAGATTTCTCGGCGTTTCGAGGCGGCGGTCGAAAACGGCGAGCTTGGCGAGGCCGATCTCTTCGACGAGAGCTACGCGCCGGTCGCCAATACCAATCCGCAGCAGCTGATGACGCGGTTCGTGGCGTTCACGGATCGGATACTGCCGGCTCTCCAAGAGCCGGTGCTGGAGATCGATCCGCGCGTGGTGTTCTGCGCCGCGGTCGATCGCAACGGCTATCTCCCGACGCACAATCTCAAGTTCTCGCGGCCGCAGGGCACGGATGTCGCCTGGAATATCGCGAACTCCCGTAACCGCCGGAAATTCGACGACCGCACCGGCCTTGCCGCCGGCCGCAATCGGAAGCCGTTTCTGGTGCAGACCTATCGGCGCGCCATGGGGGGCGGCCAGTTCCAGCTGATGAAGGACGTCTCGGCGCCGATCATGGTGCGCGGCCGCCACTGGGGCGGCCTGCGTTTAGCCTACAAAGTCTGATTGAAGCCTATCGCGCCCGGCTGGCGTGCGGCGATCGGCTCGACTACTCCGCCTGCGCCACATGCACGGCACTCGGCGCCAATACGGCGCAGTCCCGGCGCTTCTTGTGCAGGAGCTGGCAGGCGTGCTCGGCTTCCCGCTCGCTGAAATTCACGATCCGGGCGCGGTAATAGCGCTCCCTCTCGGAACTGCTGGGGGCCACCACGGCGATGCTCTTGCCCTTGCCGGGGCGCAGCGTTGCCAGGGCGCGAGCGGCGGCCTTCTCGGCGGCGCTCTTCTGGCTGAAGGCGCCGACCTGGATGCTCCAGCGATCGGACTCGGGCTCCGCCGAGCGGGCGGGACGAGTGGTTGCCGCCTCGGCGGTGCCCACCGGCGACAGATGGCTGAGCGTCCGTTTGGCGCGGGCGGCAAAGGTCGTCGTCTCCGGCGCCACGGCTACCGGCTCGTCGGCGACGCTCGAGGTCGCGACATCGGCGGAAGCGACCTGCGCCGGCGCGACGTCGCTCGGCGTCACGTTGGCATTCGCCTGCATCAGCTTCGCCATCCCGTCGTTGTCGCGGCGAGTGTCGGCGAAGGCGGTGTTCAACAGCGAGGCCATCATGTTGTCACGGGAGGGAGCGCTGCGGCCGCCCATCACCACGCCGATCAGACGGTGACCATCACGCACCGCCGAGGCCGCGAGATTGAAGCCGGCGGCGCGGATGTAGCCGGTCTTGATCCCGTCCATGCCCTCGAAGCGGGACATCAGGTGGTTGTGCGTCGTGATGAGCTTGCCGTGGAAGACGAATTCCTGGGTCGCGAAGAAATGATAGTCCTGGGGAAAATCGTGATAGAGCGCGCGCGCGAGCTTGGCGAGATCGCGCGGGGTGGTCATCTGCCCCGGATCGGGCAGGCCGGAGGCGTTGCGGAACGTCGTGTTGGTCATCCCCAGGGCATGGGCCTTGGCGGTCATGCGCTGAGCGAAGGCGTCTTCGCTGCCGGCCAGCCCTTCGGCGATCACGACGGCGGCGTCGTTGGCGGAGCGGGTGACGAGGCCCAGGATGGCGTCGTGCACGGAGATTGTCTCGCCGGGCCGGAGGCCGAGCTTGGTCGGCTCCTGGCCGGCCGCATAGGCCGACACCGAGAGCGGCGTTTCCAGCGTGACACGGCTCTTGTCGAGAGCTTCGAACAGCAGGTAGAGCGTCATCATCTTGGTGAGCGAGGCCGGGTAGTTCGGCTGGTCAGCGTCCTGTTCGCTCACGACCTTGCCGGTCTCGGCGTCGATGACGATGGAGGTGAATTCGGGACGTGTCGAATGGGTGGGCTGAACTTTCCTCAGCCGCGCTTCCGCCATCGGCGACAGCAGGGCGGCGATCAGAACCACCAGCAGGAAACGAGCCACCACGACACCCACACCGCGCGCTACGCTTGTCAAACGTTCCACCTTTACGCCCCCGATCTTCCGGCAAGCCCAGGAAGAGGATTTCAGCACAGTTAAGTTAACGAATCCTCGATTGCCACATATCCGACTCGACGCGCCGCGCGAGCATCCCACGCGAGGCCATTGAATCCTATGATAGAAGCGAAGGCGGCGCCAGCATCATATGCGAGGCGCGGAAATGCGGCGCAAGAGTGGCGCGCCGATGGCACCTGCCTCGCCGCTCGGGTGGGTCGATGCCGGCGGCCGTTCCAGTGCTGGCGCTTGCCCGCGATATCGCTGATTTTTCATGCATTTCGAAGCTTTTCCGGTATCGGCCGTCCGGCCGCAAATCCGCTTGCGGTGTCGCCGCGGTGGTTTATAGTTCTGCTATGCTGCAGTGCAACATTGATGCTCGGAGTGCGCTCGTCCTCTTTTTGGGTAAGGGCGGCTCGGGGGATGAGTTGTCATGGCGATGAGCCGCAGTTCCCGCGGTAAATCGGCCACGGCCGAGCCGGCGCCGGCGCTCCTGCCGCCGCCGCGCGGGTTTTTCGGCGCCAATGACGAGGACGTCGCTGCGTTGGTGGCGGCGAGCGTGGCCCTCACCGATGGTCTGGAGCGCATCGGCCGGGAATGGATCGGCCTGACGCGGGAGTCACTGACCTATACGGCGGCGGCCGGCATTGCCCTGCTGGACGCTGCTACCATCGCCGATGTGGCGACCTTGGCCGGCAGCTTTGCGAGCGGCGTCGTCGAGCGCTCCACCTCGGGGGCGGCGCGATTGATCGAGCTGAGCCTCACGGTCGCAGGCGACGTCTCGGCGCCGCTGGCGACCCGTCTCGAGGCGGCTCCCGACGAACCCGGCACGCCGCCGACGTCTTGACCTAGCCTTCCGGGCGCTGCCCTCGAAGGGGTTCCCTCCGGAAGGGGTCTCATACGCCTGTCCGGCGGACGGGCGAGCCGCCAATTCCTTTTTCCGCGCATCGGGCACGGATTTATGGCGGTGTTAACCGTAGGGGAGGCATGCTCCGCGAGCATACCCGTGGCGGATCGGGGACTCGCGGCGGCACGGTCGATGGGAATGCCCCTTCCCCGGAGCCGCGCGATACCAATATCATGCCATGGTGAAACCGCATGACGTGCCTGTTGGTCGAGCGACCATGAGCGATCCTGAGAAACGCGATGGCGAGGGACCAAGCACCGGTGTCATCGTCAAGGCCAAGCCGAAGACGAAGAAGCCGGCAATGTACAAGGTCCTCATGCTGAACGACGACTACACGCCCATGGAGTTCGTCGTTCACATTCTGGAGCGTTTCTTCGCCAAGACCCGCGAGGAAGCGACCCGGATCATGCTGCACGTGCACCGCCGCGGGGTCGGCATATGCGGGGTGTATACTTACGAGGTGGCGGAGACCAAAGTGACTCAGGTCATGGACTTCGCCCGTCAGCACCAACACCCTCTGCAGTGCACCCTGGAGAAGGAATAAAGAAGAAAAGCGGGCAGTAGGACCAGCCGGATCGGACCAGCAAAAGGATCACGCGTACATGCTTTCGCGCAATCTCGAGAAGACCCTTCATCGCGCTCTCGGCTACGCCAATGAGCGCCGGCACGAGTATGCCACCCTCGAGCACCTGCTGCTGGCGCTCACCGAGGATCAGGACGCGGTGGCGGTGCTGCGCGCCTGCACCGTCGATCTGGAGAAGCTGCGCCGCGATCTCCTGACCTACGTCGACAACGAGCTCGCGAACCTGATCTCGGCCCACGGCGAGGACGCCAAGCCCACCGCCAGCTTCCAGCGCGTGCTGCAGCGGGCGGCGATCCACGTGCAGTCCTCCGGTCGCGAGGAAGTGACCGGCGCCAACGTGCTGGTGGCGATGTTCGCCGAGCGCGAGAGCCACGCCGTCTATTTCCTGCAGGAGCAGGACATGACGCGCTTCGACGCCGTCAACTACATCTCCCACGGCATCGCCAAGGCGCCGGGCCGCTCCGAGACCCGCCGCGTCCAGGGCGCCGACGAGGAGGAGCGGCTGGAGAAGCCCTCCAAGCGCAGCCATGACGCGCTCGACGCCTATTGCGTCAACCTCAACAAGAAGGCCAAGAACGGCAAGATCGATCCGCTGATCGGCCGCGAGGCCGAGGTCGAGCGCACGATCCAGATCCTCTGCCGCCGCTCCAAGAACAACCCGCTCTACGTCGGCGACCCCGGCGTCGGCAAGACCGCCATCGCCGAGGGCCTGGCGCGCCGCATCGTCCAGCGCGAGGTGCCGGACGTGCTGCAGAACGCCCAGATCTTCGCCCTCGACATGGGGGCGCTGCTGGCGGGCACCCGCTACCGCGGCGACTTCGAGGAGCGCCTGAAGGCGGTGCTCTCCGAGCTCGAGGCGATGCCCGGCGCCGTCCTCTTCATCGACGAGATCCACACGGTGATCGGCGCCGGCGCCACCTCCGGCGGCGCGATGGATGCGTCCAACCTGCTGAAGCCGGCGCTCGCCAGCGGCAACATCCGCTGCATCGGTTCCACGACCTACAAGGAATACCGGAACTACTTCGAGAAGGACCGGGCGCTCGTCCGGCGCTTCCAGAAGATCGACGTCAACGAGCCGACGGTCGAGGACAGCGTCAAGATCCTGCGCGGCCTCAAGCCCTACTACGAGCGTCATCACAAGGTGCGCTATACCGCCGACGCCATCCGCGCCGCGGTGGAGCTCTCCTCGCGCTACATCAATGACCGCAAGCTGCCGGACAAGGCGATCGACGTCATCGACGAGGTCGGCGCCGCCCAGATGCTGCTGCCGGAGAGCCGCCGCCGCAAGACCATCACGACCAAGGAAGTGGAAGCCGTCGTCGCGACCATGGCGCGGATCCCTCCCAAGAGCGTCTCCCGCGACGACAAGGAGACCCTCAAGAACCTGGAGCGCGATCTCAAGACCATGGTGTTCGGCCAGGACAAGGCGATCGACGCCCTCACCTCGGCGATCAAGCTCGCCCGCGCCGGCCTCCGCGAGCCGGAGAAGCCGATCGGCTGCTACCTCTTCTCGGGTCCGACCGGCGTCGGCAAGACCGAGGTCGCGCGCCAGCTCGCCCGCACGCTCGGGATCGAGCTCACCCGCTTCGACATGTCCGAGTACATGGAGCGCCACACGGTCTCCCGCCTCATCGGCGCCCCTCCGGGCTATGTGGGCTTCGACCAGGGCGGTCTCCTGACCGACGCGGTCGATCAGCATCCCCATTCCGTCCTGCTGCTGGACGAGATCGAGAAGGCGCATCCCGATCTCTTCAACATCCTCCTGCAGGTGATGGATTACGGGAAGCTCACCGACCACAACGGCAAGACGGTGGATTTCCGCAACGTGATCCTGATCATGACCACCAATGCCGGCGCTTCCGACATGGCAAAGCCCGCGATCGGCTTCGGCAGCGAGGTCAGGGTCGGCGAGGACGAGGAGGCGATCAACCGGATGTTCACGCCGGAGTTCCGCAACCGCCTCGACGCGGTGATCTCCTTCGCGTCGCTGACGCCGGACACCATCGGCCGCGTCGTCGACAAGTTCATCCTCCAGCTCGAGGAGCAGCTCGCCGACCGCAACGTCACCATCGAGCTCGACGCCGACGCGCGCAAATGGCTGGGCGAGAAGGGCTACGACAAGCTCTTCGGCGCGAGGCCGCTGGCGCGCATCATCCAGGAGCACATCAAGAAGCCGCTCGCCGAGGAGCTGCTCTTCGGCAAGCTCACCAAGGGCGGCGTGGTGCACGTCAAGGTCGCGGGCGACAAGCTCGCCTTCACCTTCGAGGAAGCCCCGCCGCAGCCCAGCCGCAAGGAGCCCGAGTTCGCGGAGTAGCGACGGGTTTCAGATCGGATCAGGCAGCAGCCGCCCTTCTCGGGCGGCTGTTTGCTTTTGGAGTAGCGGGCTAGGTGCGACGAATATCTCGTCTCCCGCTTTCGTGAGCGAGGGACTAGACTGCGCTATATTCGTACGGATATCTCGGTCGCCGAGCCCACATGACATCGTCCGCGTCCAGCTATCACGCCAGCGACGGCGCCGCCTATGAGCGCTTCCTCGGCCGCTGGACGCGCCGGCTGGCGGAGCCGCTGCTGGATTTCCTGGCGCCGCCGGAGGGGGATCTCATCGATGTCGGCTGCGGCACCGGGAGCCTCGCCTTCGCCATGCAGGCGCGCTGGCCGGGGCGGCGGGTGGTGGGTGCGGATATCTCCGTGGCCTACGTCGAGTATGTGCGTGCCCGCGCGGTCGGCGGCGCGTCCCGCTTCGATGTTGCCGAGGCGGGCGATCTTCCTTACGCCGACAACAGCTTCGTCGCCGCCGCATCGCAGCTGGTGCTGAACTTCATCGGCGATGCCGACCGCGCGCTCGCGGAAATCCGGCGGGTGGTGCGGCCGGGCGGCGCGATCGCGGCCTCGGTTTGGGATTTCCGCGGCGGCCTCGTCTTCCAGCGCCTGTTCTGGGACAGCGCCGCCGGCGTCGAACTCGCCGCTGGCGCAGCGCGCGACAAGCTCTTCTCGCATCCGCTGGGGCTGCCCGAGGGGCTAGTCGAGGTCTTCCGCCGCGGCGGTCTTGCCGAGGTCACCCGTGCCTCGCTCACCATCCGCACGGAGTTCGAAAGCTTCGACGACTACTGGACGCCGCTCTTGGGCGGGCAGGGGCCGTTCAGTGGCTTCGTCGCCGGGCTCGACCCCGAGCGCCGCGCGCGGGTCGAGGCGCTGGTGCGCGCGGCCTATCTCTCCGGCTCGCCGGACGGGCCGCGCTCGCTCACCGCCACGGCCTGGGCCGCCCGCGGCATCGTTCCCTGAAATCCCCGCAAGGAGCCTTCGTGATGAAATTGAGCGCGCGCAATCAGATCAAGGGCAAGGTGGTCGCCGTGCAGAAGGGCCAGACCACCGCCCATGTCCGCATCGACATCGGCAACGGCGTCATCGTCACCTCCTCGATCACCAACGAGGCGGTCGACGACCTCGGCCTCAAGGTCGGCGATGCCGCGATCGCGGTGATCAAGGCCTCGGACGTGATGGTGGCGAAGTAGCGGCGCCTTCTCGGAGGCATCCTGCGTCCTTCGACGCGGGCCTATCGGCCCTTGCTCAGGATGAGGCGAATTGGTGACGGCATGAAGGAAAGCACCTCATCCTGAGCAAGCGACCGGAGGGAGCGCGTCGAAGGACGCAACGCGCTCCCTCCAGGTCTTGGGGCCTCCCTAGGCCGTCTTGATCCAGACTGCCTTCACGTTGAGATACTCCTCCACGTGCTGCAGCCCGCTCTCGCGGCCGTAGCCGCTCATCTTGTAGCCGCCGAAGGGCACCGCTGGGTCCATCGCCTGGTAGCAATTGACCCAGACCGAGCCGGCGCGGAGGCCCTTGGCGAGGCGGTGCGCTTTGCTGACGTCCCGGGTCCAGACGCCGCTGCCGAGGCCGAAGCTGGTATTGTTGCCGCGCTGGATTACTTCCTCGATGTCGGTGAAGGGGATGGCGGAGATGACGGGCCCGAAGATCTCCTCCTGGGCGATCCGCATCTCGTCCTTGACGTCGGCGAAGACTGTGGGCGGCACGAAATAGCCCTTGGCGAGGGCCCCTTCGGTCACGCGCTCGCCGCCCGCCATCGCCTTGGCGCCCTCCTGGCGGCCGAGCGCCAGATAGCCGGTGACGCGCTCGAGCTGCTGCTCGGAGACCAGCGGGCCGATCTGGGTCTGGGGATCGAGGCCGTTGCCGACCTTGAGACCCTCGCCGAATTTCGCGACGCCGTCGACGAACTGGTCATAGACCTTGCGCTCGACGAAGAGGCGGGTGCCGGCGCTGCAGATCTGGCCGGAATTGGCGAAGACCGCCATTCCGGCGCCGGGAACCGCGCTCTCGAGATCGGCGTCGGCGAAGACGATGTCCGGCGACTTGCCGCCGAGCTCGAGGGAGACCCGCTTCAGGTTTCCCGCCGAGGCCTGGACGATCTTCTGCCCGGTGACGTGGGAGCCGGTGAAGGCCACCTTGTCGACGCCGGGATGGGCGGCAAGCGCGGCGCCCGCGGTCTCGCCATAGCCCGGCACCACGTTGACGACGCCGGCGGGAACGCCCGCCTCCAGCAGCAGCTCGGCGAGGCGGAGCGGCGTCAGCGGCGCTTCCTCGGCGGGCTTCAGGATCACGGTGCAGCCGGTGGCGAGCGCCGGGCCGATCTTCCACACGGAGGCGCCGAGCGGACCGTTCCACGGGATGATCGCGCCCACCACGCCCACGGGCTCTTTGAGGGTGTAGGAGAAGATTTCGCCCGGCAGCGAGTTGCCGATGGTCTCGCCATGGATCGAGGTCGCCATGCCCGCGTAGTAGCGCAGCATGCCCAGCACGCGGCGGCGATTGCCCAGCGTCCGGCTGATCGGCGCTCCCATGTCGAGGGTGTCGAGCTGGGCCAGCTCCTCGAAATTCGCCTCCACGAGATCGGCGATCTTGAGCAGGAGCTGCTGGCGCTCATAGGGCTTGAACTTGCTCCAGGGGCCCTCGAAGGCCTTCCGCGCCGCGGCGACGGCGCGGTTGATGTCCTCGGCATCGCCCTCGGCGACTTTCGCCAGCACCTCGCCGGTGGCGGGATTGATGCTGTCGAAGGTTTTGCCGGAGGCCGCATCGGTCCATTCGCCACCGATCAGCATGCGTTTCGTCTTGCCGTCGAGGAAGGGATGGCGCGCGTGCTGCAGATGTTGAACTGCCGTCATGGCTCATGTCTCCTTGGGCTGCGGGATAGCTCGGAAAGCAATTGGCGAAAGCCGCCGCTCAGGCGGGCCGGCGCAGCGCCCCGACGTCGAGCGCGGACGACTGCAAAGCGTGCAGCAGCGACGCGGCTCCGGAGCTGCGCAGGGGCACGTAGGGTTTGCCCGCCAGGCGACAGAGGCGCTTCAGCGAAAGCGCGGCGTCGTGGCTGACGCAGTCGACGGGAAAAAATGCCGCATCGGCGCGGCTCACCAGGCCCGGCAGCAGATCCTTGCGCTCCTCGATGCCGCCGTCGTGATGGATGAGCGTTCCCGAGGATTGCTCCACCAGCAGGCGCAGCCGGGCGACCTGGTGCGGGCGTCCGCCGACGTAGAGAATGGTGATGCCGGCGAGGTCGAGATCGCCAGGCGTCTCGCCGTCCGTCGTCGCAAGCGCCGCCAGGCGCGCCTCGGCGGCTTCCAGCTCGTCCCGCAACACGCCGAGTTCCTGTTCCATCGCCAGGCGCGTGCTCTCATGCTTCGCGCGAGCGAGGGCGATCGCTTCCGCCCGACGCTCCGCCCGATCGCGCCGGCGCAGCTCGGCATCGAGCTGCTTGCGGAGATCGGCGACCAGGGCGTCGAGCGTGGCTGACCGGTGCGCGTGCGCGTCCGCCGACTGCACGCCCATCTGTCGCTTGATCTCGTGCGAGAGCGCCGTGCCGAGCTCGCGAATTCTCGTGTCCCGCGTCAGGATGGCGTCGCGGAGCTGCGCCTGCTGCCGCGCGAGCTTTTCCTCGAGGGCGGCTTTCTCCAATTCCAGCTGATGCAGCCGGCGGATGTCGGCGCGGTTTGCGGATCCCACGAGATGGGAGAGCATATGGACGGCGCCGAATACGTGGCGAACGAGGTCATCGTCCGCCGCGGCATGGGTGAGGGCGGTCCAATAGGCGCCGGGAATCTCACCGGCCTGCATCGCCTCGTCCCAGCAGCGCCGCAGCTCCCCGGCGGTCGCGGCCTTGCCGAAGCGGTTGATGGTCGCGTGGTGCCGGCGGTCGAGCGCCTTCTGGATCTGCTTCGCGAGCGGCCCGCGCTCGGCCACCGCCGACACGGCAATGTGATGGAGGTCATGCTCGCTGGCGGCCTCGCGCACGGCGCCGAACTTTCGCAGCACGGCACGCAGCTCGCCCGTAGTGAGGCAGGTGCCGATGATCGAGCAATGCAGGCTGGCGCCGAGCTCCCAGATCCTGGCACGGCGGCGCTCGCCCTTGGAGGCTCCCGTAAGTCGCTGGGCCGCGGGGCCGGTCTTGACGCTGACGAGCGCCAGGGCGCTCGGCCGTTCCGCGAGCGGAAGCCCGCCGGCAAAAGCTGCCTTCGTCGGCGGGTCAAAACGGCTGGCCGTGTGTACGCGAGACAGCGGAAGCTTCATGAGTGGGGCGCTATATCCTATTGGATATAGCGATACTGCCAGAGCCCGGGCGGGAGAGTCAAAGCACCGGTAAAATTGCCGGATTCACGAGCGTGACGCGGGGGCGGCTCCCGCGAACCCCATTGCTTCTACGAGGGGCTGATCAACGCCTTGAAGCGGGATCGAACCGGCAGGATCGAGATGGAGAGCGCCGCCACGGCGATCGCGATGGAGGCAAGCGGAACGTATTGTCCGGGCAGCACGTGATCGGACATCAGCACCGCGCTGTCGTAGATGCCATGAGCGAGAACCGCGAGAGCGAGACCGGCCGTCAGGCCGAGGCGCCAGTCCTCGCCGCGGGCCTGCCTCCAGGCGGTCGGAACCGCGATCGCGAGGCTGGTTCCGCCGATCAGGAGCACGCTGATGATCGGTCGCTGGATCAGGATCTGATAGTGGCTGACGTCATCGGTAATCTGATGGAAGCGGATCAGATTCTCCATGGCGATCGCGCCCATTCCCAGCGCCAGCGCCGCGCCGATGATCGCCTTCGGGTCGGCGAAGCCGCGCTCGCCGGCGATCCAGAAACCCAGCACGGCGGCGCGCGTGGCTTCCTCGGGAAGGGCGGCATAGAGCCACCCTTCCTGGAGCGCCCGGCTGAGCGGGGCGGCCGGCTCTCCCAGGTGTCCCAGAACGAAGTTGCCGGCCATTCCGACCAGGGCCACCAGAACCGCGCCGCCCAGGAACAGCTCGAGGAACGGCCGGGGGTCGAGACCGGCCCGCAGCGTGCGGCGGATCCACATCCAAAAGATCAGGGGCGGCACCAGGACGGCGCTGAGCTTGCAGAGGGACAATAGCGCGGCGAGGGTCATCTTGCGGCCGTTTACCCGTGCGGACCATTCTGCCGCGGGCGGGTTAATGGATCCTGCCCGGCCCGGTCGTGGGCCAAATGTGCTAGTCCTTTCCCATGTCTCTCCGCGATTTCCTCGCCGGCATCCGGGTCCTCGACGTGAGCCAGTTCATTCCGGGCCCGCAGGCGGCGCTGCATCTCGGTGATCTCGGCGCCGAGGTGGTGAAGGTCGAGCCGCCCGGCGGCGAGCCCATGCGGACCCTGGGGCCAATGGATCCCGACGGAGTCTCCGCCTTCTACAAGCTGATGAACCGCGGCAAGACCGTCATCGAGGTCGATCTCAAGGCGTCGGAAGGGAAAGCAGCCTTCGCCGCTCTCATCGCCGCCGCCGACGTGCTGGTGGAGAGCTATCGGCCGGGCGTGCTCGATCGCCTGGGCTTCGACCGAGCGACGCTCGAGCGGCTCAACCCCCGCCTCGTCCATGTGGCACTCACGGGCTTCGGCCAGACCGGGCCCTATCGGCTGCGGGCGGGACACGACATCAACTACATGGCGCTCGCCGGCGGGCTCGCGGCATCAGGTCCGGCGGAGCGGCCGGCGTTCGCTTATCCTCCCACCGCCGATCACGCGAGCGCGCTGCAGGCGGCGCTCACGGCGGTGGCGGCCCTCCTCGGCCGCGCGCGCACCGGCCGCGGTGCCTTCCTCGATGTGAGCCTTGCCGAGACCGTGCTGGCTTGGCAGGCGACCCCGCTCACTCTTGCTCAACGGAAGGGGCACGAGCCCGGCCGTGCCGCGGCGATGCTCAACGGCGGCGCGGCCTACTACCAGATCTATCGCACGGCGGATGGAAGGTTCATGACCCTCGGCGCCGTCGAGCCGAAATTCTGGGAGAGTTTCTGCCGTGCGGTCGGGCGGCCGGATTGGGCCCAACGCCACGGCGAGGCCTTCCCGCAGCGCGCGCTCATCGCGGAGGTGGCCGCGCTTATCGCGACCCGTCCGCTTGCCCATTGGGCGCAGGTGATCGATCCCGCCGATTGCTGCTTCCATCCCGTCGTGGACCTCGCCGACGTGCCGGCGCATCCGCAGATCGCTGCCCGCGGCCTGGTGCATTCGCTGAGCAGCGACCCGCCACTCGTCGAGACGCTATATCCCGCCTGGGTCGATGGCGTGCCGCCGGAGCCCCGCGCGCCGATCCGGTTCGCGAGCGCGGCGGAGATGCTCTCGCGCTGGCAAAACCCGCGCGGTTAAGTAATTTCACCACAGAGGCACGGAGAACACGGAGAAGTAGGGTTCCTTGTAGGACGCGCCTCCGTGTTCTCTGTGTCTCCGTGGTGAACCTACCTAAATTTCGATTCCGCACTCACACCGGGACCGTGCCCTCGACGATGATGCGGTGCATGAGGCGGCGCTCGCCGGCGGGATAATCGGCGTTCGCCTTGTGCATGGTGCAGCGGTTGTCCCAGATCACGATATCGCCGCGCCGCCACTTGTGCCGGTACTGGTAGCGCTCCTGGGTCGCATGCGCGATGAGCTCGTCGAGGAGAGCGTCGCTCTCGGCGCGCTCCCATCCCAGGACGCCCGCCATGCGGTTGGGGTTCATGTAGAGCGCCTTGCGTCCGGTCTCGGGATGCGTGCGCACCAGCGGATGGACCGCGTCCGGGAGCTGTGCCGCTTCCTCGGGCTTCAAGGTTGCGATCCGCGTGCCCTTGCGCGGCGAATCGTATTTGTGCACCACCCTGAGGTCGGCGATATCGGCCTTGGTGGCCGCCGGCAGATCCTCGTAGGCGGCGTACATGTTGGTGAATTGGGTGTCGCCGCCGGTCGAGGGAATCTCCATGCCATAGAGCATGGTGAGGGAGCAGGGAACGCGCTTGTAGCTGTCGTCGCTATGCCAGTGGGCGCCCACCACAAGACGGCCGCCGTCACCCATCTCGTCCCGATCCTCGCTGGAGAGGATCATGATTTCCGGAATTTCCTGGTGGCGCGAGGCGATCCGCACCTGGGTCACGGGCTGGCCGAACCCGCGCATCGCCGCCAGATAGGCCGTGGGCGACAGCGACTGGCCGCGAATGCAGAGCACGAGATTGTCGAAGAGGGCGCGCCGGAGCGCCGCGCTGTCCGCCGCCGTGATCGGCGCCGCGAGATCGATGTCCTCGGCGGCGATCGCCATGGCCGCGCCGAGCTTAGTGAGCGAGAGCACCATGATACCTCCGTCGCCTCAGTCGCCTTCCTTGCGGAAGGTGACAGCTCGTCCTCGAGCGCCGTCATCTCCGCCTCGACCGCTGCCGCTCGCGCGCGAGAAATCGGCGACCGCGCGGGCGAATCCGGGATCGCGGATCCAGTGCGCGCTGTAGGTGGGCGACGGGCAGATAGCCGCGCTGGATCTTGTGCTGGCCTTGCGCGCCGGCCTCGACGCGCTTCAGGCCGCGCGCGATCGCGAAGTCGATGGCGCGGTAATAGCAGACCTCGAAATGCAGGAACGGGAAATCGCCGACGCAGCCCCAGTTGCGGCCGATACAGCGTATCGCTGCCCATGAGGTTGAGCGCGCCGGCGACGTAGCGGCTCGCCCTTGCGCGCCATCACCAGCACGACGCGGTCGGCATAGGCGCTGGTGCAGGAGATCGAAGAATTCGCGCGTCAGATAGGCCGAGCCCCATTTGCGGTCGGAGGTCGACATGTAGAAGCGGAAGAACGCATCCCAATGCTCGCGTCTCCAGATCGCGCGCCGGTGAGCGTCTCGATCTCGAGTCCGCCCTCGCCAGCGCGTCGCGGCGCTCGCGCCGGATCTGCTTGCGCTTGCGCGAATTGAGCGCCTCGAGGAAATCATCGAAGCTCTTGTAGCCGTCGTTCTCCCAATGGAACTGCTGGCCCGAGCGCTGCAGGAAGCCGGCGGCGCCCGAGCTGCTCCCACTCCTGGCCGGTCGGGAAGGTGACATGGAGCGAGGAGACCTTGCGCGGCGCGCGCGACCTCGATCAGCGCCGCGATCAGCGTTCGCCGTCGACCTCCACGCCGGCGCTCCGGCCGGCAGCAGCAGCCGCGGCCCGGTCACCGGCGTGAACGGCACCGCGGCCGCAGCTTCGGGTAATAGCGGCCGCCGGCGCGCTCATAGGCCGAGGCCCAGCCGTGGTCGAAGACGTATTCGCCGTAGGAATGGCTCTTGAGATACAGCGGCACGGCGCCGAGGAGGCGGCCGTCGCTCGTCCTCGAGCAGGATGTGCTGCGGCAGCCAGCCGGTCTCGCGCGTGGCCGAGCCGCTTTCCTCCAGCGCTTCCAGGAAGGCGTGGCCGACGAAGGGATTGTCCGCGCCCGGCGCAGGCATCCCATTCCGCCGCCGGAATCGCGCGAGATCGCTCGACGATCGCGCACGCCGCGCAGCGGCCTGCCGCCATCCGCCATGATCGGCTCAGCGCACCTCGAAGACCGCGTCGACCTCGACCGCGAGCGCCGCCCGGCAGCGAGCTGACGCCGACCGCGGTGCGCGCATGGCGGCCCGGCGTCGCCGAAGCACCTCGACCATCAGGTCGGAGCGCCGTTGACCACTTGCGGCTGCTCGGTGAAGGCTCGGCACTGCAGTTGACGAAGCCGCCCAGGCGCACGACGCGGACGACGCGGTCGAGATCGCCGTCGAGCGCGCGTTCGGACATGGGCGAGGAGATTGAGGCCGCAGAGCCGCGCCGCCTGCTGGCCGTCGCTCGAGCGCTGATCTCGGCGCCGAGCTTGCCGACGAAGCGCCGCTCGCCGTTCCAATGGCAGATCTGGCCGGAGACGAACAGCAGATTGCCCGTGCGCACGGCCGGCACGTAATTCGCCATCGGCGCGCGCCGCGTTGCGGCAGCTCGATGCCGAGCTCCTTCAGACGTGCCTCGATCCGACCCGGCATCGCGTCGCTCCGACCTTGTTTCCTGACCTCGCCAGCATAGCGGCGGCGCCTCGGGCGATCCAGCGCGCCCCGAATCTGCCTCAATTCTGGGCTAGTGGCGAGGGTGCCCAACTGGTATTCAGGCCGGAATGGGCGAGGAGGTTGGACATGCGGAACTCGATGTCGCCGTGATCGCCCGCATCAAATGGCTCATCGTGCTGTGCCTGATGGCGCTCGCCTGGCCCGCGGCGGCCGGAGTGCTGGGCGATGCCCGCGTTGCCTATAACGCGCGCTGCGCGCTCACCGTCGATGGCCAGACCTATCAGGGCATGCTCTACGCCAAGCCGGGCTTTCAGCGCCACGAGCAGAGCCTGGGCGGCGTTCCCGAAGTGGCGATCCTCGATATCAGCGCCGGCCGCGGCTATTTCGTGGTGCCGATGCTCAAGAGCTACATCGATTTCCCGATCGACCGCGCGATGCGGGAGCTCGAGCTCGCCGGATGTCGCCGGCGCGGCGGTCGGACGCGAGGCGGTGAACGGCGTCGCCACCACCAAGTACCGTGTCGCCCATCGCGCCGACGACGGCACGCGCATCGACGGCTTCGTGTGGCTCACGAGTTCCGGCGTGCCCATGCGCGGCGATGGCGCCGTGTCGGTGCCGAACGGCAAGCGCACGCCTTTCGCCTGGGAGCTGTCGCAGCTGCAGATCGGACCGCAGCCGGCGTTGCTGTTCCAGCCGCCCGATGGATTCTTATCGCCTGCCCGCCAGCGCACTGCCGGGCTTTCTCGGCGGCCAGGGCGGCTGAAGAAATCTGCAGCACGCGCAAATAGCAGCGGCGGGGCGCAGGGGACACGCCACCGCCGCTGCCGCCGGCGGATGGGAGGGTCAGCCGGCGGGGGCGATCTCGGCGCGAGGGACCGGCCTGTGGGCAGCAGGCCTGCGCGACACGGGGAGCGAGCCGCGCGCGAGGAGGCCGGAGCCTCCTCATTTCCTCCGCGAATTCCGAGGATCGACATGGATAGATAGGCGCGCGGTCGCCGCGGCATCCCCGCCGCTGATCCCGCGCATTCTATCCATCTCCGGTGAAAAAAATGGGGCGCGGCCGAAACCGCGCCCCCAATTTCTGCCTCATTACATGCAGCGCCGGCCGGGAGGCTTGGGCCGGGGCTACCGCTGCGATCTAGCTGCAGCCGCTCGTGCCGCCGCACGTGTCGCATTTGAGGCAGGTGCCGTTGCGCACCAGCGTAAAGTTCCCGCACTCGACGCAACTGTCGCCCTCGTAGCCTTTGAGGCGCGCGGTGCGGATCTGCTCGAGCCGCGCGTCCGAGCTGCGGCGCGCGCCACGCTCACCGCGCCTGCCGTCATGACACCATCTCGGCGACCGGCGCGCACCGATGACGTCGATGGCGGCGTTGCCGGCAAGGCTCGTGGTCGGCGCCGCGGTGCGCGCGCCGCCGCCTTGGAATACCGTGAGCTTGCTGCGGACATAGCCGGTGGAGGCCACGCGCTGCACCACCGCCGCGACGTCGGGCGCGGCCGCCGCCGTCGGACATGTTCGACTCCGCCGACGCCCTTGCCGAGCGTGTCCGGCATCAGGTCCGCCGGCTGCACGTGGGCGAGGTCGTTGCGGCCGAGGTAGGTGATGGCGAGCTCGCGGAAGATGTAGTCGAGGATCGAGGTCGCCATCTTGATGTCGTCGTTGCCCTCGACGATGCCCGCGGCTCGAAGCGCGTGAAGGTGAAGGCGTCGACGAACTCCTCGAGCGGCACGCCGTACTGCAGGCCGAGCGAGACCGCGATGGCGAAGCAGTTCATCAGCGAGCGGAAGGCGGCGCCCTCCTTGTGCATGTCGATGAAGATCTCGCCGAGCGTGCCGTCCTCGTACTCGCCGGTGCGCAGGTAGATCTTGTGGCCGCCGACGTGCGCCTTCTGCGTGTAGCCGTTGCGCCGCTTCGGCAGGCGGCGGCGCTCGGCGGCGCTGCTGACGACGCGCTCGACGACCCGCTCGACGATGCGCTCGGCCACCGATCGGGCACGCGCTCGGCCGGCGGCTTCGTCCAGGAGCGTCCGCCACCGCGTCCTCGTCGTCGTCGTCTCGAGCGACGAGGAGCAGCGGCTGCGACAGCTTGGAGCCGTCGCGGTAGAGCGCGACCGCCTTGAGGCCGAGCCGCCAGGCCAGCACGTAGGCGTCCTTGCAGTCCTCGACGGTGGCGTCGTTCGGCAGGTTGATGGTCTTGGAGATGGCGCCGGAGATGAACGGCTGCGCCGCCGCCATCATGCGGATGTGGCTCTCGACGCGAGGAAGCGCTTGCCGATCTTGCCGCAGCGGTTCGCGCAGTCGAAGACCGCGTAGTGCTCCTCCTTCAGGTGCGGCGCGCCTTCGATGGTCATGGTGCCGCAGCAGTAGGTGTTGGCCGTCCTCGATCTCGCGCCGTGGTGAAGCCCGAGCGCCGCCAGCAGGTCGAAGCCGGCGTCGTCGAGCTGCGCCTCGGTGACGCCGAGCGCGGTCGTGCAGAACTCCTCGCCGAGGATCCAGGGGTCGAAGGCGAACTCGAGGTCGAAGACGCCGGCGAGCGCGCTCTCGACCTTCTGCGAGTCGTCGTCGGTGAAGCCCTTGCGCCTTGAGGTCGCGCGTGGTTGATGTGCGGCGCGCCCGTCGAGCGTGCCGTGGCCGACCGCATAGCGGACGATCTCCTCGATCTCGCTCGTGGCTGTAGCCGAGGCGTCTGCAGCGCCTCGGGCACGATGCGGTTGATGATCTTGAAGTAGCCGCCGCCGGCGAGCTTCTTGAACTTCACGAGGGCGAAGTCGGGCTCGATGCCGGTGGTGTCGCAGTCCATGAGCAGGCCGATGGTGCCGGTGGGCGCGAGGACGGTGACCTGCGCGTTGCGGTAGCCGTGCTGTCTCGCCGAGCGCCAGGGCGCGTGTCCCAGGCGCGCCGCGCGGCCTGACCAGGTTCGGGTCCGGGCAGATTCGCGGCGTCGAGGGGCACCGGCAGGATCGGTGAGGCCCTCGTACCCGTCGGTCGCGCCGTAGGCGGCGCGGCGGTGGTTGCGCATGACGCGCAGCATCGGCTCGCGGTTCTTGGCGAAGCCGGGGAAGGCGCCGAGCTCGCCCGCCATCTCGGCCGAGGTGGCGTAGGCGTCGCCGGACATGATCGCGGTGAGGGCGCCGGCGATGGCGCGGCCGTCCTCGCTGTCGTAGGGGATGCCCGAGACCATGAGCAGCGTGCCGAGGTTGGCGTAGCCGAGGCCGAGCGTGCGGAAGTCGTAGGAGAGCTGTCGCGATCTCCTTCGAGGGGAACTGCGCCATCAGCACCGAGATCTCCAGCACGATGGTCCAGAGACGCATCGCGTGCCGTAGCCGTCGATGTCGAACCGCCCGTCCGGCGCGGCGGAACTTCATGCAGGTTGAGGGACGCGAGGTTGCAGGCGGTGTCGTCGAGGAACATGTACTCCGAGCACGGGTTCGACGCGTTGATGCGTCCGCTCGCCGGGCAGGTGTGCCAGTCGTTGATGGTGGTGTCGTACTGCACGCCGGGATCGGCGCAGCCCAGGCGGCGTCGGCGATCTGCTCCCAGAGCTCGCGCGCCTTCAGCGTCTTGGTCGGCTTGCCGTCGGTGCGGCGCGTCAGCTGCCAGTCGCCGTCCGCCTCGACCGCGTCGATGAACGTCGGTGACGCGCACCGAGTTGTTGGAGTTCTGCCCGGAGACCGTGAGGTAGGCCTCGCCGTCCCAGTCGGTGTCGTAGGTCCGGAAATCGATCTGCGTGAAGCCTTGCTCGGCGAGCTGGATCACCCGCTGCACGTAGTTCTCGGGGATCATGCGTGCGCCGCGCGGCCTTGATCTCGCGCTTCAGCGCCGGGTTTTTCTTCGGATCGAAGCGGCTCTTCTCGTCGAGGCCCGGCCATCCAGCTGGCACGCCGCGATGACGCGATTGAGATGCTTCTGGGCGAGCTTGGAGCCGGCGACCAGCGCGGCGACCTTCTGCTCCTCCACCACCTTCCAGTCGATGAAGTCCTCGATGTCGGGATGGTCGAGGTCGAGGGTGACCATCTTGGCGGCGCGGCGCGTGGTGCCGCCGGACTTGATGGCGCCCGCGGCGCGGTCGCCGATCTTGAGGAAGCTCATCAGGCCCGACGACTTGCCGCCGCCGGAGAGCGGCTCGTTCTCGCCGCGCAGCGCGGAGAAGTTGGTGCCGGTGCCGGAGCCGTACTTGAAGAGGCGCGCCTCGCGGACCCAGAGGTCCATGATGCCGCCCTCGTTGACGAGGTCGTCGGCGACGGACTGGATGAAGCAGGCGTGCGGCTGCGGATGCTCGTAGGCGTCTCGGACGCCACCAGCTTGCCGCTGCGGTAATCGACGTAGTAGTGGCCCTGCGCGGGCCCGTCGATGCCGTAGGCCCAGTGCAGCGCCGGTGTTGAACCACTGCGGCGAGTTGGGCGCCGCCATCTGCTTCGCCAGCATGTGGCGCATCTCGTCGTAGAAGGCGCGGGCGTCCTGCTCCTGTCGAAATAGCCGCCCTTCCAGCCCCAGTAGGTCCAGCAGCCGGCGAGCCGGTGGAAGACCTGCTTGGCGCTGGTCTCGGAGCCGACGCGGCGCTCCGGCATCAGCTCGGCGAGCGCGGCGTCATCGGCGGTGCGGCGCCACAGCCACGGCGGCACGTCCACCTCGGCCACCGGCTTCAGCTTCCGCGGCACTCCCGCCTTGCGGAAATACTTTTGCGCGATGATGTCGCAGGCGACCTGGCTCCATTCCGCCGGCACCTCGATGTCGGGCAGGTGGAACACCCGCGTGCCATCCGGATTCCGGATCTCGCTGGTGGTGGTCTTGAACTCGATGCCGCTGTAGGCGTCTTGCCCCGCCCTGGTGAATTGCCGCTCGATCCTCATCACACTCCCCCACAAAACAATTTGCTGGCCTACTTGTGTCTGCAGCTCGACGCCAAAGGCCCGCAGGGGATCGTTAATTTCCCCGCAGATCTGGTAGCGAGATGCTCCCGGGACACAAGATGTGGCCTAGGGTGCCACAACGGCATCGGCGTGCAACAAGATTTTGGGGGTAGGTCACGCCAAGGTCATAAATCTGGTATATGTGTTAAGACTTCCGCTCGACCCCAGGTTTTCCGCTGCGGATTCCCGCGGTTTCAGCGGGTCAGCACCAGCACCGCGGCGAACAGCACCACCACCCCCAGATCCTGAATGGGGGTGAGCTGCTCCTTCAGGATGAGCATTGCGCTGACGATGCTGACCACCGGCTCGAGCTGCGAGAGGAAGGCGGTCTTGAGCGTGCCGATGCGCGGCACCGCCGCGAAGAAGGCGACGACGCCGGTGAAGTAGGTGACGGTCATGCCGGCGACGCCGACGACTCCGAGCGTCGTCGCGGGAATCCCGAGCTCGCCACCAATTGCGGCGAGCGGCACGAAGATCACGGCACAGGTCGCCATCGCATGCAGGTTGACCACCACAGGATCGGTATCGCGGGTGGCGTGTCCGAGGTGAAAGATCGCCACCGTATAGGCGACGGCGCTTACGAGTTCGAAGACGACGCCGAGCGGGTTGAGCTCGCCAATCTCGACGCCAAGAGCGAGGGCGAGACCGAGGAAGGCTGCGCAGAGTGCGCCCACCCGCCGCACTCCCAGGGGCTCGCCCCGGATGCGGCTGACGATCGCCACCAGGATCGGATAGGTGAAGGCCAGCAGCACCGCGAAGCTGACCGGGATCAGGCGCACCGAGCCGAGGTAGCCGGAGCCGGTCACTGCGAAGTAGCAGCCGGTGACGACGCCCGCCATCCGGCGGCCTGCCGGCAGCAGCAGGGAACGTCCGCTGAGGCGCAGCACGATCGCCAGCACGATCGCGGCGGCGAGATAGCGCTGCGCCAGCAACGCCATCGTGCCGGCGCCGGCGTCGTAGGCAAAGCGCATGAAGATCGGCTGGATTCCGTAGCTGGAAGCCGACAGTACGATGAGCGCAAAACCCGCCCGGGGCAGACGCGCTGGGGCTGGACGGGGAACGTCGAGCGGTGCCATAGTCGCGCCCACTTATAGGGGAACCTTGGGCTGCGGCGAAGGAAACCCTGCACAACCCCCGGGATTTGGCGACCGGTTTCCAGTCAGCGGCGAGCGGCATTCAGGCATGACCATCGGGACGCGGCTCTTCACGTGGTGGAAGGGCGAACTGGTTGGCACCGACCAGTTCGGCAATCGCTATTATCGCGAGAAGCCGGGTCGCCGGTTGCGCGCGGGCGGCGGCCGCGAGAGCCGCGAGCGCCGCTGGGTGATCTACAAGGGCACATCGGAGGCTTCGAAGGTGCCGGCGGAGTGGCACGGCTGGCTGCATCACACCGCCAAGGAGTTTCCCGCTGACGGCGGCCGGCAGAGATATGCCTGGCAGAAGCCGCACCAGCCCAATCTGACCGGCACGCCGCTGGCCTATCGGCCGCCGGGCTCGGTGCTGAAGGGCGGCCACCGCGCGCCGACCACCGGCGATTACGAGCCGTGGCAGCCGGAGTGAGCGTTACTTCCGCGGAGGAGATGCGAATTCCATGAGCCGCAATGCCGTCGAAACCGTTATGGGCGCGGTGGTCCTGGTGGTCGCCGCGGTGTTCCTGTTCTTCGCCTATACCACCAGCCAGGTGCAGGCGCTGAGTGGCACCGAATACACCGCCCGCTTCGATCGCGTCGACGGCATCCGCGACGGCAGCGACGTCCGCATCAGTGGCATCAAGGTGGGCTCGGTGGTGCAGCAGACCCTCGATCCCAAGACCTTCTTCGCGGTGCTGCGCCTCAGCGTCGATCCCAAGGTGCAGCTGCCGGTGGACACGGTCGCGAGCATCACCTCCAGCGGCCTGCTCGGTGACAAGTATCTGGCACTCGAGCCCGGCAACGAGGACGAGGTGATCAAGCCCGGCGGCCGCATCGAGCACACGCAGTCGCCGATGAACCTCGAGAACATGATCGGCCAGTACATCTTCGGTCAGACCGGCAAGAAGCCCGATGCCGGCGCCGGTCAGCCCCCCGATGCCGGCAACGCCCCCGCGCCCAAACCATAGCGCGGTTCCCGGCGCCAGCGCCGTCGAGCAGCGCTGGGATCCCGACCGCTATCAGCAGAACGCGGGCTTCGTGGCGGTGCTGGGGGCGCCGCTCCTCGACCTTCTGGCGCCGCGTTCCGGCGAGCGCATCCTCGATCTCGGCTGCGGCGACGGCGCGCTCACCGCGAAGCTCGCGGAGATCGCCGACGTCGTGGGCGTCGACGCCAGCGCTGAGCAGATCCGCGGCGCGCGCGCCCGCGGTCTCGACGCCCGGGTGGTGGACGGCAACAAGCTCGATTTCGCCGGCGAGTTCGACGCCGTCTTCTCCAACGCGGCGCTGCACTGGATGCGCGATCCCGACGCGGTTATCGCCGGCGTCTGGCGGGCCCTGAAGCCGGGCGGCCGCTTCGTCGCCGAGTGCGGCGGCGCCGGCAACGTCGCCTCGATCATGGCGGCGCTGGTGGCCGCCCTCGATCGCCGCGGCATCGACGGCAAGGCGGCGGTGCCCTGGTATTTTCCGGCGCCGGAGGAATATCGCGCGCGGCTGGAGCGGCGCGGCTTCGTAGTGCAGAGCATCGCGCTCATCCCGCGCCCGACGCCGCTTCCCGGCGCGCTCGGCGACTGGCTCGATACGTTCGCCGAGAGCTTTCTTGCCGCGGTGCCGGCACCCGAGCGGCCGGCAGTGAAGCGGGAAGTGGAGGCGGCGCTCCGCCCGACGCTCCTCGATGCCGCCGGCGTCTGGGTCACCGACTACGTGCGACTGCGCTTCGCCGCCCGCAAGCCGGCGGAGGCCACATCATGAGCGCGCCGAAGAAGCCGGAGAAACTGGATCTGCCGGTGTGGCTGACGCCGGAGGGCGAGAAGCTCTCCTGCGTCGAGAAGATCAAGGTGCTGAACGAGAACCTCCTGGAGATCCAGGAGATGGCGCAGGAAGCCCTGGAGGATGCGATCCTCATGGGCGGCGACGAGAAGCAGTTCCGCGCCGTCCTGTTGCGGCTCGCCGAGAGCCTGGTCAATCCCTACAAGAAATCGGAGTGAACATCGTGGCGACCGAGAGCACGCTTGCCGCCGAGAAAAGCTGGCTGCCGCAGGACTGCCAACGGATCATCGCCGAGGCCGAGGCGCGGCTTCTCGGCAACGATCTCGACGAGATCGAGGCGCAGCTCGGCCGCCTGGTCGATGCTCACGAGCGCCACATGGACCACGAGACCATCGGCCTCAATGCCGGCACCAACGTGATGAACCCGCGCGCCGCGGCGCTGCTCGGCCGCTCGCTCGGCAACCGGCCGTCGCTGGGCTATCCCGGCGACAAGTACGAGATGGGGATGGAGTACGCCGAGCAGATCGAGGTGGTGGCGGAGGCGCTGGTGAAGCGTCTCTTCGGCGCGCCCTATGCGGAGATCCGCGTGGGCTCCGGCGCGCTCGCCAACCTCTACGCCTTCATGGCGACCTGCCGGCCGGGCGAGCGCATCATGGCCTTTGGCGGCGAGATGGGCGGCCACGTCACCCATCACCTCGCGGGCTGCGCCGGCCTCTATGGCGTCGAGACGCACCCGGTGCCCTATGACGGGGCGCGGATGACCGTCGACCTCGATCGCCTCCGCGCCGACGCGCGGCGGCTGAAGCCCCGGCTCATCACCGTCGCGGGCTCGCTCTGCCTCTTTCCCTATCCCGTGCGGGAGATGCGGGCGATCGCCGACGAGGTCGGTGCCTGGCTCCTCTACGATGCCGCCCACATGGGCGGGATCATCGCCGGCGGCCGCTTCCAGGCGCCGCTCGCCGAGGGCGCCCATCTCATGACGATGTCCACCTACAAGGCCTATGGCGGACCGGCGGCGGGCCTAGTGCTCACCACGGAGAAGACGCTGGCCGAGCGTCTCGACAAGATCGCCTATCCCGGCCTCACCGCGAATTTCGATCTCGGCAAGACCGCGGCCCTGGCGGTCGCCACTCTCGATCTCCTGGCGCATGGACCGGCCTATGCCGCGATGTGCATCGAGAACGCGAAGGCGCTCGGCGCGGCGCTCGCGGCGGAGGGACTTTCCGTGCACGGCGTCGAGGGGCGGGGACATACCGAGAGCCATCATCTGGCGCTCCACGCCGCGCCCTTCGGCGGCGGTCAGCGCGCATCGAAGCATCTCGCCGCCGCCAACGTGCTCCTCTGCGGCATCGGCCTGCCGATCCCGGCGGTCGAGGGCGACCTCAACGGCATCCGGATCGGCACCCAGGAGATCACGCGCTGGGGCCTGAAGCCGGACGACATGGCCGACATCGCGCGCTTCATCGCCCGCGTCTTCCTGCGAAAAAGAGGATCCTGCCCGCGTCCGTCCCGACGTCATTCGCTACCGCAGGGATTTCCAGGAGCTGCATTTCGTGCGCGGCGGTGCTGCTGCATGAAGCGCCATTCTCCCGCCACAGTCCTGCGGCTCCCTGGCGTGCGATGACCAAGGCCGCGTTCACACTGATGCTGGCGCTCTTCGCGGTCGGGGCGGCGGCGCAAGCGCAGACCGCTGCTCCGGCCGCGCCCGCTGCAGCCGCCGCGGCGGCGCCGCAGATGGTCGCCGTGCTGCAGGGGCTCGACAAGACCACGGCGCGCGTCACCACCTTCGATGCGCCGGTAGGTCGGAGCGTCAGGTTCGGGACGCTCGTCATCACCGCGCGCGCCTGCAACAAGGAGCCGCCGGAGGAGCCGCCCAACACCACCGCCTTCCTGCAGATCGACGACACGCGCTCCTCGGGATCCTCGGCGAGTGCGGAGCGGGTATTCAGCGGCTGGATGTTCGCCGAGAGCCCGTCGCTCTCGGCCCTCGAGCATCCCGTCTATGACGTGACCTTGCTGGACTGCAAGACCGCCACGGGATCCTCCGCCAAGTAGGCCGGGAACTCCGCGTTCACCGTCAGCGCCGCCTCGAGACGGCGGTGATATGCCGCGCGCGAGATCGCGATGGCGCCGAAGCGCTCGAGATGCTCGGTCACGAACTGGGTGTCGAGGAGCCGGAACCCGCCAACGACGAGGCGTGCCACCAGATGGACCAGTGCCACCTTGCTGGCATCCCGCGCGCGGCTGAACATGCTCTCGCCGAAGAAGGCACCGCCCAGCGCCACGCCGTAGAGCCCGCCCACCAGCTCATCGCCGGCCCAGGTCTCGACGCTGTGGGCGAGGCCGCGCTCGAAGAGAGCGCCGTAAAGGCGAAGGATCTCGTCGTTGATCCAGGTCTTCGGCCGAATCGACGTGGGTTCCGCGCAGCCGCGCATGACGGTCTCGAAGGCGGTATCGACCCGCACCTCGTAGAGGCCGGAGCGCAGGGTGCGCTTGAGGCGCCGCGGCAAATGGAAGTCGCTCGAGCGGCAGCACGCCGCGCGGGTCGGGATCGACCCAGAACAGGTCCGCGTCCTCGGCGGACTCCGCCATCGGGAAGAGGCCCGCCGCGTAGGCGCGCAGCAGCAGCTCGGGCGTGAGCGCAATCATCACCTCCTGATGAAAGCCACTCCGGCCGATCCGTCAAGCCTTGGCGGACCGCGGTCGCGCGGTCAGGCGGATTTGAGCTGCGCGGTGTCGATCGGCAGCTTGCGCAGGCGGATGCCGGTCGCCGCGAAGACCGCGTTCACGACAGCGGGTCCGATCGTCGAGGTGCTGGGCTCGCCGATGCCGCCCGGCGCCTCGCGTGCTCTCGACGATATGGACCTCGATGGTGCGGCGCCTCGTTGATGCGCAGCATCCGGTAGTCGTCGAAGTTGCTCTGCTCGACGCGGCCGTCCTTGAGCGTGATCTCGCCGTAAAGCGCGGCGGTGATCCCGAAGATGATGCCGCCCTCGATCTGCGCCCTGATCGTGTCGGGATTGACGATCGTGCCGCAGTCGACCGCGCAGACCACGCGCTGGACGCGCACCTGGCCGTCCTTGCCCACCGCGACCTCGGCGACCTGCGCCATATAGGTGCCGAAGCCGAAGATGACGCGAGACGCCGCGGCCGCTGCCCGCCGGCAGCGGGCTGCCCCAGCCGGCTTTCGAGGCCGCGAGATCGAGCACCGCCTTGGCGCGCGGCGATTTGTCGAGAAGGCCGCGGCGGAATTCGACCGGATCCTGCTTCGCGGCGGCGGCGAGCTCGTCGACGAAGCCCTCGACCATGAACGCGTTGTGGGTGACGCCGACACCGCGCCACCAGCCGGTAAGAAGGCCGGCCGGCGGCTCCTGGCGCACATAGTCGACATGAGTGCTGGGGAAGCCGTAGGGCCCGGTCGCGGCCGTCGACGGCGTCGAAATCGATGGCCGTTCTTGAACGCTCCCGGCAGCCAGCGCGCGAGGATCGAGGAGCCGGTGACGCGATGGGACCAGGCGACCGGCTTGCCCTCGGCATCGAGACCGGCGGCAAGGCGGTCGTAGTAGTAGGGCCGGTAGATGTCGTGCTGGATGTCTTCCTCGCGGGTCCAGACGACCTTCACCGGGCCCTCGACCTGCTTGGCGATACGCACCGCCAGATTGATGCCGTCGACGTCGAGCCGCCGGCCGAAGCCACCGCCGATGAGATGGTTGTGGATCTCGACCTTCTCCAGCGGCAGGCCCGTGATCTCCGCGGCTGGTGGCGCGGGCACGGCCGGCGATCTGGGTTCCGACCCAGACGTCGCAGCGGTCCTTGGCGACATGAACCGTGCAGTTCATCGGCTCCATCGCGGCATGCGCCAGAAACGGCATGCTGGTAGATCGCCTCGACCTTCTGGGCCGCGCTCTGAATCGCCGTGCCGACGTCGCCCTCGTCCTTGTCGACCACGCCGGGCTTCTGCGAGGCGGCGTCGAGCTCGCGCGACGATATCGGCGGTTGAGAGGTGGGCGTTGGCGCCCTCGTCCCAGGTGATAGCGAGCGCCGCGAGGCCTTTCTTGGCGGCGCCCATGTGGTCGGCGACGACGGCGACGGCGTCGTCCAGGCGCACGATCTGGCGCACGCCCTTCACCGCCTTCGCCTTGCTGTCGTCGACGCTTTTCAGCTTGCCGCCGAACACCGGCGAGGAGGCGACGGTCGCGAACTTCATGCCGGGGAGCCGCGTGTCGATCCCGAATTGTGCCTTGCCGTTCACCTTCTCCGGCGTGTCCAGGCGCCGGGCCGGCGTTCCGATCAGCTTGAAGTCCTTGGGGTCCTTGAGGGCGACCTTCTCCGGCACCGGCAGCGCCGCCGCCTTCTCGACGAGAGCGCCGTAGGCGAGCCTGCGATTGCTGGCGGCGTGGATCACCACGCCTCGCTCCGCATGGCAGCCGGCCGCTTCCACTTTCCACGTCGCCGCGGCGGCCGAAATCAGCATGGTGCGCGCGGTGGCGCCGGCGCGACGCATCGGCTCCCAGGCGCCGCGGATCGCCGTCGATCCGCCGGTCGCCTGGAAGCCGAGCAGAGGGTTGGCATAGACCTTGTCGTCCGCCGGCGCGTGCTCGAGATGCACCTGGTCGAGGCCGACCTCCAGCTCCTCGGCGAGAAGCATGGGGATCGACGTGTAGGTGCCCTGGCCCATCTCCACATAGGGCATCGTCATCGTCACGCGTGCCGGCGCGGTCGATGCGGATGAAGGCGTTGGGCGCGAAGGCGCCGGCGGTCGCGGCCTCGGCATCCCTGAGCGGCCAAGGGAGATAGAGCCCAATACCAGGCCGCCGCCGGCGGCGGCGGCCATCTTGAGCAACGTCCGGCGGGAGACAGCGCGCGGGGAGGATTTCGTCGCGTCTGCGATCTGATCGAGGGGCATGGGATCAGCCTTTCTTCGTGGCTGGAGCCGGAGACGCCGCCGCCTGCTTGATCGCCGCGCGGATGCGGACGTAGGTGCCGCAGCGGCAGATGTTGCCGGCCATGGCGTCGTCGATATCGGAATCGCTCGGGTGCGGATTGTCCCTCAGCGAGCGCGCTCGCCGACATGATCTGGCCGGACTGGCAGTAGCCGCATTGCGGCACCTCCAGATCGACCCAGGCCTTCTGGATGCTGCGGCCCGACGGCGTCCTGTCGATCGCCTCGATGGTGGTGATCGCGGAATCCCCGACGCTGTCGATGGTGGTGATGCAGGAGCGGGTGGGGGCGCCGTCGATATGGACGGTGCAGGCGCCGCACAGCGCCATGCCGCAGCCGAACTTGGTGCCGGTCATGCCGAGCACGTCGCGCAGGACCCACAGCAGCGGCGTGTCGTCGTCGACATCGACGCTGTGGCTCACGCCATTGACTTTGATGGTATAGGCCATGCACGGCTCCTGGCGCCTGAGCGGCGCTGCGGACGGGTGTGAGGGAGTTGCAGGCGCAACCTTGCGTCAATCCAACGCGGAGGATTGCGCGTTCTTGCTGCCGCTTGCAGCGGCTTGCTCTGGCGCACGGGCGGCGCCGAGCGTCGGGAAAAGCCTAGCTCTCGCGTCCCAGGAAGCGGCCGAGCCAGTGCACGTCGTAGTCGCCGTTGATGAAGTCGGGCGCGGCGAGCAGGCGCTGGTGCAGGGGGATCGTGGTGTCGATGCCGGTGATGACGTATTCCTCGAGGGCGCGCCGCATGCGCATCAGGCACTCGTTGCGGCTGACGCCGTGCACGACCAGCTTCGCCACCAGACTGTCGTAATGCGGCGGCACCGCGTAACCCTGGTAGAGCGCGCTGTCGACGCGGACGCCGAGGCCGCCCGGCGCCAGATAGCCCGTGATGGTGCCGGGCGAAGGCGCGAAGGTCTCGGGATGCTCGGCGTTGATGCGGCACTCGATGGCGTGGCCGGCGAGCACGACGTCCTGCTGGCGATATCCCAGCGGCGCGCCGGAAGCGATGCGGATCTGCTCGCGCACGATGTCGATGCCGCTCACCATCTCGGAGATGGGATGCTCGACCTGGAGGCGGGTGTTCATCTCGATGAAGTTGAACTGCCCGTCCTCGAACAGGAACTCGATGGTGCCGGCGCCGCGATATCCCAGCTTGGCGATGGCGTTGGTGGCGATGGCACCGAGCTCGGCGCGCGCCGCGGCGTTGAGCGCCGGCGAGGGCGTCTCCTCCAGCAGCTTCTGGTGCGAGCGCTGCAGCGAGCAGTCGCGCTCGCCGATATGGATGACGCCGCCCTGGCCATCGGCGAGGATCTGCATCTCGATGTGGCGGGGATGCGAGAGGTGCCGCTCGAGATAGACCTCGGCGTTGGCGAAGAAGGCGGCGGATTCCCGCTGCGCCGCCGGCAGCATCTCCTTGAGGGCCGCCGGGTCCCGCGCCACCCGCATGCCGCGCCCGCCGCCGCCGCCCGCCGCCTTGATGAGGACGGGATAGCCGATGCGATCAGCCTCGGCGAGGGCATGGTCGAGGCTCTCGACCGCGCCGTCGGATCCCGGCACCACGGGAATGCCGAGCTCCTGCGCCACGCGCTTCGCCACCACCTTGTCGCCCATCATGCGGATGTGCTCGGGCGTCGGCCCGATGAAGACGAAGCCGTGCTCCTCCACCATCTCGGCGAAGCCCGGGATTCTCCGCGAGGAAACCCAGGCCCGGATGGATCGCGTCGGCGCCGGTGATCTGCGCCGCCGAGAGGATGGCGGGAATGTTGAGGTAGCTCTCGCGCGCCGGCGGCGGGCCGATGCAGACGCTCTCGTCGGCAAGCCGCACATGCATCGCGGTGTCGTCGGCGGTGGAGTGCACCGCCACGGTCTTGATCCCCATCTCGCGGCAGGCGCGGTGAATGCGCAACGCGATCTCGCCGCGGTTGGCGATGAGGACTTTCTCGAACATCGCCTGGAGTGCCCGCCTACTCGATGACCATCAGGACCTGGCCGTACTCCACCGGCGAGCCGTCGGCGACGAGGATCTCCGCCACCCGGCCCGCGCGCGGCGCGCGGATCTGGTTCATCACCTTCATCGCCTCGATGATCAGCAGGACGTGACCCTCCTCGACCTTGTCGCCGAGCTTGACGAAGGGCGGCTGGTCCGGCTGCGGCGCGATGTAGGCGGTGCCCACCATCGGCGCCTTGATCGCGCCGGGATGATCGACAGCCGCCGCGCGGACCTCGGGCCGGCTCTCCGCCGGAGCCGCCACCGATGGCGCCGCGAACGCGACCGCCGTGCTGCCGCGTGCCACCCGGATGCGCCGCTCGCCCACGGCGTACTCGATCTCGGTAAGGCCGGTCTCCTCCAGGAGCGCCGCCAGGCTGCGCACGAGATCGCCGTCGATCGAGAGATCGCCTTTGGCCATGCGGTGTCCTGTCTCCGTCAACTGGCTTTGTCGCCGGCGGCTTCGAGAATGCGCGCCATGGCGTCGAGCGCCAGCAGATAGCCCTGCGCCCCCAGACCCATGATGATCCCGTCCGCCGCGAGGCTGATGTAGGAGTGGTGGCGCCACGGCTCCCGGCGGTGGATGTTCGAGAGATGCACCTCGATCACGGGCACGTCGCAGAGCTTGAGGGCGTCGTGGATCGCCACCGACGTATGGGTGAATCCGGCCGGATTGATCACCACGCCATCGGCGCCCTGGCGCGCCTCCTGGATCCAGTCCACCAGCTGGCCTTCGTGGTTCGACTGGCGGAAGTCGATCTCCAGCTCGAGCTCGGCGGCGCGCTCGGCGCAGGCGGCCTCGACGTCGGCGAGCGTGTCGGTGCCGTAGATCGCAGGCTCGCGCACCCCCAGCATATTGAGATTGGGGCCGTTCAGGATCAGAATCGTCGCTCGGGCCACCGTCGCTCCCTTCGTGGGCGTTGCGATGGCGGGCCTTATAGCAGCGGGGAAGGGCAGGGGCAAAGCGCGCTCTTTTCCGGCCGGCAAGGAGGACGCCGAATCGCGTCCGGGGAGGCTTACCCATGCGTGTGCTGGTGCCGATCCTCGTGGGATTCGCGCTCTGGTCGTGCGGCTCGAGGCCGCCCCAGGACGACGGCATCGCCCGGCTCGAGACCTCGATCCTCCCCCTCAATGCGGCTCCCGACGCCCCGCCGCAGTCGATCGCCGAGCGCATGGCCTATTACCACGTGCCTGGCCTCAGCCTCGCCGTCATCCGTGACGACCGCATCGTCTGGGTGAGCGCCCTTGGCGTGCGCACCGCCGGCACGACCGATGCGGTAGGCGTGAGCACGATCTTCCAGGCGGCCTCGATCAGCAAGACGGTGACCGCTGCCGCGGCGCTGCAGCTGGTGGAGGCCGGCCGCCTCGACCTCGACCGCGACGTCAACCAGGAGCTCCACTCCTGGCGGATCCCCACAGCGCCTCAGATGCGCGGCCATCCCGTGACCCTCGCGGAATTGCTGAGCCACCGCGCCGGCCTCACCGTGCCGGGCTTTCCGGGCTACGCCGCCGACGCGAAGCTCCCCGATCTCAGGGAGATCCTCGATGGCCGCCCACCGGCGATCACCAGGGCGGTGCGCGTCCAAGGACGGCCCGGCGCCGAGTTCCGCTATTCCGGCGGTGGCTACGAGGTGGTGCAGCAGCTGCTCATGGATGTGACGGCGTCGCCGTTCCCGCTGATCGCCGAGCAGCAGGTGCTGGGGCCCCTCAACATGGTGCGGAGCGGCTACTGGCAGCCGCTACCGGAGGATCTCTGGCAAGACGCCGCCGCCGCGCACGACGCCCAGGGCTTGCTCATCAAGGGCCGCGCCCACGTCTATCCCGAGCTCGCCGCCGCCGGCCTCTGGACCACGCCGGTAGATCTCGCCCATTTCGCCATCGAGCTCTCCCGGGCCTGGTCCGGCCGCAGCTCGCTGCTGATGAAGCTCGACACCGCGCGCCGCATGCTGGCACCCCAGGGCGGCGGCCCCACCGGCCTCGGCGTCTTCCTTGACGGCGCAGGCGCGACGCTCCGCTTCCGTCACCCTGGCGACAACAAGGGATATCACGCCCTGATGGTCGTCTACGCCGATGGCCGCTTCGGCGCCGTCGTGATGACGAACGGAGAGGGCGGCCGTCAGCTCGCGGCGGAGATCGTCAACAGCATCGCGAAGTTGGAAGGGTGGCCGGAGTTCACGCCGCTGAAGGCGGAGTGAGGGCGCGCTACTCCGCCTCCGCCACGAACGGCGTCTCGGCGCGGGCTTCGAGCTTGTCGAGGAGGTGATCGAGCGTGCTGCGCTCGTCGTCGGTGAGGCCGGCGAGGAGGCGCGCCTCGACGCGCTGCGCGTGGGGCACGATCTGGCGGTGGATGGAGCGGCCGGCCGGTGTCAGCGCCAGCACCGCGCGGCGGCGGTCGGCGGCGTCGGTGCGGCGGCTGACGCGGCCGGCTGACACGAGGCGCGCCACGGCGCGGCTCACCCGCACCTTGTCCATCTGGGTCCTCTCGCCCACCCCCATCGCCGAGAGCGGGCCGAAGCGGCCCAGCACCGCCATCACCCGCCATTCCGGCACCGAGAGAGCGAAGCGCCGCTCGTAGCTCCGCGCGATGGCGTTGGAGATCCTGAGCATCAGCACCGAGAGCCGATAGGGCAGGAAGCGCTCGAGGATCAGGCTCTCGTCCTCGGTCGATGGGGCCTCCGGCGGGGGGCTTGGCTTTAGTTTCATTTGAAACTATATTGAGCTTCATGCGTGGGCGGGTCAAGCGCGCGTCGGCGCCGCCGCCCCAATATCTTCACGGGAGTGCTGCCATGACGCTCGCCACCAAGCCGCGGCCCGCCGCCGAGATGCCCGGAGAGCTCTGGGACAACCCCATGGGCACGGACGGGTTCGAGTTCGTCGAATACACCGCCCCCGACACCGCGGCGCTCGGCCGGCTCTTCGAGAGCATGGGGTTTTCCGCGGTGGCCCGGCACCGCTCCAAGGACGTGACGCTCTACCGCCAGGGCGACGTCAACTTCATCGTCAATGCCGAGCCCGAGAGCTTCGCCCAGGCCTTCGCGCGCCTGCACGGGCCGTCGGTCTGCGCCATGGCGTTCCGCGTGCGCGATGCGGCCAAGGCCTATGAGCGTGCGATCGCGCTCGGCGCCAAGCCCGTCGCCAGCAAGGTCGGGCCGATGGAGCTCAACATCCCCGCGATCGAGGGGATCGGCGGCAGCATCATCTATCTCGTCGACCGCTACGGCGAGCACACGATCTACGACGTCGACTTCGTGCCGCTGCCGGGCGTGGAGGGGAAGCCGAAAGGCGTCGGACTCGCCGGCATCGATCACTTGACCCACAACGTGCATCGCGGCCGCATGGGGCTCTGGGCCAAGTTCTACGAGGACCTCTTCAACTTCCGCGAGGTCCGCTACTTCGACATCGAGGGCAAGCTCACGGGGCTGCGCTCGAAGGCGATGACCAGCCCCTGCGGCAAGATCCGCATCCCGATCAACGAGAGCGCCGACGACAAGTCGCAGATCGAGGAATATCTGCGCCGCCTATCGCGGCGAGGGCATCCAGCACATCGCGCTCGCCGCCACCGACATCTTCCAGACCGTGGAGGCGCTCCGCGCCAAGGGCGTCACCTTCATGGACGTGCCCGACACCTACTACGAGCAGGTGGACGCGCGCCTCCCCGGCCACGGCGAGGACGTGGCGCGGCTCAAGCGAAACCGCATCCTGATGGACGGCGCGCCGACGCAAGGCGGCGGCCTGCTGCTGCAGATCTTCACCGAACGCGGATCGGCCCGATCTTCTTCGAGATCATCCAGCGCAAGGGCAACGAGGGCTTCGGCGAGGGCAATTTCCGCGCGCTGTTCGAATCCATCGAGCTCGATCAGATCCGCCGCGGCGTTCTCGATCCAAAAGCGAAGAAGTAGATTTTCACCACGGAGGCACGGAGGACACGGAGAAGAATCATAATTTTCTTTTTCTCCGTGTCCTCCGCGCTTCCGTGGTGAATCCTTTTCTTAGAACCGTGCCACTGCTCGAATGTGTGCACCAAAGGGAGTGAGACGATGAAGAGCTGGATCCGCTTTCCCCGCGTCGAGGGTGACGCCTCGCGGCAGGCGCATGCGGATCTGCCCGCCGGCACCTACGAGCGCGAGATCGGCAAGGAGGGCTTCTTCGGGCCGGCGACGCAGATGTATCACGCGCATCCGCCGACCGGCTGGACGCGCTTGGAAGGGCCGCTGCGGCCGCGCGCCTTCGATCTCGCCAAGCTCAACGGCATCGGCGCCTCGCCCTGGGATGCGCGAGGTGCTCTCGAACCCGCATCTGCGCTATCGCCAGTGGCGCACCACGGGGAAGATGGATCATCTCGTGCGCAACGCCGACGGCGACGAGCTGCTCTTCGTCCATGAGGGCGCGGGCGATCTCTTCTGCGACTGCGGCCACCTCAGGTTCCGCGACGGCGACTACATCGTGCTGCCGCGCGGCGACCATGTGGCGCGTCGACTGCGACGGCGCCGCCACCTTGCTGCTGATCGAGGCGACCGGCGGCGGCTACAGCCTGCCGGAAAAGGGGCTTGTTGGGACCGCACGCGATCTTCGATCCCGCCATGCTCGACGTGCCCGCGATCGACGAGGCCTTCAAGGCGCAGCAGACGCCCAAGGGCAAGCGCGAGGAGTGGCGCGTGCGCGTGAAGCGCCGCGGTGAGCTCAGCACCATCACCTATCCCTACAATCCGCTCGATGCCGTGGGCTGGCACGGCGATCTCGCGCCGGTGCGGCTCAACTGGCGCGACATCCGCCCGCTGATGAGCCACCGCTCTCACCTGCCGCCCTCGGCGCACACGACCTTTGTCGCCGACCGCTTCGTCGTCTGCACCTTCGTGCCGCGCCCCTTCGAGAGCGATCCCGGCGCGCTCAAGGTGCCGTTCTTCCACTCCAACGACGATTACGACGAGGTGATCTTCTATCACCGCGGCAGTTCTTCAGCCGCGACAACATCCAAGCCGGGGATGGTGACGCTCCATCCCGGCGGCTTTCACGCACGGCCCGCATCCCAAGGCGCTGGCCGGCGCGCTCGCGCCGAAGAAAGGCGAGACCGACGAAGTCGCGGTGATGCTCGACGCGCGCGACGCGCTCGAGATCGGGAGCCTCCCGCAGGGCATCGAGGATCCGGACTACGTGAACTCCTGGCGCACCGACGCGCCATGAAGCTCGCCAGCCTCAAGCGCGGCGGCCGCGACGGCACGCTCGTCGTCGTCAGCCGCGATCTCGCCCGCTGCGTCGCGGTGCCCGATATGGCCACGACCTTGCAGAAGGCGCTCGACGACTGGCGGCGCGCGGAGCCGGCGCTCCGCGACGTGGCGGCGCGGCTCGAGGCGGGCAAGCTCACGGGTCCCGAGCGCTTTGATCCGGCGCAAGCCACGGCGCCGCTGCCGCGCGCCTATCAGTGGGCCGACGGCTCGGCCTATGTCAATCACGTCGAGCTGGTGCGCAAGGCGCGCGGGGCCGAGATGCCGCCGAGCTTCTGGACCGATCCGCTGATGTATCAGGGCGGCTCCGACAGCTTCATCGGCGCCACCGACGACATCCTCGCCGGCGACGAGGCCTGGGGCATCGACTTCGAGGGCGAGGTCGCCGTCATCACCGACGACGTGCCGATGGGCGTCTCGCCCGCGGCCGCCGCCGGCCACATCAAGCTGCTGATGCTGGTCAACGACGTGAGTCTCGCGCAATCTCATCCCGGCCGAGCTCGCCAAGGGCTTCGGCTTCTTCCAGGGCAAGCCCGCGACGGCGTTCTCGCCGGTGGCGGTGACGCCGGACGAACTGGGCGCATGCCTGGGATGGCCGCAAGGTGCATCTGCCGCTGGTGAGCTCCCTCAACGGCAAGCGCTTCGGCGCGCCCGATGCCGGCGTCGACATGAACTTCGATTTCCCGGAGCTGATCGCCCACGCCGCGCGTACGCGCGAGCTGGAGGCCGGCACCATCCTCGGCTCCGGCACCGTCTCCAACCGCGATCCCGCCGCGGGCTCCGCCTGCATCGCCGAGCGGCGAATGCTCGAGACCATCGAGGCGGGTGCGCCCACGACGCCCTTCCTCAAATTCGGCGACCGCGTGCGCATCGAGATGCTCGACGCGAGGGCAGCTAGCATCTTCGGCGCCATCGATCAGGCGGTGGTGCGCCATCAGCCGGCGGGCTGAGCGCCGTAGGCTCAGGTCGTCCCGCCCGCGGATTCAGGCGCGATCTCGCCGTAGCGCAGGACCTGCACGCGCTCGATGGTGACGAGGCCGCTGGTCATCATGCCGTCGATCGCCGCGAGGAAAGCGGTGATCGGCTCCTCGCGATCCACGATCTCGATCACGATCGGCAAGTCCTTCGAGAGACGCAGGATCTTCGTGGTATGCAGTCGGCTCGAATGGCCATAGCTCATGGGGCCGCGCAGCACCGTCGCGCCCGCCAGCTGCATCTCCCGCGCTTTCAGCACGATCGCCTCATAGAGCGGCTGGCGCTCATAGCGGTCGTCCTGTCCCAGAAAGATCCTCAGCAAGATGGCGTCGCGGCGAAGCGGCATGGCGCTGCATCCCTCCCCTTGGGGTATTCGCCGAAGGTTCTGCCTCTCTCGCCTTGCTCCTTCTCTGAAGCCCGCAGGACGACAGTCTGCCGGAATTCCTATTTCACCACCAGCACGCTGCAGGGCGCCATCCGCACGAGCCGGTCGGCGGTGCCGCCGATCAGCCGCTCGTAGATGGCGGCATGTCCGTGAAATCCGATGACCAGCAGGTTGAAGCGGTGCTCCTCAATGAAGTCGACGATCTTGCGGACGGGGTGGCCGGCGACTTCGTGGGTGGCGAAGGCGATGCCGCGGAGCGCAGAGAGCTTGCGTGCCCGCTCGATCACCGGGGCGAAGCGTCGCTTCTCGTCTTCCCTCTGCTCCACCACCTCGTCGATGGTGGTCGGCACATGCGGCATCTCCTCGACGCAGATCATGTGCAACTCGGTCTGGCAGAGCGTTGTCATGTCGAGGGCGACTGAGAACGCCTTGAAGGCGCCTTCCGAGCCGTCGTTGGCGTGCAGGATCTTGCCGAACATGTCAGATCTCCTCGGCGATCGGCTTGAAGACCGGCTGGAACCACTTCTGCGCTATAAGCGTCGGCACCACGGCGCTGCCGATCACTGCGGTGACCAGGATCGTGTATTGCTGCTGATCGATGATGTGGTTGCTGAGGCCGAACAGCGCCGATATCGAGCCGAAGGTGAGGCCGGTCGACATCAGGAGCGTGGTGTACATGCCCTCGCGCTTCTCGAACTGGAAGTAGCGCGTCAGCGGCAGGATGCCGACGAACTTGGTCAGCATCTTCACGCCGAGATAGAGCAGGATCAGCCCGCCGCCGGCCAGCACCACATGCGCCTCCACCAGGGAACCCGCCTTGAGGAAATAGAACGGCGTCAGGATGGTGAAGGCGACCACGCGCATGCGATGCGGCAGTTCCCTGTCCTTGAGAAAAGTGGGCGCCAGGACCATGCCGACGAGGTAGGCCGGCAGCACCGCCTCGCTGCCGGCAATGCTCGCGAGACCGCCCAGGAAAAACAGCACCAGCGCTACGAACTTGGTCTGCGGCTCGCTCACCCGTGGCCCGATCTTCTGGAAGAACCAGGGCGCGAATTTAGGCAGGAGGCACAGCGTGACGACAGTCACCCCTGCGAAAAGCGCGAGCCAGACGTTGTAGTTCGCGAAGATCAATCCCAGCGCCAGCACCGTGCCGAGGTCATTCACGAAGCACGCGGCGAGGATGATCTTGCCGAGCTCGGTGCGGTTGTAGCCGGTCTCCACCATCACGGCATAGACGACGGCGACCGAGGTCGTGGAGAGCGAGATGCCCGCGATCTGCGCCTGCGGCCAGGGCCAGTGCGCGAGATAATGGGCGAAGGCGAGGACGCCGACGTAGGGCGCCAAAAATCCGACGATGCCGATGCTCATGCTGGACCAGAAATGCTTGCGCACGACACGCGGGTCGATCTCGGCGCCGGCGAGGAAGGTGAGGAGGATAGCGCCGAAGCCCGCGAGAAAGTTTACCCAGGGCGCCAGCGGCAGCCCTACCAGATTGCCGGCGATGGCGCCGACCACGATCTCCACCAGGGCCACGGAGATCGTGACGTAGATCGAGGCAACCGAGGCGACGAGCGCGAGCCCGATCCAGAGCGATGAGGCGAGCCAGACATTGTCCATCGAACCCTCCTTCCAAGCCGCCGTCCGCGCTCGGCGCGGCCCCTGACGGCGGCGCCCGCAGACGGTCGATGACCAGGGCGCGAAGGAGGCATGAAAAACCCGCCTCACGGCGGGTCGGTCGTTTGCGACGACTCCCACCGCATGCTTCGCACGGTAGGAGTCATCAGCCCTCGCGGGCGGTTTTGGGGGAACTCCATCCCCTTCGCCAGATAGGATAGGCTGGTTCCGCAGCGATATCAATCCCGCCGCGGCCGCAGTCAACCCGGGAACGCGAGGCGCTTCGATGCGAGGGCTCAACGACCGCAGCTTTCTCAATCTGTTTCAGATCGTGCATCGCGCGAACTGCCCGGAGCCCACCCGCGGCCGCTGGCGGATCGACGACGTCGAGTGGCGCAAGGATCGCCACACCTTCTCCGGCGCGGGCTATGCCTTCTCGACCGAAGTGCATCAGATCCGTCGCCCCGGCGGCGATCGCCAGGGCTGGGCGCTGATGGTCGTCGCGGAGTATTGGTGGGACGAGCGGCAGGAGGTTCTGCGATCGTCGACCTGGGCGAAGGCGCTCGACGGCAACGTTCAGGTGATCGCAGCCTGGTTCAGGGACCGTGAAAGGCAGCGGACGGCGCGCGCGCCCTGAGCCGGCACAGCCGGACGGCGTTGCGGCCGCCCGGCCGAACGCGAGCCTATGACTTCGACATCTTCTTGGCAGGCGAGGGCTCGAACACGTCCACCTTGTTGCTTTCGTTGCGATAGACGAAGACGCGGTGAGTTTTCGTATCGACCGCGAGGGTATGGACGTTCTTTTCCGAGGGGATCGTGTCGACCACCTTGTCATGATCGAGGTCGATCACCTCGATCACGCCGGCCTTGTCTCCGACATAGGCGCGTCGCGCGCTCTCGTCGATGACGGTCTCGTCGACCGCGCCTTGCACCGGGATCGTGGCGATGACGCTGCCGTCCTTGCCGTCGAGCACGAACATCTTCTTGTCGGTGCTGCCGAGGATGAAATGGTTCGTCTTGTGATCGTAGACGATCGGCTTGGCACCCCCTGGATGCCGGGCTTCCACACCTCGAGCACCTTGTCGGTGTTGGGGTCGATCACGTCCACCACGTTGTCGACCGACTGGTAGAGCCGGTCCTTCGAGCGGACGTAGAGTCCGACATCGGGGCCGTCCTTGGCGGGATCGGGCTGCAGACGGAAGTGGGCCAGCATCTTGAATGGCGGCTTGGCGCTGAACACTGTGGCATCGTCGCTGTCGGTGGTGACGAAGACCGCGTCAGTCTTGGCATCGTAGACGGTGCCATTGGGCCCCTTGCCTAGGGGCTTCAGCGTCGCGAGCTTCTTGAACGATCGTTTGTCGACGACAACCGTGACGTCGCCCTTGTTGTCGGAGAGAAAGGCATAGTGCGGGGTCACGGCGATGCCGTTGCCGTCCTCGATGCCGGGAATGACGTTCTTGACGCTCATGCTGTCCGAGGCGATCACCACCACGTTGTGATCGGGCGACTGCGAGAGCCAGACGGTGCGGCTGGCCGGATCGAACGTGGTCCAGTCGCCGTGCCCGCCCTTGTCGCCCGGCAAATCGATCGTCTTGACGAGCTTATAGGGATTGCGCGGCGGTGGGGAACGCAAGCGCGATGCTGAGGCCGGCGACCAGTGCGCCGGTCGCGGCGATATGCGTCTTCATGGCGATCCTCCTCGTGGTTTTGTTTCGTTGCGGCTATGTGGCGGACCGACGGCTGACGCGCGGCTGCGTCCGGCCGCCGTTCGGGTAACCTCCATCCCCACCTTCACCCTAGGACTCGCCACAGCACACGGCAATGTCGCCGGGTGCCCGGTTGTCGCAGGCGCATCGGCACACTAAGCTCGTCCGACGCCGAGACAGGCGAGCAGGGGAGGTTGCCATGAAGCTCTACGGCTATTTCCGGTCCTCGGCGGCATTCCGGGTCAGGATCGCGCTCAATCTCAAGGGCCTCGCCTATAAGCAGCAGTCGATCCATCTCCGCCGCAACGAGCAGTCGGCGCCGGACTATCTCAAGCTCAATCCGCAGGCGCTGGTGCCGACGCTGGTGGACGGGACGCGGGTGGTGACGCAGTCCCTCGCCATCATGGAATATCTCGACGAGACCCATCCGGCGCCGTCGCTGCTGCCGTCCACTCCGCTGGAGCGCGCGCGCGTGCGCTCGATCGCCCAGATGATCGCCTGCGACATCCACCCGATCGACAATCTCCGCGTGCTCCGCTATCTCGCCAATCCGCTCGGCCAGGACGAGAAGGCGGTGGAGGCCTGGTTCAATCACTGGATCAGGCTCGGCTTCGACGCCCTCGAGCAGCGTCTCGTGGCCGAGAAGGAGACCGGGCGCTTCTGCCACGGCGACGCGCCGGGCCTCGCCGATTGCTGCCTGGTGCCGCAGGTCTTCAACGCCCAGCGCCACAAGAGCTTCGACTTCAAGCCCTATCCCCTGATCATGCGGATCTTCGACGCCTGCCTCGCGGTGCCCGCCATCGACCGCGCGACGCCGGCGAAGCAGCCGGACGCAGAAGCCGGCTAAAGCAGGAGATCGAGCAGCGGGCGGAGATCGGGGAATTCGTAGTCCGGCTTCGGCACCGCCGTGGCGCGCGTGAGGCCGCGGCGGTTGATCCAGGCGATCTCGAATCCGAGCGGCTTGCCGCCGACGAGATCGGTGTGCTGCGACTGGCCGGAGTGGAAGATCGCCTCCACCGGCAGGCCCGAGCGCTGGAGCAGATATTTGAAGAGCGTGCCGTCGGGCTTGTAGCCGCGGGCGCCCTCGGCGGTGCAGACGAGATCGAATTCCCGCCCGAGCGCCGTCCGCGCGAGGAGATCGTCGTCGATGTTGGAGATGACCGCGAGCTTGTATCGCCGCCCCAGCCGCTCCAGCACCGGGTCGACGTCGGGGAAGCGCGGGAAGTTGGCGAAGGCGTCGAAGTAGAGCTCGATCAGCTGGGGATCGCCCCTGAGCTCGAAGTGCTCGAAGCTCGCTGCGAGGGACTGCCGGCAGATCTCGCGATAGGGGCGGTAGGGATCCCAGTATCGCCGCATGTTGCCATGCTCCCAATGCTCCCAGAACAGCAGCGGATCGATGCCGCTGGCGCCGCAGCGCGCCAGAATTTCCGCGAAGGCATCGCGCGAGCCTTGGCGCACATCCACCAGCGTGCCGAAGACGTCGAAGGACAGCAGCTCCAGCGCCGACGTCCTGATGCGGCGATGCATCGTGGAGGCCGGCATGGAAGTCCTCCCTCATTCGCTGTTGCCGCCGGGCTTACCCGAGCGCGCGGCGAGAGTCTATAGGGGGCAGGTTGCGGGACGGTGGAACGGCCGCGCGCAAAAAAGGGGGCCGCGGCGAACCGCGGCCCCTCCAGTGCCTAAGCCAAGCGTCAGTGGCTTAGAAGTCCATTCCGCCCATGCCGCCGTGGTCGTGACCACCGGGCATCGCCGCGGACTTTTTCTCCGGCTTCTCGCCCACCATCGCCTCTGTGGTGATCAGCAGGCCCGCCACGGACGACGCGTCCTGCAGCGCGATGCGAACCACCTTGGTGGGGTCGATGATGCCGGCCTTGACCATGTTCTTGTACTCGCCGGTCTGGGCATCGAAGCCGAGGTTGGTGTCGTTGCTCTCGAGGAGCTTGCCGACGACGACGGAGCCATCACTGCCGGCATTCTCGGCGATCTGCCGCGCCGGTGCCTGGAGCGCGCGACGGACGATGTCGATGCCGACCTTCTGATCGTCGTTGTCGACTTTCAGCTTCGCCAGCACCCGGGTCGCGTAGAGGAGAGCCGCGCCGCCGCCGGCGACCACGCCTTCCTCGACCGCCGCACGAGTGGCGTGCATGGCGTCATCAACCCGGTCCTTGCGCTCCTTCACCTCGACCTCGGTCGCGCCGCCGACCCGGATCACCGCAACACCGCCGGCGAGCTTCGCCAGACGCTCCTGCAGCTTCTCCCGGTCGTAGTCCGAGGTGGTCTCCTCGATCTGCGCCTTGATCTGACCGATCCGGCCCTCGATGTCCTTCTTCTTGCCGGCGCCGTCGATGATCGTGGTGTTCTCCTTGTCGATGCGGATCCGCTTGGCCTTGCCGAGCATGTCGAGAGTGACATTCTCCAGCTTGATGCCGAGGTCCTCGGAGATCACCTGGCCGCCGGTCAGCACCGCGATGTCCTCCAGCATCGCCTTGCGGCGATCGCCGAAGCCTGGCGCCTTAACGGCGGCAACCTTGAGGCCGCCGCGCAGCTTGTTGACGACGAGAGTGGCGAGCGCCTCGCCCTCGACGTCCTCGGCCACGATGACGAGCGGCTTGCCGGACTGCACCACCGACTCAAGCACCGGCAGCATCGCCTGCAGGCCGGAGAGCTTCTTCTCATGGAGGAGAATGAAGGGGCTCTCGAGCTCGGCGATCATCTTCTCGGCGTTGGTGACGAAGTAGGGCGAGAGGTAGCCGCGGTCGAACTGCATGCCCTCGACGACGTCGAGCTCGGTCTCCAGGCTCTTCGCCTCCTCGACCGTGATCACGCCCTCGTTGCCGACCTTCTGCATCGCCTTGGCGATCATGTTGCCGATCTCGGTCTCGCCATTGGCGGAGATGGTGCCGACCTGGGCGATCTCCTCGTTGGTGGAGACCTTCTTGGAGCGCTTCTGCACGTCCTCGACCACCGCCGCGACGGCGAGGTCGATGCCGCGCTTCAGGTCCATCGGGTTCATGCCGGCGGCAACCGCCTTGGCGCCCTCGCGCACGATCGCCTGGGCGAGAACGGTAGCCGTCGTGGTGCCGTCACCAGCGATGTCGTTGGTCTTGGACGCGACCTCACGGACCATCTGGGCGCCCATGTTCTCGAACTTGTCCGAAAGCTCGATCTCCTTGGCGACGGTGACGCCGTCCTTGGTGATGCGGGGCGCGCCGAACGACTTGTCGAGGACGACGTTGCGGCCCTTGGGACCCAAGCGTCACCTTCACCGCGTTGGCAAGAATGTCGATGCCGCGCAGCATACGGTCGCGCGCATCGCTGCCGAACTTAACTTCTTTCGCAGCCATGGAATGATCTCTCCTTTACAGAATTTCTGGAGCCGCCCTCAGGCGACCTTCTTGGAGGCGGACTTCTTGCCCTCGACGATGCCGAGGATGTCGCTCTCCTTCATGATGATCAGCTCCTCGCCGTCCACCTTGACCTCGCTGCCCGACCACTTGCCGAACAGGATGCGGTCGCCGGCCTTGACGTCGAGGGGATGCACCTTGCCGTCGTCGCCGCGAACGCCGGCGCCGACCGCGATCACCTCGCCCTCCTGGGGCTTTTCCTTCGCCGTATCGGGGATGATGATCCCGCCGGCGGTCTTCTCTTCCTGCTCGACCCGGCGGACCAGCACGCGGTCGTGCAACGGACGGAATTGCATGGGCTTTCTCCTCTAAGATCCTGATTTTCTTCAAGAAATGACGAGTTATTAGCACTCGCCATCATTGAGTGCCAGGAAGGTACTGCGGAGTGATTTCGGGTTCAAGCAGATTCATCCACGACGGCGCTGCGGATCGGGTCCCGCCGGGAAGACCGGGGAAACCCCGGCCTTCGCGGAATGGTGGGCGCTGTAGGGATTGAACCTACGACCCCACCCGTGTGAAGGGTGTGCTCTCCCGCTGAGCTAAGCGCCCGAAACGAGCCCGAGGGTTTAGGGCGTGAGGCGGTGGGGTGTCAAGGAAGGCGGTGGCGGCGATATTCTCGCGCAGGAGTGGGTCGCCGGCGCGCGAGCGAATCTGTCATATTGGGTCGATGCGACTGACCCGATCCCTTTGCGCGGCCCTTGGCGTCGCCGCAGCGATGCTGGCGACACCCGTCGCCGCGGCGCGCGTCGATGCACCCGTGGAGCTCGCCTACAACGCCTATGTGCTGGGCTTTCCCGCCGTCAGCTTCGACTTCCACTACGCGCAGACGGCGACCGGCTACCGCGTCACCAGCGACGGGCGGACGCATGGCCTCGCCGATCTCATCGCGCATTACCGCATGCACTCGGTGAGCGACGGCGCGCTCCTTGCCAGCGGCTATCGTCCCGCCGAGCACGAGAGCACCGGCACGCGTTCCGGCGAGCCCTGGGTCATGCACATCGATTTCGACGGCGACAGCATCCGCGCCCGGACAGTGCCGCCGGACGATCATCCGCCGAAACCGGAGGAGCTCACGCGCTCGATCGATCCCCTGACGGCGATCCTCGCCGCCTCGCGCCACCTCGTGGTCAGCGGCAGCTGCAGTCAGCGCATCAAGGTGTTCGACGGCCGCGAGCGCTACGACCTCGTGCTCGGCGACGAGGGCGACGAGTTTCTCGGCAGGAGCTACGGCATCTTCGCGGGGAAGGCGCGCCGCTGCCGGCTGGAGCTGGTGAAGATCAAGGATTCCGCGCCAGATCCGTCCAAGGATCTCGGCAAGCCGGCGGAGATCTGGTTCGCGCCGCCGGCGCCCGACATTCCCTCGGTGCCGGTCCGCATCGATTTCCGCACCAGCCTCGGCACCGTCACCGTGAGCCTGGAGGCGGTCAACTCCGACGCAGCGCCGCCAGACTCCGCGGCAGCTCCGTGAAGGCGTCGATCGCCGCATCGAAGGTCACGTCCGGCGGCAGCACGCCGTAGCCGTAGCGCGCGAAAATCGCCGGCATGCCCGCGGCGGCGGCGGCACGGAGATCGTTGGCGTGATCGCCCACCGCGACCGCGCCCGATGTCGGCGCATTGAGCGCCGCGAGCGCCGCCAGCATCGGGCCGGGATCGGGCTTGCGCACCGGCAAAGTGTCGCCGCCGATCACGGCGGCGAAGAATCCGTCGAGATCGAGGGCACGCAACAGAAGCCGCGTCACGCGGAACGGCTTGTTGGTGACGAGGCCGCAGCGCCAGCCCGCATCGACGAGATGCCGCAGCACCTCCGAAACGCCGGGATAGGGGCGCGAGAGCAGCGCCGGCCGCGCCTCATAGGCGGCGAGAAAGCGGGCCAGCAGCGCCTCGATATCGGGCGCGGCGATGCCGCGGGCGGCGAGCGTCCGCTCCAGCATCTTCAGCACGCCGTCGCCCACCATCCCGCGCATCTGCTCGGCGTTGAGCGGGCCGGCGCCAAGCTCCGCCAGGAGTCCGTTGGCGATCGCCTGAAGATCCGGCAGGGTGTCCACCAGGGTGCCGTCGAGATCGAGCAGTAGAACTCTGGAATCGCTCAATCTTCACACTTCGTTAGTCATCATTGTTCACACTAATTGACTTGGCCGGGTGCGCCGCCTTATGCCAGTTTCGCGCGCGCCGAACCACTCTCATGCCATTTCGGATGCGCCGCCACTCGAAGCTTTCGTCGAACTGGACCCGCTCATGACCGCCGCGCTCGCCGTCATCATCCTTGCCGCCGGCGACGGCACTCGCATGAAATCCGCGCGTCCCAAGGTGCTGCATCAGGTGGCGCAGCGTCCGATGATCCGCCACGTGCTCGATGCCGTGGCGCCGCTCAAGCCGGCGCGGACCTTGGTCGTGGTCGGCAAGTCCATGGCCGAGGTCGTGGCGGCGGTGGCGCCCGCGGAGACCGCGGTGCAGTCGCCGCCCCAGGGCACCGGCCACGCGGTCAAGATCGCGCTGGGGGCGCTCGGCCGCTTCGAGGGCGACGTGCTCGTGGTCTATGGCGATACGCCGCTCCTCACCTCGCAGACGCTGCAGGCGCTCCTCGCCGAGCGTCGCCGCGCGCCAGCCGCCGCGGTCGCGGTGCTGGGCATGCGGCCGCAGGATCCCGGCCCCTATGGCCGACTGGTGCTGGCGAGCGACGGCAGCCTCGCCGCCATCGTCGAGGCGAAGGACGCGACGCCGGAGCAGCGCGCGATCACGCTTTGCAATTCCGGCGTCATGGCCTTCGACGGCCGGCACGTGGCGACGCTGGTGAGCGCCATCGGCAACAGCAACGCCAAGGGCGAGTACTATCTGACCGACGCCGTCGGGCTGGCGCGCAAGCAGGACCTCGCGTGCCGTGCGCTCGAGACCTCGACCGACGAGCTTCTCGGCGTCAACTCCCGCGCCGAGCTGGCGGTGGCCGAGGCGATGATGCAGCAGCGCCTGCGCGCGCGGCACATGGCTGATGGCGTCACCCTCGTCGATCCCACCACCGTCTACTTCAGCGCCGACACCGCGATCGGACGCGACACCGTGATCGAGCCCTCGGTGATCTTCGGCCCCGGCGTGCGTGTCGGCGAGGCCGTCGAGATCCGCGCCATGAGCCACATCGTCGGCGCCACCATCGGCGACGGCGCCGTGGTCGGCCCCTTCGCGCGGCTGCGTCCCGGCGCGGAGCTCGGCCCCGAGGTGCATGTCGGCAACTTCGTCGAGATCAAGGCGGCGCGCCTCGGCCCCGGCAGCAAGGCCAATCATCTGAGCTATCTCGGCGATGCCGTGGTCGGGCGCGGCGTCAACATCGGCGCCGGCACGATCACCTGCAACTACGACGGCTTCCTCAAATCCGTGACGACGATCGGCGACGGCGCCTTCATCGGCTCCAACACCGCGCTGGTGGCGCCGGTGAGCGTCGGCGCCGACGCCATCGTCGGCGCGGGATCGGTGATCACCAGCGACGTGCCGGCGGACGCGCTGGCGCTGGGGCGCGGCCGGCAGGTGGTGAAGCCCGGTCTCGCCAAGGAGCTGCGGGCGCGGGGCGCCGAGGCGAAGGCGCGGGCCAAACCGGCATCGCGCGCCAAGGAACGGAGCAAGGTCTGATGTGCGGCATCGTCGGTATCATCGGGCGGGGCGAGGTGGCGCCGCTCCTCATCGAGGGGCTCAGGCGCCTCGAATACCGCGGCTATGACTTCGCGGGGGTCGCGACCCTCGTCGACGGCCAGCATCGAGCGCCGGCGCGCCGAGGGCAAGCTCGACCGCCTGGTGACGCGGCTTGAAGCGCGAGCCGGTCACCGGCCGCATCGGCATCGCGCCACACGCGCTGGGCGACCCACGGCGTTCCCAACGAGACCAACGCGCACCCGATCGCCACCGACCGCGTCGCCGTCGTCCACAACGGCATCATCGAGAATTTCCAGGAGCTCACGCGACGAGCTCGCGGCGTCTGGGCTATCGCTTCGAGACCCAGACCGACACCGAGGCGGTGGCGATCCTGATCACTCACTACCTGAAGCAGGGGCTGACGCCCGCGCGAGGCCGCGGCGGAAGGCGTTCCTGCGGCTCGAGGGCGCCTTCGCGCTGGCGATCCTCTTCGCCGGCGAGCCCGATCTGCTGATCTGCGCGCGGCGCGCGAGCCCGCTCGCCATCGGCTTCGGCGACGGCGAGATGTATCTGGGCTCCGACGCGCTGGCGCTGGCGCCGCTGACCCGCCGCATCCTCTATCTCGAGGAGGGCGACTGGGCGGTGGTGACCGCCAAGGGCGCCACGGTCTACGACGAGAAGAACCGCGAGGTGAAGCGCGAGATCCGCGAGACCGCGCTCTCCGGCGCGCTCATCGGCAAGGGCAACTACCGCCACTTCATGGAGAAGGAGATCTTCGAGCAGCCGGTGGTGATCGGCGACACGCTGATGGCGCATTTCCATCCGACGACGCGCACGGTGCACCTGCCGAGCCTGCCCTTCGATCTCGCAGACGCGTGCCCAAGATCATCTATCATCGCCTGCGGCACCTCCTATCAACGCCGGCATGGTGGCGAAATACTGGATCGAGCGCCTGGCGCGCGATGCCGGTCGACGTCGAGATCGCCTCGGAGTTCCGCTACCGCGCGCCGGCGATGACCAAGGGCGGGCTCGTCGCTCTTCATCTCGCAGTCCGGCGAGACCTTGGACACGCTGGCGGCGCTGCGCTACGCGAAGGAGCAGGGCCAGCACATCCTCGCGGTGGTGAACCAGCCCGAGAGCACCATCGCGCGGGAAGTCGATCCGCGGTGCTCGCGACCCATGCGGGGCCCGAGATCGGCGTCGCCTCCACCAAGGCCTTCACCACCCAGCTCGCGGTGCTCGCCTGCTTCACCCTGGCGCTGGCGCGCGCGCGCGGCGCCATCGATGCGAAGCAGGAGGCGGCGCTCTCGACCGCCCTCACCGAGGTGCCGGCGCTGGCGAGCGACGGTGCTGCAGCACGACGAGGCGATCCAGCAGATCGCGGCGGAGATCGCCGAGGCCCGCGACGTGCTCTATCTCGGCCGCGGCACCACGCTTCCCGCTGGCGCTCGAAGGCGCGCTCAAGCTCAAGGAGATCTCCTACATCCACGCCGAGGGCTATCCCGCCGGCGAGATGAAGCACGGGCCCATCGCCCTCATCGACGAGAAGACGCCGGTCGATCGTGCTGGCGCCGCACGACGAGCTCTTCGAGAAGACCGCCTCCAACATCCAGGAGGTGCTGGCGCGCGGCGGCAAGGGTGGTGATGATCTCCGACAAGGACGGCCTCGCGCGCTTCAGCGGCCGGCTCTTCCACGGCATCGAGGTGCCGAGCTGCGATCCCTTCGTGGCGCCGCTGCTCTATTCCGTGCCCGTGCAGCTCCTCGCCTATCACGTCGCCGTCCTCAAAGGCACCGACGTCGACCAGCCCCGCAACCTCGCGAAGAGCGTGACGGTGGAGTAGGCAGGTCGGGAGATCGACGTGCCGACCTCGATGTCAATGGGCGGCCCGTTGTTCTTCCGCGCAACACAGGCGAATAAAGTCTGCGTGTTCGTGTTTCTCGTTGCCGGTCCTACTTTGTTGGCCGGGTTGATGGCTTATTCGGCTCTGACCAGCTCGTTCGACACGAACGCGACAATCATCGCTATTGTTTTTGGGGTTGGCTGGCTGCTCTCAGTGATGTTGGCGATGTTTCTAATGTCAACTCGTGTTGAGCTAACGACGTCTCAAGTCACGCGCCAAACCTTGTTTGGCAAGAAGACACTGCTGATTTCTGAGATGGTATCCGCCATGGAGACCTCGGGTGGAAGGGGTAGCCTCTTCCTCCAGATTAGAACTACAACCGATCGGGTTATGTTCGGAAACCTGACTTTTTCCAACACGCAGCTTGGAGAGATGCGGGATTTCATCCAGGCGCGAGCGCACGAGCTCGGCCGACAGATACAGACAAGCCTGCCACCGCCGAGTGCACGCGCAATTCAGGGGTGGATGGTGTTTCACATCCTGGCTATTACCGCGATCATCGTACTCGCGGCCGTGTGGGGTGTGACACATCATCGCTAGCTGCGGTCAACACTTTGCGCGCGATCGAGAATTGCAGATCATATTGCAACTACGAAACTCGCCAGACGGTTCCACGGCACGCGGATTGACCGCATACCGGTATTCGGTATATACTTCGCGATGATTCGGTCTTTCGGGGACAAACGGACGGAGGCGTTATTCCGGGACGAATTCGTGCGCGAATTCCAGGGTGTTGCGCGTCCTGCCAAGCGGAAATTGGAGGCCGTGAATGCGGCGTTTCGATTGGAAGATCTGGCAGTGCCGCCGTCCAATCGGTTGAAGCGGCTGAAGGGAGGTCTGAAGGATTTCTACTCGATTCGGATCAACGACCAATGGCGGGTCATCTTCAGATGGCGCGATGGTGAAGCTCACGACGTCCGGATTGTGGATTACCATTGATTGGAGACGGTGATGGCCAAGAATGAATTCGCGCCAGTGACGCCTGGCGAAATGCTGAAGGAGGAGTTCCTGGCAGAGTACGGCCTTTCGCAGAATCAACTCGCGAAGGCGGTCGGTATCTCGCCCAATCGCATCGCCGAGATCGTCAATAATCGGCGGCGCATCACTGCCGACACCGCACTTCGGCTAGGTTTGTATTTTGGCAACAGCCCGGAGTTCTGGATGAATCTTCAGTCTCACTACGACCTGAAGATGGCATTGCGGAAACTGAAACCTACGGATGCAAGGCGCATAAAGGCACAGCGTGCTGCCTGAGCCGAGATTCAATCGAAGCACCACGACCGGCGGCTAAGACATTTTCACCACGAGGAAACGAAGGGCACTGAGAAGGGAGGATTAGGCCGCAAAAAGGTCTTTTTTCCTTTTTTTCGTGTCCTCCGTGTCTTCGTGGTGAACCCTTCTTGGGCCATACTCCGCCGATCGCCCCGGATCACCCGAGTTAACACCGCCCCATTCCCCCGCTATAGTGGCCGCCAAATCCAAATCTCAAGGAGGAGACGGCCATGCAGCTCAAGGACAACTCGCTGTTCCGCCAGCAGTGCTACATCGACGGCAAATGGGTCGATGCGGACAAGCGCGGCACCATTTCCGGTCAACAACCCGGCCGACAACTCCATCCTCGGCACCGTGCCCAAGATGGGCGCGGCGGAGACCCGCCGCGCGATCGAGGCGGCCGAGCGGGCGCTGCCGGCCTGGCGCGCCAAGACCGCCAAGGAGCGCGCGGCGATCCTGCGCAAGTGGTTCGACCTGATGATGGCGAACCAGGAGGACCTGGCGCAGCTGATGACCGCCGAGCAGGGCAAGCCGCTGGCCGAATCGCGCGGCGAGATCGCCTATGCCGCCTCCTTCATCGAGTGGTTCGCCGAGGAGGGCAAGCGCATCTACGGCGACACCATTCCGGCGCATGAGTGCGCGACAAGCGCATCGTCGTGCTGAAGCAGCCGATCGGCGTCTGCGCCGCGATCACGCCGTGGAATTTCCCGGCCGCGATGATCACGCGCAAGGCGGGGCCGGCGCTCGCCGCCGGCTGCACCATGGTGCTGAAGCCGGCGAGCGCAGACGCCGTTCTCGGCGCTCGCGCTCGTGCGAGCTGGCCGAGCGCGCCGGCGTGCCCAAGGGCGTCTTCTCCTGCGTCACCGGCAGCGCCACGGAGATCGGCGGCGAGATGACCTCCAACCCGCATGGTGCGCAAGCTCACCTTCACCGGCTCGACCGAGATCGGCAAGATGCTGATGGCGCAATGCGCCGGCACGGTGAAGAAGCTCTCGCTGGAGCTCGGCGGCAACGCGCCCTTCATCGTGTTCGACGACGCCGACCTCGATGCCGCGGTCAAGGGCGCGATCGCCTCCAAGTACCGCAACGCCGGCCAGACCTGCGTCTGCGCCAACCGCATCCTGGTGCAGGACGGCGTCTATGACGCCTTCGCCGCCAAGCTCGCGGACGACGGTGAAGGCGCATGAAGGTCGGCGCCGGCATCGAGACCGGCGCGGTGATCGGCCCGCTGATCGACATGAAGGCGGTCGAGAAGGTCGAGGAGCATATCGCCGACGCGCTGCAGAAGGGCGCGAAGGTCGTCGTCGGCGGCAAGCGCCACGCGCTGGGCGGCAGCTTCTTCGAGCCGACCGTGCTCACCGACGTCAACACCGCAGATGAAGGTGACGCGCGAGGAGACCTTCGGCCCGGTGGCGCCGCTGTTCCGCTTCAAGACCGACGCAGGAGGCGATCGGATGGCGAACGACACCGAGTTCGGCCTCGCCGCCTATTTCTACAGCCGCGACATCGGCCGCGTCTGGCGCGTCGCCGAGGCGCTCGAATACGGCATCGTCGGCATCAACGAGGGCATCATCTCCACCGGAGTGGCGCCGTTCGGCGGCGTCAAGGAGATCGGCATCGGCCGCGAAGGCTCGAAGTACGGCATCGAGGAATATCCTCGAGGTCAAGTATCTCTGCATGGGCGGGATCTGAGCGCGCCCGCGCTCCGATCACGGGAATTCGGAAACGGCCGCCCCGCGGGCGGCCGTTTTCTTGCCGGCAAGGATGTGGCCGCGGGCTCGCGGGATTCGCGCTCGCGCAGAAATGACCAACCGGGAGTGGCGGGCGGCGCGCATTCGGCCTATTTCTGAGTTCGCCGCGGCAGTGAGCCGTGGCAGGGGAGGGGCATGGCCGAGGGAGGACTCGAGATAAACGATCCGCTGCTTCGGCGGCTCTATGACTACTGGCTCGCCAAGAAGCAGGACCGGATCGCGCCCACCCGCGGCGACATCGACCCCGGCGAGCTGCGGGAACTGCTGCCGCATCTGTTTCTGGTCGAGGCGGTGGGCTCGCCGCCGCGCTATCGATACCGTCTGGTCGGCACCGAGGTCGTGAAGGAGTTCGGCGAGGAGATCACCGGCAAATTCCTGGATCAGGTCGATTTCGATCATGTGGCCGGGCGGGTCCTGTCGGAATACGATCAGTCGGCCGCCGGGCGCCAACCGATCATGAGCCGGTGGAACTACTCGAAGGCCGGGGGTCGTCATGTGATCTATGAGCGCCTGATCCTGCCGCTTTCATCGGACGGCAGGGCGATCAATATGTTTCTATGCGGCGCGACCGGGACGGGACGCGGCTGACGCCAAATGGGGTGGATTGTGACATCTGAGGTAATGCAATGAATTGCGCGTGGCCTGGTTTTTCGATCGGCGTCGGCATCGCGCTCCGCTGCTGGCGGGTTGCGGCGGCGGTGGCGATCCCGGCGGACCCGCCTCCGAGGCCGGCATCGATCAGGACATGAACGCCACGCGCGGGAGCTCGGCCATCATCGGCAGCCCGATCTCGCCGAGCTTCAGCGATACCCGCTTCAGCGAGCGCTCGGTCTACGGCGGCGGTCGTTGAGCGGAGCCGCCGGTTCCTCTCGGCGATAGCCGCAGTCCGCGAGCGCGGCTCGCATGTGCTCCGGCGGCTCGGCTGACACGGTGAGACTGCCGCGCTCGCCGCCGAGCGGCAGCGTGATCGCGCGGGCGTGGAGCTGCAGCGGTACGCGCGGGGTTGCGGTGCCTCCGTAGACGGGATCGCCCAGCACCGGAAATCCTTCCGCCGCGCAGTGGACGCGGAGCTGATGCGTGCGGCCGGTCTCCGGCGCGAGCTCGAGCCAGGCGAGACCATCGGCGCTGCCGAGCACGCGATAGCGCGTGAGCGCACGCTGGCCCGCGGCGTCGGTCACCACGCGCCAGCCCTCCTTGCGCGTCACTTTCTTGAGCGGCCGGTCGATCGCGCCTTCCGATGCCGGTGGCACGCCCTCCACCACGGCCCAGTAGATCTTCTTCACCGCCGCCGAGGAGAAGAGGCGGCCGAGCTTGCTGGCGCCGCGGGCGTGGCGCGCCAGCACCAGGCAGCCGCTGGTGTCGCGGTCGAGGCGATGAACGAGACGCGGCGTCTCACGGATCCCGAAGCGCAGCAATCCCAGATAGCGCTCAAGGCTCTCGGGCGTGCTGGGGCCCGGATGCACCGCGAGGCCGGCGGGCTTGTCAATCACGAGAATGCTGCCGTCGCGATAGAGCACGCGGCCCTGCAGCTCTTGCGGTGTCATGGTGCTCCCGTCGCATGGCAGGGCTGCGTAAACCACCGCGATGGTCGCGCCCACCCCATATCTTCCCCTACCGTTTTGCCGTCCCTTGGGCAACACTCAGCCCAAGGCATGAGGGAGAGCGCAGCATGGCCGGCTACGATTTCGATCTCTTCACCATCGGCGCCGGCTCCGGCGGGGTGGCGGCATCGCGCCGCGCCGGCTCCTACGGCGCCAAGGTGGCGATCGCGGAATCCGTCCGGGTCGGCGGCACCTGCGTGCTCCGGGGATGCGTGCCGAAGAAGCTGCTGGTCTACGGCGCCGAGTTCGCCGACGCCTTCGAGGACGCGGCCGGCTACGGCTGGAGCCTGGGCGAGCGGCGCTTCGACTGGCCGCGGCTCATCGCCGCCAAGGACAAGGAGCTCGACCGCCTCCACGGCATCTACATCAACATGCTGAAGGCGGCGAAGGTGGAGATCATCGACGGCCACGCCCATGTCCTCGATCCCCACACCGTGGAGGTGGCGGGACGGCGCATGACCGCCGCCAACATCCTGATCGCCACCGGCGGATGGCCGGAGATGCCGCGGATCCCCGGCATCGAGCACGCCATCACCTCGAACGAGGCGCTCGATCTCAAGGCGCTGCCGAAGCGCATTGTGATCGTCGGCGGCGGCTACATCGCGGTGGAGTTCGCCGGCATCTTCCGCCTGCTGGGCGTCGACGTTACCATCATGATCCGCGGCGACCGAATCTTGCGCGGCTTCGACGAGGACGTCCGCACCGCGCTCAGCGAGGAGATGGCGACGCGCGGCATCGCCATCCATCCCCGCACCGAGCTCACCCGCATCGATCGTACCAACGACGGCCTCGTCGCCTGCACCGCCGGCGGCGTCAAGATCGCGGTGGACCAGATCCTCTACGCCACCGGCCGGCGGCCGAACACCGCCAATCTCGGCCTCGCCGAGGTCGGCGTGCAGCTCGACAAGGCCGGCGCCATCGCCGTCGACGAGAACTGTCGCGCACCACCGTGCCCTCGATCTATGCGGTGGGCGATGTCACCGATCGCCTCCAGCTCACGCCCGTGGCGATCGCCGAGGGCCGCGCCGTCGTGGAGACGCTCTTCAACAACAATCCCATGACGGTCGATCACCGCAACGTGGCGACCGCCGTCTTCAGCCAGCCGCCCGTGGCCACCGTCGGCCTCACCGAGGAGGCGGCGCGGAGCATTCATGGCGCGATCGACATCTACCGCGCCCGCTTCCGCCCGATGAAGAACACGCTCTCCGGCCGCGGCGAGCGCACCATGATGAAGCTCGTGGTGGACCGCAAGACCGACCGGGTGCTGGGCTGCCACATGGTGGGCGCGCGACGCGGCGGAGATCATCCAGGGCATCGCCATCGCCGTCACCTGCGGCGCGACCAAGCGCCAGTTCGACCGCACCATCGGCATCCACCCGACCGCCGCCGAGGAGTTCGTCACCATGCGCGAGAAGGTGCCGGAGCCCGACGTGCAGGCGGCGGAGTAGGGTGCGGCTGCCGCGGTTCTTGCCTCCCGTGGACAGGGAGCGGGCGAGGCGGCACACTCCAGGGGATCACCAGAACATCACGGAGGCTCGCCCATGTTGACGCTCTATTACGGTGCCGGCGCCTGCTCGATGGCGTCCCACATCACGATCGAGGAATCCGGCGCTCCCTACGAGGCGAAGCCGGTGGCGCTGGCCAACGGGCGAGCAGAAGAGCGAGGCCTATCTCAAGATCAATCCGCGCGCCAAGGTGCCGGCGCTGAAGCTCGATGACGGCTCCGTGATCACCGAGAACACGGCGATCCTGAGCTACCTCGCGCTCTCCCATCCCGAGAAGCAAGCTATTCCCGAAGGATCCCGCCGGCGAGGCGCGCTGCATCTCGCACATGGCCTGGCTCTCCAACATCGTCCATCCCAGCTTCACCCACATCAACCGGCCCGAGCGCTTCGCCGAGGACACCAGCACCCATCCCGCGATCAAGGAGACCGGACGCAAGAACTACTGGACCAATCTGCAGGAGATCGACGGGATCCTGGCGGGCAAGCAATGGGTGCAGGGCGACCAGTTCACCACCTGCGATCCCTATACGCTGGTGTTCTACGGCTGGGGCAAGCGCATCGGGCTGCCGATGGAGGAGCTCAAGAACTACACCGCCTGGAAGGATCGCATGCTGGCGCGGCCGGCGGTGCGCAAGATCCTCGAGCGTGAAAAGAGCATCCTGCTGCAGTAGCGGGTCGCGCAAGGCGGCCCGGCGATGACAACGTCGCCCGGTCCGCCGCGCATCGTGATCGTCGGCGGCGGCGCCGGCGGGCTCGAGCTGGCGACGCGCCTCGGCGACCGCCTGGGGCGGCGCGGCCGGGCGCGCGTGACGCTCATCGACAAGGTGCGCACGCATCTCTGGAAGCCGCTGCTGCATGAGGTCGCCGCCGGGAGCATGGATCTCGGCGAGCACGAGCTCGATTACCTCGCGCAGTCCCATTGGCATCACTTCCGCTACCTCGTCGGCGAGATGGTGGGGCTCGACCGCGACGCGGCGCGAGGTGGAGATCGCGCCCTTCGTCGACGAGGACGGCGTCGAGGTGACGCCTGGCCGGCGCGTCCCCTACGACGTGCTGGTGATGGCGGTGGGCGGGATCACCAATGATTTCGGCACCCCCGGCGTCGCCCGGCACGCGGTGATGCTGGACGCAACGACCGAGGCCGCGCGCTTCCATCGCCGCCTCGTCAACGCCTGCATGCGCGCCCATTCCCGCACCGAGGCGCTCCGGCCGGAGCAGCTTCAGGTCGCGATCATCGGCGCCGGCGCCACCGGGGTCGAGCTTGCCGCCGAGCTGCACAAGACGACGCGCGAACTGGTGGCCTACGGCCTCGACCGCATCGATCCCGAGAAGGACATCCGCCTCACCGTCATCGAGGCCGCCGACCGCATCCTGCCGGCGCTGCCGGCGCGGATCGCCGAGGAGACGCAGAAGCTGCTGGCGAACCTCCGGATCGACGTGCTGACCAGCTCGCGGGTCGCCGAGGTGACGGCCACGGGCGTGCGCCTCGCCGACGGCCGCGTCATCCCGGCGGAGCTGGTGGTCTGGGCTGCCGGCGTCAAGGCGCCGGACTTTCTCAAGGACCTCGCCGGCCTCGAGACCGACCGGCTCAACCGGCTCGTGGTGCGTCCGACGCTTGCAGACGACCCGGGACGACAATGTCTTCGCGCTCGGCGACTGCGCCTCCTGTCCGTGGCTCGGCACCGAGACGACCGTGCCGCCGCGGGCCCAGGCGGCGCATCAGCAGGCGACGCACCTCTATCGCGACCTGCCCCGATATCTCGCGGGCCACGCGCTCGCGGCCCTACCGCTACCGCGACTTCGGCTCCCTGGTGTCGCTCGGCCGCTACAGCACGGTGGGCAATCTCATGGGCAACCTGATCGGCGGCAGCATCATGATCGAGGGCCTCTTCGCGCGGTTCATGTATGTCTCGCTCTACAAAATGCACGAGTACGCGCTGCACGGCTTCACCAAGGTCGCCCTCGACACGCTGGCGCGCCTGATCACGCGACGCACCGAGCCGCAGGTGAAGCTGCACTGAAATTTCGGTGGCACGCTTGAACATTAGGGCAAAGCGTGGCATCGCTCAGCCGATGCTCCGGCGCGCCGTTCTCCTCGTCACGTTCATCCTCGCGGGCTGCGCCACCGGCCACGTGCCGGAGCTTCGCCACCAAGCCCTATGAGCCCTTCACGCGCGAGGACGCGGTGGCGATCGCGCTCCGGGAGTGGCGGCTCTTCGGCTCCGTGGTGGACGAGGATCAGGGCGACGCGGCGACGCCGGCGCAGAAGCCGGAGCGCCAGCCCGGCCTCTGGCAGCGGGTCGGCGAATACTGGTGGATCGGCGTCGACGCCGGCAGCCCGCGAATCCCGCTGGACCGGCAAGCACGATCGAGAGGGGCGCCGTCTTTCCCGCCGAGGACGACGGCAAGTTCGCGTGGTCCGCCGCCTTCATCTCCTATGTCATGCGGATGCCGGCGCCGGCGATCGGTTTCCCTATTCGGCCAACCACGCGACCTACGTGAACGCCGCGGCGGCCGGAAAATCGCCGGTGCTGCGCGCGCGACCGCCGGAGAGCTACGCGCCTCGGCCCGGCGATCTCCTCTGCCGCGGCCGCTACACCGCCCGCGCGCTGCGTCTCGCCGATCTCCCCACGAGCTATCTCTGGCCCGGCCACTGCGCGATCGTGGTGGACGCCCGGCCGGGGACCCTCGATGTCATCGGCGGCAACGTCTACGACGCGGTGACCCTGAGCCATGTCCCCGTCACCGAGGCAGGCACTCTCGGCAACCCCGGCGAGCCGATCCTGGATCAGCGCGATCCCTGGTTCGTGGTGCTGGAGGTGCTCTACGATGCTGATGCGGAGCCGGCGGCGGACCAGTAGGGCGGCTCCGGCCCCGCCCTTTGCATCCCCAGGCAAATCGAGCTATAGGTCGGGGTTTCCGCAGCCTCAGAGGCGCGTGAGAGGGCCGTGATGGCACAGAAATGGACCCCCGACAGCTGGCGGAGCAAGCCGATCCGCCAGGTGCCGGAATATCCGGATCAGGCGGCGCTCGAGGCCGTCGAGAGGACGCTGCGCAACTATCCGCCGCTGGTCTTCGCCGGCGAGGCGCGGCGCCTGAAGCGCGCGCTGGGCAGCGTGGCGGAGGGCAAGGCCTTCCTGCTCCAGGGCGGCGACTGCGCCGAGAGCTTCGCCGAATTCCACCCCAACAACATCCGCGACACCTTCCGCGTGCTGCTGCAGATGGCGGTGGTGCTGACCTTCGGCGCGGCCTGCCCGGTGGTGAAGGTCGGCCGCATGGCCGGCCAGTTCGCCAAGCCGCGCTCGCGCCGACACCGAGACCGCAGAACGGCGTCGACGCTGCCCGCCTATCGCGGCGACATCATCAACGGCATCGAATTCACCGCCGGCGGCGCGCCAGCCCGATCCCGCAGCGCATGGTGCAGGCCTACAACCAGTCGGCGGCGACGCTCAATCTGCTGCGCGCCTTCGCCCAGGGCGGCTACGCCGATCTGCACCAGGTCCATCGCTGGAACCTGGGCTTCGTCGCCGACAGCCCGCCCGGCGAGCGCTATCAGGAGCTGGCCGACCGGCTCGACCGAGACGCTCGACTTCATGGCGGCCTGCGGCCTCACCTCCGAGACCACGCCGCAGATCCGCGAGACCGATTTCTTCACCTCCACGAGGCGCTGCTGCTGCCCTACGAGCAGGCGCTGACCCGCGTCGATAGCACCACCGGCGACTGGTACGACTGCTCGGCGCATATGCTGTGGATCGGCGACCGCACGCGCCAGCTCGACGGCGCCCATGTCGAGTTCCTGCGCGGCGTCAAGAATCCGATCGGCCTGAAATGCGGGCCGACGCCTCGATCCCGACGATCTGCTGCGGCTGATCGACGTGCTCAATCCCGAGCAACGAGCCCGGGCGCCTGACGCTGATCGCCCGCATGGGCGCCGACAAGGTCGAGGCAGAAGCTGCCGGCGCTGCATCCGCGCGGTCGAGCGCGAGGGGCGCAAGGTGGTGTGGTCCTGCGATCCCATGCACGGCAACACCATCAACTCCTCGACCGGCTACAAGACCCGGCCGTTCGACCGCATCCTGGCCGAGGTGCGCGGCTTCTTCGCCGTGCATCGAGGCCGAGGGCACCTATGCCGGCGGCGTGCATTTCGAGATGACCGGCCAGGACGTCACCGAATGCATCGGCGGCGCCCAGGCGATCACCGAGAGCGCGCTCGCCGACCGCTACCACACCCATTGCGATCCGCGCCTCAACGCCAGCCAGGCGCTCGAGCTCGCCTTCCTGATCGCCGAGGCGCTCGAAGCAGAAGCGCATCGGCAGGTGCGGCGGATCGCCGCCGCGTCCTAGCTCCTGAGCGCTCCGGCGCCGTCGGGAGGCGATCGCTGCACCGTCATCGCGCGACATCGCCGCGCTTGACCGACCCCTATTTCCTGCAAGCACCAAGGAGGTGGTCGGCCGCTTCGGCGACAAGCCGGTGACCTATGCCGTCTTCATGCGCCGGCCGGTGATCTGCACGCCGCGGCTGATGGTCGAGTTCCTGGAGGCGATGGCGAGCGGAGCGCAAGCACGCGCTTCGACATCGAGCTCACTGTACACGGAAGGCGAATGGGTCGGCGCCGGCGAGCCGATGATCTACGTGACCGGCTCGCTCTTCCATCTCGTCGATCTCGAGACGCTCTATCTGCAGAAGCTGGGCCCGGCCTGCGTCGCCGCCTACAACGCCTACGCCATGTGCGTCGACCTGCCGAAGACCGCCTTCCTCGCCATGGACGCGCGGCATTGCGCCGGCGCGGAGATGGCGGAGATGATGGCCTATGCGGCCGCGGTCGGCTCGGCGGCGGCGCGGCGCGAGGTGGGCGCGATCGGGCTTCATCGGCAACGCCACCGACGCGACCGCGCATTACTTCGGCAACGAGCAAGGGACGCGGCACCATGCCGCACGCGCTCATCGGCTATGCCGGCTCGACGGTGCGCGCGGCCGAGATGTTCCACGAGACCTTCCCCGACGAGCCGATGACCGTGCTGGTCGATTATTTCGGCCGCGAGATCACCGACGCGCTCGCGGTCTGCCGGCGCTTCCCCGAGCTCGCCGCCAACGGGCGAGCTGTCGCTGCGCCTCGACACCCATGGCGGCCGCTATATCGAGGGCCTCGATCTCGCGCGCTCCTACGCCGTGCTGGAGCGCCACGTGCCGAAGGCGATCCGCGGCTATCGCACCGAGGCGGAGCTGCGCTATCTCGTCGGCACCGGCGTCAGCGCCGCGGCGATCTGGCACCTGCGCGGCAGCCTCGACGCCGCCGGCTTCGCCAAGGTGAAGATCGTCGCCAGCTCCGGCTTCACGCCGGCGAAATGCCGCATGATGGCCGCCGCCGAGGCGCCGATCGACGTCGTCGGCACCGGCTCCTACCTGCCCGAGCTCTGGACCGAGACCTATGCCACCGCCGACATCGTCGCCTATGACGGCAAGCCCCTGGTCAAGGTCGGCCGCGAGTTCCTGCTGCGGAAGCGCGGCGGGTAAGAGGACGTGGGATGCTTTTCCAGCCGCGATCGCTCGTCGCGAAGCCGAATTACATCCGAAGTCACGACTCCGACACATGTTGCAGCGGCGTGACCGTTCAGCGTAGAGACGGTGCCGCCGCCGTATACCTGAAATAGAACTGTCACATTCTGCTACCGGGGCCTGGTCCCGAGTTCGTTGTCTGCAAGTCATGGTCGCATTCGCGACTTGCAAGTGACACGAACTCCAGGAGAATTCGCTCGAAGACAACCGAAATTTAACGCCGCCGCTGCTACATCCGACGCTGCCGCTGACCGAGCGAACAAGACGGAGAGGCACGACATGCACGCGGCGAGGCAAGCCCGACCGCGCACCGATGCCGCGCAGGCCAGCTCCCTTGGCGCCATGGCTGAATTCGTCGAGCCCGTCTCGCCGGAGACGCGATGCGCCGAGGTCTATGACCGCTTCCGCCACGCACCCGAACTGATCGCGGTTCCCGTGGTGGACCGCTCGCGGCCGGTGGGGCTGGTGAATCGCCACGATCTCACCATGAGTCTCGCCCGCGACTACGGCCGCGCGCTCTACGCGCTGAAGCCGATCACCAACATCATGGATGCCCATCCCCTGATCGTCGAAAGCTCGGTGCAGACCGATGCGCTCGAATGGGTGATCGCCAACGAGAAGCCGACGGCGCTGATGCGGGGCTTCATCGTGGTGGAGCAGGGCCGCTATGCCGGCGTCGGCACCGCGCTCTCGCTCCTGCAGCTCAACCTGATCCGCACCGAGCAGCGCAACACCGAGCTGGAGCGCGCGCGCAATGATGCCGAGAGCGCCAGCCGGTCGAAGTCGCAGTTCCTGGCGATGATGAGCCACGAGCTCCGCACGCCGCTCAACGCCATCATCGGCTTCTCCGACCTCATGCAGACCGCGACCCTCGGGCCGGTCAACCCGCCGCGCTATCTCGAATACATCCGCGACATCCATCTGAGCGGCCTCAACTTGCTGGCGGTCATCAACGACATCCTCGACATGGCCAAGATCGAGGAGGGGAAGATGGTGCTGTTCGAGGAGGAAGTGGACCTCGACGAGGAGATCCGCCTCGCTCTCCGGTTCACGACGTCGCGTGCCCGCCAGTCCGGCGTCGCCGTCGACATGGAGATCGAGCACGGCCTGGCCCGGCTGCAAGCCGACCGGCGCGCGGTCCGCCACATGCTGTTCAACCTGCTCAGCAACGCCATCAAGTTCACGCCCGCGGGCGGTACGCGTCCTGGTGACGGCACGGCAAGGCGCCGACGGCATCGAGCTCGCGGTCGTCGATACCGGCATCGGCATGTCGCCGGAGCATCTCGCGATCGCGCTCACGCCGTTCGGCCAGGTCGCCAACGAGCTCACCCGCAAGCACGACGGGACCGGCCTCGGCCTGCCCCTGGTGAAGTCGCTGGCGGAGCTGCACGGGGCAACGCTCCGCATTGAGAGCGCGCTTGGCGCCGGCACCACCGCGCGCCTGATCTTTCCACCCGGGCGCATCGCCGGGACGCGGGAGAATGTCCGGCGACGATCCAGACCGCGGCTCGAGATTGCTCGCGGGCCGCTATTTCTTCGGCGGCGGTTCGGATTTGGGCGGATTGCCGTGGCCGGGCCCCGGCGGGCGGGCGTGGGCTGGCTTTTCGCCAACCTCGCCAAGGGGCGTGTGACCGCCGGCCGGTCTGATGAAGCTGGGGTCCAGGACCTTGCCGGAAGGCTTCGAGGAGGGCGGAGTGACGATCCCGCTCGGTGTTTTCGTGACCATGCTGCTGCTCCCTGCTTTTCAGGTCAGATCTCTGCGTCGTCGAACACCTCGATCACGATGATCTCGTCGAAATTGCCGAGATAGACGCCGCTGGCATCGCTAGGCTCCTCGGCGAAGCCGCCGGGAGCGCGCTCATTCGGCATCCACCACACGACATCGGCAAGGTAGAGTTCCCGCAGGCTCGCGTCGTCCGACGCAAGGCGCCGCCATCCTACAAGGCGCCGCCCGTCCTTGAGATAGACCCGGAGCCAGGATCTCCGGGGTGACCGAGTTGAAGAGATCCTGCCACACGTTGTCGCGTCCGGTCCGGCGCGTCAGGCGGGCAAACCGGGCGACGCGGTAGAGGATGCCGTGGTTATTGAGGACGGCGAAGACCGCGGCAAAGACGATGCTGGCCACGAGAGGTAAAGGAGGTTGAGGCCGAGGAATTCGCCCAGCACCTCCGAGACCGGGGTCTCCTTTGTAATCTTGGGCAACTGGATCAGCTCGATGCCGACCAGCGCGCGCACCGCCAGATTGCTCAGCAAGGTCAGGCACAGCGCCGTCACGATTTTCTGCAGCCCGTCGCGCTTGGCGCCGACGGTAAGGTAATCGTAAACCTGCAGGCCGAGAAAACCCGGCAGCAGGAACAGGAGCAGAAACAGCGCAGTGGGTTCGCCCGGCAGTCCTTCCATCGATCCCCTCACGATGGCCAGTGGGACCGTATTGTATATTTGAATGGTCTTATCGCGCAAAGATTGCAGGGAAGGGACGACGGAGCCGATCCGTTCCCGCCCGGCGCCGGCGTCTCGTGAAAAGTCGTTTTCTGCTATTAGATGAATGCCGCCGGCCCCGGCGCCGCAGCCTGGCAGCCCCGGAGCCGCGCCGGGAACCCCGTGCAAATTCCGGGGTTTCGTGATATATATAATCAAATTGAGCATATCTCAGATCAGCCCAATCGGACCCGAGCCTAGGAAATGCCCATGACCGACCGCCTGCAGATCGCCATCGCCCAGATCAATCCCACCGTGGGGGATATCGCGCGGAATGCGCAGAAGCTGCGGGACGCTCACGCCGAGGCGGCGCGGCAGGGCGCCGATCTCGTGGTGGCGACCGAGCTCTGCCTGGCGGGCTATCCGCCCGAGGACCTGATCCTGAAGCCCGCCTTCGTCGCCGCCTGCGAGGCGGCGGCGCAGGAGCTCGCGGAGGCCACCCGCGGCGGCCCCGGCTTCATCATCGGCTGTCCCTGGCGCGAGCACGGCAAGGTCTATAACGCGGCGCTGCTGCTGGAGGGCGGGCGGGTCGCGAGCGTGCGCCTCAAGCACGAGCTGCCGAACTACGGCGTCTTCGACGAGAAGCGCGTCTTCGCCGCCGGCCCGGCGCCGGGGCCGATCCCGTTCCGCGGCGTGCGGCTCGGCGTCATGGTCTGCGAGGACATGTGGTTCCCCGACGTCGACCGAGACGCTGCAGGAATCCGGCGCCGAGCTCCTCATCGTCATCAACGGCTCGCCCTTCGAGAGCGACAAGCGCGACCAGCGGCTCTCCTACGCCGTCGCCCGCATCAAGGAGAGCGGGCTGCCGCTCCTCTACGTGAACCAGGTCTGCGGCCAGGACGAGCTGGTGTTCGACGGCGCGTCCTTCGCCCTCGACGCCGATTGCCACCTCAAGGTGCAGGCGCCGGACTGGCGCGAGACCGTCGTGCTGACGGACTGGCGCCGGCAGCCGGACGGACGCTGGAGCATCGAGCCCGGCGTGATGGTGCCGCCGAGCGACGGGCTCGAGGCGATCTACGGCGCGATGGTGCTGGGGCTCCGGGACTACGTGCAGAAGAACCGCTTTCCCGGCGTCGTGCTGGGGCTTTCGGGCGGCATCGATTCCGCGCTCACCGCCGCGGTTGCCGTCGACGCGCTGGGCGCCGACAAGGTGCATTGCGTGATGATGCCCTCGCCCTATACCTCCCGCGAGAGCCTGGAGGATGCCGAGGCGGTGGCGAAGTTCCTCGGCATCGACTACCGCACCATCAGCATCGAGCCGGGGATGCAGGCCTTCAACGCCATGTTCAAGGACGCCTTCGCCGGCCGCGCGGCCGACATCACCGAGGAGAACATCCAGTCGCGCCTGCGCGGCATGACCCTCATGGGCGCTCTCCAACAAGTTCGGCTGGATGGTGCTCTCCACCGGCAACAAGTCGGAGATGTCCGTGGGCTATGCCACGCTCTACGGCGACATGTGCGGCGGCTATTCCGTGCTGAAGGACGTCTACAAGATGACGGTCTTCGCGCTCTCGCACTGGCGCAACCAGGCGCGGTCCGAGGGACATCTGGGCCCGGCCGGCCGCGTGATGCCCGAGCGCGTCATCACCAAGCCGCCTTCGGCCGAGCTCAAGCCCAACCAGACCGACCAGGATTCGCCTGCCGCCCTACGAGGTGCTCGACGCGATCCTGGAGTGCCTGGTGGAGAACGAGGTGACGGTGGAGGAGATCGTGGCGCGCGGCCATGACGAGGCGACGGTGCGCCGGGTCTGGACCATGCTGGATCGCGCGGAATACAAGCGCCGCCAGGCGCCGCCCGGCGTCAAGATCACGCGGCGCGCCTTCGGCCGCGACCGCCGCTACCCGATCACGAACCGGTTCCAGTCGGCGCCGCCGGCGCCCGCCGCCGTCAAGACGCCGGTGCCGTCGTGAGCGCCCGCTTGTCGTGACCAAGGTCCGCTTCGCGCCGAGCCCGACCGGGCGGCTCCATCTCGGCAACGCCCGGACGGCGCTGGTCAACTGGCTCTTCGCGCGCAAGACCGGCGGGCGGTTCCTGCTGCGCCTCGACGACACCGACCGCGAGCGCTCGCGCGCGGAGTTCGCCGAGGCGATCGAGACGGATCTGCGCTGGCTCGGCCTCGACTGGGACGAGTTCGAGCGCCAGTCCGACCGCATCGAGCGCTACGCCATCGCGGCCGAGCGGCTGCGCGCTGCCGGCCGGATCTATCCCTGCTTCGAGAGCCAGGAGGAGCTCGACCTCAAGCGCAAGCTGGCGCAGCAGCGCGGCAAGCCCTGGATCTACGACCGCGCCGCTCTCGATCTCTCGCCGGAGGAGGTCGCAGCGGCGGCTCCTCGCCCATGAGGTGCCGCACTGGCGCTTCAAGCTCGAGCACCGCCCGGTCGCCTGGACCGATCTGGTGCGCGGGGCCACGGAGTTTCACGGCGAGCATCTGAGCGATCCCGTGCTGATCCGCGCCGACGGCCTGCCGCTCTACACCTTCAGCTCGGTGGTGGACGACGTCGAGCTCGGCGTCACCCATGTGATCCGCGGCGAGGACCACGTCACCAACACCGCCTACCAGATCCAGATCTTCGAGGCGTCTGGGTCACGCGGTGCCGGCCTTCGCGCATCTCTCGCTGATCACGGGCAAGGGCGGCGAGGCGCTCTCGAAGCGCATGGACAGTCTGAGCCTCGCCTCGCTGCGCGAGGCCGGCATCGAGGCGATGGCGATCAACAGCCTGCTGGCGAAGCTCGGCACCTCGGACGCGGTCGAGCCGCGCCTCGATCTCGCCGAGCCTTGGTCGCCGAGTTCGATTTCGCCAAGTTCGGCCGCGCCCAGCCCCATCTCGATCCCGCCGAGCTCGACGGCCTCAACGCCAAGCTCCTGCACCAGACGCCCTTCGAGACGGTGGGGAGCGGCTTGCCCGCCGGCGCCACGGCGGAGTTCTGGGCGGCGGTGCGGCCGAATCTCGCCCGCATCGCCGACGCCGGCTACTGGTGGCAGGTCTGCACCGGCGAGATCGCGCCCGTGATCGCGCCGGAGGAAGCCGCATTTCTCGCCGAGGCCGCCGACCTGCTGCCCCAGGAGCAATTCGACGGCACGACATGGAAGACCTGGACCGGAAAGATTGCCGCCGCCAGCGGCCGCAAGGGCAGGGCGCTCTACCAGCCGCTTCGCCTGGCGCTCACGGCGCGCGATCATGGACCGGAGCTGCAGGCGCTGTTGCCCCTGATCGGTCGCGATCGCGCGCTCCGGCGTCTGCGCGGCGAGACCGCCTGAGCATAGGGCTCCGACGCATGGCGCGGTTTCGTGTTCTCCTGGTGCTGCTCGCCACATTCTACCTCGCGCCGGCGGCGCTCGCGGAGATCGCCTGGCAGCCCTACCAGTCGACGCTGGACGGCTTCAGCGCCTTGTTCCCGGGCAAGCCGGAGCAGACCCAGAAGGATTTCGGCAGCGGCGCCATCTATCACCAGTTCCTCGTCGACAACGGCGATACCGCCTTCATGGTGATCTACACGCAATACGCGCCCGGCACCTTCGTCGGCAAGGATCCGAAGCTGATCCTCGACAAGTCCAAGGAGGCGCTCACCGCCGGGCAGAAGGTCAAGGTGCGCGTCGACCGGCCCTTCGAGTTCGGGCTCAATTCCGCCCGCGAGCTCATCATCGATGACGAGCACGGCAGCACCCAGATCTATCGCCTCTACGTGGTCCGCGACCGCATCTACCAGGTGATCTGCGGTGGGCCGCAGGGCTTCGAGACGAACCCGGACGCCCAGCGCTTCCAGGACTCCTTCCGGCTTGATAACGCAGTAACGCAATGGGGGCGGGGGAAACCGGAAGGGTGCATGGCGCTGGGCGGGTCGCGCTGGTCCGTCGGGCATTGTGGCTCGAGAGGCTTACCGCCGTCTGGATGACGATCGAGGCGGCGATCGCGCTGGGGATCGGCACCTTCGCCCACAGCGTCACGCTCATCGCCTTCGGCGCCGACAGTCTGATCGAGCTCCTGTCGGCCTTCGTCCTGTTGTGGCGCCTGCGCGTCGAGCTCGAGCAGGGGCAGGCCTTCTCCGAAGAGGTCGAGCGCCGCGCCGCCACGATCGGCGGCGTGCTTCTGGTGGCGCTGACGCTCTACGTCCTCGGAAGCGCCCTCTGGAGCCTGTGGCGGGGCGAGGGGCAGGAATTCGCATTGCCGGGCCTCGTCCTGGCGATCGCCGCCATTCCCATCATGTATGGGCTCGCCCGCGGCAAGCGGGCGCTTGCCGAGCAGCTTGGCAGCCGCGCGCTCCGTGCCGACGCCGCGGAATCCATCGCCTGCGGCTATCTCTCCGCCGTGGTGGTGGTCGGTCTCATCGCTCAAAGGCTTCTCGGAGCATGGTGGGTGGACGGTGTCAGCGCCCTGGTCTTTGTGCCGTTCCTGGTGCGGGAGGCGCGGGAGGCGTTCGAAGGCGAGGAGGATTGATCTCCGGCCCGGTCCGCGCTCCCGGCCGCCGCTTCCGTGGACCGGAGTCGCGGAATCTGATACGCCTCGGACCGCTCCAGGGCCTGAAAGGGCCTGTTTCGCGACAATTTTCGGGATTTCGCCAGCCGTGCCGCTCACGCTCTACAACACGCTGACCCGCCGCAAGGAGGCGTTCGAGCCGCTCGATCCCGCGCGATGTGCGCATGTATGTCTGCGGTCCCACGGTCTACGACTTCGCCCATATCGGCAATGCGCGGCCGGTCGTCGTGTTCGACGTGCTGTTCCGCCTGCTGCGCCAGCTCTACGGCGAGGGCCATGTCACCTATGTCCGCAACATCACCGACGTCGACGACAAGATCAACGCCGCCGCCAACGAGCAACGGCGAGACGATCGCGCGATGCTGACCGAGCGCACGGCCGCAGGCCTATCCACGAGGACATGGCGGCGCTGGGCGCGCTGCCGCCCGACCGACGAGCCGCGCGCCACCGAGCACATCGCCGAGATGATCGCGCATGATCGACGAGCTGATCGAGCGGCGGCCATGCCTATGCGGCCGAGGGCCATGTGCTGTTCGCGTGTCCGCAGCATGCCGGACTACGGCAAGCTCTCGCGCCGCACCCTCGACGAGATGATCGCCGGCGCCCGGGTCGAGGTGGCGCCCTACAAGCGCGATCCCGGCCGATTTCGTGCTGTGGAAGCCGTCGACGCCGGATCTGCCGGGCTGGGACAGCCCCTGGGGCCGCGGCCGGCCGGGCTGGCACATCGAATGCTCGGCGATGGCGGAGGCCTATCTCGGCGAGACCTTCGACATCCACGGCGGCGGCATCGACCTGATCTTCCCGCACCACGAGAACGAGATCGCCCAGAGCGAGTGCGCCCATGGCGGCACGCCGCTTCGCGCGCTACTGGATGCACAACGGCTTCGTCAACGTCGAACGGCGAGAAGATGTCGAAGTCGCTCGGCAACTTCCTCACCATCCGCGACGTGCTGGCCGAGGCGCCGCGGCGAGGCCGTCGCGCTATGCCATGCTGACGGCGCACTACCGCCAGCCGCTGGACTTGACCGCCGAGCGGCCTGCGCCAGGCGAAGCAGGCCGCTCGACCGCTTCTATCTCGGCGCTGCGCGCGCGGTGGCGAGGCATAGCCCGCAGTCGCCGCAGACGACATCGCCGCACTCCGTCGCTGCGCGGCGCTGGAGGACGATCTCAACACGCCGCTGGCGCTCGCGCAGCTGCACGAGACTGCCTGAGCCGAGCTCAACAAGGCCGAGGACCGCGCGGAGAAGGCGCGGCTCAAGGGCGCGACTTGCTGGCCGGCGGCGCGCGTGCTGGGCCTGCTGCAGCAGCGATCCCGAGCCGATTGGCTGCACGGCGAGGCGACGGGCGCGGCAGGTCTCGGCCGATGCGGAGATCGAGGCCTGATCGCCGAGCGCATCGCGGCGCGCAAGGCGAAGGACTTCGCCGAGGCCGACCGCATCCGCACCGAGCTCGCGCCAAGGGCATCCTGCTGGAGGACGGCCCGACGGCACGACGCTTGGCGGCGGGCGGAGTTGATGCGGCGATCGTGCCAACCTTCCGAGTCCGCATCACCCCCCTAGACGCGTGCGTGGGCAAGTGGAGCCGCATGGTCCGCGATGACCAAGCGCATCTATCTCTTCGACACCACGCTGCGCGACGGCGCGCAGACCCAGGGCGTCGATTTCGGCGTGCGCGGACAAGGCGGCGCCATCGCGCAGGCGCTGGACCGGCTCGGCATCGACTACATCGAGGGCGGCTGGCCGGGCGCCAACCCGACCGACGACGCCTTCTTCGCCGAGCCGCCGGCGCTGAAGCAGCGCGCAGCTCGTCGCCTTCGGCATGACCCGGCGCTCCGGCCGCAGCGCCGCCAACGATCCCGGCCTCGCCGCGATGCTCGCGCAGCACGGCGCCAGGTCGCCATGCCTCGTCGGCAAGACCTGGGACTTCCATGTCGAATGTGGCGCTCGGCGTCGAGCTGCCGGAAAACATCGAGATGATCGCGGAGAGTCGATCGCGCATGGCCGTGGACCGCGGCCGCGAGGCGATGTTCGACGCCGAGCATTTCTTCGACGGCTACAAGGCCAATCCCGCCTATGCGCTGGACTGCCTGAAGGCGGCGCGACGCGGCGGGCGCGCGCTGGCTCGTGCTCTGCGACACCAATGGCGGCACCTTGCCCCACGAGGTCGAGCGCATCGTCGGCGAGGTCAGCGAAGGTCGATTCCCGGCGAGCCGGCTCGGCATCCATGCCACAACGACACCGAGAACGCCGTCGCCAACTCGCTGGCCGCGGTCCGCGCCGGCGCGCGCCAGGTGCAGGGCACGCTCAACGGGCTGGGCGAGCGCTGCGGCAACGCCAATCTCGTCTCGCTGATCCCGACCTGATGCTGAAGATGGGCTTCGAGACCGGCGTCGGCGCGCCGGCGCTCACGCAGCTCACCCAGGTCTCGCGCCTGCTGGACGAGCGCCTGAACCGCGCGCCCAACCGCGCACGCCGCCTATGTCGGCGAGTCCGCTTTCGCCCATAAGGGCGGGCTGCATGTCTCGGCGGTGGAGAAGGACCCGCGCACCTACGAGCACATCGATCCCGCGCCAGTCGGCAACCGCCGCCACATCGTGGTCTCCGACCAGGCCGGCCGCTCCAACATCCTGGCGCGCCTCCGCGAGATCGGCATCGACGTCGATGCCGAGCGATCCCAAGCTCGGCGACGCTGCTGGAGCAGGTGAAGGAGCGCGAATTCGACGGCTATGCCTATGACGGCGCCGAGGCGAGCTTCGAGCTGCTGGCGCGGCGCGCGCTGGACAGCGTGCCGGAATATTTCCGGCTGCAGAGCTTCCGCGTCATGGACGAGCGGCGCTGGAACGCGCGCGGCGAGCTGGTCACGCTGTCCGAGGCCACCATCAAGGTGGAGGTCGGCGGCGAGCGCGCTGATGACGGTGGCCGAGGGCAACGGCCCGGTGAACGCGCTCGACACCGCGCTGCGCAAGGCGCTGATCCCGGTCTATCCCGAGCTCGAGGACATGCGCCTGGTCGACTACAAGGTGCGCATCCTGACGCCCCAGCGACGGCACCAAGGCGGTGACGCGGGTGATGATCGAGAGCAGCCGACGGCACCGGCGAGACGCTGGTCCACCGTCGGCGTCTCCACCAACGTCATCGACGCCTCCTTCAACGCGCTCCACGACGCCTCACCTGCAAGCTGTGGCGCGCCGGCGCGCGAGGCGTAGCGGCAGCGTCGATGGCCGGCACCGATCGCCGGCAGGCTTCGGATCGCGGAGGGCCCGGCCGTCATCCTGGTCGAGCCGCAGCTCGGCGAGAACATCGGCGACCGCCGCGCGCGCCATGCTGAATTGCGGCCTCGACCGATCTGCGGCTGGTGAGGCCGCGGGACGGCTGGCCCAGCGAAAAGGCGATCACCGCCGCGAGCGGCGCCGATGTGGTGGTCGAACGGCGCGCGAGCTCTTCGACAGCATCGCGGACGCCATCGCCGACCTCCGCCACGTCTATGCCACGACCGCGCGCGATCGCGACATGGTGAAGCGCGTGCTGACGCCGCGCGCCGCCGCCGCGGAGATGCGCAAGCCATCGTGGCGGCGGGCGAGACCTGCGGCATCCTGTTCGGGCCGCGAGCGCACCGGCCTCATCAGCGACAGACGTCGCTCGCCGAGACGGTGATCACCGTGCCGCTCAACCCGGCCTTCTCCTCCCTCAACCTGGCGCAGGCGGTGCTGCTGGTCGGCTATGAATGGTTCCAGGCGGGCGACGCGACGCCCGCCGAGCAGCTCCACGTCGGCCAGAGCCGGCCCGCGACCAAGGCGGAGCTCGAGCGCTTCTTCGATCAGCTGGAGGAGGAGCTGATCGTCAGCGGCTTCCTGCGCGAGCGCGAGAAGCGCCCGAGCATGGTGCGCAACCTCCGCACCCTCTTCCAGCGCGCCGCAATGCACGGAGCAGGAGCTCCGCACCCTCCACGGCGTGGTCACCGCCTTCGCCGGCCCGCGCAATCGGCCGGGCAAGAAGAAACCGGCGGAGTAGGCGTATTTTCCCTGCTGAATCAACGTCCTGGCCCTAGAGTAGGGAGCGGGCGGCAGATTTCGCCGGGTTTGACTTTCGAGCGCTCCCCGCTATAGTCCGGCGCCTTATTCCCGAGAATGCGGGTGGAGACACCCCGCCGCCGGCTTTGCCGGGGGACTATCGGGACAACAACAATCCTCAGACGGGATCATAGCGAGACATGAGCAAGCGCGAGTCCTCGAAGTACAAGATCAACCGGCGCCTCGGCGTCAATCTCTGGGGCCGGCCGAAGAGCCCGCTCAATCGCAATCGGGACTACGGTCCCGGCCAGCACGGCCAGCGCCGCAAGAAGCCCTCCGATTACGGCATGCAGCTGATGGCGAAGCAGAAGCTCAAGGGCTATTACGGCAATATCGGCGAGCGCCAGTTCCGCCGCTTCTATGAGGAAGCCGCGCGCCGCAAGGGCGATACCGGCGAGAACCTGATCGAGCTCCTGGAGCGCCGCCTCGACGCCGTCATCTACCGCATGAAGTTCGCTCCCACGGTGTTCTCCGCGCGCCAGTTGGTGAACCACGGCCATGTCCGCGTCAACGGCAAGCGCGTCAACATCCCCTCCTACCAGGTGAGGGACGACGACAAGATCGAGCTCAAGGAGAAGACGAAGGCGATGGCGCTGGTGCTGGAAGCCGTGAAGTCCGGCGAGCGCGACGTGCCCGACTATATCGAGGTCGACCACGACAAGATGAAGGGCCGCTTCATACGCGCGCCGAAGTTCGCCGACGTGCCCTATCCCGTGCCGATGGAGCCCAACCTGGTGGTCGAGTTCTACTCGCGCTGAGCCTGGCAGAAACCCGGCGTTGAGCATGGCCGCTCCCCCGGGGGCGGCCATTTCGTTTGCGGCGGGGCCCCCTCGGCTGGGGATGAGATCTTCTTCATAGGACGCCAAGCCGGCTGTCCCCATCCTGAGCCGGTTCCTATATATCTGACCGTCGGAGCTTCCAGAACCGGAGGGGTGGCGCTTGCAGGACGTCGCGGTCATCGCGCTGACCATCACCTGCCTGCTGATTCCCATCAGCTTTATCCAACCGTTGAGCGAGCGGCTGCATCTCCCCCACTCGGTGCTGCTGGCCCTGGTGGGAGTGGCGATCGGCGCCCTCTCCACCTTCCTGCTGGAGACCCCGCTCACCAACGCCTTCGACGACATCGTCAAGCCGCTCGTCGAGCTGCCGGTCTCCTCGGCCACGTTCCTCGTGGTCTTCCTGCCGATCCTGCTGTTCCAGACCGCGCTCACCATCGACGTCCGCGAGATGGCGGCGGACGCGGCGCCGATCCTGCTGCTGGCGGTGGTGGCGGTGGTGGTGGCGGCCGCCGCCATCGGCCTCAGCCTCGCGCTGGCGGCGGGGGTGCCGCTGCTGGTGGCGCTGCTGCTGGGCGCCATCGTCGCCACCACGGATCCGGCGGCCGTCGTCGCGATCTTCCGCGAGCTCGGCACGCCGGCGCGCTTGACCCGGCTCGTCGAGGGCGAGAGCCTCCTCAACGACGCCGCCGCGATCGTGCTCTTCACCATTCTGCTGGAGATGCTGGTGGGCGGCCACCATCCGAGCCTCGCCGAGGCCGCCGTGCGCTTCGCCGTGACCTTCCTCGGCGGCGTGGTGCTGGGCCTGGCGGCGGCGCGGATCTTCGCCCTGGCGGCGCCGCTGCTGGGCGGCAGCCGCACCGCCGAGATGACGCTCACCCTGGCGCTTCCCTACATCGTCTACGTCCTCGGCGACGAGGTCTTCGACGTTTCCGGCGTGGTGGCGGTGGTGGTCTGCCGGCCTCGCCGTCGGCGTCAGCGGCCGGGCGCGCCTCGCGCCGGAGAACTGGGCCTATCTGGAGAATGTCTGGGAGCAGATCGGCTTCCTCGCGGGCTCCCTCATCTTCGTGCTGGCGTCGATCCTGGTGCCGAAGCTCCTGGGCGATGTCGATCTCCACGATGCCCTGCTGCTGGCGATCCTGGTGGTGGCGGCCTTCGCGGCGCGGGCGCTGGTGCTCTTTGTCCTGCTGCCGGTGCTGAGCGGGCTGCGCCTCAGCGACCGGGTCAACAACGCCTATAAGATCGTGATCACCTGGGGCGGGCTCCGCGGCGCGGTGACATTGGCGCTGGCGCTCGGCGTCACCGAGCATCCCCAGCTCGACGATCCCACCAAGAAGCTGGTCGCGGTGCTCGCCACCGGCTTCGTGCTGTTCACGCTCCTCGTCAACGGCCTGACGCTCCGGCCGCTGATCCGGCTCCTGAAGCTCGACCGGCTGTCGCCGCTCAACCAGGCGATCCGCAGCAAGGTGCTGGCGGTGTCGCTGGCCGACGTCCGCGACGCCGTCCGCGTCACCGCGGATCAATACGGCATCAGCCCGCAGGTCGCCCTCTCGGTGACGCGCCCCTTCGACGCCCGCATCGCCGAGGTCTCCGCCGAGGCCAATCTCGAGGAGGCGATCTCCGACAGCGACCGCATCACCATCGGCCTCATCGCCCTCACCAACCGCGAGCGGCAGCTCATCCTCACCCATCTCGGCCAGCGCACGGTGGCGCCGCCGGTGATCGAGCGCCTGCTGCGCGAGACCGGGAACCTGCTCGACGCCGCCAAGGCGGGCGGCAGCGCCGGCTACGAGCGCGCCGCGCATCACCTGCTGGCCTATCGCTGGCCGTTCCGCATCGCGCACTTCCTGCACCGGCGCCTCGGCGTCGACCGGCTGCTGGCGCACGAGCTGTCGACGCGCTTCGAGCAGATGCTGGTGCGCCATCTCGTGCTGGAGGCGCTGACGCGCTTCGCCCAGCGCCGTCTGCGTCCCCTGGCGGGGGCACGCGCCGCCGATGTGCTGGAGAAGGTGCTGGCGGTGCGGAGCGAGGAGACCACCCGCGGCCTCGATACTCTCCGGCTGCAATATCCCGAGCATGCCGAGGCGCTGGAGCGCCGCTTCCTCCTGCAATCGGCGCTGCGGCGCGAGGAGGCGGAGTACCGCGATCTCTTCGAGGAGGGACTGATCGGCCGCGAGCTCTTCGACGATCTCATGCGCGAGCTCAAGGACGAGGAGCGCCGTCGCCAAGGCGCGCCCGCCGCTCGATCTGGGCCTGCACAGCGAGGGGCTGCTGCGGCGCCTCGATCTCTTCCAGAGCTTCAGCGATGTCGAGCTGCATTCGCTGTCGCGCCGGTTCCGGCCGCGCCTGGCGCTCCCCGAGGAGGTCATCATCCGCAAGCACGAGCGCGGCGACAGCGCCTTCTTCATCTCGTCGGGGGCGGTGGAGGTGGTGCTGCCCAACAACAACGTGCGCCTCGGCCGCGGCGATTTCTTCGGCGAGATGGCGCTGCTCACCGGGCAGCCGCGCGGCGCCGACGTGGTGGCGCTGACCTACTGCCAGCTTCTGGTGCTGACCAAGCGGGATTTCCAGCGCTTCCTGCAGAAGCATCCGCGCGCCCAGGCGGAGATCGACCGCGTCGCCGCCGACCGCAGCGCCATGAATACCAGGGGCGTCGCCACCGGCTCAGCCTGAGGCGCGCTCGCCGCCGCAACTCCGCCCGATTGGGCATTCCCTCCACTCTGCAATATGATAGGGCCAACCGACGGATTCGGCCTCTGGGAGACCCATGCTATCCCTTCAGCTCGGCATCGTGTTCCTGCTCATCCTCTTGAACGGGCTCTTCGCCATGGCGGAGGCGGCGATGCTGGCCTCGCGCCGCGCGCGGCTGCAGCACGCCGCCGACAGCGGAAAGAGCGGCGCCCGCGCCGCGCTCGAGCTCTCCCGCGAGCCCGGCCGCTTCCTCTCGACGGTGCAGATCGGCATCACCGTCATCAGCGTGCTGGCGAGCGCCGTCGGCGGCGTCACGCTGGGTGATCGCCTCGCCACCGAGCTCGAGCAGGTGCCGGGCTTCGTCGGCGAATACGCCCATGTGATCAGCATCGCCGTCGTGGTGGCCGGCATCTCCTATGTCTCGCTGGTCGTCGGCGAGCTGGTGCCGAAGCGGATCGCGCTGGCGCGGCCCGAGGCGATCGCCGCCGGCTTCGCCCGCTCCCTCGGCGCCTTCGCGCGCATCGCCGCGCCGCTGGAATGGTTCCTCAGCGCCTCCACCAATCTGGTGCTGCGCCTCCTTCCGGTGAAGCCGGATCCCGAGGGCGTCACCGAGGAGGAGATCACGGTGATGCTGCGCGAGGGCACCGCCGCCGGGCGCTTCCACGCGGTCGAGACCTCGATCGTGCAGATGGCGTTCCGTCTCGGCGATCGCCGCATGGGCGCGGTGATGACGCCGCGCACCCAGGTGGAATGGCTCGATCTCGCCGCCGGCGTCGAGGAGCAGCGCAGCAAGATTACGACGTCAGCGCCTATTCGCGCTTCCCGGTCGGCGACGGCAGCCCGGAGCAGGTGATCGGCGTGGTGCAGGGTAAGGACCTGCTGGCCCAGGTGCTCTCCGGGAAGCCCTTCGATCTCCGCGCGGTGATGCGGCGGCCGCTTTACATTCCCGAACACGGTGACGGCGCTCCGCGCGCTCGAGATCTTCAAGAAATCCGGCGAGCCGATGGCGCTGGTCGTTGACGAGTACGGCGCCTTCGAGGGCCTCGTCACCTTGCACGACATCCTGCAATCGCTGGTGGGCGACATCACCCAGCCCGGCGTCGCCACCGACGCGCCTGTCGTGAAGCGCGAGGACGGCTCCTGGCTGGTCGACGGCATGGTGCCGATCGACCAGGTGAAGGACCTGACCGGCCTCGCGGCGCTCCCCGGCGAGGAGACCGGCGACTTCCACACCCTCGGCGGCTTCCTGATGGCGCAGATGAACCGTATTCCCTCGGTCGCCGATCACACCGTGATCGAAGGCTTCCGTTTCGAGGTCGTGGACATGGACGGCCGCCGCGTCGACCGCGTGCTGGTGGTGCCGCCGAAGCGCCTGCGCGTGCGATCGGAGGCGAAGCCATGAGCGCGCCGCTGCCTACATATTTCGTCTCCCACGGCTCGCCGACCCTGGCGCTCGATCCCGGCGCCACCGGCGTCTTCTGGGAGGAGCTCGGCCGGACGCTGCCGCGGCCGCGAGTCGGTGCTCTGCGTCTCCGCCCATTGGATGACCACGGCGCCGGCGGTGAGTCTCGCGGCCCGGCCCGAGACCATCCACGACTTCTACGGCTTTCCAGCGCCCCTCTACGAGATCCGCTATCCCGCTCCGGGCGCGCCGGAGCTCGCCGCGCGGACGGCCGGCGCTTCTGGCCGCGGCCGGCATCGATACCGCTCTCGATCCCGAGCGCGGCCTCGATCACGGCGCCTGGGTCCCGCTGCGCTCGATCTATCGCAGGCGCCGACGTGCCGGTGACGCAGCTCGCGATCCAGCCGCGCCGCGACGCCGCCTGGCATTATCGGATGGGGCAGGCGCTGGCGCCGCTCCGCGCCGAGGGCGTGCTGGTGCTGGCGAGCGGCGGCGCCGTCCACAATCTTCGCGCGGTCGACTGGCAGGGCGGCACGACGCCGGCCTGGGCGCGCGCCTTCGACGAGTGGCTGGCCCAGGCGCTCGCTGCCGGCGACAGCGCGGCACTCATCGGCTGGGAGACGACCGCGCCGCAGCCGCGCCAGGCGCATCCGACCGAGGATCACTTCCTGCCGCTCTTCGTGGCGCTGGGCGCGTCGGGGCAGGGGGCGCGCGGCAAGCGCATCCACGACGGCTTCACGCCTCGGAAGCCTCAGCATGGCGGCGTTCGAGATCGGTGGCTGAGCTACGGACGGACCTCGGCAGTATCGGCGAGCGCCTCGGCGCCCGTCGCGACATCCAGGAGCTCGGCGGTGATCTGTTCCTGGCGCAGCCGATGCTCGCTCATCCTGAGCTCGCCGAGCTTCTCCTCGATGTTCCGGCGCGCCGATTGCATGGTGGCGAGCCGTGCGGCGTTCTCGCTGGCGAAGCTCTCCATCGCCGCGTGAGCGAGCTCGCCGAAGAGGTATTCCTCCAGCATCTGCTCCGTCAGGGCCGCCGGCGGCAGGTTAACGAGGGGCGGCAGCGCCGCATCGGGCGTCATGGGCCGGCGCTCCACCGGCAGCAAAGTCCGTCGCAGCACCGTGGAGCGCGCACCGCCCCGGTGCTGCGCGAAGACGATGTCGACGCCGCCGAGCTCGCCGGCGCTGAAGCGGCGATAGAGCTCCGCCGAGATCTGCCGCGCCGTGGTGGTGAGGACGCCCACGTGGGTCGCCATCGCGATCGACCACGCGACGGCAATGCCGCGCTCCCGGCAGGCGAGCAGGCCGCGGCTGCCGACCACGAAAAGCAGAGCGCGCGCGTGCGGATCGATGGCGTTGATCACGTGATCGTTGAACGCCCCGGCGAAGCTGTGTTCGGCGAAGAAGAGCACGATGCCGCGGGGCAGGCGGTGATCCCGGGCCGCCTCCGGCGTAGGTGCGTCCGGCAGCAGGCTGGTGGCGCGGGCGAGCGCGGCGCCGACGATGTCGGCATAGGCGCGGGTGCTGGTGAGGCCGCGCGCCGCCTCCTGGCTGCGCATCGCCGCGAGACCGCGCATGGCGCCGACGATCTCGTGCAGATCCTGGATGCTGGCGATGCGCGCCTCGAGATCGGCAAGCCGCTCGGTCATGACGCGGCGGCTCCGGATGCGGCGCCGTCCGCGAGCTTCGCCGCGAGCTCGCCCACCGCCTGCAGCAGGGCCGCGCGGTCGCCGTCGGCGAACGGCGCGCCGGTGTTCAGGCGGTCGATCGCGGGCCGCAGCCGCGCCTCCAGCCAGGGCTGAAGCTGCCCCTTCAGAGCCGCCATCCGCGACAGCGGCACCGCGTCGAGCGTGCCGGTGGCGAGCGCCAGCAGCAGCGTCACCTCGATGGCGAGCGGCAACGGCGCGTAGCGCGTCTGCTCAAGGGCGGCGCGGATATGCCGGCCGTGCTCGATCGCCTTGCGCGTGCGCTCGTCGACCAGGGCGCCGAACCGCGTGAAGACCTCGATCTCCAGGAACTGCGCATAGTCGAGCCGAAGGCTGGCGGCGACCTCGCGCAGGGATTTCGGCTGCGCCTTGCCGCCAATGCGGCTGACGCTGCGGCCGACATCCACCGCCGGCTTCTGCCCCTCGTAGAACAGCTTGGCGTCGAGGACGATCTGGCCGTCGGTGATCGAGATCAGGTTGGTCGGGATATAGGCGCTGAGATTGCCGGCCTGGGTTTCCGCGATGGGAAGCGCGGTGATCGAGCCGCCGCCGCGGGCGTGCCCGAGCTTGGCGGCGCGCTCCAGGAGACGCGCATGCAGGTAGAATATGTCGCCGGGATAAGCCTCGCGGCCCGGCGGCTCGCGCAGCAGCAAGGAGATCTCGCGGTGGACCGCCGCGTGCTTGCTGAGATCGTCGATGACGATCAGCACATCGCGGCCGCGATCGCGGAAATACTCCGCCATGGTCATGCCGGCGAAGGGCGCCAGCCATTGCAGGCCGGGCGTGCTGTCGGCCGCCGCCACCACGAAGAGACAGCGCTCCGGCGCGCCGCGGGTGCGCACCGCCTCGATCAGCTGCCTGGTATCTGAGGATTTCTGCCCGATGGCGACATAGACGCAGATGACGTCGCTGTCGCGCTGGTTGATGATGGCGTCGACCGCGATCGCGGTCTTGCCGGTGGAGCGGTCACCGATGACGAGCTCGCGCTGGCCGCGTCCGATGGTGAACATGGAATCGATCACCAAGAGCCCGGTCAGCAGCGGCTCGCTCACGAGATCGCGGTCGATGACCGCGGGAGCATCGCGCTCGACGGGATCGAAGCGCGCCGCCTCGGGCGCCGGCCTGTCGTCGAGAGGTGTGCCGACGGCGTCGACGACCCGACCGAGGAGACCATCGCCGACGGGAACGCGGACCACGGCGCCGGTGCCGTGCACGGTGTCGCCGGCGCCGATTCCGGCGCTATCGCCGAACAGCACGCAGCCCGTGCTGTCCGCGTCCAGCATCAGCGCCATGCCGAGCACGCCGCCGGAAAAGCTCAGCAGCTCCTCCGCGCGCACGCCCGGCAAACCGGTGATGGTGGCGATGCCGTCGCCGATCCGGGCGACGCGGCCGACATGCTCGACGCGCGGCTCCGGCCGGATCCCGCGGACGCGGCCGACCGCCTCGGGCAGCCAGGCGTCAAGGGCGGCGCTGAGCGGATTCATCTTCGTGCAGCTTCTCCCGCGCCTGGGCGAGGGCGTCGCGCCAGGTGTCGCGCAGGATGGTGTGGGGGAAATGCAGCTCGATCCCGGCGATCAGCGCGACATCGTCGGCGAATTCGATCTCGAGGTCCGGCCGCAGCAGCTCGCGCAGCCGCGCAGCGCATCGGGCGGTTTCCGGCGCCGTCAGCGGCGTGGCGGTCACCACTCGAAGCCGGTGCCCGCCGGTGAGCTCGGCGGCGAGGCGCTGACGCTCGGCGGCCGGCAGGCGGCCGATGCTGGCGCAGACGCGCTCCAGGAATGGCGCCACGGTTCCGTCCGCCGCCGCCGCGGCAAGCAGCTGGCGCGCGATCTCGACGCCGAGTGCCGCCGCCTTGTCCCGGAGATCGCCCACGGCCTCGGCGCGCTCGCGGTCGAGATGCCGGTGCGCCGCCTCGATAAGTGCCGCCGCCTCGCGTTGCGCTTCCTGCAGCCGCGCCGCGCGCTCGCGCTCGCCGTCCGCCTGGGCCGCCTGCAGCACGCGGTCGCGCTCCGCCGCCATCGCGGCCGTCTTGTCGTGCAGCTCCCGGGTGAGCTTCTCGGCGCCGGTCTTGGCCGTGGCGGCGTCCTGCATGAGTGCTGCGATCTCCGCCTGGCGCCGCGCGATCACCGCGACCACGGGCTTGTAGAGAAAGCGCTGCAGCAGCCAGACCAGGATCAGGAAATTCCCGGTCTGCAGCGCCAGGGTCCACCAGTCGATGTGCATGGGTCTCAGTGAACGAAGGGATTGGCGAACAGCACCAGGAGGGCGATGACCAGGCAGTAGATCGCCATGGTCTCGATCATCGCCAATCCGACGAACAGGGTGCGCGACAGCACGCCGGCGGATTCCGGCTGGCGCGCGATCGCCTCCATGGCGGCGGCCACCGCGCGGCCCTCGGCGAGCGCCGGGCCGATGGCGCCGAACGAGACCGCGATGGCCGCGGCGAGGATGCTGATGAGCTCGATGGTCATCGATATCTCCTTATGCTTTATCGGTGCTTCCGGTGGCCGCGCCGATGAATACCGCCGCCAGAACCGTGAAGATGTAGGCCTGCACCAGCCCGGTGAGGATCTCCAGCGCCATCAGCGGCACCGGCAGGAAGAGCCCTGCGAGCGACAGCACGATGGCGATCACGAACTCGCCGCTCATGACGTTGCCGAAGAGCCGCACCATCAGGGAGAAGGTGCGGGTGACCTCCGCCAGCACGTTGAGCGGGAACATCAGGATCGTCGGCCTGGCGAAGCTGCCGAGGTAACCGACGAGCCCGCGGCTGCGCACGCCGTAATACTGCGTCGAGAGAAAAACGATGAGCGCCAGCGCAGCGGTGGTCTCGATGTGCGCGGTGGGCGGGTGGATGCCGGGGAAGACGCCGCAGAGATTGGCGATGGCGAGAAAGATGAAGAGCGTGCCGAGCAGCGGCAGGAAGCGCCGCGCCGGCGCGTGCATGGCATCGCCGATCTGCTGCTCGATGGCGCCGACGATGATCTCCAGCACCGCCTGGCCGCGGCGCGGCCGCACCGCGAGCCGCCGGGTGGTGATGGTGGAGACCAGGACCAGCGCGGCCATGATGCCCCAGGTGGTCACCACGGGCTGGGTGATCGGCACCGGCCCCAGATGGAAGACGACCGTAGCGACCAGCGGCGATTCAGCCATGCAGCTTCCCCATTGGCCGGATCAGCACGGTGCGCGCCAGCAGGAAGCCGCCGAACGTCGCCAGCACCGCGGCGGCGCCGCCGGGTGCGGTCGCCGCGAAGCCGGCGATCACCGCCGCCATCCGCGCGAGATGGAGCGCGACCGGCTTCCACCAGGAGCCGTCGCCGAGATAGAGCCGCGTATTGAGGCGCAGCAGATGGAGATGGAGCACTCCCATCGTCGCTCCCAGCGCTGCAAAGCCGCCGAGAGCAGCCACCATTCCCGTGTTCATTCCTGATGCACCCTTTGCCAGGCGAGATAGCAGCCGACGCAGACCCCGAGGAACAGCAGCGACACCGTCCAGAAAATGCCGGTCGACCAACGGGCATCGATCCAGCGCCCGGCAAACACGCCGATCAGCGTCGGCACCACCACGAGCCAGCCGAGCACGCCGATCCAGGCGAGGTTCTGGCCGAGAGAGCGCTCGCCCTCGCGCTGCCAGAGCTCGCGCCGCGCGCGCCGCTCCCGGACGGAGTCCGCGAGCTTCTCGGGTTCTCTATGCTCGCTGGCCATGGCGATGCCCCTCATGCCCCGTCGCCCGCGCCGCCGTAGGGGCCAGGCGCGTCCATGCCCTTGCCGGCGCGCTCGGGGCGGAGATAGGCCAGCATCCGCCGGATAGCGGCGAGGTGCAGGCGCTGGGAGGAGGCGCGCGCCACCTGCTCGATCTCCCGCGTCTGGCGGAAGCGCTCGAGCACCTCGCCCTCGAGCCGGTCGAGATCATCGCTCACGACGGCCTCGCGGGTGGCGACCGCCACTCTCTTGCCGCCGGTAATGGTGAGCACGCCGCCGCGCACGGCGCAGTGCCGCTCGCGGCCGTCGCGGGCGCGCCAGCTCAAGACGGAGATCGCGAGGACGGTCAGGAGATCCGCATGCCCCTCGAGGATGCCGAAGAGGCCGCTGGCATCCTCGGCGCGCATGGCGGTGACGTCGTCGATCTCGGCGATCACCTCGGTGGGAGTCGTCACCACCAGCCTCATGTCGCGCCTTTGGCGGCAGGGGTCTCTCTTGCGCGCGCCTCGGCGAGGTTGCCGACCATGTAGAGCGAGCCCTCGTTCCAGGTATCGGTCTCGCCCGCGAGGATCGCGCGGCAGCCGTCAAGGGTCTCGGCGAGCGGCACCACGCGGCCGGGTTTGCCGGTGAAGACCTCGGTGATCGCGAAGGGCTGCGAGAGGAAGCGCTGCAGCCGCCGCGCGCGGTTTACCGCCCGGCGGTCTTCGGCGCTCAGCTCCTCGATGCCGAGCAGCGCGATGATGTCCTGCAGCTCGCGGTAATGGGCGATGGTGGCGCGCACCTGCTGCGCCAGGCGGTAATGCGCCTCGCCGACCACGCCGGGGTCGAGCAGCACCGAGGTCGATTGCAGCGGGTCGACGGCGGGATAGATACCTTCCGCCGCCATGCTTCGGGACAGCACGATGGAGCTGTCGAGATGGCTGAAGATCTCCGCCACCGCGGGATCGGTGAAGTCGTCCGCCGGCACATAGACCGCCTGGATCGCGGTGATGGCGGCGCCGGCGGTGGAGACGATGCGGCTTTCGAGCTCGGCCACCTCGGTTGCCAGCGTCGGCTGATATCCGACGCGAGAGGGCAGCCGGCCGAGCAGGCCCGAGATCTCGCTGCCCGCCTGCACGAAGCGGAAGACGTTGTCCATCAGCAGCAGCACGTCGCGGCGCATCGCGTCGCGGAAATACTCGGCGATGGTGAGCGCGGTGAGGCCAACCCGCCAGCGCGAGCCCGGCGGCTCGTTCATCTGTCCGAATACCAGGGTGGTGCGGTCGAGTACGCCGGACTTGCGCATCTCCGTCAGCAGCTCGTGCCCCTCGCGGGTGCGCTCGCCGATGCCGGCGAACACCGAGGTGCCGGAATAGCGCTGCACCATGGTGTGGATGAGCTCCATCACCAGCACGGTCTTGCCGACGCCGGCGCCGCCGAACATGCCGGCCTTGCCGCCGCGCACCAGGGGCGAGAGCAGGTCGATCACCTTGATCCCGGTCTCGAACACGGCGCGGGTCGGACTCTGCTGCGCCAGCGGCGGCGAGGGTCGATGGATCGGCCGGCGTGGCGCGTCGGCGGGGAGCGTGGGGCCGCGGTCGATGGGCGCGCCGGTGACGTCGAGGAGGCGGCCGAGCACGCAATCGCCGACCGACACCTGCAGCGGCGCGCCCAGCGGCGTCGCCGGCGTGCCGCGCTTCAGCCCGGCGGTGCGCTGCAGCGCCACCGTGCGGATGCTGCCGGGGCCGAGATGGCTCTGCACCTCGGTGAGGAGACGTCCGGGCGCGTCCCATCCGATCTCCACCGTGTCGCCGATCGCCGGCAGCCGGCCCGTCTCGACGGCGATATCCACCACCGATCCCCGAACGGCGCTCACCGCGGCGACGGCCGGGCCGGCCGTCGGCGTGACGGGTTGCGGAACGACACCCGGATCTTGTGACATCACTCGCTGCACTCGAAATCGCTGCGCCGCGCCGGCGCGATGCCGATCAAACTGGTCGTCGACGAGGGTTACAGCATTGACCTACATCAAGAACTTCAGGCGGCGCCGGGCCACCCGCGCGCCCCGGCTTGTGCGCGGATCGCGGGCCGGAGCATGATCGCGGCCGGCGACGCGAGGAAGCTTGCTCGATGCCTCGCATCCGGCGGCTGGATATGACGGCTCGTGGGGCGAGATCCGCGCGTCCAGGCGGGGCCTTGGGGTCGCCGCAGCGCGGCAAAAAAGGGGGAATAATGCAGGCGATCCCGATCAATCTGTGGGCGCTCGTCGTGGCGGCGATCGCCAAGATGGCCATCGGTAGTCTCTGGTATTCGCCGGTCGCCTACGGCAATGCCTGGATGGCGGCGGCGGGCGTCAGCCCCGCGCAGATGAAGTCGGCGATGCCCAAGGCGATGGCGGTGGATTTCCTGGGGTCCCTGCTGACCGCCTTCGTGCTGATGCAGGCGATCTACTATGCCGCCGCCGACAGCGTCGTGCTCGGCGGCGAGGTGGGCTTCCTCTGCTGGCTCGGATTCATCGCCGCCACCACCCTGGCGGCGGTCTTCTACGAGGGCCGTCCGCTCCGGCTCTTCCTCATCAACAACGGCTTCCTGCTGCTGTCGCTGATCGTCATGGGGGCGATCATCGGCGCCTGGGATTGAGGCGAATATTCCCGGCCGGCGTCGCGCGGGAGATGTGACCGACATCACTGCGGCGGGCCGCAAGAGCGTCTATGTTTTCCTCATGAGCGGGAACGGAGATGCCGCCGGCATCGCCGATCACCCCTGGAGGGATCATCATGACCTTACATGACACCGTCAGCGGTCACGTCATCACGCAGCGCTCCGACGACCTCGCTGCCCGCGCCCTCGCGGTATGGACGGTGACGATCTGCATCCTGGCCTTCGCTCTCGCGGTCACCAGCCGCGACGATGCGGGCCGCTCGTTCCTCGGCCGCGATGCCGCGCAGGTGATGAATTACGTCGGTTCGAACTGACACACACAAAACAAATCAGCTCGCGAGCGGCGAGTTTGGGGCTACTTTCCGCACCGAGTACCGCCGAGATCTTTGACATTGGAGACGATCATTTCGCCTTTGCGCTCGGTGAGCGTGAATGCGAATGACTTATCACCTCCCGGCGCCTCGAGAGCGCTGGTGAGGCAGCCTGTCGCGTGGTTCCCACTACGCTTTGCGGACCAGTCGACGAGTTCTCCGAGAAGACTGAGCTGATGGCGCCGGTCTTTCGCCAGCTCGGCCACGATCGGCGTGAGCTTCGTCAGCACCGCCGCTGTCGCCAAATCTCCCGCGCGCCTTCCTCGGTAGATTCGATCGAACAGCGTATCAATGAGATCAAGTTCTGGAGTGAGGCTGGCTCGCCCGAGATCTCTGACGCCATCGGGTTCGACGAGGATCTTCCAGTCCAGTTCTCGGCCGGCACATGAGGCACACGCCCAAAGCGTCTTGAAGTTGCTTCGCACGCCGGCATGAAGATACCGCCCATCGAAGTGTGGCTCGTTGTCCTGGCTGTCCTGATGCATTCCCGTTAGTTCTAGCGTCGCGGTACGGTCGTGCCATCGCCAAATGCTTAGCTGATAGGTACCTATCGCGCCCGCAGCCTGCCACTGGAATGCATAGATAAAAAAACGGTGGTCGCCGCTCGCGGTGTCAGGCAGTCCTCCCACTTGGGCCCATGTCATCCCAACGCCCTGCATTGCCTCCTCGGCCGTCCACCTCGAAGCGACGCTTGCGGCGTCAACACGCGGTCGTGTCGCTCCGCGAGCGGGTCTCGCAACTTCGTCGAGGAGGTTCCAGACGATTTCATATCGGTCGTGACGAATGGCTGCGATGACGACGCTATCACCCAGAGCAAGCAGGTAGGTTTGGTCGTCGAGCCTGACTTGGCTCGGTCTGCTGTACTTGAAATCGCTATCGAGGCTCTGCAGTACTGACTTGAGATTCCATCTCGTTGCCGCAGGATGCTCGTTGAGATCGTTGATGATCCATTGAACCTCGAGCGACCATTCACGCTGCTTCAGTTGCGGTGCCTGCGGATTGTCACTTACTCCAAGTTCGTCCAGCATCGGAGCGAGCGCCGCTTTCGTTGAGGCATAGGCGATTTTGATCTCGTCGCCGCTCATCGCCGCCCGGCCAGGGACGGTGGCTGCCAGCCACGCTAGGGCGACAATGGTCGCAAGTTTCCGAACACTCCTCATGCTCGCAAATTTGTAGAATGGCTGGTTTAAAATCTATAAAGATGGAGCAGCCAAGAAATCTCAAACCCAGCATCCGTTGCACTAAACGAAAAAAAGGGCCGAACCCTTGCGAGCCCGGCCCTTGTGCAATCCAGCTTGAGCGCGCTTTAGGCGGCGCGGGTATCGACGCCGCGGGTCGACAGCAGCTCGCGCAGCTCGCCGGTCTCGAACATCTCGCGGATGATGTCGCAGCCGCCGACGAACTCGCCTTTCACATAGAGCTGGGGAATGGTGGGCCAGCTCGAATAATCCTTGATGCCCTGGCGCAGCGCCGGATCGGCCAGCACGTCGATGCCTTTGAACTTCACGCCCATGTGGGTGAGGATCTGCACGACGGCGGCGGAGAAGCCGCATTGCGGGAAGACCGGCGTCCCCTTCATGTAGAGGACGACGGAATTGTCGGTGATGTCCTGCTTGATGCGGTCGGCGACGACGGGGTCGGTCATGGGTCGAAACCTCGGGTGAAGTAAGGGGGAAGCGGTCAGCCGTCGGGCAGGCTGGTCTGGAGCGCGAGCGCGTGCAGCTCGTTGCCCATCCGGCCGCGGAGTGCCTGATAGACCATCTGATGCTGCTGCACGCGGGATTTGCCCTTGAAGGCGGCGGAGACGACGTGGGCCGCGTAGTGGTCGCCGTCGCCGCGCAGGTCCTCGATGGTCACCTTGGCGTCCGGCAGCCCTTCCTTGATGAGCTGCTCGATGGTTCCCGCGTCGATCGGCAAGTGCCTGCCCCGCCTGTTAGACTCTATCTGGTGGTCCGATTACGCTGCGCCCTAGACCAGGCTTCCGATCGGACCACTCTAGGGAGCCGCCATGTAGTTCGGCAGCCACGCCTCGTGGATCCGCTTGAGCTCGCTTGTCGATATGGCACCGGCGCCGGTGACTGTCAACGCGTCGCCGCCGGTAACCCCTATGATTAATGCGGGAATTCCGGCCGCCTTGGCCCGGGCGAGGACGCCCTCGGGATCAGGGGTTGCAAGGACATAGCGGCCCTGGTCCTCGCCGAAGGCCGCCGCATGGGGGGGCAGGCCGGTGGGCAAGGTGAGGCTGGCGCCGATCCCGCCGCCATTGCCATGTCCGCCACCGCCACCAGGAGGCCGCCGTCGGAGAGGTCGTGGCAGGCGGTAACCTTGCCAGCCCTTATCTCGGCCCGGACGAAGTCGCCATTCCCGCGCTCGGCCGTGAGATCCACCGGCGGCGGCGCGCCGTCGTCGCGGCCCTCGATCTCGCGGAGATAATAGGAGCAGCCGAGATGTCCCTTGGTCTCGCCGATCAGGATCAGGGTCTCGCCGGCGCGCTTCAGCGCCAGCGACATGGAGGTGCCGACGTCCTCGAGGAGGCCGACGCCGCCCACCACGGGGGTCGGCCAGATGCCGCTGCCGTTGGTCTCGTTGTAGAGCGAGACGTTGCCGGAGACGACGGGGTAGTCGAGGGCGAGGCAGGCGGCGCGCATGCCTTCGACGGCGCCGGCGAACTGGCCCATGATCTCCGGCCGCTCGGGATTGCCGAAGTTCATGTTGTCGGTGATGGCGATGGGCGTGGCGCCCACCGCGGTGAGGTTGCGCCAGGTTTCCGCCACCGCCTGGGCGCCGCCGCGCTCGGGATCGGCCACGCAGTAGCGCGGCGTGCAGTCCACCACCATGGCGAGCGCCTTTCGGCTGCCGTGAAGACGCACGACGGCGGCGTCGCCGCCGGGCCGCTGCACCGTCATCCCCATGACGAGATGGTCGTACTGCTGCCAGATCCAGCGCTTCGAGCAGAGGTCGGGCGTGCCGAGCAATGTCTTCAGCGCACCCATGAGGTCGGCGGGCGGCGGCACCGCGCTCGCCGCGAGCTCCGGCCGCTTCGGCGTCGGCGTCCAGGGCCGGTCGTAGAGCGGCGCCTCCGTCACCAGCGGTCCCACGGGCATGTCGGCGACGACATCGCCCTGCATGCGCAGCACCAGGCGGCCCGTCTCCGTCACCTTGCCGATGACGGCGAAGTCGAGCTCCCACTTCTCGAAGATGCGCCGCGCCAACGCCTCGCCGCCGGGCTTCAGCACCATGAGCATGCGCTCCTGGCTTTCGGAGAGCATGATCTCGTAGGGCGTCATGTGCGTTTCGCGCACCGGCACCTGGTCGAGATCGAGCTCGATGCCGAGCCCGCCCTTGCCGGACATCTCGACGGAGGAGGAGGTGAGTCCCGCGGCGCCCATGTCCTGGATCGCGACGATGCAGTCCTCCGCCATCAGCTCCAGGCAGGCTTCGATCAGCAGCTTCTCGGTGAAGGGATCGCCTACCTGCACGGTCGGGCGCTTCTCCTCGGCATCGGCGTTGAATTCGGCGGACGCCATGGTGGCGCCGTGGATGCCGTCGCGGCCGGTCTTGGCGCCGACGTAGATCACGGGATTGCCGGGCCCGGCCGCCTTCGAATAGAAGATGCGGTCGGCGCGGGCGATGCCGACGGTCATCGCGTTGACGAGGATGTTGCCGTTGTAGGAGGGGTGGAAGTTGCACTCGCCGCCCACCGTCGGCACGCCGACGCAATTGCCGTAGCCGCCGATCCCCGCGACGACGCCCGACACCAGATGCCGGGTCTTCGGATGATCGGGACTGCCGAAGCGGAGCGCGTTCAGGTTGGCGATCGGCCGCGCGCCCATGGTGAAGACGTCGCGGAGGATGCCGCCGACGCCGGTCGCGGCACCCTGATAGGGCTCGATGAAGGAGGGGTGGTTGTGGCTCTCGATCTTGAAGATCGCCGCCTCGCCGTCGCCGATGTCGACGACGCCCGCGTTCTCGCCGGGCCCGCAGATGACGCGCGGGCCCGTCGTCGGCAACCGCCGCAGCCACTTCTTCGAGGATTTGTAGGAGCAGTGCTCGCTCCACATCACCGAGAAGATGCCGAGCTCGGTGAGGTTCGGCGTGCGCCCCATGATGCGGACGGCCCGCTCGTATTCCTCGGGCGTGAGGCCGTGCTCCTTGACGATGGCGGGGGAGTGTTGGATCCGGCGCTCGATGCTGCCGAGCGCCCCTACCCACCCTCTCCCCCGTTCGGGCGAGGGGAAGCTGGCCGCCCCTCTCCCCGCGGGAGAGGAAGGGTGAGGGGGCGAGCGCGGAAGTGGGCTCAAGCCAAGGCCTCCACGATCCCGTCGAAGAGCGCCTTGCCGTCGGTGCAGCCCTGGAGGTCCTCGCTGGCGTCCTCGGGATGCGGCATCAGGCCCAGCACCGTCTTGGTGTCGTTGAAGATGCCGGCGATGTTGTGGGCGGAGCCGTTGGCGTTGGCCTCGTCGGTCAGCATGCCGTCCTCGCGGCAGTAGCGGAATGCCACCAGACCCTTGTCCTCGAGCCGCTGCAGCGTCGCCTCGTCGGCGTAGTAGTTGCCGTCATGGTGCGCGACGGGGACGCGGATCACCTGGCCGGTCTCGTAGCCCGCGGTGAAGAGGCTCTGGCTGGTCTCGACGCGGAGATGCACGTCGAAGCAGTGGAACTTGAGGGTGCGGTTGGTCAGCAGCGCGCCCGGCAGCATCCCCGCCTCGACCAGCACCTGGAAGCCGTTGCAGATCCCGAGCACGGGAACGCCCCTGGCGGCGCGCTCCTTCACCTCGCGCATGATCGGCGAATGCGCCGCCATGGCGCCGCAGCGGAGATAGTCGCCATAGGCGAAGCCGCCGGGCACCACGATGAGGTCGGTCTTGGGGAGCTCGCTGTCGCCGTGCCAGACCCGGTGCGGCTCCTTGCCGGAGCTGCGGCGGAGCGCATCGATCACGTCCTGCTCGCGGTTCGATCCGGGAAAGACGATCACGGCAGCTTGCATATGCGGCCTCGGGCGGGGAGGGGTGTGGCCCATGAGATAACCCGCCCGGAAGCCCCGATCAAGCCGGGCCGCCGAGTTGCGGCAGGGCTCCCTTATCCGGTTGCGGATGCGACCGAATCTGTCGCACTCGCCTGGGCTCGGAGCAATCTTTGGAGGTCGGCCGGACAGAGGGCTATTGGGTCGGACGGCGCCCCCGATTCGGCGAAAGCTGGCGCCTTGGCCCCGGCATCCCCATCTTCCCAAGCTGTTCGTACTTTGCAGAGGGAGTTCGGCGATGCGGTGGATTTTTCTGGCGGCGGTGCTGTTCCTGGCGCTGCCGAGCGTGGCGCGGGCCGACGATGTCGGCTGCGTCAGCACGACCTTCAATCTGCTGTCGCCGAACGACAAGGTCTGCGTCAGCGACTTCGACGATCCCAAGGTGCCGGGCGTCGTCTGCCACATCTCCCAGGCGCGCAAGGGCGGCTGGGGCCAGCCCTTCGGCCTCAACGAGGATCCCTCGAACTTCTCGGTGGCGTGCCGGCAGATCGGGCCGATCACCGTCGACATCTCCAAGCTGCCGGAGAACGAGGAGGCCTTCAGCGAGAAGACCAGCATCTTCTTCAAGGCGACGCGGATCTACCGGATGATCGACCGGAAGCACAACACGCTGGTCTATCTCGCCGTCAGCTCGAAGATCATCAACGGCTCGCCGGCGAACGCCATCAGCACCGTGCCGATCATGCCCTGGGGCAAATAGCGCGCGCTTACCGTCGCGCCAATTCCTCCAGCCGCTCGATCACGTCTTTCGGCAGCTGCCGCGCCCGGGCGATGTCGACGGTATCCCGGCCGCGGGGGTCCTTGACGGCGGGATCGGCGCCGGCATCGATCAGCAGGCGGAGCGCCTTCAGCCGCTGCAGCCGGGCGGCGTAGAAGATCGGCGTCTCGCCGTGGGCGACGAGATCGAGGCGCGGCCTGGTCTTCAGAAGCTCGCCGATGAGCCCGGCGTCGTCGCGCCAGACCACCGCCCAGAGCGAGGTGCTGGCGTCCGCGCCGCGCTTCAGGAGGAAGCGCACCAGCGGCCGGTTCTCGCCGCGGGCGACCGCGTACCAGAGCGGCGTCGCGCGGAAGTCGCCCTCGTCCTCATCCATGGGGACGGCGGCCTCGAGATCGGCACCCGCCTTCAGCAGCGCGGTCACGGTCTTGATGCCATTGGCTTCGCCGAGCCCCTTGCCGCCCGGCGGGACGGCGCAGGCGAGATGCAGCGCGCGCCGCCCCTTGGGATCGCTCGCCGCCGCCAGCGCCGGGGCTGCCTTCAGGATGGCGGCCACCGCCGCGGCATCCCAGCTCGTGGCGGCCTCGAAGAGGGCGGTCTTGGAAGGCCGCTTCACGCTCACGCGATCATCTCCGTCCGCGCGACGTCCAGAGGATGATCGATGAGCGGCTCCACGCGCTCGAGAAAGCGCAGGGTGTGCGGCAGGCCGGCGTGGACCTCGAAGGCGGCCTCGTTCTTCCAGCGGGAGTGGACGTAGAAAAGCCTGACATCCCTTATCGAGCGGAAGTCGTGGATCTCGAGGCAGCCCGGCTCCTCGCGGGTGGGGCCGATCACCTCGAGCATCGCCGCCGCCACCGCCGCCTCCTGCCCCTCGCGGGCGTGAAAGCGTCCGAAGATATAGATCTCCATCGATTCCTCCCTTCTCTCCGCTCATGCTAGCCTGATCGCGTCCATAGAGGGAGGGAGCGGGTGAGGCTGCCGCGGGTTTTCGTGCTGGTGCTGGCGTCGATGCTGCTGGCGCCGCCGGCGGTCGCGGCGCCCGACTGGACGAAGGCCGAGCTCGTCACCGTCCGCATGGTGGAGTACCACTTCGTGCCCGACCATCTGAGCTTCCGGCAGGGCACCGCCTACCGCCTGCACCTGCAGAACGACGGCACCGAGCTGCACGAGTTCACCGCGCCGGAATTCCTGAAGGCGATCGAGATCGGAAACCCGGAAGTGCTCGGCGGCTACGGCAAGGAGATCGTGCTGCAGCCGCATGAGCAGAAGGATCTCTACTTCGTTGCCCGGCAGCCCGGAAACTACAAGCTGATCTGCGCCGACCACGACTGGGCCGGGATGACCGGCGAGATCGTGATCGAGTGAGCGGCTCCCCGCTCAGAGTCCCGCCAGCGCCTTCTCGTAGTAGGAGAGATCGAGATATTTCTCCGGCGGGCCCGGCGCCTTGCCGGTCCACTCGGTGCGGAGCTTGAGCAGGTTCTTGAATCCCTCCATGTCGAACTTGGCGTCCTTCGCCAGTCCCTCGGCGGGATCGGCGGCGATGGCGTAGGTGGCGGCGGCGACGTCGGCCGGGAGGTCGAGCCGGTCCGCGAGCAGCTTGGTGGCGGCGTCCTTGTGGGCGGGGTCGAGAGCCCAGCGCATCCCCTCGATATAAGCCTCCAGGAACTGCACCAGCGTCGACGAATTGGCCGTCGCCCATGGGCGCAGCACGAACGCGCCCGAGGCCTGATAGGGGCCGAGGATCTGCACCGCCGAGCCCATGTCGCGGAGGCCCGCCTGGGCCGCGCGGATGGTGAAGGGCGGATTGAGCATGGTGGCCTTGATGTCGTTGTTGCTCTCCATCGCGGCGACGCGCCGGTTGGTGGCGCCCACCGGCGTCACCACGTAGTCGCCGGGGCTCAGGCCGTTGCGCTTCAGGATTTCGTAAAGCTGGAAGGCGTAGGCGGTATTGACGGCGTCGACGATCACCGTCTTGCCGCGCAGGTCCGCCAGGGTCCGGATGTCCGGCTGCACGAAGAGGTGATTGAAGCTGTTGTCGCCGCCGCTGACGATGGCGATATCGGCCTTCGCCACCTCCGCCATCGCCACCGCATTGTCGACGGCGGCGATGGCAATCTGATAGCGGCCCTCGGCGAGGCCGTTGCGCAGCTCCTCGGACCCGCCGGTGATCTTGACGCCGATGGAGAGCCCGTGACGGGCGAAGAACCCCTCGGACTGCGCCGCCAGCAGCGGCAGGTTGTTGATGCCCTGGAAAACGATGAGGTCGAGATGGGTATCCTCGGCGCGGGCGGCCGAGATCGTTCCGAGGAGCGCGAGTGCCGCCAGGGCCATCGATCGCAGGTGCATGTCCGTCTCCGACGTTGCGCGCGGAGGGATGACCTAGCGCGAAGCCGGTCGGTGATTTAAGACACAGTCGTGGGAGCGGGCGGCTCGGCTAGCGCTGCCCGTTGTCGAGAGCGAGGCGGACGGCGAGCCCCGCCAGCACCGTGCCCATGACCCAGCGCTGCAGCCGCGTCCAGAGCGGTCGGCCGGTGAGGAAGGCAGCGATGGCGCCGGCGGTGAGCACGATCCCGGTGTTGATGGTGATGCTGATGGCGATCTGCGTCGTTCCCAGCAGCAGCGTCTGCCCGAGCACGTCGCCCGCGGCGCGATCGACGAACTGCGGCAGCAGGGAGAGATAGAACGCCGCGATCTTGGGATTGAGAAGGTTGGTCACCAGACCCATGGTGAAGAGCTTGCGCGGGGAATCCGTCGGGAGTGTCCGCACCTGGAAAGGCGAGGTGCCGCCGGGCTTGAGTGTGTTCCACGCCATCCAGCCGAGATAGGCGGCGCCGGCGATGCGGAGGGTGTCATAGGCATAGGGGATCGCGAAGAGGAGCGCGGTGATGCCGAAGGCCGCCAGCAGCATGTAGGGCACGAACCCCAGCACCACGCCCCCCAGCGAGACGAGCCCGGCCGTACGGCCCTGGCAGATCGAGCGCGAGACCAGATAGACCATGTTGGGTCCGGGCGTGAGCACCATCGCCAGCGCGATCGCGCCGAACCCCGCCAATGTCGCCGTCGGTACGATCATGTCCTCTCTCCCACATTGTGCGGCGCATACTTTGCCGTCGCGCGGCCGATCGCGCCACCCTTGCCGCGCGCGGAGCTGTCACGCTTCGCGCGATGGAGACAATTTGTCCGGATACATCGGACATGCCCGTCGAAGCCGCGCAGCCCTTCTGGCGGCGCAACCCAGCCAATCCACCGAAAGCCTTGTGTGCGTCACGCACTGCTGGCAACAGTGCGGGCCAGGAGCTGCGCTCAGGGCTCAACGGGAGAAGACGTCGTCATGGTCTCGGATGTTCGTGCAGCCGCCGCCGAGGCGGGCGGGGTGGAGTCGGCCTATGCCTGGCGCCGCGCCCTGGTCTCGCTGCTGATCGGCACCATCGGCACCATCGGGCTCTGGTCCTCCGTCGTCGTGCTGCCGGCGGTGCAGGCGGAATTCGCCGTCGACCGCGGCAGCGCATCGATTCCCTATACCGTCACCATGCTGGGGTTCGCTGTCGGCGGCGTCGTGATGGGCCGCATCGCCGACCGCTTCGGCATTATCTTCGTCGTCATCGGCGGGGCGGTGGCGCTCTGCGCCGGCTACGTGGGCGCCGCCTTCACCACCAGCCTCTGGCAATTCGCGCTGGTGCAGGGGCTCGTCATCGGCATGCTCGGCAGCTCCTCCACCTTCGGGCCGCTGCTGGCGGATGTCTCGCACTGGTTCACCCGCAACCGCGGCATCGCGGTGGCGATCTGCGCCAGCGGCAACTATCTCTCCGGCACGATCTGGCCGCCGGTGCTGCAGCATTTCGTCGAGGGCTACGGCTGGCGCATGACTCACATCGGCGTCGGCTTCTTTTGCGTCGCCACCATGGTGCCGCTGAGCCTCGGCCTCCGGCGGCGCACGCCGGTGGCGCGTGCCGGTGCCGCGTCACCGACGGCGGCGGCGATGGCAAGCGCGCGGGGCGCGACCGCGATCTCGCCCGCCGCGCTGCAGACGCTGCTCTGTCTCGCGGGCGTCGCCTGCTGCGTCGCCATGGCGATGCCGCAGGTGCATATCGTCGCCTACTGCGGCGATCTCGGCTATGGCGTGGCGCGGGGCGCCGAGATGCTGTCGGTGATGCTGGGTTTCGGCGTGGTGAGCCGGCTGGCCTCCGGCTGGATCTGCGACCGCATCGGCGGCGTGCGCACCCTGCTGCTGGGCTCGGCGGGGCAGTGCCTGACCTTGCTCTTCTACATCCCCTTCAACGGCCTCACCTCGCTCTACATCGTCTCCGCGCTCTTCGGCCTCTCGCAGGGCGGCATCGTGCCGAGCTATGCCATCATCGTGCGCGAGTATTTTCCGCCCGCCGAGGCCGGAACCCGCGTCGGCCTGGTGGTGATGGCGACGATCGTGGGGATGGCGCTCGGCGGCTGGATGTCCGGCGAGATCTTCGACCTCACCGGCTCCTACCGCGCCGCCTTCATCAACGGCATCCTCTGGAACCTGCTCAATCTCTCGATCGCCGCGTGGCTCCTGCGCCAGCCGCCGGCGCGCAAGATCCATGTGACCGGCTGACCGCCGGACGGCGTTGTCAGTAGATGGCGTTGAAGAGATCCTCGGCGCTGTCGGCGCGGAGGCGGAGGGCGTGGCGAAGCTTCGTCAGCGCGCGATGCTCGAGCTGGCGCACGCGCTCCTTGGAGACGCCGAGGATGCGGCCAAGCTCCTCGAGCGTGGCGCCTACCTCGCGCAGCCGGCGCTCCCTGATGATCGCGCCGCTCGCGCGGGCGTGAGCTCGCCCATCGCCTCGGCGAGCCAGCGCGAGCGCGTCTCGTCGTCCCGCATCACCGTCACCACCTGCTCAGGGTTGGGTCGACGGTCCGGCAGGAAATCCTGCCAGTCGTCCTCGCTGCCGTTTCCTATCGGCGCGTTCAGCGACTGGTCGGTGCCGCCGAGCCGCATGTCCATCAGCTCGACCTCGGCCAGGTCGACGTGCAGCTCGTCGGCGATCTTCCGGCGCCCGGCGTCGGTGATCGGCGCGCCGGAGCTTTCCTCGATCCGCGACCGCAGCCGCCTTAGATTGAAGAACAGCGACTTCTGCGCCGCCGTCGTGCCCGTCCGCACGATCGACCAGTTCCTGAGCACGTAATCCTGCATCGCCGAGCGGATCCACCACGCCGCATAGGTGGAGAACCGCACCTCGCGCTCGGGCTCGAAGCGCGCCGCCGCCTGCATCAGGCCGACATTGCCTTCCTGCACGAGATCGCCCACCGGCAGGCCGTAGTGCCGGAAGCGCGATGCCGCCGAGATCACCAGCCTCGTGTATGCTCGTACCAGCTCGTGCAGTGCCACCGTGTCGCCGTCGCCGCGCCATTTCTGCGCCAGCTCGACCTCGTGGTCGCGCGTCAGCAGCGGCTCCTTCATCGACGCCTTGATGTAAACCAGATTGGCTTTCTGCGTATGCGGGTCGTCGATGTGAGCCATGCCCGCTCCCTTGTCGACCGCTGGAAATTCCAGCCTCAAATCCTCCACCCGCGACGATGGTACAGCATACAATTACGTGTAGTATCGAAATTCGAATATTCCCGCGTTCAATTCCGGGCAGAGCGCGCACAACCGCTGGCACTTTCGGGCGCGGTAGCAGCATCAATACGAAGCACGAAATTTACGATTGAGATGAATTTCTGGAAACGTGTGTTAACGGCGAGGATTCGAATCCAGCGAGATCAGATCCGCGAATGTCAGCGTATTGCGCGATGACATCGCCATCGACTGCGTTCGTCGGACGGACGATCGTATTCAATGGTCACGCGCCGATAGGGACGCGGCTCTCGGAGCGCGCTTCAAACGGCAAATGAGAAGTCGCTCTCCGTGCGGGCAAACGCGGAGCAAACAAACCGCGCGGACCTTGGCGAAGATGCCGGAGGCCCGGACGAGGCCTATGCAAGCCTCAAGCAGTTTCCTTGATCTCGGCGTTCAAGACCGCCACCTCGTCGCCAACTCTCCTCAGCTTGCTGTCCACCGCCGCGAACCGCTCGTCCATTCGGTTGCCCAGATCGATGGTATGACTGGCGTTGCGCAAGACCTCGTTGAGAAGCCATTCGAGCTTTTGATCGGCGTTCAATCTCTGCCAACTCTTGTCGATCATTCTTAATCGCGCTCGACGCGACCTTGCAGGCGCAATCCGCGTTCGCTGTCTGTGCCCGATGTCACAGACGCGCGGATATCGGCCGTGAGACGGTCCGGAAATCGCGCCGGATCCGCGCCCGCAGGAAGGACTTCTAACGGTGCCCCAGGATTCCCACGGCGGCGACGACGTTGCCGGCGTCATCGCGCCGCCGCCGCTGATCTTTCTCGGCTGCCTCGTGCTTGGCCTGATCATCGGCCATTTCTGGCCGCTGGCGATCATGGGCAGCAGCGTGCCGGCGGCGACGCGGATCGACGTCGGCGCGGCGGTGGCGGCGTTGAGCCTGGCCATGGGAGTCATCGGCTTTCGCCAGCTCCGTGGCGCCGGCACCAACGTGCGGCCGGACCGGCCGACGACGGCACTCGTCATGACAGGCATCTATCGCTACTCGCGCAATCCGCTCTACACCTCGATGGCGTTTCTCCACGCGGCAATAGCATTTGCCGTGGACAGCCTGTGGGCGCTCGCGTTTCTGGTGCCGGCGCTCCTCATCATCCGGTATGGCGTCATCGCCCGCGAGGAAGCCTATCTCGAGCGCAAGTTCGGCGACGACTATCGCGACTTCAAGATGGCCGTGCGGCGCTGGCTCTAGCGTCAATGCAGGATGGCTGGACAGCCCGACGCGGAGAAGCGCGTCGACGACGATGGTCGTCCAGTTTAAGAATGCCGAGTTGAAGGCGCGTCAGGCCGCCGACACCGCCCGCAAGACGGCGGCTGCCGTGTCGATCGTCGGAGCACTCTCGATGGCGATCGGCGCCTTCATCGCCAGCGTCGCCGCGGCGCTGGGCGGGCACCGCCGCGAGGAGTATTGATCACCGCGCTCCGGCGCGCGGCGCTCGTCCCGCTCAGACCAGAATGCCGATCTTGGCGGCCGTGTTGCTCTGCACTTTCTGCTGGATCTGCTGCTTGAGGTCGGCCGCCATCTGCTTCTCGATGGCATCGCGCTGCTGGGGCGACATCGCCGCCAGCTGCTGCTGGGTGAGATTGTGCGCCTTGAGCCAGGCGTCCTCCATCTGCTGTGCCGGCGTTTCCTTCATGTAGTTGAGGAAGGCCTGCTCCGCCGCGTTGCCGCTAGTCGCGGCGCCGGACGGGGAGGGCGCGCTGGCAGCCGAGGACTGCGTGCCCGACGCAGATCTCGACGGGAAGTAGCTGTAGGCGGCGGCAGCGCCGATGCCGGAAATGCTCATTGTCCTCTCCTCATGTCTCGACCTGTCGCTGGACGAGCGATGTCCGAACGAGCGCCGGCGGCAAATTGTGCCGGCGCGACGGTCGCGCCTGCATGAATTGCCGGGCGCATTTCCGGCCGCAGCGCGCCGTCGACAGCGCTAATGGCGGAAACCCGAGGCGATCGCCTGGTCACTCGCATCTGCTTCGTCTCGTGAATCGACGCTCCATCCCCAGAGGAGCAAGCCGCGTGCCACTCGTCAGAGGGCGCGCAGGGCCCCCGCGAGCCAGTGCGACGCTGCTTGACAATGTTCTCGTTTTGTTCTATAGACCTTCGCTCGGCGACACCTACGGGATCGGGGCTCCATGAACAGGATTTCCAACAGCAGGAACCCGAAGCCTCCCGCGCGTCCGTGGCCCGGCCTCACCCTCGACGGCGAGGCGGGCCAGCTCGGATCCGACTGCGTCTTCATCCAGCGTACACCCATCGGCTACGTCTGCGCCGGCCTCGGCGATCCCGCGCGCCTGCTGCGCCTTGCCTTCGAGGGGGCATCCGAGACGGGCGCCGCGCGCAAACATAAAAACGACGAAACGAACCCAATTTTCGCCGCCGCCTGCGCGCGTCTTGACAACGCGGTAGTGGCCGGCGGCACCGCCAAGGCGCGCCGCCTCGGGCTTGAGATCCCCTTCGACGCGATCGACGATCCCGCGCTCAGGCGACTGGCGATCGCGGCGGCGCTCATCAAGGCGGGCTTCGATCCCGGTCAGGAGCGCGACGAGGACGGGCGCTGGACCAGCGACGGCGGCGGGAGCGGCGCGTCTGCGGGCCTCTCGGGGAACGTGTCTGCGCCGTCGATCGCGGCGGGCAGCGTCGCCGGGATGGAAAGCGCCGAGGTGCTCGGAGCACCGGCGGCGGGAGCCGGCTGGAGCCTCTGGAGCGAGAGAGCGTTCCAGCTGCTTTCGCGCATCCCATCGATCCCTGCGGCGATCGGCCTCGTCGGCAGTCTGACGCTTATTCCCAGCAATCGCAGCGGTGACCTCGAGTCCAGCGGTACGCTGCCCGATCACCCCGACATCGACTACTACCGCAGCGAGGGCCGCCTCCAGCTCTTCCAGCGCGGTCCCGACGGCGAGCGCACCACGCTCTACGACGACTATCCCGGCGACGATAACTTCTACCGCGACGCCGACGGCCACATCATCGCCCGCGACCTCGGCTACGAGAAGGGCTTCGTCCTCGATCCCTCGGCGATATCGACGCTCACCCCGCCGACGATGGATGCGCGGGCGAAGGAGAAAGATCCTGCTGAGGTGGCGGAACGGGAAACCTGACGTCATGTTTGTTGATGTCCTCAGTGTGAAAGTCGGTTGGGGACTACGCGAGGAGACGATCGAATCCTGTGCCGCTCGGCTTTCCCGCATGGTGGAGGAAGTTGCTCCATTTATCCCAGCCTCGCCAGCCTGCAGTGGAGTGGCGCTGGGCGGCGGGTCTCCACCCGTGTAGTCCTCGAGCTCGCTCGAATCGGAGAGCTCGGGCGTCTCTTCAAGCGGCAGCGGGTTCATCACAGCGGCCGCAAGCGCATCGTCACCGATGGCTATCGTTTCGAGGCCGCCGGTCATACTGAAGATGAGCGGCCCATCGTGCTTTCCGTCCACGCCGGCAACGGCGCGGATTTGCCGGATCGCACCTGGCTTCCCAATGAGATTTCTCTGTCCTTGGTGCTGAGCGGCGGCGAGGGCGACCTCGCCATATTCCGTGCGCTGAAACCTGCCTTGCTTGCACTGGTGGCGGTCTGGGAGCCGGATTGGGGCGGCCTCTATTCCGCTGTCTATGGCGCCCGGTTCGCAGATCCGATGCGCTCAGTTTTTGCGGGAGGCTGGACGGTCTATCTCGCGGAACATCTGGCGCGCCAAATTTCTCCACCGACCTCTGCCATCGCGGAGAGGCGCCAGGGCGGTGCGATGCTGATCGCGGCGACCGAGGAGCCCTTTAACGTCGACAATGCCGCTCATCTCGGAGTTGCAGACGCCATTCAAGCCTGTCTCGATACGTTGCCAGCGATACCCCTCAATTAGTCGATCCGACGTGAGGCGATCCGATGAGTACGAATCTTATGGGAATCTTTCCCGCCGATCCCCGCCAGCCAAAGCCGAGCTGGCCGAGGCTCCGCAACGGACTTCTGGAGCGCGGATTCATCCTGGAGCCGAGAGGCGCCGATATTCCCCACCAGACGCTTTGGGATCTCTGGTATGGGATCATGAAGGATCGCGGGGCGCAGGGGCATTTTAGCAGCGACGACATGGACAGCCTTGCGGGCGTGCTCGCTGGCCTGAAGAATCTCGATCTCGTGTCGAAATCCTTTGCGCTGGATTGTGGGTACCTCGACGCGCCCACCTTTATCGACGCACTAAAAGAGCAGAACTATCTCTCATCCGGATTTGCGTTGGAGGGCGGCGAGCGGTTCGTGCCAGGACCACTCTATTCAGTCTTCAGTGATGCGGTCGACGGTGGCGGCGCGCATTGGACCACCGACATCTCCTTTGATGACCACGGTGACGACATCAAGGTCATGTGCGGGAGAACCTGTTCTATCCGCCCGCGATACCGGGCACGGATCGCGTCGTCGAGGATTGGGTGGATTTGATCGAACGCTGGACGAAAGATCCGAAATCTGCAATGGGTCGATCCGCGGACAGGCGAGGGCTATGGTCTGCTCGATCTCGACTGGGACGGAACGATGGCCGCCGGAAAATGCTGGCTTGAGATCCACCAACCCTGGGATCTCGACGGCAACCGGGCGGCGGAACTCGTCAGCGATCTTACCGGTCAGCCCTTCCGGTTTTCGTACTGCCGTCTTTGATGATGGGGGGCGGCATATATGGTCGATGTTCTCAGCGTGTTTGGGGCCAATTCGAAATTACGAAACGAACCCAATTTTCGTGTCCGCCACTTCGGATCTCTAAGGTCGGAGTTTTCAATTGAAACGTGAAGGACGACGCAGTGAGCTTCGATCTCTTCATGGCTTGCTTTCAAAACGGCGAGGTAGCGTTTTTCCCGCGCGAGGTTGCCGTCAACGCGTTCGCGCCCATAGCGACTAAACGCGAGCCTGGGATTTGGCGGTTCGTCAGCAACCGCGGCACGCTTTATCTCGATGATCAGCCCGTGACCGCGGGCCTCACCATTAATCGGCCACCGGGAGGCGATGAATTCTGGACCGCGGTCCTCGAAGTCCTGCGCCGGACTCCGAGCGTGCTTTATTGGGGCCCTAGCGGTGCCGTCGTGGCGGACGCATCAGTCATCGCCCAGCTGCCGGCGAGCTTCGTCGAAAGCGTTGGTATACCCACTGTCACGACCGATATCGCGGAAATTCATGAGCTGCTCCGAAACACCTGACGTCGGTCCGGAATGAACGAGCAAATGTCGGTAATGCCGACGATCAATCGCACAGGCAGAGCAGGCGCGCTGCCCGCCCTCTACGCCTTCAGCTCGATCGCGTAGTTCTCGATCACCGTGTTCGCGAGCAGCTTCTCGCACATGGCGGTGATGGTCTGGCGGGCGCGGCCGGCGTCGGTCTCGGCGAGGTCGAGCTCGATCACCTTGCCCTGGCGCACCTCGTTGACGCCGGCGAAACCCAGCGAGCCCAGCGCATGGGCGATCGCCTTGCCCTGGGGATCGAGCACGCCGGTCTTGAGCATGACGTGAACGCGGGCCTTCATGATATGCGGATCTCCCCCGGCTTTACGGAACCACTGTCACTGAATCGTCTTCGGACCCTTGAGGTCCGTCGGGCCGCCTTCCGGCAGAATGCCGAGCCGCCGCGCCACCTCCTGATAGGCTTCCTCGACACGCCCCAGATCCTGGCGGAAGCGGTCCTTGTCCATCTTCTCGTTGGTCTTGAGGTCCCAGAGCCGGCAGTTGTCGGGGCTGATCTCGTCGGCGAGCACAATGCGCATCTCGTCGTTGTCGTAGAGCCGGCCGAACTCCAGCTTGAAATCCACGAGCTTGATGCCGATGCCGAGGAAGAGGCCGGTAAGGAAGTCGTTCACCCGGAGCGCCATCTGCATCATGTCGTCGAGGTCCTGGGTGTTGGCCCAGCCGAAGGCGGTGATGTGCTCCTCCGACACCATGGGATCGCCCAGCGTGTCGTTCTTGTAATAGTACTCCATCATCGAGCGCGGCAGCTGCGTGCCCTCGGCGAGGCCGAAGCGCTTGGCGAAGGAGCCGGCGGCGACGTTCCGCACCACCACCTCGATCGGGATGATCTCCACCTCGCGCACCAGCTGCTCGCGCATGTTGAGGCGGCGCACGAAATGGGTGGGCACGCCGACCTCGCCCAGCTTCACCATCAGGTATTCGCTGATGCGGTTGTTGAGCACGCCCTTGCCGGTGATCGTGCCCTTCTTCTGGTTGTTGAAGGCGGTGGCGTCGTCCTTGAAGTACTGCACGAGCGTCCCGGGCTCGGGGCCCTCGAAAAGCACCTTGGCCTTGCCCTCGTAGATCTGGCGGCGGCGGGACATGGAATTGTGGACCTTGAGGTAAAGCGGTGCGGCGGGGTCCGGCCCCAAGAGGCGAGGGGCGCGGCGGCAGTCCCGTTATATATGGGGTGCTGGTATAGCAAGGAGAGGGGGGCGAAACAATGACGCCCCGCTGCACCGCGAAATTAGCTGCTAACCTCTTGCCAGGGCTTGGGTTCCGGCGACCATGCGGCGAAGCGGAAGCGCGGCCTGGCCGGCCTTCTGCCGGGCCGGGGGAGCGCGATGAGGGCGCTGGAGACGGTTCCGAAGCCGGTCTCGGTCTGGAACCGCATGGCGCCGGGGGGCCCGTCCTCGGGTCCGGTCTCGGTCGACGCCAGCAGCGCCTCCCAGGCCTTGAAGTCGTTGCGGCCGGGATCGGGCGCCGCCGCCTTCTCGAAGCGCGGGCGATAACGGCGGATCCGGCTGCTCTCGGGATCGTCGAGATCGCCCGCGGTCAGCATGGCGATCCCTTCGGGGTAGGGCGTCGCCGAGAGCGGCAGCGTGCCGGTGGGGTCCGCATGGCGCAGCCAGAACGCGTCGCGGTTGTCGGCGATCACCATGTTGAAGGGCCGATAGGCGCGGGGATCGAGCTGCTTCAGCGCGCGCACCGCCTCGGCGGCGTCCGCGTGGTCGAGGGCTTCCAGCACCAGCTCGCCCCGCGAGCGGAAACCCGCCGCCGGTCCCAGCGTGCCGTGCCGGTTGAGGATCGCCGCCACGACGCCGTGGTCGTTGCAGCCGAGCCAGGAACCGCTGCGCCAGCTCGTCGAGACCGGCCACCACCTCCGGCCGGTCCGGCCAATGCCGCGCCGGCGGCTTCCAGGGCCGGCCCACCATCTCGTCCCGGTTGGCGCCCAGGATCAGCGGCCAGTCATGGTCCGGGCGGCGCAGCAGGACGACAGTGCACATGGGATCACTCGCAAGAAACGCAGGGCCAGCCCATATAATGGTATGGCGGCGGCGCTGCCTAGCCGGCGCGGCGCTGCATTTTTTGCATGGGGGGATGTCGGACATGAGCGGCTTCGACGAGCGCGAGAAGGGCTTCGAGAGGAAATTCGAGCGGGATCAGGAGCTCGCCTTCAAGGCGAAGGCGCGGCGCGACAAGCTGCTGGGCCTCTGGGCCGCGGCGCAGATGGGCCTCACGGGCGATGCCGCCGAGGCCTATGCGAAGGACGTGGTGGCGGCCGATCTCCAGCGTCCCGGCGACGACGACGTGGTCGAGAAGATCGCCCGCGACTTCGCCGCCAAGGGCGTCAAGATTGACGGCCACCGCATCAACCAGGAGCTCGCCCGCTGCGGCGCCGAGGCGCGCGCCCAGCTCGGCATCAAGTGATCCTTCAGTCGCCCGGGAGCGGCAGGTCGCGGAGCGGAATCGGCACCGACTGCGCCAGCGACGTGGTGGTCTGCCCGTAGACCAGGAAGCGGTCGAGGAGCTGATCGAGAGCGTCGAGCTCCTTCAGATGGGCCTTGATGATGAAGCAGTCCTCGCCGGTGATGCGGTAGCACTCCACCACCTCCGGCAGCTTCTCGGCGACCTCGATGATCTTCGCGAGCTTCCCGGCATCGGCCGCACGCGGATGAAGACGCAGATCGGGTAGCCGAGCGCCCGCGGCTCCGTCAGCAGGCGATAGCCCGCGATGACGCCGCTCTCTTCGAGGCGCAGCAGGCGCTCGCGCACGGCGGGCGCCGACATCTCGATCTCGCCGCGCCAGCTCCGAGATGCCGGCGCGCGGGTTCCGCCGCAGCAGGCGCAGCAGTGCGAGATTGCGCTCGTCTCGCAGCAGCTCCGAGGCCTGAAGGCGCATCGGCTGATCTCCCGCCATATCGAAGGAGAAATCGTCATACCACCTTCGATATGGCATGTACCAGCGGCATTCTTGGCGCCACCATCGCCGCATGGCCCACGCCGAAAATCCTCCGATGACCACGGCCGGCATGACCGAGCGCGTGCCGCCGCACGCCTTCTTCGCGGTGAGCGCGGTCTTCCATTATCTGGGGCCGGCCTTCGCGGTGCTGCTCTTCGCCCATGTGGCGCCGCTCGGCGTCGCCTGGCTCCGCATCGCCAGCGCCGCCGCGGTCTTCGCGCTCTGGCGGCGGCCCTGGCGATATTTCCGCGGGCTCGGTGCCTCGCGAGCGCCGCACGGTGATCGCGCTCGGCGTCGTGCTGGCGGCGATGAACGCCTGCTTCTATCTCGCCATCGACCGGCTGCCGCTGGGGACCGTGGGCGCCATCGAGTTCCTGGGCCCGATCGGTCTCGCCGCCATCGGCCTCAGGACCGCGCGCAACCTCGCGGCGCTGGCGCTCGCCGCGGTGGGCGTCTACGTGCTGACCGACGTTCGCATCGCCGGCGAGCCGCTCGGATACCTCTTCGCCTTCGCGAATTGCGGGCTCTTCGTGCTCTATATCGTGCTGGGCCACCGCATCGCTGCGGCGGGCGGTGCGACCGGCATCGACCGGCTCGGCGCCGCCATGCTGGTGGCGATGGTCGCGGCGCTGCCGATCGGATTCGCCGATGCCGCGCCCGCCTTCGCCGATCCCGTCCTGCTGGCGGCGGCGATCGGGGTCGGGATCTCCTCCTCGGTCATCCCCTATGTCTGCGACCAGCTCGCCATGGCGCGCCTGCCGCGCGCCAGCTTCGCGCTCCTGCTCTCGCTGCTGCCGGCCACCGCCTCGATCATCGGCATCGTCGTGCTGCGGCAGATTCCCTCTGCCATCGAAGTCGCCGGCGTGATGCTGGTGATCGCCGGCGTCGCGCTTCATCGCGCCGACGCGTAGAAAGCCTCAGGCGCCGCCGAACACGCGCCGGAAAATCGTGTCGACGTGCTTGGTGTGATAGGCCTCGTCGAAGAGCGCCTCGATCTCTTTCGGCTTCAAGTGCCGCGTCACCTCGGGATCGGCCTTGAGCAGAGTCGAGGAACTTGCCGCGGCCTTCCCAGACCGGCATGGCGTTGCGCTGCACGGCGCCGTAGGCGTCCTCGCGGCTCATGCCGGCCTGGGTCAGCGCCAGCAGCACGCGCTGGGAATGGACGAGGCCGCCGAGCCGGTCGAGGTTGGCGCGCATCGCCTCGGGATAGATCACAGCTTGTCGATCAGGCCGGTGGCGCGGGCCAGCGCGAAGTCGAGGGCGATGGTGGCGTCGGGCGCGATGACGCGCTCGACCGAGGAGTGGGAGATGTCGCGCTCGTGCCAGAGCGTCACGTTCTCCAGCGCCGGGATGACCGCGCTCGCGCACGAGGCGCGCGAGGCCGGTCAGATTCTCCGACAGCACGGGGTTGCGCTTGTGCGGCATCGACGACGAGCCCTTCTGCCCCGGCGAGAAATATTCCTCGGCCTCGCGCACCTCGGTGCGCTGGAGGTGGCGGATCTCGGTGGCAAGGCGCTCGATGACCGCTGGCGATCACCGCCAGCGACGGAGAAGAAATAGGCGTGCCGGTCGCGCGGGATGACCTGGGTCGAGACCGGCTCGACCGCGAGGCCGAGCTTCTCCGCCACATAGGCCTCGATGTCGGGATCGATGTTGGCGAAGGTGCCGGCCGAGCCGGAGATGGCGCAGGTCGCGATCTCCGTCCTGGCGCGCACGAGGCGCTCGCGGTTGCGCTGGAACTCGGCGTAGTGGCCGGCGAGCTTGACGCCGAGCGTCGTCGGCTCGGCGTGGATGCCGTGGCTGCGGCCGATGGTGACGGTCATCTTGTGCTCGAGGGCGCGCCGCTTCAGCGCCGCCAGCAGGGCGTCGATGTCTTTCAGCAGCAGGTCCGAGGCCTGCTTCAGCTGCACCGCGAGGCAGGTGTCGAGGACGTCGCTGGAGGTCATGCCCTGATGCACGAAGCGCGCCTCGGGCCCGACGTGCTCGGCGAGGCTGGTGAGGAAGGCGATCACGTCGTGCTTCACCTCGCGCTCGACCTCGTCGATGCGCTGGATGTCGAAGCCGCCTTTCTCGCGGATCTTCTTGGCCGCCTCCTTAGGGATGACGCCCTTCTCGGCCAGCGCGTCGCAGGCGGTGGCCTCGATCTCGAGCCAGATCCGGAAGCGGTTCTGCGCTTCCCAGATCGCGCTCATCTCGGGGCGGCTGTAGCGGGGGATCATCGCCGGAAAGCCTCGATGGAAGGGAGGGGCGGGACTATCCGCTTAACCCAGGCCGGGGCCGGGAGCAAGGCTCGCGGCGGCGGCGGAAATTCAGATGAGATGCCGGCGGTTGGCGCGCTTCTCGGCGAGCCAGCCGACCACGGCGATCACGACGCCAATGGCGATGACGGCGATGCCGAGATGGCGAATGTCCGGGCGGCCGAAGAAGCTGCCGATCGGGCGCAGCACGAAGCCTGCGAGAACCACCACCCCGGCCGCGATCCACAGCCGCTCCAGCAGGATTCGGTTCCTGCGCCGTGCGCTCTCACTGTCGCGGTCGGTCATGGGATCCCGCTCAGCCCCGCGCCATGGTCACGCCGGTGCATGTTCGGAGCAATTCAATCAACGATACTAGCGCAAGGGCCTGTCGCCACGCCACAGAAGGCATGGCGGCAACGGCGCACACGCACGTGATACCGCCCATTCTCCGGGCAAGGCGGCCAGGTTCTGCTCCACCGGGCAGAGCGGCATCAATGGCCGAACTCGATCCCGGTAGCGGCGCCGTCGCCCTCTTCGACGCCGTGTGGAACAGTCACATACTCGTGTGAGGCAGGTCACAGCCATGTCTCGGCTGGCGTGCTTTCCTGCGCCAGTCACCGCTCCGTACCCGGCCGGTGCCACCATCAGGAGGCCACCAATCATGGGCGCCGCGCATCAGCCGCTCTGGAAGCTCGACACCATGTTCCTCGCCATCGCCACCGTGGCGCTGATCTTCTCGTGGATGGCGCAGCCCAGCGGCCATGACACCGCCGCGTCCGCCCGCACGGCGGTGGTGCAGCTCTCGCCGGTGCCATCGGCGGCCCTGCGGCCCTGACCGGCCCGTGACGACGGTCGGGCGCCGCTAGAGCCTTATCGGTTCTGATTGAATCAGAACCGGGCTCTAGCTTTTTGTTTGAACATGATCTTTTCCGAAAACCGGGTTCCACTTTTCGGGATCATGCTCTAGCCGCCGAGATCGGCGCCTTCATGCGCGACTTGCTCGGGCGGAAGCTTCGAGCAGAATTCCAGCCTTAGACGAGGCCGAGGGTTCGGAAACTCGTGTGCCGGCCGCGGCCGAGAATGACATGGTCGTGGAGCGTGATCCCCAGCGCCGCTGCGGCCTGCTTCACCTCCCGGGTCATCTCGATGTCGGCCTTGGAGGGCGTCGGATCGCCGGAGGGATGGTTGTGCACCATGATGATGGCGGAGGCCGACAGCTCGAGCGCGCGCTTCACGACCTCGCGGGGATAGACCGGCGTGTGGTCGATGGTGCCGCGCTGCTGGCGCTCGTCGGCGATGAGGGCATTCTTGCGGTCGAGGAACAGCAGGTGGAACTCCTCCACCTCGGTGAAGCCTGCCTTGGCCGTGCAATATTCGATCAGTGCCTGCCAGGACGATACCACCGTCCGCTCCTCGAGCGCGGACCGAGCCAGACGGAGGCCCGCCTCGCGCACCGCCTTCAGCGTCGCGACCGACGCCTCGCCCATGCCGGGGACCGCCAGCAGCGCGTCCGGAGTCGCCGCCAGCACGGCGGCGAGGCTCTTGAAGCGCTTCAGCAGATCCTTGGCGAGCGGCTTCAGATCGCCGCGCGGCTTCGCGCCGAAGAGCAGGAATTCCAGCAGCTCGTAATCCGGCATCGCCTCGGTGCCGCCTGCCAGCAGCCGCTCGCGTAGGCGCTGGCGATGGCCGAGGTAATGCGGCTTGGCTTCGGCCGACGCGGCGTCGCCATCGGCCGTCTCCTCGCTCTCGGATTTCGTCTCGCGGGCCTCGCCCATCGCGATCTCTCGCCGGTAGATCTGCCCGCGACGCTATCTCAAGCCGCCGCCATAGACCATCGCGATGCTCGCCTGGGGCCTGAGGCGATGGCCGCAGGGAGGGGTGGCGCTTCGCGTAAAAATGTCACAGCATCGTCGACGGAGATTGGTAGCTCGATGACCGTTGTCATGCGGAAGGCCCACGCTAGGGCCGCCCAAATCTGCAAGGAATTACCGATGATTGCGAATATCTGCCGGCGGTTCTTGGAAGCGCGATGGATGCTGGTGGCGTTGGCTCTGGCGATCGCCGCGGTCTCCGCGACACCGGCGTCGGCGCAGTACTACCAGCGCCCCGGACACTGGTGGTGGAACGGCCGCGCCTATGTCTGGGTCTACGATCCCCCGCCGCCGGTCTACGCGCCGCCGCCGGTGGTCTATGCGCCCCCGCCGGCGTATTACGCGGCGCCGGTCTACGCTTATCCCTCCTTCAGCTTCGTGTTCGGCGGCGGCGACCACCATCATCGCTAGCCGATGGGGTGAGACCGCGTCTCCGCCGCCGCGACGAGCTCAGGCGGCGTAGGGCGGCAGGGTGTGGCCCTTGGGCGAGAGGGTGAGAATCTCGTAGCCCGCCTCGGTCACGGCGACCGTGTGCTCGAACTGCGCCGAGAGCGAGCGGTCCTTGGTGACCGCGGTCCAGCCGTCGGAGAGGATCTTCACTTCCCAGCGCCCGGCGTTCACCATCGGCTCGACGGTGAAGAACATGCCGGGCCGCAGCACCGGGCCGTCCTCCGGCGAGCCGAAATGCAGGATCGAGGGCGCGTCGTGGAAGATGCGCCCGATGCCGTGGCCGCAGAAGTCGCGCACGACGGAGAAGCGCTGGCTCTCCACATAGGTCTGGATCGCGTGGCCGATGGCGCCGGTGCGCGCGCCCGGACGCACGGCGGCGATGCCGCGCATCATCGCCTCGTAGGTGACCTCGACCAGGCGGCGCGCCTTGATCGGCGTCTTGTCGCCGACCAGGAACATGCGGCTGGTGTCGCCATGCCAGCCGTCGAGGATCACGGTGATGTCGATGTTGATGATGTCGCCTTCCATCAGCCGCCGGTCGCCGGGGATGCCGTGGCAGACCACGTGGTTGATCGAGGTGCAGATCGATTTCGGAAAGCCGCGATAGTTGAGCGGCGCCGGGATCGCGCCATGGCTCAGGATGAAGTCGTGGCAAAGCCGGTCCAGCTCCTCGGTGGTGACGCCCGGCACCACGTGGGGGGTGATGAAATCCAGCACTTCGGCGCCGAGCTTGCCGGCCTTGCGCATGCCCTCGAGCTCCTCGGTCCCGTGGATCTTGATCCGGGACTCCTCGGGGTCGCGCCGCGCGGCACGCAGAGACAGGTTCATCATTGCCTAAACTCTCCTGGGTCGCGGCACCCCGCCGCTCAGGGGGTAAAGGGGATCGAGGCCGCGATGTCAACGCCTTCGATGCTTATATCGCAAGTGTAGCACAAAACTTCCACCCCGGCCTTCCGAGCCGCCTCGAGCGCCCGGTAGTAGCCAGGATCGAGATCGCCGGCGACGCGGAACCGTGCGCAATCAGTGCGTTGGACCACGTAAAGCACGACCGCCCGAGAACCGGCCTGGACCATGCGGGCGAGCTCGCCCATGTGCTTGGCGCCCCTGAGGGTGACGCAGTCCGGGAACTCGGCCCAGCCCTCCCGCTTGAGGTGGACGTTCTTGACCTCGACATAGCAGGGCGGCCGATCCGGTGCTTCCAGCAGTAGGTCAATGCGGCTTGCCTCGCCGTAGCGGACTTCCCGGCGCCGGCTCGGATAGCCCCCGAGCTCGGGAATGCGGTCGGCGGCAAGCGCCTCGGCCACGAGGGTATTGGGCGCACCGGTATTGACGCCGATGAGGCCGTCATCCACCAGCACCAGCGCCCAGGACCAGGCGAGCGCGCGCTTCGGGCCGTCGGCGGGGAGCAGCCAGACCGGCAGGCCGGGATCGGCGATCCCCAGCATGGCGCCGGGATTGGCGCAGTGCGCGACGACCTCGCGCCCATCCTCCAGCCGCACGTCGGCGAGAAAGCGTTTGTAGCGGCGCAGCAGGGTGCCGCGGACGAGAGGATGGGAGAAGCGCATGGAGCCGCCGACCGTAAGGGCCGGCGTCGCGTGCCGCAAGCGGGCGTGGTTGTGTCGCGGGAGAGTTCGGCCTAACTAAAGCATCGCATTTCCCCAGGGAGCGCCCATGGAGGCCGAGCCGATCGTCACCGCCTGCGTCCTCATCATCGGCAACGAGATTCTCTCGGGCCGCACCCAGGACGTGAACCTCAATCACCTCGCCAAGGGTCTCAACGAGGCGGGCGTGCGCCTGCGTGAGGCGCGCGTCATTCCCGACGTCGCCGACGTCATCGTCGCGACGGTGAACGAGGTGCGCGCCAAGTACGACTACGTCTTCACCACCGGCGGCATCGGTCCCACCCACGACGACATCACCTCGGAATGCGTCGCGCGCGCCTTCGGCGTGAAGCTGATCCTGCATCCGGATGCCAGGCGCATCCTGGAGACGCACTACAAGCCCGGCGAGCTCAACGAGGCGCGCCTGCGCATGGCGCATGTTCCCGAGGGCGCCACCCTCATCCCCAATCCGATATCGCTCGCGCCGGGCTTTCGCATCGGCAATGTGTTCGTGATGGCGGGCGTGCCGCTCGTCATGCAGGCGATGTTCGACGGCGTGAAGGGAAGCCTGAAGGGCGGTCGGACGGTGCTGACCCGCGCCGTCAGCTGCGGCCTCGGCGAAGGCGTGCTCGCCGCCGGCCTCGAGGCGATCCAGGCGCGCTACGCCGACGTCGATATCGGCTCCTATCCCTGGTTCCGGCGCGGCGCCCACGGCGTCAGCCTGGTGCTGCGCAGCCCCGATGCGCCGCGGCTCGAGGCGGCGACCCGGGAGGTGAGCGAGCTTGTGCGCTCGCTCGGCGGCACGCCCAGCGAGGAGTGATCCCGCACGGGAGGGGCGGATCGTGTGCTCTGCCGCTAGCTGCGCGCCGTCAGCGCGACCGCCAGGCAGGCGGCGATGATCACCGACACGACGGCGAACTTGGTGGCCGGCGGCATGTAGCCGCAATAACCCAGAAAGCGATCGATACTGGAGCACATGGTTCCGCCTCCACAGTCAGAGGGATTGTTGGCGAAAAATACCCCTCATCTTTACTTGATTTCATCAATCGTAAGCATGTGTCTTATTTTGGATGACAAGAAAAGTATTTCGTTATTTTTGAATAATATTCCCGGGATTTTATCCGAGTATTTCGAGCTCGAGCCGGCTGATGCGGTGCCGGGCTCCGCTCCGCGCCGGACAGGCCCATGCGCCCATAGGATTTTCTGGCTCGGCTCCGGCGCCGCGGGTTAGCGTGCGAGCGCCTGCCCGCTTGGCGGAATCGGTAGACGCAACGGACTTAAAATCCGTGCCCGGAAACGGGGTGTGAGTTCAAGTCTCGCAGCGGGCACCAGCATTGTCGCGTCAGATGCCACCCGCCTATTAATCCCGCATTCATCCGCCGCTCCGCAAGCTCCCTCGCGCGACGCAGGTGTTCCGCACAATTTATCGGGTTCTCATGAGAAGCAAGATGCCGCCGCCGCACGCTCCCGACGATGAGGATCTCGAGCGTCGCAAGCACACGCGAAAGTGGACGCGCTGGCCGGCGCGGCTCAGGACGTCCTCAGGCAGCTTCGAGTGCCGGGTGCTCAACCTTTCCTATCGCGGCGCCAAGGTGCAGCTGGCGCAGATGCTTCGTGAGCGGGAGCGGGTGACGCTTATCATGGAGCCGTTGGGTGAATTCTCCGGCGTCGTCAGCTGGCGCGCCAAGGACTGCATCGGCCTCCGCTTCGCCCAGCACTACACGCCGGGTATCCGGGGCCGGATGGCGCTGCCTCGCGTCCGCCTCGTGGGGATGTCCCCGCGCAAGCAAGGCGCGGAGTAGCGCTCGCCTCAGCCCTGACGGTAGCCCATGCGGAAAGCGCCCCAGTGGCGGCCGCGGACGACGATCGGCGAGGACAGGTCCTTCATCAGCACGAAGTTGCCGCCGCCCATGTCGCGACGGTAGGTCTGCAGCAGGAACGGCTTGGTGTTCGCCGCCACCTTGCTCACCGCGCGGTCGTTGAAGAGACGGCGGTTGCGGCAGTTGGCGGCGTTCCACACGGGGTCCTTGCCCTGAGGGTGCCGGTAGTTCGGGTTGTGGGTCGGGAGATAGCCGCCCTTGGCCCAGGCAACGCAGAAGACGACGCGGGGATCGATCTTCTGGATCGGGTCCTGGATCGGCGGCAGCAGCCGATCGGTGATCTCGACATAGTCGGTCAGGTACTGCTTCGGATCGGTGCCGGGGATCTCCCGATAGTTCTCGTCGAAGAGCTGATCGAGGGTGAGCTCGCCGCGCGCAATCGCCGCCTCGAATGCCTCGGTGATCCGCTTCGCGGTGTCGGTCACCGCGCGGATCAGCGGCGTGTCCGGCGTCTCGACGCCGCTTTCCGCGATGAATTCGATCAGCGTCTCGCTGAGCTTGAGGAGCCCGTCGACCCGCGTGTCCGCCTGGGTCAGGTTGGCGGAGGAGAGCTCGACGCCCTTGGCGAGATCGTCGAGCTCGGTCAGCACGGACTCGCAGTGTCCGAGGTTGGCGGCGCCGGCCTGGGCGATGGCGTCGATCTCCTTGCCGACGGTAGCGAAGCCGTCGTGTACCCGCGCGATGACGCCCTGCATGGCCTCGGCGCCGCGGCCTGCCTGCTGTGCGTGCTTGGCGGCGGCCTCGCTGTCCTCGATCAGGCTGCCGATCTGTTTCGTGAGGTCGCGCACGATGTCGCCGATCTGGCTGGTGGCCTTGCGCGTCTCTTCGGCCAGGTTCTTGACCTCGCCGGCGACCACTGCGAAGCCGCGGCCGGCATCGCCGGCGCGCGCCGCCTCGATGGTGGCGTTGAGGGCGAGCAGGTTGGTCTGCTTCGCGATCGCCTCGATCGCGCCGGAGACGCCCGCGATCTGCTTCAGGACGGTCCCGAAGAACTCAAGTCGGTTCTCCATGCGGTCGACCGCCGAGGTGAGCTCCGCGATGTGCTGGGTGGCGCTGGCGACGGTGGTGCGGGATTCCGCCACCTCGCCGCCGGCGCTCGAGGCCGCCGCCTGCGCCGCGCGGGCGGCGCCGTCGATGTTTCGGTTGGCCGACACCATGGTCTTGGCGGTCTGCTGCAGCGACTTGAATTGACCCGTCTGGCGCGAGACCCGGCCGGTCACGTCCTCGAGATTTCCCGCGATGTCAGCGGTCTCTACGCCCAGAGACCCGATGCGGTCCGCCAGCTCGCCGACCAGGCGCGCGGCGTCGCCGGTGGGGTGGCTGCTGGCGCCGGATGACGGCGCTCGTGGCTCTGCTGCTGCGCTGGCGGCACTCATGGCTTCTAAGCGCGGCTCCCTCTCGTTACCGCTTTGTGTTCGCTAGGCCCCTGGCATCCGCCGGTAGCGAGAACACCAGAGGGCACACCCTCTGCGCGTATCAGGATGCTTTCCAAAACTTAATAAAAGGCAAACCATAGTGCGGAGCGGACATAAAATCGCTGACAGATTGCCGGGTCTCGACGGGTTCGCTGAGTCGGGAAGGGCACGCCCGGCCCATTCGGTGCCGGCGACGTGCATCGCGGTGGAGCGGGTGACGGGAGCCCGCGCCGGCGCGAACGGCGGGGGTCGGATGCGGCTGGTGGCGCCTCATGCTTCCGTCGTGGCGATCGAATCCGTGCGGTATTTCACTGGTATTTCGCCCGATCCCCGGTGGGTTTTTCGGGGCGAGGGGCGTGGAATGCTTGACTTTCCCGGCCCGCGGCCGGATTTTGTCGAAACCGGGGCAAGTCGAGCGGAGGAATCTCTCGCATGAGACCGGTGGGGTTGGTTGCTGCCGTAGTCGGACTGGGATTCAGCGCGCTGTGCACGCCGGCATCGGCGTCGCAGCAGGTCTATACCTATGCCGTCATTCACCCCGTCTACGGCGAGATCGGGACGTTCACCGATACCATCGACTGCACCGCCGATCTGACGCGCATCGACACTCACCTGCGCGTGGCGGTTCGCGTGCTGGGGATCGTGGCCTATCGCGAGGAATCTGATACCACCGAGGTGCTGCAGGGCAATCGCCTCGTCACGCTCCTCAGCAGCACCAACAAGGATGGGACCCATATCGACGTGCGGGGCGAGGCGCAGGGCGAGCGCTTCCTGGTCACCGCGACCTCCGGCAGCATGGCGGCGCCGGCCGACGTGGCACCGTCGGATCCCTGGGTCCTCAAGCACACCGGGATCGGCATGGTGGTCTCCACCTCCACCGGCAAGCTGGTAAACATCCGCGTGTCCGGCGGCGAGCAGACGGTGATCTCCGTGCACGGTGTCGACGTGACGACGCGCCACTTCCTGATCGTCGGTGACAAGCGGCAGGAAGTCTGGCTCGACGACCACGATATCCCCGTGATGTTCCGCACCATGGAGCATGGGACGCCGATCGATTTCGTCCTCAAGACGCCGCTGTCCGATGCGGCGATCGCGTTGGCTGCCGCGACGCCAGCCGCGGCACTCCGGGCCGACGACGACAAATAGGCGGCGACGCCTTTCCCGTTTTGACGAGATGATGCCGTTCGCGCCGCCGCCGCGACGATCGCTTGGCCGCGCTCGTTGCGCTCCCGGTATACTGGGGGTCGGAACAGAGGCCAATCATGGGCGACAGGCATCCTAACGCAGCGCTGACTAACGGCCCCATCCCGCCGCTGAGGGTTGCCCGTGCGTTGGCGCCTGTGACGCGCTTCGCGCTCCCGGCGGAGGCCGCTAATCCCGAACCCGACGTTCTCCGGTATCTGCAGGAGATCGCCGAGCGCGTGCGCCGCTTCGTGCGGGAGACCCTCATCGCCGCCAGCGCCCGGGGCGATGCCGCCGAGGTCCTGGGCGCGATCGACCGCATCGGTACCGAGCTCGCCTCCGGCTACGAGGCACAATTCGCGCGCCAGCGCGCGGCGGATGCCGAGCTGCGCGTCCGCATGGCGAGGGTGGAATGCCGCAAGGGATGCGCCTTCTGCTGCCACGTCAACGTGACCGTGACGGTGCTCGAGGCCGTGCGCATCGCGGCGGCGCTCGCCGCCGGCAGCCGGCCTCAGCGTCAGCCCGACATCCTCTCGACCGCCGACCTGCTCGCGGGGCACGACGCCGAGGGCCGTCAGGCGCTCCGCGCGGCATGTCCGCTCCTGGTCGCGGGCGCCTGCTCGGTCTACGAGATCCGGCCGCTCGCCTGCCGTGCCCTGCTGTCGCAAAGTGCGCAGCGTTGCGAGGAGCGCTTCGCGGCGACCGGGCCGGCGGGTCGCGGGACCGATCTGCCGAGCCTGGTGATGCCGCGCCTCATCGCGGCGGGCTTCGTCAGCGGAGAGATGGCGGCGGTACAGGATCTCGGCCTCGCCGGCCACCTGGTGGAGCTGACGGCGAGCCTGGCGCTGCTGCTGCGGGAGCCCGAGGCGCTCACCCGCTGGCTCGGCGGCGAGGACGTCTTCGCGCGGCCCTGACGGGCCGGGATCCGATGTTTCCGCGGTTCAGGAGACTTTCGTCTCGCCTGATATCGCCATGAGGTGCAGGAGCTCGCGTCCGAGCTTCGCGGCCTCGGCTTTGGGCAGGAAATGCGGACGCAGGTTCGTCGATGCGAAGCCGCCCTTGACGGCGCCGTGCAGGCCCTCGGTGTCGCGCTTGTAGGTGAAGAGATCCTGCATGATGATCACGTCGCCCTCCATGCCGATCACTTCGGAAATGGCGGTGACGCGGCGCTTGCCGTCCGCGCAGGCGGCTCCACCTGGACGATCATGTCGAGTGCGGAGGCGATCTGCGTGCGGATCGCCCGCGGCGGCAGGCTGACGCCGCTCATGTCGAGGATGTTCTCGAGCCGGGTCAGCGCCTCGCGCGGGCCGCTCGCATGCATGGTGCCGAGCGAGCCGTCGTGGCCGCTGTTCATCGCCTGCAGCATGTCGAGCGCCTCGGCGCCGCGGATCTCGCCGACGATGATGCGGTCGGGCCGCATGCGCAGCGCGTTGCTGAAGAGATCGCGGATGGTGATCTCGCCCTTGCCCTCGAGATTGGCGGGGCGGGTCTCGAGGCGGCCGACATGGGGCTGCTGGAGCTGCAGCTCGGCGGCATCCTCGATGGTGAGCACGCGCTCGTCCGCCGGTCGATCATCTGCGACAGCGCGTTGAGCAGCGTCGTCTTGCCCGAGCCGGTGCCGCCGGAGATCAGGATGTTGAGCCGCGAGCGCGCGGCGATGGTCGAGCACCGCCGCCATCGCCGGCGAGATGTTGCCTTGCTCGGCCATCCTGGCGAGGGTCGACGCCTTCTTGGAGAATTTGCGGATCGAGATCATCGGCCCGTCGATAGCGAGCGGCGGAATGATGACGTTGACGCGGCTGCCGTCGGGGAGGCGCGCATCCACCAGCGGCGACGATTTCGTCGACGCGCCGTCCGACCCGGGTCACGATGCGCGTTGCCACGTGCATGGACGTGCGGCGTCGTTGTGGAAGTTGACGTCGGTCGGCTCGAGCTTGCCGGCGCGCTCGACATAGACGCTGCTTCGGGCCGTCCACGAGGATGTCGCTGACGGTCGCGTCGGCGAGCAGCGGCTCCAGCGGACCGAAGCCGAGGAGCTCGTCGACGATACGCTGCAGGATGATGGAGTGATCGGCCTGGCTCAGCACCAGCTTGTCCTCGCTGGCGATCTCCAGCACCAGCGGCCGCAGCCGCTCGGTCAGCATGCTGGGCTCGAGCTCGTTGGCCACGCGGGCGTCGATGCGCTCGATCAGCTTGACTTGGATCTCGCGGGCGATGGCGGAGAGCCGGTCGGCGGGGGGCGGTGTCGGGGCAGGGCGCGGCGGGGCGCTCGTCTGCGCCTGGGCCTGGGACTGAAAATCGGCGGCGAAGGGCAGTGGCGTCGTCACCGTCTGGGTCGGATGGAAAGGCGCCACCCGAAAGCTGCGGCTCGGGCTGCCGGCCTTGAGCCGCTGCACGCGCGCGGCCTCGGCGGTCGATGCCTCCGGGGTTCTGGCACTGGCGGATTTCCCGAGACCAAACCGCATGAAGCGGGCGCTCCTTACAAGCTCTCCGGCGAGGGAGGTACTTGAGGTTGCGCGAAGAGGCTTAAATTCACGCTAACGCAGGTTGCTCGTCTGGGTGCTGAATGCCCAAATCGACCATATTCCAAAGAGTTATTCGGCTAGAGATTGTAATCAGGACACGCCACGGCAAGCCGGCGGAGCCGTCCGCCGGGCTTTGCTGTCCATTCCCTTCCGTTGACTACGCCGGCGGCGAGGGCCGGCTCAGCAGCCGCTCAGGCGGTGTCCTCGATGATCTCGATCACGCGCTCGGCCGAGAGCACGATGCGGAGCGCCAGATTGTCGCCGGAGACGACCAGGAACTTCTTGGCGTCCCGGGGGAGCGGGATGGTATTGGCCCGGCAATAGGCAATGAGCGCCGCGGCGACGTGCTCGGCGGGAATGAGGGTCGTCGTCGTGCCGCCTCCGGCCTGGCTCGCCACCACCTCGATCTCGAGCTCGTCCTGGGAGATGCCCACCGCCTCTATGGTGCCGGGCGGCAGGCGATCGGGCTGATCGACGAAGTGCTGCGCGAGCGCCTTGCGCAATTCGACGTTCTCGAACACGATCTGTCTCAATTCCGTCGGCATCGTTCTCCCTCCTGTTGGTGCGGCCCCCGTGCCACAGCCGTCGCTATGCGACTGTCTTTGTCCGCGTCTTCTCGATCGCTTCCCAGATGCGATGCGGCGTCGCCGGCATGTCGATGTGGCGGATGCCGTACTCGGAGAGCGCATCGACCACCGCGTTCATGACCGATGGCAACGAGCCCGCGCAGCCCGCTTCGCCGCATCCCTTCGCCCCCAGCAGATTGGTCTTGGCAGGGACGGGATGGCTGATGAAGGTGAAGTTCGGCGCGTCGGGCGCGCGCGGCAGCGCGTAGTCCATGTAGGAGCCGGTGAGGAGCTGGCCATCGGCGTCGTAGACCGTCCGCTCCATCAGCGCCTGACCGATGCCCTGCACGACGCCGCCATGCAGCTGCCCTTCGACCAGCAAGCGGATTGATGACGGTCGCCGAAGTCGTTGACCATCGTGTACTTCACCACCTCGGTGACGCCGGTATCGGGATCGATCTCGACCTCCGCGACGTGGCAGCCGTTGGGGAAGGCCGATGGCGCGTGATCGAAGACGTGCTTCACGTCGAGCGATGCGGGCACGTCCGGCGGCAGCTTGAGGCCGGAGCGCAGCTTCTGCGCCAGCTCCATGATGCCGACGGCGCGGTCGGTGCCGACGATGGCGAAGCGGCCGTCGCTGAACTCGATGTCGGCGACCGCCGCCTCCAGCACGAAGGAGGCGATCTGCTTGCCCTTCTCGATGACCTTGTCGCCGGCCTCGACGAATCGCGCTGCCGCTTGCCATGATCGACTTGGAGCCGCCGGTGCCGCCGCCGGCGATCAGCTCGTCGCTGTCGCCCTGCAGCAGGCGGATGCGCTCGAAGGGCATGCCGAGCTTTGACGTGAGCACCTGGGCGAAGGGCGCGGCGTGGCCCTGGCCATAGTCGAGCGTGCCGGTGATGATGGTGACGGTGCCGTCCGCCTCGAAGCGGATGCCGCCCATCTCCTTCATCGGCGGCGCGGTCACCTCGAGATAGTTGCCGATGCCGCGTCCGCGCAGACGCCCGCGCGCGCGGCTCTCCGCCTTGCGCTTCTCGAATCCCTGCCAGTCCGCGGCATCGAGGGCGTGCTGCATCAACGCTGGTGAAATCGCCGCTGTCATAGGTGGTGGCGGCCGCCGAAGCGAAGGGGATCTGCTCCGGCGTCACGTGGTTGCGCCGGCGCAGCTCGACGCGGTCGATGCCCATCTCGGCGGCGGCGGTCTCCACCAGCCGCTCCATGAAGTAGTTGCCCTCGGGCCGGCCGGCGCCGCGATAGGCGCTGACGGGCGTGGTATTGGTGAAAACGCACTTGCCCGTGAGCTCGATGAGCGGCGTCCGATAGACGCCCACCATGTTCTTGACCACGTTCATCGTCGGCATCAGCGGCGCCACGGCCGAGAGATGCGCGCCCATGTTGCCGTAGTTGGTGACGCGGATGGCGAGGAAATGCCCCTCGGCGTCGAGCGCCAGCTCGGCCGTCGCCTCGTGGTCGCGGCCGTGGGTGTCGGAGACGAAGCTCTCCGAGCGCTCGTCGGTCCATTTGACCGGCCGGCCGAGATCGCGCGCGGCGTGGAAGAGGCAGGTGTATTCGGGATAGGCCCCCGCCTTCATCCCGAAGGAGCCGCCCACATTGCCGGTGAGCACGCGCACCTTGTCGGGTGGCACTTTCAGAATATCGTTGGCGATCTGGTTTCGGAGTCCGAACGCGCCCTGGCAGCCGACGTTCAGGGTCCACTTCCCGTTCTGCGGCGTCGTAGCTCGCCGATCGCCGAGCGCGGCTCCATCGCGCAGACCACGAGACGGTTGTTGGCGATCTCGAGCCGCGTCACATGAGCGGCCTTCGCGAAGGCCGCTGCCACCTTCTCGGCGTCGCCGAAGTGATAGTTGAGGCACACGTTGCTGGTGACGCCGTCATAGAGCAGCGGCGCGCCGGGCTCGGCCCCCTGCTTGGCACTGGTGACGGCGGGGAGCGGGTCGATGTCGACGATGACGGCCTCCGCCGCGTCCTTCGCCTGCGCCGCCGTCTCGGCGACGACGCACGCCACCGCCTCGCCGACGTAGCGCACCCGGTCGGTGGCGAGCGCCTTCCACGGCGGCAGGTGCATCGGCGTGCCGTCCTCGATTCGGGAACGTCATGACGCATTTGAAGGTGCCGTATCCGGCGGCATCGAGGTCGGCGCCGGTATAGACGCCGAGCACGCCGGGCAATCCCTGCGCCTCCGAGATGTCGATCTTGCGGATCACCCCATGGGCGTATCGGCTCCGCACCATGACCGCGTGGGCCTGACCGGGAAGGCTGATGTCGTCGGTGTAGCGCCCCTGGCCGCGCAGCAGGCGGGGATCCTCGGTGCGGGGCACCGGCTGACCGATGCCGAATTTGGTGAGCGCCCAGTCATGCGAAGTGTCGCGAACGTCCATTACTAACCGCCTCGTCGTTGGCTCGGGGAAACAGGTGCTGCCGCGCGATCTCGTGGCCTGGTCGTTGATCCCTTTGGGTCAAAACCTCCGAACCCCAAAGTTCCGCCCTGCATGCCCCTGGGTGGGCGGCATGCCAAGGGGGAGGGATGCGGCCGGCTCCCGATCTTGCCCCGCGCGCCCGGCACCGACAAGCACTAGTCGCGCGGCCGCGGCCGCTGACGGCGCCTAATCGCCGGACGGGTTTACGTTGATGTGTCGAGACAATTCAAAGGCATGCCCGCGATATCGGCAATGCCGCGGGCAACTGCCTGCCAGCTGCTGCTCCGGCAACTGGGGAGGCTGCGGCTTCCGGCCGTCGGAGACGGCGGGCTTCTCGGGTTATCGGCCCTGCTTCGTGGCCTGGATCTCGTCGAAAGCTTCGGCGTTGGGGCAGAACCGGCGGGGGTCGTCGTGGGACGAGCCGTGCAGCCACCGGTCGCACCGCGCGCTTGCCCGGCACAGGAGACAGGTGCGCTGAATTGCCTGCATCTCGGGCGCGCTGCGCTTCTCCGCCGCGGCGCGAATGCCGAGACGGGTCAGCATGCCGGCGAGCCGTTTTCCGGCCTCGGGGTGGTTTTCGACGATGACCGGCATCTCCGATCGCGACAGCCCGACGTCGGACAGCACGGAATCGAGCGCGCCGGCTTCCTCCAGATGGGCGAATTCGCGCTGGAGCTCCGCGCGCGCATTGGCATTGCGGAGCGCTCGGGAGAGGCGCCGCTTGCAGCCCATCACCACGGCCAGCAAGCCGTGCATCGGTCCGGTCTTGGGTGTCGATTGCTGAAGCTCGGTCATCAGAGGGTTCCTTCCACCATCGGCGCTGACCGGAAAAAGCCGGCCTCCCGCGCCGATTTCGCGAAACTATCGGAACCCGCGTCTTCGCCGTCGTTGATGCATATCAAATGGGCAGAGGGATGCGACGAGAGGTCGCGGTCAGTGGCCCGTGCCTACGGCGGCACGCAGCTCCGCCAGGATCCGCTCTGGCGTCAGGCCATAGGCGGCTTCGAGGGCAGGGGAGAACGGGACCGGCGCGCGGGGCGCGCCGATGCGCCGCACCGGCACCTTGAGCCGTGCTCCCAGCTCCTCCGCCACCGTTGCGGCGATCTCCGCGCCGAAACCGGCGACGCGCACGGCCTCATGGGCGACCACCAGCCGGCCGGTCCTGGCGGCCGAGGCGAGCACCGTCTCCTGGTCCCAGGGCCAGAGGCTGCGCAGATCGATCAGCTCCACCGAGATCCCCTGGCGCTCGGCCGCCGCCGCCGCCTCGGCGGCCGGGCCCACCGCCGCCGACCAGGTGACGAGCGTCACGTCGCGGCCCGCCCGCGCGAGGCGCGCCTTGCCGATGGGCGTCAGGACGTCGCCGTCCGGCACTTCCTCGACGGTGGTCCAGCGATCCTTCGGCTCGAAGAGGACCACGGGATCGTCGGCGCGGATCGCCGCCTTGAGCAGTCCCTTGGCGTCCGCCGCCGTGCCCGGCGCCAGCACGACCAGGCCCGGCACGTGGGCGAACCACGCCTCGAGGGATTGCGAATGCTGCGCGGCCGAGTTGCGCCAGGTGCCGTAGGGCATGCGCACCACCACGGGAACCCGCGTCTGGCCGCCGAACATGTAGCGGATCTTGGCGATCTGATTGACGAGCTCGTCGATGGCGCAGAGCGCGAAATCGGCGATCCGCATCTCGATCACCGGCCGCGTGCCGACCAGCGCCGCGCCGAGGCCGGCGCCCATGATGGTGGCCTCGGCGATCGGCGTGCTGACGATGCGGTCATGCGCCGAACTCGTCGGCGAGACCTTTGTACTGGCCGAAGATGCCGCCGAGGCCGAGATCCTCGCCGAGCGCCCAGACCGTGGGGTCGCGGCGCATCTCCTCCGCGAGACCCTGGCGCGTCGCCTCGGCGAAGCTCAGGCGAGCCATTGCGGCGCTCCCAGATCCTGGACGTCGGTGAGCAGCGCCGACGGGTGTCGGCATCGGCGCCGCGAGAGCGGCGGCAAAGGCCGCAGCCATCTCCTGCTCCGCCGCGATCAGAATTCCCTCGATCTCCGCCGCACCGACATCGCGCGCCCGGAGCTCGCCGGCGAGCAGCGTGAGCGGATCGCGCTCTTGCCGCGCCGCCACTTCTTCCGTGCTGCGATAGAGCGCCTTGTCCGTGGCCGTGTGCCCTTCGAGGCGGTAGGTGCGGGCGTGGAGGAAGCGCGGGCCGCCGCCGGCGCGCAGCTCCGCCACCAGCCGCCCCGCCGCCGCGTCGAGCGCGAGCGCGTCGTTGCCGTCGACGCTGACGGCGGGAACCCCGATCGCCTCCGCGCGCGCCGCGGCGCCCGGCCCCGCGGTCGGCGCTCGCGGTCGCGCGTGAACGCGGCATAGCCGTTATCCTCGCAGACGAAGAGCACGGGAAGCTTGAAGAGCGCCGCCCAGTTCAGCCCTTCGAGGAACGGTCCGCGGTTCACCGCGCCGTCGCCGAAGAAGCAGGCGGCGACCGCGGACTTGCCGAGGAGCCGCAAACCCTGGGCCGCTCCCACCGCGATCGGAATGCCGCCGGCGACCACGCCGTTGGCGCCGAGCATGCCGACGGCGAAATCGGCGATGTGCATGGAGCCGCCCTTGCCGTCGCAGGTGCCGGTGGCGCGTCCGAACAGCTCCGCCATCATGGCGCCGGCGTCGGCGCCCTTGGCGATGGCATGGCCGTGGCCGCGATGGGTGCTGGTGATGTAGTCGTGCCGATCGAGGTTGGCGCAGACGGCGGCGGCGACCGCCTCCTGCCCGATCGAGGGATGCACCACGCCGGGGATGTCGCCGCGCCGCAAGGCGGCGACTGGCGGTCTGCTCGAAGGCGCGGATGCGCGCCATGGTGCGATAGAGCGCGAGCGCCCGCAGGCGGAACGCCTCGTTGCTCGGCGGTGTCGACAAAACGGCCACAGGCGCTCTCCGGAGAAAGTCTCGCGGAGCGCAGCATAGCGAAGCCCGCCCCTGCCAGAAGCGGACTCACGATCTCGTGGTCGATGACGGAATGCGCGCCTGGTGTCAGGCGGCGGGCGTGGCGGTGGGGCTCTTCTCGCGCGGGTGGACGCGCGATCGCCGGAAATATCACCGTGACCGTGGTGCCCTGGCCGGGAGTGCTGGCGATCTCGAGCCGGCCGCCATGCAGCTCGATGAGACCGCGCGTGAGCGGCAGGCCGAGACCGGTGCCCTCGTATTTGCGCGCGAGATCGCTGTCGACCTGCTGGAAGGGCTCCAGCGCGATCGCGATCTCCGCCGCGGTCATGCCGATGCCGGTGTCGCTGACGGCGATCGCGAGGCTGCCGTCGCTGCGGACCGTCGCCGCGACGGTGGCGCTCCCCGGGCGGCGCGTGAACTTGACGGCGTTCGAGAGCAGGTTGAGCAGGATCTGCTTCACGCGCAGTTCGTCCGCCATCAGCAGCGGCAGAGTCTCCGGCAGCTCCGCCGAGAGGACGACGCCGGCGGAGACCGCGCGCGGCGTCACCAGGGCGATCGAGGTCTGCACCGCCGTGCGGACGTCGACGAGATGCTCGTGCAGCTCCAGCTTGCCGGCGCCGATCTTCGACATGTCCAGCACGTCGTTGATGATGCGCAGGAGATGCTGGCCGGAGTCGTAGATGTCGTTCGCGTAGTCGCGGTAGCGGCTGGTGCCGACCGGCCCCAGCACCTCGCCGCTGATCATCTCGGAGAAGCCGATGATCGCGTTGAGCGGCGTGCGGATCTCGTGGCTCATGTTGGCGAGGAACTCGGTCTTCGCCTGGTTCGCCAGCGCCGCCTGGGCGAGACCGGTCTGCAGCGACTGGTTCTCCACTTTGGTGCGCACGGTATCGAGGAAGCCCGCGTAGCCGTTCGCGAGCGCCGCCAGCAGCACGACGAGATAGAGCGCCAGCATCGCCGCCATCGCCAACGAGGTCGGATCGCCCGCGAGCGCGAACAGCACCACCAGCGGCAGCATGGAGGGGAGCGTGTAGGCGAGGCAGGCGACCGGCTGCAGCGGCAGCGACGCGACCGCGGCGGCGGCCATGCCGCCGACGACGAAGGTCGAGGAACAACTGCCACTGCAGGGCGCCCGCGGGGAATGCATAGACGACCGCGGCGCCCCAGAACAGGCCGGCGAGCAGCGACCACAGCCGGCCCTGGGCAAGCGCTTTTTCGCCGGCCTGCCGCGACGGCGGCTCGCGGCGCCAGCGCCACCACTGGTGCAGCCGATATGCGAGCAGGGCGGCGAAAAGGCCGAGCCAGAGCAGGATGGCGCCATGGGGCAGCCGATCCCAGAAGACCCAGGCGGTCATGGTCGCATTGGCGATGTTGCCGAGCGCGTAGACCGGCGTCTGCCGCGCCAGATGCGCGAGCTGTCGCGCCTGCGCTTCCGCGGCGAGAGCGGGTCGCTCGCGCGCAGGGCGGCCAGGGAGCGCGTGCGGCAGCGCGCGTCGCGACCATGCGCTTCAGCGCGCGGCCCAAGCTGGGACGCGCCTCGCCACCTGCGAACTCGGGGCTATCGAGTGTCACGTCTGCGCTGAGCTTTCCGAATGTTGCCGCGAAATCCGACCACGACGAGCATGGGATAGAAGGCACGCCGGATACGGCATTCCATCCACAGCGCCCATCGAAATCCCCCCGCCGTTAAGATCCGGCTAACGGATGTCCGCCGGTCCACGCGCCCCTTTGGTTATTATAATGACCGCCGCTGCGGGCGGTTTCATCCGGACTCGCCGCGCGGCCGGCGCGCTCTCCGAATTATCCGCGTTTCGCCAATGCGCTCAATGTGGTGAAGGCGGAGATGTGCTCCAGGCTGGTGCGAACCTCCACCAGCGTCGGCCCCTCCGCGCCAAGCGCGCCGTCGAGGGCGCCCTCGATGTCCTGCGGGCGGTCGATGCGAAAGCCGCGGGCGCCGAAGGCGTCGGCGAGGCGCGCAAAATCCGGGTTCGTCAGGTCGGTCGCGATCTTGCGGCCGGGAAACCACTTTTCCTGGTGCTGCCGGATGGTGCCGTAGGAGCCGTTGTTGGCGACGATCACCGTCACCGGCAGGCGGTGCTGGACGGCGGTGGCGAGCTCATTGCCGGTCATCAGGAAGCCGCCGTCCCCCACCAGCGAGATCACCCGGCGCTTGAGCCGGAGCGCCGCCGCCACCGCGCCGGGCACGCCGAAGCCCATGGCGCCGGAGATCGGTCCGAGGAGGCGGTGGGAGGCGCGCAGCGGGAAATAGCGGGCGAGCCAGCCGGAGAAATTTCCGGCGTCGTTGGCGAATACGGCGTCGTCGCCAAGGCGGCGCGCCAGCGCATCGATGACGGCGCCGAACACCACGCCGTCGGACGGCCGCATGGGGCTCCCAGCGCGCGCCGTCGGCATAGATCCGATGCAGCCGCTCCGCCCAGCGCCCGAGGCGCAGCGGCTCAGCCGGCGCTTGCGCGGCAAAGGCCGCGAGGAAGGCCACGGGATCGGCGAGCACGGCGAGATCGGTGTTGAAGACCGAGCCCAGCACGGCGGGATCGTCGTAGACGTGGACCAGGCGCTGGCGCGGCTTCGGCGCGGTGGGGAAGACATAGCCTTGGGTGGTGACGTCGCCGAGGCGGGTGCCGACGGCGAGCACGAGATCGCTCTCCTGATAGATGTCGACGGTGCTCTTCGGGAGCATGTAGCCGAGATGGCCGGCGAAGAGCGGATGCACGTTGTCGAAGAGATCCTGGTGGCGGAAGCTGACGGCGACCGGCAGGCCCCAGGCCTCCGCCGCTCGTTTGAGAATGGCGCGCGCCGCCGGCTGCGCGAAGCGCGTCCCCACCACCAGCAGCGGACGCTCCGCGGAGGCCAGCAGCTTCGCCGTCCCGGCAATGCTCTCGGGGGCAGGCGGCGCGGTGAAGCCCGCCTTCGGTCCCTGCACCGCGAAGGGCGCGGGGTCGAGGAGGAAGTCCTCCGGCAGCACCACCACCGCCGGCCCGCGCGTTCCCGTGGTCGCGAGGTGGAAGGCCTGCGCGACGGCATCGGAGAGCCGGGCGGGATCGTGGACCTCGACCACGTATTTCGCCATGTCGCCGAAGGTGGTGCCGTAATTCACCTCCTGGAAGGCGCGGCGGCCGCGGTCCCGGCGCTCGATCTGGCCGACGAAGAGGATGAAGGGCGCCGCGTCCTGCTGCGCCGTGTGCACGGCGATCGCCGCATTGGTGGCGCCGGGGCCGCGGCTCACCATGGCAATGCCGGGGCGGCCGGTGAGCTTGGCGTCGGCCACCGCCATGAAGCCGGCGCCGCTCTCGTGCCGGCAGGTCACCACCTCGATGCGGCGCTCGTCGTAGAGCGCATCGAGCACGGCGAGGTAGCTCTCGCCGGGCACGCAGAAGACGCGATCGACGCCGTGGGCGACAAGCTCCGCCACCAGGAGCTGGGCGGCATTGCGGGAATTTGCGGGAGTTTCAGACACCAGGTTTGCCCTTTCCAAATTCGCCACCACTTGCGGGAGTGGCGGCCCGGCCATGACGCACCGGTGGTGATTCTCGCTATCTCGGGAAACGCTATTCGGCGGCGGCGGCGGGCGTGGCGGCGGGACGGCGGAAGGCGGCCATCAGCTCCGCTTCGCGGGTCTTGACGCGCTCCAGGTTCTTCATCTTCACGTGGCCGAAGCCGCGGATCTGCATCGGGAAGCCGCGCGATCTCCAGGGCGAGCGCGTGATTGTCGGCGGTGAGCGCGCCGATCAGGACGGCGATCGTCGTCTCGTACTCGCCGATAAGCCGGCGCTCGATCTTGCGCTCCGCGGTATAGCCGAAGGGATCGAGGGCGGTGCCGCGCAGCCGCTTGAGGCGCGCCAGCAGCTTGAAGGCGCGCATGACCCAGGCGCCGTAGGCCTGCTTCTTCAGCTCGCCGGTGGCGGGATCGCGCGGCGCCCAGAGCGGCGGCGCCAGATGGAACTGCAGCTTGAAGTCGCCGTCGAACTGCGCGTTGAGCTTCCTGAGGAAGGTCGCCGTCGGTGTAGAGCCGCGCCACCTCGTACTCGTCCTTGTAGGCCATCAGCTTGAAGAGCGATCTGGCGACCGCCTCGGCGAGGCCGCGGCGGCCGCTTGCGCGCGCGTCTTCTCCGCCGTCTCGACGGCGCGCACGAGATCGCCGATAGCGCCGGGCATAGGCCGCGTCCTGGTACTGCGGTGAGGAAGGCGACGCGGCGGGCCGACGATCTCCGCGAAGCTCTCGGCGGGCTTCGGCGCCTCGTCGCGCAGCGCCGGCTTCGCCGGCGCCTCGACCGGGCGAGATCGTGGGCGGCGAGCCGGCCCCAGGCGAAGGCGCGCTTGTTGCATCTCGACGCCGACGCCGTTGAGCTCGATCGCCCGCTCGATCGCCGCGCGCGAGAGCGGCACCAGGCCCTTCTGCAAGGCGTAGCCCAGCATGAAGAGGTTGGCGGCGATGGCGTCGCCCATGAGCGCGGTCGCGAGCCCGGTGCCGTCGACGAAGTCGATGCCCTGCTCGCCGGCGGCGGTCCTGAGCGCGCGCTGCATCGCGCGCGTCCTCGAAATCGATGTCGCCGTTCATGACGAAGGCGGCGGTCGGAGCGAGATAGCTGTTGACGACGGCGCGGGTGACGCCGGTCTCGATGCGCGATCAGCGCCTGCGGGCTTGCCGCCACCACCATGTCGCAGCCGAGCAGCAGGTTGGCGCCGCCGGCGGCGATGCGCACGGCGTGGATGTCCTCGGGCTGGGGCGCGAGCCGGACGTGGCTCATGACCGCGCCGTTCTTCTGCGCCAGGCCGGTGAAATCGAGGACCGTGCAGCCCTTGCCCTCGAGATGCGCCGCCATGCCGAGCAGCGCGCCCACGGTGATGACGCCGGTGCCGCCGATGCCGGTGACGAGGATGCCGTAGGGCTCGCTGAGCGCGCGCATCGCCGGCTCCGGCAGATGCGCCAGCGGATCCGTGTCGGCGCCGCGACGCCGGCCGCGCCAGCTTGCGCAGGCTGCCGCCGTGCACGGTGACGAAGCTCGGGCAGAAGCCCTTGAGGCAGGAGTAAGTCCTTGTTGCAGTTCGACTGGTCGATGGCGCGCTTGCGGCCGAACTCGGTCTCGACCGGCTTGACCGAGACGCAGTTCGATTTCTCCGAGCAGTCGCCGCAGCCCTCGCAGACCGCGTCGTTGATGAAGACGCGCTTCGGCGGGTCGGGGAAGGTGCCGCGCTTGCGCCGGCGGCGCTTCTCGGCGGCGCAGGTCTGGTCGTAGACCAGCACGGTGAGGCCGGGCGTGTCGCGCAGCTCGCGCTGGATCTGCGTCCAGGTCGTCGCGGTGGCGGATCTCGACGCCGGGCGCGAAGCCGGCGTTCATCGGATACTTGTCGGGCTCGTCGCTGACGACGACGACGCGCTTGGCGCCTTCGGCCGAAACCTGGCGGCTGATCTGCGGCACCGTCAGATGGCCCTCGACGGGCTGGCCGCCGGTCATCGCGACGGCGTCGTTGAACAGCACCTTGTAGGTGATGTTGACGCCGGACGCCGCCGCGGCGCGGATCGCCAGCAGGCCGAATGCGTATAGGTGCCGTCGCCCAGATTCTGGAAGACGTGGTTCTCGCTTGGTGAAGCGGCGCCTGGCCGATCCAGTTGGCGCCTTCGCCGCCCATATGCGTGATCAGGTCGCGGTGCGGCGCGCCGGCATCCAGATCGCCATCGCATGGCAGCCGATGCCGGCGCCGGCGCGGCTGCCCTCGGGCACGCGCGTCGAGGTGTTGTGCGGGCAGCCGGAGCAGAAGAAGGGCAGGCGCTCGGTCTTGGTCGAGCGGCGCGTCGCCGCATGCGCTCCAGCGCTTCGAGCCGCGCCAGGCGCTGGTTGAACTGCGGGCTCTCGCTCGCCGAGGCGCTTCAGGCGCTGCACGATGCGCGCGCGCCACCATGGTGGGGGTGAGCTCGCCCTCGCTCGGCAGCAGCGGCGCGGCCGGTCTCGTCGCGCTTGCCGACCACGCTCGGCCGGCGCGACGCCTCGCGTGTTGTAGAGGAGCTGATCGAGCTGATCCTCGATGAGGCCGCGCTTCTCCTCGACCACGAGCACGTCCTGCAGTCCTTCGGCGAAGCGCCGGGCGCCCGATGTCTCCAGCGGCCAGGTGAGGCCGACCTTGTAGAGGCGGATGCCGAGCCTCGCCGCCTCGCGCTCGTCGATGCCGAGATCGTCCAGCGCCTGGCGCACATCGAGATAGGCCTTGCCGGTCGTGATGATGCCGAGGCGCGGGCTCGGGCGGTCGATCACGATGCGATCGAAGGCGGTTGGCGCGGGCGAAGGCGGCGACCGCCGCCATGCTGCGGCCCGTGCAGGCGCGCGCTCCTGGTCGAGCGGCGGATCGGGCCAGCGGATGTTGAGGCCGCCCGGCGGGCAGCTCGAAATCCTTCGGCGTCACGATCTCGATACGGTGCGGGATCGATGACGACGGAGGCCGAGCTCTCCACCGTCTCCGCGATCGCCTTGAAGCCCACCCAGCAGCCGGAATAGCGCGAGAGCGCGAAGCCGAGGAGACCGAAGTCGAGATATTCCTGCACCGTCGCCGGATTGAGGATCGGCATCATCGCGGCGATGAAGATCTGCTCGCTCTGATGCGCGAGCGTCGAGGACTGGCAGCCGTGATCGTCGCCGGCGATCGCGAGCACGCCGCCGTGGGGCGCGGTGCCGGCGGCATTGGCGTGCTTGAGCGCGTCGGTCGAGCGGTCGACGCCGGGGCCCTTGCCGTACCAGATGCCGAAGACGCCATCGACGGTGGCGCCGGGGAAGAGCGTGGTCTGCTGGCTGCCCCAGACCGAGGTCGCGGCCAGATCCTCGTTGAGCCCGGGCTGGAAGTGGATGTTGTGCGCGCTCGAGAAAGCGCCGCGCCTGCCAGAGCGCGTTGTCGTAGACGCCGAGCGGCGAGCCGCGATAGCCGGAGATGAAACCGCCGGTCGTGAGTCCGGCCGCCTTGTCGCGCTGCTGCTGCAGCAGGGGCAGGCGCACCAGCGCCTGGATGCCGGAGAGATAGATTCGTCCCTGCTCCTGGACGTACTTGTCGTCGAGGGTTACCGCCGCAAGCGTCATCCGCGCTCCTCACCTGACCTTAACGAAGATTAGGGACAATCCGGGGTCAAGACAATGCAGGTCGGCCGACGCGCGTGACAGCGCGATCGGGCGCGACATGGCTCAAGCATTGCCCCGGTGCTTTATTGGTTAGGAAAGTGTTACCTCAGGATTTTTATTTAAAGTTCAAAGAATAACGCCCGGCATCGTACGCGATTACATTTGCTTTTGGGCTGCCGCGCAGCATGATTCAGCGAGGCTACTTCCCGCACGCCGGTGGAGGTGCGCGGAAGCAGGGCCAGGAGGTTGGAACAGTGGGCAGGAGATTTTCGCTGAGGTCGCTTCTCAGGAATCGTGACGGCGGTGCCGCCATGGAGATGGCCATCGTCGGGCCGATCTTCATCGCGCTGCTGCTGGTCACCTTCGACCTCGGCTACATGCTGTTCTGCCAGAGCACGCTCGACGGCGCCGCGCGGGTTGCCGCGCGCATGGTGCGCACGGGGCAGGCGCAGGGCTCCGGCAACGCCAGCGGCGCCTTTTTCGGGGCGCTCAATGCCAATCTGGGCGGCGTCATCAATCCGGCCCTGGTGACCGCCGACGTCGAGAGCTTCGCCAATTTCAGCACCCTGAAGAGCAGCTTGCCGGCGCTGATCGATCCGAAGACCGGCAAGCCCGTGACCAATTTCGTGCCGGGCGTCCAAAACAACGCGGTCGCCGTGCGCGTTTCCTACGTCTACAACTTCATGGTGCCCTGGGTGGGCTCGCTTCTTTACAGCCACGCCGCAGGTCCGAGCAGCGCCCGCTTGGAAAGCACCGTCGTCTTCAAGAACGAGCCCTATCCATGATGCTCCGCACTCTCCGCGCGCTCAGAAGTCGTGCCGGCAACACGGCGGTGGAATTCGCGTTCCTGCTGCCGGTGATGGTCTCGCTGTTCTTCGGGCTCTTCGAGGTCACGCAGGCGGTCATGGCCTATATGAAGCTCGTGGACGCGACCCAGACCGTGGCTGACCTGGTGACGCAGCAGCAGTCGGTCTCGTCCGGCGATTTCCCGAATTTCTATGTCGCCGGCCAGCTCGTGATGGCGCCGTTCCCGTCGGGCAGCCTGGGCATCGCGATCACCAGCGTCGCCTTCGACAGTACCGGTACGGCGAGCGTCGCCTGGCATGAGGAATGCGGCGGCATCAGCCCGATCAAGAATCCGGTAACGCTCGCCTCGGGAACCGCCTCCAATCCGCCGCAGCCTTTTGGCGGGGCCAATGAGAGCGTGGTGATCGTTCAGGGGAACTTCGCTTACGCCTCGTGGCTGCACTACGTGCTGCCGAGCGCGATGACCCTTACCCAGCTTGCGTATTCCCGGCCTCGCCTCGTCGGGTCGATCCCCTACCAAGGGACGGCAACAGCCTGTTCGTAAAGGAACACGAGCCATGAAACGCATTCTCGCCAAAGCTCGAGACCTTGCGCGCCGCTTGCGTCGGCGCGAGGACGGCAACGTGCTGATCATGTTCGGGCTGGCCGCGATCCCGCTGGTCATTGCCGTCGGCATGGGAATCGACATCGGGCGCGCCTACGCCGTCAAGGTGCGGCTCGGCACGGCGCTCGACGACGCCGGTCTGGCGGTCGCCTCCACCATGGACCCCAACGATCGATCTCAAGACGCGCCTCAATACGTACTTCTATGGCAATTTCGCGTCGAACCAGCTTGGTGTTCCCGTCGCGGTCAACATGGCGAATGATCCGGTCAAGTTGAACGCCATCGACGTGACCGGCACGGCGACGGTCCCGACCACCTTCATGGCGGTCGCGGGCTTCGGCAGCATCACGGTCGGCGCCAACGCGCAGGTCACAAAGCGCTCGCCCAATATCGATTTCTATCTGCTGCTGGACAGCTCGCCGTCGATGGCGATCGCCGCCACGCCAGGCCGGCATCACGACAATGGTGCAACGACACATCGGCCCAGGGCGGCTGCGCCTTCGGCTGCCATCAAACTCGACGCTCAGGTGGCGAAGTTGCTGGCAATCCGCCGGACCCGAACCTCAGGGCAAGACCATGGACAACTACGCGCTCGCGCGGAGTCTGGGCGTGACGCTGCGCATGGATCTGCTTCGCCAGGCGGCGCAGAACCTGATGACGACGGCGCAGAACACGGAGAATGCCAACAACGCGCAGTATCGGATGGGAATCTATACCTTCGATCATCGCGTTCAATACGATCTCGGACCCTGACATCCGACCTCACCGCGGCGCAACCGCGGCAGGTAATATTCAGAAGCTCGCAGGTGTATTCGAACAACCAGCTGACAGCGACGAACAATAACAACGACGAGGACACCAACTACGATGACGCCATGATCAAGATCAATACCGCCATGCCAGAGCCTGGCAATGGCACGCACCCTGGTGGGGGACACGCCCCAGGAGGTCTTGTTCTTCGTTACCGACGGCGTCGAGGATGACAATCGTCAGCGGATCGCGCCATATATCAGTGATGGATCCCGCCCGGTGCACGACGATCAAGAACCGCGATATCCGAATTGCGGTGCTCTACACCATCTACCTGCCGTTGCCCACGAATGCCTGGTACAACAGCAACGTCAAGCCGTTCCAGCCCAACATCGGGCCGACCCTGCAGAGCTGCGCGTCGCCTGGACTGTATTTTGCGGTGCAGACATCGGTGGCGATATCTCCGGTGCCTTGTCCGCGCTGTTCGAGCAGGCGGTGCAATCCGCGTACCTGTCGGAATAACTGCGACCGTTGGCCGGACGGAGACGAAAGCAGAGTGAGCCCCATGCGCAAGGCGAGTTTGAATTTGGACGCGGTGACCCAACGGCCGGAGGAGCCCGGCTGGTCGAAGCCGCGTGCGGCGCGGCCCGGGCGTACCCTCACCATGGCGCTGGTTGCGGCGGGCGTCACGGTGCTCGCGACCTTCGCGATGTCGGGCGCGGTGAGCCACGTTCCATCGTTCAGCGCCAAAGCGGCTACTCATTCCCGCAGCAGCACCACGCTCTTCTACCACGCGACGAACGAGCAGTCGTTTCCCGCGAGCGCGGATGGGCAGGTCTACTTCGATGCGAAGGTGAACGATCACCCGCTTCACTTTCCGCGTCGATCAGAAAGTGCCCAGGCTGCTGCTGACGCTCGCCGATGCGCGCACAGCGGGTCTGGCCAAGGGCCCGCTGAGCTACTCCGCCAAGGCCATGACCGCCGATGGTGAGATTTCCGTCGCGCCGGTCTTGATCCCCTACTTTGAATTCGGCACGCTCACCCTGTTCAACGTGCAGGCCGCCGTCGCCGACGCGTCGCTCCCGGAGTCCATCCTCGGGATGGATTTCCTCAAGCGGTTCCAGAGCTACGACATGCAGCCGGGGAAGCTGGTTCTCCGCTGGTAGGCGAGCGCCCGGCACCCGCCTGACATCCGTCGGCGGCTCCGCCTTCCGACATGCAAATCGACTAGATCCTTCCATCGCCGCTTCGGGGATGCGAGTCCGCTGCCGCTCCGGTTGACGCCGAGGGGCCTCCTGAACGAGGTTGTCGGGAGCGGGAGGCGCTCTGGGGCGGATGGCAACGATGAGCGAGGCGGCGGAGGCAGCGGGGAGACGGCGCCTCTCGGCCCTGGTGGTCGCCCGCGACGAGGAGGGGCGCATCGCCGATTGCCTCCAGCGTCTCGATTTCGCCGACGAGATCGTGGTGCTGCTGGACCGCTCCCGCGACCGCACGGCGGAGATCGCCCGCGCCCGGGGCGCTCGTGTGGTGGAGGGGGAGTGGGAGCTCGAGGCGGACCGGCGCAATGCCGGCATCGCCGCCTGCGGCGGCGACTGGATCCTCGAGGTGGATGCCGACGAATGGGCAACCCCGGCGCTCGCCGCCGAGATCCGCGCGGATGCTGCCGGCGGCGCCCGACGGCTACTTCATCGTGCCGATGGCGAACCACGTGGGCACCCATCTGGTCCGCTACGGCTGGGGCGCCTATAACGGCGTCGCCGCCAAGCCGGCGCTCTTCCGCAAGGGGATGAAGCGCTGGGGCGCCGGTCGCGTCCACCCGCGGATCGAGCTCAAAGGGAAGCGCGGCACGCTGCGGGAGCCGCTGCAGCATTTCGTCTATCGCGACATCGCGGACATGATCGCGCGCCTCAACCGCTACACCGATCTCGCCGCCCTCGATGCCGTCGAGCGCAACGCAATTCCGTCGCTCGGCACCTCGCTCCGGCGCATGGCGAGCCGCGCCTGGAAGTCCTACGTGGCGCGGCGCGGCTATCGCGAGGGCACCTATGGCGTGGCGCTGGCGCTCTTCTCGGCGCTCTATCCGATCCTCGTCCATTTGAAGGCCGCGACCCGGCGCGACGCCGCCGCGGCATCATCAGCGCTTTCCACGGGTCCGAGATGAAGCTCTTTCGCCGCGACGGTCCGCGCCCGCTCTCGCTCTCCGAGCGGCTCTACCGGCGCTTCTTCCTCAAATATCACGCGCCGCTATCTCGTCACCGATCTGCAGGCGCGCGCCAAGGCCCGGAGCCTCGACTACATCGAGGCGCATATGCGGGACGCGCTGATGTTTCGCGATCGCTGGGAGCTGCTGCTGCATGCGGCGCGTGAAGCGCCGACCGCGGGCTTGATGCTGGAGTTCGGCGTCGCCGACGGCGCCAGTCTTCGCTATGTGGCGGGACGCGTGGCACGACCGTTCCACGGCTTCGACAGTTTCGAGGGGCTGCCGGAGGATTGGGCCGGCACCTACGAGAAGAAGGGGAAGTTCGGCCGCGGCGGCACGCTGCCGGAGGTGCCCGGCAATGTCGCGCTGCATCGCGGCTGGTTCACCGATACGCTGCCGCCGTTCCTCGCCGCCCATGCCGAGGAGCCGGTCGCCTACCTCCACGTCGACTGCGACATCTATTCCTCGACCGTAACGGTGCTGCGCCAGCTGGCACCGCGGCTCCGCGCCGGCACCGTCATCGTCTTCGACGAGTACTTCAATTATCCGAACTGGGAGCGTCACGAGTGGCGCGCCTTCCAGGAGTTCGTGCGCGACACCGGCATCGACTACACCTATCTGGGATTCGCCGAGAAGAACGGCCACGTCGCGGTGCGGCTGGGCGAGCGCAGCGCGGAGGCGAGCCGGCTTGCGGCGGAGAAGCTGGCGGGCGCCGATAATAAACCCTCGCCGCCACGATAGTGGGGGAGAGGGTGCCGAGCGCAGCGAGGCGGGTGAGGTGGGGCAGCGGCAGGTGGGAGTTCGCTTCGCCAGGAGTTTCGGCTTCAACGTTCCCCGCCCCACCTCACCCGGCCGCCGCTCCGCGGCGTCCACCCTCTCCCCCGCAATTCGCGGCGGAGAGGGGCTGAGAATCATCTGACGCACCGCCCCCATGGTCTTCAGCAAGAGCACCACCTTCGCGGCCTTCTTCATGCTGCTGGGCTTTGCGCAGACCATCATCATAACGGTGCTGCCGGTGGAGGCGCTGCATGTGCTGGGCGAGGTGCGGCTGGTGAGCCTCGCCTATCTCGGCGTCGGGATCGCGGGGTTCGCGGGCCGCCTCGCCATTCCCCTGATCGTCCGCTCGATCCACCGCGCCGGCGCGCTGGCCCTCGGCGCCGCATGTCTCTGTCTTTCCGTGGCACTGCTGGCGAGCGCCACCGTCGCCGGACTGGTGATCGGCCTTCTCCTCAACGTCTTCGCCTTGGGCTGCCTGGAGATCGTGCTCAACCTCTGCGTCCTCGACCAGATCCCCCGCGGCGAGCTCGGCCGGTTCGAGGCGAAGCGGATCTTCTTCGGGGCGACGCCCTGGACCCTCGGTCCCTGGCTCGGCGTCTGGCTGCAGCTCAACACGGCGACCTGGCTGCCGTTCCTGGTCTCCGCCGCCAGCGGCGTGGCGCTGCTGGTGTCCTTGCGCCGCACCGCCGAGGCCGCGGAGACGGCACGCCGGATGCCGTCCCGGCCGCTGCCGACGCCGCTCTTGTCGGTGCGCCGGTTCTTCTCCCAACCGCGCCTGCGGCTCGCCTGGGTGCTCTCGGTCGGGCGCTCGTCCTGGTGGGGCATGTTCCAGGTCTATGCGCCGATCTACGCGGTGCAGAGCGGACTCGGGCCGGAGCTTGGCGGCGCCATCGTCTCCATCGGCCTCGGCTGGATGTGGACGGTGCCGCTCTGGGGCTGGCTCGGCCGACGCTACGGTGTGCGCCGGCTCTTCATCGTGGGATATGCCGCCTGCGGCATCGTGACCCTGGTGGCGGCGGCGCTGATGCATGCCTCGTGGATCGGCGCCGGTGTGCTGATCCTGGCGGCGCTCATGGCGGAGATCCTCGACGGCGCCGGCAACACGCTCTACCTCCGCGCCGTCCACCCCTACGAGCGCAGCGAGATGACGGCGATCTTCGCCAGCTATCGCGACGCCACCCAGCTGCTGCCGCCGGCGGTCTTCGCCGCGCTGCTGACGGCCTTCGAGCTGCCGGCGGTCTTCGTCGCCGGCGGCCTGATGATGCTGGGGATGGCGGGGCTCTCCCGCTACATTCCGCGCCGCTTCTGAGCGCGTCTAGGGCTTGCCGCCGGCGCTCGCCGCGGCCGGCCGGGTCGCGTCCTTGAGGTAGGCGATGACGTCGGCGCGCTCCTGGTCGTCGGGAATTCCGGCAAAGCCTATCCGCGTCCCCGGCACGAAGCCGCGCGGGCTGGCGAGAAACTTGTCGAGTGTCGCCTCGCTCCAGACGATGCCCGATCGCTTCATCGCATCGGAATAGTCGAAACCCACCACCGACCCTGCGGGGCGCCCGAACAGGCCGCGATGATGCGGGCCGACGCGATCGTAATCGATCGAGTGGCAGCCCATGCAGCGCTCGTAGATCAGAGCGCCGCGGCCGGGGTCGCCGACGGGAGACGCCGCGGCGTCGATGGAGGTGGCGGTGGCGAATGCCAGCAGTGCGGCAGCGGCCGCGGTATTGCCGTGTCTCATGACGGATTCCTCGAGGAGAAAGAGCGGCAGGGCACGTCGGGGGATGGCGGACCCTGCCGCGGCGGCGCTAGGCGATGAACGGGCCCGGCACCGGATTCTCGCCGAGCGCGTTCAGCAGCACCGCCCAGTGCATGGTCTCGTCGCCGAGAATGCTGGCGGCAGCCTTGGCGAGATCGCGGTTGCTGAACACCGGCACCGCGCCGAGATAGGCGGAGGCGGCGCCCTTCTCGAGCCCGGCGGCGAAGCGCAGGACATCGGCCTGGCGTCTTGAGCTGAGCGGTCGGGAAGCCGTAGGACGCGGCGGCGTCTTGGCCGGCGATCGGCATGCCGCCGAGCTTGGTGATCGTGCTCGACAGCACCTCCGCGTGCTTCTTGTGGTCGCCCTGAAACTGGACGGCGACAGCGAGCACGCGGCTTCTGGAGCAAGCCCGCTCTCGGCACCGACCTGATAGGCCGCGATCGCCTGATATTCCAGTGCCAGCGCGGTATTGAGCGATGCTCACGTCGTCGGCGGGATTGGCGGCCGCCATCATCTTCTTGTCGCTGGCCGCCATGCTCTCGCAGCCCGCCAGCAGCGTGATCGCGACGGCGGAGAGCCCGACTTGGCCGACGCCTTTGAGAAGACCCCGGCGCGACGCACGCGCCTCAGTGCGGTACGATGATCGATGCATTCATGATTGCTCCCTCTGAGTTGCAGGGCGGCGAGCGTTCCGGCTCGCGCCGCTCTCGGACATCTCTGCCCGGGCCGGAAGTGGCCCGGTCGGCGGGCACTGGTGCCTCGCTGGAGGTAGCTTACGGACGGTCGGGAAGCCCGGATGCGGGGGAGCGCAAATTGTATTTGGCCGGCGGCAGCACTGTGCCCTTGTAGAGCACCGGGCCGGTCGGCTGGCCGGTGGGGGAGCCGCCCGAAGGTTCGAGGCTCACCGCGAGGAGCGCGCCGCTGGGCGGCGGATCCGCCAGGGCGAGGCGGAGCGGTCGGTCGGGCTCCGCGGCGAGCAGGCCCAGCGGCCGGGGCGCCCCGCCCGCCACGGCCCAGAGCTCGAAGGCGTGGGCGGTGTCGATCGGCTGGCGGTGTTAGGGCGGCGACGGCGATCTCGCCGCCTGATGCCCGCGTCGCGATCCAGGCCGGCGCTCCCGCCTGATCCGTCAGCACGGCGACGACAGCCGGCGCCGGAGCTGGTCGCGTCGATCGCGATATAGATCAGTAGCACCGCCGCGAGCACCGTCGCCGCTACCGCCCAGCCGCGCCAGAACGGCAGCCTTTCGACGAGATGCAGGCGCGCCGCCGACCGCGGTGCCGTCGCGCCGCCGATCTGCCGCTCGATCGCCTGCCAGACAAGCGGCGAGGGCGCCACGACTGCGGCGCTGTTGTCGAGCGGCGCCAGCCGCTCCTGCCAATCCCCGACCAGGCGCCGCAGCGCGGCGTCGCTGGCCATCAGCCGCTCGAAGCGCGCGCGGGTGCGGCGCGGCAGCAGGCCCAGCGCATATTCGCCGGCCAACAGGTCTCGCAGCCTTAGGATCGTCGTACTTCATCCGTCGAGACATCGTTTCAAGCGTTCGAGGCTCCGGCGCGTCCAGCTCTTGATCGTACCCAGCGGCACGGCGAGGCGCTCCGCCAGCTCCTCATGGGTGAAGCCGTAGAGATAGGCAAGCAGCACCGCGCGCCGCGGGTGCCACCTCCAGCTCGCCGAGACAGCGCCAACAGCGCACGCAGCCCCGCGCGCCGATCGGCGCTGGCGCCGGCGCCCGCCTCCAGCCGGCCGAGCTCCGCCTCGAAGTCGGCGGGCCGGTCCGGCCGATGGGCGAGCCGGCGCACCGCATCGATCGCCCGGTGCCGGATGACGGTATTGAGCCAGGTCATCGGCGAGCCCTTTTCCGCGTCATAGTCGGCCGCTGGTTGCCAGATCGCGATGAAGCTCTCCTGCAGCACATCCTCCGCCAGGTCCTTCTGCCGGAGGAATTCGCAGGGCGACGGCAAATAGTTTCGCCGAGGTGAGCTCATAGAGACGAGCGAAAGCCTGGCGGTCACCGCGCGCCGTCTTGCGCAGCAGTGCCTCCAGCAAGGGTTGCAGATCTCCCGAGCCCGAATTCCATGCTGTGCAAGGATAAAAGGCTTCAGCCGCCGGCGAAACGCGGCTCCGGCAGGCCCCGGACCTCGGTCTCCAGCGCGAAGAGATGGCCGGCGCGCGGCTCGCGGGCGAGCTCCTCGGCGGTCATGCGCATGGTGCCCGAGGTGATGTAGAGCGTGGTGAGGTCGGCTCCGCCGAAGGTGCAGCTGGTGGGGCGGCGGACCGGCATCGCCACCACGCGCTCGATCTCGCCGTCGGGGTCGTAGCGCACCACGCGCGCCGCCGTTCCATTGCGCGACCCAGAGGAAGCCCTCGGCATCGACCGTCATGCCATCGGGGAGCCCGTGCTCCTCGGCGATGCGCACCAGCACGCGGCGGTTGGCGATGGCGCCGGTCATGGGATCGAAGTCGTAGGCGTAGATCTCCCGCGGCATCGAATCGATGAAATACATGGTGCGGTCATCTGGGCTCCAGCCCATGCCGTTTGAGAGCTGGAAGCCCGTCGTCCATGCGATGGACGGAGAGATCGGGATCGATGCGGAAGAGCGCGCCGATCGGGCTCACCCAGTCCCGCGCCTTGCTGCCGACCCAGAAGCGGCCGGCGCGGTCGCAGCAGCCGTCGTTGAGGTTGTCGTCGATGCCGCCGATCAGCGTCGCGATCGGCTCGAGCGCGCCGCTTTCCAAATCGAGAAAGGCGAGGCTCGCCTCGAAGACCGCGAGCAGGCGATGGGTCTGCGTGAGCGCCACTGCGTGCACGTTCTCCGGCACCGCCACCGCTCGGTTGCCGCCGGTCCGAGGATCATAGCGATTGACCGTGGGCTTGCGGCCGTCGATCCAGTAGAGCGCGCTCTCGCGGCGGTCCCAGACCGGGCTTTCGCCGAGCTCGGCTGGCAGTGTCACGACGGATCCGACCTCGCTCATTGCGGCCGCGACAGGGTCCGGCGCACCGCGTCCTGCCAGCCCGCGTAGAGCGCGTCGCGCTCGTCACTGGCAAGCGCGGGCTCGAAGGAGCGGTCGAGGGCCCATTGCTGGGCGATGGCGTCGAGGGAGGGATAGATCCCGGCGGCGAGGCCGGCCAGCGCCGCGGCGCCGCGCACGGTGGTCTCGATGTGGCGCGGGCGCTCGACCGGCAATCCCAGGAGATCCGCCAGTCGCTGCATCAGCCAGTCGTTCGCCACCATGCCGCCGTCGACCCGGAGGCTGGTGAGGCTGGCGCCGTCGGCGCGCATCGCCTCCAGGAGGTCGCGGGTCTGAAAGCAAGCGGCTTCCAGCGTTGCGCGCGCGATCTCGGCGCGGCCGACGTCCCGCGTCAGGCCGAAGAGGGCGCCGCGCGCCGTCCGCGTCCCAATAGGGCGCGCCGAGGCCGGTGAAGGCCGGCACGAGATATACCTGCCGCGCGGGATCGGCGGCGCGTGCCAGCGCCTCGGTCTCGCCGGCCTGGCGGACGAGGCCGAGCCCGTCGCGCAGCCACTGCACCGCGGCGCCGGCGATGAAGATCGCGCCTTCGACGGCATAAGTGGGCTTTCCCTCGAGGCGGTAGGCGAGGGTGGTGAGGAGACGGTTGCGGGAGATCACCGGCTTGGCGCCGGTATTGAGCACGACGAAGCAGCCGGTGCCGTAGGTGGATTTGATCATGCCCGGCGCGAAGCAGGCCTGGCCCACGGTGGCGGCCTGCTGGTCGCCGGCGATGCCGAGGACGGGGATCGGCGCGCCGAAGAGGTCCGGCGTCGTCGCGCCGAAGAATCCGGCACAGTCCTTCACCGCCGGCAGCACCGCCCGCGGCACGCGGAAGAGCGAGAGGAGGCCGGCGTCCCAATCCTGGCGCCCGATGTCGAAGAGCATGGTGCGCGCGGCGTTGGTGGCGTCGGTGGCGTGGGCGGCGGAGCCGGTGAGGCGCCAGAGCAGAAAGCTGTCGATGGTGCCGGCGGCGATCTCGCCGCGCTCGGCCCGCGTCCGGGCGCCGGGCACGTGGTCGAGAAGCCACTCGATCTTGGTGGCGGAGAAGTAGGGGTCGAGGACGAGGCCGGTCTTCGCCTGCACCTCGGCCGCGTGGCCGGCGACGGTCAGCTGCGCGCAGCGCGCCGCCGTGCGCCGGTCCTGCCAGACGATGGCACGGTGGAGCGGCAGGCCGGTGGCGCGCTCCCACAGCACCGTGGTCTCGCGCTGATTGGTGATGCCGATGCCGGCGATATCGCGGGCACCGAGTCCCGCTGTGGCGAGCGCCTGGCGCGCCGTCGCCAGCACCGCCTGCCAGATCTCCTCCGCATCGTGCTCGACCCAGCCGGAGGCGGGATAATACTGCTGCAGCTCCCGCTGCGCCTCGCCGAGCACGCCGCCCTCGGCATCGAAGACCAGGGATCGGGTGCTGGTCGTGCCCTGATCGATCGCGAGGATCGCGCGCGCGGTCACGGTTTCCTGTGCTGCCTACCCGAACCGCCCGAGCCGCACCGCGGTCTGGCCGCGGGTGAGGCGGCGCGACGGCATGATGAGGACGCACTCGTCGTAGGGCGTGCGCACCTCGCGGCTGCCGTCGCGGCCGAGGATGGTGCCGGCCTTCGGGATCACCTCGAGGCCGCGGTAGTCAGCGGCGAACTCGAAGCGGTCGTTCTCGATGGTGACCGCGTGGGTGACGGTGATGACGCGCTGGGCGAGCGGCGGCCGCGCGCGCTGCCGCTCCGCCTCGGCGGGCGGGAGAATGCCGCTCGCCACCAGGAAGCGCCAGGTGACGTCATGCGCGACGTCCGCCGAGGCGCGCTCCCAATGCTGGCCGCATTCGATGAGCGAGGCCGCTTTCGGCGAGGCGGGATCGCCGAAGCCGGCGTAGTCGCGCAGGCGCCGGCCCGCGGCATGACCCTGGTCGCGCACGATGAGGCGTGGCGCGCCGATCGCCTGCGCCAGAGCGAGCGACTTGTCCGCAAGGCCGGCGAGACTCAGGGCCTCGGTCGCGTGCTGCATGGAGTGGATGTCCAGCAGCAGGTCGACGGTATCGATGAAGGGCCGCATCTCCCGTGCCCGCGCGAGCTCGGCGCTCTTGCGCGGACCGTCCAGGGTCGCGGGATCCCAGAGCCGGTTGAAATCCTCGTCGATGAAGCGGGAGGTGGTGGGATTGCGCGGCTCGAAGGCGGCGAAGGCGGCCCAGTTGGCGAAGCTCAGGCTGAGCTTGCCGCGCGCCGGCCGCACGCCGGAGCGGAATACGCCATCGACGGCGATGGCGCCGCAGATCTCGTTGCCGTGGGTGAGCGCGTTCACCAGCACGTGCGGGCCGGGCTTGCCGCTGTCGAAGGTGGTGACGTACTCGATGCCGGTGTTGCCCTTGCGATAGGGCGAGATATCCGGCGGAACGAGTTCGATGGGGTAGGTGATGTCGCGCACGGGGTTCCTGCCTGCCATGGGTGGCGTCACGCGGCGACGCGCTCGAGGAGGCGGCGCAGGAACGCCTCGCACTGGCGCACCTGGTCGATCTCGATGAACTCGTCGGGCTTATGGGCCTCGTCGATGGAACCGGGACCGCAGACGACGGTCGGGATGCCTGCCTCCTGGAAAAGCCCGGCTTCGGTGCCGAAGCTCACCTTGCCGGTCTCGTTGGCGCCGGAGAGCGCGCAGGCGAGGCGGGCGATCTCGGAATCGGGTTCGGCGGAGAGGCCGGGAGTGGAGGTCAGCTCCTCGAAGGTGATGCCGGTACCGGCCTGGGGCGAGCGCATCTCCGGCAGCAACGTGGCGGCGAAGCGTTTCACCTCCGCGAGAAGCGGCTCCGGCGGATCGCCGGGAAGCGTGCGGAACTCGAAGATGAAGCTGCAATCCTTCGGCACGATGTTGAGGGCGGTGCCCCCATTCACCACGCCCGTGTGGATGGTCGTGTAGGGCGGCGCGAAATTGCGGTCGAAAGGTCCGTTGTCGCGCTTCCGGCGCGCCATGCCCTTGAGGTAGGCGATGATCTCCGCCGCCGCCTCCACCGCGTTGACGCCGAGATGGGTGAGGGCGGAGTGGCTTTCGAGGCCGCGCACGTGGCAGGCGACGCTGATCTTGCCCTTGTGGGCGATGACGGGCTTCATCAGGCTGGGCTCGCCAACGATGCAGAACGCCGGCCGCACCGGCCGCTTCGCCACGGCTGATATCATGCTGCGCACGCCGACGCAGCCGACCTCCTCGTCGTAGGAGAGCGCCAGATGGATCGGCGTCTTCAGATCGCGCTTGAGGAACTCCGGCACCATCGCCAGCGCCACGGCGACGAAGCTTTTCATGTCGGAGGTGCCGCGGCCGTAGAGCTTGCCGTTGCGCTCGACGATCTCGAAAGGATTGCTCGACCAGTCCTGGCCGTCCACGGGAACGACGTCCGTATGACCGGAGAGCATGACGCCGCCGCGATCCTTGGGACCGAGGGTTGCATAGAGGTTGGCCTTGCGCCGCTCGTCGTCATGGAAGAGCTCGCTCTCGATGCCGTGCTCCGCGAGGTAGCCGCGCACGAAATCGATGAGGGCAAGATTGGAATCTCGGCTGGTGGTATCGAAAGCGACGAGCTTTCGGATCATCTCGATGCTGGAAAATACCGGAGCAGGCACAGGCAAGGACCTCGAAAAGTGACGGAAATGCGCTGAGAACACTATGCCGGAAGGGCGGGGCGGGCGCCAAGGGCGAATGCCGCCCCCGTGATCCCCGACCGGCAAGCGGCCCGGTTGCAAGCTCGCCCGCTTTTGGTCAAAGTCCCCGGTAGGGGGCGGTTTTCGGCTTTGCGGTGACGGGGGAGTGATGATGTTGGCACGGCTCGGCGGATTGCTTCTGCTCGCGGTCGCGGTGCTGCTTTCACCGCCGGCGGCGGCGCAGGAGCTCAGGATCGCGCTCGCGGCGGAGCCGACCTCGATCGATCCCCTTTATCATACGCTCAATCCCAACAACCAGATCTCGCGGCATATCTTCGACCGTCTGGTGCTGCAGGATCCGCGGCAGCGGCTGGTGCCGGGCCTCGCGCTCTCCTGGAAGCCGATCGACGAGGCGACCTGGGAATTCAAGCTCAGGCCCGGCGTCGTCTTCCATGACGGTGCGCCGCTCACGGCCGACGACATCATCTTTTCCATCGATCGCGCCGACAAGGTGCCGAACAGCCCGGCCTCCTTCGCGATCTACACCAAGGCGGTGAAGTCGATCGAGGTGGTGGATCCCCTGACGCTCCACATCAAGACCGGCACGCCCTATCCGCTGCTGCCGAACGACCTCTCCACCATCGCGATCCAGGAGAAGCGCGTCGTCGAAGGCAAGACCACGGAGGATTTCAACCGCGGCAGCGCCGCGATCGGCACCGGCCCCTACAAGTTCGTGGAGTGGGTGCCCGGCAACCGGCTGGTGCTGGAGCGCAACGACAAATACTGGGGGCCGAAGTCCGACTGGTCGAAGGTCACATTCCGCCCGATCACCAACAACGCCTCCCGCGTCGCGGCGCTGCTGGCGGGCGACGTCGACTTCATCGAGAACGTGCCGACCGCGGACCTGAAGCAGCTCAAGGCCAACCCCAAGCTTCACATCGTCGAGACGGTGTCGAACCGCGTCATCTATCTCCATCTCGACAGCAACCGCGATCAGTCGCCGTTCGTCTTCGACAACGACGGCAAGCCTCTGCCCAAGAACCCGCTGAAGGATCGGCGCGTCCGCCTCGCCATGTCGAAGGCGATCAACCGGCAGGCGATCGTCGAGCGCGTGATGGAGGGAGCTGCGATCCCGGCGGGCCAGCTGCTGCCGGACGGCTTCTTCGGCGTCAGCCCGAAGCTCAAGCCGGAGCCATACGACCCCGAGGGCGCGAAGAAGCTGCTCGCCGAGGCGGGATATCCGGACGGCTTCAAGATCACGCTGCACAGCCCCAACGACCGCTACATCAACGACGAGAAGGTGGCGCAGGCGGTGGCGCAGATGCTGACCCGCGTCGGCATCAAGACCGACGTGCAGGCGATGCCGCAGGCGGTCTATTTCACCCGCGCCTCGAAGCTCGAGTTCAGCTTCATGCTGCTGGGCTGGGGCGCGGACACCGGCGAGCCGTCCTCGCCGCTCAAGTCGCTGCTCGCGACCAACAATCCGGCGAAGGGCTTCGGCGCCGCCAACCGCGGCCGCTACTCCGATCCCAAGCTCGACGATTTCCTGCAGCAGGCGCTGGCGACGGTGGACGACGGCAAGCGCGCGCTCTTGCTGCAGCAGGCGACGGAGATCGGCATCGGCGACGTCGGCATCATCCCGCTGCACTACGAGGTGACGATCTGGGGCATGCGCAGCGATCTCACTTTCGAAGGCAGCGCCGACCAGTACACCCAGGCCTTCGACATCCATCCCGTGAAGAAGCCGTGAGACGCGGGACGCGGGACGCAGCTTCCCGCGGCGCTCCGCCGCCCGGCGGACGAACGGGCCGGTCGTGACCGTCTTCATCATCCGCCGGCTGATGCAGAGCGTCGGTCGTGCTGCTCGTGATGTCGCTGCTGGTGTTCGTCGGCGTCTACGCGATCGGCAATCCCGGTCGACATCCTGATCAACCCGCAGGCCGACCAGGCGGAGATCGCGCGCGCCATCGCCGCGCTCGGCCTCGACAAGCCGCTGTGGGAGCAGTACTGATATTTCCTCGCAATGCGCTGCACGGCGATCTCGGGCAGCTCCTTCGTGCTACAACGAGCCCGCGCTGCGGCTGATCGTCGAGCGCATGCCGGCGACGCTGGAGCTCGCGGTCACCGCGATGCTGATCGCGGTCGTGCTCGGCATTCCGCTCGGGCTCGTACGCCGGCCTGAAGCCCGACGACGTCGCTCGGCGCGCACGATCATGGCCGGCTCGATCCTGGGCTTCATCGCTGCCGACCTTCTGGGTCGGCCTGATGCTGATCATGGTGTTCGCGGTCGAGCTCGGCTGGCTGCCGTCCACCGGCCGCGGCGCCGACCGCGCACGCTGTTCGGCGTCGCCGTGAGCTTCCTCACCTGGGACGGGCTGCGAGCATCTCGCTGCTGCCGGCGATCAACCTCGCGCTGTTCAAGCATCTCGCTGCTGATCCGCCTGACGCGCGCCGGCACGCGCGAGGCGCTGCTGCAGGACTACGTCAAGTTCGCGCGCGCCAAGGGGCTGACGCCAGCGCGCGTGATCGGCGTGCACGTGCTGAAGAACATCCTGATCCCGATCGTGACGGTGATCGGCCTGGAGCTCGGCTCCATGATCGCGTTCGCGATCGTCACCGAGACGATCTTCGCCTGGCCCGGCATGGGCAAGCTGCATCATCGACTCGATCAACGTGCTCGACCGGCCGGTGATCGTCGCCTACCTGCATGATGATCGTGCTCCTGTTCGTCGTCATCAATCTCGCTGGTCGACATCCTCTACTCGGTGCTCGATCCGCGCGTGCGGCTGACGGCGAGGCGCGGGCATGACCGCGCTCTCGACGCGGGAACCGCGGCGGCGACCGCGCGTGCGGAGACGCCGTTCCGCCGCTTCGTCGCGGATTTCTTCGCCATCCGCCTCGCGCTCGTCGGGCTCGTGCTGCTGGTCGCGCTGATCGCTCGTCGCGGTCTTCGCGCCCTGGATCTCGCCGCAGAATCCCTACGACCTCGCGCAGCTCGACATCCTCGACGGCCGGCTGCCGCCGGGCTCGCAGTCGGCCGACGGCCTGCACCTATCTGGCTCGGCACCGACGACCAGGGCCGCGACATGCTGTCGGCGATCTTCTACGGCCTGCGCATCAGCCTCGCGCGTCGGCGTCGCTGAGCGCGCGTCTGCGCGCTGGCGATCGGCACTCGCGCTCGGGCCTCGTCGCCGCCTACGCTCGGCGGCCGGATCGAGAGCGCTGATCATGCGCCTGGTCGACCTCCAGCTCTCGTTTCCGGCGATCCTGGTCGCGCTGATCCTGCTCGCGCGTGCTGGGGCAGGGCGTCGGCAAGATCATCGCTCGCGCTGGTCACCGTGCAGTGGGCCTACTACGCGCGCACCGTGCGCGGCGCCGCGCTGGTCGAGCGGCGCAAGGAATACATCGAGGCCGCGCGCTGCCTCGCGCTGTCGCGATGCGCGCATCGTGTTCCGCCACCTGCTGCCGAACTGCCTGCCGCCGCTGATCGTCGTCGCCACCGTGCAGGTCGCGCGCGCGATCGCGCTGGAGGCGACGCTGTCCTTCCTCGGCCTCGGCCTGCCGATCACCGAGCCGTCGCTCGGCCTGCTGATCGCCAACGGCTACCAGTACATGCTGTCCGGCAAGTACTGGATCAGCTTCTATCCCGGGCATCGCGCTGCTGCTCACCATCGTCAGCATCAACCTGGTCGGCGACCAGCTGCGCGACGTGCTGAATCCGCGGCTGCAGACGATGACGCGCGCATCGCCGCTCCTCGCGCGTGCGAGGATCTGCGCACGCATTTCTTCACCCGCGCCGGCGTGGTGAAGGCGGTCGACGACGTGTCAGCTTCTCGCGTCGAGCGCGGCGAGGTGCTGGGCCTGGTCGGCGAATCCGGCTCGGGCAAGACGATGACCGGCTTTTCGATCATGGGCCTGGTCGATCCGCCGGGCCGCATCGTCGGCGGCACGCATCCTGCTTCGAGGGCGCAGGATCTGCGCGACGCTCGCCGAGCGCGCGATGCGCGCGCTGCGCGGCAACCGCATCGCGATGATCTTCCAGGACCCGATGATGACGCTGAATCCGGTGCTGCGCATCGACACGCAGATGATCGAGACGGTGCTCGCGCACGCACGACGTGTCGCGCGCGCGAAGCGCGCGAGCGCGTGCGCGCGACGCGCTCGGCATGGTCGGCATCCCGTCGCCCGACGAGCGGCTGCGCGGCCTATCCGCACCAGTTCTCCGGCGGCATGCGCCAGCGCGTGGCGATCGCCATCGCGCTGCTGCAACCATCCCGACTGCATCATCGCCGACGAGCCGACCACCGCGCTCGACGTCACCATCCAGGCGCAGATCCTGTTCGAGATGCAGAAGCTCTGCGCGCGAGACCGGCACCGCGCTGATCTGGATCACCCACGATCTGTCGGTGGTCGCCGGCCTCGCCGACCGCGATCGCGCGTGATGTACGCCGGCCGCATCGTCGAGCAGGGGCCGGTCGACGACGGTGCTCGACCGCCCGCTGCATCCCTACACGCACGGGCCTGATCGGCATCGGTGCCGAGCCGCAACCGCCGCGGCGAGCCGCTGCGCGCAGATCCCGGGCATGACGCCCTCGCCTGCTGAACCTGCCGGCGGGCTGCGCGTTCCGCACGCGCTGCGCGCGCGCCGACGAGCGCTGCGCAGCGAGATGCCGGCAGCTGCGCAGCCGTGCCGGCGCGCACGTCGTGCGCTGCTTCCATCCCCACCTGGAGGCGGTCGTCATGAGCGCGCGCACCGCTCGTCGAGCTGCGCCAGGTCTCCAAGCGCTTCGCAGCGGCCGCTCGACCTCGCCGAGCGGGTCGCGCGCCGTCTCGGCGCCGAGCGTCAGCGAAGACGTGGTGCACGCGGTCGACGACGTCGATCTCGCAGGTCTGCCCGCGCGAGGTCGTGGGCCTGGTCGGCGAATCCGGCTGCGGCAAGTCGACGCTCGGGCCGCATGGTCGTCGGGCATCTACGAGCCCAGCGACGGCGCGGTGCTCTTGAAGGGCGGTCGATCGCGCGAGCTCGGCCGCGGCGAGCGGCGCGCGCGCGCAGCTCGCACGTCCAGATGATCTTCCAGGATCCCTACGCCTCGCTCAATCCGCGCCTGCGCGTGCGCGGACATCGTCGGCGAGGCGCCGCGTGGTGCACGGCCTGGTCGCCGCGCGCGCGACCTCGACGCGTATCGTCGATGCTCACTGCGCCGCGTCGGCCTCGATCCCACGCTACAAGCGCCGCTATCCCGCACCAGTTCTCCGGCGGCCAGCGCCAGCGCATCGGCATCGCCCGCGCGCTCGCGGTGCAAGCCCGAGTTCCTGGTCTGCGACGAGGCGGTGGCGGCGCTCGACGTCTCGATCCAGGCGCAGGTGCTCAATCTCTTCATGCGAGCTGCGCGAGGAGCTCGACCTCACCTATCTCTTCATCAGCCACGATCTCGGCGTGGTCGAGCACATCTGCCGACCGCGTCGCTGATCATGTATCTGGGCCGCATCGTCGAGAGCGCGCCGACCGAGGAGCTGTTCGCGGCAGCCGAACCATCCCTACACCCAGGCGCTGCTCGCCGAGGTGCCGCGCCTCGACGATCGCCGGCGCAGCTTCGCGCCGATCAAGGGCGAGATCCCGTCGCCGCTCGATCCGCCCCCCGGCTGCCACTTCCATCCCGCGCTGCCCGCATGCGATGGCGCGCTGCCGCCGCGAGGCGCCGGCGCTGCGGGAGATCGCGCCCGGCCGCCACTCCGCCTGCCACCTCAACGAGCGAGGCTCCAGCCCATGACCCCGCCGCCCCGCGTCCTTCCCGGCGTGCTCTATCGCCAAGATCCCGGCGAGCGTGCCGCTGGTCCTCGATTCGCCCCACAGCGGCACCGATTATCCCGCGGATTTCGACTACAGCTGTCCGCCTCGACGTGCTGCGCGCGGCCGAGGACACCTACGTGGACGAGCTCTACGCCGCGGCCCCCAGCGCACGGCGCCACCCTCATCGGCGCCTACTTCCCGCGCAGCTACATCGACGCCAACCGCGACGTCGGCGACATCGATCAGCACGCTGCTCGACGCGCCGTGGCCGCGGCCAGCTCACCCCCGGCGCAAGACGCGAGCTGGGCATGGGGCTGATCTGGCGCCTGCGCGGTGCCGGAGCTGCCGGTCTACAGCCGCAAGCTCGCCGTCGGCGAGGTGCAGGCGCGCATCGATCGCTACTACGTGCCCTATCACGCCGAGCTGCAGGACGGCTGGCGAGCCGGCTCTACGCCCGCTTCGGCGGCGTCTGGCACATCAACTGCCATTCCATGCCGAGCGTCAGCAACGGCATGGCGAGCGAGGGCGCCGGCGTCGCGCGCGCGGATTTCGTGCTCGGCGATCGCGACGGCACCACCTGCGCGCCGGAGTTCACCCGCTTCGTCGCCGACTTCGCTCGGGCGGCGGCAATACAACGTCGCGATCAACGATCCCTACAAGGGCGTCGAGCTGGTGCGCCGTCACGGCCGGCCGCAGGAGAACCGCCACAGCCTGCAGATCGAGGTGAACCGCAAGCTCTACATGGACGAGGCGACGTTCCAGCGGAACGCCAATTTCGAGCGGCTGAAGGGCGATTTCGACGCGCTGGCGGCGGCGCTCGCCGGTTTCGTGCGCGAGCGTGCGCCGGGGTCCTGACGCCGCGCCGCGATGCCGGGATCTGAGCGGGCCTGCGCTCGGCAGGTCCGGTGGTATTTGAGTTTCCTCCCTTGATGAGACCGTCCAAGCACATAGCTCGCTAAGGGCGGGATGCGCGGCGAACGCGGCCGTCCGCGGCCGGTTACGCGCGTATGGAGATAACACGCCTCGAACGCACGCTGGTGGCGCGATCAGGCGAGGGGAGCAAGCGCATATGGTTCAGCAGGAGCAGGAACGTCCGATGGCGCCGCCGCAAGCCGTCGAGGCCGACGCGGAGGTGACGGCGATCACGGAGCAGGAACTGCTGCGCCGCAAGGATTTTCTCGAGATCGGCGACGATGACGTCAAGCGCCTGACCGGGATCAACGATCTCGCGCGGCGGTATGCGGGCGCGGTGATCGACGATTTCTACCAGCATCTTCTGGGATTCGACGACACCCGTGCGTTCTTCCAGGATCCGCAGACACTGCAGCGGGTCAAGAACACACAGAAGGAATATTTCCTGCGCCTTACTCAGGGAAATTACGACCTCGCCTACACCCAGAACCGCCTCCGGATCGGCGCCATCCATCGAGCGCATCGGCCTGCCGATCAAGTCCTACCTCGGCATGTACAACTTCTATCTCCGTGCTGTCGCCGGCGCGGCTGATCGAGGCCTATCAGAAGAAGCCCGCCGAGGCCTGGTCGGCGTTCCTGTCGCTGATGAAGCTCACCTTCCTCGACATGGGCCTGGCGATCGACACCTACGTGAACTCGCGCGAGCGCACGATCCGGGAGCAGCAGGAGGCGATCCAGGAGCTGCCGACCCCGGTGCTGCCGTTCCGCGAGGGCATGCTGCTGGTGCCGATCATCGGCCTCATCGACACCCAGCGCGCGCGCCAGCTGACCGAGCAGCTGCTGGGCTCGATCCGCAGCAACCGCGCCAAGGTGGTGGTGATCGACATCACCGGCGTGCAGTCCGTCGACTCCAAGGTCGCCAATCACATCGTGCAGACCGTCGAGGCGGCCCGGCTCATGGGTGCCGCGCGTGATCATCGCCGGCGTCTCGCCGGAGATCGCCCAGACGATGGTGACGCTCGGCATCGATCTCGGCCGCAAGATCACCACGGTGGGCGACCTGCAGAGCGGCATCGAGCGGGCCGAGCAGCTGCTCGGCTATGTCGGTGACGCGGACGCGGCGGCGAGGTCGAACGGCGATCGGCTGAGGGCGGGGTCGACGCCATGCGCGCTTCGATCCTCAAGCAAGGGCAAGATCCTGATCGCCTCGGTGCAGGGCTCGATGACCGACGCCGATCTGGCACAGCTGCGCGACGAGCTGGTGGCCGGCGTGCGGCGGCACCGCTCCACCGGCGTCATCATCGACGTGAGCATGCTGGACGTCATGGATTCCTTCGCCGCCCGCACGCTGCGCGGCATCGCGCAGATGGTGAAGCTGCTGGGGGCGGAGCGCGATCATCGTCGGCATCCAGCCCGAGGTCGCCTTCTCGATGGTGCAGCTCGGCCTGACGCTCGAGGGAACCAACGACGGCGCTCGACCTCGAGGAGGGGCTGCTGCTGCTGCGCAATCGGGACGGCGAGAGATGTCCAGTGATGACTGCGATGCCGAGCTCGTGGTGCCGATCCGGGCGGACGCGGACGTTCTGCTTCGCGCGCCAGAAGGCGCGCGCCCTGGCGACACCGCTGCACTTCTCCAGCAGCGAGCTGACGCTGATCGCGACCGCGATCTCCGAGGTGGCGCGCAACATCGTGAGCTACGCCGGGAGCGGCGAGATCGTCCTCCGCATCGTGCAGCAGGGACCGCGACGGGGGCATGCCGCGTGGTCGCCCGGGACGAGGGTCCGGGCATCGCCGACATCGAGCCGCGCCATGGAGGACGGCTACTCCACCTCCGCGCAGCCTGGGACTGGGCTTCGCCCGGCTCCAGGCGGCTGATGGACGAGTTCGAGATCGTCTCCGCAGGTCGGCCAAGGGCACCGTGGTCACCATGACCAAATGGGAGCGATGAGGACGTGCATGCGCCGGCGAGCAGCGCCGCTCTGATCGACTACGCGCATCGCCGCCCGGGCCTTGGGCGACGCGCGCGAGTTCGGCGATCTCTGCGGCGGTCATACCGCTCGCCGACGGCCTGCTCGTCGCGGTCGTCGACGGGCTCGGCCATGGCTACGAGGCGGCGCTGGCGTCGCGGATCGCGATCGCCGCGCTCGAGCTGCATTGCCAGCGGCCGCTGTCCCTGGCTGCTGGAGCGTTGCCACCGGGAGCTGATGCGGACGCGGGGCGTTGCGATGAGCCTGGCCGACGCTGGATGCGCGGGACGCACACGATGACCTGGATCGCGATCGGCAACGTCGAGGGCGTGCTGCTGCGTGCCGGCGTCAAGGGTCCCCGCGAGCGGGAACACGTGATGATGCGCGGCGGCATCGTCGGCCATCGCCTGCCGCCGCTGCGGACCACGACCGTGCCGCTCAGGCCCGGGCGACCTCCTGCTCTTCGCCACCGACGGCATGCGCAGAGGGGTTCGAGAGAGGATGCCAGCCTCGACGCGCCGCCGCAGGAGATCGCCGACAGCATCCTGGCGCGCTACGGCAGAGGTACCGACGACGCGCTGGTCCTGGCCGGGCGCTGGCGGCGGCTGGCGCGTCATGAGCATAAACCGCGGCAATCTGGCGCCTGGTCGATCGGCGCACCCGAGGTGGTGATCGACCGCATCCAGATCCAGCAGGTGCTGGTGAACCTCATGCGGAACGCGATCGAGGCGATGGCGGCCTGTGAGCGGCGCGAACTCACGGTGTCGACGCGGCAGTGTCCCGACGGCTTCATCGAGATCAGCGTCGCCGATACCGGCCCCGGACTTCCGGCGGAAGTCACCGCGCTGCTGTTCAGCCCTTTCGTCACCACCAAGTCCACGGGCATGGGGGTGGGATTGTCGATCTGCCACTCGATCGTCGCGGCCCACGGCGGCAAGATCTGGGCCGAGACCAATCCCGATGGCGGCGGCACCATCTTCCGCTTCAAGCTGCCGGCGGGCTGGGCCGGCACCGGTCGCCGCGGCGGACTCAGGCGAATCTCCCTTCAGGTCTCGAACTGCTCCTTGAGGATGCGCTCCTCGAGCTTGTGCTCGGGGTCGAAGAGGGCGGTCTGGGAGATGGCGCGGGTCTCGCGCACCTCCACTTCCAGCACGTCGCGCACCTCGGTGAAGTCGGCGGTGGCGCTCACCGGCCGCTTGTCCGCCTCCAGCACCTCGATGCGCACTTTCGCCGCCCGCGGCAAGAGCGCGCCGCGCCAGCGCCGCGGCCGGAACGCGCTGATCGGCGTCAGCGCCAGCAGATCGGCGCCGAGCGGCACGATCGGCCCGTGCGCCGAGAGGTTGTAGGCGGTCGAGCCCACCGGCGTCGCCACCAGCACGCCGTCGCTCATGAGCTCGTCGATGCGCACGATGTCGTCGATGCGGATGCGGAGCTTCGCCGCCTGGCGCTCCTGGCGCAGCAGCGAGACCTCGTTGAAGGCGATGGCGCGGTGGTGCTTGCCGTGCTTGTCGTAGGCGCGCATCTCCAGCGGATGCAAGCGTCACGGGCTCGGCGCGCGCCAGCCGCTCCGGCAGCGCCTCCGGCTCGTAGGTATTCATGAGGAAGCCCACGCTGCCGCGATGGAACCCGTAGATCGGCATGCCGCGGTCGAGGAAGCGGTGCAGCGTCTCCAGCATGAAGCCGTCGCCGCCCAGCGCCACGATCGCCTCGGCCTCCTCCGGCGTGGCGTTGCCGTAGAGACCGGCGAGCTCGGTCAGCGCCGCCTGCGCCGTCGCATGCTCGCTGGCGACGAACGCGATCTTTCTCGGCGGATGGGTGAAGAAGGCCAAGGGGGCTGTTCGGAAGGTTCGGGTTGGGGCGGGGAGTGCTACGGCTCAGCCGCCGGTGACGCTCATGTGCCGCCCGACGGAGGGGCGGCGATGCCGGCGGTCGATGACGAAGTCATGGCCCTTGGGCTTGCGGGAGATCGCCTCGTGGATCGCGGCTTCCAGCGGCTGGTCGCTCTCCGAGGCGCGGAGCGGCGCGCGCAGGTCCGCCGCATCCTCCTGGCCCAGGCACATGAAGAGCGTGCCGGTGCAGGTGAGGCGCACGCGGTTGCAGCTCTCGCAGAAATTATGGGTGAGCGGCGTGATCATGCCGATCCGCTGTCCGGTCTCGCGCACGGTGAAATAGCGCGCCGGGCCGCCGGTGCGATAGTCGCTCTCCTCGAGGGTCCAGCGGCGCTGCAGCTCGGCGCGCACCATGCTGAGGGGCAGGTACTGGTCGAGGCGCGCCTCGCCGCCGATCTCGCCCATCGGCATCACCTCGATGAAGGTGAGGTCGAAGCCCTCGGTGCCGCACCATTCGACCAGGCGATGGAACTCGTCGTCGTTGACGCCGCGGAGCGCCACCGCGTTGATCTTGACCGCGAGGCCCGCGCGCTTGGCCGCGGCGATCCCCTCCATCACCTGGCCGAACTTGCCCCAGCGGGTGATCGCCGTGAACTTCTCGGCATCGAGGGTGTCGAGGGAGACGTTGATCCGCTTGACGCCGGCGGCGCGGAGATCCTCGGCATAGCGGCCGAGCTGGCTGCCGTTGGTGGTGAGGGTGAGCTCGTCGAGGGCGCCGGTCTCGAGATGCCGGCCGAGGTTGCGCACCAGGGACATGATGTTCTTGCGGACCAGGGGCTCGCCGCCGGTCAGGCGCAGCTTCCGCACGCCCAGGCGCACGAAGGCGCTGCAGGCGCGGTCGAGCTCCTCCAGGGTCAGGATCTCCGCCTTCGGCAGGAACGTCATGTCCTCGTTCATGCAATAGACGCAGCGGAAGTCGCATCGGTCGGTGACCGAGACCCGCAAGTACGTGATTTTCCTGCCGAATGGGTCGTGCATGAGTCCAGGAGAGTCCAGCAAAACGGCGCCGGAGGCAAGCCGTCCGGCGGGATGAGCCTATAGCACCTAATATAGGGTGTCGCCCCGGCGAATTTGCGGGAAAGCGGGGCTTCAGGCAGAGTTAATGCCAGGGCCGCGAAATCGCGGGGCCCGTGGGGGACTTCCTGCTCGTTCACAGCCTGTTCGACGTCCTGGCGCTGCTGGCCGGGCTCGCGGCCTTCCGCTGGATTCCCATGCCGGCGTCGGCAAGTCCGCCGCCCTGGCGGCGCCATCCGCTCTATCTGCCCCTGGCCTCCCTGGGGGTCACGGCAGGGGCATATCTCCTGGGCTCGCTCAATCTGTGGCTGACCGGCATCGATGGCATCGCCCGCAGCATCGAGGGCGGGCTCGCCGGCGGAATCCTGGCGGTCGAGGCGCTCAAGGCCGCGACCGGCATCCGCGGCTCGACCGGGCTTCGTTTGGTGGCGCCGCTGGCGGTGGCGATCGTGGTCGGGCGCATCGGCTGCTTCCTCGCCGGCCTCGACGACCAGACTTACGGCACGCCGACGACGCTGCCCTGGGGCGTCGATTTCGGCGACGGCATTTCGCGCCATCCGGTGCAGCTCTACGAGTCCGCCAGCATGGCGGTGTTTCTCGTGGCGTTCCTGGTCCTGCTGCGCCGCGGCCATCCGCTGGCGGTGCGCGCCGGCTTCTATCTCTTCATCGGCGTCTATGCCGGCCAGCGCTTCCTCTGGGAGTTCCTGAAGCCCTACGGCACCGTGCTGGGGCCGCTCAATCTCTTTCACCTGCTGTCTCTCGCGCTTATCGCTTACGCGATCCTTCATGCCCGCAAGGAGATGGTCGAGCCATGCACGACGTCAGCGACCTCGGCGCCGATCGGCGCCTGACCGCCGGCCGCGCCGCCGCTGCGCAAGTCGCGGCCCTATATCTTTCTCGGCCAGACCACCTCGCTCTGCGAGATCTGCCTCGGCCTGGTGCCGGCGAAGATCCTGCAGGAGGGCGAGAGCGTCTTCTATCAGAAGCGCTGCTCCGAGCACGGCGTGCAGAAGACGCTGATCTCCACCGAGGCGCGCTACTGGAAGCGCTGCCGCGATTTCCTCAAGCCCGGCGACGTGCCGCTCAAGTTCCACACCCGCATCGACAAGGGCTGCCCCTACGATTGCGGCCTCTGCCCCGACCACGAGCAGCACAGCTGCCTCGCCCTCATCGAGGTGAACGAGACACTGCAACCTGACATGCCCGACCTGCTTCGCCAGCTCCTCGCCGGCGCACACGGGCACCCGCAGCCTCGCCGAGATCGAGGGCATGCTCGATCTGCTGGTGGAGAGCGAGGGGCAGCCGGACCTGCTGCAGATCTCCGGCGGCGAGCCGACGATCCATCCGCAGATCCTGGAGATCCTGCGCGCCGCCCGGGCGCGGCCGATCCGCCACATCATGCTCAACACCAACGGCATCCGCATCGCCAACGATCCCGACTTCGTGGCGGCGCTCGCCGAGATGAAGCGCGGCTTCGAGGTCTATCTGCAGTTCGACGCGCTCTCCAAGGAGGCGCTGCAGACCATCCGCGGCGCCGATCTTCGCCGCGTGCGCGAGCGGGCGCTGGAGAACCTGGAGCGGGCCGGCATCTCCACCACGCTCGTCTGCGTCATCCGCAAGGGCGTCAACGACCAGGAGATCGGCGACGTGCTGCGCCACGCCCAGACCTGGTCCTGCGTCCGCGGCGTCACCTTGCAGCCGGTGCAGGATGCCGGCCGCAACGAGGGCTACGATCCCGGAGCGGAACCGCATCGTGCTCTCGGAGATCCGCCGCGCCGTCCTCGACCAGTGGGGCGTCTTCGGCGAGGACGACCTGATCCCGCTGCCCTGCAATCCCGACGCCATCTCCATCGGCTACGGGCTGCGCGCCGGATCGGAGGTGATGCCGGTGACGCATCTCTTTCCGCAGGAGGTGCTGGTGCAGCAGGTGCCGAACGCCGTCACCTTCGAGAGCCAGCCGGAAATGCGCAAGCTCCTGATCGAGCTGCTGTCGCTCTCCTGCGCGGGCCAGCAGTCCGCCAACGTGCTGCAGGAGGTGCTGTGCTGCCTGCCTCTGGTGGAGGTGCCGGCGGCGCTGGGATACGACCGCGTCTTCCGCGTCACCATCGTCAGCTTCCTCGACCGCTTCAATTTCTGCCTCGCCGGCGTCAAGCGCTCCTGCATCCATTTCGTCACGCCCGACCGCATCATTCCCTTCGACACCTACAACATGTTCCATCGTCCGGGTCTCGTGCGATGAGCGAGCCAGCGCCGAGACGCCCACAGGCCTGCGCGCCCCGATGACCGGCTGGCAGGTCGTCAGCCTGATCTTCGGATTGATCCTGCTGCTGCCCGGCGGCTGCTTCCTCGTCTTCGGCGTCGGCATGCTGACCGACAGCGGCGGCTACGCCAGCGTCGGCCCGCCGCTCCTCCTCATCGCCTTTCTGATTATCGCCGTCGCGGTGCTCTGCCTCTGGATCGCGTTTCGCCGGCGCAATCCGCCGCCGCCAAGCGCCGCCTCATGAAAGCGGGCCAGATCATCACGCTGCTTTGCGGTGTCGTTCTACTCCTGCCTGGCGGACTTTCTGCTCATCGGCGTGGCGAGCGTTCTTGGATCGTCTGGCAATCCGCAATCAGGCTTCGCTGCATCGATATTCACGAACGGGTTTCTCCTCTCCGCTGGAGCGGTATTCTGTGTTTGGTATGCATTTCGCAAGCGCAAGCCACGCGTCGACAGCACGCGGGGTAAGTCGTCGCCACCGAGTGCCGCCTCGTGAAAGCGGGCCAGATCATCACGCTGCTCTGCGCGCTGGTGCTGCTGCTGCCGGGCACCTGCTTCGGCATCGTCGGTGTTGCCGTGATCACCGATCCCAACGGCCTCGGCTGGGGATTTCTCTCGCTGCTGGTGTCGGCGGCGTTTCTCGCCGTGGTCGCCTGGCTGGTCCGGGTGGTCATCCGCTGGAACCGGGTGCCGAAGGCACCCGAGCTGGCGCCACCGGAGCAGGGTGGCGGAAGAGCTGGATGGCGGCCTTCTAGGCCGCACGCACGCCGGCGAGGAAGTGGTCGACTTCTCCGCGCAGCTCCTCGGCCTGACGCGAGCAGCGCATCGGCGGATTGCAGCACCTGGCTTGCCGCGCTGCCGGTCTGCCCGGCGGCCTCGGTGACGCCGTTGACGTTCTGCGAGACCTCGCTGGTGCCGGCCGCGGCCTGCTGGACATTGCGGGCGATCTCCTGGGTCGCGGCGCCCTGCTGCTCGACCGCGGCGGCGATGGCGGCGGCGATCTGGTTGATCTCGGCGATGGTGGCGCCGATCGCTTCGATCGCGTTCACCATCTCCTGGGTGACCGTCTGCATGCCGGTGATCTGGCTGCCGATCTCCTCGGTCGCCTTCGATGTCTGGTTCGCGAGGTTCTTGACCTCGGAGGCGACCACGGCGAAGCCCTTGCCGGCCTCGCCGGCGCGCGCGGCCTCGATGGTGGCATTGAGGGCAAGAAGATTGGTCTGGGAGGCGATCGAATTGATGAGCTCGATCACCTGGCCGATCTCGCTGCGAGGCCTCGGCGAGGCCCTTCGCGGTAACGCTGGTCTTGTTCGCCTCGGCCACCGCCTTGGCGGCGACCTCCGTGGAGAGTCCGACCTGGCGGCCGATCTCGCTGACGGAGGAGGCGAGCTCGTCGGTGGCCGCCGCGACGGTCTGGACATTGGCGGCCGCCTGGTCCGACGCCTTGGATGCCGCGTTCGATTGCCGGCGGGTCTCCTCCGCGGTGTCGGTCATGGTGCTGGCCGTCGATTGCAGCTTGGTCGCGGCCTCGCTCACCGTCTTGAGCACGCCCGTCACCTTCGCGTCGAAGGCGTGCGCCATCTCGGCAGGCGCTCGGCGTGACGCTGCTGCTCGGCGCGCTGGCGCTCGCGCTCGGCGGTCATGCGCTCAGCTTCGACCGCGGTTTCCTTGAACACCTGGACCGCCGCCGCGATGGCGCCGATCTCGTCCTTGCGGCCGGCGTAAGGCGTCTCCGTCGCCAGCTCGCCGCCGGCGAGCTTGCGCATCACCCCGGCCATCACGACGACCGGCCGCGATATGCGGTTGCTCACCACCCATACCGCGCCGATCGCGATCAGCGACACGATCGCCAGCGCCGCGAGATAGATGATCCGGGCGCTGCCGATCTCCTGATGAGCGCCGGCGATCATCTCGGTCTTGTGGCTCTGAACGATGCTGTCGAGCTGCGCGATCTCCTTGCCTGCCTCGCCGTAGGTCTGATCGGCGTTGCCCATGAAGATCGACGCCGTGGCGGCGTCGAAGGCCGCCATGGTGATGACCTGCTGGCCGGCATCGATGTAGCTTTTCATCGTCTTGCCGAGGGCCTGCAGCAGGGGCGCGGTCTCGGCGTCGCCGGCGCAAGCCTCGTCCACCGCTTTCAGCGCCTGCGGGAACTCCGCGATTTCCTTGGTAAGCGCGTCCGCCGCCGTTTGCTTGCGCTCGGTGCTGGTGTCGTTGCTGGCGATAGAGGTCAGCCGGTAGAGGTGCGCATGCAGCGCGTTAAGCCGACTGTCCAGGGCCCCCACCAGCATGGCGCGCTGAAACGCGCCGTCGCTGAGCTCGGTGAGGTGCCGCTCGTTGCTGTTGAGCAGCACGAGCGTGTACACGGCAAACCCGACCAGAGCCGCCAGGAGGAAGCTCGGTGCCAGGAACATCTTCAGGCGAATGGAATAGTCGTCGAACCTAGGCACCGTGGCGTCCCCTCGGTCTTCTTTGGTTGTCTGCCGGATGATGCGGGCCGGGCTTCGCTCAGCTCCTTGTAGAAGCCGGCGCACACGACGTAGTCGCCCGCCTTTTCCACGAAGGACGACTTCGGCTCGATCTTGTGCGTGACGGGATCGGGCCAGCGATAGTCGACCCAGCCGGTACCCTTGCCGGTGGCGACGTCGATTATTTCCTTGTTGTAGAGCTTGCCGTCGGCGTCCTTGAGACTCGAGGCTGGTGTGGCCGATCATGCCGGGGTTGACGCCGTGCGCGACGGTATTGCCGTCCATGCCGCGCACGAAGACGTAGAGATCGCGGTCGTGGAAGTCCTTGTTCGACTTGTCGCCGAACGCGGCGAACGCCTTCTCGGGGCCGACCTGCTTGAGGTAGGCGACGGCCTTCTCGACCATTGCCTTGGCTTCGTCGGCGGTGCCATGGTCGCCGGCAGCCAGGACGACCCGCGGCGCAAAGGCGAGCCCGATGAGGATGGTGAAAATGGGTATGAAAAACAGGCGAGTGGCGCGCGACATAGGCGGTCTCCCATAACGGAAATGTGATTTCTGTCATATGGTTAGTGGATAAACCTTAAGAAGAGCTAAATCCTTTGGAATCACGCTCAGGTAGCAGCCTGCCGGGTGTGTCGATGGCGCAGGAATTGGCTAACATCCGTTGTCGTCGCCGCGAGATGGGCCAGGAATTCGCGCCCCTTGCGCCGCCTCGGGGGCCGCCCCATGATTCCCTGATGAAGGAGTTCGCGGTCCGGCCCGATCCCGACGATCCGCGCCTCGTGCGCAAGGTCAGGGGCGTCGATCAGGACGGCAAGGCCGTCGAGACGTCGGTGGTGATGGAGCGGCCGCTGACGCTGTTCCTCAACGGGCAGGAGATCGTCACCATGATGACGATCGGCGACCACCCGAACTATCTGGCGGTGGGCTATCTCCTCAACCAGAACATGCTGCGCGCCGACGACAAGGTGACGGCGATCGACTATGACGAGGATCTCGAGACCGTCGTCGTGCGCACCAAGCGCAAGCACCAACTTCGAGAAGAAGCTGCGCAAGAAGACGCTGACCTCCGGCTGCGCCCAGGGCACGGTCTTCGGCGATCTCATGGAGAAGTTCGACGAGATCAAGCTGCCGGCGGACGCGGTGCTCAAGACCTCGTGGCTCTATCAGCTGACGCAAGCAAGATCAACACCGCGCCCAGCCTCTATCTCGCCGCCGGCGCCATCCACGGCTGCGTGCTCTGCGAGGAGGACCGGCCGCTGGTCTACATGGAGGACGTCGGCCGCCACAACGCCATCGACAAGATCGCCGGCTACATGCATCTCCACGGCATCGCGCCCGAGGGCAAGATCTTCTACACCACCGGCCGGCTCACCTCGGAGATGGTGATCAAGACCGTGCAGATGCGGATTCCGATCCTGGTCTCGCGCTCGGGCTTCACCGCCTGGGGCGTCGATCTCGCGCGCCGCGCCGGCCTCACCCTGATCGGCCGCGCCAAGGGCAAGCGCTTCGTGGCGCTCGCCGGCGAGAGCCGCATCGTCTTCGACGGCGATGCCGCGGCGGTGGCGGAGGAGAGCCCGCGCCTCCAGCGCAAGGCGAGCGTCGCAGAGGATGCCGCCTGACTTTCATGGCGTGCGCATCGCCGGCGTGCTGCTGGCCGGCGGCCAGTCGCGCCGCATGGGCGGCGGCGACAAATCCTGCGGCTGCTCGGCGGCCGGCCGATCCTGGCGCACGTCATCGAGCGCGCGCGGCCGCAGGTGACGGCGCTGGTGCTCAACGCCAATGGCGATCCCGCGCGCTTCGCTGGCTTCGGCTTGCCGGTCGTCGCCGACAGCGTCGCCGGATTTCGCCGGGCCGCTGGCCGGCGTGCTGGCCGGGCTCGATTGGGCGGCGACGACTCGCCGGGCATCACCCATGTCGCGAGCTTCGCCACCGACGCGCCGTTCCTGCCGCGCGACCTGGTGCCGCGGCTGGTGGCGGGCGCTCGGCGGCGGGCGCCATCGCCTCGCCTGCGCCGGCATCGGCCGGCCAGACGCATCCGGTCTTCGGCGCTCTGGCCGGTCGATCTCCGCGCCGAGCTGCGCCACGCCCTGGTCGAGGAGGATATCCGCAAGGTCGATCGCTGGACCGCGCGCTACGCGCTGGCCGTGGTGGATTTCCCCGTCGGCGAGGTCGACCCGTTCTTCAACACCAACCGCCCGGAGGATCTCGAGGCGGCGGAGCAGCTGCTGGCGGTGCTGGGGGCGGGGGCTTAGCCCAGCGACGAGTACCCGCCGTCGACCGCGATCACCGCGCCGGTGACGAAGTCGGAGGCGGCGCTCGCCAGGAACACGGCGGTGCCCGCGAAATCCCGCGATGTCGCCCCAGCGCGCCGCCGGCGTGCGCGCCAGCACGCGGTCGTGCAGCCCCTCGACCTGCTTGCGGGCACCTCGGGTGCAGCTCGGTGTCGATCCAGCCCGGCAGCACCGCATTGGCCTGGATGTTGTGCTTGGCCCAGGCGCGTCGCCAGCGACTTGGTGAACTGCACGATGCCGCCCTTGCTGGCGCCATAGGCCGGCGAGAAGGGCGCGGCGAAGATCGACATCATCGAGCCGATGCTGATGATCTTGCCGAAGCCCGCCTTGGTCATCGCGGGAAAGGCCGCCTGGGACGCCATGAAGGCGCTGGTGAGGTTGGTGTCGAGCACTGTCCGCCATTCCGCCAGCGATATTTCCTCCGGCTGCTTGCGGATGTTGGTGCCGGCGTTGTTGACGAGGATGTGGAGGCCGCCGAACTTGGCGACCGTCGCCTCCACCATGGCGCGGCAATCGGCCTCGCGGGTGACGTCCACCTCGATCGCCGCCGCCTTGGCGCCGAGCTTCTGCAGCGCCGCCACCGCGGACTCGTTCTTCGTCTTGTTGCGGCCGGCGACCATGACGGCCGCGCCGGCCTCGGCCAGGCCTTCCGCCATGCCGAGGCCGATGCCGCCGTTGCCGCCGGTGACGAGGGCGACGCGGCCAGAGAGATCGAACAGTTTCATCGAGGTGCCTCCGATTCAGGGGTCAGCCCTAGTGGTTCGAGTTCCGGCGGATACGTCCGCACGCGCCGGACACGAACCACCAGACCTTAAGTTTAGTGGGCCGATTCACCCAACGCTTGGGATTTAAGCGTTGGGATCGGACCACTGGCGCCGCTCATCCTCGTCGAGCGGGATGAGCCGCACCAGCTCGGTGTTGATGAGCTGCTTGCCGGCGTGCTCGAAATTGACGGTGACGCGGTCGCCGATCGCCGACTGGACCTGGCCGACGCCCCAGTCGGGCTCGCCGGGATGGCGCACGCGCGTGCCGGGAACCAGCCGATCGATCACGGGGCAGCGCGCCTCCTTCCAGGCCTGTCACGGGCGGTTGTCACGCCGTTACTTGCGCTTCATTATAGACGGCGAGCCGCGCGCCGCCCAGGCGCGTGGCGCCCATCCCAACAAGCGGGGTCCCATGATCGAATTGCGCGTGCTCGAATTGCTGTGCGCCCGCTTCTGCCACGAGATGGTGAGCCCCGTGGGAGCGGTGAGCAACGGCGTCGAGCTTCTCGACGAGGACGATCCGGATTTCGTGCGGGAAGCGATGACGCTGATCGGGCAGAGCGCCCGCACCGCCTCGCGGCGGCTGCAATTCTATCGCTTCGCCTATGGCACCACCCCGGTTGCCGGCAACATGCGCCCGCGGGAGCTGCTGACGGGGCTCCTGGAGGGCGGCAAGGTCAGCGCCGAATGGGGGGAGGGGGTCTCGGCGCTTACGCCGGAGTGGCAGCGGATCGCCTGCAACCTGGCGGTGATCGCCGCCGAGGCCCTGCCCCGCGGCGGCCGCATCGTGATCCAGGCAACGCCCGGCGCACCCGCTGGTGTGGCGGTGGAAGCGATCGGCGACCCCGTTCTGGTGAACCCCGACATGGTCGCCGCCCTCTCGGGCTCGGTCCCCCCCTCCGACACTCACCTCGCGGACAATACATGGGTATGTCACCGCCAAATTCGCCGAGCAGCTGGGCGGTTCCTGCGGCCTCAAGGAGAGCGGCCCGGGACGGGCCGTCTTCTCGTCCCAGTTGCGTTGATTTCCATGCATCGGCGAGCGATGTGCCGCTCTGCCGCGGTCCCTGCGCCAAAAGTGCCTGGGACACAACGGGATCGCTAACTGCTTCTTAATCGGTCTCGGTCAACTTTCAGCTACCTCCGCGCGTGGCGCCGAGGCGGGAGTGCATCCCTAGGGGCTGAGACCGACCATGGACGATCTTGCTCAGCGAATTTCTGACCGAGACCAACGAGAACCTTGTCGGTGCTCGACGTCGAGCTCGTCAAGCTCGAGCAGAACCCGAACGATCCCGAGCTTCTCGGCAACATCTTCCGTCTGGTGCACACGATCAAGGGCACCTGCGGCTTCCTCGGACTGCCGCGGCTCGGAAGCGGTGGCGCATGCCGCCGAGAACGTGCTCGGCAAGATCCGCGACGGCGAGCTGAAGGTCAACGCCGCCGCGGTCAGCCTGATCCTGGAGTCGCTCGACGACGATCAAGTCGATCTGTCGCACCCTCGAGGCGACCGAGGCCGAGCCGGCGGGCGACGACGCCGATCTGATCGCGCGGCTGAACGCGCTCGCCGACGGCGCCAGGCGCCGGCGCCGACGGCGGCGAAGCCCGCCGCGAAGCAAAGCCGCGCAGCGCCGAGCCCGTCGCGGTCGAGCTGCGCGGTCGCGGAGCCGGTGGCGGCCGAGGCGGCTCCGGCCCGTGTCGACGAGGAGCCGGAGCGCCGCCGGTCGAGGCGCAGCGCGCCGTCGACGAGGTGAGCGGAGCACGGCGCCCATGGTCGCCGCGGACGAGCCGGCGAAGGACCGCGAGGAAGGCCAAGGACGCAAGGATTCGGCGGTCGCCGCCCAGACCATCCGCGTCAACGTCGATCGTGCTCGAAGATCTGATGACGCTGGTCAGCGAGCTGGTGCTGACCCGCAACCAGCTGCTGCAGATCGCCGCGCAGCGCAGAAGGACAGCGAGTTCAGCGCGCCGCTGCAGCGCCTGTCGCACATCACCTCCGACCTGCAGGAAGGCGTGATGAAGACGCGCATGCAGCCGATCGGCAATGCCTGGACCAAGCTGCCGCGCATCGTGCGCGACCTCTCGCACGAGCTCGGCAAGAAGATCGAGCTGCAGCATGCTGGGCGCCGAGACCGAGCTCGACCGCCAGGTGCTGGAGCTGATCAAGGATCCGCTGACCCACATGGTGCGCAACTCGGCCGACCACGGCATCGAGATGCCGGCCGAGCGCGTCGCCGCCGGCAAGCCCGAGACCGGCACGCATCACGCTCAACGCCTATCACGAGGGCGGCCACATCATCATCGAGATCGCCGACGACGGCCGCGGCCTCGACATCGACCGGATCAAGCAGAAGGCGATCGCCAACGGGCTCGCCACCGAGGCCGAGCTCGCCGGCGATGACCGAGCAGCAGATCCAGCGCTTCATCTTCCGGGCCGGCTTCTCCACCGCCGCGAAGGTCACCAGCGTCTCCGGCCGCGGCGTCGGCATGGACGTGGTGCGCACCAACATCGAGAAGATCGGCGGCACCATCGAGCTGAAGAGCGATGCGCGGGCAAGGGCACCACCTTCATCATCAAGATCCCGCTGACCCTGGCGATCGTCTCGGCGCTGATCGTCGAATGCGGCGGCGAGCGCTTCGCCATCCCGCAGATCAGCGTGGTCGAGCTGGTGCGCGCCGCCGCCGAATTCCGAGCACACGCATCGAGCGGATCAACGACACGCCGGTGCTGCGCCTGCGCGACCGGCTGCTGCCGCTGGTCATCCTGCAGCGAGCTGCTGGAGCTCGGCAAGCCGCAGCGACGAGCCGGCGAGACCTATCATCGTCGTGACCCAGGTCGGCACCAACACCTTCGGCATCATCGTCGACCGCGTGTTCGACACCGAGGAAATCGTGGTCAAGCCGGTGGCGCCGATCCTGCGCGACATCACCGATGTTCTCCGGCAACACCATCCTCGGCGACGGCAGCGTGATCATGATCCTCGATCCCAACGGCATCGCCGCCGCGACCGGCGAGATCACCGTCAGCGACAGCTCGCAAGCGCGGCGAGCAGCCAGGCGCGCGGCCGGGCGCGCGCGACGAGCGCACGGCCCTGCTGCTGTTCCGCGCCGGCGAGCGGCGGCCCAAGGCGGTGCCGCTGGCGCTGGTCGCGCGGCTCGAGGAGATCGACGCGCGACCAGATCGAGAACTCGCGCGGCAAGCCGGTGGTGCAGTATCGCGGCAAGCTGATGCCGCTGGTGCGCGATCGATCCCGAGCTATCACATGCGGCAAGGACGGCCGCCAGCCGGTCCTGGTCTTCGCCGACCACGACCGCTCCATGGGCCTGGTGGTCGACGAGATCGTCGACATCGTCGAGGACCAGCTCGAGATCGAGCTCGTCGGCCGACCGGCCGGGCCTCTCGGCAGCGCGGTCATCGCCGGCAAGGCGACCGACGTCATCGATACCGGCTACTGCCTGACCCAGGCCTTCAGCGACTGGTTCGCGCGCGCAGGCGACGGCGAGCTCGGCGCCAAGACAAGCGCAAGCGCGTGCTGCTGGTCGACGACAGCCCCTTCTTCCGCAACCTGCTGACGCCGCTGCTGTCGGTCGCCGGCTATCGACGTGACGACCGTCGAGTCGGCGACCGAGGCGCTCGGCGCTGCGCGAGGCGGGCGAGCGAGTTCGACGTCATCGTCAGCGACATCGAGATGCCGGGCATGGACGGCTTCGAGTTCGCCAGCGCGGTGCGCAGCGCCGGCCGCTGGCAGCGACACGCCGCTGGTCGCGCTGTCCTCCCACGCCACGCCCAAGGACCTCGACCGCGGCCGCGCCGCCGGCTTCACCGACTACGTCGCGAAGTTCGACCGCGACGCGCTTCTCACCACCCTTTCCGAGACGCTTGACGCAACGAGCGAGGTGCCGCATGAGCAAGGACGCCCGCTGTCGCGGAGACGCGCCGCCGCGAGCGCCAAGCTCGGCCGCACCGAGGACCAGCGCGACTTCGTCTCGCTGACCATCGCCGACCAGCTGTTCGGCATTCCGGTGCTGCAGGTGCAGGACGTGCTGGGCACCGCAGCGCATCACCCGCATTCCCCTGGCGCCGCCGGAAGTGGCGGGCTCGCTCAATCTGCGCGGCCGCATCGTCACCGCGATCGACATCCGCACCCGCCTCGGCCTGCCGCCGCGCGCCGGAAGGGCAGCACGGCATGAGCGTGGTCGTCGAGCACGGCGGCGAGCTCTACAGCCTGCTGGTCGACTCGGTCGGCGAGGTGCTGAGCCTTGCCGGCAGCGACGGCCGAGCGCAATCCGGCCGACGCTCGATCCGCGTCTGGCGCGAGCTGTCCGCCGGCATCTATCGTCTCGACGGCAAGCTGCTGGTCGTCCTCGACGTCGCCGCGTGCTCGATTTCTCCGCTCGCGCCGCCGCGGCTTAGGGTGCGGCGCTCGTCCAGGGCGCCAGGGTAAAGGAATACCAGGACATGAAGTCCTGCCTCGTCGTCGACGATCAGCCGCGTCGTCCGCAAGGTGGCGCGGCGGATCCTCGAGGATCTGCATTTCGACATCGACGAGGCGGCCGACGGCAAGCTCGCGCATGGAGGCCTGCGCGCAAGCAGATGCCGGACGTCGATCCTGCTCGACTGGAACATGCCGGTGATGAACGGCATCGATTTCCTGCGCAGCGCTGCGCACGATGCGCGGCGGCGACAGCGCCGATCGTGGTGTTCTGCACCACCGAGAACGACATCGCGCACATCCAGGAGGCGATCGGGGCCGGCGCCAACGAATACATCATGAAGCCGTTCGACAGCGACATCCTGCAGACCAAGTTCGCTCAGGTCGGGCTGCTGTGACCGGTGTCGCGGCGGTCTCCAGTTCCGGCGCGGGTACCAAGGCGGCCGGACGGTCGGGATCGCCCTACCGCGTCATGGTGGTCGACGACAGCGCGGTGATCCGCGGCCTGCTCTCGCGGGCGCTCGAGGCCGATCCCGACATCGCCGTCGTCGCCTCGGTCGGCAACGGCCAGATGGCGCTCAACACGGTGGCGCGCCAGGACATCGAGATCGTCATCCTCGACATCGAGATGCCGGTCATGGACGGGCTGACGGCGCTGCCGAAGCTGCTCGCGGCCAAGCCCGGCATCCAGGTCATCATGGCCTCGACGCTGACCCAGCGCGGCGCCGACATCAGCATGGGGCGCTGCGCGCTGGGCGCCGCGGACTACGTCACCAAGCCCGGCTCCTCGGCGCTCACCACGGCGGATCAATTCAAGCGCGAGCTGCTCGACAAGGTGAAGGCGCTCGGCCTTCGCGCGCCGGCAGTCGCGCCGCGAGGCGCAGCCGCACCGCCTCGGTCGGCGTCGTCCGCGACCGGCCGGCGCTGGTGCCCCATATCGGCCGCGCCGGCGACATCCGCCTGCGCACGCAGCCGATCGAGAAGCCCGAGGTGGTCGCCATCGGCTCGTCCACCGGCGGGCCGCAGGCGCTGTTCCGCCTCTTGGAGGCGCTGGGCGGCGATCACGCAGCCGGTGCTGATCACCCAGCACATGCCGGCGACCTTCACGACGATCCTCGCCGAGCACATTCAGCGGCTGACCGATCTGACGGCCGCCGAGGCGGCGGACGGCGAGCCGGTGAAGGGCGGGCGCATCTATATCGCGCCGGGCGACTTCCACATGGTGGTGGAGGTGCAGGCGAACCAGAAGGTGATCCGGCTCACCAAGGCGCCGCCGGAGAATTTCTGCCGGCCGGCGGTCGATCCGATGCTGCGCAGCCTCGCCCGCGCCTACGGCCGCAGGTCCTGACCGTCATCCTCACCGGCATGGGCCAGGACGGGCTCAGGGGCGGCGAGGTGCTGGTGGCGGCCGGCGGCTCGCTCATCGCCCAGGACGAGGCGACCAGCGTGGTCTGGGGCATGCCGGGCGCCGTGGCGAAGGCCGGGCTCTGCAGCGCGGTGCTGCCGCTCGACGAGATCGCGCCATTCCTCCTGCGTCATGTCGGGCGGGCGCCGTCATGACCAACGACGATTTCGATCTCCTCTGCAAGCTGCTGAAGGAGCGCTCGGGCCTGGTGCTCACGCGCGACAAGGCCTATCTGCTGGAGAGCCGGCTGCTGCCGGTGGCGCGCAAGCACAACCTGAAGTCGCTCGACGACACTGGTCGCCGATCGTGCGCAGCCGCCCGACCGGCGATCTCATGCGCGAGATCGTCGAGGCGATGACCACCAACGAGACCTTCTTCTTCCGCGACATCAAGCCGTTCGAGCAGTTCACCGGCTTCGTGCTGCCGGCGCTGCTGAAGGCGCGCGCCGACAAGCAAGCTGATCCGGATCTGGAGCGCCGCCTGCTCGAGCGGGCAGGAGCCCTATTCGCTGGCCATGATGCTCGCGGAGCAGCAGGCGCAAGATGGCGGGCTGGCGGGTCGAGATCCTCGCCACCGATCTCTCCACCGAGATCCTGGAGAAGGCCGAGGCCGGCCTATACTCGCAATTCGAGGTGCAGCGCGGCCTGCCCATCCAATGCTGGTGAAGTACTTCAAGCAGCAGGGCGACCGCTGGCAGATCGATGCCGGGCTGCGCGGCCGCGTCAAGTTCCGCGCCTTCAACCTGCTGGAGGATCCGACCTCGCTCGGCACGCTTCGACGTCATGTTCTGCCGCAACGTGCTGATCTATTTCGACCAGCCGACCAAGACCACGGTGCTCGCAAGCTGCATCGCATCCTGGCGCCGGATGGGTTCCTCTATCTCGGCGGCGCCGAGACCGTGCTGGGGATCAGCGACAAGTTCCAGGCGGCGCCGGAGCATCGCGGCATCTACCGTCCGGCTTCCGCCGCCTCGGCCCAGCCGCGCAAGGTCGCCGTCTAGAGCCTGTCCCTCAGCTCGTCGTAGGAGACCATGACGTGCTCCCGGAATGCCGGGCGCGCGGTCAGGGCGTCGTAGTAGCGGCGGAGAGACGGGCGCGGCGAGCCGCTCGATATCGATGTCGAAGTAGCGGAAGAGGCAGTGGCCGAACTGGATGTCGGCGAGGGTGAGATGCTCGCTGGCGAGATAGGGTGACCTGGCGAGCCGGGACTCCGCGATGTCGAGATATCTTGTCGAGGGTGCGGAGCGCCTCGCGAATGGCTGCCGGATCGCGCTTCGCGGCGGGCGTCCGGACGACGCGCCAGAACACCGGCGAGGTAAAATTCATCGCCACGTTCAGCTTCGACCATTCCGCCCACTTGTCGACACCGGCACGCGCAACCGGGTCCGCGGGCCAGAATTCGTCCGGCGCATAGCGGCTCGCGAGATAGCGGAGGATCGCGCCGGTCTCCCAGAGCGGCGGATCGTCGCCGTCCCTGAGGGTCGGCACGGTGCCGTTCGGATTCATGGCGAGATAGTCGGGCCGTATCGACCACGCCGTAGATGAAGCCGGCGTCCGTGCGCTCGTAGGGGAGGTTCAGCTCGCCGACGCACCACATCAGCGCCTGAACGTTCGACGACGATCGGCGGCCCCAGATCTTCAGCATTCCTCTCCCCCTCGCCGAGACGGGCACATCCCGACATCTCTCATCCGGTCAAGCTTCGGCGGGGAGTTTGGCCAAGTTGCGCGACCATCGCAACGTCACGGCCGGCGGCCGAGCTATGCGCGAGGCGCGAGGACGAAAAGCGCGATCCCGCCCGACGCGAGCGGATCACGCCTCAGAAAGGCGCACACATCGGCTTCAGTGAAGGAAAGCGCGGGCCCGTGCGCGGCGCCCGAGGGGCGGGCGCACGGGGGCGCGGTCGGTCAGACCTTGGCGAGCTTTCGCTCGGCGGCGGCGGCGTCGGCCGGCGCCGGATCGCGCAGCACATAGCCGCGGCCCCAGACGGTCTCGATGTAGTTCTCGCCGCCGGTCGCCTGGCTCAGCTTCTTGCGCAGCTTGCAGACGAAGACGTCGATGATCTTGAGCTCGGGCTCGTCCATGCCGCCATAGAGATGATTGAGGAACATCTCCTTGGTGAGCGTCGTGCCCTTGCGCAGGCTCAGGAGCTCGAGAATGCCGTATTCCTTGCCGGTGAGGTGGAGCGGCTGGCCTTCGACCTCGACGGTGCGGCTGTCGAGATTGACCATCAGCTTGCCGGTGCGGATGACCGATTCCGAATGGCCCTTGGCGCGGCGCACGATCGCCTGGATGCGAGCGATCAGCTCGCGGCGGTCGAATGGCTTGGTGAGGAAGTCGTCGGCGCCGAAGCCCAGGCCCTTGATCTTGTGGTCGAGCTCGCTCAAGCCCGAGAGGATCAGGATCGGTGTGCGCACCCGCGCGGCGCGCAGCCGGCGCAGCACCTCATAGCCGTCGATGTCCGGCAGCATGAGGTCGAGAATGATGATGTCGTAATCATAAAGCTTGCCGATCTCCAGGCCGTCCTCGCCCAGGTCGGTGGTATCGACGATGAAGTTCTCGGCACGCAGCATCATCTCGATGCTCGCAGCAGTCGCAGAATCGTCCTCAACCAGAAGCACCCGCATCCTGACCTCCGCCGTTCAGCGCCGCTCACTCCGCTTACTCGTCAGCGCCATATTAAGCATTCTTACCGCGCTGGGTTAACAAGAGGTTAACTGGCCGCCTTCCGAGTCGCAGAAATCCGCGAGTTTTTGCAACCGCAGGGTGGCTTCCGAGTCGACCTCCCTTGATCAGAAATAACGCGACTCGGGGCCCTGCCAAGGGCGGGAGGGCCGTCAATTAAGGGGTTTGGACGGCTGAAAAACGCCGGCGGGGACCGGGGTTAACTGCACTTTAAAGGCGCTCGGCGATACTGCGGCGTCCCGGGCAGAAAGCCCGGTGTGTCCTTCTGGCAACGTTGAGCGAGGTAAAGCGTGGGTCTGCCGAATCTTCTCGATGAAGTCCGACAGATCCCGGATTACCAGCGCTACGGCCGGGTGACCGGCGTACTCGGCCTGCTGCTCGAGGTCGGCGGCGTGCCGCAGAGCCTCGCCGTCGGCGGCCACTGCGAGGTGTCTGCCCGCGATGGCCGGCGGGTTCCCTGCGAGGTCGTCGGCTTCCGCAACAGCCGCGCGCTGGTGATGCCGTTCGGCACCCTCGAGGGCGTCGGGCTCGGCTCCAAGGCCGAGGTGCTGCCGGCCGGCGCGATGATCTATCCGACCGACGCCTGGCTCGGCCGCGTCGTCAACGCCATGGGCGAGCCGCTCGACGGCAAGGGCCCGCTGCCGATGGGGCCGCGTGGCCTATCCGCTGCGCAGCCAGCCGCCGGCGGCGCATCTGCGCAAGCGCGTCCAGGGCAAGGTCGATCTCGGCGTGCGCGCGCTCAACACCTTCCTGACCTGCTGCCGCGGCCAGCGCATGGGCATCTTCGCCGGCTCGGGCGTCGGCAAGTCGATCCTGCTCTCCATGCTCGCGCGCTACACCGCCAGCGACTGCACCGTCATCGGCCTGATCGGCGAGCGCGGCCGCGAGGTGCAGGAATTCATCGAGGACGATCTCGGCCCCGAGGGCCTGGCGCGCAGCGTCGTGGTGGTGGCGACCTCGGATGAATCGCCGCTGATGCGCCGCCAGGCCGCCTATCTCACCCTGGCGATCGCCGAGTATTTCCGCGACCGCGACCGCGACGTGCTCTGCCTGATGGACAGCGTCACCCGCTTCGCCATGGCGCAGCGCGAGATCGGCCTCTCCGCCGGCGAGCCGCCCACCAGCAAGGGCTATCCGCCGACCGTCTTCGCCGAGCTGCCGCGGCTCCTGGAGCGCGCCGGTCCCGGCACCGGCAAGGGCAGCATCACCGGCCTCTTCACCGTGCTGGTGGAGGGCGACGACCACAACGAGCCGATCTCCGACGCGGTGCGCGGCATTCTCGACGGCCATATCGTGCTCGATCGCGCGATCGCCGAGCGCGGCCGCTATCCCGCCATCAACGTGCTGCGCTCGATCTCGCGCACCATGCCCGGCTGCAACAGCGAGGCGGAGAACGCAGCTCGTCTCGCATGCCCGCCAATACCTCGCGACATACGAGGACATGGCGGAGCTGATCCGCCTCGGCGCCTATCGCAAGGGCAGCGACGCCAAGATCGACGAGGCCATCCGCTACTATCCCGCCATCGAGCGCTTCCTCAGCCAGGCGCGCGAGGAGCGCGCCGAGCTCGCCGAAGGCTACGCCGAGCTGCAGCGGATCCTCGCGGAGACCCCGGCGTGAGCACGCTCGAGAGCCTGATCCGCATCCATCGCTGGCAGCTCGACGAGCGCCGGCGCCAGCTGGCCGAGCTCGAGGTGCTGGCGGAGCGCGTGCGCCAGGATCTGCTGCGGCTCGCCGAGGAGCGCCGGCTCGAGGAAGCGGCGGCCAATGCCACCTTCGAGGCGAGCCACGCCTTTCCCGGCTATCTCCGCGGCGCTCTCGATCGCCGCGCCACCCTCGAGCGCTCGCTGGTCGAGGTCGGGGAGCAGATCGTGCGGGCGCGGGACGAGCTCGCCGACGCCTTCCAGGAAATGAAGCGCTACGAGATCGCCTCGGCGAACCGCGAGCGGCATCGTCAACAGCAGGCCGACCGGCGCGAGCGCATCGAGCTCGACGGCATCGCCCTCGAAAATTATCGCCGGCGCACGGGAACCGCGTAAACACCGGGACCTGGCGTCGGGGGACGGACCGATCGGCAGCACCCGCAGGGCGTGACTTCTTTCGATAATGCGACTGCATTATCAATTCAATCATGCCTTTCTCGCAATGCTGGCATGGGCAGGGGCCGATGCCGTCTGTGACCTCGATCACAGAAATTTGCTGCACTGCACAATAAATAGCATCCCCGAGAGATCGGGGAGGTCGCCATGTTCCAAGCCGCCGCGGCAAGCGATGCGCCGTTGCCTGTCGATCGCACGTTGTCGAGCCATTGCTGCGACGTCGGACGGACGTGGAGGCAGGGCTGCCGACCAGCCTCACGCCGATCCATCGCCAGGTTCTCGCTCACTGGAAGGAACGGCGCGGCGGACGGCGCGCGCCCCGCCAGCGCGACATCGATCCCAGCTCCATTCGCCCCGCGCTGCCGCATCTCCTGATCTGGGAGGTCGGCGCCAACGACGACTATGCGTGCCGCCTTTCCGGCACCCTGGTCGACGATACCGTCGGCATGCCGCTGAAGGGGGGCATGCTGAGCAGCATTCCCTGCCGGCTCATCGATGACGTGCGCCGCGAGTTCGATACTGTGCGCGAGCGGGGTCTCGCCTGCGTTGCCGAGCGCACGATGGGCTGGGCGGGAAAACCCTACCTGTTCTATCGCCATCTGCTGCTGCCGCTGACCCGCGAGACGGACGCGGTCGAGCGGTTGCTCAGCGTCATGACTTTCCACCGCCTCGGCGAGGCAGCCGCGCGGGCAAGCTGAGCGCGGCTTGACCTCCGCACCGCGCAGCTGCAATTCAGATCTTGATTCCGAGATGCGGCCGGAGTTCCTCGAGCGGCGTCACCGGAAAGCGCGCCGTGGTGACGAACGCGATGTCGCCGGTGAAGCCGCTGGCGGTAAGTGAATTCCGGAAGATCGACGCCATGTCGGTCTTGATATCGGACGCCATCGGCTCATGGCTGCGCAGCACCAGATCGAAGCGGCCCTTGCGCACGAGCCCGTCGAGCTGAAGCGCGCCAAGCCGGCTCATGTCGAGATCGAGGACGAAGCGCGAGCCGCGCTCCTCGCGCTGCTGCGGGGTCTGCTCGTCGGCGTCGCGGCGGACGTAGAGCCGGATCGGCTGCACGCTGTTCTCGTCGAGCACCGGCAGCGTCAGGACCCGCCAATCGCTCTTGGTTCCGTCGGCGCTCATCCGACGCATCTCGCCCACGTCCTTCTGCAGCCGAGTACGCAGGTCGCCGCGGCCGGCGCTGGTGAGCGCCGCGCTGACGCCGTCCGACGGCCAATTGGCGCCGCCCTTCAGCACGCCGACGAAGAACAGCAGCGTCGCCGCCAGCCGCGGCGCCGTGCTGGGCGTGAGATCGGCGCGGAGCTGCGCGGCGAGGCTGGGCGCCACGCGATCAAGTGTCTGCAATGCGTCGTTGAGAGCGGGCCAGCCGCTGCCGAGGGCGGGCGACGTCAGGGCCTGCGCGCTTGCCGATGGCGGGGCCGATGTGGTCGGGACGTCCAGGCGCTGCAGATTGACCAGCGTGCCCGGCGCGAGATCGAGACGCTGATCGAGAGCGAGCAGGCCGACCGGCGTGTCGAGAATGGTGACCGGGCCGCTGCTTGGGCCGATGGTGCCGAGGATCACGTTTGAGGCGGGTGCCGGTTCCGGACTTGGCGTCGGTGCGGCGGTTCCCGTCGTCACCGGCGCGGCGACGAAGCGCGCCACGATCTGGCTCGCCGGGATCGCCGGCGCGGTGACGGGGATCGGCGCGCTCTCGCCCGTCGGCAAGGGCGCGGCGGCCGTCGTGCCGAGGCTGGATGGCGACGGCGACTGCCGCCGACGCGGTGGGGCTCGTGGGCGTGGCGGCGGTTGCGGCGGCGCCGGGGGTGATGGCAACCGGCGTGGCGGCGGGAGTGGGTGTGCCGGAATTCGTGGCGGCGCCGGTCACCGGAGCTTGCGGCGCGGTCGTCGGTGAGCTCGATGGCGGCGGGACGCTGAGACGGAGCGTGAGCTGGCTGCCGGCGGGCGGCGTGTCGGCGGCGACGGCCGGCGCCACCACGGTTGCGCGGACGGTCTGGCCGAGGGCGACCTGCTCCGAGGGCGGAGCCGCCGGTGCCGACAACGACTGTGACTGCGCCGGCGTCGGCGTTCCCGGCAGCGGCGGCGGAACGGGAGTTCCAGCGGCGCGAAGCGCGCCATAACCCAGCGGCTGCCCATTGGCGGTGAGGATGGCGGCGCCGGCGGGCGGCCCGGCGTAGAGCTTGAGCTCGACCGGGGTGCCGCTCGGCAGCGAGAGATTGGTCTTGAGCGCCACCGGGCCGAAGTCGGTCTTGAGCAGCAGCACGCTCTCGGTGTCGCTGCTGGTGACGGTGGCGGCGATGATGCCGCTGGCGGCGAGCGCCGCCTGGGGCGGCGGCAGGGCGAAGTCGATGACCGGCGCCGCCGCCGCCGTGGGCGCGGTCGCCGCGATCAGGGGCAGGGTGCCGAAGCTCAGGCTGTCGACCACAGGCACCTCCCCTGGGATCTCAGAGCGAGCCCGCCAGCCGCTCCGCGATCGCCTCGACGTCGACGGCGGCGTCGCAGCCGGGATGGCGGGTGAGCAGCGAGGTCTGGCGGCGGATGCTGTCCTTGATGTGATCGTCCCGGCGCACGACGCCGGCGAGCTTGGGCTCGATCTTCAGGAACTCGCGGCAGGCGCGCAGCAGGGTCTGGTAGGTGCGCTCGCCGTCGCGCTGGTTCGCCGCCATGTTGACGACGATCTGGGGATTGTCGACCAGCCGCTCGAGGGTGCTCACCTTGATGAAGGCATAGGCGTCGGTGATCGCCGTCGGCTCGTCCGTGGTGATGACGAGGCAGGCGCGGGATTGCGATGCCAGCAGGCGCACGGTGCGCTCGATGCCGGCGCCGAGATCGAGGACGACGCAGTCATAGTTCTGGCCGAACTCGCCGAGCTCGCCGCGCAGGCTGAGGAGGCGGCTCGCCGGCAGCGTGGCCAGGTTGCCGGAGCCCGAGCGGCCGGCGATGATGTCGAAGCCGGCGCTGTGGCGGGTCACCGCCTGGTCGAGGGAGATCTGGCCGGCGATGACGCTGGCGAGGTCGCGCTCCGGCGTCACGCCGAGCTGCACGTCGACATTGGCGAGGCCGAGATCGCCGTCGAACAGCAGCACGCGACGGCCGGCGCGCGCCAGCGCATGGGCGAGGGTGATCGAGAACCAGGTCTTGCCGACGCCGCCCTTGCCGGAGGCGACGGCGATGATGTTGCGTTTCTGCGGCCTGGGCCGCCGGGAAGGCGTGCACGACGGGGGCACTGTTCATGACGCGCCTCGCTTCTTGAGCGGTGGGTGGTCGGCAAGCTCCGCCTGCGCGAGCAGACGGCGCGCCAGCACCATGGGGTTGAAGGGACTGAGGCCGTCGGCGATCTCGGGCGCGATGCCCGCTTCGCAGAAGGCAAGCTTGGCGCCCGCCGCGCCGGCGAGCACGCTGCCGAGACGATGGGTGAGGTCGAGGCGGGTCACCGACATCCGCGAGCAGCCGAGGTCGCGGAAGATGCGGGCGATCTCCACGCAATCCATCGCGTCGCCGCCCGCGGCGGTGACCAGCATCGGCTCGGCGCCGGCGGCGGCCACCAGCGCCATCAGATCGCGGCGGTCGACCGCGTTGTAAGGGTTGATGCCGGGGGTGTCGATCAGCGTCAGCTCCTCGGCTCGAGCTGGTCGCCGCGCTGCGCCAGCTGCTTTACGTTCTCCACGGCGTGGAGGCGCAGACCGAGAATGCGCGCCAACGCGGCGAGCTGCTCGACGGCGCCGGCGCGCACGGTGTCCGCCGTGATCAGCCGTATCGGCCGCTTCGCCATCACGGCGCGGGCGGCAAGCTTGGCGATCGTCATCGTCTTGCCGGCGCCGGGCGGGCCCACGAACATGATCGGCCGCGCCGTCCCGCGTTCGGGGATCGGCGCGAAGGTGAATACGGCGGCGAGCGCGCCGGAAAGCGCCGTCAGCTCGTCATCGGCATCGAAGGACAGCGAGGCCATCAGGATCTTCTCGGCGAGCGTGCCGGGAACGCCGTTGGCCGCCAGCGCCTCGCTCAGCCGGTCGGTGACGTCGGGCGCCGGCGGTGCTTGGCCGAGCCGCGATCGGCCTCCTCGAGGGCGGCGGTGACGCGCACCTCGCCCGCCGCCGTGTCGTCGGTCGACACGATGATGGCGTCGGCGCCGAGCTCCTGCGCGCACCCGCGCCATCGCCTCCTGCATCGGCGGCGCGGTGAAGTTGCCAGGCGCATGGGCTATCCCACCGCCCTCGATCTGCCCCAGCGTGCGGATCCGCGCCTTGGGGTGGATCTCGTTCTGCGACATCACCACGGTCATCGGCCGGAAGCGCTCGACGATCGAGCGCACATAGGGACGGATCGCCGGGCTGGTCAGCAGCACCGGCGTCTCGCCGGCCATGGCGTGGCGCTCGAAGACCTGGCGCACCGCTGCGATGAATTCCTGCAGCCGCGACGGCGCCATCGCGAGCTGCCGGTCCTCGCCCTGGCCGATGAGCGCTTCGGCGAAGGCCTGCTCCCAGTCCGGCGACAGCGTGACCAGCGGGATGATAGCCGCTCGTCGTCGGTGTGGCAGTCGCTGATCTGGCGCGCCAGCCGCGCGCGCACATGCTCGGTGATGACGCTGACGTTGCGGCGTGTAGCCGCAGGCCTCGGCGATGCCTTCGAGGATGGTCGGCAGGTCGCGGATCGAGACGCGCTCGGCCAGCAGGGTCTGCAGCACGCGCTGCACGCCGCCGACCGTGATCTGGCGACGGGATCAGGTCGGCGACCAGCTTCTGCTGTTCGCTTGTCGAGCTCGTCCAGCAGCTTCTGCGTCTCGGCGTAGGACAGCAGCTCCGCCATGTTGTCCTTCACCACCTCGGTCAGATGCGTGGTGAGCACGGTCGGCGGATCGACCACGGTGTAGCCGCGGAACATCGCTTCCTCGCGCATGCGCTCGGTCGATCCACAGCGCCGGCAGGCCGAAGGCCGGCTCGGTGGTGTGCTCGCCGGGCAGCGCGATCGGCTCGCCGCGCGGGTCCATCACCAGCAGCATGTCGGGCCGCAGTTCGCCGCGGCCGGCCTCGATCTCCTTGACGCGGATCGACATAGGTGTTGGCGGCGAGCTGCATGATTGTCCTGGATGCGCACCGGCGGCATGCACGAAGCCCATCTCGCTGGCGAGCTGGCGGCGCAGCGCCTTGATCTGGTCGGTGAGCCGCGGCCCGTGGTCGTCGTTGATCAGGGCAGCAGCCCGTAGCCGAGCTCGAGGCGGAGCAGGTCGATCGCAGCGCGGTCGAGATCGGCTCTTCCGCTGGCGGCGCGGCGGCGGCGGTCGCCTTGGCTGCCGTCTTCGTCGGCGTCGCTTCTCGCGCTTGCTGGCGCAGCTCCAGGCGCGCGCCGCCGGCGAGCGCCGACAGCGCCAGGAACGGCAGCATCGGCATGCCGGGCAGCAGCGCCAGCGACAGCATCAGGACGGAGGCCATGCCGAGCGCCGCCGGGTAGCGCGCCGAGCTGGCCGAACAGCGCCTTGTCGGTCGAGCCGTCGATGCCGGCCTTGGACACCAGCATGCCGGCGGCGGTCGAGACGATCAGCGCCGGGATCTGCGTGACCAGGCCGTCGCCGACGGTCAGCAGGGTGATAGGTCTGCGTCGCGTCGGCGAACGTCATGCCCTTGCTGCGCCACGCCGATGATGATGCCGCCGATGATGTTGATGGCGGTGATGATCAGGCCGGCGATGGCGTCGCCGCGCACGAATTTCGAGGCGCCGTCCATGGCGCCGAAGAAGTTGCTCTCGTCCTCGAGCTCCTTGCGCCGCTGCGCGCGCCTCCTTCTCGTCGATCAGGCCGGCGGAGAGATCGGCGTCGATCGCCATCTGCTTGCCGGGCATCGCGTCCAGGCTGAAGCGCGCCGCCACTTCGGCGATGCGGCCCGAGCCCTTGGTGATGACCACGAAGTTCACGACCACCAGGATCGCGAAGACGATCAGGCCGATGACGAAATTGCCGCCCATCACGAAGCTGCCGAAGGCCTGCGATGACGTGGCCGGCGGCGGCGGTGCCCTCGTTGCCGTGCGCCAGGATCAGCCGGGTCGAGGCGAGGTTCAGCGCCAGGCGCAGCAGCGTGGTGATCAGCAGCACGGTCGGGAAGGAGCTGAACTCCAGCGGCCGCTTGATGAACAGCGCCACCATCAGGATCAGCACCGAGAAGGTGATCGAGAGCGCCAGGCCGAGATCGAGCAGCCAGGTCGGCAGCGGCAGGATCAGCACGACCAGGATCGCCACGACGCCGAGCGCCAGCGCGATCTCGCTGCGCCGGAGCGCGGTGGAGATGCGATCGAACGCCATGCCGGCGCTGACGCGGCCGGTGCGGCCGGCGGCGGTCGTGGTGGCGGCGATGTCGGTCATGCGGCAGTCGAGCCCGTCAGGCCGTGGATCTAAGCGCTCGCGCGCTCGGCTCGCCGGGCATCGGCACGCGGGACGCCTTCCTGGCGATATTGCGCAGCTTGTTGCGCAGCGTGCGGATCGAGATGCCGAGGATGTTGGCGGCATGGGTGCGGTTGCCGAGGCAGTGGTCGAGCGTGTCGAGGATCAGGTCGCGCTCGACATCGGCGACGCGTGCGGCCGACCAGCTCGTCACCTCGCTGGCGATCGCCGCCGCGGCGCCGGCGTGCCGGCTGCGGCCGGTCTCGAGCGCCGTCAGCATCGATCGGCTTCCGGCGCCGATCTCGGCCCGCGCGCCAGCAGCACCGCGCGATGGATGGTGTTCTCCAGCTCGCGCACATTGCCGCGCCAGGGGTGGCGCAGCAGCATCGCGCGCGCCTGCGGCGACAGCGGGCGCGAACGGCACGCCGTTCGCCTCGGCGTATTTCCGGGCGAAGTGCTCGGCCAGCGGCGCGATGTCCTCGGCCGCTCGCGCAGCGGCGGCACGCTGCAGATTGACGACGTTCAGGCGGAAATACAGATCCTCGCGGAAGGTGCCGTTGCGCACCTCGGCCTCGAGGTCGCGGTTGGAGGTGGCGATGATGCGGATGTCGACCTTGACCGGCTGCGGTGCCGCCGACGCGGTCGATCTCGCGCTCCTGGATCGCGCGCAGCAGCTTGGCCTGCAGCCGCGGATCCATCTCGCTGATTTCGTCGAGCAGCAGCGTGCCGCCGTTGGCCTCCTCGAACTTGCCGATGCGCCGCGCGACGGCGCCGGTGAAGGCGCCCTTCTCGTGGCCGAACAGTTCGGATTCCAGCAGGTTCTCGGGGATCGCCGCGCAGTTGACGCGAGATGAACGGCTGCTCGGCGCGCGCGGCTGTTGCGGTGGATGTAGCGGGCCAGCACTTCCTTGCCGGTGCCGCTCTCGCCGGTGATCAGGACCGAGGCGTCGGACGGCGCGACCTGCTCGGCGAGCTGCAGCACGCGCCTCCATCGCCGGGTCGCGATAGATCAGCGCGTGGCTCTCGCTCGGCGACCGCCTCGAGCACGGCGGCGATCAGCTCGGCATCGGGCGGCAGCGGGAGATATTCCTTGGCGCCGGCGCGGATCGCGCGCACCGCCGCGTCGGCGTCGGTGCCGATGCCGCAGGCGACCACCGGGACGTCGATGCGCTCCGGCCAGGCCGCGACCAGGCGCGGCGATGTCGAGCTCGACGTCGCACATCACCAGATCGGCGCCCTGGCCGCGCGCGCAGCGCGGCGAGGCCGCTGCTCGATGTCGTCGGCATGGGCGACCTTGGCGCCGCGCGCCATCGCGATCTTGCCGGCGGTGCCGAGCTGGCCCTCGAGCGGGCCGACGATGAGAAGACGCATGCGTCGATCCTTCTGTCCGTCAGCTGCGGTCGGCCTTGACGATTTCCGTCATGGTCACGCCGAGCCGGTCGTCGACGAGCACGACCTCGCCGCGCGCGACCAGCCGGTTGTTGACATAGATGTCGATGGCCTCGCCGACCTTGCGGTCGAGCTCGACGACGGCGCCGCGGCCGAGCTTCAGGAGCTGGCTGACCTGCATGGTGGCGCTTGCCGAGCACGGCGCGAGACCGTGACCGGGATGTCGTAGACCGCTTCCAGGTCGCTGGGCGTTCTGCGGCCGCGTTGTCGGCGGCGGCTGCCGGCGTCGCTCTCGAGTTCGGCGAGCTGCAGATTGTCGGGCTCACTCATGAGTCGGTCTCCTCGGTTGGAGGCTCGGCATGCCGGCATGATGGAGTCATCGAGCGCAGCGCTCGAGCAGCGCCGCATCGATCTCGCGCGCCAGTGCGGCGGCGATCGCGCTCGGCGCCGCCGTCGCGCCCAGTCGATGCGCGCAGTCGCCGCGGCCGAGCGCATCGGTCGGCCAGCAGCGACGATCTGGCCGGCGAAGCCGGCGTTCTGGCGCGAGTCTCGGCGAGGCGCTCGCCGCATCGGCTCGACGACGTGCTGCGACGACGCGCAGCACGACGCGCGGCTCGTCGACGGCCTCGTGCAGGCAGTCGCGTCGACCAGCGCCTCGATCTCGGCGATCGGCGCGTGCTGCGACAGCGCCGGCAAGGCCTTGGCGACGAGCGCGCGCAGCAGCTCGAGCGGCGCGGCGCTCGACGTCGTCGCGAATCTCGCCGTCGCGCGCGAGCAGGGCCGGCAATGCCGCGACGCCAGCGTCTCGACGGCGCGCGGCGAGCTGCCGCTCGATCGAGGCAGCGGCCTCGGCGAGCGCCGCCTCGCGGCCTTCCGCGAGCGCCGGCGGCGCCGCGCCGCCTCGAGCTCGGCGCCGGTGAAGGTCGGCTCCGGCGGCAGCGCGCGGCTTGTCGACGAGCACCGTGACCGGCGCCTGCGGCTGGTCGAAGGACGCGTCGAAGATGAATTTGCGCGGCGTGGTCATGCGGTCCATCAGTAGACCAGCTCGTCTTCGGCGCTGCCGTCGGCGATCATGATCTCGCCTTGCGCCGCGAGGTCCTTGGCGAGCGCCACCATGGCAGCTCTGCGCCTCGTCGACGTCCTTGAGGCGCACCGGGCCCATCGCCTCCATGTCCTCCTGCAGGATCTTGCCGGCGCGCTCGGACATGTTGGAGAAGAACAGGTCGCGCAGCGTCTCCGAGGCGCCCTTGAGCGCGAGCGGCAGCTTGTCCTTCTCGACGTTGCGCAGCAGCGTCTGGATCGCGCCGGGGTCGAGCTTGGCCGAGATCCTCGAAGGTGAACATCAGCGCCTTGATGCGCTCGGCGGAGTCGCGGTTGCGCTCTTCCAGCGCGGTGAGGAAGCGGCTCTCGGTCTGGCGGTCGAGGTTGTTGAAGATCTCGGCCATCATCTCGTGCGCGTCGCGCCGGGTGGTGCGCGCGAGGTTGGACATGAACTCGGTGCGCAGCGTCTGCTCGACGTCGTCGAGCACGTCCTTCTGCACCGCTCTCCATGCGCAGCATGCGCATGACCACTTCCAGGGCGAAGCTCTTCCGGCAGCAGCGCCAGCACGCGCGCGGCATGGTCGGGCTTGATCTTGGACAGCACCACGGCGACGGTCTGCGGGTATTCGTTCTTCAGGTAGTTCGCCAGCACCGCCTCGTTCACGTTGCCGAGCTTGTCCCACATGGTGCGGCCGGCGGGACCGCGGATTTCCTCCATGATCTGCGTTGACGCGCTCGCGCGGCCAGCATCTTCGGCGAGCAGGCGCTCGGTGCTTTCGTAGCTGCCGACCAGCGATGCCGGTGCGCGGACATGCTGCTCGGCGAACTCGACGAACAGCCGCTCGACCACGCTCCGAGCGCACCGTGCCGAGATTGCGCCATGGTCTGGGAGATTTCCTTGATCTCGTCCTCGTCCATCAGCGCGAACAGGCGCGCGCGTGTGCTCCTCGCCGAGCGCCAGCATCAGGATCGCGGCCTTCTCCGGGCCGGTCAGCGCGCGGAAATCCTCACGAACGCGCATCGGTGCGCCTGCCGTAAATGGTGGAAGATGCTGACATCATGTGCCCTGGTACATCCAGCTGCGGACGATCGCGACCGCCTCCTCGGGGTGCTTCTCGACGATCTCGCCGATCTTGCTGATGCTGGAGGCGGCGACGCGGCCCTCGACCTGTCCGATGTCGATCATCTGCTCGATCTGCCCCTGCGCCCGGGGCGCGGCGATCGCCGCGATTGCGCGCCTGCGGATGCCGCGCGGCGGCGGGCGAGCCCGGTGGCGGCGGCGGCAGCGCCGGCGCGCCGGGAACCCGGGCTCCGCCAGCAGTGGCGGCCCCTCGGACGCGGCGGCGGCGGTGCTCTCGAGGATGCGGAAGATCAGCGGACGCACCACCAGCAGGATGACCAGGAGCGCCACCACCGCCAGCACCAGCGTCTCGCCCATGCGCATGAGGTCGGCCTTGTCGAAGCCGAGGACGTTGAGGGGCGGCGGCCCGCTGGCAAGCGGCTCGTCGGGATTCGCGAAGTGCAGGTTGGCGACCTCGATGGCATCGCCCCGCTTCTCGTCGAAGCCGATCGCCGAGCGGACCAGGGAGGTGATCTGCTTCATCTCCTCCGCCGAGCGCGGCGTGTAGGCCTTGCTGCCGTCGGGCTTGGCGACGTAGGAGCCATCGACGACCACGGCGACCGAGAGCCGCTTGACCGAGCCGACGTCGCTTACCTGATTGCGCACCGTCTTGGAGATCTCGTAATTGACGGTCTCCTCGTTGCGCGCGGACTTGCTGGTGCTGGTGTTCTGCTGCGAGTTGGTGCCGCCGGCGTTCGGCAGGTTGTTGGCGACGGTCACGCCCTGATCCTGGGCGCCGTTGGTGCTGTTGTCGCTCTGGGTGACGGTCTGCGTCGAGCGCACCACCTGCTCGTCCGGATTGAAGTTCTCGGAGCTGGTGGTGATGCGGTCGAAGTTCATGTCCGCGTGGACGTCGACGCGCACCTTGCCGGGGCCGAGGGAGCGCTCCAGCAGCTCCTCGACCTTGCGGGAGACCCGGTTCTCGTAGTTGACGCGGAGCTCCTCGGCGGCGGCCCCGGTGGGCGAGGTGGCATCCTCGCCGTCGCCGCGCGCCAGCAGATTGCCCTCGCCGTCGACCACCGACACGCGCGATGGCTTGAGGGACGGCACCGCCGTTGCCACGAGATGCTGGATCGCCGCGACCTGGCCCTTGCTCAGGCGCTCGGCGCCGCGCAGCTTGACGACGATCGAGGCGCTCGCCTCCTGGGTATCGCGCGCGAAGAGCTCGCGGCGCGGCAGCACCAGATGGACGCGCGCGGCCTGCACCGGCCCGAGGCCGGTAATGGTGCGCGCGAGCTCGCCCTCGAGCGCGCGGAGCTGGTTGATGTTCTGCGCGAAGCTCGAGGTGCCGAAGCTGTCGGACTTGTCGAAGAGCTCGTAGCCGACGGAGCCTCCGCGCGGCAGGCCTTCCTCGGCCATCGACATCCTGAGCTTCGCCACCTGGTCGCTCGGCACCAGGATCTGGGCGCCGTCGGCGCGCAGCTGATAGGGAATGTTCATCGCGTCGAGCTTCTGGACGACCTGGGCGCTGTCCTTCAGGTCGAGGTCGCCGTAGAGCAGGCTCATGCCCGGTGTCGCGAGCCTGGTCGTGAGGAACACGAACAGCGCGATCATCGCCAGACCGACGCCGCCGATCGCCATCAGGCGGGTGGTGCCGAGCTTCGCTGAGATTCTGGATCAACCCATTCACGAATCGAGACCTCTGGCTGCTCGCGGCAGGGCTCGTTGCCCCTTGGCGAAGCTAGGGTGTCGGGGTGAATGACTAGTTAATCCCCGGAAAAATTTGCCTAGGAGGCGGCAATTCTTGCCGCCGGGGATGCGGCCTGTTCAGCGCGGGCGATCGAGGCTCCGATAGTCCTGCAGCCGGGTCACGCGCAGGCCGGCAAGGCCGTGGCTGTCGATCAGACGCTGCCAGGAGAGGAACTCCTCGATCGACAGCGTATAGCGACGGCACGCCTCGTCTAGGCTGATGAGGCCGTTGCGCACGGCGGCCACAACCTCCGCCTTGCGGCGGATCACCCAACGCTTGGTGTCGGGCGGCGGCAGCTCGTCGATGCTGGTGGCGTGAAAAGGTGCGATATCCATGGGGGTGACAGAGCAATCCTGGGTCACGGCGGACGACACCTGATTGTCGGTCTCTCCGTTTAAAAAAACCCTAAGCGCGATCGCCGATTAGTTGTCGTCGTTAACGGCGGCTTAACGGCCGGCGCGCGGCGGCGCCGCGAGACCGGTCGCCGGAACGGCGGCGCCGTGGAAAACGGCGGCGCACCGCCGTTTCGGCGCCCGATGGGGTCCGGCGCCGGCGGCACGACACCAGCGGAGAGAAGCCCTCCGCCGGCGCCTTGCCACTAGGCCGGGTCGTGTCCGGGATCAGCGGACGGCGTCGACCAGGGTCTGCAGCATCTGGTCCGAGGTGGTGATGATCTTCGCATTCGCCTCGTAGGCGCGCTGGGTGATGATCAGGTTCGAGAACTCGGTGGCGATGTCGACGGTTGAATTCTCGAGCGAGGAGGGCGCTACCAGGCCAGCCGAGCCGGTGCCGGCCTGGCGCAGCTGGAAGGTGCCGGAGACGTTGGTCTGCAGATAGGTATTGCCGGTCTCCGGGGCGAGCCCGTTCGCGTTGGCGAAGGTGGCCAGCGGGATCATGTAGATCGGCGTGCTCTGGCCGTTGTCGAAGTTGGCGGTCACGATGCCGTTCTGGTCGATGCTGATGCCGGTGAAATTGCCGAAGCGCAGACCGTCCTGATTGATCGCGGTGACCGAGAACGGGCTGCCGAACTGCGTCAGTCCGTTGGCCGAGCCGTTGTTACCGAGATTGAAGGTGATCGGCTGCGGCGAGGTGGCGCCGGTGACCTGGGGATCCCAGTTGATGCTGAGAGCGCCCGCGGTGGCGAAGCTCGATCCCGCCAGGTTGATGGTGCCGTCGGAGTTGAACTGCACGATGTTGTCGCCGGGTGTGATCGACACCGTGCTGGTGCCGGCGTTGGCGAGCGAGCCGGACACCTGCCACTGGTTGGGGACGCCGAGCGCCGGTGAGCCGGCGACAGTGCCCGCGCTGGCGAAGCTGGTGCTCGTGGTGGTGTCGTTGATGTTTGCGGTGAGGGTGCTGCCCGAGGGATCGGTGATGCGCACCTTGCCGGCGACGACGGTTGCCGTCAGCGTGTTGAGCGGCGAGCCCGCGGCGGAGAGCGCCGTCTGCACCGCGGTCGCGACGTCGGTGGCGGTCAGCGGATTGCCGACGCCCGCCGTCGCGGTGATGTTGTTGATGGTGAGCGGCGTGCCGTCGACGGTGACGGTGAGGTTGTTGCCGCCGACCGCGGTGCCGGGAACCGTGAAGTCCGCGGAGGAAGGCACCGCGGGTGTTCCCACGACGCGGGAGAAGCTCAGCGTCAGGTCATGCTCGTTGCCGAGGGAATCGAAGGTCGGCACGGTGACGGTGTGCGGCGCCGAGGCGGGTGTATCGCCGGCCGGCAGGTTGGCCGCCAGCATCACGTTCGCGGTGGGCTGCGCCGCGCCGCTCAGACCGTTGATGTTCACGGTCTGCAGCGAGGAGAGCGAGGTGGCGGTGAGCTGGGAGATGTTGCCGGCCTGGATCGCGGTGGCCTCGGCCGCCGTCAGCTTCTGGCCCTGCAGGAAGAGGCCGGCGGTGTTCTTCAGGTTGCCACTGGCGTCGACCGTGAAGGATCCGGCGCGCGTGAACGTGAAGGAGCCGCTCGGGCTCTGGCTGTTGGCCGTGTTATTGACGACGAAGAAGCCGCCGCCCTGGATCGCGAGATCGGTCGGCGAGCTCGTCCCCTGCAGCAGACCCTGGGCGCTGATCGCCGTGAACGGCTGCGAGCGCACGCCGCCCGGCGTGTAGGTGGTCTCGCTCGGCGACTGCGTCACCAGGGTCGAGAACAGCGCCGATGTCTCTTTATAGGCGGGGGTGTTCGAGTTCGAGATGTTGTCGGCGATCATGCCGAGCGCCTGGCTGTCCGCGCTGAGGCCCGACACGGCTGAGAACAATGCACCGAAGATGCTCATGGGGAGGCGTCCTTCCGAGGGAAATCAGTTCTAGGTGGAGGAGGTGGACTGGGACGAGATGAAGCTGGTCATCGGCACCGGAACTCCACCGACGTTGAATGTGGCGACATTGTTGACGACGCTGACGCCGTCGACCTTTCCGGAGGCGGTGATGGTCGGCGTGATGGTCTTGCCGCTCGCGTCGACCGCAGAGATCGAGAGCGTGTAGTTGCCGTCCGGCGCGGTCCCGCCAGTGGTGGTCTGGCCATTCCAGTTGAAGTTGTAGGTTCCGGCCGCGGTTTGCGCGGGACCGGTATAGACCACGGCGCCGCTGGAATCCTTGACCGTGAGGGTGGCGCCGGTGGCGGCGGTCGGCAGCGTATAGGAGAAGCTGGCCTGGCCGTTGGTGAGGGCCGCGGTGTTGCCGGAGTAGTTGATGGTCTGACCGACCAGCGGCAGGGCCGAGAGCGCCTGGCTGGTGTTCTGCATCGTGATCAGGCTCTGCAGATTGGTGTTCGTATTGATCTGCTGCTCGACCTCGCTGAACGAGACCAGCTGCTGGGTGAACTGGTTGGTGTCCAGCGGCGACAGCGGATCCTGGTTCTGCAGCTGCGTCGTCAGCAGCGTAAGAAAGGTGTTGAAGTTCTGGCTCAGCGTCGCGCCGGCCGCCGAATTGTTCGTGGCGGCGGTTTGCGCGGCGGAGGAGGAGACGGGGCTGGTGGTCATGGTTTCACCTTCACACTTGAATATTGAGGCGTCCGCTCGGCGTCGATGCCAGCGCGGCGGCGGCGATCGGCGTCAGCGGCGTGTCGCTGGGGAGCGTGCTGTCGAGCGCGGTCGTCCGGGAGAGACCGCTCTGGCCGGCGCCGGCATTGCCCTGACCGCCGGTCTGGCCGTCGCCGCGCAGATTGAAGCTGAGGCTGCCGCTGTCGGTCTGAATCCCGGCATCGCGCAGCGCCTGCTGCAGCTCGCCGGAGCCGCGCTGCAGCATCAGCAAGGTGTCGCTGCGGTCGGCGGAGATCACCGCGGTGAGCCGGCCGTCGTGAGTCATCTCGAGCTTCACGTCGACGGCGCCGAGCGCCGGCGGCTTGAGCTGGATGTCGATCGAGTTGACGCCGCTCTTGGCGGCCTGGCGGAGGCTGAGGGCGACTTGGTCGAGCGCGCTCGCCGCGATCATCGGCGACGGCCCCGCTTCGGTGGTGGGCGCGGCGGCGGTAAGTGTGCTGGGCGCCGGGACGAGGGGAGCGGGAGGCGTTGCATTGGCGTCCGCGGCCGTCGTGGCGGCGGCGGCTTGTGCCCCCGTAGCGGCCGCGGTGGCGGCGGTCGCGCGGCTGGAGCGGCGTGCGCGGTCTGGGCGAGGGACTGGGTCGCGGTCTCGAGCGCCGAGGCGAAACTGCTTGCCGTCGGCGTCGCCGCGGCGTTGCCGGGCGTCGGAGCGGCGGCGGTAGGATCGGCGGCGACCGCAACATGCGGGGCAACGGTTGCCGCCGCCGGTGCCGGAGGAGGTGCCGACGGCGTTGCCGCGGGCGTGGTCGCAGCGGCGGTGGCTGCCACGACGGTCGCGGGGGCGGCTGCGGGAGAGGTAGAGGTCGCTGCCGGCGCGGTGAGGCCGTGCGGAAGCGTCGCCAGGGTCTGGCTCGGCTGCGACACAAGGGTCTGCGCTCCCGTCGCGACGCGCGCGTTGACGAGCGCGGCGACCGGCGGCAGCGCGACGCTGGGGACGTTGGACGTGGTCGCGGCGGCGACCGCGGGAGCCTGAGGCGGTCGCGGTGCCCGTGCCCGTGCCGTTGGAACTGGGATTGAGAGCGGCACCGATATTGGCGCCGGCGACGACATTTGCGATGACGTTGGCCGCGGCGCTGGCGACGGTGGCGTTGACGGTGGCGTTCGATGTCGCGCTCGCGCTCGCCTGCGCTGCCAGTGCGCTCGCTTGCGTGGCGCCGGCATTGACGATCGCAGCGGCGGCATTGGCCTGAGCGGCGATCACGGCGGCAGCAGCGGCAGCTGGTGCCGCAGCCGGACTCGTCGGCGCGGCAGCTGGCGCCGGTCTGCGCCGGCGCTGTCGGCGGCCGTCTGCTGCTGCGTGCCGCCAGTCCCATTGCCGGTCGTCGCGGCAGCGGCGACCGGGGCCGCGCCGCTTTGATCGGTGCTGCCGCTCTTAGACGGCGAGCTCTGAGTCTGCACCGGCGCCGCCAAGGGAATTGGAGCCTGCGCCGGCGCGTTGGCGTTGGCATCGGAGCTGTTGTCGCTGTTCTGCGAGGACGGCGCCGATTTGGTCTTGAGGACCTTGAACGCGTCGGCGCTGTTGGGCGGCGCCACCGTGAAGCTGGAGAGCGAGCTCGAGTTCGCCAGCAGATCAGCGAAGCGCGTCGACGGCGTCGATGGCGTCGACGGCGGCGCGCCGAGATCGTGCGGCAAGGACGGAGTGATGGACGCGGTGTGCATGCGTGCTCCTGGCTCTCTCGCGGATCGAACCGCAAATCCCGTGCCAGCGCCGCGCCGCCGCTCAATCGCTTGAATGCGCGCGTGTTTTGCCGCGTGCTTGCGCCGTGCGCGAGGCAAAGCCTGCCGCCGACGGCAAGCCCTACCGGGTCCTGCGGGCAAATAGTGCCGCACTCCGTCGCCGCACTCGTGTCGGGGGCATGCTTCTTGCTTCTCTATCCCCGAGAGATGTCGATGAATTGGGAGGCCGGCATCGGGCTTCAACCGCCGACGACCATGCTCGCAACAGGGCGCAATGGTTAAGGCCAAGTTGATTGGACAGGCCATGAGCGACGAGACGCAGATCACACCGATCACCCCGACGCCGCCGACCGTCATCGCGGCCCGCGACGTCACGCCCAAGCCGACCTCGGCTCCCACTCCGACGCCGCCGCCGTCGGCGGACGCCGGCGCGACGAGCTCCGATGTGCCTGCAAAGCCGCAGAGCACGCCGGTTTTCGCGCTCAGCGTGCAGTTCGACGTCGATACGAACCGACTGATCATCGAGGCACGCAATCCCCTATCGGGCGACATCGTGTTCCAGGTTCCCTCGAAGTCGGCGCTGCAAGCGTTAACGCAGCCCATAAAAAGCGCGGGATCGCGCGGCAAAAGCGTTAACAGCGAGGCCTGAGCGCGCCGCCCGCGCGCGCTCTCTCCTCGCCGCGTTTGCAGTTTTTGCCCGGCGATTTTTGCCGGGCGGCAAGGAGCACCCGGCAATTTTTGCCGGTCGCGTCCGGTTTTCGCCACAGGCGATCGACCAATTTGCGGAAATTTGCGCGGATTTCCGCGACTTGCGGAATCGCCGCCGCGCGCCCTCCAACGGCATGCCGATTGCAGCTTTGAACGCGGGTCGCAAAGCGACTCTGTTTTCACCTAGAAAGGATATCTTCCTATGTCTTCCGACATCGTTCTCGGTACAGCAACGCGGCAAAACCTGCTCTCGTTGCAGAGCATCAACACCAACCTGGACACCACTCAGGGTCACCTTGCGACCGGCCTCAAGGTCGCCAGCGCCCTCGATGACGCGGTGAAGTTCTTCCAGGCTCAGTCGTTGACCAGCCGCGCCAGCGACCTCGCGGTCCGCAAGGATGCGATCGACCAGGGCATCTCCTCGCTCACGACGGCGACCAACGCCGCTCAGAGCGCGGTGGGCGTCCTGCAGCAGCTGCAGGGCATCCTGAGCTCCGCTAAGACGGAGACTGCTTCGCAGCGTGCGTCATCGGCGAAGCAGTTCAACACGCTCACCCAGCAGCTGAACTCGCTCCTCAACGACGCTTCGTACCAGGGCCTCAACCTGGTCAACTCCACTGCCGGCACGCTGAGCCTGCAGTTCAGCAACTCGACCAAGTCGACGTTGAAGATCTCCGGCCAGAACCTGCTGTACAGCAAGGTCGTGTCCGCGAACGTCACCGCGGCCAGCAAAGCGGCCACCAAGCTGGTCGGCTCGGCCTGGTCCAAGGTGGTCAGCGCGAACCACACGTCGAAGTTCGACGCGGCGTTCCAGCTGATCCAGAGCGCCATCGCGACGGTGCAGGCGGCTGCTGCCAGCATCGGCGGCAACGTCACCTTCCTGCAGAGCCCGGCTGGACTTCACCAGCCAGTACATCGTCACCCTGCAGGGCGGCGCCAGCAAGCTGACCGTTGCCGACGTCAACGAGGAGAGCACCAACCTGGTCACCCTTCAGACCAGGCAGTCTCTCGCCATTCAGTCGTTGTCGATCGCGACGCAGTCGGAGCAGGCGGTTCTTCGTCTCTTCCGTTAATAGCGTCACTAGCCACGGCGGGCGGCCTTCGGGCCGCCCGTTCGCGGTTCCGTTAACCGCATCGTAAGCATCACAGCGTCTAATACGCCCGCAGAACGCGTGTGAGAGGAGACCGGTAGAATGCCGCTCGCCATTAATCTTCGACCCAATGAGCGACTGATCGTCAACGGCGTGGTCATCCAGAACTCGACCGCGGCCGCGAAGTTGCTCATCCACAATGCCGCGGCCGTCCTGCGCGAGAAGGACATCATCACCGAAGAGGGCGCCAACACGCCCGCCCGCCGGATCTATTTTGCCATTCAGTGCAAGTACTTGTTCCCGGGCAAAGAAACCACCTATTTACCCCTCATTTATCAATTCCTCGAAGAATTCGAAGCCGCAGCTCCCAGCACGGTCGCGCTCACCCGTGAGGTGCGACGGCATGTCGATGAGGGCGCGCTCTACCAGGCGCTCAAGGCGGCGAAACAGCTGATCACGCGCGAACAGGAGATCTTGAATGGCTTCCCCGGCAAACCGCTATCAGACGCAAACAACGCCGCAGCCGGGTAATCCCGCGCGTAGCGAGGCGTGGGCGCTGCTCGAGGCGGCGCGCGAGCTCAGCCGCACCCAGAGCGGGCCCGTCGATCTGTTCCTGACCGCGCTGCGGCGGAACTGGCGTCTGTGGACGATCTTCCAGGCAAGCCTGCTCGAGCCGGATTGCCCGATGCCGGCGGAGATCCGCGGCAACCTTCTGGGCCTCGCGAATTTCATCGACAAGCGCACGGCGGAGCTGCTGGTGAAGCCCGAGCCGGGTCGGGTCGATGCCCTCATCAATATCAACGTCCAGATCGGCGAGGGGCTGCTCGCCGGCGCCCGCGCCGGGGCTGCGGCTTCGCAATCGCCGGAACCCCCGCGGCCGGCGACCGCCGTTCGCGAAACCGCCTAGGCTCGACCTCATGGCGGCGAAGATGCCTGACACGGAGCAAGCCAAGTCGGCTGGCGATCTCATCGCCGAATCCGCGCGCCTGCTCGCGGAGGGAGATGACGAGGCCGCGATCGCCGCCCTGCAAGCGGCAAGCGTCGATGATCCGGACTCGCCGCGCATCCAGTTCGTCACCGGAATCCTCGCCTGGCGCCTCAGCAAACTCGAGCAGGCGATCACCATTCTGCGGCAGTGCCACGAACAGGATCCGATGAACGGTACCGTCGCCGAGGCGCTGGCTTCGCTCGTCGCCCAGGCGGGAAACCTGGTCGAGAGCCTCTATTTCGGCAAGATCGCGACCGCGCTCGGTCCCAAGGAAGGGTATGCCGAGCTGGTTCCCCCGTCCTTCCCGTCCTTCGGCGAGGCCTTTTTCTCGATCCAGGAGCGGGCGCTCTTCGCGCGCGCCAGGCTGATGGCTCGCAGCGGCAAGCTGCATGTCGCCATCGATTTCGCGGGCCAGCATGTCGCCCTCAACCCGGACGACGACGAGGCACGGCTGTTCCTTGCCGACAATCTGCTGCGCATCGGTGCCGCGGACGCCGCCCTGAAGGCGCTGCGGCCGGCCGCCGGACGAGCCGGCGTCGGGCCGGCGACGCTCAGCCGTTATGCCCGCGCCCTGTCGGCGGTGGGCGAGGTCGAGGAGGCGCGCCGATATCACGATGCCGCCTGCGCGGCCGCGCCCGACGGATGCCGTCGTGGCAGCCGCTCGCGTGGCGGACTCGCTCTGGCTCGATACCGGAGCGGACGCCGGGCTCACACGCGCCGCCGACTGGGCCAATCGGTTCCAGCCGGCGCGCAAGCCGAAATCGCTGACGCAGGGCGACGGCAAGCTCGTCATCGGCTATCTCGTTTCCGCGTTTGCCGATCCCCTTGACGCCGCCGCCGTCGCCGCGGTCGCCAAGGCGCATGATCGCTCGCGCTTTTCCGTCATCGCCTACGGGCTGGGCGCGCAGAGCTGGCCTGAGAATGCGCTGCTCAGCGGTGCCTTCGACAAGTGGCGCGACATCTCGGATCTTGAGCCGGGAACACTGGCGCGCATGATGCGCGGCGACACCCTCGGCGTGATCATCGACTGCGCCGGCTTTGCGGCGCCGTCGGCAGCTTCTGGCGCTCGGCCGCGTCAATACGGCGCTTCGAGTTGGCTGGCTCGGCATGCCGCCGGGGCTCGGCGAGCCATTCTATGACGCCGTGCTTGGCCGCGGCGGAGGAACCACACCGGCATGGGGCGCGGAGAAAAACTATCCGCTCGTGCGCGACTGGATCAAACCAGTGGAGCGCAACCCGGCCGAGGTGGCGCGCTTCGGCAGCGATGCCGGCCTGTGCCAGCTCGACGAGCCGACGGTTCGGCTGTGGTCCGCCGTGCTCGCGGGGGCGCCGAAGGCGACGCTTGCCCTGCGCGCGCGCGATATGGGGCCTGGCGGCAATGTCGGCCGCCTGGTGGCGCGCTTCGGGCGGGAGCTCGCGGCCCGTATCGACATCATCGACGCGGTCTCGCCCGACGAGTTCTATCGCGACGTCGACATCGCCCTGGCGCCGGTCCGCGGCAGCTCGCCCAGGATGGCGGCGGAAGCGATCGCCTGCGGGACGCCCGTCGTGGCGCTCATGGGTGCGACGCTCTGCGAGCCTTACGGCGCTTTCCTCAAGGGCGTCGGCGTCGGCGACGGCTTGATCGCCGCCGACGAGCGGGACTATGTCTCGATCGCGCTCGGCCTTGCGAGCTCCGACGCGGCGCGCGCGCAGGTGGCGGCGAAAGTCGCCGGGATCGCCCGGCTCGGCGAGGCCAGCGCCCGCGGCGTGGCCGAGATCATCGAGAGCCAACGCCACGAGGATGCTCGCCGAGGTCGTCGGTTCGTGACCGACCGCGCCTTTGCCGAGCGGTCGCGGGAGGCTTTCGTCGCCCGGTTTCCCGAGGTGATGAAGTCTCTGCAGGCGATGGCGCCGATCGGCGCGGTCGTCAGCGAGCACGGCGACGCCGTCGATATCATGGTCGGCGAAAAGCGGATCTACGGCGGCGATGCCCGCCGCTTTGCCGCCGACCAGGTGAGCGCCTTCATGAAGAAGCCGCTCCGCCTCTTCATGGAGGAGCCCGGCGCGGCCGGCCTGGTCAGCAAGATCTGCATCCGCATGGTGACCGCGATCCGCAAGGAAATCGCGGCCTGCGGGGGTCGAGGAGATCCGGCGTCACCCCAGCGGCAATCCGACATTCCTGATCATCTTCGGCCTCGGCCTCGGCCATCATGTCATGGAGTTGGTCGAGAAGGCCAAGCCACGCTGGCTGATCCTGGTTGAGCCCTCCCTCGAGTTCATCGAGCACTCGTTCCAGGCGCTCGACTGGTCGGCGCTGCTCGATCACTTCGACGATTGCAAGGGGGCGGTTCATCTGATCACCGATCCCGATCCGACGCGGATGGTTGCGGAGATCGGCAGGAGTGTGGCGCGCTACGGCGTCCCCTACATCGACGGCGCCTCGGTCTTTACGCATTATCCGCTCTGGTCCTTCGGCGAGGCGCGCGCCCGGCTGCATGACGCCATGCAGTTCGCCTTCGTCAACCGCGGCTTCTTCGAGGACGAGATCAAGATGATGTCGAACTCGACGGCGAATTTCACCGCCGCGCCGTTCTGGCTGCTGGAGGGCAAGCGGCGGATGCGCCGGACCGAGACCGCCGTCATCGTCGGCGCCGGCCCCTCGCTCGATGAATCATTCGAGACTCTGCGCCGCATCCGCGACCAGGTGGTGCTGTTCAGCGGCGGCACCTCCTTGCGGCCGCTGCTGCGCAACGGGATCGTTCCCGATTTTCATTGCGAGCTGGAGAATGTTCCCGCCGTGGTCGACGTGCTGGGCCAGGCGGCGAGCTACGGCGATCTCTCGCAGATCCGCTTGATCGCGTCGGCGACGGTGGATCCCCGCGTGCCGCCGCTGTTCAAGGAAACGCTGCTGTTCTTCCGGGACGCCGTGAGCTCCACCATGATGCTGGGCGCGGGCTATGCGACCCTGGAGGGCGCCGCGCCCACCTGCGTCAACACCGCGCTGTCCTCCGCCATCTCGCTCGGCTTCACCGATTTCCTGCTGTTCGGCACCGATTGCGGCACGCGTCCGGGCGGCCAGCATCATGCCAGCGACACGGTCTATCGCGATGTCGGCCTCTACAAGGAGAATGCCGACAAGAAGGCGCAGACCTATCCCGATCGAGGTCGAGGGCAATTTCGGCGGCGTCGTGCGCACCGACTGGATCTACGATTCATGCCGCCGCATGCTCGGCGATGCGATCAGGGTCTTCGGTGTCGCGGCGTCCAATTGCAGCGACGGCGCCCTGATTCCGGGCGCCCGGCCGCTCGATCCCGAAGCGGTGGCGATCGACACGCCGCCGCTCGACCGGGCACAAGTCATTGCCGAGCTGGAGACCACGCTGCGGCGCTTCGAGCCCGGCGAGCTGCTTCGCGACTGCGACTTTGCCGCGCTGGTCGAGCAAACGCAAAAGCGCTGTCGCGAGATCGCCGAGCTGCTCGATGGGTTCGACGCCGAGGCGGCGGATTTCGCCGGCGTCTACGAGGCGATCAGGGACTATCTCGGATCGGCCTCTGGGTGGGAAGATCGGGTCGATGCAATGGTGAGCGGCACGCTCATCGCGCTGCCGCGCATCGGCATGTTCTACGGCTATCGGGTGGAGGGAGCTGCGCTGCGCCGGCAGGTCTTCGACATCTACATGACGGAGATGCGGGAGATCCTGCGGGAAATGGAGCAGCAGACGATCGAGCTGTTCGAGCGCCTGGCGACCGGTGCCGATGCCGCGCCACCGGTGGCGCGTTTATCCGCGCCGGCGGCCTGAGCGCGGGCGCGTTGGTGCCGCTTCAGCGCAGGATGTCCTAGGCGAAAATGGACAGCGTGGTGCCGGGCGCCGGCGCCGCCAGTACCGACTGCAGGTTGTTCTGCTGGTTCTCCAGGCTCTTGGCGGCCGCCTGGCTGTTGGAGAATTGCAGCTCCACCAGATGCAGCCGGGTATTGAGCTGGTTCTTGAGCGTCAGGGTCTCGGTCGCCGCCTGGGCCTGAGCCGCGAACTTGTCGTTCTGCAGCGTGTTGTTGAGAGAATCGTATTGCGAGCTTAATGCCGTGAAACTTGCTGCTGGCGATGATCTGATTGATGGAGGTTTGCGAGCTTATCTGCGACACCGTCTGCTGCGCCGTGTTGATGTCCGCCAGCGCCGCTGCCTGGCCGGCGGGCGTCGACAGGTCGTAGGTCGCGCTCGACTGCACGCCAAGGCCGTTGAGCTTGAGCGCGGTCACGCCATCGTCCTGGACGGCCGGATTGGGCTGCACCACGGTGAGGTTCGCGATGTCGGTGTTTGCCGTTCCGAGGGTCGCGTCGAATGCCGCGGAATCGCCAGCCTGCACGGCGTTCTGCAGCGCCGTAATCTGCGCCGAGAGATCGCCGAGAAGCGGCAGATTGGTGCCGTACTGGTTCTGCAGGGTGTTGAATGTCGATTTCTGCTGGGCGATGCCGCTGATCTCCACCTGCAGGAAGTTCTCGCTCGCAGTGGGCGCGCTGTCGGCCGTCAGCGCCGCGGCCTTGGCGGTGAACTGGTTCTGCAACAGGGTCGACAGCAGCTGAAATCGCTTCGAAGATGCCGCCGTCGAGGCGTCCAGCGACGTCTGCGTCAGCACGCTCATGATGTTGGTCGTGCTGTTGGTGGCGTAGATATAGCTGCCGCTCACGCTACTGCTCCTGACTCTGGCAACACATCAGTATGGCGCCCCGGGGTAAACACAGTGTTAAGCAGTCCGGCGCCGGGCCGGGCGGGTGAGTACGGGGATAGCCGGGCCCGCCAGCAGGTCCCAGGCGATCGGCGTGCCCCGCGAGATGGCGCGGGCCGCCGTCCGGCCCAGAACTTCCGGCATGTGCTTGGGCGCCAGCCCATAGCCCGGCCGGATCGAGCGCACCTTGGCCGCGCTCAAGCACCTCGCCGGGAGCGATGTCGGCGACCGCATAGATCGAGCGGCGCAGCTGCACGTTGCCGGCTTCGCTGGACTTGCCGCCATAGCGGACCGCCCCCAGCGCCGCCTGGGCATCGCGGCAGGCGCCGCAGAGGGCGAGTGAGCTCGTCCGGCTCCAGGGAGAAGCCGCTGTCGGGGCCGCCGTCGGCGCGGCGGAGCGTCACGTGCTTTTCGATGATGGCGGCGCCGAGCGTCACCGCGGCGACGGCGACCCCGATGCCCAGCGTATGGTCGGAGAGGCCCACCACGGTATCGAAGGCCTGGGCCAGGTGGGGGATGGTGCGGAGGTTGGCGTCGGCGGCCGGCGTCGGATAGCCGCTCACGCAATAGAGGAGCGCGAGCTCCTTGCAGCCGCCGCGACGTGCCGCCGCCACCGCGTCGGTGACCTCGGCGAGATTGGCCATGCCGGTGGAGATGATGAGCGGCTTGCCGGTGGCGGCCGCGCGCTCGATCAGCGGCAGGTCGATCGCCTCGAAGGAGGCGATCTTGTAGGCGGGCGTGCCGAGCCGCTCCAGCAGGTCGATCGCGGTCTCGTCGAAGACGCTGCTGAAGACGGCGAGGCCGAGCTTGCGCCCATAGGCGAAGAGCGGCTCGTGCCACTCCCAGGGCATGTGCGCTTCCTGATAAAGCGCATGCAGCGTGCGGCCGCGCCAGGGCCCGTCCTCGAGCCGGAAGCCGGGGCCGTCGTGGTCGATGGTGATGGTATCGGGCGTATAGGTCTGCAGCTTGATCGCGTCGGCGCCGGCGGCCTTGGCGGCGTCCATGATCGCGAAGGCGCGCTTGATGTCGCCGTTGTGGTTCGCCGAGAGCTCGGCGATCACGTAGGGCGGGTGGCCGTCGCCGATCTGGCGGCCGGCAATGGCGAAGCGGGGAGGGGTCATGGGGTTACCTCGGCTGCGGCGCGCGTATCGATCGTGGGGCCGGTGGCATCCCGGCCGCCGGACCACACGAGATGGCGCGCGTCGATGGTGCGAAAGCCGGCGCCCTGGAACAGCCGTTGCGAGGCCGTGTTCTCGGGGGCGACTTCAGCATGAAGAGCGGTGCCGCGGAACAGCGTCTGTCCGAGGCGGAGCGCGGCGGCGGCGATACCGCGGCCGTGCCGGCGGGGATCGACCAGGATGGAGATCTCGAAAGCCGATGCCGTGTCGACGCGATCGAAGCGCAGCACGCCCACGGGCACGTCGTCCTCCAGGATCAGGGTGAGGATCCGATCGGGATTGGCGAGGGAGGCTTCCATCCAGGCGAGATGCTCGGCTCGGGTCGGCAATTCCGGGTGACGCGCATAGCGACGCACTTCCGGGATGGTCTGCCAGGCGAGCATCAGATCGGAATCGCGGCGCTCGGCGAGGCGGAGGCGCACGGCCCGTCCGTCGCGCCCGCGCTCATCGGCAAGGAGCCGCAGCATCACCCGCCAGGCGCCGCGGCCGTCGCAGAGCGCCATCGCGTGCTCCGAGAGCGAGCGGCGCAGCGAGGCATCCCGGAGCAGGTCGCCGATCGCGCCGGCGATCTCCGGGGTTGTCGCCTTCGCGCCCTGCGGAAGCACCAGTGCGGCAGCGCGCTCGGCGAGGATCGACGCCGTCGACAGTTGATTGTCGACCACCGGGAGGGCGATCGAGGGGAGGCCGAGGCTGCAGCGCTCCCAGCTGCTGGTGCCGGCGGCGCCGATGCCGATATCGGCGGCGGCCAGCAGCGCCGCCATGTCCGCGACGTCGCTGAGCACGCGCACGCGGGATTTGCCGGAGCGCGCGAGCGCCCGCACGGACTCCAGATGCGGCGCGGCGCGGCCGAGGACGACGTCGATATCCGCGGTGGGCGCCGCCTGCAGCGTTGCCGCCAGCGCGCGCCTGGTGAGGTCGTCGGCATCGATGCCGCCGATCGAGATCACGATGCGGCGCGGCGCGGCCGCGGTCCTCCGGCGCTCCAGGGCGCGATGCCGCGCCGCCAGGAATTGCCGGCGCAGCAGCGCGAATTCGGGACCCAGCAGCAGCACGCAGCGGCGGCGGCACCAACGCTCGATAGGCGGTGCTGTTGGCGTCGCGCGCAGCGTCGAGCAGCGCCGAGCAGGCGTGCGGCCGGTCGGCGAGATCGTCGAGGACGAGGATCCGGCTGGCCCAGGTCTGGCACGCCGCCTCGAAACTCCGGTCGCGGCCATAGTGATCGACGACCAGCAGGTCGCAGGACGGGAAGTGCCCGGCGAGTTCCGCCGCTTCTGACGCCGGATCAGCCGCGGTGAGGGTGACGCGCTCGTGGCGGTCGAGCGCCGATGGATTGGCGGCAAGGCTTTCGGCGCTCTGCGCGAAGACGCAGCGCCAGCCGGCTTCCTCGAGCCACTCCGAGAGCGCCAGGCACCGCACGACGTGGCCGGTGCCGATCGTACGGCTGGCGTCGGCGCGAAGTACCGCGAGCGGCCGGCTCATCGCTGCCGCCTCAGGGCGTTGATCTCCGTGAGCTCCGGATGCTGCTCGACCAGCGCGGCGATCTGCTGCCAGGACGGCATCGCCGGCGGTCGCGGCAGGTAGCGGAAGAGTGCCCGCAGGAAATCGAGATCCTCGGGGTAGTCGAGGGTCCAGCGCCACTTGGCCTGCGGTCCGCCAGGTCCCTCGACCGAAGTCTTGCGGTAGCCGGGATTGTTGCGGATCCAGGGTGTCACATGCTCGCGGTCGTAGGACTCGGTCGCGCGTGCCGCCGCCGCCTCGAGGGCGGCGCGGGTGAAGGCCTCGCAGTCGAGCCCGTGCGGATAGCCGTGCACGAAGTTGTTGGCGGCGTAGTCGGCTTCGTCGTCCGCGCGGCGCCTCAGCACCGCGGCGCAGAGCGCGGGATCGATCAGCGGGCAGTCGCTGGTCACGCGCAGGACGATATCGGCGCCGGCGGCGCGCGCCGCTCCCGCGATACCGCTCGAGCACGTCGCTCTCCGATCCCCGGAAGACCAGCGCGCCATAGTGTCCGGCAATCTCGGCGACGGGCGCGCTCTCGATGCCCTCGACGGTGGCGCAGACCACGCGGTCGACGCCGGGAATCGCCGCGCAGCGCCGCAACACATGGCCCAGAATCGGTTCGCCCGCCAAATCCTTCAGGACCTTGGCGGGCAGGCGGGTGGAGCTGACCCGGGCCTGGACGATGCAGGCGGTGATCATGAGGCGTGCCGGCGCACCAGTGCTGAGCGGCCGGCGAGCCGGCGCTCGAGGGCGCTGGCGACCCGCTCGACGTCGGCTTCCGTGAGGCCGACAAAGAGCGGCAGCGACAGGGTGCGGCGGTAGTAGGCGTCGGCGCCGGGAAGCGTCGCATCGCCATAGCGGCGGCGATAGTAGGGCTGGCGCGGCACGGGGATGTAATGCACCTGGGTGCGGATCCCCTCGCTCTCGAGGTCGCGCATGAGGGCGCCGCGGGTGATGCCGGCGGCGTCGAAATCGATCAGCACGGTGTAGAGATGCCAGCCGGGGCGGGTGTCGGTCCGCTGGGGCGCGCGGCGGAGCAGCGGCGCCAGGCCCGCGAGCCGCGCATCATAGAGGGCGGCGAGCGTGCGGCGGGCCGCGACGAAGCGGTCGAGCTTCTTGAGCTGGCTGAGCGCCAGCGCGCAGTTGATGTCGCTCAGGCGGTAGTTGAGCCCGAGCTCGACCATCTCGTAGTACCAGGGATTGACCACCGCCTGCTCGAAGGCCTCGACGCGGTCCTCGAACTGGGTCTCGTCGCGCACGATGCCGTGGCTGCGGAGCCGCCGCAGCCGCTCGGCGAGAGCGCCGCTCTGAGTGGTGACCGCGCCGCCTTCGCCGGCGGCGATGGTCTTCACGGGATGGAACGAGAAGATCGCCATGTCGCTGTGGGCGCAGGATCCGACCGGGATCTCCGTGCCATCGGCCCGGCGCTCGACGGTGCCGATCGCGTGGCAGGCGTCCTCGACGATGGCGAGGCCATGCGCGCGGGCGACCTTGGCGATCGCCGCCATGTCGGCGCACTGGCCGGCGAGATGGACCGGCAGCACGATGCGGGCCTTGAGGCCGCGGCGCTCGGCCTCGGCGATCGCCTGGGTGAGATGCGCGGCCTCCATGAGGCCGGTGTCGGGATCGACGTCGGCGAAGACCACCTCGGCGCCGACCAGCCGCGCCGCATTGGCGGTGGCGACGAAGGTGATCGCCGGCACGATCACCGCCTCGCCGGGCTTCAGGCCGAGGGCGAGGCAGGCGAGGTGAAGGCCGGCGGTGCCGCTGGTGCAGCTGACCGCATGGGCGGCGCCGACGTGGTCGGCAAGCGCCGCCTCGAACATGCGGACCGCGGGGCCGGTGGTGAGCCAGTCGCCGCAGCAGGACCGCCGCGCACCGCCGCGATGTCGTCCTCGTCGATCGCGTGACGGCCATAGGGCAGCACCGGCAGGTCCGCCGGGTTCATAGGGTCGGATCCTCGAGCAGGCGCTTGAGGCCGGCCGCGTCGAGCCACTCGTCGTTGGTGTCGCTGGCGAAGCGGAAGCCCTCGCGGCACCGGCGCTGGCGCCGGAGACGAGATAGGGATCGCGCTGCCACCAGCGGAAGGCCGGCTCGATGACGTAGCGGTCGGCGAGCTCGAGGGTGAGGCGGCGATCGTCCTCGGTGATCATCACCTCGTGCAGCTTCTCGCCGGGCCGGATGCCGACGACGCGGGTCGGCAGGTTCGGGCGCCATGCAGTGCGCGAGGTCGGTCGATGCGCATGCTCGGGATCTTGGGCACGAAGATCTCGCCGCCCTGCATCATCTGCATGCGAGGTGACGACGAAGTGCACGCCCTGCTGCAGGGTGATCCAGAACCGCGTCATGCGCTCGTCGGTGATCGGCAGATGGTCGGCGCCCTCGGCGACCAGCTTGCGGAAGAACGGAATGACGCTGCCGCGCGAGCCGACCACGTTGCCGTAGCGCACCACCGCGAAGCGGGTGCCGACCGATGCCGGTGAGGTTGTTGGCGGCGACGAAGATCTTGTCGGAGGCGAGCTTGCTGGCGCCGTAGAGGTTGATCGGGTTGGCGGCCTTGTCGGTGGAGAGCGCGAGCACCTTCTTGACGCCGTTGCGCGAGCGCCGCGCGCACCACGTTCTCGGCGCCGGACACGTTGGTGCGGATGCACTCGAAGGGATTGTATTCGGCCGCCGGCACCTGCTTCAGCGCCGCGGCATGGATGACGAAGTCGACCTCGCGCATCGCCATCTCCAGGCGGTCGCCGTCGCGCACGTCGCCGATGAAGAAGCGCAGCGTCTCGCCGGGCAGGCCCGCGAGCTGCTGCTGCATCTCGTACTGCTTGAACTCGTCGCGGGAGAACACGATCAGGCGGCGCGCGCGGCCGTGCCGCAGCAGCGTCTCGATGAAGCGGCGCCCGAAGGAGCCGGTGCCGCCGGTGATCAGTATCGAGGCGTCGTCGAACTGCCGGAACGCCTCCTGCAAGCCGTCGGCGAAGGCGTGGGCGCCGCCGCCGGACTGCGCGCGCTCGCCGGCCCGCGGCTTGGCGGGGCGGCGATCGAGAAGCGAAACGGAGGGGCTCAGCGGCATGGACGGGCCTCGAATGATGCTAGGGGGACGACCCGGCGAGTGGTGCCGGGTCCAATGTGCGCGCGGGCTGGTTAATTTACCGTTTCGTGCCGGTGCCAAGCCCGCTCAGAACTTGAGGTAATTGACCAGGCTGAGCTGCGAGAGCGCGCTGATGGTGCTGTAGGAGGCCTGCAGGTTGGTCTCGACCTGGTTGAGCTTGGTGATCGCGGTCGCGGGATCGACGGTCTCGATGTTGTCGATGCTGGTCTGGGTCAGGTTGAGGGCGTTGGTATGGCTGGTCTGCAGATTGTTGAGCTGGGCCGACTGCAGCGAGAGCTTGCCCAGCATCCCCTGCATGCCGGTGATGCTCTGGGCGACCAGCTGGGTCGCGGTGTTGACGTTGGCGACGTCGACGGGATTGGTCTGGCTCGGCGACCCCGCCGGCAGGTTGGCCAGGAAATTGAGCGCGCGGATGGCGTTCTCGAAGGCCGGATTGTCGGCGGTGACGCCGTACTGGACCGTCGTCGCGGTATCCACCTTCGCCTGCGCGATGGAATCGTTGCCGGTGTAGTAGCCGTTGGGAGGCGCGCCGGACACGCTGGCGGTGAGGGTTCCGGGATTGGGCAGGCCGGTATTGTCCACCGGCGGCACGGAGGTGTTGCTGCCCGCGAATATGTAGCGGTTGCCGTCCTGGCTGTTGAGGAAGTCGGTGATCTCCTGGAGGATCTGCGATGCCTGCGACTGGATGTCGTTCGGCACGGTGCCGTACGCGCCATTGGGCAGGTTCTCGCTGAACTGCGACACCGCGGTCTCGATGCTGGTGATCACGCTCGAGCTTTCCTGGATGCGGCTCTGCACGGTCGAAATGGTGTCGAGGAAGCCTTGGCGCTGCGTCACCGAGCTCTGCAGGTTCGTCAGCTGGCCGGCGGCCCCGCCAAGACCCGAATAGTCCTGGCTCTTGAGGCCGGTGTTGACCTGGCCTTGCAGCTTGTTGGCCTGGTCCTGCAGCTGCTGGATATGTCTGCAGCGTGATGTTCGTGTTGACGAGGGTGCCGATGGTGGTCATGGGAATGCCTCGTACCGTTACATCTTGAGGAGCGTATCGAGCATGCTCTGCACCGCCGAGACGACATTGGCGGAGGCGGAATACATGTTCTGGTAGACCGTGAGCTGGGCGAGCTCCTGGTCGATGTTGACGCCGCTCACGTTCGATGCGCGCGCCGCGAACTGCTGCTGCAGGGTGGTCTGGAACGTGGAGTTGTCGCGTAGCGGCGGCGGTGGCGGTCGCGATCTGCCCGAGGATCTGCGCCGAGTAGTTGCTGAGCGTGCTCGAGCTGCTGCCGAGGTTCCCGGCGGCGACGAAGCTCTGCGTGGCATTCACGGCATTCGACAGCGCCTGCGAGATCGTCGGATCCGGATTGGCGGCCGAGCCGTCGAGCAGCGTGGGGTTCGCGATGACGGCGGGATTGACCGCGATGGTGGCGGCGTTGTCCTGCGGCGACGGCGCCGCGGCGTTGACGCCGCTGAAGAGATGGAAGGGAAGATTGGCGGCGGTCGGGGCGAAGGTTTCGCCGCCGACGGTGGCGGCGACGGTGACGTTGAGATTGCTGCCGGCGGTGTCGGTGAAGACGATGCTGTTGCCGTTGGCGCTGGCGGTGACGGTGCCGGCGCCGACCGCGGTATTGATGGCGTTGACGATATCGGTGATTGTCGGGTTCGCCGGCAGCGCCGCGGTGGTGACCGCCGGGCCGCCATTGATCGAGACCGTGAACTTGTCGCCGGCGGCCGGCGCGGTGCCGCCCACATTGACGGTCTGGGTCGAGCTCGTCACCTGCGCTGAGTTGTAGAGGTTGGTGGCGAACTGGTTGAGCTCCGCGGTCAGGTTCGGCAGCTGAGTGTCGCGCAGATTGAGCAGCGTCCCGATCGATCCCGTGGTGATGTCGCTGGTGATATCGGCGCCGTTGAGGGTCACCTTCGACATCGGCGTCTGCGCGGTCACGGCGCCGGACTGGGTATAGCTGAGCTGGGCTGCGGTGCTGTCCACCAGCGTCTGGCCGGTGCTGGTGAAGACCACCATCGTGTCGTTGCCGCGCACGAACGCCGACACCCCCATCAGCTTCGACACCGTGTCGAGCGCCTGGTCGCGCTGATCCTCCAGCGCGGCGGTGGCCTGGCCGGTGGCCTTGGCATGGGTGATCGCGGTGTTGTAGTTGGCGATCTGCTGCAACGCCGTGATTCACGGTCGAGATGTCGGTCGCGATCTCGCCGTCAGCTGTGGCACGGATATTCTGCACGCCGGAAGACATGCTGTTGAGCTGCTGGGCGACGGCCTGCGCCGTGCTGACGGCGCTCTGCTGCGAGACCTGGTCATCGGGCGTGGTGGAGAGGGTTTGCAGCGCGCCGGTGAACGTGCTGAAGGTGTCGCTGAGCGAGCTGCCGTCGTTTACCTGGCCGAACAGATTCTGGATCTGCTGGAAATAGGTTTCTGCGGTGCTGGCGGCGCTCGCCGCGGTGTCCTGGACGCGGGCGGTGGTGTTGAGACCCTGATTGATCTGGCGCTGCGGGATGCTCACCGCGACGCCGGCGCCGGCGCCATTCTCGAGCTTGGGCGTCAGCGTCTCCGTCTCGCGCGAATAACCCGGAGTTTGCGCGTTCGAGATGTTCGAGGAAATCAGCGAGATGTTGGATTGGGCGGCCTGAATGCCGCTCAGGGCATTCTGAAGCGCTGCGGAGATATCCATGATGCCGATCCCTCTCGTCAGAGCCGGCGGTCGACGGCGACGCCGGCGACCAGACGCGGCCGCATGGCGGGCTGCCGCGGTGGCCGATAGGCTTGGGTGCTGCGCTCGTTCGCCTTCACCGCGTCGGCGATCGCCGCCACCACGCACTGGACGGCAGCGCGGCCGGCGCGCAAGGCGCGCTCGTTGGCCTGCGCGGCGTTGGCGAGCCGGGTCGCCACTGCCAGGAGCTCGACGCGCAGCGGCGCTGCGGTCTCGCGCAAGGTGGTGCGGCCGGCGCGCAGCTCCTCGATGGTGGCGCGATAGCGCCGGGTGAGCCGCATCTTCTCCTCGGCGAAGGCGGCCGCTTCCTGCAGCCGCATGGCGGTGAGGGCCACGGTCTCGCGCTCCAGGAGATCGGCGAGCTTGGTCGAGAGCTCGATCAGCTCCGGCGCCGAGGACGCCAGCAGGCGGGGACCGGTGGTGACGACGCTGAGCGCGCTCATTTCTTCTGGGCCTCTTGAATGCGCAGGATCTCCCGCTGCACCGCGTCGGCGATGCCGACGCCGCCGCTCTTGGCGGCGACCTTGGCGTACTGCTGCAGCAGCAGCGAGCGGTAGACGGTCTCGCTCTGTCCGCCGCCGGTGACGCTGTCGCCGTTGATCCCGGCGAACATGCTTTCCATCGACTGCGACAGGAAGAACGCCTCGAAATCCTCCGCCGTCTTGCGGGCGGCGGTCGGATCGGCCGTGCCCGCGGCCGGCGTTGTCGGCGCGGCGCTCGGCGCTTGCGTCGACGGCAGCGGCGGGATGATGGATTTGCTCGCGTCCATTACATCAGCTCGATGTCGGCCTGCAGCGCGCCCGCGGTCTTGATCGCCTGCAGGATGCTGATCATGTCGCGCGGGCCGACGCCCAGCGCGTTGAGGCTGTTGACGAGCTCCTGCAAGGTGACGCCGGCGGGCAGCACGGCCATGCGGCGCTCCGACTGCTCGTCGACCTGCACGTTGGTGCGCGGCACCACCACGGTCTGGCCGCCGCCGTTGGGCGCGAACTGCACGCCGCCGCGGCCCGGCGCCACCGGCTGTCCGGTGGTCGGATTGGTGGGCGTGGCCGCGGTGCCCGCGGGCGCGAAGGGATTGGGCTGCGAGACCTGCGGCGTCTCGGTGACGCGCACGGTCAGGTTGCCCTGGGCGATCGCGACCGTGCTGATGCGCACGTTCTCGCCCATCACGATGACGCCGTTCTGCTCGTCGATGACGACGCGGGCGGGCTGGTCGGGCTCGACGCGAAGCTGCTCGATGTCGGTCAGCAGCGACACGACGTCGCCCTTGAAGCTGGCGGGCATGGCGAGCACCACCGTCGAGGGGTCGAGCGGGCGCGCCGCGGGGCTCGCGAGATAGCCGTTGATCGCCTGGGCGACGCGCCGCGCGGTGGTGAAATCGGGATTGCGCAGCGTGAGGTTGACGGTGTGCAGCTTGGCGAGCTCGAAGCCGACCTCGCGCTCGACGATGGCGCCGTTGGAGATGCGGCCGGAGGTCGGCACGCCCTTGGTGACGGACTGCGCCTGCGCCCTTGGCGACGAAGCCGCCGCTGGCGACGCTGCCCTGGGCCACCGCGTAGACCTCGCCGTCGGCGCCGAGCATCGGCGTCACCAGCAGCGTGCCGCCGAGCAGGCTCTTGGCGTCGCCCAGCGCCGAGACCGTGACGTCGATGTGCGCGCCCTGGCGCGCGAAGGGCGGCAGCGTCGCGGTCACCATCACGGCGGCGACATTCTTGGTGCGTGAGCTTGCTGTCGCGGGCGTTGACGCCCAGGCGCTCCAGCATGCCGATCAGGCTCTCGCGGGTGAAGATCGCGTTGTTGAGGGTGTCGCCGGTGCCGTTGAGGCCGACCACCAGCCCGTAGCCGACCAGCATGTTGTCGCGCACGCCCTCGAAGTCGGCGATGTCCTTGATGCGCGAGATGCCGCCAGCGCGCCGGGCGCGACGAGCGCGATGCCGAGGACGGCGAGAGCGAGGCGGGCGAGCGGGCGGGCAAGGCGGGTCATGGGATCTGGGATGCCGGTCATGGTTCTGTCGGCCCTCTCATGCGAAGCGCCGTGCCAGCGCAAAAAACCGCGCAAATCCGCGGATTTGCCGAGCTTTCGGTCCGGCGCCGGTGCCGCCCGGCAAACCCTGCCTGGCCGCCGGCAGGCTTTGCCGGGCATGCGCCGCGTTAATCGGCGCTTAACTCTGTCGCGCGATGCTGCGGGCCAGCCATGCAAGGACACGTCCGATCCTCATGCGCATCGAATTCGAAGCCGCCCGACCGCCCCCGCGTCGCGTCGCCGCGATGGCAAATCGGGCTCGGGGTCCGGGCCTGAATTCTCCGTCGGCGTCAGCGAGCGACCAGCCCGCCTCGGCGCCGGCCGCCGCCCGCGCCGCTCTCGTCGGTCGATGGCCTCTTCCAGCTGCAGGAGCTGCCCGACGCGCTCGCCGAGCGCCGGCGCGCCGTGCAGCGCGGCGGCTCGCTGCTCGACCGGCTCGACGAGCTGCGCCTGGCCCTGCTCAGCGGCAGCCTGCCGCATGAGCCAGATCGCCGAGCTGCAGCGCGTCGTCGCCAGCGCCCGCGGCACGCTCGACGATCCCCGCCTGATCGAGGTCCTCGATGAGATCGATCTGCGCGCCAGGGTCGAGCTCGCGAAGCTCACGCCCGCATCCTGAGTGCATTTCAAATAGGCAGCAGTATCAACGGCCTGGGAGCGCTTTCCCGCGCTTGCTCCGGCACGGCCGCCTCCCTATACTCCCGCGCGCTTCGAGAACCTTGGAGTTTCACGGAGTAGGTGATGCGGCCCATGCTTCCGCCCGACTACCGTCCCTCGGAAAATGAAGAGTTCATGAATGCGCTGCAGCTGGAGTATTTCCGGCAGAAGCTGCTGCGCTGGCGCGGCGAGCTGCTGGCGGAGTCGACCGAGACCCTGCAGCACCTCAAGGAAGAGAGCCTGGCGGAGCCCGACATCACCGACCGCGCCTCGCTCGAGACCGAGCGGGCGCTGGAGCTCCGGACACGGGATCGCGAGCGCAAGCTGATCACCAAGATCGACGCCGCCCTGATGCGAATCGAGGACGGCACCTACGGCTACTGCGAGGAGACCGACGAGCCGATCAGCCTCCGGCGCCTGGAGGCGCGGCCGATCGCCACCTTGAGCCTCGAGGCGCAGGAGCGCCACGAGCGCATGGAGCGCACCCACCGGGACGACTGAGGCCGCGGAGCGTTCCTCTTACTTTCGCGCTAGTTGGATCGCCGATCCGAAACCCGCCGGTTCGCCTTGCGGTGCTCGGGCAGGTTTCCGGTTTCCGCCATCAATTCGATATTTCCAGAAATATAGTTGACGGATCGCCCGCCACGGCTATATTTCGATATTCCTCGAAAGGTGGTGCGATATGAACAGCACGGAAGCCGTTGAGGCCCTCGGCGCTCTCGCGCACGAAACGCGCCTCGCGATCTATCGCATGCTCGTGGAGAGGGGACCCGATGGCCTGTCCGCGGGCGTCATCGCGGAGCGTCTCGATCTGCCGCCGTCCTCGCTCACGTTTCACGTCCAGCATCTGCATCGCGCCGGCCTGATCACGCAGCGCCGGTTGAGCCGGCAGATCCTCTACGCCGCGGACTTCGGCAACATGAATGTCCTCGTCGGTTTCCTTACCGAGAACTGCTGCGGGCAAGGTCGATCGGCCTGCGTGCCGTCCGCTCCGCCGGCGTCGGCGGGCAAATCCCGAAAGGCTGCATCATGAATTCCGACGTCGTTACCCGTGGCGATCATCGGCGGCGGGCCGGTCGGGCTGGCGGCCGCGGCGCATCTCCTGGCGCGCGGCGAGACGCCGCTTGTATTCGAGGCCGGGCCCGCGCCGGGGCATGCGGTTCGGCAATGGCATCATGTCCGCATGTTCACGCCGTGGCGCTTCTGCGTCGATCTGCAGGCGGCGGCGCTCCTGGCGACGCGCGGATGGACGCATCCGCCCGCCGATGACGTGCCGACCGGCGGCGAGCTGGTGGCGCTTTATCTCGAGCCGCTCGCCAGGGCCCTTGCGCCTCATGTCCAGGTGAACGCCCGCGTCATCGCCGTCACCCGGCAGAATACCGACAAGGTGCGGACGGCGGGGCGGGAGGCGCTGCCCTTCGTGCTGCGTGTGGCGGCGCCCGATGGCACGGTGCGCCGCGTGACGGCGCGGGCGGTGATCGACGCGTCCGGCACCTGGTTCACGCCCAACCCCGCCGGCGCCGACGGTCTGCCGGCGATCGGCGAGGTGGAAGCCGCCGACCGCATCGTGTCCGGGATTCCCGACATCCTCGGAGCCGATCGCACGACCTACCTTGGCCGCACCACCGCTGTTGTGGGCGGCGGGCACTCGGCGCTGAACGCCCTCATCGACCTGGCGGCGCTGCGCGAGGAAGCGCCGGGCACGCGACTTCTCTGGCTGCTCCGGAAGGAGCGGATCGAGGCGGTCTTTGGCGGCGAGGCGGCGGATGCCCTGCCGGCGCGCGGCGAGCTCGGCAGCCGGGCGCGAGCTCTGGTCGAAAGCGGCGACGTGGACGTGGTGACGCCCTTCCATCTCACGGCGATCGGCCGCGCGGCGGGCGGCGGGTTGCTGATCGAGGGCGATCACGCGGGCAAGCCGACCCAGCTCGCGGCGGACCGGATGATCGTGGCGACCGGCTTCCGCCCGGATCTCGACATGCTGCGCGAGGTTCGGCTTACCCTCGATCCCTGGCTCGAGTGCGCCGGCACGATCGGTCCCTTGATCGATCCAAATCTCCATAGCTGCGGGACCGTGCGCCCGCACGGCGCGGCCGAGCTCTCGCATCCGGAGGTCGGCTTCTTCATCGCCGGCATGAAAAGCTATGGCCGCGCGCCGACGTTCCTGCTCGCGACCGGCCATGAGCAGGTGCGCTCGATCGCGGCGCATCTCGCCGGCGATATCGCGGCGGCGGCGCGCGTCGAGCTGGAATTGCCGGAAACCGGCGTCTGCAGCACGCGTCCGGCGCCGCAGGCGTCCGTGAAATCCGGCAGTCCGTGCTGCGGCGCGGCCAAGCCGGTGGCCGTCGTGGCGGCCGCCGCAAGTTCCTGTTGCAGGTGAGGGCGACATGTCGAAAATCTTCAACGTGCTTTTTCTCTGCACCGGAAATTCCGCGCGCAGCATTCTCGCGGAAGCTCTGTTGAACCATAGGGGCGCCGGCCGCTTCCGTGGCTACAGCGCCGGTAGCTTTCCCAAGGGCGCCGTCCATCCCCGCTCGCTCGAGCTGCTGCGCTCCATCAAGCTTCCGGTCGAGGGCCTGCGCAGCAAGAGCTGGGACGAATTCGCCCGGCCGGATGCGCCGGTGATGGATTTCGTCTTCACGGTCTGCGATCAGGCGGCGGGCGAAGTCTGCCCCATTTGGCCGGGCCACCCCATCACGGCGCATTGGGGTCTGCCCGATCCCGCGGCGGTCGAGGGTTCCGACGACGAGCAGCGGCAGGCCTTCCGCGAAACGCTGCGGGCGCTCGACAACCGGATCAAGGTTTTCGCGTCGCTGCCCATCGCCTCCCTCGATCGCATGTCGCTGGCGAGCCGCGTGACCGCGATCGGCCGGATGCGGACCGATGCCGCCGAGGACGCCGCGTCGTGAGCGAAGCGGCGGCGCTCGCCGCTGGCAAGACGCCGTCCCTGGGCCTGTTCGAGCGCTATCTGACGCTGTGGGTGGCGCTCTGCATCATCGTCGGGATCGGGCTCGGCGGGATGGTGCCGAGCCTCTTTCACGCGCTCGGCACGGCGACCCTGGCCGAGGTCAACCTGCCGGTCGCCGGGCTGGTCTGGCTGATGATCGTGCCGATGCTGCTCAAGATCGATCTCGGCGCGCTTGGCGAGGTCGGCCGCCACTGGCGCGGCATCGCCACGACGGTCGGCGTCAATTGGCTGGTCAAGCCCTTCTCGATGGCGCTGCTCGGCTGGCTGTTCGTGGCACACCTCTTCCGGCCGCTGCTGCCGCCGGATCAGATCGACGGCTATATCGCCGGGCTCATCCTGCTGGCGGCGGCGCCCTGCACGGCGATGGTATTCGCCTGGTCGAATCTGGTCGACGGCGAGCCGCATTTCACGCTGTCCCAGGTGGCGCTCAACGACGCGATCATGATTGTCGCCTTCGCGCCGATCGTGGCACTCTTGCTCGGTCTCTCCTCGATCACGGTTCCCTGGAACACGCTGCTTCTCTCCGTGGTTCTCTATATCCTCGTTCCCGTGCTCGCGGCGCAGCTTTGGCGGCGATCCCTGCTCGCCAGGGGAGGGAAGGCGGCGCTCGACCGCGTGCTGCGGTCGCTCTCGCCGCTGTCGCTGTCGGCTCTCCTGCTGACGCTCGTCCTGCTGTTCGGGCTGCAGGGCGAGCAGATCACCCGTCAGCCGCTGGTGATCGCGCTGCTGGCGGCACCGATCGTCATCCAGGTCTATTTCAATGCCGGGCTGGCCTACTGGCTCAATCGGCGCCTCGGCGTTGCCTGGTGCGTGGCGGGGCCATCGGCGCTGATCGGCGCCAGCAATTTCTTCGAATTGGCCGTGGCGACCGCCATTGCGCTCTTCGGCTTTCAGTCGGGCGCCGCGTTGGCGACCGTGGTTGGCGTGCTGGTGGAAGTGCCAGTCATGCTCTCGGTCGTGCATATCGTTCGTGCGAGCCGCGGCTGGTACGAACGGGGATGACGGCGAGCGCCGTTCGCGAACGCCGCGCGCTGGTCGTCTCCACCCTGGGCGTCACGCAGACCCTCGCCTGGGGATCGACCTACTATCTGCCGGCGGTCTTCGCCGATCCCGTCTCCGCCGATCTGCACCTGGCGCGCGGATGGTTCTTCGGCATCTTCTCCGCAGCACTGCTGCTGTCGGGCCTGCTCGGTCCCGCCGCCGGCCGCCTGATCGACCGGCGCGGGGGACGCGACGTACTGGCGGCGAGCAACCTCGTGTTTGCCGCCGGCCTCGTGCTGCTGTCCTCGGCGACCGGCGTCATCGGACTTGCCGCGGCCTGGATCGTCATCGGCGTCGGCATGGGATATGGCCTCTACGAGGCGGCATTCGCCACCGTCGCGGGCCTCTACGGCCGCGAGGCGAGAAACGCGATCACCGGCATCACCCTCTTCGCGGGCTTTGCCAGCACCGTCGGCTGGCCGCTGAGCGCCTTTCTCATCGATGCGGTGGGCTGGCGCGGCGCCTGCCTCGTCTGGTCCGCGCTGCATGTGCTGCTGGCACTGCCCCTCAATCGGCTGCTGGTGCCGAAGGCGCCGCCGTCGGCTCCGATCGTGCACGCCGAGGGCGCGGCGTCGCCCGAGGTGCGGGGGACGATGATCGTTTTGGCGGCCGTGTTCGGGGCGACGTGGTTCGTCTCGACGGCACTGGCGGCGCATCTGCCTCGCCTCCTGCAGGCGCTCGGCGCGTCGGCCTCGGCGGCGGTGTTCGCGGGGTCCCTGGTCGGCCCGGCCCAGGTCGCGGCGCGCTTGATCGAATTCACGCTGCTGCGGCGCGCGCCGCCGATGATCTCGGCCCGCCTCGCCACCGTCCTGCACCCGATCGGCGCCGCGCTGCTGGTGATGTTCGGTCCCGCGGTCGCCGTGCCGTTCGTCCTCCTGCACGGCGGCGGCAATGGCCTGCTGACGATCGCGCGCGGCACCTTGCCGCTCGCGCTCTTTGGCGCCGGCGAGCTATGGCCTGCGCACCGGGTTGCTGGCGGCGCCGGCGCGCATCTTCCAGGGCGCCGCGCCGCTGCTCTTCGGCCTGGTCCTCGATCGCAGCGGGCCTCACGCGGCCTTGCTGCTGTCGGGTCTCCTGACGGGCGGCTCGTTCCTGGCGCTGCTGGCGTTGCGGCCCGGCGCGACATCTAACTCAGCGCAAGACCCTGAGTCCCTTTAGAAGGGATTGATGACGTCGAAGAACTGCTGTCCGTAGCGGGGCTGCTGCATGTCCATCTGCTGGCCGCGGCCGCCGTAGGAGATGCGGGCCTCGGCGAGCTGGTCGTAGGTGACGGTGTTGATGGCGGTGATGTCCTGCGGGCGCAGCACGCCGGCGATCTGCAGCTCGCGCACCTCGTAGTTGACACGGATCTCCTGCCGGCCCTGGACCACCAGGTTGCCGTTCGGCAGCACCTGCGTCACCTCGGCGGCGACCCGCAGATTGACCTGCTCCTCGCGGCTGGCCTCGGTCGTGCTGACGTTGTTGCTGTTGCCGGACCCCTGCACCAGGTTCGACATGTTGGCGGCGCTCGGCAGAATCTTCTGCGATCTGGCTCTGGAATCCCATCAATTGCGGCGCCGCGCTGGCGATCGAGGAGTTGCGCTGCAGCGTGGTGTTGTCGTCGAACTTACCCTTCTCGTCGAAGCTGATGATGATGGTCAGGATGTCGCCGACGTTGGCGGCGCGCTGATCCTTGAAGAAGGCGCGGCTGCCGGCCTGCCAGAGCGAGTTGGGTCGCCGCTCGCCCACCATCGGCTGCGGCATTGGCAGCGAGACCGGCCGATAGCCGGGCTGCTGCTGCGGATCCTGAATGGTCGTCATCGGCGGTGTCTCGCCGATCTGCGACAGCTTGGTGGCGGTGCCGCAGGCGCTGAGCGTCAGCGCCAGGATCGGCGCCAGCGGAATGAGCTTGATGAGGATATGGCGCATCGGAGTTTCCTACTGGGTGACCGGCGTGGCGGCGAGGGCCACCGACACGGTGCCGGGGCCGGCGACCACCGCGTCGATGGCGCGGTTGGACTTGGTGTTGGTGACGCGGATCACCGCGCCCTTGCCGCCGTCCTCCATCGCCTTGCCTTCGGCGGTGAGGCGCATGTTGGCGGTTTCCAGCACGATGGTGACGAGGTTGCCGCGGTGGACGACGACCGGCACCTCGATGTCGTTGGCTCGCACCGGCTCGCCGGGGCGGAGCGCATGGCGCGGCGTCTTGCCGACGATGTCGCCGATCTCCGCCACCAGATCCTGGGTCATGCGGTCGGAGCGGAGCGGAACCATCGTGAGGTCCTGCCGGGTGATGACGTCGCCGGGGCTGAGGGGGTGCGCGGGCATCGGCACCTCGGTGCGGCGGACGAGGAGGCCGCTGACGTGCAGGCGGTCGGCGCTGCCGTTGCCGACCGGTGCCACCACGACGGCGCTGAAGCGGCCGCTGCTGTTCTCGAAGCGCAGCTCTTCGATCGTCGGCGGCGCGGTCTGATCGGCGCTCACCAGCAGGCGGATATTGGGATTGTCGAGGCGAAGCTCCGCATCGGCGCCGGGCGCGCGCTCGGCGAGCGCCGCCATCAGGCGCCGGGAAATCTCGTCGGCGTCGATCGTCCGGCTCACGCGCTCCACCGTCACCTGGTCGAAGCGGGATGTCGGATGCCAGTCGAGATGCTGCGCGGAGGCCAACGCTCCCAGCCAATCGGCGCTCAGCACCATCCGGCGGCCCGGCGGCGGCGCCGCGATGACCGGCAGCTCTGCGCGCTGGCCGACCCCGTCGAAGAGATCGCCGAGGTGAACCACGGAGGCCTGGACGCTGACCATCGGCTTGATCGTCGCCGCGCCGGCGCAGGCGAGCGGCAGCGCCAGTGCGAGGAGGAGCGCCCAGATGCCGAGGCGGATCGTGCTCAGGGGGCTCATTGGATCTGGCTCAGGGTCTGCGACATCTGGTCGGCGGTGGTCAGCGCCTTGGAGTTCATCTCGTAGGCGCGCTGGGCCGTGATCAGGTTGGTGATCTCGGAGACGATGTCGACGTTGGAGCTCTCGAGGTAGCCCTGCTGGATCGTGCCGAAGGCGGTCGAGCCGGGATTGCCTGTGGTGGCGGCGCCGGAGGCGGCGGTCTCCTCCAGCAGGTTGCCGCCGAGCGCCGAGAGGCCCGCCTCGTTGGCGAAGTTGGCGAGCTGGATCTGGCCGACGTTCTGCGGCGCGGTCTGGCCCGCGATCGTTGCCAGGACCTGGCCGTTGGCATTGATGGTGACCGCGGTGGTGTTGTTGGGGAGCGTGACGCCGGGCTGCACGACATAGCCGTCCGCGGTCACGATCTCGCCGGTGGGGCTGAGCTGGAACGAGCCCGCGCGGGTGTAGGCGGTGGTGCCGTCCGGCATCGTGATCTGGAAGAAGCCGCGGCCCTGGATCGCGAGATCGAGGGGATTGTTGGTGTTGAGCAGGCTGCCTTGCAGGTTGATGCGGTAGACCGCCGCCGTCTTGACGCCCGAGCCGATCTGCACGCCGACCGGGATGATGTTGCCGTTGTCGGAGGAATCGGCGCCGACCCGGCGCTGGTTCTCGTAGAGCAGATCCTGGAACTCCGCGCGCTGGCGCTTATAGGCCGTCGTGTTGAGGTTGGCGATGTTGTTGGAGATGACCTCGACGTTGAGCTGCTGGGCCAGCATTCCGGTCGCGGCGATGTTGAGGGCGCGCATGAGGTGTTATCTCGCTCTCTGTTAGACGGTCTTGCCGAGGCGGTCGATGGCGTTGCTGACGCGGGTCGCCTCGGCGTTGGTGAAGTCGTGGGTGTAGCTGATCGCGCGATTGGCGGCGATCAGCTGGGTGATCTCGAGCACGGGCTCGACGTTGGAGCCCTCGAGGGAGGCCTGGACGACAATGGTGTTGGCCGGCGCCGGCTGCGGCGTCTGATCGGTCGAGAAGGAGTTATTGCCGGTGGGCAGCAGCGCCTGTTCGTTGGCGAAACTCACCACCTGCAGCTTGCCGGCGATGCCGCCGCCGGCGGTGACGACGCTGCCGTCCTTGCCGATGGTGATCTCGCGAGTGTCGTCGGGAATGTTGATCGGCGTGTTGGCGTCGCTCTGCACGGGATAGCCCTGGGATGTCACGATCTGGCCCTGAGCGTCGATCTGGAAGTGGCCGTCGCGGGTGTAGCGGGGCCCGAGCGGCGTCTGCACGACGAGATATCCGCTGCCCTGGATCGCGACATCGAGCGGATTGCCGGTCTGCGTGATCGGGCCCTCGCGCATGTCGCGCGCGGTGCCGATATCCTGCACGTAGGAGGCCTGCTTGCCGTCGCTGCCCTGGCCGAGATATTCCTCGAACAGCATCTCCTGGCCCTTGAACCCGTTGCTGGACAGGTTGGCGAGGTTGTTGGACAGCATGTCGGTCTTGCGCAGCAGCGCGATCTGCGCGGAGAGGGCTATGGTGCTCGGGTCGTTCATCGCGGTCTCTGCTTCTTCCTGTCGTCGGTCGCTGGCGCCATGATCGGAGTTCTTCCGGGACGCTTGCGGCCCCTCATATGCATGGCTCGTGCCAAGGGCGGAGAGCGGCGGATTTCCACGCGTTGCGCGCTGTTTGGACGTATTGGGGAATGCCGCTTCCGGCGCTTTCTGGCAGCCATTGCCGGGTAGTTCTTGCCCCTCTGCCGGGCGGCGTTTCGCCACTGGGTCGCGGGCGGCGACTAAACCACTTCTTAACTAGAAAGCTCTAGCGTCTCCCGTGCCGGCCGCGGAATTCGTGCGGCGTCATTTCCACGCGGGGGCCGATGTCGGACCGCACTGTCGACGACGATGCCGAAGACGGCGCAGATGCGCCAGCGGACGTACCGAAACCACGCGATCGACGCCGGCTGCTGATTCTCGCCGCCGCCGGTCTGGTGCTCATCGTCGGCACCGGCGGCGTGCTGTACTACACCGGGATCATCAACAAGTTCACCGGCGGCCACAAATCCGAGACCGCCGAGGCCGAGAAGGCGCCACCGGCAAAGCCGTCGGTCTTCTACGACCTGCCGGACCTCTTGGTTAATCTCAATTCCACCGGCCGTAAGACAAGCTTCCTGAAGATCTCCGTCAGCCTCGAGCTCGAGCAGCAGGAGGACGTGCCGAAGCTGGCGGCGGTGATGCCGCGCATCATCGACAATTTCCAGGTCTATCTGCGCGAGCTCCGGGTCGAGGACCTGCGGGGCTCCGGCGGCATCTATCGCCTGCGCGAGGAGCTCCTTGCGCGCGTCAACGCCGCCGCGGCGCCGGTCAAGGTGAAGGACGTCCTGTTCAAGGAAATGCTGGTGCAGTAAGCGCCGGCAATCGAGGCGAGGGCGAAGCAGCAAGAGATGTCCGATACGCAGGAGGAAGAAGACAAAATGGCCGCCGAGTGGGCGGCCATGGCCGATGGCGGCGAGAGGCGAAGGCGAGGGCGAGGGCGACGCGCCGACCGCGCGCGTCCTCAACCAGGACGAGATCGACAGCCTGCTCGGCTTCGACGATGACGGCCGCGGCCGACGACAATTCCGGCATCCGCGCGATCATCAATTCGGCGCTGGTCTCCTACGAGCGCCTGCCGATGCTGGAGATCGTGTTCGACCGCCTGGTGCGCATGATGTCGACCAGCTTGCGCAATTTCACCTCCGACAACGTCGAGGTCGTCATCGACAACATCACCTCGATCCGCTTCGGCGACTATCTGAACTCGATCCCGCTGCCGGCGATGCTGGCGGTGTTCAAGGCCGAGGAGTGGGACAATTTCGGCCTGATGACCGTCGACAGCGCGCTGATCTACTCGATCGTCGACGTGCTGCTGGGCGGCCGGCGCGGCACCGCGGCGATGCGCATCGAGGGCCGGCCCTACACCACCATCGAGCGCACCCTGGTCGAGCGGCTGATCCAGGTCGTGCTGGCCGATCTCTCCGGCCAGCCTTCGATCCGCTGTGCCCGGTCACCTTCCGCTTCGAGCGGCTGGAGACCAACCCGCGCTTCGCCACCATCGCCCGGCCGTCCAACGCCGCGGTGCTGGCGCGGCTGCGCATCGACATGGAGGATCGCGGCGGCCGCCTCGAGCTGCTGCTGCCCTACGCCACGCTCGAGCCGGTCCGCGAGCTGCTGCTGCAGAGTTCATGGGCGAGAAATTCGGCCGCGATTCGATCTGGGAGACCCATCTCGCCGACGAGCTCTGGAACACCGACGTCGACATCGAGGCGGTGCTCGACAAGGTCGAGGTGACGCTGAGCGACGTTCTCAACTGGAAAGTCGGCTCGCGTGTCCTTCTCAACGTCGATGCACAGGCGGACATCGAGCTGGTCTGTGGCGATCTCCGGATGTTCAGCGGGCAAGATGGGCCGCAAGGGCGGCAACATCGCGGTTCGGATCGCCGAGAAACTCGAGCGCACGAAGGGGTCGCAATGACACTGCCCATGAGCTTGCCGTTGATCGGTGATCTGACGGTTGCCGTGCTGCTGCTGGCGACCATCATCTACGTCGCGGTGCTGAACCGCCGGCTCGGCCTGCTGCGCAACGACAAGGCGCAGCTCGAGCAGCTCATCCAGGGTCTCAATGCCGCCGCCGGCAGCGCGCAATCCGGCATCGCCGAGCTGCGCCAGGCCGCCGACGAGCTCGGCAAGGACCTCGACAAGAAGGTGACCGTGGGCCACGCGCTGCGCGACGACCTCAACTATCTCGTCGAGCGCGGCGGCAGTCTCGCCGACCGCCTCGAGGGCACGATCCGCGCCCGCCGCAGCGAGGCGACGCCGCGCGCCCCTGAGCCCGCGCGGCCGGTCGCCCAGCGCGCCGCCGCCGACGACAACAAGGTGATGCCGATCCGGGTCGATACCGAGGATCAGTCCGCCGGTCGCCGCGCGCCGCCGATCTCGCGGGCGGAGCGCGATCTGATCCGCGCGCTCGGCGGACGCCGCTGAGGCTACGCTCCCGATGAAGCCCCGTCTCATTCCCGTCGTCCTCGTTGGCGCCTGCCTGCTGCTCGGCGTCAAGCTGGTCGACGCCTGGGCGGTACTCCACGCCGACGCCGCCACCGCGCAGCCGCAGCCATCACAATCCCAGCCGCAGCCCGACGCAACGCCCGCCGCGGCGGCAAGCGGCGCGCCCGCGGCGGATGCCGCGCCGGCGCCCGCCGCTCCCGGGGCCGCACCGGCGAAGGCCGATGCGGCCGCTCAGGCCCCCGATCCGCTTCTCATGAGCCCCGAGGAGATCGACCTGCTGCAGAAGCTCTCGGCGCGTCGGGCCCAGCTCGACCAGCGCGCCCAGGACATCTCCCAGCAGGAGGTGCTGCTGAAGGCCGCGGAGAAGCGCATCGACGACAAGATCTCCAAGCTCTCGACCATCGAGAACGGCATCGACGTCAAAGTGCAGCAGAAGCAGCAGGAAGACGCGCAGCGCGTCCAGGGCCTGGTCAAGATCTATGAGGCCATGAAGCCGATCGAGGCCGCGCGCATCTTCGAGACACTCGACATGTCCGTGCTGCTCGACGTCCTCGACCACATGAAGGAGCGCAAGGTGGCGCCGATCCTCGCCGCGCTCGATCCCGATCGCGCCAAGCAGATCACGGTGGCGCTCGCCGAGCGCAGGGATCAGCAGCCGCAGGCGAAGACTGCCAGCGCCGCGCCGCAGGCATCCGCTGCGGGCGCCCCGCCGCCGGCGGTCCCACCCGCGACAACCCCATGATTTCACGAGTCTTAACCCGGCTTTAACCGGTTCACATTAAACCATATCCGCGCGTTTTCGCGCCCGGGGAACGGCGGATACTGGCAGGAGTGGTTAGATGGCGATCGATATGAATATGAATGTCCTCATCGTCGACGATTACAAGACGATGCTGCGCATCATCCGCAACCTGCTGAAGCAGCTGGGCTTCGAGAACGTCGACGAGGCGACGGACGGCGGTACCGCGCTGATGAAGCTGCGCGACCGTACCTACGGCCTGGTGATCTCCGACTGGAACATGGAGCCGATGACCGGCCTGCAGCTCCTCAAGGAAGTGCGCGCCGACAACAAGCTGAAGCCGATCCCGTTCGTGATGATCACCGCCGAGAGCAAGACCGAGAACGTCGTTGCCGCCAAGGCGGCCGGCGTCACCAACTACATCGTCAAGCCCTTCAACGCCGCAACGCTCAAGCAGAAGCTCACCGCCATCTTCGGCGACTTCTGATCCGGCGCGGCGAAAAGGACCGTGGCCATGGCCAAGCTGACCAAGACGGCCAAGGCGGCAGCGGACGGCGCGCTGGCGAAGAAGCTCGACGCGATCGCCACCGATTCGAAGCCGATCGAGACCGCCGACATCGCCGCCGTCGTGGAAACGGTGATGCAGACCCTCTCGGGCGACATCTCCGCCAGCGAGTTCCACCTCTATCACGAGATCGAGGAGATCGCGGACTACATCCAGGCGGCGAAGCGCGAGATCGCGTCGATCCGGCCGGACGAGATTCGCGAGCACTATATTCCCTCGGCGACCGACGAGCTCGACGCGGTGGTGGAATCCACCGCCGAGGCGACCGGCACCATTCTCGACGCAGCCGAGGAGCTGGAGCGCCTCGCCGGCGAGGCGCCGGAGGCGACCGCCGAGAAGATCCGCACGCTCTCCACGCGAATTTTCGAGGCCTGCAACTTCCAGGATGTCACCGGCCAGCGCATCACCAAGGTGGTGCGTGCGCTGAAGCATATCGAGCACAAGGTCGACGCCGTTCTGGCCGCATTCGGCGATGGCATGCAGAAGCACGCCAAGCCCGCCAAGGCGCCGGCCGCGGCCGAAGCACCGGCGGCAGCGCCCGATGACGAAAGCAAGCTGCTCAATGGGCCGCAGCTTGCGGACGCCGCCAACAACCAGGACGATATCGACGCCCTGTTCGCGAGCTTGAAGTAGATCGCCCGCGTCTCTGGCGCGCGGCTCCTCTAGAATTGAGGTGCTGATGTTGCGACTGTGCGTTGCTCTCGCTCTTCTGATCGCCGCCGCCTGCCTCGGCACCGCCGAGGCCGCCGACGCGGTCAAGACGCGCGCCGCCGAGCATGAGAGCTACGGTCGCATCGCCTTCGACTGGCCGGCGCCGGTCAGCTACGAGGCCAGCCTCGACGGCATGACGCTGGTGGTGCATTTCGGGCGGCCGCTTACCACCCGTCTCGACCAGATCAAGCGCTATCTCGGTTCCTACGTCACCAGCGTCAGCGTTGACGACGCCGGCACGACGCTGACCGCGGCGCTCCGCCGGCCGGTCAGCCTCAAGACCTTCACCGAGGGCAATACGATCGCGATCGACCTCGTCGATGTCGCGAAGCCCGTTGCCGCGAAGGCCGCGGCCGCCGAGAAGGTCGCCGCCGCCGACAAGATCCCCGCCGCCGGGAAGACTGCCGCCGACGAGAAGGTCGCCATCGCTGACAAGGCTCCCGCGGCCGAGCCGGCTCCTGTCGCGGAGGCTGCAGCGGTCGCACCGGCCGCACCGGCGGGTCGCCCGCTCGTGCTGGTGCCGCACCGCCGCCGCAAGCCCGCCGCAAGCCCCACCGTCGCCAGCTCCGCTGGTGCCAATCCCGCCGCCGCCAATTCGGGCAAGGCCGATGTCGTCGTGCGCTTCGGCGAGCACGAGGGCTATCGCCGCCTGGTGTTCGACTGGAAGGACCCGATCGATTACTCCGCGAGCGAGACCGATGGCGCCGCCCGCATCCATTTCGCGCGCCCGGCGCGGCTCGACGCCGCCCGGATCGGCCAGGCGCTGCCCGGCAGCGATCCCGCCGTGAGCGAGGAGAATGGCGGCACCACGCTGACGCTGCATCTGCCCGACGGCACCACGCTGCGTCATTTCCGCAGCGGCGCCAGCGTCGTCGTCGATCTCTTGCAGCCCGGCGGCTCCGATACCGCGGCCAAGCCCGATCCCGCGGCGAAGGCGGGTTCGACCGCCCGCAAGGCCCACGCGCCCGGCGTCACGCCGCCGCCGGAGCTCATCGAGCCCTCGGCCGGTGTCAGCGGGCCGCTGCCGCCGGTAGCGCCCGGAGCCAAGGGCCTGCCGCCGCCATCGCATCCGACGCCGGGACCGACGTCCTCGACAGCGCCAGCCCCCGGGCCGGCGCTGTCGGTGCATTATGCGGCCACCGACGACACCGGCAGCCTGCGCTTTTCCTGGCCGACGGAGGTGCCCGCGGCGGTATTCCGCCGCGCCGGCTCGCTCTGGGTGGTGTTCGGCGCGCCGTCGAGCGCCGACCTCTCCGAGATCCGGCTCCGCGGCAAGGCGGCGGTGGAGAGCATCGAGCAGGTCCCGCATCCGCTCGCCACCGTGATCCGACTGGTGACGCGCCGCGGGCTCGAGCCCAGCCTGCACCGCGTCGACAACGAGTGGGTCGTCGATCTCAAGGCGCAGGAGCTGCATCCGGACGCGCTGATCACCGTCACGGCCCAGCCGCAGGCGAAGCCGCCGCGGGTCATCTTCGAGATGCGCTCGGCCGGCAATGCGATCGCGATCACCGATCCCGAGGTGGGCGACCGTCTGCTGGTGGTGCCGACGGCGGAGGTCGGTCGGGGCCTGCCCGCCGAGACCTCGACGGTGGATTTTCGCGCGCCGGTGACGGCGCAGGGGCTGGTGATCCGGCCCAACGTTGACGGCGTCATCGCGCGTCCGGTCGCCACCGGCGTCGAGGTGACGGGACCCGAGGGTCTCCTGCTCTCCGACGACACGGACCGCCATCTCGGCGGCGACGGGGCGGGGCCGCGACTGTTCGATTTCGACAGCTGGGTCGGGCCGGCGCGCCAGACCTTCCTCGATCGCCGCAGCGAGCTGGAGCGCAAGGTGGCGGCGGTGCCGACGGCGCAGCGCTCGCATCCGAGGATGGCGCTGGCGGAATTCTATTTCGCCAACGGCTATGCCGCCGAGACTCTGGGCGTGCTGGCAGCGCTGGAGCGCGACGATCCCACTTTCGCCGCCGACAAGGTGGTGCGCGCGATGAAGGGCGCCGCCGCGTTCCTCAACGGCGAGGACGAGACCGCCAGCCAGGAGCTGAAGCGGCCGATGCTGGACAGCGAGCCCGAGGCCGCGCTCTGGCGCGGCGCGCTGGCGGCGAGCAGCGGCGACTGGGCGTCGGCGGCGAAGGCGTTCGCCGCCAATGGCACGCTCCTCACGACCTATCCGAAGGCGCTGCGGAACCGGCTGGCGCTGATGGGGGCGGAAGCCCTGATCCGCAGCGGCCAGGCCGAGGCCGCCGGCAGCCTGCTGCGCCTCGCCACCAAGGACGATCCGTCGCCCGGCGACCTGGCGGCGGCGAAATTCCTGACCGGGCTGCAGGCGCAGGCGACCGGCGATCTCGATCGCGCGCTGCAGATCTGGCAGGACGTCGGCCGCACCGGCGACCGGCCGAGCCGCGCCCGCGCCCTCAAGGAGCGCACCATGGCGCTCCTCAAGGCCGGCAAGCTCACGCGCACCGACGCCATCCGTCAGCTCGACGATCTCCGCTTCGCCTGGCGCGGCGGCGCTTTCGAGTTCGATCTGCTGCGCGAGCTCGGCAAGCTGCTGATCGCCGACGGCGACTATCGGCGCGGCCTCGACGTGCTGCGCCAGGCCGCCACCAATTTCCCGAACAACCCCGCGACGCCCGGCGTCCAGCGCGAGATGGCCGACGCTTTCGCCAACATCTTCCTCGGTCCCAATTCCGACAATCTCTCGCCGCTGAAATCGGCGGCGGTCTACGGCGAATTCAAGGATCTCGCCGGCAGCAGCGCCCAGAACGATGCCATCGTCCGGCGCCTGGTGGACCGGATGATCGCTGTCGATCTCCTCGACCAGGCCGATACGCTGCTGAGCGACCAGGTCACCAACCGACTGACCGGCGTCGAGAAGGCGCGCGGCGCCGCCGAGCTCGCGGTGATCCGCCTGATCGACCACCGGCCGGAGGCCGCTATCAAGGCGCTCGACCTGCCGCTTGGCGGCGATCCGCCGCCGGAGCTGGCGCGCCAGCGCCAGCAGCTCCGCGCCCGCGCGCTGACCGATCTCGGCCGCACCGATCAGGCGATCGCGGCTCTTGCCGGCGATTCCAGCGTCGACGCCGATCGGCTCCGCGCCGACGCCTATTGGAAGGCGCAGAGCTGGGAGGACGTGGCGCGCACCCTGAAGCGGCTGGCGCCGGCGCCGGGCGCCGACGGCAAGCTCGACAAGAAGGATGCCCGCCTGGTTCTCAACCTCGCCGCCGCGCTCTCGCTCTCCGGCGATCAGGTGGGGCTGGGCCAGGCGCGCGACAAATACGCCACCGCCATGGCCGCCAGCCCCTACGCCGACGCCTTCCGCCTGATCGCCAGCAGCGACAGCACCGGCACCGGCGGCGATCCGCGCCAGCAGGCACAGACGCTCGCCCAGATCGGCGAGCTCAAGAGCTTCGCCGCCGAGCTCCGCAAGAGTTTGGACGTCGGGAAGCCACCCACCGTCAACTGAGAGCGGCGGCCGTCTTCGGACGCGTCCTCATAGATTCGCCATGTCCGCTTAGCCCTCATTGGCCGCGGCGAAGCGGACATCTCGGAGGTCCGAGTTGGGCCGAGAGCGGAACGGCTACTTTGGAGCAGAGACGGCGAAAAGCGGTCGTTCACGAGCAGAGGATCAACGGGAGAGTTTGACCCTTCGCAGTCGTTCCGCCTGAACGAGGAACCCGTGAGCATCGGGTGGGAAGCGGACTCCCCAACTGGAATTAGTTGTGTGCGTCAAGTTCAGCAAATTGCCGGCATAGGTGATGTCGGGCGCGGTCGGCGAGGAGCCCCCGTCTAGCGCAACGTTGGGATCGTCGCCTCGCTGTCAGCGGCGAGGTTCGGCGCTCACTAGGACGCTCATTGCATCGATCGCGCGTAGAGCGCTGGCGTTGTGCCGGTGAGCTGCTTGAAGCGCTTTGTAAAATGTGCCTGGTCGGCGAAACCCACATCCAACGCCACTTGGGCCACCGGCTCCCCAAGCGTCAAGAGTTGTCGTGACTTCGCAATTCGCACCTGAGTCAGATAAGCGTGCGGCGTCAACCCAAGGTGCTTTTGGAAAAGCCTGATGAGGTGAAACACACCGACGCCGGATGCTTTTGATGCGTCCGCAAGGCTGATCTGGTCATAGGCACGCGCCCGTAGAAACTCAACGGCACGGTTGACCGCCTTCGGACAGTTTGCTTCAGAACAACTAAGTCGGCGGGTCCCATAGCGTTCGAGCAACAGCGAAACGCCCCAACTCATCTTTTCCTCTGCAGCTGCCGCGTCGCCGCCCCCCATGGCGAGCCTGTGCGCCTCGGCAAGGCATCGCCAGATGTCCGGATCGTGTATGACGGCTTGGCTAACAATAAAACCATCGCTTCCCCGGCGAGCCGACATCACCGCAAGAGCGGTCTCCGGCACGTAAAGAGCCCCATAGACCAATTCGGGACCGTGCTCGCATTCGCCGGTATGCATTTCACCGGGATTGACCACCGACAGGCTTCCTGGCGCCGCATGTTCTCGTACTCTTCCGCGCCGGAAGGATTTCACGCCGGCATGGATGATGCCAATCATCAGCTCATCATGCGTATGCGGCGCGAAGCTATGCCGCACGAACCGCGCCGACATGAGATCGATACCGCCGAATATCTGAGATCGACGGAACGTCGCTCTGTCGGGTAGGCCTTCAGATTGGGATGCTGCCATGGTCGTACAGTCAAGATCAGACAAGAAGCATAGGGCGGTCTCGTGCTTTTTTAAACCGGTAACGGGCTCCAACGTGGGTCACAAATAGAACCTAGCAAAGGGCAGCGAAATGCTTGGCATCATTGAGTATCGGGTAGGCGGCTATCGTTTCATTAAAGGATCGATAGCCTATTCTCTGGGGGTTGTCGCCTTGCCCGGCTTCCGACTCGAACGCGTCCGCTTCCAGGCGCCACTTCCGTTGGATGACGCATTCCGACGGATGGCCAACATCATCGCGGACGCAAGGCGTCCAGCATCCGCGCTGGCTGCCTGTGAATTGCGCTCGCCCGCCCAATTCACCGAGGCTGGTTTTCGCACATTCAACGAGCGTTATATCGCGCTTCTCCGCGACTTCGGCTGGTCTGAAGTCGGTGAGACCAATCCGGTGGCTCGCACCAATGTCTGCCCGTCCGCCCGGGCATTGTCGGACGCAAGCGTCTACGCGTTTTCCTATACCGTGGAAGACTCCGGCGCTCGACCTTCCTTTGTGTTGGCGGGAGCCGTCGATCTCATGCCGGGTAACAAGGATCTCCGCGACCTCATCGTTGCCTCGGATCAGGTCGACGTTGAAGGCATAAGAAAGAAGGCTCGTCACGCGCTCGACGATCTGGAAAGCCGCATGTCGCAGCTAGGCCTCAATTGGTCGATGACGACGGGAAACGGCCTTTATTGCGTACACGACATCTTCCAAGCCCTCACCGACGAAATTGCGGTTCGCGGCGCCGCGCCCGCCGGCACCACCTGGCATTTGTGTCAGCCGCCCATCGCCGGGTTGGAGTTCGAAATCGATACGCGTTCGGTACCGGTTGAGCGAACGATTTAATGTCCCGCGATGGGCCGCACCATTGCCTCTACCGTCTTCGAAAGCGCGTCCAACGCGGCCGGGAGGACATCGATCGGCAGATAGCCAAAGCCAAGGCGCAGAACGGCGGCGAACTCACCAAACCAAGCGCCGTTGCCGATCTGCAGCTCCGACGCCGGGAGAGCCGACCAGAAGCGGCGAACTCCAGCCGCATCGAACGCGCCTGGATTCAATCGAAGACAGCACAGCGCTCCGCCATCCGGCTTCACCCACTCAACAGAACCCTTGTGGTTGTTGACCCAAGCTGCAACCTGTGACAGCCCGGTCGCGAGGAGGCCGCGACGCACGTTCAGGATCTTCTCGCGGTTGTCGAGGATGGCAGCAGCCAAGGTCTCGTCGAGCGGAGACCCGGAAATCACGATATTCATTTTCGCGATCGTCAATCGCTCTCGAAGTTCGCGGTCTCGGACGGTCAGCCACCCAACACGAAGCCCAGGTGCGCCATGAGCTTTCGAAACCGATCCGCCGGTGATGATCGCGTCATCGAGTGTTGCAGCGCTTGGGGAGGCGGTTCCTCTCCGTATGTCGCATCGCGATAAGTCTCGTCGACGAACAGACGCGCGGCGGGAGCCTTTATGCGCATCAACTCCAAGATCGCCCTAATTTCCGCCAGCGGCGTTCGAACACCACTCGGGTTCTGCGGGCTGGCGATGCTGACGAGCCTGGTCCGCTCATTGAGAACCGGCTCTAGCAAGCTGGCCGTGAGCTGGTAGCCTCGATCAAAGATGAGGCGGCATTCGCGCAAGGTGACTCCTGCGCCGACAAGCGAGTCGCGGGCTGGCGGGAAGCACGGTGTCGCAATGACGGCTTCATCACCGGAACGACAAAGCTCGAAGGCCAGCAGGAACAAACCGAGGGCCGTACCCTGCGTCGTCACGACGTCTTCCGGCTGGACCCCGGTGAGAGCCGCAATCGCCGCGCGGAGATGCGGGAGGCCGGCAGATGAGCCATAACCCATCTTGAGTTCGCTGAGCGCGGCCGGCCCGCCGGCCAAGTTGATGATCTGGCCGAACGTCAGATCCTGAGCTGTGCTCTCGGCCAGATTGTATCGCCGGTTGACGTCCAGCAATGAAATGATCTCATTTCGAGGAAAGCGCCCCCGCCAGTCGGACTTGTCGCTCACGTCTCTCTCCACGTCGATTGGGTCCGCAGCTATTGAAGGACATGGCGATAAGGCGTCTTGTCGAAAGTTGCGGCAGCTGATCAGGAACGACGACGCCATCTCCTCTGCCGTGTCTCTCTTTCGGCACGGATAGCTCGAGTTTTGCACCGAATGAGCTTTCCGTTTAGGGCGAACTCATTGATTTGATCGAGATCCCGCGCATGTCCGCTTGTGGCACATGGCGGGCGGCGAGGCCCCGGCAAGCTTCGTCCGCATTCGGGAACTCGACCGCGGCACGCCGGTGACCGGCATGGGCACGAGGCAGACATGTGGGATCGATCGCCACATGTCTGCTTCGTGCCACAAGCAGACATTGAGAAAGGAACTCCAGGTCAGATCGAGGCCATAAATCGGCGGAGCAACTAGCTCGACGAGCGTCTGTTGCGACTGCTGGTCTTGCCGATGCGACCCGAGCGGCTCTTCATGTGCTCGATAAAGACACGCAATTTCGGCAAGACCTGGCGTCTGCTCGGATAGTAGAGAAAAATTCCAGGCGTCGTGACGGCAAAGGGCGTGAGCAGCGCTTCCAACCGATGCTCCGCAACCGCGTGCTTAACGAGCGGGCCGGGCATCTGTACAAGGCCCAGACCTTGGAGGCCGCTCCCAGAAGCGTGGGGTAGTCGTGCGCGATAAGCGGCCCGGAGACGATTGCCTCGATGGCCTTGTTGCCGTCGATAAAGCGCCAGGGCGCCAGCGATCCGTCCGAGCGTCGGAAGCGCAGGCAGGCATGGCCACGGAGATCGGCGACACGTTCCGGCCGCTTTCGCCGACGCAGATAGTCGGGGCTGCCGACGACCATGAACGGGAAGGGCGGCGTCAGCGGCACAACGACCATATCGGGCGCGATGAACTGGCCCAGACGGATTCCGGCGTCGAAGCCGCCCGTCACAAGGTCCACCATCTCGCCGCTTGCGGCGATCTCCAGCTCGATCTCGGGGTAAGCCTCGCAGAAAGAGGCGAGCATCGGCTCCAGGACCAGCGGAACGACCGCCCGGGGAACGGAGAGACGCAACAGCCCAGTCGGGCGCTGCCCTAGGTCGCGCGCGGCCTCGCCGGCGGCGACGAGCTCGTCAAAAGCCGGCGCCGCGCGATCGAAGAAGCGCTGGCCGGCCTCGGTCAGGCCGACGCTGCGAGTTGTGCGCGCAAGAAGCGTCGCGCCGACGCGCGCTTCGAGCGACCGAACCGCCTGGCTGACGGCCGACGGCGTGACCCCGAGCGCCGCGGCCGCACGGCGGAAGTTGCGGTGCTTCGCGACCGCAAGAAAGGTCTCGACGCCTTCGAGGGCGGCCCGCCTGACTGTGAAGTTCTGCTTCATACCCCGTCGACATTATCGCGAATAGTCCCAGAAGCGAAGCGATCGTACATCTGGCTTGCAAGTCGGGGGGACGCGGATGTCGAACTCGACATCTGCGGTCACCACCGGAAGCCCTAGAGGAAGCTCGTCATGACCGATGCACTTGATGGCGTGCGCGATCACTATCGCGCGACCGGCCTGACTGAGCGGCTGAAGACTGCGCTCATGGCTCTCGGACCGGAGGATCAGCGGCTCACGCCTCAGCAACTGGGCACCCTCGACCAGTTTCACACTCGCGGGCTCGCCGCCACGATCGAGCTCGCCAAGTTGGCTGGGATCACCGCCGACATGGCGGTTCTTGATGTCGGCTCGGGCATCGGCGGACCGGCGCGCTTTCTGGCTGCGACCCATGGCTGCCGGGTGACGGGCGTCGACCTCAGCGAGCCATTCGTGGATGCCGCGCGCTATCTGACCGGGCGCACGGGCCAGAGCGGACAGGTGTCGTTCCAGACCGCCAGCGCGCTGGAGCTTCCCTTCGACGACGGCCTTTTTGACGTCGTGTTGCTGCAGCATGTGGCGATGAACATCTCCGACCGGGCGCGGCTCTACCGGGAGATGCATCGCGTGCTGAAGTCAGGCGGCAGGTTTGCGACCTTCGACGTCGTGTTGAACAGCGGCGAGCCGCACTATCCCGTCCCCTGGGCGCGAACGCCAGCGACGAGCTTTCTCCTGACAGCCACCGCGACGCGCGAGGCGATCGAACGGGCCGGTTTCCGCGGGCTGGCGTGGCAAGACAACTCCGAGGCTGCCAAGGCCTGGAGCGCCCAGCTGCGGGCGTCGGGGCCGCCGCCCTCGCCCAATCTCGGCGTGGTGATGGGGCCGGACTTCGCACAGCTTGCGAGCAACTTGGGACGAAATCTCATGGAAGGCCGGCTCGGCATCCTGACTGCGGTATTCGAATCCACTCCAGTCGGCACCTGACCAGGAACATCAGATGTCGCCGGAAATTCTCTTCCGAATACATCTCGCCTTAGGATATGTCGCGTGGCTGCTTTGCTTCGGCGCATACATCTGGCCCCGGCTCAAGTCGATGGATCGGGTTGACGCGCAGCGCGCCATCGCCACGCTGCACAGCTTCCGCTTCTTCGGGCTCGTCTTCATCCTTCCCGGTGTCGTCGGCCCCAATCTGCCGGCCGGCTTCGCCCCGTTCGCCGCTTACGGCGACTTCGCAACTGGCCTGCTCGCCATCCTGGCGCTTCTCTCGGTAAGGGTGCGCCCGCTCTTCTGGCTGTTCGTCGTTGCCTTCAATCTCGTGGGGGCGGCCGACATCATCCTCGACTACTACCACGCCAGCCAGGCCGGACTTCCTGCAGTGGCGGGGGAACTCGGCGCCGCCTACGCGATCCCGATCATCTACGTGCCCCTGCTGATGATCACGCACTTCGTCGCGTTCTATTGGCTGGTGCGTCCGCTGCCCGCGAGGGCCGCCGGTGATGCGGCTGGGGTCAGAGGTCGCTTGAGGGCCCCGACGTGGCGACAGAGGAAATCATACCCATGACAGGCCAGGATCGCGCGATCGCGGTGCGGCTGACCGAGGTCACCAAGAGCTACCGCACCGGCACGGTGGAGGTGGCGGCCTTGCGAGGCATCAGCGCTCGGCATCCCGCTGCGCAGCTTCTCGATGGTCATCGGGCCGTCGGGCAGCGGCAAGACGACACTGCTCAACCTGGTCGGGTGCATCGACGCGCCGAGCACGGGGACGGTCGAGGTGTGCGGCCAGCGCGTCGGCGAGCTCAAGGACAACGCGCTGGCCGATTTCCGCGCCCGGCACATCGGCTTCGTCTTCCAGAACTTCAGCCTCGTTCCGGTCCTGTCCGCCTACGAGAACGTCGAATACCCGCTTCTCCTGATCGGCGTGCCGGCGGCGAAACGCCGCGAGCGCACGCTCGCCATGCTGGAGGCGGTGGGATTGGCGAACCAGAGCCGACAACGCCCCAACGAGCTGAGCGGCGGCCAGAAGCAGCGGGTGGCGATCGCACGAGCGCTGGTCAAGGAGCCGACGCTGGTTCTCGCCGACGAGCCGACCGCCAATCTCGACACGGAAACCGGCGCCGCGATCATCGACCTGATGCACCGGGTGCAGAGCCGAGTTCCACACGACGTTCGTGTTCTCGACCCACGACCCGCACCTCATGTCGCACGCGGACGAGACCTTCGTGATCCGCGACGGTCGGCTGGTCGATCACAAGGCGAGAGCGGTACAATGAGCCTCCTGCTCAGGATCGCGTTCCGCAACATCCTGCGCAACCGGCGGCGGTCTGCGATGACCGGCTCGGCGGTCGCGGCGGGCGCGCTTGCGATGCTGCTCTTCGGCGGCTTCACGACATATATCTTCGCCGGCCTCGAGACCAACAATGTGCAGCGGATCGGCCATCTGACCGTCTTCCGCAGCGGCTATTTCCTGTTCGGCGCCGGAAACCCGACGGCCTACGGGATCGACAATTACAAGCACGTGATGGACCTCATCGCCGACGATCCGGTCCTCAAGCCGATGATCAACGTCCTCACGCCGACCCAATCGCTGGTCGGCATCGCCGGAAATTTCTCCGACGAGGTCGATGCATCGAAGACGTTCCTGGGCGTTGGGTTGATCCCTTCGGATCGCGATCGGATGCGCCAATGGGATCGATTCAAGATCGGAGCCGCGCGGCCGCCTGATCCGCGGCTTTCCGACGCCGACGAGACGCGCGGGCTGATGGGCTTCGGCCTCGCCCGCATCCTCGGCCTGTGCGCGCGTCTGGGGCTCGCCGATTGTCCGCCGCTGCCGGACGCGGAGCGGCCGGTCACCAAGGCTGCGTCCGCCGTCGATCCGGACATCGCCAGCCTGGCGCAGCGCGAGGCGGGCACGGGTGCCGCGTCCGGCGCGCCGCAGATACAGCTTCTCGCCGCCACGGCCGGCGGCGCCCCCAATGTGGTGAGCCTCTCGGTGAGCGGCGCCGAGCCGCAGGGGGTCAAGGAGCTCGACGACAACTACATCGCGATGCATCTGGCGCTGGCCCAGCAGCTCGTCTACGGCCGCGGCGAGCACAAGGTGACGGGGATCGTGCTTCAGCTGCACCGCAGCCAGGACCTGCAGGCGGCCCGGGCGCGGCTGGTGTCGCTCTTCGAGCGAGCATCACCTCGATCTCGACGTCCGCGATTTCGGCGAATTGACGCCGTTCTACGGCCAGGTCGTGCGGCTGTTCAGCGGCGATTTTCCTGTTCATCGCCCTGGTCATGGGCGTGATCGTGCTGTTCGCGGTGGTCAACACCATGACCATGAACGTCATGGAGCGGACCAACGAGATCGGCACGATCCGCGCCATGGGCGTGCGCCGCGCCGGCATCCGCCGGCAGTTCATCCTCGAAGGGGCCCTGATCGGCGCCATCGGCGCCACGGCGGGCGCCATCCTCGCGATCGTCATCGCGTCGCTGGTGAACGGCGCCGGTCTCACTTGGGTCCCGCCCGGCAACGCCAACCCGTCGCCGCTTCATCTCTACGTCCTCGGCCGGCCGGGCCTCGTTATCGGCGCGTGGCTCGGCCTCGTGCTGGTCGCGACGCTCGCCGCCCTCATTCCCGCCAATCGCGCGGCGCGGCTGCCGGTCGTGGATGCGCTGCGTCATGTCTGAGGATCATCACCGATGCGGGCCGTGGCCGCGATCTTCCTGGCGCTCGTTGCGACCAGCAACGCCGCCCGGGCGCGAGACGGCGCAGGAGATCGTCGCCGCCTCGGACAAGGTGCGGAATCCGGGCGAGCCGTTTCGGTCGACCGACACCCTGACCGAGTTCATCGCCGGCAAGCCGACGCGACCAGAGCGTGCTCGTCGTCTATGCCAAGGAGGACCCGGCGACCCATCAGTTCCGCAACCTGATCCGCTACGCGGCACCGCCGCGCGACGCAAGGCAAGATGGTGCTGCTCGACGGCCACGTGCTGTGGTTCTACGACCCCAATTCCAAGGCGAGCGTGCGCATCTCGCCGCAGCAGCGGCTGATCGGCCAGGCCGCGATCGGCGACGTGCTGACGGTCAACCTGGCGGTCGACTACACGGGCACCCTGCTCGGCGACGAGACGATCCAGGACGCCGGCCGCAAGGACCGGCAATGCTGGCATCTCGACATGAAGGCGGCAAACGACCAGGCGGTCTACAACCGCATCGAATATTGGGTCGAGCACGGGACCTACTACCCCGATCAAGGCCAAGTTCTATTCCGACAGCGGCCGGCTGCTGAAGATTCTCTACTACCGCGGCTTCGAGGAGCAGCTCGGCCGCGTCCGGCCGACCGAGGCCGTCATCATCGACGCGGTCGACACCTCGCTCGTGACGACGTTCAAGTTCGGCGAGTATCGGGCCAGGACATTCCGGACGCCTGGTTCCAGCGCGACTATCTGCCGCGGTTGCAGCCGGAATGATCGCGCGCGCGTGCGGCGTCGCACTTCTCTGTCTGGTGCTGGCAGACGCGGCCGCCGTCGCCGACGAGAACAAGGACCTCGATCTCATCCCCGACGGCGCACGCAGCCGCCGAGATCCGGCGCCGGCCGCGCCGGCCGGCGCCGCCAATCAGCGCATCTATCTCGAAGATGCATTCACCGCGACGGCGCGGCGCGGAGATCTCCTGGTGCCTTTTCCGCCACCCGAGCCGGCCGACCTGGCAGGAGCGCCTGTTCCTCGATGCGCGGAAGCAGTGGACGCTCGATGACCGGCTGAACTTCACGCTCAGCGACCGCTTCAACCTGCGCGCCCAGGACGACCTCGATGTCCCGAATCACGAGAACGTCGATCAACGATTTCCGCGAAGGCTATCTGAGCTGGGAGGCGCTCGACCGCACCTATCTCGACGCCGGCCGGATCAATCTCAAGAGCGGGGTGGCGGTCGGCTTCAATCCGACCGATTTTTTCAAGACGCGCGCCGTCGTCGAGCCGCTATCGGTCGATCCGACCGTGCTGCGCGAGGACCGGCTCGGCACCGTGATGGTCTCGGCGAACACATCTGGCAGGGCGGGACGCTGACGGTCGGCCTTCGCGCCGAAGCTCGACGATCCGACGCCGGTCTACAACAACACCGACCTGCGGAGCTTCGATCCGTCCCTCGACCGCACCAACGCGCATGACCGGTTTCTGCTCAAGGGCAGCGCCGATCTCGTCGACGATTTCGCGCCCGAGCTCCTGCGTCTATCGCGAAGGCAACCGCACCACGTTCGGCACCAACATCACCGAGAGCATCGGCCAGAAGATGGTCGCCTATGTCGAGTGGGCGGGCGGACGCCGCGTCGAGCCTGATCGATGAGGCGTTGCGCTACGGCCACCAGACGCGGAACCCTGCCGGCCGATCGCGCCGAGCCCGCTGCCGGAGGATACGGCCGCCATTTCCAGAACCAGCTTTCGGTCGGCGCGCTCGTACACGACCGAGTCGAAGATCACGTTCAATCTCGAATATCACTTCAACCAGGCCGGATTCTCGCGGCGCGACTGGAACAATTGGTTCGCGTCGGCGCGGCGCCAGCCGCATCGGCGCCGATCACGCGAGCAGCTCTGGTATATCCGCTGCCTACGCGCCCGAGCAGCAGGACCCGCTCAGCGAGCACTGCGCTCTTTCTGCGCGCCGATTGGGTCGACGCATTCGTTCCCCATCTCGAGCTCACCGGCTTCATCAATGCCGATCTCTTCGATGGCTCGAGCCTCGTGCAGGTGACGGCCGACTATTATCTCTCCGACGCGTGGACGATCGGGGTCTTGGCGACCGCCGATCCTGGCCGCGCGCATTCGGACTTCGGCAGCCTGCCGCAGGCGGCAAGCGTGCTGTTCAGCCTCGCCCGGTATTTCTGATCTCTTTCGAAGGGGATCGCGGATGCTCGGCATCGTTCACTCCGCCGCGTAGACCGCGCGGGCGTCCTGGTGCAGCGCCGCGCGCGAGGCGGGGCGCAGATACATCATGTGGCCGCCGGGATAGAGCTTCAGCGTCGACCCGGTCGCGGGTGATCGTCGGCGGCAGCTGGTCGATCAGGTAGCGGCTGGTCATGTAGGGCGTCTGCAGATCGGTCATGCCGTGGGCGATCAGCATGCGCAGCCGCGGATCGAGCGCGAGGCCCTCGCGCAGGTCGTCGCCGGCGCTGGCATGGTCGCTGTCGCCGCCGCCGCCGCCGCCGCCGGTGTGCCAGTCCCAGTGCCGGCCGACGTCGTAGTTCAGCAGCAGATAGCGGCGGTCGGTCTTGAACTTGAGCTCGTCGCGGACATAGGCCACGAAGCCGCTGGTGAGCGGCGCGTTGATGCCGGCGAGGATGGGATCGCCCTCGTCGCCGAGATACCAGGAGGGGTAGGGGTCGGCGCCGGCGACGCTGCCGTCGTAGCGGCTAACCACCGCCTCGTCGCCATGGCGGACCTCCTTGACGAAGACGCCGAGGGGTACCTTGCCGTGCCAGCGCGCCACCAGCGGCTCCGGTAGTCCGATGAGGCTGGCGACGGTGCCGTAGAAACGGTCGGCGGCGGCTCCGTCCGGTGGCGGCGACACCAGGGTGGCGATGTAGTCGCCGAGCGCGTAATGCTCGGCGTCCTTGAGCGCCGCCGGCGAGAGCTTGCCCTGCGCCTCCAGCGCCACCGCGGCGTAGGAGGGAAGCCGCAGCGCCCAGGGCATCGGATTGAGGGCGTCGCGGCCGATCAGCGACATGTCCAGCACCGGCGAGATCATCACCGCGCCATGCACCACGATGCCCTGCCGGGCGCCGAGCTGGCGCGGCAGCCGCGCGGCGCGGAAGCCGCCGTAGCTCTCGCCGGCGACATAGACCGGCGAGGCGAAGCGGTCGAGATGGGCAAGCGTCAGCCGCATGATCTCGCCGAGGCTGTCGAGATCCTGCTTCACGCCCCAGAATTCCTTCCGCGTCTCGTCGGGCGGCAGGCTCGAGCGGCTGTAGCCGGTGCCGACGGGATCGATGAAGACGAGATCGGTGAAATCGAGCCAGGTGTCGGGGTTGTCGATGATCCTGCCCGAGGTGAAGGGCGGCTCGCGGCCGGCGCCGTAGTCGAGGATGCGGGGCCCGAGGGCGCCCACGTGAAGATATGCGGATCCCGCGCCCGGGCCGCCGTTGAAGGCGAAGGTGAGGGGACGGTGCTCGGGCGCCGCGCCGTTCTTGGTGTAGGCGACGTAGAAGACCTCCGCCGTGTGGTCGCCCTTCTCGTTGGTGAGCTGGAGCGCGCCCGCCGTCGCGGTATAGGCGAGCTCGCCGCCGGCGAGCTTGAGGGTGTGGGAGGTGACGACATCCGCCGGCAGCGGCGTCTCCTTCGCCGGCGCGGGCGTGGGCGCGGATTTGTGCTCGGCGGGCTGCGCCCAGGCGACGGAGGACCAGGCGAGCAGCAGGAGCCCGGCGAGAAGCCGGGCGGTTGCCGGCGAAAAGCGAGACATGGCAGTCACTTTCCCAAGAGTACGGCATCCCGGCCGCGAGGACGTCGCAGCTTAGCCGATTTTTCGTGACGGGTCGTAGCGCCCGGCAGTTGCGGTGCCGGCGGCGGCCGGATCCGCTATCGATCAAACGATAAATGAAGCTCTCGGCAACCGGTCGCGACGGAGCTATGCTGGCGCAAAGAACAAGGACAGAGGGAGAAGCGCATGGCTCAGGATGACGGGAATCTGTCGCGCCGTGGCGTCATTGCCGGCGCGGGTATTGGCGTCGGCGCGGGGCTGCTGGCGGAGCTGGGCGGCGGCCAGGCGCTGGCGCAGGGCGCGGCGATGAAGCCGGAGAAGCAGCCGGGCAAGATCTGGAGCGGCGACTACTGGGCGAAGAAGGGCGAGGTCTCCCTCTACCTCTTCCGCAAGCGCATCGGCGCGCCGAAGCCGGGCGCAAGCCCGTTGCCGGTGCTGTTCCTGGTGCACGGCTCCTCGATCTCCTCGCGGCCGAGCTTCGATCTCACGGTGCCCAAGCACGGCGAGTATTCGGTGATGAACGTCTTCGCCGAGCTCGGCTACGACGTCTGGACCATGGACCACGAGAATTACGGCCGCTCGTCCCGCACCAAGGGGAATTCCGACATCGCCAGCGGCGTCGAGGACCTGAAGGCCGGCACCGATCTGGTGGTGCGCGAGACCGGGCGGCAGAAGCTGCACATGTTCGGGGAATCCTCGGGCGCGCTGCGCGCCGGCGCCTTCGCCATGGCGCGGCCGGAGCGCATCGACCGCCTGGTGTTCTCGGCCTTCACCTACAAGGGCGCGGATTCGCCGACGCTGAAGAAACGCGCCGAGCAGGTGGAGTATTACCGCACCCACAATCTGCGCCTGCGCGACAGCGCGATGATCCACAGCATCTTCACCCGCGACAAGCCCGGCACTTCGGATCCCGCGCTTGCCGACTTCCTCGCCGAGCAGGAGCTGCAAATTCGGCGATCAGGTGCCGACCGGAACCTATCTCGACATGACCGCCAACCTGCCGGTGGTGGATCCCACCAAGGTGCTGGCGCCGGTGCTGCTGATGCGCGGCGAATACGACGGCATCGCCACGGTCGACGACATCTTCGACTTCTACAAGGCGCTGCCGAATGGCGACCGCCAGCTCGTGATCCTGCCGGGCACCGCCCATTCCGTGGTGCTGGGCCTCAACCGGCAGCGAGTTCTGGCACGTCATGCACGCGTTCCTCACCATGCCGAAGCCGGTGGAGGCGTGAGGCATCCTGCGTCTTTCGACGCGCTCCCCCTCCCTGAGGAGCCGCCGACAGGCGGCGTCTCGAAGGGCGGTCGCTTGCTCAGGATGAGGGAGATCTGAGAAATGCCGAAAAAGAAAATCGCCGCATCCTGAGCAAGCGAAGCGCGTCGAAGGACGCAGGATATCAATGCGGGGAGGACCCTCATGAAGATGCTGAGCGACGCGCAGATGTCCGAGCTGCTGCCGGCGGAGGAGGTGGCGTTTCCCTCGCCGGTGCCGACGCAGATCGTCTCCAGCGACGAATACATGCCGGTGCCGCAGACCGCCAAGCAGAAGGAAGTGGAGGCGCGCCTCATCGAGATGGCCGATCGCCTCGCCGCCAGGCAGGGCGTCTCGCGCCGCGCGCTTCTTCCAGACCGCCGCCGGCATGGCGGCCGCCTTCTGGCGATGAACGAGGTCTACGGCAATCTCTTCGCCGCGACCGCGGCCGAAGCGGCGACGCCGGAGCTGGCGGAGGAGCGCGCCCAGGCCCTCAAGGGCCAGTTCATCTTCGACGGCCACACCCATTTCCTGCGCGACGACACAAGGCTCAACGGCTTCGTCGGCGCAGCGCGCCGCCGTCGGCAAGGCCGGCTGGAACAAGGAGCTGGCGGCGAAGGAGCAGACCCTCGACGACCTCAAGTACGACAACTACTTCAAGGAGATCTATCTCGACAGCGACACCAAGGTGGCGCTGATCACCAGCTCGCCCTCGGACGATCGCCCGGGACTGGTTCCTTACCCACGAGCAGATGGTCCAGACCCGCGAGAAGGTGAACAAGGCGGCGGGCTCCCGGCGCATGCTCGCCCATTTCATCTTCACGCCCGGCCAGCCCGGCTGGCTCGAGGGGATCGACAAGGCGGTCGAGATCTACAAGCCCGACTGCTGGAAGGGCTACACCGTCGGCGACAACACCCACAAGGATATCGAGCCACTATCCCTGGCGCATGGACGACGAGAAGCTGATGTATCCGGCCTACGAGAAGTTCGCCAAGTCCGGCATCAGGAACGTCTGCATCCACAAGGGCCTCTTCGCGCCGGCGGTCGAGAAGCAGTTCCCGAACCTGCGCCCCTACGCCGACGTCAGCGACGTCGGCAAGGCGGCCAAGGATTGGCCGCAGCTCAATTTCATCATCTATCACTCCGGCTATCGCTGGGTCGGCGGCCCGCCCGCCGACGGCATGAAGGAATTGGATGAGACCGGCCGCATCTACTGGGTCAGCGATCTCGCGGAGATCCCGCACAAGTACGGCGTCAAGAACGTCTACGGCGACCTCGGGCCAGCTCTTCGCCTCGACCGCGGTCGCCGAGCCGCGCCTCTCGGCGGCGCTGATGGGCACGCTTGGTCAAGGGACTGGGCTCCGACCGCGTCGTCTGGGGCACCGACGCGGTCTGGACCGGCTCGCCGCAATGGCAGATCGAGGGCCTGCGGCGGCTCGAGATTCCCGAGGACATGCAGAAGAAGTACGGCTTCAAGCCGCTGGGCCCGGCCGACGGCAAGGTCAAGCGCCAGATCTTCGCCGAGAATTCGCTGCGGCTCTATCACATGCATCAGGCGCATGCGGATGCGGTCATCAACGACCGTTTCGCGCAATTGAAGGACGACTACGAGAAGAACGGGCCCGGCCGCAGCAATCTCCGCTACGGCTACGTAGCGAAGCCGGCCTAGCTAGGAGGCTGTCCGGTTCGGCAAGGGTAGCGAGGTGCCGGGACAGTATTTGCTGGGGCGCTGGATTGGCTGCGATGCGTCCTTCGAGACGGCCACTTCGTGGCCTCCTCAGGATGAGGAGATTTTCTTTGTGCCATCACCTATTTACCTCATCCTGAGGAGCCCGCGTCAGCGGGCGTCTCGAAGGACGCAAGATGCTCGTGCAACGCGCGGTCTGAGGGCCCCACGCTCGATACTTCGATTTCTGATCTCGAACTGCCGTGTCCCCGGTTCCACCCAGCGCGCGCAAAGTCGCTCAACTCACCGATTTGCGATGCATGCCCGATCGCTCAACCGGACAGCCGTGGCCTAGCTAGGAGGCGTTTTCCTCGCCGCCGTCGGTCTTCGGCGCCACGGCTTCCGCCGGATCGGCGGGCGCCGTTGCGGCGGACCCCGGCAGGTTCAGCGGCTCGGGAATCATCTCCACCTTCGGCCCGGTCGCGTCGATCGCGGCATGCAGAGCGGCGGCCTTGTCTTCGCCGGAGCGTGGTGGGCTTCCCGGTCCCGGCGGCCTGCGCCTCCAATTCCGAAGCCTTGCCGTCCAGCTCGACGGCGTAGGCGGCAAGGGTAGGGGAGACCTCGGGATGAGGAACCAGGCGCGACAGCTCTCGCGCCCGCGCGGCGCGCGCGCGGTGGTCTCGAGCCTGCTCCAAGAGCGTCGTCGCATCGCCGGACATTGCTGATCCACCACCCCCGGGGAGCAATCTATCCGCCGGGACCTCGGTCTTTTGCGACAAGTCTATGTCAGCGCGACTCGAAGTTCTCGCGCGGCCATATCGGAGCGCGGGTTCGAGCCCGGATACCAAACCCTGTGGTGGAATTTGAGCGGGCTCGCGCGGTGCGTCGATGCCGCTCAAAAGCGGCAGGACGGCTTGCCCGCTATCCCGTCCCGAAGCTCTGCACGAGCGAGCCCGCGACCAGGTACCAGCCGTCCACCAGCACGAAGAAGATGATCTTGAACGGCAGCGAGATCGTCACCGGCGGCAGCATCATCATGCCCATCGACATCAGGATCGAGGCGACCACCATGTCGATGATGAGGAAGGGCAGGAAGAGCAGGAAGCCGATCTCGAAGGCGCGGCGCAGCTCGCTGATCATGAAGGCCGGCACCAGCGACGCGTGAGCGGCGTGTCCTTGGGCTCGGCGACGGTGTCGATCTTGGCGATGTCGGCGAAGAGCTTGAGGTCCTGCGCGCGCACATGGCCGCATCATGAAGGCGTGGAGCGGCACCAGCGCGCGCGGTCGAACGCCTCGCTCTCGCCGATCTTCTCCTGCGATCAGCGGCTCGATGCCGTCGTTGTAGGAGGCCTGCAAGGTCGGCGCCATGACGAAGCCGGTGAGGAAGAGCGCCAGGCTGATCAGCACCACGTTGGGCGGCGTCTGCTGGATGCCGAGCGCGTTGCGCAGGAAGGACAGCACCACGATGATGCGGGTGAAGGAGGTGACGCATGACCAGGATCGCCGGCGCCAGGCTCAGCACCGTCATCAGCACCACGAGCTGGACGATGCGGCTCGTCGAGGTGCCGCCGTCGGCGCCGAGATCGACCGTCACGGTCTGCGCCATCGCCGCCGGCGTCAGCAGCAGGAGCGCGAAGGCGCCGCCCCAGAGGCGCGCGAGGAGATGCTTCACGATGCCTCGCCGTGCACGAGGGCGGCGAAGTCGGCGGGCCTGGCGGGCGCGGTGCCGATGCCGGATTCGATCACCACGTCGCTTGTCGTGTCCCAGCAGCACCAGGTGCTCGGTCGCGTCCCGGCGCAGCAGCACCAGGCGGCGCTTGCCGTCGAGCGGCAGCACCTCCAGCACGGCGAGGCGCCGCTCGCCGCGTGCGGGCCGCGAAGCGGCCGGCCCAGCCGAGGCGGCGCGCGATCCAGCCGAAGGCGACGATCAGCGCCACCACCACCACCAGGGAGATGGCGAATCGGAGATAGACGTCGAGACTCATGAATGACCGGCCACTAAAACCATACGAGAGGAAAGGCTCAACGGCGCGTGCCCTCGGCGGCGCCATAGGCATCGGCGGTGCGCAGCCGCGCATCCGCCGCGGTGGCGCGCTCGAAGGCGTCGTGCTGGGTCTTGAGCGCGTCCGCCAGCGCCGCCAGGTCCTCGGCGAGGCGGGAGAGCTTCTGCGCCGTGCGGCGCTGATGCGGCGCCGGCAGCGCTGCGGCGGCGGCGCAGAGATCGGCGACCGCCTGGTCGAGGCCGGTCATGTCCACGAGGTGGCCCTTGTCGATGGCAAGGCGGGCGGTGCTGAGGGTATCGGAGACGAGGTCAAGATCCTCGCTGACGGGGGCTCGGCGGTGGCGGCATCGGCTCCATTGGTCTGGCTCCTCTAGCGCGGTGGCGGCCGGTTGGCGCGGTAGATGTAGATCAGGATCTCGGCGACGGCGGCGAAGGCGGCGATCGGGATCTGCTCGCCGACCTCCACCGCCACCAGCAGCTCCGCCAGGTCGGCGTCGTCGCGCACCTTGATGCCGTGCTGCTGGGCGAGCTCGAGGATGCGCTCGGCGATCTCGCCGCGGCCGCTCGCCACCACCTTGGGCGCCGCCATCTCGCCCGGCGCGTAGCGCAGCGCCACCGCGATCTGGCCGGGCTTCTCGGAGGTGGATTCTTTCTGCGGCACCGGCACGCACCCGCGTCAGCGGCTAATTCGCGGACCATCCTGGACATTCGTGCTTAATATTCGGTTTATGCCGGGCGCGATGGCGCGTTTGGCTGCCGCAATGTCGTCCGAGGCGCGCCGCCGAGGGCGGCCTAAGGCCTTGTCCTCGGCGATTTTCCGCGGGATCGCGAGAATCCCAATCAATCCCGGGGTTTCGTCGATGCGGAAGGGCGCGTCTTAACCGGATGTTAAGGTAGTTGGAGCGAGGATCGCCCCGCAATCGGCCACGAGGCTCGCGAGGCGCGATGGATCTCTCTCAGATACCTCTCTTCAAGGCGATGGCGAAGAAGCTGGGCTGGCTCGGCTCGCGCCAGGGCGTGCTGGCGGAGAACGTCGCCAATGCCAACACGCCGGGCTTCAAGCCCTCGGACGTGAAGCCGATCGACTTCAAGGCGCTGCTGACGGGCTCCGGCCTCGGCGGCACGCTCAAGCTCGTCACGACGGCGCCCAACCAGATCGCGACTCCGCCAAGCGCCGTCGGCGGCGTCGACCGCGTGCAGCAGCCCGGCCGTGTCGAGCTCGAGGACCAGATGATGAAGGTGAGCCAGACCGCCACCGACTACGCCTTCACCACCAGCCTCTATCAGAAGCAGATCGCGCTCATCAAGCACGCGATCGGCGCGAGCAGCGGCTGAGGAGGTAGCGCATGGATCTCAATACCGCGATGCAGCTTGCCTATAGCCGGCATGTCCGCGCAGGGCACGCGCCTCAAGGTCATCGCCGAGAACCTGGCGAACGCGGATTCGACGGCGCAGACGCCGGGCGGCGATCCCTATCGCCGCAAGGTCGTGAGCTTCCGCGCCGTGCTCGATCGCAGCCTGGGCGCCACCACGGTGAAGACCGGGCCGGTGCTGCAGGCGTCCGGCGCCTTCGAGCGGCGCTTCGATCCCGCCAATCCCGCGGCCGGATCCGACGGCTACGTGCATGATGCCCAACGTCAATCCGCTGATCGAGATCATCGACATGCGCGAGGCGCAGCAGAGCTACCAGGCGAACCTCAACGTCATCGACGCCGCGAAGACGATGATCTCCCACACCCTCGACCTCATGCGCTCGTAAGCGGTCGCGAAGGAGAATTTTCCATGGCCGAACAGATCGCCACCGCCCTTTCCGCCTACGCGAATGCCGCGAAGATGCTGCCCTCGCCGGGCCTCGAGGCCCGCGACGGCGCCGGCGGCGAGAGCTTCTCCGATCTTCTGAAGAAAGCCGCCAGCAGCGCGGTCGACACCCTGAAGCTCGCCGAGCAGGCCAGCTTGCAGGGCGTCCAGGGCAAGGCCGATATCGCGCAGGTCGCCACCGCCGTCGCCAACGCCGATGCGACGCTGCAGACGGTGATCGCCGTGCGCGACAAGGTGATCGCCGCCTATCAGGACATCATCAAGATGACGATCTGAGCGTCGCACCGGGGAGGGGAACGCCGATGGGCGCCGACGACATGCTGCAGATCGGCAACGAGGCGATCATGGTCACGCTGAAGATCGGCGCGCCGGTGATGCTGCTGGCGCTGGTCATGGGCCTCGCCATCTCGGTGCTGCAGGCGCTGACGCAGATCCAGGAAATGACGCTCACCTTCGTGCCGAAGATCCTGGTGATCATGCTGTCGCTGCTGGTCCTGCTGCCGTTCATGCTGAACACCCTGGTCGCCTTCACTCAGATGCTCGCCGGCCACATCGTCAGCGGCTGAGGGCGCCTCGATGCTGGATCAGATCCTGCCGGCCAATCTCTTCGCGGCGTCCCTGGTCTTCGCGCGGCTGGGCTCGGCGATGATGCTGCTGCCGGGCATCGGCGAAGTCTACGTGAACGCCCGCGTCCGCCTGGTATTCGCGCTCGGCGCTCACCGTGCTGGCGACGCCGCTGGTGACGCCGCTGCTGCCGGCACTGCCGACCAGCCCGATCCAGCTCGCGATCATGCTGGGCGGCGAGATCGCTCATCGGCCTCTTCATCGGCACCATCGCGCGCGTGCTGCTCTCGGCGCTGCAGACGGCGGGCACCGTCGATCTCGATCCAGCTCGGCCTCTCCGCCGCGCTGGTCTTCAATCCGCTGCAGCAGCAGCAGGAGGCGATCACCAGCGCCTTCTACAGCGTCGCCGGCGTGCTGATCATCTTCCTCACCGATCTGCACCATCCGATGCTGCGCGCGCTGGTCGGCAGCTATAACGCGTTTCCTCCCGGCGGCGATTTCTTCTGGGGCGATTTCTCCGACGCGGTCGCCCGCGCGGTCGCCGAATTCCTTCCGGCTCGGCATCGAGATGGCGGCGCCCTTCATGATCATCGGCACGATGTTCTACGTCGCCATCGGCCTGCTCTCGCGCCTGGCGCCGCAGCTGCAGATCCTGTTCGTGATCCAGCCGCTGCAGATCGTCGCCGGCCTCATCGCCTTCGCGCTGCTGCTGGCGACCGGCCTGCGAGTGGTTCCTCAGCGCTACGCCGCCAGCTTCGCCAAGCTGACGGGAGGCTGACCCGATGGCCGAGGGCGCCGACGACAGCCAAAGAACCGAAGAACCCGTCAGGACGAAAGCTCTCGCGCGCCCGCGACAAGCGGCCAGGTCGTGCAGTCGCGCGAGATCAACAACTGGTTCATGATCGGCACCGCGCTCGGGACTGGTATTCTATCTCGGCGGGCCGATCTCGCGCAGCATCGGCACCGACGCTCCTGCGCTACATCGAGATGCCGCACGAATACGCCGCCAACGCCGCGCTCTGGCGCGCGGTGATGCGAGACGCTCGGCGACCGTGGCGATCGCCTTCGCGGTGCCGCTGGTCCTGCTGGTGGTCGCCGCCTTCGCCGGCACCCTCTCGCAGATCGGCCTGCTGTTCGCCGCCGAGAAGATCACGCCCGAGCCTCGAAAACCTCTCGCCGGCGAAGGGCTTCTCGCGCATGTTCTCGATGCGCGGCATCGTCGAGTTCCTGAAGAGCCTGGTGAAGCTCGCGTCGGTGGTCGCGGTGGCGGTGCTGATGCTGCGGCCGGAGCTCAACCGCCTGCCCGGCCTCTCCGGCCTGGACGCGGCGAGCCTGCTGGCCGAGCTCTCGCGGCTGATCGTGCGGCTGGGATTCGGCGTCTTCATCGCGCTGACCGTGATCGCCATCCTCGACTACGCCTATCAGCGCTTCAGCTTCACCAAGTCGATGCGGATGTCGAAGCAGGAGGTGAAGGAGGAGCACAAGCAGTCGGAAGGCGATCCCATGGTGCGGGCGCGCCTGCGCCAGATCCGCATGGAGCGCGCGCGCAAGCGCATGATGGCGGCGGTGCCGACCGCCTCCGTCGTGGTGACCAACCCGACCCACGTGGCGGTCGCCCTCAAATACGAGCTGGGCGGGCTCGGCGCGCCCCAAGGTGGTGGCGAAGGGCGCCGAGCTCATCGCCCAGCGCATCCGCGAGATCGCCCGGGAGCACGACGTGCCGATCGTCGAGAACCCGCCGCTCGCCCGCGCGCTCTATGGCAGCGTGGAGGTGGACCAGGAAATCCCGGCCGAGCACTATAAGGCGGTGGCGCGAGATCATCGGCTACGTCTTCCGCCTGCAGGGCAAGCTCAAGCCCGCGGCGGCCCCGCCGCCCCCACCGAAGTGAAGCTATGGTAGACTATCTCTCCAGGAGCAGCGCCGAGGTCGGAGGTAAGGACAGCGCCATGGCGCTCATCAGCCAGGCCCTGGTGGCGGGAGTCCGGGCCGACGCCCGGCTCGCGTCCGGAGCTGCCGCACTGGATGCGGCGCCTGAACGCGCTCGCCGTCCTGCTGGCGGCGGCGGCGATCGGGGTCTGGATGCTGAGCTTCGGCGAGCTGCTGGCCGGCACCATCGCCTGGTCGGCGGCGGTGCTGCTGGGGGTGATGGCGGCGCTGGTGGCGGTGGCGGCCTATGTCGCCCGCCGCGTCCATCGCATCTTCGCCAGCCGCGTCGATCTCCTGGGCCTGGCGCTGGAGGCCTCGCCCAACGCGCATCTGATCCTGGCGCCGAACGGCTCGGTCGCCTACGCCAACGCCGCCTTCCTCGGCCTTTTCCGCGACGGCGCCAGCGAGCCGCTGGAGGCGATCGAGCGCCGCATCGGCTTCGGTAGCGAGGCGGCGCAGGAATTTCGCCGGCTGCGCGATGAGGCCTTCGGCCACGGCCGCGCCCACGGCCGCATCATGCTGCGCTCGCTGGCGGGCAGTCGGCGTGGTTCACCCTCTCGATCCATTCGCTTGCCGGCCGGCCCGGCTACAGCCTCTGGAGCTTCGAGGACGTGACCGCCCGCCACGAGATGGAGCAGGTGATCCGCGACGAGCAGATGAAGCTCGCGGACTTCCTCGACAACGCGCCGGTCGGCTTCTATTCCGTCGACGGCGAGGGGCGCTTCCTCTTCGTCAACCAGGCGCTCGCCGACTGGCTCGGCGTCTCGCCGGGCGATCTCGTGGAGAGCGGCGCCCGCCTCAAGGATTTCCTCGCCAGCGAGATCCCGCCGGGAAGCCCGCCCCATGCGCCCTTCATCGCCACCGGGACCACGCCCAGCGCGGCGAGGTGACGCTGCGCGGCCGCCAGGGCCGCACTGGTCCGCGCCTCCATCAGCCAGACCGTGGTCCAGACCGAGCGACGGGCTGCGCACCCGCTCGGTGGTGCGCGACCTCACCCCCGAGCGCGAGTGGGAAGAGGCGCTCCGCCAGTCGCGCCAGCGCTTCCAGCGCTTCTTCGCCGACGCGCCGGTCGGCATCGCGCTGCTCGACCGCGACGGCCGCTTCGAGGAGGCGAACCGCGCGCTGGGCGAGCTCTTCGGCGTGCCGCCGGCGGACCTGATCGGGCGGAAGCTGGTGCGAGTTCCTCTCCGAGACCGACGCCCGGCGACGTCGACGCGCCGGCTCGCCGTCGCCGCCGAGAGCGCCGCCAATCCGCGCCCGATCGAGCGTCCGCCTCAAGGGCTCGCGCGAGCGCTCCGCCATCGTGTTCTTCAGCCGGCTCGGACGCGCCGGAGGAGGACAAGGCCGGCCTCATCCTGCACTTCATCGACACGACCGAGCAGAAGAACCTGGAGACCCAGTTCGCCCAGTCGCAGAAGATGCAGGCGGTGGGCCAGCTCGCCGGCGGCGTCGCGCACGACTTCAACAATCTGCTGACCGCGATGATCGGCTTCTGCGATCTGCTGCTGCTGCGCTTCCGGCCGGGCGATCCGTCCTTCGCCGACATCATGCAGATCAAGCAGAACGCCAACCGCGCCGCCAATCTGGTGCGCCAGCTCCTGGCCTTCTCGCGCCAGCAGACCCTGCAGCCGCGCGTCCTCAGCATCACCGACGTGCTGGCGGAGCTCTCGCATCTGCTGCGCCGGCTGATCGGCGAGAACATCGAGCTCAAGGTGGTGCACGGCCGCGACCTCGGCCTGGTGCAAGGTCGATCAGGGCCAGCTCGAGCAGGTGATCATCAACCTCGCGGTCAATGCGCCGCGACGCCATGCCGAGCGGCGGCACGCTCACCATCCGCACCACCAACATCGACGACCGCGGCAGCCGATCCGCCGCGGCCACGAGGTGATGCCGCCGCGGCGACTACGTGCTGATCGAGGTCGCCGATACCGGCATCGGCATTCCCAAGGAGAATCTCGAGCGCATCTTCGAGCCGTTCTTCTCCACCAAGGAGGTGGGCTCCGGCACCGGCCTCGGCCTCTCCACCGTCTACGGCATCGTCAGGCAGACCGGCGGCTTCGTCTTCGTCGACAGCGAGCTCGGCAAGGGCGCGACATTCTCGATCTATCTGCCGCGCCTCGACGCCGACGAGGCGACGGCGCCGCGCGCCGAGGCGGGCGAGGCGGCGAGGCAGGCGCGCGACCTCACCGGCGCCGGCACGGTGCTGCTGGTCGAGGACGAGGACCGGTCCGCCTCTTCAGCGCGCGCGCGCTGCGCAACAAGGGCTACACGCGTGCTCGAGGCGAAGAGCGGCGAGGCGGCGCTCGAGATCATCACGGCCAGGCAAGGAGACCGATCGATCTCGTCGATCACCGACGTGGTGATGCCGCGACATGGACGGGCCGGCGCTGGTGCAGCGCGGTGCGCGAGACCCATCCCGACATGAAGGTGATCTTCATCTCCGGCTACACCGAGGACGCCTTCCGCAAGCGCCTCGACAGCGACACCGACATCCACTTCCTGCCCAAGCCCTTCAGCCTGAAGCAGCTCGCCGGCAAGGTGAAGGAAGTCATGATGTCCGAGGCGCCGGCCTCGGCGAAGTAGCGTTGCGTCCCTCGCTCTTGCATGAGCGTCATGGCCGGGCTTGACCCGGCCATCCACGAGTTTTTCGCTTTCGAGACGTGGATGCCCGGGACAAGCCCGGGCATGACGACATCTGGCGTAAAGATCATAGATTGGGCGCTGGACGCGCTTCCCCTGAAAGCGCAGGCTTGCCTCCAAGCGAGGAGGCGCTCGATGGCTGACAGCAAGCAAACCCGCCGGCCGCGGCTGGTCGGCATGAATCACGTGGCGATCGAGGTGGGCGACGTCGAGGCGGCGCTCGCCTTCTACGGCCGGATCTTCGACTTCACTTTGCGCGGGCAAAGGGCAAGGGCCAGGCCTTCATCGACATGGGCGACCAGTTCATCGCGCTCGATGGAGGTGCCGAAGCCCCTGACCGGCGGCAGCCGGCATTTCGGCGTCGTCGTCGACGACCGCTCGGCGGTGCGCGATCTCGCCAAGGCGGCGGGCGCGGAGATGGTGCCCGGTCCCTTCCTCGACTTCCTCGATCCCTGGGGCAACCGCGTCGAGGTGATCGCCTACGCCGACATCCAGTTCACCAAGGCGCCCCATGTGCTCCGCGGCATGGGCCTCGATCTCGAGAAGACCGCGAAGGCGCGCCAGGAGCTCGCCGACAAGGGCATGGCGCCCGACTGATTTTTCACAGGAGAGACCCGATGAGCGACGATGCCGGCTTCAAGAGCCTGACCCAGGCGGTGCAGCGCTATTTCGATCTCATGTACGATTGCGATCTCACCCGCTTCGACCGCGTCTTCTATCCGAGCGCGCAGCTGCACGGCTTCCGCGACGGCAAGATAACGGTATGGCCGATGGCGCAGTACAAGGAGATCCTGGCCGGCCGGAAGTCGCCGCGCGCGCTGGGATCGCCGCGCGAGGAGGCGATCCTGATGATGGATTTCGCCTCGCCGACCCAGGCCCTCGTCAAGGTGCGCGTCCGCATCAACGACATGCATTTCGTCGACCATCTGACATATCACCGCATCGACGGCGAGTGGCTCATCACCTCGAAGGGCTATTCGATGGAGCGCAAGGACGCGCCGGCCAGGGGTGAGGGCGGCGCCGTCTCGGCGTCCCTAATCCGCCAGGGAGGCGGAGGCGCCCGGATGCCGTCCGGCGCGCTGCGGCAGGATCAGAAGGCAGCCGAGGATGAAGGTCGCGATGACCGCCGAGGCGATCGGGCGGCTGAGCGCGAGCCCGCCCTCATTGAGGGGCTTGTCGAGGAAGTCGCCACCGGTGGCGCCCAGCGGCCGGGTGAGGATGAAGGCGGCCCAGAACAGGAAGACCCGCGAGACGCGGGTCCAGTAGTAGGCCGCCGCGACCGCCGCCAGGGCGGCGGCGAAGATCAGCGCGCCGCCGCCGAATCCGAGATCGATCGAATCCGCCGTCCAGTCGCCGAGCGCGGTGCCGAGCGTCTGCGAGAAGGTGATGGCCGCCCAGTAGAAGGCCTCCACCTTGGGCGTGCTGACGGTATCGACCGAGATGGTGCCGGCCGACCAGTACCAGAGGCCGAGCACCGCGAGGAGGCCAGAGGAAGAGGATCGACGCGCCGCCGGTATAGCCGATGCCGAGCGAGCGGTCGGCGAAATCCGCCATCGTCGTGCCGAAGGTGGTGGAGGCCACGATCGTCGCCCAGTAGAGGAAGGGATGAAACTTCCTGGCGGCGATCTGCCATCCGACCAGCACGACCAGCAGCGCGAGAAAGAGCGCCGTCCCCGCCAGATAGCCCCAGTTCAGCGTCATGGTGACGGTATCGCCGCCGGTCTCGCCGAGCGTCGTCGCGGCGATCTTGATGATCCAGAAAGCGAGCGTGACCGTGGGAACTTTGTTCAGCGTTTCATTCATGGCGAGGTGCTTCCGTTTCGATAGGGGCGTGCCGCGCTCGGAGGCGCCGACAGGTGCGGACAGGTTTGGGGATCAGCGTGGGGATGACCGCCGAGGCGGCGCGCGTCGCTCAGCCGGCGCTTACGCGCCGCCTGCGGCCAGCGCGGGAATAACGCGCAACCGATGCCGGCCCGATCTTAGGGCGGCATGCCTTGCGCCGGCGGCATGGACGAGGGTGCCAGGGTGATGCTGCCCGGGGTTTGATCGGCGGCGGGCGGCGGGGCTGCCGGCGGCGGGCTTGCGCCGGCGTCCGGTGGCGTGGTCGCGGGAGCGCTGCCGAGCAGGTGCGGCTCGCGGCCCTTCACATAAGTCATCCCGTCGATCGTCACCGTGTCCTCGGGAGGGATCACCGGCTGCTCGGCGGCACGCCGGCGCGCGCGATCCTCGCGGGTGGCAACCGCCGGTGTCTCGGCGGGCGGCGCCTTCTTCGCCGCGGGCTTCGCCGTCAGTGAGGCATCCGCGGGCGGCGTCGCCGCTTTCGGTGCCTTGGCCTTCGCGACCGGCGCTGTCACCAGCGGTGGACTCGGCGGCTCAGCAGCGGGTTTCGCCGGTGCCGCGGCGGGCGGCGCGATGTTCGCGGTCTGCGGCGGCGCCGGCGTGCTGGCTGGTGGCGGCGCGGTGGGCGGGCTCGGCGCGACCGCGGCGCTCGACGGCGCGGCGGTATCCGAGGGCGGCGTCGCCGATACGGCGGGCGCCGGCGCCGGCTGCGCGGCGAGGGAATTGTCCGGTTGCGCCGGAGGCGGCACCGCGGGTGGCGGCACGGCGCTGGGCGGCGCAACGCTGGCCGGCGGCGGGGTCGTCGCGGCCTGCTCCGGCGCCGGCGTCGCCGGCGGGGCGGCCGGCGGTGCCGGCGCGCTCGGCGGCGCGGCGGCCGTCGCCGCGGGGGCGGGCGGCGATGTGGGCGCGATCTGCACGCTGACGTTGGAGGCCGGCGGCGCTCCGGAATCGGGGATCGCCACGCCGGCGTGGCGCAGCAGCAGCAGAACGACGGCGGCCGCCGCCAGCCCGCCGACGGCGACAACGCCCTGGATGAGGCGCCTGCTGCCGCGGTACCAGGCCGCCGACGGCGGATCGGGATCGTGCTCGTCGAGCGCGGGACGGACCGGCGCTTGCGAATAGGCGCGCGGCGCCGGATCGCGGGCGGTTATCGGCTCATCGGCGGTCAGGCGTATGGGCGCGGCCGCGGTCCGCGCCGTCTCTGGCCGTGCTTCCCGAGGCTGTGGCTCCCGGGGTTGCGGTTCCCGGCGCTGCGGCTCGCGGACCTGCGGCGATCTCTGCTGCGGCTGTGCCGGCTGCGATGCCGCCGGCTGCGGTGGAGCGGGTGGCGCGGGCGGCGCTGGCGCCGCGGCGGCGGGCGGCATCGGGATCGGGATCGGCGCCGCGGTCTCGCCTGGCGGCGGCGCTTCGGCTTCGGTTTCGGCTTCGGTTTCCGGCGCCGTCGATGCGTCTCCGCCGCGCTGCACCTGCATGAGATCGGGGAAGCGCGCGATCAGCGCGGCGGCCGCCACCTTGGCCCAGGTGCGGTTCTTGATCAGCGGCGCCGCCTCGAAAGCCTTGCCGAGGCGCAGCGCCGCGCTGCGCAGCTCGTCGCGGGTCAGCACGACGGCGATGACCGGCGCGGGCTCGATGGAGAATTCCGCGAGGCCGGCCTCGCGCAGCAGCGTGCGCAGCCGCGGCAGCGCTCTTGCCGGCTGCGCCGGCGCCAGGTCCACCAGCGCCACGCCGCGCTCCGGATGCAGCGCGATATAAAGTCCGCCGTAGATCTCGCCGCCGGTGAAGTCGAACGGCGACAGCCCGCCTTGCCGGAACACGGTCCACGGCGGCGGCAGCATCGCCAGCGCGGCGCCCAGCCCCGTGGTCGGCGTGATCGTCGGCGGCGTGCGCGGCGCGCCGGTGCCGGATTGATCGGATCTGACTTGGCCGGATCTGACAGGCATCGAGACAATCGCTCCTTATGTGCCGTACACCGAATGTGCCGTCCAAACACGGGAGGGGGCGCGGCTCGTTCGACGCGAAGCGCGTCCCTCCATAAACACCCCGGACTTAACCATGAGCCCGATGGGTTCTCGCGGGAGCACCGGAGACTAACAGGTCAACGCGCGACGGTCAGCAGGGAGCCATGGACTTCCGGGTTGTACGAAAAAAGATTCATTCCTCTCAAGGGGATTGTTGGCGCTCCAGGGCCCGTCTATCCCCGCGCGATCGTTGATTGTTTGCCCTCAGCCGCGGGCCTCGCCGGGGACCGACGGTCTCCTCCGCGGCGCTCAATTTTGTCGCATCGATGTCGCATTCTGCTTTGCGCCTCGATCGAGCGCGTCGAAGGACACACGCTCGACAATCCGAAGCGCCGCTTAGCTCGTCCCTTCCCGGCGACGCAGGTTGGGCTCCTGCGGCAGCGACTTCTTCGGTCCGACCGCGCGCAGGCCGGTGGGGACGCCGTGATCGACGATGCAGACCTGCCGGCAGCTGGCGCAGACGACGCGGTCGCCGGGAGCGACTTTGGCCGGGCCGTTGAAGCGCTGGTGGCCGCAATGCGGGCACTCCGCTTGCTTGCCTTCTATGGTGTAGGTGACGGATGCCATGGCGGCGCCTTTTTCCCGGTGATGAGCCCGCGTGTTACTACTACGAGATGAGCGTCCTGCATATCAAAGCGTTCGCCGGGCTGATCGCGCTGATCGTTGTCATGGCGGCGCTGCTGTTCCTGACCGCGGGCACCCTCGACTACTGGCAGGCCTGGACGTTCCTCGCGGTCTATTTCGCGGCCTCCGTCGCGATCACGCTCTACCTGATGAGATACGACCCGCAGCTCCTGCGGCGCCGGATGAGCGGGGGACCGACCGCCGAGAAGGCGCCGACGCAGAAGATCATCATGTGGGTGACCTCGCTGGAATTCATCGCCATCCCCATCGTCTCGGCATTCGATCACCGCTTCGGGTGGTCGGAGATGCCGCCGGCGATGGCGCTCGCCGGCGACGCGCTCATGCTGCTCGGCTGGCTCGCCGTCTTCTTCGTCTTCAAGGAGAACAGCTTCGCCTCCGCCACCATCGAGCTGGCGCCCGACCAGAAGGTCATCTCGACCGGTCCTTACGCGCTGATACGGCACCCGATGTACACGGGCGGCCTTGTCCTGCTGTTCGCCATCCCCATCGCGCTCGGGTCCTGGTGGGGAGCGCTGGTCCTGATCCCGATGCTGCCCGCGCTGATCTGGCGTCTCTTCGACGAGGAGAAATTCCTCGCCGGAAATCTGCCGGGCTATGCGGACTATCAGAGGAAGGTGCGGTATCGGCTGGTGCCGCGGGTCTGGTGACTCTCTGACCTAGTCGACGATGAAGAGCTTGGCGCCGGTGCGGGTCGAGGAGCGATGCGCGGCGTCGCCGTGGTTGGAGACCTGATAGCTGGTGCCGGGCCGCAGCTTGAATGTGCGCCCGTCGCGCAGCTCCGTATCGAGCTCGCCCTCCAGCACATAAAGCACGTGCCCGCGATCGCACCAGTGATCCGCCAGATATCCCGCCGTGTATTCGACCAGGCGCACCCGGAGATCGCCGATCGCGAAGGTGCGCCAGATCGCCTGGCCGGTCTCGCCGGGATGGAGGGTCGGGGGAATGGCGGACCAGTCCGTCACGGTGAAGGGGAGGGCCGGGATTTCCATGCGAGTCACTCCTGAAGCGTTGTCCGCCGCAGTGTGCCGCGGCGCGCCGGTCTGTCCACAGATAGCTTGAGCGCCTGCGGGTATTGCCCGCGTCGGACGCTGCCGGCTTTGGACGATGCGGTTGCCTGGCGGCATGTAAAGTGCCTCGGCATCGCGAAATATCTTTTCTGTGCAGATAGTTACGTGCAATCTGCGGCGCGAACAAAGAAAGAACTTGCGCGTAAGAACAAACGAGGTACGATCTCATCCGGGTCGGCGAGGACAGGGGTCCGGGCGCGCTGGCCCGGGCGCCGAGGCGGCGCCGCCCTGGGTTGTCGAAGGGTGCGTTGCGTCGCTCGGGACCGATGTGAAATAAGAGGAGGGACGAGGATGTCGTCGCAGGCGCAGACGCAGTTGCGGGTGGTGGAAAAAGACAACATGGACAAGCAGAAGGCGCTGGACGCCGCGCTGGGCCAGATCGAGCGCGCATTCGGCAAGGGCTCCATCATGCGCCTCGGCGCGCGCGAGGCGGCGGCGGGGGAGGCGGAGGTGGTCTCCACCGGCTCCCTCGGCCTCGACATCGCGCTCGGCATCGGCGGCTTGCCGCGCGGCCGCATCGTCGAGATCTACGGGCCCGAGAGCTCCGGCAAGACCACGCTCGCGCTGCACGTCATCGCCGAGGCGCAGAAGGGCGGCGGCATCTGCGCCTTCATCGACGCCGAGCACGCGCTCGATCGCGGCCTACGCCCGCAAGCTCGGCGTGAACACCGACGACCTCCTGATCTCCCAGCCCGACACCGGCGAGCAGGCGCTCGAGATCGCCGAAATGCTGGTGCGCTCCGGCGCCATCGACGTCATCGTCGTCGACTCCGTGGCGGCGCTCGTGCCCCGGGCCGAGATCGAGGGCGAGATGGGCGACAGCCACATGGGCCTCCAGGCCCGCCTCATGAGCCAGGCGCTCCGCAAGCTCACCGGCGCGATCTCGCAAGTCCAGCTGCATGCGTCATCTTCATCAACCAGATCCGCATGAAGATCGGCGTCATGTTCGGCAACCCCGAGACCACCACCGGCGGCAACGCGCTCAAGTTCTACGCCTCGGTCCGGCTCGACATCCGCCGCATCGGCGCCATCAAGGAAGGCGAGGAGGTGATCGGCAACCGGACCCGGGTGAAGGTGGTGAAGAACAAGATGGCGCCGCCGTTCCGCGAGGTCGAGTTCGACATCATGTACGGCGAGGGCATCTCCAAGCGCGGCGAGATCATCGACCTCGGCGTCGAGGCCGAACATCGTCGAGAAGAGCGGCGCCTGGTTCTCCTACGACGGCGAGCGCATCGGCCAGGGCCGGGAGAACGCCAAGACCTTCCTCAAGGAAAACCCCGACGTCGCCGACGCCATCGAGAAGGCGATCCGCTCCAACGCCGGCCTCGTCGCCGACGCCATGCTGGTGGCCTCGCCCGCGGAAGGCGGCGCCAGCGAGGACGCAGAGTAGCCTCCGAGGAGGTTGCAGGAAGGAAGCGGCGCCGGGGCAACCCGGCGCCGTTTTCTTTTGGGGCGTCGCGTGCGCGCGAACATGAATATCTGCGAAACGAACCCAATTTCGCGGAAGGCGCGAGGATGAAGAAAGGAATTTCACCACGGAGACACGGAGCGCACGGAGAACGGAGAAGAGGGCGTGAGGTATTGTTTCCACCTCCCTCAACCGTCATGCCCGGCCTTGTGCCATGGCTGTCCGGTTCGGAGATCGGATAGCGAGGTAACGGGAAGTATTCGCGAGGGCGCTGGATCGGCTGCAGTGCGTCCTTCGAGACGGCCGCTTGCGCGGCCTCCTCAGGATGAGGCGGTTTTCCTTGTGCCATCACCTATTTACCTCTTCCTGAGGAGCAGCCCGCAGGGCTGCGTCTCGAAGGACGCGAGATGATTCTGCCACGCACTTTCCGATGGCGACCGGCGCTCGATACTTCGATCCCTGATTTCGAACTGCCGTGTCCTCGGTTTCCGCAAACCCATGCAAATCCAATCGCCGCAATGATCTGCGGCGCACGCGCGATCGCTCAACCGGACAGCCGTGGCCTTGTGCCGGGCATCCACGCGCTCCCTGCGCACGACGAAAGACGTGGATGGCCGGGACAAGCCCGGCCATGACGGGTCGAGAATCAATCTCCGTGTCCCCATGGTGAATCTCCGGGTTGCCTGTGGCGTGCCCGATCGGAGACGACGATGCTTTCTGCGAAACGAACCCAATTTCCGGGAGGGTGAGGGGATGCCGCCCCTAGGACCCCACCAGCCCCAGCCTGGGGCTCGAGGCTTCGGCGTGGCGGCGTTTGGGGATGCGGCCGGCGAGGAAGGCGTCGCGGCCGGCGGCCACTCCCGCCCGCATCGCCCGCGCCATGCGAACGGGGTCGCGCGCCTTGGCGATGGCGGTGTTGGCGAGGACGGCGGCGCAGCCGAGCTCGAGCGCCAGCACCGCGTCGGAGGCGGTGCCGATGCCGGCGTCGAGGATGACCGGCACCGGGCTCCGGACGCAGATCATCTCGATGTTGTAGGGGTTGAGGATGCCCTGGCCGGAGCCGATCGGCGAGCCCAGCGGCATGACCGCGGCGGCGCCGCTGTCCGCAAGCCGCCGGCAGAGCAGGGGATCGTCGGTGCAGTAGGGCAGCACGGTGAAGCCCTTCGCCACCAGCTCCGCCGTCGCCTCCAGGAGGAGCGGCCCGTCGGGATAGAGCGTGTCGAAATCGCCGATCAGCTCGAGCTTGATCCAGTCGGTCTCCAGCGCCTCGCGCGCCAGCTCCGCCGTCAGCACCGCGTCCCTGACCGTGGCGCAGCCGGCGGTGTTCGGCAGCAGTGGGACGCGCGGCCCCAGCACCTCCATCAGGCTGCCAACATAAGCGTCGCGGCTCAAGCGCCGCATCGAGACCGTGACCATGCCCGGCTGGCCGGCGTCGATCGCGTCCAGCAGCGCCTGCTGATTGGGATATCCGGCGCTCCCCATCAGCAGCCGCGAGGCGAGCGCGCGCCCGGCGATCACCAGGGCATCGCCCTCGGTCTGATGTTTCACCTCAAGCATGCCTCAGCCTCCCTGCGTCGCGCGCACCACCTCGATGTCGTCGCCCGCGGCGAGACCGCGCTGGTTCCAGCTCGCCCGCGGCACCACCGCGCCGTTGACCGCGACCGCGACACCGCGGGGCGCGCCGGCAATCCGGAGCTCCGCCACGAGATCGGCGACCGTCGCCGCCGCCACATCCTGCTCGCTACCGTTGAGCCGCACGGTGATCATCGGGTTGCCTCATATGCTCGCTGAAACGCGCGATCGAGAACGGCGCGATCGTGGCGCTCGCCTTGCCGTCGAGGATGCAGCGGCTGACCTCGTCGGCGGTCACCGGCGTCAGCAGGATGCCGTTGCGATGATGCCCGGTCGCCAGCACCAGACCCTCGACGGCGCAAGGCCCGAGGATCGGCGCGTCGTCCGGCGAGCCCGGCCGGAAGCCCGCCCACATCTCGTCGATCGCGAGCTCGTCGATGGCGGGGAGCGCGCGCCATGCTGCCTCCAGCAGGGTGAGGGTGGCGCCGGCGGTCAGGGTCTCGTCGAATCCCCGCTCCTCCACCGTGGCGCCGAGGATGAGGCGGCCGTTGCTGCGCGGCACCAGATAGACGCCGGGCGCCCAGATCACGTGGCGGACGAGGGGCGCCGCCTTCTCCATCCTGAGCGCCAGCAATTGGCCCTTCACCGGCCTGACCGGCGGCAGCGCTTCCGGCGGAATGCCCGCGATCTCCCGCGACCAGGCGCCAGCCGCCAGCACCACCACGTCCGCGGCATGCCCGCGATCGGCGAGGCGCACGCCGCTGACGCGGCCGCCCGCGGTCTCGACCGACAGCACGCTCGCATTCTCGTGCAGTCGGCCGCCGGCGTTGCGGAGCGCCACCGCCAGCGCCTCGCCGAGCCGGCGGTTGTTCACCTGATAGTCGCCGGCGCTCAGTACCGCGGCGGTGAGCCCCGGCGCCAGATGCGGCTCGCGCCGGCGCGCCTCGGCGGCGGTCAGCCATTCGAGCGCAATGCCGAGGCTGCGCTGGAACTCGTAGGTGAAGCGGAGCTGGCGGAGATCGTCGCCGCTGAGCGCCAGCGCCAGCGTGCCCTCCGTGCGCAGCTCGACATCGATGCCGGAGGCCGCTTGCAGCTCGCCGGCGAAGTCCGGCCAGCGCCGGAGGCTGGTGCGATTGAGGGCGAGGAGAGGGATCTCGCCAGGCTCCGCCTCGACCCCCGCCGCCAGCATGCCGGCGGCGGCCCAGCTGGCGCCATGCCCGGCGGTGCCGCGCTCGAAGACGTCAACGGCGCAGCCCGCCGATGCCAGCCGCCAGCCGATGCCCAGCCCCATCACGCCGCCGCCGATGATGGCGACCTGGGGACGGCTTCCAATGGAGGTGACGGCTTCGCTTCGCATCGGCTCCCTTCGCTGGCATTACCCAGGCAGGTTCAATGGGTCTGATCTCAGCCGCCCCAAGGGACGGCACCCCAAGCCATTTCGGACATCAGAGCGCGCCCGGCCGCGGGATGCAAGGGGGCGGGTGCCCCCGGCTGGACAGCCCCGCCACCCCCGGCTACAACCGGCCGTCCGCCGGCGCCGCGGGGTTGGCGGCACCTCTTGGTTTGCGCCCGCCTAAGGCCCAGATTCCCGATATGCAGAGCACCAACGACATCCGCGCGGCTTTCCTGGCGTATTTCGCCCGCAACGGGCACGAGGCGGTGGCGTCCAGCCCCCTGGTGCCGCGCAACGATCCCACCCTGCTGTTCACCAACGCGGGGATGGTGCAGTTCAAGAACGTCTTCACCGGGGCGGAGAAGCGGCCCTACTCGCGCGCCACCACCTCGCAGAAATGCGTGCGCGCCGGCGGCAAGCACAACGACCTCGAGAACGTGGGATATACCGCGCGCCACCACACCTTCTTCGAGATGCTCGGCAACTTCTCCTTCGGCGACTACTTCAAGGACGTCGCCATCGAGCTCGCCTGGAACCTGGTGACCAAGGAATTCGGCCTCGCCAAGGACAAGCTCCTGGTCACCGTCTATTCCGAGGACGAGGAGGCGGCGGGGCACTGGCGCAAGATCGCGGGCCTGCCCGACAGCAGGATCATCCGCATCCCGACCTCGGATAATTTCTGGGCGATGGGGGACACCGGCCCCTGCGGTCCCTGCTCGGAGATCTTCTACGACCACGGCGCCCGAGATCCCTGGCGGCCCGCCCGGCAGCCCCGACGCCGACGGCGACCGCTTCATCGAGATCTGGAACCTCGTCTTCATGCAGTACGAGCAGGTGACGAAGGAGAAGCGCGTTAACCTGCCGCGTCCCTCCATCGACACCGGCATGGGCCTCGAGCGCATCGCCGCGGTGCTGCAGGGGAAGCACGACAACTACGACATCGACCTGATGCGGGCGCTGATCCTGGCCTCCGCCGAGGCCTCGCGGCGTGGCGCCCGACGGACCCCATGCGGTCTCCCATCGCGTCATCGCCGATCACCTGCGCGCCTCCTCGTTCCTGATCGCCGACGGCGTGCTGCCGGCGAAGGATGGCCGCGGCTACGTGCTGCGCCGGATCATGCGCCGCGCCATGCGCCACGCCCACATCCTCGGCGCCAGCGAGCCGCTGATGTGGAAGCTGGTGCCGGCGCTCATCCGCCAGATGGGCGCGCATTATCCGGAGCTGGTGCGCGCGGAGCCGCTCATCACCGAGACGCTCCGCCTGGAGGAGACCACCTTCCGCCAGACGCTCGGCCGCGGACTGCAGCTCCTCGACGAGGCGCTGCAAGGGAAGGGACTGCAGGAGGACCGCAAGACGCTCTCCGGCACCGTCGCCTTCCAGCTCTACGACACCTATGGCTTCCCGCTGGACCTCACTCAGGACATCCTGCGCTCGCGCCACATGCGCGTCGACGACGCTGGCTTCAATCGCGAGATGGAAGCGGCGAAAGAGCGCTCGCGCGCGTCCTGGATCGGCTCCGGCAATTCCGCCACCGAGAAGCTCTGGTTCGAGCTCGACGACAAGCTCGGCGCCACCGAGTTCCTGGGCTACGAGACCGATGTCGCCGAGGGCCGTGTCGTGGCGCTTGTCGTGGACGGAAAGACCGTGGATCGCATCGAGGCCGGCACCAAGGCGCAGCTCCTGGTGAACCAGACACCGTTCTACGGCGAGTCCGGCGGCCAGATGGGCGACAGCGGCGCGATCTTCACCTCGACCGGCGCCGAGTTCCAGGTCGCCGACACCCTCAAGAAGGCCGGCGAGCTGCATGTGCATGTGGGGACGCTGACCCACGGCGCGCTGGCGGTCGGCGACGCGGTGGAGCTCCGCATCGACGGCGAGCGGCGGCGCAAGCTCCGCGCCAATCACTCCGTGACGCATCTCCTGCATCAGGCGCTGCGCCGGCGGCTCGGCGCCCATGTGACGCAGAAGGGCTCGCTGGTGGCGCCCGAGCGCATGCGCTTCGACTTCAGCCATCCGCGTCCGATGACGGACGACGATATCCACGCCATCGAGGGCGAGGTCAACGCGCGCATCCGCGAGAATGCCGAGGTGACGACGCGGCTGATGACGCCGGAGAAGGCGGTGGCGGCGGGCGCCCTCGCGCTCTTCGGCGAGAAATACGGCGACGAGGTGCGCGTCGTCGCCATGGGCGACGAGGCGAGTGACACCGGCGACCACAAGCATTTCTCCGTCGAGCTCTGCGGCGGGACCCATGTGCGCCGCACCGGCGACATCGGCATCTTCAAGATCGTCTCCGAGAGCGCGGTGGCGGCGGGCGTGCGGCGCGTCGAGGTGATGACCGGTGCCGCCGCCGAGGCGCATCTCGCCGAGGAGGAAGGGCTCCTGCGCCAGGTCGCGGGCGAGCTCAAGACGACACCGCAGGAATTGCCCGCGCGCGTCGCCGGCCTCCTCGAGGAGAGGAAGCGGCTCGAGCGCGAGATGAGCGAGCTCCGCCGGAAGCTCGCGAGCGGAAGCGGCGGTGCCGCACCGCAGGCGGCGAAGGATCTGGGCGGTGTCAAGTTCATCGGCCGCGTCCTCGACGACGTGCCGGCGAAGGAGCTGAAGAGCCTCGCCGACGACATGAAGAAGAGCGTGGGCTCCGGCGTCGTCGCCGTGGTCGCCCGCGCCGACGGCAAGGCCTCGATCGTGGTCGCCGTCACCGACGACCTCTTGCAGCGCTTCAACGCCGTCGATTTCGTCCGCGCCGGCGCCGAGGCGCTCGGCGGCAAGGGCGGCGGCGGCCGACCGGATATGGCCCAGGCCGGCGGTCCCGATGCGGGTGCTGCGGATGCCGCGGTGGCGGCGGTCGAGCGCGCGGTAGCGGCGAAGGCGGCGGCTTAGTCCTCGATCGGAGCGCGGCCCGGAGGCAGCCACCAGACGTTGCCCTCGACAGCCGCAGCGATCGGTGAGAACTCGCCGCTCGCCGACGCGGAATACGGGCGATATCCCAGCCCCGTGAGCAGCGCCCAGGCGATCTCGAGGCTGTCGCCGGCGCGCTCGAGCTGCGCCGCGTTCATCTCGAGAAAGAGCGCGGGCTTGAGGCGCTCGAGGGTGCGGCGCGCGCCGCGCAGCAGATGGCACTCCCAGCCCTCGATGTCGGCCTTGATGAAGTCGAGGCGAGGGAGATCGAGAGAGGCTGCCACCTCGTCCAAGGTCGCGACCGCGACCACCTCGGTCTTCACCTCGCCGGGCCGCGCGTGCGCGCCCAGGTGCGAGAGGCCGAAGCCGAAGCTGCCGGAGCGCTTGAGTGGCATGGTGAGGGTCATGACGCCGGCGCGCTCGCCGAGCGCCATCGGCAGCACCGCGACGTTGCGGATGCGGTTGAAGGCGAGGGCGACGCGGAGAATGGTGCGGGCGTAGCTGCCCGGCTCGACCGCCAGCACGAAGCCGTCGCTGGCGATGCCGGCGAAGAGCTTCGTGTACTGCCCGGCATGAGCGCCGACGTCGAGGACGACGCCGTCGCGGGGAATGACGCGGCGGAGGACCGGCAGATCCTCCTGGTGATGCTGCTTGAACGCCGCCTTGAAGGCGTGGGCGAGGAAGGCGTGATTGAGCGGCGAGGTGAGGTAGGAGCGCCTGATGTCGGCGAGCGCGCGCGATCCCGTTGCGCCGCGCTCGCCGCTCACGTCATGCCATCGCCTGCTTCAGGCCCTCGTCGAGAGTGTCGAGGAACTGCCGCGTCGTCTGCGAGGCCTGGTGCGGGCTGATGAGGATCGCCAGATCCTTGGTCATCTTGCCGGACTGCACCGCATCGATGCAGACCTTCTCCAGCGTCTCGGCGAAGCGCTTGACGTCGGGCGTCTTGTCGAACTCGCCGCGGTACCAGAGGCCGCGCGTCCAGGCGAAGATCGAGGCGATCGGATTGGTCGAGGTCTCCTTGCCCTGCTGGTGCATGCGGTAGTGGCGGGTCACGGTGCCGTGCGCCGCCTCCGCCTCGACGGTCCTGCCGTCCGGCGTCGTCAGCACCGAGGTCATCAATCCCAGCGAGCCGAAGCCCTGGGCCACCACGTCCGACTGCACGTCGCCGTCGTAGTTCTTGCAGGCCCAGACGAAGTTGCCGTTCCACTTGAGCGCGCTCGCCACCATGTCGTCGATGAGGCGGTGCTCGTAGACGATGTTCTTGGCCTTGAACTTCGCCGCGAACTCCTTGTCGAAGATCTCCTGGAACAGGTCCTTGAAGCGGCCGTCATAGACCTTGAGGATGGTGTTCTTGGTGGAGAGATAGACCGGCCAGCCCCGCTGCAGCCCGTAATTGAACGAGGCGCGGGCGAAGCCGATGATGGACTCGTCGAGGTTGTACATGCCCATGGCGATGCCGGACTCGGGGAAGTCGAAGACGTCGTAGACGACCGGCTTGCCGCCGTCCTTGGGCGTGAAGGTCATGGTGAGCTTGCCGGGGCCGGGCACCTTGAAGTCGGTGGCGCGGTACTGGTCGCCGTAGGCGTGGCGGCCGATCACGATCGGCGCGGTCCAGCTCGGCACCAGGCGCGGCACGTTCTTGCACACGATGGGCTCGCGGAAGATGGTGCCGCCGAGGATGTTGCGGATGGTGCCGTTGGGCGAGCGATACATCTTCTTGAGGTTGAATTCCTTCACCCGCGCCTCGTCCGGCGTGATGGTCGCGCACTTGACGCCGACGCCGTACTTCTTGATGGCGTTGGCGGCATCGACGGTGATCTGGTCGTCGGTCTCGTCGCGCTTCTCGATGCCGAGGTCGTAGTACTTCAGGTCGATGTCGAGGTAGGGAAGGATCAGCTTCTCCTTGATGAACGCCCAGATGATGCGCGTCATCTCGTCGCCGTCGAGCTCGACCACGGGGGTCGCGACCTTGATCTTCTTCATGCGGGGTGATCCTTAACGCAGCGGGAAATATGACCGCGGCAGGGCCGGCGGCGACGGGACAATATCACGCGGCAACCCCCGCGCAAGCCGGTAGCGGAAGCGCGGTTTGGCCGCCCCGGGCCGGTGGCTCATACCCGCTCCGGCGCCGGCGGCAGCCGAGGCTCGGGCGCCGCCGCCAGCGCGGCCATCAGCGCCTCGGGCCCGTCCACGACCTCGAAGAGCGTCCGCGTCCGCCCGCCGGCGAAGCCGGCGCCGATCGCCTGCTCGATGAGCGCGGTCAGCGGCCGCCAATAGCCGTCGATGTCGAGGATCACGATCGGCCGGTCGTGCAGGTTGAGCTGCTTCCAGGTGATGCATTCCAGTGTCTCGTCGAGAGTGCCGAGGCCGCCGGGCAGCACCGCAAAGGCGTCGGAGCGCTCGAACATGCGCTGCTTGCGCTCGTGCATGGAGCCCACGACGATCAGCTCGCTCACCCCGGTATGGCCGAGCTCGCGGCCGTGCAGGAAGCCGGGAATGATGCCGGTGACGCGGCCGCCGGCGGCAAGCGCGGCATCCGCCACCAGTCCCATCAGCCCGACGCGGCCGCCGCCGAAGACGAGCTCGATGCCGGCTTTCGCCAGCAGTGCGCCGGTCTGCCGCGCCGCCTGGCGATAAGGCTCCGCGACTCGATCCGCGGCACCGCAGTAGACACAAACTCGCTCGACGCGCGCCATGACGGGCCACCACGGGAGGAATGAAGAAGTCCGCGTGATATTAGCCCAGTCGCACGCTGATTTCCCATGGACTCCACGCCGGACCCGCCGCCGTTGCGCACCCCGGCGAACCGGTGTAACAAGCCCGGAGCCGCTGCAACCCTGCGAGGCACGATGAATCGAGGTGCGGTCCTTGGCATAGTCGCCGCGGTTGCGGTCGGCCGCCATCGGCGTGATCGCTGCCTATGAGTGGCAGGCGAGCCAGAACTCCACCGGCCCCTGTCGCGGCGCCGCCGCCGCCAAAGCAGGCCGCGGCACCGCCGCCGGCTCCGGTTCAGCCGCCACCGCGACCGCCGCCCGCGCCGGTGACGCCGAGCTTCGACGTGGTGCGGGTCAGTCCCAATGGCGAAACGGTAATGGCCGGTCGCGCCGATCCCGGCGCCGAGGTGACCGTGCTCGATGGCGACAAGCCCTTCGCCACCGTCACCGCCGATCCTCGTGGCGAGTGGGTGTTGACGCCGGACAAGCCGTTGACGCCCGGCAATCACGAGCTGGGTCTCAGCGCGAAGACGCCGCAGGACGGAACGGTGCGGAAGTCCGACGGCGTGGTGGTGGTCGCCGTGCCCGAGCCCAACAAGAATCTGGCGGGGGAGCCGAGCCAGGGCGGTTCATCGCAATCGCTCGCGGTCCTGCTCCCGCGGCAGGGCGAGGGACCGGCGAAGGCGCTGCAGGTTCCGGGGAACGCGGCCACTCCCGGCCGGACCATCTACGTCGACACGATCCAGTACGACGGCGCCGGGCACCTCAGCGTCAGCGGGCGCGCGCCCGCCTCGGGCCGCGTCCTGCTCTATCTCGACAACAAGCCGGAGGGCGATACGCACGCCGATCCGAAGGGGGATTGGAACGTGAAGCCCGCCGACGCGGTGCCGGCAGGTCACTACACGCTGCGTGCCGACCTCGTCGGTCAGGACGGCAAGGTGACGGCGCGGGTGGTGCTGCAGTTCCGCCGCGCGGAAGTGCCGGCGGACCTCGCCAACAATCAGTTCCTGGTGGTGCAGACCGGGGACAGTCTCTGGCGCATCGCGCGCCGCGCTCTCGGCCAGGGGCCGCTCTTCACCGAGATCTATCAGGCGAACAAGAGCGACATCACGGATCCGAACCTGATCTACCCCGGTCAGGTCGTGACGCTGCCGCCGGGCTGAGCGGCGGCAGGACGGCCCGAGAGGGTCTCGACCAGCAGCTCGATGTAGGGACGCGCGCGCAGCAGCAGCGTCACCGTGCCGACCACCAGCGCCTTCGGGGTGAGCGGCAGGTCGAGCGTGATGCCGCCCTGAACGGCGATCGTCTGCGTCCGCGTCACCTTCCAGTCGAGGCCGGATCGACGTTGTGCCGCCGCCAGCACCGTCTGCACCGAGCGGCGGCGCTCGACGCTTTCCACGCTGTAGGGGAGCGCGCCGAAATCGCCGACCAGAGCCAGTATGGGACGCCCGTCCTGGCGCTCGGCCGTGCAGGAAAACGGCACGTCCCGGAAGGCAAAGCAGAAACTGATCGCCCCCTTTTCGCCATTGCCGAAGAGGTGCAGCCGGTCGAGCTCGATCGGCAGGTCGTAACTGCCGAGCTTGGCGATCACGCCGTGGGTCTCGGGCTTGCTCTCGACGGTGACGCTCATCGGGACGACTCGGCGCTGCTGCGGTGTACGGACCGCAGGATGCGGGAAGCGCTTTAAGGTTCGGTAAATATCTACCGCCGAGGTAGTGCCGGCGGCGTCCGGTTCAATCGCTTCAGGTAGAATTGCCAAAGTAAACAAGCCGCTACCGACCGCCACGGGCGCCAGGCGTCGGCCAGCGTCCGGAGGTAGGCGCCGTTCGGTCGCTCCGGCAGCCCCTTCAGCCACTGCACCGCGATCCGCAGCCCGAGATCATCCGCCGGCCAGATATCCGGCCGGCCAAGCGCGAACAGCAGGAACACCTCGGCGCTCCAGGGACCGAATCCCCGGAGCGCGGTGAGCATCGTCATCGCCTCGTCGTCACCGAGCTTCGACAGCGATGCCAGGGAGAATCGCCGTTCCAGGATCGCTTGGGCGAGACCGCGGGCGTAGCCGATCTTCTGGCGGGTGAAGCCGCAGCGCTTGAGCGTGGCCTCGTCGAGCCCGAGAAATCGACGCGGCGTCAGCGGCCGGCACTCGTCCCGCAGCCGCAACCAGAGGCGCGCCGCGATGTCGATGGAGAGCTGCTGCTCCAGGATGATGTGCAGCAAGGTGCCGAAATCCGCCGGGCGGCGCGGAAAGCCGGGCATGCCATGCTCGCTGATGATGCGCGCGAGATCGGGGTCGCGCAGCGCGAGCACGCGCGCGCCCTCCTCGAGTCCATCCGGTACCGGCAACGCGGTCGCCGTCGATGTCCGCGCGCGACGTGGCGGTTGCCGGGGAGGTTGCGGCTGGTCGATGGTCACGCCGGAGGATCGGCTGCTATGTTGGAGCGCGCAAGGGGAGCGACGGGAGGCGGTGGTGGCATGCTGCGGCGACGCGGGCGGCGAATGTTGCTGATGCTGGCGGCAATCATCGTGATCGGGCTGCTCGGCGTGCGGCTCTATATGGGGCGTGACGCCGAGGACGGACTGCGGCCGGGCGAGCAGGTCGACTTCGCCCGTCTTGCGCTCGGCGCGCGCACCAATGTCTTCCTGCTCTGTCCTCGCGAGCCCGCCATCTGCAGCCAGTCGCCGGATGGCGTGAGCCCGGTCTTTCCGGTCGAGATGGCGGCGTTGCGCGAGCGCCTGCTTCAGATGGCGGCGGCCGAGCCTCGGGTGCAACTGGTGTCCGAGGACGGTGACCACCGCCATCTCGTCTTCATCGCGCGCTCCGCGCTGCTTCGCTTTCCCGATATCGTGACGGTGGAGCTCTTCCCGGCGGGGCCGGGTCGGTCGACCCTCGCCATCTTGAGCCGCTCGCGCTATGGCCGCTCGGATTTCGGCGTGAACGGGCGGCGGGTCGAGGCCTGGATCGGCAAGCTGAAGGCGGCGACCGGCACGCCCTGAGCTTCAGGGCAGCACTTTGCCGGCGAAGATCTGGCGCCCCTCGGGATCCTCGATCTCCACCACCCAGAGATCGGGGTCGCGTGCCACCTGGCGGGCGATATAGGCGTCGGCGGCGGGCTCGTCCACCGGCGCGGCGCCGGTCCCCTTGAACCAGCCGAGCTCGCCCTCGGGAGTCCGCGCCTGGGTCATGACCGTGAACCTGCCGCCGCGCTGGTTGAGCTTGATGAGGACCGTGCCCGCTTCCTCGTCGCCGCGCCGCGCGATCACCATGGGAATGGCGAGACGATCGCAGATCCGCAATGCCGCCTGCACCAGGATCCGCGTCTTGAGCCGCGCCTCGGTCATTCCTGCCCGCGGAAGGATCTGGATGTCATCGGCGAACTATAGCGCGTCGGTACACGGACGAGGGCGCCTTACCCTCGACGCGGCGGTCGCCGCGCCGCGGTATCCGATCTTTCGGCGGCTGATGGCCCGCCGCCGCGGCAACTCGGTCAGGTCGGGGGATAGTTGAGCTCGATCATGACGTTGTTGGGATCGGTGACGAAGAGCTGCCAGACCCGGGCGCCCGGTACCTTCTGCTCCCGGTAGGGGATGCCCAGATTCTGGAAGTGCTTCTTCATGCCTTCGAAGTCGCCGGCGGTGAAGGCGACGTGATCGAAGTTGCCGGTGTCCGCCGGAGCGTCCGTGCGGGCCTTGTGGCCGCCGGAAAGATGCACCACCGGCAGGTCGCCGCAGTAGAGCCAGTAGCCGGGAAAGTCGAAGTTGGGCCGCGGCCCGGTCTTGAAGCCCAGCACGCGCTCGTAGAAATCGCGCGTCTTCTCGAGATCCGTGGTCTGGACGTTGAAATGGTTGAGCGCCTGGACAGCCATGTGCCACCTCCTGGGAGCCGGCGGATAGTTTAGCGGCAACTTGCGGCGAGGGCCACGGGGGTGCCTAGCGGCCCGGCGGCGGCCCCATCAGTCCGACCGCCAGCGCGCCGAGGAACATGGTGACGGTGCTGGCGAGGATCGGCAGCGTATAGCTCCGCAGCAGATCGTAGGCGAAGCCCGCCAGCAGCGGGCCGGCGAAGGTCCCGACGGCGACGCTGGCGTAGAGGACGCCGATGATGGCGCTGGCGCTCCTGCCGCCGAAGAAATCCACCGCGATCGACGGCGCCAGGGCCACGAAGCCGCCGTAGAAGGTGCCGAAGACAAGCGCGAAGATCGCGAGCTGCCAGGTTGTCAGCGGAGGCGAGCCACCACAGCAGCATGCAGCCCATGCCGACGAACATGAGGCCGAAGGAGAGGCGGCGTCCGATCCGGTCGGCGATCCCGCCCAGCAGGAAACGCCCAGCGGTGCTGCCGACACCGATCCCGCTCACCAGCAGCACCGCCGCGCCATGAGCGACGCCATGGTCCTCCGCATAGGGCACGAGATGGACGAAGGGAATGAAGAGGCCGAGGGAGGCCGCCATCAGCGCGAGAAAGAGCGCGGCGAAAGCGCGGGTGCGCACGGCTTCACCGAGCGCCATGCCCGATGCCACCGGCCGCGGCGCCGCGGCATCGAGCGGATCGTCATCGGGCGCCAGGCCGCGCCGATGCGGATCGTCGTCCAGCAGCCAGGCGGCGATCCCGCCGCCGGCGACGATCAGGAGGCCCAGCGTGCCGGCGGCCCATCTCCAGCCGAACTGCTCGACCAGAATCCCCGCGAGGGGCGGCAGGCTCAGGGTGCCGACACCGATGCCGGAGACGGCGACACCGGAGGCAAAGCCGCGCCGGCGCACGAACCACCGCTGCACCGCGCCGATCGCGGGCACGTAGGAAAAGCCGACGCCGATACCCATGCAGACACCGAAGCCGAGATAGACCTGCCAGATCGCCGAGGCGCGGGCGACCACGAGCAGGCCCAGCCCCGCGACCGTCATTCCGAACAGGGCCGTGCCGCGCGGGCCGAAACGATCGGCAATCGGGCCGCTCACCGCGCCCAGCAGGAACCAGAGGCCGCCGGCGATGGAGAAGGCGAGGGAGAGCCGTCCTCGCGAGGCGTCGAATGTCTCCTGCAGGGCGCTGAAAAAGACGGTGAAGCTATAGGCGCCGCCGAAACCCAGAAACATGACGGCGAAGGCGGCCCATACCACGACCCAGCCGTGGAACAGGCGCGCGGGCGCGATGGAGCCGGCGTCGGGCGGCACGATCTGACCGAGCCCAGCTATCAGGAAAAGCGAGCGCGGCGATCTGTCACCGCTGCATGCCCCACTTGCGCACGGTCCGGGCCTCGATGGTGCGGAACACCACGCTCTCCACCAGCAGCCCGATCAGGATCACCGTGAAAAGGCCGGCGAACACGTTGGCGATCTCGAGCTCGTTGCGGTTCTGGAAAATATACCAGCCGAGCCCGCCCGAGCCCGAGCTCACTCCGAATACCAGCTCCGCGGCGATCAGCGTGCGCCAGGCGAAGGCCCAGCCGATCTTGAGGCCGGTCAGGATCGATGGGAATGCCGCCGGGATCAGGATCCGCACCACGAAGCGAATCCCTTTGAGGCCATAGTTGTGCCCCGCCATCCGCAACGTGTCGGAGACGCCGAGGAAGCCGGAATGGGTGTTGAGGGAGACCGGCCAGAGCACCGCGTGAATGAGCACAAAGATCAGGCTCGGCGCGCCGAGGCCGAACCACAGCAAGGCCAGCGGCAGCAGCGCGATCGCCGGCAGCGGGTTGAACATCGCCGTCAGCGTGCTCAGGAAATCGGTGCCGATCCGCGTCGAGACGGCAAAGGTGGTCATCGCGGCGGCGATCGCCACGCCCGCGGCATAGCCGATCAGCAGCAGCTTGATGGAGACGGCGGTGCGCGCGAGCAGCTCGCCGCTGACGATCCCCTGACCAGAATGCCGTCACCGTATCGGTGAAGGTCGGGAACAGCAGGGGGTTGTCGAGCGGGACGGAATAGGCCTGCCAGAGCAGCGCCAGCAGTACCAGGATGGAGAACCGCCGGACGGCGGTGATGTTGGTGATCCGCTCCCAATGGGAGAGCGGGCGCACGATCTCGCCGATATTGCGGGCGTCGAGGGTCGCGCGCTCGAATTCCGGCCGGATCGGCGGCACCACCATATCCCGCTTGGCGAGGCTCATGTGCGCACCCTCGTATCCTCGACCGCCTCGGCGAACAGCATCTGGTGGATGCGCTGCTGCAGCGCCAGGAAGGCGGCGTCGCCGGCGTTGGCGTGATCGTGGGTCTCGGAGTTGAGCTCGGCCTTCACCTGGCCCGGATGCGGCGACAGCACCAGGATGCGATTGCCGACGATGATGGCCTCCTCGATCGAGTGGGTGACGAACAGCACGGTGAAGCGGGTGTCCTCCCAGAGCTGCAGCAGCTCCTCCTGCATCTTGCGCCGGGTGAGGGCGTCGAGCGCCGCGAAGGGCTCGTCCATCAGCAGGATCTCCGGCTCCATCGCCATGGCGCGGGCGATGGCGACGCGCTGCTTCATGCCGCCCGACAGCATATGCGGATAGATATCGCGGAACTCCGACAGCTTCACCTTGTCGATGTAGGCGCGGGCGCGCTCCGCCGCCTCCTTCGTGCCGCAGCGGCCGCCGCGTCAGCAGCGGAAACATGACGTTCTGCTGCACCGTCTTCCACGGCAGCAGCTGGTCGAACTCCTGGAACACCATCATCCGGTCGGGGCCCGGCCGCTCCACCGGCCTGCCGTTGAGGCGGATGCTGCCTTCGACCGGCTTCAGGAACCCGCCGACGCCCTTCAGGAGCGTCGACTTGCCGCAGCCGGAAGGTCCCAGCAGCACGAAGCGGTCGCCCCGATAGACGCGGAAACCCACGCGATAGGTGGCGGTGACCAGGTGCTCCCGGGTCTTGTATTGCAGCGTGACCCCGTCGACCTCGAGAAGCGGCGGTCCCTCGGGCGGCAGCGGGCTGTTTCCGGCGTCGTTCATGGGCGCGCGGACAAGCTGTTGAATTCGGGCGACGGGCATAGCCGGCAACGGATCGGCTCGGTCGTGCGTCACGTGGGCGGCTCTCCCTGGGACGGGCCGGCGGTCTAGCCGGCCTCTCTTCCGTTTAGAATAGCAGGGGGCGTCGCCATCCCGTCAAAGGGCATTGGGCGGGGGTCCCGGGGCGGGCCACCTGAAACCAGCCGCCGCGGCCCCGGGGGCGGGTCGTTAACTCAATATTCACCGTGATCGCCGGACTATCGAAGCTTCTATCAGCCGAGCGCAGGGGAGCAGCTTGACAGGTCCACTTCCTCCGGACGAGGGGGAGCGCCTTGCCGCGTTGCGGCGGTACGCCATCCTCGACACGTCCGCCGAGGAGGCTTTCGATCGCATGGCGCAGCTTGCGGCCTCGCTTTTCCGAGCCCCGATTGCGCTGATCTCCTTCGTCGATGCCGAGCGGGTCTGGTTCAAGTCCCGTGTCGGACTGGGCGTGACCGCTGTGCCGCGGGCCGGCTCCTTCTGCGGCCAGACGATCCTGGGCAAGGGCATCAATCTCGTCTGCGACGCCAGGCTCGACCCACGCTTTGCGACGAGCGCGGTGGTGGTGGGCGAGCCCTGCGTCAGATTCTATGCGGGCGCGCCCCTGGTGACCCGGGACGGGCATTGCCTCGGCACTCTCTGCGTCATCGATCGGCAACCACGCCGGGATCTCGATCCGGAGGAGCGCACGCGCCTCGATACGTTGGCGCGGATGGTCATGAACGAGCTTGAGCTCCGGCACGAGCTGTCGGTCCGCGCCGCTGTCGAGCACGATCTCAAGCTCGCCAACGAGCTCACGAGCACCATCGCCGAAGCGCCCAACGTTCGCCTGGCACTCGAGGCGGCGCTGAAGATCATCTGCGCGGCCGAGAGCGCCGCGACGGCCCGCGCGTGGTCGCTGGGATTGCGCGGCGCCAATTGCCAGCTCATTGCAGCCTACGGGCCCGAAGGTCCGAAAACGCCGCAGGAGATCGATCGTGGCCGCGGCGTATCCGTCAAGCTCACCAACAGCATCGTCGGCGAGGTGCTGATCGGCGGGCAGCGGCGGCTGGTGCCGGACCTTGCGGCGCTCGATCCCGCCGATTATCCACTCATGCCTTCGGCGGTCGGCATGGGCTATAAGGCCGCCGTCTGCGTGCCCGTCGAGCAGGACAATCGCAGCTTCGCCATCAATTTCATGTTCTCCCGCAGTGTGGAGAACATCGAGACGACGGCCGACCGGATCGAGAGCCTGGTCGGCAAGATCCGTCCCATCATCCGCCGCCGATTGGCGGAGGAGCGGATTACGCTCCTGGAGTCCGTCGTGCTCAATGCCAATGACGGGGTGATGATCACCGAGGCGGACAGCGATCTCGGCCTGGGCACCGACACGCAGCGCATCGTCTACGTCAATCCCGCCTTCACCCGGATCACCGGCTTCCCCTTCGAGGCGCTGCGCGGCCGCGCGCCCAGCGTGCTGTGGCGGCAGGGGCCAGACCGTGCCGTGCTCGATCGTTATTCCGCCGCGCTTGCCGCCGGCAAGCCCGCCGAGGCGGAGATCCTGCATCGTCGTCAGAACGGCACGGAGTTCTGGGGCGATATCAGTACCGTGCCGATCGGCGACGAGGCGGCGGGCGCCGGCCGCTTCGTTACCATGCTGCGCGACGCGACCGAGCGGCGGCGCCTGCGTGAGGCCCTGGTGGAGCGCGAGACCACGTTCCGCCTGCTGTTCGAGAACAATCCGATCCCGATGTGGGTGTGGGACCTGACGGCGCAGCGCTACGTCGAAGTCAACAAGAGCGCGGTGGAGCAATACGGATACAGCCGCGAGCGTTTCCTGGCCATGGCCCGCGACGAGCTGGCGCTGGATGACAAGGAGTCGCTGGCTCTGCTCCCGATCGATCCGGCGGCGGCGCTGGACCGGCTCGGCACCCGCCGCCATCGCAAGGCCGACGGGTCAGTGCTGATCGTCGACATCGTCGCCCACCGGCTGGAGTTCGGCGGCCGGCGTGCGGCGCTGGTCGCCGCCATCGATGTGACCGACCAGAAGCAGGCCGAAGAGGAGATCCGGCGCGCCAAGGAGGCCGCGGAGACCGCGAGCCAGGCGAAATCGGAGCTGCTGGCGAATATGAGCCATGAGCTCCGCACGCCGCTCAACGCGATCATCGGGTTTTCCGAGGTGATGCAGGCCGGCCTGTTCGGGCCGATCGGCTCGCCGAAATACGACGCTTACGTCACTGACATTCGCGACAGCGCGCGGCATCTCCTGACGGTGATCACGGACATTCTCGACATCGCCAAGATCGAAGCGAACTCCTTCCGCCTGCACGAGACGACCTTCGATCCGGCACCGGTGGTCGCGTCCACGATTCGCCTGGTCAAGCCGCGCGCGGATACCGCTCTGGTGCAGATCAGGTTCGACAACCGGGCGCGAGGCACGCGCATTACCGCCGACGAGACCGCGCTGAAGCGCATCCTTCTCAACCTTCTCTCCAATGCGGTGAAATTTTCCGAGGCGGGCACGACCGTGACCGTACGCAGCATGCTCGATGCCAAGCGCTGCTTTCGGATCGACGTCGAGGATCAGGGGATCGGCATGGCACCCGACGAGATTCCATTGGCGCTGACGCCCGTTTCGGCAGATCAACAGCGGCCTACAGCGGAAATACGAAGGAACCGGCCTCGGCCTGCCGATCGCGAAGCAGCTGGCGGAGCTGCATGGCGGCAGCCTCATCATCGAGAGCGCGCGCGGGCGCGGCACGACGGTGAGCCTCGTCCTGCCCGAAGGCCGCAGCACGGACGTGGCGGCTCAGACCGCGGCGCAATGATCTAGGACTCAGTCCGCCGACGCGTTCTCGGGCGTGCGCAGCGGTGGTTGGGCGGTTGGGGCCGGTCCCGCATTGGTGCGCAACGGCCGCTCGTTGAGGGTGGCGGCGATCAGCAGGCTCAGCAGCGTCAGGCCGGCGGCGGTCGCGAACACCACATGGAAAGCGTTGGAGAGTGCCGGCAGAATAATGGCGCGAACGTCCGGCGCGAGGCGGGCGATGGCGTCGGGGCCGCCTTGCAGCAGGGCATAGCTGTTCTCCGTCAGATGCGCGCCGGCGCCGCTGGCGAGCTGGTGATTGAGCGCGATGATCAGCACCGACCACAGGGTTGCCGCTCCGAAAGAGCCTCCCAGCGAGCGGAAGAAATTCACCGCCGAGGTCGCGGCCCCCATGTCGCGGGGCTCGGCGGCGTTCTGAACCGAGACCAGCATCACGGGGAGCGACAGGCCGATGCCGTATCCGAGAATAGTGAGATAGCCGCCGATCGCCAGATGCGGCGTGGTGGAGGTCATGGTGGCAAGGAGGCTCAGGGCCAGGGCCGCAAGGGAGAGCCCGATCATCGGCATCCGCTTGTAGCGGCCGGTGGTGCGCATCGTCCAGCCGGTGGTGAAGGCGCCGACGACGGTCGTGCCGGTGAACGGCGCCATCAGCAGGCCCGACTGTGCCGGGCTCACGCCGGCGACGATCTGCAGGAAGATCGGCAGCAGCATGGTCGTGCCGAAGATCACCATGGAGATGACCACCGAGGCACCGTTGGCGCTGCGGAAGACGTCGTTGCGAAAGAGGCGCGGCGGCAGCATCGGCTCGATTGCGCGCAATTCCTGGATGAGGAACAGGCAAAGCAGCAGGACGCCCGCTGCGGCGAGGCCGAGAACCGGCGCCGATATCCAGGGATATTGCGAGCCGCCCCAGGTGGCGACCATCAGCAGCGCCGCCGCGCCGGCCGCGAGCAGGAATGCGCCGGGATAGTCGATAGCACGCTGCTGATAGCGCTGCGGAAGGTGCCGGAGCGAGCGCCAGCACAGCAGGAGCGCCAGCGCGCCGATCGGCAAGTTGATCCAGAACACCCAGCGCCAGGACAGGTGGTCGACGAAGAGGCCGCCCAGCACCGGCCCGCCGACGCTGGCGGTCGCCCAGGTGCCGCTGAGATATCCCTGGTAGCGGCCGCGCTCGCGCGGCGAGACGTGATCGGCAAGCAGCGCATGGGCGAGCGTGATGAGGCCGCCGCCGCCCAGGCCTTGCACGGCGCGCGCGGCGATCAGCTGCGTCATGTCGCGGGAGAGTGCGCAGAGTGTCGATCCCAGGACGAAGATGCAGATCGCCCACTGCAGCAGCCGGCGCCGGCCGTAGAGATCGCTGAGCTTGCCGTAGATCGGCGTCGAGACGGTGGAGGTCAGAAGATAGATCGCCACTACCCAGGATAGATGCTCGACCCCGGAGAGCTCCGCCGCGATGCTGGGCAGCGGGGTGACGATGATGGTCTGGTCGAGCGCCGCCAGGAACATGCCCAGGAGGATCCCGCTGAGGACGCGCAGCACCTGGCGATGGCTGAGCGTCGCGCTCGACGCGACATCCGAAGAAGCCGTCATTGCCGCTCGTCCCGACCGTCGCGGAGGATTGCATCAGCGCGCGCGGAAATCGCGCGATGCGTGCGCGAAAAGAACTGTCGGCGCAGCAAAACCAGGATGGTGGCCGCTGTCGATAGCAGCAGCAGCAGGGGATTGAGGAACCAGGCCAGCAGCGCCACCGCGAAATAATAGGCGCGCATTCCGCTGTTAAAGCTGGTCACGGCAAGGCTGAGCATGTCGGCGGTCTCTTCGGCGATCTGACGACGATCAGGTGTTGGCACCGGGGGGAGGGGTGCTGCTCCGATCAGCACGCAGAGGTAGTTGTACTGCCGGATCGCCCAGGTGAAGCGGAAAAAAGCAAAGACAAAGACGCATAGCAGCATGAACAATTTGAGCTCGAACAGCGTCTCGGTGGTCCTGGCGGCGAAGGAGAGGCTGCTGATCACGCTATAGGCACGATCGACGCCACTGAGGACGCCGATCAGCGCGGCGATCACCAGCATCGTCGTCGAGGCGAAAAAAGAAGCGCTGTGAATGGTGTGGCCAATCAGCGCCGCGTCGCTGATGCGGTTGTCGCGCTCCAGCATCCGCTCCATCCACGCGCGCCGCAGCGGCTTCAGGTGCTGATTGATCGCGCGAGGGTGGTGGAAGAGGTGATCGAAGACGAGGTTATAGCCGAGCCAGCCGGCGAGGAAGCAGGCGAGCGACAGGGCATCGAGGGGCGTCAGGTCGAGCGGCATGACTGCGCCAGGGCGCCAAAGCTCTCAAGATCGCCCGTAGACGGGGACGATGGCGCTTCGGGTCACAACGTTCTCGGGACTGGCAAGAAAAGCGATGGTGGCGGCGACCTCTTCCACCTTCGGCCAGAGGTCGTAGTTCGCCTTCGGCATTGCCTGGCGATTGGCCGGCGTGTCGAGAATGGAGGGGGCGATGGCGTTGACCAGGATGTTGTCCTTGGCAAGTTCCTCGCCGAGCGCCGCGGTCAGCGCCGCTACCGCGGCCTTGCTGGCGGTATAAGCGCCCATACCGGCGCCGGTGCGCGGCTCCAGCGCGGGCCGCGCCGCCACGTTGACGATCCGTCCGCCGCCCGAGGCGCGCATCGCTTTCGCCGCCGCTCGGCAGCAGAGGAAGCAGCTCACCAGATTCATGTCGATCTGCTGCATCAGCGCCGTCTTGTCGGTTTCGACGATGCCGGTGGCGGCGAAGCCGCCCGCGAGATGGATAGATGCCCAAAGCTTGGGCACGTCGTCGTAGAGGCGTGCGATGTCCGCCTCGCTGGTGAGATCGATCGGCCCGACCAGACGCAGCCCCGCCTCGTCACGAAGCGGAAACCGCTCCGCCTCGGCGGGATGGATGTAGGACACGTGTGCCCGGGCACCGGCCCGCAGCAGCGCACCCACCACGGCGATGCCGAGCGCGCCAGTACCGCCGGTCACCACGACGTGCCGATCTCCGTAGCTCATACTGCGGCCTCCGCGCGGGTTGGTGGCATCGGAATATCCTACCAAGGGCGGGTGGGATTTCCACGCGTCTCCATGGCCCTGTCAGCCGGGTGCAAGGCGCACGGACCGGGCTGGTTGCCGGAACTATTCGGCGGCGGTCGCGAAGCCCGAAAGGTCGGCGACGGCGTCGCTCTGCCGGAGGATCGGCGCGGCGGTCGGCCGGCCCTGAAAGTCCAGCCACTGATGGCGCTCGTAGTCGTAGAGCTTGCAGCGCCGCAACGTGTCCCAGAACAGGCGGAAGGTGAATCTCTCGCTCACGACCTGTTCCGGGACCATGCTGTTCAGCTTCTGCTGCGCTTCATAAAGGCGATAGCAGGGAATCGCCGGCTGCACGTGATGCGCCCCATGATCGTAGACGTGATGCATGTAGCGCGAGAACCAAAGCGGAAACGAGAGGTGCAGCGTCAAGGTCTCCGGCGGCATCGCGCGCCGATCGATCTCGCCCTTGAACCAGGGAATGGCGACATTCGTGTGCTGGAAGTAGAGCGATCCGCTCATCAGCTCCATCCAGACATAGAAGGGTACGACGAAGCCAAGGACCAGCGCGGTGATGCTGCCGGTCGCGCAATAGAGCGGCGCCGCGGCGAGGAAGGCGATGAAGGCCGCGAGATAGGCGATGAGCAACGCGAAATGCCGCCAGGCCGGTTTGCGGTGGCGGGCCGGAACATCGGCGCGCGGGAAGAATTTCACCTGCCACCAGCGCTCGCAGATGTAGTAGAGACCGAAGCCGAGCCCGAGGGAATTGCGGTGCAGGCGCTTCAGCGCCCGGCGCCAGGCGGGAAGCGCATCGTATTCCGCTTTGGCGAGCGGCGTGAAGGTGTCCGTGAGCTCGCCGTTGGTATAGGGGTGATGGCGGTAGTGGTGCTCGTAGATCCAGAGCGCCCAGTTGGTGAGGCCGGGCAGGAAGACGACGATGCCGAGAATCTTGTTGAGGCGTCGGCTCGGCGTCAGGCTCTCGTGCGCCGCATCGTGGCCAAGCGTCGCGAGGTTAGCGATCTTGAGGCCGGCGAAGAGCGAGCACGCGATTTTCATCCAAAGCGCCGGCAGCAGCAGTACGCCGGCGATCGCGGCCAGGTACTGAGCGAGGTCGGCCAGCGCCAGGCCCAGTCCCCAGAACAGGGATGGCTGCAGGAATTCCTGCAAGGCACGCTGGACCTCCGCTCTCGACGGCCCTGCTCGCTCACCCATCGGGCGCCCCAAAGTTCGTGCGATCAAATGGTTAACAGAGAGATCGCCAGTTAACGTTGTGTTTACTATAGCGACTCGTTGATTTCACGCAATCCGCAGCGATTCGGGGCTCGCGGACCGCGGCTTCCGAGGTCCTTTTTCCGTCCCTTCTGCCCTGGGTCCGCTTCCGCTAGGGTGCGCCGCCAAGCCGCCGGTCGGCGGCGCCTCACGCGCCGCTCGACCCCGGAGCCGGCTTGCCAGGAGCAGAAAGAAAACCGTCTGTGGACATGGATTGGACGCGGAGCCTTGCTGGCGCCGCCGTCGGAGCGGCCATCGGCGGCCTTATCGTGCTGGCGATCGCGTGCACGCGTTGGCTGCTGCGAAGGCAACCCCAGGCCGCCACTGAAGCGGAGGGCGGCGCCGCACGTCCGGCGCCGCCGTGCTTCTGGCTGCGCCCTTGGTGGGTGAATGCCATCATCGTCGGGGTCGCGATGGTGGCTTTCCTGCTGCTCGGGAGCGCCGGCGGCCCGGCGCCGCAACAGCAGCCGCAGCCGCCGGCCACGGCACAGGAACCGGCCGCGACCGCGCCCCCGACGCACGCTCAGATCGATGTCGGCGGTGTCGTTCTCGCCTTCGATCCGCCGGCGGGCTACTGCTTCTATCCCGACGACCGCATGCAGGCGGCGCTGCAAATGCAGAAGGCGGTAAACCGCGACAACGTGGTTCACACGATCTTCGGCGATTGCGATCAGCTGCGCGCGGCGACCCAGGGCGGCGCCCGCATCCACGACTTCGGCATGCTGATGACGCCGACGACGCTGATGGGACAGGACGCCGACAACTCGACGGTCGATCGCTTCGCAACGGAATCCTTCGATCCCGTCAAGGTCAAGGAGACCGCCGACCAGCGCATCAGCGAGGCGCAGTACCAGCTGAGCATGGGCTCCTTCGCATCGGTCGGCATATTGGACCGGTCCGAGGGCTCGCTCTACTACGGCTTCCTCTCCAAGGTGACGGCGGGCGGCGAGACCTTCGATCAGGCAACGGTCATGGCGGTGACCGTGATCCGGAAGCGGCTGGTCTGCCTCTATCTCTATACGGACTACGGCAAGAACCCGCGCACGGCGCTGCAGCGGCTGCTCAGCAGGGCTAAAGCGGCGATCGACGATTTTGCCGGGCTCAACCGCTGAGGCGCGCGCACCGGCACTATTCCCTTCATCGTCCCCGATCGTCCCGCTAAGGTTCCTTTTTCATAGGGTCTGACGGAGAGCGCGCATGACGGAGCTGGTGCTGAAGGGTGGACGGGTCATCGACCCCAGCCAGGAAATCGACGGCGTCGCCGACGTCGTCTTCGCCGATGGCAAGGTGAAGGCGGTCGGCCGCGACGCGCCCCATGCCCGCGACGCGGAGGTGCGGGACGCCAAGGGGCTGATCGTCACCCCCGGCCTGATCGATCTCCACACCCACGTCTATTGGGGCGGCACATCGCTCGGCGTCGATGCGACCGACGCTCGCGCGCCAGAGCGGCACCACCACCTTCGTCGATGCCGGCAGCGCCGGGCGCCGGCAACTTCCACGGTTTCCGCCGCCACGTCATCGAGCCGTCGCCGGTCCGCATCCTGCCCTATCTCAACGTCTCCTTCGCCGGCATCTATGCCTTCAGCATACCCGTCATGGTTGGGGAGTGCGCGGACCTGCGGCTCCTCGATCTCAGGGAATGCCGCCGCGTCGCCGAGGAGAACCGCGATCTCGTGGTCGGCATCAAGGTGCGGGTCGGCAAGACCGCCAGCGGAAATTCCGGCGTGGCGCCCCTCGACATGGCGCTCGAGGTCGCCGACGACCTCGGGCTTTCGGTCATGTGCCATCTCGATTTTCCGCCGCCGAGCCGGCTCGAGGTGGTGACGCGGCTTCGTCGAGGCGACGTGCTGACCCACTGCTTCCGGCCGTTCCCGAACTCTCCGGTGGCGCCGAGCGGCGGCGTGCGCGAGGAGATCGCGGCGGCGCGCGAGCGCGGCGTGATCTTCGACATCGGCCACGGCGGTGGCTCCTTCGGCTTCGCGACCGCGCGCAAGATGCTGGAGGCGGGCTTCCTTCCCGATGTCATCAGCAGCGACGTCCATTCCGTCAGCATCAACGGGCCCGCCTTCGACCTCCTGCACACGATGTCGAAATTCCTGGTGCTGGGCGTGCCGCTCGCGACGGTGGTGCAGGGCGCCACGTCGGCGCCCGCCGCCGCCATCGGCCGCAAGGAGCTCGGCACCTTCAAGCCCGGGGCTGTCGGCGACGCCACGCTCCTCGATGTCGAGGAGGGCCAGTTCACCTATCACGACGTGCTGGGCGAGCCTCTCAAGGGCAGCAAGCGGCTGGCATCCCGCGGCATCGTGCTGGGCGGAAAGTGGTGGCATCCGGGTTAACGTCGGTCATCCGCTGATCGTCCGCCGGAGGTAACGCGGCGGCAGGTGGACACTCGGGAGGAGAGGCGCCATGAAGATCGTGCGCGTCGAGACGATTCCGCTGAAGATCCCCTTCGAGGGCGCTGCCAAGCCGCAGGGCTGGGGCGGTCGGCATTGGGGCGGGCTCGAGACCCTGCTGCTGCGCGTGGAGACCGAGGACGGTCTCGTCGGCTGGGGCGAGGCCTTCAGCTACAATTGCCAGCGCGCGGTCCGCGCCGCCATCGACGACATGGTGGCGCCGCTGGCCATCGGCCGTGATGCCCGCGACATCGCCGGGCCTGCTGCACCAGATGCAGCAGGCGCTGCATCTCTTCGGGCGCTACGGCATCACCATCTTCGCGCTCTCAGGATTCGACATCGCGCTCTGGGATCTCGCCGGCAAGCGGGCGGGAAAGCCGCTGGTGGAGCTGCTGGGCGGTCCGGCGCGAACGGAGATCGATGCCTATGCGAGCCTCTTCCGGCTGCACGATCCGGAGATCGTCGCGGTGCAGACCCGCGAGGCGCTGGCGGAAGGCTATCGCTACATCAAGCTGCACGAGACCCAGGAGCCCGAAGTGAAAGCCGCGCGCGTGGCGGCGGGGCCGGGCGTGCCGATCATGGTGGACACCAATTGCCCCTGGACACCCGTCGAGGCGCGGGAGAATGCGCTCCGCCTCAAACAATATGATCTCTACTGGCTGGAGGAGCCGATCTTTCCGCCGGAGAATTTCCGCGCTCTGGCGGCGCTGGGCGCCGAGACCGGCATTCCCATCGCGGCCGGCGAGAACGCCTGCACCGTCCACGAGTTCGAGAAGATGTTCGCCGCCCGCGCCGTGACCTATGCGCAGCCGAGCGTCACCAAGGTGGGCGGCATCACCGAGTTCCGCAAGGTGGCGGCGCTCGCCGAGGCCAGTGGCGTCGCGCTGATGCCGCACTCGCCCTACTTCGGGCCGGGCTTCCTCGCGACGCTCCATCTCGCGGCGGCGCAGGCGGTGCCCAACCTGGTCGAGCGCTTCTATCTCAAGCTGGAAGCCAAGCTCTATGGCGATCTCATCGATCCCGTGCGCGGCAAGTTCCGGCTGCCATCGGGCCCCGGCCTCGGCCGCGAGCCCGATTCCGCCGTCGTGAAGGCCTATCGCGTGCCCGACGTCGCGTAGCGCACGGGCGTTCGCAGCTGCTTCACCGTCTGCGTCGCCGGCCGAACGGTGGGCATGCTGGAGGCGATCTCCGGCTGCGGCTTGCCGTAGAGATAGCCCTGGCCATAGCCGACACCGAGGCCGACGAGGCTGCTCGCCTGCTCCTTGGTCTCGATCATCTCGGCGATGGTGTTGATGCCGAGCTCCAGGCACATCTGCACCATCGCCTTGACGATGGTGCGGTCGCGGAAATTGCCCAGCAGGCGTCCGATATAGGCGCCGTCGATCTTGACGTAGTCCACCAGGAAGGCTTGCAGGTAGGAGAACGACGCGGCGCCGGCGCCGAAGTCGTCGAGGCAGACCTTGTGGCCGCGCCCGCGAAGATCCTGCAGCACCGTGTTGACCTGCTCGAGCTTGCGGATCTCCGTCGACTCCGTGACTTCGAACATCAGGCGCGGCCTGATTTCCACGGGACATTCATCGAGCAGCGTCATCAGCGCGCTGACGAAGATCGCGCTCTCCAGCGAATGGCCGGAGAGATTGACGGCGATGCTGAGGCTCTTATCGCGTGAGCGCTCGTGCAGGAAATCGACGGCCTGGCGGCAGACGCGGAGATCGAAATCCTTGATCAATCCTACGCCCTCGGCAAAGCGGATGGTGTCGAAAGGCGACGCGCCCTCCTGCTTGTCGAAGCGCGCCAGCAACTCGTAGTGATGGATCTGGCGGTCGGTGAGAGAGACGATCGGCTGGAACACGATCGAGAAGCGCTCCGCCTCCACCGTCGCCTTGAGGCCGGCATGGCGTTGCAGGGTGTCGCGCGCGATCTCGCGCAGGCTCTCGGTGAGCGAGCCGGTCTTGAAGTCGGCGCTCTTGGTGAATTTCTCCAGCGTATAGGCGAGGGTTTGCGCCAGATCCTGCGGGTCGAGCTCCTGTGCGGTCGAGACGTCGACGCGCTTTCCGCCGACGGCGAGGCCCTGGCGCGAGGGGTCGGCGGCGCGGGAGAGAGCTCCCACCTCGGCCGCGAAATCGATCTTGCTGTCGGCGGTGTGCAGGATGCCGCAGGTCTCCGGCGAGAGGCGCCCGACCGCGGTGCCGCCGGCTGCCGCGTGCTCGCGGAGGAAGGCGCCCATGTCGCTCAGGAACTTGTCGGTCGCCGCCGCGCCGCCGCGCTGGCGCAGCGCGTCGAGGCCGTCGAGACGAAGGAGGGTGAGCTCGGTATTGCCCGCGCCCTCGGGGCCGGGCTTCAGCGCCGCGAGCGCCGCGCTCACGAAGCCTTCGCCATCGCGCAGGCCCGTCGCGGTGTCGGTCTTGCCGGTCGTGGGCTCGACCGCGCCCGCCACCGCCCGCGCGATCGCGATATGGATGCTGGGCGGGTTCTTGCCAGGCAGCTGATAGGCGCTGAGGCTGACGGCAATGCCGGTGCCGTCGAGATGCAGGACCATCGGGCCGACGCGGCCATTCGCGGCCTGGCGCAGCAGCCGCGCCAGCAAGGCGCGGTCGGCTGGCACCAGCAGCGTCGCCACATTGCCGCCGAGCAGCGCGTTCGGCGCCTTGCCCGTCAGGACTTGCGCGGCGCCGGTGCAGAAGAGGATCCGCCCTTCCGCCGAGGCCTCGATCAGGAGATCGGCGGCGGCGAAGGCGAAGGCGACGAAGCGATCGCGCTCACTGCGGAGGTCGGGCGGCTTTGGCGGTTCGGTCGGTTGCATGATTCGGCGACGATGCTCGCGGGACTACATAGTCACCGCGGATCATGAACGGACGGTTGACCAGCCCGCCCGTATTGGGCCTGAAACTGCGTTCGGATCGCCGGCCGGAGCCGAGCGGAGACTTGGAAATCCCGGTAACGCTCTGAAATAAAGCTACTTTTTGAATTTCCTGAGGCTCTCGATATCCGGGATCGGCCGAGCCGTGCGGGGGTCGCGCTGCAGCATCGCCTCGATGGCATGGGCAATGTCGAGCAGGCGCTTGTCCTGCCGGGCCCGCCCGCAGACCTGGAGCGCGAAGGGGGTGCCCGTGGGCTCCAGCCCGCAGGGGAGGGAGATCGAGGGGTGGGTCGTGAGCGTGAGGTAATAGGTCGGCGCCAGCCAGGCGAAGTAGGTCGGGAGCTTCCGGCCGTCGATCTCGGCGCAATAGCGCTGCTCCACCGGGAAGGGCGGGATCGGGACGGTGGGGCAGATGAGGATGTCGACCTCGTCGAAGAAGCTCTGGAAGGCACGATAAAGCCGGGTCTGCATGCGCGTGGCCGCGGGCCGCATCGGCGGCGCTCATGGCGAGGCCCTGCTCGTAGTTCGCGACGATGTTGGGGCCGAGCTTGTCGCGATGCTTCTCGTAGCGCTCCCGGTGCGCCGCGAGGAAGCTCAGTGCGCGCAGGATGGCGAAGGACTCATCCGCGTCGGTCATGTCCGGGTCGCGATCGATGCAGGATTTGAAGGCTCCCTTGATGAGAGCGATGCGCTCGCGGAAGGTGGCGCGGATGCGGGGATCGAGGGGCAGGCCGCCGAGATCCTCCGAGATCGCCACGCGGATGGTGGAAAGGTCGACGGGCGTGATCGCCGCAAACTCCGCGGGGTCGACGCGGCCGGCCAGCGGGTCGCGGCTGTCGTCGGAGACCTGGGCCTGCAGCAGCAGCAGCGTGTCGGCGACGCTCCGCCCCATCGGCCCCTGCACCGAGAGCGGCGTCCATCCCAGCGGCCGGCGCTCGGTGGCGACCAGGCCGGGCGAGGGGCGGAACCCCACCACGCCGCAGAAAGCGGCGGGAATGCGCAGGCTGCCGCCGGTGTCGGAGCCGGTGCAGGTCGGCAGCATCGAGGTGGCGAGCGCCACCGCCGAGCCGCCGGACGATCCGCCGCAGATGCGCGCGGGATCGAAGGGGTTGCCGGTCGGGCCCCAGACCGGATTGGTGGTATTGGCGCCGGCGCCGAACTCCGGCACGTTGGTCTTGCCGACGACGATGGCGCCGGCCTGGCGCACCGCCGCCACCATGCGCTCGTCCTTCTCGGGCACGTAGTCGCGGTAGAGCGGCGAGCCCCAGGTGGTCTTGAGGCCGGCGGTCTCGTTCAGGTCCTTGATGCCGATGGGAAGGCCGTGCAGCGGGCCCAGGGCATCGCCGCGCAGCACCGCCTGCTCGGCGCTTTTGGCCTCGGCCTTGGCGCGGTCGATGCAGGTGGCGGTGATCGCGTTCAAGGCGGGGTTCACCGCCTCGATGCGCCGCAGGCAGCTCGCCAGCAGCTCCACTGGCGAGATCGCCTTGCCGCCGATGAGGCGGCGCAATTCCACCGCGCTGAGATCACAGAGCTCGCTCATATCAAGCCTCCTTGTTTCGGCGCGCATCTTGAGCAAGCGTCGCGTGGACCGCAACGAGGATGTCGCGGTAAGCTCGGCGCGTCCTGGAACAGAGATTGGAATCAACGGATATGCGTGTCTTCACGGCCGGCCTCGCGACGGAAATCAACACCTTCTCGCCGATCCCGACCGACATCGAGAGCTTCAGGGAGACCTTCTATGCGCCGCCGGGCACGCATCCCGACGAGCCCCAGCTCTTCAGCGGGCCGCTGACGGCGCTGCGCCGGCGGCGGAGCAACGGCCTTACGGTGATCGAAGGCAGCTATTCCTTCGCCGAGCCCGCCGGCATGACCAGCCGCGCCGCCTATGAGACGCTCCGCGACGAGATCCTGACGCAGCTCAAGGCGGCGCTGCCGGTCGACGCCGTGATCCTGGGCCTGCACGGCGCCATGGTGGCGCATGGCTACGACGATTGCGAAGGCGATCTGCTGGCGCGGGTGCGGGCGATGGTCGGCCCCAAGGTGATCGTCGGCGCCGAGCTCGATCCCCATTGCCACATGACCGCCGCCAAGACCGGGAATGCCGACGTCCTCGTCTGCTTCAAGGAATTTCCCCATACGGATTTCCTCGAGCGGGGCGAGGAGCTGGTGGAACTCTGCCTGGCGGCGGCGCGCGGCGAGATCAGGCCGCGCATGTCGGTCTTCGACTGCCGGATGATCGCGACCTTTCCCACGACGCGCGAGCCCATGCGCGGCTTCGTCGACAAGATCAAGTCGCTCGAGGGCAAGGACGGCGTGCTCTCGATCTCGGTGGCGCATGGCTTTCCCTATGCCGATGTGCCTGACGTCGGTGCGAGGATCGTGGTGGTGACCGACGACCGGCCGGAGGCGGGAGCGAAGCTGGCCGAGAGCCTGGGGCGCGAGCTCTTCGCGCTCCGCGGCAAGACGGCGCCGCCCTATCTCGAGGTCGACGAGGCCATCACCAAGGCTCTCGCCAGCAATCAGGCGAAGCCGGTGGTCTGCGCCGATCCCGCCGACAATGCCGGCGGCGGCGCGCCCAGCGATTCCACCACCTTTCTTCGTCGCCTGATCGAGCGAGGCGTGCAGGGCGTGGCCGTCGGCCCGATCTGGGATCCGATCGCCGTGCGCTTCTGCTTCGGCGCCGGGGAGGGCGCGCGGATCCGGCTGCGCTTCGGCGGCAAGACCGCGCCCAGCTCCGGCGATCCCATCGACGGCGAGGTGGAGGTGATCAGGACGGTCCGCAACGCCACCCAGACCTTCGGCGCGGCGCAGGTGTCGATCGGCGATGCCGCGTCGATCCGCCTCGGCGGCGTCGAGGTCGTGCTGATCAGCCGGCGGACCCAGGGCTTCGGCCCCGATCTCTTCACCAATCTCGGCATCGATCTCGCGAAGAAGCGCATCGTGGTGGTGAAATCCACCAACCATTTCCACGCCGGCTTCGCGCCGATCGCCTCCGAGGTGCTCTACGTCGACACCGGCGCGCCGATCCCGCGGGACATGCGGAAGATTCCCTATACGCGCATCCGCCGGCCGATCTGGCCGCTGGACGAGAACCCGATTTAGCCTATTGCGCCGACCACCGCCGACGCGAAGGTGTCGGTGCTGGCCTTGCCGCCGAGATCGGGTGTCAGCAGATCGCCGCGCGCGATCGTCTTGTCGATGGCTGATGTGATCAGCTCTCCCGCGCGGCGGAGCGCGGCGTCCCCCCGGCGATGACCCAGCCACTCCAACAGCATCGCCGCCGACAGCATCTCCGCCGAGGGATTGGCGATGCCCTTGCCGGCGATGTCGGGCGCCGAGCCGTGCACGGCTTGGGCCATGGCGATGCGGTCGCCGGCATTGAGGCCGGGCGCGAGGCCGAGGCCGCCCACCAGCCCCGCCGCTTCGTCGGAGAGGATATCGCCGTACATGTTTGTCGTGATGATGACGTCGAAATGCTCCGGCCGCAGAATCAGATGCATCGCCGCCGCATCGATGTGGAAATCGTCGACGGCGATCTCGGGATAGTCGCGGGCGACCTCGCGGCAGCATTCGAGAAAGAGCCCGTCGCCGCGGCGGAGCACGTTCGCCTTGTGGACGAGGCTCACGCGCTTCTTGCCGCCTCTCGCGCGGGCGAGCTCGAACCCGGCGCGGGCGATCCGCATGCAGGCGCGCCTGGTGATGAGGCGCACCGAGAGCACGGTGTCGGCGTCGGGCCTGAGCTCGCCATTGCCATCCATGAGGTTGCGGTCGGCGTAGAATCCCTCGGTGTTCTCGCGCATCACCACGAGATCGACCTTGTCCGACATCGACTTGATGCCCTGGCGCGACCGCGCCGGGCGGACATTGGCGTAGAGGTCATAGGTCTTGCGGAGATAGGCGCTGGGATTGGCGGTCTCGGGCTTGAAGATGTCGTAGACGTGGGAGGTGACGGGGCCCAGCAGTACGCCGTCCGCTTGGTCGAGCGCCTCCTGGGTCTCCGGCGGCACGGTGCGGCCGTGGCTCTTGAGCGCGGCGAGGCCGATCGGCCGGGGCACGAGATCGACGGCGGCGTTGCTCTGGCGCAGCGCCGCTTCCATGACCTGGACGGTGCCGGCGATGATCTCGGGGCCGATGCCGTCCCCCTCGAGCACGACGATGCGCGGATTTATGAGGCGAGGTTCTCCGTTTCCTAAAGTCCGAGTTGACGATCCGCCAGGCCGAGCGCGTCGTCGATCGCCGCGCAGACCCAGTCGAGCTCTTCCCGCGTGACCACCAGGGGCGGGACCACCCAGATGCCGAACTTGTCCGAAGGCACGTAGATGTCGCGGGAGCGGAAGAGATATTCCGAGATGTCCTTGACGATCGTGCGCTCGTATTTCTCCGTGGCGCGGCGGAGCGGCTCCTTGGTGGCGCGGTCGCGCACCAGCTCCAGGGTCCAGAACAGGCCGATCCCGCGGACATCGCCGACGCAGGGATGCGCACGGCCGATCTCCCGGAGGCGCTCGCCGAGATAGGCGCCGAGATCCCGGGCGCGCTCCAGCAGGCCTTCCTCGTGCAGAACGTCGATGCTGGCGAGTGCCGCGGCAGCGGCGAGCGCATGGCCGGAGAAGCTCTGGCCGTGACCGAAGATGTTGTCGTCGAAGCTGCGCGCGACCTTCTCCGAGAAGATCGTCGCCGCCATCGGGCAATAGACGCCGAGCGCCTTCCCCAGCACGATGATGTCAGGCTCGATGCCGTAATGCTCGACGGCGAACATCTTGCCGGTCCGCCCCATGCCGGTCATGGTCTCGTCGACGATGAGCAGGATGTCCCACTTGTCGCAGAGCGCGCGCAGCCCCTGGAGGTATCCCTCGGGCGGCGGAATAATTCCATTCGAGCCGACGACGGTCTCCACCAGCATCGCCGCCACCTTGTTGCTGCCGCCCTCCTGCTCGATCATGTAGTCGAGATAGCGGAGATTGGCCTCCACGGCGGGTGCGCCGTCGCCAAAGGGCGAGCGGTAGGCGTCGGCGTCCGGCGCGAAGACGACGCCGGGCACGGTCAGCGGCTCCAGGAACCAGCGCCGGGGATCGCCGCTCGCCGACGACGCGCCCGCGGTGGCGCCGTGCCAGGAGCGATAGCGCGAGATGATCTTGTAGGGATAGGGATACTGCTGCGGCGCATCGATGCGACCGGCGTGGTCGCGGAAGGCGGCGATGTACTTGTGCTGCCGCGCGCCCTTGATCGCCGCCTCCACCGCGGCGGCGCCGGACTGGCAGAAGTAGACGCGCTTATTCGGGTTGCCGGGCGCCAGCTCGGCGAGGCGCCGCGCGAGGCGCGCCGTGGGCTCGGTGGCAAAATCGTCGGTGACGTAGATCACCGATTCCATCTGCGCCTTCATGGCGGCGATCACCTTGGGATGGCGGAATCCCAGGTTGATACACTCATGGGCGCTGCGGAGATCGAAGATGCGTCGCCCGTCGGTGGTGGTGATCCAGCATCCTTCCGCATGGGCGACGCCGATCGGCGCATAGTTCTTCTGCGCCGACCAGCACTGCATGAGATGCTTCGCCTGCAGCGCGACGAAGTCGTCGTTGACGCGGCTCATTGACCTAGGGGCGGTGGGTTCTCGCCCATGTCCCAGTAGATCCCCGTCATCATCTCGAAGCCCTCGCGCAGGATCGGCGCCAGCACGTGCTCGTCGGGCGCATGCTGGGAGCAGCCGGCGTAGGAATGCGGGACCCAGATCGTCGGCATGCCCAGCGTGTCGGTGAAGCAGTCGTTGGGGAGCGAGCCGCCGAGATTGGGCAGCATCGCCGGCTTCTGCCCGGTGGTGCGCTCGATCGAGGCCGCGGCCCAGCGCGCCGCGGGATGATCGGGATCGAGGCGGGTCGCCGGGAAGAAGCCCTTCTCCCAGACCTTCAGCTCGACCTTCTGGAAGCCGTGCGCGTCGAGATGCTTGCGGAGCGACGGCAGGAAGGTTTCCGGCGGCACGTCCACGGTGTAGCGGATCTGGCAGGTCGCCACCGCCTTGGGCGGGATGGCGTTGACGGGGTTCTCGGGATTGCCGGTCTTGAAGGCCAGGATCTCGAAGGTGTTCCAGGCGTAGGTCTTCTCCGCCCCGGTGAGCCCGGGCTCGCCCCACCAGGCGTTGATCTCGGGCCCATCCTCGCCGGCCTCGATCTCGCAATCGGCGAGCGCCGCCCGCACCGAGTTCGGGATCGCGCGCGGCAGGATGTCCCGAGCCTGCACGCGGCCCTTGGCATCGATGATGGAGGCGATGGCGTGGGCGAGGATCACGCCGGGATTGGCGAGGAGCCCGCCCCAATTGCCGGAGTGATGGCCGCCCTCGCTGAGATCGACGATCAGGTCGAAGTTGATGGCGCCCCGCGCGCCCATGAACACGGTGGGCCGTCCTGGTGCCAGACGCGGTCCGTCGGAGGCGATCAGGAGGTCGGCCGAGAGCGCCTGCTTCTCCTGCTCGCAGACCTCGCGCAGTCCCGGCGAGCCCACTTCCTCGCCGGTCTCCACCAGGAACTTGCAGTTGAATCCCAGGCGGCCACGCTCGGCGATCACCTGCTCGAGCGCCAGCATGTTGATGAGATGCTGCGACTTGTTGTCGGCGGTGCCGCGGCCGTACCAGCGCTCGCCCTCGACCTTGAGGGTCCAGGGATCGAGGCCTTGTCGCCATTGCGGCTCCAGCCCGCGGATCACGTCGCCATGGCCATAGCCCAGCACGGTCGGGAGCGCCGGATCCTCGATCCGGCTCGCCACCAGGAACGGGCCGGCGTCGGCGGCCGGGTTCGGCACGATCCTGATATCGAAACCCATGCGCTCGAAGGCGGGAGCGATCTCGCGCTCGAGATAGGCGCCGAGCTGCGGCCGGCTCTCCGGCACCTGGCTCTCGGTCCGGAAGGCGACGCGGCGCGCCAGGTCGCTTTGGAACTTTCCGCTGTCGAAATAGCGCTGGGCGCGCTCGATCGCTCCCGCTCGGCTCATGGCATGTCCCCCAGAGGTTCGGCCGCGAGCCTAGCGCCTTCGCGGCGGGCAGGGTAGGGGCCAGCGCGCCTTCCGGCAGCGATTCCAGCCTTGCACTGATATCGCCGATCTTGCTCAATCAGGGCGGCGCCGGGAGGGCGTTGGCATGAACGAGATCGGTGAGGCCGCGGCCGCCGTCGACACCGTGGTGGTGGAGATCGTCAAGGGCGCGCTGCGCTCCGCTCAGCTCGAGATGGAGACCTTGCTGGCGCGCACGGCGATGTCGCCGTTCATCCGCGAGAAGAAGGATTTCTTCTGCGCCCTCTTCGACGACCGGACGCGGCTCGTCGCGGGCACGGCGATCCCGCTCTTCGGCGACATGATCGCGCCGATCGCCGAGCACTATCCGCTGGAGACGATGCGGCCGGGCGACCTCTACTGGTTCAACGACTGCTACGCGTCCCGCGGCGCCGTCAGCCACACGCCGGACCAGGTCTTCGTGGCGCCGGTCTTCGCCGAAGGGAAGCTCTCCGGCTTCGCCCAGAGCTGGGCGCATTTCAACGACGTCGGCGGCTTGCGGCCGGGCTCGCTCTCGCCCGATGCCGTCGACATCTTCCAGGAGGGCGTCATCATCCCGCCGATCCGCCTGGCGCGGGACGGCGAGGTCAACGACGAGGCGGTCCGCATCTTCGTGCGCAACTCCCGCTTCCCCGCGATGGTCACCGGCGATATCCGGGCCGCGGTGGCGGCGGTGCGGCTGGGCGAGCGGCGCCTCGGCGAGCTCTTCGCCCGCTTCGGCCGCGCCGTGGTGCTGGGCGCCTTCGACGCGTCGATCGCGGAGACCCGCGGCATCGTCGAGGCGCGCCTGCGGGAGATCTTCACCGAGGGCAGCTACCGCTTCACCGACCGCATCGACCGCGACGGCCATGGCAACGGGCCCTTCGCGCTCCGCATGACGCTCAGCGCCGAGAATGGCCACCTCGCTATCGATGCGAGCGAGAGCGACGATCAGGCGCCGGGGCCGATCAATCTCGTCATGAGCCCGGACGTGCCGCGGATCGCGCTCGGCATCTATGCGCTCGCGAACGAGAAGGCGGCACTGCTCAATCAGGGCGCCATCGCCGCCATCGAGCGGGTGACGACGCGGCCGGGCAGCATCCTGGAGCCGCGCTTCCCGGCGCCGCTCGGCCAGCGCGGCATCACCCTCATGCGGGTGATGACCACCTGCCTCGGCCTCATCAACGTGGCGACGGAACGGGAAGGGCGTCGCCTCCAACAACGTCTACGTCATCTATTATCTGCGCGGCCGTGCGAACGCGGCGGGCGAGAAGTTCCTGCTCACCGACGGGATCGCGGTGGGATATGGCGCGAGGTCCTTCGCCGACGGCATCGATGCGGTCTATCTCATCGCCAACGAGAATTATCCCGCGGAGTTCCTCGATCTCTCCTATCCCGTGCGGCTGCTGCGCTACGGCATCAATCCGGATTCCGGCGGGCCCGGCCGCTGGCGCGGCGGCTGCGGCGTGGTGCGGGAGATCGAGGTGCTGGCGGAGGAGGCGATGCTCTCGATCCGCATCGATTCCGTGGACAACCCGCCCTGGGGCGTGGCGGGCGGTCAGTCCGGCCGCGGCGGGCGCTGCGTCATCAATCCCGGCCGCGGCGACGAGCGCGTGATCGTGCCCATGAGCGACGGCACCATCCTGCGCCGGGGCGACGTCCTCCGCATCGAGACCGGCGGCGGCGGCGGCCACGGCCACCCCTTCGACCGCGAGCCGGAGCAGGTGCGGCGCGACGTGCGCGGCGGCTTCGTCAGCCGCGAGAGCGCCCGCGAGCGATTACGGAGTGGCGCTCTCCGAGGATGGGCTCGGGATCGATCAGGCGGAGACCGAGCGGCTCCGCCGCCGGCGCTTTCCGACAAAGCTCTTCCATCGCAGCGCCTATCACGACGTGCTGCCATGACCGCCACCGCCGATGCCGTCACCATCGAGCTCGTCAAGGGCGCGCTCCGCGCGGCGCTGGCGGAGACCGAGGCGCTGCTGGCGCGCACCGCCATGTCCGACGTGATCCGGGAGAAGAAGGATTTCTTCACCGGCTTCTTCGATGCCACCGGCCGGATCGTCAGCGCGACGCCGATCCCGCTGCTCGCCCACGTCATCGACCCGATCCTGCGGCAATACCCCGCCGAGACCATGCGGCCGGGCGATCTCTACTGGTACAACGACTGCTACGCCTCCGATGGCGGCGTCTCGCATCTGAACGACCAGGTCTTCGCGGCGCCGGTCTTCGCCGAGGGGCGCCTCGCGGGCTTCGCCCAGAGCTGGGCGCATTTCACCGACATCGGCGGCATGAAGCCGGGCTCGATGTCGCCGGACACCACCGAGATCTTCCAGGAAGGCTCGATGGTGCCGCCGGTGCGGCTCTATCGCGAGGGCGTGCTCAACGAGGAGATTTTTCGCATTTTTGCGCGCAACTCGCGCTACCCGCTGCATGCTCAAGGGCGACACGCGCGCGCTGGTGGCGGCGGTGCGGCTGGGCGAGCGGCGCTTCCTGGAGCTCTTCGAGCGCTTCGGCGTCGCCGTCGTGCGAGGACGCCTTCGAGCGCCTCAACCGGCAGACCGAGGCGGTCGTGCGGGAGAAGCTCCGCGCGGTCTTCGCCCCCGGCCGCTACGCCTTCGCCGACGTCATCGAGAGCGACGGCCACGGCAACGGCCCGTTCACGCTCCGGATCGCGATGGATGCGAGCGGCAACCGCATCGTCTTCGACGGCACCGAGAGCGACGATCAGGCGCCGGGCCCGATCAACTGGCTGATGAACCCGGCGGTGCCGCGGATGATCTACGGCATCTATTTCGCCGGCGGCGATCCCTCGCTGATGCTGAACGAGGGCGTGCTGCACGCGATCGACGAGGTGCGGCTCCGTCCCGGCAGCCTGCTGCAGCCGACATTCCCGGCGCCGCTGGGTCAGCGCGGCCTCGCCATGGTCCGGGTCATGAACATGTGCAGCGGCCTCATGAACGTGGCCGAGCCCGGCAGCGCCAACGCCGGCGGCAGCTCCTATGCGATCTGGTATCTCCGCAACGCCGACCCGCAGGGGACGCCGTTCTTCGTCAACGACGGCGTCGCCGTGGGCTTCGGCGCGCGGCCCTACGCCGACGGCCACGACGCCGTCTATTTCGTGGCGCAGGAGAACAATCCGGCGGAGTTCCTGGATCAGCTGCATCCGGCGCGGCTCCGGCGCTATTCGATCCATCGCGACAGCGGCGGGCCGGGACGCTGGCGCGGCGGCTGCGGCGTGGTGCGGGAGATCGAATGGCTGGGCGAGGACGCGATCCTCGCCACCCGCCTCGACGGCGCCGTGGCGCGCCCTGGGGCGTCGCCGGCGGCAAGAACGGCGGCAAGGGCCGCGTCGTGCTCAATCCCGGCCGCCCCGGCGAGCGCGCGCTGCCGGCGATCGGCGACGGCACGCGGGTGCGCCGCGGCGACGTGCTCCGGATCGAGACCGGCGGCGGCGGCGGCTATGGCCATCCCTTCGACCGCGAGCCCGAGCGCGTGCAGCGGGACGTGCTGGGCGGCTTCGTCTCTCTCGAGGCGGCGCGCGAGGACTACGGCGTGGCGCTCGGCGACGGCGGCCGCAGCATCGAGCACGCCGAGACCGAGGCGCTGCGCCGCCGCCGCTTCCCCACCAAGCTCTTCCATCGCGGCGACTACCGCGATGCCATGACGTGATCGAGCTCTTTGATGGTTTCACCCCTCCCTAACCCTCCCCCTCAAGGGGGGAGGGGCGCTTTTCCTTCGTCCCCTCCCCCCTTGAGGGGGAGGGTTGGGTGGGGGCCCGGCGCCCTGCAACTGGTGACATCAATCTCATGACTTCGATACCACCGCGGCGATCGCCATCGATATCGGCGGCACCTTCACCGACATCACCTTGCTGGATCACCGCAGCGGCGCGATCTGGAACGCCAAGACGCCGTCGACGCCGGCAGGATCCCTCCATCGCCTTCATGACGGGGATCGCGGAGGCGCTGGCGCTGGGCAAGCTCGGCCCCGCCGCCCTCGGCCATGTCTTCCACGGCACCACCGTCGCGACCAACCTGATCCTGGAGGGCAAGGGCGCCAAGGCGGCGCTGCTGACCACCGAGGGATTCAAGCACGTGCTGGAGATCGGCCGGCACGACATCCCGCGCAAGGCCAACATGTACTCCTGGATCAAGCCGCGCGCGGCCGGTGCCGCCGGAGCGCATCCACGAGATCGCGCGGCCGGCTCGATCCCGGCGGCAGCGAGATCGCGCCGCTCGACGAGCCAGCGGTGCGCGCGGCCGCGCGCGCCATCAAGGCGGAGGGCGTCGACGCCGATCGCGATCTGCTTCCTGCACGCCTACGCCGACGGCCGGCACGAGCGGCGCGCCCGCGCGATCCTGCTGGAGGAGATTCCCGGCGCGCCGGTCTCGATCTCCTCGGAAGTGCTGCCGGTGTTCCGGGAATACGAGCGCAGCATGGCGACCATCCTCAACGTCTACGTCATGCCGGCGGTCTCGACCTATCTCGGCGCGGCTGGAGCAGCGCCTCGAGGAGCGCCGCGTGCCGGGCCGGCTGCTGCTGATGAAGTCGAACGGCGGCGTCGCCGGCGCCGACACCATGCGCCGCGCGCCCGTGCAGACCGCGCTCTCGGGCCCCGCCGCCGGCGTCATGGGCGCGGTCTTCGTCGGCGAGCTCGCGGGCTTCAAGAACCTCATCACCATCGATATCGGCGGCACCTCGGCGGACATCTGCCTGATCAAGAACGGCGAGCCGCGCATGACCGTCGAGGGCAGGGTGGGCGAGTGGCCGCTCAACCTGCCGATGATCGACATCAACACCATCGGCGCCGGCGGCGGCTCGATCGCCCGGGTGAGCGCCGCGGGCGCGCTCACGGTGGGGCCGGAGAGCGCCGGCGCGCTGCCGGGCCCGGTCTGCTACGGCCGCGGCGGCATCGAGCCCACGGTGACCGACGCGAATCTGGTGCTGGGCCGGCTGACGCCGGCGCTGCTCGACGGCCGTCTCGGCCTCGACCGCGCCGGCGCCGAGCGTGCGATCGACGAGCGCGTCGGCCGGCCCCTCGGCCTCGATCGCGCCCGCGCCGCCCGCGGCATCCTCTCCATCATCGACAACAACATGGTGGGGGCGATCCGCGTGGTCTCGGTGGAGCGCGGCCACGATCCCCGCGACTTCGTGCTGTTGCCCTTCGGCGGCGCCGGGCCGCTGCACGGCACGTCGCTCGCGCGCCTTCTCGGCATCAAGACCATCCTGGTGCCGCCCTCGCCGGGCGTGCTCTCGGCGATGGGGCTGCTGGTGGCGAGCGTGAAATCGGAATTCGCCCGCACGTCCCTGCAGCGGCCGCCGCGCTACGACCTCGCCGCCATGGCCCGGGTCTTCGGCGAGCTGCAGGCCCAAGCCGAGGACTGGCTCGCCCATGAGCGCGTTCCCGCCGGAGCAGCGCTCGGTGCGCTGGCAGGCGAGCCTGCGCTATCTCCACCAGGGCTTCGAGCTCACCGTGCCCTGGGGCGGCGCCTCGGTCACTGCCGAGGCGGTCGAGCGCACCATCGCCGCCTTCCACGCCCTCCACGAGCAGCTCTACACCTTCAACCAGCCGGACACGCCGGTGGAGATCGTGACGCTCCGCGTCACCGCCGAGGGCGCGCTGCCGCGGCCGAGGATACCCGCGCTCCGCAAGGGCGGCGCTCCCGGCGATGCCATCGTCGGCGAGCAGAGCGTCGATTTCGACGGCGAGGTGCGGACCGCGCCGGTCTACGATCGCGGCCGGCTGGGCGCCGGCGTGATCCTCAGGGGGCCGGCGATCCTGCGCCAGCTCGACTCGACCACCCTGCTGTTTCCGGGGCAGACTGCGGAGGTGCATGAGTTCGGCAGCCTGATCGTCAGGGAGGATTGAGAGGCGGTCATGACCGATGATGTCGTCCTCAGCGAAGTGGATCCGCGCGGCGTCGCCACGGTGACGCTCAACCGCCCGGACGTGCACAACGCATACAATGGTGCGGTGATGGAGGGGCTGGCGCGGGCATTCGAGGGGCTGGCGGCCAATCCGGCCGTGCGCCTCGTCCTCCTGCGCGGCAACGGCAAGTTCTTCCAGGCCGGCGCCGACCTCGCCTTCCTCAAGGAGGTCTCGGCCAAGCCGCCGGAAGCAGGCCTCGCGTTCTCCCGTCTCACCGAGGCGACGGTGAACACGCTCCGCCGGTTCAAGCGACCGACGGTGGCGCTGGTGCACGGCGGCTGCTTCGGCGGCGGCATCGGCCTGGTCGCCGCCTGCGACATGGCGATCGCCACGACGGACACGATCTTCTCCATATCAGAGGTGCGCTGGGGCCTGACGCCGGCGGCGATCATGGGCGTGCTGACGCGGCGCTTGGGGCCGCGCGCGCTCGGCCGCTTCGCCCTCAGCGGCGAGCGCTTCAACGCGGCCGAAGCGCTCCGCATGGGGCTCATCCACCAGGTCTGCGCGCCCGGCATGCTGGACCAGGCGGCGGGGCCGATGATCGAGGCGCTCCTCACCTGCGCGCCCGAGGCGGTCGCCGCGACCAAGGCGCTCATCGAGAAAAGCATCCTCCAGGACGGCGAGGCGGGCTTCGCCGACGAGATGGCGCGGGAGGCGGCGGGGCGCCGCCAGCTCGCGGAAGCCGCCGAGGGGCTCGCCAGCTTCACGGAGAAGCGGCTGCCGAGCTGGTATCCCCAGAAGAAGTGACGTGGGGCTAGTGTCGGCGCACACCTGCGCATGCTCATGAGAAGGGCGCGAATCGCAATTGTGCGTATTGAGAAAACTCTGCCGGCGCACATGATTGCCGAACCCGCGAATTCATCGCGGCGAGCGCTGAATTCGCTTAACGCACGTCTAAAGTGCGTCGAGATTACCTGCTGTTCGCGGGCCTTGGGGCACGACACCTGAAGCTTCATGTCGCGAAGCTCAAGCCGGATCAGTGATGTTCGGCTCCGATGCCACAAGAGCTATGTAGAAATACCTACAACCCGAAATAGCAGTGCTCTAAGTGCCGTTATTGGTCCCATGGCAACGGATCGGGATCTACCGTCTCCGCGTCTTGAGGAGCAGGTGCATCTGCCGCGGCGGCGACAATCGCCGGCGCTTGAAACCGAAGATGGAGACAGAGAAAGTCGAGCGCATACGATATCAGCGATCGGTTGGCCTTCGTTGGTGTGGACGATGGCACGCGCTCGGCGATGCAGGAGTTCATGCCCGTCTTGCAGAAGGCGCTGCCCGATATCCTGAGCAAATTCTATGATCACATCCGCCAGTGGCCTGCGCTCGCCGGAATGTTCGCGGGCCCGAGCATGATGGACCGTGCGAAGAACGCCCAGCTTCAGCATTGGCTCAACCTGTTCTCCGGTCGCTTCGACGAGACCTACGTCGCCTCGGTGCGGAGGATCGGCTTGACCCATAGCCGGATCGGCCTCGATCCCCGCTGGTACATAGGTGGCTACTCCTTCACCCTGAGCCACCTCTATGGTGCAGCAGCCGGCGCCTATTCCAACCGCCTCAGTCCCGCCGCCGCACAAGCGAAGACAGCAAAATTGCTGAGAGCCCTGAACCAGGCAGTCATGCTGGACATGGATCTCGCCATCTCAATCTATCTCGAGGAGAACAAGGTGGCATATGGCAAGAAGCTCAATGAGCTCGCAGCTGGCTTTGAAGCATCGATCAAGGGTGTCGTGGGGGCCCTGAGCTCCGCGTCGACAGAATTGCACTCGTCGGCGCAGGCCCTCTCGGCCACGGCGGAGGAGACCAGCAGGCAGTCGACGGCGGTGGCGGCGGCGACGGAGGAGGCCTCCACCAACGTGCAGACCGTGGCAAGCGCCACGGAGGAACTGACAGCGTCAATCTCCGAGATTGGGCGGCAGGTCGAGCAGTCCTCGAATATCACCCGCAAGGCGGTGGAGGAGGCGCAGAGCACCAGCGCGACGGTGGACGGGCTTGCCAAGGCGGCACAGCGCATCGGCGACGTGGTGAAACTGATTCAAGACATCGCTTCCCAGACCAACCTTCTGGCGCTCAATGCCACCATCGAGGCGGCGCGGGCGGGCGAGGCCGGCAAGGGCTTTGCAGTGGTAGCTTCGGAGGTCAAAGCGCTCGCCAACCAGACCTCCAAGGCGACGGAGGAAATCGGCGCGCAGATCAGCGAGATTCAAAACGCCACCCGCCAGACGGTAACGGCGATCGGGGCGATCACCGGCACGATCAGCCAGATCAACGAGATCTCGAGCGCAATCGCCTCGGCGGTGCAGGAGCAGAGCGCGGCAACGCAGGAAATTTCCGGCAACGTGCAGCAAGCATCCAAAGGCACCACCGAGATCACCAGCAATATCTCCGGGGTGACGCAGGCGGCGGGCGAGACCGGCACGGCGGCGAACCAGGTGCTGACCGCGGCCGGCGAGCTCAGCCAGCAGTCGGAGAAGCTGCGCGGCGAGGTCGATACCTTCCTCGCCAACATCCGAGCCGCCTAGAGGTTCCGGCAGGCAAGGCATTCCCCTCCCCGGTCTCGCCTGCCCCGACACCGGCTGCTCGATGCAGCCGGTGTCGTTCTTTTCATGTGCCGCCCGGCTAGTGGCAGGCACGCGTCCCCGGCACCTCCACCTGCGGCATGCGCGCCTCGATGGTGGCGGCACGCTCCTCCACGTAGGGTGACGGCCGGTCGGCGGAGAGGACGCGCGGATTGGGCAGCACCGCCGCCAGCAGCGCCGCCTCGCGCCGGCTCAGCATCGTCGCGGGCTTGTGGAAATGCGTGGCGGCGGCGGCTTCCGCGCCGTAGACGCCCGGGCCCCATTCCACGATGTTGAGATAGACCTCGAGGATGCGCGATTTCGGCCAGCCGAGCTCGAGCAGCACGGTGATATAGGCCTCGATGGCCTTGCGCAGCAGGTTTCGGCCGGGCCACAGCAGCAGGTTCTTCGCGGTCTGCTGCGAGAGGGTGCTGGCGCCTCGAAGCCGGTGGCCGGCGCGGTAGCGGTCGAGAGCGGCGCCGATTTCCTCGAAGTCGAAGCCGTGATGGAAGCAGAACCGCGCATCCTCGGAGGCGATCACCGCGCGGGGCAGCCACGGCGAGATGCGGGCGAGGGGCACCCACGTCTTCCGGATCGGCTCGCCCGCCGCCGCGCGGATCAGCATCAGCGGCGTGACCGGCGGCGGCAGGAAGCGGTAGGCCGCCACGAACGGAATCGGCAGCAGCAGCACCGTCAGCAGCGCGCCCATGAGCACGCTCCGGATGCGGCTGCCGAGCGTGCGGCGGGTGGCACCCGCGGACGGCGCCCGGCGTTCCCGGTGCTGATCCCTCATGCCGCGGGATCGCGGAGGCCGCCGTGCCCGGCAGCGGGTCTCATGCGTTCGTCCGTGAGCCGTCTGTGTCGGGCGTCGCCTGACGCAGGAAGTTCTCCGCCAGCGCATGATAGACGCCGGTCGGGCAGATCAGCCGGGACGTCGAGTAGGCGATCACCGAGGCCAGCATCAGCGGCACGAGCAGGGCGTGATTGTTGGTCATCTCGGTGACGATGACGAAGGCGGTGATCGGCGCCTGCACCACGCCGGTGAAGTAGGAGACCATGCCGAGCAGGATGAGGGCGCCGAGCGGCGTGCCCGGGAAGAACGGAGCGATATTGGCGCCGAGGCCGCCGCCGACCGCCAGGGAGGGCGAGAAGATGCCGCCGGGCAGGCCGCTGATCGAGGAGAAGGTGGTTGCCGCCATCTTGAGGATGGCGAAGCTTTCCGGCATCGACCGGCTCCCGTCCAGCAGGCCGCTCACCTGCTCGTAGCCGGTGCCATAGGTCGTCGAGCCGGAGGCGAGGCCGGCGAGCGCCGTGAGAGCGCCGCAGATCGCCGCGAACGCCACCGGATACCGTTTTATCCACCGTCCGACGGCGCCAGGCAGGCCGCGGCCGACCTCGACGAGAATCCGGCTGAAAACGCCGCCGAGCGCGCCGCCCACGACGCCGCAGACGGGGACCGCAAGCCAATCGATGCCGCTGTGCAGGGCGGCTGTCGTGGTGCCGAAATAGGTGTAGTTGCCGAGAAGAGTGAGCGAGGTGAGACCGGCGGCGATGACGCCGCCGATGATGAGGCCGCTGGCGCGAACCTCGAAGGAGCGGCTCATCTCCTCGATGCCGAAGACGATGCCGGCGAGCGGCGTATTGAAGGCGGCGGCGACGCCGGCGGCGGCGCCGGCCAGGATCAGGCCGGGCTGCCGGCTCGGCGACAATCGCCCGACCAGGAACATGATGGAGGCGCCGACCTGCACCGAGGGCCCCTCGCGGCCGACCGAGGCGCCGCAGAGCAATCCCAGCAGCGTCAGCAGGACCTTGCCGACCGCGATGCGGGTCGAGACGAGGCCGCCGCGCGCCGCCTGATCGGTGAGCTGGCGGGCGGCGATCGCCTGGGGAATCCCGCTGCCCTGGGAATTCGGAAATACACGGTTGGTGATGAGGACCAGCGCCGCGAAGCTCGCGGGCATCGTCACCAGCGGGGCATAAGGGGAAACGGCGAGCAGCCGCTGGAACCCGCGCTGGGCGAGGTCCGCCAGCTCGGCAAACGCGACCGCCGCGCCGCCGACGGCGATGCCGCCCAGCAGGAAGATGGCGCGTCGGCGCCATCGGACGGACAGGAACAGGAGATAGCGGAGGGGGTGGCGGCGCAGCGCGAACAGCATCGAGGAGGGCAACCTGGAACGCAACCGAAAGGGAGGCGCCATCATGCGCCTGGAGAAGGCTTCCGCAAGGGCAGAACGGAAGCGTTGCCGCTCAGGTCGGGCGCGGGGTCGGCGTCGGCGCTTCGGGGGCCGCGGCAGAGCGCGCGGTGGGCTCGCGCCGCGTGCGCCGGCGCAACCGGCTCGGCTGCAGCTCGCCGGTGGATTCCAGCACGGGATAGGCCACCGCGCAGATGTGGGAGTGAATGCGCTTGAGGTCCCGGAGGATGTCGAGATGGAGCGCGCTGGTCTCGATGCTCTCCAGGCGTCCCTCGCGCAGGCGGATGAGGTGGTTCTCGGCGGCGGCGCGCTCCGCCGCCCGCACCTGGATCTTCTCTTCGAGCAGCCTGCGCGCGATCTTGACATCGCCGGACATGAAGACGCCTTGCGCCAGCTTGAGGTTGTCCACCACGCGCTGGTGGAACGCCACCAGCTCGCCGGCGCCCTCGCCGGAGAATTTGAGCCGGTTCTTGATCTTCTTCCCCGCCAGCTCCATCAGGTTCTTGTCGATGATGTCGCCGATATGCTCCAGGTTGATGGTGAAGGCGATGATCTCCATGGCGCGCCGGCTGTCGCTCTCGTCCAGGCTCTCTCGGGTCACCCTTGTGACGTAGAGCTTCACCGCCTCGTGCAGCCGATCGACCGCGTCGTCCATATGCTCGATGTCGTTGACCAGCTTGCGGTCGTCGGTGGTGAGGGCGGTGATGGTCTTGCGCAGCATGTTCTCGACGAGATCGCCCATGCGCAGCGTCTCGCGGGCGGCGCCGGCCAGCGCCACTGCGGGCGTCTCCATCATCTCGGGGTCGAGATAGAGCGGCGTCGCGGGATCGACGGGGACGGGCGGCGCCGGCAGCATCCGGGTGAGGAGCCGCGCATAGGGCTTGAGCGCGACCATGAAGAGCGCCGCCAGCACGAGATTGAAGAGGGTGTGGAAATTGGCGGCGAGCCGCGCGGGATCGCCGTCGAGCCGCGCCATCAGCTCCGCGATCGGGTGCAGCAGCGGCAGCGTCAGCAGGCAGCCGACGAGACGGTTGGCGAGGTTGCCGATCGCCAGCCGCCGGCTCTCCGAGGAGGCGGAGCGGGCGCCCTCGATGACGGGGTTGAGGGCGCTGCCGAGATTGGCGCCCAGCACCAGGGCGAGGGAGGCCACCGGCGTGATCACGCCCGCCGAGGCGAGCGACATCACGAAGAGCACGATCGTCACGCTGGAATGGGTGGCCCAGGTGAGGGCGGCGGCGATCAGGAGGTCGAGCACCAGCTCGTTGGTGGCCGCCCCCAGCAGCGCCCGGAGGGCGGGCGCGCTCTCTGCCGGGGCGAAGGCCGCCAGCATCAGCTGCAATGCCAGCAGGATCAGCCCGAGGCCGATCGCCACCCGAGCGACGTCCCGCGTGCGGGTGCGGCCGCCACGACGGAAGGCGGCGACGCCGATGATCAGCAGCGCCGGCGAGATCCAGGAGAGATTGAAGGACAGCACCTGAACGATGAGGGTGGTGCCGACATTGGCGCCCAACATCACCGCCAGGGCCGGAGTGAGGTCGATCACGCCGCTCGCCGCGAAGGATGTCGCCATCAGCGCCGTCGCGGTGCTGCTCTGCAGCAGCGCCGTGACGCCGAGGCCGGCCATGAATGACTTGAAGCGGTTGCCGAGGCTGGTGCCCAGCCTGCGGCGGAGATCGCCGCCGAAGGCCCGCATGATGCCGCTCTGCACCATGTGCATGCCCCAGAGCAGCAGGGCGACGCCGCCGGCGAGATTGAGCAAGGTGAGATCGGTCGTTTCGAAAACCCTCCGAATCAGGCGCGCAACGCGCTGTCACAAAACCGTAACAATACGCTGCTTCGCCTCGGCGGCAAGGATGAATTCAGCGGATGCCGTGAGAAATCTAGAGCGATCGCCACACAGCGTTAGCCGGCATCGCACACGTTGAGCGATGCACCTCCTGAGTCGAGCCGACATTCCCTCGACCGAAAAATGCACTACTCTGCCGATCATGGACCATCGTCTCGACGGCAGGATCTGCCTCGTCACTGGGGCAGGGCGGGGCATCGGGCGGGCCATTGCCCGCCGGTTTGCTGCGGCCGGAGCGCGCCTCGCCATCCTCGATCGCAATGCCGTCGATCTCGCGGCGCTCGCCGAGGAGACCGAGGGCTGCCTGCCAGTGGTCTGCGACGTCGGCGATGCTGGACAGGTCGAGGCCGCGGTCGCCGAGGTCGCCCGGGCCTTCGGACGTCTCGACGTGCTCGTCAACAATGCGGCGGCGCCGACGGCCTATGTGGCGGTCCCCGAGCTCAGCCTCGCGGTCTGGGAGGAGACGCTGCGTGTCAACCTGACCGCCGCTTTTCTGTTCTGCAAGCATGGGATTCCGCTGATGCGGCTGCATGGTGGCGGCGCGATCATCAATGTGGCCTCGCAGCTCGCGCGCGTATCGGCGCCCAGGCGTGCGGCCTATTCCGCCACCAAGGGCGCGCTGGTCGCCTTCACCAAGGGGCTCGCCATCGACCACGCCGCCGAGGGCATCCGCGCCAATACACTCTCTCCCGGCGCCACGATGACGGCGCGCCTTACCGAGCGCCACGGCAGCGAGGCGGCCGTCGAGGCGGAGCTGGGGCCTCTCCATCTGCTCGGACGCGTGGCGCGGCCCGAGGAGATCGCCGAGGCTGCCCTCTTCCTGGCGTCGGATGCGGCGTCCTTCATGACCGGCGCCGATCTCCTGATCGACGGCGGCTACACCGCGCGCTGAGTGGAGCGCTCGCCGACCTCGGTGTTTGAGCCGAGTCGCGCTGAGCGGAGCGCCGTTGGTGCGTCGCCGCGCTTTACTGCCGCGTCATCTTTTTGCATCCTGACGCATCGATGCCGATGGAATGGCGCTATCCGTTGGCTGAATCGATGCATGAGACTATTATTCGATGACCCAATTCACGTGACGCTCGGTTCCCACGTGCTACGATCGGTTCACTAGGCCGATGTCGGCTGCCTCGCCAGGTCCGCGCCGGCACTACAAAGGAGACAGATGATGGCCAAAGCGAAGAAGAGGAAGGCGACCAAGAAGGCCTCCCGCGGCAAGGCGGCGGCGAAAGGCTCGCGCCGGAAGCTCGCCGCCAAGGCAAAGAAGACCAAGAAGGCGGCAAAGTCGAAACGGAAGGTAACGGCAAAAAAGAAGAAGGCGGCCCCGAAGAAGGTGGCAGCCAAGAAAGCGGCGCCGAAGAAGGTCGCGAAGCCGCGTCCGGCCCCGATGGCCCCGCCGGCACCTCCGGAGCCGCCGATGTCCCCGGAGCCGAAGTCGACGTTTCCCGATCCGTGGCGCCCACTCGGGCAGTAAGCACCTGATTTAAGGGGGGATCCGGCGCCTCGGCAACGGGCGCCGGCCCGGCCGGCCGAGCCCGGCTTGCGGGGATGGGGTGTACTCCGCCGGCCTCGCAGGGATCCGGGATGACGGGCACCAGGGTGGTCAATTCGGCGGTCGATCCAGTGGCTTGGTGCTTCCGGAGCAACCTCCGGTGGCCGCTGTCCGGTTTTGCCCTAACCCATTCTCGGGCGTTGCGATTTCAGGCTCGGTCGGGCTATCTTTGGGGCGCCGTTCAGCACCGCGTACGACGCTCGTCGACCGGAGTTGGGGCAGGGAAGAATCGGAAACGTCGCGGACAAAAACATAAATGCTCGAGCTGTACGACGGCCACCGGTCCGGTGGCGGTCCCTGATGCCGCTGTCATCCATGCGCTGGACAAGTAGCTGGACTTCCGAGGCCGACCGTGGCGCCGCCACGGCATCGCGCGAATAATCGCATTTCGCAGCAGGGAGCCGCCGTGACGCCGACCGACATCACCCGTCCCGACTACTTCCACAAGGTCGTGGATTGCCAGTGGGCATGTCCCGCCCACACGCCGGTGCCCGAATACATCCGGCTCATCGCCGCCGGGCGCTACACCGACGCCTACATGGTCAATTGGAAGTCGAACGTGTTCCCGGGGATCCTCGGACGCACCTGCGATCGGCCCTGCGAGCCGGCCTGCCGGCGCGGCCGGGTCGAGAAGGAGCCGGTGGCGATCTGCCGGCTGAAGCGAGTCGCCGCCGACAACAAGGAAGACATCCGCGGCAAGCTGCCGATCGCGCCGGTCAAGAAGAACGGCAAGCGGGTGGCGCTGGTAGGCGCAGGGCCCGCGTCGCTCACGGTGGCTCGCGATCTCGCGCCGCTGGGCTATCACATCGTGCTGTTCGACGGCGATCCCAAGGCCGGCGGCATGATCCGCAGCCAGATCCCGCGCTTCCGTCTGCCGGAATCCGTCATCGACGAGGAGGTCGGCTACATCCTCGACATCGGCGGCATCGAACTGCGCCTGGGGCAGCGCATCGACAGCCTGAAGGCGCTGCTCGCCGAGGGCTATGATGCCATCTTCGTCGGCAGCGGCGCGCCGCGCGGCCGCGACCTCGAAATCCCCGGCCGCAAGGAAGCGGCCAAGAACATCCACATCGGGATCGACTGGCTCTCCAACGTCTCCTTCGGCCACGTCGACAAGATCGGCAGACGCGTGATCGTGCTGGGCGGCGGCAACACCGCCATGGACTGCTGCCGCACCTCGCGCCGCCTGGGCGGCGACGACGTCAAGGTCATCGTGCGCAGCGGCTACGAGGAGATGAAGGCATCGCCGTGGGAGAAGGAGGATGCGACCCACGAGGGCATCCCGATCCTCAATTTCCTGGTGCCGAAGGAATTCACCCACAAGGACGGCCGCCTGACTGGCGTCACCTTCGAGAAGGTGGCGGCGAAATACGACGAGAAGGGCCGGCGGAGCCTGGTGCCCTCGGGCGAGCCGGATCAGCACTTCGAGTGCGACGACGTGCTGGTGGCGATCGGCCAGGAGAACGCTTTCCCTTGGATGGAGCGCGACACCGGCCTGGAGTTCGACCGCTGGGGCATGCCCAAGGTCGATCCCGTGACCATGCAGTCGAGCATTCCCACCGTGTTCTTCGGCGGCGACGCGGCGTTCGGGCCGAAGAACATCATCTGGGCGGTGGCGCACGGCCAGCAGGCAGCGATCTCCATCGACAAGCTCCTGAACGGCGAGGACGTGCGCGACCGGCCGCCGCCGATGGTGACGCTCGCGAGCCAGAAGATGGGTATCCACGAGTGGAGCTACGACAACGATATCTCCAACGACCTCCGCTACAAGGTGCCGCTGCGCGATCTCGGCGTGGCGCTCAAGGACGTGAAGGTGGAAGTGGAGCTGGGATTCGACCAGAAGCTGGGATTCCTCGAGGCGGAGCGCTGCCTCAATTGCGACGTGCAGACCGTATTCACCGGCGAGCTCTGCATCGAGTGCGATGCCTGCGTCGACATCTGCCCGATGGACTGCATCACCTTCACGCCCGACGGGACGGAGGAGGAGCTGCGCCAGCGCCTCAGCGCCCCGGCCAAGAATCTGACCCAGGATCTCTACGTGTCCGGCGCCCTCAAGACCGGCCGCATCATGGCCAAGGACGAGGACGTCTGCCTGCACTGCGGCCTCTGCGCCGAGCGGTGCCCGACGGGCGCCTGGGATATGCGCAAATTCCTTCTGGAAATGGCGGAGGCGGGGCCGGCATGCCGAAGCCGATAACCAGCGTCAACGATTTCGTCGTCAAGTTCGCCAACGTCAACGGCTCGGGCTCGGCGAGCGCGAACACGATGTTCGCGAAGTCGATCCTGCGCATGGGCGTGCCGGTGGCGTCGCGCAACATCTTCCCGTCGAACATCCAGGGCCTGCCCACCTGGTACGAGGTGCGGATCTCCGAGGCCGGCCACATCGGGCGGCGCGGCGGCGTCGACCTCATGGTGGCGATGAACCCGCAGACCTGGGACAAGGACATCGCCGAGATCGAGCCCGGCGGATATCTCTTCTACAATTCCACCAAGCCGCTGCCGAAGTCGAAGTTCCGCGACGACATCACCGTGGTGGGCATGCCGCTCACCGAGATCTGCAACGCGGAATACACCGACCCGCGCCAGCGCCAGCTGTTCAAGAACATCATCTATATCGGCGCGCTCTCGGCGCTCCTCGATATGGACATCACGGCGATCGAGAGGCTGATCGGCGAGCAGTTCAAGGGCAAGGACAAGCTGATCCAGCCCAACGTGCACGCGCTCCATCTCGGTCGCGACTATGCGCTGAAAAACCTGAAATGCCCCCTCGGCGTCACGGTGAAGACGTCGACCGCCGTCGGCAATCGCATCTTCATCGACGGCAACAACGCGGCGGCGCTGGGCGCGGTCTATGGCGGCGCCACGGTGGCGGCGTGGTATCCGATCACGCCCTCCTCGTCGCTGGCGGAAGCCTTCATGCGGCACTGCGGCCGCTATCGCCTCGATCCCGAGACCAAGAAGTCGCGCTACGCCATCATCCAGGCCGAGGACGAGCTCGCCTCGATCGGCATCGTGATCGGCGCCGGCTGGAACGGCGCCCGCGCCTTCACCTCGACCTCGGGCCCCGGCATCTCCCTGATGCAGGAATTCCTGGGGCTCGCATATTTCGCCGAGATCCCCGCGGTGCTGTTCGACGTCCAGCGCGGCGGCCCCTCGACGGGCATGCCCACGCGCACGCAGCAGTCGGATCTCCTCTCCTGCGCCTACGCGTCCCACGGCGATACCAAGCACGTGATGCTGTTCCCCGAGGATCCCCGGGAATGCTTCGAGATGGGGGCGCAGGCCTTCGATCTTGCCGACCGACTGCAGACGCCGATCTTCGTCATGCTCGATCTCGACATCGGCATGAACGAATGGCTCTGCGAGCCGCTCGCCTGGGACGACAGCCGCAAGATGGACCGCGGCAAGGTCATGACCCACGCGGAGCTGGAGGCGGGCAAGGATTTCGGCCGCTACCTCGACGTCGACGGCGACGGCATTCCCTACCGGACTTATCCCGGCACGCATCCGACGCGCGGCGCCTATTTCACCCGCGGCACCACCAAGGATCGCTATGCGCGCTACAGCGAGGAGGGGCCGGACTACGTCGACAACATGAAGCGGCTCCTGAAGAAATTCGAGACCGCGAAGAAGCTGGTGCCGCAGCCGGTGCGCCGGAACGCCACGCCAGGCGACGCGCTACGGCGCGATCTATTTCGGCTCCACGACGCCCTCCATGCGCGAGGCGCTGGAGGAGCTCGAGGAGCACAACATTCACCTCAATACGCTCCGCGTGCGGGGATTCCCGTTCTCCGACGAGGTCATGCGCTTCATCGCCGAGCACGACAAGGTCTTCGTCGTCGAGCAGAACCGCGACGCGCAGCTCCGCGCGTTGCTGGTGAACGAGGGCAATATCGATCCTGCGCGGCTGGTCTCGGTGCTGCACTACGACGGCACGCCGATCACCGCCCGCTTCATCATCAGCGACATCGCCCACAAGCTCCCGGCGGTCGCGATCACTCCGCTTCGGAAGGCGGCGCCATGACCTATCTCGCCAAGCCCAAGCTGCATCATCCGCAGCTCCCCACCAACGTGCTGGGATTCACCCGGCGCGACTACGAGGGCGCGGTATCCACGCTCTGCGCCGGCTGCGGACACGATTCCATCAGCGCCGCCATCATCCAGGCCTGCTTCGAGCTGTCGCTGCCGCCGCATCGGATCGCCAAGCTCTCGGGCATCGGCTGCTCGTCGAAGACGCCGACATATTTTCTCGGCGCCTCGCACGGCTTCAACAGCGTGCACGGGCGGATGCCCTCGGTGCTGACCGGCGCCAACCTCGCCAACCGCGATCTTCTCTATTTCGGCGTCTCCGGCGACGGCGATTCCGCCTCGATCGGGCTCGGCCAGTTCGCGCACTCGATCCGCCGCGGCGTCAACATGGTCTATATCGTTGAAAACAATGGTGTTTACGGGTTGACCAAGGGCCAGTTCTCGGCCACCGCCGACAAGGGCTCGAAGAGCAAGCGCGGCTCCGTCAACGCCGACGCCTCGATCGACATGGTGGCGATGGCGCTGCAGCTCGGCGCCAGCTACGTCGCCCGCAGCTTCTCCGGCGACAAGGAGCAGCTGGTTCCGCTGATCAAGGGTGCGATCACCCACAACGGCGCCGCCTTCATCGATTGCATCAGCCCCTGCGTCGCCTTCAACAACCATCCCGGCTCCACCAAGAGCTTCGACTATGTGCGCGAGCACAACGACGCGGTGAACCAGCTCGATTTCATCACCGGCCGCAAGGAGATCACCGCCGACTACGCGCCCGGCACGGTGGAGACGGTGACGCAGCATGACGGCTCGATTCTGCGGCTCCGGAAACTGCACACCGACTACGATCCGCACAACCGGATTGCCGCGATGAACTACTTGCAGGAGCGCGACGCCGCCGGCGAGATCGTGACCGGCCTGCTTTACGTCGATGCCGAGCCCGAGGACCTGCACCACCATCTTCACACGGTGGAGAAGCCCCTCAACACCCTCGAAGAGCGCGAGCTGATCCCTGGCGCGGCGGTACTCGAGAAGTTCAACGCGACATTGCGCTGAGCCATCGCGCCCCCGGCTGAGCGGGGGTGACGTGACCGGTCCGCGCGAAGGCGGTGGCCGCCGGCGGGCCTGCGAGATAGGATAATATTCCGATAGGCACATTGCCGGCCCGCCCGGGCTTGCCCAGGCGAACCGGGCATTGCCCTAGAGCCCGAGCCGCCCCGGGGTGCGGACGGCGACGCGTCATGGAGCCTGCCCATGCGCCTGGTATCGCTCCTCGTTGCAAGCGCCTTGTTGCTGGCGGGCAGTGCCGTCACCGCCCGGGCGGAGCAGGTCGACCTCCAGCTGATCCTTGCCGCCGACGTCTCGCGCAGCATCGACAATGACGAGTTCCAGCTGCAGCGTCAGGGCTATGCCGCGGCGCTGCAGGATCCGCGCGTGCTCAGCGCCATTCATTCTGGCGCCGTCGGTGCGATCGCCGTCTCCTTCGTCGAATGGTCGAGCGTCGGCGAGCAGAAGGTCGTGGTGGACTGGACCGTCATCCGCGATGACGAGAGCGCCGGCGTGGTGGGCGATCAGATCCTGAAGGCGGAGCGCTCCTATATCGGGCACACCTCGATCAGCGATGCATTGGATTTCGCCATGGAGCGGTTCGCGAAATCCGGCCTCACCAGCCCGCGGCGCGTCATCGACGTTTCCGGCGACGGCACCAACAATTCCGGCCGGCCCATCGAGACCGCGCGCGACGACGCGGTGGCGCACGGGGTCGTCATAAACGGCCTGGCGATCATCAATCTCAATCCGAACTTCGGCTATGTCGCGCACACCCAGCCGCCGGGGGGCTTGCCGAACTACTACCGCGAGAACGTCGTGGGCGGGGTGGGCTCCTTCGTCCTGCAGATCGACGATTTCCACTCCTTCACCGATGCCATGGTGCAGAAGCTGGTGACCGAGATCTCGGCGGTGCCGGCGGCGACGAGGCGCCAGCTCGCGCTGCACTGAGCGCCGCGGCCGCGGAGTGACGGCACGTCGCTACCCCGAGATGCGGCCCGCGATCTCGTCGATCTTCGTCGCGCTCAGGCCGGCGGAAAGCGCGGTCTTGCGGATGGCGTCCCAGGTCTCGTCCTCCAGCGGCACGCCCTCGGCGAGGCGCTTGGCGCGGGCGCGCCGCTCGGGCTCGCCGGGGGTCAGCACCTCGCCGCCCGATGTCGCCGGCCGCGAGCTCTTGAAGAACTCCACATAGCGCCTGACCTCGGCGGCGAAATAGTCGTCGGTGCCGAAGCTCGCCGGCGACATGTAGATCGAGAGCATGCCGTTGGCGACCTTGCGCTCGCCCGGGCCGGCGCAGCCGCCGCCGGTGAGCGCGCCGCCGAGGATCTCGCACATGAAAGCGAGGCCGGAGCCCTTGTGCTCCCCCATGGCGCGGATCGCGCCCTTGCCTTGCGCGTAGTTGCGCGGCCCCGGTCCCGGGATCGGGCCGTAGAGGGTCTGGGGATCGGTGGAAAGCCGCCCGTCCGGCTCGATGAGGGCGCCCTCCGGCAGCTTCTTGCCGCCATTGGAGGCCACCAGTACCTTGCCTTCCGCCACCAGCGAGGTCGCGAAGTCCAGGATGAGCGGCGGCGCATTAGGCTGGGGCACGCCGACCGCGAAAGGCGCCGTCGACATGCGGCGGTCGACGCCGCCGAACGGTGCCACCAGCATGCTGCCGGCGACGTTGACGAAATGCACGGAGACGAAGCCGGCCTCGGCGGCGATCTCGGCCCAGCCACCGATCCGGCCGATATGGCCGGAGTTCCTGAGCGCCACGATGGCGGTTCCGCACTTCCGCGCCTTGGCGAGGCCGAGGGCCACCGCCTGCTCGCCGATGCTCTGGCCGAAGCCGAAGCCGCCGTCGACCACCGCGAGCCCGTCATTCTCGCTGATGACGGCGAGGGTCTGCCCTTTGACGACGCGCCCGTCGCGCAGCTGGGTCACGTAGCGCGGCACCCGGATGACGCCGTGGCTGTCGTGCCCCGCGAGGTTGGAGCTTACGAGGTGCTTGCCGATGGAAGCGCTCTCCGTCTCCGAGCATCCCTCGGCGCGAAAGATCGCCGCTACCAGGCGCTCGAGAGCGTCTGCCTTGATCCGCATGGAAGACTCCAAGAGGAATGAAGGACTGGCCTGGAGCATTTTCCGCCGAAGTGGATGCCGGTTCGGCGCAGAAAATGCGACAAAACCAACGAGACTAAAGTGTGTTCCAATTCAATCTAATCGGAACACGCTTTAGGCGCCGCCGTCAGACCACGAGGTCGGTCTCGGGATCGATCAGATGCATGTGGCCGAGGTCGGCCACCAGCGGCATGCTCTGACCGGGCCGTCCGGCGGCGGCGGGGTCGATGCGACCGCATACCTCGACGCCATCGACGATGAAATAGACCATGGTCTCCATGCCCATGGGCTCCACCACGTCGAGGGTGACGTTGAAGTCCTGACATTCCGGCCGCATCTCGCCACGCCGCTCCGTGATGTGCTCGGGCCTGATGCCGAACAGCATCTGGCGGCCGACATAAGGCTTGTAGCGTTGCGTTCGATCCGCCGGGACCTTGAAGGAGAGCCCGTCGCTGAGCCGCACGGTCAGGCCACCGCCGGCGGCGTCGGTCAGCTTGCAGGACACGAAATTCATCGCCGGCGAGCCGATGAATCCCGCGACGAACTTGGTCCTGGGGTGGTGATAGAGCTCGTGCGGCGTGCCGAGCTGCTCGATGGTGCCGGCGCTCATGACCACGACGCGGTCGGCCAGCGTCATCGCCTCCACCTGGTCGTGGGTCACGTAGACCGTGGTCGTCTTCACGGTCTGATGCACCTTCTTGATCTCGGTCCGCATCTGCACGCGAAGCTTGGCGTCGAGATTGGAGAGCGGCTCGTCGAACAGGAAGACCCGGGGGTTGCGCACGATGGCGCGGCCCATGGCGACGCGCTGGCGCTGGCCGCCCGAGAGCTGCCGCGGCCGGCGCTCGAGCAGCTCGGTGATGCCGAGGATGCGCGCGGCATGCTCGACCCGCGACTTGATCTCCGGCTTCGGGAACTTCTTCAGGCGGAGCCCGAACGACATGTTCTCGAACACGGTCATGTGCGGGTAGAGCGCGTAGTTCTGGAACACCATCGCGATGTCGCGATCCTTGGGCGGCACGTCGTTGACGAGGTCGCCGCCGATGAAGATCTCGCCCGAGGTCGCCTCCTCGAGGCCGGCGATCATGCGCAGCGTGGTGCTCTTGCCGCAACCGGAGGGGCCGACCAGGACGATGAATTCCTTGTCGGCGATGTCGAGGTCGATGGCGCGCACCGCCTCGGTGCGGTCGAACTTCTTCACCACTTTGCGCAACGCTACATTCGCCATACTCGTGCCTCCCGGAGGTGCGATAGGTGCTAGGAACAGTCGCTCGGTGCCGCGCGCCTTGTCATCGACGCATCAGCCCTTGGTCGCGCCGGCGGTGAGGCCGGCGATGTAGTAGTCCATCAGGAAGGCATAGATGACGAGGGGAGGGGCGCCGCCACCAACGCCGCGGTCATGATCATGCCCCACTGATAGACATCGGCCTTCACCAGGCTGGTGATCGTGCCGGCGGTCAGCACCAGCTGACTGGAGCTGAAGATGAACGCCATGGGATAGACGAACTCGGCCCAGGATACCGTGAAGGCGAAGATCGTCGCGGCGATCAGCCCCGGCAACGCCACCGGGATGAAGATCTTGAACAGCATCTGGACGTGGTTGGCGCCGTCGATCAGCGCCGCCTCGTCGAGCTCCTTGGGGATGCTCTGGAAATAGCCGATCATGATCCAGGTGCAGAACGGCACCGTGAGCGTCGGGATAGACCAGGATCAGGCCCCAGTAGGAATTGAGGAGTCCGAGGCCGCCGACCACCTTGAACAGCGGGATGAACAGCAGCGGAGTCCGGCACCAGATAGGTGAGGAACACGCCCGTGGCGAGGATGCCGGAGCCCCAGAATCTCATGCGCCCGAGGGAGAACGCCGCCGGTACCGAGATCAGCATGGTGATGACCACCACGCACACCGTCACGATGGCGCTGTTGCGGAAATAGATCGGGAAGTCCGTGTTGTTCCAGAGGTCGTCGAGATTGGCGATGAAGCCGTTGACCGCCGCCGGCAGCCAGGAATGGCCGCGCTTCATCGCCAGGTTGGCTTTCGCCGCGTTGGCGCCGCCCGGGTTCATGCCCTGATCGCTGGAGGAGAGCGCCGGCAGCCAGGGATTGGTGTTCTGATTGGAGATCTGCTCGCTGGTCTTGGTGGCGGTGGCCAGCTGGTAGTAGGGCGGCACCAGGAAGAACAGCGCGAACAGCAGCAGGAAGACGTACGAGGTGATCAGCGCCCAGCGACGACTGCGCGCGATGCTGCCGCGCGATACCAGGCGCGGGGCGTCGAGAGTGGCGGCTTGCGCGGTCATCAGATTTCTCTCCCGCGTCTGCGCACGCCGCGAAGGATGAAGATCGCGGAGATGCCGAGGATGGGGAACATGAAGAGGGAGATCGAGGCTCCCAACGGGATGTCGCCGTTCTGAATGCCGTTCAGGAACGCCCAGGTGGCGAACACATGGGTCATGTCGCGCGGACCGCCGGCGGTCAGCACGCGCACGATGTCATAGTTCGCGAAGGTGACGATGAGCGAGAACAGCACCGTGATCGAGATGATGTTCCGCATCATCGGCAAGGTGACATGGAAGAGTTTCTGCATGGCGCTGGCGCCGTCGATCGAGGCGGCCTCATAGAGCTCGCCCGGCACGGACTTGAGGGCGGCCAGGTACATGATCAGGAAGAACGGCGAGCCGAACCACACGTTGACCAGAATGGCGCAGAACCGCGCCCAGTAGGGATCGCTGAGCCAGGCGATGTGCGGTCCGCCGAACTGGGCAAACAGCCAGTTGAACGCGCTGTAGGTGGGATCGAACATCCACCACCAGCCGAGCGTGCTGAGCGAGAGCGGAATGACCCATGGCACCAGCAGCATGCCGCGCCACATGCGCTGGCCCTTGACCGGCAGATTGTTGACGAGATGCGCCGTGATGACGCCGATCAGCGCTTTGAAGAAGACGGCGGTGATGGCGAAGATGCACGGACTGCTCCACCACCATCCAGAAGGTGGGGCGGGTGAAGAGGAATGTGTAGTTGCCGAACCAGATGAACTTCGTTTGCGCCTTGTTCAGCATCGAGAGGTAGATGGCGAACAGGCCAGGATAGATGATGAGCCCCAGCAGCACCGCCAGCAGCGGTGCCGCGAACAGCAAGGCGGTGGTGGATTTGCGCCGTGCGAGCTGCTTCAGCGTCTTGCGTGGACGCGCCTGCGCTGGCGCCATGCCGACCGAGGCGGCGGTGGAGAGGGCACGGGGCGTGGTATCTACCATGGCATCGAAGCTCCCGCTTGATGTGGGGACGGCGCCGGGCGGTTTCCCGCCCAGCGCCGCAGTGTCTCAGTACAAGACAACGCTCAAGCCGAACACCGGCTCAGCTGCGAAGGTATCCTTCGCACTCGTTCGCGGCCCACTTGATCACGTCGTCGATCTTCTCTTTGCCTTGAGCGACTTTCGAGATCATCACCGTGTGGATCGAGTTGTTGTAGATCTGCGCGGCGACGTCGGGCCGGGCAGGGAAGCCGTTGATGCTGTACTCCTCGTCGCCGCGCGGCGGGTAGTTGTAGACCGTGCCCTTCGGCGGCTCGACCATATTCCAGGTGTCGAAGTCGTAGTAGCTCTTGAAGGCCGGCAGGTCGTATCCGACCGACGCCGCCACCAGGCGCTTGGCCTGCGGCTTGTCGACGATGTGATGCGTGAGCTCCTTGGCGGCGGTCTTGTTGCTGCCGAAGCTCCAGACGCCGTAGAAGAACGGCAGGTAGGGCGCGAAGCGCCCCTTCGGGCCCTTCGGCACGTCGTGCGTCCAGCACTGCTCGGCGACCTTGGGATTGTCGCGCTTGGCGACCGACCAGGCGCTCGGCGGGTTCATGATGCCCGAGCCCTTGCCGGAGATCAGCCAGCGGTTGTTGCCGGCATCGTCCCAGGCATAGACGTCGGGCGGCATCTGCTCGGCGATCTTCACGCCCATCTCGAGCGCTGCGCGGGTCTCCGGCGAATCGACCTTGATGGCGTCCTTCTCGTCGACGAACACCGAGCCGTAGGACCGGAACAGCGCGCCGACCCAGTCGATGGCATCGCTGGTCTGCCCGAGCGGCAGTGCCGATCGGGGAGCCGCCTTTGTTGAGCTTGGTGGCGGAGGAGAGGTAGAGGTCCCAGGTCCAGCTGTCGACCAGCGCCTGGTCGCGCGTGCCGCCCGGTCCCGGGAACATCTTCTGGAGATCGAGGCCGGCAGTACTGCTTGTAGAGATCGAGGCGCGAGCAGCACGGCTTCACCTGGCTGCCGACGATGGTCGGCACGCCAAACCACTTGCCCTTGTCCTTGGCGAGATACTCGGTGACAGGCGCGATCGGGCCGTGATCCTTGATGAGCTGGTTGATCACGTCGTCCATCGGCTCGAGCACGGCGCGATGCACCTGAATCTGCCAGGCGCGATGCTGCATGATGTCGTGGCCGGTCTTGGCCTGCGCCTCGGCGCTCGCGGTGAGGAGATCTTTGTCGCCCACCGAGGTGATGTAGTCGATGGTCACATCGACGTGATTCTTCTCACCCCATTCCTTCACGATGGCGCTCATCGTGTCGTTGGCGCCGGGGACCCAATGGTCCCACAGACCCATGGTGAGCTTGCCGGCGGAATAGGCCGTACGCATATACGGCATGGCGACCGTCGCCGTCGCCGCGGCCGCCGTGGTCGTCAAGAACCGACGACGGCTAAACTTGGAACCCTTCATGGCGCTCCCTCCCTGTTTAATGGTGCGCGTTTGCGGATGGCTCGAGGTCCGAGTGCGCTTATCTGTTTTTTTCGCGCCCGGATGTACTTGGTTCTTTGGTGCTTGGTTAATTCCTTCGTTCAGGCATGCCGGGTGCGACGGAGATATAACCTCCGCGCGCACCCCCTATGTTTTGGAAACATAACGCGAGCATACCATTGGTGACAAGCCCGCTCCTTGCGATCTTCCTGCGACCGTGAATGCCCAGAGAAGAGGCATTAATTCAGTGGATTTCGTCCATACGGGCAAAAGCGTCCCGCAGCTGGGCCATTCCAAAACCTGGCGTCTTGGCGGCATCCAGCAGCACCTTCTCGCGCCGCGCGATCAATGCGGCGGTCTCCGGGATGCGCTTGGCAATGTCCTTGGGAACCACGACCGCCCCATGCCGATCCGCGTGGATCAAATCCTCGCTGGAGACGATCATGCCGGCGACGCTGACGGTGCCGCCGAAGTCCACGAGGTGCACATGGGCATGGGACGGCATGATCGAACCCGCCAGTACGAAGAATCCCGGCGCCATCTGATCGATGTCGCGCACCGAGCCGTCGGTGATGGTGCCGATGCAGCCGAGCGCCTTGTGCACGTTGGTCTGCACCTCGCCCCAGAAAGCGCCGAAGCCGGCGTCGGGACCGTCGATGTCCTGCAGGACGGCGAGGCTCGGCAGCGGCGCCTTGGCGATGTACTCGTAGTAGCCGAGCCGCAGCGCCTTGGCGTCCGCGGCGTTGCGCTGCTGCGGCTCGCGCGAGCGGATGATTGCGGTGCGGGCATAACCCACCACCGGCTTCATCGTCGGGAAGGGGGCGACGAGGGGGCGCCGATTGAAGCCGAGGGCGCGCCGCTCCGGGGCCACCAGCTCCAACGCGTTGCAGATGGTGGGGGTGTCGAACTCGGCGAGCGCGTCGAGGTCGCGTTGCGTCAGCGTCGTCATGGGGCCTCCCTGGTTCCGGCTGAATGAGCCGAGATACTAGGTACGCGGGCGCCTCCCTGTCACGCGGCTCGCAAAACGCCTTATGCCGGAGCCTCGGTGGCGGGGATCAGCTTGGCGACGAAATCCCTGAGCTCGGGCGGATTGAGGTCGGAGACCGCCCAGTATTCCATGCCGCCGTGCTTGAAGTAGACGACGTTGTAGCCCTGCTGGGAGGCAAGGCGCGGCGGCTTGTCGCCGGCCTCCGGCCAGATGAAGAGATTGATGACGTGCTGCCGGTGCCGGTAGACGAGGGCGGCGACCTGGCGGTGATCGAGATAGTCGAGGCGGCCGCCGACCAGGGGGAAGCCCTCGCTGGCGAGATCCGCCACCGGCGGCGAGAAGTCGAGCTTGCCGTTGAACCACGGCTTCACGGTATGTTGATCGGAAGACGCGACGTCGGTCAGGTGATCCGCCATCAGCGAGCGGATCTGGCCGGCGACGACCTCCCGGGTGAGGGCGGCTTCCTCGCCGCCGGCGCGATCTCCGAGATAGGCCGAGGTGACGACGGCGCTGGTCGCCACGGCGAGCAGCAGAGATGCCGCGATCGCCACCGGATTCCAGCCCACGCCCAGCAGCCGCAGGTCGCGCCACCGCGAACGGGATTTGCGGTCGATCTCGCTCAGGATGCGTGCTTTGAGATGGGCGGGCGCGCGGAAGCGCTCGCCCTGGGTGCGGATGACCGAGCTCATGCGGCGCTCGGCGTCGTAGATCGCCCGGCACTCGGCGCAGCCCTCGAGATGGCGCTTCACATCCGCCGCGCGGTCGGCGGCCAGCTCGCCGTCGATATAGGCGCTGAGCAGGGTGCGATTTTCCGTGCAGTCCATGCCCCTCACTCCTGCGCCTTGAGCCAGGCGTCGTGCAGCAGCTTGCGCGCACGGGCCAGGCGCGACATCACGGTGCCGATGGGGATGCCGGCGATGTCGGCGATTTCGCGGTAGGAGAGATCCTCGATCTCGCGCAGCACGATCACCTCGCGAAATTCGGCGGGCAGTCGCTGGATCAGCTCGTTGAGGCGCACGCGATCGCGGCTGCCGATGAGCAGCGTCTCGGGATCGCTGCCGAGCTCGCGGCTGCTGCCGCCCAGGAGCGGCGCCACCTCGGCGGGGGTATTCTCGTTGATCGCGTCGTCGCCGGAGATTTCCGATTTCGGGCGATTGCGCTTGATCCAGGTGAAGCAGGAATTGCGCACGATCGACAGCAGCCACGCCGACGGGTTCTCGCCCTCGAAGCCATCGAAATACTTGTAGGCGCGCAAACAGGCCTCCTGGACCACGTCCTGGGCATCGCTGTCGCTGCGCGTGAGCCAGCGCGCGAGGTTATAGGCCGCGTCCAGGTGGGGCATGATGACCTGCTGGAATCGCGCGGCCTTCTGCTCTCGTTCCACGGCTGAGACCCGACCCTACTCGTGTTCCCGGGGATAAGACTTCCGGCGGTATTCGGTTATTCCCGCAATCGTAACAATCGCCGCTCGGCGCCTCTGGGGCGGGGCTCGCGGTTAACCATTGCGGCGGGAATAACCCCGACCGGTCCGAAGTCTCCCCATCGCCATCTTGCCACACAACCCCGGGGAAACGAGGATTCCATGAGCACACCCATCGACCGACGGCATTTTGCCAAGCTTGCAGGTCTCGGCGGCGTCGCTTTCGCCTCCGGCCTGTTCTCTCACACTGCGGGCGGGCGCGCCTGGGCGGCCGGACGCGAGGCCGCCAAGGAGTTCTATTTCGTCCAGCTCTCGGACAGCCATTGGGGCTTCAAGGGCGACGCCATCAATCCCGAGGCCAAGACCACGCTGCCGAAGGCGGTCGCCGAGGTGAACGCCCTCAAGGAGGCGCCGGACTTCATCGTCTTCACCGGCGATCTCACCCACACCACCGACGACCCCCAGGAGCGCCGCCGCCGGATGACGGAGTTCCGCGACATCGTCAAGAACCTCAAGGTCAAGACCGTGCACTTCATGCCCGGCGAGCACGACGCGAGCCTCGACAACGGTGCCGCCTTCAAGGAGCTCTTCGGCGACACGCACTACACCTTCGATCACAAGGGCGTGCACTTCATCGTTCTCGACAACGTGTCGGATCCCGCCGCGTCGCTGGGCGCCGACCAGCTCGCCTGGCTCAAGGCCGATCTCGCTCAGCTCGACAAGAAGGCGCCGATCGTCGTCTTCACCCACCGGCCGCTGTTCGATCTCGCCGCCGACTGGGACTGGACGACCCGCGATGGCGCCCAGGCGATCGACATGCTGATGCCGTTCGAGCACGTCACCGTCTTCTACGGCCACATCCACCAGGAGCATCACGACATGACCGGGCACATCGCCCATCACGCCGCGATGTCCCTGATCTTCCCGCAGCCGGCGCCGCACTCGGTGCCGAAGAAGGCGCCGGTCGCCTGGGATCCCGCGCATCCCTACAAGGATCTCGGCTGGCGCGTGGTCGAATCCGATACGCCGAAGGCCAAGGTCTCCTTCACCGAGCATCCGCTGAAGGCGTGAGACCATGCGAACCTTCCGAATGCGGCCCGAGGTGGTGGCCGTGACGGCGCTGCTCGTCATCGCCGGCTGCGCCGCCACCGAGGTGGCGCAGAAGCCGCCGGCGAAGCCGGCGGTGCAGGTCGTGAAGATCGTGGCGAAGCGGTTCGACTTCACGCCCGAGCAGATCACCTTGAAGAAGGGCGTGCCGGTCGATCTCGAGCTCACCACCCAGGACCGGCTGCACGGCTTCAACGCGCCGGGCCTGGGCCTGCGGACTCAGATCGTGCCCGGCGAGACCACCCACGTTCGGTTCACGCCGGACAAGGTCGGACGCTTCGTCATGGAGTGCGACATCTTCTGCGGCGAAGGCCACGAGGGCATGGACGCCACCATCGTGGTGGTGGAGTAGCGCTCCCCCGGGATCCGGCGTCCCGACTGCCGGATCTCGCTCTGCCGGCTCCGAGCCTCCCATCGCGGCTCGGGCCGGCAGAGTCGTTCTTTCCTGCGAATAAGCCGCAATGCGCCTGTGGACGCGTTTCGATCTCGCGCCGTAGTCTGAGCCGACCGAGGCCCCGACCCCGAGACCGACCGCCACCGGCAATGCTGCTGCTCCCGCTTTACGACGACAATCCGACGCGCCGGCTGCCGGTCATGACCTATGGGCTGATCGGCACCTGCGCCGCCGTGTTCCTGTGGCAGATCGGCCTGCCGCTGCGCGCGCAGAACGCCGTCGCATTTTCCTACGGCATGATTCCGGCGGTGCTGTTCGGCCATGCGCATCTGCCGGCGCGGCTGGCGCGGGTGGCGCCGTGGCTGACCATCTTCACCAGCATGTTCCTGCATGGTGGCTGGCTGCACTTGCTCGGCAACATGCTGTATCTATGGCTGTTCGGGAAAGGGGTGGAGGGCGCGCTCGGGCCGCTGCGCTATCTCGTCTTCTATTTCGTCTGCGGCGCCGCGGCGGCGCTGACCCAGGCGTTCATCAGCCCCACCGCCATGGTGCCGATGATCGGCGCCAGCGGCGCCATCGCCGGCATGCTCGGCGCCTATCTCGTGCTGTTCCCGCGCGGCAACGTGGTGGTGTTTCTCTGGATCATCATCATCGTCCGTCTCATCACCGTGCCGGCGGTGATCCTCCTTGGGCTCTGGTTCGTGATGCAGCTGCTGAGCGCGCTCGCGGCGCAGGCCGGCGAGCCCGGCGTCGCGTTCTGGGCCCATGTCGGCGGCTTTGCCCTCGGCATGCTGCTGGTGCCGCTGTTCCGGCGCGCCGGCGTCACGATGCTGCAGCCGGCGCGGAGCGGCTCCTTCCTGGTGGCGCATCCACGATCGGCGCGCCAGCGCTTCGGCGCCGGCTCGGTGCCGTCGGCCGGACGCGGTGCCGGCGGTCGGCGCGGTCCCTGGGGATGATCTCGATCCTGAACGCGGCCGAGGCGGTGCTGGCGCCAACGCTCGATGCCGGGCACGGCGACGATCCAGCGCTCCTCGCCGACGGTCGTCTCGTGCGCTACGCCGAGCTCGCCCGTGCGGTGAATCGCGCCGGCAATGCCCTCGTCGCGCTGGGGATCGGCCGCGGCGACCGGGTGCTGTTCCTGCTGCGGGACACGCCCGGCTTCATCGCCGCCTATCTCGCCACCATGAAGATCGGCGCCATCGCCGTGGCGCTCAACACGCGCAGCACCGGCGAGGCGCTCGCTCACGTGCTCGACGACAGCGGCGCGCGGCTTCTGCTGGTCGACGTGTCGCTGCTGAAGCTGCTGGATCAGGTGCCGGCGGCGGCGCGCAACGGCGTCACGATCGCGGCGGTGGGTGGCGCGCCGCCGGGAACGGTGAGCTGGGACGCGGCGGAGGCGGGCGCTTCCGAAAGCCTCACGCCCGCCGAGACGGCGGCAGCCGAGCCCGCCTTCTGGATCTATTCGTCGGGCACCACCGGCCCGCCGAAGGCAATCGTGCATGCCCACAAGGACGTGCTGCCGACCGGCCTGGTGCTGACGGAGCTGCTGGGTCTCGGGCGCGGCGCTCGCGTTCTCGCCACCTCGAAGCTGTTCTTCGCCTACGCCCTCGACAACGCCTTCCTGGGGCCGCTCCGGGTCGGCGCCACCATCGTCCTGCAGCCGGACTGGCCGGAGCCGGCGTCGACCCTCGACCTCATCGCGCGCACCCGGCCTGCCGTGCTCTTCAGCGTGCCGACCTTCTATCGCCGACTTCTCGCGGAGCCGGCGGAGCGGATCGCGCTGCTGAGGTCGGTTTGCCATTTCATGTCCGGCGGCGAAGCGATCCCCGAGGCGTTCGACCGGCGCTGGCAGGCGGCGACCGGTCGCCCGATCCTGCAGCTCTACGGCACCTCCGAGACTTTCTGCGTCGCGATGGCGATGCGTCCGCGGGAGATGATCTTCGGCAGCGTGGGGCGGCCGATGCCCGGTGTTCGCACGCGCCTGGTCGACGACGCCGGCGCCGAGGTGGCGGTCGGGCGCCACCGGCGTGCTCTGGATCGAGCATCCCGCGCTTGCCGCGGGCTATTGGCAGCGGCCGGCGCTCACCGCCGAGGCGTTCCGCGCGGGCTGGTTCAATACGCGGGATTGCTTCGCCGTCGGCGCCGACGGGCTCTGGTACCACCAGGGCCGCGACGACGAGATGCTGAAGACCGCGGGCCAATGGGTGGGTCCCGGCGAGATCGAGGCGGTGCTGCTGGCGGTACCGGGCATCGCCGACGCCGCCTGCGTGCCGGTGCCGGATGCGGACGGATTTCTCCGCCTCGCCGCCTTCGTGGTGTCGGCGGAGCCGGCGCCGATCGTCGAGAGCGCGGCGGCCGCCGCCTGCGCCGAGCGGCTGCCGCGGCACAAATGGCCGCGCTGGATCCGCCTCGGTCCCCTCGCTGCCGCGCACCGCCACCGGCAAGATCCAGCGCTTCAAGCTGCGCGAGCAATTCGCGGCGGGTAGAGAAAGCGAGACGGGTTCCTAGCGAGCCGCTGCCCATCGAAGCATCAAGGCACGCCCAAGGCGGCGGCATGGCCATGCCTTGCGGGATTGTATACAATTGCTATTGTCGGAAAATTCGCGGGGTTGCCTGTCTTCCAGGGGTCCGATCCGGGCCCATGATCATAAGATGCGGGGTCTGATGATGAAGCTCACTGTGCTTGCTGCCGGTTCGGCCGCGGTTCTCGCGCTCACGGGTGCGCCCGGCGCTCTCCGGGCGGCGGACGATACCGTGAAGATCGGTCTGGAGATCCCGCTGTCGCCGCCGGGCGATCCCGCGGCCGGGCAATTGATCCGCCGCGGCGGCGAGCTTGCGGTCGAGTACGTCAACACCGTCATGGGTGGCGTCATCGGCGGCCGCAAGATCGAGATCGTGGTGCAGGACAGCCAGGGCCGCACCGAATCCGGCATCGCGGGCTATCGCAAGCTTGCCAGCGAGGACAAGGTGATCGGCGTCACCGGGTTCTTCCACAGCTCGGTCAACATCGCGGTGAACGAGGTCGCCAATGAGCTGGGCGTCCCCACCATCGGGACCCAGACCTCGGCGGCGGAGATCACGTCCAAGCACTACGAGACCGCATTCCGCACCCACGCGATCGATCCGATCCGCGTCGAGACCTTCCTCGAGTTCATCAAGAAGATGGGCTACAAGCGCGTCTCGCTGGTCGCCGAGACCACCGATTACGGCATCGGCATCGCCGAGGAGATGGAGAAGCAGAATACGGACGCGAAGGCCGGCCTGGAGCTGCAGAAGATCACCTTCGACCATGCAGCCACCGACCTCACGCCGCAGCTGCTGCAGGTCAAGGCATTCAAGCCCGATCTCGTGATCAACATCGGCGTCGGCGCGCCGCTGGATCTCATGATCGACCAGGCGGAGACGGTGGGCATCCTGCCGGCGACGCCGATGCTGCTCTCCTACGATGCGCCGGTGCGTCCGCAGTACTGGAAGCTGCATCCCAAGAACGGCAGCGGCCTCTATTTCATCGCCTATTATTCGCCGAAGGAGAAGCTGTCGGATATCGGCGAGTGGTTCGCCAAGGCCTATCAGGCGAAGTACAACGAGCCGCCGATCTACTCCTCCATGAACGGCTTCGGCGACGTGATGATCCTCGCCGAGGCGGCGAACCAGGCGAAGAGCACCGATCCCAAGGCGATCGTGAAGGCGCTGGAGGCCGGCACGTTCAAGACCTGGGCCGACGCTCCCGTCACCTTTCCGCCCGCCGACGGCGTCTACTGGCACAACTGGTCGCCGCCGATGCTGGTCATCCACTACACCAAGCCCGATCAGGACTGGCGCGAGGCCGACGTCGTCCTGGAGCACGTCGGCACCAAGCATTGAGGGCGCTGCGAGCCCGACCTGAGAGACACGCCGACGAGGTGAGGGGGATCGGTCCGCGCGATCGGGCGGCCGAGGCGCATGTTCTCGACTGAGCTCTTCGTCCAGACCCTGCTGGCGGGCATCATGATCGGCGTGCTCTACGCCCTCATGGCGCTCGGCATCACCTTCATCTACAGCATCGTCAAGATGATCAACTGGGCGATGGGCGAGTTCTACATGATCGGCAGCTACCTGCAGTACGCGCTGGTAGCGCTGTGGCTCGGTCCCGATCTCTGGTGGGTGGCATTGCCGATCTCGGCGGCGGGCGTGTTCCTGCTGGGGGCGGTGCTGGAGCCGATCCTGATCAAGCCGATGTTCCGCCAGGCGCTGGAGCGCAAGGACGAGTACGCGACCGTCGTCACCATCGCGCTGCTGCTGCTGCTGCGGAACCTCGCCACCGGTCTCGCGGGGCCAAATCAATACACGCCCGGCTCCAACCTGCCGACGGTGATGGTGGGGCCGCTGCCGGTGGCGGGGTCGCGCGCTCGCGGCCTTCCTCTGCGCGCTGGCGGCGCTCGCGCTCTTCTATTTCGCGCTCAAGCGGACCTGGTATGGGCTGGCGCTCCGCGCCGCCGCACAGAGCCGGATCGGCGCGCAGACCGCGGGCGTCGACATCCTTCGCCTCGACCAGCTCGCCTTCGGCATCGGCGTGGCGCTGGCCGGCGTCGCCGGCGCGCTGCTGGCGCCGGTCTTCCTGGTCTTCCCCACCAACGGCGTCGTCACCACGGTGAAGGGCTTCGAGATCATCGTCATCGGCGGCCTCGGCTCGATCCCCGGCGCGCTCATCGCCGGCGTGCTGCTGGGCGTCGTCGAATCCCTCGGCGCCGCCTTCATCTCCTCGCCCTATCAGAACATCTACGGCTTTCTCCTGGTCCTGCTGGTGCTGCTGATCAAGCCCACCGGGCTGTTCGGCGAGCGCGGACGCGCGGCATGAGCGGGCAGGGCATGGCGGCGCTCATCGAGACCGACGATCTCGTGATGCGCTTCGGCGGCCTCGTCGCCACCAATCACGTCAGCCTCAGGGTTGCGCCCGGCGAGATCCGCGGCCTCATCGGCCCCAATGGCGCCGGCAAGACCACGCTCGCCAATCTCATCACCGGCATCTATCCGCCTGACACCGGCGACATCCGATTGGACGGCAAGAGCATCGCCGATCTGCGCCCGCACGAGATCGCGCACAGGGGGCTGCTGCGCACCTTCCAGGTCTGCCGCGTCTTCGGCACCCTCAGCGTGCGCGAGAACCTGCTGCTGCCCTATCTCACCCGTGCCAATGGCGGCGGCATGGCGGAGGGGCTCCGGCGCGCCGACGAGTTCCTCGCGATCACCACCCTCGATCGGCTCGCCGATCAGCCGGCGAAGCGCCTCTCCGGCGGGCAGCGCGCGCTGCTCCAGGTCGCCTGCGGCTTCATGGTGCCGGAGCTCAAGTGCTACGTGCTGGACGAGCCCTTCGCCGGCATCAATCCCGTGATCAAGGATGCGATCATCGATCTCATCCTGCACGCCAACAAGACGCGCGGCATCACCTTCCTCGTCGTCAGCCACGAGATGGCCGTCATGCGCCGGCTCTGCCACAAGGTGACCGTCATGATCGACGGCCGCATCGTGACCGAAGGCACCCTCGACGAGGTGGCGGCGAACCCGACGGTGGTCTCCGCCTATCTCGGCAAGGCCTTCGCGTGAGCGACGTCGATACCACCATCCTCGCCGTCGACGGCCTCCATGCCGCCTATCAGAGCGGCATCGACATCCTGCAGGGGTTGTCGCTCGGCGTGCGCGCCGGGAGCCTGACATTGGTGATCGGCCCCAATGGCGCCGGCAAGTCGACGCTGCTGCGGGCGATCTTCGGCTTCCTCAAGCCCCACGCGGGATCGATCCGGTTCCTGGGCGATCCCATCGAGCGTCTCGAGCCCTCCGAAATCAAGGCGCGCGGCATCAGCTACGTGCCGCAGGAGATCAACACCTTCCCCCAGCTCACGGTGGAGGAGAACCTGCGCATGGGCGGCTGGACCTTCCGCCGCGACAAGGCGCGCCTGAAGCGGCAGATCGACAAGGTCTACGAGATCTTTCCGGCGCTTGCCGGACGCCGGCGCGCGCCGGGCGGGCGAGCTCAGCGGCGGCCAGGGCCGCATGCTCTCGGTGGCACGGGAGATGATGACGGATCCGACTCTCATGCTGGTGGACGAGCCGACCGCGGGTCTCGCCCCCAACCTGGTGGATCAGGTCTACGCGCTGCTGCAGACCGCGCGCACCAGCATCGGCACGACCATCCTGCTGGTGGATCAGAACATCGAGGACGCGACGCCGCACGCCGACCACATCTATATGGTCAATCTCGGGCGCATCAAGGCGGAAGGGCCGGCGCGGGAGTTCGGGTCGCAGCGCATCGCCACTCTCATCCAGGAGTGCCTGCTGGGATGATGCGTCAGGCTTTCGCCCTCGTGGATTGGCGACGCGTTGCCCTGGTGGCGCTGCCGCTCATCGTGGTGCTGGCGCTGCTGCCCCTGGTGAGCGGCAGCTACAGCCTCTACGTCTACACGCTCGGTCTCTATTACACGATCCTGGCGGCGAGCTGGAACCTGCTCGCCGGCATGACGGGCCAGTTCTCGCTCGCGCATCAGAGCTTCGCGGCGATCGGCGCCTACACGACGGGGCTGGTGGCGCGCTATTACCATCTGCCGATCGGGATCGGCATGGTGCTGGGCGTGCTGGTCGCGGGAGCGCTCGGCTACTTGCTCGGCCGCATGGTGCTGCGCATGCGCGCGATCTATCTCGCGATCGCCACCTGGGCCTTCGCGGAGACCATCCATATCCTGCTGACCGCGGCCTATCCGATCACCCGCGGCGAGCTGGGATTGAGCGTGCCCTCGCTCTACAGCACGGTCGATCCCATGCGCTATTACTACACCTTCCTCGTGCTCGCGGCGGTGACGGTGCTCGGCATGTACGTGCTGGTGCGCTCGCCGCTCGGATATTTCATGCGCGCGATCAAGGACGACGAGCTCCGCGCCGAGACCCTCGGCGTCGACACCACGCGCGGTCAAGGTGATGGTGTTCACCCTCACCAGCGCGATTGCCGGTCTGGCCGGCGTGTTCTACGCGCACTTCATCAAGGTGCTGAGCCCGCAGATGGCGGACTTCAACGAGATGGCGAAGCTCATCATCATGGTGGTGGTGGGCGGTCTCGGCTCCTTTGCCGGGCCGCTGGTAGGCGCGGCGCCGATCCACATCGTCCTCACCTATCTCCAGCGCTACGGGGAGTGGGACATGGTGTTCTTCGCCCTTGTCGTGATCGCCCTGATGCGGACCTATATGGGCGGTCTTGCGGCGCTCTCTGTCGAGGCCTATCAGAAGCTCCGCGGCGCCAGATCAGGCGCCGCCGCATCCTGAGGGGGATTGGAAAGTGGGCAAGACCGTTGCGGTCATCGGCGCCGGCATGGTCGGCATCTCCGCCGCGAGCTGGCTGCAGCGGGACGGCCACGAGGTGATCGTCCTCGATCCCGGCAATCCCGGCGAAGGCACCTCCTTCGGCAACGCCGGCTGCCTCAACGGCTCCTCCGTGGTGCCGATGTCGATGCCGGGCATGGCCTGGAACGTGCCGCGCTGGCTGATGGACCCGATGGGTCCGCTGGCGATCCGCTGGAGCTATCTGCCGACGATTGCGCCATGGCTCATCCGCTTCCTGCGCGCCGGCACGCCGGAGCGCGTCGAGGCCCAGGCGCGCGCGCTCCGGGCGCTGCTGGGACCGACGCTGGCGACGCTGCAGCCGCTGGTGAAGGACGCCGGCGCCGAGGATCTCATCCATCGCCAGCGGGCATCTCGTGGTCTATCGCTCCGAGGCGAGCCATGCCAAGGACGCCTATGGCTGGAAGCTGCGCCGGGACAATGGCGTCATCCTGACGGAGCTCGACGCCGACCAGCTCCGGCAGTACGAGCCGGCGCTCTCCCGCGACTTCACCCGCGGCGTCCTCATCGAGGAGAACGGCCACATCGGCAATCCCCATCGCCTGGTGCAGAGCCTCGCCGCGGCGGTCATGCGCAACGGCGGCAAGATCCAGCATGCGCGGGCGATGGGCTTCATCCTCGATGGCCAGCGCCTGAAGGCGGTGCGCACGGACCACGGCGAGGTCGCCTGCGAGGCGGCGGTGGTGGCGGCGGGCGCCTGGTCGAAACCGCTGGCGGCGTCGCTGGGGGACAGAGTGCCGCTGGAGACCGAGCGCGGCTATCACGTGATGATCCGCGATCCCGAGGTGGTGCCGCGTCTCCCCATCTCCGATGCGGGCGGCAAGTACGTGGCGACGCCGATGGAGACCGGCCTGCGCTTCGCCGGCACGGTGGAGCTCGCGGGGCTCGAGGCGGCGCCGAACTGGCGCCGGGCTCGCATGCTGCTGGAGCAGGGGCGGAAGCTGTTTCCGGGCCTGCAGGAGAGCTATCCCGAGGAGCGGCTCTCGCTCTGGATGGGCCATCGGCCGAGCCTGCCGGATTCGCTGCCCTGCATCGGGCCCGCGACGAACTCGCCCGATGTGATCTATGCCTTCGGCCATGGTCATGTCGGCATGATCGGCTCGCCGATGACCGGCAAGGTGGTGGCGGATCTCGTCACCGGCCGCAAGCCCACGATCGACGTGACGCCATTCCGGGCCGGCCGCTTCGCCTGAGCGCGGGCCCCTCTTGGTTGCGAGGAGAGCGATGAACGAACTCAACGGCGCCGAAGCCTTCGTGCGCATGCTGCAGCTGCACGGCGTCAAGCACATCTTCGGCCTGTGCGGCGACACCAGCCTGCCGTTCTACGACGCGCTCTATCGCCTCGATCACGGCATCACCCATATCCTGACGCGCGACGAGCGCTCGGCCGCCTACATGGCGGACGCCTATGCCCGCGTCACCGGCAAGGTCGGCGTCTGCGAGGGTCCGAGCGGCGGCGGCGCGACCTACATTCTTCCCGGCGTCGTCGAGGCGAACGAATCCTCGATCCCGATGCTCGCTGTCACCACCGACATCTCGGTTTCCTCGCGCGGCCGCTACACCCTGACCGAGCTCGACCAGCAGAGCCTGTTCCGCCCGCTCACCAAGTGGAACCGGGTGATCGATCGCGCCGAGGACGTGCCGAAATGGGTGCGCGACGGCGTTCAAGGAGATGACCAGCGGCGAGCCCGGCGCCGCGCATCTGGGCTTTCCCTTCGACGTGCAGAAGGCGCCGGTCGATGCCGCCGACGATCTGGGCCGATCCCGAGCACGGCCGCTATCCCGCGCACCGCGCCGCGCCCGACCCTTCGCGTCGTCGCAGGCGGCGGCAGAGCTGCTTGCTGCGGGCGAAGCGCCCGCTCTTCATCTGCGGCGGCGGCGTGGTGATCGCCGGCGCCGAGGCGGCGCTGCAGGGCATCGCCGAGCGCCTCGGCGCGCCGGTCGCCACCACCATCAGCGGGCAGGGCAGCATCGGCGAGACGCATCCGCTGGCGGTGGGCGTGGTCGGCAGCAACGGCGGCACGCTGCCGACGCGCGACATCGTCAACCGTGCCGATCTCGTGGTCTTCATCGGCTGCCGCGCCGGCTCGGTCACCACCGAGCGCTGGCGCTTCCCGGCGCCGGGCGCGGTGCCGATCATCCACATCGACGCCGATCCCGGCGTGATCGGCGCCACATATCGGACCGACGTGGCTGTCGTCGCCGATGCGCGGCTGGCGCTGGAGGCGCTGAGCGCGGCGCTGGTAAAGTCGCCAGCGCCCGGCGGCGCGCGCGAGCTCGGCGCCGATGCGGTGAAGCGCGCGAAGGAGGAAAAATTCTCGGCGTTTCGGGCGCTGGCGGAATCCACCGAGCGTCCGATCCGGCCGGAGCGGGTGGTGGCGGAACTGCAGGCGGTGTTGCCGCCGGACGCCGTGGTGGTCTGCGATCCCGGCACGCCCTGCCCCTATTTCTCCGCCTATTACGAATTCGAGCGGCCGGGGCGGCATTTCATCTCCAACCGCGCCCATGGCGCGCTCGGATATTCCATGTCGGCGGCGGTGGGCGCGCATATCGGCCGGCCGCAGGCGAAGACGGTGGCGGTCATGGGCGACGGGAGCTTCGGCTTCACCGCCGGCGAGATGGAGACCATCACCCGCCTCAAGGTGCCGATCACCATGGTGGTGATCTCGAACTCCGTCTACGGCTGGATCAAGGCGGGACAGAAGAGCGGCTTCAACCAGCGCTATTTCTCGGTGGATTTCTCGCGCACCGACCACGCCAAGGTCGCCGCCGCCTTCGGCATCAAGAGCTGGACCGTCGACGATCCGGCCCTGCTGCGCTCGACCTTGAAGCGCGCGGTGGAGAGCGGCGAGCCGACGCTCGTCGATGTGATCTGCCAGCCGCTGCACGAGGCGAAGGCGCCGGTGAGCGAGTGGGTGGCGTGAGGAGGACGCGATGACGGAGCGCAAGGCACGGGGCGGCAAGGCGATCTACGGCGCCGCCGTCGGCATCCTCATGCTGGAGGCGCGCTTCCCGCGCATTCCCGGAGATATGGGAAACGCGACGACGTGGCCGTTCCCGGTTCTTTATAAAGTCGTGCGCGGCGCCTCGCCGCAGCGCGTGGTGAAGGAGAAGGCCGACGGGGCTGCTGCCGGCCTTCCTCGAGGCGGCGCAAGAGCTGGTGGCCCTCGGCGCCGAGGGCATCACCACCAATTGCGGCTTCCTCTCGCTCTACCAGGCGGAGCTCGCGCGCCAGGTCGGCGTGCCGGTGGCGACCTCGAGCCTGATGCAGGTGCCGTCGGTGCAGGCTTTGCTGCCGCCCGGCAAGCGCGTCGGCATCGTCACCGTCAGCGCCAAGAGCCTGACCGCGGAGCATCTGAAGGCGGCCGGCGTCGATCCCGCGACGCCCGTCGTCGGCACCGAGGACGGCCGCGAGTTCTCCCGCGTGCTGCTGGGCGATGAGGCGGAGCTCGACGTGGCGGCGGCGGAGCGCGACATCATCGACGCCGGCGACAGACTGAAGTCGCGCCATCCCGATCTCGGCGCGGTCGTGCTGGAATGCACGAACATGCCGCCCTATGCGCGCGCCCTCAGCGAGCATCTGGGTCTGCCCGTCTTCGACATCGTCAGCTTCATCACCTGGTTCCAGGCCGGTCTCAGGCCGCGCGACTTCGGCCATCCCGGGAGCGCGGCGCGGCCGTGGCGCGAGCGATGAGCGCGCCGATGCGTCTCCTTATTACCGGTGCCGCCAGCGGCATCGGCGCGGCGCTCGCCCGGCGCATGGCGGCGCCCGGTGTCGAGATGCTGCTCCACACGCGCGGCCGGCAGGCGGAGCTCGACGCGGTGGCGGCGGAGTGCCGCGCCAAGGGCGCGGGCATCGCGACCTCCCTCGGCGATCTCGCGGAGCCCGCGACTGCGTCGCGTCTGGTGGCGGAGACGGTCGGTGCCTTCGGCGGCCTCGACGCCCTCGTTGCCAATGCCGGCTTCGCCGATCGCCGTCTGGTGGGCGAGCTCGACGACGCGGCATTCCGCCGCTCGGTGGATACCATCCTCGTGGGGTTCTTCCGCCTCGCGGACGCGGCTCGGCCGCATATCGAGAAGGCGCGCGAGCGCGGCCGCGTGGTCGCGGTCAGCTCCTTCGTCGGCCATGCCTTCCGGCTCGAGGGCGAGCTCTTCCCGGCCTCCTCGGCGGCGAAGCTCGGCATGGAGGGCCTGGCGCGCGCGCTGGCGGCGCAGCTCGCCTCGACCGGCGTCACCGTCAACTGCGTGGTGCCCGGCTACATCCGGAAGGAGCGGGGCACGCACACGGCCCTCGACGACGGCGGTCGCGAGCGCGCGCGCAAGCGGATCCCGCTCGGACGCCTCGGCCAGCCCGACGAAGTGGCGGCGGTCATCGCCTTCCTGCTGAGTCCGGCGGCCGCCTATGTGACGGGCCAATCGATCTGCGTCGACGGCGGCCTAACCCTCTAGCATTCGAGCGCGAACCGCACCAATTGTTGTCACAGCAGCGATGGCAAGCTGCTCTCGAGGCCTGCTATGCTTCGCCTCGGTGCCGAGGCCGTCGGAATGGCGGCAGGGCCCCAGAATGAGGTGCGTCGCAGCACCCGAATGGAGGTGGGAGAGCCAATGCTGGGGGAATTCCGGGAATTCATTTCACGCGGCAACGTTATCGACCTGGCGGTGGGCGTCATCATCGGGGCGGCGTTCACCGCGATCGTGAACTCGCTGGTGAACGATCTTCTCATGCCGCCCCTGGGGCTGATCATCGGAGGGATCGACTTCTCCAATTTCTTCCTCACCCTCAAGGGTGGGAGCTTTCCATCCGTCGAGGCGGCCAAGGCGGCAGGCGCGGTGACCCTCAACTACGGTCTCTTCCTGAACGCCGTGATCCGATTCCTCATCGTGGCGTTCGCGATTTTCATCGTGGTGAAGCAGGTCAATCGGTTCAACAGGACCAAGAAAGAGGCGCCCGCGGCACCCGCACCGCCGCCGGCGCAGGAGGTACTTCTGGCGGAGATTCGCGACCTCCTGAAGCAGCAGCAACGCTAACGCGGGCGCGCGTCAGGCGCGCTCGCAACCGAATGACGTGAGGCGGTCATGAAAAAGCTCGCAATCTGGATCGGCGTCGTCGTCGGCGTTCTCGTCGTCCTCCTCGTCGTGGCGGCGCTGGTGGTGCCCTCGATGGTCCCGGTCGACACCTACAAGGATCGGCTGATCGCGCAGGTGAAGGAGTCGACCGGGCGCGACATGCGCATCGACGGGCCGGTGCATCTCTCGATCCTGCCGCATCTGGCGCTCGATGCCAGCAAGGTCTCGCTGTCGAACGCGGCGGGGGCGCAGACCAAGGAAATGCTGACCCTCGGCAAGCTCCAGGTCGAGCTCGAGCTGCTCCCGCTGCTGCACAGCACCGTGGTGGTCGACCGCTTCGTGCTGGTCGATCCCGTGATCGCGCTGGAGGTGGACAAGCAGGGCCGCGCCAATTGGGAGTTCACGCCAGCCACGGCGGCGAAGCCGGCGGCCGGCCAGCCCGCTCCCGCGGCGCCGAAGCCGGCGGCGGGCGGAGGATCGAGCCTCGGCGCGCTGGAGGCCATCCGTCTCGGCGATGTCCGGCTGGAGAACGGCACCGTCAGCTATCTCGATCAGCGCAACGGCAGCCGCGAGGTGATCGACAAGATCAACATGTCGGTGTCGCTGCCCGATCTCGATTCGCCGTTCAAGGCCAGCGGCTCGGCGCAGTACCGCAGCGTCGTGGTCAATCTGAAGCTCGCCGTCGACAAGATGCGCGACTTCATCGAGAAGCAGGGCAGCGGCGTGCAGGCATCGGTCGCCTCCGACGTCGTGAACTTCGACTTCAAGGGCAAGGCGGCGGCGGCGCAGACGACCTCCGCCAGCGGCGCCATCGACCTCAAGGTGCCCTCGCTTCGCAAGCTCGGCGCCTGGGCCGGCGCGCCGATCGCGCCGACCGGCGAGCGGGCTGGGGCCGCTCGCCATCTCCGGCACGCTCGCGATGACGGGGTCGGAGGTGAAATTCACCAATGCCGCGCTTTCCCTCGACGAGATCAAGGGCAAGGGCGAGATCGACGTCAACACGGCGGGCGCCAAGCCCGACATCAAGGGCAAGCTCGCCCTCGATTCCCTGAACATGAATCCCTATCTGCCGGCGACGAGCAAAGGCGGGACGGCAACGGGCGGCTCATCGGGCGGCTCGACGGCGGCCAAGCCCGGCGCTTCCGGATGGAGCGACGAGCCCATCGACGTCAGCGGGCTCAAGGCCGCCAACGTCGACTTCACGCTCTCGGCGAACGCCATTCAATACGGCAAGATCAAGATCGACCGCAGCACCGTGGCGCTCCGCCTCAAGGACGCGCATTTCGCCGCCGACCTCACGGATTTCGCGGCCTATCAGGGCACCGGCAAGGCGACCGTCACGCTCGACGGCAGCGGCGCCGAGCCCGCGCTCTCGGTGGTCTGCAACATGGCGAACGTGCAGGTCGAGCCGGTGCTGACTGACGCGATCAATCTCGATCGCCTGACCGGCAAGGGCAATCTCGACGTCTCGGTTTCCGGGCACGGCAAATCCGAGCGGGCGATCATCAGCTCGCTCAACGGCAAGGGCGGCTTCAACGTCGCGGACGGCGAGATCAAGGGCCTCGATCTCCTGAAGCTGCTCAACAGCGCGACGTCCATCGTCGGCTCCGGCGTCAATGCCCTGACCGGCGGCGGCTCCGGCAACTCGACGAAGTTCGCGCGCCTCACCGGCACCTACACCATGACCAACGGGATCATGCACAACAACGATCTCGTGCTGGATGCGCCGGGCCTGCAGGCGGCGGGCGCGGGGACCGTCGATCTGCCGACGCAGCGCGTCGACTATAAGGTGACGCCGAAGGTCGCTGGCCTCGGCGTGCCGGTGCTGATCCAGGGGCCCTGGGACAATCTGAGCTATCTCCCCGACGTCGCCGGCATCGTCAAGGGCGGCGTCGGCGGCGCCGCCGACGTTCTGAAGAGCGTGATCCCCGGGCGCGGGATCATCGTCGGGGTCGTCGGGATCGAGCTCGTCAGGCTCGTCCGGCTCCGGCGCGCTGCCGAACCCGCTGAAGAACCTGTTCGGGAAATAGCGCGCGGCGGTCGCCGCCGCGCCTTCCCGCTCAGATCATCTTCTCGGCGATCTGCACCGCGTTGAGGGCGGCGCCTTTCAGCAGCTGATCGCCGCAGACGAAGAGGTCGAGGCCGTGCGCGCCGAAGATGAGGCTGGTGCGGATCCGGCCGACGTCGACGTCGTAGCGCTCGCTCGCCGTGATCGGCATCGGATAGACCTTGTTCGCGATGTCGTCGATGACGCGCACGCCCGGCGCCTTTTCCAGCACCGCGCGGGCCGCCGCCGGCGTCACCGGACGCTCGGTCTCGATGGTGATCGCTTCCGCATGGGCGCGGATGGTGGGAACGCGCACCGAGGTGCAGCTCACCGCGAGATCCGGCTCGCGGAAGACCTTGCGCATCTCCAGCGTGACCTTCATCTCCTCGTTGGTGTAACCGTTGTCGAGGAAGCGGTCGATGTGCGGCACCACGTTGAAGGCGAGGGGGTGCGCGAAGACCGAGCTCGGCACCGGCTTGCCCGCGAGATAGGCCCTGGCGCCTTCCAGCAGCTCGCTGATCCCCTCGGCGCCGGCGCCGCTCGCGGCCTGGTAGCTGGCGATGATCGCCTTCTTGAGGCCGAAGGCGCGGTGCAGCGGCCAGAGCGCCATCGCCGCCACCGCCATGGTGCAGTTGGGATTGGCGACGAGCCGATGGCCACGCAGCGTCTCCGGGTTGATCTCGGGGATCACCAGCGGCACGTCGGGCGAGAGCCGGAACGCCGAGGAACTGTCGATGACCAGCGCGCGTCTTCGACAGCGGCCTCGCGTGCTCGCGCGCGAAATCGCCGGAGACGCAGAGGAAGACGATGTCGCACGTGCGTGCGGCCTCGGCCTCGAAGCGGCGCACCGTCGTGGCGCCGAAGGGGGTCGCCACCTGCCGGTCGGCGGAGCGCTCGGAGGCGAAGAGCTTCACTTCGGCGAGCGGGAACTTTCGGTCGTGCAGGACCTTCACCACCTCGGCGCCGACCGCTCCGGTTGCTCCGACCACGCCTACGACCGCACTGTTCGCCATGACACGTCCGCCCGCTTCTGAGGACCAAAGGGGCTGGTTTTAGGGGAGACGGGAGCGGCTGTCGAGGGGGCGTCAGATCCCCGTCACGAAACGGGCCATCACCACGATGATGGCGACCTGGAGCGTGCCCTGGATCGCGACGCTCCGGACATAGCGCCGCATCCAGCGGCCGATCTTGGCGGTGTCGGGCTCGGGCTTCTGCATCTCCAGGCAGACCCTGAGATTGGTCGGCAACAGCAGGCCGAAGCCTTGGATCGTCAGCACCGCGATGATGATGAGCGCCGCCAGCACCCAGTAGAACTCGGGGTAGCCCAAATCGAGAAATCCCATGTCCCGGGCGAGGAACCAGCCGGCGGTGCCCGTCATCACCGCCAGCGTCGGCAGCAGGAACAGCATGCGCGGCATCAGCCGCGTGATGATCGCGCGCCTGGTGGAGAAGTCGCAGCTCCTGAGGATGGGGCCGAGAACAAAGCCCATGAAGAGATCGATGCCGGTCCACAGCAGGCCGGACATCACATGGACGAAGTTCAGGAACCAGAGCACGTGGCTCGATATCGCCGCCGCCATCACGGCGAGCGCCGCCGCCACCCACCAGAGATTGGCAAGCCGGATGCGCAGCGCGGGCTCGGCTGCCCGCCATGGCGAGGCTGGTCATGGATCTATCTTATCATGGGAGCGTGGGGTCGGCTGCGGTGCGTCCTTCGAGACGCGGTCCTTCCGGACCGCTCCTCAGGAGGAGGCACTTTTCTTTGTGCCATCACAAATCCACCTCATCCTGAGGAGGGCGCGGAGCGCCCGTCTCGAAGGACGCAGGATGGTTCTGCAGGGCACGACTGCGCCCTCAAACCCGGAACCGGCTCGCGGTCTCCGGCGCGAAGAGCTCGTCGAGCTTGAGAAGGCGCTTGCAGACGCCCTGGTTGTGGGCGAAGCGCAGGAAGGCCTCGAGCGTCTTGCGATTGGGCTCGGCGCCATAGGGCCAGAAATCCTCGCCCATGAGAGACGTGATCTCGGCGGTATAGGTGGGGAGCCAGGCGATCGGAATGCGGGCGGTGTTGTATTCGCGCAAGCGCTGCAGGCTCCGCGCCTTCGCCTGCTCGAAGGCGGTCATGAGATTGCCGGCGATCCAGCGGTTGCGGTCGTAGATCTCCCGGCGGAGCGCGATCGTGTGCATGATCGGGAAGATGCCGGTCTTGCCGTAGTAGGCGCGCTCGACCTTGGCGTGATCCCCGAAGAGGCGCCGGACCGCGGGGTCGCCCGCCTCGAAGCTATGCGGCGGATGCGCCGACAGCACCGCGTCGATCTCGCCGGCGCGCAGCATGGCGTCGAGGTTCTTCTCGGCATTGCGCTCGAGCTCGACGCCGGGCGGGAGCTGCAGCCGCGCCGTCTCGGTGCGGCCGGGCTGGTTGACGCCGGCCTGCACCCACCGGATGTCCTGCAGCCGGAGCCCGTACTCCTCGGTGAGCAGCCCCGTCATATAGACCACCGCCGTCTGCGACCACTCGGGGACGCCGATGCGGCGGCCTTTGAGATCGGCGGGCGCCTTCACCGCGCCGTCGCTCCGGACATAGATGCCGGAGTGGCGGAAGACCCGGGAGGGAAACACGGGGATCGCGATCACGGAATCGTCGCCGCCGGCTCGCAGCGAGACGTATTTCCCCATCGACATCTCCGAGATGTCCCATTCCCGGAAATTGACGAAGCGGTAGAAGATCTCCTCGACCTCGAAGTTGAGGGCGGTGAGGGCGATGCCTTCCGCCTGCACCCGGCCGGTGAGGAGATCCCGGACGTGGTCATAGTCGTTAATGGCGATGGTGAGCGGCAGCGGCGCCATGGTTCCTCCCTGATCTTGCTCGCTAATTTGGCGCATTTCGGCGTTGCCGGCGATCCCTTGACTCGGCCGCGCGCGGAATCCTACGATATCTAAGTATTCTTAGAAACCTATGGAAGGGCGCGCAAGCGCCCAATGGGAGGGCGCTGAGTGGTCAAGGCGCTGTGGATCAGCGAGGCGGAAGTCGCCAGTGTCATGGACATGGGCGATGCGATCGCGGCACTCGAGCGCGGCCTCGCTCTCGAGGCGGCAGGCGAAGCCAGCAACATGGTCAAGACGCATGCGATGTGGGGCGGCGGTCATACCCTGCATGCGGTGGGCGGGCTTTTCCCCGAAACGGGCTTCGTCGGCACCAAGACCTGGGCCCATACCGAGGGCGGCGCCACGCCGCTGCTCATCCTCTTCGACAGCCACAACGGCAGCCTCAAGGCGGTCATCGAGGCCTTCGCCTTGGGCCAGCTGCGCACCGGCGGCATCAGCGGCGTCGCCACGCGCTGGCTTGCCGCGCCCGATGCGGACGACATGGCGCTCATCGGCACCGGCAAGCAGGCGATCACCCAGCTGGCCGCGGTGGCGGCGGTGCGGAAGCTGCGCCGCGTGCGCATCTTCAGCCCGGACGCCGAGCGCCGTGCCGCCTTCGTGCGCCGCGTGCGCCAGGAGCTCGACCTCCCGGCCCAGGAAGTCACCTCGGTGGAGGCGGCGGTGAAGGACGCCTCGATCCTGACTTTGGTGACGCGCGCCCGCACGCCGTTCCTCACCTCGGCGCAGGTGGCGCGCGGCGCCCATGTGAACGCCGTCGGCGCCATCACGCCGGAGCGCATGGAGTTCGAGCCGGCGCTCATCGATCGCGCAAGCATCCTCGCCGCCGACAGCGTGCCGCAGGTGCGCAATCTCTCGCGGGAATTCCAGCTCGCCTTCGGCAGCGACGAGGCGGCGTGGCAGCGGCTGACTCCGCTCTCGACGATCGTGGCGGCGGGCCGCCCGCGGCCGGCGGATGCCGACGTCACCCTCTTCAAGGCCATGGGCATGGGGATCTCCGATCTCTCCCTCGGCATCGAGATTTTCCGCCGCGCCCAGGCCAAGGGTCTGGGCCGGCCGTTCCCCCATCCCGAGCGGGCGAAGCCGCAGCTGCGCGCCGCGGCGTCCGCGACTCAAGGAGACTGACATGACCGATCCCAAGGCGATGTTCCTCGATCGCAGCGGCGCCGCGCCGGAGCCGATCGAGCTCTGGCCCGCGGTGGTGATCCCCAAGGAGACCATCGACGGCGAGATCGATCGGCTGGCGAGCCAGCCCCGGCCGGAGAACGGGCGCCGCCGCTCGCTGATCTCCCATCCGCTCGCGGGGAAGGGCAGCGGCCTCGCGCCGGGGATCCAGGTCGCGCTCGAGGTGCTGAAGCCCGGCGAGCGCACCATGGTGGTGCGGCAGAACTCGACCCAGGTGAATTTCTGCATCCAGGGCGCCGGCACCTCGACGGTCAAAGGCAAGCGCATCGGGTTCCGGCAGTACGACGTCTGGAACACGCCCTCGATGCATCCCTACTTCCACAGCAACGACACCGGCGAGCTGCAGGTGCGCCTCACCTACTCGAACGCGGCGCTGCTGGAGATGCTGAACGTCCACTACGTCGAGGAGAACCCGACGCTTGCTGGAGGCGGTGGCGAACGAGGAGGGCCGCGACGATCCGCGCCGCCAGAGCCCCTTCGGCACCTTCGCCATCGGCGACGACGGCGCCTACCTCATGCCCTATGAGCGCCTGATCAATCCGCCGGCGGTGGAATCGAAGTCCCTGCACTGGCCGTGGCAGGACGTGAAGGCGCAGCTCGACAAGCTGGTGGCGCTCGGCAAGGACTATGTCGGGCGGCGGCTCTATCTCATGTACAACCCCATGACCGGCCGCACCAACGGCTGCACGCCGAGCTTCTTCGCCACCATGACCATCCGGCCGCCGAAGATCGTCGACCGGCCGCACCGCCATACCTCGGCGGCGATCAACTACTACTTCGCCGGGCGCGGCCGCAGCACGGTGGAGGGCAAGGTCCTGGAGTGGAAGGCCGGCGACCTCATGCTGTCGGCGCCGGGCTGGGCGGTGCACAACCACGCCTCCTACGATGAGTCCGTCTATGAGCTGACGGTGCAGGACCAGCCGCTCCACATCGCCATGGAATCGATCCTCTGGCAGGAGAGCCTGAAGATGCCGCTGGCGGTGCTGGGCCAGGAAGACGGCTTCGCCACCAACCGCAGCAAGGTGGGATGATCCGATGATCCGCTTGCAGCCCGACTTCCTGCGCGGCTCCTATCCGCCCGTCGTGACGCCGTTCAAGGACGGCGCCGTCGACTACGAGACCTACGCGCGGCTGATCGACCGCCAGGTGACCGAGGGCTCCCACGGCGTCGTCGTCAACGGCACCACCGGCGAGCCCAGCACTCTCACCGTCGAGGAGCGCAACCGCCTCGTCGAGGTGGCGGTGAAGGCGGCGGCCGGCCGCATCCCCGTGGTCGCCGCGACCGGCGGCCAGTCCCATGCGGACACCATCGCCATGACCGCGGCGGCGGAGAAGGCGGGCGCCGACGCGCTGCTGGTGGTCACGCCCTATTTCATCCGGCCGCCCCAGCGCGGCCTCGTCGAGTACTACATCGACATCGGCAAGCGCACGAGCCTGCCGCTGATGATCTATCACATCCCCGGCCGCGCCGCGGTCAACATGGCCGTGGACAGCATCGCCGCCGTCGCCGCCAAGGTGCCGCACCTCGTCGGCATGAAGCACGCCGTCAACGACCTCAACCTCGTGACCGAGGTTCTGGCGCGGCTCGGATTCGAATTCCGCGTCCATGTCGGCCTCGAGGATCTGAGCTTCCCGATGATGGCGGTGGGCGCCGTCGGCGTGATGAACGCGGTCGGCAACCTGGCACCCAAGGCGGTGGCGGAGCTCTGCAATCACGTGCTCGCCGGCCGCATGGCGGAGGCGCGCGCCGCCCATTTCGCGCTCTTCGAGCTCAACCAGGCCGTCTTCTTCGACACCAACCCGATCCCGATGAAGTACATGATGAAGCGCCTCGGGATCCTCCCCAACGAGGAGCATCGCCTGCCGATGGTGCCGGCGACGCCGGAGCTGGCGCGCCGCCTCGACGAGGTGCTGGAGCGGGCGGGTTTGCTCGGTGGGTCGGAGCGGCGCAAGACCGCCTGATCGGGGCCCCTGTTTGCGGGGGCCCTCGCGCGACGTAGGATGGACTCCGCGATTTCTGCAACGGAGGCTCCAATGGCTCAGTTCCTCGTGCTCGCCTATGACGGCACCGATCCCGGCGCCGCCGACCGTCGCCGCGCCGCGCGTCCCCTGCATTTCGACGGGATCGGCGAGATGGTGGCGAAGGGCGAGCTCATCGTCGGCGGCGCGCTCCTCGACGACGCCGGCAAGATGATCGGCTCGGCGGTATTCGTGGAATTCCCGAGCCGCAAGGAGCTCGACGGCTGGCTCGACCGCGAGCCCTACGTCAAGGAGCGCGTCTGGCAGAAGATCGAGGTGAAGCCGGTGCGCATCGCCGTGCGCGACGGCAAGATCAATCCGTAGAGTTCACACCGGATAGATCAGCGAGTTCGGCACCAGCACGCTGTCGAAGACGCAGATCTTCTCCTTGAAGCGGAGGCCCTCGTCGGTGCGCACGACGAGGTCGACGTACTTGCCGGCGTTCTGGATCCGCGTGAGATCGTCCACCAGGGTCTGCAGCACCACGTAGTTGGCGCGCACCCGGAACCTGTCCGGCGCCTCCGCCTGGATGCGGAACTGGCCGATGAAGTGGCGGAAGTTGCGCGGCGCATAGACCGCGGTGTTGCGGACGGCGTTGACGCGGTCCTTCAGCATGCCGCGGCTCTCGCAGCGCATCAGCGCCAGCGGCAGATCGCGGTCCCAATTCTCCCGCGGCACCACCTTGTAGAGGCAGTCCTCGACGAAGAGATCGGGCCAGCGCTCGAGCTGGTTCTCGTCGAGCGTCTCGGCGTAGTCGGCATAGAGCGCGTCGATCTCGTCGCGGATTTCGGGGCTCACCATGAAGCGCGGTCCTAGAGCCCCATGACGCGGCGATATTCCTGGTAGAAGCCGCGGATCGCCGTCTTCCGTCACCATGTGCGCCTCGTTGCGCACGTCGCGGCCGCCCATCTCCACCACGCCCTCGTCGCGCGGGAAGCTGTCGATGCCGTGCTGGGAGAATTCCATGATCTCGCTGTCGTCGACGGAGACGAAGCCGGAGGGGCCCATGAGATTGGCCTGGCGCAGCCGGCGCTGGGTCATCTCCGCGGACTCGTCGGCATAGCCGAAGAAGGTCCACATGAGGTCGAAGGCGCCGGGCCCCCGCGTCACCAGCTGGCGCATGGCGAGGGTGTTCGACTGCTGCTGCACGATCAGGTTCGGCCAGAGCGTCTGCATCACCACGGTGGCATCGCCGGCGAATTCCCGCACGGGATCGAGCAGGCGGGGATCGGCAGCTTGAAGATCGGCGCGGAAGGATTTCATCTCCGCCGTGCCTTCGTTCGCCTTCTGCTCGCCGCGCTTGGAGACCAGCACGCTGTGCATGCCGCTCGCGTCCATCTCCACCGCCGAGGGCTGGTCGGCGCGGAACAGGCCGAAGGTGACGAGGAACACGTGCAGCAGGCTGGCGTGGTAGGGGTCCTTGATGTTCTCGAACATCAGCTTCCAGTTGGCGCCGATGCGCTGGCGCATGTAGCCGAGCACCCTCAGCGCGCGGCCGTCGAAGACGCGGTCGAAGTAGGTCAGCATCGCCGGCCCGAGATAGGTCTCGAGGTCCGGCATGTCCGAGGCGAAGCTCGCGAACACCACGCCGTGCCGCCGCGCCACCGCGAGGCGCGTGAGGCCGTGCTCCTCCAGGCGGAAGTCGGCGGGCATGCCGCCCTGCTGCCTGACGCCGCGGCGGAACGGCACGCCGATCAGCTTGCCGGCAAGGTCGTAGGTCCACTGGTGATAGGGGCACATGAACTCGCGGGCATTGCCGTGCGCCGCCTGGCAGAACTCGACGCCGCGGTGGGCGCAGCGGTTGAGCAGCACGCTGATGCCGCCCGCGAGATCCGCGCACCACCACGACCGGCTTGTCGCCGACGTAGGTGCGGATGAAATCGCCGGGGTTCGGGATCTCCGCCTCGAGGGCCGACATAAGCCCAGCTCGCGCCGCAGAAGATGCGCTCCTGCTCGGCGCGATAGATCTCGGGGTCGGTGTAGATCCAATAGGGGACGCGGGCGAGGCCGCCCTCGGGCCAGCGCCGCCGGGCGCCGGGCGGGCTGAGCGCGCTATCGTCCATGCTGGCGCCTCCCCATGAAAAATGATTAGGTATCTAAGGATGAAAGATCGCAGAGCTCGCGTCATGGGTCAACCCGGAGGCGGCGCCGCCGGTGCTGAGGCGATGCCTGAGATGCGTATTCTAAGTTATTGACCAGCCGGGAAGTTTCCGGCTAAACGGAAGCCCGTGAAACCGATCCGATCGAGCCCCGTCCTGGCCGAGCTTGCCGCCGACACCGCGGACGAGTTGCTGCCGCCAGCCGCCAGCGTGGGGTATCTCGTCCGCCAGACCCACCGTGCCTTCATGCGCTCGCTGCAGGCCCGCATTGCGCCGCATGGTGTGAGCATCGGCATGTGGTATTTCCTGCGCGCGCTCTGGGAGGAGGACGGTATCAGCCAGCGCGAGCTCAGCCAGCGGGTCGGCATGATGGAGCCCACCACCGCCAGCGCCCTCAACAACATGGAGCGCAAGGGCTTCGTGCACCGCGTGCGCAACCGCGCCGACCGCCGCATCGTGAACGTCTTCCTGACCGAGCGAGGCCGCGCTCTGCGGGAGCAGCTGCTGCCGCTCGCGGCGGAGGTCAACCGGGTGGCGCTGCGCGGCATCTCCGGCGAGGAGCTGGCCCACCTGCGCGCCATCCTGACCAAGCTGGGCGCCGGCCTCGATGCCGACCCCGAGCTGAGCTAGCGCCGTCCATGAGCGCCCGCGAACCCGAGATCAAGCTCGCGCTCACGCGCGAGAGCCTGGCCGACGGATCGCTGCGACGCTGGCTCGCCGCCACCAATCCCGAGCTCAAGGTCTGGTCCGACGAGGAGCTTCAGGCCTCGATCGCCCAGACGCTGGCGGCGCGTCCCGACGGCACCGGTGACGTCTGGGTGTTCGCCTATGGCTCGCTGATCTGGAACCCGACCATTCACACGCTCGAGCGGCGCACCGCGGACGTGCGCGGCTTTCATCGCCGCTTCTGTCTCTGGACCCATCTGGGCCGCGGCACCATCGAGTGTCCGGGCTTGATGCTGGCGCTGGAGCGCGGCGGCTCCTGCCGCGGCGTCGTCTATCGAATTGCCGAGGCCCAGATCCACGAGGAGCTGATGCTGCTCTGGCGTCGCGAGATGGTGACCGGCGCCTACCGCCCGCGCTGGGTCAAGTCGGCGACGCCGGCGGGGCCCATCTACGCCATCGCCTTCGCCATGAACGCCAGCCACCACCGCTATGCCGGGCGCCTGCCGGAAGCCAAGGTGGCGGCCGTGATCGCGCAGGCGGAGGGGCCCCTAGGCCGTTGTTGCAGCTATCTTTTCTCGACGGTCCAGCATCTCCGCGACCTCGGCATCCGGGACCGCCACCTGGAGCGCCTCGCGCATCAGGTGGAGGCGCTGCAGCTCGGCGGCACGCCCGAGGCCGGCACCCCCGACGGCGGCGCGGCGCCGGCGACATGACGTTTTTGTCCCTTTGCGCCGGGCTGGGGGCAGGGGTATCAGTAACCATGGATTGCACCGAGACAATGGACCGGGGCAGGGGCGGCATTTCCGCCCTGGGCCTCGTGACTGCATGGCGGAGATCATGACGCCCGCAACCACGGCCCCCCGCCGCATCAGCATTCTCGGCTCGACCGGCTCGGTCGGCTGCAACACGGTCTCCCTGGTGGAGGCCGAGCCCGAGCGCTACGAGGTCGAGGCGCTGACGGCGCATCGCAACGCCGAGCTGCTGGCGGACCAGGCGCGGCGCCTCAAGGCGAAGTTCGCCGTCGTCGGCGAGGAGAGCCAGTATCGCGCGCTCAAGACCGCGCTCGCCGGCACCGGCATCGAGGCGGCGGCGGGACCGGATGCGATCGTCGAGGCGGCGGCGCGGCCGTCGGACTGGGTGATGGCGGCGATCGTCGGCGCCGCCGGTTTGGCGCCGACGCTGGCGGCGGTGCGCCGCGGCGCCCTCGTCGCGCTCGCCAACAAGGAGGCGCTGGTCTGCGCCGGCCCGCTCATCAAGGCCGAGGCCAAGCGCTGCGGCGCGCGGTTCCTGCCGGTCGACAGCGAGCACAACGCGATCTTCCAGGTCTTCGACGACGCGCGGCGGCACGCGATCGAGCGCATCATCCTGACGGCGAGCGGCGGCCCGTTCCGCGAGCGCACGCGCGCCGAGATGGAGCGCGCGACGCCGGAGCAGGCGGTGGCGCATCCCAATTGGCGCATGGGCGCCAAGATCTCCGTCGATTCCGCCACGCTCATGAACAAGGGCCTGGAGGTCATCGAGGCGCATTACCTCTTCGATCTCCCGAGCGAGCGCATCGACGTGATCGTGCATCCGCAATCCGTGGTGCACGGCATGGTCTGCTACACCGACGGCTCCGTGCTGGCGCAGCTGGGCTCGCCGGACATGCGCACGCCGATCGCCAATGCGCTGGGCTGGCCGGACCGCATTTCCGCGCCGACCGCGCGGCTCGATCTGGCGGCGCTCGCGCGCCTCACCTTCGAGGCGCCGGATCCCGTGCGCTTCCCCGCGCTCCGCCTCATTCGCGAGGCGCTCGCCGAAGGCGGCACGATGCCGACCGTCCTCAACGCCGCCAACGAGGTCGCGGTGATGGCCTTCCTGCAGCGCCGACTCGGCTTCCTCGACATCGCCGCCACCGTGGAGCGGACGATGGAGGCGATGCCGACGCGCGCGATCGCAAGCCTCGACGACGTGGCGGCGGTCGATCAGGCGGCGCGCGAGACCGCGCAGCGTCTGATCGGCAACGGCAATCCGATGGCGCTCGCCGCCGGCGCGTTCTGACGCGCCGTTTCTCGGCAAGACCGGCGCCGCCCGATCCCGACGCGTGAGTGATATTCCACCGCCATGAGCGCAGCAGCGGCAAGACCCGTTCTGGTGACGGGCGCCACGGGATTCGTCGGGGCGGCGGTGGCGCGCGCGCTTCTCGCTCGGGGACGCCGGGTGCGCGTGCTGGCGCGGCGCGGCAGCGACCGGCGCAATCTTGCGGGCCTGGACCTCGAGGTTGCCGAAGGCTCGCTGGAAGATCCGACCAGCCTCGCCGCGGCGGTTTCCGGCTGCGGCGCGCTCTATCATGTGGCCGCCGATTACCGGCTCTGGGTACGTGATCCCCAGGCGATGTTCCGCGCCAATGTGGAAGGCACCCGCGCGCTGATGGAGGCGGCGATCGCCGCCGGCGTCGAGCGCGTCGTCTATACCTCGAGCGTCGCCGTCCTCGGCATCATTCCCGGCGGCACGCCCGCCGACGAGATCGACGCCGAGCCAGTACGCCGACATGATCGGCCCTTACAAGCAGTCGAAGTTCCTGGCCGAGGCGGAGGTGCGCCATCTCATTCAGAGCCGCGGCCTGCCGGCGGTCATCGTCAATCCCTCGACGCCGATCGGGCCACGGGACATCAAGCCCACGCCCACCGGCCGGATGATCGTGGAGGCCGCGTCCGGCCGCATGCCGGTCTTCGTCGACACCGGACTCAATCTCGTCCATGTGGAAGATGTCGCGGCGGGACATCTGCTGGCGGAAGAGCGCGGGAAAGTCGGCGAGCGCTATATCCTCGGCGGCGAGAACCTGTCGCTGGCGGAGATCCTGCGCCGCATCGCGGCGCTCACCGGTGGCCGGCCGCCTCGCATGCGCCTGCCGATTTCGGCGGTGTGGCCGGTGGCGGCGGCGGCGGAGTTCTGGGGCCGCCGCAGCGGCAAGGAGCCGATGGTGACCTTCGACGGGTTGCGCATGGCGCGGAAGAAGATGTTCTTCTCCGCGGCGAAGGCGGAGCGCGAGCTTGGGTTCCGCGCGCGGCCCGTCGATCAGGCGCTGGCCGACGCCATCGACTGGTTCCGCGCCGAGAGAATGCTGCGCTCATGATCTTGAACATCGCCGCCGGGCTGAGCTTCGCCGTCTGGCTCTATCTGCTGCTGGGGCGCGGCGGATTCTGGCGCGAGGGCGTGCTGCCGCCGGCGCCGGAGCCCGCGCGCTGGCCCAGCGTCGTCGCGGTGGTGCCGGCGCGCAACGAGGCGCCCTATGTCGGCGATGCGATCCGTTCGCTCCTGGCCCAGGACTATCCCGGCGATTTCTCGGTGATCCTGGTGGACGACCACAGCGACGACGGCACCGCCGAGGTGGCGCGGCGGGCGGCGGCGGAAGCGGGCGCCGGGGATCGCCTCAGTATCCTCGGCGCGCGGGAGCTGCCGCAGGGCTGGACCGGCAAGCTCTGGGCCCTCGATCAGGGGATCCAGCAGCTGGCGCGCCGCGACCCGCCGCCCGAGCTCGTGCTTCTCACCGACGCCGACATCGTCCATCACCGGACAAATCTCCGTGAGCTCGCCGCGCGCATCGAGGCGGGCGTTGATCTCGCCTCGCTCATGGTGCATCTGCGCTGCGAGAGCTTCGCCGAGCGATTCCTCATCCCGGCCTTCGTGTTCTTCTTCCAGAAGCTCTATCCCTTCGCCTGGATCCGCGATCCCGAGCGCGAAACGGCCGGCGCGGCTGGCGGCTGCGTGCTGCTGCGCCGCGAGGCGCTCAGGCGCATCGGCGGGATCGCGGCGATCCGCGGCGAGATCATCGACGATTGCGCCCTGGCGCGCGCGGTGAAGCGAGGCGGTCCGATCTGGATCGGCCTGACCGACGAGACGCGGAGCTTGCGCCCCTATCCCGCGCTCGGCGATATTTGGCGCATGGTGGCGCGCACCGCCTACGCCCAGCTCGCCTATTCGCCGATACTGCTGCTGGGAACGGTGCTCGGCCTCGTGCTCGCGTTTCTGATGCCGGTGGCGGCGAGCGTCTGGCAGAGCGACGCGGCACCCCTGGGTCTGGCGGCATGGGCCGCGATGGCGCTCGCCTACCTGCCGACGCTCCGCTTCTACGGGCGCTCGCCGGCCTGGGCGCCCTTGCTGCCGGCGATCGCCCTGGTTTACCTCGCCGCCACCATCGATTCCGCGCGGCGCCACTGGCTGGGAAAAGGGGGAGAATGGAAGGGGCGCATTCAACAGCAGGGACGCGCATGAGCGTCGCCACGGTGGAGACACCATCCGGCAAGGTGGCGACGCAGGAGAATTTCCCCGTCGGCTCCTGGCTCATCCGCCGCGACCTGCGCCCGCACGTGCACGCCTTCTATCGCTTCGCCCGCGAGGCGGACGACGTCGCCGACAATCCGCGGCTGGCACCCGAGGACAAGGTGCGTCGCCTGGACCGCATGGGCGAGGTGCTCGACGGCGCCCCTGGCGACGACGCGCCGGCCGCCACGGCGATGCGCGCCAGCCTGCAGGCGACCGGCGTCACCGCCGAGCACTGCCACGACGTGCTGCGCGCCTTCCGCACCGATGCCACCAAGCTGCGCTACCGGGATTGGGCCGATCTCATGGAGTACTGCCGCTACTCCGCCTCGCCGGTCGGACGGCAGCTCCTCGATCTCCACGGCGAGAGCCGCGCGACCTGGCCCGCCAACGACGCGCTCTGCTCGGCGCTCCAGGTGCTCAACCATCTGCAGGACTGCGCGGCGGACTATCGCGATCTCGACCGCGTCTATATCCCGACCGAGGATCTCGCGCGCTGCGGTGCTGCGATCGAGGATCTCACCCGTCCCGCGGCGACGCCGGCCCTTCGCCGCGTCCTCGACGGGCTCCTCGACAACACCGCCGAGCTGGTGCGCCAGGCGCGCGGGTTCTCGCCGCAAGTCAGAAGCACGGGGCTGCGCCGCGAAGTCGCCGTCATCGTCAATCTGGCGGAGCGGCTGACCGAGCATCTCCGGCGCGGCGATCCGCTGGCGCGGCGGGTCAAGCTCACGGCCTCTGATTTCGCCGCCGCGGTGGTGGTCGGATTCTGGCGCGGCCGGCGCACTAGAGATCGCCGCATGACGGTAGCGGCGGCGGCCGAGCGCGCGTCCCAGGCGACCACCGAGGCTCGTGCGGCGGTGCGCGCGCGCGTGGAGGCGGCGGGCACCTCCTTCTATTGGGCGATGCGCCTGCTGCCGGAAGCGCGCCGCGACGCCATGTTCGCGGTCTACGTCTTCTGCCGCGAGGTGGACGACATCGCCGACGGCACCGCGACGCCGGCGGCGAAGCATCGCCACCTCGATGCCTGGCGCGCCGAGATCGATGCGGTCTATGCCGGCACGCCGTCGACGGTGGCGGGCCGCGCGCTGCTGCTGGCGGTGCACGATTTCGCGCTGCGGCGCGAGGATTTCCTCGCGGTGATCGACGGCATGGAGATGGACGCGGAGCAGGACATCCGCGCGCCGAGCCTCGCCGAGCTCGACCTCTATTGCGACCGGGTGGCGAGCGCGGTGGGGCGGCTTTCGGTGCGCGCCTTCGGGGTCGCGACCGAGGCCGCCGATCGCGTCGCCCATTCCCTGGGCCGCGCGCTGCAGCTCACCAACATCCTGCGCGATCTCGCCGAGGACGGCGCGCGCGGGCGGCTTTATCTGCCGCGCGAGCTCCTGCGAGTCCCACGGGATCACGGCGACGGATCCGGCGAGCGTATTGCGGCATCCCGCGCTGCCGCTTGCGTGCGAGGCGCTGGCGGAAATCGCGGCGCAGCAATTCGCCAATGCCCGCGCGGCGATGGCGCGAGTGTCCGCGCCGCCCGATGCGGCCGGCGGCGGTCATGGGCGCGGTCTATCGCGCGGTGCTGCGGCGCCTGCGGCAGCGCGGCTGGCGGGATCTCGAGCGCGAGGTGCAGGTGCCGAAGCCGGTGAAGCTGTGGCTGGCGCTGCGCTACGGTCTGCTGTGAGCCGCGCCCACGTCGTGGGGGCCGGGCTGGCGGGCCTCGCCGCCGCGCTGCGGCTTGCCGAGGCCGGCGTCTCCGTCACGCTCCATGAGGCGGGCCCCCAGGCAGGCGGCCGATGCCGCTCCTATTTCGACGCGACGCTCGGCTGCCGCATCGACAACGGCAATCATCTCCTGATCGCCGGCAATTCCGCCGTCATGAATTATCTGCGCGCGATCGACGCCGCCGACACGCTGACCGGACCGGAGCAGACCGAATACCCCTTCCTCGATCTCAAGACCGGCGAGCGCTGGAGGCTGCGGCCCAACCGCGGCCGGATTCCCTGGTGGATCTGGAGCTCCGGCCGACGCGTGCCCGGCAGCACCGCCGGCGACTATTTCCGCGCCCTGCGGCTTCGCAGCGCGCCGCCGGAAGCGACGGTGACCCAGGTGCTGGACGCGCGAAGCCTGCTGTTCCGCCGGCTCTGGCAGCCGCTGGCGGTGGCGGCGCTCAATACCGAGGTGCAGCTCGGCTCGGCGGCGCTGCTGGGGCACGTTCTCGGCGAGAGCTTCGGCCGCGGCGGCGGCGCCTGCCGTCCGCTGGTGCCGCGGATCGGGCTCTCGGAAAGCCTGGTCGATCCCGCGCTGGCGCGGCTTGAGGCGCTGGGCGCCACCCTGCGCTTCGGTGCCCGGCTGCGCGCGCTCACCGAGGACGGCACGCGCGTCACCCTGCTGGACTTCGACGAGCGAGACCATCGAGCTCGGCGCCGGGCGATCGCGTGGTGCTGGCGGTGACCGCGCCGGTCGCCGGGCGCCTGCTGCCGGGCCTCACCGTGCCGGACGCGTTTCCGCGCCATCCTCAACGCCCATTACCGCGTGACGCGCGCCGGCGGACTCGCCGCTCTTCGTCGGCCTGATCGGCGGCACCGCGGAATGGGTCTTCCGCAAGCACGAGGTGCTGTCGGTCACCGTCAGCGCCGCCGACCAGCTCATGGACGCCTCGGCGGAGGAGCTCGCGCCGCTGCTCTGGCGCGACGTGGCGCGGGCCTACGACATGCCGCTGGATCCGATGCCGCAATGGCAGATCGTGAAGGAGCGCCGCGCCACCTTCGCGGCCACACCGGCCCAGCTCACCCGCCGTCCCGGCACCATGACGCGCTGGAGCAATCTCGTGCTGGCCGGCGACTGGACCGATACCGGGCTCCCCGCCACCATCGAGGGGGCGATCCGCTCGGGCTTCGCGGCAGCGGCGGCGCTGGGCCGGCTGCCGGCACAAAACACTTGAGCCCGGGCCCGGCCGACGCCATGGTGGCGCCCGCATCCACCCCCATACCCAGATTCGATCGACCGATGAGATCCATGGCCGCGTCCAGACTCCCTTGCCCGTACCGCCGCAGCGCCGGCGGATGGGCTCGACCGCGCCATCGACGGGGCCGCGGCGGCGCTGCATCGCGCAGCAGCGCCCGGACGGGCATTGGGTGTTCGAGCTGGAGGCGGACGCCACCATCCCCGCCGAGTACATCCTGCTGCAGCACTATCTCGACGAGATCGACGAGGGCGAGCAGCAGGCGCTCGCCCATTACCTTCGCTCGATCCAGGGCGAGCATGGCGGCTGGCCGCTGTTCCACGGCGGCGACTTCGATATCTCGGCGACGGTGAAGGCCTATTTCGCCCTGAAGGCGGTGGGCGATTCTCCGGACGCGCCGCACATGACGCGCGCGCGCGACGCGATCCTCGCCCATGGCGGCGCCGGCCGCGTCAACGTCTTCACCCGCATCCAGCTGGCGCTCTTCGGCGAGATGGACTGGCGCCACGTGCCGGTGATGCCGGTCGAGATCATGCATCTGCCGCGCTGGTTCCCGTTCCATCTCAGCAAGGTGTCGTACTGGTCGCGCACGGTGATCGTGCCGCTGCTGGTGCTGATGGCGATGAAGCCGCGCGCGCGCAATCCGCGCGGCGTCTCGGTGCAGGAGCTGTTCGTGCCCGGCGCCGCGGTGCCGCCGGCCGGCCTCACCGGCTCGGTCTGGGCCACCGCTTTCGGCGAGCCTCGACCGCAAGCTGCGCTGGGCCGAGCCGCGCTTTCCCCGCAGCTGGCGCCGTCGCGCGATCGACAAGGCGGTGGCCTTCGTCAAGGAGCGCCTCAACGGCGAGGACGGGCTCGGCGCGATCTATCCGGCGATGGCGAACTCCGTGATGATGTTCGATTGCCTGGGCTATCCGAAGGACGATCCGCATCTCGTCGATCGCCAAGCGCTCGATTAAGAAGCTGCTGGTGCTGGAGCCCGGACGCTCCTATTGCCAGCCCTGCGTCTCGCCGATCTGGGATACCGGCCTCGCGGCGCATGCGCTGCTGGAGGCGGGCGGCGGCCAGGCGGAAGCCGCGGCGCGGCGCGGCCTCGACTGGCTCGTCCCGCGCCAGGAGCTCGAGGTCGCCGGCGACTGGGCGGTCTGGCGGCCCGATGCTCGGCCCGGCGGCTGGGCCTTCCAGTACGCCAATCCCCACTATCCCGACGTCGACGACACCGCCGTGGTGGCGCTGGCGATGCATCGCTGCGATCCCCACGCGCTACGGCACGGCGATCGAGCGCGCCGCCGAGTGGATCGAGGGCATGCAGAGCCGCAACGGCGGCTGGGGCGCCTTCGATGCCGACAACAGCTACTCCTATCTCAACTACATCCCCTTCGCCGATCACGGCGCGCTGCTCGATCCGCCGACCGCCGACGTGTCGGCGCGCTGCGTGAGCTTTCTCGGCCAGCTCCTTGCCGCGGATCAGGCGCGGGACGATCAGGTCCTTCGCGCGGGGCGTCGAGTATCTCCTGCGCGAGCAGGAGCCGGACGGCTCCTGGTTCGGCCGCTGGGGCACCAACTACATCTACGGCACCTGGTCGGCGCTGGCGGCGCTCAACGCGGCGAATGTGGATCGGCAGTCGCCGGCGATCCGTCGCGCGGTCGAGTGGCTGCTGGCGCGCCAGCGCGGCGACGGCGGCTGGGGCGAGGATGGCCGCTCCTATTGGAGCGGACAAGCCGCGCGGCGAGGCCAAGGAGAGCACGCCCTCGCAGACCGCCTGGGCGCTGCTGGGGCTGATGGCGGCCGGCGAGGTCGAGCATCCCGCGGTCGTCAGCGCGGCATCGACTATCTCGTGACGACGCGCAACGCCGCCGGGCTCTGGGACGAGGAGCTCTACACCGCCGTGGGTTTCCCGCGCGTGTTCTATCTCCGCTATCACGGCTATCGCGCGTTCTTCCCGCTCTGGGCGCTGGCGCGCTATCGCAATCTCCGGCGCGGCAATGCCCGCGCAACGCCCTACGGCATGTAATGACCATCGGCGCCGTCACCGGCCTTGCCGCCGAGGCGACGGTTGCCCGCGAAATCGGTTTCGAAGCGGCGGCGGGCGGCGGCACCGCTGCCGGCACCGAAGCGGCCGCGATGGCGCTCCTGGCGCGGCCGGTCATCGGGCTTATGAGCTTCGGCATCGCCGGCGGCCTGGCGCCGGGTCTTCGCAGTGGCGCGCTCATCTTGCCGGCGGCGGTGCGGGCGCGCGACGGCACCGCCCATTGGGTCGACGTGGAGTGGCACCTGCGCCTTGCCGCCGCCGCCCGCAAGGCCGGCCTCGCCGTGACCGTGGGCGGCATGCTCGGCCACGATGCGATCGCTGCCACCGCGACGGAGAAGGCGGCGCTCCATCGCGAGACAAATGCCGTCGCCATCGATCTCGAGAGTCACGTGGTGGCGGCCGTCGCTCAGCATGCCCGAGTGCCATTCGTGGTGCTGCGCGCCATCGCCGATCCCGCGGAGCGCGACCTGCCGCCGGCGGCGCTGCTGCCGCTCACCGCGGGCGGCCGGCCCTATCTCGCGCGGGTGCTGTTGTCGCTCGCGTGTCGCCCGGGTCAGATGCCGGCGCTGCTGACGCTCGCGAGGGAGACCAAGGTCGCGCTCGCGGCGCTCCGCCGCGCCGGTCATGTCCTCAGGGGCGACCTGCTGCGGCCCTGATGTTCCCGGGCCGAATTGACAGCTGAGCGGTCCCCTGCTTTAGGATCGCATGTGATCAAACGATAAAAGCGCAAGGGAGGGAGACGACGTGAAGATTTATCCCACGCCGAGCAGGCCGCGTTCTACCCACGCTCGTCGCCCTGCTGCTGGCGGTCGCCGCCGTCGCGCATTCGGCGCAGGCCGAGGATGCCTACGAGATCCACGTCGTGCTGCCGATCACCGGCGGCGGCTCCTTCGTCGGCAAGGGTCAGCAGGAGAGCCTCGAGGCGCTCGAGGCCAGCGTCAACAAGGGCGGCGGCATCCAGGGGCGGCCGCTGCATTTCAATTTCCACGACGACCAGACGAGCCCGCAGGTGGCGGTGCAGCTGGTGAATGGCATTCGCGCGTCCAATCCGGCGGTCATCCTGGGATCGAGCCTGGTGGCGATGTGCAATGCGATGGCGCCGATCCTCAAGAACGGGCCGGTGCTCTACTGCCTCTCGCCGGGATTTCATCCGGTGGCCGGCGGCTATGCGTTCTCGGCGAGCTCCTCTTCCTATGATCAGATCGCGGCGCTGGTGCGCTATTACCGGCTCAAGGGCTGGACCAGGCTCGCGGCGCTCTCGGGCACCGACGCCACCGGCCAGGACGCCGACCATGCCATCGAGCAGATCCTCGCCAAGCCGGAGAACGCCGGGGTCAAGCTGGTGGAGCATCAGCATTTCAATCCCACCGATATCAGCGTCGCGGCGCAGATGGAACGCATCAAGGCATCCGGCGCGCAGGCGCTCATCGCGTGGTCCACAGGCGCGCCGGTAGCGACTATTTTCAAAGGGGCGATCCAGGCCGGCCTCGACCTTCCGATCGCTCCCAGCAGCGGCAACCAGACCTTCGCCCAGATGGCGCAATACGCCGACTTCCTGCCGAAGCAGTTCGTGGTGCCCTCGGCGCTCTATCCCGAGCATGAGGGCGTGCTGCAGCTCGATCCGCGCATGGAGACGGTGCAGCACGAGATGTACGCGATTCTGAGAGAGCGCAATCTCAGGGCCGACAACATGGTGGCGACGTCGTGGGATGCGGGCCTCATCGTGGTGGCGGCGCTGCGCAAGCTCGGGCCCGGCGCGACCGCGCAGCAGCTCCGCGACTTCATCGCCGGGCTCACGGATTTCCCGGGCGTCGATGGCATCTACGACTTCAAGGCCTATCCCGAGCGCGGCCTCGGGCCCGATGCCTCGGCGATCATGCGCTACGACGCCGAGGGCAAGCGCTGGGTGTGGCTCAGCAAGCCCGGCGGCGCGCCGCTCACGCCGTGAGAATGCCGGCGCTCAGGAGATGCCGCAGACGCAGCTGAGGAGCGCGCGGGGATCGCGGTCGAGACGGTCGCCGCGCCAGGCGACGTGCTGGTCCGGCCGGATGAGGGCGAGGCGGGCGCCGTAGAGGTCGGGCAGGCGGTCGTCGCGGGGTGCCGCGACAGTGAGAGGGATGCCGAGATCGCGGGCCGTCGCGGCGAGGCGGTCGATCTCGTCCTCGCCGCCCGCGCGCGTCGCCAGCAGGGTGAAGCCGTCGCCGAAATGGTCGTAGAGCGACGACCCGTCGCCGAGCCAGAGGTGCGGCGCCAGCGAGCCCGGATGCGCCGAGGGCACATAGTTCATGAAATGCGCCTCCGGCGCCGCAGTGCCGTCCGATATCACGATCGGCGAGCCCGCGTATCGATCGCCCAGCACGACGCCAAGCGTCTTGAACTCCCGGAGCTTGTCCCGGGCGATGCGGGCGCCGAGCGCTTGCCGCGCGGCGGCGCCGGCGCCGCTCTCGCTTTCCAGATTTGCCGTCAGGAGATCGCGCGGCAGCGCCGCGTAGTTCTCCACCGCCTCCTGGATCACGCGCTGGTGCACCGGCCGCCGCTCGGCCTCGTAGCTGCCGAGGAGAGCGTCGCCGCCCCAGCCGCTGAGCCGCGCCGCCAGCTTCCAGCCGAGGTCGACGGCGTCTGATATGCCCATGTTCATGCCGTAGCCACCATAGGGCGGATGCAGGTGGCAGGCGTCGCCGGCGAGGAAGATGCGGCCTTGGCGGTAGCGCTCGGCGATCAGGCTGTGCGCCGACCAGGGATCGGAGACCAGGATCTCCATCTCGATCTCGCGGCCGACCGCCTTGTTGACGATGGCGCGCGCCTCCGCGGCATCGGGCGTTGCCTGGCCGCGGGCCAGCGCCATCATGAAATACCAGGTGTCGCCGCGATCCATCGGCCCCATCACCGCCGGCGCATCGGGATTGACCAGCCAGTACATGATCGCGGGTTGCTGCGGGTGCAGGCGGCCGAGGTTCGGGCAGCGCAGCACCAGATTGAAATTCTGCGCGTAGGCGTGCTGGCCCGCCATCGATATGTCGAGGAGCTTGCGCACGAGGCTGCGGGCGCCGTCGGCAGCAATCATGTAGCGGGCGCTGATCGTCGACGCGGCACTGGTGGTGGCGCTCACGACCTCGGCCTCGATGCCGTCAGCGGATTGCTTGACGGCGGCGAGCCTGGTGGCGAAGCGCAGATCGATCGAGGGCAGCGTCAGCACGTGATCGCGCAGCACCGCCTCCACCGCATATTGCGGGATCCACTGCGCGGGCTCGGAGAAGCGGTCGTCTTTCACTCGGGCGCCATAGAACGCGTTCTCGATCCGCGCCAGGGGATGCCCGCAGAGCCGGGTCGCGAAGACGATGTCGGTGGGATAGGCGGCCGGCAGCGGCGAGGCCCGGCGGATGCGCTCGGCGATGCCCCAGCGCCGCATGTGCTCCATCGAGCGCACGTTAGTGGTCTTGGCGCGCGGCTGATGGCCGATGCGCTCGTTCTGCTCGATGACGATGGCGCGGATGCCGCGCCGTCCCAGCTCGATCGCGGCGGAGAGGCCCACCGGCCCGGCGCCGACGATCAGAACCTCGGTGGCATCGGGCGGGGCCACCGCCGGCGTGTGCGGCTCTACGTCGCTGTCAGATCCGCTCGTAGCGCAGACGCTTGACCTTGTCCATGTTCATGCCCTCGAGGCGGATGAGGCGGGTCGGCCCGTCGCGCCGCGGCGAGTGCAGGTCGCCCTCGTTGTAGAGCCGCGCCATGCCGGGCTTCAGCACGTAGTCGCGGAGATGGCGGGCCTTGCCGGGTTTGTCCTCGGCGGCGGGCTCTACGCGCTCCCAATCGGTCATGACGGTCTCGCCGCTCGCCTGGCCATAGATTGCCCAGGAAGGGCCGTGGTCGTGGGGCGCGCTGTTCTTGGCGCCCTCATAGGCGTGGGCGAGGATGCAGAAGCCGAGCTCGGGGTCCTCGTAGATCACCTTGCGCTCCGGCGTGCCGGGGCCGAGATGCTTGGTGACGAAGGACTGGTCCCTGAGGACCTCCTCAAGCAGCGCGCACACCTGCTTGCGGCCCTCCGGCCCCGGATGTGCCGCCAGGAGGCGGTGGCAGGCGGTGGAGAATTGCTCGAGCGTGTGGGACATGGCGGTCTCCCTCTGGGGTCAGGCGATCTGGGTCTTATGCAGCGCCGCCAGCTCGGCCATGCTGGCGACCTCGAGATCCGGCGTGGCGTCGCCCTTGGGTATCGGCGTGGCGCCGGCGCTGGCGCGGCCCTTGCGCCGGTTGATCCAGGCAGTCTTGAGGCCGAGGGCCTTCGCCGGCGCGATGTCGTGAAAGAGGCTCTGGGCCGTGTGCAGCAGCTGCTCCGGGCGGATGCCCATGGTGCCGAGCTCGCTCAGCGCATAGCGGAAGTTTCTGACATCTGGCTTGTAGGATCCGACATCCTCGGCGGTGATCACCCGATCGAACTCCACCTTCAGTTTCTCGTTGCTCTTGGCGAAGGACGCGCGATCGACGTTGGAGAGGATCACCAGCTTGAAATGCCGCTTCAGGTGCTGGAGCGCCGCCACCGTGTCGGGGAAGGCGGGCCAGCGCGGCACCGAGCGCCCGAACTCCGCCGCCGCCGCATCGGGCGCCGAGACATTCCAGCGCTTGCCCAGCGCTCGGAGGACGTCGGCGAGGATCTCCGGATAGAGCTTCTTCGGCGTCACGGCCTCGAGGCGGGATTCCTCGGCGCCGAAGGCCTCCAGGATCTGGTCGTCGGTGAGGCCGAGACCATGCGGCTCGAGCCATGGCTTCAGCTCGGCGAGGATCCCGGTCTCCCAGTCGATCAAGGTCCCGTAGCAGTCGAAGGTGAGGGCCTTGAAAGTCGCGAGCTGCAGGGGCATGCGGTCCCTCGTCGCCGGGTTTCCGTCGCCGCTATTCCGCCGCGGGCGCGCTCTGCGCCTGGCCCGGCTTGCTGTGCTGAAGCCGCGCCATCGCCTGCTCGACGTGGCGGGAGAACACGTATTCCGCCGGGCGCTGGTGGTCGAGGGAGATCTCCTCCGCCATGGCACCGTCGGTGCGGATGCCGTTGAGGGCGACGCCGAGTGCTTTGAGCGGCCGCTTCACCGAGTCCACCACCGCGCTCGCCTCATAGCCGCTGTGCACCATGCAGTCGGCGCACTTCTCGTAGTTGCCGGTGCCGTAGCTGTCCCAGTCGGTCTCGGTCATCAGCTCCTTGAAGGTCTTGGCATAGCCTTCGCCGAGCAGATAGCAGGGCCGCTGCCAGCCGAAATATGTCCGGGTCGGATTGCCCCAGGGCGTGCAGTGGTAGCTCTGGTTGCCGGCCAGGAAGTCGAGGAAGAGCGATGACTGACTGAACTGCCACTTGTGGCCGCGGCCCAGGCGGAAGATCTCGCGGAAGAGCTGCTTGGTCTTGCGGCGATTGAGGAAGTGCGACTGATCCGGCGCCCGCTCATAGGCATAGCCCGGCGAAACCGTAATGCCGTGCACGCCCATCGCCATCACGTCGTCGAAGAAGTTGGCGGCCTTCACGGGATCGGTGCCGTCGAAGAGCGTGCAGTTGATGTTGACGCGGAAGCCGCGCTCGCGGGCGAGCTTGATCGCCGCCACCGCGCGGTCGTAGACGCCGTCCTGGCAGACCGACTTGTCGTGCATCTCGCGATCGCCGTCGAGATGCACCGACCACACGAAGTAGGGGTTCGGCTTGAAGAGGTCGATCTTCTTTTCCATCAGCAGCGCGTTCGTGCAGAGATAGACGAACTTCTTGCGCGCGATGATGCCCTCTACGACCTGGTCGATCTCCTTGTGCAGCAGCGGCTCGCCGCCGGCGATCGAGACGACGGGCGCACCGCACTCGTCGACTGCCTCCAGGCATTCCTTGACCGAGAGGCGCTGGTTCAGGATCGGATCGGGATAGTCGATCTTGCCGCAGCCGGCGCAGGCGAGGTTGCAGCGGAAGAGCGGCTCCAGCATCAGCACCAGCGGGTAGCGCTTGACGCCCTTGAGGTGCTGCATCGCGACATAGGTGCCGACGCGGATTTTCTGATGAAGCGGTACGGCCAAGGCGAGATCCTCGCGGAGTGAAGGGGAAATACCGACGGTGACGGCCGCCGCTCAGCCCGTGAGCTCGGCGAGCTCAGCTGGCATGCGGAAGCGAACGTTCTCGGTGATGCCCGGCAGCGTCTCCATCTCGACGTCGGCGAGCTGGCGCAGGCGCTCGATCAGCTTCTGGACCAGATCCTCCGGCGCCGAGGCGCCGGCGGTGATGCCGACGGATGTCGCACCCTCGAGCCAGCTCGGATCCAGCGCATCGGCGTCGGCGACGAGATAGCTCGGCACGTTCTGCTCGGCGGCGATCTCGCGCAGGCGGTTGGAGTTGGAGCTGTTGGCGGCGCCCACCACCAGGATCACGTCGACGTCCATGGCGAGATCGTGCACGGCGCGCTGGCGGTTCTGGGTGGCGTAGCAGATGTCCTTGGTGTCGGGGCCGACGATGCTGGGGAAGCGCTCCTTGAGGGCGTCGATGACGGCGCGGGTGTCGTCGACGCTGAGCGTCGTCTGGGTGATGAAGGCGAGCTTCTCCGGGTTGCTGACCTGGAGATTGCCGACCTCCTCGGCCTTGCGAGATCAGGTACACCTTGCCGTCGATGCGGCCCATGGTGCCCTCGATCTCGGGGTGGCCGGCATGGCCGATCAGGATGATCTCGCGGCCCTGGCGCGGCGTAGCGCTGGCCCTCGCTGTGCACCTTGGAGACCAGCGGGCAGGTGGCGTCGATGACCGGCAGGTCGCGGCCCTCGCGCCGACGCCTCCACCGCCCGCGAGACGCCGTGGGCGCTGAAGATGGTGACGCTGCCCGGCGGGATCTCGTCGAGCTCGTCGACGAACCGCGCGCCCTTGGCGCGCAGCCGCTCCACCACGTGCCGGTTGTGCACGATCTCGTGCCGGACATAGATCGGCGGGCCGTACTTCTCCAGCGCCCGCTCGACGATCTCGATGGCCCGCTCGACGCCGGCGCAGAAGCCGCGCGGCTGCGCCAGCACGACCCGCAGGCGCCTCTGTTTTCCGGACCCGGTGCTGGTGGCGGCTGCCAATTCGGTCATCTAACCCTCATTATCGAGGCGGGAAAATACCGCGTCCGGCCAGTGATATGCAAATGGGACCGCCCGGGGGGCTGGTATACCGGAAATTGTCGCAGGCCAATCCGCCCCATTTTTGCCATATTTGAGCAGCATCGCGTGAATCCGGCCACTCCGGGCCGTTTCCGGTGACTTGCTACCATGCCGAGTGCTGATGAATTGCGCATCGGTTTCGGCTATGTTTAGGTGAACGGAGAATGCGTGGCGCGGTTGCGGCCGCGGGGAATCGAGGCCGCGCGACCCCCCGATACCAGAGCTAGGATGGCCTGCCGTGAGCAAGACATCATCGACTGCACCTGCTGCGACGCCTGAAGCCGCGATGGCCGGACGTCCGATCTCCAACCGCGACGCCGTTGCTGGACCGGATCGTGGTACCGTCGGGATCTGCGGGGTCTGCCGGAGGGTGATCTGAAGCAGGTAGCGGAGGAGCTGCGGGCGGAGCTGATCGACGCGGTGTCGGTGACGGGGGGACACCTGGGGGCGGGTCTTGGGGTGGTGGAGCTGACGGTGGCGCTGCACTACGTGTTTGAGACGCCGCGCGGACCGGCTGATCTGGGACGTGGGGCATCAGGCCTATCCGCACAAGATCCTGACCGGGCGTCGGGACCGGATCCGGACGCCTGCGGCAGGGCGGGGGCTTGTCGGGGTTCACGCGGCGGGTGGAGAGCGAGTACGACCCGTTCGGGGCGGCGCACAGCTCGACCTCGATCTCGGCGGGTCTGGGGATGGCGGTGGGGCGCGACCTCAAGGGGGGCGGCAACCACGTGATCGCGGTGATCGGCGACGGGGCGATGAGCGCGGGGATGGCCTACGAGGCGATGAACAACGCCGGGTCGATGGACGCGCGGCTGATCGTGATCCTGAACGACAACGACATGTCGATCGCGCCGCCGGTGGGGGCGATGAGCGCCTACCTGTCGCGGCTGCTGTCCTCGAAGCCCTACCGGAGCCTGCGGCACCTGGCGCGGGAGCTGGCGAAGCGGTTTCCGCGGCCGCTGGAGCGGGCGGCGAAGCGGGCGGAGGAGTACGCGCGGGGCTTCGTCACCGGCGGCACGCTGTTCGAGGAGCTGGGGTTCTACTACGTGGGCCCGATCGACGGTCACAATCTGGATCACCTGCTGCCGGTGTTGAAGAACGTGCGGGAGAGCGCGGAGCGGGGCCCGGTGCTGGTCCACGTGGTGACGCAGAAGGGGCACGGCTACGCGCCGGCGGAAGCGGCGGCGGACAAGTACCACGGCGTGGTGAAGTTCGACGTGGCGACGGGGGCGCAGGCGAAGGGGAAGGCGCGGCCCGCCGAGCTACACCGGCGTCTTCGCCAAGGCGCTGATTGCGGAGGCGGAGCGCGGACGATCGGATCGTGGCGATCACGGCGGCGATGCCGTCGGGGACGGGTCTGGACAAGTTCGCGGAGCGGTTCCCGGAGCCGGTGCTTCGACGTCGGGATCGCGGAGCAGCACGCGGTGACGTTTGCGGCGGGTCTGGCGTGCGAGGGGCTGAAGCCGTTTGCGGCGATCTATTCGACCTTCCTGCAGCGGGCCTACGACCAGGTGGTGCACGACGTGGCGATCCAGCGGCTGCCGGTGCGGTTTGCGCTGGACCGGGCGGGTCTGGTGGGGGCGGACGGGGCGACGCATGCCGGGGTCGTTCGATCTGGCGTATCTCGGCTGCCTGCCGGGGTTCGTGATCATGGCGGCCTCGGACGAGGCGGAGCTGATGCACATGGTGGCGACGCTGGCGGCGATCGACGACCGTCCGTCGGCGGTGCGCTATCCCCGGGGCGAGGGGATGGGGGTTGCGCTGCCGGCGCAGAGGCGAGCCGCTGGCGATCGGGCGGGGCCGGATCGTGCGGGAGGGGACGACGATCGCGCTGCTGAGCCTGGGGGCGCGGCTGCAGGAATGCCTGAAGGCGGCGGACGAGCTGCAGGCGCTACGGGCTCTCGACGACGGTGGCGGATGCGCGGTTCGCGAAGCCCTTGGACACGGGCCTGGTGGAGCGCCTGGCGCGGGAGCACGAGGTGCTGATCACCATCGAGGAGGGCTCGATCGGCGGCTTCGGGAGCCACGTGCTGCATCACCTCGCTGGCGCCGGGATGCTGGACCAGGGCCTGAAGGTGCGGCCGATGACGCTGCCGGACTGCTTCCTCGACCACGACACGCCCGCCGTCCAGTACGACCACGCCCACCTCAACGCCAGGCACATCGTCCAGACCGCCCTCACCGCGCTCGGGCGCGAGGCACGCGCAACACCCGCGCGCGCCTAGCTCGGCGTCGCCGGGCGCGAGCTCGGCTCTTTCCATGACGGCACGGCAGCGCGTCGACACGCTCCTGGTGGAGCGCGGCCTTGCGGAGACGCGCACCAAGGCGCAAGCCCTGGTGATGGCGGGCGCGGTCTGGAGCGGCGAGCGCCGGCTCGACAAGCCCGGCGCGCTGGTGGCCGCCGACACCGCGCTGGAGCTGCGCGGCCGCGATCATCCCTGGGTCTCCCGCGGCGGCATCAAGCTCGCCCACGGGCTCCGGCATTTCGCCATCGACCCCGCCGGCGCCGTCGCCCTCGATATCGGCGCTTCCACCGGCGGCTTCACCGACGTGCTGCTGACCTCGCGGCGCGCGGCGGGTCTATGCGGTTGACGTCGGCTATGGCCAGCTCGCCACGAAGCTCCGCGATGATCCCCGCGTGGTCGTGCTGGAGCGCCTCAACGCGCGGCATCTCACCCGGGAGCAGGTTCCCGAGCCCATCGATCTCATCGTCTGCGACGCGAGCTTCATCGGTCTCGCCGTAGTGCTGCCGGCAGGCTTGGCGCTGGCGGCGCCGAAGGCGCGTCTCGTCGCCCTCATCAAGCCGCAGTTCGAGGTCGGTAAGGGCAAGGTGGGCAAGGGCGGCGTCGTCCGCGATCCCGAGCTTCGCCGCGAGGCCTGCGAGCGCGTCGTCGCCTGGCTCGGCGCGCGGCCCGGCTGGACCGTCGACGGCGTGACCGAGAGCCCGATCCAGGGACCCGAGGGCAATGTGGAGTTCCTGGTCGCGGCGCATAAGGACGGCTCATGAGCGCCGCGGACGAGACCGTGCTGCTCACGGTGACGCGTGTCGGCGTGCGCGGCGACGGCATCGCCGATCATCAGGGGACGCCCGTCTATATTCCCTTCACCGCGCCCGGCGATCGCGTGCGCGCGCGCCTGGGCAAGGCGCGGGACGAAGGCCGTCAGGCCTGCATCGTCGAGCTCGTCGAGGCCGGCGCGCGTCAGGCGCCGGCCTGCCCGCATTTCGGCACCTGTGGCGGCTGCGCGCTGCAGCACCTTGCCGATGACGCCTATCGCCGGACCAAAGAGACGCAGCTGCGCTCGGCGCTCGCCCATCGCGGCCTCGATGCCGATGTCGTCCAGCCCCTGGTTCGGCTCCCGCCGGGCACGCGACGGCGCGCGCGGCTTGCGCTGCTGCGGCCGCGCAAGGGCCGGGTGCTGGCGGGCTTCCACGGTCGCGAGAGCAGCGCGATCGTGGACATGCGTGTCTGCCCGGTGCTGCATCCGCGCCTCGTCGAGCTCGTGGCGCCCCTGCGGGATCTCGCGGCGCGGCTGCTGCAGCCCGGCGCGGGCGGCTTTGCCACCATGACGATGCTCGACAGCGGCGTCGATCTCCTGCTCGACCTGCCCGGAATTCCGGACATGGCAGGGCTGGAGGCGCTGGCGGAATTCGCCCATGCCCGGGATCTCGCGCGGCTTGCCTGGCGCGGCGATCCCAAGGAGTCTCCGACGCCGGCGGCGGAACGGCGGCCGGCGCGGGTGGTGTTCGCCGGCGTCGCGGTCGACGTGCCGCCGGACAGCTTTCTGCAGGCGAGCGCCGAGGCCGATCGTGCGCTGACCGAGCTCGTGCTCGGCGGCGTCGGCGCGGCGACGCGCGTTGCCGACCTCTACGCCGGTCTCGGCACGTTCACTTTTGCCCTGGCGGCGAAGGCGGCGGTCCACGCGGTCGATGGCGCGAGGCCCGCCGTCGCCGCACTTGCCGCCGCGGCCGCGCGAGCCGGGCTTGGCGCGGGCGTCAGCGTCGAGGCGCGCGATCTCGAGACGCGGCCGCTGATGGTCGGACGAGCTTCGCCGCTTCGACGCGGTGGTCTTCGATCCCCCGCGCGCCGGGGCCAAGGCCCAGGCGGAGGCGCTGGCGGCGTCGGCGGTGCCCCGGGTGGTGGCGGTCTCCTGCAATCCCGCCACCTTCGCCCGCGACGCCCGCGCGCTCGTGGACGGCGGCTATCGCCTGACCCGCGTGGCGCCGGTCGACCAGTTCATCTGGTCGCCGCACGTCGAGCTGGTGGCGTGGCTCGAGCGGTGAGGCACTCGCCGATTCTATCGGGCGGTTAAATTTTGCTCACCACCGAGTTCGGCGTGCGAAAGCTTTCAGGGCGCCTTCACCGGCGGCATGGTGAGGGACCCCGGTGGCTGGCTCGCGAGCTCCAGCTGGCGCGCCGTGGCGCGGAGCGCGCGGACGGACTGTGCGAGGCCGCCGAAGGTGCCGGTGGCGGCCTCGTCATCGGACCCACCCCGGCCGAGGAGGCGCGCGATCAGCTCCCGCGTCGTCTCCGGCCGCGGGAAGAGCTTCAGCGTCACGTCCTGGTCGGCGGGGATCTGCGCCGCCTGCTTCGCGAGCGCGAGAGCGGTGGAGAATCCGCCGAGCGCGTCGACGAGGCCGCGCGTCTTGGCGTCCTGCGCCGGTCCAGACCCGGCCCTTCGCCACCTCCTCGACCGCATCGGCGTCCAGCTTGCGGCCCTTGGCCACGTGGTTCTTGAAGCCGCCATAGACGGCGTCGAGCAAGGACTCGAAGCGCTGATGCTCGTCGGCGAGTGAAATCCGTCGATCGAGCTGAACATGCCGGCGTTGTCGCCCATGCTCACGGCGTCCCAGGTGATGCCGAGCTTCTCGCCAGAGACCCGAGGTGACGAACTTGCCGGCGAAGACGCCGATCGAGCCGGTGAGCGTCGCCGGCTCGGCGACGATCTTGTCGGCGGCGTGCCGCGACGTAATATCCGCCGGAGCCCGCGACGCTGGCCATGGTGACGATCACGGGCTTGCCGCGCATCGCGGGCGTGCTGCACCGCGCGCCAGATCGTCTCCGAGGCGGTCGCCGAGCCGCCGGGGCTGTCGATGCGGAACAGGATGGCGCGGACGCTGCCGTCCTTCGAGGCGTCGTCGAAGGCGCGCACCATGGTGTCCGCGCCCATGAAATCGCCGCCGGTGACGGGATTGCCGCCGCTGGAGCCACGCTGGATCAGGCCAGTGCCATAGATGAGAGCGACGACCGGACCGCTCTGGTGCGGATGGCCGGCGCGGTCGAGATAGTGCGGCCGCCGACAGCATCTCCGCGCCGGCGCCGGCGCGGGTGCGCGCCGCCGCCTCCGCCTCGTCGCGATATCCCGACGTGATCGATGAGATGGGCCGCCACCGCCTCGTCGGTGAGCAGCGGGCCGCGGCCGATGAGATCGCGCATCTCCGTCTCGCCGAGCTTGCGGCCTTGGGCGATGCCGTGAGCGATCTGGCCGTAGATGGAGCTCACCAGCTCCTCGCTCTCCTCGCGCTGCGCCGGCGTCATCGCGGTCTCGGTGATCGAGTTCATCGCGCTCTTGTATTCCGAGCGGTGGTCGAAGCTGGGGACGACGTCGAGCTTGTCGAGCGTGCCACGCGCAGAATGGCGTCTCGCTCCTGCAGACCGGTCAATCCCGACCAGGCCCTGGGGCTGCAGCCAGATCTCGTCGAAGGCGGTGGCGAGGTAGTAGGCATGGGTCCCGGGTCCGAACTCACCGAAAGTGTCGGCATAGGCGATCGCGAACTTGCCGGTAGCGCGAAACGCCGAGATGGCGTCCCGCAGCTCCTGCACCTGGGCCACCGAGATGCTGTCATTGCCCATGCGGGCGAAGATACCCTTGACGCGCGGATCGGCGGCGCCGCGCTCCAGCGCGTCCAGCACGTCGCGGGTGGTGAGCTGCGTCTCGCCGAGGACCTGAGACACCGCGTCGGAGGGCGGCGCCTCCGGGAAGCTCTGGTTGAGGTTCAGGGAGAGCACCGTCGCTTCCGGCACCGAGGGGGTCACCGGCGCTCCCCAATAGGCGATGCCGGCGATGACCACGATGACCAGGCTCACGAGGATGCCGATGATGGCGAAGAAGCCGACGATGAAACGGCGCATGGGACTGGGGGCTCCGGGTCAGCGATCGAGACGGTGGTAGTCAGGGTTCGGCATCATGTCGAGGGCGAAGGCCATCCGGTTCGACAGGTTGAAGAACGCGATGACGTCGGCGAGGTCGAAAATCTCCTCCTCGCTGAGGCCGATCTGGCGGAGCGCGGCACGGTCGGGCTCCTCAACCGCATGCGGCGTCACGGTGAGCTTCCAGGCGAAGTCGAGCATGGCGCGCTGACGCGGATCGAGCTTCGCCACGCGGTAATTGAGCGCCATCATCTCGCCGAGCTCGGGATCGCCGGAGAGGCGCCGCACCGCCTGGCCATGCGCCACCAGGCAGTAGTAGCAGCGGTTCGCCGAGGAGACGACGACGGCGATCATCTCGCGCTCGAGCTTGCTGAGCTTGCTGTCGCCCAGCATCAGCTCGTTGTAGATGGTCATGAAGTTGCGCAGCTTCTGCTGACGGAAGCTGTAGGCCCGCAGCACGTTCGGCACGAAGCCCAGCTTCTCCACGCATTTCGCATAGACCGCCTGGAGGTCGTCGTCGAGCCGCTGGGGTCCGGCACGGGTAGGGCGGAGAATGGTCGGGTTGGGGCATGGGGACTCCTCGGAGCTATCAGCTATCAGCCGTCAGCTATCAGCTTTTGGCGACGGTTCCATGATTAAGCTTAAGCGATTCTCGCCGATCTCCCTAAGCTGAGAGCTGATAGCTGACAGCTCCTCAGCCGCACTGCGCGCGGTGGCGCAGCAGGTGGTCGGCCAGCACGCAGGCCATCATCGCCTCGCCCACCGGCACGGCGCGGATGCCGACGCAGGGATCGTGGCGGCCCTTGGTGGAGATCTCCGATGTCCTTGCCGTGCGATGTCGACGGTCCGGCGCGGCGTCAGGATCGAGCTGGTCGGCTTGACCGCGAAGCGCACCACGATGTCCTGGCCGGTGGAGATGCCGCCGAGGATGCCGCCGGCGTGGTTGGAGAGGAAGGTGACCTGGCCGTCCTCCATGCGCATCTCGTCGGCGTTCTCCTCGCCGGAGAGCGCGGCCGCGGCGAAGCCGGCGCCGATCTCCACGCCCTTGACCGCGTTGATGCTCATCATGCGCCTCGGCGAGATCGGCGTCGAGCTTGCCGTAGATCGGCGCGCCCAAGCCCGGCGGCACGCCGCTCGCCACCACCTCGATGACGGCGCCGGCGGAGGAGCCGGCCTTGCGCACCTCGTCGAGATAGCCTTCCCAGGTCTGCGCCGCCTGGCGGTCCGGGCAGAAGAAGGGATTGTCGCTCGACCGCGTCCCAGTCCCAGCGCGCGCGGTCGATCGTGTGCGGGCCGATCTGGATCAGCGCGCCGCGGATGCGCGACGCCGTCGGTCCCAGGACCTTGCGCGCGACGGCGCCGGCGGCGACGCGGATCGCGGTCTCGCGCGCCGAGGCGCGGCCGCCGCCGCGATAGTCGCGGATGCCGTATTTGGTCCAATAGGTGTAGTCGGCGTGGCCGGGACGGAACTTGTCCTTGATCTCGCCGTAGTCCTTGGAGCGCTGGTCGACGTTGTCGATCAGCAGCGCGATCGGCGTGCCGGTGGTCAGGCCCTCGAACACGCCGGAGAGGATCCGCACCTGGTCGGGCTCCCGCCGCTGGGTGGTGAAGCGCGACTGGCCGGGCCTGCGCCGGTCGAGCCAGGGCTGGATGTCGGCCTCGGCGAGCGGGATGCGCGGCGGCAGCCGTCGACGACGCAGCCGATCGCCGGCCCGTGGCTCTCGCCCCAGGTGGTGAAGCGGAACAGACGTGCCGAAGCTGTTGTCGGCCATGTCGGGTCGCCTCCGCTAGCACCGACGCGAGATGTCGGGCGCGTCCGACCGCCTTCATGCCGACGACGTGATAGCCGCAATCGACGTGATGCACCTCGCCGGTGACGCCGGCGGCGAGATCGCTCAGCAGATAGAGGCCGGCGCCGCCGACATCCTCGATGGTGACGTTGCGCTTCAGCGGCGAGTTGTAGCTGGTTCCAGTTCAGGATGTAGCGGAAATCGCCGATGCCCGAGGCGGCCAGCGTCTTGATCGGGCCGGCGGAGATGCGCGTTGACGCGGATGTTCTGGCCGCCGAGATCGGCGGCGAGATAGCGCACGCTCGCCTCCAGCGCCGCCTTGGCCACGCCCATGACGTTGTAATGCGGCATCACCCGCTCGGCGCCGAAATAGGTGAGCGTCAGCAGGCTGCCGCCGTCGCGTCATCAGCGGCGCCGCGCGCTGGCAGACGGCGGTGAAGGAGATAGCAGGAGATGTCCAGCGTCAGCAGGAAGTTGGCGCGCGTCGTGTCGACGTAGCGGCCCTTGAGCTCGTCCTTGTCGGAGAAGGCGATGGCGTGGACGACGAAATCGAGCCTGCCCCAGCGCTCTGCCGATCGTCGGCGAACACGGCGTCGATGCTCGCCTCGTCGGTGACGTCGCAGGGCAGCACGAAGTCGGCTGCCGAGCGCTGTCGGCCAGCGGCCGCACCCGCTTCTCCAGCGCCTCGCCCTGATAGGTGAAGGCGAGCTCGGCGCCCTGCGCCGCGCACCGCCTTGGCGATGCCCCAGGCGATCGAGCGGTCGTTGGCGACGCCCATGATCAGGCCGCGTTTGCCCGGCCATGAGCGGCGTGGGCTGGGTCATGCTGTGCCAACTCCTTCATTTGCAAAGCCAAAGCTCGACGCGGCGGGGCATCCTACACGAAAGCCCGGCTTGGCGAAACGCGAGGCGGCCCGGTGGTCGAAGGCGCCTATTTCAGTCGGCGCCGAGCTTGCCGCGGACGTCGTAGGGGTGCTTCTCGCTCCAGCTCTCCAGGAACTTGATGAGCTCGGGGTCCGGCGGATCGGGCAGCACGACGCGCAGCTTCACGTACTGATCGCCGCCGCTGCCGCCCTTGCCGGCGGCGAGACCCTTGCCCTTGAGGCGGAGGATCGAGCCGGTATTGGCACCCGCCGGCACCTGGACCGACACCGGTCCATGGACGGTCGGCACATTGATCTTGGCGCCCAGCACCGCCTCCGGCAGCGTGACCGGGATCTCCACATGGATGTCGCGGCCCTTGCGCTGGAACAGCGCATGCGGCTCGACGTCGATCTCGATGTAGGCGTCCCCCGCCATCGAGCCGCCGCGGCCGGTCTCGCCCTGGCCCTTGAGGCGGAGCGTCTGTCCGCTCTCGATGCCCGGCGGAATCGTCAGGTCGAGGCTGCGGCCGTCGGGCAGCGTCACGCGCTTCTTGCCGCCGAGCGCCGCCTCCAGAAAGGGGATGCGCAGCACGTGCTGGGTGTCGCTGCCGCGCTGGCGGAAGCCGCCGCCGCCGGCGCGGCCGCCGAAGCCGTGGCCGAGGATCTCCGAGAGGATGTCCTCCACGGAGAATCCCTCCGGGGCGCCGCGGCCGCGCGGGCCGTGCGAGGCGCCCGGGCCCGGGCCCTGCTGGCTATAGGTATAGCGCGGTGCCTTCTCGTTGCCGGCGGCATCGATCTCGCCGCGATCGAAGCGCGCGCGCTTCTCGGGATCGGACAGCAGCTCATAGGCCGCGGTGACCTCCTTGAACTGCAGCTCCGTCGCCTTGTTGCCGGGATTGAGGTCCGGGTGGAGCTTCTTGGCGAGCTTCCGATAAGCCTTCTTGAGCTCATCGGCGCTCGCGGTGCGCGTCACGCCGAGGACGGTATAGGGATCTCTCATCTGTCAGGATTCGTGCTGGGGCGGGCAGGCCGCATATGTGGTCCGCTTTTCCCGTTCACGCAATGCCTCGCTGCTGCGATCGGTGGCGCCGACCGGAGGGAGTTGCCGTTGCCCCGCGCCGCGACCCGGGCCGCCGTCTCGGCGCGCGGACCCGGTCGCGGACGCGATCAATAGGCTTTCGGCGGCGGCGGAGGCGGCGGCGCACCCGGGCTGATCGTCGCGCCCGGCGGCGGCGGAGGCGGCGGCGCATAGCCGGGCGGCGGGCCCGGCGGCGGCGAGTAGCCCGGCACCTGGTTGCCGCGCGAGTACATGCACTGGGAATAGGCGATATCGTAGCGCTGCTGGACCGTGCGCGCGGTGCGCTCGGCCTGGCCGGAGCCATAGGCGGTGCCGGCAAGCGCGCCGCCGCCGGCGCCGATCGCGGCCCCGCGGCCGCCGCCGATCGCGGCGCCGAGGCCCGCGCCCAGTACGGTGCCCACTCCGGCGGCCAGCAGCTCCTGGTTATTGGCCTGATTGTCCGGGCCGGAGTTGCGATCCGCGAAGCTGCGGCAGACCGCGTCGTCATCCTGGAACACCTGGAACGGCTTGTTCGGGCCGGGCATCACGGCGACGCTGGGCCCCATCGGCCGGCTCGGCTGGCAGGCGCCGAGCGCCAGGATCGTGGCGCACACGGCGGCTCTGGTCTGAAGGCGCATCACGGCAAACTCTCCTTACTTTGGCTTCTGCGTATTCTGTCCGGCCGGGGCCGGGGCCGTGGCGCTGGCTGCAACCTCGCGCCATGCGTGATTGCATGTAGGCACGGTCGGATAGTATCCCTGAGGGTCATCGCACCAGTACCAGAATTGCGGCGGAGGCGCTCCGGCCGGCGCCGGTGCTGCCGGGCGCACGACCACCGCCGGCGGATAATAATAGGGCGGCGGATAGACATAGGCCGGCGGCGGGGGTGGGGGCGCATAATAGGGAGGCGGGTAGTAGTAATATTCCTGCGCCCGTGCCGGCATCCCCGCCACTGCCACGATTGTCGCCAGGGAACCGGCAATCGCCATCCGACGCGTCGATCCCGACACAACCGGAAATTTCCTGCAGCGGACGGCGAGTTCCGCGGCATAGGTTCCCTGCTCGGCGCTTTGGCATCGCGTAAATGACTATCTCAACAGGTAAAATTTGTCCAGGCGAGGGGGTGCAATCGAAGCGGGTAGCGGCTTCGTGGTGCGCTATGAGACCTGCGCCGAAAAGATAGATTTGACGCCTGGACCAAGGGGGCGGGAAGGCGGCTCTTCGACGCATTCGAGGCAAATGCCGCGGAAAATTCGTCGCCCTCGGCTATGATGCCGCGGCTCCCGATGGCTGCGGGGACCAGGAAACGCCAACAGCGAGGATGGTGCGGTGGATTCGATCCGGTATGAGGAGCCGTTCGAGGAATTCGAGCGCTGGTTTGCCGAGGCGCGCCAGAGCGAACCCAAGGACGCGAATGCCATGACGCTCGCCACCGCGACGACGGACGGCGTGCCCTCGGCGCGGGTGGTGCTCCTCAAGGAGGTCGATAGGCGCGGCTTCGTGTTCTACACGAACTATGAGAGCCGCAAAGGGACCGAGCTCATCGCCAATTCCCGCGCCGCCCTCTGTTTCCTATTGGAAGTCGCTGGGGCGCCAGATCCGCATCGAGGGAACGGCCGAGCGGGTGGACCTCGCCGATGCCGACGCCTATTTCGCGACCCGCCACCGCGACAGCCAGATCGGCGCCTGGGCGTCCGAGCAGTCGCGCCCGCTGGAGAGCCGGGCGGTACTGGAAGGCCGCGTCGCTGAGCTCAACCGGCGCTACGAGGGCAAGCCGGTGCCGCGGCCACCGAACTGGTCGGGCTTCCGCATCGTGCCCACGGCGATCGAGTTCTGGCACGAGCGGCCGTTCCGGCTGCATGACCGCATCTTCTATCGCCGCGACGGCAATGCCTGGCGAAAGGAGCGCCTCAACCCGTGAGCAGCGAGGCCGCCGGCACCATCGGGCGCACCGCCCTGCTGATGAAGCGGGCGACATATGCCTCGGTCACGGTGGCGGCGGCGATGATCGCGATCAAGCTCGTCGCCTGGATCGCGACGGACTCCGTGAGCATGCTGTCGAGCCTGCTCGATTCGCTGCTGGATGCGGCGGCCTCCATTCTCAATCTGGTGGCGGTGCGCCAGGCGGTGACGCCGGCGGACCGCGAGCATCGCTTCGGCCACGGCAAGGCAGAGCCGCTGGCGGGGTTGGGTCAGGCGGCTTTCATCGGCGGCTCGGCGATGTTCCTCTTCATCGAGGCGGCGCATCATCTGGTGCAGCCGGTGCCGACGATCAACACCGAGCTCGGAATTGGCGTGATGGTGGTCGCGATCGCGATCACCCTGGCGCTGGTGCTCTACCAGCGTCACGTCGTCCACCACACCGGCTCCTTGGTGATCAGCGCCGACGAGCTGCACTACCGCTCGGACGTCATCCTCAACCTGAGCGTGATCGTGTCGCTGCTGGTATCAGGCAATCTCGGCTGGCTCTATGCGGATCCCCTGTTCGGCATCGCGATCGGCGTCTGGATCATCTACGGCGCCTGGCAGGTGGCAAGGAAGGCGGTGGGCCAGCTGATGGATCACGAGCTGCCCGATGCCGAGCGCGCGCGCATCCGCGCCATCGCGCTCGCCCATCCCGGCGTGACCGCGGTGCACGATCTGCGCACGCGCGCCTCGGGTCCGACCGCCTTCATCCAGGTGCATATCGAGATGGACGGCGACATGGCGCTTGCCGAGGCGCACCGCATTTCCGACGAGGTGGAGGCGCAACTCCTGGCTGCATTCCCCCGGTCGGAGGTGATCATCCACCAGGACCCGGCCGGCGTCGAGGAGCCGCGCCAGGCGTTTCCCGCGGCGAAGACCGCTGGCCATTAGCCCTGGCTCCCCATTGACCTAGCTCAATGCCGGCGGGATCGTAGCAGGCGAGGGTTCGAACTGTCGGCGGCGTAGTGCCGTCCAGGAGATTAACGTCATGACCATCCACACGATTTTCGTTGCCGTCAGCGGCGGCTCCGCGGGCCAGGGCGCTGTCGATCTCGCCACCCGCTTGGCGCGGCGCTTCGAGGCGCATCTCGAGGGTTTCCACGTCCGCGCCGACCCACGCGACGCCGTGCTCGCCTATGGCGACGGCTTCGGCACGCCCGTCGTCGGCGACCTTATGGAGCGGACCGCCCAGGAAGTCGCGGAGGCGGCGGCGCGCGCCAAGCAGACCTTCGACAAGGCAATCGCCGACCAGGGCCTGCCGATGCGGACGGATCCCCCGGCGCTGAAGCCCGGCACCAAGATCACGCTCGAGGCGACCGCCGCCTGGCGCGAGGAGACCGGCTTTGCCGGCGAGCTCATTCCGCGCCGCGCCCGCCTCTACGATCTCGTGGTTCTCGGCCGCTCCGATCGTGTGATCGACGAGCCGCACAGCGACGTCCTGGAGGACACGGTGATGCGCTGCGGCCGCCCGGTTCTGCTGGCGCCGGCGCGTCCGCCGAAGGATCTCGGCGCCACCATCGCCGTCGCCTGGAACGGCTCGGCGGAGGCTGCGCGCGCGGTGGCGGGCGCGCTGCCCTTCCTCGCTCATGCCAAGTCGGTGATCGTCCTCACCGGCGGCGCCGCGGATACCGGCGACGGCGCCGATCTCGTCAAGGCGCTGGCGTGGCGCGGCATCGGCGCCACGACGCGGCATCTGGCGCCGGTCTCCGGCGTCAATGTCGGCGAGCAGCTGCTGGCGGCGGCGCGCGACGACAGCGCCGACATGCTCGTGATGGGCGGCTACGGCAAGGCGCCCTGGCGGGAGTTTCTGCTCGGCGGCGCCACGCGGCAGGTAGTGGGCACCAGCCTGCTGCCGATCTTGATCGCACATTGAGGAGGCGCCGCCTATGAGTTGGAAGCGGGTCCGCATCGAAGTCGCGCGCAGCCGGGATTTTCCGGAGGGCAGCCACCGCCACGGCTACGAGATGGTGCTGCCGCTCCAGGCCGACGGCCGCATCGACGAGAAGGCGCTCAAGGTGGCGCCCGAAGTGGCGACGGTGCATCGCTTCTGGGAGGGTGAAGGAGATTCCGTGGGCCAGATCCTGCATCAGCACGGGAAATGGATGATCTCCTACTCCGAGGGCGATGCGGACGACGAGGCGCTGCACCGCTTCTCCGAACACCGCTTCAAGGAGGGCGAGTACGTCTCGGTGCGGGGCGCCGAGGGCGGCGCCGAGCACGCGCTCCAGGTGGTGTCGATTCGGCCGGAGCCGGGACTGGCGCCGGCGAAGGGGTGATTGCGGAACGGTGGTGCATCGAAAGACGCGCGCTGCCAATCCCGAATTCCTAGGCAAGCATCGGATATCGCGGTGCCGCTAAGCGCCGCTAGGCTCGCGTCATCTCGAGCCAACGGAGCTGTCCGATGCTGCGCCTCTACGACTATCTGCCGTCCCAGAACGCCTGGAAGGTGCGTCTGCTGCTGAGCCATCTCGATCTGCCCTATGAGCGGGTGCCGGTCGCGATCTTCGAAGGCCAGTCCCACACCGACGCCTTCCTGGCGAAGAACCCGGCGGGAGCTGTGCCGGTGCTCGAGGTGGAGCCCGGCCGCTTCGTCGCGGAATTGAATGCCATTCTCTGCTATCTCGCGGAGGGCACGCCCTACTTGCCGGACGATCGGCTGGCGCGCGCCAAGGTGATGCAGTGGCTGTTCTTCGAGCAGAGCTATGTCGAGCCGCAGATCGGCAGCCTGCGCTACTGGACGCTGACTGGAAAGCTCGCCCGGCGCTCGCCCGACATGATCGCGGCCAAGCGCGCCACTTCGCTCCGCGCGCTCGGCGCGCTGGAGCGACAGCTCGCCGCCACTGCGTTTCTCGTCGGCGAGCGCTACACCGTCGCCGACATGGCGGTTTTCGCCTACGCGGCGCTCGCCGAGGAAGCGGGGCTCGATCTCACTCCTTATCCGGCCTTCCGCGCCTGGATTGCGCGCGTCGCGGCGCAACCGGGGTTTCTGGCGGAGCGGTTTCCCTATTCGATCGATCCGCATGCGGCAGAGGAGTTGGGCTAGGGGCGGTCGCTTTCCTCTCGGGCTCTCCTCGCCTATGTTGGAGGCATGGATGCACCGAAGAAAACCCTGCTGCTGACCGGCGCCAGCCGGGGCATCGGCCATGCTACCGTCCGCCGCTTCAGCGAGGCCGGCTGGCGCATCATCACCTCGTCCCGCGACGCGGTGCCGCCGGAATGCGGGCGCAACCCGTTCTGGACCGACCACGTCACCGCGGACCTGGCCGATGTCGCCAATGTGGAGGCGTTCCTGCAGCAGGTGCGGGGACTATTGGGCGAGGGCGGGCTCGACGCTCTCGTCAACAATGCCGGCCTCTCGCCGAAGTCGCCGACGAAAGAGCGTCTCGGCGTGCTCAACACCGATCTTGCCGACTGGCAGGAGGTGTTTCAGCTCAATTTCTTCTCGCCGGTGATGCTGGCCCGCGGCCTCGCCGGGCCGCTCGCCCGCGCCAAGGGCACCATCGTCAACGTGACCTCGATCGCGGGCCACGCCGTCCACCCCTTCGCGGGAGCCGCCTACTCGACCTCGAAGGCGGCGCTCTCGGCGCTGACGCGAGAGATGGCGGCGGAGCTGGCGCCGCTCGGCATCCGCGTCAACGCGGTGGCGCCCGGCGAGATCGAGACCGCGATGCTGTCGCCGGAGACCGAGGTGCTGATCCCGCGCATTCCGCTCAACCGCCTGGGGACGCCGGCGGACGTGGCATCGACGATCTTCTATCTCTGCAGCGACGCTTCGTCCTACGTCACCGGCACCGAGATCTTCGTCACCGGCGGCCAGCACCTGTTCTGAGGCGGCGAGATCGAGGGTGTCAGCCGTAGACGCGGCGGCCGATGGTCGGGCGAGCGGCAAGGCTGCGCCCGGCCACGGCGCCGAAGGCCAGTCCCAGCGTCGTCCAGAGCACGGCATGGATGCCGAGGGTGCCGGTCCGGAACTGCCAGAGCACGACCGCCGGGAAAGCCTTCGGTACCTCATTGATCGGCGGAAGCACCAGCTGCGTGACGGCGATCACCACGATGTAGGCGAAGCCGGCGATCAGCACCGCATTCCAGAGGCCGAAGCGAGGGGCCAGCTTGCGCGCGAGGATGATGGCGTTGGCCATCGCCGCGATGGAGATCGCCACCATCGCGAAATAGAGCGCGGTGCGGAAGCCGATCGTCGCGGGATCGCCCACAGACGGCGGGTTGGGCGGGTACTTTACAAAGGGAACGAGGATGACCGCGATGAAGCCGGCCAGCGCCAGCAGCGCGGAGATCTCGCGGGCGCCCAGCGCGCCCATGCGGCCATAGGCGAAGGCGAAGACCAGGGCGAAGAATCCGCCGATGGCGGCGCCATAGACCAGCGTGCCGGTCAGAAGGCCGAGAGTGCTCTGCACCTCGCGGCTGACCAGCTCCGGCTCCGGCGCTTCCCCCTTGGCTGCCGCCGCCTGCTCTTCGAAGGCGATCGCGCGATCGACCGCGGGCTCGCCGAAGACGCGGGCAAAGCCGAAGGCGAGCAGGCCGGCGAGGATGCCGACCAGCATGCCGCGTAGCAGGAGCTGCCCGACCATGTCGGGGTTCCGCCTAGTGGCAGGGGAAGCCCAGCAGATGGCGGGCGTCGTGCACGAATTCGTGCACGTACATGCCCTTGATCAGGGATGTCGCGCCTTCCTCGGCGCCGACGAAGTAGATCAGCAGCGCCATCAGCAACCCACCGAAGATGGCCCAGGGCAGCAGCTCGCGGACGGGAATGGAGATCGGCTGGGGAGCTTGACCGACGTCGATGGCGACCATGGGATATCTCCTGTGGGATCCTGCGTCCCGTTGATGGAAGATCCGCGTTACGCTGAAGCTCTGACTTGGCCGATCACCGATCGATGGCCTGCACAGTGGCGCGACCGTGCCGGATTTGCACCGGCTTCCTCAGACCGTAACGGGGTCCATTCTGGGGGCTTGATTTGGCGAGTCAACTGACTCTCTGTTTTGAATCCGCGAAATCCGCCTTACCCGGGAACGCAATCGCATGACGGCCCGTTTCACGCTAGTCGCCTGCGGCTCGACCAGCGCCACGCGAAGCGCCGCGTTTCCCCTCGACGAGCCCTTGGAAGAGAAGGCGGCGGCGCAGGCAGCGGCCATGGCGGCGGAGATCGGTGACGCGGACCGGATCTGGTGCAGCCCCGCCCTGTCGGCCAGGCAGACCGCCGCCGCGCTCGGCCTGACGGCGGATCCCGATCCGCGTCTCGGCGATCTTGATTTCGGCCGCTGGGCGGGCAAGGGGCCCGAGGAGCTGATGCAGGCGGAGCCCGGCGCCCTCGTCGCCTGGCTCACCGATCCTGCAGCGGCGCCGCACGGCGGCGAATTGGTGGTGGATCTCGTCGGGCGCATCGGCGGCTGGCTGGACGAGCAGGAGCGCCATACCGGCCGCGGCATCGTCATCAGCCACGCCGCCTGCATCTGCGCCGCCGTCATTCATGTTCTGCGGGTGACGCCGGAAGCGTTCTGGCGGATCGACATCGCGCCGCTCTCCGTCACCTCGCTGACGGCGCGGGACGGCCAATGGCGCCTACGCTCCGCCGGCTGCCGCTTCAAGGAGTTGGCGATTTACGACTGAGCAGAGGGAAGTCTAGGAGCCGCGACTCCGGCGCTGGGTCTCGAGCCAGGCGAGGCGCGCCTTCATCTGGGCGATGTCGTGGTCGAGCCAGGCGTGGAAGAGGGGCGGCGCCTTCGGATCGTGGGCGCGGAGATCCTCGAGCCGCGCCAGCTCACCCTCCCAGGCGCCGATCACCTGGGTGATCTGCTCCGCCTGCTCGGATTCCGGCAGGTGCTGCAGGAAGCGCAGCTTCAGCACCAGGCCGAGCTTGGCGAGATCGGCGACCGGCGCGCGCAGGCCGGCGCGCAGCAGCGCCATGAGCGCCTCGCGCCCGGCGGCGGTGATGCTGAGCTCCGGATTGTCCCGCGTGCTCTCGCTGGTCGCCTGCACCAGCCCCTCGTAGCGCAGCAGCTCGAGCGAGGTCCCCATCAGCTCCGGCGAGGGCCCGACGATGCGGCTGGTGAGATGACGGATCTCCGCCGCGAGGTCGGCATAGCGCCTTGGCGACTCGACGAGGAAGCCGAGAGCCGCGAGGCGGATCGCCTCGGCAGGAACCAGTGACTGATCGCGAAACATCGATGCCTGTTCTATGCCGCGATGGCGTTTTTCCGAAAACACGCGGCTGCGAGGATCGCCGCCGCGTGTTGCCGGATCGGGTTCTCCGCCTCAGGCCACCGAGGCGAGGCCTGCTCGCCGCACCGCCACCGCGGTGTCGTCGAGGGCGCGGCCGAGGCGCTTCACCATCTCGTCGATCTCGCCCTCGGTGATGATGAGGGGCGGGCAGAGCGCGACCGTGTCGCCCATGGCGCGCACGATGAGGCCGAGCTCCTGGGCGCGGCTCGCCACCATGGCGCCGACACCTTGGGCGGGGGCGAAGGACTCCTTCGTCGTCTTGTCCTTCACCAGCTCGACGCCGGTCACCAATCCGACGGCGCGAACTTCGCCCACCAGAGGGTTCTCGGCATACTTCTTCACGCCCTCGATGAAGCCCTTCGAGACCTTCTTCACGTGAGCGAGGATGTTGCGCTCCTCGTAGATCTTCAGCGTCTCGTTCGCCACCGCGCTCGCCACGGGATGGCCGGAGTAGGTGTAGCCATGGGCGAAGACGCCGATCTTCTCGCTCTGGCGCACGAAGGCCTGATAGATCTCCTCGGTGATGATGGTCGCCGAGATCGGCAGGTAGGCGGAGGAGAGCGCCTTCGCCATGGTCATGATGTCGGGCTTGATGCCGTAGGTCTCGGAGCCGAACATGTTGCCGGTGCGCCCGAAGCCGCAGATCACCTCGTCGGCGATCATCAGCACGTCGTACTTCTTCAGCACCGCCTGGATCTTCTCGAAGTAGGTCTTGGGCGGGATGATGACGCCGCCGGCGCCCATCACCGGCTCGGCGATGAAGGCCGCCACGGTCTCGGGATCCTCGCGCAGGATCTGCGCCTCGAGGCTCTCGGCGAGGCGGGTCGCGAACTGCTCCTCGCTCTCGCCGGGCTTGCCGTAGCGCCAGTAGTGCGGGCAGTCGGCGTGGCGGATGTTGGCGATCGGCAGGTCGAAGTCGCGGTGATTGTTGGGGAGCCCGGTGAGGCTCGCCGCCGCCACGGTGACGCCGTGGTAGCCCTTCATGCGCGCGATGATCTTCTTCTTGCGATGCCGGCCGAGGGCGTTGTTGTAGTACCACACCATCTTGACGGCGGTGTCGTTCGCCTCGGAGCCGGAGTTGTTGAAGAACACCTTCGACATCTTCACCGGCATGATGCTCAGCAGCCGCTCGGCGAGGTCGATGCTCACGTCATGAGACTTGGAGGCGAAGATGTGGGAGTAGGAGAGCTTCCGCATCTGGTTCGTGGCCGCCGCGATCAGGCGCTCCTCGCCATAGCCCAGCGACGTGCACCAGAGACCGGCCAGCCCCTCGATATACTGCTTGCCGTTCTCGTCGGTGACGTAGATGCCCTTGCCCTCCGTCAGCACCAGCGGACCGTCGGTCTCGTGCTTCTTGAGGTTGGTATAGGGATGAAGCTGAGTGGCGATGTCGCGGCTCGCGGCCGAATTGCCTCGAATCATGGGGGCTTTCCTTGGGGCTCGGTGGGCGGTCACCTACTATCGGGCGCGGCGCCCCCGTAGTCAAACTGAGTCACGCCCGCGTTAGGGTTTCGCCCCAAGTCCGGGTCTCACGCGTGGCGGTGTCGTACTCCACGACCCGGTGATTGTTGGTGTCCACGACGAGCAATCGCGTCGGGCCGGCGGCGACGACACCCGCCGGCTCCGCCAGCGGGAGGCACACGGGATCGACGCAGAGGAAGCCGTCGTCGAGATCCGCGATGCTCTCCGCCTGGAGATCGATGACTCGAAGCGCGCCGTTGTAGCTGTCGGCAACCGCGAGTTTGCCCTCCCACCAGGCCACTCCTAGCGGGTGCTGTAGGCGAGCCTCGGCGAACCCGCCGTTGATGTGGCCGAAGTCGAAAAGGCCGGTGCCGATGAGTGTGGCGACGGCGCGTTTACCATGAAGGTCGAGGCGGCGGATCGACGAGGTCTCGCTGTCGGCGAAATAGAGCGCGCCGCCGCTGGGATCGAGAGCAAGGCCGCTCGGCTGCGCCAGCACCGCCTCGTGCGCGGGCCCGTCGACGATCGCCTCGGCGCCGGTACCGGCGAGCGCGGCGACGCTGGCCTCGGCAAGGTCGAGGACACCGAGCTGGTGCGTCCCCGCATTGGCGAAGAACAGGCGGTCGCCGGCGATCTCGAGATCCCAGGGCGAGGCGAGCGCGGTCGCCGCGCCGCGGTCGGTGCGCCGAGGGCACGGCCGCGCTTTCCGGTGCCGGCAAGCGTCGTCACCGCGCCGCCCGCGATCTCGATGCGCCGGATCAGGTGATTGCCGGTATCGGCGACGTAGATGGCGCTGTCGCCGGCGATGAGACCCTGCGGACCGTTGAAGGAGGCTGCGGCTGCCGCGCCATCGCCGCGGCCGGCCGCGCCCGAGCCATAGCGGGCGAGCTCGGCGCCGTCCTCGCTCAGCAGCACGACCTGGTGATGTCCGCTGTCGGCGAGCGCCCAGCGCCGCGGCGTTCCCGGAACCGGCTTCAGCTTGCCCGGAAAGAGAAACCGGCTCGCCGGCTGCGGCGCGGTCGCTGGAAGCAGAGCCGCCGGCTTCAGCTTGCCGCCGGCCCGCCATCCGTCGAGGGCGTCCTTGACGCCGGCGAGGAGGCGCTCGGGATCGGGCTCGCCGGAATGCTGCCCCAGCACGGATCCATCAGGCGCCACGAACACCAGCGTGGGCCAGGCGCGCACCGCATAGGCGCGCCAGAGCTTGAACTCGGGATCATGCGCGACGGGATGCACGATGCCGTAGCGGCGGATGGCGGCGGCGACGTTCGCGGGGTCGCGCTCGGCGGCGAATTTCGGCGAGTGCACGCCGATGACCACGACTTCCTCGGGAAACGTCTCCTCGACGCGGCGCAACGCCGGCAGGATCTGCATGCAGTTGATGCAGCAGAAGGTCCAGAAATCGAGAATGACCAGGCGCCCGCGCAACTCCCTGAGGGAGAGCGCCTGAGGCGTGTTGAACCAGACCAGGCCGGGGATGTCGATCTCCGGTGCGCGTACCTCGCCCTCCATGGCGACCCTCCTTGCTTTGGCCCGAGAGGGATATGGTGGGCCCGCGTGATGCGCGGCATGGCAATGCCTGCGACGCTCGGTCGCACCCCCGGCGGAAAATCATGGCGCGCCAATGGCGTCCGCCGCTCTTCCGAAGTCTCTCCAATGTTTATCAACAGGCTTGTCCAGAGCCGGTGCGGCCGCCGCTTCCTTCGCCGTGGCGCGTCACCCCTTGGCTGCCGCATTGTTGCGTCCGATCACGTGACCGGCGCGGTGGCCATGTCTCGCTCATTCGACAACGACAGCGAAGAGATAGAGGGGCCCATCGATCTCGATCGCCTGGCGATCGACAGCGAGTACCGGCGCGCGGTCAAGCTGCGCCTCAAGACGGAATCCGAGGGGCCTGACGGCGCGAGCCGCCCGATACCCGCCGCCTTCACCGCGTCTCCCCGCAAAGATTGACAGAGGCGCCTCGGCGCCTATGCTCCGAGCGCACCGCCGTGCGGTGCATGTTTGTGCGCGGCTACAACTAAAATATCGATGCCGCCTCAGGGAGTTCGCGTCATGCGCCATGTCGCCGGCGACAATTGTCGCCGATCGATCGTGCGGCCTTAGCCGGTTCGGCCGGGGAGCATGATCGCCTTCGTGATCCGTCGTCTGGGGCAGTCGGTCGCCGTCATGCTGGTGGTCGGCCTCATCGCCTTCAGCCTCTTCGCCTATGTCGGCGATCCCATCAGCAGCATGGTGGGCCAGGACACCACCCAGGCCGATCGCGCCAAGCTGCGCCACGATCTCGGCCTCGACGATCCGTTTCCGGTGCAGTTCGGCCGCTTCCTGCTGCACGCGGCGCACGGCGATTTCGGCATTTCCTATCAGTATGCGCGGCCGGTGCAGCAGCTGCTGGCGGAACGCCTGCCGGCCACGCTAGAGCTCAGCTTCACGGCGGCGTTGCTCGCGCTCGCGGTGGGCCTGCCCATGGGGGTCTACACCGGCCTTCGCCCCGACAGCTGGCTCTCGCGCCTCTTCATGGCCGGCTCTCTGATCGGCGTCTCGCTGCCGACCTTCCTCACCGGCATCCTGCTGATCTGGATCTTCGCGGTGGTGCTGGGCTGGCTGCCGTCCTTCGGTCGTGGCGACGTGGTGCAGATCGGCGGCTGGACCACCGGGTTCCTGACGCTCTCCGGCCTCAAGGCGCTGGTCCTGCCGGCAATCACGCTGGCGCTCTTCCAGATGACGCTGATCATGCGCCTGGTGCGCTCGGAGATGCTGGAGGTGCTGCGCACGGACTACATCAAGTTCGCCCGCGCCCGCGGCCTGCCCAACCGCATGGTCTATTTCGGCCACGCCCTCAAGAACACCCTGGTGCCGGTCATCACCATCACCGGCCTGCAGCTCGGATCCATCATCGCCTTCTCCATCATCACCGAGACGGTGTTCCAGTGGCCGGGCATGGGATTCCTGATCGTGCAGGCGATCGGCTTCGCCGACGTGCCGGTCATGGCCTGCTACCTCGTGCTGGTGGCGTTCTTCTTCGTGGTGATCAACCTGATCGTCGATCTCCTCTACTACGCCGTCGATCCGCAGGCTGCGCCTCGATCGCGCCGCGGGAGCGGGCCATGGTCACTGAGAGCGCCGATCTGCCGGCGGAAGCCGCCGCGCCGCCGCACGGCGCCGGCGCGCTCGCGCCGCGCCCTCGACAGCGATCTCCTCTACAGCTTCCGCCGCTCGCCGCTGACGGTGGCGGCGGCGCTGGTGGTCCTGATCCTCGGCGGTAGTGCGCTGCTCTGCGACCTGGATCGCGCCGCACGATCCCTTCGATCTCGCCAGCCTCAACATCCTCGATTCCTTCGATCCGCCGGCCTGGGTCAGCGGCGGCAGCTGGACCTATCCGCTGGGTACCGACGATCAGGGCCGCGACGTGCTCTCGGCGGTGCTCTACGGGATGCGGGTCTCGATGCTGGTGGGCTTCACCGCGGTGCTGCTGGCGCTGGTGGCGGGGGTCAGCCTCGGCCTGCTCGCGGGCTTCACCGGCGGCTGGGTCGATACCCTGATCATGCGGGTCTGCGACATCCTGCTGTCCTTTCCGGCGATCCTGATCGCCATCCTGATCGACGGCGTGGCGCGCAGCGTGCTGCCGCACGACCAGCAGGACCAGATCGCGTTCTCCGTCGTGGTGCTGGCGATCACCGTGCTGCCGGCGGTGCAGTTCGCGCGCACCGTGCGCGGCTCGACCCTGGTCGAGCGCAACAAGGAATACGTCCAGGCGGCGCGGGTGATCGGCGTCCATCCCGTCACCATCGCGCTCCGCCATATCCTGCCCAACGTCACCGGGCCGGTGCTGGTGATCGCCACCATCAGCCTGGCGGTCGCCATCATCAACGAGGCGACGCTGTCGTTCCTGGGTCTCGGCCTGCCGCTGACGCAGCCCTCGCTCGGCACGCTGATCCGCGTCGGGCAGAATTATCTGTTCTCCGGCGAGTGGTGGATGATCCTCTTCCCGTCGGTCGCGCTCGCCGGCCTGGCGCTCGCCGTCAATCTGCTCGGCGACTGGCTGCGCGACGCCCTCAATCCGAAGCTGCGCTGATGCCGGGCTGCTGCTCGAGGTCGAGAATCTCCAGATCGAATTCCCCACCCGCCGCGGCGTGCTCCGGCGGTGGACGATCTCTCCTTCACCATCGGGGCGGGCGAGGTGCTGGGCGTGGTCGGCGAATCCGGCGCCGGCAAGTCGCTCACCGGCGCTGCGATCATCGGCCTGCTGGAGCCGCCCGGCCGCATCGCCGGCGGCGCGCATCCGCTTCGACGGCCGCCGCATCGACAATCTCTCGCCGGAGGAGATGCGGCGCATCCGCGGCAAGGAGATCGGCGCCATCTTCCAGGACCCGCTCACCAGCCTCAATCCGCTCTATACGGTGGGCCGGCAGCTCATCGAGACCATCCGCGTCCATCTCGGACCTCGACGGCGCGGCGGCCGCGCGAGCGGGCGCTGGCGCTGCTGCGCGAGGTCGGCATTCCCGGCGCCGAGCAGCGCATCGACCACTATCCGCACCAGTTCTCCGGCGGCATGCGCCAGCGCGTGGTGATCGCGCTGGCGCTTGCCGCCAATCCGCGCCTCGTCATCGCCGACGAGCCCACCACCGCGCTCGACGTCTCGATCCAGGCGCAGATCATCGCGCTCCTGAAGCGGCTCTGCCGCGATCACGGCACCGCGGTGATGCTGGTGACCCACGACATGGGCGTGATCGCCGAGACCGCCGACCGCGTCGCCGTCATGTATGCGGGCCGGATCGGCGGAGATCGGCCCGCGTGCGCGATGTCGTGAAATCGCCGCAGCCACCCCTATACGGTCGGTCTCATGGGCGCGATCCCCACGCATCGGCGGCGCCCGCGACCGCCTGGCGCAGATCGACGGCGCCATGCCCCGCGTCGGCAAGTCGCCCGCCGGCTGCGCCTTCCATCCCCGCTGCGGCCGCGCCTTCGAGCGCTGTCGCCACGAGCGGCCGGAGCTGATGCCGACCGGCGCGAGCCGCGCCGCCTGCTGGCTCTATGCCGAGGACGTCGGCGCCAGCCCGAGAGAGGCCGCCCGTGGCTGACGCCGGCGGCAAGACGCCATTCCTCAGCGTGAACGGCATCGCGCGCTACTTCGACGTGTCGCCGCCGCTGCTCAACCGCTTGATCGAGCGGCCGGCCGCGCCAGAACCTGAAGGCGGTCGACGGCGTCGATTTCCAGATCCGCCGCGGCGAGACCTTCTCGCTGGTCGGCGAGTCCGGCTGCGGCAAGTCGACGGTGGCGCGGCTGGTGGTGGGTCTCTATCGCCCGACCCGCGGCAAGATCGAGTTCGACGGCGCCGACCTCGCGCGGATGCGGAGCCGCCTGGAGCAGAAGCCGCTCCGGCGCCGCATCCAGATGATCTTCCAGGACCCCTATGCCAGCCTCAATCCGCGCTGGCGGGTGCGCGACATCATCGCCGAGCCGATCCGCACCCATGGTCTGCGCAGCGGCGCCGCGGCGATCCGCGCCCGCGTCGAGGAGCTGCTGGGCCAGGTGAAGCTGGCGCCGGCGGATGGCGACCGCTATCCGCACGAGTTCTCCGGCGGCCAGCGCCAGCGCATCTCCATCGCCCGCGCGCTGGCGGCGGAGCCGGAGTTCCTGGTCTGCGACGAGCCGACCTCGGCCCTCGACGTCTCCGTGCAGGCGCAGATCCTCAACCTGATGAAGGAGCTGCAGCGCAAGCTCGGTCTCACCTATCTCTTCATCTCGCACAATCTGGCGGTGGTCTATTACATCTCCGACCGCGTCGGCGTGATGTATCTGGGCCGGCTGGTGGAGACGGCGGATGCGGCGACGCTCTTCGCGGCGCCGCGCCATCCCTATACGCGCATGCTGCTCGACACCATTCCCGACCTCGCCATGACCGGCCGGATGCGCCAGCCGGTGGCGGGCGAGGTGCCGAACCCGATCGATCCGCCGACCGGCTGCGCCTTTCATCCGCGCTGCCCCTTCGCCAACGACCGCTGCCGGACGCGAGCGGCCGGAGCTCCGCGCCGACGTCGGGACGCTGGTCGCCTGCCACGCGGTCGAGGAGCGGCGTCTCGCTCCCGGCTCGCCCATTCCCGCACCGAGGCCATAGATCATGACCTCCGTTCCCGATCTCGCGGCGATCCGCGCCGCCGCCGCCGCCATCGCCGGGCAGGTCCGCCGCACGCCGATGATCGCGGCGGAGCACGACAAGGTGCCGCTCGCCGGCCAGGTGCTGCTGAAGCTCGAGTGTCTGCAGGTCACGGGATCCTTCAAGGCGCGGGGCGCGCTCAACACGCTGCGCTCGCTGTCGCAGGCCGAGATCAGCCGCGGCATCATCACCGCGTCCGGTGGCAATCACGGCCTCGCCGTCGCCTACGCGGGCTATGTCGCGAGGACGCCGGCCACCATCTATCTCCCCCGCAACGTGCCGGCGTCGAAGGTCGCCAAGCTCGAGGCCTGGGGCGCCAAGGTAGTGGTGGGCGGCGAGGTCTGGGACGACGCCAACCGCGCGGCGCTCGCCAAGGCGGCGGAGGAGGGGCTCACCTACATCCATCCCTTCGCGGACCCTCGGGTGATCGCGGGGCAGGGGACGCTCGGCCTCGAGCTCCTGGAGCAGGCGCCCGATCTCGACACCGTGCTGGTGGCGATCGGCGGCGGTGGGCTGATCTCAGGCGTGGCGCTCGCCCTCAAGGCGTTGAAGCCGGCGATCAAGGTGATCGGCATCGAGCCCACGGGCGCGCCGACCCTCTACGAGAGCGTGCGCGCGCAACATCTGGTCGAGCTCAAGAACATCGACACCGTCGCTGGCACGCTCGCGCCGCGCATGAGCGCGCCGGTCAATCTGCAGATCGTCAGCAAGCACGTCGACGAGATCTTCCTTGTGAGCGACGACCACATGCGCGAGGCGGCGCGCTGGCTCTGGTTCGAGCACGGCGTCGCTGCGGAATTGAGCGGCGCCGCCAGCGTTGCCGCGCTCCTGGCCGGCCGCTATAAACCGAAACCGGGTGAGCGCGTCTGCGCCCTCGTCTGCGGCGCCGGCAGCGACGGCATCGGCTGAGGTCGGGCGGTCCCTGGACTAAGCGGCGTCGACTTCCCGATCGATCTTCGCTCCAAGCTCACGTTCCGCTACCGCAAGCTCATAGCGCGCCTGAAGATTCACCCAGAACCGTGCACCGGTGCCGAAGTAGCGGCCGAGGCGCAGTGCCGTCTCGGCGCTCACGCCGCGCTCGCCGTTTACGATCTCGGTGATCCGGTTGGCAGGCACGCGGAGCTTGAGGGCGAGGGCGTTCGCGCTGAGGCCGCGCGCCGCCATCTCCTCAGCCAGGGTTTCGCCGGGATGGACGGGCGGGAGGGGCACGCCGGTCGGATAGTCATAGATCCTGGTCATGATCGTCTCGCTCGATGAGTATCACGAATGTGAACCTCGTAGGCATCGCCATCGCGGAACTTGAACAGGAGGCGCCAGGGACCGTTGATATCGATCGACCAGAATTCCTTCAGGTCACCCTTGACCTTGTGCAGTCCGATGCTGCTCAGTCGTCCGAACGATTCGAGCGACGTCGCGGCGTCGAGCTGAACGAGGCGCCGGCGGGCGATCCGCTCATCCATCCCCGAGAACTTGGATTTGCCACCCTCGATGAATTGCCGGGAGGGCGTCCCTAGGATGGAACGGATCATATGGAGAGCATAGTATCCGTAACATAAAATCGTCAAGCACGGCGAATAGTGGTCGCCTGCCGCGCAATGGGTATAGTTGGTCCCGGTTCCTGCTGCAGAGAGCGAATTGCCATGCCGATCCTCAACCGCATCGCCGACTTCCAAGCCGATCTCACGGGCTGGCGGCGCGACATCCACGCGCATCCCGAGACCGCCTTCGAGGAGCATCGGACATCCGAGTTCGTGGCCAAGCGCCTGACGGAATTCGGCATCGAGATCCATCGCGGTCTCGCCGGCACCGGCGTCGTCGGCACGCTGCGGGGCACGCGGCCCGGCGGCCGCGCCATCGCCATCCGCGCCGACATGGACGCGCTCCACGTCCACGAGAAGAACCATTTCGGCCATCACTCGACCAACGACGGCAAGATGCACGCCTGCGGCCACGACGGCCACACCACCATGCTGCTGGGCGCCGCGCGCTATCTGGCGGAGACCCGCAACTTCGCGGGCACCGTGCATTTCATCTTCCAGCCGGCGGAGGAGAGCGAGGGCGGCGCGCGGGTGATGATCGAGCAGGGCCTGTTCCAGAAGTTCCCGGTCGAGGCGGTCTACGGCATGCACAACTGGCCGGGCCTGGCCGTCGGACAGTTCGGCGTGCGCCCGGGGCCGCTGCTGGCGGCCTCCGATACCTTCGAGATCGTCGTCGAGGGCAAGGGCGCGCACGGCGCCATGCCGCACACCGGCATCGATCCCGTGGTGACGGCGGCGCAGATCATCCAGGCGTTGCAGACCATCCGCAGCCGCGTCACCCATCCCCTCGACGGCGCCGTCGTCAGCGTGACCCAGGTGCATGGCGGCGATACCTGGAACGTGATCCCCGACGAGGTGGTGCTGCGCGGCACCACGCGCTCCTTCAAGCCGGAGGTGCAGGACGCCATCGAGAGCGGCATCCACCGCATCGCCGAGGGCGTCGCCGCCGCCAACGGCGCCAAGGTGCGCGTCGCGCTACGAGCGCCGCTATCCCGCCACCGTCAACAGCGCGGCGGAGACCGAGATCGCCGTCGCCGCCGCCGCCGAGGTGGCGGGCGAGCGCAACGTGATCCGCGACTACACGCCCCAGCATGGGCGCCGAGGATTTCTCCTTCATGCTGCAGGCGAAGCCCGGCTGCTACATCCTCATCGGCAACGGCGAGAGCGCGAGCCTCCACAATTCGCACTACGACTTCAACGACGAGGCCCTGCCGCTCGGCGCCAGCTACTGGGCGCGGCTGGTGGAGCGGGTGCTGGCTTAGGGAGAACGCCGCGCCAGCGTCCTTGGATCGAGCGCGTCCTGCAGGCCGTCGCCCAGCAGGTTGCAGGCGACCACCACCAGGAAGATGAGCACGCCGGGATAGACCGCCAGCGCCGGCGCCAGCGTGATGGTCTCCTGGGCGCCGGACAGCATGGCGCCCCAGCTGGCGAGCGGCGGCGCGATGCCGAGGCCGAGGAAGCTCAGCACGGACTCCAGCAGGATCACGTTGCCGACCGAGAGCATGGTGGCGACGATGATGGGCGAGGCGAGGTTCGGCAGGATGTGCACGAGCATGACGCGAAGCGGCGAGGCGCCGAGCGCCACCGCGGCGCGCACGAACTCCTGCGCCTTCAGAGAGAGAGTGGCGCCGCGCACCAGCCGCGCCACGGTGGTCCAGCCGACGAGGGTCACCAGCACGACGATACGGTAGAGGCTCGCCACCTCGGAGCGCGCGAGATCCGCGGGCACGCCGAGCTTCCGGAGATCGACCGCGGCGAGCACGATCAGGAGCGGCAGCAGCGGCAGTGCGATGACGCCGTCGGTGAGGCGCATGAGAACGGCATCGGCGCCGCCGCCGCGATATCCCGCGACGAGGCCGATCCCGGTCCCCACGACAGCGGCGGCGAGCGCGCCGGCGATGCCGACGATCAGCGAGACGCGGCCCCCCTCCAGCAGCCGCAGCAGGAGATCGCGGCCGAGCTCGTCGGTGCCGAGGGGATGGGCGAGAGAAGCGGGCGCCAGACGATGGTAGAGATCCACCAGCGTCGGATCCTGCCCGGTCAATGCGGCGAGAAGCGGCGCCGCCAGCGCGCCGGCGCCGAGGATCAGCAGCACCGCCGCGCTCAGGACCGCCGGGCGGTTGCCGCGGAATCGCCGCCAGTAGATCCCGCTCAAGCCGCTCATCGGTAGCTGACCCTGGGATCGATGGCGGCATAGGCGATGTCCGCCGCCAGGTTGGAAAGCAGGGTCATCAAGGTCGCGAACAGCAGCGCCGCCAGCGCGAGATTGAAATCGTTGCCGAGGATCGCGTCGTAGATGAGCTTCCCCATGCCGGGATAGGCGAAGAGCGTCTCGGTGACGAGGGCGCCGGAGAACAAGCCGCCGAAGGAGAGCGCTGTTATCGTCACGACAGGCGCCACGGCGTTGCGGAGCGCGTGGCCCAGCATGACGCGGCGCTCGCTCGCCCCCTTGGCGCGCGCCGTGCGGATGTAGTCCTGGCTCAGCACGTCGAGCAGACCCGCGCGCATGTAGCGCGCGAAGGTGCCGAAGCTCACCAAGCGTCAGTGTCGCTACCGGCAGCAGCGAGGTGGCGCGCGCGGTCGAGGAGGCCGCCGTCGCCAACATCGGCGATGCCGCCGGCCGGCAGCCAGCCCAGCCGCGCCGCGAAGACCAGGATCAGCATGAGGCCGATCCAGAAGCTCGGCAGCGACACGCTGGCGAAGGACGCGAGATTGATCGCGTGATCGAGAGCGGAGCGCGGGCGGAGCGCCGCCAGTATCCCGAGCGGCAGCCCGACCGCGAGGGTGGTGACGAAGCTCACCCCCATCAGCAGCGCGCTGCGGCCGAGCGGCGCCAGCAGGGCCTGGATCGCCGGCGTCACATAGAGCCGGGAATAGCCGAAGTCGCCGCGAAGCGCCGCCACGGCCCAGGCGGCGTAGCGCTTGAGGAGCGGCTGGTCGATCCCCATCAGCGCCTTGAGGCGCGCCACGTCGGCGGCGGTGAGGTGCGGGTCCGCGCCCAGCATGAGGTCGATGGGATCGCCCGGCATCAAGCCGATGAGGCCATAGATCACGAACGACATCACCGCCAGCACCAGCAGGGATTCCGCGAGCCGGCGGAGGATGTAGTAGGTCATCGCCGGCTAATTGCTGGGCGCGGTCGCATCGCGCCAGTCCTCGATCCAGAGCGTGCTGAGATAGAGATGCCCGGTGGGCGTCACGCCCTGGAGCCACTTCGGCAGGATATAGGCGTCGGCGCGGAAGAAGAGCGGCAGCTCCGGCAAGCGTATCGGCGTAGAGCCGCTGCAGCTCGTGCCAGAGCTCGGCGCGGCGGGTGCGATCGAGCGTCACCTCGATCGCCTTGATGAGCCGATCCGCCTCCGGGTTGCGATATCCCAGCAGGTTCTGACCGCTGTAGCCGTTGGCGGCGGTCGGGATCTCGTCGGAGAAGAGCGTGCTGCGCGGCACGTTCTCCGGCGCGCTGACCCAGGCGAAGAGGCTCATGTCGAAGGCGCGCTTGCGGAGCGTGTCGCCGAACAGCACGCGCGCCGGCTGGTTGCGCAGATGCACCTCGACGCCGACCTGCCGCCATTCGCTCTGCAGGATCTGCTCCAGGAGCTCGCGGCCGCGATTGCCCGAGGTGGTGGAGAGATCGAGGGAGAGCCGCTCGCCCTTGGCGTTGACGCGGATGCCGTCGGGGCCGGGATGCCAGCCGGCGGCCTCGAGAAGCGTCCGCGCCGCGGCGGGATCGTAGGGATAGTGACGAACGTCGTCGGTATGGACCCAGTCGAGCGGGTGCACGAAGGTGTCGGCGACCGGCTGCTGACCGGCGTAGATCTCATCGCTGATGCCTTTGCGGTCGATGGCGGAGAGCAGCGCCTGGCGCACGCGGAGATCGGCGAGGATGGGGTTGTCGAGGTTGGTGGCGACGTGCTCGAAGTTGAGGCCGGGCTTCACCAGCACGGTGAAGCGGCCGGGATGGCGCGCCGCGAAGGCGAGGGCCTGATCGACGGCGATCGGGCTGAACTCGCCGGCGATCATGTCGATGCTGCCGGAGAGCAGGTTTGCCTCGAGAGCCGCGGTGTTCTCCACCGTCGAGACCACCACGCGCTCGAACGCCGGCGGCCGGCCCCACCAGGTGGGGTTGCGCTCCAGCACCACGCGGTTCCCCGGCACCAGCTCGCTCACGCGATAGGGGCCGAAATAGAGTCCGGGATTGGTGGGGTCGGTGTCGTAGCGGGTGCGGAAGCGATAGTTGCGGGGATCGCCGGCGAAGGCCTGGCGCTCGATGTGCGCCGGCAGCACCTCGAAATCGGCGAGCGCCTGATACTGATAGTCGATGCGGTCCTGGGTTACCGTGAAGGTCTTGGCATCCTCGGCCTCGATCTTGACGATGCGGCGATAGAGCTCGGAATTGTTGACGCCGGAGAGCGGGTCGTGCCCGACCTCGTAGCTGAAGAGCACATCCTCGGTGGTGACCGGCACGCCGTCGCCCCAGGTGGCCTTGGGCTGCAGCGTATAGGTGAGCCGCACGCCCTCCTTGCCGTCGGGCAAGGTCACCCGCACCGCGCGCCCATTCTCGAAGCTCGGGAGCTCGGTGCAGAGCATGCAGATGAGCTGCCATTTCGCGTCGTAGGCGGTGAGCGGCCGCCGCGTCATGCCGAGCACATAGGCCTTGGCGAGAGTCTCCGTCGAGGACCGGGTTGAGGGTCGGGGGAAACTGGCTGACGCCGATCACCAGCTGGTCCCGCGCCAGCGCGGCGCCGCTTCCCAGCAGCAGCGCCAGCAGCGCCGCAGCCAGGATGCGCGCGGCCCACCTCATGACGGTGGCGCCCGCGCCTAAGCCGTCACCGGAAAGCGCGGCATCACCTTCTCGCTGAAGAGGCGCACCGAGCTCGCGGCGTGCTCATAAGGGATGGTGTTGAAGTTGACCTGCAGCGAGGCGCTCTCGAAGCCGCCGACCTTGCGGTGATAGGCGATGGCCTGCTCGACGATGTCGCCGGGCGTGCCGACCCAGGCGCCGCCGCTCGCCACCTGGGTGTCGAACGTCTCGCGGGCAAGCGCGGCGATGATCTTGTCGTAGCCGGGATAGTCCGCCGACGACATGCCGGCGGTCCAGTCGGAGGCGGCGTCGACGAGGGAGCGGAGATAGCCGTTGAGCGGCGCCCGGGCGATATCAGCCGCCTCGCTGCGGTCCTCGTGGCAGAGCATGTGGAAGGCCAGCATGACGCGGCCATTGCCCTTGTGGCCGGCGGAGCGCCAGGCCTCGCGATAGCGGCCGATCAGCTCCGCCATCTGCCCGCCCGCCATCGGGATCGCCATGATCCAATGGCCGAGCTTCCCGGCGTTGTCGAAGCTCTCGGGCGTCGCGATGGCGGCGACCCAGAACTGCGGCCGCGGCCGCTGGGTCGGGCGCGGCAGCGAGGTGGTCGGCGGGAAGCGGTGGAACTTGCCGTCGGAGGCGACCTTCTCGTTCTCGAGGAGCTGGCGCACCTGCTCCATGCCCTCGGCGAAGCGCGCCTTGCTCTCGTCGACGCTGACGCCGAAGCGGGCGAACTCGTGCGGCAGGAAGGCGCGGGCGAAGCCGACCTCGAGGCGGCCGCCGGAGATCGCGTCGAGCATGCCGATCTCGCCGGCGAGCTTCAGCGGGTTGTTGAAGATCGGCAGCACCGCGCCGGTGATGAGCCGCGCCTTCTTCGCGCGCTGGGACGGCGGCGGCAAGGAACACGATCGGGTTGGGCGAATAGCCGCCATAGGGGTGGAAGTAATGCTCCACCGTCCGCACGTGGCCCCAGCCGTAGGGGTCGCAGAAGTCCACCAGCTTCAGGGATTCGTCGAAATACTGCGCCGCCGACTTCTGCTCGGGCCCCACGTCGGGAAAGAACTGCATGCCGAATTCGAGCGCGATGCCGCTCATGGTGCTCCTCGTGCGGTCGTGGCGGGGCGGGGCCACTGTAGCAACGGGGTCCGGGCCTGCCTACCGCCTCTCGCGGCCGGGCGCGTTGTCACCACGTATCTGGACGGGCGTCGCCGCAGCCAAACTTCAGGCGCTGGCGGGATCGGTCGACAGCACCTCGATGAGTGGGCATCCCATGACTTCTCCGGCATCGCATCGGCGGATCGCCTGCGTGAGCGCGCGCTCCATGGCTTTGAGATCGGAGATCTTGGCTTGCACGTCGGCGCGGTGCGTCGCCGCGAGCGCCCGCGCCTCGGCGCAAGCTTCTGACCGCCGGGGGTGAGCGTCAGCAGCGTGCGCACCTCGTCGAGTCCGAAGCCGAGTTTCCGGGCGCGGCGGACGAACACGAGCCGGCGCACATCGTTGGCGCGATAACGGCGGTAGCGGCTGGCGGTGCGAGCCGGCGGCGGTAGCAAGCCAATGCGCTCGTAATAGCGAATTGTCTCGACATTGCACCCGGTGCGCCGCGATAGCTCGCCGATCGCGATCTCGATTTCTGGTTTCATGGCGTCCACTCTCGAAAACCCTTGAGTTTGTGGTAACTACAAACTTTATCGTGGTGTCCGGGTGATCGATAGAGGTGAGCATGACTAGCGTCAGCGAGACCCCGAAGGCCGCGGAGAACGTCCCTACCGGTGCCGTCGGCACGGTTGCTCTCGCCGCTGGCGGTCTGGCAGCCGCCCTCGGCGCGGCGTCATGCTGTGCGCTTCCGGTTGTCCTTGGAGCGCTCGGCGTCGGCAGCATTGGCTTCGGCGGCTTGGCGTTGTTGTTTGGCCCGTATCAGCAGATCCTGCTCACCGTCGCCGCTCTGTGCCTTGGGGCGGGCGGTGCGCTGTTGTGGCAACGGCGAGTTGCGCAGGCGCGCGGAGCGGTATGCGCGCGACCCGTGGCGGATCGGTTGGCACTCATTGGATTTTTGCTGGCGGCGGTGCTGGTCGGCCTTTCTCTCGTCTATGTCTAGTCGGGGTCTAAGTGGGAACTCATGATCGAAACGCGCTCCGTCATTACTTGTCCGGTCTGTGGCACCTCGGAGACCGAAACCATGCCCACCGACGCCTGTCGGTTCTTCCACGAGTGCGCGAGCTGTGGTGCGCGCCTTCGCCCAAGGCTAGGCGACTGCTGTGTGTTCTGCTCCTACGGCTCAGTGCCCTGTCCGCCGGTCCAAGCTGCGCAGAGCGAAACTCCACCGCGAGGCTAGTCTCACTCGGCGAACCGCCGCCGGGCTTTCACGGCCGAGCGGCCTGCGGCACGATGGCGTCATGCTCATTCACACCATCGGTCATTCGACGCGGCCCTTCGCCGAGCTGCTGGCGCTGCTGCAGGCCGCCCGCGTCGATCTCCTCGCCGATATCAGGCGGTTTCCGCGCTCGCGCACCAACCCGCAGTTCAACGCCGAGGCGCTGGAGCCGGCGCTTGCCCAGCATGGCATCGCCTATCGCCACCTGGCGGCGCTCGGCGGCCGCCGGGACGGCGCCAACGTCAACGCGCCCTCGCCCCATACGCTCTGGCGCGAGAAGGCCTTTCGCGCCTATGCGGGGTATGCGGAGACGGCGGATTTTCAGGCTGGGTTCGAGGCGCTGCTGGCGCTCGCGTCGCGAGCACAATGTCGCGATCATGTGCGCCGAGGCGGTCTGGTGGCGCTGCCACCGCCGCATCGTGACGGACTATCTGCTGGCGGCGGGTGTCGAGGTCCGCCACATCCTCGGGCCTGGCAAGGTCGAGCCGGCGCAGCTCACGCCGGGCGCCAAGGTGGAGGCGGGAACGCTGATCTACCGCGACCCGAACGAGCCGCCGCGGCTGCCCGGACTTTAGGCCGTGACCTCATGAACATGCATTGGCACGACGGCTATCGCTCAGATCTATGCCAAACCTGTCGCGCAAGCCGGTTTTCCCGGCCGGGGTGACCTGCACGGCCCGCGTATCACGATCCCGCCGAAGCCAGCCAAGCTCTAGACAGCGTCGCCAGATTTCCGCGCCGACGAGACCCGCGATGTGATATCGGCGCTCGCTCCAATCCAGGCATGGCCGGCAGAAAATTCGCCTGCTTCGAGACTTCGATGTCAGTTCTGCACCGAAGCAAGAAAGAAAACGTGCGCCGGGCTCCGTCACCTCACCACCGTCGTCGGCGAGGACGATGTATCCCTTGGCAATAAGCGCGTCGGCGATAGCCACCCCCAATTGACCTGCCAAATGGTCGTAGCAGGTACGCGCAAAACGTAGCCGATCATCCTGCGTCGAGTGCGGATGATAACGCGGCGGAACCTCAATGGCGGCGACGGCCTTGATGCCTTCCAGCATCCTGGCAACGAGTGGCGACGCGATGCTGTAGTAGCGATAGCGACGCTTCTTGGTGACGGTGATGAGTCGCGCGGTGACGAGCTTGGCAAGGTGCTCGCTCGCGGTCGGGCGAGAGATGCGCGCGAGAAACGCCAGCTCGCTACCGGTCAATGCCTGGCCGCCCATGAGGGCGGCGAAAATCGTGGCACGCGCGGTGCTTCCGATGAGCGCCGCCACCTCGACCACATTTGCGGCGGCGACCATGATGAATTCTACCGCCGTCGCGGGACCATCAGCAAGCGATGACAGTTTGGCGGATGCCGAACCAATAGAACGCGACGGACACTGTCCTTCCTGCATAGATATGGCCGCGTTGCCGCGAGCCGCGGACGCAACGGTTCACGTGGAGGATGAAGCAATGAAACGAGTGCCAATCCGGGTCGAGCCGTTCTCGACCTACCTGGAACGCCGCCGAAAGGGGCCGATCTTTCCGGTCATTCTTGCCGGCGAGACCGTCTACGTATCGGGCCTGCCTCCGTTCGACCCTGACACCGGCGAGATAAAGCAGATGCCGTTCGAACGGCAGGCCGAAATCGTGCTTGACCAGATGAAGCGGTGCGTGGAGGCCGCCGGCTCGTCCTTAGATCGGGTCGTGAAGTGCAACGTCTATTGCACCGCCGATGAGTCCCATTTCGGAAAGTTCAATGAGATCTATGCGCGGTACTTTTCCGTGGACTCCCCGGCTCGCATCTTCCTGTTCGTCCCCTCTTGGCCGGGGCCATTCGACATCGAGGTTGATTGCGTGGCGGTGGTTTGACTTACGCCTTAGTCGAGGCTACTTGCTCTCGGGCGCCGGCAGCTCGCGCCGGCGCGCCAGGCGCTCGCTCTCGGCAAGCGTCGCGCGCAGCACCTGGTCGGCCTGGTGCGTCATCTTGACGAAGGCGCGCAGGAAGCTGTCGCTGCGCGGCAGCTGGAACAGGGTCTCCTCGCCGCCCTCGCTGCCGGACATCGCCACCAGCAGGACCTGGTCCTGCGGAGAGATCAGCAGCTCTTGCAGCGGCACGCCGGGGCCGCTTACGTACTCAACCACGCGGTAGCGCGGCGACTCCTCGCTCGCCGGCCGGATCAGCATGCGATAGGCGGCGCGGGTCGTGGAGGCCTCGATGACGGCGCGGGTAAAAGGGCGGAGAAAGCTCTCGTCGAAACCCAGCACGGCGGTCGGCTCGTCGGCGGAGGCGGTGGAGCGGATCTCCAGCGTGGTCCAGATCGACGCGCGGCCGGCGTAGTAGTCGACCGAGGCGAGGTCGAGATTGATGGAGTCGATGGGGAGCGGCGCCGAGGCCGCCTGACTGCAGAGGAAAGCGAAGCACGCGGGCTCGCGGCGCAACGAGATCGTCGTCGCCGTCTCGAGGTTCCGGTCGACAAGCACATTGGGCATGTCGCTCATGTTCTGCTCTCCTCGCTCGCTCATGACCGCGTACCGACGCGATCGCCGCCGTGTCCTGCATCATCTCTCGACGTCGGTTAATGCATCCATAACTCACGCCAGTGCCGCTTAATTATTGCGTTTTCCGGGGCTCTGAAAATCCGGTTGGACCGGTGCATTTGGTCACAGGGAAATCCCCGCCGAGACAAGCATTTCTTAAGGGAGGTCGACGACAGTTCCGGAACGGTTTTTAGGAATAGTTGCGGGACGGATTTGCAGGGGTATTCGAGATGACGTCCTTAGCCGAGACCATCGACACCGCGCTGGCCGCCGTCGGACCCGAGACCGAGGATCGGCTGCGCGACGTCGTCGCCGAATTCGAGGCGCTCGGATTGGCCGACGAGGAGCGCCTGGCCGCGCTCGCCACCAGCATCGCCGCGATCGCGCATCGGCATCACAGGCGTCACGTGTCGATCTACCTCGATGCCATCCGCACCTGGTCGCTGGAGATCGCCGAGATGCTGAAGCCGACGGCGACCGAGCTCCGCTACATCCCGAAGTCCACCGCCATCGAGGAGGCGGCGCGCCGCTTCTACGACGGCATCGACGACGTGATCGACCGCATGCAGATGCAAGGCATCGACGTTCGCGACCGGCTGGTGACGGAGCTGGCGGTGATGGCGCGCTTTCTCGGCCAGCACGACGTCAACACGATCAGCATCGCGATCTTCGCGGTCAATCGCGCGCTCGCCGATCCCAGCTATCTCCGCGGCGCCGCAGTCCAGGTACCGATGCGGGAAGTCGCCTCCGCCTCGACCTCGGCGGAGGAGCTCGCCGCCATGCCGCCCTGCGGCAACGCCTGAGCATCCCGCCTCCGCTCAGGCGGAGGCCAAGCTCAGCCGGTTGGCGGCGCTGATGATCGCGCGCAGCGATGCGGTGATCGTATTCGCGTGAAACCCGACGCCGAAGAGCTCGCGGCCGTTGCCGTCGCCGCAGCGCATGAAGCAGACCGCCTGGGTACCCGAGCCGCGGCCGACCGCGTCCTGGTGATAGTCGACGACGCCGAGCTGCAGGCCGCACTCGCCATTGAGCGCGTTGACGAAGGCGTCGATCGGCCCGTTGCCGCGCCCTTCGACCTTCCGCCGCTTGCCGTCGATCTCCAGATCGGCGGCACAGATCACGATCTCGCTCGCGTGCGTATCGGAGCGAAGTTGGTAGTCCACCAGCCGGTAGGGGCCGCGGGCCTCGATGTAGGTGGACTGGAAGTTGCGCCAGATCTCCTCGGCGACGATCTCCTTGCCGCTTGAGTCCGCGATCGCCTGGATCACGCCGCTGAACTCCACCTGCAGGTCGCGCGGCAGGTCGATGCCGTACTCCGCGTGCAGGATATAGGCGACGCCGCCTTTGCCGGATTGGCTGTTGACGCGGATGATCGCCTCGTAGCTGCGGCCGAGATCCTTGGGGTCGATCGGGAGATACGGCACCTCCCAGGTGCCGCTGTTGCTCTTGGCGAGCGCCGTCATGCCCTTCTTGATCGCGTCCTGATGCGAGCCGGAGAAGGCGGTGTAGACGAGCTCGCCGGCATAGGGATGGCGCTCATGCACCGGCAACTGGTTGCAGTACTCGGCGACCTCGATCGAGGCGTTGATGTCGGTGAAGTCGAGGCGGGGATCGATGCCCTGGCTGAAGAGGTTGAGGGCAAGCGTCACCACGTCGACATTGCCGGTGCGCTCGCCGTTGCCGAAGAGCGTGCCCTCGATGCGGTCGGCGCCCGCCATGACGCCGAGCTCGGCGGCGGCGACGCCGGTGCCGCGGTCGTTGTGCGGATGCAGGCTCAGGATGATCTTGTCGCGCTCCCTAAAGTTGCGATGCATCCACTCGATCTGGTCGGCATAGATGTTGGGGGAAGCCATTTCCACCGTCGCCGGCAGATTGAAGATGATTTTTTTCTTCGTCGTCGGCTGCCAGACATCCATGACCGCGTGGCAGACCTCCAGCGCGTAGTCGAGCTCGGTGCCGGTGAAGCTCTCCGGCGAATACTGGAAGCGGAGGTTGGTGCCGGTGGATTCGAGCGCGGGCGCCAGCTGCTTCACCAGCCTGGTGGCGTCGACGGCAATCGCCTTGATGCCGGCGCGGTCCATGTCGAACACCACCCGGCGCTGCAAGGTGGAGGTGGAGTTGTAGAGATGCAGGATGGCGTTCTTGGCGCCGACCAGGGAATCCATGGTGCGGCGGATCAGCGGCTCGCGGGCCTGGGTCAGCACCTGGATGGTGACGTCATCGGGGATGAGCTTCTGCTCGATGATGTGGCGGATGAAGTCGAACTCGGTGTCGGAGGCGGCGGGAAACCCCACCTCGATCTCCTTGAATCCGAGCTTCACCAGGTGCTCGAAGAATTTGAGCTTCTTGTGGCGATCCATCGGCTCGACGAGCGCCTGGTTGCCGTCCCGGAGGTCGACGCTGCACCAGATCGGCGCCTTCTCGATGCTGCGGGTCGGCCACTGGCGGTCGGGCAGGTTGATGGGCGCGAAGGAACGGTACTTCTGAAAGTTCATGGCGGTCATGACGGGGCTCTCCCGGATTAATGGCGATCAGTGAAGGAGCGGCCTCGCCGGATGCGGCAAGCCCCGTCGCCGCGGGCCTCGGGCCCGGGAGAACGGACGATCGCGGTATCTGAGACGGACGATCTAGGCTTGGCGGAGGACATCTGACGCAGCATCACGGGGGGCGCGCTTGGGGACAAAGGTGACCTTCCGGCCCTCAAGGAGAGCCGGGGCCCTAAGTCGAAGCGCCCACAGGTGATAAGTAGTCTGCATCATGACGGGCCGACCATAGCCGCAGCCCCTGCCTCGGTCAATCGCGGCGCTGGCAGGCGGTATCTCGGCCCGACCATTTGCTCCGGGGGCGGAAAGCCAGGGGTATGGCGAGCCTAGCCCGCTTTGCCGTCTTTCAGCAGACCGACGAGCGGGTTCGGCGTCGGCGGCGCGATCCGCCGCAAGGTATTGGTGTCGCGGTGGTTGAACGGCGGCGTGCTGGCCGCGGACCGCCAGATCCGTGCGCGTCACATAGGTCCAGCTGTCCGTCACCGTTGAAGGTGATGTCGATGCGGTAATAGTCGGTGCGAAACGCCTCCTCGAGGAACGTGGTCGAGCAAATCCCGAAGCGGGTATCGCCGCGCCGCGCCTCCACCGAAATGCGCTCGTCGTCCGGCTTCGCCGTACCGCCCGCCAGCACCACCTGCCCGCGCGGAATGGCGATGGTCTGCATGATCAGCCCGGTGGCCGGTTCCCACAGCCAATACCCGACCTGATCGTGGAAGGTGATGGCTTCCTCCGGCGTGTTGATATGGATGTGGTAGCGCAGCCCGTAGAGGAGTTGGGGGCCGTTGGTCTGCGGCATCGATCGGGTCCATCCGGATATGTTCGCGGAATACGCGCCGTTCGGGGCCTTCCGCCTTCGGGTTGATGTCCACCCCCTGATCGGACTGCCACACGCCGGCCAGCCGACGCAGCGGGCCCAGATTGGCAAGCGTATCCGGCGAAACGTCGGGTTCGGTAAAGATGTCGTCGGGGATGTTCGGCACGGGTTTGCCTATGCAATGTGGACTCGCCGAGAGTGCGTCTTCGCCGTGGCGATGACAAGGCCGGGCCCGCGTCGGAGACGCTGCCCCCTGGGCGCCCAGCATTGACAGGTCAGGGGCCAGCCGCTTCACTCCCCCGGCTTCGCAAAGGGAGGACTGCCGGCCGTGACCACGCCCCGCCGCAAGACCTATGAAGAGCTGCGCAGCGCGCGCTGGTATGGCGCCAAGGACCTGCGCTCCTTCGGCCATCGCTCGCGCACCAAGCAGATGGGGTTCACATCCGAGGATTACGCCGGCAAGCCGGTCATCGCCATCCTCAATACCTGGAGCGAGATGAATCCCTGCCACTTTCATTTCCGCGAGCGGGCGGCGGAGGTGAAGCGCGGCATCTGGCAGGCCGGCGGCTTCCCGGTGGAGATGCCGGCGATCTCGCTGGGCGAGCCCTTCATGAAGCCCTCCACCATGCTCTACCGCAATCTCCTCGCCATGGAGGCGGAGGAGCTGCTGCGCGCCAATCCCGATCGACGGCGTGGTGCTGCTGGGCGGCTGCGACAAGACCGTGCCGGCCCTCATCATGGGCGCCCTCAGCATGAACCTGCCGGCGATCTTCGTGCCGGCGGGGCCGATGCTGCGCGGCAACTGGCACGACCAGCCGCTCGGCATCCGGCAGCGACACCTGGAAATACTGGGCCGAGCTCCGCGCCGGCAACATCGACCAGGAGGACTGGCGCGAGATCGAGGACGGCATCGCGCGCTCCTTCGGCACCTGCATGACCATGGGCACCGCCTCCACCATGGCGGCGGTGACCGAGGCGCTCGGCCTCACGCTGCCGGGCGCCTCCTCGATCCCCGCCGCGGATTCCGGTCATGCCCGCATGGCGTCGGCGAGCGGCCGGCGCATCGTCGAGATGGTGTGGGAGGATCTGAAGCCGCGCGACATCCTCACGCGGCCGCCTTCGACAACGCCATCGCCACCTTGATGGCGCTCAGCGGCTCCACGAACGGCGTCATCCATCTTGGTCGCCATGGCCGGCCGCGCCGGCGTCAAGCTCAGCCTCGACCGCTTCGACGAGATCTCGCGCCGCACGCCCGTGCTCGCCAACATCCGTCCCGTCCGGCAAGTACCTGATGGAGGATTTCTTCTATGCCGGCGGTCTCCGCGCGCTGCTGCGCCAGCTCGGCGGCGGCCTCGATGCGAGCTGCGTCACCGCCAACGGCAAGACCCTCGGCGAGAACATCGCCCGCGGCGAGATCTACAACGACGACGTCATCCGCACTGCGAACAATCCGCTGCAGAGCGGCGGCGGCCTCGCGGTGCTGCGCGGCAACCTGGCGCCCGACGGCGCCGTCATCAAGCCGCCGGCGATGGAAGCGCGGCTCCAGAAGCATCGCGGCCCGGCGGTGGTGTTCCGCGACTACAACGACATGGCGGCGCGCATCGACGATCCCAACCTCGACGTGACAGCGAACTCCGTGCTGGTGCTGCAGAACGGCGGCCCTCAAGGCGGGCCGGGCATGCCGGAATGGGGTCAGCTGCCGATCCCGAAGAAGATCCTGGCGCAGGGCGTGCGCGACATGGTGCGCTCTCGGACGCGCGCATGAGCGGCACCAGCTACGGCGCCTGCGTGCTGCACATCTCGCCGGAGGCCTTCGTCGGCGGACCACTGGCGCTGGTGAAGAGCGGCGACATCATCGAGCTCGACGTGCCCGGCCGCCGCCTCAACCTCGCGGTTGCCGACGACGAGCTGAAGCGCCGGCGCGCCCAGTGGGTCGCGCCCAAGGCGCAATACCCCCGCGGCTACGGCATGCTCTTCAGTCAGCACATCAGCCAGGCCCATGAGGGCTGCGATTTCGACTTCCTTGCCGGCACCGCGCCGGTGCCCGAGCCGGAGATCCATTGATGGCCGCGACACTCCCTCCCAACCGCTTCAAGCAGGGGCTTGCCGCCGGCACGCCGCAGATCGGCTTCTGGCTCAATTTCGCCAGCCCCACCGTCACCGAGGTCTGCGCCGGCGCCGGCTTCGACTGGCTCCTCATCGACATGGAGCATTCGCCGAACGAGCTGCCCGGACGTGGTGCAGCATCTGCGCGCCATGGAAGGCGGCACCGCGGAGCCGGTGGTGCGCGTGCCCTGGAACGATCCCGTGACCGTGAAGCGGCTCATGGACCAGGGCGCCCGCAGCTTCCTCTTTCCCTTCGTGCAGTCGGTGGAGGAGGCGCGCCGCGCCGTGGCGTCGACGCGCTATCCGCCCCAAGGGCATCCGCGGCTTCGCCGGCACCACGCGCGCCAACCGCTACGCCCGCGTGCCGGACTATGCCAAGCGTGTCGAGGAGGACATCTGCGTTCTCGTGCAGACCGAGACCCGCAAGGCGGTGGCGCGAGATCGACCAGATGGCGAAGGTCGAGGGCCTCGACGGCATCTTCATCGGCCCCGCCGATCTCGCCGCCGACATGGGCCACATCGGCAATACCCAGCATCCGGACGTGCAGGCGGCGATCATCGAGGCGGGCAAGCGCATCAAGCGCTGCCGGCAAGGCGCCGGGCTTCCTCAGCCTGCGCGAGGACGAGACGCGGAAGGTGCTTGGGAGCGGGCTTCGTCTTCGTCGCCGTCGGCACCGACGTGGCGCTCTTCGCCCGTCAGGTCGACGCGCTGGCGCAGAAGTTCCGCGGCGCGTAAGGCCGCGGCTTCCGTCTAGGCCCGCCGCTGGGCGGGCCGGCGGCGGAACTCGATCGTCCCGTAGTGGGTGAGGCGGTCGATCACGCTCACCGGCAGCAGGCGCCGGCGCGCCATCGTCTCCACGATGCCCGGTGCCTCCGCGAGGGAGTCCAGGATCGCGTGCAGCAGGCCCTCGGCGACGGCGGCGCCGTCGTTCGCCAGCAGGCGGCGCACCACGATCGGGTCCTGCCCCTGGTAGAGCGCGTCGGAGACCTTGAGAGAAAGATTCTCCCGCTCGGCGACCGCCAAGCGGTGCGCGCGCGAGCGCTCGCGCGCGACGCGCACGAGATCGTCGTCGGTCAGCAGCGGCGACGACTGCAGGATCGGCCGCGCCACCTGAGATTCGTCATGGGCGAGGGACAGCACGATGTCGCGCGGCGCATGGGTCGAGCGCTTCAGGCTGTCGGCGAGCACGCTGCGCACCAGGGGCTCGCCGTCGTAGACCGCCATGCGGAACAGATCCTCGGTAACGCGGCGCTGCGGCGGGTTCGGGATGCCGCTGGCATAGCGCTCGGCGATCTGCTCCAGCAGCATCGCGCGGCAAATCCACGAGGGGTCGTCGAGGCCCGTCGTCGGGGTCTCTGGCACGGTCTCGGTCCGGAAGCGTGACATAGGCAACATAACAAAACCTCTTCGTCGTCGTTTCTTCGTGCTCGTTCCCCCGTGTGACCATTGTCGCCGAGTCGTCTTAACTCACCTTTAAGCTTCCGGTAACCAGATCGTGAGCTCCCGTTGGGAGTGCAACTCGTGGAATTACGGGGGGTTGCACCCCTATGCGCCAATTCGGCGAAAACTTTACCCACTTTCCACACCCCTAGAAGGGAGGGGGAGGCTCGGGCTTATGTGAGCTAGATGGGTCCCCTTAGAGGGCCCAAATCTGTCAAGGAGATGGCAGTCGAGGAGCACGGGCGGGAGGCCGCTCCCGCGCCCCTACGATCGTGCTCGCTAGCCCGCTGCTTCCAGCGCCTCTGACGCCGCGAGCCAGTCGCTCTCGGCGGCGCTCAGCGCCGCGCGCAGCTCCGCCTGGCGGCGCAGCATCTCGGTGAGCCGCGTGCTGTCGCCGCCGTAGGTGGCGGGCGTCGCGAGCTCGGTATCGAGACCGGCGACGTCCTTGGTGAGCGCCGCGACCCGCGCCTCGGCGTCGCGCACGCGCCGGCGCAGCGGCTCCAGCTCGCGCCGCTGCTTCGCCGCCGCGCGGCGCTCCGCGCGCCGTGTCGCGCTGTCGCGGGTGTCGCTCTCGCCGTTGCCGCTGCCATTGCTTTTGCTCTTCGTCAGCAGCAGACGCCGGTATTCCTCGAGATCGCCGTCGAAGGGCTTGGCGGTGCCGTCGGCCACCAGCCACAAGCGATCGGCGACCAGCTCCACCAGATGCCAGTCGTGGCTGATCAGCACGACGGCGCCCGGGAAGTCGTTGAGCGCCTCCGCCAGCGCCTCGCGCGCCTGGATGTCGAGATGGTTGGTGGGCTCGTCGAGGATCAGCAGATGCGGCGCGTCGTGCGTCGCCAGGCACAGCGTCAGCCGCGCCTTCTCGCCGCCGGAGAGATCCTCCGCCTTGACGAACACCTTGTCGACGCCGAGGCCGAAGCGGGCGAGACGCGCGCGCACCGCCTCGGCGCCCGCCTTCGGCATCAGCTCCGCCAGGTGGTCGAAGGGCGTGGCGCCAGGCGTCAGCTCCTCGATCTGGTGCTGGGCGAAGAAGCCGTAGGAGAGCCGGGGCGCGCGGATCGCGTGGCCCGACATCGCCTGCAGCCTGCCGCCCAGGAGCTTCGCGAGGGTCGACTTGCCGTTGCCGTTCGCGCCCAGCAGCGCCACGCGATCGTCGGGATCGAGGCGCAGATTGAGATGCCGCAGCACCGGCTTCCCCTCGGCATATCCCACGGCGGCGTTGTCGAGGGTGAGGAGCGGGGGCCTGAGCTCGCCGGGCGAGGGGAAATCGAAGCGCGGCGGCGCTTCCTCGGTCGCGATCGAGACCGGCACCAGCTTTTCCAGCGCCTTGACCCGGCTCTGCGCCTGGCGCGCCTTCGAGGCCTTGGCGCGGAAGCGGTCGACGAAGGCCTGCAGATGCTTGCGCTGCGCGTCCTGGCGCTCGGCCAGCGCGCGGCTGCGCTGGATCGTCTCGGCGCGCTGGCGCAGATAGGCGCTGTAGCCGCCGTTGTAGATCGTGAGCTTCTTGTCGGCGAGGGCCAGGATGTGATCGACAACGGAGTCGAGGAAGTTGCGGTCGTGGCTCACCAGGATGACGGTGCGGCGATAGCGCGTGAGGAACGCCTCGAGCCAGAGCGAGGCCTCGAGATCGAGATGGTTGGTGGGCTCGTCCAGCAGCAGCAGGTCGGGCTCGGCGAAGAGCGCGGATGCCAGTGCCACGCGCATGCGCCAGCCGCCGGAGAATTCGCTGAGGGCGGTCGCCTGCATCTTCGCGTCAAATCCGAGGCCATGCAGGATGGTGCCCGCCCGCGCCGGCGCCGAATGGGCGCCGATCTCGACGAGGCGCGCCTGGATCTCGCCGATGTGGTGGGGATCCTCGCTGGTCTCGGATTCCGCCAGGAGGCGCGCCCGCTCCTCGTCGGCGGCGAGCACGGCCTCAAGTGGCGTAGTGGGGCCGCCCGGCGCCTCCTGGGAGACGAAGCCCAGGCGCACGTTGTTCTGCAGCTGGATCTCGCCGCCGTCGAGCTGCAGCTCGCCGCGGATCAGGTCGAGGAGGGTGGACTTCCCCGTCCCGTTGCGGCCTACAAGCCCCACCTTCCAGCCGCCATTGATCTGCGCCGAGGCACCATCAAGAAGGGTGCGGCCGCCGATCCGGTAGGTGATGTCGCTGAGGGTGAGCATGGCGGCGCGGGTGATAGCACGAGGCGATGGTGCAATGCGATAGGGGGTATTACCGCGGCTTTCTCCGGCTTTTCGTCGGAGAGCAACTTGGTTAAATCGTGACCGCTCGCCGGCGGCATTCTTCTGGCGCCGGGAAAATGCGCTAGACTCAGCTTTGCACCCCGAGTCGAAGGTCTCCCGAATGCCAGTTGCCGCGTCGGCCGTCTCCGCAACCCCAGATCGCGCCCTGGATGTGCTGCGGACGGTGTTCGGCTACGATCGTTTCCGCGGCGAGCAGCAGGCCGTCATCGAGCATGTGATCGCCGGCGGCGACACGCTGGTGCTGATGCCGACGGGGGCGGGGAAGTCGCTCTGCTATCAGATCCCGGCGCTCATCCGTCCCGGCGTCGCCATCGTGGTCTCGCCGCTCATCGCCTTGATGAAGGATCAGGTGGATGCGCTCCGCCAGGCCGGCGTCAAGGCCGCGGCGCTCAACTCGTCGCTGCCGCCCTGGGAGGCCGTCGAGATCGAGCAGGGGATGCGGGACGGCAGCCTCGATCTCGTCTACATCGCGCCGGAGCGGCTGACGCTGCCGCGCACGCTCGATCTCCTGGCGCGCACGAGGATCGCCCTCTTCGCTATCGACGAGGCCCATTGCGTCTCGCAATGGGGCCATGATTTCCGCCCCGAGTATCTCGCGCTCTCGGTGCTGCATCAGCGCTTTCCCGAGGTGCCGCGCATCGCGCTCACCGCCACCGCCGATGCGGCGACCCAGCGCGACATCGTGGAGCGCCTGGCTCTCGGCGAGGCCCGCGTCTTCGCCGCGGGATTCGATCGCCCGAATATCCGCTACCGCGTCGTCGCCAAGCACGAGCCGCGCGCCCAGCTCCTGGCCTTCATCGAGGCGGAGCATGCGGAGGACGCCGGCATCGTCTATTGCCGCAGCCGCGACAAGGTGGAGGAGGTGGCGCGCTGGCTTTCCGAGAAAGGCCGCGTGGCGCTCCCCTATCATGCCGGACTTGAATCGATCGTCCGCGCGCGGCACCAGGACCAGTTCCTGAAGGAGGAGGGCGTGGTGATCGTCGCCACCGTCGCCTTCGGCATGGGCATCGACAAGCCCAATGTCCGCTTCGTCGCCCATCTCGACACGCCCAAGAGCCTCGAAGCCTATTACCAGGAGACCGGCCGCGCCGGCCGCGACGGTCTTCCCGCCGATGCCTGGATGACCTACGGCATGGCCGACGTGACCGCGCTCTCGGGCATGCTCGCGGGCTCCGATCTGCCGGAGGCGCAGAAGCGCATCGAGCGCCACAAGCTGAGCGCGCTCCTCGGATTCTGCGAGACCGCGCGCTGCCGCCGCCAGGTGCTGCTGGGATATTTCGGCGAGCGCGACCACGCGCCCTGCGGCAATTGCGACACCTGCCTGGCGCCGCCCCGCGCCTGGGACGGGCTGGTGACGGCGCAGAAGGCGCTCTCGGCGGTGGCGCGCACCGGCGAGCGCTTCGGCGTCGGCCACCTGACCGACGTGCTCCAGGGCACTCTCACCGAGCGCGTGCAGCAGTTCGGCCACGATCGCCTCAAGACCTTCGGCGTCGGCACCGACCTCGACAAGCAGCAGTGGCGCTCGGTGTTCCGCCAGCTGGTGGCGCAGGGTCATCTGGAAGTCGATATCGAGGGCCACGGCGGTCTCCGCTTCGGCGAGAGCGCGCGCGAGGTGCTGCGCGGCGCTGTACCGGTCGCCTTCCGCGACGAGCCCGAGCGGCCGGCGCGCGCGTCCCGCAAGCGCGCCGCCACGGGCGCCGCGGTTGGCGCCCTCTCCGGCGCCGACGTCGCGCTCTGGGAGATCCTCCGTGCGCGGCGCCTGTCGCTGGCCAAGGAGCAGGCGGTGCCGCCCTACGTCATCTTCCACGACGCGACGCTGATGGCGATGGTGCAGCAACGCCCCCGCGACCGCGCTGCGCTGGCGCAAATCCCCGGCGTCGGCCGCAGCAAGCTCGAGCGCTACGGCGATATTTTCCTGGCGGATATCGCGGCGGCTGGCGAGTAGGGAAGCGGTCGCTCAGGTCACTTAAACCCCCTCTCCGCCCATTGGGGGGAGAGGGTGGGGTGAGGTGGGCGGCACGAGCGATGAGCTTGCGCGCTCAGTCTTGCTGAGATGCGGTGCGACCCACCTCACCCTAAATCCTTCTCCCCCCATTCTGGGCGGAGAAGGACTTTTCACTCCGCGCTCGACCTCGCCTCCGCATCGGGAAATAATTTTCCGGCCGATGTCGAAATGCCCGCCGTCCGCGCGTCATGGCTGTGAGCGATGATGCTCGCTGGAAAACAAGGGAGTTCAGAGCCATGAAATACGCGATCCTGATCTACCAGAACGCCCAGGATACCGCCGCCTGCGGCACCGACCCCGAGCGTGCCCAGGACTGGCCGCGCTATTCCAAGTTGCTGAAGGAGGCCGGAGTGCCCGTGGACGGCATCCCGCTGCAGACCCCTGCCAACGCTACAAGGCTCAGCTTTCGCAATGGCGAGCGGCTGGTGCAGGACGGGCCCTATGCCGATACCAAGGAGCAGCTTGGCGGCCTCATCATCATCGACGTGCCCGATCTCGACACCGCCATCTCCTGGGCGGCGCGGATTCCCCATTCCGCCGAGCGCGTCTACGAGATCCGTCCGGTCGGGACCTTGCCGAGCTGAGGAAAATCGCGCGGGCGATGTCGAAACCCCGACCGCCCGCGCGTCACCGACATGCCGGAGCGCATCCCGCGCTCCCAACCGTCGAGAGGAAGCCCATGAACTACGCATTGCTGTTCTACCAGTCACCCGAGGAATTCGCTGCCCGCAAGGATCCGAAGCAGCGTGAGGCCTTCTGGGCCCGCTTCACGCCCTATATGAAGGCGTTGAAGGAGGCCGGCATCGTGGTCGCCGGCGCCGGCCTCGAGCCGCCGGGCACGGCGACCTCGCTGCGCTATCGCGACGGCAATCGCCTGGTCCAGGACGGACCCTTCGCCGATACCAAGGAGCAGCTCGGCGGCTTCTTCATCATCGATGTCCCCAACATCGAGGCTGCTCTCGAATGGGCGGCGCGCTTCCCGGCCGGGCCCAACGGCGGCGTGGAGGTTCGTCCCAACCTGCCGCCGGTAAGCTGAGGGCCATGGACGCGCGCCGCGCGGTCGAGCGGGCGGCGCGCGAGTCCTATGGCCGCCTGGTGGCCTATCTCGCCGCGCGGTCGCGAGACGTGGCGGCGGCGGAGGATGCGCTTGCCGACGCCTTCCGCGCCGCCCTCGAGACCTGGCCCGAGGCGGGCGTGCCGGAGAAGCCCGAGGCCTGGCTCCTCACCGCGGCCCGTCACCGCCTCACCGACGGCGCCCGTCATGTCCGCGTCCAGGCCGAGGCGGTACCGACGCTCCTCGCCGTTGCCGACGAGGCGCAGGATCTCGCGAGCACCGACATGATGTTTCCCGACGAACGGCTGAAGCTGCTGTTCATCTGCGCCCATCCGGCAATCGACGCCGGGGCGCATACGCCGCTGATGCTGCAGACCGTGCTGGGGCTCGATGCGGCCCGCATCGCATCGGCATTCCTGGTGCGCCCCAGCGCCATGGGACAGCGGCTCACCCGCGCCAAGACCAAGATCCGCGACGCCGGCATCGCCTTCGAGGTGCCGGAGGCTAGGGAGTTGCCGCCGCGCCTCGATGCGGTGCTGGAGGCGATCTATGCCGCCTATGGCAGCGGCTGGGACGATGTCGCCGGCGCCGATCCCAGGCGCAAGGGCCTGGCGCTGGAGGCGATCGACCTCGGCCGGCTGCTCCGCCGCCTGCTGCCGGCGGAGCCGGAAGTGCAGGGGCTGCTGGCGCTGATGCTGTTCTGCGAGGCGCGGCGGGAAGCCCGGCGCGGCGGCGACGGCGCTTACGTCCCGCTCACGGAGCAGGATACCTCGCTCTGGTCCGAGGAGATGATGTCGGAGGCCGAGGATCTCCTGACGAGCGCCGAAGCCGGGAACCGCCTCGGCCGCTTCCAGCTCGAGGCGGCGATCCAATCCATGCACGCGCGCCGCGCCGTCACCGGCCGCACCGACTGGGAGACCATCGCGCTCTACTACGAAGGCCTCGTGCGTCTCGCCCCCACCGTTGGCGCGATGGTCGGCCGCGCCGCCGCGGTCGCCGAGGCGCAGGGGCCCGAGACCGGCTGGGCTTTTCTGGAAGCGATCCCCGCCGACGCCGTCAGCTCCTATCAGCCCTACTGGGCGCTCGCCGCCCATCTGCTGAAGCGGCTGCGGCGGCCGGGCGAAGCCGCCGACGCCTACAGCCGCGCCATCGGCCTCTGCGAGGACCCGGCAATGCGGGATTTCCTGGCGCGCCAGACGGAGGCGACCTGAAGCGGGACCGTGCCCCTTGAAGGCCTCGGCGGGCTCCCACATCTTACGCTAAAAGCGTTCGATATGGTTCCGGGCGCAGACGAAACTCCAATGCCATGCGGCAAATCCGTTCGCGTGGAAAATGATTGTACGCAAAATAGACGCCGTCATGGCCGAGGCATGTCCGGCCATCCACGGGTATTCGCCTGCAAGGCATGGAGCCGGCACAAAGCCAGGCAGCGGTTGCTCGGCATCCGCATACGAGCCACTTTCCGTGTTCTCCGTGCCTCTGTGGTGAATCCTCAGGGGATGTTTGCAGCGCGCTCGGTGCGCGATGAACGTGCTTTCCGCGAAACGAACCCAATCTCCGCCCAATGGCGCCTGGCTACCTGAAGATTCGATCGATGAGCCCGAGATGGAAGTCGAACGGCAGGATCACCTCGCCCTGCTCGTGGTTGTAGCCCTCGGGGAAGGGCGGCACCGGGGAGGCGTCGTGGACCGCCTTGAGCATGGCGTTGTCGAGCTCGGGATAGCCGGTGCTGTGCTCGATCTTCGCGGAGAGCACCGTGCCGTCGCGCCGCAGCACCACCGCCATGGTGGCGTCGCCTTCGCGCTTCTGCTTTCGCGCCACTTCCGGGTAGGTCAGGTAGCGACGGATGTGGCGGCGCACGCGATCGAGATAGTCGTCGCCGGGGCCCTTGCCGCTGCCGACGACACCCTCGCCGGCGCCGGCGATCCCCTGGCCGATACCGCCGGCGCCGCCGATCCCCTCGTTGGCGCCGGGCGTGCCGGCCGTGGGCGCAGCGAGTTGGGGCGGTGGCGGTCTGCACGGGCGCCGCCGGCGCCGGCTCCGGCGCTGCCTGGCGAGGCGGCGGGGGCGAGGCCGCGGCAACGACCTTCGGCTGTGGCCGCGCCGGTCTCGGCTTGCGGGGCGGCAGCGGCGGGATCTTCTCGGGCGGCGCAACCGACGGCGGGGCGCTCGCCTGGATTTCTTCCTCCGGAGTGGGAGGAGCGGCGGCGGCGACCTCAGGCGGCTTCCGCGCGGGTGCGGCAGTCGGCGCCTCCGCGGTGGTCTCCGCGGGTTGCGGCGGCTCTGGGGCCGGCGTCGCCTCGGTCGGCGGTGGGCTCTCCGCCGTTGCGGCGGGACTGGGGCTCGTAATCGATGCGGAGTTCTCGGCGGGTTGCGACGGCTCCGGGGCCGGAGTCGCCTCGGTCGGCGGTGCGCTCTCCGCGGTTGCGACGGCGCTCGAGCTTGTGGTCGATGCGGAGGGGCTTTGCGTCTCGATGGCGGCGCCCGGGGCGCTCGGACCCTCGGCGGGGCGCCGCCGCCGCTGCCGCCCGCGGCGCCGGCGGCGCCGGTGCCGGGAACCACGGCGACCGCGATCGGCGGGAATTCCTCGGGCTGGTGAGTTGGCCAGAGACCGAACAGCAGCACGAGGATCAGGGCATGGATCAGCCCCGACAGCAGCAGAGGCCGACGCCAGTGCGGCTCCTCGGCGGCACGCTGGTCCGGTGTCGCGAGCCAAACGTCGTCGTCTATGCTAGGGCTTGGCACGAGCCCTTTTGCCATCGCCTCTTGTCTCCTGTCACGGTTCCAGAAAAGACTAGCGACGAGGGTGGGTGGCTACCAGGGTAGAGCGGAGGAAACGCGTATATGAAAGTCGTGATTACCGGCGGCACCGGTTTCATCGGTCGCAAGCTGGCGGCGCGCCTGCTGGCGCGGGGCTCGATCGTCGGGGCCGATGGCAAGGATACCGACATCGACGAGCTGGTGCTGTTCGATGTGGCGGCGCCCAACCCACCGTTGCCCCGCTCGGACAATCGCCTCAAAGTTGTCACGGGCGACATCGCCGACCCCGCCACGGTGCGGGAGCTCATCGACAAGCGCACCGGCACCATCTTCCACCTCGCCGCCGTCGTCAGCGGACAGGCGGAGGCGGACACCGACATCGGCCTGCGCGTCAACCTGGACGGAACGCGGGCGGTGCTGGAGGCCTGCCGCGCGCTCGGCACCTGCCCGCGGCTGGTCTTCGCCAGCTCGCTCGCGGTCTATGGCGGCAAGCTGCCGCCGGCGGTGAGCGACGACACGGCGCTGACGCCGCAGACCTCCTATGGCAACCAGAAGGCGATCGGCGAGCTGCTGGTCAACGACTACAGCCGCAAGGGCTATATCGACGGCCGCTCGCCGCGGCTCCCGACCATCGTGATCCGGCCGGGCAAGCCGAACCGCGCCGCCTCCACCTGGGCATCCTCGATCTTCCGCGAGCCGCTCTCGGGCGTCGACGTCGTCTGCCCGGTGACCCGCGACGTGGTGATGCCCGTGCTGTCGCCACGGCGCCTGGTCGCGGCGCTGGAGAAAGTGCACGACATCCCCGGCGAGGCCTTCGGCTTCAGCCGCGCCATCCAGCTGCCGGGCATCGCCGTCACGGTGGCGGAGATGGTGGAGGCGCTGCGGCGCGCCGGCGGCGATGCGGCGGTGAAGCGCATCCGCTGGGAGCCCGATCCGGTGATCCAGAAGATCGTCGCCGGCTGGCCGCTCGCGATCTCGTCGAAGCGCGCCGAGGGCCTGGGGCTCGAGGCCGATCGCGACATCGACGAGATCGTGCAGGCCTTCATCGAGGACGATCTGCCGGCGCAGCGCGCGATGGCCGGCACGGCGTGAGCGCGGAGATCGACAGATGACGCACACAGCGACCGCGGGCGCGACCAGCCGTCCGTCACCGATCCTGGCGGTGGCCGGCGCCGCCTTGGGCGCGAGCGCGATCCTCCTGCTGCTGGTGGGGCCGCTCGGGTATCGCGTCGGCCTCTGGCCGCTGTCGATGGCGCTGGGATTGCTGCCGCGCGTCGCCATGTATCTGGGCTTTGCCGCCGGGGCGGTGGGCGCCCTCGGGCTGCTCACCAGCGTGCTGGGCGGCCGCCGCGTCTGGGCGCTGATCGCGCTCGCCGGCATGCTGGTGGGCGGCGCCTCCGCCTATGTGCCGCTCCGCTTCCGGGCGCTCGGGCGCTCGGTGCCGCCGATCAACGACATCACCACCGACACCGAGCACCCGCCGGAGTTCCGGGCGGTGATGCCGTTGCGCGAGGCTGCCCAAGCGGAGCCCGTGGTCTATGGCGGTGCCAATACTGCGGCGCTGCAGAAGTCCGCCTATCCCGACATCGCGCCGCTCGTCCTCGACCTGACGCCGGACCGGGCGCTGGTGCTGGCGGTGGATCAGGCGACGCGCATGGGCTGGACCATCGTGAATATCGATGCGGCTCACGGCCGCCTGGAAGCGACCGACCGCACCCTCTGGTACGGCTTCACCGATGACATCGTCGTGCGCGTGACCGCCGACGAGGGCGGCGCCCGCATCGACGTGCGATCCAAGAGCCGGGTCGGGCGGGGCGATATCGGCACCAACGCGAAGCGGGTGCGGAAATACCTCGCGGCCGTCAAGGGCGCCGGCAAGCTGAATTGAGCGCCGTCATTTTTTTCTCCCTGAGGTTCGCCGATGTCGAGCAAATCCTGGCCTGTGGCACTCGAGGCCGCGTCCCTGCCGTTGCGGCCGGTGCCCACCAACGCGCCGAAGCCGTTTCTGGAGAGGATCAGGGGCCGCGAGAAGCAGGTGCTCGGCGATCCCTTTGGGCTTACCAATTTCGGCGTCAATCTCACGCGCCTCAAGCCCGGCGCCGTCTCGGCGCTGCGCCACGCTCATGCGCGGCAGGATGAGTTCATCTATGTCCTTGAGGGCACGCCAATCCTGGTGACCGACGCCGGCGAGACGCCGCTCAAGCCCGGCATATGCGCGGGCTTCAAGGCGGGGACGGGAGATGCCCACTATCTCGTCAATCGCAGCGACGCCGACGTGGTCTTTATCGAGGTCGGCGATCGCAGCGCCGGCGACACCGTCGTCTATCCCGATGACGATGTGCAGGCGGTCTACGTCGACGGCCGGTTTCACTACAGCCGCAAAGACGGCACGCCTTACTGAGAGATTGGGACAGCATGGTGGATAAGACGGCGCTCGCGCCCTACCTCGATCACGTCCTCTGGGACGCCAGCGTGCCGGGGCTGCCGGGCCATTATCGCGGCAAGGTGCGCGACAACTACGATCTGCCGGACGGGCGGCGCATCCTCGTCGCCAGCGACCGCCTCAGCGCCTTCGACCGCATCCTCACCGCGATCCCGCTTGAAGGGCCAGGTGCTGACCCAGATCGCCCGCTACTGGTTCGAGGCGACGCGCGACGTGGCGCCGAACCACGTGCTGGAATATCCCGATCCCAACGTGGTGGTGTGCCGGCGGCTCCGGATCATGCCGGTCGAGATCGTGGTGCGCGACTATCTCGCCGGCACCACCGGCACCTCGATCTGGCCAATGTACAAGCGCGGCCTGCGCGAGATGTACGGCATCCGCTTTCCCGACGGGCATGCGCGAGAACCAGAAGCTCGAGCGCACGCATCATCACGCCGACCACCAAGGCCTTCGATGCCGGCCACGACGAGCCCCTGACCGAATCCGAGATCATCGAGAAGAAGCTGCTGACCTCTGCGCAGTGGCACGAGGTGTCGGAGCTGGCGCTCCACCTCTTCGCGCGCGGCCGCGAGATGGCGGCGAAGCGCGGGCTCATCCTCGTCGACACCAAATACGAGTTCGGCTTCGACGGTGACGGCCGCATCATCCTCGCCGACGAGATCCACACGCCCGACAGCAGCCGCTACTGGTTTCTGCGCGAGCTACCAGCAGCGCTTCGAGGCCGGCGAGCGGCAGCAGAGCTTCGACAAGGATTTCGTGCGCAGCTGGGTGGTCGCGCGCTGCGATCCCTACAAGGACCCGATCCCGGAGATTCCGCCCGAAGTCATCCTGGAGGCGGCCAGCGTCTATATCGGCGCCTACGAGACCATCACCGGCAGTGCGTTCGACCTGCCGGATCCGAAGGTGCCGCCGCTGGAGCGGATCCGGAAGAATTTGGCCAAGTATTCTTGACGCTACATCACCGCGCCGAGCTGCCAGGGCGTGAACTCGTCCTCGCCGAAGCCGAGCTCCTCGCTCTTGGTCTTCTGGCCCGAGGCGGTCGCGAGCACGAGCTCGAAGATGCGCTCGCCGATCTCCTGCACCGTGGCGCCGCCGTCGACGATCGGGCCGCAGTTGATGTCCATGTCGTCGCTCATGCGCTGGTAGAGCGGCGTGTTGGTGGCGAGCTTGAGGCTCGGCGCGGGCTTGCAGCCGAAGACCGAGCCGCGGCCGGTGGTGAAGCAGATGAGGTTGGCGCCGCCCGCCACCTGGCCGGTCGCCGAGACCGGGTCGTAGCCCGGCGTATCCATGAAGACGAAGCCCTTCGCGGTGATCGGCTCGGCGTATCGTAGACGTCGACCAGGTTGGTGGTGCCGCCCTTGGCGACCGCGCCCAGCGATTTCTCGAGGATGGTGGTGAGGCCGCCCGCCTTGTTGCCGGGCGAGGGGTTGTTGTTCATCTCGCCGCCGGTCTTGGCGGTGTAGTCCTCCCACCAGCGGATGCGCTCGATCAGCTTCTCGCCGACCTCGCGGCTCACGGCGCGGCGCGTCAGCAGATGCTCGGCGCCGTAGATCTCCGGCGTCTCCGACAGCATCGCCGTGCCGCCGTGGCGCACCAGCAGATCGACCGCGGCGCCGAGCGCGGGATTGGCGGTGATGCCGGAATAGCCGTCGGAGCCGCCGCATTGCAGCGCCAGCAGTGAGATGGCTCGCCGGCACGGTCTCGCGGCGCGCCTGGTTGGCCTCGGGCAGCATCTCCTTGAGGCGCGCCACGCCCTCGCGCACCGTCTTGACGGTGCCGCCGGTGTCCTGGATGGTCATGGTCTGCAGCAGCGGTCCCTCCTGCGAGCCCCTCGGCGCGCATCAGGCCGCCGATCTGGTTCGCCTCGCAGCCGAGGCCCAGGATCAGCACGCCGGCGAAGTTCGGGTGCCGCGCATAGCCGCCGAGCGTGCGGCGCAGCACGTCCATGGCGAGCGCCCTCGCTCGCCATGCCGCAGCCGGTGCCGTGGCCGAGCGCCACCACGCCGTCGACATTGGGGAACTCGGCCAGCGCGCCGCCGCGGAACTGCTCGGCGATGAAGCGCGCGGCGGTGGCCGAGCAGTTCACCGTGGTGAGCATGCCGAGGTAGTTGCGCGTCGCGACGCGGCCGTCGGCGCGCACGATGCCCTGGAAGGTCGCGCGCTCGTGCTCCGGCACGCAGTCGGTCGGCTTCGCGTCGGCGCAGAAGGCGTAGTCGCGGTCGAAATCGCCCATGGCGAGGTTGTGCGTGTGCACGTGCTCGCCGGGCGCGATGTCGGCGGTGGCAAAGCCGATGATCTGGTTGTATTTGCGCACCGGCTCGCCCTTCGATCGGCGCGGTCGCGACCTTGTGCCCGGCGGGGATGTGTCCCCGCGTGGTGAGCTTCTCGCCGGCGACCTCGGTGCCGGGCAGGAGATCGGCGCGCGCGACCACGACGTTGTCGGCTGGGTTGAGGCGGATGGTGAGCGAGGGCATCGCGGTTCTCCCAGAGCGGAGGCGTTGAATAGATCGCGGCATCGGCGGACAATGACGCCAATTTACAGGGCGCTGCCCGGCGTGGCAATTTCGGGCGCCTCGGTAGCAAGGGGGATGGAATGGCAGGACGGCTGGAGGGCAAGACGGCGCTGGTCACGGCGGCGGCGCAGGGGATCGGCCGCGCCACGGCGCTCGCCTTTGCCCGCGAGGGCGCCAGCGTCGTCGCCACCGACCTCAATCCGGAGAAGCTGGGCGCGCTCGCCAAGGCCGGCGGCGCCGGGATCTCCATCCGCAAGCTCGACGTGACCGACGCCGCCGCGGTCGCACGCGCTGGCGGCGGAGCTCGGCGCCCTCGACGTGCTCTTCAATTGCGCCGGCTTCGTCCATCACGGCACGGTGCTGGAGTGCACGGAGAAGGACTGGGACTTCACCATGACCCTCAACGTCAAGAGCATGTACTGCACCATCCGCGCCTTCCTGCCGGCGATGCTGAAGAGCGGCAAGGGCGCCTCGATCGTCAACATCGTCGTCCGGCGCCTCCTCCGTGCGCGGCATCCCCAACCGCTTCGTCTACGGCACCAGCAAGGCGGCGGTGATCGGCCTCACCAAGTCGGTCGCGGCCGACTTCATCAAGCAGGGCATCCGCTGCAACGCCATCTGCCCCGGCACCATCGAGACGCCGTCGCTCGACGACCGCATCGCCGCGCAGGGCAATGTCGAGGAGGCTCGCAAGGCCTTCGTTGCAGCGCCAGCCCATGGGGCGGCTCGGCACCGCCGAGGAGATCGCGGCGCTTGCGGTCTATCTCGCGAGCGATGAATCCGCCTTCACCACCGGCGCCATCCACGTCATCGACGGCGGCTTCAGCCTCTAGACGCGCCGCCTATTCAACTCAGGAACGGGAGCATCACATGAAACTTGCTGCGCTATGGCCCGCGCGGGCCAGGAGAAGCCGGGCATTCTCGACCGCGACGGCCGCATCCGCGATCTCTCCGGCGCGGTCTCCGATATCGGACCCGAGACGCCTGGCGCCGGCGGCGCTCGACAAGCTGCGCAAGCTCGATCCCGCCAGCCTGCCGGCGGTCACCGGCACGCCGCGCATCGGCCCCTGCGTCGCGCCGGATCTCCAAGCTGGTCTGCGTCGGCCTCAACTACAGCGATCACGCCAAGGAAGCGGACCAGCCGATCCCGAAGGAGCCGATCCTGTTCATGAAGGCGACCAGCTCGATCAGCGGCCCCAACGACGACGTGGTGATGCCCAAGGACTCCAAGAAGACGCGACTGGGAGGTCGAGCTCGGCATCGTCATCGGCACCAAGGCGCAATACGTCTCCGAGGCGGACGCGCTCAAGTACGTGGCGGGCTATTGCATCGTCAACGACGTCTCCGAGCGCGAGTTCCAGCTCGAGCGCGGCGGCAACTGGTCCAAGGGCAAGAGCTGCGACACCTTCGCGCCGATCGGTCCCTGGCTCGTGACGTCGGACGAGGTGCCGGATCCCCAGGCGCTCGACCTCGTCTGCGAGGTCAACGGCGAGAGGATGCAGAACGGCAACACCCGCAACATGATCTTCCCGGTGCGCGCAGATCGTGAGCTACGTCAGCCAGTTCATGACGCTGCATGCCCGGCGACGTCATCCCGACCGGCACGCCCGCGGGCGTCGGCCTGGGCATGAAGCCGCCGCGCTTCCTCAAGCCCGGCGACACCATGCGTCTGACGGTCACGCGGGCTGGGCGAGCAGCGCCAGCGCGTGGTCGCCTACGGCGGGTGAGATCGTCGTCGACCCCGCCCGCCCGTGGGCGAGCGGGGTCGCGGCTGCCGATCCGGCGCAGGTAGGACTGGCGCGCTCCCTTAATTTCGCGTTATGCTCAACTGTTCGTAGACCGTTCTCAGAGGCTCCATGTACGACCGCCGCCCCGGATTTTTCCGGAATGACGAGCCCCAGGCACAGGCCGCCGCGCCGAGGGCAAGGTGAAGTGGTTCAACGCGACAAAGGGCTTCGGCTTCGTGACATTCACGGACGGCTCGCAGGACGCGTTTCTGCCGATGGCGGTCCTGCGGCGTGCCGGGTACGAAGACGTGCGCGAGGGCGCCACGATCACCTGCGAGGTGGGCGCGGGCGCGAAGGGGCCGCTGGTTCTCAGCGTCCTCAATGTCGATGCCAGCACTGCGGTCGCGGCTCCGTCCGGGGGCGGAGGTGGCGGCTTCGGCGGCGGTGGCATGCGGCCGAAGGGACCGGCGACCACGCTCGAGGGCGCGGTGAAGTGGTTCGAGCCCGATAAAGGCTACGGCTTCATCTCGCCGGATGGCGGGGGGAAGGATATCTTCATCCATGTCACGGCGCTGCGGCGCAGCGGCGTCGCATCGCTCGGTCCGGGGCAGCGCGTGCGTGTTGACGTGGTAGATGGCCGCAAAGGTCTGGAAGCGGATCGCATCTCGCTGATCTGAGCGCCAGCTTGCCCGGGCGCGCCGCAGCGCAACGGGCTTGCCACGCGGTCTTGGGTCAAGCGAGGCCGCGCGGGGGGAATTGCGGTGGAGGAACGCCTTGGAACTGCAAGACACGCTAAGGACCTATCGGCTCTTCGCGGGGTCCTATGATTTCGTCTTCGGGCCGATCTTCCATCCCGGCCGCAAGGCGGCGGTGGAGCTCGCGAACGACCGCCCGCACCAGCGCATCCTGGAGGTCGGCGTCGGCACCGGCCTCTCGCTGCCGCATTTCCGGCGCGATGCGCGCGTGACGGGCATCGACGTCTCCAAGGAGATGCTGGCCAAGGCGCGGCGGCGGGTCGAGCGCGCGGCCTCAAGCAGGTCGAGGCGCTGCTGGAGATGGACGCCGAGGCGATGAGCTTCGAGGACAACGCCTTCGATGCCGTGCTGGCGCTCTATGTCGCCTCGGTGGTGCCCAACCCCGCGCGCTTCGCCGGCGAGATGCGGCGCGTCTGCAAGCCCGGCGGCACCATCGTCATCGTCAACCACTTCACCAGCCCGAACCCGGCGGTGCGCTGGATCGAGAAGCGGCTGGCGCCGCTCGCCGGCAAGATCGGCTTCCACGCCGATTTCCCGCTCGATACGTTCCTCGAAGGCGAGCCGGCTCACGGTGCGCGAGACGCGGCCGAGCAATCTGTTCGGCTACTGGAAGCTGCTGCGCTGCGTCAACGAGAAGAGCTGAGCCGGATCCTTTGCGGATGTGGCGGCCGGGGCCGGCGCCGGGCTAGTCGCTGGTCCGATCGTTCGCCGCGGCCTTCTCGTCGCGGACGAGATTCCGGATGAAAGTGTCGAGCATGGCAATTCGCACTTCGAGATCGTCCAGCTCGCGCTGAATTTCCCGCGCACCGCGGCCGATCAGCTGCGCTCGCCGGTCGAGCCAGTCCGCGTCCTCGGTGTCGATCGGTGGGCGGCCATCCTCGGGCGCCATCGCGGGCCTTTCGCCAACAAAGCTTCGACAAGGGAATCTATGTCGGCGTGCCTCGCAATGACCTGTGTCAATAATTTGTCGCGTTATTTACGCAAGTCTTAATCCCCATTAACGATTGGCGCCATCGCGCGGCCTGCTAGAGCAGGTCGGGATCGAAGCCAATCACCGTAGCGCCCCCGGTAACCGCGGGCAGCAGGCCGGGCGCGCCGGCCAGCGCGTGCTCGGCGAAGAAGCGGGCGGTCATCAGCTTCGCCTCGAGGAAGCGCGCATTCCTGGGGCGCTCGGCGAGAGCGCGCTGCGCCGCCAGCGCGCCCTTCGCCAGCAGCCATCCGCCAGCCACGATGCCGAACATGCGGAGATAGGGCGCCGCACCCGCAAGCGCCCGAGGCAGGTCGCTGCCGAGGGTGGTCACGATGCCATCGGTTGCCGCGGCCAGCGCATCGAGGCCGGCGGAAAGGTGCCGGCGGATCGCGGCGACATCGTCGCCCGCCGCTCGCGCCAACTCGGCGTCGATGCCGCGCATTTCCGCGATGAAGGCGCGGGCAGCCGCGCCGCCGTCGCGGCCGAGCTTCCGCCCGACGAGGTCGTTGCGCCTGGATACCGTTGGTGCCCTCATAGATCGGCGTGATGCGGGCGTCGCGCAGATGCTGGGCGGCGCCGGTCTCCTCGATGAAGCCCATGCCGCCATGCACCTGGATGCCGAGCGAGGCCACCTCGACGCCAAGATCGGTGCACCACGCCTTCGCCACCGGTATCAGGAGGTCGACGATGCCCTGCTGGCGCGCGGCCTCGGCGGTGTCGGGATGGCGGCGCGCGCGATCGATGGCGCCGGCGGCAAAATAGGCGAGCGCGCGTGCCGCCTCGACGCTGGCGCGCATCTCCAGCAGCATGCGCCGCACGTCCGCGTGATGGATGATCGGCAGCGCGCCGTTGCTCTTGACGCCCGCCGGACGGCCCTGGACGCGCTGATTCGCATAGTCGCGGGCCTGCTGATAGGCGCGCTCCGCGATCGCCACGCCCTGCAGCCCGACGCCCAGGCGCTCGGTGTTCATCATGGTGAACATGTATTCGAGGCCGCGATTCTCCTCGCCCACGAGATATCCCGTGGCGCCGCCGCCGTCGCCATAGGCCATGACGCAGGTCGGGCTCGCGTGGATACCGAGCTTGTGCTCGAGACTGACGCAGCGGAGATCGTTGCGCTCGCCGAGGCTGCCGTCGGCGTTCACCAGGAATTTCGGCACGATGAAGAGGGAGATGCCCTTGCTGCCGGCCGGCGCGTCCGGCAGACGCGCCAGCACCATGTGCACGATGTTGGGCGTCAGGTCGTGCTCGCCGTAGGTGATGAAGATCTTCTGGCCGGTGATCTTGTAATGATCGCCGGACTTCACCGCGCGCGTGCGCAGCGCGCCGAGGTCGGAGCCAGCCTGAGGCTCGGTGAGATTCATGGTGCCGGTCCACTCGCCCGAGACCAGCTTCGCCAGATAGATCTCCTTCTGCGCCTTGGAGCCATGCGCCTGCAGCAGATCCGTGGCGCCCACCGTAAGGAGACTGCAGAGCGAGAAGCCCATGCTCGCCGATGCCCACATCTCCATGACCGCGGTGGAGATCAGCTGCGGCAGATCCTGGCCGCCGTACTCGGGGTCGAAGGACAGCGAGTTCCAGCCGCCGTCGACATAGCGCCGATAAGCTGCGGCGAAGCCGGTGGGCGTGCGCACCACGCCATTCTCCAGACGGCTATGCTCCCGATCGCCCACGACATTGAGCGGGGCGATCACCTCGTGCGCCAGCTTGCCAGCCTCCTCCAGCACCTGATCGACGAGGTCGGGTGCCGCCTGCTCGCAGCCGGGCAATCGAGCGAGCTCCGGCAGCCCCGCGATCTCGTTGAGGGCAAAGCGCATGTCGGCGAGAGGAGCGATATAGTCGGACAAGGGCGCTGGCCTCCTTGGCTCTGGCGGGCGGCGGTCGTCGCGGATCCTATCGCTTCTGCCCCCGCTGTCCAGGCTCCCGGGCATTCGGCAAACGGCGCTGGTCCCCGGCGGCGGCGAGGCTATGATGCCCTGCCCGTCGGGCGATGGTTCCGAAGAACGGGAGGCCTGTCCATGAGCTGGTTGCCGGCGCAGGAGCCTAGATGCGAAGCGGGGTCGGGCACCGCTCTCGACCTCGTGATCGTGCCGCGTCTCCGTGATCTCGGCGGCTTCCAGGTCCGGCGCGTGCTGCCGGCGTCGGAGCGGCGCATGGTGGGGCCGTTCGTCTTCTTCGACCAGATGGGGCCGGTGGCGTTCAAGCCTGGCAGCGGCATCGACGTGCGGCCGCATCCGCATATCGGCCTCGCGACGGTGACCTATCTCTTCGAGGGCGAGATCCTGCATCGCGACAGCCTGGGCAGCGTCCAGGCGATCCGGCCGGGCGAGGTCAACTGGATGACCGCCGGGCGCGGCATCGTCCATTCCGAGCGCACGCCCGAGGCGCTCCGCATCGCGCCCTCGCGCGCGTTCGGCATCCAGGCCTGGGTCGCGCTGCCGCGTGCTCAGGAAGAGGTCGCGCCGAGCTTCGCCCATCACGAGGCAAAGGCGCTGCCGGTGATCGAGGCCGAGGGCGCGCGCATTCGCGTCATGGTCGGCGCGCTCGGCGGCCAGCGCTCGCCGGTGAAGACGTTCTCGGAGATGGTCTATGCGGATGCGACGCTCCGCGCCGGTGGCCGTCTCGTCTTTCCCGTCGATCACGAGGAGCGCGGCATCTATGTCGTCGACGGCATGATCGATCTCGGCGGCCGGTCTTTCGGCGTCAGCCAGCTGCTGATATTCCGCCGCGGTGTCGAGGTGAAGGTGACGGCGCCTGCCGGGGCGCATCTCCTGTTGCTGGGCGGCGCGCCTCTCGATGGTCCCCGGCACATCTGGTGGAACTTCGTCTCCAGCTCGAAGGACCGCATCGAGAAGGCGAAGGCCGACTGGAAAGCGGGCAATTTCCCGTCGGTGCCCGGCGAGACCGAGTTCATTCCACTGCCGGAGTGAGCGCGCCACTCGTTTACGTCAGCGGCGATCTCGAAAATCATCGGAGCATGAAGACGTCGGAGATCCTCGGTGCCGAGCTGGTGGAGGGTGTTCTCGCGCGTGCCGTGCGGGGCGATGTGCCCGTGCCGTGGTGGAGCTTCACCAAGACGGTGCTGGCGGCGGCGGCGCTGGTTCTCGTCCGCGATGGCAAGTTGGACCTCGATGTGCCAGCGCCGGGCAAGCCGTTCACGCTCCGGCAGCTGCTGCAGCACACTGCCGGCGTGCCCAACTACGGCGGATCGGAGAGCTACTACGCGGCCGTCGCGCGCGGCGACGAGCCGTGGTCGGTGGCGGAACTGTTTGAGCGGATATCGCCTGATCGGTTGCTGTTCCCACCTGGACAGGGCTGGGCTTATTCGAACATCGGATATCTCCTGATTCGTCAGGCGATCGAGGATGCTGCGACGGATACGCTCGGCGCCGCCCTCGACCGGCTCGTTTTCGCACCGATGGGTATCGAAGGTGCGAGGATTGCGCGGGTGCCAGCGGATCTCGACGGTATCGCCTGGGGCAATGCGCGCCGATATCACCCCGGATGGGTCTTTCATGGACTGCTCGTCGGATCGCCCCGCGCAGCCGTGGAATTCCTGGATCGATTGCAGACAGGCGACTTGCTGCCGCCGGTGCTGAAGGCCGCGATGCTGGCATGCCGCGCGATCGGCGGGCCGTTTCCCGGCCGGCCATTCCGTGTTCCCTCCTATGGGCTGGGCATCATGATCGATACCGCGGGACCGCTCGGGCGCTGCATGGGTCACACCGGTCAGGGGCCGGGAAGCACGTCGGCGATCTATCACTTTCCCGATCTCAAGCCCCGGCGCACCGTCGCCGTCTTCACGCCGGTCGACGGCAACGTGGCGCAGGGGCTGCTCGAAGAGCGGGTCCTCGAGTTGGCCGGTGCCAGTGGACGCTAGCGCGCCCGGCGGCGCGCGGCGGGCGCGGCCTCCGGCGTCTCGACGCTGATGACCTTACCGGGGTTCATGATCCCGTCGGGATCGAGGGCGAGCTTGACGCGGCGCATCAGGTCGATCGCGGTCGCCGGCTTGTAGCGCGGCAGCTCGTCGCGCTTGAGGATGCCGATGCCGTGCTCGGCGCTGATCGAGCCGTTCATCTCCACGACGATGCCATGCACGATGTCGTTCACTTCCTGCCGGCGTGCCAGGAAGGCCTTGGTGTCGGCGCCGACGGGCTGGCTGATGTTGAAATGGATGTTGCCGTCGCCGACATGGCCGAAGGCGACCGGACGACAGCCCAGAACGCGCGCCTCGACGGCAGCCGTCAGGCGCTCGATGCATTCCGCGACCCGGCTTACCGCTACCGAGATATCGTGCTTGATGCTGCCGCCCTCGAACTTCTGCGCCTCCACCATCGCCTCGCGGATGCGCCAGAGCTGCTGTCCCTGCTGCGCGCTCGATGCCACGACGCCATCCTCGATCAGCCCGGCCTCCAAGGCCTCGGCGAGCAGGGCTTCCAGCCCCTGGCGCAGCCCGCTGTCGGACCGGCTCGAGGAGACGTCGAGGAGCACGTACCAATTGTGCGGCTCGGCGAGGGGATCGACGATCCCGGCCACATGTCGCTGGGCGAATTCGAGGCCGATGCGCGGGATGAGCTCGAAGGCGGTGAGCTGGTCGCCGCTGGCGGCGCGGGCGTGGGCGAAGAGCTCCATGCCGTCGCGCGCGCGGGCGAGCGCCAGAAATGCGGTCTCAACCTCGCGCGGACGCGGGAACAGCTTGAGCGTCGCCGCGGTGATGATGCCGAGCGTGCCCTCGGCGCCGATGAAGAGCTGCTTCAGGTCGTAGCCGGTATTGTCCTTGCGCAGCACCCGCAATCCGTCCCAGACGCTGCCGTCCGGCAGCACCACTTCGAGACCGAGGGCAAGATCGCGCGTGTTGCCATAGTGCAGCACCGCGATGCCGCCGGCGTTGGTGGAGAGGTTGCCGCCGATCTGGCAGGAGCCCTCGGCGCCGAGGCTCAAGGGAAAGAGGCGGTCCGCCGCCTCCGCGGCTTTCTGGATGTCCGCGAGGATGCAGCCGGCCTCCACGGTGATGGTGAAATCCGTGGCATCGATCGCGCGGACGCGGTTCATGCGGCCGAGGCTCAGCACGATGTTGCGTCCGTCCGCGTCGGGCACGCCGCCGCCGCAGAGGCCGGTATTGCCGCCCTGGGGCACGATCGGCAATCGCGCGGCCGCGGCGAGCCGCACGACCTCGGCGACTTCCGCCGTCGACGCCGGGCGCACCACCAGGCTGGTCCTGCCGTGATACATGCCGCGGCTCTCGACGAGGTAGGGCTCGATCTGCTGCGGATCCTCGACGATGCCCTTCGGACCCACCGCGGCCCGAATGCCTCGAAGTGCTTCTTCCAGCGATAGCGTCACGGCCCGTTCTCCTCGCGATCCCCCCGGATTGCGCATCTAAGCACGGGGATCGTGCAAGAAAAGAGGAACATCGTATCGAGACATTCCGCGATCGCGAGGGTCAGGGGCGGGGCGCGGCCGCTCGCCGCAGCCGATCATTGATGGCGGCGCCGAGGCCGTGCTCGGGGATCGGCATGACGGCGATCCCCGTGAAGCCGGGCTGGTCCAGGGCGCGGAGCATCGCGAAGAGATTGGCGGCGGCTTCCGTGAGGTCGCCGCTCGCGGAGAGCGAGCGCATCGCAGCGAAACCCGGTGGCGGCGCACCGGGCCCCAGGGCGAGGAGCGCCTCGCCCGGCCGCGCCGCGGTGGCTCCGAGACGAAGCGGCAGGTGGGGCGCGTAGTGGCTCTCCAGCATGCCGGGCGAACGGGGCGCCGCGTCCTCGTGGCCAGCCTTCGCCAGGGGACCGAGGAAGCTCTCCAGCTCTTCCCGGGCGATGCCGCCGGGCCGCAGCAGCGTCGCCTCCGCGCCGCTGAGATCGAGCACCGTGGACTCGATGCCGACCGGACAGGGCCCGCCGTCGAGCACCGCGGCGATCCGGCCGGCGAGTTCCTCCATCACGTGTGCCGCGGTGGTGGGGCTGACGCGGCCGGAACGATTGGCGCTGGGCGCGGCGAGCGGTCGGCCGGTCCGGCGCAGCAGCTCCAGTGCCAGGGGATGGGACGGCATCCGGATCGCCAGCGTATCGAGCCCGGCGCTTGCCAGCAGCGACACCGGGCAATTCACCTGGCGCGGCAGCACGAGGCTCAGCGGCCCCGGCCAGAACCGCTCGATGACGCGCTCCGCCCGCGCGTCGAGGCACAGCGAGGCTCCGTGCGAGCGCGATATCCGGGACATGGACGATCAGGGGATTGAACCGCGGCCGTCCCTTGGCGGCGAAGATCCCGGCGACGGCGCGATCGTTGGTGGCGTCACCGCCGAGCCCGTAGACCGTCTCGGTCGGAAACGCGACAAGCTCGCCCGCCTGCAACAGGCGAGCTGCCTCGTCGATCTCGTGCGAAGCGAGCAGGCGGGTCACGCCCAATGCCTTCGCCGTGACCCTAGCGCCCGCGGGCGAGGAAGCCGGCGTTGAGGAAGCCGGGCTTGCCGTAGCGGAAGGGCGCGCCCTCCGGGGTCAGCACGCTGCCGCCCGCCGCTTCCAGCACCGCCTGGCCTGCCGCGGTGTCCCACTCCATGGTGGGGCCGAAACGGGGATAGAGATCCGCTTCGCCGGCGGCGATCAGGCAGAATTTCACCGCGCTGCCGGAGATTCGAGTGGTCGGCGCGGCGAGCGTCGCCAGATATTCCCTGAGCTTTGCCGCGTTCTCGTGCGAGCGGCTGTGCACCACCACGGCGCCGCGGGGCGGTACCGGCCGAGCCGAGATGGATGCCGCAGCGACAGTGCCTTCCTGGCGGGTCGCGGTGCCGGGGCCGGCGCCGGCGAAGGTGAGGCCGAGGGCGGGTACATGCACGACACCGAGCACCGGCCGGTCGCCCTCGACGAGGGCGATGTTGACGGTGAATTCGCCGTTGCGGCGCAAGAATTCCTTGGTGCCGTCGAGCGGATCCACCAGCCAGAAGCGCGACGGCGCCGAGGTTGGCACGCCGTCGCGATCGCAGCCTTCCTCGGCGATGACGGGGATATCGGGCGCCGCCGCCGTGAGCGTCTCAACGATCAACGTCTCGGCGCGCTCGTCGGCGAGCGTCACCGGCGAGGCGTCGGCCTTGCTCCGGACGTCGGGCGCTTCCGCGGCGTGGTAGACGTCGAGGATCGCGGGTCCGGCACGCAGCGCCGCCCGCCGCGCCGTTTCCAGGAGAGCGCCGAGCTCTCGCGACGTCATTCGGCGGCGCGAACGGTGCGGGCTCGCTGGATCGCCTCCCACACCCGCCGCGGCGTCGCCGGCATGTCGATGTGATCGATGCCGAGCTCCGAGAGCGCGTTCACGAGGGCGTTGATGACAGCCGGCGGCGCGCCGATGGCGCCCGCCTCGCCGGCGCCCTTGATGCCGAGGGGATTGGTGGTGCAGGGCACGACGTTGAAGGCGAACTCGATCTCCGGCAGGTGGTAGGCCCTCGGCATGCAGTAGTCCATGAAGGAGCCGGTGACGAGCTGGCCCGACTTTTCGTCGTAGACGCAGCCCTCCAGCAGCGCCTGGCCCACGCCCTGGGCGATGCCGCCGTGGACCTGGCCCGCGAGCAGCAGCGGGTTCACCACGCGGCCGAAATCATCGACCACGACATAGCGCAGGAGAGTGGTGATGCCGGTGTCGGGATCCACCTCCAGCTCGCAGACGTGGCAGCCGTTCGGGAAGGTGGACGCCGCCGGCATGAAATGCGCCTTCTCATCGAGGCCCGGCTCGATCTCCCGCGGCAAGCCGAAGGAGTCGAAGGCCGCCTTCGCCACCTCGGTGATGCCGATGCGGCGGTCGGTGCCGGCGATCTGGAATTGGCCGTCGGCGAATTGGATGTCGGCTTCCGCGGCCTCCAGACGATGGGCGGCGATCTTGCGGCCCTTGTCGATGATCTTGCGCGCGGCGAGATCGATGGCGGCGCCGCCCACCGGTAGCGAGCGCGAGCCGCCGGTGCCGCGGCCGAATCCCACCACGTCGGTGTCGCCTTGGGTGACGCGAATGGTGTCGAAGGGCACGCCGAGCTTTTCGGCGAGGAGCTGCGCGTAGGCGGTCTGATGGCCCTGGCCAGAGGACTGGGTGCCGATGAGCAAGGTCAGGTTGCCGCCGGCATCGAAGCGGATCTCCGCCATCTCGTCGTCGCCGCCGCCGCATTCCTCGATATAGGTGGCGAAGCCGATGCCGCGCAGCTTGCCCTTGGCGCGGGACTCCGCCCGCCGCGCCGGGAAGCCCTGGTAGTCGGCCGCCTTGAGCGCGTCCTCCATGTTCTTCTGGAAGTTGCCGCTGTCGTAGGTGCGGTCGAGAGACGTGGCGAACGGCATCTGCTCGGGCGGGATGAAATTGCGCCGGCGGATCTCCGCGGGATCGAGCTTCAGCGCCGAGCGGCGTGGGTCACCAGCCGCTCGAGGATGTAGGCGGCTTCCGGGCCGCCCGGCGCCGCGATAGGCGTCGATCGGCACCGTGTTGGTGAAGACGCCCTCAGTCCGCACCACCACCGCCGGGGTCCGATAGACGCCCGCAAGCATGGCGGCGCCGGCGCCGGTCGGGATGAAGGTGCTGTAGAGCGAGAGATAGGCGCCGAGGTTGGCGACGATGTGGACGCGGAGCGCCAGGAACTTGCCGGTGTCGTCGAGCGCCAAATCGGCCGTGGTGACGTTGTCGCGGCCGTGGGTGTCGGTGACGAAGGCGTCGGAGCGCTCGCCGATCCAGCTCACGGGGCGGCCGAATTTCTTCGCCGCATAGAGCACCAGCACGTGCTCGGGATAGAGGAACAGCTTCATGCCGAAGCCGCCGCCGACATCGGGCGTCACCACGCGGATGCGGTGCTCGGGCACATTCAGGACCGCACTGGAGAGCACGCCGCGGAGCGTGTGGGAGCCCTGGGTCGATGTATAGAGATGGTAGCGCTCCTCGCTCGCGTCATAGTCGCCGACGGCGCCGCGCGGCTCGATCGAGTTGACCACCAGCCGGTTGTTGACCAGCTTGAGCGAGACCTTGTGCTTTGCCTTGGCGAAGGCGGCCTCGACCGCGCTGCGGTTGCCGACTTCCCAGTCGAAGCAGAGATTGCCGGGCAACTCGTCCCAGACCTTGGGCGTGCCGCGCCCGAGCGCGGTCTCGGATTCCGTGACCGCGGGGAGGGTCTGGTAGTCCACCTGGATCAGCTCGGCGGCGTCCTTCGCCTGGGCCAGTGTCTCGGCCACCACCATGGCGACGGAGTCGCCGACATGCCGCACCTTGTCCGTGGTCAGCGCCTTGCGGCTCGGCAGCTTGGCCTCGCTGCCGTCGCGGTTGGTGATCGGCACGACGCAGGGAATGGCGCCGATGCCGTCGCGGTCGAGGTCGGCGCCGGTGACGATGCCGACGACGCCCGGCGCCTTGGCGGCGGCCGACGTGTCGATCTTGCGGATGCTCGCATGGGCGTGCGGCGAGCGCAGGACATAGGCATAGGTCTGCCGGGGCAGCGCCATGTCGTCGGTGTAGCGCCCGTGGCCGGTGATGAAGCGCTGGTCCTCGACACGGCGGACCGGCTGACCCATTCCGAACTGTACCATCGGCTCTCTCGCTGCTCGTGGATGCGGGGCTCGCCAGGGCGAGGATGCTAGGATAGGGGCTCCGGCGCGGGCCGACCAACGTCTTTTTCGCGGAGGCAGAATTCAGGGGATGTGCGGCCGTTTTGTCCTGAGAACGCCGGTGGAGGAGCTCGCGGCGCGCCTTCGGCTTCGTCGAGCAGCCGAACCTGATGCCGCGCTACAACATCGCGCCGACCCAGGAGGTTCCGGTGGTGCGCCAGCGCCGGAACCCGCCCGGCGAGCGGACGCTGCAGATGCTGCGCTGGGGTCTGATCCCGGCCTGGGCCGAGGATACCAAGAAGGGCGCCAGTCTCATCAATGCTCGTGCCGAGAGCGTGGCGGAGAAGCCGTCATTCCGCGCCGCATTTCGGCGGCGGCGCTGCCTGGTGCCGGCTGACGGGTTCTATGAATGGCGGGCCGACGGCAAGCTGAAGCAGCCCTATCTGATTCAGCGCCGCGACCGCGCCGTCTTCGCCTTCGCCGGGCTCTGGGAGCGCTGGACGCCAAAGGAGAAGGGGGCGGGGCCGAATTTCATCGACAGCTTCACCATCGTCACGACCGAGGCAAATGCGCTGCTGCGGCCGCTGCACGAGCGCATGCCGGTGATCCTGCCGCCGGAGCACTACGCGGGCTGGCTCGATCCTGACGCGGAGCCGGACCGGCTCCTGGCGCTGCTGAAGCCGGCGCCGGAGGAGTGGCTTTCCTATGCGCCGGTGAGCGCGCAGGTCAACGCGGCGCGCGCGGATGGGCCAGGCCTCATCGAACTCAAGGGGACCGAGGTGGTTGCCGCTTAGAAGAAATCAGCTCCGCTTGCGGGCGTCCGCCACCATCTTGCGCAGCATGTCGAGGTCGACGGCGCCCGGCGCCAGCGCGTCGCCGACGATGAAGGCGGGCGTGCCGTGGATCTTGAGGGCATCGGCGAGGTCGTAGTTGCGCTTGATCAGCGCGTCCACTTCCGGCGCCTTCATGTCGGTCTTGATCCGTCCCATGTCGAGGCCGGCGTCCTGCGCCACCTGCATGATCACGCCTTCGCTGATCGCGCCTTTGGCATTCATCATCGCCGCGTGGAAGCGCGCGTATTCTGCGGACCCTGCTTCAGCGCGGCGAGCGCCACCTGGCTCGCGACCACGGAATTGGGACCGAGGATGGGGAATTCCTTGTAGACGATGCGGACCTTCGGATCCTCTTTCAGCAGCGTCTCCAAGGCCGGCTCGACCTGCTTGCAATAGGGGCAGTGGTAGTCGAAGAACTCGACGATGGTGACATCGCCGTTGGGATTGCCGCCGACTGGCGAGGAGGGATCGTGCAGCAGCTCGCTCTGCTTGTTGTCGATGGCGGCGCGCGCCGCGGCGTCTTCCTCGTCGTGCATCTTCTTCTCGGCGGCGCGCAGCGATTCCACGATTACCTCGGGATGATTCATGAGGTAGTCATGGATCGCCTGGTCCAGCGCCTGGCGATCAGCCGGCAGCGACTGGTCGGCGGCCCGCGCGGGAGACAGCGCAGCAATGCCGCCAAGGGCGGCGATTGCGAGGAGCAGGAGTTGAGTTCGAATTCATCAGCATGTGTTCCGCCCGCACTATAGCACCGTCCCGCCGGAAATCGCCGGCGAAAGCCGTGCGATCGATCACGGAAAAATGAGATTGGTTAAGGCAGTATCTCGACCTCCACGAACACGATCTCACGCTCGCCGCCATTGAAGACTTCGTGCTCGACTCCGGCGCGGCGGAAATAGGTGACGCCGGCGGCGAGGTCCGCGAAGGCTTCCTTGTCGCCGGCGATCACCCGGAGGCGTCCGGAGACCACGGGCACGATGACGTAGTCGTGCTCATGGCGATGCGGTCCGGTGCTGCCGCCGGGCGGCAGCCGGTATCGTGTCACGCGGGTGCGATCATTCTCGACTTGGAGATCGGCGACGGAGCTCATGCGGACTGCCTCGATGTTGGGTGTGCCGGCCGCGGCGCGGGATTATTGCTTGCGCTGGGCCTCGAGCAGGATGTCCTCGGCGCGCAGCCGGCCTTGGGAGCCCGCAGGCAGCAGCTTGAGCGCGCGCTGGGCCTGCTGGCGCGCCGCCGGCTTGTCGCCGGTGGACATTGCCTGCTCCGCCAGCGCCAGGGCGCTGTTGCCGATGTCGCCGGTGCGGCCATAGGCGATGGCGAGGAAGCGCCAGGTGTCGGGATTGCGGTTCTCGAATCCGACCGAGCTCTTGAGCTGGCTTAGGGCATCCCGATTGAGCGCCTCGTCATTGGTCTCGATCTCGACCTGGGCGAGCTCGACCCGCAGCAGCGCCACATCGGGAGCGAGCCGCACCAATTCCTGATAGGGCGCGACCGCGTCGCCGACCCGGCCGTTCTCGAACAGCATCTGTCCCTTGAGCTCGTGGAAATAAGGGTTCTTGGGCTCCTCCTGGATCAGCCCGTCGATCAGCACCAGCGCCTTCTTGAGCTCGGGCACGCGATAGAAAGCGACCGCGCGAGCGTAGCGCGCGGCGATCGAGTTGTCGGTCTCGGGATACTGCTGCAGCGTCTGGCCGGGTCCGCTCAGGAACGCCACCGAGTTTTGCCTTCATACGCCTGTGCAGCTCGATCCAGTCCGGCGGATCCGGCACGTCGGAGTAGGGCGAATGGTCGACGTGGTTCTTCACATACTCGATGCGCTGCGTGGTGAGGGGATGGGTACGCATGTACGGGGATTGCAGCGCGCCCGACAGGATCTCCTGCCCCTCGAGGATCTGAAAGAACTGCAGGAGCCCGCGCGCCGACTGATGGGTCTTGTCGAGGAAGGTCAGGGCGGCCTGGTCGGCGGTGGCTTCCTGCGCGACGGAGAAGGCGAGGTAGGATGCGGACGCCGACAGCCTCGCCGCTCAGCACCGCGGCCCCGCCGGCGCCGGCGTTGTGGCCTACCGCTCCGATGCCCGCGCCTACCACCATGGCGATGATGCTCTCGATCGAGGCGTCGTGCATCGCCTGCTCGCCGCGGATCAGGTGCCCGCCGGCGATGTGGCCGGTCTCGTGGGCAACGATGCCCACCAGCTGGTTGGGGGTCTCGCTGCGGGTGATGGTGCCGGTATTGATGAAGATGTTCTGGCCGCCGGCGACGAAGGAGTTGAGCCGGGCATCGTTGACGAGGTAGATGTGTACCGCCGTCGGATCGAGGCCGGCAGCCATGAGGATCGGCGTATAGAAGGTGCGGAGCGTGCTCTCGATCTCGGCGTCGCGGATATAGTTCAGGTCCTGCGCCGGCGCCGGTCGGACGGCAAGGCAGGTCAGCAGCAGCACGCCGAGGAAACAGCCGAGGATGCGAAGCACGGCTTTCGTCCCGTTACCGATGATCACCATGGGCTCCGCCGGTGGCTGCCGTCAACGCGGCGCCACGCCGCCGCATGGCGATGCGGCCGGAGCGCTGACGGCATGGCGCTAAAGGTTTCGACACGCGGTCAGATCCCGCCTTTCATCGTCATGGACGTCATGCGCGCCGCCAACGAGCGTGCGGCGACGGGCGCCGACGTGCTGCATCTGGAGGTCGGCCAGCCCTCGACGGGCGCACCCGCGGGCGTCATCGCCGCGGCGACGGCGGCGCTGCGGAATGACACCTTGGGCTATACCGATGCGCTGGGCATGCCCGAGCTCCGCGGCGCCATCGCCCGGCATTATCGCGATCGCTACGGCATCGACCTCGATGCCGAGCGCGTCGTCGTCACGACAGGCTCGTCCGGCGCGTTTCTGCTGGCGTTCCTCGCCGCCTTCGATGCCGGCGACCGGGTGGCGCTGGCGACGCCCGCCTATCCCGCCTACCGGAACATTCTGAAGGCGCTCGATCTCGGTGCCGGTCTCGCTCGAAGCCGGTCCGGCTGATCGCTACCAGGCGACGGTCGATCTGCTGCGCAAGGCCGCAGAGCCGCTCGACGGGCTCGTCGTCGCGAGCCCTGCCAATCCCACCGGCACCATGCTCACCCCGCAGGAGTTGGCGGCGCTGGCCCGCCATTGCCGAGAGCAGCGGCATTCGGCTGGTTTCCGACGAGATCTATCACGGCATCAGCTACGGGCCCAAGGAGGCGACCGCGCTCGCCAGCAGCGACGAGGCGATCGTGGTCAACAGCTTCTCGAAGTATTTCTCCATGACCGGCTGGCGGCTCGGCTGGATGGTGGTGCCGCGACCGCTGCTGCGGGCGGTCGAGTGCATCGCGCAGAACTTCTTCATCTCGCCGCCGGCGATCTCGCAGCACGCCGCGGTCGCGGCCTTCGAGTGCCACGAGGAGCTCGATCGAAACGTCCAGCGTTATGCCGAGAACCGCGCGCTGCTGCTGCGGGAATTGCCCAAGGCGGGCTTCGATCGCTTGGCTCCCGCAGACGGCGCGTTCTACCTCTATGCGGACGTCGGGCATCTCACCAATGACAGCCAGGAATTCTGCCGGCGCATTCTGCGCGAGCTCGGCATCGCCGTGACGCCCGGCGTGGACTTCGACCCGGCGCGCGGCCATCGCACCTTGCGCATCTCCTTCGCCGGCTCCGTCGCCACGATCGCCGAGGCAGCGCGCCGGCTCAACGGCTGGCGGCCCTGACGCAGCGATCACTCCGGCGTCAAGATTGCGTCAGCCGATGCCACCATCCGCGCTTCGGATTGGCCGGGCGCTCGGTGACCGTGACCGGCGGCGAAGCGTTGGCGGCGTCGGACTGATCCGGCGCGGGCCGGCTGGCTGGCGTCTCCGCGGCGGCGGGCGCAGGCTGCGCCACGTGGGAGGGTTCCGGCGGCGTCTCGCGCTCGGGCGCCTCGTCTGGCATCTCCGCACGCTCGCCGCCGGCGGCCCGGGTCTCCGGCTCGCGGACCGTCGTCCAGGGCTCCGGCTCCGGCGTGCGCTCGAAGCCGTGCTCGCCGCCTTCGATTTCCGGTTCCATCGGCTCGCCGACGTTGCCCTGCGCATCGCTCGGACCGCCGCGCCGCCGCCGCTTGCCGCCGCGACGACCGCGCCGGCGGCGCTTCCTCTGTCCGCCATCGCCATTCGTGTGTTCGGCCTCGCCGGTCGCTTCTCCGATCGGGACGTCGATCGCGGCTTCGCCCGTGGCGATCTCCTCGACCGAGAGGGCGCGCGCCTCGTCGAAGGCTTGCTCGCCACCATCGCCGGCGACGCCGGGCGCTCTGCCGCGCCCCTCTTCACCGCCGCGCCGCCGACGCCGCCGGCGACGCCGCCGGCTGCCGCGACCATCCTCGTCGCCGGCGGGATGCGGCTCGCGCTCCTGCGCGCTCTCTCCGGGTTCGGCGGTGGTCTCCTCGGCGAAAGCCTCTTCCTCCTCGATCGCCTCGTCGTCCTCTTCCTCCACGAAGGTCGGAGTCGGCTGGGTGACCGGCGGCGGCAGCGCCGCCAGTTCTGCCGGCGTGAAGGCCCGCACGCGGTCGAGCCGCAAATTCGGCGGGATCAGGCTGTCATCCTCGGTGATGGTGACGCGGAAATGGTAGCGCCGCTCCGCGTCGGCGAGCGTCGCCCGCTTCTGGTTGAGGATGTAGAGCGCGACGCTGCTGGGCACCGCCACCTGGATCTCCGCCGAGCGGCGGCGCATGCCCTCTTCCTCGATCGCGCGCAGCACGTGGAGCGCCGTCGATTCCGTCGAGCGGATATGGCCGGTGCCGCCGCAATGCGGGCAGGGCTGGGTGCGAGGCCTCGACCAGCGACGGGCGCAGGCGCTGGCGCGACATCTCCAAGCAGGCCAAAGGGGCTGATGCGGCCGACCTGGATGCGCGCGCGGTCGTGCTTCATCGCCTCCTTGAGGCGCCGCTCGACCGTCACCTGGTTGCGGTGCTCCTCCATGTCGATGAAGTCGACCACGATCAGGCCAGCGAGATCGCGCAGGCGCAGCTGGCGGGCGATCTCGTCGGCCGCCTCGCAATTGGTCTTGGTCGCGGTCTCCTCGATGTTGCGCTCGTTGGTGGCGCGGCCGGAATTGACGTCGATCGCCACCAGCGCCTCGGTCTGGTTGATCACGATGTAGCCGCCGGATTTCAGCTGCACCGTCGGCTAGTGGATGGCGTCGATCTGGCTCTCGATCTGGAAGCGCTGGAACAGCGGCATGGTCGGATCGGCGTAGTGCTGCACCCGCTTGGCGTGGCTCGGCATCAGCATCCGCATGAATGCCTTGGCCGCCTGATAGCCCTCGTCGCCCTCGACGATCACCTCCTCGATGTCGCGCGTATAGAGGTCGCGGATCGAGCGCTTGATCAGGTTGGCTTCCTCGTAGATCAGGGCCGGCGCGGTGGATTGCAGGGTGAGCTCGCGGATCTCGTCCCAGAGCCGGATCAGGTACTCGTAGTCGCGCTTGATCTCGGCCTTGGAGCGCTCGCTGCCGGCGGTGCGCACGATGATGCCCATGCCGTCCGGCACCTCCAGCTCGTCGATCATCTCCTTCAGCCGCTTGCGGTCGGTGGCGTTGGTGATCTTGCGCGACACGCCGCCGCCGCGATCGGTGTTGGGCATCAGCACGCAATAGCGGCCGGCGAGCGAGAGGTAGGTGGTGAGCGCCGCGCCCTTGTTGCCGCGCTCCTCCTTGGTGACCTGCACCAGCATGATCTGCCGGCGCTTGATGACCTCCTGGATCTTGTAGGGGCGATAGCGGCGGGCGCGCTGCCGGCTCGCTTCCTCCATCTCGTCGCCGCCGATCGTCTCGATGGGCTCGGCGGGCTGCTCCGCAGCGCCCTCGGGCGTTGCGGCGGGAATGGCCGTGTCGCCGTTTGCGGGAGGCACGATCTCGGCGGTGTTCTCGCTCTCCCCGGCGTTCGGGGGCGCAGCTTCGTCGGTGAAAGGCGAGGCCGCGGCTTCCTCGGCGAAGGGCGAGGGGGCTGCAAACTCGTCGTCCGGCTCGGCCGTCGGGAGGGCATGATCCTCCGGCTCGTCGCGCAGGGTCGGCATCTCAATGCGCGCGGTGGCGGTTGCCGGCAGGGCGAGGTCCTCGTCCTGCGACGAAGGCTCCGGCTCTCCGGCGCTGTCGCCCGGGCCAAAAGTCGGCGGCTCGGCGGTGCCACCCTCCAACGTGTGCGAGGGCTCCTCCGATCGGCCGATCTGGGCGTCGCTTTCGCCGCGATAAGTGCGCTCGGGGCCACGCCCCCGCTCGGGATTGTAGAAACGGTCCGGCGGGCGGTCACCGACCGGGATGCGATAGTAGTCGGGATGGATCTCGCTGAAGGCGAGGAAGCCGTGGCGATTCCCGCCGTAGTCGACGAAGGCGGCTTGGAGAGAAGGCTCTACCCGCGTGACCTTGGCGAGATAGATGTTCCCCTTGATCTGCCGCTTGATGGAGGTCTCGAAGTCGAATTCCTCGAGACGATTGCCGCTGACCACGACAACCCGGGTCTCCTCCGGGTGCGTGGAGTTGATAAGCATGCGTTTTGCCATTGGGACGTAACTCCGGAGCGCGCCGACGGGTCCGTGCGAAGATCGGAGCGTGGCGCTTTCTCAGTGAGAACGAAGCCGGTAGTGCCTCCGGTTACTCCGTCGAACGGCGCTGTATGTGTAGCAAGGGCCATGGCGGAACTCGGTCGAGGCAACTGTGGAACCCGCAAGGTTCGAATTCAGCTTCGAGGTTTCATACGGACCGTCCGGTTGCAGGCGTCCCGACCGGGGAAGCGGCGACGCCCATCTCGGGCGGCGCTCGAAAATCCGGCCACGACGCTGTCTGCGAGCCTAGGGCCCGGCAGACGAACCGCGGTACTTCGCACCTGCAAGAATACAAGTGATAGTCGGCGACGACAATCGCTTCTTATGGTCCCGCAAGGGGTTGTTAACGAAGATCGGCGGTATTGTTGCCCCACTGACGCCACAAAGGCGCTAGATTAATACCCTGTCCCGCCCGGAATTGCCGGCGGATGCGGGTTTGTAAGATCGGCCAAGCGTATGAAATTCCTGAAATTCCTGTTTGGATTCGGGCTGGGAGTGGCGCTGCTGGGATCGGCCTTTCTCGCCCTCACGCTTTGGTACTTCAACCGCGACCTCCCGGACTATACCCAGCTCATCGACTACCAGCCGGCGATCGTTAGTCGAGTCCAGGCGGGTGACGGCCGCCTGCTTGCCGAATATGCCACTGAAAAGCGCATTTTCGTGCCGGTGAAGGCGATACCACCACTCGTCATCCATGCCTTCCTGGCCGCCGAGGACAAGAATTTCTATACGCATCCCGGCGTCAACTTCCTCTCCATGGCCCGCGCGGCGCTCACCGACATCGCGCGGCTGCGGTCGAATCGCCGGCCGGAAGGTGCTTCCACCATCACCCAGCAAGTGGCGAAGAACTTCCTGCTCGGCAACGAGGTCTCGCTCAAGCGCAAGATCAAGGAGGCGCTGCTCGCGCTCAAGATGGAGCAGGTGCTGTCGAAGGACCGCATCCTCGAGCTCTACCTCAATGAAATCTACCTCGGGGGCGGCAACTACGGCGTAGCGGCGGCGGCGCTCAACTATTTCAACAAATCCCTGGACGAGCTCAGCCTCGGTGAGGCGGCGGTTCTGGGAGCGCTGCCGAAAGCTCCCAACAACTACAACCCCGACCGCAATTCTGAGGCGGCGCGGGCGCGGCGCGACCTGGTCATCGACCGGATGGTCGAGGCCGGATTTGTCAGCGCCGCCG
>CAVTDT010000007.1:0-223803 GCA_963733525.1 uncultured Alphaproteobacteria bacterium
ATTATCTGACACGCGCGCGGCGCGCACGTGGTACACGCAGGTAGAGACGGGCGAAGGTCATCCACGGGCTGGTGTGAGCGGCATTCTTGACGGCGCCTCGTAGATAACATTCGCATGGACACAGGTGGATCATGCCGATAGGTGTCGTTGAAGAGGAGTGCAGCGGCGCGCTGCGTGTGCAGCGTCTGTGCTAGCAGCAGCATCCAGCTGAGGCGGCGCACCAGCACACAATCACCAGAAGGCAAGCGCCCTCAGCCCGCCTTTGAGCCGCGTCAGGCCACATGGAGCGGTGAAATAGGCCAGCAGGTGGGTAGGCGGTGATGTACTACTCCGAGGACAAGACCGCTGCGAGGATCTCTATAGGTGGGCGGTACCCCCCCCCCCCCCCCCCCCCCCCCCCCCCCCCCCCCCCCCCCCCCCCCCCCCCCCCCCTTTTCCCCCCCCCCCCCCCCCCCCCCCCCCCCCCCCCCCCCCCCCCCCCCCCCCTGTTTCTTTTTTTTTTTTTTTTTTTTTTTTTTTTTTTTTTTTTTTTTTTTTTTTTTTTTTTTTTTTTTTTTTTTTTTTTTTTTTTTTTTTTTTTTTTTTTTTTTTTTTTTTTTTTTTTTTTTTTTTTTTTTTTTTTTTTTTTTTTTTTTTTTTTTTTTTTTTTTTTTTTTTTTTTTTTTTTTTTTTTTTTTTTTTTTTTGGTTTTTTTTTTTTTTTTTTTTTTTTTTTTTTTTTTTTTTTTTTTTTTTTTTTTTTTTTTTTTTTTTTTTTTTTTTTTTTTTTTTTTTTTTTTTTTTTTTTTTTTTTTTTCGTCGTCGTCGTCGTGCGCGATGAAGTCGGCTGCTTTGGCGCGCCGGCTTGAGGAGAGCAGCAGCTCGGATTTTGCCGAGTGTCGGCGACACACAATTTGGCCGAGGCCATTTTCACTGTCGTCGAATACAGCTCAGCTTCACGCCGAGTGCCGTGGCCGCTCTGCAGGTGAGCACCAGGTGGGGAGACCGTCCTCACCTGGCCTTACTGATCGTGAAATGCGCCGCCACGGTGCGCTCCGCCTTGCGTGTCGCGGTATTCTTGCCGCATCGGCTTGGTTGGCTCGACGCCGTGTGGGCGACATGGTCGATGCAACTTTGGAGCAGGGGTCGCCGGGTTACAGGAATGAAAATTCGTGCGATAAATTTGAGGCCGTGAATCGGCTATGTCGCGGCGGAGTATGCTGAAACCATCAAATGGCGCGGCCCACCAACCACCCCAGGCTCCTCAAACTGGCATATTAACGTGCCAACGGGGAACTTTCTGTTGGTTGTGATGCCTGCTACTGCCTGTCCAGCTGCACAAGTTCGTGTCGAGGTGTTGCGGCTGATGGAACCCGCCTACGCGACGACTACATCATCTTAGTGATGATGCTAAGAAGACCCGACACGCTTCTCCTACTGGTATGATGGCTATTCGCAAGCCTCCTGTTCGAGAGCGACGAAGTGTCGAATACTGTGTCCTTGGCGTGCCTATCTCCAAGGTTGGAGGCGATCGCATTCGTCGATCCCTGAACTGGAGCGCCTACGGACCTACTCCGAGTGGTTCGAGAGTGACATGGATCCTCGCCTTATCACGAGGCCGACATTTGCCAGAGCTTGCCTACGTCATCATATCATGGGCGGTACCGCCTGGCCGTGCACAGCATCGCCTCACCCGGCGCTGGGAGGCTTACGACGCGGGGTGTCGGAAACTAAACGCGCCACGGTGGGCGGGGGCCTGCGGAGCGTCTGAAAACACGCATCGAGAAGCTGGTGTTGCCGCGACGCCTGCCGGTGGAGTACGACATCGAGCCGGTACTTCTCCACCGCGCTGCGTCGCCGCGGATGCGTCCACGCCTTCGACAAAGGCGAAAGTGGTGGTTCGACTTATCCGCAGAGCACCGACATCTCGCCGAGGAAATGACCAACCGGTGGTCAGGCTCGTCCTCAACCACCATCTCTATACGCTGGTGCCACGTCATCAGCGGCCGACGCGCCAACGGCTCAAAAACACGGCGAGCCACCACGTGGGCTTCTCGCAAACCAGGTGATTGAGGTGCTGCTGCCACCCTGATATTGAGGAGATCGTAGCGCTGCCGCAGGGCCTGACACACTTCTCAGATGGTGCATCACCGGACTAACTCTTTGAGCGGCCGGCGCCGCACTACACGGCCCATGACGAGCGCTCTGCCTCTTGGCATCCCGGCTTCGATGCTGCCCTGAGATTTTGTGAGTTGGTGGCATATCACAGGGATTGTCCTTGAACAGGATGATACATCAAGAAGTGCGCGGATCGCGGTCCTGACCTTCACTCAACGCCTTCTCAATGTCGACGGCGATGGCGGAGCCTGCAGTGAGGACGCGCTGGGAGCTCGCTCGCACGGCGAATGGGGTTCGACCCAACCGCCGCGCGCGGCCGCACGTTGCCGAACGGCGGTGGTGAGCTATTCCTTCGATTGTGTGCAGGCTGCATTTGATGTCTTGATGGCTATTGCCTCGCCGTGGCGTGGCGGCGGAGGGCAGCGCGCCGCGGAGGTGCGTTTTACGGGAACTGGTGGCGCTGCTGCTGCCGTGGATGACGACGCCCAACATATCAAAGGTGCCGCGACTGGGAATATGGGTCGCGGCGCGCCCAGATTGGTGTGTGGCGATGAATTTCGCCGCGGCCCGCTGCTTTCGGTCTATCTCACCAAGCGCGCGCACATCGGAGCCATGCAATCGCGGGGACTGCCTTGCCACATTCGTTATCCAATCCTGCAGCGGTACCACGTGGTCCCGGAGCAGGGGCTCAAGCCCGACCCCGCGGGCTGACACGTGCACCACGTGGCATTTCCGCCGCGCCAGATGTGCTCATATTTTATAACTCGAAGCCGGCCCGGAGCTTTCCTCCTCTGTTGCAGTGCCGCCTGATCCCCAGTCTCCATCATTGTGCCGTCGTCGTCGAGCAGCGCGCCGCCGTACAAACTTGTCCTTGTTGATGGACGAACTGTAGGTGAGCTGTGCGATTTGCTGCTTGTCGGACCCGCGCGCGCCGTCCGCCGGCCTGTCGGAGCCCACTACACGCAAAAACATCATTTGAGGGCGCGCCTCACACGGTGAGGCAGCTGCTATCACCTAGTTCTGGCTGTGACAGGCGGTGTAGATGCACCGAATTCCTTGGGGCGCGGCCATAATTGGTGATCGGCGGTCGTCGCGTGCTCTGTCGCGATGCTGGGGAGCAAATCTTGTTGATGGTGACAGTGACACCGGTGAGGGCATAGCCGGTGAGAGCGCCGCGCGCCCCGCCACCCGCACCGGCTGCGGAGGGTGATGTTACAGCCTGTGTATCCGTCGTCGACGGTGGCGCGGATCAGCTTGATGGTAAGTTTGCTACTCCATCACAGTTGTCGGGGGAAACGCCTGGGCCGTGGTGTTATTGCCAGGATGTCGGGCTCGGCGCAAGCGGCGAGCTCGCCGTGCCCTTGGCCTCTCGCCGTGATATCGAGTGTGTGTCGTGAGACCGATTTTTATTGTCGTGCTCGACGCGACGCCTTCCGCGCGCGCGCGCAGGCGAAGCCGAGGGTGCTTAGGGTGCCTCGCGACGACTCCTGACACGGCCGCCGGCGAGGGGGCCGACAAGAGGCGTTGGATCCGAAGCGCCCTCGACGCGGACGTTTGGCGTCTCCCACGAAAATCGCCAGCCGTAGCTGGATCTGCATGGCGTTGGGCACAGAGAGCCGGTGAAACGCGTAGCCGCGCGCACACCTAGGCTCCGCCGCCTAGCAGCGATGTGGCCATGCCGCCGCGAGCAGGACGATCTCGCCCATGATCGGCTGGCCGCCCGTGTAGGCGAGTGCTCAAGGCCGCGCAGGGCGTGAGACGTCAGAGCCGTGCCCGTTAGCAGGCTCCGCCGCTGCGCCGCAATCCTCGTACGAGTCGGTGGAGAACTGTGCTCTTGCCGCGATATCCCTGTGTGTTGGTCGGAGCGGATGCGCCGGAGCGCCGGCGTCATGCCGCGAGACGATTGCGCAGCGGCCCGTGCTTGACGCCGCTGAGAAATGATGTTTCCGTGTCGCGCGCGCCGTGTCTTGATCGCCGCGGCGGGATCGCGGAGCCGCGCCTCGGGCTCGTCAGAGGCGCCGAGCCGCCTGCGGGGACCAGGGAACCGCTGGGGCGTGTGCAGTATCGGGGAACAGGTGCACGCGTCTTGCCGCACAATCAGGAGCTCGAGGCGGTGCCGTCGGCCGCCGCGGGGAGGTATCCGCCGCGCGCCGCAAGCACCAGCATGCCGAGGAGGCCGAGCTCGCCCATCGTGGTCGCGCGGAAAGCGGCGGGACTGCGTATCGTCGATGGGCGGCGAGAACCGCCGCGCTCTCTCGCGGTACTCCTGTCCGGGTCAACCAATCGAACCTCGGATTGGCTCGATGTCGGAGCTGCAGGGACGGGCCTGCAGGTATTGGTGAAAATTCGAGCAAGAGGCCCCGTTGAGCAGAAGGATGGCCGGCGCGGAGCCGGTCTCCCGCCCTGCCCACAGCACCGAGAATTACCGATACTTGTGGACTGGCAGGTGGATTTCCACCACTGATGGAGCGCCTCATAACCACGAGGCTGTTACCGTCATCAATGACCTTGTGGCTCTTCTCTTCAACCTGGGGCCAGACCCGCCGCGCACTCACCTGGAGTGCTGCTGATCTCGCTCATGGCCTGCATCCAGGATGTTCATGCATGTGGTTCGTCTCACGCGGTGTCACCCAAGTGATGCTGAGCTGTGTTCCTAGTGCTTGTCGGCAGCATGCTTTCAAGGTGGGTGTGGCTCGTGCTGTAGGTTTGACAGCACGTGATGCCAGGAAGGCTAATTTTGCTCACCGGAGGTGCTGATGGCTGTTGCGCCTGGAAAGGCTGGGCATCATTGGCTGGGCTGACGCCACACGCCTAATGCTCGTTCGCCGCCGGCTACACCGTGGTGGACCGCTGTAATCCAATTTTTATGCATTATGCTGCTGCAGATGCCTGTGCTGCCCAGTGGCTTAGACGTTCTGCCAATACTCAGCGGCCACCTCGCCGGTCGGATCCAGTTCGCTGGCGCATCATCATGACACATCCTATGTTACTGACGCCCTGCCTACTTTGCCCTCTTCTCACGGCGGCGGCAGCCGGCGAGGGCGCGCTGCGCGCAGGCGGCGCGGCCATGGCCGAGGAGCGCACGACAACGGCATCTCCTCGACAGGCCGTCGACGGCGCGTGCCGGCTCTGCTATGCCAAGTCTCCGTGAGACCATGCGGCAGCTCCACACCGACACCCACACCACGACGCGCTCGCCTCCCTTCGGACTGGTGCTCGCTACCACACACCGCGCGGGATCGCCGAGTTCCGGCCCCCCGCGTGCTGGAGGCGCCAAGCACCGCGACCGCTGAGATGTGTTTTGCCATGTGCGCAAGCCGAGGAACCGTGCGCAGCCGCTCGCAGATGCTATATGGCAAGAAGCTTGCATTCGTCGAGCACCGGATCCATGCCGGCCTGCCGGCACCTGCGCGCCTCGCCGCCTCAAGCATCGACAACAAATGCTCGCGTCCGGATTGGGGTCGTCGAGTTTGGCGCACGGAGCAATGGTGCGTCCTTCGGACGCGCAAGCGTGGCGCCCAGCAGGCTCGTTGTGAAGTTATAGAGAAAACCTCCTCACCAACCGCCTGTGTGCGAAGCACGCGAGTTGAGGGACGCAAAGTGGTGCCCCCGTGGCTCGATGACGCAGCGCCGCGCCACCGACGCAGGTGGTGTCGCATCCGACGAGGGGCGGGCGCGCGCGGGAGTGGCGAAACACGCCTGGCGCTCGGTGCCGAGAAACGGTGGTCGCGCGGCGCCACAGCGCCGCTGCTTTTCGATGACCTGGATATTGCAACAGCTTCTACTGGCCGCGCGGCTGCTCGTCGTGCTCGCGGCCGAATGCGTCCTCGAGCTGAGCACCATGTTAGTGCTTTTCCTCCGTACCGCTAGCTCGTAGCTCTGGCTGTGGTAGGAGCCTGCTGTGAAGCCTCGCTTGGTGCTCATCGCCGACCGCCGAGCACGCCTGGGAGGCAACATCCTCGGCCAGGCGCAGGCAGGTGTGCGGCTGAGTGACGCTCGATGTTCGGAATAGGGCGAAAAGGGGCCGAACCACAATGCGGTGTGTCGCCGCCAAGGTGGAAGAGGCCAGTGGTGGATCGCGGCGGGCTCTTGCATTATGTCGGAGGCTGTGATCTGCTATAGGCCGCTCCGACCTCGTCATGCCGAGGACTGCCGCTACTTCTCGGCGAATACGGTGTAGCGACCGCGCCAACTGCTACTGAGATGATGGAGCTGTTATCGATGTATCCGAGGCATCAAGTTGGCGTGCTCGGTTACTGGGATCATCGCCGCCTTATCGTAGGACAGAGGCGCCGGCGCTTGCGCCGATCTGCAAGCGCGCCGCCGTCGATCCAGACAGACGCGACCTCGGCGAGATTGATGGCGGGAACCTTGACGCATAGTGAGCAGCGCGGATCCCTCCCAATCGATGCTTGGCGGTGGTGCTGCCCATGTGTGTGATGATCTTCGGAGCCTGCTCCGCCCGCGCGAGCCACTGCACGCGGCCAGGTTCATCGGCCGCTGGCCTATACTTCGACTGCATCAGCAGAGGGCCGAGGCCTTTCCGGAGCGCGCGGCAGAGGCCGACGATCGGCATCACACACACCACGAGGCCTTGTCACACTCCTTTATCTCTCTGGTAGCACACCTCTCAGGAGACGGAGCGGCAAGTTCGCGCCTTGCCGTCGAGACCATATCCATATTGGCGGAGGAATTGACGACAGATCTCGCTAGCAGCGCGTCGACCGCCGTCTTGGAGCCGCGCCGCGGCTCAGCCGCGACCTGGCGGGGAGATAGCGCTCCACCAGTGGTTGGGCTTGGTCCAGGTGAATCGTCGTAGAAGTTATTCAGGATGTTCTTCCTACTCAGCCTGACGCGCGCGGAGAATGGCGTTGGAGGAAATGGCGGTGCCGTGGCGCAGCTCCGATGGCGCTGCCAAGCCTGGTTTCTCACCTCGCTCGTTTCGCAACCGCGTGTGTACTTGTCGGTGCTGGAATCTCTTGGTGGTGCGTGAGAGCACCATGCTGGTGAAGGGCGCCGCCATAGATGCGGATCGGTGCCTATCGCGCGGATTGTATTTGCTAGCCGGCCGGCGCATGTCGTCGCGAGCTGGGCGGTGTCGAACGCGCAACGTCCACCAACTCGGAGCCTCTTCTACAGTGACGGATCCCCAGCTGGGCGCCGCGAGCAAGATGTTGCCTATTAATGGTTGATGGTGAACTTGCCGCATATTTCCGTGGCTGGGTTGAGACTCTCTGAGCATGTGGATAACTGAGGGGCCGAGGATTGGTGGGGCACCTCAGCACCGCCCCCAGGATAGCTTTGACGCCGCCGTGAACTTGTGTGGTGGCCCTTGGCTGTTAGTTAGTCGACGATCGACAACGCCAACATGTGGTGGTCACGAGGCGCGCGGTGAGAAACTCGACGCCGTGAAAGGGCTGATGCTCGTAGCCACTCTGGCCTTGCCGCCGCCGTCACAGGCAGCACAACAACTGAGAGTCAGTGCGAAAGCCGGCGGCGCAGGCTGCGGCAACACTGTTGCCGAGCGCGTGCCTGGCGGGGGAGACCCCCACCGCCTGGAACATCGTCGTTCCGGCGAACGCCCTATAGGCGGCCTTCGAGAGCGTGTCGCGGGCCGCGGTCGAAACCACTACCATGAACGTGCGCTTCCTGACGGCCTGTAGGTCGCAGGTTGCGCACTCGTCTTTATCAGTCCTCGAACATCGTGCTCCGGCCTATCGCGGCGCGGTATTGTTCATGAAAGTGTATTTCTGGATGAGCGAGCTGCTCTTGGTATGGGTGGCGCCGAAGACAGGGCCTTGTCATCAGGGGTCTGGTTCTCACTTGCTCATAGGTCCTCGGGATAGTTGCTGGAGCTGGGCGACTGACTGAGCACCAGAGTGTGAGCTGAGGCTCCGCCACAGAAAGGTCGAAGATGAATAGGGAGACGCTGTTAGGTTGTTTGATGAAAGAAATGCACCAATCGCGGTAGTGCCGCGATGATCGCTTCCACAGCCGCAGCGCCTCGCTCTGCTCGGCATTGGCGCAGACGTCGTCCTTCAGCAGGCCCCAATAGGTCGCGGAGCCGCCATCTCGCTCGGAGATCGAAACTCGCAGTGGGGATCGTAATCGGAGCGCGCGCCGACAAGAACACCGTGGCTTTGCACCCATCTTGTGCCGGGGCGCGGGGACCGCGCGGATATCACCTGAAAGTTACACTGGCCTGTGCCTGCGTAAAACCTGAAAAAAAATCGATGTCCGGTTGAAGTTGGGACGAAACCGATGGTGTTGTTGATCTACTCGGTCGTACGCACGGGAGGAAGAGGTTTTAGCGCCATGCGGCATGAGACAAGCTTAAGCTCCATTCGTTCTGAGCCGTGGAACGTTCGGCCGCAGCCTCCCCACGAAAACTGATGCGGCGCTTGGCCGTGGAGGCGCCGCGTGGAGCCTAGCAGCGGCCATGGCCGACACGGCGCTCCGCCTTTCTCTTGCCGAACCTGCCTGCCGGTCTTGCCGCCGTTGGCGAAAGTAATGACGCCGATCGCGGGCTCCGCCGGAGCTTGCCGAGACCACCTATCTCATCGATGCTGCGAGATGCCGGCTGGGGTGAGGTGTGCAAAGTGCATGTTGACGGCACCGACGGCTGCTATGCTGTAGTCGGGACCCACTACCTGGCCTAGCAGATGCTGCGACGGCTACCTATGCTCTTCGATTTGGCCATACCGCCTGGCTCATGGTTAGCATTATCCAAATAGACCCCCCGTGCCGCGGAATCGATTGTGCATCGGTTTAGCCAGGACGCCGCAATCAAATGCAGCAGGCCGTGCGGTGCGGCAAAAAGTGTGGCACGTTTCTTTTCCCACGACAAAGCCCGCGCTGGGCCATTGAGCCGTCTTCCTGTGCGTGGTTAGTCGTCCCCCACATCCGCATCCAGACTGCTTCTCGCTCAACTGCAGCTCCACGGCCCCGCGGAGGCGCCACGCAGACGCATACTGCACACCAGCTGTCTTATCAATCGTGCTGCTCTCAATGAGACCTGCAGTGGTCATGGAGGAGGCTAAACCAGTGAGTGCTTGTCCTCAAGTTGCTGTTGGAGTCGTAATTGTTCATGTATGCGGGTGCTGATGTTGATAGATAGATGGTGTTAGTCTTCCCTGCAGGTCGTGAGACGCGGGGCCCAACGGTGCTGTTGGCAGGGCCAGGCCTTTGCCTCACTAGGCGGCGGTCGATGGTGAGGTGGTGGTGGGTGGACTATGCGGAAATTCTGCATCTGGGAAGTTGCACCATCCAGAAGGAGGCTGGGCCGTCAGCCGGTCGAAATAGGCGGTGGGGTACCTGCCCAACGAGGATGAGTGCATCGCCGTGGCCTGAGCGCTGCTGATCTCGCGCTCGAGACGCCGTAGGCCAAGCGCCGCGACGCCGAAGCCGTCGCTCTCGCGGGCCGGGCGCAGCCGGGCTTTGTCGTGTTGACGTAATAAGGTGTCGGCGTGGAACGCCCTTTGCTCCGGACGAGTGCGGGGAGAGCCTGCTCCAGAATACTCATGATGATGATGCTGGATTCCGCATAATTGCGCCCGTACCGCTCCCACCATCGGCCACAAAAAGTTCAGCTTGGCACTGGAGTTCGCAACATCGGCGAGCTCGAAGGGTGTGCCGTTCTTGTACAAAGGCTCCTGGACAACGACAAAATGGAGGGCGAGAAAGTGAGGCTCGGTCTATCGGCTCAAGCCTCAAGCGGTGAGGACAAGCCGACTCGCGCCGGGCAACCCTCTCATGACGCCGAGGGCTCGACGCGGGAGGCGCGCAACCGCCTGAGGAACCTCACCGCCAAGCGCAGTGCCTTGTTAAGCATTCAGGATCATGGTGTCTTGCCGTCTGCAGGACGCCGTGGAGGCGCGTCGACGCCACAGGACAGGGAAAGCCACGGCGGGAAGTACCGTGGATTCGCGAGAATGGGCGACAACGTGTTCGCGCCAGCTTGCTGCCGCGCGCAGGCAATCTCGCCGACAACTGCTTAGCTCTGCTGGCTTGCCAAGCAGGAGATTCGCTCCCACACGGCCCTTGCGGATGAGGGCATCACCGTGCGCGCCGGCGCAAGGGATCCAACAGGCGCATGCTCACTCATGCATGATCTCGACGACACACTACCAGGAGGATCTACGATATAGACCCGCTCGAAGAGACGCCGTAGGCGATGAAGAGGAGGGTCACCACGCAGCGGCATACGGCCGCAGCCGAGAACTGCGCGCTCGCGAAGCACCAACCTACCACATGCTGAGCGCCGCCAGAAGTACGGCATGCCGGTCGCGAGCAGCGCCGCCGTCCTGGCGACGGCTCCGGCCACCCGGCGGTCGCAGTGCCCTGGCTCATTCGAGGCACTGCGACCGCCCGAGGATAGGCGGCAACCTCCATGGCTTGAAGCCGTATTTTCCGCACCGATCGCCGGCGCCGAAGCCGGCGGCGGTTACCACAAAGACGGACGCCTCGAGGACCAGCAGGGACTTCGCAAAGGCGTCCTGATACTCTGGCGGCGCTGACGGGCACAGGGGTGGAGGCGGTGTCGATGGGTGCATTTCCGGGATATCTCGCGAGCGCGCTGATGCTCGGCACCTTCGGCATGCGCACGATGATGCCGCTGCGCATCATCGCGCTCGGGAGCAACCTCCTCTTCATCGCCTACGGCGTCTTCGAGCATTCATATCGTCATCCTCCTCAACACGGTGATCCTGCCACTCAACATCTGGCGTCTCATCGAGATCATGCGGCTGATCAAGAGCGTGCGCAGCGCGATCAACCAGGATGACGTGTTCGATGCCCTCATCCCCTTCGGCCGGCGCATGAAGCTGCACGTGGCGATACCATCATCCGCAAGGGCGATCTGTCGGAGGCCCTCTATCTCGTCCTCGAAGGCTCGCTCTGGGTCGAGGAAGCCACAGCAGAGCTGGGGCCGGGATCGATTGTCGGCGAGATTGGCGTGCTCAGCGGCAAGCAGCGGCGGACCGCCAACGTCACCGCGAAGACGGACTGCGTTCTCGCCCGTGTCTCCGCCGAGGATTTCCAGCGCGTCTACTTCACCAATCCTGCGGTGGGGCTCTCCCTGGTGCGCCTGGTGATCGATCGACTGATCGAGCAGCTGGACGCCCGGCGCCTCCCCAGCACGGCCGCGACCGCGTAATACCGGGATTTCAGCGAAACCAGCGCCAGGGCGGAAAAGTCCCTTGCGGAACGGGCCGACCCATGATACTTAAGTGAATGCTTAACTATCAAACTCCCCTGGATCTCACCTTCCATGCGCTCGCGGACCCCGCCCGGCGGGGAATGGTGGAACGGCTGAGTTGCGGGCCGGCCTCGGTCAGCGAGCTGGCCGAGCCCCTCGACATGTCGCTGTCGGCGGTGGTGCAACATCTGCAGGTATTGGAATCGTCCGGCCTCGTCCGCTCCGAGAAGGTCGGGCGGGTGCGCACCTGCCGCGTCGAGCCCAAGGCGCTCGGCGTGGTGGAGGAATGGGTCGCCCGGCGCCGCGCGAGCTGGGGGCGCCAGTTCGACCAGCTCGGCGACTACCTCGCCGCCAATCCCGAGACGCCAAGCGAGAAGGACTGAGCCGATGACCGTAAGACCTGAGGCCCCCGCTCTCACCCTCCATTTCCATCCGCTCTCGTCCTATTGCCAGAAGGTGCTCGGCGCCTTCTACGAGAACGGCACGCCCTTCGAGCCGCGCATCGTCAACCTCGCCGATGCCGACTCCAGTGCCGAGCTGAAGCGGCTCTGGCCGATCGGAAAATTCCCGGTGCTGCGCGACGAGGCGCGGGACCGCACGATCCCGAATCCAGCGTCATCATCGAGTATCTGGAGCAGCATTATCCCGGCCGCACGCGGCTCATTCCGGAGGAGCCCGAGCTGGCGCTGCAGGCGCGGCTCGCCGACCGCTTCTACGATCTCTACGTCAATGACACGATGGCGAAGATCGTCACCGACCGGCTGCGCCCGGCCGGCAAGAACGACGCTTTCGGCGTCGAGCGCGCGCGGGCGCAGCTGCAGACGGCCTACGGCATTCTCGAGCGCGAGATGGCGACGCAGCGCTGGGCCGCGGGCGATGCCTTCACCCTCGCCGACTGCGCGGCAGCACCGTTCCTGTTCTTCGCCGACATGGTAGCGCCCTTCAAGGACAGCTGCCGGCACCTCACCGCCTATTTCGACCGGCTGATGCAGCGGCCGGCGATCGCGCGGGTCGCCCGGCAGGCGCAGCCCTATCTCGCCATGGTGCCGAAATAACTCCCGGAGATCAGAGATTCCGCATGACCGAACTCTCCACCCACCACGCCACCTTCACCATCGACCGCCGCTACGACGCCTCGCCGGCACGCGTCTTCAGGGCATGGGCGGATCCCAAGGCCAAGGCCAGCTGGTTCAAGGGCCCGCCCGACAAATGCAAGGAGACACGGCGCGAGTTCGATTTCCGCGTCGGCGGCCGCGAGCATCTGAGCGCTGCCTGGGAAGACGGCAAGACCTCGCATTTCGACGCCATCTATCTCGACATCGTGCCGGACCACCGCATCATCTACAGCTACGACATGCACCTGAACGACCAGTACATCTCGGTCTCGCTGGCGACGGTGGAGTTCAAGCCCGACGGCAAGGGCACCCGCCTCGTCTTCACCGAGCAGGCGGTGATGCTGGACGATTTCAAGGACCCCGGCGCCCGCGGCCGCGAGGAGGGCACGCGCGGCTTGCTGGACCGGCTGGACGAGCTGCTGAAGAGCTAGCCTCCTCCCACTCCGTCATGGCCGGGCGTGACCCACGACTGTCCGGTTCCGGTTTCAGCTCCATTGGAGCAGCAATTGATTGGGGTTGAGTATTGGGGTTGGCTCGGTGTGGAGCAGGCGGTCGATGCGTCTGCGGTGCATCAGGTTGGCGCGGACCAGCCTGGCGAAGGCGAGGGGGCCGTGGAGGCCTTTCTGGGCGGATTGAGCGAGGCGGAGCAGCAGGAAGGCGATCAGGGCGACGGCGATCTGGATGCGGATGGCGTTCTCGGAGGTGCCGAGGAAGCGGGTGATCCTGAGGGTCTGCTTGACCCAGCGGAAGAACAGCTCGATGGCCCAGCGCCGCTTGTAGAGATCGGCGATCTCCTGGGCGCTGGCGTCGAGATCGTTGCAGAGAATACGCAGCACTTTGCCGGTGTCGGTCACGAGCCGCACCTCGCGCACCGCCTGCTGCATTGGATTGCGGCGGTTCCTGGCTTGGCGAGCGGCAGGAAGCCGATGCGATCGGAGAGGATAGTGCTGCCCCGCGGCACCGGCAGCACTTCCACCAAGTCGAGCGGCGTATTGGACTTGAACCGGGTGACGATCCGGCAGCCGGCGGCGTCGAGCCTGGCCCACCAGGCATAGTCGTAATAGCCGAGATCGAAGACATAGGTGGCCCCCGCCTCGATCGGCATCTGCTGGGCCACGGTGATGTCGTTGACGTTTGCCGCACTGACCGCGGCGTAGATCGGCCGGTCGGCATCGGCGTCGTAGATGACATGCACCTTGGCGCCGCACACCCCGGCCGAGAACCGCGCCCAGCCGGCACTGTGCTCGTTCAGCCGCACGCCCGTGGCGTCGATGAGATAGGTGGTCTCGGCAAGCTTACGGCGGAGCCCGCGATGGGCCTGCTTCATCATCTTCGCCAACAGCTCGGCAAAGACCCCGGCAGGCCGTTGCGCATTCGCATCGGACAAGGTCGAGCGCCGAACCGGATCCGCGCCCAGGTGGTAGAGCCGGGCGGCGTGGCTCTCCAGCCCCGTCACGATCTCGCGCAGGCTCGCGGCGCCCGAAAGCTGGCCATAGAGCAGCGCCACAAACTGGCTTCGCGTCGTCAGCCGGCGAACCCGTCCATCCGCTCCATGCCGCGCCACCAGCCGATCAAACGTCGGCCAAGGAACATGCTTCAGAACCGAATGGAAAACGCTATTCTGATGCCGCATGGCGCTGAACCTCTTCTCGTGTCCCGGATCGTTTGCCGACGTCCTGGACCGAGTAGAATCAACGCCATGCGCTTCGTCCACATAAACTCAACCGGACAGCCGTGGGCTTGACCCGGCCATCCACGAATTTTTCGGTTTCAAGGCGTGGATGCCCGGCACAAGGCCGGGCATGACGATGCGGGTGAAACACCCAGATCCCCGCCCTCCATTGCCCCCATCCCCCGCACCCGGCACAATGATTGCAAAGCCGGCATCGTCTTGCGGGGAATTCTGGCGGCATGACCGAGACCTACGATCCCATCGCCTTCGAGCTGTTCAAGAACGCCATCTTCTCGATCTCCGACGAGATGGCGCTGACGGTCTTTCGCACAACCTATTCGGGCGTGCTGAAGGACAACATGGACTACTCCACCGGCTTCGCCGATGCCGACGGCAAGCTGGTGGCGCAGGGCCTGACCCTGCCGGGGCATCTCGGCTCGGTGCCGACCGCCATGGAAGCGATCATGCGGCACTACCGGCGACGACATGGTGCCGGGCGACGTCTTCATCATGAACGACCCCTTCGACGGCGGCATGCATCTTCCCGACATCTTCGTCTTCAAGCCGCTCTATCACGAGGGCGAGCGCCTCGCCTTCGCCTGCACGGTCTGCCATCACACCGACGTCGGCGGCCGCGTCGCCGGCTCCAACGCCTCGGACTCCACCGAGATCTACGCCGAGGGACTGCGCATCGCGCCGCTCAAGCTCTACGAGGCGGGCAAGCTCAACCAGACCCTGATGACGATCATCGAGAAGAACGTCCGCCTGCCGGTGCAGGTGTTCGGCGATCTCCGCGCCCAGCTCGCCGCCTGCCACATCGCCGAGAAGCAGTTCGCCGAGCTGATCCAGAAATACGGCATCGCCGCAGACCAAGCTCTTCATGAACGAGTGCGTCGACTACGCCGAGCGCCTGACGCGCGCCGCGCTCGAGAAGCTGCCGGACGGCGAATGGAGCTTCGAGGACTGGATCGACGACGACGGCATCGACTACGGCAAGCCGATCCGGCTGTTCGTCACCATCCGCAAGCGCGGCAACCACATGGTGGTGGACTGGACCGGCACCTCGCCGCAGGTGAAGGGCGCCATCAACAACACGCTCTCCTACACCAAGGCCGCCTCCTATACCGGCGTGCGCTCGGTGCTGCCGCCGAACATTCCCAACAACGAGGGCGTGTTCCGGGCGATCGAGGTGATCTGCCCGCCCGGCACCGTCGGCAACGGCGTGCTGCCGGCGGCCTGCGCCGCGCGCGGCCTCACCGGCTTTCGCATGACCGACTGCATGTTCGGCGCGCTCGCCATGATGCTGCCCGACCGGGTCAAGGCGGCGGGCGACGGCGGCAACACCGGCATCTCCATCGGCGGCTACGACGCCCTGCGCAAGCCCTTCATCTACGTCGACTTCACCTGCGGCGCCTGGGGCGCCCGGCCCTGGGCCGACGGGCTCGACGGCAACTCCCACATGTTCGCCAACATGGCCTCGCATTCGATCGAGGTGACCGAGGCCGAGCATCCGATCCAGCTCATCGCCTACGAGTTCGTCGCCGACAAGGCCGGCGCCGGCAAGTTCCGCGGCGGCGTGCCGTTCAAGCGCGACTATCGCTTCCTCGAGGAGGAGGGCGTGCTGCAGGTGCGCGCCGACCGCCGGGATCACCGGCCCTTCGGCCTCTATGGCGGCAGCCCCGGCCAGCCCTCGGAGAATTATCTCAACCCAGCCACGGAAAACCGCGTGCTGCCGGGCAAGTTCACCATGACCATTCATAAGGGCGACGTCTTCCGTCATGTGCTGGCGGGCGCCGGCGGCTGGGGCGATCCGCTGGAGCGCGATCCCGCGGCGGTGCTGCGGGACGTGCGCAACGAGCTGCTGTCGGCGGCGAAGGCCAGGGCCGACTACGGCGTCGTGGTGGACGTTGCGCGTTGGACCGTCGACGCGGCCGCCACCGCAGCGCTCCGCGACGACATGCGCCGCCGCGCGCGGCTGGCGCGAGGTGCCGAAAGTGCAATGGCACGGATCCCGACGATGCTGGCGCGCGCCGCCGAATGAGCGTCACCTACCGCGTCGGCGTCGATATCGGCGGCACCTTCACCGACATCGTGCTGCTGGGCTCCGACGGCACCATCCACACCAAGAAGATCTCCTCCAGCGCCGACAACTACGCCCACGCCATCGTCGAGGGCCTCGACGAGGTGTTCCGCGAGACCGGGCTTGCCGGCGGCGCCATCGAGGAGATGCGCCACGGCACCACCGTCGCCTCCAACGCCATTCTCGAGCACAAGGGCGCGCGGGTCGGCCTGATCACGACCAAGGGCTTCCGCGACATCCTGGAGATCCGCACGCTCCGGATGCCGAAGCTCTACGACCTCGCCTGGACCAAGCCCGCAGCCGCTGGTGGAGCGCTATCTCCGCCAGGTCGTCGACGAGCGGCTGGACGCCACGCGGCAATGTCGAGCGCGCGCTTGATCCCGCCGACGGCGAGCGCGCGGTCGACGCGCTGCTGGCGGAGCAGGTCGAGGCGATCGCGATCTGCCTCATCAACTCCTTCGCCAATCCCGCGCACGAGCTGATGCTGCAAGGACATCGTCCGACGCAAGGCGCCGAAGCTGCCGCTCAGCGTCTCCTGCGAGGTGCTGCCGGAGATCAAGGAATACGAGCGCACCTCCACCACGGTCGTCAACGCCTATGTGATGCCGATCGTCGCGAGCTATCTGCGCGCGCTCCGCAAAGGCCTCGACGAGGCCGGCATTCCCGCCCGGCTGCTGCTGATGCAGTCGAACGGCGGCCTCACCACCGACACCGCCGCCGCCGAGCGGCCGATGAACATCATCGAGAGCGGCCCCGCCGGCGGCGTGGTCGGCGCCCAGGCGCTGGCGCGGGCCAAGCAGCTGCCGAAGATCATCACCTTCGACATGGGCGGCACCACCGCCAAGGCGTCGATGGTCGAGGACGGCGAGGTCGCCCGCGCGGCGGAATATTCCGTCGGCGCCGGCATCATGATCGGCTCGCGCCTGCTGACCGGCGCCGGCTACACGCTCAAGGTTCCCGCCATCGATCTCGCCGAGGTCGGCGCCGGCGGCGGCTCGCCTGGTCTGGATCGACGGCGGCGGCGCGCTGCAGATCGGGCCGGAGAGCGCCGGCGCGTCGCCCGGGCCCGGTCTGCTACGATAAGGGCGGCGACGATCCCACGGTGACCGACGCCAACGTCGTCCTGGGCTACATCAATCCGCGCCATCTCGTCGGCGGCGCGGTCACGCTCAACGCCGAGAAGGCGCGCCGCGTCTTCGCCGAGAAGGTCGCGACAGCCCTCGGCATGACGATCGAGCGCGCGGCCTATGGCGCGCATCAGATCGCCGCCTCCAACATGATCCGCGCCATCAAGGCGGTCTCGACCGAGCGCGGCCGCGATCCGCGCGAATTCGCCCTCTTCGCCTTCGGCGGCAACGGTCCGCTCTTCGCCTGCGGCATCGCCAGCGCGCTCGGCATCGGCCGCATCGTGGTGCCGCCCTCGGCCGGCCTGTTCTCCTCCTTCGGCCTGCTCTATGCCGACGTCGAGCATCACTTCACGCCGCACCTTCCGCCGCCTGCTGCGCCTGGCGGATCTTGCCGAGATCGATCACGCCTGGGGCGTGCTGGCGGATCAGGCGATGGGGCAGCTCGCGAGCGAGGGCTTCCGCGGCGCCAGCGCGCGGCTCCGCCGCTCCGCCGCGCTGCACTACCGCGGCCAGAGCTACGAGCTCACGGTCCCGGTGCCGGAGGGAAAGATCGACGCTGACATGGTGGCTTGGCTCGAGGACGCCTTCGGCCGCGAGCACGAGCGCACCTACGGCCACCGCGCCGGCCCCGAGGAGCCGGTCGAGCTGGTCTCGATCCAGGTGGTGGGCCAGGGCCTGCGCGAGGGCGCTGGCGTCCCGGCGCAGGTACGCCCGAGCCGCGCCGAGCCCACCCCGCCGCCGCCGCGCCCGGCCTATTTCGGCACCGAGCACGGCTGGATCGAGACGCCGGTGCTTCGCCGCTCCGACCTCCGCGCGCCCCGCACCGGCCCCCTCATCATCGAGGAATACGACGCCACCTGCGTCGTGACGCCGGGTGCCAGGGCGAGCCTCGACAGCGGTGGGAATATCGTCATCGAGCTTTAGGCGGGACCGCTTTCCGTGCGTCCTTCGACTCGCGTGCTTCGCACGCGGCTCAGGATGAGGAGGTTTTCTCTATGACTTCACAAACGGCCCTCATCCTGAGCCGCGCGCCTTGGCGCGCGAGTTGAAGGACGCACCATTGCTCATCCAGCCTTATAGAACCAACCCGATCCGGACGCGACGATTGTGGCGGCCCTTGTTGTCGATCTTGAGGATCTTGAGCGGCGGCGAGGCGCCGGTGCCGGCGAGGTGGGTGCCGCCGCAGGCCTGGCGGTCGAGGTCCGCGATCTCGACGATGCGGACCTTGCCGTCGGGTGTGGGCGGTGGGGCCACCGAGCGGCTGCGGATCAAACCGTGCTCGGCTTGCGCTTCTTCCATCGGCACATAGACGAAAATCACCGCCAGATCCTGGCGGATCACATCGTTGATTGGCGCCTCCAGCGCGCGGAGCCGGTCGTTGTCGGCGCCGGGAACGTCGAAGTCCATCCGCGCGGTGCCGTCCTCGTACATCTGCACACCGGTGACGAGAGCACCGTCGAAGGCCTGGAAGACGAGCGCGTTCAGGATGTGGGTGTCGGTGTGGAGCTGCCGCATGGTCTGGCGGAACTTGGCATCGACCGCGGCCTCGACAGCGCCGTCGAGCTCGGCCTGGCTGTCGAGGAGATGCCAGAGCTTGCCGTCGGCTTCCTCGAATCCCATCACCCTGGCCTCGCCGCCCTGCCAGCGCAGCACGCCCCTGTCCGCCGGCTGCCCGCCGCCGCCGGGATAGAAGGGCGAGAGCGCCAAAGTGACGCGGCCTGGCCGGGCGTCGGTGACGACCGTCTCCAGGCTCAGGGTTTCCGGATGCTCATGACAATAGAGATGCGCCATCGGCCGGCCTCGAACTGGCAAATACGACCGGCGAGTGTCGCCCGGCGCCGTGGCGACGTATTGGCAAAAATTGTAGAGCCGCTAGTGCCGGGCGGCGCGGGCGAATTGCAGCGGCGTAATGCCATAGATGCGCTTGAAATTCCGATTGAGCGCGCTCTGATCGTAGAAGCCGGCGGCAGTCGCGACATCGGCCAGCGGATCGCCGCGGCGAAGCCCGCGGCAGGCAGCATCGAGGCGGAGCTGCGTCAGATAGGCGTGTGGCGTCAGCCCAGCCATGCGCTTGAACAAGCCGATGAGCTGGAAGATCGAGAGATCAACTTCGGATGCCACCGCTTCCAGGCGCAACGGCTCGCCATGGCGCGCCTCCATGAGGGCGACGGCCTTACGGAAGCGCGTGCTGTCGTCCGGCGCCGGAGCAATGCGGCCGCCACCGCTGCCGTAGCGCCTGAAGAGCGTCCCGAAGGTGCCGACGAGCAGCTCGCGCTCGCGGAACACATCGCGTCCCGCTTCGAGCGCCCGGTGGAGCGCCAGAAAGCCGTAGACGAGATCCGCATCGGCGAAGAGATTCCGCGTGAAATACGGCACGTCCTCGATGCCGAGGCCATGGGCGAGCTCAGCGATCGCGGCGCGCTCCAGGTAGAGCGAGCGATAGCGCCAGCGGCGGCTGCGTCCCATCCAGCCCGCATGCGGCTCGGCCGGGTTGAAGACGAAGAGCCGCGAGGCATGCGCCTCCTCCACCAGGCCGCGGCTCTTGATGACCGAGCCGCCGACCTCGGTGACGGCGATGACGAAGGCCTCGTGGCTATGGGGCGGATACTGGTGCGTGGTGAAATCCGCCTGCAGCAGGCTGAGACCGGACACATGCCGATCCCACCAGTACTGGGTCCTGTTCCTGATATCGATGCGCGCCACGGGGAGCCGGCTCCTTCCGCCGTCATCTGAGTGCCGGGCCATCCCTCTGTCAACGGGGCCTCCTTCCCCATCAATTTTCACCAATACCCTCCACCGGCAGGCCCGCATCCTGGCTCGACATCGAGCAATCCGAGGTTCCGCCGAGATGTTGACCGAGAGACAGCGACAGATACGCGAGACAGCGCGGCGGTTCGCCGCCCGCGAGCTGGCGCCGACCGCCGCCGAGCGGGATCGGCATCCGCGCTTTCCGCGCGAGGCCTTCGCCGCGATGGGCGAGCTCGGCCTCCTCGGCATGCTGGTGCCGGAGGAGCTTGGCGGCACCGGCGCGGATCACGTCTCCTTTGCGCTTGCGGTGATGGAGATCGCGGCGGCCGACGGCGCCGCCTCGACCGCGTTCCTGGTGCACAACGCGCTTGCCTGCTTCCCGATCCTGAAATACGGCACGCCAGCGCAACGGGAGCGGTTCCTGCGTCCACTGGCCCAGGGCCGGCATCTCGGCGCCTTCTGCCTGACCGAGCCCGAGGCGGGCTCCGATGCCGCGGCGATCAAGACACGGGCGCGGCGCGACGGCGGTAAATTCATTCTCAGCGGCGTCAAGCAGTTCATCACCGCGGGCAAGACCGCCGATGTCGCGATCGTCTTCGCCGTGACGGATCCCGGCGCCGGCAAGCGCGGCATATCCGCCTTCATCGTCCCGACCGACACACCGGGATATCGCGCCGCCAAGGTCGAGCACACCATGGGCCAGCGCTCCACCGACCATTGCCAGATCGTCTTCGAGGATTGCGCGGTCGCGGCGGAGCAGCTGCTGGGCGCGGAGGGCGAGGGTCTGAAGATCGCGCTCGGCAACCTCGAAGGCGGACGCATCGGCGTCGCCTCCCAATCCGTCGGCATGGCGCGCGCCGCCTATGACGCGGCACTCGCCTACGCGAAAGAGCGCCGCACCTTCGGCAAGCCGATCATCGAGCACCAGGCCATCGCCTTCATGCTGGCGGACATGGCCACATCGCTGCAGGCGGCGGAGCTGCTGGTGTTGCGCGCGGCCGGGTTGCGCGACGCCGGGCAGCCCTGCCTCAAGGAGGGCTCCATGGCGAAGCTCTTCGCCACCGAGATGGCCGAGAAGGTGTGCTCCAACGCCATGCAGATCCACGGCGGCTACGGCTATCTCAGCGACTTTCCGGTCGAGCGGATCTACCGGGACGTCCGCGTCTGCAAGATCTACGAGGGCGCTTCGGAGATCCAACGCCTGGTTCTCGCCCGGCAGCTCGCCGGCGAGACCGGCTTCCAGGGAGTTCAGTAGCGATGGACCTCGGCATCGGCGGGCGCCGGGCGCTCGTCTGTGGCGCCTCGCGCGGCCTCGGCTTCGCCTGCGCCCAGGCGCTGGCGCGCGAAGGCGTCGCGGTCACATTGGCGGCGCGTCGACGCGACACGCTGACCTCGGCGGCCGCCCGGATCGAGGTGGAAACCGGTATCCTGCCGGCGATCGCGCTCGCCGATATCACCACAGAGGCCGGGCGGCGCCACGCGCTCGCCGCTTGCGCCGAGCCCGACATCCTCGTCACCAACGCCGGCGGACCGCCGGGCGCGGATTTCCGCGAGCTCGAAGTGGCGGGATGGATCGAGGCCCTGCAGGCGAACTTCCTCTCCGCCGTCGAGCTGATCCGCGCCACCGTCGACGGGATGGCGAGCCGCGGCTTCGGCCGTATCGTGAACATCACCTCGCTGACCGTGCGCCTGCCGGTGCAGCAGCTCGATCTCTCCAACGCCACGCGGCTCGCGCTCACCGGCTATGTCGCCGGTGTCGCCCGTCAGATCGCACCCAGCAATGTCACCATCAACAATTTGCTCCCCGGCACCATCGCGACGGAGCGCATCCGGGAGCTCGGCGCGACCGCCGAGAAGCTCATCGCCAAGGTTCCCATGGGCCGCGCCGGCACCCCGGAGGAATTCGGCGCCGCCTGCGCCTTTTTTGCGGCACCGCAGGCCGCCTATATCACGGCCCAGAACCTGCTGGTGGATGGCGGCTTGTGCCCATTCACCGTGTGAGGCGCGCCCTGCAACGGAGGACATCATGCTTTTCGTGCTGATGGGTTTCGACAGGCCGGCGGACGGCGCGCAGGTCCGGCGGCAGAATCGCGCCGCTCACCTGCAGTTCGTCGTCGAGAACGAGGACAAGTTCCGCTACGGCGGCGCGCTGCTCGACGACGGCGGCAACATGGTCGGCAGCCTGATGATGGTGGAGCTCAGGGATCAGGCGGCACTCGACCGGTTCCTGCGCGAAGAGCCCTACAGCCGGGCCGGCCTCTTCGAGCCCTATACGATCCTGCAGACGAGGCAGGTGGTGCCGCAGTCGGCGCCGGGTTTTCTGGCGGCGGAGCTGAAGCGGGAGAAATCCCGCGTCGGCTGACCGTCGTGCGGCGGGTGCCGCTCAGCCCGCGGGCTTCGCGAAGCGCGCGTCGCGCCAGACGATCGCCGCCTTGAGCCCCTGCTCCTTCCGGATCCGGTTGAACTCCGTGCGCTCCGGCCCGGCCGAGGATTCGATGACGATGTCGGTCTCGAGCGCCGCCAGCAGCGCCTGCCGCATGCCCGCGATCTCATAGCTGCGATTGATGGCGCGCTTGGTGAGATGGACCGAAAGCGGCGCCGCCGCCGCGACGGTGCGGGCGAGATTCATCGCCGCGCCAAGCTCCTGGCCAGCCGGCACCACCGCGTTGACGATCCCGATCTCGAGGGCGCGCCGGGCATCGAGACCGTCGGTCCCAGTCAGCAGCAGCTCCTTGGCAATCTTGGGCGTCGTCATCCACGGCAGCAGCAGCGCCACCAGTCCTGAGCCGAAGCGCACCTCCGGCTCGCCGAGGCGCGTGCCCTCCGCCGCCACCGTCATGTCGCAGGCGAGCGCCAGCTCGAAGGCGCCGGCGAGGCAATAGCCGTGGATCGCCGCGATGGTGGGTTTCGGGCAGTCCCAGAACTGCACGATGAAATCGAAATCCTTCTCCAGCACCACCCGCCATTCGGCGACGGTCGGCGTGCCGCGCGCGGCGGATTCCTTGAGGTCGAACCCGGCGGAGAAAGCGCGGCCCTCGCCGTGGACGACGACTGCCAGCACGTCCTCGCGCACTCCCAGCTTCGCCATCGCCGCCGAGACCTCCTCGACCATGCGGCCGTTGAAGGCGTTGAGCACGTCGGGGCGATTGAAGGTCAGGACCGCGATCCGATCCTCGACCCGCGTCTTGATGGTCTGGTAGCTCATCCTGTTTCCGGCGAAATCCTGTCGCTCAGGAGGATAGGCGCTTCAGGGCCGGCCAGTCCTTCAGAATCTCGCGGGCGGCGTTGAAGCCGGGGATGCCAGAGACGCCGCCGCCGGGATGCACGGAGGAGCCGCACTGGTAGAGCGCGCCGATCGGCGTGCGATAGTCGGCGTAGTGCGGCGCCGGCCGCTGGAAGAACAGCTGATCCGGCGACAGCTCGCCGTGGAAGATGTGGCCTTGCGGCAGCGCTACGATCTCCTCGATGTCGGGTGGCAGCAGCACCTGCATGTCGATCACCTGGTCGGAGAAGCCCGGCGCGAACTCGTTCATCACGCCCATGACGTTCTTGACGAAATTCTCGCGCTCATGGGCCCAGTCGCCGTTCTTGAGCCGGTAGGGCGCATGGCCGCCGAACATGTTGATGACGTGCTTGCCCTTGGGCGCCAGCGTATCGTCGACGATGGTGGGGACGACCGGGGTGACGAACGGCTTGCTGGAGTACCAGCCGTATTTGGCATCGTCGTAGGCGCGCTCGAGGTAGTCGATGTCGGGCCCGACATGGACGTATGTCGGATAGTCGAAGCCCGCCTTCGCCTTGTCGAAGGCGCGGTAGCGCGGCGGCGCATCGGCGGCGACGTTCATCTTGAAGGCGGTGGAGAAGGTGCGGAAGCGCTCGATGTCGGCGTTGAATTCCGCCGGCAGCAGGCTCGGCGACACCAGCTTCTGGAACAGCATCTTGGCGCTGGCGTTGGAAATGACGGCCTTGGCGGAGAACTCGCGGCCGTCGAGGAGGCGCACGCCGGTGGCGCGACCGTTCGTCACCTTCACCTCGGCACCCCCGCGTCGGTCAGAACCTCCAGGCCGAAGCGCCGGCCGGAGGCGGCGATTGCCTGGGTGATGCTGCCCATGCCGCCGCGGATGAAGCCCCAGCCGCCGGCGCCGGAATGCTCGCCCATGATGTGGTGCATGATGACGTAGGCGGAGCCTGGCGACTTCGGCCCGGCGAAAGTGCCGATCGAGGCGTAATAGGCGAGGATCGCCTTGATGATGTCGCTCTCGAACCACTCCGAGAGATAGTCGTAGGCGCTCTGGGTCAGGAGATCGACGATGCGATAGGCCTTGCTGCCGACCTTGCGATAGCGCCAGAGAAAGGACGCCGCGTCCTTGAACGTCTTCCAGTCGCGCTTCGGTCGGATCGAACGGCGTCTCGAAGAGGAGCTTGCGAACGATCGCGGTGGCTTCCTGGAGATAGGCGTCGAAGGCCGGATAGATCTCGGCGTCGTGCTTGGAGAAGCGCGCGAACTGCGCCTGGGTCTTCTTCACGTCGTCGCTGAAGATGATGTAGTCGTCGCCGTAGAGCGGACAGAAGAGATCGTTCGCCGGCAGCACCTCGAGCCCGAACTTGTGCAGCTCGAGATCGGCGATCACGCGGGGATGCAGCAGGCTCATCACGTAGGAGAAGACCGAGGTGCGAAAGCCCGGGCTGAATTCCTCGGTGACGGCGGCGCCGCCGATGACGTGCCGGCGCTCCAGTGCCAGGACCTTGAGGCCGGATTTCGCGAGATAGCTGCCGCAGACCAGGCCGTTATGGCCCGCGCCGATGATGATCGCGTCGTACTCCGCCGCCATGATCGCCCCCCGGAGGCCAGTTCACGGCCTCAATGAAATTTATCGCACGAATTTTCATTCCTGTGAAGATTTTGATGCCGGCAACCCCTGCTCCGTGCTAAAAGTCTGCCGTGACCGACATCGCCCTACGACACGGCGTCGAGCGCCGAGAAGCTGACCCGGCGGAGACCGACCTCACCTCGATCGGCGAGAAGATCCGCGACCTACGCAAGGCGAAGAAGCTGACGCTCGCCGAGGTGGCGGCGGCGACCGGCCTCTCGATCGGCCATCTGAGCCAGGTGGAGCGTGGCATCTCCGCGCCCTCGGTGCGCCATCTGCAGAGCATCGGCACGGCACTCGGCGTGAAGCTGAGCTGGTTCTTCGATGACGGCGATCCCGTGCCAACGGCGGAGCGCGGCGTCATCGTGCGCGCGGGACGCCACCGCAAGCTCGACTTCACCGGCCTCGGCCTCACCGATCATCTGCTGTCGCCGACCTTGTCGGGCAAGCTGGAGCTGCTGCTCTGCCAGCTCGAGCCCGGCGCCGAGAGCGGCCCCGACTTCTACACCCATGACGGCGAGGAGGCCGGCGTGGTGATGGAAGGTGCGCTGGAGCTCTGGGTCGGCGAGCACCACTATCGCCTCAACGAGGGCGACAGCTTCGGCTTCGCCAGCACGACGCCGCACCGCTACCGCAATCCCGGCACCGTCCGCACCACCATCATCTGGGCGCTGACGCCGCCGAGCTTTTGAGTCATTTCACGATCGTGAAATTCTTGTTACGGTATTTCATGAAGGGCCGGAAAGGGCCCTGAGCAGCGGGGGATCAGGAGGGCCGGGACCCGAGACCGCCCGGCGACCGGCATGACCAGGGGAACATCTCTCAGGACCAGCGCCGTGCCGGGGCTCCTGCTGCTCCCGGCGGTGGCGTTTCTCACCCTCTGGTTCGTGGTGCCGCTCGGCCGTCTGTTCCTGTTGAGCCTTTCCGACCCGCGCGGACCCTTCGCCACCTATGCCGAGATCCTCGGCAGCACGGTCTATCGCCGTGTCCTCCTCAATACGGTGCTGGTGGCCGTCATCGTCACCTCCGCCACCATCCTGCTGGCCTATCCCACCGCTCATGTACTGACGCGGCTCAAAGGCGGGCTGCGGGCGCTTGCCTTCTGGTGCGTGCTGGTGCCGTTCTGGATCAGCGTGCTCGTGCGGACCTTCAGCTGGATGCTGCTGCTGGAGAGGAACGGCCCGATCAACGAGGTACTCACTGCGCTCCACCTGACGCAGCGCCCGCTGCAGCTCCTCTTCAACGACACCGCCGTCTATATCGGCATGATCCACGTGCTGCTGCCCTACGCGATCCTGCCGATCTACGCGGCGCTGCTGCGCGTCGATCCGCGCCTGCTGCTGGCGAGCGACGGTCTCGGCGCCAGCCCGTGGATGACCTTCTCCCGCGTCTACCTGCCGCTGAGCCTGCCCGGCGTCGGCGCCGCGGCGGCGCTGGTCTTCCTGCTCTCGCTCGGATTCTTCATCACGCCGGCGCTGCTGGGCGGCATCGGCAACCTGACGCTCTCGATGCTGATCGAGACCCTCGTGGACGAGCGGCTGATCTGGCCGCTGGCCGCCGCCGCCTCCTTCATCCTGCTGGGCGGCACGCTGGCGCTGCTGCTGATCGGGGCGCGGCTGCTGCCGATGCGGCAGATCATGGTGGCGAGGTAGCGGATGCCGCGCACCGCCAAGATCGCGATCCATGCCCTGGTGGCGGCGGTGCTCGCCTTCCTCATGCTGCCAACCTTCGTGGTGCTGCCGGCCTCGCTCAACCAGGCGTCCTTCATCCGCCTGCCGCCCTCAGCGATATCGCTGCGCTGGTATGACGCGTTCTTCCGCGACGGCGAGTGGATGGCATCCCTCGTCACCAGCGCCGAGGTGGCGGTGCTCGCCACCACCTTCTCCCTGGTATTGGGCACCGCGGCCGCGCTCGGCATCGACCGGCTCAGGGGATGGCTCCGCACGCTTCTCTCCGGCCTTTTCCTGGCGCCTCTCATCGTTCCCTCCATCATCACCGCGGTGGCGCTTTACTACGTGAGCCGGCCGCTGGGGCTGGTGGGAACCACGCTCGGCCTCGCCCTCGGCCACACGCTGGTCTGCCTGCCCTTCGTGGTGGTCAATGTCGGCGTGTCGCTGGCGAGCCTCGACCGCGCGCTGCTGCGCGCCGCGGAAGGCTCGGCGCCTCGCCGGCCCGCGTCTTCCGCACCGTCACCGTGCCCTCGATCCTGCCGGGGCTGGTGGGCGGCGCGGTCTTTGCCCTCATCACCTCCTTCGACGAGGTGGTGATCTCGATCTTCCTGGCGGGGATCCAGTCGAAGACCCTGCCGGTCAAGATGTGGGAGACCATCCGCGTCGAGTTCACGCCAGTGGTTGCGGTTGCGGCGACGCTGCTGATCGCCCTCACCCTGGTGCTATTCCTGCTGCTGCACGGCGCGCTCAGCCGCTCGCGGCGCCACCTGGCGGCTTGACCCGATGCGCCCGCTCTCCTTCGTGGAAGTCACCAAGAACTATGGCGCCCTGGTGGCGCTCCGTCCGTCGAGCCTCGATGTCACCGCGGGCGAGTTCGTGACCCTGCTCGGGCCGAGTGGCTCCGGCAAGACGACGCTCCTCAATATCTCCGCCGGTCATGTGGCGCCGACCAGCGGCCGCGTGCTGATCGGCGGCCGCGACGTCACCGCCTTGCCGGCGCGCCGACGCAACATCGGCATGGTGTTCCAGAACTACGCCCTCTTTCCCCATCTCGACGTCTTCGAGAACGTGGCCTATGGGCTGCGCGCGCGGAGGGTCGGCCGAGACCGAGATCGGGCGGCGGGTCGAGCGACGCGCTGGCGATGGTGCAGCTCGCCGAGCTCGACCGCCGCGCGGTGCGCAGCTCTCCGGCGGGCAGCAGCAGCGGGTGGCGCTCGCCCGCGCGCTGGTCATCGAGCCCGACGTGCTGCTGCTGGACGAGCCGCTGGGCGCGCTTGACAGCAGCTCCGCAAGCAAGTGCAGCTCGAGATCCGCCGCCTGCACCAGCGCCTCGGCCGCACCATGATCTACGTGACCCACGACCAGGAAGAGGCGCTGGTCATGTCCGACCGCATCGCCATCATGCGCGCGGGCGCGATCGAGCAGATTGGCAGCGCGCGGGAGCTTTACAGCGGCCGGCCAACAGCTTCGTCGCGCGCTTCCTTGGCGAGTCGAACCTGATCGAGGGCCGCGTGTCGGGCGCGCGTCGGGCGGGGACGCCGAGCTGGAGGGCCGCCGCTGGGGCAGACGATCGCGGGTTGCCGGCGATGGCATCACCGTCGGCGACCTGGCCGCGCGCTGATGCGGCCGGAGTCCGTCCGCCTGCAGCGGAGCGCCGGCGGGCTGCGGGCGCGGGTCGAGGAGAGCGTCTATCTCGGCGATCTGCTCTCGACCGCCTCAGGCTTGCCAACGGACAGCAGATCTGGTGCCGGCGCTTCGCCCGCGAGGGCGCGGCGCCCACGGAGTCGACCACCTCGACTGGTCGACCGAGGAAGTTCGCATTCTGCCGGAATCAGCGATGCCGGCTCATCCAGAGGAAACCGATCAACAGGGAGGCTGACAATGATGACATTGAACCGTCGCAGACTGCTCAAGACCGCCGCCGCAACCGGACTCGTGGCGGCGACCGCGCCTTTTGGTTCCCGCGCGCTTCGGGCGCAGGGCCGGCCGTTCGTCTTCTTCTCCTGGGGCGGCGCGCTCTCGGCGCTGGAGAAGGAAGTCTTCATGGATCCCGCCAGCAAGGATCTCAAGATCGAGATCACCAACACCTCGCCCACCAATTACGCCAAGATCAAAGCGATGGTGGAAGGCAACAGCTGGAGTGGGATCTCGTCAACGTCGGCGGCCGCTTCATCTTCCAGGGCCGCGACCATGACTGCTGGAGCCGCTCGACTACAAGATCATCGAACGCCTCCAAGCTCGACAAGAGCTGGGTCACGCCCTACGGCCTCTACACCTCGACCGGCGCCACCGTCATCGCCTGGAACACCGGCGCTTCCCGGCGGACAAGGGACCGAAGTCGTGGAAGGACTTCTGGGACGTGAAGGCGTTCCCAGGCCCGCGCGGCCTCTACAAGCAGTTCTACTACAACTACGAAGCGGCGATGCTCGCCGCCGGCGTCAAGTTCGAGGAGGTCTATCCCGTCACCGACGAGAAGGCGAAGCTCGCGCTCGCCAAGCTCACGGAGATCAAGCCCAGCGTGAAGGTGTGGTGGTCGGCCGGCGCGCAGCCGCCGCAGCTCCTCAGCACCGGCGAGCTCGCCATGAGCTCGGCGTGGTCCGGCCGCATCCTCGACATCCAGAAGGAGAAGGCGCCCGTCGCGATGACCTTCAAGGATGGCATCGCCTGGGGCAACGCCTATGTGGTGCCCAAGGGCACGCCGCAGAAGGAGCTCGCCATGGCGGCGATCAACTACTGCATCAGCGAGCCGGCGCAGCCCCGCCTGCTGCCGGTCGGCACCTATGGGCCCGTTCTGGGCTCGGCGGCGGCCAAGGGCACGGCGGAGCAGCGCAAGATCATGGTCACCGCGCCCGAAAACAGCAAGGACATGCTGATTTTGAACGAGCAGCAGGCGGCGCTGTACTCAGCGAAATATGAAAACGACTGGAACAACATCCAGCTCGGTTGATGGCGACATGCACGCACATTGAGCGGACGGCGCCGGGGGAGACGCATCCCCTGGCGCCGCTGCTGGCGCCGCGCTCGATCGCCTTCGTGGGCGCGAGCCCGCGGCCGGACACGCCGGGCAACGACATGATGCGGATGGTGCTCCGCGGCGGCTTCAAGGGCGCGCTCTATGCCGTCAATCCCAACTACGCGGAGATCGAGGGCTATCCCTGCTACCCGTCGCTCGCCGGACTGCCGGAGCCGGTCGACCTCGCGGTTCTCTCGGTCGCCAACGAGCGGCTGGAGGCGGCACTCGCCGACGCGATCGCCGTCGGCGCCCGGGCCGCGGTGATTTTCGCCAGCTGCTACCTGGAGAACGACAGCGATCCGCCGCTGAGCGCGGCGCCTCGCTGCCCTCGCGCGCGCCGCCGCGCATGCCGATCTGCGGCGGCAACTGCATGGGCTTCTACAACGACGCGACCGCGTCTGGATCTGCGGCTTCCCCGCGCCGCGCGAGCCGCGCGCCGGCGGCATCGCCCTCATCTCCCACGCGGGCTCGGCCTTCGGCGCGCTCGCCCATAACGATCCGCGGCTCAGCTTCAATCTGGCGGTCTCCGGCCGGCCAGGAGCTGGTGACCACGGCCGCCGACTATCTCGACTATGCGCTCGAGCAGCCGGAGACCCGGGTCGTCGGCCTGTTCCTCGAGACCGTGCGCGACCCCGCGGGCTTCGTCGCGGCCCTCGAGAAGGCGGCGAGCGCGCGAGCATTCCCGTCGTCGCCCTCAAGGTCGGCCGGACCGAGGCGAGCGCCGCGCTCGCCATGACCCATTCGGGCGCGATCGCCGGCAACGACGCCGCCTATCGGGCGCTCTTCGACCGCTACGGCGTGCTGCGCGCTCGAACGCTGGACGAGATGGCCGCGACGCTGCTGCTTCTTCCAGCAGGGCGCCGGCGCGCGCCGGGCGGCCTCGCCGCGATCCACGATTCCGGCGGCGAGCGCGAGATGGTGATCGATCTGGCCGACGTCACCGGCGTGCCCTTCGCCGCGCATCGGCGCCGGAGACGATGGCGAGCTCGCCGCCCGCCTCGAATCCGGCCTCGAGCCGATCAATCCGCTCGACGCCTGGGGCACCGGCCGCGATTTCGTCGCGCATCTTCGCCGATTGCTTCGCGCGCCCTCCTGGCCGATCCCGACACCGCGCTCGGCATCTTCTTCAACGATATCCGCGACGCTCCTATCTCTCGGCGGGCTTTGCCGAGCGTGCTGCCGGCGCGCCGCGTTGACCGACAAAGCCGTGGCGCTGGTCACCAACTACACGCAGGTCCGCCACGACGAGCTGGCGCTCGAGCTGACGCGAGGCCGGCGTGCCGGTGCTCGACGGCACGATGCCCGGCCTGCAGGCGGCGCGCCATCTCCTGGCCTATCGCGACTTCCTCGCGCGGCCCGCCGATCCGCCGCCTGCGCATCCGGCCCGAGCGGCGATCTGGCGGCCGCGTCTGCGCGGTCGCCAGGGCGCGCTCGACGAGGCGGAAGCCTGTGCGCTGCTCGCCGACTTCGGCATTCCGACCCTGCCCTCGACGATCGTCGAGAGCGCCGAGGCGGCGGTCGCCGCCGCGCGAGCGCATCGGCTTTCCCGTCGTCTGCAAGACGGCCATGCCGGGCATCCTGCACAAGACCGAGCGTCGGCGGCGTGAAGCTCGGCCTGCGACGACGACGGCCGTGCGCGCCGCCTACGGCGATCTCGCGGCGCGGCTCGGCCCCCGCGTGCTGGTGACGCGCATGGCGCAGCCAGGCGTCGAGCTGGCGCTCGGCCTCATCGGCGATCCGCAGTTCGGTCCGATCGTGATGGTGGCGGCCGGCGGCATCGCTGGTCGAGCTGCTGCGCGACGCGCGCTACGCGCTGGCGCCTTTCGGGCGCGCGACGGCGCGGCGGCTGCTCGACGGGCTGGCGCGCACGCGCTGCTCGACGGGCATGCGCGGCGCCGCCGCCGTCGATCTCGCGGCCCTGTGCCGAGGTCGTCGCGCGCTTCTCCGTGCTGGCCGCGGAGCTCGCCGATGTCGTCGAGGAGATCGACGTCAATCCCGCTCATCGCGGGCCACGGCGCCGTCGCCCTCGACGCGCTCGTGGTGCCTACCAGGAGATCCCACATGGATCTACGCATTCCCGACGTCCGATCTGGCCTGGCAGCGCAGGCGAAGGAGTTCGCGGAGACCCAGCTCTTCCCCCACGAGGAGGAGCTGGAGATCAACGGGCATCTGCCGCCGGAGACGCTCGCGCGTCTGCGCAAGGCCGTGGTGGCGCACGGGCTCAACGGCATCAACCATGACCGCGAGGATGGCGGCCAAGGGCTGACGCAATTGCAGCAGACGCTGGTCAACGAGGAGCTGGGCAAGGCGACGGGCGCGCTCTGGGCGATCGTCTGGCATCCGCCGGTGCCGCTGCAAATACGGCACGGCGCAGCAGAAGCGCGACTATCTGGTCCCGAGCTGCAAAGGCGAGCGGCGCGCCTGCCTACGCCATCACCGAGCCCGGCGCCGGCTCCGACCCGCGCCTGGTCGCGCACCCGCGCCGACTGCCGCAACGGCAAATACTATCTCAGCGGCGAGAAGTGGTTCGTCACCTCCGGCGACGACTCCGATTATCTCATCGTCCACGCCCATGTCGACGGCGATCCCGAGCAAGCCGACGCTCTTCCTGGTCGACAAGATCGCTGCCGGGCGTCCGCATCAAGCGCGACGCCCAAATTCATGCACACTTACGTCTTCGGCCATCCCGAGTTCGTCTTCGACCAGGTCGAGCTCGATCCCGGCCCGCGTGCTGGGCGAGGTGGGGCCGGGGCTCGAGCTGACCAAGGACTGGTTCGTCGAGGCGCGGCTCCAGATCGCCGCCAACTGCCTGGGCGCGGCAACGCGCGGCGGCGGAGATCGCCGAACGCCTGGGCGACCGAGCGCGTGCAGTTCGGCCGCGCCATCCGCGATTTCCAGGCGATCGAGTTCATGCTGGCCGACATGGCGGTCGAGATCATGGCGACGAAGAGCCTGGTCTATCGCGTCGCCTGGGAGATCGATCAGCGGCATCGACCGCAAGCTCGTCCACGCCCGCGCCAGCGCGCTCAAGCTCTTCGCCTCCGAGATGGCCGGCCGCGTCATCGACAAGGCGCTGCAGATCCTGGGCGGGCGCGGCTATATGCGCGAGAACCCGGTGGAGCGGCTCTACCGCGACATCCGCGTCGACCGCATCTGGGAAGGCACCTCGGAAATCCAGCGCGCCATCATCGGCGGCCAGATCAAGAAGCGGGGGTTGGGTGCTTATACGGAATGGGTGTGAGGCACGCCGCCATCAAACGTGCCCGGCCGCCGCGGCCTGCTTGATGTTGACGTCGCGGTACTGCGTCCAGGCGTTGCGGAGCGCCGCCATGCAGACGGGATCCTCGTCCACGGCCGGCTCGGGATCGGCGTCCCAGTAGCCCCAGCGGTCTTCGCCGCGCACCAGCATGGCCGTGCGCCGGCCGATGGTGGAGCGCACATGGGCGGGGATGAAGAAGAAGGCGAGGCCGATGCGGCGGTCGTCGGAGGTGTTGGCTGCCGACCCATGGGCGGTGCGCTCCTGGTGCAGGGAGAACTGTCCCGCTTCCAGCACGAGATCGACCGCCTTGCTCTCGTCGAGGCCGTCGATCTGCTGGCCACGCGCCAGCAGGTTGTCCTTCGCATAGGTCTCGATGTGCTTGAGATCGGGACCGAGGTGGGTGCCGGGCATTACCCTGAGGCAGCCGTTGCCGGGATTGCTGTCCGTCAATCCCACCCAGGCCGTCACCTCCTCATGGGGATCGAGTCCGAAGTAAGCCAAGTCCTGATGCCAGCTCACGTAGCGGCTGTCATGGGCGTTCTTGGAGAAGAGCGAGGCGCCGAACAGCAGGATGTTCGGGCCGATCACGTCCTCGACCGCGTCCAGCACCTCTTTGCGGCGCGCGAGTGCCACCAGGGAGGGGAACGGAAGATGCGCCTTGATCTTCATGATCCGCTGCGCCTCGTGGCCGACGCTCCTCTCGAGGCGCTCGAGCCGGTCGCGCTCGGCACGCGCCTCCTCGCGGGACATGGCGCGGAACGGAAAGGCGTAGCCCTCGCGGCGGAACTGGGCGACCTGCTCTTCTGACAGTGATTTCGGCATCTTTCCCGCCTATAGCTTGATGTAGGATTCCGTCAGGCGCTTCAACACGTACTCGCCGCTGGTGACCGGTGCATAGCGCGGCGGGTTGCCGGGACCGTGGCAGCCCGGCAGGCAACTCACCTCGACGTCGAAATTCGGATGAAAGAAGAACGGCACCGAGTAGCGCTCGCGGCCGGAAAGATTGATCACCCGATGCTTGGTCGCCGGATAAAGATCGTTGGTCCACTGCCCCATCATCTCGCCGAGATTGCACACGAAGGTGCCGGGAATGGGCGGCGCGTCGATCCAGTCGCCGGCGCGGTTCTGCACCTGCAAACCGCCGACGTCATCCTGGGCGAGGATGGTGAGGTATCCGTAGTCAGAGTGCGCGCCGCAGCCGGGCGGGCCGATCGGCGCATCCTGCGGCGGATAATGGAGGATGCGCAGGATCGCCGTGGGGCGGTCAAGATTGCCGGCGAAGAAATTCTCCGGCAGCCGCAGCCCCAGCGCCATGCCGCGCGAGATCATCCGGCCGAGGCCGCAGAGCGCCTCGTAATAGCCCGTGAGCGCCTCGCGGAACCCGTCGGCGCCCGCCGGCCATTGATTGGGCCCGTGCAGCGGCTTGCCGGCGCGGACGTCGGGATCATCGGCGGACAGGTCCAGCGCCATGTCGAAGCCTTCCTTGACGTCACCGCCGAGAGCGGGATCGGTGATCTCGCCGCCGAGCGGGAAATACCCGCGGAAATGCGGCGACGCCTTCATGTGTACCTGCAGCTTCTCGGCATCGGGCCGGGCGAAGAACGCACGCGCGGCGGCGAAGACGCCCGACAGCACCGTCTCGTCGACGCCATGCCCGCGAACATAGAAGAAGCCGACGTCGCGACACGCCGCGTCCATCGCCCGCCCGCACGCCGCTCGCGCCGCCGCGTCGCCGCCCCTGAGTGCCGAGATGTCGACGATCGGGATCGAGTGGAAATCCGGCGCCGTCTTCGCCTCCACCTCGACTGCCGTCATCGCCCTCACTCCCTTCGTTGAGCACGGGTTGAGCAGATCCGCGGGCCGCCGCCTCGCTACTGGGCAATGCAGCTTCGCTGGCAGCGCCGGCGCCACGCCCTGACCAACAAGCGAGCAATTGGCATGCCAGCGGTTTTCACCCGCAGCGCCCGGCTCTATACTTCCCGCGCGAGATCGGAGGCGCGATGGGCTCGCTGAGGACCGAGGAGCTGGCGCGGTTTCACCGCGACGGCGTGGTCTATCCGCTGCCTGGCATGACGGCGGAGGACGCCCTCGGCCGCGCCCGGGCGCTGCAGGAGTTTGCCGCGCAGGCCGGCGCGCCGCTGACCCGGCTGCTGCGCTTCAAGGCGCATCTGCGCTTCCGCATGCTGGAGCAGATCGCCCGCAATCCCGTTATTCTGGACGCCGTCGAGAGCCTGATCGGTCCGGACATCCTCGTCTTCACCTCAACGGTCTGGGCGAAGCCCTCGGGCGATCGCGCCTACGTATCGTGGCACCAGGACTCCGCCTATTTCGGCCTCGAGCCCCACGACGAGGTGACGGCGTGGATCGCCCTCACCGACAGCCGGCGCGACAACGGCTGCCTGCGCATCATGCCCGGAAGCCATCTCCAGGCGGATTTCGTCCATGAGGAGACAAAGCATCCCGACAATCTCCTGATCCGTGGCCAGGCGATCCACGGCCTCGACGAGGAGAAGGCGCTCGACATCGAGCTTGCGCCCGGCGAATTCTCGCTGCATCAGGAGCGCACCGTGCACGGATCGCTGCCGAACACCTCGGCGCGGCCCCGCATCGGCTTCGCCATCTTCTACATCCCGCCACACGTGCGCTCGACGCTCGGCCGGCGCAACGCTCTCTTGGTGCGTGGCGAGGATCGCCACGGACACTGGGACGCCGATCCCCTGCCCCGCGGCGACAACGACCCCGCCATCGAGGCCTTCATGCAGCAGAGTTTTCGCCGCTACCGCGATCAGGAAGCCTCGGCCGCGAGATAGTCGAACGCCGTCATGGCGTGGACGTAGAAGACCGCCGCGAGATCCTCGAGGGTGACGTGCTCGTCGGCGCCGCCCATGCCGTGCGGCACCGGTCCATAGACCACGGCGGGAATGCCCCTGTAGCGATAGAAGCGTGAATCCGAGAAGCCCAGGCGCATGTTGCGCGCGGGCGCCGTGCCGAGAAACGCCTCGGCGTTGAGGGCGGCGCGGCGGATGATCTCATGATCGGGATCGGTCCAGTTCGGCTCGGTGCCGGCGAGCACCGAGAACCGCACGTCGGGCAGACCGCCGATCAGCCGCTCGATCTCCGCCACCACCTGCTTCACCGTCAGGCCCGGTGGGAAGCGGATGTCGGCGCGCGCCCGTGCGCTGTCCGGGATCAGGTTGACGCTGATGCCGCCCTGGATCACGCCGAGATTGACGGTGATCTGCTTCAGCGCCGCGGTCTCACCGACGCCGGACACCGCCTCGGACCGGCTGGACGCGGCGTCAATGGCGGCGCGGATCTCCGCCGGGATCGGGCACTCGAGGGCGCGAAGCCGCAATAGGCGATCCAACGCCGGCAGCAAGGCCTCGATGGCGTTGCGGCCGAGATGGACGTGGGCGCCGTGGTGACTCTTGCCTGACGCCTCGACCTCGATCCAGAGCTGGCCCTTCTCGCCAAAGCGCAGCACGTCGGGCGAGCCCGCATCGGCGCTCAGCATGGCATCGCCGACGGAGTCCGGAACATTGGCGAGGAGATATTGCGTGCCCCAGCGGCCGCCGGTCTCCTCGTCACCCACCAGAGCCAGCGTGAGCTCGCCGGCAAGCGCGTCGCGATGCTTTGCAAGCAGCAACAGCGTCATGACCGCCACCGCCAGCCCCGCCTTCATGTCCGCGGCACCACGGCCATAGAGCCGGTTGCCGACGACCGCGCCGCCGAGAGGGTCCTGCGTCCATCCCTTGGTGTCGCCCACGGGGAATGTATCGAGATGGCCGTTGATGACGAGGTGGCGGCCCGCGCGCGCGCCTTCGAGCTTGGCGAGCAGATTGACCGCCGGCGGCTTTGCCACGACTCGGCGGCAGGCGATCTCTGCGCTGGGCCGGAGCCGCGCCTCGATGAGATCGGCGATCGGACCGGTATCGCCCGGCGGATTGTCGCTGGGGACGCGGACGAGCTCGGCGCAGAGCGTTACAACGTCGGGAATCGCGGCGCGCACCGCCGCCTCGAAGCGCGCGCGGATATCGGCCATTCCTAAATCAGCCCCAAGGTCGCGGCGCGCTCGCCGGTGGAGACCGTCGAGAGGGTGGTGGAGCGCACGAAGACGCCGGGCTCCGGCGCGACGATGGTCTCCACCGTGTCTCCGAAGATGTCGACGATGCGGGCGAGCAGGTCGCCCTTCTTTACAAGGGCGCCGAGGGTCGCCTCGGTGTGCAGCAGCCCGCCGCGATGGGCGCGGAGCCCAAGGAAGGTCCGCATCACGTGATTGGCGGGCGGCAGCCGCCGCTCGCCCGCGATCATGCCGAGGCCCACCAGCACGTTGTGAACGCAGCGCGTGCCCTCGGCGATCATCGACGCCTCCAGCCGCCCGCCCTCGCCGACCTCGAAGGTGAAGGCGGGAACGCCGGCACGCGTCGCCTCGACGCAGAGGATGCCGTCGCTCACATACATGCCCTGGTCGGTCTTCATGATGTAGCCGGTGGCGAACTGCTCGGCGAGCCAAAGCGCCTGCTCGGCAGGCGCCCCCAAGCGCAGGCTCGGCACGATGGCGATCGGTACGTAGCGGCCGCCGCGGGTCGGCGTATGGATGTCGATGGCGCAGGAACATTGCCGGATCAGGCGGAAGAGGGCTGCCGCCACGATCTGCGCGAGATTGCCGTCAGCGTCGCCGGGGAAGCAGGTCCAGGCGTCGATCGGCGCCTGATCGAGGGGCGACTTCATGAACTGCGACAGCGGGATCCGGTGATCGGCGTAGAAGGAGAGCGGATGCTGCACGGGGACGCAGAGGATGCTGCCAGCGAGGCTTGCCGGATCGATCTTCGCCAGCGCATCGGAGAGGATCGAGACGCCGTTCACCTCGTCGCCGTGGATGGCAGCGCCGAGATAGAGACGCGGGCCGGGTTTGGCGCCGTTGATGACGACGACGGGTAAATTCACTTTCGAGCCGTCGGCAAGCTCGACGAGATCGATCTGGGTGCGCGCGCGCCCGCCCGGCGGCACCGTCAGCGCGCCGATCTCGATCGGGCCCGCCGGAAGGGTGCGGATCGGTGCGCTCATCGTGCGGCCTGCTTGGCGGGTAGATCGTAGCCCGCCATCAGCTTGTCCACCAGGCCGGTGGCGGCGTCCCAGTCGTAGGTGCGGAAGGCGTGTGCGGTCGTGAAATGGCGGGCGCCGTTATAGAACATCTCGTACTGCGTATGCCGCGAGGCGAATTCCGACCCGATGCTGTCCCAGGCCAGCTTGAAGAGCTTGACGCGGCCTCTGGGGTCGGTGCGCGGCGAGAGCTGAGTCTTGGCGATGACGGCGGCGATCTCGGGATTGTCGAAATCCTCCACCGAGGAGGGCAGCATGATGACGCCGCCGCCGGCGAGATCGCGGATCGCGGTGATGAACTCGGGATAGAGCTGTTGCGCCATGACGGTGGCACTGTAGAGGAGGCCGCGGTCCGGCAGGAAGTAGGGGCCGTAGAGGCTCCCCTTCGCCTCCATGGCATGGACGCCGCCCTCGATCATCCCGGCCTTGGCGGCGAGGGTCCCCAGGCTCTCGCGCACCTGGGGAAAATCGATGGTGCCGATGGTCTCGCAGACCCGGCGCGCCACGCCGATGAGAAAGCGCAGCTTCACCGCGAGGCGAATCTGGGCCTGGTAGTTCTGGTAGGAGTGCGCCGGCGTCTCGTGGAACTGGGCGAAGGACATGGCGGGATTTCGATGCACGAAGACGCGCTCCCAGGGCACCTTCACCTCGTCGAAATAGACGATGGCATCGTTCTCGTCGAAGACCGTCGAGAGCGGATAGTCGAAGCGCGAAGCGCCCATCTCGTAGGATTTCCGCGACAGCAGCTTGACGCCGCGCGCGCCGATGGGGATCGCCGCGGTGAAGGCGTATTTGGTCTCGCCATCCCGCATCGGACGAAGCGAGGCTACCAGGATCTCGTTGGCGAAGACCGCAGAGGTCCCCAGCATCTTCGCGCCCTTGATGGTGATGCCCTCGGCATCCTCGTCGCAGATCGCCGCGGTCAGGTACTCATCCGCCTGTTCGCCGGTCGACTTCGACCGGTCGGCCTGGGGATCGATGATGACGTAGGCGAGATAGAGATCGTTGTCGCGGGCATATTCGTAATAGTCCCAGAGCGCCGTGCCGCGCCCCTGGCCGTGGCTCTCGAAGAGATCCTTCCCCATCGCCATGGCGGAGATGCAGGAGGCGACGTGATCCGGCGAGCGGCCCATGAAGCCGCAATGGAGCTCCGACCAGGCGGTGAGCGCCTCGCGGCGCTCGCACCAGCTCCGCGTAGGAGCGCGGCAGCTGCCAGGCGCGGTTGGCGCGACGGCCGCTTGGGGTCTCGAAGGTCATGCGCTCGACTTGGTCCGGCAAGCCCTGGAAATCGTAGAGCTCGCCCACGGTGGCGGCAGCGTTGCGGAAGGCGGGATGGGTGGTGACGTCCTCGATGGCGCGGCCGGAGAGATAGATGCGGCGGTTGTCGCGCAGCGACCTCAGATGCGTCTCGCCTGTCTTGATCATGGCTCCCTCGCTCCGTCCCGCCTGATTTAATCGATTGATGACATTATTGCGGAGAGGCGACAAGGCGCCGCGGTCGCGCAAATTTTGCGCCCTTCATCGAGCGATGATAGGCTGGACGCCGCACCACACCGATTTATAGGCGTCGCATGAGTGTCGAACAGCTGGGTCCGCCGCTCCCCTCCGTTCTCCAGCCCGAGGAAGGCGTCTCGTTCTGGCGGCCGCAGCCCACCAATGGCTACGTCACCGTCAAGGCAAGCCCGTCCTATGGCGGGCCGGGCGAGATCGCCATGGGGATCCAGGTGATCCCGCCGGGATGCTTCATCCAGGAGCACAGCCACGACCGGCAGGTGGAGATCCTCTTCTGCTTCGAGGGCGAGGGAAAGATCGAGGTGGACGGCAAGACGCATCCCTTCGTCCCAGGTACCACCGTGGTGGCCTCGCCCTGGCTCAAGCACAAGATCATCAATACCGGATCAGCCGCGATCTCAAGATGACCTGGACCATGACGCCCTCCGGCCTCGAGGCGTATTTCCGGGGCATTGGCCGCGAGCGCCATCCCGGCGAGCCCGCGCCGGCACCCTTCGATCCTCCGGCAAGCGCCGACAAAATCCAGCTCGAGACGGGGTTCGGGGATTTGCAGCGGTAGTCTGCAAAGCGGGCGGCAGTGGCCGCCGCGACCATGGAACAATAACGGGCGCTCAGAGCTCGGCCACGATCGGCGCTTCGCCTTCCGCGAGCTGGTTCACCGCGTCCGCCACCAGGTGGAACTTGACCACGGTGACGCTGGCGTCGCGGAAGTAGTTCACAAGATCGCCCCAGGGATCGTTGAGGCGGCCGACGCCCGAGATGAAGGCGACCACGCCGCCGATCTCCAGCTGATCGTTATAGACGTACCAGCCGCCGAGCAGCAGCGCGGCGACCACCTGCAGATGGTTGCAGAGGTTCATCAGGAAGTTCATGGTGAACTTGAGACGGAAGATCCCCATGTCGAGCTCGAACACGCGGTCGATGCGCGCGTCATCGGTGCGCCCCCGCCGCTGCTCGCTGTAGTCAGGCGCTACGATGCTGATGCTGAGACGGCGCAGAACCTGAACGCGCGACCCGGTACGGCGAATGATGGCGCCCTGCATGAGAGGCACGAAGACGAGCTGCGGCAGGAACAGTGCCAACGCCGTAAGCGCCATCCAGGGATCGAGGTGGGTCATGTAGGCGAGCACGGAGGCCAGCACACCCGCCTGCAGGAGCGGCTCGGACACGGCACTGCCGACGAAGCCGCCGACCGGCTCGACTTCCGCCACGATCATCGAGACCTCGACGCCCTGTGCCTCCGGCGCGGCGGATCCCGATGCCCGCTCCAGCAGGACGCGGACGCGCCGGCGCAGATCGCGCGTCGCGCGCTCGCCGACCCAGCCGCGATAGACGTTGAGGACCAGCTTCAGGCTGCCATGGGTCAGGACGATTCCCGCGTAGGCGGCGCAAAGCAGAACGACGGACCGGTACTCCCGATCCTTGACGAGGTCATTGACGATGCGACGTTGCAATTCGAGCGGGACGATCTCGATCAGGAAGACCGTGACCGTCAGGATGACCAGCAGCACCTGATGCGGCCCGCTGGTGTTCAGCACGAAGCGAAAGATGTTCCGCGGCAGGAGCGCGGTGCCGAGCGTATCGGCGGCGGGTTCCCTCCGGCGTTCTCCGGGCGCGTCGCTGCGGGCAGCCTCGTCCATGATCTTCCTTATGGGTCACGCGAGCATGCAGCGGGACCATGACCCGTCGAGCTGCAAATTGCCGCAGGCGGAGGCGATCGGCTAGGGCTTGAACCAGTTCCAGATACTGTTTTCGGCCGAGACGACCACCGGCGCCCCCAGGGGCTGATCGATGCCACTGCTGGTGGCGACTAGCTGCAGCGACCACTTGCCATTTTCGGGAAAACCTATTTCGGCGGCAATGGCGGCCATGGTTGCGCCCTCCTCGACCGAGAGGATCCGCAGGCGCAGGGGCGGCGGCCGGCCGCCGACGCTTGCCGTCTGCACGCCATCGACCCGCTGTGCCAGCACGACGAGGCCAAGCTTCGCCGCCACCGCGGCGCAGCGATGCTCGAGCGTCCAGCGCCCCTCGGCAGGCGGCGCGCCCGGCCGCCGATTGTCGACCATGGCGAGGTTGCCGAGCCGGACGTCGGCGCCGGCAAAGTCCGCGACCGCAAGACCCGTATTGGCGCGGCCATCGGAGATCAGGGCGGTTCCGTCGCCGAGCGGGAAGTAACGCCGGATCGAGGTGTTTCGATCGGGCGCCGGGACATAGGCGACCCGACGCGCCTGCCGATCGAACTGGAAGAGGCGCCCGCCGGCGGTGATGAGCGCATCGCCGCCACCGATGGCGCGGACCTCGTCGATGTGACCGATGCGCGGTCCCGCCACCGCCTTCAGTCCGGATCCGGAAGCTTCCAGATAGAAGAGACCGCGCTCCGCGTCGATGAGCGCGCCGCCGCCATCGAGGGCATAGAAGCCGCGGCGGGCGCCAAGGTCCGCGCCGGTCACTCCGGTCAGCCGTCCCGCCGGATCGAGGCGGAACAAGCCGCTGTGCGCCTCGATGAGCGCGCCGCCGTCCTTGAGGACATGAATCTCGTCGACCGCGCCGATCGGCGGACCGCCCGCCGGCGACATCTCGCGGGACGCGATCCGCAGGCGGAAGAGCCCCCGGTCGGCGCCGATCAGGGCGATGCCGCCCGGAAGCGCGGTGATCGCCGAGACCCCGCCGGTCATGTCGGCCGCCACTGATGTCAGCGTGTTCGCGTCGAGGTCGACGACGAAGGCACCGGCGTCCGTACCGATCACGGCGAAGCCGCGCGGCAACAACGCGCCGCTCGCCAGCGCATGGATCCATCCTGGGCTCCAGGAATCCGGATCCAAGGGCCGCTCGAGCCCGGTGCGCAATTGCCGGAGCCCGTCGGTCGCGTTGGTGATCTGAAACAGGATCTGGTCGGTCCGGATCAGCGCCCCGCCGCCGTCGAGCGGCACGATCTCCCGCACGGTCCCGAGCTCGGGCGGCGTCGCCGAATTGAGCCTGGCTCCGTCGGCGTCGGTATAGAACAGACCGCGCGTCGTCAGCAGCAGCACGCCGCCATCCTTCAGGCGATAGAATTCCTGCACCGCGCCGGGACTGGGACCGTCAAGGCGCTTCAATCCGGCGTCCGCCGCGCCCAACCGGAATACCTCTTGCTGTGCCGCCACCAGGGCCGCGCCCTCGCGGAGCGCGTGAACCGCATAGGGGCCGGCGACGCCGGAGACATTCACGGGATCGAGCCCGCTCATCCCGGCCGCCACGGAGAAAAGCCCTTTCTCCGCCACGATCAGCGCGCCACCGTCGAGCGCCTCCACGGCCTGCAGCGCGCCGGTGGGCGGACCGCGCACCGGATCCGCCCGTCGTGCGCCCGCATCGATGGCGAAGATGCCGCGCTCCGCACGGATCAGTGCGCCGCCGCTCTGCAGAACCTGCATCTCGAAGACGGCGCCGGTGGAAGGACCGGCGATCCGCTTCGGCTGGTTGTTGATGACGTCGAGGCGGAACGCGCCCTGATCCGCGCCGACCACGACGCCGCCGTTTCCGAGCGGATAGAATTCGTGCACCAGGCCGGTCTCCAGCCACGCCGTCGGCGCGACGCAGACGAAGGCGCGCGCAGCGCCAGGCGACGCGACAAATAGGATGGCGCAGCACAGCGCCGTCCAGGTTCCAACTCTGCCCCTGCGCATCCGACCAGCCTGCCCCCGATACAGGCGTCTCGTGTTCGTCCAATCCGCGATGCCGCGACGCTGCGCAGCTCGAATGAGACCCTGCGTCTTCTGCGGACGCCGTGGTCCTTCTTTTCAACCCGATGTTGCCGCCGCGCTCAGGCACTTTCCAGCGCGATATGGCGCCAGATCCCGTCGAGACGATCGAGCGCGGCAGCTGGAAGCGGCCCCTTCTCGATGGCGGCAGCGGCGATTTCCAGCTCCTGCAAAGTAGAGGTGCCGATCAGCACCGTCGTCATGGCCGGGTTCGAGATCGCGAAGCGGAGCGCCACTTCCACGGTGCTGCCGACATAATGGGCCGCTACCAGCGCCTCGAAGCGCCGTGCCCGCGCCACGTCGGCGCGATAGTCCGGCCCGGAGGCGATCGGCGCCACGGAAGCCATGGCAATGGGGTGACGCGTCTCGACGCCACTCAGCGCGCCGCCGGCGAGTACGCGGATGCCGATGGTTCCCATCCCGGCCGTGTGAGCGAGGTTCAGCAGGCTGCGGAAATCCTGCGCGGGGAATCCCGGCGGCACCGCACAGGCGGCGCTGGGATTGAGGAGATTGTAGCAGACCTGCGCGGTATCGAAGGCCCGCGCTTCGACAACCCGCTGCAGCGCCGGTGTGTCGCCCAGCGCCGTGATGCCGAAGAAGCGGATCTTACCCTGCCGCCGCAGCCGATCGAGGGCGGGGACCACCTCGTCGAGCACCGTCGCGGGATCGAGCGGGCGATCATTGCCGCCGACTGGCGATCCGGTTGTGCAGCTGCAGGAGATCCACCTGCTCGCGCCCGAGGCGCCCGAGGCTGCGCTCGAGAGACGCCGCCACCGCCTCGCCGATGTGGCCGCGATCCTCCGGCCGCACCGTGAATTTGGTGCTTAGAAAGATCTCCGGCCGCAGCTTGGCGAGCACGCGGCCCAGATTGGTTTCCGAGGCGCCGTCGCCATAGGCCGCCGCGGTGTCGAAGTAGTTGATGCCGAGTTCCAGCGCCCGCGCCACCGCCCGCTCCTGATCGGCGGGTGCGCCACGCACCATGAGGCCGCCCACGGCGCCACAGCCGAAGCCGAGAACGGAAAGGCTGGCGCCGGTGCGGCCGAGAACCCGCTGTTCCATCTCTCCCTGCCTCAGGAACGCAGTACGTGACCGGCGGCGGTACCGGTGAGCGCGCCCTCGGCATAGGTGATCTGACCGTTGACGATGGTGTACTCGACGCCGCGGGACGGCATCACCATGCGCTTGCCGCCGCCGGGCAGATCGTAGCGCCGCTCGCCGCGATTGGAAGAACCGATCGTCGCGGGATCGAAGATCGCGACGTCGGCGGCATAGCCGGCTTTGAGACGGCCGCGGCCGCGGATGCCGAAGAGATCCGCGGGATCCGACGTGAGACGTCGCACGCCCTGCTCCAGGGTCATCGCCTGGCGCTCGCGGACCCAGGTGCCGAGCAGATATGTCGGATAGCCCGCGTCGCAGAGCATGTCGAGATGCGCGCCGCCGTCGCCGAGCGCGATCAGCACGCTGGGGTCGTTCAGGATCTCCGTCATGCGATCGACCCGCGTGTTGTACGACGACATGGTGAGCTCGATCTCGAGATCGTCGTCCAGCGTGAGATCGAGGAACGCATCGACGCCGTCGGTGCCGCGTGCCTTCGCGGCCTCGGCGATCGAGTGTCCCTCGAACGGCTTCAGCGCCGGCTGATGCACCTCGTGCACGGTGATGCGCGCCCAGTTGCCGAAACCCTGCGGCCGCTTCAGCTCCTCGCGGAAGGCGTTGCGGAACGCGGGATCGCGATAGACCGCCGCCTGCGCCGGCTTCGACTTGTCGGCGAAGACCCGCTTCCAGCTCGGGAACGCGCCGAAAGCGAAGGGGTTGCGCATGCTGATCTCGCGCGTCAGCGGCAGCGGCGAGGTCTGCGGCCGGGCACCGCGCGGCGATCAGCGGCGCTATCCGGCGCAGGGTGTCGCGCACCGCCTCGGGAATATCGTCGCGGTCGAAGAGGGCAATGAAGGTCACGGGGCGGCCGCTCTCGGCGAGCAGGAATTCGAGCAGCTCGTAGCCCTCGTCGTCGAGCACGCCGACCTGCCGCGTGAGCGCGATCTCGATGGCGCCCTTGTTCTTCTCCTTGAGCACATTGGCATAGGCTTTGAGCTCCTCGCGGCTGGCATTGCGGCAGGCGAGCGGACGGCCCTCGAAGCCGACATGCTGGTTCAGGGTCGTCGAGGAGAAGCCGAAGGCGCCGGCATCCATCGCCTCGGCGAGGAGCGATTTGATTTTCGCGGTTTCCTCCGGCGTCGCCGCCCGCTCCATCGACGCCTCGCCCATGACGTAGTGGCGGAAGGGCGTCAGCGGCGCCAGAAAGCCCAGATTGAGCGACGGCCGCCGCCGCTCGGCGGCATCCAGAAATTCCGGGAAGGTCTCCCAGTCCCAGGTGATGCCGTCGTTGAGGACGTCGAAGGGAATGCCCTCGACGTTCACGAGGTCGCGCATGGCGATCTCGCGCGCCGCCTCGCGGCAGGGCGCGATGCCGACGCCGCAGTTTCCCATCACCACGCTGGTGACGCCATGCCAGGAGGACGGCGTCACCGCCCCATCCCAGCAGATCTGCGCGTCGTAGTGGGTATGCGGATCGATGAAGCCCGGCGCCACCACGCAACCGTCGGCGTCGATGGTCTTGCGGGCACCCTCGGTGATCTTGCCGATCTCGGCGATCTTTCCGCCCGCAATCGCAACGTCCGCATGGCGAGCCGGCGATGCCGTGCCGTCGACGACAGTCCCGTTCTTGATCAGGAGATCATACGGCATCGAAGGTCCTCCCCAGGATAGGACCGGCGCCCGGCCCCATTGCCGCCGAGGGTAATACCGCGGCGGGGTCCGCGTCGAATGCGAAACTGTGACCATGCGAGGTTGCCAGCAGAATTGCCGGCTCGCGTGCTGATTGCGGCGGATTGCTGCGTTTCGCTGGCATGGCATTTGCGGCGTGGCCGGCCTTGCCGCATGCTGGCGGACGGCTGGGATCCACGCGGGGAGACGCAATGAAGCCGAAGATCAGCGAAACCGATTTCGACGCCCTCGTGCGGCGCGCCGGGCTCGACCTCACCGCGCAGCAGAAGGCGGTGATCTATCAGGGCTACGCCTATGTCGAGGCGATGGCCGAGCGCATGCGCGCTCCGCGCGGCCGCGAGGCCGAGCCCGCCGTCATCTTCACGCCGGAGACGCCGAAATGACGCCGTTCCCTACCATCGCCGAAGCGGCACGGCTGATCGCGGCACGACAGCTCTCGCCCGTCGAAATCACCCGCCACTGCCTCGACCGGATCGAGAAGCTCGACGGCACGCTGCACAGCTTCATTCTGCCGACCCCGGAGCGCGCGCTTGCCGATGCGCGGGCGGCGGAAGCGCGGATCATGAAGACCGGACCGAAGGGACCCTTGGACGGGATCCCCATCGGCCACAAGGATATCTACAACACCAGGGGAATCCCAACCACGGCGCACTCCAAGCTGCTGCAGCACAACGTGCCCGAGGCCGACGCCACCTCGGTACGCCTGCTGGCCGAGGCTGGTACCGTTCTCATGGGCAAGCTCGCCACCCACGAGTTCGCCTTCGGCGGTCCTTCTTTCGACCTGCCCTGGCCGCCGGCGCGCAATCCCTGGAACCCCGAGCATTTCACCGCGGGATCGTCGAGCGGTACCGGCGCCGCGGTGGCGGCCGGGCTGATCTTGGGCGGGACCGGCTCCGACACCGGCGGATCGATCCGCGGACCGGCGGCGCTCTGCGGCATCGCCGGCATCAAGCCCACCTATGGGCTGGTGAGCCGCGTCGGGATTCTGCCCCTCGCCTTCTCTCTCGACCATGCCGGGCCCTTGGCCTGGACGGTGGAGGATTGCGCGATCCTGCTGCAGGTGATGGCCGGCCACGATCCGGCGGACCCCGCGAGCGCCCACCGGCCGGTGCCGGATTTCCGCGCCGGCATCGACAACGGCGTGAAGGGGCTTCGCATCGGCGTGCCCCGGCATTTCCACGAGACCGATGCCCCGGTGAGCGAGGGCGTTCGGCGCGGCATCGAGGCCGCTCTTGATACTTTCGTCAAGCTCGGCGCCGAGGTGCGGGAGATCACACTGTCGCCGCTGATGGACTACCAGGCATGCGGCTTCCTCATCATGGTCACCGAGGCCTATGCCGTGCACGAGCAATGGATGAAGTCGAGCTTCAACTCCTATGGCGAGCTGCTGCGCGACCGCATGGTCATGGGCGCTCTCCTCAGCGCCGCCGATCACATGCAGGCGGTGCGTCGGCGGCGCGAGCTCTGCGCGGAGATGGCGGCGGCCTTCGGCGATCTCGATCTCCTCGTCACCGCGACGCAGCCGGCGGAGGCGCCGCGGATCGACGCGGTGCCGAAATGGGCGAACCTGGAGAGACCCAGCTTCACCATGGCCTTCAACGTGACGGGATATCCCGCCATGTCCGTCTGCACCGGCTTCGGCGCCGGCGGGCTGCCGGTCGCGATGCAGCTGGTCGGCAGGCCGTTCGACGAGACGACTGTGTTTCGCGCCGGCCAAGCCTATGAGAAGGCGACATCCTGGCGGACCCACCGCCCGGCGTTGGCGAGCGGCGGTCGCTGACATCGCTGCGTCCGGGCGGACCGTCGATCGGGGGGCGCCGGGCAGCCGTCGGCCGCCTGCGCCATGGATGCCGATTGCGCGCGGAAAGCGCGATCGATCCCACGCGGCCTGCCCGGGTACTCGCGCACTCCAGCTATTGCGGAACCTTCGGGCGATCGCCATATTCACGACATCGAGAGTCGGCGGGCGGCGCTGTTTTCTCGCGGCAAGCGCAACTCATTAACTAACTTCCGTCAAAATCCTTGGCTGCAATGCCGGTCGTCTTGCGGGACGCGCCACTCGATGGCTACAAGAGCCGGCTGATCCACCGACATCCCGCCACCGGTCGCCCTTAGAGAACGCATTCATGCCGATCGACAACTCAGATCACGCTACCACCAGCCGCCGCCCGCACGACGACATCATCTATCCCTCCGCCATCCCGTTCGTGATGGTGCACCTCGCCTGCTTTGCCGCGATCTGGACCGGCATCACGTGGCAAGCCCTGATGATCTGCATCGCGCTCTATTGGCTGCGCATTTTCGCCATCGGCGCCGGCTACCACCGCTACTTCTCCCATCGCGCCTATTCCACCAGCCGAGCGTTCCAGTTCGTCCTCGCCGTGCTGTGCCAGAGCACGACTCAGAAGAGCGTGCTGTGGTGGGCCGCCAACCACCGCCATCATCACCTTTATTCCGACACCGAGAACGACGTCCACTCGCCGCGCCACACCGGGTTCCTCTACAGCCACCTCGGTTGGATCTTCTCCCGCCGGCACGACACCACCGATCTCGCGAAGATCGCCGATTTCGCCCGTTATCCCGAGCTGATGTGGCTGCACCGCTTCGAGCAGGCGCCGGCGGTGGCGCTCGCGGTGCTGTGCTGGCTGATCGGCGGCTGGTCGGGCCTGGTGGTCGGGTTCTTCTGGAGCACCGTGCTCGTCTACCACGGCACGTTCTGCATCAACTCGCTGGCGCATGTGCGCGGGCGCCGGCGCTATGTCACCGGCGACGATTCCCGCAACAACTGGCTCCTCGCCCTCTTCACCATGGGAGAGGGCTGGCATAACAACCATCACGCCTGCCAGAGCAGCGTGCGCCAGGGCTTCCGCTGGTGGGAGTATGACCCGACGTTCTACATCCTGAAGGGATTGTCGTGGCTGCGGGTGGTGCGCGACCTGATGGCGCCGTCGGAAGCCGTGCTGCGCAACGAGCAGCGCCTGGGCTCCCGCGTCATCGACCGCGCCGCGCGGCAGCTCGCCGCCACCTTCAACACTGACCGCATCGCCGCCGTCATCACCTCGGCGCTCGGCAGCGGACGTCTCGCGGCGCTGCAGGAGCAGCTGACCGCGACGCAGCTCCGCACCGCCGACGTGCTCGCCGGCCTGCATCTGCCCCAACTGCCGACCCGGCAGGAGATCCTGGCGCAAGCGATGGCCATGTACGCGAGAACGCCGTCGATGGAGGCGATCGTCGATCGCGCCCACGCGCTCATTCTCGAGACGATCGGCGCGCAGCTGCGCCTCGCGAGCCTTCCCGCGCCATAAAGCGCGCGGCTCCATCAGATCAAGATTTCAGTCGGCGCCCGCCGCGCTCTGTTCTCGCCGCTCGTATTTTCGCGCGGGCGTGTTGACGGGCTCGGCCAGGGGCGCGGCATGGAACGAGGCCTCGACGCGCTCGGGCGGCGGCTCGCGATAGAGCGTGGTGCGCTGGCGCGGCCGGCGGCCGAGCGAGGTGATGAGCGCGGTCATTTCCGGCGGCGACATCTCCTGGCCGTGGACGGCGCCGGCCGCGCGAGTGATGGTCTCGTTCATGAGCGTGCCGCCGAGATCGTTGGCGCCGGCGGCGAGGCAGGCCTTCACGCCCTCCGGCCCCATCTTCACCCAGGAGGTCTGGATGTTGGGGATCAGCGGATGGAGCGCGAGGCGCGCCACCGCGTGCATCAGCACCGCCTCGCGGAAGGTGGGGCCGCTGCGCGACGCGGCGCGCAGGAAGATCGGCGTCTCCATGGGCACGAAGGGCAGCGGCACGAACTCGGTGAAGCCGCCGGTCTTCGCCTGCAGCCGCCGGATCCGCAGCAGGTGGCGCGCCCAATGGGCATAGCGGTCGACATGGCCGAACATGATGGTGGCGGTGCTGCGCAGCCCGACGCCATGCGCGGCCTCCATCACCTCCAGCCACTGCGCCGTCGTGATCTTGTCCGGGCAGATGATCGCGCGCACCTCGTCATCGAGAATCTCGGCGGCGGTGCCGGGCAGCGAGCCGAGGCCGGCGTCCTTGAGGCGGCGCAGGAATTCCACCAGCGGCAGGCCGAGCGTCGCCGCGCCCTGCCAGACTTCCAGCGGCGAGAACGCATGCACGTGGAGGCCGGGCGAGGCATCCTTCACCGCGCGGCAGACTGCGAGATAGGTCTCGCCGGTATATTCCGGATGGATGCCGCCCTGCAGGCAGACCTCGGTGGCGCCGCGCTCCCAGGCCTCGCGGCGAGCGCCGCCAGATCTCGTCGGGATCGAGATCGTAGGGCCGGCCGCGCAGGTTCTCGCTCAGCTTTCCCTTGGAGAAGGCGCAGAACTTGCAGCGGAAATAGCAGATGTTGGTGTAGTTGATGTTGCGGTTGACGACGTAGCCGACGTCGTCGCCCGAGACCCTCGGCCCGGAGATCGTCCGCCGCCCGGAAGACGGATCCGCGTCCGCGCCGCGGGCGGCGAAGAGGCGCTCGATTTCCGTCTCCGCGAGGCTCCGCGCCGGCGACCGCACGATCGAGAATGCCGGGGATCGCTGAATCTCCGCGCATCGTCGATCGTGACCGTCGGCGGTGGCGGCGTTCCGGCGCCGGAGATCCAGGCATCGGGCCGGCCATAGCCCTCGGCATCGGAGAGGCGCAGCACCGGCCCCTTGAGCGCGGGATCAAGCCAGCGCTGCGGATCGTTGGCGTAAGCGGGATAGATCGCCAGCCGCTCGACCAGCAGCTTCCCCGCCACCGCCGTCTCGCGCGCGAGCCGTCGATCTCCGGCCACGGCGCCTCCGGATTGACGTGATCCGGCGTCACCGGCGAGACGCCGCCCCAGTCGTTGATGCCCGCCGCCACCAGCGCCGGCAGCGCGCCGGGGCTCAGATTGGGCGGCGCCTGGATGTTCATCTCGGGGCCCAGAATCAGATGCGCGCGACGGCGATGGTCCAGAGATGATCCTCGAGCGCCGGCTCCGACCGCCGCCGCCATCCGCGTGTCCGGCTTGGCGCGGAAGTTCTGGATGATGATCTCCTGCAGGTGGCCGTAGCGCTCATGCAGATCGCGGAGCGCCAGCAGCGCCTCGATCCGCTCGACCCGCGTCTCGCCGATGCCGATCAGAATGCCGGAGGTGAAGGGAACCCGCGGCCTCGCCGGCGGCCGCGATGGTCGCGAGCCGCACCGCCGGCACCTTGTCCGGCGAGCCGAAATGCGGGCCGCCGCGCTCGGAGAGCCGATCGGACGACGTCTCCAGCATGATGCCCTGCGAGGCCGAGACCGAGCGCAGCGCAAGGATGTCGTCCTTGCTCATGACGCCGGCATTGATGTGCGGCAGCAGCCCGGTCTCCTTGAGCACCAGCGCCGGCCATCTCCACGAGATAGGCGAGCGTGGTGGCATGGCCCAGCCGGTCGAGAGCGGCTCGCGCCGCGGCGTAGCGCAGTTCCGGCTTGTCGCCGAGCGTAAAGAGCGCCTCCTTGCAGCCGGCCGCCGCGCCCGCCTTGGCGATCGCCAGCATCTCGGCGCGGTCGAGATAAGCCGGCGTGCCGTCGCGCGGCGCATGGGCGAAGGTGCAGTAGTGGCAACTGTCGCGGCAGAGCTGGGTCAGCGGAATGAAAACCTTCCGCGAATAGGAGACGAGGCTCCCGTGCCCGCGGTCGCGGAGCTCTCCGGCGGCCTGCAGCAGCGCCGGTAGATCCGCGCACTCGGCAAGCGCCAGCGCCTCTCCGTCGGAGAGCCGCTGCTCCCTTGCCCGTTCCAGAACGTACGTAATGGACAATGTCATGATATCTCTTCAGCTCGCCAGCGCTCGCAGCGCATCCGCGCGCCGCAAAAATTCCATGGTCCGGGTCGGCCACCCACGCCCGGCGAAGGCCAGCAGGTCCTCGGGATTGTCGATGTCGAGGCCGATACCCTCGAAGCGTATCACGGTCGGCTCGATGCCGCGCTGTCGTGCCGCGGCCAGATGCGGCAGAAAACTGTCATTGCCGAAGGCGAGCGGCACCAGGTCCGGAGGCGAGGCGACAATTGCATTGGAGCCGCGCCCGTCATGGGCCGGCACGATGGTGAAGGCGGGAGCGCTTCCATGGGCCGCGAGCAGCTCGTCGATCTCCGCCGCCCTGACGCCCGGCACGTCGCCGGGGATCGTCAGCATGCCCGCGACGCCCTCCGCCTTGAGCGTCCGGATGCCAGCCGTGACCGCGCCGGTATGGCCTTTCCGCGCGCCCTCCGCCAGCACCCGTGCGCCGAAGCGGCGCGCCAGATCCTCCAGCACCGGATCCACCGTCACCACGGCCACCCCAGCCAATCCCGCAACTCCCGTCAGCGCAGCCAGCACATCCTCCAGCATCATCGACACGAGCTCGCGCCGGAACGGCGGCGGGAACATCCCGGAAAGACGCTGCTTCGCTCCCGCCAGCTCCTTCACGGGAACAATGGCCCAAAGTCCGGTACTCATCGATGCCTCTTCGTGGCGGCGTCTTGACGCCTGCGAGATCGCGTCCGCCACTTCGAGCACCCGCGTCGCCAGCGTCATCTTGTCCTCGATCGTCGTCATCAGCGTCCGCGCGGCAAAAATCGGAACACCGTGATCGGCGCTGTCCCGTGCGTCAGCCTCGTCGATGATGACCGCGTCGAGCAGGCCCCGATATCGCTGCGATACCGCCGCGGCAGTCGGCATAAGTCCGAGCTCGCGCATCATCTTCGCCGTCGGTCCCTTCACCGCGCGCCCGCCGATGATCGGGGATACCGCGATCACCGGTGCCGGGCAAGCGGCGATCGCATCGCGCACGCCAGGAAGATCCAATATGGGCTCGATGCTGATAAAGGGATTGGAGGGGCAGAGCAGCACGGCGCGCAGATCGGGATCATCGAGCGCCGCCACGAAATCGGGGTGCGGCACGGCGTGGTCGATGCCGTCGAAGACGACCTCGCGTACTGCGGGCTCGCAGCGCTGGCGCACGAAGTAGTCCTGAAAGTCGAGCCAGCCCTTGTCCGTCCTGAGGCGCGTGCGCACGCGGCCGTCGGTCATCGGCAGCAAGCGGGCCGCGATCCCGAGATGACGGCAGAGCTCGCCGGTCACCTCAGAGAGCGAAGCGCCCTCCCGCAGTCGGCGCGTGCGCTCCACGTGAGTTGCGAGATCGCCGTCGCCGAGACGGAACCAGGTCTCGCCGCCGAGCCGCTCCAGTCGCCGCCATGAAAGTCCAGGTCTCGCCGCGCCGGCCCCAGCCGAGCTCCTCGTTGTTGACGCCTGCCAGCGTATACATGAGCGTGTCGAGATCGGGCGAGATGCTGAATCCCAGATGCTCGAAATCATCGCCGGTATTGGCGACGACGATGAGCTTGCCCGGCGGCAGGACGCGGTCGAGGCCGAGCGCCAGCTTGGCGCCGCCGATCCCGCCAGAGAGAGCGAGTACCTTGCCCTCGAGCGAAGCTCCGCGAGCCGCGCTCATCGGAACATGTCCTGCTCGGCCGGCCGCACCAGCGTGCGCGCCGGCGTCGTCGGCGCCGACCAGCCGAGGCCGCGCAGCAGCACCACGGGCCGTCCCTCCGCCGCCTGACCCATCAGGAGCGAGGCCGCGGCAGCGATCTCGTCGGCAAATGCCACTTCGGTCACCAGCAGCTCGCGCCCGAAGAGATCCGACATGCCCCGCATGTCCACCAGCGCCGGCAATCCCGAGGCGCCCAATGCGACGCCGACGGTGCCGCGCCGCCAGGCGCGGCCGAAGCTGTCGTTGATGATCACGGCGAGCCGGCAGCGGAAGTGCGCTTCCAGCCGTGCCCGCAGCGCGTCGGCGCTGGCGTCGGGATGCGCCGGCAGCAGCAGCACCAGCTCACGCCCGTCGGGCTCGGCGACGTTCGAGTGGTCGACGCCCGCATTCGCCATGACGAACCCCTCGCGATGCTCCACCACGATGAGGCCCGGGCGGTGACGAACGACGCGGCGGGACTCCGAGAGGATCACCTCGACCAGCCGCGGATCCTTGTCGATCTCCTTGGCGAGATCGATGGCGCGGGCCGAGGGAGCTACCGTCGCGAGATCCACGAAGCGGTTCTCCGCCTTCGAGACCGCTTTCTGCGCCACCGCCACGACGTCGCCGTTTTCCGGACGGGGGCCGGCGTCCTCCATCGCCTTGATGATGAAGGCAGCCAGATCGTCCCCAGGCTGGACCAGCGGGATCCCCGATATCGCGAAGAGTGCCACGGCGGGCGCCGCCTGTGCTGATGTCATCACCGCCATCGCGGCCCTCTGCCTATGACTCAGCCGAAAATTGCCCGCGGCCGCGGCGCCACCACGGCGCCGCCAGCATCGATGTAGATCGGGATCGCGTTGTCCGGCCAATCACAAATGGCGGCAGTCTCCATCCAAAACAGTGCTCCTGGGACAACGATACCCGATCGCCGGCCTGGGAGTGCGGATCAATTAGAGCGCCTCCCGCCTGTAGCTGCCAGCGAGAATTCGCGGGTGGCAAATCCCCTGCTCCGGGTAGGGTCGGAGAGCCGGATGACAATCTCATCCGGGGTCACTACAAATTCGAGGCGGAAGGACGCGCTATGCCGATACCCTCTCTGAACCTGGGCCGCTGCTTCGACGCGTCCGTCGCGCCGGAGAAGATCGCCGTCATCGATATCAGCGACTACGAGCATCCGATCGAGCTCAGCTATCGCGCCCTCGACGCCGAATGCAATGCGGTGGCGCGCGGCTTGCTGAGGATGGGGCTGAAGCGCGGCGATCGCGTCGGCATCCTCTCGCTTAACCGGTACGAGATGTTGGCGGCTTACTTCGGCACCATGCGCGCCGGCCTCGTCAGCGTTCCCGTCTCGTTCAAGCTCTCCCGCGACACCGTCAACTACATCGTGCGGGATGCCGCGGTGAAAGCGATTTTTCATGACCGCGAGCGCGCGGCGCTTTGCCCGCCGGATCTTGCCAGCATCGATTTCGACAGCCCCGACGGCTATGCCGCGCTCAAAGACCCCGGCCCCTTCGAGACCGTCGAGCCGGATGGGCGCGAGGTCGGCATGATGCTCTATACCTCCGGCTCGACCGGGCGGCCGAAGGGCGTGCTGCTCTCTCATGAATCCCAGCGATGGTCCATCGAAAGCCTGCTCAAGCTGATGGGGGACATCTCCCAGCACCGCTATCTCGTGGCGGCGCCGATGTTCCACATGAACGCCACCATCAGCGTGAAGCAGGCGCTGGCGGGCGGCGCCAGCCTCGTGTTGATGCCGAGCTTCGATGCCCAGACCTATGCGAGGGCGATCGAGCGTTTCCGGATCACCTGGCTCACCTCGGTGCCGACCATGCTGGCGCTGGTGGCGCGGGAGCGCGAACTCATCGGCGGCCTCGATTTCTCGTCGGTCGAGCGCGTGACCATGGGCTCGGCGCCGCTGACCCAGGCGCTGGTGGACAAGGTTCAGGCGATCTTTCCGAAATCGCTCATCAACAACAGCTATGGCACCACCGAGGCGGGCCCCTGCCCCTTCGGCCCGCATCCCGAGGGAATTCCGCGCCCGCCGGTCGCCGCCGGTTATCCGATCCCGGGATCGGAGGTGGAGCTGCGGGAGGGTCCGTCGCCCGACGAGGGCGTGCTCTACATGCGCAGCCCCATGCGCATGGAGGGCTACAACAATCTGCCGGAGAAGACCGCCGAGGTCATGCGCGGCGGCTGGTACCGTTCCGGCGACGTGATGCGGCGGGGCGAGAATGGCTTCTACTATTTTGTCGGCCGCGCCGACGACATGTTCGTGGTCGGCGGCGAGAACGTCTGGCCCGGCGAGGTGGAGCGCCTGATCGATCATATGCCGGGCGTGCACCAATCCGTCGTCGTCCCCGTGCCCGATGAGATCAAGGGCGCGCTGCCCTTCGCCTTCGTGGTGAAGCAGCCCGACGCCGGCATCGACGAGGCCGCGGTCAAGGCCTTCGCCATCGCCAATGGCCCGGCCTATGCGCATCCGCGCTTCGTCGCCTTCATCGACGCCATTCCGCTCGCCGCCACCAACAAGCCCGATCGCCGGCGCCTGACCGAGGAGGCCGAGCGGCTCGCCCGGCAGCAGCGGCCGACCTCCGGCGCCGCCTAGGTCACAGAGGAAATCTGCAATGCGCGCGATGGTGCTCTACGAACATGGCGGGCTGGACCGGCTCACCTACGAGCAGAGTTATCGGGACCCCACGCCTGGACCCGACGACGTGATCCTGCGCATGCGGGCCTGCGCCCTCAATTACCACGACGTCTTCACCCGCAAGGGCATGCCCGGCATCAAGGTGCCGCTGCCGATCATCGTCGGCAACGATGCCGCCGGCGACATCGTGGCGGTGGGGTCCGAGGTCAGGGGCTTCGAGGTGGGCGACCGCGTGCTGGCGGATCCCATCGAGCGCGTCAAAGGCGGCCTGCTCGGCGAGACCATGGACGGCGGCCTCGCCGAGCTCGTGCGGGTGCCGGCCTACATGCTGATCAAGCTCGATCCCGCCGTCAGCTATGCGGAGGCGGCGGCGCTCCCGGTCGCCTACGGCACCGCCCACAAGATGATGCTGTCCCGGGGCGGGATCAAAGCGGGCGAGAAGGTGCTGGTGCTCGGCGCCTCCGGCGGCGTCGGCACCTGCTGCGTGCAGCTGGCGAAGCTCGCCGGCGCCACCGTCATCGCCTGCGCCTCCAGCGACGAGAAGCTGGCGCGCCTCAAGGATCTGGGCGCCGATATCGGGATCAACTACGCCACCACGGACTGGGTCGCGGAGTGCCGCCGCCTGTTCGGTCGCGCCCATGTCTACGACAAGGTGTCCGGCGGCATCGACGTCGTCGTCAACTTCACCGGCGGCGACACCTGGACGAAGTCGCTCAAAGTGCTGAAGCGGAACGGGCGGCTCCTCACCTGCGGCGCCACCGCCGGCTATGATCCCGCCGAGGATATCCGCTTCATCTGGACCTTCGAGCTCAACATCATCGGCTCCAACGGCTGGCGGCGGGAGGACATCCTGGCGCTGCTCGATCTCATCAAGGCCGGCAAGCTGACGCCGGCACTGCATCCGCGGCGCTTCTCCATCGCCGAGGCTGGGGATGCCATGGCGCTGCTGGACGACCGCGGCGTCATCGGCAAGGTCATCGTGGAGCCGTGATGAGCGACATCGGGACCGTTCTGAGGACGCTGCTGGCGAACGGCCGGTTCCAGGAATTCTTGGCCATGGAGCTGCTGGCGCACGACAGCGCGGCCGGCACGGTCACCATCAAGCTGCCCTGGAAGCCTGAGTTCGAGCGCGGACCGGGGACCGAGCAGTGGCACGGCGGGCTCATCGCCTCCCTCATCGACATCGCCGGCGATTTCGCGCTCATCACCCAGCTCGGCCAGGCGATTCCCACCATCAACCTGCGGATCGACTATCTGCGGCCGGCGATCAAGACCGATCTGGTGGCCACGGGGCGGGTCCTGCGCGCCGGCAAGTCGATCGGCACCGTCGACATCGACGTCAGCGACAACAACGGCAAGATCGTGGCCGTCGGCCGCGGCACTTATTCCACGCTGGTTCCCGGGCGGTAACCGCACATGACCTCAGCAATCTCCGGCATCGACCATCTCGTCATCGCCGTCAAGGATCTCGACCGCGCCGCGGCGGCCTATCGGCGGCTGGGGTTCACGCTCTCGCCGCGCGCCCGGCACAGCGCCAGCATGGGGACTGCCAATCACACCATCATGCTAGCAGCGCGATTATTTCGAGCTGCTGACGGTGCTGACGCCGACCGAGCGCAATCTGCGCTGGCGCGATGCCTTGGCGCTGGGCGAGGGAGTGGCGGGGCTGGCGGTGGTGCCGGCAAGCGCGGCGGCGGCGCGGGACGCCTGGCTCGGGCAAGGCTTCAACCCCAGCGATCTCGTCAGCTTCTCGCGCCCGGTGGACCGGCCCGACGGCAGCAAGATGGAAGCCCGCTTCGAGATCGTCTCGCTGCCGAAGGGATCGGTGCCCGGCGCGTCTCGGTCTTCGCCTGCGCGCAGCTCACCCGGGACGCGGTCTGGCTGCCGGAGCTGATGAGCCATGCCAACACGGCGACGGCGATCCGCCGGCTCACGGTCGCTGTGCCCAAGGTGACGGAAAGCGCGAAATCCTGGGAGCGGGCGCTGCAGGGCGCCGCCACTACGGCCATCGACGGCGGCCTGCGGCTCCAGCTCGGCGGTCATGCCGTCGATCTCCTGGAGGCGGCGACAGCGGCGCGGCTCTATGGGGTGAGGGCGCCGGACCGGCCGAAAGCGGTCGCCATCGAGTTCGCCGTTGCCGACGTCGGGAAATGCCGGGCGGCGCTGGCCCGGGGCGGCGTGCCGGCCTGGGCCCACGGCGAGCGCACCGCGGTTGCCGCCGCTCATGCCTGCGGCGTGGTCGTCATCCTGGCGCCGGCGGGCTCGCCGCTGCGCCTGTCTCGGGCGGTCATGTCGGTCTGCGTTCCGGCCGGGTGAAATCGCCGCCGCTCCCCTTGACGATGCTGGCGCCGGTCTGGCGCTGGAAGATGAAGAGGTCGAGGGACGGCGCCTCGCCCCGGACCCTTGTCAGCAGCGCATGGGCCTGGCCGCGGTGATGGGTCTGGTGATTGAAGAAGTGCAGCAGCAGCGGCGCCAGCTCCTGCTCGATGTCGGCGGGGCTCCGCACGGTGCGGTAGCGCGCCACGCCGGCGAGATCCGCCTCGCCGAGGGCGCCGATATAGGCGGAGATGCGGGCGTCCTCGACGCGCCGCGCCCTGCCCAATGACTCCAGGTCGTCGTAGAGGATGGCGTCGAGCTCGCTCGGCTTCTCGCCCTCGCCGGTGAAGACGTGCAGCCAGATGCGGTCGCCGACCAGGATGTGGTTGAGGGTGCCGTGCAGCGAGCCGAAGAAGGCGCCGCCGTCGGCGCGGTAATCCGCTTCCGGCAATGTGCGCTGCGGCGGCATAGAGCCGCTCATTGGCCCAGGCATTGTAGGCGGCGAGCATGACCAGCAGCGGCTTGACGCCGCGCTCGCCCGGCGCCGGGGAGTCCGAGACCATCCGCCCTCCTCGATACTTTTGTTGACCTGAGAAGTTTCGCTTCGGCTAGAGTAACTACTGAGGTAGTTACGGAGTCAAGAGGGTCCATGGCGGGGCGGCGCGGCGGCGAGGATCGGCTGGTGGCGGGGCTGCAGGCGCTGGGCTTCACCGCCTACGAGGCGAAGGCCTATCGCGCGCTCCTGGCGCTGGCGGCGCCGGCGAAGGGCTACGAGATCGCGCGCGCGGCCGCCATGCCGACCTCGAAGATCTACGAGACGCTCAGGAAGCTGGCGGCGAAAGGCGCGGTCCTGGTCAACACCTCGGCGCCCGTCACCTACGCCGCGGTCCCGCACCGGGACCTGACGGCGCGGCTCCGCGAGCGGACCGAGGCGACGCTTGCGGAGATCGAGACCGAGCTCGCGGCGGTGCCCCGCGCCGGCGCGCCCGGCCTCACCTGGACCGTGACGGGCGCCGAGAACGTCCTCGACCTGCTGCAGCGCGTCACCGCCCGCGCCGGGCGCACGCTCTTCGCCGCGCTCTGGGACGCGGAGATCGAGCGCCTCGCGCCGGCCCTCGAGGCGGCGCACCAGCGCGGCGTCGAGCTGCAGGTCGCGATCTATGGCGCCACGAAACTCAAGGTGCCCTTCAGCTACGACCTCACCCTCTGCGGCGCCAGCGCCGAGGAGCGGCTCGCCGGCCGCCGCCTCGCCGTCCTCATCCGCGACGGCGTCGAGGCGGTGGCATCCGAGACTCATCCCGCGGGATCCGAGGCGATCTGGAGCGAGAACCGCGTCTTCGCGCTTCTTTGCACGGAATACGCCAAGTCCGACATCATGGGCCGCTGCCTCATCGACGCCCTCGGCGAGACGCGCCTACCAGCGCCTCCGCCAGGAGAGGCCGGAGCTCCGCACCATGCTGCGGCCGGAGCCGCTGCCGGACGCGCGGCAGCGCAAGCGACAATAAACCTTCAGCCCTCGCGGCTTTCCCGCGCCGGGCCCACCATGGTGGCGCCGCCGTCCACGACCAGGGTGTGGCCGGTGATGTAGCGGGCGTGATCGGAGAGCAGGAAGCGGATCGCGTTGCCGATGTCCCAGCCGGTGCCCTCGATCCCCAGCACCGAGGCGCGCCGGCGGCGCTCGCGGTATTCCTCGCTCATGCCCGATCCATAGACCATCGGCGTATAGACCGGGCCCGGCGCCACGCAGTTGACGCGGATGCCGTCCTTGCCGTGATCGACCGCCATCGCGCGCGGTCAGCGCGATGACCGCGCCCTTGGAGACCGAATAGGGCGTGAGTCCGCGCGGCCGGAGCGCCGAGATCGAGGAGACGTTGACGATGGCGCCGCCCTTGGCCGTGCGGATCATGGCGGGGATCGCGTGGCGCGCCGCCAGGTACATCGCCTCGACGTTCACCTGCATGACCCGGCGCCAGAGCTCGGGCTTGGCATCGAGGATGGTGCCGTTGCCGCTGATGCCGACGTTGTTGTCGAGATAGTCGAGACGGCCGAAGCGCTGGACCGCCTCGCCGACCATGGCGGCGCACTGCGCCTCGTCGGTGACGTCGGCGGCGAAGGCCGCCGCGGTGCCGCCCGCCTCCGCGATCATCTCAACCGTCCGCTCGGCGAGCTCGCGCTCGCGATCCACCACCAGCACCCGCGTCCCCGCCCGCGCCAGCAGGATCGCCGCCGCGCGGCCGTTGCCGATGCCGTCGCCCTTCGCGCCGCCGCCGGTGACGATCGCGACCTTGCCGGCGAGGCCGGCGTCGTCGGGGAATTTTCGGCTGTCGCTCATGCTCGGACCTCAGGTGGCTGCGATGGTGATGGTGGGCTCGTGGGTCACGGGAAAATTCATCGAGCGCGCGATGAAGCACATCTCGCTCGCGTCGTGATGCAACGCCTTCGCCTTGGCGCCGTCGGAGCCCGGCGCCAGGGTGACGTGCGGACGCAGCACCACGCTGACGAACTGGCCGGCGCCGTTCGCTTCCTCCGCCATCACGCCTTCCGCCCGATCCTCATAGGCGGTCACGACGATCTTGGCGGTCGCGCAGAGATGGAGATACCAGAGCTGATGGCAGGTGGAGAGCGACGCCACCAGCATCTCCTCGGGATTCCAGCGCGCGGGATCGCCGCGAAACGCCGGATCCGAGGATCCCGGAATGGTGGGCTTGCCCTCGGCGCCGATCTCGTGGGCGCGGCTGTAGCCCCGGTAGGAGGCGGTGCCGGTGCCCTCATTGCCGGTCCAGGTCACGTGGACCTGATAGCGGTGCTGCTTTCCGGTCATGCCTCGGCCTCCTCCGTCCTCGATCTACGGCAATCCCACGCCGGGGACCTCGACGCGGGTGAATTCGATGCGGCCGTCGCGCTTCTCCGCCATCTGCGGGCCGCTGCCGGAGCTGGTGCAGAGGAAGAGCGTGCGGCGGTCGGCGCCGCCGAGCATGCAGGCGTAGCAGCCCTGGCTGCCGGTGGAGATCGTCTCGGCGATGCGGCCGCCGTCGAGCACGCGGATGACGCGCTTGCCGCCGGCGTCGGCGACCCAGATCGCACCCTCGGCGTCGAGGCAGATGCCGTCGGGGAGGCAGTCGTCGAACTGCGCGAAGACCCGGCGGTTGCGGAGCGCGCCGCCCTCGGCGATGTCGAAGGCCGTGAGCCGCTTCGCCCGCGTCTCCCCCACCACCAGGCGCTTGCCGTCCGGCGTGATCACCATGCCGTTCGGGAAGAAGAGATCGTCGGCGACATTGGTGATGCGCCCGTCGGGATCGACGCGGGCGATGCAGGTGAGCCGCTCCGGCGCGCCGTTGTGGCGGTCGTAGCCGAAGTTGCCGACATAGGCGCGGCCCACGGCGTCCACCACCATGTCATTGCAGGGGCCGGTCGCGAGGCTCGGAGAGATCGGCGAACTCGCGGAGCATGCCGCCCTCCAGGCGCATCAGCCGGTGATCCAGCATGGAGACCACCAGCAGCGTGCCGTCGGGCGTCCAGCCGAGGCCGGAGGGCCGCTTCGGCACCTCGACGACGGTGCGCGCGTTGCCCTCGAGATCCACGGTCATCACGCGGAACGTGTAGAAGTCCGAGAACCAGAGCACGCCGTCGCGCCAGCGCGGCCCCTCGGGAAACGTGAGCCCGTCCAGGAGCACCTCGAGCTTCGCCGCGCCGGCCATGTGCATCTCCTCCCGATTTGTTGAGAGCAGGCTACAAGCTGGGGCGAAGGGGCCGCAAGCGGCAGCTGCAGTGCGGTTGTGCGTCCTTCGACTCGTCCGCTCCGCAGACGGCTCAGGATGAGGCGATTTTCTTGGTGGCACGAACAACCGCCCCTCATCCTGAGCCGCGTGCGAAGCACGCGAGTTGAAGGACGCACCCTGCTCATCCCATCCGCTGCCCGCATTGTGCCCCCTCCCCATCGCCGCTAGCATTCCCGCCGCCGGCAACAAGCGGAGAGAACAGAGCATGCGCGCGCGTCGGGTGGTGATGACGGAGGTCGGAGGACCCGAGGTCCTGCGCTATGAGGAGTACGAGGTGGCGCAGCCGGGGCCGGGCGAGGCGATGATCCGGCAGACCGCTGTCGGCCTCAACTTCATCGACATCCAGCACCGCACCGGCCGCTATCCGCTGCCGAGTTATCCCTCGCCCATCGGCATGGAGGGCGCGGGGATCGTCGAGGCGGTGGGGAACGGCGTGCACGAGGTGAAGCGCGGCGACCGCGTGGTCTATTCATCGGGGCCGATCGGCGCCTATGCGGATCTGCGCCTGATGACGGCGGACCGGCTGGTGCCGCTGCCGGAGGGCATCTCCGAGGCGATCGCGGCGGCGGTCTTCACCAAGGGCGTCACCGCCCACTACCTCATCTTCACGACCTACGAGGTGAAGCCCGGCGACTGGATCCTCGTCCATGCGGCGGCGGGCGGCGTCGGCGTGCTGCTCTGCCAGTGGGCGAGCCACCTGGGCGCCCGCGTCATCGGCACCGTCAGCAGCGCGGAGAAGGCCGAGATCGCCCGCGCCAACGGCTGCGAGGCGGTCGATCAACTACGCGACGGAGGATTTCGTCGAGGCGACGCGGCGCCTGACCGGCGGCAAGGGCGTGCCCGTGGTCTACGACAGCGTCGGCAAGGACACCTTCGAGCGCTCGCTCCGCTGCCTCGCGCCGCGCGGCATCCTCGCCTCCTTCGGCACCGCGTCCGGCGCCGTGCCGCCCCTCGACGTCTTCGAGCTCAACCGGCTGGGCTCCCTCTACGTCACCAGCCCCGCCTTCCTCACCCACACCAGGGACCGCACCGAGATGCTACGCCGCGCGGCGGATCTCTTCGGCGCGATCGAGTGCGGCATTCTCAAAGTGCCGGAGCCGAAGACCTATCCGCTGGCGGACGCGGCGCGCGCGCACGGGGATCTGCAGGCGCGGCGCACGAGCGGGGTGAGTATTCTGGTGGCGTAAGGGGGGTGGGGTGCTTGGTCTGCTTCTAATGCGAAACGGACAGAGCTTTTTCCTATAGAGCAATCTTTCTCATTTGAAAGTAGCTTCGTGGATAGCGAACCAAAGCGGATCACGCTTCTTGCTGGTGCCGGCTTCGCGAAATGGTCGTCGAACTTACCTCTAGCTTCGGAGCTGTTCAATTTTCGGCTATCTGCAGCACCTGATGCCTCTTAACCACCAGCTCGGCAAGGCGATGTTTTTGCTGATTTGAGACTTCCTCTAGAGTGGCGTGCGCCTGCGCAACCGCTTCCGGATTAAGGTCTACGAGTTGATCGAATTCCTCAATGCGTTTCCTAAGTTCCTTCTCTTCTCGGTAGAGCAGGACAAAAAGATTTTGTCCTATCTGTTCGTCGTCCATTCCGGGGAAAAGGCCTTCAACGTATTCGTCAACGTTCGTAATCTGGGTGGCAAGCTGCGGATGCTCCTGAATGAGATTTTGTATGGTTTTTTTCTGTTCGCCACGAACCTTGCCAATGTGATCCTTCAAGAATTGTTCGGCGGCGCCCAAGATATTCACCTCTAGCACCTCGTACTGCTCCGCAGTAATTTTGAATCCAAGCCGTTCCTGGTCGACTTGCTGGTCCAGGAAATCACTACTGACAACGGCGACGTAAGCCTTTCCATCCGGAAGTTGCTTCAGCGCATACTTCCGTTCAATTGATATTGGCTCACCTACCAGCCGGCCGTGAGCTGTTAGGAGATAGGAGTTTCGCAGGCCGGTCGATATAGATGAGTTGACGTACAGGTGGGTGACCTTGATTTGCTCCACCTTCTCGCCGAAATTGACGTCGAGAACTTCCTCAAAAGGTTCCTCGACCTGGGTGCTGATAAAATCGTTTAGACTATCCGTGTTGTCCTTATAGGTGATGTCGACTTGCGGCAGAGTGCCGGCCAGATATTGAGGAAAAAAATGCAGAGCAAGGTCCTTTAGAAAAGTCAGTTGGCGGAGATGTCCACGCTGTTCCGGTCGAATACTAGAAAGGGTGATCGTCGTGCCCGTGGTGGCGCCAGGTAGTTGGGTTACGCGCTTTTCAGCGATGGAATTCGATTTTTCTGGAGCGAATTGAAATCTAATACGCTCTGTCTTGCGTTCAACTTTCGCTACGCTGTCGATCAGAATGCTTTCAAAAATTTTGATCCAAATGAAGCGACCGACACCTTTACCACCACGCTGGTACTTGAATTGGCTGTCACTTGTCTCGAAGGATTCCAAATTGTCAGGTGTGAACCCGATGCCATTGTCCGTAATCGATATCTGCTCGACATTGCCCTCGTTATCTACGGCAATATCCACAGCTACCCTGCCTTTCGCCGCAGCTTGAGCCTCTCCGAACTTGTCGTTGATTGCATGGATCGAGTTGCTGACCGCCTCATAGACGGAATATAAAATAGCGGTCTTGCCATCTGGCAGACGCATGTTGTTAATCCGACCAATAACATCAAATTTCATGTGTCCGTCGAGCGTTAGGCTCGCCTCCCTAGACTTAGAATTGCGATAGCAGTTTACAAAATAGATCACCCTGCACCGACTAGACCCCGATACAAACAGCAGCCCGCATCAGCCGACAACATCGTTTTCCATCGATGCCCTCGCTGGGCTACGGCAATCGCCTATTGCGCCCTCCGGACCGTCTTTCCCCAGGTGATTTCAGGCCTGCGGAGACCCATCGCGATCCAGGCGGCGACGAGCTTCAACATGAACTTGCCGGAGTGACCACTATAATTCGGCACGTCATCGGCAAGCTCGACGCCGGCGCGCCGCTCTCTTGTCATGACTTGCATTTCAAGCGGCGGCGCCGTCGGAAAGCGGTTCCGGTACATCGACAGCCAGTGCCCCTTGGTGAAGTCGAGGAACATCGGCGAATTGCAGCAGGTGGCAAGGACCCGTCGCGTCGGGGACTCAGGCCTAAGCCGCCGCTCCTCGAGATGCTCCTGCCCCGTCACGCACCGCACTCGATCCTTTCGATAGAGGATGACGCCGGTTCCACCGTCGGGATCGAGCACCGGCGGCGCGGAGGCCAGCTGCTCGAACCGGCGTCCGGCCTCCTGGCAGCTCGTGCAATAGCAGGAGCCGGTCAGGATCGGCGGGCCTATTCCCTCGAACTTCACCTTGCCGCATTGGCACGTCGCGGAAAGGTGTTGGTGCTGCTTTCGGTTCACTGCGCCTTCTTTCCTGGGCTCACGCGCCCGCCACCGTGGTGCGCACCATGTGACGGCGCTCGTTGCTGCTCTGGAAGGGCGTCGCGCGGTGCAGCACCGCCCGGTTGTCCCAGAGAACGAGGTCGTTCGGCGCCCAGCGATGGCTGTAGACGAACCGCTCCTGCAGTGCCGAAGGCGATCAGCCGGTCGATCAGCGCCCGGCTCTCGGCCTCGTCCATGCCCTCGATGAAGCGGGCGTGGGCGCCGAGATAGAGGGCCTTGCCGTTCGGGCTGTCCCGCACGACAGGCTGCCGCACCGGCGGGTGGTCCGCTCGCTCGGCATCGGTCACGAGCGCCGGGTCGACGCGGGAGCGGGACCAGCTGAAATCATGCACCGCGACCAGCCCTTCCACCCGCCGCTTGTCCTCGTCGGAGAGCGCGGCGTAGGCGGCGCGCATGCTGGCATATTGCGTGTCACCACCCCGCGACGGGATCTCGCGGGCCGAGAGCAGGGAGGCTCGGGCCGGCACCGGCTTGAACGACGAGTCCGTGTGCCAGATCTGGTCCGCGCGGTGGCTCAGCACTTGCGTGTCCGTTGGCGCGGCGATGCTGCCGTCGGCGGCGATGTTGGTCAGCACGATCAGCTTGCTGCCGGCGCCGTTCGCCCCGGCCCGCGTCGCCTCGAGCGGGCCGAACCGCTCGCTGAAGCGGACCTGCTGAGCGTCGGTGATCCTTTGGCCGGGGAAGACGAGCACGGAGTAGCGCTCGAACGCGTCACGCACGGTGGCGAAGGTGGCGTCGTCCAGATCCTGGGCCAGGTCGAGCCCGCCGATGCGGGCGGCGAACAGCGGATGAAGCGGCGTGATCGTCGGCATGATGGTCCTCCCTGGTGGCAGCGGCAGCGATCGGCCCGAAGCGGACGCCGGTTCGGAGATATGGCGACGGTCCACGTCACCGAGCCGCCGGCCGGATCTCGATCCGGATCGAATCTCCCTCCCCTTGGCCATGCCAGCCGTTCTCCGCGTCGTAGTTCTGCCGGTAGCGCCAGACGATATGGAGCTCCGCGCCGGAGGCTTTCTTCCACGACAGGCGATAATAGAGATGCCGCTGCCACGACGGGGAGTATCCGGTCATGAAGTTGATCTCGAACGGCGCCGGCCAGCTCAGCAGGCTGCGGTCGAGCGTCGCCGAGGTCGCGTCGCCGGGCTCGGCGGCGAAGGCCGGGATCTCGCCATCGCCGCCGGGGAGCATTTCCGGCACGCGGGCCCAGCACGAACCTTTGTCCGTCCCAGACCAGCACCAGCCGGTCCTTGGCGTCGACCTCCATCGCGGCGACCGGCGCGTAGTCGGGCCCCGGCCCGATGAAGTCCACGATGTGCCCGCCCGCCAGCAGGTCGGGGCCGCTCCACCCCTTCGGTCCCATGAGGCCGGGGATGGCGGGGCCGAACTGGAGCCAGGTGCCGTTCCAGCCGAGCGGGGTCGATTGCAGGGTCGCCAGACCCGGCGTGTAGATCCGATCGACCAGCAGCGAGCACCACCGCGCGGTGAAATACCACAGCACCGGCAGAAGAACGGCCGCGATGCCGACGCGGATCAGGAGGGTGCGCATGCCTCTTACAGAGCCAGCATTTGCGTGCCCGCGTCCAGAGCGCCCGCCGCCTGTTGCGCCGGGAATGCGATCGTCGAATACTGGCGGTCGCGACGCCCGGACCCCAAGCCCAAGGAGGAGGAAGAACAATGTCATTCTACCGAGGCATGACCTGCGAGAACGTGACCCTCAAAGGCGACAAGGGAACGCCGATCACGGCCTATGTGGCGCGACCCGCCGGTCCGGGCCCGTTTCCGGGCGTCGTGCTCGTGCACCATCTCCCGGGCTGGAGCGAGCTCTACATCGAGACCACGCGCCGCTTCGCGCATCACGGCTATCTCGCGATCTGCGCCCACCTCTACGAGCGCGAGGGCGGCGGCAGCGACGGCAATCCCGACGACGTCGCCGCCAAGGTGCGCGCCGAGGGCGGCATCGCCGATGCGCAGATGGTGGGCGACACCGAGGCCGCGGTGAAGTGGATGCGGGCGCAGCCGCATCACAACGGCAAGGTCGGTCTGTTCGGCTCCTGCTCCGGCGGCCGGCACGCCTTCATCTATGCCTGCCAGAAGAAGGACGTCGATGCCTGCGTCGAGCTCTGGGGCGGCCGCGTGGTGATGGGCAAGGAGGAGCTCAACGCCAAGACGCCGGTCGCGCCGATCGACATGACCAAGGACCTCTGCTGCCCGCTGCTCGGCCTCTTCGGCAACGACGACCGCGCGCCGAGCCCGGAGCAGGTGAACCAGCACGAGGCCGAGCTCAAGAAGCACGGCAAGAAGTACGAGTTCCATCGCTACGACGGCGCCGGCCACGGCTTCTTCTATTGGCACCGGCCGCTCTATCGGCCCGAGCAGGCGATGGACGGCTGGAGCAAGGTATTCGCGCTTCTTCGGCAAGCAACTGGCGAAGTAGGAGATCCGCACATGTGCACATCGATCATCGAAGTGGTAGCGCGCCGAGGGCATGGCGAAGCGCGGGGACGAGTGGTTCCCGCTGTCCCAGGCGGTGGTGGCCTATGACCACGCGCGCCATGCGCCGCTGGGCGACGTCATCACCCTCGACTTCATCAACACGGGCCTCGACCCCGGCGCGCGGGCGGGGATCGAGCTGACCTTGGAGACGGCCAAGGAGTTGCGCGCGGCTCTCGACCGGGCGATCGCCGCCGCCGAGTTCGAGGAGGCGGAAGTGCGCGGCAAGGGCGCCGTGCCCCGCCGCGCCCGGGCCGCGTGACGGGCGGAGCCGCGGTAGCTCCGGGCGACCGTCATGACTTAGAGCATGCGAAGCCCTCGCGGCCATTCTGCTCCTGAGCAGCCTCGTCTCCGCTCCCGCGCTTGCCCAGCAGGTCTGGCGCGCGGCCACGGAATATCCCGCGACCGCCATGCCCGGCGAGGGGCTGGCGCGCTTCGCGCGGCTCGTGGGCGAGGCGACCGAGGGGCGCCTGGTCGTAGAGCCCGGCTATGACGGGCCGGACGGGCTCAAATCGGCGGGCATTCCCGCCGCCGTTCAGGCGGGCAAGATCGCGGTGGGCGATGCCTTCGGCGGCGCGCTCACCGGGATCGACCCGATCTTCCAGATCGCGACGCTGCCGTTCCTCGCCACCTCGCTCGAAGAGGCCCGTGCGCTCCATGATGCGGCACGATCCAAATACGAGGCGGCATTCGTCCGGCAGGGGCAGATCCTCCTCTACACCACGCCCTGGCCGCCGAGCGGGCTCTGGACGCGCGAGCCCGTCACCACATCGGCGGCGCTCAGCGGTCTGGCGATCCGCACCTATGACGCCACCAGCACCACCGTCCTCCGCGACGCCGGCGCCGCGCCGGTGGAGCTCTCCTTCGGCGACACGATGCCGCGTCTCAAGGACGGCAGCCTGAACGCGGTGCTGTCGAGCGGCGACGGAGGCGCGGGACGGCGGCTCTGGGAATACCTGCCGCATTTCACCGCGATCGGCTACGCGATGCCGCTCTCCTTCACCACCGTCTCGCGCGTGGCACTCGAGGCCCTCGACCCGGCGACGCGGAGCGCGGTGATGGAAGCCGGGCGCAAGACCGAGGCCCTGCAGTGGCAGGCGCTGGAGACCCGCAGCGCCCGCAACGAGGCGGTCATGCGCGCCAACGGCGTGACGATCCTGTCGCCGCAGCCGGACCTGGAAGCGGCGCTCGCCGAGGCCGCCCGGCGGACCAATGCAGAGTGGGAAGCCAAGGCGGGCCCGGACGTGGCGGCCATCCTGACGGCATATCGCAGCCGACGGCCCTAGGGCGTGCTCCGATCAGATCGGGCCAGAACCGCAACCTCGAGCTTCGAGAAGAGCTTCACGCCGTCGCCGCCATACTTGGCGCGGAATTTTTCGATGACGGCCGTGACCTGCGCGGGGTCGGTGGCGGGAACGGCATCGAATTCCGTCTCGGCGCCGCCCGCGCCGATCCGGATCGACGGGTTCTCCAGCACGTTCTTGTACCACTGCGTATCCGTCCCATAGGCCGGCAGCAGGTAAAGCGTCTCGTCCTCCCAGACGAACCAGACCGGGATCGAGATGGCGCGTCCCGATTTTCTGCCTCTCACCGTGATCGTCATCTCGCGATTCCGGGCGAGGCGGCTTTTCAGGGCATCGTTCCGCGCTGGCATGCGAGCTGAACTGGCTATTCTCGCGGGGCCGCGGACGCTCAGCGGCCGACGAGCTTCTGCAGGTGCTCCGGGTAGCGGGCGCCGGGCACCGCGATCTTCGAGACGGCGCCGTCGATGTTGCGGAGATCCTCGGGCGTCAGCTCGACGGCGGCCGCGCCGATGTTCTCCTCCAGGCGATGCAGCTTCGTGGTGCCGGGGATCGGCACGATCCACGGCTTCTGGGCCAGCAGCCAGGCGAGCGCGATCTGGGCCGGCGTCGCGTGCTTTCCGCGCCGCGATCTCGCCGAGCGATCGACCAGGGCCTGGTTCGCCTTGCGGGCCTCCGGCGTGAAGCGGGGAACGATGTTGCGGAAGTCGGTGCTGTCGAAGGTCGTGTTCTCGTCGATCGCGCCGGTGAGGAAGCCCTTGCCCAGCGGGCTGAAGGGGACGAAGCCGATGCCGAGCTCCTCGAGCGTCGGCAGGACCTCCTGCTCGGGCTCCCGCCACCACAGCGAATATTCGCTCTGCAGCGCCGTGACCGGCTGGACGGCGTGCGCGCGGCGGATCGTCTGCGCGCCCGCCTCGGAAAGGCCGAAGTGCTTGACCTTGCCTTCGCGGATCAGGTCCTTGACCGCGCCGGCGACGTCCTCGATCGGCACGTTCGGGTCGACGCGATGCTGATAGAAGAGATCGATGACGTCGGTCTTCAGCCGCTTGAGCGAGGCCTCGGCCACCTGCTTGATGTGCTCGGGCCGGCTGTTGAGGCCGCGCTGCTTGGCCGTCTTCGGATCGATGTCGAAGCCGAACTTGGTGGCGATCACCACCTGTCGCCGGAACGGCGCCAGAGCCTCGCCGACCAGCTCCTCGTTGGTGAACGGGCCGTAGACTTCGGCGGTGTCGAAGAAGGTGACGCCGCGCTCGACCGCCGCCCGGATCAGCGCGATCCCCGTCCTGCTTGTCGACCGCCGGGCCGTAGCCGAAGCTCAGGCCCATGCAGCCGAGCCCGATGGCCGAGACTTCCAGGCCGCTCTTTCCAAGTTTGCGCTTTTGCATTGTCTCTTCTCCGTCGAGATACAGTCGATATGTCGTCAGCGCCGGTATGGCTCGTCGCCGAGCTTTTCCATCCAGTCGACGACCTTGCCGTCGGCATCGCGGTCCTGGATGGCGATGTGACTCATCGCCGCCCTCGACCCTGAATTTAGGGCGCGCGGCCGCCTCCGATTAGGCGGTATAATGTGCACAGACTTATGAGCTGAGGTCATAAATGAAGCGCGGCAGCCTGAACGACCTCGTGGCCTTCCTGGCGGTGGCGCGAGAGCGCAGCTTCACGAAAGCCGCGGCGAAGCTGGGCGTGTCGCAGTCGGCGCTCAGCCACACCGTCCGCGACCTCGAGGCCCGGCTGGGCGTCCGGCTCCTGACCCGCACCACGCGCAGCGTCGCGCCGACGGAGGCGGGCGAGCGCCTGCTGCAGACGGCGGGCCCGCGGTTCGAGGAGATCGAGGCCGAGCTTCAGCCCTGAGCGAGCTTCGCGAGAAGCCCGCCGGCACGATCCGGATCACCGCCACCGAATATGCCGTCGACACGCTCCTCTGGCCGAAGCTCGCGAAATTCCTGCGCCGATACCCGGACATCAAAGTCGAGATCATCAACGATCCCGGGCTGACGGACATCGTCGCCCAGCGTTTCGACGCCGGCGTCCGCAGCGGCGAGCAGGTGGCGAAGGACATGATCGCCGTGCGCATCGGGCCCGACATGCGCATGGCGGTCGTGGGGGCGCCATCCTATTTCAGCAAGCGGCCGGAGCCGAAGAGGCCGCAGGACCTGATCGGTCACAGCTGCATCAATCTGCGCCTGCCCACCCATGGCGGGCTCTACGCCTGGGAGTTCGAGAAGGATGGCCGCGAGCTCAAGGTGCGCGTCGAAGGCCAGCTCGTCTTCAACGGCACTTCCCAGATGCTCAATGCGGCGCTCGCCGGATTCGGCCTCGCCTATGTGCCGGAGGATCTGGCGCAGCCGCATCTCGCCAAGGGCCGCCTCAAGCGGGTGCTGGAAGATTGGTGCCCGCCGTTTTCGGGCTATCACCTCTACTATCCCAGCCGACGCCAGTCCTCGGCGGCCTTCGCCCTGCTGGTCGACGCCCTGCGCCACCGGGGCTAGCGGGGCGACCGGCTCGACGTCTGACGAGAGCTCCGGCCACGGGCGGGATCGGCGGCCCAGCACCCGCATCAGCAGCAGGCCGCTCAGCATCAAGCCGAGGCTCGCCGGTTCCGGCACGGTGACGGGCGCGGGCGCGGCGACGAATCCGCGCTGCAGCCCGGTCGTCGCATCCACGTAGAACCCGGCGATGTCGCCGAGATCGTTCACGCCCGTGATCTGGGTGATGCTCAGACCACTGATCGCGGCGAAGGGATCGTCGAGGAAGGTGTAGGCGTCGGTTGCGATGTTGAAGAGGAAGCCGTGCTGGCTTCCGTCAGCGGTCTGGTAATAGCCCACCGCGAGGCCGTTGTCGTTGACGCCGAGGAATTGCGTCAGAAAGAGATTTGCGATGCTCGGGTCGGGTACCAGGGTGAATGTCTTGGTCGTGGAATTGTAAATGAACCCGTGCTGGTGAGCGCCGTCCGTGGAATAGAACCCGATGACGAGCCCGTTGTTGTTCACTCCCTGGGCGTTGGTGACGAGCGCGGTCGGGGTCGGCGTCAATATCGTATAGGTGCCGCCGCTGAGCAGATATCCCGGCGTGTTGCCGGTCGCGTTGTCGGTGAATTGGCCGACGATCAGTCCGGACTGGTTTATGCCGAATGCCGTCTGAGACGTTGTCGTCGTGTTGACCGCGGGGAGGGTCGTCGGCGTGCCGCCGCTGGGGAGCGTGAATGCGGTGCCGTTCGAAGAACCGCCCACCACCGTGCGCGCATCGTTGATGCCGTTCGCCATCGCCAGCGGATCGCCGCCGATCGACAGCGGGCTGAACGTGCCGTCCGGGTTGCGGATGAAGTTGGTGAACAGCGTCGGGGTGGCCGCGTTATCCGACGAAAACCCGACGACATCGCCGGCGTTGTTGATCCCGTTCACCGTCGTTCCGCCGCCGTTGTTTCCGGGGCCGTCGAACGACGTGAAATTGAAGGGTCCGGCGCTTGCCGGAAGCGGAAGCGCCGCCACGAGCAGGACAATGCCAGCGGACGCGATAAGTCTCTGCATCATCAACAGCCCCCCTCAAGGCCTTCAAACCCTGCCGGACCCTATCATTCCCCGATTACGGGAAAAAGAACGCACAATGGCAAGATTGGGGCATCGGCGCTCCCTCCGACCAGTCCACTCCTATCGCTAGAGTGCGGGCCCGGAACCGGGTCACATGCGTGTGATGTCGATGATTTACGTAACCAGATAACGTCGGAGCGCATAGATGCCTGAGGATGCCGGCGCGCGGCGAAGGGAGAACCTCCGATGACGAGGACGACGTATTTTCTATCGATCGGCGGAGCGGTTCTTCTCGTGCTCGCGGGACTTGCGCTGGGACCGTCGCATTCGCTTGCGGAGAGCGCGCGCGTGATCCCGGTGCCGGCGGTCGACGAGCCCGCGACGGAGGCCACGTCCGAGACGGCCGTCCTCGCCGGCGGCTGCTTCTGGGGCGTGCAGGGCGTCTTCCAGCACGTGGAAGGCGTCACCAACGCGGTCTCCGGCTATGCCGGCGGCGCGAAGGAGACGGCGGAGTACGAGAAGGTGGAGACGGGCTCGACCGGCCACGCGGAATCCGTGCGCGTCACCTTCGATCCCCGCAAGATCACCTATGGGCGCATCCTGCAGATCTACTTCTCCGTCGCCCATGACCCGACCGAGCTCAATCGCCAGGGCCCGGATACCGGGACCCAATACCGCTCGGCGATCTTCCCGACCAGCGCGGCGCAGGCGGAGACGGCGAAGGCCTATATCGCCCAGCTCGACGAGGTCCATGTCTTCGGCGCCGCGATCCAGACCCGGATCGAGCCCGATCGCGCCTTCTACCCGGCGGAGGCCTATCACCAGGATTTCCTGGTGCAGCACCCGACATATCCCTACATCGTCATCAACGATCTGCCGAAGGTCGCAGAGCTGAAGCGACTCTTCCCGGATCTCTACCGCGCCGAGCCGGTGCTGGTGGCGACCGCGGGCCTGGCTGACTGAGCGCAGGCAAGCGGGAGCCGGCGTCCCGCATCGGCCGAGTGCCGCGCCGCCGCCCCTACTCCGCTGGCGCGGTCGGCGTCTCGGGAACAGCGGCGGGCCGGGGAATGTGCAGCCAGAATGCGGAGACCAGCGCCGCGATCAGCGCGAAGCCCGCGAGCGCATAGAGGCCGCCGGCGAAGCTGCCGGTGCTCTGGCGGACCCAGCCGACGATCGAGGGGCCGAAGAAGCCGCCGAGATTGCCCAGCGAGTTGATCCAGGCGAGGCTCGCCGCCGCCGAGATGCCGGTCAGGAACATCGGCGGCATCGCCCAGAACGGACCCTTGGTTCCATAGAGGCCGATCGCCGCGATCGTCATCCCCGCCAGGGACCAGTAGGTGCCGACGTAGTAGCCGGCGATCATCAGGCCGAGGGTCGCGGTCACCGAGGCGCCGAACAGATTCCAGCGCCGCTCGCCCATGCGGTCGGAGACAAAGCCCCACACCACCATGCTGATGGACCCGCAGACATAGGGAACCATGACGACCCAGCCGACCTGCATGTTGGTGAACCCCAGCTGCTTGACGATCTGCGGCAGGAAGATCAGCAGGCCCAGGCTCGCCGTGACGATGCCAAAGTAATTGAGCGACAGCAGCAGCACGCGGGGATTCCAGAACGACTCCAAGAGGCCAATCGTCCGACGCGCCTCGATCTGGCGGCGCTCCTGCTCGAGGGTGCGGGAAAGCCAGGCGCGCTCCTCCGCGTCGAGCCAGCGCGCCTGGGCCGGGCGGTCGGTCAGGATGAACGGCAGCAGGCAGCCGATCAGCACCGTCGGCGCCGCCTCGGCCAGGAACATCCACTTCCAGCCCGCAAGCCCCCAGAGCCCGTTCAGCTCCATGAGCCCGGTCGAGAGCGGCGCGCCCACCGCCACCGCCCCCGGCAGTGCCAGGGTGAAGCCCGCGAAGATGCGCGCCCGGTGCTTGTCCGGGAACCAGTAGGTGAAGAAGAGGAGAATGCCGGGATAGAGCCCCGCCTCGGCGACACCGAGGAGAAACCGCACGGTCATGAAGCTCCAGGGGCCGGTGCAGAACGCCGTCGCGCCCGACAGGATCCCCCAGCTCACCATGATGCGCGCGAGCCAGAGCCGCGCGCCCACCTGCTCGAGGATGATGTTGCTGGGAACCTCCAGCAGGCAATAGCCCCAGAAGAAGGCGCCGGCGGCGATGCCGAAGATCGAGGCGTCGAGGCCGAGCTCCTTGTTCATGGTCAACGCGGCGAAGCCGACGTTGATGCGGTCGATATAGCAAAGGAAGTAGATCAGCAGCGCGATCGGCAGCAGGCGCCAATAGACCTTGCGGATGGTGGTCCGCTCGAGCGCATCGACCATGGTTCCCCCCTGAAGGGCTCGGTGCCGGTTTCCGGCTTTCCAAAGAGCATAGCGCGGCCGGGGGCATCCAGCGAGGGCCATCCGTTCGGGCGCCCGGATACCTCCGATTTGAACTCATTTCAGGGAAAGCGCCTCAAATCTATCCTGAACGATCGCGTTATCCCGGAGGCTCGAAGCCATGCTGACCATCGACGCCCAAGTGCACGTCTATGAGCGCAACCATCCGGGCCGACCGTGGAAGGGATTTCTGCACGGGCCGGCGGAGGTCACCGGCGACGACATGGTGGCGGCGATGGACGCCGTCGGCGTCGACGGCGCGCTCCTGGTCTCGCCCTTCGCCATGTATGGCTACGACGGCAGCTACGCGCTCGAGGTCTCCGCCCGGCATCCCCGCCGCTTCGGCCTGATCAAGCCGGTCGATCCGACCGATCCCAAAGTCGCCGACGTGATCGCCGACTGGAAAGCGAGGAAGGGCACGGTCGGCGTCCGCATCATGCTGAACCGCGTGTCGGAGGATCCGGCGGATGCCGGCATCAACAGGATCCTCTCCACCGCGGCACGGCTCTCGCTCCCGGTCAATCTCCTGGTCTGGGGGCGCCTGGAGCAGGTCCGACAGCTCGCCGCGCGGCATCCCGAGACGATGATGGTGATCGATCATCTGGGATTGCAGCAGCCCTTCGAGCCGCCGCCGCCGGCCGAGCCCTTCGCCGAGCTGCCGAAAGTGCTGGCGCTCGCGGCGCACGACAACGTCACCATCAAGATCAGCGGCGCCTGCACCCTCTCGCGCCAGCCGTTTCCCTACAAGGATATCTGGGATCCGCTCTGGCGCATCTTCGACGCCTTCGGCCTCGATCGCTGCATGTGGGGCACCGACTGGACGCGCGCCGTCGAATTGCTGACCTACAAGCAGGGCGTCGAGGCGTTCCGCGTCACCGATCGGCTCTCCGACAGCGAGCGCGCCGCCCTGATGGGCGAGACGCTGGCGCGGGTCTATAACTGGTCGCCGTCGAAAGCCTGATCGGCCGCTGCGTCCGCCGCCGACCCAAGGGAGATAGTACATTGAGCTTTTCAGCAGTGTTCGCGCGGGTCGTGGCGCTGATCGGCGCCGTGACCGTGGTCTTCAGGCGGATGACGGAGGGGGCGCCCGAGCCCGCCTGGGGCAGCAGTCCGGCGATTCCCGCGGCAAAGCCGCAAGGCCGCATCCCGACGCTCAAGATGCCGACCGCGCGCGGCTGGGCGCAAGGGACAGACGCCGGTCGCCGCGCCGGGCCTCAAGGTCAATGCGTTCGCCAGCGGCCTCGAAGCATCCGCGCTGGATCTGCGTGCTGCCCAATGGCGACGTGCTCGTCGCCGAGGCGCTCGTTCATGCCGGGGCCGCGGCGCTCAGTCGTTCGACTACGCGATGGTCGCCACGATGAAGCGCGCCGCCGCCATGGGCGTCGAGCCCGAACCGCATCACGCTGCTGCGCGACGCCGATGGCGACGGCATCGCCGAAACCCGCGAGGCTGTTCCTCGAAGGGCTGAACCAGCCGTTCGGCATGGCGCTGCTGGGCGACACCTTCTACGTCGGCAATACCGATGGCGTGGTGGCCTTTCCCTACACGCCGGGCGCCACGCGCATCACCGCGCCGGGGCGCAAGCTCACCACCTTCAAGCCCGGCGGACATTGGACGCGCAGCCTGCTGCCGAGCCCCGACGGGCGGAAGCTCTATGTCGGCGTCGGCTCGCTCACCAATATCGCCGACAAGGGCATGGAGGTCGAAGAGGGCCGCGCGGCGCATCTACGAGCTCGACCTCGCCAGCGGCAGCAGCCGCATCTTCGCGTCGCGGCCTGCGCAACCCGGTCGGCCTGGCCTGGGAGCCCGCAGACCGGCGCGCTGTGGACGGTGGTCAACGAGCGCGACGGCCTGGGCGACGAGACGCCGCCCGACTATCTGACCTCGGTGCGCGACGGCGGCTTCTACGGCTGGCCCTATTGCTACTGGGGCCAGACGGTGGACGACCGCGTGCCGCAGGATCCGGCCATGGTCGCCAAGGCCCTCACGCCCGACTACGCGCTCGGTGGGCACACCGCATCGCTCGGCCTCTGCTGGCTGCCCGCCGGCACGCTGCCGGGCTTTCCCGACGGCATGGCGATCGGCCAGCACGGCTCGTGGAACCGCAGCAAGCTCAGCGGCTACAAGCGTGGTGTTCGTGCCGTTCGCCAACGGCCGCCCGTCGGGCCCGCCGCGCGACATCCTGACGGGCTTCCTCGCGCCGGACGAGACGCGACTCCTACGGACGGCCGGTCGGCGTGGCGATCGGCCCCGACGGCTCGCTGCTGGTGGCGGACGACGTCGGCGACGTGATCTGGCGCGTGACGGCGGGATAGGGCGGAGAGAAGGAGGTCGTCATCGTCGCGATGATGCCGAGCCCGCGCGTCGGCTGACCGAGCAAGGGGACCAGCGGCATCGGATTCGCTTTCGGTGCCGATACGGCGTGGCGCAGATACGCATCGGACGAGCCCTGATAGGCATCGGGGATCAGGAACCCGCCCTCGATCATCAGGAAGTCGATGCGGGCGCGATCGAGGCTCTCGGCAAGGCAGACGCAGATGCCAGGATCATTCCAGGCTGCGGCGGTAGTCCGTGGGTGTGCGGCCGGTGAGGCGTCGGAAGGCGGCGGTGAAGGAGCCGGTCTCGCAGAAGCCGAGGCCGAGCGCGATGTCGGTGATCGAGAGCGTCGGGCTCGCCAACATCTCCTTCGCGCGCTCGATGCGCCGGCCGGTGTGGTAGCGGTGCGGCGGCACCATGAAGGATTGCTTGAAGGCGCGCGCGAAGTGGAACGGGCTGAGGCGGGCGAGCTCGGCGAGCATCGCCAGCGAGATTGGCTCGGCGAGATTGGCCTCGATATATTCAATGACCCGATTGCGCTGCCAGCCGGCAAGCCCGCCCCGCGCCGCCGGCTCCGCCGGGGCGATGCCGCGGTTGACGCGCACGAGCTCGTGAGCGAGGACCGCGACCAGCGCCTCGGCATAGAGCCGGTTACAGGCTCCGGGGCTCTCGATGAGGGTGCCGAGCTTGGCGGAGGTGCCCCAGATCGCGGGATCGTCGAAGTACAGGCGCGGCTCGAAGGCGATTCCGTCAAAGCCCAGCTCGGGATCCACCAGCGGCCCGCTCGGGTCGAAGTAGAAATGGAGCGCGCGCGTGAGGATGCGGGGATCCGACCAGCCCTGGAGCTGGCGTCCCGCCGGCACGAAAGTGAGCTTGCGGCTCGTCGTGTGGAGATGCGAGGGCGCCAGCCCCTCGATCGCGGTCTCGCCGTCATGCTGCTCGGCGCGCTCGGCGGCGATCAGCAGGTGGTGCGGCAAGCACGCCCGATACTCGAACCGCTCGTGCCGGGTGATCTGCACCACCTCCGCCGCCGCGCCGCGCCAGCTGGCGCTCTGGCGCCGCGCAATGTCCGCCGGCGTGAAGTTGATGCCGGCCGAGGCGCTCTCGGCGGCCGCCTGATCCGCGCCCGGCCATTCCTCCCGCAACCCCTCGCGGGAGCGCCCGCGGGCACGCGCAAGCGGCTGACCTCAAGCGTCGCGGCGTCGCGCCCCCGGCCGATCTCGTGCCGGGACAGCCGGGGATCGTGCCGGCGCTGCCGGACCCGACCCTCTTTGCGCGCCCGTCGGTGATGCGTCCATGGCCTGGCTCCTCCTCGCACATATCGTTGATCGCGCTTGCGATGGAGGAATTCTTCCAACAACGGGCCCGCCGCTCTTGAACGGCTTTGCCGCGCATCGAACAGGTTTGCTCCATTGGCGGGGAGCGGGCTCGCCGGGCTGGTCAGTATTTGAACACGGGCGCGATTATCGCCAATGTGGCACCGCCCCTTGCGCCGGCACGCACCAGGAGTTCAAGATCAGCTTCCGGAGCATCCAGGAGCACATCTCAGCACCATCATAAATTGTGGTGGAGGTGGCGGTGAGTTCACGGGGCCTGGAAGAGCCCATCGAAGCGGCGGCGCGGCACGCCGACCACGTCCATTCGGTGGCGGGGGCGAAAGAGCCGCGCCGGGCATCGAGGAAGTATCGACTTCCTGGCAGCGATCGGCGCGCCGGTACGGGGTCGATCCCGAGGACAACACCGCGCCGCATATCCTGACGCATCACGAGGTGAGGGAGCTTCGCGAGCCGCTGGGAAAGCTCCTCGACGGCGCGCGCGAGGAGATCGATCGCCTCCACCAGGTCGTTCGCAAGGCCGGATATACCGTTCTCTTCTGCGACGCCGCGGGCGTCGCGGTCGACCACCGCGGCGAGGACGCGGACGCAAGCCAGTTCAAATACTGGGGAACCTGGCTCGGCGGCGTGTGGTCGGAGGAGGTCGAGGGCACGAACGGGATCGGCACCTGCATTGCCGAGGAGCGGCCGATCACCGTCCACAGGCGGCAGCATTTCCGAACGCGGCACATAGACCTGAGCTGCTCGGGCGCGCCCGTCTTCGGCGTCGACGGAAGGCTGATGGCGGTATTGGACGTCTCCGCCATCGATCCCAAACTCTCGGAGCGGGCGCATGCCCTGACCGGCACACTCACGACGCTGTCCGCGCGCGCGATCGAGGAGCGATTTTTCCGCGAGCAGTTTCCGTCGCGAATGGATTGTCGCGATCGCGCCGCCCGAGCACGACGCGTCGAGCACGCTGCTGGCGATCGACGGCGATCAGCGGATCGTCGGCGCCAACCGCATCGCCCGCTCCTCGCTCTCCCTCGACGATCGGAAATTGCGGAGCGGCGTCAGCCTGTGGAGCGCCTTCGAGCGGAACGTCGATCTCATCTGCCGCAAGGGAGAAACCGACCTGCCGACGCGGCTGATGATCGCCGGCACCGGCGAGACCCGGTCCGCGATCGTGACGCCGCCCGAGAACTCGCTGGGCGCTTGGAAAAGCCCGATGAGCCGTGCCCTCCACGCGCGCCCGCGCCTTGATCTGATGGGGACGTTGAAAAGCCTGTCGCCGGCTCCCTTTGCCAGCGGCGGACTTCCGCCCGGTGCTCTGCGCCGCGTGCGCGAATATATCGAAGCGCATTTGGGTCTGCGCATGCAGCTCACGGAGCTGGCGGCCGTTGCCGGGCTGTCGATCCATCATTTCGCGCGCGAATTCAAGCATTCGACGGGCGTCACGCCGCACGCCTATCTGACGCGGCGGCGCATCGAGAGAGCCCGGGAGATGCTGGCTCGCACGCAATCCTCGCTGTCGGAGATCGCTCTCGCGACGGGCTTTTCCGATCAGAGCCACCTGACGCGCCATTTTCGCCAGTTCTTCGGCACCACCCCCGGAGAATTCCGCTGGTCGCAGCGGTAGGCCGGCGCGGCGGCGACGATTCGGCTACGCGCCGCGCTCGATGGCGCTCAGCAGCTGGTCGCGCAGCATCGCGATGTGGAGCCGCAGGCTATAGAGCGGATTGCCGTAGGCGACCGGCATGGTCAGGCGCCGGACCTTGGCCTCGATCGCCTCGAGCTCCACGAGCCGGCGGCGCAGCTCGTCGCGCGAGCACCCGCCTCGAGGTTGCGCTCGATCGACTGCAGCTCCTTGTACCAGCGGTCGATGCGCGAGCGCATGCGCCAGTTGTAGGCCGGCGGAATGACCTTGAAGAGCGGGTAGGCCAATGCCACCAGCGGCAGCAGCATGATCTTCAGCCGGTCGACGAGGTTCGCCGCCCAGAACGGCAGATAGCGCCGCAGCAGCGAGGGGCCGGAGTCGAAGAAGCGCTGCGCCGTATCGGCGATCGGATAGTCGAGGTAATTCCGCGACGGGAACTCGCCCGCCTCCTCGAAAAGCCCGGCGTAGCCGTGAACCTTGCGCGCCTCGATCAGCAGAAGCTCGGCAAGGGCCGGATGGAAATCCTCGCCGACCACCAGGCTGGCCGCGGGTGCCAGCAGCACCGTGTCGGCGGGCGGCACGTCGGCCGCGAGGTCGATGGCGCCCTCGGGAAGCGTCAACAGCGACAGGAAGCGGTGCTGCAGGCGATATGCCGGCGCGCGATCGATGGCGAGGAGGCGAATGTCGCGCTGGGCGAACAGGTCCTGCACGTAGGATGCATTCGCGGCGCTGATGAAGAACGCCGCATCGAGCTCGCCGTTGCGCAACGCCATGGCCGCGTCGGCGCCGCCCTGCGGCGAGATCCGGACGGCGGCGCCGTCGAGCCCGTTGTCCGCCAGCAATTGCAGCGCGACGGCGCGCGTGCCGCTGCCCTCGCCATCGACCGCGATGCGGCGCCCCCGGAGATCGGCGAGCCGCTGGATCGGCAGATCCTTGCGCACGAAAATCCAGATCGGCTCGAAATAGAGGCTCGCCAGCGAGCGCAGCGGTGTCGTGCCGTCGTCGCCGCGCGTGCCGCCTTGGACGAAGGCGACATCCGCCTCGCCGCGGTTGAGGAGATCGATGTTCGCGATCGAGCCCGCCGTCTCCTTGAGCGTGACGTCGATCCCCTCCTTCGCCATGAGGTCGCGATAGATGCGGCCGTAATAGTAGTAGACGCCATCCTTGGAGCCGGTCGCCATCACGATATGGCGCGGCGGCGCCGGCTGGACGAAGTGATAGGCCACGGCGAAGGCGGCGACGGTCAGCAGCACGGCCGGCCCGAACATGCCGATCCGCTCCAGCCAGATGCGAAGCCTGCCGTACCTCGTGGGCGTCTCCCCCGTCATCCTCGCCTCGCCCGCCTCTCGCGGATGGGATCAGTCTACGAGGGAATGCCGCCGGTTGTCAGTACGGCCCTCTTTCCCGCGATGGTCCGGTGCCGGGATTGCCACCTCGGATCCGGCCTTCCGGATTGCGTCACGCCCGGGCGGCGACGTCCGCGATGCGCTCCGACGGCAATCGAACGCGCACCGTCGTGCCGGCGCCGGGCGCGCTCTCGATATCGAGACGGCCGCCGTGCAGCTCCACCAGCGCCTTCGCCAGGGGCAGGCCGAGGCCGGTGCCGACGAAGCGGCGGTTTTGCGGCCCGTCGATCTGGCGGAACGGCTCCAGGGCGATCGCGATGTCCTCTTTCTTCATCCCGATGCCGGTGTCCTCCACGGCGATGACGGCGCCATCCGCCTCGATCGCGGCGGATACGCGCACGCAGCCGCCCGCCGGCGTGAACTTCACCGCGTTCGACATGAGGTTGAGCAGGATCTGCTGGAAACGGAGCTGGTCGGAACGAATGAACGGCAGCGAGCCGGAGACGTCGACCGACAGCGAGACATCGGCGGATAGCGCCATCGCCTCGACCATGCGGCGGCAGGTGTCGGCGGTCTCGGCGATCGACACGATCTCGTCGCGCAGCTCCAGGCGGCCGCCCTCGATCTTGGAGATATCCAGGATGTCGTTGATGATCTTCTGCAGATGCCGGCCGGATTCGTTGATGTCGCCGCCGTACTCCCGGTAGCGGGCGTCGAGGGGACCCATCACCGCGTCGCGGATCATCTCGGAAAATCCGATGATCGCGTTGAGCGGCGTGCGCAGCTCATGGCTGACGCTCGCGAGGAAATCCGACTTGGCCTTGCTCGCCTGGGCGAGGGTGGCCTCGATCTGCTTGCGCGCGGTGATGTCGCGAATGGCGTTCGACACCAGGATTCCGGCCTCGGTCCTGAGCAGACCGAGACTGACCTCGATCGGAAACCCGGCACCGCTCTTGCCGATGCCGTTGAGGTCGACCACCGGGCCTTTCGATGTCGCCGGCGGATCGCTGGTGAGCGCGGCGAGCTGTGCCAGGTATTTCTCCCGGCCCCGCTCCGGCAGCAGCATCTCGATCGGCTGGCCCAGAAGCTCCGCCCGTCGATAGCCGAAGAGGTCCTCGGTCCGGGCATTGATCAGCGCGATGCGGCGCCGCTCGTCGACGATGACCATCGCGTCGGGCGCCGACTCCAGGAGGCCGCGGAATTTCCCTTCGCTGATGCGCAAGGTCTCGTTCAGGCGCCGGACGTCGGCGGTGGCGGCCCGCATGGCGCCGACCACCACCACCACGGTGACGGCGCCGACGCCGAAGAGAGCGGTCTGGTAGATCGGCAGGTAGGAGATTTCCGACGGAAATATGAAGAGCCACGCCGCCAGGACCGAGAGGACGAAAGCCAGGAATCCACCGGCGGATCCGCAGAGAAACGTCGCCAGGATGACCGCCGGAAAGAACACGACATAGGGCAGGCCCGAAACCCACGGGTTCAGCGCCAGCCGCCCCACGGTCGCGACCGCGATGATCGCGCCGGCGATCAGATAGGCTTTCAGTGATCCCGGCTGGAAGCGAGGATGGTTGATGTAGGGCTTGCTGAGATTAATCACCGGCGATGTCTTGTCGAAGGTGCTGCGATCGATCGCGAAAGCCCGAGGTGGTCGCGGTGGCCAGAAGGATCCGCCATGGATGACAGAGACACGTTGGCATATGGTTAAGATTCACGCGAGGCGCCGCCCACTTGGGGTCAGATGATCGCGTCCGGCGGAATGTCGAAGCGGACGCCTTCCGCCGCCGGCGCGTCACCTCACTTTGGCACCGTCCGCTTCATGACGATCTCGTCGCTGATCATGGCGACGAACTCATAGCCTTGGGCGGCCATGCGGTTCATCTCCAGGGTCAAATAGAAGGCGCGCTTGTTGGCGTCGTCGGGGCGCTGAATGTCCTTCAGGTCCTTGCCGAAGAAATCGACGTGGCCATCGGGGTAGACGACGCACATGCGGTCGACGCCGTCCCAGCGGATGTCGATGTATTCGACTTTGGTGGCCTGCTGCGCCATCGCATCGATCGGCGCGAGGCCAGCGAGGGAGATCGCGGTCAGGGTCGCGAGGCTGAGGAGCTTGCTGTTCATGAGATCTAACTCCGCGGTTGGAAGTGCAGGCGCGTTACCACGCTTCCCGTGCCTTGCCCGTCGCGGGAAGCCGGAGCAATTATCGCGCACCGCGTGGGGTCGTACAAGCAATACGTGTGGATGAAGGCGGCGATCAGGCGCTCGGCCGTGAGCCGGCGTCGGCGCCGATCGGCTCAGATCTTCTCTTCCACCGCCACCACGTGCTGGGCGATCGCCCCCGCCACCTCACGCGCATGCGTCGAGATCATGAAATGAGCAGCGCCGGGGATGGTGACGACGCGAGGTCTGATCATGCAGTGGCCGATGAGCTCGTTGGCGCGCTGCACCGCCGGGTGACTTTCTCCGCCCCAGAGCACCAGGGTCGGGATCTCGAGGATGGCAAGGGAATAGGGCGTCAGCTGGAATCCGTAGGCGCTCACCCAATCCAGGATATTGACCGGCGTGGTCTCGATCGCGTAGTCGCGAACCCGCTGCGGCCAGGAGGCGAAGACGCCGGCGCCGCCATAGAAGTCGATCATCGATGCGATCGCGTCTCTCTGGCCGCTCTGGAACGCGCGGAAATAGGCGGTCGTCATCTCCCGGAAGGAACGATAGTGCCGGTCCTCTCCCATCGACCGCAGCAGCTCGGGCGCCGGAGCCTCGAGGATCGCGAGGCTTCGCAGCGACACCCGGTCCCGGAGCGCCACCGCGAGCGCCACCAGCCCGCCGAAGGAATGACCGACCAGATGCACCGGGCGCGCCGCGCGCCGGACCACGGCCTCGATTATCTCCGCCTCGTGGGCGATATCGGCATCCCCGGCGACGCGGCGCTCGTCGGTTTCACCATAGCCCAGCAGGCTCGTCGTCACGCAATGGAAGCCGTTCTTCCACTGGGAGATCACCGGTCGCCAGGCGGCGCCGGTGCTGCAGGATCCCGGTACCAGCACGACGGTCGGACCCACGCCGCACTCATCATAGGCGATGCGTCCGCGCGCGCTCTCGATCACGGCGTTTTTCCTCACCGGCGCCACGACGGCAGGTTGCCCAGGTGGCGGGCGGTGGCGCGATCGATGCCGATGTCGCGGAGCACGCGGTCGTCGAGCGAGAGCAGCGCGCGGCGGCTCTCCGCCAGCTCCTGCCACTCCGCGAGGTAGTCGAAGAACGCCACCAGCCGCTGGCTGATCCAGCTCCACCACCGCCGCCTCGGACGCGGCGTCGGGCGCCGGGGCTGCCATCCCCGCATGATCACCGTCGCGCTCGGCTGCCAGGCGATATAGAAGATCTCGGCCTCGTGCAGACCATCGATATCCACGGCGCCAGGGCGCTCGGCCATTCCGCCGTATCCGATCTGACTCGTCGTCACGCAGCGGAAGCCGCTCTCCCATCGGGAACGCATCGATCGCCCGGCACCGCCGTCGTTGCAGGATTTCGGCAGCAGCAAGACGGTCGGACCGTCTCTGCTCGCATCGGGCTCGATGCGCTCGCGCGGGGACTCGATCATGGCGTGATAACTCCTGGAGAAGTGCGTCGGCGACCGCGAGCTGCGCTCACTGGGCTCCGGGGTGCCGGGAGGCGTTTTCCGATCCCTCGCCATCGAGGCTTTCCCGGTCGGGCTCCGTGAGGCCGAGGGCGCGATGGGGGTTGGGCTCCCCAACCGTCGATGGGTCGATGACGGGCGCGCCCGCCCTGGCACCGGCCGCGGGCGATGCGGCGGTACGTGTCGTGGCGCTGGCGGCGGACGCCGGGGCCGACAGCCTCCGTGCCTTGGGCGCAGGCGGCGATTGTCGAGGTGAGCGCCACCGCGAGCGCGGCGGCGGCGAGCGAACATCGCGTCGATCTTCCATAGGCCAGGCTGCACGAAATTCATCTCGTCCTTCTCCGGATCCGCCGTCGCGGGATTCAGCCGCGCCAGAACGGCTTGTTGATCTCGCGGCGGGTGTGGCCGGCAAAAGCGGCGGCGCGCATCACGGGAACAGCCTGTCGGCAAGAGATCGACGCGCGAGAGGACGGCTCAGCCATCTGCTCACGCCGCGGGCGAGGCGCTGCAGCCAGGATCCATCCCGCATCGGATCAGTCTGCTGGTGGCCTCGCGCCCATCGCGCCGCGACCTCGGATGGCTCCGCCCGGCTGTCGTGGCCGTCGGGCGCCCGCCCGTATGCCTGCAGATAGTCCGTGCGGGCCACTTGCTCGGCGATCACGCCGGCCACCTCGGCGGCATGCGTCGCGATCATGAAATGGGCGGCGCCGGCAAGCGAGACGGTCGCGGCATTGGGGATGCACTGGCCCAGAAGCTCGTTCGCGCGCTGCACCGCCGGGTGGCTGGCGCCGCCCCAGAGAACGAGGGTCGGAACTCCGAGGCGCGCGAGCGCCGCCGGCACAAGCGGAAAGCCGTAGGCGGTGGCCCAATCCAGGATATTGGTCGCCGTGGTCTCGATGGCATAGCCGCGAACCCGCTGCGGCCAGGCGGCGAAGGTGCCGGCGCCGCCGTAGAAGTCGATCATCGCGCCGATCGCGGCCCGATCGCCGGCGTAGAACGCGCCGAAATAATCGTCGACCATCTCCCGGAATGCCCGGGAGTGCCGGTCCTCTCCCATCTGCCGCAGCAGATCCACCGCCGGCGCCTCGACGATGGTCAGGCTCAGCAGTTGCACCCGGTTCCTGAGCGCGACCGCAAGGGCGACCAGTCCGCCGAAGGAATGAGCGACGAGATGCACCGGGCAGGCGGCGCGGCGGATGACCGACTGAGAATCTCGGCCTCGTGGGAGATGTCCGCATCGCCGCCGGCGCGGCGCTCGGCGGTCAGGCCGTATCCGAGCAGGCTTGTCGTCACAGTGCGGAAGCGGTTTCCCCACTGGGCGATCACCGGACGCCACGCGGCGCCGGTGCTGCAGGACCCCGGCACCAGCACGATGGTGGGGCCGTCGCCGCGCTCGTCGTAGTCGATGGCTCCGCGCGGGCTCTCGATCATGCGCTGCGTCCTTTGGCGGGCTTTGGTGAGAAGAGGGCAAGGGCGACGCCGCCGAGAATGCAGAAGCCGGCGATCACCAGGCGCGGCGTGAGCGCCTCGGAGAGGAAGATCACGGCGCCGAGCGCGGCGATGACCGGCACCGTCAGCTGCACCGCAGCGGCCTGGGTGGTGGAAAGACCGGGCAGCGCGCGGTACCACACCACATAGCCGAGGCCGGAGGTGACGGCGCCGGAGACCGCCGCCAGGCCGACGCCCAGGGGGGTCGGCATGGCCGCCGAGCAGCGGCAGAACGACAAAGGGAATGCACAGCAGCGCCGAGCGCGCGAAGTTGCCGGCGGTCTCGCCCAGCGGATCGCGGACGCCGCGGCCGCGCAGGGAATAGATCGCCCAGGCGGCGCCGGCGGCCATCATCAGCAGGCTGCCGAGACGATCGGGCGTGTCGAGGCCCGGCAGCAGCAGATAGGTCAGGGCGCCAAAGGCGATGGCGAGGCCGACGATCTCGAGAGTGGTAGGCCGATCGCGTCGCGCCACGGCCCAGAAGATCATGGTGCCCTGGACGGCGGCGAACAGGATGAGCGCCCCGATCGCCGCACCGAGGCCAGATAGGCCAGCGCGAACGCCAGGGCGTAGACGAGCAGGAACAGCGCGGAGGGCCAGTTACCCGGGAGATCGCGGACAAGGCCGCGGCCCTGGCGGCACATCAGCAGCACCAGCAAGGCGAACGCGCCTGACGCGAGCCGGATCGCCGTAAAGCTCACGGCATCGATCGCACCCGCGGCCAAGGCCAGGCGCGCCAGCAGCGAATTCGCGGCGAACGCTGCCATGGCGAGGGACGTAAGCAGCACGGTCACGGGCATGAGAGTGTCGGCGTTCATGGGCCGCCCGCGGGCGGAGGCCAGTCCGCCGCCCGCGACCGAGATTGTGAACAAGGTGCTAGGCGTCCGACCGATCCGCCACCTTGCGGCGGGGCAGCGGCAGCAGCATGGCGACCTGCTGTCGGTAGCTGCGGTACTTGTCGCCGAACAGATGGATGAGATCGCGCTCCTCGAGCTGGATGGCGATCAGGATGTAGCCGGTGGTCGCCAGCGCGAACAGCAGGTGGCCGGCGGTCATCACGGGCGTCGCCCAGAAGGCCAGCAGGAAGCTCAGGTAGATCGGGTGCCGGACGCGCTTGTAGAGCATCGGCGTGTGGAACTGGGCGCCGGCAGTTCTCTGCCGAGCAGGCGCGCGAAGACCTGCTTAGCCCGAAGAGCTCGAAATGGCTGATCAGGAAGGTGCTGACCACCAGCAGGACCCAGCCGAACCCGGAGACCGCGCTGATGATCGCCGCGGCGATCGGCGCTGCGACGGTCCAGATCGGGCCGAGGATCGGCCGCCACTGCCAATAGCAGGAGCCAGCAGCACGAGGCTGGCGAGCAGCACATAGGTGCTGCGCTCGACGGAGCGCGGCACGAAGCGCGTCCACCAGCGCTTGAAGCCCGGCCGCGCCATGACGCTGTGCTGGACGCGAACAGTCCGAGCAGCAGCGACGTCGACGAGCAGGCTCTCGACCAGCGGCCCCGCCGCGCCGGAGTCGATCGACTTCGGCACCGCCAGATTGCCGACGAAGCCGATCGCGTAGAGCGACGGTGAAGAGGAAAGCGGCGTAGGCGACGAAACCATAGAGAACTGCAAAAAACCAGCCATTGCCTGGCTCCCGAATTTATTCGAATATTTGGGGGATGCGAAGGCCGGAACCTAACGGCAGGCCGGTCGCGCCCGTTATCCAGTTCGCGACATCGCTATCCACGGTGTGACACTTTTCACAGCCGAGTGCGGCGCCGGGCCTGTAGGGTCCGGCCTGACCTGACATGCTCGGACCCAGATCACAAAAACTTGAGCACCGTGCTGCCGCGCGGCGTGCGGCGCGCGCTGGAGGCGATGCGCGCGGAGCTCGAGCGCGAATGGAGCGTGGCCGATCTGGCGGCGCTCGCCGGCGTCTCCAGCCGGACGCTGCAGCGGATGTTCCGGCTCTTTCTCGGCAAGACGCCGCACGCCGCGCTGCGCGACATCCGGTTCGAGAGCGCGCGCCGCGAGCTGCTGCAGGGCCTGCCCGATCTGAAAGTGACGGACGTGGCGCTCCGCTGCGGCTTCCCGCATGGCGGACGGTTTTCCGTCGAGTACCGCCGCCGCTACGGCGAGACGCCGTCGCAGACCCTGAAGCGGCAGGCCGCTGTTCGTCGGCGCGCTCGCGTCGATGCCGGCGATCTTTGCTGCCCGGCCGCGATCGGCCGATGGTCGCCGTGCGGCCGATCGAGGCGGGGCCGGAGAATGGCGAGATCGCCGCGCGGCATCGCCGACGAGCTCGCGACCGCGCTGACGCGGGCCGGCATTGCGGTCGCCAGCCAGCCGCGATCGGCGCGCTACCATCTGACGGGCGCGCTCCGCGGATCGGGCGGCGAGACGCGCCTGACCTTCCGGCTGGTCGAGGCGGAGACCGGCCGTCACCTCTGGGCACACCGCTCCGAGGGCGCGCTCGGTGGCGGCTTCGGCGCCGAGGAGCAGCTGGCGACGAGAATCGCCGCGGCGCTGCAGCCGTGCCTGCGCCTGGCGGAGATCGAGCGCGCCCAGCGCAAGCCGGACGGCGAGCTCAGCGCCACACGACCTGACGCTGCGGGCCATGCCCTATGCGCTCTCGCTCGACGCCGACGGCAACGCGCGCGCGCTCGATCTGCTGGAGCGCGCGATGGATCGCGATCCCGATAATGCGCTGGCGACCGCGCTCGCCGCCTGGGCACATGCCCAGCGCGTCATCTACCATTTCAGCGCGACGCCGCTGGAGGAGCGCACCCGGAGCGCCGAGCTCACGCGGAAGGCGCTGGCGCTCGCCGGCGACGCGACGGCGCTGGCCCTTCTCGGCAACGCCCTCACGTCGCTGCATGATCGTCGAGACGGCGGATCTGGTCATCCGCAAGGCGCTCGCGGTCGACGGCGGCTCGGCCTGGGCCTGGGGCCGCAGCGGCTGGGTCGACGTCTACAAGGGCGATGCCGAATTCGGCCATCGAGCGGTTCAAGATCGCGCTCGACCTCGCGCCGCATGACTCCCTGGCCTTCAACAATTTCGTCGGGATCGGCGTCGCGCATTTCAACGCCGGCCGCTATCTCGAGGCCGCGCACTGGCAGCAGCGCGCGCTCGTCGAGCATCCGTCGGCGGCCTGGGTGCATCGGACCATGTGCCCGGCCTATGTGCTGGGCGGCGCCAACTCCGAGGCCCGCCGCAGCCTCGCCGCCCTCCGGGAGCAATATCCGGACCTCACGGTCGCCGGGGTTTCCCTCGGCCTTCCGCCGCTCACGCAGGCCGTCGGCGATCTCATCGTCGGGGCCCTGCACGACATCGGGCTGCCGCCCTAGACGCTACCCCTTGGGATCCACATCCAGACGGACGACGATGCCCTCGAGGTCCGGGCGCGGGCGGCGGGTAGCGGCGCAGCACCAGCGGGTCGTGGCCGGGCACGATATGCGCCGGCGTGCTGGCGAGCTTCCGCATCTTCTCGTAGCCCTCGAACATGTCGGCGAGGTTGTAGATCACCGGGAACGGCCGCCCCTGCTCCATGTTGGCGTAGAGGTGCATGGCATCGGCGGCGAGCACCACCCAGCCGCGCCTGGTGAAGACCCGCACGCACTGCAGCCCCATGGTGTGGCCGCCGATGAAGTGCACGCTAAGGCCGGGCGCCAACTCCTCGCTGCCGTCATGGAACTGCACCCGGCCGGCGAAGAGCCGGCGCACCATCGCCGAGACGTCCTCCGCCTCGAAGGAGTGGCGGATCTTTCCGTGGCACATGCAGCGGCCGGTGCAGTACTGCATCTCCTTGTCCTGGATGTGATAGCGGGCGTTCGGGAAGAGATCGTGATTGCCGGCGTGGTCGTAGTGCATGTGGGAGATGATGACGTCCTCGACCTTGGCGGCCTCGACGCCGATCGTCTTGAGCCCCTCGCCGGGCGAGCGCAGATGCTGGCGCCCGCGCTTCTTCGCGATTTCGGCATCGAATTCGCTGTCGAGCACGTAGGTCTTGTCCGATCCCACGATCGCCCAGACGAAATAATCGAGCGGCATCGGCCCGTCATGGGGATCGCCGCCGAGAAAATTCTCGCTGGCGCGCCGGTCGTGATGGGCGTAGCGCACCGCGAAGACCTCGTAGGGGGCCGGTGTCGACATCATGTTCTCCTGCAGGCTAGGTGACGCGGTTGAGGGCGCGGACGGTCTCGAGGGTGAGCGGCGTGAAGGGCGCCACGGTGAGGACGCGACTCTGCTGATGCTCGAGGAGCGGCCGCACCGTGTCGATGAAGCGCGGCCAGTCGGCGTGCGCCGCGCAGGCGGCGCGCCGGCGCGCGCGGTCCTCCAGGCTTTCATAGGCCCAGAGATGCACGACCTCGTTGAGCGGGCCCACTTCGGTGACGAAATATCCGATGAGCCCGCCGAGCGTCGCCCGCATCACCGGCAGGCCCAGGGTCTCCACCGCTTTCAGATACTCCGGTGTCTTGCCGAGCTTCACCAGATAGGTCCGTTGCTCCACGATCATGATGAGATGCCTCGCCTCGTGCGATTGGCTGCAGGAGGGCGGTGCGTCCTTCGACTCAGGCCCTTCGGGCCTGGCTCAGGATGAGGATCATCTTTGCTGGCACAAAGAAGATCTCCTCATCCTGAGCCGACCGCGGAGCGGGCGAGTCGAAGGACGCAAGGTGTCCGCCCTACTTCCCGACCCAGACCGGCTTCGCGGTGGCGGATTCCGGCGGGAAGACCGTCACCGGCACGCCTTTCTGCCACTGGACGATCACCAGGGGCGCGTCGACGCGGCGGCCCTTGTCGTCGAACTTGAGATGCCCGCCGGCGAAATACTTGGCGGCGCCGTCGGTCGTGTCCATGGCGCGGACGGCCTCGGCGACCTTGCGGCGGTCGGCGGCGCCGGCCTTCTCCAGCGCATCCTTGATGATCCAGAAATGCCCGTAGGCGCAGAGGCTGTCCTGGGTCAGCCAGGGCTCGCCGGTGCGCTTCTTGTATTCCTCGATCAGCTTCTCCTGCCCCTTGAGGGCCCAGTTGGCCACGGTGACGAAGGTGTCCTCCATGGCGTCGGCGCCGGCGGTCTTCAGCAGCTCCGGCGCCCCCAGTGCGCGCCATTGCCGACCAGCGGCAGCTTGCTGGCGCCGATGCCCATCTCGCTCAGCTTCTGCAGCAGCAGCTTGTCGTCGGGCACGTTGGTGGAGATCAGCAGAGGAAATCCGGCCGCGCGGTCCGCACCTTGCTGACCAGCGGCGTCGCGTCGGACAGCGGCGGCGTATAGGTCTCGTCCACCACCAGCTTGAGGCCCGGCCTTCTCCAGGCCGCCGGCGCGCATCGGCTTGACGAAGCTGACCGGCGCCGCGGTGTTGTCGCTGACGATGCCGGTGGTGGTCGGCCGCTTGCCGGTGGCGGCCTTCGGCCAGTCGCCATCATGGTCGGCAGCGCCAGCTCCGCCTGCTGGTCGGCGGTGGCGAGGTCTGGAACACGTAGTGGAAGCCGCGGTCGGTGATCAGGTCGGAATAGGACAGCGTCAGCCACGGCAGTTCCGCGCGCTCGGTCACCTCGGTGACGGCGAGCGTGAAGGAGCTGAGCCAGCGCCGAAGCCGCCGACCAGATCGGGCTCCTGCGCCACCATGCGCTGCGCCGCGTCCTTCGCCTTCTCGGCGCTGTCGCCGGTGTCGGCGACGATCAGCTTCAGCTTGGCGCCGCCCAGCGACTTGATGCCGCCGGCGTTGTTGATGTCGTCCATCGCCATCTCGGCGCCCATCTGCTCGAGGATGCCCTGGCGCGCCCAGGGGCCGGACAGCGGCACCATCAGCGCGATCTTGACTTCCTTGGTCTGCGCCGGCGCCGGCGCGCGGCGCGAGCGTCAGGCACCGCCGGCGACGGCCGGTGCCCAAGCGTGCGCGCGAACCGATTGCTGTTTTCTGGTCATGCTCGCGTTCCTCCCGTAGTGTTGAGTATTCTTGCTACATGCCGAGATAGGACCGTCCTGATCCGGTCGTCCGCGAGCAGGCTCCGGTACGAGCCCTCGAGCACCACGCGGCCGGTCTCCAGCACATAGCCGTGATCGCAGGATTCCAGCGCCTCGGCGACGCGCTGCTCGACCAGCAGGATGGTGAGCCCGTCCTCGCGATGGATCTGCGACGATGCGCTCGAAGATGTGTCGGCGACCGCGGGCGCCAGACCCATCGACGGCTCGTCCAGCATCAGGAGCCGCGGCGCCGAGGCGAGGCCGCGGCCGATCGCCAGCATCTGCTGCTCGCCGCCCGACAGCGTGCCGGCGAGCTGGTCGCGCGCTCGGCGCAGGACCGGAAACAGCGTGAAGATGCGCTCCAGATTGCGCGCCACGATTGCCGCGCGCGCCGGCCTTGGTATAGGCGCCCATCTCGAGATTTTCGCGCACCGTCAGCGAGTGGAACACCTGGCGGCCTTCCGGCACATGGGCGATGCCGAGATGCGCGCGCTCCGCCGGCGGCACCGCCAGCAGGTCGCGTCCCTCGAAGCGGATGCTGCCGCCGCGACGGCGGCACGATGCCGCGAGATCGTCTTGAACAGCGTCGTCTTGCCGGCGCCGTTCGGGCCGACGATGGTGACGAACTGGCCCTCGCGCGACGGCAGCGACACGTCCGACAGCGCCCGGAGGCCGCCATAGGCGACGGAGAGGGCTTCAATCTCAAGCATGGATCGCCGCCCATTTCTTGCCGAGATAGGCCTCGATCACCGCTCCGATCTGCCATGACCTCGCTGGGGCTGCCGGAGGCCAGGACGCGCCGTGGTCCAGCACCACGAAGCGATCGGCGAGGCGCACCATCGCGTGCATGGTGTGCTCGATGATCACGATGGTCATGCCGCCGGCGCGCAGACCGCGCGCAGCACGTCCAGCACCTCGTCGCACTCTCGCGGCGCCGAGGCCGGCCAGCGTCTCGTCCAGCAGCAGCAGCGCGGCCGCCGGCGAGCGCGCGGGCCAGTTCCATCAGCCGCAGCTGCTTGTTGGTGAGGCTGCCCGGCAACGATGCCGGCGCGGTCGAGCAGGCCGACGCGCGCCAGCGCCGCGCGGCGCGGCGGCGACGCCTCGCGTCGTCCGGCAGGCCGGCGCCGTAGGCGCCGACCACGACGTTGTCGCAGCACCGGCATGCGCGGGAAGCTGCGCACCACCTGGAAGGTGCGGCCGACGCCCAGGCGGCAGATCCGGTGCGGCTTGCGGCCGACCAGATTCTGCTCGCCGAACAGCGATCGCGCCGCCGTCCGCGGCAGACGCCGTTCAGCAGGTTGAACAGCGTGGTCTTGCCGGCGCCGTTCGGGCCGATGATGCCGAGGATCTCGCCGTCGCTGACGGCGAAGCTGACGTCCGCCACCGCGCGCAGGCCGCCGAAGGACTTCGACAGGCCGCTCGACGCGCAGCACCGGCGTGCGCGCCGCCGGCGCGGACGAGGCGGACGACAGCGGCCGCGACGCTCGCGGGCGGCGCCGGCGCCGCCACGGCGCCGGCACGCTCGCGGCGAAAGAAGCGGTCGCGCACGCGCCAGAACATGCCTTCCGGCGCCAGCAGGATGACCAGGATGATGGCGAGCGCCGTAGACCACGCCCTGGATGCCGGGGATCACGTCGCCGAGCTGCGGCGTGCAGCGTCTCGCCAGCGGAACCAGGATGGCGGCGCCGATCACCGGCCCCCAGAGCGTGCCGACGCCGCCGAACAGCGTGACCACCAGCGCCTGCGCCGAGACCAGCATGCCGAACACGCAGTCCGGCGTCACCACCAGCAGCACCACGGCGTAGAGCCCGCCCGCCGCCGCCGCGATCGCGCCGCTCAGCATGATCGCGCGCATCTTCCAGCGCAGGGTATCGATGCCGGCGGCCTCGGCCGCCGGCTCGTTCTGCTTGATCGCCAGCAGCGCCAGGCCGAAGCGCGAGCGCTCCACCGCCAGCGAGACCAGCAGCGCCGACCACCATGCAGCCCCACCGCGAGCGCGATATAGACGCGGTAGTCGGTGAACTGCATGATACCAGCGCGGCATGCTCGCGCTGCATCGGCAGCGACACTTCCTGGTAGCCCAGCTACTGCGAAGACGTAGAGCATCGCCAGCGGATAGGCCAGCATCGACAGCGCGAAATAGTGGCCGCGCAGGCGGAAGGTCGGATAGCCGATCAGCGACGCCGGCGAGCGCGCCCACCACCATGCCGAGCGGAATGCCGAGCCAGGGCGTGAGGTCGAAGTGGACCAGCGCCAGGGTGACGGTGTAGGCGCCGAGGCCGAAGAACGACGGCATGGCCGAAGGAGACCAGGCCGCTGTAGCCGCTGAGCAGGTTCCACGACAGGCCCAGCACCGCCCAGATCGGCACCAGGGTCAGCATCAGCTGGTAGTAGGAGTTGGTCGACGATCATGCCGAGCGCCGAGCCAGCCGGCCGCCATCAGCGCGATGACGGCGAGCGAGGGCGCGATCCGGCCGCGATCCGCCCATGCGCTCAGGCCCGCTCCGCCGAGCGGCCGAACAGGCCTTGCGGGCGCAGCAGGACGATCAGCAGGAACACCACGAAGATCGCCGCGTTCTGCAGCTGGGTCGGCAGCACCAGCGTCGAGAGCTGCTGCACCAGGCCGATCGTCAGGCCGCCCCAGAAGGCGCCGAGGATGCTGCCCATGCCGCCCAGCACCACGCCGGCATACATGATGATGACGTAGTCGAGGCCGACGATAGGGCTGGAACGGATAGATAGGTGGCCATCAGGCCGCCGGCGATGGCGGTGATGCCGCTGCCGATGCCGAAGGCGATGCGGTGGGCGCGGTCGACGTCGATGCCCATGTAGGTCGCGGCGCGCGGGATTGTCGGCCGCGGCGCGCAGCGCCTTGCCGAGCCGCGAGCGATTGCATGATCCAGATAGAGCGCCAGCCGCCACGATGATCGAGACGAGCGCGGCGATCACCCGCGCCTTGTTGAGGAAGACCGTGGCTGTCGGCGCCGTAGAGCAGCCCGATCTCCCAGGCGCGCGACGACGAGCGGCGTGCGCACGGACTGCGGCGTCGAGCCGAACAGGATCAGCCCGCCGTTCTGCAGCATCAGCGAGATGCCGAGCGTGAGGATCAGCTGGCCGAAATGGCCGTCGCCCTCGAAGCGCGGCGGCCGCTGGTGCCGGAGACGCGCGCGATCAGGAACTGGTGCAGCAGTGATAGCCGCCGGCGAACACGACCGGACCCGGCCAGAGCGCGCCGACGAAGGGACCGCGATCGGTCCCGAGGAACGCCAGCAGCGCCGACGCCGGCGACGAGATAGAGACTGACGTACATGCCCAGCATCAGGAAATCGCCCTGGGCGAAATTGATCGACCCGCATGACGCCGAAGATCAGGCCGAGCCCGACGCACATCAGGCCGTAGATCGCGCCCACGAGGAGACCGGCGGCAAGCGCCTGCAGAAAATTCTCCACCAGGATCCCGAGGTCGCCCATTCCTCCCCTTGCTCCCGGCTTGGCCACCGGGTGACCATTCTGCGGCAGATGGACGCTATCGTGGAAACGCCGGACCAGCAATCCTGCTCACGCAGCGATGCGTCCTTCGACGCGCTTCGCTTGCTCAGGATGAGGCGCATTTTTGTGCTGCACAAATTGTCCTCATCCTGAGCAAGCGACCGCAGGAAGCGCGTCGAAGGACGCACCGTTTCGCCGCATTCACCTCTCCGTGAGACCGCTTGGATGATCCCATCTCATGAGAGCACGACAAGTGGCGAGCGGCGGGGCATCGGGAGTAGGCTTCCCCGTCCGGCGCCGACGCGGCGCTGTCAGCAGGAGAGGAAGAACCATGGTCAAGGAAACGCCTCCAAGTCCCGCCCGCGATGTCGTGCGCGCCGTCGCGCCGAAGCTGATCGAGCTCACCGAGAAGGTGCTGTTCGGCGATGTCTGGGAGCGGCCCGGCCTCTCCAAGCGCGACCGCAGCCTGATCACCGTGGCGACGCTGGTGGCGCTCAACCGCACCGAGCAGCTGCCGGGCCATCTCGAGCGCGCCCTCAACAACGGCCTCACCAAGGAGGAGATCATCGAGGCGATCACCCACCTCGCCTTCTACTCCGGCTGGCCCACCGCCATGTCCGGCGCGATGCGGGCGAAGGAAGTCTTCGACAAGCGCTGATCGAAACGATCTCCGCACAAATTTCCAAAGGGAGGATGCGATGCAGGTAGGTTTCATCGGCCTCGGCACCATGGGTGCCGGCATGGCCGCGAACCTTCAGAAGGCCGGCCACCGGCTGGTGGTCAACGATCTCAATCGCGCCGCGGCGGAGCCGTTTCTCGCCGCCGGTGCGATCTGGGCGACGTCACCGGGCGGCGTCGCCGAGGCGGCGGAGGTGATCTTCACGTCCCTGCCCGGCCCGCCGGAGGTGGAGGCGGTGGCGCTCGGAAAAGACGGGCTGCTGCCGGCGATGCGAAAGGGCGGCGCGCTCTTCGATCTCTCCACCAACTCGCCGACGCTGGTGCGGCGTATCCATGCGGTCTACGCCGAGAAAGGCGTCCACATGCTGGACGCGCCGGTGAGCGGCGGTCCTCGCGGCGCCAAGAGCGGGAAGCTTGCGATCTGGGTCGGCGGCGACCAGGCGATCTTCGACAAGTACAAGCCGGTTCTCGACGCCATGGGCGACCAGGCGCGCTACATCGGCCCGATCGGCGCGGGGTCGGTCGCGAAGCTGGTGCACAACTGCGCCGGCTACGCGCTGCAGACCGCGCTGGCGGAAGTCTTCACCCTGGGCGTGAAAGCCGGCGTCGATCCGCTCGCCCTCTTCGAGGCGGTGCGCCAGGGAGCGACCGGCCGGCGACGCACCTTCGACGGCATCGTCGACCAGTTCCTGCCGGACAAATACGACCCGCCCGCCTTCGCGCTCCGGCTTGCCCACAAGGACGTGTCGCTCGCAACCGCGCTTGGCCGCGAGCTCGGCGTGCCCATGCGGCTCGCCAATCTCACTCTCGAGGAGATGACCGAGGCCATGGGCCGCGGCTGGGCCACCCGCGACAGCCGCGTCGCCATGCTGCTGCAGCAGGAACGATCAGGCGTGAAGATCAAGGTGGAGGAGGAACGGCTGAAGAAGGTGGTGTTGTAGGGACGCTGGATCGACTGGCGTGCGTCCTTCGAGACGGCCACTTCGTGGCCTCCTCAGGATAAGGACTTTTCTTTGTGCCATCCTCTATGCACCTCATCCTGAGGAGCGCGCGGCAGCGCGCGTCTCGAAGGACACAGGATGGCCCTGCAACACAGCTTATGACGGCGCGCTCGCCCCTACCCCTCCCAGCCGAGATGGCTCAGAAACTCGCGGGTGCGGTCCACCTGCGGCGCATCGAAGATCTGCGCCGGCGGGCCCTGCTCGACGATGGCGCCGCGCTCGAAGACCACGACCCAGTCGGCGACGCGTCGCGCGAAGGTCATCTCGTGCGTCACCACGATCATGGTCATGCCTTCCTCGGCGAGGCGCTTCATCACGTTCAGCACCTCGCCGATGGTCTCGGGATCGAGGGCCGAGGTGGGTTCGTCGAAGAGCATGACCTCGGGCTCCATGGCGAGCGCCCGGGCGATCGCGACGCGCTGCTGCTGGCCGCCGGAGAGGTTGGCCGGATAGCTCGCCGCCTTGTCGGCGAGGCCGACCTTGTCGAGGAGCGCCGAGGCGCGCGCCCGCGCCGCGTCCTCGCTCATGCGCAGCACCGTCAGCGGGCCGATGGCGACGTTCTCGAGCGCCGTCTTGTGGGGAAAGAGCTCGAAGTTCTGGAACACCATGCCCATGCGGCGGCGCATCTTGCGCATGCCGAGCTCGTCCCGCGGCAGCTCCACCTCGTCGAAGAGGATGCTGCCGCCGCTGAGGCTCTCGAGGCCGTTGGTGCAGCGGAGGAGCGTCGACTTGCCGGAGCCGGAGGGGCCGATGAGGCAAACCACCTCGCGCCGCTGCACCTCCATGCTGATGCCGTCCAAGGCGACGAAACCGCCGAAGAGCTTGCGCACGTCGCGGTAGCGCAGCACCGGCGGCGATCCCGCGCCCTTGGGCCGGAGGGAATTGGCCGCGGTCATTCCGCCACTCCATATTTGCGGTGCAGCCAGTCCACCAGCTTCGCCTGGGGATAGCCCAGCATCCAGTAGATGACCGCCATCGCCGTCAGCATCTCCAGCACGCGGAAGGTCTGGGAGCGGATCTGCATGGCGGTGTAGGCGAGTTCGTCCACCGCGATGACCGAGACCAGCGAGGTGTCCTTGAAGAGCGAGACCCAGGTGCTGGCCAGCACCGGCAGCACGCGGCGGGATGCCTGCGGCAGAATGATTTCCTTCATCGCCTGCCAGCGGCTCATGCCGAGCGCCAGCGCCGCCTCGGTCTGGCCCTTGCGGATCGAGGCGATGCCGGCGCGGAAGGTCTCCGCATTGTAGGCGGAGACGTTGAGGCTCAAGGCGATGAGGCCGGTGGTGAAGGGCGAGAACTCGATGCCCACCAGCAGCGGCATCACGTAAAAGGCCCAGTAGACCAACAGGATCAGCGGCAGGTTGCGGAAGAACTCGACGAAGGCGGCGCTCGCCGCCGCGGCCGCGCGCGCATGGGAGAGCCGCATCAGCGCCAGCAGGATGCCGCCGGGCACCGCGATCGCCATGGTGAGAAGCGTCAGCACGATGGTGACGAGCGTGCCCTCGGCGAGCGCCCAGCGGAACTGCCAGACCACGCCCCAGTCGAGGTTCATGACCGCCCCAGGTGCGCGACGCGCGCGTAGATCATGTCGATGATCCGGGTGGTCGGGAACAGGATGACGAAATAGACCAGCATCGCCACCGTGAAGACTTCGATGGGGTGGAAGCTCTGCCCCGCCACCGTCTGCGAGCGCTCCATGTACTCGGGCACCGCGATGACCGCGGCGATGGCGGTGTCCTTGATGGTGATCGAGATGATGGAGCCGAAGGCCGGCAGCATGCGCACGATGCTCTGGGGCAGGATGATCTTGATCACCGCCTGGGCGCGCGACATGCCGAGCGCCAGCGCCGCGCGCATCTGGCCGGGCCGGATCGAGGTGATGCCGGCGCGCACGATCTCCGCCACGTAGGCGGCGATGTGGAGGGTGAGCGCGGTCAGCGCCGCCCAGAACGGCGGCAGGGTGACGCCGGTCAGGATGGGAAATGCGAAATAGACCCAGACCAGCACCACCAGCACCGGTATGGAGCGCATGGAGTCGATGTAGAAGGTGAGCGGCAAGGTGAGCCAGCGCGGCCCGTAGCAGCGCGCGATCCCGATCGCGCCGCCGACCGCGAGGCTCAGCGCCACCGTGGCCAGCGCGAGCAGCAGCGTGACACCGAGCCCGTCCAGCAGATACTGGCGGCTCGCCCAGATGGGAGAAAAGTCGAATTCCATCGTGTTGGCTGGTTGATGACGAACGTTGTGCCGCTACCAAACCCTCTCCGCCACGAATCGTGGGGGAGAGGGTGCCGAGCGAAGCGAGGCGGGTGAGGTGGGGCGGTGACGGTTGGGGCCCCTGCTCCGTCGGAGTTTCATTCTCTCCGTTCCCCGCCCCACCTCACCCGGCCGCCGCTTCGCGGCGTCCACCCTCTCCCCCGCTATCGCGGCGGAGAGGGTTGTTCTCACTGCATCGAATTCACGACGCGGGCTTCCTCCGTGTCGAGCTTCGGCTGCATGGTCTTCTCGACCGCCCGCAGCCAGGCGAGGAACACCGGCTGGTTCTTGTCGATGGCGAGGCCGACTGGCTGCGCCTTCTCCTGGCTGTCCTGGCAGTTGTTCTCCTTCGGCAGCGCCGCGAGGCCCTTCACCTTGCGGTTCATGGCGACCCACGGCACGCGGTTGATCGGCGCCGCGTCGGCGCGATGCGCCATCACGTCCTCGAGCGGCGCGGTGGCGCCGGAATTGGCGACGCCGCGCAGCTGCGCCTTGGCGAAGCGCTCCTTCACCCAGCCCTCCTCGCCGCCGCCGATGAAGTAGGCGATGGTGATGTCGGGCTTGTTGAGATCGTCCACCGTCTTGGCGTTGGCGAATTTCGGATTGCCGGCGAGGCCGAACATGCAGACGCTGGTGTTGGAATAGAGCACGAAGTCGATGACCTTGTCGCGATCCGGCGTCTCCGCCAGCGGGGTGATGGTGAGATCGACCTGGTTCGCCGCCAGCACCGGCACCTTGGTCTCGTGGGAGACCAGCACCGGCTCGATCTTGACGCCGAGGAGCCTGGCGTATTCCACGCTCAGCATCCAGGCCGAGCCCGACCACTTTTCGCCGGAGCCGGTGGTGTTCTCCACCAGCCACGGCGCGTTCGCCAGCACGGCGACGCGCAGCGCGCCGGCCTTGCGGATGGCGTCGACGCGCGGGCTCTCGCCGGGCTTCGGCGGCTCCTGCGCCCAGCCGGATGTTGCCGCGAACACGACGGCGGCGGCCGTCAATGCCAGAAGATGTCTCGCCCGTATCATCCAATCCTCCCTTGAATTGCCCCGCACTTCCGTGCGGCGGCGGTTTCAGCGATCAGGTCCAGCTCTCGATGGTTGCGGCGGCGCCGAGCGATGCGGAACTCTCCAGCGCCTCCAGCACCTCGGCGCGGAATGAGGGCGCGGCGGCGAGCGCCGGCGGCACCACGTCGGCCATGGCGAAAGATGGCGTCGCGCAGCGCCGCGGAAGTCTGCGCCCCGCGCGCGGCGGGGTGAGCCGCGCCGCCAGGGGATCGTTCACGGTGAGATCGGCGCCGGCGTCCGGCGCGGCCCTGGAGAAAGCGCAGCCAGGCGGCAACGCCGCAGCGCGATCCGCCGCGTCCCCTGGCCGCGAGACATCCGCTCGAGCGCCGGCGCGAAGAGCCGCTGCGGCAGCTTCTGCGAGCCGTCCATGGCGATCTGCGCCGTCAGATGGCGAGGCCTGGGTTGGCGAAGCGCTGCAGCAGGGAGCGCTGATAGGCCACGTGATCGATATCAGGCGGCAGCCTGAGCGTCTCCGCGACTTCCTGCATCAGCATCGCCACATGGGCGGCGAGTGCCGGCACCGCCATGGCGTCGGCGACGCTCGCCCAGCCCGCGAGCTGGCCGAGATAGGCGATCGAAGAGTGGCTGCCGTTGAGGAGGCGGAGCTTCATGTCCTCGTAGGGCCGCACGTCTCGCACCAGGGTGGCGCCACTGGTCTCCCAGGCCGGACGGCCGAGGGGGAAACGATCCTCGATGACCCATTGGCTGAAGGGCTCGGCCACCACCGGCCAGGCGTCCTCGACGCCGAGCGCTGGGAGATCGCCGCGCGGTCCGCATCCGTGGTGGCGGGCACGATGCGGTCCACCATGCGTCGGGGACAGGCGACCTCACCCTCGATCCAGCGCCCGAGCTCGGGATCGAGGAGCGCGCCGAAGCGGGCCAGCAGGCGATGCACGGTCTTGCCGTTGGCCGGCAGGTTGTCGCAGCAGAGCACCGTGAAGGGCGGCACACCGGCAGCACGGCGGGCGCCGAGGCCGGCGGCGAGAAATCCCAGCACGGTCGTCGGCCGATCGGGCTCGGAAAGATCATGGCGGATGCCGGAATTGCTCTCGTCGAGTTCGCTGCCGCTCCGGCAATAGCCCTTCTCGGTGACGGTGAGGGAGACGATGCGAACGGCGGGATCGGCGAGGCATTGCACGAGGGCGCGGGGATACTCGGGCGCCACCAGGATGCCGGTGAGCGCCGCCATCACCTGCAGCCGATCGCCGCTGCCGTCGCGCTCGGCCAGCGTATAGAGCCAGTCCTGCGGCTTGAGCGCGTCCCGCGTGTCCGGGCGGCGCAGGCTGGCGCCGAGGATGCCCCAGCCGGGATCGCGCGCCAGCAGCGGCTGGGTGTGGAAGGCCTGATGCCCGCGATGAAAGGCGCCGATGCCGAGATGGACGATGCCGGTGCGCAGCGCCGCGGGATCGAAGGATGGCCGCGCGACGGATTTCGGCAGCGTCGCAAGGGCGGCACGCGTCAGCCGTGGTCGGGTGGACGCGCGCGCGCCCGACATATCCGTCACTTCGTCCCGAGCGACGGCCGGTCCGCCCGCGCGGGATCGGCGAAGTCGGCGTTGGGCACCAGGGGATACCAGCCGGGGCGGCCGGGATCGCGATCGTAGGGATAGCCGCCCAGGCTCGCGATAGAGCTCGTGATAGTGCGCGAGCTTGTCGCGGTCGAGCGTGACGCCCAGGCCGGGGCCGTCGCGGCACGCGATCGCGCCGTCGCGATAGTGCATCTTGCCGCCGGCGATCACGTCGTCGGTGAGATGGTGATAGTGCGCGTCGGCGGCGTAGCCCAGGTTGGGCACCACGGCGCCCAGGTGCAGCATCGTCGCGAGCTGGATGCCGAGCTCGCCGGAGCTGTGCACGGCGACGCCGAGGCCGAAGGTCTCGCAGACGCCCGCCGCCTTGATGCAGGGCCGGATGCCGCCCCAGAACGTCGTGTCGAGCAGGATCACGTCGACGGCCGGGATCGAGGATGTTGGCGGCGAGCTGCTCGAAGTTCACGACGACGGTGTTGGTGGCGAGCGGCATCGGCACGAACTCCTCGCGCACGCGGCGCATGCGGCATGCCAGACCGAGGCCGGGTCCTCGAAGATAGTCGTTGCGGAGGTCCTCGATGGCCGCGGCCGAAGCGATCGCGTCGGTCCGAGCGACAGCGCGCCGTTCGGGTCGTAGCGGAAGCGCTCGCCCGGCAACGCCGCGGCGAGCGCGCGGTAGCACTCGAGCTCGTAGGCCGGCGGAAAGACGCCGCCCTTGAGCTTGTGCGAGGTGAAGCCGTGCTTCGCCTTGAGCGCGCGCGGCGTGGGCGACAAGCTGCTCCGCCGTCCGCACCTCGCCGCGGCCGGTCTCGGGATCGGGATAGCGGAAGAAGAGATAGCTCGCGAACGGCACGCGGTCGCGCAGCTTGCCGCCGAGGAGCGTCGTAGACCGGCACGCCCAGCTTCTTTCCCATGATGTCGAGGCAGGCGAATTCGATCGCCGCGTGGAGCTGCGTGCGGTTGTTGTAGAGGCAGGCGGTGGGATTGCAGATCGCGAACCGCATCGCCTCCAGCGCGAAGGCGATCGTGGCCGCGGAGATAGGATTTGAGGCCGGCGAAAGCGCGCGTCGGCGTTCTCGCCGCCGCCGCCCATCTCGCCCAGGCCGGTGATGCCGTCGTCGGTCTCGACCTCGACGATCGTGCGCACGAAGCGGCCCCAATGGGCGCCGTTGCTGTGCAGCAGCGGCGCCTCGAGCGGCACGGTGACGGTGGTGACCTTGATATCCGATATCTTCACGGAGAACGCCTTCGGTAAATGAAACGGCCGCTCATGCGCGCCGCCGCCGCGGCTTCGGCTGCGGACCTTCGAAGAAGTCCGCGTGCTCGGTGGATATCCGGTCCGCGGCGGCGAAGACGGTGCGCAGATGCGCCTGCATCGCGCGCTCGGCGCCGGCGGCATCGCCGGCGGCGGTCCGCTCGATGATGGTGCGATGCTGCTGGAAGATCATGGCGAGCCAGTCGCCCTGCTCGAGCGAGAGGTATCGCACGCGGTCGAGCTGCGCCTTGGCCGACGCGATGGTGTCCCAGACATGGGGATGGCCGGAGGCCGCCAGCAGCTTCTGGTGCATCTTCTCGTCGGAAGCGAAGAAGCGCGCGCGATCGCCGGATTCGATCGCCCGCTCCTGGGTCTTGAGCTCCTGGCGGAGACCGCGGATGTCCGACGTGGTGGCGTTCGCCGCGGTGAGCCGGATCGCCCGACATTCGAGCGCCTCGCGGATGAACTGACTGTCGGCGACGGCGGCGAGATTGATCGGCGCCACGAAGGTGCCGACCTGGGGCACCACGCGGAGGAAGCCCTCCTCCACCAGGCGATGAAACACTTCGCGCACCGGCGTGCGGCTGACGCCGTACTGCTCGGCGATCCGCGTCTCCGACAGATCCTCGCCGGGCCGCCGCTTGCCCGAGATGATGTCGCCGTGGAGATCCTGATAGAGCCGCGCCCCGATGGCGCGGGCGGTCTCGGTCGGGAACGCGTCCCGCACGACGCTCACCTGCCGCGCCATTGTCCTCGTCCCACACACCCCTCCCGGCCGCCCTGCAAGGGTGGCTCTTCTTGTATACTAGTACACAACGAATTCGGCGGCAAGCCGGCGCCGAGCGGGCGCGGGCTATACAAGTCATTGGCGACGAGCGCCCGGTTCCGACCACCTCCCGCGCAGTTGTGGCGCCGCCGTGGCGGCGATACGCTTTCCTCGGCTTCGTCGCGCGAGAACGCGCGGCGAGCAGAGAGGAACGACAACGGTCCTCAAAAAATCCGGGGGTACGGAAAATGAAGCGCGACAGGATCCAATCCGGCGGTATCGATCGCAGAAGCGTTCTGAAGCTGGCGGCGGGCGCCGGCCTCGCCAGCGCGGGAGGTCTCGCCTTCGCGCCCGCCGCGCGCGCCGCCGGCGAGACGACGCTCGCGATCTGGACCGGCTTTCCGGAGCTGCAGCCGTTCTATCAGGCGGTGGGCGACGCCTACAGCAAGCTGCATCCCGAGGTGAAGCTCACCTATTTCAGTACCTCGCTCCGCGAGATGGAGCAGAAGCTGAGCGCCGCGGTGCCGACCGGCACCGGGCCCGACATCTACGACATCGGCACGAACATCAGCATCAACTTCATCGACAGCGGCTTCATCGAGCCCAACCCGTCCGACATCGACCAGTACCTGAAGGGCGGCGCCTGGAACAAGCCGTGGTCGATTTCTTCACCTCGGAAGGGCAAGACCTACGGCCTGCCGCTGCATGGAGGGCAGCAAGGCGTCGATGTACTACAACAAGACGCTGTTCAAGGAAGCCGGCATCGCCGAGCCGCCGGCGACATTCCCCGAGCTGATCGAGGCGGCGCAGAAGCTGGTGAAGTTCGACAGCTCCGGCAAGATGACGCGAAGCGGCATCAGCCTCCGCCTCTCGGGCCAGGGCAGCGGCATCACCGAGAAGTTCCGCTATCTGCTCGAAGGCGCCGGCGGCTCGGTGATCGCGCAGACCGCCGAGCGGCAAGTACCATAACAACTTCGACAACGATGCCGGCCGCGCGGCGCTGCAGTTCATCGTCGACGCGGTGCAGAAGTACAAGATCGACGATCCCAAGGTGCAGCACGACGCCGACGCCTTCGTCGCCGGCAACACCGCGATGCTGTTCCGCGAGGCCTGGGTGATCGGCGAGATCCAGCGACAAGAATCCGAAGCTGGAGTACGGCGTGGCGCCGATCCCGAAATGGACGGCCGTCGAGCCCGCACAAGATGCTGCTGCAGCCCTGGGGCATCTACGTCAACGGCAAGAGCAGCAACCAGAAGGCGTCGCTGGGAGTTCCTGAAGTTCCTCACCAACCCCGAGAACTCGCTGCGCATGACCGCGATGACCGGCTGGGTCTCCGAGCGCAGGACGTGGACTGGAAGCCGCTGCTCGCCAAGACGCCGCAGTTCGCGACCTTCGTCACGCCGCCGAAGGACATGGTCTACTACGTCGAGCCGATCCTGACGCCCTGGGACGAGATCCAGACCAAGATGGCGGACAAGCTGACGGCGGCCTACATCGATCCCGAGCCTGAACGGCAACCCGGCGAAGGTCGCCGAGGCCGATCCACGCGATGGCGGCGCAGACCGACCAGCTCCTGAAGGAGGCGGATCTCTACGGCGCGACGTGATCGCCGCGCACCGATATCGGAACGGGCGAGGCGTCGGGACCGTCCGGCGCCTCGCCGCTGTTCTCATCGCACTGACGTCCGATGGCCGAGCAAACCCTCTCGCCGCCACGTCCACGGCCGAATTTCCTTGCCGCCCGCTGGAGCGAGTTTCGCGCCGAGTGGCGCCTTCACCTGTTCTGCTACATGGCGCTGGCGCCGGTCCTGGCGCTCTTCGCCTATGTCCGCGTCTTCCCGATCGGCTGGAGCGTGGTGCTCAGCTTCTACCGCTGGGATCTGATCCGGCCGCTGAAGCCGTTCATCGGGTTCGCCAACTACGAGCAGCTGTTGGGCGACGAGAACTTCCACCTCGCCCTCGTAGAACACCTTCATCTATTCGGTCGCGACGGTCATCTTCAGCACCGCGCTGGCGCTGCCGCTCGCGCTCTTCCTCGCCCGCAAGGGCCGCCTCGCCGCCTTCTACCAGACCATCTACTTCCTGCCGGTGATCACGCCGATGGTGCCGATGGCGATCGCCTGGAAGTGGATCTACGACTACAACTACGGCCTCCTCAACTACGCCCTCTCGTTCCTCGGCCTCGGCCCGGTGCCGTGGCTCACCGATCCCCGCATCGCGCTCTGGGCCCTCATCATCATGAGCGTCTGGAAGGTGCTGGGCTACAACCTGATCCTGTTCCTGGTCGGCATCCGCAACATCCCCGAGGTCTATATGGAGGCGGCGGGGCTCGACGGCGCCTCGCCGTGGCAGCGCTTCCGCTACGTGACCCTGCCGCTCCTCAAGCCGATCCTGCTCTACGTGCTGGTCACCGCCACCATCAACGCCTTCAACGTCTTCACCCAGGTCTATGTGATGACGTTGGGCTCCCAGGCGGCGCCGGGACAGGCGGTGCGCGTCCTCGTCTTCGACATCTATCAGAACGGCTTCCAGTACCTGAAGATGGGCTACGCCTCGGCGGAGGCGGTGGCGCTCACCTTCATCGTCCTCGGTTTCACCATCATCCAGTTCCGCTTCGTGCGGAGCCAGGAGGGCTAGATGCGCCGCGACACGGCACCGGCTCAATTCCAGCGCGGCCTCGGCGCGCGCATCCTCAATATCGTCGCCCACGCCATCCTGATGATCGGCGCGGTGTTCATGGTGCTGCCGATGCTGTGGATGCTCGCGACCTCCTTCAAGCCGGCGGCGGAGATCGCGGTCTGGCCGCCCAAGCTGCTGCCGCAGATGCCGACGCTCGCCAATTACACCGGCATCTTCGAGGTCGGCGCCCTTCGCCCGCTTCTTCGCCAACAGCATGGGCATCTCCCTGGTGGCCACCGTCAGCGTCGCCGTCACCTCGCTGCTGGCGGGCGCGGTCTTCGCGAAATACCGTTTCCCGGGCCGCGGCCTGCTCTTCGGTCTCGTCATCGCCACCGCCATCGTGCCGTCCGAGAGCTACATGATCCCGCTCTATCTGCAGCTCAACGCGATCAAGTGGATCAACACCTACCAGGGGATCGTGCTGCCCTATCTCATCATGAGCTTCGGCATCTTCCTGATGCGCCAGCACGTGGCGTCGGCGATCCCGACAGACTATCTGGAGGCGGCGCGGATCGACGGCGCCTCGGAATGGTGGATCCTGATCCGGGTGATCGCGCCGCTCTCGATGACGGCGTTCAGCGCCATCGGCATCTTCGCCTTCATCCAGGCCTGGGCCGCCTTCATCTGGCCGCTGCTGATCGCCAACGACCAGCTGCTCTTCAACATGGAGGTGGGCCTGACCGCCTTCCAGTTCAAATTCAGCAGCGACTACGGCAAGCTGATGGCGGGATCCGTCATCAGCACGCTCCCCATGCTGGTCATCTTCCTGATCCTGCGCCGGCGGATCATCGAGAGCGTGGCATTGACCGGCCTCAAGGGCTGACGGCCTCCGGCACCCGCTCGGCGGGGGGCGTGTTGCGCGAGCGGCCGATGCGGGCGATGCCGTCGATCACGACCATGCCGATCCCCGGCAGGTCGCCCTTGCGCACGGAATCGAGGAGATCGCGGCCGGCGGAATGCTGGGCGCGGTCCATCAGCACGAAATCCGCGGCGCGGCCGGGCTCGATCAGGCCGCAATCGAGGCCGCGGATGCGCGCGGTATTGCCGGTGGCGAAGCAGAAGGCCGTTTCCGCCGGCGTGTCGCCAACGGAGGCGAGGAGCGCGATCATGCGGAGGATGCCGAGCGGCTGCACGCCGGAGCCCGCCGGCGAATCCGTGCCGAGGATCACGCGGCTGAGCTGCTTCAGCTCCCGTGCCGTGCGGAGCGCGTGGAGTGCCGCCAGCTCGTTGCCGTTGTGCACGATCTCGATGGCGCGGGGCGAGCGGGCGCAGAGCACCTCGATCTGCTCCAGCGACAGCGAGGTATGGCCGCCGTTGATATGGCCGATGACGTCGGCATCCGCCGCCAGGATCACGTCCTTGTCGATGTAGCCGGAGCCCGGCACCGAGGGGCCGCCGGTGTGGATCGTCGACTGGATGCCGTATTTGCGCGCCCAGCCCACCATGCGGCCGGCCTCGTCGCCGGCCTTGACCGAGCCCAGTCCCACCTCGCCCAGCAGCTTGACGCCGGCCTTCGCCATCTCGGCGAAATCCTCCTCCACCATGCCGGTCTCCAGCACCGGCGCGCCGGCATGCACCTTGACGCCGCCGGGCCGGAAATTGGCGAAGGCGCGCTGCGCCGTGATCGCCAGCGCCTTGACGCCGACCACGTCCCGCGGCCGGCCGGGCAGATGCACCTCGCCGGCGGAGACCATGGTGGTGACGCCGCCGTTCAGGAAGGAATCGATCCAGCCGAGCTGGGATTGCCGCGGCGTCCAGTCGCCGAAGACGGGATGCACGTGGCTGTCGATGAGGCCCGGCGAGAGCGCCGAACCCTTGGCGTCGATCACGGTCTTGGCGCCCGACGTGTCGACGCCGCCGGCTTTGCCGACCGCGGTGATCCGGCCGTCGACCGCCACCACCGTGTCGGCATCGAGGATCGGCCGCGCGAGATCGCCGCTCAGCAGCAATCCGATATTGCGGATGACCAGCTTTCCCGCGGGCCCGCCAGCGGCTGCGACTTCTGCCATGATCAGCTCTCCTGCCTTCTACGCTGTTAGCGAAGCCCGTCCTTGCCTTCGACCTGGTCGACGGTGAGGCCGCCGATGCGCGGCAGGGGGCGGCCGCTGTCGGTCACCACCACGGCCACCACGATCTCGTTGGCGGCGGGCGCGTCGACGACGCGCACTTCCATGGCGTCGAAATGCGAGCGCACGAAGGCCGCGTCCTTGTGGCCGAGCGGCACATCGATGGGGGCGCCCATGCCGGCGCGCTTCTTTGCCGAGGGCACCAGGGCGGCGCCCTTCTCGACCGCCGCGCGGAGCGGCTTGCCGAGCCGCGGATGCAGGATCGCCGCCGCATGCTCGAGCTCGCCGGCCTCGCCGACGATCGCCGCCTTGCCGTAGCTCTCCGCTTTGCCGGAGGAATCCCGAGCGCCGCCACCGCGCGCCTGCCCAGGAGATCGCCCAGCTCCTCGCCGATCGCCATCAGCGGCTCGAGATCGGCGACGTGCCGGCCGGCGAAGGGGTTCTCGATCACCGCGATCGCCGCCGCCTTGCGCGTCGGCGGAGCGATCTTCTGCCCCGCCTCGCTCAGCGTTTCCTCGACGGTCACGATCAGCTTCCGGATCTTGGCAGTCATCCCGATCCTCCCTCCATCATCTCGCGATCACGCCGCCAGCATGCGTGGCACCGCGGTGCCACAGAGCGCGAACCGGCCCTGGAGCGCCAGGACGGCGCCGTGGATGCGTCCAACGGCATGAAGCCACTCCGCCACGTCGAGGCCTTCGCGCAGGGCCCGCGCGATATCGTCGGCACCGAGCGGCGGCACCTCCACCGTCACCAGGCGATCACCGAGATCGCTGTCGGGATCGAGGCTGGTCGCCGGCAGCCGGCGCACCCGCGCGTCGTCGGGGAGATCGACGGCGTTGGCAATCATGGTAGCGGCGGCATCCGCGGCGGCGGCGCTCTCCGCCAGCACGGTCACGGCGTCGGCGATGCCGAAGGAGAAGCTGCGCCCGCCGGAGCCCTTGGTGGGGGCGCCCGAGGTGGCGATGCCGCGCACCGGCATCGCCGACGTCAGCTCGATGGTGCCGGCGATGGCCGGCGCCTGGAGATCGGCGACCATGCCGCAGGCGAGCCACTGCCCCTCGCCAAGATGGAGCGCGACGTCGCCGCCGTCGTTCACATAGGCCTTGGTGAGGTCACGGCCGCTGATCAGCGCCGCCAGCACGTGATCGGCGACGGCGCCCGCCACCGCCGCCATCGGCGTGATGAAACCGGCGCGGTAGGGCCAGCAGGCCTCCACCATGCGCCGCGCCACCGGCCCCTGCGGCGGCCGGCTGCTCCGCACCCAGCGGCGTGCGCAGCAGCGGCAGCTCGGCGACGAGGTCCGTCAGCAGATTCTGAAACGCCGCATTGGCTTGATCATAGGCGGCGCGCACCTCGGCGGCCTTGCCCCAGGCCTCGATCACGAGATCGATCGGTCCGTGCTGCAGATGGAGACGCTTCCCGTCCGGCAGGATCCGAATCTGGATCATCTCAACCCGCCTTTCGTCCCGGCGGCAGCAACGGCCATGAATGGGTGTCCGTCCACGGGATCGACGTCACGCGCTCCACGTCGCGGAGCCCGTCAATGGAGCGGAGATGGCCGATATGGCCGCCCATCGCCGCGTAGCTGTCCCGCCGCATGGTGAACTCGATCGGCGCCACGATCGCCGGCGTCGGCACATAGCCGAAGGAATTGTCGGGCATGGTGGCGACATCCACCATGATGGTGATGCCGCCGCCGGGCCAGACATAGACCGGCGCGCCGCCCGAGGTGACGCGGGTGAGCGCGTCCCGCACCGAGCGGGTGAGGCCGATGGGATTCTCGGTGACGCCGGCGCGCAGGCTGCCGCCGGCGCCGCCCATGAAGAGGACGGAGCAGAGCGCCGGCTCGCAGTTCTCGCCGATCCGCGCCACCACCTTGGCGATGGGATCCGGCATCTCCGCCGGCCGCGGCACGAGCTCATCGTCGAGGACGAAATAGCCGTGATGCTCGCCGGTCGTGGAGACCATGAGAAGCCGCAGCCCCGGCCAGGCCGTTCCGGGCGTGATCCTCTCGATGATCGCCAGCGGATCCTGGATGTCGGTGCCGCCCCAGCCGGTGCCGGGGTTGGCGACCTGGAAATAGCGGCCGGGCGTCGAGCGGCGGCCGCGGATGCGGATGCCGGCGGGCCGCATGTCGAGGAACCGTCCGGCCTGATGCTCCGTCAGCACGCCGGTGATGTGATCGTCCACCACGATCACCTCGTCCACATGGCCCTGCCACTGCTTGGCGAAGATGCCGATGGTGGCGGAGCCGCAGCCGACGCGCATGCGATGCTCCACGCGCGCCGTCGATGACCGGCGCCTTGCCCGCCTGCACGACGACTGTGGCGCCGCCGTCCACGGTCATCTCCACCGCGCCCTTGTTGCAGAGCGTCAGCATGGTCTCGCAGGTGACGTTGCCCTCGCGCTTGCTGCCGCCGGTCAAATGGCGCACGCCGCCCAGCGCCAGCATCTGGGAGCCATACTCGGCGGTGGTGACGTGGCCGACCTGCTCGCCCTTGACCCGCACCGCCGCCTGCTCCGGGCCCGATGTAGCGGTCGGTGTCGATCTTCGCCTTGAGGCCGCAGTAGCTGAAGATGCCCTCGGTCACCACGGTGACCATGTCGACGCCCTCGACCTTCGCCGAGACGATGAAGGGCGCGGGCTTGTAGTCGGGATATGTCGTGCCGGCGCCGATGCCGGTGACGAAGGTATCGGCGCCGGGCACCAGGCTGCCGTCCCATTCGCCCTCGAGGAAGCGCACGAGGTTGCCGTGGCCGTCGAGGGTGCGCTGGGTCACCACGAAGGGATCGACGCGGGCGATCCTGCCGTCGAGGTTGGCGTAGCGGTCGCAGGCGCCGGTCTTGCCGGGGCGGATGCGGCACAGCACCGGGCAGGCGTCGCAGACCAGCACGCTGTCGGCGGCAGGCGCCTTCGCCTCGGCGAGGGCCTGCTCGCTCGGCGCATCGGTGGAGGCGCGGGTGCTTTCGGTCATGGTCACTCCGCCGCCTTTCGCTCGCGCTCGGCAGCCCGGGCGCAGAGCGCGGCGCGCAGGCGGTCGGGCGTCGCGGGAACGCGCAGCAGCCGCACGCCGGTCGCGTGCCAGATCGCATTGAGGATGGCGGGCGCCGTCGGCACCAGAGCCGGCTCGCCGATGCCCTTGGCGCCGAAGGGACCGAGGGGCTCGGGATCCTCGATCAGATGCGTGTCGATCGGCGGCACGTCGCCGCAGGTGGGGATGAGATAGTCGTGCAGATTGTGGGTGCGGCCGGGAATGAATTCCTCCATCAGCGCGAGGCCGAGGCCTTGCGCCACGCCGCCATGGAGCTGCCCCTCAACCTGGGTCGGATTGATCGCGCGCCCGACATCGGCGGCGGCGCCGATGTGGCAGAACGCGCGCGGTGCCGAGCTCGAGATCGACCTCGACCAGCGCGGTCTGCGCCGAGAAGCTGTAGGTGGCGTAGGGCACGCCCTGGCCGTTCTCGTCGAGAGGCGTGGTGGGAGGATCGAAATGCCCCTCGCCCGTGCAGCACATCGCCGCGCTCGTTCGACGGTCGGGAGACGCGCGAGATCGATCGCATGCTCGGTGCCGCCCTCGCACACGACGACGCGCCCGGCGCCGAGGACGATGCGGGCGCTCTCCTCCACATTGGCGAGGCGCAGGATCTGGCGCCGCAGGGACTCCGCCGCCAGACGCGCGGCGGCGCCGGAGACGAAAGTCTGCCGCGAGGCCGAGGTCTTGCCGGCGTCGGGCGTCAGATCGGTATCGCCGCTCACCAGGCGAATCGCGGCGACGGGCACGCCCAGAGCCTCGGCGCTGATCTGGGTCATCACGGTGTTGGAGCCCTGGCCGATATCGACGGCGCCGCTGTAGAGCGTCACCACGCCGTCGCGGCCGAGACCGATCCGCATGGTCGAGGGGTTCGACAGCGACGTGTTGCCGATGCCGTACCAGCCGCAGGCGACGCCGACGCCGCGACGCAGGTGGCGCGAGGTGCGGTTGAAGGCCTCGACCTCGCGGCGCTGGCGCTGCCAGGTGGGACGCAGAGCCTCGAGACAAGCGCGGAGGCCGACGCTGTGCTCGAGCTTCTGGCCGGACGCGGTCACCGAGCCTTTCTCCAGCGCATTCCTCAGGCGGAACTCCAGGGGATCGATGCCCAGGCGCTCCGCCAGCGATGTCGATCAGCGTCTCGACGGCGATCGCCGCCTGCGGCACGCCGAAGCCGCGGAAGGCGCCCGCCGGCGTGTCGTTGGTGTAGACCGCGCGCGGAAGTGCAGCGCACCGCCGGCACTTTATAAGGGCCCATGGCGTGCACGGGCACGCGGTTCGCCACCGTCGGTCCCCAGGACGCATAGGCGCCGGTGTTGAAATCGCCGTGGAAGCGCACGCCGACGAGGCGTCCGTCCCGGCTGGCGCCGACGCTCGCCGCGATCTTCGCCGGATGCCGCTTGGTGGTCGACGCCATGGATTCCGGCCGCGTGTAGACGCAGCGGACGGGACGGTCGAGGATCCACGCCGCGACCGCGAGCATGGGCTGCAGCGAGAGATCGAGCTTGCCGCCGAAGCCGCCGCCGACGGCGCTGGGGATGATCCGCACCTGCTCGGGTCGCAGCCCCATGATGAGCGCGATCTCGTCGCGATCCATGTAGGGCGTCTGCGTCGTGGCGAAGATCTCGATGCGGTCGCCGACGCGGCGGGCATAGCCGGCCTCGGGCTCGATATAGGCGTGCTCGACGAAGGCGGTCTCGAAACTGCCCTCGGCGACGACGTCGGCACCGGCGAGCGCCGCCTCGACATCGCCGGCGACGAGGCGGCCCTCCACCAGCACATTGTCCGGCCTCGCCGGATGCAGCGCGGGCGCGCCGGCGGCGAGCGCCGCATCGACGCCCTGCAGCGGCGGCAGCACTTCCCAGCGGATCGGTACCTCGTCGTCGCGGATCGCCGCGATGGTGGCGGCATCGCCGACGAGAGCGCAGACCGCCTCGCCGCAATAGCGCACATAGCCCTCGGCGAAGACCGGCTGGTCCTTGCCGGTGGGATAGATGCCGAAGACGTTCTGGCCGGGAACGTCGGCGGCGGTGAGCACGCGGACGAGACCCGGATATTTCTCCCGCAGCGGCGCCACATCGCCGAGCACGAAGCGCGCGTGATGATGGGGCGAGCGCACCGCGCGCGCCGTCAGCGCCTCCGCCGGCCACTGATCGGCGCCGTAGCGCTCCGCTCCCGTCAGCTTGCCGATGCCGTCGACCTTGGCAGGCGGGCTCCGACCGCGCGGGCACCGACATAGGCCATCGGCGCCACGCCGCGGCCGACCGACAGCACGGCATCGACGATCTTGCGATATCCGGTGCAGCGGCAGAGCACGCCGCCGAGCGCATCCAGGGTCTCGGCCTCCGTGGGCTGGCGGCGGCGGCGCAGCAGGTCGGCGGCGGCGATCAGCATGCCCGGCGTGCAGATCCCGCATTGCGCGGCGCCGTGGGCGTGAAAGGCCTCCTGCAGCGCGCTGAGCTCGCCGCCCGCGGCGAGACCCTCGACCGTCTCCACCGAGGCGCCGGCGACACGGCCGACCGGGACGAGGCAGGCGCAGACCTGCTTGCCGTCCAGCAGCACGGTGCAGGCGCCGCAATCGCCGGCATTGCAGCCGATCTTGGTGCCGGTGAAGCCGAGACCGTCGCGCAGCGCGTCCGCCAGGCGCGCGGCCGGATCCGCCTCCACCGTCACCGGCTTGCCGTTCACGATGAAGTCGATGGATTGCAGGCTCATCGGCAGAGGCCCCCGATCGCGCGCCGCACCAGGGTGAGCGTGGCATCGCGGCGATAGTCGGCGGTGCCGCGGACGTCGTCGATCGGGCTCAAGGGCGCCAGATGATCCGCCGTCACGAGATCGGCGAGAGCCGGCGTCGGGCGCTGCCCGATCAGCGCCAGCTCCAGAGCCGGCAGCCGCCTGGCGACGGGCGCGCAGGCGCCGACCGCGACGCCCGCCGAGGCGATGCGCCCGCCGGCATCCAATGTCACGGCAGCGCCCACCATCACGATCGAGATCACGAGATAGCGCCGCGCGCCAAGCTTCACGAAAGTCGAGCGCGCGGGACGGCCGCCATCCGGGATCAGCACCGCGGTCATGAGCTCGTCGGGCGCGCGCGTGGTCTTGCGGTTGCCGGTGACGAAGTCTTCCACCGGCAGATGTCGCGTCCCGCGCCGGGAGGCGAGCTCCACCTCGGCATCGAGGGCCATGAGGTTGGGAATGCCGTCGGCGGCGGGCGAGGCGTTGCAGAGATTGCCGCAGAGCGTTCCGGCATTCTGGATCTGCACCCCGCCGACCTCCCGCGCCGCCAGCTTGAGGCCGTCGAAGAGCGGCGGCAGGCGGTCGTCGGCGAGAATCTCGGACCAGGTGACAAGCGCCGGGAATTCGCCAGTGGTGCTCCTCGCGGCGGATCTCGCCGAGGGCGGCGATGCCGGTGATATCGAGGAGATCCTCGTCGAGGGGCAGGCCGACCCGAGCGGGGTAATGGTCGGTGCCGCCGGCGACGACGGTCCAGCGCTCCGCCGCCAGCGCCGCGAGCGCGTCGTCGAGACCGGTCGGACGGAGATAGCGGGGGCTGCGCATCCGTCCCGGCCCTTCCCTTTTATTGAGCGATCTTGGCGAGGAGCCGCAGCAGCTCCTTGCGCTGGGGCGCCGAGAGCGGATCGGCCGTCCGCTCGGTGGCGGTGCGGGCGCGCTCGACCGCGCGCTCGACCAGCGCCTCGCCCGCGGGCGTCAAGGTCAGCAGCGCCGAGCGAGGATCGCGAGGATCCGGCCGCCGCGCCACCAGCTGGCGCTGCAGCAGGCGGTGCACGACGCCGAGAATGGTGGAGGGATCCATCGCGGTGAGGCGGCCCAAGCGGTTCTGCGACACGCCCCCCTCGTCGCGGATCTTGACCAAGGCCGAGAACTGCGTCGGCGTCAGGTCGATGTCGCCCATGCACTCGGCGAAGATCGCGACGTGGCGCTGCTGCGCGCGGCGCAGCAGGAACCCCACCTGTGCCTCGAGCTCGTAATCGTCGTCCGGCGCCAGCGCCGGCGCTTCCGCTCTCGACCGCATCAATGCCGCCCCGCGCTTGTTGACCGTACACAAACTTAGTGTTTGTATACGAACAGTAGGACGGGGACCTCGGTGCGTCAAGCCGCCGACCTTGCGGCGGGTGCCACGGGGAGTGATGGTGGGGCGTCTCTCGGAAGGAAACGGCGTCATGTCCATGGGAAAGCGGCAGTCGGCTCTGGCGGAATGGCGGCGCGCCCGGGAGATCCCGTTCCACGCCATCCCGCTCATCGACATGGGGCCGTTCATCGACGGCTCCGACCGCGCGGGCGTGGCGGAGCGCATCGGCGCCGCCTGCCGCAACGCGGGATTCCTCTACCTCGTCAACCACGGCATTCCCGTCAGCCTGATCGACTGGCGCGATGGCGGAGGCGCGGCGCTTCTTCGCGCTGCCGGCGGAGCTGAAGCTCGCCCTCCACATCAACAAGTCCCGCGCCCATCGCGGCTACTTCCCGCTCTTCGAGGAGAATACCGATCCGACGCAGCACGCGGACTTCAAGGAGGGCTTCGACCTCGCCCGCGACCTGTCCCCGAGCGATCCCGACGTGGTCAGGGGCAAGCCGCTGCACGGCCCCAACGTCTGGCCCGCGGATCTGCCGGGCTTCCGCGCCACCATCGAGAGCTATTACGCGGCGCTGACGCGGCTCTCGGAGACGCTGATGGAGGCCTTCGCCCTCAGCCTCGATCTCGAGGCCGGGTATTTCCGCTCGATGATCGACCAGGCGATGGGCGCGCTCCGCCTGCTGCATTATCCGCCGCAGGCGGCCACCGACGTGAACAATGCGGTGGGCTGCGGCGCGCATACCGATTACGGCTGCCTCACCATCCTGGCGCAGGACGCTAACGGCGGCCTTCAGGTGCAGAATGCCCAGGGCGAATGGATCGCGGCGCCGCCCATTCCCGGCGCCTTCGTGATCAATCTCGGCGACCAGATGGCGCGCTGGACCAACGACGTCTTCGCGGCGACGCCGCACCGCGTGATCAACCTCTCCGGCCGCGAGCGCTACTCGATGCCGTTCTTCTACGAGCCGAACTACGACGCGGTGATCCGCTGCCTGGAGACCTGCCGCTCGCCGGAAGATCCGCCGAAGTACGCCGATGTCGTCGCCGGCGACTATCTCGTCTCGCGCTTCAACGACACCTTCAGCTACCGCGGGGCCGAGAACCCGGCGCCGGCTGAGGTTGAGCGAGCGGCACCACTAAACGCCTCTCCGCCGCAAATTCGCTGGCGGAGAGGGGCATAAGTCTCGGACAGGAGCTGCTAATCCGCCTCGGCCTGGCGTCGCGGCGGAGGCCGGGCAGGCGGAAGGTCTCGCCTCGGTCGTCGGAGTCCTGCGCTTGGAGACGTCGAGCTTGCGCCTCGATCCACTCCACGAACTTGGCGGTCGGGTAGCTGATGATGAAGTAGATCACCGCCACCTCGGTGAAGATCTCGAAATGCTTGTAGGTGGCGGCGGCGAGGATCTGGCCGCTGAACATCAGGTCGCGCATGGTGATCACCGACACCAGCGCCGAATCCTTGAAGATCGAGACGAAGAAATTGCCGATCGCCGGCACCACGATGCGGATCGCCTGCGGCAGGATGATGCGGCGCAGCAGCAGCCGGCGCGACATGCCGACGGAAAGCCCGGCCTCCCACTGGCCCTTCGGGATCGCCTGGATGCCGGCGCGGAACACCTCGGCCATATAGGCGCGTAGTTCATCGTCAGGCCGATGATGCGCCGGAGACGAAGGGCGTCAGGACGATGCCGGCATAAGGCAGCACGTAATAGATGAAGAACAGCTGCAGCAGCAGCGGCGTGCCGCGGATGAACTGAACATAGGGCGTCGCGATGAAGCGGAGCGGCCGACAGCCGCGAGATGCGCGCGATGCCGAAGAGCAGCCCGACCACCAGGGCGAGCCCGAAGGCCAGCAGCGAGACCGCGATGGTGAGCCAGCGCGCCTTGCAGCAAAGCGGGCAGGAAGGCGATCATATCCTCGAGCGAAAAATACATCCGGGTCCCTTGCTCGCTAGAGTTTGCAGAGTACGCCAGGTCGGCAAGAGCGGAGCCCGTCGCCGGGCCCCGCTCCCGCCTCGCCTGTCAGCGCCTCAGTTGTTGTAGCCGGTGAGGCCCCACTTCGGTCAGGATCTTCTTCATCTCGCCGTTGTCCTGCATCCACTGGAGGGCGCAGGAGAACGCGTTGCAGCCACTGGATGTCCTCTGCCGGAACGCATAGCTGCTGTAGCCCACGGGATTCTTGAAGGTGCGCGGATCATAGTCCGCGACCAGCTCGATCTGCCACTCCGGATGATCCTTGACGGAGCGGCGACCACCGGCTGATCGTAAATGATGCGGCGTCGATCCGGCCGAGCGCCAGATCCTGGATCACCTCCGCCCAGTCCTCGTACGCCCTGGAATCGATGCCCGCGACGCCGCGCAGCCACTCGGCGTAGTTGGTGCCGAGCAGGGTGCCGATCTTCTTGCCCTTCAGGTCGGCGAAGCTGTGGATCTTGAGCGGGTTGCCCTTCTGCACCACCAGCGCTTCCGCGTAGTAGTAGGTCCCCAAGCAGAAGTTCACCACCTTCGAGCGGCTCTTCGTCTAGTGGATCGAATCGCCGACGATGTCGAACCGGCCGTCCAGCAGGCCCGGGATCAGGCCCGTCGAACTTCGCGGTCTGCACGGTGACTTTCGGAATCTTCAGCATCTTCGCGACGTACTGGATGATGTCGCCGTCGAGGCCGGTCCACTCGTTGGTATTTGGGCGGATAGAAGGAATACGGCCAGTCGTTCGAGGTGCCGACGACCAGCTCGCCCTTCTGCCTGGATCTTCGCCAGGGAATCATCGCACCCGATGATCTTGATCAGCGACGAAATCCTTGTACGAGGTATCGACCGGCGGCACCGCCACCGCGGCGGCGGCGGACTTCGGCAGCCGTGCCGACGGTCACCGCCGCCACGCCCGCGGCACCGCCCGCGGTCAGCAGCCGGCGGCGCGAGAGCGCCGGGTTGGTGTCTTGGCCGGTAGTGGTAGGTGTCTGTCGTCCTTCATGTCTTTGCCTCCTCCGATTGAAAGTGATGACGGCTTATTGGCGAACCGACTGGTCGCTCACTTGGCCCCGACCGGCTGACCAGCGTCGAGCTGGCTGTTGCGGTCGAGGATCGATCTGCAGGAACTGCCGCGTGCGCTCGGCTGCGCGGCGCGGTGAAGATCTGCTGCGGCGGCCCTTCCTCGACGATCGCGCCGTCGTCCATGAACACCACGCGGTCGGCGACCTCGCGGGCGAAGTCCATCTCGTGGGTGACCACGATCATGGTCATGCCCTCGGCGGCCAGTTGCCGCATCACCCGCAGCACCTCGCCCACCAGCTCGGGATCGAGCGCCGAGGTCGCCTCGTCGAACAGCATCACCTTGGGGTTCATCGCCAGCGCGCGGGCGATCGCCACGCGCTGCTGCTGCCCGCCGCTGAGCTGGTGCGGATAGGCATCTGGCCTTCTCGGTGATGCCCGACCTTGGCGCAGCAGCGCCATGCCCGCGCGCGCTTCGCCTCGCTCCGCCGGCATGCGCGCAGCACATGCACGGGCGCCTCGATCACGTTGCCCAGCGCGGTCAGGTGCGGGAACAGATTGAACGACTGGAACACCATGCCGATCTGCGCGCGGATCTCCTCGATGCTGCGATCGGGATCGACGTCACCATCTTGCCGTCCTTGCGTGTAGCGATAGACCGGCTTGCCCTCGAAATAGATGGTGCCGCTCGTCGATGGTCTCGAGATGGTTGATGCAGCGGAGCAGCGTCGACTTGCCGGCGCCGGAGGGGCCGATGATGCAGACCACCTCGCCCTTCTGCACGTCCAGCGACACGTCGCGCAGCACCTGCAGGCGCCCGAATGACTTGTCGATCTGATCGAGGCGCAGGATCGGCATTTCCGGCGACCCGGCGGCAGCGGTAGTCGGCACGTCTGACATATCGCGCTCCCTATAGCGTGGTCGACAAGCCAAGTTCGCCGGTCGCCGCTGCGCCGCAACCGCGACATGCCGCAAAGATACCGGTGCACTTGCCGGCTGGCCACCGATCCACGTTGGATCTCAGTTGAATGCCCCCACCCCGTCGCACCTCGGCCGGCGCTCCCTGGTCCGAAACGCTCGCTGCCGACTGTTGCCAGTCTAGCAGACTTTTAGAGCAATTCGCGTGCCACCAAGTCTCCCTCGCGTCGCCGCCGCCGCCGTGGTCCGAGGATGCCCGCCGCGCTCGCCCGCCATGGCCCGGCCGGCGAATGCGATTTTCGCATCTCTCTCGTCAAGGGCTTAGCCATCGGGCGGCGAGACGATCGCCAAGCCCGCCCGCCAGCACGTCGGGCGGTTCATTGCGCTATGAGCAGAAGGGTGTCTTTTTCTAATAAGTCCGAGGGGTTGCCGCCGGCGGGTTTGAAGCAGACTGCCCAGAGAATGCCCAGGGAATATGCACGACGGACGTCGCGCGGCGCCGGGACGGCGGCGATGACGACACTGCATGGTCGTCGACAGCGGTGATTTCTACAATCATGGGAGTGCGCGGCCGGTCATGCCTCGGTTGGTGCGTGCGTGCCGGGCCCCGTCCCGGTCGGAAACCCATTCGCGACAAGCCATGAGATCCGGTGCATGATGAGGCGACGAAGCGAGGGAGAGGCGTCATGAGCGCGGCAGCGGAAATTCCGATCATCGATTTCGCCGACGCCCGCGCGGGCGATCCCGCGGCTATGCGCGCGATCGCGGCGGAGATCCACCGCGCCTGCACCACCGTGGGATTCTTCTACATCGCCAATCACGGCATTCCCGACGCGGTCATCGCGGGAGCGGCGGCGGCGGCGCGGCAGTTCTTCGCATTCCCGGTCGAGACCAAGCGCGAGGTCTCGGCGAACGCCAACCATCGCGGCTTCCATGCGCGGGGCGACGCGCTGATGTATGGCGCGCAAGCAAGCCCGACTACAAGGAGTTCTACAGCATCGGCCTCGAGCTGCCGGCGGACGATCCGAACGTCCGCGCGGGAGAGCCGCTGCGCGGGCCCAACAACTGGCCGGCGCTTCATGCCGGCGCTGCAGCCGGCGCTCTACGGCTATTTCAAGGAGGTCGGCGCCTGCGGCGCGGATCTGCTGCGGGCGGTGGCATTGAGCCTCGGCCTCGACGAAACGTTCTTCGCGGCGAGGTACACCAAGCCGCTGCAGCGCACCCAGATCATCTACTACCCGCCGCAGCCGCCCACCTCCGAGGAGGAGCAGTTCGGCGTGGCGCCGCACTCGGACTACGGCTGCATCACGCTCCTGTGGCAGGATGACAACGGCGGCCTGCAGGTGCGCAGCCTCGACAAGAAGCGCTGGGTCGACGCGCGGCCGATATCAGGCACGCTCGTCGTCAACGTCGGCGATCTCCTGGCGCGCTGGACCAACGGCCGCTTCGCCTCCACCGTCCATCGCGTGATCAACGCATCGGGCCGCGAGCGCTTCTCCATCGCCACCTTCTTCGACCCTGACTTCGCGACCGTGGTGGACCCGCGCGATCTCGGCGGCGGCGAGCCCGACCGGCGCTACGAGCCGGTGCGCGCCGGCGACTACATCCTCGCCCGCTTCGACGAGGCTTTCGGCTATCGCAAGAAAGACGCAAAGACGGCAACAGCGACGGCGTAGCGCTGCGTCAGATCTCGCGACCGTCCAAGGTGAAGTAGACGGTCAGGCAGAGCAGGATGTCCACATGGACGCCGTCGCTGGCGAGCGGCAGGAACAGCCGCTCGAGCTCGAACATCTTGGTCTCGTAAGGCATCTTCGCCCGGCCTCGGAACCAGACGGGCGCGCGGTCACGGACGGCGGATTGAAATTCGGCCATCATCTGGACCTTGCTGCTCCTCCGGCAGGAAATCGTCGACGAAATCGCCAACCTTGGCGGGCATTCCCATGCGTTGAACCGCGCCGCCGATGAGGCGAAACCGGAAGCGCGGCGGCTCGCCGACAACATCCACCAGCCAGATGTTCGGCAGCAGCGTGCCGAGATCGACGGGATCGATGTTGCCGCGCGCCGGCAGCAGGCCAGGCCCCGGTGCCGCCTTCCGCCAATAGTCGTAGAGTCGAATGATCTTGCGGTGCGCCGTCGCGGGCGGCTCCGTAATCCTCGCTGACATGCCCGCTCCCCCCAGAGCACACGCGCTCACCCGCGAGAGTGCCTGCGGCGGCGGTGGCGCGCAATAAGGACGTGTGGGGCGCGGTCGGAAAGCTCCCGCTCCGCCGCGACGGCGGCGGAGCGGGCTCGCGTCTACTTTTTCAGCGGCGCCGCGGCGGCGACGAAGCTGTCGTCGAAGCCGGCGCCGACCTTGCTGGTGTCGGTGAGCGCGCCCTGCTTCACCAGCGTATCCATCGTGCCGTCCCACTTGGCCTTGGTGAGGGTGCCGATGCCGTGCGCCTTGGTGTCGGGGCCGAAGAAGGTGGCGTCGATATCCGCCTTCAGCTCCGCCGCCAGCACGTCCTTCTTGTCGGCGTATTCCGGCACCGCCTTGGCGGTGATGTCGACGGCCTCCTTGGGATTGGCGATGACGTCCTGGAACGCCGCGAGATATGCCGCGACGAAGCGCTTCACCAGGTCCTTCTTGTCCGCGATCATCTTCTCCGAGGTGAAGACGCCGGAGCCGTAGGCGACGAAGCCGTGGTCGGCGCCCTGCAGGATCGAGAGCGAGCCGGGGCCGCCGGCCTTCGCCTCGAGCTCCGGCACCTCGGCGTCCATGTAGCCGGGCACGGCCTGGACGCGGCCCAGCAGCAGGTAGTTCTCGTAGGGCGGCGAGACGCTGCTCTCCTTGATGTCGGCCTCCGACATGCCGTTCGCCGCCAGCAGCGCCTTCAGGAAGATGTAGGTCGAGCCCGCCGGATGGATGCCGATGTTGACGCCCTTCAAGTCCTGCACCTTGGTCAGCTTCAGCGTCTTCGCCAGCGAGATCATGGCGAGCGGGCTCTTCTGGTTGACCGCCACGATCGCCACGACAGGCAGGCCCTGGGAGCGCGAGACCTGCAAGCGTCGGCAGATCACCGAAGCCGAACTCGGCATTGCCGTTGCCCACCAGCCGGAGCGCGTCCGGCGTGCCGGTGCCCTTGCGGATGGCGGTGACGTTGATGCCGTTCTTGGCAAAATAGCCCTTGGACTGCGCCACGAAGAACATCGCGTGGTCGCCGCGCACCACCCAGTCGAGCTGCACGTTGACGTCATCGGCCGCCAAGGCGCCCGCCGGCGCCATCGCGACACCGAGCGCCAGCGCCAGACCGGCCACCGCTCCACACCACATATGCTGCTGCGCTTTCATGCTCTGCCCCCTGTTGTCGATGGGATTACGCCTTGGGATCTGCCGCCGGCCGCCAGCGCGCCGGGCATCTGGTCGTAGCGCGGTGCCCATGCGACGAAGCGATGCTCCAGCGCCTCGATGACGTAGTAGAACACCACGCCCAGCACGGAGACCTCGAAGAGAGCCGCGAAGACCAGCGGCGTCTCGAGCTGCGTCGAGGCGAATTCGATCATGTAGCCGAGCCCCGCCGAGGCGCCGGCGAACTCGCCGACGACGGCGCCGATCACGCTGAAGGTGATGGCGATCTTGAGGCCGGAGATGAGATAGGGGAGCGAGTTCGGGATCTGCACCCGGCGCAGGATCTCGCTGCGGCCCGCCCCCACCGAGCGCATCAGCGCCACCAGGGCGGGATCGATCGACTGCAGGCCCACCAGCATGTTGAGCGCCACCGGGAAGAACGCGATGACGACGATCAGCGTCACCTTCGGCATCAGGTCATAGCCGAACCAGAGGATGAAGATCGGCGCCAGCGCCACCTTGGGCACGGTCTGGAACAGCACCACCAGCGGATAGAGCGCGCGGCCGAAGGCCTGGAAGCGCACGATGACAAGCGCGACGATGATTCCGACCACGGCGGAGAACAGGAACCCCAGCAGCACCTCGACGGCGGTGACCATGGCGGCGTTGAAGAGCGCCTGCTGCTTCAGAATCAGCACGCGAATGATCGCCGAGGGCGCGGGAATGACGAAGGCGGAGACGTCGAGGAGCCAGATCAGCGCCTCCCACACGAGAAGCACGAGAATTCCGAGCGCCGCCGCCGGCAGCGCCTCTCTGAGGCGGCTCAGCATGGCGCGCCCCCGCTCATGTCCGCGCACTCCGGCCATGGCCTTCGCGCAGCAGCCGGCGCAGCAGCGCGGTCATCTGGACGAACGCCGGATCGCCGTAGATCTCCTCGCCCCGATTGCCCGGCAACTCGATGGGGAGCCGCTTGATGATGCGCGCGGGATTGGCCGCCATGACGTGCACCTCCCGCGACAGGAACACCGCCTCGTCGATGGAGTGGGTCACCAGGATGATGGTCTTGCCCGTCCGCTGCCAGATCTCGAGGAGAAAGCCGATCATCTCCTCGCGGGTGATGGCGTCGAGGGCGCCGAAGGGCTCGTCCATCATCAGCACTTCGGGATCGAGCGCCAGCGCACGGGCGATCGCCACGCGCTGCTGCATGCCGCCGGAGAGCTGGGAGGGCCGCTTGCTGGCGGCGTCCGCGAGGCCCACGAGCCGCAGCATCTCCGCCGCGCGCTCCCGCGTCGCCTGCCGGCTCAGCCCCTTGTCGGCGACTTCCAGCAGGAAAGCGGCGTTCTCCAGCGCCGTCTTCCACGGCAGCAGGGTGGCGTCCTGGAAGACGAGGCCGATCATGTGGCGGCGCGCGGCTTCCGCCGGCGCCACGCCGCCGATGCTGACGGTGCCGGCGGTCGGCGTGATCAGCCCCGCCAGCACCTTCAGGAACGTGCTCTTGCCGCAGCCGGAGGGACCGATGAGCGAGACGAAGCCCCCCTTGGGGATGGCGATGGCGATGTCGTGGAGGACGCGCTGGCGGAGACCGCCAACCGCGAAATCGACGCAGACGCCGGAGGCGGCGACGTGAGCGGGAGAAGCCGGCGCCGTGGCGGCGGCAGGTCGATCGCTCGCCGGCAGCGCCGTCACGGCAACGCCCCTCACCGGAGCCGCCGACATCGCGATCCCCGCCCCATGTCAGCCCGCCGCGGTCGCCTTGACGAAGGCCGGCCGCTCCTTGAGGCGCGCGCGCCACGCCTCGAGCGCCGGAAACTTCGGCAGGCCCAGCGGGAAGTTGAGGCAGCGGGAGACCAGGGGTGCCAGCGCCATGTCGGCGATGCTGAGAGCGTCGCCGGCGACGAAGGGATGCTGGGCGAGCTGGCCTTCGAGCACCTTGAGCTCGGCGGCGATCTCCTCGCCGACGGCGGCGCGCCGCTCGGCGGGCTCCTTCTTCGCCTCGCGGAAGCCCGCGAGGAAAACCGGATTGAGGGACGCCAATCCCCAATCCATCCAGCGGTCGACCTGGCTGCGCTTGGCGGGATCGGCGGGATAGAGCGGGCTCTTCGCCTTGGCGGCGAGATAGCGCAGGATGCTGTGGGATTCCCACACCGCGACATCGCCGTCCACCAAGGTCGGCACCTTCCGCGTCGGATTGAGCTTGCCGTATTCCGGCGTCGCGGTGTTGTTGAACTGGCGGCCGTAATCTTCGCGCTCATAGGGCGTGCCGAGCTCTTCCAGCAGGAAGATGACCTTCTGCACGTTGCCGGATGTGGCGCGGCCCAGCAGCTCGCAGCATTCTAAGCGTCTCCCTCGATCGGTCGATATGCGATGCAGTCCATCTCCACGCGGGTGCTGATGACCGCCCGCGCCTCCACGGTGGTGCGGGCAAGCCGCCCCTCGGGGAAATATTCCTTGAAGACGCCGTTGTAGCGGCCGAAGTCGCGGCCATCCTCGAGATAGGTCGTGACCTTCACCACGTCGGCGAGCGTGCAGCCGGCGGATTCCAGCGCGCGCTTCATCGCCTCGATGGTGGCGCGGGTCTCCTCCTCGATGGTGCCGCCGCACATCACGCCCTTCTCGTCCTTGCCGACCTGGCCGGAGATGAAGACGAAATCTCCCGCGCGCACCGCGGGATGGAACGGAAGGTTCGGGTTCTTCGGCCCATAGGCCTTGATGCCGGATTTGCTCATCGAGTGTCCTCTGCGATCAGGATTTGAGAATCTCGACGACGGACGTGCCCTGCTGTCGGTCGGTGAGATAGGCGATGCCGCGGCCGTCGAGGGTCACATCGTTGGACGAGGCGCGGTCATAGCCCGCGGGCGGCGGCGGCTGATAGAAGCCCACCTCCTTCGGCGCGAAGGGATCGGCCATCTCGACCAGGCGAAGCCCCTGGGCGAACCAGGCGAACGGCAGCACCGAGCCGGTGAAGCGCTCGGACGGCTGATGGCAGCCGGTCATCGGCGGCTGCGGCCGTCCGTCGGTGTCGATGCCGGGCACCTGGAACGTCGCGATCGGCATCGGCTGCCGCTCGTCGGTGATGTCGTAGATCCAGGTGAAGGCCGGCGGCGACGGGCGGAGCTTCGCCACGTCCTCGTCCGCCACCACCATGATGCGCCGGCCCTTCAGCAGCTGCGGCATCAGCAGGCAGGTGTGGGTCGGGTGCGGATGCGCCGGGCTCGAATTGACGCCGGAGACCAGCTTCGGCCGCGCCATGTCGGAGATGTCGAGGATGAAGAAGCCGTGGTGCCAGTAGGAGACATAGAGGCGGTCGCCGACCCGCAGCGGATGGTGGCAGCGCGGCTTCACGTAGCCGTCCCAGGGATAGGCCTCGCCGCCCGCCGCATGCTGGCCGGGAATCCACCAGCGCCCGACTTCCTGCGGGCGCGCCGGATCCTGCAGGTCGAGGATCAGCACGATGTTGCCGACGAAGCCTTCCGCCGTCGGCGAGATATAGGCGTAGCGGCCGTCGAAATCGTAGCGGTGCACGCCGCTGCCGGCCGTGCGCCACTTGGTGATCAGCTTCGGCGACGCGGGCTTCGACACGTCATAGATGCCGAGGCCGCCGCCGAAGTCCGGGTTCTCCTGGCCGAGGCGCTCGTGGTTGACGATCATCAGCCCGTTCTGCGCCCGCACCTTGTGCGAATGCCAGCCGGGCGGCATCTCGATCATCGACAGCAGGCGCGGATGCCGCGGGTCGGAGATGTCGTAGATCGAGGTCGCCCGCCGGCGGCCGCATATGGGCGATATAGAGCGTGGTGCCGTCGATCCAGACCTGGCCGCCGCCGGGGCAGTCGATCTGGGAGAGAAGCCGCGTGTTGCGCGCGCGCTCGCCCACCGTGCCCCGCTCCGCCGTCGCTATGCTCATGCCAGGCGCACCGTCTCGCCGCTCGCCAGGCGTCCCGAGCGCTGCAGCAGGCCGAACGCTTTGAGCGCCGGCTCGTCGCTGGCGATGAAGAGGATGGCGGGATCCTTGTCGCTGCCGTTCACATGCTCGAACCAGCTGCCGCCCGGCACCGCCAGCGTGTCGAAGGCTCCCCAATCGAAGCGCTTGCCGTCGACGACACTGTGGCCCCTGCCCTCGAAGGGCGCCACCAGCAGGCTCGCGGTCTGCTTCACCGGCAAGCTGCGCTCGCCCGGCCGCAGCATCTGCATGAAGAAGGTCATGGTCTTGAAGACCGGACCGCCGGTCATGGGATCGACGTACTCGATCGCGAGGCCGTCGTGCGAGTTGCCGTCCCAGTCCCGATGCTTCTCCAGGAGCTCGCGCATGGCGTCGTAGCGATAGACGAACATCGGCGAGCTGCCGCCGGCGCCGCGGCGATGATCGACGAAGCGCGGCCGGAGCCCGCCCGCACCATAGACCCGCGCCGAGTAGTCGCTGGGAAAGCGCGCGCTCTGCTGCTTCTTGGCTTCGCCCTTCTCCGCGTAGTCGTGATCGAAGCTGAGGGCGTTGAGCTGCTCGACGAGCGGCAGGTCCAGCACCGAGAGATTGACCGCCGGCACGTCGCCGAGATTGCCGTGATTGTGCCAGGTGTCCCTGGGCGTCAGCACGAGATCGCCCGGGCCGAAGGTGATGTCCTCGCCCTCGACGCCGGTGAAGTTCTGCGCGCCGGTGAGGCCGAAGCGCACGGCGCTCGCCGTGTGCCGGTGCGGCGGCATCACCTCGTGGGGATCGTTCAGGCGATAGGCGGTGTACATGGTGGTGACGGTGGCGCGCCGCGGCGCGAGGCCGGGGTTCACCAGGATCAGGGAGCGGCGCTCGCTGTCGTTCATCGTCACCAGCTCCGCCGACCGGCGGAGCAGCGAAGCGAGCTCCTTCTCGTAGCTCCAGAGGAACGGCACCGCGCGGCTGGTGCCGACGAGCTGGCGCACCTCGTCGTGCTCGACATCCGTCGTGGTGGCCCAGAACGGGAAGAGATGCTTCTGGTGGATCTCCTCATAGAGATCGTGGAGCGCCGCCTGCCGATCGTTGCGCCGCTCTTTCGTCGGGGTGCTCGCGGTCATGGATTCCTTCCGCGGCGTCGCTCGCGCGTCACGCCGTCACCGAATATGCAAAGCCAACCAAATACAACCATCCTCGTCAAATAAATTCGTCCAAATCATTGATGGTTGGCCATTTGGTTGATCTCCCGGCGACCGAGCCGCCTCGCCTCGGTGGAAATATCTTGCGGAATTGCCCGGATTTCCCCCATTCTGACCAGATCGAATGCAGCCAACCAAAGCCGCCCATGAATGACATCGGCCTCCCCGCGGACGACCTCCAGCCCCTGGTGGAAGGGCTGCGCACGCTGCTGGCGGCGGAGGGCGCCTTGCCGGCCGAGCGCAAGCTCGCCGAGCGCCTGAAAGTGAACCGCTACCGCCTGCGCCGGGCGCTGGAGGCGCTCCGGGCCACTGGCGAGATCGCGCCCCGGAGCGGCCGGCGCGGCATGTCCAGCGCGCGCCACGGCGAGGCGCTGGTGCGCGGCACCAATCCAACCGAGGTGATCGAGATGCGCATGATGCTGGAGCCGGCATTGGCCCGGCTCGCGGCGCTCCGCGCCTCGCCCCTCGACATCCTGCGCATCCAGCACGCCGCGCGCACCGCCGCCGGCAGCGATGCCGGCGCCGTCGATCTCGCCTTCCACAAGGCGATCGCCGCGGGGGCGCGCAATCATCTGGCGGCGGAGCTCTACACGCTGCTGCGCCGGGTCGGCACCGACGCGCGGCTCCGCCTCGGCCGCGACAAGCCCGCCTGCCCCACGCGGATCCAGCAGCGCGACGCCGAGCATCGCGCCATCGCCGAGGCGATCGCCGCCCGCGATCCCGATGGCGCCGAGCAGGCGATGCGCGCCCATCTCGCCGCCGTGCAGCGTCGCATCCTCGAGCAGATGGCGCCGGGCCTGACGACGGCGCAGGTGCCGCCCGCCCTCTCCGCCTGAGCGCGACCACGACGCCGTGGCGCGCCGCGAGAGCTACGACTACGTCATCGTCGGCGCCGGCTCCGCCGGCTGCGTCCTCGCCAACCGCCTGACCGAGGAAGCAGGCGTCCGCGTCCTGCTGCTGGAAGCCGGCGGCTGGGACCGCGATCCCTGGATCCACATTCCGCTGGGCTGGGGCCGCATCCTGCAGCACCGCCTGCACGACTGGATGTATTTCTGCGAGGCCGAGCCCAATGCCGATGGCCGGCGCATCGAATGCGCCCGCGGCAAGGTGGTCGGCGGCTCTTCCTCCGTCAATGCGATGGCCTATGTGCGCGGCCATCCCGGCGATTTCGATCGCTGGGCCGCCGGCGGGCTGAGCGGGTGGTCCTACAAGAACGTGCTGCCCTATTTCCGCCGCCAGGAGGATTGGGAAGGCGGCGCGAATTCATACCGGGGTGGCGGCGGGCCGCTCCGCACGCAGTTCTGCCGCTACGAGGACCCGCTGGTGGAGGCCTATATGGAGGCGGGCGTTGCCGCCGGCTATGGCCGCACCGACGATTACAACGGCGCGCGGCAGGAAGGCTTCGGCCGGCTGCAGATGACCATCCGCGACGGGCGCCGCTGCAGCGCCGCCACCGGATATCTCCGCCCGGCGCTCAGGCGCCCTGATCTCACCGTCGAGGTGAAGGCGCTGGCGACGCGGATCCTCTTCAGCGGCGCCCGCGCCACCGGCGTTGAATATCAGAAAGACGGCATGACCCTCGTCGCCGAGGCCGAGCGCGAGGTGATCCTGGCGGGCGGCGTCATCAACACGCCGCAGCTCCTGATGCTGTCAGGAATCGGCGATCCCGCCGGCCTCGCCGAGCACGGCATTCCCGTCAAGCTCGCGCTCCCGGGCGTCGGCCGCAATCTGCAGGACCACGCCTCCACCATCGTCAGCTATTCTCGCGCCGGCGGCGGCCCGTTCCTCAGCAACATGCGCCTCGACCGCATCGTGCCGGCGCTCGCCAACGCCTGGCTCCGCGGCAAGGGCTTCGCCGCCGATATTCCCGGCGGCGTCATGGCCTTCGTGAAGAGCCGGCCCGAGGTGGCTCTCCCGGACGTCCAGCTCATCCTTACGACGGCGCCGCTGGGCGTCGGGCCCTACCTGCCGCCCTTCACGCCGCCCTTCCGCGATGGCTTCGTCAGCCGGGTCGTGATGCTGCGGCCGGAGAGCCGCGGCACCGTCACCCTCGCCTCCGCCGATCCCGCCACGGCGCCGCGCATTCGGCAGAACTTCCTCGCCACCGACGGCGACCGCCGCGCCATGCGCGCCGCCGTGCGCCTCGCCCACGACGTGGGCCGACAGGCGCCGCTCCAACGCTTCATCGCCGGCGAGCTGGCGCCGGGGACCGCCCGTACCACGGACGCCGAGATCGACGCCTTCGTGCGCGCCACCGCCATCACCGTCCACCACCCCCTCGGCACCTGCAGGATGGGAACCGACGAGAACGCCGTGGTGGATAGCGAGCTCCGCGTGCGCGGTGCCGAGGGCTTGCGGATTGTGGACGCCTCGGTGATGCCCGATCTCGTCGGCGGCAACATCAACGCCGCCGTCGTCATGGTGGCGGAGAAAGCCGCGGACCTCATCCGCGGAGACGCTGGATCGACGGTTGTGCGTCCTTCGAGACGGTCGCTTGCGCGACCTCCTCAGGATGAGGTCCTTTCTTAATGCCATCCTCCATTTGCCTCCTCCTGAGGAGCACGCGTCAGCGTGCGTCTCGAAGGACGCAGGATAGTATTGCAGCGCTTCCACCCGGCTGACCGGTATAGCCGCACCCCAGACGGTCGCGCTACCATTGGATCAGGGGGTACCGATGCTGATCCCGCGAGCCGATTTCGTCGATCTCGACAGCCTCGCGGCCCATCGCCAAGCGAGCTGGGAGTGGCAGCGGGAGTACCTCGCCGCCGCCTCGCCGCTGCATCGCCGGGCCTGGAACGGTGCGGAGCCGCCGCGGCAGCTGGAGGCGCTGGCGGAGCTGCCGCTCACCGACAAGGAGATGCTGCGGGAGAGTCAGCGGGCATATCCGCCTTTCGGCGACTATCTCGCGGCCTCGCCCGACACCGTCGCGCGGGTGCATCGGACATCCGGCACCACGGGGACGGCGATGAACCTGGCGCTCTCAGCGGCCGATGCCCACGAGACCGCGGTGGTCGGCGGCCGCGCCCAGGCGGCGAGCGGCCTCGGGCCGGGACATCGCGTCGTTCATTGTCTCAACTACCGGCTCTGGATGGGCGGCTACTCGGATCACGCGACCCTGGAGGCGACCGGCGCCGCCGTTATTCCCTTCGGCGTCGGCGAGACGCAGCTTCTGGTGCGGACGATCCGCGAGCTCGGCATCACCGCGATCTCCTGCACGCCCTCCTATCCCGCGGTGCTCGAGCGGGTGATCGCGGAGCATTTTCCGGACCTCAAGCCTCGCGATCTCGGCCTCAAGCTCGGCCTCTTCGGCGGCGAGGCCGGCGTCGACGATCCGGATTTCCGCCGCCGGATGGAGACCACCTGGGGCCTTCAGGTGCGGAACGCCAATTACGGCGTCTCCGACGTCTTCTGCAATTTCGCCGGCCAGAGCGAGGTGGATAACGACCTGCATTTCATGGCCCTCGACGTGCTGCATCCGGAGATCATCGAGCCCGAGAGCGGCGCGGTCCGGCCCTGGCGCGAGGGCGAGCGCGGCGAGCTCGTGCTGACCCATGTGAGCCGCCAGTGCCAGCCCCTGGTGCGCTTCCGGACCGGCGACATCATCGTGCTGACCGGCACCGGCACGGCAGAGTGCGGCCGCACCGCGCCGCGCTTCCGCGTCGTCGGCCGCAGCGACGACATGGTGGTCGTGCGCGGCATCAACGCCTTTCCGGCCCAGGTCGCCGCCGTGCTCAATCGCAACGAGGCTCTGTCCGGCGAATACCGCATCGTGCTGGAGGGAGCCGGCCCCTATGACACGCTGCCGGTCGAGGCGGAGACGGCGGAGCATCTCGGTGCGCCGCCCGCGGCATTGGCCGAGACGGTCGCGGCGGCGATCAAGCGCGACATCGGCCTGACGGCGCGCGTGACTCTCCTCGCCTTCGGCACGCTGCCGCGCACCGAGGGCAAGACGCGCCGGGTGATCAGGAAGGATCGGACATGACGGGAACCGTGCTGACCGAGGATGCCGGCGACGGCGTGCGGGTGCTGACGCTCAATCGTCCGAGCCGGCTCAATGCCATCGTGCCGGAGCTGCTGGACGATCTCGTGGAATCGCTCGCCGCCGCCGATCGCGATCCCGCCATCCGCGCCATCGTGCTGACCGGCGCCGGCCGCGCCTTCTGCTCCGGCGACGACTTGAAGGATTTCGGCTCCCAATCCTCCGACGAGGCGACGACGCGGGCCTATATCGAGCGCATCCAGGACGTGACCCGGGCGATGGTGCTGGGTGACACGCCGGTCGTCGGCGCGATCCGCGGCTGGGCGGTGGGCGGCGGGCTCGAATGGACGATCAATTGCGATTTCGCCGTCGCCGCCGAGGGCACGCGCTTCTTCTTCCCCGAAATCTCCTGGGGCGTCTTCGTCACCGGTGGCGTCAGCGAGCTGCTGCCGCGCCTCGTCGGACTGCAGAAGGCGCGGGAGCTCATCATGCTGGGAGAGCGCTTCGACGCGGCGCAGGCGCGAGACTGGGGTCTGGTCTGGAAAGTGGTGCCGGACGCGGACCTCATGCCGACGGCGCTTGCGCTGGCCCGCCGCATCGCCGCTTTGCCGCCGGGACCGGTGCGCGATCTCCGGCGCATTCTCGCCCGCCGCGACGGTGGCGGCCTCAAATCCGCGATGGCGGCCGAGACCGATGCCACCGTCCGCGGCTTTCTCGATCCCGAGACCGCAAGGCGCATCGCCGACTTTGGCTGAGGGTCACTCCTTATATACGGGATATACGGGCGTGGAACGCCAGACGGAGACACCGGAGTCCGTTAACCGTACGGAGACAGGCGCCCTATCGATGCCGCTCTCTAATCCGCCGCCTCCGGCAGCTGCACCGGTCGGAATGAGCCCAGCATGATGATCCGCTCGCCGCGCGGCGCCGCTCTCAGCGCCTCGGTGGCGCTGGCATAGGCACTCACCAGGCGCCAGCCGGCTTCGCCGGCGCTGATATCGGTGTCGAGAGTGAGCACCGCCCAGGGCAGCGCCACCGGATCGACTCCCATGATTCCGCTGCAGACGAGATTGTCGTCCTGCTGCAGCTCCGCCGTGCGTTCCAAATACAGCATGACCGTGCTCCCTGCGACCGGGGCCGCGACGTTGGCTGGGATCTCCGTCTCGGGCCGGCATGCGCGACAATCTAGCAACTGGGGCCACCGGCGCTTCCTCGATCCTGGGGCGATTTCCCCGGTCTTGCCTCGATCCGCGGGCGCGCGCCTATTCGCTGGGCTGGTCCAACTCCGTCATCGGGTTCGGAACCCCGAGAGTGCGCGACGTCGGCGTGTCGACGCCGTGGGTCGCCTCGATATCCTGATTGATGCCGCGTTCATAGTAGGGCCGGTAACCCGCACTTTGCGGATAGGTGTCGGTTTGCCCGCTGCAGGCGGCAAGCGCGTAAAGCGCCAGACCTGCCGGCACAATGACAATGGCTCTAGTCATCCTAGCCTCCTCGGCTGATGCCAGTGACGTGGCGTGCTGCGCGCCCGCGGCCTAGGGCGGATCAAGCACACCAGATGCGCGGAACCTGCATCCCGCGCCGCAATCGCTTCACATTATGGCGATCCGTCTCGATCTCGCCCGCCGTCCGCTCCCATCGCCGCAGCGGGGCAGCAAGGTCACGCCGCAGGGCCGCCGTCCTTCGCCTGCAGCCGCCTCATGAAGCGCGCGATGTCGATCACCATCCGCGCATGGATACCGGTGCCGATCTCCTCGACGCCATCCCTCGCCGAGACGGTGAAGGCAACGCGCCGGCCGTCGACCGCCGTCACCACCGCCTCCGCGACGACGTGATGACCCACCGGCGTCGGTGCCAGGTGCTTGATGTCGACGTGGGTTCCGAGCGCGCTCTCGCCGGGATCGAGATAAGGCTTGAGCGCGTTGAGCGCCGCGTTCTCCATCATCATGATCATGACCGGCGTCGCCAGGATCGGCGGCAGCATGGCGTCCTTGAATTGGCTCGCCAGATGCTCCGGGGCGACGACGAGGCGGAATGAGCCCTTGGCACCAATCGGGATCGGTTTCACGCCGATCTCCTCCTGCACCTTGCCGATGCCGTGCGGCGCGCCGCCGGTCAGTGCTTGCCGTAGTCCAGCGGCGTTCCCTTGCGCTGCGCCAGGATATAGGCCTCCAGCGCCTTCAGGCGAGGATCGTCGTCGGCGAACGGCTTGCCGCGTACCGGATTCTCCGTGCACCAGTTGATCATGTCGCGCAGCAGCGCCACGCGCCCGAGCTGGACCTGGAATTTCGGATAGGTCTCGGGATGCGTGTTGGCGGCGTCGGGATGGCACATGTCGCAGGAGATGCCGTCGGTGCTGCCCAGCGCCTGGGGGTCGTGGAAGATCCGCTTGCCCTCCGCGATCAGCTTCTCGGTCGAATCGCGCCAGATCGCCTCGTCCCGCGGCCCGAAGGCGCCGTAAGTCTGCATCTGCGCCCGCGGCTTCGCCGCCACCGCGGCCACCTTGCCGCCCGCCTGCGGCGTGTTTTGCGCCAGCAGTGTCCCGTCTCCTCCTCGGGTCTCGTCTTGCGCCGTTACCCAGGTCGCGCCCGGATGCTTGCGCCGCCATTTCGCCATTAGCGTATCGGCGACCTGCTGCGCCTGCGCGCGGCTCAATGTGTCGCCGGGCTTCGTTCCCGGCACTTCCATGCTGGTCACGCCGTCGCAGAGGCCGACGACGAGATTGCCGTCCGGCGACGGCGGCAGCTTGTGCTTGGGCAGCTCGTCCGCGAGAGCAAGGCCGGGCCAGCCGAGGCAGAGCATCAGCACGAGCGGACGGAGCAGGCGCAGCGTCATGGCATCTTCCTCAATAGGTCCTGAGCGTGGTGGCGGCCGGGCGGTCCTTGGCGCCGTTCGAGGTCAGATAGCTGGCCCGCACGGTCACCGGATTCCGGTTCCAGAGGTTGTTGATCTGGTCGATCATTCCGGACGCCAGCACGTCGAAGCCGCCGTCGCCGCAGGCATCGAAGGCGTTGAAGGGATCGGCGCGATTCATCTGCACCGTGAGCTTGGGAAGGCCGCTCGGCGCATAGGGCCAGGGCCAGGCGGTGGAGAGCATGCCGTAGAAATTGATGTTGCCGATGCGGTTCGTGAGCAGCTGATGGGTGTGGCCGTGGATCACGCTCACCTGCTCGAAGCGCGCCAGGAGGGCGTGAATCTGGTCCGCGTCCTCGGTCCAGAAATTCCAGTTGCGGTAATACTTGTAGAGCGGCGAGTGCGAGAAGATCACGATCGGCGTGCTCGGGTGCAGCCTGGCGAGATCCTGGCGCAGCCACTCGCGGCCGGCGGATCCCACCTCGAAGCGGCCCTGGATCGGGTTGTCGAGGCCGGCGACCGTCGCCATCCGCTCCTCCGGCGTCATGCCCCGCGCGGTCCAGAAATCCTGCTCCTGCACGCTCATCAGCGTGACGAAATGCACGCCCTTGTGGTCGAAGGAATACTGCGGCGCGCCGAAGAGCGAGCGCCAATGCTCGCCCAGGTCGAGGAACCAGTCGTGCTCGCCGACCATCATGTGCACCGGCGCCTTGAGGGTCTTCAGGATCTGCGCGCCCAGGTCGAGCTCCGCCGCCTTGCCGAGCTGGGCGAGGTCGCCGCCGAAGAGCACGAAGTCCGGCTGCGGATCCAGCGCGTTGACGTCGTCGACGGCCTTCAGCGCCGAGCGCACGAAGCGGTCGTTCAGGCTCTTCACGTAGAGGTGGGTGTCGGAGATGTAGGCGAAGCTGAAGCCCGGATCCCGTCGTCTGCGCCTGCGCGACCTCGACGAGCTGGAAGCTGTGCGGCGTGATCAACCCCTTCGCCGCCGCGATGCCGGCCGAGGCGCCGGCGAGGCGGAAGAACTGGCGGCGCGAGACCGATGCCAGCCGCTCCAGGCCGCGGAAGAACGCATCGCGCTCGTCGTGATGCCTGGTCTCGATGCTCTTGTGCCGGACGGCCATGATAGAGTCTCCTAGAAAGCGCCGAGCGTCGCGGGATTGCGCAGGTCGGGATCCGGTCCGACGTCGCCGAAATCGCCGCTCTCGCCCTCGACGATCGCGTCATCCCGCTGCGGCCGTGTATTCTTGAGCGCGGTCTGGCGGGCCATCTCCTCCTTGTTGAAGGCGGCGAGCTTGTCGTCAGTAAGGGTGAAGAGGAAGGCCACGAGATCGTCGATCTCGCTCTCGCTGAGGCCGAGCCGCTGCATGCCGCCGTCGAGATACGGATTGGCGACGCCGCCCTTGTTGTAGTGATCGATCACGTCCCAGAGCGTCGTCAGCGAGCCGTCGTGCATGTAGGGACCGGTGACGCCGATATTGCGCAGCGTCTCGGTCTTGAAGGCGCCGATGTCGGCGACGTTCCTGGTGATGAGGAAGCGCCCGAGCTCGGAGTAGTCGCTCTTCAACGCGAGCTCGTCGATCTGCTGGGCGCTGAGATCGCGGAGCTCCGTGGCGGCCTTGCGCGCGAGCTGGTCGAAATCCTGCTTATGCGCGGCGATGCCGATGTTGTGGAACTTCTGATCGGAGAACAGCGGATTGACCGAGTTGAACTCGTGGCAATCGGAGCAGCGCGCCTTGCCGTTGAAGAGCGCCCAGCCGCGCTTGGCGGAGGCGTCGATGGCGTTGGCGTCGCCGGCAATGAAACGGTCGAACGGCGAATTGCCGGAATAGAGCGTGCGCTCAAGGCGCCGATCGCCGAGGCGATGTCGTCGTAGGTCGCGTCGTGGCCATAGAGCGTCTGGAACGACCGGGCATAGTCCGGAATGCCGCGCACGGTGGCAACGATGGCCTGCGGCGTCTCTCCCATCTCCACGGGATTGACCATCGGCAGTTTCGCCTGCTCCTCCAGCGTCGCGGCGCGACCGTCCCAGAATTGCGAGGCCTGGAACATGGCATCGAGCACCGTGGGGGAATTGCGCGCGCCGCGCTTGCCGCCGACACCCGCGGAGGTGGCGTTGTCGGGGCGGTGATCGGTAAAGCCCCTGTCGACGTCGTGGCAAGTGTCGCAGGAGACCGTGCCGTCGGAGGAAAGGCGTTTGTCGTGGAAAAGCAGCTTGCCGAGCGCCGCCTTTTCCGGTGTTGGCACCGGGGCGGGCGGCGTCGTCAGCGCGTAGAGCTGAGGCGAGACGCCGATCGGCAGCTTCGGCACCGTGGGCGACTGACCCGCCGACCACGACATCGGCGCGCCCAGCGCCATGATCGCGCAGACAGCCAGCAGCGGGCTCATCCATATCCATCGCGAGTTCGCCATCGAGCACTCCGAATGCGTCGGGATTCGCCGCGTGCCGAGCGGCGGCGCGAGGGACTGTAGTCGGCGATCGGATGCGGGCTGGCTTGACATTGCTGCGCGCTGATTGCTCTTGCCGGAACAGGCGCGCGCGGGTCGCGGCAAATCCGCGATGGCGTCAGCAACCGCCCTGAAACGCCGACGCGACGCGGCACCAAATAGCACCGCATGACACCGCCAATCACCAGACCGGATCGCCGCGCGCGACGCGTGGTCCGACACAGATCACCACATGGGGGCAGCCACTGGCCGCACGGGCTCCTGCTTCTGCTGGCGCTTGCCCTCTCCGGCTGCGTCGGGGAAAACGGCTATGACGTCTTGTCAGCGCATCCCTATCGCGGCGACGTGGTGGTCGACGCCGGATTCCGGAATCTCGCCAGCTGCGTCGCGACCGCGGCGACGCGTCAGCGCATCGACGCCGGCTTGCGCCGCGACGTCGCCATTCCGCCGCGACGGGAGATCATCCGCCTCGATGAGGAGCGAGAAGGAATCGATGTGGCGCGGCTGATAATGAGATCCGAGGGCGCGTCGCGGACAATCGTCAGCAGCTACGCCCTCGACGACGCCAAGCCGATGATGCGGCACTATATGACCATCGTCGCGGCGTGCGGCGCCTGATCCAGCGCCGATTCCTCACCGTGCCATTGCCGCACGCCCGCTGCCGTTGACAGGCGTCCAGCTCGGCGGATCGCTGGCGGGAAAGCTGTCGCGCGAGCTGCGGTCGACGGCATCCGACATCGATGTCGCGATGGAGTCCCGCCGATGCCGGACAGGCTCGCCGTTCGCTGAGTTGGCGGCGGATTGGGCATCGATCTCAGGGGCGCGCATTCTGTTTCTCCCACTCCGTTGAACTCGAGAAAAGATGGGCCGGTGGCGCTTGGCCACCGGCCCCAGTGCCTACGCCCAAGGCGAAACCTGCGGGGGAGGGCGTGGTTTCGCGGCCACCGGGGTCGGGGGAGACCAAGCCCTCGGGGACAGGGCTTGGGTGGACGCGGCGTAGGCGCAGTATTCGGAATCGGCTCCTGTGAATGGCTGCTTCACGGTCGACCGCGGGCGGCTTGCGATCCGCGCGGGCACAGTCTCTACGGTCGACAATCTATCGATGCCGCCGGAAATCGCTCGCGTGGCATTGGCGTCCTTAGCTCGCTTTTGCGGCCAATCTCCCGACCGGGCGATGGAGAGGGTGGGCGTCCACTCACGACACCTCGCCCCCGGCTCGGCAACACCTTGTAATAAAAGCTTCTCGATCGGCACGAGCCTCGTGCGAAGTTCCGCGCGACCGCACTTGACATCCCGCCCCCAACCTTAAAAGTTCTGAAGAAACCTGAAGGGGCGATCAGCTGACGACCAACCCCGCGCAACCGGCACTGGAATTCGGCCGCTTTCGGCTCCTGCTGCGCCGGCGGACCCTGTTGATCGAGGGGCAGCCGGTGGAGCTTGGCGGGCGCGCGCTCGACGTGCTCGTGGCTCTTATCGAGGCGCAGGGCGAGCTGGTGCGGAAGGACGAGCTGCTGCGCCAGGTCTGGCCCGACGCCGTCGTCGACGACAATAATCTGCAGGTTCAGATCTCGGCCCTGCGTCGCGTCCTCGGCGAGGATCGGAACCTCATCCAGACCGTGGCGGGCCGCGGCTATCGGTTCACCGGCGCGGCGCGCGCGACCGACGGCGGGGCCGTGGCAGAGCCGCCGCTCACCAACCTGCCGGCCGCCGTCTCCGACCTGGTCGGGCGCGAGGTCGAGCTCGAGGAGATCCACAAGCTCGCCGGCGCTCATCGGCTGGTGACGCTGACGGGAGCCGGCGGCATCGGCAAGACCCGCCTTTCCCTCGATGTCGGACAGCGCTTGCTGCCGGAGTTTCGCGACGGCGTCTGCCTTGTCGAGCTCGCCGGGCTCGCCGACGCCGAGCTGGTGCCGATCGCGATGGCATCGGCGCTGGGTCTCGAGCTGCTGGGCCCCCGCACGAGCGCCGAGCAGATTGCCGCCGCGCTCGCCTCCCGCAATCTGCTGCTGGTGCTCGACAACTGCGAGCATGTGATCGCCGCCGCCGCGCAGGCAACAGAGACTGTGCTGCGCGCCGCGCCTGATGTCCGCATCCTCGCCACCAGCCGGGAGCCGCTCGGCGCCGAGGGCGAATGCATCTACAACTTGCCGCCGCTGGCGATGCCGCCCGAGGACGCGCAGGGGGTCGACGAGGTGTCGCGCCACGCCGCGGTGCGGCTCTTCATTCAGCGCGCGCGGGCGGCGATGCCGCAGTTCACCCTCGACGAGCGCTCCGCATCGGCGGCGGCATCGGTCTGCCGGCGCCTCGACGGCATGCCGCTGGCGATCGAGATCGCGGCGGCACGGGCCGCGGCGCTCGGCGTCGAAGGGCTGGCGTCGCTGCTCGACGCCCGTTTCCTCACGCTGACCGGCGGCCGCCGCACCGTGCTGCCGCGCCATCAGACCTTGCGCGCCACCCTCGACTGGAGCTACGGCCTGCTCTCGGAGGCCGAGCGCAGGGTATTGCGTCGCCTCTCGGTCTTTGCCGGCGGCTTCACCCTCGAGGCGGCCAGCAAAGTGACCGGCGACGACACGATCCCGGAAGCGGATGCTGTCGAGGTGGTGATCGGCTGCGTCGGCAAATCGCTGATTTCCGCGGATGTGGGCGCGGGAATACCGCGCTACCGCCTCCTCGAGACGACGCGCACCTACGCGCGGGAAAGGCTCGACGAGAGCGGCGAGCAGGCGGCGACCGTACGGCGCCACGCGGAGTTCTACCGCTCCCTGCTGGAGCGCGCGACCACGGCTTGGGAGACGACACCCTCCGCTGAATGGCTCGCCACGCTCTCTCTCGAGATCGACAACATACGCGCGGCGCTGAACTGGGCATTCGCGCCCGGCGGCGATTCGTCGGCCGGCATCGCGCTTGCCGCCGCTTCGGTGCAGCTCTGGCTCGAGACCTCGCTGTTCGGCGAGTGCCGGAGGTGGGTCGAGCATGCGCTCGCTCGCCTTGACGCCACCGGCAGCCGCGGCACTCGCCACGAGATGCTGCTGCAGGCGGGCCTCGGCATTTCGCAGATGTACCTGCGCGGCGCAGTGACCGAGATCCGCCCCTGTTGGACGCGCTCGCTCGAGCTGGCGGAAAACCTCGGCGATATCGATCATCAGCTGCGCGCGCTTTACGGTGTCTGGTTGCATCTCCTGCTGACGGGCGAATATCGCGCCTCGCTTCCGCTTATCCGGCGCTTCCGCGACACCGCCGAGCGCAGTGGCTCCAGCGCGGACATCCCCGTCGCCGATCGGATGGACGGAACGATCCGGCACTATCTGGGGGATCAGAAGGGCGCGCGCGCCTATATCGACCGGGTGCTTGCCTGGCGGTCTCCGATCAACCGCCGCTCGCTCGTCGGCCGCTACGGCTCCGACCAGCTCACCGCGTCCCGCGTGCTGTCCGCGCGCATGCTGTGGATGGAAGGGTTCCCCGACCAGGCCATGCAGGCGTCGCTGAGCTATGTCGAGGACGCGGCCGAGACCGATCACGTCAATTCCATCTGCCTCGCGATCGCCGACGGCGCCGTGCTGGTCGCGGCGTGGACGGGCGACCTGATCACGACCGAGCATCTGGTCGCGAGGCTGATCGAGCGCGCCAGCCGCCGCGGCCTCAGCGTCTGGCGCATCTATGGGCAGGCGATGAACGGATGGCTGGCGGCGCAGCGCGGCGACGCCGCCTCCGGCCTCGGCCTGCTCCGCGCCGCAATGGCGGAGGCGGCGGGGACGCCGCTCGACATGCGCAATACTCAATATCTCGGCTGGCTCGGCGAGGCGCTGGGTAGCGCGGGGCAGCCGCAAGAGGCAATGACCGTCATCAACGAAGCACTGCAGCGCTGCCGGGACCGCGAGGAAGGCTGGTGCCTGGCGGAACTGCTGCGCACTCGGGGCGAGCTGGCGCTGCGGCAAGGTGGCGCCGCCGAGGCCGAGGCCGATTTCCTGCGCGCCATGGACCTGGCACGCCAGCAGGGGACCCTGTCCTGGGAGCTGCGCGCCGCCACTGGCCTCGCCCGGCTCTGGCGCGACCAGGGACGCAGAGACGAGGCCCGCGAGCTCCTCGCGACGGTCTATGACCGCTTCACCGAGGGCTTCACGACCGCCGACCTCGTCGCGGCGAGGGTGCTCATCGACGAACTCTGACGCCGCACCGCCCGGCGGCCATCAGGGATAGACCTTCTTCGGGTTCACGCCGATCTTGAAAGTTTTCGGATCCGCGCTGGTGAACTCGTAGACGGCGGGCTTGAACTTGCCGCACTGGCCGTAACGGTCGCATTGGATGGGCCCGCTGATGCCGTCGAACTTGGTGGCGAAGACGGCGTCCCTGAGCGCCTTGCGGCCGATGTAGGTGGTGCCATCGGGCGCGGTGACCGCGACTTTCTCGATCGCCCTGAAGGCGAGCTCCGCCGCGTCGTAGGCGTCGGCGTGGAAGCCGGAGATCGGCGCCTGGCCGAAGGTCTTGGTGTATCGCGCCACGAACGCCGGATAGCCCTTGCCCATCGCCTCCGGAGAGATGTCGGGATAGGCGATGCGCAGGCCGACGATGGCGCTGCCGGCGGCCTCAATCATCTCCGGCGCCATCAAGCCGCCGCCGCCGATCTCAGCGGCGTTCTGCAATCCCGGAATCTCGCTCGTCTGCCGCAGGATCTGGCCGGCGGCGGCGACGAAGATGGGGAGGTAGATGGCGTCCGGCTTCTCGGTCGAGATCCGCGTCAGCAGCGGATGCATGTCGACGTCGGTGGGCGAGATCGCCTCCTCGGAGAGCACCGTGCCGCCGAGCTTGCGGAAGTTCTTCGCGGTCTCGGCGGTGAGCTGCTGCGCGTAGGGGCTGCCGTCGTGAATGGTGACGATCCGATGGGCCTTCAGCACGTCATGCAGCCATTTTGCATCGGCGGCGCCCTGGTCGATGTCGCTGTAGATCGTGCGGGCGAAGCCGTCGTATTCCGGCTTCCGCGTCGGCGCCGTCAGCGCCGGCGCGCTGGAGGAGGTGCCGATCGAGACGATCCCGGCCTTCCACAGGATGGGGGCCCCGGGCGTCGCCTCGCTGGAGCAGGATGGCCCGATCACGAGAACCAGCGCGCGATTGGCGGCAAGCTTCCGCGCCGCGGTCTGGCCACCCTCGGCGCTGCACAGGGAATCCTCGACATCGAGCTTGATCGGACGCCCCAGCAGCTTGCCGCCGCGGTCATTGACCGCGATCTCCACCGCGCGCTTCTCATCCGTGCCGAGCGCGGCGTCCGCTCCGGAAAGCACCCAATAGCCACCGATCTGAATGGGCGCGCCCTTCGGAATCCTGACGACGCCGATCTCGTCGGTGACGGGCCCAACGGTCTCCGCCGCCGCTGGGAGGACCGCGACCTGCATCCCGACCGCCAACGCGCCCGAGGCGAGCGCCGCGATTATTCGCTGATTCAGGTCCGCTCTCCCCTGGTACTGCGATCGCTCATGCTTGGCGGCGGCGCGCGGGCGAGACTGTCGCACCGCGCGATCAAGGCTCGCAAAGCAGGCCGGTCACATCTGCGTGAAATGGCCTGATACGACAAGCAAGTCCCGAGGTCGATCGCGCGCGCCGCCTCGATGTCGCCGATGGCTGTCCCCGGACTTGCGCCCCGCGGTTACGCAGCTGGAAAATAAGCGCAAAGAAGAAAGTATTTCAAGCGAGTGACGAGCGCGGCGGCGCCGATGCCGTCGCGCGATCATGACACTGAGGTGACACTCAGCGCGCGCCAGCCCCGTCGTCGCGTCCGCAACGCCGGCGGTTTCAGAACATTTCAGGCGGCCGACAAGGATTTAAAGCCCGCTTCAGATGCATTCTATGGTCATCGTCGGCGGCGACCTGGTGTCCGGGAATCTCCTTGTAGCCAGCCTTGCTGCCACCCCGAGCCCCGAACTGCGATCGAGGTAATCCCATGTCACTCGCCCTGCTCGCCGATCGCCCGACCGACAGCTTGCCCCCCCGCGGATCCATCGTCCGTCTCCGTCCGCTTCCAAGCCTGGTCGCCAAGACCGAGGAGATGCCGGAGGACTGGCAGACCGGAGATCGCCCCGCGGCCGCCGACGGCTGCGCCGGCATGATCTTCTCGCCCTCGGATATCGCGCGGCGCCAGAGCGCCGGCTGGCGTGGCGCGGCGGCGGAGGTGGTGCAGATCACCCGGCACGAGCGCTTCGAGTACGGAGCGCGCTCGCCGCTGCATCTCCTGATCGCCGCCGAGCGCGCCGAGCAGCATGACGGCGAGACGGTGGTGGAGGGATTGCCGCCTTCCCATCTTCATACCGCCAGCCGCAAGCTGACCTTCGTGCCGGCGGGACGTCAGCTGCACGGCTGGTCGGATCCCCGCATCCTCACGCGCTCTCTCCACTTCTACTTCGACCCCAGCGGGCCGCTGGTGGACCCCGAGCTCGGCTTCGGCGAGATCGACTTCGAGCCGCGCCTGTTCTTCGACGACGCGGCGATCTGGGCGACATCCACCAAGCTCGGCGCGCTCATCGAGAATCCCGGCTCCGGCAATCGGCTCTATGCCGAGGCGCTGGTCGCCGTGCTCGCTCACGAGCTCGTGCGTCTCAACCGCGGCATCGCGCCGGTGGAGCCGGCGACGCGCGGCGGGCTTGCCGGCTGGCAGCGCAATCGCGTCCTGCAGTACATCGAGGCCAACCTGGCGGAGCCGATCTCGCTGGCGACGCTGGCGGATCTCGCGCGGCTGAGCCCGTTCCACTTCGCGCGGGCGTTCAAGCAGTCCTTCACGGTCCCGCCGCACCGCTACCACACCGCCCGGCGGATCGAGCGCGCGAAGGAGCTGCTGGCGAGGCCGACGCTCTCCGTCACCGACATCGCGCTCAGCATCGGCTTCAGCGAGACCGGTTCTTTCACCGCCGCGTTCCGCCGCCTCACCGGGCGGACGCCCACCGACTACCGCCGCAGCCTGGAATAGGCCGCGGCGGCCGGTCGCGGCCGCGACGAGACAGCGGATCCGGCGGAAACCCATGACTCATGCGCGGGCCGAATTGCCGTGCCCGCAATAACGTCTTGACCTTATAAACCGCGGGCCCGAGCATCCCCGATCGCCCTCTCCCGGACCCGGGAAAGCGGGGCGGAGGGAGCGAAGCATGAGCCTGGGGTTCCGGATCAATCGACGGGCGCGCAAGGTCGGGGCGGCGGCAATCGCCGCCTATGCCGGCCTGCCGGCGGCCAATATCAGCGATGTCATGGCCCGCATGAGCGCAAGCGGCCCGCGTCTCAGGCCCATGCATGGCGGCGGTCCCATGGCGGGTCCTGCCTTCACGGTGAAGACGCGGCCAGGCGACAACCTCATGGTGCACAAGGCACTCGACATCGCCGATCCCGGCGACGTGATCGTCGTCGATGCCGGCGGCGATCTCACCACCGCCATCATCGGCGAGATCATGGCGACCCATGCCGAGCTGCGCGGCCTTGCCGGCATCGTCATCAATGGCGCCATCCGCGACAGCGCCGTGCTCCGAGCCGGCAAGTTCCCCGTCTACGCCGCCGGCGTCACCCATCGCGGCCCTTATAAGGACGGACCGGGCGAGATCAATGTCCCGATCGCGCTCGACGGCATGGTGATCGAGCCCGGCGATCTCGTTTACGGCGACGCGGACGGGATCGTCTGCGTCCCCTTCGACCATGTGGAGACGATCTGCCGCGAGGCCAAGGCCAAGCAGGCGAGCGAGGAGAAGACGCTTGCCGCCATGCGCGCCGGCAAGCCGCAGGACAGAAGCTGGGTCGATGCCGCGCTGAAGCGGCTGGGCTGCGCCATCGAGCCTGGCTGACGCCCGGCGAGTGACAAGACCGAGGAGAGACCCGTCATGATCATCGATTGCCACGGCCACTACACCACCTCGCCGCCCCAGCACGAGGCCTGGCGCAAGCAGCAGGTCGCCGCTCGCGGCAACGCGGCCCAGATGTCGCCGCCGCCGAAGATCGGCGACGACGAGATCCGCGAGAGCATCCTCTCGGGCCAGATGAAGCTGCAGCGGGAGCGCGGCACCGACCTCACCATCTTCTCGCCGCGCGCCTCCAGTATGGCCCATCACGACGGCGACGCCGAGATGAATGCGCGCTGGTCCGATCTCTGCAACACGCTGATCCATCGCGTCTGCGGCCTCTTTCCTCGCAACTTCGCCGGCGTCTGCCAGCTGCCCCAGGCGCCGGGCGTGGCGCCCGCCAATTGCATCGCGGAGCTGGAGCGTTGCGTGCGCGAGTACGGCTTCGTCGGCTGCAATCTCAATCCGGATCCCTCCGGCGGCTATTGGAAGGACCCGCCGCTCACCGACCGCTGGTGGTATCCGCTCTACGAGAAGATGGTCGAGCTCGACGTGCCGGCCATGGTGCATGTGAGCTCGTCCTGCAACCCGAATTTCCATGCCACCGGCGCGCACTACATCAACGGCGACACCACCGCCTTCATGCAGTTCCTGACCTCGGATCTCTTCAAGGATTTCCCGACACTGAAATTCATCATCCCCCATGGCGGCGGCGCGGTGCCCTATCACTGGGGACGCTATCGCGGCCTGGCCCAGGACATGAAGCGGCCGCCGCTCAAGGAGCATCTGCTCAAGAACGTGTTCTTCGACACCTGCGTCTATCACCTGCCCGGGACCGAGCTCCTCGCCAAGGTGATCCCGGTGGAGAACATCATCTTCGCCTCGGAGATGATCGGCGCGGTGCGCGGCATCGATCCCGAGACCGGCCATCCCTTCGACGACACCAAACGCTACATCGACGCGGTGTCCTGGCTGAGCGACGCCGATCGCGGCAACATCTACGAGGGCAATGCGCGCCGCGTCTATGCGCGCCTCTCCGCTCAGCTCGAGCGGCAATTCAAGGCGACCGCCGCGAAGCGCTGACGGCCATCGGGCTGCCGCCGTCAGCTACGCCGGCGCTTCGTGCCGAGGGAGCGCAGGTGCGCCGGATGCAGGAAGCGCTTGATGAGCGCTGCGAGCCGCGCCGGCTGCTCCTCGGGCAGCCAGTGCCCGCAGTGATCGACGATCTCTGACTCGACGCCATCGGCCAGCAGCGCCATGGAGCGCGCCGGCAGATCGCGCAGGCTGGCGCCGCCGCCCACGGCCAGCACGGGGATCTCGAGCTTGCGCTCGGCCAGCCGGCGGTTACGCTCGGCGTCCTCCCGGAAGGTGCGGCAATACTGCAGGCCCGGCTGCAGCGCGCCGGCGACAAGGCAGGCGCGCGCATATTCCTCCAGCGCCGCGCGGGTCAGAAAGCTGGAGTTGTAGGCGAAGCGGCGATGGAGCCAATCGAGATAGGCATGCTCGCGGCCGCGGATCATCAGCTCCGGCAGCTCGGGCAGGGCGTGGAACGCCATGTACCAGAGATTGCCGGTCTGGCTCGGGCGGATCGCCTCCTCGAGGCCGAAGCCGGGCATCGCCATGTCGATGACGACGAGGGCGCGGACGCGGTCGCGATGCACCGCGGCGAGCGCGTAGCCCACCGCCGCGCCGGTGCCGTGCCCCACCACATGGGCGCGCTCGATCCTGAGATGCGTCAGCAAAGCGGCGAGGTCGTTGGCGACCGTCGCCTTGTCATAGCCGAAGGCAGGCTTGCCGGAGCCGCCGATGCCACGGAGATCCGGGACGATCAGGCGATAGCGCTTGGCGAGCTCCGGGATGACGCGACGCCAGGCATAGGAGCTCTGTGGCCAATCGTGCAGGAGGACGATCGTCCGCCCCTCCCCGGCGCGCAGATAGCGCAAGCGCACGGTGGGAAGATCGACGGTGTGAGAACGCGGCAGCAGGTGCGAGGACGGCGCGGAAGCCAGCCCCACCGCCGCATTCATATCGGCATGCCACGGCGCCAGCATCCAATTCAGGTCCGGTAAAGCCCCATCGGCCATTTCGAGCAGCACGCTCCTCTCGCCTTGAAATGCCGTGCGACCGGCGAACCGGTCACGAAGCGTTCACACGATCGAGATGGCGTGCCCGGGCGCCCCGCGCTTGCGAGGACTTGTTCAAGTCGTCGCGGCATTGCCGAGATTGCAGGGCGACCCGCGGCGGCCTTTGCCGCAATGCGGCGCAAATCTCGCCGGACCCGCAAAAGCGGCCGGGCCCCGACGCCACTAGCTTTGCTCCGAGCCGTCGCGCGCCGGAGGTGTCCGCCGCGCCGCTGTGAAACTTGCCCGCATCGAGCCGCAACCGGGACGCGGGCGTGATGAGCGAAACCGCTGTCGGCGATCGCGCAATCGAGCTGATTCAGGACAGACGAGATGGGAATTGTTCGGTTCGCGCTGCGGCTTCCGCATACCTTCTATGTGCTGGCGCTCCTGATCGTGTTCCTCGGCGTCACCGCCATCGTGTCGATGCCGACGGATATCTTCCCGCAGATCAACATCCCCGTCGTCACCGTGATCTGGCAATACACCGGCCTCAGCACCACCGAGATGGAGCAGCGCGTCACCACCTACAGCCAGTATGCCATCAGCGCCAACGTCAACAACATCAGGGATATCGAAGCGCAGACCCTGAACGGCATCTCGGTTCAGAAGATCTATTTCCAGCCCGAGGTCAATCTGGACCTCGCCATCGCGCAGATCGTCGCGGCGACCAACTCAATTCGCGCGCTGATGCCGCCGGGCATCCAGCCGCCGATCGTGGTGCAGTTCAACGCCTCCAGCGTGCCGGTCCTGCAGATCAGCCTCACCTCGGACACGCTCAACGAGCAGCAGATCTACGACTACGGCATCTACAACCTCCGCCAGCGCCTGGCGCCGATCCACGGCGTCACCTTGCCGACGCCGGCCGGCGGCAAGTACCGCCAGATCATGATCGATCTCGATCAGTCGAAGCTGCTCGCCAAGGGCCTGACGCCGCTCGACATCGTGAACGCCGTCAATGCGCAGAACCTGACCTTGCCGACCGGCACCGCGAAGATCGGCAATACGCAATATACCGTGCGGACCAATGCCACGCCGGCCAGCATCGACGACCTCAACAACATCCCGATCAAGTACAGCAACGGCGCCACCGTCTTCCTGAAGGACGTCGCCTATGTCCGCGACGGCTCGGCGGTGCAGCAGAACGTGGTGCGCACCGAGGGCCGGCGCTCGGTGCTCCTCAGCATCATCAAGAACGGCGATGCCTCGACCCTCGACGTCGTCAATCGCGTCAAAGCCGCGCTGCAGGTGGCGCGCGCCGCGGCCCCCAAGGGGCTGGTGATCCGCGAGCTGTTCGACCAGTCGGCCTTCGTGGTCTCGGCGGTCAACGGCGTGCTGCGCGAGGGCGCCATCGCCGCCGCCCTCACCGCCCTGATGATCCTGATCTTCCTCGGCTCCTGGCGATCGACCCTGATCGTCATGATCTCGATTCCGCTGGCGATGCTGAGCTCCCTCGTCGCGCTCTACTTCCTCGGCGAGACCCTCAACACGATGACGCTCGGCGGCCTGGCGCTCGCCGTCGGCATCCTGGTGGACGATTCCACGGTCACCATCGAGAACACCCATCGCCTGCTGACCGAGGAGCACCAGCCGCTGCCGGAGGCGACGCTGCACGGCGCCGCCGGCATCGCCGTGCCGACCTTGGTCTCCACCCTCGCCATCAGCTGCGTCTTCACCTCGGTGGTGTTCCTGGAGGGCCCGGCGAAATATCTCTTCACGCCGCTCGGCCTCGCGGTCGTCTTCGCCATGCTGGCCTCCTACGGGCTCTCGCGCACGCTGACGCCGATCACCATCGGCCTGCTGCTCAAGGGCGAGCATCACGGCGGCGGCGAGCGCGGCGGCATTCTCGGCTGGTTCGCCCGCATGCACGGCCGCTTCGATCGCGGCTTCGAGCGCATGCGCGAGCACTATGCGGAGCTGCTGATGGCACTGATGCGCCACCGCGTCATCATTCCGGCGACGCTCGTGCTGGTGCTGAGTCTGGGCGTCGCCATGTTCATCTTCGTCGGCCGCGACTTCTTCCCCTTCATCGACGGCGGCGAGATCCAGCTCCATGTGCGGGCGCCGCCGTCGACCCGGATCGAGGAGACCGAGCGCCGGTTCCAGGCGATCGAGGACAAGATCCGCCAGGTCATTCCGGACCGCGATCGCGCCCTCATCGTCGACAACATCGGCCTGCCGGCCCGGCTCTACAATCTCGCCTTCTCCGATGGCTCGACGATCGGCGTCAATGACGGCATCATCCTGATCTCGCTCAAGGACGGCCATGCGCCGACCACGCGCTACCTGCGCGAGCTGCGCAAGGTGCTGCCGCAGGCGTTTCCCCAGGACACCTTCTATTTCCAGGCGGCCGACATCGTGACGCAGATCCTCAATTTCGGGCTGCCGGCGCAGATCGACGTGCGCACCGTCGGCTACGACCGGGTCAAGAACCTCAAGGTCGCCCGGGAGCTCCGGCGGCGGCTGGCGAAGATCCCCGGCGTCGTCGACGCGCATCTGCAGCAGGAGGTCTCGGCGCCCGAGTTCTTCGTCGACATCGACCGCGTCCGCGCCGCCCAGCTCGGCCTCACCGCCAACCAGATCGCCACCAACGTCAACATCAGCCTGAGCTCCTCGGAGCAGGTGACGCCGAACTTCTGGACCGATCCCACCTCGGGCATTCCCTATTACCTCGCCGCCCAGACGCCGGAATACCGGATCAGCTCCCTCAACGATCTCGCGAATACGCCGGTGAGCGCGCAACCCTCGCCGCTCGGCGATCCCGTGCCGACGCTGCTCAGCAACGTCGCCACCATCTACCCGCGCGTCGATTCCCACCAACGCCAACGAGGCCAACATCCAGCCGGTCTACGAGGTCTATGCCAGCGTGCAGGACCGCGATCTCGGCAGCGTCGCGGCCGAGATCGACCGCGTGACCAAGGAGCTCCAGCGCCAGCTCTCGCCGGGCAACTCGATCCAGGTGATCGGCCAGATCGACAGCATGAACGGCGCCTTCCGCGACCTCGGCATCGGCCTGATGTTCGCCGCCGTCTTCGTCTATCTCCTGATGGTGGTGAACTACCAGAACTTCGGCGATCCCTTCGTGGTGATCCTGGCGCTCCCCACCACCATGTGCGGCATCGTCACCATGCTGTTCATGACCAGCACGACGCTCAGCGTTCCCTCGCTGATGGGCGCGATCATGGCGGTGGGTGTCGCCTCCGCCAACTCGATCCTGCTCGTCACCTTCGCCAGCGAGCAGCAGCTTGCCGGCAAGAGCGCCTTCGACGCGGCGATCGCCGCCGGCCACACCCGCATCCGGCCGGTGCTGATGACCGCGGCCGCCATGATCATCGGCATGGTGCCGATGGCGATCGGCGGCGCCGGCGAGGAGCAGAACGCCGCCCTCGCGCGCGCGGTGATCGGCGGGCTGCTGTTCGCGACGCCGACGACCCTGCTGGTCGTCCCCTATCTCTTCGCGGTCCTGCGCAAGCGCAACGACGGCAAGACCGCCCACGGCGTGTTCGAGGAGACACCCTGATGCGCGACGACAACCAGCCGCCGGTCCTGGAAGCGCCGGATCCGCCGGTCCGGCCCGCGCCGCGCCGCGAGCCCGCCTGGAGCCCGCCCGCCCCTCCTCGCCGTCAGCGCTCCGCGGCGCGCTGGGGCTTCGGTCTCGGGCTCCTGGCGCTGATCATCGCCAGCCTCGGCTTCGGGATATGGCAGCATTATCGCCGCTATCAGGCGGTGATGACCGCCGCCTTGGAGCACCGCGCCTCGATTCCCGGCGTCCGCGTCGACGAGGTGCGGGCGAGCGGCGACACGCAGATCGTCAGCCTGCCGGCCACCACGCTCGCCTTCGAGAGCGCCAGCATATTCGCCCGCGCCAGCGGCTATATCTCCAAGCGCTACGTCGATATCGGATCGCAGCGTGAAGCAGGGACAGCTGCTGGCGGAGATCACCGCCCCGGAGCTCGATCACCAGATCGCCCAGGCCGAGGGCAGCCTCGCCCAGCTCGAGGCGGCACTGCGCCAGGCCGACGCGAACCGCGAGCTCGCCCGGCGTGACCTCCGCCCGCTCCGCGGCGCTGGCGCCCCGCGGCTATGCCTCGCAGCAGCAGGCGGACAGCGACCGCCTGACCTATCAGGCGCAGCAGCAGGCGGCCGCCGCCAGCGAGGCGAGCGTCACGGCGCAGCGCGCCCAGGTGATGGTGCTGCAGCAGCAGAAAGCCTATCAGCAGGTAGTGGCGCCCTTCGACGGCGTCATCACCCAGCGCAACATCGACGTCGGCAGCCTGGTCCAGGCGGACGCCACCAGCGGCACCGCGATGTTCGCGATGGATCAGAGCGACGTCATCCGGGTTCAGCTCTACGTGCCGCAGGATCAGGCCATCGGCGTCAAGCCGGGAGATCGACGCGGTGATCCGGATCCCGGAGATCCCGGATCGCGGCTTTCCCGGGCAAGGTGACGCGCATCGCCGATGCCTTGCAGCCGGGGACGCGCACGCTGCTGACGGAGATCGACGTGCCCAATCCCGATGGCGTGCTGACGCCGGGAACCTACTGCACGGTGGAGCTCCACATCCCGCGCCGGACGCCGTCGCTGATGGTGCCGGCCGCCGCCGTCATCTTCAATCAGCAGGGCTTGCAGGTCGCCGTCGTCGAGAAGGGTGCCATCCGCTTCCACAAGATCGCGGTGGTCCGCGACCTCGGGACAGAGGTGGAGGTGAGCGATGGCGTCAAGAACGGCGACAAGGTGGTGCTGAACCCCAGCGTCGATCTCGCCGACGGCAGCGAGGTCCGGACGCTCACCGGGTCGATAACCGCAAGCCCCTGAGCGATCCGCAGCGGCGTCGACGCGCGTCGCTCAGCCCGCGTCCATGAAGGTCTCGGCGATCGACGGCGTGCGCTGGGTGAGGGATTTCCGCAGCTTGCGGATGGCGCGGATCTCGATCTGCCGCACTCTTTCCTTCGAGACGCCGAGCGTTCGGCCGAGCTCCTCGAGAGTGGCGCCCTCCTCGCGCAGCCGGCGCTCCCGGATGATCGCCCGCTCCCGCGCCGAGAGCTGGCCCATCGCCTCGGCGAGCCAGCGCGAGCGCGTCTCGTCGTCCCGCATCACCGCCACGGCTTCCTCGGGATTGGGCCGACGGTCGGGCAGGAAATCCTGCCAGTTGTCGTCGCTGTCATGACCCACCGGGGCGTTGAGCGACTGGTCGGCGCTGCCGAGCCGGACGTCCATGAGCTCGACTTCCGCGAGATCGACATGCAGCTCCTCGGCGATCTTGCGGCGGCCGGCGTCGGTGAGCGGCGCTCCGGAGCTCTCCTCGATGCGCGCGCGCAGCCGCCGCAGATTGAAGAACAGCGACTTCTGCGCCGCCGTCGTCCCCGTCCGCACGATCGACCAGTTGCGCAGCACGTAGTCCTGCATCGCCGAGCGGATCCACCATGTGGCATAGGTGGAAAAGCGCACCTCGCGCTCCGGCTCGAAGCGCGCCGCCGCCTGCATCAGGCCGACATTGCCCTCCTGCACGAGATCGCCCACCGGCAGCCCGTAGTGCCGGAAGCGCGACGCGGTCGACACCACCAGCCGCGTATAGGACCGCACCAGCTCGTGCAGCGCGGCCGTGTCCTTATGGCGCCGCCATTTCTGCGCCAGCTCGGCCTCGTGGTCGCGCGTCAGCAGCGGCTCCCGCATCGAGGCCTTGATGAAAACCAGATTCGCTTTCTGCGTCTGCCGGTCGTCGACGTGGACCATCGGATGTCCTTTCCAGGCACGCCGGCTGCGCGCGGGCCCGCGTCGCCACATCCGCCAACTCATCGGCTGAGCAGGGAGGCCTGACTCGCAACCGGCACGACATCACCATGCCGTGCCGGCCGGATACCGTCTTGCCGCAGATTGCCGGAACACCCCGTTCCTTGCGGGATGCCGCCGCGGCATCCCGCCTTATCCCCCGCGGTCCGCTCAGGCCAGGCTGCGACGATAGTCCGTGGGCGTCCGCCCGGTCAGCTTGCGGAAGACCGCGGTGAACGAGCTGGTCTCGCTGTAGCCGATGCGGAGCGCGATGTCCGTCACCGAGAGGCCGGGCTTCGCCAGCAGGGATTTGGCGAGCTCGATGCGGCGGCTGGTGTGGTAGCGGTGCGGCGGCAGGCCGAAGGACTGTTTGAACGCCCGGGAGAAGTGGAACGGGCTCAGCTGCGCCAGCTCCGCCAGCGTCGCCAGCGAGACCGGCTCGGCAAGGTTCTCCTCGATGTACTCGATCACGCAATTCTTCTGCCAGCCCGCCAGCCCGCCGCGCCGCATCGGCTCCGCCGGCATGACGCCGTTGTGGACGCGGACCAGCTCATGGGCCAGCACGATGCTCAGCGCCTCCGCATAGAGGCGGTTCGCCGACCCGCCATGCTCGACCTGGCTCTTCAGCTTGGTCGCGGTGTCCCAGAGGCCCGCATCGTCGAAGAACAGATGCGGCTCGAACTCGATCTCGTTGAAGCGGAGCTCGGGATCCAGCAGAGGGACCGCTGGGGTCGATGTAGAGATAGGTCGACCGCGCCAAGCGCCCGCGGCTCCTGCCAGCCGTGAAACTCCCGGCCGGCCGGGACGAAAGTCAGCTTGTGGTTGAAATCATGCCGGGTCGAGCGCGGCAGGCCCTCGATGAAGGTCTCGCCCTCGCGGCGCTCGCCCCGCTCGGCGGCGATCAGCAGATGCCGCGGCGCGCAGTAGCCGTACTCGAAGTGCTCCTGCCGGGTAAGCTGAACCACATCGGCGGCGATGCCCCGCCAGGCGGCGCTCTGCCGCTTCGCGACATCGGTGGGGGTGATCGTCACCCCCGGATGGATTGTCTCTGGGGCATCGGAAATGTCGACCATGGCTCAACCTCTCGCAAAAGGGATTGCTGCCGTCTCCGATGCGTCTCCCCCTGCCTCTGTGTCTTGTTCTCTTGCTCTCGCGGTTCGCCGCGATCTCTTGATCGGCGCCAGCAAGCCTGAGCTTGCCGGTGGTGCCGGAATGCGCAGCGTCCTGGCACCGGAATATAGGCACGGGCCGAGGAGGTCAGGCTCCCGCACCGCGCAAAACTGGGTTGCAACAACGCGGCTCCATCGGTCGCGGTAGGTCCGCCGCTCGCGTGTTGGCCACTTGCCGGACACGACCGGCCCCGCGGCTTCTCCCGGCACCCTGCGGTCACGGCGAAACCAAGCAAGATTAAGGGCTTTGCGGCAAGGCCAGCTCTATCGCTCGCTCCGATCTCTGCAACTATGACCTCGCCCACGGGTCATCCTCTTCCGCGATGAGTGGGCAAGCGGCGGTCGCTGTTGGTCACAATATCGAGAGCTGGTCATCCGTGAAGATCGATCTGGGTAAGCATCGCGCCATCGTCAGCGGTTCCACCGCGGGCATCGGGTTCGCCATCGCCACCGGCCTCGCGCGCGCCGGCGCCGCCGTCGTTCTGAACGGCCGCAGCGAGTCCTCGACCATCGAGGCCGTACGCCGCCTCTCGGAGCTAATCCCCGACGCGCGCGTGGACGGCATCGCGGCGGATCTCGGCAGCGCGGCCGGCGCAAACTACTTTGTCAGCAAGGCTGGCTCCGCTGACATTGTCGTGAACAACCTCGGCACCTACGGGCCGAAGCCGTTCGCCGAGATCACGGACGCGGAATGGGTCCACTACTTCGAGGCGAACGTGATGAGCGGCGTTCGCCTCGCGCGCCATTATTTTCCGAGGATGCTCACCGCGAACTGGGGACGGATCATTTTCATCTCCAGCAAATCCGCCCTGCAAATTCCCGCCGAGATGATCCACTACGGCATGACCAAGACCGCGCAGCTCGCGGTGGCACGCGGCCTTGCCGAGCTCACCGTCGGTACCGGGGTCACCGTCAACTCGGTGCTTCCCGGCCCGACGCGCTCGGAGGGTGTCGCGACGTTCCTGCGCGACATGGCGAAGGCACGCGACGTGTCCGAGACAGAGGTCGAGAAGAATTTCTTCTCGGAAGCGCGGCCGAGCTCGCTGCTGCGACGCTTCGCGAGCGTGGAAGAGGTCGCGAACATGGTCGTCTATGTCGCGTCGGAGCAAGCCGCCGCCACCAACGGCGCGGCGCTCCGGGTGGACGGGGGCGTGGTGCGCGCCATCGCGTGAGGAACCGGCGCGGTCAGCGATGGCCGCCGCCGTGACCGCCGCCAAAATGCCCGGCGTGAGCGACGCCGTGTCCCCAGTGCGCTCCGTGACCGGCCCAGCCGCGGTGCCAGCCATCGTGATGGTACCAGCCGTCGCCGAAGTACCAGCCGCCATCGTCATAGAGATCCATCGATCCGTAGAGTGACGGGTCGGGATAGGCGCCGTAAGGATAGGGATAGGCCGCCACCTGATCACTTGCCGCGCAGGCGGACAGCACGAACGCGACAGTGGCGAGCAGCACGCCCAGGCGGGCGGGAATTTTGCAGCGTCTCATGAGGTTCTCCAATCGTCAGGCGACGACGATCCATCGCCGCTCCTGGCACCTGGGAACCCCGCGCTCTCGTGGGCATCAAGAATTTTGCAACGCTGGCGAGCGCGCGGATATCAGGCGGAAAAACGCACCACCGCGGGAAGGGGGCAAAAGCGCGATCCTCTGAGCAACCCTCCGCAAGACCGGAGGGCGGCGAATGATTACCTGCGAGCGTGACGGCACCGATCCGGCTCGAAGCGCATGATGCGTTCGACGGTCGGTCGGTGACGAATTCGTGAAACCGGGGGCTGCCGCGTCTCGACAGTTCCCCATTCGGAAGGAACGAAACTCATGACGAGATTTTCACATGGCCGCAGCCTGCTGCCGGCAATCGCCATTGCATTGGGTACGCTGGCGCTGGGGTCCTCCGCCGCGCTGGCCGATCAGTATCCGCGCAACTGGGAGATCGAGAGCACGGGCCTGCCGGCTCCGATCTACGAGTTCCTGCCCGGGCACAACGCCCGCATGCTCGTCCCCGGCGCCACGGCGCAGAACGCCGCATCAACGGCCAACAGCCCGGTCAAGTACGACTTCGTGCCGGGCTCGACGACGTTTCATCACATCAACTAGCCGCAAGGCACGAACCGGACCGCGCGCCATCGGTTGGATGCGCGCGGTCCGATCGCGGCTGAACGGCAGTTTCGTCACTCCACAGCAGAACATCCAACCTCGCAGCAAGACAGCGGCACGCTTTGAGGCGCGGAAGCCCCAGATGAGAGGGTGAGCACCGGACTTGCACCAGCGAGAGCAAACATGGAAACCATCGACATCCGCACGACGAGCCTTACGGTCTCGAAGATCGCCCTTGGCACCTGGGCGATCGGCGGCTGGATGTGGGGCGGCTCCGATGAGGCGGCCGCCATCCGCACCATCCAGGCAGCGCTCGATCAGGGCATCACCCTCATCGACACCGCTCCGGCCTATGGCTTCGGACGGTCGGAGGAGATCGTCGGCAAGGCGCTCGCCGAGGGCGGGCGGCGGCAGCGCGCGGTCATCGCCACCAAGACCGGGCTCGAGTGGCGCGACGGCAAGGTTTTCCGCAACGCGAGCCAGGCGCGCATCCGTCGGGAGGTCGAGGATTCCCTCCGCCGCCTGAAGACCGATCACATCGACATCTACCAGGTACATTGGCCGGACCCGCTGGTCGCGATCGAGGAGACCGCCGCCGTGATGGACGCGCTCCTGCAGGAAGGCAAGATCCGCGCCATCGGCGTCAGCAACTACAGCCCGCAGCAGATGGACGCATTCCGCACCGTGGCGCCGGTGCATACGGTGCAACCGCCGCTCAATCTCCTCGAGCGCGCGATCGAGGCGGATGTGCTGCCCTATGCCCAGGCCAACGACATTCTGGTTCTGGCCTACGGCCCGCTTTGCCGCGGATTGCTCAGCGGCAGGATCACCGCGGCGACGCGGTTCGAGGGCGACGATCTCCGCAAGGTCGATCCCAAGTTCCAGCCGCCGCGATTTCAGCAGTACCTCGCCGCGGTCGACGCGCTCGATCGCTTCGCGCGGGAGCACTATGGCAAGGGCGTGCTGGCGCTGGCGATCCGCTGGGTGCTCGATCACGGCGGCACGACGGCGCTCTGGGGCGCCCGGCGTCCGGATCAGCTGGCCGCGGTCGGCGACGCCATGGGCTGGTCGCTCGATGCCGCCGCCATGACGGAGATCAACCGCATCCTGCGCGACACCATCACGGATCCGGTCGGACCGGAGTTCATGGCGCCGCCGACGCGAAGCGAGTTCGAGACGGCGCCGCGCGCCGCCGACGCGCCGGCACGGACGCGGCGGCCGAAACGAAAGACCGCGCCGGCCGCGGCGCGCAAATCGGCAAGCCGGGCCTAGGAGGGAGCCGTCGATGCCGAGATATCAGATGATGGCGGGGGCGATCCTGCTGGTGATCGCCATCCCGCTCGGTGCCCTAGCCGCCGGCCCGCTGGTGCCGGTTGCCGACGTCGAGACGGAGCAACCGATGGCGATCCCGACGCCGGTGCCGGACATTCCCTCGGTGCACCAGAGCGCGCCGATCGGCGGCCTCGCGAGCTCACCGGCGCCGGCATCGCCCCGCTACGCGCCGGCGGCGAATGCCGGGCCGGTCACCGGGTACGGGCCCGGCGGCATGGCGGCGATGCCAGGCGCACCCGCCAACCCGCCTTACAGCTCCGGCGGAATTCGGCGGCCGGCGGTGAGCGGCCCGCGATGATGCGCCGCGCGCGGCGGGGCGCCGCCGGGCTCTCGATCGTCCTCACCCTCTCCGCCTGCGATCTGGGTCCGGACTACAAGCATCCGGAGACGGAAACACCCGCCGCCTGGCGCGAGAGCGACAAGTCGCAGCCGGCACAATGGCCCGCCGCCGATTGGTGGACGGGCTTCGGTTCGCCGGAGCTCGACGGATTCATCGAGGAGGCCGAGCGCGCCAACTTCGACCTCGGTGCCGCGGTGGCGCGGGTGCAGGAGGCGGACGCCCAGGTGCGGATCGCCGGCGCGCCCCTGCTGCCCTCGGTCCAGCTCAACAGCGGCGCCACCACCCAGCAGACGGTGTCGCAGTTCTCGGGAAACCAGCTGCACTTCTCGAACTACACCGCCGAAGCTCAACGCCTCCTACGAGATCGATTTCTGGGGCAAGAACCGTGCGGCCCTGTCGGCGGCGAAATTCGCGGCGCTGGCGAGCCGCTACGATCAGGAGGTGGTGCAGCTCACCGTGGTCTCCAGCGTCGCCACCACCTATTTCCTGGCGCTCGGAGTGCAGGATCGCCTGCAGGTCGCCCGCGACAACCTCGCCAACGCCGAGAGCGTTCTCGACATCATACGGGCGCGCCAGCAGGTCGGCACCGCCATGGCTCTCGACATCGCCCAGCAGGAGACCGTGGTCGCCGGCCTGCAGGCCGCCATTCCGCCGCTGCAGCAGCAGCTCTCCCAGGCGATCGATGCGCTCGCAATCCTGCTCGGCAAGCCGCCGGAGGACGTGAAGATCGCCGGGACGACGCTGAACTCGCTCACCACGCCGACGGTGGCGCCGGGCCTGCCGTCGGAGCTGCTGACCCGCCGCCCCGACGTGCGCGAGGCGGAGGCGCAGCTCATCGAGGCCAACGCCAACATCAAGGTGGCGCGGGCGCAGTTCTTCCCGAGCATCTCGCTCACCGCCGGCGGCGGGTTCGAGAGCCTGGCGCTGGCCTCGTTCGGCGGCCCGGGCAGCCAGATCTACAATCTCGCCGCGTCCCTGAGCCAGCCGATCTTCGAGGGCGGTCTCTTGGAGGGGCAGCTGCAATTCTCCAAGGCACGCTATCGGGAGCTGCTGCAGGACTACATCAAGGCCGTCGTCTCCGCCTTCAGCAACGTGGAGGATTCCCTGGTCTCGACCCGGCGCACCGGCGAGCAGCAGGCCGACCAGCAGATCGCGGTCCAGAAGGCGCGCCTCGCCTACGACATCTCCCAGGCGCAGTTCCGCATCGGCACCATCGATCTCCTCACCGTGCTGACGACAGAGACCACGCTCTTCACCGCCGACGATCTGCTGGTGCAGGACGAGCTTGCCCACATGCAGGCCCTGGTCGGCCTCTTCAACGCGCTTGGCGGCGGCTGGCGGGACAGCGACCTCATGAAGGAGGTGCCCGGCGTCATGTCGGTTTTCGACCAACCGGCTCCCGCCGCCCCGTCATCCAACCCGGTGAAATAAATTTCAGGTCGCGATAGAATGTCGGGGAGATTGGAGGAGAGCGTGTCATGCGCAATCTTATGGCAGTGGCCACCGTCGTCCTTCCGCTGCTGAGCCTGGCCGCGTTGAGCGCCGCCGCGCAGCAGCAGGAGCAGCCGCGGGAATCCGCGATCGTCGGCGGCCATCATATTCAACCCCGGGCCGACGAATTCAAAGGCAACCACCCCGACGTGCCGCCGGCGCAGGACAAGGAGGTCGATAGCCTCTACCAGCAGGTCCTCCGCGACAGCGCCGCGCCGATCGACTCCGGCAATGTCGCCGGACCCAAATCCGCCGCCCCGGACAGCACGCCAAAGCCGCGCTGACGGCGCGGCGCCGGTCCTCGCGCGCACGGCGCGGTCTGCGACACAAGCACTCACGCGTCGCGAATAGATCGGCGCGGATCGCCGTCATCCGCACGAAGTCGTGAACCAGGGCGCCGGCCTGCATGCCGCCTCGCCCGCCGGTCGTGCCGACGGCGGCGGATGTGTGCGCGAAGGGCGCTGACGCCACTCCACGGCTCAATCGCAGCATCCTCCGCGCCGGCAATGCTTCCACCATTGCGCCGATTGTGGCGTCGTTGCGACAGCGAAGACGCGTTCTCTGCAACGCAGATTTGCTGGCCTCACAGGCATGTGCGTTGCAGCAAGTGCCCTATATCCCGAGATCAAGCATGACGCCGTTGGAAGGGGCACATGAAGCGCAATTCATTCCTGACGTTGCTGGCCGGATCGGTCCTCGTCCTCGCGATCGGCGGCATCGCCTGGCATTTCGCCGAGCCGTCGGCGACCGCCGAAACCGCCCCGGCCGTGCCCGCCGGCGTGCCGGTGGTGGCGGGCGTCGCGCAAGAGCAGGACGTGCCGATCTACCTCACCGGCCTCGGCACCGTGCAGGCCTTCAACACCGTTACCGTCCACACCCGCGTCGACGGCGAGCTCGACAAGGTCGCCTTCCGGGAAGGCCAGGACGTGCAGGCCGGCGATCTGCTGGCGCAGATCGATCCGCGCCCATTCCAGGCCACCCTCGACCAGGCGACGGCGAAGAAGACCCAGGACGAGGCGCAGCTCGAGAACGCCAAGCGCGACCTGCAGCGCTATGCCGAGCTCGGCACCAAGGACTACATCAGCCGGCAGACCGTCGACACCCAGAAGTCGCTGGTGGCGCAGCTCACGGCGACTGTACAGGCGGATCAGGCGGCGATCGACAGCGCCCAAGTGCAGCTCGGCTACACCACCATCACCTCGCCGCTCGCCGGCCGCACCGGCATCCGCCTGGTGGACCAGGGCAACATCGTCCATGCGACCGACGCCACCGGCCTCGTCGTCGTCACGCAGCTGCAGCCGATCTCCGTCATCTTCACGCTGCCGGAGGAAGACTTCGTCGAGATCAACCAGGAGCTCCGCCGGGGTCCGCTCAAGGTCATCGCCTACAGCGAGAACGATCAGGTCAAGCTCGACGAGGGCAGTCTGGAGCTGATCGACAACCAGATCGACCAGACCAGCGGCACGATCCGGCTCAAGGCCAACTTCCCCAATCCCCAGCACAGCCTCTGGCCCGGCGAGTTCGTCAACGCGCATCTTTTGCTGGACGTCCGCCATGACGCCACCACCGTGGCGGCGGCGGCGGTGCAGCGCGGGCCGCAGGGTACCTTCACCTATGTGATCAAGCCCGACGCCACCGTCGAGGCGCGGCCGGTGAAGGTGGCGCAGATCGCCGACAACGTGGCGCTCATCGACGCCGGGCTGCAGCCCGGCGATCGCGTCGTCGTCGATGGTCAATACAAGCTGCAGCCGGGAACGCGGGTGGCCGCGACCGCCACGCCATGAGCATCTCGACGCCCTTCATCCGGCGGCCGATCGCGACCTCGCTGCTGATGGTCGGTATCCTTCTGGTGGGCCTGGTGGCCTTCCGGATGCTGCCGATCGCGCCGCTGCCCCAGGTCGATTTCCCCACTGTCACCGTCACCGCGCAGCTGCCGGGCGCGAGCCCCGAGACCATGGCGTCGTCGGTGGCGACGCCGCTCGAGACGCAGTTCGCGCAGATCTCCAGCGTGACGCAGATGACCTCCACCAGCGGCCTCGGCGTCACCTCGATCACCATCCAGTTCGATCTCAGCCGCAACATCGACGCGGCGGCGCAGGACATCCAGGCGGCGATCAACGCCGCCGGCGGCCAGCTGCCGAAGAACCTGCCGAGCCCGCCGACCTATCGCAAGGTGAACCCCGCCGACGCGCCGATCCTGAATCTCGCCGTCACCTCCGACGTCCTGCCGATCACCGTCGTCGACGACTACGCCGAGAACATCATCGCGCAGCAGCTCTCGCAGCTGCCGGGAGTGGCGCAGGTCAGCATCTTCGGCCAGCAGAAGCCGGCCGTGCGGGTCCAGGTCGACCCGGTGAAGCTCGCCGCCCTCGGCCTCAGCCTCGAGGACGTGCGCTCGGTCCTGATGATCGCCACCGACAACTCGCCGAAAGGAAGCTTCGACGGCGCGCGGCAGAGCTTCAACATCTACGACAACGATCAGCTGCTCAAGGCCAAGCAGTATGACGACGTCATCGTGGCCTATCGCAACGGCTCTCCGGTACGCATCCGCGACATCGGCCGGGCGGTGGACGGCGCGGAGAACACCAAGCTCGCCGCCTGGGAGAACAGCAAGCGCGCCATCGGCCTCGCGGTCTTCCGGCAGCCCGGCGCCAACATCATCGACACCGCCCAAGCCGTAAAGAACGCGCTGCCGCGCCTCGAGGCGGCGATCCCGCCCTCGATCCACGTCGGCATCGCCATCGACCGCACCCAGACCATCCAGCGCCTCGGTCGCCGACGTCGAGTTCACGATGATGCTGACCATCGGCCTGGTGGTGATGGTGATCTTCCTCTTCCTGCGCAGCTTCTGGGCGACCGTCATCCCCAGCGTCACCGTGCCGATGGCGCTGGTGGGCACCTTTGCCGTCATGTACGTGCTCGGCTACAGCCTCGACAACCTGTCGCTGATGGCGCTTACCATCGCCGTCGGCTTCGTCGTCGACGACGCCATCGTGATGATCGAGAACATCGTCCGCCACATCGAGGCGGGCCTCAGCCCGATGGAGGCGGCCTATCAAAGGCGCCGGCGAGATCGGCTTCACGATCATCTCCATCAGCATCTCCCTCATCGCGGTGTTCATTCCACTGCTGTTGATGGGCGGCATCGTCGGGCGCCTCTTCCGCGAGTTCGCGGTCACCGTGACCGTGACCATCCTGGTCTCCGCCTTCGTGTCGCTCACCCTCACGCCGATGATGTGCTCGCGCTTCCTGCGCTCGAGCCACGACGTGCAGCACGGGCGGCTCTATGACGCCACCGAGCGCGCCTTCGACGTCCTGCTGCGCGGCTACGACCGCGGGCTCAGGTGGGTGCTGCGGCACCAGCCGCTGACGCTCGGGATCCTGCTCCTTACCATCGCCGCCACCGGCGGGCTCTATCTCGTCATCCCCAAGGGATTCTTTCCCGCAGCAGGACACCGGCGTGATCTTCGGCACCTCCGAGGCGGCGCAGGACATCTCCTTCGCCGGCATGGTGCAGCGCCAGCAGGCGCTGGCGGACATCGTCGCCCGCGATCCCGACGTCGCCGGGTTCCTCTCGACGGTGGGCGCCACCGGCTTCTCGCCATCGGTCAACACCGGCCGGTTCTGGATCAACCTCAAGCCGCATGACCAGCGGAGCGCCAGCGCCGACCAGATCATCAATCGGCTGCGTCCGCAGCTCGCCAAGATCGAGGGCGTGGCGCTCTTCCTGCAGGTGCCGCAGGACATCAATGTCGGCGGCCGGCTGAGCCGCACCCAGTACCAGTACACCCTGCAGGACGCCGATCTCAGCGAGCTCGACCACTGGGCGCCGATCATGCTGGCGAAGCTGAAGACGCTGCCGCAGCTGCAGGACGTCGCCACCGACCAGCAGGCCGATGCCTCGACGGCGACGCTGACCATCAACCGCAATACCGCGGCGCGCTTCGGCATCCAGCCGCAGCTCATCGACGACACGCTCTACGACGCCTTCGGCCAGCGCCAGGTGACGCAGTACTTCACCCAGCTCGACCAGTATCACGTGATCCTGGAGGTGGATCCGAAGCTGCAGGCCGATCCCACGACCCTGCAGAAGATCTACGTGAACTCGCCCACCACCGGGCGTCAGGTGCCGCTCAGCACCTTCGTCAAGTTCGACACCGATACGACAGGCTATCTCTCGATCAACCACCAGGGGCAGTTCCCGGCAGTGACCTTGTCCTTCAACCTGAGCCCCGGCGCCTCCCTCGGCCAGGCGGTCGCGGCGATCCAGCAGGCGGAGCGCGAGATCCACAAGCCGGCGACGGTGCTCGGAACCTTCCAGGGCACCGCCCAGGCGTTCCAGTCGTCGCTGGCCTCGCAGCCCTACCTGATCGCGGCGGCGATCATCGCCGTCTACATCATCCTGGGCATGCTCTATGAGAGCTACATCCACCCCCTCACCATCCTCTCGACGCTGCCGTCCGCCGGCGTCGGCGCTCTCCTCATCCTGCTGGCGTTCCACTACGACCTCAGCGTGATCGCGCTGATCGGGATCCTGCTGCTGATCGGCATCGTCAAGAAGAACGCGATCATGATGATCGACTTCGCCCTCGAAGCGGAGCGCAACGAGAAGCTGGCGCCGGAGGAGTCGATCTACCGCGCCTGCCTGTTGCGCTTCCGGCCGATCATGATGACGACCATGGCGGCGCTCTTCGGCGGCGTGCCGCTGATGCTTGGCCACGGCACCGGCGCGGAGCTGCGGCAGCCGCTGGGATTCACCATCGTCGGCGGGTTGCTGCTGAGCCAGGTGCTGACGCTCTACACGACCCCCGTGGTCTATCTCTATCTCGACCGGCTGAGCCAGTGGCTCAACGGGGGTGCCGGCGAAGCCGCCCGCGCAGTGGCGCCGGCATCGAGACTGCAGAAGGCTCTGGCGCCAGGGTCTTTGGGCGCGGAATAAGGTAACAGCAATCGGTGTGGCTCATGCGTGACTACGAATTCTACAACGGGACATCCGATCCCGATCGGACCAGCCCGGCGCGCGCCGTCGCCTCGATCCAAGGCATCGCCGCCGCCTGGCTGCTGGTGCTGGGGGCGGCTTTCGTGGCGCTCCTCCCCTGCGCGATGAATATCGCCGAGGCTTCCGTCGTGCGCACCGCCCACGTGGCGCGAACGGAGATCGCGCAGCTGCTGCAGAAGGTGCCGGGCTCGCCGCAGGCGCGCCATCCGAGCTTAGGTCGGGGCGCTGGCACTGGCGATGTCCTGCACGCGGCGGCGGCGGAGCTCCACCTCCACGACACGCTCTAGTCTCGAGCGGGATCGGTTCGCCGGACCGACCCATCGCAAATTCCGATCGTTCCGATCCGCGTCCCTGCATTCAGCAAGAAGCCGGCGGTCGGGCAATCTCCAGCGAGCGACGCGGCCACCTCGGGCATACATCTGGCCGATCGAAGCGGCGTCCTCGCCGCACGCACAGCCAGAGGATCGGTACGTCACATGAAACGCGTGATGATCTCGTTCGCCTTGGGGACGGCGCTCCTGCTGTCCGCCTGCGCCGGCGGTCCGCCGGGCACGCCCTTTTCCCAAGTCGCCGAGAGCATTCCGGCCGTGCCCGCGGGCGAGGCCCGGATCTTCTTCTACCGCGACTACGAGCCCTACGAGAGCCTGGCCCGGCCGTGGATCTACCTGAACAACCAGAGGGTCGGCATGTCCGTTCCCGGCGGCGTCTACTACCGCGACGTGACGCCCGGCACCTATCGGATCAAGGTCGACAGCGAGGGGCTCTACTGGCACCAGTTCAAGACCGTGACGCTCGCGGCGGGTGAAACCGCCTACGCCAAGATCGAATCCCTGCGGAGCTGGGATGAAGTCCGAGCAGTTCGACCAGGACACCTTTGTCGTGGAGGTGATCGGACCGCCCGCCGCCGCGCGCCAGATCGCCGACCTCCGCTACGTCAGCGGCAAATAGATGAGGCCCGCGCTCCAGCAGCTCTCCAGAACTGAGGCGTGCTCCGATCCGATCCGGTCGGAGCATGCTTCGGATTCCTTGATTTGGCCGCATTTTCGGCACCAAACCGGCGTTGGGTTCGGCGGAGAATGCGTTATGCCGCAACCGGCAGGAAGCGCCGGCAAGACGCGGTGAGCCCGGGAAGCGCGACAGAACTAGTCTCTTGCCAAGCATCGTGTGCCAAGCCGCTGACGCCTCGATGCCCAGACGAAAGAACGACTATGCACCCGCGATCGAATATCTCACTCGATGACCCCCTCCGCCGGCTGCCACGACGGGCGGCTTGGTGTGGCGCCGCGAGTCTGCTGATCTGCGCCGCCGCCCTGGCGGTAAGCCTGGCGGGCTGACGCCGAGAGGCCGGCGCCGCAGGCGCACGAACCCCGGCTGACCCCTGCCGCCCCAGCGCGGCGCCGCGTGTCAGAAGTGCGGGTGGTAGTAGAAGGGGAAGCTGTTGCGAAGGCCGGCGTCGACGAGATTGAAGGACGTCTCACCCCATTTGTAGTGCGACACGCCGAGCTGATAGAGCGGCGCGCAGGTCTCGGCGCCGCCGTTCTTCTGCAGGCAGAGGCCCTTCTGATCATCCACCACCCAGCGACCATATTCCGCCGAGGATGGCGTCACGATTTGCGTAAAGCCGTTGTGGTCGAAGACCACCTGGTAGCGTCCCTCGGTGCCGTCGTTGAATTCGGCCGTATGACCGGAGAGCCGATTCCAGCTGTTGAGGGACGACAGCGGCTCGCTTGGCTCCGTGGCGGGCGTATCGCAGGCCGCCAGCAGCAGAACGCCGGCAAGGCCAAGCGATGGCACCAGCGCCGTTCTTCGCATCTTCATCTCGATCTCCATCTCATCGGGCTTGCATTGGTTTCGTCATTTCGCCGCCAGCGCGGACGCCGTGGCATTTGCCGGCGCGGCGCGATCGTCGCCGCCCAGCGCCGGCGGTGGCGAGGTCGGCGCGTACCCCGCGGGGGACACCGTCATCTGCTGCGCCATCAGGGCGCAGCCGAATATCGTCGCGATGCCCAGCGCATGCGCCGTCATCGATATGGTCTTTCCGAGCATTCCGCCTCCTCGTCCTGCGGACGATTCGCCGTGGCGTGCCCCGCGCAAGGCCGCGCGGTCCAGGTCCGCTCATCGGAATAACTGGTGCGCCGGCACCGGCGTATCCCACCGATCCTTGCTGCGACCTTCCGTATCTTGCGAGTTTGACCGGCGGCGGACCGGCGACCGCCACAGTTAGATCACGCCGGGCACAATGATCCCGGCGCAAGAATTCACGCGCCACCGCAAGCGCGCGCCGGCCGCGGCGCCGCGGCTGCCCTAGGATGGGGTCCGGACCCGTCTGGAGGGACGGTCCCCGCGTGCTCCCCGCGCGCCCACGAAAGGAGCAGGTCAATGCTCGACAAATCGATGCCCATCACCCTCCAGCGCGGCCCAAGCACGGCCGGCGGCGGCGCGAACCGCCGGCGCTCGGCCCGCCTGCGCCGGGCCGCCAAGGCGAGCGCGCGGCTAGGCGCTGCGCTGGCCGTGGCGGCCGGATGCTCGGCCGGTACCGCCATGGCGCAGAGCGGCCCGGCGGCCGGCACTTTCCCGGGCTCGATATTAATTCCGGGCACCCAGACCTCGTTCAAGGTCGGCGGCTATGTAAAGCTCGACTACACCTACGACTTCTCCGCGTCGGAGAACATCGTCGGCGGTCTCTTTCCCAACACCATTCCCCTCGATGCCAACGTGCCCGGCACCACCGCGAGCGCCGGCCACGGCGTGCATGGGGTCTCGCAGATGACCGCGGCGGAATCCCGCTTCAACATCGAGACCCGCACCCCCAGCAGTTTCGGCGAAGTCAAGACGTTCATCGAAGGCGACTTCGAGAACCCCAACGGCCTCGTCAACAGCTCGAGCTTCACCACCGAGAGCAACTCCAGCGGGTTCCGCCTGCGCTATGCCTACGGCGCGGTGGGACCGTGGCTGGCCGGCCAGTGGAACTCGGTGTTCCGCGATACCCTGGCGGAGGCCGAGACCCTCGACTTCAACGGGCCGGTGGGCGCCGGCGTCTATCGGCAGCCGCAGATTCGCTACACCTATCCTCTGGGGCCGCTGCACATCGTCGCGGGGGTGGAGAATCCAACGACCGTGTGGACCGACGCCACCGCCGGGGCGCCCCTCGGCGGCCAGACGTTCACGACCTTCGGTACCGGGCAGGGCAACAAGGTTCCCGATCTGACCGCGGCCGCGACCTACGACGCGGGTTGGGGCCACCTGGCGTTCCGCGGCGTGTTCCGGGACATCTACGATCACAACGGCGGCACGGTGAGCCAGTCGCAATTCGGCTGGGGTCTCGGCGTCTCCGGGCGCATCAGTACCTGGGGCAAGGACGACATCATCTTCCAGGCCAACGGCGGCGACGGCGTCGGCCGCTATCTCAGCAATTTCACCTCTCTCGTCCCCGAAGCGGTGGTGAACAGCGCCACGGGCCAGATGAAGACCATCGCCGCCTGGGGCGGCCTATTGGGCTATCAGCACTGGTGGACCGGCAGCCTCCGCTCCACCGCGGTGGCGAGCTATGACAGGCAGGAGAATCCGTCGGGAATCTTCACGCCGGCCGCGCTGGCGGCGCAGGGCGACCGCTGGTGGACATCGGAGATAAATCTCATCTGGAGCCCGGTCTCCTTCGTCGACGCCGGCGTCGAGTTCCTCCACGAATATCGCCGGATCGAGAACGGCCAATCCGGCCAGATAAACCGCTTGCAGGTCTCGACAAAGTTCAGGTTCTAGCCGCGGGCGTGCAGCGCCATGCCGATCAGCGCGGCGCCGCCGAACAGCAGATTGATGCCGACCATCAAGCCGACGGCCCAGGCGGCGGTGCCGGGAAGCCCGATGAAGATGATGGCGCCGAGGACGAGATCGACGACGCCGCTCATCAGCATCCAGCCCCAGCGGCCGGTGAGCTCGCGCTTGTGATCGAGGGCGAACATGATGGAGGCGATGCCCTCCATCACAAAGAAGACGACAAGCACCACGGTGAGCGACAGGGCGCCGCCCACCGGCCAGCCGATCAGCACCGCGCCGGCGACGATGCCGAGCACCGCCGAGAGCAGCGACCACAGGAACCCCGGTGCCTGCCGCATCCAGAACGTGGTGATCAAGCCGGCGACCCCGCTGATGAGCAGCAGCCAACCCAGGAATATCGCCACAACGAGCGTCGCGAGCGGCGGAATGACGATCGCCGCCGCGCCGAGGACGACGAGCAAGATTCCTTCGATCAGGAAGAGCTTCCAATGCTCGCGCAGTGAGCTCTCCACCGCGGACTGCAGACGCTCAATGTCGGATGATTTCATCGACATGGCAGATCTCCTTGCTGATTTCCGCGCGAATTGCGAGCCTAGACAGGTTTCATTGCTGGCGAAAGTGACAATGAGCCAGGTCACGCGAGCAATGCCAGCAATCCCCTCAGGATCTGCTCCGGCCGCGGCGGGCAGCCGCGGATGTGGAGGTCGACGGGAATCACCGCGGAGACGCCGCCGACGCAGGCATAGCTGCCGGCGAACATGCCGCCATCGAGCGCGCAGTCGCCGAGCGCCACCACCCATTTGGGACCGGGCGTCGCGGCGTAGGTCCGCTCCAGCGCCTCGCGCATGTTCTTCGTCACCGGGCCGGTGACGAGCAGCACGTCGGCATGGCGCGGCGAGGCGACGAAGCGCAGGCCGAAGCGCTCGAGATCGTAGAACGCATTGCCGAGAGCGTGGATTTCCAGCTCGCAGCCATTGCAGGAGCCGGCATCGATCTCGCGGATCGAGAGGCTGCGGCCGAGGCGCCGCTGCGCCGCACGATCGACGCCGCGCCGCGAGCTCCGCCAGCGCCGCGTCGTCGGGCGAGCGGCGCCGCTTCCGTCAGCGGCGAGCGGATCATTCCCTCGAAGCAGATGCTTGCGCATGTCGTCATGCCCTCAGAGATCGTGGCCCGAGTAGGAGCAGTTGAAGGATTTGTTGCAGAGCGGGAAATCCGCGACGATGTTGCCCTCGATCGCGGCCTCCAGCAGCGGCCACTGGAACCAGGAGGGATCGCGCAGATGGCAGCGCTCCACCGTGCCGTCGCCTCCGATCCGCAGCCAGGCGAGGATGTCGCCGCGGAAACCTTCCACCAGCGCCATGCCTTCGCCGGATCCGTCGCGCCGGCAGATCGGCGCGGATCGGGCCCGCGGGCAGGCGATCGAGGATCTGCCCGACCAGGTCCAGGCTCTGCTCGACCTCGCGGATGCGGATCCAGACGCGGGCGTTGACGTCGCCATCGGTGCGGACCGGCACCTCGAATTTGAGCTGGTCGTAGGGCGCATAGCCGGGGCTGCGGCGCGCATCGAAGCTGCGGCCCGAGGCGCGGCCGACATAGCCGCCGGCGCCGAACTGGCGCGCGAGCTCCGGGCGCAGAATGCCGGTGCCGACGGTGCGGTCCTGGAGCGACGCGGTGGCGTCGTAGAGGTTCACCAGGGCGGGAAAGCGGCGGCGCGCCTCGTCGGCGAGAGCGCGGATCAGCGGCGACGCCGGCCTCCGCGAGATCGCCGGCAACGCCGCCGGGCACGACACAGTCGCGCATCAGCCGATGACCGAAAGCGGTATCGGCCGCGCGCAGCACGCGCTCCCGCAGCACCGCGCAATGGGCCTGCATCAGGGCGAAGGACGCGTCGTTGCAGATCGCGCCGATGTCGCCGAAATGATTGGCGAGCCGCTCCAGCTCCGCCATCAGCGCGCGCAGCCACAGCGCGCGCGCCGGCGCCTCGATGCCGAGCGCCGCTTCGGCCGCGCGCGCGAAGGCGATGCCATAGGCGACCGTGCTGTCGCCGGAGGTGCGGCCGGCGAGCTTGGCGGCGCGATCGAGAGTCGGCACCGTCCATCAGCCTCTCGATGCCCTTGTGGACGTAGCCCAGCCGCTCCTCCAGCCGCACCACCGTCTCGCCGCCGGCGGTGAAGCGGAAATGTCCGGGCTCGATGATGCCGGCATGGACCGGGCCCGACGGCAATCTGGTGCAGGCTCTCGCCCGTCGCCGGCAGGAAGGCATAGGGCGCGGGCACGTCGGCGCGCGGCTGCGGTGCGCCCAGCGGCTGGTGCGATACCCCATCGGCCATGATCCAGCCAGGGGCGCGGGTCCGGCGCGCCTTCGGCTCGAGGCCGAAGAGATCGCGGATCGCGCGCTCCAGCCGGAGCGCCGGCGGATGCAGCCGCGCCGACCGAGGGAAACCGCCCATCAGGGCAATCGAGGGTGAGGACGGCGGCATCGCCGGCGGCTTCGTCGAGCAGCGCCATATGCACGGCGTTCCGCTCGCCCCAGAGCCCCAGCAAGGTCAAGCGGCCCTGGCGCAGTTCCGCCGCGGCGAGCTGCCACGTCCGCCGATGTCGACGGCGCCGGTCGGTGCGCGTTTCGCCTCGATGCAGCTCGGAGAGTGTCGTCATCGGCCGCGCCTTATCCGAGCAGGCTCGAGACATGCTGGAACCAGCTCACCAGCTGGCGGCGGCAGGTAGATGCCGGCGGCGAGCACCAGCGCCAGATGAGCGAACAGCGGCGCGTAGGAGGCCTTGACCGGCGCCGTGCCGCCGCGCGGCTCGCCGAAGGCCAGGCCATTCAAGCGCAGCAGCAGCGCGCCGAAGGCGACCAGCAGCCCGAAGACCAGGGGGATGGCGAGCAGCGGCGAGCGGGCGAAGGTCGAGCTCACCACCAGGAACTCGCTCATGAAGATGCCCATCGGCGGCAGCCCCGCGATGGCGACGACGCCGAGGACAGGCTCCAGCCGAGCCAGGGATGGGATTCCGTCAGGCCGCCGATCTCGCGATCTTCTGGGTGCCCTTGACCTGCGCGATATGGCCGACGGTGAAGAAGATGCCGGACTTGGTCAGGCTGTGCATGGTCATGTGGAGCAGGCCGGCGAAATTCGCCAGCGGACCGCCCATGCCGAAGGCGAAGACGATGATCCCCATATGCTCGATGGAGGAATAGGCGAACAGCCGCTTGATGTCGCGGCGCCGGTAGAGCATGAACGCCGCGAAGACAGCGAGACCAGGCCCAGCGTCACCATCAGCGGCCCGGGCGCCAGCGCCACGGCGTTGGCGGTCATCAGCATCTTGAAGCGCAGCACCGCGTAGAGCGCGACGTTGAGGAGCAGGCCCGAGAGCACCGCCGAGATCGGCGTCGGGCCCTCCGCATGGGCATCGGGCAGCCAGGCATGGAGCGGCGCCAGGCCCGACCTTGGTGCCGTAGCCCAGCAGCAGGAATACGAAGGCGACATTCAGCAGCGCGGGATCGAAGGCCGCCGCACGGTCGATCAGCATCGTCCACACCATCGACTGCAGTCCTTCGCCGATCACCGGCTGGGCCGCGACATAGACGAGGATGGTGCCGAAGAGCGCCAGCGCGATGCCGACGCTGCCGAGGATGAAATACTTCCACGCCGCCTCCAGCGCCTCGTGCGTGCGATAGATGCCGACCATCATCACGGTGGTGAGCGTCGCGAGCTCGATCGCGACCCACATCAGCCCGATGTTGTTCGCCATCAGCGCCAGGTTCATGCCGAACATCAGGATCTGATACATGGCGTGATAGAAGCGGAGATAGGTCGGCGTGAGCCGGCCGATCTCCAGCTCATGGCCGACGTAGCTGGCGCTGAAGACGCTGGTGGTGAAGCCGACGAAGGTATTGAGCGCGATGAAGACCACGTTGAGGTCGTCGACGAAGAGATAGCTGCTGGGCGCGGGATGCGCGCCGAAGAGCGGCAGCACCGCGGCGATCAGGGTCAGGAACGTCGCGACCAGTTGAGGCGGGCGGCGAGCCAGTAGCCGGGCAGCAGGACCAGCACCGCCGCCGCGCAGAGCGGGATCAGCAGCACCATGGTCACCGCGTCGAGGTGCAGCCCGGTCATTGGCGCTCTCCCCGGAACTGGTCGAGAGCCTGCAGGTCGACGGTGTCGAAGCGCTCGCGGATGCGGAACAGGAAGATGCCGATGACGATGAAGGCGATCAGGATCGAGAAGGCGACGCTGATCTCGACCACCAGCGGCATGCCCTTGGCGCCGGTCGCCGCCAGCACCAGCCCGTTCTCGAGCGACATGAAGCCCACCACCTGGCTGACGGCGTTCCGCCTCGTCACCATGATCAGCAGGCCCAGCAGCACCACGGCAAGCGCGAAGGCGAGATCCTCGCGCGCGATCGGGCTCGCCTCGCCGGTGACGCGCAGCATCACCACCATCGAGAGCGCCACCAGCGCCATGCCCGCCAGCATGGTGACGCCGATACCCACCACGGTCTCGATCTCGCGATGGATGCCGAGACGCTCGACGATCCGCCGCAGCGCGCCGGGGATGATGATCGCCTTGAAGCCGAGGGCAAGGATCGCCGTCACGTAGAGGTGCGGCGCGTCCTGGATGAAGGCCTGCCAGGCGACCGCCAGCGCCAGGGTGAGCGCATGGGCGGCGTAGACGTTGAGGAGCGCGTACAGGCGATCCTGATAGAGCAGCACGAAGCTGACGAGGACGAGGCCGCCGGCCAGCAGATGGGAGATGTCGAAGTCGAGACGGTCCATCTAGAGCATTTTCCGCCGAAGTGGACGCCGGTTCGGCGCAGAAAATGCGACAAAACCAACGAATTTAGAGCGTGGTTCGATTCCATTTAGTCTTGTTGGTCTTGCTCGGATCATGCTCTAGAAGCTCCCGGAGACGAAGCGCAGGAGCGTGGCGAGGAGCCCCAGCATCAAGGCCGCGCCCAGGAATTCCGGCACGCGGAAGACTCGCATCTTGGCGATGCCGGTCTCGAAGACCGCGAGCAGGATGCCGCCGGCGGCGAGCTTGGCGATGTAGACCGCCGCTCCCACCAGCTCCGGCACCGCGCTGCCGCCCGACCGGGACAGTCCCCAGGGCACGAAGAGGCAGGCGATGAGCGACACATAGAGCAGCAGCTTGAGCGCCGCGGCGAGCTCGATGAGCGCGAGATGCCGGCCGGAATACTCCAGCACCATCGCCTCGTGCACCATGGTGAGCTCGAGATGGGTGGCGGGATTGTCCACGGGGATGCGAGCATTCTCGGCGAGCGCCACGATGACGAGGGCGATGAGCCCCAGCGCCAGGGAGACGCGCAACCCCACCGCCGGCGAGCCCATGAACGCCGCCATGGTCGAGAGTTGCGTCGAGCCGGCGATCAAGGCCAGCGTGAAGACGATGGTGATCATCGCGGGCTCCGCGAGGGAGGCGATCATCACCTCGCGGCTGGAGCCGATGCCGCCGAAAGCGGTGCCGACATCCATGCCCGCCAGCGCCAGAAAGAAGCGCGCGCTGGCCAGCAGCGCGATGATGGCGATGAGATCGGCGGACCAGCTGAAGAGGAGGCCGGTGGCGAAGGTCGGCACCAGGGCGGCGGCGACCCAGGTGGCGGCGAAGATCAGGTAGGGCGCGACGCGAAAGAGCCAGCTCGCGTTCTCCGCCAGCACCGCCTCCTTGCGGCAAAGCCGCAGCAGGTCGCGATAGGGCTGCAGGATCGGCGGGCCTTGGCGGCGCAGCAGCCGCGACTTCACCTTGCGCACGAGCCCGACCAGCATCGGCGCCAGCAGCAGCACCAGCAGCATCTGCAGGCCCTGGATGGCGAGGCCGCGGATCAGATCCATATCGCCAGCACCAGAAGAAGCAGCACGAGCGCGAGGAACACCAGGCTCAGATAGCGCCGGATGGTGAGGAACTGCAGATAGTTGAGCCGGTCCGCCGCGAAGCTCACGGCGCCGTAGATCGGCATATAGAGCCAGTCCCAGATCAGGTCGTGCAGCTCCACCTGGAGCACCGCCGGGCGCACGTCGCCCGGCGGCGGCATCTCCACGCGCTCGCGGGCACGGAAAAGGACGGTGCCGAAGACCCGGCGGATCGGCTGGGAGAAGCTGGCGGAGCTGTATTGGGTGAGCGGGCTCGGATCGGGAAAGCCGCAATCCCAGGCGGGCGCGCGCCGCACCGCCCGCGAGGCGAGGCGATGGATCGCGAAGACCGAGAGCAGCGACGAGAGCGCGATGAAAAGGAAGACGAGAAGCCCGTCATAGGAGCTGCGGCTCTCGCTCACCGGAACGATCGCGAGCCAGGGCACATCGGTCTGCAGCGGCATGCGGCCGCCGACGAGGGTCTGGGCGAGCGGCGCCAGCGCGTCGATGATCGGGCCCGGCAGGATGCCGGCAAGCAGGCAAAGCACCGCGAGACCGAGCATCGCCGCGAGCGAGAAACGATCGGCATCGACGGCCGTTGCGACCACCGGCGATCGCGGCCGGCCGAGGAAGGTGATGCCGAACACCTTGACGAAGACCGCCGCGGCGATCGCGGTCGCGAGCGCCAGCATGGCGCCGATGGAGGGGATCAGGATCTTCAGGCCCCATTGCGGCAGCGTCGGGACTGAGCAGGATCGCCTGCAGGGTCAGCCACTCCGAGACGAAGCCGTTGAGCGGCGGCAGCGCCGAGATGGCGACGCAGCCGACGAGAACGCAGAAGCTCGACGATCGGCATGCGATGGATGAGGCCGCCGAGACGCTCCATGTCGCGCTCGCCGGTGGCGGTCAGCACTGAGCCGGCGCCGAAGAACAGCAGGCTCTTGAAGAGCGAGTGGTTGAGCACGTGGAGGAGCGCCGCGGTGAAGGCCAGCGCCGCCGCACTCCCCATGCCGTTGGCGCGGAACGCGAGCGCGAGGCCGAGGCCGATGAAGATGATGCCGACGTTCTCGACGGTGCTGTAGGCGAGGAGCCGCTTCAGATCGCGCTGCATCAGCGCCGAGAGCACGCCCAGGAGCGCCGTGCTGCCGGCGGGCGCCAGCACCACCAGCGCCGACCACCAGCTGGGCTCGCCCAGGAGATCGAAGACGATGCGGATGAAGCCGTAGATCGCGACCTTGGTCATGACGCCGCTCATCAGCGCCGACACATGGCTCGGCGCCGCCGGATGGGCGAGCGGCAGCCAGACATGGAGCGGCACCAGCCCCGCCTTCGATCCCGCCCCCAGGAGCACGAGGCTCAGGATCAGCGCCGTGATCATCGGCGAGTGATGGCCGGCGCGGATCGCGGCGAAGGCGTAGCCGCCCTCCGGTCCGGCGAGCAGGCCGAAGCCCAGCAGCAGCGCCAGGGTCCCGAAGCTTGCCATGACGAGGTAGATGTAGCCGGCCCGTGCGTTGTCGCCCTCGCGATGATGGGACATCACCAGCGCCCAGGAGGTCAGCGACATGAACTCCCAGCACAGCAGGAAGGTGAAGGCGTCGTCGGCGAGGACGACGAGGTTCATGCCGGCAAGGAAGGCGGGATAGAACGGCAGCACGCGCTGCGGCGCGGACTCGTGGCGGCCATAGCCGAGGGCATAGAGGCTGGCGGCGCCACCGCCGAGATTGACCACGGCGAGGAAGAACGCGGCGAGCGCATCGATGCGGAAATGCGCGCCGAGCCAAGGCAGGCCGAGCGGCAGCACGATGTCAGGCGTCGCCGCCGCGCCCGACAGGAGATGCAGGAGCGCCGACGCGAAGGCGACGGCGGAGGCCGCGAGTGCCGCGCCGTAAACCAGCGGCGTCGCCGCGGATGAGCGCGCCATTGCCAATCCCAGGCACGACGTCGCGAGAAGCGCGGCCACGCACCAGAGAGCGACGACGACCGCCATCCGCTGCTACTCCCGCCGCATCAGGAGACGCGGGAAGGCGATGGAGCCGGATGATGTCGCCACATCGCCTCCCTGCTCAGGCCTTCAGGCGCACGCCGCGGCGGCCGCCCAAGCTCTGAGCGCCCTCGCCGATGAGCTCGATGCCGGCGGCGTCGAGGGCGCCGATCAGCTTCATCAGCGAATCCACATTACCCCGGATCACCTCCTCGCTCGCCTCCATCCGCTGGATCGTCGGCACGGAGAGCCCCGAGAGCTCCGCCAGCTTGCGCTGGTCGATGCCGAGGAGCGCCCGAGCCGCCCGTAACTGCGCCGCCGAAATCATATTTAAAGCATCAAAACTGTTCTCTGAAGCATTATAATTGACAATTATTCCATGTGACGGCGGAACTCAAGCATGAATTCCGGCGCAGCCCATAGGTCCGCCGAAAAGCGGGCGATGACGGGGCGTCCGTCAAAGCCTCAGGCGGGAATGATCGAGCCTCCGGTGCGCGGCCGCGACCGGCGCGGGCCACCAGAGAGGAAGCGCGGGGGTGAAAGCCGTCGCCGTGCCGATCGCACGGGTGGTCTTTATCCGCCTTCGAGCTTTGGAATGAAGAAGACCTCCGAGCCCGGCTGGATCGTCTGGTAGTAGCCGACCTCGTGGATCTCGCCGTCGATGGCGACGGTCGTCTCCTCCTCGAGATGCTCGCCGAGCCCGGGGTAGAGCTGATCCATGGCCTTGATGACGCCGCGCAGGTTCTTCGCCTCGATGGCGAATTCCTGGACGCCGCCGGTGTAGCGCCGGCTGAGGCCGCCGACCAGCACAACGCGCGCCGGCGCCGCCGCCATGACCCTAGGGCCGCTTGCCCGCATCGATCGCGGCGAGGACCTTCGGCGGCGACATCGGCAGCTCGGTCATGCGGCAGCCGACCGCGCGCTGGATCGCGTTGGCGATCGCCGCCATCGGCGGGCAGATGTTGACCTCGGCGACGCCCTTGGCGCCGTAGGGGTGGCTCGGATTCGGCACCTCGATCAGCACCGCCTCGATCATCGGCAGGTCGGAGGCCACGGGAATCCGATAATCGAGGAAGCCCGGATTTTCCAGGTGTCCCTTTGAATCGTAGATGTACTCCTCGTTGAGCGCCCAGCCGATGCCCTGCACGACCCCGCCTTGGATCTGCCCCTCGACGTAGCTCGGGTGGATGGCGCGGCCGACGTCCTGGGCGGCGACGAAGCGCAGTACCGTTACCTTGCCGGTCTCCGGATCGACCTCGACGTCGCAGAACTGGGTCGCATAGCCCGGCGCCACGGCACCGGGATTGACCCCCGCCGCGGCGACGATCGGTCCGCCGGTCAGCGCCCGCTTGGCGGCGATCTCCCGCAGCGACAACGGCTTGAAATCGCCGACGTTGCTCCCCGCCGGTTTGGCGGAGCCGTCTTCCCAGACCACGCCCTCGGGATCGACGTCCCAGATCATCGCCGCGCGGGCGCAGAGCTCCTTGATCACCTTCTTGGTGGCGTCGATCACAGCGATGCCGGTCGCGAAGGTGACGCGGGAGCCGCCGGTCACATGGGTGTAGCCCACCGACGCCGTGTCGGCGACGATCGGGCGCACCTTGTTGTAGTCGATGCCCAGGGTCTCCGCTGCCATGATCGCCATGGAGGCGCGCGAGCCGCCGATGTCGGGACTGCCGGTCGCAACGACGACGGTGCCGTCCTCGTTGACGTGCACGGTGGCGCTCAACTCACCACCGCCATTGAACCAATAGCCGGAGGCGACGCCGCGCCCCTGGTTCTTCTTGAGCGGCACCTTGTAGGCGGGATGGTTGATCAGCGCCTCGATGGTCTCGGCATAGCCGTTGTGGGCGAGCTTCGGCCCGTAAAGCATCTGCGTGCCCGACCGGGCCGCATTCTTGAGGCGAAGCTGGAGCGGATCCATGCCGATCTTCTGGGCGAGAACGTCGAGCACGCTCTCCACCGCGAAGGCGGAGATCGGCGAGCCCGGCGCGCGATAGGCCGCCGCCTTCGGGCGATTGCACACGACGTCGTACCCGACCGTGCGTGCGTTCGCGATGTCGTAAGGCGCAAAGGCGCACATGCAGGCGTTCATCACGGGCGAGCCCGGAAACGCGCCGGCCTGGAACTTGAAGACGCCGTCGGCAGCGACGATTTTCCCATCTCGCTTGACGCCGATCTTCACGGTCATGGCGGAGCCCGAGGTGGGGCCCGTGGCCCGGAACACGTCCTCGCGGCTCATCACGATCTTCACGGGGTGACCGGATTTCCGGGCCAGCATGGTGGCCACCGGCTCGAGGTAGATCACGGTCTTGCCGCCAAAGGCGCCGCCGATCTCCGCGGGATAGACACGGAGGTCGCCGACCTTCATGCCGAGGAGCTGGGCGGTCAGCGCGCGCACCACGAAGTGGCCCTGGCTCGAGCTCCAGATCTCGGCCTGGCCGTCGGCGTCGAAGCGGGCGCAGCAGGCCTGGGGCTCGATATAGCCTTGATGCACCGCCGCGGTCTTGAACGACATCTCGACGATCTCGTCGGCCGATGCGAATCCCGCCTCCAGATCGCCGAGCTTGAACTCGAGGCGCTTCGAGATGTTCGAAGGCGTGGTCGGCGCGGGATCGATCCCACGGGTGATCAGGTCGGGAAACAGCAGCGGCGCGTCCGGCTTCATCGCGTCTTCGACGTCGATGACGTGGGGCAGCACCTCGTAGTCGACCTTGATCAGCGCCAGCGCCTCGTCCGCGACCGCCTTGCTGGTGGCCGCCACGGCGGCGACTGCATGCCCTTCATAGAGCACCTTCTCACGCGCCATGATGTTGCGCGTCACGTGCCAGAAATTCACCGCGACGCGTTCGGGACCCACATACTCGAACTTCTGCTCGGGGAAGTCTGCCGAGGTCATCACCGCCTTGACGCCAGGGAGCGCCGCCGCCTTCGAGGTATCGATCGATCGGATGCGCGCATGGGCGTGGGGCGAGCGCAAGATGCGGCCCACCAGCATGCCCGGCATCACGAAGTCCGCGCCATACTGGGCGAGCCCCGTCACCTTCGGCACGCCATCCGGGCGAACCGGCCGGGTCCCGACCCATTTGAAGGGCTTTATCGCGTCTTTCGGGATGACGTCGTCCATGGCCACCTCGTCCAATCGCCCGGTTGTCCCTGACAAGGCATCAGGGTCGCGCGGCCGGCCCCTAAATGCAAGCTGCCCTTCGCCCTCGACCGTCCATCCTCCCTGGACTATCGTTCCCTCTGGCTCATTCGGAAGAGGCGGTGCCGATGCTCGGATACACAGCCCCGGCGACGGTCGAGGAAGCCATTCGCGCCCTGGCCGGCGCCTCTGGCGTTGCGAAAGTTCTGTCCGGCGGGACCGACCTGCTGGTGCAGCTTCGCTCCGGCCGCGCCAAGCCGGATCTGATCGTCGACACAAAGAAGATTCCGGGCATGTCAGGCATTCGCGAGCAGGACGGCGGCTTCGTGATCGGGGCCGCGACGCCGGGCGCTGTCATCGGCGAGAACGAGGCCCTGAAGCGGGCGTGGCCCGGAATTGTCGAGGCCGCGAACCTCATCGGCTCGACCCAGGTGCAGGGCCGGGCGTCGCTCGCGGGCAATCTCTGCAATGCCTCGCCGGCGGCGGACAGCGTCCCGGCGCTGATCGCCGCGCGCGCCACCTGCGTGGTGGTCGGCAGCAAGGGCCGGCGCGAGGTTCCCGTGGAGAGCATCGTCACCGGTCCGGGGAAAACTTCGCTCGCCCGCGACGAGTTCATTACCGAGTTCCACCTGCCGAAGCGCGCGCCGCGCTCGGCGGACGCCTATCTCCGCTTCATCCCGCGGACCGAGATGGATATCGCCGTGGTCGGCGCCGGTGTCAATGTGACGCTCGACGCCGAGCGGCGTCTGCACCGATGCGCGGGTGGTGCTGGGCGCGGTGGCGCCGACGGCGGTGCTGGTTCCCGAGGCCGCCGCCGCCCTGATCGGCCGCAAGCTCGACGAGACGGCGCTGGCTCGCCTCGACCAGGCGGCGCGAGGCGCCTGCAAGCCGATCGACGACAAGCGCGGGACGATCGAATACCGGACCAAGGTTGCCGGCGTGATGGCGCGCCGGGCCGCCACTATCGCCTACGAGCGCGCGGGAGAGCGTCGATGAGCAAGCACCACGTATCGACCACGATCAACGGCGAGCCGACGGAGTTCCTGTGCGAGCCGCAGCTCACGCTGCTGGACGTGCTGCGGGACGAGCTGCACCTGACCGGCAGCAAGGAGGGTTGCAGCTCCGGCGACTGCGGCGCCTGCAGCGTGACCCTCGACGGTCGTCTGGTCTGCTCGTGCCTGGTGCTTGCGGTCGAGGCCGACGGCCATGCGGTCGAGACCATCGAGGGCATGGCGCGAGGCAACGACCTCCACCCCTTGCAGAGAAAATTCCTCGAGCACGCGGCGCTGCAATGCGGCTTCTGCACGCCGGGCGTGCTGATGGCGGCGAAGGCGCTACTGGAGCGCAATCCGAACCCGACGGAAACCGAGGCGCGCTACTGGTTTGCCGGCAACCTCTGTCGATGTACCGGCTACGACAAGATCATCCACGCGGTGCTCGACGCCGCCGCGGAGATGCGGGCGAAGTAAGCCCGAGCATCTTAAGTCGGAGCATCTGAAGGTGATGCCGGGCTTCAATCCCATCGTGGGCCGCACAGAGTCAGGGGCGCGGGAGAAACACGCGCACCTCCAATCCCTGATCCATCCCGACGTCGGGATCGAGGTCTTGTCCTACAGCCTCGGCAAGTTCGATCCGCGCGGCCACGGCGTCGACGGATTCCTGATCCAGCCCTCGACGCTCCCTGGCGGGCTCAACGATTTCGTCGATCTCGTCATTCCGGAATTGCAGGCGCGTGAGTTGTTCAGGACCGAGTACGAGGGCTCGACCCTGCGCGACAATCTGGGCCTGCCGCGTCCGGTGAGCCGTTACGAACGGAAAGGTTGATAGGGCCAGCGTGGCAGGCGGGCCCATGTGCGTTTTCTCCCGGGTCTAACGCTCGTACTCGGCGCTCACGGGCTCGGCAACGGGCGCCTGCCGCGATCGCATTTATGCGCTTCTCTTGCGCTGGTTCTCCTAGCCCCCGTTGTCGAACGTCGATACGGTCTGTCAGCAATATTTACACTTGCCAGCCATTCGCCGCCGCACATCCCGCTTGGCCATCTGATTTTCGGCCTCGTCCGCAACGGCCCGAAAGTTGCATGATTCCGTTCACACATCTCAAATTGGAGTGGGGGTGAGGCATGCGTATCTCTGAGGGTGCGATTCTCGTTGTCGGCCTCACGGCTCTTGCTGCGCCGGCGCACGCGGGCTTTACCACATTCACCAGTTCGGCCGCTTTCGCCGCGGCCGCAGCGGGCACAACCCTCACGACAGAGAATTACGCGACAGGAGTGGCCGGACAAACGATCGCCAGCGGAGGGACTTTCAACGGTTTGACCTACAACTTCACTGCCGGCCCCTCGGGAACGCTGCAAGGCGGCATTATCACCAACCAGTTCAACAGCTTTACCGGCCTTAGTCTCGGCGGCAATCAATCGGGCGGGCAGCAGTTCTTCTTCGGCGGCGATAGCGTCACCGTAACATTCGCGACGCCGATCAATGATCTCGGCATCTTCTTCAACGTCAATGCGAATTCCGGCAATTACACTTTAAGCACTGCCGTCGGAGGCGCGACCACCGGCAGTGCGGCTTACGACACCTCAACTTTCGTGTTCGACGGATTCATTTCGGACACCGCCTTCACCAGCGTAACCTTCGCAAGCACGAATACGTCGCTGGGCTCCTACAATATCCCAGAGATCGTTTTTGGCGCGACGCCGGTTCCGGAACCTGACAGCATCGTCCTTCTGGGCACCGCTCTCGCAGGCTTCGGCCTGCTGCGTCGCCGGCGGCAGCGAGGGTCAGCTTGGCTCGCGAGCGCTGCAAGCCGATTTATGGCCCGCTGAAATTCACGCTCCGTCCTCTTAGCCGGCTTCCGCTCCGCCTTACGCCGACGCAAAGCCAGGAGCCGCCGGCAGCCACCGCGAGACCATCGCGCGAAGGTCTGCCTCGGAAGCCGTAGTCGTCGTCACGGGTGACGCGGTGTCCCCCCATCTGCTGCCTGGTCTTGTCGAGCGGATCTCGAACCTCAACAGCGGTGTGCCGCATTCGCCGGCGAGCTTCCGGGAGGTTCTTGGTCCGATGCGCAACCTTGACGAGCCGTTGCCGCTCTCCGTTCTCGAAGAATGTCGGCGGCAACGCCTTCAGAATGCGTCGGAGAATGTAGTAATTGCCACCATCTTTGCGGTGCGGATAGGTATGGCCCGGCACATGTGAAATCTCCTCCGTAGGCGATAGTGCGAGCACCACAGCGTCTGCGTGCCAACGATGCCCTCAAACGCCGTCGGCTTGGTGTAGTGATAGAGTTCCGGATGCCGGGACATCGTCTCGGCAGAGCAGACAACGTTTTCGACGTTGGCGATCTTGTTCATGACTGCGGCAACCTAAGCCGAAATGCTGAGCCGCGGCTAGCGATCGCCGCGACCGGGTCGTGCGCCTGAGCCCATTGCTTGGGGCACAAAGGTGGGGCACAGTCGGTTTTCCAGGCCTCGGCCGAGCCCCTCAAAACCACGGGATTCGCATCCCGAAAAATTGGCGGAGGAGGCAGTCTCGAGCGAACCAGTCTTTGGCGTGAATTCCCAGGTAACAGGGAATAAATCAGAGAATTCACTGCCGGCCAGGTCTCTTGCCGGCGGTATTAAGTCTTGTTCAGTCAGGGTCCTGGGAGCATCGGTGGCGTGGTTTCGTCTCTCAACGTACTCCTGTGCGCCATCGCAGCGATGCTGCTCTGGACGTGCATGGGAATTGCCATCGCCCGACAGCTTGCTCAGGAACGGCCTCTAGCCCTGGCCGTAGCGCCGACGCTCGGCTGGGCGGTCTTCAGCCCGCTAGCAATTACGATCTTTCTCCATGTCAGCCTGACGCGAACGTCGATCGCCATTCTGATCGGCGCCATGCTCGTGATCAGCGTCGGCGCCATCGTCGCATTGAGGGTGCCGCCGCCAGAAGAACCGCAGCTGCCGGGAGTTCCCTGGTGGGCCTATATCCTGGCCGCGCTCGTTGCTGTGGCGCCGGCGATCGCGATCATGCCGAAACTCGTCGACGGCGGCGTCATCCTCGCCGCACCCATCTTCGATCACACGAAGGTCGCTATCATCGACGATATCGCCCGCCTCGGCCTCCCGGCGGGAAACCCGTTCTTCGGCGAGAACGGCGCGTCGGGAGACTTGCCCTACTACTACCTCTGGCACTTCAGCGCCGCTCTCTTCGCCGTGCTGCTGGGGGTGAGCGGCTGGGAAGCCGACATCGCCTTCACCTGGTTCACTGCCTTCGCTTCCCTCGTCCTCATGATGGGATTGGCGGTCTGGTTCAGCGGACGGCGCGCCGCCGCGCTCTGGGTGCTCCCGCTCGGCCTCGCCGGCTCGCTGCGGCCGATTTTGACTATCACTTTGGGGCCGGACGGGCTGAAGCGCCTGCTGCCGCCGGCCTCGGAGCTGCAGACTTGGCTGGTCCAGGCGAGCTGGTCGCCGCAGCATCTGGCCTCGGCCACCTGCGCCATCGTCGCGGTTTTACTGCTGTCGCGCCTCGCTCAGCGGAACAGTCCGCTCACCGTCGTCGGGCTCGCCTTGGTAGTCGCCGCCGGCTTCGAGAGCTCTACCTGGATCGGCGGCGTGACCTTCGCGGCGGCCGCGGTCCCGATCGGTATCGGGCTCCTGGTGCTTGCCGATCGGCGGCGGCGCGTGACGTTTCTGGCGAGCGCCCTTGTCGCCGCCCTGCTGGCGGCGGCGATCGCGTTTCCCTTCATCCGCGACGAATATCTCGCGACCCTCACGCGGGACGCGGGAGCACCCATCGCGTTGCAGCCTTTCCCCGTGCTCGGGAACTTCGTGCCTATGGGGCTCCGCCAAGTGCTCGATCTGCCGGCCTATTGGCTGCTGCTTCTGCTGGTCGAATTTCCCGCTCTTTATATCCTGGGCCCGCTCACCCTCCTGCGCACCCTCGGGTCGCCGGCGACGTCGCGTCCGATGACGATTGCCGCAGCCGGCCTGGGCCTGCTCGCCATCACCGGCCTGGGCGTCGGCTGGCTGCTCGCCAGCACGATCGCCAACAACGATCTCGGCTGGCGCGCGCCGCTGCCAGCGATCATGGTGCTGACCGTGTTCGCCGCCGCGGGGCTTTCCCACTGGCGTGCTTATTCTCGGCCCATTCTGGCGACGGCCGGTCTGCTTCTCCTGTTGGCATTGCCCGCCGGGCTCGGGTTCGTCGGCGAGAATGCGAGAGGCATTCCCTCGGCATCCGCCGCGAGCTTCGCGCAATCGCCGGAGTTCTGGCGCGCGGTGCGTCGATATGCGGGCCCCGATCAGCGCGTCGGCAACAATCCGCTCGCCTTCGCGGACATGACCGTATGGCCGATCAACGTTTCCTGGGCCCTGCTGGCGGATCGCCGCTCCTGCTATGCCGCATGGGCCCTGGTCCAGCCGTTGGTGGCATTGCCGACAGCCGATCTGACGACGCTCGACGCGCTCTTCACGCGGGTCTTCGCGGGCAAGGGCTCACCGGAGGACATTCACCTCATGGCAACCCGATACGGCTGTGACGTGGTCGTTGTCTCTCCGCGGGACGGAGCATGGCGGCGAGATCCCTTCGCCGGAAGCGCCGACTATCGCCTCGCCGAGGCGGCGGCCGCGAAATGGCGAATCTACGTGGCCACTGACCGCTAGCTTGTTTTTTGCAGCCGGTGGGCGAGATCGGCCGGCGGAGAGGCGGTCGCGACGCGCAGGAACGTGGCGACGATGCGCCAGCCCGCCCGGATCGACCCGCGCAGCGAGCCCGCGACCTTCGACGCCCCGCCGCCTCGGCACCGATAGGGCATGGGCACCTCGAGGATGCGAAGGCCGAGACGCGCCGCCTTCATCTGCATCTCGATGTTCCAGCCATAGGTCATCTCCCGCATGTCGAGGCGCCGCAGACAGTCGCGCCGGATCGCCCGATAGGCGCACATGTCGCTGTAGCGCACGCCGTAAAGCAGCCCCATGCCGAAGCCGGCGAGATATCCCGCGGCGATCTGGTGCCAGCTCATGGAGCCCGGCTCGCGCGCGCCGCGGGTGCGAGACGCGATGACGAAATCATGGCTGCCGTCGCGAATGGGATCGACGAGCCGCGCCAGCAGGTCGCCGCGATCGGCGCCGTCGCCATCCATGAAGGCGATGATGCCGCACTCCGCGGCGGCCTCGGCGCCCGCGGCGCAGGCGCGGCCGTAGCCGCGCCCGTTCGGAACGATCACACGCGCTCCCGCCGCGCGGGCCAGCTCCGGCGTTCCGTCCGCGCTGCCGCCGTCGGCGACGATGATTTCCCGGGCGAGTCCACGCGGAATCCCGCGGACGACGCCGGCGATGGTCGCCGCCTCGTTGAGGACGGGAATGACGACGGCGACGCCTAGAGGCTCCATCGGAGGCCGCAATTCTGGCAGGGCTTGGGCGGCGCGTCGCCAACGAGCTGCTGGCGGAATTCCTGGTAGGCGGCGCCGTTCCAGATCTCCCGCAGGGTCTGCTGGGTGGCGTCGCCGAGCGTATAGGTCTCGTAGCCGCGTGCCGAGAACGGCGCGATGCAGCAGGGCAGGGCGCGGCCATGCGCGGTGAAATACATCAGCGACCACGGGCGGCGGCAGGCCGGACCAGGGTGCGTCCCGCGGCCCACGCTTGAGGCTGAGGCCCGGCTCGGTGGCGCCGGAGGCGTCCATGGTGACGCCGAGGGTGGTGCCGAGCGCCTGGGCGGCGGCGATCGACTTCCTCCTCTTCCTTCTGCGTCCGCTCGAACAGCGAGGAGTCCGCCCGCGCCAGGCCGCGCCCGAGATCATCGAAGACCAGGCGCTGCAGATGCACTTCGCGGACGCCGATGCGCGCGGCGAGTCGGACGAAATCAGGCAGCTGGTCGACGGTCTCCTTGAGCCCGGTCAGCCAGAGCGAGACCCGCGGCGTGGTGGCGCCGATCTCGCTTTGGAGCGCGGTGAACTCACTGACATTGCGCACGATGCGGTCGAACATGTCCTTGCCGCGCACTCTCAGGAAGCTCTCGGCCTCCGCTGCGTCAAGCGAGACGCGCAGCTCATCGAGACCGGTCTCGATGAGTCTCGCGGCGCTTGCGCGGCGCCAGCAGCGTGCCGTTGGTGTTGAACAGCACGTAGATGCCGCGCTCCTTGAGATAGCGGATCATGCGCGGGCAGCGACTTGACCAGCATCGGCTCGCCGACGCCGTGCAGCACCACGCGCGCGACGTCCGGCACCTGGTCGACGATCGACGTGAACAGCTCCCAGCTCATATCCGCCGGCGGCTCCAGCGCCTCGAAGGTGCGCGGGCAGGTCTCGCAGAGCAGGTTGCAGCGGTTGGTCACTTCCAGATAGAGGCAGACCGGCGGCGCCTCGGCGACTTTCGCGCGCCGCTCGCCCACCGCCTCGAAATAGCGGCTGGTCGCGGCGAGGCTGGTCGTTGGCATCAGAAACTCCTTGGGGCGCGAAGATGCGCGCTCATTGGGCGGCGACCGAGGTCAAAAGATCGAGAATGCCCAGGCGCTCGAGGCAGGCGGCGGTGGCCGGCGCGGCATAGGAACGGAGATCATTGTCCCCGCCCGGACGGGCAAGATCGCGAAGCAGCCGCGCGAGCGAGGCGGCATCGTCGACGTCGTACCAGGTGGCGAGCTCCACCACCTCGAGGCCGATCTCCCGCGCCCGCTCGCGGGTGGCATCGGCGACGCCGCTCGTGCTCCAGGCGATATCCTCGAAGAGCCGGACATGCGGGGCCTTCATGCCGACGAGGTAATAGCCGCCATCCTCGGCCGGCCCCAGCACGACGCGATCGCCGGGCACCGCCAGCGCGCGGGCCGCCTCCGCCAGCAGCGCCGTCGGCAGGTTGGGACTGTCGGAATTGAGCAGGCACACGGCCCCGTGCCCGACGGCGAAAAGCGAGCGCGCCGCATGCAGCAGACAGCGGCCGAAGCCGCGTACCCCGGATGACGCGTCGATCGTTCCCGTCGGCGAGCACGAGGCTCGTGCCGGGCGCGAGCCTGCCGTCGAACAGCGCCTCGAGCCCCGCCGGCGCATAGGCGACATAGGCGCCGATCGGCGCATCCGCGCGCCGCCAGGCGGATATTCTCGGTGATGTCGCGCAGGAAGCTGGCGCTCAGCGCCATCGCCGCCTCGGGCGTGAGCGGCGGCACCAGGCGGGTCTTCACCGCGCCGGGGCGCGGCGCCTTCGCCATCACGGCGATGGCGCAGTCGTCGCGAAGCGCGCGGCTTCCATGGTCAGAACCCGCTGAACCAGTTGTAGCCGCGATCCGTCCAGAAGCCGCCGGGCATCCGGTTGGTGACGATAGATGCGTGGTGACGAATTTCGGGTTCTTGAAGCCGAGCTTGGTCGGGATGCGGATCTTGAACGGATAGCCGTATTTCTGCGGCAGGATCTCGTCGGCGAAGTCGGAACGCCATGATCGTCTGCGGATGCAGCGCGGTCGGCATGTCGATGCTCCTCGTAGTAGCCGTCGGCGCATTCGAAGCCGACATACTTCGCGGTGAGGTCGGCGCCGACGCGCTCGCAGGAAGTCGCGCAGCGGCGTGCCGCTCCATTTGCCGATCATGCTCCAGCCCTCGACGCAGACATGGCGCGTGATCTGGCTTTCCTGCGGCAAGGCGTAGAGCTGCGTCGACCGTCCACGGCCGCTTGTTGGCGATCAGGCCGGCCAGCTCCAGGCGGTAGTCGGCGGCATCGAGCTTCGGCGCCTGATCCATGGGGAAACAGGCGTTGTAGCGGAAATCGCGCACCGCCGGCGCTCTCGGGAAAGGTCGGCGCCAGCTTCGTCGCGGCTGAACAGGAAGGCCTGCGCCCGGTCGTTCCAGCGCGACAGAAGTTGCAGCACGGCTCTGCACCGCGTCCTGGTCGGAGATGTCGCAGCCGGTGAGCAGGGTGAGAGCGCCCAGGCTCAGCGTCTGCCGCAGGAAGAGCCGCCGCTCGATACCCATGACCGCCGGCCGCCGCTCGAGGATCGGGGACGTCATGTCAACGCTCCTTCCGCGCCGGGCCGGAGGCGCGGCCGAGGATCATCGCGACAGCGTCTTCGGCACCAGGAGCGCCAGCGCGACATGCACGACGAGGAAGCCCACGATCGCGGCCATGCCGAGGAAATGCACGACGCGCGCCCTGGTAGCCGCCGAACAGCCAAGTCAGCTCATAGAACTGCACCGGCTTCCAGATGGCGAGGCCGGACAGCACATGACGAGGATCGCCAGCAAGAACGCCCCAGTAGAACGTCTTCTGCACGGCATTGTATTCGCCGAGCCGGTGCGCGAGCCGGAAGCGCGAGTGCGGCAAAGAGATCGCGCAGCACGGCGCGCGGCGTCACCGGCAGGAAGTCGCGCCGGAAATGGCCGGAGAAGATGCCATAGGCGAGATAGACCAGGAAGTTCAGCGACCAGTAGCCACATGGCGGCGAAATGCCAGCCGAGCGCGTTGGCGAGCCCGTCCTCGTTGTGGCGCGCTTCCGAGGTCGTGTAGTCGCCGCCGAGCGTGTACTGCACCGGGGAAGCTCGAAATCGCTCGGGAGCGCCGGGTAGTAGTCGTAGATGCGCCAGCCGCTGCCGATCATGACCAGCATCGCCAGCGCATTAAGCCAGTGGGTGATACGCAGGATCAGCGGATGATACTGAACGTCGCGCAGGCTCAGGCCGGACGCCGCCGGCATGGCCGAGGGGACGGGCTCAGCTGTCATTGTGGCACCTCCAGGCCGGCGTCGTGCAGCCGCGCAGCCGCGTCGGGCCCGCGCAGAAACGCCGCGAATTCGTCGGTCTCGGCGCTGCGCGCCTGCCGCGTTTCCGCCCACCAGTAGACGATCGGCGGGTAGGCATCGTCGGGAAAGGTCGCAGCGACCGAGAGCGCGGGGTCGGCGGCGACGTCGGTCGCGTAGACCACGGCGAGCCGCGCCTTGCCCCCATTCAGCAGGAACGTCGCATCCTCGGTGCTGGCGACGCCGACGGAATGCCCCTGCAGCCCGACCCAGAGACCGAGCGTCTCCAGCGCCTTCTGGCTTTGGGCGCCGGCGGTAGCCACCGGAGGATCGACGATGGCGATCGGGCCGGAGCCGGCGAAGGTCAGGAGATTGCTCTCCCGCGTCAGCACGCCGGCGGCGGAGATCGAGCCGCGCCGCGCCACCACCAGCCGATTGCGCCAGCCGCCGGAGCGGGTCTCCGCCTTGATGATCCCCTGCTGCATGGCGGCAGCCAGCGTGGCATCGCCCTCGGCGATCACGATATCGTCGCGGATGCCATGGGCGACCTGCTTCAGCAGCAGGTCCGTGGGCGACGCGAAGACCCGCACGGGAACACCGGTCTTCTTGCGCCAGAGCGCGCCGATCTCGGTAACGACCGGCTGCAGCGTCGGCTCGCAGAAGACCACCACGTCCGGAGCGACGTAGCCCTGGGCGCTCGCCCCGCCCGCCGCCGCCAGCATGATCAGCGACAAGAGGGCGACGGCAGAGGAGACTTCTGATGGCCCGCGCGAACGCGGTCGGCCGAATGACCCTGTAGCGATGGCTATACACGTCTGTTACCCAGCGCAAAGTGCAGCACGATCGAGATCGGCCCGCATCGCCTTGAGGCCGCGCGCGAGATCCGAGCGCCCGAAGCCAATGCGAAAGCGATCGTCCGGCGTCGGCAGCAGATCGGAGCGATAGATGCTGGCGGGCAGCAGCAGGACGCCGCTTTCCGTCAGCAGCCGGTCGCAGAATGCATCCACCCCCTCGCCACCCTTGTAGCGGGGAAAGCCGAGCACGCCGCCATCTGGGACATACCAATCGAACCGGTCGGCGTGCGCGGTGAAGAACTCGTTGAGCAGCGCGATATTGCCGGCGGCGATCCGCCGATTGCGCGCGAGAATATGCTCGCCCGCCTTGAGCGCGATCTGGGCCAGCAGTTCGCAGGGGGCCGCGTTGCAGATCGAGAGATAGTGCTTGATGCGCTCCATCCGCTGCAGCAGGGCACGGTCGCGGCAGGCGATCCAGCCGATGCGCAGGCCCGGCATCCCGTAGGCCTTGGACATGACGCAGAGGGAGATGCCGCGCTCATAGGCGTCCACCGCCGGCGGCAACCGCATCGCGGGATCGCGCTCGATCAGCCGGTAGACCTCGTCGCTGAAGAGCCAGATGCCGTGGCGCCGGCACAGCTCGACGAGGGCATCGAAGCGCTCGCGCTCGAGGATCTTGCCGGTCGGGTTGTTGGGAAAGTTGATCGAAATCAGTCTCGTATTCGGCCGGATCGCCTTGGCGAGCCGTTCCAGGTCGAGGGCCCAGCCGTGCGCCGGATCGAGCGCCACCCCGCTGACCGCGCAGAGGCCGAGCGGTATGGTCTCGGTGGATTGGTAGTTCGGCGTTACGATGATCGCATGCGCGTCCCGGTCGAGAATCGCGTGCATCGCCACATGAATCCCCTCCTGCGCGCCGGCGAAGCAGAGGACGGTGTCGTCGGTCGCGGCGTCATATCCCGTGGCGATCGTCTGCCGCAGCCACCGGGCGCCCCGAGGGTCGGTATAGGAGAGCTGCAAGGCGTCCCAGCGGTCGCGATCCTCCGCGTCCGCCATCGCCAGCACATCCGCCAGCGTCATGGTTTCGCATTCGGATGCCGTCAGATGGTGGCGGGTCGCCGAGTTCCGTCGCGAGAAATAGACCGCCAACGCGAAGTCACGATTCCGAAGACCCTCGCCGGCCACGGAGCTCTGGCAGGCAGTCTCGTATCGCGGGGCCATGGCATCCGACGCTTCGCTCAATCGCCGATCTCCCTGAAATCCAATACGCGTCGCGTTAGCAAAGGTTACCGACGCTCACGAATACGTGATGCGATGGTTGGCGACGCCCATAACCCGCAGCAGAGCTAGTTAGCGCGACGCTAGCTGGGGTCACTTTTATTCTTGCGGGTTTTTGAAGGTCCTTGCGCGCCCTCGAGCAGCGCGAAGACCGGGCGCATCAGCCCCTCCAGCAATTCGCGCTCGGGCCGGGCGCGTGCGAGGACGCGGATGCCCAGGAGCGCCCCGAGCAGGAGCTGCGCCAGATCTCGGGAGGGCTGCAAGGCATTGATGGTGCCGGCACGCTGACCAGCCGTCACGCAACGATGGAAAAACGCCTCGACCTCGACAAGGACACCGGCGATGACACGCTGGAACTCCGGGTCGTGCGGTGCAACCTCGAGCGCCGAATTGACCAGCATGCAGCCCTTCCGCCCCTTGTCGCTGAGGGACCGCTCGATGATTTCCTTGAAGAAGGCGCCGAGGGCTTCGCGCGGCGGCAACTGGCCCTCGAAGCGGCCGACGCGATCCCCAAAGCTTCGCTCGACGTAGTGATCCAGCGACCGACGGTAGAGTGACCGCTTGTCGCCGAAAGCGTTGTAGAGGCTGGCGCCGGTTATCCCCATCCTTTCCGCAAGATCGCGAACCGACGTCGCCTCGTATCCGCGCGACCAGAAACACTGGACCGCCGCATCGAGAGCTGCCGCTTCGTCGAATTCTCGTGGCCGTGCCATCGCGCCTTTCTCGGGGATCGCGCAAAGGAGGGATGCGTTTCCGCTCTGGCTCATTTTAAATCGATCGATCTAGAATGCAAGCGGTCGCCATCGGGCGGCCGCCAATACCTGAGCGAGGAAAGGATGCCACCGATGGGACTGAAGCAGGAGCTCGCCGACTACCGCGCCGAGTTCATCCGGACGGCGCCGGCTGGACGCGACGCGCTCTACACAGCCAAGGTCGAGGAGCTGCGGGCGCAATTCTCGATCGAGCAGGCGCTCGCCGTCGGCGACGAGGCGCCGGACTTCACCTTGCCCGATGCTCGGGGACGACCGGTCTCGCTGTCTGAAGCGCTCAAAGAAGGTGTTGCGATCGTCGTCTTCTATCGGGGAGGCTGGTGTCCCTACTGCAACATCCAGCTCCGCGCCTATCAGCGCGCACTGCCGGAGATCTTGGCGCTGGGCGGTCGCCTCGTCGCGATCTCGCCGCAGCTTCCGGACGGATCGCTCTCGACGGCGGAAACGAACGGGCTCGAATTCGACGTCCTGAGCGATGTCGGCAACGCGGTTGCCCGCGCCTTCGGCCTCGTCTATTCGCTCCCGGCGGAGCTGCGGGAGGCTATGCGCTCGAACGGCAAGGCGCTCCCGGGAATCAACGGCGACGAAAGCTGGGAGCTGCCGCTGCCCGCGGTCTATATCATCGATACGACGCGCCGCATCGCGCTCGCGCGTATCGAGCTCGACTACCGCAGCAGGCCTGCGCCTGAGGAGATCATCGCGTCGCTGCGATCGCTGCGGACGACGGCTCCGCGCGTTCCGTGACCGTACCGGCCGCCTCTGCGATCTCCGCGACAGGACGGTCCGGGCCGGTCCCGGAGCGGAGCCTGCGGGCGTTGCTGGATGGTTTCGCCTGGGCCGCGCTGTCGCTCGCCATCTTCTCCGGCTGGTTCGTGGTGACGCGGCTCGGCATGCTGCGCGAGCTTCGGATCTGGGACGTGATGGCGCTGCGGTTCGGGATCGGCGCCGTCCTGCTGGTGCCGGTGCTGCTCGGATCGACGCGAAGGCTGCCGCCGCAGGCCTGGCTCGAGGGTCTACTTTTCGCGCTCCTCTGGGGCGCGCCCTTCGTTCTCTTCGTGGCGCTCGGGCTGCGGCTGACATCGGCGGCCGAGGCCTCCGCGATCACGCCGGCGCTGATGCCGGTCTTCGCGGGGCTGATCGGCTGGCTCGCCCTCGGCGAACGGTCGGAAAGGGCGCGGCTGTTGGGATACCTCGCCATAGTCCTCGGCCTCACCGGCCTGACCGCCGGGAGCGCCTTCTCCGCCGGATGGCCGAGCCTCGGTGGTCTCGCCTCGCTGATCGCCGCCGCGGCGATGTGGGCGACCTACACCCTGCGCTTCCGCCGCAGCCTCCTGAGTCCGATGCAGTCGGCGGCGCTGATCTGCTTCTGGTCGGCGATTCTCTTTCTGCCCTTCTATCTAGGCCTCGGCCTCTCCCGGCTCGGGCACACGTCGTCGGGCGAGCTGCTGTTCCAGGCGATCTATCAGGGCGTCCTGATGAGTGTGGTCGCCCTCGTCGCCTTCAATCGCGCGGTCGCCGCGCTGGGCGCCAGAGCCGCCGCCGCGATCATCGCGCTGCTGCCGGCGGTCGCCTCAGCGATCGCGGTCCCGATCCTGGGAGAGATCCCATCGCTGATCGGCGGTGGATCGCTCGCCGTCATCGCCCTCGGCGTCTTCCTCGCCGCGCGGCCGGCACCATTCCCGAAACCCGTCTGACAGGAGAGAGCCATGATCCGTTTCTATTTCCATCCGACACCCAACCCGGCCAAGGTGGCGCTGTTCCTGGAGGAGACCGGCCTCCCTTATGAGGTGGTGCCCGTCGACACCAGCAAGGGCGAGCAGCACCGGCCGGCCTTCCGCGCCGTCAATCCCAACGGCAAGGTACCGGCGATCGTCGACACCGAGGGACCCGGCGGCAAGGAGGCGAGGGTATTTGATTCGAGCGCCATCCTGCTCTATCTCGGCGACAAGACCGGGCGCTTCGTGGGATCGCCGGCAGATCGGCCCGAGCTGCTGTCATGGCTATTCTTCATCGCCACGGGCGTCGGTCCCTTCTCCGGTCAGGCCGTGCATTTCCAGCACGCCGCTCCCGAGAAGCTTGCCTATGCCATCAATCGCTACCGGCGCGAGGTGGAGCGGCACTATCGCGTGCTCGACGACCACCTGGCTGGACGCGACTACATCGTCGGCAACGCCTATTCGATCGCCGACATGTCCGCATGGGGCTGGCTCGATCGCGCACCCAGAGTGCTCCCCGGCGACACGGATCCGCTCGCCGCCTATCCCAATCTCAAGCGCTGGTTCAAGGCCATCGATGCCCGCCCGGCAGTGGCACGTGCACGGGCCGTCGCCAAGGATCATGCTTTCAAGAAGGAGGTGGACGAGGAGACGCGCCGCGCGCTCTTCCCGTCGAACTATCCGGCGCCGTGAGTTGCCGCCTTCCCTGCGCATCGGCGCGCGCGAATTGGATCCAGAGAGATGGACACGCCGAGGTTCCAGGCGGTTGCCTTCGACCTGCTGACCGCCCTCATCGATTCCTGGTCACTGTGGATCGCCGTCGCTGGCGAGGAGGATCTCGGCCGGCGGTGGCGCACCGCCTCGCTGCGGATCGTCACCTCGGCGGGGAACTATCAGCCTTACGAGGCCATCGTCCATCGAGCGGCCGGCGAGATCGGGCTTCCGCCGGAGCGCGCGGATGCCCTGCTGGCACGCTGGGGTGAGCTCCACCCCTGGCCCGAGGCGCCGGGCACCCTGCGCCGACTGCGCGGGCTGCGGCTCGCGATTGTCACCAACTGCTCCCAAAGACTTGCGGAATCGGCGGCCATGGCGACCGGAGGAGACTTCGAGGTGATCATGAGCGCGGAGCGGGCCGGCATATACAAGACCGATCCGCGGGCCTATCTCGCGGCGGCGAAAGCACTCGACCTCGATCCGCGGACAATCCTTTTCGTCGCCGGATCGGCGCATGACGTGCCGGGCGCCGGCCAGGTGGGCATGCCGGTTTATTGGTCGAACCGGCAACGCCTCCCGGTGCCCGCCGGCGCCCCGCTGCCGCTGATCGACGCACCGGATCTCGGGCCGCTTCCGGGACTGCTGGCTGGTTGAGGGAACCTGCGACGCGAAATCGGATTCGCGCAATTGCCGGCCACGGCGCTGTGCGCCAGGTCCGAAGAGTCAGAGACAGCGAGTAACCAAGGTCGCCGTCACAGCGAACCAGGACTCATGGCACCTGCTTCCGTTTTTCGCAAACTCGCCGCTGCCCCGCTGCCTGTCCCTGCGGGCTGGTACGCCTTGTCGCTGCGATTGATGATCGGTCTCGGTTTCATCGAGCACGGATATGCGAAGCTATCCCGCGGCGCGGACGCATTCGTCGCAATACTGCACGCGATCGGCGTGCCATTTGCGGATCTGTTCGGCTGGGCCACGATTGTGGTCGAGATCGTCGGCGGACTGCTTATCCTTTTGGGTGCCTTCGTCCCTCTCGCGACGGTGCCGATGATCGTTGTGCTTCTGGTGGCGATCTTCACCGTCCATTTTCCCAACGGTTTCAGCTCGATCAAGCTGTTGTCCTATGACGCGTCGGGTGCCCATTTCGGCCAGCCGGGCTATGAGACCGACCTGCTCTATATCGCCGGCCTGCTCGCGCTCTGCGTCGGGGGCGCCGGGCCGCTCTCCCTGGACGGCTATCTGAGCGCTCGCCAGGCGAACCGATTGCGGATCGTACCCGGTTTGACACTCCGCCGCTCGTAAAGTTGGTCCACAGGCCGAGCCAAGGGAGCTCGCTCCGATGAAGAATCTCACCACCCCCAATAGAGCGGACTTATTGAATCAGAGCTTGTTTGGAAAGACAGTGGAGTGTTCGGGTTCCCAGGAGAGGCTCACGGCCTGACCTGGCGCAATGCTGATCCCGTCCGCTTCATTTGCGTGGTGCAAAGAGAAACAGTCGCGACCATCGGGGAGGCGAACCACCGCTCGCCGGGCGTTGCCGAGATAAACAATCTCCGTCAGTACGCCAATAAGACCGGCACTCTGCGGTGTAACTCGGTGGAGCTTGAGGCGCTCGGGCCTGACGGCGATCACCACCGCCGCGCCATCAGCCACCGGTTGCGGCGCGGTCGCCTCAAATTGACCGGCACCAACGTCGACCTGGCAAAGTCGCCCGTTTGAATGCAGCACCCGTCCTGGGATGAAATTGGTCTCGCCCAGGAAGTCCGCGACAAAGCGGGTGGCCGGATGCTCGTAGAGCTCTGCCGGGGTGCCGATTTGTTCGACCCGGCCGCGGTTGAAGACCGCGATGCGATCGCTCATCGTGAGCGCTTCTTCCTGGTCGTGAGTCACGTATAGGACCGAGATCCGTCGCTCGCGCTGGACGCGCTTGATTTCGAGCTGCATCTGCTCGCGCAGCTTCTTGTCGAGGGCGCCCAGAGGCTCGTCCATCAGCAGCAGGGCGGGGCGGTAGACCATGGCCCGGGCGAGCGCCACCCGCTGCTGCTGGCCGCCGGAAAGCTGACGCGGCAGCCGGTCGCTGAATTCGGCGAGCCCCACCAGCCGAAGCGTGTCGGTGACCTGTCGGTCGATCTCGGCACGCGGCAGGCGTCGCATCTCCAGGGGAAACGCCACGTTCCGGCGCACGCTCATGTGCGGGAACAGCGCGTAGTGCTGGAATACCATGCCGATATCGCGTCGGTAGGGCGGCAGGCGGTCCACGGGCTGACCGCCGAGCCGGATCGAACCGGCATCGGGCTGCTGCAGTCCCGCCACCATCATCAGCATCGTCGTCTTTCCCGAGCCGGACGGACCCAGGAAGGTCATGAACTCCTCGGCGCGAAGCGTGAGATCGACCTTCTCGACGGCAATGTAGCCGCCGTAGCTTTTCCTGACGCCCTCCAGCTCCAGGACGGGCTTGGTCATGCCGCCAGCCGTGCTCACGTCCGTCGGACTCCTGCGCGGCGCCGGAGGATCGGAATCCAGAAGAAGCGCGACGAGCGCAAAGGCGAAGCAGAGCGAGGCGATCGCCGCGATCGTCGGATCTACGTCGCCTCTTATGTTCGACCACATCTGCACGGCGACCGGCCGGACGCGGGCGGAGCTCACGAAGAGCGAGACGATCAGCTCGTCGAAGGAGGCGACGGCGGCGAAGAGCAGGCCGGACAGGATCGCCGGCATCAGCAGCGGCAGCGGTAATGCGCCGGAACGCCGTCAAGCGGAGGCGCGCCGAGGGTGGCGGCGGCGGCCTCGAGCCTCGGGTCCATGGTCCGCAACGCCGAGCTCACGGTCGCCACGACGTAAGGCGTGGTGATAATAACATGCGCCGATGATCAGTCCCGTGAGCGTCCCGTTCAGGCCGAGGCCCCGGTAGACGCCGAAAAGTGCGGCGGCGGTGATGATGGCGGGGACGACGATCGGCAGCATCAGCGCGGCACCGATGATCGCCGCGCCGGGGATGCGGCCGCGGACCAGGGCGTGCGCCGCCGCGGTGCCGAGCAGGGTCGCGAGGGCAGCCGAAGGAATCAGGATCTCGATGCTCACCTTGAGCGAATCCGTCCAGGCGGGATCGTCGAAGAGGTTGTGATACCAGCGCAACGACAGGCCGGGCGGCGGGAATTGCAGGAACGAGCGCGGCGCTGAAGGAGATGACGACGACGATGACCAGCGGCGCGATCAGATAGAGCGCCACGAGAACGCAGACCGTTCCGCGCAGCGCCCGCCAGCGGCCGAGCCCGTCGCCCCTCATCGCGCCACCGCCTTCAGGCCGACGGTGAGGTGGAGCAGCAGGAGCACGAGGCCGGAAACGACGAGAAGCAGGAGCGAGAGGGCTCCCGCCATCCCCCAGTTGCCGAACTGCGCGATCTGATCCTGGATCAGTCTGCGCGATCATCGTCTGCCGCGGGCCGCCGAGCATCGCCGGCGTCACGTAATAGCCGAGCGTGCTGATGAAGACGAGCGTGGCGCCGGTCAATAGGCCCGGCAGCGTCAGCGGCAGATAGACGCGCAGGAAGGCTCTTATGGGGCCGGCACCGAGGGTGAGCGCCGCCTGCATATAGGCGGGATCGATCCGCAGCATGGCGGCGTGCAGCGGAAAGATGACGAACGGCAGCAGCACCTGCACGGCGCCCGCCAGCAGGCCGGTCATGTTGTAGAGGAGCGGCAGCGGCTGCCGAGTGAGGCCGAGGCCGATGCAGCATCCCGTTCAACGGACCGTTCCGCTGCAGGAGGATGACCGTGGCGAAAGTGCGCACCAGGAGACTGGTCCAGAAGGGAATGAGCACGATGAAGATCAGCCAGCGCCGCAGCCGCGGCGAGCCGTAGGTCATCGCATGGGCGACGGGAAATCCGAGCAGGACGCAGATCGGCGTTGCCGATCGCGCTGATCACGACGGTGTTCCAGAGCACCTGCAGGTAGACCGGCCGCTCCCAGAGAGCGACGAAGTTCCGCAGGCCCGGCTGCGGCTGGGTGAAGGCGCGCGACAAGCAGCCAGCCGACCGGACCGAGGAAGGCGACAAGTAGCAGCAGCGCCGCCGGCAGCAGCAGGAGCAGCTGCCGCTGATGCGCAGGGCGGAGCGGCCCGCCGCTCGCTCCTCGCTTGCGCCGCTGTCGTGCGGATCTGCCTCAGCGTCTTCCGTGGTGGCGTCCGGACTGCTCACCGCGAAATTATGCCACAGCCAGCGAGTTTCCACGCCGCCCATCGCTCCTGCAGCTTCTTGAGGTTGTCGCGCCAGTATGTCGGCGTTGATGACGAAGCCCTGCTTGACGTTCTCCGGCGCGGTGGAGAGCCAGGGAGCGATCTTGGGGTCGATGGACGCTGAAGGCCGCCGGATTGGTCGGCGCGTAGGCGATCATGTTGGCGAGCTTCGCCTGATTCTCGGCCAGCGTCATCGTGTCGATGAGGCGCATGGCGGCGTCGCGGTTCTTGCTGCCGCGGGGAACCACGAGATAGTCGACGGACTGGATGTTCTGCTCCCAGGAAACCGCGATCGGAGCCCCTTTCTTGGCGGCGTCATAGGCGCGGCCGTTGAGGATGAGCCCCAGCGTCACCTCGCCGTCGACGAAGAGCTGCTGCGACTGGGAATTGCTGCTCCAGAAGATCGTCTGCGACTTGATGGTGTCGAGCTTCTGCGGAGCGCGCGCTCGACGTCGAGCGGGTAGAGCTTGTCGGGCGTCGACGCCATCGGCCAGCAGGGCGACCTCGAGGGTGGAGACCGACGTTGTCGGCGAAGGTGCGCTTGCCGGGAAAGCGCTTGAGATCGAACACGTCGGCCCAGGTCTGCGGCGCATCCTTCCCGGCGTAGGCCTTGGTGCTGTAGCCGAGATTGTACGACCAGACGATGCAGCCGATGCCGTAGTCGTTGACGAAGTGCGGATCGACGCGGCTGGTGTCGACGAGCTTGCGGTCGATCTTCTCGAAGAGCTTGTCGCTCGATTCCGGCATAGAGGAAATCGATGGTGATGTCGGCGACGTCCCAGTCCGGCGCGCCGCTCTCGATCATGGTGCGGAACTTGGCGACGTTCATCGGCCCGTCCTGCAGGACGCTGGCGCCCGTCGCTGCGCGAAGGGATCGCAGTAGCGACCTTTTCCGGCGTCCTGATAGGCGCCGCCCCAGCTCGCGAAGACGACGGTCTTGCCCTTGAGAGTCCGCCGCGGCCCGCGCGCGCGCAAGCGCGGAGCCCAGCGCCAGGCCGCCGGCTAGCTCCAGAGAGTTGCGCAAGAGCTTGCGGCAAGTGAGCCGCGGAAGAGAGATCGCTACCATCTGGTTCCCCGTTCGGTTTAGAGAGTGACGGCAATTTCTGCCGCTTGGATTTCCGATTGCCGGTTCGTTCAGGCTCTGCAATTTTCTGCGCAGGGTCGACCGGCATATTCCTTGCGGAACAGACCGCGGCGCTGCAGTTCCGGCACGACGCTGCGGCAGAACTGCTCGAACATCCCGGGGAAGGTGGTCGGCGTGACGCACGAAGCCGTCGCAGACGCCGGCTTCGAAGATCTCCTGCAGGTGGTCGGCGACGGTCGATGTAGGTGCCGACGAGCTCGCGGCCTTCGGACCGCGCTTCACGGCGGCCTGCTTGAAGCTCAGGCCCTCGGCTTTCATGTTCTGCTGGAGCACGTCCTCCGTGCCCTTCATGCCCTGATTACCTTGCAGCTCGCAGAGCGCTTGGCCTCGGATTCGAGCTTGGTCAGATCCGCGCCGAGGTTGCTCGACGAGGACGGCGATGCTGAGCTCGGGGTCGATCAGGCTGTTGAGATAGTCCGCGCGCTCGCGGGCGATCGGATCGGTTTCGCCGAGCACCACCGAGACCGCGGGCAGGATGGCGCATTCGCGCCGGTCGCGGCCGTTTGCTGCATGCGGGATCTTGATGTCGTCGTAGAATTCCCGCATCCGTCGCGGCCGCGCTGGATGGTGAAGATGGCCTCGGCCCAGCGCGCGGCGAATTCCCGGCCTCGGTCGGAGCTGCCGGCCTGCATGATGACCGGGCCGGCCCTGCGGACTGCGCGGGATGGAGAGCGGCCCGCGCGTCTTGATCCAGCGGCCGTCGTAGTTGGCGTAATGGACTTTGCGGGTCGGCCATGCACGCCCGCTTGCTTGTCGAGCACGAAGGCGTCGGCGTCCCAGCTGTTCCAGAGCGCGAAGCAGGCCTCCAGCACCTCATCGGCGCGGTCGTAGCGCTCCTCGCGCGGCGGCAACTCGTCGAGGCCGGCATTGCGGGCCTCGAGATCGGTCGCGGAGGTGACGACGTTCCAGGCGACGCGGCCCCGCTCATGCACATCGAGTGAGCCGAGCCAGCGGGCGAGATGGTAGGCGGAATGGAAGCTGGTGGAGAGCGTGGCGCCCAGACCGAGATGGCGGGTGGCGGCGGCCATCACCGGCAAGACCACGGTCGGGATCGAGGTAAGCTGATCTGGCCGCCGCGACGCACATAGGCGTCGAAGCTGCCCTGTGGAGATCGTAGAGGCCGAACAGGTCGGCAAAGAAGCAGCCGTCGAACTTCGCCGATTCGAGGACGCGCGCGATGTGCTCGTAGCGGCTTGGGCTCAAGAATGTCGTCGAGCGTCAATTCCGGATGGCGCCAGCCGCCGACATGCGATCGCCGTGGGGCCGGTCTTTAGATAGGCAACCAGATGCATTTGACGCTGAAGCATGATCCCGCTGCCTCTTCCCGAGCCTACAATTTCCACAGCAATAATCATCGCGGCGGCGAGCGCGCGCATCCTCTTATCCATAGGAAGTAGGGCTTCGGAGATCCCCCGGATCCTGCTATAGGTGGCTGATGGGGCTTTCCCGCGCACATGCTGGGCCGGCGGCGGACCACTCCCTCTTCCAGTCTCTCGGAGACGTGGCGAGCCTCATCAACGCCAGCAGCGATCTCGACGCGACGCTGCGGCATCTGCTCGAAGCGATCTGCCGGCAGGCGCCATGGGCGGCGGGCGGGATCATGAGCGTCGACCCGGAAGCGGGCTACGCCCAGGTGATCGCCCGCCACGATCCGAGCCCGCTCGGCGCCACTCTCAACGATCGCTGGCTGCTCGCCGAGAGCCCGAGCCGGCTCGCGCTGGCAAGGAACGCGCCGATCATCATCCGCGACGCGCAGAAGTCGCGGCAGTTTCCGGGCTACCGACGCGAGGCGCTCAAGGTCGGCTACCGGACTGTGGTCGTGCTTCCGATGGAGCACCGCGGGCCCATGGGCCATCGCACCGTGCTTTCGGTGCGCTCGCGTGACATCGTGCCGGTCAGCCGGACCGAGACCGCGCTGCTCCGCTTTGTCGTCCATCTCGGTGATATCGCTATGAACAAGGCGCGGTCCTTGGCGGAGGAGCAGGCGTTCGGCGCGCGTCTGCGAAGCGCGCTCGCGGCTCACCAGTCGCTCCTTGACCAGGTGCTAACCAGCGGTTCGGTCGAGACGGCCGCCGCCAAGGTAGGCTCGATGCTGCCCAACCCGCTGGTCATCGTCGATCTCACCTCTTGGCGGGCATTGTCGGAGCACTCGCCGGCACCGAGCGTGATCGACGATGTCGCCTGGCGCGCAGCGATGGCTGGGGAGGACGCGCAGCAATTTCTTGATCTCGCGCGCCGAAGCTTTCCTGGCGGCCGCTCGGCTGCGCTGGAACTCGACATTTCTGTCGGCGGCCGCCGATTGAGGGTGCCCGCGATCGTCTGCCCCCTTACTGTCGATGGTGAGCGGGTCGGCGCGCTGATCGTGTTCTCGCGAACGTCCGATTTCCACGACCTCGATCATCTACTTCTCGACAGTGCTCGCTTTGGGCTCAGCGTTCAGATGATGCGGTCCTATGTGGCGCATGCCGCCCAAGCTCGCAGCCTCGAGGACCTGTTCGCCGATCTGCTCGAGGGGAACGCCCGCGTCGACGACGGAATCGCCGAGCACGCCCGCCGAAATCGGGATAGATCTCGGCGCGCCGGCGCGCCTGGTCGTCTGCAGCCTGTCGGGGGATGAGAAGTTGTCGGAAAGCTTTGCGCACGAGCTCCGCGGCGCCGTCGCGCGCATCGCACGGTGGTTCGACGAGCGCGCGGCGGTCTTTTTTCGCGTCGGGTCCATCGTGGTGCGATACTCGATTGATCAACGGAAAAGCGTGGATCAGCGGGCACTGATGCAACGCTTGGCGGATGAGATCCGGATCGCCGCCGGCAAGATGCCCATCGTCGTGCAGAGCAAGATCTGTCGGCGTTCGGCAGACTACGCGTCAGCTTGGCGCGACTGCGCTCGTGTCCGCGACTTAGCGCGACGTTTTGGCCGCAACGGCATCGTCACGGCGGAAGATTTCGGTCCTTTCCCGGTATTGATGTCGGCGGTCGATACGGACGAGATGCTTGCCCTCGTGGACCGCCTCATTGGCGCAGTGGTGCGGCACGACGGCGCTCGCGGCACAGCCTACGTCAAGACGCTGGCCACCTTTCTCGACCATGGCTGCAGGCATCAGCCCTGCGCGGACGCCCTCGGTCTGCACGTAACAACTCTTCGTTACCGGTTGTCGCGTTTGAAGGATCTGTTCGGCCTCCAGACGGACACGCCCGAGCAGTGCTTTGCCCTTCAACTCGCGCTGCAGTTCCAGAAGGTGATTGATCCGACTGGCGGAGCGATGGCCCCTGGAACAACGAGCGCGAGATAAGCTTCGATCGGCGCGGCGACCACGCAGGTGGATGCCACGCTGCTGAAGACGATCGCACGGGCACGCTGCTGGTTCGACGAGCTCGCGACGGGGCGCGAGAGTTCGATACTCGAAATCGCTCGGCACGAGGCCGTCAGCGCGCAATACATCGGCGGCCTCCTCTCGCTCGCCTGGGCGGCACAAAAGCAAGACCTGGGCTTCCGATAAGACATCGCCCACCACGCCACTTCTGCACGGGAAAATAGCCTTCCGGCCAATGATCTCGTGCGCACCGCGCGCCCTTGAACTCAACTCCGGAATACCTGAACGGAGAAAACGACCACGGAAATGCGGGAGAAGTCCGCTGCGGCGTCGTCTCTGGTTGAGTTCGTAGGCGACATCCACCGCCGACGCGGGCCTTTGGGGCCGAGCCAGCGGAGAATGCCGCGACGACGAGACTAGTTGGCGGTGGAGGCAGTCTCGAGCGAACCCGTCTCCCGGCTGGATTCCCAGGTAACAGGGAAAATTTCAGCGAATTCGACGCGGGAAGGGCCGTCTAGGACCAATCGGATGGTACAGAAACGACTGCCACCCCACCACTTCTCGTCGGTTCCATGTCATTCGGTTTCGAATTGAGCAGGGAATTCTCAGAAGCGGATCAGGGAAGATGCCGGGCCTGATCTGGGAAATTGCTGCTCGAACTGTTACTTCGTTCGCGCTCTGTCACTCCGCGCGGCCATTCCTCGGTAGCCTACACCATCAGTATGGCCGGATATAGTTTCCGATAGGGACAGGCATTGAGCCTATTCACGACATCGCGTAGTGTTTCAACTGGACGCGAGGAGCCGCCTCACAAGATGGCAGGTGCCATGGAGGAGACATGGCGAAATCCGGTGTCTCCGACCCCTGCTCTTCTATAGGAGCAACTGCAGACATAGGCCGCCGTGCATTCGGATCGCTTGCGGTCAGCGCAGCAGCCGTTTGGCCATTCGCGGCGCGGGCGCTCCACGACGCATTCCCTGCGGTATACCAGTATCGGCCGTTCGCTGCGGCCGGTGGCCTCGTGAGCTACGGTGCCAGCGAAACGGAATATTACCGTCTGCTCGGCGTTCAAGTCGGGAAAATTCTCAACGGAACGATGCCGGCCGACTTACCGCTCGAACAGACGAAAATCGAGATGATCATCAACCTCAAGACTGCCAAGGTGCTTGGCATCTCCGTGCCGCTCGAGCTGCTTGGGCGCGCCGACGAGGTGATCGAATGAGTGCAGGCGGCAGCACGGATGTCTTGTCCCACCGGGGCATGAGAATGGCGCTGTCCCTCAAATTCGCACTCGCCTTCATTGGTTTGGTGAGCTTTGTGCTGATCGTCAACGGCGGCGTCAACATGTGGCTCAGCTATGCCGAAGCCAAGAGCGCCGCGGTGACCGTTCAGCGTGAGAAGCTCAAGCCGCCGCCGGTCGCATAGAGCAGTTCGTCAACGATATCGAGCAGCAAATCGGCTGGACCACCCATGCCCAATGGTCGGCAGGTACCGTCGACCAGCGCCGGTACGACTTCGTCCGGCTGTTGCGCCAAGTTCCCGCAATTACCGAGCTTGAGCAGATCGACGGTACCGGCAGGGAGCAACTCAAAGTCTCCCGTCTCGCGATGGACGTGGTCGGAAGCGGCACTGATTATTCCACAGATCCGCGCTTTGCCAAGGCAGTGGCGGATCGCGTCTGGTTCAGTTCGGTCTATTTTCTGAAGCAGTCCGAGCCATACATGACCATCTCGGTGGCGCATGTCGGGCGCAACGCCGGCGTCACCGTTGCAAAAGTCAATCTCAAGTTCATCTGGGACGTGGTGACAGCGCTGAAAGTGGGGCAGGCCGGGTACGCGTACGTTGTCGATGACCCGGGGCCGCCTCGTCGCGCATCCTGATATCAGCTTGGTCTTGCGAGACACGGACCTCTCTCACCTCTCTCAGGTCGCGGGAGCGCTTGCCGCGTTCCAACGTCACGGCTCTCAGGAAAGTGCTGTTACGGTCGCGCGCGGGCCAGACGGCGGACCAGTGCTCACCGCCTACGCTCCAATCAAGCGGCTGGATTGGCTGGTCTTCGTCGAGCTGCCGCTCGGCGAGGCAATGGCACCGGTTTATGCTTCACTGTGGCAGACCGGCGCGCTGCTCGGACTAGGGCTCTTGCTCGCCGCCGTGGCTGGCGCGCTGCTGGCTCGGCGGATGACGGTTCCGATTCGTCAACTGCAGTCGGGTGCGGAGCGGCTTGGCTCCGGCGAGCTCGGCCACCGCATCGAGATTCGGACGGGCGACGAGATCGAGGCTCTCGCCCATCGCTTTAATCGAATGGCAGATCAACTCCAGGAATCTCTCGAAACCCTGGAATCGAGAAGTCGAAGCTCGCTCGCGCGAGCTTGCGCAATCGGTTGATGAGTTGAAGGCATTGAGCGGGGTCGGCCTCGCGCTCAGTTCCACGCTCGATCTGAAAACGGTACTGCGAACCATCGTGGAGCGCGCCGCCGAATTGGCCGGTGCCGAGGGTGGCCTGATATTCCGCTACAATCGCATCGACCGGCAATACGAGCTGTGGTACTCGGCAGGACTCGATGCCGGTCTCGTGGCTCAACTTGCTGCGACGCCGGTGCACGAGCAGGACACCGAGATGGGTCGCGCCGCGCGGGAGAGCCGACCCGTCGAGATAGACGATCTCGCTGCAATGCCAGCCGCACCGATCCGCGATATCGCGCTTGCTGCCGGCTTCCGTTCTGCGCTCATCGTGCCGCTGATTCGCGGCGGGCGCATCTTTGGCGCGCTAATCGTCCAGCGCCGCGCCATCGGACGTTTCTCGGACAGCACGGTTGACATTCTTCAGACCTTTGCGAGCCAATCGGTGCTGGCGATCGAAAACGCGCGCCTGTTCCGCGAGATCGAGGAGAAGGGCCGCCAGCTGGAGATCGCGAGCCTGCACAAATCGCAGTTCCTGGCCAATATGAGCCACGAGCTGCGTACGCCGCTCAACGCGATCCTCGGATACACGGAGCTGATCGTCGACCGGATCTATGGCGAGGTGCCCGAAAAATCGCCGATGTTCTGGAACGCGTGCAAAGAGCGGCCGTCACCTCCTCGGCCTGATCAACGACGTGCTAGATCTCTCCAAGATCGAAGCCGGGCAATTGATCCTTTCGATCGAGGACTATGCGATGCCGGCCGTTGTCCATTCGGTGTGTCAGCGCTACGGAGTCGCTGGCAACAGCCAAAGGCCTGGCGATGGCGGTCCACGGTGCCGAAGGATTTGCCCTGGGGCGCGGCGACGAGCGACGGATGACCCAGGTGCTCCTGAACCTCGTTGGTAACGCGATAAAGTTCACCGATCAGGGCTCAGTCGGGATCGACGTAAAAGTCGCCAACGGCAGGTTCGATCTCGCCGTCAGCGACACCGGCCCCGGTATCGCCGAAGCGGATCGCTGCGAGATCTTCGAAGAATTCCAGCAGGTCGACAACTCCGACACCCGCGAAAGGGTGGCACCGGACTCGGGCTGGCGATTTCCAAGCGAATCGTCGAGATGCACGGTGGCACGATCTGGGTGACTTCCGCGCCTGGCAAGGGTTCGACCTTCCACGTCAGCATTCCGGTGCGAGGCCGATCGAGCAAGAGAGGTCGCATGAGCAAGCGCATCCTGGTGGTCGAGGACACAGAGGACAATCGCCGGATTATGCGCGACTGCTCTGACCAGCGGCGGCTACGAAATGGTCGAGGCCGCGACCGGAGAGGAAGGCGTGGCGCTGGCCGGCGCGAGACGACCGGATCTGATCCTGATGGATATCCAGCTGCCGGTGCTGGATGGATACGAGGCAACTCGCCGCATAAAGGCCGACCCGAGCTCGAGCACATCCCGATGATCGCCGTCACCTCCTATGCGCTCTCCGGTGACGAGGCGAAGACGCGGCCGCCGGCTGCGATGCTTATATCGCCAAACCGTTCAGCCCACGCCTTCTGCTCGCCAAAGTGCGCGAGTTCGTCGGCTGAGCGAGGCCACCCATGCGTGATCCCCCTCGCATCCTCGTGGTCGACGATAACGAAGCCAATCTGGATATTGCGAAAACGCGCCTGCAATCCCAGGGCTATGAAGTCTTTACCGCAGTGGACGGCGAAGCGGCGCTCGAGAGCGTGCGGACCAGCAATCCTGATCTTCTGCTTCTCGACATCATGATGCCGAAGCTCGACGGCATCGAGGTCACGCGACGGCTCAAAGGCGATCCGACGTTCCCCTTCATCCCGATCATCTTGGTAACTGCGAAAGCGGATGCAAAGGATGTTGTCGCCGGTCTCGATGCCGGCGGTGACGACTATCTCATCAAGCCTTTCGATCACGCCTCGCTCATGGCCCGGGTCCGTTCCATGCTACGCATCAAGGCGCTGCATGACACGGTGGAGGCGCAGCGCGCGGAGCTCAGGGCGCTGAACGCGGGTCTCGAGGAACGCATTGCGGCGCAGGTCTCCGAGATCGAGCGCGTCGGCCGCTTGCGCCGCTTTCTGGCACCGCAACTCGTTGAGATGATCATGTCCTCCGGCGACGATGCAATCTTCGAGAGCCACCGCCGCGAGATCGTTGTGCTGTTCTGTGATATGCGCGGATTTACCGCTTTTTCCGAGACCGCAGAGCCCGAGGAGGTGATTGACGTACTTCAGGCGTATCATGCCGCGCTCGGACCCCTGATCTACCAGCACGAGGGCACGCTCATGCGCTTTACCGGCGATGGGCTCATGGTGTTCTTCAACGATCCAATCCCCTGCGCCGATCCGGCGGCTCGTGCGGTGCGATTAGCGGTCGATATGCGCGCGGCGGTGACGGCGCTTGCAGTGGAGTGGCGCCGACGCGGCCACCAGATCGGCTTTGGCGTCGGCATCGCGCAAGGCTACGCGACCCTCGGGCGGATCGGTTTCGAAGGCCATATCGATTATACCGCGATCGGTACGGTGACGAACCTGGCAGCGCGGCTCTGTGATGCAGCACGAGATGGTCAGGTCCTGATCAGCCAACGTGTGGCCGCCACCATGGCAAATGTAGCCATGGTCGAGCCCGTAGGGGAAATACCGCTCAAGGGATTGACTCGGCCAGGCATCGCGCATGAGGTAATCGCGCTTCTTTAACCGGCTGTTCGTCTGAGAGGTTCGGATGAATTTGTGATCGGCCGATTAGGGGGCTTTCATCGCATTGACGCTCGCTCTACCACCCGGCTGGTCAGTTCCTTGCCGGCGTCCGCCGCGCCACCGCCCTTGCGTTCTCGGTGGTTTAAGTCACTATCTTCGCAAGCCCTGCCAACCGGAAGGGGCACATCTTGAAACGGCGCGATCTCATCAGGCTTCTTGTCGGCGCGGCAACGGCAGCGCCGCTGGCGACGCTCGCTCAAACACCCACCAGGTTTTATCGCGTCGGTCTGCTCGGCTTGATCAACAACAAAAGTCCTTTCGAGGAACCGCTCATGCGCGGCTTGGCCCGGCATGGCTATGCGCTTGACAGAAATTTGGCAGTCGAGCGTCGCCCGGCGCAACTCGTCGCCGAGGTCGTGGCGAGTAAAGTCGATGTCATTGTCGCGGTGGGCTATGCCGCGGCTCTCGCCGCCAAGCAGGAGACGACTCTGCCAGCGGTAGCCTTTTCAGCAGGCGATCCTGTCGAGGGTGGGCTGGTCGACAGCTTGGCGCGCCCAGGTGGCCACCTCACCGGCATCTCGGATGTGTCGGTGGAAGTCACGCCTAAGCGATTGGAGCTTCTCAAGGAGTTCGCGCCCAACCTGCGCCGGGTCGCAATGCTGTGGAATGCCGACGACCCCGCGATGACATTGCGATATCGGGCATCAGAAGCGGGCGCGAAGACGCTTGGCATCAGCGTTCAGCCGTTGGGCGTACGCGAACCCGCCGATTTTGACCAGGCATTCTCAGCAATGATTCGCGATATGCCGGATGCGATTCTCATGGTCAGCGATCCCCTCACTAACCTCAATCGGAAGCGGGTTTTCGAGTTCGCCGTGGCGCATCGGCTGCCGGCCATCTACGAGTACGACTTTATCGTCCGCGACGGCGGCTTGATGTCATACGGTCTTGATCTCGATGAAGCGTTCGACCGCGTCGGAGATCTCGTAGATCGCATTCTCAAAGGCGCGAGACCTGCAGAACTGCCATTTGAACAGCCGACGCTCTTTCGCTTGGCCCTCAACCTAAATACCGCCAAGTCGATCGGCTTCGAACCCCCGGCGTCATTGCTCGCGCGTGCCGATGAGGTGATCGAATGAGACGATTCGTCATTCGGATTGGACGTTCAGGATGATCCATCGATCATCGACGCAATTTGGCGGTTGAGGTGGTGTTGTCGTCGCGCCTTAAGTGTCGCAGCTTGTTGACTGCCTTGCCGACCTTGTTGCTGGCGGCAAACGCATCTTGGAGCGCCGCGAATGGAGCTCCACGCGTATCGGCTGGCTAAAAATTCAGGGCTCGCAGCATACGCCCGATCGCTGCAAGCATTCCGGGAGGGCAGGCGTGCGCTTGGCCTAGTCGCGGGACGCTACTGCATACTTGATGAGCGTTATGCCGATGGCCACGAGGCTCGTTTGCCGGCTCTCGTAGCAGAACTGCTTAGTGCCGGCGTCAGGATTATCGTGGCAACCAGCCAACCTTCGATCGCCGCGGCCGCGCGCGTAACGAAAAGCGAGCCTGTGATTGGGCGGATGGTGGACGACTCCGTTACAAATGGCATGGCCCCGTCACTCGCCCGTCCTGGCGGCAATATCATAGTTATCTACACGATTACCGAGGAGATGAACCCGAAGCGATTGACCTTGCTCAAAGAAGCTGTGCCCGCGCTGGGTCGCGTCAGCGTACTCATGCGACCCGATTTTCCGAATGCGAAAGATGTGGAGCATGCTTGGCAAGTCGCCATGGCCACTAAGTCACCTTCCACATGGCCGAGGTCGCGGTGCCGCGGCAACGGTTCGACGATGTCCTGCGGGTCATCGCGCAGCTGCGGGCACCGCCAGCACCAGCATGACCAGCAGATGGGACCAGATGCGGCGGCAAACGGCAGAGATATGCTTTGACGGAGGAAAGCGGTGAGTTCCAGCGCTATGAGGCAGACTACCCGACGATTTGACCCCGAATAGGGGCAGTTGCGATCGAATTTCGTTGCTCCCGCGCCCGATGATGGGAAAATCGCGCTCTGCGGGTCGGGAATTGGGGAATCTCGATTAACATGCCTTCGCGGCCCCTACGGTTTCGTTGAAGAGGTCAATCGATGAACAGCCGCCGCGCGGTTCTCGCTGGCTCTCTCGCTTCCGTCGCTCTCTTGCCCGTCGCCGGGCGGGCGCAACCGGCGACCGGCGGCCCCACGATTGGATTTCTCGTGCCGGCATCCGGGCCTTACATCGGAACGCCGACCGCGGTCTTTGACTCGTTCCGTCGCGGGCTCGCCGATCTCGGCCACGTCGAAGGACGAAACATCCGTTACGAATATCGTTCGGCGCCGGACCGAGCCGGTCTCGGCGAGATGGCGGCCGAACTCGTCCGATTGAAGGTTGACGTTTTGGTCGCGGCGGGTATTGCAGCTTTCATCGCGAAGCCGGTGTCGGCGGGTACCCCCGTGGTATTCGGATTCAGCGGCGACCCAGTACAGGCAGGGCTCGTCGACGGTCTTGCCCGTCCCGGAGGCAACATGACGGGAGTGACTTTTCTCGCCACTGAACTCGTCGGCAAGCGTCTCGCCCTGCTCAAGGAGGCGGCGCCTGCGATTTTGCAGGTGGCAGTCATGGGAGCATCCAGCCATCCCGGCGAGTGGAGCGAATGGCGCGCCTGGGAGGACAGCGGCCGGGCCTTGGGCGTGAGCCTGCAACTCTTCGAATTGAAAAATGCCGCCGATCTCGATGCAGCGTTGACTGCGATCGCGAATGGCAATATGGATGCGATTCACGCGTTTCCAGATGGCGTGACGGCAGCCAGCCGCGTCCGCATCGCTGATTTTGCCCTTTCGCACCATCTGCCGAGCGTCTTCGGCTGGAAGGCGTATGTGGAAGCTGGCGGTCTGATGTCCTATGGGCCCAATCTGGAAGACTCGTGGCGCCAAATCGCCGGCTTCGTAGCCAAGATCCTGAAAGGTTCAAGACCCGCGGACCTCCCGGTCGAGCTACCCACGCGATTCGAGCTCATCGTCAACCTAAAGACCGCACGCGCGCTTGGCCTCACCATGCCGCCAATACTTCTCGCCGACGCCGACGAAGTCATCCAATGAGAGACGTGAGCCCCCAGAACTCCCCGGGAATTGGGTAGAGTCCGTCGACCGGAAGAAGACGGCGATGCGACCATCGAGGTTCAAGGAAGAGCAGATTATCGAGACCCTGCGCGAGCAGGTATCGCAAGGGGCGACGGCCGAAGTCTGCCGCAAGTGCAAGTACGGCATCAGCAGCGCGACGTTCCACAAGTGGGGCGCGAGCCGATACGAGGCGGCCGTCGCTAACTGGACCTTGGCGGATCACCGCGTCGAATCCGCCTGAGACGATATCGACGAACCGGTCGTCGAGTTCGAGGGATACCGCGATCCGAGGGTGGAATATCCCGGAGGTGCTGAGCCTGTTCCCTGATGTGTCGGTGATCGATCGACCTGGAAGTCGGCCTTGTAATGCCGGCCCACGTCGGTAAGGCTCAGCGCTCGGGCGAGCGGCAGAGCGGGGAAGGAGCTATTCGGACGATCTAAATTTGGACCGCTTTCGGAAACTCCGCGGCCAAGTGATCGATGAAGGCGCGAACGGAGGGCAGAAGACCGCGCCGATATGGAATGAGTGCGGTGAAGGTGGAATTGCCGGCTAGCTAGGCAGGCAACACCCGCCGCAATGCGCCTGACCTGACCTCGTCGCGACAGACATAACCAGGCAGCGCGACCACGCCGAGCCCGGCGACCGCCGCTCGCTTCAGCGTGATCATATCGTCGTTCAAGAGCCGCGGCGCCAGGTGCATGACCACCTGGTCCTTCGCCACGCGCACATGACGAAGGCGCCAAACCGGAGCAACCCCGGTGCTTATCGGAAACCTTATCCGCCCTGGATCCTGTGGTCGGATGAGGTAGTGTGATGCATGATGATCGCTCACCTCAATCTGCTGACGTCGGCCTTGGCTTCGTTGCTCAAGTCGAGGGGCCGGCTCGAGGCTGAAGTTGTACTTCTCCGGCATCAATTGAATGTGCTGCGGCGGGCCGCGCCACAGCGGCTTCGGTTCACAGCCGTGGACCGACTGATCTTCGTCTGGCTTTATCGGCTATTTCCTTCCCTCATCGATGCTGTCGCCGTCATAAAGCCGGCGACACTGCTGCGATGGCACCGTGGGGGCTTCAGGCTGTATTGGCGTTGGAAGTCACGGTCACCTGGCGGTCGGCCGAAGATCTCTCGTGAGACGCGCCGCCTGATCCGAGAGATGAGCTTGGCCAATCCACTCTGGGGCGCGCCGCGCATCCATGGCGAACTGCTTAAGCTCGGCATCGAGGTTGGGGAAACCACCGTTGCCAAGTACATGGTCAAGGGCGGACGGCCATCTTCCCAGACTTGGAAGGCTTTTCTCCGCAACCACGCGGCGGGGATTGCCGCAATGGACTTCCTGGTCGTGCCGACCATCGGCTTTCGGCTCCTGTATGCTTTGGTGATCCTGCGCCATGACCGGCGGGAGATTGTATTGATTGGCGTTACTGATCATCCGACAGCGCAGTGGATAGCCCGACAGATTGCTGACGCCTTCCCGTGGGGTGAGTTGCCGTATTGCCTGATCCGAGACCGCGATGCGGCCTATGGTCATTCCGTGCGTCGGCGACTGCAAGCTGTGGGTATTCGCGACCACCCCACCGCGCCTCGGTCACCCTGGCAGAATGCATATGTTGAGCGGGTCATCGGTTCCATCCGCCGGGACTGTCTCGATCATATTATTGTGCTCGGCGAAGCTCACCTCCGCCGCATCCTCAAGGCTTACGTCAGCTATTACAACGGCGCGCGAACTCACTTATCGCTGCAGAAGGACGCTCCCTTCCCCCGCCCGATCGAACGGGTCGGACACATCTCCTCGACACCGATCCTCGGTGGCCTGCACCATCAGTACGGCCGGACATAGTTTCCGATAGGGACAACGTCCATTGCCCATAATCACAATCGCGCACTATGCCGAAGTGCCGCGTTCAAGCTATCGGCGCTTCACTTGCCGGGGCTGGGAATGGCATATGTGGGTCGCCTAGGCTCGCTCGGACTAGCCGACAACCCAGCCTGCGGGAGGAAAATCATGCCTGGCACACAGCCGCTATTGCCGGTCGAGCTGGGTCCGGGTTCAGTGCGCTATGCTCAGGGCGTGAAGGCGGGGCGCTGGGTCTTCGCCAGCGGTCATCTTGCTCAGGATTTCGAGAACGGCGTTCCGCGAGAGCCTGCGTGCCGCCGGCGGCGCCGCTCGACGCGGCGGTGCGGGGCGAGCGCGAGGCGGAGCTGATCCTCGATCACCTCGACGCTGTGTGGGTGGCGGCCGGCACCTCGCGGGAGAACATCGTCCGCCTCGATCAGTACTATACCAGCGTCGCCGCCATCCCGCCCTATCAGCGCGCGCGCCGCCGCGGTCTCGGCAGCAGGGCGCCACGCGAGCACGTCCATGGTGATGAAGCGCCTGCTGCTGCCGCATGCCAGTATGGCGGTGGACGCGATCGCTGTCATTCCCGCCAGCGATATCAGCCGCGCGAAGCGCCGAAGCCGCAGATCCCCGCGATTTCCGGCCCGAGCCCCACTATCGTGGCGGGCGACCTCGTCTTCATCTCCGGCCAGCTCGCCACGGCCGATATGGGTGCTCCCACGCGCGACGGACTCGCGGAGGAGGCCTGTGTTCCCGCCACCACCTTCTGGGGCGGCGATCCCATTCGCGTCGAGACCGAGTACGTTCTGAAGAGGCGCATCGCGCCCGCTCTGGAGCGAGCGGGATCGTCCGCCTGCCGGCGTGGTGAAGGCGCAGGTCTATCTCACGCATCTCGAGGACATTCCGGTCTTCAACCAGGTCTGGGCGGAATTCTTCGGCGGCGACATTCCCGCCACCACCATCGTCCCGGCGCCGCCAGCGCTCGATCGGCATCGCGGCGGCGCGGGTGGAGATCAACCTAGTGGCCCTCCGGAACGACGCGATCGCGGCGCAGAAGCGGGTAATCCGTAGCCGATACGGCACCCGCCTATGTCGGCCACCCCTCGGCGGTGAAAGCGGGCGATCTGCTTTTCCTGTCGGGCCTGATGGCGAACGATGCCGATGGGCTCGTCTCTGCCGCGCGCGTCGATCCCAGCCAACCCTATTTCGGCTCGCCGCCAGAGGCGCAGGCGGCTTGTGTCATCGCGAAAGCCGAGAAGATCTGCGCCGCCGCCGGCGCTTCGCTCGCGAACGTCGTGCGCATCCAGCAGTTCCACACCGATCTCGGCGAGTTCTATCCCGCCTATTCGGCGTGGGCGCGGCGGCTCGACGACCGGCCGCTGCCCTTCTCCGCCATCGGCATTCCCGGCCCGCCGGCGATCCCCGGCTGCAGCATCCTCTGGGATCTCTGGATCTACGCTCCCTAGCTAAAGTCCGAGCCGGCCCATCATCGCCTCGGGATAGCGCGTCCCCTGGGCGATGCCGGGCTTGAAGATCTCGTCGAGCGCCTTGCGCGTGCCGGCCGAGATCGCGATCTCGACGGCGGCGGCATTCTCCTCCAGCCGATGCTTGTGGCTGGTGCCGGCGATCGGCACGATCGACTTGTCCCGCGACAGCACCCAGGCGAGCGCGAGCTGCGCCGGCGTGCAGCGCTCCTTCGCCGCGATCTTCTTGAGCTCCGCCACCAGGCCGAGATTGTGCTTGAGGTTGTCGCCGAGGAAGCGCGGCATGTGCGAGCGCACGTCCTTGGCCGGGATCTGCTCGCGGCGGCGATGGTGCCGGTGAGGAAGCCGCGGCCGAGCGGGCTGTAGGCGACGAAGCCGATGCCGAGCTCCTTGCAGAGGGCGAGCAGTCTCGCCCTCGACGTCGCGGGTCCAGAGCGAGTACTCCGTCTGCAGCGCGCTCATCGGATGCACCGCATGGGCGCGGCGGATCGTCTTCGGCCCCGCCTCTGAAATGCCGAGGTAGCGCACCTTGCCCTGCTTCACGAGGCCGGCCATGGCGCCGACCGTGTCCTCGATCGGCACCGTCGGATCGACGCGGTGGATGAAGTAGAGATCGATCACGTCGGTCTTGAGCCGCCTGAGGCTCGCCTCGCAGGCCTGCCGCACATAGTCCGGCCGGCCGTCGACGGTGGGCGTGCCGTCGGGACGGCGGAGATTGCCGAACTTGGTCGCCAGCACGTATTTCTCGCGCCGCCCGGCGAGCGCGCGGCCGACCAGTTCTTCGTTGGCGCCGTTCGCATAGGCGTCCGAGGTGTCGAGAAAGTCGACGCCCAGCTCGGGCGCGCGGTGGATGGTCTCGATGGCGCTGGTGGGATCGGGCTCGCCATAGATCGGCGTCATGCTCATGCAGCCGAGGCCGAGGGCGGAGACTTCAAGCTTTCCGAGACGGCGGCGTTCCATGCGTGTTCCTCGCGGAGTTATGGGCTTCAATGCCGGCGATCAATGCGGGAGATAGCTGGTGTCGCTGACCTTCTCCAGGGTCAGATCAGGACTGATGTCGTGGCTCTCCTTGAGCGCATCCAGCAGCTTCTTCATGCCGCCGGGCTCGACGGCCAGACCCTTGCTGAAGGGATGGATCTGGCCGAAGTAATAGTCGTAGCTCTTGGTGATCAGGGCGCGATCCTGCTTGGAGACCTCCGCCAGCACGTTGATGGCGTCCTCCTTGTTCGCGGGGTCGTAGAGCCACGCCGTCGCGTTGGCCATGGCGCGGAAATAGGCCTTGGCGAGCTGCGGGATTCTGCTTGCCCCAGTCGCCGCGCGCCGCGGCGCAGACGAAAGCGTAGTCGTTGAGATAGGTCGAGTAGTTCATCAGCTCGAAATAGCCCTCGGACTTGGCGCGAAAGTCGAAGGGCTGCGATACCAGCGCCGCCGACACCGCGCCGTTCGCGAGCGCCGAATAGCGGTTCGGCGTGGCCCCATCGTAGACCTCGTCGATATCCTTGGGATCGCCGCCCTGATCGCGCACCCAGTGCTGCCAGCTGGCGCTCAGGAGATCGTTCTTGGCGGCGAGGATGATCTTCTTCCCCTTCATGTCCGCCGCGGTTTTGACGTCCTTCGCGGACATGATGGAATAGGGATAGACCCGCACGGTCTCTCCGACGATGCGGACGTCGGCGCCTTTCTCGACGGCGCGCACCGCGACCTCGCAGGTAGTGTAGGCGACGTCGAGAGAGCCGCCGATGACCTGCTGCACCTCGGCCGCGACCTCGCCGACGAAGTTCAGATCGGTCTGCACGCCCTCCTTCTCGAAGAAGCCGCGCCGCTGCGCCACGAAGTTCGGCCAGAAGAGACCGATCGGCGCCACCACGCCGACGGAGACCTTCTTGCTCTCCGCCGCCGCGCTTCCCGGCGTGCCCGCCAGCAGCGCCAGTGCGCAAACCCCCAGCACGATCCAACGCTTCCACATGCCCGACATCCCGTTCCTCCCCGTTTTGATTATTGACGCGCCCCGGCGCGGCTCCTCAGCTCGAAGCCGATGCCGGCGCGGACTTCCTCCTCGATCGAGCTCCAGATGTGATTGGTATAGCGCACGAACTCCGGCGCCCATTTGATGGCGAGATCGCGCGGCCGCGGCAGGTCGATCACCACCTCCTCCTTGAGGCGGCCAGGTCGCGCGGTGAAGACCAGCACACGATCGGAGAGATAGACGGCCTCATCGATCTGATGAGTGACGAAGAGGACGGTTTTCTTCGTCTCGCGCCAGATGCGCAGGAGCTCGGTCTGCATGATCGTGCGGGTCTGCGCGTCGAGCGCCGCGAAGGGCTCGTCCATCAGCAGGACATCAGCACCTACCGTCAGCGCGCGGGCGATATTGACGCGCTGGCGCATGCCGCCGGAGAGCTCGTGCGGGAAATGGCCGTCGAAGCCCTTGAGCCCCACCAGGCTCAGCATGTCGCTCGCGACCTGGCGATATATCTTGCGCTTGCCGCCCTGGATCTCCGGACCCAGCACCGTGTTCTCCAGCACCGTCCGCCACGGCAGCAGGCCATCCTGCTGGAACACGAAAGCGGTTTCCGGACCTGGCTTGGTGACCGGCTTTCCGTCGATTGTGACGCTGCCGGCGGTCGGCGTGATCAGACCGTCGAGGAGGCGCAGGAACGTCGTCTTGCCGCAGCCGGAGGCGCCGACGATGCTGACGAACTCGCTCGCTCGCACGTCGATCGAGACGTTGCTCAGCACCTCGAGAGCGACATCGTTCTTGCGATAGGATTTGCAGAGATCGCGGGTGACGAGTTTCGGCGGCGCTGATCTCATTCGCCGGACTCCTCGAAGCGCCAGGGCGCCAGGCGCTTCTCGATCCATTTCAGGAACTCGACGGCGGCGATGCCGGCAAATGCCAGAATGATCACGCCGACGAAGAGCGCCGCGGTGTCGAAGTTCTGCGCCGAGGTCAGGATCATGAAGCCGAGGCCCGCGCGGGCGCCGAAGAGCTCGGCCACCACGACGCCCACCAGCGCGCGCGCCACGCCGATGCGCAGGCCCGCGATGATGAAAGGCAGCGCCGAGGGCACGCGGATCTTGGTGTAGATCTGCGCCGGGCTGGCGCCGAAGGCGCGCGCCACCTCGACCCAGTTCCGCTCGGTGGTGGTGAGGCCGATCACGGTATTGATGAGGATCGGGAATACCGCGGTCAGGAAGACGATGGCGATCTTCGAGGCGACGCCGATTCCGAGCCACAGGATGAAAAGCGGCCCGAGCGCGATGATCGGCGTCGAGTAGAGCATGGAGACCCAGGGCTCGAAGAAATTGCGCGCGAAGCGCGAGCCCGCCATCAGCACGCCGAAGAAGAATGCCGCCGACGACCGAGAGGGCAAAGCCGCCGGCGAACTCGACGAAGCTCACCCAGATGTGCTCCTGCAGCTCGTCCGCCTGCCAGAGCTGGACCGCGCGCAGGAACACCGACGAGATCGGCGCGAAGAGCAGTGGACTCTCGATCAGGAATCGCGCGGCGAGCTCCCAGATGAGCGCCGCCACCAGGAGCGAGCCGACGCTCTGCAGGAAGCCCATGGGGAGCGCGATCGCGCGCAGCCTCGACCCGAGGCTTCGGGGCGCCGGCTTGGCGGGCTCCTCGGCGACCGGGATGGCCGAAGCCGGGCGGCGGCCGGGAGGCGACGTCGCGGGGCTGCTCGTCCCCGTGCTCGTAGCCAGAGGCATGGGATCCTCCCCAAAATATCCAGTCCGCGCCTTGTTCAGGTCGGCGCTTCGGCAGCTTTCACGAACTCAGAGGCAAGCACGTCTCTCACGGTGGTTTCCAGGTGCTCGTGCAGCATGCGGATCGCCGCGTCGGCATCGCGGGCGAGCGCGGCCTCCATCAGCGAGCGGTGCTCGCCGAGATGGTCGCGCTTCTTCGCGGCGTAGCTGTGATAGAGGCGGCGATAGCGGTCGCCTTGCAGATAGAGGCTGTCGCGGAACTGCAGCAGGATCGGCGATCTGCAGGCCGCCAGCAGCGCGCGATGGAATTCGCCGTGCTGGCGCTCCCATTCGTCGTCGATCGAGGCGCGGATCGCCATCGTCGGGCCGGCGCGCCTTGGAGAGCCGATGGAAGGCGGACATCACGCCAACTTCCCAGTCGACGCCGCCGCGCTCGATGGAGAGGCGGATCCCCCGCTCCTCCAGCAGCAGCCGCATCTGCAGGAGATCGGTGAGCTGGTCGGGCGATACCGTCGAGACCGCGAAGCCGCGCTGGTCCTCGAATACCGCGAGTCCGTCGCCCACCAGGCGCGACAGCGCCTCGCGCAAGGTGCTGGCGCTAAATCCATAGGTATCGGCGAGGTGAGTGAAGCGCAGACGCTCCCCCGGCTTCAGCACGCCGCGGACGATGTCGCGGCGCACCTTGTCATAAGCGGCGGAGACCAGGGTCCGCTTCTGGCCGGGTCCTTCGAGAACGAGGGCGTCGAGCGGCTTCATGGGCGCTAGGGGCCATCCGAATCGCGCATCACTCGGGAATCCTAAGCCAGGCGCCATCAGCGATCAACCGGATTATCGAGATTTCGTGAAATCCACAGAAATTCGTTCTCGTCTTGAGATTTTTCTGCTAATTCTCGTGGCCTGATCGCCTTCCGGCGCGCGCACGCAGACGGACGCCACATGTCCAAGGCTTTGGCCAATACGGTCAAACTCGTCATCCCCGACGACATCGTCGGCAGCTTCGCCGCCTCGCCCGAGATCGACCGGCTGCGCGAGGTCGCCACTGTCGAGATCCACGGCAGCCGGCTCTCCGGCGAGGCGGATCTGATCAAGCGCATCGGCGATGCCGAGATCGTGCTGTCGTTCCGCCCGGCCTTCACCCGCTTCCCCGCCCCCGTCATCAGCGCCGCCGACCGGCTCCGCTTCCTCTGCATCGCCGGCGCCGGCGTCGAGGATGTCGACGTCGCCCACGCCACCGGCCGCGGCATCGCCGTCGGCAATGTCGCGAGCCACGGCAAGCGCGCCATCGTCGAGCATTGCCTGGCGCTGATGTTCGACGTGGCACGCCAGCTCTCGGCCCAGGACCGGGCGATCCGCGGCGGCACCTGGCAGTCGCGCCCGGGCGTCGAGCTCGGCGGCAAGACCCTTGGCATCATCGGTCTGAGCACCATCGCCCGCGAGCTGGCGCCGCTCGCCGCCGCGATCGGCATGCGCGTCGTCTCGTGGTCGCGCGACAACGACCCCGCCCGCGCCGCCGCGGTCGGCGCCGTCGCGATGTCTCTCGAGGAGGTGCTGGCGCAGGCCGACATCCTCTCGCTCCATCTCCGCCTCTTCCCGGAGCTTCACGGCTTCATGGACGCGGCGAAATTCGCGCGCATGAAGCCCGGCGCGATCCTCATCAACACCGCCCGCGGCGAGCTCATCGACGACACCGCGCTGGTGGCCGCGCTCGCGAGCGGCCGGCTGCGCGGCGCCGGCCTCGACGTCTTCGCGCAGCAGCCGCTGCCAGCGGGCCACCCGCTGCTCGGCGCGCCCAACGTCGTGCTGACGCCGTCGACCGCCTGGAACACCGTCGAGGCGTCGCAGCGCAACATCCGGCGCGCCGTCGACAACGTGCTCGGCTTCATCGCCGGCGAGCCCCGGGACATCGTCAATGCCGCGGCGCTCGGCCGCGCTCGATCATAAACGCAGGGAGGAAAGTCATGAGGCTGTTGCGCTATTGGGATACCGCCGCCGGAGCGCCGCGCTGGGGCGTGATCGAGGGCGACACGGTGCGCCAGATCGAGGGCCAGCCCTACGCGGGGGTGAAGCTCACCCAGAGCGTGCTGCCGCTCGCCGGCATCCGCTACCTCCCGCCCTGCGAGCCCACCAAGATCGTCTGCGGCGGCCTCAACTACAAAGGCCATGCGATCGAGACCAATCAGCCGATCCCCGATGTCTCCGTCTGCTTCCTGAAGCCGCCGAGCTCGCTCCTCGCCCATGAGGAGGCGATCGTCTATCCGCCGGAGACCGAGCGGCTGGAGTTCGAGCTGGAGCTCGCGGTCGTCGTCGCCAAGACCATGCGCAACACGCCGCCGGCGGAAGTCTACGATCATCTCCTCGGCTACACCTGCAGCAACGACGTCACCGCCCGCGACATCACCCACGCCGCCAAGCACAACCTCGTGGTCTCGAAATCCTTCGACACCTTCTGCCCGGTGGGTCCCTGGGTGGAGACCAAGCTCGATCCCAGCGCCATCGACATGACGCTGACGGTCAGCGGCAAGGTGCGCCAGCAGACCAATACCGACGACATGATCTTTCCGGTGCCGGTCATGCTGAGCTACTTCTCCCATATCATGACCCTGCATCCCGGCGATCTCGTGCTCACGGGCACGCCGGCGGGCATCGGCCGGATGGAGATCGGCGAGACCTGCGAGATCACCATCGAGGGGATCGGCACGCTCCGGAACCCGATCGTGGCGAGCCCGCTCCGCAAGGACGCCCGCAAGACCAACCGCTGAGCGTCCACCGATGAAGGTGGTCATTCCCGACGACACCTCCGGCTCCTTCGAGCGCTCCAAGGAGACCGAGCGGCTGCGCGCGGTCGCGACGGTGACGCTGCACGGCAGTCCCATCGCGGGAGAGAGCGACCTGATCGCGCGGATTGGGGACGCCGAGATCGTGCTCTCCTTCCGCCCGGCCTTCACGCGCTTTCCCGCCGGCGTCATCCGCGAATGCCCGAAGCTGCGGATGATCTGCATCTCCGGCACCGGCGTCGAGGACGTGGACGTCGCCGAGGCGACGCGGCATGGCATCGCGGTTGCCAATGTGGTCGGCAGCGGCAATCAGGCGGTGGCCGAGCACGCCATGGCGCTGATGTTCGACGTGGCGCGCCACGTCTCCGCCCAGGACCGTGATATCCGCGCCGGCGCCTGGCGGTCCCGCGAGGGCATCGAGCTCGTCGGCAAGACCCTCGGCATCGTCGGCCTCAGCGCCATCGCCCGCGATCTCGCCAAGCTCGCTTCCGGCATGGGGATGCGCGTCATCTCCTGGTCGCGCAACAACGATCCCGCCCGCGCCCAGGCGGTGGGCGCCACCGCCATGAGCCTCGACGACGTGCTCGCGCAGGCGGATTTCCTCTCGCTCCATGTGCGCCTTTTCCCGGAGCTGGTTGGGTTCATGGGCGCGCAGCAATTCGCCCGGATGAAGCCGGGCGCCATCCTCATCAACACCGCGCGGGGCGAGCTGGTGGACGAGCCGGCGCTGATTGCCGCGCTTTCCGACGGCCGCCTGCGCGGCGCCGGGCTCGATGTCTTCGCGCGTCAGCCGCTGCCGCCCGACCATCCCCTGCGCCAGCTGCCGAACGTCGTGCTGACGCCCGCCACCGGCTGGAACACGGCGGACGCCTCGCTCCGCATGATCCGCCAGAGCATCGACAACGTCGTCGGCTTCATCGCCGGCCGGCCCATCAACATCGTCAATTCCGCGCGCTGACGCTCAATCGAGACATCCGGAGGAAGAGCCATGAAGATCGTACGTTTCTGGGAATCCGCCGCCAACGCCCCGCTCTGGGGTGTGGTGGAAGGCGACGTCGTGCGCGTGCTCGCGGGCGCGCCCTATGACGGCATCACCGTCACCGGCGCCGCGCATCCCCTCGCCAATGTCCGCCTCCTCGCCCCCGCCGAGCCCAGCAAGATCGTCTGCGGCGGCCTCAACTACTACGGCCACGCCAAGGAGGTGAACCTCCCCATTCCCAAGGTCTCGGCCTGCTTCCTGAAGCCCTCCACCGGCCTCGTCGGTCCCGGCGAGCCCATCGAGTATCCCGCCGAGACCGAGCGCCTGGAGTTCGAGGCGGAGCTCGCGGTCGTGGTGAAGAAGCGGATGCGGAACGTGGCGCCGGAGCGCGCCCTCGAGCACGTGCTGGGCTACACCTGCGCCAATGACGTCACCGCCCGGGACATCCAGATCGAAGGCGGCAATTTCCTCAACATCTGCGTCGCCAAATCCTTCGACACCTTCTGCCCGCTGGGCCCGTGGCTAGTCACCGATCTCGATCCCCACAACCTCGATCTCAGCCTCAAGGTCTCCGGCAAGACGCGGCAGCAGACCAGCACCGCCGATATGATCTTCCCGGTGGAGGTCATGCTCAGCTACTTCTCCCATATCATGACGCTGCTGCCCGGCGACCTTATCCTGACGGGAACGCCGG
>CAVTDT010000008.1:0-10086 GCA_963733525.1 uncultured Alphaproteobacteria bacterium
GTGCCCGAATTAGCGCAAGTGCAGCACGGGGTTAGGACTAACCGCCGTGACTGCCGTCCGCAGTCTCCGCCGCCATGGCCACTGGAGTCGATGCCGTGGTGGGAGGGCTCGTATCTGTGAGGGACGGCCATATCCGTACCTGCAATTCCTTCGTTATGGCCACCGCCGCCCCTGCGGCCAGGCGAGTGCCAAAGCGACCGAACAAATCCGATCGCGCAGACGATGACGACGAGAATGGCGCCGATGATCTGTGCGACGGTTTCCACGAATTCGTCTCACTCCATCAACCGGTCAACTTGCATCCGACATCGGTCTCAGCGACGTCAGGAACCGACGTAGCGCGACGAACTTGTGGGAGCCCAGCATAAGCGAGATGCCAATGACGAACCGCAGCGTCGAGGCACAGAAGCCGCCGAAATCCGATGGTGTGAAAGTCGGCGTGCCGTAGGGCAATTCCTTGAACGCCCGATAGTAGAGATCCGACCGCCCCGGTACTAGATGGCCTCGGTAAGGCCGGTCGACAGGATGTCGAGCCCAGCACCGCGAACGCGATCTCCTCGAAGGGCCGCAGATCCGCCGGCTGCGCCGAGCCGGTTTGCGGCCCAGCAAACAACGCTCGATCGATGATGGGATCGACGCAGAAGAAGAGAAGCGCCCCACTCCCACGGAAATCGCGGCGGGCGCGAACACCATCAAAGCGACGGCCCAGTCGTTCAGGTTGGCCTTGCCGCCCAGGAGCCACACGAAATCCCCCGGCACACGCGTCACCGCGCTGACCAAAATTATAAGTCCCGTAATCTTGACAAGCCGAGGAGCTAGGTCTCGCAGGTGCATTGACCCCTCACAATTCTGTTATTCTAGGGAGCCATCGCCTGCCTCGTCTGCGGCGCTTCGTAATCGGGCAGACTATGAACAAGGAATTTCATTTACGCGCGGACTGGCGAGCGAAGCCGTTACAGATGCTATGCAGATCATCGAATGGTTGGGCGGCAACACCTCAGATAAGGGATAGCCGGGAATCTCATCACCGCGAGGCCACAGCGCGGCTCGCGTAACGCTACCGCGACCTGAAGCCGCGAGAAACGGTACAAACGCCATAAGACGATCTGTTTCGTAAACTGTTGCCGCAACCCTAAACTACTCTAGAACAATCACGTCGGAGGTGGATAAGTCTCTACCGTGATCCGAGCGAACTGCTCGCTACAACTTCGATGCCGTCTCAGCCTCCATTATCATCTTCTTCATCAGGACCGCGTGTTCATCGAGCCTCTTATCAGTGATCACGAAGGTTATGTTTTCTGTCCGTCGCGGCGATGCATCTATCCCTTGATTCTGCAGCGAGGCTAAGGTGACGTCGCGATGTTCTCGCTCGTCACCCGAACCTCGATGTGACAGTGTCCTGCTAACTTCCGAGGGTGAAACCAACAGAAGTTATAGCCACTGGTCCCCATCGCCACGTGATGCCGATTATAGGTGAGCCTGGGTTCAATATTCTCGGTCCGCAACGCCGCAACGAATTTGTCCATAACCGCCAGCGACGCGGGATTCGACTTCTTCTCCCAATAGGGCCGGTCTGCCTGCTCTGCTTGGTCAACGCTGTCGAGGTCGGCGGTCTCCTCCGCCACGTCCAACACGGTTACGGGGTAGAGGACAATATTATCACCGACACGGAAGGCACTCAGCTTGACTGCGATCATAGGCACCGCGCGATTAAGCAAACGCAAGACGTTGAAGAACCGAGAGGTGATGTTTTCGGCAACGATCACGGCTCGATGTTCAAACTGGGGCCGCCTTTGACGTTCAATATCCCAATATTCTATGGTTCGGATAATGTGACTTTCATCCAGCGTGCCGAGCATGACCTCGACCTCGTAGTACGTCTCGGCCTCAGCATCACGCAGCAGGAAATCTATTCGCCCGCCGATCGGCTGCCGATGTTCGCGGCCAGCTATCTCAAGGTCACCTAAACCCAAAAGAGCGGGGTCGTCTTTTATCTGGTCTTGCAGCCACTTTTCGTCGAGGCCGACTGATCGCAACTCCACGGGTGCCAGCTTCATCAGTTCAGGCGGCATAGATCCCCTCTCTAAGTCTGAATCGCTACAGCGGCGAGCCGAGAGCACGTCGGCTCTGCGATTTCTCCCACTTTCTAAGTTCCATTAGACTCACACCCGCAAAGCTGGTCGATCCTTCTGCAACTGATTCGCCTAGCTCAATCCTTCGCGGCCAATCGCGCAAACGGTGACCGTTCCTATATTGCGGTTACGATCTTCTCAATCTGAGCATCGGTGAGCTTGTGACTTTTCTCCATGGCACTCCACGCTGCGAGCATTGCTCGGTATTTTCCGAGTGTGGCCGAATGTGAATTGCGCGGGCAATCCGCCAACTCTTTCCAGAGGCCCTTCTTGTCGAAGAGAAATGTTGCGAAGCTGAATTGTTCCGTCTCATCGTTTCCATCAAATCCGTTAAATTTTGACCACGGGTTGGCGTGCGACTTCTTGAGTGCGCGCAGCGACGCATCAAGCGCGCGATACATGTTGAGTATTTCCATCACTTCGTTGCACTCCTCGCGAGAGAGCGAGTCAGTGTCGATATGCTGTGCTAGCTCGTCATAAAAAATCTCGTAGCCACGTTCGAGAACTTCCTGATTTTCTTCGCACTGCTTTCCAGAATCGGGATGAACTTGCTTCAAAATCTCCATCTGATACCAAAGCATCAACCGATCAGCCCGACTTAGTTTCATGGTGCATTTCCCTGATCAAGCAAACGGCCCGTTTTTCTGCGGTTCCGAGCTTTACCACTGCCTCGGCAACTCATGCGCTCGCCTTGAAGGAAGGGAAGTAAATCGAAATCGGAGTGTCCACGTCTGCCTTGGCCTCCAATGCGCTCCTCACTTAAGTCGCGATTTCGGAGCGATATGTCTCGATCCTGGGAACAAGGGAGTAGATATCGCTGTTATCGATCACGATCGTTCGCATCTGGTGAACGTCAAACGGGATGCGGTCTGCGGATCGGATAATCTGAACGATAGGCAGCCGCATGGCATGACGTAGTGCGAGTTCATAGAAGACATTCGGATTGTGGAACGACAGATCGGCGATCACCAATCTCGATCGAAGTAGATACAGAATCGCATCAAAAGCTTTTGCGCTTAGGGCGTCTATACAGCTGAGACATCTTTTTTTGGTGATGGTTAGAGCGGGTATACGACAAGAGTGCAGCCAGAATGCACCGAATAAATCGCGCACTATCGAGGCAATGGTCTGACCGTCTCGAGGACGCGATCGTGCAAACTGACAAAATTACGAGAACCACAACGACGGAGATAGCTTGCCCGAATGAGAAAGAGACATTAGCCGCCGCCGGCGAAATTGCGAACGCTACGAAAAATGACAATGAGAGAAATACGATGTCGATGGGTACGCTAATAGTTGATCGGACGAAGGCCACAACTGAGACCCGCTGATCAACCGCAAGCTTCAAGGCGAATTTAAGGGCCAGAAGAACGATGGGCAGGATGACGCTTATTGGGCCAATCAGCTGAGCCAAGAATTTCTGCATCCGCCCTCTAACGGTGCTTCATGCCGCGTTAAGCGCGGTCGCGCTCGCGGGCCCAAGCTCGGGTCCAGTACATAGGTGCACTCGCCAATGAGTTGTGTCAAGCTGCGTGCGTCGGATTTGACCTACAATATTCATCCGCAGGCAATTGGGTGCGGATGAAGGCGGCCCACGCCCAGCCAAGACAGCACAACGAGTGCGCTCCCAAGCCGCCGGAACCCCCATGTCCCTCTCCGTCTATCTCGCCTTCCTCCTCGCCTGCGCGGTCGTGATGATCGTGCCCGGCCCGTCGGTGACGCTGATCCTCGCCAACAGCCTGCGCCACGGGCGGCGCGCCGGGCTCTTGAACGTGGCGGGCGGGCAGATGGGGTTGGCGCTGACGGCGGGCGTGGTGCTGCTGGGGCTCGCCTCGCTGATCGCGGCGATGGGCGGGTGGTTCCTCTGGCTGCGGCTCGCGGGGGCGGCCTATCTGATCTGGCTCGGCGTCAAGCTGCTGCTGTCCTCGGGCGAGATCGCGGCGAATGCCGCGCCGCGCGTGCCCCGCGGCGGCTTCTTCCTGCAGGCGCTCATGGTGTCGCTCAGCAATCCCAAGACGCTCCTCTTCTTCGGCGCCTTCTTCCCGCAGTTCATCGACACCGGGCGGAGCTTCACGCTCCAGGTGCTGATCATGGGCGCGACGGCGATGGCGGTGGCGGCGGTCACCGACAGCGCCTATGCGCTCATGGCCTCGCGCGCGGGAACGGCGCTCTCGCGCCGGCGCCTCCGGCTGCTGACGCGGGCGAGCGGCGGGCTGCTGATCGGCGGCGGGGTCTGGATGGCGCTGGCGCGGGCGAAGTGATGGCGCGGGCAGCGGTGCGTCCTTCGACTCGATCGCTATGCGATCGGCTCAGCGACTGTGTTGCGGGTCAAGCGGGTTGCCATGGTTTTTGGTCTCTGAGGATGGCGTTGAGGATGGTGAGGAGCTTGCGCATGCAAGCGACCATGGCGACCATCTTGGGCTTGCCGTTGGCGAGGAGGCGTTGGCGGAAAGCTCGGATGGTGGGGTTGTGACGCACCGCGGCCATGGTAGCGGGGAAGAGAGCGGCGCGGACGCTGGCGCGGCCGCCGGCGATGAAGGACTTGCCTTGCCAACGGCCGGACTGGCGGGTGAAGGGGGCCACGCCGACGAGGGCTGCGATCTTGCGGCGGTCGAGGGTGCCGAGCTCAGGCAACTCGGCGATGAGGGCACGCGCGGTGATGTCGCCGACGCCGGTGACGGAGGCGAGCAGATTCTCCTTCTCGCGCCAGGCCGGCGAGCCGCGCACGGTGGTATCGATGTCCTCGTCGAGGGCGGCGAGTTCCTTCTCGAGCACCCGGACCACCCGCTCGCAGCTGCGCTTGAGCCGCTTGGGCAGGCGCGCCGCGCGCTGGCGCTCGGCGACCATCATGGCAATGATCTGCCGTCGGCGCGTCACCAGATCGGCCAGTGCCTGCGTCGCCTCGTCCGGCAGGGGGCGCGGCTCCGGACGCGTGGCCTCGGCAAAGCGCGCGATCACCTCGGCGTCGATCCGGTCGGTCTTGGCGCGCCGGCCGAGCGCCTGGGCGTAGTGGCGCACCTGGGCGGGATTGACCACCACCAGCGGCAGACCGGCACCACCGATCGCCGCCGCCGCCGTCATCTCGAAGCCGCCGGTCGCTTCCACCGCCACCAGACGCGGTGCCAGCGGCGTCAGCCGCGCCACTAGTTCCGCCAAGCCGTCGCCGTCGCGCGGCACGCTGAAGGCTTCCCCCGCCGGCCGCACGTACACGTCCAGCCGATCCTTCGACACGTCAATGCCGACATAGCTTGTGTCCATCATCACCCGTCCTTGCTCAACCGGGCTCGCGTTGCGGCCCACACGACTGTCCGGGTTCGATGGATCGGCAATGGGGGTACCACGCTGAGCTACGGGCTTCAGAGCCCTAGGATGAGCCGGCCTCCCCATCGCCACCGCACCGGCAAGCTTACTCGATGCGGCTGATGCCAACTTACAAGGATGAGGGGCATTGTTGGTGGCACCAAGAAAATCGCCTCATCCTGAGCCGGCGCGTTAGCGCCAGTCGAAGGACGCACCGCTGCCCGCCTCAGATCCCGCGCCGCGCTTCCTCGGAGCGGTCCCACAGGTTCGGCATCAGGGCGCTGCTGTAGCCGGAGACGAAACTCTTCTCCGCACCCGTCGTGGGATCGAAGACGTGGCGCCGCACCGCGCCGATGTTGGCGCCGTAGACATGGATGCTGATCGACGGGCGATCGGCGAGCCGTTCGCCACCAGATGAATGTCGCCGATATCGGGCGACACCGCCTCGACCATGCCGGGCGCAGCACCGTCTCGTCGCCGGGCGCGAGCGGGGCGCCGGGCTCGCGCCGGTCGAAGCGGCGCGATCTCTCCTCGCCGCGCAGCATGCCGATGAGGCCCCAGACCGTGTGATCGTGGACGGGCGTGCGCTGTCCCGGCCCCCAGACGAAGCTCACCACCGAGAAGCGCTCGGCCGGGTCGCAATGGAGGAGATACTGCTGATAGCGCTCGGGATCGTGGCGGGCGAAGGCGTCCGGCAGCCAGTCGTCGGCCGCCACCAGCTCGCCCAGCAGCCGCCGGCCGCGCGCGAGCAGCGCCTCCTCGGCAACTCCCTCCTCGACGAGACCGGTGAAGGCGCGGACGAAATTCCGGAGCCGCTCGAGTCCCATGGATCCCCCCTCCCCTTTCGCCGGCCCGTTCCCCCATCGCCGCACCGCGATCGGATGGGGAGGCTTGCAACGCTCTCATACTCCCGGCGGGCCAGCGCTGTCGCGGGCGATGTGCGGCTTGCAGAAGCGGCGTTGCGTCCTTCGACGCGCTCGCTCCGCTCGCTTGCTCAGGATGAGGAGGTATTCTTCATGGCATTCTCAATGCGCCTCATCCTGAGCAAGCGAAGCGCGTCGAAGGACGCACATCAGCCGATCCAGCGGCACACGCCTCACCCCCCTGAGTTTTTCCGATTCTATCGGCTCTCCCCGCCTTGTCCCAGAATGCCACACCGGATACAGGCGAACGTTCCTCGCGCGCCGGCAATTATAAGGCGAGGAAGAGAGGCTCATCATGAAGACGATCATCCGGACATCCACCACCATCCTCGGCGTGGCGGTCGTCGCCGCGTCGCTCGCGGCCTGCGTTCCCGATCCCTACAGCCAGAAGAACGGCCATTCGACGAATACCCAGCACGTCGACTACGCGCCCAATCCGCCGCCGCCGCCGCGGCCCGAGAGCGCGCCGCCGCCGCCGAGCCAGGCGGTCTACTGGCAGCCCGGCCATTGGGCCTGGACCGGCAGCGACTGGACCTGGCTTCCCGGCCACTACGAGCAGCGCCCCAACCAGACCGCGGTCTGGGCGCCCGGCCATTGGGAGCAGACCAGCAGCGGCTATCAATCGGTCGAGGGCCACTGGAATAAGCCGGTGGCGCGCCTCGGCTGAACGCGGTGCGTCCTTCGACTACGCGCTTCGCGCTCCGCTCAGGATGAGGAGATTTTCGCCGTGACAAACCTCTCCTCATCCTTGTAAGTCGGACATTATCGGCATCGGGTAAGCTGGCCGGTGCGGTGGCAGTGGGGAGACCGGCTCATCCTAGGGCCCGGAAGCCCGTCGCTCAGCGCGGCTCTCCCATTGCCGATCCATCGAACCCGGACAGTCGTGTGGGCCGCAGCGCGAGCCCGGTTAGGCAAGGCGGGTGCATGATGGACGCGATCTATGTTGGCATCGATGTATCGAAGGACCGGTTGGACGTGCACGTGCGGCCAACGGGGGAAGCCTTCGCCGTCGCGCGCGACGGCGAAGGCTTGGCGGCTCTCGTCGCGCGGCTGCAGCCGCTGGCGCCGCATCTGGTGGCGGTGGAGGCGACAGGCGGCTTCGAGATCACTGTGGCGGCGGCGATCGGCGGCGCGGGGCTGCCGATCGTGGTGGTGAACCCGGCGCAGGTGCGGCACTACGCCCAGGCGCTCGGCCGGCGCGCCAAGACCGACGCGGTCGATGCCGAGGTGATCGCCCGGTTTGCCGAGGCGACGCGCCCCGAGCCGCGGCCGCTGCCGGACGAGGCGACGCAGGCGTTGGCCGACCTGGTGACGCGCCGGCGGCAGATCATCGCCATGATGGTCGCCGAGCGCCAGCGCGCGAGACGGCTGCCCAAGCGGCTCAAGAAGAGCTGCGAGCGCGTCGTGCGGATGCTCGAGAAGGAGCTTACGACGCTCGATCGGGACATCGACGACACCGTGCGCGGCTCGCCGGCCTGGCGCGAGAAGGAGGATCTTCTCGCCTCCACGCCCAGCATCGGCGACATCACCGCCCGCACGCTGATCGCCGAGCTTCCCGAGCTCGGCACCCTCGATCGCCGCAAGATCGCCGCCCTGGTCGGCGTCGCGCCCTTCACCCGCCAGTCGGGACGATGGCAGGGCAAGTCCTTCATCGCCGGCGGCCGGCCAGGTCCGCGCCGCCCTCTTCGTCGCCACTATGTCGGCGGTGCAGCACAATCCGACCATCCGCGCCTTCCGCCACCGCCTCCTCGCCAACGGCAAGCCCAAGATGGTCGTCATGGTCGCCTGCATGCGCAAGCTCCTCACCATCCTCAACGCCATCCTCAGAGACCAAAAACCATGGCAATCCGCTTGACCCGCAACACAGTCGCTGAGCGGAGCGAAGCGCAGTCGAAGGACGCACCACCGCCGCTGCCGCCCCGCCAAAAAAATCGCTTCTGCCGCTTGTGCAAATCCCGCTATAACCATCCATCGTCGATTTGGCGGTTATGGGGTGTCGCTTGAGGCAGCCTCTGACGGTCCTGCTGCTCGCCGCTCTGGCGCTCGCCCGCGTCGCTCCCGCGGCGGCGTTCAGCGCGCCTGACACCAAGCCGATCGAGGAGCTGCTCGACCGCGGCGATCCCTACCAGGCTTTCGACGTCGTCGCCGGCTACGAGGTGGAGGCGACGCGGCTGATGGGCTTCGCCCATTGCCTGCCCGAGGTGCTGGTGCGCCGTCTCCGGCGAGCCGCGCTGGAGCATGATCCCCGCGTCAAGGATCTGGCGGCCCATGCGGCAGATCTCGTCGCCTCCTCGACTAGTCCGATTTCCTGGTGCGCATGGGGCCGGTGCACGACGACCAGGGCGCCGGGCCCCAGCCCCCTCGACCTGGTCGTGCGCTTCGATCAGGGGAAGATCGACGCCGCGCTGGCGACGCTGGGCGTGCCGCCCTGGCACGGCCCGCGGCCCGAGGTGATGCCGGTGTCGCGGTCCGGGATGTCGCCGGGACATCTGCTGAGCGCCGAGGTGAAGGCCGGCGAGGCGCAGCGCGGCTGGCTCGCGACGGCGGCGACGCAGTACGGCCTGCCGCTCCGCGTGCCGAGCGAGGCGGAGCTTGCCGCCTGGGCGTGGCGGCGGACGGGTTTCCGAATCCGGGCGTCGTCGAGGACGGCCAGGCGCTGATGGCCGGCGCGCTCTTTTCGACGAGGCAAAGCCCGGCTGGGTGGGATCGTGGCGGATCGCTGGCGCGGCGCCGACTACGCCTGGGGCATCAGCGGCGTCAACTACGACGAAGCGTTCCGCTCCCTGATGCGCGGCGTGGCCCGCGTCGCCTCAGGCCGCGGCGCGCCGGAGTGAGGCGGCGGCGCGCCGCTCACGCTCCCAGGATCACCAGCACGCCGCCGACGGCGACCAGCAGCAGGTTGCCATCAAGCGGCAGCCAGGCGAGGCCGCCGGGCGTGCGCGCGCTTCGGCCGCTCAGCCATTCGCCGAGCCAGAGCAGCGCGACGCTAAATCCCGCGACCGAGAGCGCGACCGGCGCCGCCGCCAGTTCGGCGATGCCGCCGGCAAATCCCAAGCCGATGTTGTTGAGCGAGAGACCCGCCGCCAGCACGACGGTCTCGCGCAGGCCGATGAAGTCCGCGCGGGCGTTCGCGGGTGCCGCCGCCTCGGCGGCGCGGAGGGGGCGGCGCCGATCCTGCCAGACGTAGAAAAGTCCCAGCCCCACCAGCAGCAGCCCGCCGATGACGTCGGGCGCCGAGGTCAAGGCCAGGGCGCGCAGGTCGCGGCCGGCGATCAGCGGCAGCAGCGTCGCCGCCGTGGTCAAGGCGGCGATCAGCAGATTGCGCGCGAGCCCGATCCGCCGATGGCGCAGCCCGTAGGAGAGGCCCACCGGCAGGTTCTCCGTGTTGGCGCCGACGCCGAGCACCACCACCGACGCGATCTCCGTCCACGGGGTCACCAGGATTCCTCTAGCTCGGAGATGTCCGCTTCCGCGCCTGGCGCCGCAGCCACTCCTCCGCCGCATCGCCCATGGTCCTGCCCCGCGCCGCCTTGATCCAGGCCATGAAGGGGCGATCGAACTTGAAGTGGGGACCGCACTCCGCCTTGAAGAAGCGCCGCACCCGCGCCGTGTGGCGATAGGTCTCGGTGATCGGCGTCCGCCACGTGATCGGGTCCCTGTGCCAGTCGAAACCTGCCATGTCATGCTCTCCGGTCGGACCCAACTTAGCAGCATCGGGCCTCGGCGGCGAA
>CAVTDT010000009.1:0-300097 GCA_963733525.1 uncultured Alphaproteobacteria bacterium
CCTGTTTCTCCTCCCTTGGAGTCTCATCACCGGCTTGATGTGCGAGGCGAGGCAGGCGGCCAAACTTGGTGGCATTGGCACCGATGATACCTCGTAGAAGGGCATTGAGAGGACGATGGGTTCTGGTCTCGGAATTGGTCCTCGTCCTGCTCGGGATCGCGATGGCCGGCGCCATTGTCAAGGTCCGTGACGAGCTGGCAGTCCAGGCGGACGCGCGGGAGGCGCGGCGACTCGTTGCTGACCGGAAGTTCGAGGACGCCTATCAGCCGCTGGAGCGCTGGCTCAAGGCGAGGCCCAGCTCGGCCGAGGCCTTGTTCCTGACCGCCAAGGAAATGTTCGCCGTCAACAGAACTGACCAAGGATTCATGGCGCTTGAGCGAGCTCGGTCCCAGGGATATCCGCCAGAGGAGATCGAGCGTCAAAAGGCAATCGTTTGGTCCCGCCTGGGAAGGCACCACGAAGCCGAGCCGGTATTGCGACGGCTCTTGCTCTCTTCGTCGAAGCCGGATCCGGAGGCAGACGAGGCACTGGCGAAGTGTTACCTCGAGACGTTTCAGCTTGCCCGGGCCGAGAGTGTCATCGAGAAGTGGATACATGACGCGCCTGGCGACGCGAAACCCCATCTCTGGAAGCTTGAGCTGGCCCACAAAGTGAAAGCCGAGTCGCCCGTCTTGATCGACATTCTTCAGCGGGTCTTGCAGCTCGATCCCAAGTCCGATCAGGCCCACCTCGCTCTTGCGGAGGTATACCTTCAGAACCATCGTCTCGATGAGGCGGCGCGGGAATACGCCGTTGTCCTGGAACTCAAGCCTGACACCTCACCCGCCTATCACGGCCTGGGGGTCATCGCCATGGAACGCGGCGACGAGGAAGGTGCCATCCGCAACTTTGAGCGAGCCGTGAAACTGGACCCGCGCAATGTCCGACCCCTGATGGAGCGCGGGAAGCTTGAAGTCGGCCGCGGCCGGCTCGAATCGGGTTTGACCTTCTTCGACCAGGCCATGAGCATTGATGCCGGCGAGCCGGAGGTTCATTACCAACGGAGCCTGGTGCTCACCCGCCTGGGGCGCACCGCCCTTGCCAAGGCCGAGCAGGACACGTCCGCCCGGCTTCGCGACGAACGCGAACACATCCAGAAGCTCTTGAATGAGATGTTGATAGCCCCGGGCGATCTGGATCACCAGTATGATGCCGCCCGCTGGCTCTTCGAGCATGGGCATCCCGAGGAGGGCTTGCGCTGGACCGAGAAGATCCTCCGCGATCAGCCTCGACACACGAAGACCAACCGCCTGCTCGCCGACTATTACGAGAAGAAGGGAAGCCACGGGCTCGCCAACTTCTATCAGTTGCAGGCCAAGTCCGAGCCTTGAGTCGGGATGGATGAGCCGGGATGGAATCGTTCCGAATCACATTAGATCAAGTTGAATCCAGCATATGACGACATCGCTGCGAACTCTAAACCCTAAAACCAGCGAGGTTTTGGCCCTGTATTCTGAACCCGGCGAAGACTACCGTCCTTTGCGGCCTCGGCCTTTCGCCGGCGCTTTGGCTCTGGGGGCGCGTCGGCGTCGGAGAGCTTGAAGTCGATCGTGTTGGATTGTTCCTTGACCTCGGCCGTGAGGGTCGTTGTGCGAACATCGCCGTAGCCGGCGGGGATCAGGCTCTTGGCCTCCGCCTCCGCCTTGATCACGAATTGCTTCGGTACGTAACCGAGGTTTTCGGTCCCGGACCCCTTCGGAGGGCCGCCCTGGCCTTCTCGAAGTCTGCCTTGGCCTTGGCGGAAGAGTCCTCCTTCGCCGTGATGGTGACCTTGTACTTACCCGCCCGGGCACCGTCGCTGTTCCCGCCTGTCGACATTGTGTAGGAGCCATTCTCGATAGCCCCGGTGGCTCCGACGCCTTTGGGGTCGTCGGGGACGAAGCTGATGGCCCCCTTCTCGAGGGGATTGCCGTTGTAGGTCACTGTGCCGGAGACGGGGAACGCCTGCCGAACCCATCGTCGGTGCCGCCGCACGAGGTCATGACGAGGGCCCCGGACGCCGCGAGGACAGCAAAGACACCGCGAGTGAGTGCGCTGGCGAGAGCATGAGGGTGGGCTCCTGGGACGCTTTGCCGGCATCGGGAACCGAGACGATCGCGGCGCCCGGACCCTTGGAAGAGTCCGGGCGCCGCGGGCACTTCAGGCAAAGTCGGCCATCGCGGTCGCCCGGCTGGGTGCGGCCGCTCGGCCGCTTCCGTCAATACGCGTCGGCGCTGATGACCTCACCCCCGTTGCGGCTGCCGAGGGCACAGTAGGTCGTCATGGCAATCGACTGCTTGAGGAAGTGGACCGACCCGTCGACGAAGAGGAAGTTCGCGCCGCCGGGGTGATGGCTCTTGAAGCCCGTGTTGGCGTAGGAGCACCGGGACGCCCAGTTGGGCGTCCCGAAGCCGCCGGCGCAGGTGTCACAATTCTGAGGGGTCGGGTAGTTGATCGGCACGGTGGTGCCGTTGGCATTGGCGCTGTACTGCCAGACGTTGTTGTCGGCCGCTGGGCGGGAAGGCTTTCGCCGGCCGCGATCGTGTTGCTCGTCCCGTCGGTGATGCTGGCCATCCTCACGGACTGATTCGTCGTGCAGTCGAACATCCCGCGGAGGGAGCCAGGGGTCGCCCCCGTAGCCGGAGGGAGGTTCGCGTTGATGTCGGCGTACGTGCCCTGGTAGCCGGGCCAGCCGATGCGCGGCTGTCCGGGGACGGGCGGCCAGAGGTGTAGGGGCGTCTCCGTCGGGAAGAACACGCCGTTGCGTCAGCGCCCCGATGCAATAGTTGTCGCCGAAGCTGGCGAGATAATTCGTCACCGGCACCATGCGAGTCCCGCCGCCCGGGGGGAGCGGGGCCGAGGTGACGGCGTACTGGCCCAGGCCGCCGCCACCGCTGTTCCCATCCGCCCGGAAGCCGTCCTGGTCGCCGTCCGAGGGGCATTGCAACACGCTGATCTTCGTGTACCAGGCCGTGGCGAAGTCAGGCTGAGCCAGGCCGTCGGTGATGTGAACCTGGAAGTTGATCGAGTTGAAGATGGTGTTCTGCTCCAGGTAAGGCAGGGTCAGCGCGACCCAGCTCACCCCGTTGTTGTTGAGCTGTGTGCCCCACCTCGAGTTCGCCGCGGTGGTCACGCCCGTCATGGCCCCCAAGGGGAAGACCCCGTTGGCGCTTTCGTAGTTGGCAAAGGCCAGGCCGATCTGCTTGAGGTTGTTGATGCACTGGACCCGGCGGGCCGCCTCACGGGCCGATTGCACCGCGGGCAAGAGAAGGGAGATCAGGACAGCGATGATGGCGATGACGACCAGCAGCTCGATCAGCGTAAAGCCGCGAGGCCTCAACGAACTCTTGATCTTTCTCATGACCTGATTCTCCGATAATTACTCAAGAATAGATTGAAGCAAACCTACCCGTAATCTTCACCGAAAGCAACGCGAACCGAAACAATTAGGCTCCACGGACACAAGATGACAAATCAAAGCATCAGCCAGCTCGCACCTGACGCCGGGGCGGCGGGGATCTTCCTGGTCGTCCGTTTCGCAGCCAGCATTCCGAAACGAAGCCGGCAAGTTGTCGCGATGCAAGACACGGATAGGCGGGAAGCAAAAACATCTCGCCCGCATAGCTTTGTTAGGCTAAGACCTGGAAACCTCGTGGTCAAGGCCCTTGCGACCAGAATTGATTGGGAGCAAGGCGCGTAAGCATGAAAAGGGCGATCGGCTCAGCCCAGATTCGAGGTTCTTTCGAGCCGCAACCTATTTCGGTGGCCGTCGCGGGGTTTGCGATCCTGGACAACCATTTGCACCTGCTGGTGCGGCTGGATCCGGAGGTGGCCCGGGGCTGGTCGGATGAGGACGTCGTGCGACGCTGGGGACGCCTCTTTCCGCCACGCGACAAGGCGCGACAGGTGGCCCCGGTCTCGGAGGAGTGGGTGGGTCCAGGCACGGCTGAAGGACGCCAGGTGGGTCGCGACTGCGCGCGAGCGGTTGCAAAGCCTGAGCTGGTTCATGAAGTGCTTGAAGGAGCCGCTCTGACGGCTGGCCAACCGCGAGGAGCAGACCCGCGGCGCGTTCTTCGAGGGCCGGTTCAAGAGCGTGGCGATCCTTGATGAGGAGTCGTTGCTGGCGACCTGTGCTTACATTGATTTGAACCCCGTTGCCGTCGGAATCGCGGAGGTTCCCGAGGCCAGCCGCACATACCTCGATCAAGCAACGGGTCGAGCATGTCAAGGAGCAGGGGCGAGCCGAGGACATGCAGGCCGCCCAAGCAGGCAGCGTCGCGGGCTCGACTGCGGCGGCGGGTCTGGAAGAGGGGCTGTGGCTCTGCCCGATCGAGGATCGACGGCGGCTGAATTCGTCACGCGAAGGGATGCTCGAAGGGTTCACGCTGGGCAATTACGTGCTGCTGGTGGAATACACCGGGCGGTTGTTCCGCGCGGGCAAAGCCGTGATCTCCGGTGAGCTGGCCGGGGTCTTCGAGCGGCTGGGCAGCAACGCCGAGAACTGGCAGGCGCGGTTGCGGAAGCTGGCCGCAGGCCGGTTGCTGGGCCGTTTCTTCGCCGCCAGCCGAGCCCGGTTGCGGGAAGTCGCCGAGCGTCTGGGCGTGCACCACCTGGCGAACCTGGGCGGCTGCGCGGCGCGATGACGCCGCCCCAAGGCTGGATTCCAAGCTCGTCTCTATTTCACTCTTCCGGAGACGCTCGGAAGAGTCCGGCGATCTTGTCGTAAACTATGTATGTCGGGATCGTGCGGATCATCCTTGTCAATTCGGTATGAGAATCAGGCCCACGCGTTTCTCAGGCCGAAAGGCGGCGCGCGGCGTGTGTTCTTTGACACGAGGAAACCGGCCTGCCCGATATGCGGATCGTGCAAGTCTCGCAGAAACGCCAGATTAGGAGGGGCTCGCGAAAGCTTGACGATTCGCCACGCTGACAAGTTCACTCCGGATTGACCGAACAGCACGCGGTTCGGGCCCAGTGGTCGTCAAAAAAGCGCCGAACAAAGCGGCACCGTCCCAAAACCGGGCAAATTCGGGTTCTCGAGCTTGACACTTGGCAGCGTTTTGCAGGTTCCTCTTGATCAGAAGGGGGGGTGGTCCGTCAGAGTGGGAACAAAACACAAATTCACTCTCACGGAGGACCCCCAATCCGCAACGCGATGACCGTCGACGTCGAGGATTATTTCCAGGTCCAGGCCTTCGCCGGCCAGGTCGGCCGCGCGGATTGGGCGGACTTTCCCTGCCGGGTCGAGCGCAACACCGAGCAGGTGCTGGAGCTCTTCGCCGATCACGGCGTGCAAGGCGACCTTCTTCACCCTCGGCTGGATCGCCGAGCGCCATCCGCAGATCGTCCGCCGCATCGTCGCCGAGGGCCACGAGCTGGCAAGCCACGGCTAGGCCCATCACCGCGCCGAGCAGAGGCCCGAGGAGTTCCGCGCCGACGTGCGGCGCACCAAGGCCATGCTGGAGGATATCGGCGGGGTGGCGGTGCAGCGGCTATCGCGCCGCGACCTTCTCGATCGCGGCGCGCAACCTGTGGGCATTCGACGTGCTGGCGGAGGAGGGCTACCGCTACAGCTCCAGCGTCTATCCCGATCGTGCACGATCTCTACGGCATGCCCGAGGCGCCGCGCGTTCCGCTATCGCGCCGGCACGCAGCGGGCTGGTCGAAATTCCGATGACCACGTCTCGCTCTTGGGCCGCAACTTGCCGTGCTCCGGCGGCGGCTATTTCCGCCTGTTGCCCTACGCCGCTCTCGCGCTGGGCGCTGCGCCGGGTGAACTGCGCGAGCGAGGCCAAGCCCGGCATCTTCTATTTCCATCCCTGGGAGATCGATCCCGACCAGCCGCGGATGGCCGGACGCCCGCTGAAACCGCGGCTGCGCCATTACATCAACCTGCCGCGCATGGAGGCGCGGCTCGACCGCCTGCTGCGACGATTTCGCCTGGGGCCGCATGGACGAGGCTTTCGCCGAGATCCTCAGTGCCGACGGGCATGATGTCGCCCGTGCGCGGACCGCGTCTGGGCGATCGCTCGAGCTCGAGGACGCCGCGTCGCTGCCTGGGACGCATTCGTGCGCGCATGCCCGGACGCCACCTTCTTTCATCGCGCCGGCTGGAAGCGCGTCATCGAGCGCGCTTCGGCCATCGGACGCATTATCTCTATGCCGAGCGCGACGGCGCATCGCCGGCGTGTTGCCGCTGGCCCATGTCAAGAGCCTGCTGTTCGGCAACTCGCTGATATCGACGCCGTTCTGCGTCTATGGCGGACCCGCCGCCGCCGAGACCGATGCGGCGCTGGAGGCGCTGCGACGCGGCGGCGCGCGCCGCTCGCGCGACCGAGCTCGATGTCGGGCATCTCGAGTATCGCGGACCAGCTCAGCCGGTCGCTATCGACGGGCTGGTCGAGAAGCCCGACCTCTACGTCACGTTCCGCAAAGCCTGATCCCGCGAGGTCGAGGCCAACATGAAGGCGATCCCGCGCAAGCAGCGCGCGATGGTGCGCAAGGGCATCGAGCACGGCCTGACGATCGCGAGATCGACGCGGACGCCGGGCGGCTGCATCGCATCTATGCCGAGAGCGTGCGCAATCTCGGCACGCCGGTGTTTTCCGCGCCGCTATTTCCGAGTGCTGAAGCGGGAGTTCGGCGATGACTGCGACGATCGTCACGGTGCTCGACAGCGGACGCAGCCGGTCAGCTCGCGTGATGAATTTCTATTTCCGCGACGAGGTGCTGCCCTATTACGGCGGCGGCACGCACGAGGCGCGCGATCTGGCGGCCAACGATTTCATGTACTGGGAAGTGATGCGCCGCGCCTGCGAGCGCGGCTGCCGGCTGTTCGATTTCGGCCGCAGCAAGGTCGGCACCGGCGCCTTCGCCTTCAAGCAGAACTGGGGCTTCGAGCCGGAGCCGCTGCACTATCGCTATCCGCCTGCGCCGCGGCGACAAGTGCCGGACAACAATCCGCTCAATCCCGAATACCGGCTGTTCATCGCGCCTGGAAGCGGCTGCCGCTGCCGGTCGCCAATCTGCTCGGCCCGCCGATCGTGCGCGGCCTGGGCTGAGTCCGATGCGCGAGCTGCTGTTCCTCGCGCACCGCATGCCCTATCCGCCCGACAAGGGCGACAAGATCCGCGCCTGGAATTTCCTGCGGCACCTCGCGGAGCGTCATGAGGTGCACCTCGGCTGCTTCATCGACGATCCCCGCGACTGGCAGTTCGAGAAGGCGCTGCGGGAGATCTGCCGCGATTGCTGCTTCGTACCGCTCGATCCCAAACGAGCGCGCTGGCGCAGCCTGCGCGGCCTGGCGCAGCGATTGCCGCTGACGCTGCCCTATTATTTCGACCGCCGGCTGGCGCGCTGGGTCGAGGGCGTGCTGGCGCGCCCCGGCGTCACCCGCGCTTTCGCCTATTGCTCCGCCATGGCGCAATACGTGCCGTCGAGGACCGGCAGCCCGTTGCGCCGGATCGCCGATCTCGTCGATCTCGATTCCGAGAAGTGGCTGGAATACGGCCGACGGATGGCCGGGATCAAGGCGTTGATCTGGCAGCGGGAGGGTCGCGCGCTCCGCCGGGTGGAGCGCGACGTCGCCGCCCGCTTCGACGAGACGCTGTTCGCGACCGAAGCGGAGGCGGAACTCTTCTGCAGCGGCGCGCCGCTGCTGCGGCCGCGCGTGCATCACATCGGAAACGGCGTCGACGGCGACTACTTCTCTCCCGAGCGCGCCTATCCCAACCCCTATCCGGCGGGCCGCACCGTGCTGGCCTTCACCGGCGCCATGGACTATTGGCCGAACGTGGACGCGGTGACGCATTTCGCGCGCGCGATTCTGCCGTCGGTCAAGGCGCGCATTCCCGACGCGAGCTTCGCCATCGTCGGCGCCAATCCCAATCCCGAGGTGAGCGCGCTCGCCTCCGGCCAGGACATCCTGGTCACCGGCCGGGTTCCGGACGTGCGGCCCTATGCGGCGCATGCGAGTGTCGTGGTGGCGCCCCTCAGGGTCGCTCGCGGCATCCAGAACAAAGTGCTGGAGGGCATGGCGATGGCGCGGCCGGTCGTCGCGTCCCGCGAGGCCCTCGAGGGCATCCGCATCGAATTGGGCTCGGAGGTGCTGCGCGCCGACACGCCGGCGGCATTCGCCGACGCCGTCTGCAGCGCCGCAGGGACCGAAAGCGGCAGCCGGCTCGGCTCCAATGCCCGTCGCCGCGTGCTCGCGGATTTCACCTGGGCCACCAGCCTGCGGCGCCTGGACGCCTGCGTCGATGGTTGAGCGCACAGCCGTACCGCAGGCAGGTGCGATGGGCTATGTCGCCGTCGGTCTGCTATTCGCCGCGGCAATCCTGGCATTGTTGCACGAGACGGCGTGGGCGATCGTCGATACCTGGTACGAATCGAACGCCTTCAACCACGGTTTTCTGATCATCCCCATCTGTCTGTACCTCGCCTGGACGCGGCGAGACGCTTTGGCGGAGGTGACGCCAAGGCCGAATTACTGGGGTGTGATTCTTGTCGTTCTGGCGGCCCTCGCATGGCTGACGGGGCATGCCACGGGGACGTTGGTGGTGCAGGAATTCAGCCTGGTTGCGATCCTCCAGGCCGGTTTTCTGACGATCTACGGCTGGCCCGTGGTTCGTGCGCTTATTTTTCCGTTACTTTATCTCTACCTCGCCGTTCCCATGGGCGAAGCGCTCATTCCGCCATTGGAGCGCGTGACGGCGTTCTTTTCGGTGGAATTGCTTCAAATCGTCGGCGTTCCCGTATTTTCCGATGGGAATCTGATCTCGGTACCGACCGGCAATTTCTATGTCGCGGATGCCTGCGCCGGACTGCGCTATCTCATCAGCTCGATCGCCCTCGGCGTTCTCTTTGCGGGCTTGATGTTTCGGACGTGGTGGCGTCGCGCGCTTTTCCTGCTGATCTCAATCATTGCCCCCATTGTCGCTAACGGCATTCGCGCCTTCGGCATCATCCTACTCGCCTATCTCACAGACAATGAAGTGGCGGTCGGCGTCGACCACATCATTTATGGCTGGTTCTTCTTCGCCCTTGTCACGTTCCTGGTTCTCGGATTTGGCATGGCCATTCGCGAGCGCGGCACCACCGCTGCCGAACCAACAGCGCCGATGTCGGCGTCCCCGGCCTCGCCGGTTATCCTTGCCGCGGCGGGACTTCTCGTCCTCTTGCCGATTGTCGCCGCCAAAGCCTACGGCGACTATATCGAGCGTGCGCCGGTCCTGCGAAGCATCCATCTTTCGGCACCGGAGCTCGCAGGCTCTTATCGACAACTGGCGGACACACGGGATCCGCAGGCGCCCGCTCTTGCCGCGCCGGACGCCGAGGCCGACGCCGCCTATGAGGGCGACGGCCGGACTCTCTACCTCCATATCGGCTATTACCTGCGGGAGCGCCGGGGGGCGGAGGCCGCAGGCTCCAGCCATCAGCTCACCGGCAAGGGATGGCTCGTGAGCGCGGTCAGCAGCACGAGTGCGGTCGTCGGTGGCGAGCAGAGTTCGGTTCAGGTCGAGGAGGCCGTTTCCGGCAAGCGCCATCGGCTGATCTGGTATTGGTATTGGGTCGATGGCCGCTTTACCGGCAATCCTTATCTCGCCAAGCTCTTGCAGGCCAAAGCGAAGCTGATCGGCGGATCGCAGGCTTCCGCGGTCATCGTGGTTGCGGTGGATTATGATGATACGCCCGCTGCGGCCGGGCAATCGCTGCGGAACTTCGCTGCCGGCCTGACGGCGTTAGCGCCAGCGTTGAAGGGCGCCACGCCGGGCTGATTTTCGGTGGCTTTGCCGCCGGTGTCTTCGTCAGCGAGCGTCCACGACTTTTTCCCGAGGTCAGCGGGTAGCGACCTGAAGAACACGTCGACTCGCAGGCCTGTAGGCAGTTGTACCTTGCCGTCGAGATCGATCAGGACCTGCAGGACTTTGGTGTCGACTTTCTCGGTCGGTCTGTCGGTCGCAATCTCCTTGCGGCCGAGCCGCAGACCCACCTTGGTCACCACGCCAGAAAAGTGCTGATCGCCGTAGGCATCGGCGGTCGCCCAGACCTTCTGGCCGACGGCCACCCGCGCGACGTCGGCCTCGTCGACGTCGGCGCGCACCCGCAAGCGGCTGATATCTCCGACCGTGGCGATCAAAGTGGGCGGCTGGAGCGATACGGTCTCGCCGAGCGCCTTGTAGCGGCGCAGCACGACGCCGTCGACAGGCGAGCGCAGCTGGGTCTTGTCGATCGCGGCCCGGAGCGCATCCGCATCAGCCTTGGCCATCGCTAGATTTGCTTCGGCGATGGAGACGTCCTCGGCGCGCGGCGGCGCGTTGATCAGGGCGGCGCGTTCGGCGAGCAGCTTCCGCCGCGCGGTGGCGCCATCCAAATCAGCGCGCGCATGATCGACCGCTTCGATGGAAATCGCGCCGCTCTCGGCGAGTGGACGCTTCCTCTGCATCATGACCTGAGCGAGGTGCATTGCCGCGTCGGCCTCGGCGACCGCGGCCTCGGCCTCGGCGCGCTCTTCCGGCCGTGCGCCGTTGACCAGCCGCTCGAGCTCGCTCTTGCGCATGGCGATGCGGGCGTCGGCGGCGGCCAGCTGCGCTCGCAGGTCGGCATTATCGATCTCGGCCACGAGCTGGCCGGCTTTCACTTCCGCTCCCTCCGGGGCGATGAACACGATTCGCCCGATCGCGGTCGCGGCGAAATCGCGCTCTTCCGAATAAGGCTCCACTCTGCCCGGCGCGGAGGCAACGACGACTTCCGGCGGCGGGATATCCGCACGGGCTGCCAGGACGCGGACTGGTCCGGAAACATCGGACGGCGCAATCAGCCAGGCGATGGCGATGATAAAGAATACGCCGGCGGTGCCAGCGAAAATCGGTCGTGCCCTCATATGAGCACTCCTGCATGGAGGGGAGTGGGGCGCGCGCCGCGGCGCTCCTGCTCCGAGGAAAGAATTATCCCATCCTCGAGAACGACGATACGGTCGCCGATCTTGAGCAGGCGCGGATCATGGGTAACGATGACGATGGAACGCCCCGACTGATGGGCCAGCTCGCGCAGCAATTCCGCGATGCGCATGCCGCTGACAGCGTCCAGCGCCGCCGTCGGTTCGTCGGCAAGCACCACGTCGGGATCGCCGGCAATGGCGCGGGCGATGGCAATTCGCTGTTTTTCGCCGCCGCTCAGCGACTGCGGGAAGGCATCGGCGCGAGCCGCCATGCCGACATAGGCCAACAGCTCCCGGCTGCGCGCTTCCGCGTCGCGGCCGCTGACCCCGCGCAGCTCGCAGCCGATGGCGATGTTCTCCCAGGCGGTCAGCGTCGGGAACAGATTGTAGCTCTGGAAGACGAAGCCGAAGCGCCGAAGCCGGAATTCGCAGAGTTGCTTTTCGCTGAGATCGCTGAGGCGCTGTTTGCCAAGCGTGACTTCACCCTCGGTCGGATGCAGCAAGCCCCCGAGCACCTGCAGGAGCGTGGTCTTGCCGCTTCCCGAGGGCCCCAGCAGCAGGAGCACCTCACCCGGGCGCACGTCGAGCGAGACGTTGCGCAATGCCTTGACCGCAGCCAGTCCTTCTCCATAGGTCATCGAGACGCCGCTCATGGTGATGAGCGGTGCCTCGCTTTTCTGTCGCGACCGGGTTGCCATCAGGGCGGCCTATTTGAATACCATGGCAGGATCGATCCGCAGAACCTTGCGGATCGAGATCACGGCGCCACCGCTGCACATGAGGAAGGTGACGACGGCGAGCGCAAGCACGACAGGCCATGGTAGCAGCAGGGCGGCGACACTGTCGCGGGCCATCACCATCACAATGCCGGTAATTATCATGCCGAGCCCATAGCCCAGAACCGCGCCGAAGGTGGATTGTTTGAGAATTACCCGATGCAGATAGGCATTGTCCGCGCCCATGGCGCGGAGCGTCGCGTATTCCGGCAGTCGCTCGACAGTCGCGGCATAGAGGGTCTGCGTTACGATGACGATCCCGACCACAAGGCCGAGGACGCCCGCGATGACCAGGGCAACGCCGGCGCCCGTGGTGAGCAGCCAATAACCCCGGGTCCGCCAGGAGAAGGCCGATGCGCTCAAGATTTCGAGGTCGGGGAAGCGATCTCTGAGCTCGGCGTCGAGTCGACTGAAATCGGCGTCCTTGCTGGCCTTGACGAGCACATAAGTCGAGCGGTCCGCCGGAAAATCGGCCAGGGTCTGTGCCGTCTTGAGAGCCGCAAAGATGTAAGGGGATTGAGTAAAGGCCCGGATGCCGGAGGTAAATCCGGCGACTCGGACGCGGTGCCCGTTGATTTCCACGGTCTCGCCCAGCCGGTCGATGCCCAGCTTCTTGGCGTAGAGGTCGTCGATGACGATGCCGTCAGGGGTTTTGAGGCTGGCGACCGACCCCGCTACAAAATTCCATGGCGCGACGGCGGGGTGCTCGGGATCGACGCCGACGACGATCACGGCCTCGACTCCGCCGTCCGGACGCTTCCAGGGCAGGAACTTGACGAGCAATTGCTCGGCGGAAGCGACATCGGGAAGTGCCAGGGCCTGGTAGCGCCTGCGCTCGGACAGGTCGGCCGACTGATCGACGTTCCAGAGTCCCCTTCGGCACGATCCAAAAATCTGCCTTCGATTGGTCGATCAGGCTCGAGGAGGTCGTGGCAAATCCGATCAGCAACGCCATCTGCAGCGCCATCAGGACGACGGAGAAGGTGACGCCGATGACGGTGATGGCGAGCCGAACGCGATCATGGGCAAGGTTGCGCCAGGCCAGCCGCCAATTGAGGGACGGTCGCCATGCGATGCGGCCCGCGCTGGCCGCGACCCGTCTCGTCGTCGGCAAACTTTGCGCGTCGTCCAGCATCGTACGTCGCCTTAGCCTGTGGCGTTGGATGGCGTTCGAGGCGTGCAGAATTCGAATACTCTTAACGTTCCATATCAGGCTTAACAAGGGATTAACCAGCCAATGAAATCCGCTGGGAATCCCGCTAACTTGCAGCGATATCATCGGTTTCCATGCCGCGGGGACGACGAGATGATTTCGTCGTCGGCGATGGCGTCCGCGCAGGCGCGCCAGCCTAGTGGCCGCCAGAGCATCGCGGTCTCGTTAAGATTCGTTGATGTGCATGAGGCGATGATGGCTATTCGCATCATCGGTCCCCCCTCGCGCAAACCGCTGCGTTCGACCCCTACGCTCGCACGCAGCAAGGACCCAAATCGACGGTCGATGCACTGTGCCATAAAAAGGCTCTAGCGTCAATTCTGCCGAATGGCCGCATTCACTGTTGCTTTCACGCTGTCATCTGCGTTACCCAGGATTCGCTGCACGATGGTCTTCGCGTTGGGAAACGCGAGGGTGGGAAGCGGAGTAAGAGTTAAAAAAGTGTGAGTGATCGACACCGCCTCGGCGAAGAATTTGCGGGGGCACTGCAAGGGGCTAGGGGGCTATGCCATTTTCTGACTGTGCGTTCACGGTCGTGCCGGCCGATTCGCATACGCTTCGCGATTGCGTTCATCAGCTGCGCTACCAAGCTTATTGCGTGGAAAATCCCTTCGAGGACGCGGCAAATCATCCGCGGAGGCGGGAAGTCGACGAATTCGACGAGCGCGCGGTACATAGCCTCCTCGTCCATACCGCCTCCAGCAAGCCTGTCGGCTGCGTCCGGCTGATTGTGCACGATGTGGCCGAGGGTACCGGTCCTTTGCCGATCACGCAGGCCTGCGAGGGCCTGGATACGCTCCATAAGCTCTGCTCCACCGGCCACCGAGTGGGCGAGGTTTCCAGATTCTGCCTGTCGCGGGAAGCACTTGGCGAGGCGTACCAGACGATCCGAATCGACAAAGGAACCCGCGTGCCGCGCGCCCATGACAGCTTCACCGCCACTCTGGCCTTGCTCTCGGCGGTGGTGGGGATGTCGGTCGCCGAGGACGTCAGCCACATCTGTGCTCTGATGGCGCCGACGCTGTTGCGGCTCTTCGCTGGCTTTGGGCTCCGTCTGGCGCCGCTCGGGCCACTGGTGCAGTTTCACGGGCTGCGTCAGCCGGTCTACAGCCATCTGGGCGATCTTCTCGCCGGCGCACAGCGCGTGCGTCCGGATGCCTGGGCGCTGATCACCCGCAACGGAGCCCTGCGACCGATACCGTCGAGTGGGACGCCGTTGCTGGAAGCGGTGGCCTGACGGCGGAAATCAGCTCCGCTTCAAGGCTTGCTGGCGGGGAGCGGTGAGTTGCGCGGCAATCTGGTGCGCGGAGCGCAGCAGCGGCCATCGGTATTGATTGACGTGGTAGAGCGTGCGGATCTCATCGGTCCATTGCCGATGCCAATCCATCACGCGGCCGTAGAACTCGATACGACGCAGCCGACCCTCCCGAAATAGCGCCTTCGAACATCTCGTGCCGCATGAGCTGCGCCGGCGAGGTTTTTCGGATTGCTTCATCGTAAGTGGTCTTCAAGATCGCCAGGACGCCATCATGCTCAATGCAGATGTCGGTGGCTGCCAGATCGTCCCCATAGAAATAGCGGAACACTTGGCCTTTTCCGGCGGCACAGAAGCGCTGCATCATGTCGACATAGAAGCGAGACTGTGGGTCGTCCTGTCGGACGTCGGTTCCAAGCGCGCGCTTCCAGCCAATACCTTCCAGGCGCGCGTAGTCCGCGATGGCGCGCGGCATGTCGGTGGGACTCACTCAGCACTTCGAGACGAGGCGGGATTCCCTCCCGCTCCAGCTGGGCATGCTGGCGCTTCATGTTGCGCCGGAGATTTTTGCCGCGTTGCGCCCAATACTCCTCGAAGGGCTGGCTTACGCTCACCCGCGCCGTCTCGATATAATCGAGCGTGCTGAGGCCGTTGCCGTCGGGTGGACGCGGCGTGATGTCGGGATCCTGCTGCAACAGGCCGAGCAGGCCTGCCGGTCCGGGCAGCGAGCGGAGCAAGTCCCGCAGCAGTTCCGGCAGCGGCTGTGCGGGGTCGCAAACCCAGAGGCCGATCGGCGCGTTGGCGGGCTGGAAGCTCTGCCAGGCGAGGCCGTTCCGTCGGCTCAGCACGGTCATGGCGGCGGGGCCCGCGGCGCCATCCAGAATGGCGAGCCGCTCCGCCGGGGAGGCAAATTCCTGCAGCAGCGGGGCGACGAAATCCGGATGCAGCACCGGAGTGTTGCCCGACCGTGCGTTCAGCGTCTGCCACTGCGCTTGGACCTCGCCGAAGCGCGCAACCGGCAACAGTCTCCACGTCATGGGGCGGCGGCTGCCTCGCCCAATTCAGGCATGCGGTCGACGGCGGCAAGCCGCGACAGAAGTGAAGGGATCCCCAAGCGCCCGTTCATGCCTCCACCAGCGGCCGCACTTTGTCGATGACGGCACCGATCTCCGTCTCGGTGAGATCCTGGTGGCAAGGTAACTGGATCAGGTGGCGGGCGTGGCGCATGCTGACCGGGCAGACGGTGTCGTCGACGCCGGGCCATAGAAATTGGCCGAAGCGCTGCATCGGCACAGCACGGTCCTCGAGGATCGGGAAAACCTCGGCCAGATGATCCACCCAGAGCGGGAACATGTAGGGCACGGTTCCATCCGGTAGCTTGGGAAAGATCGGCCGGCAGCGCCGGAGCCCGGAGAATGCGTCCACCAGCTTTGCATAATTGCGACGGCGTGCGGTCACGATGCGGTCGCGCGCCGCGAACCGGCAGACGAGGCGGGAGACGGCCGTCATGCGCAAATTCATCCAGGTAGGGTCGAAACCACCCTCCTTGCCCGAGCGCATCTGCGCGGGGTTGGTGGCACGCGCCGCGCGGGTCGATGGTGCAATCGCATGCACCGACCGCTTGGCCTGCGCTGCCAATGTCATCAGTGGACGCAGGGCCGGGAGCCGACCGTGGAAGATCGCATCCTCGACAGTGTCAACGAGAGTGGTGAGGTTGTCGCCGATGCCGTGCGCGCGCAGCGCCACGGCCGAAGAGGCGGTTGCAGATTCCGGCATCACCAGGCATCCGCCATCGCGCACCGGAAAGAATTTCGTCAGGCTGCCCACCGCCAGATGACCGAAGCTGCCCAGGGGCCGTCCGGCATGGGAGCCGAAGAAGCTGTGCGCGCAATCCTCCAGCAGCTTGATGCCCCGCTCGTCACAAAACTTGCGGATCGTCCCAAGGTCTTGTGGAAAGCCGAAGAAATTCGGCACCATCAGGACGCGCGTCGCCCCGTCGATCTTGGCCGCAATGTCGTGCAGATCCACCGAAAGATCATCGCGCAGGGCATAAAATACCGGTCTCGCCGCGACCCAGGACAGCGGCTCGACCATCGCCGCGCAATGATAGGCGGGGATCAGCACCTTCTCGTCGCGCCGTACGCCCAGCAGCTCCAGGGCCAGGGCGATGGCGATCCGGCCGGCGGCGACATAGATCGCGTTGCCAGTGTCGGTGATCGCCGGCGCCGCGACGCCGCCGGACCGCAGGAAGGTCCCGAGAGACAGGACCGGCTGCACCGGAATGATTGGACGCGGTATCCAGCGTCCCACCGCACCCGCAGCGGTCTCGAACGTCGTGAGCGAGCGCATCCTGCTGCGCTCATTCCACTCCCCGGCCTTGGCCTCACCCAAACTCAATGGAGAACCCCTGCCTCGTTTCAAACTGACCTCGCGCGACGCCTCACTTGATGCGACGGCGCTTAACCATATTGGCGGCGATCGAGATCGCGGCGAAGCATAGCACGGGGGCCCCCAGCGCGAGTAATCGCCGGTGGGGGTCGCATTCGGCTTCCTGCAAAGACGCGCCATTCCCTCTCGATTTTGTGCAATGCAAGAACTCGAAGCTAGTGGCGATTCACTAGTTGGTGCACACTCCTAGCAGGCGGTCGGTGGCGCGCTGCGGGTCGGCGCCGGGATAAGCGCCGAGGAAGTGGAGACGCGCAGGTGCGCTCGATCGGGGCTGGGGCAAGATGAGCGGCTTTTGTGGCTGGTTCGGGGGCGCCGCAGGCGCCGACCGGGGGGCCATGCTGAGCCGCATGGCAGCGCGGCTACCGAGCCACGGGCCGTGCCAGACGCAGGAAATCGCCGGCGAGGGGTTTGCCCTTGCCGGCCGCATTCATCCCGCCATGGGAGGCTGCTTCGAGGAAGGTGGCGGTTGCCGCCGTCATCGAGGGCTATCCCATCTGGTCGGATCCCGGCTTGGCGCGTGTCGCCCACGAAACCGGTCATGCCCGCGCGCTGATATCGGCCTACCGATCGAAGGGCGTCGCCCTGTTCGACCAGCTGCGCGGTCCCTTCTCCTTCGCGCTCCTCGATCACGCAGCGCGGCGGGCATTGCTGGCGATCGATCGCTTCGGCATCCAGACGCTCTGCTATGCCTGGGCCGGGCACGACACACTGGTGTTCGGCTCTACCACCGACACGCTGCGCGCTCATGCCGGAATTCAGTCGTCGATCCCACCGCAGTCGATCTTCGACTTTCTCTATTTCATCGATCGCATCCCGGCGCCGGAGACGATCTATCGCGAGCATCGCAAGTTCGTGCCGGGCGAATACCTCCTGGTCGAGCCCGGGCGACACGAGAACAAGCGGTACTGGCAGATGCCGTATACGCCGGGCGGCGACGTCGAGCCGCGGGCCGCGGCGGAGGAATTGCGCCGGCAGTTGCGGGAGGCGGTGGCGACCACCCTGGTCGGGGAGACGCCCGGTCGGGTCGGTGCTTTTCTGAGCGGCGGACTGGACAGCAGCTCCGTCGTCGGCACGGCCGCACAGCAGCTGCCGGGCGAGCTGCATACCTTCACCATTGGCTTTCCCGTCGAGGGCTTCGACGAGACGCGCTATGCCGAGCTCGCGGCGTCGCATTTCGGCACTCGACACCACGTCTATACCGTGCAGCCGCAGGATGTGCTGGACGTCCTGAACAAGGCGGCGGTCATCTACGATGAGCCCTTCGCGAACCTGTCGATGGTGCCGGCCTATGTCTGCGCGCGTCTCGCTCGGGAGAATGGCATCGACATGATGCTGGCCGGTGACGGCGGCGACGAGCTGTTCGCGGGCAATGAGCGCTACGGCAAGGATCAGATCTTCGACGGCTTCGAGCGGCTGCCGGACTGGCTCAGGGCGACGCTGCGGCGATCGGTGGCGGCGGTGCCGGCGCCGGTCGCGGCGTTCTCGCCGGCGGCCAAAGCCATGCGCTTCGTCGAGATGTCGGCGAAGTCCGTGCCGGAAAGGATGATCGGCAATGTCTTCGCGGCGGTGGACCCGCGCGAGATGTTCAGCGCCGACGCATTCTCGGAGATCGATGCGGGAGCAACCCGCGCGCTGATCGCCGGCATCTTCGAGACGCCGGAGAACGCCGACAAGCTGCAGCGCATGATGCATTTCGACTTGCGCGTGACGCTCGCCGACAGCGATCTGCGCAAGGTCAACCGCATGTGCGAGCTTGCCGGCGTACGCGTGCGCTATCCCTTTCTCGTCGACGAATTCGCGGAGTTCTCCGCCGGTCTGCCGCGCGATCTGCTGATGGAATCCGGCAAGCTGCGGCAATTCTACAAGAAGTCGATGACAGGCTTTCTGCCGCAGGAGATCATCGACAAGCAGAAGCATGGCTTCGGCCTGCCCTACATGGATTTCTTGAAGTCTTACCGGCCGCTGCAGTCGCTGATGTGCGACGGGCTCGCGAGCCTCAGGAAGCGCGGCTTATTTCCGGATCGACTACCTCGACGGACTGATCGCGCGGGTGAGAAGCAACACCATGCTCGGCCCCGACGCCGTGGTCTGGGACCTGCTCATCCTCGAGATGTGGCTGGAGTTGAGAGCGGGCGGCTGAGTGGGGCCGTCCTATGCCAAGTCTTGGTACGACGGTGCTTCAACGGACGCGGGTGTCGGATGGCCGATCCCTGCGGAGCGGCGCCACCATCGATCGACGACATATGCGGCCCCCAGACAAAGCAGCGGCATAATTGGCAGTCGGTATCGATAGATGACGTAAAATATCATGTGCACGCCCGTGTAAAGGCAGACCGACGCCACAATGAAATGAAGCTGCTTCCGGCGGGGAGCATACAAAGCGCTGAAGACAATGAAGAGCGCGGCGAGCAGGCAGAATTGTGTGGCCCACAACCAGCGCACCACGGTCTCTGCGAGGCCCTGGGTGGCCGCGTCTCGGCTCGCGTGGAACGGTGGTATCCAGAACAGCCAGGCTTTCTTAATCGCGAGGGTCACCGTTGGGACGGGGTTCTGCAGAATGTAGGCCTTCGCCAAGTTGAGCACGTGCCGCTCGGCGCCGAGCTCGCCAAGTTCGCGACGCAACTGGTTCCATGCGCCGGAGCCGAGCGGCGTGTCACCGATGCTCATGAAAAAGCCCGTCGCATTCGGATTGTTGCCCAAATAGAGGTTGAACCCACCGTTGGTATTTAGCACCGGCACTCCGACCAGGACGTCGTTGCGATAGAGCCAGGGCGCTACCAGCACGAAGGCGGAGAGCGCAATGATTACGCTATATTGGGCGAAGCGGCCGAGGCTGCCGGAAGCATAGTAGATCGAGAGCAGAATGGCTGGCACGAGGGCCAGAGCGGCGTTCCCCACCAAAGCCTGCAATCCGATCGCCCCGCCCAGCAGGACGCAGAGCAGGGTTTTGCGTCGAGAATGCTCGAACCAGGCGACACCGCATGACTGCGCCGCGACGAGAAAGCACATCATATTTTCTTTGGCGACGTAGTCCGTATAGACCACGCTTTCGAGATAAGTCGCCCAGAATATTGCGGCGGTGGTGGCCGCGAGGCGAGATCGAAATAGCGCGACTGCCGTCAGGTAAAGCAGTGCCACCGAGATGCAACCGATCAGCAGGTTGAAAATCTTGATCGCAGACAAGGATTGTCCGAATACTTCCCACACCCCAGAGATCAGCAGGGGATATCCCGGATTCATGAAAGCAAGGTTGCCGTCAGGATCTATCAAGCCTTTGCCAGCGAGGAGATTGCTGGCCATCGTGAAATAAGCGAGATAGTCGCTCTCCAATTTGACGTCCAAGACCGATATGCAGGCTACGCGCAGGATCAATCCAAGGAGAACCGCGCTCCCCATAAGAAGCACATCAGGTGGTCCGAAGAGGGACGCAGTGGTGAAAAAGCCGTGGTCGGCGCTCTCACGTCTTGAGCTGTTGATTCCGATGAGGCTCTCCTACTGACAGGAGCAGACTGGAGCGACAAGCGCAGCGAGAATTTATGCGGCAGCGCCAGAACCCATGCGGCCGCCTTCTGCCACAGAATGCCGCAGATCGGCATGTTCATCCACGCCCAACCGGAGCGTACACGTCCACGCGCTTGGGTGCGCCGTCAGGGCTGTCCGGTCGGGTATTCGATGAAATAGAACTCGTAGCCCTTGTTGTTACCTTTAACCACCCAGGTAAAGGTCGTCTCGTTGTACGCGACTGGGGCCCAGTCGTTCGGGTTATTGGTGTCCGTGCAGGCGAAGACATCCTGCTTCCAGTTTTTGTCCCAGGCCTGAAATGTGCCGGGCTTATAGAGTTCGCCATCGGACCATTCGAGCTTCCTCGCTCGGCAGAGATAACGCAATCCGATCCAGGCGGGACCAGGCAGGTGAAAGTGCCGTTGCAGAAACTCGTGCACCTCAAGACTGTCGACGATCGCAAGCCGACCGCGAACGCCTTTGTAGACATGTGCGTTCGCATCCGCCGCTTCGGTAGCCCAGTTGCCGTCGATGCCCTTCGCGGAGGGCATGAGGGCGAAGTAGCGCTTCGCTACGGGATCGTATACGGGGACGCCGAGAAATTTCTCCGACGCCGCTCGTCGTCGGCACCGACTGACTCCCCGCTGGCTGTCCAATCGTGATCAGCAGCAGCAAAGCCAGAAGGGCACACTTTTCAGCCGTGCGCAGGTCTCATGGGGAAACCCTTGCCGAACAATAACGAAATCATCCCGGGCGAATGGCTCCGGACCATCGATAAGATAAGAAATTCACGGGGAGGCTGGCAATACTTCGCCGATAAACCGCTCCAGCCGCTCGAATTGCAAACGGCGCGAGAGCCCATTTCGCGCCGCCCTCGGCAGCGGACGTACCTGTCCATGCACTGTCTTCTCCTCCAGCCAGGCGCGCAGCTGCCCGGCGATTACCGGCGGATCGTTGGAGAAGAAGCCCGCTGCCCTTTCTCGGGTGATCGTGGCGGGAACGCCATCTGCGAGGCCGAGAATCAGCACCGGCCGCAGGCTGGCGAGGTACTCGAAGAACTTGCCGGGACAGTTCCCTTGCTCGCGCGGGTCGTTCCACTGCATCAGTAGCAGGACGTCCGAGCGCTGCTGGAATTCGATCGATGCTGCGTGCGGCACCGCCGGCCGCACCTCGACCAGTTCCGGGATGCCGGCACGCCCTGCGAGCGGCAGCACATGGCTGGGATCGGTACCGCAGAAGATCACCCGTATCCGCTGTGCGTCGGGCCCCAGCAGGCGGATCGCCTGAAATAGCGGCGTTGGATCGCGGCGGCCGGGATAGATCCCGCCGGTGTAGCCGATGATCAGCTCGGCCCCGGGTGCTCCACTTGGCGCCGTATCCGTTTCCGGAAAATCGCGCTCGTCGTAGCCGTTGTAAACCGTCGCCACCGGCTTCCCGTATTTCCGCCGATAGAACTCGGCCCAGGGCTCGCTCACGGTCACCAGGCCGCTGGCGGTTGCCAGCACTCGCCGCTCCAGCCAGTCGTCGAGGCCAAGCCGCCAAGGTGGGTAGACACCGTCGCCATAGGGATCGTCGGCCCAGCGGTCGCGGAGCTCGGCGATCCAGGGTAGATTGAGCCGACTGCTCACGATGCGGGCGGCGAGGAGCGCGGTGAACGGCGGACCGCTCGCGAGCACGAGATCGGGACGCCAACCCCGGCCCATCCGCAGTGCGGCCCGTACTGCGCCTGGCAGCCAACCGATGCGGTTGTCCGGTAGGTTGGTGAGGTTGACATAGAGCTCACTGGCGCGACGCAGGACGGACTTGCTACTCGCGGTACCGCTGTCGCCGCGATCGGCCGCGGGGGCCTGCGCCGGGGCAGGAGAGGCGGTTGGACTACCTCTCCCGAGCCGTTTGATCGCCTTCTGCAGCAGAGCCGGTGGCGCATTCACGTCGGCCCACGGGGCGTAGGCGACGCGCTCCAACGGCATGCCGAGGGGGAGCGTCTCGGGATGGCCCCAGGCGCTTCCCGCGACCACACCTATCTCGTGCCCGCGCTCGACAAGAAAGCGCGCCAGGCTGCCGATGCGCAGCGCGCCAATGGTGTTTACGGGCGGGAAGTACCAGGAGAGGATGAGAATCCGCCGCGGTCGGTGCCTTGGCGAAATTTCTGTGCCTGTCCGTGCGTCGGAAATCCCAACATCCTCCCGCGGCAGGGTCTGCATTGTGCTGCTCCGTGCTCAGGAGCGGAAGCGCCCTGGTCACCTCGTCTATTGCACGCAGTGGGAGGGCGGTCAATCCGACCGAAGACGCGGGCGAGGTTTGTTAACGCTCTGCTGGCGCCGCGTCCTTTACTGTTGAATGCCAACACAGGATGATCGCGCCGCGCCCTCATTTTGCGGGGCGCACCATCCGGCGCCGTGATCGCTGTTCGTGCCTCAAGGGCTTGAGATGAAACAGATATTTGTACACCTCATCGCCGCCGCGCGGCCCAATTTCATGAAGATCGCGCCGCTCTTCCACGCGCTCGCGGGCGCGGCCTGGTGTCGGACCGATGCTCGTGCACACGGGCCAGCACTACGACGCCAACATGTCCGATGCCTTCTTCCGCGATCTCCGACTGCCCGAGCCCGATCATCATCTCGGCGTCGGCAGCGGCAGCCACGCCGAGCAGACCGGCGGCGTGATGATCGCCTACGAGCGGCTCTGCCTGGCGGCGCGGCCCGACTGGATCGTCGTCGTCGGCGACGTCAACTCGACGATGGCCTGCGCGCTGGTCGGCGCCAAGCTCGGCATTCCCGGTGGCGCATCTCGAGGCCGGGCTGCGCAGCGGCGACCGCACGCATGCCCGAGGAGATCAACCGCATCGTCACCGACGCGATCGCCGACCTGCTGTGGACGCCGTCGCCGGACGCCGACGAGCAATCTGCGCGCCGAAGGGCGTGCCGCCGGAGCGGATCGAGCGCGTCGGCAACATCATGATCGATTCCTACGAGCTGATGCGCGAGCGCATCGACGCCAGCCGGACGCCGGCGATCGCTTCGGCCTTGCCGCCCAGGGCTATGGCGTCGTCACGCTGCACCGCCCGTCAACGTGGACGATCCGGCAGCGCTCTGGCCGCCCTGGTGGCGGAGCTGTGCGCCGTTGCCGCGCGAGCTGCCGCTGGTCTTTCCCGGTGCACCCGCGCACGCGCCAGCGCCTCGAGGAGTTCGGCCTGATGCCGACGCTCGCGGCGTGCGAAGGGACTGCAGCTGGCGGAGCCGCATGGGCTACGTCGATTTCATGAGCCTGGTGAGCGAGGCGCAGCTGGCGCATCACCGATTCCGGCGGCATCCAGGAAGAGACCACCTATCTCGGCATTCCCTGCCTCACGCTGCGCGACAACACCGAGCGGCCGATGACGGTGACCGAGGGCACCAACCGGCTGGTGCGCCTGGAGGCGCTGCAGGAAGCCGTGCGCACGGTCCTGGCCGGCAACTGGCCGAAGGGGCGCATTCCCGCGCTCTGGGACGGCCGGACGGCGCAGCGCGTCGTCGCCAGCCTCAAAGCGCATTCGGCCCAGGTGTGATCAGCTCTTATTGTCCACGCTGACCTAGATTTTTCATTCTGCGGCATGCGGGGTGCCGGCGTCTTCAGGCAGCGCACCCGGACGGCTGGCTTGCCACAACCGTTCCGCCTCGACTTTCGGGTCGATGCCTTGCTCTCCCCACCACCTCTCCTCCGAACCGGTGTCATGGAGTGCGCGATGATGGAGGGCACATAGTGGCACAGTCCATTCGTCACTGGGCTTGCTCGAGAGGGCGCGTGGTTGCGCGAAGCGGAGATGATGAGCTTGACTCGGGGTTCGAGCGCATACGAGACATGGGAGGGAAGCTACGAACGTAAGATGCGCAGCGTCCCTGACCCGTCTTGGCGCACCCAGGGACAGTGCGGATTTGTCAACGCTGACTTGGTCGGCATCGACAGGCTCCGGCTCATTGCCAACGCTGGTGAGCTGCGCTTTCCGTTGCTCATATAGACGCTGAAGTATATCTGCATAATGGGTGCCGCGGGCTGTTCTTAGCTCGGGTCCGATCGCGAGGAGCTGGGTGATTGATGAAGTGTTCCGCAGCCAGAATGCATCGAGCTCGTCGCGACTATTTATCTCCTTTAGAGCACGATGGATGGCGGCGCAGAATTCCTGTGCGGATTTATACTTGCTGCGCGTGCCATCATTCGCGGAAATCAATTCCCATTCGATCGATAGCGACTTCTCGGGACCGATGCTTGCGACGCGGCGCACACCCCTCTGCTGTTTGTCATAAAGCGCCAACCCGAACAGATTGCCAAATGTCGTCAGCGCGCCGCTTGGTGGCGTCCGTTTCGGCCTCCTTGAGCGCGCTCTCATGCGCTTCGCCTACTGTTGCGCCCGCACCGTGCCCCACGCCGCTACCATCCCGAAATACAGTAGTGTCTCCCGCGCGCACGCGAATGCGCACGCGGGCGGCATAGGCACATGCCTTAGGATCGCGTCGAGGATCCTGCCAAACGCATTCCGCCCAAACCGTTTCCCGATCCCAGCCGTCGAAGCCAAAAATCCGGTTTGCCTCACTGACGGCGTGCCAGCCTTCAATATAAGAAAGCACATTGCCTCGGTGCTCACGCGTCCGGACGTGCTTCCCATTAAGCTTGCTGGAGAGAGCTTTGATTTGTGCATCAGAGAAAGGCATCACTTTGTCCTGACGGAGATGGTTGCGCGTGTTGCGCCCAGTGTCGCCCCTTGGATGACCTCGCCGGCCCGCAGGGCCGAAGCGAGGCCATAGCGGTCAAGTTTCGGGGGTTGTGGCGTCCACCACGTCTGCGGAATTTGTCCTTCATCGACGATAACGATCGGAGCGGGCGTGGGCCGAAGTGAGACAGTGAAGTCGGGCTCGGTGAGCTTCTTGAGACTGGCGTGTTCCATTGCCGCGGTAACCAACAACCGCTTCTTATCCGCTCGAGCTTCAAATCGGGCGAGCCGCTCCTGCATATCGCTCATGCGGATGCCAAGTGCGGCGGCTTGCGTGAGGTCATCGAGGTATGACCGCACGACCGACGCCAGCATTTCCGATAGATTGGTCAGGCCCTCTAGCGTGTCGCGTAGCGTTTCCTCATCCGCTTCCGGGAATTCCTGCAGGAGCCGGCCCCGCCAATAAGCGTGATGGTGCAACTCGCGACCCAGCTGCGATGTGTCCATGATTGCTATTTCCCTTCCCTGTATGCTCTAGCGGTGGCAACGACACCGAGTGCCTGGCAACCCATGCCAAAAACATACATGAAAAGTGCTGGATCGCAAGAAAAATGAGTATATCAGCGGCGCAAAGTCGGGCGGCGCGCGCTCTGATTGGCTGGTCCCGAGAGGACTTGGCCGCGGCTTCGCATGTAGGTCTGCGCACCCTGATCGATTTCGAGCGTGGCGCGCGTAAGCCGCAGGTGCGGACACTGATCGATATTCGGCGGTCTCTTGAGGAGGCCGGTATCATCTTCATCGACGACGATGAAGGCGAGGGGGGAGCGGGTGTACGTCTAAAGAAGAAAGGATAGGCGCCCGCCCGGCCGCCTCTGGTGATGGCCGCCATACGGCTCGACGGGGCTTCGAGCAGTTCGCTGGCGGCTGGCGGCTCAAGTGAAGTGCTCCCGACGTTCCGAAGGCCCTCGCTTTGACAAAATAGAACCATTAGATCGTCGGACGCGAATTCGCGATCACGCCGCCTCATGAAGGCTAGGCGTTTCCGCGATTCGCCGGTCTCTTTCGACGTCGAACACGCAAGTGGGGTGCGGCCTCTAGGATCGCGTCCACGAGCGCGTGCGGGTCAGCGCCGATGGCGTAGCAGACCCGAATGAACTCCATGATGTCCATATGGCGCGCGCCCAGTTCGTATTTCGAGACGAAAGATTGCGGTTTGAGCAATCGAGTCTGCCAACTGCTGCTGGGTAAGACCTGCCCGTCTGCGCGCCGCGGCAAGGGTCCGCTGCAATGTTGCATATTCGTCATCGCCAACGAGATCCATCGGTGGATGCTCCATATAAATCATGCATCGAGCTAGAGGCGTCGGATTACCGACGATAATTATCCTAATTCAGAATTATCTCAATTTAGCATTATCCCGGAATAGAATATCCGAAAATCGGCTTATCCCAATTTCGGATTGGATCATGGTTTCAGACGCGCTGCCGTAGCTCCAACACCGCCTAAGGGATTGGGGCTCGGGCGCCTTGCACCCAGTTGCACGCACGAGCTGATGGCCACACGGTGTGGGCCGCAGACGGCCTGTAAGTCATTGAATATAAAATATATTTTATTGACTTCGAAAATATAGACGCGGGACGATGGACTACGACCAACCGAGGAGACAGACATGAACGACGATGAGAACTCTCAGCAGAGTGACAGCATCCCTCGCCCGCTGACCTCGTTTACTGCAACTTTCGAATTGCTCCCACCACGCGCGACATCATCATCACACTGCGGGGTAGTTCCAGCGAGCTCCTGGCGATGACAGCTTGCGAAGCTACAGCTCAACCATCTTCGTCGCCGAGTGCACCTAACTCGCCGCCAGTTGTAGCGGTCCGACACCGGGAGCGGCCGAAGACGTTTCACGTGCCATCTGTCAAACCATGACATCCGTGGGACGATCGTGCTGGTCAATTCCGAGCTCTATATCGCGCTCAAGGAAGCCGGCGCGAGCCACGAGAGCGCCGAAGCCGCAGCCGTCATCCTCGCAGAGCATGAGCTTCAATTTCTCAAGATGAAAATGTGGCGCGTCGAAGCACTGCGCGGCGTTGCCATTGTTGCGATCGGCCTGGGTATTCGCGCTGGTAGCCCACTACGTATCGCGCTAACGCTAGGTTTGGTAATATGTGACCAATCCTCGGACGAGCGCCCTGAAAAACCGCCAGAGGTTTCTCAGGAATCCGGTCGGTGATGACGGCGAAGAGCCGCCTGCTCGATCATTGACGCCCCGGAAGCGATCCCAGCGGAACGGCGTTTGGCGTGTCTTGCGCGGGTGCTGTGTCATGTGAACTCCGTGAAACTACGTGTGAGGACATAAAATACGCAAAATTGCTCCGTGTTTCAAGCCCTCCGCGGTTGTTAAACATGCGGTGTGCGCAAAAAGCAGCAAATCGGCCTGCGGGTTCGTGCCTATCGCCTCGAACGGCGCCTCACCCAGGAAGAACTCGCCGAGAAAATCGACCGCTCGGTCGAGGCTGTTTCCAACCTCGAGCGCGGCATCAGCTTACCGAGCGCAGCGACCCTTCATCGGCTGGCGCGCACCCTCGATGTCCCTGTCGAGGAGCTCCTGATCGAGCGCAGTGCTCGGGGTAGCACCCGATCGATCGAGTACTTCCGGGCCACGGAAATTTTGAAGACGATGGATGAGCGGCAATTGAAGCTAGCGCTTACCCTCCTGAAGGCCATCGCCAACGGCTGACTATTCACATCCTGGCCAGCATCGATGATAAGAACGAGGCATCGTGGCCGCCACGAGGCCAGCCTTGGATGACCTGCAGACTGACGGGAGGAACTTGATTTGAAAGTGCGTGAGGAGCTCTCAAGCGAGGAATCCGCCGGCGTTCGTTCCGTTCAGCCAGCGCTGGGTATCCAGTTGAAGACGCGTGCCGAGAACCTTGGCTTGAAGGGCGCCGAGGTCGCGCGCCGCGCGGGCCTCAGTCCAAAACGCTACAATAACTATGTCAGTGGGCTCAGGGTGCCCGGTCTCAAATCCCTTCAAAGGATCAGCAACGTCCTTAAGACCTCGGTCGATGAGCTCCTGGATCCAGATTGGGCGCTTATGCACCGCGATGAGGCAACGCATCGTGCCATGAGCCAACTCAAAGACGCGCTCGGCGACCTCCACAACAAGGACATCCAGTTTATCGCCGACCTCGCCACCTTCGTAGGCAGCAATCGCGAAAATGATCGCAGGGCATCGATCGGTCGAGCCATCAGCCCAGCAATTCAGCTACTCGCGCGTGTCCATGAGGATCTGATTCCGGCGATCATCCGGAGATTTGTACCTGAGCAACTCTATACCGAGACGCTCGCACCAGAAGATGGCCGTCTCGCGATTCAAATCTCTATGGATTTCAACAGCGATGCCCCGGCCGGTTTGCGCACTGCTGCGCTGCAGAATTTGGCGCAGGAACGGCTCGGGTTGCCAGCGAAGAGGATTCGGGTCCGCGAAAACTTGGCAGGCAAGCAGGCAAGTGTGTCGATTGAGCTCGGCGTGTCCACGGTCCGGTGAATTCGGTCACCAAAAATCACTAAGAATCAGGGCGAAACGGACACCAAACGAAAATCGGACAGTTTTCGACGAGATTTGCCAACGGCACGTTCCGAATTAACGCGCCGCCACGTTCCGATTTCTTCTCTCCTCAAATCGTGGATCGAAACCGGCACGCTCCGTTCGTTTTTGCTGATTACGGCGATCTCGATTTTCGCGATTCGGACACGCTCGCGTCACTACGAGCATTTTGCATAATGCCTGAAATATCCTTGCATTTCAAGAATATAATGGGGCGCCTCAAATCTCATTTTGGTAAATATGCCCCCCTGTAGCCCAGAATGGACATAGCGGATCTCCAAACAGCCCGCAATGTTCCTTGCGTGGCGCGTCGGCGACGCCCTGCGGCGGGCGTGCCCGGGGCCTCACGGCCGCGCACCGACCGGCATCTTGCCTCAGGCTCCGCGACACCACGGAGCGGCCGGTGACGGTGACCGAAGGCACCAACCGGCTGGTGCGCCTGGAGGCGCTGCAGGAGGCCGTGCGTAGGGTCCTGGCCGGCAACTGGCCGAAGGGGCGCATTCCCGCGCTCTGGGACGGGCGGACCGCGCAGCGCGTGGTCGCCAGCCTGAAAGCCCGATCCGGCGTCGAGGCCTGATCGAGGCGGGCTAGCGGCCCGGGCTCGAATTGCGCGCGGCGCCGGCACTGAGGGCGCGGGCGTAGGCGGCGGGATATCCGGCGGTGGTGGCGGTCCAGCTGCGCTCGCGTTCGACGAAGTCCCGCGCGCGTTGCCTAAGCGCCGCCCACCCATCGCGCTCAGCGACCAGCCGCAGGATCGCGCTTGCGAAGGCTTCCACGTCGTCGGCGGGAAACAAAAACCCCGTCGCGCCGTCGCGCACGAGCTCGCGGTGCCCGCCGACGTCGGAGGCGAGCACGATGCCGCCGTGGGCCATCGCTTCCAGCGGCTTCAGCGGCGTCACCGTCTCGGTCAGCCGCATGCGGTGGCGGGGATAGACGAAGACATCCACCAGGCTGAAATAGCGCTGAACCTCGGCATGGGGGACGTGGCCGATGAAGCGCACCGCCTGATCGAGACCCAGCCGGCGCGCCTGCTCCTTGAGCGCCGCTTCCGCCGGACCACCACCCACCAGCAGCACGGATATCTCCGGCCGCTCCCGCAGCACCCGCGGCAGCGCCGCGAGCAGCAGATCGAGGCCCTCATAGGCATAGAAGGAGCCGAGAAATCCCAGCACCGTGCGGTCCTCGAGGCCGAGCGAGGCGCGCAGCCCGGTGTCGGGCGGCATCCCGAACTTGAATGCGTCGACGTCGACGCCGTTCGGCACCACGGTGATGCGCTCGGGCGAGATGCCGCGCGTTACCATGTCCTGGCGCAGGCCCTCGCAAATGGCGACGATGGCGTCGCTCTTCTTGAGCGCATAAGTATCGAGGGCGCGGCTCACTCGATAGCGCAGCCCGCCTTCCCGCGAGGTGCCGTGGCTGACGGCGGCGTCCTCCCAGAATCCCCTCACTTCGTAGACCACGGGAAGCCGCAACCTGCGGGCGGCGGTAAAGCAGGCCAGTGCATTCAGCACCGGCGAATGGGCGTGCAGGATCTGCGGGTGTTCTACCCGCGCGACGCGCTCGATCTCCCGTGCCACCGCGCGGATCAATGCGATCTCGCCCAATACCGGCACATCCCGCAGCGCTGGCGGCAGGGGCGCCGTGCGATGGAAGACGAAATCGCCGATCGTCTCCGGCGACTGGGCCGTCATTGGTGTGCTTGGGCGTGGTGAGATGGGCGGTGTGCCAGCCTCGTCGGCGCTGCTCGCGCAACAGGGCAATGGTACGGAAGGAATAGCCGCTGGGAATCGGCAGGGAATGATCGAGGACGTGCAGGATCCGCAATCCTTCCAGCTCCCGTATTGCAGAGACCGGGCGACGAGAAAGATCCGCGGCTGGCGCTGGCGCTTCGGTCAAATCGCGACGTCCCCCAAGCTTGCTGCGCTGCACGTTGATTTGCCCGACGTCACAGCAGCGACCGGTAGAGCATATCGTATTTTTTCAACATCGCGTCGAGGCTGAAGTTGCGGACGGTGTGGGCGCGGCCGGCCTCGCCATGGGCGCGCATCAGTTCGGGATTCTCGAGATAGTTCAGGATCGCCGATGCCATCGCCGCGTCGTCCTGGGCCGGCACGAGTGTGCCGGCGACGCCCTCCGGCATGATCTCGGGATTGCCGCCGACGGCAGTGGCGATCACTGGCCGGCCGCTCGCCATTGCCTCGAGGAGGGTGTTCGAGATGCCCTCGCGGAGCGACGGCAGGACGAAGAGGTCGAGGGCCCGATAGAGGGCGGGCATGTCGTCGCGCGACCCCGGCAGCCAGGCGAGGTCGAGGGCATTGCCGGCGGCGAGGACGGCGCGGATCTCGTCCTCCTGGCTGCCGCCGCCGATCACCGCCAGGCGCAGGCGTTGGCGCAGCGCCGGGCGCATCTCCAGCACCTCGCAGAAAGCGCGCGCCAGCCCGAGCTGGTTCTTCACCGCCTCGAGCCGGCCCACGGCGCCGACAACGACCGCGCCCGGCGGCGCGAACCCCTCCGGCAGCGGGGCCGGCCCCGCCATCGGCGAAAACCGCTCGGTGTCGACGCCGTTGTAGATGAGGTCGAGGCGCGTCCCGGGGATGCCGATCTCGCCGCGCAGCCAACCCTCGAGATCGCGCGATACCGCGACGTAGCGGTCCACCACCGATCGGCTCAGGCGACGCAGTCGATTGTATTTCCGGTTGCGGCCCTCGAGCTCGATCATGTCGAGGCCGTGCTCGCTGTGCACCAGGCGCGGCACGCCGGCGAGCCAGGCGGGTCCGAGCATGTCGAGAGCGGGCAGGTTGCGGGTGTGCACGATGTCCGGCCGGAGGTGCCGCAGCACCCGCCACATCCGGTGATAGGCGCCGATGTCCTTGCCCGGCTGCTTGCGGATCTCGTGGATGTCGACGTCGGGCCGCCGGATGCGCTGGCGGAACTCGGTCGCCGAGGTCACGCAGATCACGGCGTGGCGGTAGGTGTCGCTCGGCAGGTTGTTGATGAGGTTGACGACGCCGTTCTCGAGGCCGCCCACCGCCAGGCGCTGGACCACATGGCAGATGAGGCGCGTTCGCGGCGCCGCGTTCGATGAGGGCGAGTTCTGCATGGACCGGCCGGGCAGGGCACGCGCGATTGCGGACCGGAGGAGATCATAGCGGGGAAGGGGCGGCGACGGCCATGGCGATATCGTTAACCAGGCGGGCCGTAAACCGGCTCAGGCTATGGTAAATCCGGCACGAAATCGTCGCCGCGGCGGGCTTTTGTGCTAGCGTGTCCGCGGATTTTTCAAGCGATGGGTTCCAGCGGCTTGCCTCCCTTCCATGAGTGAATTGCTGCACGAGCTGGTGCGAAACGCGGCGCAACGCATGCCGACGCGTCCCGCCGTGGCCTATCGGGGCCAGGTCCTCGACTATGACGGCCTGTGGCAGCGCGTCGAGCAGGCGGCTCGCGGCCTCGCGGCCCTCGGCCTCGGGCGCGGCGAGCGCCTCGGGATCTATCTGGAGAAGCGCCTGGAGACCGTGGTCGCGATGCTCGCCGCCGCGGCCGCCGGCTGCGTCTTCGTGCCGATCAACCCCCTGCTGAAGCCGCGCCAGGTCGGCTATATCCTCCGCGACTGCAATGTGCGGATGCTGGTGACCTCGCGCCCGCGCATCGCCGATCTCGTGGAGGAGATCGCGCAGTGTCCCGATCTCGCCGCGGTGATCTCGGTCGATGACGGCGGCGCCGAGCCCGCTCGGATCGGTCCGAGGCTGCTGGGCTGGCAGGAGGCGATCTCCGCAACCGGCGCCGGCAAGCCGGGCCGGGTCATCGACGCGGACATGGCCGCCATCCTCTACACCTCCGGCAGCACCGGCAATCCCAAGGGCGTGGTGCTCTCCCATCGCAACATGGTGGCGGGCGCCAGGAGCGTCAGCCAGTACCTGGAGAACACCAGCGACGACCGCATTCTCTCGGTGCTGCCGCTCAGCTTCGACGCCGGCTTGAGCCAGCTCACCACCGCCTTCGCCGTTGGCGCCAAGGTGGTGCTGCTCAACTATCTCCTGGCCCGCGACGTCGTGCGCGCCTGCGCCGAGGAGCAGATCACCGGCCTGACCGGCGTGCCGCCGCTGTGGATCCAGCTCGCCGAGGCCGGACTGGCCGGAGGCGGCGCGGCGGCCGCTCAGATATTTCGCCAACACCGGCGGCCACATGCCGCGGACGACGCTCGACCGGCTGCGCGGGATTTTCCCGCAGGCGAAGCCCTATCTCATGTACGGCCTGACCGAGGCGTTCCGCTCGACCTATCTCGATCCCGCCGAGGTGGACCGGCGGCCGGATTCGATCGGCAAGGCGATCCCCAATGCGGAGATCCTGGTGGTGCGGCCCGACGGCACGCTCTGCGGGCCCGACGAGCCCGGCGAGCTCGTGCATCGCGGCGCGCTCGTTGCCATGGGCTACTGGAACGATGCCGAGCGCACCGCCGAGCGCTTCCGGCCGGCGCCCGGGCAGCCATCGGGGATTCCGCTGCCGGAGATCGCGGTCTGGTCCGGCGATCTCGTGCGCCGGGACGACGAGGGCTTCCTCTATTTCGTCGGCCGGCTCGACGAGATGATCAAGACCTCGGGCTATCGGGTGAGCCCGACCGAGGTCGAGGAAGTCGTCTATTCCAGCGGCCTCGTGGGCGAGGCCGTCGCGCTGGGCCTGCCGCATCCGAGCCTGGGGCAGGGGATCGTCGTGGTGGCGACGCCGCCCGCCGGCGGGGCGCTCGACGTGTCAGCGCTTACCGCGGCCTGCCGCCGCAGCCTGCCGCAGTACATGGTGCCGCTGCTGATCGCCGAGCGGGTGCAGCTGCCGCGCAATCCCAACGGCAAGATCGATCGCAAGGTCCTGGCCGCCGAACTCGCCGGACACGTTCCAGGTGAAGGCGCCGTGACCGCTGCCGCGCCGGCGAGGCATCCGGCCCTGGCGGCGTTTCCCGTGCGCGACGGCTGCCTGATGGTGGGCGGCATGCCGCTGACGGCACTGGCGGAGCGGGTCGGGCGGACGCCCTTCTTCGCCTATGACCGCCGCCTGCTGGACGAGCGCATCGCCCATCTGCGCCGGCACCTGCCGCCCTCGGTGTCCCTGCACTACGCCATCAAGGCCAATCCGATGCCGGCGGTGGTCCAGCATCTGGCGCCGCTGGTGGACGGCTTCGACGTCGCCTCGGCGCAGGAGATGAAGGTGGCGCTGGCCGCGCCCATGGCCGCCGAGCATGTGGGCTTCGCCGGTCCCGGCAAGACGCCGGCGGAGCTGCGCCAGGCGGTTGCCGCCGGCATACTGATCGAGATCGAATCGCCGCGGGAGATGCGGAGCATCGCCGACATCGGCGCCGAGCTCGGCCGCCGGCCGCGCGTGGCGGTCCGCGTCAATCCCGATTTCGAGGTCAAGGCCTCGGGCATGCGGATGGGCGGCGGGCCGCAGCAGTTCGGCGTCGACGCCGAGCAGGTGCCGGCGCTGCTGCGCGAGATGGCACCGCTCGGGCTCGACTTCAGGGGCTTCCACATCTTCGCGGGCTCGCAGAACCTGACGCGGAGATGCTGCAGACCCTGCAGGCGCGCACGGTCGAGCTGGCGATCGCGCTCGCCGCCGCATGCGCCGGCGCCGGTCCGCTATCTCAACATCGGCGGCGGCTTCGGCATCCCCTATTTCCCCAAGGACGCGCCCCTCGATATCGCGCCGATCGGGAAGAATCTGGCGCGGCTGATCGCCGAGCGCCTGCAGCCGGCCCTGCCGGAGGCGCGGGTGGTGATCGAGCTCGGCCGCTACATCGTCGGCGAGGCCGGCATCTACGTCGCGCGCGTCCTCGATCGCAAGGAGATCCGCGGCCAGATCTTCCTGGTGACCGACGGCGGCCTGCATCATCAGCTCGCGGCGTCGGGCAATTTCGGCCAGGTGATCCGGCGCAACTATCCCGTCGCCATCGGCAATCGCATGGGCGAGACGAAGACCGAGGTCGCCAGCGTCGTCGGCTGCCTCTGCACGCCGCTGGACCTGCTCGCCGACCGGGCGGAACTCGCCCGCGCCGAGGTCGGCGATCTCGTGGTGGTGTTCCAGTCCGGCGCCTACGGGCTCACCGCAAGCCCGATCAATTTCCTCAGCCACCCCGTGCCGCCGGAAGTGCTGGTCTGACCGCCTCGATCAGGCCGCCGCGGCGAGCTCGTCGAAGGCGCGGATCGCGTCGTCGAAGTCGCGGTAGGTGAACTGGAAGCAGCGGCAATCCTCGACGACGGATGCCAGCAGCTCGAAGCCGCGGGCCTCATGGAGATCGTAGTTGGTGGCGTTGCGGACCACGGTGATGAAGGCCTCGGCCTTCGGCACCGGCTCGAGCTGCGCCGTCGCGTCCGCCCGCCAGGAGGGAAAGACGATCCAGCGCGGCGGCGCCGTCTCGGCGACGCGCGCGACGCTGTCGGCAGGCGGGCGCAGCAGCGCCACGGTGCCCTTGACGGTGTCGCTCACCTCCGGACTGAAGACGGCCTCCGGCACCAGGGCGCGGATCAGGCCGATAGAGGCGTTCTTCAGATTGATCGGCCGCGCCAGCGGCACCACCTGGCGGTCCTCGAAGCGGATCATCGCCAGCTCGTCGGAGAGCAGCCGCCAGCCGCGATGCACCAGCGCGGCGGTGAGGGTGCTCTTGCCGGCGCCCGGCTCGCCGGGCAGCAGCGCCACCTTGCCGTTCCGCTCGATCGCGCCCGCATGGACGAACAGGTACTGGTGCGCCGTATTGCCGATGACGTTGTTGAGCCCCCACTCGAACATCGGCAGGCCCTGATCGAGGGGCAGAGGCTTGAACGGCTCGTAGCCGTCGAAGTCGAAGATCGCCTGCGGACGGATCCAGCGCCTGAGGCCGCCGGCACGGGTGACTCCGACGTGGAAGTCGGCGAAGGCCGGCGTCGCATCGAGGCGCCGGCCGGGATAGAGCAGATCGATCCCCGATCGCACCTCGGGGATGTCGGTGGTGAGCACCACCGAGAAGGGGCCGAGGCGGAGGGAGAGCTGTTCGCGGAACAAGGGTGGCGCCTGCGCCGGCCGCGGATCGCTATGGCGTGGCAGGAGCGGCGAGCAGATTCAATCCCTGCAGGACCTCGAGCGAGGCGCGGAGCGATTCGGCAACGTCTTGCTCCGGCGGGAGCTCCAGCTCTTGCGCCGCCGCGGTGCCGAGTTCCGCTGGAGTCATCGGCCGCGTCGCCAGCCGCTCCAGAACCCAGGCGGCGACGTCGGCAAGGAAGTGGGTATTTCCGGTCGCGTCGCTATAGGCGACCGCCGCACCGTCCCAGGCGCGCCAATGCACCTCCGGGCGCAGACGCCAATGTCGTCGGCGCGTCGGTGCCGCCTACAGCTGCGTGTCGCACTCCGCGCCCTGGATGCTGCTGTTGAAGGTGTCGCAGGTGCCGCCGACGACGCTATTGCAGCCGGACTGGGTCTTCGGATTGGGCGTCGTGTTCCAGCACGCTGACACCTGGGACAGCACCCAGGAGACGTTGCGATTGATGCCATTGACCAGGAAGTGGCCGCTTGGCGAGAAGGCAGCCGCATTGAGAACCGCCGCCGCGCAATGGGCGGCGAAGTTGTAGCCGCCGGCGGTGTGGCTGACCGACATCTTCTGTTTTCCTGGCGGAGTATAATAAATTGTACACTTGCCCTGCAAGGCCTGCAGAAGCGTGACGGAATTCGAATTGCAGCTCCAGTTGTTGTGGGATAGGCCGAAGATGCTGCAGAAATTGCTGGTCGGGGTGAACAGGCCCTTGAGCCCGTTCCAGTTCTTGAGAGTACACCAGCAGCCTGGCGACATGGCGCAGCTCTCGGTCGGCGCGAGCTGGTGCGCGAGCGACATATTGCCGGACATAACGCGCGAATAGGTGCAGTCCGGCCACGCCAGCGCCGACTTGCTCGCCAGCGTCATCATGACGGGAATGCCGCCAATCAGCGCGCGCCGCGGCGTAATCAGTCGCTTGCGCTCCGGCGCGCCTTCAGGCTCGCGTCGACGCGCCTGCTGCCTGCTCGCTGCCGGGATCGGAATCTGCTGACACTACACCAACCTCCTCGGACCGCATGCTCCTGCAGTCGAGCGCTGCCAAGGTAGGCGTTGCCGCGTTCTGCGACGACCTTGTGCAAATCCTTGTCGAGCGACTGCGCCGCTATCCCCGAAGTATATCCGAATTCTCCCGTAAGTAGTATAAGCCATTGTTCGAAATGCGAAAATTAACCAACTTATCGAGAGGCGACCGAACGCACCGACACACCTCTGACCCCGTGCCCTGGCACAAGACCAGCGGAACACGTGCTCGCGAGTACGGCTATGCAAGGGCATTGCCAACCCAAGAAGATCAGGCACTTGCAGGAATATCGGCGTCCGTTGAACCAGCGGTGTAAAGAAATCCGACAAATGAGCTCTTTTCATCAGACCAAGCTGACCTGAAGGTTCCTGATGCGGTGCCTCTCCTGGCAGAAAATTGCTGTGCTCCTGCTAGCCTTGGCCATGCCGGGCTGCTGCGGTCGGGCACTTGCAGACCAATTGATCTTCCCGGCCGCCTCACTCGAGCGCGACAAGCCGGTTAGGGTCGTCTACCGCCTGGACAAGCCGGGAACCGGCAGCGGTGTGCTTGCCGTCAGGTGGACCGACACTTACGGGCGCATCGTTGACCGTCGCGCGATCAGATTTGCGCTCGTCCGCGGCACGCAGATCGCTTTCCAGCTGGATCTACGGCGGGCCCGCGCGCTCGAGAACGAGCTGCGCGTCCATCTGTCGTTCGACGGCAAGGATGCCGCCGGCGGCAGGGACCACCGCGAGACCGACGCGCACGCCTCCTTCCTCGCGCATCCCGTGGATCGCGACTGGTCGGACTACCAGATCATCATGTGGCAGGCGCGGACGGCGGAGCAGTACCGGGCCTTGCGCGGGCTCGGCATCACGGCCGGGGCGGTTCCAGGCGATCGCGGCGGTGACGGCAGCAGGCTCTTCCCGTCGCGGATCGAGCCGCTTCTGGACAGCGACCTCTCCTGGTACGTCGAGAACATCGCGACGGATTTCTATTCCGCCTATCACAGGTGGGTCCCGGATCACCCGGTCAATTGGAAGTTCCTGGCGGCGCACGCACTGCATCAAGAGCATCCGGAAGACCGCACCGCCTTCGAGCGGGACCCGAGCCTGTCGGATCCGCGATCGCTGCAGGAAATCCGGAATCGCCTGACCCGAAGCGCGCGCGCCCATGCGCCTTATAGGCCGCTCTACTACAGCCTTGGCGATGAGACCGGGATTGGCGACCTCTCGATCTTCTGGGACTTCGACGTATCGCCGGATTCCCTTGCCGGCATGCGCGTCTGGCTGCGGCGGCAATATGGCAGTCTGGCCGCGCTCAACGCCCAGTGGGGCACGCGCTATGCCCGCTGGGACCAGGTCATGCCGATGCTGACATCGGAGGCGATGCGGCGGCGGGACGGCAATTTCTCCGCCTGGGCGGATTTCAAGGGATGGATGGACGTGGCCTTTGCCCGTGCGCTCGCCGCTGGCACGGCTGCGATCCACGCCGGCGATCCCCATGCACCCGCGGCGATCGAAGGCGCGCAGGTCCCGGGCTGGGGCGGCTATGACTATTCGCTGCTGACGCGCGCGGTCGATCTCATCGAGCTCTATGACGGCGGCGACAATCTCGAGATCACGCGATCGCTCAATCCGGAGATGACGGTCCTGACGACCTCGGCCTCGACCGGGGCCGAAGAGCAGCATGATGCCTGGCGCGAATGGCTGCGCGGCACCCGCGGCCTGATCCTCTGGGACCCGAACGGCGATTATGTCCACCAGGACGGCAGCGTCGGCGCGCGCGGCGCAGCCATGGCGCCGATTTTCGCGGAGCTGCGAAGCGGCCTCGGCGCGCTGGTGATCAACAGCCGGCGCGACTGGGCGCCCATCGCGATGCTCTATTCGCCGGCGAGCATGCGCCTGCAGTGGCTGCTCGACTGGAAGCCGAAGGGCGATGCCTGGAGCAAGCGAAGCGTCGAGGCGAGCTACGAGGACGAGAACGCCGTCCGGTCGTCCATGACCGGGTTTTCCCGGCTCTTCGAGCATATGGGGCTGGAGCACCGGGTGATTTCCTCGGCTCTCCTGGAATCGGGCGAGCTGCGGCGCGGCGGCTACCGGCTTCTTGTCCTGCCGCGCGCCATCGCGTTGTCGGCGCGAGAGGCAGCGGAGATCCGGCGCTTCGTGGAGCGGGGAGGGCTGCTGGTCGCCGATGGCGAGCCCGGCAGGTTCGACCAGCATGGTCGCAGCCTCGGCCGGCCGCTGCTGGCGGATGTCTTGCGAGGCGCAGCCGGCCGGCGGCGGCAGCAGTGCTCGTTCGGCAAGGGCAAAGCGGTCTATCTCTCTCCCGGCGATCCTGCCGCCGCTTCGACGCCGGAGGCGGAGCACGCGGCGCCTCCTTTTGTCCGACTGAGGCAAGTCATTGCAGATGCGCATATCGGCCAGCCGTTCACGCTGACGGATGCGAGCGGCAACCCCGTGACTGACGTCGAGATGAGCGTTTTCCGCAACGGCGGCGTCAGGGTGGTGGCGCTGCAGCGAGATCTGCCGGCTCGACCCACCGACGAGACGGAAGCCGGTCGCGCCGGTCCCGAGACCGTGAGCCTGGCGCTGCCGCAGCGCTCGTTCCTCTACGATCTGCGCTCGCGGCAGCCGCTCGGGCAGAGGGATCGGGTGGAATTGACCCTCGGTTCCACCGGGCCCGTGATCCTCTCCGTGTCGGAGACGCCGCTCCCGCGTCCTACCATCCAGGCGCCGGCGACGGCGCGCCTCGGCGAGACGGTCGAGCTGCGGCTCGGCGTGTCGGAGAAATCGCCGGCGGCGGTGGATGTGCTGCACATCGACGTCGTCGATCCCCGAGGAGAGACCGTGCGGCACTATTCCGGAAATGTCCTGATGCGGCAGGGGAGCTCTGTGCGCCTTCTCCCGCTTGCCTTCAACGATCCCGCCGGGATCTGGAAGATCCAGGTGACCGACGTCATGACGGGAGAAGCCGCGACAGCGGAGCTGACGGTTTCCGAGCCCTAGAACATGATGCGGCTGTCACCCGGCTCAAGGCGCGGCCCGACGGCGATCTGCTATTCCAGGACCTGCTCGATCAACAATGCCAGAATGATCCACAGAATTGCGCTGGCGCCGCCGATGATGATGACGGCTCCGCCGACAGAGAAACGTTCCTCGGACCCGTGGCGTCCGCGCGCGCGAGAGAGACCTTGTCCCCGTGTGTGGCGCGTGATGCCCCATGCTCTCGGCATGCCCGCTTGCACCCCTCAACCCGTTTCCACACCGAGCGCTGTCGCATCGGGAATGACGTCGGCACGCCGCTGCACGCCTCTCGGAAAAGGGGGCGATCGCCGAGCGGACAAATGTGGCTTGGCGGACGTCAGGTCCCGGTTGGATTGCTGCCATGCCCGCTCGATTCGAGGCCCGGTTGCCGTGCAGAGGCAGGCACGATTCCGGTGGCTCCCCCACCTCGGCTGTACGCTTGCGCCCATCCCCCGACCACCCTCATCCGCAGCTTCGAAACCCACGACGTCGAAGATCCCCGATGCGAAACCGCTCCCCTACAACCGTATAATCAACCTATAGTAGCTTCGAAGTGTTGGTATTACAAGGGTATGAGCCGAGAGTTCCAACACTTGGTTGGAGAAGGAACTCCAACGAGGCCGAGGAGCAGACATTCCGACGCCCGGGGCCGCGAAATGCGTTCGACGCGGTTCGGTGCGTCGCAGCAGAAATGAGGGAGCATCCCGCCTGCGGTCGCGCTAGTCTTGCGGGCCAGAGCCGCTCTCTGTCTCGAGTTTTCCCCCTCGATCATTGGAATGAGTTCAGCGATCTCCCTTTCGCCCGGATTCCCCGACCGCGTCAGAGGCTGAAGTTGGCAGCTTGGCGGGCTCGGACCTGCTGTCGTCGCGTGTACGCCCGCAGGGGCGGGGGCACGATCGCCCGATGAGCGGAAGCATCGACCAGAGCGGGACGTCGTCGCCGAATTTCCGCGAGCGGCGGAAATTCTCGCGCAAGCGGTCGCTGCTCGGAGCGACCGTGCTGACGCCGCGCGGCGCTCTCGACTGCCGGATGCTTGATTTCTCGTGCAACGGCGCCCGCGTGGAATGCACCGCGCCGGTCGGCGAGCGGGAAACCCTGACCTTGGTCGTGGAGCCGATCGGTACTTTTCCGGGCGTCGTGTCCTGGCGCGGAGAGGGCTGCTTCGGAATGGATTTCGTGGCGGAGGCCGCGACGACATCCAAGCCCATCGTGCCGCCTGTTGGCGCCGCGACCGGCGTTCCCAGGCCCGGTCGGCGGCGACGGGCGGCCACGGTCAACGTAGTCTCCGACGGGCAGAAGATCTTTCAGCTCCGCGCCGGCGAGATCCTGTTCCGCAGCGGCGATCCCGGTGGCCGCATGTATATCGTGCAGAGCGGCACGGTTCGCGTGCAGGGCTCTCCCGCCGACGAGGAGATCGGCCCCGGCGGCATGGTGGGCATTGTCGAGTTGATCGAGAGAGGCTTGCGCCGAGCGACAACGGCCGTCTCGCTCACGGACTGCGTGGTTATGGAGGTGGACGCCCGCCGCTTCCGGGAGCTGGTTGCCGAAGCGCCCGGCTTCGCGCTCGCCGTCATGCGAGCGCTCGCCCGCCAGATCCGCCACGCGCGCAAGGGCGGTCCGGGGACGCCATGATTGCGTGCCCGGCAACTCCCGATGATGCCGAGATTATTTGTGTAACGGCTGCCCGAACCTAGGCCTTTGAGGTCGTCCAGGGCGCGCGGGCGAAGATGCGGTGCACCGCCGGCTCGAAGGCGGTGAGCGGCATCGTGTCGTAGTTCGGATCGAACGCCATCTGATCCCATTTGGCGCAGAACTCGACGGTGCGCTCGAACATGGGATGGCCGCGGAACTTCTCCCGCTCGTTGCGGTCCTTGCCGTAGTGGTGGAAGTAGTAATAGCCCTGGAAGACGCCGTGCTGGAGGATCATCCAGTAGGTGCCCTGGCTCACGTAGGGCTTCAGCACCGAGGCGGCATAGTCGGCGTGATTGTCCGGCGCGAGGACGTCGCCGATGTCGTGCAGCAGGGCCGCGACCACGGTCTCGTCGTCGGCGCCGTCACGGAACGCGCGGGTCGCCGTCTGCAGCGAATGCTCGTAGCGGTCCACCTGGTCGCCGGGATAGCTGTCGTGCAGCGGCTCGAGAGCGCGCAGCACGCGATCCGCCGTGCCCTTGCGGAAGGGCTCGGCCAGATCGCGCAGGAGGGCGTAATCCTCCGCGGTTCCGTCTTCCATGCGGATGTAGCTGACGACCTGCTTTGCGCTGTCCAACATGCCGTGCACTCCCACAAGAGCGGCGGTGCCGGCATTCCCGGCACCCGTTCAGGTCTCGACAGCTTGCCCGCCTGGAGTGCCGCTGGCAAGCCGGCGGCAGCGCATCCCTGCGGCATTCACGCCTGGATCCTGCCTCGCGCGGGCCCGTCCTGCCGCGCAAAGCGGCAGTTGCGGATCCGTGCGCGCCCCAACTTTGACATCGTCGACCTGTGATCCTCGCCACATCGCGATCCGCCGCATCGCAATATGCTCCCCACATCGCGATTTCCGGTGGAGGCTTATATGCTGATCGAGATCAAGGACGCCGGTGGCGTGGCCTATCTCGTCGATCCCGAGCGGCTGGTGGTGCCGCGCCCGGGTTCGCGCGCGGCCCGTGCCTGGTTCGAGCGCGGACCGCGGAGCGCAGCTGACGAGGCCGCCCCGACCGCTGCCGCGCCGCTCGACGGATTTACTGCCCGGGAGCGCGCGCATGTCCCGCTCGAGCGGCTCTCGCCGGCGACGGCGCGGAAAGCTTGGCTGGTCATCTCCGGCGGTCCGTGACGGAGGCTGCGAGCTACCTGAGCGGTGTCTGGGATAGCAGGCTCAAGCGCTGCAAGGCCTCGGGATCGCCGGCGCTGATGCCCTTGCGGTACCACTGCGCGGCCTCGGCGGGATCGCCGTGCAGGCCCTGGACGCCGGCCTCTGCAAGATAGAGTGGATCATAGGTCATGCCGACTTTGGTCGCCGCCGCGGCGATCCCGCCGGCGACCGCGCGCTCGTAGCAGAGACGGGCGCCGATGATATCTCCGGTCTGCAGCAACTGGTCGCCTCGCTTCACGAAGGCATCCGCACCCGCGGGCGAGCCGGGTGCCTGGCTCGACGACGTACCCGGGCCTGGGCGCGGCACCGCTCGGGTGGCATTGGCCTGAGCGCCGTCGCCGCTCGGCAGCGCCGCGGTGAAGGTGCCGCGTATCTTCGCGGCAGTTTGCGGACGCGAGGTGGAAGCGCCGCCGCCGAGAATTGCCGACGATGTGTCCCGGCCGGCGATGGCCGAGACAGATTTGGGCCCCGAGGCGGCCGGCGCAGTGTCCTTGTCGACGGGGGCTCGCACGACCCCGGCTGCCTTGGGGGACCACACCCCCTGATCCGCTGCATCGGAGCCGGCGGCGACGGTCTCGGCATCGTGGGGCTGGTCGGCATCCCCGCGTGGGGGCTCGCCTGCGGCGGGCGCAATTCCCGGCAGCCAAGCCGGCGCGGCGGTCGATCCCGGAGCCGGCGTGGCGGGCGCGGCATCGGATGCCTCCGCCGGCGTCGCCGTCGCCGCTGCGTCGCCGCCTTTTGGATTCCAGCCAATCGCCTGCGTCCACTCCGGCGTCGCCGAGCAGGCGGCGATGCCGATCAGAAGACAAGCTGAGAAACTGGCGCGCAGGAGGCAGCGCATCGGAGCCGCAGAGAATGGCTTCGATCGCGAAGTCGCTGGAGCTGTCATTGTCATTGCCGGGGACGCTGGCTGCCGCGCGTTGAGGCGCTCATGTCCGGCTCAAGTCTGCCACAGGCGTCGGTCCCGTTGTAGAGCGAGAGCGACTCGGTGGCTTCTTGCCGCGACTCGAACGATGCCGCACCGCGATTGTCGACGGACTGTCCGTGCCGAGCAGATATTCGAGCCAGTCGCGGCTTTTGTGCGCGCAGTAGAGGGCAAAATCAGCGGAAGTCGGTATCGCGACTCGTTCGGCGGCGAAGCAATTCTTTCCCTCGCTCGATTCCCCCGCGTAGAATGCGCCGGGCAGCGATTTCCGGCGATCGACTGGAAGAAGCAACTCGATGAGGTGGTCTCCGCGGCAAGGCCGCTTCGATGTCTCGGTGGCGATCGAGGCGCGCTATCGGTCCACCGGCGAAGCGATCCATCGCATCGATGGGAATTCCGCTGTGAACATTCGATGACGGGACGTCGCTAGGACGGCCGGTCAGGCGGAAGAGATGGGCACCCGACGGCGGATCAAATTCCTTTCCAAACGCGGCAAGTCTCTGGATGACGCCAGCGTCAAGGGAATGGGCTTGCTGGCCGGGAAAGGCATGTACGCCAGCAGATCGCCGCGCGAGGGATTTCGTCCCCTGATGGAGGAATCGCCGCTCACGACCATGCTGGGCGAGCGCCCGGCGGCGGAGGCGCCGACCGCGGCACCGTCGAGCCGGGTCGTGATCCTCATCGAACTCGCGTGCTTCGTCATGATCGCCTTCGTCGCGGGCTCGGCGCTGCTGTTCTACGGATCCGATTCGGGTCCGCAGGTTCCCGCCCTGAAGACCCTGCCAATTCCCGCCGCGCCGCCAACCCTGGCGCGCGGCAACGGTGATAGCGAGGCGACCGGCCCCGCCGCTTTGCTGCAGCAGGTGGAGCCCGCCGCGGCGCCAGAGGACGATGTTGGCATGGACGCTCCTGGCGCGAGCTCCGAGCCGCCGACCACCAGCCCGAGCCCCGACGATCTGGTCCCCACCGCACCGCAGGTGGCGCTGGCGCCGGAGCCCGGCCAGGATGCGCCGGCGAGCGCCGCGGCAGGCTCCGGCGCACCAGCCGGCGGCCGCGCGGTCGCGCCCACACTCGTGCCGGCGCCGCCGCCTGCCGCGTTCACCGCCTCGCCGGAGGAGATCGCGATGCTGGTTCAACGCGGCGGGGAGCTGCTGAAGACCGGCGACATCGTCGGTGCGCGTCTCTCCTATGAGCGAGCGGCGAGGGCCGGCAGCGCCGCGGCGGCAACCGGCGTCGGCAAGACATACGATCCCCTCTATCTGGTCTCCGCGGGCGTCCGGGGCATTCAGGGAGATCCAGCGCGGGCCGCGGTCTGGTATCGCAAGGCCGCGGGCGACGGCGAAGCCGAGGCGGAAGAGCGGCTCCGCGCGCTGCAATTCGCATTCCCGCAATGACGGCGGCGGGACAGATGGATAATATCCACATCTGGCCTGGGGCCAGGAATTTCCGGCTAACTACGATCGGCGAACCGCGATGAAGGACTGCTTTCGCGATCTGCTCCGGGTGGGCGCCGCGATGCTGGTCATGCTGGGGCTTCCGCTTTCCGGCCAGGCGCAGAACGTCGCCGACCGCGCGAACCGCGGCGCGGTCGAGCTCATGATCGACGATTCCGATGCGATGTCGCTGCGCATCCCGCAGGATCTCGCCTCGGTGATCGACGACGACGCGACCCGGCGCGTGGTGACGGTGCTGGGCCGCGGCTCGATGCAGAACCTGATCGACCTGAAGACGCTGCGCGGCATGGACATCGCGATCGTGCAGACCGATGTTCTCGATTACGCCAAGGCGCAGCGGATCCCGCCCAGCGTCGACACGCTCACCTATATCGCGAAGCTCTATAACGAGGAGTTCCATCTCCTTGCCGGTGCCGATATCAAGAGCGTCAACGATCTCGCCGGCAAGAAAGTGAATCTCGGCCCGCCGGGTGGCGGCACGCTGGTGACGGGAGCGCGCGTGTTCGAGTTTCCTGGGCATCAAGATCGAGGCGACCACGGACGATCATCGTCTCGCGCTCGACAAGCTGGCGGCCGGCGAAATCGCCGCGATGGCTTATGTCGGCGCCAAGCCGCTTGCGTTATTCAATGGCCTGCGCGCGCCGAAGGGGCTGCATTTCCTGACCGTGCCGCTGAATTCGCGCCTCATATCGGCCTATGTGCCGACCCGCCTGACGCCGGAGGACTATCCCGATCTGATCGCTTCCAACGAGGCCGTCGATACGATCGCGGTGGGAACCGCGATGATGGTGACCAATCTGGCGCCGGCGTCCGAGCGGTATCGCAACGTCGCGAACTTCGTCGAAGCCTTCTTCACGCAATTCTCGAAGCTGCAGGAGGCACCGCATCATCCGAAATGGCGCGAGGTGAACTTGGCCGGCGAGCTGCCGGACTGGCGGCGGTTCCCGGCGGCGGAAGCCTGGCTCAAGCGGCACGTATCGGCGCCGCCGACGCTGAGCGATCAGCAGATGCGCGACATCTTCATGAAATTCCTCGAGGAGCGCGCTCGCGCGAGCGGCCAGCCGATGACGGCGCAGCAGAAGCAGGAGCTCTTCGATCAGTTCAGGCACTGGCAGACGACGCAGACGAAATAGGCCCGGCGCCGCGGATCGCCGATAGCCGGGCGATCGCAACAGAGGCTGCGGTGGGAACACGGAAGTGGCGGATATGGATCATGTAATGTCACGCGGACGGATGGCCCGCGAAGCGTCTTCGAGGGAGGCTGAGCGCGACCGGTGACCAGGCGCAATGGCCATGCCACGGGGCGGCGCGCTCCCAAGGCGAAACCGCCGAAGAGCCGGCAGGCGTCCGCCGAGCTGATAGAGATTCGCGACCAGATGCGGGAGGCGCCGTCGGTCGATGCGCGCGCTGCGGCGGCTACCCATGTCGGCTCGCTTCTCACCTCGGCGAAGCTGACGCCCGGCGAGCGCAATGCGGCGCTCGCGATCCTGGAGAAGCTGACGAAGGACGTGGAGCAGGAGGTTCGCCATGCGCTTGCGGTGCACGTCAAGAATTGCGCGGTGCTGCCGCCGTCGATCGCCCGCGACATATCAGAGGACGTCGACGCCGTGGCGATGCCGTTCATCGAGTGCTCTCCGGTCCTCACCGACGCGGACCTCCTCGCCATCGTCGGTCTCGGCAGCACACCCAAGCAGGTGGCAATCGCCCGCCGCGAATCCGTAAGCGAGCGCGTCTCCGACGCGCTGGTGGCGACCCGCAGCGGCGACGTTGTGACCGCTTTGCTGGGGAATCTCCAGGCGGCGGTCTCGGAGCCCGCCTATCACGACATCGTGGAGCACTTCGGTGCCGACAAGACGGTGCAGGGGCTGATGGTGGAGCGGCCGATCCTGCCGATGACGGTGATCGAGCGGCTCATCCAGTCGGTCTCCACGGCATTGCGCAAGCGCCTGGTGGAGAAGCACGCGCTGCCCAGCGAGCTCGCCGACGAGCTCGTGGGCCAAGCCGGCGAGCGGGCATTCATGCGCGACGTGGCGTCGATGCCGCGCGGATTCGATCCGGAGGCGCTGGTGAAGCGCCTCCACGAGAATGGAAGGTTGACGCCGACGCTGCTGATGCGGGCGCTGTGCCTGGGCGACACGCGCTTCTTCGAGGCGGGAATGGCGGTCCGCGCCGGGATACCCGCGGGAAACGCCATTATGCTGATCACCGATCGCGGCCCGCTCGGCTTCAAGGCGCTCTACGACAAGGCCGGCTTGCCGCCGGAGCTGTTCCGGGCCTATCGCGCGGCGCTCGACGTCATCGCCGAGGTCCGGCGCTCGGGCCGCGAGAGCTGGGACGTCGGCTGCGTGCGGCTGATCATCGACGGCGTGATCAAGGAGTATGACGAGGCCTGCCCCGACAGCCTCGAATACCTCCTGAGCCAGATCTCGCACGGGATTCTCGGCCGCTCCGAGCGCTCCGCGCGCATCTGAGCCACTCCGACCTGGCGCCCTCAGGTGCGGTGACGCGAGAGATGGCGCTCGACACGGCGGGAATACATCGACATCGCGAAGCAGCAGACGAAGAACACCAGCATGGCGAAGACATAGCCCTCGGTGGCGAGGCCGAGCCACGCGGGGTCCTTGAGCGCCTGGTTGACCGCGCCGAGAAGATCCGAGAGGCCGATGATGGTGACCAGCGTCGTGTCCTTGAAGAGATCGACGATGTTGTTGACGATGCCGGGCACGACGTTGCGAAGCGCCTGCGGCAGCACGACGAAGACCTGCACCTGCCACCAGCGAAGACCGACGGAATAGGCGGCTTCCTCCTGCCCCATCACCACGCCCTGCAGGCCGCCGCGCACGGTCTCGGCCATGTAGGCGGCATTGAAAAGAGTGAGCGCCACCAGCGCGCGGATCAGGCGGTCGACGCTGAAGCCGTTGGGAAGAAAGAGCGGCACCATGACCGCCGACATGAAGAGGACGGTCAGCAGCGGCACGCCGCGCCAGAACTCGATGAAGCCGACGGAAAGCAGGCGCACCACCGGCAGCTGCGACCGGCGGCCGAGCGCCAGCAGGATGCCGAGGGGCAGCGACCCCGCCACCACCACGAAGGCGATGACGACGTCGAGCATCAGCCCGCCCCAGAGGTTGGTGTCGACGTAGGGCAGCCCGGGCACGCCGCCGACCAGGAGAACACCGGCGATCGCGGGAAACAGGGTGAGCAGCAGAAGCAGCCACCGGCCGCGGTGCCGGATTTCTCGCGCAGGACGGGGGTCGCGAAGGCAGCGAGGAGCAGAGCGGCGAGGTTGACGCGCCAGATCTCGCCGGTCGGGTAGCGGCCATAGAAGAAGAGCGGCAAGCCTGACGCGGATGAAGGTCCAGCAGGCGCCGTCGCCGGTGCAGGCCGATCTGCTGGTTCCCGAGATCGTCGCGCCGGTGACCGCCCATTCGACGAAGGGCGGGATCGTCAGCGCGAAGAACGCCAGCACGATCAGCGTCAGCGCCGTGTTGCCGACCGAGCTGAAGAGATTGCGGCGAAGCCAGTCGATGGCGCGCGGCACCGATCCCTCGGCATTGCCGGGAACGAAGCCGCCGGCACCTCCGCCCGTCGGGCGGGCGGGCGGCGATGCGTCCGCGAGGGTGGGGGCGCCTATGTCCACGGGATCGCTCCGGTGTTCCGGTCGGAAGTCGAGCTCTGTGCACGATCCACGGTCATCGCTCGACCAGGGCCACGTGGCGGTTGTACCAATTCATGAACGCCGAGGTGAGGAGGCTGATGGCGAGGAAGATGCCCATCACGATGAGGGTGGTCTCGAGCTCCTTGCCCGACTGGTTCTGCACCGTGCCCACGAAGATCTGCACCAGCTCGGGATATGCCACGGCCGCGCCGAGGGTGCTGCTCTTGATGATGTTGAGATACTGGCTGGTCAGCTGCGGCACCATGATGCGCAGCGCCTGCGGCAGAACGACCAGGAACATCCGCTGCCAGGACCTCAGTCCCAGGCTGAGCGCGGCCTCGCGCTGGCCCTTGCGGCACCGCCTCGATGGAGCCGCGCACGATCTCGGCGATGAAAGCGGCGGAGTAGATGGAGAGCCCGGCCCAGAGCGCCACGAGCTCGGTCGGCACCTGGATCCCGCCGGCGATGTTGAATCCCTTGAGGGCCGGAAATTCGATGTGATCGATGCCGACGGCCAGCAACGCCGGCGGCGAGCAGCGGCAGGATCAGCGCCTTGCGCGCCGACGCGCGCATCGCCGATCTTGAGGCGCCACGCGAAGGGGGTGGCGGCCAGGAGGGCGAGGGCGATCCAGCCCAGCAGCGAGCCCTGCGGGCGCATGATGGCGTCGGGCAGATAGAAGCCGCGAATATTGAGCAGCACGTCGCCCGGCAGGACGATGCTGGCGCGCGGCGCCGGCAGCGTCTGCAGCACCGCCACGTACCAGAAGATGATCTGGATGAGCTGCGGCGTGTTGCGGACGAATTCGATGAAGACGAGCGCGACGTTGCGCACCAGCCAGTTGATCGACAGCCGCATGATGCCGACGAGCAGGCCGAGCAGGGTCGCCGTCACGACGCTCATGGCGGAAACCAGCAGCGTGTTGAGGAAGCAGACCAGCAGCGTCCGCCCGTAGACGTCGCTGTCCACCCATGAGACGAGGTGGAAGGGGATGTCGAAATTCGCCCGGTCGCCGAGGAAGCCGAAGCCGAAACCCATGTTCCGGCGCGCCAGATTGTCGGCGGCGTCCGAGGTAATGAGCCAGGCGATCGCCACCACGACCAGCAGCAGGACCCACTGGCCCGCATAGGCGCGCGATGACGGTCGCCTGACCATGTCGGTCTACGTGTCGAGGACTGCGATCAGTACCAGGAGTACGGATACATCAGCCCGCCGTGCGAGTAGAGATTGTTGAGCCCGCGCGGCAGGCCCAGCCCTCCCTTGGATCCGAAGGTGGCTTCGTAGACCTCGCCGTAGTTGCCCTCGGCCTTCACGATCCTGTAGGCAAAGTCGTTGTCGAGGCCGAGCGCCTTGCCGAGATCGCCCTCGAGGCCGAGGAACTTCTTCACCTGCGGATCGGTCGAGGACTTCTTGACCTCGTCGACGTTCGCCTTGGTGATGCCGAGCTCCTCCGCCTCCAGCATCGCGAAATGCGTCCATTTCACGATATTGGTCCAGCGGTCGTCGCCTTGCCGGGTGTGCGGACCGAGCGGCTGCCGGGACAGCGTCTCCGGCAGGAACACCCAGTCGTCCGGCTTCTTCATCGTGGAGCGCGCGGCGGCGACGCTGCCGCCGTCATCGGTGTAGCCGTCGCAGCGGCCGGACTCGGCGGCGGCGAAGGCCTCCTCGGGCCGGTCGAACAGGAGCGTGCCGATCTTGATGTTGTTGGCGCGGTTGTAGTCGGCGATGTTGGTCTCGAGCGTGGTGCCGGTCAGCATGCAGATCGTCGCGCCGTTCAGGTCCTTGACGTGCCCGACGTTCAGGCTCTTGCGAACCATGATGGTCTGGCCGGTGTAGAAGTTCGGCGTGACCTCCATCAGGCCGAGCTGCGAATTACGGGTCAGCGTGAGCTCGGAATCCCGGACCAGCAGGTCGATCTCGCCGGACTGCAGCACGGAGAAGCGCACCTTCGAGGTGGTGCCGATGTACTTGACCTTCTCGGGGTCGCCGAGCACCGCCGCCGCCACCGCGCGGCACAGCGCCACGTCGAGACCCTGCCACTTGCCGGCGGCGTCCTGATAGGCGTAGCCGGGAATGCCGGTATCGATGCCGCACACGAGCTCGCCGCGCTTCTTCACCGCGTCGAGCGTCGGACTCTTCACCTCCTGCGCCCAGCTTGCGCCGGCGAAGCCGAGCATGCCGGCGATAGCCGCGCAGCATGTAGTGAGCCTTGCAATATGTCGCATCAGTTTCCTCCCAGGGTTTGACGTCTTAGTGAGCTTCGTTATCACGATCGGACGGTCTCGCCGGCCCTCCACGCCGGCTCTGAATTCCTCACTCGCTCATGAGGAAATTGGTTTCTCCGCCACGTCAGCGGTGATCGGACTTCGGCTCGCGGCGGCGACGAACCATCATGCGGCCGTCGCGGCTCAGCAGAGCGGAAGCATCGGCACTCCGGGGCCTCGCGCGATCCCGGAGCTGGATTTCCTCGGCAGTTAGTTTCCCCCGTACTCCCGAATGGCCTCGACGATCGCCGGCTCCCGCGGCGGATCAGGCGGCGTAATCGGGCTCCTTGCGGTCGAGTATGCGCTTCAGCGCGGCGAAATGCGTCTCCCACGGCGGCACGCCGGCCTGATACGGAATATTGCGGAACTGCTCGATCGTGCGCTGCAGCTGGGGCTGCGGTATCTGCTTCAGCTTGCGGCCGGTCCAGAGCGCGTAGAGCTGCGTCTGGCAGGCACGCTCGAGGTAGTAGAGGCGATCATAGGCCTGCGCCACGGTCTGGCCGGTCACCAGCACGCCGTGATGCGCCATGAAGAGGATGGATTTCTCCGGCCCCAGGACCTTGGCGAGGCGCTCGCCCTCGCTGGGGTCGAAGGCGATGCCCGTGTACTCGTCGTCATAGGCGATGAGATCGTAGAGCCCGGCCTCGGTCTGACCGACCATGTCGAGCCGCGTATCCTCGAGGCGCACCAGCGCGCTGGCATAGGGCATATGGGTGTGCAGCACGCAGGCGGCATTCTTGATCGCGCGATGAACAGGCGCGTGGATGCAGAAGGCGGTCTGCTCGGCAACACCATTGCCGCTGATGATGTGGCCGTCATAGTCCACCACCATGAAGTCGCTCGCCGTCACCTCGGACCAGTGCAGCCCGTAGGGGATCAGCAGGAAGCGGTCCGTGGTGCCCGGCACGGTCAGCGTCAGATGGTTGCAGACACCTTCGTGGTAGCCGTGCATCACCGCCAGGCGGTGCGCGGCCGCCAGATCGATGCGCGCCGCGCGTTCCGCGCTCTGCTCCTGCGGCGCGCCGCTTTCTTTGGAAACCAGTCTCATGCTAAGTCCCTTCCGGCCGATCGAGTGAGAATTCCGGCGACGAGTTGACGGCGGTCACTCGTACTGCACGGGGGTCGCCTCCCAACCGGCGTCATGCTTGGTCCAATAGGCGTCGCGAAGCCGCATGGTCATCGCACCCGGCGCGCCGTTGCCGAGGATGCGGTTGTCGAGCCGTGTTACCGGCAGAATACCGCCGGCCGTCGAGGAGAGAAACACCTCATCGGCGTCCTGCAGCTCGCTGGCGGCGATCTTGCGCACTTTTGCCGGCAATCCCAGCTCGGCGCAGAGGTCCAGCACCGTGCGCCGGGTGATGCCTTCGAGCGTGCCGGTATCCGGCGTCGCGATCTCGCCGTTCTCCACCACGAAGACGTTGAAGCCCGGCCCTTCGGTCAGATTGCCGTCGAGATCGAGGAGGATGGAGACCTCGGCGCCGCGGTCATAGGCCTCCCACTGGCTGCGCACCATGTCGAGCCAATGGTAGTTCTTGATCCGGGGATCGATCGACTGCGGCGGGATGCGGGTGTAGGAGCTGACGATCGCATGCAGCCCCTTCTGCTGCTTCTCCGGATCGGCGATCCAGATGAAAGGGATGGCGTAGGCGATGAACTGGTTGACGCAGAGCCGCATGTCGCGGCTGCCCGCCGGCGGCCGGCCGCGGGTGCAGACCATGGCGACGAAGGCGTTCCGGAGGCCGCTGCGGCGCACGCAGTCCATCAGGATCGCCCGCATGTCATCGCGGCTCTGGACCGGCGAGAGGCGGAGCGCCTTCATCGAGGCCAGGAAGCGGTCGAGATGGGCCTCCAGCCGGAAGAACTTTCCGTTCCAGACGTGGGCTACATCGTAGGTGACGTCCGAGCGGGTGAAGCCGAAATCGAGGACGGAGATCTTGGCCTCTGATATCGGCACGAAGCCGCCATCGACGAAGGCAATGCCCGCCGACGGATCAGCGCCAGGAGCTTCGCGCGCCGGAGTTGCGGCGGAAGCGGCGTCGGGTGCCATGCTGCCCTCCCAGGTTGGCCCTCGCGGGTATGGTGGGCGAGGTCCCCGGCGTCGTCAACGGTGGGCTCGGAAAAGGGCCAATTAGCCGCGCTTTTTGGCGCTCGAACCGGGGTCGCAAGTGTCTGTTAACCAGCCAATGCGACCCTGCTGACCCATGGGAAAGCCCCCGCCGGCGAAGACCCCTGCCACCCTCGATCCCTCCGACTGGGCGAGCTTCCGCGCGGATGGACACCGGATGCTTGATGACATCCTCGACTATGTCGAGAACATCCGCGAGCGCCCGGTCTGGCAGCCGATCCCCGACGATGTGCGCGCCCGTTTTCGCGCCGAGGTTCCCGCCGAGCCCGCCGCGCTGGCAGACGTGCATGACGAGTTCATGCGCACGTGCTGCCCTATGCCACCGGCAACGTGCATCCCGGGCTTCATGGGCTGGGTTCATGGCGGCGGCAATCCCGTCGGCATGCTGGCGGAGATGCTGGCCGCCGGCCTCAACGCCAATCTCGGCGGCCGCGATCACATTCCCATCGAGGTGGAGCGGCAGATCACCGAGTGGATGCGCGAGCTGTTCGGTTTTCCCGACGGCGCCAGCGGCCTTTTCGTCACCGGCACCTCGATGGCGAACCTCATCGGCGTGCTCGTCGCGCGCACCGCGACGCTGGGCGCCGGCGTGCGGCGCAAGGGGCTCGGGAGCGGCAAGCGGCTCGTCGCCTATACCTCCGCCGCCGCCCATGGCTGCATCTCCCAGGCGATGGAAATCTCCGGTCTCGGCAGCGAGGCGCTCCGGGTCATTCCGATCGACGATCACGACAGGATCGATGTCGCGGCGCTTCAGGCCACGATCGAGGCCGACCGCGCGCCAGGGCTTCACGCCCTTCCTGGTGGTCGGCACCGCCGGCACGGTGAACATCGGCGCCATCGACGATCTGGCGGCGCTCGCCGATCTGGCCCGGCGCGAGAAGCTCTGGCTCCATGTCGATGGCGCCTTCGGCGCGCTCGGCATCCTGGCGCCGGATCTGGCGCCGCGGCTCGCCGGCATCGAGCGCGCGGACTCGCTCGCCTTCGATTTCCACAAATGGGGCCAGGTGCCCTATGACGCCGGCTTCATCCTGGTGCGCGACGGCGCCCTGCATCGCAGCGCCTTCGCCTCGCCCGCGGCCTATCTGCGTCGGGAGAGCCGCGGGCTGGCGGCGGGCTCGCCGTGGCCCTGCGATTTCGGCCCCGATCTCTCGCGCGGATTCCGCGCCCTCAAGACCTGGTTCACCCTCAAGGTGCACGGCACCGCGCGCATCGGCGCGGTGATCTCGCATACCTGCGAGCTCGCGCGCTACTTGCGGAGCCGCATCGAGGCGACGCCGGAGCTCGAGCTCCTGGCGCCGGTGCAGCTCAACATCGTCTGCTTTCGGTATCGCAGCGCCGAGGCGGACCGCGTCAACGGGAAGATCATCGTCGATCTCCAGGAATCCGGGATCGCGGCGCCCTCCAGCACGACGATCGACGGCAAGCTCGCGATCCGCGCCGCGATCGTCAATCACCGCACCGAGGCGAGGGACATCGACGCGCTGGTCGAGGCGGTGCTGGCGCTCGGCGCGGCGAGCGAGAAGAGCTGCGCCGCCTAGAGTTTCGCTAGGCGGGCGGCGCCTTGTCGCCGAGCCCGAGATGAAAGCCGTCCAGCGGGCCACGACGCAGTTTTTGCCGAACCTCGCGCTTCGAGGCGGCGGCATCCTGCTTGCGCTCCGCAAGGAAGCGGGCGAAGTCGACGTCGAGCATGCCGCGCCGGTCCGCCAGCTGCGGCAGCAGGAAATCCGGCGTCTGGTTGAGCTCGACGATGACCGCGCCGGCGTCGACCGGCGCGATATCCCAACCGATCAGTGCCACGTGCTTCAGGAGCCGCGCGCCCTCGAGCGCCGCCTCGGTCAGCGCGGCCCAATTCGGCACCTCGGTTCCCACCAGGGGCGCTCCGGTGTCGGGATGATGGGTGAGCTCCTCGAGCCCGATGCCGGTGCCGCGCACGACGCGCCCGATGCGGCCGGTGTCGAGGTCGAGCCGGGCGAGCAGATTGCCCGGCCGCCAGAAATTGTCGGCGGTGTTGCTGCCGGCGGGGATCTTGAAGCAGGCGCGCAGCAGCTTCGGCTCGCCCTGCGACCAGATGGTCATCAGCCGCACGGTCGCGAGGCGGTCCCCGCAGATGGCGCGTACGGCGGCGTGCGGGCTGACGCGTCTCTGGAAGAGGTAGCCGGATCCGTAGTGAGCCCGCAGGTCGGCGATGAAGGCGTCGAGGCCGATCTCGCGTCCGGTCGCGGTGATCAGGCAGCGACGCGCCGCGTCGTAGCGATCGAGGCTCGCCGAGCCCAGGCTCTGCACGCCGTCGATCGGCTTGCCGAACAGCGGATAGTTCTCGCTCCGCGTCAGGAACGCGCGAAGGTCGTCGGCGCTGTGGAGCAGGGCGGAGGACGGCAGGCCGATCTGTTCCGAGAATACCGCGAGCGTTGGAATGGTCCGAAACCCGTAGGCCGCGAAGAGCGCGTTGGACGCGATCTTGTTGTCGACAAGACCGTAGAACTCGATGCGATGATTGGCCTGCAGGCAGAATTCGCCGGGATGCCGTCGCGCCCACGAAAGCCTTCTTGTCCGCGCCGTCGTACAGCTTGGGATCGAAGAGGCGGAGCGCGATATATTCGTCGAAGGACAGGCGGCCCGGGCCGAACGCCAACCCGGCGTACTCGCGGATGAGATGAAAATAGGGGGTGCCGGTCTCGGCGGCGATCCGCTGCAGCGTCGCGGCAAGAGCAAGCGACTGGGCGGGTTTCGCGACGTCGACCGAGGAGACTTCCTCCGGCGGGGCGGGGGGCTGGGCCTTGAGCGCTGTATTCATGAGAAATGCCTTCGATTTGCAGACTGGCGCCGCGCCGATCGAAAGGTGATTGTCGTAGATGAGGCCTTAACCAATACTTGACGGCATGGGCCCAATGCGGCGCGCCGGATCGCTGCGGCACGCCATCGAGGCGGAATGGGAGCGGGGACGATGGCGACGACGGTGATCAGGAACGCCGAGTGGATGGTCGCCTGGAACCCGGCCAAGGGGCGGCACGAGTACCTGCGCGATGCCGACCTCGCCTTCGAGGGCGACCGCATCGCGTTCGTCGGGCGCGGCTTTCAGGGGCCGGCGGAGCGGGAGATCGACGGGCGCGGCCGCATGGTCATGCCGGGCCTCGTCAATATTCACTGCCATCCGGCCTCGGAGCCCTTCAACAAGGGGCTGATGGAGGAGCGCGGCTCGACCAGATTGGGCATGAGCTCGCTGTACGAGTTCATGCTGCTGGTGCGTCCGCCGCCGGAAGCGGCCCGCGCCGGCGCCCTCTTCGCGGTCTCGGAGCTGCTGAAGAGCGGCGTCACGACGTTCACGGACTATTCGCTGCCGCGGCCACATTGGCTCGAGGATCTCGCGGGTACCGGCATCCGCGCCTGCGTGGCGCCCAGCTATCGCTCCGCCCGCTGGTCGACCCCGGACGGGCACAGCGTCCGCTACGACTGGGACGAGGGCGCCGGACGCGAGGCGATGGCGGCGGCGCTCGATCTCGTCGACCGCGCCAACACCCACAACAGCGGCCGCCTCTTCGGCATGGTGGCGCCGGCCCAGGTCGACACCTGCTCGGAGGCGCTGCTGCAGGCCAGCGTCGAGGCCGCGAAGAAGAGGAACGCGCCGATCCAGCTCCACGCCGCCCAGAGCGTGGTCGAGTTCCGCGAGATGACCACGCGCCACGGCAAGACGCCGATCGAGTGGCTGGCCGATATCGGCTTCCTCTATGACGGCGCGATCATCGGCCACGGCATCTTCATCGACGAGCACAGCCAGATCCGCTGGCCCTACGAGGGCGACATCGACCGTCTCGCCGGCTCCGGCACGTCGGTCGCCCATTGTCCGGCGATCTTCGGCCGGCGCGGCATCCTGCTGCAGAATTTCGGCAAGTACCGCCGGCGCGGCATCAACATCGGTCTCGGTACCGACACATTCCCGCACAACTTCATCGACGAGATGCGCTGGGCGACGGTGCTCTGCAAGGTGAGCGCCGCCAATGTGGAGGCGACGAGCCTCGCCGATGTGTTCCACGCCGCCACCATCGGCGGCGCCAAGGCGCTCAAGCGCGACGACATCGGGCGGCTGGCGGTCGGCTGCAAGGCGGACCTGTCGCTCGTCGATCTCCGGCATCCGACGATGCAGCCGCTGCGCGATCCCCTGAAGAGCCTGGTCTTCAGCGGGTTGGAGCGGCCGATCACCGACGTCTTCGTCGACGGAAGGGCGGTGGTGGAGAACGGGCGCGATGCTGACCATCGATCTGCCGACGGTGATCGAGACGATCAACCGCGGCCAGCGCGAGGCGCTGGAGCGCGCGCCGCAGGCCGACTACGCCAAGCGGCCGGTCGAGGAGATCTTTCCGATGACGCTGGAGACCGGCGCCTGACCGGTCATTTCATCGTCAGGATCAGCGCCTTGGTCTGGGAAAGGCAGTTCTTCTCCAGCATCCACGCCGCGCGCATGCGGTCGTTGCTGAGGGAGGCGGGGACCTGCACCAGGGTGATGGTGGCGCTGGTGCCGCCGGCGTCGACCAGATAGGTCTGCCGGTCGCCGATCGGGAAATTGCTGGGCGCCGGCAGCTCGCTGGCGCCGGCCGGCCACTCCGCCTCGGCGCGCCAGCTGCGATCAGCCGGTACGATGCGGAGTTTCGCCGCGGAGGCAGCCTGCGGCCGCCAGAACACCACGGTGGTGCCTGGACGCACGCAGACCTTGCCGGAATGGGCGACGTCGACCACCCAGGGGCTCGGCAGCGTCACGTCGTCGGTCTTGGAGCGTACGACACCGAGGGCGGTGCGCTGGGATCCGCCCGCCAGCGCCGAGAGCGCATTCGAGACATCGACGCCGGAGCCGCCGGCACTCGCGCCGGGTGCCGCGTCGTAGGGGCCCTTGACCTTGATGATGCTGCCGTTTGCCGCCACCAGGGTCACTTCCTCGCCCTGCTGCAGGGTGAGCTTCTGCGTGTCGTCCAGCACTTGGCCCGGCTGCAGGGCGGGGCCGCGCACCTCGACGACCACGACGTCGGCCGCCGATGCCGACGCAACGGAGAGCGCGAGCGACACGGCGAGCGCCGAGACGGCTACGGAACGGAGCATGGCATTACCTCACTTCCGCGTTCTGCGCCTTCGCCACGGGCGGCGTCTGGTTGAGTGCCTGGGCACTCAGGTCGGTGTTGAGCGCCCCACCATCGCCGATCACCGTGAAGGCGGCCCAGTAGAAGGGATGCGCCGTCGCGGGGTCGCTGGCAAGGCTGAGCTGCGCCTGGCGGAGGGATTCGGCGACGCCGGCCTGGAGACGCGGGCCGGCGCGATCGAACATGCCGGTCATCAGTCGCTCGGTGGCGATCGAGGGCACCTGCCAATGGCTGGCGACGAGCGTGCGGGCGCCGGCGTAGAAGAACGCCTCCGCGAGACCGGAGAGGGCGTCGCCGCCGAAGCGGCCGCCGCCCGCCGCCGTGTTGCAGGCGGAGAGCACCACCAGGTCCGCATTGAGGGAGAGGCTCGCCACTTCGCTCGCGTCCAGCAGCCCGTCATTGGCGGTGGTGGTGCTGGCGCCATCGGGCGGCGAGAGCGCCAGGCCCGGCTCGGACTCGCAGCGCAGCTCGCCCGGCAGCAGGCCATGGGTCGCGAAGTAGAGCACGTTGTAGTCGCCGAGCGCCTGCCGGCGCAGATTGGCCTCGGTGGCGGCGGGGCCCAGCAGGATCGAATTGGGGTCGGCGCCAAGCCGCGCGCCCACGCGGCGGACCTCGTCGGCGGTCTCCGGCAGCGGTGCCAGCGCGCGAATGAGCTCGGCGGGGGCGGGGCCCGCGCCGCGGCAGGCGCCGGCGAGCGTGTCGAGGGCCGAGCCGCTCGGACCGGGGGCCGTGCTGCTGCGGCCGGTGAAGGTCGGATTGCCGACGCCGAGGAACGGACGCGGCGCCGGCTTCGCATGGGCGCGCGCCTCGCGGAGATTGAGGAAGGCGCGGGGCGAGGGTACCTCGCTCACCGCCATGCGCTCGATCAGCCAGTGGGCGCCCACATAGGCGTGCGGGCCGGCGGGCGGCGCCGTCACCAGAAGCGAGAACGGCAGGCTCGCCAGCGCCCCGCTCGGCGCCACGATGAGATGGGTGACGCCGGCGAGCCGGTCGTCGAAGGGCGCCAGCAGCTTCTTGTAGAGGCCATAGGAGGCCGCGAGATCGAAATCGGGGAGCGTGCCGAGCCGCGGGGTCAGCGCCGAGCGGAGCCCGGTCACCGTGTCCGTCAGCGAGGCCTCCGTCAGCTCCAGACGATGCACGGCGAAATTGTCCCGCCGCACCAGCATCGCGTAGGAGGCCTCATGGCCGACGACGATGGAGAGGAAGGCCTCGTTGCCGGCGATCCGTTGCTGCAGCTCGGAGAGGCCGACCGGTCCCGGCTGCGCCAGGCTGGCGTAGGCGGGGAAAGCGGTCAGCAGCTTCTTCTGCAGGGCGTCCGCCTGGGCGCTCTGATCCTCCACCGTCTTCGCGAGCGCCGCCTCCTTGATGCTGCCGCGCTCGGCGTCGGGCTTCGACTGCTCGTTGGCGAGCTCGAGCCGCGCGGTATCGCGCTCGCGCTCGGCGGCCTGGGTCTGGCGGATCAGATCCTCGATCGCGGGATCGCTGGTAAAGAGCCGTGCGGCGGCGCGGCCGATGGTCTGGTCGGCGACGCCGGACCCGATCGACTGCCCGGCGCGGAACATGTCGTCGGCGAGCGCGCCGCGCTGCTGCCGGATCCTTGCCGCCGAGATCGGAGGCCGCGGTAAAGAACGGGATGATGGAATCCGCCACCAGCTGCGCGCGCGCCGCGTCATCCCTGGCGATGATCTCGAAGGCGGCATGGAAGTCGCGCACCGCGTCGGCGTTGCGGTCGATGTCGGTCTGGAAGCGGCCGCGCTTGATGAGGACGAGGGCGGTGGGCGCGGTCGGGCCGAAAAGTTTCTGGCTGAGCGCCACGGCGCCGTCGAGATCGCGATGCGCCGCCGCGTAGCGGCCGTCGGCGGCATCCACCTCCGACAGCAATGCCAGCGCCTCCGGACGCCAGGAGAGCGGCAGGCCCGAGGTCGAGGACATCAGCTCCAGCGCTTCGGAGATCGAGGCGAGCGCCGAGGCGGTGTCACCGGTGCGGAGCGCCATGGCGGCCTCGATGCGCAAGCTGTGCACCAGCTCGCCACGGGCGCCGAGCTCGACCGGATTCACGCCGCTGTCCTCGAACTGGCCGGTATCGGAGGCCGCGAGCTTGCGGCGGATCGCGGTCGCCTGGCGGGCGAAGGCAAGCGCCTCCGGGTATTTGCGCTGGTTGGCGGCATCGAGGGCGAGATAGGCGATGTAGCGCGCATGGAGGCGATCCGAGGCCGAGCGCTGGACGATAGGATCGGCGCGCCGGAACAGCGCCTCGGCCTCGTCGAACCGGCCCTGGTTGCTGACCTGAAGCGCGAGCTCGATCAGCGTCGCGCCGAGGCTCTCCGCGTCGGGACCCAGCACCCGCGTCTCGATCTCCGTGGCGCGGCGGAACGCGTCCTCGGCGCCGGCGAAATTCTGCGTGCTGTTGTAGAACCGGCCCAGCCGAATGAGGTCGTCATAGCCGGCGACATCGGCGCTCTTGATCCGGCCGAGATCGCCCTTGATGCGCGTCTGGAGGGTCGCGGTCACCGCCGCGGAATCCTCCGTCGAGAGCGCGGTGCCGGATTTCTGCGCGATCGCCGTCTCCAGCACCGGCAGCAACGAGGGCAGGCCTTCCGCCTGCTGGATCGTTCCGCCGCCGGCGGTCACCAGCACGATCTGCGGCCAGCCGCCGTTCTTGAGCGTGCAGGCATAGACGAGCATGTCGGGGCCGCCGCCGATCCAGGTGCCGCCGTCGCAGCTCATGCGCTCGGCGATGCGCTGGCCGCCGACGCTTTCCTTGCTCGCCCGCTCGATGGCGGCGTTGCGGGCGAGGGTGTCGGTGCCGAGGGCGGCGGCGGGGATCGCCGCGGTCCAAAGGGTGCCGACCGGCTCCTTGGAATCGCCGCAGGAAATGTCGAGGGGAGGTGGCGATCCCGGCACCAGCGTCGGCCCGGCGCGCGGCGCGCCGCGACAGGCCTCGCCGGCCAGGTTCTGGCCGAGCGCGCCCTCGCCGTTGCCGGAGAGCGCGCTGGTGGTGCCGGATGTGCCGCTGCAGCCCGCGGTGACGCCGGCCAGCAGCAGCAGGAAGGGAAGCGTGCGGCCAAGTCGCGCCATCACCAGCGGGCCTCGTTGCCCCAGCTCGAGAAGTCATTGTTCTCCTCGGGCACGTTCGAGCCGCGCGCCATCCGCGACAACTGGCGCCACTCGTAGAGGAGATTGCCCAGCAGCGAGACGTAGTAGCCCTGCACCTTCGGCACCGCCTGCGATGCAGTCGTGGCATTCAGCGGCTGGGTCAGCGCGTCGACGCTGGCATCGGTGCCGGTGTCGCCGCCCGCCGCGGGGGAGATGCCTCCAAGTCCGCCTTCACCGCCTCCGCGCGCCGCCACCACCACCAGGCTGATCCGGCGGCGGCGCACCGTTGCCGTTGCCGGAGTGCAGCAGGTTGCCAACGCTGCCCTCGATCCCGGTGGGGATCTGGAAGCCGGTGTTACAGGCGGGGCCCGCGAAGCAGACGCCGTTGATGATGAAGGGGCCGGGGCCGAGCTGCAGGATCAGCGTTGTATTGCCGGCCGCACCGGCACCGCCGCTCCCGTTGACGACGCCATTCAGGTTGGCACCGCCAGCGGCGACGATCAGGATGCCGGTGTTGGAGCCCAGATTGAGCGAGCCCGGGCCGCTGATCGTGCCGGGCGTAATGAAGCCGACGCCGGTGTTGGGCTGTGGTCTGCGTGACCGTGCCGTTCAAGTTGATCGAGCTGCCCTCGAAGATGACAGGCGCGTTGAAGGTGAAATTGCCCAGATTGATCGGGCCGGGCAAGTTGGCCGGAATGAACGGCGCCTGGCCGTTCAGCACCGCGTTCAGTTCCTGGGCGATCTGGCTGCCGCCGCCGATCATCACCAGCAGCGGCGGGTCGGCGAGGACATCGAGCTGCTGCTGGTTGAGCGTCCACTGGCCCGGCGCGTCGCCGATCCCGATCGTCAGGTTCGAGAAGGGCGTGATGCCGCGCGGGCCGGTGCCGCTCCACTTGCTGTTCGGCAGGATGTCGACGCTGTCGGCGATCACGATGAACTCGAAGGCGCCCTGGCTGACGCTGCCGAGGGTGATGCCGCTGGTCTCGGTGTTGAGCTGGGTGGCGCCGCCGAGGGTGATGGTCTGGCTGGTGCTGAAGCCGTCGGCGAAGAGGAAGCTGCCGGCGAGGTTGATGCCGCCGGTGTTGGCGAGGGTCGGGTCGCCGATGGTGCCGCCGCCCAGCAGGCTCAGCGTGTAGTCATTCGATCCCGTCAGCAGCGCGGCGGCGGTCACCGATCCCTGGGCGGTGAAGGAGCCGGCGGTCTTGCCGGAGAGGTCGAGGGTTCCGACGTTGCCGAGATTGATCGATGCGAAACTGTCGGTGCCGCTGTCGACGATCGTGAGATTGGCGCTGCCGCCGAGAGCGCCGGTGACCGTGAGCGCGCCGCTGCCGGAATTGAACGTGGTGGCGCCGGCGAGTGTCGCCGGACCGGTGATGGTCAAGGCGCCGTTGCCGGTGCCGTAGCTGCCATTGAGCGTGACACCCGCCGGGCTGGTATAGCTCTGTGCCCCGTTGGTATGAACGGAGGCGAGCGTGACGCCGGTCTGGCCGGTGGCGGTGAGGCTGGTTAGCGGCGCGATGCCGCCGACGGCGCCGTCAATCTCCACCTTGCCGAGGCTCGCCAGCACCGAGAGTGCATGGGCGCCGTCGACGGTGCTGGTGAAGACGACGTTGCCATTGTCCGAGGTGACCGCGGTATCGGCGCCCAGGCTGGCGGCGCCGCTATAGGTCTGCGTGCCGCCGCTGTGATAGGTGCCCTGGTCGAGCGTGATGCCGTGCCGCCGGTCACGCTCACCGTGCCGGTGACGCCGGCGCCGCCATCCTCGTTGATGCCGCTCAGAAGCACCGTATTGCCATCCATGCTCAGGCTGGTGAGCGCCGTGCCGCCGCCGATCAGGCCGTCGACCGCGATCGCGCCAGCTCGCCAGCACCGAGAGCGCGTGGGCGCCGTCGATGGTGCTGGTGAAGGTGACGTTGCCGCTGTCGGAGGTGACGGCGCTGTCCGCCAGCAGCGTGACCGCGCCATTGTAGGTCTGGTCGCTGCCGCTGTGATAGGTGCCCTGGTTGAGCGAGATCCCGTTGGTGCCGGTCACGCTCGACAGAGCCGGTGACGCCGGCGCCGCCTTCGTTTTCGATGCCGTTCAACAGCACCGTATTGCCGGAGAGGCTGAGGGCGGCAAGCGGCGTCACGCTGCCGATGACGCCGTCCACCTCGATCGCTCTGGCCTGCCGCCGCCGTCAGCGACTGGCCGCCGTCGATGGTGCTGATGAAGGTGATGCTGCCGCTGTCGGAGGTGAGGGAGGTGCTCGCCCCCAGCGTCACCGCCTGGGAGTAGGTCTGGTCGCCCGCCGTGTGATAGACGGCGCCCCCGAGGATGATGCCGATGGGGTCGACCAGCAGACTGCTGAGCTCCATCGCGTTGCCGACCGAGCCGCCGAGGCTCACCGTGCCCGTGCCGAGGGCGGCGGCAGCGCAGGGAGAGCGCGTGGGCGCCGTTGATCGTGCTCTGGGTCCCGACGAAGCGGAGGTCGCCGCTGTCGGAGGTCATCACGGTGTTCGCCGCCAGCAGCACCGGGCCGGTGAAGGTCTGCGTGCCGCCGCTGTGATAGGTGCCTTCGCCGAGCGTGCTGCCGCCGGAGACCGTCACCGTGCCGGTGACGCCGGCGCTGCCGCCGTGGTCGATGCCGCTCAGCAGCACGGTCTGGCCGGTGAGGGTGAGGGCGGTGAGCGCCGTGCCGCCGCCGATCGAGCCCGTCGACCGCGATGCCGCCCAGGCTCGCCAGCACCGAGAGCGCGTGGGCGCCGTTGATCGTGCTGGTGAAGGTGACGTTGCCGCTGTCCGAGGTGACCGCGGTGTCGGCGCCCAAGGCGACGGCCCCGTTCCAGGTCTGCGTGCCGCCGCTGTGATAGGTGCCCTCGTCGAGGGTGATGCCGTTGCCGCCGGTGACGCTCACGGTGCCGGTGACGCCGTCATTGCCGGCGGTGCCGATGCCGGTCAGCAGTCACGGTCTGCCCATCGAGGCTCAGCTGGTGAGCGCCGTGCCGCCGCCGATGAGGCCATCAACCGCGATTCCCAGATGCGCCAGCACGGAGAGCGCATGGGCGCCGTCAATGGTGCTGGTGAAGGTGACGTTGCCGAGGTCGGAAGTGACCGAGGTATCGGCGCCCAGGGCGACGGCGCCGTCGTAGGTCTGATTGCCGCCGCTGTGATAGGTGCCCTCGTCGAGGGTGATGCCGTTGCCGCCGGTGACGCTCACCGTGCTGGTGACGCCATCATTGCCGGCGGTGCCGATCCCGTTCAACGTCACGGTCTGCCCATCGAGGCTCAGCGTGGTGAGCGCCGTGCCGCCGCCGATCAGGCCGTCGACCGCAATGCCGCCCAGGCTCGCCAGCACCGAGAGCGCGTGGGCACCGTTGATCGTGCTGGTGAAGGTGACGCTGCCGCTGTCCGAGGTGACCGCGGTGTCGGCGCCCAGGGCGACGGCACCGTTCCAGGTCTGCGTGCCGCCGCTGTGGTAGGTGCCCTCGTCGAGAGTGATCCCGTTGGTGCCGGTAACGCTCACCGTGCCGGTGACGCCGTCATTGCCGGCGGTGCCGATCCCGTTCAGCGTCACGGTCTGGCCGTCCATGCTCAGCCTAGTGAGCGCCGTCGTCCCGCCGATGAGCCCGTCGACCGTGATCGCGCCGCTGGCCAGCACCGAGAGCGCGTGGGCGCCATTGATCGTGCTGGTGAAGGTGACGTTGCCGAGGTCGGAAGTGACGGAGGTGTGGTGCCAGCAGAGTGACGGCCCGTTCCAGGTCTGGTCGCCGCCGCTGTGATAGGTGCCCTCGTTGAGCGAGATGCCGCTGCTGCCGGTCACGCTCACCGTGCCGGTGACGCCGGCGCCGGCGCCGTGCGCGATACCGTTCAGCAGCACCGTGTTGCCGCTGAGGTGAGGGCGGCGAGCGGTGTGGTCCTGCCGATGAGGCCGTCGACCGTGATCGCTCCCGGCGATGAGCCGTCGCTCCCAGCGACTGCGCGCCGGCGGTGGTGCCGTCGATGGTGCCGAGGAAGGTGATGCTGCCGGTGTCGGAGGTGAGGGAGGTGCTCGCCCCCAGCGTCACCGCCTGGGAGTAGGTCTGGTCGCCGGTCGTGTGATAGACGGCGCCGCCCAGCACGATGCTGGCGGGATCCACCAGCAGACTGCTGAGCTCCGTCGTGTTGCCGACCGAGCCGCCGAGGCTCACCGTGCCGGTGCTGCTGGCGGCGGTCAGCCCCAGGGAGACCAAGCTCTCGCTGGAAAGGCTGTTGATCGTGCTCTGGGTCCCGACGAAGCGGAGGTCGCCGCTGTCGGAGGTCATGACGGTGTTCGCCGCCAGCAGCACCGGGCCGGTGAAGGTCTGCGTGCCGCCGCTGTGATAGGTGCCTTCGCCGAGCGTGCTGCCGCCGGAGACCGTCACCGTGCCGGTGACGCCGGCGCTGCCGCCGTGGTCGATGCCGCTCAGCAGCACGGTCTGGCCGGTGAGGGTGAGGGCGGTGAGCGCCGTGGTGCTGCCGATCGAGCCCGTCGACCGCGATGCCGCCCAGGCTCGCCAGCACCGAGAGCGCGTGGGCGCCGTTGATCGTGCTGGTGAAGGTGACGCTGCCGCTGTCCGAGGTGACCGCGGTGTCGGCGCCCAAGGCGACGGCCCCGTTCCAGGTCTGCGTGCCGCCGCTGTGGTAGGTGCCCTCGTCGAGGGTGATGCCGGTGCCGCCGGTGACGCTCACGGTGCCGGTGACGCCGTCATTGCCGGCGGTGCCGATGCCGGTCAGCGTCACGGTCTGGCCATCGATGCTCAGGGTGGTGAGCGCCGTGCCGCCGCCGATGAGGCCATCAACCGCGATTCCCAGATGCGCCAGCACGGAGAGCGCATGGGCGCCGTCAATGGTGCTGGTGAAGGTGACGTTGCCGCTGTCCGAGGTGACCGCGGTGTCGGCGCCCAGGGCGACGGCACCGTTCCAGGTCTGCGTGCCGCCGCTGTGATAGGTGCCCTCGTCGAGGGTGATGCCGTTGGTGCCGGTAACGCTCACCGTGCCGGTGACGCCGTCATTGCCGGCGGTGCCGATCCCGTTCAGCGTCACGGTCTGGCCGTCCATGCTCAGCCTGGTGAGCGCCGTCGTTCCGCCGATGAGTTCGTCGACCGTGATTCGCGCCGCTGGCCAGCGCCGAGAGCGCGTGGGCGCCGTTGATCGTGCTGGTGAAGGTGACGCTGCCGCTGTCCGAGGTGACCGCGGTGTCGGCGCCCAGGGCGACGGCGCCGTTCCAGGTCTGCGTGCCGCCGCTGTGATAGGTGCCCTCGTCGAGGGTGATGCCGTTGCCGCCGGTAACGCTCACCGTGCCGGTGACGCCGTCATTGCCGGCGGTGCCGATCCCGTTCAGCGTCACGGTCTGGCCGTCCATGCTCAGGCTGGTGAGCGCCGTCGTCCCGCCGATGAGCCCGTCGACCGTGATCGCGCCGCTGCGCCAGCACCGAGAGCGCGTGGGCGCCATTGATCGTGCTGGTGAAGGTGACGTTGCCGCTGTCCGAGGTGACGGATGTATCCGCCAGCAGGCTCACCGGACCGGCATAGGTCTGGTCGCTGCCGCTGTGATAGGTGCCTTCAGCCAAGCGCGATGCCGCTGCCGCCGGTTACCGAGACCGTCCCGGTGACGCCGGCGCTCGCGCCGCCAATGCCGCTCAGGTGCACCGTCGGTGCGCCGAGGGTGAGAGCGGCCAGCGGCGTTACGCCGCCGATGAGGCCGTCGACCGTGATGCCCGCGCCGGCGCTGGCGGCAAGGCTCTGCGCTCCGGCGGCGGTTCCGTTGATCGTGCTGAGGAAGGTGATGTTGCCGCTGTCGGAGGTGAGGGAGGTGCTCGCCCCCAGCGTCACCGCCTGGGAGTAGGTCTGGTCGCCCGCCGTGTGATAGACGGCGCCGCCCAGCACGATGCTGGCGGGATCGACCGCCAGGCTCGCGAGCTTCATCGCGTCGCCGACCGAGCCGCCGAGGCTCACCGTGCCGGTGCTGCTGGCGGCGGTCAGCGCCAGGGAGAACGGCACCGTTGATGGTACTGCCGGTGCCAACGAAGCTGATGTCGCCATTATCGGAGGTCAGGGTCTCGTTGGCAGGCCAGGGCCGTCACCGGTCCGCTGAAGCTCTCGGCTGCCGGTGGCTGTGGGCGGTGGTGCCGCCCAGCGTGATCGCGCCGCCGGTGACGCCGAGGGTGACCAGCGGCACCGAGGCGCCGACGATCCTTCAGCGACACCGTGCCATCGCTTGCGGCCACCGACAGGGAGTGGGCGCCATCCATCGTGCTGAGGAAGGTGATATTGCCGGTGTCGGAGGTGAGGGAGGTGCTCGCCCCCAGCGTCACCGCCTGGGAATAGGTCTGGTCGCCGGTCGTGTCATAGACGGCGCCGCCCAGCACGATGCTGGCGGGATCCACCAGCAGACTGCTGAGTTTCGTCGTGTCGCCGACCGAGCCGCCGAGGCTCACCGTGCCGGTGCTGCTGGCGGCGGTCAGCCCCAGGGAGACCAAGCTCTCGCTGGAAAGGCTGTTGATGGTGCTCTCAGTCCCGACGAAGCGGAGGTCGCCGCTGTCGGAGGTCATGACGGTGTTCGCCGCCAGCAGCACCGGGCCGGTGAAGGTCTGCGTGCCGCCGCTGTGGTAGGTGCCTTCGCCGAGCGTGCTGCCGCCGGAGACCGTCACCGTGCCGGTGACGCCGGCGCTGCCGCCGTGGTCGATGCCGCTCAGCAGCACGGTCTGGCCGGTGAGGGTGAGGGCGGTGAGCGCCGTGGTGCCGCCGATGAGCCCGTCGACCGCGATGCCGCCCAGGCTCGCCAGCACCGAGAGTGCATGGGCACCGTCGATCGTGCTGGTGAAGGTGACGTTGCCGCTGTCCGAGGTGACCGATGTATCCGCCAGCAGGCTCACCGGACCGGCATAGGTCTGGTCGCTGCCGCTATGATAGGTGCCCTTGTTCAGCGTGATGCTGCTGGTTCCGGTCACCCCAACAGTCCCGGTGACGCCGTCACCCGCGCCGCCGATGCCGTTGAGCGTCACCGCAGCTGCCACTGAAACTCAGGGAGGCGAGCGCCGTGCCGCCGCCGATGAGGCCATCGACCTCGATCGTGCTGGCCTGCCGTCGCCGTCAGCGACTGGCCGCCGTCGATGGTGCTCTTGAAGGTGATATTGCCGCTGTCGGAGGTGAGCGAGGTATTCGCCCCCAGCGTCACCGCCTGGGAATAGGTCTGGTCGCCGGTCGTGTGATAGATCGCGCCGCCCAGCACGATCTGGCAGGGGTCCACATCGAGGCTCGCCAGCTCAACCAATCCGCCGACGGAGCCGCCGAGGCTCACCGTGCCGTTGCTGCTGGCGGCGAAGAGCGACAGCGAGAAGGCGCCATCGATCGTGCTCTGCGGCCCGACGAAGCTGATGTCGCCGCCGTCGGAGGTGATGCGTCGTGTTCGTGGTCAGGGTCAGCGGCCCGGTGACGGTCTCGCTGCCGGTCGCGTGGACGATCGCGCCGCCGAGCGTCGCGGCGCTGTCCGTCACCTGCAGCGAAGCCAGCGGCGTCGTCGCGCCCACCGAGTCGCCGAAGCTGACGGCGCCGCCGACGAGCGCGAGTCCGACTGACGCGCCGGAATAGTCGTCGATCGTGCTGCCGAAAGTGATCGCGCCCGTGCCGGCGCTCCCGGCGGTCGTGATGCTGACCGTGCCCGTGCTACCGCCGCTGGTGCCGAGCAGGACCCGTCGATTGAGATAGACATCGCCGCCGCGAGTTACGATCGAGCTGCCGCTGCCGAGCACGATGTCCGCGGCGCTGCCGTTGCCGGCCATGAGGCTGACGGAAAGCGGCCCGTTGGTGGAGGCATCGAGACGCCGTTGGCGACGGTGATTTCGCCGGCGCTGCCGAGCAGCCGTATTGGCCAACTCGACAGGGTGACGCTCTTGCTCCCGGTGTCGGTGATGCTCGCGTTGACGTGAATGTCGCCGGCCGACAAGAGCGGGAAATCGGTGCCTTGCGACAGCACATCGCTGTTCAGGTCGGCGCTGACGACCACGCCGACGAAGGGCGGCGGAGGCGGAGTGAATCCGGCGATGACGTGACGCTGACGGGATCCACCAGCCAGGTCCCGGCGGCGCCGTTGGGCGCGCGGCGCGGACCATGCCGCCAATCGGCGGCGCAGTCGGCGCTCGACGTCTCCACCATGCCGCCGTTGCCGGAAACGCTGCCGCCGTTGGCGCTGACGCTGCCGTCGAAGGCGGTGGACTGCTCCGACCAGACGGCGACCTTGCCGCCGTTGCCCGTGGTGATCGCGTCGGCGTTGATGGTGGCGCCGGCGGAAGATCGTCGTGCTGGCGGCGTTCTGCTCGGGGCCCGCGCCATGGAAGTTGCCGCCGACGAGCACCGTGCCGCCGCCGGCATCGCCCGACGCGTCGATGCTCGCGGTGCGACGGCGAGCGCCACCTGGTCCCCCAGCACCTTGACGGTGCCGCCGGTCTCGCCCGCGCCCTTGCCCGAGGCGTCGAGGCTGCCGGTCACCGTCACCGCGCCGGTGTCGCCGCCGTCCAGCACGATCTCGCCGTTCACCATCGAGGCGGTCTTCGCCTCGATGATCCCGGAGCTGTTGATCACGTTGTCGATGACGTTCTTCGCCGCCCTGGCCGTCAGCAGCACGGTGCCGCCGTTGGCCGAGATCGTGCCGCTGTTGGAGACCAGCGCCGAGACCGGCGTGCCGTCGGCGTTGGCGGGCGTCTGGTCGACGGGTGCGGTCACCTGGAACGACAGCAGCTTGTCGCCCTGGAAGTCGATGGCGAAAGTCTTGCCGCCGCCCAGCGCCACGGTGCCGAGATCCGCCTGGATCAGCCCCTCGTTGCTGACATGCGCGCCGGCGAACACCACCGAGCCGCCCGACGCGGTCTGGATGCGGCCCTGGTTGATGATGGCGGCGTTCGGATTGCTGGAGGGGATGCCGAACTTGTAGTTCCCCGCCAGGAAATCGCTGTTCTGGATGTCCGCCGTGGTCGCCAGCAGGCCGCCGACATTCACCTGGGCGCCGGCGCCGAAGAAGACGCCGCTGGGATTGACGATCCAGACCTGCCCGTTCGCCGAGAGCTGGCCCGCGATGTTGCTGACGTTGCCGCCGAGCACGCGGTTGAGCGCGATCGAGCCGGTGCCCGGCTGCTTGAACTGCACGCTGGTGCCGCCGGCGATCGAGAACGACTGCCAGTTCAGGATCGCCTTCGAGGTCGTCTGATTGATCAGCGTGCTCGTCGCCGAGGGATTCGACAGCGACGCCTGGCCCGCCTGGACCTGCAGGCCGGAAAGCTGCGCCGAGGCGTCCCTGCCGCCCAGCGTCACCGCCGCCACCAGCGCCGTCGTCGTCAGCAGCAGGTCGCGGAAGCCGAATTCCGATCGGGACGAGGAAATGCGCCGGAAGCCGCTCATGCGCCGGCCTTCGCGTCGGTCATGATCGTGCGACGACCACTGCGCGCACCACGCTCGGCGATCCAGGCAACAAGTAGCGAGCCCACCGACCGATACCCCTCCCGCCATTCAGCAACTTCGGCGTTGTTGTTGCGGCCATGGATCGAAAAACCGATCACGGCCCCACCGCCAGATTCTTAACCGAAGTTTCGGCTATGCTTAATGAAACATGAACTTTCGCAACAATTTAAAGAAATATTGAGAGATCGTCCAGTAGTTGATTCCTTTGGCGATACGCTAATCCGGTGATTTCAGCATGATTCCTGTGCAGGGTTTTGGCGGACCAATGAAATCGTGCAGTAGCTCCCGCCGCGTTCCCGACTCACGGGTGCCCGTTGATCACACGATCAGCACGGGCACACGCTAGAGAGGTCTTTCTGCAGGCTTTGACAGGAGCGCCTCCGCAATCGACTCCGCCAGCGATTCATCTTCCGTTAACTAGCACGCCCGCTGCGACGGCGATGTGAAGTACATCACTCCGGCGTCGCCGCTTTTGAAGTGACCGACCGCAGAGGCATATCGGCGACCAGGGATTGCTGCTTTGCCCAGGCGGCGAGGGCGGGGTAGACCGCCGCGGCGGGCTCGAAGTCGACGCGGGGATGCCGGAAGGGGACCCACTGGAAGCGCTCCCAGAACAGCCGCCCCGGGTGCGGTGGCCGCGAATAGTCGTGCGCCGGCAGCGGGCGCAGACTTTCCTGCTCGAGGCGGATGTGCCCGATATTGCCGCGCTCGGAAAGATAGAGCGCCAGCACCGCGCGCTTCGACGTGGCGGCCGCGGGATCGAGCCGCAGAATCTCCTCGCCGCCGTGCTCGCCGATGAAGGTCTGCGAACGGATGACGCCGCCGGCGAAATTGTATTCGGCGAATTCCCAGACCGCGACACGGTCGCGGAAGGTGGCGGCGAGCAGGTTGGCGGCATCGTGATCCTGATGCGCGCCCTCCCAGGCCGGCGTCCACAGCATGTCGATCCCGTGCCGGCCGATGGCGCGCTCGATCTCCGCGCGGGCCGCGTCGAGATGCGTCCTGAGGGTGCGTGACGGTCGGGCGTGAAAGCCGGAAGGCTCTATGCCCAGCAGCGCCGCCGCCGCTTCGGCCTCGCGCCGCCGCCGGGCGACGCGGGCTTCGTAGCCCCTGCGCTGCCATGGCCAGAGCCGATCGACGGCGGGCACGCCCGTCGTCAGATAGAGAGCGTAAACCGTGGCGCCGCGATCGCGGGCCCGCCGGATGCTGGCGGCGCAGCCCACGGCCTCGTCGTCGGGATGCGGCGCCAGCAGAAGGATGCGGCGGCCGGTCACGCGTTCGCGGCGTGGAGGCGTCGGGGAACCGCGACCTCCTGCCAGCGCGGCAGCAGATCCGTGGCGAGCACGTCGCGCCAGGACGGCAGGCGCAGCTCCGCATAGGCATGGGCGGCGCGCGACATCGCGTGCCGGCGTTCCGCGCTGGCGGCCAACGTGGCGATCGCTTCCGCCCAGGCGTCGGGCGCGGCGCTGGCGAGGATGAGGCCGGTCACCTCGGGCACGACGACGCGGCCCATCTCGCTTTCGCCGGCGACCAGCACCGGAAGGCCCGAGGTCAGCGCCTCCAGCACCACGTTGGCGTATTCCTCGACCTGCGAGGGAAACGCGAACAGGTCCGCCGAGGCGTAAAGCCGCGCCAGCCGCTCCGGGTCGATGTTGCCGGGACAGGTGGCGTTCGGTCCCAGGAGATCGAGGATCGCCTGGCGCTCCTCGCCGACGCCGGCGCAGAGCAGATGCACCGGCAGGCCGCGGCCGGCGAGCTCCGCCACCGCCTTCGCGAGCACGGCGACGTTCTTGCCGCGATTGAGGCGGCCGACGAAGAGCACTACGACCCTGTCGGCGGCGATCCCGAATTCCGCCGCGAGCCAGGCACGGTCGCGCTTCTGCGGTGAGAACAGCTGGCGGTCGACGCCGCGGCGAAGGAGGCCGATGCGTCGCGGGGCCCGGGCGCCCGCCGCTTGCAGCTGCGCCGGGCGGGAGACAAAGACGAACCGGCAGGCGTCCTGATAACGCGCGAGCTGGCGGAGCATGCGCTGCTCCATCATCTGCGGCAGGCCGATCCCGTCGTTGACGAGCCGCGCCAGCATGCCGCCGCCGAGAACTCGCTCCATGGTCTGGGCGGTGAAGATGCGGGCATATTCCGGCGTGTTCGTGTGCACGGAGCTGACCAGCGGTATGCCGGCCCGGCGCGCATACGCCAAGGGCCGTGCGGGCGAAGGCGAAGAAGGCGCCGGTGCTGTGCAGGACGTCGTATCCGGTCGATCGCCGCCGCCAGGCGGGGATGCCAAGGCGCCAGGTCGGTGTGGTCGGGCACGTGGGAGAGGAACTTGAGGCGCTCAGTCCCGAGGATCGGGTGGCTCGATCCGGTAGCGGACGTTGTCGCTGAGCTCGATCTCGCGCGGTGCCGGCCCCAGGAAATGGATGGTGAGGTCGAGAACTTCCGGGAGCGCCGTCGCCGCCTGGGCGAGACGCTCCCAGCATTTGATGTGGCCGCCGGCATGCTCGCTCCATGGCAAGTCGACGAGAACACCGACCTTGAGGGCTGGAGATCCGCCGGCGAGCTGAGGAAGAGTTGGACGGACGAACAGGCGCTTAAGGCGGAGGCACCAACACGGCGTCGAATTCCCTAGCTCACGAGCGGAGAGTGATCCTGTTACTGACAAGGCGTGTCCGGAACGGACACATGTTTGAGTATAGGCGAATTATATAGGGAGCGTTCGTAGCGTCGGTGACGTTCCTCTCAGTATTTTTGTGCGGTTCCGCTCAAAGTGGTCTTCCGGTGATCGTTCCGTTCGGCCTCTCCGGACGCGCCGAGCGGTGAACGTGGGAGTCGGCGCCGGGCGGCAAGCTGCAGCCACCAGCTCGCGAGCAGGGCTGGGATGCCGAACGCAAGCTCGCGGGCGCGGCGAACCAGGGCCAGCGCTAATGCCGACTCCGCGTCGATCCCGAGTTGCGGGCCGAGCAGGACGAGGACTCCCTCCTGAAGTCCGAGGCCGGCGGGCATGACGAAGCCCGCGGTCCGCACGGTCTGGCTCAGGCTCTCCAGGACGAGCGCATCCCCGAGGCCGATCGGCAGGCCCAGTCCACGAGCCGCGATCCAGATCTCGCCGCTGCCGGCGATCCAGGCGGCTAGCCGCCAGGAGAAAGTAGCGAGCACGTCGCTCCGTCGCCGATAGATCAAGCGAATGTGATCGTCGATGCCATCGGCGCCGTCGAGGGCAAGGTCAAGTTTGAGAAACCCCGCCGCGCGCCGGGCGATCAGGCCGCCAAGAGCAAAGAGCCCGCGCCGCTGCAGGAGGTAGAGGGCGGCTCCGATCCCGCCGATGCACCCCGTCGCGGCGATGAGCCAGAGCAGCGAGGTGCCGCTCTCCACGGTCTCCATATAGAGGGCGACGCCCAGCGCCGCGAAGACCGACTCGGATGCCAATGCCATGGTGATATCGACCACCACGGTCGCGCCGGCCTCGCGCGGGCTCGCCGCCGCTCCCAGACCGAAGACCCGGAGTAACTCGCCGAGATGCGGCACCGGCAGCAGACCGTTGACGCCATCGGCGGCCCAGCGGAGATAGAGGAGCCGGAGCCACGGTGGCCTTTGCGCGAACAGCACCCGCCAGGCGGCGACATCGAAGGCGAGCGGCACGACATGAAACGCGAGGACCGCAAGCAGTGTGCCCCGAAGCGCCAGCAGGGGCTCGATCACCCGTCCGGCATCGTGGGTGGCGACCAGCGCCACGATCGCCACGATGCCGGCGAGCCAGAGCAGGAAGGTCGTCACGCGCACGGTAGGAAGCTAGCGCGGCTGGCCGGAAGTGCCGCCGAAGCTGTAGGGCGGGTTGGCGGGCGCGCCCGGCACCGGCGCCATGCCGCCGGGACCATATCCCGTGGTCGGACCGACATTGGGCGCCGGCGCATATTGGACGGGGGGCGGCGCCGGCGCCGGCGCGGTTTTCTGCACCCCCGGTGGGGGGCGGGACGAATAGATGTCGGGTCCTACGGAGGGCACGTCCGGTACCGGCGTCGGGCGCGCGATGGGCTGACCGCCGGATGGCGTGCTTTGCGCCAGTTCGTCGGGTGCTGCAATGGCGCTGCCGAGCACGCCGGGTGCGAGCAGCGCCAGGACTGCGAAGAGCGCCACGCGCGTTGGCCGTGTCATGGAAACATCCCACCGATTGCAGCGCGGCGCGGCGCGCTGAGATCCGGTGGCGGGTGCAGACCGAAAAGTGTGTTTCGATCGGCCGGTTTCAGCTGCCGCGCAGGCGCCGTCGGTAGGAAATATAGGCACGCACGGCAAATCCGGCAAAGAAAGCCATGATGAGAAGCGCCAGATCTACAAGAATGACACCATACATTCTCACGGCCCATGGGTGGTGTGCGACGAAGAGGTAGCCGCGTGCGGAAAAACGGTCGCGCTCAACTACTGCCGGCGGCTCCATAATAACGGTGCCATCGGCGGTAACCCCTGTCACATGAAACAAATTAAATCTCGATCGACCGGCGCGCCGGCGGTCGGGACGTCCGGGCGAGCGGCGCATGGGCCTTTGCCAGAGTGGTGCAGTCTGTGGAAGGCTGCCGGCCGATGAGACGCGCGCGGACCTCCGGGGACCGCGGCCGATGGAGGAAATTCCGATGCCGGACACTCTCGATCTCGATCGTTTCCCGCTGAGCGGCCTGGTCAAGGGCGTGCCGCCGGGGGTGGCGCCGTTTCCGCTGGGCGAGCTCGGCGCCAAGCGCTGGAACCTCCTGCGCGAGGACCTGCCGCTGCCGGCGGCGGTGCTGAAATCCTCCGCCATCGATCACAACGACCGCTGGATGCAGGCGTTCCTCAAGCTTTCCGGCGCCGTGATCGCGCCGCACGGCAAGACCACGATGAGCCCGGCGCTGTTCCGCCGCCAGCTCGACGACGGCGCCTGGGCGATGACGGTGGCGACCGCGCAGCAGGTGCAGGTCTGCCGCGCCATGGGCGTCAAGCGGATCGTGCTCGCCAACCAGCTCGTCGGCCGCCAGGCGATCCGCTACGTCCTTGAGGAGCTCGCCGCCGATCCCGATTTCGAATTCTATTGCTTGATCGATTCCGTGGCCGGCGTGGAGATGCTGGCGCGTGCCGCCGAGCGCTACCGGCCGCGGGCGCCGATCAATCTGCTGCTGGAGGGCGGCATCGCCGGCGGGCGCACCGGCTGCCGCGATCTCGCGAGCGCGCTCGCAGTGGCGCGCGCGGTGAAGAGCGCCGGCGCGCCGCTGCGGCTCCGCGGCGTCGAGGGCTTCGAGGGGCTGATCGGCGGCAAGACGCCGGAAGAGACCGAGGCCGGCATCCGCGGCTTCCTCGAATTTCTCGCCGGGATCGCGGAGGCCTGCGCGGCGGAAAATCTGTTCGCGCCGGGACCGATCATCCTCTCCGCCGGCGGCTCGGCGTTCTACGATCTCGTGACCGAGCGCTTCTCCCGGGAGCGCCTCGGCCGCGAGACCATGGTGCTGATCCGCAGCGGCTGCTACCTCACCCATGATAGCGCTGCCTATCGCCGCGCTTTCGAGCGGTTGCGCGTGCGCACGCCCGCGGTGGAAAGCCTGGGCGAGGGGCTGAAGCCCGCTCTCGAGGTCTGGGCCTATGTGCAGTCGCGGCCGGAGCCGGAGAAGGCGATCTGCACCGTCGGCCGCCGCGACATCTCCTCGGACCTCGACATGCCCGTGCCGCTCTCCTGGTACCGCCCCGGCACCAACGCCGCGCCGCAGCCGATCGGGACCCGGCCACACCATCACCGGCCTCAACGACCAGCACGCGCACCTGGCATTACCGAAGGAAAGTCCGCTCGCCGTCGGCGACATGATCTCCTTCGGCGTCTCGCATCCCTGCACCACCTTCGACAAGTGGCAGGTGCTCTATCTCGTGGACGACGCCTACGAGGTAACGGGGGCGGTGCGGACGTTCTTCTGAGCGCGTCAGGTGATCGTCTCGACGTTGCCGTCGAGCGCCATCAGCCCGAGCTCGACGCCGAGCTTGGGATAGCGCGCGTGCAGCTTGGCGCGCAGGCTGCGCAGCTCGCGCGCATGGATCGCGAGCTCCTTGGCGGGATCCTTGGCGAAGTCCTCGCCGAACACCACCTTGTAGGCGCCGCAGTCCCGGTGATCGATGACGATCACCTCGTGGATGTGATGCAGGTCGCGGGCGACCTTGACGTGTTCCCAGAAGGTCTCGCCCCAGGCGGGGAATTTCTTGGTCTGCGCCGCGAGCGAGGCGCCAGCGAGGACGAGCTGATCGTATTTGCCGGCCATGCCACGGGCCGCCATGTAGCGGGTGGTGGCATCGGTCAGGCGGAAGTCGATGCAGTTGAAGAGCAGCGCATCGGTCTCCGCCGCCAGCGCCGGTCGCCAGGGCAGGCGACATGCCGGCGAGCGCCGCGCCGCCGGTCCATGCGAGGGTGGAGAGCAGCCGGCGACGCGTGAGCCCGCTCGCGGTGCAGGAGCATTGCACGCTCTCAATCGGTCGTGTCTGCGTCTGCATCATCTGTCGCGTCCCTCTTTGGAGCGTCATCCGCCCACGGGATTGAAGTCGTAGGTGCCGACGCCCTGCAGGATGCCGAACTTGCAGGGACCCATGTCCTTGCCGGTGACGCGGTGGGCGCGCTTCGCCGGTACCACATAGGTATCGCCAGACTTGAGCTCGACCATCTCCCGCGGCGCCCGGGTCTCGATCACCATGGGGCCGGCCATGCAGAAGAAGGTGTCGCTGACATTGGTGTGCCAGTGCCACGGCACCTCGTGGCCGGGCCCCAGGGTCAGCACCACCATGCGCAGCTCGGGCGTCTCGGCCCAGATTTCATAATCCGCGACGTCATAGGACGGGCGCCTGACCGGGAAGGCGGTGGCCATGAGGGGCTCCTTTCTCGCAACCCCTTCAGTAAAGCACGATGCCTCCGCCTTGGGCAGTCTCACGCGCCGATAAGCGTAAGGCTCACATGACGGTGATGCGGCGCGCGGCGGTGCTCGAAGAGATAGATCCCCTGCCAAGTGCCGAGGCCGAGCCGGCCCGCGGATACGGGGATGCCGAGCTGCACTTGGGTCAGCGCCGCCTTGATGTGGGCGGGCATGTCGTCGGGCCCTTCAGTCGTGTGTCGGTAGAGGCTGTCATCCTCCGGCACCAGCCGCTGGAAGAAGGCCTCGAGATCGCGGCGCACGTCGGGATCGGCATTCTCCTGGATGAGCAGGGAGGCCGAGGTGTGTGGCAGGAAGATCGTAAGGAGGCCATCGGCGATCTCCTGTCGACCGACCCATCGCGTGACGTCGGCGGTGAACTCGTAGAGGCCCGAGCCGCGGCTGGCGACGGTGAGATCGTGCTGGGCGAGCTTCATCGCGGCGCTGTCATCGAAATTGGAATAGCCAGGACTAATCCGAACTTGCCTTCATCGCAATCTCGCCGTGAACTGGCGCGGTGGCAACGGAGGGACGGATGGAGCCGGATCGCTACAGCTACTCGCCGATCGCAGCGCGGCCGCGGATCCAATGGCCGGACGGGGCGCGCGTCGCGCTTTGGGTAGTGCCGAACATCGAGCACTACGAGTACCTCCCGGCCTTCGTGCGCACGCGCAATCCCTGGCCGCGCTCGCCCTATCCCGACGTGCTGGGATACGGCACCCGCGACTACGGCAACCGCGTCGGCATCTGGCGCATGTTCGAGATCATGGACCGGCACGACATCCGCTGCACGGTGTCGCTCAGCCTCTCGGTCTATGAGCATTATCCGGAGATTCGCGAGGCGATCGAGGCGCGGCGCTGGGCGATCATGAGCCACGGCGTCTACAACACGCGTTACCACTGGGATCTGACCGAGGAGGAGGAGCGCCGGCAGATCGCCGAGGCGCAGGCGATCTACGAGCGAACCACCGGCCGCAAGCTCGCGGGCTGGTTCTCGCCGGCGATCTCCCACACCCTCAACACGCCCGACCTCGTGGCGGAGGCGGGCATGCGCTACATCTGCGACCTCTATCACGACGATCAGCCGACGCCGATCCGGGTGCGCAAAGGAAGCCTGGTCTCGGTGCCGTACTCCATGGATCTCAACGACGCCATGATCTATCGGCAGCCGGTGGAGGCTGAGGATTTCGCTCGCATGGTGACGGACCATTTCGACACCGTCTGGCGCGAGGGCGCGACGCAAGGCCGGGTCATGTGCATCGCGCTCCACCCCTACATGATGGGGGCGCCGCACCGGGCGAAGCATCTCGACCGCGCGCTCAAATACATCCTCTCCCACGACGGTGTGTGGAAGGCGACCGGCGAGGAGATCGCCGACTGGTACATCGCCAACGCACTTGGCGCCTTCCAAGACCATCTGGGGCGGGAGGCTTGAAATGAGCGCCAAAACTCCTCCGGTCGGCGAGCGGCGCGCCCCCGGCATGGACCAGCCGCATTATCCCTATTGGCCGCTGCCAAGCCGGCCGCGCTTGCAATGGCCGAACGGTGCCCGCGTCGCCTTCTGGGTGCTGCTGCATCTGGAGTACTGGGAACTCGATGCGCCCGAGGACGCCGTGCGCGATCCGCGCTTCGTCGGCGAGCTCGGCAGCTATTTTCCGGATTACCGGACCTGGACCCAGCGCGATTATGGCAACCGCGTCGGCATCTTCCGGGTGCTGGAGCTGCTCGATCGCTATCAGCTCAAGGTGACGGTGGCCGCGAACTCGACGGCGCTCGAGCGCTATCCCTATCTGGTGGCGGAGCTCAAGCGCCGCGGCTACGAGTTTGCCGCCCATGGCAGCCACGCCACCCGCATGATCACCAGCCGCATGGACGAGGCGGAGGAGCGCGCGCTGATCCAGTCCTCCATCACGGCGGTGGAGCGTGCGACGGGAAAGCGGCCGACCGGCTGGCTCGGCCAGGATTACGGCGAGTCCGCGCGCACGCCTCGGCTTCTGGCGGAGGCCGGCCTCGACTACGTCATGGACTGGCCGAACGACGACCAGCCCTATCGCATGACCGTCGGGAAGCCCTTCGTCTCCATCCCCAACCATGCGGAGTGGGACGACGTGCAGCTGCTCTGGCTGCGCCGGGTCGGCATGCCGACTTATGCCAAGGTGCTCGGCGAGGCATTCGGCGCGCTCCACGAGGAGGGCGCCTCATCGGGCCGGATCTTCGGTCTGAGCCTGCATCCCTGGCTCATCGGCATGGCCCACCGCATCCGCTATCTCGAGGAGGCGCTGCAGCGCATCGCCGGCCATCGCGACGTTTGGCAGGCCACATCGGGCGAGATCGCGGCTTGGTATCTCGAGCATGGACCGGACTATGGGAGCGCAAAACCCTGATGGAACGTTCCGCCGACTGGGAGGTTGACGAGTTGCCCGGGATCGACGGTCAGGGGTCTGTAAGTTTTGTAATCATTTCCCCTGGGGATATTCGACCGCAGATCACAAAATTGCCACGAAGAGGCGGCAAAAGGGTGCCCATACGCAGGGATAGTAGTTCCGGTCCCGCGCGTTATATCGGACGAGACGGGCCATGCGAATTCGAGTGTCCGTCGAGCGCACCTCCCGGACTCCCAACCCAATAATGAGGCTGAACATGTTCTCCTTTGCCAAACCGACGACCGGCGCCGTCGCGGTCGTCGCACTGCTGGCCGCCGGCGTCCTTGCTCCTGGCGCCCAGGCGAGCTCGACGACCTCGCCGCAACTCGTTGCACAGGCGAGCACCACCACGCCCGCCCCGAGCACCACCCAAAAGGCGCCCGCGACCACGCACGCGAAAAAGAAGCCGGTCGACCGGGTCGAGGCCCGTATCACCGAGCTGCACTCCCGGCTCAAGATCACCGATGCCGAGGCGTCGCAGTGGGACGCCTTCGCCCAGGTCATGCGCGACAACGCCAAGTCGATGACCGACGCCCTCGACAAGCGGGCCGCGGCCGCAAAGACGGCGACGGCGGTCGACGACATGCGCTCCTACCAGGCGGTCACCCAGGCGCATGCCGATGGTATGGCGAAGCTCGTGCCGGCGTTCGAGAGCCTCTACAACGCCATGTCGCCCGAGCAGCAGAAGAACGCCGACGCCGTGTTCGGCAACTTCGCGCAGCACACGGCGGCGCGTAGCCACGCCAAGAAAATGCCGGCGTCCGCGCCCGCCAAGCCTTAGAGGGCAGCTGCCCGGCTGGTCCTGCGACAAGGGGGGACGGGCTGCCAAAGGCATTGCGGCGGCGCCATGATTTTGCCGCAAACCATTGGTGAGCCACCCTTTCTTTGTCACGGGCGGAGCGGGCACTAAAAAAGCCGAGCTTGCTTATTATCTCATGCGAGGCAGATCTCGTTCTCGCGAACACGCCCCGGAAAGGAGGCGAACATGAGAACCCCGATGGAGTTGCTTCGAAGCTTATTGGTAGCCGGATCGCCAGGACGCTGGTGCTGGTCCTCGGCCTCGGCGCTGTCACCGCCACCACGGTGGCGCCGGCCTATGCGGACTGGCGCGATGACCGCGCCCGGCACGAGCGGGAGTATCGTGACCATCACTGGCGGGACCGGCATCCGGTCTACGTGGGCCCGGGCTATGCCTATGCTCCGCCGCCGGTGATCTATGCGCCGCCGCCGCCTCCTCCCGGCATCAACCTGGTCATTCCGCTGCACATTCGCTGACGACGCGCGGCCGCGCGATCCTTCCTCGCGAGGGGTCGTGCGGCCGGCATAAATGCCGCTTCCAGCGAGCGGCGCGAGCCGGCGGCTCTGTGCCCGGCGCGCGCCGCTCGTGTCGTTTTCAGCCAGATGTCGGATAGAGTTCGCCCTGGGTCGGCGCAGCGGGGGCGGGGGCGATGGCGGATTTCTCGGAGACGGAGCTCTACGGCAGATCCCTGAGCTTCATGGGAGTGCCTCATAGCCTCGATCTTTCTCGCGCCAAAGCGGCCGTGCTTGGCGTGCCCTTCGACTGCGGCGTCAATCCGCTGCGGATCGGCTCGCGGCTGGGTCCGCAGGCGATCCGCGAGCAGTCGCTGCAGCTCAGGCCTTACAACTCCGAACTCGCCGATTTCAATGCTCTGGAGCGGTTGGGCGTCGTCGATTGCGGCGACGTCAAAGTGGTGCCGAGCCGGGTTCTTGATGCCTTCGAGCGCATCGAGGCGGCGGCGCGGCGCATCCACGAGGCGGGGGCGGTGCCGGTCACCATGGGCGGCGACGGCAGCGTCTCGCTGCCGTTGGTGCGGGCGGCGGCCAAGCGGCACCGCGGCATGGTCACCGTGCACATCGACGCCCACACCGACACCTACCCCTACGCGCCCGATGACAAATACAACACCGCGACCCAGTTCACCCACGCGGCGCAGGAGCAGCTGGTGGCGGCGTCGCTCTCCTATCACATCGGAATGCGCGGCACGACCTACACGGCGGGGGTCTACGACTTCACGCGCTCGCTCGGCTACAACATCATCACGCTTCGCGAGCTGATGAAGCGCGGGATCGACGACGTGCTGGCCGAGCTGCACGAGCGCCTGGCCGGTCGGCCGGTCTACCTCTGCTTCGACATGGACGCCTTCGATCCCTCGGTGGCGCCGGGTGTGGCGACGCCGAGCTGGGGTGGGCTGCTGGCGCGGGAAGGGCTCGAGCTCCTGCGCGGGCTCGCCGGGCTCGACATCGTCGCGGTCGACGTCAACACCGTGAGTCCGCCCCATGACGTCCAGGGCATGACCGCCTCGCTTGCCGCCCAGGTGATGTACGAGGGGATGGTGCTGCTCTGCCGGAAGCTCGGTCTGGACTGACCGGTCAGCCCGCCGTCCGGGATCGACGCACGAGACCGTCGACGGCAGTGACGCCGCCGGCGGTCGCCTTCACGATGAGGGGATTGATCTCCGCTTCGATTACGCCGGCAAGATGCGCCAGTGCGGAGAAGCGCGCGACCGCCTCGGCGAGGGCGGCTGCGTCGCCGGGCGGCTTGCCGCGGAATCCCTGCAGCACAGCGAGGCCGCGCACTTCCGCGATCATCTCCGCTGCCTCCACCGGTGAGACCGGCGCCAGACGCACGGCAAAGTCACGATAGATCTCGGCGAGCGTGCCGCCCATGCCGACGGTGACGACCGGCCCGACCTGAGGATCGCGGCGATAGCCCACCAGCACCTCGGCGATACCATCAGCCATCGGCTGCACGAGGACGCCCTCGAGCCGCGCGTCCGGGCGCCCCTGGCGTACGGTCGCGACGAGGTCCCGCGCACGTTCCGCCAGCTCCTCCGCCGAGCCGATGCCGAGCGCGACGCCACCGGCTTCGGTCTTGTGGGCGATGTCCGCCGACAGCACTTTGGCCGCCACCGGAAACGCAAAGGGGAGGCGCGCCGGGAGCGTGCCGTCGAGGCTCGAGTACCAAATTCGCCACTGTCGGAATCCCCAACGCCTCGAAGAGCGCGGAGGAGCGACGCTCGTCCAGTACCTCGCCGGGCGCGGCGTCCAGCACCGCCCGGGCACGGATGAGCGTCCGCTCGTCGATGGATGGCGCCACTGCCGGCGGCTCCCAGCGGAGATAGGCGGCGATGCCGTCGGCGCAGGCTTCCGGCGTGCGGAAGGCGGCGACGCCATGTTCGGCAAGAAGACGCAGGGTCTGATCCGCTTGCGGCGTGAGGAACACCGCGATCGGCTTCGCATGGCCGGCGCAGTCGATGATCGGCTTCACCGCCAGCTCCGGATTGAACTGGGCGGAGGAGCCGACGACGGCGACCACAAGGGCGAATTCCGGCGCCGCCAGCAGCGCGTCGAGGGCGGCGCGCATGATGTCGTAGCGCGTACCGGCGAGCGTGAGATCGAGAATGCGGCCGGGCTCCGCGGCGATGCCGGCGGCCTTGAGCCGTTGCGCGGTCTCGGCGCCGGGCACGGCAACGTCGACGCCGAGGACGCCGAGGCGATCCACCACCATGGCGGCACCGCCGCCGGTGGTGGCGACGACGCCGACGCTGCGGGCCGCCGTCGCCGCCGGCGGCGTGCGCCCGATCATCAGCGGCGCCACCTCCAGCAGCGTCTCCAGGTGATCGACGCGGAGGATGCCGTGATGCCGGAGGAACGCCTCGGCGGCGGCATCGGAGCCGAGCATGGCACCGGTGTGGGAGACGGCGAGCTCCTGGCCCGCCTCGGAGCGGCCGAGCTTGTAGGCGATGACGGGCTTTCCCGCGCGCCGCGCCAGCGCCGCGAAACGGGCGATCTCCTCCGGCCGCCGCACCGTCTCCAGGAAGAGAAGGAAGGCGTCGGTATCGGCGTCCTCCGCCAGCGCCGCGCCGATTTCGCCGACGGAGAGATCGGCTTCGTTGCCGACCGAGATCATCTTCGCGAAGCCGATGCCCCGCGCGCCGCCGCGGGAGATGAAAGTGCCGAGCAGGCTGCCGCTCTGGGAGATCACCGTGAGGCGGCCCTTGGGCAGGGCGTCGGTGAGGAACGATGCATTGGCGGTGAGCGTCAGCGAGCGGCGTGTGTTGATCACGCCGAGGCTGTTGGGCCCGACCAGTCGGAGGCCCGACGCGCCCGCGACCTCCACCAGCCGCTGCTGGCGCGCGCGACCCTCGGCGCCGGCCTCGGCGAATCCAGCGGCGAGAATGGTCGCCACCGTCACGCCGCGCTCGGCGCAGGCGGCGACCGCTTCCTCCACCGCCGGCGTATTGACGAGGATATAGGCGTGGTCGACGGTGCCGGGAACATCGGCGAGGCTCGCATAGGCGCGCTCGCCCTGCACGGTCTCGCGGCGGGAGTTGATGGGATAGATCGCGCCGGCGAAGCCGTGCTTGCGCAGGAAGCGCAACGGCCGGCCGGCGGTCTTGCCGGCATCGTCGGAGATGCCGATGAGGGCCACCGACCTCGGCTGGAACAGCGCATCGGCGAGGCTGATGATGTCAGTCGGTTGCGGCGGCACGGCGCGGCTTTTGCGGGAACGGGCGGTCGAACACGAATTCGGCGATGCGGTTCTTCAAGATCTCGATCGAGCCGCCGGCGATCATCCAGCCGCGGGTGCGGCGGAGACAATATTCGACGATGCTCTCCTCGGTGAAGCCCAACCCGCCCAGCACCTGCAGCGCCTCGTTGGCGGCGCGGAAGCCCGCCTGGTTGCAGTAGGCCTTGGCGAGCGATGTCTCGTAGGCCGAGGGGAGGCCGCGATCCGCATTCGCCGCCGCGCGATAGAGCAGGAGCTGCGCCGCCTCCAGCTCGAGCGCCAGCTCGGCGAATTTCCATTGGATGCCCTGGAACTCGCAGAGCGCGCGGCCGAACTGGTGGCGCTCGCGAGCATGGTCGCGGGCGATGTTGAAGGCGAGGCGCCCGACCGCCAGCGCGCGCGCCGAATTGCCGATACGCTCGACATTGAAGCCCTGGATCTGCTTCTTGAAGCCGCCGGGACCGAGCAGAAGATTCTCCGGACCGATACGGCAGTTCTCGAAATAGAGCTGCTGCCAATGGTCGCCGCTGACGAAGCGCGACGGGCGGCCCAAGGTGAAGCCGGGCGTTCCCCGCTCCACCAGCACCGAGCCGATGCCGTCGGTGCCGGGACCGAAGCGCACATAGATGAGGAAGACGCTGGCCTCCGGGCTGTTGCTGGTGAAGACCTTGCTGCCGTCGATGCGCCAGCCACTGCCGTCCGGCGTCGCCGTGGTCTTGAGGTCGGTGACGGCGGAGCCCGCCTCGGGCTCGCTCATGCCGAGCGCGATCACCGCCTTGCCCGACAGCAGTGCCGGCAGGAAGCGCGCCTTCTGCGCGGCGCTCGCATATTCCGCGAAGGTGCGGATGGCGCCGAAATTGCCGGCCTGGATCACGTCGGCGCTGCGCGGGCAGGCCAGCGCCACCTCCTCGATGGCGATGACGGCGTCCATGAGGCTGCCGCCCTGTCCGCCATCCGCCTCGGGAAGCGCGATGCCAAGCAGGCCCTGCGCTGCCATCTTCGCGGCGATGTCCCACGGGATAGCTCGCCGCATGGGCGCGCGCCAACGCGCCCGGCGCCAGCTCGCGCTGGGCGAAACGCCGCACGCTCTCCTGGAACTGCGTCTGCTCTTCGCTGAGCGAAAAGTCCATCGCCCGTGCACCTCGCGCCGTCGATCGAGCCGGCATTGTGCCGCGATGGGGTGCACCGGCAAGGCTTATCTCGGAACGAGGCTGGAAATCACCTTGTCGGTTCGCGTCTTCCTCGGCGCCCACGCATAGGTCAGCACCGTCGAGCTCGCATAGGCCAGCAGGATGACCAGGCTGGGATAAATCGGATCGAAAAGGAGATCGGCGGCGCGGAACCCCCACCAGGAGAGTCCCCAGGCAAAGGCCAGCGCATAGGCCGCGAGAATGCCGGCCTTGAGCGCACCAAAGAAATACAGCAGCAACGCCACGCCCAATACCGCCGCCGCGATGAACAGCATCTCGGCGCTCGATGCCCAGCTCGGTCGCGTCAGGAACCATTCCTGCACCGCCTGGTCGATCGCCTGGGCTTGAATCTCCACGCTGGGAAGGCTGACGCCCAGCGGCGTGGCGCGCGGGTCGCCGCCGCCAGGCGCGCTCGCGCTCACCAGCACGATACGATCCTTGAGGTCGGCGGGATCGAACTTGCCCGCGAGCATGTCGGCGGCGGAGATCCAGCGGTCGCGATCGAGCGGCCGGAAGGCGATCCACATCCGGCCACGCTCGTCGGTGGGAATGACGAGGGAGCCGATCTTGATGGCCGCGAGGCCGGCGGCGCCGACGCGATTGGGCGCGCTGCCGGTCGCGGCCGCGCGGCCGATGTAGCTCCTGGCGCCAAGCCCAACCCGCAGAATCTCCGCGACGAAGCTCGGATAGGGTCCGCCGCTCACCCGCTCCACCAGACGCATGCGCCGGACGATGCCATCCTGATCGGTGTCCTCGTCGAGGCCGCCGACGCCGGCCGCGGCGATCTCCAGCTCGGGCAGGCTCACCACCGCGCCGGAGAAGCTCGGCGCCAGCTCCAGCGGATCATCGCCGGCGAAGGCGAAGCCGGCTTTGACCATCGCCTTGTCGACGCTGCCGGGGGCGCCCGGCAAACTGCCGAGCACCACCGGCGCCCGACGGATGGCGTCGGCGAAGACCTTGTCATGATCCGGCGGGCCCTCGACCGGCCGCGCGATCTCCGGCGGCGGCTTGTCGCCATAAAGGAGTGGCGGCAGGCGTGGCGGGGTGCGGTCGGGTTCGGGAAAGACCAGATCGAAACCGACGACCGTGGCGCCCGCGGTCGCCAGCTTGTCGGTGAGGTTCGCGAGCAGCGTGCGGGGCCAGGGCCAGCGGCCCAGCTCCCTGAGGCTGCGGGCATCGATGTCGACGATCAGCACCGGCGGATCGGGCGCCGGCCGCGGCGCCAGGCGCTGGAAGAGATCCATGCTGGCGAGCGACATCTCCTCCACCGGCGGCAGCGCCGCGATCTTGCCGGCGATCGCCCCTGTCGCGATCAGCGCCGGCAGCAGGAGAGCGGCGATCAACCGCTTCATGGGAGGATGAGGACGCGCGGGCGTCGCGGAATAGCCATGGCGCGGAGCGGTATAAGGTTGGCGGGGATTGTCGACATCGGCTGCGTCCGGATCCAGACTAGCCGACAACCGATCCCGGCCGATAGTCCGCGCGATCGGGCGAGCCGGATATGGTAAAGATCGCGTCCGCGAAACGGGAGGATACGAGATAAATCTCCATCGTCTGCTGCTGGAGCGCGCGCAATCCGGCAACCCCATCCGCGTCGGCCTGATCGGCGCCGGCAAGTTCGGCGCGATGTTCCTGGCTCAGGCGCAGCGCACGCCGGGCCTGCATCTGGCGGCGGTGGCGGATCTGGCGCCGGCGCGCGCGCGCGAGGCGATGATCGCAGTGGGCTGGCCGGCGGAGCGGATCGCAGCGACGAGCCTCGATCAGGCGGTGGCGTCGCGGCACCACCTTCATCGGCGACGACGCCGAGCGCGCTGATCGCCGTCGGCGCGGATCGAGGTGGTGATCGATGCCACCGGCGTGCCCGCCGCCGGGCATCCGCCACGCGCTCCTCGCCATCGAGCACGGCAAGCACATCGTGATGGTGAACGTCGAGGCCGATGTGCTGGCGGGGCCGCTGCTGGCGCGAGCGCGCCGCGCGGGCGGGCGTCGTCTATTCCATGGCCTATGGCGACCAGCCCGCGCTGATCGCGGAGCTGGTGGATTGGGCGCGCGCGGCGGGCTTCGAGGTGGTGGCGGCGGGCAAGGGCACGAAATACCTGCCGGCCTATCACGCCTCGACGCCGGAGACCGTCTGGGGCCATTACGGCCTCACGCCGGAGCAGGCGCAAATCGGCGGCATGAACCCGCAGATGTTCAACTCCTTCCTCGACGGCACCAAGTCCGGCATCGAGATGGCGGCGGTGGCGAACGCGACCGGCCTTGCGCCCGCGGCCGACGGGCTGGCATTTCCGCCCTGCGGCGTCGACGATCTGCCGCGATTGCTGAAGCCGCGCGAGCGCGGGCGGCCTGCTCGCCCACAAGGGCCAGGTCGAGGTGATCTCGTCGCTCGAGCGCGACGGGCGGCCGGTGTTCCGCGATCTCCGCTGGGGCGTCTATGTCGTCTTCGAGGCGCCCAGCGACTACGTCCGGCGCTGCTTCGCCGAGTACGGCATGGTCACCGATCCCGGCGGACGCTACGCCGCGATGTACGGCCCTATCACCTCATCGGCCTCGAGCTCGGCATCTCCGTCGCAGCGCGGCGCTGCGCCGCGAGGCGACCGGCGCTGCCAACGGGTTTCCGCGGCGACGTGGTGGCGACCGCCAAGCGCGATCTCAAGGCGGGCGAGATGCTGGACGGCGAGGGCGGCTACACCGTCTGGGGCAAGCTGATGCCGGCGGAGGCGTCCCTCGCCGCCGGCGGCCTGCCGATCGGTCTCGCGCACAAGGTGAAGCTCACGCGGCCGATCAAGGCCGGCGCGATCGTGCGCTGGTCGGATGTCGCGGCGGACGAGACGAGCGAGCCCGTGCGGATCCGCCGCGAGATGGAGCGCCGCTTCGGCGGCGCCGGCGCCGGTCGGGCGAGGCCGGCGGCGGAGTAGGCGCCACCCGACCGCGGGGTCACTGCGAGATATCTTCCAGGGTCGGCTGCTGCAGGCCGAGCTTCGGCGCGGCGCTCTGCAACGTCACCACGAACTGCTCGCTGACGGTCCGGAGCTTGTCCTGGTCCAGGCTCTTGAGATCCGATGCCTGCAACAGCGTCCGCATCTCCGCGATCTGCCCTTGCGCGGCGTCGGCGAGGGCGGGATCGCTGGCGGCAAGCGCCGCCGCGAAGATGACCTGGTAGGCCGACTGGATGCCGTAGGCGTTGTAGCGCATGTCATCGAGGGACGTGCCGCTGAACGGGGACTCGCCGCCGTCGGATTTGCTGTCGCCGACCTCGTAGGCGAGCCGCGCGATCCCGTTCAGCAGCCCCTGGGGATCGAACGGCATGTCGTGGACCTTCACGTCGAGGTCCGAGAGATTTGAGATCAGCGCGTCGGCCTGCTCCTGGACTGCGATATCATTGGCGCCGAAGAGCCTTGCTTCGATGGCGTGAAACCCGGTGTGCGCGTTGGGCCACGCGTCGATCTTCTCGTCGAGGTCAGGCACGAAGCCGCTGGTGAAGACCTCGGAGCGCTCCCAGCCCGCGCGCGCGTCGATCCACGCCTTCTGCGCGCCGGCAAGATCCCCGGCGGCGATGCGCTCGCGCAGCGCCTTGGCGCCCGCCAGCGACTGGCCGACGTCCTTGATCATATAGGCCCGATATTGCGCGGCTGCGTCCTCGAGGGCGCCGGCGCGGGCGGAGGGCGCGCCGCCGATGGTCAGTGCAGCCATCAGCATTGCGCTGCCGAGCCGCCGCAAGGTGAACCATTCACAGGCGTCGCTGTTAACAGCCTGCCGCAGGGCTGGCGGCTCGATGTCGGGGAGCGGGACAATGTTCGGCATGACGGGACTCTGGAGATGGCGAGATTGGAACTTTACGGACACACGACGGCGGCCTCATCGCGACGCGACGAGCCGCAACCAAGCAGATTTAGCCGCCGGAGCTTTTCGTTTTTGTGACGGAGAGATCCCGATCATTTGATCGTGCGGTTGTCGATTGCGCGGAGTCGCGAACGACAAAGCGCGCTTTGGCACAAATCCGAAAAATTAGCGTAACAACACGCACCTAGAATCCCGCTCGCACGCACCAGTCGCAATTCAGCGCATTGCTGGAGGGAGCATGCCGGTGGCGAACGTCGTTCGTCCGCCGCGGGGATTTCTTGCGCGCGGGGAAGGCGAGGGGGAAATGGGCATTCGATGCCGGCAACCCGTCATTGCTCCGCTTCTCGCGGGAAGCTCCGATCCCGCACGCGAGGAAACACTATAAAGGAGAGGGGTATGAAGAGCAGACAAGAGAGCAGGTGGCAGCGCGCGCTTGGCGCGCTCGCGGCGAGCACGATCGTCTCGGCGGGGATGATCGTTCCCGGAATTGCGCTGGCGGGGGACGATGCGCCGACCACGACGCCGATCAAGCACGTGGTGGTCATCTTCCAGGAGAACATCACCTTCGATCACTATTTCGCGACCTACCCGAAGGCGACGAATCCGAGCGGCGAGCCGAAGTTCGTCGCGCGCGATGACACGCCGGCGGTGAACGGGCTGAGCGCGGGCTTGCTGACCGCCAATCCCAATCTGAAGCCGCCGTTCCGCCTCGACCGCTCGGAAGCCTTCACCTGTGACGAGGATCACGGCTACAGCGACGAGCAGAAGGCGGCCGACGCCGGCCTCCTGGACAAGTTCGTGCAGGACACCAGCCGCCAGGGCATCGGCTGCAAGACCGACGGCTCGACGGTCATGGGCTACTACGACGGCAATACCGTCACGGCGCTGTGGAACTACGCCCAGCACTTCGCCATGAGCGACAATTCCTTCGATACGGAGTTCGGTCCGTCGACGCCGGGCGCGCTCAACCTGATCTCCGGTGAAACCCACGGCGCGACCGCGTTCAACGGCGGCGTCGCCCAGGCGACGACCACGGGCGCCGTCTTCGTGATCACCGCACGCACATCGGGACCACCTTCAGCGACGCCGACGCCTTCCTTGACGATTGCGGCGTGGATAAGGGCGGCACCGTCACCACGGCGACGACGATCCAGATGTCCGGCAAGAATGTCGGTGATCTCCTCAACGCCAAGGGCATCACCTGGGGCTGGTTCCAGGGCGGCTTCGCGCCGACCGTGGCGGCGACGGCGACCACGCCGGCGGTTTGCGGCGTCTCGCATACCGGGCATCCCGGCGTTGCCAACCCCGTCGACGGCAATCCCACCAACGTCGATATCCACACGGCCGGTCACCGACTATTCGTCGCATCACGAGCCGTTCATGTACTACGCCTCGACGCGCAACCCGCACCATCTGCGGCCGTCCTCGGTGCAGATGATCGGCAAGACCGATCAGGCGAACCACCAGTACGACATCTCCGACTTCTTCACCGCGCTCAATGCGCACAATCTGCCGGCGGTGTCCTACCTCAAGGCGCCCGCGTTCGAGGACGGCCATCCCGGCAACTCCGATCCGCTCTCCGAGCAGGCGTTCCTGGTGCAGGTGATCAATGCCCTGCAGCAGTCGCCGGAATGGGCGGAGACGGCGGTCATCATCAACTGGGACGATTCCGACGGCTGGTATGATCACGTGACCGGTCCGATCGTGAACACCTCGGCGACGAGCCTCGATTTCCTCGCCGGCACCGGCAGCTGCGGCACGCCGGCGACGGGCGCGTTCGCGGCTCGCTGCGGCTATGGTCCGCGGCTGCCGCTCGTGGTGGTCTCGCCCTGGACGAAGGAGAACTACGTCGATCACAACACGACCGACCAGTCCTCCATCCTGCGCTTCGTCGAGGAAAACTGGAACCTCGGCTTCATCGACGGTCCCACCCCGCCGCCGGCGGGCCAGGGCTCCTTTGATCAGCTCGCCGGGTCGATCAACGGCATGTTCGACTTCGACGGGCATCCGAGACTGGAACGGGTCATTCTCGATGGCACCACCGGCAAGATCGTCTCCGGTCCCAAGTTCGCCGACGACGATCACGACCACGATCACGGGCAGTTCTGATCAGCTCCGTGACGGGATGCGGCTCTAGCCGCATCACCATTGAAGTGAGACGACGCCCCGCGGCCGCGTCATGCGACCGCGGGGTGCTCGTTTTTGACGCCAACGCCAGCGGATTGCGCTGGGAGTCGGCGATCGAGGGCGGATCAAATGTGGGGGTCGCACTCAGTGCGCGTGGGTGAATTCGCCCTTCGCCATGGCGAGGTGATGCAGTTGGTGGTGTGCGCCGCTCGTCAGGATCCCGATGAAGCCGAGCCCGCGAATGTGCTGCGCTTCCTTGGGATCGCTGGAGGTGACCGTGAGCAGCACGCCATTCGGCAGCGGATCGGCCTTGGCGCTCCAGCCATTGAGATGCGTCTGGTCGACCTCGTGAGCATGGGCCGGGACCATGCGCTGAATCGCCTGAACCGTCCGCCCGCTGCCGGTCACGGTCATCTCGAGGCCACCGTCAATCGGCTTTGCTGCCACATCGGCCTTTAGCGTCACGTCGTTCATGTCGATGAGATGCTGGCGCAGCGCTTCCAGGTTCACCTTCGACCAGTCGGTCTTGGGATCGGCGTCGAGCATACGCACGATCTCCTGAATGGCACCGAACGCGTCTTGTCCCGGCAGTGTCGGCGTCGTGGTGGCCATATGCGCCGCGTGGCCGCTCTGCGTGCCTGTCATCTGCTGATGGTGCTGCATCATACCCGGCATCTGATCGTGCCCTGGCATCGCATGGTTCATCATCTGACCTGCATCATCGGAGCCGTCTTGCGCGCTGGCGGCGCGACCGTGCTGCATGAGCGCGGTAGTCGCCATCGCGACGAGAACTCCAAACGATGCGGCGGCTGCGAGATTACGCGTGGAGAGGTCGCATGGAAAACCTCATGAAATAGCTGAATTTGGTCGATGATACGCTGGAGGCTCGGCGGCGATATGATTTGGATCATGTGTCGGTGCGCTTGCGAAGCGCGATCGCGGTGCGGCTGCGCGAGAGCACGCCCTCCTTCTCCAGCTCCGCAAGGGTGCGGTACAGCACCTCGTGGCTGAGGCCGATTTCCGACGCGAGGTCCATCACGGTACCGTCAAGCGGCATGGTGCGCCCGTCCGGGCCCGCAGCGAGCACGAGATGGTGCAGGAGGCGTTCACGGGCGGTGCGGATGTTCCGCTCTTCGAGCCTGGCGCGAACGACGTGGATCTGGTGCGCGAGGACAGCCATGAACCGCTCTCCCAGCGCGGAATCGCCCCGGAATGCCGCGAGGAGCCGCCGCTTCGGATAAGCCCGCACTCGCGACGCGATGGCCGCGACGGCATCGCATTGATAGGTACGCGAAAACAGGGCCGCCTCGGCGAAAATCTCACCCTTTCTTGCCGTATGCAGCACCACGGGATGGCTGTCGATCGTGTGCCGGATCAGGCGCAGTCGGCCCTGCTCGACCTCGAAAATGGCGAAGGTCTTATCGCCTTGCCGGAACAGGCTCTCGCCGGCCGCAAGCTCGCGGAGCGTCGAGTGCTGTCGGATCGCGGCGGGAAGCCAATCGAAGGACGACATGGCAGGGTCCTGAATCTGGAGCCAGCCGGGCTGCCGCGCGAAAGTGGGCGGCGATTGGCCGGAACGGTGCATCTTATCGGAGAGACAACCGGGTTCGTAAGTCGCGTTGCCGAGCGCGCTCTTGATGAGGACGCACTGACCGGAGATGGCCACGTCGTCTCATCTGGTGCTCGGTTATGCCCGGAGAGCGCGCCTTGCGCGGGACCGCGGCTTCGTGCGAGAGAGGAAACTCGACGAAGGAACGCACCCATGGATCAAGCGCAGCTTGCGCATTTCAGGGAATGGATCGGCCGCACCCAGGCGGTCACCGATACCCTCACGCCCGTACCGGCGACCTTGCTTGCCGCCACCATCGATCGCGACGACCCGCCCTATAAAGTCGGCGACGCGGTGCCGCCGAACTGGCATCGGCTCTATTTCCTGACCGCGGTCAGGCCGGGAGAGATCGGAGAGGACGGCCATCCCCGACGCGGCGACTTCCTGCCGCCGGTGCCGCTGCCCCGGCGCATGTTCGCGGGCGGCCGGCTGGTGTTCCATCGCCCGCTCAGGATCGGCGATACGGTGACGCGCACGTCGGAGATCATGAGCGTCGAGGGCAAGCAGGGGAAGAGCGGCGATCTCGTCTTCGTCACCGTCCGCCACGGTTTCACCGGCGCCGAGGGGCTGGCGCTGGAGGAGTTCCAGGACCTGGTCTATCGCGAGGAGGCGGGCCGGAGCGGCGACGGCGCCACGCCTCCGGTGGCGCTGGAGGAAGCTCCCTGGCAGCGCACGATCTCTCCCGATCCCGTCATGCTGTTCCGCTACTCCGCGCTCACCTTCAACGGTCATCGCATCCACTACGACTATCCCTATGTGACGCGGGGTCGAGGGATATCCCGGCCTCATCGTGCATGGACCGCTGATCGCGACGCTGCTGCTCGACCTCGTGCGGCGTGAGCGGCCCAAGGCCGACGTCGCCGAATTCTCGTTCCGTGCGCGGCGCCCGCTGTTCTCGCCCGCGCCCTTTACCGTGCGCGGCTGGCTCGCCGCGGACGGGCGGAGCGTGCGGCTTGCCGCCGCCAACGCGGAGGGGGTCGCCGCGATGACCGCGGAGGCGGTGCTCAGGGGATGACTGGGATCCTCGCCGGGCTCCGTGTCGTCGAGAGCGGCGCCTTCATCGCCGGGCCCTCCGCCGGCCTCGCCCTGGCGCAGCTCGGCGCCGAGGTGATCCGCATCGATCCGCTCGGCGGTGGTCTCGACAGCCAGCGCTGGCCGGTCACCAGGGACGGCAAGAGCCTCTACTGGGTGGGGCTCAACAAGGGCAAGCGCTCGATCCGCATCGATATCGGCAAGCCCGAGGGCCGCGAGCTCGCGAGCGCCCTCATCGCCGCGCCCGGGCGAGGGCGGCGGTCTCTTCCTCACCAATTTCCCCGCCACCGGCTGGCTCGACTACGAGACGCTGCGCAAGCGCCGCGCCGATCTCGTGATGGTGAACGTGGTCGGCGACCCCACCGGCCGTACCGCCCTCGACTACACCGTCAACGCGGCGGCGGGATTCACCTACCTCACCGGCCCCACCGACGTGGCGGGGCCGGTCAACAACGTGGTGCCGGCCTGGGATCTGGTGACCGGGCAGAGCGCGGCGCTCGGCATGATCGCCGCCGAGCGGCACCGGCGCCTGACCGGCGCGGGCCAGCTCGTGCGCATCGCGCTCTCGGACGTCGCCTTCGCCGCCGCGGGTAATCTCGGCTACATCGCCGACGTGCAGGTGAACGACGCGCATCGGCCGCACTATGGGAATGACGTCTTCGGCGCCTATGGCCGCGACTTCGTGACCAAGGACGGCCGCCGCGTGATGGCGGTGGCGATCACCCGGGGCCAATGGGAGACGCTGAAGAAGGCGACCGGCCTCGCCGAGAAATTCGATCTCGCGGCGCGCGCTCTCGACCTCGACTTCGCCAAGGAGGGCGACCGCTACGAGGGCAGGGCGGCGATCACCGCGATCCTCGAGCGCTGGTTCGCCGCGCGCGAGCTTCGCAGAGGCATCCACCGCGCTGGAGAGCGCCGGCGTCTGCTGGGGTCCCTACCAGACCTTCCACGAGATGGTGCGCGACGATCCCCGCTGCTCGACGGCGAACCCGATGTTCTCCGAGGCGGAGCAGCCGGGGATCGGCCGCTACCTCATGCCCGGGAGCCCCCTCGCCTTCGGCGCCGTGCCGCGCGAGCCCGCGGCCCGCGCCCCGATTCTGGGCGAGCATACGGACGAGATCCTGCTCGGCGTGCTCAAGCTCAGCGAGCGGCAAGTGGGCGAGCTCCACGACAAGGGGCTGGTGGCGGGCCCCAAACCCTGATCCAACTTCCAATCATTGGCTGCGGCGCGCTTCCGGCCTGACAGCCGACCGCATCCGCGCTATCTCTCATCGCGAGCGCACCATCGGCAACCGAGGTGACCCCGTGACGCAGCAAAAGCACAGCCAGCCGCACGCCTATCACAACTCGCGGTTCCTGGAGAGCAAGGACGCGCGGGCGCTGCGCATCCTGGCGGAATACATGGAGCCGCTGTCGCGCTTCCAGCGCCAGAACGTGCAGGACACCATCGTGTTCATGGGCTCGGCCCGCCTCAAATCCCGGGAGGCCGCGAGCGCCGCGGTGGCGGAGGCGGAGAAGACCGGCGAGGGGCTCGCGCACGCGCGCACGATGCTGGAGCTCTCGATCTACTACGAGGCGGCGCGCGAGCTCGCCGGGAAGCTCACGCAGTGGTCGAAGAATCTCGGCAGCGTGGAGCGCCGCTTCGTCGTCTGCACCGGCGGCGGCCCCGGCATCATGGAGGCGGCCAACCGCGGCGCGTCGGAGGCCAAGGGCCTCAATGTCGGCCTAACCATCTCGATCCCCAACGAGGAGTTCGACAACCCCTACGTCAGCCGCGAGCTGCACGTGCACTTCCACTATTTCTTCATGCGGAAGTTCTGGTTCGTCTATCTCGCCAAGGCGGTGGTGCTGTTCCCCGGCGGCTTCGGCACCCTCGACGAGCTCTTCGAGATCCTGACCCTGGTGCAGACCGGCAAGATGCGCAAGCGCTGCCCGATCGTGCTGTTCGGCAAGAAGTTCTGGGACGAGGTGGTGAATTTCGACGCCCTCGTGCGCTACGGCACCATCAGCCCCGACGACGTCAATCTGTTCCATCGCACGGATTCGATCGACGAGGCCTACGCGATCGTCACCCGCGAGCTCACGGAGTTCGCCCTCGGCACTCCCGGCGCGACCCTCTAGGGTCGGGCGCCATGGACCACGGCGCCGGCCGCGAGTATTGTCGGCGCGGAACAGCTGCGGCAAGCAGCGCCAGGGAGGTGGTGATGCGCGCCAACCGGACGCACGGAACCCGCATGCTGGCGGCGATTGCCGCCGCGGCGCTGCTGTGGCTGGCGCCGGCGGTGGCGCAGACGCCGCCTCCCGCGGACGCCGAGCGGCTGGGCCAGGTGCATTTCCCGATCTCCTGCAGCGCCACGGCGCAGCAGCAGTTCGATCGTGCCACCGCGATGCTGCACAACTTCATGTATCCCCGGACGGTGGAGGCCTATACGGCGATCGCGGCGGCGGAGCCTTCCTGCGCCATGGCCTATTGGGGGATTGCCATCAGCCAGCGCCCCAATCCGCTGGCGGGGCCGTTCCCGGAGACGAACTTGAGGAAAGGCTGGGAGGCGATCGAGAAGGCGCGGGCGGCGACCACCAAGACACCGCGCGAGAGCGACTGGATCGAGGCGCTGGCATCGTTCTTTCGCGACTATGAGACGGTCGACCAGAAGACGCGCACCTTGAACTACGAGGCCGCCATGGAGCGGCTCCATGCGCGCTATCCCGACGACACCGAGGCCACGATCTTCTATGCGCTGTCCCTCGACGAGGCGGTGGACCTCAGCGACAAGACCTACGCGCGCCAGCTCAAGGCCGGCGCGATCCTGGAGCAGCTGCAGTCGAAGCTGCCCAATCATCCCGGCATCCCGCACTACATCATCCACAGCTACGACTATCGCCCGCTCGCCGAGCGCGCCTTGCCGGCGGCGGTGCGCTATGCGCAGCTGGCGCCGGCCTCGCCGCATGCGCTCCACATGCCCTCGCATATCTTCTCCCTGCTGGGCATGTGGCCGGACGTCGTCCGCGCCGATACCGCCGCCGACAACGAAGTGGTGGCGGAGGTCCGGCGTGCGGATCCCAAGGTCAAGCCCGCGGCCATCGCCGGCCGCTATCACTCGCTGGATTTCCTCGTGAACGCCTATCTGCAGATGGCCGAGGACAAGAAGGCAAAGGAGATCGTCGATCTCCGCAACAGCGTGCCGCGGCTCGATCCCGAGGCGCGCTACACCGCGCACACCGCCTTCGCGGCGATCCCCGTGCGCTATGTGCTCGAGCGCGGCGACTGGACGGCGGCGGCGAAGCTCGACGTGCCGGAGACACCCTATCCCCAGGCGGAGGCGATCGCCTGGTTCGGCCGCGCCCTCGGCGCGGCGCATAGCGGCGATCTCGAGGGCGCGAAGCTCGACCTGGCGCAGCTGGTGCGGCTCAAGGGGCGGCTCCTCGCCGCCAAGGACGGCTACTGGGCCAATCAGGTCGACATCCAGTCGCGGGCCGCGCTGGCCTGGATCAACCTCCTCAGCGAGCACAAGGAGGAAGCGATCCACATGATGCAGAACGCCGCCGACCTCGAGGACGCCAGCGAGAAGCATATCGCCATGGAGAACCGGCTCTCGCCGATGCGCGAGCTGCTGGGGGAGCTGCTGCTGCAGGCGAAGGAGCCCGCGAAGGCGCTCCGGGAGTTCGAGGCGTCCCTGGAGGCGGTGCCGAACCGCTACCGCTCCCTCGCCGGCGCCGCCAAGGCGGCTGCGGCCATCGGCGACAAGCACAAGGCGCGCGGCTATTACCAGAAGCTGCTGGCGCTCTGCAGCGCCGCCGACACCGAGCGCCCCGATCTCGTCGCCGCGCGGCGGTTTCTCTCGGCGAATTGAATTCGGCTCAGCGCTTCGCCGCTTTCGCGCGCTCCACCCGGTAGACGGCGAGGTTCGATCCGTCGCGATTGCCCCAGCCGGCCTTGGCGGCCTCGGCGCAGCAGTCGAGGGCGCGCGCCGCCACCGGCAGCTCGATCCCCATGGACTGCGCCACCGCGAGCATGGTGCGGAGATCCTTGGCGAGGCCGTCGATGTCGAATCCCACTTCCGGCTTGGCACCGTCCTTCATCGCCGCGACGATCTTGGGCCCGCGGTTCTTGACCGCGTTGGTGCCGCCGGAGCTTTCGGTGAGGATCTCCATCATCTTGGCGGGATCGATACCGGTGTCGCGGCAGAGCGACAGCGCCTCGCCGAGCGCTTCCCAATAGACGACCAGCGGCAGGTTGATCGCCAGCTTCATCGCCGAGCCCGTGCCGTTGGGGCCGAGGAGATCGACCCGACGGCAGAGCTGATCGAGGAGCGGCTTGGCTCGGGCGAAGTCGGCGGCGGATCCGCCGGCCATGCCGAGGAGCTTGCCGTCCCGCGCCGGCCCCACCGTGCCGCCGACCGGACATTCGAGGAAGCCCGCGCCCTTGGCGCGCACGCGGGAGGCGAGCGCCGTGGTGGTGGCGGGGCTCACGGTGCTCATGTCGACGAGGAGCTTCCCCGCGACATTGCCCGCGAGCAGTCCCTGGGAGCCGTCATAGACGGCCTCGATGGCGGCGGCGTCGGTAAGGATGGTGAGCACGATCTCCGAGGCGTCCGACGACGGCGGCAGGGGAGGCGGCGAGGGTGGCACCGCGCTCGGTCAGGCGCCTCGCCTTGTCGGCGCTCCGGTTCCACACCGTGAGGCGATGTCCCTGGTCGAGGATCCGCTCGCCCATCGCCCCGCCCATGCGGCCGATGCCCACCAAACCGATTTCCATGCTCTCCTCCGCCGATTTTTATGACACCGTCGATGGTGCCTTCTCCGGCCGGAAATCGAAAGGGCCATCGGCGGTTGCCGATGGCCCGGGAATGCGACGCAGAAACGTGATCGCGCCGAGGCTCACTGCGCGACGTAAACCATCCACATCACGCCGAAACGGTCGGCGACCATGCCGAAGCTCGAGGAGAAGAAAGTCTTGCCCAGCGGCATCTGCACCTGGCCGTTATCGGCGAGCGCATTGAAGAGGCGCTCGGCCTCCTTGTCGTTCGCGACCGTGAGCGACAGTCCGAAGCCCTGGAAGCTCGGCTTTCCTTCGCAACGGCCGTCGGACATCAGCACCTGCGTCTCGCCGATGCGGATGTTGGCGTGCATCACCTTGTTCTCGCTGCCAGGCGCCGGCATGCAGCCGGGGCCCTGCTCGGGGTTGTCCTTGAAGCGCAGGAGCATGGCCACCTCGGCGCCGAGCGAGCGGCGGTAGAAGTCGATCGCCTCCTCGCAGCGGCCGTCGAAGAAGAGATAGGGCTGGATCTGCATGACGTTTCCTTCTCGTCATATGGGTTGTCGGGGGCGGCGATATTGTGTACACCGTCCACATAAGCATGGCAACAGAAATGGACAGTGTCCACATAGAAGGACGGCGATGGCTGTGACAATGCGTCGGCGGGCGCGCAGCACCTATCGGCACGGCGACCTCCGGCGGGCGCTGCTGGAGGCGGGCGTCGAGCTTGCGCGGACGCGGCGGGCCCGACGCGGTCGTGCTGCGCGAGGCGACGCGTCGCGCCGGCGTGGTGCCGAACGCGGCCTACCGCCACTTCGCCAGCCGGCACGAGCTGCTGCAGGCGGTGCGCGCCGCTTCATTGTCGGCGCTCGCCGTCGCCATGGAGACCGAGCTTGCGGGCCTCGGCCGGGGACGGCGCCCCGCCGATCTGGCGCGCGACAGTCTGCGTGCCGTGGGGACCGCCTATCTCCGCTTCGCGCAGCGGGAGACCGGTCTCTTCCGCACCGCCTTCTCGGTCCCCGACGATCCCGAGACCGTTCGCGATCCGGACATGGCGGGGAAGAGCGGCCTCAATCCGTTTCAGCTGCTGGGCGCCGCGCTCGACCGGCTGGCCGAGGCCGGCGTGCTGCCGCCGCAGCGCCGCCCCGGCGCCGAATACCTCGCCTGGTCGGCGGTACATGGATTTGCCATGCTGGTGATCGAGGGGCCGCTGCGCGGCTTCACGTCGGCGCAGTTCGAGGCGATCGGGCAGCGGGTGATCGACATGGTGGAGAAGGGGCTCTAGCCGATCGATGCCGCGCCTCCACGCCCTGCCGCATCGCGAGCCGCATGCCGCGGAGATCCTGATCCAGGCGGCGGCGCATCTCGCCGGCGCCGATCCGCGCCTGGCGGAGGTGATCGCCCGGATCGGGCCCTGCGGGCTGCGCCGCCAGGCGGGCGGATTTCCCCGGCTCTTCCGCTCGATCCTGGGCCAGCAGCTCTCCACCAAGGCGGCGGCGACCATCCACGGCCGCATCGTCGCCGGGTGCGGACACGAGGTGACGCCGGCGCGGGTGCTGGCGCTGCCCGACCGCGCCTTCGCCGAGGCCGGCGTGTCGCGGCCCAAGACCCGCTATCTCCGCGCGCTCGCGGAAACCGCGCGGGACGACCCCCGCTTTTTCGACCGTCTGCCACGGCTCGCCGACGAGGCGGCGATCGAGCGTCTGACCTCGCTCCTCGGTGTCGGGCGCTGGACCGCGGAGATGTATCTGATCTTCTGCCTGGGGCGGCTCGACGTGCTGCCGCTGGGGGACGTCTCGATCCATGCCGCGGCCTCGAAGCTCCATGGCGTGCGGCGCGCACGCATGCCGAAACGACTGCCGCGCCTGGCCGAGCCCTGGCGCCCCTATCGAAGCGTCGCATGCTGGTATCTCTACGCGCATCTCAACTCTCCACCGCTAGTTGAGGTGCCGCCATTACAAGCCCCCTCGTAAGGCGTGGTTCCCCCAGCTATCATCGACGCTACCAGGACCGTGACGAGCAGGAGGATCCATGACCGAGGCGACGAGGCTGAAGCCCGCACGGCGGCCGCTTCGCGATCGGGTGAGCGCCGAGGAATGGCAGGTCCGCGTCGATCTCGCGGCCTGCTACCGTCTGGTGGCGCATTACGGCATGACCGACATGATCTATACCCACATCACTGCGCGGGTGCCGGGTCCGGAGCATCACTTCCTCATCAACCCCTACGGTCTGCTGTTCGACGAGATCAACGCCTCGAGCCTGGTCAAGATCGATCTCGAGGGCCAGGTGGTGCTGCAGCCCGACCACGACTATCCCATCAACCACGCGGGTTTCGTGATCCACAGCGCTGTTCACGCGGCCCGCGATAACGCCCACTGCGTGATCCACACCCACACCCGCGCGGGCATGGCGGTGTCGGCGCAGAAATGCGGGCTGCTGCCGATCACTCAGACGGCGATGCGCTTTTATGGCCAGCTCGCCTATCACGACTACGAGGGACCGGCGGTGGATCTCGGCGAGCGCGAGCGTCTGGTCGCGGATCTCGGCGACCACACCGCCATGATCCTCCGCAATCATGGGTTGCTCGCGTGCGGCCCCACGGTCGCGGAGGCCTTCAACACGATCTATTGGCTCGAGCGCGCCTGCCAGGCGCAGATCGATGCCCTCGCCGGCGGCCAGGAGATCAATCTGCCGCCGCCGGAGGTGGCGGCCAAGACGGCGCAGCTCTATCGGCCGGAAGTGCGCCGCCCCTGGGGCCGGCTGGAATGGCCGACCATGCTGCGAATGCTCGATCGACGCGATCCGTCCTACCGGGAGTGAGGAGCCCGACCATTTCCCGATCCCGGAACGCCAGACCCCAAGCCCCGCGGCGCCATCGCGGCGGGGTGGCGCGGGATCCGGCTTCGGCGGCGGGGCCGTGATCGAGACGCGAAACTACGAGGCGGAGCGCGACCAACTTGTCGCGGTCGCCTTCACCGCTTCCGATCTCCTGGTAGAAGTCGACGACAACGGCGTGATCTTCTTTCTCGCCGGCGCCGTGCATCGCATCGGCGCCAATGCGGCGCAGTCGCCCGCCGGCCTGCAGTTCGTCGACCTCTTCGATCCCTCCGACCGCGGCGCGGTCCGCGACCACGTGGCGCGTCTCACCGCCGGGGTCTCGGTATCGCCGCTGCTGGCGCGGCTGCGCCGTGGCGCGGTGCCGGTCATGCTGTTCGGCGGCTGCCGCCTGCCCCAGGGGCGCATCATCCTCTTCCTCGGGATCGGCGAGCAGACGGAACCAGCGCGTCGGACTGCCGAACCTGATCGCCGAGACCGAGCGCGGCCTGATGAGCCGGCCGGTCTTCACAGCCCTGGCGCTGCGTCGCCTGCCCGACGATCGCATGGGTGGGCTCAAGCTGACTTTCCTCGAGTGCATGGGCTTCGCGGAGCTCGGCGACTACATGCCGGCGGCGACGCTCTGGGGGCTCGGCACCGCGATCGCGCGCCACGTGCATCTCAACGCCTCGGGCATCGAGGCGGTTGGGGATCTCGGGCGCGGCCGCTATGGGGTATTGCACCGCGGCTTGATCGACATGGACAATCTGCGCCACGCCGTGGCGGCGCTGGTTGCGGCGGTGGCGCCCAAGGCAACGGCGCCGGTGCTCAATGCCGTCACCCTCGACCCCGGGCGTGACGATCTCTACGGACGCCAGGCGGCGCGCGTGATCCGCTACGCCATCGAGCGCTTCGCCGGCAGCGGCGAGACCGGCTCCCTGCCGACGCCGGCGGCGGCGCTCGACGATCTCTTCCCGGATACGGTCAACCGGGTGGTGTCCCTGGAGCAGGTGGTCGAGACCGGCGCCTTCGACATCGCCTATCAGCCGGTCGTCGATCTCGCCGACCGCCAGATCCGTCACGCGGAGGCGCTGGTGCGTTTCGGCGATAACACGCCGCCGCTGGTGGCGATCGCCACCGCCGAGGCCGCCGGCGATGATCGCCGACTTCGATCTCGCGATCTGTGCGCGCGCCATCGACCACCTCGAGAGCGGCATGCCGATGGCGCCCGCCATCGCCGTCAACCTCTCGGGCCGGTCCCTGGAGACCCGCGGGTTCGCCGAGCGGCTGAGTGCGCTGCTGGAGGAGCGTCAGGCGCCGCCGGCGCGGCTGATGTTCGAGCTCACGGAGACCGCGATCGTGGGCGAGGTGGAGAGCGTCAATCGCGTGGTGCAGAGCTTGCGTCAGCGCGGCTACCGCTTCTGCCTCGACGATCTCGGCTCGGGCGCCAACTCGTTTCACTACCTCCGCAGCATCCCCGTCGATTTCGTCAAGATCGACGGCGCCTTCGGGCGCGATGCGCTGCAGAACGAGCGCGACCGCTCGTTCCTGCGCTATGTCTCCGGCTTCTGCCGGGAGAACGGGATCCTCGCCATCGCCGAGATGATCGAGACCGAGGCGCAGGCCCAGGGATACCGCGAACTCGGCATCGACTATGGCCAGGGCTATCTGTTCGGCCGGCCGGTGATCCAGCGGCCACCGGCATAGACTTGATGGACGCTACTCCGCCGCGTCCGCGAGCGCGGAGATGAAGTCCGCCGTCCGGGAGATGTGGGCGACCAGCAGCTCCGACCGCCCGGGTAGCATCGCGAGCGAGCGCCGCCTCGAACAGCTCCCGATGCTCGCGGTCGAGATCGCGCGCCCATACCTTGGGTGGCGTCCGCGACACCCGCAGATACCGGTAGCGATCGAGATGGTCGTTGAGCGTGCCGACGAATTTCAGCAGCCAGGGCGAGCCGCAGGCGCCGATCAGGGCGTCATGGAATCCGCGATGCCGGCGGTCCCAGTCCTCGGCCGGGCGATCGGCGATGCGCGGTACCGGTGCCTTCGAAAGATGATGCAGAGCGGCCATCAGGCCGGCTTCCCAGCGCTCGTCGCCCTTGGCGATCGAGGCGCGCATCGCCTCGGCCTCGAGCTTCCTGGCGCAGGCGCGTCATTTCCCACATTTCGTCGAGCGACATCGGCGCGACGCGGAAGCCGCGCTGGCCGACGGTGGTCACCAGCCGCTCTTCCGCCAAGCGCGACAGCGCCTCGCGCAGCGGGCTCACGCCGAGTCCGTAATGAGCTTTGAGTGCATCGAAACGAAGCGGCTGATCCGGCTCGAGCCGAACCATCACGATGTCAGCGTGGAGTCGACGATAGGCGACCTCGCCCAGAGTGCGCGCGCCCTCGATTCCCTCTTCTTCCGCCACCGGAAGTGCGGCGCGTTTCATCCGGTCCCCATCCCCGGCTGGTTAACTCGACTGTAGAATAACCAGTACCACAAGTGGGGGGAAGGTAGTCAAACAATCGTTTGCCTGACCCCCGCCGAACGGGGTAGAGAGGCCTCGTCTCAGGGAGTAGTGCGCCGCGGCTTCCCCGCCCAAGGAGGGGGTTTTCGCCGTTGATTCAGAGTGCTGCGGGGTGCCGCCGCGAATTGCGGGCGAGGCTGCCGCCGGCGCCCGGATTTTGGATCGGCGTGCGGCCGTGGACTACCCCTTTTAAGGGATATCTAAACCTTCGGTCTCATAAATGCCTCGGATGGTTAATGGCCAATCCTTTACGAGAGATGAAATCGGTGATGCCGGGAATTTCGGCTTGCAATCAGGCGCTTATGCCGGTAGCGTGGCCCTTGTTAACGGTAAACGGCAGTGGGGAAATAGCGCCAAACTTGGAGCGTGTGAGGCTATCCGGACCGCACGAAAGAAGTGGCCGGTTCACACCGACGGGATTGGAAATGGAACTGCCGGGTGCCGGCTGTCCCTCTGGGGGCTTCAAACGGTCTTGAGTTGGTTGCCGGCGTAATGTCGGTATTGGGTTAGGTCGTGCAGTCGTTTGCACGGAAGGGGCATGATTTTTCGTTTGAAGAGATTGGGGGAGCGCCTGTTCCCCGAGCGGCAGATCCTGGTTCGTACTGAGGGCCGGGTGAGCCATGTGACGTTGACGCGTCGCATGCAGGTGACGACCGCTGCGGGCTTGCTCCTGAGCGCCGCCGGTGTCGGCTATCTCACTGTCGGATATATGCATTTCGGCAATGTCGCCGCCGTGAAGCAGGCGCAGATGGCGCAGGCGGAGATGTCGAACAGCGACCTCCGCCAGATGGTCGGCCAGCTGCAGACCCAGCTCGCGAGCGCCACCACCCAGCTTGACGCGGCCCAAGGCCGGCTTTCCAGCATCGGCAGCCAGTACGGCAATCTCGAGGGGTCGCTGTCCGACACCGAGCAGCAGCTCAAGGATATCGCGACCGCCCGCGACCGCCTCCTCGCCGAGCGCGACGAGCTGCAGAAGCGCCTGGGCGACGCCCAGGACAAGGTGAGCAACACGGCGACCAACGTGGCGAGCAACCTCGCCCGCGTCCGCCAGCTCGAGAAGGATTTGCAGGCCGCGAACGCCCGCGCCAGCGACTTCAAGACGAGCCTCGACGGCACCCAGAAGAAGCTGGATCAGATCAGCGCCGAGCGCGAGAAGGCGACGGTAGAGCGCGAGCGGCTTGCCAGCGAGCGCGACGCGCTCAAGGTCAAGCTGCGCGATCTCCAGGCGAGCCTCGCCAAGACCGACACGACCGGCCCGACCGCGTCGGCGACGCCGGGCACCGGGCGCATCGGCGGCGCGCTGGGCGAGCTTGAGAAGCTGGTGGCCTCCACCGGCCTCGACGTCGAGAGCGCGATCGCGCGGATCAGCGGCGCGCCGAAAGGCGAGGGCGGTCCCTATATCGCTCTCGGCAAAGCCAAGGCGATGACACCGGAGGAGCTGGCGAAGCGTGAGGAGACCCTGCGCAAGCTGGTGAAGATCCTCCCGCTGGCGACGCCGCTCGCCCATTACCAGATCGAGAGCCCATACGGGCCGCGCGTCGATCCCATCAACAAGCGCGAGGGCTTCCACCCGGGCGTCGATCTCGGCGGCGTCTTCCGCTCGCCGGTCTACAGCACCGGCCCGGGCGTGGTGACCTTCGCCGGCGTGCGCGGGCAATACGGCAAGTTCGTCGAGATCGACCACGGCATGGGCATCGTCACGCACTATGCCCACCTGCACCGCATTACCGTCACGCGCGGCCAGAAGGTCACCGTTCATCAGCAAGTCGGCGAGCTCGGCAGCACTGGTCGGAGCACCGGTCCCCACCTACATTACGAGGTGGTGATGGACGGCGAGACGCTCGACCCGGAGAAATTCCTGGAAGCGGGGAAATCCGTTGTTCAGATCAGCGGCAAGTAAGGGCAAGGCCAATCAGGCCGCGTCGAAGCGCCCGGCGGCGCCGTCGATCCTCAGCGTCGACCTCAGGGTCACCGGGGATATCTTCAGCGACGGCGAGGTCCACATCTCCGGCACGGTGAAGGGCGACATCGTTGCCAAGAAGATCACCATCGACGAGGGCGGCTCCGTCATCGGCGCCGTCGAGACCGAGAGCGCGCTGATCGCGGGATCGCTGACCGGCCGCCTGACGGCGGCGACGGTGACGCTGAGCTCCGGCGCTCGGGTCGTCGCCGATATCACCCATGTCTCGCTCACCATCGAGCAGGGCGCGGTCTTCGAGGGCTACAGCCGCCGGGTTGATTCGATCGGCCACGACGAGGCGACGCTGCCGCTCGCCTTGCCCGCCGCGCGCGGCAACGTCACGGCGATCGCCGGCGGCAAGGCGTCCGCCGATCAGGCTGAGGCGGCGACCGCCTCCTGAGGCGTATCCCTTAATCTTTCAGTTCAGGATTGCGCCAGCGCGGACGTGTAGGTCTCGCGGTCGACATTGCCGCCCGACGCGGTGACCGCCACCGTCTTGCCGGCGAGCGGGAACTTGCCGGACAGCACGCGCGGCCAGCGCCGCGGCGCCGCCGGGCTCGACCACCAGCTTCAGGTCGCTGAAGGCGGTCGCCATGGCGCGGCGCACCTCGGTGTCGCTGACGGCGAAGCCGCCCTTGAGGAGGCGGCGGTTGATCGCGAAGGTGAGGGCGCCCGGCGTCGGCGCCAGCAGCGCGTCGCAGATCGAGCGCGCCGCGGGATCGTTGCTGACCCGCTCGCCCGCCGCCAGGGAGCGGCGGGTATCGTCGAAGCCCTCGGGCTCGGCGGTATAGACCGGTGTGCCCGGGCACTCGGCTGCTGATCGCCAGCGCGACAGCCGGCGGTCAATCCGCCGCCGCCGCAGCACACGATGACGGCATCGAGCGTCGCTCCCATCGCCTTCGCCTGCGCCGCGATCTCCAGGCCCGCGGTTCCCTGGCCCGCGATCACCTGCGGCTCGTCGTAGGGGGCGACGATGGTGGCGCCGCGCTCGCGGGCGATCTTGGCGCCCACCTCCTCGCGGCTCTCCTTGTAGCGGTCGTAGAGCACGACCTCGGCGCCATAGCCCTTGGTGTTGGCGATCTTGATCTGCGGCGCATCCGCCGGCATCACGATGGTGGCGGGGATGCCCAGGAGCTGCGCCGCCGCCGCCACGCCCTGGGCGTGATTGCCGGAGGAGTAGGTCACCACGCCGCCGCGGCGCTGGCGCTCGTCGAACTGGACGAGGGTGTTGTAGGCGCCGCGGAACTTGAACGATCCGGTGCGCTGCAGCGCCTCCGCCTTGACCAGCAGGCGGCCGCCCAACCGCGCGTTGAGCGGCGGCGATTCCAGCAGCGGCGTCAGCACCGCCTTGCCCTTGATGCGCTCGGCGGCGGCGCGGATGTCGTCGATGGTGGGAAGCGGGCGGTCGGCGCTAGAAACGGCGGAGGAAGGCATCGAGGGCCGCGATGGATGTTGGCTCGCCGAGCGAGGGCGTGTGCCCGACGTCGGGCACAGTTACGCAGACCAGATCGGGCTTTTCAAGCGCCATGCGGCGAAACGCGTCCTCGGAAAGGATGTCGGAAAGCGCGCCGCGCAGCGCCAGAACCGGAAGCCGTCGAAGCCCGCGGTAGAGCGCCCAGAGATCCGGCACCAGATTCTGCTGCTGACCGGCAAGCGGCTTCGCCACCGCCAGGTCCCAGTCGAAATGCAGCAGCCCATCGGCGCCCTGGCGATACGTCGTCTCCGCGAACTGGCGCCACCAGGCGTCGTCCTGGGTGGGGGCGAGGCGGGGCAGCAGCTGGCGCAGGAAGCGCGCGGCGCTGTCCCAATCCGGCTGCGGATGGTCGGTGCCGACATAGGCGGTGATCCGGTCGAGGCCGCCGCCGGCGATCTCGGGACCGATGTCGTTGAGGACGACGCCGGCGACCGCGGTCGGCCGCAGCACCGCGAGCGCGGTGGCCAGCAGCCCGCCCAGCGACGTGCCGATGATCACCGCGCGGGAGACGCCGGTGGCGGTCAGCAGATGCAGGATATCGTTGATGTAGGTGCGCGGCTCGTAGTGCGACCAGTCGCGGATCGTAGGCGGAGCGGCCGCGGCCGCGATAATCCGGGCACAGCACCCGGCGCTCGCCCATCGAGCCGCATCGCCACCGCGTCAAAGTCGGCGCTGTTGCGCACCAGGCCGCTGAGGCACAGCACCGGCGTCCGAGTTGCGAGCGCATCGCCGTAGTCGCGGCAGTAGAGCCGGAGCCCGTCCTGGGCCGTGATCTCGAGCTCGCGGTAGGCCGCCACTAAAGACCCAGGAGACCGGGAAGCGCATCGAGCGTCGTGATCTCGGCGGCGAGCGTCCCCGGCAGCCGCTCCCGCGGCAGCCCGCCGCGATTGGCCCAGACCGCCTGGAAGCCGAAATGGGCGGCGCCGGCGGCGTCCCAGCCGTTGGACGAGACGAAGCAGATGCGCTCCGCCGGCAGGCCGAGACGCTTGGGGACAAGCTCGTAGACGCGGTCATGGGGCTTGTAGATGCCGGCCTCCTCGATCGAGATCACGTGATCGAGGAGCGCGCCGATGCCGGCGCTCCCCACCGCCGCGCCGCAGCATGTCCGGCGTGCCGTTGGAGAGAATCGCGGCGGGGCGCTTGGCGCGCCGCAATGCCTCCAGCACCCGGCGCGCGTCGGGATAGGCCTCGATGGTGCGAAAGGCCTCCATCAGGCGCTCGCGCAGCGCCGCGTTCTCGATCCCGAGGCTCGCCATGGCGTAGTCGAGGGACTCGCCGGTCACCTGCCAGAAATCCGCGTGCGCGCCCATCAGGCTCCGGAGCCAGCTGTATTCGAGCTGGCGCGTGCGCCAGAGCGCGCCCAGCGCCGGCGCCTTGTCGCCGAGCAGCGTCGCGGCAGCGGCTGGTGGCGGAGAGGATGTCGAACAGCGTGCCGTAGGCGTCGAAGACGCAGGCGGTGGTGCGGGCGAGCGCGGCTGATGGCATGCAAGTCTCCTCCTCGCGCGGGCGCAGGGAGGCGCCAGCGGGGAGAGCTTACCGCTTCAGGTCGGTCGGAAGCGAGAAGGCCAGTGCGCGATCGCCCAGGCGCAGGCGGTAGACCTGCAGGTTCTCCAGCACGCGCTGGACGTAGGTCCGGGTCTCGCCGAACGGAATCAATTCGACCCAGTCGATGACGTCGGTCTCCTTGGCGCGGGGATCGCCGAGGTCGTGCACCCACTGGCTGACGCGGGCGGGGCCGGCGTTGTAGGCGGCGACCGCCAGCACATAGGAGCCGTTGTAGCGGTCGATCAGACCCTTCAGATAGGCGCGGCCCAAGGTGATGTTGTAGCGGCGGTCGGTCAGCAGGCGCTGCTGGGAGAACGGCATCTCCAGGGATTTGGCGAGGGTCTTCGCGGTAGCCGGCATCAGCTGCATCATGCCGAGCGCGCCGGCGGGGCTCACCGCCGCCTGGTCGAAGGCGCTCTCCTGGCGCGTCATCGCCAGCACCAGCGGCCGCTCGACGCTGCCGCCGTCGGGCATGTCGGCGATGGGATAGCCCTGCGCCAGCAGCGTGACGCCCTGATAGCTCGCCCGCTTCGCCGCGGCGACCGCGAGATCCGGCCGGTCGATCTGCTCGGCCAGGGTGGCGACCAGCGCGTGGTCGTCGGGTGTCTTCGCGAGGTCGCTGAGCTTGAGGATGAAGGGCTTGGCGAAATCGGCGGCCTCCGCCTCGGCGAGCGCGCGGGTGACGCGCACCAGCTCCTGCTTGTCGAAGGCGGCGATCTCCGGCGGCGTCGGCTGCGGATCCTCCATCACCGCCGCTCTGCCGTCGCTGCCGATCTTGCGCGGCGGCGAGCTGGCCGTAATAGGTCGCCAGGTGCTTCGCCGCGGTGGCGTACCAGCTGGCGGCAAGCTCATGGTAGCCCAGCACCTCGGCGGCGCGGCCGGCCCAGTAGGCGCCGCGCGCCAGGCTCACCGGGCGGTTGACCTCGCTGTAGAGCCGGACGAAGTGGTTGTAGCCGGTCTGGTAATCGCGCAGGAAGCGAAGCGCGACCCAGCCGGCGAGGAACTCGCCGTCGGCAAATCCGACGCCTGACTGGTGAGGCTGTGCCGGGCGGCGAGGCGATAGGCGAGCGAGATGTCGCCGTTCTGCAGCGCGTGACGCACCAGCAGCTCGCGCTCGCTCCACCAGGCCTGCGGCCGCACCGAGATCCTTGGGCGCGTGATCGAGGATGTCGATGGCGCTGTCGTACATCTCCTTGCGACGCCGCCAGCGCATGCGCTCGAACAGCAGGCCGGGGTCGTTCTGGAACTCCCGCGGCACCCGCTGCACCAGCCGGTCGGCGTTCCCCGCCATGTGCGCCAGCGCCATCCGCGCCTCGGCAACGATACGGTGGCCGGTGTCGACCCGCGTCAGCATGCGCTTGGCGGCGTCGTCATGGCCTTCCCAGAGCAGGCGGTCGAGGCGCTTCACCTCGTCCTCGCGGCGGATGTAGCTGCCGTATTTCTGCAGCACGCTCTTCTCGTCGAAGGGGCCGAATTCGCCTGATGATCCAGACCTGGCGGATCTCCTCGGCGGCGCGCGCGGTGTCGCCGTGGGCGAGCCGCATATCCGCCTCGCGCAGGCGGCGCGAAGGGCGTGATCGGCGGGAAGCGCTCGAACCAGAGCGCGAGCTCCTCGTCGCCGACGGTGGCGATCGCCTCCTCGGCGCGCTGGCGGAGCGTCGCCTGGCTCGGCCAGTCCGGGTTCTCGGTGATGAAGGCGGTGATGTCGGCGAAGCGCACGCCGGGATTGGCCCGCGCCAGGTCGAAGAAGCGGACGGCCTTGGCGAGGATGGGATCCTTTGCCTGCCGCGCCTTCGCCTCGGCGCCCGACCAGTCGCTGTTGCGGATCGCCGCGAAGGCGGCGCGATAGGTCTGCCGGTCGGACTCGCTGAGCACGCTGGCCCCGGCCCGGAGCATCGGTGCCACGCACAGCGCGATCAACAGGATCGCGCGAAATAGCGGTCTCACCACCATGCCTCTCCGGGCTGCCCGCGGCGGATGAAAAACAGAGGCCGCACCGCATTCTAGCCGCGGCCCGGCGGGAAACAAGCAGTGGAGCCGCCTCGCTCGCACCAATGCCACGCCAACGGCCGCCTATTCATGCCTGAAGACGGTGAACGACTGGTAAAGAATCTGCCGGCGGTTGCCGCGGCGGGGCCGGGGGGATATGGTCAGCCACCGGTCCGAACCGGCTCGTCCAGGGAGGATTCCCCATGTTCAAGGGCTCGATCGTCGCCCTCATCACCCCGTTCCGGCAGGGCGCCGTGGACGCGAAGGGATTCCAGGATTTCGTCGAATGGCAGATCAAGGAGGGCACGCGCGGCCTGGTGCCGTGCGGCACCACCGGCAAATCGCCGACGCTCAGCCACGATGAGCACAAGCGTGTGGTCGAGCTCTGCGTCGAGGCGGCGCGCGGTCGCGCGCCCGTGATCGCCGGCACCGGCTCCAACTCCACCGAGGAGGCGATCGACCTGACGCGGCACGCCAAGCAGGCCGGCGCCGATGCGGCGCTGATCGTCAATCCCTATTACAACCGGCCGACCCAGGAAGGGCTCTATCAGCACTTCAAGGCGATCCACGACGCCGTCGATCTGCCGATCATGATCTACAACATCCCCGGCCGCACCGCCGTCGACATGAGCGTCGCCACCATGGCGCGGCTCGCCCAGCTGCCGAACATCGTCGGCGTCAAGGATGCCACCAACGACCTGGCGCGGCCGCTTCGGACGCGCGAGGCGATCGGCGCCAAGTTCTGCATGCTCTCGGGCGAGGATCACACCGCGCTCGCCTTCCGCGTCCAGGGCGGCCACGGCTGCATCTCCGTCACCGCCAACGTGGCGCCGCGCGCCTGCTCCGACATGCATGAGTCCTGGGACAAGGGCGAGGTGCAGCATGCCATGCAGATCAATCAGCGCCTGCTGCCGCTCAACGACGCGCTCTTCACCGAGACCAGCCCGGGGCCGGTGAAGTTCGCGGTCTCGCTCCTGGGCAAGAGCACCGCCGAGGTGCGCCTCCCCCTGGTGGTGCCGATGCCGGAGACCCAGGAGAAGGTCCGGCAGGCCATGCGCCATGCGGGCGTCCTGAATTGAGCGGATGACGCGTCCCACCGATCGCTACATCGCGCAGAACCGCCGGGCCCGCCACGACTACCTGATCGAGGAGACGCTCGAGGCGGGCCTGATGCTCGCCGGCACCGAGGTGAAGGTGCTGCGCAAGGGCGGCGTCAGCATCAACGAGTCCTACGCCGCCGAGCGCGAGGGCGAGCTCTATCTGATGAACGCCAATATCCCGGAATATGCGGCGGCGCGCGTCAACCACGAGCCGCGCCGGCCGCGCAAGCTGCTGGTGCGCCGCAAGGAGCTCAACAAGCTCATGGGCGCGGTGACCCGCGACGGCATGACGCTGATCCCCCTCGGCCTCTACTTCAACGAGCGCGGCATCGCCAAGGTCGAGCTCGGCCTCGCCAAGGGCAAGCGCAAGGCCGACAAGCGCGCAGCGGAGAAGGAGCGCGACTGGCAGCGCGAGAAGGGCCGGATCCTCCGGGCGCGGAACGCTTGAGCCACCTTAGGACCGCGCGATCGCCTCGTGGTGCCGGATCACTTCCTTGACGATGAAGGCGAGGAACTTCTCCGCGAACTCGGGATCGAGCCGGGCGCTCTCCGCCAATTTGCGCAGCCGCGCGATCTGCGTCGCTTCGCGGGCGGGATCGGCCGGCGGCAGGTGGTGCGCCGCCTTGAGATGACCCACCTGCTGCGTGCACTTGAAGCGCTCCGCCAGCAGATGAATGAGCGCGGCGTCGATGTTGTCGATGCTGTCGCGCAGCCGCTGCAGCTCCGGAAGGATCGGCTGATCGGCTCTCGATGGTTGCGTGCCGCGATGCTCCGTCATGCTCGAAAGTCTCCGTCGTCGTTGCCCGTCGCGTCCTCAGCGGTCGCGCAAATATAGCATCAGGAAAGCGAGGCTGCGCTGCCAGGCATCCGCCGCGGCGACGCGGTTGGCCGCGGAGGACGTGTCGCGCTCGAAGCGGTGGCCGGCGCCGGGATAGAGGTGCAGCTGGTAGGGGCTGCCGGCAGCGGCGAGAATGCCGCCAAGGCGCTGGGCGGCGGCAACCGGCACGGTCTGGTCCTGCATGCCGTGCAGGATCAGGAGCGGCGCGCTCGAGCTCGTGAAGGTGTGGCGGAAGCGCTCGAGGGAGCGGTCGGTGCCGGCACCGGTGAGGGCGCCATAGTAGGAGATGCCGGCGGCGACTTTGCCCGATGCCGCAAGCCATGCCGCGAAATAACCGCCGTTGGAGAAGCCGATCGCGGCCAGCTTGCGGCCGCCCACCTGATCCGTCTGTCCGAGCATGTCGAGGGCCGTGACGAGATCGGCATAGATCGCCCCGGCATCCGAGGTGAAGGCGGCGGTCCGCGTCGATGCCCTGATGCCGCGGGCATCGAGGAACGCCGGCACCAGGGCGACATAGCCCTCCTCGGCGAGACGCTCGGCAAAGTCGGTATCGGCTTTCTGCAGACCGCCGCTGGTGTGAAGCACCAGCACGCCGGGGAAGGGGCCGGGACCCTCCGGCGTCACCAGCGTCGCGCGCAGGGTGCCGTTGACACCGGTCATCACCGTGGCGGTCTTTGCTGCCGCCGCTGGCGGTCGCCGCCGCCAGGATTGCCAGCACAAGAATGCCGAGAAGGCGCATGACGCTCATCGCTCCGCCAGCCGCGACTTGATGGCGAGGAATACCGCCTCGAACATCTCCGCCGTCAGCACGCCCGTGTTGGTGTTGTAGCGCGAGCAGTGATAGCTGTCGGCGAGCAGCAGTCCCGGCGGCAGCGGATGCAGCGCGCCGTGCTTGAAGGGAGAGGCGGATTTGCGCTGGGCGAGGGCCCCGAGGACGGTGCCGTGAGCGATGGCGCCGAGCGCGAGGATGACGCGAAGCCGCGTCATGCCCGCGATCTCCGCGGCGAGGAACGGACGGCAGGCCGCGATTTCCGCCGGCTCCGGCTTGTTCTCCGGCGGCACGCAGCGCACCGAGTTGGTGATGCGGCAGTCGACGAGGGCGAGGCCGTCGTCGGCGCGGGCGCCATAGCTGCCGCGGGCGAAGCCGAACTTCTTGAGGGTAGCGTAGAGGAGATCGCCGGCGAAGTCGCCGGTGAAGGGACGGCCGGTGCGGTTGGCGCCTTTCAATCCCGGCGCCAGGCCCACGATCAGCAGCCGCGCGTCGAGATCGCCGAAGGCCGGCACTGGCGCGTTGTGCCAATCGTCGTGGGCGTGGCGCTGCCGCTGGCGGAACTCGACCAGGCGCGGACACAGCGGGCAGTCGCGTTCCGGCGTCGGAACCACGCCCGGGCCGCGTTCCGGCGCCGCGCTCACTGAGCGGTGTCGGTGTGGGCTGGCGCCGACCGATGATTGTCGTCGCGTACGCGCATGATCTGCGGCGCCAGGTCCTGCAGATCGATGAAGGTGTCGGCCTGGCGCCGGAGATCGTCCGCCGCCATCGGCGGTTGCGAGCGCAGCGTCGATACCACGCTCACCCGCACGCCCCGCCGCTGCACCGCCTCGACCAGGCGGCGGAAGTCGCCGTCGCCGGAGAACAGCACGGCGTGATCGAGGTATTGCGCCATCTCCAGCATGTCGATGGCGAGCTCGATATCCATGTTGCCCTTGATCTTGCGGCGGCCCATGGCGTCCGTGTACTCCTTGGTGGGCTTGGTCACCATGGTGTAGCCGTTGTAGTCGAGCCAATCCACGAGGGGGCGGAGCGGCGAATACTCCTGATCCTCGATGACGGCGGTGTAGTAGAAGGCGCGGATCAGCCGGCCCTTGCCGGCGAAGAGATCGAGGAGACGCTTATAGTCGATGTCGAAGCCGAGCCCGCGCGCGGCGGCGTAGAGGTTGGCGCCATCGATGAATATGGCAACTCTTTCTTCGGGATAGAACATGGCCAACGCAGCTCCCACTAAAAATGTATCGAATCAAATGCGGCAAAGACTGCGCTCATTAGCGGAAGTTCGCACCGTCGCGTCAAGGCGAGGCTGCGACATCGATGTGGAATCAGTGTCGTGATCCTGATCGGCCTTGGCGCCAATCTTCCGAGCGTGACTTTGGGGCCCCCGCCCGGCAGCCTGGAAGCGGCGCTCGCGCTTCTGGCGAAGGAAGGTGTGCGGATTCTCGCGCGCTCGCGCTGGTATCGCTCGGCGCCGGTGCCGATCTCCGACCAGCCCTGGTTCATCAACGGCGTCGCGGTGGTCGGGACCAGCCTCGATCCGGTGTCGCTCCTCGATCGCTTGCATTCGATCGAATCCCACGCCGGCCGCGTGCGCCGTGAGCGGAACGCGCCGCGCGTTCTCGATCTCGATCTTCTCGCCTATGACGATCGCGTCAGCGCACCAGACGACGCCGGTCCAGCGCTGCCGCATCCGCGCCTGCACGAGCGCGCCTTCGTGCTGCGGCCGCTCGCCGAGGTGGCGCCCGGCTGGCGCCACCCGGTCCTCGGCCGCACCGTCGAGGAGTTGCTGGCGGCGCTGCCGCCGGATCAGATGGCGGAGCCCCTGGAGTAGGGAATCGGGACGGAGTTCTTCTCGGCCTCCTGCAGCACCGCCGCATCGAGGGCATCGGCGAGCGCGCCGGCCGCGGGCTCGCTGCTGAGCGCGAGGTCCGCGACTTCGCCGGCGAAGACGCCGGCCCAGAATCTCTTGCGCGCCTCGGCATTGACGAGGCGGCGGCGCACCAGCGGGCGAAAGCGCGCGGCAAGCGCCGCGAGCCCGCCGAGGCGCGCCGGCAGCAGCCGCTCGAACCAGATCCGCATCAGCCGCGCCAGGGCCGGCGCGGCCCCGCCGGTAGAGATCGCCACGACAACGGGCGCGCGATCGATGATCGCCGGCATCAGGAAGCTGCAGAGGCGCGGCTCGTCCATCACGTTGACGGGAATATTGAGTAACTTGGCTGCTCGCGCGATCGACTCACCGGTGGTGAGCGGCGCGCCGGCGACCATGACGAGGGCGGCATTTTGCAACAGTGTTGGATCGAACTCGGTGGCGCCGCGGACCTCGGCGCCGGCGCGACGCAGTGCCGCGATCTTGCGCTCCGCCTCGGCGCCACTGCCGATGACGACACAGGGGCGGCCGTTGAGATCGAGGAAGATCGGAAACGGATGCGGGACCATCAGTAGACGTCCTTCAGATAGCGCTTCTCTCGCGTCAGCTTGGCCAGATAGGCCTTGGCAGCGCCCGGCCCCATGACGCCTTGGCGGGCGATGATGGCGGCAAGCGCGGCATCGACGTCTCGCGCCATCGCCACGGCGCCGCAGACGAAGACCTGCGCGCCGCCCTCGATCCAGGCCCAGAGTTCCCCGGCGCGCTCGCGCATGCGCTGCTGGACGTAGACGCGCTCGTTCTGATCGCGGGAAAATGCCAGGTCCAGCTCCGTCAGCAGGCCGTCACGACGGAAGCCCGTGAGCTCCTCCTCGTAGAGAAAATCGCAGGCGCGGCGCTGGTCACCGAAGAAGAGCCAGTTGCGGCCGCGGGCGCCCCGCGCCCGGCGCTCCTGCAGGAAGGCGCGAAAGGGTGCCACTCCCGTCCCCGGCCCGATCATGATGACGTCGGCGCCGTCGTCAGCCGGGAGGCGGAAGTCGTGGGTCGGCTGCACGAAGACTGGCACCGAGCCGCCGGTTGCCGTCCGCTCGGCGAGATATGTGGAGGCGACACCCTTGCGTTGGCGGCCGCGCCTCTGATAGCGCACGGCGGCGACGGTGAGATGCACGGCCTCGCCCACCATCTTCGACGACGAGGAGATCGAGTAGAGCCGCGGCTGCAGAATGCCGAGGGCGGAGATCAGCTCCTGCACCGGCGGCCGCGCCGAGCGGAAGGTCAGCAGCAGGTCGAGAAGATCCGCTTCCTCCGGTCCCGCGCCTGGGTATCCCTCGGCGAGGGCCTGCAGGCGCTGAGATTCATCCGCGTTGGGTGCACGGGAGGCGAGGACCTCGATCGCCTCGTCGGATGGCCGCGCGATGTCGCAGACTTGGACCAGGGCCTCGAAGAGTCCGCGACGGCTGCCGTCGGGACAATCCACCTCGTCGTGGAGATCCGCGCCGAGACAGCCGATGATCGCCGCCGCCATGTCGGGACAATTCTCCGGCTGCACGCCAAGGGCGTCGCCGACGTCATAAGTCAAGCCGGTCCCCGCGAGATCGAAGACGACGTGCCGCGTATCCTTGAGCGAGCCTTCGCGATTGAGCGGCAGGCACGCCTCGAGCCGCGCCAAGGCACGTGCCGTCGCCGGGCCCGGCGCGATCGGCGCCACTTGCGCTGCGGTAACGGAGGCGGGAATCGATGCGACAGTCGGTGCCAGCTCCAATATCTCCGTGAGCGCGCGCGCCGTCGCCTTGCCGCCGGGGACGCAGCGGGTGAGGCTCTTCTCGGCGCCGGTCGAGACCGCCTCCGCATAGGTCTTGCAGAGATAGCCGCACTGGCCGCAATCCTGCTGCGCCATCGCCGCCATGAGCTGCTGCCCCAGCGGACGTCCCGCGGCGAGCTGCAGGCGCTCCTCCAGCGGCAGCGACATGTCGTGCCAGGGAAGCTCTTCTTCCGCCGGAACCTCGACAGGCATGGCGGCGATCGGCCGTCCCGCGCCGTAGTAGGCGGCGAGCCAGCCATTGAGCCAGGAGCGCTGCGCCGAGTTGAAGGGGGCGCTCTCCGGGATCATGGGAAGGAGGTCGAGCATCGCCTCAGGCCGCGATGTCGCCGGCGGCCGCGCTGAGCGCCTGCAGCGCCTCGACGGAATGGCGCGCGGCGAAATCATGGAAGCTCTCGGCGGGATCGCGGCGGTGGACGAGATAGGCGCGCAGCAGCCGCTCGATCGTCTCCGGCAGCTCCGCCATCGGCACTTCGCGATAGATCTCGCGGGCGAGGCTGCGCTCGCTGCCGGCGCCGCCGCCGAGCAGCACCGTATAGCCCTCGATCATCTCCTCGCCGACCTTCACGCCAAGGAGGCCGATGTCGCCCACATAATGCTGCGCGCAGGAATTGGGACAGCCGGTCAGGTGGATGTTGACGGGCTGATCCAGCGGCACGCATCGCTCCAGATGCTCCGCCAGCAGCAGTGCCTGGCCCTTGGTGTCGGTGGCGGAGAACTTGCAGCCGGTGTTGCCGGTGCAGGCGACGAGGGCGCCGCGCACGGCGCTGGCGGTGACCGCGAGGCCGAGCTGCTGGATCGCCGCGCTCGCCGCCGCCACCTGGGATTCCGGAATATCGGAGATCAGCAGGTTCTGCCAGACGGTGAGGCGGATGTCGCCGCTGCCGTGTCGCTCGGCCACATCGGCGAGGCCGCGCATCTGCTCTGCCGTGAGGCGACCCACCGGCAGCGCTACGCCGATGTAGCAGAGGTCCGGTTGGCGCTGACGATGAATGCCGATGTGTCCGTGCTTCTGCACCGGACCTCTCGGCGCGCAGGCGTCGAGCGGCAATCGCGTCAGCGTTCGGCCCAGCTCGCGCTCGACCTCGGCGAGGAATTTTTCGTGTCCCCAGTCATCCAGCAGGTATTTGAGTCGCGCGCGCTTGCGGTCGGTGCGGTCGCCATTGGCGATGAAGACGCGAAGCACCGCGATCGCCACGGGCGTGCATTCCTCCGGCCGCAGGAGCACGCCGGCATCCCGCGCGAAATCGCCGTGACCGGTGATGCCGCCGAGCTGCAGGCGGAAATAGATGCCATCGGGGATATCCGTACCCGCCGGCACCGATACCGCGGGAAAGCCGATATCATTCGTGTCCTCGAGGACGCCGATGCGGCCGCCGCCGTCGAAGGCGATGTTGAACTTGCGCGGCAGGCCGTAGAGCTCCCGGTGATTGAGGATGAAATGATGCAGCTCGCGGCCGAGCGGACGCGTATCGATTAACTCTTCCGGGTCGATGCCAGCCGTGGGGCTGCCGGTGATGTTGCGGATGTTGTCGGCACCGGCGCCGCGGGAGGTGAGGCCGAGATCGGTGATGCCCGTCAGCACGTCGAGGATGTGCGTGGGCCCGATCTCGCGGATCTGCAGATTGGCCCGCGTCGTCACGTCCGCGTAACCGCCGCCGTAGGCATCGGCGATGTCGGCCAGCCCAGCGAGCTGAGGGGCGCGCATGATGCCGTTGGGGATGCGCAGCCGGCACATGAAGGCGTTCTGCGTCGGCGCCACGTAGAAGAGGCCGAAGAACTTGTGCCGGAAGACGTCGAGGCCGCGGGGGAAGCGGCCCTCGGCGGCCTCGGCGCGAGCTCGTCCCACATGTCCAGGGGATGCGACTGGCGCTTGGCCTCTTCCTCCGGCACCAGCTTCTTGCCGGCGGCAAGAAAGCGATCCTGCGCCGCGCGATGAATATCGGCGGCGGCGCGGACGGCCGCGGCGCCACCGTGCCGGGCGCGATGCCGCTCAGGAAGCCTTCGAGATATTGCTTCTGCTCGTCGCTGAAGCCCGCCGTATCCGTCATCTGCACCCGGCTCCTATCGACCCCGGAGCACCACAAGCAAGCGTGATGCCAAGGTCGACGCATTGCAGCGGCGTGTTGATTGTCCGGCGATATTTGGGAGCGGGATTTCCGGCCTCGGCGATGAGTGCCGAAGTTTTAGGCGTTTCGCGCATTGCATAGACTTTGCTCAGCGCTGTGGATGAGGAAATGGCAACCCGTCGGCTCATCCTGCAATTCGCCCAGGCAAATCGACGCAATCGAGCTGGCATGCTTATTGCGGTTTCGACACGTGGCGCGGATATCGCGCCGACTTTGTCACCATGGCGCGAGGATGATCCGATGTACCTCGATACCGTTGATCAGATGGCCACCATGGCGGCGGCCAAGTCCGCTTTCCTGAAGCGCACGCCGGTCGGATTCTGGATCAGCTCGATGCTGGCGGGCGCCTATGTGGGTCTCGGCATCCTCCTCATCTTCTCCGTCGGCTCCGACGTCGATCCCGCCTATCGCAGCCTGGTGATGGGCTGCTCCTTCGGCATCGCGCTCACCCTGGTGATCTTCGCGGGCTCCGACCTCTTCACCGGGCATACGATGTTCATGCCTCTAGGCGTCTTGCGCGGCAAGATCGGCATGTCCGAGCTCGGCTCCGCCTGGGCGATGACCTGGCTCGGCAATCTCGTCGGCTGTGCGGTCCTCGCGGTGATCTTCATCGCCGGCGGCGGCGGCGCGGTGCTGCACTCGAAGAGCCAGTGGCTGATGACGGTCGCTGCCGCCAAGATGAATGCGCCGGTCCTCGCGCTCTTCGCCCGCGCGGTCCTCTGCAACTGGCTCGTCTGCCTGGCGATCTGGATGTCCGCTCGGATGACCAGCGACGCCGCCAAGTGCATCGCCATCTTCTGGTGCCTTTTCGGCTTCATCGGCAGCGGCTACGAGCACTCGGTCGCCAATATGACCCTGCTGCTGGTGGCGCTCCTCGGCGACCATCCCGATACCGTCACCTGGGGCGGGCTGGCGTATAATCTGTTCTGGGTATCCCTCGGCAACATCGTTGCCGGTGCCGGGATCATGGCGCTCGGGTATTGGACGATGTCGCGTCCCGCCGACGCGCCATCGGCGGCAGGGCTGCAGGCCGCCGCCGACGCCGCAGACTAAGGGCGTCCCCGGTGCGGTCCTGGGGGTGGGGCCCAGCCCATGGGGACAGGGCCCCTATGCCCCATAGCCGGGTTGCGAGCGGGGGCCTCCTCCCATATATTGAAGGACTCTGATTTTGGCGGTGGAGAGCCCTCGGCATGGCGCGCGTAACGGTTGAAGACTGCATCCTCAAGATCCCCAATCGGTTCGAGCTGGTCCTGATCGCGGCCCAGCGGGCCCGTGATGTCGCCTCCGGGGCGCCGATCACGCTGGAGCGGGACAACGACAAGAACCCGGTGGTGGCGCTGCGCGAGATCGCCGACGAGACCATCGGCCTCGAGGGGGTCAAGAACTCCCTCATCAAGGGCATGCAGAAGCATGTCGAGGTCGACGAGCCCGAGGAGGACAAGGATCTCGAGATCGAGACCCAGACCTGGCCGGTGGACGCGCCGCCGGAGCGCCGAGGAACTCGCCGACGAGGAGATCGACGACGAGGAGCTCGAGGAGGAACCGTGCTCGCGGCCGACGACGACGTCGCTCTGCCTGACGATGCGCGAGGGAACCGCGGAGGGGGACGCGCTCGCTCGCAAGGGCGAGCCCTAACACCGATGCGAGGGGGCGGCGGCAATCGGGTCGCATCCGCCCCGTTCTCCCATCTGGGCGATTCAGACCCGGCCGGACCGGCGGGTAGTCCGTCATGATGCGGCAGTTCGAGCTGGTGGAGCGGGTCAAGTCCTATGACCCGTCGGCGGACGAGGGCGCGCTCAACCGCGCCTATGTCTTCTCCATGAAGGCGCACGGGACCCAGAAGCGCGCTTCGGGCGATCCCTATTTCTCCCATCCCGTCGAGGTCGCCGGCATCCTCGCGGGGATGCGCCTCGACAGCTCCTCGATCGTCACCGGCCTGCTGCACGACACCGTCGAGGACACGCTGGTGTCGCTCGAGGAGATCGAGCGCATGTTCGGGCCGGAGATCGCGCGCCTGGTCGACGGCGTCACCAAGCTTTCCCGCGTGGAGCTGACCTCCGGCCAGACCAAGCAGGCGGAGAATTTCCGCAAGCTGGTGCTGGCGATGTCGGAGGACATCCGCGTCCTGCTGGTGAAGCTCGCCGACCGGCTCCACAACATGCGCACGCTCCGCTTCATCAAGGATCCGGAGAAGCGCCAGCGCATCGCCCGCGAGACCATGGACATCTACGCGCAGCTCGCCGAGCGCATCGGCATGCACGAGATGAAGGACCAGCTCGAGGATCTGGCCTTCGCCGAGCTCTATCCCGACGCGCGCGAGAGCATCCTGGCGCGCCTCGCCTTCCTGCGCGAGAAGGGCGGCGACCTGGTGCCGCGCATCATCGCCGAGCTCAAGGACGTGCTGCAGAAGGCCGGCATCGAGGCCCAGGTCTCGGGCCGCGAGAAGTCGCCCTATTCGATCTGGCGCAAGATGCAGCGCAAGGACGTGGGCTTCGAGCAGCTCTCCGACATCATGGCGTTCCGCGTCGTGGTGGACGACGCTCGACGGCTGCTACCAGGCGCTGGGCATCATCCACAGCCACTAGCCCGTGGTGCCCGGCCGCTTCAAGGACTACATCTCGACGCCGAAGCCGAACCAGTACCGCTCGCTGCACACCGGCGTGATCGGTCCCGAGCGCCAGCGCATCGAGATCCAGATCCGCACCCGCGAGATGCACGAGGTGGCCGAGCTCGGCGTCGCCGCCCACTGGAGCTACCGCCAGGGCGCGCCCAGCACCGAGGGCCCGCAATACCGCTGGCTGCGCGAGCTTCTGGACATCCTCGAGCACGCCTCGGGCCCGGAGGAGTTCCTCGAGCACACGCGGCTCGAGATGTTCCAGGACCAGGTGTTCTGCTTCACGCCCAAGGGCGATCTCTTCGCGCTGCCGCGCGGCGCCACGCCGGTCGATCTCGCCTACGCCGTCCATTCCGAGATCGGCGACACCTGCGTCGGCGCCAAGATCAACGGCCGGCTGGTGCCGCTCCGGACGCCAGCTGCAGAACGGCGACCAGGTCGAGATCGTGACCTCCAAGGTGCAGACGCCGTCGCCGACCTGGGAGCGCTTCGTCGTCACCGGCAAGGCGCGCGCGCGCATCCGCCGCTTCATCCGCACCCAGCAGCGCCAGCAGTACCTCGATCTCGGCAAGGCGATCCTGCAGAAGGCGTTCCGCCAGGAGGGCCACGAGTTGACGGAGAAGGCGACCGCCGAGGCGCTCAAGATCTTCAATGTCGAGACGCCCGAGGATCTCTACGTCTCGGTGGGCGAGGGCATGCGCACCGGTCGCGAAGTGGTGCACGCGATCTTCCCGCCCAAGGCCGACGAGAAGCCGCGCAAGGTGGTGCCGCTCTCCGAGGCGCGCGGCAAGGGGAAGGGCAAGGCGTCCGACACCGCGGTGCCGATCCGCGGCCTCATCCCGGGCATGGCGCTGCATTTCGCCGGCTGCTGCCATCCGCTGCCCGGCGACCGCATCGTCGGCATCGTCACCACCGGCAAGGGCGTCACCATCCATACCATCGACTGCGAGACGCTGGAGAACTACGCCGACACGCCGGAGCGCTGGCTCGACGTCGCCTGGAGCAGCAGCGGCGATCCCAACCAGGCCCATGTCGGCCGCATCAACGTCATCATCGGCAACGAGCCCGGCAGCCTCGGCAGTCTCACCACCATCATCGGCAAGCACGCCGGCAACATCACCAACCTCAAGATCACCAACCGCTCGCAGGATTTCTTCGAGATCATCGTCGATATCGAGGTGCAGGACGTGAAGCACCTCACCAACATCATCGCGGCTCTCCGCGCCGCGCCGTCGATCAACTCGGTCGACCGGGCGCGCGGCTGAGATCGCAAGGACGCTCCGAGAAAGGCTCATCCCATGACCCGTGCCCGACATGCGCTTCGCCTTGGCGTCAACATCGATCACGTGGCGACGATCCGGAATGCCCGCGGCATCAAGCATCCCGATCCCGTGCGGGCGGCGAGGCTCGCGGCGCAGGCCGGCGCCGACGGCATCACCGCGCATCTGCGCGAGGACCGCCGCCACATCTCCGACGAGGACATCGAGCGCCTCTCCTCGGAGATCGACCTGCCGCTCAACCTGGAGATGGCGGCGACCGACGAGATGCTGCAGGTGGCGCTCCGCCACAAGCCGCACGCCGCCTGCATCGTGCCGGAGAAGCGCGCCGAGCTCACCACCGAGGGCGGGCTCGACGTGGTCGGCGGCCGCAAGCACCTGGCGCGCTACGTGGGCGAGCTGGTGCGGGCCAAGATCCGGGTCTCGCTCTTCATCGATCCCGAGCCCGCTCAGCTCGATGCCGCCCGCGCGCTCGGCGCGCCCGTGGTCGAGCTTCATACCGGCGCCTATTGCGAGGCCGAGGGCGAGGCGCGTCAGCGCGAGCTGGGGCGGCTCGTGAAGGCCGCGGCGCACGCGGAGGCGATCGGCCTGGAATGCCATGCCGGCCACGGCCTCAGCTACGAGACGGTGGGTCCGGTGGCTGCCATCCGCACCATCGTCGAGCTCAACATCGGGCATTTCCTCGTCGGCGAGGCGATCTTCAGCGGCCTCGACAGCGCCATCAAGCGTATGCGCGCGCTGATGGACAAGGCGCGGGCCGAGGCGCAGGGCGAGCGCAGCGCGTGAGGCCCGGACCCGCGGGATGATGCCGCCGAGGGCCGCGCTCCCCGGCGTTGCGGCCTTGACTTCGAGCCGGCGGGTTGGCTTCATCAGCCGCGCCCGCGCCGCCACCGTCGGCATCGCGCCGAACTCCCTGCGCCACAATGGATTTTAATTCATGAAGAATAAGGCTCCCGGCTACAAGCAAGTGAAGGCGGCGGGCGGCACGGGCGAGACGATCCGCACCATCGTCTATGCCGTGCTGATCGCCATCGTGGTGCGCACGCTCGCCTACGAGCCGTTCAACATTCCGTCGGGGTCGATGATGCCGACCCTGCTGATCGGCGACTACCTCTTCGTCTCCAAGTATTCGTACGGCTACAGCCGCTACTCCCTGCCATTCGGCCTGCCGTTCATCCCCGGCCGCATTTTCTACCGCCAGCCGAAGCGCGGCGACGTCGTCGTCTTCAAGCTGCCGAGGGACAACTCCACCGACTTCATCAAGCGCGTGATCGGGCTTCCCGGCGACAAAGTGCAGGTGATCGGCGGGACGCTCTACGTCAACGACGTGCCGGCGAAGCGCACCTGGGTCGGGAAGTACTCCGACAGCGAGGATCGCATGGCCACGGTCCGCGAGGAGTACGAGGAAGTGCTGCCCGGCGGCCGGCGCCACGAGATCCTGCTGGCGGGTACCGAGCCGGGGTCGCCGCCCAAGGACTGCACCAACAACCGGTTCGTCGTCGGCGGGGAGGATGCGGAGAATACTTGTCCCTTCATCGTGCCGCCGGACCGGTTTTTCATGATGGGCGACAACCGCGACAATTCCTCCGACAGCCGTGTCATGGGCAGCGGCGTGGGGTTCGTCCCGGCGGAGAATTTGGTCGGTCGCGCGGAGTTCATCTTCTTCTCCACCGACGGCTCCGCGCAGTGGTGGGAGATCTGGAAGTGGCCGTTCGCCGTGCGCTACGACCGGCTGTTCAAGGCGATCGAGTAGGATGACGGCGAAGGGCGATCTCGAGCCCTTGTTCGAGGCCCTCGGCCACCGCTTCGCCGCGCCGCATATCGTCATCGAGGCGCTCACTCATCCGAGCGCCGATCCGCGCCGTCGCGGGCCGCGGCACAGCTACGAGCGCCTCGAGTTCCTCGGCGACCGCGTGCTCGGCCTCATAGTGGCCGAGCTGCTCTGGAGCCGCTTCCCCAACGAGGCCGAGGGCGAGCTTACCCGTCGGCACGCGGGCTTGGTACGCCGGGAGGCGCTGGTGGACGTGGCCCGCGCGCTCGATCTCGGGCGCTTCGTGATCCTGTCGGCGGGCGAGGCCCAGGCCGGCGCGCGCGCCAACCCCACGGTGCTGGCGGATGCCTGCGAGGCCGTGATCGCCGCGCTCTATCTCGACGGCGGTTTGCCGGCGGCGCAGGCCTTCGTGCGCCGGCATTGGGAGCCGATGATCGCCGCCGCCACGGAGCCGCCGCAGGACGCCAAGACGGCGCTGCAGGAATGGGCGCAGGGCCGCGGCCGCGGCCTGCCGATCTACGAGACCGTGAGCGCGGAAGGGCCGGCGCACCAGCGCATCTTCACCGTTACCGCCCGCATCGAGGGCAGCGAGCCCGCGAGCGCCAGCGGCAGCTCCAAGCGCGCGGCGGAGACCGCCGCCGCCGCCGAGCTGCTGGCGCGCCTTGCCGGCGGCGAGCCGCAGCGGCGCTCGTCATGAGCGGAACCCCGCCCACCCGCTGCGGCTATGTGGCGCTGATCGGCGCCCCCAACGCCGGCAAGTCGACGCTCCTCAACGGCCTCGTCGGCGCCAAGGTTTCGATCGTCTCGCCGAAGGTGCAGACGACGCGCCGGCGTCGTGCTCGGCATCGCCATCGAGGGACCGGCGCAGCTCGTCTTCGTGGACACGCCCGGCATCTTCACGCCGCGCGCTGGCCGCCGCCTGGAGCGCGCCATGGTGGCCGCTGCCTGGGAGGGCAGCGATGACGCCGATCTCGTCGTGCTGCTGGTGGACGTGACGCGCCCCGACGATGCGGACACCCGCGCCATCGTCGATCGCCTGAAGGCGGCGGGTCGTCGCGCCGTGCTCGCCCTCAACAAGGTCGACCTGGTGAAGCCGCCGGTGCTGCTGACACTGGCCCAGCGCTTCGCGGCGGAGGGGATCTTCGAGCCCATTTTCATGATCTCGGGCCTGAGCGGCGACGGCGTCGCGGATCTGAAGGCGCATCTCGCCGGCGCGGTGCCGGAGGGGCCCTGGCTCTATCCGGAGGACCAGCTCTCCGATCTGCCGCAGCGCCTCCTTGCCGCCGAGGTGACGCGGGAGCAGATCTTCCTGCAACTCCACGACGAGCTCCCCTATGCCTCGACGGTGGAGACCGACAAGTGGGAGGAGCGCAAGGACGGCAGCGTGCGCATCGAGCAGACCGTCTTCGTGCAGCGCCCGACCCAGAAGGCGATCGTGCTGGGCGAGGGCGGGCAGCAGATCAAGCGCATCGGCGCCCGGGCGCGGGCCGAGCTCGAGAAGATGCTCGACCGCCGCGTGCATCTCTTCCTCTTCGTCCGCGTCGAGAAGTCGTGGACCGAGGACCGCGAGCGCTACGAGGCCCTCGGCCTCGACTTCGAGAGCTGAGACCCGTCCATGCACTGGAGCGAGCCCGGCATCGTGCTGGCGGTCCGCCGTCATGGCGAGAGCGCGCTGGTGGCCCATCTCATGACCCGCGAGCATGGTCATCATGCCGGCCTCGTCCACGGCGGGCAGGGGCGGCGCGGCCGCACCGTGTTCCAGGTCGGGAATGCGGTGCAGGTCACCTGGCGCGCGCGGCTCGAGGATCAGCTCGGGACCTATGCCGGCGAGCTCATCGAGGGCCACGCGGCGCGGGTGATCGAGGATCCGCTCCGTCTCGGCTGCCTCGCCGCGGCGGCGGCGATGGCAGCCGCCGCGCTGCCGGAGCGCGAGCCGCATCCGAATGCCTACGACGGCTTCGCGGCACTCCTCGATGCCCTCGACCGCGATGCCGGCTGGGCGACATCCTACGCGCGCTGGGAGCTCGATCTTCTGGCGGAGCTCGGATTTGGCCTCGATCTCTCCCGCTGCGCCGCCACCGGCGCGACCGACGATCTCGTCTACGTCTCGCCGAAATCCGGCCAGGCCGTGTCGCGGGCGGCGGGCGAGCCCTATCGCCGGCAGCTTCTGCCGCTGCCGCGCTTTCTCTGCGATGCCGCCTCGGCGGGCGCCGAGGCGCCGCGGAGCCGAGGTGCTGGATGCGCTCCGCCTCACCGGATTCTTCTGGGAGCGCCGGGTGTTCCAGCCCAACAGCCGGAAGATGCCGGCGGCACGCACGCGATTCATTGACCGACTCGGGCGCGAGACGACAGTATCCGGTCCCGGCCGCCCGATCTCCATGGAAACCGATACCTGATGGCTACCAAACCAGTTCCCACCGGCGCCGTGCGCGACGTCGATTTCTCCTCGGCGCTCGGCGAGCGCTATCTCTCCTACGCGCTCTCCACCATCATGGCGCGCTCGCTGCCGGACGTGCGCGACGGGTTGAAGCCGGTGCACCGGCGCCTGCTGCACGCGATGCGCGAGCTCAATCTCGATCCGCGCTCGGGCTACAAGAAGAGCGCGCGGGTGGTGGGCGACGTCATCGGCAAGTTCCACCCCCATGGCGACGTCGCGGTCTACGAGGCGCTGGTGCGGCTGGCGCAGGATTTCGCCCAGCGCTATCCGCTGGTGGACGGGCAGGGGAATTTCGGCAACATCGACGGCGATAACGCCGCGGCGATGCGCTACACGGAGAGCCGCCTCACCGAGGTGGCGGAGGCGCTGCTGGCGGGCATCGACGAGGATGCCGTCGACTTCCGCCCGACCTATGACGGCGAGGCGCAGGAGCCGGTGGTGCTGCCGGCGCGCTTCCCGAACCTGCTGGCGAACGGCGCCAACGGCATCGCGGTGGGCATGGCCACCAGCATCCCGCCGCATAACGCCGCCGAGCTCTGCGACGCGCTCATTCACCTCGTGAAGCACAAGCGCGCCACGATCGAGGATCTGCTGCAGCATGTGCCGGGGCCGGATTTCCCCACCGGCGGCGTCCTGGTGGAGGCGCCCGAGATGATCCGCCAGGCCTACGAGACCGGGCGCGGCAGCTTCCGGCTCCGCGCGCGCTGGAAGGAGGAGACGCTGTCCCGCGGCGTCTACCAGATCATCGTCACCGAGATTCCCTACCAGGTGCCGAAATCACGCCTGGTGGAGCGCATCGCGACGCTCCTCGAGGAGAAGAAGCTGCCGCTCCTCGCCGACGTCCGCGACGAATCCTCCGATCAGGTGCGGCTGGTGCTCGAGCCGAAGAGCCGCAACGTCGATGCCGTGGTGCTGATGGAATCGCTCTTCCGCGCCACCGAGCTGGAGACGCGAGTACCGCTCAACCTCAACGTGCTGGATGCCCAGGGCGTGCCGCGGGTGATGAACCTGAAGGAGGCGCTGCAGGCCTTCCTCGATCATCGCCGCGAGGTGCTGCAGCGCCGCACGCGGTTCCGGCTCGAGGCGATCGCGCGGCGCAGCGAGATCCTGCACGGCCAGATGATCGTCTATCTCAACCTCGACAAGGTGATCAAGGTCATCCGCGAGAGCGACGATCCCAAGGCCGAGCTGATGCGGCGCTGGAAGCTCACCGACGTCCAGGCCGAGGCGATCCTCAACCTCCGCCTGCGCGCGTTGCGCAAGCTCGAGGAGATCGCGATCAAGAAGGAGATCGAGGCGCTCGGTGCCGAGTCGAAGGATCTGAAGGGGCTGCTCGCCGACGAGAAGCGCCAGTGGAAATCCGTCGCCGACGATCTCGCCGACATCAGAAAGCAGTTCGGCCCGGAGACGCCGCTTGGGCGCCGCCGCACCAAGGTGGGCTCGCCGCCGGCCGAAGTGCAGGTGCCGGTGGAGGCGCTGGTGGAGCGCGAGCCCTGCACCATCATCTGCTCCGAGAAGGGCTGGATCCGCGTCGTGAAGGGCCACGGCGTGGCGCTTGCCGACCTCAAGTACAAGGACGGCGACGGCGAGCGTTTCGCGCTCGAGGCGGAGACCACCGACAAGCTGCTGCTGCTGGGCACCAACGGCCGCTTCTACACGCTTGCCGTCGACAAGCTGCCGGGCGGCCGCGGCCACGGCGAGCCCGTACGCTTGATGATCGATCTCGGCAACGAGCACGATGTGGTGGCGCTGATACCGCACCGGCCCGGCCTCAAGCTGCTGCTGGCGGCGAGCGACGGCCGCGGCTTCGTCGCCTCCGCCGACGAGGCACTGGCGCAGACCCGGGGCGGCAAGCAGATCCTCAACCTCGGCAAGGGTGCGGTCGCGCGCGCCGCGGTGCCCGTCGTCGGCGATACCGTGGCTGTCGTGGGCAACAACCGCAAGCTCCTGCTGTTCCCCCTCGCGGATGTGCCCGAGCTCGCGAAGGGCCGCGGCGTCATCCTGCAGCGCTACAAGGACGGCCAGCTCTCCGACATCAAGGTGATCGTGCTGAAGGACGGCCTCACCTGGCGGCGCGGCGACCAGACCCGCACCGAGACCGATCTGCGCGCCTGGATCGGCGAGCGCGCCCAATCCGGCCGCGTGGTGCCGAGCGGTTTCCCGAAAAACAACCGCTTCGCCTGAGGGTTGGTTGTGAGCGGCCGGGCGCCGCTGTAGGTTTTTTCATCATCGCAACAGTTTGAGGTTTCCATCGCATGGCACGCACATTGTCGATCCATCCGACGCTCTCCAGCGTCTTCTGGCCCGCGCGGGAGCGGGCCTGGCCGCGTCACGCGGCGCTGGCGGTCGTGGGCTCCCTGGCGCTCTGGCTCTCGGCCAAGATCCAGGTGCCGTTCTGGCCGGTGCCGATGACGCTGCAGACCCTGGTGGTGCTGATCCTCGGCATGGCCTATGGCGTTCGGCTCGGCGTCGCCACGGTACTGCTCTATCTCGCCGAGGGCGCGGCCGGCCTGCCGGTCTTCGCCGGCACGCCGGAGCGCGGGATCGGCCTTGCCTATATGCTGGGGCCTACCGGCGGGTACCTGATCGGATTCGTGCTGGCGGTGGCGCTGGTGGGCTATCTCGCCGAGCGCGGCTGGGATCGCTCGGTTCCCGGCACCGCGCTGGCGATGATCCTCGGTCACGTCCTGCTGTTCCTGCCGGGCATTGCCTGGCTCGCCGTGCTGCTGGGCTGGCAGCGCGCGCTGGAACTCGGTCTGCTGCCGTTCGTTGCCGCCACCTTCCTCAAGACTGCGCTCGGCATCACGCTGATGCCGGTGGCGTGGTCCCTGGTGCGACAGCCGGGGTAGCGTCGATGGGCGAGCCCGCGGTTCTCGATGCCAAAGGCTTGCGCTGCCCGCTGCCTGTCCTGAAGGCGCGCAAGGCGCTCAAGGACGTGGCGGCGGGCGGCGTCCTCCGGGTGCTCGCCACCGATCCCGGCGCCGTCAGGGATTTCGAGGCCTTCTGCAAGACCACTGGCAACCGCCTCCTCGCCCATCGCGCGGAGGGCGAGGTGCTGATCTTCGAGATCGAGAAGACCGGCGGATGATCCGCTCGGTGCGGGTGGTCCGCCGCTCCGGAGCCTAGGTCAGGCGGAGGCGCGGCCGGCGCAGCCAGGCGAGCCCGAGGATTCCGACGCCCAGCAGCAAGAGGGAGCCCGGCTCCGGAACCGAGGTGACGTCGATCACCAGAGCGTGGCCGGTCTGCGGAAAGAGGTTTGCGAAATCGATGGCGATGCTGTCGGGCGTGAAGGAGAGCGTCCCGAGGAAATCGGCCGCGCTGATCGGGTCGATCGCCGCATTGAGGATGTCGACGCCTGAAAACACGAGATCGGGGCCGTTGAACGCGCCGTTGGCAAATCCCAGTGGCACGTCATTGATGACGGTGATCTTGTCGGCGTCGACCACCACGGTGATGCCTTCCACCGTGTCGGTGAAGTAGGTCCCGGTGGTCAGCGGACGCGTTCCCAGATTCTCCTGCACGCTGCCGGTGGTCGGAACGAGGTATTTGTAGCCGACCTGCTGGCCGGCGAGCGGACCGGCCGAGGCCAGATTGACCGTCATCGTGCTCCCGAGCGCTGGGGTGAAGGCGGAGAAATTCGCCTGAACGCTGTTGCCGGTGGAGGAGAGGGCGCCCTGGAAGTCGGGCGAGGTGGCAGGGGCGACCGTTGCACCGGTCAAGCCGCCGTTGGAGAACGTGAACTGCGGTCCGTTGAAGGCCCCGGTGGCGAACGCCAAGGGCGACGTGTTCTCGATAACCAGCTGGTTGCCGATGAAGAAGGAGGTCAGGCCGTTCTGGGCGTCGTTGAAGGTCGTGAGGGGTGCGACGGTCTGGGTCCCGAGAGTGTCCAGGACAGACTGGGTGTTCGGGAACAGGTACTGGTAGCTGACCTGCGCGCCGACCAGCGATGCCGCCGCCCTGTCCGTCGACCCGAGCAAGCCGACAAGGGCGAGGGCGATGGCGCCCGCACCTGCGGCAAGGCGCCGGTGCGCTCGGATGCGATCGCGGGACGCCGCGCCGGACGCGCTTGATGTCATGGCTGTCTCTCCACAGTCGGCGGCAAGAGATGCGATCGGGCGCAAGCCGGGCGCCCGCTGGCATCGCTGTCGCACGGCTGCCCCGATCAGGGCCAATGTCGATGGCTGATGGATTCGATAAATGCCGAGCATGGAAGATGCTCGGGCGAAATCCCGATGGGACGGTCCGGCGCTTGGTCGCCCTCGGCTGCGGAAGGTTTCAGCCGGGCTTAGTTGACGTGGCTTGCTTCCTCGGGGATCTGGGCGCCGATCTGGCGATAAAAACGTTCCGCGCCGGGATGCAGCGGCAGCACCACACCCTCAAGCGCCGTGGAGAGCTTGATCCGATGGCCCATGGGGTGGCCCTGATCCAGCAGCCGCCGGGCGGGATCGCTCCAGAGCGCCTTGGTGATGTCGTAGACAAGACCTTCGGGAATGTCGCTGCTGACCACCAGGAGCGAGCGCATGCCGATGGTCGCCGTGGCGTCGTCGATGCCGGCATAGGTACCGCCGGGAATGGTGTCCTTGGCGAAGAAGCGATACTTCTTCATCAGCCTGTCGGCGATGTCGTCGCTCACCGGTAGCAGCCGCACCGGAATGGTGGAGGCAAGCTCGCTGATCGCCGGCACGGGATAGCCGCCGAACAGGAAGAAGGCATCGAGCTCGCCGTGATCGAGGGCCGCGGCGGCGACGGCGAGGCGGGAGTAGTCCGGCTTCAAGTCCCTTTCGCTCAAGCCGGCGGCATCGAGGATCAGCCGGGCATCCGCCAGGGTCCCGGACTCCTTCTCGCCAAGGCCGACGCGCTTGCCTTTGAGATCCTTGAACGAGCGGATCGGGCCGTCGCCGCGCACCACCACATGGACGCTCTCGGGGAAGAGCGCGGCGATGGCGCGGAGCTTGGTCAGCGGCGGCTTGCCCTTGAAGAGACCGGTGCCGCTGTAGGCCCAATAGGCGACATCGGACTGGGCGAGAGCGGATTCGAGCCGGCCCGAGGCCACGGCGTCGACGTTCTCCACCGAGCCCTGGGTCGCCTGAGCAACCGCCACCAGCCCTGGTACGCCGCAGCTTCCGCCGCGATCACAGTCCCGTGACCCCGGCGGCTTCGAGATCGCGTTGGCGATCACGCCGCCGATCTGAAAATAGGTGCCCGTGGTGGCGGCGGTGCCGATGCGGAAATAGCGGAGGTCCTCGCCGGCCCAGACGGTGCCGGCGGCCAGAAATGTGATCGCTAAAATTGTCGCGAAGAGGCGGCGGCGCACATGGCTCCTCTCGCGCGAACGCCGCGCCGCCAATGCCGCAATGCCGATTGAGCGCGCTCGCGCCATCGTCCTCGACGCCTCCTCATCAGGAGAACGGATCGATCCTATCGATTCTTCCCTTTACCTAACACGCGAAGGTAAGTTTTTTCTTCAGAGCGCCGCTTTTTCTCGTGGAGTGTTGCAGAGATGCGCGGCCGTTCCTGATTGTGCGATGAAATAGAGCGTTTCGGCCGCGGTTACCGTGCTCTACCGCGGCGGCAGCCCGGTCTCGAAGCAGTAATAAAGAGTCTGAAATCCGCTGCGGAGCGCCAGGGCGTCCCGCCGCACGGTTTCGGGCGCCTCGTCCCGCACCAATACCCGCGCGATCATGTCGGCGATCGCCTCCATTTCCGCCTCTTTCATGCCGAGACGGGTGACCTCGATGGTGCCGGCGCGGAGGCCGCCGGGAAAATCCCAGTGCTCGGCCCGGTCGTCCGGGATCAAGTTCTTGTTAACGATGATGTTCGCGCGCTCGAGGCGCTGCGCGGCCGCGAGCCCGCGCCCGAACTGCCGGACATCGGCGATCGCCTGATGGGTGGTTGTGTACCCTTTGTGACGGCCGAGCATGGGGATGCCGCGGACATCCAGCGCCTGCGCCAATGCCTGGGCATTGCGCACGATCTGCGCCATGAACTCGGTGCCGTAGGCCAATGCCTCGGCGGTGGCGAGTGCCAGCGCCGCCACCCGGTTGACCTGATGGGTCGCCGCCCAGACCGGGAATACCGCCGTCGTCAGCGCCCGGGTGATGCCAGGATCGTCCCATACCAGAATGCCGGATTGCGGGCCGGCGAAGGTCTTGCCGGCGGATCCCGTCATGACATCGGCGCCCTCGGCGAGGGGATCCTGGAACTGCCCGTCCGCCGACGAGGCCCAGCTGATGGGCGGCGTCGAAGAAGAGCCTTCCGCCCCACTCGCCGATCACCTGCTTCATCTCGGCGACGGGCTGCGGAAAGAGGGTCATGGAGAGGCCGAGGGCCACGAGCTTGGGACGGATCAGGGGCGCCGCGTGACGGAACGCGTCGATGTCGACCGTGAGCTCGGTGGGATCGAAGGGAATGTCGACGACCTTGCGACCCATGGCGCCGGCGGGCCCGTCGAGCCGGTTCGAGGAATGGCCGCCCACCGGCTGCGCCGCCGACATCACGATGTCGCCGGGCTCGCTGAGAGCGGTGTAAACCACCGCATTGCCGGTCATCGAGGCGCAGAGCCGATGATCGGCGTAGTTGCAGCGGAAGTAGCGCTTCAGCAGCTCGACGCAGAGCGCCTCAAGCTCGTCGATGTGGCGGGTGCCGGCGAACCAGCGATTGACCGGCCCGATATGGCCCTCCGCCGCGCGGGTGCCGATCTCGCTCGCCAGCAGCGCCCGAACCGCGGGGCTGGTAGGCGCCTCCGGGCGCCAGCAGGTTGATGCACTGCTCGCCCCGCCAGGTGGCATTGCGCGCGACCGCCGCCTGCACCGCCTCGGCCATTCCCCGCGCGTCTGCGCAGGCATCCAGCACCGCCCGGGCTGCGGCCAGCGCCCCGGCGTCATGCACTTCGATGCGGTTGGCGAGGGTGGGGGACGGCTCGGCCATGGGACTGCTCCGGGTAAGGGGTCGCCATAGTCTATGGCGAAATGAACAGGCAAGGATTTCGTATTTTCATTCCATAGTTTTCAGTGTGAAATGGCCATGGCCAGTTCACACGAAATCTATGGAAAGCCAATGCCGCCCAACCGACGCAAGACATCAGCTCCCGCCGCCGCCGAGCCGGTGGTGCTGGACGCGATCGATCGCAAGATCCTCGCCATCCTGCAGGAGGACAACCGTGTCACCAACCTGGCGCTCGCGGAGCGCGTCGGCCTCTCGCCGCCGCCGTGTCTGCGCCGCGTGCGGCGGCTCGGCGAGCTCGGCGTCATCGAGAAGAACGTGGCGCTGGTGGACCCGGCCAAGGTGGGGCAGGGGATCATCGCCTTCGTCGGTGTCGAGCTCGACCGCCAGCGCGAGGACGTGCTGACCAGCTTCGAGCGCAAGATCTCGGCCCAGCCGGAGGTGCAGCAGTGCTATTTCGTCTCCGGCGAGATCGACTATCTCCTGCTGGTGACCTGTCCGAACATGGAGAGCTACAATGCCTTCGCCCGGCGCGTGCTCGCCAACGAGCACAACATCAAGCGCTTCCGCACCAGCTTCTGCCTCTCCCGCGTGAAGTACGCGACGTCCATTCCCCTTGATGCCTGACGTTCAAATCATTTTCCGTTGACAGCAGGGCGCCACGCCTTATATCTGCTCGCCGTTTTGATCGTGCCTGGGAGCACCATCCCGAAATGACCGCCGGGTTCCGGATCTCGCGACGACGACAGGGCTAGCAGCCCCCTGGGGCTGCGCCCGCGTGCGTGCGCCTCCCGCGCCGCCCGCGTCTTCCAACCGGAACCCATCTCGACACCCCAGCTGCGGGGAGGCGGTCATGACTGATCAACCCTATCACCTCGTGAAGAAGGCGGGCGGCGCCCGCTACGAGATCGACACCGACCGGGCGCGGCTCGACTTCCGCATCCTGCACGGCTTCCTCGCCAGCTCGCACTGGGCGCAGGGGATTCCGCTCGCGGTGCTGGAGCGCGCGGTGGCGCATTCGCTGCCCTTCGGCCTCTACAGGAGCGGCCGCCAGATCGGCTTTGCCCGGGTGGTGACGGACCATGCCACCTTCGCCTACCTCGCCGACGTCTTCGTGCTGCCGGAGCATCGCGGCCGCGGTCTCGGCAAGTGGCTGGTCCAGAGCGTCCTGGCGCATCCCGGGCTGCAGGGGATGCGGCGCTGGCTGCTGGGGACGCGCAATGCGCATGGTCTCTACCGTAAGTCGGGCTTCGCCGAGCCCGCGCCACCCTTTGCCTTCATGGAGCGTCTCGATCGCGAGCTCTACACGAGCCTGGGATTGGCCGCCGAAGCCGCCTCAGGTTAGTCTCACTTTGTTATCCGCGGGCGGCGAGCCGCCACACCAACCCTCGCCGCCCGCGTAACAGGGAGATTACCGATGGTCGCGACAATCACTATGCCGCGCCTGCTGCAGATCGGCGGCGGCGCTCTCGGGGAGGTGGCGGGCGTGTTGGCGCGCCTCGGCGTGAAGCGCCCGCTCATCGTCACCGACCGCTTCATGGAAAGCTCCGGCGTGCTGGCGAAACTGACCGACCGCCTCGACCAGGCGAAGCTGCCGTGGCAGGTCTTCGCCGACACCGTGCCGGATCCCACCGACACGGTGGTGGAGGCCGGCGCCAAGTGTCTCCAGGCCGGCGACTACGACTGCCTGATGGCGCTCGGCGGCGGCAGCCCGATCGACACCGCCAAGGCGATCTCGGTGCTCGCCGCCAACGGCGGCAAGATGCGCGACTACAAGGTGCCGAACGAGATCCCCAAGGCTGGTCTGCCGCTGATCGCGATCCCCACCACCGCCGGCACCGGCTCGGAGGTGACGCGCTTCACCGTCATCACCGACACCGAGCGCGACGAGAAGATGCTGATCATGGGCCTCGCCTGCTGCCCGGCGGCGGCGATCGTCGACTACGAGCTGACCCTCACCAAGCCCTGGCGCCTCACCGCCGACACCGGCATCGACAGCCTGACCCACGCCATCGAGGCCTATGTCAGCAAGCGCGCGAGCCCGTTCACCGACGGCGTCGCCCGGAGCGCCATGGCGCTCATCGCGCGCAACCTGCGCACCGCCTGCCGCGAGCCGGATAATCGCAAGGCGCGCGAGGCGATGATGCTGGGAGCGACCCAGGCGGGGATGGCGTTCTCGAACTCGAGCGTCTGTCTCGTCCACGGGATGAGCCGGCCGATCGGCGCCTTCTTCCATGTGCCGCATGGACTCTCGAACGCGATGCTGCTGCCGGAGATCACGGCGTTCTCGGCACCGGCGGCGCTGGAACGCTACGCCGACTGCGCCCGCGCCATGGGGATCGCCGCGGAGGGCGAGGGGAACCAGTCCGCGGTGGCGCGGCTCCTCGACGAGCTCCGCGCCCTCAACGCCGATCTCAAGGTGCCGACGCCAAAGGACTACGGCATCGACGAGCGACGCTACCACGAGCTGATGCCGACCATGGCGAGCCAAGCGCTCGCCTCCGGCTCGCCCGGCAACAATCCCCGCGTGCCGACGGCGGATGAGATCGTCGAGCTCTACACCCGCGTCTACGCCTGAAGCCGCATGGTCTATACCGATCTCCCCGGTGCTGAGGAGGCTGTCGCGGCTCGCGTGGAGACCGCGGTGCCCAATCCCGACGAGCTCTTCACCCTCGTCGGTCAGGTCGACGGCATCGGCCATCCCGTGCCCTGCCCGGATATCGCCGCATGGCTGCTGGAGGATCGGCGGATCCCGCGGACCGGCGGCCAGCGCTTCGATCAGCTCTGCTGGAGACTGGTAGGCCAGGGCGTGCCGATCTGGCGCGCGACCTTCTCCACGCCGACACTGCATCCGCAATATCAGGGTTATGCTTACCGCTGGTGGCGGGATCGTGCGGTGGTGGAGGAATTCCGCGTGCTGCATGGCGTGCGCGAGAGCGCGGATTATCTCGTAAGCCCGATCCGCTCGGTGATCGAGCAAGGCACCAGCGCCCGCTATCGGCTGGAGACGGAATCGGCCGCCTCGGACATGGCGCGCTTTCCGCTGCTGGGCAAGCTGCGCAGCGAGGGAGCGACGGACTACTTCGCCAGCCCGCTGACTCTGTTCAACAAGCGTCGCCAGGCAGTCACCTGGGCGACGGATCAGCCGGGCGGATTCTCCGACGCCGACATCGAGGTCCTCACGAGAATTCTGCCGGTGCTGGACGCGGTGGCGGACGCCGCCTTCATGCGCAGGATCGCCAGCGGAGTGCTCGATACCTATCTCGGGCGGACCATCGGCTCCCGCGTCCTCGACGGGCAGATCCTACGCGGCCAGGGCGATCGTCTGCAGGCGATCCTGATGGCGACCGATCTGCGCGGCTTCACCGGGCTCTCCGACCGGCTTCCCGGCGAGGAGCTCATCGCCCTTCTCGACGATTATTTCGAGGCGGTGACGCAGCCGGTGGCGCGGCACGGCGGCGAGATCCTGAAGTTCATCGGCGACGGCGTGCTCGCGATCTTCGATCTCAGCAAGCGGACCGCCGAGGAGGCGACCGAGGCGGCGCTTGCCGCCGCGGAGGAGGGTCTGGCGCGGCTCGCCGGGCTGAGCCAAAGCCGGGCCGCCAGCGGGCGGAGCGCGCTCCACATGGGCGTGGGGCTGCATCTTGGTGAAATCTTCTATGGCAATGTCGGCGCGGCCGATCGCCTGGACTTCACCGCCATCGGGCCCGCGGTCAATCTCACCAGCCGGCTCGAGGGCCTGACCAAGCGCCTCGACCGCACGCTGCTGGTCTCGGAGGATTTCGCCCGCGCGTGCCGGCGGCCGCTGGTCTCGCTGGGGTTTCATCCCGTGCGCGGACTGAGCCAGCCGGCGGAGATCTTCGCTTTGCCGGACCGCTGACCGCGCCGTCCCTCGGGCGCTTGAGCCCTGAGCGCCGTTCTGCGACGCTGGTCCCGGGGGGACGACCCAGGGAGACTTTATGCGAGGCGTATTGCTGGCGGTGGTGCTGACCGTGCTGGCAGCCTGTGCCGCCAACGGACCGCGACAGCTCGATGTGTTCTTCCTTACCAACGATGCAAAGCTGACGCCGGACGGGCAGCAGGTCGTCGCCGAGATCGCCAAGGAGGCGCGCGCCGGCAAGCCCTCGCGGATCGTGGTGGAGGGAGAGGCCGACGGCGGCACGCCGAGCGACGCCGCTCTCGCCGATAAGCGGGCCGGCACGGTCATCGATGCGCTGGTCGCCGCCGGGGTCGATGCCAAAAGCATCACCAAGGTCGCGGCCCCGGCTCCGGCGGGTATCACCGGCGTCGCCGCTCACAAGGTCAGCGTGCAGCTGCTGCCGTAGCGCCGCGGCCGGCTGATCGCCGGGCCGCCTCAATGCGAGGCCGGCGTGATCCGCTGCTGCGCGTTTCGGCCGAGGTCCGACGGCATGCCGTCGCAGCGTGCAAGGGGCGCCTCGCGCTTGCCGCTCGCCATCAGGACCGGATCCTTGATCAAGGTGCTCTGCTGCTCGTGGGACTGGGTCGACCAGACCTGGAGCTTGTCCTGCTCCTTCTCCAGCACGACGTCGAACATGGCACCGTCCTCCTCGCGCTGCTCATGCAGCAGGAGCTTGCCGTCGGCCATCCGCTCGGCGCCGTAGATGACGTAGATGCTGTCGCTGCGCGCATCTCCCGCTCGCGAGAACAGCAGGCCGTCGCCCGAGGGCGACATGGAATAGCGCGCGTGCGGATTGGTGGGGACTCATGGACCGCCCACAATCGGCGGCCCAGACGCCGAGCAGGCCGTAGTCCTGCAGCAGCGACTTCACCGACGGTTCCGAGGCCGCTGCGGGCGTGGCCGCGACCAGGAAAGCGAGCAGCAAACCACGACGCAACATGGTCGTCTCCGTTGTCTTGCGCATTCGCTCGACGCCAGATCCCTTTGCGCGCGCACGAGAAAGGCGGCACACCAACCTTCTGTTGGCGCCGTTGTTGCCCGCTCCCCCCGAAGCAAGTGATCCGCCACCCCCAGAGTGTTTCTCAATCGAGTGGACGAGAATCAGAAGCATTTTAGCGGTTAGCGGATCAGTTGCAAAGCCCCGCATTGGCTCGCCAATATTATTCCAGCATTCCATAACGCTTTGCGCGAACCGCTCCTAATACAGGCCGAATACTTGCTCGGCAGCGAAATTAATCATTCAATTCCGAGACGGACACGGACAAACCAATGCCGGAGCCCGGCTGTTGTGGAGGCGAGACTAGTTCCCCGGTTCCAAGCAGGCGCCTTGTCTCGCTTCGCCCGCCGCAACCATGCGGGGCGGCTTGACGCCGTAGCCTTCCTCCTGAGGTGTGTCCTCCTGAGGTGTGTCGACTGATGCCCATTCCTTGGAGACGAGAAATTCAAGCCGCGCTCTCTCGTGGGTAATCCGAATTTCATCTTTTGTCGTTAATCGATACGACTGTGCCGATCGCCGTGCCTCGAGCTCGCGGTCGTGCCTCGTATTCAATTGGGAGAGGACAGCATGCTCGGCAATCTGCGCATTTCCACCAAGTTCCTGATCACCATCGGCGTTTTTGTCCTCGGCGTCATCGCCGTCGCGACGATGGGATTGATGGAGCTGCGCCAGAACCTGGTCGAGGATCGCAAAGTCAAAGTGCGCGACATCGTGACGATCGCCCAGCAGGTAGTGGCGTTCAACGCGAAGCTCGCGACGGACGGAACTATCTCCGAGGCAGACGCGATGGCGCGCGCGAAAGCCGCCCTGGGTGGCCTGCGCTTTGGCAACGACGACTACATCTTCGTGCTCGACGGCAAGGGCGTGAACATGGTGCATCCAAATCCCAAGGTCGATCGGCCAGAACATGCTGGAAAACAAAGATTCGGACGGCAAGTACTTCAGCCGCGACATACTGGCGGCCGCTGCCCAGGGTGGCGGCTACGTCTCCTATCGCTATCCGCGCGGCAGCGGCGGCGAGCCGCTGCCGAAAGATCTCGTATGCCCTGCAGTACAAGCCCTGGGGCTGGACCATCGGCACGGGCATCTACATCGATGACATCGACGCGATCTTCTGGTCGCAGGTGCTGCGCATCGGCATGCTGATCGGCCTGGCGCTCGCTGTTATCGTCACCTTCTGTTTCCTGCTCGGGCGCAGCATCACCAAGCCGCTCGGCGTCATCACCGGCGCCATGCAGCGCCTTGCGGAGGGCGACAAGACGATCTCCGTAGGCTATGCCGAGCGCGGTGACGAGGTCGGCGCGCTCGCGAAGTCCCTTGCGGTGTTCCGCGAGACCGCCCAGCGCATCGAGCGCATGGAGGAGGAGCGCCGCGCCGCCGAGGCCAAGGCCACGCAGGATCGCCGCGCCGCCACCCTCGGCCTCGCCGACGATTTCGAGCATCGGGTGAAGGCGGTGGTGGACGCTGTCTCGACCGCCTCCCAGGACATGCGCGGCATGGCCGACAAGCTGCAGAAGACCGCCGAGGAGACCAGCCGGCGCTCGACCCTGGTCGCCGGCGCTTCCGAGGAGGCCTCCACCAACGTGCAGACCGTCGCCTCGGCGGCGGAGGAGCTCTCGGCCTCGATCTCGGAGATCAGCCGCCAGGTGGCGCACGCCGCCGGCATCGCTCAGCGCGCGGTCGGCGAGACGCGCGAGACCGACGAGATGATCCAGGGGCTCGCCACCGCGGCGGCCAAGATCGGCGAGGTCGTATCCCTCATCAGCGACGTCGCCTCGCAGACCAACCTGCTGGCGCTCAACGCCACCATCGAGGCGGCGCGGGCGGGCGAGGCCGGCAAGGGCTTTGCGGTGGTGGCCAGCGAGGTGAAGGCGCTCGCCAATCAGACCGGCAAGGCGACCGAGGAGATCGCGGGCCAGATCGCCGCGATCCAGAACGCCACCAACTCCGCCGTCGCCGCGATCAAGCGGATCGGCGGCACCATCGGCGAGGTGAGCGAGGTCTCGAGCTCGATCGCCTCGGCGGTGGAGGAGCAGGGCGCGGCGACCAAGGAGATCACCCGCAACACGCAGGAGGCCTCGCGCGGCACCCAGGAGGTCTCCTCCAACATCGCCGGCGTCAGCGCGGGCGCCAACGAGACCGGTGCTTCCGCTTCCAAGGTGCTGACTGGCGCCGACGATCTCGGCAGCCAGGCGACCAAGCTCAAGGCCGAGGTGGACCGCTTCCTGGCCGAGGTGCGCGCGAGCTGATCGCCGCCTCTTACGCGGCGGGCTGCCCGAGGACCGTCTCGATCAGGGGATGGAGCGAGGTGTGCTCCGCGATCGGCTTCGGCGCGTCGGGGGGCGCGGTGAGGCCGACACGGTTGTGCCAGAAGGTCGGCAGCGCCAGCTTCGCCGTTCCCAGCAGGTCGAAGGCCGATCCCGCGACGAAGAGGCAGCGCTCCGCCGGCAGGCGCAGCTCGTCCAGCGCCAGCCGATAAGGCCGCGGATCCGGCTTGTAGAAGCCGGCGCGCTCCGCGGTGACCACGATATCGAAGTCGACGCCGGTGGCGGCGACAGCGCGGGCGCTCAGGACCTCCGAGCAGTTCGTGACCACGGCAAGCGGCACATGCCGCTTGAGCGCGCCCAGTACCTCGGCGACTTCCGGCCAGGGCTTGATCTCGCCATAGCGCTCCGCGAGTGCGTCGGCGAGAGACTGCGGCAGTCCGACTTCCGCCGCCGCCTCCGCCACCAGCGTCTCGTAGGGCCTATAGGCGCCGGTGCGATAGGTGAGGCGCAGATAGGCCGCACGCCATGTGCGTCCCGCCGCCTCGCTGCCGGCGACACTGTCCCACAGCGTCCAGCTGTCGAGGAGGCCGCTCAGGAGATCGAAGAGGACGGCGGCGTATTTCGGCTGCGCGGTCGGCATCGACGATCTCAGCGCGTCCCGGCGGCCTGGATCGCGCTCCAGATCCGCTCCGGCGTTGCGGGTATGTCGATGTCGGTGACGCCCAGCGGTGCCAGCGCATTCAGGATCGCGTTGACGAGCGCCGGCGGCGCGCCCGCGGCGCCGGCCTCGCCGCAGCCTTTGATGCCGAGCGGATTGCTGGGCGAGGGCGTCGAGCGCTCGACGAAGACGAAGTCGGGGAGATCGCCGGCGCGCGGCACGCAATAGTCCATGAAGGAGCCACTGAGGAGCTGTCCGGAGTCCGGGTCGTGCACGACGCGCTCGAAAGCCGCCTGGCCCAGTCCCTGCACCACGCCGCCGTGCAGCTGACCTTCCACCAGCAATGGATTCAGCACCCGACCGAAGTCGTGCACCATGGTGTAGGCGACGAGCTGCAGCGCGCCAGTCTCGGGATCGATCTCGACTTCCGCGACGTGGCAGCCGTTGGGAAACGTCGGCGTCTTCGGTCGATAGTCGCCACTCTCGGCGAGGCCGGGCTTGGATGCTGGCGGCACGAAGCGCTGCTCGAACGCTTGCCGCGCCACCTCCTTGAGGGCGATGCCGCGATCGGTGCCGGCAACCACAAACCTTCCGTCGGCGAATTCGATGTCCGCGGTCGCGGTCTCCAGCAGCTCGCTGGCGATCACCTTGGCGCGCTCGATGAGCCGCGTCATCGCCGCGTCGAGAGCGCCGCCGGCGATGCCGAGCGACGCCGAGCCGCCGGTGCCGTGGCCGGTGGCGATGCGATCGGTGTCGCCTTCGACGATCTCGACCTCGTCGATGTCGAGACCGAGGCGGTCGGCGACGAGCTGCGCGAAGGTGGTCTCGTGACCCTGCCCGTTCGACATCGCACCGAGATATGCCACCGCGTTGCCCTCGCGGGTGAGCTCGATGCGCGAGGTCTCCGCCCAGGCGCCGGCGACGCGCTCGACGTAGTGGGCGAAGCCGATGCCGCGGCGCTTGCCGCGCCGCTCGGAAGCCTGGCGACGCTCTGCGAAACCATTCCATCCCGCTCGGGCAAGGGCCGCGTCCAGCACGCGCTCGAACTCTCCGCTGTCGTAGACCAGGCCAAGCGAGGTCTTGTAGGGGAGGTCGCGAAGGCGCGACGAGGTTGCGCCGCCGGAGCTCGACCGCGTCCATGCCGAGCTCGCGGGCGGCGGCCTCGATCAGCCGCTCCAGCAGATAGGTCGCCTCCGGCCGGCCGGCGCCGCGGTAGACGTCGGTGGGGACGGTGTTGGTGAAGACGCCTGTCACAGTGACGTGGATCGCGGGAATGCGATAGACGCCGGCGAGCGCCGGCGTGTTGCTGGTGGGGGAGAGCGGACCTTCGGGCGCCAGATAGGCGCCGAGATTGGCTGTCGTGGTGACGCGGAACGCCAGGATGCGGCCCTCGGCGTCGAAGGCGAGCTCGCCGAGGCTCACGTTGTCGCGGCCCATGTAGTCGCCGAGGAACGCCTCGCTGCGCTCGCCCATCCACTTGACGGGACGGCCGAGCTTGCGCGCCGCCCACAGCACCAGCACATGCTCCGCATAGAGCGAGTTCTTGGCACCGAAGCCGCCGCCGACGTCGCCGACGACGACGCGGATCCGGTCGTCGGGCAGGTGGAACACCGCATGGGCGAGATCATGCTTCAGCCCGTGCGGCATCTGCGTCACGGTGTGGAGCGTCAGCCGTCCGCTGGCGGGATCGTGGAGGCCGAGGGCGCCGCGCGTTTCCATCGCCGCGATCACGACGCGGTTGTTGACCACCTCGAGGCGCGCCACGCGGGCCGCGCGGGCAAAGCCCGCCTCGGTGCCGGGCCGGTCGCCGCCTTCCCAGACGAAAGAGGTGTTGCGCGGCGCCAAGTCCCAGATTTGCGGCGCGTCCGGCGCGAGTGCCGCCGTGGTGCCGATCGTTGCCGGCAGCGGATCGTAGTCGATCATGACCAGCTCGGCGGCGTCCTTGGCGAGGTCGCGGCTCTCCGCCACCACCAGCACCACGGGCTCGCCGACATAGCGCACCCGCTCGCGGGCGAGCGCCGGAAACTCCGGCCGCGCGACGGGGCAGTCGCGGACGCCGGAGACGCCGAGGGTCAGCGGGTTGAACTCGCAGGGGATGCCGCCGACGCCGTCGGCGGCGAGATCCTCGCCGGTGAAGACGCCGAGCACGCCCGGTGCCTGCCGCGACGCTGCTACGTCGATTGCGAGAATACGGGCGTGGGCGTGCGGCGAGCGCACGAGATGGGCGTAAACTTCGCCGGGCTCGCGACGGTCATCGATGAAGTGTCCGCGCCCCATGAGAAAGCGCGGGTCCTCCTTGCGCCGGACCGGTTGGCCAAAGCCGAATTCGCCCATAATTCCGCCCGTTTTCAGGTGCTTCTCGACGTGTTCAGCACTTCTAATCTGGCCCGCGCGGCTTGGCTAGGTGTCGAGCCATGCGGCTCTCGGACGGCAGGGCGGCGCCGAGGCTTCGCTCCACGGTGCGTCCCGCTTGCTTAACGCTTCCTTTAGGAATTACAACCCAAGCTAGTATGCGCAACCAAAAAGTCGTAGCCCCGTGATCTCCCTGAATTCGCAACAGACGAGCCCACCTGTGAGCGCGCCCAACACCGTGCTCGCGACGGTACTTCCGGCGGATGCGGATCCGCGCCTGCGTCGGCTCTACGACTATTGGCGCTCGGTGCACCCGCCCGGCGGCGGGCTGCCGGGCCGTCAGCATATCGATCCCTGCGATATGGTTCCGCTGCTGCGCTGGATCTGGATGATGGACGTCCACCGCAATCCTCTGCGCTTTCGCTACCGGCTGCTGGGCACGGAGCAGGTGAACGCCATGGAGCGGGATTTCACCGGGCGCTGGATCGACGAGGTGCATCCGCAGTTCGTGTCGTCGGTTTCCTATGCGCAATACGTGAAGTCGGTGGAGCGTGGCGAGCCCGGCTACCTCAAGGGCCCGCCGCCCTATCACGTCTCGAAGGACTTCATGCAGGTCGAGCGGCTGCTGGTGCCGCTGGCGCGGAACGGCAAGGACGTCGACATCCTGCTGGCGCTCACCGTCTATCTGCAGGGCGCGCGGCGCGCCATCACCTAGCTCGAGCGGTCAGCCGCTTGACCGCGCCGCGGCGCCTACGCGACACTCGCGGCCATGTCAGCACACCTCTGGGCATTTCTCGGCATCTCCGTCCTGGTGATCGTGACGCCGGGGCCGGATACCGCGCTGACCGTGCGCAATACGCTGGTCGGCGGACGACGCGCCGGCATCTGCACGGCGCTCGGCGTCTCCGTGGGGCAGGCGATCTGGGCGCTCGCCACCAGCGCCGGCGTGGTGGCTCTCATCGTGGCGTCGGAGCCGGTCTTTGTCGCGATCAAGTTCCTGGGGGCCGCCTATCTGATCGTTCTCGGCGTGCAGACGCTGTGGCAGGCGTTTCGTCCAGGCGGGCTCAAGGTCGCTGGTGCCGTCGGTGGCGCGCCCGCGGTGCGGCTCGCGCCGCTGGTGGCGTTCCGGCAGGGCGTCATCAACGATCTCGGCAATCCCAAGATGGCCGCGTTCTTCACCAGCCTGCTGCCGCAATTCGCGCCCGGCGGTGGCGACGCGTCCTTCGCCGGTCTCATGGCGCTCGGCTTGCTGTTCTCGGCGATGACGCTGACCTGGCTTGCGGCCTATGCTGCCGCCATCAATCTTGCGGGTGATGCTCTGCGCCGGCCGCGCATCCGCCGCATGGTCGAGGGCGTCACCGGCGTGGTGCTGATCGCCCTCGGTCTGCGCCTCGCCAGCGAGCAGCGCTAGATTCTTTGGTTTGTGGTATTCTCGGCATCGAGGGCATTAGCGAACAAGCGGGCAGTTGCCCTCGGCCAGAGGGCGGAAGGCATCGTTGGCCGGGATGGTGGCCACGACCTTCAGCAGGTCCCATTCGCCCTTCGCCTCCTGCGGCTTCTTCGCCTGCATGAGGTACATGGTCCGCATCACGCGGCCGTCTTGGCGGATCCATCCGCGCTCGGTCATGAAGTCGTTGATCGGAAGCTCGCGCATCTTGGCCAGGACCGCGCCGGTCTCATCGCTGCTCGCCGCTGCGACAGCCTTCAGATAGTGCAGTGTCGCACTGTAGGCGCCGGCATGGAGCGAGGTGGGCGGTGTGCCGTGGCGCTGCGCGAAGCGTCGCGAAAACGCCCGCGTCCTGTCGTTCTGATCCCAGTAGAAGGCCTCGGTGAATACGAGGCCCTGGGCGATCGGCAGGCCGATTGCATGCACATCCGCGAGGAACACGACGGTACCGGCCACGATCTGCCCCTTGGCGACGACGCCAAATTCGGCGGCGCTCTTCATGCTATTGACGAAGTCCGCCCCGGCATTGGCAAGGCCGATGACCTTGGCCCCTGAGGCCTGCGCCTGCAGGATGAAGGAAGAAAAATCGAGCGTTCCGATCGGATGCCGCACCTCGCCGAGGACGCGCCCGCCGCGGTCGACGATCATCTTCGTTGCCTGCTCCACCATGGCATGGCCGAAAGCATAATCGGCCGTCACGAAGAACCAGCTGTTGCCGCCCTGTGCCATGACCGCTTTCACGGTTGCCTTGGCCAGGGCATAGGTGTCGAAGACCCAATGGAAACCGTTCGGCGAGCAGTCCGTGCCGGTGAGTTGGGCAGTTCCCGCCGAGGTCACGATGCTAATTTTGTTCTTCTCGCGGGCGATCGCCTGGACGGCAAGGGCGACCCCCGAATGACCGAATCCGACGACGACATCGACTTTCTCAACGTCGAACCAATGTCTGGCGATGGCCACGCCGACGTCGATCTTGTTCTGGTGATCGCCTTGCAGGATCTCGATCGGCCGTCCCAGGACCTTGCCGCCGAAATCCTCCGCCGCCATTTGGGCGGCGAGCACGTCGCCCGGTCCTTGGACCGCGGCATAGGGCCCGGACATGTCGTCGAGCACGCCGATTCGCAAGGGAACATCGTCGGCGCGGCAGGGCGTCGCACATAGCTCCCAGAAGAGCAGCAGAGCGATGGCAGGAAGCCAGCGCGACCGCGCGCTTCTCGACCGCCTACGGGTCATTCCTTCAATCGTCGAGCAGATCGTCGGCTTTTGCCTCATGCCCATCGAGCGCGTCCCTGAGGTCGGCCAGGGAAACCGGCTTTTGCAGCGTCACAAGCGAGCGTAGCCCCTGCGAGGCGCCGATTTCCTTGGCCGCTTTCACATACCGGGAATCGTGGCCGGAAATGATGAAGATGCGTCCTTCGCAGCCCATCGCCGCGAGCCAGCCGATGATCTCGATCCCATCACTGTCGGGCATGACGACGTCGACCAGGATGTGGGTCGGAACGAACTGCCGATAGGCTTCCTGGAATTCGGCCGCGCGCCGGGTCAGCGTGACCTCGAACCCGAGCCCGCGCGCCACGCGACCAACGAAGGTGCCGAAATCAGCCTCGTCGTCGATCACGAGCAGGCGCTTTGCCGTCATGTTTTTCTCCCTCGGTCGAGACAGTTGCGTACGGCGAGTGCGAGCTCCTGCTTGAGGAACGGCTTCGTCAGCAGGTGCACCCCCTGATCCAGTACACCGTTGTGAATGATCGCGTTCCGCGTATAGCCGGACATGTACAGCACCTGGAGGCCGGGGTGCCGAGCCTGAGCCTGGCGCGCGAGCTGCGGACCGCTCATTCCTCTGGGCAGAACTACATCGGTGAGCAGCAGGTCGATCGGCCCGGCTGTGTCCAGTACGGAAACGGCCGTCGGCCCGTCCTGCGCTTCGAACGTCCGATAGCCGAGCCCGGCGAGGATCCGGATCGCGAGCGCGCGCACCATCGGTTCGTCTTCGACGACGAGAACCGTCTCGCTGCCGGGCTTTGCCGGAATCGAGACTTGCTCGCGCGGTTGGACAGGCTCCTTGATGTCGCTCTCTGCCTTGGGGAGGTAGAGCCTGACCGTCGTGCCCCGGCCAGGCTCGCTGTAGATCTTGAGATGGCCGCCGGACTGCTTGGCGAAACCGTAGACCATGCTGAGGCCGAGCCCGCTGCCCTGCCCAATCTCCTTGGTCGTGAAGTAGGGCTCGAGCGCGCGATCCAGGACTTGCTTCGACATTCCAGTGCCCGTGTCGGTCAGCGCCACGAGGACATAAGGTCCCGGCAGCACCTCCGCATTCCGGTCCGCGTATTCCCGGTCGAGGATCGTGTTGCTTGCCTCTATCGTCAGCTTGCCGCCTTCCGGCATCGCGTCTCGCGCATTCACCGCGAGGTTCAATATGGTGTTCGCGAGTTGGTTGGGATCAATCCGCGCCGGCCACAGATCCGTGTCGATATCGCTTCGGATGGTGATGGTTTCGCCCAGCGTTCTCTCCAGCAGCTCGCTCATCTCGAGGAGGAGATCGCCGATTTTGACGATGTCGGGCGAGAGTGGTTGTTGCCGCGAATAGGCAAGCAGCTGGTGCGTGAGGCTCGCCCCGCGCTTGGCCGCTCTCAGCGCATCTTGGACCAGTTGCTTGAGCGGCGAGCTCTCGGCGATGTCTTCGTCCAGCAGCTCGAGGTTGCCATGGATGATGGCGAGGAGGTTGTTGAAGTCGTGCGCCACGCCCCCGGTCAATTTGCCAATCGCCTCGAGCCTTTGTGCGTGGCGAAGCTGCGCTTCGGTGGCACGCAGGTCGGTGACGTCATGGCCGATACCTGAGCAACAGCTTTTGATTTTCGTGGGGAATTACATCAATCGAGTAAATGAAATCCCGAAGCGCGCCGCTGCTCGTCCGTATCTTCGTCTCGAGGCCGCGCACGAAGCCGTCTCGGCGCAGATCTTTGAGCATCCGGCCACGCACCGTTTGGTCGTCCCAGAATCCGATCTCTTTCGAGGTGCGCCCGATCACGTCCGATCGCTGACGTCCCCAGATCCGCAGGAAGCTCTCGTTCACGTCGACGTAGCGGCCCTCCGCCATGGTGGTCAGGCTGATCATGTTCGGGCTGGCGCGAAAGACCGCCGCGAACAATGCCTCGGATTGGCGCGCGGCCTCTTCCGACTGCCGGCGTGCCGACAGGTCCAGGATCGAGCAGAGGACGGCGGGCGCCGATCCGATCTCGATCGGGTGCAACGTGATCTCGATGGGAAATTCTGTCCCGTCCTTGCGCAACCCGAAGAGCTCGCCGCCGCGCTTCGCGAGCTCGGACCAGGTCGGGCTGTGTAGCTGACTGAGCATGGTGCGATGACGCTCAGGCAGAAGGTCTTCCGCGGGTCGGCCCGTCAGCTCCGCGCGGGAGAATCCAAACATTCGCTCCGCCGCTCCGTTCAGCGTACGGATGATGTCGTCCGGGGAGACCGCCACCATGGCGATCGGTATCGCCTCGATGACCTGTTCCAGGCACGTCATGCCGTCGCCCAGTGCCGCAGGTCGTGCCGGCGTCGCGGCGTCGGGTCCCGCCGTGCGGCCGTGCTCGACCGCCGGTGCCGGCGCCCCGTCTGCGTCAGCCATCGATCCTCCGTTTCGACGTCCGCCAGTCAGACAGCTCTTCTGATCAAGCTTGGGCCGGTGACGGTTTAATGACCAGGTCTCTTTCGGGTCGCACCGGTGCGGCACTAGGGGCATCGTCTACTGCGGCCGCCACCTTCAAGCAGCAACGATCTCCAGCCGTCGTCCAAGCTCCGCGCCCCAATGACGGCTCGCAACAATTCAATGCCTGATTAGCTTTATTATACAAGGTTCACGGGCGGCGCCGCATCGCCAGCACGATGCCGGCGAAGATCAGCAGCGCGCCGCCTGCGTGGAAGAGGCGAAATTCCTCGCCGAGCAGCAGGATCGCCAGCACGCTGCCGAACACCGGCATCAGGTGCATGAACTGCCCGGCCCGGTTGGCGCCGATGAGATCGACCGCGCGGTTGTAGCAGAAGTAGGCCAGCACCGAGGGAAAGACGGCGACGTAGCCGATGGCGAGGAAGGTCGGCGTGGTGAAGCGCAGCACGTTGCCGGCGAGCTCCTCCCAGACCGCGAACGGCAGGATCATCAGCGATCCCAGCAGGAATGTCGTGGCGAGAAAGCTGGTGGGATGCACCGTCGGCCGCAGGCGCAGCAGCGCCGTGTAGCCGGCATAGGCCGCGACCGCCGCCAGCACCCAGGCGTCGCCCACATTGAGCGGAATATGAAAGACCGCGAGGGGATCGCCGCGGGTGACGATGACGACGACGCCCGCCAGCGAGATCAGCACGCCCGCGAGCTGGGCCGCGCTCACGCGCTCGCGAAACAGCAGATAGGAGTAGAGCAGGATCACCACCGGCATCACCGACTGCTCCAGCAGCGCGTTGATGGCGGTGGTGGAGCGCAGGCCGAGGTAGACGAAGGTGTTGAAGGCGGCGATGCCGACGGCGGAGAGCAGGAGAATGCGCGGCCAGACGGCCAGCAGCGCCGGCAGATCGCGCAGCAGATGACGGCGCGCGACGATCATCACGACGAGGAAGCCACCGAACCAGCGCCCGAAAGCAAGCGCCACCGGCGGTACCTCGTCGCGCACCGCGCGGCCGACGATGAAATTCCCGGCCCAGAACAGCACGGCCAGGACCAGGAGCGGGTAGGCGGAATCATAGAGCGCGGCGAAGTGCCAGCCGCTCGGCGGGCGGGCGGTGCCGGTGGCGTCCGGACGCGGGGCGTGATCGGGCATGGGGTCGCGAGCTTTCTCGGACAGCGGCTAGATGTGCCAGGTTCCGTTTAAAAGAACGCCGGATTAGCTGCCGTGCGTCCTTCGAGACGACCGCTTGCGCGGCCTCCTCAGGATGAGGGCTTTTCTTAATGCCATCACCTATTTACCTCATCCTGAGGAGCGCGCATCAGCGCGCGTCTCGAAGGACGCAGGACGCCTGTGCGACGCATGTTCTGAGGACACTGAGTACTCGATGCGGCGATCTCCTGTGCCGTGTCGCTCAGCCGCCGACCTGCACCTGCACGTCGTCGCCGACGATCCGCACCGGAAAGGTCTTGATGTCGCAGGGGATCGGCGGGCCAAGGCCCTTGCCGGTCTTGACCTCGAAGCGACCGGCATGCAGCGGGCACTCGATCACCTCGCCGTCGAGCCAGCCGTCGGAGAGCAGCGCAAAGGCGTGGCTGCAGATGTTGTCGGTGGCGTAGATCTCGCCGCCGAGATTGTAGAGCGCGATCTGCGTCTCGCCGACCGCGACGCCGGTGATATCGCCCTCTCCGAGGGCCGAGCGCGAGGCCACGGTGACCCAGTTTCCGGTATCGGCCATCAGATCATTCCCTGGGCCGCGCCGGCCCACATCATCCGTTCATTCACGCTGAGTTTCTCCGCTGATGGTGCGAGGGTGGGATATTTGCCGGCGCTTCCGTCTTTGGCAAGCGCTTGCCGCGTGGCCATTTACCGCACGAGATCCTGCAGCTTCTGGGCGGGATCGGCGAGGCGCTCGGGGTTCCACCACTCGGCCGCTCTCGATCAGCATCTTGGCGAAGCGCATGTCGCGGGCGTTGTTGATGGTGTTGGCGGCGACGACGCGGCCGTCCTGCAGGTAGAAGAGGGTGAAGGCGCGCGGGTTCGCGCCGGCGCGCCGGACTAGCGCCTCCCATTTCTCCGGCGCGCCCGCGATCTGCAGGTTGACGTCGTACTGGTCGGTCCAGAACCACGGCACCTCGGCGAAGGGCTGGGTTCCGCCCGCCATCACCTTGGCCACGGCGATCGCCTGGTTCTGGGCGTTCTGCCAGGCCTCGAGGCGAATGCGCCGGCCGAGGATCGGGTTGAAGTGCCGCGTCACGTCGCCGGCGGCGAAGATCGCGGGATCGGAGCTGCGGCCGAACTCGTCGACGACGATGCCGTCCTCCACCGCGAGGCCGGCGGCTTGCGCGAGCTCGGTGTTGGGCTGGGCGCCGATGCCGGCCAGCGCCAGGTCGGCCTCGACGGCGCCGCCGTCGCTGGTGACGATCCGCAGCCCGTGCCCGTTCTCCTCGATCGCGGTGACGCCGGTTCCGGTCTTGAGATCGACGCCGTGCTCGCGGTGGAGATCGGCGAACCAGGCGCCGATCTCCGGCGCCGCGACCCGGCCCAGGGGCTGCGCCGCCATCTCGATGACGGTGACGGCGGCGCCGCTCTTGCGGGCGATCGCCGCCGCCTCGAGGCCGATGAATCCGGCGCCGATCACCGCGATGCGCGCGCCCGGCCCAAGCCGCGGGCGGAGCGCCAGCGCGTGGTCGATATCGCGGATGTAGAGCACATGCGGGCTCTCGGCGCCGGGGCCGCGAAGCTTGCGTGGCCGCGCGCCGGTCGTGAGCAGGAGGAGATCATAGGGCTCGCTGCCGCCGCTCTCGAGGCGCAGACGTCGGGCGCCGCGGTCGATCTCGGCCACCCGCGTCCCCAGGCGGAGCGCGATGCCGTTCTCGCCATACCAGGCGAGAGGACGGACGTAGATCTTCTCGATCTCGATGGTGCCGGCGAGCAGCTCCTTGGAGAGCGGCGGCCGCTCATAGGGCGGATGCCGCTCCTCGCCGATCAGCAGGACCTCGCCTTTGAAGCCGGCGCCGCGCAGCGCCTCGGCGGCGCGGCCTCCGGCATGGCCGGCGCCCACGATCACGATCCGCGGCTCCGTGCTCATCTCAATTCCCTATGGCTCCCGGTGCTTGCTCATCTCGGCCGCCGTGCTCTCCGCGGCAGCCGCCGATGGTTAGCGGTGCGGCCGCGGCCGCTCAAGGCAATTCGGCGGGAGCGCGGTCATTGCCTTCCCGGGCAGCGCGGGCCAGATTGGCCGTTCGAGAGGTTCAGCCGGGGAAGAGGGCTTTCCATGCGGCTTGTCTTGCCGTCGCTTGCCGCGCTTCTGGCATTGGCAAGCTGCGCCGAAGCGCAGCAGGCGCCGACCGCCCCTGCGCCCGCAGCGGCGCCGGCGGCGCCCGCGACCTCCGTCGATGCCTGCATGGCCCGCGCCCGCGCCCTCGGCTTCATCGTCCAGCGCCAGGATCCCGCGTACCGCGACGCCTATGGCAATATCGTCATTCCCTTGCTGGTGACCTGGGGCAATTCGGCGGTGGATGTCGACTGCCACATCGATCGCCAGGGTGGCGTCACCGTCGAGTGACCGCGCCGCGTACCGCGCGGGCGTATTGGCCGGGGGTGATGCCGAAGGCGCCCTTGAAGCGCTTGCTGAGATGGCTCTGGTCGACGAAGCCGGCGCCGGCCGCGGCGGACGCCATGGGCTCGCCGGCGGCAATCAGACGCCGCGCCTCCGCCAGCCGGAGCTTGAGAAGATAGGCGTGGGGCGCCATGCCATAGGCGCGGCGGAACTGCCGGCTCACGTGAAATCGGCTCATGCCGGCAACGCGGGCCAGGTCGTCCGCCGAGACATCGACCGCGGCGTTTCCGTGCAGGAAGTCGCGCACGCGCTCCAGCGCCGGCCGGGCGGCGGGAACGCTGGGCAGGCGATAGGGTCCGTCGGCGTGACGAGCAAAGGCCAGCACGGTCTCCTGAAAGAGGGCATCGCGCTCCAGCGCCGATTCCGGTGCCGCCAGCGACTGGTGGAGTTGCCGGATCAGCCGCGCCAGGACGCGGTCGTGCATCAGCGGCTGCGGCACGAAGGGAAGCGCGGCCGGACGCTCCATGGCATCGGCGAGCGCGTCCGCGATGGCATCGGGCTCGATGTAGAGCATGCGATAGGTGAATCCGTCAGGCGCGCCGGCGTGGCCGTCATGCACCTCCCCGGGCAGCAGAGCCAGCGCCGTGCCGGCGGCGCTGGCGTGATAGGCGCCACGATAGGTGAAGCTCTGCACGCCAGTCTCGGTGACGCCGAGCGCGTAGCTGTCGTGCGCATGGCGCTCGTAGGCGTGGTGGACGTAATGGGCGTGCAGCAGCTCGATGCCGCGATCCCCGGCGATCCGGTAGTCGGTCCATTCCTGGCGCGGTGGTCCCATCAGGCGTCCCGGCTGGGGCAGAGCACGGCGGTACAATCAAACCGCTCCCCGCCAATCTAGGCTCGATGCCTGGCAATGCAAACGGGAGCCGCCCCCATGCGATTCGACACCAAGATCGCCGTCGTCCTGCGCGAGGATCTTCCGGTCTGGCAGAAGCTGAACATGACCGCCTTCATGGTCAGCGGCATCGCCGCGCGCCAGAGCGAGACCGTTGGCGAGAACTACATCGACGGCTCGGAAAACTACTATCTCCCGATGTTCCGGCAGCCGGTTCTGGTATTCGCCGGCCCCGCCCAGGCGGTGCGCGTGGCCTATGAGCGGGCGATGGAGCAGAAGGTGAAGCTCGCGATCTTCACCGAGGCGCTCTTCGCCACTGGCAACGACATCGACAATCGCGCGGCGGTCAAAGCCTCGGCGAAGGAGGATCTGAAGCTCGCCGGCATGGCCTTCCACACCGATCGAAAGCTGGCCGACAAGGTATTGAAAGGGCTCTCGCTTCATCCGTGAAAGGGCGGGCGCGACCATCGTGGCGGCGCACGAACCTATCGCGAACATCGAGATCTGTTCCGGGTCACTCTTCATATAATACATAAGATAAGAATCGTGGATCAATGGTCTAATTCTAAATAGAAAAATCATGCACTACTAAGATGATATCTCAGTTAGAAATCATGGTGTAACGATATCCTTGAACCACCGGTCTCAGGTGCCCTCGAACACCGGCGGGCGTTTCTGGGCGAAGGCGTCGTAGGCGCGGCGGAAGTCCTGGCTCTGCATGGCGACGACCTGGGCCTGGGCCTCCGCCTCGAGCGCCTGCTCCAGTCCCATGCTCCGCTCCACATGCAGCATCCGCTTGGTGAGCGCGTGGGCGAAGCTCGGCCCCTGGGCCAGCATCTCGGCCATCTCGGCGGCGGCGCTCTGCACGGCGTCCGGCTCGCAAAGGCGGTTGAAGAAGCCCCAGCGCTCCGCCTCCTCGCCGGCGAGCGCACGGCCGGTATAGAGAAGCTCCGCCGCGCGGCCCTCGCCGACGATGCGCGGCAGCAGCGCGCAGGCGCCCATGTCGCAGCCGGCGAGCCCGACATGGACGAAGAGGAAGGCCACCTTGCTGCGCGCGGTGCCGAAACGGAGGTCCGCGGCCATGGCGAGGGTGGCGCCAGCGCCGGCGCAAACGCCATCGACGGCCGCGATGATCGGCTGCGGGCAGAGCCGCATCGCCCGCACAACCTCGCCGGTCATGCGGGTGAACTCCATCATGCCGCCGACGCTCTGCTGGGTCAGCGCTCCGATCACCTCGTGCATATCGGCGCCGGAGCAGAAGTCCTCGCCGGCGCCGGTCAGCACCACCGCCTTCACGTCCTCGACATAGGTCAGCAGGCGAAACAGCTCGCGCAGCTCGCCATAGCTCTCGAAGGTGAGGGGATTCTTGCGCTCGGGCCGGTCAAGGGTGACGGTGCCGACGCGACCGTCGACGCTCCAGCGGATGTGCTGAGTCCTGATGTCGCTGCCCTTCATCGTGATGCTCCCGCTGCGGCGAGGAAGTTCTCGGGCCAGCCCAGGGTATCCAGCAGAGGCGTCTGATGGGCGCGGCCGGAAGGTCAGGCTTCCTTTACGCCGGCGCGGGCGAGGGGACAAGCGCCCGCGCTGCGACTCGCTGCGCCGGCATTGCGACGCGCGCGGGCTACAGCGACTTGTCCTCGGTGAAGGCCTTGTAGGCGGTGATGGTGAAGGTGTCCTTCACGCCCGGCAGCGTCTGCAGCTTCTCCACCACGAAGTGGCCGATGTCGGCGTCGTCGGGGAGATAGCACTTCATCAGGAGGTCGTATTGGCCGGAGGTCGAATAGACCTCCGATACCTGCTCCATGCTCAGCACGGCTTCGTCGGCGACCTTATAGGCCTTGCCGAGCTCGCACTTCACCATGACGAAGAGGGTCTTCATGGGCTCCGCTCCTGATGCTTCCGGAGCCCATTCTACTCAGGCGCCGGCGACCCGAACAGGCCGCCGCAGGAACGCCGGCAGATGATCGCCGAAGCCCACCACCCGCTGGTCGCGGCCGTTGTCATGGTCGCGCTCGCGGTGCCGGCCGGCACCTTCGCGATCGACCGCGAGCGGCAGCGGCATCACCTTGGTCTCGTCGTGCACGCCGTCCTCCGGCGCACGGGCCGGGAGGCGGCGAGGCGTGGCGCCGCGGGCTCGCGGATCTCGGGCTGCGCGCGATGTTCCTCGCGGCGGGGCGCATGCTCGCGCGGCCGCTCGCTGCGGGGCGCGCGCTGCTCGCGCTCGCCGCCGCGGCCCTCGCGTCCGCGTCCGCCACGTCCACCACGGCCGCCGCGCCGGCGGCTGTCGCCTTCCTCGAGGCTCAGCTCCTGTGCCGGCATATCGCCCAGCTTCTCGCGCGGGATCGCCTTGCGGATCAGCGCCTCGATGGCGGCGACGGCCTTGCCGTCCTCCGGCGTCGCGAGCGTGAAGGCACGGCCGGGCTTGCCCGGCGCGGCCGGTGCGGCCGATGCGATGGACGTAGTCCTCGGCATGATGCGGCACGTCGAAATTGAAGACATGGGACAGGCCCTGGACGTCGAGGCCGCGGGCCGCGACGTCGCTCGCGACCAGGAGGCGGATCTCGCCGTTCTTGAAGCGCTCCAGCGTCTCGGTGCGCTTCGACTGCGGCATGTCGCCGTGCAGCGCCGCGGAGTCGAAGCCGTGCTTCACCAGCGAGCGGTTGAGGATGTCGACGTCGCGCTTGCGGTTGCAGAAGATCAACGCGTTCTTGACGTCCTCATGGCGGATGAGGCGCCGGAGCGTCTCGCGCTTGTCGACGGGATCGACCACGAGCAGGTGCTGCGCCACCGTCTCGGCGGGCGAGGCGGGCGGCGCCACGCGAGATCTCCTTCGGGTTCATCAGGAAGGCGTCGGCGAGGCGCCGGATCTCCGGCGGCATGGTGGCGGAGAAGAACAGCGTCTGCCGGATCTTCGGGATCAGGCTGACGATGCGCTCGACATCGGGGATGAAGCCCATGTCGAGCATGCGGTCGGCCTCGTCGATCACCAGGATCTTGACGTCGGACAGCAGGATCTTGCCGCGCTCGTAGAGGTCGATGAGGCGGCCGGGCGTGGCGATCAGCACGTCGACGCCGCGGTCGAGCTTCTTCTCCTGGTCGGTGAAGCTCTCGCCGCCGATCAGCAGCGCCATGCTGAGCTTGTGGTGCTTGCCGTAGGTCTCGAAGGCCTGCGACACCTGCGCCGCCAGCTCGCGGGTCGGCTCGATGATGAGCGAGCGCGGCATGCGCGCGCGCGCACGTCCGCGGCCAGGATGTCGATCATGGGAAGCGTGAAGCCGGCGGTCTTGCCGGTGCCGGTCTGGGCGCAGCCCAGGACGTCGCGGCCCATCAGAATGTACGGGATTGCCTGCTCTTGGATCGGGGTCGGGGTCTCGTAGCCGGCGTCGCGCACGGCTTGAAGAACTTCGGGCGAAAGGCCGAGGTCGGCAAAACTCATCGGCGGTAACTGCCTGCCATAAACGGATTTTCCTTCTTAGGGTTGCCCTTTAATTGGGGCACGGGAGTTAATTGTCAATTTATTTCCGAGACAAAATAGCGACGGCTTCCATGCGCCCCGAGCGGGGCTGGCGGCGTGGCGTCCGGCCAGGGGTCTCGGAAGAAGCACTTGAGGCGGCCGGCCCTTTGGCGCCAAGATCAAGCCATGCCTCAGAAAATCCCGCTTTTCCTGCTCCCCGGCCTGCTCTGCGACGAGGCGCTCTGGCGCCCGCAAGTGGAGGGTCTGGCCGATATCGCCGATCCCGTCGTCGCCGACCTCGGCCAGGATGATTCGGCCGCCGCCATGGCCCGCCGGGCGCTTGCCGCGGCGCCGCCGGAGTTCGCGCTGGCCGGGCTTTCCATGGGCGGCTATGTCGCCCAGGAGATCATGCGCCAGGCGCCGGAGCGCGTACTGCGCCTGGCGCTCCTCGACACCAACGCCCGCGCCGACACGCCGGAGCAGACCGCGCGCCGGCGCGGCCTCATCGAGCTCTCGGAGAAGGGCGAGTTCAAGGGGGTGACGCCGCGGCTGCTGCCGCTCCTGGTGCATCCCGCCCGCACCGAGGACGGGCCGCTCACCGAGATCATCCTCGGCATGGCGGAGCACATCGGGAAGGACGGCTTCCTGCGCCAGCAGAAGGCGATCATGGCGCGGCCCGACGGCCGCGAGGATCTCCGGCGCATCCGCTGCCCCTCGCTGGTGCTCTGCGGCCGCCAGGACGCGCTGACGCCGCTGACGCTCGCACGAGGAGATCGCCAGCCTGATCCCCGGCGCGAAGCTCGTGGTGATCGAGGACTGCGGCCATCTCTCCACCCTGGAGAAGCCAAAGTCGGTGAACGCCGCCTTCCGCCACTGGCTGCTGCATTGATTCGGCAGCGTCGCCCGTTGCTCGTCGCGCCGGAGGTAAATGCATGTCCGTGATCTTCGTCGCGCGCAGCAGCAAGCTCGGGAAATGGGCCTCCGACGTCGGGCTCAGCAAGCACGTCTACAAGGTTGGCGTCGCCGAACCCGCGGAGCTGAAGGCGATCGTGGCCGCGGGCTGGGCCGGCGAGACCGATTGGACCGTGGTGAAGAAGGAGACGGTGGAAGGGCTGACCGAGGCCGACGTGATCGGGCGCCTGGCGGGTAAGCAGAAGATGATCGATCCCAACCTCTATCCCCGGCTCAGAGGCACCACCGGGATCTTCAAGGTGCTGCCCGCCCAGGTGGAGAATCACATCCTGGTCTCCCAGGCGCTGGCGGGCGCCGCGGAACTTGCGGCGCTCAAGTTGAAACCCGCGGATTTTGGCGAATATCTCATTCATAACGCGATAAAGTGAACCCGTTGCGCGCGAAAGCCTTGCCAGGGCGCGCGTGCCCGTGAAGAATCGGACCGATGCCTGAAAAGACCGATTGGGAAATCCCCGCCGAGGCACGGCCGCGGCCGCAGGATTACAGCTTCGACCTCGACAACGCGCTCGCCTCGGTGCTGCGCCTGGAGGCGACGGTGCCCCAGGACGCGTTCTCCGCCGGGACCCTCGGCACGGAGCGCGCGGGCAACGCCGTGCTGATCCGCGAGAGCGGTCTCGCGATCACCATCGGCTATCTCATGAGCGAGGCGGAGACGATCTGGCTCTATAGCAGCGATGGCCGCGCCGTTGCCGGCCATGCGTTGGCCTATGACTACGAGACCGGCTTCGGCCTGATCCAGGCGCTCGGGCGCCTGAGCGTGCCGGCGCTGCCATTGGGAAGCGCCGCAGAGGTGCCGGTGGGCGAGCCCGTGATCGTTGCCGGCGCTGGCGGACGGCGGCGCGCGATCGCGGCGCAGGTGGTGGCACGCCGCGAGTTCGCGGGCTATTGGGAATATCTGCTCGACGAGGCGATCTTCACCGCGCCGGCGCATCCGAACTGGGGCGGCACCGCGCTCATCGCCCGTGACGGGACGCTTGCTGGCATCGGCTCGCTCTTCGTCCAGGAATCCGTCGATGGCGGTCCGGCCCAGGACCTCAACATGATCGTGCCCATCGATCTCCTGAAGGTGATCATGGACGAGCTCCTGACCTACGGTCGCGTGCGCCGTCCGGCGCGGCCCTGGCTTGGCATCTATGCCGCCGAGACCGACGGCCATGTGGTCGTGGTGGGATTGTCGCCGCGTGGACCCGCACAGCAGGTCGGCATCCGCAAGGGCGACGTCATCCTCACCGTCGGCGACAGCGAGGTGACCAGCCTCTCCGGCCTCTACCGCCAGGTCTGGGCGCTGGGTCCCGCGGGCACCGAGGTGCCCTTGACGCTCGCGCGGGACGACCGGCCGCGGCTGGCGGCGATCAAATCCGCCGACCGCAGCCAATTCATGAAGACGCCGCGGCTGCCGCAGGCGTGAGCCGCTTCCTCATCTTCCTCGGCCTCATCCTGCTGGTCTGCGGATTGCTCTGGCCCTTCATCCAGAAGATCGGTCTCGGCCGCCTGCCCGGCGACATCGCGATCGAGCGCGGCAGCTTCCGCCTCTACATTCCCCTCGCGACATCGGTGCTGCTGAGCTTGGTGCTGAGCTTCCTGCTCTGGTTCCTGCGGAGGTAGTACACTCGAGAAAATAGGGAGGACGGTATGAGCGCGAGCGCCGAGGTGACGGAAATGCCGGAGGCCGATCTGCTCCGCCGGTTCGAGCGCGTGCCGGAGCTGGTGAACGGCGATCCCTGGCTCCTCCATCGCGGGCGCTTCCTCAGCACCGATCTCCTGGTCTCCCTCGGTCCGGTTCCCTATTACCTCGGCATCGCGAAGGGGCGCATTGTTGCCTGCGAGCGCGGGCCGCTGCTGATGCGCCCCTGGCGCTTTGCCGTGCGTGGCAGCGCCGAGGCCTGGCGCCGGCACTGGGAGAAGATGCCGCCGCCCTATCACCATGATCTCTTCGCTCTCGCCAAGCGTGGCCTCGTCACCATCGAGGGCGACATTCATCCGCTGATGGCGAACCTCTTCTACTTCAAGGATGTGCTGGCGACGCCGCGACGGCTCGCGGGAGAGCGCTGAGCCATGGCCGCAGCTCTCGATCCCATCACCGGCCGCTATGTGCACGTGACCTTGGGCGGCCGCGCCCATCGCCTCTACTTCGAGGAGGCCGGCAGCGGCATTCCTCTGGTGTGTCTGCATACCGCCGGCGCCGACGGGCGGCAGTTCCGCCATCTCATGACCGATGCCGCGATCACCGATCATTACCGCGTCCTCGCCTTCGACATGCCCTGGCACGGCAAGTCGACGCCGCCCGACGGCTGGGAGGGCGAGGAGTATCGCCTCACGACGCAGTCCTACACCGAGGCGATCCTCGGATTCTGCGACGCCCTCGATCTCGTGAAGCCGGCGGTGCTCGGCTGCTCGATCGGCGGCCGCATCGTCCTGCACCTCGCGATCGAGCACGCGGCGACGTTCCGCGCCCTCATCGGCCTGGAGGCGGCGGATTTCCAGACGCCCTGGTACGACACCGAGTGGCTCTATCGGCCCGACGTCCATGGCGAGATCTCCGCCGCGCTGGTCTCGGGACTGATGGCGCCTCAAAGTCCGGACGTGTCGCGCTGGGAGACGCTCTGGATGTATCTCCAGGGCGGCCCCGGCATCTTCAAGGGCGACCTCCACTTCTATCGCGTCGATGGCGATCTCCGCGACAAGGTGGGGTCGATCGATGTCAAGCGCTGCCCGCTCTACCTGCTCACCGGCGAATATGATTTCTCCTGCGCGCCGGAGGATACGCGGCGCACCGCGCAACAGATTTCCGGCGTCGAGGTCGTGGTAATGAAAGAGCTCGGCCACTTCCCGATGAGCGAGAATCCCGCGCAGTTCCGAACCTATATCCTGCCGGTGCTGGAGCGCATCCGCGCGCAGCATTGAGCTTTTTCCGAAGGGGGACGTCATGAGCGCCATCGAGACCCTGGGCTTCATCGGCCTCGGCGTGATGGGGGAGCCGATGTGCGCGAACCTCGCGCGCAAGAGCAGGCTCCCGGTTTACGCCACCGATCTCCACCATATGCCGCTGCAGCGCCTGGCCGCCGCCGGCGTCACCGCCTGCAGCTCGGCCGCGGAAGTGGCGGAGCAGGCGGATCTGATCCTCCTGTCGCTGCCGAGCGGACGCGAAGTAGAGGAAATCTGCGAGGCGATCCGCGCCGCGTCCAAGCGGCGCGCCAAGACTGTGGTCGACTGCAGCACTTCGCCGGTGGCGCTGACGCGGGAGCTGGCCGCGCGATGCTCGGCTGATGGCCTCGACTACGCCGACGCGCCGGTCGCGCGCACCCGGGAGGCCGCGCGGAACGGCACCCTCAGCATCATGGTCGGCAGCTCGACGGATACCTTCGCTCGCATCCGGCCCTTTCTCGATCATCTCGGCAGCGAAATTACTCATTGTGGTCCGGTCGGCTGCGGCCAGGTGGTGAAAATCCTCAACAACATGGTGCTGTTCGAGATTGGCTCCGCGCTCGCCGAGGCGCTTGCCATCGGCCGCCGCTCCGGCGTCGCCGAGGCGCTGCTGTTCGACACGCTCGCCAAGGGCTCGTCCGACAGCTTCGCGCTCCGCAATCACGGCATGAAGGCGATGCTGCCGCGGCGCTTTCCCGAGGACGCCTTCGGCACCGACTACGCGCTCAAGGATCTCGCCTACGCTCTCAGCCTCGCCCGCGAGACCGGCGTCGAGCCCGCGGGGGCCGAGGTGGCAGAGCGCCGCCTCACGGCGGCGAGCCGGCAGGGCTTCGGGCGCAACTACTGGCCGGTGCTGCTCAGGGTGGTCGATCCCGACGAAAAGCCCTAAATGCCCGGGGAAGGGGATGGCCGGCCCGCCCGTTCACATATGTAATTGGTGAGGTAAGCAGTCGAGGAATGTCCCGATGCCCGGCCGGTTGAGTCCCGAATGGATCATTTCCGCGCTGGGCCGCGCCGGATATGGCGCCCGTGCTGACGACATCGACGATGTCGCGGGGCGTGGTTTCGCCGCCTGGGTCGACGAGCAGCTCAAGCCCCGAGAGGACCAAGACGCGGCGGTGCACCAGCGGCTAGAGCGGCTGCGGCTCCGCATCAAATACAACGCAAATCCCAAATGGCCAGGGGTCGACGAGATGCGGCCGCTCGCCTATCTCGGCAAGCCCGTCGAGGCGGCTTGGCCACTCATCGTCCAGCGCGGCGACATGGATGGCGCCGAGCGCCGACGGCCGCGGGAGGAAGTGACCGCCGCCACGATTCTCCGCGCCGTGCATAGCCGCTGGCAGCTTCGCGAGGTGCTGGTAAGCTTCTGGCACGATCATTTCAATGTCGATGCCTTCAGCGGCGATGAGGTCTCCGTCGCGTTGCCGGCCTACGACCGCGAGGTGATCCGACCTCACGCGCTCGGCAACTTCCGGGTATTTCTGGAGGCGGTCGCCACCAGCACCGCCATGCTCTATTACCTCTCGAACCGCTCGTCGCGCGCCGGCGCGGCCAACGAGAATTACGGCCGCGAGCTCTTCGAGCTGCACACCCTCGGCCGCGACGCCTATCTCAACGACCGCTACGACCGCTGGCGCGAGGTACCCGGCGCTCTCAAGGGCGCACCGCAAGGCTACATCGACGAAGACGTCTATGAATCCGCCCGCGCCTTCACCGGCTGGACGGTGGAGGACGGCTCCGGCATCGACGGCCGGCGCAAGCTGCCGGCGACCGGCCGCTTCGCCTATGTGGAGTTTTGGCACGACGGCTACCAGAAGCGCGTGCTCGCGCACGAGTTCAAGGAATTCTCTCCGGCGATGGCGGATGGACGCCGCGTCCTCGATCTCGTCGCCGAGCATCCCGCCACCGCGCGTTTCATTTGCACCAAGCTGTGCCGCCGCTTCATCGGCGACACGCCGCCGGAGAGCGTCGTCGCCGCGGCGATCGCGACCTGGACCAAGTCGCGCCGCGCGCCGGATCAGATCGCGCGGGTGGTGCGGATGATCCTGCTGTCACCGGAATTCGCGCAAGCCGCCGGCGGCAAGGTGCGCCGTCCGCTGGCGCTCGCCGCCGCTTTCGCGCGGGCGACCGGCATCGATCTCATGCCGACCGAAGGCCTCTGGAACGAACTCGCGAGCGGCGGACAGCGGCTCTTCGGCTGGCCGCCGCCTACGGGCCTGCCGGACGACAACGTGTATTTCCTCGGCGCCAACAGCATGCGGCACCGCTGGGCGCTGGTGCTGGGTCTCGCCGAGAACTGGTGGGGCACCGGCGCGCTGCCGGTGATCTATCCCGCAGGTGGGCAGGTGACGGCGCGGGCGGTTGCGGCGCAATTCCTCGCGGGCTTCCAGGGCTGGGCGCCGGCGCAAACCGTGGACGCCATGCTGGCAGGGCTCGGTTGGCCCGCCGACCAGCCGCTTGCCAATCCCGCGACGCCGGAGTTTGCCAAGCGCGCGGCCCGGCTCGCCGCGGTGGCGGCGATGACGCCGGCCTTCCAGAGCGTCTGAGGAGCGCGCCCATGCAATTCAGCCGGCGACAGGTCCTGGAAGGCGCACTCATCGCAGCGGGTGCCTACGCGATACCGGGTCTTGGCCGGCTCGCTTTCGCTGCCGACGGCAGCGAGCGCGGGCTTCTCGTCATCGTGCATGTCCGCGGCGGCTGCGACGGCCTCAACTTCGTCTCGCCCGCCAACGATCCGACTTTCATCGAGGCGCGGAACTCCGATCTCCGCGTCGGCGCGGATGGGCCCGATGCCGGCCATGCGCTGGCGCATGGGCCCGATCCGCGCATCGACTTCCGTCTGCATCCCTCGGCGGCGGGGCTCGCCGAGCTCTACAAGGACGGTCATCTCGCCTTCGTGCATGCGGCCGGCCTCACCGACGCGACGCGCAGCCACTTCGTCGCCACCGACATGATCGAGCGCGGCGTCGCCGGCGGCGCCGCGCTCGCCCACAGCAGCTCCGGCTGGCTCGCGCGCTATCAGCAGCTCATCGGCGCCACCGCGCCCGGCACCGGCATCTGCGCCGCCGGCGGCATGAGCGGGGATTTCCTGGGATCTGCCGGCGGCCTCGCGGTGCCCGATCTCGGCGGCGGCTTCGGCGCGCCGGGCGGGCCGCCGGTGGCCGCCGCCCTCGACCGGCTCTATCGCGGTGCGCCCGGTGCCGCCGGCGCTGCCGGCCGCGCCGCCCTCGGCGCGATGATGCTTATCGACGCGCGCATCCCGCGCGATCCTCAGAATCATCCCGTCGCCTATGCGCCCGAGCATGGCGTCGCCTACGAGCCCGGCGGCGACCTCGGCCGGGCGCTCAAGACCATCGCCGCGATCGCCAAGATGGAGATCGGCCTGCAGGTCGCCACCGCCGATATCGGCGGTTGGGACACCCACGAGAACCAGCCCGGGCGCTTCCGCAACTGCGTCGAGCGGCTGTCGGCGGGGATCTCGGCCTTCTACGCCGACATGGCGCGCTATCACGATCGCCTCGTGGTAGTGACCGTGAGCGAGTTCGGCCGGCGCCTGCGCTCCAACAAGAGCAACGGCACCGACCACGGCCGCGCCGGCGTGATGGCGGTGCTGGGCGGCAAGGTGAGGGGCGGACGCTTCTACGGCCGCTGGCCGGGCCTCGGGCCCGATCAGCTCGACGAGGGCGTCGATCTCGCGGTCGCCACCGATTATCGCCAGGTGCTGAGCGAGGCGCTGACGGCGCATGCGGCGCGGCCGGTACAGCTCGCGAGCGTGTTCCCGGATTATGCCGATCCCGGTCCCCTCGGCTTTCTCGGCGCGCCGGCGCCGGCGGGCGCCTCCACGACGCGTCCCACGCATCCGCCCCTGCCGCCGATCCCGAAATCCTCCCAGCGCGGCTGAGCTCCGACCCTCTGGCACCGATGTCGCGACCGTGCTCCACTGGCGGCAACGAGCGGCCGCGGGGCCGCGACGATGCCGGAGGAAACCCGAGATGAGCGACGTCCGCACAACGCTGCTATTCACCCTCAAGATGTCCGCGGCGCCGCCGCTGATGCTGGGAAAGACGCCGCTCGGCGATCGCCGCATCGTGGCGGTGACCGGCGGCACTTTCGAGGGACCGAAGCTCCGCGGCAAGGTGGTGGAGGAGGGCGGCTCCGACTGGATCCTGGCGCGGCCCGACGGCTCGCTGCAGCTCAATGTGCGGGTGACGCTTCGGACCGACGACGGCGCGCTCATCGGCATGAGCTATCAGGGCTACCGCCATGGACCGGCGGCGGTGATCGAGCGTCTGAACCGTGGCGAGGCGGTCGATCCCTCGGAATATTATTTCCGCACCATCGCCCTGTTCGAGACCGCGGCGCCGAAATATGCCTGGCTCAACGGCATCGTCGCCGTCGGCGTCGGCCGCCGTCCGCCCGAGGGTCCGGTCTACGACGTCTTCGAGGTGCTGTAGGGGCGGTTCGCGTACTTTGACTTTGTCGCATTTTCTGCGCCGAACCGGCGGCCACTTCGGCGGAAAATGCTCAGGGTTTCTTCTTGAGGCTCAGGATATAGGCGACGACGTTGCCGACCTCGTCCGCCGACAGCACCAGGTTCGGCATCGTCGGGTGCGGCGTCACCAGGAAGGTCTGGAGCGAGAGCGACGTCGTGCTCGGGAGATCGGCAATCGACTGAAAGCTGGGCGCTACGGCAAAGCGCGGCGGCGCCAGCTGGCGCGGCGAGACCACGTGGCAGGGCGTGCAGGTCTGCAGCGCGAAGGAGCGGCCGGTATTGAGATCGCCCATCTGCGCCGAACCCTGGGCATTCGCCGCGAGGGACGCGAGACCGAGCGCGACGCCGAGGCCTGCAGCCAGCATGAGCCGTTTCATCGCGATCTCCTGTCCGAGGGCGGGCGTCAACTCTCACAAGGTGTTGTGCTGGCGCGGGAAGTGCAAGCCCGTGCCTGGACCGCCACCGCCGGGAAGATGCTAGTGGTCCGATGCTGACGGATGGTTCTCATCCGTCAGCTGAATCGGCCCACAAAATATTGATCTGGTGGTTTGAAACCGACGTTTGGCGGGGCGCCAAACGTCGGATGAACCACTAGGCCGCGCCCAGCACCGCCTGGCGGAAGCGGTTCTTGAGATAGACGCCGTCCCGGGACGGCAGCACGAAGGGCGGTCGGTCCGGCGTCACCTTGATGGTGGCGAAGACCGGTCCCGGCACCTTGTGGAGGAGCGGCAGCAAGGATTTGAGCCCGGCGGCGTCGCGCACGAGCTGCACGGTCTTGAATCCGGCCGCCGTTGCGATCGCCGGCAGGTCGACGCCATGCGCCGTGTGGGTCATCTGCAGGCCGGTCTCGGCATAACGCTCGTTGTCGATGACGACCACCGCCAGGTTCTTCGGCTGCTGCACCGCGATGGTGGCGAGGCCGCCCAGCCCCATCAGCATCTCGCCGTCGCCGGTGACCACCAGCACGCGGCGCTTCGGCTGGGCGAGCGCGAGGCCGAGGCCGATCAGCGCCGCCGCGCCCATGGCGCCCCAGAGATAGAAATTGCGGGGATCGTCGCCGGCGGCTGCGAGATCGTAGGTGGTCGAGCCCAGCCCCGACACCACGAGCATGTCCTTGCGGCCCTTCACCAGGGTTTTGATGACGGCGCGGCGCTCGAGGGTGGGGGCGGCGGGCTTTGCGGGCTTCTCGATCTTGGCCATGGCGGATGATCTCACTTGAAGGATTTGGTGCCGATGACGCGCTGGGAGATCAGCACGGCGGCGGCGCGGTCGCCGTTGAAGGCGATGCGCGCGGCGGCTTCCACGGTCTCGGCGGCGGATGCTGCTTCCTCGATGCGGAAGGTCAGCACGCCCGCCTCCTCGAAGATGACGGGCGTGCCCTTGCCCATGGGGATCTGCCAGGGATTGAACTCGCCCCACTCGCCGCGCATGGTCACCAGCATCAGCAGCGGGAAGCGGCAGACGGTGGCAAGCGACAGCATGTTGATGCAGTTGCCGACACCGCTGCTCTGCATCAGGAGCGCGCCGCGATCGCCGCCGAGCCAGGCGCCGGCGAGCACGCCGATGCCTTCCTCCTCGGTGGTGAGGACCACGGTCTTCATTTTGGAATTGGCGGCGCAGCGGTCGATGAGGCGCGCGTGGCCGGCATCGGGGACATAGACGACCTGGCGGACCTGCTCACGGGCGAGCACGTCATAGATCTCGTCGGGCCAGGTCTCGCGGGCAGGGGGGCTTTTCTTGGCGGCCATGAAGGGGCGTCTCGTTCGCTCGAGTGGGGAAGCGCGGCGCTGCCGCCGCGGCGGGATGAGGAGTATGTGAGCGCGGGTGAAAAGGACGGCGTCGAGGTCTTGAAAGTGGTAGGAGAACGCGTCGGTCGAGCGCTCTCACTCAAACATACCGCCGGCAAGAAATACAGGGGCGAAGACGCGGCTCACCCATGATTCCGTTTCCACACGGCGACATCGCGCATCTCCTCGCCACCTACGGCTATGTCGTCATCGCCGGCATGGTGGCGGTGGAAGGGATGGGCATCCCGCTGCCGGGCGAGGCGACGCTGATCCTGGCGGCGATCCTCGCGGGCAACGGGCGCGGTCTCGACATCAAATTCGTGCTCGCCGCCGCCGCGCTGGGCGCGATCGTCGGCGACAACATTGGATATTGTCTCGGACGCTGGCTGGGATATCGCCTGCTGCTGCGGTTCGGCCACTACATCCGGTTGACGGAAAGCCGGATCAAGCTCGGGCAGTATCTCTTCCTGCGCCGCGGCGCCGCCGTGGTGTTCTGCGCGCGCTTCATCGCCTTGCTGCGTGCCCTCTCGGGCTTCGTCGCCGGCGCCAACCGAATGCCGTGGCCGCGCTTCGCCATCTTCAACGCGGCAGGCGGCACGCTCTGGGTGTTCTGCTACGGCGGCGGCGCCTATGCGCTCGGCCGCGGCGCGCACCGCGTGATGGGGCCGATCGGCATCGTGCTCGGCGTCGCGGCTATTGCCGTGATCGGCGCCGTCGCCCTCTTTCTCTATCGCAATGAGGCGCGGCTGACGGCGGAGGCGGAGTGCGCCCTGCCCGGGCCGCTGGTTCGGCCGCATCGGCGATAACCGCCGGGGCGCCCGGGTTTTCGATTCTCCGCGGGCCCGCTAAGATGGTTGACATCGATGCTCCCAGCTTCCGGAGGGACGGCATGGATTTCGAGACGTTTCGCGGATCCCTGGCGCAAAAGGAACCGCCGGAGGAACTGAGCGACGCGGTCTGCGCGCTCTGGTGGGATGCCAAGGGTGACTGGAGCGCGGCCCATGAATGCGCCCAGGCCGACGAGGGCCCCGCCGGCGCCTGGGTGCACGCCTATCTCCACCGCAAGGAAGGCGATGCCGCCAACGCCGCCTATTGGTACCGCCGCGCCGGCAAGCCGGTCGCCGTGACGTCACTCGAGGCGGAATGGGACGCGGTCGCCCGCGCGCTGCTCGCCGGCGGCTAGTTCGGAAGGGGCAGCCGGAGGTGGCATGGCGCCGGCTTTGAGGTGTTGATCCCGCGCCGCAGTCTTGGGATGCTCCTGCCGCAACCGAGGGGAACAGCATGAGCTTGGGGATCGCGGGCCTGCGGCGCTTTGCCGGCAGGGTGGGAGCGGGAGTGGTGCTGATGGGGCTGCTCGCCGGGGCGGCGCTGGCGCAGCAGCCGGCAACGCCGCCGAACAGTTTCGTCGTCTATTTCGATTTCGCGAGCGCGAGGCTCTCGACGCTGGCGCGTCCGGTGATCGCCGATGCCGCGGTGGCGATCCGTCGCGCGCAGGAGAAAAAAAGCCTCTCCCATGTGAAGGTGATCGGCTATGCCGACAGCGCCGGCACGTCCGAGGGGGCCGATCGTCTCTCGCAGCGCCGCGCCGACGCCGTGCGCGACGAACTCCTGCGCGAAGGCATCGCCGCCGATCTCATCACCACGGAGGGCCGCGGCAAGCGCGAGCCGGAGGTGCCGACCAAGGACCAGGTGCGCAATCCGCGCAACCGCCGGGTTCGCATCATGCTCTATCGCCCCGGCGATTGAGGGGGTCAGCCGTCGGTGATCGGGCGCGGGCGGCCGACATCGTCGACGGCGACGAAGGTGAATTCCGCCTCGGTGACCTTGACGCGCTCGCCCTGGCCCTGGCGCAACACCCAGACCTCCACCGCGAGGGTGATCGACGTCCGTCCGATGCGCGCGAGGTCGGTGTAGCAGCAGACGGCGTCGCCCACCTTCACCGGCTCGAGGAAGGCGATCTTCGACACCGCGACCGTGACCACCCGGCCTCTGCCATGCCGGGTCGCCGTCATCAGCGCGGCGGTATCCATCAGCGCCATGATCCAGCCGCCGAAGATGTCGCCGGTGGGATTGGTGTCCGCCGGCATCGCCAGCGTGCGCGTGGCGAGCTCTCCACGAGGCTCGTCCACTTCCTCGAATGCCTGTTCCGCCTGCCGCATGTTCTATGCCTCCACACGAAAGCGCCCCGCGCTCTCGGTCGCTGCGGCGTTCCTCCAATGACTGCACGGCATTATCTGGGTTGCCGGATGCTGCGGCACAACATGCGCCAAGTCAACTAACTAAGAATGAATGATTTTTACCGTGTTGCCGTGCACTAGGATTGAGCAGGTTAGGGGCTTGTTCGGGCTTCGCCTATGCGGGCACTCGGCCCTTTTGCCCGGAAAATGGGCGCATGGAGAACGTGAGCGCGCGGTGGGGTTGAGGGCAGCGCGGCCACGCAATGCCGGCTCGACTCCTCCGGAGTCTTCCGCTTCCGCAAATTCCCAAGCCGCGCCCGTTCGGGTTAGTCAGCCCCTAATTTGCCACGAGTTACGTCCATATCGTATTGATATAGCGAAATAAAAATAATACGGAACAGATGCATTTCGTGGATCGTTGTGGTCCACGAGGGCGCCTTACGCGCTCTCCAGCGGGGGCGGCCGATTCCGCCCTGCCCAATGCGGTGCCGCAGCGGGCCTTACGTCCAGGAGACCGCCATGACGATCGGAAATTCGACCACACGTCGATCGCGCGCCGGCCGCGTCGCCGCGGTCCTCGCGGCAGTCGTCGTCGTCGCCGGCCTCGCCGGCTGCGTGGTCGCGCCTTATCCCGGCCCGGGTTACTACCGCCACGACGGCTACTATTGGCACGACCGGGACGACTACTATCGCGGCGGGTACTACCGCTGATGCGGCATGACGGCGCCCGGCGGCTCGCGTCGGGCGCCCGTGCTGTGGCGGGAAAAGCGACCGTCGCATGGTAAACTCAAGAGTTGAATTTCCCACAAAACCGCGATTCTTCTAGGTGAAGCGTGCACGGTTGTCAGGCAAGCTGGCCGCCGGGCAACCTCGCTCCGGCTTCATGGCGTGACGCGGAGGGATCGATGCGTGGGCTCTCGCTCTTCTTCCTCGCTGGCGGCGTGCTCAGCCTCTTCGGCAGCATCGTCTCGCTCGGCCTCACCTTCCTCGAGCAATTCAGAGGTGGTACCTGGGCGCCGACGCGCACCGGTGCCTTCCTCATGCATTATCTCGGCGTCGATTTCGGCTCGCTGGGGGTGTTCCAGATGATCGGGGCCCAGCAGGTGGTATCGTTCGTGCTGGACGAGCAGCTCTACAAGGCGGCCTTCGTGCTCGGGGTGCTGATGCTGTTTGGCGCCATGGTGACCCGCGGCGTGCAGGAGCGCTGAGCCCGGCGCCGCGCTGGCGTTCGCCTCCGCTTCGGCGGAAAATGTTCCGGGGAGGCGCGCCAGATCATGGAATTCGGCTACTTCACGCTGAGCGACAATCACTACCCCGGCAACCCTCGTACCGCCGAGCAATTCATTCTGGAGATCCGCGAGCAGGCGATCCTCGCCGACCAGCTGGGCATGCACTCGGTCTGGATCGGCGAGCATCACTTCAATTCGCTCGGGGTCAACTCCTCGCCGGAGATGCTGCTCGCCAGCATCGCCCCGGTGACGAAGCGCGTCCGCCTCGCACCCGCGGTCTCGGTGCTGCCGCTGCATCATCCGCTTCGCGTCGCCGAGCAATGGGCCACCCTCGATCTCGTCAGCGGCGGCCGCGTCGACTTCGCCGCCGGCCGCGGCTACGACCGGCGCGAATACGAGCCCTTCGGCGCCGATTTCATGCAGTCCCTCGAGGTGTTCTCCGAGGGCATCGAGGTCATTCTCAGGGCCTGGAACGAGGAGAAGCCCTGGTCCTTCAAGGGGCGCTTCTACGACATCAGGGACATGGCGATCACGCCGCGGCCGCTGCAGCGCCCGATCCCGTTCTTCATCGCCTGCTTCTCCCGCGCCAGCCTGGAGATCGCGGGACGGCGGGGGCTCGGGATCCTGTTCGCGCCCTTCGCCGCCGCCATGACCTTCGGCGACCTGGGGCGGGCAGTGGAGGCCTATCGCGTGGAGTGCGCCAGGCACGGCCATGCGCCGAAAAAAGCGATGTGCAGCTACTTCATCCACATCGCCGAGACGCCGGCGGAGATGGACTACGGGCGCGAGACGCTGATGAGCTACTTCCGCAACTGCGTGCTGCCGGCGTTTCCCTCGGACCCCGCCAAGGTGCCGCCCACGATGCAGTACTTCATGCGGATCGTGGACATCCTGAAGGGGATGCGGAAGGAGGATCTGTCGGAGAAATCCATCCTGATCGGCCCGCCCGCGGTCATCGTCGATGACGCTGAAGCGCGTCGAGGCGGCGGGGATCGAGGAGGTGATCCTCTATTTCAACGTCGGCAACAAGCCCGACGCTCTCGTGCGGGATCAGATGGCGAAGTTCATGGCCGAGATCGCGCCGGCGTTCGCCGGCAGCCACCGCTCGCTCGCGGCGACCTGAGGCGGCAGCGCCTCAGGCAACCGCCGCGTGGCGGAGATCCCGCTGACGCGCGCGCTCGGCGGCGTTCGCCGCGGCCTCGGCGGCGGAGCGCAATGCAAGCTTGCGGACGGCGGCGAAGCCGCTGTCGTAGACGCCGGGCAGATCGTCGATATAGCGGCCCTGGAACAGGTTGATGCCGAGGGACTGGCCGATGCCGATGGCGTCGGGGCTGTCGCAGCGGGCGAGGATGGTGCGGGCGCGGCCCAGCCGCTGCACCGTCTCGCGCAATTCCGCCAAGCGCTCCGGCCTGGCATTGCCCAGCGTCTCCTCGCTCCACATCAGCTTGAGGAAATCGACGCCGAAGCGGTCGAGATCGAGCGAGGGGAGCATCATGTCGGTGACGCCGTCGAGGCAGATGCGATAGCCGCGCTCGCGCACGAAGTCGCGGGCGAAATAGTAGGCGCGGAGGTCGGACAGGATGTCCAGCACCTGCAGCTCGAAGATCACGGTGCAGCGGGTCGCCGCGCGCAGGCGTCGGTCGAAGTCCACGAAGCGCTCGGAGAGCAGCGTGTTGACGTTGAAGTTGACGCTGAACGCCTTCGAGATCTGGCTGTCGTCGTTCTTGATCAGGAGCTGCAGCATGCGGTCGTCCAGCGTCTTGGTGAGATGCTGGAACAGCCAGCGATCGCCGGCGATATCGTGGCCGGGCATCACGCTGTCGCGAAGATCCTCGATCGAGATGTAGAGCTCGCGGAACATGACCTTGGGCGCTTCGTTCCGGGTGATCGCGCAGATCGGCTGGCGCCGCATCATGCTCGAGAGGTCGGCATGAGCGATGCGGTCGACGAGCTGGCACATGCGGTCGGCGCTGACCGGCTGCAGCTTGGCGAGCGGCTGCTGCGCCTTGCGGGCGGTCTCGGTGAGGGCGGCCAGGCGGCGCGTGCGCTTCAGCTCGGCGTCGTGCAGGCGCTCCGCCACGCTGAGGAGGTCGTGGTAGCGCGTCTCCAGGTCGTACCAGGAGCAGAAGCGGCTCCGCTGGTGCTCCTCGTCGCCCTGGGCGAGGGGATCCTCGCTGAAGAGGGTGCGCAGGCGGGTCACCGCCTCGTCGATGGCGTCGACCTTGGCGCTCTTCCAGACGAAGACGAGATCGGAGTTGCCCAACGCGAAGAGCGCGCCGCCGATATGGATGACGAGGGATTCGAAGAAGTGGACGGCGATGCGGACCTGCTCGCCGCGCAGGCTGTAGGCGCGGAGCTGCGAGAGATGGATGTGGATCGCGCGGCGCCCGTGACGGTGCTTCGCCAGGCGGCGCAGCAGGTCGAGAAGCTGGCGCTCCTGCAGCGGGTCTCCCATCTCGGATGGGCGATTTCGCGTCTGCGTGTTCGACAGCATGGGGTATTCCCCGCCAATGAGCCCGGCCCTTGTCGGTGGGCCGCAGGGGACTGGAGCAAGCCCCGTGCCAGCCGGAAAACCCGCATTTTGCGGGCTTTTGCGAGGTTGTCCGGGTCGGCCGGCCGGCAAGATCTGGCGCCGCCGGCGCAGGCCCGGCAGAATTTGCCGGCGCCCGTGATCTCGGAGAAGATGGGCGTCCTGCCGGCTCGCCCGAGGCGCGTGCCGGCCCGCCCAATTCGGCCCAGGGAGAGGCAGCCATGACCGGTCTCGACGCCCGTACTCTCCACGTCATTTCCGCCCGCCACGGCACTGCGGTCACGCTCGCCAAGGGTCAGGTGATCAAGGTCATCAACACCTACGGCAGCCAGGTGCTCGACACCTGGGCCTTCAGCCGGGCCGATGTGCGCGAGTTCATGTCGATGGAGCACTCGCGCTCCTTCAACAGCAAGATCATGCTCGATCTGGGCGACAGCTACGTCTCGGACCGGCGCCGCCCGATGCTGACGGTCGCCGCGGACACCTCTCCAGGCATCCATGACACGTTGCTCTGTGCCTGCAACAACTACATCTACCAGGAGCAGGGATGTCGCGAGTACCACCGGAACTGCTCCGACAATCTGCACGAGGCGCTGGGGGAGAAGGGCTTGAAGATCGCCTTCACGCCGGGGCCGCTCAACCTCTTCATGAATATCCCCGTGAACCCCGACCATTCCATCAGCCGCCTGCCGCCGGTCTCCCGTGCCGGCGACTACGTCAAGCTGCGCGCCGATATGGATCTGGTCGTGGTGTTCTCCGCCTGTCCGCAGGACATGAGCCCGATCAACGGTGCCGACGAGACGCCGCGCGACGCGCACTACGCCATCGAGGGTTGAGCGCGATACTGGTCAGCTCGGCCGGTCCGGAAAAGTGACGGGGACGCCGGGAAGGCGCGGGCCCATCAGGACGTTCTCGGGATAGGCATTGAGGATGGCGCGGCGTGCCAGCACGTTGCGCTCGGTGAGGCCGGGCTCGGGCACCGGCTCGGCGCCGAAATGCTGCCAGCGGTCGGTGCCGCGCACGAGCTGGCCGGAGCCGCGCCCCAGATTCTGCCGCGCGCCCGCCGGCGTGTAATCGTAGAGGACCGCCATGCGGCGGCGGCTCGACCGGTTCGGCGCCGAGCCGTGCACGGCATTGCTGTGGAAGATTGCGACTTCGCCCGGCTTGAGATGAAGGTCGACCGCCGCGCTCTCGTCGACGTCCTTCACCCGCGCCACCAGCCGCCTGAGCTGCCCTGGCGCCTCGGTCACCGTGAAGGGCCGCACGCGGTCGTGGGTGCCCGGAATGACCCGGAGGCAGCCGTTGTCCGCCTGCGCGTCGGAGAGCGCCACATAGGCGATGACGAAGAACGGCGTCACCTCGATCCGCGCGGAATCCTGATGCCAGCCGTAGTCGACGGCGCTGCCGGGGTTCTTGTTCCGGAAGACGGCGTTGGTCATGAGGATGTCGGGGCCGATCAGATCCTCGACCGCGTCGAGAAGGCGGGCATGGCGGCCGAGCTCGTAGACCCAGTCGAAGAGCAGGTTCGCCTTGATGTCGAAGGCCCAGGCGAGGTCCTGGGGCCGCTCGGCCTCGAAGGCCTCCATGCGGGCCACGAGATCGGCGACTTCCGCCGGCCGCAGCACCGGCACGCCGGTCACGTAGCCGTTCCGGTGAAAGCCGGCGATCTCCTCCGCATCCAGCAACCTGCCCATCCGCAACCCCATCCGCCTCGGCGAACCCACCGCGATGATGCACCGGATGCCGCCGTCGCGCCAAGCGGGCCACCGTCGCCGGTGACGGAGGTAGGGGCTAGGTCACTTGCGCTTGTTCGTTTTATCTGACGTGCGATCAGAGCTCACAATCAGCACGTTCGCGTGGCTCGCATCACGGAGAGACAGGCTCAGACTTGCGCCTGGGATAGTGCGACGGAACGCCGCTGCAGGACGCCGTGGCCGGCCGCGCGGTGACCTTCCTCGGTCGCCGCGTTCCTGAAATAGAGCAGGAGATAGACGCGGATGGCGGCGGTGAGAGTGGAGGCGAGCCCGCTGCGCTCGATCCGGGTTATCAGCGCTGGCAGCGACGTGCCCTCGCGGGTGCGGAGCTCGTTCAGCGCGCTCCACATCTCTGGCTCCAGGCGGACGCTTGTCCGCCGACCTGCCACCCGGACATTGCCGGTCACCAGCGACGACCTTTCCCGACCGGTCAGCCCACCGGCTGACTTGGATCCATTCTCGTCAATCTCTGCTTTCTTTCCGGCAAGCACCGCACGTCCCTCCAATCGCTGAGATTGGAGTAGAAAAATCACCTTCGCCCACTCGGCGCGATGATTTGGATCAATGGTGGCCGCAAAGTAAGTGGGGTGTGACTGCTCCGGTCGAGGGACGAATCTTTACTTCCGAGCTGGCAATTGACCCTTCTGAGGGATCGCCGCCGAGATGTCGGCGGCGGCAGGGCGGCGGTGCGCACGCCGTCATGTCCTTGTGGCGCTTGCCAAAAGTCTGGCGCCGCTCAACGCCTTCAGGGCGACCGGTCTGCCGCCTGGCGTCGCTCGGCAACGACGACGCCGATAAGCAAGAGCACCGCCAGGAGCGTCAGGAGGGAGGAAATCGCGGTCAGCGTCGGGTCGATCTCGAAGCGGATCGTCTCCCACATGCGCTTGGGCAGCGTTGTTGCATCGGGACCGCCGAGGAAGATCGCAATGACCACCTCGTCGAACGAAAGCAGGAACGCGAAGGCGGCGCCGGATAGGATCGCCGGCTTGATCGAGGGAATCGTCACATGCCAGAGCGCGCGCCAGTAGTTGGCGCCGAGACTCCGCGCCGCGAGCTCCGTGGAGGGATCGCTCACCCGAAGCGCCGACATTACGATCACGATCACCAGCGGTGTCGCCAGCGTGGTGTGGCCGAGGTAGAGGGCCAGCGGCGTTCCCAGAAGGTGGTAGCCGGAGAAGAGGAAATAGAACCCGAGCGCGAGAACGACGATCGGAACCACCATCGGCGAGACGAAAAACAGCTCCAGGCTGCGCTTGGCGCGAAACCGGCCGCGCACGATGCCGATCGCCGCCGAGGTTCCGAGCAGGGTGGCGCTTATCATGGTGACGGCCGCCACCTGCAGGCTGAGCAACGCGGGCTCGTACCAATGCGCGGACGAGAAGAAGTTCGCATACCAGCGCAGCGACAGGCGGCGCGGCGGAAATTCGAGATAGGGCGTGTCGTTGAAGGAGGTGATGACGATGACGATGATCGGCGCGATGAGAAAGACCAGCAGCAGCACGCAGAATGTCCACAGCATCGCGCGTCCCGTCCGAGTCCGGTTGACCGTCATCGGGCGTGCTCGCCGCCGGTGCCGACGATCCGATTGAGGCCCATGAGTCCGCTGAACGTCACGAAGATCACGCCGACCACCACCAGGAGGACGATGCCGAGCGTGGCGGCGAATCCCCAGTTGAGGAGCGTGTTGATCATCATGTCGATCATGGTGGCGAGGGTGATCTCGCCGGGCCCGCCGAGCAGGGCCGGAGTGACGTAGAAGCCGATCGCCAGCAGGAATACGAGCACGCAACCGGCCGCCACTCCCGGCATGCTCAGCGGCAGGAAGACGCGGAGGAAGGCACGGGCGGGCGTTGCGCCGAGGCTGCGCGCGACGCGCACGACGGCGGGATCGATGCGTGACATCACGCCATAGAGCGGAAAGATCATGAACGGCAGCAGCACGTGAACCATGCCGACCTGGACGCCGATCATGTTGAACAGCAACTTCATCGGATGATCGATCAAGCCGAGGTCGATGAGGGTCCGGTTGACGATCCCGTTGTTGCCGAGAATGACGATCCAGGCAAAGGTGCGCACGAGGATGCTGGTCCAGAACGGCACCAGCACCAGCGCCATCAGGACGCTGCGTGCCCGCGCCGTCGTCGTTGCCATCAGGTAGGCGAGCGGATACCCCAGCAGAAGAGCGATGACGGTGACGAGCACGCTGATCTCAAGCGTATTCGAGAGCGCCCGAAAATACGCCGGCTCGCCCAGCAACTCGCCATAGAACTTCAGGGTGAAGCCGGGATCGAAGAAGCTCCAGGAGCCGAGCTTCGTCAGCGGATAGAGATAGATCACGAGATAGAATGCGAGCGCCGGGAGGACGAGCATGCCCTCCCGGGAGCGCCACAGCTTGCCGCTCGATGGCGGCGTCACGCCGCCACTCCGGCCGAAGCGATCAACCGTTCACCATCCATTTCGCGAACCGTTCCGCCTGGGACGTACGCGGCGTCTTGCCGTCGGGGCCCGGCGTCGCCCACCACTCCACGTTCTGCCAAAACTGCTCCTTGATGTTCTCTGGTGAGGTGTTGAGATCCGCGGCCTGCTCGGCGGAGAGAAACTCGAAGGCGCCGCCATTGCTCGGACCATAGGGCACGCGCTGGGCGATCCCGGCCTGCGCCTTGCCGTCGATCGCGAAGTTGATGAACTCCATCGCCACCTTCTTGTTGCGGACACCCTTCACCAGGCACCAGTTGTCGGAGGCGAGCTTGCCCTGGTTGTATTCGACGTCGATCGGCGCGCCGGCACGCTTGGCGGTGATGCCGCGCGGTCCGATCGTGCATCCGACCGCCGCTTCGCCCGCGCTGATGAGCTGGATCGCCTGGGCGTGGGAGGTGTACCACTTGCTGACCTGCGGGCGCAGCTTGTCGTACATCTTCCACGCGCGCTCGACATCGATCGGATAGAGCTGATTGATGGGAACGCCGTCGGCGAGCAGCGCCACCTCGAGCTGGGGCTCGATGCCACCCTGGAAGTTGAAGGTGCGGCCGCCTGGAAAGCCCTTGTCGTCCCAGACTTCGGCCCAGTTTTTCGGGTGTTTGGCCTTCGGCAGCGCGGTGGTGTTGTAGACGATGTTGAAGGAGTAGAGACGCTGGCCGAGCGCGTGCGAGCGCTGGAGCTCCTTCGGAATCCTGTCGAGCTTCGCCTTGTCGAGCGCCGGGTAGTCGAGCGGCTCCAGCAGATTGTCCTGCATCAGCGTCAGGACGGCGGGGATGTCGGTCAGGATGACGTCCCAGCTCGCGTTGCCGCTTTGCACCATGGCCTTGATTTTGGCGTTCTCGGGCGGCGCGTCGAGCTTCACGGTATATCCCGTCGCCTTCTCGAAGGCGGGGAACACGAGATCCCGGAGCGCCTGATCGTAGTCGCCGCCCCAGCTCACGACCACCAGCTCGCCCTTGTCGGCGCGCGCCGGCCGGACGTGGAAGAACGGACCAATCGCCGCCAAGGCAGCGGTGGTTCCTAGAAACTTGCGTCTGTTCATGGTTTTCCTCCTCGGTTCGATTCAGCTAAGTCTTGCGGCTTCTCCACGGAAAAAAATCAGCGGCGCAGGAGGCGTGCATCCTCGGGATCGAGACGGAGCCGGATTTCGTCTCCTGCCTTGGCGCGCCAGCCGTTGCGACTATTCGGGACCTTCAGCGTGAGTTGCAGCCCGCCATCGGCCTCGACGAAATAGCGCATGAAATCGCCGACATAGACGAGGTCGACGACCTTTGCGTGAAAGCCCTCGTTCGTTTGGTCCGGCGGAACGAGGGACAGACTCTCCGGCCGCACGACCAGGATGCCTGGCTCGCCAGTGCCCAGGTTCGATCCGTTGACCGCGACGGGAAGACGGGCGCCCTGCACCGTGACGAACCAGGCACGGTTGTCCGGTCCGCGAGACTCTATCCGTCCTTCGATAATGTTCGACTCTCCGATGAACTCAGCGACGAAACGGCTGACGGGCCGCTCGTAAAGTTCTTCCGCGCTGCCGAGCTGCTCGATCGCGCCCTGGTTCATGAGCGCGACGCGATCGGACATGGTGAGCGCCTCCTCCTGGTCGTGAGTGACGTAGATGATGGTGACGCCGAGCTCGGCGTGGAGGCGCTTCAGCTCGAACTGCATCTGCCCGCGCAGGTTCTTGTCGAGCGCGCCCAGCGGCTCGTCCATCAGCAGCAATGTGGGATCGAAGACCAGCGCCCGGGCGAAGGCGACGCGCTGCTGCTGGCCGCCCGAAAGCTGCCGGGGCAGCCGCTCGCCGAATCCCGTGAGATGGACCAGCTGCAGCGCCGCCAGAACCTTCTCCTCGATCGCTGCGCGCGGCTGGCGTCGCATCCGCAATGGAAAGGCGATGTTGTCGAAGACGTTCATGTGCGGGAAGAGGGCGTAGTTCTGGAACACCACGCCGATGTTCCGCCGCTCCGGCGCCAGTCCCGCGATCGAGACGCCGTTGAGCGAAATCGCGCCGCCGCTCGGCGGCGTGAAACCCGCGATCATCATCAGGGTGGTGGTCTTTCCGGAGCCGCTCGGTCCCAGCAGCGTCAGGAACTCGCCGGCCTCGACGTCGAGGTCGATGGCGTTCACCACGGCGGCGGCGCCGTAGCGCTTCGCCAGCTTCTCCAGGACGAGCCGCCCGCCTCTGGCTCTCCGATCCACTGCCAACACCCCCGCGCGGCTCACGCCTGCCGCTTCTTCCTATACCATTTTGGCGCTGCACGAGCATGCTCGCGAGCTCGCACGCATTCAATCGCGCGATGAATTTCGTGCAGAGATCGGAAAGCGCGGCCTATGATGAGGCGACTTCAACGCAGCTGGGGAGAACAACTCGAATGACCTTCTCCATTGCCGGGCTATGCCCGCGAACTCAGGAATTCGGCTGCGCGCTGGCGACCTCCAGCATGGCGGCCGGCGGCCGCGCGCCCTTCGTTGCGCCCGGCGTCGGCATCGTGCTGTCCCAGGCCCGATCCGATCCGCGGCTGGGTATTCTCGGCATGAAATGCCTGGAGGAGGGACGATCCGCCCAGGAAACGCTCTCGCGCATGGTGGAATCGACGCCGCATTCCGCCTGGCGACAGCTCGCGGTGCTGGATCTCGAGGGCCGCGCGGTGGAGTTCACCGGCGCCAAATGCACCGACGCGAAGGGAGCGCGGATCGAGCGCGGCGTGGTCGTCGTCGGCAACGGGCTCGCCAACGACACGGTGGTTGGCGCGATGCTGGATGGTTTCAAGCGCAAGCCCGACAGTCCGCTGGCGGACCGGCTGCTGATGGCGCTGCAGCAGGGCCTCGATGCCGGCGGCGAGGCTTACCCGCTCCGGTCTGCTTCCTTGAAAGTCGCGCGGCCCAAGGTGCCGTTCGCGCCCATCGACCTGCGTGTCGACTGCTCCGAGACGCCGATTGCCGAGCTGCAGCGCATGTGGACGCTCTGGGCGCCGATGGTGGATGGATATATCCAGCGCTGCCTCGACCCCGATAATTCTCCGGCGGCTGCGGCGATTGAAGGTCATCCGACGCGATGATGATGTGGCGGTCGGCGTCGTCCGGAAGCTGCCGCCCTCAGGTCTCCCGGCGCTGGCGGCCGTAGAGCAGCAGCATCGCGATGATGACGGCGCCGTAGATGATCTGCCGGCCGGCCTCGGGCATCTGCACGACCGAGAGGATCGATTGCAGGAGCGTGATCAGGATGACGCCGGCGACGGTGCCGAGATAGGTGCCGCGGCCGCCGAGGATGCTGGTGCCGCCCAGCACCACCGCGGCGATCGCCGGCAGCAGATAGGGATCGCCCATGGCCTGGTAGGCTTTGGTCGAGTATCCCGCGAGGAGCACGCCGGCGAGGCCGGAGCAGCCGCCGGCGATGGCGAAGCAGCCCACCACGACGGCGCGGGTGTTGACGCCGGATAGATATGCGGCCCGCTCGCGGTTGCCGATCGCATAGACGTAGCGGCCGAAGGGCGTGCGGGTCAGCAGCACTACCGCCAATCCGCCCACCGCCGCCCAGACCCAGAGCGCATTCGGAATCCCTGCGACGGTGCGGTCGACGGCGATCACATGCATCGCCTCGGTGGAGCGGTCCTGCGGCGCGAAGCCGCTGGTGTGGATCACCATCAGTCCCTGGGCGATGGCGTTGGTGCCGAGGGTGAAGATCATCGAGGGCACGCGCAGGTACGCGACGCCGACGCCGTTGACGACGCCGGCGGCGACCCCGCAGGCGATGCCGACGGGGATCGCCAGCGCGACGCCCACCTCGCCCCAGCCCGCCGCCGCCGTCGACATCATGCCGCCCATGGTGACGATCCACGGGATCGAGAGATCGATGTGGCCGAGCAGCACTACCAGCATCACGCCGGAGGCGATGACGCCGAGGAAGGCGGCGACGTTGAGCTGCTGCAGCAGATATTCCGGCGAGAGAAAATTCCGCGAGTAGAGCGAGCCGCCCAGCAGCAGCAGCACGATGCAGCCGAAGGCCGCCAGCACGGCGGGATCGACGCGCCTGGCCGCGGAAACAGCGGGGAGCGCGCGAACCGCCTTCATCGATAGAGCTCCAGGCGGTTGCGCACGCCGAGCAGGCGGAAGGATCCGAGGCTGATCGCGACGAGCAGCACCGCGCCCAGAAAGAGCGGCTGCCACAGCGCGTCCATGTCGAAGACGAAGAGGAGATCGCCGATGGTGCGCAACACGAAGGCGCCGAAGATCGAGCCGATGGCGCCGCCGGAGCCGCCGAAGAGCGAGGTGCCGCCCACCACGACAGCGGCGATGGCGGTCAGCGTATAGGTCCCGCCGAGCGCCGCCGACGCCTCGCCGGAATAGGTGATGCAGGTCAGCAGCAGACCGGCGATCGCCGACAGCAGCCCCGCCAGCACATAGGCCAGGAACTTCGCCCGGGCGACCGGCACGCCGGACATGAAGGCCGCCTGCTCCGAGGAGCCGATGGCATAGGCGGCGCGGCCCAGCACCGAGCGGCGATAAGGGATCCAGACCGCTACCACGACGCCCAGCAGCACCAGCAGCGAGGCGGGAATGCCGCCCGGCAGCGATCCCGTCAGCGCATCGGCGACGCCGGTGGCGACGTCGCCGCCCGGCGCCGGCCGGATCGCCAGGGCCACGCCGTAATAGATCGAGCTGGTGGCGAGGGTGGCGATGATCGGCTGGATCCGCCCGTAGACGACCACCACGCCGTTGACGGCGCCGCAGAGGACTCCCACGGCGAGAACGGCGAGGGTACCCAGCGTTATCTCGGCGGGCGAGCCCACCACGATGCTGGAGGCGAGGCAGTTGGTGAGCACCAGCACCATGCCGACAGAAAGGTCGAGGCCGGAGGTCAGCACCGGGATGGTCTGCGCCATCGCCACGAGGGCGAGCAGCACGCCCTTGTTGGCGGCGGTGCTCGCGACATTGGCGGTGAGACCGACGGGATGCTTGGCGATGTAGAGGGTGAACATCGCGACGAAGAGCGCCGCCGCCAGCAGTACGCCGCGCTGCTCCGCCAGGCGATGACGCCAGTCCGCGCTCACGGCGTCACCGCCGCCGCTCCGCGGCGCCCGGTCGAGCTCGCGCAGGTTGAAGGCGGCCGCCACCAGGTTGCGCTCGGTGATGTCCTGGCCTTCGAGAACGCGGACGATGGCGCCGTCGTAGAGCACCAGCACCCGGTCGCAGCAGCCGATGAGCTCATCGTAGTCGGTGGAATAGAAGAGGATCGCGGCGCCGGCATCGGCGAGCCGGCGCAGGAGCTGGTAGATCTCCTGCTTGGTCCCGACGTCGATGCCCCGGGTGGGATCGTTGAGCAGGATCACCTGGGGCCGCGTCATCAGCCATTTGCCGATGACCACTTTCTGCTGATTGCCGCCGGAGAGCGCGGCCACCGGCTGGCTCGTGTCGTCGCAGCGGATCTTGAGGAGCGCCATCATCTCGCTGACCGCCGCCGTCTCGGCATGACGGTCGACGAGGCCGAAGGGCGACAGCCGTCCGAGCGCGGCGAAGGAGAGATTGTCGCGCACCGACATCGACAGCATCAGGCCCTCGGTCTTGCGGTCCTCGGGGATGAGCGCCAGGGCGGTGTTGCCGGATTTCGCCGATGTCGGCGAGGGGAGCGACGCCGGCTTGCCGGCGAGCTCCACCTTGCCGGTGACGCCGTCCAGCACGCCGAAGAGGGCGAGCAGCAGCTCGCGCTGACCCTGGCCGTCGAGGCCGCCGAGGCCGATCACCTCGCCCGGCCGGATCTCGAGGCTGATGGACTTGAGCTGGCCCACCCAGCTCAGATCCTTGACCCGAAGCGTCGGCGCGCCGGCGGGGGCCGAGGCGGGTTTCGGCGGAAATACGTTCTTGTACTCGCGGCCGATGATCATCTCGACGATGTCGGCGTCGGTCTTGCTGCCGGCGGCGAAGGTCGCGACGTAGCGGCCGTTGCGATAGACCGTGCAGTCGTCGGCGATGGCGGCGATCTCGTGCATGCGGTGGGAGATATAGACGATCGCCATACCGTCCTGGCGCAGCTGCCGCAGCATCGCGAATACCTTCTCGACTTCCGCGGCGGCAAGCGCGGAGGTCGCCTCGTCGAGGATGAGTATCCGGGGATTGCGGGCCAGCGCCTTGGCGATCTCCACCATCTGCCGGCGCGACAGCGGCAGGTCTCCGACCGGCGTCAGCGGGTGAATGTCGCCGGCGCCGGCGCGGGCCAGCGCCGCCTCGGCGAGACGGCGCTGGGCGCGGCGGTCGATGAAGCCGTAGCGCCGCGGCGGATTGGTGATCGCGATATTGTCGGCGACGCTGAGATCCGGCAGCAGCGACAGTTCCTGGAAGACGCAGGCGATCCCAGCGTCAGCGGCGGCAACGGGCGTACGGAAGACCACCGGCCGGTCACTCAGATAGAGAGTGCCGGCATCGGGCTGCACCACGCCCGCCATGACCTTGATCAGGGTGGACTTGCCGGCGCCGTTCTCGCCAAGGACCGCGTGGATGCGGCCGCCGACGCAGCTGAAGCTGGCGTCCTCGAGCGCACGCACGCCGCCGTACTGTTTGGAGACGCCCTCCATGCGGAAGAGCGGGGCGGCACCGGTCGCGCTCATGCCGCTCTCCGCAGCGGAGCGCGCCGTGGAGCGGGTCTCCACGGCGCGGAATCCAGCCATTCGCCCGGCGCTACTGATTGGCTTCGGACTTGCCCATGATCTCGGTGGCGGAGAAGCCGATCTTGCAGGCCGGGAACGAGTTCCCCACGAAGAAGTTGTCGGAGAGGTCGGGATAATAGTCCTGGCCCGCCTTTATGTTGGGATACTCGACGTAGGAGACCGGCAGCGCGATCGCCTGGGGAATCGTATTGCCCTCCAGCTCCGCAAGTGCCGCCTTGATGGTCACCGCGACCTGGGCCGGTCCGGTGCCGGAGGAGGCGCAGTGCAGGCCCTTGTCGGCGTATTGCGCGCAGAGCTTGCGGAAGCCGTTCTCGGTCTCGCCGGCGACCGGAATGAAGGGATGGCCGGCGTCGATCAGCGCCCGCACCGTCCCGGTCGATCCGCCCTGGGTGTAGATGCCGTCGAACTTCTTGTGGACGGCGATGGCGTCGGCGGTGACTTTCTGCGCGGTGCCGTCGTCCCACTTGCCGACGACTTCGACCACCTCGAACTTCTTGCCGGACTTGTCGAGCACCTCGTGGAAGCCGTTGTGGCGATCGCGGTCGACCGAGTTGCCGGAGACGCCGCGCACCTCCAGGATCTTGCCGGTGTTCCCGGAAATCTCCTTGATGAGCCAGCGCGCGGCGAGGCGACCGAGCTCGACCTGATCGACGTTGACGATGACGGCGTCTGGCGACTCGATCACATTGTCGAAGGAGAGGATGGCGACGCCCGCGGCATTGGCGCGCTTCACGACCGGCGCGAAGGCGGCGGGATTGAGCGCGTTGACGATGACGGCGTCGTAGCCGGAGTTGATAAAGTTGTCGGCGGCGGCGATCTGGGCGGCGAGATCCTCGCCGGTGGAGACCACCTTGAACTCCTTGATCTGCGCCTTGATGTCCGGCTGATCGGCGTAGGCCTTGGCGGTCTTGATCATCTGGATGCGCCAGGTATTGCCGATGAAACCGTTGGCGAGCGCGATCCGGTAAGGGCCGGGCTTTTTCGCGGCCTTGAAGTATTTCGTGCTGGCTTCCCATGGCTTGAAGCAGTCGGGATCGACGCCGGGGCCGGCAACGACCTGCGGTCCGGCCGCCCAGGCCGAAACGCCGATTCCACAGAGGATGGAGAAGCCGGCAAGCAGGCGCAGCAGCGAGCGCTTCGCGATGGCGGATTTCATGGGGTCGTTCCTCCCGCTGTTATCTTGTTTCTGCGTCGGCGCCGACGGCACGCGAGGCCATCGGTGCACGACGATCTACAATTTAGCGAATTGAGCGTGCCCTGTCATCGAACGACTGGCGGCAGGAACCGTCATTCCCGGTGCGGAACGCCGCCGCGGCAATAACAATCTTGTGACACCGCCGCGGCGTCCTCGCTCAGCCACCCTTGCGGGTGAGCCATTCGAGGGCATCGGCGCGCGTGGTGAAGACCGCGTAGGTCTGAGAGGGGAATTCCGTGAAGATCGCCTTCGCTACCATCTTAGTCATGGGATCCCGGGACAGGATGGCGGTGCGCTTGCCCTCGTCCCGTCCCCCGCTGAACTTGCGCCAGAGCGCGGCGATCTCCCGGGTATGGGAGGACTCGATCAACCCAGTGAAGGCAGTGCGGTCGATCAGGGTGTTGTAGGAGATGACCTCGGGGTGGCGCTTCCAGATCTCTGGAATCTGCGCCACCGCCATCTCGCCGGTGACGTCGCCGACGAAAGTGATCACCAGTAGGCGGCGGTCGTGATCAAGCTCCCACTCGATAGTCCTGCGCGTCATGGTTTGCCCTGTTTCCGCGCCGTGTGAGGCACCCTATGCCGAACCGGCTGAACGGCGAGCGACCGCTTCGTTGTCGAAATTAAGCCCTGATGTCAGCAGCGCGCCAAGGAGCCTAGGTACATGAATCATGCGTACAGGAGATTAGCTGAAAGTTACCCTGACGCCACCCCGGATGGGATTTTCGTTGGCGATGGCAAACTGGGCTGCCTCGACGATCCCTGCGATGATACTCCCGCTCATCTCGGCGGTCGAACAACACGGCGACTTGGCGGGAGAATGGCCGTTTCCCGCGGCTTTGCTTCCTGGGGAGGCTCGGCCTCGAAAACGTTGCCCTCTTTACCTGGTAAATTCCACTCTCTCCGCCTTTGCCGTTTAAATCACGATATTAGGCTGTAAGACCACCTGCCATTCGGTCCGAAACGGCCCGCTCGACCGTGGTCTCAGGGCTCCCCGGGCACCACGCCGCTGACGGGGCTGAGCGCTTTCTTCTGCCGCTGCTCATTGAGCAGCGTCGCCATCGTTGCCTGGCGGTCGGCGTGGTCGGGATTGCCGGCGAGATTGGCGAGTTCCATGGGATCGCTGGTGAGGTTGTAGAGCTCGTATTCCTCGGGGGCCGGCGTGTGCTTGACGGTGCGGCGGAACGGCACTGTCTGGACGCCATCGTTGTCCGAGGGGTTGCCGAGCTGCTCCAAGGTGATGTCCTCCACATTGACGTTGGGATCGCCGGGCGTGCCCGGCGTGCTCCAGAATTGCGGACTGTCGAAATACCGCGCGTACTTCCAGAGGGCGCCGTCCGCCGCGCGCGCGATGACGCATTCGATGTGGTTGGGCTGGATCACCGAATTATAGGCGATGCCGGCCCAGTTCATCTGGTTGAGCCCGCGGCTCGGCTCGTCGTCGGTCATGAAGTAGAGCGGTGCGGCGACGGCGGCATCGGGGTCGCCGAGCACCAGCCGGGTGAGATTGCGGCCGACGAGGGGGAGGGCATCGCTGTAGGCCGGCGCGATCTCGCGCCGGACCGCCTCGGCATCGATGCCGGCGAGGCCCAGCAATGTCGGGAGCAGATCGACGTGGCTGGTCAGCGCCTCGGTGCTGCGCGGCTCCGGGAAGAGGCGCGGGCTGGAGATGATCAGCGGAACCCAGATCGCCTCCTCATAGGCCGTGTACCACTTCTGGTGCATATCGCCGTGGGCGCCGAGCATGTCGCCGTGATCGGACGTGAAGACGACGATGGTGTCGTCGGCGAAGCGCGACCGCATCAGCGCCTGGCAGACCGTCATCATCTGCTCGTCGACGTTCTTGTGCAGCTGATAGTAGAGGCGCGAATAGCGCTCGCGATCCCGGATCGGCTGCATCCACTGGGCGTAACTCTTCTGATAGCTGGCCTGGCAGCCGGGCTTGGTCGCGAGGTCGTCGTTCAGCGACTGCTGGAACATCTCGGGATCGAAGAGATCGCGAGGCACCACTTCCTCGATGGAGAAGTCGAAGCCGCCGCCGAGATTGGCGAGGAGGCCGTAGAGCACGATGTCGTGGGGATTGACGAATGAAGCGACGATCAGAAATGGCGTCTCGTCGGTGCCGGTATCGAGCGCGCCGATGAGGTTCTTTACCTGTCCGGCGAACTTGGCGTCGCGGCCGATCGCGTCCTTGGCGGAGGAGCCGCTGTTGAGCGGTGCCTGGCCATGCGGCTCGGGACCGATCCAGCCGGAGAAGCCGTACTCATCGAGCCGGTCGGCGGCGAGATAGAGGCACTCGTTCCTCGGATCCGGCGCGCCCTTCTGGTCGTAGGTTAGGTCACGAGCGAATTGTGGGTGCCGGGTACGGCGAGATCGGCCTCGGAGATGTGCCACTTGCCCTTCCAGTAGGTGCGATATCCCGCGGCGCGGAAGTAGTGGCCCATGGTCGGCACGCTGCCAGGCTCGAGCCAGAAGACGTCGGGATCGTGCGGGCCCTTCGCGGCGCCCGTCGTCTGCGTCACGCCGTGGAGCGAGGGGTAGTGGCCAGTATAGATGGAGGCACGGCTCGGCGCGCAGGCGACCGAGGCGGCGTAGTGACGACGGAATTCAATTCCCCTCTGGCGCAGCAGGTTCTGAGTTCTGAGACAGGTGCCGCGAAAGTCCATGAGGGATTTTGATTCATAGACCGGCGGATAGCGCATCTCGTCGGTCATGAGGATGAGGATGTTGGGGCGCTTTCCGGGGGTTGGGGACATGGGTGCCTGCTCCTTGGCAGCGGGTGGAAGAGAGGCGGCAAGGCGTCATTGCCCGGCCGCCCGATACGCCCGCTACCATGACGAGGCGTGCATCGAGCGAAGGTGGGTGAAAGATGAAGAGAGATTCATCCGCGCCAGCCACGCGTCGGCTCTCTCGGCGAAACATGAACACTCCTTAATGTTCCGCCAAGGGTAGGCGAAGGCGGCCGGGCGCACTCTCGCGCCCATGCCGCCTCGACGGCCGGCTCGATCGCGAGCCGATCGCACCCCACCCCGGAGGATCCGATGGAAACGAACGGCCTCACCGCCTGCCGCCTTTTCACTTGCGCCGCTCTCGTGCTGGCGAGCGCGGCTTGCGCTCCCACCCATGTTCAGACCACGAGCGCGCCTCCGATGGCCGTATCGCAGTCGGCGCCGGAGCTGATTATCGTGCGCGACTTCTCGGTATCGCCTGACAGCGTCAAGCTCGACAGCGGACTCGGCGCGCGCCTTACCAATGGCAGCAGCTCCGGCACCGCGCAGCAGATGGCGACCGGCCAGAAGGTCGTAAGGCAGATCTCCGAGACACTGGTTGCCGAGTTGAAGAAGCGCGGCCTCCCCGCCCTCAGGGAGGGCCAGGTGATGCCGACGGAGGGGCAGCCCGTGCTCCTGGTCGACGGCCGGATGATCAAGATCGACGAGGGCAATCGCACGAGACGCGCCATCATCGGCTTCGGCGCGGGGCGCAGCACGGTGACGGCGCAGGCGGAGCTCTTCTATAGCCAGTACAGTGAGGCCGGCTCCGACCCGCGTCTGCTCTCGAGCTTCACCGGCGACGCCGCGAGCGCGCGCAAGCCGGGTGCCGTCGGCACCATGGGCGCGGGCGCCGTGGCCGATCACCTCGCGACCAGCGCCGTGATGACCGCCGGCACCACCGTGGCGTCGGAGGCGCTGGGCAGCAACGTCGAGGCCGACAGCCAGCGCCTTGCCAAGGAGCTGGCCAAGAAGGTCGCCGACGTCATCGCCGACCATGGCTGGTTTCCCACCACCGCATCGCGCTGAGCGGGCAGCGCGATGACACGTCGCGGAAGATCTGTCGCCGGGCGTGGCGTGCTCAGCCTTGCCTTGCTCGCCGCGCTCACGGGCTCGGCCGCCCGCGCGACGGACCCCGCCCTCGGCATCGGCATGACGGACTGGGCCGGCGCTCAGCAGCCCGGCAAGGGCGCGGAGATCATCGAGGTTCGCGGCCAGAGTCCCGCCGCCGAGAGCGGTCTGCAGCCGCACGACGTCATCATTGGCATCGATGATCAGAAAGTAGCCAGCGCCGCCGATGTCGTCGCCGAAGTCGCGGCAGCGCGCGAGCATGGCCGCGATGCCGTCTCTCTATTGATCCTGCGCGGGAGGACGACCTACTATGCTGCTGTCAAGCTCGGCGAGTGCTGAAACGACGCTGCCAAGTCTTGATCACGGCAGCCGAACGATGACGGGGACGGGGGGTAGCATGAAGATACTCCTCGTTGAGGACAACGAGCGCGTCACGCAATTCGTGCGCAAGGGGCTGACCGAGGCGGGACACACTCTGGATCATTCCGCCAACGGCCGCGACGGGCTCTTCCTGGCGGCGAGCGAGCACTACGACGCGATTATCCTCGACCGCATGCTGCCCGGCGGCATTGATGGGCTCGGCATCATCGAGGCCTTGCGCAAGACCGGCAACCGCACGCCGATCCTGATCCTGAGCGCGCTCGCCGATGTGGACGAGCGCATCCGCGGCCTGCGCGCCGGCGGCGACGATTACTTGGCGAAGCCCTTCTCTTTCGGCGAGCTGGCGGCGCGACTGGAGGCGCTGGTGCGGCGGTCGCAGCCGGTCGCCAACGAGATGGTGCTCATGGTCGGCGATCTCCGGCTCGAGGTGCTCTCGCGCAAGGCCACGCGCGGCGACCGACCGATCACGCTGCAGCCGCGGGAGTTCAAGCTCCTCGAGTTCATGATGCGGCACGCCGACCAGGTGGTGACGCGCACCATGCTGCTGGAGAATGTCTGGGACTATCACTTCGATCCGCAGACCAACGTCATCGACGTGCACATCAGCAAGCTCCGGCAGAAGATCGACGCGGGCTCGCCGCGTCCGCTGCTGCGCACGATCCGCAGCGCCGGCTACATGCTCACCGCTGGCGACTAGCGCGTGATCGGCACGCGGATTTTCCGCTCCAGCGCCGTCCGCCTGACCCTGGTCTCCACCGGCGCCGGCATCGCGGCGCTGTTGGCGTTCGCCGCGATCGTCTGGTTCAACGCAAGCTGGCGCCTCAATCGCGAGCTCAATCAGGTCGTCCTCGAGCAGACCCACGACTACGTCGTGCTGGCCCGCGACCAGGGCGTCGCCGCGGTGCGCCAGGCGGTCGCCAAGCGGGCTGGCGAGGCCGTGCAGGAGCGCGAGATCCTGCTCCTTGTCGACAAGGATTTCTCGCCGCTGGCCGGCAACTTGCCGGCCTGGCCGCTGCAGGCCGGCCGCGCGCCCGGTTGGTACGACGTGCGGATCCTCCATGGCGCCGTCCTGGCGCGAGCGCGCCTTCTGGTCACGCCCTTGCCGGACGGCGCCTATCTGCTGGTCGGCCTCGATCTCCGCGATGTGCAGATCATTCGCGTCCTCTTTTTCTGGGGACTCGGTGGCACCGTCGCCGTCGTCGTGCTGATCGGGCTCGCTCTCGGTGCCGTGCTGCATCGGACATTCCGCCGCCGCGTCGATGCGCTCAACCGGACGACGTCGGCGATCATGCAGGGCGATCTCTCCCAGCGCCTGCCGGCCGGTGGCACCGAGGAGCTGGATTTTCTCGCCGCCACCATCAACCGCATGCTCGCTCAGATCGAGCAGCTCATCGACGGCGTGCGCAACGTGTCGAACGCCGTCGCGCACGACCTGCGGACGCCGCTTGCGGAGTTGCGGGCGCGGCTCGAGGACGTGTCGCGCACGCGCCCCGACGCGCCTGCAGTCTTTGCCGAGATCGACGGTGCCGTCGCCGACATCGACCGGCTGATCGCCACCTTCAACGCGCTGCTGCGGCTGGCCGAGCTCGAGACCGGCGCGCGGCGTGCGGGGTTCGTGCCGGTCGACCTGGCGGCGGTGGCCGCGCAGGCCGTCGAGCTCTATGCGCCCGCCGCCGAGGCCCGGTCGATCGCGCTGGAGCTCGCCGGCGAGAGCGCGGCGGAGGTCCAGGGCGATCCCTACATGCTCGCGCAATCGATCGCGAACCTGATCGAGAACGCGCTGAAATTCGTGCCGCGTGGCGGTCGGATCCTGGTGAGCACCGCCCGCGGCAGCGACCACGTCGAGCTTGCCGTCGCCGACGACGGGCCCGGCATTTCCGATGCCGAGAAGCTCAAGGTGACCGAGCGCTTCTACCGTGGCGATGCGAGCCGAGGCACGCCCGGCCTCGGCCTTGGCCTCAGCCTCGTTGCCGCGGTCGCCCGGCTGCACGGCGGCGATCTCATCCTCGCCGACAACCACCCTGGATTGCGCGCCGTGCTGCGGATTTCAGCAGGAGGGCCCGGTTAACCTCCGGCCGCGCCTTTCCGGTCCGTTGAGGCAGATCAATGCCGCGGCGGCCCGCTCAGGCAGTCTAGGCGCCGTCTCTTCTGGAATTCGGCGCCTATGAGCGATCAGATCGGAATGCGACCCCTGGCCCGCCAGGCATCTCCCTTGCTGGAAGCGGTACCAGCGCTCCGCCACCGCTGGTTGGGTGGCCGTGGCCGATGGCTCATGCTGGCCATCCTTCTGCTCCTCGCGGGCGTCGCCGGTGCAGTGTGGTGGAGCATGCGCGGGACGACGACCGTGCACTATGTGACCGCGCCGGTCGGCCGCGGTGCCGTCACGCGTATGGTCACCGCGACCGGCACCGTCAATCCCGAGCTCACGATCATCGTCGGAAGCTATGTGTCCGGCGTCATCCAGCAGCTGTTCTGCGACTACAACACGCAGGTAAAGGCGGGGCAGATCTGCGCCAAGATCGATCCGCGGCCTTATCAGATGGTCGTCAACCAGGATCAGGCCAACGTGGCCGTGGCGAAGGCTCAGCTCGAGAAGGACAAGGCGAACCTCGTCTACGCCAAGCTCAACTACGAGCGCAATCGGTGGTTGGCAGAGCGCGAGTCCGTCGCCAAGGACACCGCCGATCTCGCGAAGAATACCTACGATCAGGCCCAGGCCCAGATCGGGCTCGACCAGGCGACGATCGATCAGCACCAGGCCGAGCTCGACGCCGCCAAAGTCAATCTCGGCTACACCGACATCGTCTCGCCCGTGGATGGGACCGTCGTCTCGCGCAACGTGACCCAGGGCCAGACGGTGGCGGCCAGCTTCCAGACGCCGACGCTGTTCCTGATCGCCACCGATCTCACGAAGATGGAGGTCGACACCAACGTCAGCGAGAGCGACATCGGCGGCATCAAGGAAGGCAACAAGGCGAACTTTACCGTCGATGCTTTCCCCAAGCGAGTTTTCGCGGGAACGGTGACCCAGGTCCGCCAATCGCCCCAGACCGTGCAGAACGTCGTGACCTTCGATGCCGTGGTCAGTGTCAACAATCAGCGACCTGGCGCTGAAGCCGGGCATGACGGCTTCGACTCAGATCGTTGTCGACAAGCGAGACGATGTCGTCCGCGTGCCGAACCAGGCGCTGCGCTACGCGCCCAACGGTCTCGCGAGCGCCGCCACAGCCGGGCCAACGGCTCCCCCGGGCTCGGGCGCGCCGCCGGGCGCCGCTGAGGCGGCACATGTATGGGTGCTGCGCGACGGTCAGCCGGTTTCGCTCCCCGTCGTGGTCGGTCTCGACGACGAGAATTTCACCGAGATCGTCCAAGGCGATTTCCATCCCGGCGATCAGGTGATCGTCTCCGAGGAGCACGGCTCGAACGGCAGCCAATCGGGCCTGCCGCAATCGCACCTCTGAACCGCGGCGGCGGCGGAGCATCCGAGATGCCGGAGCCCGTCATCAGGATCGAGGAGGTAACGCGGACCTTCGTCGTCGGCGACATGCAGGTGCAGGCGCTCCGCGGCGTCGACCTCGCGGTCGAGCGCGGCGAGTTCGTCGCCATCATGGGATCTTCGGGATCGGGCAAGTCGACACTGATGGCGATTCTCGGCTGCCTCGACCGGCCGACAAGCGGACACTATTTCCTCGAAGGCGTCGATGTGGCGACGTTGAGCGAGCCCGACCTCGCGCGCGTCCGCAGCGAGCGTCTCGGCTTCGTGTTCCAGAGCTTCAACCTGCTGGCGCGGACCAGCGCCATCGAGAATGTGGGCTTGCCGCTCTACTACGCGGCCTCGGGGCCGGCGCATCGTGCCGAGCGGCTCGAGCGGGCTCGGACGGCACTGAGGTTGCATCGGTCTCGGCGAGCGCGAGCGCAATACGCCCGGCCAGCTCTCCGGCGGCCAGCAGCAGCGCGTCGCCATCGCCCGGGCGCTGATCAACGCACCGAGCCTGCTCCTCGCCGATGAGCCCACCGGCAATCTCGATACGCGGACGTCCCACGAGATCATGGAGACGCTTGTCACCCTCAATCGCGAGCAGGGCGTCACCATCATCGTCGTCACCCACGAGGCCGACATCGCCGCCTATGCGGACCGCGTCGTGACCATGCGCGACGGCGAGATCGTGTCCGATGAGCGGGTCGCCAAGCCGGTGCAACCAGCGCCCGCGCCGGTCCCGGCATCGGCCGAGGCGCCTCGCTCTTTCGCCCGCCGGCGCCGCGGAGAGCGTCCGCAATCCCCGCCGCGGGCTTCTGGGCCTTCGGTCTGATGATTCTTGCCGCCGCGGCCCAGGCAATCGGCCGCAACAAGATGCGCTCCGCCCTCACCATGCTCGGCGTCTTCATCGGCGTCGCCGCGCTCATCGTGATGGTCGCCGTGGGCGAGGGCGCCAACGAGGCCGTTCGCAAGCAGATCGAGAGCCTCGGCACCAACGTCGTGGTGATCCTCCCGGGCGCTCTCACCTCGGGCGGCATCCGCGCGGGGTTCGGCAGCGCCAGCACGCTCACGGTCGAGGACGCGCGGGCGATCCACCGCGAGGATCCCGCCGTCGCCCAGGTCGGCTATCTCATCCGCCAGCAAGGGCAGGTGCAATACGCCAATCAGAACTGGACGACCACCATTCAGGGCGTCAGCGCCAACTATCCGCCGATCACCAACTGGCGCATCGCCGCCGGCCGGGCCATCACCGCCGAGGATGAGAGCACGGCAGATCTCGTTGCCGTCATCGGCCAGACCGTCTACCGCCAGCTCTTCGGCCCGTCCGAGAACCCGATCGGCGCCTTCATCCAGGTGAGGAGCGTGCCGCTGCGCGTGATCGGCGTGCTTGCCGCCAAGGGTCAGTCTGCCTTCGGTCAGGACCAGGACGACCTCCTCATGACCCCGTTCACCACGGCCGAGCGCAAGGTGCTGGGCGTCGCGGCGCCGAGCCTGCAGCAGACACCCATCAATTGGGCCTATCTGCCGCCGCCCAATCCCTACAATCTGCAGGCGCGAATGACCGGCTTCACGAACCAGATCTTACGTCCAGGCGGTGAGCTCGGACCGGGTTCAGACGGCCATCAGCCAGGCGACCGAGACGCTGATGCGCCGCCACCGCATCAAGCCGGGCGCGGTGAAAGATTTCGACGTCCGCAATCTCAGCCAATACGCCGAGACCGCGGAGAGCAGCAGCCGCATCATGGCGCTGCTCCTCGCCGCCGTCGCCTCGATCTCGCTGCTGGTGGGCGGCATCGGCATCATGAATATCCTGCTGGTCTCGGTCACCGAGCGGACGCGGGAGATCGGCCTGCGGATGGCGATCGGCGCGCGCCGACTGCACGTGCTGCTGCAGTTCCTCGCCGAGGCCGTGTTCCTCAGCGTGAGCGGCGGCGTCGCGGGGATCATCATGGGGATCGCATTCTCCGCCGTCGTCTCCATGATCTTTGGCTGGCCGGCGCCGTTCTCGCCGACGGCCGTCGTCGGAGGGTTTCTCTTTTCGGCCGCGGTCGGCGTCTTCTTCGGCTACTATCCCGCCCGCAAGGCCGCCCGCCTCGATCCCATCGAGGCGCTGCGATACGAGTGATCGCTCGACGTTGCGCTTCGGTCGGAGCTTCCCGCCGGCGATATGACGTGGCATGGTAGGATGGAAAATACATCCGCTCCGCCCTCAAATCCTTCGGTCTCTCACTATAGCTTGACGGAAAGGCGCGCTAGCTGGTCGTCTGCGGGCCGATGACGCAAGCGATTGACGGGAGGGACGAGCCTACATGACCGGAATCACCGAGGATCTGGCCGAACGGCCGACATTCACCACGCATCTGGAATGCAGCCTGACGGGTGAGCGCTATCCGGCGGACGAGATCCACACCCTCTCGCGCGCCGGCAAGCCCCTGCTGGTCCGCTACGACCTCGACGCCCTCAAGCGCGGCGTCTCGCGCGACGCGGTCGCGAAACGCGCTCCCGACTTCTGGCGCTATCGCGAGTTCCTGCCGGTGCGGCGGCGGGAGAATATCGTCAGCCTCGGCGAGACGGTGACGCCGCTGCTGCGGGCGCCGCGGATCGAGCGGCGGCTCGGCGGCGGCGAGATCCTGATCAAGGACGAGGGCCGCCTCCCGACCGGCTCCTTCAAGGCGCGCGGACTGGCGCTGGCGGTCTCCATGGCGAAGGAGCTCGGCATCAAGCGCATGGCGATCGCGACCGCCGGCAACGCCGGCGGCGCGCTCGCCGCCTATGCCGACGCGGGCCGGCATCGAGAGCTATGTTTTCTGCCCGGACGATGCCCAGGGACCCAATGTGGGCGAGACCGTGCTGCAGGGCGCGAAGCTTTACAAAGTGAACGGCCTCATCAACGACTGCGCCAAGATCGTCGCCGGCGGCAAGGAGGCGATGGGCTGGTTCGATACCTCGACGCTCAAGGAGCCGTATCGGATCGAGGGCAAGAAGACCATGGGCCTCGAGCTCGCGGAGCAGCTCGGCTGGACGCTTCCCGATGTGATCTTCTATCCGACCGGCGGCGGCACCGGCCTCATCGGCATGTGGAAGGTGTTCGACGAGCTTGAGCGCATCGGCTGGATCGATAGCAAGCGGCCGCGCATGGTGGCGGTGCAGTCGACGGGCTGCGCGCCGATCGTGCGCGCCTACGACGGCAACCAGGAGTTCGCCGAGCCCTGGCAGAACGCCACGACCGTCGCCTCGGGTCTCCGCGTGCCGGCGGCGCTCGGCGATTTTCTCATCCTGCGCGCGATCCGCGAGAGCAAGGGCTTCGCGCTCGCGATTCCGGACGAGGTCATCCTGGAGGCGCGGGCCGAGGTCGGCCGCGAGGAGGGCCTGCTGCTGTCGCCGGAGGGGGCCGCGACCTACGCGGCCTATCGCCAGTCGCTCGCCGAGGGACGTATCCGCAAGAGCGACCGCGCCGTGCTCTTCAACTGCGGCAACGGCCTCAAGTATCCGATGCCGGACACGGAGCTCCGCGTCGACTGCCGAAAGCCGGTGGACTACTCGAAGCTCTAGGCCGTGATCGGCCGGCATGTCGCCCGCTTGATCCGCCCCGCAACCCGGCGCGAGATCCCCGAGATCGAGCGGGTGATCCTGGCGTCATTCGCCGAGTATCGCGACGAGATCCCGGCGCCGATCTTCCAGTCTTATATGGCGGACTTGTGCCGACTGAGCGATCATTGGGACGAGGCCGAAGTGCTGGTTGCCGAGCTCGATGGCCGGGTCGCGGGGACCGTTTCATTCTATGCGGATGCCAGCGCCGAGGGTCTCGGCTTGCCGACGGGCTGGGCCGGATTTCGCAGGCTTGCCGTTCATCCGGCGATGCGCGGCTGCGGGCTCGGGCGCCTGCTGACTGAGAAATGCGTCGACGCCGCAAGGATGCTCGATGCTCCCGCCATCGCCCTGCATGCGGCCTCGTTCTTGAAAGCCGCCTGCTGCATCTATGAGCAGATCGGCTTCCGCCGGTGCCCGGCCTACGATCTGCGCGCTGCCGAAATCCTGAACCTCGAGGGCGCGGGCGACGTCGCTGTCATCGCCTATAAGCTGGATCTCGCGGCATCCGCCGCGCTGACGGACACCGCATCCTAGTACTCGATCGGCGTCGCGTGCCAGCCTTTGGCACGCTTCGCCCAGAACGTCTCGCGCAGCCGCGCGGAGATCGGTCCGGGCCGGTCGTTGCCGAGGATGCGCCCGTCGATGCGGGATGCCGGCATGATGCCGCCGGCCGTGGTCGCGAGGAAGATCTCGTCGGCGTCCCGCAGCTCCGCCGCCGGCAGCGGACGGATCGCGAAGGGGAGCCCCAGCTCCTTGCAAAGCTCCTGGACCGAGAGCCGGGTGATGCCTTCGAGCGAGCCGCGATCGGGCGTGGAGACGGCGCCATTGGTCACCGCGAAGACGTTGAAGCCCGGTCCCTCGGTCACGAATCCCTCGCGGTCGAGCAGGACGCAATTGTCGGCGCCCTGGTCGTGCGCCTCGAAGAGGCCGCGCGTCAGATCGCCCCAATGGAAGTTCTTCACCTTGGGATCGACGAAGTCATCGGCGATGCGCGGCGTCTTCGCCACGATCAGATGTGCGCCGCGCTCCTGCACCTCCGGCGACACCACCCAGACCCAGGGGATGGCGAAGGCGGCGAGGTAGTTGCGGCAATTGAGCGGGATGGCGCGGAAGCCCGGGCTTGGGCACGGCCGCGCAGGCAGTCCATCGCCACATAGGCCTCGCGCAGGCCCGAGCGACGCACGCATTCGGTCAGGATCTGCCGGATGTCCGCATCGGATTCCGGCGGATCGAGGCGCAGCGAGCGCATGGAATTGCGGAACCGGCGCAGATGATCGTCGAGGCGGAAGAACGCGCCGCCCCACACGCCGACCACGTCATAGGTCACGTCGGACCGGCGATAGCCCCAGTCGGTGATGGGAATCGCCGCCTCGGCGATCGGCATGTAGCGGCCATCGACATAAGCCGCGCCTTCGGACCAATCGGATGTCGTCATCTGGTCTTCTCCTGTCGCCAATCTAGCGAGCCGGCCGGTAGGCGCGCATCGCGGCGAGCCCGCGATCGAGGTCGTCGGTGAGGTCGGCAGGGCTCTCCAGCCCGATATGGAAACGGCAGACCGGGCCCGGGAACTGGCCGGAGCCGGCGGTGCGGGTCATGAAGCCGGTGGTGGGGAGCACCAGGCTCTCGAAGCCGCCCCAGGAGGCGCCGATGCCGAAGAGGGTGAGGTTGTCGACCATGGCGTGGGTCGCTTCGGCGGTAAAGCCGCGGTTTGAACACCACGGAGAAGAGGCTGCAGGCGCCGGTGAAGTCGCGCTTCCAGATCTCATGTCCCGGCGCGCCCGGCAGCGCCGGATGCAGCACCTGCTGCACCTCCGGCCGCGCGGCGAGCCAGCGCGCCACCTCGAGCCCGGACTGCATCTGCCGCTCCAGCCGGACCGCCATGGTGCGCACGCCGCGGAGCGCCAGCCAGCAATCATCGGGGCTCGCATATTGTCCGAGCGCCAGGGCTGTCGTGCGCACGCGCTCCCAGTTCCCATCATCCGCGGTGGTGATCGATCCCAGGAGCACATCGGAATGGCCGGCGACATATTTGGTGAGCGCCTGGATCGAGGCATCGACCCCGTGCTTGAAGGGCTGGAAGAAATGGATGCCCCAGGTGTTGTCCATCAGCACCCGGGCGCCGCCGCCATGGGCGGCGCGGGCGATCGCGCCCACGTCCTGCATCTCCATCGTGTGGCTGCCGGGGCTCTCGACATAGACCACCTTGGTGTTGGGCCGTAGCAGTCCGGCGATGCCGGCACCGTCGATCTCGGGACGATAGTAGGTGGTATCGATCTTCAGGCGCTTGAGGACGGTGTCGCAGAAGGCGCGGGCCGGCCCGTAGACGCTGTCGGGGACCAGGCAGTGATCGCCCGCCTGCAGATAGGCGAGGAGGGCGGTGGTCACCGCGGCGAGGCCCGAGGAGACGATCTGGCAGCGCGCGCCGCCCTCGATCTCGGCGATCACGTCCTCCAGAGCATGGTGGGTCCCGCTTCCCATCACGCCATAGATGAGCGCCTGATCGAGCCGATGCCTGCCCGCCTCCACGCGCGCCGCCACCGAGGGCTGCAGCACGGTCGAGCCGCGCTGGAGCGACGGATTGACCAGCCCATGGATGCGGGTGCCCGGCCGCCCGGCGTGGCTGAGGCGGGTCTCGAAGCTCTGGGGCCGGCCGGCCGCCGGCGGTTTGCTCGACATCGTTCTGCTCCTCCCGGAATGGAGGAAGCAACCTACAGGGTTGCGGAATCCAGGCAAGGTACGGCCGCGACCGTAGCTTTCGAAAATTTCGTCACGACAGGGCGCGCAGATCGGCGCGCAGGCGCTCGGGGTCGGAGCCCGGCAGCAGGCGTTCTATCGCTGCGTGGGTGCGCTTCCACACCGGTACGGCGGCGGCCAGGAGGGCCCGGCCATTGGCGGTCAGGACGAGGCGGCGGCCGCGCTTGTCCTCGGCATCGATCGTCACTTTCACCAGGCCGCGCCGCTCGAGGGGCTTGAGATTGGCGGTGAGCGTGGTGCGGTCGATCGCCAGCAGGGTCGACACGCTTCCCATGCTCGCCGGCTCCGGGCGATTGAGCGACATCAGCAGGGAGAACTGGCCGTTGGTGAGATCGAGCGGCCGCAATGCCTCGTCGAAGTGCCGCGCCACCACCCGCGCCGCCCGCTGCAGGTGGAGGCAGAGGCAGGTGTCGCGCACCTCATGGGTGATCGCGAAAGGAAGGCTTGCGCGGCTTGACATGGGCCGATAAAGGTTGATATCAACCTAATTGTCAAGATGAGAATGGCCACAGTAGGGAGGACCAGAAATGGACGAGCGCGCGACCCGGTCGAGCAAGAGCAAGGTTCTCATCCTGCTGGGGACCAAGAAGGGCGCCTTCATTCTGGAGAGCGACGCAGCGCGGCGCTCCTGGGATCTGCGCGGTCCGTTCTGCGAGACCTGGCCGCTGAACCACGTCATCGCCGATCCGGCGACGGGGACGATCTACGGCGGCGGCGGCAACGAGTGGTTCGGTCCGGCGGTCTGGAAATCCGAGGATCTCGGCGCGACCTGGACCCATTCGAGCGAAGGTCTGACCTACGAGGCCGGCGAGACGCCGATCAAATCGGTCTGGAGCGTGGGGCCCTTCGGCAGCTGTCTCTATGCCGGCGTCGAGCCCGCCGGCCTTTTCCGCAGCGACGACGGCGGACAGTCCTGGCGACACATCGCGGGATTGCGGAACCATCCCTCGCGGCCGAGCTGGCAGCCGGGCGGCGCCGGCCTCATTCTGCATTCGCTCGTGCCGCATCCCCGCGACAGTCGACAGATATGGGTCGGGATCTCCGCCGTCGGCGTGTTTCACACGGGCGATGGAGGCGAGACCTGGGAGACCCGCAACAGTGGGACCCGCTGCGACTTCCTGCCGGAGGAGCAGAGATATCCGGAGTTCGGCCAGTGCGTGCACAATCTGGTGATGGCGCCGGGGACGCCCGACCGTCTTTATCAGCAGAACCACTGCGGCATGTATCGCAGCGACGACGGCGGCCGGCACTGGGAGAGCATCGAGGCGGGGCTGCCGTCGAGCTTCGGCTTTCCCGCGGCAGTCCATCCGCGCGATCGCGAGACGCTTTATCTGCTGCCGCTCAATGGCGACGTGAAGGGGCGCTACGTCCCCGACGGCAAGGCCGCGGTCTGGCGGACGCGGGACCATGGCGCCAATTGGCAGGCGCTACGAGAGGGGCTTCCGCAGAAGAACGTGTTCTTCGGTGTGCTGCGCCAAGCCATGGCCACGGACCGGCTGGCGCCGGCCGGGGTCTACTTCGGCACCAGCACAGGCTCGCTCTTCGCCAGCGCCGACGAGGGCGAAAGCTGGAGCTGCATCGCCCAGCATCTGCCGGCAATCCTCTCGGTGGAGACGCTGGTGGTGGAGGCATAAGCAGGGTGGCAACGGTCGCTGTCACGTTGCCGAATGTCCTCGGGCGCCTCTTCCCTGGCTGCGTGCGACAGGTGGAGCTCACGGCGTCGACCGTCGGCGACGTGATCGACGCCCTGGACAGTCGATGGCCCGGCATGCGCGATCGCCTCTGCGATTCGACGCCGGCGATCCGGCGCCACATCAACGTCTTCGTCGACGGCGAGCGGGCAAAACTGAACACCCGCCTGGTACCGGGCTCGCAGATCGTCATCCTGACCGCGATCAGCGGGGGATGAACCGTCGCATGCCGGACGGCGCAGGGATGCCTCGCATTGAGGCAGCTGCGCCGATCGAGCGGGCACGTCGCGACACGACAATGTCGCGCCATCGCAATCCATAGTTCAGTACCATCGCCCGCTCGGCCGGAATGGCAGAGAAGGCGGCCGGCTCCCCGGTCGATTGCAACAGAATGCGCGAATTGTGCCAAAAATGACTTTTCATAACTTCAGGTCGGGATCCTAGGTTGGACCCTCGCGAGGGCGATGCAGCTTCACCGCAGAACGATGAGCCTTCTTGCATGATCAATAGTCTTCGCTCGCTCATGAAAGAGCCGCTTCCGCTCCGTTTCTCGGTGCTGCGCTGGCTCGATCGGCGTCTGGATTTTCTGAAGTACCGGGCGAAGCTGGATCTCAACGCGATCGAGCGTCCCCATTACGGTCATTGCCTGCTGCAGGCCGCGTCGCTCGCCCGCACGCTCGGGCGCCGCCGCATCTCGGCGATCGAATTCGGCGTCGCCGGCGGCAATGGGCTGGTCGCCCTGGAGCGCCACGCCGACTATGTGCGCAAGGAAACCGGCGTTGAGGTCGTGACATATGGCTTCGATACCGGGAGAGGCATGCCGCCGCCGCTCGATTACCGCGACATGCCCTATCTATGGCAGGCCGGCTATTTCGCGATGGACCCCGAGAAGCTCAGGACCAGGCTGCGGTCCTCGAAGCTGATGCTCGGCCCCGTCGAGGAGACGGTGCGGAATTTCTGCGCTGAGGAGGAGCCGCCGCCGATCGGCTTCATCTCGTTCGACCTCGACTATTACTCGTCGACGATGGCGGCATTCGGAATTCTCGAATCGGCGGACCGATACCTGCTGCCGCGCATCGCCTGCTATTTCGACGACATGGTCGGCGACATCGATTGGGCCTACAACGAATTCACCGGCGAGCTGCTCGCGATCAAGGAATTCAATGCCGCCCACGAGCACATGAAGCTGGCGCCGGTGCAGGGGCTCCGTTTCTATGGCAACCGGCTGCCGCTCGCCTGGCATGAGCAGATCTTCGTCGCGCATCTGTTCCGCCACGTCGATTATTGCCGTCCCATCTCCGAACTGACCCAGCTGCCACTCGCCGCCGAGTAGACGTGATTCCGCGTGCGAGGCCGCACCCGCGTTCTCGAAACGGTGTCGCAAGTATTCAGCATCCGCGGATGCCGCCCGTGACAATAATTTGCGCAGTCCGAGGTCTTCAGGTGCCCACCGGCGCAGCGACGTTCCACCGTCCGACGTTAGCCACAGGAAGAACACGCATCTTTCTGTCGATTCCCTCGTACTGCTAGTGACGTCAGTAACAATTGTGTCGCACTCCCTTGCGTCGGACTATCCGTCTCGGACGAAAGTGCCGAATATCGGCGCCGCTCCGCTGCGGCGGCTCAGGATTACGTCATTGGGCCTCGGCGTGCCGGATCATCGAAACTCCTCTCTTCCCGCGCCTCGCCGTGGGGTCAGGCCTAGGAGGGCGCGGGCGCCATGCGTTCGGTTCGCGTGACCAGCCTATCGAATGCCATGGATCCGATTTTGGAGCCGGCGCCGCCGTCGCGCTGGACTTTGAGGCGGCCGATCCATCGGTCCGTGCGGGTGGCGAGCATGGCGGCTCCCAGAATCGATCCGATCTCCGATGATCTGCCGCGGCCGTTCTGGTCCGTGATGATTCCGGTCTTCAACTGCGCGGAATACCTGCGCGAGAGCTTACGTAGCGTCCTCGCCCAGGATCCGGGCGCGGAGCAGATGGAGATCGCGGTCATCGACAACTGCTCGACGGAGGATGACCCGGAAGCGGTCGTGCGCGAAATCGGCGGCGGGCGTGTCGCCTTCTATCGCCAGCCGCGAAACGTCGGCGCGATCGAGAACTTCAACACCTGCATACGCCGGGCCCGGGGCGAGTGGGTCCACATTCTGCATGGCGACGACACCGTGCGGCCGGATCTCTACGCTCGGGCCCGCCGGGGTGTCGCCGCCCATCCGGAGGTCAGCGCGGTGACCTGCCGGATCATCAACATGGATCAGGACGGGCATTGGATCGACCTGAGCGAGCTCGAGGCCAAGACTTCCGGCATCCTCGGCGCGGACTTCCTGACGCGATTGATCCGCGAGCAGCGCTTCCAGTTCGCCGGCATGATCGTCCGGCGCTCGGCCTACGAGGCGCTCGGTGCCTTCCGGCCGGAGCTGGTGCATTGCACCGACTGGGACATGTGGAAGCGCATCGCGCTGCACGGCCAGATCTTCTACGATCCGGAGCCGCTCGCATGCTTCCGGCAGCACGCCGGCGCGGATACCAGCCGATTGATGCGGAGCGGCGAGAACGTGGCCGACGAGCGGCGCTCGATCCGTCTCTCTCCACGCGGATCTCCAGCGCGAGGAGCTCAAGCACGTGCGTCGCGCGGCCTTGAAGGCGGCTGCAATCCGTGCGATGCGCCGCTCGCGGACGTATTGGGACAATGGCGACCGCGCGGCGGCGATGCACCAGATCCGGGAGGCGATGCGCTGCAGTATGGCGCCCGCCGTGATGGCGCGGCTGGCTTACTTCGTGGTCCGGATGGTCGCGCACTGAAAGGCGACGACGCAAAGCGGGTGGGATCGTCTCAGGCCTGCCGAGCTCGTATCAGCCGCAGGGCTCCGGCCAGTATCCGCCGCTCGAAGACCAGGAGACAGCCGCCCAGCAGCAGTGCTCCGATCGCGAGTTCCACCCACCAGTAGCCGTCGAGCGCCGGAGGAAGCAGCGTTATTCCCAAGGCCACCGCCGCGGAGCAGAGGATCGGGGCGGCGATGATCGGCAGCACCGGGTGCCAGCCGACGCCGATCCGGCGCCGGGCGCGGATGGTGAGGAAGAAGATCACGAACTCGGCGGCGAGCGTGGTGGCGACCGCTCCCCAGGCGCCATAGAGCGGGATCAGCACCAGGTTCAGCGCCAGGTTGGCGAGCCCCACCGGAGCGGTCATCCACAATTGGAGCCTCTGATGGCCCCAGGTCAGCAGCGGAAGGCCGAGGCCGATGTTGAGGAACACCAGGCCCACGTTCAGGCAGAGCCACTCGAAATAGCGCCCGCTCTCGGCGAACTGTGGACCATAGAGCAGAACGACGGCATGCCGGCCCACCGCCCAGCCGAGCGCCGCGATCGGCAATCCCATCCACGCCATGAGGGTCGCGAACTCCGCCGCGATCCGCGCCGCCTCCGGGGGTGTCGCGTGGGCGCGCGTCAGCACCGGAAAATAGGCATTCCACATGGCGCCGCTGACGACCGCGGATACCATCATGAGCTTGTAGGCGGTGCTGTAGAGCCCGACCGGCTCGTCGCCCGCGGCGAAGCCGAGAATGATGGCGCCGCAGTTGTAGTAGAGAAGAATGGCGCCCTGGGACAAGGCGAAGGGCCAGGACTCCCTGAGCAGCCGCCGGGCGCCGCCGAGCGCCGGCCGCAATTGCCGCAACCGCAGCAGGCCGTGCCGGCGGAGATACCAGAAATTATAGACGACGCCCGCCAGCGAGAAGGGGAGGGTGAAGATGACATAGACGAAGACGTCGTCCGGGCTGTGGACGAGGGCGATCAGCGCCGGAACCTGCGCCGCGTTGACGACGACATTGGCGATCGAGGGGCCGACCATGCACTCGTGCGCCTGCATGACCCACCGCACGTCGCAGGCGGTGATCAGCAGGCTCATGCTCTGCAGCAGCAGCAGGATGCTGATCTCCGGGCCGCGCAGATCGAGAGCGGCGATGGCGAAAATCACGGCGTAGGCTGCCAAGGCGAACAGCAGCTGCAGGGTGATGATGACGGAGGTCAGATGCGCGGTATCGGCCGGATCCCGGGCGATGTCGCGCTGCCCCACCATCTGCAGGCCGGGGCTGACGATCAGCCCGAGATAGGCGAGAACGGCGGTGTTCCAGCCCACTTGCCCGATGGCGACCGGCCCCAGCATCCGCCGGCTATAGGCCCCGGTGAACAGGCCGATCACCAGGATGAGCGCGTTCCCGATGCTCATCACGAGAAAATTCGTCGCGATCCGTCGCCGATTGTGCGGCTCCGGACCGACGGCTCGCGCGCTCGCCGCCTTGACCTCGATCGCCGCGCTCGGTGCCGTCACGTCTGGCCCGCGACGCGAGCCACGCCAGCACAATTGGCCGCCATGCGAGATGAAGGCTCTGACACAAGATTAGGCATCGATGTCTCCGCCTTCGGCCGGGCGCCAGCGAGCGAACGAAGATCTCGTGCGCCCGAACGTTCTCGGCTCAAAGCGCGCGCCGGAGGATTATGCGGACATCGCGGGAATAGCGAGTGTCTTCGTCGTGATGGTTGGTCGCAATCGACTTCCATGGGTGGCTCGAAATTGTCACGCTCCGTAATTCAGCTGCAGGTCGTTAGCCTCGCTGCATGATCCCACATCGACGAGGCGACGCAATCGATGATCATCGTCGATGAGGCCCTGAGGCGCCGTCAGGATGGCCGGCCGATTTCTGTCGCCCTGGTGGGCGCGGGCTTCATGGGGCGGGGAATAGCGCTGCAGATCATGACGGTGACGACCGGCATGCGCCTCGCCGTCATCGTCGCGCGCAATCTCGATCTGGCGAAACGTGCGTGCCACGAAGCAGGCGAGCTGTCGCCGCGCGTGGTCACGACGGCGCGCGAGCTCAAGGCCGCCATGGATGGCGGCGTCACCGCCGTCACCGACGATTGGGAGCTGGCCTGCCGCGGCGAGGGAATCGATGCGGTCATCGAGGTGACGGGCTCCCTCGACTACGCCGCTGCCGTCGTCTGCTCGGCGATCGAGAACCGCAAGCACGTCATCCTGATGAACGCCGAGCTCGACGGGACCATCGGTCCGCTGCTCAAGCGACGCGCCGATGCCGCCGGCGTCGTCTACAGCAATTCCGACGGCGATCAGCCTGGCGTCATCATGAACCTCTTTCGTTTCGTGCGCGGCATCGGGGTTCGCCCGGTGCTGTGCGGCAGCATCAAGGGCCTGCACGATCCCTATCGCAACCCGACGACGCAGATCGCCTTTGCCAAGCGCTGGGGCCAGAAGCCGCACATGGTGGCGTCCTTCGCCGACGGCACGAAGATCTCGTTCGAGCAGGCCCTGGTGGCGAACGCCACCGGCATGCGGGTGGCACGGCGCGGAATGACCGGCCCCACCGTCGAGGCGGGAACACCGGTCGAGAAGGCCGCCGAACTCCTGCCGGCTCAGGAGTTCATGCACACCGCGGGGATCATCGACTACGTCGTCGGCGCCGCGCCGGCGCCCGGCGTTTTCGTGCTGGGCACCATCGAGCAGCCGCAGCAGCGCCACTACCTCGCGCTCTACAAGCTCGGCGACGGACCGATCTATTGTTTCAGCACGCCTTACCATCTTTGTCACTTCGAGGTGCCGAACTCGGTGGCGCGCGCGGTGTTGTTCGGAGATACCGTGATCGCGCCAGCCGGTCCGCCCGTGGTCGAGGTGGTGGCGACCGCGAAGTGCGATCTGCATGCCGGCAGCGTCATCGACGACATGGGCTATTACATGACCTACGGTCAGTGCGAGAACGCCGACGTGACGCACCGCGACCGCCTGCTGCCCATGGGCCTCGCCGCCGGCTGCCGGCTGCGCCGCGACATCCCGAAGGACCAGGTGCTGACCTACGACGACGTCGAGCTGCCGCAGGACCGGCTGATCGACCGGCTGCGCGCCGAGCAGGAGGAGTTCTTCTTCGGGATTAGCTGGAACGCCGCCGCCGCGCGGGTTCCGGCGTTGCAGGCGAGCTGACGCCATGAAAGTGGTGATCCTCGCCGGCGGCTTCGGCACGCGGATCAGCGAGGAAAGCACCGTCCGGCCCAAGCCCCTGGTGGAGATCGGCGGCCGGCCGATCCTGTGGCACATCATGAAGATCTACTCGGCGCACGGGCTGAACGAGTTCGTGATCTGCGGCGGCTACAAGGCCGCGATGATCAAGTCGTACTTCCGCGACTACATGATGGCCTGCTCGGACATGACCTTCGATCTCCGGAACGATCGGATCCATGTGCACGAAACCAAGGTCGAGCCCTGGAGCGTGACCCTCGTCGACACCGGCGAGAATACGATGACCGGCGGGCGCCTCAAGCGGGTCCGGCAATACCTCAACGGCGAGACGTTCTGCCTGACCTATGGTGACGGCGTGGCCGATCTCGATGTCGCGCGCGCTGATCGACTTCCACCGGCGCTCGAAGGTCCTGGCGACGGTGACCGCGGTGGCGCCGCCCGGCCGGTTCGGCGTGCTCTCGATCGACGGCGACGCCCGGGTCGATGCGTTCCGCGAGAAATCCAACAAGGATGTCGGCTACATCAACGGCGGCTTCTTCGTTCTCGAGCCGGAGGTGCACGACTATATCGCCGGCGACGACACGGTGTGGGAGCGCGAGCCTCTCGAGGGTCTGGCACGGGACGGCAAGCTCGCGGCGTACAAGCACCGCGGCTACTGGCAGAACATGGACACGCTGCGGGACAAGAACGTGCTCGAAACCCTTTGGCAGAATGGAGACGCCCCATGGAAAATCTGGTAGCCCCTGCCGAGACAGGGGACCGGGGGCGGGGCGGCGGCAAACCCGAGAAGCTGCGCGTGATGGTGACCGGCGTCGACGGCTACATCGGCTGCATTCTTTCCGCCCGGCTCATCGAGCGCGGCTATGAGGTGGACGGCCTCGATACCGGCTTCTATCAGCACGGCTGGCTCTATCACGACGGCCGCGATCGTCCGCGCGTGCTGTGCCGGGACACCCGCCAGGTCACTCCCGACGATCTCCGGGGATACGATGCCGTCGTCCACCTGGCGGAGCTCTCGAACGACCCGCTCTGCGAATTCGACGAGGCCTCCACCTACGACGTCAACTATCAGGGATCCGTCGCGCTGGCCGAGAAGGCCAAGGCGGCCGGCGTCCGCCGTTTCATCTACTCGTCCTCCTGCAGCGTCTACGGCGCGGCGGCCGACGAGGAGAAGACCGAGAAGTCGGCCGTCAATCCGCAGACCGCCTACGCCCGCTGCAAGGTGCTCGTGGAGCAGGCGGTATCGGCGATGGCGGACCGTGACTTCGCGCCGACCTTCCTGCGCAACGCGACGGCCTTCGGCGCCTCGCCGCGCATGCGCTTCGACATCGTGCTGAACAATCTCGCCGGCCTCGCCTGGACTACCCGATGCATCCGGATGACGAGCGACGGTACGCCGTGGCGGCCCTTGGTGCATGTGCAGGACATCTGCGACGCCGTGACCGCCAGCCTGGAGGCGCCGGTCGAGGCGGTCGCCAACGAGGTGTTCAACGTCGGCGATGACGGGCAGAACTACCGGATCCGCGAGATCGTCGATGCCGTCGCGAAGACATTTCCCGGCTGCTCCGTCGAGACCGGCAGCAGCCGCGGCGACAACCGCAGCTATCGCGTCGCGTTCGGGAAGATCCGGGAGCATCTGCCGGGCTTCCGCTGCCGATGGGACGTGGAGAGCGGCGCCAGACAGCTCCGCCAGGTCTTCGAGCGGATCGGCATGACCGAGCAGATCTTCACCGCGCCGCCCTTCACGCGGCTGCAGCAGCTGAAGCAGCTGCTGACGACGCAGCAGATCGACGCCAATCTCTTCTGGCGATCACATGACCTTTCGTGAGACCAGGCTGGCCGGCGCCTACGTCATCGAGATCGAGCCGCGCGGCGACGACCGCGGCCTCTTCGCGCGCACCTGGTGCCGCCGGGAATTCGCCGATCAGCGGCTGGAGACCGAGTTCGTCCAGTCCAGCATCTCCCTCACCACGCGGCGAGGCACGATCCGCGGCCTTCACTATCAGCGGCCGCCGCACGGCGAGGTCAAGCTGGTGAGCTGCCTGCGCGGCGCGATCCATGATGTCATCGTCGATCTGCGGCCGGGCTCGCCGACCTTCCGTCAGTGGCTGCCGGTGGAGATGACCGGCGGCACGCATCGAATGCTCTATATCCCCCGCGAGTTCGCGCACGGTTTTCAGACCCTGGAGGACGAGACCGAGGTCAGCTACATGGTCTCCGCCTTCTACGCGCCCGACGCGGCGACTGGCATCCGCCACGACGATCCCGCTCTCGGCATCGACTGGCCGTTGCCGGGTGCCGAGATTTCCGAGCGGGACCGCGGCTGGCCGCTGCTGTGGCCGCGGTCGGACGGTTGATCGGCAAGAGGCAAGGAGAGCACGTCAGATGACCGCCAGCGCCTGCCGCTTCTGCGGCGCCGATCTCGAGCACAGCTTCGCCGATCTCGGCATGTCGCCGTTCGCGAACGCCAATCTGGAGCCGGCGCAGCTTCATCAGATGGAGCGCTTCTATCCTCTGCACGCCTATGTCTGCGGTCGCTGCTTCCTGGTGCAGGTGGAGGAGTTCGAGAATCCGTCGGAGATCTTCACGGAGTATGCCTACCTCTCGTCGTATTCGGAGTCCTGGGTGGCGCACGCCAAGCGCTACGTCGAGATGATCGTGGAGCGGCTCAGGCTCGATCGCCAGAGCCAGGTGGTGGAGATCGCCAGCAACGACGGCTATCTCCTGCAGTTCTTCGTCGGCAAGGGGATCCCCGCGCTGGGGATCGAGCCGGCCGCCAATATCGCCGCCGTCGCCCAGCGCAAGGAAGTGCCGACGCTGGTGAAGTTCTTCGGCACCGAGACGGCCAAGGGGCTGGTGGCGGAGGGCATGCGGGCGGATCTCATCATCGGCAACAATGTTCTGGCGCATGTGCCCGCCCTCAACGACTTCGTCGAGGGGCTGCGGGTCCTGCTGGGTCCCGGCGGCGTGGTGACGATGGAGTTCCCGCACCTGCTGCGGCTGATCGAGGAGTCCCAGTTCGACACGATCTACCACGAGCACTTCTCGTATTTCTCCCTGCTGACGGTGAACCAGGTTTTTGCGTACCATCGCCTCGCGATCTTCGATGTCGAGGAGCTTCCGACTCACGGCGGCTCGCTGCGAATCTATGCGCGGCATAGGGAGGATGACAGCAAGCCCGATCGGCCCGCGGGTGACCGAGCTGCTCCGGCGCGAGGCGGCAAAGGGTCTCGGCGCTCTCGAGATCTACCATTCCTTTGCCCGGGAGGTGAGCGCCAGCAAGCGAGGGCTGCTGCGCTTCCTGATCGAAGCGAAGGAAAGCGGGAAATCCATTGTGGGCTACGGCGCGCCGGCCAAGGGCAACACGCTCCTGAACTATTGCGGCGTCCGGTCCGACTTCATCGACTACGTCGTCGATCGCAGCCCCTATAAGCAGGGGCAGGTTCCTGCCGGGAACCCATATCCCGATTCATCACCCCGACCGGATCGCCGAGACGAAACCGGACTATCTCCTGCTGCTGCCGTGGAATCTCCGTGACGAGATCGTGGCCCAGATGGCATTCGTGCGGGAGTGGGGTTGCCGCTTCGTGACCCCGATCCCCGAGGTTCGCATCCTCCCCTGAGCCGGCGCGAGCAATCGTGGGCGACTAGCTCCGTTGCCGTCATTCAATTTAATCCCAACCACGGATTGCCACGGAAAAGTTGCGATCGGCGCCCGCCCCGCGGTGCCAGGATCGGCGGGTATTTTGGCGCAGGCGGTTCCTTCAATTCTTGATGCGGCGTCGCCGTCCAGGTCCGTGCAGCGGGACGGGTGAAAAGCGTGGCGCCGCGACGGGCTGATAATCTTGGAGCGGCCTTCTTCCATGTCATTCGAGAGCACACCCGGCTTCGGTCCCGAGGCGAGCGTTCTCTTTCCAGGCCGGCGCGCCCTCAGCGGCTCCGCGCTCCAGAGGCTCGCGCTCCTCGCAACGCTCTGCATCTTCGGGATCGCGTTCGGTCTCGCGGCGACAACCATGGGTCGCGACAATTTCTGGATCGACGAGCTGTCCTCGCTCTATTTCTCCGATCCCGGAAAGCCCTTCCGCACCCTGGCGCTGACGATCTGGCCGACCGAGTCGAATCCGCCGCTCTACTATCTCTATTTATATCTCTGGCGGCTGCTGGTGCCCCAGGTGGACGAGATCTCGATCCGCGCCGCGAGCCTCATCCCGGCGGCGCTCGCCTGTCTCTCTCCGCTCGTCTACCCGTCGCGTCTGATGGCCTACGATCGGCGGATCGCGGTCACGCTGCTGCTCTCGTGCTCCTACGGCATGCTCTACTATGCCACCGAGGCGCGCGGCTATTCGCTGCTGCTGCTGTTCTCGGTGAACGCCACCTTCCTGTTCCTCGCGGCGATGCAGAGCCTGCGTTCCGGCATCGGCAATCTGCGCGTCCGCCTCGCGCTTCTGGGCCTGGTCCTGGTCTTTGCCGCGTGGACGCACTTCTTCGGCATCCTGCTGGCGGCGTCCTACCTCGGCGTCCTGCTGCTGGCGGCACTGATCCTGCGTCGGCACGTCATGCTCGTCGGCGCGATCGCCCTGGTGACCGGCGCGGTGGCGGTGCTGTGGCCGGTCGATGCAGCTCGGCTATCTCCGCGAGATCGCGACCGACTATTGGTTCGGCGGGTTCTCGTGGAGCTACGTCGTCGGAGAGGCGAAGAGCCTGGCGTTCATGCTCTTCGCCTACAAATGGTCGGTCATTCTCATTACCGGCCTGACCGCGTTGTCCCTGATCGCGACGGCCGGCCGCCGTATCTGCAACAAGGAGCTCCTCATTCTGGCGCTCGCGGCATTCGCGCTGATTTTTGCCGGGCTCTCGCTTTACGTGCCGCTGTTCTTCTCGAGATACTTTCTGGTGCTCATGCCGGCGATCTACATCATTGTCGCCGAGGCGATCGGCGAGGCGGCGGATCGGTTCCTCCCTCGGCCGACGAGCGGTCTATTTCGGGCTCTTTCTCTGCTTCGCCGTCGCGCTCGCCGTTGCGTGGCCCATATTCCTCGGCGGCGACCGCGAGGACTGGCGCCGGCCGGCGATGGCGGTGAACGGCCTGCCCGCTTGCAAGGGCGCCTCCATCCTCGTCGTCGCGCAGGCTCCCGACGACGGTGATCCGGCCTTTCTTTACGGACATTATCTCGATCCGCGGATGAACATCCACCTCGTTCCCGGTCCCGATCGAGCGCCGCCACGAACCCTCGGCATGGCCGGAGGTGGATCGCCAGCCCTGTCCGGTGAAGATGTGGGGCGGTCACATCGAGCCGTCAGCAGATCGAGCGGATCACGACGGAGGTCCGGCGCTCCGCGCCCGGTTACCGGATCGAGCCGTTCCGGAAAAGCTTCCTGCTGGTGGCCGGGCCGCCGAGAGCGACGAGCACCGACGCCGTGCGGTGATCGAGGCACCGGCCGCGGCATCTGTCTGGCGGTTTACCGACGTCACCTGCGGGAACCGCCACGATCGAACTCTGCGCAGCCTGTTGATTCCGCCCGCGGCCGCCAGCAGTCAAAGCGCGTCGCTGCGCCGAATGACGACGACCACGGTCCGACAGAGGACGGAGAGGTCGAGCAGGAAGGACCAGTCGGTCGCATACTGCTGGTCGAAGAAAACGCGCCGGCGGTAATCGACGCGGCGGCGTTCACTGACCTGCCAGATCCCCGTCATGCCCGGTCGGCATGCGCAATATTGCACGAAGGCATCGCCATAGCGCGCGATCTCGTCGGTGATGATCGGGCGCGGACCGACAAGGCTCATGTCGCCAGCGACAACGTTGAAGAGCTGTGGCAGCTCGTCCAGGCTGCTCACCCGGAGAAAGCGGCCGATCGGCGTGAGCCGAGGATCTGCCTTCAGCTTGAAATCGTCGCGCCATTCCCGACGCGCCGTCGGGTCCGTGCGCAGGACGTCGGCGAGCGCCTGCTCCGCGTTCGGCACCATCGAGCGGAACTTCCAGCATCGGAACGGTTTGCCGTCGGCGCCGACGCGCCGATGGCCGAAGAGGGCGGGTCCGCCGTCAAGTCGCACCAGAGCAGCGATGATCAGCATCAGCGGCGCGAGAAAGACGATGAGCGCGCAGCCCATCACGAGATCGAACAGCCGCTTGCGACGGCGCTGCTTTGGCGGCTTTGCGACCAGCGACTCCGGCTTCGCCGCACGAAGCTCGCTCTCTACCGCACGCGGATGCCAGACCGTCTCTTCGGCAATGGCCGCCGGAATGGAAGAGAAACTCTCTTCCCAACCTTTATGGCCGAACATCTTCAGTGGCGCCATCCGTTTGCCTGCACAAGAATTCACGGCAACGAGATAGGATCCTCGTCGACAACTTCTCGGAACACATCAGAGGTCTAGTTGCGAACCCCAAGCATATTTCAGGCTCGGGCGCCAAATACAGTGTTCAACCCTGTGAACACAGCGATGTCACATTGCGTGATGCTGTGACGGCAATGAGTTCTTTTTCGACTGCGGACCCGTGACCGTTCCTACGCGCGCGCCGGGCGCGGCGCGGCGCTCGAGCTGCCCGCCTCGGATTCCAGCTCCTCGAGGCCGCGCCGGTTCGTCTCGATGCCCCAGACCGCGACCACGATGATCTGCACCATCAGAAGTCCGATCATCAGAGCCGAGCACGCCGCCGACGCCATAATCCTTGAAGAGCGCGAGGATGATGAAAGGCGTGACGATCGTGGCGCCGCGGCCCAGCATGTTGCAGATGCCGTTGGCGCGGAGCCGCACCTCGGTCGGGAAGAGCTCGGTGGTGTAGACGCCGTAGAGCACGGCGGTCAGCACGTAGATGCCGACGATCAGGAAGAAGCCGACGTCAGCAGCAGCCACGGCTCGACCATGTAGGGATAGATCGCGCCGAAGACGATGCGTGAAGACCGAGGCGCCGATGATCGGTCGGCTTGCGGCCGAGACGGTCGGCGGCGAACGGCGCCGACGGCGCATCCGACCAGCGAGCCGCGCCGCCAGCACCAGCGTGTAGGCGAGCGACTTGGTGATGCTGATCCCCTGCTGGCCGAAGAAGGTCGGCAGCCAGTTGACGAAGCCGAAGATCAGCGTGTTGGTGGTGATCAGCACCACGCAGCCCACGACCAGCCGCGGCAGCAGCGCCGGGCTGAAGAGCGAGGCGAGCGTCCAGGGCGGCACCGGCAGCGGCCGCGGCCGGCGGCGGCAGCGGCTTTCCGCCCGAGGCCTCGCGCTCGATCGTCTGCATCAGCGCTTCCGCCGCCTCGGGCTCGGCCGTGGCTCTCGAGCCAGCGCGGGCTCTCCGGCAGCCTCTTGCGCAGATACCAGACGATGAGCGCGCCGACGCCGGCGACGACGAACATCGGCCGCCAGCCGAAGCTCGGGATGATCAGCGTGCTGATGAGCGAGGTGGCGGGGAAGCCGGCAACAACGATGAAGGCCATGAACGACATCCAGCGCCCGCGCGACGCCGGCGGCACGAACTCGGTCATGGTGGAATAGCCGACGACGATCTCGGCGCCGAGACCGAGCCCCATGAAGAAGCGGCAGACGATCAGCCAGTCCATGCTGGGCGCGAACGCGGCGGCGAGGGAGGCCAAGCCGAAGATGATCAGATTGAATTGATAGGTGAAGCGCCGGCCGAAGCCGTCGCCGAGGAATCCCGCGATGAGCGAGCCGATGGTCATGCCGACGAAGGTCCAGGAGATGAACTGCGGCACCTGCGGCAGCGTCGCGAAATTGGACTGCACCGCGGCGCCCAGCACCGAGGCTCCGACATAGAGATCGTAGCCGTCGAAGAACATGCCGGCGCCGATCAGCCAGAAGATGCGATAATGGAAGGAGGATATCGGCAGCCGGTCGAGCCGCGCGCCGGAATTCACGGTGGTGGCCATTTGCTGTCTCCCCCCAAAGATATATTCTTGCGCCCCGCGTCGCGGTTATCGTGCGCTAATTTAGCATGAGGGTCCACCCTATGTCCTCCGACGAGACCAGGCTCGACGTGGCGCGGATGGGCAAGGGCCGCGATCTCGTGCTGCTGCATTCGCTGCTCTCCGACCGCACCGCCTTCGATCGCATCGCGCCGCGCCTCGCTGCGCGAGCGGCGGGTCTGGCTGGTCAACCTGCCGGGGTTCGGCGCGTCGGCGCCGGCGGGACCGGAACTCGACGATTTCGCCGACCGCATCGCCGACGCAGCTTGCGAAGCTCGGCCTCTCCGGCGAGGCGGATCTGCTCGGCAACGGTTTCGGCGGCTTCGTCTCGGTGGCCTTGGCCGTCCGGCACGGCAAGCTCTTCGACCGGCTGGTGCTGGTCGATACCGGCGCCGCCATTCCGCCGGAGGGCAAGGCGGCCTTTCATGCCATGGCCGAGCGCGTCGAATCCCAGGGCATGGAGGCGATCCTGGCGGTGGCCCTGCAGCGGATGTTTCCCGATGATTTTCTGGCCGCGCATCCGGAGATCGCCGAGGAGCGCAAGGCGAGCCTCCGCGCCGCCCGGCCGGAATACTTCGCCGCCGCCTGTCGGGCGCTCGCCCGGTTCGATCGGCGGGCCGCGCTCGCCGCGATCCGCAATCCGACCCTGGTCGTGGTGGGATTGCGCGACACCGCGACGCCGCCGGCCCTCTCGCAGGAGCTTGCCGCCGGCATTCCCGGTGCTTCGCTGGTCGAGCTGCCCCATTGCGGTCACTCGCCGCATATCCAGGATCCCGAGGGCTTCTGGCAGGCGATCAAGCCGTTCCTGCATCTCGCTCGGTTGAGGGCTCGGGCATGACACGCAGCGGATCACGACCATCGCCCAAAGGATTGGGCGCCGCGCATCGAGGACAGCGCGCTGCTCCGGGGCGCGGCCGCTTCACCGACGACGTCCGCGCGCCCGGCCAGGCCGCGGCTTGCTTCGTCCGCTCGCCCCATGCCTTTGCCCGCATCCGATCGATCGACGCGACCGCGGCGCAGGCCCTGCCGGGAGTGCTCGCTGTCTTGACCGCTCGGGACATGAATGCCGCCGGTGTCGGCAGCCTGTCGCATCCCGTGCCGCAGGTCGGCCGTGGCGGCGCTCGCCTGATCATCCCGCATCGGCCGGCGCTCGCGGACGGCCGCGCGATGCACGTCGGTGAGCCCGTGGCATTGGTGGTGGCGGAGACGCTGGCGCTCGCGCAGGAGGCGGCGGAGCTGGTCGAAATCGACTACGAGCCGCTTCCCGCCGTCGTCGATATCGGCGATGCGGCGGCGCCGGATGCGCCGCGGCTCTGGCCCGAGGCGCCTGGAAACGTCGCGCTGGATTGGCCGGGTCCGCAGCCGCGAGCACGACGAGAACCTGCGCGATGTCGACCGCATCTTTGACGCCGCCAAGCACGTCGTCGACGTCCGGCTGGTCAATCAGCGGATCGTCGTTGCCTCGATGGAGACGCGGGGAGCGACGGCGACCTATGATCCCCAAACCGAGCGCTATGCTCCGCGCGCCTCGCAGGGGGTGGGGATGCTGCGCGATCAGCTTGTCGCCGGCATGAAGCTCGACCGCGCTCGGCTTCGTGTCGTCACCGAGGATGTCGGCGGCGCCTTCGGCGCGAAGACCGCGGCCTACGCGGAATATGCGGCGCTGCTGGTGGCGGCGAAGCAGGTCGGCCGGCCCGTGCACTGGATGTCGACGCGGTCCGAGGCTTTCGTCAGCGACAATCAGGCGCGGGATCCCGTCACCGATGCGGAGCTGGCATTGGACGGCGAGGGTAAATTCCTCGCGCTTCGGGTCCGCGCTCTCGCCAATATGGGGGCATTTCTCAGCTCTCATGGCGCCTTCATCGCGTCCAGCAATTTCGCGCGCTGCTTTCCCGGCATGTATCACATTCCCAGGATCGCCGTGGAGGTGCGCTGCGTCTTCACCAACACCGTCAGATTGGCCCCTATCGCGGAGCGGGACGGCCGGAGGCGAATTACGCGCTCGAGCGGCTGGTCGACGCGGCGGCGCGACAGACCGGCATCGACGCCATCGCGCTGCGTCGTCGCAATATGATCTCGCCGGCATCGTTGCCCTACACCACGGCTGTCGGCACGACCTATGACAGCGGCGACTTCGAGGCCGTGCTGGACAAGGCGCTCTCTCTCGCGGACTTCGCCGGATTTGCGGCGCGCCGCAAGCGATCGGAACGGGCGGGCCGGCGGCGCGGCATCGGCGTCTCCTGCTTTCTGGAGCATGCCGGCGGCCAGCCGGGCGAGGATGCGGCGATCGGCTTTCCCGGCGATCGTGGCCTGGTCCTCGCGCTCGCGGCACAGTCGTCGGGGCAGGGGCATGCATCGCTGTTCCGGCGCCTGGCGGCGGCGCGGCTTGGAATTTCCGAGGAGCAGGTGCTCGTGAAGCAGGGCGACACGCGCCTCGACCTCGGCGGCACCGCGACGGTGGCCTCGCGATCGACCAGCGCCGCCGGCAGCGCGATCCTGCGCACCATCGATCTCGTCCTGGAGAAGGGACGCCGGGTCGCATCCCTCCTGCTCGAGGCGGCCGTGGCGGATATCGACTACGACAGTGGATATTTTCTGGTTGCCGGCACCGACCGCCGGATCTCGCTGTTCGAGGTTGCCGAGCGGGCGGCCGACATGCGGCGCCGCGGCGAGATCGCGGACTCCCTCGATACCAGGGCGCGCGCGGAAGTCCCGCAGACCTTTCCGAACGGCTGCCACATTGCCGAAGTCGAGATCGATCCGGAAACCGGGGTCGTCACGCTTGCCGGCTACACGGCGGTCGACGACTGCGGCACGATGCTCGATCCCGTGCTCGTCGAGGGGCAGGTGCATGGCGGTATCGCGCAGGGCATTGGTCAGGCCCTCTGCGAGGAAGCGGTGTTCGATCGGGCGTCGGGGCAGCTCCTCGCCGGCTCGTTCATGGATTACGCCATGCCGCGCGCGGACATGCTGCCGTCCTTCGCGACCGCCGCCCACCCCGTGCCCTGCACCACCAATCCGCTGGGTGTCAAAGGCACCGGCGAGGCCGGGACGACGGGTGCTCTCGCCGCCATCATGAACGCCATCGCCGATGCCATTCCGGGCGAGGCCGGCACGTCCCTAGACATGCCAGCAACCCCCGAGAAGGTCTGGCGCGCCTGCCGCGCGGCGGGGGCGAAAATCCAACTTGGCTCATAGGAGGACTGAATGCCTGATCGGCGCATGAAGAAGGCGCAAAGCGCGCTCAAGGTCGCGGTTCGCGAGATGGAGGCGGCACTGGTCGCGAACCCCCTGGTGGCTGATCCGCTGATGGCAACCGCGCAGGTGCTGGAGGACCTGGGCGAGATGCTCCTCGGTCAAACCAATCGGCCGAAGCCCGGTAAAAAGGCGTCTAGATCGGCTCGGAGCTCAAAACCCGGCGAAGGCAAGCGGGCCGGGAACTCGTCGAGGAAGAAGAAGAAATAACGGCCATAGCGGTCGTTGTCTTGCAACTGAGCTTCGCACATCCGTATCCCGCACGAACGTCAAGTTCTTCCGGATGAAGTCGAAGCCGAGGTGGGGCTTGCGGCCCATCGGGCCTTCCATTCGACGTGATCTTCCGGCAGCTCCGACGGTCCTTTGGCTGGAGACGCGCCTCGGGAGCGTGATTTAACCATTGATCTGCCTCAACGCCCCCTCCGCCGCTTTTGTGCAGGTTATAATCAATCAAGACCAGGAGAGCTGGTTTGGGCTACAGGACCTTTCCTGCCGCCGCGAGCGCACCGGGCCCGTTTGGAATGCAGGGGAGGGCGGTGTCCGAATAGAGCGAAGTTCTAGTGAGCGAGATCAATGCGGGTACCCATCGAATCTGTCCGAATTGTCATAACCCCTGATGTCAAAAGATAACGAAATCGTCGATGTCAGCCCCGGTAAGGCCGAGGCACCGACTGAGATCATCGTGCCTCCTGCCGGAGTGTCGCTGCCGGCCGTGGCAAGGCTGCCGGCCGTGGTGCCGTCTGCGAAGAAGGGGCGCGCCGCGCGGAGTTGGCTGAAGCGCGGTCTGCTGCTTCTCGTCCTGATGCTGGGCGCCACCGGCGCGGGATACTGGTGGCTTCATTCGGGCAATGGTCTGCCGCCGGGAATTGCCTCGGGCAACGGCCGCCTTGAAGCCGACGAGATCGACATCGACACGAAATTCGCCGGCCGCATCGCCAAGCTTCTCGTCGATGAAGGCGATTTGGTGCATGAGGGCCAGGTTGTCGCGCTGATGGATACGCGGGACCTCGAGGCCTCGCTGAGGAAAGCGGAATCGGTGGTGCTGCAGGCGCAGAAATCCCTCGATGAGGCCCAGGCCACGGTGCAGCAGCAGAAAAGCCAGGTGATCCTCGCTCAGCAGGAGGTCGGACGCGCGCATTTCCTGGTGCCGAAGGGCTTCATGCCGAAGGAAATGCTCGATCAGCGCCAGCAGCAATTGGATGGCGCCGATCGCCGCCGAGAACGCCGCCATCGCCAGAGTCGGCCAGGCCGAGCACGCCCTCGACGCCGCGAAGCATGACGTGGAGCTCTACAAGGTGAATATCGCCGACAACTCCCTGGTGGCGCCGCGCGACGGCCGCGTTCAATACCGCGTCGCCAATGTGGGAGAGGTTCTTCCGGCGGGCGGCAAGGTCTTCACCATCCTCGACACCTCCTATGTCTACATGGACATCTACCTGCCGACGATGGATGCCGGCCGGATCAGGATCGGATCCGACGCCCGCATCGTCCTCGACGCCTATCCGGCCCACGCGATCCCGGCTACGGTGAGGTTCATCGCCTCCCAGGCGCAGTTCACGCCCAAGGCCGTGGAGACCGCGGACGAGCGCGAGAAGCTCATGTTCCGGATCAGGGTGCGGGTCGACCCCGAGCGGCTCGCGCACGCGCGCCGACAAGGTGAGAAGCGGGCTGCCGGGCGTCGCCTATGTTCGGACCGATCCCGCGGTTGCCTGGCCGCCTCGGCTGCAAGGGGATGCGTCGCAGTGATCGGCCAGGACGGCTGGGTCGCGCGTCTCGACGCCGTCTCCCATCGCTATGGCAGTGCCATTGCTCTGGATGCTGTCACGCTCCAGCTGCCGGCCGGCTGCATGGTCGGGCTCATCGGACCCGATGGTGTGGGAAAGTCGTCGCTGCTGAGCATCATCGCCGGCGCCCGGAAGATACAGTCCGGGACCGTTCACGTGCTCGGCGGCGACATGGCGAGCGCCGCGCATCGGGCCGTGCTGTGCCCGCGCGTCGCCTATATGCCACAGGGATTGGGCAAGAACCTCTATCCCGATCTCAGCGTCCGCGAGAACATCGAGTTTTTCGGCCGGCTGTTCGGGCAATCCCGTTCCGAGCGCGGCTGGCGCATCGCCGAGCTGCTCGGCGCCACCGCGCTCGCGCCGTTCGCCGACCGGCCGGCGAAGAAGCTGTCGGGCGGCATGCGACAGAAGCTCGGCCTTTGCTGTTCGCTCATTCACGACCCCGATCTCCTGATCCTCGACGAGCCCACGACCGGCGTCGATCCGTTGTCGCGCCGCCAGTTCTGGGAACTGATCGATCGCGTGCGCTCGCGCCGCCGGGGCATGAGCGTCGTGGTCGCGACCGCCTATATGGAAGAGGCCGAGCGGTTCGATTGGCTCGTCGCCATGAACGCCGGAAAGGTTCTGGCGGCCGGGATCCCCCGCGGAGCTCAAGCAGGCGACCGGAGCGGGAACGGTGGAGGACGCCTTCATCGCGCTCCTGCCGGAGCAGCAGCGCGCCGGCCATAAGGCGATCCGCATACCGCCGAGACCCGCCCTTGACGACGAGCCGGTGATCGTGGCGCGCGACCTTACCTGCCGCTTCGGCGATTTCACCGCGGTCGACAAGGTGAGCTTCACCATCGAGCGCGGCGAGATCTTCGGGTTTCTCGGCTCGAACGGCTGCGGCAAGACCACGACGATGAAAATGCTGACCGGCTTGTTGCCGGCCACCGAGGGCGAGGCATTTCTCTTCGGCCGGCCGGTCGACGCCAGCGACATGGGTGCCCGCAGCCGGGTCGGCTACATGTCGCAGTCGTTCTCGCTCTATACCGAGCTCACCGTGCGGCAGAACCTCGACCTTCATGCGCGGCTCTATCACCTGCCGTCGCGCAAGGCGAAGGCGCGCATCGCCGATCTGATCGGACGCTTCGGCCTCGAGGATTATCTGAGCCATCGCACCCTGGATCTGCCGCTCGGCATCCGCCAGCGGCTCTCGCTCGCGGTTGCCATCGTCCACGAGCCGGAGCTGCTCATCCTCGACGAGCCGACCTCGGGGGTCGATCCGCTGGCGCGCGACCGGTTCTGGGAATTGCTGATCGATCTCTCGCGCAATCAGGGCGTGACCATTTTCGTCTCCACCCATTTCATGAACGAGGCCGGGCGCTGCGATCGCATCTCGCTCATGGATTCCGGACGCGTGCTGGCGACGGATACGCCCGCGGGCCTCGTCAGGGCGCGTGGCGTCGCCACGCTCGAGGACGCGTTCATCAGCTACCTCGAGGAGGCAACGGGATCGCGCGCCTCGCAGGCCGAGGACCCTCCGGCGGCGGATCTTCGACCGGCGCTTCCGCGGGAGGCGGGAAACCGGCCGTCGTTCAGCCCGCAGCGGCTCCTTGCCTATACGATCCGCGAGGCCTTGGAGCTGGTGCGGGACCCGATCCGGCTGGGATTCGGCCTCTTCGGCACGGCGCTTCTCATGCTCGTGTTCGGCTTCGGGATCTCGACCGACGTCAACAATCTCTCCTTCGCGGTCCTCGACCGCGACCAGACGCCCGAAAGCCGCGCCTATCTCGAGGAGCTGCGAGGCTCGACGTATTTCATCGAGAAGGCGCCGCTCACCGACTACAGCGATCTCGAGACCCGGCTCAAGGACGGCGATATCAAGGCCGGCATCGAAATCCCCGCCGGCTTCGGCCGCGACGTCAAGCGCGGACGGCCCGCCTGGGTCGGCGCCTGGGTCGATGGCGCGATGCCATTCCGCGCGCAGACGATCCGCGGCTATCTCCAGGGCATGCATCAGCTCTATCTGACGGATCCCGCGGTGAAGACCACGCTGCCGACCTCGCTGCCGCCCGCGGATATCGAGATCCGGTTCAAGTACAACCAGGACTTCGACAGCATCTATGCGATGGTGCCCTCGACCATATCCATGATGCTGGCGCTGTTCCCGGCGATTCTGATGGCGCTTGCGATCGTGCGCGAGAAGGAGCTGGGCTCGATCACCAACCTTTATGTGACGCCGGTCACGCGCATCGAATTCCTCCTCGGCAAGCAGCTTCCCTATGTCGCCGTCGCCATGGTCAATTTCGCGCTGATGTTCCTGATGGCGCTCTTCATCTTCGAGGTGCCCCTCAAGGGAAGCTTCCTGGCGCTGCTGCTGGGGGCGCTGATCTATGTCACCACGACGACCGGCTACGGCATGCTGATCTCGGCGTTCACTCGCACGCAGATCGCGGCGCTGTTCGGGACCGCGATCTTGACCGTTCTGCCGGCGACGCAGTTCTCCGGCATGATGACGCCCGTCTCGTCGCTTTCCGGAGCGGCCCAGATCATGGGCCGCGGTTTCCCGATGACCTATTTCATTCCGATCAGCGTCGGAACCTTCACTAAGGGCCTCGGCTTTCGCGATCTCGGCACGGATATGGTGGCGTTGGCGGTGTTCGTTCCGATCCTGACGCTGCTGAGCCTCCTGCTTCTGCGCAAGCAGGAGCGCTGAGGAGCTTCGACCCGTGCGCAAAATCTCCAACATATTCTGGCTCGGCACCAAGGAACTGCGCAGCTTCCTGCGCGATTACGTGCTTCTGGGGCTGGTGATCTATGCGTTCTCCTTTGCCGTGATCATGCAGGCGCGGAGCAATTCCCAGGAGCTGCACAATGCCTCGATCGGCATCGTCGACGAGGACAATTCGGAGCTCTCGCGCCGTATCGCCCATGCCTTCGTGGCGCCTTACTTCCAGGCGCCGCAGCCCATCGCCGAGCGCGATATCATCCCCTTGATGAACGCCGGAAGATACACGTTCGTGATCGATGTCCCGCCCAATTTTCAGCGCGATGTGCTGGGCGGACGCCGGCCGGCCGTCCAGGTCGATGTCGACGCGACCGCGATGGTGCAGGCGGGGCTCGGATCGGGCTATGCGCAGCAGATCATCACGACGGAGGTCGGCGACTTTCTCTCTCAGGCGGAAGGGACGCCGCTGACGCCGGTCAATCTGGTGGTGCAGATCGCTTTCAATCCCAACGTCACGACCGCGTGGTTCACCAGCGTGATGGGCATCATCAACAGCGTCAGCATGCTCGCGATCATCCTGTCGGGCGCGGCCATCATCCGGGAGCGCGAGCACGGCACCATGGACCATCTTCTGGTCATGCCGCTGACGCCGTTCGAGATCGCCATGTCCAAGGTGTGGGCCAATGGTCTCGTGATCACCGTGGCGGTCGGGCTTTCTCTTTATATCGTGGTGCGCACGATTCTTCACATTCCCATTGCCGGCTCGATACCGCTCTTCATGCTCGGCGTGGTGATCTATCTCTTCTTCGCCACCGCCATCGGCATCTTCCTGGGCACCGTGGCGCGCTCGATGCCCCAGCTCGGCCTGCTCTACATGCTGGTCTATCTCCCCATGAACATGCTGTCCGGCAGCAATACGCCGCTCGAGAGCATGCCGCCCTGGCTCGCGACCGTCATGCAGGCGTCGCCCTCGACCCATTTCGTTTCGTTCGCGCAGGCGATCCTCTACCGGGGCGCCGGCCTCGACGTGGTCTGGCCGCGGTTCCTGGCGGTCGCGCTCATCGGCGGCCTGTTCTTCGGTCTTGCTCTTCTGCGTTTCCGCTCGGTTGCCGCCCAAACGACCTGAAGCCGGCGAGGTCGGTGAGATGAAGCGCGGCGTCTTAGGCCGCCTTGTCTCGGGATGCCTGCAGCAGCGCCAGGACCGCGGCTTCCTCCCGCTGCAAGCCGTTGCAGCTCGTCATCGGGCGGAGCATCGGCGCCGGACCTCAGTCCCGCGGCGAGGGTCCCGTCGAGATAGGCCGTCAGCACATCGGGGTGGACATAGCACTTCCGGCAAACGGTCGGGGTGTTGCCGAGGCGGCTCGCCACCTGCTCGATCGCGGCGCGCAGGTTTCTTTTCGCCTGCGCCGCGCTGTCGAAGCCCTCGAACTCCGCGAGCGCGATCGCCACCATCACCGTGCCTGCCCAGGTCCGGAAATCCTTGGCGGTGATGTCCTCTCCGCTGATCTCCTTGAGGTACGCGTTCACGTCGCCGGAGGTGATGCTCTGCGGCTCGCCGTCGTCATTGAGGTACTGCAGGAGCTCCTGTCCGGGCAGCTCCTGGCATGTCTTGATGATCTTCGCGACGCGGCGATCCCGCATCTTGCGCCGCCACGGCTTCCCGCTCTTGCCGACGAACTGGAAATGCACGTCGGACCCGTCGATCTCGACGTGGTGATTCCTCAGCGTGGTCAGCCCATAGCTTCTGTTCTGCCGGGCATACTCGTCGTTGCCGATGCGGATCAGGGTCGTCTCCAGGAGATGCACGACGGTCGCCACCACCTTTTCCCGCGGCAGGCCGGGCAGCCCCATGTGCTTGCGCACCGTCGCCCGGATCCCCGGCAGCGCGGTGGCGAAGGTGACGATGCGCTCGTATTTCGTGCTCTCGCGCGCTTCGCGGAACAGGGGATGATAGCGGTATTGCTTGCGTCCCTTGGCATCCCGCCCGGTCGCCTGGATGTGTCCGCCGGCGATCGGGCAGATCCAGACGTCGACCCAGGCCGGCGGAATCGCCAGGGACCGGATTTGCTTCTACGATGGACTGCTCGCGGATCGTGGTGCCGTCGGGCCGCACATAGGTGAAGCCCTTGCCGGACCGCCTGCGCTGGATGCCGGGTCGGTCGTCGGTGGCGTATCGCAGACCCGCGGACTCCGCATCGTCTCTCGACATGACGATCGCGGGCGCGTCTCGTGCGGTGGTGTCCAACCTCATTTCCCTGCTCTCAGTACCGGATATCGGCACAAGCCTGTCAGCCGGGGGCTGCGATCAGCTCCGAGCACGCCGCTTGTTGCTGAGGTAGACCCGCAGGCCGAGAGGGGCGGTCACGCTAGCCGCTGCGGGTGAACGAATGGTTTCCCGCGCGTTCCGGACGCCTTTAGCGCCCGGTCATCTTCGTCTATGGAATCTTAACGCCAGGGATTGGTTGCGCCGGGCCCCGGCTGGCGGCGGGACGGGACCTTCACACGTCCAGATCGCGCACGAACTTCGCGTTCTCCTGGATGAACTCGAAGCGCAGCTCCGGCTTGCGGCCCATCAGGCTCTCGACCAGCTCGACGGTCTTGCGTGTCGTCGCCGCGGTCCTCGTCTGGTCGGGCAGCGTCGACGCGCAGCAGCGTGCGCTTGCGCGGGTCCATGGTGGTTTCCTTGCAGCTGCGCCGGCGGCATCTCGCCCAGGCCCTTGAAGCGGCTGATCTCGACCTTGCCCTTGCCGCTTGAAGCACGGTCTTCATCAGCTCGTCCTTGTGGCGCGTCGTCGCGGGCATAGACGATCTGTGCCGCCCTGGGTCAGGCGGTAGAGCGGCGGCATGCGCCAGGAAGAGATGGCCGTTCTCGATCAGCTCCGGCATCTCGCGATAGAAGAAGGTCATCAGCAGCGAGGCGATGTGGGCGCCGTCGACGTCGGCGTCGGTCATGATGATGACGCGCTCGTAGCGCAGCTTCTCCTCGTCGAAGCTGCTCGCCGCGTGCCGCAGCCCAGCGCCTGGATCAGGTCGGTCAGCTCCTGGTTCTGCGCGCAGCTTGTCGGCCGAGGCGCTGGCGACGTTCAGGATCTTGCCGCGCAGCGGCAGGATCGCCTGGGTCTCGCGGTCGCGCGCCTGCTTGGCCGAGCCGCCGGCGCAATCGCCCTCGACCAGGAAGATCTCGGTGCCCTGCGGCGTCGTCGCGGCTGCAGTCGGCGAGCTTGCCGGGCAGGCGCAGCTTGCGCGTCGCGGTCTTGCGCGCGAGCTCCTTCTGCTGGCGCTTGCGCAGCCGCTCCTCGGCGCGCTCGATGACGCAGTCGAGCAGGCTTGCGCGCGCCGTCGGGATCGCCGGCGAGCCAGTGGTCGAAATGATCCTTGAGCGCGGCTCTCGACCAGCCGCGTCGCCTCGGCGATGGCGAGGCTTCTCCTTGGTCTGGCCCTGGAACTGCGGCTCGCGGATGAAGAGCGAGAGCAGCGCCGCCGCGCCGCTCGCATCACGTCCTCGGCGGTGATCTGCGCCGCGCTTGCGGTTGCCGGTCAGCTCGCCATAGGCCTTGAGGCCGCGGCGTCAGGCGCGCTGCGCAGGCCCTGCCTCGTGGGTGCCGCCCTCGGGCGTCGGCATGGTGTTGCAGTAGGAGTGGCAGAAGCCCTCGCCGTCCTCCGGGCCCAGGCGATCGCCCATTCGACGCGGCCCTGACCGTCGGTCGAACTCGGCCTCGCCGACGAAGGGCTTCGGCGTCACCGTCGGCGCGGCCGTCGATGGCCGCGGCGAGGAAATCGCCGAGGCCGCCGGGGAAATGGAGCACGCTCCTCCGGCGGCACGTCGTCCTTGGCGCGGCAGCGCCTGGTCGCAGGCCCAGCGGATCTCGACGCCGCGGAAGAGATAGGCCTTGGAGCGGGCCAGGCGGTAGAGCCGCGCCGGCTTGAAGCGCGCGCTCGGTGCCGAAGATCTGCGGGTCGGGATGGAAGCGGACCGTGGTGCCGCGGCGGTTCGGACCGCGCCGCCTTCTTCAGCTTGGCCTGGGCTTGCCGCGGCTGTAGCTCCTGGACGATAGAGCTTGCCGGTCGCGCGCGACCTCGACGTCGAGCCTGTCGGAGAGCGCGTTCACCACCGAGATGCCGACGCCGTGCAGGCCGCCCGAGGTCTCATAGGCCTTGCCGCCGAACTTGCCGCCGGAATGCAGCGTGGTGAGGATCACCTCGAGCGCCGAGATCTTGCCGGGAATTTCGGATGCGGGTCGACCGGAATGCCGCGGCCGTTGTCGCTGACGGTGACGCTGCCGTCGGCGTGCCAGCTCCACCTCGATGCGGCTGGCGTGGCCCGCCACCGCCTCGTCCATGGCGTTGTCCAGCACCTCGGCGACCAGGTGGTGCAGGGCGCGCTCGTCGGTGCCGCCGATATACATGCCCGGGCGGCGGCGGACCGGCTCCAGCCCCTCCAGGACCTCGATGTCCTTGGCGGAGTACTGGGAGCCGGATTTGCGCGGGCTGGAATCGAAGAGGTCGGCCATGGCGGCGGGAGTATAGGGAGCGGTGCGGTGGCTGCAAGCTGCATCCGGTAGGATGTAGCCGGCAATCTCACAATAGATTGTGTCGGCAGGGGTTTGGCGCAACCGGAAACGGCGGCTGGAGCGGCGCGGCGAAGGGATTATTAACCAAGCCGCCCCTAGGGTGTCGGCTGCGACCGGTCGAGCCTGGGGAGCCTTGTGATATGAGCGAGCGAAGCTGCGGGGCCTGCGGCCTCTGCTGCAAGATCCTCCCGATCCCCCATTTCCAGAAGCCGGCCGGGCCCTGGTGCGTTCACAGCCGCCCCGGCAAAGGCTGCTCGATCTATGCCGACCGGCCGCAGCCGTGCCGCGATTTCACCTGCGGCTGGATCAGGATCCCGGAGATGGGGGACGAGCTGCGTCCGGACCGCTGCCATTTCATCGTCCGCGCCGACGAGCAGCCCAAGGTCGTGCGCTTCGATGTCGATCCCGCCTATCCCGGTACGGTCGCGAGCAAGGCCCTGACCAACCTGCGTCAGGGACTCAATTCCCAGGGCTTCACCATCATCGTGAATCTCGGCGCCAGCGGCACGGTCCACTACCCCGACGGCACCGAGCGGCCCCTGATCGTGGCGGAGAGCATGGAAGCGGCGGAGACGGAGGTCGCCCGGCGCGGTCTGGCCGAGGGCACCTACTACGTGCAGCTCCCCTGACGTCGACCTGCTGGTCGGCGATCCCTTGTCGGCGATGGCGCCGAACGCGTAACGTCAGCGCCTGATCCCGGCGCCCTGTCGGCGCCGGGCGAGATCGGACTGACGCCATGACCGCAACGCCCGAGCCACAGCGCCGCGAGCCCGCGCTCCGCACCATCGCCATGCCCGCCGATGCCAATGCCAACGGCGACATCTTCGGCGGCTGGGTGCTGGCGCAGATGGATCTCGCCGGCGGCAGCCTCGCGGTGCGCCGCGCCCGCGGCCGCGTCGCCACCGTGGCGGTGACAGGCATGACCTTCCACCTGCCGATCTACATCGGCGACGAGGTGAGCTGCTACGGCACCATCACGAAGGTCGGCCGCACCTCCATCACCATCCACATCGAGAGCTGGGCACGCCGCCACCGCGACGGCGACCACGTCAAGGTGACCGAGGGCACCTTCACCTTCGTCGCGCTGGGCGAGGACCGCAAGCCGCGCCCGGTGCCGCCGGAATGAGCGGGTAAACCGCGTACCCCAGAGGAGACTTCTCTTGTCCTATGGCCTGACCCTGCTCGGCATCGGCACCGTGCATCTGCTGGTGGCGATAAGTCCGGGACCCGCCTTCCTCACCGTCACCCGCGTCTCCGTCGGCGCGACCAGGCGCGCGGCGCTGGCGGCCGGCTGGGGCGTGGCCTCGGCATCGGTGGTCTGGGCGCTGGCGGCGAGCCTCGGCATGCAGGTGCTGCTGACCGAGGCGGCCTGGCTCTCCGATCTCATGAAGCTCGCAGGCGGCGCCTACCTGATCTGGCTCGGCATCCAGTCCTGGCGCCATGCCGGCGCGCCGCTTGCAATGACGGTGAACGGCGCCGGCGGTCTCGGCATCTGGCGCGCGTGGCGGCTGGGCTTCGCCACCAACCTCGCCAATCCCAAGGCGATCGTCTTCTTTGGCAGCATCTTCGTGACGCTCTTCGCGGTGGACACGCCGCTCTGGGTGCGCGTGGCGGCGCTCGCCATCGTCGCCGTCAACGAGAGCGTCTGGTATTCGCTGGTGGCGCTCGCCTTCTCCTCGCGACCGGTGCAGTCCGCCTATCGCCGCGGCAAGCGCTGGATCGAGCGCGTGCTCGGGACGGCGATGCTGCTGTTCGGCCTCCGGCTCATCGCCGACGTCCGGGCGTAAAGCCCGCGCTTGCATCGTCGAGGGTTCGATGGATTGATGCCGCGACCTTTCGGAGGAGATCCATGCCGCTCGACCACTATCTGGCCTTCATCGCCGCCTCCGCCATCCTGCTGGCGATCCCCGGTCCCACGGTGCTGCTGGTGATCTCCTACGCCCTCGGCCATGGCCGCCGCGCCGCCCTCGGCACCGTCGCCGGCGTGGCGCTCGGCGACTTCACCGCGATGACCGCCTCGATGCTGGGCCTAGGCGCTCTGCTCTCGGCCTCCGCCATGGTCTTCACCGTGCTCAAATGGATCGGCGCCATCTATCTCGTCTATCTCGGCATCAAGCTCTGGTGCGCGCCCGTTGGCGCGATCGGCGGTAACGATGCCGAGCCCACGACGAACTCGCGGCGCATCTTCCTGCACGCCTATGCCGTGACCGCCCTCAACCCCAAGAGCATCGTGTTCTTCGTGGCGTTCCTGCCGCAGTTTCTCGACATGGGCTCGCCGATGCCGACGCAGATGGCGATCTTCGAGGCGACGTTTCTGGTGATGGCGACGCTGAATGCGATCGCCTACGGCGTGATGGCGTCGGCGGCCCGGCGCACCATCCGCAAGCCCGCGGTGCAGCGCGCGGTCAACCGCACCGGCGGCTCGCTGCTGATCGGCGCCGGCCTCATCGCAGTGCTCTGGCGCCGCGCGCCGGCTTAGAGCTCAACTTCCCCGCCGCCACGCCTTCCAATCCACCAGTACCGCGTCGGCCATGGTGCGGGCGGCGGCGGCGAGCCATTTGCCGCCGCGCCGGGCGAGATCGCGCTTCACCGCCGGCATCGCCGCGGGTGTGGCCAGATGCACGTTCGCGGTCTCGCGTCCCATGGCGCGGAGGATGCGCAGCTCGTCGCGCCGCGCCGGATAATCTGCGAGCTCTATGCGCGAGCAATGCGGGCCCAGCCGGCGCACGACCCAGTCATTGCCGATCGCGAGCGAAGGATCGGGCGAGCGGATCGACCGCGCCGCCAGCCTCGCGCCATAGACCGTCGCCGCTGTCGATTGCGCCGCGAAGGCGCAGGCGGATGGCAGCATCGCCTTCGCCTCGCGAGCGATGCGGCTGCCGTAGCAGTCCGCCAGCGCCACGTAGCGCGGACGGCCGAGGCTGCCGAGCCCGGCGATGCGGTGGGTGACGCGGTCGAGCGCGCTGCCGGCGGGAAGCGCGCTCAGCAGGAGGTCCTGCACGGACGGCGGCGCGCGGGTGGTCTTTTCGGCGTCGAGCTTCGCCCAGAACCGCTCGGGTTCGCGCTCGGCGGCGTAGGCGAGAGCGCGGAGCGTCGGATGATGCTCCTCCAGCACATAGGGATGACCGCCGGCCTTCAGCGCCTCCCTGTAGCCTTTCAGGATCGCGGCGACCGCGCGATCCGCCGCGATCGCCAGCGCCTCGGCGCGGATCGCGATCAGGGCGCTGGTGGCGAGGCGCACGAGATCGTTGGTGTAGGGGAGCGGGTAGGCCTCGTCGAAATCGTTGATGCCCCAGACCAGGCGCCCTTCGGCGTCGCGCCAGGTGCCGAAATTCTCGACGTGCAGATCGCCGACGGCGAGCACCCGGGGCGCCGCCGCGAGCTCGGGGCAGGCCTCGCGCCAGACCGCGATCCAGCGATAGAAGGTGGCGCGCAGGAACGAGAACGGTGTCTCCGCCATCATCCTGTGCTTGAGCGCGAGATCGCGCCCGATGAGCGGGATCCGCCGCCGCGCCCAGGTCTCGTAGGCGCCGGTGGCCGCCAGCATATTCATCGAATGCTCCCCTTTTTTTCGGCAGCGCCCTGGATACTCCGGGCGATCATCGCGGCGGGAGATAGAAATGTCGAGGCGGCCCGCGCGGTTGCCGGGTATCGCTCGCGCGGCTCCGGGGAAACGTGGAAGACGCGGGGATGCAGATTGGGAGTTCCGCCTATCTCTACAGGAGACGTTCGCGTTCGATCCGCGCCGGAGGGAGGGTGTCGAGCCGAGCTTGCAACGTCGCCATGGAAACGAAGAGGACAATCATGATCCGCACTCTGTTTCTTACGACGGCGATGGGCCTTGCTCTCACCTCCGCCGCCTATGCCCAGACCGTGACCACCGAGACGCAGCGCGACGTCGATCAGCAGCAGCGCGTCGAGCAGGGACTGCAGAGCGGCCAGCTCAGTACCGGCGAGGCCGCGCGGCTCGAGAACGGCGAGACGCACATCGACCACATGGAGCAGCATGCCCTCAAGGACGGCAGTCTCTCGCCGGCGGAATCGGCGCGCATCAGCAAGGCGCAGAATGCCGAGAGCGCGCGCATCTACGACGACAAGCACAATGCCATCGACGGCAATCCCAACAGCGCGTCCAGCCAGCGGATGCAGGCGGATGTGCAGCGCAACGTCAACCAGCAGAGCCGCATCAATCAGGGTGTCCGCTCCGGCGCGCTCACCAACAAGGAGACGGCGCATCTCGAGCGCGGCCAGGCCCACACCGACAAGCGCGAGGCGCGCGCCGGCCGCGACGGCCACGTGGGGCCGCGCGAGCAGCGCCGCATACAGACCGCCGACAATCACCAGAGCCGGCGTATCTACAATCAGAAGCACGACGGACAGACGCGGCCCTAGTCCTGCACGTCGAATACCGCCGGACGGACGCCCTCGCCGAGAGATCGGCGGGGGCGTTTCATTGCGGTCGCGCGCCTGTCGTCGCACTATCATGGCATCGCGAAACCGGCGTCGCCGGGCGTCCGCGAACGATCGAGGAGGGACCCATGACATTGCCGCTGACCGTGCCACCGAAATTGGGGCATCAGACATTCCTTTACTCGCCTCTGGTGACCGATCTCGACAGCCTTGACGCCCATGTGGCCGTGCTCGGCATTCCCTACGGCGATCCCTATTCGATCGACGAGGTCACCAACGATCAGACCAAGGCGCCCGACGCCGTGCGCGCCGCCACCTTTCTCGTCTCGCGGAATCCCGGCAGCTATGACTTCGATCTCGGCGGTCCGATCTTCGCCGGGCGCGACGTCAGGATGGTCGATGTCGGCAACGTGCCCGGCGATTTCCGGGATCTCTCCAGCCACTACCGCCGCGCCGAGGCGGCGGTGCACAAGATCCTCGCCGCCGGCGCCATGCCCGTCACCATCGGCGGCGACCACGGCGTGCCGATCCCGGTGCTGCGCGCCTATGAGGGAGCTGAGCCCATCACCCTCGTTCACATCGACGCCCACCTCGATTTTCGCGACGAGGTGAACGGCGCCCGCGAGGGCTATTCGAGCCCGATCCGGCGCGCCTCGGAGATGGCCCATATCGGCGAGATATTCCAGATCGGTCTGCGCTCCCAGGGCAGTGCGCGGGCGGAGGAGGTGGAGGCGGCGCTGGCCCGCGGCGCCCATCTGATCCCGGCGCATGAGCTGCACGACATCGGCATGGATGCCGTGCTCGAGCGCATCCCCGGCGGCGGCCGTTACTATCTCACCATCGACGCCGACGGGCTCGACCCCTCGGTGATGCCGGCGGTGATCGCGCCGGCGCCAGGTGGCGTCACCTTTCCCCAGATGCACAAGCTCATCCACGGCCTCGTGCGCAAGGGGCGGGTGGTCGGCATGGACATCGTGGAGATCACGCCCTCCGTCGACGTCAACTCGATCACCTGCCTCACCGCCGGCCGGCTGATCGTCAACCTCGTCGGCGCCGCGGCGCGGGCGGGATATTTCGATCCCGGCAAGACGCGCGCCGATCGCAGGGCGGAGATGCTGGGAAGGCGCTAGGGCCGCAGCAGATCCGGCAGGCCGCGGACCTCCGCCAGCGACAGCTCCTGCAGCCCTGCGGCGGTGTGATAGACGAAACGCAGGTGCTGGCGGCGGCTGACGCGGGCGCCGGGCAGCGGGTGGTAGACCGGATCGGCGGCGTCGAAGCCCGGGGCGATGGCGCCCACTTCCGCCTCGTGCTCGATGCGGTAGGAGAGGAGCCGCATCACCGTGCCGTCGGCGAGGCGGGTGACGAAGGGCACACCCACCAGCCGGAGGAAGCTGGTGGCGTCGGTCGCCACGAGAGCGAGCTCGCAGAAGGATTTCTCCACGAGATCGAAGTCGGGCTCCGTCGTCGTGGACGCGGCGGCTCCGGCCGTCGCCGGCATTTGCCACGTCGTGGCCTGGCGCCGGGCGCCGTTGTGGCCGGGGCCGGGCTCAGCCAGCGTCGGCTCGATATGCGGATGGGCGTGGGGATGATCGTGGGGCATCAGAAGCTCTGGGGCTTGTCGATGATCGCCTTGTGGGCGCCGAGCTTGTTGTTGGCGACAAGCGCGCCCAGCGTATCGACGATGACGCGGGTGGCGAAGAGCGAGGTGATGTCAGAGGTGTCGTAGGGCGGCGCTACCTCCACCACCTCGAGGCCGCAGATCCCTTCCTTCGCGATCAATCCCACGAGCCCCAGCGCCTCCCGCGGCAGGAAGCCGCCGGGCTCCGGCCAGCCGGTGCCGGGCACGAAGCCGCAATCGACGGAATCGACGTCGAAGCTCATGTAGACGGCATCGGTGTCCTTCCAGGCGATCTCGAGGGCGATCTCGGCGGTCTTGGCGATGCCGAGCTTCTCCACATCGCTCATGGTGATGATGGTGGTGTCGCGCTCGCGCGCCACCGCCACCGCCTCGCGCGGCACCTGCCAGCCGCCGATGCCGATCTGCACCAGGTTGGTGGCGGAGACGTTCGGCAGGTTGGTGGCGTGGAACCACGGCGTCGTGTGCATGCGCTCGTCGAGATCCTTCTCCTGGATATCGGCGTGGCGGTCGAAATGCACGATGCCGATCCTCTTCGACGTGCACTGGGCGATGCCGCGCACGGTCGGAAATCCGATCGAGTGATCGCCGCCCAATATCATCGGCAGCGCGCCTTGCGAGAACACATGGGCGACGCCGCGGCTGATCTGGTCGAAGGTCTTCTCCAGATTGCCGGGAATGGTGAAGACGTCGCCGACGTCGCAGAGCGTCATCTGCTCGCGGAGATCGACGCCCATCTCGAAATTGTAGGGCGTGTAGAGCGCCGAGATGCGCCGGATGCCCTGGGGTCCGAAGCGGGCGCCGGGCCGGTAGGTGGTGCCGCTGTCGAACGGCACGCCCATCACGGCCGCCTGATACTTGCCGACGTCGCGGACGTTCTCGACGTAGGGCGCCTTGAGGAAGGTGTTGATGCCCGCGTAATGCGGCAGCTCGCCGCGGGAAAAGGTGGGGATGCCTTTGTCCGTGAGGCTGTCGGCGCCGGAAAGGCCCATCTTCAGCGCCCATTCCCGCTCCGCCTGCCAGGCGGTGCCGGGGATCTCGCCCTCGCGATGGGTCGCGCGCCAGCCCTGCAGACCCTTCTTGTCGAAGTCGGGGTGATGATGGCGGCGATCCACGTCGCGAGACGCGATGGCGCGGCGCGGTCCGTGCGTCCTGCGGCCGAGCGCGGTCAGCGGGTTGAATGTCATCGGATGGCACCGGCAGGCATCGGCATTTCCAGAGATTGATCTCGGTATTCTGCCCGTTTTGCGGAGGCTCCGCTACATCCGGCCTCATCCCGCATTGCTCCAGATCAGGCCCAGGATCCGCTCGCGCGTGGCGACGAACTCCGGGCTCGCCTTGATGGCGCGGATGTTGTCGCGCTCTCCTCCGGCGCGCGAGAACGGCACCGCCAGACGCTCCACGATGCGGCCGGGGCGCGGCGACATCACCACCACCTCGGTGCCGAGATAGACCGCCTCCTCGACGCTGTGGGTGATGAAGACGACGGTCATCCGTGTGCGCTTCCAGACCGCGTGCAGCTCCTCCTGCATCTTCTCCCGCGTCAGCGCGTCGAGAGCGCCGAAGGGCTCGTCCATCAGCAGCACCTTGGGATCGTTGACGAGGGCGCGCACGATGGCGAGGCGCTGCTGCATGCCGCCGGAGAGCTGATAGGGATAGCGGTTGCGGAAATCCCAGAGGCCGACCAGGCGAAGATAGTGCTCCACCTTCTCGCGTCGCTCGGGAGCCGGCCGTCCGCGCACCATCGGGCCGAACTCGGCATTGGCCATGACGGTCATCCACGGGAAGAGCGCCGGCTGCTGGAACACCACGCCGCGGTCGGGGCCGGGGCCCGCGATCGGCACGCCGCTGAGGGTGACGCTGCCCGAGGTCGGCTTGAGGAAGCCCGCGAGGCGTCTGCAGCAACGTCGTCTTGCCGCAGCCGGAGGGGCCGACGATGCAGACGAAATCGCCCTCGGAGAAGGCGAGGTCGATCGCCTCCAGGGCGTGGACGGGCCCGTCCTTGGAGGGATACTGGACGGTGAGGTCGGTGAACGCGACGAAGGCGTCGGGCATGGGTATGCGGACGCTGATTCATGCGCGGCCTTCGATATGCACCTCCGGCACTCCTCAGGCCTTGTGCCGGCGGTCCGCCGTCTGACGATCTTGACCGTCAGGCGAGGAGCGCCGGGCAGAGCGCGTCTCAAGACGCAGTGAGTGGCACTGCCGTCTCTACGCCTTCACCGCCTTCGCCAGGAAGGTCGTGTTGATCGCCTTGTGGAAGGCCTCGATCCCCGGTGCCGCGCGGATGCTCTTCTGCGCCACCAGGAAGTCGGCGGTGCTCTTGAGCACATTGGCGAACTTGCCGGGCTTGCCGGGGCAGCCCAGCCATTCCGGCGTCAGCTGGCGCTCGAAGGTGACGAAGTCGTATTCCTCCATGTCCCGCGTCGCCACCTCGGGCGTCACGCCCGCCTGCTTGGCGACGATGGCGGCGGCGTCCGCCGGCTTGGTCTTCCACAGGGCGAGGGCGTTCCCGTAGGCGTGCAGGAACCCCGTCACCGCGTCGGGATAGGTCTTGCTGAACTCGGTGCCGGCGACGATGAGATCGGCGATGACGTAGCCCGCGGCGTCGAGCTTCTTGTAGGTCTCGAAATGCTCGCCGCCGGCCTCCAGCATCTTCGACTTGGCCGGGCTCCAGACATAGGCGGCGTCGATGTCGCCGCGCGGTCCAGGCGGCGACCTCCGCGTCGGGCTTGAGGTCGAGGACGGTCACGTCCTTCTCGGTGAGGCCGTTGGTCTTGAGGAAGCCCGAGCAGGCGGAAATGCGAGGTCGAGCCGAAGGGCGTGGCCACCTTCTTGCCTTTGAAATCCGCCGGCGTCTTGATGTTGGCGGCCTTGCGCACGACCATGTCCTCCGCCGGGCCGATGTTGTCGACCATGCCGATGAGCTCGTAGGGGAGCTTCTGGCTGATGCCGGCGGCGGTGGGCGAGGAGCCGATGGCGAGGCCGATGTCCACCGACTTCGCGGCGAAGGAGGTGTTGATCTCGGCGCCGCTGCCGGCCTCGGTCCAGTTGATCTTGCCGCCCGCCAGCTTCTCGAACCAGCCCTCGCCCTTGGCGATCATGGTGGGCTTGGTCTCCACGAAGTAGCTGACGCGCACGGTCTCCGGCGCCTTGCCGGCGGCGAGCAACGCCCGCGTCGGCAGCGCCGAGACCAGCGCCGCGCCCGAGAGCGTCGCGGTTGCGATGAAAGTGCGCCGTGTCAGTGATCCCTGTCCGAGCCGATCGTTCGCCATGGTGTCCTCTTCTCTTTCTGGTGGGAGCTAGTCCTTGCCTGCCCAATGGACGACGCGATGCTCGATCGCGAGCAGGATGCGGTCGAGCGTCAGGCCCATCAGGCCGATGATGAGAATGCCGACGAAGACATAGTCCGAGCGCAGGAAGCGTCCGGCGTCGAGGATCATCCAGCCGAGGCCGGTGCTGCCGGCGATGATTTCCGCCGCGATGAGGGTCGCATAGACGACGCCGATCGCGAGCCGGGCGCCGGTGAAGATCTCGTGCAGCGCCGAGGGGAAGATCACGTGGCGGAATACCTGCCATTCGCCGGCGCCCAGCGCGCGCGCCGCCTGGACGCGCTGGACGGAGACGCTCTTGACGCCGTCCATGGCCGCGATCGCCGAGACCGGCAGCGCGGTCAGGAACAGCAGGATGATCTGCGGCGTCTCGTCGATGCCGAACCAGACGATGAGGAGAACGAGGTAGGCGAGCTGCGGCAGCGGCCGGAAGAACTCGATGAGAGGGCTGAAGATCGCCTCGACCACGCGGTTGTAGCCCATGCCGAGGCCGAGCAGCGTGCCGACCACCGCGCCGGTGCCGAAGCCCGCCAGCACGCGCTCGAGGCTGAGCCCCGCATGCTCCCAGATCGTGCGATTGCGGTAGCCGTTCTCCAGGAGATCGGTGAAGCCGTCCCAGAGCAGGGCCGGTCCCGGCAGGAAGAGATCGTCGACGAGATCGAACTGGGTGGCGATGAGCCAGGCCGCGACGAGAACGAGAAGGCTGATCACCGTGGCGCGGCGCTCGCCGAGGCGCTGCCAGAGGGGTTTCACTCGACGCCCCGCCAGTGAATGACCGCGCCGTCCAGCAGCAGCACCAGCCGGTTCAGCGCCATGCCGAGCATGCCCAGCAGGATGATGCCGACGATGATGACGTCATTGCGCAGGAACCGGCTCGCGGAGAACACCATCCAGCCGAGGCCGTCGGTCGCCGCCATCAGCTCCGCCGCCACCACGGTGGAGAAAGCGGCGGCGAGCGCAATGCGCGCGCCGGTGAAGATGATCGGCAGGGCCGAGGGGAAGATCACGTGGCGGAAGATCTGCCAGTCGGTGGCGCCCAGCGAGCGCGCCGCCTGGATGCGCTGCAGCTTGACGGCGCGCACGCCCGCCATGGCGCTCGCGGCGATGATGGGGAAGGCCGTGAGGTAGAGGAGGGCGATCTTCGAGGTGTCGCCGGTGCCGAGCCAGAGGATCAGCAGGATCAGATAGGAGAGCGGCGGCAGCGGCCGCATGAACTGGACGATGTAGTTGCAGGCGCCGCGGATGGTGGCGTTCTGCCCCATGGCGAGGCCGAGGGGAACGCCAGTCAGGCAGGCCAGCACGAATCCCGCGCCGCAGCGCCAGAGCGTCGCCGCGCTGTTCTCCCAGAGCGTGGTCTCGCGATAGCCGTTGCGGAGGATGTCGATGAAGGTGGCGAAGACCTCGGCGGGGCCGGGGAGCAGCACCTCCGGCACCAGCGGCGAGCGCGGTGACGAGATACCAGGCGAAGAAGAACGGCGAGCACCGAGAGCAGGCTCAACCAGCGCACGTCGCCGAAGAACGCGCGTCTCCAGCCGCGCGCCGCCGCGCTCATATCGCCCGCTGCCGGCGCTTCGCGGGAAGCCCGTCCGTCGCGTCCCTGTCCAGCATTCGGTCCCCTCGGTCGGGGCAATGATACGGACGGCGGGACCGTCGCTGTCAAGCGGCCGCCGCTTCTTAATCGCGCGATCAAGGAAGAAAAGACGAGCCATTCCCTGTGCTTGGCGCGCCGGTGGGCTGCCTATGCGGAGAGCAACATGCCGCCATATCAGGCATGACCTCGGGCGAACCGTCGAGCGGTCGTGAGAAACCACCTCGCCATGCTGTGAGATCGCTCACATCGCCTGCCGTAACGACGTGGTAGAAGCTTGGTGCAAGCACCTTCCGAGCTTCGCGGGACGAAGTCGGGGGCTAGGATGCAGCACTCAGGACGATGGTGGATTTCGGCTGCCGGCGCTCTTCTGGCAGCGCTCGCTCTCGTCGTCATGTCCGCGGCGGCGCTCGCCCAAAACCGTTCCGGCGCCGCGCCGGTCGGCACCGTGCAGCAGCATCAATACCAGTATGCGCCGCCGAGCCCTCAGGCCGTGCGTGTGCCGCAGCTGGTCGGCCTCACGCTCGCCGATGCCGAGCACGATCTGCAGCAGGCCCACCTCGTGCTGATACTGCCATCGACGGTGGCCACGCCCAGCCTTGCCGCGCGGATCGCCTCTCAGCAGCCTGCGGCGGGTACGGTAGTGGCGCCGGGATCCCGCGTCAGCGTTGCGCTGGCATTGCCCGCCCCGAAGCCGATCGCGGCGCCAAACCTCGTCGGCCACACCGTCGCAGAAGCTCAGGCGATCGTCGCGCGGATGGCGTTCCGGCTGGCGGTGCGAAATCCGACCGGAGCGGGCGACGGCGCCAGGATCGACCGGCAGGAGCCGCTGGCGGGGTCGCCGCTGCGACCGCGCGCGATGATCGCCGTCTGGGTGGCGCCGCCGCCGGTTGTGGTGCCGAAAGTTGTGGGCCTTGCCGTCGCGCGAGCACAGCTCGTCGTGCGCGAGGCGAACCTGCGGCTGAGCGTCCCCGAGGCGGACCTGGCCACTGTCATCGCGACCCAGTCTCCCGCCGCGGGCACCCGGGTTCCGGCGCAGACCGTGGTCACCGTCACCCTCGCTCCGCCGCTCGTGGTAGTGCCTGACATCGTCAGGCAAAGGCTCGCCGATGGCCGGCGCCTCGTCGCCCGGGCGAATCTGCGTCTGGCGCTGCCGGGCGATCCGCGCACCGCGTCCGATGATGCCCTCATCGTCGGCCAGGATCCGCCGGCCGGACGGCGAGTGCCGGTGCGGACCGTCGTGGCCGTAAAGATCGCGGCGCCGCCGCCGCCCGTCCAGACGGCGCCATCGCCAAGTCCGCCGCCGCCGGTGGCAAATCCGGTGCCGGTGTCACCGGCGCCTCCGCCGGCGGCACTCGTGCCGCCACGGGTTCCAGCAGCCCCGCCGCCAAGTCCTATACCGGTGAGCCCGCCGGCGCCGACCGCGGCAGCCCCCTCGCCACCGCCCCCAACCCCGCCGGCAATCCCGGCGGCGCCGGTCACCGCAACTCAGCCCGCATTGCCGTCGTCACCGGCAGCCGTCGTTCCGGATGCGCCGCATCCGCCGCCGATCTGGCAGCCGGTCGCGGCCGGCGTCGCCGGGCTCCTGCTTCTGGGGCTGCTCGCCGAGACGGCAAAGCGCTTGTGGCGCCGGCACTATCGTCCGCGGCCGGTACGGATCGCGCTGGTGCGCGACACCGGCCGCCAGCGGCTTGTCGTCAGGGGACCGCTGCCGGTGGCGCCGATCGTCTCCGTGCGCCTGCGCCGGCCGCCCGCCACCACGACCCTGCGTCGCGTCGCCTAGGGAGAGACTGCGCCATGTCCGACCACGACATCAGCCTCAGGGCCGTGCTGCTGGGAGAGACGCCATCGGCCGCTGTCACCGCCTGTGTCGGCGCCGCGACCGCGGCGCTGAAAACCGGTGTCATCGACATGCCGCGCCTCGATTGGGCGCAGATCGCGAGCGGCCTCGCCGGCAAGGTCGAGGCGATGTTCGACATCGGCCTCAGCGACGTTCTCGCCGGCGCCTGGCGCGACTATCGCGAGATCGGAGAGTGCGCCGATCCCGCCAAGCACGCCGCCGACGAGGCGATCAGCCTGCCGATGGCGGACCACGTCATCGAGACGGCATTCGAGCCTTATCTGGAAGTCGCGATCGGCGCGCGGCCGCCGCTCCGCGTCAGCTTCGCGATCAGCCTCACGCTCGAGCTCAACGGTGTCATCCTCAGGATCGAGAATGCCGTCATCCGCTCGCTCCGGCTCGGCTCCTGTCGGGGCGGCGGCACGGTGAGTTGCGAGGGTGTCGCCGTGATCGAGCGCAAGACGCGCGAGCTGGAGCTGCCCGGAGAGATCGAGCTGGGCGGCGGCATTCCGATCGCCCGGCTGCTCGGTCCGCGCGTCGAGCGGGACGAGGATCAGCAACCGCCAGGCGAGGCCCCGGCCGACACCTCCGCGGAGGCGGAGATCATCCGTCTCGTGAAGGCATAGGGCGGAACGCTCAGCGCGCGCCCATCGCCTCGCGCTCCCAGAGGCCCCAGGCGCGCTCCATCGCCTTGTCGTTGGTGGCGGCGGCCTTGGCGGCCTCCTCGCTCTCGAGATAAGTGATCTCGCCGAGACGCAGCGCCTCCATCTGCAGCCCCGCGTTCCGCGCCGCGTAGATCGCGCGGTAGACCACCTGCTTGACCGTCGCTCCCACCATCGTGGCGCCGTGGCCGCGCATCAGCACGATCGGCTTGTCGCCGAGCGACAGCGCGAGCGCGTGGCCCAGCGCCGGCGTGCGCACCAGCATGTCGGTCATGCCGCCGGCATCGCGGATCTCGAAGCGCGCGACGCCGGCGCCGAGAAACCCGCTCATGTGATAGATCGGCTTCAGCGGCGCCTTGGTGACGCCGAAGGGGATCAGCTCGGGCGCGTGGCAGTGCACCACCGCCACCACCTCCGGCCGTGCCTTGTAGATCTCGCCATGGATGAAGCGCTCGCTGTAGTAGCGCTCGCTGGTGTCGCCGATCGGATTGCTGTCGAGATCGAAGGTCACGAGATCCTCGGCGGTGACCAGCCCCGGCGCCAGGTGGCGCGACATGATGTATTTCGTCGGGTCCTTGTCGTGGCGGACGCTGAGATGGCCGAAGGCGTCGACGATACCCTGCTGGAACAGGATGCGGTTGCCGGTGACGACTTCCTCGATGAGCTCTCGGGCGGCTTTCGGGGCGTGGACCGATTGAGGCACTGACGGCGTCTCCCTGGTGAGGTGCGAAGCGAGGAGGCCAGGGTGATTTCCCGGGACCGGGAACGCAATGGGGTAATCGTGAACGGGAGGCGGCCATCCCGGCCTCGCCCGGTGGCCGCACGGGGGCTAAAGTCACCGCGGGTTCGATCTCCAACGAGGGCGGAAATGTTGCACTTTGGTCGGGTCTTGCGGCTTGCGCTCGTCGGCGGCGGGGCGATGCTGTGGGGCGCCGCGGCGCTGGCGCAGTCGATCCTGGGCTATCACGGGACGCCGGCGCGCACCGGCATCTACATCGTCCCGCACCTGACCTATGAGCGGGCGAAGGGCCTCCACCTCGATCCCTCCTTCGATGGGCATATCGAGGGGCGCGTCTATGCCCAGCCGCTGTTCTGGCACTTCCCGGGCTCGACCCGGAAGCTGCTGATCGTCGCCACCGAGGAGAATGTCGTCTATGCCCTCGACGCCCATGACGGCAAGGTGGCGTGGCAGAAATCGCTCGGCCATCCCGTGACGCGGGCGGCGCTCCCCTGCGGCAACATCAGCACGCTGGGCGTCACCGGCACGCCGGTCATCGATGGCATCGATGAGACGGTCTATCTCGACGCCATGGTGGACGGCGAAGGCGGGGCGGGGCCGCAGCACCTGGTGTTCGGCCTCTCGATCCAGGACGGCTCGATCCTGCCGGGCTTTCCCGTCAACGTCGGCGCGGCGCTCAAGGCCAAGGGCATCGCCTTCGACCCCCGGGTGCAGAATCAGCGCGGCGCCCTGGTGGTGGTGGACCACAGGCTCTTCGTTCCCTTCGGCGGCCATTTCGGCGATTGCGGCCCCTATCACGGCTGGGTCGTCGGCATCGACCTCAGCGACGCCAAGACGGTCACTGCCTGGAGCACGCGGGGCGTGGGCGGCGGCATCTGGGCGCCCGGCGGCATCGCCTATGACGGCCGCTCGCTCTTCATCGCCACCGGCAACACCAAGGGCGCCCAGGACTGGGCGGATGGCGAGGCGGTCATTCGTCTCGGCACCGATCTCAGGCCCTCGACCGAAAAGAAGGATTTCTTCGCGCCGACGGACTGGAAGGCCCTCGACGACCGCGACGCCGATCTCGGGGGCACCAATCCGCTGCCGGTCGACGTGACCGATCCCAGCGGCATCACCCGCGTGGTGCTGGCGCTGGGGAAGGACGGCAAGGCCTATCTCCTCGACCGCGCCAATCTCGGCGGCCTCGGCGGCGCGCTGGCGGTGGAGAGCGTGGCGCGGAACGCGATCCGCACCGCGCCCGCGGTCTATCCGGCTTACGACGGCAGTATGGTCGCCTTCGAGGGCGCCGGCAGCAGCTGCCCCAACGGATCGATCAACGGCGGCCTCACCGTCCTCAAGATCGAGATGCATCCGGCGCCGAAGATCTCGACCGCGTGGTGCGCGGCGGTGAACGGCCGCGGGGCGCCGGCGGTCACCATCAGCGACGACGATTCAAACCCGATCGTCTGGATGGCGGGGGCGGAGGGCGACAACCGTCTGCACGGCTTCCGCGGTGACACCGGCGAGCCCGTCTTCACCGGCGGCGGCGCCCAGGAGGCGATGCAGGGTCTGCACGCCTTCGCCACCGTGATGGCGACCGACGGAAGGATCTTTGTCGCGGGTGACGGCCGCGTCTACGCGTTCACGCCGTGAGGGACCCAGTTCCTTCAAGACTTAGAAAGGGGCCGGCAGCCACCATCGGTACTCGTCGCGCAGACTAAGGAACCTTCGATGAGATATGCGGTCGTTCTGATCACCTGGATCTCTCTCGCGCCGGCGGCTTTCGCAGCGAGTTTCGACTGCAGCAAGTCGCTCAGCGAGGTCGAAGCGATTATCTGTGGAAATCCGACGCTCTCCCAGGCCGATGACGACCTGGCAGCAGCATACAGGCAGGCGCATGCTCTAAGCTTGGTACCCCAAGAGCTTCAGGCTGGGCAGCGCGGCTGGCTTTCGGCACGCGAGCTATCGACCCTGACTTACGGCAACAAGTCGGTAGCCCTCCTGGAGGCCTATAAGAAACGCATATCGGAGCTTCAAGACCAGGCAAATGCTTGGCGTCCAGCAAATCGCGCACTTACCGAAGAGCAGGCGCGGCAGAAGTGCGTCACCCTCCCGGATATCCCCTCAAGCTTAGAGTGCCGGGTTGAAGCGTTCGGCGACGTGAAAGGCAACAAGGACGGCATGCTGAGATATCAGCATCTGACTTATTGGGGCTTGGATGATGGCGAGCAATACCCTCAAGAAGATATCGTAGTTTTCCAGCGGAGCACTGCAGAGACGGCAACTCTCAAGCCTGTCGCAGCGGCTTCCCAAGAAGCTGGAATCTTTGACGAGGTTGAGATCATAAAATCCTCTGCCGCGCGATGGCTATTGATTACCGGGCATTCCGGCGAGCACGGATATCGGTCGCTCCTGTATAAATATGAGGCCGGTCGCATAACCGGTATCGACATCGACAGGTGGGAACATAAGCTCAGGCTGAGGCAGGAACTGCGGGGATTCGATCTGGCGACATGGATCAGGCCCGACTATGCAAAGATGACGGCCGACGCTGTATTTACGAAGGACGGCCGGCCGCCTTGCTGTTCCACTTCCACGCAATACGTAACGGCGTACGCGCGTCTCGGACTTTCAGGCGACCGCCTGGTGCTGAAGGACGTTCGATTTGAGCGGAGTAGCGCGACTGGTCGGCAGTGAAGCAGACCCACGGGCGCATTTTCGTCGCCGCCGACGGGCGGATCTACGCGTTCACGCCGTGAGGAGCGGTCACGCTGCAGAACCATCCTGCGTCCTTCGAGACGCACGCTGACGCGTGCTCCTCAGGATGGAGATCTTTGCGCGGATAGGTGTTTGTGATTCCATGTTTGAGGTCTGGACATGGAGGGATGGATGCCGCGTCGTCGGATTGGCCAGATGAGCTTTCTGGATGGTGCGTTGAGCGGTCGCGGGAAGCGGCGTCGGGATGCGCTGTCGGAGGTGGATGGGCTGGTAGACTGGGCACCGTTCGAGCGGGCGCTGGATGGCTTGCACCGGGCGGCGAAGGGGGAACCGGCCTATCCGCCGCTGATGATGTTCAAGGTGCTGCTGCTGCAGCGCTGGTATGGGCTCTCGGACCCGGCGATGGAGGCGGCGCTGTTCGACCGGCTGAGCTTTCTGCGCTTTGTGGGGCTGTCGGCGGAGGATGCGACGCCGGACCACACGACGATCTGGCGGTTCCGGGAGGCGGTGTCGAAAGCCGGCTTGGCGGAGCGGCTGTTTGCCGAGCTGCTGCGCCAGTTGGAGGCGCGCGGGCTGGTAATGAAGGCGGGGACCTTGATCGATGCCTCGCTGGTGTCGAGCGCGGCACGTCGGCCACGCATGTCGGAAGGCGAGGTGAGCCCGGCCGATCCCGACGCCCGCTTTGGCACCGGCAACGAACGCGGCCGGTTCACCTTCGGCTACAAGATGCATGTGGCGGTGGATCAAGGCTCGAGCCTGGTGCGCGCGCTCCGCCTGACACCCGCCAATCTCCAGGAGGTGATGGTGGGGCCCGAGCTGGTGCAAGGCGACGAGGCTGTCGTCTACGCCGATCGCGGCTATGACGCCGCGCGCATGCGCGAGCATCTCCAGGCCCAAGGCATTGCCTGCGGCATCATGCGGCGTGGCAAACGCAACCAGCCGCTCCCGCCCGAGGAGGTCGAGCAAAATCACGCGCTCTCGCTCAAGCGCCGGCCCGTGGAAGCGGTCTTCGGGACCCTCAAGCGATGGTATGGCTTCCACCGCATGCGCTACTTCTCCGCCGCCCGCAACACCCTTGCCCTCACCCTCGCCTGCCTCGCTTTCAACCTCAGGCGATGGCATGCCTGCGTCCATCCATAAACTGATGCCGCAGACCTCAGACGCTCGCTTCCCTTCCAGCCCGGCCCCATCGCCGGCAAAAACACATGCCCAATCCATACTCCGACCTACAGACCCAACCGCGCAAAGATCTCCATCCTGAGGAGCAGCCCGAAGGGCTGCGTCTCGAAGGACGCAGGACAGCCCGTCTAATCATCTCGCCCGACAAACAAAAACCCCCGCCGATCGCTCGGCGGGGGTCCAAGTCTGGGAGGAAAGTCGTCGCGTCAGACGCTGTAGTACATCTTGAACTCGATCGGATGCGGGGTGTGCTCGAAGGCGTAGATCTCTTCCCACTTGAGCTCGATGTAGGCGTCGATCAGGTCCTCGGTGAACACGTCGCCCTTGGTGAGGAAGGCGTGGTCGGCCTGCAGCGTTCTCCAGCGCCTCGCGCAGCGAGCCGCACACGGTCGGCACGTCCTTCAGCTCCTCCGGCGGCAGGTCGTAGAGGTTCTTGTCCATCGGGATCGCCGGGATGGATCTTGTTCTGGATGCCGTCGAGGCCGGCCATCAGCATCGCCGCGATAGGCGAGATAGGGATTGGCCGCCGGATCGGGGAAGCGCACCTCGACGCGCTTGCCCTTCGGGCTCGCGACGATAGGGGATGCGGCAGGAGGCCGAGCGGTTGCGCGAGGAATAGGCCAGCAGCACCGGCGCCTCGAAGCCCGGGATCAGGCGCTTGTAGCTGTTGGTGGTCGGGTTGGTGAAGGCGTTGAGCGCCTTGGCGTGCTTGATGATGCCGCCGATGTAGTAGAGCGCGGTCTCCGACAGATCGGCATAGCCGTTGCCGGCGAACAGCGGCTTGTCGCCCTTCCAGATCGACTGGTGGACATGCATGCCCGAGCCGTTGTCGCCCTTGATCGGCTTCGGCATGAAGGTCGCCGTCTTGCCGTAGCTGTGCGCGACGTTGTGCACGACAGTATTTGTAGATCTGCATGTTGTCGGCGCATTTGCACCAGCGTGTCGAACTTGATGCCGAGCTCGTGCTGCGCCGGCGCCACCTCGTGGTGATGCTTCTCGACCGTCGACGCCCATCTCGGCCATGACCGACAGCATCTCGGCGCGCAGGTCGCTGAGCGCCGTCGACCGGCGGCACCGGGAAGTAGCCGCCCTTGATCGGCGGGCGATGGCCGTGTTGCCGTCCGGGATACTTCTTGTCGGTGACATAGGGGCCTTCCTCGGAGTCGATCTCGTAGAAGGCGCCGTTCATGCTGTACTTCGTAGCGCACGTCGTCGAACACGAAGAACTCGGCCTCCGGGCCGAAAAGGCGGTGTCGCCGATGCCGGTGCGACTTCAGATAGGCTTCTCGGCCTTCTTGGCGATCGAGCGCGGGTCGCGGCCGTAGGGCTGGCCGGTCCGCGGCTCGAGCACGTCGCAGAAGATGATGAGCGAGGTCTGCGCCGCGAAGGGATCGAGCACCGCGGTGGCGCAATCCGGCATCAGGATCATGTCGGACTCGTTGATCGCCTTCCAGCCGGCGATCGAGGAGCCGTCGAACATCATGCCGTCGGTCAGGAAGTCCTCGTCGACGGTGCTGATGTGCTGGGCGATGTGCTGCCACTTGCCGCGCGGATCGGTGAAGCGGAAGTCGACGTATTTGACGTCGTGCTCCTTGATCATATCGAGAACTTTTTTGATGTCGGCCATCGCTATGTCTTCCCGTTGTTGAGCTGGTCGCTTGGGCGTCGCGGATTGCCTCAGGCCCGCCGCGATCGTCGGTCCGATGCGACGCTCAGATCGCGTCGGCGCCGCGCTCGCCGGTGCGGATGCGGATCGCCTCGTCGATGGTGGTGACGAAGATCTTGCCGTCGCCGATGCGGCCGGTGTGGGCCGCGTGCTGGATCGCCTCGACCGCGCGCTCGACCAGCGCGTCCTCCATCACGACCTCGATCTTCACCTTGGGCAGGAAGTCGACGACGTATTCGGCGCCGCGATAGAGCTCGGTATGGCCCTTCTGGCGGCCGAAGCCCTTGGCCTCGGTCACGGTGATGCCCTGGATGCCGACCTCGTGCAGCGCTTCCTTCACCTCGTCGAGCTTGAACGGCTTGATGATGGCTTCGATCTTCTTCATCGCATCCCCTGCCACATGAATTGAGGCGCCTGGGCCCGAAGGCCGGGCGCGTGAACTGCGTCGTCCCCCATTAAGCACAAGGCGTGCCAGCGGTGCCGGCCCGCCCTCGCGCTCGCATACGCCGGTCAGAGGACTTTCCCTGCCCAAAATATCATCCGGCCTGATTAAAAACGAGGCATACCTGCATCCCGCCGGTCGCGCATGCAATCGAAGTGAGCCGAAAGCCGCGTCATGTCGATAGCGGGCGGCTAGGCGAGAGGAGGGCACTCCAAGGCTTCATAGGCGCAGTGCGTCAAGATCGACGCGGCATCGAGGGTCCGCCTCCTGCCGCCGCGGTCAAGGGTGCCGATCTCGCGCACGATGTAGACGTCCCTGATGAGCCGGCACGACATCGCGAGCGCCTCCTCCTGGCTGCCGCACAGCAGGAGCGACCAGCCGGCGTCGAGGTCCGGATCACCCATGAGGGGCGGGAGGTCGCCGCGACCATAAAGGATGTACCATTTCATGCGCCGTGCCCGGGTGTGCCGCCCAATCGATGCACGTGAGGATAACTCGTAGTGATTCCAGGAGGTTGTACGAAGCCGTACCGACTTTCAGGGTACCTGCTCTCCATAGTGCGCAACCCTCGGGAGGGTTGGGAAAAATCGCCTGTTGCTAATCCTGCGCGCGATACCATGTCCAAGCCATCACCCGCGGTAAACCTTTTTGGGCGTGGGTGCTTAGGAGAGACGTGTGCTCTTGCCCCTTCTGGTGGCGGAGAGCACATGTCGGACCGGCCTCACGGCCCCCCAGCCGAGACACGCAACCATCTGCTCGCGGCATTGCCCGGCGACGTGCTCGACCGGCTGCGGCCGCATCTGAAATACGTCGAGCTGAACCACCGGGAGATCCTGCTGAAGACCGGTCTCCCGATCGAGTATGTCTATTTTCCCTTGCAGGGCATGGTGTCCCTGGTTCGCCAGCTCGAGGACGGCGTCGAGATCGAGGTCGGTATCGCGGGCAATGATGGCATGGCGGGGGTTCCCGTCGTGCTCGGAACCGACATCATGCCGTGCGAAGCCATGGTGCAGCTGCCGGGCTCGGCCCTGCGGCTGCCGGTCGACGTGCTCCGCGCCGAGCTTGACCACAGCCCGCAGCTCAAGGCGTTGCTGCTGCGCTATGTGCAGGCCTTCTTCTCGCAGATTTCCCAGTCGGTGGCCTGCAACGGGCGACACACGCTGGAGCAGCGGCTCGCGCGCTGGATGCTGATGGCTCATGACTGCGTCGAGGGCGACGAGCTCCTGCTCAGCCACGAGTTCCTCGCCATGATGCTGGCGCGCCGCCGGGCCGGCGTCACCACCGCATTGGGCGCGCTCAGGTCGGCGGGTCTCATCTCCAACAGCCACGGCCGCATCGTCATCCGCGACCGCAAAGGCCTCGAGGCTGCGGCCTGCGAGTGCTACCGGACGGTCAGGCAGGAATTCCAGCGATTGCTGCCCTGATCCTCGCAGGGACGGCTCGCTCGGTGGCTAATAAGCCGCCGAGGAGCGGCCGGGCATCTGGCGCTTGGAGAGGCAGCCGCGGATGCGCTCCACCGCCTCCTGGAGCTGCGGCAGGCTCGCCGCATAGGAGAAGCGGAGATAGCCCTCGCCGAAGCGGCCGAAGCTGGTGCCGGAGAGGGTGGCGACGCCGGCTTCCTGGAGCAGCACGTCCTGCAGGCTGCGGGCGTCGAGGCCGGTGCCGCTGACATTGGGAAAGGCGTAGAAGGCGCCGCCGGGATTGACGCAGCGGAAGCCCGGCAGGTCGTTCAGCGCCTTGACGATGAACTTCCGCCGCTCGGCGAAGGCCTGCGACCATCTCGCGCACCGGCTCCTGCGGGCCGGTGAGGGCGGCGATGCCGGCGAACTGCGCCGCCGCGTTGACGCAGGAATGGCAGTTGATGGCGAGCCGCTCGGCGTGCGGGAAAAGCTCCTTCGGCCAGACGCCGAAGCCCATGCGCCAGCCGGTCATCGCATAGGTCTTGCTCCAGCCGTCCAGCAGGATGAGCCGGTCGCGGAGCGACGGGATATGTCGAGCAGGCTCACGTGCTCGCCGCCGTCATAGACCATCTCGCCGTAGATCTCGTCGCTCATGACGGCGACGTGCGGATGGCGCTCGAGGCCCTTCACCAGCTTGTCGAACTCGGCGCGCGGCACCACGCCGCCGGTGGGGTTGGCGGGGCTGTTGACGATCAGGAGCCGGGTCCTGGGGGTGATCTTCGCCAGCACCTCCTCGGCGCTGAACGAGAAGCCCTTGGACTCATGGAGCTCGATCGGCACCGGCGTCGCGCCGGAGAAGCGGATCACGCTCTCGTAGATCGGGAAGCCGGGATTGGGATAGAGGATCTCCGCGCCCGCCTCGCCGAACATCATGATGGCGAAGAACATCGTGACCTTGCCGCCGGGCACCACCAGCACATTGGCCGGCGAGACCTCGACGCCATGGCGGCGCTTGAGGTCGGCCGCCACCGCCTCGCGGAGCGGCAGGATGCCGTTCGCCGGCGTATAGCCGTGATGCCCGTCGGCGAGCGCCTTGCGCCCGGCCTCGACGATATGGGCGGGGGTCGGGAAGTCCGGCTGGCCGATGCCGAGATTGATGATCGAGCGTCCCTCGGCCTCGAGCGCCTTGGCGCGCGCCAGCACCTCGAAGGCGGTCTCGGTGCCGAGCATGGACATGCGGTTGGCGAGGGTGAGCATGGGAGATCCCCGTGAAAGAGGGCCTCTTTATCGCCGATGAGCCGGCTTGCCGCCAGCCTTCTTGCGGGCGCCGGGCCGCGCCCTTGGGATCAGTCGCCGAGGGCCGGCGGCTCCGGCTCCTGCCGGTTCTCCCAGGGAAGGGTGGGGTCCTCGCTCCAGATCATGAGGTCGGCCGCCCGCCAGAACCCGACCAGCGCCGCCGCCACCAGGCCGAGACCGGACAGCATGCCCACCGTCGTCTGGAACGCGAAGAGCCGCGTGGCGACCGCGAGGGAGACGGCGGAGAAGGCGATCCAGCGGTTGCCGCTGGTGCGGTTCGGACGAACTCATGACAGGGCTCCGTGACGTGACGCCGGAAATGTAGCGGGGAGGGGTATATCGATACTTAACGCGGGCGCATAGAAGCCGCTGAATTTGGCGGATTTTAGGCGACGCCGCACGCGCTTCCCGGGGACCGCCGCGAAAGCGCTCGAAAAACGGCGGTTCTAGAAGGGAATCCCCATGGTGACGCGGCCGTGCCCGCCGCGGTCGCTGGCGCCGCCACGGACGGACTCGGTGGTGTCGCAGGCCTGGACCGCCAGCAGCACCGCCAGCATCGAGGCCAGGAAGAGAACTCGCCGCATGAGCCATCCCCGTGTTGGCGCGCCGCCGGCGCAGGACCGGCGGCTGAAATCGAGCGGGAAATTCTACCGCAGCCCCGCGGCGGGAGCGAGCGGGGGGCCGGAGCACCCCACCAACGTAGTAACCCGATAACCTAGAATTGTAAGAGTACGTAAGTAATCCCCGTGGATAAGTAGCGCTGCGCGCAGGGTCGGTGATCTCTCGCCGACACTCCCCCGGGGATGGGGACGCGCTCGAGGGGAGAGACAGCATGAACATCGAGACCGTGGGCGAGGCGACCAATTACGCCGAGCACGCGCTGGCGTCGCTGCGCGGGCTTTCCACCGCGCCGACCCCCCAGCATTTCGCCATCTGGTACGAGTACCACCGCGGCCAGAACCGCGAGCTCAACCGGGTGATCGACATCCTGCTGGCCAACCGCAGCGAGCTCAGCGAGGCGGTGCTGGACGAGATCTATGACCGCTTCTTCGCCACCACGCTCGAGCACAAGGCCGTGCGCGAGACCTCGCGCCGGGTGCAGGAGACCCTGAAGGCGGTGGTCGGCCACATCGCCGAGGCGCAAGGCGGCGCCGGGCGCTTCAACGAGACGCTGACCGATATCGGCGGCGAGCTGCGCTCCAAGGTCAGCCCCTTCGAGCAGCTGGTGGAGCGGCTTTCCAGCGAGATGGCGGAGATGACCCGCCATACCGAGCTTCTGGACCTCCGCCTGACGCAATCCTCGGTCACCATCGAGCAGCTGCGCACCCATCTCGAGACCGTGCGCAAGGACGCGATGACCGATGGCCTCACCGGCATCGCCAACCGGAAGATGTTCGATCTGAGCCTCCGGGAATGCGTGACCCAGGCGCTCGACGAGGCGAAGCCGCTATCGCTCCTGATGCTCGACATCGATCACTTCAAGGCGTTCAACGACAGCTGGGGTCACGACACCGGCGACGACGTGCTGCGCCTGGTGGCGCGCATGCTGATCCGCAACATCAAGGGCCAGGACCTGGCCGCCCGCTTCGGCGGCGAGGAGTTCGCGATCCTGCTGCCGCGCACCGCGCTCGAGGATGCCACCAGCCTGGCGGAGAGCATCCGCCGCGCCTTCGTCGGCCGCCGCATCGTCAAGAAGGATACCGGCACCATCGTGGGCGCCATCGCCGTCTCGATCGGCGTGTCGCAGTACCAGCCGGGCGAGGCGCTCGGCGAGTTCGTCCGCCGTGCCGATGCCGCGCTCTACCGCGCCAAGAACGCCGGCCGCGACCGGGTCTGGGCCGCGACCACCATCGCCGCCGATCAGCACACGGCCTGAAGCGTCGCCGAGCCGGCGATGCCCTCAGCCGCTGCTGCGAGCAACGCCGCGGTGCTCGAGGTAGGACTTGAACTGACTGTCGCCGCGCACGACGTCGTCGACCAGGAACGAGATCAGCTCGCCGTAGCAAGCATCCGCTTTCTTGGGATCGATCTCGGTGCTGCAGATCTGTCCCAGCTGCTTCGCTTTGGTGAGGAGCGAGGTGTGGTAGGCCTTGTGGCGGTCGATCTCGGGAAAGCCGGCTTGCGCGAGAATTCCTTCCTCTCTTGCGAAATGCTTTTCGGCCGCGTCGATGAACTTCTGCACCTCGGCGCCGGTCAGATCCGCATCCCGCTTGGCAAGGCCGCCGCGGATGGCTTCCACCAGCTTGAATAGATGCCGGTGATCGCCGTCGATTTCCGCGTGACCGATCTCATAGCTCGGCAGCCATTTGAATCCGTCCATTACCGCCTTTTCCTACCTGCCGACCCCGACTTGGGTCCCGCGCTCATCCGGCAAGACGGGGTTCGCGGCACGGCCCCAACCGTGTCGGCGGCCGGCGCCTCGACTCGGGGCGTGCCCTAGCCCCGAGGGGCTTCCCCGGGGCCTAAGCCGTTGGAAGAATGGGGCGAGCGACCGGGCTCGAACCGGCGACATCCAGAATCACAATCTGGCGCTCTAACCAACTGAGCTACGCTCGCCATTGATGGCGGGGGTGGTGGTACCCTGCGCGCTTGCGAGCGTCAAGCGGCGGCTCCCGGCGGCGGCCGGATGGGGCCATTGGCCACAAAACGTTAACCACGCATATACGCCTTATTGTCTAGTCTTTGCCGCTTCGGGCCAGGCTCGGGTTAAGGGAGAAGAGGACTGTCGCCGTTGGATTCCTCCAGGCACGCGGCGCTGTTCGACGTCGCGGCGTCGCGGCTCCGCTTCTATGCGGTCTCGGCACGTCAGGCGCTGGAGGCGCTGTCGCGCAAGGTCGTCCTGCTGCCAGCGCTCTCCCTCCTGGCCTCGGTGGCGGCGGTGGGATTCTACGCCATCGTCTCCTACCGCAGCGTCGAAGCCCACATGCAGGCGCTGGTGGGGGCGGAGCTGCGCCAAGTGGCGGCGCCCCTCAACAGCATGTTCGGCGAGCTGGAGAGCCTGACCGTCCGCTCGGCGGACGCCATGGCCCTCAACCCCGCCGTTGATCCCGCCACCACGCTCGCTCAGCTGCATCCGCTCATCGAGGAGCGGCCGATGATGACCGGCATCGCCGTCTTCGACACCGAGGGCGAGACGGTGGCGAGCACGGCGCCCTTCGTTTGGCCGGAGGCGGCGCGCGAGGAGGTGCTGACGCGCGCCGGCGGCAGCGGACGAGTGGAGCTCAGCCGGCCTTTCGTCGCGGGCGGGCAACGCTATGCGGCGGTCGCCGCCGCCTACCGCGGGCCGACGGGCAAGCTGCGCGGCTATGTAGCAGTGTTCTTTCCGCTGCAATTCCTGCAGGAATGGTTTGAGCTCTCCGATCTTCCCGACCGCGGCGAGCTCGCGCTCTCCGGACCGACCGGGCAGATCTGGATGCGCGGCCTCGGCAGCCAGGTCGGGAGCCCGCCCGCGCCGTTCAAGGCCGGCGCCACCGCGCCCCTGGGCTGGTTCGGGCTCAGCCTTGCCGCGGGCCTCGAGCCCGGCGCGCAGCTCCGGGTCTGGTGGCGGGAAAGCGGCGGCTCGCTGATCTTCTTCATGGTGATGACGCTGTTCGGGACCGGCGTCGTCGCGCTGGTCTCGCGCTCGATCTATCGCGAGAGCCTGGAGCGGGAAGCCGCGGTGGAGGCGGTGGCGGAGAGCGAGCAGCGCTTCCGCGAGCTGACCGAGGTGGCGGCGGACTGGATCTGGGAGACCGACAGCCAGCATCGCTACACGCGCTTTTCCGGCCTCATCCGCCGCGCCAGCGCGGTGGCGGGCGGGCTGCCGATCGGCCGCAGCCGGATGGAGAGCATCGTCGAGGTGCTGGAGCCGGGCGCGCTCGCCGACCATCTGGCAACCGTCGCGCGCCGCGAGCCGTTCCGCGATTTCATCTTCCGCGTGAGCTCGCCGAACGGCCAGCGCGGCTGGATCAAGGCGAGCGGCCGTCCGATCTTCGCGCCCGACGGCAGCTTCCTCGGATATCGCGGCACCGGCACGGACGTCACCGGCGAGATCGAGAATTCGATCCGTGCGCGCACCGCCGAGCGCCAGCTGGTGGACGCCGTGGAGAGCAGCCCCTGGGCCTTCGCCCTCTTCGACCGCGACGACCGCCTCGTCCTCTGCAATACGCGCTACCGGCAGATCTTCGAGGCCGACGAGCGCGTGGGGATCGTCATCGGCAAGACCTTCGAGGAGCTGCTGCGGGGGCGCGTCGCGGGCGGCGCGATCGCCAGCGCCGCCGGCGCGGACGCGGCATGGCTTGCCGAGCGCCTGGCCTATCACCGCAATCCCGTCGGCACCTTCGAGCTCAAGCAGCGCGACGGCCGCTGGATCCAGGTGGTGGAGCAGCGCACTGACGATGGCCGCACCATCTCCATCTTCATAGAGATCAACGCCCTCAAGGATCGCGAGGACGCGCTGCGCAAGAGCGAGGAGCAGTTCCGCGTCACCTTCGACGCGGCGCCGATCGGCATGGCGATCCTCGATATCGACAGCCGCTTCATCCGCACCAATGCGGCGCTGCGCCAGCTTCTGGGGTACAGCGAAGACGAGCTGCGCGGCCTGCTGTCGCGCGACCTCACCCACCCCGATGATCGGCCGGCGAGCGATCAGCTCGGCGAACAGCTGTTTTCGGGCAAGGTCGATCAGGGCGAGCTCGAGAAGCGCTACATCGCCAAGAGCGGTGCCATTGTCCATGCGCTGACCCGCATTGGTGCCGTCCGCGACAGCACCGGCAAGCCCGTGCATCTGCTGTCGCAGATCATCGACATCACCACCCGCAAGAGCGCCGAGCATGAGCTGATCGCGGCGAAAGAGCAGGCCGAGCTCGCCAACCGCGCCAAGAGCGAGTTCCTCGCCAACATGAGCCATGAGCTGCGCACGCCGCTGAACGCCATCATCGGCTTCTCCGAGATCGTCGCCGGCGAGCTGTTCGGGCCGATCGGCGCCGCGCGCTATGTCGAATACGCCCGCGACATCCATGCGAGCGGCATCCACCTGCTGTCGATCATCAGCGACATCCTCGACCTCTCCAAGATCGAGGCCGGCCGGCGCGAGCTCTCCGAGAGCATGGTCGATCTCCACGACGCGGCGGAATCCTGCCTGCGCCTGGTGCGCGGCCGCGCCGACGACGGCGGCGTCAAGCTGCTGAACGGCGTCGTCCGCGGCATGACGCCGCTCTATGCCGACGAGCGCGCGGTGAAGCAGATCCTGCTCAACCTGCTGTCGAACGCCGTCAAGTTCACGCCGGAAGGCGGCCGCGTCTCGGTGCGCACCGAGCTCAGGGCCGATGGCGCTATGGTGGTCCTGGTGGAGGACACCGGCATCGGCATCGCCCCGGAGAACATTCCTCGCGCGCTCGCTCCCTTCAGCCAGGTCGACAGCTCGCTGTCGCGGCGCTACGAGGGCACGGGCCTCGGACTGCCGCTGGTGAAATCCCTGATCGAGCTGCACGGCGGCCGGCTCGAGCTCACCAGCGAGATTGGCCGCGGCACCGTCGTGGCGGTTGTGTTTCCCGCCCGCCGCGTGCACGGCTGAACATTCCCGAGCCGCGGCCGGAGAGATAGAGTGATGCCATGACCGTGCTGGGACCGAGCCTCGATCGCGACGCGCTGGCGCTGCTGACGCCGGCGGAGATGGCGCGCGCCGACGCCTTCGCCGTCGCGGCGGGCCGTCGCGAGGTGGCGCTGATGCAGACCGCCGGCGAGGCGGTGGCGGCGGCGATCCGGCAGCGCTGGTCGTCGCGCCCGGCGCTGATCCTCTGCGGTCCCGGCAACAACGGCGGCGACGGCATCGTGGTCGGGCGGCTGCTGACGGCGGCGGGCTGGCCGGTGCGGATCGCCCTGCTGGGTGCGCGCGCCGCGTTCAAGGGCGCCGCCGCCGAGCATGCCGCGCGCTGGTCGGGGAAGTGGGAGGCGATGACGCCGGCGGCGCTCGCCGGCGCCGGCCTCATCGTCGACGCGATCTTCGGCGCCGGCCTCAGCCGTCCGATCGACGGCGACGCGGCGGCGACCCTTGCCGCCGCGGCGGAAGCCGGAGTGCCGATCGTCGCGGTGGACGTGCCGAGCGGCGTCGACGGATCCTCCGGCGCGGTGCGGGGCCTGGCGGTGGCCGCCGACCTCACCGTCACCTTCTTCCGCAAGAAGCCCGGTCACCTGCTGCTGCCCGGACGCCGCCTCTGCGGCGAGACTGTCGTGGCCGACATCGGAATTCCCGCCGCGGCGCTGGCATCGATCGCGCCCAAGACCCATGAGAACGGGCCGCCGCTCTGGCTGGCGTCCTATCCCTGGCCGCAGATCGAGGATCACAAATACCGCCGCGGCCATGTGCTGGTGGCGGGCGGGGAGACCATGACCGGCGCGGCGCGCCTCGCCGCGCGGAGCGCCGCGCGGATGGGGGCGGGGCTGGTGACGCTGGCGGCGCCGGCGGCGGCCTGGCCGGTCTACGCGGCCTCCCTCACCAGCGTGATCACGCGGCCGGTGGCGGGGCCGGAGGATTTCCACGCGCTGCTGGCGGATGCGAGGCGCAATGCGGTGGTGATTGGGCCGGGCGCCGGCACCACTCCCGGCGTGCGCGAGATGGTGCTGGCGGCGCTGGCGACCCGGCGCGCCGTGGTGCTCGATGCCGACGCGCTCACCGTCTTCGCCGATGCGCGGGAGACCTTGCTGAAGGCGATCGCGGGACCGGCGGTGCTCACTCCGCACGAAGGCGAGTTCCAGCGTCTCTTCGGCGCTGGCGGCGACAAGCTGCAGCGCGCCCGCGCGGCGGCGCAGGCGAGCCGGGCAGTGATCGTGCTGAAGGGACCGGACACCGTGATCGCCGCGCCCGATGGCCGCGCCGTCATCAACGCCAACGCGCCGCCCGATCTTGCCACTGGCGGGACCGGTGACGTGCTGGCAGGAATGATCGCCGGGCTGCTGGCCCAGGGCATGGACGGATTTGCCGCGGCATCGGCCGCGGTGTGGCTGCACGGCGAGGCCGGCACCGCCGGCGGGCCGGGCCTTGTTGCGGAGGATTTGCCGGAATTGCTACCGGCGGTGCTGCGCGGCCTCAAAGCGCTCGCCCGCGAGTGCGGCTGTCTTGTCAGCGTCACCGATCGTCTTTATCGAGAAACACCATGAGTGAACGCGGCAGCATCAGCTTTCTCGACAGCGTCGTGGACCGCACCTTCGGCCGCCTGCGCTCGGCTTGGCGCGACATCGCGGGCCAAGCGCTTGGCGCCTGGTCGAGCCCGCTGCCGCGCCCGGAGCTCACCGGCGAGGACATGCAGCGCGTGCGCGAGCAGCTGCGCGCCTGCCTCGAAGGCCGCGGCGGCGAGGTGGCGGCGCGCGCCCGCGCGGCGGAGCTTGGTCGCAGCTATCTCGCCCTCAACGCCACCGGCCGCGAGCGCTTCCTGCGTCTGCTGGCCGACGAGTTCGATGTCGACCGCGGCGCGGTAGCAGCGGCGGCGAGCCGCTTCCTGCAGGCGAGCTCCCAGCGCGACAAGGAGGCGGCGGAAGCGGCGTTGCGTGGCGCGCTGGAGGCGCCGCGCGTGCGTCTCCTCACCCAGTTCAACGCGCTCCCGGAGGGCGTCAAGTTCCTGGTCGACATGCGCGCCGAGCTGATGGGGCTCGCCCGCAGCGACCGCGTGCTCGCCGGTCTCGAGCGCGACCTCAAGGCGCTGCTGCGCAGCTGGTTCGACATCGGCTTCCTGGAGCTCCGCCGCATCACCTGGCAATCGCCCGCGGCGCTCCTGGAGAAGCTCACCGCCTACGAGGCGGTGCACGAGATCCGCTCCTGGGCCGATCTCAAGAACCGACTGGAGGCCGACCGGCGCTGCTTCGCCTTCTTCCACCCGCGCATGCCCGACGAGCCCTTGATCTTCGTCGAGGTGGCGCTGGTGCAGGGCATCTCCGGCGACATCCACGCGCTGCTCGACGAGGCCGCGCCGGTGGGCGATCCCCGCAGCGCCGACACCGCGATCTTCTACTCGATCTCGAACTGCCAGCCCGGGCTTGCCGGCATCAGCTTCGGCAATTTCCTGATCAAGCAGGTCGCCGGCGATCTGGCATCCGAGCTGCCGCACCTCAAGACCTTCGCCACGCTGTCGCCGATCCCGAGCTTCCGCGGCTGGCTCGATCCGCGCCTCGCCAAGGACGAGGCGACGATGCTCACGGCCGCGGAGCGCAAGGCGATCGCCGAGCTTCCCGGCGAGCGCGGCGCGAACGGTCTCGCCGGGCTCGTCGCCGATCCGCGCTGGCACGAGGATCCCGCGGCGACGCAGGCGATGAAGGCGCCGCTGATGCGGCTTGCGGCGCGCTTCCTGCTGACGGAGAAGGCGTCAAACCACCGCGCTCTCGATCCGGTCGAGCACTTTCATCTCACCAACGGCGCGCGGGTTGAGCGTCTCGACTGGCTCGCCGACCGCTCCAACAAGGGTCGGCAGCAGTCCGCCGGCATCATGGTCAACTATCTCTATCGCCTCGACGAGGTGGAGGAGAGCCACGCCGCCTATACCGAGCAGGGGACGGTCGCCGCCTCCAGCTCGATCAAAACCCTGGCGCGACTTTAGGTGCCAAAAACCGCAACCTCCGCGGTTGTAGAGGGATGCATAAAATCCAACATAATCAGTAGCATTGTCCTCCCCGTCTTAACCTCTTAGTTAGGATCCCGCGCGATCCTGTAACTCGCTTATCTCGGGGTTAAAAGGACGTGTCATGTCAAAATCATTGCTCCGCCGCCTGGGCTGGCAGGATGCATCGGAGGAAGTGAAGCCGGGGGACAGCTATCGCCGGTCGCGTGGTGATCGCCTCACCGAGACCGTCACTGTCGTCGACTTGCGCTCCGATCCCGCCGGCATTCCCCATGTGCGCTTCAACGTCGCCTTCGAGCGGCCCGATGTGGGGCGCTTCGAGGCCGGCTGCCGCATCCTGGCGCTGCGCTCCTTCATCGACGCCTACCGCGAGCGCATCAGCCAGGCTCCCGCTTCCGCGGCCTGAGGCTTTCGACGACCGAGCGCCGCTCCGCGGCCCCCTGCAGATAGTCCTGCCTTAAGGGCAGGCGAGCCGATGCGTCGGGCCTGTCCTGCCTCCCGCCGGCGTTACTGATGTAGCCGGCCCGCGGATGACCGCGCCGTTCCTCTTCCTTATAATCCCGGCAACGAGACCCCTGGTGGGAGGAGCCGGACATGGCCCAACCTTCGTCGCTGATCGGGCGCGACGGGCTGAGCACTGAGGTGACGCCGGGCGCGGCGGAGGAGCGGCTGCGCCTGCTGACCGAGCTGGAGCGCAAGGTGCTCTGGCTCTCGTCCTGGACGATCCACCACGCCAATCACATCCGCCCCAGCCGCGATGGGCTCAAGGTCGGCGGCCATCAGGCCTCCAGCGCCTCGGTCGCGACCCTGATGACGGCGCTCTATTTCGACGTGCTGCGGCCCCAGGACCGGGTGGCGGTGAAGCCGCATGCGAGCCCGGTCTTCCACGCAATTCAATATCTGTTGGGACGCCAGACCGTCGACAAGCTGCAAGGCTTCCGGGCGCTCGGCGGCGCGCAGTCCTATCCCTCCCGCACCAAGGACGCCGACGACGTCGACTTCTCCACGGGCTCCGTGGGGCTTGGCGTCGCGATGACGAGCTTCGCGGCTTTGGTGCAGGACTACGTGCGGCTGCAGGGCCTCACCGCGGGCAACGAGCCGGCGGGCCGCATGGTGGCGGTCGTGGGCGATGCCGAGCTCGACGAGGGCAATGTCTACGAGGCGATGCTCGAGGGCTGGAAGCACGAGGTCCGGAACGTCTGGTGGGTGATCGACTACAACCGCCAGAGCCTCGACGGCGTCGTCAGCGACCGGCTCTACAGCCACATCGACGACCTCTTCCGCAACATGGGCTGGCGCGTCGTCATCCTCAAATACGGCAAGAAGCTGGAGCGCGCCTTCGCCGGCCCCGACGGCGCGGCGCTCCGCGAGTGGATCGACGCCTGCCCGAACTCGCTCTACTCGGCGCTCGTCTATAAGGGCGGCGCCGGCTGGCGGAAGCATCTGGAAGGCGATCATCGGCCATCTCCCGGGCATCCGCGATTTCCTCGCCGCGCCACGACGATCAGAGCCTGCACGAGGTCATGACCAACCTCGCGGGCCACGACATGGCGACGGTGCTGGAGGCCTTCCACGCCATCGACGACGATCTCCCGACCTGCTTCATCGCCTACACCATCAAGGGCTTTGGACTGCCCTTCGCCGGCCACAAGGACAATCACGCCGGCCTGATGAACGAGGGGCAGATGGCGACCTTCCAGTCGAGCATGGCGGTGCCGGCAGGCGCCGAGTGGGATCGCTTCGCGGGCCTCGAGACCGCCGCCGAGCGAGCTCGAGGCGTTCCTCGCCGCGGTGCCCTTCGCCGCGAACGCTCCCGCCGCCGCCTCGAGGCCGCCGCGGTGCCGGTGCCGAGCACTCCCGGTTCCCGCCGGCCCGCGGCAGTCGACCCAGGAGGGCTTCGGCCGCATCCTGAGCGAGCTCGCCGCCGGCGATCAGCGCGCTCGCGCGCCACATCGTCACCTGCTCGCCCGACGTCACCGTCTCGACCAATCTCGGCGGCTGGGTCAATCGCCGCGGCCTCTTCGACCGCCGCGAGCGCGCCGACGTGTTCCGCGACGAGAAGGTGGTCTCGGCCCAGCGCTGGCAGATGTCGCCCGACGGCCAGCACATCGAGCTCGGCATCGCCGAGAACAACTTCTTCATCCTGCTGGCGGCGCTCGGCCTCGCCGAGCCGGTGTTCGGCGCGCGGCTGCTGCCGATCGGCACGCTCTACGATCCCTTCATCGCCCGCGGCCTCGATGCCCTCAACTACGCCTGCTATCAGAACGCGCGCTTCATGCTGGTGGCGACGCCCTCGGGCATCACGCTGGCGCCGGAAGGCGGCGCGCACCAGTCGATCGGCACGCCGCTCATCGGCATGAGCCAGGACGGGCTCACCTCCTTCGAGCCCGCCTTCGTCGACGAGCTCGCGGTGCTGATGCGCTGGGGCTTCGAGCATATGCAGGCGGCGGACGGCGGCGCGGTCTATCTTCGCCTTTCCACCCGGCCGGTGGATCAGCCGCGGCGCGCGCTCACGCCGGAGCTGGAGCGGGGGATCGTGGCGGGGGGATACTGGCTGGTGCCGCCGGCGCCGGGCGCCGAGCTGGCGGTGGTCTGCCAGGGCGCGGTCGCCCCCGAGGCGATCGCCGCCCACCAGATGATCCAGGAGGACATCCCCGGCGCGGGGCTCCTGGCGGTGACCTCGGCGGATCGGCTGCATCGCGGCTGGCTTGCCGGGCTCAGGGACGGCGAGCGCTGGCCATGTCGGCAGCCTGCTGGCGGCGCTCGCTCCCGACGCGGCGCTGGTCACGCGTGCTCGACGGCCATCCGGCGACGCTCTCCTGGCTCGGTGCCGTCGCCGGCCACCGCATCCATCCCCTCGGCGTCGACCACTTCGGCCAGTCCGGCGATATTCCCGATCTCTATCGGGTCTATGGCATTGACGCCGATGCGATTCTGGATGCGGCGGCGCGCGCCTGCCTGGGCCGGCGTTAACCTCTGGCCGGGCCCGGCGCCCGGGCGATGGGCAGTTCCCCGCCTGTGCATCCCATGCTATGAAGCCGCCCCCGGCGGGGAGCGCGCGGGCGTGGCGGAATTGGTAGACGCACTGGATTTAGGTTCCAGCGACGCAAGTCGTGGGGGTTCAAGTCCCTCCGCCCGCACCAGGCCGATCGCATCCTGACTCCGCGCTCCGGGGCAGCCCCGCACGTGCCCGACCAGCAAACAGGCCCTTAGTTCATGCAGATCACCGAGACCAATACCGACGGCCTGAAGCACGAGTTCAAGGTGGTCATCGCCGCCGCCGACATCGAGCAGCGCGTCACCACGCGGCTCGCCGAGATCGGCCGCAAGGTGCGGCTGCCCGGCTTCCGTCCCGGCAAGGTGCCGATGACCGTGCTGAAGAAGCGCTATGGCCCCGCGGTCATGGGCGAGGTGCTGGAGCGCGCCGTCAACGACAGCTCCACCGAGGCGCTGCGCGAGCCACAACCTGCGGCCGGCGCTGCAGCCCAAGGTCGAGATCGTCTCCTTCAACGAGGGCACCGACCTCGAATACAAGCTCGCGGTCGAGGTGCTGCCGGAGATCCAGCCGATGGATTTCGCCGAGCTCACGCTGGAGCGCCTGCGGCCGGAAGTGCCGGAGGCCGAGATCGAGGCGGCGCTCGAGCGCATCGCCAAGCAGCAGCGCAAGAACGCGGTCGTCGAGCGCGCGGCGGAGAAGGGCGACGTCGTCGTCATCGATTTCAAGGGCTCGGTCGACGGCAAGGAATTCCCCGGCGGCGCCGCCGAGGGCTACACGCTCGAGCTCGGCTCCGGCAGCTTCATTCCCGGCTTCGAGGATCAGGTGGTCGGCGATGAAGCCCGGCGAGCAGCGCACCATCACGGTGACCTTCCCGGCGGATTACGGCGCCGCCGATCTCGCCGGCAAGGCGGCGAGCTTCGAGGTCACCGTCAAGGAGGTGCGCGCCTTCGAGGCGCAGCCGATCGACGACACGCTGGCGCAAGCGGTCGGCATGGAGAACCTCGACGAGCTGCGCCAGGCGGTCCCCGAGCAGATCGAGCGCGACTATGAGGGCCTGGCGCGTCAGCGCCTGAAGCGCGCGCTGCTCGACAAGCTCGCCGAGCGCCACGCATTCGCGGTGCCGCAGGGCATGGTCGAGATCGAGTTCGAAGCGATCTGGCGGCAGTACCAGCAGGAGCAGGAGCGCCAGAAGACGCGCCGCGGCCGGCGGCGCCGATGCCGCCGCGAGCAGCGAGGCTGCCGAGCCCGACAAGAGGAGGACGCGGTCAAGGCCGAGTACCGCGCCATCGCCGAGCGCCGCGTGCGCCTGGGCCTGCTGCTTGCGGAGGTCGGCCGCGCACAGTCCATTACCGTGACGCCGGAGGAGATCAACCGCGCCCTGACCGAGAGGCGCGCCGCTTCCCCGGCCAGGAGCGCAAGGTGATCGAGTACTACCGCGACCATCCCGAGGCGGTCGACCAGCTCCGCGCGCCGATGTTCGAGGACAAGGTGATCGATTTCATCCTCGAGCGTGCCAAGGTGGCCGAGCGGCGCGTGCCCGTCAGCGAGCTGCTGAAGGCCGAGGAAGAGGACGAGGCCGCGGCGGCGGGCGAAACCAAGACGGAAGAGGCCAAGAGCTGAGGGCTGAGCTCTCGGATCCCAGAACTGGAGCAGACGAGCGATGCGCGATCCCCTAGAGATCCACATGAACACGCTGGTGCCGATGGTGGTCGAGCAGACCAACCGCGGCGAGCGCGCCTACGACATCTACTCGCGGCTGCTGAAGGAGCGGATCATCTTCCTGGTCGGCCCGGTCAACGACGCGGTCGCGAGCCTGATCTGCGCCCAGCTGCTGTTCCTGGAGTCCGAGAACCCGAACAAGGACATCGCCTTCTACATCAACTCGCCGGGCGGCGTGGTGACCTCGGGCCTCGCGATCTACGACACCATGCAGTACATCCGCCCGGCGGTCTCCACGGTCTGCATCGGCCAGGCGGCGTCGATGGGCTCGCTGCTGCTGGCGGCCGGCGCCAAGGGCAAGCGCTTCTCGCTGCCGAACGCGCGGATCATGATCCACCAGCCCTCGGGCGGCGCCCAGGGCCAGGCGACCGACATCGAGATCCAGGCGCGCGAGATCCTGACCCTGCGCACGCGCCTCAACGAGATCTATCGTGAAGCACACCGGCCAGCCGCTCGAGGTCATCGAGACCGCGCTGGAGCGCGACAAGTTCATGTCGCCAGAGGAGGCCAAGGCCTTCGGCCTGATCGACGAGGTGGTGGTTAACCGGCCGCCGCGCGAGGATCTGAAGGTGGTGGGGCAGGACACTGAGGCGGCGGGACGCCTGCCCAGCTTTAACCGGCGCACCTAGACCGTTCATTCCGCAGCGGTTCCATCGCCGTGTCGGCCTCGCAACTGCTCCGGCAATTCCTTAATCCGACCGTCAAAGCCTCGATTAAAACGCTTTTTTAACTAGTTATTGATTGCCGGGCCGTACATATTGTTGAATTGTTGGATAGGTGCCGAGTCGCCTTGCTGCCGGATTCGGGCTTACCGGTTGCGAGTTAGGTAGTGCGAGCCCTCGAGGGCCGGGAACGTTCTCGGTTGTTGACGGAGTGGCCATGACCAAAGCCAGCAGCGGCGACTCGAAGAACACGCTCTACTGCTCCTTCTGCGGCAAGAGCCAGCACGAGGTGCGCAAGCTGATCGCCGGCCCGACCGTGTTCATCTGCGATGAATGCGTCGAGCTCTGCATGGACATCATCCGCGAGGAGCACAAGACCACGCTGGTGAAGTCGCGCGACGGCGTGCCGACGCCCGCGCGACATCTGCAAGGTGCTCGACGACTACGTCATCGGCCAGGACCACGCCAAGCGCGTGCTCTCGGTCGCGGTGCACAATCACTACAAGCGCCTCGCCCACGGCGCCAAGAACAACGACGTCGAGCTCGCGAAGTCGAACATCCTGCTGGTCGGGCCCGACCGGCTCGCGGCAAGACGCTGCTGGCGCAGACGCTGGCGCGCATCATCGACGTGCCCTTCACCATGGCCGACGCCACGACGCTCACCGAGGCGGGCTATGTCGGCGAGGACGTCGAGAACATCATCCTGAAGCTGCTGCAGGCCGCCGACTACAACGTCGAGCGCGCCCAGCGCGGCATCGTCTATATCGACGAGGTCGACAAGATCAGCCGCAAGTCCGACAACCCCTCGATCACCCGCGACGTGTCGGGCGAGGGCGTGCAGCAGGCGCTGCTCAAGATCATGGAAGGCACCATCGCCTCGGTGCCGCCGCAGGGCGGGCGCAAGCATCCGCAGCAGGAATTCCTGCAGGTCGACACCACCAACATCCTGTTCATCTGCGGCGGCGCCTTCGCCGGGCCTCGAGAAGATCATCTCCCAGCGCCGCCAGGGCACCTCGATCGGCTTCGGCGCCGACGTGCGCGGCCCCGACGAGCGCCGGACCGGCGAGATCCTGAAGGAGCTCGAGCCGGAGGATCTGCTGAAATTCGGCCTGATCCCCGAATTCGTCGGCCGCCTGCCGGTGGTCGCGACGCTCGACGATCTCGACGAGGACGCGCTGGTCGACATCCTGACCAAGCCGAAGAACGCGCTGGTGAAGCAGTACCAGCGGCTGTTCGAGATGGAGGACGTCCGCCTCGAGTTCACCGACGAGGCGCTGCGCGCCATCGCCCACAAGGCGATCGCGCGCAAGACCGGCGCGCGCGGCCTGCGCTCGATCATGGAGGCGCATCCTGCTCGAGCCGATGTTCGAGCTGCCCGGCCTCGACGGGGTCGAGCGGCATGGTGATCAACGGCGAGGTGGTCGAGGGCCGCGCCAAGCCGCTCTACATCTACTCCGATCGGCGCGGCGACGTCGGACACCGGCGCCTGAGGCCGCCGACATCGCCTGACCGGTCCAATGGGCTCATGCGGCAGCGCCTCTTGACTGGACGCGCCGACACGCCACTTTAGCTAATGCTTGGCGGCGATCTTGCAGCCGCCGGAGTCCTAGCCGAGGCGGCTCCACGCTTCGGACCAGCATGAGAAAGAGGTCAGCATGTTCGAACTATCCCGCGGTGCGCTCTATCCGGTCCTGCCGCTGCGCGACATCGTCGTCTTCCCGCACATGATCGTGCCGCTCTTCGTCGGCCGCGAGAAGTCGGTGCGGGCGCTCGAGGACGTGATGAAGGACGACAAGCAGATCCTGCTCGTCACCCAGAAGAACGCCGCCCAGGACGATCCGACGCCCGAGCGACATCTACTCCGTCGGCACGGTCGGCACCGTGCTGCAGCTGCTGAAGCTGCCCGACGGCACCGTGAAGGTGCTGGTCGAGGGCGGCCAGCGCGCGCGCATCGCTGCGCTTCGCCGAGAACGACGCAGTTCTTCCAGGCCTATGCCGAGACCGATCGCCGAGAAGCCGGGCGACGCAGCAGGAGCTCGAGGCGCTGGCGCGCACCGTCGGTCGCGCAGTTCGAGCAGTACATCAAGCTCAACAAGAAGATCCCGCCCGAGGTGCTGGTCTCGATCAACCAGATCGAGGATCCCGCGCAAGCTCGCCGACACGGTCGCCTCGCACCTCGCGCTCAAGATCGCCGAGAAGCAGGAGCTGCTGGAGACCGAGACGCGTCTCCGAGCGGCTGGAGAAGGTCTTCGGCTTCATGGAAGGCGAGATCGGCGTGCTCCAGGTCGAGAAGCGCATCCGCAGCCGCGTCAAGCGCCAGATGGAGAAGACGCAGCGCGAGTACTATCTGAACGAGCAGCTGAAGGCGATCCAGAAGGAGCTGGGCGAGGGCGAGGACGGCGCGCGACGAGCTCGCCGAGCTCGAGGAGCGCATCAACAAGACCAAGCTCTCCAAGGAGGCGCGCGACAAGGCGCATGGCCGAGCTGAAGAAGCTGCGCACCATGAGCCCGATGTCGGCCGAGGCGACGGTGGTGCGCAACTACCTCGACTGGCTGCTGTCGATTCCGTGGAAGCAAGCGCACCAAGGTCAAGCGCGACATCAAGGCCGCCGAGAAGGTGCTCGAACGACGACCATTACGGCCTCGAGAAGGTCAAGGAGCGCATCCTCGAATACCTCGCCGTGCAGCAGCGCATGAACAAGGTGAAGGGCCCGATCCTCTGCCTGGTCGGCCCGCCCGGCGTCGGCAAGACCTCGCTCGGCAAGTCGATCGCGCGCGCCACCGGCCGCAACTTCGTGCGCATGTCGCTGGGCGGCGTGCGCGACGAGGCCGAGATCCGCGGCCACCGCCGCACCTATATCGGCTCGATGCCCGGCAAGGTCATCCAGGGCATGAAGAAGGCGAAGTCGCTCGAACCCGCTGTTCCTGCTCGACGAGGTCGACAAGCTCGGCGCCGACTGGCGCGGCGATCCCGTCCTCGGCGCTGCTCGAGGTGCTCGATCCCGAGCAGAACTCGACCTTCAACGACCACTATCTCGAGGTCGACTACGACCTGTCGGACGTGATGTTCGTCACCACGGCGAACACGCTGCGCATGCCGCAGCCGCTGCTCGACCGCATGGAGATCATCCGCATCCCCGGCTACACCGAGGACGAGAAGGTCGAGATCGCCAAGCGCCACCTGATCCCCAAGCAGGTCAAGGCGCACGGCCTCAAGAAGGGCGAGTGGTCGATCTCCGACGACGCGCTGCGCGACCTCATCCGCTACTACACGCGCGAGGCCGGCGTGCGCAATCTGGAGCGCGAGATCGCCAACCTGGCGCGCAAGGCGATCAAGGACATCCTGATGAAGAAGCTGCAAGCGGTCACGATCACGCCGCGCAACCTCGAGAAATACGCCGGCGTGCGGCGCTTCCGCTACGGCGAGGTCGAGGACGAAGGATCTGGTCGGCGTCACCACCGGCCTGGCCTGGACCGAGGTCGGCGGCGAGATGCTGTCGATCGAGGCGGTGACGCTGCCCGGCAAGGGCAAGGTCACCGCGACCGGCAAGCTCGGCGACGTGATGAAGGAGTCGGTGCAGGCGGCCGAGAGCTACGTGCAAGTCGCGCGCCGCCGCCTTCGGCATCAAGCCGACGATCTTCGAGAAGCAAGCGACATCCACGTGCACGTGCCCGAGGGCGCCACGCCCAAGGACGGCCCGTCGGCCGGCGTCGCCATGGTGACCTCGATCGTCTCGGTGCTGACCGGCATTCCGGTGCGCCGGGACGTCGCCATGACCGGCGAGATCACGCTGCGCGGCCGCGTGCTGCCGATCGGCGGCCTGAAGGAGAAGCTGCTGGCGGCGCTGCGCGGCGGGCATCAAGACGGTGCTGATCCCGAAGGAGAACGAGAAGGATCTCGCCGAGATTCCCGACAACGTGAAGCGCGGCCTCGACGATCATTCCGGTCGCGACGGTCGACGAGGTGCTGAAGCACGCGCTGGTCGCGGCCGCTGACGCCGATCGAGTGGAGCGAGGAGCCGACGCGGCGCAGCCGGTCGCCGCCGGCGGAGCCGACGCAGCCGACGCGGCGTCGTCACGCACTGACGCCGCGCCCGTCGAGCGTTCATCGGCCGCGCAATGCCGTCGCGCACGCGGCTTGTGCATGGACGGCCCAATTCTCGGCGATCTGCCGTCTGCAGTCGACGATTGCGCGGAAAGCTGCGGATTCCGGCGCCGCAATTGACGCGCCTCGAGCCGCGATCTAAACTCGTCCGTCCGACAGCCGCGTTGCATCGGTCCATGCACGCATTCCGATCGATCAAGGGGGGCTGCTCAGTGAACAAGAACGAACTCGTCGACGCCGTTGCCGACGACGACCGGGCTCGACCAAGGCCGATGCGACGAAGGCGGTCGACGCGGTGTTCGACTGCATCACGGCGTCGCTGAAGAAGGGCGACGAGGTGCGCCTGGTCGGCTTCGGCACCTTCACGTGTCGCAAGCGCGCGGCGTCCGAGGGCCGCAATCCGCGCACCGGCGAGAAGATCAAGATCCCGGCGTCGAAGCAGCCGAAGTTCAAGGCCGGCAAGGGGCTCAAGGACGCGGTCAACTGAGCGCGGCGCGTCGCATCGGCCGCGCGGAGCATGCCGGCCTGCGTCCGAGCGTGGCGGCCGGTGCGCGTTTCGGACGCATGGCGTTTCCAGGCGCGATGGCGTACCGCCGGTCGGCGCGGGCGATTAGCTCAGCGGTAGAGCATCTCGTTTACACCGAGGGGGTCGGGGGTTCGAATCCCTCATCGCCCACCATCCGTACTCGCGCGCCGCAGGCTCTCGCGATTGCGCGCGAGAGCCTTGTAAGACTGCGCAAATTCCGCGGCCGCCTGCGCTTGACACCCCTGATGCAGCGGGTTACTAGTCGCCGCCGCGCGCCGAGTGCTGCGGGGGTGTAGCTCAGTTGGTTAGAGCGCCGGCCTGTCACGCCGGAGGTCGCGGGTTCGAGCCCCGTCACTCCCGCCATCTTCGGCGCATCGAGGTCCTTGCGCGCGCTGCGCGCGATGCTCCATATATTCCGGTGATGGCGTTGTCTTGGCTATTTGCCAGCGCGACAGTCGGCGGGCTCTGGCGCTACGGTCTCGCCGGGCTAGGCCGGCTCAGGAGCGCGCGCGATGGAAAGCCTGCTGCGCGAATATCTGCCGATCCTGATCTTCCTCGGCGATCGCCGTCGGCGCTCGCCGCTGGTGATCGTGCTCGCCTCCTTCATCGTCGCGCGCCAGAAGCCGGATTCCGAGAAGCTGTCGCCCTACGAATGCGGCTTCGAGCCCTTCGACGACGCGCGCAGCAAGTTCGACGTGCGCTTCTACCTCGTCGCCATCCTGTTCATCATCTTCGATCTCGAAGTCGCGTTCCTGTTTCCCTGGGCGGTGTCGCTGGGCACGATCGGCATGTTCGGCTTCTGGTCGATGATGGTGCTTCCTCGGCGTGCTGACCGTCGGCTTCATCTACGAGTGGAAGAAGGGAGCGCTGGAATGGGAGTGAGCGCGGGCACGCATTGCCGCCCGGCCGCGGACCAGGACGCGCTGCTGCGGCGCGCCGCCGACGAGCTCCACGACAAGGGCTTCGTCGTCGCCCAGCTCGACAAGCTCGTGAACTGGGCGCGCACCGGCTCGCTCTGGCCGATGACCTTCGGGCTCGCCTGCTGCGCCGTCGAGATGATGCACAGCCTACGCCAGCGCGCTACGATCTCGACCGCTTCGGCGTCGTGCCGCGGCCGAGCCCGCGCCAGTCCGACGTGATGATCGTCGCCGGCACGCTGACCAACAAGATGGCGCCGGCGCTGCGCAAGGTCTACGACCAGATGGCCGAGCCGCGCTGGGTGATCTCGATGGGCTCCTGCGCCAATGGCGGCGGCTATTACCACTATTCCTATTCCGTGGTGCGCGGCTGCGACCGCATCGTGCCGGTGGACATCTACGTGCCGGGCTGCCCGCCGACCGCCGAGGCGCTGCTCTACGGCATCCTGCAGCTGCAGAAGAAGATCCGGCGCGAGCGCGTCTTCGCGCGCTGACGAGCCGACCGAGACCGGACGATGACCGAGCCGCTCAAGGAGCTCGGCGACCACGATCGCCGCCGCGCTGCCGCAGGACGTGCTGCGCAGCGAGATCGTGCACGGCGAGCTCGATCGTCTACGGTCCGGCGCGAGGCCGATCGTGCGCGTGCTGACCTTCCTGCGCGACGATCCGCGCTGCCTCTTCAAGCTGCTGATCGATATCTGCGGCGTCGACTATCCCGAGCGCGCCGGAGCGCTTCGAGGTCGTCTACAACCTGCTGAGCCTCAAGCACAACCGCGCATCCGCGTGAAGGTCGACGACCGACGAGGAGACGCCGGTGCCGTCGGTCGACCGGCGTCTTCAGCGCCGCCGGCTGGTTCGAGCGCGAGGCCTGGGATCTCTACGGCGTCTATTTCTCCGACCATCCCGATCTGCGCCGCATCCTCACCGACTACGGCTTCGAGGGCCATCCGCTGCGCAAGGATTTCCCGCTCACCGGCTATGTCGAGGTGCGCTACGACGAGGAGCAGAAGCGCGTGGTCTACGAGCCGGTGAAGCTCAAGCAGGAATTCCGCAGCTTCGATTTCCTGTCGCCCTGGGAAGGCATGAACCACGTGCTGCCGGGCGACGAGAAGGCGACGCGAGGAGGGCGAGCAAATGACCGACGCCCGCCGAGCCGCGCCGAAGCCCAGATCAAGAGCTTCACGATGAATTTCGGGCCGCAGCATCCGGCGGCCCATGGCGTGCTGCGCCTGGTGCTGGAGATGGACGGCGAGGTGGTCGAGCGCGCCGATCCGCATATCGGCCTGCTGCATCGCGGCACCGAGAAGCTGATCGAGTACAAGACCTATCTCCAGGCGGTGCCCTATTTCGACCGGCTCGACTACGTCTCGCCGATGTGCCAGGAGCACGCCTTCGCGCTCGGCCGTCGAGAAGCTGCTGGGCATCGAGGCGCCGCCGCGCGCCAAGTACATCCGCGTGCTGTTCGCCGAGATCACGCGCATCCTCAACCACCTCCTCAACATCACCGCCTTCGCGCTCGATGTCGGCGCGATCACGCCGCTGCTCTGGGGCTTCGAGGAGCGCGAGAAGCTGATGGAGTTCTACGAGCGCGTCTCGCGGCGCGCGCCTGCATGCCGCCTATTTCCGTCCCGGCGGCGTGCATCAGGACATGCCGGCGGGCCTCGCCGACGACATCCTGCGCCTGGGTCGAGCGCTTCCCGCAAGGTGATCGACGATCTCGAGACGCTGCTGACCGAGAACCGCATCTTCAAGCAGCGCACCGTCGATATCGGCATCGGATCAGCGCCGAGGACGCGCTCGACTGGGGCTTCACCGGCCCGATGCTGCGCGGCTCGGGCGTCGCCTGGGATCTGCGCAAGGCGCAGCCCTACGACGTCTACGACCGAGATGGATTTCGACATTCCCGATCGGCAAGAACGGCGATTGCTAGGACCGCTATCTCGTGCGCATGGAGGAGATGCGCCAGTCGCTGCGGATCATGCAAGCAGGCGCTCGACGAAGATGCCGGCGGGCCCGGTCATGGTCAACGACCGCAAGGTGGCGCCGCCGCCGCGCGCCGAGATGAAGCGCTCGATGGAAGCGCTGATCCATCACTTCAAGCTCTATACCGAGGGCTATCACGTGCCGGCGGGCGAGACCTACACCGCGGTCGAGGCGCCCAAGGGCGAGTTCGGCGTCTATCTCGTCTCCGACGGCACCAACCGGCCCTATCGCTGCAAGATCCGCGCGCCCGGCTTCGCCTTCCTGCAGGCGACTGGATTTCATGGGCCGCGGCCACATGCTGGCCGACGTGGTGGCGATCATCGGCTCGATGGACATCGTCTTCGGCGAGATCGACCGATGAGCGGCCAGCGACCGGCGCGCCGGTGGCGCAGCCCGCAGAGCTTCGCCTTCACGCCGGAGAATCTCGGCCAAGGCCAAGGCGCATCATCGCCAAGTATCCGCCGGGCCGGCAGGCGAGCGCGGTGCTGCCGCTGCTCGATCTGGCGCAGCGCCAGAACGACAACTGGCTGCCGCGCGCGGCGATGGACGCGGTGGCCGAGATGCTCGACATGGCGCCGATCCGCGTCTACGAGGTCGCGACCTTCTACACCATGTTCAATCTGAAGCCGGTCGGGCAAGCATTTCTTCCAGATCTGCACCACCACGCCGTGCTGGCTGCGCGGCTCCGACGAGGTGGTGGAGGCCTGCAAGAAGAAGCTCGGCATCGGCATCGGCGAGACCACGCCGGACGGCCTGTTCACGCTGACCGAGGTCGAATGCCTCGGCGCCTGCGTCAACGCGCCGATCATCCAGGTCAACGACGATTTCTACGAGGATCTCGACGCGCGCCTCGACCGAGGCGCTGATCGACGCGCTGCAAGCGCGGCGAGACGCCGCCGGCCGGGCTCGGTCAAGAGGCGCCAGGGCTCGGCGCCCGAAGGCGGCCCGACCACGCTCAAGGACATCGTCCTTCGCCGGAGGCATGCCTAATGCTCGCCGACAAGGACCGCATCTTCACCAATCTCTACGGCCAGCACGACTGGCGCCTGCCGGGCGCGCGCGCGCGCGGCGATTGGGACGGCACCAAGGACCTGATCCTCAAGGGCCGCGACTGGATCGTCGAACGAGATGAAGGACTCCGGCCTGCGCGGCCGCGGCGGCGCGGGCTTCCCGACCGGCCTCAAATGGTCCTTCATGCCCAAGACCAGCGACCGGCCGCGCTATCTCGTCGTCAACGCCGACGAGAGCGAGCCCGGCACCTGCAAGGACCGCGACATCCTCCGCAACGATCCGCACAAGCTGGTCGAGGGCTGCCTGCTCGCCGGCGTCGCCATGGGCGCGCATGCCTGCTACATCTATATCCGCGGCGAGTTCGTCAACGAGGCGCAGCACCTGCAGGCCGCGATCGACGAGGCCTATGCGGCCGGCCTGATCGGCAAGAACGCCTGCGGCTCGGGCTACGATTTCGAGCTCTATCTCCATCGCGGCGCCGGCGCCTATATCTGCGGCGAGGAGACGGCGCTGCTCGAGAGCCTCGAGGGCAAGAAGGGCCAGCCGCGCCTGAAGCCGCCGTTCCCGGCGGCGGTCGGCCTCTACGGCTGCCCGACCACGGTCAACAATGTCGAGACCATCGCCGTCGTCGCCGACCATCCTGCGCCGCGGCGCCGCGTGGTTCGCCGGCATCGGCCGGCCGAAGAACAGCGGCACCAAGGTCTTCTGCATCTCCGGCCACGTGAACAAGCCCGTGCAACGTCGAAGAGGCGATGGGCATTCCGCTGAAGGAGCTGATCGAGACGCATGCCGGCGGCGTGCGCGGCGGCTGGGACAATCTGCTCGGCGGTCATTCCCGGCGGCTCCTCGGTGCCGGTGATCCCGAAATCGATCTGCGACACCGTGCTGATGGATTTCGACGCGCTGCGCGACGTGAAGACCGGCCTCGGCACCGCCGCCGTCATCGTCATGGACAAGTCGACCGACATCGTCAAGGCGATCGCGCGGCTCGTCGAAATTCTACAAGCATGAGAGCTGCGGCCAGTGCACGCCGTGCCGCGAGGGCACCGGCTGGATGTGGCGGGTGATGGAGCGCATGGTGAAGGGCGAGGCCGCGGTCGAGGAGATCGACATGCTGCTGGAGGTCACCTACGAGATCGAAGGCCACACGATCTGCGCGCTGGGCGATGCCGCGGCCTGGCCGGTCCAGGGCCTGATCCGCCATTTCCGCCCGGAGATGGAGCGGCGCATCGAGCAGTATCGCGCCACCGCCAAGTCGCAGCGGCGGCCTGAGGAGAAGCCATGCCGAAGCTCACCATCAACGGCATCGCGGTCGAGGTGCCCGCCGGGCACGACCGTGCTCCAGGCCTGCCAGCAGGCCGGCGTCGAGGTGCCGCATTTCTGCTACCACGAGCGCCTGGCGATCGCCGGCAATTGCCGCATGTGCCTGGTCGAGCAGGAGAAGGCGCCGAAGCCGATCGCCTCCTGCGCCATGCCGGCGGCCGACGGCATGGTCGATCCACACCGACAGCGAGAGGCGCAGGAAGGCGCGCCACGGCGTGATGGAGTTCCTGCTGATCAACCATCCGCTCGACTGCCCGATCTGCGACCAGGGCGGCGAGTGCGATCTGCAGGACCAGGCCATGGCCTACGGCTTCGACCGCAGCCGCTATCGCGAGAACAAGCGCGCGGTGAAGGACAAGGATTTCGGGCCGCTGGTCGCGACCGCGATGACCCGCTGCATCCATTGCACGCGCTGCATCCGCTTCGTCACCGAGGTCGCCGGCGTCGAGGAGCTCGGCGCCACCGGCCGCGGCGAGAACATGGAGATCGGCACCTATATCGAGACGGCGCTGACCTCGGAGCTCTCCGCCAACATCATCGATCTCTGCCCGGTCGGCGCGCTGACCTCCAAGCCCTACGCCTTCGTCGCGCGGCCCTGGGAGCTGACGCAAGACCGAATCCGTCGACGTGCTCGACGCCGTCGGCAGCAACATCCGCGTCGATGCGCGCGGCGCCCGAGGTGCTGCGCGTGCTGCCGCGCCTCAACGAGGACGTGAACGAGGAGTGGATCTCCGACAAGACGCCGCTTCGCCGTCGACGGGCTGACGCGCCGGCGCCTCGACCGGCCCTATGCTGCGCAAGACGGCAAGCTCGTCGAGGCGACCTGGCGCGAGGCCTTCGCCGCCATCGCCGCCCGGCTCAAGGGCGTGCCCGGCAGCGCGCATCGCCGCGATCGCCGGCGATCTCGTCGATGCCGAGGCGATGCTGGCGCTGAAGGAGCTGATGGCCGCGCTGGGCTCGCCCAATCTCGATTGCCGCCAGGACGGCGCCGCGCTCGATCCCGCCTGCCGCGCGCGGCTATCTCTTCAACACCACGCATCGCCGGCATCGAGCAGGCCGATGCCTGCCTCCTGATCGGCACCAATCCGCGCCGCGAGGCGGCGATCGTCAATGCGCGGCTGCGCAAGCGCTGGCTGCAGGGCGGCTTCAAGGTGGGCGCGATCGGGCCGGCGCTCGATCTCACCTATCCCGTGACCATGCTGGGCGCCGGGCCCGACGTGCTCGACGCGCTCATCGCCGGGAACGCATCGCCTGGTCCGAGACGCTCAAGGCCGCCAAGAGCGCCGATGCTGATCCTGGGGCAGGGGGCGCTGGCGCGCACGGACGGCGCCGCGATCCTCGGCGCTGGCGCGCAAGCTCGCCGAGAGCGCGGGCATGGTGCGCGAGGGCTGGAACGGCTTCAACGTGCTGCACACCGCGGCGGCGCGGGTCGGCGGGCTCGATCTCGGCTTCGTGCCGGGGCCGGGCGGCCGCGATCTCGAGCGGCATCCTCGACGGCGCCGGCAAGGGCGAGATCGACGTCGGTCTATCTCCTCGGCGCCGACGAGATCGACACGAGCGCGCCTCGGCAAGGCCTTCGTCATCTATCAGGGCCATCACGGCGATGCCGGCGCCCATCGCGCCGACGTCGTGCTGCCGGGCGCCGCCTATACCGAGAAGGACGCGACCTACGTCAACACCGAGGGCCGCGTGCAGCTCGGCCGCCGCGCGGTGTTCCCGCCGGGCGAGGCGCGCGAGGATTGGACGATCCTGCGCGCGCTGTCCGAGGCGCTCGGCAAGCAAGCTGCCCTATGATTGCCTGGCGCAGCTGCGCCAGCGCCTGCGTCGAGCGCCAACCCGAGTCTTCGCCGCGATCGACGAGGTGACGCCGGCGCGCCTGGGGCGCGTTCGGCACGCGAGGGCGCGGTCGACGCCGCGCCCTTCGCCTATCCGATCGCCGATTTCTACCGCACCGACCCGATCAGCCGCGCCTCGCCGACCATGGCGGAGTGCGCCGCGGTGATCGCGGCCGCCACCGGAGCCGCGGGGAAGACCGGCACCCATGGCTGAGTCTCTGGACCTCATCGTCCTGGTCGTGACCTATCCGCTCACCCTGATGGTGCTCGAGATCCTGGCGATCATCGTGCCGCTGCTGCTGGCCGTCGCCTATCTGACCTATGCCGAGCGCAAGGTGCTGGCCTCGGCGCAGCTGCGCAAGGGCCCCAACGTGGTCGGCCCCTTCGGCCTGCTGCAGCCGTTCGCCGACGGGCTCAAGCTGTTCATCAAGGAGACGGTGATCCCGAGCGGCGCCAATCAGGTCGTCTTCCTGCGGCGCCGATCCTCACCTTCGTGCTGAGCCTGGTCGCCTGGGCGGTGATCCCGTTCGATGCCGGCATGGTGCTCGCCAACATCAATGTCGGCATCCTCTATCTCTTCGCGATCAGCTCGCTCGGCGTCTACGGCATCATCATGGCCGGCTGGGCGTCCAATTCGAAATACGCCTTCCTCGGCGCGCTGCGCTCGGCGGCGCAGATGGTGTCCTACGAGGTCTCGATCGGCTTCGTCATGGTGACCGTGCTGCTCTGCGTCGGCTCGCTCAATCTCTCCGACATCGTGCGAGGCGCAGCGGCACATCTGGTTCGTGATCCCGCTGTTCCCGATGTTCGTCGTCTTCTTCATCTCGGGCCTGGCCGAGACCAACCGCTCGCCCTTCGACCTGCGTCGAGGGCGAAGTCCGAGCTGGTGGCCGGGTATCTTCGTCGAATATTCCGCGATGGCCTTCGCGCTGTTCTACCTCGGCGAATACGCCAACATGATCCTGATGAGCGCGATGACCAGCATCCTGTTCCTGGGCGGCTGGCTGCCGCCGTTCGGCTTCGCGCCCTTCACCTGGGTTCCGGGCGTGGTCTGGTTCCTGCTCAAGATGCTCTTCATGCTGCTTCTGCTTCCTCTGGGTGCGCGCGACCTTCCCGCGCTATCCGCTACGATCAGCTGATGCGGCTGGGCTGGAAGGTGTTCCTGCCGTTGTCGCTGTTCTGGCTGGTGGTGACCGCCGGCGTGCTGGTCGCCACGGGCTGGCTGCCGAAATGAGCGCCGTTTCACTACTCGAGCCATGGGAGGCTGAGCCATGGCATTCCTCGATCGCACCGCGCGCGGCCTGCTGCTCGTCGAGCTCGTCCGCGGGCTCTGCGCTGACGCTCAGCTACATGTTCAAGCCGCCGGTGACGGTGAACTATCCCTACGAGAAGGGGCCGCTCAGCCCGCGCTTCCGCGGCGAGCATGCGCTGCGCCGCTATCCCAACGGCGAGGAGCGCTGCATCGCCTGCAAGCTGTGCGAGGCGATCTGCCCGGCGCTGGCCATCACCATCGAGGCCGAGCCGCGCGAGGACGGCAGCCGGCGCACGACGCGCTACGACATCGACATGACCAAGTGCATCTATTGCGGCTTCTGCCAGGAGGCCTGCCCGGTCGATGCCATCGTCGAGGGGCCGAATTTCGAATTCGCCACCGAGACCCGCGAGGAGCTGTTCTACGACAAGGAGAAGCTGCTCGCGAACGGCGACCGCTGGGAGGCGGAGATCGCCGCCAACCTCGCGCTCGACGCGCCCTATCGGTGAGCCGCCGCCATGATCATCCAGGCGCTCGCCTTCTATCTCTTCGCCGCCGTCGCCGTCGCGTCGGGCGTGATGGTGGTGACGGCGCGCAACCCGGTGCATTCGGTGCTGTTCCTGATCCTCGCCTTCTTCAACGCGGCCGGCCTGTTCGTGCTGCTGGGCGCCGAGTTCCTGGCGATGATCCTGGTCATCGTCTATGTCGGCGCGGTCGCGGTGCTGTTCCTGTTCGTGGTGATGATGCTCGACATCAATTTCGTCGAGCTGCGCGAGGGCTTCCTGCGATACCTGCCGGTCGGCGCGCTGGTCGGCGCTGGTGCTGCTGGTCGAGCTGGTGCTGGTGTTCGGCGCCTGGGTCGTCGGCGCCCGACGTCGCCTCGGCGCGTCGACGGCGCCGATCGCCCGCCGCGGCCCAGATCACCAACACCGCGGCGCTGGGCGCGCTGCTCTATACCCGCTACGTCTACGTCTTCCAGGCGGCGGGCCTGATCCTGCTGGTCGCGATGATCGGCGCCATCGTGCTGACGCTCCGCCGCCGCGAGGGCGTGCGCCAGCAGCGCATCGGCAGCCAGGTCGCGCCGCGCGCGCCAGGAGACGGTCGAGGTCGTCAAGGTGCGGGCGGGGCAGGGGGTCTGACGATGTTCGAGATCGGCCTCGCCCATTATCTCACCGTCGCCGCGATCCTGTTCACGCTCGGCATCTTCGGCATCTTCCTCAACCGCAAGAACGTCATCATCATCCTGATGTCGATCGAGCTGATGCTGCTCGCGGTCAACATCAACTTCGTCGCCTTCTCGGCCTTCCTGCACGATCTCGTCGGCCAGGTCTTCGCCATGTTCGTGCTGACCGTGGCCGCGGCCGAGGCGGCGATCGGCCTCGCCATCCTCGTGGTCTATTTCCGCAACCGCGGCACCATCGCGGTCGAAGACATCAACCTGATGAAGGGCTGAGCCGGTGTCCGTCGCTGCCGTCTTCCTGCCGCTCCTCGGCGCCATCATCGCCGGCTTCTTCGGCCGCTGGATCGGCGACCGCGGCGCGCAGCTCGTCACCTGCGGCGGGCTGCTGCATCGCGGCGGCCCTGGGCATCGTGCTGTTCTTCGAGGTCGCGGTCGACGGCGACGAGTTCGTGACGCCGATCTTCACCTGGATCGACGCCGGCAAGCTCCAGGTCGACTGGGCGCTGCAGCTTCGACACGCTGTCCGCGGTCATGGTGATGGTGGTGACCGTGGTCTCCGCCATGGTCCACGTCTATTCCGTCGGCTACATGGCGCACGATCCCTCGATCCCGCGCTTCATGGCCTATCTCGAGCCTCTTCACCTTCTTCATGCTGATGCTGGTGACGGCCGACAATTTCGTGCAGCTGTTCTTCGGCTGGGAGGGCGTCGGCCTCGCCTCCTATCTGCTGATCGGCTTCTGGTACGACCGGCCCAGCGGCCAATGCCGCCGCGATCAAGGCCTTCGTCGTCAACCGCGATCGGCGATTTCGGCTTCGCGCTCGGCATCTTCGCGGTCTACTACCTCTTCGGCTCGCTGCATTTCGACGACGGTCTTCGCGCGCGGCGCCCGGACATGCGCCGGCATCACCATCGAATTTCCTCGGCATGGCAGGTCGACGCGCTCGACCGTCACCTGCATCCTGCTGTTCGTCGGCGCCATGGGCAAGTCGGCGCAGATCGGCCTCCACACCTGGCTGCCCGACGCCATGGAAGGCCCGACGCCGGTCTCGGCGCTGATCCATGCCGCGACCATGGTGACGGCCGGCGTCTTCATGGTGGCGCGCCTCTCGCCGCTCTTCGAATACGCGCCGGTGGCGCTCGGCGGTCGTGGTGGTGATCGGCGGCACCACGGCGCTCTTCGCCGCGACCGTCGGCGTGGCGCAGACCGACATCAAGCGCGTCATCGCCTATTCGACCTGCATCCAGCTCGGCTACATGTTCTTCGCCGCCGGCGTCTCGGCCTATCCGGCGGCGATCTTCCACCTCATCACCCACGCCTTCTTCAAGGCGCTGCTGTTCCTCGGCGCCGGCTCGGTGATCCACGCCATGTCCGGCGAGCAGGACATGCGCAAGATGGGCGGCATCTGGCGCCTCGATCCCGATGACCTACGTCGCTGATGTGGATCGGCAGCCTGGCGCTCGCCGGCATCCCGCCCTTCGCCGGCTATTTCTCCAAGGACATGATCCTCGAGGCGGCCTGGGCCGCCGGCACCGGCGTCGGCCTCTATGCCTTCATGCTCGGCATCTTCGCCGCCTTCCTGACCGCGTTCTATTCCTGGCGCCTGCTGTTCCTGACCTTCCACGGCAAGCCGCGCGCCGACCACGAGACCATGCACCATGTCCATGAATTGCCGCCGGTGATGATCCTGCCGCTGGTGGTGCTGGCGACCGGCGCGGTGGTCGCGGGCTGCGCTCGGCTATCACTGCTTCGTCGGCGACGGGCGCGAGGAGTTCTGGCGGCGAGTCGATCCTGGTGCTGCCGCAGCACGACAGCCATCGAGGGCGCCGAGCACGTGCCGCTCTGGGTCGTCTCGCTGCTGCCGCTCGCTGATGGCGCTCGCTCGGCATCGCCGTCGCCTGGCTCGCCTACATCTACCGGCCCGGCATTCCCGGCCATGGTCGCCAGCACGTTCCGCGCCGGTCTACCTGTTCCTGCTCAACAAGTGGTATTTCGACGAGCTCTACGACTTCCTCTTCGTGCGCCGGCGCCTTGCTGGTGGGCTTCGGGCTCTGGAAGGCGGCGACGGCGCGATCATCGACGGGCTCGGCCCCGACGGCATCGCCGCCACGACCCGGCGGCCTCGGTGCGGCACCAGCCGGCTGCAGACCGGCTACCTCTACCACTACGCCTTCGCCATGCTGATCGGCGTGGTGCTGCTGGTGACGTGGTACCTGTCTTCCAGATGCGGCGTGAGGAGCGCCGATGCACGAGCTGGCCGCTCCTCTCGCCTCGTCACCTTCCTGCCGCTGGTCGGCGTCGCCTTCATCCTGCTCCTGCGCGGCGACGCCGCGGATGTCGCGCGCAACGCGCGCTGGATCGCGCTCTGGACCTCGCTCGTCGACCTTCCTGCTCTCGCTGCTACATCTGGTGCGCGCTTCGATCCCACCACGGCCGACTTCCAGTTCGTCGAGCGCGCGCGCTGGCTGCCGCAGTTCAACATCGGCTACCACATGGGCATCGACGGCATCTCGCTGTTCTTCGTGCTGCTGTCGACCTTCCTGACGCCGATCTGCGTGGTCGCGAGCTGGGCGCCGATCACGCGTGCGGGTGAAGGAGTACATGATCGCCTTCCTCGTCCTCGAGACGATGATGGTCGGCATGTTCTGCGCCCTCGATTTCGTCGTCTTCTACATGTTCTTCGAGGGCGTGCTGATCCCGATGTTCCTGATCATCGGCGTCTGGGGCGGGCCGCGGCGGGTCTATGCCGCCTTCAAGTTCTTCCTCTACACGCTCTGGGCTCGGTGCTGATGCTGCTGGCGATCCTGGCGATCTACTGTCGACGACCGGCACCACCGACATCGCCGACCGCGCTCGACCTACGACTTCCCGCCGGCGCTGCAGACCTGGCTGTGGCTCGCCTTCTTCGCCTCCTTCGCGGTGAAGGTGCCGATGTGGCCGGTGCACACCTGGCTGCCCGACGCCCACGTCGAGGCGCCGACCGCGGGCTCGGTCATCCTGGCCGGCGTGCTCCTGAAGATGGGCGGCTACGGCTTCATCCGCTTCTCGCTGCCGATGCTGCCCGACGCCTCCGCCTATTTCGCGCCGCTGGTCTTCGCGCCTCAGCGTCGTCGCCATCATCTACACCTCGCTGGTGGCGCTGGCGCAGGAGGACATGAAGAAGCTGATCGCCTATTCCTCGGTCGCCCATATGGGCATCGTCACCATGGGCATCTTCACCGTCGACCGCCGAGGGGCTGCAGGGCGCGATGATCCAGATGCTGAGCCACGGCGTCGTCTCGGCCGCGCTCTTCCTCTGCGTCGGCGTGGTCTACGACCGCCTGCACACCCGCGAGATCGCGCGCTACGGCGGCCTCGTCCACAACATGCCGAAATACGCCTTCGTCTTCATGGTGTTCACGCTGGCCTCGGTCGGGCCTGCCCGGCACCAGCGGCTTCGTCGGCGAGTTCCTGGCGCTGGTCGGCGCCTTCCAGGTCAACACCTGGGTCGCGTTCCTCGCCACCACCGGCATGATCCTGGGCGCGGCCTACATGCTCTGGCTCTATCGCCGCGTCATCTTCGGCGAAGATCACCCGCGAGGACGTGCGCGCCATGCTCGACCTGAACTGGCGCGAGATCGTGATCTTCGCGCCGATGATCGCTGTCGTGCTGTGGATGGGCATCTATCCCGACTCGTTCCTGAAGCCGATGCAGCCGGCGATCGCCGGCGTGCGTGCAGCGCGTGCCAGGCGGCGACCGGCGCATCCCGCGCCGCATCTGGCCGAGCGCTAGCGCTCGCGGAGGCGACAGACGCCATGCCGATGACCGCGGTTCCCGACTTCACTGCCGGCGCTGCCGGAGATCTTCCTCGCCGTCGCGGCGCTGGCCTTGCTGATGCTCGGCGTCTTCCGCGGCGAGCGCAGCGCGGCGCTCGTCTCCTGGCTGCGCGGTCGGCGTGCTGGTGGTCGGCGGATGCTGCTGGTGCTGAAGGTCGGCACCGAGCGCACGATCGCCCTCAACGGCATGTTCATCACCGACGGCTTCGGCGCCTTCATGAAGATGCTGGTCCTGGTCGGCTCGGCGCTCGTCGATCGTGCTGTCGATCGACTACAACGAGCCGCAAGGGCATCGCGCGCTTCGAGTATCCCGTGCTGGTCGCTGCTGGCGACCACCGGCATGATGATGATGATCTCGGCCAACGATCTGATCTCGCTCTATGTCGGGCTCGAGCTGCAGAGCCTGGCGCTCTACGTCGTCGCCGCTTTCGACCGCGACACCGTGCGCTCGACCGAGGCCGGCCTCAAGTATTTCGTCCTCGGCGCGCTCGCCTCGGGCATGCTGCTGTTCGGCGCCTCGATGGTCTACGGCTTCGCCGGCACCACCAGCTTCGACGTGCTGCAGCAGGCGCTGCAGAACGGCGGCGCGATGTCGCTCGGGCCTGCTCATCGGCATCGTGTTCATCATCGTCGGCCTCGCCTTCAAGGTCTCGGCGGTGCCGTTCCACATGTGGACGCCCGACGTCTACGAGGGCGCGCCGACGCCGGTGACGGCGTTCTTCGCGCGTGGCGCCCAAGATCGCGGCGATGGCGCTGTTCGTGCGCGTGATGGTCGGGCCCTTCGGCCGGCTGGTCAGCGAGTGGCGGCAGGTGATCTGGGCGATCTCGGTCGCCTCGATGATCCTGGGCGCGCTCGCCGCCATCAACCAGACGAACATCAAGCGGCTGATGGCCTACAGCTCGATCGGCCAATGTCGGCTACGCGCTGATCGGCCTGGCCGCCGGCAGCGCCGAACGGGCGTGCGCGGCATCCTGTTCTACCTGGCGATCTATCTGTTCATGACGTCGGCACCTTCGCGGTGATCCTCTGCATGCGCCGCGACGGCAAGATGGTCGAGGAGATCGCCGATCTCGCCGGCCTGTCGCGCACCCAGCCGGCGCTGGCGCTGGCGCTCGCCATCTTCATGTTCTCGCTGGCCGGCATTCCGCCGCTCGCCGGCTTCTTCGCCAAGTTCTACATCTTCCTCGCCGCCATCGACGCCCGGCTTCTACGGCCTCGCCGTGATCGGCGTGCTGGCGAGCGTGGTGGGCGCCTACTACTACCTGCGCATCGTCAAGATGATGTATTTCGACGAGCCCGCGCCGCGCCTTCGACCAGCCGGTGGGCGCCGGTGCTGGGCACGGTGCTGACGGTCGCCGCCCTGCTCACCTGTCTCTTCTTCGTCTTCCCGGCGCCGCTCGGCGGACAGCGCCGCCGCCGCGGCCGCGACCCTGTTCACGGGATGACGGCGCCGCGCTCTGCCGGCGCCCCTGCGGCTGCTCGCGCTACGACAGCGCTCGGCAGCACCAACGACGAGGCGAAGCGCTGGCGGGCGCGGGCGCCGCCGCATGGACCGTGGTCTGGGCGCGCGCCCAGACCGCCGGCCACGGCCGCCGCCGGCGGCGTCTGGGCCTCGCCGCCGGGCAATCTCTACCTCGCGTCATCCTGCGTCCCGCGGCCTCGCCGGCGGCGGCGGCGCAGCTGGGCTTCGCCGCGGCGCTGGCCGTGGGCGACGCGCTGGCGCCGCGCCTCGCCAGGCCGGAGCGTCTCCGCTACAAATGGCCGAACGACGTGCTGGTCGACGGCCGCAAGATCGCCGGCATCCTGCTGGAATCCGCCGCCGGGCGGGACGGCGTCGACTGGCTGGTGGTCGGCATCGGCGTCAATCTCGCGAGCCATCCCGACGGGACCGAGACGCCCGCGACCTCGCTGGCGGCGCTCGGAGCCGACGCCGAGGTCGAGACGGTGCTGGCGGCGCTGCTGCCGGCGCTCCACGCCTGGGTCAGCCGCTGGCGAGCGCGAAGGCTTCGCGCCGCTGCGCGCGGGCCTGGCTCGCGCGCGCCGAGGGGCTGGGGCACGCGATCGGCGTCCGGCTCGAGCGCGAGAGCTTCACCGGCCGCTTCGTCGATCTCGACCGCGACGGCGCGCTGCTGCTGGAGACCGAGGCGGGCCCGCGCCGCATCGCCGCCGGCGAGGTCTTTCCGGCGGCGGCCTAGTCTAGCCTGGGAGACGCCTCATGCTGCTCGCCATCAACGCCAACAACACCAACACCGTGTTCGCCGTCTGGGACGGCGACCAGCTGCGCGGCCAGTGGCGCGCCGCGACCGACGCCAAGCGCACCGCCGACGAATATGTGGTCTGGCTCGACCATCTGCTGGCGCTCGACGGGCTCGTCGCGCGACGAGCATCACCGGCACCATCATCGCCAGCGTCGTGCCCGAGGCGAATTTCAACCTGCTGACGCTGTGCCGGCGCTATTGCAACAGCGAGCCGCTGATCGTCGGCGAGCCGGGCGTCGATCTCGGCGCGCGAGGCATGGTCGACCGGCCGGAGGAGGTCGGCGCCGACCGCCTGGTCAACACCGTCGCCGCCCATGACCGCTACAAGGCGCCGCTGATCGTGGTCGATTTCGGCACCGCCACCACCTTCGACGTGGTCGACGAGGACGGCAATTACTGCGGCGGCGTCATCGCGCCGGGCATCAACCTGTCGCTGACGGCGCTGCACATGGCGGCGGCGAAGCTGCCGAGCGTGCGGCATCCGCCGGGCCGAGCAGGTGATCGGCACCAACACCGTCGCCTGCATGCAGTCCGGCATCTTCTGGGGCTATGTCGGGCTGATCGAGGGGCTGGTGGCGCGCATCAAGCAGGAGTTCGGCCACGCCCATGGGCGTGATCGCCACCGGCGGCCTGGCGCCGGTCTTCGACGGCGCCACGACGGTCATCGAGCAGATCGATCCCGACCTCACGCTCTGGGGCCTGCGTCTCATCTACGCCAAGAACGGTAAATGAGCCCGGAGGGAGCGCCGCCGCCCGAGGTGCTGAACCGACCCGACGAGCTGGTGTTCCTGCCGCTGGGCGGCGCCGGCGAGATCGGCATGAACCTCAACCTCTACGGCTATGCCGGCAAGCTGGCTGATGATCGACTGCGGCATCACCTTCGCCGACGAGACCATGCCGGGGGTCGAGGTCATCATGCCCGATCCCGGCTTCATCGCCGAGCGGCGCAAGGCGCTCGTCGGCATCGTCGCTGACCCACGCCCACGAGGATCATCTCGGCGCCGATCCCGTATCTCTGGCCGCGGCTCAAGAGCACCGGTCTATGCGACGCCCTTCACCGCCGCGGTGCTGCGCGCCAAGCTCGTCGGAGAGCGACTTCGAGGACGAGGTGCCGATCATCGAGGTGCCGATGTCCGGCAGATTCTCGCGTCGGCCCCTTCGAGCTCGAGCTGATCACGCTCACCCATTCGATCCCCGAGCCCAACGCGGTGGTGCTGCGCACGCCCGTCGGCACGGTGCTGCATACCGGCGACTGGAAGCTCGATCCCGATCCCGCTGGTGGGGCCGACCGCCGACGAGGCGGCGCTGACGCGCCTCGGCGACGAGGGCGTGCTGGCGATGGTCTGCGACTCCACCAACGCGCTCAGGCCCGGCGAGGCGGGCTCCGAGGCGGCGGTCGGCCGCTCGCTCGATCGAGCTGGTGGGCAAGTGCCGCCAGCGCGTCGCGGTCGCCTGCTTCGCCTCCAACGTCGCGCGCGTCACCTCGATCGCCGCCGCGGCCGCCGCCGCACGACCGCCAGGTGGCGCTGGTCGGGCGCTCGCTCTGGCGCATCGAGAAGGCGGCGCGGGAGACCGGCTATCTGAAGGGCGTGCCGCGCTTCCTCACCGACGAGGAAGGCGGCCTATCTGCCGCGCGACAAGGTGCTGCTACATCTGCACCGGCAGCCAGGGCGAGCCGCGCTCGGCGCTCGCCCGCATCGCCGACGACGAGCATCCCCATATGGTGCTGGAGGAGGGCGACACCGTGATCTTCTCCTCGCGCATCATCCCCGGCAACGAGCGGCCGATCGGCCGGCTGCACAACAAGCTCATCGACCATGGGCGTCGAGCTCCTCACCGAGGAGGATCATTTCGTCCACGTCTCCGGCCATCCGGCCCAGGACGAGCTCACGCGCATGTACCAGATGGTGCGGCCCACGGTCGCGTGCCCGTGCATGGCGAGCCGCGGCACCTGATGGCGCAGGCGAAGCTCGCCGAGGAATGCCAGGTGCCGCAGGCGGTGCTGGCGCAGCAACGGCGACATGGTGCGGCTGGGGCCGCTGCCGGCGGCGGTCATCGGCCAGGTGCCGACCGGCCGGCTGGCGCTCGACGGCCGGAGCCTGATATCGCTCGGCGGCGAGGCCTGGAAGAGCCGCCGGCGCATGACCTTCAACGGCGCGGCGGTGGCGACGGTGGTGCTGGACGAGGCCGGCGAGCTGCTGGCGCCGCCGCGGGTCACGCTGCAGGGCCTGGGCGAGCCCGACGCGGCGATGCTGGCCGAGCTCGGCACCGCAGGTCGGCCGCGCGGTCGCTGGCCTCGAAGTCGCGGCGAGCGGCGCGACGACGCGGCCGTCGCCGAGGCGGCGCGGCTCGCGGTGCGGCGCTCGCTCAAGGCCAGCACGGCAAGAGGCCGGTGACCGAAGTGCATCTCGTGCGGGTCTGACGAGAGGAGGCAGCTCATGATCGGACGGCTCAATCACGTGGCGATCGTGGTGCCGGACGTCGCCAAGGCCGTCGGCGCTCTATCGCGACACGCTCGGCGCCACGGTCTCGGACGCCGATCGCGCTGCCGGCGCATGGCGTCACCGTGGTGTTCGTGACGCTGCCCAACACCAAGATCGAGCTGCTGGAGCCGCTGGGCGAGGAGTCGCCGGTGCGCTAACTTCCTCGAGCGCAATCCCTCCGGCGGCATGCATCACGTCTGCTACGAGGTCGAGGACATCCTGCGCGGCGCGCGACCGGCTCAAGGCCGAGGGCGCCCGCGTGCTGGGCGACGGCGAGCCCAAGCTCGGCGCCCACGACAAGCCGGTGCTGTTCCTGCATCCCAAGGATTTCTGCGGCACGCTGATCGAGCTGGAGCAGGTCTGAGCGGGCCGATGAACTGGTTCACCGGCGCAGCCGCTATGTCGTGATCTGGTGGATCGTGATCTTCGCGGTGCTGCCGTTCGGCGTACGCCCGCGGAGGACGAGATGGGAAAGCGCGCCGGCGCGCCCGCCAATCCGCGCCTCGGCTCAAGGCGCTCGCGACCACGCTGATCGCCGCGGTGATCTGCGGCTATCCTCTACCTCATCACCATCTCTGACATCTGGAGCTTCCGGCACCATGAGCGCCGCCTACTGCGATGCCGCGCCCGGCCATCCCGTCCACGCGCCCTATCACGACAACGAGTACGGCTTTCCCGAGCCGCGACGACAAGGTGCTGTTCGAGCGCCTGGTGCTGGAGATCAACCAGGCCGGCCTGTCCTGGCTCACCATCCTGAACAAGCGCGCGGCCTTCAACGCGGCCTATCGCCGGATTTCGACATCGATCGCGGTGGCCGATTTCGGCGCGCAAGGACGTGCGGCGGCTGCTGGGCGATGCCGGCATCATCCGCAACCGGCTCAAGATCGACGCCGCGATCGAGAACGCCCGGCGCCTGCAGGCGATCCGCGACGAGCACGGCTCCTTCGCCGACTGGCTCGATCCTCATCATCCGCTGAGCAAGCCGCGAGTGGGTGAAGCTCTTCAAGAGCACCTTCCGCTTCACCGGCGGCGAGATCGTCGGCGAGTTCCTGATGAGCCTCGGCTATCTCCCCGGCGCCCACGTGCCGCGCTGCCCCGTCTATGCCCGGGTGCTGGCGCTGGAGCCGCCGTGGAACCGCAAGGCGAGACGCCAAAAATCAAGACGATAGGGCCGGGAATTCAGGCATCGCTCGAAGGCTGCCGCGGCGCAAAAAAATTCGGCAAGATCCCAGGGACCTTGCCGAAGCTGCGCTTTGTCCTCGTTCTTCTTGGTTCGGACCCGAGGGCCCATCTCCCCCAAGCGCCGCCTCGCGGCTGTTCCTCCCTAAACTTGGGCCGACTCGCAATATTATTTCTTTCGTAGTCGGGTACAAGGGAGTGTACGGAAGTTATGCCGCATCGTCACGCAGTTTTTGCATGGCTAGCCTAAATTTTTTGCAATGATCCGCTTGACTTACGGCAGAACTGCAAACCTCACGATGAAGAGGATTCCGAGGATGATCACGGCCGGCTTCGCCTCGGCGAATCGGCCGGAAAGGATCTTCACCGCGGCATAGGCGATGAAGCCGAGCGCGATGCCGTTCGCGATCGAGAAGGTGAGCGGCATGGCGATCGCGGTGACGACGGCCGGCGCGTATTCCGTCACGTCCTCCCAATCCACCTCGGCGAGGCCGCGCGCCATCAGGCAGCCGACGAAGAGCAGCGCCGGCGCGGTCGCGTAGGCCGGCACCGTCGCCGCCAGCGGCGAGAGGAAGAGGCTCAGCAGGAACAGGATCGCCACCACGACGCCGACCAAACCGGTGCGGCCGCCGGCGCGCACGCCGGCGGCGCTCTCGATGTAGCTGGTCGACGGTCGAGGTGCCGAGCAGCGGCGCCCACCATGGTCGCGCGTGCTGTCGGCGATGAAGGCCTTGCCGAGGCGCGGGATCTTGCCGTCCTTGTCGATGCAGCCCGGCGCGATGCGCGACGCCGACCAGCGTGCCGGTGTTGTCGAAGAGATCGACGAAGAAGAAGGCGAAGATGATGGCGACGAGGCCGATGCTTGAGGGCGCCGGCGAGGTCGAGCTGCAGGAAGGTGGGCGCGAGGCTCGGCGGCGCCGAGGCGATGCCGGCGAAGGGCGAGACGCCGAGCAGCGACGCCCGCCGCCGTGGTCGGCGAGGATCGCGATGATGATGGCGCCCGGCACCTTGCGGCGGTCGAGGGCGACCATGACGAGGAATCCCGCGACCGCCAGCAGGGTCGAGCGGCGCGGTGAGCTTGCCGAGCGTCACCATGGTCTCCGGCGACGCCGTGACGACGCCGGCGCCCTTGAGCGCGATGATGGCCAGGAACAGGCCGACGCCCGCCGAGATCGCCAGCTTCTGGGATTGCGGGATCGCGTTCGACGACCCATTCGCGCACCTTGGTGACGCTGAGGATCAGGAACAGCACGCCCGAGATGAACACCGCCCCCAGCGCCACCTGCCAGGAATAGTGCATGCCCTTGACGACGCCGAAGGTGAAGAAGGCGTTGAGCCCCATGCCCGGCGCCAGCGCCAGCGGGTAGTTCGCATAGAGCGCCATGATCCCGCGTGCCGAGCGCCGAGGCGAGGCAGGTGGCGACGAAGACCGCGCCCTTGTCCATCCCCGCCTCGCCGAGGATCTGCGGGTTGACGAAGATGATGTAGGCCATGGTGAGGAAGGTGGTGCAGCCCGCCAGGATCTCCCGTGCGCACGGTGGTGCCGTGCTCCGCCAAGCCGAAATAGCGCTCGAGCATGATGCCCCCCTGATCGCTTCCCCTGTCCCCGGCGCGAATGGTGCCGTGCCGGATGGAGTCGATGCAACGGGCTGGTTAGGTCTTGCTCGGATGCGCATCCCGCCGTGCTAGCACATCCTCTGACGCGCATGACGCGCTGTATCCGCTCGCATCCCATCTCGTTGCTGCCTGCTGCGCGTTAACGACTGCGGCGGCCGCGGCCGAGAAGAAGCTGCCGACCCCGCCGCCGGGCGGCGTGGCGGTGGCGAAGGATGGCACCGTGGTGGTGTCGAAGGCGGCCTTGCTCAGGTGGTGGAGCACGTGCCCGATGCGGGTGTCGCCTATACGCCGGGCGTCGACGTCAATGGCAAGGCCGTGGCGCCCGCCGATCTCCCCGGCAGCGCCTCGCCGAGCTGAATTTCCGACAGCTTCCCGATCCGAGCTCGATCGTCGATCTCCGGACCAGAAATTCAGCATCCCGTCCCAGGCGCAGCTCTTCGACGGCAAGGCCGAGTTCGGGATGCCGTTACCGATCCAACGGCAAGCGGTCCTCTCAACGGCAAGCCCCTCGCGATCCCGAAGCGAACGCGCGGCCGAACCTCGCTCGCGGTCTGAGCCGCGGGCATGACGGCGCCGCCGCCACCATTTCGACGCGTTCGGGGTCTTCTGAGGCCCCCTGCGCGGGCTTCGCGCCATGGACATGGCAGGGCCATTGCCTACAGTCCCGACCCATTGCCGATTGACGCCTCCGAGTCCGCGGCATCACCCGGCCTGCCGCCGACCACCGGTCTCCGGCTTTACGAGGTCCCATGCGTCTTTCCGCCTATTTCCTGCCGCTCCTCAAGGAGAACCCGACCGAGGCGCAGATCGTCTCGCATCGGCTGATGCTGCGCGCCGGCATGATCCGGCAGTCGAGCGCCGGGATCTATTCCTGGCTGCCGCTGGGCTTCCGGGTGCTGCAGAAGATCGAGCAGATCGTGCGCGAGGAGCAGGACCGCGCCGGCGCCCAGGAAGTGCTGATGCCGACGATCCAGCCGGCCGAGCTCTGGCAGGAGAGCGGCCGCTACGAGGATTACGGCAAGGAGATGCTGCGCATCACCGACCGCCACGAGCGCGAGATGCTCTACGGCCCGACCAACGAGGAGCTGATCACCGACATCTTCCGCGCATCGACGTCAAGAGCTACCGCGACCTGCCGAAGAACCTCTATCACATCCAGTGGAAGTTCCGCGACGAGGTGCGGCCGCGCTTCGGCGTCATGCGCGGGCGCGAGTTCCTGATGAAGGACGCCTATTCCTTCGACCTCGACTGCCGAGGGCGCCAAGCACTCCTACAACAAGATGTTCGTGGCCTATCTGCGCACCTTCGCGCGCATGGGGCTGAAGGCGATCCCGATGCGCGCCGATACCGGCCCGATCGGCGGCGATCTCAGCCACGAGTTCATCATCCTGGCCGATACCGGCGAGAGCGCAGGTCTATTGCGACAAGGCGCTGGCTCGAGACCGACATCCTCGCGCGCCGACGTCGACTACGACGAGCGACCTCGAGCCGTTCTTCCAGCAGTGGACCCAGCTCTATGCCGCGACCGACGAGAAGCACGATCCGGCGCGCTTGCCCGATTCCGAAGGAGCAGCTGCGTCGAGGCGCGCGGCATCGAGGTCGGCCACATCTTCTATTTCGGCACCAAGTATTCGAAGCCGATGGGCGCCACGGTGGCCGGACCCGAACGGCGAGACCGATCACGCTCGGAGATGGGCTCCTACGGCATCGGCGTCTCGCGCCTGGTCGGCGCCATCATCGAGGCGAGCCACGACGAGCCGGCATCATCTGGCCGGAGGGCGTGGCGCCGTTCAAGGTCGGCGCTGATCAATCTCCGCGTGGCGGACGACGACGTGCCGCGCCGCCGCCGACGATCTCTACCGCAAGCTTCAGAGCCGCAAGGTCGAGGTGCTCTACGACGACCGCGACGAGTCGCCGGGCGCCAAGTTCGCCGCCATGGATCTGATCGGCCTGCCCTGGCAGCTGGTGGTCGGGCCGCGCGGCCTCGCGCAGGGCAAGGTCGAGCTCAAGCAGCGCAAGACCGGCACAGCGCGAGGAGATTGCCGCCGGAGGCTGCGATCGCTCAAGCTGCCTCGGCGGGCGCCTCGATGGTCTTCAACGCCTTCGAGCGCATGGTGGCGTTCCGCTATCTGCGGGCGCGCCGCCAGGAAGGCTTCGTCTCCGTCATCGCCGATCTTCTCGCTCCTCGGCATCGCGCTCGGCGTGGCGACGCTCATCATCGTCATGTCGGTGATGAACGGCTTCCGCGTCGAGTTCCTGGGCCGCATCCTCGGCATCAACGGCCATCTCGGCGTCATGCGCCGAATGGCGGCCGTCATCAACGGCTTCGACGACGCTCGACCAGAAGATCCGCCAGGTGCCGGGCGTCGTCGCGGTGCGGCCGCTGGTCGAAGGCCAGGTGCTGGCGTCGCACGCCGCGCACCTCCGCCGGCGTGCTCGTGCGCGGCATGCGCGCCGAGGACATCGCGAGCCAGCCGCTGCTCGCCGGCCACATCGATCCCGCGGCGCTCAAGCGATTTCTCCGACGACAGCGTCATCATCGGCGACCAGGCTGGCCTATCGCCTCGGCCTGCGCACCGGCGACAGCGTGACCTTGCTCTCGCCCAACGGCAACGCCACCGCCTTCGGCACCGTGCCGCGCATCAAGAGCTACAAGATCGCCGGCATCTTCGACGTCGGCATGTACGAGTACGACAACAACTACATCTTCATGCCGCTGGCGGCGGCGCAGCTCTTCTTCAAGACCGGCACCGGCGTCAGCAGCCTCGAGGTCTTCGCCGCCAGATCCCGACAATCTCGACGCGCCAGCGCCGCGCCGATTGCGGCCATCACCGGCCCCGCCACCCGCATCTACGACTGGCGGCAGAGCAACGTCAGCTTCATCAACGCGGTCGAGATCGAGCGCAACGTCATGTTCCTGATCCTGACGCTGATCATCCTGGTGGCCGCCTTCAACATCATCTCCGGCATGATCATGCTGGTGAAGGACAAGGGCCGCGACATCGCCATCCTGCGCACCATGGGGGCGACGCGGGCATGGTCCTGCGCATCTTCATGCTGATCGGGCGTCCAGCATCGGCGTCGTCGGCACGTTTGCCGGCTTCGTCCTCGGCGTCGAGTTCGCGACCCACATCGAGGAGATCCGGCAGTTCGTGCAGGACATCGTCGGCGTCGACCTCTTCAACGCCGAGATCTATTTCTTCACCCGCATCCCGGCCCAGGTCTATCCCTCCGACGTCGTCACCGTGGTGGCGATGGCGCTTCGGCCTGTCGTTCCTGGCGACGCTCTACCCGTCCTGGCGCGCGGCGCGGCTCGATCCGGTGGAGGCGCTGCGCTATGAGTGAGGCCAGCGCCGCCCTCGAGCTGCGCGGCGTCATCCGCACCTTCAAGCAGGCCGGCGAGACGCTGCAGGTGCTGCGCGGCGTCGAGCCTGGCGCTCCGACCCGGCGAGATGGTGGCGCTGGTCGGCCCGTCCGGCGCCGGCAAGTCGACGCTGCTGCATGTGGCCGGCCTGCTGGAGCGGCCGGATGGCGGCGAGGTGCGATCGACGGCCGCGACTGCGGCGCAGATGGGCGACGACGAGCGCACGGCGATGCGGCGCGAGCGCGCTCGGCTTCGTCTACCAGTTCCATCACCTGCTGCCGGAATTCTCGGCGCTCGAGAACGTCATGGTGCCGCAGATGATCGCCGGCGTCGCGCGGCGCGCGGCGCGGGAGCGGGCGCGCGACCTGCTGGCGCAGCGTCGGCCTCGCGGCCGCGGGCCAGCCACCGGCCGGCGCGGCTTTCCGGCGGCGAGCAGCAGCGCGTCGCCATCGTCCGCGCGCTCGCCAACCGGCCGAGCGTGCTGCTCGGCGACGAGCCCACCGGCAATCTCGACCACCACACCGCCGACGAGGTGATGGGGGCGCTGATGGGTCTGGTGCGCCAGACCGGCCTCGCGGCGCTCATCGCCACCCACAATCTCGAGCTCGCCCGGCGCCTCGATCGCGTCCTTGTGCTGGAGGACGGCGTGGTGCGGGAGCAGCGGGCCTAGGATAGCGGCTCAGCCCTTGTCCATGCCGGTGGCGGTGATGACCGTCACCGCCGCCGGCGTGGTGAGAAACTTGACGAAGGCGCGGGCGGCGGCGGGGTCCTTGGCATGGGAGCCGACGCCGGCGGTGAGCACGGTAGTGGTCTGCAGATCGCCCGGCAGCGGACCCACGATCTCGACGCCCGGCACCGCCTTCAGCTCGGGGATCTGCTGCAGGCCGAGCTCGCCCTCGCCGGAGGCGACCAGCGCGCCCACGGGTCCGGTGGTGAGATGCGCCTTTGCCTTGATGGCGTCGGCGATGCCGAGGCGGTCCAGCATCTTGGCGACGAGGACGCCGCTGGCGCCGCCGCCAGCCGGATCCGTATAGGCCACGCTCTTCGCCGCCAGCAGCGCCGCCTTGAGCTTCTCCGGCGTGGAGATGTCGGGCTTTGGCGCGCCGGCCTTCACGGCGACGCCCATGCCGAGGCGCGCGACGTCGGTGCCGGTGCCGGCGGCGATCTTGCCGCTCTTGATGAGATCGGCGATCTGCTTGTCCAGGACGATGGCGACGTCGGGCGTCGCGGTGCCGTCCTCGATCTGCTTCGTGGCGGCGCCGGACGCGATGAAGGTGATCGCGACCTTGTTGCCGCTCTCGTGCTCGAACTCCGGCACCAGGGTTTTCATAATTCCGATGAAGGCGGTGGTGCTCAGCACCGAGATCTCCGCCGCCCGTGCCGGGCTCGCCGCCAGCAGGAGCAGCACCGCCGCCGCCAGAATTCGACCGATCATCCTTCCCTCCCATGGGCCCAGGGATGGGCCTCGCCTATTTATCATCATATTAACAGGGTTCTCCGCGCCTGGCGCGAGGGGAACCGGCAGGCGGTTTGCGCCGGCCGTCCCGGAGGGGCAAAATCCCGCTCAGGCCGCACCCATGTCCCCGATCTCGCTCGCCGATGTCGATACCGCCGCCGCGTCACCGCCGGCGCGCCGGCGCGCTGACCGCATGGGGCCGGGCGTCATCGCGTCCGTAGCACTCCACGTCGTGGCGGCGGCGCTCATCCTCTTCGGGCTCCCGAGCCTGCTGAGCGCGCCGCTGGAAGTGCCGGCGGCGATCCCGGTGGATCTAGTCCGGCTCGGCGACAAGACGGCCTCGCCGCCGGCGCCGGAGAAAGCCGAGGTGCCGCAGGAGAAGGCGCCGGAGACCGCCGATCTGACGCCGCCGCAGCCGGTGCCGGCGCCGGCGACCCCGCCGCCGCCGCAATCCCTGGCGAAGGCGGAGGAGGGGGCGGCGCCCAATCTCCTGAGCGCGCCGCGGGCCGAGCAGGCGGTGAAGCCGAAGCCCGTCGAGGCGCCGCGCCCCGCGCCCAAGCCCGCCGCCCGGCCGCAGCCGAAACCGTCGCCGCCGGTCGATGCCTTCGAGGCGAAGCTGCAGTCGCTGGCGCGGCTGCGCGAGCCGACGCCGCCGGTGCCGCCCAACCCGGCGCGCCAGGACGGCACCGGCCTCTCCAACCGCACCGCCAGCAGCAGCACCGCCGCGCCCGGTCCCGACGCCTTGTACAGCGTCAAGGATTTCCTCCGCGCCCAGATCGAGCGGCGCTGGAACCTCGATCGCAGCATCATCGGTCCCGGCGACGTCGTGGTCTCGATCCATCTGCTGCTGAACCGCGACGGCAAGGTGGCGAGCGCCGAGGTCGTCGACGATCCCCGCCTTGCCACCGACGCCAACTTCCGCTCGCTCGCCATGAGCGCCCGCAACGCCGCGCTGCTCTCCTCGCCGCTCACCCTGCCGCCCGGCGTCTACGATCTCGTCAAGGACATCACCCTCGACTTCGATCCGCGGAAAGTGTCGCAGTGAGGATCGGGGAAGGAAGGTTCGCCACGGAGGCACGGAGAGCACGGAGGAGAAGATCGCTCCTTCCCCACGTCATGGCCGGCCTTGTGCCGGCCATCCACGTCTTGAAACCGAAAATTCGTGGATGGCCGGGTCAAGTCCGGCCATGACGGGATAGAGGTGTTGCGTTTTTCTCCGTGTTCTCCGTGCCTTCGTGGTGAAACTTTCTTCCTTCCTCACGGCAGCGTCCGTGCCACCCGGAATCCCGCGTAGCTGGAATAGTCGAAATCGCTGCCGTCGGCGGCGGCGTGGCTGCGGGTCGCGGCGCGGATGAAGACGGGGACATTGGCCCAGGAGCCGCCGCGCAGGACGCGCTTGCCGCAGTCGCCCTGGCTCCAGGCGCTGCCGTCGCGGGGTGCTCCCACATAGCTCTCGTTCCAGCAGTCGGCGGTCCACTGCCAGACATTGCCGAGCATGTCGTAGAGGCCGAAGGGATTGGGCTTGAAGCTGCCGACCTCGGCGATCTCGCGGCCGTCCCAGCGGCTGCCGCAGCCGTTGCAGTCGGCGTTGCCGGAGCCGATCGCCTCGCCCCACCAGCGCGCGGTGGTGGTGCCGGCGCGCGCCGCATATTCCCACTCCGCCTCGCTCGGCAGCCGATAGGGGTTGGGCCCGGAATGGGCGCGCGCCTTGCCGTTGAGCCAGGCGATATAGGCTTCGGCGTCGTGCCAGTTGAGGCAGATGGCGGGCTCCCGCGGCGGCGCCACCTCGCCCGGCGGATAGGCGAGCCCTGCCCCGGCGAGCGCCAGGTGAGGCCCAGGATCGGGTCGCAGGGCGCCGGCTGGTAGCCGGTCTCGCGCAGGAAGATCAGGAACTCCTCGTTGGTGACGTCGTACTTGCCGAGCGCGAAGGCGCGCACGGCGACCCGATGCTGCGGCCCTTCGGCGTCGAAGCGCCCGGGCTCGCCGCCGGGCTTCCCATGATGAAGTTGCCCGCGGGGATCGCCACCATCTCGCGGACATCCGGGCATTCCCGGAACTCGCGCTCCGCATGCTCCTGGGCCGCGGCGAGCGCCGGGAATCCGAGGACGAGCGCGAGGCAGAGCAGGAGCGGGCGGAAGGATCGCATCCGGAGGTCACGCGGGCGACGTGGCGGCACCTGCGCAACCTGCGTCCTCCCGCTCCGGGCTGGCAAGCCGTGAAGGAGTTGCCAGGAAGATCGGAAATATTAAAACAGGGTTATGCGCGGTTGATCTCAGCGGATTTATTTCAGGAAATTCAGCCTATTCGGAAGATTAATTCGAGCGTTGTAAAATAGTATTTCATCCCCATATCACCATCTCAGGCGATTTACCCGGCATCTGGAAATAAAAGGGCTTTGCGCCCGGGAGATTGTGGATGATGAGCAACGAGGCGTTGAAGCCGATCGCGCCGGAGAAGCGCCGCTGGGGCCGCACCCAGGGCAGCCGGCTGGTCGATCCCTACAAGAATCCCGGCAAGCTTCGCTCGCCCACGGTCTGCTCTGAATGCGGCGCGATCTATTTCGGCGGCAAGTGGCACTGGGGTCCGCGCCCGGCGAATGCCGGCGAGGTCGTCTGCCAGGCCTGCCACCGTTCCGAGGACGGCATGCCCGCCGGCGTCGTGACCTTGCACGGCAGCTTCGTGGCACCGAACCGCGCGGCGCTTCTCGCCGTCGTGCGCGTGCACGAAGAGAGCGAGCGGCGCGATCGGCCGCTCAATCGTATCATCGACATCGAGCAGGGCGACGACCGCATGGTCGTCAACACCACGGACGTCCAGCTGCCGGTGCGTCTCGGCGAGGCGATCCGGCGCACGTTCCAGGGCGCGCTCGAGCGGCACTTCGACGAGAACAGCTATCTCATTCACGTGAACTGGCATCGCGACGCCTGAGCCGCGGATGTTTCTTCGGGCAGCAACCATACCAACAATCAAAACAGGGAGAGTCACATGTCGATACAGAGCATGACGCCGATGCAGAACGTCGCCGCCAAGTGGGAGACCGCAAAGCCCATGGTCATCGCGCTGGCGATCGGCCTGATCGCCGGACCGCTGATCTCCAACTACATAGGCTGGCAGGTCACCAGCGGCGCGGCGCGGACGGAGATGCGCGACAGCGTCGTCGATCAGCTGGCGCAAGTCTGCAACACGCGCGCGCGGACCGAGGTCGCCGATCCCAGCAAGCTGGATTGGGAAGCCCGCAGCGCGCTGGCCAAGAAATGGGTGGTGGAGCCCGGCGCGCCCTTGACGGGTCTCGATGTGACCGGCGCCTGCGCGCAGAAGCTCGCAGTCTAGGTCGAACCGCCCGTGTCGCTCCCGCACTCCTTCGCTCTTCTCAACTCCGAATTCGGCGCGTTCCTCTACGCGCCGATCGGCGAGGAGCGGAACGGCATGCCGCTCAGCGTCGTCTCGGCGCTGACGCGGCTCGACATCGATCCCTGGCAGGAGGCGGTCCGGCTCGCGGGATTGCGCCGGGAGGAGGCGGTAAGCGCCCTCGCGCAGATCATCGACCGCCTGCCGGAAGCTCAAGCGCGAGTGCTGGGACGCCCAGGGCATCGCCGCGCGATTGGTGGCGCTGCCGCGCGGCGGCATCGTTCCGCCGGAGCGCAGCGGACACCCGCTGCGGGCCCGCAAGGTCTACCTCACCTTCGGGATGCCGAGCGGGATCGTGCTGCTGGCGATGTCGGCGATGCTGGTGGGCACGATCGCCCATGTGATCTGGCGGATCTGGAGCTGATGCTCCGTCTCTACCGTCAGATCGATGCGCTGCTCAATCCTGCCGGCGACAGGCAGTAGATCATCACCGCGAGAAAGTGGGTGATGATCCCCGCCAGCACGCAGCTGTGCCAGACCGGGTCGGTCCAGCGGCCGATGTCGCGGGCGAAGATGAGGGCGCCCACGGTATAGGCGAGGCCGCCCAGCGCCAGAAACGCCAGCGGCAGCGCCGGGATGCTCGCATGACCTCGTCGGCGGAGGTCACGAAGATCCAGCCAAGCGCGAGATAGACCAGCACGAAGGCGCGGTCATGGGCGCGCGGCAGCACCAGCTTCAGCACGATGCCGATGAGCGCCAGGCCCCAGACCCAGGCCAGCAGGCTGCCATGGAAGGGGCCGTGAATGCCGGCGGCAGCGAAGGGCGTGTAGGTGCCGGCGATGAGCAGGAAGATCGCGGAATCGTCGAGATAGCCAGCAGCGCCCGCCACCTCGGAGCTCTCCAGCATCTGGTAGAGGAAGGAGCAGAGCGCGCAGGCCACCAGCGATCCGCCATAGACCAGGGCCGCGACGGTGATGCCATGGTCGCCGGTGACCAGGGCCAGGGCCGCCAGCACCGCGAAGGCCGCGGCGCCGAACGCCAGGGTCGCCGTCAGCACCGCCCCGGTTGACCCGGCGCGAGAGGCCGACGGGGTGGCTGACGGACAAGGGGGAGGGAGCGGCGCTAGTCGAGCTCGCTCTCGAGCACCACCCGCTCGTGTCCGTTGAGAACCGAGCGGATGCGGTATTGGTAGCCCTCGCCGCGCTCGGCGGGCATCAGGCGGACGATCTCGAAGCGGTCCGTGGGGTCCGGCGGGCCCGGTTGGCATCATCGTAACCGTCTGGCCGTTACGGTATTTCCGGTTATCCATGTCAGATCCATCCTTCACTGCCGGGCAACTATACCCTGACCGCTACGCCTGCGGTTTCCGCCCCAAGGGCTGTCGCTGAGGACACGGATACTAGCACGCCAAGGCCCCGACGGGGCTTATTTCTCGGGCTTTTCGCGAGCCCCAGCCCT
>CAVTDT010000010.1:0-1057287 GCA_963733525.1 uncultured Alphaproteobacteria bacterium
GTGGATTGGCCAAGCTCATCTCTCGGATCAGGCGGCGCGTCTCACGAGAGATCTTCGGCCGACCGCCAGGTGACCGTGACTTCCAACGCCAATACAGCCTGAAGCCCCCACGGTGCCATCGCAGCAGTGTCGCCGGCTTTACGACGGCGACAGCATCGATGAGGGAAGGAAATAGCCGATAAAGCCAGACGAAGATCAGTCGGTCCATGGCTGTGAACCGAAGCCGCTGTGGCGCGGCCCGCCGCAGCACATTCAATTGGTGCCGGAGAAGTCCAAGTTGACCTCGAGCCGGCCCCTCGACTTGAGCAGCGAAGCCAAGGCTGACGTCAGCAAATTCAGGTGAGCGATCATCTCGCATCACACTACCTCATCCGACCGCAGGATTCAGCCGGATAAGGTTTCCGATAGGCACACCCTGATCGGCGGATTTGCGGTACCATGCATCGTCGACTTTGCGTAATCCTGCAATAAATCCCGGCCATAAAAGAACCCGACCAATTTCGTTCCGCGCCCAGCGCGCTCTGCCCGCCACTGAGTTCGCATTGAAATCAGCTCGTACGAGAGCGTCGTTCTATAATAGAGTGTACCCGTTATTAGGGGCGGGCCTGGAGGGTCGGGACTAGGCGATGAACCCAATCGTCTCTGCATGGGCCAGCTATGCGGCCGCGATCGGGCTGATCTACGCAGTCGGCGACAAGGCTCCCAATTTCTTGCGCGAAGAAGCACTCCGGAATATAGGCGCCTATTCTCGGGATTTCCCGGTCTCTCGCACGCTGGAGGGGTTCGCGGCCGGCGCGACGGCGGCGATCGACGGGATCATGCGGTTCAGGAAGGAGGGACGGTTCTATGCACCGTCCATCGGCAGGAGCCTCATCCTGACCTGCTCATGCTGGCGCTCGCAGCCTATCCGCTCAGGAGCTACTTCTACGCGCGTCTACCGCCGGCCAACACGGATCACGGCATCTCTCGTTTGGACATGATCCACGTCCCAAACATCTTCACTCTGAGCCCGCCATTGGTCGCCCTGCTGCTGCTAACCTTTTTCCTGACCAACGCGATCACAGACTTCTTTTCATTCGCGAAATCACGAACGCTCATAACCATCTTTCCCGGCCTTCGCACGCCAATCCGGCTCGTCCTCATCGTCGTTCTCGACATCGCTTCGTCGCTGGTGATCGCCTTCTTCATTTCGACGTACGTCTCGCTAGTTCCCGCTGCGATACTGACAATCAAAGACAAGGCACTCTACGGTACGCCGGCGCTCGCGATATCGATCGCATTGACATGGCGATATCGCAAGAGCGTCGGCAGCCTGAAGCTAGTACTGAACAATGTGCTCTTCCTGGCTCTCGTCATCTTTCTACTCTACGTCTTCTATGTTCCTGCGCCGACTTACCCAACGCCAATGCAACAAATATATTTCGACGTGCCAGGTGCTTTCCATTTCGCCGCCTTCAGCAGCCTCGGCATTTCGACCGCCGCACTGCTCGCGCTCGTCATAGAACTCGTGAAACGGGGGGTCCAAAGGATCGAGGCAAGAAGGATCTGGAGCGGCCTGGACTTTGACCGGAATCCATCCGGGCAGCCGCGATCATTGTCATCTCCGTCTTCACGGCGATCTACTGGCCCGCCGTGCTCATCGTTGATTTCATCCCAGTCGATTTCCTCTCGCCGGGGAACAGCGACGACTAGACTTTGGCTACATGCAGGTGAGCGCGACAAGTCCGCGTCGCGCTTAGTCTGTCCAAGGTAGCTTACTTTTCGTGAGGAGATCCACTCGATTGGTTACGATGTCGGCCACCAACGTTGCGACTGGATCGACCACTGATACCAAGTAGGCCTCAAGACATTGCTGGCGAATAAACGTCAGCGTGAAAGTTCCTACTAGTTTGCCGGATTTCAGCTCGCGCTTAAAAGTTACATGATCAACGGGCTGCGGCGCCGGCGTCTCGGCCGAAAATCGATGAGGAATAGACTTCCGGACGTGACAACTATGGGGAAAAAGAACCAAAAGTAACGCCAGTCATCTCGGCTTGTACCGCGCGGCACCTCCTTCTTGCGCGCGGCGAAGGCTTTGGCGATCGGATAAAAGGTTGCATCGTAGAGGCCGCCATGATTGGCATGCCACCTGACGTGAGCCCCTTTTCTCATCCGTCGATGAGTAGAGTCTGTTCGTCATTTGAGCCCATCGGGCTCGGTGGTGCAACGGGATGGGGCGCGAAGCCCCCGAGTGAGCGCAGCGTCCCATCCCGTTGCATCGCGGGATCGCTGAGCTTGGCATAAGCGGCCGGCGGCAGATTGCCGAGGCGGCTGTGTGGCCTGACGGTGTTGTAGTCCTCCTTCCAATCAGCCAAGACCGCGCGAGCGTGAGCGAGCGACCTGAACAGTGTCTCGTTCAGCAACTCGTCACGCAGCCGGCCATTGAAGCTCTCAATGAAGGCGTTCTGCGTGGGCTTGCCCGGCGCGATGTAATGCCATTCGACCTGGGTCTCCTGCGACCAGCGCAGGATCGCCATGCTGGTGAGTTCGGTGCCGTTGTCGGAAACGCACGTCGCGGGTCGACCGCGCTCGGCGATGATCGTGTCGAGCTCACGGGCGACCCGATGCCCGGAGAGCGAGGTATCCGCCACCAGGCAGAGGCATTCCCGGCTGTAGTCGTCGACCACGACGAGGATTCTGAACCGCCGGCTGTCGGTCAGCGTGTCGCTCACGAAGTCCATCGACCAGCGCTGGTTCGGACCTTGCGGGATCGTCATCGGCGCCCTGGTGCCGAGCGCCCGCTTGCGCCCGCCGCGGCGGCGCACCTGGAGCCGTTCCTCGGCATAGAGCCGCCGCAGCTTTTGTGGTTCATCCGCGTTCCCTCGCGACCAAGCAGGATATGCAGGCGGCGGTAGCCGAAGCGCCGGCGCGCCGCAGCCAGCTCGCGAAGGCGAACACGGATCGCACCATCGTCCGGCCTCCGGGATCGGTAACGGACCGAGGTTCGATCGGCTTCGATCACCGCGCACGCCCGCCGCTGGCTCACCTCGATAGACTTGCCGGAGGTGAACCACGGCCTCTCGCCTGGCGACGGGCGTCACCATTTTTTTGAAGCGATGTCCTTCAGCATGGCGTTGTCGAGCATCGCCTCGGCGAGAAGCTTCTTCAGCTTCGCGTTCTCCGCCTCGAGGATCTTCAGCCGGCGGGCATCCGACACGTCCAGCCCGCCAAACTTCGACTTCCACTTGTAGAAGGTCGCACCGCTGATCCCGTGCTTGCGGCACACGTCCGCCGTCTTCGCGCCGGCCTCCTGCTCACGCAGGATGGCAATGATCTGCTCTTCATTGAACCTCGATGACCGCATCGTCCGTCTCCTTCTGGTCGACGAACTCTACTCAAATCTGGAGGAGATTCAGGGGCTCACGTCAGACGATCGAAAGGGTTCGCCGTTTACGGATCTTGAGACTCAGCATTCTCGCGTTTCGTAGTGGCTCGTTCCTTCCCTCTGAATAGCCAGTACTGGCCTGGCCAAATAACGAACGACAGAAAACAGGCAGGGAGGATAAGAGCCATCAGCGTTAATAGAAGGAACACAAATGCATCCTCAAATAGGAGCTTGTGAATAAAGGTGATGTCAAAATCTGCGGGTGAGACTTGCTGGATGCCGAAGTTCCAGAGGCCACCTAAGATGCCCAGAATTAGCGCTCCCAAAAGCACCACTGGCGTCAGCTGTCGAAAATGCGCCAGTACACCATTCTCGAGCTCCTCGAACGCTGCTTTGCGCTCTTCGATGTACCATTGGCGCTGCAATCCAAGCGCAAGCCAGCCACCAACGACTGCAGCTAGACCCGCGACAATCTTCGCCATAAAAAAAAGAATTGATGCCGTCGGCTCAAACGGATCTCCCGCGCAGCGACTGTCCACAAATGCAAGCCAGCGATAAGAGAACAACGGTCTCGAAATCGCTCCGAGCGGACGCATGGCACAAGCCCAATGACCGACAACGTCAGGCTTATAGTACGAGCCGAAAACCTCGATAACGTCGATTGCTATACAGAACACCAGCAGCGTTCCAGCTATCGGGAAATGTCCGTGCCGAGTCGCTCTGGCTCCAGCCCTCATTACATCCACGTATATCCTCCTCTCACCTCTCCCTCATCGCTTCCTGCCGATAGCGCAGGATTGGTGACAGCAGATACTCGATCACCCGCCGCGATCCCGTCTTGATCTCCACCGTCACCGCCATGCCGGGCGTCAGGCTCACCAGCTTGTCCTCCACCTGCATCTGCGTGCGGTCGAGGGAGACGCGGGCGGCGTAGACGAGTTCCTGGCCCTTGGGCTCGCTGCTCTCGTTCTGGGCGGCTCGCGTGTTCGCGTTGCTCTGGGAGTTGTCTTGCGGCTTGTCGCGAGTGATGGCGTCCTGGGAGACGTTCAGCACCTCGCCATGTAGCAGGCCGTATTTCGTGAAGTTGAAGGTGTCGATCTTGATCTGCGCGGGCTCGCCGGTATGGACGAAGCCGATGTCGCGGTTGGAGACCATTGCCTCGATCTCGAGGTGGCTCTCTGCGGGCACAATAATCAGGAGTGGCTGCGCGGGTGTCACCACGCCGCCCAGGGTATGCACGCCAAGCTGCTGCACCGTGCCGTCGACGGGCGCGGTCAGAAGTCTGCAGCTCGCGGCGCTGCGCGGCCTTGACCGCGTCCTCCCGGTGTCCGCTGGCCTGGCTCTCGGCCTTGGCAAGGTCGGCGAGCAGCGACTTTCGGTATTCCGCCGCGGTCTGCGCGCGCTGCTGGCTCAGCGCTGCGAGCGCCTCGGCGACTTCATCGCGACGCTGATGCTGCACCAGCAGCTCGTGCTCCTGCTCCACCACCTGCTGCTGGGCCTGGAGATAGAGGAGCTTCGAGCCGAACTCGTTGTGCAGCAGGGTCTCGCGGATGTCGCGCTGCCCCCTCAGCAGCGGCAGCGCCGCCTCAATCTTGGCGATGGAGGCCACGACTTCGCGGCCCTCCGCCTGCTTCTGCGCAACCTGGCGGTCGAGGGCGGCGAGCTTGGCATCCTGCTCCGCCGTCTGCGCCTCCATCTGGTGCCGGGCGGTGGCAACAAGACCGGGATCGGCGCCCGCGGGTGGCGCGAAGCTGGCAGGGTCGCCCGCCAGCAGTGCGGTGAGGCGTGCGACGTCCAGGCGATCCTGCAGGAAGTCGTGGGCAACGTGCTTTTCGTCCGCCTCGGTGGTTGTCGGATCGAGCTCCACCAGCACCTCGCCGGCCTTCACCGTCTGGCCGTCATGCACATGGATCGCGCGGACGACGCCGGTCTCGAAGGGCTGCAGCACCTTGGTGCGGCCGGTGGGGACGATCTTGCCAGGAGCCGTCGCGATGATGTCGACGGAGCCGAGACTCGCCCAGATGAGCGCCACCACGAAGAACAAGGCAATGGTGCCGGCGACGGCGCGGCCCACCGGAGAGGCCGGGGTCTCCACGATCTCCAGCGCCGCCGGCAGGAACTCAAGCTCGGAGCCGCGCCGGCGCGGCGGCCTCGGCAGGGGAATGACGGCGGTGGGCTCAGACGGCTTCATGGAGACCCGCCTGCAGGCGATGAAGGGTGGCGTAGCGGCCGCCGCTGTTGATGAGCTCGTCATGGGCGCCGTCTTCCACCAGACGCCCGCGCTCGATGGTGAGGATGCGGTCGGCGGCGCGGACGGTGGACAGCCGGTGGGCGATGATCAGCACGGTGCGGCGCTCGGCAATGCGGCGCATGTTCTGCTGGATGATCCGCTCGGACTCGTAGTCGAGGGCGCTGGTGGCCTCGTCGAGGATCAGGATGCGGGGGTCCATGACCAGGGCGCGGGCGATGGCGATGCGCTGGCGCTGGCCGCCGGAGAGGCTGGCGCCGCGCTCCCCCACCATGGTGTCGTAGCCTTCCGGCAGCTCCAGGATGAAGTCGTGGGCGCCGGCGAGCTGGGCCGCCGCCATCACCCGCTCCGTCGCCATGCCGGGATCGGCAAGCGCGATGTTGTCGCGGATCGAGCGGTTGAACAGCACGTTCTCCTGCAGGACGACGCCGACCTGGCGTCGGAGCCAGGCCACATCCACCATGGCGAGGTCGACGCCGTCCACCAGGACGCGTCCGCTCTCGGGCACATAGAGCCGCTGCACCAGCTTGGTAAGGGTGGATTTGCCGGAGCCGGAGGGGCCCACGATGCCCACCACCTGGCCCGCGGGAATGCTGAGGCAGACGTCGTGCAGCACCTCCGGCCCGTCCAGGCGATAGCGGAAGGTCATGTGGTCGAAGACGATGTCGCCGCGGATCGCCGGCAGCGCCGCTCGGGCGGCGCTGTACTGCGGCTCCGGCTGGGTGTTGAGAATGTCGCCGAGGCGGGCGATCGAGAGCCGCGCCTGGTGAAAATCCTGCCAGAGCTGGGCCAGGCGCAGCACCGGCTGCGCCACCCTCCCCGCCAGCATGTTGAAGGCGACGAGCTCGCCCACGGTGAGCCGGCCGTCGATCACGAGATAGGCCCCGAAGTAGAGGGTGAGCGCGGTCACCAGCTTGCTCACCAGCTGCACCGCCTGGCTGGCCCAATTGCCGAGATTGAGGACGCGAAAGCTGGCGCGGACATAGCCCGCGAGCTGCTCCTCCCAGCGCCGCTGCATCTGCGGCTCGACCGCCATGGCCTTGAGGGTCTCGATGCCGGTGACGCTCTCCACCAGGAAGGCCTGGTTCTCCGCGCCGCGATTGAACTTCTCATCGAGGCGCCGGCGGAAGACCGGCGTGACGCCGGCGGAGACAGCAATATAGAAGGGAAACGAGCCCAGCACGATCCAGGTGAGCGTCGGCGAGTAGTAGAACATCACCCCCAGGAAAACGAAGGTGAAGAAGAGGTCGATGACGAGGGTCAGCGCCGAGCTGGTGATGAAGTTCCTGATATTCTCCAGCTCGCGGACGCGCGCCACCGAGTCGCCGGCGCGGCGCGCCTGGAAATAGGCAATCGGCAGCGCCGTCAGGTGCCGGAAGAGCCGCGCCCCCAGCTCCACGTCGATGCGGTTGGTGGTGTGGGAGAAGACGTAGGTGCGGAGCGCCCCCAGCACGGTCTCGAAGATCGAGACCGTGATGAGGCCGATCACCAGCACGTCGAGGGTGGTGAGACCCCGGTGCACCAGCACCTTGTCGATCACCACCTGGAAGAAGAGCGGCGTCACCAGGGCAAAGAGCTGCAGGAAGAACGACGCCACCAGCACCTCGCCGAGGATGCGGCGGTACTTGTGCATCGCCTGCAGGAACCAGGTGATGTCGAAGCGGCGCGCGAGGTCGGCGAGGTTGGCGCGTCGCGCCATCAGGACGAGGCGCCCGGTCCAGAGGGACTCGAACTCGGCGCGCGGCGTCACCTGCGGCCGGCCGATCGCGGGATCCTGCACCAGGACGTCCGTCTCCGACGCCCGCGCCAGCAGCAGAAAGCCGCCGTCGCGCCGCTCGGCGATCGCCGGCAGCGGCGTGCGGGGAAGGCGCGTGAACCTCGCGGTGACGAGACGTGCCTTAAGCCCGAGATCGCGGGCGCAGCGGATCATCTCGGCTGCGCCGATGGCGCCGCCGCCGAAACGATGGCGGAGCTGCTCCGGGTTGGAGGCGATGCCGTTGATGCGGAGAAGAAGGGCCAGCGCCGCGGCACCGGAGTCCGAAGGTATGTCCTGAGCTCCAACGAGCTGAGCCACCGGCAAATCCCTGCTTTCTAGCAGAACGGATTTGAAAATCCCTACTTCATCGCTATGCTAATCACACGATGGTGAGCACGTCTACCATATATCGTTAGACTTCGATGGAAATTCTAGAATTCAGGTTGCAATTCCAAGACAACGGACGTGACCTGCCCCCAGGGATGATACCGCTGCCTATGTTAGCCGCGGCTCGGTAGTTGGGAACGGCCGATCTGGCCGCAGCCCATCGATAGCGGAGGCCGGATCGGCCGTTCTGGGCGCGATGGCCGCCGGCGCCGGAGGCCGATATCCGAGTGAGCTGTGCGGCCTGATCTGATTATAGGTTCGCCGCCATCGCTCGATCAGGATGCAAGCCTCCGGCAGGGAGAAGAAGATCTCACGGTCGAGCAGCTCGTCGCGCAGCTTGCCATTGAAGCTCTCGCAATAGCCGTTCTCCCAGGGGCTGCCGGGTTGGATGTAGAGGGTCTTGGCGCCGACGCGTTCCAGCCACTCGCGCACTGACTTGGCGGTGAACTCCGGGCCGTTGTCCGAACGGATATGGTCCGGCACGCCACGTTCGATCATAAGCTCGCTCAGGCGGAAGAGAACATTGTCGGCTCGCAGCCGCCGGCCGACATCGATGGCCAGGCACTCACGCGTGTACTCGTCGATCACCGTCAACATACGAAGCGCTCTCCCGTCATGCGTGCGCGTAGCGACGAAGTCATATGACCACACATGGTTCCTCCAGCATGGCCGCAGCCGAATGCACGATCCATCCGTGAGCCACAATCGGCCCCGCTTGGGCTGCCGCTTCGGCACCTTCAGCCCCTCCCGCCGCCAGATCCGCTCGACCCGCTTGTGATTGGCACGCCAACCCTCCGCTCGCAGCAGCGCGGTGACTTGGCGGTAACCGTAGCGGCCGTAGCTGCTCGCCAACCGCACGATGGCGCCGGTGAGGGCACCCTCGTCGTCGGGCACCGCAGGGATCCGTCGCTGCGTCGCACGCGATTGCCCCAGCACGCGGCAGGCGCGCCGCTCGGAGACCGATAGCCGCTCCCGAACATGCGCGACACAGCGACGACGGCGGGCGGGGCTTAGAAGTTTCCCTCGGCCGCCTCCTTCAAAATCAGCTTGTCGAGCGTCAGATCCGCCACCGCCTTGCGCAGCTGGGCGTTCTCCCGCTCGAGCTGCTTCATCCGTCGGGCCTGATCGACCTTCAAACCACCGTACTCGTTGCGCCAGCGATAGTAGGTCTGCTCGGTGACGCCCACCGCCCGGCACATCTCCGAGACGCTGCGCCCACCGGCCAGCCCGACCTCAGCCTCACGCAGCTTACCGATGATCTCTTCCGCGCTGTGACGCTTCCTTGCCATTGCTGCCTCCTCGAAAACGTCCGAAGCCTAGCAGACACTCCGGACTCGGTTGGAGGGGGCAGGTCAAAGCCAGTGCCGTTTGAGCCCCTCCGCGTCCATGCTGACGCCGTCGTCAATGACGACGACCGTCGCATTCTGTTCGCTCAGATTTTCAGAAAGCAACAGTTGAACGTTCTGCGCTCCAGCGTCGAACGCGTTCGCAACCAATTCCTCGATAGCCTTGTTGGGGCTTGCGTACAGACCCTCGGAGAACAGCTCGACGATTTTGTAGCTCAGCCGAACGTCGATACGATCTGTCTCCTTACCGATTACAGCGAAGGTGGGGTTTTTGGCCATGACAGGGTGACTATCGCATTCTTATGCCCGTTGCATATTCTTTACTGTATGAGGCCAGCTTTGACAGTGCGTGCGGCGGCGGTGCCGGGTACCCTTACACCTCGTGACGACGTGCGGCATTACACAGCCCCTTACAGACGCATCCATTGATGAAAATTCAGTCCGAAATAACAGTGTCTAACTTAAAATCCCTTGGCCCTCAAGGCGGTGGCGTTCGGATAGGATGGCGATATGCTCCGCCGCTTACAACGGGGTAGGCCCGTCGATGAAGCGCTTCACGCTCTACGGCAGCCCGCATTCGCTTCCGACCTACAAGGCGGCGCTGATGCTGCGCCTGTCAGGCGCGCCGTTCTCGTTCCGCTAGGTGAGCTTCCAGAAGGGGATGCACAAGGCGCCAGAGTTCTTGGCGCTGTCCCGCTGGGGTCAGGTGCCGGTTCTGGTCGACGGCGAACGCGTTCTCCTCCAATTGGCTGCCATCGTCGAGCATTTGGCCGAGACGCTCGGCCGGTTCCAAGGGCCCGATCCGACGGCGCACCAAGCCGTGCGGGAATGGTTGTATTGGGACGTCGACGTCCTGCTGCCGCCGGTCTATGGCTGCTACAGCGTTTCGCTCATGCAGCGAAGACTGCTGCCGATCAACATCGAGCCGACGATCGCCGACTTCCATCACCAACGCGCCGAGACGGCGCTATCGAAACTGGACTCCCACTTCGCTCATGGCGACTATCTCTGTGCCGCCGAGCCGACCATCGCCGACCTCTTCTGCTATGGCGACGTGGCCTTTGTTCAGATTTGCACGTTCGATCTGACGCGCTGGGCGAACCTCGCCGGCTGAGCCGAAAGAGTGACGGCGCTGCCGGGTTTCAAGGCGCCCTTTGAATTGTTGCAAATGCAGGACGCTGAGCTATCCTAGATTCTGTCACCTTCAACGTCCCGTCCTGGCACTCCTCGACCGGTTAAATCACTGCGTCAGCTGGGCAGCAGCTGATCGCAAATGGAGCCAGTAAACGGGAGTTGTACGGCAGCGCAAACCGAACCACCGGAACGCCCGACAGAGAAGATCGGTACCGAAACGCCGAACAGCGCGGCCGGAGTCCCCGTCTCCGGTTCGCTTCCCCGAATGAATTGGCCGAGAACCTGCGCCTTTCAGCACAGGTCCTCGGAGAACAAGAGTCCTATAAGGACTAGGTGGCGGAGGGAGCGGGATTCGAACCCGCGATAGGGTTTCCCCTATGCACGCTTTCCAAGCGTGTGCCTTCAACCGCTCGGCCACCCCTCCGGTCCCGGCACGGGACGGCAGGGCCGCCCGCGAGGTGCGCGAGACTACTCAAGGGCGCCCGGCGACGCAATTCCATTGCGCCTCCGGACTCCCCTACCTAAGGTAGCGTGCAACAGCAGCCGAGGGGCTCGGGCTCGGAAACTCATGATTCGGTGCGGAGAATTCGGCCCACGCCTGGGCCCGATCGAAATCGCGGGATGCGGGGCCGGATGATATGGACGGCGAGGGCGCGCGGCACCCACGGCGCCGCGAACCGGCCATGAGGGGACAGGCATGATCGTGGGCCGAATGCTCGGCTGGCTCCTGCTCCTCCTCGCGCTCATCGCCGAGGGGCACGACCTCTGGGGCTGGGCCGACACCGGCCACTATCAGGTGGCGTCGCTCGGCCGGCTCTGGTTCGAGCTCGACCGCGGCGGCCCCAGCGCCGCCCAATCCCTGATCGAGGGCCACATCGCGGGCTGGCTGTGGGATCCCGTGATGACCACGATCCTGATCTGGCCGGGCGCGCTTGCTCTCGTGCTGCCGGCGGTGCTGCTGCTCTGGGCCTGCCGCCGGCGCGACACGCCGCGGCGTCGCCGGCGCCGGCACTAGGTTCTCAGGTTCCCCCCGCGCGGCGTGCCCGGGCGATCAGGCGCTGATAGAGATAGGCGAAGCCTACCAGGCTGGCGCCGAGGCCGAGGAACGAGGCGGCGCGATAGAGCCCGCTCAGCGCCGCCATGTCGAAGACGAAGACCTTGACCGCCACCAGGGCGCCGATCGCGAGGCCGGCGAGGCGCAGCTTCTGCTGGCCGAGCGCCATGCCCAATCCCAGCAGTACCGCTCCGTAAGCGAGCCAGACGAGAGAATAGGCGTACCACTCCGCGATATCAGGCGCGCCATTGGCGAGCACCGGGCCCTGGAACCAATGCCGGGTCTCCAGCGTGAGATAGAGAAAGAAGAGCGCGAGCCCCGCGACCGCCGCCGGCAGCGCGAAACCATCGAGATTACTGCCGCCGAGCGCATTCGCGAACAACAGCGCCAATATCGCGGGCACGGCATAGGCGAAGAGCAGCGCGTTGAAGACCGGCCATTCGCCCACCCCGATCGGCTGCAGCAGGGGATTGGAGATCAGCACCGAGATCAGCAGCACGTGGAGCGCCGCCGCCGCCGCGATGATGCGCCAGGCATACTCTCGGATGACCGGCTCGATGCCGAAGGCCCAGCGCTGCAGGACATAGGCAACACTCAGCCAGGCCGTCGACTGCAACCCCTGCTCGATCAGCTCGTAGCGTCCGCCCGTGAGCACGCCGCCGTGCACGAAGTGCCGGATCTCCAGAGCGATCAGCGCCAGGGCCAATGCCAGGGCGCCGCCCTCCAGCAGCAGCACCGCGACATCCACCTTCTCCCGCCGCAGCAGCCAGGCGGCACCGGCGAACGCCGCCACCGGCACGCCATAGAGATAGAGGAGCCCGTTCAGGATCGGCCGCGGATCGAAGCCGTAGTCGGCGATGTTGGGATTGAGCAGCAGCCGCACCAGCACCGCGGCCGCCACGATGCCTGCAATGACGCGATAGGCGCGGGTCGGGATGCGGCGGTTGAGCCAGCCCAGCGCCGGCAGCTCCAGCGCCAGCGCCACGGTGAGCCAGCCGAGGCGGAGCGACATCGTGATGCCGAGACTGACCGCCGCGGTCATTGCCACCGCATAGGCGGCGAGCGCGAGGCGCGGCCCCGGCTGCTCCGCCGAGGGCGCCAGCCGCTCCACCGCCAGCAACGCCAGTACCGCCAGACCGAGCGCGAGGCCGGCCCAGGGCAGGCTCACCGCGAAATGCTCCAGGCGCCAGTAGACCGCCATCAGGATGAGAAGCGGCGTCGCCGCCGAGGCGATCGCCCAGCGCTCCGGATGTAGCGCGCGCCACAGCAGGGCAAAGCCGCCGAGCCCGAAGGCGGCGCCCGTGATCGCGGCCACCGTCACGTAGCTGCCGACGTCGCCGGAGGGCGGCACCATCAGGAGATGGAGCCGCTCGTCGGGCGACCACGTGCCGCGACCGAACTCCCAGCCGGCGATCACCGCGCTCTCCAGCAGCGCGCCGATCCAGACCAGCCGATCGAAGGATGCATGGCGCCAGGCGAGCGCAGCGTAGATCGCCGTCAATACCGCGGCGAAGATCAGCGCAGTGGTGTCGTACTGCTCGATCTCGACGAGAATCCACATCAGGAGGACGGAGAGTCCCGCGGCGAGCCAGCCCGTGACCGTGCGCAGGCCGAGCGGCGCCTCGCTTACGGCATCCGTCACGAGCAGGAACAGCAGCGGCAGCGCCAGCAGATAGAGCCCGAGCGGCCATAGCAGCTCGGCCTCGGTGCCGGCCACCATAGTGGCGATCGCCCAGAAGACGGCGCCGATCAGCGCCAGCGCGCCGAGCCACGGCCAGGCGCGCCAGCGCAGCAAGGCGGTGCTGCCGGCGGTGGCGATCCCGATATATCCCAGCAGTCCCGCGATCGAGGGATGCGGCGTCGTCACCAGCGCCGGCACGATGTAGATGCCGGCGATGCCGAGCCACGCCATGAAGACGCCGTGCAGGAGCGACTGCGCCACCGTCAGCACACCCACCGCCGCCAGCAGCACGAAGGCGGTGAGCGGTCCCAGCAGATCGTAGAGACCATGGGCGGCATAGAGGCTGGCGAAGAGTGCCACGGAGCCCGCGGCGGCAAGCGCCGGCGGCACCAGATCCGGCGGCACCTCGCCCGGCAGCGGCAGCCGCTCGTCGCGCTGGCGCGCCCACTCGCCGAGGCCCCAGAGCACGAGGCCCAGCAGCACGCCCGCGCTCACCCGCGCCGCTGGGCCGAACCAGCCTTGCTCGATCGAGTATTTCACCAGGAAGACGGCGCCCAGCGCGAGAGCGACGCCGCCGAGCCATACCGCCCAGCGGCGCATCACGCGCTCTTCCAGGCTTTCCCGCGCGGCGGCGGGCATGACGGGCGCGACAGGTGGCAACGGCGGTGGCGCGACTGGCGCGGGCTCGACCGCGGGCGCCGCCTCGACAACAGCCGCCGGCTCGGCAGGTGCTGCCGCCGGCATTGTCGCGGGCGGACTGTCGACACGCGCGGCGGAGATCGGCTCGCTCGTCGGCGCTTGCGGGGATTCCAACGCCGCGATCCGCCGCGCCAGCGCGTCGAGACGCGCCGTCATGCGGCTGCGCTCGCCGAGATAGAGCACCACCAGCACCGGCAGGCCCAGCACTTCGACGATGACCAGAAAGCCCAGCAGAACGGCAAGCCCGATCATGGTGTCCCCCCACGTTCCGCCGGCGGCATCTTGGGCCGGCGACGCGGCCGGCGCAACGTTGACGCCAGCGTCGGTGAGTGAACGCTCACGGCGTCAAGACGGACGCCACCATCGACGAAGCTTGGTCGCTCTACGTCAGGAAATCGTTCAGGACTGGTCGCCCATCTTGAGGGCGGCGATGAAGGCGGATTGCGGGATCTCCACCTTGCCGAACTGGCGCATGCGCTTCTTGCCCTCTTTCTGCTTGTCGAGGAGCTTGCGCTTGCGGCTGACGTCGCCGCCGTAGCACTTGGCAAGCACGTCCTTGCGCATGGCCTTCACGGTCTCCCGCGCGATGATGCGGCCGCCGATCGCCGCCTGGATCGCGATCTGGAACAGCTGGCGCGGGATCAGATCCTTGAGCCGCTCGCAGAGCGCGCGGCCGCGGCGCTCCGCCTGGCCCCGATGCACGACGAGGGAGAGCGCGTCCACCGCCTCGCCGTTCACCAGGATGGTCATCAGCACGAGATCGCCGGTCTCGTAGCCGGCGATCTGGTAATCGAAGCTGGCATAGCCGCGGCTCACCGACTTGAGCCGGTCATAGAAGTCGAAGACCACCTCGTTGAGCGGCAGGCGATAGACCACCATGGCGCGGCTGCCGGCGTAGGTCAGATCCTTCTGGGCGCCGCGCCGCTCCTCGCAGAGCGCCAGCACCGAGCCCAAGAATTCATCGGGCACCAGGATGGTGGCGTTGATCCAGGGCTCCTCGATGTGGTCGATCTTGACGGGGTCCGGCATGTCCGCCGGGTTGTGCATCTCCATCGTCTCGCCGTTGGTGAGATGGATGTGATAGACGACCGAGGGCGCCGTGGTGACGAGATCGAGATCGAACTCGCGCTCGAGCCGTTCCTGGATGATTTCCAGATGCAGCAGGCCCAGGAAGCCGCAGCGGAAGCCGAAGCCCAGCGCCGCCGAGGTCTCCGGCTCGAAGTTGAAGCTGGCGTCGTTGAGTCGGAGCTTGGCCAGGCTCTCGCGCAGCTTGCCGTAGTCGTTGGCGTCGGACGGGAAGAGTCCGCAGAACACCACCGGCTGCACCGGACGGAAGCCCGGCAGCGGCTCGGCGGCGAGGCGCCGCTCCTCGGTGATGGTGTCGCCGATCTTGGTATCCGCCACCGCCTTGATGCCGGCGGTGATGAAGCCGATCTCACCGGGGCCGAGCTCGTCCACCGGCTGGCCTTTCGGCGTGAAGACGCCGACGCGCTCCACCGTGTGGGTGGCGCCGGTCGCCATCATGCGGATCTTGAGGCCCGGCCTTCAGCACGCCGTCCTTGACCCGCACCAGAGTCACGACGCCGAGATAGGAATCGTACCAGCTGTCCACCAGCAGCGCCTTGAGCGGCGCCTCGCGGTCGCCAACTGGCGGCGGCAGGCGGTGCACCAGCGCCTCCAGCACGCCATCGATATTGAGCCCGGTCTTGGCGGAGATCATCACCGCGCCGGAAGTGTCGAGGCCGATCACGTCCTCGATCTGCTGCTTGACGCGGTCGGGCTCCGCCGCCGGCAGGTCGATCTTGTTGAGGACGATGACGATCTCGTGACTGGCATCGATCGCCTGGTAGACGTTGGCGAGAGTCTGCGCCTCCACGCCCTGGCTCGCGTCCACCACCAGCAGCGAGCCCTCGCAGGCGGCCAGCGACCGGCTCACCTCGTAGGCGAAGTCCACATGGCCGGGCGTGTCCATGAGATTGAGCTCGAAGGTCTCGCCGTTCTTGGCCTTGTAGGTGAGGCGCACGGTCTGCGCCTTGATGGTGATGCCGCGCTCGCGCTCGATATCCATGCTGTCGAGCACCTGCTCGCGCATTTCCCGCGCTTCCAGGCCGCCACAAGCCTGGATCAACCGGTCGGCGAGCGTCGACTTGCCGTGGTCGATATGCGCGATGATCGCGAAGTTGCGGATATGATTAAGATCGGTCATGGGGGCTGGGTTTGGAGGCCGCCCGGAACATAAGGGCGGATGGGCGGAAGCGCAATCACCGTCGGGCATCCGGCGGTTTCCCCGCCGCTTTCACATGCTAAGGTACGGAAAACCCACCCGGAGGAGACGCCCATGAAGATCGCCAGCGTCCGCACGCGGATCGTGCAGCTGCCCGCCGACGAGCCGCTTGCCGACATGCCTGAGAACCCCGCGGCGACGCGGCCGATCGTCACCCTGGAGCTGGGGACCGACGACGGCACCCTCGGGGTCGGCGTCACCTATTTCGGCGGGCCGCTCACCGGCGCGCTCCGCCAGGCGGTGGACGCGCTCGGCGCCCTCATCGTGGGCGAGGACGCGCTCCGCACCGAGCAGATCCACGCCAAACTTCATACCTCCGCCAATTATTCCGGCCCGGCAGGGATCTTCACCCTGGCATTGTCCGCGATCGACATGGCGCTCTGGGACATCAAGGGCAAGGCGCTGGGCCAGCCGCTCTGGAAGCTCCTGGGCGGCGCCCGCGAGCGCGTGCCGACCTATGCCAGCGGCGCCCTGATGCGCGGCCTCACCCTCGACCAGTCGGTGGAGGCGGCCGGCCGCCTGGCAGCCAAGGGCTGGCGCGAGGTGAAGATGCAGCTGGCGCTCCCCGGCGAGACCTTGCCGCAGCGGGAGGTGGAGCGCGCGCGGCGTGTGCGGGACGCCCTTGATCCCAAGATCAAGCTGATGGCCGACATCAACCAGCGCTGGCGTCCGGAGCAGGCGATGGACATCGGCCGCCGTCTGGAAGACATCGGATTCACCTGGCTCGAGGATGTGACCGTCGCCGACGACTTCGCCGGCCTCGCCCGCATCAGCGACGCGCTCGCCACGCCGGTCGCCGGCGGCGAGTACGTCTGGGGCATCACGCCCTTCCGCCACATGATCGAGGCGCGCTCCGTCGATATCGTGATGATCGACCTCGTGCGCGTCGGCGGCATCACCCAATGGATGAAGGTCGCGGGCATGGCGGAGGCCTTCAACCTGCCCGTCGTGAGCCACCTCATCCCCGAGGTGCACGTGCACCTGATCGGCGCCATCCCCAACGGGCTCACCGTGGAATACATGCCCTGGCTCACGCGCCTCTTCCACGAGGTGCCGCAGCAAAAGAACGGCGAGCTCGCGATGCCGACGAAGCCCGGGCTGGGGCTCGAGTTCGACGGCGATGCGCTGAAGCGGTTCGGGGTGGCGTAGGGGGGCGCGACGCATTTCTAGCCTGCGTCCTTCGAGACGCAGCCCTTCGGGCTGCTCCTCAGGATGAGGTAGATAGAGAATGGCACAAAGAAAATCTCCTCATCCTGAGGAGGCCACGTCAGCGGCCGTCTCGAAGAACACACGACAACCGATCCAGCGCGCTTACCCCTAATCCAGCGACGCCGCCAGCGTCATGCTGAGATGCGCGAGCGGCAGCCCCGTCTCCGCCGCCCATTCATTGAAGATCGCTTCCACCGCGGCGCGGTCGCGCTTGCCCTTGGGCTCGCCCTTGAAGAGGCGCCAATGGTTGAGGGCCTTCACCACCGAGTAGGTGATGATGAAGGTGTCCTTGCCGGCCATGCGAAGGAAATAGGCGCCGGAGTTGCCGCCCATCTGGTGGAAGCGCTTGGCCAGATCCTCCCAGAGCGCCAGCACGCGGTCGCCGGGCCAGTCCGCGAGATAGGCGCCGCAACTGCCGTGCTCGGCGGCGAGATCGACCATCGCCGCCGCATTGCCGTGCACCGCCTTGAGCTTCCCGAGATGGCGGATCACTCGGGCATCCCCCATCAGCGCCTCCACCTGCTCGTCGCTCATGGCGCGGACCTTGCGCGGCTCGAAACCACGAAACACCTTCTCGAAGGCCGGCCACTTGGCATCCACCATGTCGTGACGCAGGCCGGCGCGGAAGACCCGGAGCGACATCAGGGAGAGATAGCGGTCGTCGCTCACGCGGCGCAGCGCTGCCGCCGACTTTACCTTCGGCAGGCGTCTCGCGAGCGCTGCCTTCCCGATGCGCTGCTCGGCCGCTTTTCGGATCGCGGCGAAGCTCGTCATCTCTCCGCTCCGCGCCTCAGCTCCTCAGCGTGCCGCCCGTCGCTTTCGTCACCTGCTCCACGAGCTTCTTCGCAAATCCTTCCAGCGCCGCCTCGGTCAGAGTGGCGTCGGTCGGCTGCAGCGTCACCTCGATGGCGAGCGACTTCTTGCCCTCCGGCAGGCCGGTGCCCTCGTAGACGTCGAAGAGGCGCACCTCGGCGATGAGCTTCTTGTCGGCGCCGCGGGCCGCCTTCAGCAGCGTCTCGGCGGCGAGGCTCTTGTCCACCACGAAGGCGAAGTCGCGGGTTACCGGCTGGAACGGCGACAGCTTCAAGAGCGGCCGCGCCTTACCGAGTTTGGCGCGTGGCATCGGCACGAGGTCGAGATAGACCTCGAATGCGGTGACATTCTCCTTGGCGCCGAGCGCTTGCGCCACGCGCGGATGCAGCTCGCCGAAATGCGCCAGCACGGTGGGACCCAGACGCAGGCTGCCGGATCGGCCGGGGTGGTACCACTTGGGCGCATCCGTCGAGATTTGCAGATTCTCCACCGGCGCCGCGGCGGCGGCGAGGGCCGCCATCGCGTCGGATTTGGCGACGAAGGCGTCGACCGGACGGCCGCCGTCGCGCCAGTGCCGCGGGCCGGTGCGGCCCATGCGGGCACTCGCCACCACCAGGCTCTGGCCCTCCGGCGTGTCGTCGCGATACTGCGGCCCCGCCTCGAAGAGCGCCGCGTTCGGGAGGCCGCGGTCGGCATTCTGCTGCGCGGCGGTGACGAGGTTCGGCAGGATCGAGGGCCGCATCACGTCGAGATCGGCGCTGATGGGATTGATCAGAGTGAGTTCGGCGCTGCCGCCATCGAAGAGCTCCGCCTGCGCTTTCGGCAGGAACGAGAAGGTGACGGCCTCGACGAGACCGCGCGCCGCCAGCGCCCGGCGCACCATCACCGCGCGCTTCTGGGCGGCGCTCAAGGCCGGCTTCGGCAGCGCGGTCTCGCGCGCGAGCGGCACCACCGGAATCTTGTCATAGCCGTGGATGCGCAGGACTTCCTCGACCAGATCCGCCTCGCCGACGATGTCGCCGCGCCAGGGCGGCGGCTCGACGGAGAAGCCGCCTTCCCGCCCCTCGACCTTGAAGCCAAGGGCGACGAGACTTTTCTCCTGCTCCGCCGCCGGCACCTCAATGACCGCCCAGGGTGCGGCAGCGCTCGACACGGAGGAAATACTGCCGGCGCCACTCCGGCACGGCGCCGGCGATCGCCACCTCCGATGGCTCGCCGCCACAGAGCTCGAGGATGAGCCGCGTCGCGATCTCGATGCCCGGCACCACCATCTCCGGATCGAGGCCGCGCTCGAAGCGGTAGCGCGCATCCGATTGGATGCCGAGCCGCCGGCCGGTCGCGGCCGTGCGCAGAGGATCGAAGAGCGCCGCCTCGATAAGCACGTCGGTAGTCGTCGCCGTGCAACCAGTGGCCTCGCCGCCGATCACGCCGCCGAGGCTTTGCGGGCCGCGGTTGTCGGCGATGACGGTCACTTCGGCATCGAGCTCATAGGTCTTGCCGTTGAGCGCCACCATGGTCTCATGCGGCCGCGCGCCGCGCACGGCGAGATCGCCCTGGATCTTACCGGCGTCGAACACGTGCAGCGGCCGGTTGATGTCGAAAGTGAGGAGATTGGTGATGTCCACCAGGGCCGAGATCGGTCGGAGGCCGATGGCGGTGAGGCGGTCCTTGAGCCATTGCGGGCTCTCGCCGTTCTTGACGCCGCGCACCAGCCGGCTGACGAAGAGCGGACAGGCCTTGTCGTCGGGCCCCGCCAGATGCACCGCCTTGGGCGCCGGGAACTTGCCGGGCACGCGCGAGACGTCGAGAGGCTTCAGCCGGCCGAGGCCCACCGCCGCCAGATCCCGCGCGATGCCGCGCACGCCCAGCGCATCGGCGCGGTTCGGCGTCACCTTCACGTCGAGCACGGGATCGTCGAGGCCGAGAGCACCCGCGAAGGGTGCCCCCAGCGGCAGCGCCCTCGGGGAGATCGATGATCCCCTCGTGATCGTCGGAGAGCCCCATCTCGTAGGCCGAGCACAGCATGCCCTTGGAGGCGACGCCGCGGATGGTGGTCTCCTTGAGGAGGAGCTTGGTGCGCGGGATCGTGAGGCCGACGCGGGCGAAGACGCCGAGCATACCGGCCCGCGCGTTGGGCGCGCCGCAGACTACCTGCACCCGCTCGCTGCCGGTGTCGACCATGCACACCTTGAGGCGGTCGGCGTCGGGATGCGGCTCGGCGGAGATCACCCGGGCGACGGTGAACTCTTTCAGATCCTTCGCCCGGTCCTCGATGGCGTCGACCTCGAGGCCGAGCATCACCAAGGTGCGGACGATCTCGTCGAGGCTGGCGCTGCTCTCCAGATGACTACGCAACCAGCCGAGGGTGAGCTTCATCGCGCGAGCCCTCCGACCATGGAGGGCACCTCGAGGGGCAGGAAGCCGTAGTGCCGGAGCCAGCGCAGATCGCTGTCGTAGAACGGCCGGAGATCGGGGATGCCGTATTTCAGCATCGCGATGCGCTCGATCCCCATGCCGAAGGCGAAGCCCTGGTAGATCGAGGGATCGATGTTGCAGTTCTCCAGCACCTTCGGATGCACCATGCCGCAGCCGAGGATCTCCAGCCAGTCGCCGCCGGCGCCGATCTTGAGCTCGCCGCCGGCGCGGGAGCAGCCGATGTCCACCTCGGCGCTGGGCTCGGTGAAGGGGAAGTAGCTGGGTCGGAAGCGCACGGGGAGATCGTCGAGCTCGAAGAAGGCGCGGCAGAACTCGATCAGGCAACCCTTGAGATGCCCCATGTGAGTGGCTCGGTCGATCACCAGCCCCTCGACCTGATGGAACATCGGGCTGTGCGTCGCGTCATGGTCGCTGCGGAAGGTGCGACCGGGCACGATGATGCGGATCGGCGGCTTCTCCGCCAGCATGGTGCGGATCTGCACCGGCGAGGTATGGGTGCGCAGCACCTTGCGGCTGCCGTCCTTCTTCTCCGTCAGATAGAAGGTGTCCTGCTCCTGGCGCGCGGGATGCTCCGGCGGAATGTTGAGGGCGGTGAAGTTGTAGAAGTCGTCCTCGATATGCGGACCCTCGGCGACCTTGAAGCCCATCTCGCCGAAGATCGCCGTCAGCTCGTCGATGGTCTGGCTGATCGGGTGGACGCGGCCCTCGCCGCCGAACTCCACCGGCAAGGTGACGTCGACGCGCTCGGCGATCAGGCGATGCTCGATCTCGCGATGATGCAGGCGGTCGTTGGCGGCTGATATCGCCGCCTCCACCTCGTCCTTCAGGCGATTGAGCGCGGCACCGACGGCGCGGCGCGCCTCCGCCTCCAGCGTGGCGAGGTTCTTCATCAGCCCGGTGACGCGGCCCTTGCGGCCGAGCGCCGAGACCCGCACCTGCTCCAGCGCCTCGCGGCTGTCGGCGGCGGAGACCGCGTCCAGGATCTCCTGGCGCAGCGGATCGATCTCGTTTTCCTTCATGACCTCACCACCTCACCTGAGCAAATAAAAAGGGGCCGACGATCGCTCGGCCCCTCTTCTCTTCCAGCGGAACCGCCTCTCGCAAGGCGATCCCAAAGGCAGCACCTGCCGCCGGGGCCTAACGACAGGTCCCGCAGCTAAATCGCCGGGTGATCAGCGGCGCCATCATGCCTGCTCCTAGCTCTTGGCGAGCGCGGCGCGGGCGCTCTCCACCAGCGTCTTGAAGGCGGCGGGCTCTTGCGCGGCGAGATCCGCCAGCACCTTGCGGTCGATGGTGATACCCGCGCGCTTGATGCCGTTGATGAACTGGCCGTACGTCAGGCCTTCCGCCCGGGCGCCGGCATTGATGCGCTGGATCCAGAGCGAGCGGAAATTCCGCTTCTTGGCGCGGCGATCGCGATAGGCGTAGCGGAGCCCCTTCTCGACCTTCTCGATGCCAATCCGGAAAGCATCTTTCGCGCGGCCGCGATAGCCCTTGGCGAGCTTCAGGACCTTCTTGTGCCGGGCGTGCGCGGTGACGCCCCGTTTGACGCGGGCCATGGTCTACCTCGCGTACGGCATGTAGGTGAGCACCAGCTTGGTATCGCCGGGCTGCAGCACGAAAGTGCCGCGGGCCTTGCGCTTCATCTGCTTGGGCTTGCTGACCAGGCGATGGCGCTTGTGGGCGACCGCCGCCTTGATCTTGCCGGAGGCGGTGCGCTTGAAGCGCTTTTTCGCCCCGCTCTTGGTCTTCATCTTGGGCATTTTCGTCCTTTCAAGGAAGGAGGAGTAGGATCGGCGACGAGGCATGCCCGAGGCGCAAAACTGCGCGGCCAGCCGCCGGGTTGGAAGCGGCGGTTTATACCGGCTGAGGCCCGGAAACGCAAGGGCGGGGGACCCGCCGGTTGACGGCCGCCGCCCGCGACCTTAAGGTGTCGCCACCATGACCAAGACCGCCGCCGCGCGCTCCTTTACCAGCTCCTATTGGTATCCCCGGTTCACCCCGGCGGCCTAGGATCGCGCAGTCAGTCGTAGATACCGAAGCCGCCTCGATCAGGCGGCTTTTTGCGTTTCTGGCACTTCCCCAGCGCCGATTACCGCCCCGAGACGGCCTCCAGCACCCCGAGGAGGTCACCATGATCGATTTCGACGTCATCACCGGACCCAATCCCAGCGAAGCAGCGGAAAAGCCGGCTGGCCACCAGGCGCCGCCGGGGCCTGAGCCTCGCCCGCTCCAGCCTGCATCCCCAGTCAGCGCACCCGCTCGGCTGGCGCCGCCGGCGCCCGCGGGCTCAAAGGCCTAGGCTGTCCCTGCCCTGACTGAGTCCGGCGCGGGATTGAGCGCGGCCTCGAGATGGTCGAGGAGCCAGCGCGCGGCACGACCCGGGCGGCGCCCGCGCTGCTGCACGATCGCGAGCGACAGACGGTGTGGCGCCCGCCCCCAGCCGGTGACGGCGATCCGCTTGAGGCGGCCGGCGGCGAGGTCCTCCTCCACCATGTGGCGGGGCATGCCGCCCCAGCCGAAGCCGGCGCGAAGAAACATCTGCTTGGTTTCGAGGTCGACGAAGCGCCAGATGTGGCGTGACAGGATGCCGCCAGAAAACCCCTCGCTGAGCGAGCTGCGATCGGTCAGCACGAGCTGCGTGTGACGCTGCAACTCCATGAGGGGGATCTCGCCTTCGTATTTCGCGAGAGCATGATCGGCCGCCGCGACCGGGATCATTTCGATCTCCGTCAGAAAGCGGCGATCCAGCTGCTCCTCGCCGCGGGGGATAAGCGCGCTGATCCCCAGGCTGCATTTTCCTTCGATCACCCGATCGTCCACCGCGCCCAGCGCCTCGGTATAGAGCGTGATGGAAAGCAGCGGAAATTCCGCGCGGATCGCGCAGAGCGCGGCGATCAGCGGCGGCTTCGGCAGGATCGCGTCCACCGCGATGCTCAATTCCGGCTCGACCTCGTCGGCGATGCTGCGCGCCCTTGCCTTGAACTCGGCGGCGCCTGATATCAGCGCTCGGGCGTCGCCGGCAAGGGCGCGCCCCGCCTCGGTCAGCACCGGCACGCGGCCGCCGCGAACGAAGAGCTGAATCTCCAGCGCCGCTTCCAGCGACATGACCGCGTGACTGATGGCGGACTGCGCTCGCTTCAGCCGTCGGGCAGCCCCGGAGAAGCTACCGGTCTCGGCAGCGGCGACAAAAACTCTGAGCTGATCGAGGGTTACGGCATCCAGCATCACCTATCTCCTTAGTCGATAGATAATAGCAATTTTTTGCCAATTCTATAGATAATCTGATGACCCTAGCTTCCCGGTATCGGCAATTCCGCCGGCAGCAGGGATACCTCCCATGACCCGCCTTCTTCACATCAGCAGCAGCCCGCTTCCCACCGCCTCCAAGTCGCGCGCCGTCGCCGGCGAGTTCGTGGCGGCCTGGAAGGCGGCCCGTCCCGACACCGTCGTCACCGAGCGCGATCTCGCGGCCTCGGCGATCCCGCACTTCGGCACCGATCTCATCACCGCCTTCGGCACGCCGGCGGAGCAGCGCAGCCCAGAGCAGGCCGCCGCCATCGCCCGCGCCGACGAGATCATCGCGGAGGTCGAGGCCGCCGACGTCGTGGTCATCGGCGCTCCCATGCACAATTTCTCGATCTCCTCGACCCTCAAGGCCTGGATCGATCACGTCGCCCGCGCCGGCCGCACGTTTCGCTACACCGCAACGGGCCCGGAGGGTCTGCTGAAAGGCAAGCGCGTCTTCGTCGTGCTGAGCCGCGGCGGCATCTACAGCGAAGGGCCGGCACAGGCGATGGACTTCCAGGAGCCTTATCTCCGCGCCGTACTGGGGTTCCTCGGCCTCACCGACGTGACCTTCATCCGCGCCGAAGGGCTGAACGTCAGCCCGGAGTCCGCGGCACGCGGCCTGGCCACGGCACGGCAGGCGATCGCCACGGCGCTCGGGCCTGACCTCGCCGCCTAGCGAGATACGCTACTCCAGCGTCTCCAATAGCCTGAGCAGGAGCTTCGCGCGGGGCTCGAGGGACGAGATGAGGATGTGCTCGTGCTCCGCGTGGGCGCCGGCGCCGACGGCGCCGAGGCCGTCCAGGGTCGGAATGCCGATCGCGGCGGTGAAATTGCCGTCGCTGCCGCCGCCGGTCAGCATCTCCGGAAGATCGAACCCGATCTCCGCCGCAAGATCCTTGGCGCGGCCGTAGAGTCCGGCGACCTCGTCGGTCCGAATGAAGGCCGGCCGGTTCACGCCGCCCGCGATCTTGAGGGAGACATCGGGGCCGACGGGTTTCAGGTCCTGAATCCGCCGCACCAGCTCTTCGGACGTCGCCTCGTCCGGGCAGCGGAAATCGATCTCGGCGCGGGCATGCGCCGGCACCACATTGGCAAATCCCACCGAGCCGCCGGACGCCACGCCCACATTGACGGTGATGCCGCGGGCATAGTCCGTCATCGCCTCCAGCGCCACGATCTGGCGCGCGAGCTCGGCGACCGCGCTGCGGCCGAGCTCGTGATTGGCGCCGGCATGCGCGGCGACGCCGGTCACTTCAAGATCGAAGCGACCGACCGCCTTGCGCGCGGTCACCACGGCGCCGTTGGGCCGGCCCGGCTCCAGCACCAGGGCGTATTTCGCGCCCCTGGCGGTCTCCTCGATCAGTGCCCGGGAGGTCGGGCTGCCGATCTCCTCGTCCGCCATGTAGAGAAAGGTGATCGGCAGCTTGGTCTCACGCGCCTGACGCACGAGATGGCGGTAGACGTAGAAGGCCATATAGCCGCCTGCCTTCATGTCGTAGATGCCGGGACCGGTGACCTTGTCGCCGTCGATCTTGAACGGCTTGCGCTTGAGCGTGCCTTTCTCCCAGACCGTGTCGAGATGGGAGACCAGCAGGATGCCAGGCTGATCGCCGCCCCAGGGCGAGCGGGCGCGGATGTGATCGCCCTTGCCGTCGCGGCCTGGCACTCGCTCCACCTGGGCGCCTAGCGCGGCGAGATCGTGACACACGCTCTCGACCAGCACGTTCACCGCGGCCGCATCCGTGCTGGGTGTTTCCACCTCGACCCAGCCGCGGATGCCGTCGAGAATTTCCGCCGCGTCGATGCGCGGCGCGTTGCTGCCGTTGCCCTGGGACATGTTTGATTCTCTCGTCGGGATTTCGGATCTCAGCGGTAGTGCCAGAGACCCTTGTTGTAGGATTGCGCGATACCCTCCGCGCCGACGTAGTCGGCACTGCTGTTGCGGTCGGCGAGCGCCAGGCCCTCGGCCACCAGATATCCCGCGATGTCGCCGCCGCTCGCGTCGAGACAGATGCGGGCGGGGCTGGTCTCGCTGAGCCCCGGCGGCACTCGGCAGGTCACGCTGGGACTGCGCGCCACCCGGGATGCCAGCACCTCCTGCGTCACCTCGGAGCAGGGCATCAGTCCGCTGCGGCCCAGCGCGCAGCGGTCGGTGCTCGCCGGCGGCAGCACGCCGAAGAGCTTGACCGCGTGGCCGTCGAGACCAAGCGACACCGTGCCCGTGGCGGTTGCCGGCCCCGAGAGCGTCGCGGGGATCGGCTGCAGGGGCGCTTGCGGCTCAGCCACATGAGGCACCCGGTGCGAGCCCGCCGCCGGCGCCAGTGACGACAGCGGAGCCTGACCGCGCGGCGCCGGCGGCGCCATCGCGGTCTGCGCCGGTGCCGGTCGCGACAGCACGCGGCCTTGCCGATCCTGGATCGTTACATGAGGGATCGGCAGAGGCTGGTCATCCGACACCATATGAGGCATGCGGGGTGCTATCTCCTGCACCGGAAGCGGCGGCAAGGCATTGCTGGGCGGCGGCGCCGCTGCCGCGGTATCGGACGCGGGTGCAGGCGCTTCCGCCGCCACCTCGGGGGGTGCCGGCGGCGGCAGCGGTACCGGGGGCGGATTGGTGCTCGCCACCGATGGCTCCGGCGATTGCGCTTCGCGCAGATGCAGGATCACCGACGCCGCGATCATCAGCGCGCCGGCGATGCCCAATGCCATGACGATCTTGGGTGTTCTCCGCATCGCGCGACCCTACTGCCTCAGCCCGCCCAACGCCATGTGAGCTGCCGAGGTCAATTCGCCACCGCGGCCATGACGCGGCCGATGAAGGCATTCATCGCGGCGGGATCCATCCAGCGCATCACGGCGACGATGCCGCTCTCGGGATCGATCCAGGTGCAATTGCCGCCGGCGCCGCTGGCGAAAACGCTGGAGGGCGAGGCATGGGAATATCGGCGCCGATCGGTGTTGAGCCACCAGAAATAACCGTAGCTCGGATTGATCGGCGACGGCGTGGTGGCGCGATCGATCCACTCCGAAGAAAGAACGCGCTGGCCGCCCCACGCGCCGCGGCCGAGCATCAGCAGGCCAAGACGCGCCTGGTCCTCGGCGTGGATGGAGACGCCGCCGCCCCAATGGCTGCCGCCGGGAACCGACACCATGGGCGTGCCATCGATCTCCACCGTCGAGTTGCGATAGCCTTGCCAGCGCCACGCGGTGGACGCGCCGATCGGCCGCATGATCGCCTCGGCGAAGACCTCCGGCAGCGGCCGGCGGAACAGGCGCAGCAGCGACAGGCTCAGCCGATTGACGCGGACGTCGTTATATTCCCAATAGGTACCCGGCTGCAGCAGATCGCGATGCGTGCCTTTCCTGCTGCGCGCGCTGCCCTCGGCGGCGAGGTCGCGATTGCGATCGACGAGGTCGGGCTTGTCCCAGAGCGTGCCTTCCCACTCCGAGGTCTGCTGCAGCAGATGCTGCCAGGTGATCTTGTCGTTGTGCGGCGGATCGAAGCCGCCGTCGGCGACACGCAGCCCGACGCGCTCCTGGGGATCCGGCAACAACCCACGATCATGAGCAACGCCGGCGAGCAGGCTCAGGTAGCTCTTGGCGATGCTGAAGGTCATATCGACCTGGCGCGTGTCGCCCCACCGCGCCACCAGCCTGCCATGCCGGGTGACGAGACCATTGGGCGCGCCGCGCGGGCTCACCGGACCCAGGATCTCGTTCCAGGGCGGCGGCTCGAAATAGGCGTTGCCGATCACGCTCGCAAGGTCCCGGCTCCACGGCGTCTCGTGCGCCACGGCAAAGCTGACGGCGTCGTCCAGACGGCGCGCGTCGAATCCAGCTTCCGCCGGCGAAACCGGCAGCCATGGAAGGGGGTCCGCAACGGGAAATGCGATGGCAGCAGTCACGTCTTGCCGAATATGGCTGGGGATGCCCAAGTATAGGAGATCGGGAGACGGCCGTCAGCCCTCAGCCACGTCGGCGGGGATCGCCGGGCGGGCGGTTTTCCCTTGACAAAAACCCCTCCGCCGCGTCGCCTGCGGGGCAACGGGTCAACCCCTTACTGGTTCGAGGCGTCACATGGGAAGCTTCAGTATCTGGCACTGGCTGATCGTCATCGCGGTGGTCGCCGTGCTGTTCGGCGGCCGCGGCAAGCTCACCAACGTCATGGGTGATTTTGCCAAGGGCATCAAGGCGTTCAAGGCCGGGATGAAGGACGAGGACACGGCCGAGCAGGCGCCCCCGCCGCGGGTGACGCCGCCCGCGGGCCAGGCGAGCGCCGGGGCCACCGAGACGCCCGCCCACGACCGCACCTGAGCCCCTCTCGGGCGCCGGAAAAGATCTGGCGGCGCGTCCTCTCAGGCGCGCCGCTTTCTCTTTCGAGACCACGATGAGCGATACCCGATCCCGCCCGCGCTACGCGCGGCTGCTGTCCGCGCTCCCGGCGACGGTGCCCTTCGTGCCGCCGGAGGCGCTGGAGCGCCGCATCGGCCGCACCCTCAAGGTCCGCATCGGCGCCAACGAGAGCGCCTTCGGTCCCTCGCCCAAGGCGATCGCGGCGATGCGTGCCGGCGCCGAGCGCGTCAACTGGTACTGCGATCCCGAGGGTTTCGCACTCAGAGAAGCGATCGCGCGCCGGCACAACGTGGCGCGGGACAATGTGGTGCTGGGCGCCGGCATCGACGATCTCCTCGGCCTCATCGTGCGCAGCTTCGTCGATCCCGGCGACCGCGTGGTGATGGGGCACGGGGCCTATCCCACCTTCGCCTTCCATGTGAACGGCTTCGGCGGCCGCCTCGTCACCGTCCCCTACCGCGACGACCGCAACGACGCCGAGGCGCTGGCGAAAATGGCGCGCCGCCGCCGCGCGCGCCTCGTCTATCTCTCGAATCCCGACAATCCGACCGGCAGCTGGCTCGCTGCGACGGATCAGCAGCGTCTGGTCGAGGGATTGCCGGCCGGCTGCATCCTCGTCCTCGACGAGGCCTATGCGGATTTCGCGCCACCGGAAGCGCTGCCGGCGCTCGACGCCGAGGATCCCCGCGTCATTCGGCTGCGTACCTTCTCCAAGGCGCACGGCATGGCGGGCTCCCGTATCGGCTATGCGGTGGCGCCGAAGGAGACCATCCAGGCCTTCGACAAGATCCGCCATCATTTCGGCGTCAATCGCCTGGCCCAAGAGGCGGCGCTCGCCTCGCTCGGCGATCCCGAGTTCATCGCCGGTGTCGTGCGCTCGGTGACGGACGGCAGAAGTGACTACGAGCGGCTCGCAGCGGAGCTCGGTCTGAAGACGCTGCCGTCGGCGACCAACTTCGTCGCCATCGATCTAGGCTCCTTCGAGCGCGCGACCACGGCGATGAAGCGGCTGCTGGAAGAGGAATCGATCTTCGTGCGCATGCCCGGCGTGGCGCCGCTCAACCGCTGCATCCGCGTCACCGTCGGCACGCCCGGCGAGCGCGGACAATTCGCCGACGCGTTTCGGCGCGTGATTCAAGGCCTGCCCTAGGCCTCACTCCTCGACGTAATGCGGCTCCGGCCGCTCGTGGAGCTGCTCGTAGTGCACCAGCTGCGGCTCGCCGAGGGCGCAGGGCTTGCCGTCGCGGAAGGCCCATTCGCCGCGGTCGCAATCGGCGGCCCGGACATAGCCGTTGAGATAGAAGCGGCGATCCTCGGCGGTCTTGTTGCCGGAGGAGCCGTGCACCATCAGCACGCTCCAGAGCGCGACGTCGCCGGGCGCCATCTCGAGATCGACGAGCTTCGCGGGATTGAGGCCCGCCGCCTCCAGCGCCGAGTCCAGGGGCGCGCCGGCGAGGATCTGCTGTCGGCGCGGGGATCGTGAGCTCGCCGCGCAGATGCGAATAGGGCAGCACGCGCATGGCGCCGTTGTCGCGGGTGTGCGGGTCGATGGCGATGCCGGTCTGGATGTAGGAGATCTCGAGATTGCGATAGGCGGTGCGCGGCCGGCGGAAGCGCACGTCCTGATGAAAGGCGAAGTCGGCGCTGCTGGCACCGGGCGGCTTCCAGTGCAGCTGGTTGATGATCTGCTTGATGTCGCGACCGAGGATCGGCGACAGGATCTCGAACAGGCGGGGATCGCGCCGCACCTTCTCCAGCAGGGGATCCTGGTAGGACGGCCATTGCACCAGGCGCACGATCTTGCCGAGGGCGGGATCGTCGCCAATGCGATAGAGCAGGTTGCCGTGGCGGTAGCTGGCGCCGTATTTGAGCCCGGCGTCGCGCTGGCGATCGAAGGCGGTGGCCATCTCCGCCACCTCGTCGGGCGCGAAAACGCCGCGCAGCACGGCGAAGCCGCGGCCGCGGTAGTGGTGAAGCGCGTCGCCCAGGGTCTTGGGATCGATCATGCCATCCCCGTCATAGCCGCAACGGGTCACCAAGCGCTTAATCCGGACTATACACTTGATTAACTAATTAACCGCGCTCCCCGGCGGCGCCGCTTCCGGCGCCATGACCACGGAATGGCCGCTGGCGAAGAGCCGCAGGAAATCCGGCAGGAAGCTCTCCATGCCCTTGACCGCGCTGTTCTCCGGCGGCGGGATCACGCCGGCGGTATATCCGAGCTTGGCGAAGGGCAGCACCAGATCCTCGTCCCGGGAGAGGATGTGGATCGGCACCGTGTGCGGCGCCACCGAGCCGGAGACGAAGCCCGGCGGCTGATGGTCGCCGAGAATGATCACCAGCGGCTGGCCCTTGAGCTGCTTCAGCCAGCCGGCGAGCGTCTTCAGATCGTACTGCACCGACTGCAGATAGGGCTGCTGCAGATGCCACCAGTCGGGATCGGTGTAGATCTTGTCCCACTCCGGCTGGCGCACGCTCTTGTAGGGACCGGCGTCGCTCCAGTCGGCGACGTAGGGCGGCACCGGCGCGAAGGGCGTGTGGCTCGACAGCAGCACGATCTGGGTAAAGAGCGGCGGATGCGGGTGCGCATCGATCTGCTGCAGCGCCACCTTCAGCGTCCATTGGTCGGGAATGCCGAACCAGCCGAAGGGCGGCCCCTCGTAGCCCAGATCCTTGGCGACGAGCGTGCGGTCGAAGCCCCAGTAGGCGCCCTCGGGCCACGGCGCCTTGATGCCGGGCATGATGTTGAGGGTCTGATAGCCCGCCGCCTTCATGTATTCGGGCCAGGTGCGGCGATCGGTGCTGAGCAGCAGGCGATAGAGGAAGGGATCGAGCTTGAGCCCGCTCGACATGGTGCCGTGCGCCAGCCAGGAGCCGCCGCCGAAGGTCGGCGAGACGATGCGGTTGGAGACCATGTAGTAGCCGGCGTCCTGCACCTCGCCGGCGAAAGCATCGAGCGCCGGCTCGATCACCGAGGCGAACTGCGGATCGTCCAGCACCGTGGTGCCGTAGGATTCGAAGAAGATGAGATAGACGTCGTGGTGCTGCAGCCGGGCCGAGATCGCTCGCCGGCGGCTGCGGCGAGGCGAGCGCGTCGGCGTAGGGGCCGGGAGCGCCGTGCATGACGCGCCAGGCGGTCCAGGTGCGGGCGGCGTGGTAGCCGATGTCCCGGGAGAGGCGCAGCGAGACCAAGGGGCGGGCGCCGGCGCCATGGATCGGCAGCAGGAGGAGGCCGAGCGCCGCCACGCCGAGAGCGAGCTGCGGCCGGCCGGGAGCGCGGAGAGCCTGCTCGATCCGGCCGAGGAGATAGGTGACAAATGTTGACCCGAGAATGACGGTGAGGCCGACGCCGATCAGGCTCGCCCAGCCCTTGACCGGCCCCGCCGCATCAAGAAAAAGTCCAATCAATCCAGGGACATGCGGCAGGTCCCAGTAGAGGTCGAGGTCGCGCTCGAAGAAGCTCGGCACCGCCGCCGAGAGGAAATGCAGCACCGCCGCCAGCATCACCAGCACCGCGATCGCCGCGCGGAGGGCGAGCGGCAGCCGCCGCCCCAGCAGCACCACCAGGCCGATCGCGCCGAGCAGCAGCAGCACCTCGAGCTCCGGCCGCGGATCGGCGGCGAGGCGATTGCCGTCCCGCACCTGCTCCGGCAGGAACAGCAGCGACAGGAACGCGGTGCCGAGCCCCACCGTCAGCAGGGCGCGGAGCGGCGGCACGGGACGTTGCGGCGGCAGGGACATGGCAGAGACTAGCCGCGGAAGCGGCCGCAGTTCAACGGCGGCCGCTTCACACCGGCGTCATCGCCGAGGATGTACCCGTGCCCGTCATGGCCGTGCTTGTCACGGCCATCCACGCCTTGGGCGTTGCGAAGACGTGGATGGCCGGAACAAGTCCGGCCATGACGTCTGAAAAATTCAACCCCTAGGACTCGATCGCTTTCGCCAATCGCTCGTAGTCCTCGGGCTCGTTGTAGGCTTGCGCCGCGATGCGGATCCAGAGCGCGCCGTCGATCCGGTGCACCGGCGCCTCGATGCGGTGCGTGTCGCGGAGCCAGGCGCCGATCTCGGCGGGCTCGCGCGGGCTCTCCGGCAGGCGCACCACCGCCATCGCCGCGAACATGTCCGGCGGCGCCGCGAGCCCGGTGCCCCAGCGCCTGGCCAGCATCGCCGCCATCTCGCGGGCGAGATCGCGGTTGCGCTCCATGAGGCGCGCGCCGCCGAGCCGCTGGTGACAGCGCGATGCCGTCGGGGGCGCTGAGCCAGCCCGAGAGATCCCGCGTCCCCGTCCAGTCGAACTCGGCGAGGAAGCCGCTGCCATAGCCGTGCGAGATGGTGAGCGGATGCAGCTCGCCCTGGAGGTCGGGTCGCGCCCAGAGAATCGCGGTGCCGCGCGGCGCGAACAGCCACTTGTGCAGGTTGGCGACGTAGTAGTCGGCGCCGAGGGCGGGAATATCGAGCGGCAGCTGCCCCGGCACATGGGCGCCGTCGATCAGCACCTCAGCCCCGGCCGCCCGCGCCGCCGCGATCAGCCGCGCCACCGGCTGCAGGATCGCGCTCTGGGAGGAAATGTGATCGAAGATCGCGAGCCGCGTGCGCGGCGAGAGCTTCGCCTCGACCGCCGCCACGATCGCATCCGCATCGGCGACCGGCAGCGGGATCTTCGCCTCGACGAGAGTGGCGCCGGCGCGGCTCGCCACATAGGCCGCCGCGTGGTTGACCGCGCGATAGCCGAGCGACGTCACCAGGATCTCGTCGCCGGGCTTGAAAGCGAGGGAGCGCAGCACCGCGTTCGCCGCCGAGGTCGCGTTCTCCATGAAGACGAGATCGTCGCCCTCGGCGCCGAGATATTTCGCCACTGTCGTCGCCGCCGCGCGCAGCATCGGTGCCCGCGCCGTCGACATGAACCCCGCGGGATTGCGGTCGATGCGCCGGCGCCACTCGTCCTGCGCGGCCAGCACCGCCCGCGGCGTCACGCCGAAGGAGCCGTGGTTGAGATAGGCCAAGCCGGGATCGAGATCCCATTCGGGACGGAGCGCGGCGCCGAAGGGAAAATCGTTCATATCAGCCCTCTCGCCCCTCGACGCCTCCCGTCGCGGGTCGCGAGACGGGCCGCCCCCCCTCTCCCCGTTAGCAAACGGGCGAGGGGCTATAAGTGCACCATAGCGAATATCGCACCCTCTCTGCCGCATTTGCGGGAGAGGTGAGGCGACCCACGCGCGAATCGCTGAGGAGGAGTCGCAGTAATCTAGTCCGCCGCGCAAATGGGCGGAGAAGGACTTTGCAGCGGCCTGCATCATGCTGCTCCGCCACCGCCGCCGCCACCGGCGAGGGCACATGGGTCATGCCGAAATTCCGCGTGCCTTCCCGCAGCACCGCCGAGGGCACCGCGAAGGAGGAGGGATAGAGCCCGTTCTCCAGCAGCTCGACCGGCAGCCGCTCGCGGAGCGCCGCGACGATCTCGGGCTTCATCCTCATGTCGCAGAGCACGGTCTCGGTGCTGGCGTCGAGGCGCGGCGTCACCATCGCCTCCTCCAGCGGCAGATCGAAATCGACCAGGAAGGAGACGAGCTGGGTCACCGCGGGAATGATGCGCCTTCCGCCGCAGGCGCCGAGCGCCGCCCAGGGCTTGCCGTTCCGCACCAGCACCGCCGGGCACATGTTGGCGAGCGGCTTCTTGGCGGGCGCGAGGGAGTTGGGCCGCCCCGGCACCGGGTCGAACCACATCATGCCGTTGTTCATGGGAATGCCGGTCCGCGGCAGCACCACCTTGGAGCCGAAGCGCGACAGCAGCGTGTTGGTGAGCGCCGCCATGTTGCCCTCCGCATCCACCACGGAGAGATGGGTGGTGTTGCTGGCGCTCGGCATGGCGTGGCCGAGCTCGGCCAGGCGCTCGGCGAAGGCGGTGCGGAGCGACTCCGCATAGGCGAGATACGCGAGCCCATCGGGCCAGCCGACCGCGCCGTCGGGAATGCGCGCGGCCAGCAGCGAGAGCGCGCGCAGCAGCGTGGTGCCGCCGGTGAGGAGCGGCGCTCCGTGCACGGTGACGTCGCGATAGAGCAGGCTTTGGGACGCCACCACCTCGGCGCGATAGCCAGCGAGATCGCGGGCGGACAGCACGCTGCCGCCCTCGGCGAGATCGGCGACGAGATCGCGGGCGATCGCGCCCTCGTAATAATCCCGCGGCCCCGCCTGCTGCAGGCGGCGGTATGTGGATGCCAGCGCCGGGAGCGGCAGATACCCGAGATCGCCGCTGTCGCGCGGCACCGGCGGCAGATCGTTCGGCAGATAGATCGCGCGGGAGCCCGAAAAGCGCCGCAGATCCGCCGCCGCCAGCGACACCTGGAAGCTGGTGTTCCAGTCGAGCGGCAGCCCGCGCTCGGCAAGCCGCGCGGCGGGCTCGATCACCTCGGCAAAGCTCTTGCGGCCGAAGCGCTCCAGCGCGAGGGCAAAGCCCGCGACCGACCCCGGCACGCAGATCGAGCCGAAACCCCTGGCGTTGCGATCGCCCTTCGACCAGCGGCCAGCCGAAGAGATCGGCGCTCTTGCCCGAGGTCAGCGGATATGCGGCGGGATCGGTGGCGGCGGGCGAGACCAGCGTGAAGTCGACGACAGAGACAGTCCCCGTCGCCGCCTCGCCATAGACCAGCAGCCCCGCGCCGCCGATGCCGCTCATCCAGGGCTCGACGACGCCGAGCGCCAGCGCCGTCGCCACCGCCGCATCGGCAGCGGTGCCGCCGGCCGCGAGAATCTCCGCGCCGGCTTCGGCCGCGCGCCAGTTCTGCGCGACGACGATGCCGCGGGAGGAGACGGCGGCGGGCTTGGTGAGCGACCAGCGCTCGAGGGGGGTGGGTGGGGGCATGGGAGGCTCAGGATTTAGGATGGGGAGGAAGCATTTGCCCATGGGCCTGGGAGGTGGGCAAGGGAGTGCAAGGCTCTCGTGCTAGTGGCACCGCAACTAGAAAGTCATCTTTGATTGCAGTCCCATCCCGGCCGCCGGCAATCCTTTACCGTAAATCGCTCGATACAGAGCATCTATTACATCAATTATTGCCTGAATTGCCCGTTTCACGCTCTCTGCGGTGATCTGCGGCGGCTCCTTCGGATGTGTCAGCTTATTCCTCAAATTCATCGCGTCGTGTAGCGCGGACCACGAGGGAGCTGATCTATCCAATGGCTGCCCAGTTACACGCTTGTGCAAGAACAAGATCCTGTCATCGAGGCGGAACATCCTTAGCCCCTTCAATACAAACTCACCGTGCTCCAAGCGGACTTCCTTCTCCAGCAGCACCCCCTGGTCGTGCGGGGACGAAAATTCCTGGTGAGAGGCGATCTCTTCAGCGACTGCGTTGATGTGGGCTTCAAGGGAGCAGAAGGCCAAGTTTACAGCGGCGTGCAGGTACGCGGCCCGTCCTGCGGAATCGCCTTCACCCGAGACCTTCTCCAAAAACTGCTTAGCTTCCTCCAGAAGCGAGCTTGCAAACGCGTCTATATCAGCCACCGGAAGCTCTCGCCCTCGCTCTCTGCGCTTCAAGAGCAGCTTGCTTTGCGTGGTACTGCGCTATTGCCGCGTCGATGGCCGCTTTGGTAATTCCCTTGCCACCCTCAGCCTGGAAATTGAACAGCTCGACGAGCCTACCCCGCTCTTTCGCGTCAGTCCGATAGCCAAGGCCACGGTAGTTTTCCGGATCGGTCTTGTGGCGTCCTGCCGCGAGCGCGGCTGCGTTCAATGGATCGCGACCAGCAGTCGCAGACAAGCCGTAGTGTTTCTTAAGTCGGTCGGCATTGGCATGGAGCGCTCCAGCCACGTAGGCCCAGGCGGCCAAGACGGCGGGATTCATCGCTTTCTCTGGATAGTCGGGCTTAGGTTTCGGTTTACTCGCGACGAAAGCATCACGTTGCGCTTTGATGAGCGCCGCAAACTGAGCCGCAGCGCGTCGCAGTCCGTCATCCTTCCATAAATCAGGAGATGAGGCCCTCAGTTTTTCCCAAGCAGCGTCGATTTGCCCCGTTTGACACAGTATGGGTGAGGTTTCCGTAGTATCGAATTTCTTGTGGTCAAGTTTCTTGCCTTCAAAATAGTTGGTGATGAAGGTGCGCGCCATCTGCACCGAGATTGCCCCGCCGCGTACTCGTCTGTCCGCGAAATCTGTGTCGGGCGGCAGCAGGCCAACGTCTTGGCACCAACCACGAAGCTGCGGGCCCATGACCGTTTCCTGCATTCGGTCAAACAGGTCGCCGGATATAGCGATGTTCGTATTAGAGATAAGTTGTACGTCTAGTCGCTGGTCCATATTCAGATCAAAGTAGACCTTCACGCCATGGTGTTCATCGACACCCCCCTTGAACGCTTCGCGGATCGCCTCGATGCGGTGCTGGCCGCCGATGATCTTGAGGGGATGCGCCGCGTCTGATTCCGTCGTGTATTCCGCGACGATGTTGCTGAAACTCCGACGGTTTACGGCGTCAGCCTTCATGATTGCGAAGGCTGGCGCATTGGTGACGAGCTCGCGGTTGGCTCGGTAGTCGGGTTCGTCCAAATCGAGTGGCGCGTCTGTCGTGGCGAACTCCACCAGTTTGCTGACCTTGATGTGACACTCGCAATAGCGAGCGCCAGTTCGCTGGTCGACCAGCAACAGTATGGTTTCGGGCCGTTCTAACGGCGCGAATGTATCGCAGAACGCCGAGAAAACAGGATCGGCATTTTGGTTGCCTGTTTTGACCGTCTCCTTGGATGACGCCATGGAAGTTCTCCCAGACCGACCATCGCCAACAGAAGTCAGTGGGATGGTGGATGGGATTCAACCCGCACAGCTTCGCAGAGTCAAATTGGCGTTCGCCGCTCTTAATCCGTCCCCGCCACTCTCCTCCTCATCGGGATCAACCGGTCTGGAAGTGCGCGATGGCAGCGTCGATGGTTCGCAGCATGGTTCTGGCGCTGGGCGCCGGTGTCGGTGACGCGGCGCGCGCTGAGCCGGCTCCTCGAAATCCCCGCCGGGCTTCTTGTGCAGGAATACGCAACGCGATCGGCTGCATAACTCGGTCCGTCAAACAGTCCAACAATTTCTCCGGAATCCGGCCGCAACACTCGCGCCGCCGCTGCACTGCCGTTTTTCCGCCCGTAGGAAACGCTAAGGAACGACCTGCACAATCGGGGTTGCTCGCAAATCCGTGGCTGATTTGTTCAGATTGATGAGCTGATTGATGATGGCCATGACCTGAAGGGAATGATCGTCCTCGCCATAATCTCCGATGGAATAATACTCATCCCGGTAACTGAGCGTGAATCGGGCCTTTGTCTGGATACCTTTTTTCACCTGAAATAAGATGCCGCCAGTGCAATCATGCGCGGCACCCCATGGACCTACGCCGCAGTAACTCAGTGTTACCGGGACATTGCGGGTTTGACTCTGTTTTGAGTTGTCCTGATACCAGAGAACATCTCCGAGAAACTGGATCATCTCGCCTACTGACCGACTGGCAAAGCCTGCCTTGAGCAAAGTCGGGGTCGGGATCTTCGGATCACAGATACGTTCCTTCACTGCAAGAGTGCAGTAAACCCTGCTTTGCAACCCAACGAAATAGTCGATGGCGGTTTCCCAATCTGATACCTCCATGCGCCCGCATAACCAAACGGCCTCTTCCGTATCGAGTTTTTTGTTCTTCACGTCACAGAAGTCGGGGGGCCGTTCGTGACCTTCAACTGCGCTTTGAATCTCTGAATTGATGGCACCCTTAATATTCGCCGCATCAGGTCTTAGGCGCCAAACATCCACGTGTGGAATTTCCTTCAGGATAGCCGCTCTTCTTCCAATTTCTTCTTACGTGCATTTTCGGCATATTTCTCGGCATCGAGAAAACTTATCTCCGCTGAAGAGAAGAATAGCTGCAATATCACCTCGGGCGGAACGCCGCGATCGAGCCAGTACTTCACAAACTTTGTATCGATCGGGCTGGCGATGCCAGTGACGAAATCCTTCGAGTCAACATTGTCGATGTCAAATGAAGGGCTAACCTGGAGGCTCAAGCTCGGTGTCACGGATTCGCGCGTCGTGCTTTTGCCAATGGGCCCTACCAAGAAGCCCGCGCCGAGCGTGCCCGTTGCCTGCAGAGTTCTCATGGATCAGAGGGATATCGCCAAAATGCAGCGGCGCCCTGTCACGAGCACGCAGAATGTTGCTCAAGAGCATCTTATCGGTGGCACTTTCGATGACATCATTGTAGGTGATCGCTTCGCTGTCGATCACCGCGCCACAACCGGCGACGCCGTAGGCGACGAATAGCATTCCCATGAGATGTCTGGATCGCATCACGCCCGTCTGAAGCGGCTTTTCGGCATCGAGCGATTTCGTCGCCGCCTTCTGCTTCGGCCTTATGGTGCCGTGTGGACAATTCGCATTCAGCTTTGTCGCAATCCTCCACTGCCTACTGGCTGCGCGAGCGCGGCCGGCCGCAGCCAGGAAATTGAGAATCTCAGTGACGACCTTGGTCAAGAAATCGGCTGCCATTGTTGTCCCCTATGGCCCGATCACTCGCGCAATAGTTTAGAGAGCAAAATCGTAAACGCAACAAATAAGAGTATCTATATCGAAAATACACTCATGCTGGGCGAATTCATCGCTAGGCGCTGAGGGCCGCGGAACGGCTGTGGGGTGCCGATCCCGGCACGCCGGACGGCGATCTCGTGGACGTGCTGGTGACGCTGATCCAGGCATACGAGGCGAAGCACTATCCGATAGAGGCGCCGGACCCGATCGCGGCGATCCAGTTCATGATGGAGCAGAAGGGGCTGACCCGGCGGGATCTGGAGCCGGCGATCGGCAGTCGCGGACGCGTGTCGGAGGTGATGACGCGGAAGCGCCCCCTCACTCTGCCGATGGTGTGCGCGCTGAGCCGGCTCCTCGATATTCCCGCCGAGATTCTCGTGCGCGAGTATGCGACACGGTCGGCGGCGTAGAGGGTAGCCCTGCGTCGCCTCGCCGCGCGCCGGTCACGGCGCAGCCAGGCGGCTATCCCGGCTGCCCGAACACGGGGGGCTATGATCCCGGCGGGAAAACCCACGCGACGTGGAAGGCCTTCGATGTCACGAGCCATTTCCCGTCGATGCGATGGGCAGTTAAGGGGACGTAATACTTGATCGATGGCGGTGTGAATTCGCATCGTGTCCCCGGAATTTGGAGCCTCGCGCAAATCGATCCGGGCCGGCCGCCCGCTCGTGGCCGCGCCGGGCAGGAACGGCTCAATCCGCGCCCACTCCTCGTCGGTCAAATCCGTCGGGTAGCGCTTGGTCTTCTTCTCAATTTCGGCCATCCGGCCACGCGTCGCTGGGGTCCACATCACAAGCTTAAATCACGCCCGAACCTGCCGTTCAATGGGTTCTCCAACGGTCTCTAGAGCATGATCCCGAAAAGTGGAGGCCGGTTTTCGGAAAAGATCATGCTCAAACAAAAAACTAGAGCCCGGTTCTGATTCAATCAGAACCGATAAGGCTATAAGACCTTAGATTGGCGACACATGGATCAGGAGAGCGGACGCATGCAACGAGAGATCATCCGGATCGAGCCGATTGACAGCAATTTCGAGAAGTGGGGCGCGCCGGTGTCCACCTGCACCCGCGCCGGCAACATGGTGTTCGTCTCGGGCATGCCGCCCTTCGATCCTGAGACCGGCGAGATCCTTGTCCACGCCCCGTTCGAGCGCCAGGTTGAGCTGATCCTGGAGCAGCTGAAGAAGACGCTGGAGGCCGCCGGGTCGGACCTCGACCATGTGCTGAAGTGCAATGTGCTGTGCATCTCGGCGGACCGGTTCAAGGCCTTCAACGAAGTCTACAAGCGCTACTTCCCGAAAAACCCCCAGCCCGCATCTTCTTCTGCGTGCCTGAGTGGACCGGGCCCTTCGACGTCGAGGTCGATTGCGTGGCGGTCACGAAGGACTGACCTCGGAGTTAGGGGAACATAAGGTCGCTTCCGCCGCCGGATTTGCTGACGCCGAGCACGATCAGAATGAGCGCGGCCGCCATGAGCATCCAGCCGGGATGACGGCCGCGCGTCGCCCAGAGGTTACCGAGAGCGCCGAACAGGTAGAGGCTGCCGACAAACAGGCCCGTCGCAAGCCTCGCACCCTCGCCGAACCAAGTGGCGGCGGCGATCAAGGCGGGGCCGCCGAGGAACCAGGCGATCGTGCTGAAATGCAGCAGCAGCGGCACCAGCCTTCTGACCGGAGCGGATATCCGCTTGTCCGCAACAAAAACCGCCTCGAACGGTCTGACCATGAGCCGCTGGACCAGGACGCCGTGTACCACCGCTGTCCCGCTTCCGACGATCCCGGCCGCTACCAAAGCGGCGTCTTGCCAATTCATGACCATGCACCTCGCAGGGGACATATGGCCTATGGTTTGGCCGGAGGGTAGTGGTCTCAGTCTGCCGCCGCCCGACCCCCTAAACAGTCCGGCAATTTCTCCGAAATCCCGCCGCAACACTCGCGCCGCCGCGCTACAGCTTGTTCCGATCAAATCGAATCGGAACAAGCTCCAGCTCTATTGGTTTTGTCGCATTTTTTACGCCGAACCGGCATCCACTTCGGCGAAAAATGCTCCAGCGCGGCAGGACTCTCTTAATCCCTCCCCGCCACTCTGATCCGCATCGAGATCATTTAATCGGGAGAGTGCGCGATGGCGGCGTCGACAATTCGCGGCATGGTTCTGGCGCTCGGCGCCGCGGCGCTGGTGGCCGGCGTCGCGGGCGACGCGCGCGCCGACGACGACGGCTGGCATCGCGGGCGCGGCCACGAGGAGCACGAGTACGAGTGGCGCGTGCACGAATGGCACGATTGGTGCGCGCATCATCCCGGCGCCTACGCCTATCCCGGCTACTACTGCCCGGTTCCCCTGCCCCCGCCGCCGCCGGCGCCGGTCTACTACGTGCCGCCGCCTCCCCGCCCGCGGTCATCTACGCGCCGCCGCCCCCGCCCGCGCCGGCGGTCGAGGTCGTGGTGCCGATCCACATCCGGTAAGCGCCGTCCGGCGCGCCGCGCCGCGATTGCCGGGGCTCACCTGCCAAGCAGCGCATCGATGTTTCGCGGCGTCGGGCAATGCTGATTGCCCGACACGACCAGCTGGTCCCGCACGGTGGCCACCAGCTGCGAGCGCGCCTGGGCCGGCATCGAGGGGAGCCGGATCGTCGCCGCGAAGTCATTGAGATCGGCCGCCGCGCTGCCACAGTCGCCGACCGCGAACTCGGCCAAGACCAGATCCGCCAGATCATAGGCCCGCTGCGCCGCGGTCGCCGGGGAACTCGCCGAGCGCGGCCAGGGCTTCCTGGAACGACTGCCGTCCCTGCGCCGCGTTGCCGCTGAAGAAGAAGAATTTCCCCTCGTAGCGCTTCGCCTCCGAGCGCAGATAGGGCGTCACATCCGTCTTGCTGACCGCGCGCCCGACAAACTCCCGCGCCGCCTCCATGTCGCCGGTGGTGAAGGCCTCGGAGATGAGAATGATCAGCTGCGGTATTCCGACGTCGTCGTTGCGGAGATCGCGCAGCATCGCCCGGGCCGTCGACAGGTCGTTCAGGATCTGCGGCGTGGCCATGCTCGCCATCGCCAGCTGCAGCTTGGGATCCGTGCCCTGCATCTGCAATTGCAGGATCTCCTGCCGCGTCTTCGCGGCGGCGTTCACGGCCTGATTGAACTCGCTGATGCGGGCGATCCGATCCGCCTCGGGCTTGGTCACGAAGGCGTCGTAGAGCGAGACGAAGGTCAGGATCAGCCCCAGGATCAGGGCGCTGGTGCTGGCGCTCGTCGTCATCCGCTTCAGCGGGGTCTTCTTCCCCTCATCCTCGAGCCGGGCGATCCGGGCTTCCTGGCTCTTGACCATCAGGAGAACGGGGTCGTCCGCCTGGGGCGTATCCTGGGTCGGGACGGGATCGGACATGTCGGTCACCCCTGTGATTGAGAAGAACCCCGCGCGCGGACCTCCACCGGAGGTGTCCGCGATCCCTCACCGATACCGCACCCCCGGCAGCACGCAGAGCATCTCGAAGAGCAGGTTCGGCGCCGACGAGGGCGGTGTTGCCGGAGGGATCGTAGGGCGGCGAGACCTCGACGAGATCGCCGCCGATGATGTCGAGGCCGCGGCAGCCGCGGATGATCTCCAGCGCCTGGATCGAGCTCAACCCGCCGAGCTCCGGCGCGCCGGTGCCGGGCGCCACGGAGCCGTCGAGCCCGTCGATGTCGAAGCTGAGATAGACCGGGCCGCCGGCCCAGCTGCTCCCGCACCTCGGCCATCAGCGGCGTCAGGGATTTGTGCCAGCACTCCTCCGCCTGGACGACGCGGAAGCCCTGGGCGCGCGGCCAGTCGAAATCCTCGGCCGCGTAGCCGGTGCCGCGCACGCCGATCTGCACCACGCGCCGGCCGTCGAGCAGCCCCTCCTCCACCGCGCGGCGGAACTGGGTGCCATGGGCGATCTTCTCGCCGAACATGGTGTCGTTGACGTCGGCATGGGCGTCCACATGCACCATGCCCACGGGCCCGTGCTGCTTCCGGATCGCGCGCAGGATCGGCAGGCTGATGGTGTGGTCGCCGCCGATCGCCAGCGGCTTGCAGCCGTGGCTCAGGATCTCCGCGAACTTCGCCTCGATGCGGCGAAGGCTGTCCATGATGTTGTAGGGGTTGGTGGCGACGTCGCCGACATCGGCGATCGCGCAGGCTGTCGAAGGGCGCGGCGCGGGTGGCCATGTTGTAGGGCCGCACCATCGGCAATTCCGAGCGGATCTGGCGCGGTCCGAAGCGCGCGCCCGGCCGGTTCGAGGTGCCGATGTCGAAGCGGCACGCCGACGAAGCAGGCGTCGAGCCCCTCGGCGCTCGGCAGACGCGGCAGGCGCATCATGGTGGTGGGGCCGCCGAAGCGCGGCATCTCGTTGCCGCCGATCGGCTGGTAGAGGGTCTTGGGCATGGGGCTCCTCCGGGGTGCGGGTTCCGACCGCGCCAGCCTAGAGCGTTTGGACGGGATTGAAAGGGCGGCGCCCGGAGCGCGTCGACGCAATGCATGCGACCGTCGTCAGGGCGTCGGAGGGTGAGCCGCCTTATTTGGACTCGACCGCCAGGGTCAGCTCGCCGGCGACCGGCGCGTCGCGGGCGAGCTCGTGCTGATAGAGCGCCGAGCGGGCGTGGCGGCCGCGCTCCTCGCCGAAGACCTGGATCAGCAGATCCGAGGCGCCGTTCAGCACCTTGGGCGCGTCCTTGAATCCGGCAGCGGCGTTGACGAATCCCAGGAGCCGGATGACGCGCTCGATGCGGTCGAGATCGCCGAGGACCGCCTTCGCCATCGCCAGGTGATTGATCGCCATCAGGCGCGCCGACTGGTATCCGTCCTCGATCGTGAGGGTGCCGCCGAGCTTGCCGGCGAGGGGAATGTAATCCTGATCGTCGGCACCGACGACGGTGCCGTAGGTCCCCGAGAGATAGAGGATGCCCGCGTGCTCGACGCCATAGGCGAAGTTGCCGATGGCGCGCGGCGGCCGCGGCAGGACGATGCCGAGCTCCCCGAGACGACGCTCGATCTGACCGGTCATGACGGGACTATGATCCGATTGCGGCCGGTCTGCTGGCAACAGAATATGAGCGCCGGATCGATCGTCAGGCGCGAGGGGGAGAGCTGGGTGAGCATGCGACACTCCGCGCGAGCGCGGTGACGGCGGAGACCGCCGCGCGCGGGATCGCTTCCGGCCCCTCGGCGGCGGTGGTCGCCGCGGTCTGCGGCGCCGAGATCCTGGGCATGGCCGGCTATTCCACCGTGCCGGCGCTGTTGCCGCAGTTCATCGCCGACTGGTCGCTCAGCAACGCGGAAGGCGGCTGGCTCGCCGGCATGGTGTTCGCCGGCTACATGCTGGGCGTGCTGCCCCTGGTGGGATTGACCGACCGCCTGCCGGCGCGCCGGATCTATCTCGCCGCGAGCACGCTTAGCGCGCTCTCTTGCTTCGGCGTGGCGCTCAGCGACAGTCTGCTGCCGGCCCTCGTCTTCCGCGCCTTGGCCGGCATCGCGCTTGCCGGCATGTACATGCCGGGGCTCCGAGTGCTCATCGCGGGCGTCGAGGGGGCGCGCCGCTCGCGGATCGCCGCCTTCTATACCAGCGCCTTCACCATCGGCGCGGCGCTCTCGTTCCTCTTCGGCCGGACGGGAATGCTCTGGGGCTGGCGGAGCGCCTTCTATCTCGCGGGCATTCTCGGCGCCGCCGGCGTGGCGATCGCCTGGAAGGCGCTGCCGAGGCCCGCGGCGGGCGCCGCGTCAACGCCGCGCCGGATGCCCGGCTTCCGGCCGGTCTTCGGCAATCGCGACGCTCTCGTCCTCATCTTCGCCTACGCCGCGGCGATCTGGGGCTCGGCGGGGCTCCGGCAGTGGATCGTGGTGTTCCTCGCCTTCTGCGCCGGAGCGCCGCACGGCGATGCGGCGCAAGGCTGGAGCATGCTGGCGGTGGGCGCGCTGATCAATTTCCTCGGCGTCCCCGCCGGTCTGCTCGGCGACGAGCTCGCGCTGCGCTTCGGGCTGCGCGGCACGGCCGTTCTCGTCTTTCTGTTGTCGGCGTTGACCAGCGGGGTCTTCGGCCTCGCGGCGACGCTGCCCTATGGCGCCGTGGTGACGCTGTCGCTCGCCGCCGGCTTCATCGCCCAGGGCAATTTCTCCAACCTCACCTCGGGCGTGCTCGCGGTCGCCGAGCCCAGCCATGCCGGCGCCACGGTGGCGCTCTATTCCTGCGTCGGATTCGGCGGCGGGTTTCTCGGCACTCTCGTCTTCGGCGTCATGCTCGATGCGCTCGGCGGCGCGGCGCGGCCCATGGCCTGGACGCTGACCTTCGGCATGTGCGGGCTCGCCTGCCTCGCCGGCGCCGCTGCCACGGCGTTGCTCGGCCGCGACATCGGACGCGGACATCCGCCCGGCGTCCCGTCCTGATCCGGTCTCCTATCTCCGCGCGTTCGCCGCGGCGAAGCGCTGCAGCGGCGCGGTCGGCGGCAGCTGCATCTGGCGGAGCTGCAAGGTCACGCCGGCGACGCTGGCGGAGCGCAACAGCGCGATGGTCTGCGCCGGCAGGAACGAGCCCATCACCGTCGTGCGCTCCAGCGTCGGCCAGGCGAGATCGGCGGCGTCGGTGTACTGCGAGCTCCAGGACGACCAGCGCTGTACCTCCTTGATATCCGCGCGCACGCCCGAGCCCGAGGAATAGGCCAGCATCGAATTCCAGCTGCCGGCGGGGTTGCCGGCGCGCGCCGCCTTCACGTACCACTCCACGGCGACCGCCATGTTCTCGCTGCGGTCGAGGCCGATGAAGTAGAGCTGGCCCAAATTGTTCATCGCCGGCGCGAAGCCGAGGTTCGCCGCCTTGTGGTACCACTCGCTGGCGTGGGCGACCTTGTCGGCGATCGGCGCCGCGTCCGCCGCCATCGCCGGCACCAGCTCGCCGGCCGCCTCCGCCGGCGCCGACGCCCGGAACCGTCCCGCCGACTGCTGATAGAAGGCGTTGATCTCCTGGCGCGCCTCGATGTCGTAGACCCAGCCGAGGTGGAACATCGCCACCGCATCGCCGTGCTCGGCGGCGGCTTCGTACCAGCGCTTGGCGCGCTCGAGATTCCCCATGCTCGACCACACATGGCCCATGGCGCGCATGCGCGTGAGATAGCCGGCATCGGGATTTGCCGCGGAGCAGCTCCAGTCGATCCGCGCCTCGAGATACGTGCAGCTCGAGCCAGGGCATCGCGTAATAGAGCGGCACCGACAATCCCGCGAGGACGACGGCAACGGCGATGGACCTGATGACCAGTTTCCGCATGGACGCACTCCCGGGAGGCGCGGAAACTCTATGAAATCAACCCCTAAAGGATGATGAAGACGGCCAAAAGGCTAGCTCTGCGGGTGGCGCGCGGTCAGGGCTGCTGGCGCCAGATCGGCTTGCCGAGGTTGACGCTCGACGGGCTGGTCACCGCGCCGACGGTGGCGCCGGCGGCGGCACCGATCGCGGCGCCCGCCAGCGGCGCGCCCACCATGGCGCCGATGACCGCGCCGCCGGCGGCGCCGATGCCGGCGCCGGACAGGCCGCGATCGCCCACCGAGTCGCCGCAGCCCGACAGCACCAGGGCCGTCGCCGCGAGCGCCGCAAAGGCCGCAATTGTTGGCTTTCTCATGCTCGTCACCCCTTCGCCACGGGACGTTTTCTCAGACGTGGCAGCCGACTGTGGCGAGCGCGGGGCGGCGCGGGCGAGAATCAAAAATTGGCACAGGAGCGGGCGGATTCTCGCCCGAAAGGGGCGTCCCTATTTCTGCGCGCGCTTGTCGGCGGCGGCGGAGCGGCGGGCGTATTTGTCCACCTCGGCGAGCTCGGCGGAGCAGGCCGACTCGGATTTGGCCTTCTTCGCGAGGTCGAGGTGATGCTGCGCCGCGCGGGTGTTGGGGCCGGGCTTCAGCTTGTTGAGGAAGTTCTGCGCCATGGGAATGTCCGAGCAGGGGATCGGCGCCGCCGAGGCGGTGGTGGCGGGAGAAGGAGGGCGGCGGCGACGGCCGAGACGAGAGCGGCAAGCGCATCAGCAGATCTCCGGAGATTTCCTTTCGCGCGCTCACCCTACCATAACCGCACACGGCCTTCAGCCCGCGGGCCCCGTGAGCTTTCCCGGCGGAACTCTCACGGCAGCATGTCGTCATAGCGCAGGCCGATCAGCAGCATGTCGACGCCGTCGCCGTCGCGGGAGAGCGGCAGCATCAGCGCCTCGTAGCGCTTGGGCTTGCCGTCGAGGACGCGGTCGCGGATGGAATGGAAGGGCGCCCGCTCGTCGCCGTGGTGGCGAAGCTGCGCTGGGCGAGGGTGCGGAACTCGGTGCTGGGGAGCTCGTCCAGCATCTTGCCGGTCAGCTCGTAGCCGGCGCGGCGGGCGAGCTCGGTGCCGTGCAGGCGGATGCGGAAGCGCGGCGGCTTCTCCGGCAGCACGTCCACCAGGATGAGCTGGCCCAGGATGAAGCGGAGGTCGAGAGGATCGACGTCGCCCCGCGCCGGCATCTCGCGCCCGGCGCGCTTGCCGTCCCAGTAGCGGAACAGCTGCTGCAGCAGGGGATCGACGACATCCGCCATCGTCGCGCGGATCTGCTGGATTTCCGTTCGCGGCGGCATCACCGGCCCCCCGGCGCGGGTAGATGGCCAACTTCCCTCATGGGTCCATCACATACGCCGATAGGGGTGAAAATGCGGCAAGAATAATTCCCCATCCCAGGAAGCACATCGACGGCCCGGCCGCCCGATCACGGATGCCGCCCCTGAGTTGAACTCTTCGCGAGGACTGCCTCCGGGGGCGGAAGAGGACTGGCTCTCGCCGGGCATTCCCCGGCAAACTCCGGGGCAGGCTCGCCGGCGTCCCGGCAGCCGCAATCCGCATATGAGGACCGAGCCAATGAAGATCGCCGCCGCGCCCTCCTCGCCTCGGCCCTGGCAGTGGGCACCGCATCCGCCGCCGAGCCCGTCCGCATCGGCGTCACCACCATCCTCAGCGGCCCCACCGCCGACCGCGGCCAGAGCGAGCAGTACGGCATCGAGCTGGCGCTGCAGCGCATCAACGAGGCGGGCGGCGTGCTAGGCCGGCCGGTGGAGGCGTTCTACGGCGACAACGCCGCCGATCCCGACACCGGCGTGCGCGCGACCCGCCGCCTCATCGAGCAGCAGCACGTGCCGGTCCTCATCGGCGCGCTGGCAACCCGGGTGACGCACGCAATCATGCCGATCGTCGCCGATGCCAAGATCCCCCTGGTGATCGACATCTCCGCCGGCCAGGACTTCGTCGACGCGTCCGGCGTCGGCGGCAACGACTATCTCTTCAAGACCATCCCCTCGGATCTCGACATCGCCCGCGGCTTGACCTCGTGGCTGAAGGCCCAGGGCGTGAAGAGCGTGGCGATCGTCGCCGACGACAATCCCTTCAACCTCGCCAACGCCGCCAGCATGGCGAAGGCGGCCGAGGCGAACGGCATCACGGTCGTCGACAGCACAACAGTCGCCAAGGGCACCACGGATCTGGCGCCGCTGCTGGCGCGCCTCAAGGGGCTGGCGCCCGACCGGCTCCTCACCGTGCTCAGCACCTCGACCGAGCCGTTCTTCCGCGCCTATGAGCAGTCGCACTGGAACGTGCCGGTGACCGGCCGCGTCGATTTCGCCAAGGCCGCCCAGTCGGTCTCGCCGGGCTTCCTCGCCTCGGGCGGCCTCGCCAGCGCCAGCGGCATCACCGTCTTCTCGACCGCGATCGGCACCTCGGGCGTGCAGGATTTCGTCCAGGCCTATGCGGCGAAATACGGACTGCAGCCGACTCAGCGCTCGTTCTTCGCCTATGAGGCCGCGTATCTCGTGGTGGATGCGATCCGCCGCGCCGACTCCGACAAGCCGGCCGATATCGAGGCAGCCCTCAAGACCTCCACCATGCCCTCGCTGCTGGGTGGCAGCTACAAGATGGACGACCACAACCACCCGCACACGCCGATGCAGATCCTGGGATTGCGCGACGGCAAGCCCACGGTGATCGCGGCGGCGGGAAGCTGAGGGAAAGTATTTCACCACCGAGGCACGGAGGACACGGAGAAGGAAGAGAGCTCGCCCTCCGTGTCCTCCGTGCCTCTGTGGTGACGCTTCCTTACTTCTTCTTCTTCTTCACGGTCCCGTGCGCTCCATAAAACCGCAGCGGTTCTGTCATCCGGCGTCGATAGCGTTCCCCCCTTCGCATTTCGCGATGCAGGGGGAGAGCGGTCATGGCACGGAGAGGATTGGAAAAACGCGCGGTGATCTTGGCGGTGTCGGCGACGGCGCTGCTGAGTCTGGCGGCACACGCCAGCGCGAAGGACGATGACGATCACGGCGCGACGCAAACGCCGATCAAGCACGTCATCTACATCATCGGCGAGAACCGCAGCTTCGATAACGTCTACGCAACATATCGGCCGCGCCGCGGCGAGACGATTTTCAATCTGCTCTCCGAAGGCATCGTCAACGCCGACGGCACGCCCGGCCCGAACTTCGCCCGCGGCACGCAGTTCCAGGTGACGGTGCCGGAAGCGTCGGGCAAATTCTTCCTGAGCCCGACCCAGAAGACGCCCTACGCGCATCTGCCGGTGCCCACCATCATGAGCGCGCAGCCGGCGGGCGTCGGCGTCGAGTTCGGCATCGTGACCGCGGCCGGCGTGCCGACCGCGCTCTTCCCACAGGGCGATCCGGAGATTCCGCTTGCCGACCAGTTCCTGCTGGCGACCGGCGGCACCGGTGCCATCCCAAAGAACGGCGCCGACACCCGCATCCCGAACGTCACCGCGCTGCCGCCGGGACCCTTCCCGCAGACCAGCGCCACCCTCCCCTATGACAGCTACGAGGGCGACACCATCCATCAGCTCCTGCAGATGTGGCAGCAGTCGGACTGCAGCGTCGCCCATGCGACGAAGCGCAACCCGACCGGCTGCCTGCACGACCTCTATCCCTTCGTCGCCGTCACCAACGGCACGCTGCCGACCCAGACGCCCACCGACGGCGGCCAGGACATGGCGTTCTACAACATGAACATCGGCGACGCGCCGGTCTTCAAGCAGCTCGCCGACACCTACGCGATCTCCGACAACTTTCATCAGGCGATCATGGGCGGCTCGGTGACGGCGGCGCTCGCCATCGGCTATGGCGACAACGCCTTCTTCAGCGACGGCAACGGCCATCCGGCGCTCCCCACCGGCAGCATCGCCAATCCGGATCCGCAGCCCGGCACCGTCAACACCTACAAATCCGTCGGCACCTGGGTGAACTGCTCCGACCCGACGCAGCCCGGCGTCGGCACCATCACCGACTACCTGGCCTCGCTTCCTTATCACGTGAATCCCAACTGCCAGCCCGGCGCCTACTACGCGATCCGCGACGCCGATCTGCCCTACAATGCCGACGGCTCGCTGGCCGCGGTGAAATCCACCACGCTCCCGCCCCTCACCCAGCGCCACATCGGCGATGCCCTCAACGAGAAGGGCATCAGCTGGGCCTACTACGGCGGTGGCTATGATAATGCCGTGAAGGTGGCGCAGGGCGCCAAGGACGTCGTCGACGAGGTCTTCAATGCCGGCTATTGCGGCATCTGCAATCCCTTCCAGTACTCGAAGTCGATCATGTCCGATCCCGCCCAGCGCGCCGCGCATCTCAAGGACATGCCCGATCTCTTCACCGAGCTGCAGAACGGCACCCTGCCGGCGGTCGCCTTCGTCAAGGAGGACGGCGGTCTCGAAGGCCATCCCGGCAGCGGCAAGCTCGACCTGCTCGAGGCCTTCCTGCAGAACGTGATCAATCTCGCCAAGAGCAACCCGAAGCAATTCGCGGAGACCGCGATCTTCATCAGCTTCGACGAGACCGGCGGTCTCTACGACAGCGGGTTCATCGAGCCCGTGGACTTCTTCGGCGACGGGCCGCGCATTCCCCTGGTGGTGGTGTCACCCTTCGCCACCGGCGGCCACGTCTCCCACGACTACAGCGATCAGGTCTCGGTGCTGAAGTTCATCGAGCGCAACTGGCGCCTCGATCCCATCAGCAGCCGCAGCCGCGACAACCTGCCGAATCCGCGGATCGACGACGACAACGCCTACGTGCCGCGCAACATGCCGGCAATCAGCGACCTCTTCGACATGTTCCACTTCGACAACGACGACAACGATCGCGACCACGGCGACGATCGGAACCGCGATCGCGACTAATTACTCCCCGTTACCGGGATCTCCAGGGTTGCTGTGGCGGCTGGAGATCCCGGGATAATGATCCGGGGAAAACAAGCCTAATTGAGCTCGACGCCGCCGAGCTCAATCAGGATATCGGTGCGCTCGGGGTCGTGCGGCGAGAGGGTGGTGTGGGCGTCGTTCCAGCTCGCGAGCTTCACCACCTGCCCCGCCGGAGTGCCGTCCTCGATCGGCTCCGCCGGCTCCACGATGAGGAGCCCGTCGTCGTCGAGAAAGAAGGTGTGCTCCCCGAAGACCCGGCTGAGCTGGGTCATCGCCGGGTGATTGTCGGGGATGGCCTCGACGGGAAGCTGGTCCAGGGTCCGGTCGACCAGGTCGGTCGTCATCTTCATCGCATGCTCCTTTCGATCAGGGCTTGGCGGCGCGCCGACGCACCTCCTGCACCGAGGTGGCCGGGCGCCGTCATCACTGTGCTAGGTAAAGTGAAATGACCTCGCGCCCTCAGCTCGGACGCTCGCTGTAGCGGCCGGTGCGGGCATCGACCATCAGCATCACCGGCTTGCCGTTGCGCTGCGCCCGCAGCTGGTACTGGTCGCCGTCATGCTTGACGGTCTGGATGTTGGAATAGCCCTGCGCCTCCAACGCCGAGCGGATCTCCGGCTCGCTGAGCGCGGCGGCCGGCGCGCCGGTCGCGGGAGCGCCGGCTCCCGGTGGAGCGGGGGGCGCCGGCGGCGTGGTCTGGGAGAGGGCTGGCGACGCCAAGGCAAGAGCCAGGGGAACGACCGCCGCGGCAGCAAGCAAGCTCTTCTTCATCGAGGACCTCCTGTGGTGACGGGACACTCCGCATCCGGCACGACGACGACGCCGAATACTGCCCCACAACACCAGCAGTTAAACCTCGTTCCGCGCCGGGAACAGGCGCGGTATGTGGCATCGGTGTGAGGCAAGGCATTCCGCCCCATCAGCGATTGTCTTGAACCGCGCGAGCGCGCGCGCCGCGCACGTTCAACGCGAGGGATTGAGTCTTCTACGTCGCCGTCGCCGCGGCACGAGCCGCGCGGGTGAGACCACCGCGGCCGTAGGAGTTGTGCGGGAGCTCGTGGAGGACGATGTAGGTCTCCTCGCGCAGCTCCGGTCCCAGCACCGCTCGCAGCAGGTCCATCATCTCGGCGCTGAAGCGCGTCTTCTCCGCCGAGGTATTGGTTCCGGCACCGATGATCACATCCACCTCGGCCGCAAGCGAAACGGGCATGCCGGCGATGGTCCAACCGGCGTCTCGGGCGAGATGCTCCACCAGTACCGCCACGCCGGCAACGGGCTTGCGCATCACGGTGACCATGAGATCGGTGGCGCCCTGCTGCAGGCGTCGCACCTGCTCCGGCGCGAGTGTCGGCGTCAGCACGGTGATGCGGAGGAAAGGCATGGCAGAACCGGCGCCTACACGCGCCAGAACGGCTTGTTCACCTCGCGCCAGACGTCGACGCGGGTGACGCCGATGTCGTGACGCTGGAGCTCGTTCATCTGCAGGAGCTGGCGCCGCTCTCGGGCGCGGCGACGCCAGAGCGCGAGGAAGGCGACGATGCAGTCCCAGATGCCGGCGCGGCGCGGCGGCGCCATCGGCAGAGCCTCGCAGAGGGTGCGCATGGCGGACCTCCTTCAATCCACGAGATAGGTTTCGGTCATCACGCCGTAGCCGGGCGCCTGGGTGAGGGCGGCGACCAGGCCACCAGCCACCACCGCCACCAGCAGCACCGCCGCGAGGAATCCGAGATCGACCTCGAGTTGGAGTCGATTCCGGGCATGATCGAGGGAGAGGATCGCGGGCATCATGTGGCATGCCTTTCGATAAGAGGACGCACGGGCACGAGCGCTTGGCACTGGGACGCGTGGCGCAGCAGCCCGCGGGCGGCGGCGAGGCGACGGAGCCACGGCCAGCGCGGCGGCGGGTTGTCGTACCAGTACGTCGCGTACCAGGAAGGATCGGGCCGGAAGGGGATCATCGGATGTCTCCGCCCCGCTGTTGCAGGCTTGCGGGGCCCTCGCGACAGAAGCTAATCGCTGTCCGCTGGCTGATTAATCCCGGTCGTGGTAATCTTATATATTACTGAAATGGATAGGTCCCGCGATGGCCGACCTGCGCACCCTGGCGATCTTCGTGAAGGTGGGAGAACGGCGGAGCTTCGTCGGCGCCGCCCGCGAGCTCGGCATCAGCCAGTCCGGCGTCAGCAACGCCATCAGCCGGCTCGAGGATCAGCTCGGCGTGCGGCTCCTGGCGCGCACCACGCGGCGGGTCAATCTCACCGAGGACGGCGCCGCCTATTTCGAGCGCTGCCGGCAGATCCTGGAGGATCTCGACGAAGCGGAGCTGGTGCTGAAGAAGGCGCGCACCACGCCCGTCGGGCGGCTCCGCGTCGACATGCCGGTGGCATTCGGGCGGCTCAAGATGGTGCCCCATATGGGCGCGTTCCAGGCACGCTATCCCGAGGTCCAGCTCGCCCTCACCTTCACCGACCGCTACATCGACCTGGTCGAGGAAGGCATCGATGTCGCGGTGCGCTTCGGAGCGCTCAGGGATTCGACGCTGATCGCGCGGCGCCTCACCGAGACGCGCTTCCACGTCGTGGGCGCGCCCGCCTATTTCGCGCGCGCCGGTCGGCCGCGGACGATCGAGGACCTGCAGCGCCACACCTGCCTGGTGCTGGCGCAACGGGAGACGCGGCTTCGCGACTGGCGCTTCCGGCGCGGCGGCGAGGACATCGTGCTCGCGCCGCCATCGCGCATGAGCTTCAGCGACGGCTCCGCGATCTGCGTCGCCGCCTGCGCCGGCTACGGCCTGGCGCAGATGCACGACTACTACACCGACGACCCCGTGGCATCCGGCGAGCTCGAGCCGGTGCTGGAGAAATACCGCGCGCCCCCCGACCCGATCTCGCTGGTCTACCCCCAGACCCGCCACCTCTCGCCGAAAGTGCGGGCTTTCATCGATTTCATGTGCGAGAGATTTGCGTGAGGGTGTTTGGCGTATGATGCCGCTCATGATCCGCCTCTGGGATCTCATCGCGAGATTTCGCTTTCCGCAGCCGCCGCTGATCGATCGCGGGTTCGGGCTGATCTACGAGCCGGACCGCGATCTCACCTGGCTGATGGACGCGAACTATGCCCAGACCTCCGGCCGCTCAGCGGACGGGCAGCTCACCTGGGACGACGCCAAAGCCTGGGTGCAGGGCCTCAGCTATCAAGGCATTCGCGGCTGGCGCCTGCCCTCGGCGCTCAATCACGACGGCAGCGGACCCTGCCTCGGGGACAACTGCATCGACGGCGAGATCGGGCACTTTCTCACCGTCGGCAACGGTATCCCCGGCGTGCCCTCGGCGCGGAACTTCAATTCCTTCGCGATCTACTGGACCGGATCAGAAGCGCCGGGAGATATGGCCTATGCCTTCGAGCTCGTCGGATTCCGCCAGGGCACGCTGGCGAAAAATCCTTTCGTGCCGGACGCCTCGGGGATCACCGTGCCGCTGCCGGGCCCGCTGCTGACCTGGCCAGTGCACGACGGCGACGTCGGCGCAGAGATCGCCAGCCGGTGGCTTCGTATTCTGCGATCGACGGTGGCGCGGCTGCTCGGGGGATGAGCGCTGCGCTGAAGGAGCCTACAGCTCCTTGCTCATGAAGACGCGGCTGGTGCCGGGGGGATCGCAGGGGATCTCGCCGAAGGCGCGCCAGCCGTTGCGGGCGTAGAAGCCCGGCGCCTGGAAGCTGATGGTGTAGAGCACCGCGCGCTTGCAGCCGCGGCGCTTTGCCTCTTCCTCCGCCATCGTCAGCATGCGGCTGCCGATCCCCTCTCCGCGCAGGCCCGCGTCCACGTGGAAGATGTCGATGAAGAGCAGGCCGAAGGAGGTGCGGGCGAGGATGCCGCCCACGACGGCGCCGCTCTCGGGATCCCGCGCCACCACGGTCAGCGGCCGCGCGTCGACGTAGCCCGCGGTCTCGGTGTTGAATTGCTGCAGCCCGACCTGGATCGCGCCAGCGTCGGCGGGCTCGGGCGCGTCGGTGAGGGTGAGAGATGGCGTCGATGTCATTCGCCGCTGTCTCCCCAATTCGTCATGGCCGGACTTGTTCCGGCCATCCACGCCTTGAAAGCGAAAAATTCGTGGATGGCCGGGTCAAGCCCGGCCATGACGATCGAGGAAAGTACCTTCATCGCACCAACCTTCACGCCTTCACCACCAGCTTCCGTGGCACGCTGGCGAGGCAGTCGGCGCCCTTGTCTGATGATGACGATGCTCTCGGTGATCTCGAAGCCCATGTCCTCGAGCCAGAGGCCGGTCATGAAATGGAAGGTCATGTTGGCCTTGAGCTCGCTGCGGTCGCCCGGGCGCAGGCTCATGGTGCGCTCGCCCCAATCCGGCGGGTACGACAAGCCGATCGAGTAGCCCGAGCGGTTGTCCTTGACGATGCCGTACTTCTTGAGCACGGCGAAGAACCCGTTGGCGATGTCCTCGCAGCGGTTTCCCGGCTTCGCCGCGGCGAGCCCCGCCTCCATCCCCTCCAGCACCGCCTTCTCCGCGTCGAGAAAGGCCTGGGTCGGCTTCCCCAGGAAGACCGTGCGCGAGAGCGGACAGTGGTAGCGCTTGTAGCAGCCGGCGATCTCGAAGAAGGTGCCCTCGCCCGCCTTCATCGGGCGGTCGTCCCAGGTGAGGTGCGGCGCCGCGGCGTCGGCGCCGGACGGCAGCAGCGGCACGATCGCGGGATAGTCGCCGCCGAACTCCGCAGTGCCGCGGAGCCCCGCGTCGTAGATCTCGGCGACGAGGTCGCATTTGCGCATGCCCGGCTCGACCTTCTCGACGATGCGGGCGTGCATCTCCTCGACGAGCTGCGCGGCCCGGCGCATGTAGTCGATCTCGGTCGCGCTCTTCACCGCGCGCTGCCAGTTGACGAGGCCCGTGGTGTCGGAGAACCGCGCGTTCGGAAGATTTCGCGTCAGCGATGCGTAGGCCGCCGCCGAGAACCAGTAATTGTCCATCTCGACGCCGATCCGGAGCCGGCCCCAGCCGCGATCGTCGATGAGCTTCGCCAGCAGATCCATCGGATGCCGCTCGGTCGACTGCACGTAGTGGTCGGGATAGCCCACGATATTGTCGGGAGCGAGATAGGCGGTGCGCTTGGCGCCGGCCGCATCCTGGCCGCGGCCGTACCAGACCGGCTCGCCCGCGGGCGGCACCACCACCGCCTGGTGCACATAGAAGGACCAGCCGTCATAGCCCGTGAGCCAGGCCATGTTGGAGGGATCGCTGACGATCAGCAGCTCGACGCCCTGCTTCGCCATGGCCGCCCGCGTCTTCGCCAGACGCTCGGCATATTCCGCGCGGGAGAAATTGAGAGTGGGAGCGGTCATGCGGGCGGGCCTCCGCGACAAACGCGATGAGTCAGCGTGACGCGAGGCGAGCGTCGGAGCAAGGGAGGGATGCCGGGATTCGTGCGCCCTTCGACTCGCCACTTTCCGCAGCCGAAAACCGAGCCGTAGTCAGAAGACCATGATCGAGCATGCTATAGATGCCATCCGCACCATCCACACCTGTCGACAAACGGAGGTCTCATGCAGCTCGGTGTCACTCTGCCGTTGATCGATATCGGCGGCGATCCCGGCACGGTGCGAGCGTTCGCCCAGGCCGCGGAGGAGTACGGCTTCGACTACCTCGGCGCGCCCGACCATGTGCTGGGCGTCAACGTGGCGAGCCGGCCCGACTGGGGCGACCGCAACACCTCGGCGGATCTCATGCACGATCCCTTCGTGCTGTTCGCATTCCTGAGCGGCGCCACCGCCAAGATCGGCTTCGCCGCCGAGGTGCTGATCCTGGCGCAGCGCCAGGCGGTGCTGGTGGCGAAGCAGGCGGCGTCCCTCGCCGTCCTTTCGCAGAACCGCTTCCGGCTCGGCGTCGGCGTCGGCTGGAACAAGGTGGAATTCGTCGGCCTCAACGAGAATTTCCACGACCGCGGCAAGCGCTCGGAGGAGCAGGTGCAGGTGATGCAGAAGCTCTGGGCCGAGCCGCACGTCACCTTCAAGGGCAAGTGGCACACCATCGAGGACGCCGGCATCAATCCGCGGCCGACCGGCGGCAAGGTGCCGATCTGGTACGGCGGGCACGAGGAGGTGACGCTGCGGCGCATCGCCAAATGGGGCGACGGCTGGATGATGCTGGCGTATCCCGCCGGCGACAAGGCAGCGGCGGAATTCGCCAAGCTCCGCCGTTTCGCCGCTGAGGCAGGCCGCGACCCCGACAGCATCGGCATCGAGGTCTGGGTCTCCACCGGCGCCGGCGGGCCCGAGGACTGGCGCAAGGAATTCCAGTGGTGGAAATCCGCCGGCGTCACCCACGCGACCGTAAACAGCGCCTATGGCCGCGGCCACCGCACGCGCATCGCCGGCCGGACATTCGAGGCGCATGTGGCAGCGATGAAGCAGTACCGCGACGCGGTGGCGGATCTGCTGTGACGACGCCGCGGTCGCCTCGCCGGACAGGAGGCAAGATGGCGAAACAGGTTCTGCGTCCGCGCAACCTGCTGTTCCAGCCGCGCCCGACCTATCCCTATTCGCCGGGTGCGAAAGGCGGCGGCTTCGTCTTCACCGCGGGCCAGGTGGCGTGGGACAAGACCGGCAGGATCGTCGGCATCGGCGACGTGCGCAGGCAGACGGTGCAGACGCTGAGAAATGTCGTCTCGGTGCTGAAGCAGGGCGGCGCCACGCCGGCGGACGTCCTGAAATGCACGGTCTATCTCGCCAACATGGCGCATTTCCAGATCATGAACGAGGAGTTCGCCAAGGTCTTCGCCAGGGACCCGCCGGCGCGCACCACCGTCGAGACGCGGCTCGCCGAGCCCGAGATGCTGGTGGAGATCGAGGCGATCGCCTGGGTCAACTCGCGCGGCGACTGAGGCGTCAGCGCGGACAGGGATGGCTGTCGGCCAGCTGCTGCATCTCCGGCGGCAGACCGTGTGCCGGCGCGCTCTTGCCGGGCGCGTCGAGCCAGCCGGCGGAAGATCCCACCGCCGGTACGACGCTCAGATGGGAAAAGCCGCCGCTGATGTGGAGCGGGATATCGAGCGCGAAGATGCCGGTCGAGGCGGCCTCGCTCTTGACGGTGAGATCGAGGCGGCCGTCGGGCAGGTCGATCTGGCCGCCGCCGATAATCGTGGTCCCCGGCGTCTGCAGCCGGAGCGGCGAGAGGGTGCCGAGCCCGTCCTTGAGATCGACGACGCCGATGAGACAGGAGATCCGTGCCGAGCTCTCGTTGGTCCGGAAGAGAGCGCGGAGATCGGTGGAGAGCTTCTCGAGCAGGGCGCGGGCGATGCGGCCGTCCGACATCGTCAGGACCGCATGACCGCGGCTGGCCCCGAGCGCGTCCCGCAGGGTGGCGCCGGTCATGTCGAGATCGGCGCGGCCATCGATCTTGCCGGCGACCTGGCCGGCGCCACCGCCCAGCAGCGCCACGATCCGGCTGCTGTCCGCGCCCGCCATCGCCGCGCTCGCCACCACATGGCCGCCCTTGTCCGCGCTTTGCGCCGATCCCGAAGCATCGACCGTGCCGCCGGCGAAGGCGAAAGCCAGCCGGTCGACCGCGATCTCGCCGGAGACCAAGCGGGCTTGCGTCGCGACATCGGTGAGCCGCACGCCGCGATAGTCGAGCTGTTTGGCGGCGACATGCACGTCGAAGTTCGTGCCGCGCTGGGCATCCACCTGGAGCGACATCGCGCCGTAGTCGTCGGCGGGCTTGGCGCCGGCCTTGTCCTTGCCGCCGGCGCCGAGAAGCGGGTCGAGGGCGAGTTCGGCAAAGCCGGCGTCGATGCCGACATCGTCGGGCTTGCCGCGGCCGCCTTCCGCGAGCGTGAGCGTGCCCGCGACCGTGCTCCCCGCCAGATTTCCCTTGGCATCGGCGAGCCGCCACTGATCGCCCGATCTGGTGAAGGTGCCGGCGAGCGACGCCGGGAAATCCGCCTGGACGCCGGCGCCGAAGATATTCAGGAGGCCGCCGAGGTCGCGCGCGTCGATCTGCATCGCGCCCTGCACGCCGTCGAAATCGAGGGGTGCCATCATCGTGCCCTGGAAATCGATCCCGGCCGGCGGCGCCACCGCCGAGACCTTCGCGCCGAACGGCACCGATCCGTTCCGCAGCACCGCAAAGGATTGCGTCTCGGCGGTGAGGCGGACCGGCGTGTCGTTGTAGGCGCCGTCGACGACCAGGCTCGCCGGCGTATCGTCGCCGGCGGCGCCGATCCGGAGGTCGTGCAGGTCGATCCGCAGCAGCGCGCCGCTGGACGTCCGATAGGTCACGCCGCCGTCCCGCAGATGGAAATCGATCAGCGTCGGGAATCCGGTGCGCTTTTTCGGAGCGGTCCCGAGATAGTCCGCCACTGACTCGGTGCGGTTTAAGCGCCAGTTGCCGACGCCGCTGGGATTACGCTCGAGGACGATCTCCGGCTTCGCCACCTCGAGCGTGTCGAAGCGCAGCACGCCGCGGAACAGCGAGCGCCACTCGATCCGCGCCGACAGGCTGGCGATGCGAACCATCTCGGGCGTGCTGCCCCAGGGAGCATTGGCGAGCCGGAGATCGCGGGAATCCACCGAGAGGGGATCGCCCCAGCCGATCCGCAGGCTGCCGATCGCCAGCCGGCGGTCGAGCTTCCAGGTCACGTAGCGCTCGACCGCCGGCTTAATGCCGATGACGGCGACGATGCCGATCGCGGAACCGGCGATCAGCAGGACGATACCCAGCAGTCCGAGCAGAGCGATCGCGATGCGTCTGCGCGCGAGGGACGCCAGCCTCATCGAGGCTCGGCGGCGCGTTCCAACTCTGCCCGAGGCCAATTGCCGTGGATCGCCGCCGCCTCGTAGGTGCTCTGGCAGAAATCGAGGATGGCCTCGCGCGGCGAGGCGGCCTGCCGCACGACGTCGTAGCTCAGGCGGAACTGCGAGACGCTCGGATCGTAGGCGGCGCCCGCCGGGCGCACCGGCGCGGCGGAAAAGCCGGCCGGCTCCGGCGAGGCATAGGCATAGAACGCCGGGCCGTCCATGGCGCCGTCCCCCGGCCACCAGCCGACGCTGCTCACCTCGTGGGAATAGGCTTCCCGCGTGATCCGATCGGCGCCGGGGAGATCGCGGCGCGCGGCGGCCGGAGAAGCGGGTGACCGCGAGATCGAAGCTGCCCCAGAAGAAATGCACCGGGCTGCACTTGCCGATGAAGCTGCCGCGGAACTCCTTCAGCACCGCGTCCACCGAGGCGAGCGCGCGCCAGAACCGGCCGACGGAGTCCGCGATCGTAGGACGCGTGGGTACGATCCTGCTCGAACCGGATCGGATCCGGAATCTCCACCGGCATCGTCCAGATCTTCACCGCGATGTCGAGGGAGCGGAGCGTCGCCATCACCTCCGAATAAAAGTCGGCGACCGACCTCGGCGCGAGGGACAGCCGCCTGACCGCGCCGTCGCTCTTCTCGATGACCAGCTCATGGGCCAGGAAATCGAACAGGATCTCGACGCTCTCGCCGTCATAGGGCATCGGCGCCGTCGTCAGGCCCCGCGCGCTCACATAGAACGGGACTTGCCAGCAATGGTTCACATAGGGTGCGAGCGCCAGGCGGATCTTGCCGACGATCTGCGTCCACATATGGAGCGTTGCCCGGGTCGGCTCCCAGGCGGCGAGCGGCATCGCCGGCCAATGCAGATCTCGGTCGGTCATCGCCGAGACCCTCACTCCCGGAACGAGGGATCTTTCTTGTCGAGCTTGCGCAGCAGGCCCGGCCATTCCAGGAGGCCATAGCGGCGGATGACCGCGGGGTCATACATGGCGGTGGATTTGCCGACGATCTCCGCCGGCATCTCGTTGAGCGGCGTGTTGCAGGCCATCGCCATCGCCTGCGCCTGGCAGGCGCGCTCGAGCCCGTACATGGCGGTGAAGGCCTCGGCGACGGTGGCGCCCACGGTCAGCAGGCCGTGATTGCGAAGGATCATGTAGTTGAGGGATCCGAGATCGCGGGCGAGAGCGTCCCGCTCGCCGGGATCGCGCTCGGGCCCGTTGAAATCGTGATAGGCGATGCGGCCGTGGAAGCGCGTCGCCGTCTGGGTCAGCGGCGTGAGGCCGCATTTCAGCGACGAGACCGCCATCCCCGCGATGGTGTGGGTGTGCATGGCGGCGTTGATGTCCGCCCGCGCCCGATAGAGCGCGCTGTGGATGACGTAGCCCGCCTGATGCAGCCCGTACTCGCCCTCGGGCCGGTAGAGCACGGTGCCGTCGAGATCGACCTTCATCAGCGAGGAGGCCGTCACCTCGTCGAACAGCAGACCGTGCGGGTTGATCAGGAAATTGCCGCGGCTCGCCGGGGACGCGGGCGGAGATGTGGGTGTAGATCAGGTCCGACATGCCGTAGAGGTCGCAGAGCCGGTAGCAGCCGGCGAGGTCCACGCGGGCCTGCCACTCCGCCTCGCCGACCGAGGCGCGAAGGGAATTCGGGCGCCATTCCTGGGGCGCGGCGGCGATCGAGCGGGATTTGGCGGTCATCGGGCATTTCCTCCGGCAAGAGGGGTCGGCCCGATGATAGCGCAACTGGACGCGGAGGGTCAGCGGGCCCTCTATCCGCGCTCCCGCGACCGATAGCGGACCGCCTTGACCTGCTCGATGACCGCGACGCCGCTGCCGATCATGTCGTCGAGAAGCGGGAGGAAGGCCGCGATCTTCTCCTTGCTGTCGATGATCTCGACCACGATCGGCAGATCCACGGAATGGCGCAGCAGGATCTTCTCGCGCCGGCTCTCCGGGCCGAAGCCGAGGATGCCGCGGGAGACCGTGAGGCCGTCGAGCCCCTGCTCTCGCGCCCTGAGCGCGATCGCCTCGTAAAGCGGCTGCTCGCCGCGCCCTTCGCCGGCAAAGGTATCGTCGGCGCCGAGGAAGATGCGCAGGAGGGTGGCAGGCGTCGGGCTCGGCATCGGTCCGTCTCCCTGATGCGGCAGCCGCGCCGCCGGGGTACAAACAATAGAATAAAGGACCACTGCCTGACGCGTTTGATTCAGATCAGGGCGCGGCGCCTTTCGGCGCGGAGAATTGACGGCGTCATTTCCGTGTCACCACAGCGAGGGTCCGCCCATGCGAGGCTCGTTCCTTCTGGCGCCGCTCTTCATCACGGCGGCGATCGCCAGCGCCGCTACCGCCGGCCTCACCGACGGCGACTACGGCTATCTCAAGGAGACCTACGGCATCGCCAGGGAGAGCACGGCGATCGCCGGGCTCGGGCCCGAAGAGGCGACACGGCTCCACGAGCTGATCAACGATCCCGACTTCAAGACCCGGCCGCTGATCCGGGACGACAACGTCGCGGGCTATCTATACCAGGTCGAGACCTGCGCCACTTGGCGGCCGACGCGTGCCGGCGAGACCTGTCCCCGGGTTTTCCATTCGCCGGACCCTGCGGTCGAGCACGGCCACGCCATCGCGGACCGCAGCTGCCACGCCTGCCACCTCACGGGGACGACCTCCGCCCCCTCCTTCTACAAGCTGTCTCGGAGGGGCGGCTGGAACGAGACGCGCCTCGCCGATGCCATCAGTCACGGCCACGCGATGTCGCCGATCAGCTTGCAGCCGGGAGAGATCCGCGACCTCGCCGCTTACATCGCGACCCTGAAATAGAGCGCGCAACGGCTCGGGCGCGGCACATTCGCCGCGCCCTCGCGGGACGAAGCCGTCAGCTGCTTAGCGGTGGTTCTTTACGCAGCGGCCCTTGACGTAGTGATGGTTCTTGTCGCGATGCCCCTTCACGTAATGGGCATGCGGTCCGCATTTCACGGCGACCTCGGTGATGGCGGAGGTGCCCTGTCCCGCCAGCGCATCAAGGCCGGCAGGGCTCGCCTGCGCCGCCACCGGTGCCAGAAGCATGAAACCCGCGAGCAGAGAAACAGAAACGCGCAACGGCGCCTCCTTCGTTTGAGATCGCTTGAGCATAACGGCAACCGCAGTAGCTATATCCGGCGCCCGCGCAAATGCAATGGCGCGGCGGCCGGTCGCGCGCGATTGCGCGCTTGCGTGGCAGCGGAGTCACGGTGCTTTCGAGTGAGGGCGAGCCCGCGCGGAGTGAACATCTTGCGTCCTTCGGCCGGGTGCCGCCCGCCCGATCAAGGGATGTTGGTCGCCGCCGCCGAGATCCAGCCGCTGCAGGCTCCCGCATTCGAAGACAAGGGACGCCAGCGCGCTCCAACCGCTAGGTATTCTCTCGCCGTTCCGCGAACGCGGGGGTTGCGCCGGAAACCAAGACAACGCCTAAAATGTCGAACGACATAAGGCGCTTGGCCGCTATCCTGGCAAACTCTTGTTAACCCCTTGAGCGCCACCATGCAGGCATGCGCGAAGCCACCAAAGAGACCAGCAAATCCACGCGGCGGCGGCTCCCGGATCGCGGATCTCGCGAAGGTGCTGCAGCATCACAAGCGCTATGTCGAGGGCCGCTGGCGCGGCCGGGTGGCGGCGCTGCAGTGGTGCGACCTTTCCGGTCTCGATTTGAGCGGCCAGGACCTCTCCGGCGCCGACCTCACCGGCGTTGACCTGCAGAGCTGCAAGCTCGACGGCGCAAGCTTCGCCGGCGCCAACCTCTTCATGGCGGATCTCCGCCTTGCCAGCCTCAACGGCGCCGACCTCTCCAAGGCGGATCTGCGCGGCGCGCGGCTCTGGGGGACCCAGCTCGAGCGCGCGCGACTCGTCGAGGCGAACCTCGCCGAGGGCGCCATCGCCTTGAGCCGCGGCGACGACAGCGGCCGCACCGACGGCTTCGAGACCCGCCCCGCCGATCTGAGCTCCGCCCGCGCCCGCGGCGCCGACTTCTCCTACGCGCAGTTCACCGGCGCCACCATCGCCAACGCCGATTTCAGCGACGCCAATCTGACCCAGGCGGACCTCACCGCCGCCGACCTGCGCTGCACCAACCTCACCGGCGCGGTGCTCGAGGGCGCCGATCTCCGCGGCGCCAAAGCTCAGCCAGGCGATCCTGCGCGGCGCCATCCTCACCGACGCCAACATGCGCAACGCCGACGTGGCGGGCGCCGACATGACCGGCGCCATCGTCACGCCGCATACCATGCAGGCGGCGCAAGGCCGCGATCACGTGCGCGGGCCCACGATCCGCAAGCTCTCCAGCGAGCAGCTCCTCGCCGAGCTCTGGCAGCACACCCAGTGGGTGGTGAGCGACGGTCGCCGCGGCAAGCGCGGCGTCTTCAGCGACACCGATCTGAGCGGCCAGGACCTGCAGAACGTCAACCTCGCCATGGCGGTGCTGCGTCACGCGGTGCTGCGCCGGGCCAATCTCTCCGGCGCCACGCTTGCCGCCGCCGATCTGACGCTCGCGGACCTCCGCGAGGCCAATCTCACCGGCGCCGATCTCCGCGGCGCCACCCTCGATCACGCCCATCTCGACTACGCAATCCTGGTGGACGCCAATCTGGGCCCGCTGGAGCAGGTCGGCGCCGACAACATCAGCATCCGCGCCAGCCTCGCCGGCGCCAAGCTCCTCGGCTCCAAGCTCGACGGCGCTCTCCTCGCCGGCGCCAAGCTCGATCACGCCGACTTCCGCGGCACCGATCTCGGCAACCTCGACCTCGTCGACGTCGACCTCCAGCACGCCCGCGGCCTCGAGCCGGCGCGCTGACGCGCGCCGCTGTTTTCCCGGGCCCTCAGCCGCGACACCAACCCTGAAGGCCCGGGTAACGTTTTCCCCGAATTCAATCATTCGTCATGGCCGGGCTTGACCCGGCCATCCACGAATTTCGCGGTTTCAAGACGTGGATGCCCGGCACAAGGCCGGCCATGACGAGCTGAGACGGCAAGGCTCACTCCCCAGCGAAAAACCGTCCCGCTTCCCAGCGCCGGGAATCCGGGGTATGGGCTGCCTCCATGCGGGTCGATGACTTCGATTTCGAGCTGCCGCGCGAGCTGATCGCCGACCATCCGGCCGAGCCGCGCGATGCGGCGCGGCTGCTGGTGGTCGGCGACGCGCTCGCACGACCGCCACATCGCCGATCTGCCGAAGCTGCTGCGGCGCGGCGATCTGCTGGTGTTCAACGACACCCGCGTCATCCCGGCGCGGCTGCTCGGCCGGCGCGGCGCCGCCACGATCGAGGTGACGCTGCATCGCGATCTGGGCCAGGGCGTCTGGCGCGCCTTCGCCAAGGGCGCGAAGCGCCTGCAGCCCGGCGACCGCCTGGTCTTCGCCGAGGATTTCGCGGCCGAGGTCGACGGCGAAAGACGCGGCGGGCGAGGTGACGCTGCGCTTCGCGCTGCCGGCGCCGAGTTCCGCGCGCGCGCTCGACGCGCCACGGCCAGCATGCCGCTGCCGCCCTATATCAAGCGGCCGCCGGGCGGCGATGCGCGCGACCGCGCGCGACTACCAGACCATCTTCGCGCGCGCAGCGACGGCGCGGTCGCCGCGCCGACCGCCGGGCTGCATTTCACGCCGGCCGCTGCTGGCGGCGCTCGACGCGCGCCGGGATCGAGCATGTGACCGCTGACGCTGCATGTCGGCGCCGGCACCTTCCTGCCGGTGAAGGTCGAGGACACCAGCGGATCACGTGCATGCACAGCGAGACGCGGCTTCATCGACGCCGAGACCGCCGGCGCGCCTCAACGCGCGCGCGCGCCGAGGGCGGCCGCATCGTCGCCGTCGGCACCACCAGCCTGCGCCTGCTGGAGAGCGCCGCCGACGACGACGGCCGCGTCGCGCCCTTCGCCGGCGAGACCGCGCTCTTCATCACGCCCGGCTATCGCTTCCGCGCGGTCGACGCTGCTGCTGACCAATTTCCATCTGCCGCGCTCGACCCTGTTCATGCTGGTCGCCGCCTTCGCCGGGCTCGAGCGCATGAAGCGGCCTATGCCCATGCGATCGCCGCGCGGCTATCGCTTCTTCTCCTACGGCGATGCCTGCCTGCTGGAGCCGGAGCGCGCGACGTGAGCGACGGCATTCACGGTCGCTGGCGCCGCGACGGCGCGGCGCGGCGCGGGCCGGCTCGCGACCGCGCATGGCATCGTCGAGACGCCGGCCTTCATGCCGGTCGGCACCGCCGCCACGGTCAAGGCGATGCGGCCCGAGGAGGTCGCGGCGACCGGCGCCGAGATCATCCTCGCCAACACCTATCACCTGATGCTGCGGCCGGGCGCCGAGCGCATCGGCCGCGCTCGGCGGCCTGCACCGCTTCATGAACTGGCCGGGGCCGATCCTCACCGATTCCGGCGGCTTCCAGGTGATGTCGCTGGCGAAGCTGCGCAAGATCGGCGAGACGGGCGTCACCTTCCGCTCGCATCTCGACGGCACGCGCTATCGAGCTGACGCCCGAGCGCTCGATCGAGATCCAGCATCTGCTCGACGCCGACATCACCATGGCGCTTCGACGAATGCACGCCCTTCCCCGCGACGCCGGAGGAGGCGCGGCAACTCGATGGAGCTGTCGATGCGCTGGGCCGAGCGCTCGCAAGCGCGCGTTCCGGCGCGCGCCGGGCTACGGCCTCTTCGGCATCGTGCAGGGCGGCGTCTATCCGCGATCTGCGCCGGCGCTCGGCCGCGGCGCTGCGCCGCGATCGGCTTCGACGGCTATGCGGTCGGCGGGCTCGCGGTCGGCGAGGGCCAGGAGACGATGTTCCGCGTGCTCGACGCGACCGTGCCGGCGCTGCCGGCGGACCGGCCGCGCTATCTCATGGGCGTCGGCAAGCCCGCGGACATCGTCGGCGCGGTCGCGCGCGGCATCGACATGTTCGACTGCGTGCTGCCGACGCGCTCCGGCCGCACCGCGCCAGGCCTTCACCCGGCGCGGCACGGTCAATCTGCGCAATGCGCGCCACGCCGACGATCCGCGGCCGCTCGACGCCGACTGCGCCTGCCCGGCCTGCACGCAGCTACTCGCCGCGCCTATCTCCATCATCTGGCGCGAGCGAGCGAGATCCTCGGCGCCATGCTGTTGACCTAGCACAATCTGCGCTACTATCAGCGAGCTGATGGCGGGCCTGCGCGCGCGCGATCGACGCAAGCGCGGCTGCGGCGCTGTGCGGCCGATCTTCGCCGCAGGCCGCTCGTCGCCGGCCAACGCGACCGGGCGACGTCGGAGCCGCACATCGCCGGCACGACGTGAGAGCGACTCGATGGCCAAGACAGGATCCCAATGCCTAGCGCGATCCTGACACCAGCTCGGCCACGCAGGCGCCGCTGCCCGCCTCGCCCGAGGAGGCGGTGCTGGAGCGCGTGCCCAATCCGCATCCCGGCGCGACACTATCTCGTGCGCTTCACCGCGCCGGAATTCACCGCGCTCTGCCCGGTCACCGGCCAGCCGGATTTCGCCCATCTCGTCATCGACTACGTGCCGCGGCGCTGGCTCGTCGAGAGCAAGTCGCTGAAGCTCTATCTCGGCTCGTTCCGCAATCACGGCGCCTTCCACGAGGACTGCACGCTGACGATCGCGCAAGCGCGCTGATCGACGCGCTCGGCGCCGCGCTGGCTGCGCATCGGCGGCTACTGGTATCCGCGCGGCGGCATGCCGATCGACGTCTTCTACCAGACCGGCGCGCCGCCCGAGGGCCTGTGGCTGCCCGACCAGGGCGTCGCGCCCTATCGCGGCCGCGGATGAGATGACGCCGCCGATCGCCAAACGGCGATCCGCGACGAGGCGCTCGCGCTCGGGCTTCGACGCGGTCGGCTTCGCGCCGCGCCGACTCGGCGCCGAGGCGCGCGCGCGATCTCGCGGCCTTCCTCGGCGCGCGGCTATCACGGCGACATGGGCTGGCTCGCGGCGCGCGCCGACGAGCGCGGCGACCCCGCGGCGCTCTGGCCCGAGGCACGCAGCGTCGTCGTGCTCGGCCTGAACTACGCGCCCGGCGAGCGATCCGCTGGCGACGCTCGCCGCAGCGCGAGCGCGGCGACGATCTCGGTCTATGCCCGCGGCCGCGACTATCACGACGTCCTGAAGAGCGCAGCTGAAGGCGCTCGGCGCGCTTCATCGCCGAGACGCTGGCGCCGGCGAGCTCAAGGTCTTCGTCGACACCGCGCCGGTGATGGAAAAGCCGCTGGCGCGACGCGGCCGGCATCGGCTGGCAGGGCAAGCACACCAACCTGGTCTCGCGCGGCTTCGGCTCCTGGCTGTTCCTCGGCGAGATCTATCTCGCGCTCGAGCTGCCGCCCGATGCGGCCGAGAGCCGATCATTGCGGCGCCTGCCGCGCGCTGCCTCGATGTCTGCCCGACCCAGGCCTTTCCCGCGCCCTATCGGCTCGATGCGCGGCGCTGCATCTCCTATCTCACCATCGAGCACAAGGGCCAGATCGCCGCGCGAGCTGCGGCCGCTGATCGGCAACCGCATCTATGGCTGCGACGATTGCCTCGCCGTCTGCCCCTGGAACAAATTCGCGCAGCGCCGCGCGCGAGACCGGTCTCGCGCCGCGCGCCGAGCTCGCGGCGCCGGAGCTCGCCGAGCTCGCCGGCGCTCGACGATGCCGGCTTCCGCGCGCTGTTCGCCGGCTCGCCGATCAAGCGCATCGGCCGCGACCGCTTCGTGCGCAACGTGCTGATCGCCATCGGCAACAGCGGCGATGCGCGGCTTGCTGCCGGCGGTGCGACGGCGCTGCTCGCCGATCCCTCGCCGCTGGTGCGGGCGATGGCGGTCTGGGCGCTGCTGCGGCTGGGCGGCGCCGGTGGAATTCGAGGCGGCGCGCGCCGCCCATCTGCCGGCGGAGACCGATGCCGACGGTCCGCGACGAATGGCAGCAATGCGGCTTCGACAACGGGCTTGCCGCGATCAGCCATCCCGCCTAAGTCAGATACCGCGACAGCAAGGAGACGCATGCATGGATGAGCCGCACACCAATTGGCGCAACGATGGCGTCAGGGTCATCCCCGGCAATTCCCTCGACACCAACACCGCCGCAGACGCCGGGCATGAACCGCGCCGCGGCGATCAACTTCGCCCGCGTCGGCGCGCAGAAGATCTGGGCCGGCACGGTCACACATCCACGCCGAACGCCAAGACCGGCGCCCATCATCACGGCGCGCTGGAGAGCGTGATCTATGTGGTGAAGGGCAAGCGCCCGCATGCGCTGGGGCGAGCAGCTCGAATTCATCGCCGAGGCCGGCCCCGGCGATTTCATCTACGTGCCGCCCTACGTGCCGCACCAGGAGATCAACGCCGTCGACCGACGAGACGCTGGAATGCGTGCTGGTGCGCAGCGACAACGAGGCGGTGGTGGTCAATCTCGACATCGAGCCGGTGGAGAAGCCCGAGACGGTCAAGTGGATCGACCCGATCCACAAGACGTGAACGGAATGGCGGTTACAAGAAAAGAGAAACAGTAGCTTCACCACGGAGACACGGAGAGCACGGAGGATATTTGACGCTTTGCGCACATTGCTTGCTCCGTGACCTCCGTGTCTTCGTGGTGAAACTTTCTTCGTTGCTCATCCTTCGTAACACGCAAAAAAAGAGGCCCGGGTTTTGCCGGGCCTCTTCTTCTTCTAGGCGTTTCTTCTTACGGCTGGTCCGCGACCAGCGGCGGCGCGCCGCCGCCGACCTCGTCCCAGATCTTGATGTGGTGGGTCTGGCTCTTGATGCCGGCGAGGCTGACGACCACGCCGAGAGCCGCGATGCCCATGGGATAGAGCAGCCCGGTCAGCGCGACCCCGGTCATCGCCGCGATCGAGGCGCCGGCGAACGGAACCAGCCCGCCGAACACGCCGTTGCCGATATGGTAGGGCAGCGACATGGACGTGTAGCGGATACGGGCCGGGAACAACTCCACCAGGAAGGCCGCGATCGGGCCGTACACCATGGTGACGAGGATCACCAGGTAGAAGACCAGGATCGTCAGGATGACCGGGATTGTCCTTGAAGGTTCCGAGCCAGGTGAAGACCGGCCAATAGCGTGACCACGGCGAGCGCGAAGCCCAGCGGTCATGATGTTGCGACGGCCGATCCGGTCGGAGAGCGCGCCGAAGACGATGAAGAAGGGCGCGGCCGCCGGTCAGCGCGATCATCAGAATGATGTAGACCGTGACGTAGTCGATCTTCAGCACCGTGGTCATGTAGAAGAGCGCGTAGAACTGGCCGGTGTACCAGACCACGCCTTCCGGCGCGGTGGCGCCGAAGAGCGCGAGCAGGATGAGCCCCCAGTTCTTGCCGCTGCCGAAGCTCTCCAGCGCGGGATTGGCGGAGGATTTGCCCTGCTGCTTGAGCCGCGCATAGAGCGGCGATTCCGCGAGCTTGAGGCGGATGTAGATCGACAGCACGACGAGGACCGCCGAGATCAGGAACGGCACGCGCCAGCCCCAATCGCCGAACGCCTGGTCGCCGAGAGCCGAGCCGGCAGACGAGGATCACCAGCAGCGCGAGCACGATGCCCATGGTCGCCGTGGTCTGGATCCACGAGGTGTAGAAGCCACGCTGCTTATCGGGCGAGTGCTCGGCGATATAGGTCGCCGCACCGCCGTACTCGCCGCCGAGCGCCAGGCCCTGCAGCACGCGCATGGCGACCAGCAGGATCGGCGCCAGCGCGCCGATCGAGTCATACCCCGGCAGCAGGCCCACGACGAAGGTCGAGCGCGCCCATCATCAGCAGGGTCAGCATGAACGTGAACTTGCGGCCGATGAGGTCGCCGAGATGGCCGAAGACGATGGCGCCGAAAGGCCGCACCAGGAACCCGGTCCAGAACACGAAGAGGCTGGCGATGAGTGCCAGCGACGGGCTCATTTGCGGCGAGAAGAAATGCTTGCTGAAGAACAGCGCCAGGACGCCGTAGAGGTAGAAGTCGTACCACTCGATGAGCGTGCCGACCGACGAGGCGCCGATGATGAAGGGCAGATTGATCCCTTCCGGATGCCCGCCCCTCGCTTGCGCGGCTGCTACCATGTGCGTTCCCCCTTGCTGCTGTTGGTGAGCTGGCTGCCGGACATGCGCTCTCCCGAGCCAGCCGGTGCCGCCTCACTTATTAATTCTATGAATCCTACCGTGCTCCCCCTCCAGGCGCAATCCGCGTCGCGTCCCACGCGCCAGACCGGAAAGGGTCAGGTGCTGCCCACGATTAACCACGGCGGGTGGGACCGGCCTGCGTGCGAATCGCTTCCGCCGGCGGCGCGGCCAGGGCCGCCGTTCAGGCTTTCCAGTGCGGCGGCCAGGTCTTGCGAACGATGGGAAGCATGTCCATGCGGGCAAGCCAGCCGGCCATGCGGGGCCCGATCAGGTCCGCCGGCAGCAGGCCGGGATTGCGCTCGCCGAGGCGCCGGATGAGGGCGAGCTGGGGAAAGAGCGTGAGGTCGACGGCGGAGAGGGCGCCGGTCAGGTAGTCGCCTGATATCGCCGGCTCCCAGAGCGCCAGCTCCTGCTTGATGTCGGCGGCGGCGGCGGCGATCCGCTCCGGCGAGCGGCTCTCGGGCTTCGTGAACATGACGGCCTCCGCGAGCTCCTCGAGGGCGCTGGAGACATAGGCGTCCGCCTCCCGCACCAGGCGCCGCTGCACCGCGCGCTGGCGGATGTGGCCAGAAAAGAGTGGCGGCGCCGGCTGCTTTTCCTCGAGATACTCCAGGATCGCCGCGGACTCCGAGAGCACGAAGCCGTCGTCGACGATGACCGGCACCTTGCGGCGCGGCGTCAGGTTGGCGAATTCCGGCTTCTTGAAGTCGCCGGCATCGTAGGAGAGGGTTTTCAGCTCATAGGGCATGCTCTTGTGCTCGAGCGCGAGCCACACCCGCCACGCATAGGGTGAGCCGGACATGTAGTAGAGCGTGAGTGCCATGGTGGTCCTTCCTCGCTTGCGCCTCTGCGGCGACGGTGCGGAGCGAGGCGGGTCCTGTCAAGCCGGAGGGCCGGATGCGTGGGTTGCGTCCACCCCGACTGCGACCCTCACCGCGATTCGTCGGCGCGCCCGAACACCGTCTGGGTGGCGGCGAAGCCCGCGAGCGTGAACTCGCCCACCGGCGCCAGGCCGGGGCCGCATAGCCTCGCGAAATCGCTGGATGCCAGAATGGTGCGGCCGAGGCGGCCGGCGAGCTTCTCCAGCCGCGCGGCCAGATTGACCGCCGGTCCGATGCAGGTGAAGTCCAGCCGGTTGCCGCCGCCAATGTTGCCGTAGAGCACCTCGCCGAGGTGGAGCGCGAGACCGAAGCGGAGACGGTCGCCGTTTTCGGTGCCATCCATCGCCGCGACCGCCGCCCGCGCCTCGAGCGCCGCCGCCAGGGCGCCGGCGCACACGCCTTCGGGCGCGGCGCCGTCGATGGGAAAGATGGCGAGGAGGCCGTCGCCCATGAACTTCATCACCTCGCCGCCGTGCTCGAGGATCGCCGGGACCTGGCAGTCGAAATAGCGGTTGAGGAGAGCGATCAGGGCTTCGGGCGCCACGCGATCGGCCAGGGTGGTAAAGCCCCGCATGTCCGAGAGCCAGATCGCGGCATGGATCGCCTCGGTGTGGCCGCGACGGATCTGGCCGGCGAGGATGCGTCCGCCGGCGTTGTGGCCGACATAGGTGTCGAGGAGATTGCGCGCGGTGCGCCGGAAGGCACGGATCTCGGTCACCCGGGCGAGCGGCGCGATGATGGCCCCGATCCCCGCGATCTCGCCGTCGGTGAAGCCGCCGGCCTGCCGGGTGGTCATGGTTACGACCTGCAGCTCGCCGTCGGTGAAGACCAGGGGCTCCGCCAGATAGTCGGTGACGCCCTCGGCGCGGATCTCGGCCAGGAACGGAAAGTCGTCGGGACAATCGGGATCGCAGAGCCGGCGCCGGATCGCGATGCCAGTGTCATAGACGCGCTTGACCGGGCTCACGAGAAAGTTCTCGGAATCAAGACCGGCAAAGGAAAGCGCCGAGCTTTCCACCGCGGAATCCGGGCGCCACAGGAAGCGGCGGCCGAACATGCCGGGATGGAGCGTGCGCACGAAGACGGCAACCCGCCAAAGCGGGATGCCGCATCGCACCAGGCGGGCGGACACCTCCGCCAGCACCTCCGTCGGCTCGATCGCCGAGCGAGCGCCATCGACGAGCCAGTCCACCACCGTGCGGGTATCGGGAGCGACCATGGACCACCAGTCTAGTCGGTCGTCGCGGGAGGCGACAGGCGGGGGGCTCCCGCGCCGCTGAACCAAGGTCAGGGAACGCAATCGGCGGTTCAGCGTTCATTAGGACAGCGCCGGGTCCGGGATTGGACGGCGCTGCCGGAGGAGATCGCCATGCTCAGATGGGCACTCATCTTTCTCGTCATCTCGCTGGTCACAGCGCTGTTCGGGTTCACCGGCATCTCCATGGCGGCGGCGGATATCGCCCGCATCCTGTTCTTCATCTTCATCGTGATCTTCCTGGTGCTGCTGATCGGCGGACTGATGGCCGGGCGCGGCATATTCGGTCCCTGACCGCCCCGGTGCCCGATTTGACCGGAACCGGCTCCAGGCTTGGCGGGGCGGCGCGCATCGGGGAAGATGGGGCATGGCCAAGCAACCCGCTCCGCGCGCGCCAGGGGCACTCCCGCTCTTTTATTACCGGCCGATCGCGCTGGAGGCGCAGCGGCACGGCACCGTCTCGCTGCGCTCCCAAGGCGGCTATGGCTTCGCCCGCGAGATCAATGCGATCCCGCTTACCACGGCGGAGTTCTTCCACGCTCAGCGCGACTATCCGATCGTCTTCACCGACGAGCCCCTGCCGATGCCGGTGGCGGTGGTGGGGATCCGCGATGCCGCCAACCTCTTCGTAGAGGCGGACGGGAGCTGGCGGACGGGCTGCTATGTCCCTGCCCATGTCCGCCGCTATCCCTTCCTGCTGGCGCGGCAGCAGGCCGGGAGCGATCTCGTGCTCTGCATCGATGCCGCCTCCGACCTGCTGGAGATCGGCGGCGGCAATCCGCTGTTCCGGGACGGCAAGCCCACCGCCATCGCGCAGAAGGCGATGGAGCTCTGCCTCGCCTACGAGCGCGAGATCGAGCAGAGCCGCGAGTTCACGCGCGCGCTCCTGCAGGTGGAGTTCCTGGCCTTGCGCGACGCTCGCATCCAGGTATCGCCCGGCGACACGGTACAGCTGCGCGGCTTCAAGATGATCGACGAGGAGAAGTTCAACCAGCTGCCGGCGGAGACCTTCCGGGAATGGCGGGCGAAGGGCTGGATCGCCCTCGTCTACGCCCATCTGCTGTCGCTCGGCGCCTGGGAGCGCCTGGCGCGGATCGCCGCCGAGCACCGGGGCGGCCCGTGAGGCGGCGGATCGCGCTCGTGGCGCTGGCGCTCTCGGCGGCGCTCGCGACCTCGGCGGCCGCGCAGACGCCGGCGCCGCCCACTCCCGGCGCCGCCGCGCCCAAGCCTTATCAGGTCGAGGGATTCCGCTCCGCCAAGTTCGGCATGTCCGAGGCCGAGGTGCGCCGCGCGATCCAGATCGACTTCAACGTCAAGGAGAGCGCAATCACCCGGGAGACCAATCCCACCGAGCTCACGACGGTGCTGGTGATCACCGCCCAGGACGTGCTGCCGGAGGTGGGCAAGGTCAAGATCGCCTACACGCTCGGATATTCGCGCAAGCGCCTCTTCCAGGTAGTGGTGTCCTGGGGCGCCGGGGTCAGCGACACCGCGCCCAACGCCACCAACGTGCTGTCCGGCGCCAAGCTGCTGCAGAGCTACTTCCTCGCCCAGCCCTTCCCGGAGGCGGGCCGCGTGGTCAATAGCCAGATGCCCGGCGACATCAACCTGCTGTTCCAGGGCCTCGACGAGAAGGGGCGGCTGGTGCAGCTGCAGTACGGGCTGGTGCCCTGGCCGCCGCAGAAGAGCGCCGAGGACAAGCTGTCGCCACGGATCCCCTTCGGCCGCGTCGTCTATTCCGAGGATCCCCAGAACCCCGACATCTTCCGCATCAAGCAGGGCCAGTTCTGAGCCTTATGACCGCCCGCCGGAGAGCGCTCGCGAACAAGTACCTTGCAATGCAAGGTACCTTGCGTTAGATAGTAGCTGGCGCTGGCCGCACGGGAGCCCATGACCGAGTTGATCGAGATTCAGCTCAAGAAGGGGGCCCTGGAGCTCTGCGTGCTGGCGCTGCTGTCGCGGCGGGAGAGCTACGCCTACGAGATCGCCAGCACGCTGGCGACGAGCGTGGGCATGGGAGAGGGAACGATCTATCCGCTCATGCGCCGCATGCAGAACGACGGGCTGGTGGAGACCTATCTCGTGGAATCCAGCAGCGGTCCGCCGCGCAAATACTACCGCCTGACGCCGCGGGGCCGCGCCGCGCTGCAGGCGCAGAAGCGGGAATGGCGCGGCTTCGTCGCCGCCGTCGGCGACTTGCTGGGAGATCGCGAATGAACCGGGAGATGTTCTTGCGCCTGCTCCGGCAGGGGCTCGCGGGGATGCCGGCTTCGGAGATCGAGGACATCCTCGCCGACTACGCCGCCTATTTCGACGAGGCGCGCGCCAGCGGACGGGGCGAGGAAGATGTCGCGAGCGCGCTCGGCGATCCCCGCCGTCTCGCCCGCGAGCTGCGCGCCGAAAGCGGGCTCAGGCGCTGGGAGAGCCATCGCAGCTTCGGCAATTTCGCCGCGGCGCTGCTGGCGCTCGCCGGACTCGCGGCGGTGGATCTGCTGTTCCTGCTGCCATTGCTGCTGCTGATGGCGATGCTGACCGCGATCTTCGCCGCGGTGCTGGCGGTGGTCGCCGCGGTGGGCGCGGGGCTGCTGGTGAGCATACTGCATTTCCATTCCCTCGCGGGAGCGCTGGCGCGGGGGCTTCGCCGGGCTCGGGCTCCTGAGCGGCAGCATCGGCGGCGGCGCGCTGCTGCTGCTGGCGCTCGGCCTCGCCATGAAGCTGCTCGGCCGCTACGCGCGGCTGCACTACCACCTGCTGAAGCCGGCCTCCGATGCGGTCTGACCCGAGAGATCTCCCATGAGCCGACGACTGGCCACGATCGCGGCGGCCGCCTTCGCGGTCTCGGCAATCTCCTTCGCCATCGCCGTCTGGATCGGCGATACGGAACTCCTCGACATCGGCGGTCCGCGCTGGGCGATGCGCGGCATCGCTTGCGCGGCGACGCGCTTTGTCGGCCACGGCACGGCGTCGAGCGGTCCGACCGAGACGACGGACGCTGCCTTGGCCCGGCGGCGGAACGGTGGAGATCGATCTTCCCGCCACCGTGTCTCTATCGCCCGGCGCCAGTCGCCGAGGCCGAGCGTCAACGGCGATGCCGACGCTCATCCGCCACATACGGTCTCGTGGACGGCCGGCTCGTCGCGGATGGCGGCTTCCATTGCTGCCCGGCGGCCGGCTCACCGTGCGGCTGCGGGGCCGCCGCCCACCGCCTGGCGGCTCAACGGCGCGGCTCGCTCAACCTCTCGGGCCTCGAGCAGGACGCGCTCGCAATCGAGATCCGCGGCAGCGGCCAGGGCCGAGGCTCAAGGCAGGGTGCGGGACCTGTCGCTGGAGTCGCCGGCTCCGGCCGCGCCGATCTCCGCGCCCTGGCGGCGGAGCACGTGCGCGCCCGCATCCGCGGCAGCGCCAACGCGGACATCGCGCCCAGTCGAGGAGGCCGACCTCACGATCGCCGGCAGCGCGCTGGTGACGGTGCACGGCCATCCCGACGCGGATGCACTCGCGCGTCGCCGGATCGGGCGAGATCCGGCAAGAACCATAACGGCCCGGAAGGCCTCGACCCAGGGAGCAGGGTCATGCGGCTCGGAATTTCTCGTCTTCTGCTTCCCTCGCCTGTCGCGGCATGCGCGGCCTCGACGGTGCCGACCGCCGCCACGGTACGGCGACGCCCTCCGGCTGCGGCGTGCCGCCGGCCTGCCGACGGCTGGACCACGGGCACGCCCGAGAGCGTCGGCATCGACAGCGCGCCCGCTCTGCCGGCTGATCCCGCGTCTCGAGGCCTCGAAGGTGGCCGACATCCATTCGGTGCTGGTGGTGCGCCACGACCGGCTGGTGTTCGAGCACTACTTCGCCGGCGAGGACGAGCAATGGGGGCGGCCGCTCGGCACCGTCGCCTATGACGCGGGGATGCTGCACGACCTGCGCTCGGTCACCAAGAGCGTGGTCGGGCTGGTGGTGGGCATCGCCGTCGAGCGCGGCTGGATCAGGAGCCTCGACACGCCTGTCCTCGACTACTTCCCGGAATACGCGGACCTGCGCACGCCCGAGAAGGAGCGCATCACCGTCCGCCATCTCCTCACCATGTCCCTGGGCCTCGCCTGGAACGAGGACCTGCCCTACAGCAATCCCGCCAACAGCGAGCGGCGCATGACCGACGCGCCCGATCCCTATCGCTACGTGCTGGAGCAGCCGGTGGAGACGCCGGCGGGCACCGCCTATACCTACAGCGGCGGGTCGACGGCGCTGCTATCCGCGATCCTGCGCAAGACCTCCGGCAAGTCCCTCGACGAGCTCGCGCAGACCCTGCTGTTCGATCCGCTCGGCATCAAGGACGTGGAATGGGAGCGCTACGCGAACGGCGATCCCATCGCCGCCTCCGGACTGCGCCTCCGCCCACGCGACCTCGTCAAGATCGGCGAGCTGGTGCTGGCGCACGGCGACTGGCATGGCCGGCAGATCGTGCCGGCGGACTGGATCGCCGCCGCGACGGCGCCGCAGATCAACGGCCAGGGCCTCTATTTCTACGGCTATCAGTTCTGGCTCGGCCGCAGCCTCGTCGACAAGCGCGAGGTCGACTGGGTGGCGGGCGTCGGATATGGCGGCCAGCGCCTCTTCATCGTGCCCGACCTCGACCTCGTGGTGCTCGTCCATGCCGGGCTCTATCAGAGCCCGCTGCAGTCCGTCGTACCGCTCGCGCATCTTCAATCGCTATGCGCTGGCGGCGACCGACCCGCGCCGATGAGAGCGACAGGAGCGCGCTGCTGCCGCAGCCGATACCACGCGATGACCGCCGCCAGCATCGCCAGCGGCATCACCCGGCTCTGATAGCGGCTGTCGCCGGAGGAGAGCGCGCCGCAGAGGAAGGCGTTACCGACCAGGGCGGCTGATATCACCAGCAGGAACACCAGGAGCTTGCGGTCGCCGCGGACGCCGGCGGCGACCAGCGCCACCGCGAGCGCGGCAAGCGCCAGAAACCCCGCCGGCACGTCGATCGCATTGACCACATCGAGATGAAGCTCGCCCCGATACTGCCGGGCATTCAGGAATTCCTGGCGCTCGCCGGGAAAGAAGTCGGTGATCATGCGATAGACCGAGATCCCGGCGCCGGAGGGTCCGTAGGAGATGAGACCGGCGCCGGTGGCGAAGGAGAAGAACTGCCGCGCCGTGGCAACCGCCGCGAGACCGAGCAGGCGCAAGGGAGCGCTGCGGATGATGCGCGGCGCCAGCACCGCCGCCTCCTGGCGGTAGCCCTCGAAGCCGCCGAGCCGCGCCAGCACGCTGTCGTCGCGCCAGAGGAAGTCGTCGGTGGTGGCAGGCAGCTCCTCCCGATAGTCGCAGATCCGGTAGTGCTCCGTCGCGCAATGGCCGGCGAGATAGTCCTGCGCCATGCCGTACTCCATCAGCCGTCCCATCAGCATCACCGATCCCACCGGGCTCAGCACGACCTCGCGGCGCTGCGCGTAGTTGGCGGCGAGGATGGCGAGGATCGCGAGGCCGGCGGCGGCGGTCACCGGCAGGAGATCGGCGAGCCGAGGCCTGCCGAAGACCAGCGCGGTGCCGGCGAGCACCGCGACGAGCCCGAGGCTCAGCGCGATGTGCGTGTAGTGCGAGGCTGCCGCCACGCAGACGAGCAGCAGCAGCGCCAGCCACGTCCAGCGCGTCAGCGACGCGCGCTCGACCGCGACGAGATAGAGAGCCAGCACCAGGATCGGCGTGAAGACATCCGCCATCACCTGGCCGGTGAACCACGGCAGGCTGGTCGCCGCCGCCAGCAGCAGCAGCACGCCGGCATCCCAGCGCCAGGACCGCTCCGGCATCAGCGCCGCGAGCGTGCGCTCGATCGCGAAGACGGCCAGCAGGGACTGCGCCCCGGCGATCGGCCAGAGCGTGGTGTTCCAATCCAGGAGGCCGATGAAGATGCCGTAGTAGAGCGGCCGGTCCGGCAGGTTGTGACGATGGATGAGGACGTCGAGATAGGCAGCGCTGTCGTTGAACAGCAGAGGATAGCCGTTGAAAAGCGCCACCCCGGAGAGCAGCAGAGTGCCCAGGAGATAGGTCGCGGCCAGGCGGCGGGCACCGGCCGACCGCTCGATCAGGGACTCATCAACCTGCCGCTCGGCGACGGAGAACTGCACCTCGGGCCAGCACCTCGAATGCGGGACGCGGGCGAGAGGCTAGCGCGGACGCCGACGCCGATCTTGCGTCGAGAATGGGGCATTGCCGGCGAGGCGCCGGCGGAATGGAACGGGAAAGCGAAGCCGCGGACGGTCAGTGCACCGTCCCTCCGCCGCTCCCGGGCGAACCGCTACTGCTTCGCCGGCGTGTCGCCGGTGCGTTGGCGGAGCTGGGAGATGAGGTCGCCGACGTTGCCGCCGTTGCGCTCGATGATGGCGGCGAATTCCTGGCGATGGGTGAGCGACATGCTGATGCCGTCGACGATCACCTCGGTGATCTTGTAGCCGTCGGCGCCCTTGCGCACGCGCCAGTCAACATGGGCGGGCGCGCCGCCCTCGCGGCGCTGCACCTGGGTGCTGACGAGCTGGGTGGTCTCGCTCTCCGCCCGCTGCCCGGTCACCTTGAAGGTGGCGCCGCTGAATTCGTTGAAGCGGTTGGCATAGGCGAGGACGACGTAGTCGCGGAACGCCTTGGTGAACTGCTGCTTCTGCTCGTCGGTGGCGGTCGCCCAATAGCGGCCGAGCACGAAGCGGGCGATGGACTGGAAGTCGAAATCCTCGTCGAGGAGCGCGCCGAAGCGGCTCTCGCGATCGGGCTGCGTCAGCGTCTGATCGCTGAGCATCTTCAAGGTGCGGTCGCCGAAGTCGGCGACCACGCCGGTCGGCTCGGTCGAGGCGGCGGCAATGCTGGCGAGCGGCGCCAGCGACAGGGCGCCGAGGAAGCCCAGAGTCAGGATCAGTACGCGCAAGCTCATGAACCCACTCCTTGAGAGAGACGACGCCCGAGGAAGATGGGCCCGGCTGACAACGATGGTAGGCATGGCCGCCTTCCCCTGTCCCTGTGACAACAAAGCCAGGGATTGTGACCACCGTGTGGCGACCGTCGCGGCCAGGCGGCTGCCCGATCGCCGGACGGACAAGGCACAGGAAGTTGCTATACCAGGAATGGTTAAGGAATAATAATGCCGCGTCGTCCCCGTAGCTCAGCAGGATAGAGCAACAGTTTCCTAAACTGTGGGTCGGGTGTTCAAGTCACCCCGGGGACGCCACTCTACGCCAGGGCACGATGGAGCGGCCTAGGGTGCTCGCTTCTGCGCTGTCGTTCGCTTTGGGCGTTGCAGGTATCGGATGGCGGCGGTCATTATTCAGCAGATCGGTTCGTGAGATTCGATGTCCGTTGCTCGAGGTGGAGCAGCCGATCTGCCGACGTCGCGCAAAAGACGCGATTGACCCTGAGCAGACCTTGGCTCAAGGGACGATGAATGACAGCTCTGCGCCCAAGCCCGTCCTTCACCCGAGCGGCCGATGTCTCCGAAGCGGACATGAACGTCAATGGGACATCACCGCCGGCACTGGGTGAGTACTGGCCATGGCAAGCCCAGCGGGCTGTCGCCGCGCGGTCTCGCAAACCGGCTTCGCCTTGGACCTACAGGCGCGCGTTCTTGCACAGCCACTCCAGTACCATTCCGGCGACCTCGTCGCTGTTGTCATCGGACATCAGGGCATGGCTGTTTCCCCGAATACCGAGCGTAGGCAGTTCGAGCCAGGTTACATCGCAGCCGGCCTTGCGCAGTGCGTCGCGCCAACGCTCCACCGCCGACCGTGACTCTCAGCCAAAATGAGTGGCGGTCGAGGTAGTCGCCCCACACGAAAAGGTGAGGCACGTCCGCAAGCCGCCGTGGATCGTGCTCCGCCGGGTCGGGAGCGCCGGAGGGCTCCAGCGAGATGACAGCACGGACCCGATCTGGCGCGGTCGCGGCCGCGGTGAGCCCGAAATTGCCGCCCTGGCTATGCGTGAGCACGATCCCCCGCTGCGACAAGCGCTGGAGCAGGCAATCGTACGCACATTGGGTAAGCGCGTCGTTACAGCCCCAGCGCGGCACGCATTGGCAGAGGAAGGCATCGAACGCCGCAACCGGAAAGCGCAGGCCTTCATGTGTGCGACGGCGTTCGGGATCGGGATGCCAGGAACCGGCGGGGCCGAAGCGAAAAGTCTGCTCCCAGGCTTCCTTGCCGGTTCGGAAATAAGGCGGCTCCGCGTAGACCTCGGGATTACGGTGCCCAGGAGGCGCGGCCCCGCTCGACGGCATCCGAGACATAAGTGTCGAAGCCCGCGTGCAGAAAGAACATCTGCCACCCAGGGCGCCCGTCCGGCGTCGTTTCCCAGTTGACGCCGGTCATTCCGCCGCCGTGCCACATCAGCAGCGGAGCGGGTGACGTCGGCTCGGTGAGATGGACGTACTGCACGTACATCTGCCCGACCATGATCTCGCCGTTGGGGTCCACCGAATGCACCGGTCCACCGCGCGTGCTCGTACGAGCACGCGGCGGCAGGCCTTCCAGGCGGACCATCCGGCCGCCGACATGAAAACTGCCGATGTCGCGGATCCGCAGCGCGTCGGCTTCGAGTGTGATGGAACTCATTTCATGTCGTCCTTGGCAAACCGGAGTGGGATGGGCAGGGCGAAACGACCTGTTATTGTGATCCCACCACATCCTGTTCCATCAACCCTCCAATATCGGCCGGATAGCCGGCGGCGGCGAATTGCCGTCTCTTCGCGGCGAAATAAGCCTGCACCCAGGCAAATCGATCGCCATCCCTCGGAAGCCCGACGCTCCCGGCGATCGAATTCAGACTGATCGTCCGCCCCGCCGCACCCCAGTTTCCCTCCGTCACCTCGTCGATGACGACAAGCGCGCTTCGCCCCGCCGTCGGGCGCGTCGCTGCGACTCGTGGCCGCCATGATCGCGGCATTGACCGAGGCGTGCACCTCGCTCTTGTGCCGCGCGTTCATGTAGCCTTCAGGGATGGTCACATGGACCAGGAAGCGGCCCGGCGGATCGACAAAATGGTCGTCCTGCCGCCCGCCGACCCACCAGTCGCCCGGCTTCACCGGCGTGAACAGCACCCAGGCAAACGCGCGGCCGCCCCGTGTGTCGGCCCCGCCCTCCATGGCGATCAACACATCGGTCAGGCGCTGCGCCAGGTCCGCCTTGCGAGCATCGTCGAGCGCGGCTTCCGGGTAGTACACTTGCATAATAGGCATGTCGTCGCTCCCGTTGCCGAGCGGGACCGCGCCGCCGCGCGTGCGGTCCCGCCTGCGGTTCACATGATGGTTTCGACAAACAGGACGTCGGTGTCGCCGCGTCCCGTTTCGCAGACGATCTCGCCGGTGTCCCAGACCGCCTTGCTGTCCCGCCGCTTCAGTGTCGTGCCGTCGCAGCAGCACCGTGCCGTCGATGACGAATGCATAGACGCCGTGGCCTGACGAGCGCGGCCGGTAGCGGAACGTGCCGGGTGCATCGCTCACCAGCCGCGACACCCGCGCGTCCTGCGCTATCGGCACCGCACCGGCGTCATCGCCGATCAGGGGGGTGATCCGGTTCATGCCGGCGGCGGCGTCGAAGTGGCCGCGCGTGTAGGATGGCGGCAGCAGAAGGTGGTCCGGCAGCAGCCAGAGATAGATGGCCCGCATCGGTTCGGCATAGCGGTTGAGCTCCTCATGCAGCCCGCCGGAACCGGCGCAGAAGGCGTAGTAGTCGCCCGGGCCCAGGTCTTCGAGGCCGCCCAGCGTGTTGATGTGCGTGAGCTTTCCCTCCAGCACGAAGGCGCAGATGATGAAGTTGTGGTGCGGATGCATGCTGTAGCTGCATCCAGGATGGTGGAAGGCTTCGTCGCCGAACACCCGGATGCGGCCGAAGCCGTGCCGGCCGTCCTGATACTCGCCGAAGTTGAAGCTTGAGAAGCGGGTGATGAACGCGTCGGGATGCCCGCCGACATAGGAAGCCGTGGCTCCGGTCGACGAGGATCTTGTTGTAGCCGCGCTCATCGGCGCGCAGGACGAAAGTGTTGGACATGATGGCGTTCTCCGTTGCTGGGCTGGATCAGGCCGCGACCTGAACGGCCGGCTGCCCGTCGGCGTAGGGGATCTCGACCATTTCGAAGCGGTGATTTGGGCGTGCCGCAGTCGGGGCAGACCCAGTCTTCCGGGATGTCCCGCCAGCGCGTGCCGGGCGGCAGGCCGTGCTCGGGCAGGCCCAGGGCTTCGTCGTAGGAGAAGCCGCATCCGAGGCAGATCCAGCGTTTCAGGTCATCGTCGGTCATCGCAACCTCCAGGTTATGGCGGTGGCGGCGCTTGGAGATGCGCCGCATCACGCACTACAGTAACGCGCTACTATCACGCGTGACACGCCAGCGCAAGCGGTTTATGCTGCCGGCAGCAAAAATTCGTCGATCGGCAGGAGACCAGCCTTGGACGCGTCACGGACCGGCGAATCGTTCACCAGCCTGCGCGACATGGTGCTGCGGCGCGTGCGGGCCGACATCGTGTCGGGCTACGCCGCGCCCTGGGACGATGTATTCCGTCCCGACGCTGGCCGAGGAGATCGGCGTGTCGACCACGCCGGTCCGCGAGGCGCTGCTTGAGCTGAGCCATAGCGGGCTGATCACGCCCGTGCGCAACCGCGGCTTCCGGGTGGAGGCGACCACCCTGGAAGACCTCAAGAACGGGTTCGCCTTGCGCGAACTGCTGGAGCGGTTCGCGATGGTGCAGCTCGCAGAAAAGCGGCTGACCGATACGGAGCCGCTGCGCAAGCTGGCCGACGAGATCGCCGCGGCCGTGAAGCGCAAGGATGGCCGCGGCTATATTGAAAGCGATCGCGCCTTCCACCTTGAGCTGGTGTCACGCGTCAACAATCCGATGCTGACCAAAATGATCATGGAACTGCGTGATGGCATGCGGCTCTACGGCATGGACTTCAGCGGCCGGACGGCAACGCCAGATCGCCTCGGTCAAGGAGCACTACCAGTTGATCGATATGGCGGCGGCCGGCGAAACCGACGCAATCAGCAAACTGATCACGCATCACATCCGAACTTGGGAACCCGTCTTCACGGCGGGCCTCACGGAGCGGCTGGATCGCACATTGCATAGCAGGGGCCGTTGATGAATGAACGGACGGCAGCTATTCGTGTTCTGGCCTTGAGAGCTGACCGTCTCCTCTCGGCTGTCCTCGGTTACTCCCAGCCGCATGCGCGAACGACCGGCGTTGGCACATTCGGCCTCGCCCCGGCCGCCGCCCGACGCGTCCGTTTAGGTAAGGCGACCAGCCGAGAAGGCGGAGTGCAACATCGCAAATCATCGCAATCTTGACGATTGAAGCGAAGAACAGGCTTCGGCATCATAGGGCCACGGCGAAGCAATATTGCCCATCTCATCACCCCGGGGACGCCAGTTTTCTGACTGCCTCTTAGGTCCTTTCTGACTGTGTGTTCATGCTGCGTCTCCGACCACCCAGCAGGCCGTAGACCATCGCCTAATCGAAGCGATGCCTGCCGGCTTGGACCCGCGCAGCCACATTCGGCTGCAGCACCGTGGAGCCGCGATGAAGCGCCGGATTGACGAAATGCGGTGCTTCTCCCTCCGGACGGCCGGCATGGCTCAGACGCGTGGCAAAGCCGAGTTCGGCCGGAGACGGGTTCGAACGCATATGACCTCCAAAAAAAACTGATTCAGATTCGTAATCCTTCTCGCTCCGTCTACGCACAGGCGGCGCTTTCCGGGACGGCAAGACGACAGGTTTAACGAATTCAACAACTCTGCGGCCGGTGATCGGTCGCGATCTGATAAAGGCAATCGCCTCGTCTTGTCCGACCGGTTGCGCGCTTGCAGATCACCAGGCCGGAATGGCGGAATGTCGCTGTCTGCGGCTCTTCCCACGGCGTATGAACTGAATGAACCAGTCCGGCCGGCTGACCCGCCGCGACTTCGTCGCCAAGATCAGCTAGTGGTTCGAATATTCCGTCGCTCTGCGAGAACACGTAAAAATCCAGCCCTTCTACGCGCAGCAACCGACCTGGACTAAGCTTCGGAGGCGCGGAGCCTTCGAGGATCCCCGCATGAACGAGAAGGCGCCTGACTCCATCCTCGGCGATACGCAGCGCCTCGCGGCTCACCGCCGCGCCACCGCCTAGCTCGGCCGTGATCGCGATCACGCCGCTTCGATCGGCCCCTGCCGCGAAGGTTCTCTCGGCCCCGCCGTTCCGGCCGTCTGTCACATAGGTCAGCGGCGCGCCGAACGCGTCCTGCGCCGCCATGATGCGAACGATCCTATCCACCGGGCCGGACTCGCGCACCAGGGCGCAGGGCGAATAGACCAGCGACGCCCCTCCGGAATGCAGATCGACGGCATAGTCGGTCATCGGCAGCAGAACGCTTTCGATGAAATGGGCGATCATTTGTGTCGGGCCGCCGTCGGGATCGCCGGGAAATTCGCGATTGAGGTTGCCGGAATCGAGCGGTGAATTGCGATTGCCGGCCTCCACTGCCGGCAGATTGGCGGCCGGCAGGATAACCACCCTGCCGTGGATGCGATCGGGCGCAAGGTCTCTTGCGAGCTTCGCCAGCGCGATCTGGCCCTCAAATTCGTCGCCATGATTGCCGGCCATCAGAAGCGCCGTCGGTCCAGTTCCATTGGCGATCACGATCACCGGAATCGGCACGCGGCCGTAAGCCAATTCGGGACGCGAGAACGGAAGCATCAGATAGCCTGTTTGCTTCCCCGGTCTCTCGAAATCGATGTCGGTGGCGATACGCGATCGGACCTTGGTCATGTAGCTATTCGGCGGTGCGTATCGAGGTCAGGGTATCTAGGCGAACCGGGAAAGCCAATTCGGCCGACGATGCTTGTTCCGGAATCGCGGCCGGCATGGCCAAGCCGGCTAGAAGTCTTTCGGCCGAACCCGCGCGCATATCCTCAATTCCGCGGAGCAATCCCTCGACATGGGTGTCCGACAGAAATCCGTGCGCAAGGTCGCGCAATTTGCTTTCGACATCTCGCGCGTTCATCGGGTTGTCGGGATCTCCGAGCGGCGAGTGTACGGTCCGCGATTCGACGCGCGACCCGCGACGAACCGTCACGCGCGCGGGGGTTCTGAGCGGGAATTGCCCCGCGAAGCCGTCGGCAAAATCCAGCCGAACCCGCCGGGACAAATCGAGCACCTCGCCGTCGCGCAGACTGTCTTCCTTAAGAGGTCTCAGCGCGCCCTGGCCCCTCAGTGCCGCGAGCGCCACCGTAAACGGAATGCTGAATTGCGCCGCCTCGAGGGTTTGCGGAACCCTGTCGTTGGCGATCTTCCGAGCTTCGGGGAAGATCTCGACGGTCAATTCGTCGATTTCGCGCGCCGTCATCGGCTGGCCATCGTTCATCGCGATGATGGCATCGATCGCGGGATGACAATAGCGGCAGGCGGCATAGGGTTTGAGGTAGGTCTCCATGATTGGCCAGCGCTCGCCAAGCCCGGCGATGATGCGCTTGGAATCATACATTGCATCGAGATCGAGCAGATCATCGGGACCGGTCGCGCCTTGCTCCGCCCGTTCGATCGCCGCCAGCGCCGTCAGAGTGGCCCAGGGACTGCTGCCCTTCACCGAACCCATGCGTTGCGATGCCCCCTGTGGAAGGCTTTGCGGTGCTTCCGCTCCGGCAATCGCCAGCGCGTTCGCAAGCTTGTCCCTGGAGAGCCCCCGCAGCCATCCCAACGCCGCGACGACGCCAAAACCGCACCAGCGGCCGGCAGCGTAACTGATCGACGAATCGATCCGTCGCGCCGAGGCGACGCGCAGCCCGACGTCGTAGCCAAGGGCAATGGCCGCGAGCAGGCGGCGACCGTCGCTGGCCGACACGAAAGCGTCACCCAACACAGCGGGCACGATTGCTGCGCCGGCATGGCCCGCTGCGCCACGATGTCCGTCATCGATGTCGAGCGCGCTCGCGGCGGCGCAATTGGCCAGCACCGCCCCGCCGGCCCGCGATTTCGCCCCGACAAACCAGATCGGCACAGGTCCACCGCCGAATAGAGACAACGCGGCGCCCCTCGTTTGCCGGGCATTTCTCGTCAGCGCACCACCAACCGCCGCCGCGATCACGTCGAGCGTGCAGAGCGCCGCGCGTTCGATAACCTGTGACGGCACTTTGTCGATGTTGAGGTCGGTGAGGAACTCGGCTAGCTCATGCGTAACGATAGCCATGATGATCCCGACGCTCAGATGTGGAAGGCATTGATCTGGCTAAGGAAGGCCTTGGACCGATCGTGCCGCGGATTGCGGAAGAATTCCCCCGGCGGCGCCGTTTCGATAATTCGGCCCTGGTCCATGAATATCACTCGATCCGCCACCATCTTGGCGAAGCCCATTTCGTGGGTGACGCAGATCATCGTCATTCCCGATTCAGCGAGCGACACCATCGTCTCCAGCACCTCGTTGACCATCTCGGGGTCAAGGGCCGATGTCGGCTCATCGAACAGCATGATCTTCGGGTCCATGCAAAGTGAACGGGCGATGGCAGCGCGCTGCTGCTGACCGCCCGAAAGCTGGCTAGGATATTTGTTGGCCTGCTCCGCAATGCGAACGCGGGACAGAAAGCGCATGGCGATATCGCGCGCGGTGTTCCGCTTGAGCTTTTTGACCCAGACCAGTGCCAAGGTGCAGTTGTCGAGCACCGTGAGATGCGGAAACAGGTTGAAGCTTTGAAACACCATGCCGACATTGCGGCGAATTTCGTCGATGCGGAGCGATTCCGCGGTCAGTTCCCGACCGTCGAATTCGGATCGTGCCGCTTTGATACCGATCAAGACCGTTGAGACATCGGAGCAAGGTCGATTTTCCCGACCCCAACGGTCCGCAGACAACGATGCGTTCGCCGCGCTCTACCCCAATTGTTACGCCTTGCAGGGCGTGGAAAGCGCCAAACCATTTGTGGACATCGACCATCTCGATCATGGCGCCGGATTCCGTCCGACTCGGGAATCTCGTACCGAATCTTGATTTCTTCGGCACCGAGGGAAAATGCCATCACGCTATCCTCGTTTCAGGAGACCGAAGCCGCCGTTCGGCGCGCTGAACCAGAAATCCGATAGCCAGGCAAAGAACCAAAAAGATGATTCCCGCGTCGGTCAGTGGCTCGACATAGCGGAACGAGTTCGGAGGCGTCGTCGAATGCGCGGCCGAGAATTTCGGGCACGGCGATGACCGCGAGATACGGCGTCGCCTTGAATATCGAGATCAGATAATTGCCGATCGGTGGTATGGCAAAGCGGAAGACCTGCGGCGTCAGGATGAAGGTGATGATGTGGAGCCGGCCAAGGCTCAAGGATCGCGCCGCCTCGATTTGCCCTTTCGGCACCGAATCGATGCCGGCCTTGAAGACTTCGGCCAGATAAGAGCCGTAATGCAATCCCAGGCAAAGAACCCCGATCACGTAGGTCGGCAGATAGACGCCATAGAACGGCAGGACGAAATAGAGGAAATACAATTGGGCGAGGATCGGCGTGACGCGAATGAAATCGAGAATGCCGGTGAGGATTCGATCCTGAATCGTCCCGATCCGGCGCAGCAGCTCGACACATAAGCCGAAGATTGTCGCGACCAACGCGCTTAGCAACGCGATCCAGATGCTGGTGATTGCTGCTTTCAGGAGACCGGGCGCCAGCGACAAGGCGGTCGGTACGTCAAAATGCACGGGAAAATCCCCCGACGGCATTGAGCTTCCGCTCGACACGACGGCCCAAAAAAGCAATCGGATAGCAGACCAGGAAATAGGCGCAGAGCAGCGCCGTATAGACCTGAACCGGCTGGTAATGAAGCTGCGAGACTTCCTTCGCCTTGAAGGTCATGTCACTGAGCGTGACGAGCGACACCAGAGCCGTCTCCTTGGTCAGCTGGATCGTCTCGTTGATGAAGGTCGGGATCATCAGTCGGACGGCTTGAGGAAATTCGACCAGAAGCAGAACCTTGAGCCGCGGCAATCCGAGCGACAGACCGGCCTCGATCTGGCCGCGCTCCACGCTTTGCAGGGCGCCGCGCACCACCTGCGATCCGTAGGCGCCAATATTGATTCCGAGCACCAGGGAACTGACGCTCATCGCCGAAAGTTTGAGATCGAACGCGGGCAGGACGTAAAAAAAGAAAAACAGCAGGATGACGACGGATGAACTGCGCCAAAACTCGATGATCGCCGTCACGATCCATCGGCGCCAACTCCCGGCCCGATATTGAAGCGCGCCGAAGAGCAGAGCGAAGGGCAAGCCATAGAGCAGTGAATACAAAGTCACTCTGAGCGTAACGTCGAGACCCGATAGGATCACGATCATCGTGGCTCCAAAGCTCATGCTCTTCGCTCCGATACCTCAGGTGGCGCCGGCGCAGATTTGCGCCTGCGTCAGCGGCGGCGCCAGCTCAGAGTCGGTAAATCCGTATTCCTTCATCAGCGCCCTCACCTTGCCCGAGGCCTTCAATTTGGCGAGTTGTTCGTCATAGAGGTCGCGCAGCTTGGTTTCGTCCAAACGGAACGCGGTTCCCGCATAGCCGAAATGCTCGTGCCCTTGTGGGTCGACATAGCCGGTGAAGGGCAGAACCCGCTTGATCCTCTTGACTTGGGGGTCCGACAGCAATTGAACCGTCAAAGCGGCCGAAAACACCGCGACATCGATCCGATCCGCCAGCAACGCGGCGATTACCGACTGGTTGTCCGGGAAAAGGATCTGCCGGTCTTCGGGAATACCGGAAGCCGTTGCATCCTTGACGATCACGCTGCCGCGCGTGGTGCCGAACTTCAGGTTCGGCTGCTTGGCGATTTCGGCCAGACTGTGGAAAGTGATCTGGCGCTCCTCCTTAACGAGCGCCGCATCGGACAATTTGAGGTCGGGATCGCCAAAGGCCACCAGCTTGCACCGCTCGGGCGTGATGTAGAGCCCGCCAGCGACGACGTCGAACCGGTTAGCCGTAAGACCAGGGATCAGCGCGGGAAACTGCGTGGTGACGACATCGAATTGCTTGATGCCCAGCGGCTCCAGCGCGGCTTTGATCAAATCCGCGTCAAAGCCGCGCAATTTGCCGTCGGCGTCGGTAAATGCCCAAGGCGATTGATTGTAAATGCCCACGGTAATCTTGCCGGATTTGAGAATTTGATCGACATCGCTTTGCGCGCGGGCCCCTGAAATCGCTCCAATCGATGCCACGCAAAGTGCCGCGGCGGCCAACCCACACTGAAATTTCTTGCCCAAACTGTCCTCCCCTCCTTCATGTGTGTTGATCAGTATGATATTCCTGGTATACTAGGTATGTCAATCGAGTTCCAAACCGGGTTCCGGGAGCAAGTTGATGGCAGCGAGTTATGCGCGAATGGCGGCTTTGCACGAAAACGCGCGTGAGGAAATATCGCGGCGGATCCGGAACGGCCGCTACGCGCCGGGCGCGGCGCTGCCATCCACCATGGCTTTGGCGGCCGAATTCGGCGTCAGCGCGATCACGATCAAACGGGCTCTGCGCGACCTTCAGACGGCGGGGCTGATCCGCTCCGTGCCCGGTCTCGGCACCTTCGTGCGCGAGCAGCGCCGCTTTGTGCGCGATCTCGACATTTCCTTCGCCTCGCAGGAAGACATCGCCAGGCTGGGGCAGAAGACCTCGATCGAGCTTCTGGGAATCGGCCAGCGCAAGATCGACAATCCGATATTCGACATCTTTTCGGCGCCACCCGGCTTCATGCTGAATGTTCAGAAGGTGATCTATATCGACGAGATCGCGACAATGTACGATTCGGCCTTCATATCGATGCCGCTCGATTCGAAGCTGGCCGAGGAACTGAGCCGAAAATTCATCTATGAAGTGCTGAATGATCGCGGAATCACGGTGACATCGAACCGAATCGTCATCGATGCGGCTCCCGCCTCATCCGAGGTTCAACGGGTCTTTTCCGTCCCCAACGGCTATCCGACTCTCAGGCGCGCCTATCATTTCAAAACCATCGATCCCGACATCGCGGTTTACGGTTTGGCCGAAGCGCCGTTCGATCGCTTCGCCTGCACGATCGAACTGAAGCCCAAACGGACCAAAGCTTGATCTCCTCACCCCGATTTGATCGAGCTATCCCATGTCGACCATGTTGCCCCTTCCGCCCCTGACGCCGCCACCGGGCGAAATCGAGACGCGCATTACAAGGCTTCGCGGCCAGATGACAAAACGGGATATTGGGGCCGTTCTTCTGACCGGCCAGAACAACATCGAATATTTCTCCAATTATCGCAGCCTGTCTTGGACCTCCAACACGCGGCCGATCTTTTTCCTTGTCGGCGCCGCGAGCGCGATCCTGATCGGCTCGCAAACCGAGGAGCGTAACGTCACGTCCGAGCCGAGGATATTCGATGTCCTGTTCTATCGGGGGTTCCTGGCGGACGCCATTCCCGTCGTTGTCGGTGCTCTCGCCAAGCTCACTTCGGAACGAGGAGCGAAGATCGGAATCGATTACGGACAGGACATGTTCGGGCGTGGCTCCATCGCGTTGATCGACGCGATAACCGAGGCGCGCGGCGGATGCCGTGTGGTCGAAGCCGCGAGCGTGATATGGCCGGTTCGCATGGTGAAATCCGCCTTCGAGGCCGATCTGAAGCGTGCGTCCTTCGAGATCGCGGATCGCGCCTTTGACGATGCGATCGTCGAAGCGCGCCTCGGCATCACCGAGGCCGATCTCTATCGCAAAATCCAGTCGCGCATCATATTGAACGGGGCCGAACGCGCCGATCCGTTTCCCGTCGTCTTCGGCAAAAAGCCATTCCCTTATAATCGGTGGCCCCGAGACGACCGGCGTCTTGAAGACGGCGATTACATCTGGACCGATTTCCGTTCTACCTATGGCGGGTATCCCGCCGATCGCAACAGGATCGCCAAGGCCGGAGACATCGAAGCTCGGGAGATCGATACCTATGGGAAAGTGCGGGAGATCACCCATGCGATATGCCGCTTCATACGCCCAGGCATGACCGGATGCGCGATCTATTCACATTTCGAGACGCTATGGCACGAGGCTGGCCTACCACCAATCTACGCCCGAGCCGCTCGAATTGGGCATGGTGGCGGAATGGATTTAACGGAACCCCCATCTATCATGGCAACCAGCAACGAGGTTATTGAACCAGGCTTCGTTATCCACATTGAACCCAAAATCGAGGCTGATGGTGCGGTATTTCAATGTGAGGAAGTTGTTCATATCGGTCCGACCGGAAACGTGTTTTTGACGCCTTTCACCCCCTACGCACTAACGCAAATTGGAATCTGAAAATCGACTTGGTTGAGCGCCGCAATCGGCTCGAAAAGTTCGCGCACATCTATGCGCGGCTGGCCGCCAGCGTGGAAAAGGAAATGGGACCCTCCTGGCCGGTTTCCTAAACTGTGGGTCGGGTGTTCGAGTCACTCCGGGGACGCCAGTTTTCGCGCTCGCGCGAGAGCATATTTTCGACGGCGCAGGGGGCTGCGCGCCGCCGAGCGGCCTGCGTCGAGCGCCGCGAAAATCCTGCCGACGCCACGCCGACGAGCGTCGCGGTCGCTATTTCTTCTTGGGATAGGCGGGCTGCGTCTTCGACGCGGGGTCGAAGAGGGAGCCCATGCCGGCCTTCGCCTTCTGCTTCTCCAGCGTCGACTTCTTCGGTTTCTTGGCTTCGCGGTTCGATCGCATCTGTCCCTTGGCCATGGTCGTCTCCCTGCAGGATGACCGGCGGAAAACGCGCCGTCAGTGCCAAGTAGATGCCCATTCCGCCCCCAACGCAATCTCGGAGGGCATGCCGTCCGGGCTCAGGGATTGCGCCGCGCGAAGGAGATGGGATAGGCGGCGTCGCGGGCGTCGATCAGGGGATCGTCGGAGGGCTCGATTCCGTCGGTGACGTTCCCCGGCAGGAACAGCAGCTGCTTCTGCGCCTCGTCGCTGTTGGCGACCACCCGGTCGATCGTGATCACGCCGAGGTCGATCACCTTGCGATCCTCGGGCCAGGGCTTGGTCGCATCGTTGGTGGGGTCGCCGGGAGCGGCGAGCTGTGCCCGGAGGTGGAACGTCACCGGCCCCGCCTTCAGGCGGGTCGGCAGGTCCTCCATCAGGAAGTTGGGCGACTTCTTGGCGGCGTCTGCCTCGCTGATGTGCACGACATGCTCGGGCGCGATGATATAGCGAACCGCCTGGCGCTGGCCCGCCTTGTTGACGAAGAAGAACGCGTCGATCCCGTAATATTCCTCGTCGGCGAAACTGTCGGGAATGCCGAGCGTCGCCAGCGCCTTCCCCACCGAGGGATGGCTGGAGACGAACTGCTCTATCTTGGTCGGCTGCGGCGCATCGGGCGGGCTCGCCGCCGCCGCCAGCAGAAAGTCGCGAAACTCCTCCGGAGTGGCCACCAGGAAGACTTTGAGAGAGTTGGTGACCATGTCGCTCTCGCCGCCCGAGAGATGAAACTTAATCGCCATGCCATGCGGGTTGGCGCCGGAGTCGCCGTCGTGCACGTCCGGCAGGCCGCCCGAATCGGAGAACCGCACGGTGATGGGGATCTGGGCGCCGGTGAAGAGCGGCGAGGTGCTGAACGCCGCCGCCGCCGGCGCGCCCTTGAAGCTGCCCTCGGTCACGATGCCCTTGGCATGATTGGCGCGGAATCCCATGTGGACGCCGTAGAGCTTGTCCATGGCATCGACGATTGCCGTCGGCACGTCGTCGTCCGCCCGCACTGGAGCCGGCGCCATCATGAAGGCGACCGCAACTGCCGCCGCCGCGAGCGCCGCGGCGGAGATCCCTCTCGTGCTCATTCGGCCTCTCCCTGAAATCCCACCTGTTGCGCCGCGCAATCTACCGGAGCGCGCGGAATCGACTACTGCGATCTTGCTGAAATACCGCATCTTTAGCTGAATTCATGTGCCATCCGTCGACGGTGCTGACGGAGCCGGAGACCGCCGCTGTCGATCCATCGGGCCGCCGGTATCGCCGGCAAAATAATGTCACCGCTCGCGTTTCATCCGTTCCCGCGGGACGAACGTTATGGTTGCGGCCCGTCCGGGCCATCCGCCGATCTCGACGATCGGAGGGTCCGTCGTCCAAGCCGACATTCTCGGGGAGTTCCAAGTCATGCGTCAGCGCCATATCGTCAAACTGTCTGTTGTCCTTACCGGCTCTGTTCTGCTCGCCGGCTGCTCCGACTGGTCCTTCATGCCGTCGATGCACGGCAATCCCATCACCTCGATCTGGACCCATCCGGAGATTCAGGAGGCGGCGCCCCAGGGCGGTGGCGATTTTACCCACGCGCTTGCCCATGAATATGACGACTACGCCACTTATCTCGCGGGCCTTCCGCAAGGTGTCTGGGTGGACAGCGACTATTTCTCGCGCAAGGGCCTGAAGGCGGCGGCCGGCGAGGTCGTGCCGCCGGAGAACAACTCGAACTGGGCGATCCCGCTCGAGGTGCCGTTCGGATTCCGCACCCAGATGGCGGAGGCGCGGGTCCGGCTCATGGCGGCCCTCGATGGCGGCGGGCGCGACCGCTTCCCGATGCTCGCGGCGCGCGCCCAGGCGCGCTACGACTGCTGGCTGGAGCGCACGGAAAAGGATTGGCAGACCAACTTCGACGGCACCTGCCACAAGGAGTTCCTGGCCGCCCTCGACGAGCTGGAGCGGAACCTGCACGGCACCGTGGCGGCACCGCCGGCCGCGCCCGCGTCGGCGCTCAGCCTGGGGCGACAGTTCAATGTGTATTTCGATTTCGACAAGTCGGAGCTGACGCCGCAGGGACGCCAGATCGTCGATCAGGCCGCCGCCGCGATCCGGCGCGACCCGTCGGCGCGGGTGGTGCTGATCGGCAAGGCCGATCTCGCCGGCAGCGATCCCTATAACCTAGCCCTCTCCCGTCGCCGCGCCGACACCGTGCGAAGCGTCCTGCTTCGCAGCGGCGTGCAGGCCAAGCAGATCGACGAGCGCTGGGTGGGCGATCGCGAGCCGCCGGTGCCGACGCCGGCGGGCGTTCGCGAGCCGCGCAATCGCGTGGTCGAGATCACCTTGAACTGACTTTAGAGCCTTATCGGTTCCGATTGAATCAGAACCGGGCTCTAATTTTTTGTTTGAGCATGATCTTTTCCGAAAACCGGCCGCCACTTTTCGGGGATCATGCTCTAGGCGCGGGCGGGCGGTGCCCTCGACGGAGCGTCGAGCGGCGCCGCCCGGTCAGACCGCCACCGCGTGACGGCCGGCGGCGGGATCGAAATCGGCGTCGAAGGCGGCGGCGACGCAGCGCAGCAGCGCGCGCGACTCCTCCCGCACCGTCACCACGCGGCCGGCAATGCGGATGAGACCGTCGGCGGCGAGCGGCCCGAGGCCGCCGATCGCCGCGTCCAGGGTGTCGGCGGGAAGCCCATGCCGGCGCAGCACGGCGGCGACGTCGACCGCGAGATCGCACATCAGCCGCTCGATCACCTCCCGGCGCAGGCGGTCGTCGGCGTCGAGCGCGATGCCGCGCGCGGTGGCGAGATGGCCGTCCTGCACCGCGTCCCGCCAGCGGGCAAGCTCAGGCGTGTTCTGCACATAGCCCTGGGGCAGCTCGCCGATGGCGGAGGCGCCGAAGCCGATGAGGGCGTCGGCGGGATCGTCGGTATAGCCCTGGAAATTCCGCCTGAGCCGTCCCGCCGCCTGGGCGCGGGCGAGGGCATCATCCGACCGCGCGTAGTGATCGAGACCGATGCGGCGGTAGCCCGCGGCCGTCAGCACCTCGGCGATCGCCCGCTCCTGGCGGAGGCGCTCCGCCGGACCCGGCAGCGACGCCGTGTCGATCAGCCGCTGATGCCGCTTCATGGCGGGAACATGGGCGTAGCCGAAGACGGCGAGCCGGTCCGGCGCCAGCGTCAGCGCCGCCGTCACGGTGTCGCGGCAGGACGCCTCGGTCTCGTGCGGCAGGCCGTAGAGGAGATCGATGTTGAGGCGATGGATGCCGGCCGCGCGCAGCGCTTCCGCCGCGGCCTGGGTCTGCTCCAGGCTCTGGATGCGGTTGACCGCCGCTGCACCCGGAGATCGAAAGACTGGACGCCGAGGCTCGCGCGATTGACGCCGGCACCGGCCAGCGCCGCGGCCATCTCGCGATCGAGGCGGCGGGGATCGATCTCCACCGCGATCTCCGCCGCGGCGTCGACGGCGAAGCGGCGGCGGAGATGCTCCGTCACCGCGGCAAAGGCGCGCGGGCCCACGATCGTCGGCGTGCCGCCGCCCCAATGGATGTGCACCGCCGAGCGGCGGGATCCCAACGCCTCCGCCACGAGATCGATCTCGCTCTCGAGATCGGCGACGTAGCGATCGATGGGATCGCGGTGCGCCGGCACCTTGGTGTGGCAGCCGCAGTACCAGCAGAGCGACCGGCAGAACGGGACGTGGAGATAGAGCGAGAGCCGCGCCGCTTCCGGCAGCGCCCGCAGCCAGCCGCGATACGTGGCGCCATCGACGGCGGCGGAGAAATGCGGCGCGGTCGGATAGCTGGTGTAGCGCGGCACCCGCTCGGTCAGGTACTTGGCGATGTCGGTCGGCATGGCGCGAGCGGCTCCCGAACGGCTGAGACCGCGGATTGTCCCGGGCGCGGCCGCCATCGTCGTTGCGCTAGATCAATCGCCTCGAACAAGCCGTCGGCATCGGCGCCCGCATTGATCCCGATCAATCACAGCGCCGAAAGTTCCTGCTAGAGGCCATCTCCATGTCCTTGATTGACCTTGCCGCCTTCCGGGCGGCGCCCCTCGCCCGCGACCCCTTCTCTTATATGGTGGTGCCGCACTTCCTGGCGCCCGATCGCGCCCGGGCGGTGCAGATGGATTTCCCCGCCATCGTCCATCCCGGCCTGCTGCCGGTGGAGGCGACCAGCTTCGGCCCCCGATTCGGCGAGCTCGTCGAGGAGATCCGCAGCGGCACCCTCGCCCGGGCCTTCTCGGAGAAATTCGGCGTCGACCTCATGGGCCGTCCGCTCATGATCACCGTGCGCGGGCGCTGCCAGGAGAAGGACGGCCGCATCCATACCGACAGCGAGGCGAAGCTCGTCACCGCGCTCCTTTATTTCAACGATGCCTGGGAGGCGGACGGCGGACGGCTGCGGCTGCTGCGGCGGCCCGACGATCTCGACGACGTCATCGCCGAGGTCCCGCCCACGGCCGGCACGCTGATCGCGTTCCGCCGCGCCGAGAATTCCTTTCACGGCCACAAGCCCTATAGCGGCATCCGCCGCTACGTCATGTTCAATTGGATGGCGAGCACGCTCGCCGCTCGGCGCGAGATCGCCCGCCACCGCCTGTCGGCGCGGGTGAAGCGGCTGTTCGCGCCGGCGGCCGTCGCCGGCGGCCGTCCGGAGGCCCGATCATGAGCGATGCCGCGGCCATCGAGAGCCATTTCCTCGCCTGCCTCGACCGATCGCCGGAGCGAGCCGCGGCCGTTTCGGCACTGGCTGCTCGAGGACGCGCTGCCGGGCCAGGCCTGCGTCGCCATCGACGCCCTGCCATTCGCGCCGCCGGCCATCGACGACACCGGTGGCAAGCGCGAGACCCACAACAGCACGCGGGTCTTCTTCGGCGCCGATGCGCGGCGGCGCTACGCCGTCTGCGAGGATCTCGCGGAAGCACTGCAGGGCGCGGCGGTGACCGGGCGCATCGAGGCGCGCTGCGCGGTCGATCTCGCCGGCAGCTTCCTCCGCATCGAATATTGCCTCGATACCGACGGCTTCTGGCTCGAGCCGCACACCGACATCGGCGCCAAGCTCTTCACCATGCTGATCTACCTCTCGGCGGAGCCGGGATGCGAAGGCTGGGGCACCGATATCATGGACGCCGAGGGCAACGTGATGGAGACGGCGCCCTATCGCCGCAACAGCGGCCTCATCTTCATTCCCGCCGCGGATACCTGGCACGGCTTCCGCAAGCGGCCGATCGCCGGCGTCCGGCGCTCGCTCATCGTCAACTACGTCAAGCCCGAGTGGCGCTCCCGCCACGAGCTGGCATATCCGGATCGGCCCGTCGCCGCTTAAGCAGCCGCGCGCTTGTCGTTCGCGCTCCCGGATGCCTGCGCCCGTTGAGCGGCGGCGCGCTCCTCGGCGTCGAAGTTCTTCTTGATCAGCCAGAAGTCGAACCAGATGCCGAACACGAAGAGGGCGAGGCCGAAGGTGTACATGCCGGTGTCGTAGGCGCCGGCGGCGAGCACCAGGCCGAACAGGCTGAGGAAGGTGACGAAAGCGCCGAGGATCCAGTCCATCATGGGGGCGTGCTCCGAGGTTGCGGGGGCGTGTCGGTGGGGGCGCGGCGCCGCGGCTGCGGCTCGTCGAAGAGGATGCGGCCGGCGGCGCCGTCGAGATCGTCGAACTGGCCGCTGCGCAGCGCCCAGAGAAAGGTGACGAGGCCGGCGAGGCCCAGGGCGAGCGCGATCGGGATCAGGAACAGCAGGCCGGTCATGCGCTCCCTCCCGAGGCGGAGCGCGTTGGCCACGACCAGGATCGAGGAGGCTCGACATCGCCGCCGCCGCGATGAGCGGCGTCACCAGCCCGGCGATCGCCAGCGGCACCGCGGCGAGGTTGTAGGCGAGCGCGAAGCCGATGTTCTCGCGCACCAGGCGCCCGCTCCGCCGCGCCACCTTGAGGACCTCCGGCACCGCGCCGAGCGAGGTGCCCTGGAACACGACATCGGCGGCGGTCTGGCTGACATCGGCCGCGGTCGCCGGCGACATCGAGACATCCGCCGCGGCGAGCGCCGGCGCGTCGTTGAGCCCGTCGCCCACCATCAGCACGCTGGCGCCGTTGGCGCCGCGAGACCGTCGAGCGTCCGGCACTTCTCCGCGGGCGTCATGCCGGCCTGCCAATCCGCGATGCCGAGCGCCGCCGCCACCGCGCGCACCGGCTCCGCGCCGGTCGCCGGACAGCAGCAGCACGTCCTTGCCGGCGCGACTTGCAGCCGCCGCCACGACGGCGGCGGCGTCCGGCCGCAGCGCATCTCTGAAGCCGAACCGCACCGGTGCGGCATCCGGGCCGGGCGAGCCACAGCTCGGGATCGCCGTCCTCGTCGCCGGCGGCCGCCGCGGACGCCGCAAAGCGCGCGGCTGCCGAGGCGGATCTCGCCGCTCGGCGGCGCGGCGGCTCAGGCCCTCGCCGGGATGCTCCTCGACGCCGTCGGCCGCCGGCACGTCCGGGCGCGGCGCGGCACAGCGCGCGGCTCAGCGGATGCCGGCTGCGCGCCGCCAGACCAGCCGCCGTCGCGAGCGCCTGCGGCATCGAGATCGGCGTCCCGCCGCAGCTCCAGCCGCCCGAGGGTCAGCGTGCCGGTCTTGTCGAAGACGACCGTATCGACCTCGGCCAGCCGCTCCAGCGCGGTCGCCGATTTCAGCAGGATGCCGCGCGCGGAACAGGCGGCCGCTGGCGATCACCTGCACCGCCGGCACCGCCAGGCCGAGCGCGCAGGGGCAGGTGATGATCAGCACGGCCACGGCATTCAGCAGCGCCTGCCTGCCAGGCGCGCCGACGAGCACCCAGCCGCAGGAAGGTCGCGAGCGCCAGCAGATGCACCGCCGGCGCGTAGCGCCGCGCCACGCGGTCGGCGAGCACGACGAAGCGCGCGCGGCCGCTGCTCGGCCGCCTCGATCAGCCGCACGCATCTCGGCCAGAAGCGTGCGCGTCGCCGGTGGCGGTCGACGCGCGATGCGCAGCGGCGCCGCGAGGTTGAGCGTGCCGGCGAGCACGGCGCTGCCGGGCGCGACCGGCACCGGCAGGCTCTCGCCGTCGACCAGGCTGGTGTCGACGGCGGAGCGCGCCCGCGGTGACGCATGCCGTCGACGCCGATGCGCTCGCCCGCCGCCACCAGCACGCGTGTCGCCCGGCCGCGACGGTGGCGCCGGCGCGGCGCTGCGGCGTGCCGTCGGCCGCACGCACCGTCGCCGGCGCGGCGCGCGAAGCGCCAGCAGCTGCTCCGCCGTCGAGCGCGCCTGGCCGCGCGCGCGACGGTCGAGATAGCGGCCGATCAGCAGGAAGAACAGCAGCGTGACCGCCGAATTCGAAATAGGCGTGCGCGCCGCCGAGCGCATGGTCTCGCACGAGGCTCATGCCGGTGGCCAGGATCACGCCGATCGAGATCGGCACGTCCATGTTGGTGCGGCCGCGCCGCAGCGCCGCGGCGGCGGAGCGGAAGAACGGCCGGCCCGGCATAGGCGATCGCCGGCAGCGCGATCAGCGCCGAGACCCAGTGCAGCAGGTCGCGCGTCGCCGGCGCCCATCTCGCCGGCGACGCCGGCCCAGATGGCGATCGAGAGCAGCATGACGTTGCCGGCGGCGAAGCCCGCCACCGCCAGCGCGCGCAGCAGCGCGCGCTCCTCGCGTCCGGCGCGTCGCCGGCGCGGCGCGGATCGAACGGCACCAGGCGGTAGCCGAGGCGCTGCGACCAGCGCCGACCAGCGGCGCCGCGCTCGCGCCGCGCGCCGCGCCAGCGCAGCGCGCAGCCGGCGCGGTGGTCATGTTGACGCGCGCCTCGACGCACGTCGGGCTCGCGCGCGCAGCGCGCTGCTCGATCAGCCAGACGCAGGCGCCGCATTGCAGCCCGTCGACCAGCAGCGACAGCGCATGCCGTGCCGTCCGCTCGCGTGCCACGGCATAGGCCGAGCGTCGCTCGCCGGCTCCGTCCGGCGGCCGCGGCGGCGCGCGCGCGCGGGATCGAGCGGTGCGGCCGGCGTAGTAGCGGCCGAGCCCGAGCTCGCTGGATAGTCTCGAAGGCGGCGGCGCAGCCGGCGCAGCAGAAGCGCCGCTCGCCGCGCGCCGGCACGGCGCGCCGCAATGGGCGCAGGCCGGCTGCGGCGCCGTCGGCGCGGCGGCGAGCGGCGACGATCGGCCGCCGCGACGCTCACTGGCACGATGATCGCGCTCGCGCGAACTGATAGAGTCGCGGCGCCGCGGCGCGCGGCGACATCGCAGGTCCCATTGGCCGGCCTCGGCAGCGCCACGCGGCGCCGATAGCGGCCGTCGCCGGCCTCGGCAGCAGCGCCAGCGTCGCGCTCCGGCAGCGGCTCGACCGGCCGCACCACCGCGACGCTCGACCGCGAGGCCGGCAGCGGCGCGCCGGCGCGATCGGTGAAGCGAGCGACGAGCCGCCGCGCCGGACCCGTCGTCGGCGCGAGCTCGATCGTGCGCGTGCCAGCCCAGCGCGGCCTGGCGCCGCGCCGGCGGCGAGCACGCGGTTGTAGTCGTTGCCGAGCTCGAAGGGATGCTCGGTCGACCAGCGCCGGTCGGAAGCTGCGAGCGCGAAGTAGGCCAGCGCGCCGTTGACCATCGACGACCACCACGAACGCAGCCGGCGATCGCCCAGGGAATCCAGCGGCAGTCGAGCGATGCGGCATGCGATCGCTCATCGGCTGCATCCCGTCAGCTGCGCCGGGCCGCGGAAGATCGAGTCGTAGCGTCGACGGTCTCGCCGGTCGTCGGTGTCGCGCAGCACTGAAGGTCGAAGCGTCTCGCGCCTCGGCCGGCGTCGCGCGGTCGCCTGCACACAGCACGCGGAAGGTGCCGACGCTGTCGGCCTTGACCGCCAGCGCCACGCCTGCGCCGCCGGCGACCGGCGGCTCGTCGCGCTCGGCGACATGCAGCGCGCATCCGGCAGGCCCGTCGGCGCTGAGCTCGAACAGCGCGCGGCTCGCGGCTCTTGTTTGCGATCTTGAGCGTGTAGCCGTTGCGGATCGCCGTCGGACAGGCGCACGAACAGCGGCGCGCGGTCGGCAGCACCGACAGCTCGAGCGGTCGCGCGCGTGCGCCAGCGCCGACCGCCATGACGCCGACGCGCGACCAGCAGCACCGCGACATAGATGATGGTGCGCGGGCGCAGCAGACGCGGATGCGCGGCTGCGGCCCGCCGCGCTTGCGCGCGCCTGGTTCGGCAGCGTGTCGAAGGCGATCAGCCCGCGCGGCCGCCCGACCTTGTCCATGACGTCGTTGCAGGCATCGATGCACAGGCCGCAGCCGATGCATTCGAGCTGCAGCGCCGTCGCGGATGTCGATGCCGGTCGGGCAGACGGCGACGCAGGCGCCGCAATCGATGCAGTCGCCGCGGCCCTCCCAGCTCTCGCCCTTCTTGATGCTTGCCGCGCGGCTCGCCGCGCCAGTCGCGGTAGGTGACGGTCAAGCTCTGCTCGTCGAGCATCGCCGACTGGAAGCGCGGCCACGGGCACATGTAGGTGCAGACCTGCTCGCGCGCCCAGCCGGCCAGCAGATAGGTCGTGGCGGTGAACAGGCCGATGAAGAAATAGACGCGTCGGTCGAGGCCTGCAGCCGGTCCAGAACTCGCGCGTCACGCGTCGGCGCGTCGACGAAGTACATGATCCAGGCGCCGCCGGTCAGAGCGCGATGACCAGCCAGACCGCGTGCTTGCGAGCTTCTTGCGCCAGACCTTGTCGAGCGCCAGCGGCGCTGCGTCGCGGTGCATGCGTTCGTTGCGGTCGCCTTCGATCAGCCGCTCGACCCACATGAACAGATCGGTCCAGACCGTCTGCGGGCAGGTATAGCCGCACCAGACGCGGCCGAACAGGCTGGTGACCAGGAACAGGCCGACCGCGCCCATGATCAGCAGGCCGGTGAGGTAGTAGATCTCCTGCGGCCAGATCTCGAGGTCGAAGAAATAGACGCGCCGGCCGGCATATCGATCAGCACCGCCTGGTCGGCTGGCCCGGGCCCGCGGTCCCAGCGCAGCCAGGGCAGCAGGTAGTAGACCGCCAGGCAGAGCGATCAGCACCGCCCATTTGATGCGGCGCACCGGCCCGTGGACCGCTGCGCGGATAGACCTCTCACGCGGTCGGCGAAGAGCGGGATGCTCCCGGCTCGTCCTCGTCCTGCAATGGCGCGATGCCGTGCGATGCGCCATCGCGCTGCGCCTTACTCGCCGCCGCCGAGCGAATGGACGTAGAGCGCCAGCATCTTGATCGTCGCGGGATCGAGGCGCGTCGCCCCAGGCCGGCATCACGCCGTTGCGCGGCGCAGGTGATCTGCGTCGACGACGGTCGCCTTGTCGCCGCCATAGAGCCAGATCCGGTCGGTCAGGCGCGGCGCGCCGACCTCGCGGTTGCCCTGCGCCTTGCTCGCCGTGACAGACGGCGCAGTTGTCGGCGAAGATCTTGCGCGCCGCGCTGCGACCGCCTCGGCCGGCGCCGCTGGCCGGACAGCGACAGCACGTAGTCGGCGACGTCGCTGATCTGCGCCGGCGTTCAGCATGCCGTCGAGCGCCGAAGCGCGGCATCTGCGACTGGCGCGCATCGGGATCGCCGCTGCGGATGCCGTGGGTGATGGTCTGCTGGATGTCGTCCAGCGTGCCGCCCCAGAGCCAGTCGTCGTCGGCCAGGTTCGGGATAGCCCTTGGCGCCGGCGCCGCCGGCGCCGTGGCAGGGCTGGCAGTTGTCGGCGAAGGCGACGCGGCCGCCGGTCGCGGCGAAGGCGAGGAGCTGCGGGATCCTTGCGGATGTCGGCGAGCGACGGCGGCGCTGATGCGTGTCCGCATGCGCCGCCTGCGCTGTCGCCGGCCGCCGCCAGCTCCTCGTCGACGCGCGCCGCGGTTGCGAGTAGCCGAGCAGCCCGTGGAAATAGCCGGTGCAGCCACGGGACCGACGGGTACAGCACGCAATAGACCGACCGCGCAGACGATGCAGGCGATAGAAGATATAGAGCCACCATTTCGGCAGCGGCGTGTTCGAGCTCCCTGATGCCGTCCCACTCGTGGCCGGTGGTCTCGCGGCCGGTGACGGCGTCCTTTTCGATCTTGGTCGGCATGCGCCGCTCCTCAGCGATCGTCGCGCAGCGGGATCGTGCGCGTGCTCGCTCGATGCGCCGCGCGCCGCCGCGGCGCATAGGCCCAGCGCGACGATCCGCACGAAGATCGCCAGCCATCAGCACCAGGACGAGCGGCCGCGTCGCATCGCCAGATCGAAGGCAGCCAGTTCATGGCCGCCTCCTATTGCTGCAGATCGTCGGGCGTGACGTCGCCGAAGTTCACCATCGTGCCGAGCACCTGCAGATAGGCGACCAGCGCATCCATCTCGGTGATCGCTGCCGGCTCGCCGCCGAGCCGCCGGTCACCGCGCCGGGATAGCGCTTCAGCAGCGCCGGCGGTGTCGGCGTCGGGATCGGCCTGGGCCAGCAGATCGGCCGCGGCATTGGCGATCATCTCGTCGGTGTAGGGCACGCCGACGGCGCGGTTGGCGCGCAGATGCGTCGGCGATGTCGGTCGAGATCGAGCGGCGCGCTCGGCCAGGAAGGCGTAGTGCGGCATGAGCGATTCCGGCACCACGTCGCGCGGATTGATCAGATGCGCGTACGTGCCAGTCGTTGGAATACTTGCCGCCGACCCGCGCGAGATCGGGCCCGGTGCGCTTCGAGCCCCACTGGAACGGATGGTCGTACATGCTCTCGGCGGCGAGGCAGTAGTGGCCGTAGCGCTCGACCTCGTCGCGGAACGCGCGGATCTGCTGGCTGTGGCAGAGATAGCAGCCCTCGCGCACATAGATGTCGCGGCCCGGCAGCTCGAGCGGCGAATAGGGCCGCACGCCCTTCACGTGCTCGACCGTGGTCTCGATGGTGAACAGCGGCACGATCTCGACGATGCCGCCGATCGCGACGGTGATCAGCGTCAGCACCAGCAGCAGGATGGCGTTCTTCTCGATCGTTTCGTGGCGGATGAACATCGCTCGCTCCCTCACTCGGCCGGCGACGGCAGCGGCGCGCCGGCGCGGCTCCGCGTCGGCGCGTCGCCGCGCACCGTGCGCCACAGGTTGTAGACCATGATCAGCGCGCCGGTGAGGAACAGCACGCCGCCGAGCAGCCGGATCACGTAGAAGGGATGCATCGCCGCGACCGATCTCGGCGAAGGAGTACTGCAGGAAGCCGAACTGGTCGTAGGCGCGCCACATCAGGCCCTGCATGATGCCGGCGACCCACATCGAGGTGATGTAGAAGCACGATGCCGAGCGTCGCGATCCAGTAGTGCCAGGCGACGAGCCGCGTCGAATAGAGCCGCTCGCGCTTCCACAGCACCGGCACCAGGTAATAGAGCGCGCCGAAGGTGATGAAGGCGACCCAGCCGAGCGCGCCGGAATGCACGTGGCCGATGGTCCAGTCGGTGTAGTGGCTGAAGCGCGTTGACCTCGCGGATCGACATCACCGGCCCCTCGAAGGTCGACATGCCGTAGAAGCCGACGGCGGTGACCGAGAAGCGCAGGCCGGGATCGGTGCGCAGCTTGTCCCAGGCGCCCGACAGCGTCATCAGGCCGTTGATCATGCCGCCCCAGGACGGCATCCACAGCATGATCGAGAACGCCATGCCCAGCGTCTGCGCCCAGTCGGGCAGCGCGGTGTAGTGCAGGTGATGCGGGCCGGCCCAGATGTAGAGGAAGATCAGCGACCAGAAATGCACGACCGACAGCCGGTAGGAATAGATCGGCCGGTTCGCCTGCTTCGGGATGAAGTAGTACATCATCCCGAGGAAGCCGGCGGTCAGGAAGAAGCCGACCGCGTTGTGGCCGTACCACCACTGGATCAGCGCGTCCTGCACGCCGGACGACGACCGAGTAGCTCTTGGCGCCGAAGATCGAGACCGGCACCGCCAGGTTGTTGACGATGTGCAGCACGGCGATGGTGAGGATGAAGGCGAGATAGAACCAGTTGGCGACGTAGATGTGCGGCTCCTGCGCGCTTCAGCAGCGTGCCGAGGAAGATCAGCGAGATAGGCGACCCAGACGATGCGTCAGCCAGAGGTCGATGTACCATTCGGGCTCGGCGTATTCGCGGCTCTGGGTGACGCCCATCACGATAGCCCAGCGCCGCCATGACGATGAAGAACTGGTAGCCCCAGAACACGAACCAGGCCAGCGCCTCGCCGCCGAACAGCCGCGCGCGGCAGGTGCGCTGCACGACGTGGAACGAGGTGCCGAGCAGCGCCGATTGCCGCCGAAGGCGAAGATCGCCGCCGAGGTGTGCACCGGCCGCAGCCGGCCGAAGGTCGTCCATTCCAGGCCGAAATTGAGCGACCGGGAAGGCCAGCTCGAGGGCGATGAAGACGCCGACCGCGAAGCGCGACGACGCCCCAGAACATGGCTCGCGATCACGAAGGCGCGCACGATCGTCCTCGTTGTAGGGCTCGGCCGTATATGCCACCGGGGCTTGGGCGACAGGGCGCATATTATTCCTCGGGCTGGACGTCGGAGACTGCGGGCGAGAACGATCGGCGACCGTTTCAGGGCGCTATTTCTCGCCGCGGCGAAGGCTTTGTGCCTTGATCTGTATCAACGCGGGCGCTCATCCCTGGGCGGATCCCCCGAGCGCCAGGGCGACCAGCACCACCGCATTGAGAAGCTGAAGCGGCGGCATCGCCGTCTGGGCGAGCTTGCGCCAGCGTTGCGCGAGCCCGGCACCGGCGCAGCCGACGGCGATCAGGCTGGGCGCCGTCGCCACCGCGAAAGCCGCCATGGCGGCGGCGCCGGCCAGCATGCTGCCGCTCCCCGCCGCGCCGGCGAGCGCGCCATAGAGGAGCCCGCAGGGCAGGAATCCCAGCGCCACGCCCAGGACATAGCCGCCGGCACGGTCATCCCGCCGCAGCAATGGACCGGCCCATCGCGCGAGCGCGGTGCCGGCGCGGCCGGTGAGGCCGATCCCGCGCGGCACCGCCGGCAGCAGCCCCAGCCCTTTCAGCGCCTGAAACAGAAAGAGCGCCGCCGCGAGGAGCAGGAAGCCCTCGAGGATGGGGCGGAACGCCGTCATCGCGGCGATGCCCTCGCCGATGCCGCCCATGACGGCGCCCAGAAGCGTGTAGGTGGTCGCGCGGCCGAGGTGATAGGGAAAGAGCGCCCCGCGCACGACTCGCAGCGACGGCGGCTCGCTCGGCCCGTTGGAGACCTGGGCCAGCACGAAAGGCCCGCACATGGCGACGCAATGAGAAAAGCTGCCCAAGAGTCCCGCCACGAAAAGCGCCGCGATCACCCCCGATGCGCCGGTCGGCATGGCCGCGAAAAGGTGCGCCGAATGATCCATGCCCGCGGTCTCACGATTGATTTACCGAAGGCGGTAATTTCGCCGCGACCGAACTCGGTCGGCCATGATTTAGATCAAGAGAATCAGAGGTTGCGGGGGAGTGCGGCAACGGCAGGTTTCATCGCCCTCGCGTCATCTTGCGCGGGGCCGGCGTCGGCATACCGCGGTATATGAAACGTTAAGCTCGCGCGATCGCGCCTCGTTGATGCACATCAAGGAGGAGCCAGGCCGCGCACGATCCCATGCTATAGTAGTGTCCGCTGCGATCAGACGCCGACGACCGATGTCATCGACAAGCAAAAGGGGGCCCGGAGTGCAACCGAACCTTGTTATCACCGCTGCTTTCATTCTGCTGTCGACGACCCCAGCGGCGCTCGCCGCTGGCGATGCCGCGGCCGGGAAACGGCTGGCGCAGCAGTCGTGCTCGAGCTGTCATCAGGTCGAGGCGAGCGCGACGGCGCGCGACACCGCGCCGCCCTTCCCGGCGATTGCCACCAAGAGCGGCAAGGATCTCGGCTGGGTGCGCGCCTGGCTCAGCAATCCGCACCCGCCCATGCAGGGCATCGACCTCACGCGCCAGCAGACCGACGACATCGTGGCCTATCTGCAGAGCCTGGCGCCGAAGCAATAACGTCTCCAGAGCGCATCCCGGCACGCAGCCGAGGGCGGCGCCTTATCGTTCCGTCGGACGCCGAAGTCGCTGGTGCCAGGTGATGAGCAGCTCGCCGTAGGCGCGGCGGTTGGCCTCCAGGATATCCGTATATGCTCTGGAAAGCGCGCTCCACGCTTTCGCAGACTCCACCAGCATGTCCGTGGCCGCCCGCATGCCGAGATCGAGCTGCGCCGCGGACCGCTCCAGTGGATCTTGCCGGTCAGCAGCCCGCGTCATCGCGTCGACCGAGGCGTGTTCGAGTTCCAGCGGTCTCGGTCGATTGCCGCGATACCGGCTGATCAAGGGCAGGGGTCATGGAAAGCTCCTGTGGGTGCCTCGGAAATCGTCATTGCGGCCGCGTCGCCTTCCGGGGGCGAAGGCGGCTACGTACCCGCTGGGCGGCGATCTCCAATGATCTGCAGCCGGTAGTCGCGCTCCTCCGGCTCTCCCTCGCACGCTAACGCCTCGCGCTGCTCGCGCACCCACCGCTCGAGGGCGCTAGCACTCTCCAAATCGGTGGCCGCCTGCCGCACCTCCTGCAGCATCCGCCACATCTGCACCTCGATCAGCATCGCGTGCACCACGGGATCGGTGCCGGGCGCACCGCTGTATCGGAAGCACTGATCCAGAGGTTGGCGGTTTGTCACGCCCGCGATGCTAGCGCGGCTTCATGACAGCCCCGTGATGAGCGCGTGAGACGGAGGTCCGGATCTACTGCAGCTTCCGCCTGAAGAGCCAGGTGGCGAAGCTCAGCGTCGCCGCGCCAATCGCCATCATCGGCAGAAGCTGGTTCCACGCCAGCGACCAGGAGATGTCCTGCAGGAAGACGCCGCGCGCCACCACCAGCATGTAGCGGATCGGGTTGATGTAGGTCAGGAGCTGGCTCCATTCCGGCATGTTGGCGATCGGCGTGGCGAAGCCCGAGAGGATGATCGCCGGCGAGAGGAAGAGGAACGATGCCGAGAATGGCCTGCTGCTGGGTCTTGGCGATGGACGAGATCACCAGGCCGATGCCGATCGCCGACAGCACGAAGATGACGATGGCGACGTGGAACAGCAGGATCTGCCCGATGAACGGCACGCCGTAGGCATAGACCGCGATCGCGGCGATGACGTTGGCCTCGACGAACCCCACGATGAGGGACGGCGCGGTCTTGCCGATCAGGATCTCCATCGGCCGGAGCGGCGTCACCAGCAACTGCTCGAAGGTGCCGAGCTCGCGCTCCCGCGCCACCGACAGCGCGGTGATCAGCAGCGCCGCCACGGTGGTGAGGATCACCGTGAGCCCCGGCAGGATGAACCACTTGCTCTCGAAGTTCGGATTGAACCAGGCGCGATCCTCGATCTCGACTCCGCCGTGGAGCCCGGCGGCGGCGAGCCGCTCGCGGCTGAAGCCGTCCACGATCTGGGCGGCATAGTTCTGCACGATGAGCGCGGTGTTGGAGCGCCGCCCGTCCAGCAGCAGCTGGATCGTGGCCGGCCGGCCCGCCAGCACGTCGGCCGAGAAGGTCTGCCCGATATGCAGCACCGCCTTCACCTGCTGGGCCGAGATCGCGTCGGCGACCGCCGCGGGATTGTCGAAGGTGGCGACGCGGCGGAAGGCGGGCGAGCCCTCGAAGCGGCTCACCAGCTCCGAGGAGATCTGGGCGCGATCCTCGTTCCAGACGCCGAGCGCCACGTCCGAGATCTCGAAGGTGGCGGCGTTGGCGAACAGCACCATCTGGATGATCGGCGGCGCGATCAGGACGTACCGCGTCTTGCGGTCCTTCCAGAGCGAGAGCAGCTCCTTGACGATGAGGGCACGGATGCGGCGCCACATGGGCTGCTACTCCAGGCTCCGGCGGGTGCGCCGGAGCGCCAGGCCCAGGAACACCGCGGCAAAAATCAGCAGCGCCCCCAGGCTCGGCAGCAGGATCGGCCAGACGGTGCCGGCGAGGAACAGCGTCTGCAGGCTGGAGACGTAATAGCGGGCGGCGATCACCGTGGTCACCGCCTGCACCCATTGCGGCATGCTCTCGATGTCGAACAGCAGCCCCGAGAGGATCATCGTCGGCATGAAGGTGGTGAGGAAGGCCAACTGGGCCGCCACGAACTGGTTGCGCGCCGTGGTGGAGATCAAGAGGCCCATGGCGAGCGACACCACCAGGAACACCGCCGAGATCAGCACCAAGGCACCGAACGAGCCGCGGAACGGCACCTGGAACAGGAAGATGCCGAGGCCGACGGAGACCGCGAGGCTCGCCATGCCGAGGACGAAATAGGCGAGCAGCTTGCCCAGCACGATCTCGGTCATGGTCGCGGGCGAGACCATGATCGCCTCCATGGTGCCGCGCTCCCATTCCCGCGCCACCACCAGGGCGGTCAGCAGCGCGCCGATCATCGTCATGATGAGGGCGATCAGGCCCGGCACGATGAAGTTGGCGCTGCGCAGCTCCGGATTGAACCAGTAGCGGTTCTCGACGCTGATGGTCTGGCGCAGACGCGTCCCGCGGTCGGCGAGCCGGCCCGCCGCCCAGACCGCGACCGCGCCCTCCGCATAGCCGGTGACGATGCGGGCGTTGTTGGCGTCGACGCCATTGACGACGATCGCCATCTGCGCCGGCTGGTCGGCGCCGGCGAGGCGGCGCGAGAAGTCGCCGCGCAGCACGGCGTAGCCGTCGATGTCGCGCCGCATCAGCGCGTTCTCCGCCGCGCGCGTGTCCTGGAACAGCACCGGCTTGAAATAGGGCGAGTTGGCGAAGCTCTGGAACAGCCCCGCCGAGTCCACCGTGCGGTTCTCGTCCACCACGCCGAAGGCGACGTCCTTGGCGTCCAGCGAGATGCCGTAGCCGTTCAGCAGCAGCAGGACGATCGGCATCACGAAGGCGATCAGGATCGAGGAGGGATCGCGCACGATCTGCAGGAACTCCTTGCGCAGGAGCCCGACGAGCCGCGCCGGCGAGAAGTTGATCCCGCTCACGGCGCCGCCTCCCGGTCCTGCGCCTCGATCAGCGCCACGAAGGCGTCCTCGAGGGTGGGCTCCGGCAGCGCCGCCGTCCTGACGCTGTGCTTGAGCTCGTCGGGCGTGCCGGTCGCGATCAGCCTGCTGCGGTAGACGATGCCCAGGCGGTCGCAATACTCCGCCTCGTCCATGAAGTGGGAGGTGACGAGGACGGTCACGTTGCGGTCGGCGAGCATGCCGATGCGCGACCAGAACTCGCGCCGCATCAGGGGATCGACGCCGGAGGTGGGCTCGTCCAGGAACAGGATCCGCGGCTCGTGGATGAGGGCGCAGCCGAGCGCCAGGCGCTGCTTGAAGCCGAGCGGCAGATTGCCGGCGATGGCGGCGGCGGCACGGCCCGAGCTCGAAACTGTCCAGCACCCAGTCGATGCGCTGGCGCCGGCGCGTGCCGCCGAGGCCATAGACGCCGCTGAAGAAGTCGAGATTGTCGCGGACGGTCAGGTCGCCGTAGAGCGAGAAGCGCTGCGACATGTAGCCGATGCGCTCGCGGGCGGCGGCGCGCGCGGTGCCGAGATCGACGCCGGCGACCCGGGCTCGCCCGCTGCTGGGATCGAGAAGGCCGCAGAGCATGCGAAAGGTGGTCGACTTGCCGGCGCCGTTCGGGCCGAGCAGGCCGAAGATCTCGCCGGGCGCCACCGGAAGCTGACGTGGTCGACGGCGCGGAAGGCGCCGAAGTCGCGCGTGAGATCGCTGGCCTCGATGGCGATGCCGTCGGCGGCGAGCGGCGCGGGCGCGCCGTCGAGGGCCGGCGGCGCAGGGCGCGCGGTTTCGGCCTGAAGCCGGCTCACGAAGGCGTCCTCGAAGCGCGGCCGCACCGGCCGAAGCCGCGCCTCGCCCACGCCGGCGAGCGCGGCGGCGTCGGGCGCGACGGCGCCGTCCCTCAGCACGATGCGCACGCTGGTGCCTTGGATGAGCGCGTCGAGGACGTCGGGGTGCGCCTGCGCCCTGCGCTGCGCCGCCCGCTTGCGCTCCGCCGGGACGTCCAGCAGGAATGTCCGGCCCTTGAGGCGGTCGGTGAAGTCGGCGGGAGTTCCCGCGCCCAGCAAGCGGCCGCGATCGAGCAGCAGGATCGCGTCGCAGCGCTCGGCCTCGTCGAGATAGGCGGTGGTCCAGACGACGGCGACGCCCGCGCCGGCCATGCTGCGGACGATGCCCCAGAGCTCGCGGCGCGAGACGGGATCGACGCCGGCGCTGGGCTCGTCGAGCAGCAGCAGCTTCGGCTGCGCCAGCAGCGCGCAGGCAAGGCCGAGCTTCTGCTTCATGCCGCCGGAGAGCTTGCCGGCGACGCGATCGGCGAACTGGGTGAGGCCGGTGAAGGCGAGGAGCGAGGTGAAACGCGCCCGCCGCTCCGCCGCGCCGAGCTGGTGCAGATCGGCGTAGAGCCGCAGGTTCTCGCTGACCGTGAGGTCCTCGTAGAGGCCGAAGCGCTGCGGCATGTAGCCGAGATCGCGCTGGAAGGCGGCGACCTCGCGCACGCTGTCGTGGCCGAGCACGGTGATGCGGCCGGAATCGGGCTTGAGCAAGCCCGGCGACCAGGCGCAGCAGCGTGGTCTTGCCGGCGCCGTCGGGACCGACCAAGGCCGGTGATCTGTCCCGGCTGCAGCGTGGCGGAGAGCCCGTCGAGGGCGACCACATCGCGGCCGCCGGCGCGGAAGCGCTTGGTGACGCTGTCCAGGGTGACCGCTGGTGCCCCCGCCACGTGGCTATCCCCCGAGCGGGACGCGTACCGTCACCGGCATGCCCTGGCGCAGACGATCGTCGGGATCCCTGATGAAGACCCGGAGGCGATAGACGAGCTGGGTCCGGAGCTCCGGCGTCTCCACCGTCTTGGGCGTGAACTCGGCGGTCGGCGAGATGAATCCGACCCAGCCGTCATAGAGATGGCCGGGATCGGTGTCGGAGCACACCTTGACCGTCGATGCCCCATTTGATCCGGCCGAGATCGGTCTCGGGGATATAGGTCCGCACCCAGACCTTGTCGGTGAGCGCCACGGTGTAGACGGGATTGGTCGGGCTCATCATGGCGCCGACCTCGACGATGCGGCTCAGCACCACGCCGTCGGCGGGCGCCTTGAGCTCGGTATCCTCCAGGCGCCGCCGCGCGAGGTCGAGCGTCGCCTGATCGGCGCGCAGCTCGCCTTTGCCTGATCGATGTCCTCCTGGCGCGGGCCCTCGACGGTAAGCGCCGCGGTCTGCTCCGCCGCCTGCAGCCGGGCGCGCGCGCCATCAAGGGCGTTCTTGGCATCGTCATAGAGCTGACGCGAGACGGCGCCGCCCTTCACCAGCTCCTTGTTGCGGTTGAACAGCGATTCCGCATCGGCGACGGCGGCGCGGTCGGCTTCGACCTCGGCGCGGTCGCGCGCGATCTCCTCCGCCCGGCTGCCGGCCAGCAGCTTGTCCACCAGCGCCTGCTGCGCCGCGAGCCGCGCGGTCGCCAGCGACATCAGGTCCTGATAGGTCTCGGGCTCGATCCGCGCCAGCACCTCGCCGGCCTTGACCGCGTCGCCCTCCTCCTTGCGCAGCTCCTGCAGGCGGCCCGCGGCGTTGAAGGCGAGATCGACCTGCCGGATGTCCACGTTGCCATAAAGCGTGAGCCCGTCCGTCGCCGCCGGATGCGTGAGCCGATAGGCGCCGATGCCGACCCCCGCCACCACCACAAGCCCGACCGCCACCCCCTGCCAGCGTCCAATTTTGATCGTCACCGCATCACTCTCGACAGGTCAGGGAATGGGGCGGCATTCGCTCCGCCGCCCTCGGGGACGCGAGAGTGCGGGCGATGGTGCAGCGCGGCATTGACCTGGGTCAAGGCGGCGACGCGGCACGACCGCGCTGAATTATATCAACGATCTCCGCTCGCCGTCGGACGCTGCGGGCTCGGCTAGCGGGCTTCCGTCCAGCTCTCGGAGAAGGCAAGCGCGCTGGTGCTGAACGGCCGGCCCTCGCGCTCCACCGGCCAAGGGCGGCCCGCGGCCTGCCGGTCATTGAGCGAGAGCCTGGCGCCCAGCGCCGGAATCAGAACGGTGCTGAGACCATAGCGCCGTCCCGGCGGCTCGTTGGGCTGGGTGTGGATGAGCAGGGGATCGCCGATCTCGTACCAGGTGAGCGCGATCTCCTCGCCGCGCGCGGTCACCCGCTCGGTCCAGAAATATCTGACATCGCCGGACTTGGAGAACTGCGCGTCGATGACGGGGATGCTCGTGTCTTCGAGCTCGGTGTTGAGCATGCCTTGCACCGTGGTCTGCAGCCAGCGCGCCATGGCGATGTTGTCGGACCAGATCCGCCAGCGGTTCTCCGTCAGCTCGCTCTTGAGGTAGAGCACGTGGCCGGGCCCGGCGGGGCAGAAGATGATGCGCCAGAAGCTGGCGCTGGTGGTGAGGGGATCGCCCGATTTCGCGCTCAGGCGGATGAACGGGTTCTCGCCGGTCAGCACGACGCGGTTGGGATCTGCGGCCATGGGGTCCCCCTCTTTTGGTCGAGGTCAGCCTAACATGGGCGGTGCAGCGCGCTCGCATGAAGGACAGGCGAAGCCTGATGAAGACCTATCAATCAATCGTATCACCCCATGTCATAGCCAGCGCCGCCGTGGGCGCGCGGCTCATCGACGTCGACCCCCGGAAGATGACCGGCGTCCCCGCGGCGGACCTCCTGACGGCCACGCTGCGTCTGCACTCCCCTGAGGCGTGACCCGCGCTAGACTGCGGCCCGATGGCTTTCCTTTCCCGACTCCGGGATTTCCTCTCCGGTCGTTTTACCGCCATGGCGGCAGCCTCGCAGATCGTTGCGTCGCTCAAATCGGAGGCTCCGCAGATTCCCTGGCGCGTGGAGCACAGCGATCCCCAGCGGCCCTCGATCGCCGCGCCCGACCGCTGGACCCTGATCCTGGAGGATTGCCGGGAAGGCGCGCGGGCCCATCTCGCCGAGCCCGACGAGCCCGGCAAGGACATGCCGCCTTTCCTGCTGCGTGCCCCCTACGACGCCAAGAACCTTGTCCATATGCTGGCCGCGAAGACGACGATGGAGCCGGGCAGCGTCGTCATCTATTGGCTCCGCCTCGACGCGGCCTATGAGATCGCCAGCACCTTCACCGACCACTACGGCACCGTCTTTTCGGCCGGCACCCGCCTCACCTTCCGTGAGCGCCACTATCTTCCCTATCACGGCGGCCACACGCTGATGTTCCGCGAGGCCACCCTTTATCTGCAGGACGACGACGAGGTCTGCCGCAACTTCGCCCGCTATTTCAAGGTGGCGAAGCCCCAGTGATCGCGCGCCTCAGGCGTCGACCAATCTATTCCGCCCGCGCCTTGGCACCTTCCTCCGCTCGCAGCAGGGTGACCAGCGCTGCCGTTGCTGCCGTCACATGCTCGGCGACCAGCTCCGCCGCGGCGTCGGCGTCGCGCTTCCGACAGGCGCGCAGGATGGCGCGGTGCTCGCGCTGGGAGCGCGCCTGCCAGCGCTCGGCCTGCCAGACCACGCGAAGATAGCGGTCGGCGCCGCGCCAGAGATTTTCCAGCGTCTCCATGAGCCGCGGACGGCCACAGGGCGCGTAGAGCGCGCGGTGGAAGCGCCAGTTCGCCTCCGACCAGTCGGTGAGCTCGTCGCTCTGCTCGGCCGCCTCGATCGCCATGGCGGCGATCGCGAGATCGGCGGCGGTGAGACGCGGCACCGCCAGGCGGATCGCCAGCGCCTCCAGAGCGGCGCGCATCTCGCCGAACTCCTCCGCGTCCTCGGCGCTGAGCCTGGCGACGAAGAAGCCGCGGCGGGGCGCGAAGGTGACGAGCCCCTCGGCCTCGAGACGGCGCAGCGCCTCGCGGACGGGGATGTGGCTGACGCCCTGCTCGGCGGCGACGCGGTCCTGGTTGACCCGGGTACCGGCGGCCAGCACGCCGGAGAGGATCGCCGCGCGCAGCCGGTCGGCGATCGCGACGGGCGCCGGCGCCATTGACAGAACGGGCTCGGTCATGGCTTGAATCCTATAGGATATAGGAAATCGGAGCAAGACCATGCCTCGCCACCGCCCCGCCCGTCTCGCCGGCATGCCCGGCATCGGCGTCGACCGCATGGGCGACACCGCCGACGCACTCGCCGATGTCAGCGTGCTGCGCATGGAGAATCTCGACACCGACATTCCGCCCTATGCGGCCGCGCAGTCGCGGCGACCCAGCGCGCGGCGACGGAGGATGCCGCCAACTCCTATCTGCCCTTCCTCGGCCAGGATCATCTGCGCCGCGCGGCCACGGCGCATGTGAGCCGCCTCAGCGGCGTCGGCTACGACTGGCGGCGGAGCTCGGTCATCAGCGCCGGCGGGCTCTCCGGCATTCTCAACGTTCTGCTGGCGACCATCGACGTCGGCGACGAGGTGGTCCTGACCGATCCCGTCTATGCCGGCCTCTTGAACCGGGTGCGGCTCGCCGGCGGCGTGCCGCGCCTGGCGCCGCTGATCCCGGGCACGCCGGCTGGCGCCTCGACGTCGACGCCTTCCGCGCCGCGGCGGCGGCGCCGAAGGCGCGGGCGGTGCTGATGATGAGCCCCTCGATGCCGACGGGCTCGGTGCTCACGGCGGCGGAATGGCAGGCGGTCGCCGAGGCCTGCGTCGAGCACGACCTGCTGCTGATCTACGATGCGGCCATGGAGCGCATTCTCTTCGACGGCCGCGAGGTCCTGCACCCCGCACGCCTGCCGGGCATGGCGGAGCGCACGATCACGATCGGCTCCGCCTCCAAGGAGCTGCGCATGATCGGCTGGCGCGTCGGCTGGGTGGTGGGCCCGCCCGACATCATCGCCGATGTGGGATTGGTCGGGATCTCCAACGTCGTCTGCCAGGTCGGCATCGCCATGGAAGCGGCCGCGGTGGCGCTGGAAGCGCCGGCCTCCGACGTCGGCGCCGCTGCCGCCGAGTGGCAGCGCCGGCGCGATCTCATCCTCCATGAGCTCGACGGCATCGTCCCGGCGATCCCGCCGCACGGCGGCTGGTCGCTGCTGCTGGATGTGGGTGCCGTCGGCATCGACGGCGAGACGGCCTCGCGCCTTTTCCTGGAGAAAGCGAAAATCGCCGCGACGCCGATGGTGAACTGGGGCAGCGCCAGCACCGCCCGCTATCTGCGCCTGGTCTTCGCCAACGAGCCCTGCGCGCGGCTGGAGGGGATCGGTGAGCGGGTAAAGCGGGCGCTTGCGGTTTAAAAGCCCCTCTCCGCGCATCGCGGGGGGAGGGAGGGACCCGCCGCGCAAGCGGCGGGAGGGTGAGGTGTCGTGAAGGGACGGCGACGATTTGAGAAGATGCTCCACAGAGAGCTTCACTTCCCACGTTCCCCGCCCCACCTCACCCGCCTCGCTTACGCTCGGCACCCTCTCCCCCGCAATTCGCGGCGGAGAGGGTAAGTTCACTCCCTCAGCCGCTGCAGCAGCGCCTGCGCCGCCGCCGGCGCGCGCACCTTGGCGCCGTTGATGAAGTAGACGAAGCAGTCGCGCGGGCGCTTGGCCGGCGCGGGCTTCGGGTGATGGCGTGGGAGGTCGTCGGGCTCGCCGCCGGCGGACCAGGTGCGGAAGCGTCTCGCCCAGGCATCGAGCGATTTCGGCGGATAGCCGGTGGCCTCGGTCATCACGCTGCGCCGGAGCCGCGCATAGACGAAATCGCCGGTCACGTCGGCGATCGCCGGACGCTCCTCGTCGTCGACGAAGGCGACGCGGAACCTTGTGGCGGCGCAGCAGGGCGATGAACTCCGGCGCCAGGAAGGTGGCGTGGCGCACCTCGACGGCGTGCCGGATGGCACGGCCATCGAGTGTCTTCGGCAGCAGATCAAGAAAGCTTTCGAAGTTGCCGGCGTCGAACGCCGTCGTCGGCGGGAATTGCCAGAGGATCGGGCCGAGCTTCTCGCGGAGCTCGAGGACGCCGCTGTCGAAGAAGCGCTTCAGCAAATCACCCGCCTCGCCCAGCGCGCGGCGGTGCGTCACGAAGCGCGGCCCTTTCAGCGAGAAGACGAAATCCTCGGGCGTATCGGCGTGCCAGCGGCGGAAGCTCGTCGGCTTCTGGGAGCCGTAGAAGGTGCCGTTGATCTCGATCGAGGTGACCTGCCGGCTCGCATGGGCGAGCTCCTTCGCCTGCGGCAGCTTCGTCGGATAGAGCACGCCGCGCCACGGCGCGAACACCCAGCCCCCGATGCCGACGCGGATCGCTGTCATGGGGCGAGATTAGCGGTAACTCAGCGAAGGACACAAGAACGGTTCAAGAACGACGAATTCTTACACAACGTCGATCCCGGAGTGCGGTGCCGTCGGCGCCTATCACATGGTCGGCGGGGAATACCCTTCCCCTCTACGTTGCAAAACCCAGTTCCAGTATAACAATAGGAAGAACGACGACTTCATCGGGGAAGCGGTCAACGAATGCTGAAACGAAGCCATTTCTTAGTCGTCCTGATAATAGCTGCTCTCGCGCTAGTTGGTTTTACGGCGCACTCACAACAGTCCCCGCCAAATATTGGTCAGCAACCTGCCCAACACAAAATCCGGGAATAGCCCGCAAGCGAAACCGGGTACTGATTTCCGCGCCGATGAAAAGCGCCCCGAAGGACAACAAGAAAGCCACTGGTACGACACTTTTGCTGGTCACCCCACCGAGTGGTTTCTCGTTCTCTTCAACGGCATTCTTGCAGTTTATACGCGTCGGCTTTTCCAAGCCACGTCGGGTCTCGTCAGCGCCGCAAATCAGCAATCCAGTGACGTGAAAGATGCCATCGATGCCATCAATAGAACCGCTCTCGCTACAGAAACGACCAACGAACTGGCCGAGCGCGCAAGGTTGCTTAGCGAGAGGCCATGGGTCGGAACGGACACCATAGGTTGGCCACTTAGATTGGTTTTCCATCACACAACATCATGAAGTTTGGAAAATTGAGGTTTTATTTCGAAACTGGGGGACGGGTCCCTGCCTTCAGCTGAGCGGCGAACAAGGAAGTATCCGTGGGAAGGATGATGCGTGGCCAATGCCCCACCGTGCCAATTGGTGAAAGCATAGCGGCGTAGGATTTCGCCAACGAAGCACCTATCGTTATTGGCCATTTGCCGCCTGGGAAGACCTTTCGGCTGAAAAGATGCAGGAGATAAATGATCACAAATCTTTTATGTGGGTTACAGGGATTTCGATTACCTCGATGCCAATAACAATCCCCATTTCACAACGGTTGTCTATTGGTGGAACGTCAAAAGCAAAAGCTTTATTACCCAAAGCACTCATACCGACTAGCAACATGAGAGCTAGAGCGACAGTCTGTCTTAGCCAAACGTAGGGGACGGCGCCCTCAGCAACTAAGTCCGGGGTGATCACCCATTCTTACGTGCCGACTGCAGCCGGCCTGCATTCGTCGCTCATCCCACTCGCTTTCGCTTTTCGATTGCAGCGCTTGGCCCGCCGATTGCAGAGTCACTCAGGCAACGAGCCCATGGGGCTCCGCCGAGGATGAGCGATGGACAACTGGGTCTCGCGCACCGGTCTCATCGATCCCCGAGAGCTCAAGGAGCTGTCGCAGCGGTCCGACGCCAAGGGACTGGTGCAGCTCGCGAGCCATCTCGGCGCCATCGGCATGACCGGTACCGCGCTCTCCGCGCTCTGGGGCAGCTGGTGGGGCGTGCCGGTTTTCCTGGCGCACGGCTATCTCATCAACTGCTTCTTCGCGACCCAGCACGAGTGCAATCACCAGACCGCGTTCAAGGCGCGCTGGCTCAACGACGCCGTGCGCCGCTTCACCGGCCTGACCCAGCTCTATCCCGCCTGGTGGGAGGCGTGGTTCCACTTCGCCCATCACCGTCATACCGGCGACTGGGCGAAGGACGCGGAGCTGATGTTCCGCGGCAAATACACGCTGGCGGGATATCTCTACTCGCTCTCCGGCATCGGATACTGGCAGGGCCGGCTCAGGAGCCTGTTGAAGGTCGCCGCCGGCCGCGTGCCCGCTTCGGTCTATTGGCTGACCGACAGCCAGCGCCGCTACGTCATCTGGGAAGCGCGCGGACACCTCGCCGTTTATGCGGTACTCGCCGCGCTCTCGCTGTGGTTTGGGAGCTGGCTGGTGGTGACACTGTGGCTCATGCCGCTGCTGCTAACCAAGCCGCTGCATCAGCTGCAGAACATGGGCGAGCATCTGGGATTGGAGGACGGCGGCCTCGACACCACGCGGAACACGCGGACGCTGCGCGTTCCCGCTGTCGTGCGCTGGACGCTCTGGCAGATGACCTATCACACCGCGCATCACACGTTTCCCGGCGTGCCCTTCCATCGCCTGCGGGAACTGCACGACGCGCTCGAGGCGCGGCTCGGCCGGCCGCTGCCGACGGCGCGCTATGGCGAGGTGGTGACGGGCGCGCTCCGCGCCGCGCGCCAGGGACCGGAAGGCAGCCTGGGCCCTCCCCTTCGCCGCCGGTGACAACCGGCCCGCTGGAAACGCGGAGCTCGCGGCGGCGGAGTAAGGCGCGAAGCGACCCTATAAGCGACGCCTGCTGAAACTGACGCCACCCCCTCACCCTACTCTCTCCCCCGACGCGGGGGAGAGGGTTGCAGAGGCTTAGCGAGCGGGAGCGAGCTTAGCCGCCGCTGGGTGAGGGGGATGGTTCCGGCAATTCGCCAGTGCCGAACCAACTCACGTGTCGCTGCCCTCGCCTCAACCAATCCGCAGATTCCCCGCACACTTCGGAATCCGCCGTAACGTCCGTGACGGCGCGCGCGCATCTTCCGGGCATCCGCATCGTTCCCAGGAACGAACATGCCAAGGAGGTGCCTCGATGATGCTCGATGACCGGACGACAACCGCGGCCAAGCTCGATCCCCGCGAGGAGCATTTTCATATCCCCGGCCCGCGCGGCCTCACGCTCTTCCTGCGCCATCTGCCGCCAAGCGCCGGGGCGTCGCCGCTCGGCAAGGACGTGCTCTACGTCCACGGCGGCACTTTCTCCTCCGCGCTTTCCATCGCGCACCGCTTCGACGGACGCTCCTGGCGCGACGAGCTCTGCGCTGCCGGATTCAATGTCTGGGCGCTCGACTTCCACGGCTTCGGCCGGCACTCGGATCCCTATCCGGAGATGGCGGAGCCCGCCGACCGGCATCCGCCGCTGGGACGCGCCGAGGAGGCGAGCCAGCAGCTCGAGCATGCGCTGCGCTTCATCGCCGCGCGCCAGGGCACCCGCCGCATCTCCCTCATCGCCCATTCCTGGGGCACGATCGTCGCCGGACACCTCGCCGGACGCTGCCCCGATCTCGTCGACCGCCTGGTCCTCTTCGGCCCGATCGCGCGGCGCGATCCCTGGAGCGAGCGCACCCAGCTCCCGGCCTGGCGGCTGATCTCGCTCAAAGACCAATGGGACCGCTTCGTCGCGGACGTTCCCGCGGGCGAGGCGCCGGTGCTTCTGAAGCGGCACTTCGAGGACTGGGGCGAGCGCTACCTCGACAGCGATCCCGAGAGCCGCAGCCAGACGCCGGCGGCGGTCAAGGTGCCGAGCGGCGCGTTCCAGGACATCTACGACGCCTGGGCGGGCGAGTTCGCCTATGACCCGGGGCTGGTGCGCGCACCCACGGCGATCATCCGCGGCGAGTGGGACAGCCTCTGCACCGACGCGGACGCGCGCTGGCTCTTCGACGCGCTGCGCACGGCGCCGATCCGGCGCGACGTCAAGATCGCGCGGGCGACCCACCTCATGCACCTGGAGTCCGCCCGCTTCGCGCTCTACCGCGAGACGGAAGCCTTCCTCGCCGCCGGCGATCTCGCGCCGGCTGCCTGAGCACGAAGGAGATCGATCATGTTCGCTGTCATCTTCGAAGTGATTCCGAAGCCGGAGCAGCGGGACGCCTATCTTGGCTACGCGAAGCAGCTGCGGCCTGAGCTGGAGAAGGTCGACGGATTCATCGACAACGAGCGCTACGCCAGCAAGCGCCGGCCCGGCTGGCTGCTCTCGCTCTCGACCTGGAACGATGAAAAGGCGGTGATCCGCTGGCGCACCCAGGCCAAGCATCACAGCGTCCAGGAAAAGGGGCGCTTCGAGGTCTTCCGCGACTATCACCTCCGCGTCGGCGAGATCACCAGCGACAGTCGGCTGCCGGCGGGAGAGCGGCTGCCGGCCCTGCGCCTGGACGAGACGGAGGCGGGCGCCGCCAAGCTGGTGGCGCTCACCGAGCGGGAGCTCGGCGCGCTGCCGGAAGGCAGCGATGCCCCGGAGATCGCGCACCGCATCGGACTGCCGCAGGCGGACCATCTCGTCGACTGGGACGTCTTCGAGAACATCAATCGAGCCGGTGCTTTCATCCTGGTGACCTCCTGGCGCAACGCCGGTGCGGTGACGCCGTGGAGCCCCGCGGGCGAGGGCATCCGCCATCGGAAGGTCCGCGTCATCCGCGATTACGGCATGGCGGAGCGGGCGGAGGCGCCGCAGTACTATCCGCCGATCTCCGGCGCAAGTTCGCGATGAGCGTGGCGCGCATCGGCCCGGCCGGCCTCGGCATGGTTATCGCCGTAACCAGCCTCGGCTTCGTCCTGGTGCAGCTCGACGTCTCGATCCTCAACGTCGCGCTGGTGCCCATCGGCCGCTCGCTCGACGCCGACGTGACCGGCCTCCAATGGGTGGTGGATTCCTACACCATCGCCTTCGCCGCGCTGCTGCTTTCCGCCGGCGCCCTCGGCGACCGCGTCGGCGGGCTGCGTGTCTATATCGCTGGTTTCGCCCTCTTCGTGCTGGCCTCGCTCGGCTGCGGAATGGCGCCTGATATCGCTCTGCTGATCGTCGCCCGTACCGCCCAAGGTATCGGCGCCGCGCTGCTGGTGCCGTGCTCGCTGGCCTTGCCGACGCAGGCCTGCGGCGAGGATACGGCGGCGCGCGGCCGCGCCATCAGCCTTTGGACGGCAGCGGCGAGCGTCGCGCTGGCGGCGGGGCCGGTGCTGGGCGGGATGCTGGTCGATCGGTTCGGTTGGCGCAGCGTCTTCCTGGTCAATGTGCCAATCGGCCTCGCCGGCATCTGGCTCGCGCGGCGCTACGTACCGGATACCGAGCCGACCGCCGGAGGTCTCGATCCGGCGGGGCAGGCGCTTGCTCTGGCAACGCTGCTCTCGCTCACCGGCGCGGTGATCGAAGCCGGCCGAACTCGGCTTTGCCGCGCCGCCGGTATTGGCGGGGTTCGGCATTGCCGCCTTCGCCGGCATCGGCTTCGTGATCGCCGAGGCGCGCGGACGCGATCCGATGCTACCGCTCAGCCTCTTTTGCCATCCCACCTTCGCCGCGGCGACGGCGGTCGGGCTGCTCATCAACCTGACCCTCTACGGCGCCGTCTTCGTGCTCGGCCTTTATCTGCAGCAAGACCGCGGCTATTCGCCGACGGTAAGCGGCCTCGCCTTGCTGCCGTTTCCGGTGGCGCTGGGCATCGCCAACCTCGCCGCGGGTCCCGTCGGCAACCGGCTTGGCCGCCGCCTGCCGATGGTGCTGGGACTCGCGATCGGCGCCGTCGGCCACTGGCTTCTGCGATCGCTCGGCGCCTCGACGTCCTATCTCGCGATGCTGCCGGGACTGATCGTGATGCCGGCGGGCGTCGGGCTCGCCGTTCCCGCCATGACCGCAGCCCTGCTGGCGACGGTGCCGCGCGCACGATCCGGGGTGGCGTCGGGCGTGCTCAACACGGTCCGGCAGGCGGGCGGCGCCATCGGCATCGCGCTCTTCGGGGCGCTGCTGGCGGGAGAGGGCATCGCGGCAATGCCGGCGGTGTTTGCCGTCTCGGCGATGCTGCTCGGCAGCGGCGCGCTCATTGCGCTCCTCGGCGTACGGCGCGCGCCGCGGCGTACGTCTTCCCTCAACCCTCACCAGGTAAATTGGAGGCTCACATGACGCTCACCGTCTTTATTCGCTATCAGATCGATCCCTTCCAGCGCGAGGCCTTCGAGGCCTATGCGCGGCGCTGGCGGGAGATCATTCCCCGCTGCGGCGGCGATCTCCTCGGCTATTGGATGCCGCACGAGGGCACCAACAACATCGCCTATGGTCTGATCTCTTTCGCGAGCCTGGCGGACTACGAGACCTATCGCCAGCGGCTGCGCGCCGACACCGAGGGCATGGCCAACTTCCGCGCTGCCGAGACGCAGCGCCTCATCCTGGCGGAAGAGCGGACATTCCTGCGCAAGGTGGAGTGACGATCAACCACCGCGGCGGCGCATCAGATCGGCTGCGACAGCTCCTCAGTGCGGCGCGCCGGCGTCAATGCCCAATCCCCGCTGGACGCTCCGCATCAACCGATCCATGACGGCGAGATGCTGCCACTCCTCGCCCATGTTGTCGTCGGTGACCGGGGCCAATCCCTGCGTCCGCGCGAGGATTCCGCCGCAGTCTTCTGTCGGCGCCCCTTCTCGCGGCAGGCCTGCGGGCGGCGGCGCCAGCGTGGAGACGATCTCCTCGAGCCGCGCGCGCTGCTCGGGGACGGTGACATCGAGTATCGGCCGCCCGTCGATTCGATAGCTGGCGAGGATCCGGCGCAGCCGGTCGGGATCGAGCGTCATCGGCGTCGGACTCACCACCAGGGTGTTGACCACGCGTACGCCCGGGAAGAGCGTGCAGCCGGTGCGCTGCACGCGGGCAGAACCGGTCGTGTTGTACATGATGATGCCACCGTCGCGCAGATGGCCGGCGGCGAGCCGCAGATACTCCTCGGAGAGCAGGCTGGTCACGTTCGGGCGGAAATACCAGGTGGTATTCTGGATGATGGCGTCGAACTTGCGCTCGGGATGCCGGTTGAGCCAGCGCCGGCCGTCATCGATGATGATCTCCACCTTGGGGTTATCGAGCAGGCTGGCCACCGCCGGATACTTCCGCACGATCTGCAGGTAGCCCGGATTGATCTCGACGATGGTGACGTGCTTGACCTGGGGATGATTGGTGATCACCTGCTCCCACGCGCCCGTCGCCAGGCCGATCAGCAGCACATTCTCGGGATTGGGATGGAAGAGGCTGAGTGAGAACGGCCGGATGAGCAGGTTCTCGTCGTCCATCAGGTTTATGGCGATGCGTCCGTCATACATACCACTGCCGTAGGCGTTGAGCCTCTCGTCCACATTGATCACGCCGTTGCGGTTCTCCACCGTCTCGACAAATCGGGCGTTGGGATCGAGCAGGCTGTTGGCCAGCAAGTGCTGATAGAACTTATCGAAGAGCGTGCCGGACACCAACGGCATGGCCACGGCCGCGATCACGGCGAGGCCGGCCAGCGCTTGCCAGCGCCGGCGCGGCAGGCCGCCGAGACAGGCGACAAATCCGGCAAGACCCACTCCGACGACGCCCAGCAGCGCGGAGATGTCGGCGATCGGCAGGGCATTCATCAGGACAAATCCGGTCACCAGCGTCCCGGCGACGGAGCCGAGGATGTTGGCGAGATAGATCACGCTCACCCCGGCGCCGGCGTTGTCATCGGGGCTCACGCCATAGTGGCAGATGAGCGGAAAGGTCATCCCGCTGATGGTCGTCTGCGCGAAGATCATCAGCAGCATCGGCCAGAAATAGCCGAGCGCGGTGGGAGCGCTGTAGGCCGCGAGCGGCAGCAGGACAAATCCAAGAATGCTGGCACCGAGGACGGACAGAGATATCAGATACGCGGATTGCGCCTGAGGCATCGACGAGTTGAACCGGCGGCGCACATGCAGCGCGCCGTTGGCAATTCCGGCGAGATAGGTTCCCAGCACCAGCGCGAAGGCCGGGCTGGTGTTGCTGGCGAGGGAAAAGGCGCGGAACCAGACGATCTCGTAGGACAGCGAGACGTAGCCGACGAAGCCGGATATGAGGACGGCGAAGACGAGCTCCGATGTCGACCGGCGCAGGACCGGTCCTGCCTTTGCCGGCGCCGGCATCACTGCCTCGATTGCCTCGCTTGCGCTTCCGCGCTTGCGCCAGGCCTCGCCGAGGGCCAGCGCGCCCACCAGAAGATTGATCCCGGCGGCGGCGGTCACCGCGCCTTGCATGCCCAAGCGATCCATCAGAAAAAGGACGCTCAGGAGACAGGCGGTGGCGGAGCCCACGGTGTTGACGCAATAGAGGAGACCGACCGACTGGCCGACATTGCGCGAGCGGCGGATGAGGTAGGCCGACAGGATGGGCAGCGTCGAGCCCATGAACAGCGTCGGAACGAACAGCAGCGCCAGGGTCGCGGCCGTCAGGGAAATCGTCGACAAATGCAGCGTGTATCCGCCGACGAGCGCGATGATGCGGAGCGACATGACGCCATAGGCGGCGACGATGAGCTCGATGGTGCCGAACACCACCAGCAGATTGAGCGAGCGGCGGCGGGATATCCGTCCACCGGCGAAGCTGCCGAAGCCCAATCCCAGCAGGAAGCCGGCGACGACCACGGTGACGGCCTCGATATTGATGCCGAACATCGTGAACAGCGCACGCTGCCACAGCAGCTGATATATGAGCGCCGGCATGCCCGAGACGAAGAATACGGCGGCGACCAGAGAGCCGGCGGCGGCGCGCTCGCCGGAGCCGGACACCGTCTCTGCCTGGGTCAAGCTGGCCATGTCTCTTGCGCCCCGATAAGGGATTGAAGGCGAAGACTAACCGCGTGGATATCTATGAAATATTAACGCTCCGTCGCGGCAGTGGCCGGGACCGGATGCGATCCCCTGACGCCCTGGCGGAGGGCGCGAGAGCTTCGGCGTTCCCACCTTCCTCGTCGATGACGAGATCTTCTTCGGCAACGATCGCCTCGATGTCGTGCGCGCGCGGATTTCCGCTCAGGGGCAACCGGCACCTGGCGCCGCAGCCGGCGAAGGAGCATGCGGCACAGCTCGCCATAGCCACGCTCCCCCGGCTCGGGTAATCATCGCCGGAGCGATCTTGGCGGGAGAGCCCCTATGCGGCGGCGGGAGTTTCTGGCGGGGACGGCGGCGGCGCTGGCGATGCCGGCGATGGCGCGCGCGGCGGCCAATCAGACATGCTGACCTTCGTGCCGCAGGCGGACCTCGCGGTGCTCGATCCGATCTGGACCACCACCTACCAGACCCGCGATCACGGCTTTCTGGTGTTCGACACGCTGTTCGGCGTCGACAGCGACTTCAAGGCGCAGCCGCAGATGGCTGGCGGGCGCGGCTCGCCGAGGACGACGGCAAGACCTGGAGCTCACGCTGCGCCCCGGGCTGAAGTTCCACGACGGCACGCCGGTGCTGGCGCGCGACTGCGTCGCCAGCATCAAGCGCTGGGGCGCGCGCGACGGCTTCGGCCAGGCGCTGATGGCGGCCACCGACGAGATCTCGCGCGCCCGACGACAAGACCATCCAGTTCCGCCTGAAGCGGCCGTTTCCGCTGCTGCCGGACGCGCTCGGCAAGACGCCGCCCAGCATGTGCGCCGATCATGCCGGAGCGGCTGGCGACGACCGATCCCTTCAAGCAGGTCACCGAAATGGTCGGCAGCGGCCCGTACCGCTACAAGGCGGACGAGCGCGTGGCCGGCTCGCTGGTGGTCTACGAGCGCTACGCCGATTACGTGCCGCGTCCGAGGGCACGCCCGAGCGGCACCGCCGGCCCGAAGGTCGCGCATTTCGACCGCGTCGAGTGGCACATCATCCCCGACGCCGGCACGGTCGCCGCGGCGATGCAGCAAGGGCGAGATCGACTGGTGGCTGGTGCCGGACGCCGACCTGCTGCCGCTGCTGCGGCGCGACCGCAAGCTCGACGGTCGAGGATCGGCGATCCCACCGGCTATGATCGGCACGCATGCGCTTCAACCAGCTGAACCCGCCGTTCGACAATCCGGCGATCCGCCGCGCGCTGCTCGGCGCGGTGACGCAGTCCGACTACATGATCGGCGCGGTCGGCGACCGATCCCACGCATGTGGCAGGACCAGTGCGGCTATCTTCACGCCCGGGCACGCCGATGGCGAGCGATGCCGGCATGGAGGTGCTCACCGGCCAGCGCGATCTCGCCAAGGTGAAGCGCGAGCTCGCGGCCGCCGGCTACAAGGGCGAGAAGATCGTGGTGCTCGCGCCGACCGACATCCCGAGCGCCAAGGCGCTGGCCGACATCAGCGACGATGTGCTGCAAGAAGCTCGGCATGAACGTCGACTACCAGGCGATGGACTGGGCGACGCTGGTGCAGCGGCGCGCCAAGAAGGAGCCGGTGGAGCAGGGCGGCTGGAGCATCTTCCACACCTCCTGGAGCGGCCTCGACCAGATGAACCCGGCCGGCCACGTGTTCCTGCGCGGCAACGGCAAGGACGCGTCGCCGGGCTGGCCGACCAGCGCCAAGATCGAGGAGCTGCGCAACGCCTGGTTCGAGGCGCCGGACCTCGCGGCGCAGAAGAAGATCTGCGTCGAGATGCAGCTGCAGGCGTTCCAGGACGTGCCCTATATCCCGCTCGGCCAATACTTCGTGCCGACCGCCTATCAGGCGAACCTGACCGGCGTGCTCCACGGCAATCCGGTGTTCTGGAACATCCGGCGGAGCTGATCGATGCAGGCGTCCAAGGTCATCCATGTCGTGAGCTGCCACGCCGAGGGCGAGGTGGGCGACGTCATCGTCGGCGGCGTGGCGCCGCCGCCGGGCGCCACGATCTGGGAGCAGTCGCGCTGGATCGCGAAGGACAACACGCTCCGGAATTTCGTGCTGAACGAGCCCCGCGGCGGCGTCTTCCGCCACGTCAATCTGCTGGTGCCGCCGAAGGACCCGCGGGCGCAGATGGGCTGGATCATCATGGAGCCCGAGCACACGCCGCCGATGTCCGGCTCGAACTCGATCTGCGTCGCGACCGTGCTGCTGGAGACCGGGATCATTCCCATGCAGGAGCCGGAGACAAGGCTGGTGCTGGAGCCGCCGGGCGGGATCGTCGAGGTGGTGGCGACCTGCCGCAACGGCAAGGCGGAGCGCATCGAGGTGAAGAACGTTCCCTCCTTCGCCGACAAGCTCGGCGCCAATCTGGAGGTGCCCGGCGTCGGCACGCTCACGGTCGATACCGCTTATGGCGGCGACAGCTTCGTCATCGTGGAGGCCAGGGCGCTGGGCTTCGCGCTTCGCCCCGACGAGGCGCGCGACATCGCGGTGGTGGGCGCGAAGATCACCCGCGCCGCCAACGAGCAGCTGGGATTCTCCCATCCGGAAAATCCCGGCTGGCGCCACATCTCCTTCTGTCAGCTCACCGGGCCGCTGGCGCCGGAGAATGGCGTTCTCACCGGCGCCAACACCGTGGTGATCGAGCCCGCGAAGCTCGACCGCTCGCCGTGCGGCACCGGCTGCTCGGCGCGGATGGCGGTGCTGCACGCCCGCGGCCTCCTCAAGACCGGCGAGCGCTACCTCGCCCGCTCCATCATCGGCAGCAGCTTTCATTGCCGCATCGACGGCGAGGCGCGGATCGGCGGCAAGCCTGGCATCATCCCCGTGATCGCCGGCCAGGCCTGGATCACCGGCACCCACCAGATCACCCTCGACCCCGCCGACCCCTGGCCGGGAGGCTATCGCCTCTCCGATACCTGGCCGAAACGGAGCTGAGGAACGGCGGCGGCAAAGCCAAGTCTGCCTTTTTATCAGGCGGTTATGACGATGGGTGCGAGTCGGATAACTTTACAACCGAACATTGACGCCGACCCAAGACGCTGAATTCTTTTGGGTTGGTCTGACTCTTGCTTTATCTACCGCACCGGGAAGCATCCGATTGGGGGACCGTCCATGCGCCTCGCGTCTTTTGTCCTTGCGGCCGGGTTGGCTGTCGCAAGCCTGCCGGCCTCCGCGGCCTCGATCACCTACGACTTCGCGGGCACGTTGAGTTCCCCCATTCCGGCCGATCTCGCGAGCAGCTACTCCGTCGGCCAGAGCTTCTCCGGCTCCTACACATTTGACTCAACGACCGCCGCGCTCGGCGGCAGCACATCCAGCACCGCGGTCTACGACGCGCTCACCGCCTTCAGCTTCACGCTCGGCGGCACGAATGGCTCTTCCAGCTCGTCCGCGGAGATCCAGGTCGGCAACATCCCGCCCGTAGGAGGCGAAATCAGCGACCGCTACGCCGTGGTCTCCCGCACCAGCGATGGCCTCGTCACGACCGGCCTGCCGGCGGGGTTCTCCGCCGTATTCGTCAGCATTCGGCTCGACCAGAACGCCGGCACGCTCTTCAGCACGGCGTTGACGCTCCCCACCGACATCACCCTCGCCGATTTCGACACCAGCGCATTCTTCCTCGACCTGATTCCGCCGACCGGCGGCCAGGACGAGACTATCACGGGCGTCCTGACGGCATTCGGCCCGGCGCCGGTTCCGGAGCCGGCAAGCCTCGCGCTCTTCGGCACGGCGCTGCTCGGCTTCGCGGCGGTGCGGCGGCGTCGGAAGACCGCCTAAAGCATTTTTCGCCGAAGTGGATGCCGGTTCGGCGTAAAAAATGCGACAAAACCAATAGAGCTGGAGCTTGTTCCAATTCGATTTGATCGGAACAAGCTCTAGCGCAGCGCTCCCGAAAGCCGCCGGCGACCTCCGTTGTCGGCAAGCTGAAACGCGATTCATCGCGCCATCCGGCGTGCCCACCCTCCACATGGAAAGCGTGCTGGCTCCTCCGGCGTTGGCGCGGCTATGCTCATCGGCCCGCCGATCATCCCGGAGGAACCGATGCGCGCCTCTCGGCTACCGAAGTTCGAGGGCATCGACGACCTGACCTTGCTGGAAGTGCCAGCGCCGCGGCCGGGGCGCGGCCAGGCGCTGGTGCGGATGCGCGCGGCCTCCCTCAACTACCGCGACTTCATGGTGGTGAACGGCCGCTACTCGCGGGGCGCGCCGGCGCCCGGCTCTTCGAAGCGATGAACCGGGCGATCGCCTGGGCGAAGCTCAAGCCGGTCATCGACCGCGTTTTCCCCTTCGCCGAGGCAAGAGCTGCTTACCGGCACCTGGAGCGCCAGGCGCATTTCGGCAAGGTCGTGATCGCCATCGGCCGAGCCGCCCCGCTATAGTGCTGCCGAGATCCCGGCGCCGTCTCGTGGGCCGAACCCGCGGGCGGAGAGCGACGGGACGCCATCGGGAGGAGCAGCATCATGCGGACGTGGATCGCCCTTGTCGCGGCGGCGTTGGTTGGGCTCGCAGCCGGAACGGCGCAGGCCCAGGCGACCAAGCAGCTCGAGGTCATCGTCTTTCCCGGCGGCTTCAATTGGCCGATCTGGGTCGCCCAGGACAAGGGCTATTTCGCGAAGAACGGTGTCGCCATCAAGCTGACGCCGACGCCGGGCTCGGTGTTCCAGCTCACCAACCTGATCGACGGCAAGTTCGATCTCGCGATGACCGCGATCGACAACGCCATCGCCTATGACGAAGGCCAAGGCGAGGCGCCCACCACCCGGAAGCCCGACGTGATCGCGATCATGGGCGGCGACAACGGGTTTCTGCATCTGGTCAGCGTGCCCGACGTGCGCAGCCTGCAGGAGCTGCGCGGCAAGACGCTGTCGGTGGACGCGCTTACCACCGGCTACGCCTTCGTGCTGGAGAAGATGCTGCAGCTCGGCGGTCTCAAGCCCGGCGACTACAAGCTGGTCACGGCTGGCGGTGTGCTGCAGCGATTCCAGGCGCTGATGAAGCAGGAGCACGCGGGAACCCTGCTGCTCTCGCCCTTCGAAGTCGCCGCGGAGGCCCAGGGCTTCCACGATCTCGGCGCCGCCATCGACGTGTTCGGGCACTATCAGGGCCTGGTGGGCGCCGTGCGGCGCGATTGGGCAAGGACCCATGGCGCGGAGATCGTGGGCTATATCCGGGGATATGTGGCCGGTCTCGACTGGCTCTATGATCCAGCCAACAAGACGGAAGCGATCGCCATCCTGCGCAAGAACCTCACCGCCATGACCCCGGAGCTGGCGGAGAAGACATATGGCGTGCTGCTGGATCCGAGAACCGGCTTCAGCAAAAAGGCGCGGCTCGATGTCGCCGGCATCAAGACCGTTCTGGCGGTGCGAAGCGAATATGGTGAGCCCAGGAAAACCCTCACCAACCCCGGCAAATACTATGACCTCAGCTACTATGACCGCGCGATCGGGAAGTAGGGGCTCATTTTCTGCGGGCCGCGAGCCGCCACACCAACCCTCGCCGCCCGCGTTACGCGGGCGCCTGCCCTTCCCTACTTCACCTGCTCGTTCGTATCGGCGAAGTAGAGGCGGCCTTTGCGGCGCACCACCGGGCGGTCGTAGTCGGGATCGCCGGGCGTCAGCACCCGCACCAGCTTCACCAGCCGGTGCTGGCTGTCGGTGAAGGCGGAGAGGGTGCAGAGCGACGGCGCGTACCACAGGAACTGCAGGAAGCTGGTGCCGTCCTGGAACTTGTCGAGGCGGCGGATCTTCCAGCTGCGATAGACCTGCTTCTGCACCTCGATCGGCTCCAGGCCCAGCACCAGGAAGGACACATGGGCATGCACGCCGGTGGTGCGGTCGACCCGGTCCAGCTCGAAATGATTCTGCGGCCGGAGCGGCCAGAGCAGCTTCAGCCCATCGGCGTCGGATTCGAGATCCCAATGGTCGGCGCCGTCGTCGAACAGCAGCTGGCCGTGGCGCTGGACGAACTGGTCGGTGCCGAGGATCCGGTAGGAGAAATAGAGCGGCGGCGCGTCCGGCGACTTCGGCAGGATGAGATAGGCGCGGTTGGTATAGAGAAGCTTGGTCTCGGGGGCCGGCTCGCAGTAGCTGGCGGCATAGGGATTGGTGTCATTGGCGCGCGCCGGCATCACCGCCGCCCCCAGCAGTACCACCGCCACCCAAGATATCAGCCGCCCCGCCATGACCGGCCTCGCGCCGCCGAAAGCCAGAGCCCTAACTCACAACCTATTGAAAGACGGTTATCGGCGGCGGCGCAATGGCCTCGCTTGCCCGGAGCGCGGAATTCCTGCGCCCGGCTCGCGCCTCAGGGCTTCATGGCGCCGACCGGGATCGAGTACATCAGCACGAAGGATTCGGTCCCGGGATTATGATCGCTGATGCCGGCGTTCGAGATGTGGTCGAACTGCAGGCCCAGCCGCGAATGGTCGTCGAAGCGATAGGCGAACTCGGCGCCGGTCTTGAACTCGGGGATCGAGCCCAGATTCTTGCCATAGCCGCGGCCGAAGGCGCCGAAGGCTGCGTTGGGAGTCAGCACCCAGCGATCGCCGAAATAGAGATCGAGGCGGACGCCGGCATAGGCCAGCGTCGACGCATCCGTCGTGACGAGCCCGCCCACAAACGGCTTCAGGTAGAGGAAGGACTCGGCGAAGCGATACTCGGCGCGGAACTGCCCGGCGGTGAAGTTGTGGAAGACGTCGTAGACGCCGGCGCCGACGGCGATGAAGGAGGGATCATCCGCCCGGGCGGCGGCCGGTGCCGCCATGATCCCCAGCGCGGCGCCCAAGCCGACCGCCAGCTTCGTTGCCCAATTCCCCATCCGCAGCATCCACTTCCCCCGCTCGCCCCGACGGCTGGCAGCATCTTAAAGACGGCAGCGCTCAGGGCAAGCGCTTCAATCGCTCCATGGCCCCCACCAGCCGGCTGCGGATACCCGGCTCCATGGCGGAATGCCCGGCGTCCGGCACCACGTTGTATTCCGCCTCCGGCCAGGCGCGGGCCAGCTCGTCGGCGCTGACGATCGGGCAGACCATGTCGTAGCGCCCCTGGACGATGATCGCCGGCAGATGCCGGATGCGCCCGATGTGCCGCACCAGATCGGCTTCCGGCGCATAGAGGTGATGGGTGAAGTAGTGCGCCTCGATGCGCGACAGGCCGAGCGCCATGCGATCCTCGCCGAACGCGGCCACCGTGTCCGGGCTCGGCATCAGGGTCGAGCAGGCGCCCTCGTAGATGCTCCAGGCCCGCGCCGCCGGCATGTGAACGGCGGGATCGGGATCGATGAGGCGGCGGTAATAGCCGGCCAGCAGGTCGCCGCGCTCCGCCTCCGGCAGGAAGCCGGCGAAGCTGCGCCAGGCCTCGGGAAACACCGTGCGGATGCCGTAGAGGAACCACTGGATCTCCGCCGGCCGGCAGAGAAAGATGCCGCGCAGCGCCAGCGCCCGGACCTGGGCCGGATGCGCCTCCGCATAGGCGAGGCAGAGCGTCGAGCCCCAGGATCCTCCGAACAGCGTCCAGCGCTCGATGCCGAGATGCCGCCGCAGCCGCTCGATATCGGCGATCAGATGCGCCGTTGAATTGTCCGTGAGCGCGCCCAGCGGCGTCGAGCGGCCGGCGCCGCGCTGATCGAAGATCACGATGCGATAGTGGGCAGGGTCGAAGAACCGCCGATGGGTTGGCGTGGCGCCGGCGCCGGGCCCGCCGTGGACAAACAGCACCGGTGAGCCCTCGGGATTGCCGGACTGCTCCCAATACATGGAGTGGACGCGATCGAGCTCCAGGTTGCCGGTGGCATAGGGCTCGATCGGCGGAAAAAGGTCTTGCCGGCTCATCAACTCCGTCCGTCTGCTGCGACGGCGGCAGTCTAGAGACGGGGACGCCGAAGGCAACCCCGCGATGCGTCGCGGCTCGGGAAAGCGCGGTTGATCGGCCCCGGCCTTGCGTTATGGTGGCCGCCTTCGAACGGGAGGAATACCGATGACGATCCGCTTGAGCCGGCGCCGCTTTGCCACCGGCGCCGCCGCGCTTGGAACCCTCGCCGCCGCCGGACCGATCGGACGGGCGCGCGCCGAGACCGCACCCCTCAAGGTCGGCGTGCTGCTGCCGCGCTCGGGCTATCTCGCCCTCATCGGTCAGCAATGCCAGCGCGGCTGCGACCTCGCCGTGCCCGATCCTCAAGGAGATGGGCTACACGGTCGAGCTGATGAACGCCGACACCGAATCGAAAGCGGACGTGGCGCGCACCCAGGCAGAGAAGCTGATCCGCGACGGCGCGCAGATGCTGGTGGGCGCCTTCGAGTCCGGCGGCACCATGGCGATCGCCCAGGTCTGCGAGCAGCAGGGCGTGCCCTTCGTCATCAACATCGGCGCCGATCCGCAGATCACCGAGCAGGGCTTCAAGTTCACCTTCCGCAACTTCCCCACCAGCCCGATGCTGGGGATGAGCGGGCTCTGGTCTCTTCAACGAGCTCTTCCAGGCGACCGGCGTCACGCCGAAGACCGCCGTGCTCATGCATGCCAACGATACCTTCGGCATGTCCATGCTGAAAGCGGTCATCGACGCCTGGCGCCGAAGCTGCTGCCGTTCAAGATCATCGAGGTCGTCGCCTACGATCCGCAGGCGCGCGACCTCTCCATCGAGGTGGCGAAGGCCAAGGCGGCGAAGGCCGACCTGCACATGGTGGTCACCCGCCACAACGACGCCATCCTGATGGTGCGCGAGATGGTGAAGCAGAGATACGAGCCCATGGGCATCATCTCGCCGGGCAGTCCCGGCATGTACGAGCGGCAGTTCGGCGAAGGCGCTCGGCAAATACGCCGACTACTGCATCTCCAACGTGCCGTGGTTCGACCCCAAGCAGCCGCTCACCAAGACCGTGGAAGCCGCCTTCATCAAGACCTATCCGGACCAGTCCTTCGACCTCAACATCGGCTTCTCCTTCGAGGGCATCCTGGTCTGCGCCGATGCGGCGAAGCGCGCGGGTTCGACCAAGCCCCAGGCGCTGGTGGAGGCGCTCAAGGCGACCAACATCACCGACCGCGTTGATGATCGGCGGCGCCATCAAGTTCGACGCCAAGGGCCAGAACGTCGACCTCCGCTCCGCCGCGGTGCAGAACCTCAGGGGCAAGCCCACGGTGGTGCTGCCGGCGGCCAACGCGGCGGCAAAGCCGGTCTTCCCGATGCCGGGCTGGTCGCAGCGGACGTAGAAGGGCTTGGGCCAATAGCGTGCGTCCTTCGACTCGCGCCTATGGGCGCGGCTCAGGATGAGGATCTTTCTTTGCGCCATCAAAAATCATTCCTCATCCTGAGCTGACCGCGAAGCGGCGCGAGTCGAGGGACGCACGATGCCGCTGCCAATTCTAAGCCGCGCTGACCGATGATCGATCTCAACATCCTCGTCGCGGGCCTGCTGACCGGCGCGGTCTACGGGCTGATGGCGCTCGGGCTCTCGGTGATCTTCGGCGTCATCGGGTGGTCAACTTCGCCCACGGCGAGATGATGGTCGCGGCGATGTATGCGGCGATCGTGCTGCAACCAGCGCCTGGGCCTCGATCCGCTGCTGGCGACGCCGCTGGTGGCGGCGCTGCTGTTCGCGGCGGGCTATGCGCTGCAGCGCGGCCTCATCAACCGCTTCATCCAGCGGCCGGAGCACAACCAGTTCCTGCTGCTGCTCGCCGATCAGCATCCTCCTCACCAGCAGCACGCTGATGATCTTCGGTCCCGACGCGCGCAACGTGCAGCTCGACTACGCCTTCGATTCCTATGAGGTCGCCGGGCTGCTGCTGGACAAGGTGCGGGTCTTCGCGGCGCTCGGCGCCGTCGCCGGCGTCGCCGGCCTCTGGGCCTTCTTCCGCTTCGCCCGCACCGGCAAGGCGATCCGCGCCTGCGCCGACAACCAGCTCGGCGCCGAGGTGGTCGGGCTCGACGTGAAGCGGCTCTATGCCATGACCTTCGGCATCGGCGCCGCCTGCGTCGGCGCCGCCGGCTGCCTGATGCTGCTGCTGGTGGACGTGCAGCCCTATCTCGCCACCGACTACACGCTGCTCGCCTTCATCATCGTGATCCTCGGCGGCCTCGGCAGCATGCCGGGCGCGCTGCTGGGCGGGCTGCTGGTCGGCGTCTCCGAGGCGCTGGCGGGATTCTTCATCGATCCCTCGCTCAAGAGCATGTTCAGCTTCGGGCTGCTGATCCTGGTGCTGCTGGTGCGGCCGCAAGGGCTGCTGGGCCGGCGCGCATGAGCGATCAGCCGAGGAGTGTCGCCGCGGGCAGCGGCGGCGCTCGCGCTGCTGCTATTGCGCGTCTGCTGGCGCTGCCGCTCCTCGCCAACACCTATCTCGTCTCGGTCATGGTGCTGGTGCTGTTCGCGGCCTATCTCGGCCAGGCCTGGAACATCATGATGGGCTATGCGGGCCTGCTCTCGCATCGGCCACGCGCTCTATGTCGGGCTCGGCGCCTATGCCGCGGCGGCGCTCTTCGTGCACTACGGAATCTCGCCCTGGCTCGGCATGGTCGCGGGGATGGCGATCGCGAGCCTCGCCGGCACGCGTCATCGCCGCGCTCAGCTTCCGCTTCGGCGTCACCGGCGTCTATTTCGCGCTCCTCACCATCGCCTTCGCCGAATTCACCCGCATCCTCTTCGATCATTTCGCCTGGGTCGGCGGCTCCAGCGGGCTCTTCCTGCCGGTGAAGCCAACCTCGCCGCCAACGACCTCGTCAATCTCCGCGGCTCGCCCGCGATGTTCTATTACCTGATGCTGGCGCTGGTGGCGGCGGCGCTGCTGCTCTCGCCGCGCGCTGATCCGCAGCCGCATCGGCTACTACTGGCAGGCGATCCGCGAGGATCCCGGACGCCGCCGAGGCGCTCGGCATCAACATCTTCCGCTACAAGCTCGCGGCGGTCGCGCTCTCCGCCGCGATGACGGCGATCGCCGGCACGGTCCAGGCCTTCTACTACAACAACCTCTATCCCAGCACGGTGTTCGCGGTCGGCAATTCCGTCGAGCTGATGTCGGCACCGATCGTCGGCGGGCTCGGGACCTTGTTCGGACCGCTGCTGGGCGCCTTCGCCCTGACGACGCTCGGCGAGACCATGACCAGCCTCACCGCCGGCCTGCACTTGGACGGCATCAAGCAGTGGTGCTACGGCGCCGTCCTGCTGCTGATCGTGGCGCTGCAGCCGGGCGGCATCTGGCCATGGCTCGCGCGCCGGCTGCGGCTCGGCGGCGAGGAGCGCGCGCCGATGAGCGAGCGCGCCGCTTCTCGAAGTGGAGGGCGTCAGCAAGCGCTTCCGCGGCCTCCAGGCGGTGGATGACGTCAGCTTCGCGGTGCCGAGGGCCAGCATCGTGGCGCTGATCGGCCCCAACGGCGCCGGCAAGACCACGACCTTCAATCTGATCGCCGGCGTCTTCCGGCCGGACCGCGGCCGCGTGCGGCTCGGCGGCGCGCGACATCACCGGCCTGCGCCCGCATGCGGTCTGCGACGCCGGCATCGGCCGCACCTTCCAGATCGTGAAGCCCTTCGGCGCGCTGACGGTGCAGGAGAACGTGATGGTGGGCGCGCTGAAGCGGAGCCCCGGCATGGCGGCGGCGCGGCAGGCGGCAGGGATGGTGCTGGCGCGTCTCGGCCTCGCCGAAAAAGCGCGCGCTCCCCGCCGACGAGCCTGACGCTGCCGGAGCGCAAGCGGCTCGAGACGGCGCGGGCGCTCGCGACGCAGCCGAGGCTGCTGCTGCTCGACGAGGTGATGGCGGGGCTGCGCCCGACCGAGATCGACGCCATGGTGGCGACGTTCCGCGCGCTGGTTCGCGAGACCGGGCTCACCATCCTGCTCACCGAGCACGTCATGCGCGCGGTGATGGCGCTTTCGCGATCACGTGGTGGTGCTGCATCACGGCCAGAAGATCGCCGAGGGCGCGCCCGAGGTGGTCGCGCGCGATCCCCGCGTGCTCGAATCCTATCTCGGGACCGGCAGCACGCGGCCTAGATGCTGGTCGATCGCGCGACCTCGATCTCTTCTACGGCGACGCCCAGGCGCTCGACGGCGTCTCGCTCGAGGTGGAAGCCGACGAGATCGTCGCCATCATGGGCTCGAACGGCGCCGGCAAGACCTCGCTGATCCGCGCGATCGCGGGGATGCTGAAGCCACGCCGCGGCTCGATCGCCTTCGAGGGAGTCGAGATCGCGGGACAGCCCTCGCATCGCATCTGCGATCTCGGCATCGGCCAGGTGCCGGAAGGCCGCCAGATCTTCCCCACCATGACGGTCATCGAGAACCTGGAGATGGGCGCGGTGATCCCGCGCGCCCGCGCCGGCGCCAAGGCCGCGATGGAGCGGGTGATGGCGCTCTTCCCGCGGCTCGCCGAGCGGCGGCGGCAGAGCGCCGGCACGCTCTCCGGCGGCGAGCAGCAGATGCTGGCGATCGGCCGCTGCCTGATGGGGGCGCCGCGCCTCATCCTCTTCGACGAGCCCTCGCTCGGCCTCGCGCCCGTCGTGGTCGAGGAGATGTTCCGGGTCATCCGCCGCCTCAACCGCCGACGGCCTCACCATCGTGCTGGTGGAGCAGAACGTGGCGCAGTCCCTGGCGCTCGCCCACCGCGGCTATGTGCTGGAGACCGGCCGCATCGTGCTGTCGGGCACCGGCGCCGCGCTGCTGGCGGACGACGGCGTCCGGCAGGCCTATGTGGGGATCTGAGTTGCGGCGGACGCAGGCTGGAAAAGGTCAGTGATGTTGACATTAACGGTCCGGTCCTCTTGATTGTGGGGAACCGGATTGAGGGAGGACGACATGTCGGCGAGGCTCGATTGGTCGGCGGTGTTCGCGGAGCGCGCGGCGCGCATGGGCGCCTCGGAGATCCGCGAGCTGCTGAAGCTGCTGGATCAGCCCGACATCATCTCCTTCGCCGGCGGCATTCCCAATCCCGAGCTGTTTCCCACTTCGGAGATCGCCGAAGCCTATGCGGCGGTGCTCGCCGACGCGACGCTGGCCGCGCAAGCGCTTCAATATTCCGTGAGCGAGGGCTATGCGCCGCTGCGCCAGTGGATCGCCGGCCACATGGCGGCGCAAGGCGTGCCCTGCGGCACCGACAACATCGTCATCACCTCGGGCTCCCAGCAGGGCCTCGAATTCCTCGGCCGCCTCTTCCTGTCACCCCGCGACACCGCCCTGGTGACCGCGCCCACATATCTCGGCGCGCTGCAGGCGTTCAACGCCTACGAGCCCTGCTACGACACGTTGACGCCGGAGCGCGGCAACCGCACGCCGGCAGCCTTCGCCAAGACCGCGGCGGAGCGCGGCGGGCGGGTGAAATTCGCCTATGTCGTGCCCGACTTCGCCAATCCCAGCGGCGAGACGCTGTCGCGGGCGGCGCGCGAGGGGCTGCTGGATCTGGCGACCGCCCTCGACATTCCCATCATCGAGGACAGCGCCTATCGCGAGCTGCGCTACGAGGGTGAGGCGCTGCCGCCGATCCTTGCTCTCGATGTCGCTCGCGCCGGCCACATCGACGGGACGCGCACGATCTACTGCGGCACTTTCTCCAAGACCCTCGCGCCTGCCCTCCGCGTGGGCTGGATCTGCGCCGCCGCGCCGCTGATCCAGAAGCTGGTGCTGATCAAGCAGGCCTCCGATCTCCATAGCGCCACCGTCAATCAGATGGTGATGCACCGGGTCGCCGAGGCGGTGCACGAGCGGCGCCTGCCGGCGCTGCGCGCGGCCTATCGCCGCCGCCGCGACGCCATGCTGGCGGCACTGACGCGTCATATGCCCGCGGGCGCGAGCTGGACGCGAGCCGGACGGCGGGCTCTTCGTCTGGGTCACGCTCCCCGAGGGGCTCGATGGCGCGCGTCTCCTCGACCGCGCCGTCCGGGAGGCCCGCGTCGCCTTCGTGCCGGGCAAGGCATTCTTCGGCGAGAGCGCGCGGGCCAATACGATCCGCCTCTCCTTCTCCCTATCCAGCGAGGCCGCGATCGAGACCGGCATCGCCCGCCTCGCCCGCCTGGTGACGGCGATGGCGGCGGGGGACTGAGGCGAATCTTACCGAATCTTAACCGTCCAGGCCGATAACTCGTCTCATGCCGCGGCCTCGGCCGCCGGCGCCCCCGGCGCGATGCGAGCATGGCAGAGACGGCAACCCTGAGCGTGACGCGCGGCCGCCTCGGCCTTTCCTGGCCGCTGCTGTTGGCGATCTTCGGCTTCGCGATGACGTTGGCTACCGGCCCGCGCGTGCTGGCGGATCCCGACATCCTCTGGCAGGTGGTGACCGGGAACTGGATCCTGGCCCACGGCGCGGTGCCGCACGCCGACCCCTTTTCCTACACCATGGCGGGAGCGCCCTGGGTCGCCCATGAATGGCTGGCCGACGCTTTGCTGGGGGCGGCCTATGACGCGATGGGCTGGCACGGGCCGGCGCTGCTGGCCGCGGTCTCCACCGCCGCCGCCCTCGCCCTGCTGACCCGGGCGCTGCTGCGCTGGATGGCGCCGCTCCACGCGGTGCTCCTGGCGATGTTGGCGTGGCTGATGCTGATCCCCCACCTCCTCGCCCGCCCGCATCTCTTCGCCCTGCCGCTGCTGGTCGCCTGGGTCGCAATGCTGCTGCGGGCGCGGGAACGGAATCGCGCGCCGGCGCTTCCCTTCGCGCTGCTGATGGTGGTCTGGGGAAACCTGCACGGCACCTTCCTGTTCGGTCTGGGATTCGCGGGTCTGATGGCGGGCGAGGCACTGCTGAGCGCATCCGCGCACGAGCGTCGGGCCGTGTTGCGGAGCTGGGGCGCGTTTCTCGCCCTCTCGGCCCTCGCGCCGCTGGTCTCGCCCAACGGGATCGAGGTCTATCTGCTGCCGCTGCATCTCCTCACCATGAGCTACACGCTCTCCATGCTCATCGAGTGGCGCAGCCCCAGCTTCGATGTCCTGCAGCCGCTGGAGCTCTGGCTCCTGATCGCGCTCGCCGGCGGTTTCGCCCTCAGGCTCAAGCTGCCGCTCCCGCGCCTCGCGATCCTGCTGCTGCTGGTTCATTCCGCGCTGGCCCATTGGCGGCACGGCGAGATCCTGGGATTCGTGGCGCCGCTGCTGCTGGCGCCGGCGCTCGGCCCGCAGCTGACACGGGCGTTCCCCGGCGCGGCATCGGAACGGCTCGACCACTGGATGCTCGAGCTCGCGCGGCCCGCGAGCCTGCTCGGGATCGCCCTCGCCGGCGCCGTGCTGCTGGCGGGCACCGGCCTCGCCGCGACCCGGCCGCTGCAGCCGCCCGAGGCGTACATGCCGGAAGCGGCGGTGCACGCCGCCCTCGAGAGCAAGGTCCCGGGACCGGTGCTGAACGAATACCGCTTCGGCGGCTATCTCATCTTCGCGGGCATTCCGACCTTCGTCGACGGCCGCGCCGACATGTTCGGCGACGCCTTCATCGAGCGCGAGAACAAGGCGATCACCCTTCTCAACGACGACCTGCCGACGCTGCTCAGCGAGTACAAGATCGGCTGGACGCTGATGCCAGCGGGCAGTCGCGCCGCCATCCTCCTCGATCACCTCCCGGGCTGGCGCCGCCTCTACGCCGACGACATCGCCGTCGTCCATGTGAGAACCGGCGCGACCGGCGCGGCGAGCTAGAGCATTTTCCGCCGAAGTGGATGCTGGTTCGGCGTAGAAAATGCGACAAAACCGAAGAAACTAGCGCCTCAGCCCCGATACTCCAGCTCGTGCCGCACGATGGCGGCGCCCTGGGCCAGCGCCGCGAGCTTGCCGGCGGCGACGCGGCGGTCCATGGGCGCCATGCCGCAGTTTGTGCAGGGGTGGATGCGCTCGGGCGCCACGAACTTCATCGCGCCGCGGATCACCGCCGCCACCTCCTCCGGGCTCTCGATGGTGTCGCTCGCCACGTCGATCGCCCCCAGCAGCACGTCCTTGCCCTCGAGGAGGCGCAGCAGCTCCACCGGCACCTTGGAGTGGATGCACTCGAGCGATACCTGATCGATGCGGCTCCGGGCGAGGGCGGGAAAGATCTCCTCGTACTGCCGCCACTCGCCGCCCAGGCTCTGCTTCCAGTCGATGTTGGCCTTGATGCCGTAGCCGTAGCAGATGTGGACCGCGGTCTTGGCGCCGACGCCGTCGATGGCGCGGTGCAAGGCCTCGACGCCCCAGCTCTTCACGTCCTGCATGTAGACGTTGAAGGCGGGCTCGTCGAACTGCACGACGTCGACGCCGATCGACGCCAGCTCGCGCGCCTCCTCGTTGAGGAGGTCGGCAAACGCCATTGCCATCTTGACGCGGTCGCCGTAGTAGCCGTCCGCAATGGTGTCGACGATCGTCATCGGACCCGGCAGGGTGAACTTGAGGCGACGGCCGGTGTGCGCGCGGGCGAGCCGCGCCTCCACCGCGTGCACGCGAGCGGCGGCGCTTCAGGGCGCCAGGTCACCGTCGGCACCTGGGCCTCGTAGCGGTTGTTGCGGATGCCCATGGTCACCTTCTTCGCGAAGTCGATGCCCTCGATCTCGGCGAGGAAGCCATGGACGAAATGCTGGCGCGACTGCTCGCCGTCGCCGACGATGTCGATGCCGGCATCCTCCTGCAGCTTGAGCGCCAGGAGCGTGGCATCGCGTTTCGCCTCGTCGAGGGCGGCGCCCTCCTGGGCCCAGGGCGCCCAGAGAATCTTGGGCGTGGCGAGCCAGGCAGGTTTCGGCAGGCTGCCGGCAATCGTGGTCTCGAGCATGGGGTGGTCCTCCCTGACGGTCGTTCTGGAGCATTTTCCGCCGAAGTGGATGCCGGTTCGGCGCAGAAAATGCGACAAAATTAAAGAGCCTTGGCGCGATCATAGGCCGGCGCCTGCGGTCGCGAAACTGCCCCTTCGCGGGATTTCCGCCCTGGGCTAAGGTCGGCGCACGCTCCCCGCAAGAGAGCGTCGAGGAGGAAATGTCAGGGATGCCTGAGGATCGCCTATCCGCCGAGCACTCGGACGCGCGCCGCTTGTTCCTGGAGCCGCGGGTGGCCTGCGAGATGCTGCCGGCGGGCGGCATGGTGCTGCGCTCGCCAGTACCGCTCAATCCGCCGCCGCGCTGCCTTGGCGTGTGGCTCGAAGCCTGGGCCCATCGCGCGCCCGATCGGGCTTTTCTTGCGGAACGCGATGACAGCGGCGCCTGGCGCTGCCTCACCTATGGCGATGCCCATCGCGCCGCTCGCGCCGTCGGGCAGGCGCTCCTCGACCGCGGCCTGGGGCCCGAGCGGCCGCTGCTGATCCTGTCGGAGAACGGCATCGAGCACGCTTTGATGATGCTGGGAGCGCTGCAGGCGGGCGTGCCGGTGGCGCCGGTCTCCATCGCCTATGCGCGGCTTTCGCAGGATTTCCGCAAACTCCGCTACATCGCCGATCTCGTGGCGCCGGGCCTGCTCTACGTGAGCGACGGCGTGCGCTACGGCGCGGCGCTGAGCGCGCTCGACCTCACCTCGATCGAGATCGTCGCCGGCGCCAACCCGCCACGCCGTCGCGGCGTTACCGAATTCCCGGATTTTCTCGCGACACTGCCGGGCGCCGCGATCGATACGGCCTATGCCGCCGTCGGTCCCGACACCGTTGCAAAGATCCTGTTCACCTCGGGCTCCACCGGCGAGCCCAAGGGCGTCATCAACACCCATCGCATGCTGACGGCCAACCAGGAGGCGCTGGCGCAGATCTGGCCGTTCCTCGCGGCACGGCCGCCGGTGCTGGTGGATTGGCTGCCATGGAACCACACTTTCGGCGGCAATCACGACATCAACCTGGTGCTGCGCAACGGCGGCACCCTCTACATCGACGAGGGCAAGCCGCTGCCGGGACTGATCGAGCGGACGGCGGCGAATCTCCGGGAGATCGCCCCCACCATCGCCCTCAACGTGCCGCGGGGCTATGCGCTGCTGCTCGACCATCTCGAGCGCGACCGCGACCTCGCGCGGAGCTTTTTCAGCGAGCTCGACCTCATCATGTACGCGGCGGCGGCGCTGCCGCAGACGATGTGGGAGCGGCTGGAGCGGTTATCGCTGCGCGAGCGCGGCCGGAAGATCCCCATGGCCTCGGCCTGGGGCGCCACCGAGACGGCACCGATGGCGACCGCCGTCCACTATCCGATTGCGCGCGCCGGCAACGTCGGCATCCCCGCGCCGGGCGCGGAGATCAAGCTGGTGCCGAGCGGCGACCGCCTGGAGGTGCGCGTGCGCGGCCCCCATGTGACGCCCGGCTACTGGAAGCGAGCGGATCTCACCCGCGCCGCCTTCGACGACGAGGGCTACTACTGTCCCGGCGATGCCATGCGCCTGGAGGATCCCGCCGATCCCGCCCGCGGCCTGATCTTCGACGGCCGCATCGCGGAGAATTTCAAGCTCTCCACGGGAAACTGGGTCAGCGTCGGCGCGCTCCGCGTCGCCGCCATCGCCGCCTGCGCGCCGGTCATCGAGGATTGCGTCGTCACCGGCCACGACCGCGACGAGGTGGGCCTGCTGATATTTCCAAGCCTCGCCGGCTGCCGCGGCCTCTGCCCGCAATTGTCGGAAGCGCCGCTCGACGTTCTCATCCGCGAGTCCTCGGTGCGCGACGCGCTCCGACACGGGCTGCTGCGCCTCAACGCCGACGCTCTCGGCAGCAGCACCCGCGTCACCCGCGCGCTGCTGATGGAAGCGCCGGCCTCCATCGACAAGAGCGAGATCACCGACAAAGGATACCTGAACCAGCGCGCCTGCCTTGCCCACCGCGCGGCGCTGGTGGAGCGGCTCCACGCCGATCCGCCGGCGCCGGAGGTGGTGCTGGCGGGGTGATGGGAGGCGATCTTCCCTTGCACCAACAGGGGAAAGCCCCATCTAGTGGGGCGGCGACACCCCTGAGGAGCTTTAACCATGGCGTTTCCGCACTTTCGCCCGATCGCGCGGCTGCTGGCGCTGGCGTTCCTCGCGATCGGCCTCGCCGGCTGCGACGTCAACGCGGTGCCGCGCCAGGACGAGGCAGTGAAGGCGGCCTGGAGCCAGGTGCTGAACCAGTATCAGCGCCGCGCCGACCTGATCCCGAACCTGGTGGAGACCGTGAAGGGCTACGCCCACCAGGAGCAGACGGTGCTGACCCAGGTGGTGGAGGCGCGCGCCAAGGCGACGCAGATGCAGATCCCCGCCGACATCACCTCGAACCCCGAGGCGTTCAAGCAGTTCGAGCAGAACCAGGCGCAGCTCGGCGGCGCGCTCGGCCGGTTGCTGGCGGTGAGCGAGAACTATCCCGACCTGAAGTCGAACCAGAATTTCCTCGCGCTGCAATCCCAGCTCGAGGGCACCGAGAACCGCATCGCGGTGGCGCGGCGCGACTATATCCAGGCGGTGCAGACCTACAACACGACGCTGCGCACCATCCCGAGCCGCTGGATCGCGGCAATCCTCTACCCTGACGCCAAGGTGAAGGAGACCTTCACCATCTCCGAGCAGGCGCAGCAGGTGCCCCAGGTCAAATTCTGATGCTCGCGCGCCTCTTCGCGCTGATGCTGCTGGCGCTCTGGGTCGCGCCGGCGGCGGCGGAGCCGCAATTCCCGGCGCTGACCGGCCGCGTCGTCGACGATGCCGGCGCGCTCTCGTCCGCGACCAGGAGCGCCCTCGACGAGATGCTGGCGCAGCATGAGAAAAGCACCGGCCAGCAGGTCGTCGTGGTGACGCTCAAATCGCTGCAGGGCTATTCCATCGAGGATTACGGCTATCAGCTCGGCCGCCACTGGGGCATCGGCGAGAAGGGCAAGAACACCGGCGCGCTCCTGATCGTGGCGCCCGCCGAGCGCAAGGTGCGCATCGAGGTCGGCTATGGCCTCGAGGGCACGCTCACCGACGCCGAGAGCCGCGTCATCATCGAGCAGGATATCGTGCCGGCGTTCCGCCGCGGCGATCTCAACGCCGGCGTCATCGCCGGCACCACCTCCATCCTCCGCGTGCTCGGCGGCGGTCCGGTGACGAGTTCGGGCTCCAGCGCGCGCAATGGCCAGCAGCAGGTGCCGGTCATCGCCGGGCTGCTCAATGCCGGCCTTATCCTCTTTCTTGTGGTACTCATGTTTTTCTGGCGTCGCCGGGGCTTCGGCTCGGCGGTCTATCCCGGCATTTTCATCGGCGGCACCCGCGGGTTCGGAGGCGGCGGCTTCGGCGGCGGTTCCGGCGGCGGCTTCTCCGGCGGCGGCGGCTCCTTCGGAGGCGGCGGCGCCTCCGGGAGCTGGTGAGCATGATCCTCCGCCTCACCTCGGAGCAGCACGCCCGCATCGCCGATGCGCTCAAAGCGGCGGAGAGCGGCACCGCCGCGGAGCTGGCGGTGGTGGTGGTACCCGCGAGCGATCGCTATGCGCTTTACCCGATGCTCTGGGCCGCCTTCGGCGCGCTCATCGCCACGGCGATCGCGGCGCTGATCTGGCCCGGCCTCGCCATCAACGCGGCGATCGAGATCGAGGTGCCGGTCTTCGTGCTGCTGACCCTCGCCCTCGACTGGCTGCCGATCCGGCTGCGCCTGGTGCCCGGCCACACCAAGCGGACCCATGCGCGCGCTCTCGCCCACCGCGAGTTCGCCGCCCATATCATCGCCGGCAAGCCGCATCGCAGCCGGCTCATGATCTTCGTCTCGCTGGGGGAGCGCTACGTCGAGATCCTCGCCGACCGCGACACGCACGCCCTGGTGCCGGAAGGCACCTGGGACCGCATCGTCGCCGAGTTCGTGGCGGCGGTGCGGGCCGGCCACGTCGTCGACGGCATCCTCGCCGCGGTCACCGCCTGCGGCACCGTGCTGGAGACGCACCAGCCGGCGCCGGAGCTGGGGTAGGGCTTGCGAGCTCCAAGACTCCAGGTGTTTTCCTGCAGAAGCACCCTGCGTCCTTCGAGACGCGCGCTCGCTGCAGGATGAGCAGATGCGAGCTGGCGGCAAAGAAAATCTCCTCATCCTGAGGAGGCCGCGCGAGCAGCCGTCTCGAAGGACGCACAGCATTTGATCCCGCTTACACCCGCGCGATGAACCGCGCCATCGCCTCCAGCACCGCGGCTTCCTGGTCGCGATGCGGCGAATGCTTGCAGCTCGCCAGCACGAGCCGCTCGAACGGACCGGGGACACCGCGCTCGATGGCGTCGAGCTGCGCGAGCGTGCCGTATTCGTCGTCGTCGCCCTGGATCGCCAGCACCGGGCAGCGCACGCCCGGCAGGCACTCCTCGATGTTCCAGGCGCGGAAGTCGGGATGCGAGCCAGATGTCGTTCCAGCCGCGGAACGCGCCGTCGGCATCGTCGTGATAGCGCGCCAGGCGCTGCGCGCAGGTCGGTCGTCGTCGTAGGCGGTCTTCGCCTCGGCGATGCTGGCGACGGTGATGTCCTCGACGAAGACGTGCGGCGCCTCCAGGATGAGCGCCGCGCACCGGCCAGCGGCCGGCATCCGGCATGGATCAGCGCGATCGAAGCGCCGTCGCTGTGGCCGATCAGGATCGGGATTGTCGAGGCCGAGCGCGGCGCGGAGCTCCGGCAGCGCCTCCAGCGCTTCGCTCGTGCATGTAGTCGACGCCGCGCGGCGCCGCGAGCGGATCGGATTTGCCGTAGCCGTAGCGCGAATAGATCACCGCCGGCAGCCGGTCGCGCGCCGCGAGCTTCGTCGGGAAATCGCGCCACAGCGCGACCGAGCCCAGCCCCTCGTGCAGCAACACCAGCGTCGGCGCGTCGGCGCGGGCGCCGGCGATGCGCTCGTAGTCGAGGCGATGGCCGCGGACGGTGACGCAGGCATTGCCTCAGATTCCGAGATGCGCGGTGCAGGAGCTCGGGCTGCGCCCGCAAGCTCCGCTGGCGCTGCCGTCGAACACGACGCGGCCCTTACCAGGATCACGCGCGGTCGGCGACGCGGTCACCGCGGCGAAGTTCTTGTCGACGATGACGGCGGCGATGCCGGTCGGCGCGGATGCGCCGATGATCGCCCAGATCTCCCGCGCGATCAGCGGCGCCAGGCCCTCGGTCGCCTCGTCGAGGATGAGGAGGTCGGGATTGGTCATCAGCGCGCGGCCGATGGTCAGCATCTGCTGCTCGCCGCCGGAGAGCTGCATGCCGCCGATGATCGAGCCGCTCCGCAAGGCGCGGGAAACGTCTCCAGCACGCGCTCGAGCGTCCAGTCGCGGCGCCCGTCGCGGCCGGGCCGCGCCGCCATCACGAGGTTCTCGCGCACGCTGAGGTCGGGAAAGATGCCGCGGCCTTCCGGCACGTAGGCGATGCCCGGCGCGCGCCACCGAGTGGGGCTCGCGCGCCCGTCATGTCCAGGCCGTGGATGCGCGACTGCGCCGCGCCGCGGGCGGCGTCAGGCCGAGGAGTGCTGCGGAGCAGCGTGGTCTTGCCCATGCCGTTGCGGCCCATGCAGCGCCGACCGTCTCGCCGCGGCGCACTGCGAAGTCGACGCCGTGCAGGATGTGGCTCGACGCCGTAGTAGGTGTGGAGGCCCTCGCGCCTCGAGGAGCGGGACCTCGCTCATGCCGGGCTCTCCGTGCCGAGATAGGCTTCCTGCACCGCGGGGTTGGCGCGGATCTGCGCCGGCGGCGCCGCTTGCGAGCACGCGGCCGTTCGACCATCACGGTGAGACGGTCGGCGACCGCGAACACCGCGTCCATGTCGTGCTCGACCAGCAGGATCGCGTGGTCTCGGCGAGGCGGCGCGAGCAGCTCGACCATGCGCGCGCGATTCCTCGGCGCCCATGCCGGCCAGCGGCTCGTCGAGCAGCAGCACCTCGGGCGCGGTGGCGAGCGCCATCGCGATCTCGAGCTGGCGCTGCTCGCCGTGCGACAGAGTGCCGGCAGCGCGGTCGCGGCGCGTGCCCGAGGCCGGCGACGCGCGAGCGCGCGCTCCGCGGCCTCGTTGAGACGCGGCGATGGCGCAGCGCCGGCCGGAAGAAGCGCGAGCGCCGGCGCATGACGCGCCTGCGCGGCGAGGCGGCAGTTCTCGAACGCGGTGAAGCCGGCGAAGATGTTGGTCTTCTGGTAGCTGCGGCCGATGCCCAGCCGCGCGATGCGATCGGGCGAGCAGACCCGTGATCTCCCGCCTTGCCCAGGCCGATGCTGCCGCCGCTCGGCCGGAGATCGCCGGAGAGCAGGTTGATCAGCGTCGTCTTGCCGGCGCCGTTGGGGCCGATCACCGCATGCACTGTCGCGCGTGCAGTCGAGCGAGACGTCGCCCACCGCGGCGAGGCCGCCGAAGTGCTTGCGAGAGCTGCACCACGCGCAGGACCGGCTCAGCCATCGCGGTGCTCCACCTCGGGCACGCCGGCGCGACGCCAGGGCATGAGCGCCAGGCCGCCCAATCCTTGCGGCAGCACCAGCACCGCGAGGATGATGAAGACGCCCATGCGGCAGCAGCCAGTGCTTGGTGAGATCGCCGAGGAAATCCTGCAGCAGCACCAGGGCGAAGGCGCCGAGGATCGGGCCGTAGAGCGTGCCCATGCCGCCGAGGATCACCATCATCAGCACGCTGCCGGACTGCTGCCAGCCGAGCAGGTCGGGATTGACGAAGCCGAACTGCGCCGCCGCCGAGATAGCCCGGCGAGCCCGGCGAGCGCGCCGGCCAGCACGAAGCTCGCGAGCTTGTAGCGGAAGGTCGGGAAGCCGAGCGAGCGCATGCGCTGCTCGTTGGCGCGGATGCCGCGCAGCGCACGGCCGAACGAGCGAGCGCAAGCACGACGCGCAGCAGCACGTAGGTCACGAGCAGGACAGCGACGAGCACGACGTAGTAGAACTGCACCGCGGCTGCCGAGGTCGAACGGGCGTCCAGCCGAAGATCGCGGCGTCGGGCTTGACGTAGATGTAGATGCCGTCGGAGCCGCCGAGCCGACTTCGGTGTCGTGGCGTAGTAGATAGAGCATCTGCGCGAACGGCGAGCGTCACCATGATGAAATAGATGCCCGACGTGCGCAGCACCAGCGCGCCGATGACGAGCGCCGCCAGCGCCGCCACGCGCGATCGCGGCCGGCAGCGACAGCCAGAGGTTCGCCGCCTGCGTACTCCGGCGACAGCAGCACAGCGCATAGGCGCCGAGGCCGAAGAAGGCGGCGTGGCCGAGGCTGACCAGGCCGGTGAAGCCGACCAGCAGGTCGAGGCTCATGGCGAAGATCGCGATGATCATGATCTTGGCGACGAGCTGCAGGTAGAACTTGCCGCCGACCAGCGGGAAGAGCGAGCAGCGCCGAGCGGCGCCGACGAGCGAGCAGCGATCCGGATCGGCGGCGACGAGCGCCTCCATCGTGCAGCGCGCGTCCGAACAGGCCCGCCGGGCCGCCACAGCAGCACCGCCGCCATCAGCACATAGACCGGTCATGCCGGCGACCTGCGGCGCATCAGCACCTGGCCGAAGGTGTCGGCCAGGCCGATCAGCAGCGCGCCGAGGAACGCGCCCTTGATCGAGCCGATGCCGCCGATCACCACCACGACGAAGCAGATGATGAGGACCTGGTTGCCCATGCCCGGGATAGACCGAGGAGACCGGCGCCGCGATCATGCCGGCGAACGCGGCGAGCGCCACGCCGAGCGCGAACACGAGGCGGTAGAGGAGGTCGATGTCGATGCCGAGCGACTGCACCATCTCGCGGTTGCGCGACGCCGGCGCGGATCATCATGCCGAGGCGCGTGCGCTGGATCAGCAGATACAGCAGCGCCGCGACGCGCGAGGCAGACCGCCGACATGCAGCAGGCGATAGACCGGATAGGAGAGCGTGTCGGTCAGCGGGATCGAGAAGTCGAGGAACGTCCGGCACCGCGACGCCGTGCACGTCGTCGCCGACGAGCGAGGCTGCGCAGTTCCTCGAACACCAGGATCAGGCCGTAGGTCAGCAGCACCTGGTACAGATGGTCGCGCGCGATAGAGGCGCCGGAACAGCAGCCATCTCGAGCACCAGGCCGAGCAGCGACGCGACAGCGGCACGCCGAGCAGGATCGCCAGCCACAGACTGCCGGTGAGCTCGACAGCGAGAACGCGAGGTAGGCGCCGATCATGTAGAAGCTGCCATGGGCGAGATTGATGATGCCCATGATGCCGAAGATCAGCGTCAGCCCGCTCGCGACCAGGAACAGCAGCAGCCCGTACTGGACGCCGTTCAGGAGCTGGATGAGGAAGAAGAGGAAGCTGTCAGCCATCGGCTCTCAGCTATCAGCTTTCAGCGCGCAGCCGAAACACGCGACGGCATGCGCTGATGGCTGACCGCGCGACAAGCTGACCGCTTCGCCCTCACGCCATCATCTTGCAGCCGCGCGCGGGATCGGCGAGCGCCTTGACCGCGACGCCGACGACCTTGTTCTCCTTGCCCTCGACCTTGCGCAGGTAGATGTCCTGGACCGGGTTGTGCGCCTTCGACAGGGTGAACTTGCCGCGCGGGCTGTCGATCTCGGCCTTCTCCATCGCCGCGACCAGCTCCTTGCGCGCGCCGATGTCGCCCTTGACCGCGTTCGAGGCCGGCGACCAGCAGCTGCGCCGTGTCGTAGCCCTGCACCGCGTAGACGTCGGCTCGCGGCTTGTACGCCTTCTTGAAGGCGGCGCGGAAGCCTTGTCCTTCGGCATGTCGAGGCCGTCGCCGTAGTGCAGCGTGGTCTAGCATGCCCTGCGCCGCATCGCCCTGCGCCTGCGAGCGTGCCGTCGGTGAGGAAGCCCGGGCCGACCAGCGGGATCGGTCTTGTTCAGGCCCGCCGCCGCGTAGTCCTTGACGAACTTGACCGCGCCGCCGCCGGCGAAGAAGGCGTAGACCGACGTCGGGCTTGATCGCGGCGATCTCGGTCAGCAGCGGCTGGAACTCGACCTGCGGGAACGGCAGGTACAGCTCCTTCATCGACCTTGCCGCCGCCCGTTCTCGAAGCCTTCCTTGAAGCCGCCGATGGATTCCTCGCCGGCCGCGTAGTTCCAGCGTGATCGTGACGGCGCCTTCTGTGCCGCGCGTCGGCCATCACCTTGCCCATCGCGATAGCCCGGCTGCCAGTTGGAGAACGAGGTGCGGAAGATGTTGGGCGCGCACAGCGGCGCCGGTCGCCGCGTCGCGCCCGGCGTTCGGGATGATCAGCAGCGTGTCGTTGTCGCGCGCGACCTTCGACCATCGCCAGCGCGACGCCGGAATGCACGGTGCCGACCAGGACATCGACCTTGTCGCGCGTTGATCAGCTTGTTGGCGTTGTCGGTGCGCCTTGGCCGGGTCGGACTCGTCGTCGACCGTGAAGTACTCGATCTCGCGTCCGCCGAGCTTGCCGCCGTGCTCCGTCGATCGCGAGCTTGAAGCCGTTCGTCGATGTCCTTGCCGAGCGCGCGCATAGGTGCCGGTGTAGGGCAGCATCAGGCCGAGCTTGATCTTGGCCTGCTGCGCCGATGCGCGAAGCGCGCCGGCACGAATGCGCCCGCCGCCGCGACGCCCGCGGTCGCCGCGATCCCGCCGAGAATGCGCCGTCGGCTCGGCTGTTCCTTGCGGTCGATGGTCATGGCTTCTCCTCCTGGTGTTTTTCTGTTCTCTCGACGCGCTCGCGCATCAATGCCCGCCGCGTCGCGCGCAGCTTGAAGCGCTGGATCTTGCCCGTCGCGGTCTTCGGCAGCTCGGCGATGAACTCGATCCAGCGCGGATACTTGTACGGCGCGAGCCGCGATTTCACGTGCTGCCTGCAGCTCCTCGGCCAGCGCCGGTCGAGGCCGCGACGCCGCGGCTTCAGCACGACAAAGGCCTTCGGCTTGACCAGCTTCTCGTCGTCCGGCGTCGCCGACCACCGCGGCTTCGAGCACGGCGTCGGATGGGTCATCAGCGCCGCTTCGACCTCGAACGGCGAGACGTAGATGCCGCCGACCTTCAGCATGTCGTCGGTGCGGCCGCCGTAGGTGTAGTAGCCGTCCGCGTCGACGGTGTACTTGTCGCCGCTGCGCGTCCACGGCCCGAGGAAAGTGTGGCGCGAGCTCTTCGCGCGGTTGTTCCAGTAGCAGGCGGCGCTGGTCGGGCCGGTGACCTGCAGCTCGCCGATCTCGCCCGCCGCCACCGGCTCGCCGTCGTCGTCGACCAGGCGGAGCTCGTAGCCCGGCACCGGCTTGCCGGTGGTGCCGTAGCGCACCTCGCCCGGCCGGTTGGAGAGGAAGATGTGCAGCATCTCGGTCGAGCCGATGCCGTCGAGGATCTCGACGCCGAAGTGCTCGGTCCAGCGCTTGCCGATGTCCGCCGGCAGCGCCTCGCCGGCGGAGGTGCAGCGGCGCAGCGCCAGTCTCCTCGCGCCGGGGCAGATCCGGGCTCGCGAGCAGCGCGCGCAAAGAGCGTCGGCACGCCGTAGAAGATCGTCGGCTGCTGCTCGCTGCAGACGCTGCGAACACCGCGGCCGGCGTCGGCCGCTCGGCCATCAGGACCGCCGTCGCGCCGACCGCCAGCGGAAACGTCAGCGCGTTGCCGAGGCCGTAGGCGAAGAACAGCTTCGCCGCGGAGAAGACGACGTCGCTCTCGCGCGATGCCGAGGATCGGCTTGGCATAGAGCTCGGCGGTGAGGATCAGGTGCGAGTGCAGATGCACCGCGCCCTTGGGCGCGCCGGTCGAGCCCGAGGAATAGAGCCAGAAGCAGGCGTCGTCGGCGAGGCGTCGGCGCGCGGCATCGGCTTTCGGCTCGGCCTCGGCGCAGGAGATCGCGGAAGCGCGCCGGCCCTTGCCGTCGGCTGCCCGAGACGATGACGTGCTGCAGCGCCGGCTGCGTCTGCCAGCAGCGGCGCGAACCTGGTCGTAGAGCGCCTCCGACACGACGAGCGCGCGGGCGCGGCTGTCGCGCAGCATGAAGTCGTAGTCGGCGGTGGTCAGCAGCGTGTTGACCGGCACCGGCACGATGCCGGCCTTGATCGCGCCGAGGAAGGCCACGGGAAAATCGACGGTGTCGAGGAGGCAGCAGCAGCACCCGCTGCTCCGGCTCCAGGCCGAGGCCGCGGAGCGCGTTGGCGCAGCGGTCGACGCGCTCCGCCAGCTCGCCGTAGGTGAGGCTGCCGCGGTCGTCGCTGAAGGCGAGTCTTGCCCGCCGCGCCCCGCGCGAGATTGCGCTCGATCAGATCGACAGCGGCGTTGTAGTCGCGCGGCACCCTGGTGCCGGGGCCCGGCGCGGCCGAAGCCGGAACCATCCGTTACGCCTCCCTAAGCCGGCGCCGATTGTTAAGGCGCCCTTCCCTCTCGAAGTCTCGCCCGGATGGTCGCCGGGAGGAAGGTGCCCGTCAAGCAATATGATGCAGGTGGGGCGTGAAACAGGATTTATAGTGCTTAAGCAGTTCTCGGGACCGCTGCCAATGCGGACCCGCGCGGCTTCCAGGCGAGCGCCCGCTTCTCCACCAAGTGCCACGACAGGAACGCCACCGCCGCCGTGACCGGGAGCGCGATGCAGAATAGTGCAGGCCAGCCGGTCTCGGGGCGGAGGTAGAGGACGGTCTGCTCCACCGGCCAGCCGTAGATGTAGAGGCCGTAGGAAAGATCGCCGAAGCGGGCGGCGGGGATGACCGGCAGCGAAGGGTTGAGGGCGAGGTAGAGCACGAGATAGCCGCCGAAGATCGGGAACAGCAGCACGAAGGCGCCGAGCGGCACGCTGAGGACGAGGCCGGCGAGCGCCAGCAGCGCCAGGCGACCATTGAAGATCCCGCGCTCCCGGAGCAGGTGGAGTGCCATTCCCACGACGAAGAAGGCCAGCATCCAGCCGACGCTGCCGATGAATTCGTAGTAAGTCGCGGTGTCGAACCAGAGGCAGACCATGCCGAGCGCGGTCAGCGCCGCCAGCACGGGCAGGCGCAGCAGGCGGAACTGCCCCAGTGCCGCCACCAGCAGGTACATCACCATCTCCACCGGCAGGCTCCAGAGCGGGCCGTTGACGATGTCGCCGATATTGCCGCCGGTGAACCACACGCCGGGCAGGCTGTTGTGGTCGGTGTTGACCAGCAGATTGGCGATCAGGAAATCCCAGGTGTCATAGGTGGAGAAATAATTCGCCGCCGGCAGGCTCGTGACCAGCGGACCGAGGCCAAAGGTGAGGACCAGGATGCAGACGGCAAGCCCGGGGTAGAGGCGCAGCGCCCGCTTGGCAAGGTAGCGCGGCAGCGATCCCGTCTGCTCCCAGCTTTGCGTCACCAGATAGCCCGAGATCACGAAGAACACGAAGACGCCGACCACGCCGAAATTGGTCTGGCCACCGGTCAGCCGCATCAGCGGCTCGATGTCGAGGCGCCCGGTCGCCAGGAAGATGGCATGGGAGAAGATCACCGCCGTCGCCGCCAGCAGGCGCAGGGCATCGAAATTGTTGTGGCGGTTCACCGGGACTCCCATGCGACGCCGAGATTATGAGAGAACGGGCGGCGGCGCCTCAGTATTTCCGCGGACCCTCACGCCGCCGCGGAGCAGGAGCCCAGACCGCGCAGCCACTCCCGCGCCCAGTCCACCGCCACCTCCTCGGGGATGGTGCCGGCGCTCGCATCATGCAGGAGGATGTCGCCCTGGCGGCGGGCGCCCAGCGACGTCAGCAGCCTGTCGAACTGCTTGCCGCCGAAGCAGAAGGTCTGGGCATAGGTGTGGTCGCCCAGCGCGATGACGCCGTACTCGATCCGGCTCAAGTCGGGCTGCGCCGCCTCGAGCGCCGCGAAGAGGTCCCGGGCATTGTCGGGGACGTCGCCCTGGCCATAGGTGGAGGTGCAGATCAGGAACCGCCCGGCACGCTCGAAGGCGTCCGGGCGTCAGCCGATCCATCGCCAGGATCTCGACCGCGGCGCCCTCGGCCACCAGGGCGTCCCTGACTTCGTCCGCCACCAGCTCCGCGGTGCCGGTCATGGTGCCGACCAGGATGGTCAACTGAGTCGCCACGAGATCTCCCTGCGCCGGCGGTCTGGACGCCTCGCGAAAAGTCACTATAATGCATGTTTCACGGCTCGCAAGCATGATAGTACATGCCTGATCGAGGCCCGAATCGGGAGCGAATGCGCCATGGCGGCACCGGCGAATCAGGCTGCGAAGCGCGAGGCGGAAGCCAGCGATTCCATCTACCTCGCCCAGCTCGGCGAGCGCATCCGGGCGGCGCGCGCGCGGCGCGGCATGACGCGCAAGATCCTGGCCCGGGATTCCGGCGTCTCCGAGCGCTACCTCGCCCAGCTCGAGACCGGCCAGGGCAACATCTCCATCATCCTGCTGCGCCAGGTGGCCCAGGCCATGGGCCTGCCGCTGGCCGACCTCGTGCGCGAGGGGCCGGAGCAGCCGGTGGAATTCTCTCTCCTGGTGCAGACCCTGGCGCGGCTCAAGCCGCCGGCGCTCGCCGAGGCGCGAAAGCTGCTGGCGGCGAATTTCGGCGCCGCGGTGGAGCGCGAGCGGCGCCACCGCATCGCGCTCATCGGCCTGCGCGGCGCCGGCAAATCGACCCTGGGCGCCCGGCTCGCCAAGGACCTCGGCGTCCCCTTCATCGAGCTCGACCGCGAGATCGAGCGCAAGTCCGGCATGAGCCTCGCCGAGATCTTCGACCTCTACGGCCAGAGCGCCTATCGCCGCTACGAGCGGCGCGCCTCGGAAAGCGTCATCGAGCCCACGAGCGCGCCGTGATCGCCACCGGCGGCAGCCTCGTCTCCGAGCCCGGGACCTACGACCTGCTGCTCTCCGCCTGCTTCACCGTCTGGCTGACGGCGCGGCCGGAGGAGCACATGAGCCGCGTCATGGCGCAGGGCGACTTCCGGCCGATGGCGGACAACGAGGCGGCGATGGAGGACCTCCGCCGCATCCTCGACGGCCGCGCCGCGCTCTACGCCAAGGCCGACGCCACCGTCGACACCAGCCGCAAAAGCGTCGACGCCAGCCTCCGCGCCCTCAAGGTCGCGGTGGGCGGGACGGCGGCGTGAACTCAGGAAAACCGAGATGATCACCTTCGACACCGATCCCGCCCGCTACAAGCACTGGAAGCTCGCGTTCGACGGACACGTCGCGACGCTCGCGCTCGACGTCGCCGAGGATGGCGGGCTCGTGCCGGGCTACAAGCTCAAGCTCAACTCCTACGACCTCGGCGTCGACATCGAGCTGCACGACGCGCTGAACCGCATCCGCTTCGAGCATCCCGAGGTCGCGCGTCGTGGTCGTCACCAGCGGCAAGGAGCGCATGTTCTGCGCCGGCGCCAACATCTACATGCTGGGCACCTCGACCCACGCCTGGAAGGTGAACTTCTGCAAGTTCACCAACGAGACGCGCAACGGCATCGAGGATTCGAGCCGGCACTCCGGCCTCAAGTTCCTCGCCGCGCTCAACGGCACCACCGCCGGCGGCGGCTACGAGCTGGCGCTCGCCTGCGACGAGATCGTCCTGATCGACGACCGCTCCTCCACCGTGAGCCTGCCCGAGGTGCCGCTGCTCGGCGTGCTGCCCGGCACCGGCGGCCTCACGCGCCTCGTCGACAAGCGCAAGGTGCGCCGCGACCTCGCCGACGTCTTCTGCACGACGGCCGAGGGCGTGCGCGCCGAGCGCGCGCAAGGCATGGCGCCTGGTCGACTCATCGGCGCCGCCGCAGCAGTTCGCCGAGGCCGTGCGCGCGAGCGCGCAGAGGCGCTGGCGAAGGCGAGCGACCGGCCGGCGGACGCCAAGGGCGTCGCGCTGCCGCCGCTCGCAGCGCACGCATCGACGCGCGCGGCTACCACTACGACCACGTCGACGTCGCCTTCGATCGCGAGCGGCGCATCGCGACGCTCACCGTCGCGGCGTCCCGGCGCCGATCAGCCCGCGGGATCTCGCCGGCATCCTCGCCGCCGGCGCCCGCGTGGTGGCCGCTGGCGCTGGCGCGCGAGCTCGACGACGCGATCCTGCTGCTGCGCACCAACGAGCTCGAGCTCGGCACGCTGGCTGCTGAAGACGCGCGGCGACGCGTCGAGGCCGTGCTCGCCGACGACCAGCTCGATGCTGGCCCATCGCGGCAACTGGTTCGTGCGCGAGACGATCGGCATACCTGCGCCGCACGCTGGCGCGCCTCGACGTCTCCTCGCGCAGCTTCTTCGCCGTCATCGAGCGCGGCTCCTGCTTCGCCGGCACGCTCCTCGAGCTGGCGCTCGCCGCCGACCGCAGCTACATGCTGCGCTGCCCGACGGCGACAACGACGCGCCGCGCTCGCGCTCTCGCGCGTCAATTTCGGCGTCTGCCCGATGGTGAACGGCCTGACGCGGCTCGCGACGCGCTTCTGCCGGCGATGCCGCGGCGCTGGCAGAGCTGCGAGCCGCGTCGCGGCGCCGCCCTCGACGCGCGGCGAAGCGCTGGCGCTCGGCCTCGTCACCTTCGCGCCCGACGAGATCGACTGGGACGACGAGATCCGCCTCGCCATCGAGGAGCGCGCGAGCCTGTCGCCCGACGCGCTCACCGGCCTGGAGGCGAACCTGCGCTTCGCCGGGCCGGAGACGATGGAGACCACGCATCTTCGGCCGGCTCTCGGCCTGGCAGAACTGGATCTTCAACCGGCCGAACGCGGTCGGCGAGCAGGGCGCGCTGAAGCTCTTCGGCACGCGGCATCGAAGCCGAAGTTCAATTGGGAGAGAGTCTGAGCATGGCGATCGACTATCAGGAACGCATCCCGAACAACGTCGACCTCGCCGACGAACCGCACGCTGCAGCGCGCGCTCGAGCACTGGCAGCCGCAGTTCCTCGACTGGTGGCGCGAGATGGGCCCGACGCGATTTCGCCGACCGCCGACGTCTACCTGCGCACCGCCATCTCGGTCGACGCCAAGGGCTGGGCGCACTTCGGCACGTGAAGATGCCCGACTACCGCTGGGGCATCTTCCTCGCCGAGCCGACGCCCGACCGCGACGATCGGCTTCGGCGACGACATCGGCAAGCCGGCCTGGCAGCAGGTGCCGGGCGAGCACCGCTCGACGCTGCGCCGCCTCGATCGTCACCCAGGGCGACACCGAGCCCGCCTCGGTCGAGCAGCAGCGCCTGCTCGGCCACACCTGCCCGTCGCTCTACGACCTGCGCAACCTGTTCCAGGTCAACGTCGAGGAAGGCCGCCACCTCTGGGCGATGGTCTATCTGCTGCACGCCTACTTCGGCCGCGACGGCCGCGAGGAGGCCGAGGAGCTGCTCGCAGCGCCATTCCGGCGACGCCGACAAGCCGCGCATCCTCGGCACCTTCAACGAGCCGATCACCGACTGGCTCTCCTTCTTCATGTTCACGTACTTCACCGACCGCGACGGCAAGTTCCAGCTCAAGAGCCTGGCCGAGAGCGGCTTCGATCCGCTGGCGCGCACCTGCCGCTTCATGCTGACCGAGGAGGCGCACCACATGTTCGTCGGCGAGACCGGCATCGCCCGCGTCGTCAAGCGCACGCTGCGAGGTGATGAAGGAGCTCGACACCGACGATCCCGCCGCGATCCGCGCCGCCGGCGCGATCGACCTGCCGCACGCTGCAGCGCTACCTCAACTTCTGGTTCAGCTCGTCGCTCGACCTGTTCGGCTCGGAATCTCCTCGAACGCCGCCGGCTATTTCGCCACCGGCATCAAGGGCCGGCCCGACGAGGCGAACTACGAGGACCACGCTGCCAGCGACGCCGTGCGACCGCTGGACATGCCGGACGGCAAGGGCGGCGTCACCGCCGAGAGCATGCCGATGCGCAACGCCATGAACGAGGTGATGCGCGGCGCCTACGTCCAGGACTGCGAGATCGGCGTCAAGCGCTGGAACCGCCTGATCGAGAAGGCGGGCTATACGACCACGCTGCGGCTGCCGAGCCCGCGCTTCCGCCGCTCGATCGGCGCCTGGGCCGGCGTGCCCGTCGATCCCGCCGGGCGACATCATCGGTCGCGACGAGTGGGAGCGCGCGGCAAACCGAATGGCTGCCGACGGAGAGCGACCGCGCCTTCGTCAAGAGCCTGATGCAGCAGGTGACCGAGCCCGGCAAGATGGCCGGCTGGATCGCGCCGCCCGACCGCGGCATCAACAATCTCGGCGTCGACTACGAGTACGTCCGCCTGCAATGAGGCGGCCTTGCCCTTGAAACTCGCCGTCGTCGGCAGCGGACCCGCCGGCTGCTATGCGGTGGAGCAGCTGGCGCGCGCGGCGCCCGATGCTGAAATCGACCTCATCGACCGGCTGCCGACGCCCTATGGCCTCGTGCGCGCCGGCGTGGCGCCGGATCATCAGGGCACCAAGTCGGTGGAGCGCGTCCTCGAGCGCGCGCTGACGCGGCCGGGTGTCGCCTTCCACGGCAACGTCGAGATCGGGCGCGACCTCGGCCTCGACGAGCTCAGCGCGCTTTATGACGCCGTGATCCTCGCCACCGGTGCGCCCGCCGACCGCCGCCTCGGTATCCCCGGCGAGGATCTCAGGGTGTGTACGGCTCCGGCGCCTTCACGCGCTGGATCAACGGCCACCCCGACGACGCCGACCGCTCCGTGCATCTGGAGCACGTCCATTCGGTGGTGGTGATCGGCAACGGCAACGTCGCCATCGACGTGGCGCGGGTGCTGGCGAAATCCCGCGAGGAGATGGCGCGCTCGGATCTCGCCCCGTTCATCGAGGATGCCGTCGCCCGGGCGCCGCTGGCGGAACTTCATCTGGTGGGACGCCGGGGCGCCGCCGAGGCCAGCTTCACCGCCGTGGAGCTCGACGAGATGGGCCGCCTCGCCCGCGCGCATCCGGTGGTGGCGGCGGAGGATCTTCCGCCCGCCGCCGGCGCGGGCAATGCCGCGGTGCTGGAGATCCTGCACCGCTTCGCGGCGCTGCCGGAATCGGCCAAGCCGCTGCGGCTCCATTTCCATTTCCGGCTGAAGCCGGTGCGCTTCGAGGGCGACAGCCGTCTCGAGCGCGTGGTGTTCGAGCGCCAGCGTCTCGATGGCGCCACCTACGTCTCGACCGGCGAGAGCCTGACGCTTCCCGCCGATCTCGCCGTCACCTGCATCGGCTATCGATGTCAGGCCTGCGGCGGGCTGGCGCCGGAGAGCGGCATCTTCCGCAACGAAGATGGCCGCGTCGCGCCTGGTCTCTACGTAGTGGGCTGGGCGAAGCGCGGTCCCACCGGCACGATCCCCACCAACCGCACGGAATCCCATGCCGTCGCCGAGCGCCTCCTCGCCGAGGTGACGCCGGCCGGCAAGCCAGGCCGCGAGGGACTGCTCGCCCGGCTGCGGGAGCGCGGCGTGCAGCCGGTGAATTTCGCCGGTTGGCAGAAGATCAATGCGGCGGAGAAGGCGCGCGTCGCGCCGGGCCGCGCGCGAGAAAAATTGCGCTCCCTCGACGCGCTTCTGGCAACGGCGCGGGGCTGATCCACAAACGAAAAAAATGGGATCCGGCCATCGTCGCCCCGGCCGGATCCCCCGCCCCCAGACGGTCGGCGGCGCTAGCGCCGCCGATCCCAGAGCTATTTCGTCGCGATCGGGATCTTCTTCTGCCGGGTCACCGCCTCGGCGGTCTTCGGCAAGGTCACGCGCAGCACGCCCTTCTCGAAATTGGCGGCGATCTTGTTCTGGTCGACGCCGTCGGGCAGCTGGAAGGTGCGCTGGAAGGAGCCGTAGCGGCGCTCGGAGAGGTAATAGTTCTTCTCCTTCTCCTCTTTCTCTTCCTGCTTCTCGCCCTTGATGGTCAGCACGCCGTTGGAGACGGTGACGTCGAGATTCTTCTCGTCGATCCCCGGCAGCTCGGCGGTGATCTGGAACTCTTTTCCCGTCTCCGAAACGTCCACCGCCGGCGCGGTCGACGCCAAAGGAGGTGTCGAAGCGGAACGCCGGCTCGAAGCCGAAGGAGCGGCGGAGGGCCGGCAGACTGGGGAAGCCGCTGGTGAACGAGCCGAAGATGCGATCCATCTGATCGCGAAGGGAATCCCAGGCCTCCCAAGGCGCGGCACCGCGCGCGGCGGGAACCGGAGCACTGGACACGGTCTGATTTCTCGGATTTCACGGTCACTTGGGTCATGGACATCACCTCTTCCTGATTTGAGTGATGATGGCGGGTCTTCGAGCGCGGCGTCACATCTGATTAATCTAGATACGCTGGCGGCGAGTTGCTGTTGATTCACATCAAGGGAAGGCCGCGGCGCCGGAAGCCTGCGATCGACCGCCGGCGCTTCCGCCAGCGCCGTCATGCGCTCTCGCACCTTCTTGAAGGCGCGCACTTCCAGCTGCCGGATACGCTCGCGCGAGACGCCGTGGTGTTGCGCCAGGACCTCCAGGGTAAGGGGCTCCTCGCGCAACCGGCGCGCGACGAAAATCGCGCGTTCCCGCTCGTCGAGCACGGTCAGCGCGCGCCGCAACAGCGCACGGCGGCCACCGGCCTCCTCGTATTCGCCGAATGCCACTTCCGGGTCAGCGGTCTCGTCGACGACCCGATCCTCCCAGGACTCCTGACCGTTCTCGGCGCAGGGTGCGTTGAGGGAAAAATCGCCGCCGGCCAATCGCCGGTGCATGCTCACGACCTCCTCACAGGGCACGTCGAGCTCCTCGGCAATGCGCCGCACATCGGCGGGCGCGAGGTCGCCGCTCTCGACGATCCTGAGGCGCGCCTTGGTCCGGCGCAGGTTGAAGAAGAGCCGCTTCTGCGGCGTCGTCTTGGCGACGCGCACCATCGACCAGGACTGCAGCACGAATTCCTGAATCTCGGCACGGATCCACCAGGCGGCATAGGTCGCGAAGCGGAAGCCGCGCCCGGCATCGAAGCCCTTGACGGCGCGCATCAGGCCCAGATTGCCGGCCGCCACCAGATCGGCGATCGGCAAGCCGTAGCCGCCAAAGCCACGGGCGATCTTGATCACCAGGCGCAGGTGGCTGCCGATCAATGCCCGCACCGCCGGGCCCCGCAACGCCTGGGCATCCGCGATCAGGCTGCGCTCCGTCTCCGCCTCGAGAAGGGGATAGCGGCGGATCGCCTCGAGATAGTGCCCGAAGCCGTCAGCCGCCCCTCGCCCTGCTGTCTCCGTCTGCACCGCTGATTACCTCCGCAGGCCCGTTGCCCCCATGGCGGCGGCGGCCTTGAAAGGAATCATGCGGCAAACCGGGGCGGCGCAAATTGATCTAGGTCAGCGCTCCCCGAGATTGGCGAACCCGCGTCAAATGCGTTGAAAATATCGGGTACTGGCGCGCGGGCGGCGGCTCTGCTATCGCTGCGCCGGGACCATCGGGAGCGAGAACACCCATGTCGCTTGAAAGCGCCACCGCGGCACTCCGCGCCAAGGCCGGCCTGGCGCCGAAGCTCGGCTATCGCGTGAAATTCGATCTCGGCGACGACGGGATCATCTTCTGGGACGGCACCGAGGCATCGCCCGCGATCGGCAACGAGGCCGGCGAGGCCGATACCACCCTGACCCTCAGCCTCGAGGATCTGCAGAAGCTCATCGACGGCAACCTCAACCCGACGCTTGCCTATATGACGGGCAAGCTCAAGGTCGAGGGCTCGATGGGCGTCGCCCTCAAGATCAGCCAGCTGCTGGAAGACTGATCCGCGCCGCGCGCGGATTCCAAAAGCGGCGCGAGTTTGGCCTGCGGACTTACCAACATTTTGGTTCGCTGGATTTCGCCCGCGCGCTAAAACAATGCGACGTCTGAGCGATCCGGAGGGGAATGATGAAACCGCATCTGCTGGCTACCGCAGCGCTATTTTTACTCGCGAGCGGCGCGGCGCATGGGCAGGCCCTGCGCATCGGCCTGGCGGAGGATCCCGACACTCTCGATCCCGCGAAGAACTGGAGCTTCGTCGGCCGCATCGTGCTCGCCTCCGTCTGCGATAAGCTGGTGGATATCGCGCCCGACACCAGCTTCGTGCCGCAGCTCGCGACCGCCTGGGAAACCTCCGAGGACGGCAAGGCGCTTACTCTCAAGCTCCGGCCCGGCGTCACCTTCGCCGACGGCGAGCCTTTCGACGCCGCCGCGGTCAAGTTCAACATCGAGCGCGAGCTCACCTTGCCGGGCAGCCGCCGCAAGGCGGAGATCGCAGCGGTGACCGGCGCCACCGTCGTCGACGATCTCACCGTGCGCATCGACATGAAGGAGCCGTCGTCGCCCCTGCTGGCGCAATTCGCCGATCGTGCCGGGATGATGGTGGCGCCGAAAGCCGCCGCCGCGGCCGATGCCAAATTCGACAGCCAGCCGGTCTGCGTCGGCCCCTATCGGGTGACCGAGCGCGTACCCCAGGACCGCATCGTGCTGGAGCGCGTCGCCACCTATTGGGACAAGGACAAATTCCACTTCGACAAGCTGACTTATCTGCCGGTGCCGGACGATGCGGTGCGGCTCGCCAACCTGCAGTCGGGGCAGCTCGACCTGATCGAGCGGGTGGCGCCTACCGACGTCGGCAAGCTGCAGGCGGATCCGAAGCTCGCCGTCGCCGGGGCAACCAGCCTCGCCTACCAGGGCATCACCCTCAACATCGACAACGGACCCAAGGCGAATCCCGCCTTCAAGCACAAGGAAGTGCGGGAGGCCCTCAGCCTGGCGATCGATCGCGACGCCCTCAACCAGGTCGCCTTCGCCGGCCAGTATCTCGCCGGCAATCAGCCGCAGCCGCCGAACAACGTCTACTACAACAAGAGCATCCCGGTGCCGAAACGCGACGTCGCCAAGGCGAAGGCGCTGCTGAAGCAGGCCGGCTACGACCGGGTGAGGCTGAAGCTGCTGGTGCCCAACGGCACCGAGACCCTGCAGGTGGCGCAGATCCTGCAATCCATGGCGGCGGAGGCCGGCATCGATCTCGACCTGCAATCGATCGAGTTCATCACCATGCTGCAGCAGGCCAAGGACGGGAATTCCGAGGCAGACCTCGTCGGCTGGAGTGGCCGGGTCGATCCCGACGGCAACATCGCGACCCTGCTGGGCTGCGGCAATCCCGGCAATGACGGACACTACTGCAGCAAGGTCCTCGACGCCGCGCTGGCGGAAGGCCGCGCCACCAGCGATCCCGAGAAGCGCCGCGCCGCCTACGCCAGGGCGGAGCAGGTCATCGCCGAGGACAATCCGATCATCTACCTCTACCATCGGAAATACATCTTCGCCTTTATCGCGAAACTGCAGGGCTATACCCCCTATCCCGACGGCATCATCCGCCTGCGCAACGTGTCTCTGAAGCAGTAGCCCCGCGACGACGACGCATCACCGCTGAACATGACGGTGTGATGACGGCGCATTTTCCGCGCCGCCGCGTCGCTTTTGCGCTTCGCCTCCGCGCGGTCCTGGGCTAAACCTCGCCTCGCGCAATCCGAGATCGGGCGGGGTCGCTATGGCACAGCGTTGGGGGCTGCCGGTTGTCGCGTGGCCCGCGCGCCTGCGACCCAATTTCTGGGACCTGGTGGCGCTGCCCCTGGTGATCGGCCTCATCGCGCTGATCGCCTGGAGCAGCCAGCAGATGAGCGTGCCCTTCGCCGAGGGGCAGCAGATCACCATCTCCCTCGACCCCTGGAAGCTGCCGGAATACGGGCTCCGGACCGTCATGCGCATGCTGATCGCGCTCGCGGTCTCGCTGGTCTTCAGCCTCGCCTACGCGGCCCTCGCCGCGAAAAGCCGGCGCGCCGAGAAGCTGCTGATCCCGGTGCTGGACGTGCTGCAGTCGGTGCCGATCCTGGGCTTCCTCTCCATCACCGTCACCGGCTTCATCGCGCTCTTTCCCGGCAGCCTGCTCGGCTACGAATGCGCCGCGATCTTCGCGATCTTCACCTCCCAGGCCTGGAACATGACGTTCAGCCTCTACCAGTCCTTCCTGGCGGTGCCGAACGATCTGCGCGAGGCCGCGCGCATGTACCACCTGTCGCCCTGGCGGAGCTTCTGGCAGCTCGAGGTGCCCTTCGCGATCCCGCAGCTGGTCTGGAACATGATGATGTCGGTGTCCGGCGGCTGGTTCTTCGTGGTGGCCTCCGAGGCGATCACCGTCGCCGGCCACAACACCCAGCTTCCCGGCATCGGCTCCTATATCGCCGCCGCCACCGACAAGCGCGACTATCTGGCCGTCGGCTACGCCATCCTGGCGATGCTCGTCTTCATCCTGCTCTACGACCAGCTGCTGTTCCGGCCCCTGCTGGCCTGGTCGCAGCGCTTCAAGGTCGAGGCGATCACCGAGGGCGAGGGCGAGCGCGCCTGGTTCCTCACCATGCTGCAGCGGGCGCGGGTCTTCCGACTGGTCGGAGCGGGTCACCGACACGCTGGTGCTGCAGCTCTCGCGCTGGAGCCGGATCAAGCGGCCCTGGCGAGCGCGCGAGGCGCGTCCGCCCAGTCCCCATGCGATCTGGGTGGACCGTGCCTGGAGCGCCATCCTGGTGCTGGGCGCCATCGCGGCGCTCTATTACATCGCCGCCTTCGTCGCCAGCGAGATCCGCCTCGACGAGGTCGGGCACGTCCTGCTGCTGGGCCTCGCCACCTTGCTGCGGGTCGTGGTGCTGATCGCGCTCGCCTCGCTGGTCTGGGTTCCGATCGGCGTCTGGATCGGGCTCCGGCCCGCGGTCGCCCATCGCGCGCAGCCGATCGTGCAGTTCCTGGCGGCATTCCCCGCCAACCTCTTCTTTCCGATCGCCGTGGGACTGATCTCCGCCTATCACCTCAACGTGGAGATCTGGCTCTCGCCGCTGATGATCCTGGGTGCCCAGTGGTACATCCTCTTCAACGTGATCGCCGGGACGCTGGCGCTGCCGACGGACTACCAGTACGCCGCGGGCAATTTCGGCGTCACCGGCTGGCTCTGGTGGCGGCGCTTCATCCTGCCGGGCATCTTCCCGGCCTACATCACCGGCGCCATCACCGCCTCGGGCGGCGCCTGGAACGCCTCGATCGTCTCCGAGGTGGTGAAATGGGGCGATACACAATACGCCGCCACCGGCGTCGGCGCCTATATCGCGAAATGGACGGAGACTGGCGATTTCCCGCGGATCGCGCTGGGCATCACGGTGCTGAGCCTCTATGTCCTGTTGTTCAATCGCCTGCTCTGGCGGCGGCTCTACGCGCTCGCCGAAGAGCGGCTGCGCCTGGATTGAGGGAGCCATGACCGAGACCCAACCGCTGCTGGCCACCCGCGCCCTCTGCAAGACCTATCGCACCGCCGATCGCGCCGGCCGTCTGGTGCTGGACCACATCGACTTTTCCCTCAAGGAAGGCGAGATCGTCGCCATCCTCGGCAAGTCGGGCTCGGGCAAATCCACCTTCCTGCGGGTGATCGCCGGCCTGATGCCGCCGAGCGAGGGGGTGGTCACTTATCGCGGCACGACCGTGGAGGCGCCGGTCACCGGCATCGCCATGGTGTTCCAGACCTTCGCGCTCTTCCCCTGGCTCACCGTCCTCGGCAACGTCGAGCTCGGCCTCGAGGCGCAGGGCGTGGCGCTCGCCGAGCGGCGCCAGCGGGCGATCGGCGCGATCGACCTGATCGGCCTCGACGGCTATAAATCCGCATATCCGAAGGAGCTCTCCGGCGGCATGCGCCAGCGCGTGGGCTTCGCCCGCGCCCTCGTCGTCAATCCCGACGTGCTGCTGCTGGACGAGCCGTTCTCGGCGCTCGACGTGCTTACCGCCGAGACCTTGCGCGGCGACCTCATGGAGCTCTGGGTGCAGCGGCGCGTCCCCACCAAGGGCGTGGTCTTCGTCTCCCACAACATCGAGGAGGCGGTGGAGATCGCCGACCGCATCATCATCTTCTCCAGCGATCCCGGCCGCATTCGCGCCGAGATCCCGGTGCCGCTGCCGCGCCCGCGCGATCCCGGCAGCGCCGGCTTCCGCCAGATCGTCGACCAGGTCTACACCATCCTCACCACCGTGCCCGGACGCGAGCCGGGCAAGCGCGGCGTCCAGGGGCCGCAGATCGGCATCGCCTATCGCCTGCCGCCGGCCTCGATCCAGCAGCTCATGGGCCTCCTCGACACCCTGGTGGCCGACCCCTTCAACGGCCGCGCCGACCTGCCGCATCTCGCCGAGACCATCGACCTCGCGGTCGACGACCTCTTCCCGCTGCTGGAGACGCTGCAGCTGCTGGGCTTCGCCCAGGTGGGCGGCGGCGACATCGAGGCGACCGCCGCCGGCCGCGCGCTTGCGGAAGCCGACATGCTGAAGCGCAAGCAGATCTTCGCCGAATCACCTGCTGCGCTCCGTGCCGCTGATCGCCCATATCCGGCGGGTGCTGGACGAGCGGCCCGGGCATGCGGCGCCGAGCGCGCGCTTCCTCAGCGAGCTCGAGGATCACCTGAGCGAGGAGGACGCCAGCGAGGTGTTCGACACCGTCGTCAACTGGGCGCGCTATGCCGAGCTCTTCGCCTATGACTACGACCGCGCGGTCCTCAGCCTCGAGAATCCCTAGCTCCATCGCCGATGCTGAAGCCGGAGTCCTGGGGACTGACCGTTCTGCTGGGCGCGCTTGCCGGCGTGACCGCGCTTGCCGTCGACATGAGCCTGCCGACGCTGCCGACCATCACCGAGGTTTTCTCCACCAGCACCGACAGCGTGCAGCTGACGCTGAGCCTGTTCCTCCTGGGCTATGCGGGCGGGCAGCTGTTCTGCGGCCCGCTCTCCGACCGCATCGGCCGCCGGCGCGTGCTGATCGGCGGCCTTACGGTCTATGCGCTGGCGGGCTATGTCTGCGCGGCGAGCACCAGCATCGACATGCTGGTGACGGCGCGGCTGGTGCAGGGCCTCGGCGCCTGTGTCGGGCCGGTGCTCGGACGCGCGGTGGTGCGCGATCACCTGACCGGCCATCGCGCTTCGCAGACGCTCTCCTACATCACCCTGGTGATGAGCATCGCGCCTCTGGCGGCGCCGATCCTCGGCGGGTTCTTCCTCAATACCTTCGGCTGGTGGGCGGTTTTCGTGTTCCTGGGCGTGTTCGGCACGGTGCTGCTCACCGCCACGGTGCTGCTGTTCCCGGAATCTCTCAGGAACCCCGATCGCGAGGCGTTGCGCCTGGCGCGGCTCCTCGCCAACGCGCCAGGCCTTCTTCAGCAACCGGCATTGCGTCGGATATTCGCTCATCAACGGCTTCGTCTTCGCCGGCATGTTCGCCTTCATCTCCGGCTCGCCCTACGTCCTGATCGAGGTCTATGGCGTGCCGCCCGGCCGGTTCGGCTTCTATTTCGCCATGTGCGCCGTGGGGCTGATCCTCGGCGCGGCCCTCAACAGCAGGCTCGTCCATCGCGTCTCCGGCGAGCGGGTGATGCGCGGCGGCTTTGGCCTGCTGCTGGCGGCGGGGGCGGCGCTGATGGTCGTCGCCTGGACGCGCTGGGGCGGTGCCTTCGCCCTCGTCTTGCCCATGCTGCTCTATGTGATGGCCTTGGGCCTCATCCTTCCCAACGCCACCGCCGCCGCCATGGAGCCGCTGCCGCACATGGCGGGCATGGCCGCCTCCTTCATGGGCGCGATCCAGATGGGGAGCGGCAGCCTTTCCGGCTACGCGGTCGCCGTCCTCTATGACGGCACGCCCCGCCCCATGGCCGGCATGCTCGCCGCCATGGGCGTGTGCGCGGTGCTGAGCTATCTGGCGCTGGTGCGGCGACGGACGTAGGCGTCGGTGCGCGCGCTTTTCGTACTTCCGCCATGGCCGGGCATGACGACATAAATTTAGGCGATCAGAGAGCGTGCCGAAACGTCCTCACCCTCTGGGCCGCATCGTGGGAAACGCGATCACATCGCGGATCGAGGGGCTGTTGGTGAGGATCATCACCAGGCGGTCGATGCCGATGCCGAGGCCGCCGGCGGGGGGCATGCCGTATTCGAGGGCGGTGACGAAATCGGAATCGAGGCGCTGCGCCTCCTCGTCGCCCTTCTCGCGCTCGCGCATCTGCGCCTCGAAGCGGGCCTGCTGATCGAGGGGGTCGTTGATCTCCGAGAAGGCGTTGGCGACTTCCCAGCCGTTGATGTAGGTCTCGAAGCGCTCGGTGAGGCGGGGGTTGTCGCGATCCGCCTTGGCGAGCGGCGAGATCTCGCGCGGGAAGCGCGTCACGTGGATCGGCTGGATCAACGTGCTCTCGACCTTGTGGGCGAAGACCGCTTCCAGCGCGCGGCCCCAGCCGGAGGTCGGATGGATCTCGGCGCCGAGCGCCTCCGCCTGCTTGCGCGCGGCCGCATCATCGGTGATGCCCATGAAATCGACGCCGGTCTTCTCCTGCACCAGCTCCGCCATCGACTTCCGCGGCCAGGGCGGCGTCAGGTCGATGGTCCGGTCGCCATAGGGGATCTGGAGGCCGCCCGCTACGTCCTTCGCCGCGGTGGTGATGAGGGTCTCGGTGATCTCGATCATCGCGGTGTAGTCGACGAAGGCCTGGTAGAGCTCCAGCGTGGTGAACTCGGGATTGTGCCGGGGCGAGATGCCCTCGTTGCGGAAGCAGCGATTGATCTCGAACACGATGTCGGCGATCCCCCCCACCAGCAGCCGCTTCAGATGCAGCTCCGGCGCGATGCGGAGATAGAGATCCATGTCGAGGGCGTTGTGGTGGGTGATGAAGGGCTTGGCCGAGGCGCCGCCGGGGATGGTGTGCAGCATCGGCGTCTCGACCTCGAGCGCGCCGCGCTCGGTCAGCACCCGGCGGAACACCTGCACCACGCGGCTCCGCTTGCGGAGCGTCTCGCGGCTCTGCTCGGTCACGATGAGATCGACGTAGCGCTGGCGATAGCGCGTCTCGATATCGGCGAGGCCGTGGTACTTCTCCGGCAGCGGCAGCAGCGCCTTCGCCAGCGAGCGTCACCGTCTCCGCGTTCACCGTGAGCTCGCCCCGCGGCGTGCGCCGCACCAGCCCCTCGACGCCGATGATGTCGCCGAGATCGAGGAGGCGCACCAGCGCCAGCTGCTGCTCGCTCGAGGTGATCCTTGTGGGAGAAGATCTGGATCTTGCCGCTGGTGTCGTGCAGGTCGATGAACATGCCGCTGTTGCGCGCCGAGCGGATGCGGCCGGCAACCCGCACGCGGTCCTCGGTGACGGTGCCGGCGGGCAGCGCCTCGTAGCGCCGGGCAAGCTCCGCCGCCATCGCCGTGACCGGGAAATGAGTAGGGATAGGGCTCGACGCCGAGCTTCCTGAGCGCCTCCAGCTTCTCCAGGCGCACCGCGCGCAATCCGCCCTCGTCGTCCTTCTCCGCCACGCCCGAAAATCTCCCACCGGAATTCACAGCGCGCCTGTTGTAGCGGTTTGCGGCGAAAGCGCAACCGGTGGCGATGCCCTACCCCCTGCTAGGTCGCAGCGGCAGCCGGACGGCCGATGGTGCGGAGGTCCAGCACGCGGTCATGGAACGCGCGGAGCGTGCTGCGGTGGCCGACGCTGACGATCGCCGGGCTGCCACGGCGCCTCCCGCAGCATCTGGTAGAACTGCGCCTCGGTCGCCTCGTCGAGGGCCGACGTCGCCTCGTCCAGGAAGATCACCGCTGGCTCCGCCAGGAAGACGCGGGCGAAGGCGAGGCGCTGCTGCTCGCCGCCGGAGAGGCGCTGGGACCAGTTGTCGGTGGTGTCGAGCTCGCTCTCGAAAGCGCCGAGGCCGACCTGCTTCAGCACCGCCTTCAGCCGCTCATCCGGGATATCGGCGCCGGCCTCGGGATATGCCAGCGCCTGGCGCAGCGTGCCGAGCGGCACATAGGCCTTCTGCGGCACGAAGAAGATGCGACCCTGGGCGAGCCGCACCTTGCCGCGGCCGAACGGCCAGAGTCCGGCGATGGCGCGCAGCACCGTGCTCTTGCCGATGCCGGTCGGCCCCGCCACCAGCAGCGGATGACCGGGCTCCGCCTGGAGATCGACACCGGAAATCAGCGGGCGGCCATCGGGCAGATCGAGCGCGATAGCCGACGGCGACGACGCCGGTGCCGGATTGCTGGATGGCGAGATCGCGGCGGCATCTCGCCGGCAGCGACGATCGCCTCGACGCTCTGATCGAAGGTCGACAGGCGTCGTACGATCGAAAACCAGTTCGCGATCTCGCTATAGGAATTGATGATGAAGGAGAGCGCGTCCACGACCTGATTGAAGACGTTGCCGGTCTGCTGCAGATCGCCGAGCTTGATCTGCTTGGCGAAGAAGCGCGGCGCCTGCACGATATAGGGAAACAGCACCGAGGCCTGCCCGAACGAGAAGGTGAACCCGTTCACCTTCAGGCTCCGCCACATGATCGCCCAGAAATTCGCGACCACGTTGCGGAATCGGCCGCGGAAGATGTCGAATTCACGGTCCTCGCCGCGATAGAACGCGACGCTCTCGGTGTTCTCGCGCAGCCGCACCAGGCTGTAGCGGAAATCCGCCTCGTAGCGCTGCTGGTTGAAATTCAGGCCGATGAGCGGCCGGCCGATCTTCATGGTGAAGACGGTACCGATGAGGACATAGACCAGCACCAGCCAGACCATGTAGGCGGGGATCGTCACATCGCCGAGAGAGCCCAAGGGGATCGTGATCGGCCCCGAGAGCGTCCACAGGATAAAGATGAACGAGAAGAACGAGACGACGCTGCTGAGGAGGCCGAGCGACAAGGTGAGCGCGCTGTCGATGAAATCGCGGACGTCCTCGGCGATGCGCTGGTCGGGGTTGTCGGTGCTGGGGCCGGTGAGCTGCAGCCGATAGTAGGCGCGATGGTCGAGCCAGCGCTTGAGATAGAGTTCGGTCAGCCACCGCCGCCAACGGATGCGCAGCATCTGGCTGAGAAAGCTGCGCGACATGCCGACTGCCACCCAGAGCGTGGCAAGGCCGGCGAAGATGGCGATCTGTACGTAGAACCCATGCTCGTCCAGGTTCTGCAGCGTATTGTAGAAGGCGTTATACCAGTAGCTGAACCGCACATTGAGGGCGACCTGGCCAAGGCTCAGCGCGACGACCACGACCAGGAGCCCGAGCGCCGACCATTTTTCATCCGAGAAACAGTAGGGCTTGGCGATGCGCCAGGCTTGGCGGAGCGCGCCACCGATTTTGTTGCTAGTCGCCATCCGATACTCCCAATCCCAGATTTCCGGCGCCACCGGCGCGGGCGGATCATATCCGATCACGGCCTTACAGGCCGATCACAGATGCCTTAAAACCCCTTCATGACCGACGAGCTTCCCATCCCGATCCTGCTGGCGCGGGGCGTCTGCCGGACGCTGGCCCAGCGGGGATATTCGACGCTGACGGAGTTCTCGCTCGCCAACGGCCGCCGCGCCGACGTGATGGGGCTCGGCCGCGGCGGCGAGCTCGTCATCGTCGAGGTCAAGTCCTCGGTGCAGGATTTCCGCAGCGACGGCAAGTGGCCGGAATACAGGGAGTTCTGCGATCGCTTCTATTTCGCCGTGCCGGAGGCATTCCCGCGCGACCTCATTCCCGAGGATTGCGGCCTCATCGTGGCGGACCCCTTCGGCGCGGCAATCTTGCGGGAAAGCCCCGGCATTGCCGTGCTGCCCGCCCGCCGCAAGGCGATCACGCTGCGCTTCGCCCTGGTGGGATCCGACCGGCTCCGCCGCCTCCTCGATCCCGCCGCCGAGGTGCCGGAACCTGATCTAGCGCGCCATGCGCGCGATCGTCGAGGTCGTGCTGTAGCCGGCGACGAGATCCGCCAGCACCACCTGGCCGCCATAGGCCTGGACGATCTCGGCGCCCACGACCTGGTCGAGGCGATAGTCGGCGCCCTTCACCAGCACCTCGGGCTTCAGCGCCACGATCAGCTCCACTGGCGTGTCCTGGTCGAACACCACCACCATGTCGACGCTGGCGAGGGACGACAGCACGGCGCCGCGCGCCACCTGGTTCTGCACCGGGCGGCCGGCGCCCTTGAGACGGGCAACCGACGCATCGCTGTTGAGGCCGACCACCAGGCGATCGCAATGGCTGCGCGCCTGGGCCAGGAGCGAGACATGGCCGGGGTGCAGGAGATCGAAGCAGCCATTGGTGAAGCCCACGCGCAGGCCGTTGCGGCGCCAGCGCGCGACGTGATCGAGGGCGACCGGCAGCGGCAGCACCTTCTGCCCCGCCACCGCGTCCCGCGCCACGATCGCCTCCTCGAGCTCGCTCGGATGCACGACGGCGGTGCCGACCTTGCCGACCACGATGCCGGCGGCGATGTTGGCAAGCCGCGCCGCGTCGAAGGGCGTGGCGCCGGCGCCGAGCGCCGCTCCCAGCACCGCCACCACGGTGTCGCCGGCGCCTGACACGTCGAACACCTCGCGCGCCTCGGCGGCGAGCCTGTGGACGGCGCCCGACGACTCCACCAGCAGCATGCCCTCCTGGCTCAAGGAGACCAGCACCGCGCCGAGCTCGAAATCATCGATGAGCGCGCGCGCCGCCGCCGTCACCTCGTCCTCGCTGCCGACCGGCAGCTTGGTAGCGGCGCCGAGCTCGCTCCGGTTGGGCTTCAGCATGCTGGCGCCGCGATAGGCGGAATAGTCGAGGCCCTTGGGATCGACCACCACGAGATGGCCGGCGGCGCGCGCGGCCGCGATTGCCGCCGCGGCGATGCCGTCCTCCAGCACGCCCTTGGCGTAGTCGGAGAGGATGGTGACGTCGCAGCTCCCCGCCGCGTGCTCGATCAGCCCCATGAGATCCTCGCGCACGGACGGCGAGATCGCCGCCACCTGCTCGCGGTCGGCACGCAGGAGCTGCTGCGTGCCGGCGATGTAGCGGGTCTTGATGGTGGTGGCGCGGCCACGCTCGACGAGGAGATGCACCTCGCTCTCCTTCGACTCCGCGGCGAGCCGGCTCACCTCGCGGCCGGCGGGGTCGTTTCCCACCACCGAGATGAAGCACGGCTTGAGGCCGAGGCCCTGGAGATTGCGCAGCACGTTGCCGGCGCCGCCGAGAGTGCGGGTCTCTCGGTCCACCCGCAGCACCGGGATCGGCGCCTCCGGCGAGAGCCGCTCCGCCATGCCGTAGACATAATGGTCGAGCATGACGTCGCCCACGCACAGGAGGCGCGTCGTCGGCAATTTCTCGACCAGGGAAACCAGATCCACATCCGCCATGGCGCCCCTCATAGGCCGGCGATGCCGCGCCTGGCAAGGGAAACCGGGGGATCAGGCCCGTTGCCCGCCGGCGCGGGCGAGGGTCTATCAGCTCCGCTTGAAGCGCGGCGGGAGGATGGTGACCCTCTCGTCGCCGCCGGGCGGGAGCGGCCGCGGCGGGGTCGACCCGGCGCGCACCGCCGGCAAACGGTCGATGAAGCGGCCCTGGAAGCTGGCGATGCCGAGGTTCAGGCCGAAGCGCACCGCGGCCTCGCTGTCGCAGCGGGCGAGGATCAGGCGCGTGCGGCCGACGCGCTCGATGCTGTCCCGGAGGGCATCGCCGCGCGGGGACCCGCCGATCTCCATCATGTCGGAGCTCCAGAACATCTTCACGAGATCGAGGCCGAGGCGCTCGCGATCGATGAAGGGCAGCGTCAGGTCGGTAGCGCCATCGAGGCAGATGCGGTAGCCGCGCTCGCGGGCGAAGTCGCGGGCGAAGAGATAGGCCCCGATATCGGAGTAGATGTCGGTCTTGTCGAGCTCGATCACGATGCTGCCGCGGGCGCCGGTCTTGAGACTGGAGTCGAACTCGAGGAATTCCGGCGACAGCAGCGTGGCGACATTGAGATTGAGGCTGAAGGCGGTCGCGGTGATGCGCTCGTGGCCGCGGCGCAGCATCGCCAGCATGCGACGGTCCAGGGTCTGCGTCAGGTAGCGGAACAGCCAACGGTCGGCAGCAAGGTCGTAGCGCGGCATCACCGCCACGGCGAGATCGGCGATCGAGATATAGGTCTCGTGGAAGAGCGGCTTCGGCGGCACCCCCGGCTCCAGGGTGAAGACGGCCTGGCGGCGCAGCATGTTGGAGAGGTCAGCCTGGGCGATCGCGCTGACGAGCTCGCCCAGCATCTTGGGCGCCAGCGGCGGCTTCTGCGGCCCGCGCTCGCCGGAGGCGGCGATCGCCGCGTGCCGCTTGTGGCGCCGCGCCTCCTCCTCCACGAGACCGCGCGCCAGGGCCAGGAAGCTCTCGTACTGGTGGCCGAGATCGAACCAGGTGGCGAAATCGCCCGGCTCCTCTTCCGTCCCGCTCGCCAACGGATCCTCGCTGAAGAGATAGCGCACCCGCATCACCGCGTCGTCGAGAGCGGCGATGGTGGCGCTCTTGCAGACGAAGACGATGTCGGCATTGCCGAGCAGGAAGATCTGGCCGTCGAACTGCTTGACCAGCGCCTCGAAGGTGTTGACGGCGATGCGGATGTGGTGGCTGAGGCGATTGCCGGGGCGGAGGCGCGAAAGATGAATCACCACCGCCCGCCGGCCGTCGGCGAACTTGCCCAGGCGCTCGACGTAGTCGAGCAACAACCGCTCAAGGCTGGCGGATCTGTCGCCGGCTGGTGACGTCACGCGGAACTCGCCCTCCCAGGCGCAGGTCACCCGGCCTTAGCAATGTCCGGGAAGTTTGATACAAAATGACGAGATTCCCTTACCGAAGAGTTAAACTTCGCGTTAACCTTGTTGCGACAACATCGCGGCCTGGCGCATTGACCCTGGCATCGCGGCGCCTGCCCCCTTACATCAAGACCTCATGACCGGCGCTGCCGTTCCACCGGGTACCCGCCTCTACGCCATCGGCGACATTCACGGCCGTGCCGATCTCCTGCGCCCGCTGCTGGCTCAGATCGCCGAGGACGCGGCGGGCCGGCCGACGGCAGCGCACCGGCTGATCTATCTCGGCGACTACGTCGACCGCGGCCCGGACTCCCGGGCGGTGATCGATATCGTGATGGACGAAGTCGCCCCCGGGCTTCGAGGTGGTGGCCCTCAAAGGCAACCACGAGGAGATGATGCTGCGCTTCCTCGACGACACCACGGTCGCGCGCACCTGGATGATGAATGGCGGCGATGCCACCCTCGGCAGCTACGGCGTCGAGCCCCCCAGCATCTTCGCGGGAACGCCGATCCACCGCCACGCCCAGGCGCAGTTCCGCACCCAGCTGCCACTCCGCCACAAGGAATTCCTCGGCGGCCTCGCCGTAACCCACATCGCCGGCGACTATCTCTTCGTCCACGCCGGCGTCCGCCCGGGCGTGCCGCTCCCGCAGCAACGTTCGGAAGACCTGCTCTGGATCCGCGACGAGTTCCTGGGCTCGAAAGCCAATTTCGGCAAGGTCGTGGTGCACGGCCACAGCATCGAGCGCGAGCCCGTGGTGCGCCCCAATCGCATCGGCATCGACACCGGCGCCTACTCCACCGACCGCCTCACCTGCCTGGTGCTGGACGGCAGCGAGCGGGCCTTCCTCCATACGTGAGGCGCTCGTCGCAGCGGGCGTTTTACTGAGTTAGGAGACCGCGCTTCTAATTCCTCGGCGCGTGCTTGCTGAGGATGCGCTGCAGCGTGCGGCGGTGCATCTTGAGGCGCCGCGCGGTCTCGGAGACGTTGCGGTCGCATTGCTCGAAGACGCGCTGGATGTGCTCCCAGCGCACGCGGTCGGCGGACATCGGGTCCTCGGGCGGCGGCGGCAAGGCGCCTTCGGTCGCGATGAGCGCGCGCTCCACCGCGTCGGCGTCGGCGGGCTTCGGCAGATAGTCGACGGCGCCCGCCTTCACCGCGGCGACCGCGGTCGCGATGTTGCCGTAGCCGGTCAGCATGACGATGCGGGCGTTGGGCCTGGCCGCGCGGAGCGCGCTCACCACGTCGAGGCCGCTGCCGTCGCCGAGACGCAGATCCACCACCGCGAAAGCGGGTGCCGCACCGGCGGCGGCGATGCCGCCGGCGACGCTGTCGGCGGTGGTGACGATGAAGCCGCGCCGCTCCATCGCCATCGCCAGGCGCTGGCACAGCGGCTGGTCGTCATCGACGATCAGCAGCGTGCGCTCCTCCGGCGGCAGGCCCTCCAGCGGCGAGGGCGCGCCGGCGGGCGGCGTCTTATTGTTGTTGTCGCTCATGCTCTTGCCCCCTCCGCCAAGGGCTCCGGCGCCGTTGACTTCCAGCGCGCTGCGCGGCCATTCCACCACAACCTGGGCGCCGCCTTCCACCAGGTTGGCAAAGGCGAGCTGCGCGCCCGTGCGCTCCAGCAGGCTCTGGGCGATGAAGATGCCGAGGCCCATGTGCTGCGCCGCCTCGGCGCCGCGGCCGGAGATATAGGGCTCGCCGATGCGGGCGATGACGGCGGGCGAGAATCCCGGCCCATCGTCCACCACCTCGACGGTGATGGTGCCGGCGGTCCAGGCGGTGGTGACGATCACCTCGCGCTGGGCGAACTGCACCGCGTTCTGGATCAGGTTGCCGAGGCCGTGCATGACCTCGGAGCTGCGCGGCACCTGCGGCTCGACGCTGCTGGGCGCGCCGGCGGGACCGGTGGCGCCGGTGGTGTAGATGACCCGGACGTAGTCGGCCCGGTAGGGCTCGCCCGCCGCCTCCACCAGGGCCGAGATCGGCAGCCGCGCATAGGGAGCACCACTCTCGCTGACGCGCTGGCGCGCAAGGTCGGCGAGGATGGTGCGGCAGCGCTCGCTCTGGCTCAGCAGCAGCGCCGCGTCGGCGGCGTGCGGGCTGTCCGCCGGCAGGTCGCGCGCCAGCTCCTGCGCGACCACGGCGATGGTGGCGAGCGGGCTCCCCAGCTGATGGGCGGCGGCGGCGGCGAGCGCGCCCACCGCCGAGACCCGCTGCTCGCGGGCGAGCGCCAGCTGGGTCGCCGCGAAGGCATCGCGCATGCGCCGCGCCTCCTCGGCGATGCTCCAGATGTAGCCGGCGGTGAAGAGCGCCGCCAGGATCAGCGACATCCACACGCCCAGCACCGCGAGCGGCGGAAAGGCCGGCGCCGCGCCCCGCCAGGGCAGCGGCAGGTGATAGACCGCGAGCACGCTGATCGCGGTCGCCGTCAGCATGGCGAGGCCGATGACGCTGCGCCGGGACAGCACGGTCGCCGCCACCGTCACCGGCGCGATCGCCAGGATGGCAAAGGGATTGGCGAGCCCGCCGGTGAGGAACAGCAGCACCGCCAGCTGCAGCGTGTCGTATCCGAGATAGCAGGCGGCCTCGATCTCGCCGAGGCGCGCGGCGGTGCCGCGCGCCACCACGGCCGACGACATTGAGCAGCGCCGAGGTGCCGACCACCGCCAGCGCCGGAATGATCGGCAACTCGAATCCGAGACCGAAACGCACCCCCAGCAGCGTCGCCGCCTGGCCGAGCACCGCGACCCAGCGGATCAGCACCAGCGTGCGCAGGCTCACCGAGACGCTGCCCGGCTCGCGGGTGCCGGCGGGCCCCGCGGCCGGGCTCGTATCCCCTTCTCGCGCCGTCGCGATCCTTCTCATCGCCTCTCCATATCGCGCCCGGCGTCCCGGCGCCACCATCCCGCGGGTCCGCTGGCCCGCGGAGCCGGCTTTCCGCCATAGTCGCCGCGCCATGAGCGAGCCCGTCATCAAGGTCAGCGGCCTCTGCAAGCGCTTCAAGGAGACGCTGGCGGTGGACAGCCTCGACTTCACCGTGGAGCGCGGCGTCACCGCGGCGCTGCTGGGCGGCAATGGCGCCGGCAAGACCACGACCCTCTCGATGCTGCTGGGCCTGCTGCTGCCGAGCGCCGGCGAGGTCTTCGTCTTCGGCGAGGACATGCAGCGCCATCGCCATCGCGTGCTGCCGCGGATGAATTTCTCCTCGCCCTATGTCGGATCTGCCGCATCGGCTGACCGTGCGGGAGAATCTCTCGGTCTATGGCCGGCTCTACGGCGTCGAGCATCTGCGCGACCGCATCGCCGTGCTGGCGCAGGACCTGCAGCTCGCCGATTTGCTCGAAGCGCAAGCTCGGCAGCCTGAGCGCCGGGCAGAAGACCCGCGTGGCGCTCGCCAAGGCGCTGATCAACGAGCCGGAGCTGCTGCTGCTGGACGAGCCCACGGCCTCCCTCGATCCCGACACCGGCGACTGGGTGCGCGGATATCTCGAGACCTATCGCGCAGCGCACCGGCGCCACCATCCTGATGGCGTCCCACAACATGGGCGAGGTGGAGCGGCTCTGCTCCGAGGTGATGATGCTGCAGCAAGGGGCGCATCGTCGACCGCGGCAGCCCCGACGCGCTCATCGACCGCTACGGCCGCGACACGCTCGAGGAGGTCTTCCTCGACATCGCCCGCGGCAAGGGGCACGGCCGGCGGGAGAGGGCGGCGCAATGAGCGCCAACTCCACGTTCTCGCTCGGGCGCATCGGCGCCATGGTGCTGCGCCATCTCTATCTGCTGCGGGGATCCTGGCCGCGCGCCCTCGAGCTCGTCTATTGGCCGACCCTCACCATGGTGCTCTGGGGCTTCACCACCCAGTTCCTGGTGACCAACAGCAGCTGGGTGGCGCAGGCCGGCGGCGTGCTGTCTATCGCGGTGCTGCTCTGGGAGGTGATGTTCCGCGGCCAGCTCGGCGTCGCCTTCTCGTTCCTGGAGGAGATGTGGTCGCGCAACCTCGGCCATCTCTTCGTGAGCCCGCTCCGGCCCTATGAGTGGGTGGTCTCGCTGCTGGTGATGAGCCTGATCCGCGTGCTGATCGGCATCGCTGCCGGCGGCGCTGCTGGCGATCCCGCTCTATCACTACTCGATCTTCACGCTGGGCCTGCCGCTCCTCGCCTTCTTCGCCCTGCTGCTGGTGATGGGCTGGGCGGTGGGCCTCGCCATCATCGCGGTGATCCTGCGCAACGGCCTCGGCGCGGAGAACCTCGCCTGGGTCGCGATCTTCGTGCTCTCGCCGGTCAGCGGCATCTACTATCCCGTATCGGTGCTGCCGGCCTGGCTGCAGCCGGTGGCCTGGTCGCTGCCGACATCCTATGTCTTCGAGGGCATGCGCGCGGTGATGTTCCAGCATGTCTTCCGCACGGACTATCTCGTCCGGGCGGCCGCCCTCGACGTTCTCTATATCGCGCTCGGCGGCGCCTTCCTGCTCTGGAGCTTCCACCGCGTGCGCCGCACCGGCGCGCTCCTGCAGATGGGAGAGTAGCTGCGCCGTTCGCGAGGCCAGGCGTGGCGCCTCGCGAACGGCGGAAAAATCAACCAGGGCGGGCGACCGCCCGCCCGCTTCCCAATCCTGCTACGCCACGCCGATGTTGCTGGCCTCGGCGGCGGCCTTCTGCATGTTGGCGGACATCTCGTTGGCGACCGCGCTCTGCTCCTCCACCGCCGCGGCGGTCGAGGTCACGTATTCGCGCACGGAGTTGATCGACTGCTTGATGGCGCCGAGCGCGTTGACAACATCATCGGAAATGCCGCGCATGCTCGTGATCTCCTTGGAGATCTGCTCGGTGGCGCCCTTGGCCTGACCGGCGAGATTCTTCACCTCGTTCGCCACCACGGCGAAGCCGCGGCCAGCCTCGCCGGCGCGGGCGGATTCGATGGTGGCGTTGAGCGCCAGCAGGTTGATTTGGCCGGTGATGTTGTTGATGAGATCGACGATGCCGCCCATGGCCTGCGCCGCCTCGGTGAGGCGATGCGTCGACTGGTCGGCGACGTCGACCCGCTCCACCGCGCCCTCGGCGGTCTCCTTCGACTTCACCATGCTCTCGGCGATCTCCTTGACCGAGGCGTTGAGTTCCTCGGCGCCGGCGGCGACGCTCTCCATCATGCCGCGGATGTGCTCGTTCTTCATCCGCTGGATGACCTGCTCGGTGACGTCGGTCGCGAACTTCACCACCTTGAACGGCTTGCCGTTCAGGTCGAGGATCGGGTTGTAGGAGGCCTGGATCCAGACTTCCTTGCCGCCCTTGCCGATGCGCTTGTACTCCGCGGCCTGAAACTCGCCGCGGTTGAGGGCGGCCCAGAACTGCCGGTATTCGGCGCTGTCGCGCTCGCCGGGCTCGACGAACATGCTGTGGTGCTTGCCCTGGATTTCCGCCAGCGTATAGCCCATGGCGTTCAGGAAATTCTCGTTCGCGGTGATGACGGTGCCGTCCATGTTGAATTCGATCACCGCCTGCGACTTGCCGATCGCGTCGATCTGCCCGAGATAGTCGGCGTTCTGCAGCTTCTGCTTGGTGATGTCGGTGGCGAACTTCACCACCTTGAACGGCTTGCCGTTCATGTCGAGGATCGGGTTGTAGGAGGCCTGGATCCAGACCTCCTTGCCGCCCTTGCCGATGCGCTTGTACTCCGCCGCCTGGTATTCGCCGCGGTTGAGCTTGGCCCAGAACTCCCGGTACTCGGCGCTGTCGCGATAGCCGGGCTCGACGAACATGCTGTGGTGCTTGCCCTTGACTTCCGCCAGCGTGTAGCCCAGCGCGTGCAGGAAATTCTCGTTGGCGGTGATGATGGTGCCGTCCATGTTGAACTCGATCACCGCCTGCGACTTGCCGATCGCCGTCGATCTGGCCGACGATAGTCCGCGTTCTGCAGCTTCTGCTTGGTGATGTCGGTGGCGAACTTGACGACCTTGAACGGCTTGCCGCTGCGGTCGAGGATCGGGTTGTAGGAGGCCTGGATCCAGACTTCCTTGCCGCCCTTGCCGATGCGCTTGTACTCCGCCGCCTGGTATTCGCCGCGCCCGAGCTTGGCCCAGAACTCCCGGTACTCGGCGCTGTCGCGATAGCCGGGCTCGACGAACATGCTGTGATGCTTGCCCTGGATCTCAGGCAGCGTGTAGCCCATCGTCCGCAGAAAGTTCTCGTTCGCGGTCAGGATCGTGCCGTCGAGCTTGAACTCGATCACCGCCTGCGATTTGCCGATCGCCTGCAGCATCGCCTCGAGTTCCCGCGTATGGGCCGATGACAGAAATTCACGCACGCTCGCCTCCCCCTCTGGTAGAGCACCGCAGGTAGGAATTACTAGCGGTTGCTGCATGCTCGGATATGCACGCGCCAGGGTTGTAGGCGAGATTGGTTAAGGCATTCCTGAAATCGGCCGTCGTTGACGGCGACGTGATTAAAAAAACGGCGCCTCGTGTATTCGCGCAGCGTGCGCTCTCCTGTGGAGCGAAGCGCGAGGTCGTCAGCCTTCCTTCCCGCTGACGCCAGCTTCCGCGAAGGTCGCCATTCCCGTGTGACAGGCGACCGCCGCCTTGACGAGGGCGATCGCCAGCGTGGCGCCGGACGCCTCGCCGAGGCGCATGCCGAGATCGAGGAGCGGCGGTTTCCCCAGCCGCTCCAGGAGCCGGCCGTGACCGGGCTCCGCCGAGCGATGCGCCACCAGGCAGTGATCGAGCGCGCGGGCATCCGCGGCGAACAGCACCGCTGCCGCCGCGCACGCCGCATAGCCGTCGAGAATCACCGGCACTCGTGCCTGGCGCGCCGCCATGATCGCGCCGGCGATCGCCGCGAGCTCGCGGCCGCCCAGACGCCGCAGCAGTTCGAAGGGCTCGGTGCTCTCGCCGAGGTGCCGCGCGACGCCTTCTGCCACCACGACGGTCTTGCGCGCGAGAGCGCTGCCGGCGACGCCGGTGCCGGGCCCCACCCACTCCGCGGCAGTGCCGCCGAAGAGCGCGTGGCAGAGTGCCGCCGCCGAGGTCGTATTCGGCGATTCCCATCTCGCCCACCGCCAGGAGATCGACGCCGGGCTCGACGGATGTCATGCCATAGGCAATAGCGAGCGCGCAGTCCTCCTCGCTCATCGCCGGCCGCGCGGGTGAAATCCGCCGTCGGCTCCTCGAGATTGAGCTCGTAGACGCGCAGATCCGCATCGACGACGCGGCAGAGCTGGTTCACCGCGGCGCCGCCGTCGACGAAGTTCTTCACCATCTGCTGGGTGACGGCCGCGGGATAGGCCGAGACGCCGAGCGCCGCCACGCCGTGATTGCCGACGAAGACCGCCGTGCGCGGATGATTGGCGGTGGGCGGATGTCTCCCCTGCCACGTCGCCATCCACTGCGCCAGCTCCTCGAGCCGGCCCAGCGCGCCCGCGGGCTTGGTGAGCTGCGCCTCGCGCGTGGCGGCGGCCGTGCCTGCCTCGAGATCGGGACCCGGCAGGCGGCGCAGCAGCTGGCGCATCTCCTCGAGGCTCGCGCGCGGCGGTTCAGTGGACATTGGGTGGCTCCAAAACTCTGACGTCGGCGACAATCTACGGTATTGACGCCCCGATGCGGTGTGCGACCGCCGCGCTCTTGTTGCGAATCGGTGCCATGGGTTATCTCAACATCATGGTGGACGGCAACAGCAGCGATTTCGGCGCCTGGGTCGCGCAGGCGCGGCTGGCGATCGCGTTTCTGACGCGGCTGCCGCTCGCCGCCGAAGGCGCCGCCGAGCCCGGAGGCTCTGGCGCGGGCGGCCTGGGCGTTTCCGCTGGCGGGCATCCTCGTCGGCGTGGCCGGCGCCATCGTGCTGACGATAGGTGACCGGCTGGGACTGCCGATCCTCGCGACCGCGCTGCTGGCGGTGGCGGCGACGCTGGCGATGACCGGCGCGCTGCACGAGGACGGGCTCGCCGACACCGCCGACGGGCTCGGCGGCGCCGATGCCGAGCAGTCCCTCGCCATCATGCGCGACAGCCGCATCGGCACCTTCGGCGTGCTGGCGCTGATCCTCAGTGTCGGCTTGCGCGCAGCGGCGCTGGCGGCGCTGCCGGATACGTCTATCGCCGCCGGCGTGCTGATCGCGGCGCACGCGACCTCGCGCGGGTTGCTGCCGGCGCTGATGCTGGTCCTCGATCCCGCCCGGAGCGACGGACTCGCGGCATCCGCCGGCAAGCCCTCGCCGACCGTCGCCGGCATCGCCGCGGCAATCGGTCTGGTCGTGGCGCTGCTCGCGCTGGGCGTCGGCCGCGGCATCGTCGCCGTGCTGCTGGCGGCGCTCGCCATGGCGGCGCTGGCGTCGCTTGCGCGCCGGCGTCTCGGCGGCTACACCGGCGATGTCCTGGGCGCGGCCCAGCAGGTGGGAGAGATCGTGATGCTTCTGGTGGCGACCATATGACGGGATCGACGCGCTGGTGGTGGGTGCGTCATGCCCCCGTCACCGTCAACGACGGCCGCTGCTATGGGCAGACCGACGTGCCCTGCGATTGCACCGATGCCGCCGCTTTCGCGGCGCTGGCGCGGCTGCTGCCGAAGGACGCGGTCTGGGTCACCAGCACGCTGCAGCGCACGCATCTGACCGCGGCGGCGATCGTGCGCGCGGGATTGCCGGGTCCGCCGAAGATCCCCGGCCCCGATGTGCTCTCGGAGCGCGAGCTCGACGAGCAGAATTTCGGCGCCTGGCAGGGGATCAAGTACACCGACCTCCCGCACAAGCAGCCCGATGCCTATCACCGCTTCTGGCTGGCGCCCGCCCATGTGGCGCCGCCGGACGGCGAGAGCTTCGCCGATCTGGTGGCGCGGGTGACGCCGGCGATCCGCCGCCTCACCGACGAGCATGCCGGCCGCGACATCATCGCGGTGACCCACGGCGGCACCATCCGCGCGGCGCTGGTGGAGGCGCTGGGACTGCCGCCGGAGACGTCGCTCGGCGATCGGCGTCGACAACCTCTCCCTGACGCGCCTCGACCATTACGGCGAGAACCGCGGCGGCCATCCCTGGCATATCGTGGCGGTGAACCAGCCGCCGAGGTAGAGCATTGTCCGGCGACGTGCGCAGCGGCTCGCCGCGGACAATGCGACAGAACACATCGATCCAGGGCGTGATCCGATTCCACTTGGTCGGATCACGCCCTGGCCGCCGCGGCCCTTCGTCAGCCCGTGGGCTGCACCATCTTGGTGACGGGATCGACGACGACATTCATGGTCTTGCCGTGCTGTTGTACGGTCGCCTCGAAGTTGTTGCCGTCGGCCTTGAAGTCGGTGAAGTTGCCGTAGCCCTTGGCCTCCAGAAGATTGAGCGCCTGGGTGGCGCGATCGCCTTGCTTGGGATTCCAGTTGTAGTGATTGCCGGCAGCGGGGGTTGCCGCCGCCAGGGCCATCCCCGTCCCGAGGACGAACGCGAGGGAGGCGGCGGAAAGGACCGAAAGCATCCTCATGACAAATCTCCTTTTTCTCTGCGATTTCCGGCGCCGTTGAAGCGGCGCCCGCTGTCCGAGAAATAAAAAGCCCCGTTCTCAGTCGCATGACGGCGGCATTAAATGATCGTCATCCGACGGCGGAGATCACAGCCGACCGCCACGCGGCTTTCATCGCTGGCGGGGGCGTGCTAGCGTCGCCCGCGACGAGACAGGGAAGTCCGGTGCAAAGCCGGCGCTGCCCCCGCAACTGTAAACGGCGAGGCTGCGGCAACCGCCACTGATCCCCATTCCACCAGGGGATTGGGAAGGCGCCGCGGTCGACGACCCCGAGCCAGGAGACCTCCTCGTCCGAGCTTCTCGCAACCATCCTCGGAGGGAGGAAGGGGTCATGCTGGGGTCTTCCGTCGCGTTTGATCCGTCCGCGCCAACCGGCGCGCTGCCGCCTGTCACGCTGGTGCTGGGCGGCGCGCGCTCCGGCAAGAGCCGCTTCGCCGAGGCAGCGATCGAGCAGCGTCGGCGCCGGTCTTTATCTCGCCACCGCCAGCGTCGGCGACGCGGAGATGGCGGCGCGCGTGACGCTGCATCGCGAGCGCCGCGGGCCGCGCTGGACCACGATCGAGGAGCCCCTCGACCTCGCCGGAAAAATCATCGCCGAGGCGCGCGCCGAGCGTCCGATCCTGGTGGATTGCCTCACGCTCTGGCTCAGCAATGTGATGCTGGCGGAGCGCGACGCGGACGCCGAGATCGAGCGGCTGCTGGCGGCGCTCGGCGGGGCGCGGGGACCGCTGGTGCTGGTCGCCAACGAGGTCGGGCTCGGCATCGTGCCGGAGAACGCGCTGGCGCGCGCCTTCCGCGATCATGCGGGCCGCCTCAATCAGCGGGTCGCCGCGACGGCGGATCGCGTGGTGTTCCTGGCGGCGGGACTGCCGATGGTGCTGAAGGACGCGCCGCCGGTGGAGGTCGCCCGATGACGCGCAAGATCCCCGCCACCGTCATCACCGGCTTCCTCGGCGCCGGCAAGACCAGCCTGCTCCGCCATCTCGTGGCGAAAGCCGGCGGACGCCGTCTCGCCCTCGTCATCAACGAGTTCGGCGAGCTCGGCATCGATCGCGAGATCCTTCTGGGCTGCGGTGTCGAGGGCTGCACCGAGGAGGACGTGATCGAGCTCGCCAACGGCTGCATCTGCTGCACCGTCGCCGAGGATTTCCTGCCGACGCTCGAGCGCCTGCTCGATCGGCCGGACCCGCCGGACCACATCATCATCGAGACCTCCGGCCTGGCGTTGCCGAAGCCGCTGGTGCAGGCCTTCGCCTGGCCGGAGGTGAAGGCGCGCGTCACCGTCGACGGCGTCATCGCCGTGGTGGACGCGGCGGCGGTGGCCGCCGGCCGCTTCGCCGACGACCCGGCAGCGCTCGCGGCTCAGCGCGCCGCCGATCCTAGCCCTCGATCACGACAATCCGCTGGAGGAGGTCTTCGAGGATCAGCTCGCTGCCGCCGATCTCGTCGTCCTCAACAAGACCGACCTGCTGTCGGCAGAGAGCTTCGACAGCGTCGCGGGTGAAATCGGTCGTCAGCTTCGTCCGGCGGCGAAATGGATTGCCGCGCGCCACGGCGTGGTGTCGCGCGGACGTGCTGCTGGGCCTCGCCGCGGCGGCGGAAGAGGATATCGCCAATCGCCCGTCCCACCACGATCTCGAGACCGAGCACGACCACGAGGATTTCGAGAGCTTCGTCGTGGCGCGCGGCCCGGTCGCCGACACCGTCGACTTTCTTACGCCGTCTTGGCGAGATCGCCGATGCCCACGACATCCTCCGCCTCAAGGGCTTCCTCGACGTGCCCGGCAAGGAGTTCCGCCAGGTGGTGCAGGGCGTGGGCGCGCGGCTGCAGCAGTATTTCGACCGGCCCTGGCGGCCGGACGAGCGGCGCCAGAGCCGCCTCGTCGTGATCGGCCGCAAGGGCCTCGACCGCGCCGCCATCGCCGCGGCGCTCGAAGCGTGATGCATCTCCTGGCCGCCGAGCCCGGTGTCGTCGCCGATGGGGCGGCGGCGGTCGATCTCGGCCAGAGCGCCGGTGACATCGTGGTGCTCACTGCCGCCGACACCGAGATGGCCTGCCTCGCCGCGGCGCAGGCCGCGCTCGCGGCGGAGGATCCCAAGCGCCTGACCCTGCGCCTCGCCAATCTCCTGCGGCTTGGCCACAACCTCTCCGTCGATCTCTATGTCGACGGCGTGATCGCCGAAGCGCGGCTGGTGGTAGCTCGGCTCCTGGGCGGCCGCGGCTACTGGCCCTATGGCGTCGACCGGCTGGTGGAAACCTGCCGCGCGAAATCGATCCCGCTGGCGCTGCTGCCGGGCGACGAGCGGGAGGACGAGGAGCTGCGCCAGCTCTCCACCATCGAGGCGCCAGCGCGGGAGCGGCTCTGGCGCTACCTTGCGGAGGGCGGCGCCGGCAATGCCGAGGGCTTCCTGCGCTTCGCCGCGCATCTCCTGGGCCGCGACGAGGCCTGGCGCGAGCCGCAGCCGCTGCTCCGCGCCGGTCTCTATTGGCCAGGGATGGCGCAGCCAAGCCTCGACGAGATCCGCCGGCATTGGCAAGCCGATCGACCGGTGGCGGCGCTGATCTTCTACCGCGCCCTGGTGCAGGCCGCCGATACCGCGCCGGTCGACGCACTGGTCGCGGCGCTCGCGGAGCGCGGCCTCAATCCGCTGCCGGTCTTCGTGCAGAGCCTCAAGGATACCGCAGGCCCAGGCGATCCTCGCCAGTGCGCTCGCGGGGGCGCCGCCGGAGATCGTGCTCAACACCACGGGCTTCGCGGTGGCCTCGCCGGGCGGCGCGCCGGTGCCGTCGCCCTTCGATCCCTTCGACTGCCCGGTGCTGCAGGTGATCTTCGCCGGCGGCGATGCCGAGCGCTGGCGCGCCGGCACCCGCGGCCTCGACGCCCGCGACGTCGCCATGTCGGTGGCGCTGCCGGAGGTGGACGGCCGCATCGTGACGCGGGCGGTCTCCTTCAAGGGCGAGGCGATGCGCGATCCCCTGACCGAGGCGGATCTGGTCCGTCACGTGCCGGTCGCCGACCGCGTCGCCTTCGTCGCCGACCTCGCGCGCAACTGGGTGCGGCTGCGCCGCACTGTGCCCGCCGAGCGCCGCGTGGCGCTGGTGCTCGCCAACTATCCGAACAGGAACGGCCGCATCGGCAACGGCGTCGGCCTCGACACGCCCGCGAGCGTGCTGGCCATTCTGCGGGCGCTCGCCGACGCCGGATATCGCGTCACCGACATTCCCGTGGACGGCGACGTGCTGATGCGGCAGCTGCTGGCCGGTCCCACCAACGCCGCCACCCATCTCGGCCGCGACGGCACCGAGGAGATCGGCCGCAATGACTACGCCGCCTGGTTCGCGAGCCTGCCGCTCGCGGCGCAGAAGCGGGTCTCCGAGCGCTGGGGCGCGCCGGAGCGCGATCCGCTGTTCCGCCCCAGCGATCTCGATTGCGGCCGCTTCGCGCTGCCGGCGCTGCGCTTCGGCAATGTCGTCGTCGCGATCCAGCCGGCGCGCGGCTACAACATCGACCCCGTCCAGGCCCAGCACGATCCGGCATTGGTGCCGCCGCACGGCTATCTCGCCTTCCACGCCTGGCTCGCCGACGGCTTCCGCGCCCACGCGGTCGTGCATGTGGGCAAGCACGGCAATCTCGAATGGCTGCCGGGCAAGGCGCTGGCGCTCTCGTCGGAATGCTTTCCGGAGGCGGCGCTGGGGCCGCTGCCGCATCTCTATCCCTTCATCGTCAACGATCCCGGCGAGGGGACCCAGGCGAAGCGCCGCGCCCAGGCGGTCATCGTCGATCACCTGACGCCGCCGCTGACCCGCGCCGGCAGCCATGGGCATCAGGCGGAACTGGAGCGCCTGGTCGATGAATATTTCGAAGCCGCCACCGGCGACCCGCGGCGGGTGAAGCCGCTCGCGGCTCGCATTCTCGAGGTCGCCCGCGTCACCGGCGTCGCCGAGGACTGCGGGATTGCCGCAGTCGGAAAATGTCGATGCAGCGCTTCCAAAGCTCGACGCCTATCTCTGCGAGCTCAAGGAGCGGCAGATCCGCGGCGGGCTGCATATCTTCGGCACGTCGCCCACCAGCGACGCCGAGCTCGATCTGCTGCTGGCCCTGGCGCGGCTGCCGCGCGGGACGGCGCCGGAGCAAGCCTCGCTCATCCGCGCCCTCGCGGCAGATCTCAACCTGGGATTCGATCCTCTCGACGGCGATCTCGCCGCGCCCTGGGAGGGCCCGCGACCGAAGGTGCTCGCGGGCGAGCCGCCGTGGCGCACCGCCGGCGATACGGTGGAGCGGCTGGAAGCGCTGGCGCGCCGCCTCGTCGCGGGCACGGAAAGGCCGGCAGAGAAATGGGCGGCAACGCCGCCAGTGCTGCGGGAGATCGCCCTGCACCTGGCGCCGGCCCTGGCGGCGTCGGGGGCGGCGGAGATGCGCGGCCTGCTCGCCGGCCTCGCCGGGCGCTTCGTGCCGCCGGGCCCTTCCGGCGCGCCGAGCCGCGGCCGGCCGGAGGTGCTGCCGACCGGGCGGAACTTCTACTCCGTCGACACCCGCGCGCTGCCGACGCCGGCGGCCTGGGCGCTGGGCTGGAAATCGGCGGCGCTGCTGGTCGAGCGCTATGCCCAGGATCACGGCAGCTATCCGCGCCGCATGGCGCTCTCGGCCTGGGGCACCTCCAACATGCGCACCGGCGGCGACGACATCGCCCAGGCGCTGGCGCTCATGGGCGTGCAGCCGCGCTGGGAGCCCAGCACCGGCCGCGTCGTCGGCTTCGAGGTCCTGCCGGCCTCGGTGCTGGACCGGCCGCGGGTCGACGTGACCTTGCGCGTCTCCGGCTTCTTCCGCGACGCCTTTGCCAATCTGATCGATCTCGTCGACAGCGCCGCCCGCGCGGTGGCGGCTCTCGAGGAGACGCCGGAGGTGAACCCGCTGGCGGCGCGCGTGACGGCGGACAGCGAGGCCCTCATCGCCAAGGGCATGGCGCCGGCAGCGGCGCAGCGGCGCGCCGGCGCCCGCGTCTTCGGCTCCAAGCCCGGCGCCTATGGCGCGGGGCTGCAGACGCTGATCGACGAGAAGCTCTGGCGCGGCGACGCGGATCTCGCCGAGGCCTATCTCGCCTGGGGCGGCTATGCCTATGGCGGCGGCGCCGAGGGGCGCGAGGATCCCGAGAGCCTGCGCCAGCGCCTCGCCGCGATCGAGGCCGTTGTGCAGAACCAGGACAATCACGAGCACGATCTGCTCGACAGCGACGACTACTACCAGTTCGAGGGCGGGCTCGCGGTCACCGCACGGTACCTCGCGGGCGTCGCCCCCTCGGTCTATCACAACGACCACTCGCGCCCGGAGCGGCCGCGGATCCGCACGCTCGAGGAGGAGATCGGCCGCGTGGTGCGCGCCCGCGTCGTAAATCCCAAATGGATCGCCGCCATGATGCGCCACGGCTACAAGGGCGGCTTCGAGATGGCGGCGACGGTTGACTACCTCTTCGCCTTCGCCGCCACCGCGCGGGTGGTCAAGAATCATCATTTCGATGCGGTCTATGACGCCTTCCTCGGCGACGCGGCGGTGCGCGAGTTCCTGGCGACGCACAATCCGGCGGCGCTCGGCGAGATGGCGGACCGCTTCGCCGAGGCGATCGACCGCGGCCTCTGGAAGCCGTCGCGCAACAGCATCGGCACCGAGCTCGCGGAAATCAAGAAGTCGGCCGGCCGATGAGCGAGGAGATCCTCAGCGAGGAGGAGATCAACCGTCGCCACGCCGAAAAGGCGGCGAAGCGCAAGGCGGCGCGCGACCGCATGCTGGCCGGGAAGACCGAGGAGCGCGGCCTCGTCATTGTCCACACCGGTACCGGCAAGGGAAAATCCACCGCCGCCTTCGGCATGGTGCTGCGCTGCCTCGGCCACGGCATGCGGGTCGGCGTCGTGCAGTTCGTCAAGGGCGCCTGGAAGACAGGCGAGCGCGACGTGCTGCAGCGTTTCCCCGACCTCGTCACCATGCGGGCGATGGGCGAGGGCTTCACCTGGGAGACCCAGGACCGCGCCCGAGACATCACCGCCGCCCGCGCCGCCTGGGAGGTCGCCAAGGAGATGCTGGCGGATCCCTCCTATCGGCTGCTGTTGCTGGATGAGATCAACATCGTCCTGCGCTATGACTATCTGCCGGTGACAGAGGTGATCGAGACGCTGAGAGCAAAGCCGCGGGACTTGCACGTCGTCCTCACCGGCCGCAACGCCAAGCCCGAGCTGATCGAGATCGCCGATCTCGTGACCGAGATGAAGCTGGTGAAACATCCCTTCCGCGCCGGCGTTAAGGCGCAGGCGGGCATCGAATTCTAAGCCCATTCCCAGAAGGAGGACCCATGAAGCGCATTCTCACACTGCTGGCCGCGACGCTGCTGCTGGCATCGACGCAAGTAGCGCGCGCCAACGACCAGCAGGAGGTCGTGGACGGCGCCACCATCGTCGCCGACAAGATCCAGTCCGGCACCGGCGCCGCCACCAATATCCGCGAGCTCCTGCACCGGGCTCGCGCCATCCTGATCGTGCCCTCGCTGGTGAAGGGCGGTTTCATCCTGGGCGGCCAGGGCGGTACCGGCGTGCTGCTGGTGCGCGACGCCAAGAACACCTGGAGCTCGCCCGCCTTCTACGGTCTGGCCGGCGGCTCGCTCGGGCTGCAGATCGGGGTCGAGGTGTCGGAGGTCTCTCTCATCATCATGACCGACAAGGCGCTCGAGGCGATCCTGAAGAACGAGTTCAAGGTCGGCGCCGAGGCCGGTCTCACCCTCGCCACCGTGGGCGCCGGCGCCGAGGCCTCCACCACCTCGAACGTGGGCGCCGACATCTACTCGTTCTCGGAATCGAAGGGGCTGTTCGGCGGCGTCGCGCTGCAGGGTGCTGCCCTCAATCCGAAACCGGATTGGGACAGGGTCTACTACGGTCGCGATGTCGCGCTCCGGGATATCGTGCTCGAGCGCAAGGTGGCGACCAGCGGCGCCACGCGGCTGCGTACCACCCTCGACCAGATCTCGCAGCACTGAGCATGGCGGCGGGACTGGCCCGGCGCACCCCCGCCCTGATGCTGCAGGGCACGGGCTCCGACGTCGGCAAGTCGCTGTTGATTGCGGGGCTCGCGCGCGCGCTCAAGCGCCGCGGGCTCCGGTGTCAACCCGTTCAAGCCGCAGAACATGTCGAACAATGCCGCGGTGACGGCTGACGGAGGCGAGATCGGCCGCGCCCAGGCGCTGCAGGCGCGCGCCGCCGGCATCGCGCCTTCGGTTCATCTGAATCCCGTGCTGCTGAAGCCGCAGTCGGAGCGCGGCGCCCAGGTGGTGGTGCAGGGGCGGATCTTCGCCAGCGCCGCGGCGCGCGAGTATCAGGAGCTGCGCAAGCGCCTGCTGCCGCGCGTCCTCGAAAGCTTCGAGGTGGTGCAGGCGACGGCGGATGTGGTGCTGGTGGAAGGCGCCGGCAGCGCCGCCGAGATCAATCTGCGCGCCGGCGATATCGCCAACATGGGCTTCGCCGAGGCGGCGGATGTTCCCGTGGTGCTGGTCGGCGACATCGACCGCGGCGGCGTGCTGGCGCAGATCTGCGGAACGCACCTGCTGCTGGCGCCGGCGGAGCGCAAGCGCCTCGCGCGGCTACATCGTCAACAAGTTCCGCGGCGACGTCTCGCTATTTTCCGGCGGCATCGATGAGATCCGCCGCGTCACCGGCCTCAGGTCTCTCGGTGTCGTGCCCTATTTCGACCGCGCCGGCGACCTGCCGGCCGAGGACGCGCTGGCGCTGGAGAAGATGCCGGTGACGGCGCGCGCCGGGCGTCTCCGGATCGTGGTGCCGCGACTGCCGCGCATCGCCAATTTCGACGATCTCGACCCGCTGATGGCGGAGCCCGCGGTGAGCGTCGAGCTGGTGCCGCCGGGCCGGCCATTGCCGCTCTGCGATCTCGTCCTGCTGCCGGGCTCGAAATCGACGCTCGTCGGATCTGGCGGCGCTCCGCACGCGAAGGCTGGGACATCGACATCATCGGCCCATGTCCGGCGCGGCGGCGCCGTGCTGGGCATCTGCGCCGGCTATCAGATGCTGGGGCGCACGCGTCGCCGATCCCGGCGGCATCGAGGGCACCGCCGGCACGGCGCCGGGCCTCGGCCTTCTCGACGTGGAGACCGTGCTCACCACGGAGAAGGTGCTGCGCGCCGTCACCGGCGCCGAGATCAGAAGTGGCGCCGACATCGCGGGCTATGAAATGCACGTCGGCCGTACCGACGGGCCCGGCGCCGCACGGCCGATGCTGCGGCTGGGAACGACGCCCGAGGGCGCGGTCTCCGCCGACGGCCGCATCATGGGCTGCCAAGTACATGGCATTTTCGCCAGCGACGCGTTCCGCCGCGCCTTCCTGGAGCGCCTCGGCGGCAGTGCCGACGCGACGCTCGCCTTCGAGGCGCGGGTCGAGTCCGCCCTCGACGCGCTCGCCGATCATTGCGAGGCGCATCTCGACGTCGCGGGCCTGCTGGAGATCGCCCGTGGCCGGTGAAGCGTCAGAGGCGGATGAGCGCGAGCGCCGCCAGCAGCGCCGCCTCAATCACGCAGGCGACGACATAGACATCGAGCGCGCGCCCGATATCCCCGGCACCGACCTGCGGCGTGCCCGGTCCAACCCAGGGGTCGTCGACAAGCTCGCTGCCGTAGCGCCGCGGCCCCGCCAGCGCCACGCCAAGCGCGCCCGCCATCGCAGCCTCCGGCCAGCCGGCATTGGGCGAGCGGTGCTTGCGCGCGTCGCGCAGCATGGTGGCGATGGCCGCTCCGCCGGTGGCGGCGGGCAGCACCGAGGCGGCGAGCGCCAGCAGCAGCCCGGCAAGCCGCGCCGGCACAAGGTTCGCGAGATCGTCGAGCCGCGCCGCGGCCCAGCCGAAGTCGCGATAGCGCGGCGAGCGGTGGCCGATCATGCTGTCGAGGGTGTTGATCGCCTTGTAGGCGCAGAGGCCGGGAAGCCCCAGCAGCACGAACCAGAACACCGGCGCCACCACGCCGTCGCTGAAATTCTCGGCGAGGGATTCGATGGCGGCGCGCGCCACGCCGGCGGTATCGAGGCTCTCGGGACTGCGGCCGACGATGTGACCGACCGCGGCGCGGCCGGCGAGGAGGCCACCGCTCAGCAGCGCACGCCCACCGCCGCGACGTGATCGTAGAGGCTGCGCTGCGCCACCAGTATGGCGACGGTGGCGACCACCAGCACATCGCCCCAAGGCAGCAGCGCGGCGAGGCGATCGATGAGGACGCCAACGGCGACGGCGGCGACGACCACGGCCAGCACGGTGAAGATGCCGCCGCGGCGACGGACCTCGTCGGCGAGCTCGGGCCGGTTGAGCGACATCTCGAGCACCGCCACCAACCGCCCCAGCAGCGCCACCGGATGCGGCACCAAGCGAAACAGCGCCGGCGGATCGCCGAGCACGGCATCGACCGCCAGGCCGGCGATCAAGGCCAGCAGCGGATCGAGGCGTGCGGGATCGGCGGCGAGGAGCGGCAGCATGGGCGCGGAGCATCGGGCGGCGGCGGCCACGCCGTCAACCGCGCCCTGGGCATCTGAAGGGGAAAAGTGAATGGTCGAGACAGCGGTAATGGTATGCGGCCACGGCAGTCGCGACACCGAGGCGGTGCGCGAGTTCGAGCGCCTCGCCCAGGGGCTGAAGGCGCGGCTTCCGGCCCACGACTTCGAGACCGGCTATCTCGAGTTCGCGCGGCCGATCATCCGCGACGGGCTCGACGCCCTGAAGCGCCGCGGTGCGCGCCGCATCATCGCGGTGCCAGGCATGCTGTTCGCCGCCGCTCACGTGAAAAACGACCTGCCCTGGGAAATCAACAGCTTCGCCGCCGCCAATCCCGGGATCGAGCTGCGCTTCGGCCGCGAGCTCGCGATCGAGCCGAAGCTGCTCCAGGCGGCGGCCGACCGCATCGCCCAGGCGGAAGCGCTGGCACCTCGCCCGGTGCCACGCGTCGACACGCTTCTCGTGGTGGTGGGCCGCGGCACCAACGACCCGGACGCGAACAGCAACATCTCCAAGGTGGCGCGCCTGCTCTGGGAAGGCATGGGCTTCGGCTGGACCGAGGTCGCCTTCAGCGGCGTGGCGCAACCGCGGGTCGAGGCGGCGCTTCGCCGCGCGGTCCGTCTCGGCTTCACCCGCGTCATCGTATTCCCCTACTTCCTCTTCACCGGCGTGCTGGTGAAGCGCATCTACGAGGAGACCGATCGCGTCGCCTCCGATCATCCCGAGATCGAGTTCCTGAAGGCGCCCTACCTCAACGATCACCCGCTGGTGCTGGACTGCTTCGCCGAGCGCGTGCGCGAGACCGATACCGGCGCCCCCGCCATGAACTGCCAGCTCTGCAAGTACCGCACCCAGGTCATCGGCTACGAGGACGCCGCCGGCGCGCCCCAGGAAGGGCATCATCACCATGTCCGCGGCATCGGCACCGACGGCGATCACGGGCATCAACACGCGCACGATCACGCGCATCCGCATCACCACCATCACGACGGCGAGACCGGTTGAGCCTTGGCGCACCGCTCCCTCTTCGAGGTCTACGTCATGGTGGACTGGAGCGCCGCCGCAGTGCCGCGCCAGGGCCGCGACAGCATCTGGCTCGCGGCGCTGAAGCGTCGGAAAGAACGCCTCGACACCCTGCTGCTGGAGAATCTGGCGACCCGGCAGGACGCGCTGGCGGTGCTGCGCGGCCTCTTCATCGCCAGCGCCGCCCGGGGCGAGCGCGTTCTCGCCGGATTCGATTTTCCCCTGGCCTATCCCGCCGGGCTCGCGGCGCGTCTCGGCCTTAAGGGCGCGCCCTGGCGCGCGATCTGGGACGAGATCGCGCGGCTTCTCACGGACGACGGCGAAAACCGCAACAATCGCTTCGTGGTCGGCGCCGAGCTCAACCGCCGCCTCACCGGCGACGCCTATCCGTTCTGGGGCTGCCCGGCGGGCGCGGCGGGGCGCCATCTCCAGCCGCGGCATCACCGCCGGCACCGCGCCGAGGAATTCCCCGAGCATCGCCTGGTGGAATCCCGCATGCGCGGTCCGCAGCCGGTCTGGAAACTGGCCGGCACCGGCTCCGCCGGCGGTCAGGCCCTCACGGGCATTCCCATTCTGCGCAGCCTGCGCGACGATCCCGCGCTGAAGAACGCGATCGCGGTCTGGCCCTTCGAGACCGGGCTTGCGGCGCCGATGCGCCGACGCCAACCTCCGGTCATGCTGGCGGAGATCTACCCCTCCATGGTGCCGGCGCCGACGCGGCGCGGGGAGGTCAAGGATTCGGCCCAGGTGCGCCATCTCGCCCACCACTTTGCCGCGCTTGACGGGCGCGGCGCCCTGGCGCCGCTGCTGGCCGGCGATCCCGGTCTCACGCCGGCGGAACGCCGCCGCGTCGAGGAGGAGGAAGGCTGGGTGCTCGGCGTCGCCGGCGAGACCGTGCGCCGCGCGGCGCCGCGCTATCGCTATCTCCGCAAGCCCGAAGCGATCTATCGCCGCTCCTTCGCGCTGATCCGGCGCGAGGTGGATCTGACGCGCCTGCCGCCGGAGATCCAGCCCCTGGCGCTGCGCCTCATCCATGCCAGCGGCGAGCCGGGTCTGATCGCCGATCTCCGCTGGTCCGCCGATGCCATCAGCGAGGGCCGCGCGGCGCTCCGCGCCGGAGCGCCGATCCTGGCGGATGTGCCCTCGGTCGCCACCGGCATCCTCGCCGATCGCCTGCCGCGCAAGACCCCCGTGCTCTGCACCCTCAGGGACAAGCGCGTGGCGGCGCTGGCTCGGCGGCTGGAGACCACGCGCTCGGCGGCGGCGGTGGAGCTGTGGCGGCCGCATCTCGCCGGTGCGGTGGTGGCGATCGGCAATGCGCCCACGGCGCTCTTTCACCTGCTGGAGATGATCGGCGCTGGCGCGCCGAAGCCGGCGCTGATCCTGGGATTTCCCGTCGGCTTTGTCGGCGCCGCGGAATCGAAGGTGGCCCTGACGGAGAATCCGTACCGGATTCCCTATGTGACGCTCCTCGGCCGGCGCGGCGGCAGCGCGCTCGCCGCCGCCGCGGTCAACGCCCTGGCGGAGGGAGTGCGATGACGCCGTGGCTTGCGGTGGTCGGCATCGGCGAGGATGGGATTGCCGGCCTCGCCCCCGCCGCCCGCGCTCTGGTGGCGGAAGCGCAGGTGCTGGTGGGCGGTGCGCGCCATCTGGCGATGGTGCCGGCAGGCGCCGCGGAGCGGATCGTCTGGCGTCAGCCGCTCTCGGCGAGCCTGCCCGACATCGCGGCGCGGAAGGGCAAGCGCGTGGTGGTATTGGCGAGCGGCGATCCGCTCTGGTACGGCGTCGGCGCACTCCTCGCCGGGCATTTCGGCAGCGAGGATCTCGTCGTCTTGCCGCATGCCGGCGCCTTCAGCCTCGCGGCCGCGCGAATGTGCTGGCCGCTCGCGGAGTGCACGACGCTCAGCCTGCACGGGCGTCCGCTGGCGCGGCTGGCGCTGTTCCTGGCGCCGGGAGCCAAGCTGCTGATCCTCAGCGAGGACGGCGCCACGCCGGCGCGGGTCGCGCATTTTCTCGCCGAGCGCGGCTGGAGCGAGAGCAGGCTCGCAGCATTGGAGCGCCTGGGCGGACCGGAGGAACGCCTCCTCGAGGGAACCGCCGGGCATTGGCCGCATGATCGGGTGGCCGATCTCAACACCCTTGCGGTGGACTGTGTCGCCGGCCCCACGGCGCGGCCACTGTCGCGTCTTGCGGGATTGCCGGACGACGCCTTTCGTCACGACGGGCAGATCACCAAGCGCGTGGTGCGCGCGGCGACGCTCGCGGCGCTGGCGCCGCTGCCGGGCGAGCGGCTCTGGGACGTCGGCGCAGGATCGGGCTCGATCGCCATCGAATGGCTGCGCGGCGGCGGCGGCTCCGCCATCGCCATCGAGCGCGCGAGCGGGCGCGCGGCCCTCATCGCGGAGAACGCGGCGCTGCTGGGCGTGCCGGAATTGGAAATCGTGATCGGCGAGGCGCCTGCGGCGCTCCGGGATCTCGCGCCACCCGACGCCGTCTTTCTCGGCGGCGGCACCGGCATGCCGGGCCTCTTCGAGGCGGCGTGGCAGGCGCTTCGGCCCGGCGGACGGCTGGTCGTAAACGCGGTTACCACCGCGGCGGAGGCGCGGCTCCTCGCCTGGCACGCCGCCAATGGCGGGCGGCTGCTGCGCATCGCGGTGTCCGAAGCGGCGCCGCTGGGGGCGGGCGCGGCGTGGCGGCCGCTTCTGCCGGTGACGCAGCTCACCATCGTCAAGTAAAACAGGGCGCCATGAATTCCACGTCCGTCGCCAGCGTCTTGACCTTCGCCAATGTCATCCGCGGCTGGCGCGCGCCTGTGCCTGCTGATCCTGCTCTGCCTGGTGCTCTACCTGCCGGGTCTTGCCACCCTGCCGCCCACCGACCGCGACGAGGCGCGCTTCACCCAGGCGACGCGGCAGATGCTGGAGAGCCGGGATTTCCTGCTGCCGCGCTTCCAGGACGAGGCGCGCAACAAGAAGCCCGCCGGCATCTACTGGCTGCAGGCGGCGAGCGTGTCGCTGCTGAGCAGCGCCGACGAGCGCGGCGATCTGGCCCTATCGGCTGCCCTCGCTGCTGGGCGCCCTGGTCGCGGTGCTCCTCACCTTCAGGTTCGGCGTGCCGTGGGTCGGACGCGAGACCGCCTTCGTCGGCGCGGCGCTGCTGGCCGCCTCCCTCGGCCTCACCATCGAGGCGCATATCGCCAAGACCGACGCGGTGCTGCTGGCGACCGTGGTGGCGGCACAGGGCGCGCTCGGCGAGATCTATCGGCGCGCCTGCAATGCCGAGGCGATCGAGACGCGGCTGCCGCTGCTGTTCTGGGTCGCGCAAGGGGTCGGTCTCCTGATCAAGGGACCGGTGACGCCATTCCTGAGCCTGCTCACCGCGCTCATGCTGAGCTTCACCGAGCGCGATTCCCACTGGCTGCGGGAATTCCGGATCTCCTGGGGCCTGCCGCTCGCGCTGCTGATCGCCGGCCCCTGGATGCTCGCCATCACCTTCGTCACCGACGGCGCTTTCGTGCGGGACTCCCTGGGCACCGATCTCCTCGGCAAGCTGATCCACGGCCAGGAGAGCCATGGCGCGCCGCCCGGCTACCTATCTGGCGGCGACGTTCCTCACCTTCTGGCCGGGCTCGATGCTGCTGGGAGCGGCGGCAAGCCTCGCCTGGCGCGAGCGCGGCGAGACCATCGTCCGGCTGCTGATCGCCTGGATCGTGCCGTTCTGGCTGGTGCTGGAGCTCATCCCCACCAAGCTGCCGAATTACGCCCTGCCGATCTATCCGGCCCTGGCGCTGCTGGCGGCGCGCGCCCTCATGGCACCCGGCGGCGATCCGCCGCGACGCTCCTGGCTCGACATCGCGGCGATGGTGCTTTGGAGCATCGCCACGCTGATCCTCGCGGGCGCTCTCGTGGAAGTGCCGCGCCGCCTCACCGGCTTTCTGCCGCCTGTCGACATCGGCGTCGCCGTGCTGGTCGTGGCGGTGGCGGCGACCTTCCTGGTGAGCCGCGTCCTGCGGCAGCCGCGGATCCTGCCGGGGCTCCTCGCGGCGGTGCTGCTCTCCGAGGGGGTCTTCGGCCTGATCCTGCCGACGCTCGATCCGATCTGGCTCAGCCGCTCGGTCGCGCGCGTCATCGCCCAGGATCATCTCGAGGGCCGGCCGGTGGTGGCGGCGGGCTATGCGGAGCCGAGCCTGGTCTTCCTGCTGGGCACCGATACCCGGCTCACGACAGGCGAATCGGCGGCACGGTTTCTGATGGAATCGCCGACCGCCCTCGCCGTGGTGAGCGACCGCGAGGAGGCGCCATTCCAGGCGGCGCTCGCCGCCCGGCACGCCAGCCGCGACGGCGGTGGGCACGGTGAGCGGCCTCAACTATTCCAATGGCCATCAAATGACCCTCACCCTCTATGAGGCGGCGCCGAAATGACCGGGAAGCTCTATGGCCTCGGCGTCGGGCCGGGCGATCCGGAGCTGGTGACGCTGAAGACGCTGCGTCTGCTGCGCGCGGCGCCGGTGGTGGCCTATCCCGCCCCCGATGACGGCAAGAGCTTCGCTCGCTCGGTGGTGGCGAGCCATCTCTCACCGGCGCAGATCGAGATCGCCATCCGCGTTCCCATGTCGCCGGCTCCGGCGCCGGCCCAGGCGGTCTACGACCGCGCCGCCATGGAGATCGCCGGGCATCTCGACGCCGGCCGCGACGTCGCCGTGCTCTGTCAGGGCGATCCCTTCTTCTATGGCTCCTTCATCCAGCTCTTCGCTCGCCTCGCCGTGCGATATCCGACGCAGGTGGTGCCGGGCGTCTCGTCGCTGGCCGCCTGCGCCGCGGCGGCGGGAATGCCGCTCGCCGTGCGCGACGACGTGCTGACGGTGATCCCCGCGCCGCTGCCGGAGGACCAGCTCGAGGCGCGCCTCGCCGGCGCCGAAGCCGCCGCCATCATCAAGCTCGGCCGACATTTCGCGAAAGTGCGGCGGGTGCTGACCCGCCTCGGCCGCGCCGCGGGCACCATCTACGTCGAGCGCGCGAGCCTGGAGAGCCAGCGCGTGCTGCCGCTGGCGGCGGTCGATGCGTCGGCGGTGCCCTATTTCTCCATGATCCTGGTGCGCCGGCCGGATCCGGCGGCGCCGTGAGCGCACCGCCGCCTCGCGGCGCCGCCCTCGTCGTGCTGGGATCGAGCGCGCTGCCGCTGGCGCGGCGGCTGCGGCGCGTGCTGCCCGCAGCGGAGATCCACGCGCCGGCGCGGGCCGGCATCGCCGCCGACGTCGGCTTCGCGTCGGTCGGAGCGCACCTCCGCGCCCTCTTCCGCGCCGGCCGGCCGATCGTCGGTCTCTGCGCCGCCGGCATCCTGATCCGCGTCCTGGCGCCGCTGCTGCGGGACAAGACGACGGAGCCGCCGGTGGTGGCGGTGGCGGAGGATGGCTCCGCAGCGGTGCCGCTGCTGGGCGGCCATCGCGGCGCCAATGCCCTGGCGCGAGCCATCGCAAAGACGACCGGTGGCACGGCGGCGCTCACCACGGCAAGCGAGCTGCGCCTCGGCCTCGCCCTCGACGCGCCGCCGCCGGGCTGGCGCGTCGCCAATCCCGCGCGCGCGAAAGCTCTGACGGCGCGGCTCCTTGCCGGAAAGCGGCTCGGCATCGCTGTCGAGGCCGGCAGCGCCGATTGGCTCACCGGCCATCCGCAAATTCACCCGACCAAAGGACGCAAGGCCGACATTCGCGTCACGGATCGCGCGCCCGCGTCCGGCACGCGCGCGCTGGTGCTGCATCCGCCGGTGCTCGCCCTCGGCGTCGGCACCTCGCGTCATTGCCCGCCGGCGGAACTGCAGATCGTTGGTGCGACGTACGGTGCGGGCGGCGAAGCTGGCGGAGGGCGCGGTCGCCGCCGTTGTCTCCATCGATCTCAAGATGGACGAGCCGGCGGTGACACGATTGGCGGACGGGCTCGGCGTGCCGGCGCGGTTCTTCACCACCGACGAGCTGTTGCGCCAGACGCCGCGTCTCGTTAGTCCCTCGCCGGCGACCTTCCGCGCCACCGGCTGCTATGGCGTCGCCGAAGGCGCGGCGCTGGCGGCGGTCGGAAAGTCCGGCGCGCTTGTCGTGGCGAAGCGCAAGTCCGGCAATGCCACCTGCGCCGTGGCCCGCGCGCCGCAGCCCCTCGATGCGGCGCGCATCGGCCGGCCGCGCGGCAGCCTCGCGATCGTCGGCATCGGACCCGGCGATGCCGCCTGGCGCACGCCGGAGGTCGAGCGCCGCGCTGGCATCCGCCACCGACGTGGTGGGCTATCGCCTCTATCTCGATCTCCTGGGATGCCGCGATCGCGGGCAAGCGCCGGCACGCGAGTGCGCTCGGCGCCGAGACGGAGCGCGCCCACCTCGCCCTCGATCTCGCCGCGCAGGGCCGGCGCGTGGCGCTGGTCTCCTCGGGCGATGCCGGGAATCTACGGCCTCGCGACCCTCGCGCTGCGAGCTGATCGACCGCGAGAAGCGGCCGGAATGGCGGCGGATCGATCTCCGTGTGCTGCCGGGACTTTCAGCGCTGCAGGCCGCGGCGGCGCGGGTGGGCGCGCCGCTCGGCCATGATTTCTGCGCCATCTCGCTCTCGGATCTGCTCACGCCCTGGGCGGCGATCAAGCGCCGCCTCGAGGCGGCCGCGCGCGCGGATTTCGTGGTGGCGCTCTACAATCCGCGCTCCGGCCGGCGCACGCGGCAGCTCACGGCAGCGCTGCGCATCCTCTGGCGTCACCGGCCGCCCGCAACGCCGGTGGTGGTGGCGCGCAATCTCGGCCGCGCCGGCGAGGCGGTGACGGTGACCACGCTCGAAGAGTTCGATCCCGGGAGCGTCGACATGCTGACCCTGGTGCTGGTCGGCAGCACGGCGACGCGCGCGATCGCGGGTGAACCGCCGCGGGTCTACACGCCGCGGGGATATGCGAAGAAGCGAGGCGGCGAGGCGCGCCGATGACGGTGCATTTCATCGGCGCGGGGCCGGGCGCGCCGGATCTCATCACCGTGCGCGGCCTCGCGCTCATCGAGCGCTCGCCGGTCTGCCTCTATGCCGGCTCGCTGGTGCCGGAGGCGGTGGTGGCACGGCGCCCGCCGGTGCCCGCGTCGTCGACACCAGCGCGCTCACCCTCGACGAGATCGTCGCGGAAATGCAGGCGGCGCATGAGCGCGGCCTCGACGTCGCCCGCGTGCATTCCGGCGATCTCTCGCTCTATGGCGCGATCGCCGAGCAGATGCGCCGCCTCGACGCGCTCGGCATTCCCTACGACCTGACGCCGGGCGTTCCCGCCTTCGCCGCCGCCGCCGCCGCGCTGGGCATCGAGCTCACGCTGCCGGAGGTGGCGCAGACGGTGATCCTGACGCGCACCGCGGTCCGCGCCTCGCCGATGCCGCCGGGCGAGGATCTGGCGACGCTCGGCGAAGAGCGGCGCCACCCTCGCGATCCACCTCTCGATCGCCAATCTCGCCCGCGTGGTGCGCGAGCTCGAGCCGATCTACGGCAAGGATTGTCCCGGCCGCCGTGGTCTATCGCGCGAGCTGGCCCGATCAGCAGATCCTGCGCGGCACCCTCGGCACGATCCGCGCGCCGGTGAAAGCGGCGGGTATCACGCGGACGGCGCTGATCCTGGTGGGACGTGTCCTGGGCGCCGCGAGCTTCCCCGAGAGCCGGCTCTACGCTCCCGACCACAGCCACGTGTTCCGGCCACGCAAGAGCTGATCAGCCCTGCAGCACGGCCGGCGCGGGCTGCGTCATATGCAGCGCCAGCCAGTCGAGCGCCGCCTCCACGGTCGCCACACGGGGCCCCGGCTCGGGCCGCGGACGGCGCACCATCACGACAGGCAGATGCGCCTCGCGGGCGGCGACGAGCTTCGCCTCGGTGGCGGCGCCGCCGCTGGCCTTGGCGGCCACCACGTCGATGCCGTGCTGTCGCAACAGGTCGCGCTCCGCCGTCAGCGTGAAGGGCCCGCGCCCCAGCACCACCTCGTAGGAGGCAAGCGGCAGGGGCTCGCGCGGCGCGTCGATCAGGCGCACGACGAAATGCACGTGGAGCGCCAGCGCGAAGGCCGCAAGATCGCCGGATCCCACCGTCAGCAGGCAGCGGCGGCCGAGCTTGCCGACGGCACTCACGGCGCCGGCGAGGTCCTCCACCTCGACCCAGCGGTCGAGCGGATGGCGCCGCCACGGCGGTCGCTCGAGCACCAGGCGCGGCACCGCCGCCTGCTCGGCGGCAAGGCGGGCGTGGTGGGCGATGCGGTCGGCGAAGGGATGGGTGGCATCGATGACGAGATCGATGGCCGTGTCGTGCGAGATAGCGCGCGAGACCCTCGGCGCCGCCGAAGCCGCCGATGCGCACCTCGCCCGGGATCGGCCCCGGCTGCTCGGTCCGGCCGGCGAGCGACGTGACGACGGCAAGGCGTTCGCCGAAGCGCTCGATCGCCGCGCGCGGCGAGCGCCACCGCCTCGGCGGTGCCGCCGAGAATGAGAACCCGGCGCGGCACCGGATCTCCGGCATGCGGCGTTCACATGCATTCCATCTCCAAGCAAATCAGCCGATATCGACCCACTTGTGAATAGTCAGCCGGAATCCTTGATTGCCCGCAACAGCGGAATGGCGGGGCATCTCAGACGCCCGCGCGGCCGAGGAGAACTCCCTCGCGATCGAAGACCGCAACATCGACGGCGGTGCCGCCGGCGAGCGTTGCCAGCGCCACCTCGCGCCCGCGCTCGGCGACCGCTCGCGCGAGGACGGCGCGCAACACCGGCGGGAGCGCCACCAAGACCTCGCCGGCGCCAGCGCCACCGCGCGCAAGATCCGCGGCTGCCACCGGCAGATCCTGCTCCTCGATCAGACGCGCGAGGGCGGCGCCATCGAGCCGGCTGCGGGCGGAATGGAGATCGAGCTCGCCTTGCGCGAGTTTCGCGAGCTTGCCGAAGCCGCCGGCGATGGTGAGGCGCGGCACGGGATGGCGGCGGAGATATTTGAGGAGCGCGCCGGCGAAGTCCCCCATGTCGATGAGCGCCACCTCGGGCAGGTCGAGAAGCTGCTGCACCGCATGCTCGGAGGTGCGGCCGGTGGCGCCGGCGATGTGCGTGACACCGGCGGCGCGCGCGACGTCGATGCCGCGGTGGATCGCGTGGATCCAGGACGAGCAGGAATAGGGGATGACCACGCCCGACGTGCCGAGGATCGAGATGCCGCCGAGGATGCCGAGGCGGCCGTTCATGGTCTTCTCCGCCAGGGCCGCGCCGCCGGGCACGGAGATCGTGACCTCGAGATCGAGCGGCGCCGCGGCATCCGATCTCGGCGGCGACCTCGTCGAGAGCGGCGCGGATGATGGCGCGCGGACCCGGATTGATCGCGGGCTCGCCGACGGCGAGCGGCAGGCCCGGCCGCGTCACCGTGCCGACGCCCTTGCCGGCGCGAAAGGCGATGCCGCCGCCGACCGCGCCCGGCCGGACGTCGGTCACGATGAGCGCGCCGTGCGTCACGTCGGGATCGTCGCCCGCATCCTTCACGATGCCCGCCTGCGCCCAACCCGGCCCCTGGTTCCGAAGCGCCAACGGAAATGCCGGGGCCTGGCCACCCGGCAGATGAATGGTCACGGGGTCGGGAAACCTGCCGGCGAGCAGAGCGGTGGCGGCGGCCCGGGCGCCGGCAGCGGCGCAGGCGCCCGTGGTCCAGCCGCGGCGCAGAGGCCGTCCCGATGTATCTGACATGGCTCGATTGTAGGTACGCCCGGCGACCCTGACTACCGGCGGCCGGGGGTGCCGGTGTAGTCTCCGGCCATGACCGATCCGACGACCCTCGCCGCCGCTCAAGGCCTCGACCTGCCCGATCTGGCGCCCGGCACCGTCTGGCTGGTGGGCGCCGGGCCCGGCGATCCCGGACTGCTGTCGCTGCTGGCGCTGCATGGCCTCAGCCAGGCGGACGCCGTGGTCTATGACGCGCTGGTGGATCGCCCGCATCCTCGAGCTCGCCCGTCCCGGCGCCGATGCTGGACTACGCCGGCAAGCGCGGCGGCAAGCCCTCGCCGCAGCAGCCGGACATCACGCTGCGCCTCATCCACCTGGCGCGAGCGGGCAAGCGCGTGCTGCGCCTCAAGGGCGGCGATCCCTTCGTCTTCGGACGCGGCGGCGAGGAGGCGCTGGCGCTGGTCGCCGCCGGCATCCCCTTTCGCGTCGTGCCCGGCATCACCGCGGGGATCGGCGGCCTCGCCTATGCCGGCATCCCCACCACTCATCGCGACACCAACTCGGCGGTGGCCTTCGTCACCGGACACGCGAGCGACGGCGAGGTGCCGGACGGGCTCGACTGGGAGGCGCTGGCGCGGATTCCCGTGCTGGTGCTCTACATGGCGTTGAAGCATCTGGAGCCGATCACCCGGCGGCTCATCGATGCCGGCCGCGCCGCCGACGAGCCGGTGGCGATCGTGGTGAAGGCGGCGACGTCGGAGCAGCGCGTGGTGGAGACCACATTGATGCGTGCCGCTTCCGATGCCGAGCGGCTCAATCTCGAGCCGCCGGCGGTGATCGCGGTGGGCCCGGTGGTGAAGCTGCGCGCGGGCCTCGACTGGCTAGGAGCGCTTGAGGGCCGCGTCCTCGATCCCGATCCCCTCGGCCTCCATCCCGCACCCGGCGCCGCCGGGCATCGCTCCTAGCACCTACGCGAGCGCTCGCCATGCAGCCGGCCGCCAAACGAGGCCTTCTCATTTTCGTCGTCGGCGTGCTGCTGCTGGGCGGCGCGCTTTGGTTCACCTATTGGCGGCAGAGCCAGCTCTCGATCGCGGAGCAGCTGGCGCCGGTCGCGATCGGCGGCGATTTCACTCTGGTGGATCAGAACGGCGTCACGCGTCACGCCGCGGATTTTCGCGGCAAGCTGATGCTGGTCTATTTCGGCTACACCTACTGTCCCGATGCCTGCCCGACCGCCCTGCAGGACATGAGCCAGGCGATCGACCTGCTGGGCGAGAAAGGCGCCGAGGTGCAGCCGATCTTCATCACCGTCGATCCCGACGCGCGACACGCCGGCGCAGATGAAGCTCTATGCGGAGAATTTCCATCCGCGCCTGGTGGCGCTGACGGGCACGCCGGAGCAGATCGCCGCCGCCGCCCGCGCCTATCGCGTCTATTATCAGAAGGAGAAGCCCAGCAGCCCGAAAGCCGACGACTATCTGATGGACCACTCGGGGTTCATCTATCTCATGGGGCGCGACGGCCGCTACGTCAGCCACTTCTCGCCGGGCGTCACGGCGCGAGGAGATGGCGAAGGCGATCGCGACGCATCTGTGAGCGCGGATCATCCTCGCGGCACCGCAGTCCGGCAGCGGCAAGACGACGTTGACCCTGGCGCTGCTGCGGGCGCTCCGCCGTCGCGGCACGGCAAGTCGTCTCGGCCAAGGTCGGGCCCGACTACATCGATCCCGCCTTTCATGCGGCGGCCTCCGGCGCGACCTGCCTCAATCTCGACAGCCTGGGCGATGCGGCCGGCGCTGCTGGCGAACCTGGCGCACCGCTGGAGCGCGCCGGCGCGCTGGTGCTCTGCGAAGGCGCCATGGGACTCTTCGACGGCGTCGGCGCCAGCGAGGCCGGATCGACCGCCGAGCTCGCGGCGCGGCTCGGCTGGCCGGTGGTGCTGGTGGTGGATGCGGCGCGCCAGGGCGCATCCATCGCGGCGCTGCTCGAGGGCTTCACGCGGCACCGGGAGGACATCGTTTTCGCCGGCGTGATCTTCAACCGCGTCGGCAGCGCGCGACACGGCGCGATCCTCGCCGCGGCGACGCGGACGGCGTTGCCGGAGCTCGCGATCCTCGGCAGCGTGCCGCGCGACGCCGGGCTCTCGCTTCCGGAGCGGCATCTCGGCCTGGTGCAGGCGGGCGAGCACGGCGATCTCGAGGGATTCCTCGATCGCGCGGCGGAAATCGTGGGCGACGCCTGCGATCTCGCACGGCTGCGTCTCGCTGGCACGGCCGGCGAGGCTCCCGGTTGCGATCGGGACAACGGCGCTGCCACCCCTCGGCCAGCGCATCGCGGTGGCGCGGGATATGGCGTTTGCTTTCGCCTACCCCTTCCTGATGGCCGGCTGGCGCGACGCCGGCGCCGAGCTCGCATTCTTCTCGCCGCTCGCCGACGAGGCGCCGGACGCCGACGGCGGACGCGGTCTATCTGCCGGGCGGCTATCCCGAGCTGCACGCCGGCAAGCTCGCGGGCAACCGCGCGCTTTCTCGAGGGATTGCGGCGCTGCCGCCGGCGACGGCGTCCGCGATCTACGGCGAATGCGGCGGCTACATGGTGCTCGGGCGACGGGCTGGTCGACGCGCGCGGGCGCGCGGCACCAGATGGCGGGGCTGCTGCCGGTGAGCACAAGCTTCGCCGCGCGAAAATTGCATCTGGGCTATCGCGAGATGGCGCTCTCGGCGCCGACGGCGCTGGGTCCCGCCGGCGCACGCTTCCGCGGCCATGAGTTTCACTATGCCAGCACCATCGCCACCGGCGACGCCCCGCCGCTCTTCGCGGTCCGCGACGGCGAGGGCAGGCGATCTCGGCAGTTCCGGCATGGTCCGGGGCTCCGTTTCCGGATCGTTCCTGCACCTGATCGACCGTGGAATTTGAGTGCAACGACCGGATAGAGGCCGGAACCAGGGCCGCCTATGTTAGGCCCATGAGCAACACAGAACCCGTTTTGGAGGTCGAGCCCATGGGCAACGTCTCCCTCGCCCCTCTCCACGAGGATCCCCGCTGGACGGCGGTGGTCGCCCGCGACCGCAACGCCGACGGCAGCTTCGTCTTCGCCGTCAAGACCACCGGCATCTACTGCCGCCCGTCCTGCGCCAGCCGCCGCGCCAAGCGGGAGAACGTGGTGTTCTACCGCGCGCCCGACACGGCGGAGGCGGCGGGCTATCGCGCCTGCAAGCGCTGCCGCCCGAAGGAGGCGCGCCAGGATGATCCCACGCTTCGCCGCGTGCGGCGCGCCTGCGCCCTGATCGATCGCGCGCTGACGGAGGGCGAGGGCGGCGCGCCGTCGCTCGGCGAGCTCGCCGCGCGAGGTCGGCACCGGCCCGCATCACCTGCTGCGCCTCTTCAAGCGCCATCTCGGCATCACGCCCCGGGAATACGCCGACGCCCAGCGCCTCGCCCGGGTGAAGCAGCAGCTCAAGACCGGCGACGGCGTTGCCGACGCGCTCTATGCGGCGGGATACGGCTCGCCCTCGCGGCTCTACGAGCGCGCCGACGCCCAGCTCGGCATGACGCCGGCAACCTACGGTCGCGACGGCAAGGGCGCCGTGATCGATTTCACCATCGTGCGCTCTCCCTTGGGTCGCCTGCTGGTAGCCGCCACCGAGCGCGGCTTGGCGGCGGTCAGTCTCGGCGCCGACGACGGCCGCCTCGAGACGGCGCTCCGGCGCGGAATACCCGGCGGCGGAGATCCGCCGTGCCGACGCGCGCCTCAAGCCGTGGATATCGCCAGATCCTGCAGCATCTCGCCGGCGAGCGGCCCAATCTGGCGCTGCCCCTCGACCTGCAGGCGACCGCCTTCCAGCGCCGGGTGTGGCAGGCGCTGCAACGGATCCCCTACGGCGAGACCGCGACATATGGCGAGGTGGCGACCGCGATCGGCGCCCCCAAGGCAGTGCGCGCCGTCGCGCGAGCCTGCGCCACCAATCGCGTCGGCGTCGTCATCCCCTGCCACCGCGTGGTGCGCGGCGACGGCGAGCCCGGAGGATATCGCTGGGGCGTCGAGCGCAAGAAGAAGCTGCTGGCGACGGAGAAGGCGAAGCGGGCGGGGTAGCCGGGGAAGCGGGACCGCTATCCTTGCGTCCATTGACGCGAGCCTGCGGCGGATTCCCTGCAATTCCGGGTATTTCTGGCGGCTCGCTGAGGTCTCCCGCACTATAATCCCCCTGCTGATTCAGCGGGGAGCGAGCGTGCTGCCAGGAACCACACATAGGCTCAGGAAGAGCGGCGGTGCGGCGATTGCTGGCGATTTTCTTCGCCGTTGCGGGCCTCGCGCCGCTCGCCGGCCGCGCTGCGGCACCGACGCCCACCGACGCGCCACCGGCCAAGGTGCAGGAGATGCTGAACCTGCTGGCCGATCCGACCGTGCAGCAATGGATCGAGCAGCACGGCAAGCCCGGGGCCGCCGCACCCGCGACGCCGGCGACTTCGGAGACATCGGAGAGTCTCTCCGCCTACGGGGCGGAGCGCATGGCCACGGTCCACGATCATGTAATGGCGGTGGTGACGGCGCTCCCGCGGGTGCCCGGCGAGCTGATGAAGGCGGGCCGCATGCTCACCCAGTCCTTCATGGAGCGTGGGCTGATCCGGATCCTGCTGCTGATCGTGGGCTTCGTGGTCCTGGGCCTCGGCACCGAGCTGGTCTATCACCGCATTACCGCCGGCATCCGGGCCTGGATCGTGGCGCTGCCCCTCGACACGGTGCGGCAGCGCGTGAGCACCATCGGGATCCGCTTCCTCTACGGCACCGGCATGCTGCTCGCCTTCGCGGTCGGCAGCGTCGGCGCCTTCCTGGCGCTCGACTGGCCGCCGCTGCTGCGCGAGTTCGTGCTGGCCTATCTCTCCGCCTTCCTGGCGCTCCGCCTCGCTCTCGTGGTGAGCCGCTTTCTGCTGGCGGCGCATGGCGAGCGCTTCCGCATCCTGCCGATGACGACGGAGGCGGCGCGTTTCTGGCACCGTCGCCTCGCGCTCGGCGTCGGCTGGTTCGCCTTCGGCCGGGTGACGCTGAGCCTGCTGCACGGGCTCGGCATGAGCGTGCCGGCGCTCGAGATCATCGCCTATGGGCTCGGCATCGGGCTGGTGGCGATCGCGCTCGAGAGCGTGTGGCGCCGGCCGGTCGCCACGACGCTCGAGGAGCGGCGGCGACATCACCATGCCGGCGAATGGCTGCTCTCCGCCTATGCGGTGCTGCTGTGGCTGCTCTGGGTGATGGGAGCCATGCCCACCTTCTGGCTCGCCGTGGTGGCGGTGGGGCTGCCGGCGGCAATCCGGGCGACGCGGCGCGCCACCGATCATATCCTCCGCCCGCCCGGCGCCGAGGCCGCGACCGAGAGCGTCCCCGACGTGGTCGCCGCCGCGGTGGCGCGCGCGCTCCGCGGCCTCCTCATCGCCGCCGCGGCGGTGGTGCTGATCTGGGCCTGGGATCTCGATCTCACGGCGCTCGCCAAGGGCGACACCATGATGAGCCTGGTGCGCGGCGCGCTCCATGCGGTGGTGATCCTGCTGCTGGCGGATTTCGCCTGGCACGTGGCGCGCACCGTGATCGACCGCAAGCTCGCGAGATCGGAAGGAGCCAGCCTCGAGGACGCCGAGGAGACACGGCGCCACGGGCGGCTCCGCACGCTGCTGCCGATCCTCCGCAACATGATCTTGATCGTGCTGCTGGTGATGGCGATCCTGATGGCGCTCTCGGCGCTCGGCATCGAGGTGGGGCCGCTGATCGCCGGCGCCGGCGTGGTCGGCGTCGCGGTGGGCTTCGGCGCCCAGACCCTGGTGCGCGACATCATCAGCGGCATCTTCTACCTGCTCGACGACGCCTTCCGCGTCGGCGAGTACATCCAGACCGGCAATTACAAGGGCACGGTCGAATCCTTCAGCCTGCGCTCGGTGAAGCTCCGCCATCACCGCGGACCGCTCTACACCGTGCCATTCGGCGTGCTGGGCGCGGTGCAGAACATGAGCCGCGACTGGGTGATCGACAAGCTCAGCGTCGGCGTCACCTACGACACCGACCTCGACAAGGTGAGGAAGCTGGTGAAGCAGGTGGGGAAGGAGCTGCTCGAGGATCCGGAACTCGCGCCGCACATCATCGAGACGCTCAAGCTCCAGGGCGTCGAGCAGTTCGGCGACTACGCGATCGAGATGCGCATGAAGATGAAGACCAAGCCCGGCGAGCAGTTCGTCATCCGGCGGCGCGCCTATCACATCATCAAGAAGCTCTTCGACGCCAACGGCATCAAATTCGCCTATCCCACCGTGCAGGTGGCCGGCGGCGATCCCGCCACTGCCGCAGTGGCGCAGCAAGCCCTCGAGCTCGTCCGCCCGACGCCGCCGGCGGCGTGAAGGCCCACCCTACTTCTCCGTCTCCACCAGCCCCTTCACGAACCAGCGCTGCATCACCAGCACCACGATCACCGGCGGGATCATGGCGAGAAGGGCCACCGCCATGATCAGGTTCCAGCTCGGCGCCACGTCCACCACGTTGACGAGGCGCGAGATCACCAGGACCACCGTGTAGTAGCTCTGCTTGGTGGTGACCACGAGCGGCCAGAGATACTGGTTCCAGCCGTAGATGAACTGGATCACGAAGAGCGCGGCGATCGAGTTGCGCGAGAGCGGCAGCAGGACGTGCCAGAAGAAGCGCAGGGGGCCGGCGCCGTCCATGCGCGCGGCCTCGGCGAGCTCCGCCGGCACGGTCAGGAAGAACTGCCGGAACAGGAAGGTGCCGGTCGCCGACGCGATCAGCGGAATGGTGAGGCCGGCATAGCTGTCGAGCAGGCCGAGGTCCGCCACCACCTTGTAGGTCGGCAGGATCCGCACCTCGACCGGCAGCATCAGCGTCACGAAGATCAGCCAGAAGACAGGTCATCCGCAGCGGGAAAGCGGAAATAGACGATGGCGAAGGCGGCGATGATGGAGATCGCGATCTTGCCGACGGCGATGCCGAGCGCCATCACCAAGCTGTTCATCAGCATTGTCACGGCCGGCGGCGCGCCGCCCGAGGCGATGCCCCGACCCAGCACCATCGCGTAGTTGTCGAGCCCTGGTCGCCCGGCAACAGCGGCACGCGACCTCTGAGCAGGGTCGGCAGATCGTGGGTCGAGGCGACAGCGTGACGTAGAGCGGAAACGCGACCACGACGACGCCGATGATCAGCACCAGGTGGGCCATGAGCGTGAACCAGGAGCGCTCCTCGACCATCAGGCCCTCAGTAATGCACGCGGCGCTCGACGTAGCGGAACTGCATCACGGTGAGCGCGATGACGACCAGCATCAGGATCACCGACTGCGCCGCGGAGCCGCCGAGATCGAGGGCGCGGAAGCTGTCGCTGTAGACCTTGTAGACCATGATGTCGGTGGCCATGGCGGGGCCGCCCTTGGTCACGACATCGATGATGCCGAAGGTGTCGAAGAAGGCGTAGACCACGTTCACCGTCAGCAGGAAGAAGCCGGTCGGCGAGAGCAGCGGAAACACGATGCTCCAGAAGCGGCGGCCGGGCCCGGCGCCGTCGATGCGCCGCCGCCTCGATGAGGGACTTCGGGATCGACTGCAGCCCGGCCAGGAAGAAGAGGAAGTTGTAGCTGATCTGGTTCCAGGTCGCGGCGATCACCACCAGCAGCAGCGCCTGGTTGCCGTTCTGGATGTAGTTCCAGTCGATGCCGAGCTGGCGCAGGAAATACGTCGACGCTCGCCGACGGTGGGATCGAAGCAGGAAGCCCCAGAGCGCGCCGCAGACCGCCGGCGCCACCGCATAGGGCCAGATCAGCAGCGTCTTGTAGGCGCCGGCGCCGCGGACCACGTGATCGGCCATCACCGCCAGCAGCAGCGAGAGCGCGAGCCCCAGGAACGCCACCGCGGCGCTGAACACCGCCGTCACCTCGATCGAATGAAGGTAGATGGGGTCGTGCAGCAGCTTCGCGAAGTTGTCGAACCAGACGAAGCGCGTGGAGAGGCCGAAGGCGTCCTGCACCAGCACCGACTGCCGGAGCGCCTGCAGCGCCGGCCAGAAGAAGAAGACCAGCGTCACCGCGATCTGCGGCGCCAGCAGCAGATAGGGCAGCCAGCTTGCCCGGAAAGATCGCGCGCTTGTCCATGGCCCGACGATACCGGCGGCGCCGGGCTAAAGCGCGGAGACCGACGGCACCCTACTTGTTCGCCTGCTCGAACTGGCGCAGCAGCTCGTTGCCGCGCTCGACCGCCTCGTCGAGCGCCTGCTTCGGCGTCTTCTTGCCGGCCCAGACCGCCTCCAGCTCCTCGTCGTTGACGTCGCGGATCTGCACGAAGTTGCCGAGGCGGAGGCCCTTGGAATTCGCGCGTCGGCGGCTTGTTGGTGAGCTCGCAGCACGGCGACGTCGCGGCCGGGGTTCTTCTCGTAGAAGCCCTGTTTCTTGGTGAGCTCGTAGGCGGCGAGCGTGATCGGCACGTAGCCCGTGGACTGGTGCCAGTCCGCCTGGATCTCCGGCGAGGAGATGAAGGTGAAGAACTTGGCGACGCCCTTGTAGTGCTCCTTCGGCTTGTTGGCGCAGCACCCACAGCGTGGCGCCGCCGATGATGGTGTTCTGCGGCGCGCCCTGCGACGTCCGGCCAGTACGGCAGCATGCCGATGCCGAAGTCCGAACTTCGCCTGCTTGATGCCGCCAGCGGCGCCGGAGGAGTCGAGATGCATCGCGCATTCGCCGCTGGAGAATTTGGTCTTGGGCTTGTCCTCGCGGCCGCCATAGATGAAGGTCTTGTCCTTCTGCCAGTCGGCAAGCTGCTGGATGTGCCGCACCTGGAGCGGACCGTTGAAGTCGAGCTTGGTGTCGAGGCCGCCGAAGCCGTTCTCCTCGGTGGCGAACGGCAGGTTGTGCCAGGCGCTGAAGTTCTCGAGCTGGATCCAGGTCTGCCAGCCCGTGGTGAAGCCGCATTGAGCGCCCGCCGCCAGCAGCTTCTTGGCGTCGGCTGCGACCTCGGGCCAGGTCTTGGGCGGCTCGTCCGGGTCGAGGCCGGCCTTCTTGAAGGCGTCCTTGTTGAAGTAGAACACCGGCGTCGAGCTGTTGAAGGGCATCGACAGCAGCTTGCCCTCCGGCGTCGAGTAGTAGCCGTAAACCGGCGGCAGGAAGGCCTTGGGATCGAACTTCTCGCCGGTGTCCGCCATCAGCTTGCAGACCGGCTAGATCGCGCCCTTGGCCGCCATCATGGTGGCGGTGCCGACCTCGAAAACCTGGACGATGTCGGGCTGCTTGCCGGCGCGGAAGGCGGCGATCGCCGCGGTCAGGGTTTCCGTATAGGTGCCCTTGTAGACCGGCACCACCTTGTATCGCTCTGGGATTTGTTGAAGCCGTCGGCGATCTCGCCGACCTTTTCGCCGAGCTGGCCGCCCATGGCGTGCCACCACTGGATCTCCACCGGCGCGCCCTGGCTGTGGGCGGTACCCGCCAGTGCCAAGGTCAAAATCCCCGCGAACCATGCTTTTCCCAGCGACATCAATGCCTCCCTGCTGCCGGCGCCATCAAACCCGCCCCGTGGCGCCATTGGTCTTCTAGCGACCATAGCGTGAAAGCGCCGTGACAGGGAGCGGCCACGAGCCCGCTCCCTTTTGCGGCCGCACGTCGCGGTGGTCGGACGATTGCCAGTGTTCTCGGCAGCTGCCGAAAACTTATCCACGAATTTATCCGCCTCTGCTCGGAATCGGTCATCGCATGGCTTGTGCTCCCGGGCCTACCCACGCTACAGAATCAGGATGCCCGTGGTCTGCTCGTGAGCCAGCCTCGCTCCCTCGCCGAAGCCTTCACCACCGAACTTGCGTTTTCCCGGGGGGCGGTCCCGATTCGGCTTCGGGTCAGCGAGCGGGCGCAGCGGGTGGCGCTCCGGATCGACGGCCGCGGGCAAGCGGTGGAGCTGGTGCTGCCGCACCGCACGCCCCTGGTTTCGGGCCTCAAATTCCTCGACCAGAACCGGGATTGGGTAGAGGCGCGGCTCAAGGACCTGCCGCGCCGCATCCCTTTTCAGGACGGAGCCGAGGTGCCGGTGCTGGGCACCAAGCACCGCATCCGCCACGTGAAGCGGCGCGTGCCCGGCCGCGGCCCCACCTGGATCGAGGATGAGGAGATCCGGGTCACCGGCGAGGCCGCCCATCTGTCGCGGCGGGTGCGCGACTTCCTGGTGGAGAAGTCCAAGCAGGAACTCTCCCGCCGCGCCCGCGCCTTCGCCCAGAAGGTCGATCGCGAGGTCACGCGGATCAGCGTCCGCGACATGACCAGCCGCTGGGGCAGCTGCTCCAGCTCCGGCAGCCTCTCCTTCTCCTGGCGGCTGATCTTCGCGCCCGAGGGGGTACTCACCTACCTCGTGGCCCACGAGGTCTCCCACCTCGTGGTGATGAACCACGGGGCCCGCTTCTGGCGCCTGGTGGAGAGCCTGGTGCCCGACGCCCGCTACCGCCAGGACTGGCTGCGCCGCCATCGCACCGAGCTCATGCGCTTCGGCTGAGTCGGCCGCGCGTTCCCGATCAATCGGATTTCAACCGGTTTTTGCCGGCGTCGCTGCGGAGCTGACGCCGCGGTTCATCAGCCAGAGCAGCAGCAGAAGCCCCGGCGCGCCGGCCGCCGTGGTCACCAAGAAGAACGGAACCCAGTCCAGCTTGTCGGCGAGCCAGCCGCCGGATGCCGACAAGACCGTGCGCCCCACTGCCGCCAGCGAGGACAGCAGCGCATATTGGGTGGCGGTGAAGCTCTGGTTGCAGAGCCCGGAGAGATAGGCGACGAAGGCCGCCGAGCCCATGCCGCCGGTGATGTTCTCGATGGCGATCGAGACCGCCAGCATGCCGAGATCGTGGCCGGCCAGGGTCAGCGCCACGTACATCAGGTTCGATCCCGTCTGCAGCACGCCGCAGATGAGGAGGCTGCGGATAGAGGCCGTAGCGCGCCACCGCCACACCGCCCGCCGCCACGCCCGCGAGCGTCGCGAAGACGCCGAAGATCTTGCTGATGCTGGCGACCTCGGCGCCGGTGAAGTGCAGCGCCACGTAGAGCGGGTTCGCCATCACGCCGGCCAGCGCGTCGCCGAACTTGTAGAGCACGATAAAGCCGAGGATCGTCGCCCAGTAGCGGCCGCGTCAGGAAATCGGCGAGCGGCGCCACCACCGCCGCCTTGAGCCAGCGCACCAGACCCGCGTCGGCGCCGGCAGTCGGCGGCCAGCGCCGGCGCCGCGGGCTCCGGGGTCAGCAGCACCGTCACCATGCCGACGCCCATCAGCAGCGCCATCACCGAATAGGCGAAGCTCCAGCCGCCGAAGGTCGCGGCATAGAGCGCGCCGGCCCCGGAGGCGAGGAGACCGAAGCGATAGCCCCATTGCGTCGCCGCGGCGCCGGCGCCCTGCTCCTCCGGCCGTCAGCAGCTCGATGCGATAGGCATCGATGACGATGTCCTGGCTCGCGGAGAGGAACGCCACGACGACGGCGGCGAGCACGGTGGCGAGCGGCGCCGATCCGGGATCGGTGAAGCCCAGCGTCAGGATCGCCAGCGCCAGCAGGGCCTGGATCGCCAGCGCCCAGCTCCGCCGCCGGCCGAGCCACCGGGTCAGCAGCGGGATCGGCAGCCGGTCGATCAGCGGCGACCACACGAATTTGAAGTTGTAGGAGATGCCGATGAGAGCGAAGAGGCCGATCGCCGTGCGCGACACGCCGGACTGCGCAAGCCAGAACGAGAGTGTCCCCACGGTGAGCGGCAGCGGCAGGCCGCTGGAGAATCCCATCAGCAGGATCGCGAGCAGCCGCGGCTCGCGATAGGTCTCCAGCGCCGCGCGCCAGGACGCCATGGCGTTAGCGCGCGGCCACCGGTCGGCGAGCGGCTAGCTCTTCTTCTCGGCGTCGGCCGCGACCTGCATCTTCACGATGCGGTCGGGATTGGCGACCGTGCCGTTGTGGTCGGGATCGCCCTTCTTGATCTCGTCGACGAACTCCATGCCCTTGGTCACCTGGCCGAAGATCGTGTACTTGCCGTCGAGGAACGGCGCCGGCGCGAAGCAGATGAAGAACTGGCTGTCGGCGGAATCCGGATCGTTGGAGCGCGCCATGCCGAGCGTGCCGCGGACGAAATGCGCCTGGTTGAACTCGGCCTTGAGCTTCTGGCCCGGAGCCGCCGGTGCCGTTGCCGAGGGGATCGCCGGTCTGCGCCATGAAGCCGGCGATCACGCGATGGAACTTGAGCCCGTCATAGAATCCGCGCCGCGTCAGCTCCTTGATCCGCGCCACGGTCACCGGGGCCAGATCCGGCCGCAATTCGATGACGACGCGCCCGGCAGGCACGTCGAGATAGATGGTGTTCTCGAGATCGGCTGCGCTCACGGGACCTCCTGGGATTGCGATGAGCAGGGCGGACATGAGCCAGAATTCGACGCAGCAACAGGACCATAGAACGCTCCGCAAGGGTCGGGGTGCGCGACCTTAGCCGATCACGCCTGCGGAGCAAAGTGGTCTGAGGTGGCGGAAAGTCGGAGGCTGCGACCGCGTGCGGGAAGCGAAAATTCGCTGGCCTTGCAAGGCGCGCGGGCCACGGGGGCGCCCCCCGTGGCCCGGCGATTCTACTTCGTATCCAGCCAGACATCGGTCAGGTCCTGCTCCAGGTAATGGCTCGGCGTCAGGTGCCAGCCCTGAGCTTGCGAGGAAGTGGCGACGATGCGGTTCCACCACAGGAACGGCACGGTGTTGGCCTCGGTCAGCGCGTGGCGCTCGAACTCGCGCACGATCTTGCTGCGCTGGCGCGGATCGGTGGTCACCGCCTGGCCGACGTAGAGGCTGTCGAGGAAGCGGTCGGTGGAGCTCGAGTAGTTCGACGGCGACAGGTCCGTCGAGACGTACTTCGCCAGCTGCAGGGTCGGATCGTCGAAATAGTCGCCGCCGAAATCGATCGCGACCTCGAAGTCGTGGTTCTCCAGCGCGCTCTGCCAATCCTTGGTGTTGAGCTTCTCCTGGGTCGACGCGTGACGCCGATCTCCTTCCAGGCCTGGATGAGGTAGTCCGCCGCCGGGCTCCATAGGGCGATCGGGATGTCGCGGTTGGTGAGCTTGAACTTGAGATCGCTTGACCCCGGCCTCGGCGAGCAGGCGCTTCGCCTCGGCGCGGGACGCCTGCGATGTCGTGCGAGAAGCCCGGCAGCGCCGTCAGCTCCGCCTCCGGCGTCGCCATGGCATAGCCCGGCCGCATCACGCCGCCGACGAATTTCAGGTAGGTGGTGTTCTGCAGGTGCTCCGCCGCCTTCCAGCGGTCGATCGCCAGCGAGAGGGCGCGGCGCACGCGGGCATCGTCGAAGGGCGGCTGCTTGGTGTTGAAAACCACCAGCAGATTGAGGATCCAGGGCGTCTCGCCGATATAGACCTTGTCGCCCATGGCCTCGGTGAGCTGGTCGCGCTCGGTCGGGCGTGACGCTGCGGAACTCCGCCATGATCGTGCCCTTCTCGAGCCCTTCGATCACCTTCTTGCCGGTCATGAAATCGCGCCTTGTAGCCGTCGAGATAGGGCCGGTCCGGGCAGGAAATACTTGTCGAAGCGCTTGCCGGTCCAGTGGTCGCCCTTGACGTGCTCGACGAAGGTGAAGGGGCCGGTGCCGAGGACATGGGTCTTCGGGAAACTGCGGATCCTCGGCGAGCTTCGCGCGGCGCTGTAGATGCAGTTCCAGGGCGAGGCGAAGTTCGCCAGCATCGCCGCTTCCGGCCATTTCAGGTGGAACACCACGGTCAGCGGATCCGGCGTGTCGATCGCCGTCGATCGCGGAATAGTCGACCTGGCGCGCCGAGATGACGCCCTGGGGCGGATGCGCGATCCGCTCGTAGCTCGCCTTGACGTCGGCCGAGGTGAGCCGCGAGCCATCGTGGAACAGCACATTCGGCCTGCAGCTTGAACGTATAGGTGCAGCTTGTCCGCCGACACGCTCCAGGACTCGGCCAGGTCGCCCTTGACCTGCGGATAGTTGGCGCCGTCGAATTTGAGCAGCGTCGAGTAGTGCGGCGCCACCGGATGCAGGAAGGCGAAGGAGATATTGGCGTGGCAGTCGTAGTTGCCGGGCTCCGCGTCGACCGCGAACTCCAGGATGCCGCCGCGCTTCGGCGTCGCGGCGGTCTGCCGCGCGCGCCAGCGCCCGCCAGGCCAGCAGCAGCCGCCAGCGTGCCAGATGAGATGCACGGAAATCGCCGGCGGCAGCCGAGACGCCGTGCTGCAGCTGGTGCCGATCATCGGACCTTGCCCTCCTGCCAGCGCTTGAACTGATCGAACAGCTCGTCCTTCTGCTGCGTGTTCATCGCCTGCCCGGTGGCGCGGCTGCGCTCGTCGAGGAACTTGGCGAAGATATCGCGCATCTGCTGGTCGTTGATAGAGACTGCCGGCGCGCCGCCATTGCGCTTGATCCAGGCATCCGCCGGGCCGAAGCGGCGCCAGTTCGGCAGCTCCGCCGCGAGATTGACCTCCTTCCACTTCGGATGGTGGCCGCGGATCGAGGAGCGCCCCGAACTGGGTGAAGAAGGCGTCGACGAAGTTGGAGACGTTGCGATAGCGATCGGAATCCGGCGTCAGGTTCGCCGCCATCAGCACGGTGCCGACCGCCACGGTATCGACCGCGCCATCGACGCCGACCAGACCCGGATAGTCGTCGGAGGTGAGGCGCGCCGGCAGATATGAGGCCGGCCAGATCGGATTTCAGCGGGATCGCCAGGAAATGCAGATTGTCCTGCGGATGCACGGCGACGAAGAGCGGCGCCGGCTTGCCCGCGACATAGGCGAGCGCCGCGATCTCGCCGGATTTGAGCTTCTCCAGCGCCACCGCCTGGTCGTAGGTGGTGGCCTCGACCTTGATCTTCAGGAGACTCGAAGATCCGCGCCCCGGTGAGCAGCGTGCCGTCGCCCTGAACGCCGAAGTTCACCTTCTTGCCCGCGAGGTCGGCGACGCTCTTGATGTCGCCGCGCGCCAGCAGGTGGAATTCCTCGTTATAGAGCTTGGCGATGTAGGTGACGGGTCTCGACGCCGGGCGGATTGTGCTGGGTGCGCGCGTAGTCGAGCACGTCGGTCTGCACGATCGCCATGTCGATGCCGCGCATCACCTTGACGTCGATCAGGTTCTGCAGCGAGCCCTTGCCGATGACCGGCGCGATGCGGCGGGTGGCGCCGTCGTCGAGCACGTCGGCGAGATCCTCCGCCATGCGCGCCGAAGTGCCGAAGGTGCTGCTGGTGGCGATCTCCACCAGGCCGCGATTGGCGCGCTCGGTGAGCGACTGCGCCGACGCCGGCGTCGACATCCAGGCGAGGAGCGCGGCGGCGGCCAGCGCGCCCGCCATGCGGCGCTTCGTGTCGGATCTATGCACAACCATGGTGATCACCGCTCCTCGACGGCCTTGCTCCGTTGCATTCTCATCTGCTTCCCCCTCCACGCGCGCCGGACGGTCGGGACCGCCCCCGCGCTTTGGCAATTCACGCCTTCGATGTGCTGCTGTCGTTGCGCGCCGGGTGCGCTGACGAAATCAGCCGCCCGTCCTCGCGAGCAGCCGCTTCAGCCGGATTTCCGCTTGCGGATCGCCGGCGGCCCTGGCCTTGCGATACCACTCGGCGGCGAGCTTGGCATCGCCGCGAACGCCGCGAACCCGCGCCTGCTCGAGATAGGTGGGATCGTAGGTCTGGCCCACCGCCGTCGCCGCCAGCGCGCTGCCTTCCTCCGCCGCGCGCTCATAGAAGAGGCGGGCGGCCGCGATGTCGCCGGTGGCGAGCAGCTCGTCGCCACGCCCGATCAGCTGCGCGAGCTCCTGCGCCGACGCCGTGGGCGTCACCGGGGCTGGTGCGGCGGAAACTTGGGGCGGCGGGGTCGACGGAGCGGGGGCGGCTTTGGTCTCCGCCGCCGGCGGCGCGCTGACGGGAGCGGCGCTCGCGGTCTCTGGAGTTTTCGGCTGCGCGTCGTTCGCCGACGGAACCGGCGGCACCGCGGTGTGAGCGGTCGGCACCTTGATGGCAATAGCGGGCGTGGTGGCGGAGACCGGTGCCGGCGCGGCGGCGGGCGGCGCGGTCTCGTGGGCTGGCGCCGGCAGCAGCGTCGCCGACCGATCGGCCTGCAGCGCGGTCAGCGGCATCGCGCCCTCGCCGTCGCGGGATTGCCAGTAGACGAACCCACCGCCGGCGAGCAGCAGCGTCACGCAGCCGACGGCGAGCAGGACGTAGATGCGCGAGAGACCGCCTGTCTCCGGCCTTTCGTCCTCATCCTTGTCTTCGTCTTCATTCTCTCTCGCCGTCAGTACGGCGCGGGCGAGCGGCATCGGAGCCTCCGCAACGGGCGGCTCGCTCGGCGGCGCCACCGGGGTCGGAATGCGGGTCACCACCGCCTCGGACTCGCCGGGCGCGCCTTCGTCCTTGTGATCGTAGGACCAGTACCACGGCTTGAAATTGGAGGCGGTGGCGGCGCCCTTGCTGTAGAGCACGCCCTCGGTTGTCGCGGGCTCAGGTGCCGGTGCGGCGCCGGCGGTGCCGCCCTCCGGGCGCTCCGCCCGGCGGCGCGCGATCTTCAGAATGGCGGAGCGGTCCACCTCTTCCGCTGCCGGCGGGACCACGGGCTCGGCCGGCGGCGTCTCGAGGTCGCTCGCCTCCGCAACGCCTTTGGCGCCCAGTATCCCGGACAGCAATTTCGCTCGCCTGTCGGCGCTCGCCATCGGCTGCTCGCAATCCCATGTGGTGCGTCAATACGGTCGTGTCGCAACCTTGCGACTCAACTCCTAAACACAATGTTAACGAGAGCCGCGAAGGGGCGTGGAAAGCCCTTTGCCGACAGAGCTTTGCCGGCAGCTTTACGCGAATTTCAGAAGTATTTTAGCGACCTTCGGTAGGGCTTGGAAAAGCCCGGGACCGACGCCGCCGGGGGTCAGCCGGCGGCCGCCTCGGCGGAGCGCTGGGCGCGCTTGCGGGCGTTGGGGTCGAGGAGGCGCTTCCTCAGCCGGATCGATTTCGGCGTCACCTCGACAAGCTCGTCGTCGGCGATATAGGCGATCGCCTGCTCCAGGGTCATCAGAATCGGTGGCGTCAGGCGCACCGCCTCGTCCTTCGAGGTGGTGCGGATGTTGGTGAGCTGCTTGCCCTTGATGGGATTGACCTCGAGGTCGCTGTCCCGCGTGTGCTGGCCGATGATCATGCCCTCATAGACCTGGGTCCCAGGCGTGATGAACATCGGACCGCGGTCCTCGAGGTTCCAGAGCGCGTAGGCGACTGCGGCGCCGTCCGCCGTGGAAATCAGCACGCCGGTGCGGCGGCCTTCCACCGGACCCTTGTAGGGGGCGTAGCCGTGGAAGAGCCGGCTCATGATCCCGGTGCCGCGGGTGTCGGTCATGAACTCGCCCTGATAGCCGATCAGGCCGCGAGTGGGCGCGAAGAAGGTAAGGCGCTGCTTGCCGCCGCCCGAGGGCCGCATGTCCATGAGCTCGCCCTTGCGGCGCGAGATCTTGTCGACGACGACGCCGGAGTATTCCTCGTCCACGTCGACTTGAATTTCCTCGATCGGCTCCAGGCGCTGGCCGGTCTCGGGATCGGTCTTGAAGAGGACGCGCGGCCGCGAGATCGCGAGCTCGTAGCCCTCGCGCCGCATCGTTTCAATGAGCACGCCGAGCTGCAGCTCGCCGCGGCCCGCCACCTCGGTCGCGTCCTTCTCCTCGCTTTGACGAATCCGGATGGCGACATTGCCTTCGGATTCCCGCTGCAGGCGCTCGATGATCATCCGCGACGTGACCTTGGTGCCCTCGCGCCCGGCGAGCGGGCTGTCGTTGACCGAGAAGGTCATGGCGAGAGTCGGCGGATCGATCGGCGTCGCCGAGAGCGGCGTCTCGACCTCGAGGGCGCAGATGGTATCGGCGACGGTGGTCTCGGTGAGGCCCGCGATCGCCACGATGTCGCCGGCCTCCGCCTCCTCCACCGGCACGCGCTCGAGGCCGCGGAAGGCCAAGAGCTTGGTGAGCCGCCCCTCCTCGATGACGCGCCCGTCGAAGGCAATCGACTTCAGAGGCATGTTGACGCGCGCGACGCCGCTCTCGATGCGGCCGGTGAGCACGCGGCCGAGATAGGAATCGCGCTCCAGGATGGTCGCCAGCAAGGCGAAGGGCGCGTCGCGGTCGGCCTTGGGCGGCGCCACGTGCTTGAGGATGAGCTCGAAGAGCGGATCGAGGTTCTCGCGCGGGCCCTCCGGCGCCTCGGCGGCCCAGCCGGCGCGACCGGAGGCGTAGAGGGTGGGGAAATCAAGCTGCTCGTCGCTGGCGCCGAGCGCCGCGAAGAGGTCGAACACCTCCGAATGCACCTCGTGCGGCCGGGCGTCGGAGCGGTCGGTCTTGTTGACCACCACGATCGGCTTCAGGCCGCGGGCGAGCGCCTTGGAGACCACGAACTTGGTCTGCGGCATCGGCCCCTCGGCGGCGTCCACCAGGACCAGGCAGCCGTCCACCATGCTAAGGATGCGCTCGACCTCGCCGCCGAAATCGGCGTGGCCGGGCGTGTCGACGATGTTGATGCGCACGCCTTCCCACTGCACGGAGGTGCACTTGGCGAGGATCGTGATTCCACGCTCACGTTCAAGATCGTTGCTGTCCATGGCGCGCTCCGCCACCTGCTGGTTGGCGCGGAAGGTGCCGCTCTGGCGCAGCAGCTGGTCCACCAGGGTCGTCTTGCCGTGGTCGACGTGGGCGATGATGGCGATATTTCGGAGTTCCATGGGGCGCGCAGACTATCGGCAAATGGTTAAGGGACGGCGACAAAGCGCCGTTGATCGGCGGTAATTGGGAGCCCGCCGGGTAAAGGCAATCTGCGGTCCGGGACTGCCTGACCCGCGCCGGGCGGCGGTCTTATACAGCGGAAAGAGACCGCCGTCGATGGGGGGCTCGGCAGCCCCTCAGGCGAGGCCGGCGGCCTTGGCCAGGTCCTTGAGCGAGGCTTCCGGGCGGGCGCCCACATGACTGATGATCTCGGCGGCGGCGAGGCTGCCGAGGCGGCCGCAGGCGACGAGCGGCCGGCCGCGGGTCAGGCCATAGAGAAAGCCGCTGGCATAGAGGTCGCCGGCGCCCGTGGTGTCGACGACCTTGGTGGCCATCTGCGCCGCGATCGCTTGGGTCTCTTTAGGCGTGACGATCAGCGATCCCTGGGCGCTGCGGGTCAGCACCGCGATCTCGCAATGACCGCGCACCGCCTTGGCCGCGGTGTCGAAATCCCTGGTCTCGTAGAGCGAGCAGATCTCGATCTCGTTGGCGAAGAGGATGTCGACGTGGTGCTGCACCAGATCGCGGAAATCGGCGCGGTGACGCTCGACGCAGAACGGATCCGAGAGCGAGAGGCTGACCTTGCGGCCGGCGGCGTGCGCGAGCTCCGCCGCCTTGCGCAGCGCCGCCTTGGCGCGGGGCGGATCGAAGAGATAGCCCTCGAGATACGTCACCGCCGCGCCTTCGATGAGCGCGGGATCGAGATCCTCCGGCCCGAGCTCGACGCAGGCGCCGAGGAAGGTGTTCATGGTGCGCTGGGCGTCCGGCGTCACCAGGATCAGGCAGCGCGCGGTGGCGGGACCCGAGGTCGCCGCCGCCATCCGATATGTCACACCCGCCGCGGTGATGTCGTGGCGGAACACCTGGCCGAGCGTGTCGTCCCGGACCTTGCCGAGGAAGGCCGCGCGGCCGCCCAGCGATGCGATCCCCGCCATGGTGTTGGCGACCGAGCCGCCGGACATCTCGACCCCCGGCCCCATGTCGGCGTAGAGCCGCTCCGCCTCGCCGCCATCGACGAGGCGCATGGTGCCCTTGATCAATCCGTGCTTCTGCAGGAAGGCCTCGTCGGCATGGGCGATCACGTCGAGGACCGCATTGCCGATGCCGACGACGTCGTGGGTGGCATTCGCCATGGAGCAACCTGTGGGATGGAGCGGGGCGGCCGGAGTATAAGGGCCTCCGTCCCGGCGGCAAGTCCGCCGGTTTCAACCAGGCGAAGGATACGGATGGCGTCTCTTCCCGCTCACATCGCCCAGGCGCTCCGCGACGCAGTGGCGCCGGGCCAGCGCCGCGCGCTCCTCACCAGCATCGTCGCCGCGTTCCTGGTCTTCCTCGCGCTTCACGCGGTGGTTGCCTGGGGCATCGAGGTGCTGCGCCCGGAAAACCATGCCTGGCTGCGCTGGCCGCTGCAGGTCCTCGGCGACTTCGCGGTGATGGGTCTCGCCTGGCTGTTGTTCCCCGCGGTCTCCACCACCATCCTCAGCTTCTTCCTCGACAGGGTGCTGGATCGGCTGGAGCGCCAGCACTACCCCGCCCTCGGCCCCGCCCATGCGGTGCCGATCTCGGCGGTGCTGAAGAGCGGACTTCGACTCCTTGGCCTCACAATTGTCCTCAACCTGCTGGCACTCCCCATTTATTTGGCGATTCCGGCGATAAATCTGTTTCTCTTTTATCTGCTCAACGGGTATCTTCTGAGTCGGGAATATTTCGACTTGGTCGCGCTTCGCCGGCTCGATGGTGTCGCGGCAAGGACGCTCTGGCGCGAGCGTCGCGGACGGTGGCTCCTCGCCGGTGTGGCGATCGCGGTGCTGCTGTCTTTGCCGATCGCCAACCTGGCGGCTCCGTTGGTGGCGGCGGCGCTCATGCTGCATCTGGTGACGGAGGCAGCGGGATTGGCCGCACCGCAGGCGCTCGCCGAGCCGAGAACCGGACCAGCAAGGTGAACTCATGTTCCGACGCAGAAAATCCTCCGACGACCTGCAGACCAGCCTGCCCGACGATGCCGAGACGCTCGAGCTCCCGGTGAAGCCCGGCGTGCGGGCCGCGGCGGCGGGACCGATGCGGCCGCCGGTGCTGCCGCCGCGACCGGCGCCCGAAGGATCGCGCTCGGGCGTCGAGGCGATACCGCGGCGCATGGAAGCCGCGCCGGCAGCGGCGCCGATCGTGCTCAAGCGCGAGGCGGAAACCCGCAAGCTCATCGTCGGCCGTGAGATCTCGCTCTCCGGCGAGATCACCTCTTGCGACCGGCTGGTGGTGGAAGGCAGCGTCGAGGCGAATCTCGCCAACTGCCGCGACATCGAGATCTCCGAGAGCGGCGTCTTCAAGGGCTCCGCCTCGATCGAGGACGCGGAGATCCGCGGCCGCTTCGAGGGCGTGCTGCATGTGCGCCGCCGGCTGCTGATCCGCGCCAGCGGGCGGGTCACCGGCACCGTGCGCTATGGCCAGGTGGAGATCGAGTGCGGTGGCCAGATTTCCGGCGACGTGCAGGCGCAGCCGACCCTAAACGAGCCGCCGCCGACCCAGCCGGTCGAGACGCGGATGCTGATCGAGACTCCGAACGAGGGCGACCTCGTCGAATAGGACCCGACGAGGACACCCTCGTCGAATTAAAAGAAGGGGCGACGCGACGCCGCGGAACCGCGGCGGCCGCGAGAGTGAGGGGCGATGGAGAGCCTCGGACCGAGAAGCGGTCGAGGAGCAGCGGTGAGAGCGGTGAGCGGCCGTGCTTGTGGCCGGCTCCGCGCTTTGGTTGCGGTGGCAAGCGCCGCCCTCCTTGCCGCCTGTGCCGTCCCGCCCGCGTCGAGCCAGCTCTCCGCCCCGCTCCCCAAGGACGCCCCGGTCTCGCTGGCAGTGGCGGTCGCTCCGCCGCCGGCGGCCGGGGTCGAGTTCAAGCAGCTGAACGGCCTCGGCGAAGCGGAGCTGCGGCGTCTCCTCGGCGAGCCCGACTTCCGACGCCACGAGGCGCCGGCGGAGATCTGGCAATATCGCGGCGCCGATTGCGTTCTCGATCTCTTCCTCTATCGCAGCGCCGGCAGATATCGCGTCGCCTATGCGGAGACCCACGACCGCGGCGTTATCAGCGTCTCGCAATCGAGCTGCTACGCCGGACTGGTCGCCCGGCATCCGCGCCTGCGCCAAATTCTCCTGCTGTTCTTCAACACCTTCGCCGGCGCCGACGCATCGACCAGGACCTGTCTCCATCAGCTATGGGCGCCGGAGATGGGAGATCTTCCGCAAGGTGGTGGCGCCGGCCGCGAGGTTTGGATCGTGGGCGGCATCAAGATCGCGCTGCCCTACGCGCTGGTGGCGCCGTCACGGCGAGCTGCTGGCGACGCGGGAGGGCTCGGATACCTGCTCAGCGAGGCCGCGGAGCAGTTCGACATGACCTCGCTCTATGCGGTGCTGCTCATCCTGATGGCGATCGGGACTAGCTGACTCAGCGAGACCGCCACGCGGATACGAGCGGCGAGTATATGCGGTGGCGACATGCGGCGGAGTGACGAGTAACGCCGCGCGAGGCGAAGATCCGCCTCCTCGGCGCGGGAAAGAAATTCCAAGGCGCGCGGCACCGAGATAAGAGGCGCTTGCGTCTCGTCGATCTCGAGGTGAGGCCGCAGGAGTTAGTGGCGCTGGTGGGACCGAGCGGCTGCGGCAAGTCGACGATGCTCAATATCGTGGCGGGGCTGCTGCGCCGAGCGAGGGCGCGTGCTCTATGACGGCGGCGAAGTAGACCGGCGCTCAATCGCGCGTCGGCTATCTGACGCAGAAGGACACGCTGCTGCCCTGGCGCAGCGCCGCAGACAACATCGGCATCGCCCTCGAGATGAGTGCGGCGCCGTGCCGCGAGGCGAGGCGGACGGAGCGGGTGGCGCAGATCATGGACCTGGTGGGGCTCAGGGGTTTCGAGAACCACTACCCGGCGGAGCTCTCCGGCGGCATGCGCAAGCGCGTGGCGCTGGCGCGGACGCTCATCTACGAGCCCGAGACGCTGCTGATGGACGAGCCTTCGGCGCGCTCGACGCGCAGCTCAAGCTGCTGATGCTGCGATCAGCTGCAGCACCTGACGCGGCAGCGACGCATGACCGTGATGTTCGTAACGCACGACCTCGGCGAGGCGATCACGCTCGCCGACCGGGTCATCGTGTCGGCGCGGCCCGGCCGCATCGCGCGTCGACGACCGCGGAGCGGCGCGGGACGTTCAAGGTGCGCTCACGAGGACTCGCCAGCAGCACGAGCAGCTCTGGGACAGCAAGGACGACAACATCAAGGGCACCTCGGTGGGGGAAGGCGAGCGCCACCACGACCCCGCTTCGCCGGCGGCCGGCCCGGCGGATCGGGCTGGCGCGTCCTAGGACGCGCAGCGGCCGCATCGAGGCGCGCGCTTCATCCTGGTGAGCGATCCTGCTGCTGGCCTGGGAGTTCGCGCCCGCAGCTGCGACACCAAGATTCTGGCTGAGCCGCCCGTCGACTGATCGCCGCGCGTCCGGAGATGGATAGAAGAAGGGAAGCTCTGGAAGTATCTAAGAGAGAAGATGGAAGGTGATGGAGGAGGGTATGTGCCAACTTTAGCGCGATACATCGCGTTTACGCGTCGCACGCTTGGCAGGCTTGCGCATCGGGCGCGGCGCTTGCTTCTGCGTTGTCCGGCGCTTCGCCTTCGGAGCCGATACTCCGTCCAAGGTCGTCTTGCCCTTGAAGGCGCAGAGATCGGCCACCACGCAGCTCGGGCAATTGGGCTTCCGCGCCATACAGACGTAGCGGCCGTGCAGGATCAGCCAGTGATGGGCGTGGAGCTTGTAATGCGCCGGCACCACCTTCTCCAAGCGCGCCTCCACCTCGTCCGGCGTCTTGCCCGGCGCCAGGCCGGTGCGATTGCCGACCCGGAAGATGTGCGTGTCGACGGCGATGGTGGGCTCGGCGAAGGCGATGTTGAGCACCACGTTGGCGGTCTTGCGTCCGACACCCGGCAGCGTCTGCAGCGCGTCCCGCGTCTTCGGCACCTCGCCGCCGTGCTCGCTGATCAGCATCTCGCTCAGCCGGATGACGTTCTTCGCCTTGGTGCGATAGAGGCCGATGGTCTTGATGAAGTCCTGCAGGCGTGCCTCGCCCAGCCGCACCATTTTCTCCGGCGTGTCGGCGACGGCGAAGAGCGCGGGGGTTGCCTTGTTGACGCTGGCGTCCGTCGCCTGTGCCGAGAGCACCACCGCCACCAGCAGCGTATAGGGGCTGAGATATTCGAGCTCGCCGCGGGGATTCGGACGCTCGGCCGCCAGGCGGCGGAAGAATTCCTCGACGTCCCCCGGTTTCATGGCCGCGATCCTATCGCCACCGCCGCTGCGGGAGAAGCAAGGACTGCTGGGTCTCGACGGCGCGGCGTCGCATGACTGTGGAAAACTCGCCCCGCGCCGCGTGCGAAAAAGAATCCGCCGCCGCTTTACCTCCACGCGCGCACCCCTTAAGGTTTGCGCCATGGATGGCCCGACGCCCCCGGATATCCAGGCCGCGGCCGTGTTCTTCGACGCGGTGATCTATCCCCATCGCAGCCTGCCGCCCCAGGGATTTCTCCTGCTGATGCTGGTGCTCGGCGCGACCAGCTTCGCCGCCGGCGTCACTTTCGTCCTGGCGGGCGCTTGGCCGATCTTCGGCTATTTCGGCCTCGACGTGCTGCTGGTCTATCTCGCGTTCCGCGCCAGCTACCGCAGCGCCCGCATGCATGAGTGGGTGCGCCTCACCGAGGATACGCTGACGGTGGAGCGCGTGGGCCTGCGCGGCGAGCGCCGGCGCTGGCAATTCCAGCCCTATTGGCTGCGCGTCGTCTTCGAGGAGCAGGAAGAAACCAATCGCCTGGTGCTGACCTCGCACGGCCGCGAGCTGGTGCTCGGCGGCTTTCTCGCGCCCAACGAGCGCAAGACCCTGGCGATGGCCCTCAAGGAAGCCCTCGTCCGCTGGCGCCTGCACATCAATCCCGCGACGCGGTGACGACCCCACTTAGCGTTTGAGGTCCAGCACGTCCTTCATGTCGTAGAGGCCCGGCGGCTTGCCGGCGAGCCAGCGTGCCGCGTGCACGGCGCCGCGGGCGAAGACGAGGCGGGTGGTCGCGCGGTGCGTGAGCTCGAGGCGCTCGCCGGTGCTGGCGAAGATCACGCTGTGCTCGCCAGCGACGTCGCCGCCGCGCAAGGTCGCGAAGCCGATGTCGCCCGGCCGCCGCGCGCCGGTGTGACCGTCGCGCACGCGCTGACTGCGCGCCGCGAGATCGATGCCGCGGCCGCGTGCCGCCGCCTCGCCCAGCGCCAGCGCGGTGCCGGAGGGCGCGTCGACCTTGTGCCGGTGATGCATCTCCAGCACCTCGATGTCGTAGTCCTCGCCGAGGCGCCGCGCCGCGTCCTCCACCAGGCTCAGCAGCAGATTGACGCCGAGGCTGAAATTCGCCGCCCACAGGATGGGCGCGCGCTTGGCGGCCGCGCGCACGGCATCGCCCTGGGCGCGATCGAGGCCGGTGGTGCCCAGCACGAGGGCGCGCCCGGTCTCGGCGGCGAGCTTCGCATGGGCGGTGCTGGCGGCGGCCAGGGTGAAATCCAGCACCACGTCGGATGCCTGAAAGACGCTCGCGGGATCGGCGACCACCTTGAGACCGAGCGATCCCACGCCGGCAAGCGTGCCCACGTCCTGGCCGAGGAGCGGGCTCCCGGGCACCTCGCTGCCACCGGCGATGCGGCTGCCGGCGGCCAGGATTTCCCCCACCAGCGCGCGCCCCATGCGGCCGCCGCAACCGACCACGCCGATCTTCGTCTCCGCCATTTGGCACTCCCTCAGCCAGCATTCGCCTCGCTAGCTAAGGCCGTGCGCCCGCCTCTGACAAGCGCCGTTGCATCAGGCGACGGCGGGCAACCGCGCGAGGCGAGGCACCGGCGAGCAGAGAATGATCCCCGCCTGCACCAGGAAGCCGGCGGCGGCAAGGAGGATGCAACTCTGCGGACCGTAGCCGGCGCCGACGGCGGCGCCGACCGCCGCGCCGATCGGGCGCGCGCCGGTGAGCGCCATCAGGAACAACGCCGAGACACGCCCCAGCATCGCCGCCGGCGTCACCGTCTGGCGCAGCGTCGTCTGGCTGATGGTCCAGAGGATGGGACCGGCGCCGAACAGGAAGAACGCGGCGCCCATCAGGACCGGTGACGGCAGCCAGATCGTCACCGTCATCAGGACCGCGGCGGCCACCGATGTCAGCGGCCCCATCGCCACCGTCATGCCGAAGCTGAGCCGCGCGGTGATGCGCCGCGCCAGTACCGCCCCTGTCACCATCCCGACACCAAAGCCGGCGAGCGTGATTCCCACGCCTGACGCGGTGAGGCCGAGGACCTGCACGGCATAGGGCACATAGGCCGCCTGCAGGACGAACCACGACAGATTCCACGCCACGCCGGTCAGCAGGATCGGCCGCAGCAGGCGATGGCTCCAGGCGAAGCCAGTGCCTTCCTGCAGATCCAGCAGCAGATGGCGCGGCGGCAGCGCCGGCCGCGGCGGCTCGGGAATGCCGATCAGCAGCAGCACCGCGACCCCCGAGAGCCCGCCCGCGAGCAGAAACGCGGGCGAGGTGCCGGCCCAGCCCACCAGCGCGCCGGCGAGCGCCGGGCCGCCGGCGAAGGCGAGGCTGCGGGCGAGCTCGAGACGGCCATTCGCCGCGGCGAGCGCCTCCCGCGGCACCAGGGCGGGAACGAGGGCCGGCGCCGCGACGCTGAAGGCCACGGTTCCCGTGGCGGCGGCAAAGCCGAGGACGGCGAGGGCGGGAACCGAAAGCCAGCCCATGAGTGCCAGCAGGGGGAGCACCAGCAGCGCCACCATGCGCGCCGCCTCGGCGAGAGCCATCAGCCGTCGGCGCGGCGTGCGGTCCGCAAGGACGCCGGCGGGAAACGACAGCAGCAGGAACGGCAGGGTCTGGGCGGCGGCGAGCAGGCCGGTCTGCCCGGGCCCGGCGCCGAACGCCAGCACCGCCACCATCGGCGCCGCCGCGAGGCCGATCTGCTCAGCGGATTGCGCCGCCAGGTTGGACCAGGCGAGGCGCTGAAAGCGCGCCGGAAGCGACAAAATAGAGAGCTGTGCCATCAGAGGGCTCCGGGAGTTGCAGAAGACGGGTAGGGCGACTTTCGCTGTCCCGGCCCCGCTCCGCGTTCCGAACCTTGCCCTCGAATTCTCGCGGTAATGCTTGCGGGATCTCTCAGCAGGCGTAGAGTCGATAAAGAAATAGACAACCCGACCGAGCAAGTTCCTGGAGTATTAGGGATCTCGAAACGATGTCCGCTATTGAAGCGGGTGCCGCGGGCGATAGCTATCCTGCGGAAATGATGCCGCAGTCGCCGACGGCAGGGCGCTGAGAGAGTGCCCATGCCGGACCCCGATTACGAAAAGCTGCATCCCTGCTTCGCCTGGGTCCGGGACTATCTGCGCAAGGCAGCGGCGCCGAATCGGCTGCCGGGGCGCCAGCACATCGATCCCGTCGATCTCCGCAACGTGCTCAATCTCGTCAATCTTGCCGAGGTGCTGCGCGAGGCCGGGCAGCTGCGCTTCCGCTTCCGCCTGGTGGGGACCACGCAGACCGTCGTCGCCGGCCGCGAGATCACCGGAAAATACGTCGAGGACGCGGTGCTGCCGGAGCTGCGCGATCGCATCATCGAGAACATGCGCCAGGCCGTGGAGCGGAAGGCGCCGGTCTACGATCGCTTCCCGATGCCGCATCCCGGCCGCAGATTTCATCGACACCGAGCGCATCTACTTTCCGCTGGCAAGCGACGGCGAGTGCGTGGACATGCTGCTCATCCTGAACGGCTACCCAGGCAATCCCCAATTCATGCCGCGTGCCGGACTCTTCCCGGCGTCCCCGCCAGGCGCGCCCTCGACCAGCCGGCAGCCGCCGTGAGGCACGAGCGGCATCACAGGCCAAGTCGAGCCACGTCGACGCGGAAGCGGTTTCCACTTCGACGGAAAATGCTCTAGAAGCGAGCGCCATGGCATTGCTGCGCTCGGCCGCCACCGTCGGCTTCTATACCCTGGTGAGCCGGGTGATGGGCTTCGTGCGCGAGGTCCTGACCGCGAATTTTCTTGGCGCCGGTCCGGTGGCGGACGCGTTCTTCGTGGCGCTCCGGCTCCCCAACCTGTTCCGCAGCCTCTTCGCCGAGGGCGCCTTCAACGCCGCCTTCGTGCCGCTCTTCGCCGGCACCATCGCCGAGCACGGCCGCGCGGCGGCGAAGCGCTTCGCCGAGGACACGCTCGCGGTACTGCTGGCGGCGCTGCTGGTCATGGTGGTCGCCGCCGAGATCTTCGCGCCGGCCCTCGTCCATGTGATCGCGCCAGGCTTCGCCGAGGAGCCGCAGAAATTCGAGCTCACCGTGGCGCTGACGCGCATCACCTTTCCTTACCTGCTCTACATCTCCCTGGTCTCGCTGCAGGGCGGCATCCTCAATTCGCTCGAGCGCTTCGCCGCGGTGGCGGCGACGCCGATGCTTCTCAACATCTTCCTGATCGGCGCCCTGGTCTTCGTGCGGCCGGTGAGCGGCCAGGCGCTCGCCTGGGCGGTGACGGCGGCGGGCTTCGCGCAGTTCCTGTGGCTGATGGTGTCGTGCTGCGCGGGCCGGCATGGCGCTGGGATTGCCGCGGCCGCGCCTGACGCCCGAGGTGAAGCGGCTCCTCAAACTGATGATACCCGGCATCTTCGGCGCCGGCGTCACGCAGCTCAACCTGGTGGTCTCCACCGCGATCGCCTCGCTGCTGCCGACCGGCGCGGTCGCCTATCTCAACTACGCCGACCGGCTGAACCAGCTGCCGCTGGCCCTGGTGGGGATCGCGGTCGGCACCGCGATCCTGCCGTCGCTCTCGCGCCAGGTGCGCACCGGCGACGTGGCGGGCGCCATCCACACCCAGAATCGCGGCCTGGAGCTGGCATTGCTGCTGACGCTGCCGGCGGCGGTGGCCCTCGGCACCCTCGCGCATCCCATGCTGGCGACGCTGTTCCAGCGCGGCGCCTTCGGGCCGCGAGAGACCGCCGCGGTGACGCCGGCGCTCGCCGCCTACGCGGCGGGACTTCCCGCCTTCGTCCTGATCAAGATCCTGGCGCCCGGCTTCTTCGCCCGCCACGACACGGCCACTCCGGTGAAGATCGCGGCGCTCGCCATGGCGGTGAATGCCGCCTGCACCTTTCTCCTGGGCTTCGTGCTGCCGCTCGCCCATGTCGGCATCGCCATGGCGACCTCGATCGCGGGCTGGGTCAATGCGCTGGGGCTGCTGACGATGCTGATCCGGCGCGGGCATTTCGTGCTCGACGGCCGCGCGCGCCGCAGCATCCCGCGGATCGCCGCGGCGGCGCTCGGCATGGGCCTGCTGCTGCTGGCGCTGCAGCGCGCTTTGGCGACGCCCCTCGCCGGCGTCTTCGCCGAGCGTCTCACCGCTCTGGTGGTGCTGGTGGCGGCGGGGCTCGCGGGCTTCGCCGCGCTGGCGCTCCTTGCCGGCGCCGCCGACTGGCGCGAGGTGCTGCGGCGGCTGCGGCGTCGGGCGGCTTGACCCCCTCAGCCCCCATCCGCGATAACGACGCGCCCTTTCCCCTCCTCCGCTTCCAACCCGGACGGATCTCATGAATCGCATCTTCTCGGGCATCCAGCCCACCGGCAATCTGCACCTCGGCAACTATCTCGGCGCGATCCGCAACTGGGTCGCCCTCCAGGGCGACTACGACTGCATCTTCTGCATCGTCGACATGCATGCGCTGACCTTGCCGCAGGATCCCAACGAGCTGCGCGGGCAGACGCGGGAGGTGACCGCCGCCTATATCGCCGCCGGCATCGATCCCGAGCGCTGCATCATCTTCAACCAGAGCACGGTTCCCGCCCATGCCGAGCTCGCCTGGCTCCTCGGCTGCCTGACGCCGCTCGGCTGGCTCAACCGCATGACCCAGTTCAAGGAGAAGGCGGGCAAGCAGCGCGACAACGCCGGCCTCGGCCTCTACGCCTATCCCGTGCTGATGGCCGCCGACATCCTCCTCTACAAGGCGACCCACGTGCCGGTGGGCGAGGACCAGAAGCAGCACCTGGAGCTCGCCCGCGACATCGCCGGCGCCTTCAACCGGCGCTACGAGATCGAGTTCTTCCCGCTGCCGGAGCCGCAGATCTTCGGCGCCGCGACCCGCGTGATGAGTCTGCGCGACGGCACCAAGAAGATGTCGAAGAGCGACGCCTCGGACTATTCCCGCATCAACATGACCGACGACGCCGACACCATCCGCCAGAAGGTGCGCAAGGCGAAGACCGACCCGATGCCGATGCCGGCGACGGTCGCGGAGTGCGAGGCGCGGCCCGAGGCCGCCAATCTCCTCGGCATCTACGCGGCGCTCGCCGACAAGAGCCTGGAGGCGACGGTGGCGGAATTCGCCGGCGCGCCCTTCTCGCGCTTCAAGGAGACGCTTTCCGACCTCGCGGTCTCCGTGCTCGGCCGCATCGGCGGCGAGATGCGCCGGCTGCTGGCGGATCCCCAATATATCGACCAGATCCTCCGCCGCGGCACCGAGCGCGCCCACGCGATCGCCGCCCCGCATCTGCGCGAGGTCTTCGACATCACGGGGTTGCTCCGGCCCTGAGGGGAGGCAGCGCCCCGCTCCTGCAAATGACCCAAGAATCAGGGCCGAAACCGCTTTTCCGGGGCTGAGCGGCGGATGTAAGGTGCGCCCGGGCGCCGCCGCCGATCCGGGGCCGCGCGTGGCCCGGTTGTTGCGGATCCCATGGACATTTATCTGCCGATCGCCGCTCTCTCCGTGGACGTCTTTGTCCTCCTGGGATTGGGCGGTGCCGTGGGCTTTCTCTCCGGCGTGTTCGGCGTCGGCGGCGGCTTTCTGCTGACGCCGCTCCTGATCTTCATCGGCATGCCGCCGGCGGTGGCGGTCGCCTCCTCGGCCAACCAGCTGGTGGGCGCCTCGGTCTCCGGCGTGCTCGCCCATTGGCGGCGCGGCAACGTCGATTTCCACATGGGCTTCGTGCTGCTGGTCGGCGGCTTCGCCGGCTCCGGCCTCGGCGTCTGGCTGTTCGCGCTGCTGCGCCGCCTCGGCCAGGTCGAGCTGGTGATCAGCCTCTGCTACGTGGTGCTGCTGGGCGTCCTCGGCAGCGCTGATGCTGGTCGAGAGCACGCGGGCCATCCTGCGCCGGCGCCGGCCGGGCGCCGGGCGGCGCAAGCTGCATCAGCACATCTGGCTGCACGGCCTGCCGCTCAAGATGCGCTTCCGCCGCTCCAAGCTCTATATCAGCGCGCTCGTGCCGGTGGGGCTCGGGCTTCTTCGTCGGCATCCTGTCGGCGGTCATGGGCGTCGGCGGCGGCTTCGTCATGGTGCCGGCGATGATCTACATGCTCGGCATGCCGACCGCGGTGGTGCCCGGCACCTCGCTGTTCCAGATCATCTTCGTCGCCGCCAACGTCACCGTGCTGCAGGCGGTCGAGAACGGCACGGTGGACGTGGTGCTGGCGCTGATGCTGCTGGTCGGCGGCGTGCATCGGCGCGCAGTTCGGCACCCGCTTCGGCACCAAGCTCCGCGGCGAGCAGCTGCGCGCGCTGCTGGCGCTCATGGTGCTGGGGGTGGCGGTGAAGCTCGCCCGCGACCTCGGCGTCAGGCCGGAGGATCTCTACTCTGTTGCCATGGTGGGATCGTGAGGCGGCATGTCCGCGCCGCGCTGCTCCTGCCCTGTCGGCTGTGCCTGGCCGCTCTGCGCCGCGGCGCCCGCCGCGCGAGCGCAGGCGCTGGTCGCCGATCTCACCAGCCATCTCGTCGCGATCACCACCGGCTTCACCGGCACCAGCGTGGTGCTGTTCGGCGCCACCGACGGCCGCGGCGACGTGATCGTCGTGGTGCGCGGGCCCGAGCGCGACATCGTGGTGCGGCACAAGAGCAAGGTCGCCGGCGTCTGGGTCAACACGCGCCAGGCTGACCTTCCTCAGCGCGCCCAGCTACTACAGCGTCGCCAGCAGCCGCCGCTCGAGGAGATCGCGCCGCCGGCGGTGCGCCAGCTGCATCAGATCGGCCTCGACCAATCTGCGCCTCGACTACCGAGCGCAGGCTCGTCGCCCGCAGGAGACCGCGGATTTCCGCACCGCGCTCATCCGCAACGCGGAGCGCGCGGCGGCTCTACTGCCGACGCGCGGGCCAGGTGCAGCTTTCTCGGCGACCGGCTGTTCCGCACCGCCATGACTTTCCCCGCCAACGTGCCGACCGGGACCTATCTCCGTCCAGGTGTTCCTGGTGCGCGACAACGCCGTGGTGAGCGGCCAGACCACGCCGCTGGTCATCTCCGAAAGCGGCATCGACGCCGAGGTGCACGACTTCGCCGATCGCTACGGCGCTCGCCTACGGCCTGGTTGCCGTCGTCTTGGCGGCGATGGCAGGATGGCTGGCGAGCCTGCCGTTCCGGAATGCCTGAGAGGCTCCGCCGATGAGCGATGCCCGCAAAGCGCCCGCCCCAGCGCATCTTCCTGGTGGTGGTCGACGACAGCGCGGAGATGCGGGTGGCGCTGCGCTACGCGGCGCTGCGCGCGCGCCGCACCGGCGGCCGCGTGGCGCTGCTCTACGTCATCGAGCCCAGCGACCTGCAGCAATGGATGGCGGTCGAGATCCCTGATGCGCGAGGAGCGGCGCGAGGAGGCGGAGCAGCTCCTGCAGCAAGCTCTCGAGCGAGGTGCTGGAGACCTCGCGGCTCGCTGCCGATCGTCTATATCCGCGAGGGCCGGCGGCGCGACGAGCTGCTGGCGCTGCATCGAGGAGGAGCCCAGCATCTCGATCCTGGTGCTGGCGGCGGCACCGGCCCCGAAGGGCCGGGGCCGCTGGTGACCGCGCTCACCGGCAAGCTCGCGGTGAAGCTTCGCGTGCCGGTGACGCTGGTGCCCGGCAACCTCACGCCGGAGCAGATCGGCGCCGTTACCTAATTCTCTGAGGCATCCTCGGCCTCGTAGTAGGGATCCTCGGCGAGCGGCAGCGCGAAGACTTCCGGCGGCTCGCGCATGCCGCGGAGCGCGTGGTGGCCGAGCGACAGCACCGGCAGGCCCGCCTCCGCGGCGAAAGCCGCCGACAGCAGCATCCCCTTGCCGAAGTCGCGGCAGAGCCGCTGCATCCGGCTCACCAGATTGACTGCCGGCCCGATCACGGTGAAGTCGAGCCGGCTGGCGCCGCCGATGTTGCCGTAGATTACCGGGCCCAGATGGAACGTGATGCCGATGCGCACGGTGACCTCGCCGGCCGCGCGGCGGCGACGGTTCATCTCGGCGAGATTGGCGAAGGCCGCCTTGGCGGCGCTATAGGCGGCGAGGCAGGCCGGCCGCGCGCCGCCGGCGTGCAGCGGAAAGATCGCCAGCATGCCGTCGCCGATCAGCTTCAGCACTTGGCCGCCGTGATCCTCCACCGGCGCGATCACCGCCTCGAAGTACTCGTTCAGGAGCTTGATCACCTCGTCGCCGCGCAGCGCCTCCGAGACCAGCGTGAAGCCGCGCATGTCAGCGAAGAGGATCGCCGCCTCGATCACCTGGCCGCTGCCGCGGGTGACCTCGCCCTTGAGCACGCGCGATCCCGCATCGGGCCCGAGATAGACCGAGAGCAGCGTCTCGGCGATGTGATGCATCGCGCGGGCCTCGAAGATCACGCCCAGATGCGGCGCCAGCGACATCGAAGAAGGCAATGTCCTCGTCGGTGAAACCGCCGGTGCGCATGGTGGCCCAGGTGATGCCGTGATTGCTGCCGTCGGTGAACGGCAGCCGCTGCGCCACATAGTCGGTGAAGGCTTCCGCCTTGAGCTCCGCCAGCACGGCGAAGTCCAGCATCACGTCCGGGCTCTCGAGGTGGCGGCGAAACCGCTCGGCGCCGCCGTAGATCCAGTAGATCGGGCTGTTGGTGTAGGTCGGCAGGTTCTCGATGCCGTGATAGCGCGGCGTGACCTCGGCGCCCTTGCCGGCGCGCCACAGCAGGGTGTAGCCGCGGATCTCCGGATGCAGCATCCGCATGTGGATGGTGCGAGCGCTCCAGGTCGATCCCCGCCGCGACGATGCGCTCGCAGATGGCGGCGAAGAAGTCGATCACGCTCCTTGTCTCGCGCGCCGCGTTGATGAGCCAATCCACCACCGGCACGGCGCGCTGCGCCGCGGCTGTCGGCCACGGATCCCTCTCCCTGGATTGGCATCACCGTCATGGCGCCATTTGTTCCGCAAGCGATCCCCGGCCGCAAGCCCGGCGCCGGCATGCCAGCATTGACCACACTGGCTAAAGGGTTGACTTGCCGGGCCGGAGACCCAAGGTTGTGGCGCAACAGCACATCCCGTCGCAGCCGCCGGAGCCTCCTTCATGTTCATCCAGACCGAGCCCACGCCCAACCCGGCGACCCTCAAGTTCCTGCCGGGCCGCGCGGTGATGGGAAGCGGCACGGCGAACTTCACCGCCGCCGCCGAGGCCGGCCGCTCGCCGCTGGCCGAGCGCCTGTTCGCGCTCGAGGGCGTCACCGGCGTGTTCCTCGGCGCCGACTTCATCACCGTGAGCAAGGACCGCCGCCCTCGACTGGCTGCAGCTGAAGCCGACGGTGCTGGGCGCCATCATGGAGCATTTCACCGCCGGCCATCCGGTGGTGCTGAGCGACGCGCCCGCCGCCGAGACCGGCGAGGACGACGACGAGCTGGTGGCGCAGATCAAGGAGCTGCTCGAGACCCGCGTGCGTCCCGCGGTGGCCCAGGACGGCGGCGACATCATCTTCCAGGGCTTCGAGGACGGCGTCGTCTATCTGCACATGCAGGGCTCGTGCTCGGGCTGCCCGAGCTCGACCGCGACGCTCAAGACGGGCATCGAGAACATGCTGCGCCACTACGTGCCCGGAAGTGCAGGAAGTCCGCGCGATCTAGGCGCGCCCGCCGCTTCGCAGATATCGCCGCGTCCGCGTGGATGCGGCGATTTCTTTTGCGCTCAGCCTCCGTGCATCATCGAGACCGGCAGATCCGCGTCGCTCAGCAGCGGATAGAGGCCGGCGTCGAAGAGCTGATAGTGCCACCATTCCATCGCGGTAGAAATCCCAGCCGGCGGCGGTCATCAGGCCAAGGAGCAGCAGGCGGTTGCGTTGCGCCGCCACAGAGACCTCGGTGCTGGCATGATGGGAGAGCGGCGTGAAGGCATCGAAGCCGGTGCCCATGTCGAGCTCGCTGCCGTGGGCATCGGCCAGCGTCAGATCCACCGCGACGCCGCGGGAGTGCGGCGAGCCCCGGCGCGGATCGGCGACGAACTCGGGGTCGGGCCGGAATTCCCAGAGCTTCCATTGCGCCTCCGACGGGCGGAAGGCATCGAAGATCTTGAGCGTGAGGCCGAGGGGACGCGCGAGATCCACCGCGCGCCGGAGCCGGTCGGCGGCGTCGCCATGGAGATAGCAGTCGGGCCGCGCGTAGATCGGCTTGCCGGTGACGTTCTGCCCGCTGGCATAGGCGATATCGAGCCGCACGGAGTGGGTCTCGGCCCGGATCTCGATCAACGACATCGGTGGTTGCGAAACGTGGACAGTCTGACGAAGCTGGCAATTCCTACCATGCGCCCGAATTCAGGGGGGACGAAAAAGCGTGCGGTGATGAGAGTCCTGGCCTTCGACAGCTCCGGCAGCGCCTGCTCCGCCGCGGTGCGTAACGGGGATCGCCTGCTCGCGCGGGAGAGCGAGACAATGAGCACGGGCCAGGCTGAGCGGCTGGTGCCGATGATCGAGGCCGTGATGGCGCGCGCCAATCTCGGCTTCGAGGACCTCGACCTCATCGCGGTCACTCTCGGGCCCGGCGCCTTCACCGGTGTGCGCATCGGCATCGCCACCGCCGAGGGGTTGGGACTGGCCAGCGGGCGCCCGGTTCTGGGCCTCACCAGCTTCGAGGCGGTAGCGGCCGGCACGCCGACGGAACTCCGCGCCGGCCGGGCTCTGGTGGTGGCGATCGAGAGCCGTCGCGAGGAACTTTATCTCCAGGCCTTCGACGCTGCGGGAGCGCCGCTTGCGGAGGGCGCCCTGGTGGCGCCGGTGGCGTGGTCCGCGTGGCTTCCCGCCGGCCCGCTCGTGCTGGCCGGCGACGGCGCCGGACGCCTCACCGCGGCGGCGGCCGGCCGCGATCTCGTCCGGGCGCCGGGATCAGGCCTAGTCGATGCCGGAGATCTCGCCAGCCTCGCGCTTCGGCGCTGGCGGCCCGGCGAGGCCGTTCCACGGCTCGAGCCGATCTATCTGCGCGCCCCCGATACGACGCTTCCCAAGGGAGCCCCGGTGTCGTGACCCGCTGGCGCATCCTGCCGGTGCCCTCGAGCGCGCTCGGCGAGGTGGCGGCGCTTCATGCGCGCTGCTTTCCCGGCGAGAATTGGGATGGGCAGGATTTCGCCGGCGTGCTCGCCATGGGGGGCGCCAGTGGGCGCTGGGTCGTGGCGGTCGCGAGATTCCCGGCAGCAGCCGGTGGGGTTCCTGTTCGACCTGCTGGCGAGCCCGGCGGGAGAGATCATTACTCTCGGTATTGTGCCGGAAGTGCGGCGGCACGGGGCGGCCCGCGCCCTCCTCGCCGATCTCTTCGCCCGTGCCCGCGTCCGAAAGGTGCGGACGATCACCCTCGAGGTCGCCGCCGACAACGAGCCGGCACTAAGCCTCTATGAAAGCCTTGGATTTACACGTGCCGGGCGCCGCGTCGGCTATTATCGGCGGCCGGACGGCAGCCTGATGGACGCCCATCTGCTGCGCCGGGAGCTCGCGTCGGAGACCGACCCGCCCTGACCTCGGCGCAAGGAAGCCCTCACTGCAGGGCATGCAGGTTTCGGTTTCAATTTGAAGCAACAGCCGTTATCTCTACTGACCTTCAGAACCGCGCAGTTGTGAAAGCGCGGATTATTGTTTTGGCGGCAGCAAAAGCCATATTTGTTGTCGAGATCCCGAAGGAAAGACCAGATGTCCGATAACGCGAACACTAAGGACCTGCTCGCGCTCACCACCGAGATCGTGGCGGCGCATGTATCCAACAATACGATCGCCGCAGGCGACCTGCCGCAGCTTATCAGCCAAGTTTATCAATCTCTTGCGGGTGTTGGCAAAGGCCCCGCTCAGGCCGCCGAGCGGCCGGAGCCGGCGGTGCCCGTGAAGAAATCGATCCATCCCGACTACATTATCTGTCTGGAGGATGGCAAGAAGCTCAAGATGCTGAAGCGTCATCTCAAGACCGCCTATAACATGACCCCCGAGCAGTACCGGGAACGCTGGGGCCTGGCGCCGGATTATCCCATGGTGGCGCCGAACTACGCCCGCCAGCGCTCGCGTCTGGCGAAGGAGATCGGACTTGGAACCCGCGGCAGAAAAGCGGGCACGGCCTGAGGCTTAGACGCCGACAGCACGGCGTCATAGGACGGTCAGGGGCTTTTGGATATACTGGGTTGCGAGTGCGTGGTTCGATGCTGGCCGGTGAGTCCATCGGCCGGTCGAATCGGGCCACCAACGGAGTGGTCACGGGGTCCGATTCACCCGCCTCGATCGCGTCGAGGCGGCGTGGCTTGGCCTTTGAGGAGGCGGTTTGTCCGCGATGCCATCGCGCCTTGAGCAGCTCTGCATCGACAAGGGCCTGAAGATGACAGAGCAGCGTCGCATCATCGCGCGCGTGCTGTCGGATTCCGCCGATCATCCCGATGTGGAGGCGGTGCATCGCCGCGCCAACGAGATCGATCCCCGCATCAGCATCGCCACCGTCTATCGCACCGTGCGCCTGTTCGAGGAGGCGAACATCCTCGCGCGCCACGATTTCGGCGACGGCCGCGCCCGCTACGAGGAGATGCCGAGCAATCATCACGACCATCTGATCGATCTCCAGACCGGCCAGGTGATCGAGTTCAAGAACGAGGAGATCGAGCGCCTGCAGCGCCAGGTCGCGGAGGAGCTGGGATTTCGCCTCGTCGACCATCGCCTGGAGCTCTACGCCGTTCCCGTCGATGGCAAGCGCGACGACGGCGCCGAGAAATGAGCGCTCCCCAGCCGCCCGCCCGAGGGGCGTGAGTCAGAGTCGATGCGCACGACCGAGCTCAATCCGATGACCACGTCCGAGGCCGCGCCGGTGCTGGAGATCCGCTCGGGCAGCCTCGAAGTGCGTCTGGCGGAAACCGCCGGCGAGGTCGACGCCGCCCAGGCGCTGCGCTACCGCGTCTTCTATGAGGAGATGGGGGCGGAGCCGACCCCGGAGATGGCGCGGCGCCAGCGCGATTTCGACCGCTTCGACGAGGTTGCCGACCATCTGCTGGTGATCGACCACGCCCGGGGCCCCGGCCCGGAAGCCGTGGTCGGCACCTATCGCCTGATCCGCCGCAGCGCCGCGGCACGCGCCGGCCGCTTCTATTCCGCCGCCGAATACGACATCGCCACCATGGACGCCTATCCCGGCGAGATCCTGGAGCTCGGCCGCTCCTGCGTCGACGTGACGGCGCGCAACCGGCCCGCCATGCAGCTGCTGTGGCGCGGCATCGCCGCCTACGTGTTCCATCACCAGATCGACCTGATGTTCGGCTGCGCCAGCCTGCCCGGCACCGACCCCGACGCGCTCGCCGTGCCGCTGACCTATCTCTACCACCACCATCTGGCGCCGCCGGCGCTGCGGCCGCGCGCGCTGCCGCAGCGCTATGTCGACATGCGCCGGCTGCCGGCCGGCGCCATCGATCCCGCCAGGGCGCTGGCCGAGCTGCCGCCGCTGATCAAGGGCTATCTGCGCCTCGGCGGCTTCGTCGGCGACGGCGCCGTGATCGACCAGCAGTTCAACACCACCGACGTCTCGATCGTGGTGAAGACCGACCTGGTCACCGACAAATACTCGCGGCACTACGAGCGGCAGACGCGCGAGGCGAGCGCGCCGTGATGCCTCTCCCGCCCTGGTCATGAGCGCGTTCCTGCTGCGGCTCCGGCGGCTCACGCTCTATTTCGGCCTCACCCTGCCCCTGATGCCGGTACAGGCGATGCTGCTGCTCCTGGGCTCGCCGCTGGCGCGGAAGCTGCCGCGCGCCTATCACCGGCTGGCGAGCCGCATCCTCGGATTCGAAGTGACGGTGACCGGCACGCCCTCGCCGCTCGGCCGACCCTCTTCGTCGCCAACCACACCTCTTACATCGACATCGAGATCCTGGGTGGCGTGGTCGAGGCCTCCTTCGTCGCCAAGAGCGAGGTGGCGCGCTGGCCGGTTTTCGGCTGGCTCGCCCGCCTGCAGCGCACCGTCTTCGTCGACCGGCGCGCGCACACCACCCATCGCCAGCGCGATGTCCTCGTCGAGCGCCTCAAGGCCGGCGACACCTGATCCTGTTTCCCGAAGGCACCAGCGACGACGGCAATCGCGTGCTGCCGTTCAAGACCGCGCTGTTCGCCGCCGTGCATGGCGCGCATTTCGAGCATCCCATCACCGTGCAGCCGGTCTCGATCGCCTATCTTCGCCTCGACGGCATTCCGATCGGCCGGTTCCACCGCCCGTTCTTCGCCTGGTACGGCGACATGGACCTGGTCACCCATCTCTGGGCCATGCTGGGTCTGGGCCATGTCAACGTCGCGGTCGAGTTCCATCCCACCGTGAGTGCCGACGAACTTCCCGACACGCAAGGCGCTCGCCGAGCATTGCTGGCGCGTGGTGTCCGCCGGCGTCGCCGCGGCGCTCGCCGGGCGGCCGCAGCCCATAAATCCCGTGCCGGCGGTGCTGCCGGCGCCCGCCACCGCACGCGCCGCGGCGACGGTCGACGGCTGAACCACCGGAAGCGAGCGGACGCCGCCTTGACCAAGAAGCTCTTCATCAAGACCTATGGCTGCCAGATGAACGTCTACGATTCCGCGCGCATGGCGGACGTGCTGGCGCCGCTGGGCTATGCGCCGGCGGACACGCGCCGAGGACGCCGACATGGTGATCCTCAACACCTGCCACATCCGCGAGAAGGCGGCGGAGAAGGTCTTTTCCGAGCTCGGCCGGCTGCAGTCGCTGCAGAGCCGAAAGCGCGCGCGGGCGGCCGCATGATCCTGGCGGTCGCCGGCTGCGTGGCGCAGGCCGAAGGCGCGGAGATCCTGGCGCGCGCGCCGTACGTCGACATCGTGCTCGGGCCGCAGACCTATCACCGCCTGCCGGAGATGGTGGCGCGCGGCGACGCGCGCCGCCGGCGGCGTGCTCGACACCGATTTCCCGCCGAGGCGAAATTCGACTTCCTGCCCGAGGCGACCGCGGCCCCGGGCGTCACCGCGTTCCTCACCGTGCAGGAGGGCTGCGACAAGTTCTGCACCTTCTGCGTGGTGCCCTATACCCGCGGCGCCGAGTACTCGCGCCCGCCGCCGCCATCATCGCCGAGGCGCGCCGCTGGTCGGCCACGGCGCGCGCGAGATCACGCTGCTCGGGCCAGAACGTCAACGCCTATCACGGCGCCGCGCCCGACGGCGGCGACTGGGGCCTCGCGCCGCCTGATCCGCGCGCTGGCGGACATCCCGGGCCTGGCGCGCATCCGCTACACCACCTCCCATCCGCGCGACATGGACGACGAGCTGATCGCCGCGCATCGCGACGTGGCGGAGCTGATGCCGTTCCTGCATCTGCCGGTGCAGTCGGGCTCCGATCGCGTCCTCGCGGCGATGAACCGCCGGCATACGGCGCGACGACTATCGTCGCATGGTCGAGCGGCTGCGCCGGGCGCGGCCCGACATCGCGCTGTCGTCGGATTTCATCGTCGGCTTTCCCGGCGAGAGCGAGGCCGATTTCGAGGCGACGCTGGCTCTGGTGCGGAGGTCGGCTTCGCCCAGGCCTTCTCCTTCAAATACAGCCCGCGGCCCGGCACGCCGGCGGCGAGCGAGACCGAGCAGGTGCCGGAGCCCGTGAAGGCCGAGCGGCTGGCCCGGCTGCAGGCGCTGCTGGACACCCAGCAGCGCGCCTTCAACCGAGCCTCGTCGGCCGCGTCCTGCCGGTGCTGTTCGAGCAAGCCGGCCGCCACCCCGGCCAGCTCGTCGGGCGCAGCCCCTATCTGCAGCCGGTGCACGCGCCAGCTCCCGGCCGGATTGTCGGCGCGGTCGTGCCGCTGCGCATCGTCGGCGCCGAGCCCAACAGCCTGGCGGGCGAGGCGCTGCCGTCGGCGAAGAGGATCCCCGCATGAGGCCGTCTCCCGCCCCCGGTGCGCCTCGGCAGAGCCAGACCGTGCAGCTGCAGTTCGACGACAACACGCTGCTGCCGATGCTGTTCGGCGAGCACGACGGCCATCTCGACCGCATCGAGCAGCAGCTCGGCGTCGCCGTGGTCTCGCGCGGCAATCGGCTGGCGATCACCGGCCCGAGCGCCCGGGCGGAGCAGGCGCGCGCCGCGCTGGCCGCGCTCTACGAGCGCTTGAAGCGCGGGCTGGAAGTGGACGCGGCGGCGGTCGATGCGGCGATGCGCCTGGCGCACAGCCGGGACGGCGAGCAGCCCTCCGCCTTTGGCGCCGAGAGCGCGATCCGCACGCGCAAGCGGCGCATCTCCGCCCGCAGCCCGGCCCAGGCCGCCTACATCCGCGCGCTCAGAACCCACGAGCTGGTGTTCGGCCTCGGCCCCGCCGGCACCGGCAAGACCTATCTCGCGGTCGCCGCCGCCGTCGACCATCTGCTGTCCGGCAAGGTCGAGCGCATCATCCTGTCGCGCCCGGCGGTCGAGGCGGGCGAGCGGCTGGGCTTCCTGCCCGGCGACCTGCGCGAGAAGGTCGATCCCTATCTGCGCCCGCTCTACGACGCGCTGCACGACATGCTGCCGGGCGAGGTGGTGCAGAAGCGGCTCGACAGCGGCGAGATCGAGGTCGCGCCGCTCGCCTTCATGCGCGGCCGCACGCTCGCCCATGCCTTCGTCATCCTGGACGAGGCGCAGAACACCACGCCGGTGCAGATGAAGATGTTCCTGACCCGGCTGGGCGAGGGCGCGCGCATGGCGGTGACCGGCGATCTCTCCCAGATCGACCTGCCGCGCGGCACCACCTCCGGCCTCGCCGACGCGCTGGAGACGCTGGAGAACGGTGTCGAGGGCATGGCCATCGTGAGCTTCACCGAGGCCGACATCGTGCGCCATCCCCTGGTCGCCCGCATCGTCCAGGCCTACGACCAGCGCGACCGGCGGAAGAGCGCGCGGCGGGACCCGCCCAGCCATGACTGACCGTCCGAAATCATCGAGCCGCGCCCGGCCGCGGCGCCGCGATCGACATCGAGCTGGCGGAGCCCTGCCCGCGCTGGCGCGAGCAGCTGTCGCGGCGACGGGCGCTCTGCGTCGCCGCGGTGAAGGCGGCGGTCGCGCTCGCGAAGCCGCGCCTCAAGCGGCGGGCGGAGCTCAGCCTGGTGCTGGCCGACGACGCCCTGGTCCGCCGCCTCAACCGGCAATGGCGCCGCATCGACGCCGCCACCGACGTGCTCTCCTTCGCCGTCGAGGACGACGCGCTGGCGCCGCGGGCGCCCTTCCTGATGGGGGACGTGGTGCTGGCCTTCGAGACCGTGAGCCGGCAGGCGCAGGAGCAGGGCAAGCCGCTCGCCGACCACCTGCGCCATCTGGTGGTGCACGGCGTGCTGCACCTCCTGGGCTACGACCACGAGGAGCCGGCGCGGCCCGGGAGATGGAGGCGTTGGAGACCCGCGTCCTGGCCCGCCTCGGCATCGCCGATCCCTATGCCGAGCGGCAGGCGGCAGGCGATGACTGAAGCATCCAACGGCAAGCCGACCGCGCCGCGCGGCGAACGACGAGAGTTCCGATGGCCCGTTCCGTGGCCTGCGCAACTGGCTGAAGCAGCTGCGCGGCGATCGACGTCGGAGCAGGATCTGCGCGACTCTCTCGAGGAGCTCATCGAGGAGCATCATGAGCAGGACGAGGAGCCGATCGACGCGCAGGAGCGGGCGATCCTCGCCAATATCCTGAAGCTGCGCGACCTGACCGCCGCCGACGTCATGGTGCCGCGGGCCGACATCGTCGCGCTGGAGGCGGAGACGCCGTTTGATCAGGTGATCAAGTCCATGGTGGAGCACGGCCATTCCCGCCTGCCGGTCTACCGCGAGACCCTCGACGACGTGGTGGGCATGGTCCACATCAAGGACCTGCTGCCCTACGCGGTCGACAGCAAGCCGGTGCTGGTGGGCAAGGTGGTGCGCAAGGTGCTGTTCGTGGCGCCCTCCATGCCGATCCTCGACCTGCTGCTGCAGATGCGCCTGACGCGCATCCACATGGCGCTGGTCGTCGACGAGTTCGGCGGCATCGACGGGCTGGTCACCATCGAGGACGTGATCGAGGAGATCGTCGGCGAGATCGAGGACGAGCACGATCCCGCCGATCCGCCGAAGCTGATCGAGCGGCCGGACGGCACGCTGATCGCCGAGGCGCGCACGCCGATCGCCACGCTGCGAGGAGCGCGCCGGGCAGAAGCTGCTGCCGCCGGACGTCGAGGAGGACATCGACACGCTGGGCGGGCTGGTCACCACGCTCGCCGGCCGCGTGCCGGCCGCGGCGAGGTGATCCGGCATCCCGCCGGCTTCGACTTCGAGGTGCTCGACGCCGATCCCCGGCGGGTGAAGCGGCTCCGGCTCAAGGGCCTGCCGGCACCGCCGGTCAGCGAGGTGGAGCATGCCTGAGGCGCCCACCGCCTTGGGTTTCCGCGGCACCGCGCCGGTGGCCCCGGCGCAGCTCACGGCGATCAGGCTCGCCGAGCTGCAGGGCTTCCGGCGCTACGGCATCGCCTTCCTGCTGGGCGTGCTGGCGGCGGCGGCGCTGCCGCCGGTCGACCTCACGCCTGTCCTGCTGATCTCCTTCACCGGCCTGGTCTGGCTCTTCGACGGCACGCAGCGGCCGCGCGAGGCTTTCTGCCTCGGCTGGAGCTTCGGCCTCGGATTCTTCGTCGCCGGCCTCTACTGGATCGCCGCCGCGCTCTTCGTCGACATCGCGCGCTTCTGGTGGCTGCTGCCCTTCGCGGTGCTGGGGGTGCCGGCGGGGCTGGCAATCTTCACCGGCGGCGCGCTGCTGGCGGCACAGCTGCTCTGCCGCCGCCTGCGCTGGCGCGGCGTCGCGCGGGTGCTGGCGCTGGCGGTGCTGTGGTCCGCCGCCGAGTGGCTGCGCGGCCATGTTCTCACCGGCTTCCCCTGGAACCTGGTGGGCTACGCCTGGTCCGGCGCCTTCCCCGGCAGCCTCGCCATGCTGCAGCTGACGTCGGTGGTGGGAATCTATGGCTTGAGCCTGCTGACGGTGACACTGGCGATGCTGCCGGCGACGCTGGGGGATCTCGGCGCGCGCCAGCCGCTGCCGCTGGTGGCGGCCGCGGCCGTGCTGCTCGCCGGTCTCGGCTTCGGCTGGGCGCGGCTCGGCGCCGGGACCCCGGGCGACGTGCCCGGCGTCGAGCTCCGGATCGTGCAGCCCGCGATCCAGCAGACGTTGAAGAACGATCCGGCGGAGCGCGTCGCCACCTTCCGCCGGCATCTGGCGCTGAGCAGCGGACCGACCGAGAGCAAGACGCCGATCACCACGCTGATCTGGCCCGAGGCGAGCGCGCCGCCATTCCTCGACCGCGACGCCGCCGCCCGCAACATGATCGCCGCGGTGATTCCGCCCGGCGGACTGGCGCTGATCGGCAGCGATCGCACCGAGCCGCCGCCCAGCCCGGCCGGAGCATGTCTGGAACAGCATGGTGGCCCTCGATCACGCCGGCGCGATCCTCGCCACCTACGACAAGGCGCATCTGGTGCCGTTCGGCGAGTACGTGCCGCTGCGCGGCGTGCTGCCGATGGACAAGATCACGCCGGGCACCCTCGACTTCACCCCCGGCCCCGGGCCGCGCACCCTGCATCTTCCCGGCCTGCCGCCGGTGTCGCCGCTGATCTGCTACGAGGTGATCTTTCCCGGCGCCGTCGTCGATCCGGCGGATCGGCCGCAATGGCTGCTCAATCTCACCAACGATGCCTGGTACGGCTTGACCTCGGGGCCGTTCCAACATTTCAACATCGCGCGCGTGCGCGCGATCGAAGAGGGAATGCCGCTGGTGCGCGCGGCGAACAACGGCATCTCCGGCCTCGTCGATCCCTACGGCCGCGTGATCAAGCATCTGGCGCTCGACGCGGTGGGATTTCTCGACGTGCCGCTGCCGCGAGCGCTGCCGATTACAATCTATGCGCGGATAGGTGACATTGTTTTTCTGCTGGCTCTGCCCGGACTGTTGGGTCTAGCTTGGTGCTGCGCGCGTTTGCGCCGTCGCCCGTCGGCAACGTCCTAAACGAATCCTTTCTCTCTTCTCGGGACGCGTCGCACTCCGAGAATCTCAAAATTTCAATTAATTTGATATTAAGTATCTTAGGCGGTTGACCGCATACGATGGTGTGAACTATCAATGGTCAACGCTGCAGCGAGTGGTCAATCGGTGATAACGAACTACAACATTGGCGACGGGCGCAAGCGCCGCCCGAAGTCGGACAAGCCGAATCCCATCGACATTCATGTCGGGTCTCGTGTGCGATTGCGTCGCACCTTGCTCGGAATGAGCCAGGAGAAGCTCGGCGAAGCGATCGGGCTGACCTTCCAGCAGGTGCAGAAGTACGAGCGCGGCGCGAACCGCATCGGCGCCAGCCGGCTCTACGATCTCTCCCGCGTTCTCGACGTGCCGGTGTCGTTCTTCTTCGACGACATGAATCCGACGGTGACGACCGCCGCGGAGGCGCGACTCGGCGGCATGACTCCCGAGACGCCGAGCCCCACCTACGAGGCCGATCCGCTGATGCGGCGCGAGACTTTGGAATTGGTCCGCGCCTACTACCGCATCCTTGATCCGCAGATCCGCCGCCGCCTGTTCGATCTCACCAAGGCGATCGCCAACTCCTCGCAGACTCCCTGAACCTGATGCGCCCGACGTTCGCCAGCGAACGTTGACTGCTTCGGATCGGCTTCCTGGAACGAGGGCTCCCGCTGAGCACGCGCCGCCACCAGGGGCGCCCGGCGCCGCTTTTTTTGCCCACGGGGTGCCCACCGCAAAAATCCTTGACCTGGGTCCGGCCCGGTAGCAACTAGTCGCTGCCGTGGCGCGGCGTCCTGCTTGCGGCGCGGCCTTGGGCGGACTTCCAAGACCGCAATCCGTCGCTATCAGGCGGCCCGCGGAGGGCCGGGGAAAGGATCGGCTGTGGCTACGCGCAACTACGTTTTTGCCAGCGAATCCGTGTCCGAAGGCCATCCCGACAAGGTCTGCGACCGCATCTCCGACGCGGTCGTGGACGCCTTCCTGGCCGCCGATCCCTAGGCGCGGGTCGCCTGCGAGACGCTGGCGACGACCAATCACGTGGTGCTGGCGGGCGAGGTGCGCGGCCCCGCCTCGATCACCAAGGACCTGCTGATCGAGGTGGCGCGGCACGCGATCCGCGACATCGGCTACGAGCAGGACGGCTTCCACTGGAAGAACGCCGAGGTCGACTGCCTCATCCACTCGCAGTCGCCGGACATCGCCCAGGGCGTCGATGCCGCCGGCAACAAGGACGAGGGCGCCGGCGACCAGGGCATCATGTTCGGCTACGCCTGCCGCGAGACGCCGGAGCTGATGCCGGCGCCGATCTACTACGCCCACGCCATCCTGCGCTCGCTGGCCGAGGCGCGCCACTCCGGCGCCGGCCCCGAAGCTGGGGCCCGACGCCAAGAGCCAGGTCACCCTGCACTACGTGAACGGCAAGCCGGTGCGCGCCACGTCGGTCGTGGTCTCGACCCAGCACAGCCCCGACATCGATCAGGACGAGGTGCGCGAGATCGTGCGGCCGCATGTGCTGAACGTGCTGCCCGAGGGCTGGATGTGCGACGAGGAGCAGTTCTACGTCAATCCGACCGGCCGCTTCGTCATCGGCGGTCCGGACGGCGACTGCGGCCTGACCGGGCGCAAGATCATCGTCGACACCTACGGCGGCGCGGCGCCCCACGGCGGCGGCGCCTTCTCCGGCAAGGACCCGACCAAGGTCGACCGCTCGGCCGCCTATGCCGCGCGCTACCTCGCCAAGAACGTGGTGGCCGCCGGCCTCGCCGACCGCTGCACCATCCAGCTCTGCTATGCGATCGGCGTCTGCCAAGCCGCTCTCGGTCTATGTCGACACCGCCGGCACCGGCCAGGTCGACGAGGAGAAGCTGTCCGGCGTGCTGCAGCAGCTGATGGATCTCACGCCGCGCGGCATCCGCGAGCATCTCGGCCTCAACCGGCCGATCTACGCCCGCACCGCCGCCTACGGCCATTTCGGCCGCCCGCCCGAGCCGGACGGCGGCTTCTCCTGGGAGCGGCTCGACCTCGTGGCGCAGCTGAAGTCGGCATTCGCCTGATCGACGAGGAGCGGAGCGCGGACCCCGCGCGGCGCCGGCGCGTCATCTACGGCCGGCGCCGCGGGCGCCGCTTGCGGCCGGGCCAGCGCGATCTGCTGGCCGATCTGCTGCCGGAACTCAGCCTCGAGCTGCCGGAGACCGGCGAGATCGACCCGGCCCGGCTCTTCTCGCCGCCGTGCCGCGATCTCTGGCTCGAGATCGGCTTCGGCGCCGGCGAGCATCTGGCCGAGCAGGCGGCGGCGCATCCGGAGGTGGGATTCCTCGGCGCCGAGGTTTTCGAGAACGGCGTGGTGAAGCTGCTGGCGGCGGTACGCCAGCGCGGACTCGGCAATATTCGCGTGCTGGTCGACGACGCGCGGCTTCTGCTGGCGGCGCTTCCCGAGCGCTCGCTCGGCCGCGTCTTCATCCTGTTTCCGGATCCCTGGCCCAAGCAGCGCCATCACAAGCGGCGCTTCGTTTCATCCGCCACGCTCGATGCGCTGGCGCGCCTGATGCGGGACGGCGCCGAACTTCGGCTGGCCACCGACGATATCGGATATCTGCGCTGGATGCTGGAGCTGGCCCCCATCCATCCCGCCTTCGAATGGCGAGCGCGCGGACCGCAGGACTGGCAGCAGCGCCCGGACGACTGGCCGGCGACGCGCTACGAGCGCAAGGCCATCCTTGCCGGCCGTCAACCTTATTTCCTCCGCCTCGTCAGACGCCCGCGCCAGCCCGTCTGAGCCGGGCGCGGCGGGCGTTTTCGGCGGCCGCCCGCGCAACCGAACCGGGCGCGATTGAGCCTTGCATGCAGGCGAAATCGAGCTATATTCCGGGCCAAATAACCCATAGGATACGCTCTTAGATCGTATCTCTGAAAATCGAGGGGTGGGCCGCGAGCCCGCCCTTTTGCTTTAGGGCCCGGGGCTTGCACAAGGATTGCTGGTGATCGACACCGCCCGCATCGAGACGCTGATCGCGCCGTCGCTGGAAGCGATGGGCTACCGCGTGGTGCGCATCAGCACCACGGGCGGCAGCCGCGCGGTGCTGCAGGTGATGGCGGAGCGGATCGACAACCGCGCGATGAGCGTCGACGATTGCACCGAGATCACGCATACGGTGTCGGCGCTGCTGGACGTCGCGGATCCCATCGAGCAGCCTATGTGCTGGAGGTGAGCTCGCCCGGCATCGACCGGCCGCTGGTGCGGCGCGAGGACTACGAGCGCTATCTCGGCTTCGAGGCGAAGCTCGAGCTGGCCTCGCCGGTGGACGGCCGCAAGCGCTTTCGCGGCCGCCTGATGGGCCTCGAGGACGACCGGGTGCGCGTCAATCTCGGCGCCGAGGTGGTCGAGCTGCCGCTGCAGCGCATCGCCAAGGCAAAGCTGGTGCTGACCGACGAGCTCATCGCCGCAGCATCGGCGCAGGGCTGAACCAAGACATCAACGAGATCCGAGAACAACATGCAATCCCCAGCGACATATGCCCGACCCGAGCTGCTGCAAGTCGCCGACACCGTGGCGCGCGACAAGGGCATCGACCGCGACGAGGTGCTGGTCGCCATGGAGCAGGCGATCCAGAAGGCCGGGCGCGTCGAAATACGGCCAGGAATACGACATCCGCGCCGAGATCGACCGCAAGAACGGCGAGATCCGCCTGCTGCGCTACCGCGAGGTCGAAGGATCCCGTGGAGAACGAGGCGACGCAGATCCCGCTGGTGGAGGCGCGCCGCTTCAATCCCGAGGCGGAAGTCGGCGACTTCATCACCGATCCCTTGCCGCCGATCGATTTCGGCCGCATCGCCGCCCAGACCGCGAAGCAGGTGATCGTGCAGAAGGTGCGCGACGCCGAGCGTCAGCGCCAGTTCAATGAGTATCAAGGACCGCATCGGCGAGATCGTGAACGGTCTCGTGAAGCGCGTCGAGTTCGGCAACGTGATCGTCGACCTCGGCCGCGCCGAGGCGATCCTCCGCCGCGACGAGCTGCTTGCCGCGGGAGAGCTTCCGCCAGGGCGAGCGCGTGCGCGCCTATATCTACGACGTGCGCCAGGAAGTGCGCGGCCCGCAGATCTTCCTCTCCCGCACGCATCCGCAATTCATGGCGAAGCTGTTCGCGCAGGAGGTGCCGGAGATCTATGACGGCATCATCGAGATCCGCGCGGTGGCGCGCGATCCCGGCAGCCGCGCCAAGATCGCCGTCATCTCCAACGACAGCGGCATCGATCCCGTCGGCGCCTGCGTCGGCATGCGCGGCAGCCGCGTCCAGGCCGTGGTGGCGGAGCTGCAGGGCGAGAAGATCGACATCATCCCGTGGTCGCAGGATCCCGCGACCTTCGTGGTGAACGCGCTCGCCCCCGCCGAGGTCGCGAAGGTGGTGATGGACGAGGAGCAGCGGCGCATCGAAGTGGTGGTGCCGGACGATCAGCTCAGCCTCGCCATCGGCCGGCGCGGCCAGAACGTGCGCCTCGCCTCTCAGCTCACCGGCTGGGACATCGACATCCTGACCGAGGCCGAGGAATCCGAGCGCCGCCAGGAGGAGTTCCGCACCCGCAGCCAGATGTTCATCGAGGCCCTCGACGTCGACGACGTCATCGCCCATCTGCTGGTGACGGAAGGCTTCACCTCGGTGGAGGAAGTGGCGTTCGTGCCGACCCAGGAGCTCTCGGGCATCGAGGGTTTCGAGGAGAGCGTGGCGGCGGAGCTGCAGGAGCGCGCGCGCGTGTTCCTGGAGGAGCAGGCGGCGCGCGCCGAGGCCAAGCGCAAGGAGCTCGGCGTCAGCGACGACGTGGCGGCGATCGAGGGGATGACCCCCGCGCGTGCTGGTCGTGCTCGGCGAGAAGGGCGTCAAGACGCCTCGACGATCTCGGCGATCTCGCCGCCGACGAGCTCAACGAGATGCTGCCGGCGACCCTGAAGCTCGAGCCCGACGACGCCAATCGCCATCATCATGGCGGCGCGCGCCCATTGGTTCGACGACGAGCCGGCGACTGCCGAGAGCGCCAGCAAGGAGTGACCGCTACGACCGCGACCCCGGACATGCTCGAGAGCGAGGACCGAGGGACCCCTGCGCCGGTGCCTCGTCACCGGAGAGGTGCGCCCGAAGTCCGAGCTGATCCGCTTCGTGGTCGGCCCCGACGGGCAGCTGGTGCCCGATATCGCCGAGCGCCTGCCGGGCCGCGGTTTGTGGACCGGGGCGACGCGGGATATAATTGCGCAGGCGGTGAAGAAGCGCCTGTTCGCCCGCGCGGCACGTGCCGCGGTCGTGGCGGAGGCGGATCTCGGCGACCGCGGTCGAATGGCTGCTCCTGCAGCGCGCCATCGATCTCATCGGCTTGGCGCGGCGCAGCGGACTGGCGGTGCAGGGTTTCGCCAAGGTGGAGGCGATGCTGGCGGCCAGGGCGGCGGGCGTGCTGATCGCTGCCGCCGACGGCAGCGCCGACGGGCGCCTCAAGCTGCGCGCCCGGGCGGGCGATCTGCCCGTGGTGGAGGCGCTGACCGCGAGCGAGCTGGGAGCGGCGTTCGGGCGGGAGAGCGCCGTGCATGCCGCGCTGAAGCCGGGGCCGCTGGCCCAGGCTTTCCTGACGGATGCCGGGCGTCTCGCCGGGTTCCGTGGGGCGGCGGCGACGGGGACGCGCACCGGCGTGCGCGCCCATGCTATTGAAGAAGGGACTTCGACCGGACCGCAATGACCGACAATAACGAGCAGGAAAACAAGCGCCCCTTGAGCCTCGGCCGCCCCGGCGGACGGCTCGAGCTGCGCAAGCCGATCGAGACCGGTCAGGTCCGGCAGAGCTTCCCCCATGGCCGCTCCAAGACCGTGCAGGTCGAGGTGCGCCGCAAGCGCGCGCCAGGCCCGGGCGGCGTGCGAGAAGCCGGAGACGCCCGCCGGACCGCAGACGGGCGCGCCGCAGCCGGCCCCATCGGGGCAGTCCGCGGCCAGCGCCAAGCGCACGCCGATGGTGATGCCGCGCGGCCTCACCGCCACCGAGCAGGCGACGCGGCAGCGCGCGCTGCAAGGCGCCATCCATGCCGACGAGGAGGCGCGCCGGCAGGCGGTGCTCGATGCCGACCGCCGCCGCACCGACGAGGCGCGGCGCCTGGAGGAAGAGCGCGGCCGGCGCGAGGAAGAGGCCAAGCGCCGCCTCGAGGAGGACGAGACCAAGCGGAAGGCCGACGAGGAAGCCCGCCAGCGCACCGAGGCCGAGGCCAAGCGGCGCGGCGAGGAAGAGAAGCGCCGCGAGATGGCCGAGCGCGCCGGCAAGGCGGCGGCGGCCAAGGTGGCGGCGCTCTCCGCCGCCGGCAAGGTCAAGATCGAGGAAGAGCCGGAGGACGAGTTCGCGGCGAAGCGCGGCAAGGCTGAGCCGCGCAAGACGCCGCTGGCGCCGCGCCGCGAGGAGCCGCGCCGGCGCACCGGCAAGCTGACGGTCGACCGGCGTCCTCAACCAGAGCGACGAGGAGCGCATGCGCAGCCTCGCCTCGGTGCGGCGCGCCCGCGAGACGCGAGAAGCAGCGCCTGCTGCAGGCGGCGCAGGAGCCGACCAAGATCGTCCGCGACGTGGTGATCCCCGAGACCATCACCGTGCAGGAGCTCGCCAACCGCATGGCCGAGCGCAGCGCCGACGTCATCAAGGCGCTGATGACGCATGGGCGTCATGGCGACCATCAACCAGACGATCGACGCCGACACCGCCGAGCTGGTGGTCGACCGAGTTCGGCCACAGGCTGAAGCGCGTCTCCGAGGCCGACATCGAGCTCGGCCTCAAGGGCGAGGACGATCCGCCGGAGACGCTGCAATCGCGGCCGCCGGTCGTCACCATCATGGGCCACGTCGACCACGGCAAGACCTCGCTCCTGGACGCGCTCCGCCAGACCGATGTGGCGGCGGGCGAGGCCGGCGGCATCACCCAGCATATCGGCGCCTATCAGGTGACGCTGCGCCGGCGGCCAGAAGATCACCTTCATCGACACGCCGGGCCACGCAGGCCTTCACCGCAGATGCGCGCGCGCGGCGCCACCGTCACCGACATCGTCGTGCTGGTGGTCGCCGCCGACGACGGCATCATGGAGCAGACGGTCGAGGCGATCCGCCACGCCAAGGCGGCGAAGGTGCCGATCATCGTCGCCATCAACAAGATGGACAAGCCCGACGCCAATCCGGACAGGGTGCGCCAGGAGCTGCTGCAGCACGAGATGGTGGTGGAGAAGCTCGGCGGCGACGTGCTCGACGTCGAGGTGTCGGCCGACCAAGAAGACCAATCTGGACAAGCTCGAGGAAGCGATCCTGCTGCAGGCGGAAATCCTCGATCTCAAGGCCAATCCCGAACCGGCCCGCCGACGGCGTGGTGATCGAGGCGAAGCTCGAGCGCGGCCGCGGCGCGGTCGCCACCGTGCTGGTCAAGCGCGGCACGCTCAAGGTCGGCGACATCTTCGTCGCCGGCAGCGAGTGGGGCCGCGTGCGCGCGCTCCTCGACGATCGCGGCAAGCCGATCGAGCCAGGCCGGCCCCGCCACTCCGGTCGAGGTGCTGGGCTTGAACGGCGTGCCGCTCGCCGGCGACGACTTCGCGGTCGTCGAGGACGAGGGCCAGGCGCGCGACATCGCCGACTTCCGCCAGCGCCGCCGCGCGCGATCAGCAGGCGGTGGCGGGCGCGCGCGGCACGCTCGAGCAGATGTTCTCGCAGATCGCGGCCGGCGTGGCGAAGGAGCTGGCGGTGGTCGTCAAGTCCGACGTCCAGGGCTCGCTGGAGGCGATCGTCGAGCTCGCTGGAGAAGCTTTCCGGCGCCGAGGTGAAGGTCCGCGTGCTGCACTCGGCGGTGGGCGGCATCAACGAGAGCGACGTCATCCTCGCCAAGGCGTCGAACGCCGTCATCATCGGCTTCAACGTGCGCGCCAATCCCCAGGCGCGCGACCTGGCGCGCGCGCGACAGCGTCGAGATCCGCTACTACTCGATCATCTACGACGTCATCGACGACATGAAGAAGGCGATGTCGGGCATGCTGGCGCCGACGTTGCGCGAGCGCTTCCTCGGCAATGCCGCGATCCGCGAGGTCTTCAACATCTCCAAGGTCGGCAAGGTCGCCGGCTGCATGGTGACCGAAGGCATGGTGCAAGCCGCGGCGCCAAGGTCCGCCTGCTGCGCGACAACGTGGTGATCCACGAAGGCAGCCTGAAGACCTTGAAGCGCTTCAAGGACGAGGTGCGCGAGGTCAAGGAAGGCTTCGAGTGCGGCATGGCCTTCGAGAACTACGACAACATCCAGGCTGGCGACGTCATCGAGTGCTTCGAGGTGGAAGAGGTCGCGCGCGCCATCGCCTGACGCCCGCGCAGGCGCCCTCTGCGGGAACGCAGGGGGCCTGGGCAAGGACTACACGCTCATGAGACGCAAGGACAAATCCCGCGGAGATCCCTCGCCGCGCCAGTTGCGCGTGGGCGAGGAGGTGCGTCACGGGCTCGCCCGCATCTTCGCCCGCGGCGAGCTGCAACGATCCCGCATTGGCCGGCGTCACGCTGACGGTGACCGAGGTCCGCATGAGCCCGGACCTGCAAGCATGCCACCGTCTTCGTGATGCCGCTGGCCGGCGTCCATGCGCCGAGACGCTGGCCGGGCCTGAAGCGCGGCGCGCCTTTCGTGCGCGGCCTGCTGGCTCATGAGGTGACGCTGCGTTTCCTGCCGACCCTCGCCTTCCGGCTCGACACGTCCTTCGAGCACGCGAACCGCATCAACGAGATCCTGCATCGTCCGGAGGTCCAGCGCGACGTCGAGGCCGGCCGAGGACGAGCGATGGCGCGTAAGCGGCGCGGCAATCCCGTCGCACGGCTGGCTGATCCTCGACAAGCCCGCCGGGCATGAGCTCGGCCCAGGCGGTCGGCGCGGTGCGGCGGCTCTTCGATGCCGCAGAAGGCCGGGCATGGCGGCACTCTCGACCCGCTGGCGACCGGCGTTCTGCCGATCGCGCTCGGCGAGGCGACCAAGACCATGGCCTGGGCGATGGACGGGCCGCAAGACCTACCGCTTCACGTTGCGCTGGGGCGAGGCGCGCGCCACCGACGACGCCGAGGGAGCCGTGACCGAGACCTCCGACCGCCGTCCCGACCGCGGCGAGATCGAGGCGGCGCTGCCGGCGTTTCTCGGCGAGATCCAGCAGCGCCCGCCGGAATTCTCCGCCGCTCAAGGTCGACGGCGAGCGCGCCTATGACCTGGCCCGCGCGCGGCGAGACGCGTCGACCTGGCACCGCGCCCGGTGCACATCGAAAGCCTTCGGCTGGTGGCGGTCCCGGACCCCGATCACGCGGAATTCGAGGCCGAGGTCGGGCAAGGGCGACCTATATCCGGGCGCTGGCCCGCGACCTCGCCGAGGCGCTCGGCACGGTTGCCCATGTGACGGCGCTCCGGCGCATCCGCGGTCGGCCCCTTCACCGAGGCCCAGGCGATTTCCCTGGAAAATCTCGCCTCTCTGGGGCATAGTCCCGGCCGCATTCGGGCACCTGCTTCCGGTTGAGACGGCGCTGGACGACATCCCGGCGCTCGCCTTGACGGAAGCCGAGGCGAACCGCCTGCGATGCGGCCAGACCGTGCTCCTGCTCCGCCCTTCCGATCGGGCCTACGTGTTGGAGCTCGGTGACGGTCGATCGTATCCGCGCCACCTGCGGCGACAAGCTGGTGGCGCTGGCGGAAATCGCGGCGGGCGCATCTGCGGCCGGTGCGCGTGCTGAACCTCTAGACAACAGGAGACTCCCGATGTCGATCGCACTCCCGCGCAAGCAGGAGCTCATCAAGGAATACGCCCGGAAAGAGGGCGATACCGGCTCGCCCGAAGTGCAGGTCGCGGTCCTCAGCGAGCGCATCAGCAATCTCAGCGAGCACCTCGCGACCCACAGCAAGGATTTCCACTCGCGCCGCGGCCTCCTGGTGATGGTCGGCCAGCGACGCCGCCTGCTGGATTATCTGAAGCGCAGGATCCCAGCGCGCTACGAGGCGCTGATCGAGCGCCTTGGGTCTGCGGCGCTGAAGATGCCGCGACCTTCCGGCGTCAGATCGGAACGCCGGATCAGCGATGCCCTGTGCCGAGACCGCCGCCCGCGCGGGGCCGCGATCCGGCTTGAGTTCAACCCATCCTGCGGGCGCGATTGCCGCGAGGGAGATCGGGCGCCCGGCGCCCGCCTCGCGCCGCGCCTGCTCGTGTTTCTGAAGGAAGAAGGAAGAAAGCGATGTTCGAGATATTCCGCAAGGAACTCGATGTGGGGCGGCCGCAAGCTCATGCTGGAGACCGGCAAGGTCGCCCGCCAGGCCGACGGCGCCGTCATGGCGACCTATGGCGAGACCGACGGTGCTCTGCACCGCCGTCGCCAAGCGGCAGGCGAAGCCGGGGCAGGATTTCTTCCCGCTGACCGTCAACTACCAGGAGAAGACCTTTGCCGCCGGCAAGATCCCCGGCGGCTTCTTCAAGCGCGAGGGCCGGCCGTCCGAGAAGGAGATGCTGACCTCGCGCCTGATCGACCGGCCGATCCGGCCGCTGTTCGCGCCGGGCTTCCGCAACGAGACCCAGGTCGTCTGCACGGTGCTGAGCCACGATCTCGAGAACGATCCCGACGTCGTCGCCTGGTCGGCGCCTCGGCGGCGCTGACGATGTCCGGCATTCCGTTCCTGGGCCCGATCGGCGGCGCCCGCGTCGGCTACATCGACGGCAAGTACGTGCTGAACCCGCGCCAGGACGAGCTGCCGAATCGAGCCAGCTCGACCTCGTCGTCGCCGGCACGCAGCGAAGGCGTGCTGATGGTGGAGTCCGAGGCCAAGGAGCTCTCCGAGGACGTCATGCTGGGCGCCGTCATGTTCGGCCACGAGCAGTTCCAGCCGGTGATCCAGGCGATCATCGAGCTCGCCGAAGCCTGCGCCAAGGAGCCGTGGGATCTGCCGCCGCCCTCGCCCGAAGCCGAGGCCGTCGAGGCGAAGCTCCGCGCGGCGATCGCCGGCGATCTCGCCGCCGCCTATGCCGAGCAGCAGAAGCAGGCGCGCAGCGACCAGCTCGACGCCGTCAAGGCGAAGGTCGGCGAGACCTTCCCCGAAGAGCCGCCGAAGGCCGACTGTGCCGGCAAGATGTTCAAGGAGCTCGAGAAGGACATCGTGCGCGGCGCGATCCTCGAGACGCGGCAAGCGCATCGACGGCCGCGACACCAAGACCGTCCGCCCGATCGACGGCCGAGGTCGGCGTCCTGCCGCGCGCCCACGGCTCGGCGCTCTTCACCCGCGGCGAGACCCAGGCGCTCGTGGTGACCACGCTCGGCACCGGCCAGGACGAGCAGATCATCGACGCGCTCGAGGGCGAGTACCGCTCGCACTTCATGCTGCACTACAACTTCCCGCCCTACTCGACCGGCGAGGCGGGCCGCATGGGCTCGCCGGGCCGGCGCGAGATCGGCCACGGCAAGCTCGCCTGGCGCGCCGTCCATCCGCTGCTGCCGGCGAAGGAAGCCTTCCCCTACACCATCCGCGTCGTCTCGGAGATCACCGAGTCCAACGGCTCCTCCTCCATGGCCACGCGTCTGCGGCGCCTCGCTCTCGCTGATGGACGCGGGCGTGCCGCTGGCGCAGCCGGTGGCCGGCATCGCCATGGGCCTGATCAAGGAGGACCAGCGCTTCGCCGTGCTCTCCGACATCCTCGGCGACGAGGATCATCTCGGCGACATGGACTTCAAGGTCGCCGGCACCGAGCAGGGCGTCACCGCGCTGCAGATGGACATCAAGATCACCTCGATCACCGCCGGAGATCATGAAGATCGCGCTGGCCCAGGCGCGGGACGGCCGCCTGCACATCCTCGGCGAGATGGCCAAGGCGCTCGACCACGGCGCGCGAGGGGGTCAGCGAGCAACGCGCCGCGCATCACCACCATCAACATCCCCAAGGACAAGATCCGCGAAGTCATCGGCTCCGGCGGCAAGGTGATCCGCGAGATCTGCGAGGTGACCGGCGCCAAGATCGACATCGAGGACGACGGCACCATCAAGGTCGCCGCGGTCGACGCCAGCGCCGCCCAGGCGGCGATCGACTGGATCCGCGGCATCGTCGCGGAGCCCGAGGTCGGCGTGATCTACACCGGCAAGGTGGTGAAGATCATGGACTTCGGCGCCTTCGTGAACTTCCTCGGCAGCCGCGACGGGCTGGTGCACATCAGCGAGCTCGCGCCGCAGCGCGTCGGCAGGTCGGCGACGTGGTCAAGGTCGGCGACGAGGTGAAGGTGAAGGTGCTGGGCTTCGACGACCGCGGCAAGGTCAAGCTCAGCATGAAGCGGTCGACCAGCAGACCGGCGAGGACATCTGCGGCAAGCTCGAGGCCGCCCGCCGGCGACGATCGCGACGGCAAGGAGCAGGCCGCCTCCTAGGCGACATTCGCTCCATCGCCGCATGACCGCGGCCGCCGCGCGCAAGCCCAAATTCTCGCACGCGCTCGCCGCGGGTCATCGGCCATCGCGGTGCCGCGGCCTCGGCGCCGGAGAACACGCTCGCGGGATTCCGCAAGGCCGCCGCGCTGCGGCGCGCGCTGGGTCGAGTTCGACGTCCACCTCACCGCGCGACGGCGTGCCGATCATCATCCATGACGACGACGCTCGACCGCACCACCACCGGCAAGGGCCCGGTGGCGAGGCGGCTTCGAGCGATCCGCCGCTCGATGCCGGCGCCTGGTTCGGCCCGACTTCGCGGCGTGCGCGTGCCCAGCCTCGACGAGACGATCGCGCTGCTGGCCAAGCTCGGCCTCGGCGCCAATGGTCGAGATCAAGCCCTGCGCCCGGCGCCGAGGCCGCGACCGCGGACGCGCCGCTGTCGACGCTGCTGCTGCGAGCGCTGGCCCGACGACCTGCCGCCGCCGCTGGTCTCGAGCTTTGCGCGCGAAGGCTGGCGGTGAGCGCGCGCATGCGTGGCGCCGGGCATCGCCGCGCGCGCTTGCTGGTCGCGCAAGCTGCCGGCTGACTGGCAGCGGAGGTGGATCGCGCTCGGCTGCGCTGCCGTTGCATGTGAGCCAGCGCGAGCTCGACGCCGCCACTGTCGCCGCGGTGATCGCGGCGCGGGCTTGCCGCTCTTCGCCTATACCGTCAACGATCCGGCGCGGGCGGCAGAGCTCTTTCGCTGGGGCGTGGCGGCGGTATTCAGCGACCGGCCGGACCGGCTGGCCGATACCGCTCGCGACGCCGGTTTGATTATTGGCCAGGCAATCAATACATATTGTTCTGGGGCGAATGTCGCGGCGGCGAGCGCGGGACGCCGACAGGCCGTGACGGAACGGGGATTATAGGTGAAGGCGCTGAATCCGCTGGTCATTTCCGGCCGGGAGGTGCTGCCGCTGGTCGAGGGCGGCAAGGGCATCTCGGTGTCCAACGGCGAGAGCTCCGGCGCCTGGGCCGCATGCGGCGGCGTCGGCACCTTCTCCGGCGTCAATGCCGACAGCCTACGACGCGAACGGCAAGCTGATCGCCCAGATCTATCACGGCACGCACCCGGCGCGAGCGCCATGAGGAGCTGGTCGCCTACTCCATCGACGGCGGCATCCACCAGGCGCGCATCGCCCATGAGCGCGCCAACGGCCAGGGCCGCATCCACATGAACGTGCTGTGGGAGATGGCGGCGGCCGAGCGCATCCTGCACGGCGTGCTGGAAGGCGCGCAAGGGCCTCATCCACGGCGTCACCTGCGGCGCCGGCATGCCCTACCGCATCGCCGAGATCTGCGCGCAGTACGGCGTCTACTACTATCCCATCGTCTCCTCGGCGCGCGCCTTCCGCGCGCTGTGGAAGCGCGCCTATCACAAGTTCCAGCGACTGGCTCGGCGGCGTCGTCTACGAGGATCCCTGGCTCGCCGGCGGCCATAACGGCCTCTCCAACAGCGAGGATCCGGAGAAGCCGGAGCGCGCCCTTTCCGCGCGTGCTGGAGCTGCGCCAGCTGATGCGCGAGTGCGGCCTCGACCAGACGCCGATCTTCATGGCGGGCGGCGTCTGGTGTCTGCGCGAATGGGAGGATTGGATCGACAATCCCGATCTCGGCCCGATCGCCTTCCAGTTCGGAACCCGGCCGCTGCTGACCCAGGAAAGCCCGATCTCCGAGGCCTGGAAGCAGCGCTGCTGACGCTCAAGGAGGGCGACGTCTACCTCAACCGCTTCAGCCCGACCGGCTTCTATTCCTCGGCCGTGCAGCAACCCCTTCCTCGACGAGCTGCGCGCAGCGCTCCGAGCGCCAGGTCGCCTATACCGTCGAGCCGGTGGGCGAGCATATGGGCCGTTCCAGGTCGGTGCGCGCGGCCGCGATCGTCTATCTGACCGCCGCCGACAAGCGACCGCGCCGCAGGGCTGGATGGCCGAGGGCTTCACCGAGGCGCTGCGCACGCCGGATTCGACGCTCGTCTTCGTGACGCCGGAGAAGGCGCGCGAGATCCGCGCCGACCAGATCAACTGCATGGGCTGCCTCTCGGCCTGCCAGTTCTCCAACTGGGCGCAGAACGAGGCCGGCACCACCGGCAAGAAGGCCGACCCGCGCAGCTTCTGCATCCAGAAGACGCTGCAGACGATCAGCCACTCCGACGACGTCGAGATCAAGCTGATGTTCGCCGGCCACAACGCCTACCGCTTCGCCGGCGATCCCTTCTACGGCAACGGCTTCATTCCCGACGGTGCGCGAGCTGGTCGAGCGGCTGAAGACCGGAGATTGATCGACCGGCTGACCGCAGGTGGAGGCGATTTGCCCGGACTTTCCGCGATGGGTCTAGTCTAGAAGTGTTCAATTGATCATCGGACGCCGCTGGATGCCCGTGACCGCCCCCCGTCCCTTCGCCAACGCGCTGGAGTTGCTGCGCGCGGCGCGGCCTGCGCCCGACGCGCCAGCGCCTGGCGTTGGCGCGCCTGCTGTTCGAGCAAGGGTGACCGCCATGTCAGCGCCGAGCAGCTGCACGGCGAGGCGCAGGCCGCCGCGGTGCGCGGTCTCGCTCGCCACGGTCTACAACACGCTGCATCAATTCATCGCCGCCGGACTCCTGCGCGAGGTGGTGGTCGATCCCGGCCGCTCCTATTTCGACACCAACGTCAGCGACCACCATCATTTCTTCTTCGAGGAGAGCGGCACAGCTGCTGGATATCGCCGGCGACCGCGTCGGCGTCAGCCGACCTGCCGGCGCCGCCCAGCCGGCACCGCGATCCGCCGCGTCGACGTCATCATCCGCGTCGGCGCGCGACGACGGCTCATCGCTAAGTCCGCGCCTGCGTCGGCACTTAAATCGTCTATTAGAATGCTTCTAATCTATTGACAGACGCCAGGCGCGGGTCGCATAGATTGGCGACCGCCACGCGCGATCACCGCTGCATGCGCGATCACGACGACGAGGAGGACGCTCATGGCGATCGCTCAAGGGATCGCAAGACCGAAGAGAATCTGAAGGCCGCCTTCGCCGGCGAGAGCCAGGCCAACCGCCGCTATCTCTATTTCGCTCAGAAGGCCGACGTCGAAGGCTACAACGACGTCGCCGCCGTGTTCCGCTCCACCGCCGAGGGCGAGACCGGCCACGCCCACGGCCATCTCGAGTTCCTCGAGGAGGTCGGCGACCCGGCCACCGGCCTGCCGATCGGCGCCACCGGCGACAACCTCAAGGCCGCGATCGCCGGCGAGACCCACGAGTACACCGACATGTATCCGGGCATGGCGCGCACCGCGCGCGAGGAAGGCTTCGACGAGATCGCCGACTGGTTCGAGACCCTGGCCAAGGCCGAGAAGTCCCACGCCGGCCGCTTCCAGAAGGCGCTCGACACGCTCGGCTGATCGCGCCATCCGAGGCTCGAGCGAAGGCCGTCGTGCGATCAGCGGCGCCGCGTTGCGCAGCTTCGCGCGCCTGAGACGTCCAGCCAGAGGACGCGCCATGCGCGAAGGCAGCCTCGAGGCGCCGATCCGCCATCCGATCGCCTGGCAGGATCCCGATTTCTACGACCGCGCCAAGATCGAGGCGGAGATGCAGCGCGTCTTCGACATCTGCCACGGCTGCCGGCGCTGCTTCAATCTGTGCGACAGCTTCCCGCGGCTGTTCGATCTGGTCGACGACTCGCCGACCGGCGAGCTCGACGGCGTCGACAGCGAGCGACTACGCCAAGGTCGTCGACGCCTGCACGCTCTGCGACATGTGCTTCATGACCAAGTGCCCCTACGTGCCGCCGCACGAGTTCAATCTCGATTTCCCGCATCTGATGCTGCGCTACCGCGCGGCCGAGCTGCCGCGAGGGCAAGGTCGCCGTGGTCGCGGCGCCAGCTCGGTCGAGACCGACCGCAACGGCAAGCTCGCCGGCGCCGTGGCGCCGCTCGCCAACTGGGCGACAGCACCGGCAACGAGCTGACCCGGCCGGCTGATGGAGAAGCGTCGCCGGCATCGACCGCCGCGCCGAGCTGCCGAAATTCCACGGCAAGACGCTTCACGCTGCGCGCCAAGAGCGACGCCGCCCGCGGTCGATCGCGACGGCGCCCGGCCTGCGGCCGCAAGGCGGTGCTCTACGCCACCTGCTTCGTCAACTACAACAATCCCGACATCGGCGAGGCGGCGCGCGCGGTGCTGGCGCAGAACGGCGTCGAGACCGAGGTGGTCTATCCCGGCTGCTGCGGCATGCCGCAGCTGGAGCAGGGCGACCTCGCCGCGGTCGCGCGAGCACGCGCGCAAGGTCGCCGCCGACGCTCGCTGCCCTGGATCGACAAGGGCTACGACGTCGTCGCGCTGGTGCCGTCCTGCGCCCTGATGCTGAAGTTCGAATGGCCGCTGATCCTGCCCGAGATCGCGCGCGATGCAAGAAGCTGGCGCAGGCCACCTTCGACGTCAGCGAATACGTCGTCGACATCGCCAAGAAGGAAGGCCTGGCGCCGGGCCTGAAGCCGCTCGCCGGCGGCGTCACCCTCCACCTCGCCTGCCATGCCCGGGCGCAGAACATGGGCGCCAAGGCGGCGGAGATGCTGCGCCTGCTCCCCGAGGCCGATGTCGCGGTGATCGAGCGCTGCTCCGGCCATGGCGGCTCCTGGGGCGTCGATGAAGGAGAATTTCGACGTCGCGCATCAAGGTCGGCAAGCCGGTCGCGCGCCAGGCGGCGAAGAACGGCCAAGGCCACCTCGCCTCCGAATGCCCGCTGGCCGGCGTCCATATCCTGCAGGGCATGGAGCTGCTCGGCGGACGAGACCAAGGCGCCGGCGCAGGCGCTGCCATCCGATCGAGCTGATGGCCCGCGCCTATGGCGCTGCCGATAGGAGGGCCGACATGGCTGCGCAAGCCGCGAAATCACCCGCGCCGACATCCTGCCGCCCTGGGAGCACTACGCCCGGCGAGCGCGCGCGAACACCGCCAGCGCATCGCCGAGGTCGAAGCGCGACCGCCGCATCGAGGTCGGGCCGTTCTGCACCTTCTATTTCGAGAACTTCGAGACCATGTGGCATGCAGGTGCAGGAGATGCTGCACATCGAGCGCGGCGGCGAGGCGCAGATCGCCGACGAGCTCGCCGCCTACAATCCGCTGATCCCCAAGGGCAGCGAGCTGGTCGCCACCGTGATGTTCGAGATCGAGGACGCCGAGCGCCGGCACGCCATGCTCTCCCGCGCTCGGCGGCATCGAGCACAAGATGTTCCTGAGCGTCGCCGGCGAGACCGTCACGGCGATCGCCGACCGACGCGCGAGAACACCAGCCCCGAGGGCAAGGCCTCCTCGGTGCAGTTCGTCAAATTCCCGTTCACGCCGGCGCAGAAGGAAAAATTCCGCGCTGCCGGGCACGCCAGGTGGTGGTCGGCATCGATCACCCGAACTACGGCCACATGGCGGTGATGCCGGAGCCGACGCGCCAAGCGCTGATCGGGGATCTGGATTAGGGGCTGCGCGGCGGTCGGTGCGAGGCGAAAGTCCTTCTCCATCCTTCAGGGCGGAGAAGGATTTAGGATGAGGTGGGTGCCAGCCGAAAACTCAAACCCAGCATCTCAATTCCCCCACCTCACCTAACCTCTCCGCCCCCGAGGGCGGAGAGGGATTTTTCACGTGACGAACAATCTCAAATTCCGACCTAACTCACGAACTTCGTGTTGAGATAGGCCTCGATCGCCTCGGTGCCGCCTTCGGTGCCGTAGCCGGAATCCTTGACGCCGCCGAACGGCACTTCCGGCAAGGCGAGGCCGAGGTGGTTGATCGAGATCATGCCGGACTCGAAGGCGGAGCCGATCGCCGTCGCGGTCTTCGCCGACTTGGTGAAGGCGTAGGCGGCAAGCCCGTAGGGCAGCCGGTTCGCTTCCTTCACCACCTCGTCGAAGCTCTTGAACGGCGCGATCGGCGCCAGCGGGCCGAACGGCTCCTCGTTCATGATCTTGGCGTCCATCGGCACCTCGGTCATCACCGTGGGCTCGAAGAAGTAGCCCTTGTTGCCGATGCGCTTGCCGCCGGTCTCGACCTTGGCGCCTTTCTGCACCGCGTCGGCGACGAAGCTCTCCATCGCCTCGATGCGCCGCGCATTGGCGAGCGGGCCCATCCTGGTGTCGGCCTCCAGGCCGTTGCCCACCTTCACCGCCTTGGCGCCGGCGACGAAGCGGTCGACGAACTTGTCGTAGACCGCCTCCTGCACCAGGAAGCGGGTCGGCGACACGCAGACCTGGCCGGCGTTGCGGAACTTGGCGGCGGCCAGCATCTTGGCCGCGGTCTCCACATCGGCATCGTCGAACACGATCGCCGGCGCGTGGCCGCCGAGCTCCATGGTCGTCGCGCTTCATGTGCTGGCCGGCGAGCGCCGCGAGCTGCTTGCCGACCGGCGTCGAGCCGGTGAAGGAGATCTTGCGGATGATCGGATGCGGGATCAGGTATTCCGAGATCTCCGCCGGCACGCCGTAGACGAGGTTGACCACGCCCGCCGGCACGCCCGCGTCGGCGAAGCAGCGGATCAGCTTGGCGCAGCTCGCCGGCGTTTCCTCCGGCGCCTTGACGATGATCGAGCAGCCGGCGGCCAGCGCGCAGCACAGCTTGCGCACCACCTGGTTGATCGGGAAGTTCCACGGCGTGAAGGCGGCGACCGGCCCCACCGGCTCCTTGATCACCAGCTGGTAGACGCCCTCGGCGCGCGCGGGAATGACGCGGCCGTAGGCGCGGCGCCCTTCCTCGGCGAACCAGTCGATGATGTCGCCGCCGGCCAGCACCTCCACCTTCGCCTCGGCCAGCGGCTTGCCCTGCTCCAGGGTCATGGCGGTGGCGATGTCGTCGGCGCGGCTCGCGCAGCAGGTCCGCCGCCTTGCGCATCATCTTGTAGCGCTCGAAGGCCGAGACCTGGCGCCAGGTCTGGAAGCCCTTCTCCGCCGCCGCCAGCGCGCGGTCGAGATCGGCCTTGCTCGGCGTGCGGCACCTTGCCGATGGGCTCGCCGGTGGCGGGGTTGAGCACGTCCTGGGCCTTGCCGTCCGAGCCCTTGGACCAGCTGCCGTCGATAAAGAGCGAAACGTCGGGATACATCAATCGCCTCCGGGCGGGTCAGAATGGGGAAAAGGCAGATTAGCCCATCCGGGTCCAATGTGTACCCGGAGCATTTTCCGCCGAAGTGGATGCCGGTTCGGCGCAGAAAATGCGACCAAATCAAAAGAAACAGGAATCTCAGTGCACATCCTCGTCGGGATAGACGCCCCAGACGTCGCTGCGGCGCAACCAGCCGCGGATGTCCTGGGCCTCGACCCGGCACCAGGGGCCCTGGCATTCCAGCAGCTTGGCAATGACTCCGGGCTCGGCGCGCGCCACCACGGCGGATTTGGGATCGGGGTCGCTCCGGAGCGTGTGCTCCTCGCCACGCACGATCACAGCTCGGTTGCCGGTGATCATGCGCTGATGCACCCAGCCCTCGGTGCCCTGCCAATCCCTTATCTTGCGCCAGACGTCATACTCCGCCACCACCTCCACCGGCAGTCCCTTGCGGGTATAGACCCATTCGATGGGATAGCGCTCGCCCGGACCGGTGCGGAGATTGACCTCGTCGGCGCGCAGCGTGACAAAGCGCGGCACCGCCGGCCCCTTGTCGGCGGCGACCGCCAGGCCGGCGGAGAGCAGTAGCAGGGCGCTGGCGCCGAGGAGCGGGCGCAGGAGCGAGCAGATTTGGCGCGGCAACGAACGCACGGGGTGATGCTCTAATCCGCGCGGACTCCCGGGTCAAGCGGGCGGGCTTCAGCGCCGCTGGGCGATCGCCACACCGGCCACGACTAGAAGCGCGGCAACGACCAGCGGCCCGGTCACCGGCTCTCCCAGCACCAGCACCGCCAGCAGGAGAGCGATCACGGGCTGCATGAATTGCGTGGCCCCGATGCGCGCGATGCCGCCGCGCTGCAGGGCCCAGTACCAGCAGATGTATCCGAGGATCGTGGAGCCGAGGGAGAGATAGCCGATCGCGCTCCAGCCGAGCGCGCCGGCACCGGCCCAGGCGGCGGGGCCCAGCATCGCCGGCACGATCGGCAGCAGGATGAGGCCGCCAAGCCCGATGCCCCAGAACGTCGTCGCCCAGGTGGTGAGCCGGTGCGCGAGCCGCGCGCCGGCGACGTAGCCCGCCGCCGAGGACATGCAGGCGACTACCACCAGGAGATCGCCGGCGAGGCTTGCCTCGTGCTCCACCATCCCGGCGCGGAAGGCGATGAGCGCGAACTCGCCGAGGAAGGCGACGGCGGCACCCAGCCACCAGGCACCCTTGGGCCGGCGCCGCTCCACCACCGCGGCGATGAGACCGGTGAATAGCGGCGAGACCGCGAGGATGAGCGCGGCATGGGAGGCCGAGGTCTGTCGCACGCCCATGCTGAACAGCACCGGGAACAGCACGAAGCCGCCGAGCGCCGACACCAGCAGCAGAATCCAGTCGCGCACGCTCCGAGGCCGTGGCAGGCGGAGCGCGAGCGCCAGCGGCACCGCGAGACAGGCCGCAACGGTGGTGCGGAGAATGCCGACGGCAGGAGCGTCGATCGCGAGCACGGCGATGCGCGTCACCATGGGCGTGGCGCCCCAGAGCGCCAGCGCCACCGCGGCGGCGGCCAGCACCACCGCCGTCTCCCGCATCGCCTGGGGTTTCGATGTATCCACCGACATGCAGGGGCGGACTTTAGCGGCGGCGCACCGGCGGCCCTATCGCAAACTTGTCACGGCTACATTGCCGCGCGGCCCGCTGCCACATGTGGTTAACCCTGGCCGCCCTGGACACTGGGTCGGGGGGTTGCTATGGCCATGCTCAGAGAAGGGATCCCGTTGCCCATGGCGCTCAAGAAGCCGCTCGTCATCGTCACGCGCAAGCTGCCCGACGTCATCGAGACGCGGATGATGGAGCTGTTCGACCCGCGGCTCAATCACGACGATCATCCGATGACGCCGCAGGAGCTGATATCGGCGGTGCAGCAGGCCGACGTGCTGGTGCCGACCGTCACCGACCGGATCGATGCGGCGCTCCTCCAGCACGCCGGGCCGCGGCTCAAGCTCATCGCCTCCTTCGGCACCGGCGTCGACCACATCGATGCGATGGCGGCGCGCGCCAAGGGCATCACCGTCACCAACACGCCGGGCGTCCTCACCGAGGACACCGCCGACATGACCATGGCGCTCATCCTGGCGCTGGCGCGCCGCCTGGTCGAGGGCGAGCGCCTGGTGCGCGAGGGCCGCTGGCAGGGCTGGGGCCCGACCTTGATGCTGGGTCATCGGCTCGGCGGCAAGCGGCTCGGCATCATCGGCATGGGCCGCATCGGCAGCGCGGTGGCGCGGCGCGCCCGCGGCTTCGGACTCTCGATCCACTATCACAACCGCCGGCGGGTTCCGGAGTCGGTCGAGCAGGAGCTGGAGGCGACCTACTGGGAAAGCCTCGACCAGATGCTGGCGCGCATGGACATCGTCTCGGTGAACTGTCCGCATACGCCGGCCACATTTCACCTGCTCTCGGCGCGGCGCCTGAAGCTGCTGCGGCGGGAATGCCTGCTGGTGAACACCGCCCGCGGCGAGGTGATCGACGAGGACGCGCTGACGCGGATGCTGGTGGCGGGCGAGATCGCCGGCGCCGGCCTCGACGTCTTCGAGCATGAGCCCGCGGTCAATCCCAAGCTCCTGAAGCTCGACAGCGTCGTGCTGCTGCCGCACATGGGGTCGGCGACGCTCGAGGGCCGCATCGGCATGGGCGAGAAGGTCATCATCAACATCAAGACCTTCACCGACGGCCACCGCCCGCCCGACCGGGTGATCGAGGGGGTTGGGTAAGACCGCGATTCCGCCGTCAGCGGATCGAGAGGCCCAGCAGCTTCGGAACGTCGTTCGGATTCATGGTGGAGAGCCGGCTCAGAGTGGCGAGCGTCACCGGCTTGGGCGGCTCCACCAGGATCGTGATCGCCTTCGGTGCCTTGAGAAAGGCGATCACGGCATCGAGCATTTGCGCCCGCGGCGTGTCGATCAGGATCGCGCGCGCCTGCGTCTCCAGCTGGGCGATCAACGCGGTGCGGAAGGTGTCGAGATCCTGATTGGAGCGCTTCGCCGAGTAGGCGAGCAGCCGGTTGGCGAGGGAATCGTCCTCATAGCGGATCTCGAAGCGCCGTAGCGTCGCGGCGATCAAGTGCTGCAGCGCCTGCGCGGGATCGTCGGAATTCGCGTCGATGGTGAGGTCGCCGAGGCTGAGGGTCATGATCAGCGAGCCGAGCCGCGGCAGCACGAAGGCATAGCGCGGAACCTCCAGCGTCTTCGCCGCGGGATCGTAGCGGCCCTCCATATCGACATCGAGCACCAGCTCGGTGATGCCGAGATCGGTCGGACTCCAGCCGTAGGGCGAGGGCGGCAGGTGGCTCAGGTCGACGGTGAAATCCCCCACTTTGAAATCGAAGGCGGTGGTGAGCGCGATCGAGCCCTCCATGCCGGCGTCGATCGACTTCAAGGTGAGCACCTTCCGCCCGGCCGCCTCGGAGGTGAGATCGCGCAAGGCGAAGCGCTTGAAAAACAGTCGGTCGGGCATGACGCCGCCGGAAGGGAAGCCGAGCGCCGTCAACGACGCCCGCGCCTTGGCCGAGCGCGGCTGATAGGAAAGCCCGTCGAGCGCGACGGAGCCCAGCGTCACGCGGCCCCCGGCGACATCGGCGGCAAGCGAACTCGAGTACGACCTTGCCGATATGTCCCGGCGCGACATCGGCGACCGCCAGCCGATCCAAGGTCACGTGAGCGGCATCCTTGCCGGCGATCCGCGCGTCGAGACCGTCGTATTCGACCTTGTCGAAGGCAACGGCCGCGACGAGCTGAGCCAGGCGGTCCGGCGAGACCGGCACGTCGCCGGTGAATGCGGTGGCAATCCGCCGCAGCTTCATTCCGCGTGCCTCCGCGTGCCGGACCGTCGCGTCGAGCAGACCCATCTTGGTGTGCATGCCGTCCCAGGTGACAGTCTCCGCCAGCGCGTAGTAGTGTCTGATCGGTCAGCGCCTCCGGGCCCTGATCGAGCAGTGCCGCGCTGGCGGCGATGTCGATGCCGCTGGCCTCGATCTTGTCCACTTCATAGTGCGCCGCCTGCCCGCCGGAGATGACGGCGTCGGCAGCCAGAGCACGGATGGCGACGCGCGCCGATCCGCCCGGAGCCGATCGCTTCCACGGAGATGTGCTCGGCGAAGCCGTGGCGCGCCCGGTCCGGAAACGCGTACCGATAATTCTCGAAATCCACCCGGGCGGCGCTCAGACCGCCAAGCGCGCGCACCGCCGAGGCATTGTCGGAGCCGAGGCCGGCGACCATGGCGGGATCGAGAGAGACGGGATCGATCAGGGTGAGCGTCTTGGCCTCGTAATGGCCGCCCTGCGGCACCTCGATCGCCGCGTCCGAGAGGATCACGGTCCGGGCGATCGGACGGGCGGCGCCCCGCGGTCCGAACAGCAGCGACTTGATGCCGAGCGGATCGAGCCCATCCAAGGTCAGATGCCCGATGCGGATCGATTTCCAGGGCGCGTCGATCGCCTCGGCGGCGATCGTGTCGACATCGAACCGGTCCCTGAGCAGGGAGTAGTGCATGGCACCGTGGGTGGCGCCGCCCTTGGCGGGCAGCAGCATGGCCGCGAGCCGGTCCTCCGCGATGCCCTGCGCGTAGCGATCAACCGCAAATCCGCCGGCGACAGCCGCGACGACGACGCTCGCGCCCAGCACGATCCCGACTGTCCAGCGTTTCATGAAAATCCCCGCCACCTGCCCGGATCAAGCATAGCGGTGGCGCAATAGCGTTTCTAGTTAACGGTGCGTTGACGCGCAGGTCGGGCAGAGCGGGATCGCGGGGAATGCGGATGCGCTGAAAGCTGGTGCGGAGCGCGTCATAGAGAAGGAGCGTGCCGCTGAGCGACTCGCCGAGACCGAGCAGTTCCTTCAGCACCTCCACCGCCTGCAGCGTGCCCATGACGCCGGCGACGGCGCCCAGGATGCCCGCGGTCTCGCAGCGCGGGATCAGATCCGGCGGCGGCGGCTCGCGGAAGAGGCAGCGATAGCAGGGATGCGGCGGACCCAGATACGCCTTGAAGGTGGAGAGCTGGCCGTCGAAGGGAGCGAGCGAGGCCGCCACCAGCGTCTTTCCCAGTCGAAAGCAGGCGTCGTTCAGGAGATAGCGCGTGTCGAAATTGTCGCTGCCGTCGGCGACGAGATCATAGGCGCCGACCAGCGCGTCGAGCGTTCGCCGGCTCGAGGCGCACGGCATGGCGCTCGACGCGCACCTCCGGATTGAGCGCCGCCAGCGTCGCGGTCGCGCGCTCTCCACCTTGGGCGCGCCGATCATCGCGGTCGGATGCACGATCTGCCGCTGCAGGTTGGAGAGATCGACGGTGTCGTCGTCGACCACGCCCAGCGTGCCGACGCCGGCGGCGGCAAGATAGAGCAGCAGCGGCGAGCCGAGCCCGCCCGCGCCCACCACCAGCACCCGCGCCGCCATCAGCTTCGCCTGCCCCTCCTCGCCGACCTCGTCGAGGATGAGATGGCGGGCGTAGCGCTGGAACTGCGCCTCGGTGAGATCCATGGCCGGCGCGCGGCGCCCGCCGCTCAGAGTCCCTCGAACAGCGCCGTCGAGAGATAGCGCTCGGCGAAGGCGGGAATGATCGACGACGATGCACTTGCCCGCCATCTCCGGCCGCGCGCCCACTTCGAGCGCCGCGGCGAGCGCCGCGCCGGAGGAGATGCCGACCGGCATGCCTTCGAGCCGCGCCACCTCGCGCGCCGTCCGGATCGCGCGTCTCGTTGCCGATGCGGACGATCTCGTCGATGAGCTTGCGGTCGAGGATCTGCGGGCACGAAGCCGGCGCCGATGCCCTGGATCTTGTGCGGGCCCGGCGGGCCGCCCGGAGAGCACGGCGCTGTCCTCGGGCTCGACCGCGATCATCTTGAGGCCGGGCTTGCGCGCCTTCAGCACCTAGCCGACGCCGGTGATGGTGCCGCCGGTGCCGACGCCGGTCACGACGGCGTCGACCGCGCCGCCGGTGTCGTTCCAGATCTCCTCCGCCGTGGTGCGGCGATGGATCTCGGGATTGGCGGGGTTCTCGAACTGCTGCGGCATGAACGCGTCGGGCAGCGATCTGCGACCAGCTCCTCGGCGCGCGGCGATGGCGCCCTTCATGCCCTGCGCCGCCGGCGTCAGCTCGAGCTCGCGCGCCCAGCAGCATCAGCATCTTGCGCCGCTCGATCGACATGCTTTCGGGCATGGTGAGGATGAGCCTGTAGCCCTTGGCGGCGGCGACGAAGGCGAGCGCGATGCCGGTATTGCCGGAGGTGGGCTCGACCAGCACCGTGCCCGGGCTTGATGCTGGCCCGCCGCCTCCGCCGCCTCGATCATGGCGACGCCGATGCGGTCCTTGACCGAGGCCAGCGGATTGAAGAATTCGCAGCTTGCCGAGGATGTCGGCCTTGGCGCCAGCGCTGCCGGCCAGGCGCTGCAGCCGCACCAGCGGCGTGTCGCCGATGGTGTCGATGATGCAGTCGTAGATGCGGCCGCGGAATTCCGGCGCGGCGGCGGATCGGACTTCACGGGCTTGGTCTGGCCATGGCGGCTCCTCGGTCAGGGAATGCGACAGGATACTCGGTTCGACGGCAAGGCCGGCATCTCCTCCTTCGGGAGGTCCGCCGACGCGCCTCTTAGATCGTGAAATCGAGCTTGGCGCCGAACTCGCCGGCGATGCCGGCGCTGGTGGGCGCGCAGGCACAGATCCTCGATCGTGACCGCGTCGAGCCGCGCCATCACCTCGTCCCGGAGCTCCTGCCAGAGCGGCCGCACCACGCTGGACGCCGAGCTCGGGCCCGGCATCCCGCGCGATCGCGTCCTCGCCGCGCTCCAGCGCCTGCACCACCCGCACGATCTCGCCGACGCGTGATGCGCCGGCGCTCCCGCGCCAGGCGATAGCCGCCGCGCGGACCGCGCACGCCGTGAGGATGCCGGCGCGCACCAGCTGCTGCAGCACCTGCTCGAGATAGCGCTGCGGAATGCCCTGGCGCGCGGTGATCTCCTTCGACTGCACCGGCGCGTGCCGGCGTTGAAGGCGATGTCGAGCACCGCCTCGATCGCGAACAGCAGCTTCTTGCTGAGACGCAGCATGAACGCGCCTCCTCAGCGGCCGGTGGAGCCGAAGCCGCCGGCGCCGCGCGCGCTTCGCCGGCAGTGCCTCGACCGTCGACCAGGCGATGCGGGTAACCGGCGCCACCACCAGCTGCGCGATCCGCTCGCCGCGCGCGATGGTGAACGGGCTCGGTGCCGAGATTGATGAGGATCACCCGGATCTCGCCGCGATAGTCGGCGTCGATGGTGCCGGGGCTGTTGAGGACGGTGACGCCGTGCTTGAGCGCGAGGCCCGAGCGCGGCCGCACCTGCGCCTCGAAGCCCTCGGGCAGCGCGAGCGCGATGCCGGTCGGCACCGCCGCGCGCTCGCCGGGCGCGAGCGTCAGCGGCGCCGTCCAGCGCCGCCAGCAGATCGAGGCCCGCGGCCGCCGCGGTGGCATAGGCCGGCAGGGGCAGGTCGCCGCCATGGGGCAGCACCGTGCACGGGAACCGCGAGCGGCGTCATTCCGCCGCGTCCTTGTGGCGAGGAATCGGCGATGCGGGTCGGCCAGGCGCTCGGCCACGTCGCGCTTGGACAGCTGCGGCCAGTCCTCGACGCCGGCGGCGTCGACGAGATGGACGGTGTTGGCGTCGCCGCCGAAGGTGCCGGTGCCGGGCGAGACGTCATTGGCGACGATCCAGTCGCAGCCCTTCTTCGCGCGCTTCGCCTTGCGCATTCTCGATCAGGTTCTCGGTCTCGGCGGCGAAGCCGACCACAGCCGCGGCCGCGCGGTTGCCGGCGTTGCGAGAGCGTCGCCAGAATGTCCGGGATTCTCCACCAGCTTGAGCGCTGGGCGGCCGCGCCCTTCTCTTCTTGATCTTCTGCGGCCGCCGCATCGACGCGCCAGTCGGCGACCGCGGCGGCGCAGACCGCGATGTCGGCCGGCAGCGCCGCCTCGCAGGCGGCCAGCATCTCGCGCGCGGTCTCGACATGGACGACCGCGCACGCCCGGCGGATCGGGCTCGCGCGGTCGGGCCCGAGACCAGCACCGTCTCGGCGCCGAGCCGCGCCAGCGCCGCCGCGATGGCATGGCCCTGCTTGCCGGAGGAGCGGTTGGCGATGAAGCGCACGGGATCGATCGGCTCGTGGGTCGGGCCGCTGGTGACCAGCGCGCGCCGGCCGCCGAGGCGGGCGTCGGCGACGAAGAGCGCCTCGATCGCGGCCACGATCTCGAGCGGCTCGGCCATGCGGCCCGGGCCCAACTCGCCGCCGGCGAGCGCGCCCGCATTGGGCCCGACGCGGCGCACGCCGCGCGCCTCCAGCGTCGCGAGATTGCGCTGCGTCGCGGCGTGCTCCCACATCCGCACGTTCATCGCCGGCGCCACCAGCACCGGCTTGTCGGTGGCGAGCAGCGCGGTGGAGGCGAGATCGTCGGCGAGCCCCATCGCCATCTTGGCCAGGAGATCGGCGGTCGCCGGCGCCACCACCACCAGATCGGCCTCCCGCGACAGGCGGATATGGCCCATCTCGCTCTCGTCGGTGAGCGAGAAGAGATCGGTGATAGACCTTCTGTCCGCTGAAGGCCGCGACCGAGAGCGGCGTCACGAACTGCTGCGCGCCCGCGGTCAGGATGCAGCGCAGCGTCGGCGCCGCGCTCGCGCAGGCGGCGGATCAGATCCAGGCTCTTATAGGCGGCGATGCCGCCGGCGATGATGAGCAGGATGCGCCGGTTGTGGAGCGTCACCAGGACCCCCAATAAGCGAATGCTGTGAAAATCCACCCCTACCACATCGCCGCCGCTATCGCCAGCAAGGCCAGGGCGGCGAGCCAGAGCGGCAGCTCGAGCCAGGCGACGCTGCGGCGGCCGCGCGCCCGAGCGCCGCTCGCGGTCTCGGTCTCCAGCCGGAGCCCTTCCTCCGCCATATCCGACACGACCCTCTCGAAATTGCGCACCAGGGTCGGCAGCCGCTCGATGGTGTCGATCAGGTTGATGGCGGCATCGGCGAGCCGCGCCTCGACGCCGCGGTTCTCCCGCATCCACTCCTCGATCAGCGGCTGCGCCAGCGCCCACATGTTGACGGTGGGATCGAGCGTCCGCCCGACGCCCTCCGCCACCAGCATGGTCTTCTGCAGCAGCAGGAGTTGCGGCTGCGTCTCCATCTCGAACTGCTCGGTGACCTCGAAGAGCTGGGCCAGGAGCCGGCGCGAGCGAGATCTCGTGCATCGGGCGGCCGAAGATCGGCTCGCCGATGGAGCGGCAGGCCTGGGTGAAGGCGTCGAGCGACTGCCGCGCCGGCACGTAGCCGGCATCGAAATGCACCTCGGCGACGCGGCGGTAGTCGCCGGTGAGGAAGCCCAGCAGCATGTCGGCGAGATAGAAGCGCGTCTTGCGGTCGAGCCGGCCCATGATGCCGAAATCGACCGCCACGATGACGCCGTCCTCCGCGACGAAGAGATTGCCGGGATGCAGATCGGCGTGGAAGAAGCCGTCGCGGAACACCTGCTTGAAGAAGGCGCGCGCCGCCTTCTCCAGGATCGCCCGCGGCTCGAGGCCGGCGGCGACCAGCGCCGCGCGCTCGTCGATGGGGATGCCGGCGACGCGCTCGAGGGTCAGCACCTCGCGGCTGGTGCGCCGCCAATCGACGGCGGGCACGCGGAAGTCCGGATCCTCGCCGAAATTCTGCCGGAGCTCCGAGGCGGCCGCCGCCTCGAAGCGCAGATCCATCTCCAGGCGCACCGTATCCGCCAGCGTCTCCACCACGGCGACCGGCTTCAATCGGCGGAGCGCCGGCTGCGATGCGCTCGACGAGATCGGCGAGCCAGAGGAAGAGATCGAGATCGCGGGCGAAGGCCCGGCGATCTTCGGCCGCAGCACCTTGACCGCGACGTCGGCGCCCTCGGATGGTCACGGCGTAGTGCACCTGGGCGATGGAGGCGGCGGCGACCGGCACGTCGTCGAAGCTCTGGAACAGCGTCTCCACGGGCTGGCCGAGCCCGGCGGCGATGGCGGCGCGGGCGGCCGCCGCGGGAAACGGCGGCAGGCGATCCTGCAGAGAGGAGAGATCGCCGGCGACTTCCTCGCCGACGAGATCGGCGCGGGTGGAGAGCATCTGCCCGAGCTTGATGAAGCTGGGTCCCAGCGCGTGCAGCGCGTCCGCCAGGCGCTCGCCCGGGCGTGCGGCGGCGCCGGCGCTCGTCCGGCGCGGCACCAGCCGGGCGAGCGCCAGCAGCGGCCAGGCGCCCGGCACGCTCGCGAGAGGAAAGAGCGCGTCGTGGCGCGCGAGGGTCAGCGCGATCCGGCAGAGCCGGACGAGATTGCGGCCGGCGCGCAGGGGCTCGAGCATTCCTGCCTCAGAGCCGCCAGCCCGAGTGCAGCGCCGCGATGCCGCCGGTGAGGTTGCGGAACCTCACCTGCTCGAAGCCCGCGGCCATCATGCGCTCGGCCAGCGCCTGCTGCGTCGGAAAGCGCCGGATGCTCTCGACGAGATACTGATAGGCCTCGCGGTCGCCCGCCACGACCGCGCCGAGGCGCGGCAGCACGTTGAAGGAATAGAGATCGTAGAGCCGCGCCAGCACGGGATCGCCCACATGGCTGAACTCCAGGCAGACGAAGCGGCCGCCCGGCTTCAGCACCCGGCGCATCTCCGCGAGCGCCGCGTCGATGCGGGTCACGTTGCGCAGGCCGAAGGCGATGGTGAAGGCATCGACGCTGGAACTCGCCACCGGCAGCGCCTCGGCGTCGCCGCAGATCCATAAGATGTCGCCGACCCGGCCGCGATCGAGGGCGCGGTCGCGGCCGGCCTCCAGCATGGCGCGGTTGATGTCGCAGACGATCGCCGCCGATCCCGCGTCGGCGCCGGCGGCGTTAAGGAATCGCTCGCTGATGTCGCCGGTGCCGCCGGCGACGTCCAGCAGGAGCTGTCCCGGCCGCGGATTGAGCCAGCGGATCATCTCCGCCTTCCACAGCCGGTGGACGCCGCCGCTCATGAGATCGTTCATGAGGTCGTAGCGCGGCGCCACCGCCTCGAAGACCCGGCGCACGAGGTGCCGCTTCTCCTCGACCGGCACACGCTCGAAGCCGAAATCCGTCTCCCCGCCGGGGTCCTGGTTGCCCATGGGCGGCACCATAAAGCCTTAGGCCTTGAATCGCCACCAGGGGAGCCGTACCACCTGCGGTATGCCGGAGCTTCCCGAAGTCGAGACGGTGGTGCGGGGCCTCGCCGCCCGCATGACCAAGCGGCGCCTCGCGCGCCTCGATCTCCATCGCGGCGATCTGCGCTGGCCGATCCCGCGCGGCCTCAAGGGCAAGGCCGAGGGCCGCGTCATCGACGCGCTCACCCGGCGCGCCAAATATATTGTCATTCATCTCGATGATGGCGGCGTGCTGCTCATGCATCTCGGCATGTCCGGCCGCATGACTGATCGTCGAGCGCGGCAGCAACACGCCGCCGGAGCCGCACGATCACGTGGTCTTCACGCTGGACGACGGCACCAGCATCCGCTTCAACGACCCGCGCCGCTTCGGCATGCTGGACTACGTCGGAGCGACGCGCTCGACCGCCACAAGCTGCTGGCGGGGCTCGGACCGGAGCCGCTGGGTCCGGATTTCACCGGGCCGGCGCTCTATGCCGCTCTCAAAGGCAAGCGCACACCCCTCAAGGCGGCGCTCCTCGACCAGCGGGTGGTGGCGGGTCTCGGCAACATCTATGTGTCGGAGGCGCTCTTCTATGCCGGCCTCTCGCCGCAGCCTCGCGCGCACGGTAACGCCCGAGCGTGCCCAGCGCCTGGTGGAGGCGATCCAGGGCGTGCTGCAGCGCGCCATCGCCGCCGGCGGCTCCTCGCTGCGCGACTACGTGCAGACCTCGGGCGAGCTCGGATATTTCCAGCATCAGTGGGCGGTCTACGGCCGCGAGGGCGAGCCTTGCCCCGGCTGCGACTGCACCGCCGGCATCCGCCGCATCGTCCAGAGCGGCCGCTCGACTTTCTATTGCGCGAAGCGGCAGCGGTAGAGATGCCTCTTCAAATCTTGAAAAATCCCATATTATCGTGTCATGGCCGGGCTTGTCCCGGCCATCCACGTCTTGCGGCGGGTAAGGACGTGGATGCCCGGCACAAGGCCGGGCATGACGGTTCAGGATGTCGGCTCCCGATATCAGGCGGGGACGCATACCCGCCATCAGGCGAGCTGATCGTAGAGGTCGTCCCAATCGGGATTTTCCGCGAGAATGAGACGGACCTTCCAGGTGCGCGGCCAGTGCTTCATGTTGCTCTCGCGCTGGATGGCCAAGCGGATATCCTCATGACGCTCGACGTAGACGAGCCGCTTCAAGCCATACCGCTTGGTGAAGCCGTCAACGCGCCCTCGCGATGCTCCCACACGCGCCGGGCCAGATCGCTGGTGACACCGACATAGAGCGTGCCGTTCGGTCGGTTCGTCATGATGTAGACCCATCCGCCTTGCATGGCGCGAGTGTTGCCGTCAGCTCATGCGTGCGGCAAGAGGTGCGTGGATGGCCGGGTCAAGCCCGGCCATGACGGATACTGGAGAGAAGCGTTCGCCGGTCCTCCCGTCATCCAACCGCCCGCCATTGCCTGAACCGCGGCACGGCATTAGGTTCGGAGGCATGTTTCGTACCCGGCCGTACCAACTGCTCGTGATTGCCCTGCTGCTGCTCGGCGCGGCGCCGGCGCAGGCCCAACAGTTTGTGCCGGGCACCGAGGATGTGCCCCTGATGAAGGAGCTGGCACCAGTCAAGGGCAGCGATCTCGTCTTCGACAAGCCCGAGGGGCGCATCGTCGAGGCGACCGCGCGCGGCAAGGTGACGCTGGTTGCCGTCCGCACCTTCTATTCCTCGACGCTGCCGCAGCTCGGCTGGGCGACGGCGATCTCCACGGACTCCTGGACCCGGGAGACCGAGACCCTGCATCTCGATTTCAGCGGCCACGACGGCGACCTCTGGGTGACCTTCACCCTGTCGCCGAAGTAGCCGCGCAGCCTCACGCGGAGAATTCCCTCATGGCGTACAGCAACATCCTCGTCGAGACCCGCGGCAAGGTAGGCCTCGTCACCCTCAACCGGCCGCAGGCGCTGAACGCGCTCTGCGACGCCCTCATCCGCGAGCTGGGCCGAGCCCTCGACGACTTCGAGGCGGATCCGGCGATCGGCGCCGTCGTTGTCACCGGCAGCGAGAAGGCTTTCGCCGCCGGCGCCGATATCAAGGAGATGGCGGGCAAGACCTACATGGAGGCATTTCTCAACGATTTCATCACCGACGGCTGGGAGCGCATCTCCACCTGCCGCAAGCCGATCGTCGCGGCGGTGGCGGGCTTCGCGCTGGGCGGCGGCTGCGAGATCGCGATGATGTGCGACACCATCATCGCCGCCGACACCGCCAAGTTCGGCCAGCCCGAGATCACCCTCGGCGTGATCCCCGGCTCCGGCGGCACGCAGCGCCTGACGCGCTTCGTCGGCAAGGCGAAGGCGATGGACATGGTGCTGACCGGCCGCATGATGGACGCGGCGGAGGCGGAGCGCAGCGGCCTCGTCTCCCGCGTGGTGCCGGCGGCGGGGCTCATCGAGGAGGCGGTGAAAGTCGCGGCCAAGATCGCCGACATGTCGCGCCCGGCGGCGATGATGGCGAAGGAGGCGGTGAACCGCGCCTACGAGACCACGCTCGCCGAGGGCGTGCGCTTCGAGCGGCGGCTCTTCCACTCGCTGTTCGCCACCGAGGACCAGAAGGAAGGCATGGCGGCCTTCGTCGAGAAGCGCAAGCCGGCGTTCAAAAACCGTTGAGCGGCAAGTGTTAACGAGCCCGGAAATCCGGGCTTTCCCTCGCCCTTGACGGGGTCCCGCCGCCTCGTTATACACGCCGCTCTCCTTCCACGTTCCGGCGACCGTCCCGAGGCAAGAGAGCCATGGCCAATATCAAATCGTCCAAGAAGCGCGCGCGTCAGTCTGTCCGTCGCACCGCCGTCAATCGCGCGCGGGTCTCGAGCATCCGCACTCATGTCAAGAAAGTCGAGGCGGCGATCGCCAGCGGCGACAAGGCGGCGGCACGCGCTGCCTTCATCGAGGCGCAGCCGGCGCTGCACAGCGGCGTCACCAAGGGTGTGCTGCACAAGAACATGGTGGCGCGCAAGCTGTCGCGTCTTTCGGCTCGCATCAAGGCGCTCTGAGCCGACACTCATCCGAGTCATCATCCAGATCAAAACCGCGCTCGGCATCGAGCGCGGTTTTTTCTTGCGCGGCGCGTGCACGCGATGCATCCGCGCAACGGTCCGAAAAAAACATCCTCGCCGCCCCCTTCGAATCTGTTGCATGTGACAATGGCGCTTCGCTACAGTGCCTCTGCGCGGAGCGGAGCGATGGTCATCGAACGATGCACACCGATTACGCCCGCGAATGCTGACAACCGTTTAGTAGCACCAAAAGAAGTAAAGCCTGAACTACTCGCGGGAACCGAGGCTTCTAAAATACGTGCGATGCAGCGGATGCAGGCCAGGGAAGTGATTTCCCGGCGCAAGAATGTGTTCGCGTCTACATCGCACCGAGGGGATGGCAAGCGTGGGGAAGACGAGCCGGGGGCTTTGGTCACAGTTGTCGTCCCCGGTGGCTACCGTCGCGAATTCGGGGGGACGGTGAGCGATGGCGGACAGACGAGTGCTCAGCACCGAGATTCAAAGCCAGTGGGCGCGCATCCGCGGTCGGCTGCGCGACGGAATTCGGCGACGCCGCCTATCGCAGCTGGCTCGATGCAGATGACGCTGATGGACGTCGCCGGCGGGCGCGTGCGCATCGCGGTGCCCACGCACTTCCTGCGCGACTGGATCGCCGCCGCATTACGCCGATCGCATCCGCGCGCTCTGGAACGGCGAGAACAGCGCCATCCTCGCGGTTGAGGTGACGGTGGGTGCCGGCGCCCAACCCGCCACCGAGCCGTCGGCGCCGCCGATCGAGGTGACGCCGAGGAACGGGCGCCCCGCCGCCGGCGAAGCCGGCGACGAGAAGATCGAGATCGGCGCCCCCCTCGATCCCCGCTTCACCTTCGAGAACTTCATCGTCGGCAAGCCCAACGAGTTCGCCCACGCGGCGGCGCGGCGGGTCGCCGAGAGCTGCGTCAGCGAGGCGCAGACGGTGCCCTTCAATCCGCTCTTTCTCTATGGCGGCGTGGGGCTGGGCAAGACGCACCTCATGCACGCCATCGCATGGCATATCCGCACCCAGCATCCCGCGCCGGAAGGTGATCTACCTCTCGGCCGAGAAGTTCATGTACCAGTTCGTCCGGGCGCTCCGCTTCAAGGACACGGTGGCGTTCAAGGAACAGTTCCGCTCGGTCGACGTGCTGATGATCGACGACGTGCAGTTCATCGGCGGCAAGGATTCCACCCAGGAGGAGTTCTTCCACACCTTCAACGCCCTCGTTGACCAGAACCGGCAGATCATCATCTCCGCCGACAAGTCGCCCTCGGAGCTCGAGGGGCTGGAGGAGCGCATGCGCTCCCGCCTCGGCTGGGGCCTGGTGGCGGACCTGCATCCCACCACCTACGAGCTGCGCCTCGGCATCCTGCAGGCGAAGGCCGAGAAGCTGGGCGGCCAGATCCCGGCCAAGGTGCTGGAGTTCCTCGCCCACAAGATCACCTCCAACGTGCGCGAGCTCGAGGGCGCGCTGAACCGCATCACCGCCCACGCCCAGCTGGTGGGCCGCGGCATCACCATCGAGATGGCGCAGGAGGTGCTGCACGATCTGCTGCGCGCCAACGACCGCCGCGTCACCATCGACGAGATCCAGAAGCGCGTCGCCGAGCACTACAACATCCGGCTTGCCGACATGCATTCCGCCCGCCGCGCCCGCGCGGTCGCCCGGCCGCGGCAGGTCGCGATGTATCTCTGCAAGCAGCTGACGCCGCGCTCGCTGCCGGAGATCGGCCGCAAGTTCGGCGGCCGCGACCACACCACGGTCATGCACGCCGTGCGCAAGATCGAGGAGCTCCGCGTCGCCGACCGCGCCATCGCCGAGGACGTCGAGCTCCTGAAGCGCATGCTGGAGACGTGAGGGGTCCGCCTCCTCGCCCAGCCATTCTGGTTCCGTCATGCCCGGCCTTGTGCCGGGCATCCACGTTTTTGGGCGCGGGTTCGTGGATGGCCGGGACAAGCCCGGCCATGACGGTTGAGGGAGAATGCGCGCCTCATCAATGCTAAAATCTCCTGGCATCACCCGGGAGGGACCCATCCATGCTCGAGCTGCGTCCGAACTGCGAATGCTGCGACCGCGATCTGCCGGCGGAGGCCGCTGACGCGATGATCTGCTCCTTCGAATGCACCTTCTGCCGGCACTGCGCCGAGACGGTGCTGCACGGGCGCTGCCCCAACTGCGGCGGCGAGCTGGTGCGCCGGCCGATCCGCCCGGCGGCGAAGCTGGCCAAATTCCCCGCCAGCACCCCCGCAAGGTCAAGCCCCAGGGCTGCGCGACCGCCGCCTGAACTGTCGGGACGCGCGAGTCGAGGAGCCGGGATCGCCGCCTTGGCGAGGCCCGGCGGCCGGCCGTGCCGCCGGCCCGCGAAGCCCTCCGGCAAATTGCTGTTTTCCCTGTGTAATCCGGGCTCTTTCGCACTGCCGAAAGCCTAGGCGATATCATGCGTTTGTGATATACTTAATTGCCGTGCCTGCCGGCCGGGTCCGGACTGCCGCGGCGACGCCCCAGGGGGCGCCTTCCTCGCCGAGGGACTGTCCGAAAAAGAACCGAGAACAGGGCCACGCCACCCGCCATGAAGCTGACCATCGAACGCGCCCAGCTGCTCCGCGCCCTGGGCCACGTGCAGAGCGTCGTCGAGCGCCGCAACACGATCGCCATCCTGTCCAACGTGCTGCTGCGCGCCGCCGACGGCCGGCTGGCGCTCAGCGCCACCGACATGGATCTGGAGATCGTCGACGGCGTCGCCGCCGATATCTCCGGCGGCGGCACCACCACCGCGCCCGCCCACACGCTCTACGACATCGTGCGCAAGCTGCCGGAAGGCGCGCAGATCGAGCTCGCCGCCAGCGGCGACAAGGGCTCGATGAGCGTGCGCGCCGGCCGCTCGGTGTTCTCGCTCTCCTGCCTGCCGCCGGAGGATTACCCGCTGATGGCGAGCGGCGATCTCGCCCTACGCCTTCACGCTGCAGGCGGCGGATCTGAAGCGCCTCATCGACCGCACGCGCTTTGCGATCTCCACCGAGGAGACGCGCTACTACCTGAACGGCATCTACCTGCACGCCGCCCAGAGCGACGGCATCGCGATGCTGCGGGCGGTGGCGACCGACGGCCATCGCCTGGCGCGGATGGAGATCGCCGCTGCCCGAGGGCGCCACGGGCATGCCCGGCGTCATCGTGCCGCGCAAGACCGTGATGGAGCTGCGCAAGCTCCTGGACGAGGCCGGCGACGACGTCACCATCTCGCTCTCCGACACCAAGATCCGCTTCGTGCTGGGCGAGACCGTGCTGACCTCGAAGCTGATCGACGGCACCTTCCCGGACTACGACCGCGTGATCCCCAGCGGCAACGACAAGATCCTGGAGGTGAACTGCAAGGAATTCGCCGCCGCCGTCGATCGCGTCTCCACCATCTCCACGGAGAAGAGCCGGGCGGTGAAGCTGTCGCGTCGAGCGCGGCAATCTGACGCTCTCCGCCACCAGCCCGGAGAACGGCACCGCCAGCGAGGAGATCGAGGTGCGCTATTCCGCCTCGCCCATCGAGATCGGCTTCAACTCTCGCTATCTCCTCGACATCGCCGAGCAGATCGAGGGCGAGGGCGCGCGCTTCGCGATCGCGGACGCGGCCTCGCCCACCCTGGTGCGGGACAGCGCCGATGCCAGCGCGCTCTACGTGCTGATGCCGATGCGCGTCTAAGGGCACGTGAGAGGCGATCTCGGCATTCTCGCAGCAGCGCGAACGGCTTTCGATCAAGCCGGCGGCGATCCGGCGAGCAGACGTGAGTACGCGCGTACCGTCGCGGTGCGCCGCCTGGCGCTGACGGATTTTCGCGGCTATGCCGCGGCGCGGCTGCAGGCGACGGCGGCGCCGGTGGTGCTGACCGGCCCCAACGGCGCCGGCAAGACCAACCTGCTGGAGGCGCTTTCCTTCCTGGCGCCGGGACGCGGCCTGCGCCGCGCGCGGCTCAGCGAGGTCGACCGCCGCGTGCGGACGGCGACGGGCGCGCTCGGGCTGCCGGCGGCGGGCCCCTGGGCGGTCGCATGCGACGGCTCGCGACGCCGGCGGGCGACGTGGAGATCGGCACCGGCCGCGACTCCCGCGACGCCAGCGAGCGGCGCACGCTCCGCATCGACGGCGCGCCGGCGAAGAGCCACGGCGCGCTCTGCGCGAGCATCTCTGCGGTGGTCTGGCTGACGCCGTCGATGGACCGGCTCTTCGTCGACGGCAGCTCGGCGCGCCGGCGCTTCCTCGACCGGCTGGTGCTACGGCTTCGATCGGCGAGCACGCCGAGCCGGCTCAACGCCTATGAGCAGGCGATGCGGGAGCGCGCGCGGCTGCTGCGCGACGGGCCGATGGATCCGAGCTGGCTCGCCGCCCTCGAGGAGACCATGGCCGACGACCGGCGTCGCCATCGCGGCGGCGCGGCGCGAGGTGACGGCGCGGCTCGACCAGGCCTGCGCCGAGGCGGTGGGGCCGTTTCCGGCGGCGCGCCTCGCGCTCGCGGGCGAGATCGAGGCGCTGCTGGAGAGCCTGCCGGCGCTCGCCGCCGAGGAGCGAATTCCGCGCGCCGGCTCGCCGAGCTCGCGCGGTCTCGACCGCGAGAGCGGCACCACGGCGCTGGGGCCGCACCGCGAGCGATCTCGCCGTGCGCCATGCGGTGACCGGCATGCCGGCGGCGGAGTGCTCGACCGGCGAGCAGAAGGCGCTGCTGATCGCCATCGTGCTGGCGCATGGCGCGGCTCCAGGCTGGATCTGCGCGGCCGCACGCCGCTCATGCTGCTGGACGAGGTGGCGGCCCATCTCGATCCCGGCGCGGCGGCGGCGCTCTTCGGCGAGATCGGCCGGCTTGGCGCCCAGGCCTGGCTCACCGGCACCGACGCGGCGCTCTTCGAGGGCCTGCGCGGCGCGGCACAGTTTTTCTCCGTCGCCGATGCGAGCGTCGCAGCGGCGTGACGATGTCTGGTAGGGACGGTTGACAGATGAGTGATATCCCGATTACCGGGGTGGGCAGCGGCGCGGAAGACTACACCGCCGAATTCGATCAAGGTGCTGCGCGGCCTCGACGCCGTGCGCAAGCGCCCGGGCATGTATATCGGCGACACCGACGACGGCTCGGGCCTGCATCACATGGTCTACGAGGTCGTCGACAACGCCATCGACGAGGCGCTGGCGGGCATTTGCGACACCATCACCGTGACCTTGAACGGCGACGGCTCCTGCACCGTCACCGACAACGGCCGCGGCATTCCCGTCGACATCCACCACGAGGAAGGCGTCTCCGCCGCCGAGGTCATCATGACCCAGCTGCATGCCGGCGGGAAATTCGACCAGAACTCCTACAAGGTCTCGGGCGGTCTGCACGGCGTCGGCGTCTCGGTGGTGAACGCGCTCTCGGCGCGGCTCGAGCTGCACATCTTGCGCGGACGGCAACGAGCATTTCATGCGCTTCCAGGACGGCGAGCCCGAAGCGCCGCTGGCGCATGGCGGGCCCGGCGCCCAAGCTCGAGGGCAACGGCAAGGCCGGCATGAAGACCGGCACCGAGATCACCTTCCTGCCGAGCACCGCGCACCTTCACCAAGACCGAGTTCGATTTCGCGACCCTGGAGCATCGCCTGCGCGAGCTCGCCTTCCTCAATTCCGGCGTGACGCTCGACCTGACCGACGCGCGCGGCGTCGAGCCCAAGACCGTCACCATGCATTACGAGGGCGGCCTCGAGGCCTTCGTCAAATACCTCGACCGCTCGAAGCAGGCGGTGCACGGCGCGCCGATCGCCATCCTGGGCGAGCGCGACGGCATCACCGTCGAGGTGGCGATGGAGTGGACCGACAGCTATCACGAGACGATGCTGTGCTTCACCAACAACATCCCGCAGCGCGACGGCGGCACGCATCTGGCGGGCTTCCGCGCGGCGCTGACGCGCACCATCAACAACTACGCGAGTCGCCGGCGGCGTCTCCAAGAAGGACAAGGTGGCGCTGGTCGGCGAGGACATGCGCGAGGGCCTGACCTGCATCCTCTCGGTCAAGGTGCCGGATCCCGAAATTCTCCGTCCCAGACCAAGGACAAGCTGGTCTCCTCCGAGGTGCGGCCGGTGGTCGAGGGCATCGTCGGCGACAAGCTGCAGCAATGGTTCGAGGAGCATCCGCGCCGAGGCCCGCAAGATCGTGGGCAAGGTGGTCGAGGCGGCGGTCGCCCGCGAGGCCGCGCGCAAGGCGCGCGATCTGACGCGGCGCAAGGGCGCGCTCGACCTCGCGAGCCTGCCGGGCAAGCTCGCCGACTGCCAGGAGCGCGATCCCGCGCTGTCCGAGCTCTTCATCGTCGAGGGCGACAGCGCCGGCGGCTCGGCGAAGCAGGGCCGCAACCGGCAGCTTCCAGGCGATCCTGCCGCTTGAAGGGCAAGATCCTCAACGTCGAGCGCGCGCGCTTCGACAAGATGCTGAGCTCGGCGGAGATCGGCACGCTCATCGCCGCGCTCGGCACCGGCATCGGCCCGGAGGAATTCGACGCCGACAAGGCGCGCTATCACCGCATCATCATCATGACCGACGCCGACGTCGACGGCAGCCACATCCGCACGCTGCTGCTCACCTTCTTCTTCCGGCAGATGCCGGCGCTGATCGAGAAGGGCTATCTCTATATCGCCCAGCCGCCGCTCTATCAGGTGAAGCGCGGCTCGGGCAAGGCGGTCTATCTCAAGGACGATGCGGCGCTCGAGGAGTATCGCATCCAGCGCCGGCCTCAGGGACGCGGTCTTCCATGCAGCATGACGGCGTGCAGCGCGGCGGGCAACGATCTGCCGCGACCTGATCGAGCGGGCGCGCGCCTATGCGCCACCTGCTGCAGCCGATGGCGCGCAAGGCCGGCAGCCTCGCACGTGGTGGAGCAGGCGGCGATCGCGGGCGCTGCTCACGCCGATGCTGCTCGACGACCGGCGAGAAGGCGGCGGTGGCCGCGCGATACGTGGCGCAGCGCCTCGATCATGCTGGCGCCGCGAGAACGAGCGCGGCTGGCGCGGCGAGGCGGTGCCGGCGAACGGCTTCGTCTTCATCGCGCACCCGCCACGGCGTCACCGAGCGGCACGCGCTCGACGCCGACCTCATCAAGAGCGCCGAGGCGCGCCGCCTCGACGAGCGCGCGGCCGAGCTGCAGGAGACCTACGCCAAGCCCGGCAAGCTCGTCGCCAAGGAGCGCGAGTTCCCGATCGCCGGCCCGACCGCCCTGGTCGAGGCGGTGATGGAGCTCGGCCCCAAGAAGGGCGACATCCAGCGCTACAAGGGCCTCGGCGAGATGAACCCGGAGCAGCTCTGGGAGACGACGCTCAATCCCGACGTCCGCGCCCTGCTCCAGGTCAAGGTGGCGCACGCCGACCTCGCCGAGGAGACCTTCTCGACGCTGATGGGCGACCTCGTCGAGCCCCGCCGCGACTTCATCCAGCCGAACGCGCTCCAGGTGGTGAACCTGGACGTGTGAGGCGGAGCCGTCGTCTCAGCCGTTTCCGTGCACCCCGCTCTTTTCCAGCAATTCCGCGATATCGCGCCAGTGATCAGCGAGCGCTTCGTAACGCTGACGGTCGAGTTTGGAGGCTACCTCGGCGAGCCCGCGGTATCTGCTCTCCATCTTCCGAGCCGCCATTTTCTTGGCAGCCAGGTTCCGTAATCCCCCGTCCACCATCGCTCGATCTGACCCGGGTTGTGCAGGGATCGCCTGCAATCATCTTCGTCGCCGGGAGCCACTATAGGCGGGGTGTCGGGCTGACGGAGGTACGCGACCGCACAAAGACGAGACAATGACGAGATGGTGCAGAAGGGGGCCTGCTCGGGGTCGCCGGCGGGGATCGACGCGCCAGTCAGGATGCTGGGCTCCGTCCTGGCGACGCGTCGCCGCGCATAACTCCATATCGGGACATCAGCGACAGCAGTCGTGCCGGTGTCTGTCGCCGGTTTCGTATTCGTCGTGCAGCTTCACCCAGCTCATGGCGCCATCGACCTCGTTTCGGCCCTTGGGCGCGAGATCGAGCCACATGAGGGCGCCCATCAGAAGCTCGGCCCCACGGTGGTAGGTCGAGTAGGTGTGGAAAACCTCGCCGCGCTCGTTTCTGGCAAAGATACTGGCGCCGAACATGTCTTCGCTCCTGATCGGCGTGCCGTAGTTGTAGATGGCGCGGCCGGCGGCGATGTCCTCGTTCTTGAACGACACTCCGAAATCATAGTTGAAGTCGATGCCGCCCGAGGAGACCCACGGGAAGGTCCAGCCTAAGCGCCGCCTGACCTGCTCGATCCGCTCGATCGGCGCGCGCGAGATCGCGGCAAATGACAGGTCGCCGTGCTCGAAGTGCTGTCGCGCCGCATCGATATTATCGGCGATGAAGGAGCACCCTTTGCAAATGCGATCAGACCCCGGCGTCAGCATGAAGTGATAGACGGCGAGCTGACTGCGGCCCCGGAACAGATCCGCAAGCGTGCATTTGCCCTGAGGCCCTTCGAACACATAGCGCTTGTCGACCGCGACCCAGGGCAGCCGACGGCGCTCGGCGCGAAGTGCATCGAGCTCGTGGGTCATGGCTCTCTCCTTGGCGAGGAGCGCCTTGCGGGCGACAAGCCATTCGTCGCGCGAAACGATTTCCGGCTGGGATGGAGTGCTGATTTCCATGATGATCTCTCCGTTGATCGTCGTGAGGGGGATCAGGTGCCGGTCGTCAAACGGCGGAGGTGACAGGTGTGGCGGGATTCCGGGGCGCCGCGTCGCCGGCGGGCGATCAGCTTCAGCCATGGCGCCGAATGGAAGGCGCTCATCAGCAGGTACATCGGGACCATTCCGGTCAGCGCAGCCCCATGCCCGGCCGAGCAGAGCATATCCATCGGGCCCCCGCCGAGAATGCCCGTCATCAGCGCCATGATTGCGAAGGTCGGCGTAGCCGCGAGACATAGAAATTTGGCTGTGTCGAGCGCGGCAGCGGCGCCCTCGTCATCACAACTCGCATCGCCGGTCGAGTGGGCGTGATAGGTCTCGGTCATGCCTTTGCGCCTGCGTCGGGGTTGCGGAAGGCGGCCTCTCCGGCGTCCGACACCTCGACCCATTTCGGGTCGGGCGAGGCCTCGGCGGCGTAATTGTCGTGCCAGTTCCACCATTTGTAGGTCGGGCTCTGGGGGTAGCCCTCCGGCGAGTCTTCCCACGTCTCCTGGCGGCCGAGCGGCGTCGCGTCGAGATAGCTCCAGGTGCTCCCCATCGCCTCGTCGCCGCGGTTGTTGATGAAGTAGGTGCGGAACACCTTGTCGCCGTCGCGGAAGAACACGTTATGGCCGTGCCACTCATCGACGCCGAAGTCGGCGTCGAAGCTGTCGGTGATGGTGTACCAGGGCATCTTCCAGCCCATCCGCGCCTTCAGGCGCGCGATGTCCGCCTGCGGTGCGCGCGAGGCGTAGGCAAGCGTGGTGTCGCGGGCGTTCAGATGGGCGAGGTGGGCGACCTGATCGGCGCCGAGGGAGCAGCCGCGGCAGGCATGCTCGGGCCAGCCGAATACCCCGGGCTCGAAGAAGGCGCGGTAGACGATCAGTTGACGCCGGCCTTCGAACAGGTCGAGCAGGCTTGCCGTGCCCGTCGGCCCCTCGAACGCGTACGCCCGCTCCACGGCCATCCACGGCATCCGCCGGCGTTCGGCGGCGAGCGCGTCATGGGCCCGCATCTGGGCCTTCTCCTTCACGAGCAGCTGCTGGCGCGCGGCCTCCCACGCTTGCGGCGAAACGATCGGCGGCGTGCGCATGGCGAGCCGTCCGCCTTTCCGGTTGTTCTCAGGTGACTTGGTCATGGCCGTTGTATCCTCCGGATTGAACGAGCTCCCGGGCCTTCGGGATGAAGCGCGGCTCCATCGCTGCCGATCGCTCGCTGTTGGTCATGAGCTAACCTGGCACCGGGGTATCGGACGGTGGGAGTTACAAGTGTGACGGGATTCCGATGGACTCGCTGATCACGGCCGCGGCGCGTGCCCTCGCGGCGGGCGATCCCCTCGGCGCATTGAAGCGGGTCGCGCTGCGCGACGACGCGGCGGCGCTCGCGCTTCGCGGCATCGCGATGGCGCAGCTCGGCGATCTCGCCCGGGCGAAGGCGCTCCTGCGCCGTGCGGCGCGCGCCTTCGGTCCGAAGGAGGCCGTGGCTCGCGCGCGGTGCGTCGTCGCCGAGGCCGAGATCGCGCTCGTCTCGCGCGACCTGGGCTGGCCCGCGAAGGCGCTCGACGCGGCGCGGGCGACGCTCGAGGCGCACGGCGACCTCGTGAACGCCGCGCAGGCACGATATCTCGGGGTTCGGCGCCTCCTGCTGATCGGGCGCCTCGACGAGGCCGAGCGTGCGCTCGCCGAGCTCGACCCCGCGCCCTTTCCTCCCGCGTCGAGAGCCGCCCACGAGCTGGTCGTTGCGGGGATCGCGATGCGGCGCCTGCGCACGAAGACCGCGCGCGCCGCGCTCGCTCGGGCGGAGCAGGCCGCGCGCCACGCCCGTATCCCTGCGCTGATGGCGGAGGTCGAAAGCGCATCGCTCGTCCTGAACACGCCCGCGGCGCGCCTCATTGCGCGCGGCAAGGAGCGGCCGCTCCTGCTGGACGAGGTCGAGGCGTTGCTGGCGTCGAAGGCGCTCGTCGTGGATGCGTGCCGCCATGTCGTGCGGGACGCAAGCACGGTGGTCTCGCTCGCACGGCGTCCGGTGCTGTTCGCCCTCGCGCGCGCGCTCGGCGAGGCGTGGCCTGGAGACGTGCCGAGGGGCGCGCTCGTCGCGCGGGCATTCCGGGCGAAGCTCGCCGATGACTCGCATCGCGCGCGCTTGCGGGTCGAGATCGGGCGGCTTCGCGCGGCGCTGCGGACGTTGGCCGGCGTCAGCGCGACGACGCGCGGGTTCGTGCTGGTGCCGCGCCGCGCCCGCGAGGTCGTCGTGCTGGCGCGGCCCGTGGAGGAGAAGCACGCGGCGGTGCTCGCCTTCCTCGCCGACGGCGAGTCCTGGTCGAGCTCGGCCCTGGCGCTGGCGCTGGGAGCGAGCCAGCGCACCGTGCAGCGCTCGCTGGACGCGCTTGCGGAGACCGGCAAGGTGCAGTCCTATGGCCGCGGACGAGCGCGTCGCTGGATGACCCCGCCGGTGCCGGGATTCACGACGACCTTGTTACTCCCGGCGCCGCTGCCGAGCGGCTAGGATGGACGCATGAAACGATCAACCGGCCGAAATCATCCGCGAGTATGGACCCTTTCCGGGTGTCGACAGCGTGCATGGGGTCACCTACGACGGTCGGCACGTCTGGTTTGCCGTCGGAGACAAGGTGAACGCGCTTGATCCGGAGAGCGGGAAGACGCTGCGCTCGATCGATGTCGCCGCCCATGCGGGAACCGCCTTCGACGGCCAGCACCTGTTTCAACTCGCCGAGGATCGCATCCAGAAGATCGACCCGAAGACCGGCCGCGTGCTCGCCACGATCCCGGCGCCCGCCGGCGGTGGCTCGGGGCTCACCTGGGCGGAAGGCTCGCTCTGGGTCGGACAGTATCGGAACCGGAAGATCCACCAGGTCGATCCCCAGACCGGGGCGATCCTACGCACCATCGAATCCAACCGCTTCGTCACCGGCGTCACCTGGAGCGACGGAGAGCTCTGGCACGGCACCTGGGAGGGCGACGAGAGCGACCTGCGGCGGCTCGATCCCCAGACGGGCGAGGTTCTGGAGAGGCTCGAGATGCCGCCGGGGATGGGCGTTTCGGGGCTCGAATCCGATGGCGGCGATCTCTTCTTCTGCGGCGGCGGAAACAGCGGCAAGGTGCGGGCCGTCCGCCGGCCCCGGCGCGGCCCGCGATCGGGCCGCGGTTCCGAGAGCCCCGCCGGCCCCAAGCGGCGTGGCGGCGGGAACCGCTGATCGCAGCCCGCCATCCCCGCTCAGGTCACGCGTTCGCCAGATAGACCGGCGTGCGCCACTCCGGGTGGTCGGCCATTTCGCCGCGCACGAGCGCGAAATACTTCTGCTGCAGCGCGCGGGTGAGCCCGCCCGCGACGCCTGATCCCACCGGCTGGCGGTCGATCGACAGGATCGGCTGGATCTCGTAGCCGGAGCCGCAGAAGAACGTCTCCTCCGCGGCGTAGAGCTCGGTGCGGGCGATGTCGCGCTCCTCGGTCTTGCGCCCCAGATATTCCCCGAAGATCCGCATCACGGTGTCCCGGGTGATGCTCTCGAGGATATCGCTGTTGACGCCGGGCGTCGCCGGCACGCCGTCGCGCACCATGAAGAAGCACGAGCCCGGCGATTCCGCGACGCGGCCCTGATCGGTCAGGATGATGACGTTGTCGTAGCCGTCGACCTTGCCCTGCATCCCGGCGAGGCGGCCGTTGTTGTAGTTGGCGGTCGCCTTGACCCTGGCCGGCATGGAGTTGTCGTTGATGCGCCGCCACGAGGAGACCGCGCAATGCACGCCCTCGGTCACCGCCTTGCCGGTCGGCTTCGGCAGCGCCGCGATCGCCCAGCCGATCGGCCCGGTCGCCTCCATGTCGCCCTCGCCGTCGACCCAGGCGAGAAGCCGGATGTGGATGTCCTCGCGCAGCTCGTTCGCCTTGATGAGGTCGATGAGCGCCTCAGCCATCTTGCGGTTCTCCAGCCGATGCTGGAAGCGCATCACCTTCATGGAGAAATGCAGGCGATTGAGATGCTCCTCCAGGCGGAAGAGATACATGTCCTTGCGCTGCGCGTTCCAATACCCGCGGATGCCCTCGAAGACGCCGGCGCCGTATTTCAGGCCCGGCGTCAGCACATGGACCTTCGCATCTGCGAAGGGAACGATCTCGCCGTTCATCGAGAGATATTTTGGGTTCGCCATGAAGGTTGTTCCTCGCTCGTGTCCGAGTGACCTGCAATCCATCCACGTTCACGGAAACGAGGCAAGACTAACCGCGCAATGTCCTGCAATGCGTTTTCGGCGGGGTACATTCGCCGCCCGGCATGGTGCGTTGCAGCGACGCGCCGTCACCCCTACCGCAGCAGCGGCAGCACCTCCGCACCCACCATCTCCACGCAATCCTCGAAGTCGGCGAAGCGGGTGCGGAAGTCGAAGACGAAATGCTCGACGCCGGCGTCCTGGAAGCGGCGGACGCGCTCGGCGATCACCTCGGGCGGTCCGGCGATCGCCGCGCCGTCGAGATCGTCGAGATCGCGGAAGGCGCCCGAGGGCGGCGGCACGCATTGCTTGGTCATGGCCCGGCAGAGCTCGGCCATGTTGAAGGACCGGGCCGCCGCCTCGACGGTGCGGCCGGGGCTCATATAGGGGATCGCGCAGACGGTCGGCCGGGGCTTGCCGGCCTCGGCGGCGAGCCGCTCCATGCGCTGCACCCGCTCGGTGCAGATCGCGCACCGGCAGGCGCGAGCCGATCCAGCCGTCGCAGAATTCGACCGCGCGGCGCGCCGCCGCCTTGCTGGCGCCGCCATACCAGATCGGAAGATTGCCGCCCTCGCCCGGCACCGGCTGGATCGCGACGTCCTTGAACTTGTAGAACTCGCCGTCGAAGTCGACCTTGCGGCCGCTCAGGATCTGCCGGAGCACGCTCACATATTCCGGCAGCAGCTTCTTGCGGTCCCAGTCGCCGATCCCGATCGACTCGAAGTCGACGTCATGGCCGCCGAGCCCCCATCCCGCGATGAGACGCCCGTCGCCGACGAAGCGATGCAGCGTCCCCAGCAGCAAAGCGGCATAGATCGGATGCCGATGCGGGATCAGCGTCGCCGTGCCCAGGACCAGCTTCTTGGTCACCGCCGCGACCGCCGACAGCACCACGAAAGGCTCGAAATGCGTGGTGTTGGGATCGTCGTAGGGGCGCGGCTCGTAGACGAGGTGGTCGCGCACCCAGACCGCGTCGAAGCCCAGCTCCTCGATCCGCCGCGCCGAGCGCAGCAGCAGCTCCGTGCCGGCGTGCGGCCCGAAATGCGGCAGCAGCACGCCGTAGGTTCTTGTCTCGCGCGTGATCACGTCATCATCCCCTGAAGGTGCCGGCGCGGAACCGCTATTTCGATTTGACGATCCGGTTCCATTGATCGACCAGGGACCCGTAGTTGGCGAAGATGACGTTCCAGTTCGGCACCGAGAGCTCCTGGAGCATGCTGGTGGGCACTTTCTTCGCGAGGTCGGGATAGTCCTTGAGGACCTGGTCCAGGCTCTTGTTCACCGGGCCATAGGGGAAATAGAGCGTCGCCAGCTGGAACAGCGGATCGAGCGTGTAGTTGATGTAGAGCTGCGCCTCGCGCGGATATTTCGTGCCGGCGACGACGTCGGCCGTCGTCGTGTGGAGGAAGCCGCCCTCCTTGGGATAGATGAACTTGCCGGGAAAGCCGGAATCGATCAGGGCCCAGGAACGGCCGTTGTTCCAGGGCGCCACCCAGACATCGCCGGACATCAGCTTGGTGCGGATGTCGTTCGAGGACGAATAGTAGGACTGCACCTTGAGCTGGGCGATCTTCTCGAGGCCGGGCTTGAGGTTCGTCTCGTTTCCGCCGGCGAGCTGGGCCGCCTTCAGCACGAAATCGACGCCGCCGGGCCCGGTGATGTCGGCGATCGAGATCTTGCCGGCGAGCTTGGGATTCCAGAGATCCTCCCAGGAGGTGGGCGCGGGAATGCCGTGCTCGCGAAACGCCTTCTCGTTGTAGATGAGGCCCCACGACCAGAAGAGGCGCGCGGGGCCATAGCCGTCCTTCTGCTTGGCGGCATCGTAGAGATGAGCGAGGTTGGTGACGATCGCGGGATCGATCTTCGCGAGAGCGCCCGCCGCGATCGCCTGAGGCTGCGTCTTGTCGTCGAGCTGGGCGACGTCGAAGGGCACCGGCCGGCCGCGGCTCGCGATCAGCTTCTGCACCTCGTCCGGCGGATTGGCCTCGACCCACTGGATCTTGATGCCGGTCTCGGCGGTGAAGCGGTCGCCCAGATAGCGCTGCTCGAATTGCTCGAAATCGCCGCCGTTGGTGGTGATCCGCAAGGTCACCTGATCGGCGCGCGCCGGCGACCCCGGAGGCCCGCCAGCAACGCAAGCACGCAGAGCATCCCGCAGATCGACCGGCGAGCGGCCGGCAGCCGCGATCCTGACATGGCGTTTGCTCCTCCCTTAGTCCGCGGATTGGCCGTGCAGGAAGCGCTCGAGCCCGAAGAGATAGTCCAGCGCGATCATCAACGCCACGGACGCCACGACGATGAGCGTCGATATCGCCATGATATCGGGCTTCAGGCTGAACTCAAGCGAGGCCAGGACCTGCAGCGGAAAAGTCGTCGAGTCCTCGCCGCCGCCCATGAAGAGCGCGATGGGCACGTCGTCGAAGGAGGCGAGAAAGGCCAGGAACGCGCCGGAGACGAGCCCCGGCCGGATCAGCGGCAGCGTCACCGTCCAGAGCGCCCGCGCCGGCGACGCGCCCAGCGAGAGCGCGGCCTTCTCCAGCGCCGGATCCAGATGCGCGTGTCCCGCCAGCACGCCTCGAACCACAAAGGGTAGAGCGATGGCGCTGTGCCCGAGGACGAGGCCCGGGAAAGGTGCCGGCCAGCGTCAGGCCGGAGAAGTCCCAGAGCAGCAGCACCGCCTGATAGAGCGCGATGCCGATCGCCAGATGCGGGACCGACAGCGGCGCGATCGAGAGCACCCTGAGCGAGCTCGCGAAGGCGCCGCGCCCGCGCGCGATCGCCAGCGCCACCCAGAGACCGAGCGCGGTCGAGATCGCCATCGTCGTCGTCGCGGCCAGCAGGCTCACCCGCAGGGCGTCGACGAGCTGCCGGCGATATCTCCCCGTACCAGTGGAAGGTGAGGGTCCGGGGCGGGAAGGACAGCATCGCCGAATCGCCGACGGAGGCGATGGCGACGAAAAGGAAGGGCGCCATCAGGAAGATATAGATGCCTGCGATCAGCAGCCGGAACAGGGCCCGCATCGGCTTCATGCCTCGCTCTGCTCGAGGCGCTTCGAGGCCAAGCGTGGAGAGCCCGACCGCCACCACGAAGAGCACGATCGTCAGGGCCGATCCGAACGCATAGTGCATCACGCTCTGGATCTGCTGCGCGATGAAGGTCGCCATGACGAGGACCCGGCCGCCGCCCAGGATCGTGGGCGTGGTGTAGGAGCTGACGGCGATGGTGAATACCAGCACGCAGCCGGCGGCGAGACCGCGGCTGCTGAGCGGGAACACCACCGTCCAGAACGACCGCCAGGGCGAGGCGCCGAGGCTTCGGGCGGCGTTCTCGGTGGCCACCGGGATGGTCCGGATCACCGTCATCAGCAGCAGCGTCATATAGGGCAGCAGCGCATGGACGAGGGCGATCACGACGCCGGTGAGATTGTTCATCAGCACGATCGGCCGCTCGACGACGCCGGTGCGTCAGCAGCAGCGTGTTGAGCGCGCCGTGATCGCCGAGGACCGGAATCCAGCCGATGTTGCGGATGACGCTGCTCACCATCAGCGGCGTGATCATCAGGAAGACCAGGATCGGCCGCCAGGGCGAGCTCGTGCGCGCGAGGAAATAGGCCAGCGGATATCCCAGGCACGCGCAGGCCAGGGTGACGGAGAGACCCAGCAGCACGGTGTCGCCGAGCACCCTGAGATAGAAGGCATCGGTGACGATCGCGGCGTAGTTCGCAAGCGTGATGGTGCCGATCACCTGGCCGTTGGCGCCGTCGCGGAAGACGCTGTAGACGGCGAGCAGCAGCAGGGGCGCCAGAAAGCCCGCCGCCAGCAGGACCAGGCCCGGCAGCGCCAGCCGGTTCCAATTGATATCGAGGGGATAGCGGCCCGCCTCCCGGGCGTGCGCGAGCGGCCGCCTCACGGGCCCCTCCGGGTCGATGTCGTCCTCACCTCACTCCGCGCCCTCGGCACCCCGGCCCACCGGCGAGACCGCCACCCGCTCGGCGACGAGCTTGTGGCCCTCGAAGGCGACGGAGAGCTCGTAGAACGGCAGCAGGTCCCGCAGCCGCCGCAGCAGGAAGCCGTAGTAGACGATGAGCGCCCGCGCCAGGCGAAGCACGCCGGCGCCATCCAGCGTGCCGGCCACCGCCGCCGCTTGCTCATGGAGCGCGGCGGTATCGAGGAGCGCGTAGCGCGTCCGCAGCGTGTTGACGGGCCGCCGGAACTGCTCCGCGGCCACCGTCGCGACCCAGCTCTCGCGGGGAAATTTCTCGGCCAGCGCCGCCACGAAGGCGATGCCGTCCTTCACGCTGCTGCCCTGCTGAAAGGCGAAGATCGTCGTCGTGAAGGACTGGCCCATGGCGCCGCGCAATTGCTTGACGCGAGCCACGTCCGCCCCCTCGCCTCCGTGCAGCGCCGCCGTCGCCGCATCGATCTTCGCGATCAGCCCGATCGAGCCCGCCCGCCGGTTCGGCCATCTCACGCATCCTTCCTGCGCAGGGAAATTCGGATGCCCGGCTCTCGCCAGGAGCGCCGCGCCATCTCCTGGATCTGCGGCAGATTGGTGGTGATGCGGCCGAACACGCTGCCCGGGCTGATCACCCGGAGCGCGCCATAGTAGAGACAGATGGCGGGTCCCTGGACGAAATAGCCGAGATCGCCGGGCTGGCATTCCAGAATCTGGTTCTCCCGCTCCCACAGCAGGCCCCGCGTCGGGAAGGACACTTCCTCGCCGGAGAAGTTTGCATGGTTGATGGTGCCGGTCATCGGCAGCGCGGCGCGGACCGCGGCGCAGGTCTTCGGCGCGACGTCGTCGAAGAGGTCGGCGACGCCCTCGACCGAACCGAGCGTGACGATGATCTGACGCGCGCTCATGCCTGCATCTCCCTGGTCTCGGCAACAGGAAGCCTATCCGCTGATCCCGGCTTCCACAACGTGCGCGGCGTCATGCGCCTGCACGGTCATCGCCAGCTCTCTCAATCGCGGCGGGCAGTCATGCGGCCGTCGACAATAATTTCGGTACAGGCGAGGAAGCGGACCTCGTCGGAGGCTGGGAACAGAGCGGCGTTGTTCGCCCTCCGCGATAGTGCGGCGCAGCAATCTTTCATCCGACGCCCGCCAGTCCTTTCGACCGCCGGATCTGGGCCAGAGCCGCTGCCGCGGTTCGAGGGGGTGATGTCACTTGCGCTCCCGCGTCCGATCGTGCTCGCATCGCGCCGTCAATAGCGCGGGAGTCAACCCCATGGCCGATGATGCAGTCGTGATCGTGCGCGATCGGAAGATCCGAGGATACAAAGTTCTGGTGACGGCGGAACGGATTCGGCGCAACGAAGGCTGGCTGGTCGTCGCGCGGGTGGATGGCGCGCTCCACGATGCGTGGCTCTCGGATTCTCCGGAGCAGCAGGCCGAGCGGATGCTGGCGGAAATCGACGGCGAGTTTCACTGAGCCGCCGCGGCGGCAAGGGCGCCGGCCCCTCAATCGCAGCGGACGCTCATGCCGCCGTCGACGACGATCTCGGTTCCCGTAATGAAGCGGGCCTCGTCGGAAGCGAGGAACAGCGCGGCATTGGCGGTGTCGCGGCCGTCGCCCATGAAGCCCAGCGGGATGCGGGCGATGCGCTGCTTCAGGAGCGCATCGACGTCGCCGCCGGCGCGCTGGCCGGCAAGCCGCGCCTCCACCATGGGTGTGTGCAGCTGCCCCGGCACCACGGTGTTCACGCGGATCTTCTGCGGCGCGTACTGCACGGCGGTAACGCGGGAGAACTGGATCACCGCGGATTTCGAGGCGGCGTAGCCCACCTGGGCCGAGCCGGTCCAGCGGATCCCCGAGGTCGACGCCGTGTTGACGATGGCGCCGCCGCCCTGGGCCGCCATCCCCGGGATCACGTGCTTGCAGGCGAGGAAGACGCTTTTCAGGTTGTAGTCGAGCTGGGCGTCCCAATCCGCCTCGCTGAGTTCCGCCGCGCCGCCTTTGGCGGAGCCGCCGACGTTGTTGACGAGGATGTCGACGCGGCCGAAGGCCTTGACGCAGGCGGCGACCATGGCGGCGACCGCGTCATTGGCGGTGACGTCGCAGAGATGGGGCTCGATCCGGCCGCCGAATTCGCGCACCCGCGCGAGCGTCTCCTCCATGGGACCGGCGGAGCGGTCGACGGCGAAGACCTTGGCGCCCTCCCGGGCGAACAGCACCGCCGAGGCGCGGCCATTGCCCCAGCCTGGACCGACGCAGCCGGCGCCGGTGATGAGGGCGACCTTGTCCTGGAGCCGTCCAGCCATGAGTCCGTCCTTTCAGGCGCGCGGTCGGGGCGCGTCACGCCAGCGTCAGCGTATTCGCCGCGAAAAGCGATTCCACCGGAATTTTCCGCGGCGTCACCTTCTGCGCTGCCGCGAAGCCGGTAATCGCCTCCAGCGCCTTCCGGTTGGCGGCGATGCCGAAGGGAAAGGGATCGTCGCCGACGACGGCGCGGAGCGCGCGCGCCGTCTCGTCGGCGGGCGTCGGGGTCGTGGTCGCGTCGAGGCGGGCGAGATAGGCGGTCTTGGCGGATTTGAAGGCGGCGAAGAGGTCGGTCGCCACCGCGGGATTCTCCTTGAGAATGCTGTCCTTCACCACCAGCCCGTGATTGAGGGGATAGATGCCGGTCTTGCGGAAATAGGCAAAGCCGGCGTTGCGGGCGTCCGCGATGAGCGGCTTGATATCGGGGGAGTCGACCTTCACGTCGCCGATGGCGGCGTCGCAGTTGCCTGACAGCAGCAGATCCGACATCGACTTGCCGATGCAGGAAAGATCCACATTGGCGGGCGCCTTGTATGTCGCCACATGCTCGTCGTCGGTCGGGACCCAGGTGATCCGGTCGAGATCGACGCCATACTCCGAGTGCAGGATGCCCCGCACCCAGAGGCCCGTCGTGACGGTATAGCCGCGATTGACCGCGACCCGGCGCCCTTCCAGATCCCGGGGCGCGCGGATGCCGGACTTGACGTTGTAGAAGGCCGCCCAGTGATGGAAGTTGCGGGTGAGGAAGACGGGCACGGCGGTGATCTCCGCCCCCAGCGCCTTGGCGCAGAGATATGTCGTGAACGCCATCTCGCAGATGTCGAACTCCATCCCGCGCACCATCCGCCGCATCGCCTTGGTCACCGGCTCGATCTCGACATAGTCGAGCTCGAGGCGCGGCGGCTTGACGGTGCCGTCCTTCAAGGCCTTGGTCAGGCCGTAATTGCCGATGGCGATCGTCAGGCGCGTCATGGGCGGAACTCCCTTCCTTGCTTTTCTAGTCTATCCCGCCGATCGGCCGGAATCCGAAGGCCTGCTCGAATCGCCGCGCGTAGAGCGGCCAGGCGTCGGGGTTGAGAAGCCGGGCCGGGCGCTTGCCGTCGAAGATGTCGAGAAGCTGCTCGGCGGCGATCCGCGCCATGTTTTCCCGCGCCTCCCGCGTGACTCCCGCCGTATGCGGGCTCACCAGCACGTTGTCGAACCCCATCAGGGGATGATCGTGGGGCGGCGGCTCCTTGCCCCAGACGTCGAGGCCGGCGCCGGCGAGCCGCTTCTGCGCCAGCGCCTCCGCCAGCGCCGCCTCGTCATGGATGCCGCCCCGCGCCGTGGTGATGAAGTAGGCGTGCGGCTGCATGAGGGCGAACTGCCGCGCGCCGATCATGCCGCGGGTCTCGTCGGTGCGGGGGCAATTGATGGAGATGAAGTCGGCGGAGGACAGCAGTGCAGCGAGTTCCATCTTCTCGGCGCCGCGCGTCGCGATCTCGGTCGCCGAGAGATAGGGGTCCGACGCCAGCACCCGCATGCCGAAGAGGCCGCGGCAGAGCGCCGCCACCCGGCTCCCGACATGGCCGAGGCCGACGATGCCCACGGTCTTGCCATGGATGTCGCTCCCCATGAAGGCATCGCGGTTGACGCCGGAGGCGCGGCGCATGGCGCGGTCGACCTCGACGATGCGCTTCGAAAGGCAGAGCATCATCCCCAGCACATGCTCCGCCACCGCCTCGCGGTTGCCGCCGGCCTGGTTCACCGCCAGCACGCCCGCCGCGGTGCAGGCCGCGAGATCGACGGTGTCGTAGCCCGATCCGTTGGTGGAGACGACTAGAAGATTGGGCGTGCGCGCCAGCAGCTCGCGGCCGGCGTGATATTTCACCGGCAGCTCGTCCCGGGCCGAGCCGATCTGATAGGCGTGCGCCGCGGCCAGGATCGGCACCGCCTCGGCATCGGCGCCGTCATGCTCGATCTTATCGAGCCGGATCTCGGGCCGGCCGGCGAGAATCTCCGCATAGCGCGGGCTCGCAAGGTACTTCACGTAGAAGACGCGCCTGGTATTGACCGCCATCAAGGTGCCTCCCTGGACCGAGGCGCAGTCTCTCGTGCCGGCGGCGCGCCGGCAATGGTCTTGGGATCGGCGGGGCGGCTATTCCAATATCAATTGAGGGAAATTGAAACGGTCTGGGACGCCACCCTGGCGGCCTTATTTTGCGCCCTGGAGCGCCGCGATCCTCGTCTCCAGCGTGCTCCGGAAGGGCGCGTCGGCGGGGAGCTGGGCCAGGAGCTTGCGCCAGAGGTCGAGAGCCGCGTCCTTGTGCCCGGCGGCGGCCTCGGCATCACCCACATACCAGAGCGCCTCGGCGTTCTGGCCGTCGGTCTTGAGCAAATCGCGCATCACCGCGACCGCCGGCTCCGGCGGCGGCGCGCCGGCGGTGGCGGCGGCGACGATCATCGCCTCGGCGTAGGCGGTCTTGATGTTCTGATCCTCGGGCTTGAGCTTGGCGGCTTGCGCATAGGCGTCGCGCGCCTGATCCGGCTTCTCCAGCACCATGTAGGAGCGGCCGAGGCGGGCCCAGCCGTCGGGATCGTTCGGCTGCTGCTTCAGCCGCTCCGCGAGCTGGGTCACCATGGAGTTGATCATCGCCTGCTGCTCCGGCGTGATCTCGCCTGATGGCGCCGTCGCCTCGGCGGCAGGCGAAGGCTCGCTCGCCGCCGGCGCCGGGGGCTCGGCGGCGACCACGGGGCGCGCCAGGCCGGCCGAGGTCTTCAACGTCGCGGGATCGACGCCGAGCTTGGCGGCGGTCTCGGTGATGCGCTCGCGGAGCGCCGGCTGCCACGTCGCGTCAGCGCGCAGATCGTGCTCGAGATCGACCCAGGACTGCAGCGCCGCCTTCGCGTCGCCCGCCTGCAGCGTCGCCAGCGCCAGATAATAGCGCGCGCGCAAGCTGCCCTCCGGGTCCTTCAGCGCCGCCTGGAACAATTGCTTGGCGTCCGCATTCACGGTGCCGTCGGCGGCGGCCACCAGGGCCTCGCCGTAGTCCGCCGCCACCTCGGGGCTTTGATTGGAGAGGTCGTAGACGTGGCGGAAGGCGTCGACGCCGTCTTGCATGCGCCCCATGGCGATGTAGGAGCGCGCCAGCAGCTGCCAGCCGGCACCGTCGTCGGGCTTCTGCTTCAGCCGCTCGGCCAGCTTGCTGACGGCATCGCCCATGTCGTGGGGCGCCGCCGGTGCGCCCGCGGCGGTAGTGCCGGCATCGGCGTTCAGAACCTGGGCGCCGAAGGGCCGATCGGCGGCGCCGGGCGCGCCGATCTCCACATAAAAGGGAACCGCCGCCACCGGCAGCAGCGCCACCGCCGCGAGGCCGAAACGGGTATAGCGGCGCGGGGCGGCGGGCTGCGGCCGCAGCTCCGCCCCGGCCGCCAGCATGCGCCGGCCGATCTCGGCGCGCGCCGCCGCGGCCTGCGCCGGCGAGATGAGCCCACGCTCCCCGTCGCGGTCGACCTCGGCCAGCTGATCCTGATAGACCGCGAGATCGTAGGCGGCGCGCGGCGCGGCGCTCTCGCGCCGGCGCAGCATCGGCAACGCCAGGATCGCCATGACGAGCGCGGTCAGCACGCCGGCGATCGCCATCTCTTCCATCATGGTCCGACCCCTCCGCCGATCAGCCTCTCCAGGGCCCGCTGCTCCTCGGCGCTGAGCGGCGGGGTCTCGCCGATGGCCTGGCGACGGCGGTAATAGAGCGCCACGCCCACCCCCGCCAGCACCAGCATCAGCCCCGGCCCCGCCCAGAGCAGCAGGGTATCGAGCTTGAACGGCGGCTTCAGCAGCACGTAGTCGCCATAGCGCGCGACGATGAAATCGATCGCCTGCTGGTCGCTGTCGCCGGCGGCGATGCGCTGGCGCAGCAGCACGCGCAGGTCGTGCGCCAGCCCGGCATTCGACTCCTCGATCGATTCGTTGCGGCAGACCAGGCAGCGCAGCTGCTCGCCGACGTCGCGCGCCCGCGCCTCCAGCTTGGGATCGGCCAGCATCTCGTCCGGCTGCACCGCCCGGGCGGCGGGCGCCAGCAGCACGAGGGCAAAGAGAGCGAGGGAGAGCCAGGCCTTCATCGCTCGAGCCGCGCGATCAGCGGCAGCAGGGTGCCCTCGATATCCTCCCGCGTCAGTGGGCCGACGTGCTTGTAGCGGATGCGGCCGTGGCGATCGACGATGAAGGTCTCGGGCACGCCGTAGACGCCCCAGTCGATGGCGACGCGGCCGGCGTCGACGCCGATCCGCGCATAGGGATTGCCGAGCGACTTGATCCAGGCCTCGGCATCCCGGCGCTCGTCCTTGTAGTCGATGCCGTAGATCGGCACCTCGCCCTCGCGGGCGAACTCGTTCAGGACCGGATGCTCCTCCCGGCAGGGCACGCACCAGGACGCGAACATGTTGACGACGCTGACGTGCCCGACGAGGTCCTGGTCGAGAGGCCGGCGTCGCTGGCGGCGAGCGGCGGCAGGCTGAACTGCGGCACGGGATGATCGATGAGCGCCGACGGCAGCAGATTGGGATCGCGCTGCAGGCCGAAAAAGAAGCGTGCCGGCCAACAGGCCGAACACGCCAGACCGGCACGAGATAGATCCAGCGCCGCATGGGATCAGTCCGCCGCCTGGGCGATGCCGCCGGCGGGCGCCGGCCGCGTTCGGCGGGTCGGCGCACCGACGCGGTGGCGCCGGTCGGTGAGGGAGAGGCACGCCGCCCATCGCCATACAGCGCCGCGCCGAGCCAGATGAAGGGCGCCAGCGGATGATAGTAGGCGCGCACGGTGCAGCTGCCGCTGGCGATCGGGATTGTCGATCGCGACATAGACATTGGTGAGGAGATCGGTCCAGATCGCGGTCTTCGGTCGACTGATTGTCCTCGAGGGCGAAGAAGCGCTGCTCCGGCTCGAGCGTGGCGATCGGCGCGCCATCGCGGGAGAGCGCAGATCGCCGCGCGAAGGCGGTGTGGTCCGGCCGGGTGATGTCTCGATGCCTTCGAGGCGGAGGACGTAGCCGGCGATCGTCGATGGTCTGCCCCGGTCGCATGGCCTCGATGCGCTCGGCGCCCCAGCGCCGAGGTGGCGACGATGCCGGCGACGGTCACCGCCATCCCGCCATGGGCCAGCGTCATGCCCCAGGTGGAGCGCGGCAGACGCCGGGCGCGCGGCGCGGGGAGTCCGCCAGCGGCTCGCGCGAAGAGATGCAGCCGCTCGCTGAGGTCGATCGCGGTCCCCATGAAGAGCCAGGTGGCGAGCCCGAGCCCGAATGCCGCCAGCACCGAGCGCACGCCCAGTCATCAGCAGCGTCACCAGCCGCCACGCCGAGCACGGCGACAAAGGCGAGCCCAGAGCCGGAGCAGCGCGCCGAGCAGGTCGCCGCGCTTCCAGGCCAGCATCGGGCCCGACCGCCATCGCCACAGCAGCGGCACCATCAGCGGCACGAAGGTGGCATTGAAATAGGGCGGGCCGACCGAGATCTTGGTCCGCCGACCACGTCGAGGAACAGCGGATAGAGCGTGCCCAGCAACACGGTGGCGGCGGCGGTCGTCAGCAGGAGGTTGTTGAGCAGCAGCGCCGCCCTCGCGCGAGATCGGCGCGAACAGCCCGCCGCCTTCGAGGCTGGGCGCCCGCGACGGCGTAAGAGCAGCAGCGAGCCGCCGGTGGCGACCACCAGGAGCAGCAGGATGAAGACGCCGCGCGCGGGATCGACGGCGAAGGCATGCACCGAGGTCAGCACGCCCGAGCGCACCAGGAAGGTGCCGACGAGGCTCAGGGAGAAGGTGAGGATGGCGAGCAGAATGGTCCAGGTCTTCAGCGCGTCGCGCTTCTCCACCACGATCGCCGAATGCAGCAGCGCCGTGCCGACCAGCCACGGCATGAAGGAGGCGTTCTCCACCGGGTCCCAGTACCACCAGCCGCCCCAGCCCAGCGTGTAGTAGGCCCACAGCTGCCCATGGTGATGCCCGGCGTGAGGGAGCACCAGGCCGCCAGCACCCAGGGCCGGACCCAGCGCGCCCAGGCCGCATCGACCCGGCCCTCGATCAGCGCGGCGATCGCGAAGGAGAAGGCCATCGAGAAGCCGACATAGCCCAGATAGAGGAAGGGCGGGTGGAAAGCGAGGCCGGGGTCCTGCAGCAGCGGGTTGAGGCCCTGGCCGTCCGGCGGCGCCGGCACAAGCCGCAGGAACGGATTGGAGGTGAGCAGGATGAACAGCAGGAACCCCACGCCGATCATCGCCCTGCACCGCCAATACCCGCGCGCGCAGAGCCGGCGGCAGATTGCCGGCGAAAGCGGCGACCGCCGCGCCGTAACAGCGACAGCATCAGCACCCACAGCAGCATCGAGCCCTCGTGGTTGCCCCAGACGCCCGAGATCTTGTAGATCAGCGGCTTGGTGCTGTGCGGAATTCTCGGCGACATTGAGGACCGAGAAGTCGGAGACGGCGAAGGCGTGCATCAGCGCCGCGAAGGCGATGGCGATAAGCCCGAACTGCACCAGCGCCGCCGGCCGCGCCAGGGCGAGGAGAGCGGGCATTCTCCCGTTGCGCGCCGACGAGCGGCACCGTCGCCTGAATCAGCGCAACGAAAAGGGCGAGCGTCAGCGCATAGTGCCCGAGCTCGTCGATCATGCGGAACCCGGTCTCCTCATCTCAACGCCGGCGACGCCCGCCCGTCGCCGCCCGTCTTCGCACTCTACCATTTATAATGCACCGATACTCCGACCACATGCGCGGAATAGCTGGGATTGGTGTCGCCCGGCAGTAGCGCGTTGCCATAGGTCGTCGGCGCCACGTTCCAGGTGTAGTCGTTGGAAATGAACCGCTCGAAGGTGTAGCCGAGCCACAGCGTGGTGCCGGGCCTGAACTGATATTCGGCGTGGACCTGGAAGGTGTTGAGAGTTGACTTAACGTCCTGCAGCGGCACGATCTGGTAGAGCAGCTGGGTCGCCAGCTGCGAGCCGGAGGTCGTGATGGTGGGTATGTAGCCCAGGCCGTCGGCGATGTTGAAGGACGTATTGCCGTAGGAGAAGTTGTCGCTGGCGCCGAGCCTCCACGTGTCGCTCACCTGCCAGGTGCCTTCGGTGCTGGCGGTGTGAACGGTGTTGGTGGTGCCGTTCGACCACAGCGGGTTGGTGGCGGAGCTTGGCGTCGAGGGCGACGCCAGGCCACGGTTGTCGTAGAAGATGATCTGGTAGTCGTAGAAGAAATGCGCGGTGATGTTCTGGGTCGGCTGATAGGAGATGTCGGGTCCGACATCGACGAAATGGTTGTTCGTCATGCCGACCGGCGTCTGCGGATAGCTGTTGTTGGTCCAGCTGGCATTCAGCCCGAGCGACCACTGGTCGCTCGGCGACACCGTCAGCATCGATTTCACCTCGTCGCGAATGCGCGAGGCGTAGGAATAGTCCACCAGGTTGGATTGGTTCTCGTTGTGACCCAGCGAGGCCCATCCGTAGAGCCCGTTGTAATTCTCCATCTGGCGATCGGCGTGGGAGTAGCCGAGCATGCCGTCGACGCCCTCGAACAGGTGGGTGTTGAGCTTGGCCGAGTAGGTGTTCTCGTAGTAGTGATCGGAATTGAGGAAATTGGTCTGCTGGTCGCCGTAGCTGTAGCCGATCGTTCCCTTGGTCTGCGGCAGGATGCGATATGAGGCCTCGAGTTTTGCGGTCTGATTGAGGAACGAGTAAGGCGCGTTGTTGAGTGTTGACCACTGCGCGGAGGACGTCGCCGCCCGATCGTTCTCGATGAAATTGATGGTCTCCTGCGGGCTCTTGTTGTCGCGGCTGTCGATGGTGTAGTTCGCGCGCAACTCGAGCGGCGGAATTGGCCGCGTCGTGATCGCTACGTTGCCGAACGCCGACTCATCCTGCCGTCGAAATTGTTGGCCGGCAGGCCCGGGATTGCCGTGGTGTTCGGATTGAAGGTCATCGGCGCGAACCCGGAGGTCTGCGACGTGACGCCATAGGACGTATTCGCGTTGAGGCGCGTAGTCGGGCTTATGTTATAGGCGAACTGGCCCTTGACCATGTTGGTCATGTTGCTCGGCGGCAGGGCATAGGCGCCCTGAATGACGCCGGCACTGCCGAGGTTGTTGCCGCTGGTGGCGCTGCTGCGCGGAGACCCCGTCCCGATCGCCGTCGAGGGGAAGGGATCGAGGAGATTGACCGACTGGTTGTTGTCGGTGAAGACCTGGAGCAAGTAGGACACCTGCGCCTGCATTCGCGGGTTGTTGTAGGCGAGCGTCGCCGTGTAGCGCTCGGTGTCGTAGTCGACCGGCTGCGGAAAATAGACGAGATTTCCGGCGTTGGCGGCGGGCGGGCTGCCGAGACCGGCCCAGGCGGTGTTCGTGCCGCCATAGCCCTGGGCCTGGGCGTTCTTGCCGCTGCCGAACAGCATCGACTGCTCTAGGGTCCCTTCCTTGTGCTCGTGCTCGACGGCGCCCTGAAAGCTCCATTCGGGCGCCAGCTGAATGGAGCCGGTGGCGCCGACCTTGGTGCGCTGGAGGCTGGTGGGCGAGTTGGAGAGAAATCCGGCCAGGGCGGCCGAGTTGTTCTCGCCGTTGGTGGTTGCGTTGCCGGTCTGGCTGCCGGCGAGGTTGCCGGGAATCAGCCCCGCGTTCTTGAAGGTCCCGTTCGGGTTGTAGATCGTCTGGAATGTGTTGGATCCGTACCACGCGGTGCGGTCCATGAAGGCGCCGACGCCCCAGGATCCCTGCTGGCCGCCCCGGAAGTAGAGGAATGAATTCGGCAGCGCCGTCCCCGAGCTGAAATCGAGGTTCGAGCCGCCAAGCTCGAAGTAGCGCGTGTCCTGGGAATCCCAGGGACCCCGCTGCAGCAGATGGAAGCCTCCGACGAAGTAGCCGCCAAAATCCGGATGCCCGTTGTAGCGTCCGTACTGGTACGAGTTCAGATTCTGCCAACGCGCGCCCACGTCGACTTCGTTTTCGTAGACCGGCGCGGCCGTGGGCTCCGCCGGCGGCGGCGTGGTTCCGGCGTCGGGCTCTGTGCATGCGCCATGAACGGCAGCAGGCAGACGCCGGCCAGCGCCGTGGCCTGGAATGCGCGCATCCGAAGATTGCGCTTGCGTGTCATGTCACATCTCCCCGCATCAAGTCAGTCCCCGTGGCCCCGACGCCGCCGCCTCACCGCGTGAGGAAGGCTCCGGCGGGACTATTCGACCCGTGCACTTGCGAATGACAGTTGAGGCAGCCGCGCATCAGGATCTGGAAATGCGATCCCGAAGGCCCCGTCAGCGCGCCGTTGTTGTATTGCGAGGGCACGCCCGGCACCTGGTTCGCCGTCCACGGCGCCGCGTTGTGATTGCCGGTCTCATGGCAGTTCTGGCACAGGAACGGCGGCCGCTGGATCAGCAACCGGGCCTGCGTCGAGCCGTGCGGCGTGTGGCAGTTCAGGCAGCTCTCGCGGACCGGCTCGATGCTCCCACAGCAGCGGGCCGCGCTTGTCGGCATGGCAGTTGTAGCAGGTCTCGTTGACCGTGAATTCCTTCAGCAGCTCGGCCCCGCCGAGCCGTGCGGGTTGTGGCAGTCGGAGCAGACCACTTTGCCCTCGCGGATCGGATGGTGCGAGTACTTGAAGCTCTCGGCGCGCTGCTCGGCATGGCAGGTGAAGCACTTGTCGGGCTGCGTCAGCCTTCACCAGCACCGGGTCCTTGGCCACGTGGAGTGTGGCAGTCGGTGCAGGCGAGCTCGTTGTTCTGCGTGCTGGCTGCCCTGCCAGTTCATGCGCAGGCCGGCCTGGTGGCATGAGAGGCAGACTTGGTTCCGCACTGACACCGGCGAGATCTCTACGCCCTCGACCTGCGGCTTCTTGAACAGGACCGGCGGCAGGATCAGCTTGCCGTCGACTATCTTCAGCTTGGAGTGGTCGGCGCTTGGCCCGTGGCAGGTCTCGCAACCCTGTTGGCCAATCGGCGTGCGCGTATCGCCCTTCACCGCATGGGGCGTCTGAAGAATGAAATCGACCGGATGGGTGCTATGGCATTGGAGACAGGTCTTCTCGTACTTCTCAGAATAAATCTGATTGGCGCGCACACTTTCGTATGTCGGATCGTCGGCCGCCGCAGCTGTCGACGACAGCGGCGAACAGCCCGAATAAGCTGCAAATGAATGCGAGCCCTAGCCCCCGAACGATTGATTCCCCCGGTTTGCTCTGGCGGCGTCAATCTCCCTTGCTGACGCAATCGGCCCCGCGCCGATGTCGCTATCAGCAACGTTCCATGTCGAAACCCTTCCCGTCCGTCCGCTTGGTGCAGATCAATCTCACCTCCCGATCCGGCGCTCAGTCGCCCGCGCCGGGCGGAACCTCGTGGACCACGCCCTTATGGCAATCGAGACAATTGGCATTGGTTTTCATCGCCACCGGATGAACCAGCTTTGCGGCCTGGGATTGGTCCTCCAGAACCATGTTGTTGTAGTCGTGGCAATGCCGGCACTCGCGCGCGTTGGTCGCGTAGAAATTGGCCCAGACGTCGCGAGCCAGCGCCGGGCGCTCCTTGGTGAAGGCCTCGGCGGTGTTGATTTCGCGAAAAAAGAACGCGTAGAGCTCCTTTATCGTGTGCGTCTTCACCACCAGCTCCTGGATCCAGCTGTACTGGGGCACGTGGCAATCTGGGCAGCCGACGACGACGCCATAGGCGTTCTTGTAGTGCTTCGACTTCTGGTACTCGGGATAGACCGTATCGGCCATTACATGGCAGCCGATGCAGAACTTGGTGTGGTTGGTGTACTCGATCGCGCTCACCCAGGCGCCGGTGAGCAACATGCCCACGACCACGGCGCCGCAAAATCCTAGGGCAAGCACCCAATGCGCGCGCAGACCCTCCACGCACCGTTTGATCCCCCGGCGTATATCCACGATGCCCACCATCCGCGAACGGTCCGCTTGAACAGCTCCCCCACTCAAGCGATCAACCGATCATTAACTTTATGTCAAACATGGAAATGAGTCGCTCGAATAATTCGTCAAGCGGCCTCGATCGGTATTTTGTTGCGGGCACAGGATTTAAAGATCGGTCTCGCGCTTCACGGCCGAAGCGAAACTTTGTAGTGTCGGCCGACACGCGCTGCCGATTTAAATCGTGAGCTTCGCCGAATACCCGGGCATGCGCCGAGCAGACAGAGACGGCGGGCGAATAAAAGCATAGGAGCGGATCGATGAAACGAGTTCTCTATGGCTTCGTCGCTGCGGCCGCCTTGCTCGCCGCCGGTGGCGCTCAGGCCGAGGATGGGCAGGCCGTCTACAATCAGAATTGCGCCGCATGCCACAATAATCTCGAGCCCAAGATCGGCAACAAGACCGCCTGGGCGCCGTTGATCAAGCAAGGCACCGACACCCTGGTCGCCGCCGTCATCAAGGGCAAAGGCGCCATGCCGGCGCGCGCCGGCAAGCCGAACCTGGCCGACGCGGACATCAAGGCGGCGGTGGAATATATTGAGAGTAAATCGCAGTAGTCCGCGGTCGAGCCTGAAGGTCAGAAGGCTATCCGACTGAAGTCGTTGGCGCTCGTCGCGGCCAAATCTCGCTCCCCGTGCTGAGACCGCCGGTGCTCATCGTGCCCGAGCTGTGACGGAGCGACGTCTCAGCTCGGGTACCGAGGGGGCGCCATTGCGCGCGGCGCGGGCAGCGAGATCGGGTCTTTGCCTGGGCTGGCAACGAGGCGGAACGCGCCTTATTTTATGGCACAGCACACTGGGCTCCAGCCTCGCGACGCACACGGCCACGGCTCGGATGCTCCGCGGCGCTCGGTCGCGGACGGAGTTGATTGCTCGGGGCGAGCGAAGATCTGATAATGATCGTAGCGTATGGGGGACTTCGAATGAAAATTCTGGCGATGCTCAGAGACACCGTGAGGCGCCGGTTCCTTTGGCTTGCAGGCATTGTCGTCAGCGGCGCGGCGGTGGGGGCGGCACTCGGTCTGATGCCTGTGCACGAGACCTGTGCGCAGCCGCGGCAGCAGCTGAGTTACACGCAGGACGTGCTGCCGATCTTTCGCGGATATTGCTTTTCCTGCCATGAGCCCGGCGGCGAGGGCTTCAAAGCCAGCGGGCTCGACCTGTCGACCTATCAGGGCCTGATGAAAGGCAGCAAGTTCGGACCGATGGTGGTTCCCGGCCAACCGGATATCAGCAATCTGGTCGTGCTTATCCAGGGCAAGGCGGCGCCTGAGATGCGCATGCCGCACAACAGCAAACCCTTGCCGAGTTGCCTGCGCGACGAGATCTGGACCTGGATCTTCCAGGGCGCCAAAGACAACTGACCGCCCACACGGGGGCCGCAAGCCGGCTCCATTCCGGATCTGCTGCAGCGGAACGGCGCTGCCGATAGTCGTGCCGGCATGAAGCTGCTCGCCAATGCCGCGCCCCGCGCCTGCCGGGAGAGGCGGGGCCTCGGCGGCGCGGCAGACAGGATCGCGAACATGCGAACGCCCATGCGCCGGCCAGCGGGATCCTCCGCAGGCTGATGCCGAAGCTCGGATATCGACTTCCTCGGCGGGAGGCAAATCATGGGCGTGCCGGCGGCGCAATGACGAACCGCCGCCGTCCCGGCCTCGAAAGGGAGGAAGCGATGGAAGGAGACCGCGTTCTCATCACCGGCGGCGCGGCCGGGATCGGGCGTGCCGTGGCCGAGCGGTGCCGGGCGGAAGGCTACGAGCCGGTGGTCATCGATCGCGCGGGCGACGGCATCCGGGCGGATCTCTCGAACCCCGGCGAGACCGCCCAGGCGCTGGAGCGCGCGCTGCGCGACGGGCCCATCACCCGCCTCGTCAACAATGTCGGCGTCGGTGCGTCCGGGCGCCGTCGAGGAGCAGACGCTGGAGGATCTCGACCTCGTGGTCTCGCTCAATCTGCGTTGCGCCTTGCAGTGCGCGCAGGCGCTGCTGCCGGGGATGAAGGACGCGGGCTTCGGCCGCATCGTCAACATCTCGTCCCGCGCCGCGCTCGGCAAGGAGCTGCGCACGGTCTATGCCGCAACCAAAGCGGGCCTCCAGGCGATGGCCAAGGTGTGGGCGCTGGAGCTGGGCGCCCACGGCATCACCGCCAACGCGGTCGCGCCCGGCCCGATCCGCACCGAGCTCTTCGACCGCGCCAATCCGCACAATTCCCCGCGTACCCGCGCCATCATCGACGCCATTCCGGTGAAGCGGATCGGCCTGCCGGAGGACGTGGCGCACGCGGTCTGCTTCCTGCTCGACGGCAGGAGCGGCTTCGTCACCGGCCAGACCCTCTATGTCTGCGGCGGCATGACGGTGTCGACGGCGGGGGCCTAGCGGTCCGATGCTGACGGATGGGTCCCATCCGTCAGCTGAATCGGCCCACCAAACTATTGACCGGTGGTTCGAAACCGGCGCTTGGCCGGGTGCCAAGCGCCGGTTTCGAACCACTAGGTCTAGATTTTCTCATGCGCCCCATGCGGTAAGTTTGTTTGCGGGCAGCCCGCCTGACCAAGCCTTAATCAGTCGATGAATTCGGCCGCCATCGGTTGCCATCCGCTGGCACCGATGTTGCTTGTCGTCCAGACGCGAAACCATCGATGGAGCGGCTCGTGGCGAAGCGGATGCATCTGGCCTTCGACGTCTCCTACATCGCCCTCGACGGACGCTGGCGGATGCCGGGGTCCTGGGTCGGGCGCACCTTTCCCGACGTGGAGATGTACGAGGAGATCGCCCGCGTCGCCGAGCGCGGCTGCTTCGACATGCTGTTCTCCGGCGACGGCATCGGGGTTCCCAGCACCTGGCGCGGCTCGACCGACGCCGCCGTGCACTGGGGCATCGGCTGGCCGCGCCAGGATCTCAGTCCCCTGATCGTGGCGATGTCGCGGGTGACGAAGCATATCGGCTTCGGCCTGACATATGCCTCGACCTTCATGCATCCCTACTACGTGGCGCGGCTCCTCAACTCGCTCGACCACATCACCGGCGGGCGGATCGCCTTCAACGTCGTGACCTCGACGCGGCGCGCCGATGCCGCGAATTTCGGCTTCGACGAGCTGATGGAGCATGGGGCGCGCTACGAGCGGCTGGAGGAGTTCATCGCCGTCTGCCACGCCCTCTGGGACAGCGTGGCGCCCGACGCCATGCTGTGGGACCGCGCGACCGGCCAGGTCGGCGGACCCCGCCAAGGTCAGGCCGATCAACCACGAGGGCCGCTTCTTCAAGGTGAAGGGCCCGCTCAACACGCTGCCCTCGCCGCAGGGCCATCCGCCGATCCTGCAGGCGGGCGGCTCGCCGCGCGGCGTCAGGGCGGCGGCGCGGGTCGCCGACGTGGTGTTCGGCGGCGACAAGCCGCTGGCATTGCAGGTGCGCCAGCGCCGGGATCTCGATGCGGCGCTCCGCGACCTCGGCCGCGATCCCGAAACGGTGGGAATGGTCTGGCAGATCCCGCTGCTGGTGGCGGCGACGACGGCGGAGGCGCAGGCCCATCGCGACAGCCTCCTGACCATGATCCCCCACGAGGCGGTCGGCGCCTATCTCTCCCACAACATCGGCTACGACCTCTCGACCTTGCCGGCGCGGTTCACGCTCGGCGAGCTCAACGCGGAGATCGCCGCGACCCAGGCCTCGCCGGTCGGATTCATCCACGAGCTCGCCCATGAGATCGGCAAGGACAGCGAGATCACGCGGGCGGAATTCTTCGAGCACGGGCTGCGCCACGCCACCAGCCACGACACCACCATCGCCGGCACCGCGGCCGAGGTCGCCGATCACCTGGAGGAGGTCTTCGAGGCCACCGGCGCCAAGGGCGGCTTCATGATCGGCCATCCGATCTCGATGCCCGGCGATCTCGTCGACATCGTCGACCTGCTGGTGCCGGAGCTGCAGCGCCGCGGCCGCGTGCGCCGCGAGTACAGCGGGCGGACGCTCCGGGAGAACCTGTTCGACGAGTGAGCCGGCCGCTCCGCGTCAGACGAACTTGTCGAGCACGTCGATCGAGCTTTCCCAGCCGATGCGGTCGAAGGTCTCGGTGATCCAGCGGTCGGCGGTGTCGTAGCCGAGCTGGTGCAGGTGCTCCAGGAACGACCGCTCGGTGTTGATCTTGCTGAGCGCGCCGTAGGACGCGAGCTCGTCCTCGGCGGAGATATGGTGGAAGCGCACGGTGGTGTAGCGCTCGTCGTCGAGCGTGCCGCCCTCGATCAGGCTCGAGACCGTGGCGATGCCGAACATCTCGCGCACCAGGCTGGCGTTGAAGGTCATCTCGTTGATGCGGTTCAGGATGTCGCGCATCGTCACCGGCACGTCCGGGCGATTGAGCGGATTGACCTGAACGATCACCACGTCGCTGCTGGCGCATTCGTTGATCAGCGGGTGAATGGCGGGATTGCCGAGATAGCCGCCGTCCCAGTAATGCTCGCCGTCGATCTCGATGGCCTTGAACATCAGCGGCAGGCAGGCGGAGGCCAGCAGCGCATCGACCGTCAGCTCAGGGGTGCGAAAGAGGCGCGACTTGCAGGTCCTGACGTTGGAGGCGGTGACGAAGAGCTTCACGTCCGTCCGCCGGCGCAGCGCCTCGAAATCGACCACGTCGAGCAGCAGCTCGCGCAGCGGGTTCATGTTGAGCGGGTTGAGCTGGGTCGGCGACCAGATCCGCGTCATGAAGTCGGCCAGCACGAAGGCGGGATCGTTGTCCACCTGCCAGCCGTCGGAGAGACCGGGTATCCCGCGGAGGAAGCTGCGCGGCACGCCGTTCAGCTTGGCCACGCCACCCCAGAACTCCGCCAGCGCATCGATGGCGCCCTGGCGCGATCCCCTGATGAAGCCGCTGGCGAACACCGCCGCATTCATCGCGCCGGCGCTGGTGCCGCTGAGGCCGTCGATATAGAGGCGCGGCTCGCTGATCAGCCGGTGCATGACGCCCCAGGTGAAGGCGCCATGGGAGCCGCCGCCCTGCAGCGCCAGGCTGATGTGCTTCACCCCCGGCTTGCTCGGCCGCAGCGGCTGCGGACGAGCCACCTTGCCGGGCAGGCTGTGGTGTGAATCAGGCATGTGCTTGCCAATTCCATCCAGACGCGCGTGTCGGCAAAGCCCCCGACAAGCCCGCACAATGGGCAGAAACAACCTTAAAATGAGTAAACGATTGGAATTTCCCGCCCATTGAAGCGGCAGCGCTGGCCCGACGCCGCGGGGCGCGGCATGCTTCCCGTCCTCGCCGCCTTTCACCGACGGGTCCCCATGCCGAACCATCACGTGCTGCGCTCCTCGCCCGAGACCTGCCATTGGGGATTCTTCGATGCCGCGCTGAAGCCGGTGCTCACGGTGGAGAGCGGCGACTATGTCACCGTCGAGACCGTCTCCGGCGGCGCCGACGCGCTGCCGCCGCCGCCTTTCGAGGTGCTGCCGGAGCATCGGGCGATCCTGGCGAAGCTGACGCCGGCCTTCGGCGGCGGCCATATCCTGACCGGGCCGGTGGCGATCGCGGGCGCCAAGCCCGGTGACACGCTGGAGATCCGCATCCACGCCGTCGACTGCCGGCAGAACTGGGGCTGGACGCGGATCGCGCCGCTGCGCGGCACGCTGCCGGAGGATTTTCCCGAGCGCCGCACCTGGCACAGCGCCATCGATCGCCAGCGCGGCGCCGCCACGGTGCCGTGGGGACAGGAGATCCCGCTGGCGCCGTTCTTCGGCGTCATGGGCGTGGCGCCGCGGCCGGTCTATGGAGCGATCACGACGATCATTCCCCGCGAGTTCGGCGGCAACATCGATCTGAAGGAGCTCACCGCCGGCACCACGCTCTATCTGCCGATCTGGGCCGAGGGCGGGCTCTTCTCCGTCGGCGACGGGCACGGCGTGCAGGGCGACGGCGAGGTGTGCCTGACGGCGCTGGAGACCGCGCTGACCGGCACTTTCGAGCTCATCCTGCGCCGGGATCTCCGCCTCGACATGCCCCGGGCGGAGACGCCCACCCATCACATCACCCTTGGCATGGACGAGGATCTCGACGACGCCGCCAAGCAGGCGCTCCGCCAGATGATCAAGCTGCTGGGGGAAATCTCCGGTCTCGCGCCGCAGGACGCCTACATGCTCTGCAGCCTCGCCGCCGATCTCCGCGTGACCCAGCTCGTCGACGGCAACAAGGGCATCCACGCCATGCTGGCGAAGCGCTTCGCGGCGCCGCGCGCCTAGGCGCGGCCGCCGTTACGGTCAGGTCAGGGAGAAGACTCGCGCCAGTGGCGCCGCGGAACTAGCGGCCCTGGGAAGGGACCGTGCGCGCCGCCGGGTTCGACAGGAAGCGGTCCTGCATGAAGGGCGAGGGCCCGTAATTGTCCGACGCGCCGCCGCCGAACTGCAGCGTGGTGTTGCCGAACTTCATCGAGCTCATGTTGCTGCCATGGCCGGACTGATATTGACTGGCCATGTTGTCGGTCTTCGCGTCGGGATCGGTGAAGTTCGAGCCGTTGACCCCGCCGGGCGAGCTCGAGCCCACGACCTGGAACGCGAAGGCGCTGGGCGCGCCCACCACCAGCGCCGCCGCCAGCACCGCCAACCGCAAATGACCAAGGGTCATGTCCGCCTCGCAAACCGTATCCGGGAGTATTGGGTCGCACCATACTCCTGATCCCTTCGAGCGCCAAGCATTGCCGGAGCTGGGGCCGTGAAGGATTTTTAATCTCCTTATAAATCAATACTTGCCTGATTTCCGGGGCGCCGGGGAAACCGCCTCGGAGGCCGTCTTGGGGCGGCGGCACGGTCGGGTTATCCTGGCGGCCGCGGCCGTCGGAGGGAGGCATTCATGACCACGAGATGGCTCGACCCGGTGCTCGCCGCAACGGTGGTGGGCGTGCTGCTGCAGGCGGCACCGGCGCGGGCGGATGCCATCGACGGCAATTGGTGTTCCGTCGAGGGCCGGCACATGTCGATCGAGGGCTCCGCCATCGTGACGCCCGCGGGGACCGCGACGGTCGGCGACTATCGCCGCCACTCCTTCTCCTATGTCGTTCCCGCCAGCGAGGCCGGCGCGGGCGAGACCGTGCTGATGATCCTCCGCAACGAGAACACCGTGAACCTCGCCCAGGCCGCCGACGCCGCCAGCGCCGCGAAGGCTCCGATGCAGGTCTGGCATCGCTGCCCGCCATCGGTGAGCTGACATGGGTGCCGTCGGGCAAGCTGCTGTGATCGGCCGGATTTAAAGCGAATCCTGGGATCGCCGCCGGAGCCGGTTAATCTCCCGGCAACCAATCCGGTGATATCCCCTCGCCATCGCTGTCTCAACCGTCGGGGTGATGCGGGTGTCGCCGAGCGCGCGCGCGAAGTGGCTGCTCATCGCGGCGATCATTGTGCTGGACGCGATCGGGCTCGCCCATTTCCGCATGCACCTGAGCTGGGCCGGTCTCGAGCGGGGCAGCGGCGCGCTCGTTCTGCTCGTGGGGATGACGGGCTTCTATACCTATCAGCGGCCAAACGACCGCATCGCCGACATCGCCCATACCATGGCGCTGATCGTCGCCTTCTTCGCCGCGATCGCGGTGTTCAGCTATGTCGCAACCGCCACCGCCCTGCCGCTCGCCGATGCGGAGCTGGCCGCGGCCGACCACGCCCTCGGATTCGACTGGCCGATCTGGTTCGCCTGGGTGGAGGCGCATCCAATGCTCTGGCTCGTGCTGAAGCTCGCCTACGAGAGCGCCATTCCTCAGCTGGTGGTGATCGCGCTCTATCTCGCCTTCAGCGGCCAGCCGGAGCGCAACAGCGAGCTCCTCTGGACGATGATGCTGTCGCTTTTCGTCATCGTGCCGGTCTCGGTGCTGCTGCCCGCCGGCGGCGCCTGGGTGCACTATGACGCCATGCGCTTTGCCAACCTCGCCCAGGTGCGCGATTTCCTGGCACTGCGCAACGGGACCCTGCACGAGCTCGATCTGCCGCGGCTCGAGGGCCTGATCAATTTCCCGTCGTTTCACACGGTGCTGGCGGTGCTTTTCGCCTATGTCCTGCGCAAGCGGCGCGCGCTCTTCATCGCCGCCACGCTTCTCAACCTCGTCATGATCGTGTCGGTGCTGAGCGAGGGCGGCCACTATCTGGTCGACGTGATCTCCGGCATCGCGGTGGCGGCGGGTGCCATCTGGGCAACCGCGCGGCTGGAAGCCGCGCTTGGACGCCGTTCGGGCGAGGCCGCCGAGATCCCGGCTCGCGCCTGACCCGCGACCGTCGCGCTCCTCAGCCCGATTTGAACGGCGCGGCGCGAAATTCCGGCAAGGCTTCCGCCCGCGCCGTCAGCGCGTCGAGGCCGGGATGCGCGCCCGCCGGGATCAGCTCCGGGTTCTTGCTGCGGAGATTGGTGACGGCGACAGCCGTCGTGACGTCCGCCTGGGTGATGCGATTGCCCGCCAGCCACGCGCCGCCGGCGCGGGCCTCGAGCCAGGCGAGCGCCGAGGCGATCTGGCGCTCGATGCGCCGGACATTCTCCGGCACCACCTTCTCCGGCGGGCGGCGCACCGTCTCGCCCCGATACTCGACGCTCTTCTCGGCGAGCCCCAGCGCGACCGCCACCACGCCCTGCACGGCGAGGCGCTCGGCGCCGGCGCGCGGCGTCAATGCCTCCTTCGCCGGCACGAGGCCGTCGAGGTAGTCGATGATGGTGCTGCTGTCCACCAGCACCGCGCCGTCGTCGAGATGGAGCGCCGGCACCTTGCCGAGGGGATTGACGGTCAGCATCTGGTCGAAATCCCCGAAGGTGGACAGCACCTCGCGGGTGAACGGCAGCTCGTAGTGATAGAGCGTCACCGCGACGCGGCGCACGAAGGGCAAATCCAGCATTCCCACCAGGATCATGTGCGTGTCTTCCTCTCTCTGCGCCGAAGCTTTCCCTCGGAGCTTCGCGATCATGGCAGAACCGGCTCAGCCCATCCACCACACGCCCACCGCGATGGTCGCGAGCGTGATCGGCACGCCGATCCGGAGATAGCTCCAGAAATCGATCTCGATGCGGAGACGGCGCGCGCGCTCCACCACGATCAGATTGGCGACCGATCCGACGATGGTGAGATTGCCGGCGAGCGTCGAGGCCATCGCCAGCGTCAGCCAGGCGCGCTCGGGATCGGCGAGCGCCGCCACGAAGGGCTTCAGCACCAGCACCGTCGGCACGTTGCTGACGATGTTGGAGAGCACCGCCGCCACCAGCGCCAGCACCGGCGGCTGGTCCAATGCCACGCGACGGGCGGCGGCGAGGAGATCCGGCGTGAAGGCGGCCTTCTCCATGCCCGCCACGACGATGAAGAGGCCGGCGAAGAGCAGCAGCAGCGCCCAGTCGATCTCGCGATAGACCCGCTCGGGCTTGAGGCGCCGGGTCAGCAGCAGCAGCGCGCCGGCGATGATCGCGACCTTGGGCGGCGCCACGCCGGCGAAGAAGAACGCCACCGCGAGGAGCGTGGCGAGGAGCGCCTTGAGGAGCAGCCCGCGGCGCACCCGCACGGGCGGCAGCACCGCCGCGAGGCCGTCGCGGGTCAGGAACTCGCGGCGGAAGCACAGCACCAGGAGCGCGAAGAGCAGCACCAGGCCGATCGCCGCCACCGGCGCCAGCGCCGCCGTGAACTTCACATAGGAGATGCCGGAGAAGCTGCCGATCATGATGTTCTGGGGATTGCCGGTGATGGTGGCGGCGCTGCCGATGTTGGAGGCCATGGCCACCGCCAGCAGGTAGGGCACGGGATTGCGCCGGAGCCCGATCGCCAGCTCCGCCACCAGCGGCGTCAGCATGAGGCAGACGGTGTCGTTGACCAGGAACGCCGAGAGCACGCCCGAGACCACGATGACGCCGGCGAGCAAGGTCACGGGATGGCGCGCCTGGACCGCCGTCCAGCGCGCCGCCAGCGCGAAGAAGCCGGCGAGGCGCAGGTTCGCCACCAGGATCATCATGCCCAGCAGCAGCACCAGCGTGTTGAGGTCGATGGCGCGGTAGGCCTCCTCGAGGCTGAGCACGCCCGCTCCCACCATGAGGCTGGCGCCGATCAGCGCGGCGCCGGCGCGGTCGAGGCGAAACCCCGGCAGGCGCCCCAGCGCCACCACGGCGTAGGTGGCGATAAAGATGACGAGGGCGGCGATCATCGAGGGCGGGAGGCGATCTCGGAGAGGCGGGGTGCGTCCTTCGACGCGCTTCGCTTGCTCAGGATGACGGCGAACCGAGAAGTCCCTCATCCTGAGCAAGCGACCGGAGGGAGCGCGTCGAAGGACGCACCATAGCAGCCCGAGGCCGGTTTCGCGCTGATAACTATGACTTTTCTGTGGCACGCGATCGGCGGCGAGTTCGCGCACTCGGCCCTGCCGCCGCGCGCGGCTTTGTGATAGAAGCTCCCGCACCCATCCCATGCCCAAGCGCAGCTCAGACGATCTCCGCGCCGAACCCGGCGAGCGCCCGGCGCGGCAATCCCCGCGCCGCGAGCCCGGCCCGCGCAAGCCGCAGAAGCGCGCCAAGCCCGGGCATCCCTGGGCCCGCTTCCTGCTGCGCTGGGGGCTGGTGGCGGGGCTCTGGGCGGTGATCGCGGTCACCCTGGTGCTGGGATATTTCGCGCTCACCCTGCCGAGCACCGCCGATCTCAGCGTCGCCGATCGGCGGCCCAGCATCACGCTGCTGGCGGCGGACGGATCGCTGCTGGCGACCTTCGGCGATCTCTTCGGCGAGCCCATCCACCTCAAGGACGTGCCGAAATACCTGCCGCAGGCGGTGATCGCCACCGAGGACCGGCGCTTCTACAGCCATTTCGGCATCGATCCCATCGGCCTCGCGCGCGCCGTCTTCATCAATCTGCGCGCCGGCCATGTGGTGCAGGGCGGCAGCACCCTCACCCAGCAGCTGGCGAAGAATCTCTTCCTCACGCCCGACCGCACCTACAAGCGCAAGATCCAGGAGATGCTGCTGGCGCTCTGGCTGGAGCACCGCTTCACCAAGGACCAGATCCTCGAGATCTATCTGAACCGCGTCTACCTCGGCGCCGGCACCTATGGCGTCGACGCGGCGGCGCGGCGCTATTTCAACAAGCCGGCGAAGGATCTCACCCTCTACGAGGCGGCGGTCATCGCGGGGCTGCTGCGCGCCCCCACCCGCTTCAGCCCGGCGAGCGACACCGCCCGCGCCGGTGCCCGCGCGCATCAGGTGCTCGCCAACATGGTGGACGCCGGATATCTCACCGAGGCGCAGGCGACGGCGGCCGAGAGCCAGCGCACCCAGCTCGCGCATGTGATCCCGATCCGCGCCGGCACCCGCTATTTCGCCGACTGGGTGGCGGAGCAGGTGACGAGCTTCACCGGCTCGGGGAACCGCGATCTCGTCATCACCACCACCCTCGATCCCCGCATGCAGGACGCGGCCGAGCACGCCATCGCCGATACGCTTGCCCGCGACGGCGAGAAGTCCGAGGCGAGCCAGGGCGCTCTCGTCGCGATGACGCCCGACGGCGCGGTCCGGGCGCTGGTGGGCGGGCGCGACTACATCGAGAGCCAGTTCAATCGCGCGACCCAGGCGCTCCGGCAGCCCGGCTCCTCCTTCAAGGCCTTCGTCTATCTGACGGCGCTCGAGCACGGGATCACCCCGCAGGATCACTTCGTCGACGGACCGATTCGCATCGGCAATTACCAGCCGCACAATTACGGCAACAAGTATTTCGGCGACGTCACGGTGGCGGACGCGGTGGCGGAATCCCTCAACACCGTCGCGGTGCAGGTGCTGCAGCGCGCCGGCATCGACAACGTGATCGCCACCGCCCACCGCCTCGGCATCACCAGCGAGCTCGGCCGCGACCTGAGCCTGGCGCTCGGCACCAGCGAGGTCTCGCTGATGGAATTGACCGCGGCCTATGCCACCTTCGCCAACGGCGGCAACGGCGCCTGGCCCTATGGCATCGTCGAGGTCCGCGACAACCGCGGCAACGTGATCTATCGCCGCTCCGGCTCCGGCCCCGGCCAGCTGGTGAGCCCGGAGATCGACGGCGAGATGAACCAGCTGCTGTCGGGCGTGATCGAGCGCGGCACCGGCAAGGCGGCGCAGATCGGCCGTCCCGCCGCCGGCAAGACCGGCACCACCCAGGACTATCGCGACGCGCTCTTCGTGGGCTACACCGCCGATCTCGTCGCCGGCGTCTGGTTCGGCAACGACGACAACAGTCCGATGAACAAGGTGACGGGCGGCAGCCTGCCGGCGCGCACCTGGCACGCCTTCATGCTGGAGGCGACCCGCGGCCAGGCGATCCGGCCACTGCCGACCGGCCCGGCGGTGGTCGCCGCCTCGACCGGCACCGAGCGCTCGGGCTCCGGCCTCGGCGGCTGGCTCGAGCGGCTGTTCGGCGGCGGCTCCTCGCGACCGCCGGCGCGGCCGGCCTCGGCTCTCAGGATAACGGCAACTCGGGACATTGAGGCCGAGAGCTCGCATTTCTCGCCGGCGGACTCGCATCCGCGATGTCGCCGGACGGCATGGCAAACTGTCACAGCAATAAAGCTTAATCGGGAATCGAAGCGGCGGGCGCCGGATCGCGTCGATTGGCCATTTGAAATCGGCCGAAACGGTTCATCTTATTGAGGTCGGAGGGTCGCTATGTCGGTTCGCAATCTCGATCGCGTGTTCAAGCCGCGCTCGATCGCCTTCATCGGCGCCACGCCGCGGCCGCAGACCGTGGGCGCGGTGCTGCTGGCCAATCTTCGCGGCTGCGGCTTCGCCGGACCGCTGATGCTGGTCAACTCCAAATACAAGGAGATCGGCGGCCTCACGGTCTATCCCGACGTCGCGAGCCTGCCCAGCATTCCCGATCTCGCCGTCATCGCCACGCCGCCCGCCACGGTGCCCGGCCTCATCGCCGAGCTCGGCGCCAAGGGGACGCGGGGCGCGGTGGTGATCACCGCGGGCTTCGGCGAGCTGGGATCCGAGGGTCGGGCCCTGCAGCAGCGGATCCTGGAGGCCGCCAAGCCGCATCTGCTTCGCGTCGTCGGCCCCAACTGCGTCGGCATCATGGCGCCCGCCGCGGGCCTCAACGCGAGCTTCGCCCATCTGGCGCCGACGAAGGGCAGCCTCGCCTTCATCAGCCAATCCGGCGCCATCGTGACGGCGATGCTGGATTGGGCGCAGCCGCGCGGCATCGGCTTCTCCCATGTGGTCTCTCTCGGCGACATGGCGGACGTCGATTTCGGCGACATGCTGGACTATCTCGGCGACGATCCCGGCACGCGGTCGATCATGCTCTATGTCGAGGGCGTCACCTCGGCGCGGAAGTTCATGTCGGCGGCGCGCGCCGCCGCGCGGCGCAAGCCCGTGCTGGTGGTCAAGGTCGGCCGCTTCGCCGAGGCGGCGCGCGCCGCCGCTTCTCATACCGGCGCGCTCGCGGGCTCCGACAAGGTCTATGACGCCGCCTTTCGCCGCGCCGGCATGCTGCGGGTGCGCGACATGGGCGAGCTCTTCGACGCCGCCGAGACGCTGGCGCAGACCCGCGCCCAGACCGGCGATCGACTTGCCATCCTCACCAACGGCGGCGGGCCGGGCGTGCTCGCCACCGACATGCTGATCGAGGTCGGCGGCAAGCTGGCGCCGCTCGCAGCCGACACCAAGGAACGGCTCGACGCGGCGCTGCCGCGCACCTGGAGCCACGGCAATCCCGTCGACATCGTCGGCGATGCCGGCGCCGAGCGCTACAAGGCGGCGCTGGAAATCCTGCTGGAGGATCCCACCAGCGACGCGATCCTGGTGATCAACTGCCCGACCGCGATGCAGAACCCCAGCGATTGCGCGAGCGCGGTGATCGAGACGGTGCGAGCCGCCACCCCGCGCCTCTCCGGGCGGAATGTGCTCGCCAACTGGATCGGCGAGTTCGCGGCGGCGCCGGCGCGCAAGCTCCTGGCCGAGGCGCATATCGCCAGCTACGACACGCCGGACCGGGCGGTGCGCGGCTTCATGCACCGCGTGCACTACCGGCGCAATCAGACGCTGCTGCTGGAGACGCCGCCGCTCCGGCCGGAGGGCTTCGAGCCCGATCTCGCCGCCGCCGAGCGCACGGTCGCCGCGGTACTGGCGGCGGGTCGCGAGTGGCTGGAGCCCGACGAGGTCGCGGCCTTGCTGGGCGCTTATCGGATCCCGCAGGTTCCCACTTATGTCGTCGCCGATCCCGTCGAGGCCGCCGAGGTCGCCCGCCGGCTGGCCAAGCCGGTGGCGCTCAAGATCCGCTCGCCTGATATCCACCACAAGAGCGACATCGGCGGCGTCGCTCTCAACCTCGGCCGGCCGGAGCGGGTGCAGCAGGAAGGCCTGGCGATGATCGCCCGCGTCGAGGCGGCGCGGCCCGAGGCGCGTCTCGAGGGCTTCATCCTCCAGGAGATGATCCGGCGGCCGGGTGCCCTCGAGCTCATCGCCGGCGTGGTGGACGACGTGCTCTTCGGCCCCGTCATCCTCTTCGGCCAGGGCGGCACCGCCGTCGAGGTGCTGAACGACACCACGCTCGAGCTGCCGCCTCTCAACATGGCGCTGGCACGGGCGCAGATGGCGCGCACCCGCGTCTGGCGCCTGATGCAGGGCTATCGCAACGAGCCGGCGGTCGACATGGACGCCGTCGGCGACGTGCTGATCCGGCTCTCCCAGCTGGTCGCCGACCGCGCGGAGATCGCCGAGATCGACATCAATCCGCTGCTGGCGGACGCCCACGGCGTCATCGCGCTGGACGCCCGCGTCCGCGTGCGCCGCGCCGCGGTCTCCGGCGACCGGCGCCTCGCCATCCGCCCCTATCCCCGCGAGATCGAGGGTGACGCCAAGCTGCCGGACGGAACGCCGGTCCATCTGCGGCCGGTCAGGCCGGAGGACGAGCCAGGCCTCATCGACCTCGTCGACCACATGTCGCCGGAGGATCAGCGGCTGCGCTTCTTCGCGCCGATGAAGCAGCTGAGCCACGAGCTGGCGGCGCGGCTCAGCCAGATCGACTACGACCGCGAGGTGGCGATCGTCGCCGAGCCGCCCGAGCGCGGCCTGCTCTGGGGCGTCGCGCGCTTCTCCGCCGACCCCGATTTCGAGCGGGCGGAATACGCCGTCGCCGTGCGCAGCGACCTCAAGGGCCGCGGCTTGGGATATCTGCTGATGACGCGGCTGCTCGAGGTGGCGAAGGCGCGCGGCCTCAGCGAGATCTTCGGCAACGTGCTGCGCGAGAACGAGACGATGCTCAAGATGTGCCGCGAGCTCGGATTCGCCATCTCGGCGCACCCCGACGAGCACGAGGTGCTGAGGGCGACCAAGCGGATTTAGGTCGGGTGATCGACGAGGGAGTCGATGCGGCGGCTGGATCCGCTGCCGTACGTCCTTCGAGACGGCCGCTTGCGCGGCCTCCTCAGGATGAGGCCTCTTCTTACTGCCATCCTCTACCCACCTCATCCTGAGGAGCGCGCGCCAGCGCGCGTCTCGAAGGACGCAGGGTGCTTCAGCGGCGCGGTGGACTTCTACCGCCCCGCCTGGTCCACCGCGTAGCCGGCGGCGCGGACGGTGCGGATCAGGTCGCGGCGGCCGCCGTCGTTGAGCGCCTTGCGCAGCCGCCGGATATGGACGTCGACGGTGCGCGGCTCGATCTCGGACTCCCGGCCCCAGACCGCGTCGAGCAGCTGCTCGCGGGAGAAGACGCGGCCCGGCCGCTCCAGCAGGAACCGCAGCAGGCGGAACTCGGTCGGCCCCAGATGCACCGAGCTGCCGTTGCGGCTGACCCGGTGGCTGGCGAGATCCATGACGAGATCGGCGTAGCGCAGCGTCTCGGCGCCGACCGAGGGGCGCGCGCGGCGCATCACCGCCTTGAGGCGCGCCATCAGCTCGGTGACGCCGAAGGGCTTCACCACGTAGTCGTCGGCGCCGCCGTCGAGGCCGCGCACGCGGTCGCGCCTCCTCGCCCCTGGCGGTCAGCATGATCACCGGCAGCCCGCGCCAGTCCGGCGTGCGGCGGATGCGCCGGCAGACCTCGAGGCCGGAGACCTGCGGCAGCATCCAGTCGAGCAGCACCGCGTCGGGCGTGCGCTCGGGCAGCTGCAGCAGCGCCTCCTCGCCGTCGTGCGCCTCGGCCACCGAGAAGCCTTCCTTCTCGAGGTTGTAGCGCAGCAAGGTCGCGAGCGCCGGCTCGTCCTCGACGACGAGAATGTGTGGCTTCATTTACCGGCGGTTCCCGGGCCGCGCTCGCCGGCCCCGTTCCGGGTGACTTCGATGGGAGCCGGCGCCGGCGCGCTGGCGAGGCTGGTGCGGTCGCCTTTCGGCCGCACCTGGTCGAGCGGCGTGCCGTGCACCATGAAATAGAGCGTCTCGGCGATGTTGGTGGCGTGATCGCCGATGCGCTCGATGTTCTTGGCGATGAAGAGCAGATGCGTGCAGGAGGTGATGTTGCGCGGATCCTCGATCATGTAGGTCAGGAGCTCGCGGAAGAGGCTCGGTATACATCTCGTCGAGCTCTTCGTCGCGCGCCCAGACCGCCAGCGCCTTGTCGGCGTCGCGCTCGACATAGGCGTCGAGGACGTCCTTGATCATCTCCTGCCCCAGGCGGCCCATGCGCGGGATGGCGAAGGCCGGGCGGACCGGCGGCGCCTGGTTCAGCGCGATCGACGCGCTTGGCGACGTTGGCGGCGTAGTCGCCGATGCGCTCGAGGTCGCTCGAGATCTTGAGCGCCGCGAGGATCTGCGCGGAGATCGACGCGCCATCGGCTGGCGCAGCGCCAGGAGGCGCAGCACCAGCTGCTCGATGTCCTGCTCGAGCTGGTCGACGCGGATGTCCGCCTCGACCACCTCGGTGGCGAGCCGGCTGTCGCGCTTCACCACCGCCTCGATCGCGGTCGCGAGCTGGGTCTCGGCAAGGCCGCCCATCTGGGTGATGGTATTGTCGAGGCGCCTGCAGCTCCTCGTCGTAGCTCTTGATGATGTGCTCGGAGACCATGGGCGTTCCTCCGTCCCTCAGCCGAAGCGGCCGGTGATGTAGTCCTCGGTCCGCTTGTTCTCGGGGTGGGTGAAGATCGTCTCGGTCGTCGCCGAACTCGATCAGCTCGCCCAGATACATGAAGGCGGTGTAGTCGGAGATGCGCGCGGCCTGCTGCATGTTGTGGGTGACGATGACGATGGTGTAGTCGGTCTTGAGCTCGGCGATCAGCTCCTCGATTCGCGGGTCGAGATCGGGTCGAGCGCCGAGGCCGGCTCGTCGAGCAGCAGGACCTCCGGCTTCACCGCGATCGCGCGCGCGATGCAGAGGCGCTGCTGCTGGCCGCCGGAGAGGCTGAGGCCGCTCTGCTTCAGCTTGTCCTTCACCTCGTCCCACAGCGCCGCGCGGCGGAGCGCCCACTCGACGCGCTCGTCCAGATCGGCCGGCGACAGCTTCTCGTAGAGCCGGACGCCGAAGGCGATGTTGTCGTAGATCGACATCGGGAACGGCGTCGGCTTCTGGAACACCATGCCGATCTTGGCGCGCAGCAGGTTCAGGTCCTCGCGCGGCGTCGAGGATGTTCGTGCCGTCGAGCAGCACCTCGCCGGTCGCGCGCTGCTCGGGATAGAGCTCGTACATGCGGTTGAGGACGCGCAGCAGGGTCGACTTGCCGCAGCCCGAGGGGCCGATGAAGGCGGTGACCCGCTTGTCGTGGAGCGTCGAGGTTGATGTCCTTCAGCGCCTGGAACTTCTCGTAGTAGAAGCGCAGGTCGCGGATCACGATCTTGGACTCGGCGGCTCGGCGCCGGCCGCGGCGGCGCCGTCGCGTGACGCGGCGGCGCCGACGGCGACAGGTTCTACCAGCGATCGGACTCCTCGGCGTCGGCGCGAACGGCATCGGCGACGCGTCTCGTGGCGGTGCGAGTCGGCGAGTATCGGTCACTCGCAAACTCTGCCAGCTGACGAGGAGGCGGGCGAGCGATGTTGAGCACCAGGATGGTGAGGGTGATCAGCAGCGCGCCGCCCCAGGCGAGCGTCTGCCAATCGTCGATAGGGGCTCAGGGCGAACTGGAAGATCACCACCGGCAGGTTGGCCATCGGCGCGTTCATGTTGGTGCTCCAGAACTGGTTGTTGAGCGCGGTGAAGAGCAGCGGCGCGGTCTCGCCGGAGATCCGCGCCACCGCCAGCAGGACGCCGGTCAGCATGCCCTGGAGCGCCGCGCGGTAGGTGACCGTGACGATCACCTTCCACTGCGGCGCGCCGAGCGCGACCGCCGCCTCGCGCAGGCTGTCGGGCACCAGGTTCAGCATGTCCTCGGTGGTGCGCACCACCACCGGCATCACGATGAGCGCGAGCGCCACCGCGCCGGCCCAGCCCGAGAAATGCCCCACCTGCAGCACCATCAGCGTCGTAGACGAACAGCCCGATGATGATCGAGGGCGCGCACAGCAGGATGTCGTTGATGAAGCGCGTCGACCGGCGCGAGCGGCTGCCGCGGCCGTATTCCGCGAGGATAGGTGCCGGCGAGGATGCCGACCGGCGTGCCGACGAGCGGTCGCGACCGCGGTCATGACGACGCTGCCGAAGATCGCGTTGGCAGGCCGCCGCGCGCTGCCGGGCGGCGGCGTCATCTGGGTGAAGAGATCGGAGCCGAATGCGCGCTGAAGCCGTTGCTGCAACAGCGTCCACAGGATCCAGAGCAGCCAGACCAGGCCGAACGCGGTCGCCGCCAGCGAGAGCGAGCAGGTACGATCGACGTTGGTGGCGCGGCGCTCGCGCATAGGCCGGCGTCATGGCGCTCACGTTCCCGGCCTGCGCGCTGCGAGGCGCGATCAGCAGCAGCTTGGCGAGCGCCAGCACGATGAAGGTGATGACGAACAGGATGAAGCCCGAGCGCGAATCAGCGACGGAGGTGATAGAGATCGCCCACCGCCTCGGTGAACTCGTTGGCGAGCGCCGCCGAGATGGTGTTGCCCGGCGCGAGCAGCGAGGCCTGGATGCGGTGCGCGTTGCCGATCACGAAGGTCACCGCCATGGTCTCGCCCAGCGCGCGGCCGAGGCCCAGCATGATGCCGCCGATGACGCCGACCCTGGTGTAGGGCAGCACGATGTTGCCACACCACCTCCCAGGTGGTGGCGCCGAGGCCGTAGGCCGATTCCTTCAGCATCGGCGGCACGATCTCGAACACGTCGCGCATCACCGAGGCGATGAACGGCATCACCATGATCGCGAGGATGAGCCGGCGGTGAGCATGCCGATGCCGAGCGGCGGGCCCGCGAACAGCGCGCCGACCACCGGGAACGTCGCCGAGCGTGCTCGATCAGGAACGGCTGCACGGTGATCTGCAGAAGAGCGGCGCGAAGACGAACAGGCCCCACATGCCGTAGATGATGCTGGGGATCGCCGCCAGCAGCTCGATCGCGGTGCCGAGCGGGCGCTTCAGCCACGGCGGGCAGAGCTCGGTGAGGAACAGCGCGATGCCGAAGCTGACCGGAACGCCGATCAGCAGGGCGATGGCCGAGGTGACCAGCGTGCCGTAGATCGGCGCCAGCGCGCCGAACTTCTCGGTGACCGGGATTCCAGACGTCGCTGGTGACGAAGGCCCAGCCGAAGTGCCTGGAGCGCCGGCAGCGCGCCGACGACCAGCGAGACGATGACGCCGCGCCAGGAGCACCAGAACGAAAACCGCGAAGAACCACGTAGCGCCGGAAGAGCTGACGTCGGCACGTTCCGGCGCGCCGCGCGGCGTCTTCGGTTCAGACGACTGGCGGTCGACGCACGCACTGGCCTTGTCCGAGGTGACGGGATGCGAGCCGGTGCGGCTCGCCTCCGCAGCCTAGCGTCGATCGGCTTCGGCCGACTCACGCGATGCCTTCCAGATCGGCTTGCCGTCGGCGTCCTTGATCTCGGTCTTCCAGGTGTCCTCGATCATGCTCACCACGTTGTCCGGCAGCGGGACGTAGATCGAGCTCCTCGGCCATCTTGCTCGCCGTTCTGCATAGCGCCCAGTCGAAGAACTTGAGCACCTGCTTGGCGTTCTCCGGCTTCGTCCTGCTGTCTTGTGCATCAGGATGAAGTCGCGCCGGTGATCGGCCAGCTGTCCTTGCCCGGCTGGTCGGTCAGGATCAGGTAGAAGCCGGGCGCCTTCTCCAGTCGGCGTTGGCCGCCGCGGCCTGGAAGGTCTGGCTGTCCGGCTCCACGACGTTGCCGTCCTTGTTCGACCATCTTGGTGTAGGTCATGCTTGTTCTGCAGCGCGTAGGCGTACTCGACGTAGCCGATCGCGCCGCTCGATCCGCTGCACGTAGGCGGCGACGCCTTCGTTGCCCTTGCCGCCGACGCCGGTCGGCCATTCGACCGACGTGTTCCTCGCCGACCTTCTCCTTCCACTCCGGGCTCACCTTCGAAGGTAGTTGGTGAAGATGAAGGTCGTGCCCGAGCCGTCGGAGCGGTGCACGACGGTGATCGCCTGATCGCGGCAGCTTCACGCCCGGATTGAGCTTCGCGATCGCCGGGTCGTTCCACTTCGTGATCTTGCCGAGATAGATGTCGGCGAGCATCGGGCCCGTCGAGCTTCAGCTCGCCCGGCTTGATGCCCTCGAGGTTGACCACCGGCACGATCGCCGCCATGATCACTGGGAAACTGGATCAGGCCGTGCTTGTCGAGATCCTCGGGCTTCAGCGGCATGTCGGAGGCGCCGAAGTCGACGGTCTTGGCCTTGATCTGCTTGATGCCGCCGCCCGAGCCGATCGACTGATAGTTCATGCCGATGCCGGTCTTCGCCTTGTAGGCCTCGGCCCACTTGGCGTAGATCGGATAGGGGAAGGTGGCGCCGGCGCCGGAAATCTCCGCGGCTCGGCGCGGGGCGCGGCGCACGGCGCCAGAGCGCCAGGGCGAGCGCGCCGAGCCAAAGAATGGTCTTCTGCGAGCCTTCACGGCGGTTCTCCTCTCGACTGCGCCGATGCGTTAGCGGCGGTGCCGCGCCGGGCTGCAGGGGCTCGATACGCGCGCTCTCGCGCACGACGGTATGACAGTTGGATTGCGCTTTTATCAGCAGGACGCCGCAGGCGCCCGGCTGGGTCAGGCGGTAACTCGAAGCCATCGGCAAATGCACTGTGAAAACAGAGCCTTGACCCAGCTCGCTGTCGATGTCGAGGACGCCGCGATGGTGGTTGACGATGTGCTTGACGATGGCGAGGCCGAGGCCGGTGCCGCCGAGCTCGCGCGAGCGCGCGGGATCGACCCGGTAGAAGCGCTCGGTCAGGCGCGGCAGATGCTCGCGGCAGGATGCCCTCGCCGTGATCGCGCACGGCGACCTGCACCGCCGGCGCTCGCCGGCCGCGCCCGCCGCGACGAGAGGGCGGCGCTCACCTCGACCTCGGTTCCGGCGCCGCTGTACTTGATGGCGTTGTCGATCAGGTTCTGGAACACCTGGGCAAGCTCGTCGGCATCGCCCAGCACCGGCGGCAGAGTCCGGCGGCAGGGCGAGCGCGATCCGCATGTCGCGCCGCGTCGGCGCGCTGCTCCAGGCTGTCGGCGACGGTGCGCAGCACGCGGCGCGAGATCGACGCGGTCCGTCGGCGGCTGATGCTCGTTCATCTCGATGCGCGAGAGCGACAGCAGATCGTCGACCAGCCGCGTCATGCGGCTGCGCCTGCTCCGCCATGATGGCGAGGAAGCGGTCGCGCGCCGCGCTGTCGTCCCGCGCCGGGCCGCGCAGCGTCTCGATGAAGCCGATGAGCGAGGCGAGCGGCGTGCGGAGCTCGTGGCTGGCATTGGCGACGAAATCGGCGCGCATGCGCTCGCTGCGCTTGACGCGGTGAGGTCGTGGAGCGTCAGCAGCGCCGCGGCGCCGTCGGCTGGTGGGCGGGTCGAGCGGCGCGATCTGCGCGCTCGAGATGCCGCTCGACCGGGCGCGGCAGGTCGAACTCGACGGTGCGCGGCGCGCTCGCCGCGCAGCACCGCGTCGGCCGCCGCCAGCACGCGCCGGCTGGCGCAGCGCGCACGGCAAGGTCGCGGCCCGACAGGCGCGGGCCGAAGAGGCCGGTCGCCGCCGGGTTGGCGCTGAGCGATGCGCCGCTCGCGGTCGATCAGCAGCAGCGGATCGGGCAGCGCCGCCAGCACCGCCTCGGCGCCGGCGCGCGCCGCGGCGCCGCCGGCGGCGGTCTGCCGGAGCGCGCGGCCGAGCCGCACCACCGCGCGGCTCAGATCGCGCGCGGTCGGGCTCAGCGTCTCCACCTCGGGCAGCGCCGGCACGCCTTCGGTCAGCGCCTCGAGCGCCTGCTTCACCTGATCGAGGCCGGCGAAGAGCGGCCCCGCCACCAGCGCCACGCCGAGCATAGATCGGCGAGCGCCGCCAGCGCCGCGGTGCCGGCGGCGAGCCCGTCGGTGAGCACCAGCGCCACCAGCACGACGAAAGCCGGCGCGGAGAGCGCCAGCGAGCTCAGGAGAATGGCAGGAAACGGCGGCGCCCGCCGGATCATCGTCGGGCGTCGCCCATGCTCACCCGATCGCGTCGTGGGCGGCGAGCGCCGCGAGGTTGACAAGGTCGGAGACGGTGGCGCCCATCTCGACGATCTGCGCCGGCTTGTCGAGAGCCCCATGAGCAGCGGGCCGATGTGAACGCCGCCGCCCAGCTGCTCCAGGAGCTGGGAGGCGAGTTGGCGGAATGCAGCCCCGGCATGATCAGCACATTGGCCGGGCCGCTGAGCCGGCAGAAGGGATAGCGGTCGCGCATCAGACGCGAAGTTGAGCGCGACGTCGGCTGCTCATCTCGCCGTCATATTCGAAATCGGCCTGCGCTTGGTCGAGCAGTCGCACCGCCTCGCGCATCGCGGTCCACGTCGGCGCAGCATGGGGTTGCCGAAATTGGAGAAGGAGAGCAGCGCCACGCGCGGCTCCTGGCCCATGCGGCGCGCCTTCGCCGCCGACTGCATCGGCGATGTCGGCGAGCTCCTCGGCGGTCGGGGCTGGCATGGGCGGTGGTGTCGGCGATGAACACCGAGCGTGCCGCGCGACGAGCAGCATGCGCGTAGGCCGAAGACGCGCTGGCCGGGCCTGGGCGCCGATCACGCGCTTCACCTCCTCGAAGGCGGTCGAAGTAGTTGCGCGTGGCGCCGGTCACCATGGCGTCGGCATCGCCGCTCGCCACCATGCAGGCGGCGAAGACGTTGCGGTCCTGGTTGACCATGCGCTGGCAGTCGCGCTGCAGGACGCCGCGGCGCTGCAGGCGCTCGTAGAGGAAGTCGCGTATAGGTCTGGTTGCGCTTGGAGAGCCGCGCGTTGTGCATCTCGAGATCGGCTCGGCGCCTGCAGGCCCATGCTGCGTCATGGTCTCCCGGATGCGCTCCTCGCGGCCGATCAGGACCGGCGTGCCGTAGCCGTTGTCGCGGAAGGCGAGCGCGGCGCGGATCACGCTTCTCCTCCTCGCCCTCGGCGAAGACGACGCGCTTGGGATTGGCGCGCACCTCGTCGAAGATCCGCTGCAGGCGTCGCCGCGGTCGGATCGAGCCGGCCCTTGAGAGCTCGGCGCGATAGGCCTCCATGATCGGCGATCGGCTGGCGCGCCACGCCGCTCTCCATCGCCGCCTTGGCCACCGCCGAGGGCACCGCCCAGATCAGCCGCGGATCGAACGGCGTCGGCACGATGTAGTCGGGCCCGTAGTGCAGGCGCTGGCCGGCATAGGCGGCGGCGACCTCGTCGGGCACGTCCTCGCGCGCCAGCGTCGGCCAGCGCCTTGCGCGGCCGCGATCTTCATCGCGTCGTTGATGGTCGAGGCGCGCACGTCGAGCGCGCCGCGGAAGATGTAGGGGAAGCCCAGGACGTTGTTGATCTGGTTCGGATAGTCGGAGCGGCCGGTGCCGATGATGGCGTCGGAGCGCACCGCCTTCACCTCCTCCGGCGTGATCTCGGGATCGGGATTGGCCATGGCGAAGATGATCGGCTTCGCCGCCATCGACTTCACCATCTCCTGGGTCACCGCGCCCTTGGCCGAGAGGCCGAAGAACACGTCGGCGCCCTCCATCGCCTCGGCCAGCGTGCGCGCGCTTGGTCTTCGACCGCATGGGCCGACTTCCACTGGTTCATGCCCTCGGTGCGGCCCTGATAGATCACGCCCTTGGTGTCGCAGAGGATGACGTTGTCGTGCGGCAGGCCCATGGACTTCAGCAGCTCGACGCAGGCGATCGAGGCGGCGCCGGCGCCGTTCACCACCATCTTGATGTCCTTGAGCTCGCGGCCGGTGAGATGCGAGCGCGTTGATCAGCGCCGCGGTGGCGATGATGGCGGTGCCGTGCTGGTCGTCGTGGAAGACCGGGATGTCCAGCAGCTCGCGCAGGCGCTGCTCGATGATGAAGCACTCCGGCGCCTTGATGTCCTCGAGATTGATGCCGCCGAAGGCCGGGTGGAGATAGCGCACGCAGTTGACGAACGCGTCGACGTCCTTGGTGTCGATCTCGAGATCGATGGCGTCGATGTCGGCGAAGCGCTTGAACAGCACCGCCTTGCCTTCCATCACCGGCTTGGCGGCGAGCGCGCCGAGATCGCCCAGGCCCAGCACCGCGGTGCCGTTGGAGATCACCGCCACCAGGTTGCCCTTGGCGGTGTAGTCGTAGGCGAGCGGCCGGATTCTTGCTGGATGTGCAGGCAGGGCACGGCGACGCCCGGCGAATAGGCGAGCGACAGATCGCGCTGCGGTCGTCAGCGGCTTGGTGGGCGCGATCTCGAGCTTGCCCGGGCTGACCCTCGGAGTGGAAGCGCAGCGCTTCCTCCTCGGTGACGCGGACGATGGTTGCTTCGGTCGATGTCAAGGCGTTTCCCCGTTTGTTTTCAACGGGAAGGCCTGTGGGCATCCCGCGTGCTTCGCGGCCGATAGCCGCTTCCGCAGTGTAGAGGAGAGCGGGAAGAAGCGTCAAAGGCGATACCGCCCCTCGCCTCACAATCCTCTGATCTCGACCGCCGGCGATTGAAGCGCCGCGGCGCTGGGGACTAAGGTTGCGGCGGTACCTCCGAGGCAGCGGACGAGAGCCGGCGATGGCACGGCGGTGGAGCATGGGATTCGGCGCCGGGCTCGGGATCCTCGCGATCGCCGTCAATGCCCTGCTGCCGATCCACATCGTCGGAGACATCGTCCACGCCGCCAACCATCTGCGGATGATGGCGCTCGAGGCCGAGGCGCCGGCACTCGCGTCGGCGACCTCTCGACCATCACCACGACCATCCCGCCGGCACCGATATCACCACCACCACGACGGCGCCTGCCTGATCTGTTCCGGCCTCACGGCCGCGGTTGCTGCCACGACGCTGCCGCCCCCGATCGTGATGACGGCGCCGAGCGTGCTGGCACTGGCGCGCCCAACCGCCGCCGCCGTCGCGGTCGCCGGCGCGGCCACCCATACTCCCTACGCTCCCCGGGCGCCGCCCGCGGCAACCTGATCGCATTCCCATCGGCGTCCCGTCGCCATCCGCCCCGAAGGCGGGCGGCGCATGGCGCTTTCCGATCTTCCAAGGGGGAGCCCTTTTCATGTCTCGAATCACGTTCGGCGCGGTGGCGCTTGCTGCCGCCGCGCTGCTGGCGTCCACGGGCGGCGCGCTGGCGCACGGCTTTGCCGGCGACCGCTTCTTTCCCGCCACCTTGCAGACCGACGATCCCTTCGTCGCCGACGAGATGTCGCTGCCGACGCTCACCAAGAACCCGTCGGATCCGACCGGCGGCCAGTCCTATTCCATCGAGGCCGACATCGCCAAGCGCCTGACCAGCGATCTCGGCATCACCGCCGCCTATTCCTGGAACTACTTCCAGCCCAAGGGACTGCCGGCGCAATACGGGTTTGGCGGCCTCAGCACCGGCGTGCAGTACCAGCTCTTCATCAACAACGAGCACGAGTTCATGGGCCTCCTCGGCCTCGACGTGGACTGGGCCCATACCGGCGCCGTCAACCACGGCGGCGCCGACGATCACACGACGTTGTCGCCGACCTTCGACTTCGGCAAGGGCATGGGCGACCTGCCTGATAGCCTCACCTGGCTGAAGCCGATCGCCCTCACCGGCAATCATCGGCATGAGCTTTCCCACCGAGGTGAACAGCAACGGCGACCTCAACCAGACCACCTTCAACGCGGGATTCGCCCTCGAGTACAGCCTCGAGTACCTGCAGCACCACGTGAAGGACGTGGGGCTCTCGGCACCCTTCGACCGGCTGATCCCGCTGGTGGAGATCACCTCGACGACGCCAGTCAACCGCGGCTTCAACGCCGACAGCGGGCTCACCAACGGCACCGGCAGCGCCACCACGGGCGTGGTGGCGCCGGGGGTGATCTGGGCCGGGCAGGTCTTCCAGATCGGCGCCGAGGCGATCCTGCCCTATGGCCAGGGCCAGGGTCACGGGGTGGGCGCGCTGCTGCAGCTGCACTTCTTCCTCGACGATCTCTTCCCGCACTCGATTGGCCGGCCGATCCTCAGCGACGGCCCGCTGTTCGGGAGGTGAGGATGCGCCATCGCCTGCCGATATCGCTGCTGGCCGCCGGCGCGCTCCTCTGCGCCGGCGGTCCCGCGCTCGCCCACGCCTTCCTCGATCACGCGATCCCCGCCGTCGGCAGCACCGTGCACCAGCCGCCGGCGGAGCTGCGCATCTGGTTCACCGAGGAGCTGGAGCCGGCCTTCAGCACGATCAAGCTCGCCGACGCCGGCGGCGCTGCGGTCGCGACCGCCGCCGCCCATGTGGACGACAACGACAGGAAGCTGCTGGTGCTCCCGCTGCCGGCGCTGGCGCCCGGCAGCTACCGCGTCATGTGGCGGGTGGTCTCGGTCGACACCCACGTGACCGAGGGCAGCTTCCGCTTCCAGGTGGCGCCGTGATCGAGCCGCTGGCGCTGCTGCGTGCGCTCCACTACGCGACGACGCTCCTCGTCACCGGCGCTCTCGCCTTCGAGCTGCTGGTGTCGCCGGGCGTCGTCGCGCGGTATCGCCGCACGCTCGTCGTTGTGGCGCTCGCGGCCCTCCTCTCGGCGCTGGGCTGGCTGGTCGGCGAGGCGCAGAGCATCAGCGGCGGCACGCTCGCCGAGGCCGTGAGTCCCACGCTCCTCTGGCAGGTGCTCCGCCTCACCGAATTCGGCCATGTCTGGTCGCTGCGCCTCGTCCTGCTGGCGCTCTGGCCGATAGCGCTGGCGGTGGCACGCGGCGTTCCCGGCGCCGCAATCAACCTGCTGCTCGGCCTCGCCGCGACCGCCCTCATCGCCTTCGCCGGTCACGCCGCGGCGGCAGGCCTCGCGCAGCAGATCTCGGACATGCTGCATCTGGTGCTGGCGGCGCTCTGGCTCGGTGGGTTGCTGCCGATGGCAGCGGTGATGGCGCGGGCAGCGCGGGCGCCGTCGCCGGAAGCGGCGCGCGGCGCCTGTGACGCCGCGCGGCGGTTCTCGCCCCTGGGCATTCTCTGCGTCGGCGGCCTTCTCGCCACCGGCCTCGTCAATGCCTGGACGCTCGTCGGCACCATTCCTGGCCTGGTCGGCACGCCCTACGGCCGTCTGCTGCTTTTCAAGCTCGCGGCCTTCATCGCCATGATCGAACTCGCCGCGGTCAATCGCCAGCGGCTGACGCCGGCGCTCGCCGGAAGTGGCGCCGGCGGGGCAGCGCAACGTCTCGCGCGCAACGCCCTTCTCGAGGCCGTGCTCGGGATCTTCATTCTCATCGATGTCGGCGCGCTCGGGATCTCCGTGCCGGCGGCGCATGACCGGGCGCTGTGGCCGTTCCCAGTGACGTGGAGCCTCGCGGCGACCGCCGGCAGCGCCACTCGGACGGCGCTCGCCGTCGCCGCGGTGGTCGCGGGGATCGCGGGGCTGGCGGCCCTCCTAGGTGGCGCGGTGGCAGCAACGCATCGGCGGCGTTGGCTCGGCGTCGGCGGCGTGTTGATCGCGTTGGGAATTGCCGCCGCCGGTGTCGCTTTCCGCGAGGATGCCGTGCCCACCCTCTACGGTGCGTCGCCATTGCCCTATTCCGTCGCCACCGTCGCCGCCGGCGCGCGGATCTATGCTGAGAACTGCATCGCCTGTCACGGCACGCGCGGCTACGGCGACGGACCCGTGGCGGCGAGCCTGCCGGAGAAGCCCGCCGATCTCGCGCACCAGCACATCGGCCACCATCCCGACGGCCTGCTCTTCTGGTGGATTGCCAACGGCAAACCCGACACGGCGATGCCTGCCTTCGGCCAGACCCTGGACGACGAGGCGTGCTGGCGGGCGCTGGCGTTCCTGCACGCCAATTTCGACGCCGAGACCGGCCGGCGCCTCGGTCCCGGCATCGATCCGGCGCTGCGCATTGCCGCGCCCGATTTCGCTTTCGAGCGCGGCGACAGCGGCCAGCGCACCCTGGACATGCTGCGAGGATCCTGGGCGGTGCTGCTGGTGTTCTATACGCTGCCGGAATCCGAGGCGCGTCTCGCGGCGCTCGCCCGGGAAGCGCAAAAGCTCGACCTCGGAGGTCTGCGGGTTGTCGCGGTGCCGCTCGGCGAGCGCAGCGGAACCGGCCCGATCTTCGCCACCGCCAATCCCGATCTCGTCGCCGCCTATACCTTGTATTCCCGCGGCCTGAACAAAGCCGAACCGCCACCCGCTCATATGGAATTCCTGATCGACCGCTGGGGCTATCTGAGGTCGCGCTGGGGCCCCGACCAGGGCGCCGATCCCCAGCGCCTGGCCGCTCTCCTCAATCAGCTCGATCGCGAGCCGCCGCCACCGCCTCCGGTGCACACAGGCCACGTCCACTAGAGCCTTATCGGTTCTGATCGAAATCAGAACCGGGCTCTAGTTTTTTGTTTGAGCATGATCTTTTCCGAAAACCGGCCTCCACTTTTCGGGATCATGCTCTAGAACCGTCGCGCTCCCATGCCTCGGGCTGGCCATGCTAGGGTGCGGCGGATTTTTCGCGAGCAATTCTGCCTTGTCCATGAACGACGCACCGACCGTGGCCGACAGCGCACCGCCGTTTCCGGCGGGCGAGGCCGCAACGCCGATGATGGTGCAGTACCTGGAGATCAAGCGCCAGTATCCGGACTGCCTGCTGTTCTACCGGATGGGGGACTTCTACGAGATGTTCTTCGAGGACGCGGCGCGCGCCGCCGCCGCCCTCGACATCACCCTCACCAAGCGCGGCCGGCACGAGGGCGACGAGATCCCCATGTGCGGGGTTCCCGTGCACGCTGCCGAGGCCTATCTCTCGCGCCTCATCCGCCAGGGCTTCCGCGTCGCCGTCTGCGAGCAGATCGAGGATCCCGCCAAGCGGAAGTCGGGGAAGGCGCCGCTCCGCCGCGCGGTGGTGCGGGTGGTGACGCCGGGGACGCTCACCGAGGACACGCTCCTCGACGCGCGCCGGCACAACTATCTCGGCGCCCTCGCCGAGGCCGGCGGCGCCTTCGGCCTCGCCTGGCTCGATCTCTCCACCGGAGATTTCGCGGTGCAGCCGGTGACCACGGGCACCCTCGACGCGGCGCTGGCGCGCCTCGCGCCGGGCGAGCTGCTGATCGCCGATCGCCTGCTGCAGAAGCCCGATCTCTTCGACCTGCTGGCGGCGTGGAAGGATCGCCTGACGCCGCTCCCTTCCCAGCGCTTCGACAGCGAGGGCGGACGCAAGCGGCTGGAGGCGGCGTTCGGCGTGCGAACTCTCGAGGGCTTCGGCGCCTTCGAGCGCGCGGAGCTCGCCGCCGCCGGCGCGCTGGTCGACTACGCGACGCTGACCCAGCAAGGGAAGCTGCCGCGCCTCAAGCCGCCGGAGCGTCTCGCCGCCGGCGCCGCCCTGGAGATCGACGCCGCCACCAGGCGCAACCTCGAGCTGATGGAGACGCTCTCCGGCGAGCGCAAGGGCAGCCTCCTCGCCACCATCGACCGCACCGTCACCGGCGCCGGCGCCCGACGGCTGGCGGAATGGCTGGCGGCGCCGCTGACCGATCCCATCGGCATCGCCGCGCGCCTCGACGCGGTGGAGGCGCTCGCCGCCAACGAGCGGCTGCGCGGCGATCTCCGCGCGCTCCTGAAGCGCACGGCGGACATGGAGCGCGCCATGGCGCGCCTCGCGCTGGGGCGCGGCGGCCCGCGGGATCTGGCGGGGCTCCGCGACACGCTGGCGGCGAGCGCCGAGCTGCGCCAGCGCCTGCAGGGGGCGCCGCTCGCCGTCGCCATGGCGCGGATCGGCGAGGCGGAGCAGGATCTCGGCGAGCACGGCGTGCTGGTGGATCGCCTCGCCCGGGCGCTGGCAGCCGATCTGCCGCTGCTGACAAGGGACGGCGGCTTCATCGCCGCGGGCTATGCGCCCGACCTCGACGAGCTCAAGAGCCTCCGCGACGAGAGCCGGCGGCTGATCGCCGGCCTGCAGGCGCGCTATGCCGGCGAGAGCGGCGTCGGCGCCCTCAAGATCCGCCACAACAACGTGCTCGGATACTACATCGAGGTGACGGCGGCGCAGTCGGGGAAGCTCGGGCCGAGCTTCATCCATCGCCAGACCATGGCGAGCGCCATGCGCTTCACCACGACGGAGCTCGGCGAGCTCGAGAGCAAGATCCTGAGCGCCGCCGACCGCGCGCTGGCGCTCGAGCTCAAGCTGTTCGAGGATCTCGTGGGCGAGGCGCTGGCGCGCGGCGAGGAGATCGCGCGGACGGCGGCGGCGCTGGCATTTCTCGACGCGACGGCGGCGCTCGCCGAGCTCGCGGTCACCGAGCGCTGGTGCCGGCCAGTGGTCGACGCCGGCACCGGAATTCGCCATCACCGGCGGCCGGCATCCGGTGGTGGAGGCGGCGCTCCGCCAGAGCCAGGTGAGCTTCGTCGGCAACGACTGCGACCTCGGCGAGGCACATCGCCTCTGGCTCGTCACCGGCCCCAACATGGCGGGCAAGAGCACCTTCCTGCGCCAGAACGCCGTCATCGCCATCCTGGCGCAGATGGGAAGCTTCGTGCCGGCGGATGCGGCGCGGATCGGCGTCGTCGACCGCCTCTTCAGCCGCGTCGGCGCCGCCGACGATCTCGCCCGCGGCCGCTCCACCTTCATGGTGGAGATGGTGGAGACCGCGGCGATCCTCAACCAGGCAACCTCCCGCTCCCTGGTGATCCTCGACGAGATCGGCCGCGGCACCGCCACCTTCGACGGACTCTCGATCGCCTGGGCGGCGGTCGAGCATCTCCACGACGTCAACCGCTGCCGCGCGCTCTTCGCCACGCATTATCACGAGCTGACGGCGCTGGCGGCGCGGCTCCCGGCGCTCGCCTGCCACACCATGCGGGTCAAGGAATGGCAGGACGAGGTGGTGTTCCTGCACGAGGTGGCGCCGGGCGCCGCCGACCGCTCCTACGGCATCCACGTGGCGAAGCTCGCGGGCCTGCCGCCGGCGGTGGTGGCGCGCGCCGAGGAGGTGCTGGCACTCCTGGAGAAGAGCGAGCAGTCCGGCGACCTCGCGCGGCTCGCCGACGACCTGCCCCTCTTCAGCGCCGCGCGACCCAAGGGCGCGGTTTCATCCAAGGAGTCCGAGATCGAGAAGGCGCTCGCCGAGATCGCAGCCCGACGCGCTGACACCACGCGAGGCGCTGGAGCTGCTCTACAAGCTCAGGTCGATGCTGCCGGAGAAGGAGTGGAGTTAGGCCGGAGCCGCCTATTTCGCTAAGCGCCGAGGACTCGACAGGTGTAAGGCATTGCCTTACAGTGAGGCGGAACGTAGACAGTCACTAAATGATCGAGAGTTGGCGCAGTCGGGGATTGAAAGAGATTTGGGAGACCGGCTCATCGCGACGAGTACGGGCCGATCTCATTAAACGAATTAGAGTACGGCTCTCGGCCATGGCGGCGGCAACCCATCTCGAGCAGCTCAATCAACCCGGATTCGATCTGCATAAGCTGCGTGGCAAGCCGGAGCGATACACCATCCACGTCAACGGACCCTGGTGCATCACCTTTGGGTGGGACGCAGGCAGGGCTAGAGAAGTAGATCTGGAGCAGTACCACTGAGCGGGCAAACACTTTCCATCGGAGATGGATGATGGCGCAATCATACTCTTTCAGGACATCCAAGGTGGCGCCAGCCCATCCCGGCGAGTTGATGCGGGAGATCCTGGAGGATCACGTCAAGATGCCGCTCGCCGAGGCTGCTCGCCGGATGAAGATCAGCCGGCCCTCGCTCTATGCCGCGCTGAGTGGCAAAGGGGCCGTGACGGCGGAGATGGCGGTCCGGTTCGCGCGGCTGGTGGGTGGCGAGCCAACTCTCTATGTGCAGATGCAGGCCGCCTATGACGTCTGGCGTGCCAACGCCAAACTGAAGACCGAGTTGAAGGCGATCCGCCCGGCGGCGTAGTCAGCCATCAATAGAACGGCGCCGCCAATCCCTCCGCCGCAAAGGCGCGCTGCACCGCGGGCCGCGCCATCACCTGCTCCATCAGGCGGCCGAGATGCGGCAGCGTGCGCGCGGGCCGCTCGAAGCCGCGGCTCCAGCGGCCGAGCATGAGGAGGTAGAGGTCGGCGGCGGAGAACTCCTTGCCCAGCAGATAAGGGCCGCTGGCGGCGAGGCTGGCCTCGACCCGATCGAACATCTCGGCGAGATGCGCTTCCGCGTGGCGCCTGACCGCGGCGGCGGCGTCCGCGCCCTCGGCCCAGCGCTCGGGATAGAAGTAGACCAGCATCTCCGCCTGGATCGTGTTGGTGAGATAGACCAGCCATTTGTAGAAATGCGCGCGGGCGGCGGTTCCCGGCTTAGGCGCGAGGCCCGCCTCCGGATGGCGATCGATGAGGTAAAGGCAGATCGCGGCGGTCTCGAACAGCACGAGATCGCCGTCGACGAGAGTCGGCAATCGGCCGTGCGGATTGAGCCGGAGATAGGCGGGCGACTTGTGATCGCCCTTGCTGCGATCGATGAGGCGAAGCTCGTGCGGCGCGCCGATCTCCTCCAGCACCATGTGCGGCGTCAGATTGGCATTGCCGGGAAAATAATAGAGCTGATACATCGCCGATCCCCCCTCGCGCTTGGGCGCGGGAGAGTCTTAGCGCGGACGCCTTGCGCGCGCCAGAGCAAGTCAGGCGTTCGGCTTCAGCTCCGTCTGATAGCCGGGATTGATCGCGGGGCGGAGCGCGTTCGGATAGTTCCAGTCGGTCTTGACGTTGACCTCGACGCCCTTGATGGCGCGGTAGACCTCGTAGGGATTGGCGATGGAGACGAACTGATCGTAGATGCGCGTGCCCTTCGAGGTGTTGCGGCCCGCGTAAGCGCGCACGGTGCCGACGCCGAACAGGCGCTCGAAGACGCCGACGGTGACGTCGAGCTCCTGGATGGTGTCGTAATCAACGCTCTTGAAGGAGGTGCCGATGACGCCGCTGCGCATAAGGAGGCGGCGGTTGCTGTAAGCGTAGACGGTGTTGCTGTGCACCAGCACGAGATAGAAGGCGTAGAGGATGCTGCCCCAGGCCGGGAAGCCGTGCAGCAGGCCGAACATCAGCAGGAAGAGATCGACCCGCCCGTGCGAGACCGAGAACGCCTTGCCGAGGATGCCGAAATCCATCGCGCCCCAGATCGCGCCGAAGATCAGGATCGGCACCGCGTGCAGCACGAAGGGCCAGAAGACCGGCTTGCCGCGCCAGAGAATTTTCTCGTCGGGCTCGGTGACGGACTCGAAATCGGGACCAAGGTTCGGATCGTGCAGCACGGGGATGGCGCGCCTTCTCGCTCTGACGATGAGGTCGCCAGCATCGCGCGCGAGTTGCTATCGATTAGTAAAACCGGCGCGAGCAATATTTAAAAGGTCCGGCAAACTCCGCGCAAATGAAACGGGCGCCGGCTGAGGATTTGCCGGCGCCCGTTCGCAAAGCGTTAAGCGTGTTTATTCGTACTCGCCCTCGATGTCCTTGCCGGTGTAGTCCGGCATCATCGCCGAGGCGATGACGCTGATGACGGCGCAGAGCAGGATGTAGACGGCGATCGCGTAGCCGGAATGGTAGATGCCGAAGAGCCAGGTGGCGATCAGCGGCGCCGGGCCGCCGGCGATGACGGAGGCGAGCTGATATCCGAGCGACGCGCCGCTGTAGCGCAGCCGGCCGGTGAAGGACTCCGCGATGAACGCCGCCTGCGGCCCGTACATCATGTCATGCGGGATGAGCGAGAGCACGATCGCCAGGAAGATCACCGACGGCCGATCCCGTGTTCAGCATGCCGAAATAGAGGAAGCCGAAGACGCCCACGGTGATCGCGCCGATGATGTACATCTTCTTGCGCCCGATCCGATCGGAGATGTGGCCGAAGAGCGGGATCGAGACGAAGGACAGCACCGAGGCCACCAGCACCGCCGTCAGCAGGAAATTGTAGGAGACCTTGAGGACGGTCGTTCCGTAGCCGAAGATGAAGGCGGTGAAGATGTAGAACGGTGCCTGCTCCGCCATCCGCACGAAGGCGGAGACGAAGATCTCCTTGGGCTGCCGCTTGAACACCTCGAGGATCGGCGTGCGCTCGATCTTCTTGTCCGCCACCAGCTTGGTGAAGGTCGGCGTCTCCAGGATGCCGAGGCGGATATAGAGGCCGACGCCGACCAGGACGATGCTGAGGAAGAACGGGATGCGCCAGCCCCAGACCGCGAACTGGTCGCCGGAGATCTCGCTGAAGGAGAGAAAGGCGAGGTTGGCGAGGAAGAGGCCGCAGGGCACGCCGAACTGCGGCCAGGACGCGACGAAGCCGCGCGAGCCGGAGGTGCGCGACCACTCCATGGACATCAGCACCGAGCCGCCCCACTCGCCGCCGACGCCGACGCCCTGGATGACAGCGCAGCACCACCAGGATCACCGCGCCCCAGATGCCGATCGAATCATAGCTCGGCACGAATGCCACCAGGAACGTGGCGATCCCCATCAGCATGAGAGTGGCGATCAGCGTCGACTTGCGGCCGATGCGGTCGCCGTAATGGCCGAAGATCGCCGCTCCCACCGGCCGGGCGACGAAGCCCACGGCATAGATGGCATAGGAATTGAGCGTGCCGACCAGCGGGTCGGAATTGGGGAAATAGAGCTTGGCGAAGACCAGCCCGGCAACGGTGCCGTAGAGGAAGAAATCGTACCATTCGATCGCCGTGCCGATGGTGCTGGCGATCACTGCCCGGCGCAGCTGGACGCTGTGCTCGCGATCGGAAAGCATGCTGGTTCCTATTGCGGTGGTGGACATGGGCCGTCTCCTTCCTATGGGGGCCGGGCCTGGTCCTTCGGCAAAACCGGTGAATTGGGCGGTTTTCCCGTGGCTTTCGAGGCGACCGAAAGAGGCCGTCTCCGCCGGCGATTTATCAGAGGATAAACCGGGCGCCCGGCGGCTCCAAGCGGATTGACCTCCGGCAGACGCTGTTCGGCCGTCTCGGCGCGACGGGCGGGCGGCGGAATGCTAGACTGCGAGCCCCATGCCGACCGCCATCGCCAACCAGCGGGAGATCATCGACCGCCGCGCCCTGCAGGAGCGGCTGACGGCGCTTGCCGAGGCCGGCGAGCCCGAGCGCCGGCAGGTGGTGGAGGTCCTCAAGCAGGCCTTCCAGGCCGGGCGGAGCGAGGTGCGCCAGCGCTTCGAGCGCGGCGCCTCGGGCACCGAGGTGGTGCGCTCGCTCAGCTTCCTGGTGGATCAGCTGATCCGCACCCTCTACGACTTCGTCACCGAGGCGGTCTACCCCGCCGCCAACCCCACCGCCGGCGAGCACCTGGCGATCGTGGCGGTGGGCGGCTACGGCCGCGGCGAGCTCGCGCCCTTCTCCGACATCGATCTGCTGTTCCTGCATGCCCTACAAGACCACGCCCTATACGGAGCAGGTGGTGGAGTACATGCTCTATACGCTCTGGGATGTCGGCCTCAAGGTCGGCCATGCCACCCGCTCCGTCGAGGACAGCCTGCGCCAGGCCAAGGCGGACCTCACGATCCGCACCGCGCTCCTGGAGGCGCGCTTCCTCTGGGGCGACCAGATGCTCTACAGCGAGCTGAAGCAGCGCTGCGAGAACGATGGTCTTCAAGGGCATCGGCGGCGGAGTTCGTCGAGGCGAAGCTCGCCGAGCGCGACCAGCGCCACTCCCGCCTCGGCGACAGCCGCTACCTGGTCGAGCCCAACATCAAGGAGGGCAAGGGCGGCCTGCGCGATCTCCACACGCTGTTCTGGATCGCCAAATACATCTACCGCGTCGACGACGTCTCCAAGCTGGTGGAGCTCAAGGTGCTCTCGATCGGAGGAGTCGCAGCGCTTCGCGCGGGCGCAGAACTTCCTCTGGACCGTGCGCTGCCACCTGCACTGGCTCGCCGGGCGCGCCGAGGACCGGCTCACCTTCGACCTGCAGAGCGAGATCGGCCGCCGCATGGGCTACACCGATCACGCCGGCACCCGCGGCGTCGAGCGCTTCATGAAGCACTACTATCCTCATCGCCAAGGACGTCGGCGACCTGACCCGGATCTTCTGCGCCGTCCTCGAGGTGGAGCAGCAGCGCAAGCCGAAGTTCTCGCTCCGGCGCTGGGCTCTCTTCAAGAAGCAGATCGAGGGCTTCGTGGTCGAGGGCGAGCGGCTCGACGTCGCGTCCGATACCGCGTTCCGCGACGATCCCGTCAACCTGATCCGCCTCTTCCATGTCGCCGATCAGAACGAGCTCGACATCCACCCGCACGCGCTCCGGCTCATCACCCAGTCGCTGAAGCTGATCGACGGCAAGCTCCGGAACGATCCGGAGGCGAACCGGCTCTTCATGGAGATCCTGACCTCGCGGAAGGATCCGGCGACCGCGCTTCGCCGCATGAACGAGGCCGGCGTCTTCGGCCGCTTCATGCCGGACTTCGGCCGCGTCGTGGCGCAGATGCAGTACGACATGTACCACATCTACACCGTCGACGAGCACACGATCTTCGCCATCGGCATCCTGCACGACATCGAGGCGGGCAAGATCAAGGAGGAGCTGCCGCTCGCGACCTCGCTGATCGGCACCATCCAGTCGCGCCGCGCGCTCTACCTCGCGACGCTGCTGCACGACATCGCCAAGGGCCGCGGCGGCGACCATTCGGTGCTGGGCGCCGAGGTCGCGCAGAAGCTGGGTCCCCGCGTCGGCCTCAGCGAGGAGGAGATCGAGACGGTCGCCTGGCTGGTGCGCTGGCATCTCCTGATGAGCAACACCGCCTTCAAGCGCGACATCGACGATCCCCAGACCATCCACGACTTCGCCGAGAAGGTGCAGTCGCCGGAGCGGCTCAAGCTGCTGCTGGTCCTGACCGCCGCCGACATCCGCGCCGTCGGGCCCAAGGTGTGGAACGGCTGGAAGGGCAGCCTGCTGCGCGAGCTCTATCACCGCACCGCTCGAGGTGATGTCCGGCGGCCTCGTCACCGGCGAGCGCGACCAGCGCATCGCCGCCGCGCAGAAGGACGTGCGGACGTTGCTGCCGGATTTCAGCGACGCGGATTTCGCGGCCTTCGAGGGCCGCGGCCTATCCCTCCTACTGGGTCTCCTTCGAGGCCGAGACGCTGGCCCGCCACGCGCGCATGACCCGCGCCGCCGAGGCGAGCCAGGCGCCGCTCACCGTCGATACCCGCGTCGATCCCAAGGCCGCCGTCACCGAGATCACGGTCTATTCCGCCGACCACCCCGGCCTCTTCTCCCAGCTCGCGGGCGCGCTGGCGCTCGCCGGCGCCAACATCGTCGACGCCAAGATCCTCACCATGGCGAACGGCATGGCGCTCGACACCTTCTGGGTGCAGGACGCCGATGGCGGCGCCTTCGACCGCTCCGACAAGCTTGCCAAGCTCGCGGTGCTGTTCGAGCACGTGCTGGCGGGCGAGCGCGATCCCTATAGCGAGCTCTCGGCGCCGAAGCCCTATCCCAGCCGCACGCGCGTCTTCACGGTGCCGCCCCGCGTCGTCATCGACAACCGCGCCAGCGCCACGCCACACGGTCATCGAGGTCAACGGCCGCGACCGTCCGGCGCTGCTGTTCGAGCTCACCCGCGCGCTGACGCAGCTCAATCTGCAGATCTTCTCCGCGAAGATTTCCACCTACGGCGAGAAGGTGGTGGACGTCTTCTATGTGAAGGATCTGTTCGGCCACAAGATCGACCACGAGCAGCGGCTGCCGATATTCGCCAGCGCCTCGTTGACGTGCTGGCCGAGACCGCCGCCGCGGCGCCGACGCCGCGCCGGCGCGCCGACGAGGTGGCGGCGCAATAAGGTCCCCCGCGCCACGTCGCGCGGCGTTGACAAGGTCCGCAAAGCGGACAACTCTCCCTCGCGATGAGCGCCAAGCCAACATTGCTTATGGTTAATGCCGACGTGCGTGCGCGCGCGCGCCATCAGAGCGATGCGCTGCCGTGGCTGACCGGCGAGGCGCCCGGCGTGCGCTGGAAACTCTTCGAGCACGACGGGCAGAAGCCCGGCCGCATCACCGCGCTGGTGCAGTGGCCGCCGGGCGCGCGGCTCGAGCCTCACGTGCACGAGCTCGGCGAGGAGACGCTGGTGATCGCCGGCAGCTTCGCCGACGATTTCGGCGATTATCCCGAGGGCAGCTATCTGCGCTGTCCGCCCGGCTCGGATCACGCGCCCGTGACGCGGGAGGGCTGCACGCTCCTGATCAAGGAGCGGCAGATGAGCGTCGAGGACAGCGACCGCGTCGTCGTCGATACGCGCCACGCGCGCTGGGTCCCGAGCGTGCGCGACGGCGTCAGCGTGATGCCGCTGCACCGGCATGGGCTCGAGAGCGTGTCGCTCATCAAGATGGCGCCGGGCGCGCGCTACTACGGCCATCGCCACGTCGGCGGCGAGGAGACCTTCGTGATCTCCGGCAGCTTCAGCGACGAGTTCGGGCATCATCCCGAGGGGACCTGGCTGCGCTATCCCGGCATGAGCGCCCATGCGCCGCAAAGCGATGGCGGCTGCGTCCTCTACGTCAAGGCCGGCCATCTTTCCCTGCCCCAGCGCTCGTTCTGGCCGCTCCGCCGGACCGTCTGAGCGGCCGGCACGAGCGGAATGGCCGAGCGCGGGACCTACGAGCAAGCCTGGCGCGATCGCCAATGGCGACGCACCGCGCTCGTCATCTGGCTCGTGCTCCTGTTTCCCTATATGTGGCTGCTGGCGGCCGTGCCGCCGATCGCCGGCGGCAGGCTTCTTTACCTGCTGCCGTTCATCCTCGTCGGCGCGGTGCTGGCGGCGAGAATGCTGATGTTCAGGTGCCCGGGCTGTCGACGCTTCTTCAATCTCTCGACCTCGATCGGCGCCTATTCCGCCAAGCCGCGCATCGCCTGCATCCATTGCGGCCTGGGCATCGGCGCGCCGCACGCCTGACATTTCAGTTGCAGCTCGGCCGACGATCGCCGCCTGCTTGAGCGAAGGTCGCCGACGGAGATAGTCTTTCCCGCCGATATCTTGCCGCCAGAGGAGCGATGCTGCCCGCTCTCCGCCTGCCGCTCCAGCGACCCGCCTGGGCCCTCGCGGCGCTTACGCTGGCGATCCATCTCTTGCCAGCGGCGGCTACGGCTACTTTCGCGACGAGCTCTACTTCATCGTCTGCGGCGGCCGGCCGGCCTGGGGCTATGTGGATCAGCCGCCGCTGGTGCCGTTGATCGCGTGGACGATGCACCGCCTCTTCCCGGATTCCCTGGTGATGCTGCGGCTGCTGCCGGCGCTCGCCCATGCCGCCACCGTGGCGCTTGCCGGCGAGACCGCGCGCCGCCTTGGCGGCGGCCGCTGGGCCGAGGCGGTGGCGGCGCTCTCGGTGCTGACCGGCGTCGTCTATCTGGCGCAAGGCACGATCCTCATCACCGACCTGGTGCAGCCGCTCACCTGGCTCTTCTGCTGCTATGCGCTCATCCGGATCATTCGCGACGGCGAGGAGCGCTGGTGGCTGGCGATCGGCGCCGTCGCCGGCGTGGCGCTGCTGACGAAATACATGATCGCCTTCTGGCTGGCGGCGCTCGGCCTCGGCCTCGTGCTGACGCCGGCGCGCCGCTCGCTGGCGCGGCCCTGGCTCTATCTCGGCGCCGGACTGGCCCTCCTCATCGTGCTGCCGAACATTCTCTGGCAGGCGGCCACGACTGGCCCTTCCTGGAGATCGGCCGGCGCGCCGCCGAGACCAAGAACGTCGCGCTGTCGCCGCTGGCGTTCCTCCACGCCGAGATCCGCGAGCTCAATATCGCCACCGCGCCGGTGTGGCTCGCGGGGCTCGGCGCCTTCGCCTTCTGGCGGCGCTTCGGGGATCTGCGGATTTTCGCCATCGCCTTCGTGGCCGTGATCGCCGTCATGATCGCGATCCACGGCAAGCCCTACTATCCCGTGGGCGCCTATCCCATCCTCTTCGCCGGCGGCGCGGTGGCGCTCGAGGCCTGGCTGCCCTGGATCGCGCTCCGCGGCGCGCTCGCCGCAGCAATCGTGGCGCTGGGCGTGATCGGCGCGCCCTTCGCATTGCCGATCCTGCCGATCGAGGGCTTCGCCGCCTATCAGGCCTTTCTCGGCATTACGCCGCAGGCGGATGAATGGTCGAAGATCGGCCGGCTGCCGCAGTACTACGCCGACATGTTCGGCTGGCCGGAGATGGCGGCGGCGGTGGGGCGCGTCTACCAGTCATTGCCGCCGGAGGAGCGCGCGTCGGCGGTCTTCCTCGGCGGCAACTACGGCGAGGCGGCGGCGATCGACGTGCTGGGCCAGCCCTGGCACCTGCCGCCGGCGATCAGCGGCCACAACAGCTATTACCTCTGGGGTCCGCAGGGTCACGACGGCAGCGTGGTGATCCGCCTCGGCGGCAATCGCGACAACCTGTTGAAGGCTTACGCCTCCGTGGAGGCTGCCGGCGTGTTCGAGAACGACTGGGCGATGCCCGGCGAGACCGGCCAGACGATCTGGATCTGCCGCGGCCGCAAGCCGCCCCTCGACGCGGCGTGGGCGAGCTTCAAAAATTATAACTAGATATTTTTCACCACAGAGACACGGAGGACACGGAGAAGGATCTTTCGCTTTCTCCGTGTCCTCCGTGTCTCCGTGGTAAATCCTACTCTCTTGCGCCCAAGCTTCCCTGCAGCCGCGCTGGATTTCCCACCACCGTCGCGCCCGCGGGAACGTCGCGGGTGACGACGCTGCCGGCGCCGACGATCGCGTCGTCGCCGATCGCGACACCGGGAAGGATGATGGCGCCGCCGCCGATCCAGACGTTGCGGCCGATGCGGACCGGCCGGCCCCGCTCAAGGCCGGAGCGCCGCTGGGCGGCATCTCTGGGGTGATCGGCTGCGTAGATCTGCACCGCCGGACCGATCTGAGCGCCATCGCCGATCTCGACGCCGACGACATCGAGGATCACGCAATCGAAGTTCAGGAAGGCATCATTGCCGAGACGGATGTTGTAGCCGTAGTCGCAATGGAACGGCGGCCGGATCACGGCGCCTCGTCCGACGAAGGCCAGGCGCTCGGCCAGGATCAGGCGGCGTTCTTCGGCCGGCAGCGCGAGGGAGGCATTGAATTTCGCCAGCCAGATTTCTGTCTGGGCGGCGTCCGCCTGGAGCTCGGGATCGCTGGCGCGGTATAATTCGCCCGCCAGCATCTTCTGTTTTTCGGATCTGCTCACGGCATTTCCGCTGTGCCGCTATTCGCGGAGATCGCCGAAGAATTCTTTGACGCGGGCGAAGAAGCCCTCGGTCTCCGGGCTGGTGTTCTTGCCGCCGCCGGCCTCCTCGAACTCGCGCAGCAGCTCCTGCTGGCGCTTCGTCAGATTGACCGGCGTCTCCACCACGACCTCGATGTACATGTCGCCGCGGGCGGGCGAGCGCAGCACGCTCATGCCCTTGCCGCGCAGGCGGAACTGCTTGCCGCTCTGGGTGCCGGCGGGAACCTTGACCTCGGCGCGGCTGCCGTCGATCGCCGGCACCTCGAGGCCGCCGCCGAGCGCCGCGGTCGGCATCGAGATCGGCACGCGGCAGTGGATGTCGGTGCCGTCGCGCTGGAAGAAGCGATGCGGCTTCACCGCGAGGAAAATGTAGAGGTCGCCCGCGGCACCGCCGCGCACGCCGGCCTCGCCCTCGCCGGCGAGCCGGATCCGGGTGCCGTCCTCGACGCCGGCGGGGATCGCCACCGCCAGCGTCTTCTCGCGGCGCACGCGGCCCTGGCCGCTGCAGACCCGGCAGGGGTTCTCGATCACGCGGCCGGCGCCGTGGCAGGTGGGGCAGGTGCGCTCGATGGTGAAGAAGCCCTGCTGGGCGCGCACCCGGCCGTGGCCCTGGCAGGTCGGGCAGCTCACCGGCTTGGAGCCGGTCTCGGCGCCGCTGCCGCTGCAGGATTCGCACGCCACCAGCGTCGGCACGCGCACCGTCGCCTGCTGGCCCTTGAAGGCATCCTCGAGGGTGATCTCGAGGTTGTAGCGGAGATCGTTGCCGCGGGTCGCGCTCTGCTGGCCGCGGCGCTGCCCATGAACTCGCCGAACATCTCGTCGAAGATGTCGGCGAAGCCGGTGGCGAAGCCGAAGTCGGCGCCGGCGGCGCCCCGGCCGCCGTTCTCGAAAGCGGCGTGGCCGAAGCGGTCATAGGCGGCGCGCTTCTGCTCGTCCTTCAGGACGTCATAGGCCTCGTTGATGTCCTTGAACTTCTGCTCCGCCGCCTTGTCGCCGGGATTGCGGTCGGGATGGCACTTCATCGCGAGCTTGCGGAATGCCTTCTTGATGGCATCGGCGTTGGCCTCGCGGGGCACGCCCAGCAGCTCGTAAAAGTCCTGCTTCGCCATCGCTCAGACCTTGCGCCCCAGCCTCGCCGACCGCCCCGTTAATCTCTCAGCGCGAGTCCGCCCCAGCGTGGCCGTCGCCGGCCATGCCCGGGGCGGTTGCCCGCTTCTCTCGTGCGCGGGCTCTTCAGCCCTGCCCGCGCTTCTTCTGCTCGTCCACTTCCTCGAAGTCGGCGTCGACCACCTTGTCGTCGCCCGCCGGCTTCTGCGCTCCTGCCTCGGCGCCGCCGCCCGGTGCGGCTCCCGCCGCGCCGGCGCTCTGCTGCGCCTTGTACATCGCCTCGCCGATCTTCATCGAGGCCTGGGAGAGCGCCTCCGCCTTGGCCTTGATGACGGCGGGATCGGTGCCTTGGGTCGCCGTCTTGAGCTCGGCGACCGCGGCTTCCACCGCCTGCTTCTCCGCCGCTCCCACCTTGTCGCCGGCTTCCTTGAGCGACTTTTCCGCCGCGTGGATCAGCGCCTCGGCGTTGTTCTTGGCCTCGACCAGCTCGCGCCGCTTCTTGTCCTCGTCGGCGTGCGCCTCGGCGTCCTTCACCATCTTGTCGATGTCGGCCTGGTTCAAGCCGCCGGAGGCCTGGATGCGGATCTGCTGCTCCTTGCCGGTGGCCTTGTCCTTGGCCTGGACGCTGACGATGCCGTTGGCGTCGATGTCGAAGGTGACCTCGATCTGCGGCATGCCGCGCGGCGCCGGCGGGATGCCCACCAGGTCGAACTGGCCCAGCATCTTGTTGTCCGCCGCCATCTCGCGCTCGCCCTGGAAGACGCGGATCGTCACCGCGGTCTGGTTGTCCTCGGCGGTGGAGAACACGTTGCTCTTCTTGGTCGGGATCGTGGTGTTGCGGTCGATGAGGCGGGTGAAGACGCCGCCCAACGTCTCGATGCCCAGCGACAGCGGCGTCACGTCGAGGAGCAGCACGTCCTTCACTTCGCCCTTGAGGACGCCGGCCTGGATCGCGGCACCGACCGCCACCACCTCGTCGGGGTTGACGGAGCGGTTGGGCTCCTTGCCGAAGAACTGCTTCACGACCTCGATCACCTTGGGCATGCGGGTCATGCCGCCCACCAGGATCACTTCCTGGATCTCCGACGCCTTCAGGCCCGCATCCTTCAGCGCGTTGCGGCAGGGATCGATCGTCTTCTGGATGAGATCGTCCACCAGCGCCTCGAGCTTGGCGCGCGTCAGCTTGATGTTGAGATGCTTGGGACCGGTCTGGTCGGCGGTGATGAACGGCAGGTTCACCTCGGTCTGCATCGACGAGGAGAGCTCGATCTTCGCCTTCTCCGCCGCTTCCTTGAGGCGCTGCAGAGCCAAGCGATCGCTGCGCAGGTCGATGCCCTGCTCCTTCTTGAACTCGTCGGCGAGATAATCGATGACGCGCTTGTCGAAGTCCTCGCCGCCGAGGAAGGTGTCGCCGTTCGTCGACTTCACCTCGAAGACGCCGTCGCCGATCTCCAGCACGGAGATGTCGAAGGTGCCGCCGCCCAGGTCATAGACCGCGATGGTGCCGGTGCCCTTCTTCTCCAGGCCATAGGCCAACGCCGCCGCCGTCGGCTCGTTGATGATGCGCAGCACCTCGAGGCCGGCGATCTTGCCGGCGTCCTTGGTCGCCTGGCGCTGGCTGTCGTTGAAGTAGGCGGGAACCGTGATCACCGCCTCGCTGACGGTCTCGCCGAGATAGGCCTCGGCGGTCTCCTTCATCTTCTGCAGCACGAAGGCGCTGATCTGGGAGGGCGCGTATTTCTTGCCGCGGCTCTCGACCCAGGCATCGCCGTTGTCGCCCTTGATGATCTTGAAGGGGACGAGATCCATCTCCTTCTTGACCATCGGGTCCTCGAACCGGCGGCCGAGCAGGCGCTTCACGCCGTAGAGGGTATTTTCGGGATTGGTGACGCCCTGGCGCTTGGCCGCCTGGCCCACCAGCCGCTCGCCGGATTCCGTGAATGCCACCATCGAGGGCGTCGTGCGCGCGCCCTCGGCATTCTCGATCACCTTGGCGGTCTTGCCTTCCATCACCGCGACGCAGGAGTTCGTGGTGCCGAGATCGATTCCAATAACTTTGCTCATGGCCACCTCTTGTTAGCAGCAGGGCCCCGGAGCCCGGTACGGCGCTCGCTTGAGCCCCCTCAAGACTGAGGTTCATCCCGCCGGGAAAGGCCGTCTGAACCCTGCGCTTATATATGGAGGGGCTGCCGGTCCTGCAACCCGCAAAGGGCTGGAATTGCACCCTTAGGACAGTTTTTTGACGGCCCGGCAGCGGCTTCCGCGCGGTTAATATGGGCCTTGGCCGGCCCTGGATCACCCCCGCCGGCACGGGGCGCGACCCACCATGATCATCTCGGCGAGCTATCGCACTGACATTCCCGCCTTCCACGCCGACTGGTTCCTGCGGCGCCTGGCGAGGGCCGGGTCCGGGTCGCCAATCCCTATGGCGGCATTCCCTATGAGGTGTCGCTCGGCGCCGGCGACGTGGCGGGATTCGTATTCTGGACGCGCAACTTGAAACCCTTGCTGGCGGACCTGCCAAGGGTGGCGGCGGTGGCGCCGTTTACGGTCCAGTTCACGCTGACCGGCTATCCGCGCGCCCTCGAGAGCGCCCTCATCGAGGCGCCGGCGGCGCTGGCGCAGATCCAGGCGATACGGCGGGACTGGGGCCCGCGGGCCGCGGTCTGGCGCTATGACCCGATCCTTGTTTCCTCCCTCACCCCTCCCGGCTGGCACCGGGCGAATTTCGCAAGCTTGGCGGCGGCGCTCGAGGGATGCGTCGACGAGGTGGTGGTGTCCTTCCTCGATCTCTATCGCAAGACCGCGCGCAACCTCGCCGCGGCGGCGACGCGCCACGGCTTCGCCTGGCGCGATCCCGAGCCGGAGGAGAAGCGCGCGCTCCTCGCCGAGCTCCGAGAGATCGCCGCACGCCATGGCATGCGCCTCACCCTCTGCACCGAGCCGGCGCTCGTCGGAGGTGGCGCGGAAGCCGCGCGCTGCATCGATGCCGAGCGCCTCTCCGACGTGGCGCAGCGTCCGATCGCTGCGCCCGCGCAGGGCAACCGTCCCGGCTGCCTCTGCGCCCGCTCGCGCGACATCGGCGCCTACGACACCTGCGCCCACGGCTGCGTCTATTGCTATGCCGTCGACAATCGCGCGAAGGCGGCGAAGCGCATCAAGGCGCCAGCTCAGATGCCGAGAGTTTGGGATTCATTCGCGGCCAGCTGGAACCATCCCCCTCACCCAGCTCCGGCTAGGCTCGCTCACGCTCGCCAAGCCTGCGCAACCCTCTCCCCCACGGGGGCGAGGGGTTTTCTGATAGAGTGCAGGCGTCTCGCCCCCGTTTGGGGGAGGCAGGTGAGGGGGGTTTCGATCTGAGCGGACGTCGCTCAGACGACGATATCCGTCCTGAGCGGCGGCGGATCCGGGCGGTCGCCGTCGTCGGAGCCGCGGGGCGGCGCGCTGTCGCCTTTGGCGACGCCCACCATCGCCGGCCGCAGCAGGCGGTCGTGCAGGAGATAGCCGGGCTGCAGCACCTGGACGATGGTGCCGGCGGGCTGGCCGGTGCGCTCGGCCTCGAACATCGCCTGATGCAGATTGTGGTCGAAGCGCTCGCCCTTGGGATCGATGCGGCGGATGCCGTGGCGCTCGAAGGCGGCCAGCAGCGCGCGCTCGGTGGCGGCGACGCCGGTCGAGCAGATTGCGCGTGAGCTCGTCCTGCACCTGCGCCTCCGGCACGCTCTCGAGGGCGCGGCGGAGATTGTCGGCGGCCTCCAGCAGGTCCTTGGCGAATTGGGTGACGCCGTATTTCGCCGCATCGTCGCGCTCGCGCTCGGCGCGCCGGCGCACGTTCTCGATCTCGGCGAGCGCGCGCAGCAGGCGGTCCTTGAGATCCGCCGCCTCGGCGCGCGCCTGGGTCAGCTGCGCTTCGAGGGCGGCCGCCGATTGCGTCTGGTCGAAATCCGGCGCGCCGTTGTCGCCGGTGCCGTTGTTGCTCTCGTTCATGGCGGTATCGAGTTCTTCCGAATGAGGATCAGGTCAGCCGAGAAGGCGTCCGACCACCTTCGCGGTGTAGTCGACCATGGGAATGATGCGGGCATAGTTGATGCGCGTCGGGCCGATGACGCCGATCGCGCCCACCACCTGCTCGCGGCTGTTGGTATAGGGCGCCACGATCATCGAGCAGCCGGCGACGCCGAACAGCGCGTTGTCGGCGCCGATGAAGATCTGCACGCCCTCGCCCTCGCGCGTGGAGTCGAGCAGCCGCAGCATGGTCTCCTTGGTCTCGAGCATCTCGAAGAGCGCGCGCAGGCGCTCGAGATCGGCGAGCGCCGTCACGTCCTCGAGCAGCTTCGCCTGGCCGCGCACGATGAGGGCCGACTTCTCGCCGCCGCCGGCCCAGGAGGCAAGCCCGGCCTCGACCACCTTCTGGGTGAGCTCGTCGAGCTGGGCGCGCTGGGATTCGATCTCGGTGGCGAGCTGCGCCTTCGCCTCCTCGATGGTGCGGCCGACGAGGCGCGCGTTGAGATAGTTGCTGGCCTGGACCAGGGCCGAGGGCGGCATGCCGAGCGGCACCTCGATGATGCGGTTCTCGACCAGCCCGTCCTCGGTCACCATCACGACCAGCGCGCGGCCGGGCGAGAGCGGCACGAATTCGATATGCCTCAGCGGCCGCTCGGTCTTGGGCGCCACCACCAGCCCGGCGCAGCGCGAGAGGCCCGCCAGCATGGCGATCGCCTCCTCGAGGGCCTGCGGCAGGCTCTTGCCGGCGGCGGCGCAGCGCGCCTCGATCGCCTTGCGCTCGTCCTCGGCAAGCCCGCCGACCTCCAGGAGGCCGTTGACGAAGAGCCTGAGCCCGGCCTCGGTCGGCAGCCGCCCGGCCGAGGTATGCGGCGCATAGAGCAGCCCCGCTTCCTCCAGGTCCGCCATGACGTTGCGGATGGTGGCGGGCGAGAGATCGAGGGCCGAGCGGCGCGAGAGCGTGCGCGAGCCCACCGGCTCGCCGGTCTCGACATAGGCGTCGACGATCTGCCGGAAGATCTCGCGGCTGCGCTCGTTGAGCTCGCTGATCAACGGCTTGGGGACGGGCTGCGTCATGCCGGCCGCCGGTCGCGTATGGGCAGGAACATCAGGTCATTGCGGGCGGAATGTAGGGAGCGGGGACCTGAGCGTCAACCGGACGCCCCGCAGGGGTGCCACGACCACCGCCCTTTACGGGTCCCGGCCGCCGCTCTAGGGTGCGCGCCGACTCAATCATAGAGAAAGTGCCGCCCATGCCGCGCCCTTCCGGCCGCGCCCCCGACGAGATGCGCACAGTCGTCCTCGAGCCCGGGTTTGCCAAATATGCCGAGGGCTCGTGCCTCGCCCGCTTCGGCGACACCCATGTGCTCTGCACCGCCACGGTGGAAGAAAAGGTGCCGCCGTTCCTGCGCAACACCGGCAGCGGCTGGATCACCGCGGAATACGGCATGCTGCCGCGCTCGACCCACACCCGCACCGACCGCGAGGCGAGCCGCGGCAAGCAGAGCGGCCGCACCCAGGAGATCCAGCGCCTGATCGGCCGCAGCCTGCGCGCGGTCACCGATCTGACGGCGCTGGGCGAGCGGCAGGTCCGCATCGACTGCGACGTGCTGCAGGCCGATGGCGGCACCCGCACCGCCGCCATCACCGGCAGCTATGTCGCGCTCCATCAGGCGCTGCAGGGCCTGGTCGGCCAAGGGCGCGCTGGCCGGGCTGCCGCTCGGCGACGCGGTGGCGGCGGTCTCCTGCGGCATCGCCAGCGGCGCCGCCGGTGCTCGACCTCGACTACGCCGAGGATTCCGACCGCCGAGGCCGATGCCAATTTCGTGCTGACCGGCGCCGGCGGCATCGTCGAGATCCAGGCGACGGCGGAGCAGAAGCCCTTCGCCGAGGACCGCTTCCTGGCGCTGCTGGCGCTGGCGCGCAAGGGCGTGGACGAGCTCGCTGCACCACCAGCGCGAGGCGCTCGGCCTTGCCTGACGGCTCGATGCCGCGCCGCTTCGCCGGCGGCACGCTGGTCATCGCCACCCACAATCACGGCAAGCTGGCGGAGATCGCCGATCTGCTGCGGCCCTTCCAGGTCGAGATCGAGGGCGGCCGGCGAGCTCGGCCTGGCCGAGCCCGAGGAGACCGGCACGAGCTTCGAGGCCAACGCCGCCTTGAAGGCGCGCGCCGCGGCGGAAGCCGGCCAGCTGCCGGCGCTGGCCGATGATTCCGGCCTGGTGGTGCCGGCGCTCGGCGGCGCGCCCGGCATCTATTCCGCGCGCTGGGCGGGACCGAGCAAGGATTTCGCCATCGCCATGCGCAAGGTCGAGGAGCGCCTCGCCGGACATCGCCGACCGGCGCGCCTATTTCGTCGCGGTGCTGGCGCTCGCCTGGCCCGACGGCCATGTCGAGATGTTCCGCGGCGAGGTCCATGGCAGCCTGGTCTGGCCGCCGCGCGGCGACGCGCGGCTTCGGCTACGACCCGATGTTCCTGCCCGAGGGCGGCGCTCACCTTCGGCGAGATGGAGCCCTCGGCGAAACACGCGATCAGCCACCGCGCCCAGGCCTTCCGCAAGCTGGTGGCCGCCTGCTTCGCGCCGGAGCGATCATGAGCCGCGGCGAGCGACTTCGCCATCTACGTCCACTGGCCGTTCTGCAAGTCGAAGTGCCCCTATTGCGACTTCAACAGCCATGTGCGCGGCGTCGATCGACGAGGCGCGCTGGCGCCGCGCGCTTCTGGGCGAGCTCGACCACTACGCGGCGGAGACGCCGGGCCGCGCTGTCACCTCCATCTTCTTCGGCGGCGGCACGCCCTCGCTGATGGCGCCGGCGACGGTGGCGCGCGGTGCATCGAGCGCATCGCGCGAGCGCTGGCCCGTCGATCCCGAGGTCGAGATCACGCTCGAGGCCAATCCCACCTCGGTGGAGGCGGAGCGCTTCCGCGAGTTCCGCTGCCGCCGGCGTCGACCCGCGTCTCGCTCGGCGTGCAGGCGCTGGACGATGCGGCGCTCAAGTTCCTCGGCCGCGCGCCATGACGCGCGGCGAGGCGCTCGCCGCCCTCGACGTCGCGCGGCGGCATTTCCCGCGCTTCTCCTTCGACCTGATCTATGCGCGGCCCGGCCAGAGCGTCGCGGCCTGGGAGGCGGAGCTCGCGCGCGCCCTCGACCTCGCCGGCGAGCATCTCTCGGTCTATCAGCTCACCATCGAGGCCGGCACCGCCTTCGCCACATCCTATGCGCGCGGCGACTTCGCGCTGCCCGACGAGGAGACTCAGGCAGATCTCTACGAGACCACGCAGGCGCGGCTCGCCGCGGCGGGCCTGCCGGCCTACGAGATCTCCAACCACGCGCGGCCCGGCGCCGAATGCCGCCACAACCTCGTCTACTGGCGCTCCGGCGACTATGTCGGCGTCGGTCCCGGCGCCCATGGCCGGCTCACTCTCGACGGCAACGGGTAGCGACGCGGCAATTCCGCGCGCCGGAGACCTGGCTCGCCGCCGTCGAGCGCCAGGGCCACGGCAGCGAGGCAGCGCGTCGTCGCTCACGCCCGAGGAGCGGCGCGAGGAGCTGCTGATGATGGGCCTCCGGCTCGCCGAAGGGATCTCGCGCGAGCGCTTCCGCGCCGCGCTCGGCTGGGAAATCGAAGCCGCTCGTCGAGGAACAGCGTCTCGCGCCGCTGATCGAGGCGGGATTCCTGCGCCTCGACGACGAGCGGCCTCGCCGCCACCGCCGCCGGCCGCCAGCGCCTCAACGCGGTGCTGGTCGGCAATTCTCCGCTAGAGCCCCACTGCCTCAGGATCGCTCCCCCGCGCCGAGGAGGCGCTCGTACTCGGCTCTCACCGTGCCATAGCACTCGCAGGCTGCCGCCTCTAGGCTCTTCCGATCCAGGATAAGAATGCGCCCACGAGCGGCCGCGATCGTGCCGGTGTCGCTGAGCGCGCGAAGTGCCGTCGTCACGCCGGCCCGCCGGACCCCCAGCATCATCGACAGGAACTCATGGGTGAGCCTCACCTCGTTGGTCTCCGAGCAGTCATTCGCCATCAGCAGCCAACGCGCCAATCGCTGGGGGAGGGCGTGGCGCGCATTGCATGCGGTCGATTGGGTGATCTGCGCGAAGAGCGCCTGAACGTATCGAAGCAGCATCTGCCGGATCGTCGCGCTGACGCCGATCTCCTGTCGCAGCAGATCGGTCTTCATCGCCCAGGCAGATCCCGGCATCTGGACGATGGCCTCGCCGGAAATCCGGCTGGCACCGAGACCCGCAAGCACGCCCACAATCCCTTCTTTGCCGACAAGCCCGACTTCGACGATGTTGCCATCCTCGAGCGACAGGATGAGCGACACCATTCCGGTTTCGGGGAAATAGACCTCTTCGGTCGGCGCGTCCGGGCTGAGCAGCCGGTGGTGCTGCGCCAGCACGACATGCCTGAGGTGCTGCCGTATGCGGTCAAAGTCGCTTGCCGACAGTCCGGCGAGAAGCCGGTTTCCGATGTCGTTTCGATCCGAAGGCGCGCGACCTCCGTTGTCCCTGGACGTGCGCGCGATCGCTTTTGCTGAGGTCACGCGTGCCACTCAGTCTCCATTCAGCGCCCTCGCGGCACCCATCGCCGCAAAATGCCCGCACTCAAATGAACGAGCAAGCCGTTTCGATATTTGCCCGTGAGCCGGCGCCTTGGCCTAGTTTCGGCTCACAGCCCGGCGCCAAAGCTCTGCGGCGCCGGCCCCACCACGACGGCGCCGGACTTGTGGATCTCGATCACCGCGAGGCCGCGCTCGACGTGACCGTCGGGGCGCAGTCGGAAAAGGCCGTCGAGACCGACAAAGCCATTCTCGTTGTCGAGCGCGTCGGCGGAGAAATTGGCGCCCTGGTCGCCGCGCGTCAGCGCTCCCGCCAGGGCGGCCGCGTCATAGGCGAGGGTGGCGAGGCGCGGCGGCGCGTGGCCGTAGAGCGCCTGGAAGCGCTTCTCGAAATCGGCGCGCCCGGCGGGATCGGGTGCCGCGTACCAGGCGCCATCGAGGTCGGGCTCGGCGAGCAGCGCCGGATCGTCCCAGAGTCCGGTGCCGAGGTAATGGACGCGGGCGTGATCGATGCCATAGGACGCCAGCATCGGCGCCAGCGTCTTGAGCTGCTGCGCGCCCACCGGCAGCAGCACCGCGTCGAACGGCACGTCGCCGGCGAGCTGCTGGTCGCCCATGCGCTTCAGCGCTTCCTGGGAAGCGGGATCGTGGGCCTGCTCGAGCTGCTTGCGCTGGGCGTCGAAGGCGGCCTTGCGGCTGTCGTATTTCGCGAGCTGACGCACCGCCGGCGACGGATCGAGCGCGGTCGGATCGAAGGTGACGCTCTGCACCACCGTCACTTTCTGCTCCGCGGCCGCCTGGCGCAGCGCATCGCTCACCAGCTGCCCATAGGGAGTCGCCGGCGCCAGCACCGCGAAGCGCTGCGCATTCTTGTCGTGGGCGAAGGCGACGACGCGGCGCACCTCCTCCCCCGGCAGGAAGCCCATGAGATAGGTCCCGTCGCCGGCGAGATTGGCGGCGGTGGAGAAGGCGAGCACGGGAACGCCGCGTTCCGCCGCGATCGGCTTCACCGCGCTGACCTCCGCCGCCGTCAGCGGACCGATCAGGATCCGCGCGCCCTGGTCGAGGAGATCGCGGGCGGCCGCGGCGGCGCCGTCGGGCGAGCCGCGGGTATCCCGGGGCAGCAGCGTCAGATGCGCGTCCGGCACGTCGAAGAGCGCCATCTGCGCCGCGTCCAGCATGCCCTGGCCGAGCGCCGCGTTGGGGCCGGAGAGCGGCAGCAGCAGCCCGGCGACCCCGGGGCCGCCGACCTGCGGGTTGACCGGCTGCGGCGTCTCCAAGGGCGGCAGCTCGCTGGGCGCCGGCGCTTCCGCGCCCGGCGGCGGTGCCGTCAGCGGCGTCGCTTGCGGCGGCCCCGGCGCTCTCGCTACCTTCGGTCCGCCACAGCCCGCCAGCACCAGGGCGAGAAGGAGCACCGATGCCGCGCCGTACCGGCGGCACAAAGTTCGGAGCACGGGAACGAGGCGACTCACGCGCGGCCTCCGGCCGAAGCGGCAAGGACGGGCGAGAGCCTATCGAGGCCTCTTCCGCGAAGTAAATCGGAAGGTCCCGATCGGCCCGTGAGCACCGAGGCATTGGCGCCCGGACTTTATGTCGTAGCGACGCCGATCGGCAATCTCGGCGACATCACGCTCCGCGCCCTCGACGTCCTGCGCCGCGTCGACCTCATCGCCTGCGAGGACACGCGGGTGACCGCCACCCTCGCCCGCAAGTTCGACCTCGCCGCCGAGCGGGTTCCCTATCATGACCACAATGCGGAGATCATGCGGCCGCGGCTCCTGCAGCGGCTGGCGGCGGGCGCGGCGGTGGCGCTGGTCTCCGACGCCGGGACACCGCTGATCTCCGATCCCGGCCTCAAGCTGGTGCGGTCGGCGGTCGAGGCGGGGATTCCGGTGACCGCGCTTCCGGGCCCCTCCGCCGCGCTGGCGGCGCTGGTGGTGGCGGGGCTCCCCACGGACCGCTTTCTCTTCGCGGGCTTCCTGCCGGCGAAACAGGGCCAGCGCCGGCAGGCCCTGGGCGAGCTCGCCCGCATTCCCGCGACGCTCGTGCTCTTCGAGACGGGGCCGCGGCTTGCGGAATCGCTCGGCGACATGGCGACGGTGCTGGGCGACCGGCCGGCGGCGGTCGCCCGCGAGCTCACCAAGCTGCATGAGGAGGTGCGCCGCGGCACGCTGGCGGAACTCGCCGCGCAGTATGGCGCCGCCGAGCCGCCGCGCGGCGAGATCGTGCTGGTGGTGGGGCCGCCCGCCGAGGACGCGGCGGAGATCTCGCCGGAGCAGCTCGACGAGCGCCTCGCCGCGGCGCTCCTCACACAGAGCGTGCGCGCGGCCAGCGCCGCGGTGGCGGCCGAGACCGGGCTGCCGCGCCGCCAGGTCTATGCCCGCGCCCTGTCCCTCGCCGGCAAGCGTCCGCCATGACGACGGCGCGACGGCGCGGTGCCGAGCGCCGCGGGCGGCTGGCGGAGAGTCTCTGCGTCTGGTGGCTGCGGCTCCGCGGCTATCGCATCCTCGCCCGGGATTATCGAGTCGCGGTGGGCGAGGTCGATATCCTGGCGCGTCGCGGCGGCGCGCTGGCCGCCATTGAAGTGAAGGCCCGCGACGACCGCGGCCGCGCCAACGAGGCGCTGAGCGCGCGGCAGCGGCGGCGGATCGAGCGCGCGGTCGCGCATTTTCTCGTGCGACGACCGGAACTTGCGCGCCTCGCCATCCGTTTCGACGTCATGCTGGTGACGCCGCGCCGGCTGCCGCATCACCTGCAGGATGCCTGGCGCGAAGGCGATTTCTAGTTGCCGCAAAATCGACTCGCGGTTGCCCGCTTGGCGCCACAGTTCTGGTGATTCACTATAGAGTAGCGGGCCGGCGGACGGCCCGCGTTCGACGGAGGACATCAGCCTTGTCTAAGCACCCGCGTGACCGGTCGATGCTGGCGACAGGCGCCGCGATCGGCCTGCTGGCGCTGCTGCCCGGCTGTGTGGTCGCGGTGGCGGGCGCCGCCGGCACCGCCGGCGGCTATGCCGCGGCCCAGGAGCGCAGCATCGGCGACAACATCACCGACGCGACCCTCAAGTCTGCGATCACCGCATCCTGGGACAAGTACAATTTCGACATGTCGCGCGGCCTCAATTGCGACATCTACGAGGGGCGCGTGCTGATCACCGGACGCGTGCCCAATCCGGAATGGCGCGACGAGGCGGTGAAGCGCGCCTGGCAGGTCAAGGGCGTGAAGCAGGTCTATAACGAGATCGAGATCGGGCCGCTCGCCGACACCGGCGACGACTTCAACGACGGCTGGATCACCACGCGCCTGCGGAACGAGCTCACCTGGGACGCCGACATCCGCTCGCTCAACTACACCATCACGACGGCGGATCACGTGGTCTATCTCCTGGGCTCGGCGCGCACCCAGGACGAGCTCAACCGCGTCACCGCCTATGCCAGCAACATCCCGAACGTGCGGCGGGTGGTCTCCTACGTGCAGATCCGGCCCGGCGCGCCGCCGGAGTCGCAGCCGACGACCGCCTCGCCGGCGCCGGCGCCGGTGCAGCCGGCGCCCACCGCCGAGGTGATGCCCGCTCCGGCGCCCGCCAGCAGCGGCAACGCTCCGGTGAGCGCCGGCGACAAGATCGAGGTGAAGCCCCTGCAATGAGCGGCGCGGGGACCGAGAGCGCAGCCGGCGGCCTCCCCTTCGACGACCGCGACGGCGCGCTTTCCTACCTGAAGGCGCTGGGCGCGCTCTCCGAAGCGGTGCTGCCGATCGGCACCGCTGCCTTGGCTCTCGCCTCGCTCGACCGGCCGCGGGTCGACCTCGAGCGCTATCACCGGCATCTGGCCCTGCTGGCACGCGAGGTCGGCGAGGCCGCCGCCGGCGCCGGCAGCGCGCGGGAGCGTGCGGCGGCGCTCGCTACGGTGATTCTCGGCGGCCACGGCTACACCGGCGACACGCTCACCTACGAGGATCTGCAGAACGCCAACCTCATGCGCGTCATCGACCGCCGCAAGGGGCTGCCGGTGGCGCTTGGCATTCTTTATCTCCACGCCGGCCGCGCCCAGGGCTGGACGATGGCCGGCCTCGCCTTCCCCGGACATTTCCTGGTCTCGCTGGAAACGGCGGACGGGCGCATCCTGCTCGATCCCTTCAACGGCGGCGGCGCCCAGGGCGCCGTCGAGCTGCGCCAGCTGCTGAAGCGCGTGAGCGGCGTCGACCAGGAGCTCACACCGGCGCATTACGCCGCGGTTTCCGACCGCGAGGTGCTGCTGCGCCTGCAGAACAACCTCAAGCTCCGCCTGCTGGAGAGCCGGCAGGCGGAGGCGGCGCTCGTCGTCCTCGACACCATGCTGCTCTTCGCTCCCGACCGGCCCGAGCTTCTGCGCGAGCACGGCGTCATCAACGCCGCGCTCGGCAACCTCGGCGCGGCGCTCGCCTCGCTTGAGCGCTCGATCGAGCGCGAGCGCGACTCGCGACTCCGATTCGCGACGGCGGCGCTCCTCCAGGACCTCCGACAGCGTCTCCAGTGACCCGTCGGCCGGCGCGGGCGGCGCGCGCGGGCGGCGCGCGGCGCGGAGTTAACGACTCATTACTTGGCTCGCTGCTGGTTTCTCGAATACCGCAGAAACCCGCATGAATGCTGGTTTTCTGGGGGGTCGCGCCGAAGATTCACTTATCGTTTTCTGACTCCGATCGCGCCCTCGACACGCTCTCCTTGCGCGCGCGCCGCGACGGGAGGCCCGGGAATTACTTTTCTTATTTCTTGTCAAGGAATTTTCTGTATATTGGGGCTTCCTGCAACCTACATGGAATCAGATCCATGCCTAAAGTTAAGCGTCGTAAGACCCGGTCCGCGGCGGCCGCCAAGGCGTCGAAGACCAAGAAGGCAAAGCGCAAGACCAAGAAGAAGACCAAAAAGAAAAAGTAACTCGTAGGGTGCATTCATCCGGTAGCAGTGCTGCCGGAGCCTGAAAGGAAGGGCCTGGCCGCGGATTGCGGTCAGGCCCTTTCCGTTCCGGGGACCCGCCGGCCCCGGGCGCCCGAGGCCGGCTCAGCCGCTCAGCACGTCGCCGAAGAGCTGCCAGGTCTTGCCGTCGAAGCGCTGCAGCTGCATCTGCTGGATCGGCGCGAAGTCGGTCGGGCTGGTGTTGATCTTGATGCCCGGCAGCAGCATCGGCAGCTCGAGATCCTTCAGGTTCGCCGCCTGCTTCATCACGTTCTCGCGCGTGAGATCGTCGCCGCACTGCTTCAGCACCTGCACCAGGGTCATGCGCCGCCATCGTAGCCGTAGACGTTGTCGATGTCGGTCGAGGTCGCCGTCGGGCATGTACTTCTTCATGAAGGCGCAGCCACTCCTTCAGCCGGCGTCGTCCTTCCAGCGCGGATCGGTCGGGTCCTTGAGGTAGTGCGGCGGTGATGAGGCCGACCGACTTCTCGAGGCCCGCCGGCTTCAGCACCGAGCCGACCGAGATCGACACGTTGTTGAGGAAGTGCAGCGGCTTCCAGCCGATGTCGTAGGCCTTGCGGATCGCCTGCGCCGCGAACTTCGGCGTCGTCGACGTTGAAGAACACGTCGGCGCCCGAGGCCTGCAGGCTGACGATCTGCGAGTCGACGGTCGGGATCGGTGACCTCGTAGGACGACCTCCTTGACGATCATCGTCTTCGCCTTGTCGCCGAGGCCGTCCTTGAGGCCGTTGAGGTAGTCCTTGCCGTAGTCGTCGTTCTGGTAGAGGACGCCGATCTTCGCGTCGGGCTTGTTCGTCGAGGATGTACTTGCGCGTAGATGTGCGCCTCGGTCTGGTAGTTCGGCTGCCAGCCCATGGTCCACGGGAAGTGCTTGGGGTCGTTCCACTTGGTGGCGCCGGTGGCGACGAAGAGCTGCGGCACCTTCTTCTCGTTGAGGTACTTCTGGATCGCCGAATTGCGGCGGCGTGCCGAGGCGTCTGGAAGATGAACAGCACCTGGTCCTGCTCGACCAGGTGGCGCGATCTGCTCGACCGTCTTGGGCGGGCTGTAGCCGTCGTCGAGGCTGATGAGGTTGATCTTGCGGCCGTTGATGCCGCCCTGCGTCGTTGATCATCTTGAAGTAGGCGCGCTCGGCCTTGCCGATCGTGCCGTAGGCGGAGGCCGGGCCGCTGTAGGGCATGGTCTGGCCGATCTTGATCTCGGTGTCGGTGACGCCCGGGCGCGTTGGCGGCGGCGGCCGGCCGCAGCGCGGGCGGCGATGAGCGCCGCCGACGCGGCAGTGGTCTGCAACAGTCTGCGTCGTGAAAGCATGGTTTCCTCCTCTGCTTCATGCCGCGAGCGGGCTCGCGGTCGGTTATGGCCGGACTCAGGCGCGCCCGTCAGCGTGGCCGGGAGCGCCGTTGCGCAAGCTGCGTCGCGCTGGATCGCACGAGACCCGCCACGCCGGTCGGCATCACATACATGAAGCCGATGAGCAGCAGCGCCGTAGATCGCCCAGGGCAGCGCCTTGGCGCGTTCGCCCAGAAGATCGGAGATCTGGTCGGCGATAGTTCGGCACGAACTGCGATGAACAGCGCGCCGAAGAACGCGCCCGAGATCGAGGCGAGGCCGCCGACCACGATGCCGACCAGGAGGGTGATCGACAGGAGGATCGAGAAGCTGTCGGGCGCGACGAACTGCACCACGATGCGCGCCGAGCGCGCCGGCGACGCCGGTATAGAGGGCGCTGACGCCGAAGGTGAGCGACTTGTAGAGCGCGGTGTTGACGCCCATGGCCTCCGCCGCGATCGGATGGTCGCGGATCGCCACCATCGCGCGCCCGACCCGGCCGCGCAGCAGGTTCCAGCGCGAGCCAGAACAGCGGCAGCACCAGGGCGAGGGAGAAGAAATAGAGCCACTGGTCGCCGTCGAGCGGCAGGCCGAAGGGCGCGTCGGGCTTGTCGAGCACGATGCCCTGCACGCCGCCGGTCCAGTGCTCGAACGCCTTGTATTTCAGCATCTGCGGCATCGCCAGCGCCAGCGCGAAGGTGGCGAGCGCGAGATAGAGGCCTTCGAGGCGCAGCGCCGGCAGGCCGAACAGGAAGCCGACCACGAGGCAGACCGCGCCGGCGACCGGCATGGTCGCCCAGTAGGGCACGCCGCACATGCTCCACAGGATCGCCGCCGCATAGGCGCCGATCGCATAGAAGGCGCCGTGGCCGAGCGAGATCTGGCCGTTGTAGCCGGTCAGCATGTTGAGCCCGAGGAGCGCGATCGCGTAGACCAGCACCAGCGGTGAACTGGAAGACGTGGTAGTTGCTGGCCAAGAACGGCGCCGCCACCGCCAGCGCCAGGGCGATGGCAAGCGCCAGGCGCCGCCAGCTCCGCCGTCGCACGTCCGTCAATGCCCGAGGCGGGGATGCTGCCGGCGAGGCGCTGACGCTGGCCATTGTCCTAGACCCTGGTCGCGACGGGGCGTGCCGAACAGGCCCGAGGGCTCGCACCACCAGCACGCCGACGATGATGACCAGCGCCACCGTCAGCTTGAGCTCGGTGCCGACGACGTAGGCGCCCGACCAGATTCTCCAGCACGCCGACGATGAAGCCGCCGAGCACCGCGCCGCCGGGATTGTCGATGCCGCCCACCAGCGCGCCGGCGAAGGCGTAGAGCAGGATGCCGCCCATCATGTTGGGCTCGAGGATAGACGATCGGCGCCGACCATCATGCCGGCGACCGCGCCGACCGCCGCCGCCAGGCCCCAGCCGAGCGCCAGCATCCAGCCGACGCGGATGCCGACCAGGCGGCTGGAGACCGGATTCTGCGCCGCCGCGCGCATGGCCAGCCCGAGCGGCGTGAAGCGGAAGAAGGCGTAGAGCAGCGCCAGCACGACCAAGCGTCACGCCGATCGCGCCGGTCTCGTGCGGCGACATATAAGTGTTGCCGTACCAGGCGGCTCGGCCGGGAACGGGCTCGGGAAGCGTCTTGATGGTGTAGGTGAAGATCCAGCCGGCGAGGCTGTTGAAGATGACCAGCAGGCCGATGAAGACGCACGACCGCCGCCAGCACCGGCGCGTTCTCGAACGGGCGGATGACGATGCGCTCGATCAGCACGCCGCGCCGCAAAGCGAGATCAGCAGGGTGAGGAAGAAGGCGACCCAGTAAGGGAGCCCGGCCTTGATCAGCGTCCAGGCGATGTAGGTCGAGAACATCGCCATCTCGCCCTGGGCGAAATTCACGAGGTGGGTCGCCTGGTAGATCATCACCAGCGCCAGCGCCACGCTGGCATAGATGCCGCCGGTGGCAAGGCCGGAGAGGACCTGGTGCAGCAACCCGCTCATCGCCAGCTCCTCAATAGCCGAGATAGGCGCGGCGCACGGCTTCGTCGCCGCGGATCGCCGCGGCGGTGCCGCCCATCACCACGCGGCCGGTCTCCAGGAGGTAGGCGTGGTCGGCGAGGTCGAGCGCGAGGCGCGCGTTCTGCTCGACCAGCAGCATGCTGACCCGCTCCTCGCGGTTGATCGCGCGCAGGATGCGCGAAGATGTCGCGGACCACCAGCGGCGCCAGGCCGAAGGACGGCTCGTCGAGCAGCAGCAGCCGCGGCCGCAGCATCAGCGCGCGGGAGATCGCCAGCATCTGCTGCTCGCCGCCGGAAAGCGTGCCGGCCTGCTGGCGCCGGCGCTCGGCAAGCCGCGGGAAATAGCCGTAGACGCGCTCGAAATCCGCCTCCACCGCCGCCCTGTCGCGACGGATATAGGCGCCGAGGCGGAGGTTCTCCTCGACCGTCAGATGGACGAAGGTGCCGCGTCCGTCCGGCACATGGGCGATGCCGAGGCGCGCGACGTCCTCGGTGGCGAGGCCGTCGATCGCCGCGCGCGTCGAAGCGGATCTCGCCTTCCGTCCGCACCATGGCGCAGAGCGCGCGCAGCATCGTGGTCTTGCCGGCGCCGTTGGCGCCGAGCAGCGCGGTGATGCCGCCTTCCTCGACATCGAGATCGACCGCCGTGCAGCACCTCGGTCGGCCCGTAGAAGGCCTTGAGACCGCGGACCTCCAGCACCGGCGCCATCAGGCGGCGTCCCCGAGATAGGCCCGGATCACGTCGGGATGGCGCTGCACCTCGGCGGGCGTGCCGTCGGCGATCTTGCGGCCGAAATCCAGCGCCACCACCTGGTCGGAGACCCGCATCACCAGGCTCATGTGATGCTCGACCAGCAGCACGGTGATGCCGCGGCGGTCGCGGAGCGCCTCGGATCTCGCCGCGAAGCCGATCCACCTCCTCGTGATTGAGGCCGCCGGCGGGCTCGTCGAGCAGCAGCAGCTTGGGCTCGCTGGCCAGCGCGCGGGCCAGCTCGACGCGCTTCTGCGTCCCGAAGGGAAGCGCGCCCACCGGCAGATGCGCGACGTCACCGAGGTCGAGCTCGTCAATCAGGGCCGCCGCCTGCTCGCGGACGCGATGGGCTCTCGCGCGCGGCGGCAGGCAGCGCGAGAGCGCTGGCGAAGAAGCCGCCGCGGCTGCGGCAATGGGCGCCCACCATCACGTTTTCGACAACGCTCATGGTGCGGAAGAGCGCCAGGTTCTGGAAGGTGCGGCCGATGCCCAGCGCGGCGATGGCGTGGCGGGGCACCTCCTGGAGCGGCCGCCCGTCGAACAGGATGCGGCCGCGCCAGGGCTCGTAGAGCCGCGACAGGCAATTGAAGAGCGTGGTCTTGCCGGCGCCGTTGGGACCGATAAGGCCGCAGATCTGGCCCGCCCGCACCGAGAACGAGACGCCATCGAGCGCGACGATGCCGCCGAAGCGCACGGCCACGTCCTCGACCGCCAGCAGCGCCGGCGCCGACCGGTGGTCAGGATTCGACGCCGTCCTCTCCGGGCCGGTATCCCGCACGCGTCAGACCTCCCCAGGTCCTATCTTCTCGCGATCCCGCAGCCTGTGGCCGTGGGCCGACCGCCGGCTTATCCGCCGGCTGCCCCCGTGAAGGGGATCCCAAGGTACGATAAATTCCCTCCGACTAGAAGCGGCGAGAGCCGGCGCCACACCCCTTGCCGAGGGCGCCGTTCCGCCTCGATACTGGCCACCCCCTGTTTCGCCCCTGTCTCCGAGGACGTTTGCCCATGGGCCTGGTCGTCGCCATCCAGATGGATCCCATCGAGTCCGTGAACATCGACGCGGATTCGACCTTCGTGCTGGCGCTGGAGGCGCAGGCGCGCGGCCATGCGCTCTACCACTATTCGCCGCGGCGCCTCAGCCTGAAGCAGGACCGGCTCACCGCCCGCGGCCAGCGCCTGGAGGTGCGGCGCGAGCACGGCCGCCATTTCACCCTCGGCCCGCTGGAGACCATCGACCTCGCGGGGATCGACGTGATCCTGATGCGCCAGGATCCGCCCTTCGACATGGCCTACATCACCGCGACCCATCTCCTGGAGCATGTGCGGGAGACCACCCTTGTGGTGAACGATCCCGTCAGCGTCCGCAACGCGCCGGAGAAATTGTTCGCCACGCATTTCTCGGCGCTGATGCCGCCGACCATCGTCACCAGCGAGCGCGAGGAGATCGTGGCCTTCCGCCGCGAGCACGGCGACATCATCCTGAAGCCGCTCTTCGGCAACGGCGGCGCCGGCGTGTTCCATCTCCGGCCCGAGGACGACAACCTGAACGCGCTCCTCGAGCTCTTCACCACCCTCTATCGCGAGCCGATCATGGTGCAGCGCTATCTTCCGGCGATCCGCGAGGGCGACAAGCGCATCATCCTGATCGACGGCGAGGCGGTGGGCGGCGTGCTGCGGGTGCCGGCGGCGGGCGAGGCGCGCGCCAACCTCCATGTCGGCGGCGAGGCCCGCAAGACCGACCTCACCAAGCGCGAGCGCGAGATCTGCGCCGCCCTCGGCCCGGTGCTGAAAGAGCAGGGCCTGATCTTCGTCGGCATCGACGTGATCGGCGACTATCTGACCGAGATCAACGTCACCTCGCCGACCGGGATCCAGGAGATCAACCGCCTCGACGGCAAGCACCTGGAGACGCTGGTCTGGGACGCGATCGAGGCCCGCCTCAAGGCCCGCGGCACGCGCTCGGCGGCATGACACTGCAGCGTCTCGCCGCGGAGGCGGTCGGTCCGCCGGCCTTCGCGGTGCCGGCGGCACCGGCATCGGCTCAACCGCCGCGCATCTTCGATCTCTCGTCCCATCGACGGGCGCGCGACGCGCTGGCCTTCGGTCTCGCGGTGCCGGAGCTCGGCTTCAACGTCTTCGTGGTCGGCGAGGACCGCAGCGGCCGCATGACCGCGACCCTCGATCTGCTGGAGAACCACGCCAAGCTGCTGCCGCCGGCGACGGACTGGATCTACCTGCCGAATTTTCGCCATCCCGAGCGGCCGCGGGCCTATGCGCTGCCGCCCGGCATCGGCCGCACCTTCCGCGACCGGCTTCGGGAGCTGCTGCCGGCGCTCCGTCAGGCGCTAGCCCGCGCCTTCGAGGCCGCCGACTTCGCCGCCCGCATCGAGCGCGAGAGCGCCGCCGCGCAGCAGAGCGTCGGCGCCGCCTTCGCCGAGCTCAACGCCTTTGCCGGCGAGCGCGGGCTTGCGGTCGAGCGCACGCCCCAGGGCATGACGCTGCAGCCGCTGCCGGGCAACGAGCCCGAGGCGCTGCAGAAGCTCGAGGAGCCGGAGCGTCAACGGCGCATCGCCGGCTTCAACGAGGTGCGCCAGCACCTTGCCGTCTTTGTCCGCGCCGCGCGTCAGAGCGAGCAGCAATTCGCCACCGCGCTCCGCGAGGCGCGGCGCCAGGCGGCGGACGCGGCGCTCGCCCCGCTGATCGATCCCATCGCGAGCGAGTTCGCCAACCACAAGGGGCTGGGGCGCTGGATCATCGAGCTGCGCACCGACCTCGTCGACCACCTCGATCTCCTGGCGGTCTCCGGCGAGCCGGAGCCGGACGCCGCGCGCGAGATCGCCGCCGAGGAGCGCTACGCCGTCAACCTGCTGGTGGATCACGGCGAGGAGGCCCACGCGCCCGTGGTGCTGGAGCCGACGCCCACCTATGAGAACCTGTTCGGCGGCTTCGAGTACCGCCTGGAGGGCGGCATCGCCGCCACCGACTATCGCCACATCCGCGCCGGCGCGCTGCATCGCGCCAATGGCGGCATCCTGGTGCTGCGCGCCGAGGCGATCGCCGAGCAGCCGACGGTCTGGACCTTCCTCAAGGCGGCGCTGCGCGACCGCTGCCTCCGGATCGAGCCGCCGCGCGGCAATGGGCCGCCCCTTGCCGGCGCGCCGACGCCGCACGCGATCCCCCTCGACGTCAAGGTCGTGATCGTCGGCGCGCCGCGCTGGTACTACACCTTCTTCTCGGTCGATCCCGATTTCGCCACCTACTTCAAAATCAAGGCCGACATCGATCCGGACCTGCCGGACGCAGCCGACGATCTCGCGGTCTATGGCGCGCTGATCCAGCACATGGCGCGCCGGCACCAGACCGAGGGCATCACCGCCGCGGCGGTGACGCGCCTGCTCGGCGAAGCCGCGCGCTGGGCCCAGCATCGGCGCAAGCTCTCGGCGCGCTTCGAGCAGGTGGAAGATCTCGTCATCGAGGCGGCGGCGATGGCGCGCGCCGGCGGCGCGCGGCTCATCGACCTGCCGCACGTTCTCAAATGCCTCGGCGAGCGGCGGCTCCGGCGCTCGCGGGTCGAGGACCGCGTGCAGGAGTCGATCCGCGACGGCACCATGCTGATCGACACCACGGGATCGCGGGTCGGCCAGGTGAACGGCCTCACCGTGCGCGACCTCGGCGACCATGCCTTCGGCACGCCGGTCCGCGTCTCGGCGCGCGTCCATGCGGGGCGGCACGGCATCATCAACGTCGAGCGCGCCACCGAGCTCGGCGGCCCGATCCAGCAGAAGGGCGTCTTCATCATCGGCGGCTATCTGAGCGGCACCTTCGCGCGCCGGCTGCCGCTCTCCTTCGCCGCCACCGTCACCTTCGAGCAGAGCTACGGCGGCGTCGAGGGCGACAGCGCCTCCATGGGCGAGCTGGTGGCGGTGCTCTCGGCGCTGGCGGAAGTGCCGCTGCGCCAGGACATCGCCATCACCGGCTCGGTCAACCAGAACGGCGAGAGCCAGCCGATCGGCGGCGCCATCGAGAAGATCGAGGGCTTCTACCGCACCTGCGCGGCGCGCGGCCTCACCGGCCGGCAGGGCGTGCTGATCCCGGCGGCGAACGCGCTCCATGTGGTGCTCTCGGAGGAGGTGGCGTCCGCCGTCGCCGCCGGCCGTTTCAATGTCTGGACCATGGAGAGCGTGGACGACGCGCTCGCGCTGCTCACCGGCCTCGAGGTCGGCCGCGCTCGGACCCGACGGGCGCTTCGCCGCGGGATCGGTGATGGCGCGGGTGGAGGCAACCCTCGAGCGCTTCGACCGCCTGCTCCGGGAGCGCGACGGCCGCGCCGAGTGAGCCGGCTTCCGCTCAGAAGAAGCCCTGGAATCCGATCAGCACCGAGGCGCGGTTGGTGGTGTCGGCGTTCTGCAGACCACGCCCCAGCGTGAACAAGAGATAGCGATTCTCGGCGATCTTATAGGTGCCGCCGACGTCGAACCCGGTCGTGTCCTTGCCGCCATCCGTCGATGCGGTGGCGTGGAAGACCTCGCCGCCCAGCACCAGGCCGTAGGCATCGAGGGTCTTCGACAGCCCGGCGCCGAAGAAGCCCCAATTCCGATTGCCGGCGCCTGGGTTGATCCAGTAGCCGCCGCCGGCAAAGGGCTTCCAATCATCCTCGAGCTGCTTGCTGATCCAGATCGGCAGGAAAGCGTGGGTGTGGCCGGTGCCGAGGCCGCGATCGGCATCGCCGGTCGGGAAATCGACGAAGGGCTCCAATGCCACGGCGAGAGCGCGGTCGTCGTCGAGATGGCCGTCGATGCGGAACTTGGCGCCGATCTCGAAATCCCCGGGGCCCCATTGGGCGTCCTGTCCTGCCGGACGGTTGAAGGTCGATGCGGCATGAAGGCATGCAGCTGCAGCCCCTTCACCACGCCGTAATCCACCTCGGTGCTGGGCGCGACACCGGCAGCGCCGCCGGCCGACCAGGTCGACTGGCCGATGACGTCGAGCTCGATCTGGCCGGGGTCGTCGATGAGGCCGTCATCGATCAGGAAGGGTGGCGAGGCGCGCCCCGACGCGGCGACAGCACGACCATCGCCAGGCCGAGGACGATCGCCGGCGCGCCCAAGCGCGCGCAGCAACCCATGACGTCCATCGCCGACACCCCCATGATCGCCGGGCCCGCTGCGCACGGCAGCGCCGGCTGGGTAGCCTCCGGGAACCGCACTGTCAACGCGGCGGCATCTCGACCGATCGCTGATATGGCCACGCGACTAGGACGCGAGAGTGCCGCGTATGCCGCAGCGCGAAATACCGGAGGCGCGGCGCGCCGCATGCGCCGGCATGCGCCTGCATAAGGGATTTCCCCTATGCCCGTCGCGGCGTTCTGCGCCACGGATTTAACTGGTTTTCCGGGCTTTCCGCGCACTCTGGCGGTGGATCCGGCAACGGTACCGGAGTCCGTGTGGCGCAGCATTCTCGAAGCGATGGCGAGATCAGCACAGGTATAGCGGCACAGCGGCAGCGGTGAACCCGCGCTGGCGCGCCGCCTGTGGCGCGGCCTGCGCGAGCGCCCCGGCCGGGCGCATAGCGCGCGCGCGCACATCATCGGGCTGGTGATCGCCCTGGTGCTGCCGATGCTGGTGTTCTCCGCTTTCGCGATGCTCCGTCATGAGCGATCGCGAGCGCGCGTCGGATCGGCGCGACCTCGTGAGCACGGCGCACGCCCTCTCCGCCGCCATGGATCTCAAGCTCAAGACCGCGACCGCGGCGCTTGCCGCGCTCGCCACCTCGCCGTCGCTCGAAGATAACGACATCCCGCGCTTCTACGAGCAGGCGCAGCAGATCGCAGCCGCGCATCATGCCTGGATCCTCCTCGCCGATCTTCAGGGCATGGCGATCTTCACCACCCGCGAGCCCCTGGGTCGGCCGAAGTGGGCGCTCAAATCCGCCGCCATCGTCAGCAACGTCGTCGCCACCCGATCGCTGCAGATCTCCGGTGCCTTCTTCGGCGGTTCGGCATTGGAGCTGCAGGTCTCGGCCTATGTCCCGGTGATGAGCGGCGAGCGGGTCACTCACGTGCTGCTCATGAGCTTCAACATGCGCGAGCTCAGCCAGACGCTGCTGGATCAGCATCTGCCGGAGAGCTGGACGGTCGAGGTGATGGACCGCGGCGATCACATCATCGCGCGCAATCGGGCGATCGACGCCCAGGAGGTCACGCCGGCGGATCCGTCGCTGATCGCGGCGGCGGTCGAGGGCGACGGCGCGGTCTTCACCGGTCCCGACGCGGACGGCAACTCCGCGATCGCCGCCCTCGCCCGCTCCGCCTTCACCGGTTGGACTCTCGCCATCATGATCCCGCGCTCGGAGGTCTATGCGCCCTTCGTATCGGTCGCTTCGGGAGGTCGGCCTGGCGGCCGGCGTGCTGCTGCTCCTCGGCATCGGGATCGCGCTCTGCGTCGGCAGATCCATCGCCACTCCCCTGCGCGAGCTCGCCGATGCCGCCCTCGCACTCGGCCGCGGCACGCCGCTGCCCCTGATGCGCACGCGCATCGCCGAGGTGGGCGATGTCATGATCGCGCTTTCCGCCGCCGCCGAGCTCCTTACCGTGCAGTCGCAGGACCGCGACGCGGCCGAGGCGGCGCTCAGGCGGAGCGAGCAGCGTTTCCGCGACATCGCCGAGGTCTCCGGCGACTGGGTCTGGGAGACCGACCGGGAGCACCGGTTCACCTACTTCTCGAAGACCGACGAGCGGACATCGGACGGAACCCGCAGGACATGCTCGGCCAGACGCGCTGGGAGGCGACCGGCGACGATCGCGACGAGGAGCGCTTGGCTGCGCACCAGGCGGATCTGGAGGCGCGGCGCCCGTTCCGCCAGGTCCGCTATTCGCATGCGGCAGCGATGGCCAGGACATCCATTACTGCGTGGCGGCAAGCCCGTGTTCGACGAGGCCGGGGAATTTCTGGGCTATCGCGGCACCACCACCAACGAGACCGCGATCGTCGAGGCGCGCGCCCAGCGCCGAGCGCGCCGAGGCCCTGCTGCAGGATGCCCTCGACAGCATCTCCGCCGGCATCCTGATCTACGACCAGGACGACCGCCTCATCATGGCCAATGAACCCTGGCGGCAGGTGTATCGGGATCTTCTCGGCCTCCCCTCGATCGGCAAGACCTTCGAGCAGGTCCTGCGCGATGGCCTTGCCGTCGGGCACTACAAGGATGCCATCGGCCGCGAGGAGGAATGGCTGGCGGAGCGTATCCGCTATCACCGCAGCGGTACCGGCTCGCTCGAGATGCAGGTGGGCCGCGACCGGTGGTTCCTGGTCACCGACCGCCGAATGCGCAACGGCGGCATCGCCGGCCTGCGCGTCGAGATCACCGAGCTCAAGACGGCGCAGGCGGCGCTGCAGGCGAGCGAGGAGCGGCTCGACCGCGCGCAGCAGGTCGCCGGCATCGGCAGCTGGGAGCTCGACGTCGCGACGGGAAAATATCTCTGGTCGAAGGAGATGTTCCGCATCCGTGGCTTCGCGCCCGATGCCGCGCAGCCGACCATGGCGAGCTTGGTCCGCACCATTCACGAGGAGGATTTCCCCAAGGTGCACGCGTGGCTGAAGCAGCTTAGGGCCGGTGGCGAGCCCAGCGCCGTCGAGTTCCGCATCCGGCGCCCGGACGGCGAGGGGCGCGTGATCGCATCCGAGGGCCGCGCGAGCCGCGATGCCAGCGGCACCGTCGCCCGCGTCACCGGCACGGCGCGCGACGTCACCGAATTGCGCCGCGCCGACGCGCAGCGGCAGGAGCTGGAGCATCAACTACGCCATTCCCAGAAGCTCGAGGCGCTCGGCACGCTGGCCGGCGGCATCGCCCACGACTTGAACAACACGCTGGTGCCGGTCGTCGCCATGGCGTCGCTGGGCCTGAAGCGGGCCGGCGACGACCCGCAGATGCGCCAGTATCTCGAGCTGATCAAGGACGCCGGCAACCGCGCCCGCGACCTCGTCAAGCGGGTGTTGGCGTTCAGCCGCAAGGACCGCGCCGAGCGGCAGGAATTCAGCATGGCCGACGTGGTCTACGAGGCGCTCGCCATGCTGCGCGCCACTACGCCCAGCACCATCTCGCTCGCGAGCGACATTCGCCCGGTGCCCAGCTTCGTCGGCGACCCCACCCAGATTCACCAGATCGTGGTCAACCTCGTCACCAACGCGGTACAGGCGATCGGCACCGCCGCCGGCACGGTGTCGGTGACGCTCTCGACCGTCGTCGACGGTCCACGGCGAAAGCCGACGTCGATCCGTCTGGTAGTGAGCGACACCGGCTGCGGCATGGACGACGCCACGGCGCAGCGGATCTTCGAGCCCTTCTTCACCACCAAGGGCGTGGGCGAGGGCACCGGGCTCGGCCTTTCCGTCGTGCACGGCATCGTCACCGCCCATGGCGGCACCATCAAGGTCGAGAGTCGCCCGGGTCAGGGGTCGCGCTTCGTCGTCGAGCTGCCGATGGCATCGGAGATCGAGGTCCCCTTCGCCGAGAAGATCCCCGCCTGAGGCGGGGACCTCGGCTCTTTCGCCCGTATACGGCCCGCGCCGACCGCGCTATCAAGGGCGCGCGATCATAGGGGTGAGCGCGCGCCTTTCCGCATGGGTACCGTCATCGGGATCATCCTCCCGGTCTTTGCCGTCATTCTCGTGGGCTATGGCTTCGGCCGCAGCGGCGCGCTCAGCGCCGAGGGGGCGCGCGGCCTCGGCGTCTTCGTCTATTACGCCGCGATCCCAGCATTGCTGTTCCGCGGCATGGCGGGCCACACCCCCTCGATCGGCGATTCGCTGGCGGTGCTCGAGGCCTATTTCGCGGGCACCCTCACCGTCTTCGCCGGCAGCATGCTGCTCGGCCGGCTGATCTTCCGCCTCGGCCTCGCCGAGCAGGGCCTGATGGGCGTGAGCGCCGCCTTCTCCAACTCGGTGCAGCTCGGCATTCCCATCGTGGTGACGGCGTTCGGCGACAAGGGCTTGGTGCCGCTCAGCCTGATCATCAGCCTGCACTCGCTGATCCTGCTGTCGCTCGCCACCGTCGTCGTGGAGATGGGGCGCGGCCACGGCGGCCGGTTCCTGCACACCATCAAGGTGACCGCTCGCGCCATCCTCGGCAATCCCGTCATCGCGGCGATCGTGGCGGGGTTCCTCTGGCATCTGGCGGGGCTGCCGCTGCCGGACCTGCTGGCGCGGTTCCTCGATTTCCTCGGCGGCGCCGCGACGCCGGCGGCGCTTTTTTCGCTGGGCGCCACCATCGCCGGATTCCACATCGCCGGCGATCTTCGCGAGAGCCTGGCGGTGGTGGCGATCAAGCTCCTGGCGCTGCCGCTGCTGGTCTGGCTCTTCGCGACCTATGTGTTCCGCCTGGCGCCCCTCGACATCGCGGTCGCCACCACCTGCGCGGCACTTCCGACCGGCGCCAACGCCTTCATCCTGGCCCAGCGCTACGAGATCTATGTCGCCCGCGCCGCCAGCAGCGTGGTGATCTCCACCGCCCTCTCGATCCTGACGCTCGGCGCCCTCCTCGCCGTCACCGCGCCGACGCGCTAGGGAAAACGCAGTTTTTCACAAGTCTGAATGTGGGTTTTTCGCAATTCTGGAAAATTTTTGACCCCTTTACGGCCGCATGCGGTCGGCGGCCTTGAAGTAGTGGCGGGCGTGGGCGATCAGGGAGGCGTCGGTCGGGTGATCGACGGTCTCGATGCCGGCGAGGCGGCCCATCAAGGCGGGATCGTGGTGATGGATGTGCTTCACCAGCTCGGTCTTGGCGTTGGCGGGGCCGGTGATCAGCACTGCCTTGGCGTCGGCGACGGCGGCGGTGACGGCGTGGAGAAAATCCTGGTCCTCGGCCGCATGGCCGCTGCCGATCGAGTTCGCCTTGTGATGGATGTGCCGGGTCGGCTCGTGCGGGCGGAGCACCAGCGTCTCCACGTCCTCGGGATTGAAGTGGAAGACGCGGGCTTCGTGATGATCGATCCAGACGACGGCGTGGTAATGGCTGGCCATGGCAGGGCTCCTTGGAAGCGGGCGGCCGGCACTCTGCCACCGATCGAGGGCCCGCGGTAGCGCCGCCTTACCGCGGCGCCGGCTAGAGCATGATCCCGAAAAGTGGCGGCCGGTTTTCGGAAAAGATCATGCTCAAACAAAAAATTAGAGCCCGTTCTGATTCAATCGGAACGGATAAGGCTCTAAACTCCCGCCACCGGAACGATCAGCGGATCTGGGATGGGAACGCGAACGGCGAGGACGCTCCGGTGAGGCGGCTTGCCGCCTATGTTCTGCGTGATTCCCCTGGCCCTTGCGACCGCGGCGAGCTATCTCGGCGCCTGGTGGTGGGGGCTGGGGCTCCTCGTGCATTTCCGCCCGCAGCTGGCAGCGGCGAGCCTGATCGCGGGCCTGCTGGCGCTCCTCCTCCGCCAGCCCCTGGCGGCGGCGGTGGCACTAGCGCTGCTGATCGCGAACGCGGCGCCGCTCGCTCCCTATCTGCACCTCGACGGCGGCGGCGCGCCGGCGGGGGCGGCCAATCTCCGCGTCCTCGCCCTCAATATGCACGGCGGCGCCACCGATCGCGGCAAGTTCCGCCGCCTCATCCAGGCGGAGCATCCCGACCTGATGGTGCTGACGGAGATGCCCGGCGACATCGACGGGATGGTCGCCGATGCGGAGGTGGCGCTCCCCTATCGCCTGATCGAGCGGCGGCATCTGCCCGTCGGCATCGCGCTGCTCAGCCGCTGGCCGCTGACGCGCCCGCGGATCGAGCGCGGCGCCGGCGACCTGCCGGTGATCGCCGCCGACATCTGCGAAGCGCCGGCCTGGCGTGGCTGCCTGCGAGTGGTGGCGCTCCATGCGGCGCGCCCCTATGTGGAGGCGGGCCGCGCGCAGCGCGAGCAGCTCGCGTTCGCCGCCGGCATCGCCCGGGCGGCGCCGGAAAGCCGGGCGATCCTGGTCGGCGATCTCAACCTGACGCCGTGGGCGCCAGAGTTCGCGACCTTGCTCACCCGGGCGGGATTGCAGGACGGCGGCGCGGCGCGCGGTCTCACCGCCACCTGGCTCTCGCCGCTTCCCTTCATCGGCCTCTTCCTCGACCAGGTGCTGGTGAGCCCCGGCATCGCCGTCCGCGCCAACGCGCTCGGCAGCGACGTCGGCTCCGACCACTTCCCGGTCATCGCCGACCTCGCAGTGCCGGCCACGGGGAAGTGAGGGAGGACGCCGCTCGCGGTCGGCGTCGGCGCGATCCAGGGATGTTCGATGCGAGAGCCGGCTCACCCCGGCAGCATTATACCGATTGAAGAACCGTCTTCAGCTGCGCCTCGGCGCCGATCGCGTGGTCGACGAACCAGGCCTTCAGATCCTCGCACAGCGTCAATTCGGCAGCGACCGCACCGGAACCAAGCGCGCGTCCCATGGCCCGGATCTCGCCCAGCCTCCGGCGGTGCTCGGTGCTGTGCTCGACCAGGGCCGCGGACAGGGTCTTACGCAGCATCCGCCGATCGCTTGGCGCCTCGCTAAAAAGCCGTTCGAGAACGACCTCCTCGTGCTCGAAATGTCTTTCGGTCAAATGTTCAAGCTCGGACAGCAGACGCACGCGGCTATCCGCATCGCGAGCAAGACAGAACTGATTGATCAAGTCGACCATCAGACGATGCTCTGCATCCAAGTCCCGGTGGCCGACCGAGAAGCTCTCGCTCCACGGCAGGGGCTCTGTCGGGTTGCCTCTCCGAGGAGTAATCGCCGCCTCCCTGGTGCCGATTTTCCGGCACGTGTTGTCGGGCCGACCACAATGGGCGCCCAATCCGTCCCGGGATCGCGTGCGATCCCGGGACGGCAGGATCGGCTTCCCGGCGTTAAGGCATGGTTAAGGGAGTCTTAACCAAACGAACCCCAATGGGGTGGATCGCCCTCCAGATTCGGCTTGCGCCGCGGGTCTTTGTGACCTCGCTGAGAGCAGGCGCGACGTATGATCGGGATCACACTTACGACCTATTTGCGCCACTATCTTAGATCATGACTGTCGCTTCCGACCGGAGATACCCGCGCATGGATGGTGGGCAGCACTGGGACGTGACCGCGCTGCTGGAGCGAGCGGATCATTATCGTCAGCTCGCTCGCGGGGCGATGTCGTGGTCGATCGCCGACGAGCTCGACAGATTGGCCGACGAATGCGACAGCGAGGCGTCGCGACTATCGGTCAACGAGCGAAGCAATTGCTCCTCGCACTCTATGTCCGGATAGCGGTCGATCGCTTCTATGGAGTCCTTTGCCTGGTCACAATGACCGTGCGGGACTCGATCTTCCTGCCTCCATTTCGTAAATCGTCCCGCAACCCCTGCTCCGGCGAGGCTTTTTTTCGCCGTATTCAGCCGTACTTTTCGCCGCATTCATCTCCTAGATCTAGCCGACAACCTCGATAGGAGGCATGCGGTGTTCGATCACTGGAACCGTGCCAATTCGTCGACGCCGATGACGGTCGTGGTGTTGTGTCTCGGCATCTTTCTGGCGGCCGTTTTTCTCCTCGCATCGCATTAGAGCGTGTTCCGATCAGATTGAATCGGAACACGCCTTGGGTTCGTCGATTTTGTGGGCATTAGGTGGAGTCGAACGCTTGCGCCGCGCGAGACGGGGTCGGAGCCACCAATAGCCGCCAATAGGAGCTGACGGCTCGCCTCCGACCAACAAACCTGCCCCTGTGGTCTTACCGCCGGCTCCGCATTCCCATTTCCTCGTCGGGTCTTTGATTTTCGCTTGGGCGCCGTCCGCTCTCGCTTCGCCGCAACCAGGCGGCGAGGATAAGAGTGATGAATTTTGCTCCATTTTTGTCACAATATTTTAAATCTGTCGAAGAATCTTACAGATTCTTACGTTATACACGCCGATCTGGTCGACTATCTCATTGTTTTCACTAACGGCGGTGCATGGCACGGTCCTTGCCTGCCCCTCCTCTGGGCAGAAAAACGGAGCCGCGGAGATGCAGTAATTCACAACTCCTGAGGAGGACGCCATGAATGGCAAGAAACCGCTTCTGCTCGCAGCCTTCGCGCTCACCAGCCTGACCGCCAGCCCGGCCTTTGCCGGGCTCTACACCCTCGACACGCTCCTTGCCGTGCCAACCGATGCGGCCAATGTGCAGCCGGGCGGGGCATTCACCGCGTTCGACATCAGCTATGTCGACCCGGTCACCGGGGACTACTTCATCGCCGACCGGTCAAATGCCAGCGTCGACATCTTCTCTGGCTCCAGCCTGACGTTTCTCGGTCGAGCAACAGGGTTTACCGGGCAACAGGCGACCACTTCGACGTCGGGTCCCGATGGCGTTCTGGCGGTCACGTCGGGAGGAACCACGACCCTCTATGCGGGCGACGGCAACAGCACGCTGAAGATCTTCAACGCGACCAATCCGGCGGCACCAAGCCTGTTGCAGTCGATCTCCACCGGCGGCGCCTTTCGGGTCGACGAAATGGCGTATTCGCCGCTGACGCATCAGGTCCTGGCCGCGAACAACGCCGACGCTCCGGCGTTTGCGACGCTTTTCGCCACCACCAACGGGACGTCGCCGGTCACCATCGCGACCACCGACATCACAATCCCGGGCGCCGCGGCCACCGATGGCATGGAGCAGTCGGTTTGGAACCCCAACACCGGAACGTTTTTCGTCTCCATCCCGGCATTCGGCGGCGATCAAGGCGGCGTCGCCGAGATCAGCACCACCGGGGCGATCCTCCGGCAATTCAAGTTCGCGACGATGGGAATTACCAGCTGCTCGCCGGCCGGCATCGCCCTCGGGGCAAGCGGTCACCTCCTCGTCGGCTGCGGGTCTGGTCAAGCGGTCCTGCTGAATCCGGCGGGGGCCGGATCGATCGTCAGCCTGTTCCCCCAGATCAGCGGAACGGACGAAGTCTGGTACGACCCGACGACGGGCGATTTCTTCGTCACCGGCAAGGATGCCGCCGGCAACCGTGTCTTCGACGTGATCAGCGATGTCACTGATTTCCTGCTTCAGTCGGTGCTGCTGCCGGTGTCGGCACTGTCCAATCCGCATTCGATCGCGGTCGACCCTCTGAACGGCGACGTCTTCGTTCCGCTCGCTGGAAGCATTGCAGGTGTTCCGGACGCGACATGCCCGCTGGGTTGCGTCGCGGTTTTCGCGCAGTCGGTGCCGGAGCCGGGCTCGCTGCCGATCATGCTGACGGGCCTCGTCGCGTTACTTGGGCTCGGCGCGCATCGCCGATGGGGCCGGGGATAGCGGCCTCGCTTTCTCGCTCGCATCTTCCTCGCGGCAAAAAAAGGCACGGGAAATGGGGTCAGAGTCGATTCTCGCGGTAAATCCACTCTGACCCTGATCCTCTACTGATTCTCCAGACGCTGATGGACCGAGGCCACATCGCCGCGTCCGGGCGGTCACTTTTCTCGCTCGACTCTGAGTCGCCGTGGTCTCACCGTAGGGTCCGCGTTCTACCCTCATCGTCGAGGCTTTTATTTTCGCCTCGGCGCCGTCCGTTCTCGCTTCGCCGCAACCCGCCGCGCCGCCGCCAGCGCGGCGCGCGCCCAGGTGACGAGCTCGTCGGGTTCGTCGAACAGACGCTCCGGCGCGCGCCAAATGGAAAGATCTATGGTCTTGCCGAACATGCGCCGCATCGTGACGGCGTCGAGCGGAGCGGGCTGCTCGCGCAGGAACTCGGCAAAGCTGTCGCTGGCGACCATCCTCAATCCTCGGCGGCGCTAATCAGAACTCCGTTGCCTCGAGCGCGACCATCGCATCGCCCTTGGCGGCGGATTGCGCTGCGAACGCTGTTCCGATCTCCGTGCCGAGGGAGTCGACGATGAAATCGATGAACTTCCTCACCTTCGCCGGCACGTGGTTCCGCGACGCATAATAGACGTAGAGCGGGAATCGCTCGTCCGACCAGTCGGGGAACAGGTTGATGAGCGCGCCGCTCTTGAGGTGATGCTCGAGCCCGAGGTCGATGACCTGGGCGATGCCGAAACCGGCGAGGCAGGCGCCGAGCTTGGTTCCGGAATCGGTGACGGTCAGCCGCCCGTTGACCGCAACCGAGACCAGCTCGCTCCCGCGCCGGAACTCCCAGTCGAAGGGGCGCCCGGTCGAAGGATCGATCGCGAGGATGCATTGGTGGGCATCGCTCGCCAGATCCCGCGGGTGACGGGGTCGCCCATGACGATCGATGTAGATCGGCGAGGCGACCGTCAGAATACGCGCGTCGAGGAGACGCCGCGCGATCAGCGCCGATGGCGCCGGCTCTCCGAAGCGGACCGCCAGATCGAAGCCGTCGCTGACCAAGTCCGCGATCCGGTCCCTGGTCTCGATGCGAAGCTCCAGCCCCGGGTTCCGCAGCAGGAACTCGCTCAGATTCGGGCGACAGGACCATGCGGGAGAACAGCGGATCGACATTGACCCGCAGCCTGCCGCGGACCGCCTCGCGCGATTTCGAGGTCTCCGCCGCCGCCTCGCCGATCCCCGCCAGGTGCTGGGCGACCCGCTCATAAAGCGCGCGCCCCTCATCGGTGAGCTCGACGGCGCGGCTGGTGCGGTGGACCAGCCTGGCGTCGAGGCGGGACTCGAGCTTCGCGATCGCCTTGCTGACGCCGGATTGCGTCATGCCCAGCCGTTCGGCGGCTCTGCGGAAGCCGCGCGCGTCGGCAACGGCAGCGAGGACCACCAGGCCGCCGACCAGCCGGCCGTCAATTTCGTCCATGGCGGATGCCTCCCGGTCATCCAAGAGATGACGCCCGAGTGGTAGCACTCCGCCTCTACCTCGGCCACTGTCGTCGCCAGACGGCCGAGACCGGTCAACGGAGACTTCAATGGACGAGATCCAAGCCATCGCGTCCGCGATCAACGGGTATTTCGACCTCATGTACGACGCGGACGACAGCCAATTCCTCGACGTCTTCCATGGCGCCTGTCTGGTCCACGGGCTGCGGGACGGAAAGCTCACGGCATGGTCGGCGGCGGAATTCCGCGACGTGATGCGCGGCCGGCCTTCGCCGGCGGCGATGAAATCTCCGCGCGAGCAGGAGATCCTGAGCATCGAGCAGACCGCGCCCGAGACTGGCGACCGCCAAGGTGCGCGTCAGGATCGGCCAGACCGGCTTCATCGATCATCTTACATTCCATCGCATCGACGGGAAATGGCTCGTCACATCGAAGGCATTCCACGTCGCGCGGATCTTCCCGCCGGGATCATGAGCCCCCGCGGTTGCGGTTGGGCAACCCGGATGGCTGCTCGGCGACGGAGCCCTGGACCGGGGACTGGCTCCGCCGGAAATCGGATCTGACAGAGGCGCTCGTGAACGGGATCGGAGACAGGGTGCTCGTCATCGACGACGACACGGCGGCTCGAGTCAGTCTCCAGATCATGCTGCGGGAGGGTATGCCCGCGGACCAATCGGACGCCGTTAGCAGGAGGCCCAGGGCGTCATGCGGAAGCGCCCGGCTGGCTGGTCAATGGCGCGCCCGCGAAGAAATTGCCGAGCCGCCGCTCCGGATCGGAGTCACTTGCAAAAAAGACCCCGCCACGTCTTGGCGGGGCCAGGCATACCGTCTCCACGGGAGGATCAGGGGACGGCAGTCGTCACGGGGGCTGGAGCCATGTCCGATATTCCGCGCGCCATGGGCGCCTCTGGTCCGGGCAACTGGGGATCCACACGGTGACCGTGGTGCCGGCGCCGAGCGCGCTCTTCAACTCGAACCGGCCGCCCTGCTTCTCGATATACTGCTTCGCCAGCGGCAGGCCGAGGCCGGTCCCCTCGCGGCGGCGCTGCATTCCGTTCTCGATCTGCTGGAATGGCGTCAGCGCCTTGGAAATATCCTCCGGCGCGATACCGACGCCGGTATCGGACACCGCGATGCGCACGAATTCTCCGTCCCGGTCGGCGCGCAAGGCGACGCTGCCGCCGCGCGGCGTGAACTTGACCGCGTTGAAGGCCAGGTTCAGCAGTGCCTGCCGGAGCTTCTCGTCGTCCGCCCAGCCTGCGAGCCGACGATCCGCCGACACCTCGATCTGCACACCGCCTTCGATCGCCCGGGCCGCGATCAGGCGGCGGACCCGCTCCAGGGTCTCCCGGATATCGACGACATCGGGAGCGAAACGGAGCGTGCCGACCTCGAAGCGCGCCATGTCCAGGATGTCGTTCACGATCGATAGAAGAAGCATGCCGGAGGAATGGATATCGCCGGCGTAGTCCCGATAGCGCGGCGAGACGGCGGGGCCCACGATCTCGCTCTGGATGATCTCGGAAAAGCCGAGGATGGCGTTGAGCGGCGTGCGGAGCTCGTGGCTCATGGTGGCGAGGAAGATCGACTTGGACTTGTTTGCCGCGGTCGCTGCGTCCATGGCCTGCGTCAGCCGGGCCATCGTCGTTTGATGACCGGTGCTTTCCGCCTTGTATTCGTGCCAGCGCCGGCTCGCGAACCACGCGGCGGCGAGGGAGACGATCGCCAGTCCGAATGGTATTTCCTCGAGGCCAACCGTATCGAAGATCGGATGCCGGAGCGCGAATCCGACGAGATGCTCATTCAAGTTGAAGGTCATCGCGGCGCAGACGCTGAGGGCGGCGACGACCACCACAATGCCCAGATCCCGGCCGGCGGCGGTCGCCAGCATCGGCCGTGCCCGCGCCCTCCACCGACGGCGGAAGGCGCCCCATGTGCCGCTGATCGCCGCGACGAACCCCGGCTGCAGCCGCAACCGCCAGGTCGGCATATGTGCAAGCTCGAAGTACGTCATGGCACCGGGTCCTCTACCGTACGGTAGCGGACATATCTGCGCCAAATGCCGGCGGCTGCCTATTGGTAGAATCACTTAGATATTACAACGGCTCACCGATCGCAGAGCGCGGATCCGCACGCGGAGGTATGGCGGGGCGGAGACGCACAGGCGGCCTGCCGCGCGAACCCCGTCATTCGGCCGCCCGCTTGCGCGTGATCCCGAGCGCGGCGGCGACGCCCTCGCCATAGGCCGGATCGGCCTTGGTGCAGTTGCCGATGTGGCGCATCCTTGATCTCCTCGGCGCGCGTCGCCCATCGCGCGGGCGGTGTTCTCGAACAGCGCCTGCTGCTGCGCGGCGCTCATCAGGCGGAACAGCATGCCGGGCTGCTGAGTAGTAGTCGTCGTCCTCGCGGTGGTTCCAGTGGTCGGCGGCGCCCTCGATGCGGCAGCGGCGGCTCGGCGAAGCTCGGGCTGCTCGCTGCCACTCGCCGTAGCTGTTGGGCTCGTAGCCGAGCGTGCCGCCGTAGATTGCCGTCGACCCGCATCGCGCCGTCGCGGTGATAGCTGTGGAACGGGCAGCGCGGCGCGTTGACCGGGATCATGGTGGTGGTTGACGCCGAGCCGGTAGCGCTGCGCGTCGCCGTAGGAGAACAGCCGCGCCCTGCAGCATCTTGTCCGGCGAGAAGCCGATGCCGGGCACGATGTTGGCCGGGTTGAAGGCCGCCTGCTCGACCTCGGCGAAGTAGTTCTCCGGGTTGCGGTTCAGCTCCATCACGCCGACCTCGATCAGCGGATAGTCGCCTGTGCGGCCAGACCTTGGTCAGGTCGAAGGGGTTGTACGGGCAGCTTCGCGGCGTCCTTCTCGGGCATCACCTGGATGAACAGCGTCCAGCGCGGGAAGTCGCCGCTCTCGATGCTCTCGTAGAGGTCGCGCTGGTGGCTCTCGCGGTCCTTGCCGACGAGCGCCTCGGCCTCGGCGTCGGTCAGGTTCTTGATGCCCTGCTGCGTCCGGAAGTGGAACTTGACCCAGAAGCGCTCGTTCGTCGGCGTTGATGAGGCTGAAGGTGTGGCTGCCGAAGCCGTGCATGTGGCGGTAGGCTGCGCGGGATGCCGCGGTCGCTCATGACGATGGTGATCTGGTGCAGCGCCTCCGGCAGCGAGCGTCCAGAAGTCCCAGTTGTTGTCGGCGCTGCGCAGGTTGGTGCGCGGGTCGCGCTTGACCGCGTGGTTGAGGTCGGGGAACTTGCAGCGGGTCGCGCAGGAAGAAGACCGGCGTGTTGTTGCCGACGAGGTCCCAGTTGCCTTCCTCGGTGTAGAACTTGACCGCGAAGCCGCGGATGTCGCGCTCGGCGTCGGCCGCGCCGCGCTCGCCGGCCACGGTGGAGAAGCGGGCGAACAGTCGCGTCTTCTTGCCGACCTCGGAGAAGATCTTGGCCTTGGTGTAGCGGGTGATGTCGTGCGGTGACGGTGAAGGTGCCGTAGGCGCCCGAGCCCTTGGCGTGCATGCGCCGCTCGGGGATCACCTCGCGGTCGAAATGGGCGAGCTTCTCGAGCAACCAGACGTCCTGCAGCAGCGCCGGGCCGCGCGGGCCGGCGGTCTTGATGTTGTTGTTGTCGACGACCGGCGCGCCGGTGGCATGGGTCAGGGGCGGGGTGCGATCGGTCACCGTCAATTCCTTTGCGAAGAGCTTTGACCAGGGGCGCGGCCGGTTCCGGCGGCTCGCCGTGCGGGGCGCGCGCGATATCCTGACAGCCTCGCCGGATGCCGCTCGCTCGGTGTTGCTGCAAAGCGCCGCGCCTTGCGATTCCCGGGGTTCCCGCCGGCCATTGACCGCGACCGAGAGCAGATCGTTCCCGCGCCGGAACTCCCAATCGAAAGGGCGACCGGTCGCGGAATTGATCGCGAGGATGCATTGATGGGCGTCGCTCGCCAAGTCCTGCGGGTGACGGGGCCTGCCGTTGCGATCGATGTAGGCGGGCGCGGCGACCGTCAGAATGCGCGCGTTGAGAAGCCGGCGCGCGATCAGCGCCGATGGCGCCGGCTCCCCGAAACGGACCGCCAGATCGAAACCGTCGCTGACGAGATCCGCGATCCGGTTCCTGGTTTCAAGGCGCAGCTCCAGCCCCGGGTTGCGCAGCAGGAACTCGCTCAGCTTCGGCGACAGGACCATGCGGGAGAACAGCGGATCCACATTGACCCGCAGCCGGCCGCGGACCGCCTCGCGGGATTTCGCCGTCGCCGCCGCCGCCTCGCCGATCCCCGCCAGGTGCTGGGCGACCCGCTCATGCAGCGCGCGCCCCTCGTCGGTGAGCTTGACGGCGCGGCTGGTGCGGTGGACCAGCCTGGCGCCGAGGCGGGATTCGAGCTTGGCGATCGCCTTGCTGACGCCGGATTGCGTCATGCCCAGCCGCTCGGCGGCCCGGCCGAAGCTGCGCGCGTCGGCAACCGCGGCGAGCACGACCAGGCCACCGACCAGCCGACCGTCAATCTCGTCCATCGCTCATGCCTCTCGGTCATCCAAGAGATGACGCCCGGGTGGTAGCACTCCGGGCCTCCATGGGCCAGAATTGCCACCACCACCGGCGTCGCCGCCCGCAACGGAGACTTCAATGGACCAGATCCAATCCATCGCGTCCGCGATCCATGGGTATTTGGACCTCATGTATGACGCCGACGATACCCGATTCGCCGAGGTCTTCCACGATGCTTGTCTGGTCCACGGCTTGCGGGAGGGCAAGCTCGCGGCGTGGTCGGCGGCGGAATTCCGCGACCTTATGCGCGGCCGAGCGTCTCCGGCAGCAATGAAATCCCCCCGCGAGCAGGAGGGCGCGCCGGAGCATCTTCCACCGAAGTGGAAGCCGGTTCGGTGCAGCAAATGCGACAAAACAAAGAATTGAGGGCGTGTTCCAATTCAATCTAATCGGAACATGCTCTAGGCCGAGCGTTGCGATCGCCGCCCGCGGGCGAGTTCGCCGGCGTCGGCGACGGGCGCCACTTCGGCGAGCGACAGCACGAGGCGCTCGGCGGGGAGCTCGACGCCGATGGTGGTGCCCACGCCCTTGACGCTGGCGATGGTGAGATGGCCGCCATGCAGCTCGACCAGGCGGCGGGCGATCGACAGGCCGAGGCCGGTGCCTTCGTATTTCTTGGTGATCGCGTTCTCGACCTGGCCGAACGGCTCCAGGGCGATGGCGACCTCCGCCGGCGACATGCCGATGCCGGTATCGGCCACCGATATGGACAAGCCCCGCGCGGCGTCGCAGGCGACCGTCACGATGACCTGTCCCGCCGCGGTGAACTTGACCGCGTTCGACAGCAGATTGATCAGCACCTGGCGCAGCCGCACCGCGTCGCCGCGGATCCGCGGCAGTCCCGGCGGCACGTCGGCCACCAGCGCGAGCTGTTTCGCCTCCGCCTGAACGCTGACCGCGGCCAGGCTGGCGGCCAGGAGGTCCGCGAGATCGACCAGCTCGTCGCCGATCTCGGTCTTGCCCGCCTCGATCTTGGAGATGTCGAGCAGGTTGTTGATGATCTCGAGGAGATGCTCGCCGGCGCCCAGAATGTGCTTGGCGTAGTCGGCGTAGACTTGCTTCCCCGGCCCCATGATCTGCTCCTTGATGATCTGGGAAAAGCCGATGATGGCGTTGAGTGGCGTCCTGAGCTCGTGGCTCATGTTGGCGAGGAAGAGCGACTTCACCTGACTCGCGTGCTCGGCGAGCTGCTTGCTCTCGCTCAGCTCCGCGTTGGCGCCCTGCAGCTCGAGATTGGCCGCATGGAGCTTGCGGCGCTCGGCGGCGAGCTCCGTGTCGCGGCGGGCGCGCCGGCGGATCTCGCGCGACAGATAGAAGGCGAGCCCGCCGAGCAGGAGCGTGGCGGCGGAGGCCAGCGCCGTCATCGTCCGGGCATGCGCCCGCGCCAGCGCCAGCCCCTCGTCGTAGTCCAATCCGACGGAGACGACCACGGGATAGTCGGCGCCGCGCCGGTAGCTGAAGAGGCGCTTTATATGATCGGTCGCGTTTTCCTGGACATAGGAGCCCTGGGTGTTTTCCGGGACGGCCTCGGGGTTGATTTTCTCCGCGATCACGCCGCCGATGCCGTCGAGGCCATCCGGGCTCCGCTTGCTGAAGCGGGAAAGGATCACGCCGTCGGTGCCGATCAGCGTGATGTTGCCGAAATCGCCGAGATTGATCGACTTGTAGAGGCTCGTCAGCTTCGCCGGGGATACCAGGAAGATCAGCACGCCGAGGAAGCGTCCGCCTTTGCTTTCGACGCGCCTGGTGATGGGAATCAGCATCTGATCCTGGACCCCGCCACTGCCCGGCCTGCCGATGAAGAGGCCCTTGAACTTGCCGTCCAGATGGACGCGGAAGCACTCGTCATTGCTTACGTCCACGGGCTTGAGGTCGGGCGTCGTCGTGTCGGCGATAAGCATGCCGTCAGGCGCGATGGCGCCGACGGCGACGATGGGGCCCGCGACGATCGGGAACTGGCGCGCCCAGGCGTAGATATTCATGTCCGATCCCGGGGTGCGCATGCGGTTGGCGACCGCGTCCATGGTCCCGACGATGTTGTCGAGGGTGTGGCTCACCTCCTCGTCGAACGCGAAGGCGAGATTGCCGGCGGTCGATTCCATATCTTTGAGCGCGGTGTCGCGGGATTGCCGGATGGAGATCGCGACGCCGGCCCACATGGAGAGGACCACGGTGATGACGACCGCCACCACGCCCAGACTGAGGGCGCGCGCGCGGCGGCGTTGATCGATCTCGCTGGCATCGCTCATGGGCCGCGAAACTCTAGGCGATCGGGCGCGCGAACTCCCAAGTATCGGACGGGATTTTAGTGGCATTGGCGGGCGGCGGGCGCGGCATCCGTCGATTGACTCAACGTGGTTTACGCGGCTCCCGACCGCGGCGCCTTAACCATGAACACGCGGGTTCGGAGGATTTTAAGAGCGCCTTAAAAAGCTCGGGCCGAGGATGGCCGCATTTCCAGGGCTCGACCGCCTGGACGCCACCGGCGTTCATGGCGTCGCGACCACGCAAGGGATCTTCGACGATGAAACAACTGCGGCCGGTCTCGCTCGGGCTCGTCATCGGCGCGGCGATCGGTCTCGCCGCCTGCCAGGGCCCCTCGGATGGCCCCTTCGGGAAGCTCTTCGGCGCGCCGGAGACGCCCGCGCCGGCCTGCGCCGTGGTCGCCGACGACGGCCGGACGAAGAGCCTGCAGGCGGAAAACGCCAAGCTCAGGAAGCAGCTGGCCGACGCGATGCGGGACAACGCGATGCTGCGGGACCTCGCCGTCAAGAAATGGTGACGCCCGGCGCCGGGCGGTTTCCACTTCGGTGGAAAATGCTCTAGCCTCGGATCGCCGGGGTAGATCCCGCGCAACAGGGAGGAGATCGCTGATGGCCGAGCCGCAGATCCGCTTCGACGATGGCGCGGGCTACGAGCGGATGATGGGGGTCTGGAGCCGGCTCGCGGGCGACGTCTTCCTCGACTGGCTGGCGCCGCGCCCGGGCTTGCGCTGGATCGATGTCGGCTGCGGCAACGGCGCCTTCACCGAGCTGATCGTCGACCGCTGCGCGCCGAAGGAGGTTCAGGGCATCGATCCCTCCGAGGGGCAGCTCTCCTTCGCGCGCGGGCGGCCCGCGGCGCGCGTGGCGAAATTCCGCCAGGGCGACGCCATGGCGCTGCCCTTCGCCGACCACAGCTTCGATGCCGCTGTCATGGCGCTGGTGATCTTCTTCGTGCCCGATCCTGCGAAAGGCGTCGCCGAGATGGTGCGCGTGGTCTCCCCCGGCGGTCTCATCGCCGCCTATGCCTGGGACATCATGTCGGATGGATTTCCCCTGGAGCCGGTCCAGGCGGAGCTGCGCGCCATGGGCCACACGCCGCCGCGGCCTCCGAGCGCCAGCATCTCCCGGATCGACGCCCTGCGGGAGCTCTGGAGCAGCGCCGGCATCGGCGAGGTCGAGACGCGGGAGATCACGGTCGAGCGCGGCTTCGCGGATTTCGACGACTACTGGACGACCGCCATGCTGGGGCCGAGCGTTTCCCAGATCATCAATGCGATGCCGCCCGGCGACGTCGAGCGGCTGAAGGCGGGCGTGCGCAAATGGCTCACCGCGGACGCGGCGGGCCGCGTCACCTATCGCGCCCGCGCCAACGCGGTGAAGGGACGACTTCCCGGCTGACCGACGACGAGCCTGGCGGAAAATGCTCTAGGTATCGCCGGCGCCCTGGAGAAGGCCGCTGAACCCCGAGGTTTCGCGCAGTTGCTGAAAGCTCATGGGCTCGGACGGCGGTGTCGCGCCGTCGGCGAGCGCCAGGCGCCACCAGCCGACGTCGCGCCACGCGCCAAATTTGAATCCGACTTCCTTGTAGACGCCCAGCGGCCGGAATCCCACCGCCTCATGCAGCGCCACGCTGGCGTCATTGGGGAGAGCGATCCCCGCGAAGGCGCCATGGAAACCCTGCGCCCGCAGCACGGCGAGCAGGCTGCCGTAGAGCCGCCGGCCGACGCCCTTTCCGCGGGCGATCCCGGCGACATAGACGGTGACCTCGACGGACCATTGATAGGCGGCCCGCGGCCGGAGCGCGCTGCCGTAGGCATAGCCCACCACCTCCTCGCCCATCGTGGCGACCAGCCACGGGTATCGCTGCTCTATGGCGTCGATGCGCTCGGCCATGATCTCCGCCGAGGGCGGCTCCGTCTCGAAGGAGATGAAGGTGTCGCGCACGATCGGCGCGTAGATCGCGGCGATGGCCCCGGCGTCGCGCGGTTCCGCCGGGCGCAGGCCGATCCCGGGAATTGCCGTGTCGCGGCTCATGTCAGGTCGCGCGCCGCCTCGCGCCCGCTCAGTCGATCACCGCCTGATAGCTCAGCACCCTGCAGCTCGCGCCGGAACGGCCAGGTCGTCGACGGCATGAGCTGGGTGAGGAAGATCACCGTCATGTCCTCGGCGGGATCGATCCAGAACGCGGTGCTGGCGGCGCCGCCCCAGGCGCATTCGCCGGCCGAGCCGATGATCTGGGCGCGGGCAGGATCGAGGGTGACGGAGAATCCGAGGCCGAAGCCGATCCCCTCGGCGGTCGACTCCGACCAGCGCGGCTGTCCCATCGCCGCCATGTCGCCCTTGAGATGATTGCTCATCATGAGCTCGACGGTCTTGCGGCCGAGATAGCGCACGCCCTCGAGCTCGCCCTTCCCCAGCATCATGCGGCAGAAGCGCCAGTAGTCCGCCGCGGTGGAGACCAGGCCGCCGCCGCCGGAATGCACCTTGCGCGGGCTGAGGTAGCGGCTCTCGCGGGGATCGTCGATCAGCGCCAGCTTGCCGTCGTCGCCGCGGGAGTAGTTCGCGGCGAAGCGGCCGGCGTTCCCGGCGCGCACATGGAAGTCCGTATCCACCATGCCGAGGGGATCGATCAGCCGGTCGTGGAGAAACCTGGCGAAGGGCTCGCCGGAGATGACCTCGACCAGATAGCCCAGCACGTCGGTCGAGACGCTGTAGTTCCATTCGGAGCCCGGCTGGGCGATCAGCGGCAGCGGCGCCAGCGCCTCGACGACGTCGCCGAGGCTGGTCTCGGCGGCGCCGAAGTCGATGCCCTTCTCGCGGTAGAGCGCATCCACCAGCGAGGACGCCATGAAGCCGTAGGTGAGGCCCGAGGTGTGCGTCAGCAGATCGCGGAAGGTGATGTCGCGCTCGGCCGGCACGGTGTCGAGCTTGCCGCGCGCGCCGCCGGTGCAGACGCGCTGGCCGGCGAAATACGGCAGGAAGCGGGTGATGGGATCGTCGAGCTGAAACCGGCCCTCCTCGTAGAGCATCATGATCGCCGCCGAGGTCAGCGGCTTGGTCATGGAATAGAAGCGATGGATGGTCGAGGGCGTCATCGCCGTGCCGCGCGCGAGGTCGGCGAGGCCGGAGCTGGCGAGATGCACCAGCTGCCCGCGCCGCGCGACCAGGGTGGTGGCGCCCGCCACCTTGCCGTCGGCGACGATCTTCTGGCGCCAGGCATCGATGCGCCTTCAGCCGGTCGGAGGAAAGCCCGACGGTCTCGGGGATCGCTTGCGGCAGACTGTCCATGGCGGAGCTCCCGGGAGCAATTCTTTGGAACAGGATCTGGTGCGGAGGATGAGGATAGCCCAGCCCGGCGCTCCGCTGTCAATCCGCGCGCCGCGATGCGGCGCCGGCAGGTTCCGTGACAGAATCCGGTACGTCCGCTCGGCCGATGCGGCGAGACTAAGGCGGTTCTGCGACCCGCGCGCCTCATTGCAACCTCTGCCGCGCGCGTCGGTTCGCTACCCATGTCCGATATCACCCAGCATTTGGCCCGCGCCCTGATCGAAGCGCATGGGGCGGCGGCCATCAGCTTTGCCGAGCAGGCGCTCGCCAACGTCCGCAACCTCGGCCTGCCGGAGCGCGTGCGCGAATGGAACGCGTCATCGCCGCGATCCGGGCGATGCAGAGGGCAGTTCCTAGGAGCGTGGCGCGACGACATGCGCGAGGAGGCTGGATCGCCTTCCATGCGTCCTTCGAGACGGTCGCTCACGCGACCTCCTCAGGAGGAGGACTTTTCTTTTTGCCATCCTCGATTGACCTCATCTTGAGGAGCGGTCCGCAGGACCGCGTCTCGAAGGACGGGATGCTCCTGCGGAGCGTCGGCTACGCCGCGCGCGCCGCGCGCGCCGGCTTCTCGCGGAAGGCCGCGCCCTCGTGGGTCAGCAGCCAGCGCTTGCGCTCGAGGCCGCCGCCGTAGCCGGTGAGCGAGCCGTCGGCGCCGATCACGCGGTGGCACGGCACCACCACGCTGATCGGGTTGGCGCCGTTGGCCAGGCCCACGGCGCGGACCGCGGTCGGCGCAGCCGAGCTTCGCCGCCAGCGCGCCGTAGCTGCGGGTCTCGCCCGGCGGGATCGCGGTGAGCGCCGCCCAGACCGGCGCTGGAACGGCGTGCCGGCGGTGCGCCACTCGATCGCCGTCGAGGCAGCCGATCTCGCCGTCGAAGTAGCGCCGCAGCAGGCGCATCATCTGTCTCGGCGCGGCGCCCGGCTCCGGCGTGAGCGATCCGTAGTGCAGGCGCAGCAGGCGCGCCATGCCGGCTTCGCGATCGGCCCAGTCGAAGGCGCGCAGGTAGCCGGCCTCGTCGGTGATCGATCAGCGCTTCGCCGATCGGCGTCGCCAGCCGGTCGAGGCGCAGGCGTTCAGGCGGCTTGCTGGTCATGGTGCACCTTTCCATTGGTCGGAGTGGGCTCGGACGCCCAGAGATGCAGCGCCGCATAGGCGCGCCAGGGCCGCCAGCGCTCGGCGTGGGCGAGCAGCTCCGCGGGCGAGGGCCGCGCGCCCGTCGCGTCGCGCCATCGCCCGCATCAGGCCGATGTCGGCGGCCGGAAAGGCGTCCGGCTCGCGCAGCTCGCGCATGGCGATGTATTGCGCGGTCCATTCGCCGATGCCCGCCAGCGACCGCAGCTGGGCGATCGCCTCCTCGAGGCTGCGGCGCGGGCCGAAGATCAGCGGATCGGCGGCGACCGCCGCCGCCAGCGACGACAGCGCCGGCGCCTGCGCGCCTGCGGCATGCCGAGCGCGGCGAGATCCGACCTCGGCGAGCTGCCGCGGCGTGGGAAACACATGGGTCAGTCCCTGATCGAGGGCCGCGGGATCGGCGAGCGTCTCGCCGATAGGCCGCGACCAGCTTGCCGGCGAGCCGGGTCGCCGCCGACGACCGTGATCTGCTGGCCGAGGATGGCGCGCACGGCGAGCTCGAAGCCGTCCCAGGCGCCGGGCACCCGCAGGCCCGGGCGCGCGGCGACCAGCGGCGCCAGCACGCGGGTCCTCGGCTGAGATGCGCGCCGATCGCCAGCGGGATCGGCGGCGAGATCGAAGACGCGGCGCACGCGCGCGATGATCGCCGGCAGGCCCGGAGATCGGGAAAGCGGACGGTGGCCTTGAGGCAGTTGCTGCTCCGCGGGCTCGACGACGAGCACGCCGCGCGCGTCGCCGATCGCGATGCGTGCGCGCGTAGCGGCCGTTCGACACCGCCTCGATGCCGGGGATCGCGCGGGCGCGCAGGAACGCCAGCATGTGCGTCCCAGTCGTAGGGCGGCCGGTAGGCCGAGCTTGACCGCGACCGCGCCCGCCGCGCCGGCGGACTCGTCCGTGACGCCGGCGCGGCGCAGCGCCTTCGGCGGCCGCCGGAACAGCTGCTGAAAGGTCTCGTTGAAGCGCCGCACGCTGCCGAAGCCCGCCGCCAGCGGCCACCTCGGTCATCGGCAGCCGCGTGTCGTGGATCAGCTGCTTGGCCAGCAGCATCCGCCGGGTCTGCGCGATCGCGATCGGCGAGGCGCCGAGATGCTGCTGGAACAGCCGCCGGAGCTGGCGCTCGCCGATGCCGAGCCGCGTCGGCCAGCGCCTCGACGTCGGCGTCGTCGAGCGCCCCCGCCTCGATCAGCCGCAGCGCGCGCGAGACGGTGTTGGAGCTGCCGCGCCAGACCGCGAGCTCCGGCGAGGTCTCCGGCCGGCAGCGCAGGCAGGGGCGGAAGCCGGCTTCCTGCGCCGCGGCCGCGGTCGGAAAGAAGCGCACGTTCTCCCGCTTCGGCGTGCGGCGCCGGGCAGAACGGCCGGCAATAGATGCCGGTCGTCTTGACGCCGACGAACAGGCGCCCGTCGAAACGGGGGTCGCGGGTCGCGATGGCGCGGTAGCAGGCGTCGTCGTCCATATCCATGGCAGCGATGATTGCTCAGGCCGCCGCCGCTGTCTCGCGGTTTTCGGACCTCAATGGCGGGGGACAGAGCTGGTGGCTCTACCCTTCTGCCGTCACGGCTTCCGATGCGCCGCGAAGAATTCCCAGAGTCGTCGGCGTCGCCGCCATCGCGGTGGAGGGCTTGTCGAGGAAGGACGCCATCCGCGTGCCGCCGGGCCAGGCGTGGCCGCCGCCGGCGATGAGATAATAGGCGACCTCGGTGCCGGCACGGCAGCCGGCATAGTCGCGGAGCGTGACATAGGGCGCCGGCGTCGACACCGCGGGCTGGGCGCAGCCGTCGACGCGGACCCAGAGATCGATCGAGTATTGCACCGGCGGATAGTTCGTGTGCGTGAGCGCCTTGGCGCCGACGCCGCCGGCGAGCGGCACGTTCTGGTCGTTGCTGCCGTGGATGTGGATGACCGACACCGGCGAGGCGGGCGCGCAGGGTTTCGCCACCACGGCGCCGGAGACCACGCCCACCGCCGCCACGAGATCGCTCGCCTCGCAGGCCAGCCGGTACGCCATCATGCCGCCGTTGGAGATGCCGGCGGCATAGATCCGATGCGGATCGACCGGCAGCTCGCGCTCGATCGCCGCCACCATGGCGCGGAGGAACGCCACGTCGTCGACGTGATGCTCCATCGCATAGGCGCAGCAGTCGCCGGCGTTCCAGGTGAGAAACCCGCCCTTGCCCACCGCGTTGAGGAAGGGCCGCGGCCGGCCGGTGCCGTCGGGATAAGCGACGATGAAATGCTGCTTGTCCGCCTCGGCGCTGAAATGGGTCTGCTTGTCGGTGAGCGACCCGTTGCCGCCGCCGCCATGCAGCGCCAGCACCAGCGCCATGGGCTCGGCCGGTTTGAGACCGGGCGGCACGTGGACGCGATAGGTGCGCTCGATGCCGTCGACCTTGATGGTGCGCACGAGATCGGCTGAGGCGGGCGTCGATATCGCGGCAAAGAGCAGCAGCGCCACAACGATCGTCGCAAAGTACGGGCTCCAGCGCCGCATTCCCCACCTCCAAAGCATCCCTCGGAGAATGGTAGGGCGAAAGGCGCCGCCCTATCCACCCGCCGGCGGCCGGGAAGCTAGCGGATCAGCCCGCCATTTCCCCGCTTCCGGGTTGCGGCTAGACTGATCCGCGAGAGGGCAAGTCGGAGCAGCACCTTGGTCGCACGGATCAAGACGGTGGCGTTCCAGGGCATCGACGTCCTGGAGGTGGATGCCCAGGTGACGATCACCTCGGGCATCGTCGCCTTCAACGTGGTGGGCCTCCCCGACAAGGCGGTGGCGGAATCCGCGAGCGCGTGCGGGCGGCGCTCAATGCGCTGGGCCTCGCCTTGCCGCCGAAGCGCATCACGGTCAATCTCGCGCCCGCCGACCTCGCCAAGGAGGGGAGCCACTTCGACCTGCCGATCGCGCTGGGATTGCTGGCGGCGATGGGCGTGCTGCCGGCGGACGAGATCGCGGGACACATTGCGCTGGGCGAGCTCGCCCTCGACGGCGCGCTGCTGCCGGTGGCGGGGGTGCTGCCGGCGGCGATGGGCGCGGCCGAGCGCGGCCTCGGATTGATCTGTCCGGCAGCAAGCGGCGGCGAGGCGGCCTGGGCGGGATCGGTCGAGGTGCTGGCGGCGCCCTCGCTCCTCGCCCTCATCAACCATTTCAAGGGGACGCAGGTGCTGTCGCCGCCGGTGCCGCGGATGGCCGAGGCGGGCCCGGCGCCGCCCGATCTCCGCGACATCAAGGGCCAGGAGACCGCGAAGCGCGCCCTCGAGGTGGCGGCGGCGGGCGGCCACAATCTGCTGATGTTAATGTCTAGCTGCACCTGAGGAATTGATGAACCTAGAAATCGCTGCCTTCCATGAATGCGGCCATGCAGTCGCGGCGATGGCCTCTCGCTTCCACAGCGCGCCCCTCGCTCTGACTGCGACGACGAGCGGGCACGGCGACGCGTATTTTGGTCCGTCCGCGAGGAAGCTACGGGACGCAGGAAAGCCGGCGGACCAATCATGCGTGTCCGATCCAGAGGTAGCACGAGAGGCAGCCCTCATCTGTTTCGCGGGTCTCGCCGCCGAGAAACGTCGCTGCCAAGAGATGCAGGCCCGGCGACGGCTGACGCGGCTGCATCTTGGGCCGACGACAAGATGGCTCGCAACTTTCTCGCAGATGCAGGCGTCTCGCTCGAAGAGGAACAGGAGTTGCGAGCCTCAGCGGAAGCCGTGATTGCGAAGCACTGGACGGCGATCACTGCGCTATCCCGCGCGCTCTTGGACGCACCCGGAACTACCCTTGATGCTGTGGACGCGAACGCCATCGCGCAACCACTTCTCGCCTCTTAGCACGCCCTCAAGATCAAGCGTCATCGCAATGCGCTCGTCGCCAACCTCAAGGCAGCAGTCAACACAGCTGATAGAAGAACCATAAGCAACGCGCTACAGGGAGGGGCTGCTATGATTGAGGCGATGTGGACCGTGAGCTTCTCTACACCACAAGGCACCTTTGGTAGTGGTGTCGCTGTCTTTGAGACCGGACGTATTTTCGGTGGCGACAGCATGTACTTCTATCTTGGCAGCTACACCGTCTCCGGAAGTGATGTGATGGGAAAGGCTCTGGTGCAGCACTACGGGGACCGAAGTCCAACATTCTCGGGATCGGAATTGACCGGCTGGACCTTCAGTTCACCGGCAAGATTCTCGGCCCCACGAACCATGCAGGGCACCGGAGTTGATGCGAGATACCCGAAGCAGCCCATTACCCTGACCTTCCGGAAGCTCGCAGACTTACCATAGCGACCCTTGCACGGCAGCGCTCGTTGGCAGACATCCCGGCGTGTCACTTGCCCTCCGCCGACAGTCTCCCGAAGCGGCGAGCCTGCAGCGGGTGTTCGGTTTCGAGTTCAACCCCCTCCTGAGCGGCACGCATACGCGCGTACCCGCGCATCATCTTCTCCTTGAGCTCGGCACCAACTGGGAACGTGTTCCCTACCAAGATCGCACCGTGGGACGGCTTCTTCATGTCGTTCATGCGGGCATAGAACTTCTGACGCAGCAACGGCTCACGCGCGAGCCTTGCCATGATCCGTTCGTAAGACGCGTGGATCGCGCGTGTTGGACGCTGAAGCTCGTGGTCATCGGCCACAGCCCATAGCACCGGCTCGCAATCGTTGCTGTACTTCTGCGTGGCTTTCTCGTAGGGCCCCTTAAGGTACGGCTCGATGGCCGTGACCGCCTTCGCGATTGCTTGTTCAAAGGAGTCGCGGTCACTCGCATGTAGTCTGCCGGGGCCTCATACACCGTCCAGAAGAGCTTTTCACAGATGAGATGGACGAAGTGCGGGAAGCCGTCGCTAACTCGTGCGATCCGCATCTTTGTGGTTTCGTCCACGCTGATGCCCAGTGCTGCAGCCGCCGACATGATGATTTCAAAGCGCGGCTCCCAGTCTAACCGATCCAGCTTCACGGTATGGAACTGGCGGTAAGCGCTTTCATGAGCAGCGAAGAAACTCTCAATGCTCTCGCCAATCCCGCAGAAGATGAGCCTGATCGGCATGTTCCGGTCGCCAATCTCCTTCCACATAGGCGGCGAACTTGGCTTGCTCTGTCCTTACTCTTAAGCTGCTTGAACTCGTCCAATCACGATGACGGGCTGTTGCGAGTGCATTGAGAGTGAGGAACTCAGTCACGAGCACGGCTTCATTAGGGACTGACTTGGGTTGCGGCGCCGAGCCCTATTCTTCATCGAGTTTCCTGGCGTCTGTGGACAGCCCGCCGAGCTTTAGGCCGACGCCACCCTCCACCTTCTGTTTCACCACGCGTGGGTCCGATTGGGAAGGCGCGGGCGAAGATGTCGTGGATGATCCGGCTGAAGGTGGTGTCAATCTTACAGATCACACGGGATCGGCGCGGCGTCTGCCGATTGATGCCGATGCGCCGCAGTCATTGCCAGCGAAGTCTCTGCCGACACCACGGTAGCCGTGGATGAAGACCTGCCGACCGCCCTGGATACCAGAGCCTTCCTGATTTTTTCTTCGGGAGTTGGGCGTCGCGTCCTTTCAGCAGCTCCCAACGGGCGATTTCTATCTGCCATGGCTAAGGGGGAGAGCACTCCGCCCCATAATCGCAGCGAACCTCACTTTCGGGAAGGCGCGTCAGTGTAGCCCCCATCCATATCGAGAGTACTAATCTTTAAGCTATGGTCACAACGCATTGCGTTTCATTCCAATGTGCGGCTTCGCGTCTCAATCAACCACGGTTGCTTGTCGTCTGCTGGATGCGCAACTATACACGGAACGGATCTGTGTAACGCTATACCCCCTAAGCGGCATCCGATGAGCGAGTTGGGGCCACATGTCTGAACCCCATCACCTGCCCTGACTGGGTGCGCTAGCGATTTGGTCCGGTCTGAACAGACTCTCGCACGCGGTCACAGAGCGCCGGCTGTTGTGGGTCCTGTGCCGTAAGTGCGGCCACGTCCGTGCGTCTCGATCCGCGCAACCTAATGGCTATTCGCGGGTGACCTCACGTTACGTGAAGTGCAACTGTAGGTTTCCGCTGCCAAAACGGTTGCCGGCAGAAGCGGGCGGCGGTTGTTCTCGATGACGAGACGTGGCCGGGGGCGAGATTGACGCTCAGCACGCCCATCCGCAGCCCCGGATGTTTTGTCACAAAATTCTGAGAGCCCTTACCGCAACTGTGGCCACGTCAAATCTCCCCGGTGCCGGCAGGCGTCGCCGATACGCGGGCGGGGACTCGCTCGCGTCCACCTGATGCGCGTCGAGGCCACAGGTTCATGCCACGCGCACCTGTCGCTCACCTAAGGCACACGGCAGTGGACTACTCAGCCGATTGCTCCTGTCGGTTCTCGTCGCGCCTTGCGCCGTCTTCGTGGTGCCTGCCGGCCTATGACTTGAAATGATGCGTTGCGCCCAGCGTCGGCACCTGTCCAAGTATAGCAAACCGTCGTTTGCAGAAGTGGACATCACAGGGGAACAGCCGTGGCAGAGGGTCGATACGTCGCGTACTACCGCGTCAGCACGGCACGTCAGGGCCGCTCAGGGCTCGGGCTGGAGGCTCAGCGCAAGTCCGTGATGGATCATCTCGACGGTGGCAAGGGGAAGCTCAGCGCCGAGCACACCGAGGTTGAGAGCGGGAAGCGCACCGACCGTCCCAGCTTGCACGCGCCATCGGTGCCTGCCGGCGCCACAAGGCTACGCTCATCATCGCCAAGCTGGACAGGCTCAGCCGTGACGCTCACTTCTTGCTCGGGCTGGAGAAGGCTGGCGTGGAGTTCATCGCGGCAGACATGCCGACTGCGAACCGGCTGACCGTGGGCATCATGGCGCTGGTGGCAGAGGAGGAACGCCGCATGATCAGCAAGCGCACCAAGGATGCACTGGCAGCGGCCAAGCGCCGAGGCGTGAAGCTCGGGTCACCTGATCCCAGCAAGGGCGCTGCTTCTGGCCTGCCACGCGCCAGAGCCGCACGCCGCAAAAAGGCACATGAGTTCGCCGCCTCGGTGCTGCCGGTGGTGAAGCAACTCCGGGCCTCGGGGATGAGCCTCCGGGCCGTGGCACTGGAGTTGACCGACAGGGGACTTCCGTCGCCTCGGGGTGGATTGTGGGGACCGCAGGCGGTGGCCAACGTGCTGGCGATGGCGGATACGCCGTACAGGGAGGTAAGGAGGTAGGTCATGGGCAACAACACGCGCAAGGTCCGTTTCGGTTGGGGGCTGATGCCCCTGGCGAACAGGTGAAGGTCCCGGCGGAGCAAAAGATCATCCGCGAGATACTGAGCCGGCATGCCAAACACGAAAGCCGCGAGAGCATCGCGCGTGACCTCGCACGACGTGGCATCGCGACACAGAGGGGCGGCGGGTGGCGTGGAACGACCGTCCGCGAGATCATTGCGGCGAATACTGAGGCGCGCTCGGAAGCCGGCGCCTCACCTACACCGGCACCGGCACTGACAGGCGCCCCTTTCGTTTGGGGGGCGTCCTTCGATCCTGTGACCGAAGAGTACCTCTCTCCAGAGGAGTTGAAGGGCATCGAGGAGCAAGCTGAGGCGCTCCGGCGAATGACGGTCAGCGAGAAAGCTGATCGGTTCCGGTTTTGCGACCCGGAGGCTTTTGGCGTCGACTGGCAGTCCATCCCTTTCGCCGGTGGAGCGGATCGCCTGGATGGCGGCGTCAGCGAGATCGTCGAGAAGATGACCGAGATTACCGGGCGCAGCATTCATGCTCTCATCGGCCAAATCTCCGGCCAGCCCGGCATCAAAGGCCCCATCACGCGTGACGTTAACCGGCTCCTTCGGGAGTTGACTATCCAACGTCAGGCCAACCTCTCGTTACGTCAGGAAGTCAGCCTGCTCAGGGGGGAAGCAAGCCGGCTCACGGGGAGCGTGCTCGGGCACGACGCGGCTCCGGCGGCGGTCTCTCAGCCTGCTCAGCCGGCGCCATCGCAGGCCCCACGCACGCCCCTGACCCTGGGCAGGTCACCGCGCAAATCGATGGACCCTCAGTAAGGCATCGCCATCCGTCCGACACACAGCCCTCTCAGCGTTCACACAGCATTCGCAGTGGCTTACGGCGCTGCTGAGTGTCGGGCCTGAGCTATAACATAGAAGCGACCCGCCGGAGCCATTAGCGAGTCACTGAGGGGCCGTCTCTGCCCTGGCCGCTCATGGCACCGCAGGGCACCCAGTGTGCGCCAGCGGAGTCCATAGGGGCTCTGCCGGGCGCCCCTCACCTTTTTCCCTACCCGACCACACGACCAACCCAAGGAAACCACATGACTACCAAGACCCTCTCGGCAGCGGGCCGCGCGAGCCGTGGCAACCCGCTCAAGTTTTGGGTGGATGCCTCCACGCTGGCGCGGCTTCACGCCATCAAGGAGCGGTGCAACGAGTTACTCGGCGTTGCGCCCTCGCACTCCCTCACGCTGCGGCTCTCGGCCATCTCCTACGCCGTGACACGGCCTGCAAGCCAGCCGGCCTGCCGGCCTCCGATGCAGTGTCATCCTTCTTCGATGCGCTTGCCGACACCAGCGAGCGTCGTGAGAGCGCTTCGGCTGTCGAGAGTGCCGTTGCCACGCTCAACGCGGCAGTGGAACAGCGCATCCTGTTAGCCGAGGCCGGGAGGGCGGTTGATCATGAAAGCATCGCCTGAGCGCCGGGCGCGTCGGCTGGAGGCCACACGGCAGAACGGCGGCAAACGCTGCGAGGCTCCCGGCTGTGCCCAGCGACGCGTTGCTCTCGGTCAGTGGTGTAATCGCCACCGAATGAGGGTGGCATCCTACTCCGCGACCTCGGGAGAGAACTAACCACGGCGCTGTGTGTGTTCTTACGCGCCGCTACGGACGTGATCGACCGCAAGTCGGTGGTCACGGTCTCCCCTTCACCCACTTCATAGGAACATCCATCACCATGACCACAACCCCAGGCTCCTCCGGTGTCTCTACCGCTTCCGGTGCCATCACAGGAGCGGACCTCGCCGCCATCCAGCAGACCGAAGCACAGGCAGCACGCGGCGGCATATCTGCCAAGGTAGTCGGCGCGGCTCACACGACCACTCACGTTGGCGGCAACATCGTCGAGACCACGCAGGGCTACCAGCGCGTAGACTCGGCGGACCTTGGCTCTGGCGATGGTTCGATCATGAGTACCGCGCGCAGCATTAACGGGCGCCCCTTGTCCGGCAACGAGATCAAGCCAGACACGATGCTTACCTACGAAGGGCTCACCACCAGCGCCGCTGCGCTCGCCACCATTGGTGTCCTTCGCAGGAACGCTCAGGGCATCTACGAGGAAGTAGGCAATTCCTCCGCTGCACCGGCTCAGCAGCCGCAGCAGGCGGAGCCGCAGCCGCCCGAGCCACAAACCCTGATAGAGCCCACCGTCGAACCCCTGGACGACACCGCCGAGGCTCTCATTGCTGATACGGTCTCCAGGGCTCCACCGACCGAACTGCAAATGGCTTTGCGCTCGGTTGTTGAGACGGGGGCCATGAAGGACCATGAGAGAGATCAGCTCGCCACCGCACTTGGCATGGACGCCAAGGACGTGGACGCGCGCATGGAGACGATACGAAGCGGCTTCGAGCGTCAGGCACGCAACGTGATCGGCACTGATCTTGCCGATGCAGTCTTTGAGCACGCTCGTCAGACCAATCTTCAAGGCTTCCGTCGCGCGGCCATGCAGCAGGCGACAACCGGCTCGACCGAAGGCTATGAAGCTCCAAGACAGGTTCGCTCACATTGTGCGACGATCACTAAATTTGTTGCAGTCTAGTCGCTACGTTCAACACGCAAAAACATTGCGGTTAAAGGACGTTTCGCAAGAACACGCAGTCGAGAGTTCCGTCTAGACGTGAAAATGTACCGAGCTCTCCGTCTTGGACGCTATTCGAACCCTGTGGGAGAGGAACGATCCGCAGCTCCTCAAGGCAATCGAGCTCTTCAAGCGTCTGCTCGAGGAAGATCGTCTAAAGACGGTGCAGCGGAAGGCTCAGAGGTCTCTTCGCCAGGCAAGGGTCGCAGCACGAGCTCAAACAAAAGCAGCAGCCGCTTCGCAATCACCGTCGTCTCCTCGATCGAGAGATCGACGCCGTACTCCTCGTGAAATATCCCCTGCAGCTCCTTGAGCTCCTCTAGTTCGATCTCCATGCTGAATTTGGTGCACTCAGTGTACTGTCAACACCGGAGTGCGCTAGACGTGGAAAAGCGCAAGTACCAAGTGAGGAAACGGTGCGCGGTTACAAGGTGCGCGTTACTCGAGTAAAAGTCGACACCGACGAGGCGAGGGCGCGACGGCAAGCTGTCACAGAAGTGCTTGCGCGGTCGCTGCGTCAGACGAGCAAGGGGGCCTGAAAGAAAATGTGCAAGGCCGGGGACGCGGCGCCCTCACCGAGCGGCGCGGGCTCGTCGGCCACCGTCTTCACGATGCCGGGGCCGAAATCGACAAGAAAACGATACTTGCCGTCGCGCGTGGCGGTGACCGAAATCTTCTCGCTCATAGCGCTTGGCTCCAAATGTCTGCTTCAATGCATCATCAACAGCGGCAGGGAGCTTTTCCCGAGCAGCGACCCGGTAACGCCGCCGAACACCAGTCGGCGGAGCTCGCCGCGCGTATAGGCGCCCAGCATCATGAGATCGGCGCCATGTTTTTTCGCCGCCGCGAGAAGCGCCTCGCCCTGGCCATGGGAAGAGGGAGCAAGCGACACGGCGGTGGCGGAAACGCCGTGCCATGCAAGGTACTGTATCAGCCTCGGGGCCGTCGGCCCGTAATGGGTATCGCCCTCGACCGTGAAGACGACAACCTTCTTTGCTTGCTCGAGCAAGGGCATCGCGACGGCGATCGTTCGCGTCGCCTCCAATGAGCCGTTCCACGCGATCGCGATCGATTTTGCAAAGCCGGCCGGCATGGCCCGCGGCGTGATCAGAACCGGCCGCCCGGACTCGCGAAGCGCCGCCTCAAGCGCCGGTGCCGCCCCCGCGCCGTGCTTGCCGGCCCGCTCCATCACGATCAGGTCGCAGAGACGGCCGTAATCCGCCATTAGAGAAGGCGCGGGACCGGTTGCCTCGATGTACGCGGCCGAGATCTCCTTCGTACCAGGCCGGGCGTTCAACGCCGCTCCGTAGTCGTGCGCGAGGCGGTCGAACAAGGCTTTCGTCCTCCGGCGCCGCTTGTCGTTTTCCTTCTCCGTGCCTTTCATGATCTGATCGATGACGGATGGAGAGATGTAGTCTCCGGAGGCGATTTCCAATTGTGGGGCCAGCGCCATGAAGAGGGCGTCGACATGGGCTCCAACGGTCTTGGCGACAGCGAGCGCGGTTGACAGGGTAGGCGACTCGTTGCCGACTCCGGACATCGGCACCAGCAATTTCCTCAGAGCCATGGCGACATCCCTTTGGTTTCCTCCCCGCCGCATTCAAGGTCGCGACAGCTTCCTACTCATCGGCGCGAGATCTGAAGAGTTTGATCCGCATGCGGGATACCCGTCGCATTGACCTTGATCTTGATCAATGATCCCCCTCCACGACGTGGCCGCGGCGCCTGCGCCAAGCGGCGACCTTCGGCCAATCGGTCTTTTATGGCACCCTTGAGCGACAGACGGACGGCCGTCGGTCGTCGGTGTTTCAGGAGCACGTAATGACGCGAACCGTCAGCGGCCGCCGCTCGGTGGTCAAAGCAATAACCTACCGAATACTCATCATGTCCCTCGATTTCATAACGATCTATCTGTTCACCGGCGCGGTGCGGGTGGCTCTTGGCTTCATGATCGCGAGCAACATATACACCACCGTCGGCTACCTTCTTCACGAGAGGATCTGGGCTCGGATCGCCTGGGGAATCCATGAAACCTGACGAGGACAAGCATCCGCGGCCTGGCGCGACGAAGCTCGAAGCAGCGGAAGTCAAGGCTTGGCACGCGCTGGATACTGCAGGCGTTATGGCCGCACAGCGGGCCGATGCCGTTACCGGCTTGAGCGAAGGTGAAGGTGGAGAACGCCTGCTCGAATTTGGTCCCAATCGGCTGCGGGAAGAAAAAGTCGAGTTCATCTGGGAGACTTTCCTGGACGAGCTTCGGGAGCCGACTATCCTGCTCCTCCTGGTCACCGGTGCCCTCAATGTTCTGTGGGGCGAGCTCGCCGACGCGCTGACTATCTTCGTCGTCATCGTCGTGCCGATCAGCGCCGAAGTCGCGAACGAAAGGCGCACCACGTTCGCCATTGCTGCATTGAGCAAGCTCGCGGAACCAACCGCCCCCTCCGGCTAGGACTTGTTCGGCCGCTTCGGGCGCTGATCGGGCTGGTAGCCTGAATCGACCCACGTCACGAAATCCTCGACCGTGCCCGTCAGATCGTCGGCGACCTTTTCAATTTCCGCCTTCATGTCTTGCCGAAACCCTGGCCCCTCACGATTGAGCTTGCGTAAGTGGTCCTCGAGCACCTTGTAGCGTTGCTCCAATTCCTCGATTTCGCCGAACTCCTCGATCTTCTCGAGACCTTTTGCTTGGCTCATCTTCTGCCTAAGCTTGGCGATGCGCGTTGCCAAAGCCGTCAGTCGCATTTCGAGGCCCGGGTGCAAGCCTGTCTCTTCCATATCATCCTCCCCGATCGTGTGTGTTCGATGTCCCTCAAGTGCCGGCTGACTGTGGGTTCAAGACTGTCCAAGCATGACGCGCGATCATCAGATCTTCATCCGTCGGAATGACCCAGACCGACGCCCGGCTGCCCGCACGCGTGATCCGCGGACCGCCGGTCGCGTTCGCGCTTTCGTCGAGATCCACGCCGAGCCAGGCGGCGTCCTCGCAAACCCGACGCCGAACCTCAGCGGCGTGCTCCCCGATACCTGCGGTGAATACCAGCGCGTCGATTCCACCTAGGGCGGCAGCCAGCGAGCCCAGCTCGCGGCCGATGCGGTAGACGAAGAGAGCAACCGCGTCTTTCGCCGACGGACGATCGCTGGCCAGCAAAATCCGCATGTCGTCGCTGATGCCGGAGACACCGAAGAGACCGGAGTCGTGATAGAGAAGATCGCCGACCTCGGCCGCCGTCATGCCCTTTTCCTGCATCAGGTAGAGAACGACGCCGGGATCGAGGTTGCCGCAGCGGCGGCTCATCGGCAGACCATCGAGCGCCGTGAAGCCCATGGTCGTTGCCACGCTTTTGCGCCGGTGCATCGCGCACATGCTGGCGCCGCTGCCGAGATGGGCGACGACCACGCGGCCATCGGCGGCTGCCGGACCGAGCATGTCTGGAAGGACGCTGGCGATGTACTCATAGGAAAGGCCATGAAACCCGTACCGCCGGATACCCTCGGCGGCGAGCCGGCGCGGCAGCGCGAAGGCGGTGGCGACCTCAGGCTGGGTATGGTGGAAGGCGGTGTCGAAGCATGCGATCTGCGGCAATGCGGGGTAAAGCTTCGAGAGCGCAGCGATGGCGGCAAGGTTATGGGGTTCATGGAGCGGCGCCAGCGGGATGAGGCGGCGCAGCTCGGCGATCACCGACGCGTCGATGCGAACCGGCGCGGTATAGCAGTGATCCGCCATGCACCACCCGATGTCCGGCCGCGACCAGTCGATGGTCCTGAAAGTGGGCTTCCAGCCAGCGCAGAAGCGCGGCGAGCGCATCCTCATGGGTGGTCCCTTCTGCCAGATGCTCATCGACCAGCGACGCTCCGGCGCCGTTTTTCGCCGTGAAATGCACGCGGTGCCCGATGCCCTCGCACTCGCCATCACAGATGAGGTCCTGCCGGCTCGGTCGCACATGGCCCGGGAAGAGCGAGAACTTGATGCTCGACGATCCGGCGTTCAGGACGAGGATGGCGTCACTCACGGCTTCACCTCCGCCTTGTGGCGCACCAGCAGCAGCGCAATTGCGCAGGAGCCGAGCCGCGTAAGCGTCTTGTCGGCGCGGCTCGTGAGAATGATCGGAACGCGTGCGCCGAGGACGATGCCGGCGGTTTCGGCCTCGGCCAGATATTCGAGCTGCTTCGCCAGCATGTTTCCGGCCTCGAGGTCGGGCACCACGAAGATGTCGGCCTTGCCGGCGACGGGCGAGACAATGCCCTTGGTTTTGGCGGCCTCCTCCGAGACCGCGTTGTCGAAGGCAAGCGGGCCGTCGACAATGCCGCCGGTGATCTGCCCGCGGTCGGCCATCTTGCAGAGCGCGGCGGCGTCGAGCGTGGACTTGATCGTCTCCGTGACCGTCTCGACCGCCGACAGGATCGCGACCCTTGGCGCCGCGATTCCGAGCGCGTGCGCCAGATCGATCGCGTTCTGCACGATGTCGCGCTTGTCCTCGAGCGTGGGATAGATGTTTATCGCCGCGTCGGTGATGAAGAGCGGACGCGGATAGCCAGGCGCGTCCATCGCAAAGACGTGACTGATGCGCCGGTGCGTGCGAAGGCCCCGCTCGCCGTCGACCACTGCGCGCATGAGCTCGTCGGTATGGAGTGCGCCCTTCATCAGGGCCTCGACCTTGCCGGCCCGCGCCATCGCCACGGCTTGAGCGGCCGCCGCCTCGCTGTGCTCCGTCGGGCACCACCTCGTAGGCGCTCAGATCGAGCTTGGCGGCCTCGGCGGCGGCGCGGATCCTGTCTTCCGGCCCGACCAGGACCGGCACGATCAGCTTCTCGCGCCCGGCCTCGATGGCGCCGATGAGTGAAACCGTGTCAACGGGGTGCACGACGGCGGTGCGGATGGGTTCCAGGCCGCGGGTCATCTCGATGAGCTGGCGGTAGCGGCGGCCTCTCTCGCGTAATTCGACCTCGGGGAGAACGACGCGGGGCCGGGAGATCTTCTCGGTGGGCGCGATCACCTCGGCGGTGCCGTCGATGACCACTTTGCCGGCCTGGTTGACCGCCTGGCAGTCCAAGTGCAGGCGATGCTTGGCTTCGTCCTTGTCGCGAACTTTCACCGACACCACGACCGTGTCGCCAGGCGCTATCGGATGACGGAACCTGAGAGTTTGCCCGAGATAGATGGTACCCGGTCCCGGCAGCTCGGTGCCGAGGACCGTCGAGATCAGCGCCGCGCCCCACATGCCCTGAGCGATGATCTTGTGGAACATGTCGCTGCGGGCGAACTCTTCGTCCACGTGGGCCGGGTTCACGTCGCCGGACATGATGGCGAACAGCTCGATGTCCTTCCTGGTCAGCGTGCGCGACAGGCTCGCCGACTCGCCGATCTGGATCTCGTCGAAGGTCCGGTTCTCGATCAAGGACATGACCGTCTCCTGCTTCAACCCACGACGTGATAGCCGGCATCGACGTAGGCGATGGTTCCGGTAATCGCCTTCGCGGCGTCGCTGACCAGGAAGGCGGCATAGGCGCCAACGTCGTCGAGCGTCACCAGCCTGTGCTCGGGTGCTTCGCGGACTGCCCGCTCCAGCAGCTCGTCGAAATGCTCGATGCCGGAGGCCGCGCGGGTTTTTACCGGACCCGGCGAGAGTGCATTGACGCGGATTCCCGCCAGCCCGAGTTCGAGGGCCATGTAGCGAACCGCGGCCTCCAGCGCTGCCTTCACCGGGCCCATGACGTTGTAATGCGCGATCGCTTTGTCGGCGCCGTAATAGCTCATCGCAAGCAAGCAACCGCCCGCCGTCATCAGCGGTTCGCTGAGCTTGGCCATCCGCAGGAAGGAATGCACGGACACCGCCATGGCGACGGCGAACCTTCGGCCGAGCAGTCGGTGATCCGTCCGTGCAGATCTTCCTTGCGAGCATAAGCGATCGAGTGCTGCACAAAATCGAGGCGGCCCCAGTCCTTCGCGATGCGCTCGTAAACGGCCTCGAGCTGGCCCGGCACCGTGACATCGCATGGCATGAAGATCTCGCTCTGCAGCGTTGCCGCCAGCGGACGCACATAGGGCTCCGCCTTGGCATTGAGATAGGTGATCGCGAGCTCAGCGCCCTCGGCGCGGAAGTGTCGGGCGCAGCCATAGGCAAGACTGTGCTCGTTGGCGATGCCGATAATAAGGCCCTTTTTGCCGCTCAGCGTGTTCATGACATTCTCCTCGATCCGATGCGGCGTTCGGGCTCTATTGCGTGAGGCGCTGCGTAGCCTCGAAGCTGACCGGTCGCCGTTCAGATCGCGTCCGGCTTCGTCGAGTGCTGTCCGGCTTTCTTTTGCCTCACGCGGCGCTCTGACGACCGCCGCGGGCATTGCGCGATCCGATGGCGGGTCGCACCTCGTGCAGTCTCGCTTAGCGTTCGAAAACGTACTGCCCTGGCGCCGCGCCGAGCGGCGGATAGCCCTTATCGGGCGCCCCGAGCGGGGGCGGCGCGGCACGTCCGGCGGATTTGCTCTCCAGCCATTCGGCCCAGACCGGCCACCACGAACCATCGGTACTGGGATTATTCAGATACCAGGTGTCAGGATCGATATACGTCTCGCCTGACGACCGGTGAGAGATCCGGAAGTGCCGGTGCTTGTGACCGGGCTCGCTGATGATGCCCGCATTGTGGCCGCCGCTGGTCAGGACGAAGGTGACGTCCGTGTCGCTCACGAGGTTGATCTTGTAGACCGAGCGCCATGGCGCGACGTGGTCCGCTTCCGTCGTTACCGCAAATATCGGCGCGCGGATGTCGCTCAGCACGACCGGTCGGCCGTCCACCTGATACCGCCCTTCGAACAGGTCGTTGTTGAGGAAGAGGCGGCGCAGATACTCGCTATGCATGCGGTAGGGCATGCGCGTTGTATCGGCGTTCCAGGCCATAAGGTCGATGTCGATCATGAGCGCGTGCTGGCCCATCAGATATTCCTGCACCATGCGCGACCAGATAAGGTCGTTGGATCGCAGGATCTGGAACACACCGGCCATCTGCTTGGTATCGAGATAGCCCTGGTCCCACATGATGTCTTCGAGATAATTGAGCTGGCTGTCGTCGATGAACAGCATCAGCTCGCCCGCCTCGGTGAAGTCGGTCTGCGCGGCCAGGAGCGTCACCGAATTGAGCGCGGCCTCACCCTCCCGCGCCAGGAAAGCCGCAGCGATCGACAGCAGCGTGCCGCCCAGACAGTAGCCGAGCGCGTTCACCTTGCGCTCCGGCACGATCGTCCGCACCGCCTTCAGCGCGTCCAGCACGCCGAGACGCAGATAATCATCCATGCCGAGGTCGCGATCTTCGGCTGTCGGATTGTGCCAGGAGATCATGAACACCGTGTGGCCGCGCCCGACCAGGTAGTTCACCAGCGAATTGGCGGGCGAGAGATCGAGGATGTAGTACTTCATGATCCATGCCGGCACGATGAGTATCGGCTCGCCATAGACTTGGTCGGTCGCCGGCGCATACTGGATCAGCTCGATCAGCCGGTTGCGGTAGACCACCTGGCCCTTTGTGACGGCAACGGTCTGGCCCGGCTGGAACGCCTCGGCTCCAAGCGGCGGTTTGCCGCCCACCGCGCGCTCCCAATCCGCGAAGAGATTCATGGCGCCGTGGACGAGGTTCTGCCCGCCTTCGCGGAACGTCGTCTCGAGAACTTCGGGATTTGTCGCGATGAAATTGACCGGTGAGACGGCGTCGAGCAGCTGTCTCGTGACGAAGGAGACGACTTGCTCGTGGTGGGCCGACACACCGCCGATGCCGGTCGTCGCGTTGTGCCACCATTGTTGATTCAGGAGGAATCCCTGGTAGATCAAATTGAACGGCCAACGCTGCCACGCCTCGCTGCGGAAGCGGTGATCCTGCGGCAGCGGTTCGATGCAGCACGGACAGTCGGGGTCGCTGCAGGCCTGCACCGCATAGGTCATCAGACGAACCGCCTTGCGCACGGCCTTCTCCAGCAGCAGCTGCCATTTGCCGGGCGACGCCGCGAGATGGAACGCCCAGTCGGCGTAAGCGAGGCCGAGGCTGGCCGGCGAGACGCCAGCCGTAAACCGGCCCATGGTGGCATGAAACAGCCGGTCGCCGCTGGTCGGCGGATCGACCTCGGTGCGCGCGACGGGCACCTGCGTCGCAGGCTTCGTCGCCGTCACGGATCGCTGGCCGGCTGCGGGCTGCAGACCGAGCTGTGAAAACTGCCCCCAGGTCCGCAGCAGATCGGTCGTCGCTTGGGTCCACCAGGAGAGCGGCCATCCCGCAAATTCAGCGGATTTATTCGATTGCACCTCAGGCGACGCTTGCTCCGAGTTGGCACTGGCGCGCGGCGGACCGATACAGCGGGCGGAGGTGCCTTGATGGTTCCTGTCGTCATGACCGAATACCTCCGACCGTTTCGACCGGGCAACGGCTGCGGCGTTGGCGGCGGCGATATTGAGAGCGGTGATTGCCGCCACGAAGGCCATCGCGGAAACTAGGAACGCCAGATCTATGAATATCATCGAACCTTCTCCTTCTCCGGACGTCGCCGGCAGTTTAAGCGCCAGACGCCACCTATACGTTAATACTTATGATGTTTAGCAGGCGCCAGCTTTGACCCAGATCAAGCTTCTGGTTCGGAACGAGCGTCAGACTTCTTTTTTTAGGCTCGCAGGGAGGTGCGCCGCTTTCCGCAAGCGAAAGGGCCTGCCGAGTTCCGAGCCCGCATCGCAAAACACGATGCCTCCCGACCAATCATATATATCTCCGCTTCTACGAACGACTGCTTCGAAGACGCTTCGCGGAGGTCTGGTGATGCCAAATGTGCAGGTCTCTTTGTCGCAGTCCTCGCGCTCATGTTGAGCATGGCGGTGCAACGCAAGGTGGTGCTTATTCCTCGCATGTCTCTCCCTGCCGAAGTGCCGACGCAGGCGCTGGCCGGATTGGTTGGTCAAATTGCGATGGTTCTGGACGGCGGTTGAGACCGCGAATTACTGCGACAACGTCTTTCACCATGACGCCATCGGCCCGCATGAGAGTTTGCGCGATCGGATCCGAAAGCAAATCGGCAACCGATGGTTCACTGCCGGCAATGGCCTACGGAATTCTCCTTCTCTCATTCGACCTACTCCGGAGCCTGGACGGCTGGCATCATCTCAATGTCTATCGTCGGAGGGTCGCAGCCTCTTCTCAACCCTCCTACGACACAACCGTCAGCAACCTCGACACCCCCGCGCCCTGGCAAACTTGGGCTGACATCCTCCTCGAGAGAAGCCGATGCGGAATGTCGATGGACCTCTTCAGGTTTTCGTTGCCTGCCCTCGGAAGGGCATGGCGGCACCTGCTCTCCTTCTCTCAGGGTTAAAGTGGTGAGCTCGAAACTTAGCTCGCGCCGGCTGGCTGCGGCGTGGGCGATAAACGAGCTTATTGGCCTGCCAAACCTCAAAACCGTGGATCTGGTTGCGTCGCCGCCGATACATGGTGTCCGCCGCCGTTCGCGCCTCTGTCATCCGCTTCGGCGTGAAAGCTTTCGGCAGATCTCAAAAGACCTTGATACGCCGAAAGACGAGTTGTGCGCGCCAAACAAGTAGCAGCGGCACTCAGCCATACTGATGATCGCTCCTTCCCAAATATTCTGGCGTCCGCGTCAAAAAAGCTTGGAGCCGCGGCTCTGATCATCCGATGCAGACGTCGATGCGAACTGCTTGAGCTTTGTGTATTCCATGCCGACCGCCAGTTATAGAGCAGGCTGTCCGAAATCCCGTGACGCCGCGCGACGACCGCCACCTTGCCGCCTTCGACCTCCACCTCGGCAAGCAACGCTGCCTTCTCCTGGGCCGTCCACTTCCACCGCCGCTCGACCCGCGCGATGATCTCCCCGTCCGTCACACTCACCTCCTTCTGAAGCTACAGAAGGAATTCCAGAGGACGGTAAAATCACCGATCTCGGTCGACGCCGCTACACGGTGCAGACCGTGCGCTGGCGTGGCTGCCGACCCTGGCGTAGCCCATGCCGATGCCGAACGTATCGTCGTCGCGGTGCAGGAACGGCTCATGGAAGGTGAGCTTGGCATTGAGGCTGAAGCTGATCAGATTGCGATCGCCCTGAGGCGTGCCCATGGCAGCCGAAGAAATACATTTATGGTCCTGTCGGGCTCCTCGAAGGAGCGCCAGACCATCTGATCCGCGACGGCATAGATGGCGTAGTCACCGCGATGGCTCTGAGGAACACCGGTGCTTGTGGGATCAGCGAGGGAGCGGCCCGTATTATCGAAGCGCAAGTCCGCGAAGCGTTCCGTGTCGTACCAAATGCCGAGCTTGTAGAGACACGCCAGCGGTTCCGCCTGATCGGCCCTGACCATCGTGCCAAGCGATGGATAGGCGATATTGAATTTCGGCAATGGCTAGCACACCGCCATTCAGCGGGAAAGCTCGTGCCAGATGCGTTCTGCTTCTGCGGATCGCCGCTATTGTTCGATACGGGACTGCCATTGAACACACCCGCCAGCACGGTGAGTTAATTAATCGGGCATGCCCGCAAGCGAAACACCGAGTGCCGAGAGCGGATAGGCCGGGCCGCCGCCGGGTAGATCGGCAGAGGGGAGCATCGGCCAGCCGAACATGGTATTGACGAAGTAGCTCGCGTTCTGGCTCACCATGAATTCCTGGTCGAGGCTTTGCTGACCGATCCTGATGTCGAGCCTGGTCCTCTTTGAGAAACTTCTGCTGATACCAGAGTTCCCAGAGACGCGTTGCCCGATCCGCCTCGATGCCGCTCGCGGTTTGCAGCGTCGCGAGGTTATCGGCGCTTAGATTGCGTCCATGAATTTGCAAAGCGCTGGCGTTAAAGGTGCCGCCATACCAGCCGAAAGCCCGCTGCGTATCGAGTTGCAGCACCATCTGGGTCAGACCGTCATATTCGAATCCCTGTTTCACGCCTCCACTGGCGTTGCCAAGAACCTCGCTCGTTTCCTGCAAGGCAAAAGACATTCCGTAACGGCTGAGGAATGTGCGCAGGCCCCACATATCACCGAGCAGATAGTTGCTTCGGGAGATCCCGCTCAGGAAACCGAAGGGTCCGCCTTGGGACTGGCCCTGCGCAAACGCATCGGGCTCCGTGGGCACCGAGACGGGAGGTGGCGCTGCGGAAGCTGATCCGAACCAGAGGGGGGTAGCGATGCAAATTGTAACCAGTGCAAGACGTCTCAGACCGGCTCGCAAAAGTTCTTTTTCGCCAACTAAAACAAACCGGTAACCCGACATAAAAATGTACCCTCGCTTGACGAGCCCCAACACCTTCGGAAGCCTACGATGAGGACGTTAATGCAACTCATTTGCAATTGCAATCAATAGTGCGAATTGTTCGCAACTAGCCAGAGCCTCCGTGCCCAAGCCCATACTGCCGTCTCCTGCGCCGGAGCCAGCCAGCCGAAGCCCACTAGGGGACGCTGAACTGCCGAGACCCACCAAACGTGAAGTAGGGACGCCGGCCCCGCATGCCTCTCCGGTTCAAGAGGCGAAAGCCGCGATCTCCATTCCCGCCGAGAAAAAAAAAGAAAGGACGTTTGCCAGAGGTTGCCCCATTGGGTCTGCATGCCGGCACCGCAGGGTGTCGGCATGGGCGTGGAGGTTGCAGGTTCGAATCCTGCCGCTGCGACCTCTCGGCTCGAGGGAGCATGTGGACAGCTGCGGTTGGCGCCGACATGGCGATCGCAAAGGCGGCAGCCACGAGATTTTTGTCCAAGATCCGGATGGATACCTCGTCATGATCGCAGAGGATCTCGGAGAGCGATCGCTCCCTTTAGAATAATCGCCTCGCTCCGTGAACTGCACGTCCGTGATTGTACGGATCGCATCGAAATGGCTTAATGATTGGCCGGTCGGCAAGACACGCTCGCGCGGCCGAGTGGCGGAGGCTTGAGATGTATGTTCTCTATGGTGGTGGCGTGACCCGAGCACTGGGTCCACTGATGGTCTTGGAGGAAGGAGCAATCCCGTACGAGCTGAAAATCGTGGACGAGTTGAAGGGTGAGCATCGCACACCGAAATACCTCACGCTCAACCCCGCCGGTTACATCCCGACTTTGATTACCCCCGAAGGCGAAGTGTTGCATGAGGCCGCAGCCATGATGGTCTATCTGGCGGAGCGTCACGAGCTTGACGACCTCATTCCACGCCCAGGCGACCCTCGGCGCGGCCTCTTCTTCTGCAAGCTATTCTACCATACCAACGACATTCAGCCGCCGACGTCACGCTTCTACAGACCGCATCGGTATTCCACGGATCCCAATCACGCCAAAGCGATCAGGGAGAAGGCGCGCGCGGAAGCCTTTGACCGCTGGTCGGTTCTCGACCGCTATCTCGAGCGGAATGGACCGTATCATCTCGGCAACCGTTTCAGCCTCGTCGATCTGCATATGACCATGTGGGCGGCCTACGGTCTTGAGACGACCCGCGATGTGACCAATGCCTTTCCTGCGGTCAGGCGCTGCTTCGAACTTGTGGCCGGGCGGCCGAAGGTGCGTCCTTTGATCGAAGCTCTGCAACACGCCATGCAGGAATGGCAAGACGCTAATGATGGGCCAAGTACGCAACATTGAACGCTCTGTCGAAACGGCGCCCGTCAAATCAATCTCGCACCACAAAGCGCGTCGCCCGCGAGTACGGGCTCGGGCATCACACGCCGACTATGCTCGCTCCGCCATTAGGCGATATCACCTGACCTGTTACGAAACGCGGCTTCGTCGGACGCGAGATAGGTGTTGATCCGTCCGCCGATACAGATAGGGCGCGGAAAGAAGCTGCCACACAAAAGCGAACGGGATCGGAAGCTCGCCGCGGAGCTGATCGTGCAGCACTACGATCTGAGCAGCGTTAAGCTGTTCCGGAATTGGCGGCGCAGAGATTTGAAGAGCGAGCCGTACCGCAATCCAAAGCTGGATAGAACTTTATCTTAAAGACCACGGCTTTCAATCCGGGTCCAAAACATCTCCGGATGCAATGGGATCGTTGCGTGCCGCCGACTTCTTCAGGTGTCTTCTTTGGACGTGACACGGAATGCAGCGACGTAGTCCAGCTTTGCATGTGTCCTCCTCAGAATGTCTCTGAATTTCTCCTGCTCGGCGGGCGTCAGACCCGACAGAAGCCGGTGCTCCCGCTCTCGGGCCAACGGCATGCCCTTATTGTGGAGGCGCCGGCCGGCAGGTGTGAGAGCGAGGCTATTTCGGCGGCCGTCAATGACTTGCGCCGAAAATTTCAAAAGAGCGTCGCTCGCGCGAAGGAGAGATTGCATTTCGTTTGTAACCGTTGTTTCTAGCACAAAGTCTACTCACAGAACCGAGCGATCTGAGAGGCGGTTAGCTAGAACGTCCGCTGTCGAAGGTTGACCTGGAGAAGCGCGGATATGGTCGCGACCGCCATTGATGACCCTGGCTGTGTAAAAACCCTCAAAGCAGTCGCCAGCACGTAACAAAAGAATTGAACTTGCGACCCGATCGAATCCTTGATGCGCGAGCGGCATTCTGTTTGAACCAATCTTGCGCTCGAGCGACTTGCAGAATGGTTTTCACACAGCCAAGACCCGAACCGGACATAGGCGGCTCCGAGGTGTGGTACACGGCCGCACGCTTTCACAATCCACTCTCGGCGGTCGGCGGCACGTCCGGGGTGAGGTGATCCATCTCACACCCGCCTCTGGGTGTTCATTTGAGCTTCATAGTCCTCGCTTTGACGGCAGTCCGTCAAAGTCCGGCTCGTAGCCGTTCTCTCGGTATAGCGCCTCCACTATGTCGAGCTCAGAACCATCATCAAACCGCACTCGCGCATAGCGAACGCCTTCGGCGGGTGTTGCCTCCTGGTACAGACCGCGTGCCCCATCCTCCATTGCGATCCCTCCGTTCCGCCAGCCGGAACTCTCCGATTTCTCCAGGACAACTTGAGTTTCTCATGCACGCCGCTGGCAGTTTCTCGCCCATCCAACGATTGAATTTCCACCACCACTGATAGTTCTCCAGCGGGCGCAAAATGCCGCCCGAGATCACGCGAAAGCTGACCTGAGCCCCTTCTTTCATCCAGCGATAAGTAGAGTCCGTTCGTCATTTGAGCCTATCGGGCTCGGTGGCGCAACGGGACGGGGCGCGGAGCCCCCAAGCGAGCGCAGCGTCCCGTCCCGTTGCATCGCGGGAACGCTGAGCTTGGCATAGAGTGGCCGGCGGCAGATTGCCGATGGCGCTGTGCGGCCTGACGGTGTTGTAGTCGTCCTTCCAATCCGCCAAGGCTGCGCGGGCGTGAGCGAGCGAGCTGAACAGGGTCTCGTTCAGCAGCTCGTCGCGCAGCCGGCCATTGAAGCTTTCGACGAAGGCGTTCTGGGTGGGCTTGCCCGGCGCGATGTAGTGCCATTCGATCTGGGTCTCCTGGGACCAGCGCAGGATCGCCATGCTGGTGAGCTCGGTGCCGTTGTCGGAGACGCACATCGCGGGCCGGCCGCGCTCGGCGATGATCGTGTCGAGCTCGCGCGCGACCCGCAGGCCGGAGAGCGAGGTGTCGGCCACCAGGCAGAGGCATTCGCGGGTGAAGTCGTCGACCACGGCCAGGATTCTGAACCGCCGGCTGTCGGTCAGCGTGTCGCTCACGAAGTCCAGCGACCAGCGCTGGTTCGGTCCTTGCGGGATCGTCATCGGCGCCCTGGTGCCGAGCGCCCGCTTGCGCCCGCCGCGGCGGCGGACCTGGAGCCGTTCCTCGGCATAGAGCCGCCGCAGCTTCTTGTGGTTCATGTGCGTCCCCTCCCGGCGCAGCAGGATGTGCAGACGGCGATAGCCGAAGCGCCGGCGGGCCGCGGCCAGCTCCCGCAGCCGGGCACGGATCGCGCCATCGTCCGGCCTCCGGCTCGGTAACGGACCGAGGTTCGGTCGGCTCCGATCACCGCGCACGCCCGCCGCTGGCTCACCTCGATAGACCTGGCAGAGGTGAGCCACGGCCTCTCGTCTGGCGACGGGCGTCACCATTTTTTTGAAGCGATGTCCTTCAGCATGGCGTTGTCGAGCATCGCCTCGGCCAGCAGCTTCTTCAGCTTCGCGTTCTCGTCCTCGAGCGTCTTCAGCCGCCGGGCGTCCGACACGTCCATCCCGCCGAACTTCGACTTCCACTTGTAGAAGGTCGCGCCGCTGATCCCGTGCTTGCGGCAAACATCCGCCGTCTTCGCCCCGGCCTCCTGCTCCCGCAGGATCGCGATGATCTGTTCTTCGTTGAACCGCGATGACCTTCATCGTCCGTCTCCTTCTGGCGACGGACTCTACCCAAATCTGGAGGAGTTTTAGGGGCTCAGGTCAAAGCCCCTGACCGACTTCAACTTCAAATCGCGACGTGCGGCGAGCTCGCTCAAAAACGAATGCAGCGAAAACGCCTGTACGTGACCACGTTCCTCTTGACGCCCAAGAAGTCGATCCACGTGAGGAACGACATGCAATCGGGCGAGGTGCAGGGGTGGCAGGAAGACCGGAACACCAAGCGCCAATCTGCCGCCGGGTTTCACTATCCGCACGAGCGTGTCGAGCGCGCGGTCGAGATCCGGCACATGCTCCAGAACCTGCTCGCACACGACTACGTCATAGGTGTTCGATGGAATCTCCGGATAACTGCATCAGTCGCCGCTGGCGCTCATCAGCGAGATCGGATGGAGGAACCGATCATCACGCGATAGACTTTGGACTTGCGCATTTCCACAGATCCCTCTGACCTCTGGACGGCAAGAAACATTGGCGCTTGGTCGACGGTCAAGTCGGCATGCGTCGACTTTCGTGATTTTGTGTGTCTCCACCGTGCTTCCACGGCGGTTGCGCGGGCAGCAAAAAGCCCGCCTGGGCGAGGCGGGCTTTTGTATTTGGAACAGTGTCTTAGAGGCTGGTTGCGGGGAGAGGATTTGAACCTCTGACCTTCAGGTTATGAGCCTGAGAGGAAGCGCTCGATCAGTCCGCGGGTGCGGTCTTTGGTCGGCGGCCACTTCCCCGTTTCGTAAGCCTCCAGCGTATTCTCATCCATCCCAAGGCGCCGAGAGGCTTCCCGACGGGATAGCCCTAGCCCGCGGTACTTGGCCTGTAGTCGCTCTCCCAGGGTCTTCGGCACCGGGTGTGGGTCAACCCCAGGAAGGTGATGATCTTCGGCCAGTAACGAGCCTCCGGCGCCTTCCGGTCCTTCTCCCAACTCAAGACCGAGTTGAGCATCACTCCTAATCTGGCGGCGACCTGTCGCTGGTAGAGGCCCGCTTCGAATGCGTCGCTTCCTGAGGTGCTCTCCCAGAGTGGACGGATGCTGGGGGTAGGGCCTGGGCCGTTCCGTTTTCAGACAGAGGCTTACAAATGGCAGGAAGGCAACGCGTCTATGCCGCTGCGGGCACCTTGACGATGCCGCACTTGGGTGCGGCCGCGCGCCGCGGTGTGCGCAGGATTACCAGTCGAAGATCTCCGGCCCGCTCTTCGACCGCATCGACCTCCATATCGACGTCCCCGCCGTGAAAGCCGCCGATCTCTCCCTGCCGCCGCCGGCGGAGGGGAGCGCCGAGGTCGCGGCGCGCATCGCCAAGGCGCGCGCGCGTCAAATGCAGCGCTTCGCAGCACTCCGCCCGACCGCCGCATCCGTACCAACGCGGAGGCCGACGGCCAGCTCCTCGACGAGATCGCCACCCCCGATGCGGAGGGGAAGAAACTTCTTCTCGATGCCGCCGAGCGCCTCAAGCTCTCGGCGCGCGGATATCACCGCGTGCTCCGCGTCTCCCGCACCCTCGCCGATCTCGACGGCGCCGAGCACGTGCGGCGCCTCCATGTCGCGGAAGCGCTCAGCTATCGACGGATCGCGCTCGGCGGATGATGTAAGCGGGGCGGCTTCCGCAGCAGTCCGGCGGCGAATTGTCGGCCGATCTTACGGCGCGCGCGATATCGAGGCGCACGGCGTCGACATCTCATTGAATTCAATCGCGGACGGAGCTGGCACTTCCATTGCAATGTCAGCCCTGGGGAAATTCTGAACCAAGGGCATTTTGGAAATGGGCAACAGCTCGCATCTTGAAGTTGAATTGTCGCGCGACCTCGATCTCGGTATTCGCAGGAATTGCGCCGGCTGCAATTTCCTCGTGCGTATCCTCGCGGCGGGCATTGCGCTTGTCGCGAGTGCTACAGCCGCCAGTGCCGGTGTTCTTTACAACAACTTCGACCTCACCGACGGCGGCGCCGGCGCCAGCTCCACCTTCGACCAGGGCTACGATGTCGCTTTTCCCAGCCTCAGCGGCGGCGGCGCGTCCCAGTATCTGGGCGGCGAGTTCGCGCTGGCCGGTCCGGCGACGGTCACGGACTTGCGCTTCCTCGCGCAGCTCAATCAGATCGACAACTATTCCTTTCGGATCTACGCCGCCAGCAGCTCCAGCCTTCCGACGGGAGCGCCGGTCGCCAGCGGCGACCTGCAGAACACCGTCATTGGCCACGGCGGAACGCATAACTTCTTCTACGTCATGGATCTCAACGTGACCGATTTCGTGCTGGGTCCGGGATCCTATTTCGTCCTGTTCCACGACGACGGCACGGGCACGCCTTATCAATCCATCATTCAATCCGGCATCGGTACCGGAGGCTCGGCGGAAACCGGCGGTCCTCTCGGCGGCACCACGCTGTTTCCCCGCGTCTTTGGAGGTTCCTTCGCCGTCGAGGTCGACGGCACGCTGCAGACGGTGCCGGAGCCCTCGAGCCTCGCGCTCCTCGGCGCCGGGCTGCTGGGCGCGGCGTGGCACCGGCAGCGCCGGAAGACGGCGGCGGCGGAACAGTGCCGCTGACCGTGGCGCCATTGGAGCGACGCCGGACTCAGATCTCCTTGCCGTCGACCCCGTAGAAGATCGTGTAGGCGAGGATCATGTCGACGGTCTTGCCGTCGCTCGCCAGCGGGAAGACCGCGTTCTCGATCTCGGTGAAATCGGCCTTGTGCCGGAGGAACAGCTTGGGCTTGCCGCGGCGCCGGATCGGCAGGCCGGTGGCGGCCACCTGCTGGAACCGGCCGAAGATGCTGGGATCGAGCTTGGCCGCGGGATGCGCTTCGTCCAGCCACTGGCCGGTCAGCTCCCGGCCGGCCATCTCGCAGATGTGCGTTCCCACCAGACGATAGCGCAGCCGGAACGGCTCCCGCTGCACGTCGAGCAGCCACACGCGCGGCAGGAACCTGCAGAGGTCGACGGGGTCGAGATGCTGCCGGCCCGGCAGCGCGTCGCCGGGATGGATCGCGCACCAATAGCGATAGAGTTCCTGCAGCGCAGGATGCCACGATGAGACGTCGACTGCCGGCGCCATGCTCGCGCCATCATCTCGATCACGACCGCGCGCGCCTTGATCTGCGTCAAGGACACCTCAGGACTCCCACGGTGGAATGCGTTTACGCAGCGCGCGGAGAGGCTGCCAAAGGGAGCAATGCAAGCGGATTCACGGGTCGATGGTCATCCTCGCTTCCGGCGCTTGGCCGAGTATCTCGCCGCCAAGGCCCCGCCGGGCAAGCTGGCCGGTCGCCAGCACATCGATCCCTTGGAGATCCCGGACCTTCTACCCCATTTGATGCTCGTCGACGTCATCCCCGAGGCTGGCGGCGAGCCGCGCTATCGGATCCGGCTGGTGGGCACCGACGTGGTGGCGATCCAGGGCCAGGACGCCACCGGCAAATTCGTCGAGGCGGTGCTGATCGGCGAGGAGGGCGCGGAGATCATGCGCGCCTACGGGGAGATCCTGCGCGACCGCCAGCCGCAATACCGGCGCGGCATGGTGGCGACGCCCGGACGCGATCACGTCGCCTACGAGCGTATGATCTTCCCGCTCGCCCAGGACGGCGAGCACGTGGACATGCTGCTCTTCGTCTTCGCCCGCCTCGGCGAGTGAACGGCTTCCGATCGGTTGGGCGCCGAGCTCAGTGATAGACCGTGAGCTTCGCGCCCTGGTCGTGGACGAAGACGGCGAGGATCCTTGCGTCCTCGGTCGTGCTCATGTTCTCGGCGAAGAGATGCGTGGCGCCCAGCGGCTCGAAGAAGCTCTGGCCGACGGTATAGATCTGCGGCGCCTCGCCGGCGAGCTGGGAACGGATCGTTCCTTTCAGCACATAGACCGTGAGCGAGCCCTCGTGGTGATGCTCCGGCGAATAGGCGCCGGGCGGGAAATCCACCACGACCGCGGTCATCTGCTTGCCTTTGACGTCGGGGATCGCGTGCGAGGAGATGACCGTGCTTTTGGTCGCCGGTCGCTGCGCCAGACTCGCCATGCCCGGCACCGAGAACCCGTGCAGATGCGGCGCGCGGAAGCCGCCGCCCAGCAGCAGCGCCAGAAGCGCGAGGCCAGCGCCGGCGGCGGCGATGCCGGCGGCGAGCGGGCGGCGCGCGGGGACCGCGCTCATCCGCCGCGCTCCTCCGGCTTCACGTCGGGCGACAGGCGGAACCCGACGCCCAGGCGGTTGAGCAGGTTCATCAGCGCGATCGCGTAGGTGAGATCGACGAGCTCCTTGTCGGTGAACTGCTCGTGGGCGGCGCGGTAGACGGGATCGGGCGCCCGGGTCGCCGCCACCAGCGTCAGGCTCTCCGCCCAGGCCAGCGCCGCGCGCTCCCGCGGGTTGAAGAAATCGGTCTCCTCCCATGTGACGACGGAGTTGAGCTTGCGGGCGGCCACGCCCTTGGCGAGCGCGTCGCGATAGTGCAGGTCGACGCAATAGGCGCAGCCGTTGATCTGGGAGATGCGGAGCCAGACCATGTCGATGAGGGCGATGTCGAGGCCGCACTCCTTCACATAGCCATAGAGGTGCCGCATCGCCTGCTGCGCCTGGGGCGCCACCTTGTGATAGTCGAGACGCTTCTCCATTTCCCGGTCTCCCGTGCCAGACAGTGAGGACGAGCTTGAGGATGCGCCTTGCTTGGCCCAGGCGACAGAGCCAAGATCGACGGAATTGATTGGGCCATTCCATGGCACGGCAAGCCACCCCGGCGGCGGCGATCGCGCTCAACCGGCGCCAGCCCGCCTATCGCGAGATCTACGAGCGCTTCCGCCAGGCGATCCTGGGCGGCAGCCTCGGCCTCGGCGCGCGGCTGCCCTCGGCGCGGAGCCTGGCGGCGCAGCTCGGGCTCGCCCGCGGCACCGTCGATGCCGCCTACGGCCTGCTGGCGAACGAGGGCTATGTGGTGACCCGCGGCGCCGCCGGCACCGTGGTGGATCCGGGCCTCGACCGGCGGGCGCTGCAGGCGCTCCGGCCGCGCCCGCCGGAGCGGGCGGCGCCGGCGATCGCGTCGCCGGCGCTGCCGGACCGCGTGCGGCCGTTCCAGATGGGGCTGCCGGCCCTCGATGCGTTTCCGCGCAAGACCTGGGCACGGATCGTCGCGCGCCACGGCCGCGCGGTGCCGAGCGAGTACCTCCCCGAGGGCGCCGGGCTTCTGCGGCTCCGCCAGGAGATCGCCACATATCTCGGCGTCGCCCGCGGCATCACCACCACGGCGGAGAATATCCTCGTCACCGCCGGCTTCCAGGGCGCGCTCGGCCTCATCGCGCACACGTTGCTGCGCCGGGGCGAGCGCGTCTGGCTGGAGGAGCCCGGCTATTTCATGACCCGTCGCGGTGTGATCGCCGCGGGATCGCGGCCCGCCTACGTGCCCGTCGACGGCGAGGGGATCGTGGTGCGGGACGGCATTCGCCGGGCGCCCGCGGCGCGGCTCGCGGTGGTGACGCCATCGCATCAGAGCCCGCTCGGCGTGACCCTCAGCCTCGCGCGGCGGCTCGAACTCCTCGCCTGGGCCGGGCGGGCGCGGGCGTGGATCGTCGAGGACGACTACGACGGCGAGTTCCGCTATCGCGGCCCGCCGCTTCCCGCCCTCAAGAGTCTCGATCGCGACGGCCGCGTGCTCTATGTCGGCACTTTCAGCAAGGTGCTGCTGCCGAGCCTCCGGCTCGGATACCTCGTGGTGCCCGACGGCGAGATCGCGCGCTTCACCGACATCGCACGGCACCTGGCGCCGGCGCCGGCGCTGCTGCCGCAGGCGGCGGCCGCCGACTTCATCGCCGAGGGACACTTCGCGGTCCACATCCGCCGCATGCGCGCGCTCTACGCCGAGCGGCGCGCGGCGCTGGCGGCCGCGCTCGGCCGCCGCTTCGGCGATCGCCTCCGCATCGAGCTGCAGGCGGGCGGCATGCATCTGCTGGCACTGCCCCGGGGACGGCGGCGCGATACCGAGCTGGTGGCGCGGGCGGAGGCGGCGGGCCTGGCGCCGAGCCCGCTCTCGCTCTGCGCCGGCGCCGGCCACCAGCCGCCGGGTCTGCTGCTCGGCTTCGCCAACACGCCGGTCGAGCGCGCGGCCGAGGATGCCGAGCGGCTCCGGCGCGCGCTCGGTCGCGATTGAAACGCGCCGCGATTGCCGAATTCCGGAATTCACCGCAGAATTTCCGCGATGACGGCCCGAAAATCCGGATCGCGGATGCCGAGGCGCGCGCGATGGTGCGTCGCCATCCCCGTGGCGCTTTTGCTCGTCTGGAGCGTGCACGTCTCCAGCGTCATGGCGGCCGGCGGCGCGGCAGCGAACAGCCTGGCGCTACCCTCCCTGGCGGGATCCACACGGGAGCAATTGCGGGCGGAGGTCGACGCGTTTGATGTCCGGCTCCGGGCGCTCGGCGCGGCCTACGAGGTGGATCGCCTCGACATCGCCCACAACGACAGCATTCAAGACCAGGAAAGCGAGCTCGATCGGATTCAGGCGCACTACGAGCAGAGATTTGCCGAGCAGTTCAAGGCGGAAGGCATGGCCTTGCGGAACGAGCTGCTGCGCCGCCTGAACCGGCCACCGCCGGCCGAGATCGAGACGGAGAGGTCGGTGCTGGAGGAAGGGCGGCTCGCTGAGCCCGCTTCCTTGTCGGATCTGGCGGACTATCTGTCGAGGCTCGCGGGGGAGCTCCCCTAGAGCGCTGCGCCCCTACCGGTGGAGCGCTCAGGCTTTCTTAGGAGGCAGCTTCAGCCCGGCCTGATCCGCATAGACCTTCACGACAGCGCTGTCGTCCTCGCGGCCGAGGCCCTTGGCGCTGGCGGCGAGGAAGAGCTGATGGGCGGTGGCGGCGACCGGCAGGGGAAATGTGAGGGCCTTGCCGGTCTCGAGCACGATGCCGAGATCCTTGACGAAGATGTCGACCGCCGACTTCGGCGCGTAGTCGCCCGCGAGAATGTGCGGCACGCGGTTCTGGAACATCCAGGAGGAACCGGCGGAGTTCGAGATCACCTCGTAGAGCGTCCCGGGATCGATGCCGTTGCGGATGCCGAAGGCCATCGCCTCGGAGGCGGCGGCGATGTGCACGCCGGCGAGGAGCTGGTTGATCATCTTCACCTTGGAGCCTTGCCCCGGCCGGTCGCCGAGGCGATAGACCTTGGTGGCGATCGCCTTGAGGAAGGGCGCGGCCTTCTCGAAGGCAGCATCGGCGCCGGACGCCATCACCGTCATCTCGCCGGTGGCGGCCTTGGCACCGCCGCCGGAGACCGGCGCATCGAGCATCAGCAATCCAGCGGTGTCGAGGCGGCGGCCGAGCTCCTCGGCGGAGGCCGGCGGCACGGTGGCGCAGCAGGCGACGACGGCGCCCTTGCCCAGCGCCGGGGCGGCGCCCGCCTCGCCGAACAGCACCGCGCTCGTCTGCTCCGCGTTGACCACGAAGATGAAGAGTGCCTCGGCGCCGTGCGCCGCCTCCGCAGGGCTGGCCGCCGCCACGCCGCCCGCGGCGGCGAAGCGGTCGCGCACCTCCGCTCGGACGTCGAAGCCCGCCACGGAGAAGCCCGCCCGCACCAGCGACGTGGCGGCGCCGTAGCCCATGGTGCCGAGGCCGATTACAGCAACTCTCGATGTCATCGAGGCTCTCCCGTGCCAAAGGCGCCACCGCCGGCGCGCCGACCGCCTTAGAGGCGTAACGAAAAACCACCGCTCTGTGAACCGTGCGGTCCCTGGCTCCGACATTGTCACGTCGTTCAGGCCCGGTGCGGTTTGGTGAATTTCGCCGTAATGTGCCTGAAATAATGCGGCGCGTAGCATCGCGGCGAAACCAGGCCGCGGTGTTCATGGGCGCAGCGCATTCAACTCATATCTCGGCGGTCAACGGGCTGCGCGGGGTCGCGATTCTCGGGGTGCTGTTCCACCACCTGGCGAAACCCTCCCTGATCGATCACACGCCCGCGGCCTGGCTGCCGGTGGTGACCCCGGCCGTCAGCTCCTGGTGGACCGGCGTCAATCTGTTCTTCGTTCTCTCGGGCTTCGTCCTGTTCCTGCCCTACGCCCAGGGCGTGCGCGGAATGCGGACTCTCGCCGATGTCGGCCAGTTCTATCGCCGCCGCGTGCTCCGCCTGGCGCCTGCCTTCTACGCCTCGGCGCTGGTGACGCTGGCGGTGTTCTACGAGCCGACGCCGGCGTTCTGGGCCCAGGCCCGGGAGATCCTGAGCTGGACCTATATCTTCGATCGCGAAATCTATCAGCCGCCGCTCAACTGGGCGCTCTGGTCGATCGGCACCGAGGTGCTGTTCAGCCTGGCGTTTCCGGCGCTGGTCCTGGTGGCGAGCCGCATCGGCGCGGTCCGGCTCCTGCTGCTGACGCTGCCGGTCGCGCTGGCGGTGCGCGCCGTCGCGCTCTCCCAGGAAGCGGCGTTCACCGGGCCGATCTGGCTCGGCGACGGGCTGCTGATCGGCCGCCTCGACGAATTCGTCTATGGCATGGCGATCGCGGAGCTGTTCGCCGGGGCGCGGCTCCCGGGCCGTCCGGCCCTGCTGCTGGGCGTCGGGCTTCCGGCGGTCGCGGCATCCTGGCTGCTCTTCGATCTCTGCGCCCGCGGCACGCTGCCGACGGCCGCCGCCGCCGCGGTCACCGATCTCCTCGATCTCGGCCTCGTCGCGCTGCTGGCGGCTGCGCTGATGCCGGGACGATGGAGCCGGATGCTGTCCCTCATGCCGCTGCAGGCCCTCGGCATCATCTGCTACAGCATCTATCTCTGGCACCTGCCGATCTCGAACTTGGTCGCGCGCGCCGGTCTCGGCTATGGGCTGGTGAACACCGCCTTCACCCTGGCGGCGGTCGCCATCGTGGCACCGATCTCCTATCGCCTGCTGGAGGCGCGGGAGAAATTGCCCTGGCGCTTGCCGCGGCCGCGCGCCGCCGCGGCGACCGGGGATTTGTAACGCCCGCGCTCACGCCACCCGCGGCATCACCTTGGTCCAGAAACTCTCGATGGACTTCATCAGCACGGGATGCGGGATCAGGCTGTTGTAGGTGTAGCAGAAGAGCCAATCGACGGGGACGCGCTTCCTGATGCGCTCCAGGCTGCGCGTCACCGTGTCGACGGTGCCGACGAGGGCATATCCCAGCTCGATCGCCTCCTCCGGCGTCGGCTCCGCCTTGGTGACGGGATCGACGACGCCCTTGCGGAAGCCGAACGGCACGAACCAGGCATTGCCGGAAAAAATACCCGAAGTCCTTCCAGAGCCGGATCGCCTCGGCGTCGGTGTCGGCGATGACGACGTCGCGCAAGAGGCCCACGCCCTCGCCGCGCGGCCGGCCCGAGACCTCGGCATAGACGTCGTAGAGATGTTCCTCGTAGGTCCGGTGCAGCGGCGGCAGGATCGCGGTGACGCCTTCCCTGGCGCACCAGCGGATGCTGTTCTCGGAGCTGGCGAAGGGCTGGAAGATCGGCGGATGCGGCTGCTGCAGCGGCTTCGGCACCACGCCGACGGATTTGAGGATCGCCGTTCTCGACGCCGGCGCCCCATTTGTCCGTGGCGTCGAGCTGCCAGGGCGTCGGGCCCGGCGGGATCTTCCAGTAGCGGCCCTCGTAGGCGAGCATCGGCTCGGTCCAGGCTTTCTTGATGATCTGGAAGCATTCCTCGAAGGCGGCGCGGTTGGCGGCGTCGATGGCGTCGTGCTGATGCGGCAGCGCGCCGTGGATGCCGTGGGTCTGCTGCGCCATGATGTCGACCCAGCGGCGCTGATATCCGCGCGCGAAGCCGGCGCAGGCGCGCCCGCCGGTCATGTGGTCGAGCATCGCGATGTCCTCGGCGACGCGGATCGGATTGGAGGCCGGCAGCACGATGCCGAGCTGTCCGACGCGGATGCGCTTGGTCTGCAAGCCCACGAAGAGGTCGAGCAGCACCGGGTTGTTGGAGAGCTCGAAGCCCTCGATATGGAAGTGATGCTCGGTGAAGCTCACGAAGTCGTAGCCGAGATCGTCGGCCAGCCGCACCTGCTCCAGGAGGTCGCGCAGCATGCGCTGATAGAGATCGCTGCGCATGCCGGCGAGCCCGCGCTCGATCTCGGCGCGGCTGCCGATGGTGGGAAGATAGAAGAGCGACGACTTCACCGGCGTCCTCCCTCGTCTTTGCCTGCTGGCTCCCGCGGCGGCGATCATCATGGCAAAGCGGCGCCACGCTGTACACCGGGCGGCGGAATTCCGGCTCAGGCGTGCCGCAGCTGCCGCCGCCGCAGGACGATGAGGCCGCCGGACCAGGCGAGCATGGTGAGGAGCGACGCCACCAGCGCGGCGGGCGCCCCCAGCGGCACCGCGAGCGCGTGCAGCACGAGAAGGCCGAGGACGAAGCCCACCATGCCGCGGAGCGCGCTCGCCATGGTGACCGCGGCGATCCGGCCGCCGAGGCGCGGATGCACGACCAGGGCAAGGCTGCTGAAGGTGACGGGAAAGAGCGCCGCCATGCCGGTGAGCGTCGGCCCCAGCCGCGCGCTCAGCGTCACAACCGAGGCCACCAGCAACCCGACGCCGGCGGCGCTCAGAAGCAGATCGGTGAAGCGGCGCTGGGCGCGCTGCACCGGTACCTCGGCGACGATGCCCCGCGTCAGCCAGATCCCGATCGCGAAGACGGCGGCGTTGATCGCCACCACGCCGCCGACGCTCCAGGGCACGAGCTGCATCGGCGCGGCGAGCGCGAGCCAGACCAGGAGACCGCCGCCGAGGCTCGCCAGCACGCCCGTGCGGGGCGCCAGGAAAATATAGGCCAGCAGGAAGACATCGGTGGCTGCGACCGCGGCGGTGCTGGCGAGCGCGCTCGCGGCGATGAAGCGGTCGTCCGCCTGCAGCGCCAGCAGCACATAGCTGGGACCGGCGGAGACCGGCAGGCAGACGATGAGGGCGCCGAGAAAAGGGCCGGCGCGCTCGGCGGTGAGCGCCGCCGCGATCACCACCGACATGGTGACGAGCATCTTGGCGACGAGCGACACCCAGAACGGGTCGAGGGTCATGCATAGGCGGAGCGCGATGAGAATGCTGGCTGGGCTCAGATCTCGAGCTGGCCGCCGAGCTCCACCACGCGGTTGGTGGGGATGCGGAAGAACTCGGTGGCGTTCAGCATGTTGTTGGTCATGAACGAGAACAGCCAGCGCCGCCAGCGCGAGAGCCGCGAATGCTTGCCCTCGACGATCTTCTCGCGGCCGACGAAGAACGAGGTCTCCATCAGGTTGAAGCGGAACTGCATCAGGCGGAGCTGCGCCAGCGCGCGCGGGAATATTGGGCTCGTCCATGAAGCCGTAATGCACCACCACCGTGTGGAAGCCGTGCTCGAGATGCTTGATGTCGAAGCGATGATCGTCCGGCACGTGGGGAATGTCCTCGGTGAGCACCGTCATCAGCACCACGCGCTCGTGCAGGAACTTGTTGTGCTTCAGGTTATGCAGCAGCGCGCCCGGCACCTGCTCGGAATTCCCGGTCATGAACACGGCGGTGCCCGGCGCCCGCGTGCGGTCGGTGCGGAGCGTGGCGAGGAAAGTCTCGAGCGGCATCGCATTGCGCTGACGCTCGGCGGTCACCAGGGAGCGGCCGTACATCCAGGTCGACATCGTCGCGTAGACGATCGACGCGATCAGCAGCGGGAACCAGCCGCCCTCCTCGATCTTCAGGAGATTGGCGCAGAAGAACGCGAGATCGACGGTGAGGAAGAATCCGAACAGCAGCACGGCGAGCAGAGGATTCCAGTTCTGCACCCCCACCATGTAGATGAAGGCAAGCACCGTCGTGAGCGTCATCGTGCCGGTGACGGCGATGCCGTAGGCGGTGCCGAGATTGTCCGAGGACTTGAAGCCCAGCACCAGTGCTATGACCGCCACCAGCAGGAAGACGTTCACCTTGGGCACGTAGATCTGTCCGCGCTCCTCCTCCGAGGTGTGGCGGATCTGCAGGCGCGGGAGATATCCGAGCTGGATCGCCTGGCGCGTCATCGAGAAGGCGCCGGAGATCACCGCCTGGGACGCGATCACGGTGGCGGCGGTGGCGAGCCCCACCATGGGATAGAGCGCCCAGTCCGGCATCAGGCGGAAGAAGGGATTGTCGAGCGCCTCCGGATGGCGCAGCAGCAGCGCGCCCTGGCCGAAGTAGTTGAGGATCAGCGCGGGAAACACGAGATAGATCCAGGCGCGCTTGATCGGCTGCGGACCGAAATGGCCCATGTCCGCATAGAGCGCCTCGGCGCCGGTCACCGCCAGCACCACCGCGCCCATCAGGAAGAACCCGCGCCGGGGATCCGAGGCCAGCAGGCGCAGCCCGTAGAGCGGATTGAGCGCCCAGAGGATCCGCGGCTGGATGCAGATCTCGACGGCACCGACGGCGCCGATGCACCAGGAACCAGATCACCATCACGGGCCCGAACAACCCGCCGACCATGCTGGTGCCGCGCCGCTGCACCAGGAAGAGGCCGAGCAGCACCACGACGGTGAGCGGAATGACGTAGGGATCGAAGAGCGGCGTGGCGATCTTCAATCCCTCGATCGCGCTCAGCACCGAGATCGCCGGCGTGATCACGCCGTCGCCATAGAAGAGCGCCGCGCCGACCAGGCCGGCGGCCAGGATGAGCCGGTGTCGGCGGCCGCGCCGGCTGGCGCTGCGGAGCGCGAGCGCGGTCAGCGCGAGAATGCCGCCCTCGCCCCGGTTGTCGGCGCGCATGATGACGATGACGTACTTCAGCATCACCACGACGGTGAGCGACCACGCGATCAGCGACAGCACGCCAAGCACCGCCCCCGGCGTGATGGCGGTCCCGCTGTCGAAGCATTGCTTGACCGTGTAGAGCGGCGACGTCCCGATATCGCCGTAGACGACACCGAGCGCGCCCAGGACCAGGCCGTGGCGGGCTTTCTTGAACGCGTGTGCCTCGCCGTTGGCTACCGCCTGCGCCATGTCCGTTTCCGAACCCCTGGGGGCCCCCGATGAGCGCCTGTCTTTAGTCCCAATTGCTGCGCTGCGCAACGACGGGGCGGCAACCGCAGGGAATGAATTAACGATTGCGGGAGCGGCGGTGATCGTTCAATCTCCGCGGCCTTTTTTTGCCGCGGGATCAGCCAGGCCGGCGGGTCCCCGGCACCAGGATGCGCTCCGCCGGCAGCCGCACCAGGGCGGTGGTGCCCTGCCCCGGCGCGCTGATCAGCTCCAGGCTGCCGCCGTGCAGCTCCACCATCGCCTTGGTGAGCGGCAGTCCGAGGCCGGTGCCCTGGTATTTCCGCGCCAGCCGGCTGTCGATCTGCCCGAAGGGCTGCAGCGCGGTCGCGAGATCCTCCGGCGCCATGCCGATGCCGGTGTCGGTGACGGCAAGCGTGAGATCGCCGCCGTCGGTCGCGGCCGATATCGTCACCCGGCCGCCGCTGGGCGTGAACTTGACCGCGTTGGAGAGCAGGTTGATCAGCACCTGCTTCATGCGCCGCGTATCGGCGCGCAACTCCGGCAGGTCGGGCGGCACGTCGGTCACCAGCGCGACGCCGGCGGCGTCGGCGCGCTCGCGCACCAGGCGCACGCAGCTGTCGATGACCTCGCCGAGCGACACCGATTCCTCGATCAGCTCGATGCGGCCGAACTCGATCTTGGCGACGTCGAGCACGTCGTTGATCAGGTTCAGGAGATGATTGCCGCTGTCGCGGATGTCGTGGGCGTAGTCGCGATAGCGCGCGTCGCCGAGCGGGCCGAAGATCTCGCCGATCAGCACGTCGGAGAAGCCGATGACGGCGTTGAGCGGCGTGCGCAGCTCGTGGCTCATGTTGGCGAGGAATTCGGTCTTACTGCGGCTCGCCAGCTCCGCTTCGTCGCGGGCGCGGCGCAGATCGGCCTCGACCCGCCTGCTCTCGGTGGTGTCGGTGTAGGTGACGAGGAGACCGCCATCGGGCATGCGCACGCGATGCTGCTCGATGACGGTGCCGTCGGGGCGCCGCCGCTCGCGCACCGGCTTATCCAGCCGATTGAGATCGCTGTTGCGCTGGGCGACGAGGGTCTCGATGTCGCCGGGCCCGTATTCGCCGCGGCTGGCGATGATTCGCGTGATGTCGGCAACCGGCGCGCCGAACTTCACGCTCTCCGGAGAAATGCCGAGAAGATCGGCGAAGCGCCCGTTCCACGCCTTGATCCGGAGATCGCGGTCGAGCACCACGATCCCCTGCTCCATGTTGTCGAAGGTCGCCTGCAGGACCTGGGTCTTCTCCGCGAGCTCCTGCTCGCGCCGCTTGAGGTCGGTGACGTCGACCTGCACCAGCACGGTGCCGCCCTCGGCGGTCGGGCGCTCGGTCAGCTGGAACCAGCGGCCCTTGGCCTGGCGCTCCTCGGTCCAGCTGCCGTAGCTGCGATGGCGCGCGAGGCGCTCGGCGAGCCAGGCGTCGACGCGGCCCGCAGCCGCGGGAATGAGCCCGGCCTCGGCGCTGGCGCGGCAGAGCTCGGCGAAGGGCGTGCCCGGCGCCAGCTTTTCCTCGATCGCCGCATGGGCTTCGCGGTAGCGGTTGTTGCAGAGCACGACGCGGTCCTCGGCATCGAGCAGGACCAGGCAGGCGGGAATGCTCTCGATGGCGTCGACGAGGCGCGCTTGCGCCGCGACCGCGCGCGCCTCGGCGTTCACCTGCTGGGTGATGTCGCGGCCGATGCCGCGGTAGCCGCGGAAATTGCCGTCGTCGTCGAACATCGGCACGCCGCTGATGGAGATCTGCCGGACGGCGCCGTTGGAAAGCCGCCGCTCGAAGCGGATGTCGCGGAACGGGCGTCGCGCCATCTGCTCCGCGATCAGCGGCGCCCAGTCGATCTTGTCCATGTCGCCGAGGCGGACCTCGGTGATGCGCTTGCCGAGGAAAGCCTGCGCCAGCGGCGCCGAGGGCGCGTGCATGTTGTCGGACATGTAGGTGAAGCGGAGCTCCTCGTCGATCTCCCAGACCCAGTCCGAGGCGGCCTGGGCGAAATCGCGGAAGCGCTGGCCCTCGGCCTCCGCCGCCAGCGTCGCCGCCACTGCGGCATCCACGGGCTGCTCGGTCATCATGACGACGGTCTCGGCGGCGGCGAGCTCGCCCGCGCGCGTCAGCTCGACGCGGTGGCGCCGGATGCCCATCGAGGTGTGCACCAGGAGATCGCCGGAGAACTGCCCGCCCTGGGCCATCTGCTGCCAGATCGCAGTGGCCTCGCGGCGGTTGACGACGTGGACGATGAAAGCGTTGCTCTCGCCGTCCGGCCGGCTGCGCGCGACGGCATAGAGGGCGCGCGCCTCGGTGTTCTGCAGCAGGATCGCGCCCGCAAGGCTCAGCACCGTCACGGCGACGCCGGGCGTGGGCGCCGCCGGCTCCGGCGGCGACGCGTCGCGCGGGGGGCGCCTGCGATGCGGTTGTAGTGTCATTACCCTCTCCCGCGGGTCCCGGCGGCGCGGCCACGGAGCGCGCAGGGCTTTATATGGCCACCGTTGGTTGCGGGGGATGCTAGGAAAAATTGGTTAAAAAGCTATCAGCGTCGCGGCGTATGCAGAGCTCAGCGCGCCGCCGCCACCATCCGGCCGAGATCGCGGCCGCCGAAGATATGGATGTGGAAGTGCGGCACCTCCTGGTGGGCGTCGCGGCCATGGTTCGCCAGGATGCGGTAGCCATTCCCGTCAAGCCCTTGATCGCTCGCGATTTTCCCTGCCGCCCGGAGGACCGCCGCCAGCTCGGCATCGCTGCCGCGGGCGGCGAAATCGGCGAGCGAGACATAGGCGCCCTTGGGGATCACCAGGATATGGGTGGGCGTCTGCGGCCGGATGTCGCGGAAGGCCAGGACATGCTCGTCCTCGTAGATCTTGTCGCAGGGGATCTCACCCCGAAGGATACGGGCGAAGACATTATTGGGGTCGTAGGTCATGGTCGGCTCCAAGGAGTGGGTCCGGTCGCGGCGCTCAGGCGCGCGGGCGGGCGGCCTTCTCGGCCAGGCCCGAGGTGCCTTCCCGGCGGACGAGCTCGCTCCAGACCTCCGCCGGCGTCACGCCCATCGCCGCCCACAGCACCAGCAGATGATAGAGGAGATCGGCGCTCTCGCTGAGGACGCCGTCGCGCCGGCCGGCCGCCGCCGCGAGCGCCGCCTCCAGCGCCTCCTCGCCGAGCTTCTGCGCCGCCCGCTCGGCGCCTTGGCTCGAGCAGCTTCGCGGTGTAGGAGCTGGCGGGAGCGCTGTGCCGGCGCGCCTCGATGGTCTGGAACAGGCGATCGAGCGTGCTGCCGTCGGGCGTTGCCATGGCTGATCTCACTTCAGGGAATGGGTTCGGAGCCGATCACAGCCGCACCGGAATCCCCGCCGCGGCCAGCGCGGCCTTGGCGTCCTGGATGCGGTAGGTGCCGAAATGGAAGATCGAGGCGGCGAGCACGGCGCTGGCGTGGCCCTCGCGCACGCCCTCCACCAGATGCTCGAGCGTGCCGACGCCGCCCGAGGCGATCACCGGGACGGTGACGGCATCGGCGATGGCGCGGGTCAGGCGGAGGTCGAAGCCCTGCTTGGTGCCGTCGCGGTCCATGGAGGTCAGCAGGATTTCGCCGGCGCCGGACTCCGCCATGCGCTGGGCCCAGTCCACGGCGTCGATGCCGGTCGCCTTCCGGCCGCCATGGGTGAAGACCTCCCAGCGGCCGGGTCCGGTCTGCTTGGCGTCGATGGCGACGACGATGCATTGGCTGCCGAATTTCTCCGCCGCCTCGCGCACGAATTCCGGCCGCGCCACCGCGGCGGTGTTGATCGAGGCCTTGTCGGCGCCCGCCAGCAGCAGCTTGCGGATGTCCTCGACCTCGCGCACGCCGCCGCCCACGGTGAGCGGCATGAAGCAGCGCTCCGCCGTGCGGCGCACCACGTCGAAGAGCGTCGCGCGATCTTCCGACGACGCGGTGATGTCGAGGAAGCAGAGCTCGTCGGCGCCCTCGGCGTCATAGACCCGCGCCTGCTCCACGGGATCGCCGGCATCGACGAGGTTGACGAAGTTGACGCCCTTGACGACGCGGCCGTCCTTGACGTCGAGGCAGGGGATGACGCGGGTCTTCAGCATGGGACGGGCTCCGCCAGGAGCGCGAGAGCCGCCTTCGGATCGATGCGGCCGTCATAGAGCGCGCGGCCGCTGATGACGCCGGCGATGCCGTCCCGCTCGTGGCGCCGAAGCGCGCGCGAGATCGTCGAGCGACGCGACGCCGCCCGAGGCGATCACCGGGGTCTTCAGGCGCCGCGCCAGCGCCGCGGTCGCCTCGACATTGACGCCGGCGAGCGCGCCGTCGCGGTCGATGTCGGTGTAGACGATCGCGGCGACGCCGGCATCCTCGAAGCGCAGCGCGAGATCGAGCGCCTCCACCGTCGAGGTCCGGGCCCAGCCTTCGACCGCGACCTTGCCGGCGCGGGCATCGATGCCGACGACGATGCGGCCGGGATAGGCACGGCAGGCGCCCTTCACCAGCTCGGGATCGCGGAGCGCCACGGTGCCGAGGATCACGCGGCGGACGCCGCGCCCGAGCCAGGCGTCGATGGCGGCGCGGTCGCGGATGCCGCCGCCGAGCTGCACGGAGATTGTCACCGCGGCGAGGATCGCCGCGACCGCGGCGCCGTTCACTGGGCTTGCCGTCAAAGGCGCCGTCGAGATCGACCACATGCAGCCAGGCGAATCCCGGCCGCGGCGAAGTCGCGCGCCTGGGCCGCGGGATCGTCGTTGAAGACGGTGACCGCCTGCATGTCGCCCTGGAGGAGGCGCACGCACTTGCCGCCCTTGAGATCGATGGCGGGGAAAAGGATCACGGCTCCGCCTCCGGCACCAGCGGCTTCCAGAAGGCATGGCCGGCGACCATCCGGCCGCCGATGCGCGCATAGGCCGGATGGATGCCCCAGCGCCGATAGCCGAGCGATTCGAAGAGCTGGATCGCCGGCTTCTGGGTCTCGCGGAGATCGAGGTTCAGCACCATGACGCCGAGGCCGCGCGCGGTCTCCTCGGCGAGGCGCACCAGCATGCGCGCGAGGCCGCGGCCGCGCGCCCAGGGCGCGATGAAGGTGCCGGTGAGCTGCGCGGTCAACGCCTGCGCCTCGTTGTTCCGCGGCGGGCGGACGAGCAGGGCCGAGCCGGCGATGGTGCCGTCGAGGCGGCCGACGCAGAGATGGCGGTCGGGCACCAGCAGCCACGCCCTTCCAATAAGCCTCCATGATGTGGCGCGGCGGCGGCTTCAGCCAGCCGAAGCCGCCGCCGCTCGCGATCGCCTCGATCGCGGCATCGCAGAGGTCGTTGAGATCGGTGCCGCGGAATTCCGTCAGCACCTCGACCGACGGAGCGCCGGTCGCGCCCGGCGCGCTCATGGCCGCCACCGCAGGAAATTGGTGATGAGGCGGAGCCCCGCCTGCTGGCTCTTCTCCGGATGGAACTGCGTTCCCGCAAGATTGTCGCGGCCGACCACGGCGACGACGCTGCCGCCATAGTCGGTGGTGGCGAGGACATGCGCCGGGTTCTCGCAGCGGATCTCGAAGGAGTGCACGAAATAGACGTGCTCGCCCTTCTCGATCCCGGCGAGCAGCGGGTGCGCCACCTTCGGCTCGAGCTCGTTCCAGCCCATGTGCGGAATCTTGAGCGCGGGATCGGCGGGATGCATCGCCACTACCTCGCCGGGGATCCAGCCGAGGCCGGCGACGTCCGTCGAACTCGCGGCCGACGCTCGCCATCAGCTGCATGCCGACGCAGATGCCGAGGAACGGCCGGCCGCGCTTGATCACCGCCTCGGTCAAGCGCCTCCTCCATGCCGGCGACGCCGGCGAGGCCGCGCCGGCAATCGGCGAAGGCGCCGACGCCCGGCAGCACGATGCGCTCCGCCTTGCGGACGACGATCGGGATCGCTGGTGACCGCGACCTCGGTGGCGATGCGGCCTCGCGGCGGCGCGCTCGAACGCCTTCGCCGCGGAGCGCAGATTGCCGGAGCCGTAGTCGATGAGGGCCGTGGTCATGATGGTCGTCGCCCATGCCAGAACTCCTCAAACCGTCTTCGCCAGCGTGCCCTTGGTGGAGGGCACGAGCGTTGGCCTGGCGCGGATCGATGGCGACCGCGTGCTGCAGGGCGCGCGCCAGGCCCTTGTAGCAGGACTCTCGACGATATGGTGGTTGTTCTCGCCGTAGAGGTTCTCGACGTGGAGCGTGAGGCCCGCCGACTGGGCGAAGGCCTGGAACCATTCCTTGAAGAGCTCGGTGTCCATCTCGCCGAGCTTCGGCCGGGTGAACGCCACCTTCCAGACCAGATAGGGCCGGTTCGAGGCATCGAGCGCGACGCGGGTCAGCGTCTCGTCCATCGGGATCAGGGCGTCGCCGTAGCGGTGGATGCCGCGGCGGTCGCCGAGCGCCTCGGAGATCGCGTCGCCGATGACATAGCCGGTGTCCTCGGTGGTGTGGTGGAAATCGATGTGCAGGTCGCCCTCGGCGCGGAGCGCGATGTCGATCAGGCTGTGGCGCGCGAGCTGCTCCAGCATGTGATCGAGAAAGCCGATGCCGGTCGAGATGTCATAGGCGCCGGTGCCGTCCAGATTGACGGTGCCGCGGATGCGCGTCTCCTTGGTATTGCGCTCGACGGTGGCCCGGCGGGCGAGGGGCTTGGACACGGGCGGCTGCTCCTATCGACCGGGGCGGGCACCGCCCTCCGGCGGCCGTCTTTTAGCAAGAACCACCGGCCGGTGCCAGCTTTCCGGGCAGGGGACCGACAGCGCCTTGATCCGGCGGGCCTCCTTGACTAAATCCTGTCGGGTCGCGGCGGTCCTGCCGCCCGCGGACGCCGCCTATCCCCCGGAAAGGCCTCCATGTCCCAACCGAGCGATCTGACCTGGCACGGCACCACCATCCTGTCGCTGCGCAAGGACGGCAAGGTGGTGATCGCCGGCGACGGCCAGGTGACCTTCGGCAAGACCGTCATCAAGTCCAACGCCAGGAAGGTGCGCCGCCTCGGCAACGGCGAGCGTGCATCGCCGGCTTCGCCGGCGCCACCGCCGATGCCTTCACGCTGTTCGAGCGGCTGGAGGCCAAGCTGGAGCAGCATCCGGGCCAGCTCTCCCGCGCCTGCGTCGAGCTGGCCAAGGACTGGCGCACCGACCGCTATCTGCGCCGGCTCGAGGCGATGATGGCGGTGGCCGACAAGGGTGTGTCGCTGATCCTCTCCGGCACCGGCGACGTGCTGGAGCCCGAGGACGGCATCATCGGCATCGGCTCCGGCGGCACCTATGCGCTGGCCGCGGCGCGCGCGCTGATCGACCAGCCCGGCCTCGACGCCGAGGCGATCGCCCGCAAGGCGATGGCGATCGCCGCCGACATCTGCATCTACACCAACGACAACGTCACCCTCGAAACCCTATGACCTCCTCCTTCAGTCCGCGCGAGATCGTCTCCGAGCTCGACCGCTACATCGTCGGCCAGGACGACGCCAAGCGCGCCGTCGCCATCGCGCTGCGCAACCGCTGGCGCCGCCAGCAGCTGCCGCGAGGCGCTGCGCGAGGAGGTGCTGCCGAAGAACATCCTGATGATCGGCCCGACCGGCATCGGCAAGACCGAGATCGCGCGGCGCCTCGCCAAGCTGGCCCAGGCGCCCTTCCTCAAGGTCGAGGCGACGAAGTTCACCGAGGTCGGCTATGTCGGCCGCGACGTCGAGCAGATCGTGCGCGACCTGGTGGAGATCGCGCTCGCCATGACCCGCGAGCGGCATGCGCAAGGAGGTGGCCGCCAAGGCCGAGCTCGCCGCCGAGGAGCGCGTGCTGGACGCGCTGGTCGGCAACAGCGCCGCGCCGGAGACGCGGCAGAAGTTCCGCCAGATGCTGCGCGACGGCGAGCTCGACGACAAGCGAGATCGAGATCCAGGTGCAGGAGACCGGCGGCGGCATGCCGACCTTCGAGATCCCCGGCATGCCCGGCGCCCAGATGGGCATGGTCAATCTCGGCGACATCTCGGCAAGGCCTTCGGCGGCCGCACCAAGCCGCGGCGCATGACCGTGCCGGAGAGCCACCGGGTGCTGATCGCCGAGGAGAGCGACAAGCTGCTCGACCAGGAGAAGGTGGTGAAGGAGGCGATCTCGCGCCGTCGAGCAGAACGGCATCGTCTTCCTCGACGAGATCGACAAGATCGCGCGGCCGCAGCGACCGCGTCGGCGGCGCCGATGTCAGCCGCGAGGGCGTGCAGCGCGACCTGCTGCCGCTGATCGAGGGCACCACGGTCGCGACCAAGCACGGCCCGGTGAAGACCGACCACATCCTGTTCATCGCCTCGGGCGCCTTCCATCTGGCCAAGCCCTCGGACCTGCTGCCCGAGCTGCAGGGCCGGCTGCCGATCCGCGTCGAGCTGAAGCCGCTGACCCGCGAGGATTTCCGCCGCATCCTGACCGAGCCCGAGGCGAGCCTCGATCAAGCAGTACAAGGCGCTGCTGGCGACCGAGGGCGTGACGCTCGACTTCACCGAGGACGCCATCGACGCGCTCGCGAGCCTCGCCGAGGAGATCAACGGCACGGTGGAGAACATCGGCGCGCGGCGGCTGCACACGGTGCTGGAGCGGCTGCTGGAGGAGATCAGCTTCACCGCCTCCGACCAGCACCCGGCACCATCGTTCACGATCGACCGCGCCTATGTGCACGACCGCGTGGCGCCGCTGGCCAAGAACGCCGATCTCTCGAAGTTTATTCTATAGCTGTGGCGAAGCGCACCGCGAAGCCGCGCAAGAAGAAGCGCGTCCGTCCCGTCGATCGTCTCCGAAAGATCTGCCTGGCGCTCCCCGAGGCGGAGGAGCGCGAGACCTGGGAGATCCCGACCTTCCGGATCCGCGACAAGATCTACGTCATGTACGTCGAGGACGACGATGACCGGCCCGGCATCTGGTGCAAGGCGCCGCCGGGCAGCCAGACCATCCTCGTCGGCGCCGATCCCGATCGTTTCTTCGTGCCGCCCTACGTCGGCCACAAGGGCTGGGTCGGCATGCACCTCGACCGCCGCGTCGACTGGAAAGAGGTGACGCTGCTGGTCGAGCGCAGCTATCGGCTGACGGCGCCGAAGCGCATCGTGAAGGGGATGGCAGGAACCCGGGCGCTGGATCGCAGCTCCTTCGAGACGACTTCGGTCCTCTCAGGATGCGGATTTCTTAGCCGTCTATCGCCCGTCCTTGCGCCGGCGCGTCTCGAGACCAGTGCTTGTGCAACATCAGTAGCAAGGATCAGGAGGGCCGCGGAGGAAGCTCCGCGTCTATGACGAGCGCTCCGTGTTATGGTGAGAGCCTCGAGTAGCGGAGCGTCTACCCCCGCGCCTTCTTCCCCGGCACCCACTTCTGCGGCTTGGGCGCCGGCTTCTCAGGTCGGGGAGCTTGGCGTTGGCGGGGACGAAGCTCTCGACGAAATGGCTGTAGCGGCGCTTGAGCTCGGCGCGCTGGGCGGGCGTCATCTCGGTGATGCTGAGATGGGAGAGGTCGGCGTGGCGGAGATCGTCTTTGCTCATGAAGTACCTCCGGCGCAGGGAATCCGCCTGAGCCTCGCCGGGAATGCTTAAGAGGTGGTTAGCGGCCGGCGCTGCGGCGGCGCCGAGGCGGGCCGGCGGCGCGGCCGGGGGCCGGTGGCGGAGGCCTTGAGAACCGCCAGCATGCGCTCGATTTCCGCCGGCGAGAGCTTGCGGATGCGCTCCGCCAGCAGGTTCGCGAGCTCGGTCGCCTGGGGCGCCAGGCCCGCGGTGTCGACGGTGACCCGGGGATGGGAGAGCCTCGCCAGGCGGATGAGCTCGTCCGCCTCGTCCCAGATGATGTTGAGCTGGGCGCAGAGCGCGACCACCATGGGATGGGCCGGCCGGCCGCGGCGACCGTGCTCGAGCGCGGAGAGATATGCCGGCGAGACGCCGAGCGACTCCGCCATCTGCTTCAAGGTCATGCCGCGCTCGGTGCGGATCTGCCGGAGGCGCACGCCGAAGGGCGTCATCGGATCCGCCGCAGCAGCACGTAGAGCGCGCCGGTGCCGCCGTCCTTCGGCTGCGCCCAGGAGATGGAGAGAATGAGCGCGCGCAGCGGCGACTGGTTGAGCCAGCGCGGCACGGATTCCTTCAAGACGCCGCGCGCGCCGTCACGGGAGCCTTTGCCGGTGATGATCAGCACCGAGCGGCAGCCGCTCTCCTGGGCGTGCGGCAAGAAGCGCTCCAGCGCGCGGTGCGCCTCGTCTTGCGTCAGGCCGTGAAGATCGAGCCGCGCCTCCACCGGCAGCCGGCCGCGGCGATGCTTCTCGGCGGTGCGGCGGTCGACGCCCGGCGCCTTGCCGGGTTCCAGCGCGCGGGAGCGCGCGCGGATTTCTTCGGCGCCGCCGGGCGAGCGGCGGCGCGGCGCGGCGACGGCGGGCGCGGGCGTCGCCTCCTCGGCGGGCTTCGGCGGCGCGCGGTCAGGCTTGATGCGCGCGACGTCCCGCATCGAGCGGCGCCAGAGCGCGCGCTCCTCGCGGCTAGGATGCCGCCCCATCGTCGATCAGAATGATGTGCAGGCGGCGCGGCCCATGGGCGCCGAGCTCGATGCGCTGCTCGATGTCGCCGGTGCGCGACGGGCCGGTGATGAAATTGACCGTGCGCGGCATCGACCAGTCCTCGCCGCCGTGCTTCTGCCGCTCGCGCAGCCGGTCGAAGCCGTCCTCGTAGGTGGCGGCGACCTGGGCCCGCGCGCAGCACCACGAGGTGATCGTCGGGCAGGAAATTGTTCCGCGTCGGCGCTTCCGGGCCCGAGGTCAGCATCAAGGTGCCGGTCTCGGCGATCGCCGCGAAGCAGGCGGTGACGCCGACGGAGTCGTCGTCCTCGGCGCGGCCGCGGCGGATCTCGAGGAGCGGCCGGTCGGCCCAGGGGATGTCGTCGAGCTGCGGGTCCGGCGTCATCACCAGCTTCGAGGGCAGGTTGCGCTCGGCGAGATAGTTGGCGACCGCCTCCGGCACCTCGGCGGCGGACTTGACCCGCACCACCGTGGTCTGCACTTCCTCCGCCATCTTGACGAAGAGATCGACCTGGCCGCGGTGGTCGAGGCTCGCGGCGCGCGCGGGGATCACGTTCCGCTGCGGCGCCGCCAGCCGCGCGCGGAGCGCCGACGCCTTGCTCTCGTCGAGGGCCCCGCGCTTCAGCGCCTTGCGGATGCCGCCGAGGATCTGATCGCGCCCGTCGCTCATGGTTGGTGTGCCGCGGAAAAAGGAAGATTCACCACGGAGGCACGGAGAAGAATTACTAACTCGTCATGCCCGGCCTTGTGCCGGGCATCCACGTCTTCGCCGCGGACAAAGAAAGACGTGGATGGCCGGGACAAGCCCGGCCATGACGGCGGGAGCAGTGAGTGATCGGCCCTCACCTCGTCTTCTCCGTGCTCTCCGTGCCTCCGTGGTGAAAACCACCTTTCTTCTTCTGCCGCTCCGCCCAGAGGCTCTGGAAGCTGCGGCCTTCGGGCGCCGGCATGTCGCGGCCCTGGGTCCAGCCGTCGGCCAGCGGCAGCGTGCGGAAGCGGCCGCGGCGGCGGCCGAAGGCGCCGAGCACGCGGCTCGCGATGCCGGTCATCGCGTGGTAGAGCGCGCGGGCGGCGCGCGAAGAAGGCCCAGACCGCGAGGCCGGCGCGGTAGGCGCGCCGGCGACAGCTTCCGCTCGAACTCGCGCTCGCGCCAATGCCGCATCATCTTGGGCAGCGGGATCTTCATCGGGCAGACGCTCTCGCAGCGCCCGCAGAAGGTCGAGGCGTTCGGCAGGTTGCCGGCCTCCTCGACGCCGATCAGGCTCGGCGTCAGCACCGAGCCCATCGGCCCGGGATAGACCCAGCCATAGGCGTGGCCGCCGACCGCGCCATAGACCGGGCAATGATTGAGGCAGGCGCCGCAGCGGATGCAGCGCAGCATGTCCTGGAACTCGGTGCCGAGCATGGCGCTGCGGCCGTTGTCGAGCAGCACGACGTGATATTCGCCGGGCCCGTCGGTGTCCTCGGGCCGGCGCGGGCCGGTGGAGAGCGTCGTGTAGGTCGAGAATTCCTGGCCCGTCGCCGAGCGCGCCAGCAGGCGCAGGATGGTGGCGGCGTCCTCGAGCGTCGGCACCGATCTTCTCGATGCTCGCCAGCACGATATGCGCCTTGGCAGGGTCTGCGTCAGGTCGCCGTTGCCTTCGTTGGTGACGATGACGCTGGAGCCGGTCTCGGCGATCAGGAAATTGGCGCCGGTGATGCCGACATCGGCGGCGAGGAATTTCTGCCGCAGCATGGCGCGCGCCTCGTCGCACATGGTGCGCGGCGTCCGTCGAGCGGCGCGGTCGGGATCGAGATCGGTGTGCGCTGGCGCGGAAGGTCTCGGCCACCTGCTCCTTCACCAGATGGATCGCCGGCGCGATGATGTGGCTCGGCGGCTCGTGGCGGAGCTGGATGATGTATTCGCCGAGATCGGTCTCGACCGGCGTCGATGCCGTTCGCCTCGAGGTAATCGTTGAGCGCGATCTCCTCGCCGATCATCGACTTGCCCTTGGTGACGGTCTTGGCGCCGAGCCGCGGCAGATGCCAGCACGGCGTCCGCGCGCCTCCGCCGGCGTCGCGGCACCAATGCACCTGGCCGCCGCGCGCCATCGACGTTCTTCTCGAAGGTCTCGAGATAGAAGTCGAGATTGCGCCAGCGTGTGGTTCTTGATCGCCTTGCGCGGCCTCGCGCAGCGCCTCGAATTCCGGCAGCTGCGCGACGGCCTGCGGCGCGCGTCGGCCGGGAAGCCGGTCTTCATCATGCCGAGCGCCTTCTGCAGATTGGCGTCGGCCAGGCGCGTCGTGGGCGTTCTCCTTGAAGGCGTGGCTGGTCGGCTGCATCAGCGCTCTCTCCGGCCGCGCCGATCGGCGGCACCTCGTCGGCCATGTCCGGCCAGCACCTCGGCGACATGGCGCACGCGCGACGCTCCTGCCCTGGCCGCTGCAGCTTGCCGGCCATGTTGAGCAGGCAGCCGAGATCGCCGGCGAGCAGCGTGTCGGCGCCGGTCGCCGGCGATGTCGGCGGCCTTGTCGCTCACCATGCTGTCGGAGATCTCCGGATATTTGACGCAGAAGGTGCCGCCGAAGCCGCAGCAGATCTCGGCGCCCGGCAGCTCCTTGAGCGTCGAGCCCCTCGACCGAGCGCAGCAGCCGGCGCGGCTGCTGCCTTGACGCCGAGCTCGCGCAGGCCCGAGCAGGAATCGTGATAGGTGGCGATGCCGTCGTAGCGCGCCTCGACGCGATCCATGCCGCAGCACATCGACCAGGAACGAGACCAGCTCGTAGGTGCGCTTCGCGCGAGATGCTGCGCCGCGCTGCGACATCGCCGGCTCGTCGGCGAACAGCTCGGGATAGTGCGTGCGGATCATGCCGGCGCAGGAGCCCGACGGCGCCACGACGTAGTCGAAGCCCTCGAAGGCGTCGATCACCTGGCGCGCGATCGCCTTGGCGTCGGCCTTGTCGCCGGAATTGTAGGCGGGCTGGCCGCAGCAGGTCTGGAGCCGCGGCACCTCGACCGTGCAGCCCGCCTCCTCCAGCAGCTTGACCGCGGCGAAGCCGACGCTGGGGCGGAAGAGATCGACGAGGCAGGTGACGAAAAGGCCGACGCGGACGGGCTGATCGGACATCGACGGACGAGTCCTCGAAAGGAAGTTTATGGCCTTGAGGATGACGGCTGATTTCCGCGGTGGCAACGAGTGTTTCGCGGGCGGCAGGCCGGGGTGCGTCCTTCGACGCGCTGCGCTTGCTCAGGATGAGGAGGTTCTCAGATTCTGCCTCATCCTGAGCAAGCGACCAGCGGGAGCGCGTCGAAGGACGCACAACCCTCTCAACTCGTCGGCGCCACCGTCACCGTCTTGGGCAGCAGAATGTACTCGGCGCCGCGGGCGCGCTGGCTGCCGGCGTTCCGCTCCGCTTCCGGCCCGTGGCCCCAGAAGACGTCGCCGCGGACCGGGCCGCGGATGGCGCCGCCGCTGTCCTGGGCCACCAGCAGGCGGCGGATCTGGCCGATGGTGTCGTCGCTGGCGTCGAGCCACATCGGCGTGCCGAGCGGCAGGAACTTGCGATCGACCGCGAGGCTGCGGCCCGGCGTCAGCGCCACGCCCTCGCTGCCGAGCGGGCCGTCGCCGGTGAGCTCGCGGAAGAACACGTAGGAGCGGTTCTCGTCCATGATCGCCTTGGCCTCGCCGGGATGCGCCGCGAGCCAGGCGCGGATCCCCTGCATGCTGGCGCTCTCGCGGTCGAGGAGGCCGCGGTCCACCAGCACCTTGCCGATCGCCACATAGGGCCAGCCGTTCTGCCCGTCGTAGCCCACGCGCTCGACGCTGCCGTCGGGCAGCGTCACCCGGCCGGAGCCCTGGATCTCCAGGAAGAAGGCGGCGACGGGATCGTCGACCCAGAGCAGAGCGAGATCGAGCTTGTCGAGCGACCCGGCCTCGATCTGAGCGCGCGTGTCATAAGGCTTGAGGCGGCCGTTGGTGACGCGGCCGGCGATGCGCTCGCCCTTGAGATCGGGCCGGAAGTCGCCGAGCTCCGCCATCACCAGATCCGGCGGCCGCTTGAGGAGCGGCGTCTGATAGGCGCCGGCGCGCGCCCTGGCGCCCGCGAGCTCCGCCTCGTAATAGCCGGTGAAGAGGCCTTCGGTCGCGGTGTTGTTGGCGCAGCGCCAGGGCTGGAACCAGGTCTCGAAGAAAGCGCGCGCCGCCGCATCGTCGCCGGCGGGGAGCGCCGCCGCCGCCGCGCAGGGCTGGCGCCAGTCCGCCACCGTGCCGGCGATGCCGTTCGGACCCACCGGCGCGGTGTCGGCGAATTTGAGGCGCGTGCGCGCAGGATTTGAGCAGCGCCGGCAGCGCCTCGCTCTGATGATCCGCGCTCCATCCCCGGAGATCGCCGAAGCCCGCCGGCAGCAGCGCGAGATGGTCGGGCAGGCGGCTTCGGCGCGGCGCAGCCGGCGAGCGCGAGGATCAGAACGAGCGCCGCGACTTTCCCCCGCATGCGCCGTGTCAGGGGCTGCGGGTGGCGACCAGCTGCCAGTTGGGATCGCGGGAGCGCACGTCGCGAGCGAAGGTCCAGAAGTCGGTCTTCTCCACGACCTGATCGGGATTGCCGTCGACGACGGTGCCGTCGGCGGCGCGCGTCACGTTCACCTGATCGGAGATGAACTTCACCGTCGCCGAGGTGGTGGTGCCGTTGACGCCGGCGTCCACGAGATCGACGCCCTTGATGGTGAGGAGGCTGGTCTCGTGCGTCTCCTTCGCCGCCTGGCGCTGGGCGATCGCATCGGCGAAGGAATGGTAGACGTCCTCGCTGAGAAGCGGCTTCAACGCCGCGGTGTCGCCGGCGGCGAACGCGTTGACGATGATCTCGAAGGCGCCGCGGGCGCCCTGCAGGAAGATGCGCTCGTCGAAATTGCGATCGGCGGATTTGACGCGGGCGACGCCGTCGGCGAGCGGCAGCGGCGCGGAGGGTGCCGCGGCCGACACCGGCGTCGCGGTGGCGTCGATGACGGGACCGGCGGCGGCGGCGGGCGGCGGCGTCTGCGGTTGCGCGCGGAACGACATCCGGCCGAGGCCCGGGCCCGGCGGCCGCTCGTTGCCGGTGCGCCGGCCCAGCACGTTGCGCAGGCGGAACGCCAGGAACGCCACCACGACGGCGAAGAAGATCAGGGATCCCAGATGAAAGTTCTCGCCCATCAGGCGCGGCCTCGCTGCGGTTCTCCGCTAAAATGGGCGCTTTACCGGCAAAGGGCAAGGCGGCCTTCCCGATGCCACGCGGGCGCACAGGGGTGTGCCGGCACCCCCTTTCTAACCATTAATTAAGCCGACCGGCGGAGCGCTTGCCGAGGCGCGCGGGCTCTGCTCTATAGCGGGCGCATGATCCTGATTCGGCACGGCCAATCCGAGTTCAACGTGGTCTTCAGCGTCACCCGCAAGGATCCCGGCATCCCCGATCCGCGCCTGACCGCGGAAGGGAAGCGCCAGGCCCAGGCCGCCGCCGAGGCGCTGCGCGGCCATGGGCTCAAGCGGCTGATCGCCAGCCCCTATACCCGCGCGCTCGAGACCGCGGAGATCGTGGCGACCGCTCTCGAGGTGCCGATCTCGGTCGAACCCCTGGTGGGCGAGCGCGCGGCCTTCGTCTGCGACATCGGCTCGACGCCGGCGGAGCTCAGGGCGCGCTGGCCGCATCTCGAGCTCGATCACCTGGAGGAGCAGTGGTGGCCCGCAGCACGAGGAGGCGGAGACCGGCCTCGCCGAGCGCTGCGCCCGCTTCCGCGCGCAGATGACGGAGCGGCAGGACTGGCGGCGCATCGGCGTCGTCACCCATTGGGGATTCATCCGCGGCTTGACCGGCCTCACGGTGCCGAACTGCGCGGTGCTGCGCGTCAACCCGCACCGGCCGGAGCTGGAGCCGGAGATGCTGCTGATGCCGGCGCAGACGGGGCGCTGAGCCGGCGCCGGGGCGCGGTTGTGCCGGCCGCGGGTTCCGTGCTAGGAGCCAGCCAAATCAGGGAGTTTTCACCGCATGTCACCGCCCAGCGATGTGGCGCCGGGAGCGCCGACGCCCCAGCAGCTCATCATCAACGCCCAGTATCTCAAGGATCTTTCCTTCGAGAGCCCGCGCTCGCCGCACAGCCTGCTGACCCAGCGCGAGGCGCCGGAAGTGAGCCTCAACGTCGACGTCAAGGCGCGCAGCCTCGGCCCCGACGTCTACGAGGTCATGCTCGACATCAGCGCCAATGCCAAGCACGGCGCCGAGACCGCGTTCCTGGTGGAGCTCACTTACGGCGCGGTGACGACGATCCAGAACACGCCGCAGGACATCGTGCCGTTCCTGCTCTTCGTGGAGACGCCGCGCATCATGTTCCCGTTCGCCCGCGCGATCCTCGCCGAGGCGACGCGCGACGGCGGCTTTCCGCCGCTGCTGATCAATCCCATCGACTTCATGGAGCTGATGCGCCGCAACCAGGCGGGCGCGCCGCAGCAGCAGGCGCAGCCCAGCCTGCAGAGCTGACGCGCGGCCGGGCGCCTTATTTCTTCCGCGAGCCAGAGCGGGGATTTGAGCTTGGCGAGGAACGCCTCGTGCGCCGCGAGCTCGGCGGCGCTCGGCGCGTGGGGACGGGGCGGGCGCATCACCCGCTCGGCGGTGCCGCCCGCGGCGGCGCTCAGCGCCTGTACCGCGAAATCGAGGCCGGGCTGCCGGCCGCCGATCAGCTCCAGGTAGACCGACGCCAGGAGCTCGGCGTCGAGGCGGGCGCCGTGCTTGGTGCGCTGGGAGAGATCGACGGCGAAGCGGCGGCAGAGCGCGTCGAGGCTCGCCGGCGAGCCCGGAAAGCGCTTGCGCGCCAGCATCACGGTGTCGACGAAGGGGATCTCGAGCGCCGGCTTGCCGCAGCGCGCGAGCTCCGCGTTGATGAACTTGAGATCGAACTCGGCGTTGTGGATCACCAGGGGATCGCCGGCGATGAAGGCCAGGAACTCCTCGGCGATCGCCGCGAAGAGCGGCTTGCCCTTCAGCATCTCGGTGGAGATGCCGTGGATCGCGACGGCCTCCGCCGGGACGTCGCGCTCGGGATCGACGGCGTGGTGGAAGACGCGGCCGGTGGCCACGTGATTGATGAGCTCGACGCAGGCGATCTCGATCAGCCGATGCCCCGCATCGGGATCGAGGCCGGTGGTCTCGGTATCGAGAACGATTTCGCGCATGGGTGATTCTCTCTCAGGACAGCGCTCGCTGCAAGCGCGGTGCGGGCACCTTGCGTCCTTCGACTCGACCGCTCCGCGGTCGGCTCAGGATGAGGGAATTATGAGATGGTCCTCATCCTGAGCCGTGGGCGTAGCCCACGAGTTCGAAGGACGCAGCATCGTCAACGACGCTTTGCGACCTCGCGCAGGATCTTCCGCAGGTGGCGCAGCGTCACCGTCCTGCCGAGGCCGGTCGGGACCACCCAGTCGGCGCGGCGGCGCTTCTCGGCGTCGGGCATCTGGCGCGCCAGGATGGCGTCGAGGCGCGCGGGCGTCACGCCGGGCCGGCGCAGCACGCGCTGGCGCTGCAGCCAGAGCGGCGCGCTCACCACGATGACGCCGTCGCAGCGCCGCTCGCCCTTGGTCTCGAACAGCAGGGGGATGTCGAGGACGACGACGGGCACGCGGCGGCGCGCGGCAGATCGCGAGAAAACGCCGCTCGGCGGCCCGCACCAAGGGATGCAGGATCGCTTCCAGGCGCCGGAGCGCGGGCACGTCGTCGAACACCAGCCGGCCGAGGATCCGGCGGTCGATGCGGTCGCCGGCGCGGGCGGAGGGGAAGTGATGCGCCACCGCCTTGACCGCGGCGCCGCCCGGGCCCAGGAGGCGATGCACCTCGGCGTCGGCGTCGTGGACGGGAACGCCGAGCCGCCGCAGCATGGCCGCCGCGGTGCTCTTGCCCATGCCGAGAGAGCCCGTGAGGCCCAGCACGATCATCGGGCCGCTCTCCTCACGCCGCGAGCGCGCCGTGCCCGCGCAGGAAATCGAGGAGCGGCAGCAGCGGCAATCCGAGGATGCTGAAGAAGTCGCCGTCGATGCGCTCGAAGAGCTGCGCGCCCAGGCCTTCCAGGCGATAGGCGCCGACGGAAGTCAGCGCGTCGTCGCCGGCGGCGACCAGATAGTGATGGAGAAACTCGTCGCTGAACGGGCGCATGGTGAGTTCCGCGCGGTCGACGGTGTGCCAGAGCACCGCGCCGCGGCGCAGCACCGCCACCGCCGAGATGAGGGCGTGCCGCTTGCCGCGCAGCGCCAGCAGATGGGCGCGGGCATGGGCGAGATCCACGGGCTTGTCGAACCAGACGCCGTTGCAGTCCAGCATCTGGTCGGCGCCGATCACCAGCGCCTCCGGATGGCGGGCGGAGATCCGCGCCGCCTTCGCCTCGGCCAATGCGGCGGCGCAGTCGGCGGCGCTGCGGCGCTCCGCATGGAAGGCGGCCTTGATCTCCTCCTCGTCCACCGCGGCGGGCTCCGCCACGACGGGAATTCCCGCGGCGTCCAGGAGCCGCGCCCGGGTGGCGCTCGCCGAGGCCAGATAGACGGTCTCGGACGGCCGGAGGCTCATGCGCCGTCGTCCTGCCTGCGCTGCAGCAGCTTCAGCACTGCCGCCGCGGTCTCCTCGATCGAGCGCCTGGTCACGTCGATGACCGGCCACCGCCGTTCCGTGAACATGCGCTTGGCCTGCAGCACTTCCGCGCGCACGGCATCGTCATCGGTGTAGTCGGTCTCGGTGTGCGGCTCCTGGTGCAGCAGAGAGAGCCGGTTGCGGCGGAGCTGGATCAGCCGCTCGGGGTCGTTGGTCAGTCCCACGATCAGCGGATCCTCGGCGGTGAAGAGCTCCGGCGGCAGCGGCGAGCCCGGCACGATCGGCACGTTCGCCGCCTTGATGCCGCGGTTGGCGAGATAGAGGCAGGTCGGCGTCTTCGATGTCCGCGACACGCCCACCAGCACCACGTCGGCATTGTTGAGGCCCCAGGGCGACTGCCCGTCGTCGTGGGCGATCGCATAGGTCATGGCGTCGATGCGCTGGAAATAGCCGCTGTCGAGGAGATGCTGCTGGCCGGGGAGGCCGCGGCTCTTGCGGCCGAGATGGTTGGCGAGCACGCCGATGACGGGGTCGAGCACGGGGATCGCCGGCACCTGGAGCTGGCGGCAGCCGTCCTGCAGCACCGCACGAAGGGAATCATCCACCAGAGTGAAGAGCACCACGCCCTTGTTGGCGCCGATGCCGGCGATCACCCGCTCCATCTGCGACTTGGTGCGCACCATCGACCAGATGTGCTCCACCGCTTCCGCCTCCTCGAACTGCACGAGGCAGGCGCGTGCCAGGGAATGCACGGTATCGCCGGTGGAGTCCGAGACGAGGTGGAGATGGAAGCGCGTCATGAGTCCTTAAATCCCTGTGGATGAATATGCGAGAAGCCGAGCTTGTCCGCAGCCGCCGGCGTCATCGGGGATTCGATGCCCGCACCCGCGTCGGCTCCGGCGCGATCATACCGCGGGGGATCGTTTCGCCGACGTCCTCGCTCAATGTGCATGGCTGGCCGCGCTCCCGTTCCTATCCCTCTGTCGCACCCTATTCAAAGTCAAGCCACAGGTGCCGGATTCCGCCGTCTTCTGCCGGATATACCCCGGTTTTCCCCAGGGACGTCAGATCCTCGCCTACCGCCACCTCTTCCCTGGGATAATCTCCCGCCAGCGGTTAATCCCCGCGATTCCATCCTCCTACTACAGCTACCTCTTTAGATTAGAATTCTATAAGAGGTAAGAGGGCGGTGGGAAAAGGAGCCTCCTTGGCGCTGCGATCGAAGGCCGGACGGAAGCCGCTGCTGCGGGCGCTCGGCGGCGAGACGCTGGCGGTGCCGCCGGTCTGGCTGATGCGCCAGGCCGGGCGCTACCTGCCGGAGTATCGGGCGCTGCGCGGCCAGGCGAAGAACTTCCTCGACTTTCTGCCTGACGCCGGAGCTGGCGGCGGAGGCGACCCTGCAGCCGATCCGCCGCTTCGGCTTCGACGCGGCGATCCTGTTCACCGATATCCTGGTGGTGCCGTACGCGCTCGGCCAGACGGTGGGATTTCGCGAGGGCGAGGGGCCGGCGCTCGACCCGATCGCGGACGCCGCGGGCATCGAGCGGCTGACGCCGTCCACAGTGGCCCTGCAGGACCGCGCCGGTGATGGAAACCGTGCGGCGCGTCCGAACGGAGCTGCCGGCGTCGGTGGCGCTGATCGGCTTCGCCGGCGCGCCCTGGACGGTGGCGAGCTACATGGTGGAGGGCGGCACCAGCCGCGACTTCACCCGGACGAAGCGCTGGGCCTTCGGCGAGCCCAGGGGATTCGCGGCGCTCATCGACAAGCTCGTCGAGGCGACGATCGACTATCTGTCGGCGCAGATCGAGGCCGGCGCCGAAGTGCTGCAGCTCTTCGACAGCTGGGCCGGCGTGCTGCCGGATCCCGCCTTCGAGCGCTGGGTCATCGCGCCGACGCGAACGATCGTCGCCGCGCTGAAGCGAGACGCACCCGGACGTCCCGATCATCGGCTTTCCCCGCGGCGCCGGGCTGCGCTACCAGAGCTATGCGCGCGAGACCGGTGTCGATGCGGTGAGCCTCGATCCGACGGTGCCGCTCGCCTGGGCGCGCCAGCATCTGCAGGCGATGCTGCCGGTGCAGGGCAATCTCGATCCCGTGCTGCTGGTCGCGGGCGGCGAGGCGATGCGACGGCGGCGCGGGCGATCCGGCGGCACTGTCGGCTCGGTCCCTTCGTGTTCAATCTCGGCCACGGCATTCTGCCGGAGACGCCGCCCGAGCATGTGAGCGCGCTGGTCGAAGATCGTCGCGCGGCTCGGCGGCGTCATGAGCCGCATCGCGGTCGTCCTGTTCAATCTCGGCGGTCCCGACACGCCCGGAGGCGGTGCGGCCGTTCCTGTTCAATCTGTTCAACGATCCCGCGATCATCCGCCTGCCGCAGCCGCTGCGCTGGCTGCTGGCGCGGCTGATCGCGCGCCAGCGCGCAGCCGGTCGCGCGCGAGATCTACGCCAGCTCGGCGGCGGCTCGCCGCTCCTGCCCAACACCGAGGCGCAGGCGCGCGCGCTCGAGAAATCGCTCGACGATCGGCTTTCGCGTCTTCATCGCCATGCGCTACTGGCATCCGCTCAGCGCCGAGGCGGCGGCGGCGGTGCGCGGCCTGGCATCCCGACGCGTCGTGCTGCTGCCGCTCTATCCGCAATTCTCGACCACCACGACGGCCTCGTCGCTCGACGGCCTGGCACGCGGCCGCGGCCAGCGCCGGCCTCACCGCGCCGACGCCGGCTCCTCTGCTGCTATCCGACGGATCCGGGCTTCATCGCCGCGGTCGCGGACGAGGTGGCTGCGGCGCTGGCGGCGACGCCGGCGGGCGAGCGGACGCCGCGTGCTGTTCTCCGCCCATGGCCTGCCCGAGAAGCATCGTGGCAGCCGGCGATCCCTATCCCTGGCAGGTCGAGCGCGACGGTGGCGGCGGTGCCGCGCGCAGCTCGGCCTGGCCGCGAGCTCGACTGGGTGATCTGCTTCCAGAGCCGGGTCGGGCCGCTGGACTGGATCGGGCCCGCGACCGACGCCGAGATCCGCCGCGCCGGCGCCGAGAAGATCGCGCTCATCGTCGTGCCCGATCGCCTTCGTCTCCGAGCATTCCGAGACCCTGGTCGAGCTCGACATCGACTATCGCAAGCTCGCCGCCGAGCGCGGGCGTGCCGCGCTATCGTCCGCGTCCCCACCGTGGGCGCGCATCCCGCCTTCATCGCCGGCCTCGCCCTGCGCATCGGGCGATGGCGGCGGAGCGGTCCGCCGATCGCCAGCGGCAGCGGCGGGCGGCTCTGCCCGGCGCGGTTCGGCGGCTGCCCGCAGATCGAGGGCGCGCGGGGATGAGCTGGCTCGACGCCGCCTATTTCTGGATCAAGGCGCTGTCACATCATCAGCCGTCATCGCCTGGATGGCGGGGATGCTCTATCTGCCGCGGCTCTTCGTCTATCACGCCGACGCGACGCCGGGCTCGGCGCAGTCGGAGACCTTCAAGGTGATGGAGCGGCGGCTGCTGCGCGGGATCATCAACCCGGCGATGATCGCGACCTGACTCTTCGGCCTCTGCTGCTGGCCGGCGCCGGGCATCGACTGGGGCGAGGGCTGGTTGCACGCCAAGCTCGTCCTGGTGCTGGCGCTGCACCGCGCTACCACATGCTGCTGGCGCGCTGGCGGCGGGAATTCGCCGAGGACCGCCAACCGGCACGGCCGGCGCGCTTCTACCGCGTCGTCAACGAGGTGCCGACCCTGCTGCTGATCGGCATCGTGATCATGGTGGTGGTGAAGCCGTTCTGACGTATTGCTTGCATTGGGGCTTGACTCGGACCCCGGTCATTTGACTAAGCCTAGGACCGTCGCACCTCCGGTGCGTCTGCCCGACGTCTCTTCGACGAACTCTCCGACAACGATAATCTCGGTCGATCGAAGAGACCGTTTCCTCCGCTCGGCGGCCCGCGCGTTCCTTCGCGCCCGGCGGCCACCCCATCCCCCGCTTCATTAACAATTCGGATCCCCAATGAATCTCCAAGAACTCAAACGCAAATCCCCCGCCGACCTGCTGGCCTTCGCCGAAGAATCTGCAGATCGAGAACGCATCGTCGCTGCGCAAGCAGGACATGATGTTCGCGATCCTGAAGAACCTGGCCGAGAACGACACCGCCATCTACGGCGACGGCGTGCTGGAAATCCTGCAGGACGGCTTCGGCTTCCTGCGCTCGCCGGAAGCCAACTACCTGCCCGGCCCCGACGACATCTACGTGAGCCCGAGCCAGGTGCGCCGCTTCGGCCTGCGCACCGGCGACACGGTCGAAGGCCAGATCCGCTCGCCCAAGGACGGCGAGCGCTATTTCGCGCTGCTCAAGGTCAACACGATCAATTTCGACCAGCCGGACAAGGTGCGCCACCGCATCAACTTCGACAACCTGACGCCGCTCTATCCCGACGAGCGGCTGAAGATCGAGCTCGAGGATCCGACCAAGAAGGATCTGACCACCCGGGTGATCGACCTGATCGCGCCGCTCGGCAAGGGCCAGCGCGCCCTGATCGTCGCGCCGCCGCGCACCGGCAAGACGGTGATGCTGCAGAACATCGCCCACGCCGATCGCCGAACAACCATCCCGAGTCTACCTGATCGTGCTGCTGATCGACGAGCGGCCGGAGGAAGTCACCGACATGGCGCGCTCGGTGAAGGGCGAGGTGGTGAGCTCCACCTTCGACGAGCCGGCGATGCGCCACGTGCAGGTGGCCGAGATGGTGATCGAGAAGGCCAAGCGCCTGGTCGAGCACAAGCGCGACGTGGTGATCCTGCTGGATTCGATCACGCGCCTGGCGCGCGCCTACAACACCGTGGTGCCCGTCATCCGGCAAGGTGCTGACCGGCGGCGTCGACGCCAACGCGCTGCAGCGGCCGAAGCGCTTCTTCGGCGCCGCGCGCAACATCGAGGAAGGCGGCTCGCTCACCATCATCGCGACCGCGCTGATCGACACCGGCAGCCGCATGGACGAGGTGATCTTCGAGGAGTTCAAGGGCACCGGCAATTCGGAAATCATCCTCGACCGCAAGCTGTCCGACAAGCGCACCTTCCCGGCGATCGACATCACCAAGTCCGGCACCCGCAAGGAAGAGCTGCTGGTCGACAAGGGCACGCTCTCGCAAGATGTGGGTGCTGCGCCGCATCCTGATGCCGATGGGCACGGTGGACTGCGATGGAGTTCCTGCTCGACAAGCTGAAGCATTCCAAGACCAACAACGACTTCTTCGAGCGATGAACACCTGATCGGCCGCCAGCGCCGATCACGTCATTCCTCCGAGCGTCATGCCCGGCCTTGTGCCGGGCATTGGCGTTTTGGAAGGCAGTTTCACCACGGAGGCACGGAGGACACAGAGAAGGCCTTGGCTGATCTCCGTGTCCTCCGTGTCTCCGTGGTAAATCATTTCCCCCAGGGGGAGTCGGCGGCAATCGGTAGCCGCGCTATATTGTTCGCGACCTGATGGGATGACGACATGCTGAGTCTCCATGCCGCGCCGGCGATGACGGCGGCGTTTCTGGCCTCCCTGGTGGAGTTCGTCGAGGCCTTGACCGTGGTGCTGGCGGTCGGGAGCGTGCGCGGCTGGCGGCCGGCGCTCACGGGGACCGGTCTTGGCCTCGCGATACTGGCGGCGCTGGTAGCCATCCTCGGACCGGCGCTGACGCGAATCCCTCTCGGCGATGTACAGCTTGCGGTCGGGGTCCTGCTGCTGCTCTTCGGGCTGCGCTGGCTCCGGAAGGCGATCCTGCGGGCGGCGGGCGCCATCCCGCTCCACGACGAGGAGGCGGCCTACGCCGGCGAGACGGCCCTCATGCGCAGCTACGGCCGCGTGCGGGACGCGCGCTGGGACGCGGTGGCGATCGGCACCTCCTTCAAGATCGTCATGCTCGAGGGCATCGAGGTGGTCTTCATCGTCATCGCGGTGGGCGCTGCCGGCGGGCTGCTGCTGCCGGCGATGGTCGGCGCCGCCGCGGCGCTGCTGCTGGTGGTGCTGCTGGGCGTCGTGCTGCATCGGCCGCTGGCGCGCATTCCCGAGAACGCCCTCAAGTTCATCGTCGGCGTGCTGCTCTCCGCCTTCGGCACCTTCTGGGTCGGTGAGGGCATCGGCGTCGCCTGGCCCGGCGCCGACTGGGTGCTGCTGGCGCTGGTGGCGGGATTCCTCGGCATCGCCCTCCTCGCGGTGCCGCTCTGCCGCGGCCGGCGCGTCGTCGCGCTTGCCGGCGAGTGAGGCGGCGATGGGCGTCGTCATGTCCATGCTGCGGGAGCTCGTCGGCCTCTTCGTCGACGACGGCAGTCTCGTGGTCAGCGCGCTTCTCTGGGTCGCCGCCTGCGCGCTCGCGCCCAGGCTGGGCGTGCCGCCGATCTGGCAGGGCGCCGCGCTCGCCGCCGGTCTCGCCGTGATCCTGGTGGAGAACGCGCTCCGCGGCGCGGCGCGGAAGCGCTAGGCCCGCTCCAGCACCGCGTTCATCGAGCGCACGCGATCCTCGGCGAAGTTGCGAGCCATGTTGGCGCTCATCTGGGGCCAGTCGGTTCCCATGACGACGTGGATGCCGAGCGGCGAGGGCGCCGCGGCCGCGCGCTTGCGGGAGAAGTCGAGGGCGGCGGCGGAGGTGTCCTGCCAGTCGAGAACGCGGAAGCCCGCCGCCGTCAGCCGCGCCTGCATCGCCTCCGCAGTGAAGAGGAAGCTGGTCGCTGCCGTGCGCGCCCAGGCGACCGGGAAATGCGGCGTGCCGCCGGGCCCCGCCAGGATCTCGTTGAGGGCGAGCCGGCCGCCCGGCCGCAGCACGCGGTGCATCTCGCCATAGAGCCGGTCGCGGTCGGCGATGTTCATGGCGACGTTCTGCGACCAGACGACATCGAAGCCGCCATCGTCGAAGGGAAGATCGAGAGCATTGCCCTGCCGATAGGTGACGCGGCCGGCGAGGCCGGTGCGCTCCGCCAGCAGGGTCGCGGCGGCGACGAACTCCGGCGTGAGGTCGATGCCGGTGACCTCTACGCCATGGGTGTATGCCAGATAACGCGACGGGCCGCCGAGGCCCGATCCCACATCGAGCACGCGCTCGTCGCCGCGGAGATCGAGCAGCTTCGCGAGATCGACGGTGGCGGCGCGGCCGCGGGTGTGGAACTCGTCCACCGGCGCCAGGTCGTCGGGCGTCAGATGCTCGATGTCCTTGCCGGCGGATTTGAGCGCCGCCAGGATCTTCGCGCCGAGGTCATTGGCCTCGCGGCGGTAATGCTCGGCAACTTGCGGGTTCGCTTCGGTCATGGCGCCAGCATAGCCGGAAAGGCTGGACGGTTCCAATCAGCGGCCCATGCGGCTTTATCTGGCCGATGCTTTGTCTCAGGATGGCGCAGGGAGAGAACGCCATGCAGCGAAGCGAAGAACGTATTCTGACCACCCATACGGGCAGCCTGCCGCGGCCGAAGGATCTGACCCGGCTCTATGCGAGGCGCGAGCGCGGCGAGGCGGTGGATGCGGCGGAGCTCGCCGCCGCGGGCCGCGCGGCGGTGCGCTGGGTGGTGCCGAAGCAGATCGCCGCCGGCATCGACATCGGCAACGACGGCGAGCAGCGGCGCGAGGGGTTCTTCCTCCACGTGCGCCGGCGCATGAGCGGCTTCGGCGGCCGCTGGGAGCGCTGGGCGCGCGCCGACATCGAGCGCTATCCCACCTTCAAGCAGGCCTTCGTCGCGCGGGTTGCCGGCAAGGAGGCGGTCGGTAACTTCGCGCCCGCCAAGGCGGTAGGCGAGATCCGCTATCTCGATGCGGCGCCGGTCAAAGAGGAATGCGCGGAGTTTCGCGCCGTCCTCGCCGGGCTCGAGACCGGCTTCGTCGAGCCCTTCCTCACCGCGCCCTCGCCGGGGATCGTGGCCGCCGCCATGCGCAACGAGTACTACGACAGCGAGCGGGCTTATCTGGACGCGCTGGGCGCGGCGCTCCGGATCGAATACGAGGCGATCATCGACGCCGGTTTCCTGCTGCAGCTCGACTGTCCCGACCTGGCGCTCGAGCGCCACGTCTCCTATCAGGACCGGCCGCTCGCCGACTTCCTGGGCTTCGTGGAGATGGTGGTCGAGGTCATCAATCGCGCCCTTGCGAAAGTGCCGAAGGAGCGGGTGCGTCTCCACGCCTGCTGGGGCAACTACGAGGCGCCGCACGACTGCGACGTGCCGCTGCCGGAGATCCTGCCGATCCTGCGCCAGGCGCGGGTGGGGGCATTGGTGCTGCCCTTCGCCAATCCCCGCCATTCCCACGAGATCGATTATCTCGCCAAGCTGCCGATCGCCGACGATCAGCTGCTGGTCGCCGGCGTCATCGACACCCTCACCAACTTCGTCGAGCATCCCCAGGTGGTGGCCGAGCGCATCGAGCGCGCGGCGCGGGCGGTGGGCGACCCCGCCCGGGTGATCGCCGGCACCGATTGCGGCTTCGATACCTCGGCGGGCATGGGCCATGTCGCCGAGGACGTGGTGTGGGCGAAGCTCGCGACGCTGAGCGCCGGCGCCAGGATCGCGTCGGGGAGATTGTTCGGGAAATAAAAACCCTCTCCGCCACGATAGTGGGGGAGAGGGCGGACGCTGCGAAGCAGCGGCCGGGTGAGGTGGGGCGGGGAACGTGGAGAAGGAAGCTCACAACGGAGCCACTCCCCCGATCGTCACCGCCCCACCTCACCCTCCCCGTTGCTGCGCAACGGGTCCCCTCCCTCTCCCCCGCGATTCGCGGCGGAGAGGGTTTCCTCAGGTCGCCTTACTCAGACCGTGAACACCGTCGAGCCGGTGGTCTTGCGGCTCTGCAGGTCGGCGTGGGCCTTGGCGGCGTCCTTCAGCGGATAGGTCTGGTTCACCTCGATCTTGACCGCGCCCGAGAGCACGGCGTCGAAGAGATCCTTCGCCATCGCCACCATGTCGGCGCGCTTGGCCGCATAGGTGTTGAGGGTCGGGCGCGTCACGTAGAGCGAGCCCTTGCCGGCGAGGATGCCGAGATCGACCGGCCCGATCGGGCCCGAGGCCTGGCCGAAGCTCACCAGGAGGCCGGTGGGCCGGAGGCAGTCGAGGGACTTCATGAAGGTGTCCTTGCCGATGCTGTCGTAGACGACCGGCACCTTCTCGCCCTTGGTGATCTCCTTCACCCGCTCGACGAAATCCTCGCGGGTATAGACGATCGGATATTCGCAGCCGTGCGACTTCGCGAGCTTCGCCTTGTCGTCGCTGCCGACGGTGCCGATGACGGTGGCGCCCAGCGCCTTCGCCCACTGGCAGGCGATGAGGCCGACGCCGCCCGCCGCGGCGTGGAAGAGGATGGTGTCGCCGCGCTTCACCTTGAAGATCTGGCGGATGAGATACTGCGTGGTCATGCCCTTCAGCATCATCGCGGCGCCCTGCTTGTCGCTGATGCCGTCGGGCAGCACGACCAGGCGATCCGCCGGCATGACGCGCGCCTCGGAATAGGCGCCGACCGGGCTGTTGCCGTAGGCGACGCGATCGCCGGCTTTGATGTCGGTGACGCCGGATCCCACTTCCTCGACGACACCCGCCGCCTCGGCGCCGAGGCCGCTCGGCAGCGGCGAGGGATAGAGGCCGCTGCGGATATAAGTGTCGACGTAGTTGAGGCCGACGGCGGTGTGGCGCACCCGCGCCTCGCCGGGGCCGGGCTTGCCGACCTGCACCTCGTCCCATTGCAGGACTTCCGGCCCGCCGGGCTTGTGGAATCGGATCGCGTGAGTCATAGGGTCTGCTCCCTGGTTTGCTGGTTCAGCGTTACGCCGATTTCGAGGGTTGGTGTCGCGGCTCGAAATCGGCGGAAAATCAAACAAGGTTTTTCTTGAAAAACCCGGCGGTCCGCTCATTGGCGAGATCGGCGCTCTTCTTGTCGTAGTGCTGGCCGCCGATGCGGGCGAAGGCGTGGTTCTGGCCCGCATAGCTGTGGAGGGTGACATGGGAATTGCCGCCGAGCGCCTCCTTGATCTGGGCCTGGGCGGGCGGCGGGCAGTACTCGTCCTTCTCGGCGATGTGGAGAAGGAGCGGCTTCTTGATGCTCTTGGCCTCGTCGAGGGCGCCCTCGATGCCGACGCCGTAATATCCGACAGAGCCGTCGGCGTCCGAGCGCGTCGCCATGAGATAGGCGAGCTTGCCGCCGAGGCAGTAGCCGACGCGCCGACCTTGCCGGTGCAGGCGGGGAGCGCGCGCAGATGCTTCATGGTGGCTTTCAGATCCTCGACGCCCTTCGCCTCGTCGAAGCCCTTGTAGAGCGAGAAGGCCTTGGCCCATTCCGCCTCGGTCTTGTCGGTGATGTCGATGCCCGGCTCCTGGCGCCAGAACAGGTCGGGGCAGAGCACGACATAGCCCTGCCTGGCGAAGCCGTCGGCAAGGTCGCGCATGACCTTGTTGACGCCGAAGATCTCCTGGATGAGCAGGATGCCGGGTCCGCGGCCGCTGCCGCCCGCCGCCGCGCCGGTGGGTGTCGCCAGATAGGCGCCGAAGCTGCCGCCGTCGGCGGCGCGAATGGTCACGTCCGTCATGGTCTTTGGCTCCCTGGATTTTTCCAACCTTAGACCGTGGCCGGCGCCCTTGTCACCCCGGCGCGACGATCCCAAAGCCGTGAGTGCAAATCAGACCAGCAGCGCGCCTTCCAGCACCAGCAGCGCGGTCTTGGTCTTGGCGCCGCCCTCGCCGCTGTAGCCGCCGAGGCGGCCTTGCGCCGCCAGCACGCGGTGGCAGGGGATGATGACGGGAATGGGATTGCTGCCGCAGGCGCCGCCCACCGCCTGGGGCATGCCGCCGACCTCCGTGGCGATCTCGCCGTAGCTCCGCGTCTGCCCATAGGGAATGCGCGACATCGCCGCCCAGACGCTCTGCTCGAAGGGCGCGCCCGCGGGCTTCAGCGGCAGGTCGAAGTCGCGCCGCGTGCCGGCGAAATATTCCGAGATCTGCCGCGCGGCATTCAGCAGGAGCGGCGTGAACGCTTCCTGGCGCGCGCGGCCCCAGCGCACGGCGACGATCGCATCGCCCTCCTCCTCGATGCTGAGCACGCCGACGGGACTGATGACGGTGATGGCGGGCATTGAACAACGCTCCGTTGATGAATCAACTTTGTAGCTCGGCCGCCAGCACGTCGGGCCCGGTGAGGGGCAGCGAGCAGACCGGGCCGCGGCAGACATAGGCGGTGGCGCGGCTGGATATCCGCTCTTTGCCGGCGGCGGGATGGCTGGGCGGCAGCGCGGCGCCGGGCTCGAGCACCGCCAGCACGCGGGTCGGCAGCGAGACGCCGTTGACCGCGCGCAGCAGCGCCTCGGTATCGTCGGCGCCGCGCGCGCCCAGGATCACGATCTGCACCGCCCGCTGCAGCATCTCGTTGCCGTTGAGGAGCGAGCCGAAGGGAAAGAAGTTCCTCGGCACGTCGCCGGCGAACGCGTTGACCGCGGCCTCGGCGCGCTTTCGGTAGCCGTCGTTGCCGGTGAGATGGAAGAGCCGGGCCAGCACCTCGACCATGGTGCCGTTGCCGGACGGCGTCGCCGCGTCCTGCACCATCTTCGGCCGCGTGATCAGCCCCTCGGTGTCGGAGGCGGAGACGAAATAGCCGCCAGCGGTATCGCCGTACCAGCGCTCGACCAGCTCGACCCAGGCCTCGGCGCGCGCGCGATAGGCGGGCTTCCCTGTCGCCTCCTCCAGCAGCAAGGCGGCGCGGGCGAGATTCGCGTAGTCGTCGAGGGTGGCGGGGTGGCGCGCGCGGCCGTCGCGGTAGCTGTGCTGGAGGCGGCCGTCGGCCGCGGTCATCTTGTGCTCGATGAAGGCGAAGGCCGCCTCGGCAAGGGCGATCCAATCGGCGCGTCCGAAGACGGCGCCGGCTTGGGCAAGCGCCGCGATCATCAGCCCGTTCCAGTCCGCCAGCACCTTGTCGTCGAGGCCCGGCCGCACGCGGCCCGCGCGCGCCGTCAGCAGAACCGCGCGATCCTCCGCGAGCGCTGCCTCCATGGCGTCGGCGGCGCGGGCCATGTGGTGCAGGCGGTTGAGGATGGTGTGGCCTTCCCAATTGCCGTCGGCGGTCACGTCATAGACATGCTTGAAGCGCTCGGCCCGGGCGCCGAGAAGCTTGTCGATCTCCGCCACGGTCCAGACGTAGAACTTGCCTTCCTCATGCTCGCTGTCGGCATCGAGGCTGGAAGCGAAGCCGCCCTCGGGCTGGCGCATCTCGCGGACGAGCCATTCGATGGTCTCCGAGATGCGCTCGGCATAGAGCGGCTTGCCGGTCGCCTGCCAGGCGTGGGTCAGGAGCTCGACCAGCTGCGCGTTGTCGTAAAGCATCTTCTCGAAATGCGGCACCAGCCAGCGCCGGTCCACCGCGTAGCGCGCAAAGCCGCCGCCCACGTGATCGTAGATGCCGCCCTGGCAGATGTGATCGAGGGTGAGCAGCACCGCCTGCTTCATCGCCTCGCTGCCGGTCCGCCGATAGCCGCGCCAGATCACCGACATCAGGCTCGCCTGCGGGAACTTCGGCGCATCGCCGATGCCGCCGTTCTCGGTGTCGATCTCCGCCACCAGGCGCTCGGCGACGCGGTCGGTGAGCGGGAGCGAGATGCCGTCGCCGGCGGTGGGCGTGGCGAGACGCCCGATCGCGTCGGTCATCGCCGCCACGTTCTTGGTGACGGCGGCGCGATCGCCGCGATAGGCGGTGGAGAGCGCCGCCAGCACCTGGGGGAATCCCGGCCGGCCCCAGCGCTGCTCCGGCGGAAAATAAGTGCCGCCCCAGAACGGCACGCGATCCGGCGTCAGGAACATGGTGAGGGGCCAGCCGCCCTGCTCGCCCATGAGGGCCAGCGCGTGCTGATAGATGGTGTCGACGTCGGGACGCTCCTCGCGATCCACCTTGATGTTGATGAAGTGCTCGTTCATCTGGGCGGCGATCGCCGGGTTCTCGAAGCTCTCATGCGCCATCACATGGCACCAGTGGCAGGCGGCATATCCCACCGAGAGCAGGATCGGCTTGTCCTCCGCCTTTGCCGCGGCAAAGGCCGCCGGTCCCCAGGCCTGCCAGGCGACGGGATTGTCCTTGTGCTGCAGCAGATAAGGACTCGTCTCCTCGGCAAGGGCGTTGCGGCGGGTCATCAGGGGCTCCGGCTCGAGGCGACGGGAAGGATCAATGTATATGGCCATCTATATGGCGGGCTTTCCGGTTTGACGGCATAATTTTCCCGCTCCCCGCCCGCCCTCTCCGAAAGGCCTCGCGTCCGTGTCACGGCCGCCCGACGACACCATCTTCGCCTGCGCCACCGCGCCCGGCCGCGCGGGGATCGCGGTCATCCGGATCTCCGGGCCGGGAGCGACGCGCGCGCTCAGATTGGCGCGAATGGCATCTATACCCGCTCGAAAGTTGGTTTTTTCGATCTTTCGCGACCCGCGCTCCGACGAAATCATGGACCGGGGACTGGTTGCGTGGTTTCCAGCGCCGGGGAGCTTTACCGGCGAGGATCTCTGCGAATTTCATCTTCACGGCAGCTCTGCGGTTCTGGGCGCCATGGCAGCGATCTTGGGGCGGGAATCCGGATTTCGGCTCGCAGAGCCCGGCGAATTCACCCGCCGCGCCTTCGAGCACGGCAAGCTCGACCTGACCGAGGCGGAAGCGATCGCGGACCTCGTCGCCGCCGAGACCGCGGCCCAGCGGCGCCAGGCCCTGCGCCAGCTCGCCGGCGAGCTCGGGACGCTCTACGAAGCCTGGCGCCGGCGCCTGGTCCAGGCGCTGGCGCGGCAGGAGGCCGTGATCGATTTCCCGGATGAGGATCTCCCGGCTCGGTACGGGACCGCCGTCGCGGCAGAGATTCCGCTGCTGATAGCCGAGATTTCGGCGCATCTGGCGGATAATCGCCGCGGCGAGCGCTTGCGGGAGGGGCTCGCGATCGCCATCCTCGGCCCGCCCAATGCCGGCAAATCCAGCCTGCTCAATGCCTTGGCGCGGCGGGAGATGGCGATCACCTCGCCGACCCCTGGCACCACCCGGGACGTGATCGAGGCGCATCTCGATCTCGGCGGCTATCCCGTGACTCTCAGCGATACCGCCGGGCTGCGGGACTCCGCCGACAGCATCGAGGCCGAGGGCGTTCGCCGCGCCCGTGCCCGAGGGGCGGAGGCGGACCTTCGAGCTGGTGATGGTGGATGTGAGCCGTCCGGAGGACGTGGACGCGACGGTCCGCGGGATGATCGATCGCGACACCATCGTGGTGGCCAACAAGATCGATCTCGCCGCCGGCGCGGCCTGGGCCGACGATCTCGGCGCGGGACCGGCGCTCAGGCTCTCGCTGCATACCGGGGCAGGCCTGGAGGGCCTCATCGACCGCCTGACCCAGGAGATCGACCGGCGCTTCGATACCTCGGGCGCTCCTCTTATTACCCGTGCGCGTCATCGCGCCGCCCTCGAGGAGTGCGTCGCGGCACTTCAGCGCTCGACCGCGGCCGCGCTTCCGGAGCTCGCCGCCGAGGATCTCCGCCTGGCAACCCGCGCCCTCGGCCGCATCACCGGGAAGGTCGACGTGGAGGACGTCCTCGACGTCATCTTCCGGGAATTCTGCATCGGGAAGTGATCATGCCGGCCTGTGCCGGCCGAAGAGGGTGCCGAGGGCGCAGATGATCCCCAGGGATTCGGCGATCGCGCCGACCAGGAACAGGGGCTGGTAGTGGCCGATGGTGGCGAAGGTATAAGAGAGGGCATAGCCGCCGATCGCCTGGCAGGTGGAAAAGGCCAGGATTGCCAGGCCCCAGCTGCGCGCCTGGTCCTCCGGCGGCACCAGCTCGGCGATGCGCGCGGCGGAGAGGGCGGCGATGCCCGGCGCCAGGGCGCCGACGATGAAGGCGGAGAGCGCCAGGGCCGGGAGGGTGGTGACCGCCCAGGGCAGGGCGATCGCGGCGGTCTTGATGGCGAAAGCCAGCACCAGGGCGCGTCCAATGCCGATGCGATCGCCGATCGGCCCGGAGAGAACGGGTCCTAGCGCCGCGCCGCCCGCCCAGAAGAGCCAAATCCCATTGGCAACCGCCGTGCCCTTGCCAAGCTCCCGGGCGATGAAGTCAACCCAGAAGAGCGTGTGCGGAATAAAGCCAATTCCGTCGATGCCGAATGCAAATATGGCGAACAAAAGAGGAACAGAGGTGCGATGAGAGGTAGATTTCAGCACCCCCACTGCTCGCGCAGCCCCGGCGCCGCGCCAGCCGCCCCAGGAGAAGGCCGCCGCCAGCGCCGAAACCACCGCCAGCCCCAGCCAGGCCCAGGCGAGATCGAGCGGCGCGAGCAATCCGACCAGCAGGCTGCCGACCCCGGTCCCAATTCCGACCCCCGCCAAGGCCAGGCCGCTCACCCGGCCGCGCTCCGCCGGTTGCGCTCGGACCAGCACGACGCTGGGGCCCAGGATCATCAGCAGCGCCCCGGTCGCCCCCGCCAGGATCCGCCAGGGCAGCAGCCACCAGATGCCGCCGGGAATGGCGCAGGCGGCCAGGCTGATCGAGGTCAGGACGAAGGCGATCCTGAGGACAGTGGCGGCGCCGAAGCGGACCGCGAGGGAACTGGCCCCCAGGGCCCCCACCACGTAGGCCGCCAGGGTCGCCGAGCCTAGATAGGCCGCGCCCGGCGGGCTGACCTGACCGCTGCCGATCAGATAAGGAATGAGAGCGGTATAGGTGAAGCGGGCAAAGCCGATCCCGCTGAAGGTGGCGCAAAGGCCCGGCCAGGCAATTCCCCACCATCGCTGGCCGGCCATGACGCGCTCCCGGATTTCCCACCAAGGCTCTATGAGCCGAGACCTCCCGCCCTGTCAATGCGGGCGGGCTGTTTCACGTGAAACCTGGGGTACGAGTCGGGAAGGGCCCAGATAGGGTTGTGCGACCTTCGAACTCGGCCGCTCCGCGGCCGGCTAGGGCTCGAGTCGAAGGAGGCACCATACCCGATCCGGCCGAAGGCGCTTTGACACCGTCCGCACCCCTCACTAGAGTGCGCCACCATGGCGGGATACGATGTGATCGTGATCGGCGGCGGGCATGCCGGCTGCGAGGCCGCGGCCGCCTCGGCACGGTTGGGCGCCCGGACCCTGCTTCTGACCCATCGGCGCGCCACCATCGGCGAGATGTCCTGCAATCCCGCTATCGGCGGGCTCGCGAAAGGGCACCTGGTCCGCGAGATCGACGCCCTCGATGGTGTCATGGGGCGGGTGACCGACCGCGCGGGCATCCAGTTCCGGGTTTTGAACCGCAGCAAGGGTCCGGCGGTACGGGGACCGCGGGCCCAGGCGGACCGCAAGCTCTATCGCCAGGCGATGCAGGACCTCCTGGCGGCGCAGGCCAATCTCGACATCGCCGAAGGCGGGGCGGAGGATCTCGTCCTCGATGGCTCCGGCCGCGCGATCGGTGTGGTGACCGGCGACGGCCGGACAATCCCGGCCGGGCGGATCATCCTGACCACCGGCACCTTCCTCCGCGGCCTCATTCATATCGGCGAGGAGAAGATCCCGGCGGGCCGGGTAGGCGAGGCGCCGGCGCTTGGCCTTTCCGAGACCCTGGAGCGGCTTGGATTCCGCTTGGGCCGTCTCAAGACCGGAACGCCGCCGCGGCTCGACGGCCGCACCATCGATTGGGCGGGTCTCGAGGCGCAGCCCGGCGACGATCCGCCCCAGCCCTTCTCGTTTCTCACCGGCCGGATCACCACCAGCCAGGTTCAGTGCCACATCACCGGCACGACCGCCCGTTCCCATGGGCTGATCCAGGCCAATCTGCACCGGGCGCCGCTCTATTCCGGCCAGATCGAGGGTGTCGGTCCGCGCTATTGCCCCTCCATCGAGGACAAGGTGGTGCGCTTCGCCAGCCGCGACCGCCACCAGATCTTCCTGGAGCCCGAGGGGCTCGACGATTCCACGGTTTATCCCAACGGAATCTCCACCTCGCTGCCCCGGGATGTGCAGCTGGAGCTGCTGACCACCATTCCCGGCCTCGAGCGGGCGCGGATGATCCGGCCGGGCTATGCGATCGAATACGATTTCGTCGATCCCCGGGAGCTCCATCCGACTCTGGAGACCAAGAAGGTGGCCGGTCTCTATTTCGCCGGCCAGATCAACGGCACCACGGGATATGAGGAGGCGGCGGCCCAGGGCCTGGTCGCGGGCCTCAACGCTGCTTTGGCCGCCGGCGGCGGCGAACCCCTCATCTTCGACCGCGCCAGCTCCTATATCGGCGTGCTCATCGACGATCTCGTGACCCGGGGCACCAACGAGCCCTACCGCATGTTCACGTCGCGGGCCGAATATCGGCTGGTCCTGCGGGCGGACAACGCGGATCAGCGGCTGACGCCCGTCGGGAATGCGCATCGGGTGTATCGGCACGGAGCGGACGGCGGCCTTTACCGCCAAGCTCGGAGCTCTGGAGGAGGGGCGTGCCCAGGCGCGCCGGCTTTCCCTCAGCCCGACCGCGCTTCGCCAGCGCGGAATCGCCGTCAACGAGGACGGGATCGCCCGCACCGCCGCCCAGCTCCTGGCCTATCCCGAGATCACTCTCGATCGGCTGAGCGCGATCTGGCCCGAGCTCGCCGGCATTTCGCCCGATATCGCCGAGCAGCTCGAGATCGATGCCCGCTACGCCGGCTATGTGGAGCGCCAGGAGGCGGACATCCGAGCGTTCCGCAAGGACGAGGCGCTGCAGCTTGCCGCCGATCTCGATTACGACGCCATCGGCAGCCTCTCCACCGAGATCCGCAGCAAGCTCCGGGAGGCGCGACCCGCGAGCCTCGGCGCCGCGGCACGGATTCCCGGCGTGACGCCGGCGGCGCTGGTGGCGCTGCTGAAGCATGTGCGGCGGCGCGAGCCCGTCGCGGCGTAGGCTCTCACTTTGTCCTTCTCCCATGGTCGGGAGCGCTGGCGGGGCGGATGACTCCTTCATCGGCGAAACGCAGTCGAGCCGCGAAGTGGGTCACGCGGGAGCGAGGGATCTTGACCGCGCCGCTCTCCACCGACGCCTGCTCTCGCGCTCTCGGCGTTTCACGTGAAACGCGGACGCGCCTCGAGACCTACGTCGCACTGCTCCAAAGCTGGAACGCCCGCATCAATCTCGTCAGCGCCGAGAGTCTGCGAGATGTCTGGCGCCGGCATATCCTCGACAGCGGTCAGCTCTTCCGGCATCTGCCGGCCCCAGCGCGCAATCTCGTCGATCTCGGAAGCGGGGCGGGACTGCCGGGCCTGGTGCTGGCGATCATGGGGGCGCCGGACGTCCATCTCGTCGAGTCGGACCAGCGGAAGGCGGCATTTCTTCGGGAGGCGGCGCGGGTGACCGCCACCACCGTCACCATTCACGCCAGCCGCAGCGAAGATGTCGGCGGCCTTCCCGGCCGACGTCATCACCGCTCGCGCCTTGGCGCCGTTGCCGAAATTGCTGGAAATGGCGTCCCCGTTCATCGGGCCGACGACGGTCTGCCTCTTTCTCAAAGGCGGCGATGTCGGCGATGAATTGACCGCGGCGCGACGGCAGTGGATAATGAAGCCACAAGCTATGGTCAGCGAAAGCGATCCAACGGGCCATATCTTGAGATTGGAGGAGCTCCAACATGCTCCCAGACCCGCTGCAGGACCTTTGCGTCCTTGACGCGAGAGCCGAGAAGCGAGTTCTCGCGGTAGTAAATCAGAAGGGCGGGGTGGGCAAGACCACCACCGCCATCAACCTGGCCACCGCGCTCGCCGCCGTGCAGAAGCGGGTCCTGGTGATCGACTTCGATCCCCAGGGCAATGCCAGCACCGGCCTCGGCATCAACCGCCACTCCCGGCCGGTGACCAGCTACGATGTCCTCCTCACCGATCGGCCCCTGGCGGAAGCCACCGTGCCGACCCTGGTTCCCGGTCTGTTCGTGGTTCCCGCCTCCGTCGACCTCTCCGGCGCGGAGGTCGAACTGGTAGCGCTGGAGCGACGGGAGTATCGTCTGCGCGAGGCCTTGGCGCGCGCGAGCCTCGATTACGACTATGTCCTGATCGATTGCCCGCCATCTCTCGGGCTCCTGACCCTGAACGCCCTCGTCGCCGCCGATGCCGTGCTGGTGCCGCTCCAATGCGAGTTCTACGCGCTGGAAGGCTTGAGCCATCTGGTCCGCACGATCGAGCGCGTGAAGCGGCATCTCAATCCCGGCCTGGAGATCCAGGGGGTGGTGCTGACCATGTTCGACAAGCGCAACAACCTCAGCGACCTCGTCGCCGCCGACGTGCGCGGGCATTTCGGGACCAAGGTCTACGACACCGTCATTCCCCGGAACGTCCGGGTGTCGGAGGCGCCGTCCCACGGCAAGCCGGTGCTGCTCTATGATCTCCGTTGCCCCGGGGCTCAGGCCTATGTCCATCTCGCTGGCGAGGTGCTGCGCCGCGAGCATCGGCTGAGCGCGTGATCGACGACGGCAAACGCCGCGGTCTCGGACGCGGCCTCTCGGCTCTCCTCGGCGACGAAGAGGGAGCTCCCGAGGGCGCTCCGCGCACCATCCGCATCGATCTGCTGCATCCCGGCCGCTATCAGCCTCGCCATCAGTTCGATCCCGCGGCGATCGAGACCCTCGCCCAGTCGATCCGGGAGAAGGGGGTCCTGCAACCCCTGCTTGTCCGACATCACCCGAGCCTCACCGGCGAATATGAGATCATCGCCGGCGAGCGTCGCTGGCGCGCCTCCCAGGTGGCGCAGCTCCATGAAGTGCCCGTGGTCGTCCGGGAGATCGACGATCGCGAGGCCCTCGAGATCGCGCTGGTGGAGAACCTCCAGCGCCAGGATCTGTCGGCACTGGAAGAGGCGGAAGCCTATCAGCGCCTGATGGATGAGTTCCGCCATACCCAGGAAGCGGTGGCCCAGGCGGTCGGCAAGAGCCGGAGCCACGTCGCCAATACCCTGCGGCTCCTGGAGCTCCCGCTCACGGTGAAGCGGCTCTTGGGCGAGGGCAAGCTGACCGCCGGGCATGCCCGCGCCCTCCTCGGCACCGAGGATCCCGTGGTGCTCGCCAACGAGGTGGTGCGCCGCGGGCTCAACGTCCGCCAGGCCGAGCGCCTCGCCAAGCGCGGCAAGATAAAGAGCAGTGCACGCCAGGCCTCGCCGCGCCCATTCCCGGATAGTAAGGACGCCGACACCCGCGCGCTCGAGCGCGAGCTCTCCATGGTGTTGGGGCTCATCGTCAGCATCGACCCCACCGGCACCGGTGGCACTATCACCATCCGCTATCAGACCCTGGAGCAGCTCGATGACGTGCTGCGCCGCCTGAGCCAGCCGCCGGTCCCGAAGGTCTGAGGCGCCGCGCCTCGGCGCCGACGCCGCTTTATCTTCATGACGATGTGCCTGAGTGACGGCGCCAACCACGTCGATATCTCGCGCCCACAAAAAAACGGAGGGCCTCGCCGGGGATGAATGCGAGGCCCTCCTTCTTGGTGCCGAGCTCGGAGGGAGGAGCCGCCTCGTCACCTCGAACCGTGTAGCCCGATACAACGATGTTCTTGCCCGCCCGCGCCATCGGTACCGCCGATCAGGAGCGCGATTGGCGATCGCCGCTGAGAGCAACGGGGATATCGCGCATGACTTGGCCGCGAACCGCCGGCTCTCTGGAGAAGCCGTGATCAGTCTGAGATAAACCGTCGACCTCTGCAGCAACGCGGAGGTATGCGGCGGCGGTGCATTGGTATGGGCACCCCATACCTTCGATCAGGTGGATGAAGGCTAGCATCGCTATCGCGAGTTTCGCGACGCTCTCTCGGCATCAGGCGCGTTACCGCCCGCGAACTACCTTCGGCGGCCGGGACGTGGGACCAGCAGATCCCACGGGCTTTCCGGTGCTGGCGCCGGCGCGCCGCTCTCGCTCATCGCGGCCGAGACGCCAATGCCATACACCTCGCCTCTACCGACAGTCGAGGAGTTCGCTATCGCCGCTTCGCACCGACACCCCGCGCCAAGCGCAGCAGGACCTCGCTGCAGATCGTGTGATCGGGAAAGCCGGTGCGCTTGCACTGGCGCTCGGCGTCGAGCAGGAGAGTGAGCGCGGCGGCGGCGCGACGCGGCGGCCATTGCCGGAGCTCGGCAAGAAAACGATCCTGATGCTTGAAGAAGATCGGCGGACGGAGCGCGCGGAGCGCCTCGTCGGGCGAGGTGCCGGCGGCGATCTTGAGGCCGGCCACGTGCAGGCGATCGAAATGCCGCATGGCGCCGCGGACGATGCCGACCGCGCTCTCGCCTTCCTGGAAGGCGCGGGTCAGCGCCCGCTCGAGCGCCGCGGTGTCGCCGTCGGCGGCGGCGAAGATCGCATCCTCCACGGTGAGCGCCGCGCTGTCGCCGACGCAGGCGACGGCGTCCTCGAGATCGATCTTGCCGCCGTCGCCGGCGTAGAGCGCGAGCTTCTCCAGCTCGGCGCGGCTCAGCCCGCGATCGGCGCCGAGATGGCCGACGAGATAGTCGCGCGCCTCGGCGCTGACGGTCACTTGTTGACTTCTCAACACAGAGCCCACGAGCTCCGCCAGCTCCCTCGCGCTGTCCGCATAGCACGGTACCGCCACCGCATTGGCCGCGCTCTCGAAGGCGCGGCGGAGCGCCGAGCGTCCCGCGAGATCGCCCGCCTCCACCACGGCGACGCTGTCGCCGGGCGCGGGATCCCTGAGGAACTCCGCGAAAAGCGCGCCCAGGCTGTCGGCGGCGTCGCGCACGCGCACCAGGCGGCGGCCGCCGGTGAGGCTCATCGCCGCCATCTCGTCGTGGAGGCGCGCTGGATCGCCGGCCAGCGCCGGAGTGGTCAGGCTGGCGACGCGGAAGGGATCCTCGAGATCCGGCGAGACGGCCAGCCCAAGCGCCGCCGCGCGCTCGCGCACCAGCCCACCGTCGGGACCATAGAGCAAGATGGCGCGGATCTCAGGATCGGGCTTGGCGACATAGCCCGCGACGAAGGAGGGGATGCGCGCGCCCGTGAGCTTCATGGGCTCAAGACGACGCGGCCGCTTTCTTGTGATCCTTGACGTAGATCGCGAGGCGCAGCTGGATGTCGTCGCTGAGCTGGTTGAGCGAGCGTTCCTCGGCGCTGTGCTGCGCCACCGTGGTGGCGTAGTCGTCGGTCTGCACGTCGAAGGCGCTGACGGCGCGGGTCGAGCCCGTCAGCAGCGCTTCCTTCGCCTCCGCGCCCAGCTGGTGCAGGCTGAATGTCGCCGTCATCGTGATCTGGCTGCGCGACGCCGTGCCGTCGGAGCGGAAGCCGACGTCGACGCGGGACTCGGAGAGATCCACGCTCAGGGTATAGCGCTGCGGAATACGGGCGTTCGTGGGATTGAGCCCGTCGCGGAGCGAGATCGCCATGATCTGGCCGATCCGGTTCGGTATCGTGTTCACTTTGATGGCGGCGAGGTCGACGTTGAGCTCGCCCCGATTTCGCCCGGCGTAGAGCGGACGCCAGCCGCAGCCGGAGAGCGCCAGCAGCGCGGCGGAGACGAGGATCGATCGCCTAGAGCACGACATTGACGATCCGGTTCGGCACGACGATGACCTTGCGCGGCTTCTTGCCCTCGAGGAGCCGCTGCACCGCCGGCAGCGCCAGCGCCGCTGCCTCGGCCGCGGCCGTGTCGCAATTCCGGGGCAGCTCGAGCGTGCCGCGAAGCTTGCCGTTCACCTGCACCGCGACCGTCATGGTGTCCTCGGTGACGAGCGCGGGATCCGCCTTCGGCCACGCCTCGTTCACCAGCAGCGTCTGATGGCCGAGCTGCCGCCAGAGCTCCTCGGCGAGATGCGGCATCATCGGGCCCAGGAGCCTGACCGCCGCCTCGAGGCCGAAGCGCAGCGCTGCCGCCTCGCCGGCGCCTTTGCCCGACACTTCCTCCAGCATGTTGGTGAGCTCGCGGATGCGCGCCACGCCCCGATTGAAGCGGAACTTGTCGAGGTCGTCGGTGACCGCGGCGATGGTGCGATGCGCGAAGCGCCGCGCCTTGTCGGCGGCCGGCGACAGCTCGTTCGGGAGATCGCTGCCCGCCGTCGGCAGCGCCACCGCCGGCTCGGTCACCAGGCGCCAGAGCCGGTTGACGTAGCGCCACGCGCCTTCGATGCCGGCGTCGGTCCATTCGAGATCGCGCTCCGGCGGGCTGTCGGAGAGCAGATAGAGCCGCGCGGTATCGGCGCCGAACTCGCCCACGACGTCTTCGAGGCCCGACGACGTTCTTGCTCGACTTGCTCATCTTCTCGAGCCGGCCCACGGTGACCGGCCGCCCCTTGGCGTCGGCGAGGCGCTGATCGCCCTCGCGCGTCACTTCCTCCGGGAAGAGCCAGTTGCCGTCCACGTCCTGATAGGTCTCGTGGCAGACCATGCCCTGAGTGAAGAGGCCGGCGAAGGGCTCCTTCAGATCGAGATAGCCGCACTCGGTGAGCGCGCGGGTGAAGAAGCGCGAATAGAGCAGATGCAGCACCGCATGCTCGACGCCGCCGATGTACTGGTCGACGGGCATCCAGTAGTCGACGTCCGGGCGTTCGAAGGCGGTGGCGGCGCGCGGCGAGCAGAAGCGCAGGAAGTACCAGGAGGAATTCGAAGAAGGTGTCGAAAGTGTCGGTCTCGCGCCGCGCCGGCGTGCCGCAGGTGGGGCACGTCACGTGCTTCCAGGTCGGATGATGATCGAGGGGATTGCCGGGCTTGTCGAAGGTGACATCGTCGGGCAGCTCCACCGGCAGATCCTTCTCCGGCACCGGCACGATGCCGCATTTGCCGCAGTGGATCACCGGGATCGGGCAGCCCCAATAGCGCTGGCGCGAGACGCCCCAGTCGCGCAGCCGGAAGACGATGCTGCCCTGGCCGGCGCCGAGCTCCTGCAGCCGGTCGATCACCTTGCGCTTGGCGGCGGGCACGTCGAGGCCGTCCAGGAAATCGGAATTGATGAGCGTGCCGTCGTCCGATATAGGCGACGTCGCCGATCGTCGAAGGTGGCGGGATCGGCGTCCCGGGGCAGTACCACGGGCTTGACCGGAAGACCGTATTTCCGGGCGAAATCGAGATCGCGCTGGTCGTGGGCGGGGCAGCCGAAGATGGCGCCGGTGCCGTACTCCATCAGCACGAAGTTGGCGACATAGACCGGCAAGGTCTTGCCCGGGATCAGCGGATGCTCGGCCTTGAGGTCGGTGTCGTAGCCGAGCTTCTCCGCCTGTCTCCAGCACCGCCTCGCTGGTGCCCATGCGATTGCACTCGGCGATGAACTCCGTGAGCTTCTTGTCCTTCGCCGCGAGCTCGGCGGCCAGCGGATGATTGGGCGAGATCGCGCAGAACGACGCGCCGAAGAGCGTGTCCGGGCGCGTCGTGAAGATCTCGAGCCGCTCCTTGCGGCCTTGGATGGTGAAGAAGACGCGCGCGCCCTTCGGAGCGGCCGATCCAGTTCTCCTGCATCAGCCGCACGCGCTCGGGCCAGCGGTCGAGCGTCTTGATGCTCTCCAGGAGATCGTCGGAGTAGGCGGTGATGCGCAGGAACCATTGCGACAGCAGCCGCTTCTCGACCAGCGCGCCGGAGCGCCAGCCGCGGCCGTCGATCACCTGCTCGTTGGCGAGCACGGTGTTCTCGACCGGATCCCAGTTGACCCACGACTCCTTGCGATAGGCCAGGCCCGCCTTGAGGAGATCGAGGAACATCTTCTGCTCATGCCGGTAGTAGCCCGGATGGCAGGTGGCGATCTCGCGCCGCCAGTCGTAGCCGATGCCCATGCGCTGCAGCTGCGCGCGCATGGTGGCGATGTTGTCGTAGGTCCAGGTCGCCGGATGGATCTTGCTGGCGATCGCCGCGTTCTCGGCCGGAAGGCCGAAGGCGTCCCAGCCCATGGGATGCAGCACGTTGAAGCCCTGGGCGCGCTTGTAGCGCGCGACCACGTCGCCCATGGTGTAGTTGCGGACATGGCCCGACGTGCAGCTTGCCCGACGGATAGGGAAACATCTCGAGCACGTAGTATTTCGGCTTCGACGGATCGGTCGCGACCTCGAAGACGCCTTGCTCACGCCACGTCCGCTGCCATTTCTCTTCGTTTTCTTGCGCACTATAGCGCGCCATCGCGCGACCTCACGCTCCGCGGAGAAGGTGCTGAATCTGGAAAAAGACGAGCCGCCTCGGCCTACGACTTGGTGACGGTGCTGAGTCGGAGCTGGCGCGCACGGGTGAGGATCGCATTCTCGATATCGGTGGCGGTATTGGTGTCCACCGGCGCCTCGCTCCATTGCCCGGACGGGTCGCGCTTCTGGTGGAAGACGCTGGCGCGCACGCCGTCGGCGCGAAGCTCGCGGCCGAGGATGAAGATATTGACCTTGAAGCGCTCGCCGGGCTGGTCCGGCGGGCTATACCAGTCGGTGATGATGACGCCGCCGAAAGGATCGGCGGAGGCGAGCGGCATGAAGCTCACGGTGTCGAGGGTAGCGCGCCAGAGGTAGCTGTTGACGCCGACGCCCGGCTGGCCGCCGCCATTTGAATTGCCGCCGCCGCCCAGCCCGCCGAACAGCGCGCCCATCAGGCTGAACTGGTCCGCGCCGCTGTCGGTCTTGGGGTTGTAATCCTTGGGATCCGCGTAGCGCGGATCGTACTTGCTGTTGTTGGTGGCGGTCTGCTGGCTGGTCTTGACGTCTCCCGAGCTGTTGTCGCCGCCAAACCAGCCGCATCCGGCGACGAGCAGCGTCATCAGAAGCACCAGTCCCGACTTACGGATCGACATGAGAGGCCTCCTCGAATCCCCGGAAATCCCGGCTTCCCAGGGGTCCGCATCCTACACTGGCGCGCCGGGAAATTCCGCTAAATCTTGCCGCAGCGCCGCGCCCTTGACGTCGCGGAGCGCGCCCGCCAAGGTCCCGCCATGGCGGAGCAAACCCTTGATCGCGCAATGAGTGTGGCGGATGGCCTCAAGGCCGTCCGGGCCCGGATCGCCGCTGCCGCACGTGCGATGGGCCGCGATCCCCAGGCGGTGACGCTGGTGGCGGTGGCGAAGACTCATGGGCCCGAGGCGGTCGAGGCGGCGCTCGCCGAGGGCCAGCGCGTCTTCGGCGAGAACCGGGTGCAGGAGGCGCAGGGGAAATATTCCGCCCTCAAACCGGCATACCCGGATCTGCAGCTGCATCTCATCGGGCCGCTGCAGAGCAACAAAGCAAAGGACGCGGTGGCGCTCTTCGACGTCATCGAGACGGTGGACCGGCCGAAGCTCGCCGAGGCGCTGGCGCAAGCGATGGAGCGGCTCGGGCGCCGTCCCCGCTGCTACATCCAGGTGAATACGGGCGCCGAGCCGCAGAAGGCCGGCGTGCTGCCGGCGGAGGCCGATGCCTTCATCGCGGCTTGCCGCGAGCGCTACAAGCTGCCGGTCCGGGGCCTGATGTGCATTCCGCCGGTGGACCAGGAGCCCTCGCCGCACTTCGCCCTGCTGCGCGAGATGGCGCGCCGCCACGATCTTGCGGATCTCAGCATGGGCATGAGCGGCGATTTCGAGATCGCGATCCGCCTCGGCGCCACCCATGTCCGCGTCGGCACCGCGATCTTCGGCGCGCGTCCGCCGGTGGCGGGCGCTTAGAGCGGGCGCTGCGAGCTCGCCATTTCAATTCGTCATGGCCGGGCGTGACCCACGACTGTCCGGTTCCGGTTTCAGCTCCATTGGAGCAGCAATTGATTGGGGTTGAGTATTGGGGTTGGCTCGGTGTGGAGCAGGCGGTCGATGCGTCTGCGGTGCATCAGGTTGGCGCGGACCAGCCTGGCGAAGGCGAGGGGGCCGTGGAGGCCTTTCTGGGCGGATTGAGCGAGGCGGAGCAGCAGGAAGGCGATCAGGGCGACGGCGATCTGGATGCGGATGGCGTTCTCGGAGGTGCCGAGGAAGCGGGTGATCCTGAGGGTCTGCTTGACCCAGCGGAAGAACAGCTCGATGGCCCAGCGCCGCTTGTAGAGATCGGCGATCTCCTGGGCGCTGGCGTCGAGATCGTTGCAGAGAATACGCAGCACTTTGCCGGTGTCGGTCACGAGCCGCACCTCGCGCACCGCCTGCTGCATTGGATTGCGGCGGTTCCTGGCTTGGCGAGCGGGCAGGAAGCCGATGCGATCGGAGAGGATAGTGCTGCCCCGCGGCACCGGCAGCACTTCCACCAAGTCGAGCGGCGTATTGGACTTGAACCGGGTGACGATCCGGCAGCCGGCGGCGTCGAGCCTGGCCCACCAGGCATAGTCGTAATAGCCGAGATCGAAGACATAGGTGGCCCCCGCCTCGATCGGCATCTGCTGGGCCACGGTGATGTCGTTGACGTTTGCCGCACTGACCGCGGCGTAGATCGGCCGGTCGGCATCGGCGTCGTAGATGACATGCACCTTGGCGCCGCACACCCCGGCCGAGAACCGCGCCCAGCCGGCACTGTGCTCGTTCAGCCGCACGCCCGTGGCGTCGATGAGATAGGTGGTCTCGGCAAGCTTACGGCGGAGCCCGCGATGGGCCTGCTTCATCATCTTCGCCAACAGCTCGGCAAAGACCCCGGCAGGCCGTTGCGCATTCGCATCGGACAAGGTCGAGCGCCGAACCGGATCCGCGCCCAGGTGGTAGAGCCGGGCGGCGTGGCTCTCCAGCCCCGTCACGATCTCGCGCAGGCTCGCGGCGCCCGAAAGCTGGCCATAGAGCAGCGCCACAAACTGGCTTCGCGTCGTCAGCCGGCGAACCCGTCCATCCGCTCCATGCCGCGCCACCAGCCGATCAAACGTCGGCCAAGGAACATGCTTCAGAACCGAATGGAAAACGCTATTCTGATGCCGCATGGCGCTGAACCTCTTCTCGTGTCCCGGATCGTTTGCCGACGTCCTGGACCGAGTAGAATCAACGCCATGCGCTTCGTCCACATAAACTCAACCGGACAGCCGTGCGCTTGTCGCGGGCATCCACGTCTTCGGTGTGAGAGACCGCGAGTCGTGGATGCGCGGGTCAAGCTCGCGCATGACGAACGAGACTTGAGCGAAGCCGCCGCGGCGGAGCGAATCCCTAATCTCCGACGATCACCCGCGAGGAAATATCCGCCTCCGCTAGCACGCGCAGGAGATCCGCGAGCGCCAGCGCGACGCAGCCCTCGGTGCCGGAGTAGTCCGGCTCGCGCCACGTGCAGGAAGATCGCGCTGCCGCGGCCGGCGACCACGGGATCGTCGTTATAGCCCAGGGGCACGATGACGTCGTAGATGTGATCGCTGCGCCAGAGCCGCTCGGCGCTGGCGCCATAAGGCAGACGGACCGGACGATTGTAGGCGGGATCCTCCGGCGCGTCGCACCAGCCATCCTCGGCGGCGAGCGCGCGCGTCTTCAACGCGTCGCCGGCGCGCCGATGCGGTCGGGCCGATAGAGCACTTCGCGCATAAGGAACGCGCCCACCGGCGTCGCGTGATCGCCTTCGCGCTTGTCCTCGGAAATTCCCGCCAGTCCCAGGGCGGCGCGGAACTTGCGCGCGCCCCAGATCGCGCGGCCATCGGCATAGACGAGGAGGTCCATGGGCATCGGTATAGCGCGCGTCGCCGCCGAAGACTACGGGCTGACGTCGACCTGCGCGCCGCGCGAATTGCCGGCGCCGTTCTGCGCGCCTTGCAGCGCCATGTACTTGTCGAGCGCCTGCAGCATCTTCTGCGAGATCTCGATCGGCTGGCCGGTGGGCGGCGTCGCGGTCATCGACGCGGACGCTGGCGGCGCGGTGGTCGATGCCGGCGGCGCGGCCATCGACCTTGATCGTGCGGATCGGCGGAACGGCGCTGAGGGCGCCGGCGGGAATCTGCAGCGGGACCGGCGTCGAGCTCAGCACGCGGCCGTTCTCGGTCGCCGGCCGCTGCTGCAGCGGGCGCTCCCGCTGCGCGACCTCGTTGCGGAAGGTGGCGGCCGGATCTTTCGCGGCGTCGGTGGATGTCGGCGTCTGCGACAGAGCGATGCCGCTCGCGGTCGTGCGCGCCAGGGGGATCGGCGGATGATCGGGGAGCACCTGCGATGCCGGCGCGGGCGCCGCGACAGGCGCCGCGGGCACTGTCGCAGTCGCGGCAGCGGGAGCTGAGGGCGCATCCGTCGCCGACGGAGCGAGGGCGGCGAGCGGGGCGGCGGCGTAGGCGGTCGACGCCGGGCCGTCGGTTGCCGCGGGGTTGGCGGCGACAGCGGCCGTCGGGATCGGCGGGCGCCGCCGCTTGCGCCGAGCCCGTCGCGGGACTGTCGGAGCCGCCGGTGAGGGTGGCGATCATGTGCTCGCCGATGTCCTTGCCGCTCTCCTCCTTGACGAGAACGCCCAGCAGCCCCGAGACGAAGCCGATCGGCCCGCCGTAGAGCGCGTCGCCCACCACGCGCGGCAGGTTGCCGATGCCGTCGCCGGTGATCCAGCGATAGATCGAGGACACCACGGGGAGATGCTGCAGCGGATTGACGATGTCGAGGAGGTCGTGGAACTGGAAGCCCTTCTGGGCCCAGACATGTGCCTTGCCGTCGTCCGCCGGCGCTATCGCAGGGGCTGGCTGCCCCGCCGCGGCGACGGGCCAGGGAAAACCGGGATCAATTCCATCATTCGGCATGCGCGACCTCCGGGCCTGTCTAAGCAAGCCCGGTGCCAGAAAAAGATCGCGTCGATTCAGGGTCTTAGGAAATGCCGGCGGGCGCTCTCGGCAGTTCCTGCCGGGCCCGGCGGCAGGATCGCCGGCCGAGCGCCCTTAGAGCAGGTGGCCGCTGCGCGTCGCCTTGGTCTTGAGGTAGCGCTCGTTGTGGCCGTTGGCGGGAAACACGTGCGGCACGCGCTCCACCACCGTGATGCCGCAGCGGGTGAGCGCCGCCATCTTCTCGGGGTTGTTGGTGAGGAGCCGGATGCGGGTGAATCCCAGCTGGCGCAGCATCTCGGCGGCGGGAAGATAGACCCGCTCGTCGGCGTCGAATCCCAGCTGCTCGTTGGCGTCCACGGTGTCGAAGCCCGCGTCCTGCAGCTCGTAGGCGCGCAGCTTGTTGACGAGGCCGATGCCGCGGCCCTCCTGCGCCAGATAGAGCAGCACGCCGCCGCCGGCGCGCGCGATCTCGGCGATGGCGCCGCGCAGCTGGTCGCCGCAATCGCAGCGCAGGCTGCCCAGGAGATCGCCGGTGAAGCATTCGGAATGAAGGCGCGTCAGCACGGGCGTCGCCGGATCGGGATCGCCGATCAGGATCGCGAGATGCTCGAGGCCGCCGTCGCTCGGGCGGAAGGCGATGATGCGTGTCGTCTCGGCATCCCTGAGCGGCACGCTGCGCCTCGCTCACCGGCCGGAGCGAGCGCGCCGCCGAGGCCTGATAATCCAGCACATGGGCGCTCTCGACCGCGAGCACCGCGTCGGTGGCGACGATGCGCTGCACCGTCGTGCGCGAGAGCGGCACCACCACCGCCGCCGGCAGCAGGCGCGCGAGCTTGGTCAGCTCGACGGCGGCATCGGCGGCGGCGCGGATCGCGCCGTCTACCGCCGCGAAGGGAAGCGGGGCACGGTTGGGGGCGGCGGGATCGGCGAGGTCGCGCAGCAGCGCCGCGTCGGTGCCGTCGGGCACCGAGAGCAGCACGCTGCCGCCAGGTCCCGTGGGCGCATCGACGAGACCCAGCACCGCGGCGCGCCGGCGCGTGATGGCGAGCGCCGGCGCCGCGCCGGCGAGGCGCGTGAGGTCGGCAAGCGCCGCGTCCGTCACCGCTTCCGCGGCCAGCATCAGCAAGGCGGCCTCCGGCGCGCGCAGCACCACGAAGCCGCCGCGCCGCAGGTCGGTCACCGCGCGGTCGATCTCGACCAGCGCATGCGGGTCCGTCGGAAGCGTGACCGGCCGCGGCTGGAAGGACGTCGATCTCTGGCTCACGAACTCCTGCCTCTTCTGCCTCTGCATCCTATATGGGAACGGCCGCTTGGCGGCGCCGGTTCCCGGAAAACTCTTCAATTGATTGTGCTTACCGCCGCCCGTCGGCCGCGGCCTCGGGTGAGCAGGGCCAGGATATCGGCGCCAAAGGACCATACCAGGGCGGCCGTGCCGCTGCCCAGGAGAATGCCGGCGCCCGGGGGCCGCACCCCCGGCAGGAGCGCGATCACCAGGGACGCCGTGGTTAACACGCAAATCGCCTGGCGCCGGAAGCTCGGCGGCAGCGGCGCCGCCAGCGCCGGCCAGAGCCACCCCAGAGCAATGAAGATGTAGCGCATCAGGCCTATGAAAAGGACCCACCCTCCGGCGCGCCCGCTCACCACCACCAGCATGGCAAGCGCGAGGACGCTGAGGGCATCCACCTCCATGTCGAAGCGGGCGCCGAAGGCGCTGGTGAGCTCCAGCCGCCGGGCGAGCCAGCCGTCCACCCCGTCCAGGATCAGGCCGGCGACGGCCGCCACCACCACCGCCCAGGACCACATGTTGCCGCTATGGGGCGCCCCGAGCTCGAGCCCGTTGTAGCCGCCGATCAGCCCCTCGATGGCGATCGCCGAGAGCACCGTGGCGATGCCCGCGCGCAGCAGGGTTACCCGGTTGGCGAGACCGAAGCGCGCATGGGGCGCATGGCCTTTGAGCCCGCGCAGCATCATCGACACGATGACGGCATAGAGCAGGGCGCCGGTGAGGGTGGCGGTGATCCGCGTCCGCCCGGCGCCCGCCAGCACCGCCAGCGCCAGCAGCACCAGCGCGCCGACGACCAGCGCCGGCCCGCCCCGCCTGCGCCGCGCGGGACGTATGGATCTGCGGCAGCGCGCGAGACGACAAGGATCACGTCCTCGTGAGCGCCGGTTTCACTGTACGGTGAAACGCCGTTATGTCGGTCGACAGCCCGCGTCCCAAGGGTGTATGCGGAAACCGGGGGTTCATGTCGCCGACAATGCCGTCAAACCTGCGGGATCACAAGCTGGCGCCAGGCGCCGCGGACGAGGTAGGCGTCGCGGAGGCGGCGGCCTGGGAGGCGGTGCTGATGCTGCGCCGCGGCGCTCGCGCCGGCAATCTCGCTTTTCCTCTCGACCTCGATATCGCCGGCACGCCGCTTCACATTGGCGCGACCGGCGCGTGGCGTCTCGAGGGGACGCCGGACGCCGCGGCGGCGAGTCTCCTCGATCTCTTCCTGCCCCTGGCGCTGATCGCCCGGCGGCGCTCCTTCGTGCTGGCGCATCTGGCGCAAAGCCTCGACGGCCGCATCGCCACCTCCGGCGGCGCCTCGCGGTGGCTCACCGGCGAGCGAGGATCTCTGCCACACCCATCGCATGCGCGCGCTCGCCGACGCGGTCATCGTCGGCGCCGCCACCGTGCGCCAGGACGATCCGCGGCTCACCGTGCGCCGCTGTCCCGGCGAGCAGCCGGTGCGCGTGGTGATCGACACCAACCTCGCCGCTCGCCGAGGACCGCCAGCGTCTTCCGCGACGGCGCGGCGCCGACCCTGGTGCTGGCGGCGGCGGATCGCGCCGGCGCCGGCGGCGCATCGGCGCGGCGGAGATCGTGCCGCTGCCGCGGGACGGCGAGCGTCTCGCGCCGCAGGCGATCCGCGCGGCGCTGGCGCGGCGCGGCCTGCAACTGGCTCTTCATCGAGGGCGGCGGCGTCACCGTCTCGCGCTTCCTCGCCGCCGGCGTGCTCGACCGTCTGCAGATCGCGCTGGCGCCGGTCATCCTCGGCTCCGGCCGGCCGAGCCTGCAGCTGCCGGAGATCCGCGACGCTCGCCGGCGCGCTGCGGCCGCGGGTGCGCCGCTTCCCGCTCGGCGCCGACATGCTCTTCGAGTGCATCTTCCATGACTGAGTCGCGCGCGCGCGTTCTGGCTGGCCGCGCCCGGGCGCGGCGAGATGCGCGCGAGCGATCTGCCGCCGCCCGCGCCCGGCGAGGTGCTGGTGCGCGCGCGGGCGAGCGGCATCAGCCGCGGCACGCGAGAGCCTGGTGTTCCAGGGCCGCGTGCCGCCGAGCGAATATCAGCGCATGCGCTGCCCGTTCCAGGACGGCGATTTCCCGGCGCCGGTCAAATACGGCTATGCCTCCGTCGGCGTGGTCGAGGCGCTCGGACGGATGCGCCGGCGGCGCTCCTCGGCCGGCGCGTCTTCTGCCTCCATCCGCACCAGGATCGCTATGTCGTGCCGGCGACAGCGCTGGTGCCGGTGCCCGACGCGGTGCCGGATCGCGCGCGCGGTGCTCGCCGCCAACATGGAGACGGCGGTCAACGCGCTCTGGGATGCGGGCGCCGCGCGTCGGCGACCGCATCGCGGTGGTCGGCGCGGGCGTGGTGGGCTCGCTCATCGCGGCGCTCGCCGCGCGCATTCCCGGCGACCGCGGTCGAGCTCGTCGACATCGATCCCGCGCCGCGCCGCGCTCGCCGCGGCGCTCGGCTGCGCTTTCGCGCTGCCGGACGCGGCGCAGGGCGAGGCCGATCTCGTGTTCCATGCCAGCGGCAGCGCCCGCCGGCCTTGCGACGGCGCTCGCGCTCGCCGGCTTCGAGGCGCGCGTGCGTGGAGCTGAGCTGGTACGGCGACCGCGCGGTGACGCTGCCGCTCGGCGAGGCTTTCCACGCGCGCCGGCTGCAGCCTCGTCTCCTCGCAGGTCGGCGCGGTCGCCGCATCGCGCCGCGCGCGCCGCAGCCGCCGCGAGCGGCTCGCTCTCGCCCTCGCCCTCCTCGCCGATCCCGGCTTCGACCGGCTGCTCACCGGCGAGAGCCCGCTCGCGGAACTCCCCGCCACGATGGCCCGCCTCGCCGAGGCACCCGACGGCGCGCTCTGCCACGTGATCCGGTATTAATCGGGCTCGCGCCACCCCGAGGGAGCACGCTCGTCCCATGTACAGCCTCGCCGTCAGCGACCATTTCATGATCGCCCACAGCTTCGTCGGCGAGGTCTTCGGGCCGGCGCAGCAGCTGCATGGCGCGACCTACGCCGTCGAGATCGAGGTGCGCCGGGCGCAGCTCGACGGCAACGGCCTCGTCTGCGACATCGGCCTGGCGCTCGCGACGCTCAAGGAGGTGCTGGGCGAGCTCAACTACCGCAACCTCGACGAGGTCGCGGACTTCCGCGGCCGCAACACCACGACCGAGTTTCTCGCCGGCGAGATCTTCCGCCGCCTGAAGCCGCGCATCGCCGCGGGCGCGCTCGGCCCCGGCACCGCCGGCGCGCTGGCGTCGCTGCGCGTCGTGCTGCGCGAATCGCCGATGGCCTGGGCCGCCTTCGAGGGGCCGCTGGGGTGACGGCGCTCGCCTTCGTCGTTCCCGGCGCGCTCGACCAGCTCACCGGCGGCTATCTCTTCGACCGCCACATCGTCGAGGGGTTGCGCGCGGCCGGCCGCAAGGTCGATGTCATCGAGCTGCGCCGGCGCTTTTCCCGATCCCGACGACGGTCGCGCGTCACGCGGCGCGCGCGGCGCTCGCGGCGCTCCCCGACGGCGCCGCCGCGGTGATCGACGGGCTGGCGCTGCCGGGATTCGCGGAGTGCCTGGCGCGCGAGGCGAAGCGGCTCGCCTCGTCGCCTTCGTGCATCATCCGCTGGCGGACGAGACCGGATTGAGCGAGACGCGAGCGCAAGCGCGTCGCGGCGCTGGAAGCGCGGCTGCTGCTGATGGTCCGCGGCGTGCTCTGCCCGAGCGAGAGCACCGCGCGCCTGGTCGCGGCCTATGGCGTGCCGCGCGCGCGCATCGCGGTGACGCCGCCGGGAACGCCGCGAGCCGACGCGCCTGCCGCGGCGGCGGCCGGCGCGCTCGCGCCTGGAGCTGCTCTGCGTCGCCACGGTGACGCCGCGCAAGGGCCATATGCTGCTGGTGGAGGCGCTGACGCCGCTCGCCGATCGCGACTGGCACTGCCGCTGCATCGGCAGCCTGACGCGCGATCCCGCGACCTCCCAGGCGCTCCGCTACGAGATCGGCCGCCGCGGCCTCAAGGGGCGCTTCGCCTTCGCCGGCGAGTGGCCGCCGGCGAAGCTCAGCTGCCGCCTATGCGGCGGCGGATGCTTTCGTGCTGCCCTCCTATCACGAGGGCTACGGCATGGCGCTTGCCGAGGCGCTGGCCCACGGCCTGCCGGTCATCTCCACCACGGCCGGCGCCATTCCCGAGACGGTGCCGGCGAGCGCCGGGCTGCTGGTGCCGCCGGGCGATGCGGCGGCGCTCGGCGCGGCGCTCACGCGGTTTCTCGACGAGCCCCGGCTCCGCGCCGAGCTCGCGGCGGGCGCCCGCGCCGCCGGCGCGCGGCTGCCGGACTGGCCCCAGGCGGTGGCGGGCTGGGCCGCCGCCCTCGACCGCCTGCGGACGGCGTGAGCGAGCGCTTCGATCTCGACTGGCTGCGGCTCCGCGAGCCGCACGACATGCGGGCGCGCAATCGCCCCCTCGCCCGCCGCTTCGCCGCCGCCGTGCGCGCGCCGCGCCGGCACCGAGCCTGCGCTGCTGGTCGATCTCGGCGCCGGCAGCGGCAGCAGCTTCCGGGCCCTGGCGCCGCTCATTCCCGGTCCCCAGGACTGGCGCCTCGTCGAGCACGATCCGGCGCTCCTCGGATTCCAGGCGGCGGAGATCGCGCAGTGGGCGCGCGGCCAGGGCCATCGCGCGAGCCTCGGCAGCGGCCTCGCCATCGTCACCGCCGGCGCCGACGAGTGGCGCGCCCACAGCGTCGCCCATGATCTGGCGAGCGGGCTCGATGCGCTGCCGCTCGCGGGCGCCCACGGCGTCACCGCCTCGGCGCTGCTCGATCTCGTCTCCTCGGCCGTGGCTCGCGCGGCTTTCGATGCGCCTGGCGGCGACGGGGATTCCCTTCCTCGCCGCGCTCACCGTCGACGGCCGGCGCATCTGGCAGCCGGGCGCATCGCGACGACGCGCTCATCGACGGGCTCTTCGCGCGGCATCAGCGCGGCGACAAGGGCTTCGGCGCGGCCCTCGGGCCGGCGGCGCCGGAGGCCGCGCAGACGCTCTTCCGCGGCCGCGGCTATGCCGTCGCCAGCATGGCGAGCGAGTGGCGCCTCGAGCCCGGCGACGACGCCATGCTGGCGATCATGATCGACGGCGCCGCCGCCGCCGCCGCGGAGGTCGATCGCGACGCTCATCCGCGCATCGAGCGCTGGCGCGCCGAGCGCCACGGGGCGCGGGCCGCGGGCGCGCTCCGCCTCGCCGTCGGGCATGTGGACATTTTGGCGACGCGGGACGAGACTTCGTGATCTTCCGGCGAGGACTCCGATGGCGCTCTATCGCGACTACGACAAGGCCGGGCTCGACGCCCAGTACAACATCCGCGCCCGCGTCACCGATCACGCGGAGTGGAGCGCGCGCTGGGCCATCGAATGCGAGGCCGTGCGCAAGACGCGGCCGGCACGTCTCGACATTCCCTACGACAAGGAAGCCCTCGACGTCTTTCCCGCCGCCAGGACGCCGGCGCCGGCGCTGATCTTCATCCATGGCGGCTACTGGCAGTCCCGCAGCAAGGAGGATTTCTGCTTCATCGTGCCGGCGTTCCAGGACGCCGGCGTCACCGTCGTCATGGTGGAGTACACGCTGGCGCCGAAGGCGACGATGGACGAGATCGTGCGGCAGAACCGCGCCGCCGTCGCCTTCGTCCATCGCAACGCGCGGGAGTTCGGCATCGATCCCGCGCGCATCCATGTCGCCGGACATTCCGCCGGCGGCCATCTCGCCGCCATGATGATGGTGACGGACTGGTCGACGCTCGGCCTCGATCGTCCTCCGCTCCGCGGCGGCACGGCCATCAGCGGGCTCTACGATCTCGAGCCGATCCGCCTCTGCTATCTGAACGAGGTGCTCGGCATGGACGCGGCGACCGCGGCGCGCAACAGCCCGATCCATCTGGTGCCGGCAAAGGCGCCGCCGCTCATCCTGGCCCTCGGCACCGACGAGGCCGAGGAATTCCACCGCCAGCAGGAGGTGCTGGCCGGGCTCTGGCGCCGGCATGGGCTCGCGCTCGAGATCGCCGACCAGCCCGGCGACCATCATTTCTCCGTGATCCAGCGCCTGGGCGAGAGCGACAGTATTTTGCATCGCAGCGTGATGCGGCAGATCGCCGCCGGCTGAGCCGGCGCCGGGCGCCCGGCTGTTCGGCGCCGCAGCAAATTCGCTCGTTGGTTGAGGCCTTTGGCGGCCGACGCCCGGCGCCGAAGCCGCCGGCTCGACAACCCCGGCATGGCGCCGCGCCGCGGCAACCGCCCGCGTGGCGGGCGTTGCATTGCGCGGCCCGCTAACCTAAACACTGCCCGGCAGGACGGGGTCCGTCCGGCCGGATTCCGAGCGCGAGGACCAGGGAGCTCTCGATGACGGGTGGTCGCAAGATCCTGATCGTGGACGACGACGTGGCGCTGCGCCAATCGCTCGCCGAGCAGCTCGAGCTGCATCAGGAATTCCAGGTCGCCGAGGCCGAGACCGCGAACCAGGCGCTGGAGCAGGTGAAGCAGCAGTACTTCGACGCCATCCTGCTGGACGTCGGTCTTCCCGACATGGACGGACGCGAGCTCTGCCGTTTGATGCGGCGCAGCAACGTGCGCACGCCGATCCTGATGCTGACCGGCGCCGACAGCGACGCCGATACCATTCTCGGTCTCAACTCCGGCGCCAACGACTACATCCCGAAGCCGTTCCGCCTCAACGTGCTGCTGGCGCGGCTGCGCGCCCAGCTGCGCCAGCACGAGCAGAGCGAGGATGCGATCTTCACCATCGGCCCCTACACCTTCCGCCCCAGCACCAAGCTGCTGCTCGATCAGAGCGGGCGCAAAAAAATCCGGCTGACCGAGAAAGAAACTTCGATCCTGAAGTATCTCTTCCGCGCCGGCGATCGTACGGTCGGGCGCGACGCGCTCCTGAACGAGGTCTGGGGATATAACGCCGGTGTCACCACTCACACGCTAGAAACCCACGTCTATCGCCTACGCCAGAAGATCGAGCGCGATCCGGCCCGGGCGGAGATCCTGGTGACCGAGCCCGGCGGCTACCGGCTCGTTCCCTAGTTAAGATTTCGGCGCTGCTCCTTCGGGTCATTCTGCGTGAATGACGCTTTTTTCTCTCGACCCGGCGCCTCTCCCCGTCTACGTAACTAGATGTCCGAATTTCAAGCGGACCGGCCTGGGCAGCCGTCGGGGAGAGTCGCGAACTCAGGGTCCGTGACCCCGCTCGTCACTCCCGGGAAACGAAGGTCGCGATCGAGCCACCAGGGGCACCGAACCCGTCCGGAAGGGCGGAGGGGAGAAGGCGTGGTGGAGATACCGCAGGTCGTGATCCGCTTCTGGGGCGTGCGCGGCAGCATCGCCTGTCCCGGCGCCGACACCGCCCGCTACGGCGGCAATACATCCTGCGTCGAGCTGCGCTTCGGCGACCGCATGGTGATCTTCGACGCCGGCACCGGCCTGCGCCTCCTCGGCGATGCCATGCTGGCGAACGGCGCTCCCGTCGACGCCGACATCTTCTTCAGCCACACCCACGTCGACCACGTCTGCGGCCTGCCGTTTTTCGGCCGGCTTTCCTGCCGGAGAGCCGGCTCCGGCTCTGGGCCGGGCACCTGCTGCCGGAGCATACGCTCAAGGGCGTGCTCTCGGAGATGATGACGGCGCCGCTCTTTCCGGTGCCGCTCGGCATCTTCCAGTCGCGCATCGACTACATCGACTTCGAGGTCGGCGAGACCATCACGCCGGCGCCGGGCATCGTGCTCAAGACCGCGCCGCTCAATCATCCCAACGGCGCCACCGGCTATCGCGTGGAGTGCGGCGGCAAGGTCGGTGGCCTATCTCACCGACACCGAGCACGTGGTGGGGCAGCTCGACAAGAACGTCCTGGCGCTCGCCGACCACGCCGATCTCATGATCTACGATTCCACCTATACCGACGACGAATACGACGGCCACCGCACCTGGGGCCATTCCACCTGGCAGCAGGCGGTGAAGCTCGCCAAGGCCGCCCACGTCAAGACCCTCGCCATCTTCCACCACGATCCCTCCCACGACGACGCCTTCATGGACCGCATCTCGGCCGAGGCCGCGAAGCTGTTCCCGGACTCGATCGTGGCGCGCGAGGGCATGGTGCTGAGGCCGTAGTTTCCGGTCGCGTTGGATCGGCTGTTGTGCGTCCTTCGAGACGGGCGCTCCGCGCCCTCCTCAGGATGAGGATGTTTTCTTTGTGCCATCTCCGATTTGCCTCATCCTGAGAAGCGCCGAAGGCGCGTCTCGAAGGACGCACAACGCTTTTGCAGGGCAGGTTGTGCGAGGCACGGCGCTCTAAGAAGATTCACCACGGAGGCACGGAGAACACGGAGGAAGAAAGAAACACAAAGTCAGAGCGGCCGGAATTTCTTCTCCGTGTTCTCCGTGCCTCCGTGGCAATCCTTCTACCGATAGGGATCGGCGGCGTCGCGCAGGCCGTCGCCGAGGAAGTTGAAGGCCAGCACCACGATGATCACCGGCACCACCGGCAGCATCAGCCAGGGATAGAGCGCGACCACGTTGATGTTCTGCGCCTCGTTCAGCAGCACGCCCCAGCTGGTGATCGGCGGGCGCAGGCCCAGGCCGAGGAAGCGAGAGCGCGGTCTCGCCCAGGATCATCGACGGGATCGACGAGCGTGGCCGAGGCGATCAGGTGGCTGGTGAAGCTCGGCAGCAGGTGGCGGCAGATGATGCGCCGCGGGCTTCGCGCCCATCAGCAGGGCGGCGGTGGCGAAATCCTCCTCGCGCAGCGCCAGCAGCTTCGAGCGCACGGCGCGCGCCAGGCCCGGTCCAGTCGAGCAGTGCCGAGGATCAGGGTGATGCCGAAATAGACCAGCAGCGGGCTCCAGGTCACCGGCAGGATCGCCGACAGCGCCATCCACAGCGGCAGCTGCGGGAAGGAGCGGACGATCTCGATGAAGCGCTGGACGAGGTTGTCGACCCAGCCGCCGTAGTAGCCGGCGAGCCCGCCCAGGGTGATGCCGAGCAGGAAGCTGACGGCGATGCCGATGAGGCCGATGGTGAGCGAGATGCGCGCGCCGTAGAGGATGCGCGACAGCATGTCGCGGCCGAGCCGGTCGGTGCCGAGCAGGAAGAGCGTGCCGCCCTCGGCCGGGCAGACGAGATGGAAGTCGCCGTCGATCAGGCCCCAGAACTCGTAGCTGTCGCCGCGGCAGAAGAAGCGCAGCGGCTGCGACCTTGGCGGTATCGTCGGTGTAGATCGCGCTGCAGGGTCTTCATGTTGAGGCGGTAGTCGTAGCCGTAGACGAAGGGCCCGACGAACTTGCCGTCGTGGAAGAGATGGACGCTCTGCGGCGGCGCGTAGATGAAGTCGACGTGGCGGCGTATGCAGGTCGTAGGGCGCCAGGAACTCGCTGACCAGGATCGAGGCGTAGAGCACGCAGCAGCACGACGCCGGAGATCACGGCGAGGCGGTGGCGGCGGAAGCTTCCACCACATCATCCGCCACTGCGACGCGAGGTAGAAGCGCTCCTGCTCCGGCGTCAGCGCCTCGACGCGACATAGGGATCGAACGGCTCGGTCGCGACGTAGTGCTCGGCAGGCGGCCGGAGCCGGCTCGGCGAGCGGCGGTCGATGCGGCTGCTCATTTGGCTGGCGCCCCCGCCGAGACGGATGCGCGGATCGAGCGCGGCGAGCGCAGGTCGGAGATGAAGCATGCCGACCACCGTGAGCAGCGCCAGGAACATCAGGAACGAGCCGGCGAGATACATGTCCTGGCTGCGCAGCGCGTCGAGCAGCATCGGGCCGGTGGTCGGCAGCGACAGCACCACCGAGACGATCGCCGCGCCGGAGATCACGTCGCGGCAGCAGGCTGCCGATGTCGGCGATGAAGGGATTGAGCGACATGCGCAGCGGATACTTGACCAGCAGGCGTGAACGGCGGCAGGCCCTTGGCGCGGCCGGTGACGACGTATTGCTTCTGCAGCTCGTCGAGCAGGTTGGCGCGCAGCCGCCGGATCATGCCGGCGGTGCCGGAGGTGCCGATCACGATCACCGGGATCCAGAGATGCTCCAGCACCGAGACGCGCCTTGCCCAAGCTCCAGGGCTTGTCGATGTAGTCGCGGATCCATCAGGCCGCCGATCGAGATGCCGAACTAGACGTTGGCGAAATACAGCAGCACCAGCGCCAGCAGGAAGTTCGGCGTGGCGAGGCCGAGGAAGCCCGAGGAAGGTGAGCGCCGTAGTCGGCCCAGCTGTACTGGTGGGTCGCCGAATAGACGCCGATCGGGAACGCCACGACCCAGGTGAAGAGGATGGTGGAGAACGAGACGATGAAGGTCAGCAGCAGCCGGTCGCCGACCACGTCGGAGACCGGCAGGTCGTACTCGAAGGAATAGCCCGAGATCGCCCTGGAGCAGGCCGCCGACCCAGTAGAGGTATTGCTTCGAGGAAGGGCTGGTCGAGGCCGTACTGCTCGCGCAGGAAGGCGATCTTCTGCTGATCGACCGTCTCGCCCTGGCTCTGCAGCTCGGCGATGTAGGTGCAGAGGTAGTCGCCCGGCGGCAGCTGGATGATGGTGAAGATCACGGAAGCTGATCACGATCAGCGTCGGGATCATGATCAGCAGGCGCCGGATGATGTAGTGGAACATTCCGTCTCGCCCGTCCCCGATGCCTGCCCAGTCGCCCGTTCTGATAGTGCTTGTTTAGTCTTAGATCTTGCCGTCGCGCTCCGATCCGTCCGCTCAGCCGTGCGTCTGCGGCGCCGCGGCCTCGTTGGTGCCGCCGGCGCCAGCCAGAACGTGTCGGGGTGGTAGATGCCGAAGAACGCGCCGGGATCCCAGTTGTAGATGCCTTCCGCCGGCACGTTCTGCAGCTTGTTGCCGACCACCACCGGCTGCAGCACGCCGGCGACGATGCCGATGGTGAAGACCTGGTCGGCATGGATCTCGAGCATCTTGCCCCAGATCTCGGCGCGCTCCGCCGTCGCTCGCGGTGGTGCGCCAGTCGAGGTAGAGCTCCATCAGCTCCTCCGCCTCCGGCATGTCGATGGCCTCGCCCGCCTTGCCGCTGGTCTCGACGTACTGGCCCCATTTCGGCCATTGCAGCTGCTGCTGGCTGGTCGGCGCGAACTCCGTCGGGCTGCATGTCCGGCCGTGGCCAGGCCGTTCTCGAGCCCGGTCCAGACCGACATCATGCGTGTCGCCGGCGAAGACGCGGTTGCGCAACACGTCGCGCTGCGAGGGCTTGGTGAACAGCTTGATGCCGACCTCGCGCCAGCTGTCGCGGATCAGCTCCAGCACGTCGGTCTGCTCGGTGGACTCGCCGGCGGTCTCGACGATGATCTCCAGCGGCCGGCCGTCGGGCAGCAGGCGGATGCCGTCGCCGTCGCGCTTGGTCAGGCCCATCTCGTCGAGCAGCTTGTTCGCGGCCTTGGGGTCGTAGTTCGCCCAGGCGTCGCGGTATTCCGGCTTGTAGAGCGGGCTCTGCGGCAGCACGGTGTTGCTGCCCTCCATGCGCCAGGCCGAAATAGATCACCTGGTTGATCTCGTGGCGGTCGATCGCCAGCGACAGCGCGCGGCGGAAGCGCACGTCGCGCAGCAGCGCGCGCCAGACCGGATCGTTCGACGTTCAGGTTGGGATAGAGCGCGACCTGCGAGCCGGGCGCCGTGCGCCAGAGCAGCACCGTGTAGTCGTTGCGCTTCTCGCCCTCCTTGAGGAAGGTGTAGTTGTTGAAGCGGAGGTAGCGCGCCTGCAGATCGCTCTCGCCGGCGCCGGTCTTGGCCGGGATCAGCTTGCCGTCGGCGATCGTCGAGCACGACCTGGTCGATATAGGGCAGCTGGCGGCCCGCGGCGTCGACGCGGTGGAAATAGGGGTTGCGCTCGAAGACGAAGCGGTCGGCCGGCGGCTTGGTCTGCAGCACCCAGGGATCGAGCGTCGGCAGGTCCGGATTGTCGTTCTGGTACAGGTTGTCACGCTTGGTTGTGGAGCGCCGCCCAGTTGCGCACGCCGGCATTCCTTGACCAGCGCCGCCAGCACGTTCGGGATCGGCGTATTTGGCGTGGAACTGCTTCAGGTAGTGGCGCCGGCCGGTAGATGAAGAGCGGCGGGCGCCGGCGAGCGCCGGCAGGAAGAGCGCGTTGGGCTTGGACCAGCTGTAGCGGACGGTCGTCTGGTCCAGGACCTCGAACTTCGGCGCCTCGCCATCCACCAGCAGCTCGCTGCGGCGGGCCGGTCGGGAGAGGTCGCTTGTTGTTGGCGACGTCCTCCCAGAGTAGCGGAAATCCTCCGTGGTGAAGGGCTGGCCGTCGGACCATTTGTGCCCTTGCGCAGATGGAAGGTGAAGATGCGGCCGTCCTTGACGTCGAAGGACTCTCGAGCGATGTCGGGCACGAGCTTGAAGTCCGGCGTCATAGCGCACCAGCCGCGCATAGCCGTAGACCACCATCATGCGGGTGTCCTTGGCTGCGGCCATCAGCATGTGCAGGTCGCCGCCGTACTTGCCGGGCCCTGGCTCGGCCAGTCGACTCGACCAGCGGCGTCCGCCGGCAGGCGCTCGCTCGACCGGCGGCAGGTTGCCGTTCGCCAGACCGCATCGGCGAAGTAGGGCGTCTCGACCAGGGTCGGCACCTGGGCGTGCCCGGCGACAGCCGCCGAGCGCCAGCCACAGGAACGGCACGAGAGCGATGAGCCTTCTCATGCGGCGGCCTCGAGCGCTTTGCGTGGCGGCGCGCACGAAATGACCGTCGCCGACATCGATCAGCTCCGGCCGGTGCTCGGTCTCGTCGAGCCGGAACGGCGCGGCCAGGCGGCGGGATCGGAGGCCTTGCCCTCCATCAGCTCGGCGAAGTCGAGGCGATGGTCGAGATCGGGCTCCGGCACCGCGGCGAGCAGCGCCTTGGTATAGGGATGCACGGATTGCGGAACAGCACGCCGCACGGCGCGATCTCGACGATGCGGCCGCGCGCACATCACGGCGATGCGGTCGGCGATGTAGTCGACCACGGCGAGATTGTGCGAGATGAAGAGATAGGTCAGGCCGAGCTGCGCCTGCAGATCCTTCAGCAGGTTCAGGATCTGCGCCTGGATCGAGACGTCGAGCGCCGAGACCGGCTCGTCGCAGATCAGCAGGTCGGGCCTGAGCGCGAGCGCGCGGGCGATGCCGATGCGCTGGCGCTGGCCGCCGGAGAAGCTGTGCGGATAGCGCTTCAGGTAGCGCACGTCGAGCCCGACCAGCGTCATCAGCTCCTTCACCATCTCGCGTGCGCTCGGCTCGGCGTTGCCGATGCCGTGGATGACCAGCGGCTCGCTGAGGATGTCGTAGACCGTCATGCGCGGGTTGAGCGAGCCGAACGGGTCCTGGAACATGAACTGGACCCGGCGGCGGAAGGCGGTGCAGCGTCGGCGCTCCTTGAGCGCCAGCACGTCGACCGGCTTGCCGCGCGTCGTTGAAGGTGATCTTGCCGCTGTCCGGCGTCAGCGCGCCGCATGATCATCTTGGCGAGCGTGGTCTTGCCGCAGCCGCTCTCGCCCACCAGGCCCAGGCATTCGCCGCGCTCGATGGTCGAAGCTGACGTCGTCGACGGCGCGTGGCGCGGGCCGCGTCGCCGCCGCCGAAGAACGAGCGCTTGCGGATCTCGAAGCGCTTGCGCCGGAGATGCTCGAGCTTGAGCAGCGGGCCGGCGGCGATCGGCGTGCGGCGTGCGCTCCGCCATCAGGTAGCGCGCCTCGGAGCGCGGGATCTCGCGGATCGGCACCAGGCGCTCGCCGGGCTGCATGTCGAAGCGCGGCACCGCGCGCAGCAGCGCCTTCAGATAGGGATGCTCGGGCGCGCGGAAGATGTCCTCGAGGGTGCCGCTCTCCACCACCTTGCCGTGATACATCACCACGACTTCGCTCGGCCACGTTGGCGACGACGCCGAGGTCGTGGGTGATCAGCAGCACCGCCATGCCGAGCTCGGCCTGCAGATCGTGGATCAGCTTCAGGATCTGCGCCTGGATGGTGACGTCGAGCGCGGTGGTCGGCTCGTCGGCGATCAGCAGCGCCGGCCGGCAGACCAGCGCCATGGCGATCATGGCGCGCTGGCGCAGGCCGCCGGAGAGCTCGAAGGGATAGGTCCGAGGCGCCTTCTTGGGGTCGGGGAAGCCCACCAGGCGCAGCATCTCCTGCGGTCAGCTCGCGACGCCTGCTCGCGGCGAGACGTCGCGGTGCAGCTCCAGCGCCTCGCTCGATCTGGTTGCCGACGGTGTGGAGCGGCGAGAGCGAGGTCATCGGCTCCTGGAAGATGATGGAGATGCGGCCGCCGCGGATCTCGCGCATCTCCTTGCCGTCGCGGTCGAGCGACGGCGATGTCGGTGACGACGCCGGGGCTGCGCGGGATCGGCGAACAGGATCTCGCCCGTTGGGGATCCGCGCGCTGCGCGGCAGGATGCCCATGATCGCCTGGCTCACCACCGACTTGCCGGAGCCGGATTCGCCGACGAGCGCCATGGTCGTGCCCTGGCGCACCCGGAACGAGGCGCCGCGCACCGCGCGGATGACGCCCTCGGGAACGTGGAACTCCACATGCAGATCGCGGACGCTGAGCAGATCGGCCACGCTTATTCTCCCGCGCCCGGCGCCAGCGGAATGCCGAGCGCGGCGAAATTGGTCGTCGTCGCCTGGGTGAGCTCGAGATGACGGCGCGCCGCCACCCGTGCGGCCCGCGCGGCGATGTCGCGGAAGCCCTCGATGCGGCTGTCCAGCAGCAGCCGGCGGCCGGCGCCGCGGAGCTTCAGCTCCATCCAGCCCCGCGCGCCGTCGCGCCGGGTGGCGAAATAGCGCAGCGAGACGTTCTCCACCGCGTCCCAGGAGAGCTGCACCGGGAAGATGCCGCGGGCGGCGATCGCGTCCTCGCCCACCTCGATGCGGCGGAGCTGGCGCAGCAAGGTCAGCGCGCCGAAGACGGCGAAGAGCGTCACCAGCGCGCCCAGCACCGCGCCCACATAGATATTGAGATGCACGAGCACCAGCGGCGCGCCGGTCAGCGCAAGGCCGGCGGCGGCGCGGGCGTAGTCGCCGAGCAGGACCTCGGTGGGATAGCGGTGCTCGCTCATGACGGCGCGAAGAGATCCGATATCGGCGGGAAGCGGACCGCCGGGTGCTCCGCCGCGACGGCGAGGAAGCGGTCGAGGAAATCGTCGTAGATGCCGTCCTGCACCCGATGATGGGTGAGCAGGCCGGTGGGCTCCGCCGCGTCCACGCGGCCGGCGCGCCGCTCGCCGAGATGGCGCACCGCGGCACCGAGGACCAGGCGCTCGCCGTCGTCCGGGTGGCCTGCCAGCAGCCCGAGGTCGACGTGGATGTTGACCACGCGGAGCCCGGCGACCGGCTCCGCCTGGTCCCGCGGCTGATCCGCCGAGAGGCCGTGGATGCCGAGCTCCGGCAGCGTCGGCAGCAGATCGGCGTCCATGCGGTTCCACGGCGGCACCAGGACCGGCAGCGCCTGCTCGCCGAACAGCGCCGTCATCCGCTGATGCCCGGCGGCGAGCTCCCTGAGGCGCGTCTCCGCCGACCGATGGCGGCCAAGCTCGGTCTTCTTCTCGCCGTCGGGAGCGTGGTTCTCGTGGCGCCAGCCATGCTGCAGCGCGCGAACGCCGTCGAATTCCGCGAGCGCCTCGCCGAGCGCCGGCTCCGCCTCGCCGGGGATCACCGCCAGCGCCACCGGCAGCCCCTCGGCCCGCGCCAGCAGCCGCTCCAGCGCCGGCGTCCAGGCCACCGCGTCGTCGTCGCGCCACCAGAAGCTCGCCTGCCGTCCTGCTGCCGTCCAGTGGTCGAGCTCGATGGCGAGATCGGTCCAGTCGGCTCGGGCGGGGGGTACCGGCGGGCGGGTCATGGGCGGAGTATAGTCAGAGGCCCCGGCGAGTTCCAAACCGGCAGCCACGCGGTTGCAAACAAACCTAAAACCCCATCAGGCATCGGGCTGCTCCCGGATGAATTCGGCGACCGCGCCGGCACCGCGGCGGGCGCCGTCGAGGGCAAGTCCGGCGTCGGGCGGCGGCGGCGCGGCAAGCGCCTGCTCGATGGCGGCGGCAAGCCCGGCGCCGGCGGTCAGCCGGTCGAGGGCATCCTCCTCCACGAGATGGACGAGGCCGCGCTTCGCCAGCAGTTCCGCCCGCAATCTCTGCTCGGTTTCTCCCCCACGGGCGAACGGCACCACCACGGCCCGCCGTCGCGCCTGCAGCACGTCGAGGAGCGTGTTGTAGCCGCCCTGGCTTACAGACAAGCGACAGCCCCGGAGAAGCGCCGGGAAATCCGCCCTGAAGCGCTCGAGCACGACGCCGGCGGGGCAAGCCTCGCCGAGCGCGGAAAAATCCGCCGCCGGCAGGTTCGGTCCCGATATCAGCCGCCAGGGCCGGTCGGCGAGCATTGTCCGCGGCCGCGCCGCGAGCGCCGCCCGCAGCAGCGGCAATCCCACGGCGCCGCCCCCGGCGGAGACGATCACCTCGCCGTTTTCCACGATTTCCGCCGCCGGAGCCGCCGCTATATAGCCGGTGTAGCAGAGCTTGTCGGCGATCTCCCCGGCGGCGGGAAAGCTGGCGGCAAGCGGCACCAGGACGGGATCGCCGTGCACCAGCACCCTGTCGATGTCGCGCCGCACCCGCGCCACGATTTCTGCGCTGCGGACGGGATCGTCCTTCGTCACGAGTATGTCGCGGATCGAGGTCAAGACCGCGGCCGGCGGCGTCTGCGCCCGCGCGGCTGAGATCAGGGCATCGAGCTCGATGCGAAAGGCGCGCCGGCCGAAGGGATAGCTCTCGATCAGCAGCACCTGCGGCCGCAGACGCGCGAGCGCCGCGACAACAAGGTCTCGGCGATGCTCGTGGAACGCCGCGTCGAGGGGCCGGTCCTCCGCGTCCACCAGCGGCTTGAAGCTCTGGTCGCGCGCCCGCGCCCAGGGCAGCTGCACGATCTCGGCGCCGCCCCAGTCGAGATCCAGCGGCTCGCCGCCCGCGAGCACCGTCACCGAGAGTCCCTCGCGCGCCATCGCCGCCGCCAGCATCGCCGCTCGCCGGGCATGGCCGATGCCGAGGAGATGCTGCACGTGGAAGAGGACGCGGCGGCTCACGGCGGGACCAGCGCCAGGTTGAGCCGCTCGATCCGCGGCGTGCCGTCCGCTCGGAGACGAACAGGTGCAGCGCGCTCCAGGCGAGCTTCGCCGGCTCCGTCGCCGTCATGTCCCAGCCGGTGGCGAGCGCCAGCACGGCGCGGATGACGCCTTTGTGGGTGACGGCGGCGACCGGACGGTTGGCGTCGGCGATCTCCTTGAGGAGCGGCGCCAGTCGCCGCTGCACCGCGCGGGGGCTCTCGCCGCCCGGCGGCTCGAGATCGAGGCCGCGCGCCTCCCAGGCGGCAAAGGCGGCGCCCTCCTCGGCGTTGAGATCGGCGACGCGGCGGCCTTCCCATTGGCCCCAGCTCATCTCGACGAGACGAGGCTCGGGCGATGGCGTCGATGCCGAGCAGCGCCGCCGTCTCCACCGCGCGGTGGAGCGGGCTCACGCGCCAGCGGAACGTTGCCACCTCGGGCGGCAGGCGCCAGCGCCGCACCTCGGCGCGGCCGTCGTCGTCGAGGGGAATGTCCGTGCGGCCCTGCAGCCGATGCTCCCGGGTCCAGCCGGTGGGCCCGTGGCGCAGCAAGGCGAGGCGCGTCATCGCGCCGCCGCCGCCAGGCCCTGGAGGATGCCGTCGAGGCGACGGGCGGCGGCGGCCAGGTCGTGCTCCGCCGCGACCCGCTCCAGGGCGGCGCGGCCGAACTGCTCCCGGCGCGGTGCATCGTCCAGCATCGATCCCACCGCGGCGGCGAAGGCGGCGCCGTCGCGCTCCGGTGTCAGCACGCCGCTGATGCCGTCGGCGACGATGTCGGCGACGCCGCCGGCGCGGCCCGCCACGACAGGCACGCCCGCCGCCTGGGCCTCCAGCAGCGCGAAGCCATAGGCCTCGCCGATCGCCGGCCAGACACAGAGATCGCTCGCCGCCAGCACCGGCGGCACCGCCGCCTCCTCGAGGCCGCCGAGATAGCGCACCCGGGCGCCGAGCGGCGCCAGCGCGCGCTCCACCTCGCCGCGCGCCGGGCCGTCGCCGGCCACCAGCAGCTCGAAGGGCTTGTCCTTGCACTGCGCGAGGGCGCCGCCGAGCAGGCGATAGGACTCGAGCTTCACGTCGTCGCGCATCATGGCGACGGTGGCGAGCCAGGGCACCGCGGGATCGAGGCGCCAGCGCTCGGCGAGCTCCCGGCGGGTCGCCTCGCGGGCGCTTCGCGCGGCGGCAAAGGGCGCGCGGTCGAGGAACGGCTTCAGCGGCAGCCAGCGCTCCGGGCTCGCCAGCGCCTCCATCACGCCGTCGCGGTCGGCGGGGTTGAGGCCGATGATGGCGGCGGCGCGGGCGATGGCGTCGACGGTCGCCTGATGGCCGAGATGCCAGGGCCCGTCGCGCCGCTTCTTCGCCAGCGACGCCTCGGCGACGACATAGGGAATGCCGAGCCGCGTCGAGACCCGCGGGCCGATCCAGTCCGGCGCCTTGTAATAGAGATGATAGGTGAACCAGAGATCGGGCCGCCGCGCGGGCTCGCGCGTCACCCGCGCGATGTAGCGGTCGGCAAGCCTTGTCCCGAGCGCGCCGACGCGCGCCTGGCGCACGGGATTGTCGGTGCGCGCGCGGCTGCGGAAGCGCGCGGCGAGGACGGGCTCATGGCCGCCGGCGCGGAGCGCCGCCCACAGCATCCGCGCCATCCGGCGGTCGCCGGACGGCACCGGATGATCCGGCGGCTTCAGCGGCGCATAGAACGCGATGCGCATGGCTCCGCTGTCCTCCCCGAGGCCGAATTTTTCCGCCAGTGCATCGATGCCGGCGTCGAGCGTGAAGCGGGCGCGCACCCGGGCCTCGCCGGCGCCGGCGAGGCGCGCGCGCTCGCCGGGCGTGCGGATCAGCCGCTCCAGCGCTGTCGCCAGCGCCATTGGATCGGCCGGCGGCACCAGCACGCCGGTGACGCCGTCCTCGATCAGCTCCGATATCGCCGGCAGCCGCGTCGCGACCACGGCAAGGCGCTGGCTTTGCGCTTCCAGCAGCACATTGGGCAAGCCGTCGCGGTCGCCGTCGGCGGCGATGCGGCTCGCCAGCACGAAGAGATCCGCCTCGCGGTAGGCGGCGAGCACCGCCTGCTGCGTCTCGGCGCCGCGCCACTCGATGCGGGCAGGCGAGGCCGCGGCGCGTCGCCCATGTCCTTCAGCTCGGTGAGCAGCGGCCCGCCGCCGATATGAACGAGGCGCCAGGCAGATCCGCCGGCAGCAGCGCCAGCGCCTCCAGGAGATCGTCATAGCCCTTCTTCTCGACGGCGCGGCCGACCGAGAGAAGGCGGACGGGATCGCGCGGCGTCGGCGCCGGTGCGCGTCGAGCCCGCGCGCGCGGGCGGCCGGGAAGAGCGGCGCCGTCGAGGCCGTGATAGACCAGGCGCACGCGCTCGGCATCGGGCGCGAGCGCCGCCAGGATGTGCGCGCCGGCGGCGGTGCAGGTCACCGCCCAGCTGGCAGTCCGCCGAGCTTCTCGCGCTTCTCCCAGTCGGGCGTGGTCCAGATGTCCTTGGCATGGGCCGGAGACGCGTCCACGGGCTGCCGCGGCATCAGCGCCGCATAGCGCGCGACCGAGGCCGGCGTGTGGAGGAAATGCGCGTGCAGACGGCCGACCTCGGCGGGCAGCTCGTGCGCCAGCACCAGCGCCTGGCCGAAGCGGCGGCAGCCGGTTGGGCGTGCGGATCGCGCCGGAGATCGCCGAGGAAGGCCCGCCGCGCCGCGCGCTAGCCCGGCAGCCGCCGGCTCGCACAGCCAGCCCCGGAAGCACGCGCAGCGGCTCCTCGCCAGAGATATTCCGGCAGATAGAGCGATCGAGGCCCGGATCTCGTCGATGATCGGGATGGCGCTTGCGGTCGGTCGGGTGGCGCAGCGACACGATGCGGATGTCGAGGCCCCGCTCCTCCAGCGCGCGGATCTCCTGGGCGATGAAGGTCTCCGACAGGCGCGGATAGCCCTTCAGGACGAAGGCGACCGCGCCCGGCCGGCGGCGCGCTCAGGCGCGGAGACTGGCGGCGACAGGGACGCGGCTCGTGCTGTGCGCTCGCGGCCCCGAGCCATTTGCGGGCGAGGCGGTTGACGCTGTCGAGGCCGTCGAGCAGGCCGGGCACCACGACCTGGGAGGGCAGGCTCTGCTGCGGCAGCTGGCGCAGCGCGGTCGCCATCACGCGGGGATCGCGGCCGGCCGTCGTCGGTCAGCATCGGCACCAGGCCCAGCTCCTGGGCGCGCGCGGCGCGGATGTACTGCTCGAGGCGCGGCACCGTGCGCGGCACGATGAGCGCCCGCTTGTCGAAGGACAGGATCTCGCAGAAGGTGTTGTAGCCGCCCATGGCGACCACGCCCGCGGCGCGCGTCCATCAGGGTCTCCATGCTGGGCGTCGAAGGTGATGGCGTCGACGCTTCTTCAGCCGCGCGGCGCGGTGCCATGAACTCCGCCTGGCAGCTCCGGCTGCATGAAGGGGCCGAGCACCAGCAGCGCCCGGCATCGGCAGATGGGCGTCGTGCTCGTAGGCGCGCAGCACCCAGTCGATGAGCGCCTCGCCGTCGCCGCCGCCGCCGGTGGTCACCAGCAGAAGGGCTCGTCGATCTTCTGACGGCGCCGGCGGCAGCGTGCTGTGCGGCGGCAGCGTGCGCTGCAGATAGCCGGTATAGGTCATCCTCTTGCGCACGCTCTGCGGCAGGCCGACGCCGTCCAGCGGATCGCAGATCTGCGGCAGGCCATAGACCCAGATGTCGTCGTAGAGCTTCTTCAGCGCCGGCACGCACCTTCTTGCGCTCCCATTCGGGCACCAGCAGCGCCGGCTCGTCCATGACGTCGCGCAGGCCCAGGACAGCGGCGTGCCGCGCCGCTTCAGCAACTCGCAGCGTGTCCGCGACCTCGCCGCGCAAGCCCAGCGGCTCCTTGTCGACGATGAAGAGGTCGGGATCGAAGATGTCGGCGGTGTGATGGATGATGGAGCTGCGCATCTCGCAGCGTCTTCTCGATCTCGATGTGCAGGTTGAGCGAGGTGTATTCGCCATTGCGCAGCTTGATCACGCCGGGGACGCGCACGAAATCCACCCGGGCGCGAAAATCGAAGCTGCCGATGATGGGCGAGCCCGATAGGATCAGCACCGAGAGGTCCTTGTCGTGCTCCACCAGCGCATGGGCGATCGCCCGGCAGCGGCGCAGATGGCCGAGCCCGAAGGTGTCGTGGCTGTAGATAAGGACGCGCTTATGTCGTTCCATTGTTAAAGCCCCCCTGGCGCGCGTAAGACATCTATATCGCATAGGTCGTTCGAGCTAGAAAATCTCTTTCATGAAAGCGCTCTCGTTCACCAGCCGCCTGCGCCCGCCGCGGACCGATGCCGGCGCCCAGGGGGCCGCCGATGCCCCCAAGACGGGTGATCGCGCGATCAGGAGACGCTGTTTCGGATTCATCCTGGAACACAGCCTATGGCAGCAGGCGTTCGTTCTGGCACTAACTCTTGTGTCGTTTCCGTTTCTCTACTACTCGCTCGACCTGCCGAAGACGATCGTCAACGTCATCACCAAGGGAAGCGGGATGCACGTCTTCTCCATCGGGGTCGCGCGCTTCCCGCTGGAGCAGATTCCCTACCTGATGGCGCTCTGCGTCCTCTATCTGCTCCTGGTCCTGATCAACGGCGGCTTCAAATACTGGATCAACCGGTACAAGGGGCAGCTCGGCGAGCGCATGCTGCGGCGGCTGCGGTATCGAGCTATATAGTCGGCTGCTGCGGTTTCCACTCCACCACTTCAAAAAAGTTTCGCCGGGCGAGATCATCCCGATGATCACCTCGGAGGTGGAGCCGCTGGGCGGCTTCATCGGCGACGCCTTCGCGCAGCCGGCGTTCCAGGGCGGCACGCTCCTCACCATCATTCTCTTCATGTTCATGCAGGACCCGATCCTGGGCCTGGCCTCGGTCGCGCTCTATCCGATGCAGGGCTACGTGATCCCGAAGCTGCAGCGAAGGTGAACCTGCTGGGCAAGGCGCGGGTGCGCACGATCCGCCGCGTCGCCGACCGCCTCGACGAATCGATCCACGCCTCGGCCGACATCCACACCCACGACAACGCGCGCTTCCAGCTCGCCAGCTTCGCGCATCTGCTGGGCACCATCTACGACATCCGCTTCGAGATCTATCAGCGCAAGTTCTTCGTCAAATTCCTCAACAACACGCTGAACGCGGTCACGCCGTTCTTCTTCTTCTCGATCGGCGGCTACCTGGTGATCCGCGGCAAGCTCAGCGCCGGCGTCGTGGTCGCCGTGCTCGCCGCCTACAAGGATCTGTCGTCGCCCTGGAAGGAGCTGCTCGACTGCTACCAGCGCGCCAGGACATCCAGATCAAATACGAGCAGGTGGTCGAGCAGTTCCAGCCCGACGGCATGTTCGACGAGCGGCTGATGCTGGAGGAGCCGGAGACGATCCCGCGCTTCACCGGCGAGATCTCGCTGGCGAGCGTGACGCTGGTCGAGGACGACCGCATCCGCGTCATCGACGGCGTCACCGCCAACCTGCCCCTCGACCGCTCCGTCGCGGTGGTGGGCCAGAGCGGCAGCGGCAAGCAGGAGCTGGCGCTGCTGATGCCCGGCTGGCGGCGCCGAGCCTCGGCCGCATCAGCGTCGCCGGCAGCGATCTGGCGACGATGCCCGACGCCGTCATCGGCCGCCGCATGGGCTATGCCGGGCCGATGCCCTACCTCTTCACCCAGAGCCTGGGCGACAACCTGACGGCGTCGCTCAAGCATCGGCCGTTGCGCGAACCGCAATACGACGCGGCGAGCGCGCAAGAAGCTGCACCGCCGGATCCGGGAGTCGCGGCTCTCCGGCAACATCGACTACGACATCGACGCCGACTGGATCGACTACGAGGCGGCCGGCGTCAAGGACGCGGCCGAGCTCGACCAGCGCGTGGTGGAGGTGCTGCGCCTGCGTCGAGCTCGACGAGGACGTCTACATGCTGGGCCTGCGCGGCAGCATCGATCCGGCAGTCGCGGCCGGACGCGGCGGCGGCACTCCTGGAGGCGCGCAAGGCGCTGCATGCGCGCCTGGTCGCCGACAGCCTCGCCCATCTGGTCGAGCGCTTCGACGCCGAGCGCTACAACACCAACATCTCGGTGGCGGAGAACCTGCTGTTCGGCACGCCGATCGGCCCCGCCTTCGACGTGGTGGGCATCGCCACCAACACCTATGTGCTGCAGGTGCTCGACAAGGCCGGCCTCACCGACGCGCTGGTGGAGCGCGGCATCAAGGTCGCCGAGACCATGGTCGAGATCTTCGCCGACGGCGCGCCCGAGCGACGCGTTCTTCAGCAGTTCAGCTTCATCGGCGCCGACGATCTGCCGGAGTATCAGGCGATCCTGGCCCGCATCGGCAAGGGCGAGCACCGAGAGCTCCGCAAGGAGGACCGCGCCCGGCTGCTGGCGCTGCCGTTCAAGCTGATCGTCTCCCGGCATCGCCTGGGCCTCGTCGACGACGAGCTGCAGGAGCGCATCCTGCAGGCGCGCCGCATCTTCGCCGAGGACCTGCCGGCGGAGCTCCGGGGCAGCATCGCGTTCTTCGCCGAGGACAGCTACAACGCCGCGGCGAGCCTCCTCGACAACATCCTCTTCGGCAAGATCGCCTATGGCGAGGCGGACGCGGAGACGCGTCTCAACGGCGCCGTCGCCGAGGTGATCGACACGCTCGGATTGCGGCGCACGGTGATCGAGGCCGGCCTCGATTTTCCGGTGGGGCCCGGCGGCTCGCGGCTCTCGCCGCCGCAGCGCCAGAAGGTGGCGATCGCCCGCGCGGTGCTGAAGCGGCCGGACGTGCTGGTGCTGAACGAATCCACGTCGGCCGTCGATGGACCGGCCCAGGCGAAGCTCATGCAGGGGCTCAAGGAGGAATTCGCCGGCCGCGGCCTGATCTGGGTGCTGCATCGCGTGAGCCTGGCCCGCCAGTTCCAGGAGGTCGTGGTGATGAGCGGCGGACGCCTGGTGGCGCAGGGGCCGCTCGCGGAGCTCGACAAGCCCGGGACCCATCTCACCATGCTGATGATGGCGGAATAACGACAGGATGGAGCGAGTCCGGAGGACACCATGAGCCTGCAAGAGGAAGTCGAGATCCTGCGGCGCATCCCGCTGTTCGCCCAGATCGAGCCGTCGAAGCTGAAGCTGCTCGCCTTCACCAGCGAGCGCGTCGCCTTCGACGCCGGCCATACGCTGTTCCGCCAGGGCGACATGGCCAATTCCGCCTTCGTCATCATCGAGGGCAAGGCGGAGGTGCTGGCGGAGAGCGCCGCCGGCCCGGTGACTCTCGCGGTGCTGGGACCCAGCGACTTCTTCGGCGAGATCGCCATCCTCTGCGACGTGCCGCGCACCGCCACCATCCGCGCCCAGACGCGCCTCATCACGCTGCGCATCTCCAAGGACCTGTTCCTGCGCCTGATCAAGGAATTCCCGCAGATCGCCGCCGGCATCATGCGCGAGCTCGCCCATCGCCTGGAGAACACCAACAACCAGCTCCGCAGCGCGCACGCGGAAGCTCGAGCAGCTCCGCCGCCCCGCCTAGCCGACAGCGCAATGCAGGCGCGCCCGCGATGAGCCGCCTCGACAGCTTCATCCGCCGCCTGATGGCGCAGCGCGCCTGCCTGGAGCGCGCCGCCGAGCTGATCCGCGATCTCCCGGGGCCGGTGCTGGAACTGGGCCTCGGCAACGGCCGCACCTACGACCATCTGCGCGAGATCCTTCCGGAGCGGCAGATCTACGTCTTCGAGCGCATGGCCGCCGCGCATCCCGACAGCGCGCCGCCGACGGAATTCTTCATCATCGGCGATGTCCGCGAGATGCTGCCGATGATGTGGGACCGGCTGCCGGCGCCGGCGGCGCTCGCCCATCTCGACCTCGCCACCGGCGACACCGTGGCGAGCCAGCGGCTTGCCGCCGAGGTGGCGCCGCTGCTGGCGCCGCTCTTGCGCCCTAACGCGATCGTGGTGAGCGAGCCCGCCATGGAGCTTCCGGGATGGATCGCCCTCCCGCTCCCGGGCGGCGTCCGCGAGGGGCGGTATCACATGTATCGGGTGGGCTGAGAGCCGCCGCGGTGGCGGTGGTGCCGGCAAGCGAAAGCCCCGCTCTTGCGAGCGGGGCTTTCTTCAGTTCCGGGATCTCTGCAGGTGTTGGATCCGCACAGAGCATGGACGCTGGCGGAGCATCGTATCAGAACATTAAAAATCTGTAATCTAGACCCTTAAACCTTGAAGGGATTGATTAAATTGCCGGTATCGGCATGCTCGCGCATGCGCCGGGCAGCGGCGCTCGCTCAGGGTGATAGGGCGGCCCGCGCCTGTTCTCGAATCCCGGGATAGCGCGACAGCAGTCCGGTGCATTCCGCCGTCGCCTCGATGTCGTTGAAGGCGGGGATGCGGGCCTGCTCCAGGCTCGCGAACCATTCCGCCTTGCCCGGGAGCATTCCCATCATGCGGTGGAAGAACGGCACCGGCACGTTCAATCGGCCGATGCCGGCGCCGGCATATACATCTCCCGCACCCCGGCGACGCCGCGCAGCGTGTGGGGGCCGAGGCTGGTGACGAGCTGGCCGCAGCGCTCGGCGACGGTCGCTGACAGCAGCAGCTCGCGGCCGAGCGACTTGGCGAGCGCCTCCATCCGGCTCACCTCGTTCACCGCCGGTCCCACCACGGTGAAATCGAGGCGGCGCGCCATGCCGATGTTGCCGTAGACGACATCGCCGAAGTGGAGCGCGACGCTGACCTCTAGCGTCGGTCCGCCGGCCTCGGCGCGGCGCGCGTTGAGCGCGCGGTTGCGCGCGCAGGCGTCGAGAGCGGAGGCGAGCGCCTCGGCGCAGGCGCGCTCGGCCCCGCCGGCCTCGGCGGGGAAGACCGCGAGCAGGCCGTCGCCGAGGAACTTCAGCACCTCGCCGCCGCGCTCCGTCACCGCCTCGCCGATGCAGTCGAGATGCTCGTTGAGCCAGCGCACCACCTCGACGCCACCGGCGCGATCGACGAGTGCGGTGAAGCCGCGGAGATCGGCGAGCAGCAGGGCCGCCGAGATGACCTGGCTCTCGCCGCGACGGATCATGCCCTGCAGCACCCGCGGCGCGGTCTGCGCGCCGAGATAGGCGCCGAGCGTCTCGGCCGCCACATCGGAGAGCGCGATCCGATAGGCGACGATGGCGAGCGCCGGCAGGATGCGGTCGATCGCGGCAAGCTCGGCGGCGGCAAAGCCCCCGGCGCGGTCGGTCGCGACGGTGAGCACCACGCCTTGCAGGGCGGTGCGGCCCTTGCCGAAGGGCAGGAAGCGGATCGCGTATTCCGTCATTCCTTCCGCGCGCAGCTCGGCGAGGAGCGGGAATTTTCGCACCGCCTCGGGATCGTCGAGCGACCATTGCGCGGCTCTGATATTTCCCTCGACAAGGTGGCAGATCGGACTCTGCCGATAGGCCGCGCCCCAGGTTTGCTCCGGCGAGAGCGCCTCGCTTTTCACGCCCTTCTCGGCCGACCAGAGATGGCGCCGCGCCGCGGCGGTGGGGTCGATGGTGGGAAATGTCAGATTGACGCGGCGGATCGCAACGCCGGCCGCGACGAGGCGATGGCAGGCGCCTGCGATGATCGCGCCGAGATCGTCGCTCTGACGACCCGCCTCCAACAGCCAGTCGAGGATCTCGGTCATGGAGCTTTCCGTATCAGGATCCGCCGCGTGCCTTCTGGCGAATCGCGGGATAGCGCGCCAGCAGCCCGGCGCATTCCGCCATCGCCTCGATGTCGTTGAAGGTGGGGACGCCCGCCTTTTCCAGGCTCGCGAACCATTCCGCCTTGCCGGGCAGCGTTCCCATCATGCTGTGGAAGAACGGAACCGGCACCTGCGGCGCGAATGCCGCCAGACGATCGATGACGGGCCCCGCCTCCACCATGAACGGTACCACGTGGATGCCCAGGATGGCATCGAAGGCACCCGCGCCCTCGGCGATCGCGGCTTTCGAGCGTCAGGCCGAAGCGGTCCTCCCGGGCGTCCGCCAGGAGATCGAGGGGATTGGCGACGGAAGCTTCGGCGGGGAGCGCCGCGCGAAGCCGCGCCGCCATCACCGCCGGCAAGGGAGCGAGATCGAGCCCCTCCGCCGCCGCGCGGTCGGTGCAGAGCACGCCCGGCCCGCCGGAATTCGAGAGCACGAGGACGCGCGGGACCGATGCCGGCGGGAAAGGCGCCGAAACCCTTCGCCGCCAGCAGCAGGCGCCGGAAGCTGTCGACCCTGAGCATGCCGCAGTCGGCCGGCGAAGACGTCCATGGCGCGATCGTCCTCGGCGGCGGCTCCCGTATGCGCGGCCGCCGCCCGCGCGCCCGGCGCGGTGCGGCCGCCGATCAGCGCCACCACGGGCTTCTTCGCCGCCACCTTGCGGGCGATCGCCTTGAAGCGCGCCTTGTCGTCGACGCTCTCGATATAGAGCAGCACGGCGGAGATCGCGGGATCGTTGCCGAGATACTCGAGATAGTCGGCGACGCCGAGCTGCACCGCGTTTCCCACCGAGACGAGGGTGCCGAGGGGAATATTGAGCGCGTGCGCGGCGGCGATCGCCTCCTCGCCGAGCGCGCCCGATTGCGTGACGAAGGCGAGGGAGCCGCGCGCGTTGGGACCGGGCGGCATGTCGCGGAGGAACGTCGCCGCGAAACGCGCGCCTTCCGGCAGGTGGATGATGCCGGCGCAATTGGGGCCGACCACGGAGAGACCGTGCTCGGCGATGAGCCCGCGCAGCTCCTTGTCGCGCGCCTTCCCCGCCTCGCCCGCTTCCGCGAAGCCGCCCGGCAGGATCAGCAGATGGCGATGTCCCGTCGCCGCCGCCTCGCGCACCGCGTCGAGAATAAGATCCGGCCGGATCACGATGACGGCGAGATCGGCGGGGCGGTCGAGCTCGCGGAGACTGCGATGCGCGGTGAGACCGAACATCTCGCCGCCCTTGGGATTGATCGGCAGGATCTCGCCGGCGAAGCCGGAGATGCGGAGATTCTGCAGCACCGCGCCCCCCGACGACGTCGCCCGCTCTCCGGCGCCGACGACGGCGACGCTCTTGGGGGCGAAGAAGGGGGTGAGGTCGCGGGTCATCGGTTAGGTCTGAGATGTCGAATTGAAAGTTAAACCAGAGGATTCACCACGGAGGCACGGAGAGCACGGAGAAGGGTGGCTGCAGGAGGATCGTGGGTCCTTCGACTCGCGCGCAAGAGCGCGCGGCTCAGGATGAGGAGATCTTGAGTGTGGCAAAAAGAAAAGCCTTCATCCTGGACAACCCGGCGGCCCTGCGACGGGCCGCCCCGGAGGGTTCGATCGCAAAGCGATCGAACGGATTGTCACCGCGGAGCGGGCGAGTCGAAGGATGCGTGATATCTGTCCAGCCACTTTCTTCCTCCGTGCCTCCGTGGTGAATCATGTTGTTTTCTTCGCCGCGTCGCCCTCACCCGTTGAAGCGCACGATGACCGGCACGTGGTCGGAGCCTTGCTTCCAGCCGCGGGCGGGTTTGCGGACGTCGGCGCCGGCGAGAAGGGGCACCAGCTTGGGCGTCACCCAGATGTGGTCGAGGCGGCGGCCGCGGTCGGAGGCGGCCCAGTCCTGGGCGCGGTAGCTCCACCAGCGTGTAGAGCTTCTTCTCCGGCGGCACGAAATGGCGGACCGCGTCGACGAATCCCGCCGGCCTTCTGCAGCTTGCCGAGCTTTTCCACCTCGATCGGCGTGTGGCTCACCACGTCCAGCAGCTCTTGTGCGACCAGACATCGGTCTCGAGCGGCGCGATGTTGAGATCGCCGACCAGGATCGCGGCTTGCGGCGCTTGGCGCGAGTCCTCGGCGAACCAGTCCGTGAGCTCGTCGAGGAACTGCAGCTTGTGGGCGAATTTCGGATTGGCCTTCGGATCGGGAATGTCGCCGCCGGCGGGGATGTAGAGATTGTGCAGCTCGATCCCGCCGGGAAGCTCCGACGAGCGATGTGGCGGCAATCCTCGCGCTGGCACCAGCTCTTGCGTACGCGGCTTCTCGAACGGCAGCGCGAGACGATGGCGACGCCGTTATAGCCCTTCATGCCGTGGACGAGCTGATGGGTGTATCCCAGCTCGGTGAAGGCCTCGCGCGGGAAAGAACTCGTCCTGGCGTCTTGGTCTCCTGCAGGCAGAGCACGTCCGGCTGCTCTTCGTCGAGGAAGCCGGCGCACGAGGTCGATGCGCAGCCGCACCGAGTTGATGTTCCAGGTCGCGAGCGCGAAGGCCATGACGCGGGATCAGCCGATGGTGATGGCGAGATCGGTGAGCCCGTCCACATGGCCCTCGAGCGTGTCGCCCTTCTACACCGCGGCGACGCCCTCGGGCGTGCCGGAATAGATGAGATCGCCGGGCGCGAGCGCGACATAGGCCCGAGAGATAGGAGATCGTCTCGGGCAGCGTCCAGATCAGCTGTTCGATATCGCTCTTCTGGCGGATCTTGCCGTTGACCTTGAGCCAGATCGCGCCCTTGGCGATGTGGCCGATCTTCGCCACCGGCGAGATCGGCGCGCACGGCGCCGACTGGTCGAAGCCCTTGCCCATGTCCCAGGGCCGGCCCGAGCTTCTTCGCCTCGCCCTGCATGTCGCGGCGGGTCATGTCGAGTCCGACGGCATAGCCGAAGACGAGGTCGAGCGCCGTCGCCACCGGCACGTCTGTCGGCCGCCCTTGGCGAGCGCCACCACCAGCTCGATCTCGTGCTGATAGTCCTTGGTCTTCGGCGGGATAGGGGATGGTCGCTGCCGGTCGGCACGATGGCGTCGGCCGGCTTCATGAAGAAGAACGGCGGCTCGCGGTCGGGATCGTGCGCCCATCTCGCGCGCGTGCTCGGCGTAATTGCGGCCGACGCAATAGATGCGCCGGACCGGGAAAGTGTCGCCGCCGATGACGGGCACGGTGGCGACCGCCGGGGCGGGAATGGCAAGACCCATGAGATGTCTCCGAGGGATGTAAAGATCAGAACAGGTAGCAGGTGTCTCCGACCACGCCGAGCAGCCAGCGGCCGCCGGCGGAGAGCCGGTATTTGACGGCGAGCGGGTGATCCTCGCCCGCCTCGGCGGCGCGCACCAGCCCCATCTGATGGCAGGCGAGCGCGGCGGCGCCGGCGGCGACGCGGCTCAAGGCGGGATCGGCGATGCCGGCCCGGGCGGCGGCCAGCGCCGCGTGGCCATGGAGCGATGTGGCCGCCTCCGTCACCTCGCTGAGCGCCGCCAGCAGCTGGGAATCGCCAAGCGTGGCGGCGGCTTTCTCGTGCAGCGCTCGGGCCGCGCGCTCTTCCGCCGCCCACCAGTCCCGGCTCCAGTCCGGACGCTTGGTGAGGACGGCGGCGTCGCTCCAGGTCGCGACATCAGCGATGGGGACGATCGGCAGATCGAGCTCGGCGAGATAGCGCCTGACATCCGCGCGCTCGCTGTCGGTAAGCGGCTCGCCGCAGGCTGCGAGCCAGGGCGCGGCGAGGAGCTCCGAGGCAAGCGCGCGCACCGCCGCCAGCGGCGCCGCCTCGTTGCGGAGCAGCCTCAGCGGTTGCCGCGATCCTCGCGCCACAGTCCGAGCTTGTCCTGAACCGGCCGGTCCGAGAAGGAGAACAGCACCGTCTCGGCCTCCGGGCGATGCACCACCCGCTGCCAGCTCGGCACCACGAAGATGTCGCGCGGGCCCCAGCGGAAGGTCTGGTCGCCGATGCGGCTCTCGCCCTTGCCCTCGACGCAGACATAGACGGTGCCGTCGGTCGAGCGGTAGGGCGAGGTCTCGAACCCCTTGGGCAGCAGCTGCATGAATGTCGCGATCGTCGGCATCGCATAGTCGCCGGTGGCGGGATTGACGTAGCGCATCTTGTGGCCGTGGCAGGGATCGGGATCGTCGTTCTTGGCCAGCGTCGCCAGCGCCTCGCGGGTGCGCGCATAGGGATAGCTGAAGATCGGCGAGGTCTTGCGCTCGGGCTTCCAGTCCACCGGCAGCAGGCCCTGGCCGTAGCGCTGCAGCGAATCGCCGGGCGGGCGCGTCACCATCTGCTGCTCGGCATTGCCGGGCTCGGCGAAGCTCGCGTCGAGGATGCGCACCAGCGGCATGTCGAGGCCGTCGAGCCAGACCATGGGCTTGTCGCTGTCGTTGCCGTGATCGTGGAAGGTCCAGGACGGCGTGATGATGAAGTCGCCGTACTCCATGATCGTGCGCTCGCCGTCGACCGAGGTGTAGGCGCCGCTCCCCTCGATGACGAAGCGCAGCGCCGACTGGGTGTGCCGATGGGCGGGCGCCACCTCGCCGGGGAAGATCAGCTGCAGTCCGGCGAAGAGGGAATGGGTGACCGAGGTCTTGCCCTTGAGGCCGGGGTTCTCGAGGATCAGCACCCGCCGCTCCGCCTCCTTGGCGGTGATGAGCTTCCCCGTCCGCATGAGATAGGGCCGGACCTCGGCGTCGTAGTGCCAGATCGCCGGCTTCGCCGGCGAGACCGGCTCCTTGGTCACCACGCCGTGCAGGACTTCCCAGAGCGGCGCCAGGTTGTGCGGCGCGATCTCCTTGTAGAAGGCCTCGCGCTCGGGCGTGCGGGTTGGGGAGGCGTCCATGAAAGTCCTCCCGCTGGGCGTTACGCCTCAGGCGGCCTCGGCGGCGACCGCGGGCAGCTTGAGCTTCAGGTGATCTTCCACCAAGGCGCGGGCGCGCTCCAGGAAATCCGCACGCATATCTTCGTTACTGCGCTGCTTGATGCCGAAGCGGCGGAACATCTCGTTGTTCTTCGACCCGCTCTTGCCGAAGAACGCCGGCAGCATGGGGAAATAGCGGTTGATGGCGTCCTGGACATGGACGCGGCCCTCGTCGGTCTGGCAGAGCTCGGTGCAGAAGTCCTTGCCGAACTGGGCGTGAAAGCGCTCCTCCGGCATGGTCATGCGAGCGAGGTTGCGGAGCGGATGGAAGGTGCAGTGCAGGAGATCCTCCACCTGCAGGATCTCGGCGAGGTCCGCCAGCAGCTTGATGACGCAGAACTCCTCCCAGGTCTTGAGCGGGAATTCGAAGATCGAGAGCGGCTTCTTGCCCGTGGGCGTCATCTCCGCCTCGGGAATCCCCATCTGCTCGCCCAATTCGCGAAACCGCACGTGGTGGCCGTACTCCTCCATGGCGACCCGGCAGGTGAGCCACTTCGCGTAGGGCGTCGGCGCCAGCGCGATCGCCGGCTCGTCGAAGACCTGGGCGCCATAGAGCTCGTTGACGGCGTGGCTGCGCACGATCTTGCGCAGCGCCGTCCGATACTCCTCCGGCGCGCTCTCGAGCTCCTTCACGGTCTTCACGGGGGCGGGAGTGGTGGCGGTCATCGATGCGGTTCCTTAATTTAAGGGATCACCACGGAGACACGGAGGACACGGATGACAGGATCCGCATGGTGCGTCCTTCGACTCTGACCACTCCGCGGTTGGCTCAGGATGAGGAGATTTTCTTTGTGCCGAGTTCAAGAACTCGGTGCAACTCATCCTGAGCCGAGCGCGTCTAGCGCCGCAAGCGGGCGGATGCACAGGACTTTTAAGCTGATGCCTTCTCCGTGTCCTCCGTGTCTCCGTGGTGATATCACGTCAAATCTTCGGTTCGCCACTGAAGGCCTCGAGGTCGGTCTCCATCGGCGTGTAATTCGGCTTCAGCATCCCCGCGATGGCGGCGCCGAGATCGTTGCCGGTGTTGATCACATGGGCGACGGGGCGCGGCTGCGAGAACAGGAAGATCTCGCGGCCACGCACGCCGAAGAGCTGGCCGGTGGTGTCCTGCGCCTCGGGACCCGCGAGCCAGGCGACGAACTCGCCCACCGCCTTCGCCGGCACCTTGAGCGCGCGCTCCTTATAGGTCGCCTGTCCCTCGTTCGCGGGCTTGATCGATTCCGTGACCCGGGTGGCGGCGAAAGGCGCCACCGCGTTGCAGGTGACGCGGCTGCGGCCCATGTCGAAGGCAACGACGCGGGTCAAGCCCACGAGCCCCGCCTTGGCGCTGGCATAGGCGGACTGGCCGTAATTGCCGTAGAGGCCGGCGGTCGAGGTGATGTTGATGATGCGGCCCCAGGAATAGGGCGCGCCGCCGCGCTCGGCCTTGGCGGCGTCCCGCAGCACCGGCGTCGCCGCCGCCAGCACGTGATAGGCCGCGCCCAAGTTGGTGCGGATCACCGCGTCCCAGTTCTCCGCATCCGCCTTGAAGATGAAGTTGTCGCGCAGGATGGCGGCGCCGTTGACGACGATGTCGAGGCCGCCGAAGCGCTTGACCGCGAGATCGACCGCGGCGGCCGCCGCGCTCGGGCTGGCGATGCTTTCGCTGAAGGCGGCGCGCGCTCTTGCCGAGGCTCGCCGCCACCGCTTCCGCAAGCTTGGGATCGGCGCCGCTGCCGTCGATGGAGGTGCCGCTGTCGGCGATGACGACGGAGACGCCGCGCGCGTGCAGCGCTTCCACGATGGCGCGGCCGACACCGCGCGCGCCGCCGGTCACCAGGGCCACCCGTCCATCGAGACGTCCGCCGCTCATGTCACCGCTCCCGCGTTGAGCTCCTGCTTTTCCGCCTCGGTGTAGAAGGCGTCCGCATGGATGTCCTGCCGGCGCATTCCGCGCGCCAGCAGCAGCCGCGTCGCCGCCTCCACCATCACGGGCGGGCCGGCAATATAGGCCTTGGTGCCGTCGAAGTCGCCGATGTCGGCGAGCGCCGCCTCGTGGACGAAGCCGGTGCGCCGCCGCGTCGGCGCCTGGGGCTGCGACAGCACGGGGGTGACGCGGAGGTTGCGATGGCGTGCGGCCAGCGCCTGGAAATGCGCCTCGAGATAGAGATCGCGCTCGTCGCGGACGCCGACATAAAGATGGATCGGCTGCCGGTGGCCGTTGTGGAGCGCGGTCTCGACGATGGATTTGATCGGCGCCAGGCCGGAGCCGCCGGCGATCGCCAGGATCGGCCCGGTATGCGCGTCGCGCAGCCACGAGGCGCCGAAGGGTCCTTCCACCTGCACGGCATCGCCCACCGCCAGACCCTCGGCGACGTAGCGGCTGGAGGCGCCGCCGGCGACATGGCGGATGTGGAATTCGAGGATCGGATCATCCGGCCGGTTCGCCATGGAATAGTCGCGCGGCGGCAGATCGGCGAAGCTGCAGCGCCGCATATTGCCCGGCGGAAAAGGTGAAGGGCCCGCCCGACCGGATCTCCAGGCGCAGGCGCTTGATGTCGTGGGTGAGATCGTCGAGGGCGACGACGCGGCAGGCGAGCTGGCGCAGCGGATGCACCGCCACCTCGTCGGTCTCCAGCCAGTCGACGGTGACGTCGCTCCAGGGCGTGGCGCGGCACGCCAGGATCAAGCCCGGCCGCGCGCTCCTCGTCGGTCAGAGCGAACTCGGAATAGGGCGCGAGCTCCACCTCGCCGGCTTCGAGCGCCGATTTGCAGGCGCCGCAATTGCCCGAGCGGCAGCCGTGCGGATAGGGCACGCCCTGGGCCAGTGCCGCCTCCAGAATCGTCTGGCCGGCCTCGACCGCGATCGGGCCGCCGTGTCGCCGGAGGGTGACCGTGAACGTCATGGGGCGCTCTTTGGCCGCATCTTGCCTCAAGGACGTTGGCGTGTCAAATTGTTTGTGACACGAACAATCGTCAAATGCGACTACTCGCCGGGATAGGCAGAGGTATGGGCCAGACGCAGGGGGATCCCCGAAAACGATGGCGCCCGGTCAGGGGGGATTGACCGGGCGCCGGAAGCGCCGTTGGGGGAGTCCGTTGCCGGCAGGGGAACCAGCTTCGGACAGTCGGAGGGAGGGTCCGCCGACCGCTTCAGAGACTCATTTGGTGCGGCAGGGGCGCCACAGGAGGCGCCAGGGACGCATAACAAACATTCGAAAAACGCATGGGTCAGGCACCTGCGCCCAGCCTGGCCAGCACCAGGTCCCGGCAGATCGCGGGTTGCTGGGGAATCATCATATGCCCGGCGCCGGGAAGCGCGGTGAGGGTGGCGCCGGGTATGCGCCCCGCCAGCGCCGCCATGGCGCCGCTCACCCAATCGTGCTCGGGCTGGGCGGGATCGCCGCTGACGAGGTGGAGGGTCTCGCAGATCTCCGGCAGGCGCTGCCAGGTATCGGCGTCGCGGTGCGCCATGAAGACCGCGCTCTCCACCTCGGGCGGGCAGCAGAGCACGAAGCCGCCCTCCGGATCCGGCCGCAGCGTCGCCCGGCAGTGGGCGGCGAGGAAGGCCGGCTCGAAGCTGCGGAAGACGCCGCGGGTGCTCAGGTAGTCGCGGAGCTCCTCCGGGCTCGCCCAGCGCGCCTGACGCCGGGCGCTGCCGCGGACGAGACGCGTCTGCTGCTGGATCGCCTCGGGATAGTTGGGGTGGTCGGGCGGCGGAAAGATCGGCGGCTCGAACAGCGTCTGGCTGGCGAAGGGTAATGCTCTGGCCGCGGGCACAGAGCCGCACCGCGGCTGCGGCCGCCAGCGAATGGCCGACGAAATGCAGCGGCGCGGGCCCAAGCCGCGCCACGAGAGCCGCCGCCACCGCGGCGAGATCGTCGGCGAAGCGATCGACGGCGAACACCGTCTCGAGCGGGACCCGAGGGCCAGCCCGATCCGCCGTGGCCGCGGGCGTCGTAGGCGAAGACCCGGGCATGCGCCGCCAGATCCCGGAGCCACGGCTCATAGGATCCGGCCGCCAGCCCATTGGCGTGCCCCACCAGCAGCGCCGGCGATCCCGCGGGCACCGCCGACCTCATAGACGGGAATCGTGGCGCCATCGGCCGTTGCGATATCGAAACGATCGCGGAATTCCGCCAGCGAGGCAAACGGGAGGGGCATGCGAACCGCCTTGTAAACGCGCCGGAGCTTAGCGCATCCTCGCCCCGCGAGACGACCCGGGGGAATCAGCGGACCGCGCATGTCGACCGACAAGCCTTCCCGCAGCGGCGCCGGCAACGGCACATCGCTCGGCATGCTGACCAGTCTCCTGGGCTATCACCTCCGCCGCGCCCAGGTGTCGGCGTTCCAGAATTTCGCCGAGGTGGTCGGGCCCGCGGAGCTGACGCCGGGCCAGTTCGGCGTGCTCGTCGTCGTCGAGGCCAATCCCGGCCTCAGCCAGACCCAGCTCGGCAACGCGCTGGGCATCGACCGCTCGACCGTGGTGGCGGTCATCGATCGCCTCGAATCCCGCGGGCTGCTGACGCGAGAGCCCTCGCCCAACGACCGCCGCTCGCACGCGCTGCATCTGAGCCGCGCCGGCGCCGAGGCGCTGAAGCGGCTGGCGGAACGCGTGCGCGAGCACGAGCGCACCATCGCCCGCGATCTCACCGACGCCGAGCAGGCAAGCCTGATCGCGCTGCTGCGCAAGGTCGCCCGCGACTGAGTCCGTCCGTGAGCGACCTCCTTACGCTCCGCGCCTATCACGAGAGCGATCTCGACACGCTCATCGATCTCTTCCGCCGGACCGTCCGCACCGTCGCGCGCCGCGATTACACGGAAGCGCAGGTGCGGGCCTGGGCGCCCGATCGCATCGATCGCGCCCGCTGGAGCGTCCGCCTCGCCGAGAGCGAGACGGTGATCGCCGAGCTCGCCGGCGTCAGTCGCGGGATTCGCAAATCTTGCCGACGATGGTCTCGTCGACTTGCTCTTTGTGCACGCCGACCACCAGCGCCGCGGCATCGCCAGCGCGCTGCTGGGATCTCTGGAGGCGCGGGCGAGAGCGCGAGGCCTCGCCCGCCTCCACACCGACGCCAGCCTCACCGCGCGCCCTTTCTTCGAGCGCCACGGCTTCCGCGTGCTGGCGGCGCAGACGGTCACGCTGCGCGGTCAGGCGCTGAGGAATTTCCGGATGGAGAAATCACTCTCTCTTCCGTCATGACCGGCCTCGTGCCGGTCATCCCGCCTTGTCCGATCGATCCGGTCAATCGGCCATCGCTGCGAGTGACAGTGCTATCCGGCGAGCACGGAAATCACGCCGCCGGCTGGGCGCGGCGGTGGCGGCTGGCGGCGTGGCGGCGGCAGGCGTCGCCGAAGGCGTCGAAGAGATTGCGGCCGAAGCGCGTGTGGCCGGCGCGGAACTCCGGATGCCACTGCACGCCGATGACGAAGCTGCGGTCGGGGTGGCTGATGCCCTCGATCTGCTGATCGGGCGCCACCGCCTCGACGACGAAGCCGGGCGCCAGCTTGTCGATGCCTTGCTGGTGCAGCGAGTTCACCACCATCTCGCCGGCGCCGGCCCAGCGCTCGAAGGGACCGCCGGGCGTCAGCGCCACCGGATGGGCGCTGTGGTCGTAGCGCTCGGGCATGGTGTCGCGCTTGGGGGCGCGGTGATCGATGCGGCCGGGCACCGCCTGCACCTGCTGATGCAGCGTCCCGCCCATGGCGGCGTTCAGCTCCTGGATGCCGCGGCAGATGGCGATGACCGGCAGGTCGGCCGCCACCGCGGCGCGGATCAGCGGCAGGGTCACGGCGTCGCGGGCGGGATCATGGGCGAGGTCCGGCACCTTCTCGGCGCCGTAATGATGCGGCTCGACGTTGGAGCGGCTGCCGGTGAGCAGCAGCCCGTCGAAGCGCTCGATGATCTCCTCGACGGGGACGTGGTGGGCGAGCGCCGGCACCAGGAAGGGCGTGACACCGGCCCGCTCCGAGGCGGTCACCAGGTACTTCTCGCTGGCGAAATGGGTCATGTGGTCCCCCTGGAGGCGCGTGCAGCAGGGGATCACGATCGCGGGACGGGGCGTGGAGGTCATGGGACGCGAGGGGCAGGCGACGAGCGCCCGGCAGTTGGGGTTAATCAAAGCTTGCGGCAAGATGCGCGGCAATGCAAGACGCGGTCGCCACGCTCCTTGCCATCAAGGGCGGTCTTATCATCGCCTGGATGGCTTGCTTATTCCTTGCCGAGCGGCTGATTCCCGCGGCGCCGTTTCCGGCCGTGGTCCGCCCCGGCGGGCGGCTCCTCAGCAATGCCGTGCTCTTCGGCCTCAACGCGGCGCTCTCGCCCCTGGTGGTGCTGCCGCTGACCGCCTGGGCCAGCGGCCACGCGCTCCCCTGGCGGCCGGGCTGGTGGTCGGGCGCCGCCGGGCTCCTCCTCGACCTGGTGATCCTCGATGGCCTCATCTATGGCTGGCACCGGATCAACCACGAGGTGCCGTTCTTCTGGCGCTTCCACTCGGTCCATCACCTCGACCGCTTCCTCGATACCACCACCGCCGTGCGCTTCCATTTCGGCGAGGTGCTGCTGTCGGCCCTCGCGCGCGCCGGCGTGGTCGTTCTGCTGGCGATCCCCCTCACCTCGGTTCTGGTGTTCGAGACCCTGCTGCTGCTGGCGACGATCTTCCATCACTCGAACCTGCGCCTGCCGCCGGCGCTCGAGCGCGCGCTCTCGCGGGTGATCGTCACGCCCTCGATCCACTGGGTGCATCACCACCGCCGGCGCGGCGACACGGACTCGAACTACTCGACGATCCTCAGCATCTGGGATCCGCTGTTCCGCACCCGCTCGCCGACGCGGCGCACGCCCGATCTCGAGATCGGCGTCGAGGGCCGCGAGGAGAAAAATCTCCTCGGCCTTATCGCGGCGCCGTTTCGCGCCGCGCGGACGCCGCGGTGACGATTCCTACTTCCCGTTGTTCGTCGGCCGCGGATCGCTCCAATAGAACAGGTTGGGGCTGAGCGGCGCGCCGTAGTGCGGGCTGTCGAGGACCAGCGTCGTCTGTTTCTGCTGGGCATCCACGATGGTCCACTGGCGAAGCTGGATCGGCCGATCCTCCAGCACCAGGGTGACCGAGCCCTGGCCGGGCTCGTCGGTCTGCACCACGGTGACGCGGATCGCGCCGGGATGATGGTCGAAGGCGGTAACGGTGACGTCGCCGCTCAGCTTGATGGTGTCGCGCAACAGGAAGCCCGCCGGCGTGTCGTTGACCCGGATGTCGGAGACCTGCTGCAGCTCCTTGTCGTAGTAGTAGATATTGCGCCCGTCGGCCACCAGCAGGATCGGCACCGGCGGGTCGTACTCGAAGCGCATCTTGCCCGGGCGCGAGAGATAGAGCTGACCCGTGGCGGTGCCGCCATTGGCGGAGAACTGCTGGAAGCGCGAGCTCAAGGTGTGGATCCCGTTGAGATAGCTCTCCACGGCGGTGACATCGGCACGCTGCTGATCGCTCAGCGGCGCCGGACGCGGCGCCGTCGCCGCCCAGGCGCCGGCCCAGGGCGGCAGCAGGGCGCCCAGCGCCAGGGCGCCGGTGCCAAGAAGGAGATGTCGGCGGGTGAGCATCATCGGTGGGAGTCCGGAATATCAATCACTTGCCGCAAACCTGGGGTCTGCGACGCCACTGTTAGGTAGTGCGGGAATGCGGCAAGACCAAGGCCCGCGCGCGTCAACCTGCGGCCGCTGCCTCACTCGATATTGCGCGCCAGGACCTCGCGCTTGCCGACGTGGTTGGCGGGGCTGACGACGCCTTCCTGCTTCCATGCGCTCGACGATGCGGGCGGCGCGGTTGTAGCCGATCTGCAGGTGGCGCTGGATGAAGCTGGTGGAGGCCTTGCGCTCGCGGCAGACCAGCGCCACCGCCTGGTCGTAGAGCTGATCGCCGGAGCCGGCGCTCTCCTCGCCGAACACCTCCGGCGGCGCGTCGGGATCCTCGGTCACCTCCTCGATATAGTCGGGCTCGCCGCCGCGCTCCTTGAGGAAGCGGACGACGTCCTCGACCTCCTCGTCGCTGACGAAGGGCCCGTGCACGCGGGTGATGCGGCCGCCGCCGGCCATGTACAGCATGTCGCCGCGGCCCAGCAGCTGCTCGGCGCCGCTCTCGCCGAGGATGGTGCGGCTGTCGATCTTGGACGTCACCTGGAAGCTGATGCGGGTCGGGAAATTCGCCTTGATGGTGCCGGTGATGACGTCGACCGAGGGGCGCTGGGTCGCCATGACCAGATGGATGCCGGCGGCGCGCGCCATCTGCGCCAGGCGCTGGATCGCCGCCTCGATGTCCTTGCCGGCGACCAGCATCAGGTCCGCCATCTCGTCGACCACCACGACGATGAAGGGCAGCGGCGTGGTGTCGAGCGGCTGCTCCTCGAACATCGGCTGGCCGGTCTCGGGATCGAAGCCGGTCTGCACCTTGCGCAGGAGGACTTCGCCCTTGGCCTGGGCCTCTTTCAGGCGCGCGTTGTAGCCCTCGATGTTGCGCACGCCGAGCTTCGACATCGAGCGATAGCGGCTCTCCATCTCCTTGACCGTCCACTTGAGCGCGACGATCGCCTTCTTGGGCTCGGTCACCACCGGCGACAGCAGATGCGGGATGCCGTCATAGACCGAGAGCTCCAGCATCTTCGGGATCGATCATGATGAACTTGCAGCGGTCCGGCGGCAGCCGGTAGAGCAGCGACAGGATCATGGTGTTGATGCCGACCGACTTGCCGGAGCCGGTGGTGCCGGCGATCAGCAGATGCGGCATGCGCGCGAGATCGGCGATGACCGGCGTGCCGCCGATGTCCTTGCCGAGCGCCAGCGCCAGCTGCGCGCCCGAGCGCTCGTAGCCCTCCGCCGCCAGCAGCTCGCGCAGATAGACCATCTCGGCCTTGGCGTTGGGGAGCTCGATGCCGATGACGCTGCGGCCCGGCACCACCGCGACGCGGACGGAGACCGCGCTCATGGAGCGCGCGATGTCGTCGGCAAGGCCGATGATGCGCGACGCCTTGATGCCGGGCGCCGGCTCCAGCTCGTAGAGCGTCACGACCGGGCCCGGCCGCACCTTCACGATCTGGCCGCGGACGCCGAAATCCTCCAGCACCGTCTCCAGCAGCCGCGCGTTCTGCTGCAGCGCGTCCTCGTTGACGGCGGTGTTGCGCGCGACCTGCGGCTCCGCCAGCAGGTCGATCGGCGGCAGCACGTGGCGCCCGCCGGGGCCGAGGTCGAGATCGGCCTGGCGCTTGCCCGCCTGTCGCTCCGGCGCCGCGCGCTTCGCCGGCACCACGTCGGCGGAGCGGCGCTTCGGCTGCGGCATGTCGATGGGCTCGTCGTCGTCATCCTTTCCCGGACTCCGGCTTCTCCACGAGATCGACCGGTGCCGGGCGCCGGCGCTCGACCGCCACCGCGGGCTCGGCGCGCTCGCGCTGGGCATCGACGCGCGGACGCAGCCAGCCGGCGATGCGGGCGGAGATCCGCGCGGTGCGCGACGCGCCGCGGCCGATGTCGCCCCAGTCCTCGAGCGTCAATCCCAGCACATAGACCAGCAGCAGCCCGTCGACCGCCGCCGCGCCCATGGCGGCCGCCGGCTCCGGCAGTCCGGTGTGGACGAGGGCCTCGAGGCCCATGCGTCCGACGATGCCGCCGAGACCGGCGTGGATCGGCCAGTGCTCGCCCGGCGGCAGCAGATGCAGCGCGATCGCCGCCAGCGCCAGCAGCGGCAGGAAGAGCGCCAGGCGCAGCACCAGCTTGTCGACGCCGCGGCTCAGCATCAGCCGGAACGCCCAGGCGACCAGCACCGCCGGGATCAGCGCCGCGGCCAATCCCATGGTCTGCAGCAGCACGTCCGCGATGTCGGCGCCGGCGGGGCCGACGATGTTGCGCACCGGCCCCGCGATCGCGTGGCTGGGCGAGGGATCGGCGCGGTCGTAGCTCGCGAGCGCCACCGCCAGCAGCAGGCTCGCGAATATCAGCGCGACGCCGGCGCCCTCGCCGAGCCGCCGCTTCAGCGCCTCCATCGCCGGTGCCGGCTTGCGCGCCTTGCGGCCGACGCTCTCGCTTACATGGGCCATCTCGACTCTCACACGATCTTGGACGACGGTCAACGCGTCGAAGGACGCAGGCTATCTGCTGCACCATCATCACCCCGCCTCGAGCACGCGCACCAGGCGCTCCAGCCCCTCGCCCACCGTCGCGTCGTCGTGCACGAGGGCGACGCGGATGTAGCTGCTCGGCGGGATTGACGCCGCGGGCGTTGGGCCGCGCGAGGTAGCCGCCGGGCAGCGTGCGCACCGCCGCCTCGCGCCAGAGCCTGAGGCACGCGCGCTCGCCGTCGCCGACGTTGAGCCAGAGGAAGAAGCCGCCGGGCGGCCGGTAGAACTCGAACTTGCCCTTGAGCACGCGCTCGGCGACGTCGAACTTGCTGCGATAGAGCGCGCGGTTCTCGGTGACGTGATCCTCGTCGCGCCAGAGCGCGGTGCCGGCTTCCTGGATCGGCAGCGGGATCTGGCAGCCGCCGTAGCTGCGGAGCTGGGCGAAGCGCTTGATCACCTCGGCGTCGCCGGCGATGAAGCCGATGCGCAAGCCCGCGGCGCTGGAGCGCTTGGAGAGCGAGTGGAACACGACGACATTGGCGAAGTCGTCGCCCAGCGCCGCCGCGGCCTGGAGGCCGCCCGCCGGCGGCGCCTTGTCGTAGATCTCGGCGTAGCACTCGTCGACCACGAGCAGGAAATCATGGGCGCGCGCAAGCTGGAGCGCGCGCTTCAGATAGTCGAGGCTGGCGACGGCGCCCTGCGGATTGGACGGGCTGCAGAGATAGAAGATCGCCGTGCGCGCCAGCACCGCCTCCGGTATCGCCTCGAGGTCCGGAAGGAATCCCGTCGCCGCGGTCGCGTCGAGATAATGGATCTCGGCGCCGCCCATCACGCCGCCGCCGCTATAGACCATGTAGTAGGGGTTGGGGACGAGGACGAGCGGCTGCTGCCCGGCCTTGGTCTCCGGCACCGCGATCTGCCCGATCAGGAACAGGCCTTCCTTGGTGCCGGCGACCGGCAGGATGTGGCGCTCGGTGGAGATCATGCCCGCCGGCAGCCGATAGCGCCGCGTCAGCCACTCCGCCACCGCCGCGCGGTAGCCGGGCGTGCCGTTCATGGTGGGATAGCGGTTCCAGAGATGGGCGTTCTCGGCGATCACGCGCTCGACGAAATGCGGCGGCGTGTGCTGGGGATCGCCCACCGACATCATGATCGGCGAGGCGTTGGCGCGCGGCGGCTCGGGCGCCAGCAGCTCAGCCAGCTTGGTGAAGGCGTAATCGCCGAGGCGATCGAGACGAGGATTGTGCTGCACGCCGATCGACCCCCGGAAGAACACGCTGCTGCGTCGAGCCCGTCCGCGGTTAAACCGATCCTTTAAGACCGGCCGCCAAGGCTCGGGACAAAAGAGCAACAGCATAAGCCCGGTCAATTCGTCAATACAAGGATGGTCGCTACCTCATCTTGTGGTCGTGGCGGTCTCGGCTCCTCCCACCACTTGCGGCGATCCCGCCCTGTTCTCAAAAACCCCGACTCGGCCGCGACTCGGGCCGAATCGGGGCGACTCGGGAGGCCCGGCGTTCGCGCTCTCAGCGCGCGAGAATCGGCCCCAGCATGCGGGCGAGCTCGGCGAGGCTTTGGGGGGAGAGGGGCAGGTCGATGACGCGATCGGCGCCAAGGTCGAAGCGGAGCCGTGCCACCTCGACGCCGAGGGGCGGCGCCAGGGCCACGCACCGCTCGGCCACCGGCAGCACGTACCAGCCGGCTTGATCGAGCTCGAGGGACTGCAGACCGACACCGGTGAGCGCCATCGACACCTCCTGCCCAGGACTCAGGAGATAGCTCGGAAAGCCGGGAAGTCCTGAGAGGAAGCTCACTCGCACTGCGAAAACACCTGGAAAGTTTCTCAACCTTAAGTAACGGGTGCGACGGTTCAGCGTCTGAGGTCCACGACCGAAGCGCCCGTCGCGTCGGTCGAAACCGCTCTACCGGACCGTGCGGCGCATGAAGGCGGCGGGGGTCGGCGCCAATGCCCTGAATTCCGTGGTGGCGGCGATCGCGGGCGGCGCCTGCTCGCGGTCGAACTCGCGGAACCCCGCTCGCGCGAAGAACGCCGCTTGCTTGGCGGTGAGAAGATAAAGGAAGCGAACGCCATGGCGCTCCGCATGAGCCGCCATGCGCTCGACGATGGCGGTGCCGTAGCCGCGCCGGCGCATCTCCGGCCGCACGACCAGAGAGCGCAGCAGCGCGTCCTCCTTGTAGACCTCGATACCGGCATATCCGAGGGCGGGGCCGTATTCCTCGCTGAACGAGAAGAATTCGCGCCCGGGCAGGCGGAGATCGTCGATCGGCAGGCCGGCCTCCGACAGTGCCGCAGTCATAGCGGCGCGCGCGGCCTCGGCCAGCGGGCGCGCCGTGACCGTGCGGGGAATGGGTCGAACAGCCTTCATGGCGAGAAGTCTGGGGCGGGAATCCCTAAGAAAGGGTGCACCGGCTTGGGGTTGTAGGGAGGGTCGGATTCTCTCCATGCTGGGTGGGCCCGGCCTCGTCTCGTACAGGACGCGGGAAGAACCCGCAAAGAAAAGGGGGCGTCTTGCGACGCCCCCTTCCGCAGGCTTTGGGAGAAAAGTGCTTACTGAACCGTCTCGCCATGAAGAGCGAGGTCGAGCCCGTCGCGCTCGGTCTCCGCATCGACCCGGAGGCCGATCACGACGTCGATCACCTTGAGGATGATGAAGGTGGCGACGGCGCAGTAGACCAGGGTGGTCAGCACGCCCTCGCACTGGATCAGCACCTGGCCGGGATTGCCGTCGATCCACCCCATCTTCGCCGGCGTGTCGCCGCTGGCGGGATTGAGGAAGCCGCGGGCGAACACGCCGGTGAGGATGGCGCCGACGATGCCGCCGACCGCATGCACGCCGAAGGCATCCAGGCTGTCGTCGTAGCCGAACATGTGCTTCACGCTGGTGGCGCCGAAGTAGCAGGCGACGCCGGCCGCGATGCCGATCGACGAGCGCGCCGCCGGGCGGCGACGAAGCCCGAGGCCGGCGTGATCGCGACGAGGCCGGCGACCGCGCCGCAGATGATGCCCAGCACGCTCGGCTTGCCCGCGCCGTCCACTCCGCGAACATCCAGGCGAGGCCGCCGCCGCGGTGGCGATCTGCGTCACCGCCATCGCCATGCCGGCACTGCCGTTGGCGGCGACGGCGGAGCCGGCGTTGAAGCCGAACCAGCCGACCCACAGCAGCGAGGCGCCGATCACGCTCAGCACCAGGTTATGCGGCGCCATGTTCTCGGTGCCGTAGCCCTTGCGCTTGCCCAGCACCAGCGCGCAGACGAGGCCCGCGACGCCGGCGTTGATGTGCACGACGGTGCCGCCGGCGAAGTCGAGCACGCCGGCGTCGCTCAGGAAGCCGCCGGGGCCCCAGACCCAGTGGGCGATCGGCGAGTAGACCAGCAGCGCTCCACAGCGCCCATGAACCACAGCATCGCCGAGAACTTCATGCGGTCGGCGAAGGCGCCGCAGATCAGCGCCGGCGTGATGATGGCGAAGGTCATCTGGAAGGTCATGTAGACCGATTCCGGGATCGTCGGCGCCAGGCGAATTGGCGTTGTCGAGCCCCATGTTCTGCAGGAACAGCTGGCTCAGGCCGCCGATGTAGGGATTGCCCTCGGTGAAGGCGAAGCTGTAGCCGACGATCGTCCAGAGCACGGTCACGAGGCAGGTGATGGCGAAGCTCTGCATGACCGTGGCGAGCACGTTCTTCTTGCGGACCATGCCGCCGTAGAAGAGGGCGAGGCCGGGGATGGTCATCATCAGCACCAGCGCCGTCGAGGACAGCATCCAGGCGGTGTCGCCGGAATTGAGCTTGGGCGGCGCCGGGGCGGCAGCGGCCGCGGCTGGCGCCGCCGGCGCGGCGGCCTGGGCGAGTGCCTGGGCGATCGGTAGCAAGGCCAACACAAGACTCACGGCGGTCAGGGCCCCAGCCCCCTTCCACCACCTCGATGACGGTACACCAACGGTCATGAAACCCCTCCCGAATGCGGTTGATGACAGCCCCTCAACGATCCCGCGCGCTCGCGCCCGCCGGCTGCCACTCCCACTCCAATAACAAGAATCGTGCCAAGGGCTTGCAAGGCCCGGGACGGCGCGCCCTGGCGACTGGGGCCCGTTGGCGCGGATATGGGCAGGTTGTGCTGCCCAGGAATTGGACGGCAGTCCTCGGCGTGATTAAAAATTAGGCAAATTGGGAGTGGAGGGTCTCGGATGCCGGCGACAGGCATGGCGGGTCTATCGGATCCGGATCGCGCGCCATGCCGCGGGATTGAAATCATGGGGCAATTTTGTGAGCCGATGGCGTTTCCGCGCCGATTTACGCTTCCTTAACTGTCGATGGCCACAATCCCGGAGCAGATCACTGGGAGGGTCCCCACAGCGTGGACGACGACAGGGGTCCTACGGGAAACCCCGCCGAAAGGCGGGGTTTTTCGTTAAAGCAATCTTTCTCCTTTCGTTAAGAGCCAGAACCCGATTCTCCCAGTCCCTATGCTGCGCAACTGGCTCTCTCCTCGGAGGGGGCCGGGCTGCTTCCGGACGACGTGGCCCGGCGCGGCATAGGGACTGATTTTTCGGATGGCGGGACGCTGGAGCATTTCCGGGCGCGGTGTATTGTCGCCCGATGGCCGCGCCGCACCGCTCTCCCGATCACGCCGAGCATCATGAGCTCGTGATCGTCGGCGGCGGGCTGGTGGGGCTCACGCTCGCCATTGCGGTGGCGGACGCCGGCCTCGACGTCGCCGTCATCGACCGCGAGGATCCCGGCGCCACCGTCGCGGCGGAGTTCGACGGCCGCGCCTCGGCGATCGCCTATGGTTCCCGCCAGGCGCTGGCGGCGATCGGGCTCTGGGACAAGCTGGCGCAGGATGCGGCGCCCATCCTCGAGATCCGCGTCGCCGACGACAACGCGCCCCTCTTCCTGCACTACGACCACCGCGACGTCGGCGATCATCCGCTCGGCTGGATCGTCGAGAATCGCACGCTGCGGCAGGCACTTCTCGCACGAGCGTCGGAGCTGCCGCGGCTCCGGCACCTGGCGCCGCTGGCGGTGGCGGACGTGGAGCGCAGCTCCGCCGGCGCCCTCGTGCGCCTCGCCGACGGGCGCGCGATCGCGGCGCGGCTGGTAGCGGCGGCGGACGGCAAGACCTCGCCGCTGCGCGAGGCCGCCGGCATCCGCACCGTCGCCTGGTCCTATCCGCAGACCGGCATCGTCGCCACCGTGCGGCATCAGCGCCCGCACGAGGGCGTCGCGGTGGAGCATTTCCTTCCCGCCGGCCCCTTCGCGATCCTGCCGCTCACCGGCAACCGCTCCTCCATCGTCTGGACCGAGCGGGCGGATCTGGCGCCGCGCCTTCTGGCGCTTGCCAGAGCCGGAGTTCGCCGCCGAGCTCCGCCGCCGCTTCGGCGATTTCCTCGGCGAGCTCGAGATCGTCGGGCCGCGCTGGTCCTATCCCCTGAGCTTTCTCCATGCCGAGCGCTATGTGGCCGAGCGGCTGGCTCTGGTGGGGGATGCGGCCCATGTCATCCACCCGATCGCCGGCCAGGGCCTGAACCTCGGCCTCCGGGACGTGGCGGCGCTCGCGGAAGTGCTGGTGGATGCCCGCCGTCTCGGCCTCGATATCGGCGATGCCCAGGTGCTGGCGCGCTACGAGCGCTGGCGGCGCTTCGACAACTGGATGCTGTCCGCCGCCACCGACAGCCTCAACCGCCTGTTCTCCAACGCCATCCCCCCGGTGAAGCTCGCCCGCGATCTCGGCCTTGCCGCGGTCAACCAGCTGCCGCCCCTGAAGCGGCTCTTCATGCGCCACGCCATGGGGGTGATGGGCGAGCTGCCGCGGCTGGTGCGCGGCGAGGCGCTCTAGCGCGAGGGCCTCAAACGTTGCGCTGCCGAAACGGATGCCGCCGCTCGCGCGCGTCATCGTTGCGCCGGCGAAACGAATTCCGCCAACCTGATCTCGAAAACTCCTGCCAGATCGCCATCGTTTCGCAGGCGCAACGAATTTTCGGCAGCCGGACCCGCGGCAGATTTCGGCGGCGGCGGTCGTTCCGCTGCCGTAACATCCGTTCCCTCGCCAGCGCAGGAGCTTCCGATGTCATCTGCCGCCCCCTGGGCCCCGACAAGCGGTTCCCGCGACCGCGGCTTTCTCGAGCGGCCGGACGCTACACTCTATTATGAGGTGGCGGGATCCGGCCCCGGCCTGATCTTCGCCCACGGCCTCGGCGGCAATCATCTCTCCTGGTGGCAGCAGCTGCCCTATTTCGCCGACCGCTATACCTGCGTCACCTTCTCCCACCGCGGCTTCACGCCGTCCCGCATCGCCGGCGGCGGCGCCGGGGTCACCGCCTTCGCCGGCGATCTGGCGGCGCTGGTCGATCATCTGGGCTTCGAGAAAGTGGGGCTGGTCTGCCAGTCCATGGGCGGCTGGACCGGCCTCGCCTATGCGCAGCAGGCGCCGGAGCGGGTCGCTGCCTTGGTGATGGCCTCGACCTCTGGCCGCATCGATTTCACCACGGTGGCGGAGCCCGATGCCGGCCGTCTCAGGGACTGGGTCCGCACTTCGGCCGCGGCACGAAGCGCACTCCTGGAGCAGGGCATCCATCCCGCCCTCGGCACCCGCGGCGCCCGCGAGCAGCCGGCGCCGCATTTCCTCTATCAGCAGATCGACCGCTTGACGCCGACGCCGGTGAAGGAGGCGATGCGCGCCGAGATCTTCAGGCTCCGCGATCAGAAGGCGGAGACGCTGCGCACGCTCAAGGTGCCCGTGCTCTATCTCGTCGGCGACGAGGACGTGGTGTTTCCGGCGGAGGCCGCGTCGGCGCTGGCGCGTCTCACGCCCGGCGCCCGCGTCGCCCGCGTGCCGGAGAGCGGCCACTCCGTCTATTTCGAGCGGCCGCGCGAATTCAATCGCATCGTCGACGGATTTCTGGCGGAGACGCTGGGGATTCCAGTGCGGGGATGAGAAGAAGCAAGAGATTTTCACCACGGAGGCACGGAGGACACGGAGGAAAAGAAATTCTTCTCCGTGATCTCTGTGTCTCTGTGGTGAATTTGAGTTTTTTCTGCAGACGCCGGATTTTCATCCAGCCGAGAAGCGATCAGCCGCGCTTGGGCTCCCGCGACAAGCCGCGCGCCTGCATCGCCGCCAGATAATCGCGCCAGCGCGTCTCGTGCTCGCGGCCCAGCTTGTAGAGATAGTCCCAGGAGTAGATGCCGGTGTCGTGGCGGTCGTCGAAGACGATGCGGACGGCGTAGTTGCCGACCGGCTCGATGTTGGCGATGCCGACATGGGCGCGGCCGGCCACCAGGTTCTTCTGGCTGGGTCCGTGGCCCTGCACCTCGGCCGACGGGCTCTCGACGCGGAGATATTCCGCCGGCAGCTCGAAGCGCGTGCCGTCGTCGAAGGTCACTTCGAGCAGCTTCTCCGCCTTCTTGAGGCGAAGCTCGGTCGGCCAGTGGGTGGTGCCGAGGCTGCTCACGGAGTCTGCGGCGTCGTCTTCTCCGCCTCGTCGAGAGGCCGCGCCTCGTCCACCAGCATGATCGGAATGCCGTCGCGGATCGGATAGGCGAGGCCGGCCTCGAGGCTGACCAGCTCCTGGCGCTGCGCGGTCATAGCGCAGCGGCGATTTGGTCAGCGGGCAGACCAGGATCTCCAGAAGGCGCGGATCGATCTCGCTGGCGTCGGCCATGCTTGTCCTCGCTCCTCGCTCAGTGTCGCAACGTGCGTCTGCTCGGGCGCCGTAGGCGCGCCGGCCATCTCGAAGAGCGCGGTCAAGAGCCGCGCCCGCGGCTCCAGGCCCTCGGCCTCCAGCAGCGCCTGCTTCTCGCTGGGCGCGAAGGGGCAGACCATGGCGAGCATGGTGATCAGCGGCTCGTCCGCCATCTCCTCGACGGCTTGCCAGTCGGCGTCGATATTTGCGATTGTGGAAATAAGGCTTGAGCGCCGCCAGCACGTGCTTGCGATCGACACCGCCGGGCGGCGCCGGCGCGAGATCGCCGCGAAAGCGCGTCCAGTCCGCGCGCACGGAGCGATAGCCTTTCCTCAGCGGCAGCTCGTCCGTGATCGCGAAGCGGCGAGGCCCGCGAGCGTGATGAGATAGCGGCCGTCGTCGGTCTCGCTGAAGCAGGTGATGCGGCCGGCGCAGCCGACGCGATAGATCGGCGGCTCGCCGGCATCGCCGCGGCCTTGCTGGGGCTGGATCATGCCGATGAGGCGCGGCGGCGCCAGCGCGTCCGAGACCATGGCGAGATAGCGCGGCTCGAAGATGTTGAGCGGCAGCCGGCCGCGCGGCAGCAGCAGCACGCCGGTCAGCGGAAAGATCGGCAGCTCCGACGGCAGCTCCTCGAAGCCGGGTCGAGAAACGCTCCTCGGCCATGCCCGCTCCTGCTCAGGAGAACAGGATCGAGGACAGCCGCCGGCGCGCGGCGACGGTCAGCGGATCGGTCGGGCCCATCGCCTCGAAGAACTTCACCAGCTGCTTGCGCGCGGCCTCCTCGTTCCAGGCGCGGTTGCGCCGGACGATCTCCAGCAGCTCGTCGATCGCCGCCTCGCGCTCGCCGGCGGCGAACAGCGCCGAGGCGAGCTCGTAGCGCGCCTCGAAGTCGTTCGGGTCGCGCTCGACCCGCGCCTCGAGCTCGCCGAGCGCGCCCTTCGCCTTGCTCGCCGGCCTCGGCGAGCTCGAGCGCGGCGCGCGCCGCCGCGATCTCGGCATGGGCGGCGCTCTCCTTCGGCGCGCGGTCGAGCGTCTGCCTCGCGCTTGGCGTGCTCGCCCTGGCGCGATGAGGCTGCGCGCGAGCCCCGCCAGCGCCTCGAGGTTGTCCGGCTCGTGCTGCAGCACCTGGGTGAAGATGTTCGCCGCGCGGCCGGTATCGCCTGCCGCCAGCGCTTCCTTCGCCATGCTCCATCGCTTCCTCGATCGGCGAGGGGCCCTTCGGCCCGGCGCCGGCGCGAGAGGCGCTGGACGAAGCTCTTCACCTGGCTGTCGGGCAGCGCGCCGACGAAGCCGTCCACCGGGCGGCCCGTCCTTGAAGGCATAGACCGCGGGGATCGACTGGATGCGCATCTGCTGCGCCAGCTCCTGGTTCTTGTCGATGTTGATCTTGACCATGCGCACGGCGCCCTCGCGCCTCGCGCACCGCCTTCTCCAGCGCCGGGCCCAGCTGTCTTGCAGGGGCCGCACCAGGGCGCCCAGAAATCGACGATGACCGGCCTGGTCATGGGAGGCGTCGATCACGTCGGCCATGAAGGTGGCGGTGGTGCTGTTCTTGATGAGGTCGGCGGGCGCCGGCTGCGCCGCCGCCCCGATGAGGGGTTCCATGGGCTAGTGGGATCCTGTTGCTGTGCCCCTAGAACATGGCGAGAGGGGCCTCTGATGACAAGCGCTTCCCTGCCTTGGATTCCCCGCTGGCATCTACTCAGGGTTGGGCGTCCGAAAGGGCGGGGCGGGGCGGCGACACCGACCTCCAGCCGGTCTTTGCTTCTAGCCCGCCGGCGCCGCCACTGCCCGGTCGAGCCCGTCGAGGCTCAGGACGATGGGCTCGTGCCCGCAGGCGGCGATGAATTTCAGCAGGTCCCGGGGCGCGATCGCCGTGGTCTTGGTGTTGATCAGGGGGTGGTAGTTGAGGGGATCCTGCCGGCAGCATCTCCGCGTCCAGCACCACCCGCACCGACTTCGTGCACGTCGTTGATGAGCGCGAAGGGCGTGACGCTGCCGGGCGTCACGCCCAGGGTCTGCGACCAGGAGCTCGGCGCTGCCGAAGGAGAAGCGCGGCGCCCCCAGCCGGTCGGCGAGCGCCTTCAGGTCGGTCCGCCGGTCCTCCAGCATGACGGCGAGCCAGAGCCCGCCCTTCTGTCCTTGAGGAAGAGGCTCTTGCAATGCCCGCCCGGCAGCTTGCCGCGGAGCGCCACGGATTCCTCCACGGTGAAGACCGCGGGGTGCTCGTAGGTGCGGTGGGGGATGCCGAGCGCGGTCAGGCGCTCCAGCAGCTGGTCGGGAGTGAGGGCCATGGGCCGCCTGTTTTAGCGGCGGCAGCCCGGCCGTCAACCCCAACCCTGCCTCCCTTGCAAACCGGGGCCGGGCCAGTATGATGCCGCCCGCTCCGCCACCCCCTCGGGGGCGGCCGGGCCGCCGGCGCGGGCGTAGCTCAGGGGTAGAGCACAACCTTGCCAAGGTTGGGGTCGAGGGTTCGAATCCCTTCGCCCGCTCCAATTCAAAGCCGCAGAAAACCTCGGGGTTTTCCGCGGTTTTTCTTTGCGCGATTGGCAGCGTGAAGGCGCACGAAGAGACGTGAACAGAACGCGAATGGCGTGGATTTCTGACAAGAAACTGACACAGTTTTCGCGGCATGTTCTCAGGTCGATCGCGAACTCGGACGCCGCGAGCAGCGAGGTCAGCAAGATCACTCACGAACAGATTTGATCGTCTCGCTTCTGCGGCAAGATGCCTTCAGTCTCCCGGGTCTCGGCTGGCGGTGGCGCCTGCGAGGACCAGGGGCACCAGCAAGGCGGCAAGCACTCGCAGCGTCGGCAGGTCGCCTTCGCTGAAGCGGTCGCCAGCATGGGACATGTTCATGGTGGCGACGGAGCGGCCGCCGAACAGCACCGGCAGGTTGATCATGCCGCCGATACCCAGGCTGAGAATCAGGGCATGGTCGGCGAAAACGCGCGCGATATCGCCCGGGCCGTGGCAGATCAGCGGCTCGCCGCGATCGAGTACCTTTGCGCCCCATTCCGTGCCCTGCTTCTGCTTCCGTCCGCCGATCGGATAGGCTCGCTGGTTGCTGGAATAGACGCGCTCGACTTCCTTCGTCTCGTGCAGCGAGCGGGTGACCGTGAACAGGCGGTGCTGATAGATCCGCTCGGCGAGCGCATCGATGGCGCGATAGGCGGCTGTCGTGTCCGACGCGGTCAGCGTCTGGATATGGACGATGTCGTCGAGGCCGATCGAGATCGTGGCATCAGGCACGGGAAGTCTCCTTGGAAGCGGCGGCGCGCGCCCAGCCCGGCGCCGCCGGCAGATGCGAGCGGGCCTCGGGCACCAGGCCCTGGGTGCGAAACCGCAGGAGCACGAGCAGGCTGCCGCTGGTGATGATCTCTCGGAGCGCCGCTCCCTGCACCGCGGACAGGTCGGGCAGGAAAGGGACGATGAAGCGCGTGCCTTCCAGGAACACGACGACCAGCACCGCGCCGACGATGGCGCCCTTGTTGTTGCCCACCCCTCCCGCCAGCAGCGACAGCTTGATGTAGAGTGTCAGCAGAGGCACGAATATGTCGGGCGCGATGTAGGAGGTGTAGTGGCCGTAGAGCGCGCCCGACAGGCCGAGCGCGGCGCAGCCGAGAGCGAAGGCCTTGACCTTGTAGGCGATCACCCATTTGCCGGCGACGGCGGCGACCTGATCGTCATCGCGGATGGCGCGCAGCACGCGGCCGAACGGCGAATAGCTGAGCCGCTCGGCCAGCACGAAGACGGCCGTGACAAGCGCCACCACGATGCGCGAGGTAAAGCAGGTTGAACTGCAGCGGCGCGAGACTCGCGCGAAACGGGCCGGGAATGCCGGAGATGCCGTCGCTGCCATGGGTCAGCCAGACTTCATTGTTGGCGATCACGCGGATGGTCTCGGCGAAGCCGAGCGTGACGATGGCCAGATAGTCGCCACGCAGCTTCGCGGAGATCAGCGCGACGAAAGCGCCGACCACGGCGCCCATGGCGGTGCCCGCCAGGACGCCCGCCCAGATGGAAAAGCCCAGCTGAGTGGTCAGCAGGGCGGAGGTGTAGGCGCCCACCGCGAAGAACCCGACCACGCCCAGATTGACCATCCCGGCCATGCCCCAGATGACGTTCAGCCCGAGCGCCATCAGGGCATAGATGCCGGCCGATACGGCCATGGCGACGAGATAGTTTTCCATCGCTAGCCCTTAAGCCCGGCCGTCAATGCGCCCATGCTAGTAGGCCCGCTGACCGAGGATGCCGCGCGGGCGCATGATCAGCACCAGCAGGATGGCGAGGAAGCCGACGGCGCGTGCGATAGTCGGGCGGCAGCACCAGCAGCGAGAGTTCCTCGCGCGATGCCGATCGACGAGCGCGCCGACCACGGCGCCGGGAATGCTGCCGAGCCCGCCGACCACGGCGGCGGCGAAGATCGAGAGCATGGCGCGAAAGCCGGTCAGCGGATCGATCGAGGTGTCGAGGCCGAGCAGCATGCCGCCGAGTGCCGGCGAGCCCCATGCCGATGAAGGTGACGATGCGGGCGACACGGTCCGGCGTCGATGCCCTTGATGGCGGCCAGCGTCGGGTTGTCGGCGACGGCGCGCATCGCCTTGCCGAGTGCGGGTGAAGCGAGAAAGCCGAACAGCACCGCGACGACGACGGCGGCGATGGCGAGGTCCTCGAGCTGCTGCGGGCCGACGCGCAGTCCGGCGAAGCGCCAGTCGCGCTGCATCGGCAGGTCGTAGTCGCGCAGGTCGTTGCCGAAGCCGAGGCGCACCAGGTTTTCCAGCGCGATGGTGAGCGCGACGGAGGCGATGGTCGTGGTGATGAGGCCGGCGGACCGCAGCGGCCGCAGCACCAGCCTCGTCGCTGAGCAGCGCCGACCAGGCCGGCGACCAGGAAGGCGCAACGAGCGCCGACGGCAGCAGCGGCAGGCCGAGCCAGACATTGGCGCACGATAGCCGGCGAAGGCGCCGATCGTCGCGTGCGAGGCGACGCGCGAAGTTCGGGAAACGCAGCACGGCGTAGATGGCGGTCAGGCCGATCGCCGGCATGGCCAGGATCGCGCCGGCCATCATGCCGTCGATCAGAAGCTGCGCCAGCCAGGTGAACACCCTCTCAACTCACCGAGACGAACTTGAACTTGCCGTTCTCCGCCACCTTGTAACGGAACTTGCAGTCCTGGATGTCGCCGATATCGGTGAAGGTGCACGGGCCGCTGGCGCCCTCGTACTTGATCTCCTTGCCTCGGCCAGCAGCCAGTCCCTCCACCGCCGTGTAGACCTTGATCGCCGCCGCTTTGGTGATCTTGCGCACGTTGTCGCGCATCGCGGTGCCGGTCGCCTCCTTCGCCTTGGCGATCGTCGAGAACGACCATGCTGATCCAGTCGGTGGCCTGCGCCTCGTAGGAATCCGGCGCGCGATGCCCAGCCGTTTCTTCGCCGCTCAAAGGCGCGGGAGGCGACATCGGCGGAGGGCTGGGCCGTGTAGGCCTTGTCGGTGACCTCCTTCGGCAGCTGTCCAGCACCTTTTGGTCACCGCATAGGACTGGGTGAACCGCTCGCCGTCGTAGCCGGCGCGGTACAGCTCGCGCAGCACCACCGCGACGTCGGGCGCATAGCCGTTCAGGTAGATCAGGTCAGGCTTGGCGCGCAGCGCCTGGTCCACTTCGGACGCGGTAGCTGGTCTTGTCCTTGTCGTAGATCAGGAGCCGCCGACCAGCTGACGCCCTTCGCTGTCAGCGTCTCCGTCAGCCGCTGCTGCGTCGGCTCGGCGAACGGCGCCTGGATCGCCAGGATGAAGACACGCTTGGCGTCCAGGCGGATGATGAACTCCGCGTGCTTGTCGCCTGCAGCTGATTGTTCGGCTGCGTGCGGATCAGGTAGCCCTGATGCGGCAGATGCGTGATGCTGTCCGCGCCGGAGACCGTGGTCAGGAAGGTCTTGCTCTCCCAGCACACCGGCGCGACCGCGGTGGTGACCGCAGAGGCCCAGGTCCCCATGATCACCGGCACTTTGTCCACGTCGATCAGCTTGTGCGCGGCGCGCACGGCAGCTTCCGGGTTGGTCTCGTCGTCCTCGACCACCAGCTCGATCTGGCGCCCCAGCACGCCGCCGGCGGCGTTGATCTCGTTGGCCACCGCCTGCATCGCCTTCAGCATGCGCGGCCCATCGAAGCCGCCGGCGCCGGTCAGCGGGGTCAGCACGCCGAGGCGCAGCGACGCGCCTTGGCCGCGGCTGCCCGGGATGAAAGGGACGAGTGGCGAGCGAGGCCGCGCCGCCGGCGACGGCAGTGCGGCGGCGAGATCGAAGCAGGGGCATGCAAAGCTCCATCGTGGTTGCAGGGCGCGGGGTCAGCCGCCGAGAAAGATGCGCGCTTACCTCCGGATCGGCACGCAAGGGCGCGGCCTCGCCATCGCGACTGTTGCGTCCATCCACAAGAACGTAGGCGCGGTGAGCAATCGCGAGCGCCTGATTGGCATTCTGCTCGACCATGCACGATCGCGATGCCGGCGCGGTTGATGGCCTGGATGTCGGCGAACAGCGTCTGTGCGGCGACCGGCGACAGGCCCGCCGAGGGCTCGTCCAGCAGCAGCAGGGTGGGTTCGACCATCAGAGCCATGGCCATGGCCAGCACCTGGCGCTCGCCACCCGAGAGCGTGCGCGGCCGCATGGCGACGCTTGCGGCGAGCATCGGAAAGCGCTGCATCACGCTGTCAAGCCGGCCGCGCCCGCCGGCTCGATCGGCATAGCCGCCCATCTCCAGGTTCTCGCGCACCGTCATCGAGGGAAAGACATTGTGCTCCTGCGGCACAAGGCGACGCCGAGAGCGGCAATTTCCCGCGGGCGGCAGGCCGATGATCGGCTTTTCCTGCAGCCGGATCGAGCCATCGGACGGATGCAGCAGTCCGGCGATCGTTTTCAGCAGCGTGGATTTGCCGGCGCCATTCGGCCCGATGATGCAGACGATCTCGCCGATCGAACACCGCGAAATCCAGACCCTTCAGAATCTGGTCGGCGGTCGAGTAGCCGGCGACCACACCCTCGACGCCAAGGAGGGGGACGCTCAAGCGAGGCCTCGCGGCCGGCCCATATAGGCTTCCTGCACCGCGGTGTCGTTCGCTACCTCGGCGAAGCTACCCTCGGTGAGGCGGCGTCCTTCGGCCATGACGATGACCGGATCGCAGAGCCGCGCGATCATGTCCATCTGGTGCTCGATCAGCAGCAGGGTGATGCCGCTGGCGGCTAGCTCCCGCAGGTGCTCGCCGATCTCCGCGCCGAGCGTCGGATTGACGCCGGCGACCGGCTCGTCGAGCAGCATCAGCTTAGGCTCTGCCATCAGGGCGCGGCCGATCTCCAGCAGCTTCTTTTGGCCGCCGGAGAAGCTCCCCGCCTTGTTGTCGAGCATGTGGGAGAGTTCAGGCGCCCGGCAATCTCGACGGCGCGCTGCTGCAGCTTGGCCTCGCGCCGACGCATCGCCGGCGTGCGCAGCAGGGCTGTCGCGACGCCTTCGCCCGGCTGGTCCGGACCATAGAGCAGCAGGTTCTCCCGCACCGTCAGCCGCGGGAATCCGCGGGCGATCTGGAAGGTGCGTACCAAGCCACGGCGCGTGATGCGGTCGGGACGCCAGCCGGTGATGTCTCGACCATCGAACAGGATGCGGCCAGAGCTCGGCGGGACGACACCGCTGACGCAGTTGAACAGCGTGGTCTTGCCGGCGCCGTTGGGACCGATCAGGCCGGTAATAAGTCCGGACTGCACCGTGAGATCGACACCGTTCAGAGCATGCACGCCATAGAAGCTGCGGGTGACCGCACGAATCTCGAGCAGCGGGATCGATTGCGAGACGGGCTGGGCGAATGCGACGGTCATTGCAGCTGCCTCAGGCCTCACAGCCCGGCGTATTGTCCGCTGAATGGCAGAGATGGCTGAACCAGCGTGTGCGGTCCCCGGCGCGGTTTATGATGTCCTCGCCGAAGCGGATCGGCTGCCGGCGGCAGCGGCGCGAACTCTTTTTCGAAAGTACAGCCGCCTACACCGACCGTCATTCGACGATCCTCGCAATATCTCAATAGATTGTTCATTCGATCCCGACGAAGGACGTTTAATTTGTTGAGGCCGTGGAAGCCAAGCCGACTGGCGGTTCACAAGAATGCCCGGCTCACGCCGACAGGTCGAGAGGTGATGGTGCCTATGCGATGGTGGCGGCATCGGCGTCGTCGGGGCGCCCGCGATTGCGATTGTCCGATCTTTAGAGTGTCCGCGCGTATCTCACCAGAAATAGGCCGAACGCGACGATCCAGACGACACCCGAGACCAGGATCGTCGGCAAGGCGGCGGCAGGTGCGATGGCGCCTCCGACGCCGCGCAGGAGGGCCGCGATGGTGATCGCGACAAAGGCCGCGCTGGTGACGGTATCCGAGCCTGGCGGCAGCCGGCCATGAGTTCTCGTCAAGCGCGCCATCATGGCGAGGGTGAGAGTGCCGATGGCTCCGACGGTGATGCCGTGCAGCGCGTCGATGTGGGTGATCCAGCCGGTCAGGTCGGCGACGCCGCGCAGCACGAGACCGAGGGCGATCCAGGCGAAGCCGATGTGCAGCGCGAGCAGGAGGGGCTGGCGCAACACATCGCGGGTTCGCCAGCCAGCCAGGCGCACGGCTTGTAGAGTTCCGGCGATGATCGCGATGGCCCCCGGCATTGACAGCATGCCGATCGCATCCAGTGCCAGCATCAGCAGCACCAGTACGATCGACAGGCGCTCGCGCCATGGATCCCGTGGTGCGCGGATGGGGATCAGCATGGCGCGCGTATAGCCCGGCACCAGGCGGCCGGCCATCACGACGATCATCAAGGTCAGGAGATCGATGGCGAGCTGGAGCGCGCGCTCGGACGCGCCCGGCAGCATGCCGAGTACATCGAGGTAGAAGGCGGCATTGATTGCGCCGAGCGCGAGCAGCAGCGGCAGGAAGCCGATCGTGGGCCACTTCGGCCGACGCCAGACCGGTGGATCGCGGAGCAGCGCGAGGACAGGAAGATAAAGCACATCGATGCCCGCCGTGACCGGAAGCGGGACCCATCCGGTCAGCATGACGCCCGCGCGCCCGAGCATCCATAGACCGAGCAGAACCCAGATTCGCCAGCCGCGAGTCGTCGTCAGCAGAAATCCCGACAGCACCGCGATCGTATAGCCGAAGATCATCTCGTGGCCGTGCCAGCGCGATGCCGCCAGCGGCCCCCCTACGGCGACGGCGCCGTCCAGCACGGCGAGCCAGCCGCCGATCGAGAGACAGGCGAAGGCGGCCGCGCCCAGAAAGAACGGCCGATGTCCCCGGGCGGCGGATACGGGAGTGGCCACGTCGACGGGCTAGGCGCCCTGCTGCAGACGCGAGCCGTCGGGAAGGGCGAAATGCGCGGCGATCCCGAGCTGATCGACCACGCGGCGCGTCTCCTCGAGAGGCATCAGGGAGAACGCCGTCGAGAGGGCGTCCGCGGTGGTCGCGGTGGTCGCGATCACGGATACGCTGAGGTAGCGCCAGCTGGTCTCGCCGCTGCCGGGGTCGAAAATGTGATTGAAGCGACCAGCGGGGTCGAGCGGCGTTCCGTATCCGCCGGAGGTAGCGACGGCCTGATTCTCGATCGCGATGCGCTCGGCGATCTGCTTGGTGATGATCGGATCTTCAAGCCCGACGGTCCACGGACCTCCCGACGGTCGGCCGCCGATGGCGCGGATCTCGCCCATATCCACGAGGGCATGGGCGAGGCCGGCGGCGCGCAGGAGATCGACGATGCGGTCTGTGATGTAGCCCTGGGCAATGCCGTTGAGGGTCACCGCCATGCCCGGCTTCGCGAAGGCGATGCGGCGCGTATCGAGCTCAATCGCGCCATACCCGACGCGCTCGAGGGTTACCTGAAGGGCGGCTTTCCCGGGGCCGAGCGGGTCGGCCTCCGGCTTGGAGAAATGATCGGCATAGAGATCCCAGAGCGGCTGCACGGTCGCGTCGAAGGCGCCGGCGGTCAGGCGGCTGAAGCCCTGCGACTGCCCCAGCAGCTCGACGAGCTCGAGGGGCGGGGTATCGATGTGGCCGTCCCGATTGAGGCGCGAGAGTGACGAATCCTCCCTATAGAGGCTGAAGATGCCTTCCAGCCGCGCCACCTCGGTCAGGCAGTAGTCGATCAGCCGGTTCGCCGTCGCCGCATCGGGATGGTGGATCTGCAGCATCGCATCGGCGCCAAGCGCTACGCCGCGCCAGACGCGAAGCTGGCGAGCCGCATCCTCCTCCACGATGGCGGCACGGAGACCGGCTCCCACGGGAAGCAGCGTCATTCCCGCCGCCGCCGCGGCGATGCGGATGAATCGCCGCCGACTGCCGCCGCGATGCTGCGGGCGCACGCCGGCCTCAGCCGGGCTCGGGATGGTGGTCGTGCGCGTGGTGATCATGCCCTTGATGATCGTGCTCGGCGTGCTGCTCTTCGCTGACCGGACCGTCGCCATTTGGAAGTATGTAGGATCTCGGCATCTCCGCAAAGCGGACGAGCGTGCCGCCGTTCTCTTCGGCGAAGGCATGGGCGGCGGCCTCGTTCAAGAACGGCACCGCCTCGTCCTCGCCCATGCCGCCGTGCCGGCCGCTGCCGATGACAAAGATCGCGCGGCGGGCATCGATCCAGGTTCCCGCCTCCGGGTGATCCCAGTCCTTCGCCTTGCCCATGTCGTTGACGTAGATGGCGGCGATGTTTTTCGGCGTCTCCGGCAGCATGGTAAAGGCGAAGGCGTCATGCACCGAGGCGAACCACAGCGGCGTCTCGCGGCCGGTCAGGAAGATCTGCCCCTTCGGCCCGGGATGCTCGGCCATGGTCATGCCGCAGAACTCGGCGACTGCGTCAGCGGTCGCCTCTTGTGGCGTTGGCATCTTCGCCGGCTTCTCGTCGCAGGCGCCGGCCGACAGCACGAGCAGCACCAGGACGGCACGGGGTGCGAGCCACCGGATCATAGTTCCCTCCGCCGAAAGATCAGCGCCGCCACGCCGAGCGGCAAGGTGATCCAGGCGGCGAGTGCGGTCACCAGAAGCGAGGACCCGAACCGCACCTGCTCGGAAAGCCCAGCCATGCCGGCGAAGAGACTGACATCGGCAAAGCCGGTGAGGTTGAGCAGGCGATAGATGTCCGTCGGATTGGCCAGCAGCAGGCCGTTCATGAGGGGGACGGTCACCGTCTTGCCTTGGTCGGCGACCAGCAGGCCCAGGAGTGCCATGTCATAGATGAGCGCGAAGAACAGCCAGAGCCCGATCGCAATGCCGCCGGCGGTGCGGGGATCGCGCACCAGCGCGCTCGCGAGATAGCCCAGAGCGACAAAGGCCATGCCGAGCAGAACGCTGGATCCCATCATGGCGCCGAAGGCGAACCACGCTCCGGCCGTCTCCGCCGGTCCACCGGCGAGCGCCAGCGCGGCGCCGGCGGCGCCATAGCCGATGACGGTGGCGATCGCCAGGATGCCGGTGTGGCCGAGGAACTTGCCGGCGATGACCTGCCAGCGCGCGACGGGATAGGAGAGCAGGAGCGGCAGCGTGCCGCGCTCGATCTCGCCGGCGATCGCGTCGTAGGAGATCAGCAGCGCGATCAGCGGCACCAGGAAGATCGTCAGGCTCGACAGACTCACCACGGTAACGGAGAGATGGCTCGCGCCGACGGTCCCGGTGGGCGCGCTGCCGAGGAGCGTGAGAGTCAAGGCAAGCGCCGCCATGAGCAGCGTAGTCGCCGCGACCCAGCGGTTGCGCAGGCCGTCGCGGATCTCCTTGGCGGCGATGAGGGCAACGGCTCTCATTCCGCTGCCTCCCGGTGCAGGAAATGCGCATAGACATCGTCGAGCGTCGGCGGAAAGATCTCCAGGTCGGCCAACGTCAGAGGCCCGGAGGTGATGCGGCGCAGCACGTCGACCTTCTCGCTCTCCAGGCAGCGAACCTCGAAGACGCGCTCGCCGATCGGCAGCCACTCGATCGCGTCGCCCAGCAGCGCCGGGAAAGAGAGCCGCCCGGTCGATGTCGACCGTGATCTTGATGCGTACCGGCCGCTGCGCCAGCTGCCGCAGCTCCGCCATGGTGCCGTCGGCGCGCTTCCGGCCGCGGCTCATGACCACGACCCGGTCCGTCCGTCCCTCGAGCTCCGTGAGGATGTGGGAGGAGAGCAGCACCGTCGCGCCGCCGACGCTCAGTTCGCCGACGATGTCGTAGAAGCTTTGCCGCAACTCCGGGTCGAGACCGGTGGTGGGCTCGTCGAGCAGCAGCAAGCGGGGACGGCCGATCAGCGCCTGCGCCAGGCCGAGGCGCTGGCGCATCCCCTTCGAGTAGGTGCCGACCCGACGCCGCGCCGCATGGGCGATGCCGACGCGCTCGAGGATCTCGCCGTTGCGCGCGACCGGCTCCCGCTTGAGCCGGGCATAGAAGGCCAGCAGCTCCTCGCCGGTCGTCGCCGGCGGAAAGGCGACGTTCTCCGGCAGGTATCCGATTCGTCGCCGGCTCTTGGCCGATGCGGCGCTCGCGGGGGTCTCGCCGAGCACCTCGATATCGCCGCTCGTCGGGCGAATAAGGCCAAGCATCAGCTTGATGAGGGTGCTCTTGCCGGCCCCGTTGTGGCCGACCAGCGCGATGCGCTCGCCTTCCCGCAGTACGAGATCGACGTCGGTGACCGCGATCTGCTGGCCGTAGCGCTTCGAGACGCCGCCGAGCCGGACCGTGACGTCGCTCATCGCGCCACCACCGAGCCGACCGTCGGCACTGGCCGCTTGTCGGTCCCGTAATGCGCCGCCGGCACGTAAGGCGGCTTCATCAAGGGAGCGCTGTCGACGACTCCGCCGGGATGCAGCCCCGGGAATTGCGATTGCGCCCAGCGCACGACCTGCATCGCCGGGCTGTTGAGGAGCAGCTTTGCCGCGGGATAGCGCCAGACGATCTGGTCGACGACGTCGTTCGGACGATAGGCCTCGTCGGCGATGCCGTCGCCATTGAGATCGAAGGCGGGGTTGTCGCTCCAGTAGTTGCCGCGGCCGTCCACCGACCAGTCGAGAAAGCGGGTGCCGACATACATGACCTGGGTCTGATTGTTGACGAAGGCGTTGCCGGACATGGCGTTGCGCTCGGATCCCGCGGTGAAGTGGATGCCGATCCGGCAGCCCTCGAACCAGTTGCCGCGGAACTGGTTCTTGTTGGCGTTGTAGATGAAGACGCATTTCTCGCCGCCGCGCAGAACGGCATTGCCTTCGATGATCGCCGTCATTGGCGTAGTTGAACATCATTCCGTGGTCGCGATCTCCGTCGGACACGTTGTCCCGGACGGTGATGCGGTCCGAATACATCATGACGAAGCCGGCGTGATTGCCGAAGGAGACGTTGTCGCTGATCACGCTGTCGTTCGTATACATGTAGTGGACGGCGAAGCGCACGCCGTGGATCCGATTGCCGCTGAAGACGTTCGTTACGGCTGGTGTTGGTGAAGATGCCGTCGCGGCCGCCGGAAATGTCGTTGCCGATCACCTGCGCGCCCGGCGCGTTCCAGACATAGACGCCGTTGCCGGAATCGTTGAGGTGCGGCAGCACGCGACCGGCGATGGTGTTGCCCCGCACCATGGCGTCGGGCGCGCCGTGGATGTAGACGCCGACGAGGTTGTCGTCGATCTCGTTGTCCTCGACGACGGCGCCGGTGGCCGTCTGCTCGAGGAAGACCGCCGCATCCATCGTCGCCAGGTTCAATCCGGAGCCCCTTGAGCAACAGATGCCGGATGACGACGCCGGGAGATTGAACCTCCAGCGTGCGCCCCACCCTTCGGCCGTCGATGATGGCACCGGGCTCGCCCAGCAGGGAAAGCGGTCGATCAATAACGACGGGCCCGTTGTGAACTCCGGGCGCGAGCCGCAGCGTATCGCCAGCGGCGGCGGCGGCGACCGCGCGCGCGAGATTGTCGCCGCCGGGCTGAACCTCCGCGGTCGCCGCCCGAAGCGGCGGAGCGGCCAGCAGGATGCCGGCGACAAGGCATGTCGCCGGCACCGCCATCAACCAGAATGACCGCCCCGCCGTTCATGCCGCGCTCTCAGGTGGCGCGCGGCTCGACGATCATGCGGCCGGACATCTCCATGTGAAGCGCGTGGCAGAACCACTGGCAGTAGTACCAGTGGACGCCCGGCCGGTCGGCGATGAACGTCACCGAGGAGGTCTGCTGCGGCGAGATCTCCATCATGACGCCGTAGCGGACGATGGTGAAGCCGTGCGTGAGGTCCTCCACATCGTCCATGTTGGTGACGATAGACGGTCACCTCGTCGCCTTGCTTCACCGTGAAGCTGTCCAGGCTGTAGGAGGGCGCGATCGAGTACATGTAGACGCGCACCTTGTTGCCGTCGCGGATGACGTTGGCGGCCTCTTCGAGCTTGACGCCGTCCTTCGCCGCCTGCTGGCGCGCGTCCTCCCACATGGGATCGTCGCGTTTCCACACCATGATCGGCTTCACCTTCGAGCGGTGCACGAGGCAGATGTCGTGCGGCTCGGCGAAGCTCGGGCCGTCATGGACGAGCTTCATCTCGCTGCCGGAGATGTCGATGAGCTGATCGTTCTCGGGATGCAGAGGCCCCACCGGCAGGAACCGGTCCTTGGAGAACTTGTTGAGGGACATCAGCCACTTGCCGTCGGCTTCCTTGGTCTCGCCCATGCTGGTGTGGTTGTGGCCGGGCTGGTAGTGGACGTCGATCTTCTGCAGGATCGGGTCGACCTTCTCGCCCTTATAGGCGCGCCGAGCCTTGTCGAGGTTCCATTTCACCACCTGGCTGTCGAGGAACAGCGTCGTGAAGGCGTTGCCCTTGCCATCATAGGCGGTGTGCAGCGGGCCGAGGCCGAGCTCCGGCTCGGCGACCACGACATCCCGCGGCTTGATCTTGTCGTTGAAGAGATCGTCGAACAGCCGCACGTCCAGCAGCGTGACGGTCGGCGACAGCTTGCCGTTGATCGCGACGTGAATCCCGTCCGGCGCGGTGTTGCAGCCGTGCGGGTTGTTCGAGATCGGGACGTAGCGGGTGTAGGGCTGGCCGTGCCGGCCGTCGACCACCTTGACGCCGCCCATTTCCTTGTAGTCGCCCTTCTTGATCGCGTCCTCGATGCGCGCGATGTTGAAGATGACGACCCAATCCTGTTCGGCGGAGGTCATCTCCGCAGTGTTGATGCCTTTCTCCGAGTTGTAGCAGGTCGAGAAGGCGTATTTTCCCTGGTAGTCGGCGTCGCAATTGTCGAGATTGCCGTCGACGAGCACCTGCCAGGCGACCTCCATCTTGTCGCCGTCGATCGCCGTGAAGACCGACCAGTACTGTTTGGGATCGTCGAGGATCTTGCCGTCGTTCGGGATCGGGATGATGTGCTCGCTGTTGGCAAAGACGTAGCCGGTGCGGGGAAACTTCTGCGGCCGCATGCCGTGGATGTCCGAGGCGTTCGGCACCTCGATGATCTTGTCGCATTTCATCACGTCGCAGCGGATGCGCGCGACGCGGCAATTCGCCTTGTCGTTGATGAAGATATAGCGGCCGTCATAGGTGCCGTCGGTGAACGACATGTGCGGATGGTGCGCGTCGCCGTTGACGAAGCTGCCGCCGCGCGTCTCCAGGAACTTGCGGGTCTCCGGCAGCAGCCCCTCGGTCAGTACTTTCCGGCTCTCGTTGGTGAGGCCCCATCCCGTCGCGCTGTCGCGATTGAAGACGGGAATGCGCATGATCTCGCGCATGGAGGGGAGGCCGATGATGCGCACTTCCCCGGTCTGCCCGCTGCTGGAGAAGCCATAGTATTCGTCGAGATCGCCCGGCCTCACCTCGACCGATTGCGGACCTGGGGCCGCGCCCTGGCGCCGTTGCGCCTGCTGGGCAAAGGCTTCCTGCGCCAGGCCGCTGAGGCCCGCGCCGCCGATGGCGCCTGCAGCGCCCGCGATGCCGGCCAGCTTGGCCGAGGTGCCGATCAGGCTCCGTCGGCTGATTCCATCCGGAGGGGCGCCGGTCGAATTGGCCTCCGCCTCCGTGTCATCGGGACGCGCGTCGGATTTGGGCGCTTTCGGCTTGGAGGGCCTGTCGGCGGTCATCGCTGTGTCTCCTGAGGGGTTTGAGCGCGGACGGGATTCCACCAATCCCGGCCTGCTGACGATTCAGGAAACTAGAGCCCGCTTCGCCGAAGGACATTGACGCAGATCAACGTGCGAATTGATAAATATCAAGCAAGAAACACTCCGCTGCCCTAAATGACTGAGGTCGCTGCGGATTGCCCGATTGCGTGGATTACTCCGGACCTGCCGAGGAACCGGCGGCGGGTGCCGGCGCCCCATGCGATCGCATGGAGGCGGACAGTCGTCGCCAAGCGCTTTTCGGTCTTGAGGCGCTTCTGGATCATCACCGGGCATTTCTAGTCGTGGTGATAGAGCATCTGGCAGTGCAGGCACTGGATGCATTCGTTGGGATTGATGTTTCCCTCGGGATGGATGCTCTGCACCGGGCACTCGTTGGCGCAGCGCTGGCACGGATTGCCGCACTCGCGGTAGCGCCGCAGCCAGTCGAACATCCTGCAGCCGCGCGGGTATGGCAAGGGCGGCGCCGAGCGGACAGAGATATCGGCAATAGAAGCGCTCGATCACCAGGCCGGGGGCGAGCACGGCGGCCGCGAAGACCACGAAAGGCCAATCGCGCATGAAATGCAGGATGATCGCGGTCTTGAACGGCTCGATCTCGGACGCTTCCTCGCCCAGCGACAGCGAGTAGAGCGACAGGCCGAAAAGCGCGAGGAAGATGATGTACTTGATCGGCCACAGCCGCTGATGCAGCCCGAACGGCACGCGCAGCTGCGGAATATGCAGCAGCTTGGCGACGCGGTTGAGCAGCTCCTGCAAGGCGCCGAAGGGACAGAGCCAGCCGCAGAACGCGCCGCGTCCCCAGAACAGCAGCGCGGCGGCGACGGCGGACCAAAGGATGAAGATCAGGGGATCCACCAGGAAGTAGTCCCAGCGGAAGTCGGTGCGCAGCGCGTTCGCGAAGGCGAGGACATTGACGACCGATAGCTGCGCCTGGACGTACCAGCCGATCCAGAACAGCGTGAAGGCGAGGAAGCCGAGCCGGACGCGGTCATAAAGGACCGGCCGTCGCACCAGAAAATCCTGGAAGAAGAAGATCGCGGTGAGGAGCAGGAGTGCCAGGCACAGGATTGTGATGTCGACGATGCGAGCGCGCCAGATGCGCATCCACAATGGCACCTCATGGCTCTCCGGCGTCGCTTCCGTGGTATCTGCAGATGCAGCGGCGGGAGCGGCCTGTGTGGAAGGCGCGGGGGTTGCGATCGTAACCGCCGGCTTCTGGGTCACGACGTATTTCTCGGGGAGGCTGTAGTCGAGATTGAAGGTCAGGAACACCTTGTCGCGGGCGCCGATAGCGCGTTGAACCAGGAGCTTGAGACTCCACGGCGCAGCCGGGTCGAGCTTCTCGTCCGGCGGCACCATGAACAGCCCGATCTCGGGAAAATTCGGCGCGCCCGCCGCCGCCAAGTCGCCGAGGCGCTGATGGTTGCGGTCGTGGAAGCGGATGATCTCTTCGCCCTGCACGATCTCGATGCGGTCGAAGATGCCGCCGCGAACGTAGCCGGAGCCCTTGAAGGAATAGCGTCCGTCGCCGGCGACGATGATCGCTTGCTGGCCGGGCTTCAGCCCTTGCTTGAGCTGGGCGTAGGCGGCATCGCCCAGCAGGCTCCGGCCGATGGCCGGCGCGGTGGCGAGCGCCACATAGAGGTCGATGAAGCTGTCGCTGTCGGGGCCCTCTTCCGGATGCTCGGCCGCCAATGGGTTGCCGGATTTGGCGAAGGCGTCGTTGATGTCGCCAACGCTCAGGGATAGGCGCCGAACCGAGCCGTCGCCCAGAAGCGTGGCCCAATCCGCGGTGCCGTTCTTCGTCTCGTCGATCGTTCTGACGCTGGCCGGCGCCGCCGCCGCAGCCTGCGCGCCGCCCAAGCCACGGGAACGCGCGATCCGCACCGCGGATCGCGCGATGCTGTCGCCGATGACCATGGTGGTGACGGTGGCGCCGCTGATGATGTCGACCGGCGTATCGGCGGCCGCCACCGGTGGCGCCTGTAGAAGGTTGCGGCCGACATATTTCGCGATGAAGGCGGTGACCGTCGCCGGCGGAATGCCGACCAGCACGATCGGCTCGTGGTGCTCCACCAGCTTCAGGCCGGTGATCGTGCCGCCGAGATCGATGCCGATGACGATATTGATCGGCTTCCCGGAGTAGCCGGTCGAATTCACGACATCGGAGTTGAGATAGACATAGCCGAGCAGCTGATCGTCCTTGTATGCGGCGGCGGCGGGCGGATCGCCCTCGATCGGACCCATGCGGTCGGCGCCGGGGAAAACCTCCGGCAGCTCCAGCTGCTTCAGATAGCCTTGGAGATGCGACGTCGCTTGCGCGATGGCGGGCTCGCGCAGAGTGATGGCGCCGCATATCGTGAGCGCCGCCGCCATCGCCAGCAGCAGCGCCGGGCGCAGGAAAGCCCGCGCTAGATGCCGCAAACTCGCCGGGAACTTCGAGGGTCGCATGCTGGCCGGAACCCCGCGCTTCGTGAATGCGATCACGTTACGCATGTATCTACAGTGTCGCCTCGCGTTGTTCCAGGGCCGTTGCCGCTTTCACTGCGGGATGGCTCGGCGTATTCTGAGGCAAACCTTGTGAAGGCCTCATGGGCATCCTGAAGAGCGAGCCACCGGGTCCGGTAGGCTCCGCCAATGAATTGCTGGCGGTGGCTTACGCGATGGAGCGCGAGGCCGGCCGGCGTTATCGCGATCTCGCCGCCCGCATGCGCAGCCAAAGCGAGGGTGAGCTCGCCACGCTCTTCGACTTCCTCGGCGGGATCGAGGACAAGCACGCCGACCAGATCGACCTCCGCGCCCTCGCCATCATCGGCAAGCGGCCCGATCCCGCGCGCGTCAAGTGGGAGCTGCCGGAGAAATTCGATGACGAGGAGGCGAGCTCCTATCTGCTGACGCCCTATCGGGCGCTTGCGATCGCAGTGCGCAACGAGGAGCGGGCGTTTGCCTTTTTCACCTATATCGCTGCTCATGCGCCCGACGATCGGCTTCGCGAAATGGCCGAGCATTGCGCCAAGGACGAGCTCGATCACGCGAGCCTGCTGCGCCGCGAGCGGCGGAAGGCCTGGCGGCACGAGCGTGGATCGGCAGCACGGCGGCCGCGCCCGGAACGGGAGCAGACCCTCGATGAGTTTTTGGCGGAAGCCGCGGCGATGGAGCGAGCCGCCGCGGCCGGCCACCGCTCCTTGGCGGCGACACTGACGGCCGCCGGCGACACCGCCACGGCACGGCTCTTCGAGGCGGCCGCGGGGGATGAGGCGAAGCTCGCGGAGGAGGCGGAAGCGCACCTCGCCGGCACTCCCGCGCCCGCTTATCCCGCAACCGTGCCGCGCACGGTCCGCGATGGGCTGCGGCTCCTCGAATATGCCTTCGAGCGCTATTCGGATGTTGCCGAGCTCACCGCGAACGAGGCGGTAATGGCCGAAGCGCAGATATTGACGGAGCGAGCGCTCCGGCGCCTCACCTCCGTTCGGGGCTCACTCGCCAGCACGCTGATCGAGGGGAGCTGAGGCCGGCGCGCGGCCCGGCCGGCGTCGCTGCCGGCTGATCTCCTTTAATCTCTGATTTACCTCACGGAACCGATCTCGCGGAAGCCGCCTGGAATCCGTCGTTTTCATTGCGCCAGCTCAAGGTTCGTGGCGCGCGGACGCGCTATTTCAAACTCCAGAAGTCCTCGCCGTCCAGGCAAAGGATGGGCCCGACCGCGGGCCGCGCAATCAGGATCTGATGGAGTGATGACGATGTCCGAGATGATGAAGAAAAGATGGGTGACCCTGGCTGTTGCCGGCGCTCTCGCCTTTTCACTGCCGGCTTTTGCCGGCGAGGCCACGGTTCAGGAGCTCAACATGGGGCCGGGTGGCATGTTCGTCTTCGCCCCCGATCTGGTAAAGGTGAAGCCGGGCGACACCGTGAACTTTGCGGCTACCAACAAGGGCCATGACGTCGTTTCCGTCGACGGCATGATCCCCGACGGCGCCGAACCCTTCAAGGCGCAGATGAACGAGGGCCTGAAGGTGACCTTCACCAAGCCCGGCGTCTACGTCTTCGAATGCAAGCCCCATGCGGGAATGGGAATGATCGGCGCGGTCGTGGTGGGCGACCCCGTGAACATCGACAAGCTCGATGCCGCGAAGCTTCCCGGCAAGGCAAAGCAGAAGCTGCAGGCGATCATCGACGAGATCAAGAAAGGCTGACCGGATCTGCCAGGCGAGACGATGGTCGACACCGACGCTCCGCTGATCGAGCAAACCGTCGAGGAGGTGCTGAGCCGGTGGCCCGGAACGGCTGAGGTCTTCATCCGGCACAAGATGGCGTGCGTCGGGTGCATCATGGCACCGTTCCAAACTCTGAAAGCGGCGGCGAAGAGCTACCGGATTCCGGAAGCGGAGCTGCTGTCTGAGATCCACGCGGCGGCGTCCAGCCAGGAGCCGGTGCCGGTCGCGTCTCCGACATCGACGGGGCCTTTCCCATGACCGTGCTGCCGCTCGTCGATCCCTCCGCTGCGCCGCCGCGGCGTTTCGCGCTATTCGAGGCGGGGTTTCGGGTCTTCTTCCTGCTGGCACCGCTTTACGCCACCTTCGCGGTGCTCGAGTGGATCCTGGTCTATACCGGACGCATTGAGATTCCCGTCACTGTCTCGCCGACGCTCTGGCATGCCCACGAGATGATCTTCGGCTTCGCCGCGGCGGGCGTCACCGGCTTCTTTCTCACGGCGGTGCCGAATTGGACCGGCGTGCCCTATGTGCGGGGCGGGCCGCTCATCGGCCTCGGCGTGCTCTGGCTCGCCGGTCGCCTCGCCATGAATCTGCCGGGGTTGGTGCCGCCGCCGCTGGCGGCCGCGGTCGATCTCGCGTTCTTGCCGGTGCTGGCCGCGCTGGTGATGCCGCCGCTGCTGCGTGGCGGCGGCGGTCGCAATGGCGTGTTGCTGGTGGTGCTGGCGGTGCTCTGGTCCGCGGATCTGGCGATGCAGGCGGAATTCGTCGGTCTTGCCGCCGATACCGCGGCGCGTGGCGCGCGGGCGGGTATCGATGTGCTGGCGCTGCTGATCACCGTGATCGGCGGGCGCATCGTGCCGGCCTTCACGACGAGCGCGCTCAAGCTGCGTGGGATTTCTCCTCTGCCGCGCTCCTTCCCGTTCCTCGATCGGCTGACCATCACGGTGATGGCGGCGTTTCTCGTCGTGGAGGCCGCGATGGGGGCGGGAAAGATCGTGGGCCTGGTGGCGCTCGCCGCCGGACTGCTGCAGGCCGCGAGACTCTATTTTTGGCGCGGCTTGGCGACCCGACGGGTGCCGATTCTCTGGGTCCTGCATCTCGGCTATGGCTGGCTGGTTCTTGGCCTGCTGCTGAAAGGCGCGGCGGCACTCAGCGACGCAATCCCGGAGACCGCGGCGCTGCATGCGCTCACCGCGGGCGCCATCGGCACCATGCTGCTTGCCGTCATGTCGCGGGCGGCGCTCGGCCACACCGGGCGCAGGATCGCCACGCACCCCGCGATCGTCGCCGCCTATGTCTTGATCTCTCTAGCCGCCGTGCTGCGCATCGCGGCGCCGTTTGCCCCGGCCCTTCTCGGCCATCTCGTGGCATGCTCGGCGATCGCGTGGTCGCTGGGATTCGCGCTCTTCGCCGTTATCTATGCGCCGATGCTTGTCTGTCCGCGGATCGACGGACAGCCGGGCTAGGACTCTTTCGCCTCTTCCGACCCGGGCAGCTCCTGAGCGATGGCGACCAAGGCGTGCGGCTGCAGGACCGTTACCGCGGCGCGGCCGCCGGCGAGGATGCCCTGGCTCTCCCAGAGCGCGAGGGTACGGCTCGCGGTATGCAGCGTCACCCCCGCCATTTGCGCCAGATCCTGGCGGGTGAGGGGAAAGTCGATCGCCACGCCGGCATCGCTGCGTTTGCCGGCATGGCGGACCAGGCGGAGCAGGGCATGGGCGATGCGCCGCTCGGCGCGCTCGGTCTGTAACTGGGCGACGCGGTCGTTGCTCTCCGACATCCGGCGTCCCATCGTGGCCAGCGCCTTGATGGCGATCCCAGGGTGGCGGTTGACGAGACCGCGCAGAGTATCGACGTCCCAGGAGATGATGACGCTCTCGGTAAGGGCTTCGGCGGTACCGGGATACAATTGGCCGCCCGTCAAGGCCATGCAGCCGAAGAATTCGCCGGGATTGATAACGTGGAGAACCACCTTCTCGCCGTCGGCGGTGGTCCTCACCGCCTTGATGCGACCGTCCAGCAGCACGAAGAAGGTGCGTGCCTCATCACCCTCGTGAAATACCGCCTCGCCCTTCTCAACGTGGCGCAGATGGGCGCGCTCGAGCACTTCATCCTCGGCCGGCCTATCGAGGCCTTGGAAGACGCCGATATCTTGCAGGATCGAGTGGTCGGGTCTGAGATTGACCGTCATGGTGTTGATGACCCCTCAGTAAACGGTTGGAAAACGGCGTCAACTCGATGTATCCGCGCCCCGGCTAGGTAACGGTCGATGAATAAGGCGCGTCTCAGCTTCCGGGCACAACGCCCGCCGGCAGCGACTTGATGTGATCGGCGATCTCGCCGGGTCGCGCGAACCAGACCTTGTGCCGGTCGGGGTGGTTCACGATGTGCTGCAAGGCCTCGCGCAGCACATGGAGCCGATAGGGTTGTCCGACGATCATGGTGTGCAGCGCAATGCCGCAGACGAGCGGCTGCCGCTCGGACTGACGAAGCATCTCGTTGAATTGATGCACGATCATTCGAGAAAATTCCTCAGCGGCGTGGTGGCGCGCAAGCATCTGCGGCGAGTCGTTGATCTCGACCGGATAGGGCACCGACAGGATGGGACCTGACCGCGTCCGCATCCAGATCGGTTGATCGTCGCACGGCCAATCCATCATGAACTCGTAGCCGGCTTCCTTGAGGAGATCCGGCGTCGCCGTGCTCTGCGACATCCAAGGGCCCATCCAACCGCGTGGCGGCTTTCCTTGGAAACCCTTGATGGTCTGCGTCACGTCGGAGATGAGGCGGGCCTCGTCGGGCTCCCAAAGGAGCCCGGGCCGCTCGGAATTGGTGCGGCCATGGGCGATGAATTCGTCACCGCGCGCACGAATCGCGTCGGGAATCTCCGGATAATGCTCGAAGATGCCCGAGTTCACCAGGTGATTGCCGGGCAGCTTCAGCTCGTCGAGCAGCTCGAGAAGCCGCCAAATGCCAACGCGGTTTCCATAGTCGCGCCACGCGTAGTCGCGATGGCTGGGCGGCGGACTCTCCACGCCCAGCACGTGACCAAGGCCACGCCCGAACGCGAAATGCTCGACATTGAGAGCGACATGGACCGCGAGCCGCCGGCCACCTGGCCAGGAGTAGTCAGCGCGCTTGGTGATCGCCGAATAGTCGTAACGGCCGTGGGTCGGTAGCTGCATGGTTGCTCTCCGAATGCATCGCCCCGGTCACATGCTAGTGTCGAGCTCCCGTCTCGTCATTGCTGATCTACGGCCGGCACGCCGTGGCACCTCGCCCGGCGCCTCCGGCACCCGTGCGGAGATCCATGCGCCGCCAAGAGCCATCTGCTATCAATTACGTGCAAGCGCGGCGATATGCCGAAAGGGAGGGAAGCGATGGCTCACCAGCGATACCGCAAGTTCAACACCAGCACGGTCTACGAGGGAGGCAAAATCGCCAACGACATGTGCATGGTCGTTCGCGCCGGAAATTTCATCTTCCTGCGTGGCCAGACCGGATTCACGCTCGACAACAAGTTCGTCGGCAAGGGCGATGCGGCGGCGCAGGCCGATCAGGCGATGAAGAACGTCAAGGTGCTGCTCGAGGAAGCGGGCGCCAAGATGGAGCATATCTGCAAGATCACCACCTACATCACCGACCGCGCCTATCGCGAGCCCGTCTACAACGTCGTCGGCCGGCATCTGAAAGGTGTCTTCCCCTGCGGAACGGGCCTGATCGTCAACGGCCTCGCCCTGCCCGAGATGCTGGTCGAGATCGACATCGAGGCGGTGATTCCCGAAGGCCAGGGTTGAGGCATCTCATCCATGGCGTATGATCGCTGGGGAAAATTCGATGGGCCGGACGGGGCGGGCTGCAGGGTCGTCCGCGCCGGCGACGAGATCTTCGTCGGCGGTCAGACCGGCGTGGATCTCGCCAACGGCCGCGCCGCGGCCGATGCGGCGGCGCAGGCCGACCTCGCGCTCCGCAATCTAGGGACACTGCTCCAGGAGGCGGGCGCGTCCCTCGACGATGTCTGCAAGCTCACCGTCCATATCGATGACCGCGCCCACCGCATCCCGGTCTATCAAGCGATCGGGCGGCACCTGCGCGGCGTTCATCCGGTCTCGACGGGTCTCATCGTTCGCGGCTTCGAGCGTCCGCAAATCCTGTTTGCCCTTGACGCGGCTGTCGTGTCGCAACGAACGCAGCGGCATCAGCGCCTGCGCAAATACCATTCCGACAGCGCGCGCTACGGCAACGAGTGGCAGCCGCTGGGTTGCGACTTCTGCATGGTGGTGCGGGCAGGGCGGCGCATTTTCCTGCGCGGCCAGACCGGGCAGACCCTTGACGGCCGGCTGCTCATCCGCGGCGATGCTGGCGCACAGGCTGCCCAGGCGATGCAGAATGTGGAGACGCTGCTCAGCGAGGCCGGCGCCGGGCTTGCCGATGTCTGTCGAGCCGTCCTCTACGTCACCGACCGCGCTTACCTCGCGCCGGCACGGGATGCGGTGCTACGGCATCTGGGCGATGTTCCCTGCGCCATGAGCGAGATCATCGTCAAAGGGCTGGCCAGCACTGAACTGCTGATGGAGGTTGACGTCTTCGCGGTGCTGGGCTGAGCCGGCAGCGACGTTCATCCGGGGTGGCGCCCGCTCTCCTTATCGCCGAACGCCGGCACCACGGCGGCGAGCCGGTCCAGCGGTATGTGGCACGCGATCCGGTGCCCGGGGGCGGACTCATGCACTGGCGGCGGCATCGTGTCGCAGATCTCGCCGAGCCGGCGCGGACAACGGGGCGCGAAGCGGCATCCGTTTCCCGGCTCTCCCGCTTCGACGGGCAATCGAATCCGCTGCGCCGCGCGCTCGCGCGATCCGACCAGAGGCACCGCCGACAACAGGGCCTCGGTGTAGGGGTGGTAGGGAGGATGCAACACCTCCTCGAGCGCACCTTCCTCGGCCAGCGTCCCCCCGTACATGACAGCGACCCGGTCGGCCAGGTGGGCGATGACGGAAATATCGTGGGAAATGAATAAGTAGGCGACACCAAGCTGATCTCTGAGATCGGCAAACAGATTCAATATGGCCGCCTGCACGGAGACGTCGAGCGCGGATACGGCCTCGTCGCAGACCAGCAAATCAGGCTCGCTCGCCATCGCGCGTGCGATGCTCACGCGCTGCTTCTCGCCACCCGACAGCTGATGCGGATATCGGTCGCGATAGGATGCCGGCAGACGTACGAGCTCCAAAAGGTGGTCGATCTGCTGCGCCGGGTCGCCGTCGCCGACGATGCCGAACAGCGTCAGCGGGCGAGCGAGTATCTCGCCGACCCGTTTGCGGGGATTGAGCGAGCTTTCCGGGTTCTGGAAAACGATCTGAGCGCGGCGTCGAAACTCGCGGGCGGGGATGCGCGGAACCGACTGCTTGCGGTAGTGCAGCGTGCCGCGATCGGCGTCGAGCAGTCGAAGCACCAGCCGCGCCAGCGTCGATTTTCCCGAGCCGGATTCCCCGACGACGCCAAGCACTTGCCCGGAGCGGATGGCGATCGAGACATCATCGACCGCGCGCACGACCACCGGCGGTCCGAGATGCGGCAAGCCGCCTTCGAACCGCAGCCGGCCCAAAATCCCGCCCAGATGGAATGTCTTGGAAAGCCCAGCCGCCTCGAGGATGGTCTCGCCGGCCGCGCGTTGGGACGGGATCGACGCGCGTTCGTCCACCGGCCACGCCCTGTCGCGGATGTCGCGGCTTCGATGGCATCGCACGCGGATGGTGTCAGCCTCCGGCAGCAGCGCCTGCGGGCTGGCGCATTCGGCGACCGCAAAGGGACAGCGCGCTTCGAAATTGCAGCCATGCGGCGGCCGCGTCAGGTCGGGCAGTCCGCCAGGGATCGGCACCAGTCGCGCGATGCGGCCGCGATCGACCCTCGGCAGCGCGCCCAGCAGGCCCTTGGTGTAGGGGTGCCGGGGCTGGCGGAATATCGCTTCCGTCGGCCCCTGCTCGACGATCCGGCCGGCATAAAGCACCGCAAGATCGTCGCAGAGCCGCTCGACGATGCCCAGGTTGTGGCTGACGAACAGGATCGACAGGCCGCGCCGGACGCGTAGGGTCTGCAACAGATCGAGAATCTGCGCCTCGACCGTCACGTCGAGCGCGGTCGTCGGCTCATCGAGCAGCAGGAGATCGGGCTCGCAGGATAGTGCCATCGCGATGAGCGCGCGCTGCTTCATGCCGCCGGAGAGCTGATGCGGATAGGCGCGGGCCATCTGCGCGGGTCGGCGGATGCCGACTTCGCCGAGGAGCGCCATGGCACGCTCCAGCGCTGCGCTCCGCTGCATGCCGCGATGGACCATCAGCGGCTCGGCGACCTGCAGCCCGACGGTGAGCGCCGGATTGAGGACGGCGCCGGGGTCCTGGAACACGACACCGATCCGATCTCCCCGGCGGCGCCGGACCTCGGCGCCGAGGAGATCGCCGCCCATGAATTTCGCCGAAGCGGCGCTCGTCCTTGCCTCGGGGCCCAGCAATCCCAGGAGCGCCAGGATCACGGTGCTCTTGCCCGAGCCGGATTCGCCGACGAGGCCGAGCGAGCCGCCCCTGGGTACCGTGAAGGAGACATCATCGACCGCCACCAATCGGCCGCGCGCGGTCGCGTAGGTGACGCTCAGGCCTTCGACTTCGAGGAGGTTTTCGGATGTCATGCCCGGCCGCGCTCGACGAAGCGGGGATCGAGGGCTTCACGCAAGCCCTCGCCCAGCAGGTTGATGGCGACGAGCAGGACGCAGAGCACGATCCCGGGCGCGAGCCCGATCCAGGGCGCCTGCTCGATGAAGGGGCGCGCCTCCGCGATCATCAATCCCCACTCGCTTATCGGCGGCTGAGCGCCGAGTCCGAGGAAGGAGAGCGCCGAGCCCAGTAGAATTGCGAAGGTAACCCGCAGGCTGGTCTCGACGATGATTGGTGGCCAGGCATTCGGCAGAATCTCGCTGAGCAAAATGTAAGCCGCACTCTCGCCACGTGCTCTCGCCGCCTGCACGAAATCCTCGGCGAGCAGGCCGAGCGCGACCGAGCGGGTGATCCTGGTCATGATCGGTACATAGACGATACCGACGGCAAGAATCGTCTTCCAGATATCGGGCGTCGTCACCGCGAGGATGAGGAGGCCGAGCAGGATCGGCGGCACCGATATCATCACGTCCACGGCGCGCATGATGAGCTCGCCGCCGAAGCCGCGCCGGTAGGCGGCGATGAGGCCGAGCGGAACGCCAATGACGAGGCTGAGCGCGCTGGCTCCGAACCCGATCAGCAGCGAATAGCGCGCTCCCACGAGAACCCGGGACAGCACGTCGCGGCCGAACTCATCGGTGCCGAACCAATGCAATACGCTCGGCGGATTGAACCGCGCGCGCACGTCGAACTGATCGAAGGGGAAAGGGGCGATCCAGGGACCGAGAAGGGCGAGCGCCACCAGGATCGCGACCACGGTCCCGCCCAGCACAAGACTGCCCGGCAATCGGCTCGGCCGCCGCGCGAGCTCGACCGGCATCGCCTGCGCCTTCATGCCGCGCGCCTGCCGTACCGGATGCGGGGATTGATCCAGGCATAGAGCAGATCGGCGGCGAGGTTGGCGAGCGCATAGACCGTCGTGACGACCATCATGCCGGCCTGCAGCAGGGGAAGATCGTGGTGCTCGATGGCGAAGATCAGAAGCCGGCCAAGCCCGGGATAGGCGAACACCGTCTCGATCACGACCACGCCGCCGATCAGGATGCCGACATCGACCGCCAGCACGGTGATGGTCGGCAGCAGGGCGTTGGGCAAGGCATGGCGCCGCAGAACCAGCCGTTCCGGCAGGCCCTTGGCGCGGGCCATCAGCACATATGGCGAGCGCAGAGTTTCCAGCATCGACGAGCGCGTGAGACGCGAGACGTGAGCTATGAGGCCGGTCACCAGCGTCGCGATGGGCAGGATGAGATGCACCAGCCAGCGTCCGAGGCCACCGTCGCCGATCGGCGTATAGCCGGTCGCCGGCAGCCAGCCGAGCCACACGGAGAACAGAATGATCGCCAGGATCGCCCAGAAGAATTCCGGCACGGCGATGAAGAAATATTGCGCGAGCGTCAACACGCGATCGCTCAGCGTCCCCCGATGGGTGGCAGAGTGGATTCCGAGGCATATGCCCGTGATCGCCACCAACGTGATCGCAGATGCCGGCAAGAATGGCGGATCGGCCAAAGGCCTCGAGGATCAGCGGCCCCGCGGGCCGTTGCATGATGATGGACTGCCCGAAGTCGCCGCGCAGCAGGTGCGAGAACCAGCGCCAGTATTGGACGTACCAGGGATCCTTGAGGCCGAGGAGAAGCTCCAGCTCGGCGATCTGGCGATCGGTGGCGAACTGTCCGAGGATCGCGTAGGCGACGTTGCCCGGCAGGAGCTGGGTAATCGCGAAGATCAGCACCGACATGATCCAGACGACGACGACGACGTAGAGCAGTCGCTGGATCGCGTAGCCGGTCATCTCGCTGCGGGACGTGGCGACATGGCCCGGAGCCGTCGATTCAGCGATTTATGCTTGCCGTTCGCAAGTCGAACCAGCGCATCGGATGCGTCTGCACGCCAGTTACCTCCTTGCGGTAGGCGCAGATGAAATTCACGGCGTAGGCGATGAAGCCGGGATCGTCCTCCGAGACGAACTTCTGAAATGCGAGATAGAGCGGCTTCTGCTCCTCCGGATTGCCGGTGAGCCGCGCCTTGTCGAGCACCTCGTCGACGCGCTTGTCCGAGAAATGCCAGAGCCGCGCGTTCCAGGAGCCGGTGCTGTGGTAGAAGGCGTAGAGCGCGGTATCGATGGTCGGCCGGGCGAAATAGCCGTCGATGTAGAGCGGCACCTTGCCGGAGACCTCGGCGTCATATTGCGAGAAGGGAACCGTCTGGATCTGGATGTCGAAGCCGGCGGGCCGCGCGAGCTGCTGCAGCGTGACGCCCAGGCGCTCGCGCACCGGCCGCCCGCCCGGCACCACCAGCGTGACTTTCAAGCCCTGCGGATAGCCCGCCTCCGCCAGCAGCTTTCGCGCGCCCGCGGGGTCCGCCTTGTTGAAGGGGATGTCCTTGTTGAAGAAGGGATGCGTCGGCGGGATCGGACTCAGTGTGGGCGCGCCCTGGCCGAACAGGACAAGCTCCACCACCTCGTTCTTGTCGACCGCCATGTGGAAGGCGCGACGAACGCGCACGTCATTGAAGGGCGGGATGGCGTTGTTCATGATGGCGCCGTCCCAGGACGGCGTCGGCACGCTCTCGACGCGCGTATTGGAATTCGCGGCAAGAGTCTTGACCTGCTCCGGCGGCAGATCCCAGATGACGTCGACGTCGCCCGCCTGGAGTGCCGCGACACGAGCGCTCATCTCCGGGATGATCCGCAGCTCCACGCCGTCGAGCTTGGGCGCTCCGGCCTCCCAGTAGTTCGGATTGCGCTCCAGCACCAGTCGGTCGCCGGGCGTATAGCTCTTGAACTGGAAGGGGCCGGTGCCAACGGGATGCGTTGGCAGCTGGTCCGCGAGATCGTGAGGAACGATCTTGACCTGGCGATCGGAGAGGATGTCGGCGAAGCCGCCGTAGGGGTATTTGAGATCGAAGCGAACGGTGTAGGGGTCCACCGCCGTCATCTGGTCGATCATCTCGTAGTTGCTGCGTGGCGGCGATCCGGTCTTGGGGTCGAGGATGCGCTTGAAGGTGTCCACCACGTCTTCGGCGGTCATCTCGCGGCCGTTGTGGAATTTGACGCCGTGGCGGAGGTGGAAGGTCCAGGATTTGAGATCCGGCGTGTAGTCCCAGGACTGCGCGAGATCGGGCTCGATCTTGAGGTCGCCCCGCATGCGCGTCAGGCCGTTGAAGACGAGGTTGTCGTAGATGTACTCCTCGCCGGTCGAGGTGCGGGCGGGGTCGAGAGTGCCGAGCGAGGTGCCGACGGTGATCCGCAGCACGCCCTGCGCTGCCGCCGGCGCAGCCGGAAGGAATGTCATAAGCCCTGCGGCCAGCATTGCGAGCCGCACCCATTGCGTCCATTGCCGGATCTTCATCGCCAACCTCCGCCCCTCAAGCTATGCGACGCCTTGCGCGCGATCGGGATCGACGGCGCGCACCACGAACTCGTCGATCCACGGAATGTATTCTTCCCAGAGCGCCCGCAGCGCGGCGAGCGGCCGGTCCGCCGCGTCGACGCGGAGATCGACGAGAGGGAAGGCCTGCTCGTGCGCGACGTGGAGCGCCGCGGATCGCACCGGTCCGTGCTCGCCGCCGGCCTCCAGCGCCGCCTCCAGGGCGCGCAGCAGGCGCTCGGCGAGACGGTCGCCGCTCCGCGCCTGGAATGCCGCTGTCATCGCAGGAACCACCCGGTCGTTCGCCAAAATGTTGCCGATGGCGACGCAATTCTCGCCATGCACCTCCTTGAGATGCGGCTTCACGTGCCGGCCGGAATAGGCGGCGGTGCGGCCGGTCGCATCGATCACCGCGAGCTGCCGCCATGCGATATGGGGCGTCGAGGCGACAAGCGCGTCCAGGGCCTCCTGGGCGGTGCAGCCCGAGGCGAGGAGGTCGAGGCCGCGTGGGCCGAGGCGCGGATCGGTCCGATGCTGGGTCAGGACCGCGCCGACGCCCGCGCGCACGAACGGCACGCGGGTGCCGACGGCGATATTGGAGGTCGAGACGGCAGCGCCAAGCTGGCCAGTTCGGGCGCAGCGACCGATGATCGAGAAAGTCATGCCCGAGCCCGCCCCTGGACTGCCTCGGATCCTTTGCGTCGAGCCTAGCGCCACAGGGGTGGGGCGCGTCGAGTCATTTCTCGACGTCGCGCCGGGGACAGCGTCAGATCGCGGCCGTAACGCGCGCGATCTCCTCTGGTGACAGGCGCGGAACCTCGGCCTCGGCGGCGGCCAATACCAGGGCGACGGCGGCCGTGGCGGCGGCCTTCAGCTCGGCCGGGTCGACCTTGTCCGCGGTGTCGCCTTCGGTCAGCAGGAAGCGCAGGTTCGATCCGGGATCATCCAAGCCGCAGCAGAGCCGCAAAGCCGGAATTCCCGCGCGAATGAAATTGGCATGGTCGGAATTGCCCATGAACGGCCGATGCACGCGGATCCCGAGGCCATGCGAGCCGTTGACCGCACCGACGACGCTCTCGACGGCGGCGATGCCGCTGGTCAGCGCGGCCAGATGCCGGGCGCCAGCGACGGAATCCAGGTTCACGTTGAAGACCAGCTTGCCGCGCTCGGCTTCCGCGAGCGAGGCCAGATGGTCCCGCGAGCCGAGCAGCGCCCACTCCTCGATGTTGAAGAGAGCCACTCGAAGGCCGCGCCGGCGGCCCGGCATGATGTCGCGCAGCGCCGATGCAGCCGCCAGCACGCTGACGAGGCCCGAGCCGTTGTCGATGGCGCTCGCCGCCAGGTGATGCCCGTCGAGATGCGCCGACAGCACCACCCGTTCCTCCGTCCGGCCGGGAATATCGACGAAGAGGTTCTCGGCGCTGCGATCGACGAAGCGTCCCGACACGTCGAGCGTGACTTTGGAACCCGGCGCCGCGGCGATCGCCGCGGCGGCCTCGTGGCTGATGCCGGCCGCCGGTATGTCCTCGCCGCTTCCGGCTCCCGAGGACCCGGTCACCAGGAGACCGCCGGGCAGGTGGCAGGCGATCAGGAAGCCCGCGGCGCCGGCGGCCTTGGCCATCTCGTATTTGCGCCGCCGGTGGATGTGGCCGGCCGCGAGCATGTATTCGTGGCGCACCAGTACGATATTTCCGGGTATCTGTTCTGCGGCGAGCGTGAAATCCGCCGGCGTGCCGCGGCCGAGATCCAGCACGGGAGCCCGCAGGCCGCCCGGTGGCGTCGCGGGCGAGCGCACCAGCGCGCAGGCGGCGAAGCTTCCGCCGCCGGCGAGCTCAAGACGCGCCGCGCCGCGGTCCCAGCCGCGATAGGCCACCGCCTCGCGACGCACCGTTCCGCCGCTGATTTCGGCAAGCCGCGTCGCCAGGAACTCGCGCGCCTTGGCCTCGCTGTCCGTGCCGGCGAAACGGCCGCCAAGGGAGCAGAGCGCGTGAAAATCGTCGACGATGGCGCGCGAGCTCCAGATCTTCCCCGCCGCCGTCTCGAAACCTGGCATCCCTCTCGCCTCCCGCTTCGCGGACCTACGGGAATGATGCTAGCATTTCCCGCACGAGGCGCCACGGATGGCGCGCGATCTCAGCGAGCAGGAGCGGCGATGACCATCGACCCACGTCTCTGCGCGGCCGATCTCGAGGCGGATCTTCCCGCGCTTCTGTCCACGCTGGAGCGCGCGGTGAACATCGACAGCGGCTCCTATCACGCGCCGGGCGTCAACGCCGTGATCGATCTCGTCGCCGGCGAGTTGAGCCGGCTCGGCTTCTCGATCGAGCGCGGCAAGCTGCCGGGCCGCGGCGATCAGATGACGGCGCGGCGCCGCTTCGGCAGCGGACGGAAGATGCTGATCCTGGGCCATGCCGACACGGTCTGGCCGGCCGGGACGGTGGCCGAATGGCCCTTCGCGCGCAATGGCGACCGCCTCACCGGGCCCGGCGTCGGCGACATGAAGGGCGGCGTCATTTCGGCCGTCTTCGCTCTGAAGAGCCTTCTCAAGCGCGGTCTCGAGGGGCTTGGCGAGTGCACCTTCCTGCTGGTTCCGGATGAGGAGCTCGGCAGCGTGCAGAGCCGATCCTGGATCGAAAACGAAGCGCGGCGCGCCGATGCGTGCCTGACGCTGGAACCATGCCGGCCCGGCGGCGGCGTGGTGACCGGCCGCGGCGCCGTCGGCGCGGTCTTCATCCGCGCCAAGGGCGTGTCGGCCCATTGCGCCGCCGCACCGGAGAAGGGCGCCAGCGCCGTGCGGGCTCTCGCGGATCTCATCGGCGAGCTGGAGCGCCTCTCCGACCACAGCCGGGGCATCAGCGCGTCGGTCGGCATTTTCCACGGCGGGGCGGCGCGCCAGGTGGTGCCGCCCGATGCGGAGCTTCATCTCGATCTGCGCGCGCCGGACGCCGCCGCGGCCGATGCGCTCCTCGCCGGCGTGCAGGGGATCGTCCGGCGGCCGGCCGCGGACCGGCGCATAGAGCTGACGCTCGCCGGCGGCATCAGCCGCCCCGCCTTTCCGAAGCGGCCGGGCACCGTCGCGCTGTTCGCGCTCGCGCAGAAGATCTGCGGCGAGCTCGGCACTTCCATCATGGAGGTGACGTCGCGCGGCGGCTCCGACGGCAGCTTCGCCGCCGCTCTCGGCGTGCCGACGCTCGACGGGCTCGGGCCGATCTGCCACGACAGCTGCAGCCGGCGCGAGACCGTCGAGCTAGAGAGCATCGTTCCCCGCGGCGCGCTCCTGGCAGGCCTGATCGCCGCCATCGCCGGAGGCTATCCGCTGCCGCCGTCGTAAGGGCGGGATCCAATCGCGGACGGTGCGGATTTCAGCGATGCCGACCCAATCCTGAGCCGATCGTCGGTATCGGAGCTTGGTGAAAGTTTGAAGAGCTGAATTCCTGGAGCACGCAATCAAAGACGACGCGCACTTGAAGTCGCTCTTTCAGGCATTGCGGTCGGTGTAATCGGCTATAGGCCAGCGGCGCCGGCGTCGTGGTCATATCAGAGTACGAGCGCGATCCTCTAAGTCCGTTGCTCGGTATCCCAATCGACATCGTCGCGGATGCAGGCGACGCGATGTCCTGGCTCCCGCTCCCGCAGCGAGGGCATTGCCTCGGCGCAGGCCGCGGTGGCATGCCGGCATCGGGTGCGGAAGACGCAGCCAGAGGGCGGCGATGCCGGGCTTGGCGGCTCGCCGTCGAGGAGAATGCGTCGGCGCCGCCGCGCCGGATCGATGCTGGGCGCCGAAGAGAGCAGCGCCCTTGTGTAGGGATGCAGCGGTCGTGCGAGCACGACAGCCGATGGCCCTTCCTCCATCACGCGGCCGAGGTAAAGAACCACGACGCGCTCGCAGAGGCTGCGGACGACGGGCAGATCGTGGCTGATGAAAAGCAGCGCCACCGAGCTTCGCACGCATAGCTCGGCCAGGAGAGCGAGCACCTGCGCCTGGACCGATACGTCGAGGGCCGACACCGGCTCGTCCGCCACCAGGAATTCCGGGCCCGTGGCGAGCGCCCGCGCGATGCCAATGCGCTGCCGCTGGCCGCCGGAAAACTCGTGGGGGTAGCGCTCCGCATGGACGGGCGACAGGCCGACCTGGGACAGCAGCGCGGCGACGCGTGCGGCGCGCTCGCCGCGATCGCCAATCCCGTGGATGGAAAGCCCGTCGGCGATCTGGGTGCCGACACGGCGGCGCGGATCGAGGCTGGAATAAGGATCCTGGAAGATGATCTGCATCCGTCGCCGCACGACGCCGAGCTCGGCCGCGCCGAGCGTGCTGAGGTCGGCGCCGTCCATCAGGACCCGCCCGGCGCTTGGCGGGATCAGGCCGAGCAGCAGCCGGCCCAGCGTGCTCTTGCCCGATCCGCTCTCGCCGACGAGGCCGACCCGCTCGCCGCGGGCGATCGTGAGATCGACCGATGTCACCGCCTGCACCGCCGGGCCCAGCGCCAGAAAGCCGCGCGGCGGAAAGTGCCGGCTCAGGCCCTCGGCTCGCACCAGCGTGCTCATGCCAGCTCCCGCCATCGGAAGCAGCGCGTGTGGCGATCGGGCCGCAGCTCCTCGAGCGACGGCGCATCGCGCTCGCAGACCGGCAGGCGCCGGCCGCAGCGCGGCGCAAAGGTGCAGCCCGGCGGCAGGGCATGGGGCAGCGGCACCAGGCCGGGGATGGGCTCGGGCAGCGAGCCGTCGTCTCGCGGCGCGCTCGCCAGCAGGGCGGCGGTATAGGGGTGGAGCGGCGCGGCGAAGACCTCCGCGGCGGGGCCGTCCTCGACGACCTCGCCGGCGTACATCACCGCCACGTGGTCGGCGATCTCGGCCACCACCGGGAGGTTGTGGGTGATGAAGATCAACGCGATCCCGCGCTCCCGCCGGAGATCGGCGAGCAGCTCCAGGATCTGGGCCTGCACGGTGACGTCGAGCGCCGTCGTCGGCTCATCGGCGATCAGCAGTACCGGTTCGTTGGCGATGGCGATGGCGATCATCACACGCTGCCGCATGCCGCCAGACAACTCATGGGGAAAGGCGCGGGCGCGGCGCTCGGGATCCGGGATGCCGACGCGGCGCAGGAGAGCGACCGCCTGGCGCGATGCCGCACGCGCCGAGAGCGGCTGATGCGCCCTGAGCGCCTCGCTGATCTGCCGGCCGACGCGGTGGACCGGATTGAGGCTGCTCAGCGGATCCTGGAACACCATGGCGATGCGTCCGCCGCGCAAGCGCTGCAAGGTCGCCTCATCGAGGTGCAACAGGTCCTGCCCCTCCAGGAAGATGCCGCCGCCTTCCACCTGCACGCCGTTGGGCAGCAGTCCCATGGCGGCGAGGCCGGTGAGCGACTTGCCGGAGCCGGATTTCGCCGATGACCGCCAGGGTCTCTCCGCGTCCGACCGCAAGGGAGACGCCGCGCACGGGATAAGCCGACCCGCCCGGCGCGCCGATCTTCAGCGTCAGCTCGCGCACCCCCAGTACCGACCCCGCCGCCGGCCCGCCGCCGGTGAGCGGCGCCAGCAACGCCTGCCACCCGCGGCCGGAAGCCACGCGTCCGTGCGGATCGAAGGCATCCCGCAAGGCATCGCACAGCGCGTTAATCGCGAAGATGGTGAGACCCAGCGCCAGGCACGGCCACAGCAGCAGCAGGGGCGCCTGCGCCATGGTGGAGCGCGCAGCGCCGATCATCAGTCCCCAGGACGGTGACGGCGGCACCACGCCGAGGCCAAGGAAGGAGAGGCCGGATTCCAGCACCACCGCGGAGGCGGCGGAGAGGCTCAACTGCACCAGCACCGGTCCGGCGACATTGGGCAGAATGGTGACGCAGCATGATGCGAAGGCGGCCGGCGCCGAGCGCGCGCATCGCCTCCACATAGTCCTGCGCTCGTACCGAGAGGACGCCCGCATAGACGACGCGCACGAAGCCAGGCAGGTAGAGCAGCGCCAGCACCGGGATCAAGGTGCCGGCGCCGGGCCCGAGCAGCGTCACCATCAGCAGCGCAAGCAGCAGCGGCGGGAAGCACAGCACGACGTCCATGCTGCGCACCGCCAGCAGCTCGGCGAGCCGGCCGAGAAAACCGCCGGCCAGGCCCAGCACCACGCCGAGAAGACAGGCGATCGCCGGAGCGCCACGGTGACCCGCAAGGAGACCCGCGCCCCCCAGATCAGCCGCGAGAGCACGTCGCGACCGTATTCGTCCAGCCCCAGCGGATGCGCGCCGGACCAGCCGGCGAGGCGATGGGCAACATCGATCTTCACGGGATCCGGCAGCGGCAGTATCGGCGCCGCCAGCGCAATGAGCGCGATGGCGGCGACCGATCCGGCGGGACCCCAGCCGAGCCTCATCGGTACCGCACGCGCGGATCGAGCGCCGCGTAAAGAATGTCCACCAGGAAATTGAGCGCGACGAACAGCACGGAGATCACCAGCACGATGCCTTCCACCTCCGGGTAGTCGCGGGCGTTCACGGCATCCACCAGCAGGCCGGACAGGCCCGGCCAGTTGAAGACATATTCGACCAGCACGGTGCCGCCGAGCAGCGTGCCCAGGTGCAGCCCGAGCACGGTGACAACGGGCATCAGCGCGTTGCGCAGCACGTGATGCAGCAGGATGCGCCGCGGTGCCACGCCCTTCGCGCGCGCCGTGCGCACATAGTCCTTCTGCGCGACCTCGAGCACCGAGGCGCGGGTCATGCGGAAGGTGATCGCCGGCGAGACCGAGGCCGATGGTGAGTGCGGGCATCGCCAGCAGCAGCAGATGCCGCAGCGGGGCCTGGGCCAGCGGCACGTAGCCGCCGGCCGGGACCCAGCGCAGCCATTGCGCGAAGACCAGCACCATCAGCGTGCCGGCGACGAAGACGGGAACCGCCAGCGCCACCGCGGCGACGAACGAGGCGATGCGATCGAAACTGCTGCCCCGCCGCATCGCCGCGGCGAGTCCGGCCGGCAGGGCGGCGAGCACCGCGATCAGCGCCGCGGCGCCGATCAGCTCCAGCGTGCGCGGCAGGCGCTGCAGCGATCGCCGCGGTCACCGGCGTGCCGTCCTCCAGCGAGACGCCGAGATCGCCGTGCAGCATCGCCTCATGCCGGCGAGATATTGCAGCCAGGCCGGCTGATCGAGGCCGAGCTGCTCGTGCAGCTCGGCGACCGCTGCGGGATCGGGAGCGACGCCGCCCTGGGAGAGCAGCAGCTCGGCGGGATCGCCGGGCACCAGCCGGATCGCCAGGAAGACGATGGTGGTGACGATCCAGACCAGCAGGACCGCCACCGCGACGCGGTGCAGGATCCAGATCATTCAGGCGATGTCGACATCCTCGAAGGTGGTGCCGGAATAGAAGGTGAGCGCGGCTGGCATGTTGTGGAACCCATGCACCCGTCGGCTCATCCCATAGCCCTGGGAGCGCCAGCAGAGGCCGACCAGCGTCGCTTCCGCGAGCGCCACGTCCTGCATCTTGTCGTAGATCGTCTTCCGCTTCGCCTCGTCGAATTCGGCGCGGCCCGCGGCGAGCAGCTGATCGAGCTCGGGCGTCGGAATGCCATAGCTGCGGACGTAGGAGCCCGCCCGTTGCTGGCCAGCAGCGACGCCAGCCCGTCCGGGTCGTTGCTGTCGGCGGCGGTGCCGCCGACGGCGAATTCGTACTGCCCGCGATTGCCGAGATTGACCCGCGTCGCCCAGTCCGGCAGCACCAGCTCCACCTGGATGCCGATCTCCGCCAGGTGCTGCTGCACCACCGTGGCGGTGTCCTTGTGCATGCCGTATTGCGCGGTCGCCAGCAGCTTGCGCCGAGAAGCCGCTCGGCGTGCCCGCCTCCTTCAGCAGCGCTTTCGCCTTGGCGGGATCATAGGGCCAGCCATGGGCCAGCTTGGTGTCGTAGAACGGGCTGCTCTCGGCGATCGGAATGCCCTCCATCGGCGCGCCGCGGCCGAAGAAGGCGGCCTTGACGATCTCCTCGCGCCTGATCGCGTGGGCGATCGCACGGCGCACCCGCGCATCGCCAAACGGCCCGGCCTTGCCGTTGAAGATGAGATACATGAACGGGCCGTTGGTGGTCTGCAGCGCCAGCTTCGGATCCTGCTCGATGGTCGCCATGGACTGCCAGGGCACGTACTCGATGAGATCGACATCGCCGGCCTGCAGCGCCGCCACGCGCAGGTTCTCGTCCTGCATAGGCCACCATGCGGAGCGCCTTCACCTTCGGCAGCCCGGGTCGGTAGATATTTGTCGAACGCCTTGAACTCGATGGCGACGCCGCGTTCCTGGGAGGTCGGCACGAACGGCCCGGCGCCGATGCCGAGGCCGTTGTCGTCCGCCGATCCCTTGGCGCAGATCGGCAGGAAGTAGCTCGCCATCAGCAGCGGCAGGGTCGCGACCGGTTGCGCGGTGATCAGGCGCACGGTGCGCGGATCCGGCGTCTCGACCCGGGAAATGCCCTGCATCTCCGTGCGCAGATAGGCGGTGGATTTGTCGTCGGCGACCTGCTCGATGGTCCAGGCGACATCGGCCGAGGTGACCGGGATCGCCGTTGTGGAAGACGGCCTGGCGCAGATGGAACACCCAGGCGCCGTCCTTCGGATCATGCTCCCAGGTCTCCGCCAGCTCGCCGCGCAGCTTGCCCTCGGCGTCGTAGCCGAGGAGGCCGCGATGGAACATCGCCAGCTTGGCGGTCGCCGCCGCGGTGCCGGCATTTGCAAACGGCGAACAGGTTCGGCGGATAGCTGGAGAGACCGAAGACCAGCTTGCCCGGCGTGGTCGCGGCGCGCGCGGGAACGCGCAGGAAAGGCAGCGCCGCGCCGGCGGCGAGCAGCGAGCGACGTGAGAGGCGCATCGGTGGGATCTCCTCAAGGGGCCTGTTCGTAGATGGTCTTGGCGGTGGCAGCGTCGATCCGCGCCTCGGCGAGATCGCGCCGCACCGCCGCCGGATCGCGCGCGGCGGGCGGCCCGTAGCCGCCGGAGCCCGGCGGTGATGACCTCGATGATCTCGCCCTTGCGCAGCGCGCCCGAGCCGTGGTCGAACGGCAGCGCGCCGCCGCGCAGCACGACGTCCGCCTTGCCGCCGGGCAGGCCGCCGAACAGTCCCCACGGCGCCGACAGCCAGCGCGCGAGCCGTCCACCCGCACGCGGCACTGCGCCTCGGCGCGATAGACGCGGCGCAGTCCCATGCCGCCGCGATGCCGCCCCGGCGCCGCCGGAGCCGTCCACCAGCTCGTAGCGCAGCAGCGTCAGCGGATATTCGATCTCCAGCGCCTCGACCGGCAGGTTCGAGGTGTTGGTCATGTGCACATGCACGCCGTCCAGCCCGTCCTTCGTCGCGCGCGCGCCGGAGCCGCCGCCGATCGTTTCCAGATAGACCCAGAGCGCATTGTCCTTCGGCTGATGGCCGGCGAAGGTGATCGAGGAGCAGGCGCCGTTGCTCGCGGCGATCACGCGCTCCGGCACCGCCTGCGGCCAGCGCGCCGAAGATCAGATCCACCACGCGCTGGCACGTGCCGAGCCGGCCGTTCACCGCCGCGGGATGCACGCAGTTCACGACGGTGCCCTCCGGCGCGGTGACGTGCAGCGGCCGCGCGAGACCGGCATTCGGCAGGATGGTCGGATCGACCACCGTCTTCACCGCGTAATAGACGGTGGAGAGCAGCGCGGTATAGGTCATGTTGAGGCCGGCGCGCACCTGCGGCGGGCCGTCGAAATGCAGATGCATCTCATCGCCCGCGACGGTGATCTCGCAGGACAGCGTCGAGCTCGCCGTCGATCTCCGGACAGTCGTAGCGGTCGGCGAAGCGATAGGTGCCGTCGGGAATCGCGGCGATGCCGGCGCGCATCTTGCGCTCGGCGTAGTCCTGCAGCGCATCGCCGGCGGCGAGCACGGTGTCGCGGCCGTATTTCGCGCACAGCGCCTGCATGCGCTGCACGCCCAGGCGATTGGCCGCCATCTGCGCGCGCAGATCGGACAGCCGCTCGCGCGGCACCTGGCAGTTCAGCAGGATCAGCTCCTGCACGTCGCTGCTGCAGCTCGCCGGCGCGATACAGGCGGATCGGCGGGATGCGCAGGCCCTCCTGGTAGATATGCGCGTGGCCGCGATCGGCGAAGTCGGCGTGATGCGCCAGGTTCACCGCCCAGGCGATGATGCGGCCGTCGACGAAGATCGGCTCGGCGAGCACGATGTCGGGCAGATGCGTGCCGCCGCCTTCATAGGCGTCGTTGCCGCACGAACACGTCGCCCGGCTGCATCTGCTCGATCGGATGGCGCTTCAGGATGTGCGGGATCAGGCCGATGAAGCTGCCGAGATGCATCGGGATGTGCTCGGCCTGGCACAGCGTGTTGCCGTGCAGTGTCGAACAGCGCGGTCGAGCAGTCGCGGCGTTCCTTGATGTTGGTGGAATAGGAGGCGCGGATCAGCGCCTCGCCCATCTCCTCGGCGATCGAGGACGAGCGCGCTGCCGATCACCTCGACGGTGATCGGATCGATCCCGATCGCGCCACTCCGGCGTCGTTCATGCGGCCTCCAGGATCAGGTTCAGATACGGCTCGACGCGCGCGCGTCATGCCCGGCAGCACCACGGTGGTGGCGTCCATCTGCTCGACGATCGCCGGGCCGGCGATGCGGTTGCCGGCGTCGCAGCCGGTCGCGGTCATAGACCGGACAGGCGACGAAGCCGCCCGCCTCCGGCAGCCAGACCTCGCGCCGCGCGACGATGGCGGCGGAGGCATCGGGGCCGGCGTCGGGCTGCGCTGCGAACGACGCCTTCGGCACGACGCCCGACGGCCTCGACGCGGAAGGTGACCAGCTGCACCGGCTCGTCCTCGGCGACGAAGCCGTACATCCGCTGGTGCGCGGCGGCGAAGCCCTCGGCCAGCGCGTCGAGCGTCGCCAGGTCCGATCGCACCGTCCGGCAGCGGCACCGGCAGTTCGTAGTTCTGGCCGGCGTAGCGCATGTCCACCGTGCGGCGTGATCCGGCGCGCCGCCGGCGCGATCCCTCCTCTTCGAACCATGCATCCGCCTGCGCGCGCAGCGCGCGCGAAGGCATCGGCGACGTCGGGCAGCGCGGCGCGTCGACAGCGTGTGCAGCCGCGTCGTGGCGAAGTCGGCGCGCAGATCGGTCAGCAGCAGGCCCATGGCGCACAGGATGCCGGGATTGCGCGGCACCAGGATGCGGCCGATGTCCAGCTCCTTCGCCAGCCGCGCCGCGTGCAGCGGGCCGGCGCCGCCGAACGCCACCAGCGTGTAGTCGCGCGGATCGTGGCCGCGCTGCACGCTGATCACGCGGATGGCGCGCGCCATGTTGGCGGTGACCACCGAGATGATGCCCTGCGCCGTCGCCATCGCGTCCAGGCCCAGCTGCGCCGCCAGCCGCTCGATCGCCGCGCGCGCCAGGTCCTGGCGCACCGCCATGCGCCCGCCCAGCAGATGCATCGGGTTCAGCGTCTGCAGCACGACATTGGCGTCGGTGACCGTCGGTTCGGCATTGCCGCGGCCGTAGCAGACCGGCCCGGGATCGGCGCCGGCGCTGCGCGGCCCCACCTTCAGCAGCCCGCCGGAATCGACGTAGGCGATCGAGCCGCCGCCGGCGCCCACGGTGTGGATGTCCAGCATCGGCGCCTTGATCGGATAGCCATGCACCACCGCCTCGCTGGCCAGCCGGCACTGCGCCGCCCTGCAGCAAGCGCGACGTCGGTGCTGGTGCCGCCCATGTCGAAGGTGATCAGGTCGGCGAAGCCGGCCAGCCGGCCGACCTCCTGCGCGCCGACCACGCCGGTGGAGGGCCCGGACAGCACGGTGCGCACCGGCAGCCGCGCCGCCTGCTCGAAGCCGATCACGCCGCCGTTCGATTGCGTCAGATGCGGCGTCGCGGTGCACGCCGAGCTCGGCGAGCCGCTCGCCCAGCCGGCTTGATGTAGCCGCTGCATCACCGGGCCGAGATAGGCGTTCACCACCGCGGTGGACAGGCGCTCGAATTCGCGGAACTCGGGCGCGACCTCGTGCGAGACGCAGGCGAAGGCCTCGGGAAATTCCTCGGCCAGGATGCGCGCGCGCGATCTCCTCGTGCTCGGTGCGCACGAAGCCGTAGAGGAAGCACACCGCCACCGCCTGCACGCCGGCCGCGCGCAGCGCGGCGCACCGCCGCGCGGAACGCCGCCTCGTCCAGCGGCGTCTCGACGCTGCCGTCGTGGCGCACGCGCTCGGGCACCTCCAGGCGCAGGTCGCGCGGCACCAGGACCGGCGGCTTGTCGGCCTGCAGATCGTAGAGGTCGGGCCGCTTCTGCCGGCCGATCTCCAGCAGGTCGCGGAACCCGTCGGTGGTGATCAGGCCGGTCGCGCACGCCGCGATGCTGGATCAGCGCGTTGGTCGCGACCGTCGTGCCGTGGCCGAAATAGCCGATCGCGGCCGGCGCGGCGCCGACGCGCGCCGACGCCCTCCGCCACGCCCTGCGGCGATGCCGCGCGACGGATCATCCGGCGTGGAGGGCACCTTCCAGACCTCGACCCGGCCGGTCGCCTCGTCGAACAGGCAGACATCGGTGAAGGTGCCGCCGGAATCGACGCCGACACGCCAGGTCATGAGCCAACCATCTCCTATGAAGCAGCAAGACGACGATGCGGACGCGGGCGAGGCGCCGGCGCGGCCGGTGTCAGGTCGAAATCGCCGGCGGCGCTGGCGGCGGTGAACGCCGCCATGCGCTGGCGAAACACCTCGCAATGAAGACGGATCAGACTGTCCGCGCGATCGGCATCTCCGGTGCGGATCGCATCGATGATCGCCTCGTGCTGGGCGATGGACTCGCGGAAATGCTTCGCGTGATCCACAAAGCTGCGCGCCGAGCCGAAGGCTGTGCGGGCAAGGCGCATGGTGCGGGATTCGGCGGCGCGGCAATCGGCGGCAAGGAAGCGGTTGCCGCAGGCATCGGCGATCACGCCGTGGAAGAGGCGATTGGTCTCGGTCATGCCGTCGAGATCATCGGCATCGGCGGCGCGGGCGAAATCACGGCTGATGCGGGCGAGCGCCTCGACATGCTCGGGCTGCCGCCGCAATGCCGCCCAGCGGGTGGTGGCGCGCTGATAGAGCTCCAGCGTCTCCAGCAGCTGCGGCACCTCGTTGAGGTCGAGAGTGGCGACGCGCGCGCCGCGATTGGGTACCAGCTGCACCAGCCCGTGGCTGGCGAGCTGGATCAGCGCCTCGCGCACCGGCGTGCGGGACAGGTCGAACTCGCGCACCAGCGCCGCCTCCTCGATATCGGCGCCGGGCGGCAGCTGCAGCGCCAGGATCCGCGCGCGCAGCGCCTCGAAAACGGTCTGAGCGCCGGCGCCGCGCGGCGTCACTCGCAGGAGCGTGCGGCGGGTCTTGGTGGATTGCATACTTGAAGTATACAATATTGCTCGCCGAGGTCGGTCAAGCCATATCGTGCCCGCGGCTGCACCGTCACGCGGCGCCATTTCCAACCGTTCGGCCGAGATCAGGATCGCCCATGCCAGTTTTTGTCGAGCCCGTCGCCTCCGATCCCGCGCTGCCTGCCCGCGCCGATGTCGTGGTCATCGGCGGCGGCATCATCGGCGCGGCGACCGCTTTCTTTCTCGCCGAGCGCGGCGTCAGCGTCGCGCTCTGCGAGAAGGGCGCCATCGGCGCCGAGCAGTCGAGCCGCAATTGGGGGTGGTGCCGCACCATGGGGCGCGACGTCAGGGAAATTCCGTTGGCGATCGAAAGCCTCCGGCTGTGGCGCGAGCTGAACGCCCGCATCGGCGCCGAGACCGGATTCCGCCAGGCTGGTATCGTCTACACCTGCGACACCGAGAGCGACATGGCGGAGCAGGAGGCCTGGCTCGAGCAGGCGCAGCAATGGCAGGTTGATGCGCGCTTGCTGACCGGCGATGCCGCCGCCGATCTGCTGCCCGGTGCCGCTCGACGCTTTGCCGGCGTGCTCCATACGCCAAGCGATGGCCGCGCCGAGCCCTCGCTGGCGGCGCCGGCGCTCGCCGCCGCCGCGCGGCAACGCGGCGCCTCGATGCTGACGGGCTGCGCGGTGCGCGGGATCGAGACGCAGGCGGGGCGTGTCGCGGCTGTCATCACCGAGAAAGGGCGCATCGCCTGTGGGGCGGCGGTGCTCGCCGGCGGCGCCTGGTCGCGGCTCTTCTGCGGGAATTTCGGCGTCGCGCTGCCGCAGCTTAAGGTGCTGGGCTCGGTGATGCGCACGGCGCCCCTCGAGGGCGCGCCGGAGCACGCGATCGGCGCCTCGGATTTCGGCTTCCGCAAGCGGCTCGACGGCGGCTACACGGTGGCGCGCCGCGGCGCGACAACCTCCGAGATCGTGCCCGACAGTTTCCGGCTGTTCTTCGATTTCCTGCCCGCGCTGAAGACGCAGTGGCACGAGCTCCGCCTGCGCGTGGGGCGCCGTTTCCTGACCGAGTGGCGCACGCCGAAGCGCTGGGCGCTCGACGAGGCCTCGCCTTTTGAGGCCGTGCGCGTGCTCGATCCTCTGCCGTCGGATCGCATCCTCGAAGAGGGTCGCGCCAACCTTGCCGCCGCCTTTCCAGCCTTTCGGAACATGGTGGTGGCCGATCGCTGGGCCGGCCTGATCGACGTGACGCCCGACGCGGTGCCCGTCATCTCTCCGGTCGAGGCCCACCCTGGTTTCTTCATCGCCACCGGCTTCTCCGGTCATGGCTTCGGCATCGGGCCGGGGGCTGGACGGCTGATGGCGGATCTCGTCGCCGGGATGCCGCCGATCGTCGATCCCACTCCATTCCGCTACGACCGCTTCGCGGCCCCCGGCGTGAGCGTCTCGATCGGCGCCTCTCGCTAGGTCGTCAGCCTGTGTCCCACGCCAGCCCAAGCAAAACGCGGGCGGGGATTGGCAAGAAACCGGCACTGCTATCGAGTTGGGAATAATTTGTAAGTGGTTTCGCCTCGTTAGACCAAACCCCACGCTCAAGCGAGCGAGCGTCGGGGGAACCGCTCGATGAGTCGGGCTGGGCCGCGCCGCACCCCGCTGCCGCCGACAAGATCATCCAATACTCCCACCGAAGCGGCCGATAGCTTGCTGGCAACGGGAAATCTGCAAAGAACTAGCGAACAGGCGGGGCTCATGACGGGAAGCAAGACAGAGTTGGCGGCGACATTGAGTGCGTCCGATGCCGCGCTGATCCAGGCGGCTCTTCAGCAGGGAGCAACACGACGCGACGTCATGCGCTGGCTGATGGCCTCCGGCATGAGCATCGCCGCTGCCGGCGGGGTCGCGACCTACGCCACCCGTGCCTTCGCCGAGACGCCGAAAAAAGGCGGGCAGATCCGCGTTGCCGGACAATCCACTTCGACCGCCGATACGCTGGATCCCGCCAAGCAGTCGCTCTCCACGGACTATTCCCGCTGCAACATGTTCTACAACGGCCTGACGGTGCTCGATGAGCACCTGAAGCCGCAGCTCGAACTGGCGCAGTCGATCGACAACGACAAGGCCACCGTGTGGACGATCAAGCTGCGCAAGGACGTGCACTTCCACGACGGCAAGCCGCTGACCTCCGCCGACGTCGTCTATTCGCTGCAGCGGCACAAGGATCCCGCGGTCGGCTCGAAGGCCAAGTCGCTGGCGATGCAGATGCAGGAGATCAAGGCGACGGGGCCGAACGAGGTGCAAATCACGCTCGAGGCGCCGAACGCCGACCTGCCGGTGGTTCTGGGCACATTCCATTTCCTCATCATCAAGGACGGCACCAAGGATTTCTCCACCGCGGTCGGCACCGGGCCCTACAAATGCAAGGAATTTTCACCCGGCGTGCGCTCCATCGGCGTGCGCAACGGCGACTACTGGAAGCCAGGCAAGCCTTATCTGGACCAGATCGAATTCTTCGGCATCCCCGATGAGAGCGCGCGCGTCAACGCGCTGCTCTCCGGCGACGTCCAGCTCATCAGCGCGATCAATCCGCGATCGACGGAGCGGATCCGATCCGCCAAGGGCTACGAGGTGTTCGAGACCAAGTCGGGCAACTACACCGATCTGGTGATGCGACAGGACGCGATGCCCACCGGGAATCCCGACTTCGTCATGGCGCTGAAGTACCTGTTTGATCGCGAGCAGATGCGCAGCGCGATCTTCCGAGGCTATGCGGTGGTCGGCAACGACCAGCCGATCGACCCCAGCAATCGCTTCTTCTGCGCCGACATCCCGCAGCGCGCCTACGATCCCGACAAGGCGAAGTTCCATTTCAAGAAGGCCGGGCTGGTGCAGCACGACGGTGCCGATCTATGCCTCCCCGGCGGCGGACAATTCGGTCGAGATGGCGGTGCTGCTGCAGCAGACCGGCGCAGAAGATCGGCCTCAATCTCGACATCAAGCGCGTGCCGGCGGACGGCTATTGGTCGAATTACTGGATGAAGCAGCCGCTGGGTTTCGGCAACATCAACCCGCGCCCGAGCGCCGACATTCTGCTCACGCTGTTCTTCAAGTCCGACGCGACCGTGGAACGAGAGCGGCTGGAAGAACCAGAAGTTCGACCAGCTGCTGGTCGCGGCGCGCGCGGAAACAGACGATGCCAAGCGCAAGCAGATGTACGGCGACATGCAGGGCTGATCATCCGCAACAGGCCGGCATCGGCATTCCGCTGTTCATCAGCATGCTCGATGCGCACGCGTCGCGCTGAAGGGCCTGCGTCCCGATCCCGACCGGCGGCCTGATGGGCTATAATTCGCCGAGCATGTCTGGCTGGAGGCTTGAGGTTCGACCGAATAACCGCGACTGGCGGCGGCGTCATTCCGCGTTCCCACGGCGCCGCGAAGGGACCGGGTGATGAATGCGGCGATGCTGCGGCTGCTCGTCAATCGCGTGGCGATCAGCCTGCTACGCTGCTGATCGTCTCGGCGCTGGTGTTCGTCGCCACCGAGCTGCTGCCCGGCGACGTCGCCCAGGCGGTGCTCGGCCAGAGCGCCACGCCGGAGGCGGTCGCGGCCCTGCGCGCACGCGCTGCATCTCGATCAGCCGGCGCTTATCTCACGCTACTTCCAGTGGCTCGGCGGGCTGCTCACCGGCAACCCCGGCAATCCTTGGTCAATAAGCTGCCGGTGGCGGAGCTGATCGGCAGCCGCCTGCCGAACTCGCTGCTGCTGGCGGCATGACGGCGGCGGTCTCGGTGCCGCTGGCGCTGACGCTCGGCATCACCTCGGCGATCTGGCGCGGCACGCTCTACGACCGCGTCATCGGCATGCTCCGGTGTCGGTGGTGTCCGTGCCGGAGTTCCTGGTCGCCACCCTCGCGGTGCTGATCTTCGCGGTGAAGCTGCGCTGGCTGCCGGCGCTGTCCTACGCGTCCGACGTGCATTCGCTCGGCGAACTCCTGCGCTCCTTCGCGATGCCGGTGATGACGCTGTGCTGCGTCATCGTCGCGCAGATGGCGCGCATGACGCCGCGCGGCGGTGATCGACACGCTCGAATCCTCCTATGTCGAGATGGCGCGTGCTGAAGGGCGCCGCGACCGGCCCGCGTGGTGCTGCGCCATGCGCTGCCCGAACGCGATCGGGCCGATCGCCAATGCGGTCGCGCTTGAGCCTGTCGTATCTGCTCGGCGGCGTGATCATCGTCGAGACGATCTTCAACTATCCCGGCCTCGCAAAGCTGATGGTCGATGCCGTCACCACCCGCGACATGCCGCTGGTGCAGGCCTGCGCGATGATGTTCTGCGCCGCCTATCTGCTGCTGGTGACTGCTGGCCGACATCTGCGCCATCGTCTCCAACCCGAGGCTGCGCTACCGATGAGCCGCCGGGGCGGGCTGCTGGGATGAGCGTCGCGCTGCAGCCCGGCGCCGAAACCCCGCGCCGCCGGCGCCGGCGTCTCTCGGCGGCCGGTGCGATCGGCCTCGGCATCGTCGGCTTTTGGCTGCTGATGGCGGTCGTCGGCCCGCTGATCGCCCCGTACGACGCCGGGCGCATCGTCGACACCAACGTGTTCGGACCGATCAGCGCGCGCTTCCCGCTCGGCACCGACTATCTCGGCCGCGACATGCTGAGCCGCATCCTCTACGGCGCGCGCTACACGATGGGCGTCGCTTTGCTGGCCACCTCCCTTGCGTCGCTCGCCGGCGCCGCGCTCGGCATGCTGCGCGGCGGTCAGGGGCGGCTGGGTCGATGCCGCGATGAGCCGGGTGCTCGATGCGGTGATCTCGATGCCCGAGCCTGATGTTCGCGCTGGTGGTGGTGGCGGCGTTCGGCTCCTCGATCCCGGTGCTGATGCTGACCGCGGCGGTCATCTATACGCCCGGCGCGTACCGCATCGCGCGCTCGCTCGGTGTCAACATCAACGCGCTCGATTACGTGCAGGTGGCGCGCGCCCGCGGCGAGCGTACCGGCTTCATCATCCGCGAGGAAATCCTGCCCAACATGGTGCTGCCGGTGCTCACCGACTTCGGGCTGCGCTTCGTCTTCGTCGTGCTGCTGCTGAGCGGCTTGAGCTTCCTCGGCCTCGGCATCCAGCCGCCCTATGCGGATTGGGGCTCGCTGGTGCGCGAGAACATCGAGGGCCTCGCCTATGGGGCTCCCGCGGTGATCATGCCGGCCGTCGCCATCGCCACGCTGACGATCGGCATGAACCTGCTGATCGACAACCTGCCCGCGCGGCGCGGCCTCGGCGCCACGGGTCGGTGAAATAGATGACCGAGCTCGTCGAGGTCGAAGGTCTTCGCGTCACCGCCCATGATGAGTGGGGCAAAGAAACCGTCATCATCGATGACGTCAGCTTCTCCGTCGCGCGCGGCGAGGTGCTGGCGCTGATCGGCGAATCCGGCTCCGGCAAGACGACGATCGCGCTCTCGCTCATGGGTTATGCCCGGCCGGGCTGCCGCATCGCCGGCCGGCGGATCCGCGTTGGCGGAACCGACGTGCTGTCGCTGTCGGCGGCGGGTCTCGCCGGTTTGCGCGGCCGGCAAGTCGCCTATATCGCGCAGAGCGCGGCGGCGGCGTTCAACCCGGCGCAGCGAATCATGACCCAGGTGATCGAAAGCGCGCGTATCCACGGCGCGATGAGCCGCGCGGACGCGGAGGCGAAGGCGGTCGGGCTGTTCCGCGCGCTGGCGCTGCCGGATCCGGAGCGGATCGGCGCGCGCTACCCGCATCAGGTCTCCGGCGGGCAGCTGCAGCGTCTGATGGCCGCGATGGCGCTGATCACCGATCCCGAGCTGGTGATCCTGGACGAGCCGACCACGGCGCTCGACGTCACCACGCAGATCGAGGTGCTGCGCGCCTTCAAGCAGGTGGTGCGCGAGCGCCAGATCACCGCGATCTACGTCTCGCACGATCTCGCGGTGGTCGCGCAGATGGCCGACCGGATCATCGTGCTGCGCGACGGAGAGATCCAGGAAGTGGGCGCCACCGAGCGGCTGTTGACCGCACCCAGCCACGCCTACACGCGGAGCCTGCTGGCAGCGGCCGAGCCGGTCCGCCGCGCCCTGCCGCCCGCCGGTCTGACGGGCGTCGCGCCGGCGGCGCTGCTGGACGTGCGAGGCCTCGTCGCCGGCTATGGCAGGACGGACGGGCAGGGCATGCCGGCGGTGCCGGTGCTGAGCGACGTCGAATTCTCGATCCTGCCGGGATCGGTGCTGGGGGTGATCGGCGAATCCGGCTGCGGCAAGAGCACGCTGGCCCATGTCATCGCCGGCCTGCTGCCGGCGGCGCGCGGTACCCTGCGGCTCGACGGGAAAGCGCTGCCCCCGACCGTTGCCGGGCGCACGCGCGAGCAGCTCCGCCGTGTCCAGATCGTCTTTCAGATGGCGGATACGGCGCTCAACCCCGCGCGCACCGTCGAGCGCATTCTCGGCCGGCCGCTGGCCTTCTATCACGGGCTCGGCGGCGCCGCGCTGGGCAAGCGGGTGGTGGCGCTGCTGGACATGGTGCGGCTGCCGGCGCGGCTCGCGACCCGGTATCCGAGCGAGCTGTCGGGCGGACAGAAGCAGCGGGTGAACCTGGCGCGTGCGCTTGCCGCCGAGCCCGGCCTGATCCTCTGCGACGAGGTGACCTCGGCGCTCGATACCGTGGTCGGTGCCGCGATCCTGGATCTGCTGGCGGAGCTGCGGCGGGAGCTTGGCGTCGCTTATCTGTTCATCAGCCACGATCTCTCGACGGTGCGCGCGATCTGCGACCAGATCATGATCCTCTATGCCGGGCGGATGGTGGAATTCGGCAGTCGCCAGGCGGTGCTGCGCCCGCCGCTGCACCCCTATTCGGATCTGCTGATCTCCTCGGTGCCAGAGCTGCGCACCGGCTGGCTCGAGGGCGTCAGCGAGACACATCTGGCGGAGGCCGCGGCCGTCGCCCCGATCGGGCCGGCCGCGGCGCGTGCCTGCGCTTTCTTCAACCGCTGCGCTATGCACATCGGCGGCGTCTGCGATCGCGAGCCGCCGCCGCTACGGCATCTATCGAAGGGTGCCGAGATACTGTGCCACCGTACCGAAGCCGAATTGCTGGAGATGCAGCCGGAGCGCGCGCTGGCGCCCGAGCCGCGGACCCCGCTCGCCGCAAGTGTCGAATGAAAGGTATGTCATGACCACGCTGCCATCATCGGGCACCGCCGGTGCGGCGCCCACCCGCAAGAACGATCCGCTGCTGCAGCCGCTGCAGATCAAGGGCCTGACGCTGCGCAACCGCGTGATGAGCACCAGCCACGCCGCGACGCTGGACGATGGCGGCCTGCCGAAGGAAACGCTACCAGCGCTATCACGAGGAGAAGGCGAGCGGCGGCCTGGCGCTCACCATGTTCGGCGGCTCCTCCATGGTCGATCGCGGATTCGAGCTGGGGCGGCGGCCAGCTCAACGTCGCCACCGACGAGATCATTCCCTATTTTCAGACCTTCTCGGAGCGGGTTCACCGCCAGGGCGCGGCGCTGATGTGCCAGATCTCCCATCTCGGCCGGCGCGCGGACGCCACCGTCATGAACTGGCTGCCGACGCTGGCACCCTCGGCGATCCGCGAGACCCGGCATCGCAACATCCCGCGGGTGATGGATCGCCACGACATCGACCGCATCGTCAAGGCCTATGGCGCGGCGGCGCTGCGCTGCAAGGAGGGCGGTCTCGACGGGATCGAGACCGTCACCGGCGGCCATCTGATCGGGCAGTTCTTCTCGCCGCGCACCAATCAGCGCAGTGACGGCTTCGGCGGCTCGACCGAGAACCGCGCCCGCTTCGGCCTGATGGTGCACGAGGAGATCCGCCGCCGGGTCGGCGACGATTTTCTGGTGGGCATCCGCTTCGTCGTCGACGAGGGCATCGAGGACGGCATCGATTTCGAGGAATGCCTGAAGATCGCCCGCATCTTCGAGCGCGAGGGGCGGATCGATTTCTTCAACTGCATCTTCGGCCGTATGGACACCGACCTCGCGCTCGCCGAGCACAACATGCCCGGCATGTCGCAGCCGATCGCGCCCTTCCTGAAGCCGGTGGGTGCCTTCAAGCGCGAGACCAGGCTGCCGGTCTTCCATGCCGCGCGCATTCCCGACATCGCGACGGCGCGCCACGCGATCAGCGAGAAGCTGCTGGACATGGTGGCGATGACCCGCGCCCACATGGCGGATCCGCAGATCGTCAACAAGCTGGCGCGCGGTGAGGAGGACCGCATCCGTCCCTGCGTCGGTGCCTCCTACTGCATGTATAAGAAGACGCACTGCATCCACAATCCCGCCACCGGGCGGGAGGAGACGCTGCCGCAGATCATCCAGAAATCCGCTGCGCCCGGCCGCAAGGTCGTCGTCGTGGGCGGTGGACCCGGCGGGCTGGAGGCGGCACGGGTCGCCGCCGAGCGCGGCCACAAGGTGGTGCTGTTCGAGGCGGCGGCGAAGCTCGGCGGCCAGCTCCTCACCGCCGTTCGCGCCACCTGGCGGCGTGACCTGATCGCCATCGTCGACTGGCGCGTGGCGGAGCTCGAGCGCCTGGGCGTCGAGGTGCGCCTCAACACCTTCGCCGAGGCCGACGACGTCGTCGCCGAGCATCCGGACGCGGTGATCGTCGCCACCGGCGGCATTCCCGACATGGACTGGCTGAACGGTGCCGAGCACTGCGTCAGCGTCTGGGACATCCTCGGCGACGGCACGCGGGCGAAGGACGACGTGATCGTCTATGACGGCACTGGCCGCCACCAGGCGGTGTCCTGCGCCCTGCACCTGGCGGAGCATGGCCGCGACGTGCAGTTCGTCACCATCGATGACAATGTCGGCCTCGAGATGGAGTATTCGGCGCGGGTGGTCTACCGCAAGCGCTTCGCCCAGAACGGCGTCCGCGTCACTATCGACCATCAGCTCACCGGCGTGCGCACGAGCGGCAACCGCCTGGTCGCCACCTTCAAACACGAGCTCACCGGCACCGAGATGGAGCTTACGGCATCCCAGGTGGTGATCGAGCACGGGACGGTGCCGGTGGACGAGATCTTCGCGATACTCCGGGGGCGCTCCCTCAACGACGGCGTCACCGACATCGAGGCGCTGCTCGCCGGTCGCGCGCAGCAGCCGAGCCGTCCCGCGAACGGGAAATTCGAGCTGCACCGCATCGGCGATGCCGTCACCAGCCGCAATGTCCACGGCGCGATCTATGACGCGCTGCGGCTCTGCATGGTCCTCTAGGCGGCGATCGGATCTCTGCCGGTGTCGCGTATTCTCGTGATCGGCGCGGGCATCGTCGGACTCTCCGTCGCCCGCGCGTCGCTCCGCCGCGGCCACCGCGTCACGCTGATCGAGCAGGGCGAGGTGCCGAACCCGCGCGCCGCCTCCTCAGATCAGCACCGCATGATCCGCTTTCACTACGGCGCGGCGGAGGGCTATACGCGGATGGTGGCGCTCGCCTTCGAGGCCTGGCGCGATCTCTGGCGGGAGCTCGGCGTCGAGCATTACGCGCCATCGTGCGCGCTCGCTGTCTCGCTGCGGCTCGGTGACTACGCCGACGAGACCGCAAAGACCTTCGGGCGCCTGCAGATCGCCCATGAAATGCTCGATGCGGGCGCGCTCGCGCGGCTCTGCCCGCACCTCGACCTGCCCTCTCACGCGCGCGGCGTGCTGGCGGCGGGCGGGCCGCTCTTCGCCGACCGCATCATGGGCGATCTCGCGCGAAGCGTCAGAGACCGCGGCGCCGAGATCCTGGAGCAGACGAGGGCAGTGGCGGTGGATGCGAGCGCCGGCAGCCTGCGCCTGGCGGACGGGCGGGTGCTCGACGGCGACCTCGTGGTGGTGGCCGCCGGCGCTTGGCTGCCGGATCTCCTGCCGGCGGACTATGGCGCGCTGCCGGTCTGGCGGCAGACGCTCTGCTATGTGGACGCGCCGCCCGCCTATCGGGAGAGCTGGGCCGCAGGGCCGGCGCTGGTGGTCTTGGGCGATCAGGGCGTCTACACGCTGCCGCCGCGCGCCGGCACCGGACTCAAATTCGGTTCCGGCGAGCAGCGGCGCCCCGGCAGGCCCTCCGACGGCTTCGAAGCGGCGCTCGATTTTGGCTGGCGCGTCATCGAGGATTTCGGCCCCTATCTGCGCGACGCCGCGGCGTATCGGCCGCTCCGCCTGCAGGCGGGCTACTACGTGATGGATGAGAGTTGCCGCTTCCGGCTTGAGCACAGGGGGCGCCGCATCGTGGTGACCAATTGCGACGGGCAGATGTTCAAGTTCGGTCCGCTCATTGGCGAGCGCATCCTGTCCGCCTGGGACGGCGAAACCTCCTTCGCCGATCTCGCCTGGTGGGCGGCAGGAAACTGACACCAGCATGTTTCAGCCATTGTGATCCATCCGGAGATCCCGACATGAAGCTCACCGACTTCCGTGTCCTCACCTTCGACTGCTACGGCACCCTGATCGACTGGGAAAGCGGCATCCACGCCGCGCTGCAGCCGCTGCTGCGGCAGGGGCGGCTCGATCTTCCGCGCGACGCCGTGCTGGAGACTTTCGCCCGGCACGAGTCCGCGCAAGAAGCGGAGACGCCGGGCATGGTCTATTCGGAACTGCTGGCCACGGTGCATCGCCGGCTGGCGCGGGACTGGAGCGTTCCGGCGGATGAGGAGGCGCACCGATGCTTCGGCGCCTCGGTGCCGAACTGGCCGGTCTTCCCGGACTCGCAGTCAGCCCTGCAGTACCTGAAGCGGCACTACAAGCTGGTGATCCTCTCGAACGTGGATCGCGAGAGCTTCAAGGGCAGCAACCGGCGGCTCGGTGTCGATTTCGACGCGGTTTACACCGCGCAGGATGTGGGTTCCTACAAGCCCAATCCAGCGAACTTCCAATACATGCTCGATCACCTGGCCAAGCTCGGATACGCGAAGGGCGACATCCTTCACACCGCGCAAAGCCTGTTCCACGACCACGCGCCGGCGAAGCGGTTCGGCCTCGCATCCGCGTGGATCGATCGGCGCCATGACAAGGGGGGCTGGGGCGCGACCATGCCACCGCCGGACGGCGCCCGCTACGATTTCCGCTTTCCGAGCCTGGCAGCAATGGCGCAGGCGCATGAGACGCGCCCCTAGCCCAGGGCCTGGCTCACCAGCGCGAAGCCGCGCGGGCGCAGCGACCGTTCCGGCCATGCGCCGCACAGCATGGTCGTCGCACTGTCGATGCAGGGCAATCCGGCATCGCTCAGCCAACCCGCAAGACGCGTCGCTTCCGCTGGAATATCGACGCGCAGAAGACCCGGCGCCGCGATCGCGGCGACCAGGGCGATGGCATCCTCCTCGTTGGCGGCAACCAGCGGGCCGATCACCTGTCCGCGCCCGAACGCACGGCGGATGGCGAAGCCGCTGACGCCGTCGACGGTCTCCAGCACCACGGCATGGCCGATCCGCAGCAGGTGATCGAGGAGCGCCGCGCGTGGAGCGCCGAAGGCGGCAGCGTCCAGTGCGGTCAGTGTCGCGCTATCGGCGGTTTCGAACGGCCGCGCCGAGACCGTGGTCGGTCGCGGCGGCGTTACAAGGCGCCCCTGGTGCTGGCGGACCGCGCCAGCGGCGCGGAAGCCGAGCAAGTCGTAAAGCCGGAGGCCGGCCTCGGTCGCGTTGAGCATGAGCGCGCGCCGGCCGGTGCTGCCGATCGCCGCCTGGGTGAGCGCGCGGCCGACGCCTTTCCCCTGCTGTGCCGGTGCGACCAGAACCATGCCGAGCGTTCCCGCCTCCGCGCCGCTGGACCACCACATCGCGGTGCCGAGGATCTCGCCCGCGGCATCAACCGCGACGAGCCCGGTTCCGAGCATGTGTAACAGCCGCCAATCCTCGAGCCGATGCGGCCAGGAAATCGCCAGAGACAGGCGGTGCGCAGCCCCAAGATCGGCCGCGCGTAGATCACGAAGCGTCCAGCGCGAGGCGCTCACTGGATCGTTGCCGCAAACTGGCCGGGGGTAACGCCGCAGACCCGCTTGAAGTGCCGGCACAGGTGGCTCTGGTCGAAGAAGCCCAATTCCATCGCGGCGATCGCCGGCGATGTGCCCTGCCGCAGCAGCCGCTGCGCGTGTCTGACCCGCAGCCGGCAGAGATACTGGTGCGGAGGGAGGCCCACCTCGCGGCGGAAGACCGTGGCGAAACGAAACACGCTGAGGTTCGACATGCGCGCGAGCTGAGTGAGCGACAGCGACTCCGCGAAATTCACCTCCATGAAGCTGAGGGTGGCGCGAATGCCAGGCGAGATCGAGCGGGCGACGGTCATCACATGGGCCGATCGATGATGAACATCGGCCGGGCGGAACTTCCCCGCCCGGCCTCCAATGTAATGCTGATGGCGCGCGGAAATGTGCGGCGTCGTTCGTTTGATGGCCCGGGCGGGCGGGCTGCACGCCCGCCCGGCCCGGACATGCTTTGCCGTCGCCAGCGCGGCCGAATATTTGTTGAAAACAGGGTTTTAGCGGTGCGTTTGGCGGGTTCTCGCGACGTCGAATCGGCTCGCGCGCTCTCGGCGAAGGACCAGGCCAGACGCACTCGATCCCGCTTCATCGAGCCAGCAGACCAAACCGCATGAACTCCGGACAATTGCGGAATTGTTTCGTTTGTCATAACAATATGTAATGTCGTACTTGCGCAAGACATTGCCCTCGATGAACGCGCTCTTCGTGTTCGAGGCGGCGGCCCGCCGCGGAAACTTTTCCAAGGCGGCGGAAGAGCTCAACGTCACGCAACCGGCCGTAAGCCGGATGCTGGCCCGGCTGGAGGACCGACTTTGCGTGATGCTGTTTCAGCGCACGCCGACGGGGCTGGTGCTGACGGAGGATGGCCAGCTCCTGTACCAGCGGATCTCTGACGGCTTTCGCGGCATCGAGACCGCGGTGCGGGAAATCGAGGCGCGCCGCACCGGTACGGAAACCGTGACCTTGTCGGTGTCGACCGCGTTCACGACGCATTGGCTGATGCCGCGGATGAACAAGCTGCAGCGGGAATTTCCGTCCGTGGATCTGCGCTTCCAGCTGCTGGCCGGACCGCTCGGCGGACAGGTAGACGATGTCGATCTCGGAATGCGGTTCGTCGACGGCGACGATGCGCGGCATCAGGCGGTCCTGATCATGCCGGAGATCCTCCTGCCGATATGCAGCCCCGCCTATCGCGAGGAGATGACAAAGCCCGACGACCGCAGCGATCTCGGCGCCAAGACCATCATCAACCTCAACAAGGCGCAGCCTGACTGGTCGAGCCTGTTCTCCTTCGGGGCGGGCACCAGCAAGGCCGCCGTCGCTGCCAACTCCCTGATCTTCTCCGACTACGCGATCGTGGTTCAGGCCGCGCTGCTGGGTCAGGGGGTGGCGCTCGGATGGGTGAACGTGGTTTCGCATTGGCTGCGCACGGGTTCGCTGGTCCCGGCCGCCAGCGACGTGATCGTCACCGGGCGCCTCTGCCATCTCGTCAACAGCCGCGACAGGCCGGTCCGGTCGGCGACCGCGGACATCCGCGACTGGATCATCGAAGAAACACGCGCCGACGTCGCGGCGATAGACCGGATGTATCCGGCGTTGCAGCTCGCTGCGAAATGCAGCGTCGAGAAAGGTCGGAAAGCCGCGGGAAGGCATTGACCAGCGAAGGCCGAATTGCCCAATGCCTCATGCGCGAGCCTCCGGCGGCGGAGCTTCGAAAGTCGTGCGCCGGTTCGAGCCGCGGATGGTTGCCGCGAACTGGCCGGGGGTCACGCCGCACAGTCGCTTGAAGTGGCGGCAGAGATGACTCTGGTCGAAGAAGCCGGAATCCATCGCCACCGTCGCCGGCGACGTGCCTTGCCGCAGCAGCGACTGCGCGTGGCTGACCCGCAGCCGGCAGAGATACTTGTGCGGGGGGAGGCCCACCTCGCGGCGGAAGACGGTGGCGAAGCGAAATACGCTGAGGTTCGACAGGCGCGCCAGCTGCGCCAGCGTCAGCGGCTCTGCGAAGTTCGCTTCCATGAAGCTTAGCGCCTCGCGGATGGATGACGAGATCGACGATGCTGGAGCCATAATTCAAGCCTCTCGTGACCATGATCCGGCACGGTGTGCCGGTTGATTCCGCGTTGGCTTCCTCCCTCGGGCAATCTCCCCCGCCGCCTCAGGTGACGATCTCGGGGTAGGTCTCCCTCAACGCCTCGAAGGCGCGGTAGACGGAGTTCTCGTTCGATCCCGCCGCACCATCGCGCATCAGCTCGAAGATCTTGGTCTTGACGAAGAAGCGCCAGTGCACGGGCAAGTCCGCGAGGATTCCGGTCAGCGCGCTATAGTTCGCACGCGTCCAGATCGCCTCGAAGGCGATGCGCTCGGGACCGAAGTCGAAATGCCCGTTGCCCTGCGCCGGACGCATCCCGGCACGCCGGGAGCCGGTGGCCGCTGCGTCGATGGCGCCGTTCCGAATCACCACGCCGTAGCGGGCCTCGGCGGAACGCGCGGACACATAGCCGCGCTCGACATCGAGCAGCACGTGCGCTGGCTCGCGGTCGAGCGGACTGCCGCGGCCACCGCCGCCGGGGGAATGGATATGGATGACGTCGCCGGGCTCGGCCACCAGGATATCGGTATTGCCGAGGATTCTTTCCCGTTGCGTGCCGGGATTGAGGATGAAGTTCGAGGGCTCGCCAGCTTCTCCGCCCAGCACGCCCCAGGGGCGAAAGCGCGAGCGGTCGCGGTTGCGTGCCGTCACGCGCGTATTGGGCGCGAAGACCTTGAAGTCGAGCGCCGTGGCCAGACCGCCGCGCCAGCGCCCGGGCCCGCCGGAATCCGGCAGCAGCCCGTAGCGCAGGATCTGGATCGGCACCTCGGCCTCGGTGATCTCCACCGGCGTGTTCCGGAGATATGCGGCGTCCGCGCCCGATCCGTTGGAGCCGTCCCGATGCGGCATGCCGCCGCCGCCGCCGACGATCGGGTCGATGGCGGCGAGGACCGTGCGGCGTGTGCGGTTGTCCGTCGTCATCACGTTCATGATGGAGCTGGAGCCGGCGGGCGCCGCCGGCATCCGCTCCGGGATCGCCTGGCTGAAGGCGCCGAAGATAAGGCTGCGCAATCGGCCGCAGGTGAGGCTGCGCATCCCGACGGCGGCGGGAAACATCGGATTCAGCACCGTGCCCTCCGGCGCGATGCAGGTGAACGGGCGGGTCAGGCCGGCGTTCAGCAGGAGCTGCGGATTGAGCGTGTAGAGCACGTAGTAGACGCCGACCAGCAGCAGCGTGTGGCGCGGATCGCCGCCGGTGGGGACGTTGAGAGCGGAGCCTAGTTGCGGATCGCTGCCGGTGAAATCCAGGGTCGCGCTGTCGCCCACGATACGCAGCGTCAGGGCCAGGCGGCAGGGATTGCCGTTGACCCCATCCTCGTCGGCATAGTCGGCGAAGAAATATTCGCCGTCTGGAATCGAGCGCAAAATCTCACGCGCCTGGTGCTCGGCATAATCCAGCAGCCCCGCCAGGCCCTCCCTGAAGCACCCGGCACCGAACTTGGCCAGCATCGCGCGCACCTTGCGCTCTCCGGTATTCAAGGCGCCGACGAAGGCCTTGAGGTCGCCCAGGTTCTGCTCCGGCTTGCGTACGTTCAGCAGCATGATGCGCAGCACGTCGTCGTTCAGCGCGCCGGCGCGGTAGAGCTTCATCGGCGGAAAGCGGACGCCCTCCTGATGGATCTCCGTCAGCGAGCGGGACAGGCTGGCGGGCACCGCGCCGCCCATGTCGGTGTTGTGGATGTGGCCGCCGGCGAAGCAGACGATCTTCCCCTCGTGGAAGATCGGCTTCCACATGTGCAGGTCGGGCGCGTGGGTGGCGAGGAAGCCGCTGTAGGGGTCGTTGGTGAAGCCGATATCGCCGGGCTCGTAGCCGGGGATCATGGCGATGGCGCGGCCGTAGCTGATGCCGGGATACCAGGTGGCGCCGAGATCCATCGGCACCGCGACGGTCATGCCGGCGGGATCGGTCAGCATCACCGTGAAGTCCTGGGTCTCTTTCACGAAGGTGGAGTGTGCGGTGCGGTAGAGCGTGTAGGCCATGTTCTCTGCCGCCGCGCGCGCATGGTTGGCCAGGACCTGCAAGGTGACCTTATCGATGCTCATGGCCGGTCCTCGCGGCCGTCCCGGCGCAGATGCAGATTGCCATGCGCATCGACGGATCCGGCGAAGCCGGCGGGAATGCAGATCGTCGTGTCCTCCTGGGCGATCACCGCCGGGCCGTGAATGCCATGGCCATGCTGAAGCGCGTCGCGGAGATAGAGCGGCACGCTGCGCAGCGCGCCGTCGTGCCAGACCTCGACCTGCTCCTCCGGCCGCGGCTCGCCAGCGGCCCTGGGCAGGGGGACGAATTCCGGATGCTGGGTGGCGCCGGCGATCACCAGGCGCAGGTTGACGATCTGCACCGCCGCCGCCTCGTCGCTGAAATCGTAGATCAGCGCATGCCGGCGATGGAAAGCCGCGATGATCGCGTCGATGTTGCCGGCATCCACCCAGCCTGGCTCAAGCGGTACCTCGATCTCGAACGACTGTCCGCGATAGCTCATATCGGCCGAGAGCGTGCAGACGGCGGGCCCGCGAAACCCCTGGTCTCGGCGCAGCCAGTGCTCCGCCTCCGCGCGCAGCGCGGCGAAGGCGTCGCGCACCGATGTTGCCGCCGCCAGCGTGGCGTCGATGAAGATGGTACGGATGAAGTCGTTCTTCACGTCGGCGATCAGACCGCCGAGCGCGGATACCACCCCCGGCCGGCGCGGGATCATCACCCGGTCGATGTCGAGCTCCCGAGCCAGCAGGCAGCCCAGCATCGGACCGGCGCCGCCGAACGGCATCAGGGCGAAGTCGCGGGGATCGACGCCATGGCGGGCGATCAGCTTATTCACCTCGACGAACATGCCGGAGATCGCCACCTCGATGATCGCCGCCGCCGTCTCGCGCAGGCCACGGCCGAGCTGCCGGGCAAGGCGATCCACCGCGGCGACCGCCTTCGCGCGATCCATGCTGACCGAGCTGTAGGCGAGGGGTGTGTGGCCGAGGAAGCCGCAGACCACCATCGCGTCGGTGATGGTCGCGCGCTCGCCGCCGCGGCCGTAGCAGGCGGGGCCGGGCACCGAGCCCGCGCTTTCCGGCCCGACCTTCAGCACGCCGAACCCGTCCACCCAGGCGATGGAGCCGCCGCCGTCGCCGATGGAGCTGACGGAGACCGACGGCACATAGAGCGGGAATTCGCCGATCGTCTCGCCCATGCCGAACTGCGGCTGGCCGTCGACCACCAGCGCCACGTCGGCGCTGGTGCCGCCGATATCGAGCGTCAGGACATTGGCGATGCCGGCCTGGCGGGCGAGGAACGCGGCCCCCATCACGCCGGAGGCGGTGCCGGAGAGCAGAACGTTGACGCAGGCGGTTTTGCCGAGGGCGACGTTCATGACGCCACCGTTCGATTTGGTGATCATCGGCGGCGCGGTGACGCCGCGCTCTCGCAGAGCGGTTTCCAGCGACTGCAGATAACGGGCGACGCGCGGATGCACGTAGCCGTTCAGGATCACGGTGCTGCTGCGCTCGTATTCGCGGATGACGGGCCAGACATCGGCGGAGCAGAAGGTGAAAAGGTCCGGCGCCTCGCGCTGGACGATCGCTCTTGCCGCCCGCTCATGGGCGGGGTTGCGATAGGCGTTGAGGAAGGCGATGACGACGCCCTCCGCGCCTTTGGCGCGGGCGCGGGCCACCGCTTGCCGCACCGCCGCCTTGTCCAGCGGCGCCTGCTCGCTGCCGTCGGACAGGATCCGTCCGGGGATGCCGAAGACGCGGTCGCGCGGGACGAGCTGATCGGGTCGGGCGCAGAACAGGCTGTACATGTCCGGCAGGCGCAGGCGACCAAGCTCGACCACGTCCTCGAATCCGGCGGTCGCCAGCAGGGCGAGCCGTGCGCCCTTGCGCTGGATCACCGTGTTGATGCCCACCGTCGTGCCATGCACGAAGCTGCTGACATCGGCGGGGATCATGCCGTGGCGACGCTGCAGCAACGCGATGCCGTCCATCACTTCCCGGCCGGGCTCGTCGGGGGTGGTGAGGACCTTCAGGGAATGCAGCTCGTTGGTCAGCTCGTCGTGCAGGCAGAAATCGATGAAGGTCCCGCCGATATCGACGCCGATCCGCCAAGCCATGCCAGCTCCGCAGCAAAATATCCGCAGGAAGTGTCACGGCGCCGGGGCGCGTCTGTCCAAGACGGAATCGGTGGCTTCCGATAAGTCGGACTTATGTGCGAGGGCCGGAGCATTTTCCCCGAAGCGGACACCGGTTCGGCAAAGAAAATGCGGCAAAGCCGCGGAATCTAGACGGGCACCAGCATGCCGGGCGCGGCGGGATCCGCACCATAGTTGCGCACCGCCGCGCGCAGGTGCTGGCGCAGCAGATCGTGGTTGCGGGACAGCGGGCGGCGACTGCTGGTCAGCAGCGTCAGCGGCAAGGATATGGCGGGGCGGAACGGGCGGCTGACCAGGCCGGGAAAGCTGCTCCACGGCAGGAGCCCGTCCACCAATGCTACCCCGATGCCTTGCTGGACGAAGGACAATGCGATGATGGAGACGTCGATCTCCACGTCCCGCCGCAGTTCGCCGCCGTCCCGAGCAAAGGCGCGGTCGATCAGCATCCCCTGCAGATTGTTGCGGTGGTAGGAGATGACAGTCTCGCCCTGCAGATCCCCGGCCGTGATCGTCTTCCGGCCCGCGAGCTTGTGGTTGGCCCGCAGCACGCACACCACCTCGCTGCGCCCGATGACCTCGGTATCGACGAGCGGCATCGGCGTGTCGTTCATGGCGACGCCGAGATCGATATCGCCCCGCTCCAGCATGTCCACAATGACGGCGACGGGAACCACGTAGGTGCGCAGCCGCACGCCGGGCCGGGCGACGCGGAACGCGCCGAGCGCGCGGGGCACCAGGGAAAGCGCCGGTGGCGCGGAGGCGGCGACCCGCACCGTGCCGCCCTTGCCGCCTTTCAGGTCGCCCGCGAAGCGCCGGAGATTGTCGAGCTCGCGGAACAGCCGGTCGGCCTCGGGAAACAGCTGGTCCGCCTCCGGCGTCGGCACCAGGCGCCCCTTGAGGCGCTTGAACAGCTTGAAGCCGAGCTCGTCCTCGGTGTGCAGCAGGATCTGGCTGAGGGCGGGCTGGGAGACGCCGAGCGCCTTGGCGGCGCTCGTAAGCGTGCCGCAGCGCATGATGGCGCGAAAAACCTCGAGTTGTCGGGCGTTCATCCGATCACCCCATAATCGCGACTTATATAAGCAGATCGAAAGCCAATTGGACATGGGTGCCTGGCGGATGGAAGGCTATCGGCGCCATGCAGACAGGCAATGACAGCAGCGGCCTGTTCCGCCGGGTCGGCGAGCGGGAGCGCGCGACGGTGCGCCTGGAGGTGGACGGCGCCATGATCGACGCGCTGGAAGGCGATACGCTCCTGGTCGCGTTGCTGACCAATGGCATTCGATTGCGCGAGAGCGAGTTCGGCGACGGCGCCCGCGCCGGCTTCTGCCTGATGGGCGCGTGCCAGGATTGCTGGGTCTGGACATCGGAGGGCGGTCGGCTTCGCGCCTGCACCACCGAGGTTGCCGCCGGCTTGCGGATCGTGACGCGCGAGGCGGCATGGCCGAGCCCGCGGTGATCGTGGTTGGCGCCGGCCCGGCCGGCGTGCGGGCGGCGGAGCGGCTGGTGGCGGCGGGCCTGCGGCCGGTGGTGATCGATGAGGGACGGATGGGCGGCGGCCAGATCTACCGCCGCCAGCCGCGGCAGTTTCGGCGGCGCGCCGCCGAGCTCTATGGCTTCGAGGCCGGCAAAGCCCAGGCGCTGCATCGCGACTTCGCCGCCCTCGGCCCGCGCATCGACTATCGGCCCGAGAGCCTGGCATGGAACATCTATGATGGCGTCGCGCATGTGCTCAGCGGCGAGCGGAGCGAGGCGCTGCGCTTCGATGCGTTGATCCTGGCGGCGGGGGCGACCGACCGGATCATGCCGGTGCCGGGCTGGACCCTGCCCGGCGTCTACAGCCTGGGCGGTGCGCAGATCGCGCTGAAGGCGCAGGCCTGCGCCATCGGCGCGCGCCCGGTGTTCCTCGGTACCGGACCACTGCTCTACCTCGTCGCTTATCAGTATGCGAAGGCCGGCGTGCGGCCGGCGGCGGTGTTGGACACCTCGCGCTTCGCCCGGCGCATTGGCGCCCTTCCGGCGCTGGCGGCGCGGCCCGGCATGCTCGCCAAGGGGCTCTACTACAGCGCTTGGCTCGCCGCGCACGGCGTTCCGGTGCTGACCGGAGTGACGCCGGTCGCGATCGAGAACGCGGCGGCGTGCGCGGCCGCGGTACTGGTGCGCGATCGGCGGGGGCGCTCCCGACGCATCGAGTGCGACGCGGTCGGTACTGGCTACGGGCTGCGCTCGGAGACTCAGCTTGCCGACCTCGCGCGTTGCGAGTTCGCCTTCGATCCCGTGGCGCGGCAATGGCTGCTGCAGACGGATCCGGACGGCCGCACCTCCGTCGAGGGCGTCTATATCGCCGGTGACGGCGCCCGCGTCCTGGGCGCCGATGCCGCGGAGCGGGCCGGGCGCCTTGCGGCCTGTGCGACGCTGGTCGATCTCGGCCACGCCGTCCCGCCGGAAGAGGTTCACAGGCTGCGGTGCGGCTTGCACACCTTGGCGCGGTTCCGGCAAGGTCTGGAACGGGCCTTCCCCTGGCCGGCGCATTTGGCTGCGGACTTGCCCGATTCCATCCTGGTGTGCCGCTGCGAGGCGATCACCGCCGGTGAGCTGCGCCGCAGCGCTGGCGAGCTCGGCGCATCGGAGCTCAATCGAGCCAAGGCATTCAGCCGCGTCGGCATGGGTCGCTGCCAGGGCCGCTATTGCGGGCTCGCCGCGGCGGAAGTACTGGCTGCCGCGCTGAAGATCCCGGTCGAGCAGGTCGGCCGGCTGCGCGGCCAGGCGCCGGTGAAGCCGTTGCCGATCGCGACGATGCCGGCGCCATGAGTTCGCAAGCGGCGGATATCGTGATCGTTGGCGGCGGCCTGATGGGCGCGGCGACCGCCTTCTTCCTGCGTCGGCGCGGCCGTTCCGTCATCCTGCTGGAACGCGACCTCATCGGCCAGCACGCGAGCGGAACCAATTTCGGCAATGTGCGCCGGCAAGGCCGCTTTCTTCCGCAGCTCCCCCTCGCCAACCGCTCGCGCGCCATCTGGGGCCGGCTGCCGGAATTGCTGGGCGAGGATGCGGAATTCCTGCCCAGCGGCCACCTTCGCGTCTGCTTTCGCGCGGAGGAGGTCGGGGCGCTGGAGGCGCATGCGCGCGACGTCCGCGACTATGGGCTGGCGCTCGAGATCCTCAGCGGCAACGCGTTGCGCGCCCGCTTCCCCTTCCTCTCGTCGGACGCGGTGGCGGGCTCCTATTCGCCGACCGACGGCCACGCCAATCCGCGGCTGGCGGCGCCGGCCTTCGCGCGCGCCGCGCGGCGCGCCGGCGCCGTCGTGCTGGAAAACACCGAGGTGCTGGCCGTCGAGAAGTCCAGCGAGGATTTTCTGGTGGAGACCAGCGTCGCCGGCCGGTTCCGCGCGCCGCTGGTGCAGATCTCCGCCGGTGCCTGGGGCGGGCTGCTGTCCGCCGGCTTCGGCGAGGCGGTGCCGCTGGTGGCGCGCGGGCCGCAGATGGCGGTGACCGAGCCCGTACCCTACACCCTCGAGCCCGTGGTCGGCGTCTTCTCGCGGGTCGCGGCGGAGGGCGTCTACCTCCGCCAGGTCCGGCGCGGCAACATCGTCTTCGGCGGCGGGCTGCGCGGCCCCGCCTTTGCCGACATCCGCCGCGCTTATGTCGATCCCGCGAACACGCTGCATCAACTGCCCCATGTACGGCGCGTGGTGCCGGCCCTGGCCGCTTTGCGTGTCATCCGCACCTGGAGCGGCATCGAGGGCTATTTCGAGGACGACATACCCGTCATTGGCCCCAGCAGCAAAGTGGCGGGGCTCTTCTACGCCTTTGGCTTCTGCGGTCACGGATTCCAGCTCGGACCAGGAGTGGGCGACGTCATGGCCGAGCTGATCGACACTGGAAAGACCAGCACGCCGATCGATCCCTTTCACATCGCGCGCTTCGGCCCGGGCGTATGAGCGTCCTCTATGTCGGGGAGGTCGAGCGCGGGCGTAAGTGGGCGCGCCTCTTCCTCGAGCTTGCCCCGGATCTTCCCTTCCGAGTTTGGCCCGACATCGGAGATGCACACGCGATCCGCTATGTCGTGGCGTGGAAGCTTCCGCCGAGGCTCCTCGCCGGGCTTGCGAATCTGCAGGCCATCTTCTCCGTGGGCGCGGGCGTCGATCAGCTCGATCTCTCCACCATCCCGGACCGGATCCCCGTGGCACGGATGGTCGAGCCCGGCATCGTCGCCGGCGTGGTCGGCTATGTCACCATGGCGGTGCTGGCGCTGCACCGGAACCTGATCGAGTACATTGCCCAGCAACGCGAGGAGCGCTGGCGGGCGCTGCCGATGGTATTGCCGAGTGCGCGAAGCGTCGGCGTGATGGGTCGTGGCGTGCTCGGCAAGGCTGTGCTCGGCAGCCTGGCAAGTCTGGGATTTCCTCTGGTCTCCTGGGCGAGAACGCCCACCCGGCTCGATGGCGTCGATTGCTTCGCGGGTCGCGAGGGCCTGGCGCCGTTCCTCGCCCACAGCGACATACTGGTCTGCCTGCTGCCGCTCACGGCGGCGACGCGCGGCATCCTCAATGCCGAGACTTTTGCCGCGCTGCCGAGGGGAGCCGGCCTGGTCAATGCCGGGCGCGGCGGCCACCTCCTCGAGTCCGATTTGCTGTGGGCACTCGATCGCGGCCAGATTTCCGCTGCGGTTCTCGATGTCTTCGAGTCGGAGCCGCTGCCCGCCAAGCATGCCTTCTGGAGACATCCGCGTGTCCTGGTAACGCCTCATGTGGGCGCCACCACTCAGGCGGAGACGGCGGCCGAGGTGCTGCTCGCGAACATCCGACGGCATCAGCGCGGCGAGCCGCTCCATAACCTCGTTGACCGCGATCGCGGCTACTAGCCGTTGGCGCCTCGATTTCAACCGGTGGAGGTATCAATTCTCGATGCCCGAATTTCCCAAATCTGGCGCTCCACCTCACGGTGAATGATGCGGTGTGGTTTCGCGATCGGGTTTCCGCGCCCCGCTAATGCGCGAACCGAAGTCTCTAGTGCCTGACCATTGGCAGGACACTGACACAAGCGTCGGGTAGAGCAGAATTAGCATTTGAATTCAGCCGATAAGAGCAGTCCGCACGACCTTGCCAAGGCTGGGGTCGAGGGTTCGAATCCCTTCGCTCGCTCCAATTCAAAGCCGCAGAAAACCCTCGGGGTTTTCCGCGGGCTCAGATCGATTTGACCTCGCCACCATCCATCCGGAGCGTCGAGCCCGTCATCCAGCGAGCGCCTGGCGACACGAGGAATGCCATCAGCTCGGCGATCTCTTCGGGCTCGCCGTAGCGCGCGATGCCGGCTTCCTGGGGAAATTTCTCGGTCGCTGCTTCCACGGACATGTTATGGAGCGGCGCCCAATGGGCGAGGTAAGAGCGGCGACGGCCAGTCATCACCGGACCGGGCAAGACGCTGTTGACCTGGATGCCATCAGCGATGCCGCGATCCGAGAACGCCTTGGCGAGCGCCACGATCGCCGCGTTGATCGTGCCCACGGCCGCGTATGGTGCCTTGGGGAACAGCGCCGAGTTACCCGACATCAGCACGACCGAGCCTTTGGCCTTCCTCAAGGCCGGCCATGCGGCGATGGTCAGTCGACGGGCACCGTGGAGCTTGAGCGCCAGGCCGTCCTCCCATTGCTCGTCGGTCATCTCGAAAAGGTCGATCTGCGGCACCGCACCGGCGATGTTGAGCAGGGCGTCGATCCGGTCGAAGGCGGCGATCGTCTGTTCGACGACGTGCTTTGCCGCCGATACCTCGGAAAGATCGATATCGATGATGAGCGGCTCGGCGCCGGCCGCCTTCACCGCGGCCGCTGCTTTCTCGAGGTTGGCGCGGTCGCGCGCGGCGAGGACGATCGAGGAAAAGCCTCGTGCGAGACGGATTGCGGTGGAACGTCCGATGCCCTGGCTGGCACCGGTGACAATCGCTACGGATTTGGGCATGTGATTCTCCCTGTCTCTCAACGGCCGAGGGCGGCTCTCCCGATGACCAACGCAGCTTCAGCGGATGAGAAAATCGCGGATGGCCACGGCGATCTCGGCGGCATGGGTCTCCAGGGCGAAATGACCGGTGTCGAGGAAGCGGACCACCGCGCTGGGAATGTCGCGCTTGAACGCCTCGGCACCGGGCGGCAGGAAGAACGGATCGTTCTTGCCCCATACCGCCAGGAAGGGGGGCTTGTGGGTGCGGAAGTAGGTTTGAAAGGCCGGGTAGAGCGCGACGTTGCTTTTGTAGTCGCCGAACAGATCGAGCTGGACCTCATCGGCGCCGGGCCGCGCCAGATAGAAATTATCGAGGGAGAGGCCATCCGGGGAGACCGCCGTCTCGTCGGGGACGCCGTGGGTGTATTGCCAGCGCGTCGTCTCCGGAGTGAGGAAGGCGCGAAGGGCGTCGCGATTGGCCTGCGACGGCTCCTGCCAATAGGCGCGAATCGGGTTCCAGCCCTCGCTCAAGCCCTCCTCGTAGGCATTGCCGTTCTGCGAGATGATCGCGGCGATGCGGTCGGGATGCTTTGCGGCGATCCGAAAGCCGGTCGGCGCGCCATAGTCGAAGACATAGACGGCGAAGCGCTTCAGGCCGACCACCTCGGTGAAGCGGTCGATGACGCCGGCGATGCGATCGAAGGTGTAGGTGAAGCTGCTCCGCGCCGGCATGTCCGACTGGCCGAAGCCCGGCAGGTCGGGGGCCACGAGGTGAAAACGATCGGCCAGACGCGGAATGAGATCCCGGAACATGTGGCTCGCGCTTGGAAAGCCATGGAGCAGCAGCAGCGCCGGGGTATCGGCAGTCCCGGCCTCGCGATAAAAGACCCTGAGGCCGTCCACATTGGCGGAGCGATATCTGATGGCAGTCATTGCCTTTCTCCTTCTGGATTTGCACCATGCACGGCATCGAGGATGACGTCCGCGACGACGCCGGGCGCGGTGACGATCGGGGTGTGATCGACGGGGTGCGACCGCACCCGCGCCTTCATCCTCGCTGCCATGAAGCGCTGGGTATCGGGCGCGATCATGCGATCTTCCTCGGCCACGAGAAACCAGCTCGGCCGATCCCTCCAGAGCGGCCGCTCGACCTTGACGCCGATGCAGGCCGTGGAGATCGGCCGTTGAACCGCCGCCAGCGCCGCCTGCTCCCCGGCGGAGGCATGCTGCGCGAAGGCCTCGGCGAAGGCCGTGTCGGGAAGCCAGATCAGGCCATGGCTGTCGGGGGCGAGCTTCGGCGCCTTGGGATGCGGCTCGGCGCGATAGAATACGTCGGCGACCGTCTCGCCCTCATCTGGCGCGAGCGCGGCGACGTAGACGAGGGATCGGACTTTCTCATCGCGGGTCGCGGCGATGACGGCGCCGGCATAGGCATGGCCGACAACGACGACCGGGCCGCCGGTCCGCTCCAGCGTGCGATCAAGCGCCGCCACGTCGTCGGCGAGAGAGGTGAGCGGCAGCGGAGCCGCGTGCGACTTGATGCCCTCGGCCCTCAGAAGGCCAATCACCTTGCTCCAGCTCGACCCGTCTGCCCAGGCGCCGTGCACGAGCACCACGTTCACATCATTGGCGGGCATTTCTCGCTCCTTTCCCGGTTCACTTCGCTTCGAATGGCACTTTCTGCGGTGAGCGAAGTAACCGTCAGATGTCCACTCGTCAAGTTAGCTTGTCGATGTCACGCCGCTCGACTACGCTTCCCAAAAATTGTCACGGGCGCGCATCACTTAGTTCCGAGCAGAAGAGACGGCCTACCGGCGCATGTCGTCAGCCCAGCGTCTTTGCTGGCGTGGCAGCGCAAGCTCGCTCAAAATATCGCAAGAATGGCCGTTGTTACGCATCTATTTGGCATACCTCAGTTGTAAGCAAGTGGTCGCGGCAGATGGACCTGGGGTGGCATAGGCAGCCGTCGAGGCAGCAATCGCCAAAAGAAACTATCTGCCACCAAGCTCAACCGCCGCGCTCGAGGCTGTGCAGTTGGCATCATGGTTCTGGCATAGATAACCGTATAGATGCACAATATACAGTTACAAATATGTCCAGGCGGAACAATAATCGGATGCGGTCATTTCTGACATTGGGCGTGTTTACGGTAGCGGCAGTCGTATCGCTGAGGTTTCCCGTGACCGGGCTGACGCTGATCTGTTGCTGCTTGACCGTCTATCTCCGGCCCGAGGCGCCAAACATCAATGCGTGAAAGGGGGATGCCCTCTCCCAGCAGGATCGTCGGTCAACGGGGCAACTCCCCGAGCAACACACCCATCACTGCATATCAGGGAAGCTGGACATGCCAGCCGGTATAACTTGTCCGGACCGGGTAGAGCAGTTAAATCACAGCTGGGGTTGGGCAGAAACAAACCTCGCATGGCTGATAAACGACCACCCGCATTCTTCATCGCCGACGCTCTCGGCCTCGATTTCCTGAATTCGACCGCGACCCCCGTGGACGAAAAGGTCGAGTGGATCGACAACGGCGAAGGACTGCTGAAGTGGCTCGAGGAGGCCAGACTCGTCCCAAAAGAGGTTGCTGCCGCCTTCCGCGCCAGTGCTCTTCCCGGCGAGCTTGATGCAGTTGCCGCACAGGCGCGGGCGCTAAGGGAATGGTTTCGTGGGTTTGTGTTCAAGCACAAGGGCAAGTCCCTTACGAAAGCGGCGGTGGCCGAGCTGGCGCCCCTCAACAGAGTGCTCGCGCGCGACGAAGCTTTTGGCCAGATCGTCTTGGATCTTCGCGATCACAATCATGCGGGCGCGTCGGGCCTTGCGTTGCAAGCGCGGCGGCGATGGCGCTCGCCCGATTCCTTGCTTCTTCCAGTCGCCCAGGTGATCGCGGAATTCCTGAGCACGGACGATCTTTCTTACGTCAAAGAGTGTGAGGGTCCGACGTGTACGCTGCTCTTCCTGGACCGAACCCGCGGGCGCGCCCGGCGATGGTGCAGCATGGCGGTTTGCGGGAACCGCGCAAAACAGGCCGCGCATCGGGCGCGGTCTCGCCGATCAAAGAGCCTGCGTCGCGGGCGGGGCGATCGCGCCAAATTCCTCGCTGACAATAGATGATATTCTGATATCGGATCTTGCCGCGTGCATTAGGCGCCCCGCCAAATATCTGGCAGCTGCTACTCGGCCAGAAATTTCCAACATATTTCAAGTGAATGACGCTGTCCCCACAACATTGCCAAGGTTGGGGTCGCGGGCTCGAAATCTCTTCGCCCGCTCCAATTCAAAGCCGCTATCCTGAGTCCGTCACGCGGCGGGAGCCATCAGCAGATCGTCGAGCCGAGTGAGGTCGGCATCCGGCCGGTCGAGCCCGTGGATCGCATTGACGATGGAGCTGCACCGCGTCCGTCCGAGCGCCGGTTCGGCAAGGGCCCGGTATTTCTCGTGCAGCTCTTCGTCCGACAGCGGGCTCTCCGGGTCTCCGCGGGTACGCGTGGGCGGTGATGTCAGCCGGCGGCCGTCCGCGAGGACGAGTGCGACATCGGCGAGCCGCTCCGCCGGAAAGCGCGCGTTGTAGTCAGGCTTCTCGATCAGCCGCGTGCCGTCGACGAGGCGGAGGACGTGTGGGTCGGCCAGCGCCATGTTGTCGATATCCGCCGGCCCCAGCCCGTCGCGGGCAAGTGCCGCCGCTATGGCGAAGGCGAGACTGTACTGCGCCTCCTCCGTCGATCGCGGCCGGTTCGCGTTGAGCCTGACGGCCTCGTGAAAACTCGCGATCTCGATGCCGGTCACGTCCGCGGGATTGATGTCATGGACCCGCCGCAGCGTCAGCACCGCTTCGATCGCCGGATGCGCCCAGCGGCAGACCGGATAGGGCTTGAAGTAGAGTTCCAGCATCCGCCAGCGCTGGCCGAGGTCGGCCCAGAGGTCGGCGACATCAGCACCCTCGATGACAAGAGCCGGCGCGCCGGTGAAGCCGTCCGCCGCCAGGAATGCCGCTTCGATCCCGACCATCGTGCCCCAGCCCGAGCCGTCCTTCAGCATCGTCGGGTGATCGATGCAGCGCATCATTTGGCTGCGGGGTCCGTTGTATTCGGCGATGCCCAGTGCCTGGCGCAGGATCTCCGGGTCGAAGTGCCGGAGGCGCGCGGCGACGGCGGCGACACCGAGGGCATTCCAGGAGCCCGACGTGTGATAGTCGCAGCACGTCCGATGCGTCGCGATGCCGGCGCGAACCGCCACCTCGTAGCCGATGACGAGGGCGGTGAGCGCTTCGCTGCCGGTGACGGCGCCGCCGCCGGAGAGCGCCAGCAGCGCCGGCAGCACCGCGACGCCGGCGTGGCCTTTCGTGAGAGGATGGCCGTCATGGGAATCGAATCCATCGATCATTGTCGCATTCGCCATCGCGGCCCAGGCGGGAACGGCGGCGCGACCGTCGAACATCAATCGCGCGCCGCCGGCCGCGGCGTAATGCCCGGCCACATGATCCCGGATGATGCGGCCGAGGCGGGTGCCATGGCCGCCGATCGCCGCCGCCACCAGATCCAGCACGCAGCGCTTCGCCTGCGCGACGACGGCCGCCGGCAGGTCTTCGTAACGGAGATCGCGCACGAAGGCGGCGACGACCGATGCGCCGTCGCCGAGCGTCCTGCCGGTGGCGGGCGGCGGCACCGGAGGTGCGCCGCCCCTCAGCTCACTTCGCAATGAGCTGCTGACGGCGGAGGAAATCCGCTGCCACCTCCTCGACCGTCTTCTTGTCGACGTCCACCATGGCGTTGAGGTGGGCCATCGTCGCATCGTCGAGCTTCGCCGAGAGCCGGTTGAGGAGCCCGGCGAGCTTCGGGTTCTTGTCGAGCACCTCCTGGCGCACGTTTGGCGTCAGCGCATAGGGCGGGAAGAAGTCCTTGTCGTCCCGCAGCACCTGGAAATCGAAGGCGGCGATCCGTCCGTCCGTGGCGAAGACCAGCGCGACGTCCACCTGCTTGTCGCGCAGCGCCTGATAGGTGAGGCCGGTGTCCATGCGCTTGAGGTCGGCGATCGGCCACTTGAAGCCATAGAATTGCTCGAGCCCGGGAAGCCCGTCGGGGCGGCCGGGGAACTCGGCGTTGACCGCGAAGGTGATGCTCTTCCCCGCATTGATCGCGGCGGCGAGCTGGCTCAGCGTGCCGATACCCGCGGTTGCCGGGCTATCCTTCTTGCGCACCGCCAGCGCATAGGTGTTGTTCGCCTTGGAGGGATTAAGCCAGACGATGCCTTTCTTGGCATCGAGCTCCTTCACCTTCTTGTAGGTGTCCGCCGGAGACATCCGCTCAGAGATCTTGTTGTAGGTGATGAGCGACGTGCCCGTGTACTCCCAGCAGACGTCGATCTGTGCGGATTCGAGCGCCTGGCGCAGTACCGCGGATCCCATGCCGGTGCGCTTGTCCGGCTTGAAGCCGTTGGCCGCCAGCAGCTGCGAGGTCATCTCCGCCATCAGCAGCTGCTCGGTGAAGCCCTTGCTGCCGATCACGATCGGCGTCTGGGCGAAGCTCGAGCCCGATACCGCCATGACGGCGGTTATCGCGACCGCGGCGGCGGTGAGCAGTCGACACATTCTGGCAAGCATCGTTTCCTCCCTGGTTTATTTCTGGTTCAAACGCGCGCGAAGGCGATGCCCCGCGGGGTCATCAGCTTCGCGAGCCACCCAACCAAGCCGCCGAGACCGATGGCGAGCAGGCTGCTCGGAATCGCGCCGGCCAGCATCATTGCCGGATCGAACAGGTCGATGCCGGCGAATATCAGTTCACCGAGGCCCCCGCCGCCGATCAGGAACGCCAGCGGCGCGGTGCCCGCATTGATCACCATCGCCGTCCGGATGCCCGCGAGAATGGCGGGAAGCGCGTTCGGGATCTCGACTCGGCGCAGGATCTGGCCCTCGGTCATGCCCATGCCGGCCGCTGCTTCCACCAACGCCGGCGGCACGGCGACGAGGCCCGCGAAGGTGTTCCGCGCGACGGGAAGCAGCGAATGCACGGCGAGCGCGATGATCGCCGCGGTCGATCCGATGCCGAAGACGCTCATGGCGAGGGCCAATACGGCCAGCGTCGGAACCGTGTTGCCGATGTTGAGCAGCTGCATCGCCACGTTCGCATGGGCGCGCATGCCGGGCCGGCTCAGCACCAGGCCCGCCGTGAGGCCGACGACGACCGCGATCGCCCCCGAGACTGCCACGAGGTAGAGGTGCCACCACAGGAGATACTCGACCAGCGGCGCCTGCTGCCACATGCCCGGCAGCAATCCGTCGAGCCAGAGCCAGCTGGCAAGCAAGAGCGCCACGACAGCCGCCACCAATGCACCGGGTCGAGGAGCTTTCATGCGTCGGGCTCCGCCAATTCCGCCTCTGCCAGAGCCCCGGCAATGTCTTGCTGCGTGATCGTTCCCGCAAACCGGCCCTCGGCATCGATGCAGGCGACCCAGTCCGTGCCGGCGGCCAGCATGCGCGAGAGCGCCACGCGGAGATCCTCGTCGATCCCGACGACGGCCGGCACGGGCAGCGCGTAGCTTCCGCTGGGACCGCTCTTGCCGAGGGCGTGATGCCGGGGGATCCAGCCCTGCACCGTGCCGCGCCTGCACACGACGATGGCGCGATCGCCACCCGCTGCCGCCATCAGCGCGGCTGCCCGCTCGATCGGCTCCTCCGACACGAGCCGCGGCGCGCCGCCATTCATGGCGGCAATAACCGCCACCAGGCTGAGGCGTTTCAGGGTGCGGTCCTGACCGACGAAGTCGGCGACGAAATCATTCGCCGGCCGCGCCAGCAGCTCGTCGGGTGGCCCGAACTGCTCCACCCGGCCGGCGCGCAGCAGCGCAATCCGATCGCCAAGCCGGATCGCCTCGTCGATGTCGTGACTGACGAAGATCACGGTTTTCCGGAGGCGGGCTTGCATCTTCAGGAATTCGCCTTGCAGCACGAGGCGATTGATGGGATCGAGGGCGCCGAAGGGCTCGTCCATCAGCAGGACGGGCGGATCCGCCGCCAGCGCGCGGGCGACGCCGATCCGCTGCGCCTGACCGCCCGAGAGCTCATTCGGATAGCGATCGAGGAAGACGGCGGGATCGAGTTCCATGAGCTCGAGCAGCTCGCGCGCACGGGCGGTTGTGCGGGCCGCGTCCCAGCCGAGGAGCCTCGGCACGACGCCGATGTTCTCGCCGACGGTCATGTTGGGAAACAGGCCGATCTGCTGGATCACGTAGCCGATGCCGCGACGCAGCTCGACGGTGTCGATCGCCTCGATGTCGCGTCCCATGATGAAGATGCGGCCCGATGTCTTCGGCACGATCCGGTTGATCATCTTGAGCGTGGTGGTCTTGCCGCAGCCCGACGGTCCCAGCAGGACGCAGATCTCGCCGGTCTCCACCTCGAGGCTGACATGGTCGACGACGGTGAGCGGCCCCGCCGCCGTCGGATAGGTCTTGGTGAGCTCCTCCAGGCGGATCATGCGACGCGCGCCCCCGCCATCCCCCGCGGCGTCAGCCAGCGCTCCACCCGGCCGAGCAGCCAGTCGGCGCTCAATGCCAGCAGACTCACCGCCAGCGCGCCGGTGATGACTTGCCGCGGGTCGGTCTGGGTGATGCCGCCGCGGATCAGCAGGCCGAGGCCGCCGGCACCGATATAGGCGGCGATGGCAGTGACGCCGATGTTAAGCACGACGGCAACGCGGATCCCCGCCATCACCACCGGCAGCGCGCAGGGTATCTCCACCCGAGCCAGACGCTGCAGGCGCGTCATGCCCATGCCGTCGGCGGCCTCGCGCAATGCGGGATCGATCGAGGTGATCGCCGTGTAGGTGTTCTGCACGATCGGCAGCTGGGAATAGAGGAAGACGGCGATCGCCGCCGGCAGGAAGCCGATGCCCTCGTTGATCGTGGCGAGGATCGGGATCATGAAGCCGAAGAGGGCGATCGACGGGATCGTCATGATGCCGCCGGCGAGGTTGAGCGCCACGTCGGCGAGCCGCCGGCTCTGGGCGATCAGGATGCCCAGGGGAACGCCGGTCAGGATCGCGGCTCCGACGGCGACAGCGACGATCGAGACGTGCTGGCCGGTGAGCCGCAGGATCAGCGGATAGTTCTGGGCAATGTACGCGACGAGATCCAAGAAGCCTGCTTCCCCCGCGAGAGGCTTCGGCCACCGTGGCCGGACCGGAACGGCAGTTTAGTCCAGGCTCGCGGCTTTTGTTACGGGTTCGCGCGCGGTCCCGCCGCCGCGTCGCTCACGGAACAGGCCCTGTCGCAAAAAGGATGATCCGGGACAGCCGACGGGCTAGTCTCGGCGTCGAGACCGGATAACGGTCATGGGGGGAGGGGATTCCGCGATGAGCTTCGGCGCGCCGGCCCAGACACCGACGGAGATCGGTTTCTTCCTGGTCCCGAGGTTCTCGATGATGGCTTTCGCCGCGGCGCTGGAGCCGCTGCGTGCGGCGAACCGCCTCGCGGGACGCGGCCTCTATCGCTGGCGCCTGATCTCGCGCGACGGCAAGCCGGTGGCCGCGAGCAACGACATTCCGGTTCCGGCGGACGCTTCGATCCGGGACCCCCTGGCGATCTCCATGCTGGTGGTGTGCGCGGGGATCAACGCCGAGCGCTATCACGATCGCAGCGTGCTCGCCTGGCTTCGTCGTCTCGAAAAGCGTGGCTGCGAAGTCGGCGCGATCAGCACCGGCGCCTACCTGCTCGCCCATGCGGGCCTTCTGGATGGCAGGCCCTGCGCGCTGCATTGGGAGAACCTGGCGAGCTTCCGCGAGGCCTTTCCGAGCGTCTCGGCCACCGACGAGATCTTTGTGGTCGATGGCGACCGCTTCACCTGCTCCGGCGGCACCGCGGCTCTCGACATGATGCTGCACCTCGTGCAGCTGCAGCACGGACGCGAACTGGCGATGGCGGTCGCCGAGCAGTTCATTCACGGCCCGATCCGCGACCGCCACGAGCCGCAGCGCATGGAGCTCCGGCATCGCATCGGCACGACGCATCCGCGGCTGCTGGCGGCGATCCGGGTCATGGAGGCCAATCTCGAGGCGCCGCTCGCGCAAGACGCCATTGCCCGCAAGGCGGGCCTGTCGCGCCGCCAGCTCGAGCGTCTCTTCCAGCATTCGCTGGCGCGGACGCCCAACCGTCATTACCTCGACATGCGCCTGGCCCGCGCGCGGCACCTGCTGGAGCAGACCGGCCGCTCCGTCCTCGATATCGCGGTCGCCTGCGGCTTCGTCTCCGCCTCGCATTTCACCCGGCGCTTCCGCGAGCGCTTCGGAACGACGCCGCGGGACCTGCGCCGGCCGGCGGCCGCCGGTCCGCTCGCCGCCGGTTCGCTCACCGGCTTCGCCGCGAGCGACCGTCCCCACTGACGCGAGTGATTTCGATTAAAGACGCTTGGCGTAGGAGCGGTTGACCTTTGCCACCAGCTCGTGCGTGCCGAGGAACGCGTGCTTCGACATGTCCGGCGAGTAGCGGCTGGCGGGCGGCTGGCGCCCCAGCGCTTCGGCCACGCCGCGGATGTGGTGCGGGCCCGCGCCGCAGCAGACGCCGAGATAGCGGATGTCGAGCGCGTAGGCTTCCTTGGCGAACTCGGCGATCTCGTAGCGATTGCAGGTGAAGGGATCGAGCGCGGTCGGAAACGGCCGGTCGCCGGGAATGCAGTCGCAGTGCGCGTCGCGCAGCGACTGGAACGACGGCTGGCTCGGCGAGGTGCGATAGGGCACCGGCAGCGCCGCCATGTGGCATTTGATCGCCTTCCGGATCTCGCTCAAGAGCGGCATCATCGTCGCGCGGGCCGCGGATGCAGTTGAGGCCGACCACGTCGGCGCCGGCGTCTTCCAGGCGCCGCGCCGCGTCGGCGACGCTCCAGCCCTCGCGCGTCACGTCCGCCTGGTGCATCGCGAGCGTGATCACCGCCGGCTTCTTTGCCGCCTTGATGACGTCGAGCGCGATCAGCGCCTCCTCGGCGTAGGAGAAGGTCTCGCCGATGATGAAGTCGACACCGGCGTCGACCGCCCAGCCGACCTGCTCCTCGAACATCGCGCGCACCGCCTTGTGCGACTTCGGATCGGCGGGATCGTAGACGTTGGTGTTGCAGATGTTGCCGGCGAAGAGGGCGCCGGTGTCGCGCGCCACCTTGCGGGCGATCTCGAGCGCGGCCGGTTGATCGGCTCGAGATCCTTCTCGCGGCCGATGATGCGCAGCTTCTCGCGGTGCGCGTAATAGGTGAGGGCCTCGACCACGTCGGAGCCGGCGTGGACGAAATCGCGGTGCAGCTGCGCGACCACTTCGGGATGCTCGAGGACGACCTCGGGCACATAGGCGCCGGCCTGGAGGTAGCCGCGCCGCTCGAGCTCGAACAGGTAGCCTTCGGCGCAGATCACCGGCCCCTGGTCGAGGCGGCTCAGCAGCGATTTTCCCTTGGCGGTCTTGCGCGCGGCCATGGCGGATCTCTCCCAACTGTGGTGCCGCATCCTAGCCCTCCGCGCGTCGCGGAGATGCCCGAATGCGACATGCTCTGGTACGGCAGCGACATCGTCAGTCGGCGGTCGCGAGTGCCCGCCAGCCTTGGATGTCGATCCAGTCCTTCTCCAGTCTGGCGAAGCGATCCAATCGGAGGCTGGAGAGGTCGGCGAAGCCGCAGGTCCCGTCCACCACCAGGTCGCGGATCGCATGGCCGCTCGCCGGCGACAGGCCGAAGCCGATGCTGGAGAGCGTCGCCACGACGACGTTCTCGGCGATGCCAGGCGATCGATCACCGGCCGTCCGTCGGGCGTATTCTCGATGATTCCGGCCCAGCTGCGGATCACCCGCGCATGGGCCGCCCTCGGGAAGAGCCGCGCCAGCCGTCCGGCGATGTGGCCCATCAGCGGCGTGCTCGGACGCTCGCCGGCGGGCTCGCTCAGCCATTCATGCGGACCGCCGCCATAGGCGAGATTGCCGCGCAGGGTCTGACGGCCATAGAGGCCGTTGCCGTCGACGCCGCCGATCGGCATCAGCGGCAGGGGCTCGGTGACGATCATCTCGGCGCGCGCCGCGACCATGGGAACGTCGACGTCCAGCAGGCGGGCGAGCCGGCCGGTCTGCGGCCCGGCCGCGAGCACGAGCTGGTCGCAGCCGATCGTGCCGCGGCCGGTACGAACCGCCGTCACGCGGTTGCCGCTGCGCTCGAACCCTTCGACTGTCGGTGTGCTGCAGCACGCGGCCGCCATGGTCCTGCATCGCCCAGGCATAGGCCTGCACGGTCCGGTGCGGGTTCGCGTGGCCGCCGAAGCGATAGAAATAGCCGCCGATCGCCTCTTCGCCGGCCAGCGGGACCAGCTCGCGCACCTGGCGCGGGTCCAGCAGATCGGTCGCGAAGCCCTGCCGCTCGGCGTTGCGCTTGGCCTCGCCGTAGAGCACGAGCTGCGCCGGATCGAAGGCGATGCGGATCCGGTACGGCCGAAATTCCGTGGGATAGCCCAGCAGCTCGTCCATCTGCGGCCAGAGCCGCTGCTCCTCGCGGAAGAGCGGGCTGAAGTGATGGCTGCAGCCGCCGCCGTTGCGGCCCGATGCCTCCCAGCCGACGATGCCCTTGTCGATCACCACCACGTCGACGCCCTCGCGCGCCAGCCACCAGCCGGCGGAAAGCCCGGTGGCACCGCCGCCGATGATGACGACCGAGGCGCCGCTGGGCGCGCTCATTTCGGCGGTGCCTTCGTGCGCACCGGGCCGGGTCGCGGCGAGATGATGACGCGGCGCGTCCCAGAACGGCACGTACTGCGACGCCATGCCGAACCAGGTATCCCAATGCGCCGCCATGTCCGGCGATTCCGGCCGCGCCGCAAGGCTGAGCGGCAGCGGGCGGACCGGCGCGCGATGGGTGGCGAGCGGCACTTCGGAGAGACCGACGCCGGCGCCCAGCGCCAGCAAGGCCGCGACCTGCTCGCGACAGCGGCGTCCCTGGCAGACGCCCATGCCGGCGCGGGTCAGCCGCTTCACCAGGTCGGGATTGGGCGCGCCTTCGCCCAGCAGGCTCGCGAGGTCGCGCTGATTGCGCCGGTCGCCTTTCCAGCCGAGGTAGCGCGGCGGACGCACCTCCAGGATCTCCCGAGCGGTCACCTCCTCGCAGCGGCAGACGTGGGGTTCTCCCGCGGCGTCGATCACGGTGGCGCGCACCCAGTCGAGCCGATAGGCCGCACTATCCGGCCCCTCCGACGGCGCGGGCGGCGGCGGGGTGTCCGATGCCGCGCGACCGAGCGCCGTGGCCGCGGACCGGGCGGCGCGGCGGCCTTCCTCGCGGGCGATATCGGGCTCGCGGCTTTTCGCCGGCCAGATGCCGGCGCCGTCTCCGGCCGCGAGCAGGTGAGGGAGCGTGGTCTGCTGGCCCGCATCCAGCACCGGGACAAAGCCGCCGCGCTCCGGCGAGTACGCGGTACGGCAGCCGGCGGCATCGAGGAGCTCGATGACCGGCACCGCTCCGACGGCGAGGGTCACCGTATCGCAGGCGAATCTCCCGCTCTCGAGCGGTATCCTCGCGCGGCGCCACCACGAGCTTCTGAACTTCGTCTCTGCCCTCGGCACGGCGGACGACATGGCCGCAGAGCAGCTCGATCCCGCAATTGGCGACGGCGGGATCGAGGGGCGCCGCCGCGAGCTCGATCATCGCGACGATCTCGACGCCGGTGTCGCGCAGCCGGCGCGCGCCCATCAGCGCTTCCGTCGTGCTGCCCAGCACCACCGCGCGGCGGGCGTCGAGCGCGCCATATCGGGTCGCCAGCCGCTCCGCCGCGACCATGCCCATGACGCCCGGCAGCTCCCAGCCGGGAAAGGCCAGGCCCATGTCGCGCCGGCCGGCGCAGACGATCACCCGTGCCGCGCCGATCATCCAGGAATGGTCTGCATCGACCAGGCCGGCAACCGGGCCGGGCAGCCAGCTGACGGCCGGACCATTGGCGAAGACGCCCCAGCAGATCGTGCCGAGACGCAGGTCGACGCCGAGCTCGAAAGCTTCCTCGATCGCGGGATCGCTGGCGACGAAAGCATCGGTCATTGCCGTCCGATTGCGCGCGGCACCACTCATCCGGCCGCCGAACAGCAGCGGGATGTCCTCGCCCATCGCCTCCGCCGGCACCGGGTTCTCGTCCACCAGCACGGTTTTGAGGCCGAGGCGCGCCGCCTCGATCGCCGCCGCCAAGCCCGCGGGCCCCGCGCCGATCACCAGCAGCTCCGTCTGCTCGTCGACCGCCAGCGTCTTCCCGGCGGTGGAGGCGGGATCGCGCATGCTCACAGCACCTTGTCCAGGAACGCGCGGGTCCGCGCCTCGCGGGGGGCGTCCAGCACCTGGGCGGGCGGCCCGTGCTCGACGATGACGCCGCCGTCGGTGAAATAGATATGATCGGCGACGCGACGGGCAAATCCCATCTCATGGGAGACCAGGATGCAGGTCATGCCCTCTGCCGCGAGTTCCTGCACCGTCACCAGCACCTCCTTCTTCGTCTCGGGATCGAGGGCCGCGGTCACCTCGTCGAATAGCACGACCTTCGGGTTCATCGCCAGAGCCCGGGCGATCGCCACGCGCTGCTGCTGTCCGCCGGAGAGCTCGCCGGGATAGGCATCGGCCTTGTCGGTCAGACGCACTTTCGCCAGCAGCTGGCGGGCGCGCGCCTCGACCTGCGCCCGATCCTGGCGCAGCACATGAATGGGCGCCATCATCACGTTCTGCAGCGCCGTGCGATGCGGGAAAAGATTGTACTGCTGGAACACGATACCGACATCGCGGCGCAGCGCGAGCTGATCGAGGTCGGGATCGTTGACCTCTCGCCCCGCGACCGTGATCGATCCTGCGCTCACGGGCACCAGGCCATTGATGCAGCGGAGCAGCGTGGATTTCCCCGAGCCGGAGGGGCCGATGATGCAGACCGTCTCGCCGCGACGCACCGTGAGCGAGATGCGGGACAGCACGGTCAACGGGCCGAAACGCTTCTCCACGTCGCGCAGCACGACGACGGGTGGACCGAGCTCGTGCGCCATTCAGCCGCGCACCTGCAATCGCCGCTCGAGCACCAGGGTCGCCCGCGCGATCGGATAGCAGTAGACGAAGAACAGCAGCAGCAGGAACAGGTAGAGCGGCAGCATCAGCTCCGGCCGTGCGTCGGACGCGATCGCCGCGCGCGTGATGGTCAATCCGTCCTGGATGCCGACGACCGAGATCAGCGTCGTCGCCATGGTGAGAATCGCATAGAGATTCATCCACGGCGGCAGCATGCGCCGGATCGCCTGCGGCAGGATCACCAGCCTGACGACCTGCAGCGGAGCGAAGGCGAGCCCCTTCGCCGCACTCCACTGCGGCTCGGGGATCGATTGCAGAGCGCCGCGCACGATCTCGGCGAAATTGGCGGCGACCGGCAGCGACAGGCCCAATACGGCCTTGGCCCAGCTCGGCAGCGGAATCGCGAGGCCGCCGACATGCAGCTCGAAGGGCAGCAGGAACATGACGTAGAACAGCAGGACCAGCCAGGGCGCGTTGCGGAAGAACTGCGTCAGCGCCCAGCCGATCCCGCGGGCGGGTCTTGCCCGCGCCATCAGCAGCAGGCCGAGCGGAAAGCCCAGCGCGGTGCCGAGCGCCATGGAGAGCACGCTGACCAGCACGTTGAACAGAAACCCCCCGAAGATCAGCGGCGCCCAGCGGAGCACGGCGTCGAGCGCACTCTCCGCCGCGGGTCCCGACTCCGCTTGCGCCCAGCTGAGTGACGCGAGGAGGCATAGAGCGGTGGCGAGCGGCACGGCCGGCAGCGCCAGCGGCACGCGAAACCCGGCGAGCGGGCGGACCGGGCGGAGCACCGGCAGGTCGGTCACGGCGTATAGCCGGGGATTCGCAGCGCGCGCTCCCAGCGCTCCATCACCCAGACCAGGATGGCCACCAGCCCGATATAGACCGCGAGCAGCAGATACATCATCTCGCGGACGTTCATCACCTCCGACCAGATCTGCGAGGCGGCATAGAGCAGCTCCGGGACGCCGATCGCATAGGCGAGGGTGGTCGTCTTGACGAGATTGACGAGATTGTTGGTCAGCGCCGGCAGGCAGATCCGCAACCCCAGCGGCGCCAGCACATAGCGATAGATCTGCAGCCGGCTGTAGCCAAGGCCTTCGGCGGCCTCCACCATGATCGACGGCACCGCCTCGACGCCGGAGCGGAAGATCTCGACGTTGAAGGCGCCGGCCAGCAGGCTGAAGGAGATCACCGCCCAGCCGTAGCCGTCTATCAGCGGCGCCCGTGCCGACGCGCCGGACACCGAGGGCAGCAGGCTGCCCACCGCGAAATAGAAGAAAGCGAGCTGCACCAGCGGCGGCGTGTTGCGGAAAGCCTGCACGTAGCAACGCACGGCGCGGTGCGCGAGCCGCGACCGGGTGGACAGCATCCAGGCCCCGAGCAGGCCCAGCAGGATGGAAAGGACAATGCAGGTCAGCGACAGCTCGATCGTCGTGCGCAGCCCCAGCAGGAACCGCTGCCCATCGAACGCGTCAGTGAACGGCGAGAAATTGAGGCCGTACCTGTCGTTCAGCCAGCGGAATGCATCGGCGAGCGGGCCCTGCATCGGGCCTCCTCAGTTCATCGACAGCTTCTGCTTCATCTCCTGCAGGTAGGGGCTGGGCTTAATGCCCCACTTGGTCTCGAGATCGATGATGTGACCGCTCTTCAGCCAGTCCCGGCTCATCTGGCTGAGCAGCTTGCCGAACGGGCTGTCGAGGTCCTCGAGCCGCACGCCGAACGCCCAGAGCTGCGGGTCCTCGGACGGCAGCGGCATCTCGTAGCCCGCCCATTTCGGATCGCCGCTGGCGAGGGTGGATTCGATCAGGGTGTCGTCGAACAGGAAGGCGTCGCAGTTTCCCGCCGCCAGCGCGTTCAACCCGTCCGGAACCGCGGGAAATACCACCATCTGCGGGGCGTAGAGCTGCTCGACGCGCCGGTTGTAATAGGCACCCTGCACGGCGCAGACCTTGCGCCCCTTCAGATCGGACCAGCTCTTCAGCCCGATCGATTTCGGCGCCAGCACATTGGTGGCGCCGGCGAAGTAGTTCGGCTCGATCATGCCGATGATCTTGCGCCGCTCGGGCGTGTCGCCCAGCGTGGCGATGATCAGGTCGATCCGGCCCTGCCTCAGGAATTCCATCCGGTTCACCGCGGTGACCGGCACCAGCTCGAGCTTCACCCCGATCCGGTCCGCCACTTCCCGCGCGAGATCGATTTCCAGCCCGACGATCTGGCCGGATGGATCGATGAAGCCCCAGGGCCGGTAGTCGTTCTTCACGCCGACCACCAGGGTGCCCTTCTGCTTCACGGCGGCGAGCGTGTCCTCGGCGTGGGATTGCGCGGCTCCAAGGCAGGCGGCGAGCACCAGCAATGCAAGGATGAACGGTCTTTTCATGGCGCGTCTCCGAAACTGAGGGTAGCCCTGACGCGAGCGTTGCACGCGCGCAAGGATCTGCGCAAGGCACGTCCGGCGTGCGGGGCGCCGCGGGAAGTCGTCAGCCGAAGCGGGCCCGCAGCCTCGGCATGACATGCTCTGCGTAAAGCTTGAGGAACCGCGCCTGGTCCGGCCCCGGCGCGTGGAAGACCAGGTGGCGGAACCCCATCGCCACGTACTCGCCGATCTTCTCGACGTGCTCGTCGGGATCGGTGGAGACGATCCATCGGCTGGCGGCGCGCTCTACCGGCAGGGCGTCGGCCAGCTTCTCCATCTGCACGGGATCCTCGACGCCCGTCTTCTCCTCCGGGGAGAGCGCGAGCGCCGCCCAATACCGCGTGTCCTCCCGGGCGCGCTGGAGATCGGTGTCGAAGGAGACCTTCATCTCGATCATCCGATCGATACCGTCCTTCGGACGCTTCGCGGCTTCCAGACCGGCGTCGACATTCGGCAGCAGCGTCTCGGTGTAGAGGCTGCGCGACTTGCCGCTGGTGCAGATGAAGCCGTCGCCGACGCGCCCGGCATATTTCGCCACCATGGGGCCGGCGGCGGCAACGTAGATCGGCACCATCTCCGCCGGGCGGTCGTAGATCGTCGCATCCTTGGTGCGATAGAACTCGCCCTCGAAGGTGAGGCGATCCTCGCTCCAGAGCTTGCGGATCAGCGCGACCGCCTCGCGGAGACGGGCAAAGCGCTCCTTCATCTCCGGCCACCGCATCGCCGTCGAGGGGATCTCGTTCAGGGATTCCCCGGAGCCGACGCCGAGGATGACGCGCCCGGGAAACAGCGCCCCCAGCGTGCCGAAGACCTGGGCCACCATTGACGGGTGATACCGGAAGGTCGGCGTCAGCACGCTCGTGCCCATGACGATATCAGAGGTGCGCGCCCCCAGCGCGCCCAGCCACGCCAGCGCCGAGGGCGCATGGCCGCCGGTATGGCGCCAGGGCTGGAAATGATCGCTGATGAAGACGGACTCGAATCCCACCTGCTCGGCGAGGCACGCGAAGTCCAGGAGCTCCCGCGGTCCGAACTGCTCCGCCGACGCCTTATATCCCAATCGCAGCATGCGCTTCTCCTCTGGATCGCTTAGTCAATCCCGCCGCACGCAACGCCGCAACGAAAGATTTGCTCGGGGTCGATGCCCAGGGAGGACCTCGCACGAAAATACCCGCTACCTGGACTCCTGATGTCATGAAATATACATTTTCCCGACGATTTCGCGGGGCTGCGACCCCACCTGGATCCTGATGGGCAAGCCGAAGACCGGCTTTCTGAAACGTCTCCCGCGGCTGTCATCGCTGCTGATGTTCGAGGCGGCGGCCCGCTGCCGCAGCTTCACCATCGCCGCGCGCGAACTCAACGTCACCCAGGCGGCGGTAAGCCAGCAGGTGCGCGCGCTCGAGCGCGAGCTCGGCCTCGCGCTCTTCAATCGGCTGCACCGGGGGCTGGAGCTGACGCGGGACGGCGCGCGGCTCCATCGCGCCGTCATGACCTCGTTCGAGCAGATTGCCGAAACCACCGCGGAGCTGCGCGCCGCCGAGCGCACCATGCGGATCGAGATCGGCGCCACCTTTGCGGTGGCGACATTCTGGCTGGTGCCGCGCCTGCCGCGGTTCCGGGCGCTGCATCCGGAGATCGACGTGCATGTGGTGGCATCCGATCGCGGCTTTGACGCCATCGCCGACCAGGTCGACGCCGGCGTCGCCTACGGCCTCGGCCACTGGCCGGGGTTCCGCACCACGCTCATCCGCGAGGGCGAGGTCTTCCCGGTCTGCAGCCCCGAGTACTTGCGTCGGCGGCCTCGCCTCACCCGCGTGGAGCAACTGCTGCACGAGACCCTGCTGTCGATCGACGACGATCGGCCAGGCCTGATGGACTGGCCGATCTGGTTCGCCGATCAGGACATCAAGGGTTATGACGGTCGGCGCAATCTCAGGATCAACAGCCATCCGTTGCTGATGCAGGCGGCCTGCGAGGGCCAGGGCATCGCGCTGGGCTGGGCGCTTCTCACCGACGATCTCCTGGAGAAGGGAAAGCTGGTGCGGCCCCTCGATGCGACGGTCCGCACACCGAAGGGCTTCTATCTCGTCACGTCAGATAGGAACACGGGCGCGGAGGTGGAAGCCTTTCGCGCCTGGGTCCTGGAGCAGTTCGAGGTCACGGGCGAGCCGATTGCGACGACGCCGGCACGCGCCTTCAGGAAGAAGGCCTAGAGCCGCGAGCGCGACATCGGATCGAGCAGGTCGCGCAGCCCGTCGCCCAGCATGTTGAATCCGAGCACCGCCAGAAAGATCATGGTGGCCGGCGCCAGGACGAACCAGGGCGCCGTTTCCAGATACTGAAAGCCGATCTGCACCATCGATCCCCAGGTCGGCGTCGGCGGCTCGGCGCCGAGACCGATGAAGCTCAGGCTCGATTCGATGATGATGGCGAAGCCGATCGCCAGCGCGCCCTGCACGATCACGGGATTGATCACGTTCGGCAGGATGTGGCGAAAGAGGACAAGATGGATGGGCACGCCGACGGCGTGCGCCGCCTGCACATAATCGTTGTGCTTCACCGACAGCACCTGTCCGCGCACGATGCGGGCGAAGATCGGCACCAGCACGACAGCGATGGCGATCATCCCGTTGAAGAGCCCGTGACCCAGCACCGTCGCGATGGTGAGCGCCAGCACCAGGGCTGGCAGCGCCATCACGCTGTCGAGAAGCCGCATCAGCCCCTCGTCGATGGCTCCGCCCACGTAGCCCGTGACCAGTCCCAGCGGCACGCCCGCGGCAATCGCCACGAAGACCGCGCCGACGCTGACGCCCATGGAAACGCGGGCGCCGTAGATGAGGCGGCTCACGATATCGCGGCCGAGATCGTCGGTGCCCAGGAGATGCGCCGATGTCGGGCCCTGGAGGGTGGCGCGATAGTCGATGGCGTTCGGCGCGTAAGGCGCCAGCAGCGGCGCCAGGAGCGCCAGCAGGACCTGAGCCACCACGAGGGCGAGCCCGACCATGGCGAGGCGATGGCGCCCGAGGCGGCGCAGGCTCTTTCCGAGCCGCGTATGCAGCGGCTGCTTGATCGAGCGCGGCAGGGTCTTGTCGACGGCGCTCGGATACATGCAGCCCTCAGGCGCTGCGACTGCGGGGATCGAGGAGCCCGTAGGTGATATCGACCAGGAGATTGGCCAGTACCACGACCAGGGTCAGGAACAGCACCACCGCCTGCACCATGGGATAATCGCGGCTCAAGATACCGTCCACCATCAGGCGCCCGACGCCGGGAACGGCGAAGATGGTCTCGGTGATGACCGCGCCGCTGAACAGCGATCCCAGCTGGATGCCCAGCACGGTGACCACCGGCAGCATGGCATTCTTGAGGGCGTGCCAGAGGATCACCTTGGTCTCGCTCAGACCCTTGGCGCGCGCGGTCCTTATATATGCGTGCTGCAGCACGTCGATGAAGCTGGCGCGGGTCTGCCGCGTGATGGTGGAGGCGAGCCAGAGCGTCAGCGTGAGCGCCGGCAGGATCGTGGTCTCGATGCTGCGCACGGGATCGACGAAGGGCGACACGTAGCCCGAGGCCGGCAGCCAGTGCCAGCGCAGCGCCACGAAATAAATCAGTACGCCGCCGGTCAGGAAGTACGGCATCGCCGCGCCCACCAGGGAGCCGATGGTGCCGAGCCAGTCCTTCCACGAGCCTTGCTCGGCGGCGCTGACAATGCCGACGGGCAAGCTGATCAGCATCGCCAGCACCCAGGCGGTGAGGCTGATCTGCGCCGTCGGCAGGATGCGCGGCAGCAGGATGTCGAGGGCCGGCTGGCGGCTGATGATGGAGCGTCCGAGATCTCCCGACAGCAGCTTCCAGAGCCACGCCAGGTACTGCATGTAAAGCGGCTGGTTGAGGCCGTATTCCTGCCGCATGCGCTCGGCCACCTCGGCGCTCACGTCGGTCTGCGCCTGGCCGATGATCATCAGTACGGGATCGCCCGGCAGCAGGCGCATCAGCAGAAAGATGATGATGCTGGTCAGCAGCAGCACCGGAATGGCCGCCAGCAGGCGATGGAAGATGTATCTCGCCATCAGTGCCGCCGGGAGATGCGTCAGCCCTCCAGGTAGATGTCCTGGAACGCGATGATGGCGTCCTGGCTGTGCACGAACCCCTTCACCTTGGGAGCGAGCCCCTTGAAGTCGGAGCCGTAGTGCCAGGGCACATAGGCGGCATCATCGTTCATGAGGTCGGAGATCTCGCGGAACGCCTTGCGCCGGTTCGCCTCGGAGCGTGCCGCACGCTCGGCCATGATCAGCTCGTCCATCTTGGGGTCCGCATAGGAGTTGTACTTGGCGTAGGAGCCGGTCGATTGCAGAAGGATGCCGAGATACTGATCGGGATCCGGACGATAGCCCCACCAACCAAAGAGATCCACCGGCAGCTTGCCGGTGTTCAGCGCACTGCGATAGCCCGCGGAATCCACCTGCTCGATCTCCACCTTGACGCCGAGCTCGGCGGCATTGGCCTGGAACACCTGGCCGGCGCGCTGCTTGACGGGATCCGGTTGCAGCGGCGCCTCCAGCACGATCGGCTGCGAGAGTCCGGATTCCTCGATGAGGCGCTTCGCCTTGTCGAGATCCCGGGTGAATGGCTTGTAGTTGGGATCGTGGAACGGGCTCCCGGGCAGGATCCCGTCATAGCCGATGGAGCCGGTGCCGAAATACGCCACTTGATGCAGCGCCTCGCGATCGATCGCCCACTGGAATGCTTGCCGGAATTTCTTGCTACGGCCGGGATAGGCATCGGCCAGGTTGAAGCCGAAATACTCCCAGCGATAGCCCACCTTCTCCGACACCACGATTTCCTTTGCCGCGCGCAGGCGGCCGATGTCCTGCAGCGGCAGCGCCTCGGCGATATCGACGCCACCGGCGCGCAGCTCCGCCAGCCGCGTGCTGTCGATCGGGATCGGGCGCAGCACGACGCGGTCGAGATAGGGTTTCCCGCTGTCCCAGTAGTCCGGATTCCGCTCCAGAACCGTGCGGTTGTCCTTGGCGTATTCCACCAGCTTGAAGGGGCCGGCGCCCGACGCGTGCAGGCCGTAGTCGAGCCCCCACTTCTCGAACGCCGCCGGCGAGCCGATGCTGCCGGTGACGTCCGTGAACGGGAAGAGAAACGCGGCGAAGGGAGATTTCAGCATCAGCTTGACGGTTCTGATATCGACGACCTCGACCGCGTCCAGGGTGGTGATCTCGCCTTGCCGGATGCCGCCGCTGGCGGCGACCTTGGGATCGCGGATGCGATCGATGTTGTACTTGACCGCCGCGGCATCGAGCGCGGTTCCGTCATGGAACTTCAGATTGGCGCGCAGCTTCAGGACGAAGCTCTTGTCGTCCGGCTGCGCCCAGGACTCCACCAGGCCGGGCGCCACGCGGCCCTCGGCGTCCACCCGGAACAGCGTGTCGTGGATCGCGCGCGTGGCGGCGCGGCCCTGAAGATTGCCGGTGATGTGCGGATCGAAGGAAAGCGGGTCGGCGAAGATCGCCGTCCGCAGCGTGCCGCCGCGCTTGATCGCCGCCGGCGCGCTCTGCGCGACGCCGGCGCGCGGCACCAGCACGCTGCTGGCGGCGCCGACCGCGGCAGCACGCAGCAACCCTCTTCTCGTAAGCATGGTCTTCGCCTCCCTGCCGATCACTCAGGGGATGCCGCGTCGATTACCTCTTGTGTTTATGCCTCGGCAATCGCGCGATCTGCCTTGCCCTCCATGCAGCGTAGGTCGGAGGGTCCGGTGGTTCAATGATAGTTTTCCCGACGGAGCTTGCCCAAGCGGCGCTTTCGGCATGCGGCCGGAGCGCCGACCGCCGCCGCTTCCGATGGACCTTCCGTCGATGACGATGTTACGGTCGGCGGAGATCCGGCACGTCATCGCAACGGTCGATCATGTCACTCGTCACGGGATGACCGCGGTAGCAGCAGCGCAGCCAGACGATCGCGCGGCTCGGCAGAACGGCGCCGATCCCGCGCGGCCGGTACTGGAGATCGTCGATCTGCAGACGCATTTCCTGCTGCGCGAGGGCACCCTCCGCGCGGTCGATGGCTTTTCCTGCACACTCAAGCCCGGCGAGACGCTGGGCGTCGTCGGCGAGTCCGGCTGCGGCAAGAGCATCACGGCGCTCTCGATCCTGCGGCTGGTGCCGGATCCGCCCGGCCGGATCGTCGGCGGCGCGATCCGCCTCGATGGCCGCGATCTGCTCTCGCTCAGCGATGCGGAGATGCGCGCGATCCGCGGCAACGACATCTCCATGATCTTCCAGGAGCCGATGACGTCGCTCAATCCCGTCGTCACCATCGGGCGGCAGATCAGCGAGGCGATCTCCCTGCACCAGGGCCTCGGCCACCGCGCGGCGCTCGACAAGACCGTCGAGATGCTGCGCATGGTGCGCATCTCCGAGCCCGAGCGGCGCCTCGGCGAGTTTCCGCACCAGATGTCCGGCGGCATGCGGCAGCGCGTGATGATCGCCATGGCGCTCTCGTGCAATCCCAAGGTTCTGCTCGCCGACGAGCCGACGACGGCCCTCGATGTGACGATCCAGGCGCAGATCCTCACCCTGATGACGGAGCTGCAGGAGAGGCTCGGCACGGCGATCATGCTCATCACCCACGACATGGGCGTGGTCGCCGAGAACGCCGATCGCGTGGTGGTGATGTATGCCGGCAGGAAGGTCGAGGAAGCGCCGGTGGACGCGCTCTTTGCCACTCCGCTCCATCCCTATACCCAGGGCTTGTTGCGCTCCATCCCGCGCCTCGATCTGTCGGTCACCGCGGACGTCGGGCGCCGGCGGCTTTCGGAGATCGACGGCACCGTGCCGCCGCTCAACCGGCTGCCGCCGGGCTGCGCGTTCTCGCCACGCTGCCCCTTCGCCACCGAGATCTGCCGCCGGGACTATCCGCCGCTCGAGGAGAAATCTCCCGGGCATTTCGCGACCTGCTGGCATTCCGATCGCGTGGCTGTCGTCACCTCATGAGCGTCACCGCCGCAACCGGGCGCGCGCCGGTCCTGGAGGTGCGCGATCTCAAGAAGCACTTCCCGATCCGTCATGGCCTGACCTCGCGCCTGGCAGCCAAGGTGCATGCGGTCGACGGCATTTCCTTCGACGTCTACCGCGGCGAGACCCTCGGCCTCGTCGGCGAGAGCGGCTGCGGCAAGTCCACCGCGGGCAAGACGGTGCTGAAGCTGCTGGAGCCCACCAGCGGGACGATCAAGCTCGAGGGCCGTGACATCACTCATCTCGGCCGCGCCGCGCTGCGCCCGCTCCGCCGGGAGATGCAGATGATCTTCCAGGATCCGTTCTCCTCCCTCAATCCGCGCCTGTCGGCAGGCCAGATCGTGGCGGAGCCGCTGGCAGTGCACGGCATCGCCCGCGGCGCGCAAAAGCTCGAGCGGGTGGCGGCGCTGTTCCGCCGCGTGGGATTGCGCCCGGACCAGATGGCGGAATTCCCTCATGCCTTCTCCGGCGGCCAGCGCCAGCGCATCGGCATCGCGCGCGCCCTCGCCGTGCAGCCCAAGCTCATCGTCGGCGACGAGCCAGTCTCCGCTCTCGACGTCTCGATCCAGGCCCAGGTTATCAACCTGATGATGGACGTGCAGGAGGAATACGGCCTCGCCTATCTCTTCATCGCCCACGATCTTGCGGTGGTGCAGCACATCGCCCATCGCGTCGCCGTGATGTATCTGGGCCGCATCGTCGAGCTCGCGGACAAGCAGTCGCTGTTCAGCCGGCCGCTGCATCCCTATACCGAGGCGCTGCTGTCGGCGGTGCCGATTCCCGATCCGAAATTCCGCCGCGACACTCGCGTCGTGCTCTCCGGCGACGTGCCGAGCCCCGTCAATCCGCCGTCCGGATGCCATTTCCATACTCGCTGCCCCTACGCGATGGCGCGCTGCCGGGTGGAAGCGCCGGCGCTGCGCGAGCTGCAGCCTGGTCACTGGGCATCCTGTCACCGGCATTGACGGCCGCGGAGCGGCAAAAGCCCGTCTTGGGCCGCGGGGTCTAGCAAAACTATTGTTGCGGGGGAAGACCCGACGGCTACTCTCGACGCGCAATCGGAGGAAAGGATCTGCCATGCCCGTTGTCCGCATCGCGTTCTATCAGGGCCGCTCGGTGGAGAAGAAGCGTGCAATCGCCGAGGCCGTCACCGACGCCCTCGTCCGCATCGGCGGCTCGACCCGCTCGGGCGTGCATGTGATCTTCGAGAACGTCGCCAAGGAGGATTGGGTGATCGGCGGCGCGCCGGAGATGGCGGAGAAAAAGGGCGGCGACTGACGGCCAGCGCCCGGGAGCCGCGCCCGTGACCGAGCCCGTCATCAGCGTTCTCCTTAACGCGGAATATCCGATAGCCAAGCTGGTGGAGCTGGGCCGGCTCAGCGAGGAGCTGGGCTATCGCTGCCTCTGGTACACCGATCTGCGTTTCGCCACGGAATGCTTCATCGGCCTCGCGGCGATCGCCGCGAAGACCAGCAGGATCCTGCTTGGGACCCGGCGTCGCCGATCCCTATTCCCGACATCCTTCGATGCTCGCGAGCTCGATCGCGACCCTCGACGAGCTGACCCAGGGCCGCGCCATTCTCGGCCTCGGTATCGGCGGCCAGGGCCTGCCGGAGCTCGGCATCGAGCGCAAGCTGCCGGTGGCGGCGATGCGGGAGGCGGTCGAGATGATCCGCCGGCTCCTCGCGGGCGAGGAAGTCTCGGCGCAGGGGAAGGTCATTTCCCTTGCCGGCGCGCGGCTCGCGATCAAGCCGGTGCAGGCACGCATCCCGATCTATTTCGCCACCCATGGCGCGCAGATCACCAAGCTCGCGGGCCAGATCGCCGACGGGGTGCTGATCGCCAACACGCTCAATCCCGCCGCCTTCGACTTCTACGTGAAGCAGCTCGACGAGGGTCTGGCGAAGGCGGGACGGCCGTCGAGCTCGATCGATATCGGCCTTCGCGTCGAGGCCTGTATCGCCGATGACGACAAGGCGGCCTACGCGGTGATGAGCAAGCGGGTCGCGTCCCGCGTGCTCACGCAATATCCGCATTGGGAATATCTGGAGGCGATCGGCATCACGCTGCCGGACGCCTTCACGGAGATCGCCAGGAGCCCCGACCGCGGCAAGTCCCAGGCCGCCGCCGCCGCGGCGCTGATGCCGCGCGAGGTCGTGGAATCCATGGTGCTTGCCGGCAATTCGAGCGCTGCGCCGAGCAGCTCGCCAGCGGCTGGGGACCACACATCACCCACCTGACCGTACGGCCGCATGCGGCGCCGGGACAGGATGTCGCCAGCGTCATCACTGCCTTCGCCCGTGACGTGGTGCCGCGCGCCCTCAAGCTGCGGGCAGGCTGAGATCAATCGACGGAGAGCTTCATGGTCACGATGATCAATCTGCACATCGTCAATCCCGCCGAGCGCGAGCGCGCGATCCGGCTCCTCAAGAAGAACACCGAGCTCGCGCGCAAGGCCAAGGGCTTCATCTCGCGCGAGATCTATTTCTCCACCAAGGATCCGCTCAAGGGATACAGCATCGCCACCTGGGAGACGCGGGAAGACATGGAGGCCTTCCTCAAGAGCCCCGGTCGGCCGGCGCTGGCAACCGAGGGCGCGGAGAAGCGCGTCTACGAGAAGACGCCCGGAGGGCAACGTCCTGCTGTTCACCAGCACCGATCCCGATGTCTTCGAGCTGGTTGAGGTTCCCTAGCGGCCGCGACGCACTCTCGACAGGATAGCGTGTCGCTCTGCTGCCTCCCGTCTTAGCTGCGCGACCGCGATCCGCCGAAGACTTGCGACAGCGCGATCAGCAGCGACGACAGCACGATCATTGCCGTCGAGATCGCCGCGATCGTCGGGTCGATCTGGTCGCGCAGCGCGTTGAACATGTCGCGCGTCAGGGTGGCGTTGTCGCCGCCGGAGACGAACAGCGCGATGACCACCTCGTCGAAAGAGGTGAGGAACGACAGCACCGCGCTGGTGACGAGGGCGAAACGGATCTGCGGCAGGGTGACGAGCAAGAACGCCCTGGGCCGCGAGGCGCCGAGGCTGCGGGCGACCAGCTCCTGGTTCATGTCGTAGCTCTTGAGCGCCGAGGTCACCACCATCAGGACCAGCGGGGATCGCCAGCATGCTGTGCGCCAGCACCAGCCCGGTAAGCGTGTTGACCAGCTTCAGCCGGACATAGGCGTAGAAGACGCCGATGCCGACCAGGATCACCGGCACGATGATCGGCGTGAGCAGCAGCGGCACGAGCAGCCGTGCCAGGCGCAGGCGCGAGGCGAGCAGGCCATAGGCGGCGACCGTGCCGAGCGGTGTGGCCACCAACAGCGGTGAGGGTGCCGGCCTTCAGCGAGGTGGCGGTCGCCTGCGTCCATGCGGGCGAGTGAAGTAGTTCGCGTACCAGCGGAGCGACCATTCCCGCGGCGGGAATTCCAGATACTGCGAGGCGGAGAACGACATCGGGATGACGATGAGCGTCGGCAGAACCAGGAACGCCATGACGGCAACGGCAAGGGCGTAGAGCCAGAGCCGCGCAGCGGTGCGGTGATCTGCGTCTCCGAGGCGGGGCGGTCGAGCCAGCTCACGTGCCGTGCCCGCCGAACACGCGCTCGAGCCGCACCAGCCGCGACGCCGCCCAGAGGATGAGCATGGTCAGCACCAGCAGCACGACGCCCAGCGCGCTGGCGGGGCCCCAGTTGAAGAAGATCTGGATGTCGTCGGCGACGCGGTTGGCGACCATGATCACCTTGCCGCCGCCCAGCACCGCCGGCGTCACGTAGAAGCCCAGGCACAGGATGAAGACGATCAGCGCGCCGGCGAACAGCCCCGGCAGCGAGAGCGGGAAGAACACCTGCCAGAACGTGCGCGTCGGGCTGGCGCCCAGATTCGCCGCCGCCTTGCAGATAGTCGCGATCGATCGCCCGCATCGAGCCGTAGAGCGGCAGCACCAGGAACGGCAGCATGATATGGACCATGCCGATCAGCGTGCCGCCGAAGTTGTAGACCAGGGTCAGCGGCTCGTCCCAGAGCCCGAGCTTGATGCCCCAGCTGTTGATCAGGCCGTGGCGCTGCAGCAGCACGAGCCAGGCATAGGTGCGCACCAGGACCGAGGTCCAGAACGGCATCAGCACGCCGATCATGCAGAGATTGGCGACGCGCGGCGGCAGCTGCGACAGCACATAGGCCAGCGGATAGCCGAGCAGCGACTGCAGATCGCCGTGGTGAGGGCGCTGATCTCGAAGGTGGTGCGGAAGATCCGCGCCGTAGGAGGGCTGCTCGATCAGCCGCCGGTAATGCACGAGGCTGAAGCCGCCGTCGTCGCCGAGAAACGACAGCCAGAACAGCCAGCCGACGGGGATGATCATCGTCGACCGCCACAAGGACCAGCGCGGGAAGCGCCGAGGCTGAAGAGCGTGAGCCGCTCGCGTCCGCGCATCGCGGCGGAGGCCGGCGGCGTTGGGTTGCGCGATGTCCGTCACCGGTCCGCGCTTTCGTCGGGCAGCACGATGGTGTCCTCGGCGCCGAGACCCAGCGTCACCGCGGCTCGCCGATGCCGGGATTGCCGCCATGGCGCTGCCGGTCGACACGCTGCGCACGCCGACCGTGCTGCCGTCGGCGAGCCGCGCCTGCAGCAGAAAGCTGTCGCCCTGGTAGACCACGGTCTCGACGGCGCCGTGCAGCAGGTTCAAATGCCCGGGTGCTGCTCGCCGGCGAGGATCCGCAGCCGTTCCGGCCGCAGCATCAAAAGACACCGGCCCGCGGGCTTGGGTCCGTCCGGCAGCTTCAGCCGCTGTCCCGGCGTAGAGAAGGCGCCGCTCGACTGCCTCGACCGGCAGGAAGGCCGATTCGCCGATGAACTCGGCGACGAAGCGGTTGGCCGGCCGCTCGTAGAGGTCGCCGCGGCGCGTCGAGCTGCATGATGCGGCCGCGATCGATGACGGCGATGCGGTCGGACATCGTCAGCGCCTCGCGCTGGTCGTGGGTCACGTAGACCGTGGTCATGCCGAGCTTCTCGTGCAGGCGGCGGAGCTCGATCTGCATGTGCTCGCGCAGCTGCTTGTCGAGCGCCGAGAGCGGCTCGTCCATCAGCAGGATGCGCGGCTCGAACACGATGGCGCGCGCCAGCGCCACGCGCTGCCGCTGGCCGCCCGACAGCTGATCGACGCGGCGCGCGCGCGTATCCGCCGAGCTGGACCATCTCCAGCGCCTGCTCCACGCGCTCGGCCGCGTCTCGGCCTTGGCGACGCCGCGCAGCCGCAGCGGAAAGGCGATGTTCGCGCGCGACGTCCATATGCGGGAACAGCGCGTAGTTCTGGAACACCATGCCGACATCGCGCTTGTGCGGCGGCAGCCGGATGACCTCGGCGTCGCCGAACTTCAGGCTGCCGTGGTCGGGCCGCGTGAAGCCCGCGAGCACCATCAGGAGCGTCGTCTTGCCGGAGCCCGACGGGCCCAGCAGGGTCAGGAACTCGCCGCTGCGGACATCCAGGTCGATCCCGTCGAGCGCGCGGACCGGCGCCATAGGCCTTGGTAACCTGCCGTGCCGTGATGGGCAGCGACGCTGCGCGACTCATTCACCCGCCGCCTTGGACCTGATAGTCGAAACCGTGAAGGCAATGGCGCCTTCCCCCATGGGCCGGCGCCGGTCGACGGTCAGATCATTCGGTCAGCATGTTCTGGTAGGCGGCCGAGGCCTTCTCCTCGAACTTCATATACCAATCCAGATCGATCGTAAGCTGCTTGGCGGCGTTGTCCGGATAGGACGGCAGCTGCTTGGCATAGGCGGGATCGATCGTGCCGAGATCGTACGCCTTCTTGTTGGTGGGGCCGTAGGTGATGTATTTGGTGAACTCGGCCTGGTATTGCGGCTTGCTGATCTCGGCCAGGAACTTCATCGCCAGATCCTTGTGCGGCGCGCCCTTGGCGACGGCATAGCAGTCGTAGTCGAGGAGCGCCTGGTTGAAGGTGTAGGCGACATTCGCGCCGTCCTTCTTGGCGACATCGAAGCGGCCGTTCCAGCCGGTGATCATGTCGACCTCGCCGTCCTTCATCAGCTGCGCCTGCTGGGCGCCGGATGCCCACCAGACGGAGATATAGGGCTTCAGCTCCTTGATCTTCTTGATCGCGCGCTCGATGCCGCCGGGCGCGGACAGCACCTCATAGACCTTGTCGGCGGGAACGCCGTCCGCCATCAGTGCCGGCTCCAGCGCGCCGGCGACCGATTTCCGGTACGAGCGCTTGCCCGGAAATTTCTTCACGTCCCAGAAGTCCGCCCAGCTCTGCGGCCCCTTGTCGCCGTAGGTCTTGGTGTTCCAGGCGAGCACGGTGGAAAAGACGTCGCCGCCGACGCAATAGTCCTGGTGGAGGCCGGGAAGGAAGTTCGAGACGTCGATCGATCTTGTAGTCGAGCTTCTCCAGGATGCCTTCCGCGCCCGCCCGCGCCGCGCTGCCGGAGCCGCTGGCGACGATGTCCCAGGTCACCGCGCCGGCCTTCACCTTCAGCCGAAGATCGGCGATCCCCGTATAGGTCTCCTCCTTGATCGTGATGCCCAACGCCTTGGCGGCGGGCTGGAACAGGGCCTTGCTCTCGGCGTCCTGGTAGGAGCCGCCGAAGGAGACGACGGTCAAATCCTGCGCGGCCTGCCGGCCGCAATGCCGCCATGACCACCGACGACAGCGGCCAGCGCCGAACCCAACAGAGTATTCGCGAGCCTCATGCGCCATCTCCCCGTGCTTGGCCGCTCGCGCGATCGCTGGAGCGGCTCATGATCCGATTGTCGATAGGAATGTGGTTGGCCGAATAGGGCCATTGTGAAAACACGGCCATACCACTTTGACGACGGTCACGGCGCCGCGCTCATGCGGTAGGACGCGCGCTGCAGCCACTCCGGCGCAATCTCGACACCCCAGCCGGGCTCGCTGGGAATCGTCACCTTGCCGTCGCGGATCGTATAGGGCCAGTTGCGAAAGAGTCCGTCCTGCCAGGGGTAGTAGTCCGGTCCCTCGATCGAGAACTCGAGATACTTCCCGGCATTGGGAATGGCGCCCAGCAGATGCATCGTGAATAAGGTCACCATCGACAAGTTGGCGCTGTGCGGCGTGCAGGGGAGACCGGCGCGCGCGGCCATGTCGGCGATCTGCAGGGTCCGCACCATTCCGCCGAGATAGCAGACATCCGGCTGGATGACGTCGACGGCCCTGATATCGATGATGCGCCGCCAAGTCGGGATCTGGCAGTCCTGCTCGCCGCCGGTGACGTCGATGTCGAGCGCGTCCGCAACCTGCTTGGTCTGCTCGATCTCCCAGTAGGGACAGGGCTCCTCGTAGTGCGAGATGCCGTGGTCCTGGAGCATCCGGCCCACGGCGATGGCGCGCTCCGGCGAGAAGCCGCTGTTGGCGTCGACCAGCAGCGTAGTGTTATCGCCCATCGCCTTGCGCATCGTGGGCACGATCTCTTCCGTGCGGCCCGGCCATTCGTCCACGTCGCGCCCGCATTCCGCGCCGATGCGGAACTTGAATGCGTCGTAGCCGTACTGGTCGCGCAGGCGCAGCAACCGGGCGGCCTCGTCCTTGGGCGTGATGTCGCGCTTCATGGAGGAGGCGTAGACGCGCAGCGGGCCGGGCGTGCCGCCCAGCAGCGCGCACACGCTCTTGCCCTCGAGCTTGCCCCGGAGATCCCAAAGCGCGGTGTCGAGGCCGCAGAGCGCCCGGCACAGATAGGATCCCGGAAACTTGTGCTCGCGCAGCGGGATGAGGTCGACGAGGCGCGGCGATGTCGAGGGCGTCCTGGCCAAGCGCCCAGGGGGCGATCTGCCGATGCACGACCTGCGAGGTGATGTCGGCATTGTAGGGCGAGACCTGGCCCCAGCCCACGGCTCCGCTGTCGGCCGTGACGCGGACGAAGCCCACGAATTCGGTGCAGAAGGTCTCGATGCTGCGGATTTTCATGGCGCGATGGTCGGCCATTCAGTGGCTGCCAAATAAGGTCCACTTTCGATATAGTGTGATACCATTTTGGCGCCGAGGCGGGGCCGGAAGGCGCGACGGGGAGTTCGAGGCATGGTGAAACGGGCGGGCGGCGCGCTGCTGCTGTCGATCGCGATCGAGCGCGATTCGGCGCGGCCGATCAGCACCCAGCTCTACGTGACCTTGCGGGACCTGATGCTGTCGGGCGCGATCGCCGCCGGGATCCGCCTGCCGTCCAGCCGGACCCTGGCGCGCGACCTCGGCGTGTCCCGCACCACCGTCATCGACGCCTTCGACCGGTTGATCGCCGAAGGGCTGGTGGACTCCCGCGTCGGCTCCGGCACCTTCGTCAGCGACGTGCTCAACGCGGAGCGCCCGCAGTCGCCGGCCGCCGCCGGCAGGGCAAGGCCGATCCGCAAGCCGAGCCTCTCCAGGGCGATGGGCTGGGCGGTGGACCGCTTCAGCGACCGCCAACGGCTGCCTCATTCGCCGCGCGCCTTCGTCACCGCGCTGCCCGCCTTCGATGCGTTCCCGATGGCGCAATGGGCGCGGCTTGCCGCGAAGCACTGGCGCGGCCGCCGCGAGGACGTGATGGGCTATGGCGCGCCCTTCGGCCACTCGCCGCTGCGCGAGGCGATCGCGGCGCATCTGCGCGCCAACCGGGGCATCGCCTGCGAGAAGGAGCAGATCTTCATCACCGGCGGCGCGCAGCAGGCCTTCGGCCTCATCGGCACGGTGCTGCTCAATCCCGGCGACAAGGTGTGGTTCGAGAACCCCGGCGCGATCGGCGCCCGCAACGCGCTCCTCGCCTGCGGCGCGGAGCTGGTGCCGGTCCCGGTCGACAGCGACGGCCTGCGCGTCGAGGAAGGTCTCAAGCGCAGCCGCGATTTTCGCCTGGTCTTCGCCACGCCCTCCCATCACCAGCCGCTCGGCCATATCATGAGCCTGGAGCGCCGGTTCGCCCTGCTGCGCTCGGCGGAGCAGGCGGGGGCCTGGATCGTCGAGGACGACTACGACGGCGAGTTCTTCTTCGGGCGGCGCCCGCTCCCGACATTGAAGAGCGTCGATCGCACCGGGCTGGTGATCTATGTCGGGACCTTCAGCAAGTCGCTATTCCCGGCGCTGCGACTGGGATTCATGCTGGTGCCGCCGTCGCTGGTCGACACTTTCGCGAAGGTGTCCGCCGCCTTCGTGCAAGGCGTCCCCTCGAGCCCCCAGGCGGTCGTCGCGGAATTCATGGAGGAGGGGTATTTCGTGACCCATATCCGTCGCATGCGCCGTATCTACGAGGAGCGGCACGCCGCGCTCCGCGACGCGGCCAGGCGCGAGCTCGACGGCTTGCTGGATGTCGTGGGCACGGATAGCGGACTGCACACGATCGGCCACCTGCCGGGCCACCTCTCGGAGATCGCGGTCGCGCGCGCCGCGGCTTCCCGCGGCATCGTCGTCTCGCCGATCGCGCGGTTCTCCATCGAGCCGACCGAGGTGAACGGGCTGGTGCTGGGCTTCGGCGGCGTGAAGCCCTCGGAGATCAGAAGCGGCATCCGCGTGCTGAGCGAGGTGCTACAGGGCCTCGCCAGACCAAAACGCGTAGCCGGCGCGCGCCGCTAGACTGAAACCCTGCGCCGCAGTGGTATGCTCGAATGTTGAAATTGGCCCTGCCGGTCAGGCCGCTTCATCCTCCATGCTGGCGAGCGATGCCACCCCCCTATCCTTCTCGTTGCCGCGCGCCGCTCCGCCATGAGCGACTTCGATTACGTCATCGTCGGTGCCGGATCCGCCGGCTGCACCCTCGCGCGGCGGCTGACCGAGAGCGGCGCCTATCGGGTTCTGCTGCTGGAGGCCGGCGGCAGCGAGCGGCGGCTCTGGGTGCAGATGCCGATCGGCTACGGCATGTGCTTCTACAATCCGGGCGTCAACTGGATGTACCAGACCGAGCCCGAGCCGGCGCTGGACGGGCGCCGGGGCTATTGGCCGCGCGGCAAGGTTCTGGGCGGCTCCAGCTCGATCAACGCCATGGTCCATATCCGCGGCCAGGCGGCGGACTTCGATGACTGGCGGGCGCTCGGCAATCCCGGCTGGGGCTGGCAGGACGTGCTGCCCTATTTCAAGAAGTCGGAGGATTTCGCCGGCGGCGCCGACGCCTGGCGCGGCGCGGGCGGACCGCTGCACGTGGCGGATGTCGCCCGCGACTGCCATCCGCTCTGCGAGGCCTATCTGCGCGCCTGCGAGGAGATCGGACTGGCGCGCATCGCCGATTTCAACGGCGAGCGGCAGGAAGGCGTCGGGCTCTATCAGATCACCGCCCGCGACGGGCTGCGCATGTCGGCGGCGCGCGCCTATCTGCGGCCGGCGATGAAGCGGACGAATCTGCGGGTGGAAACCGGCGCCCAGGCGACTCGCATCCTGTTCGAAGGGAGCGCGCGCGATCGGCGTCGAATACAGCCGAGCGCGGCAAGCGGTCGAGCGCCCGCGCCGAGCGGGAGATCATCCTGTCCGCCGGATCGATCAATTCGCCGCAACTGCTGCAGCTCTCGGGCATCGGCCCAGCGGCCATGCTGACGGCGTTGGGCATCGCGGTCGTGCGCGACAGTCCCGCCGTCGGCCGCAACCTGCAGGACCATCTCTGCATCGATCATCTCTACCGCTCGCGCCTGCCCACGCTCAACCAGGAGCTCGGCTCGTGGCGGGGCAGGCTTCGCGTCGGGCTCCGATATGCCGCGTTCAGGCGCGGGCCGCTTTCCCTCAGCGTCAACCAGGGCGGCGGGTTCATCCGCACGCGGCCGGAGCTGGCGCGCCCCAATATCCAGCTCTATTTCTCGCCGCTCAGCTATACGCGGGCGCTGCCTGGCAAGCGCGCCTTGATGCGGCCCGATCCCTTCCCCGGATTCCTGCTCAGCGCGCAGCCCTGCCGGCCCACCAGCCGCGGGCACCTGCAGATCCGCTCGGCCGATCCCTTCGCGGCACCGCAGATCGTCCCCAATTCCCTCGCCACCGAGGAGGATCTCCGCGAGATGCTCGCCGGCACGAAGTTCCTGCGCCGGCTGGCCGCGGCGCCATCGCTCGCCGGCATCATCGCCGAGGAGATGCAGCCGGGTACCGGCGTTCAGTCCGACGAGGAGCTGGTGCAGGATATCCGCCGGCGCGGATCGACCGTGTTCCATCCCGTGAGCACCTGCCGCATGGGGGCGGACGCGTCTGATAACGTCGTCAACCACTGAGCTGAAGGTGCATGGCATCCATGGATTGCGCGTCATCGACGCCTCGGTCTTTCCCGCCGTCACCTCGGGCAACACCAACGCGCCCACCATCATGGTCGCGGAGAAAGGCGCCGACCTCGTGCTGCGCGACGCGGTCGGGTGAGGTGCGATGAGCGATCTCTTCACCGCGGATTTCAAGCCGGCGCCCTATTGGTGGGATCACGTACCGCGGCCGGCGCTGCCCGCGGCGAGCGCTGCCGGCCAAAGTCGACGTCGCGATCGTGGGATCGGGATATACCGGGCTCAGCGCCGCGCTGCAGACGGCGCGCGGCGGGCGCGACACGCTGGTGCTCGACGCGGAGGACGCCGGCTGGGGCTGCAGCACCCGCAATGGCGGCCAGATCTCCACCAGCATCAAGCCGGACTACGACGAACTGGCCCGGCGGCATGGACCGGAGCGGGCGTTCGGCATTCTCAGGGAAGGGCAGAATTCCCTGGCCTGGGTGGCCGATTTCGTCGCCGCCGAGAAGATCGACTGCGATTTTCGCATCGCCGGCCGGTTCCACGCCGCGCACAATCCCGCGCAGTATGAGGCGCTGGCAGAGCGGCTGCGGACGCAGCCCAAGGGCCTGGAGGTGGAGGCGCACCTCGTCCCTCGTGCCGAGCAGCGGCGCGAGCTCGGCACCGACGCCTATTTCGGCGGCGCGGTCTACGTCCGGCACGCCGCCGTGGACCCCGGAAAATTTCATCAGGGCATGCTGGAGCGCGCGCTCGCTGCCGGCGCCCGTGTGACGCCCCACTGCCCCGCCACCGCGATCCGCCGCGACGGCACGGGGTTCCTGATCGACACGGCCCAGGGAACGATCGCCGCGCGCAACGTCGTCGTGGCGACAAACGGCTATACCAGCCGCCTGACGCCCTGGCTCCGGCGCCGGGTGATTCCGATCGGCAGCTACATCATCGCGACGGAGCCGCTGGCCCGCGATGTCATGGACCGGCTGATGCCCGCGAACCGAATCGTCAGCGACACGCGCAAGGTCGTCTACTACTACCGGGCCTCGCCGGACCGGCGGCGCATCCTGTTCGGCGGCCGGGTCTCCCACAACGAGACCGATCCGCGGGTCAGCGCGCCGCGGCTGCATGCGGAGCTGGTCGGAGATATTTCCGGAGCTGGCGGCGACGAAGGTGAGCCATTCCTGGTGCGGCTTCGTCGCCTATACCTTCGACGAGCTGGCCCATGTGGGGCAGCGCGACGGGCTCTTCTACGCCATGGGCTATTGCGGCTCCGGCGCCGGCATGGCGGGGTATCTCGGCATGCGGATCGGCCAGCAGGTGCTGGGGCGCAAGGAAGGCGCCACGGCGTTCGACGGCCTCGACTTCCAGACGCGGCCCTTCTATCGCGGCAATCCCTGGTTTCTCGCGCCATCGATCATGTATTACCGCTGGCGGGATCGGCAGGGCCACTAGTCCTGGCACTTGCGCTGGCGCGGCGCCAGCTAGCCCGACTCAAGCCGGCGTTGCAGCCCATGCGAAGCGAGTCCGAGGATCTGACCGGTACGCAGGCGTCGTCGCCGGACGGCGTCCGATCAGGCCTGGCCGCAGATCTCGAGCATGGTCTGCATGTAGATCCTGATCATGTCGAGATAGTCGGGAATGTCGACGCGCTCGTCGGGCATGGTGTTGTAGCGGCCGCCGGGGCCGCAGACGACGCCTTCCATGCCGGCCTTGCGGTAGAGATGGGCGGCGTCGGTGCCGTAGAAGCCGGGCGGCGTGATGGCGCCGGTCGGCTGGTCGGCGCCGCGCACCGCGCGGTAGGCGCGGTTGAGGGCCTGCACGATCGGGCTGGTCTTCGCCACCTCGAAGGACGGCATGGCCGGGCGGCCGAGCTGATGCTCCGGCGTCAGCACGGTCTTGAGGCCGGGGAAGCGGCGCTCCAGCGGCGTCGAGCTCGCGGCGGATGTCGGCGAAGGCGCCGGCCTCGGTCTGGCCCGGCGCGTAGCGGCCGGATCCCTTGATGCGGACGTAATCGGCGACCTGGGGCGGCCGCCATTCGTGCAGCTCCTTGCCGAGGGCGCCGTGCACGACGCCCACATGGACCCGGTTGATGCGCTCGTGCTCGGGCGTCGGCGCGTTGGAGAACTTCATCCCGTTAAGGCGCGGGATGAGGTCGCAGGCGGCGACGATCGCGTCCACCGCCGCCTCGCGCTTGGAAAGGTGGCGAGTGTCGCCGACGAGCTCGATGATGAAGGTGAAGGCGGCGGCGTGCATGGTCAGCGCCTGGAGATCGGTGGGCTCGCTGTTGATGAAGTAGTCCGCGCGCACGCCCTGCTCGATCAGCGCCAGGGTCCCGACGCCGCCCTGCAGCTCGCCCACCACGTAGGTGAGGATCACGTCGCCCTTCAGGCGGACGCCGGCATCCTTCAGCGTCTTCACCGCGCAGAAATAGGCGGCGTCGCCCGCCTTCATGTTGGAGACGCCGATGCCGTAGATGAAGCTGTCGTCGACCTTGCCGCCCCAGGGATCCACGGTCCAGCCCTCGCTGACCGGATTGGTGTCGATGTGGCCGTTGAAGAGCAGGCTCTTGCCGCCGCCCGCGCCGCGCCAGCGGCCGACGGCGTTGACGCGCTGACCCTCGACCGGCGTCAGCTCGGCGTCGAGGCCGAGGTCGCGCATCTGCTGCGTCATGTAGGCGGCGAGCTCCCGCTCGCCCGCGGTCTCGCTGTAGCTCTTGTGGCGGACCATGCGGGCGAGGAAGTCGAGACAGAAGCGGTCGTCGATGCGGGGGAGCTTGTTCTCTTGGGTCATGTTGGCCTTTCCTTCGGTTCAGCCCACCGGGGTGGGCGAGGCGGCGAGCAGCTCGCGGGTATAGGGGTGGACGTCCGGCCGATCGAGCTGCGTCGACCGGCAGCAGGTCGACGAGAGCGCCCTCGCGCATCACCGCGACGCGATGCGCGATCTGGCGGACGAGATTGAGATCGTGGGTGATGAAGAGATAGGCGGTGCCGTGCCCGGCGCGCAGCGCCAGCAGCAGCTCGATCACCGAGGCCTGCACCGAGACGTCGAGGGAGGCGGTGATCTCGTCGCAGATGACGAGAGCGGGCCTGGCGGCGAAGGCGCGAGCGATCGCCACCCGCTGCTTCTCGCCGCCCGAGAGCTGATGGGGGTAACGCCCGGCGTAATCCGCCGGGAGCTGCACCTGCGCAAGAAGGGTCGGAATTTCCCTGATGTCGCCGCCGAACAGGCGGAGCGGCCGCGCCAGGATGTCGGCGACGCGCTGGCGCGGGTTGAGCGAGGAGTCCGGATGCTGGAAGACGATCTGCACCGCGCCGCGATAGGCGCGGTCCATGCCCGCCGGCCCGGCAATGGGGCGGCCACGGAAGGTGATGTGCGCCGGTGAAGGATGCCAGGCCGGTAAAGGCGCGGGCCAGCGACGACTTGCCGGAGCCGGACTTGCCCACCAGGCCCAGGATCTCTCCCGGCCGCACCTCCAGGCTGACATCCCGCGATGACGACGATCTCGCCGCGTCGGAAGAGGCGCGGGCGGCCGTAGCGGACGGCGATGCCGCGCACCGAGAGGAGGGCGCCGGCGGCGGGATGATCGGCGACCAGGCGGCGCTCCGGCCGCGGCACCGCCGCGACCAGCTGCCGGGTGTAGTCGTGGCGCGGCGCGCGGAAGATGCTCGCCGCCGGCTGCTCCTCGACGACGCGGCCGCGCCGGATCACCGCCACCCGATCGGCGATGCGGGAGACGAGGGCGAGGTCGTGGGAGATATAGAGCGCGGCGACGCCGGTCTCCTCCCGCAGGCGGCGGAACAGGTCGAGGATCCGCGCGCCGGTGATGACGTCGAGCGCGGTGGTCGGCTCGTCGAAGAGGATCAGGTCCGGGCGGCAGGCGAAGGCGGTGGCAATCACCACGCGCTGCTTCTCGCCGCCGGAGGCCTCGTGAGGATAGCGCCGCATCAGCGCCTCGGGATCGCGCAGCTCGACACGGCGCAGGAGATCGATGCCGAGCCGCCGGGCCTCGGCGCGTCCAAGGCCACGATGCCGCGTCAGCACCTCGGTCAGCTGGCGGCCGAGAGTGAGCGTCGGATTGAGAGAGGTGGCGGGATCCTGGAACACCATGCTGATCCGGCGTCCGCGGATGGCCGACAGGGATCTCGGGTCGGCGCTCCGCAGATCGATCTCGCCGAGCAGGATCTGGCCAGCGCCTTCATGGGCGTTGCCGGGCAAGTAGCGCATGATCGCGCGGGCGAGCGAGGTCTTTCCCGAGCCGGATTCGCCGACGAGGCCCAGCACCTCGCCGGGCGCGATGGCGAGGGACACGTCCTCGAGAACACGACGCATTCCGGCGCGGGTGGAGAAATCGAGAGTGTAGCCCGCGACCGAGAGGACCGGCGTCATCGCTCGTCCCGCGGATTGAGCGCATCGCGCAGCCCGTCGCCCAGCAGGTTGAAGCCGATCGCCGTCAGCGCGATGGCGGCACAGGGCGCGATGATGATCCAGGGCGCCTGGTGCAGATAGCGGCGCGCCTCGGAGACCATCAGGCCCCACTCGGACGCCGGCGGCTGCGCGCCCAGGCCAAGGAAGCTCAGGGTCGCGAACAGCATCACCGCGAAGGCGACGCGGATCGTGGTCTCGATCACGACCGGCGCCACGACGTTGGGCAGCATCTCGCGGAAGACGATCCAGGTGCCGCTCTCGCCGCGGGCGACGGCGGCGCTGACGTAGTCCTGGCGGCGCGCGGCGAGGGCGACGCTGCGGGTCACCCGCGCCATGCCGGGGGCGAAGGCGATGGCGATCGAGAGCATCGCGTTGCCACTGCTCTTGCCGAGCGTGTTGACCAGGAGCAGCGCCAGCAGCAGTCCGGGGATCGCCATGACAGCGTCGATGGTGCGCATGATCAGCTCGTCGAGGCGGCCGCCGAGATAGGCGGAGGCGGTGCCGATCACGGCGCCGACGAGGGTCCCCACCAGGGTGGCGGCGAGAGCGAGGGGGACCGTCGTGCGCGCGCCGGTGAGAAGTCGGCTCAGCACGTCGCGCCCGAGCTGATCGGCGCCGAGCCAGTTCTGCGCGCCGGGCGGGCGGAAGCGGCCGAGAAAGTCGATCGCCTCGGGATCGTGCGGCGCGAGGGCCGGGCCCAGCACGCAGACGAGCGCCACCAGCAGCAGCAGCGCGGTGCCGAGCGCGCCCTGCGGCGTGCGGAGCAGGCGGCGCAGGGTCTCAGTCATAGCGGATCCGCCGGTCGAGGAGCGCATAGGCGATGTCGGCCAGAAAATTCGCGATGGCGTAGGTCGCGGCCATGATGAGGGCGCCGGCCTGGATCGCCGGCAGGTCCCTGGCGGTGATCGCGACGATGAGCTGCCGGCCGATGCCGGGCAGCGCGAAGATCTCCTCCACCACGATGATGCCGCCGAGAAGGTAGCCGACGTCGAGGGCGACGACGGTCACCACCGGCAGCAGGGCGTTGCGGAGCGCATGGCGGAAGAGGACGGTGGCGGGCGACAAGCCCTTGAGGCGCGCCGCGGCGATGTAGTCGCTGTGCAGCACGTCGATCGTCTCGGAGCGCACCATGCGCGAGACATGGGCGATCAGAATCGCCGATACCGTGAGCACCGGCAGCACCAGATGCAGGAGGCCGTCGCCGAAATTCTCCGTCAGCGGCACATAGCCGGTGGCCGGCAGCCATTGCAGCCGGTCGGCGAAGAGCATGAGGAGCACCGTCGCGGTGACGAATTCCGGCAGCGAGACGCCGAGATAGGAGACGAGCCCCGCGGCGAGATCCGCCAGCGAGCCGCGGCGGAGCGCGGCGGCAAGGCCAAGGGGAACCGCCACCACGAGCATCGATGCCAGCGACAGCGACGCCAGCAGCAGCGAGCGCGCGAGGGCTGTCAGCATCATCGGCCCCACCGGCTCGCTCGTGCGCATGGAGGTGCCGAAATCGCCGGCGAGCACGCCGGAGAGCCAGTGCCAGTACTGCAGCCAGACGGGATCGTCGAGGCCGAGCTTCGCCCGCACCGCGGCGAGCGCCGCCGGCGTCGCGTTCTCTCCCAGCAAGGTCACGGCGGCATCCGCCGGCAGCACCTGGGTGATCCCGAACACGATCAGCGAGACGACCAGCAGCGTGTAGAGGATCAGCGCCAGGCGCCGAAGCAGCCAGGATGCCGACACGGATCAGCCGCGCTTGGGGGCGCCGTCGCCGAGCCAGACCAGATCCAGGCGGAACACCGCCGCGCGCGGGTGCAGCTGATATCCCTGAACGTATTCCCGCTGCGCCGAGAGCAGGTCGAAGAAGGCGGGGATGACCGAGGGCACCTCGTTGTGGATCAGCTCCTGGGCTTTTCCGTAGAGATCGCGGCGCTTCGCCTCGTCGAGGGTGGCGCCGCCGTCGGCGATCAGCTGGTCGAAGGCCTTGTTGTTCCAGCGCGTCTCGTTCCAGGCGGCGGTGGAAGTGTAGAGCAGGGAGAAGATCGCATCCGCCGTCGCCTGCATGTTGTAGAAGCCGACGTAGAACGGACCCTTCTTCCAGACCTGATCGAGATATGTCGCGTGCGGCATGGTCTGCACGTTGATGCGGAAGCCGGCGGGCTTCGCCATCTCGCGCATCGCCACCGCGAGCTGGGTGCGGGTGCCCGGCGTGTCGGAGGCGATCATGGTGAGATCGAGGCCGTCGGGATAGCCGGCCTCGGCGAGCAGGCGCTTGGCGGCGGGAATGTCCGCCTTCTTCAGCGGCTGATCCCGGAAGAAGTGATAGGCGGAGTTCATCGGAGAGTCGTTGCCCGGCGTGCCGTAGCCCTGCGCCACGAACCCCACCATCGCCGGCCCGGTCGACGGTGAGCGCGAGGGCCTGGCGGACGCGGATGTCGCTGAACGGCTTCTGGTCGCAGCCCATGTTGACGTTGAGGAATTGCCCCGACGACACGCGCAGCGGCGCCACGCCCGGCACCGAGGCGAAGCGCGGGAATTCGCCGGGCGGCGTGCTTGCCATCAGGTCGGTATCGCCGGAGAGCAGCGCCGAGGCCTCGGCGGTGGGATCGGGATAGACCACCACCTCGACGCGATCGAGATGAGGACGGTCGCGGTCGTAAAAGGCCTCGTTGCGGGCGACGACGATGCGCCGGTCCGGCTCATAGGAGACGAGCTTGAAGGGGCCGGTGCCGATCGCGGTCCGCGCGAGCTTGTCGAGCTGGCCCTCGGCGATCGCGGCGGGAATGATCTTCGCGTTGGTGTAGGCAACGGTGACGGGAAGATCGGCGTAGGGCGCCTTGAGCTTGAAGACGGCGGTGCGCTCGTCCGACGCGATCACCTCGGCGACCGGGCCGACATTGGTGCGCGCCGGCGAGGCGGTCTTGGGATCGAGGATCGCCTTGAAGGTGGCGGCGACGTCCTTGGCGGTGCAGGGCGAGCCGTCGTGGAAGCGGAGCCCCAGTCGCAGCTTGAAGGTCCATTCCGTCAGATCGGCGTTGGCGGACCAGGATTCCGCGAGATCGGGCTCGGCGACCATATGCGGCGTCAGGCGCGTGAGGCCGCTGTAGAGCAGCTCGCTGACGAGATATTCCGGATTGACCCGGGTCAGCAGCGGATGGATCACGCTCGCCGCCTGGTCGACCGAGATCCGGAGGACACCGCCGCGGCGCGGCGCCGCTCCCTGGGCGGCGGCAAAGCGCGGCAAGCCGGCGAGACCGGCGCTGCCGGCAAGGAAGAGGCGGCGGGTCAGGCTCGTCATTGGACACTCCGAGGGGCTGTTGGCGGGTTGGCCTCCGGCAGGAGGCTGGTGGCGAAATCGGCGCTGAGATAGGCCAGGATGCTGTGGGCGAGGGCGATCGAGGTCCTCGACCGTCGTGTGCTCTTCGGCGGCATGGATGTTGCGCTCGGGCCGCGCGAGCCCGCCCAGCAGGATCTCCTGCATGCCCTGGCGCTGGACCCAGCCGAAATCCGAGCTGGAGGACGCGCCCCAGCGGCGGAACTCCTCGGGCGCGAAGCCGAATCCCAGGGAGAGCGCGACCTGCCAGCGCGGCCAGTGCGGCCCGGTGGGGTCGGAGACCGGCGCCAGATGTCCGAGGATCTCGGTCTCGACCGCGAGACCGGAACCCGCGGTGGCGGTGCGCGATCGTCGCCTCGATCTCGGCCAGGACGGCGTCGAAGGGTTCCTCGGGCGCATAGCGCCGGTTGATCAGGATCTCGAACAGCGCCGGAAGCGAGGATCCGGAGATGCCGCCATGGGCGGCGGTGATGGCGAGCTGCGCCGTCAGCGGCCGCCCCTCGAAATGCGGCGGCGGCGGCAAGGCGGAGCGCCGCTCGCCGACCCGCGCCTTGAGGGCGAGGAGAGCGTTCAGCAGCGGCTGCGCCGCCTCGATCGCGTTGAGGCCGTGCTGGGGATCGCCCGCATGGGCGGCGCGTCCGCGCAGGCGGATCGCCAGGTTGATGCTGCCGAAGCAGCCGGCCCAGATGCGCGGCGCGGCGCCGCCGTTGAAGTTGACGATGTGCCCTTCCAGCAGGCCCTGCTCGGCGAGATAGCGTACGCCGGGATAGAGACCGCCTTCCTCGTCGGTGCAGCAGAGCAGCATGGGATCGTAGGCGAGCGGCAGGTCGCAGGCCCGCGCGGCGCGCAGCGCCAGCAGCGTCGCCGCGATCGTGCCTTTCATATCCGAGGTGCCGAGGCCATAGAGGCGGCTGCCCTCGCGGGTCAACGCCAGGGGCGGCCGGGTCCAGTCGCCGACCGCCGGCACCGTGTCGACATGGAAGTAGAGACCGCAGACCGGTTTGCCGGTGCGGCGCTCGGCGATCAGGTTGACGCGCTCGCCATGGACGATGCCGCCCGCTGTCCGCCAGAGGCGCTCCGGGACATTGACGCGGCGGCAGCTGAATCCCAGCGGCCGCACCAGCTCTTCCATGAGATCGGCGAAGACGCGATAGCCGGCGCCGGGCGGAAACGAGGTGTCGACCGCGACCATGCGCCCGAGATCGTTGACGCCAGCGGCTGCCTCCTCCGCGATCAGCGCGAGCGCGCGGGCAAGGCCGGCCGGCGGCTCGGCGGGTGACGCTTTCATGCTCCTTCCAAGGCCAGGGTCATTTCTATATTCTTTATAGAATTAAACGGAGATGCCATGCCTGCTGTCAACGACAAACCGTTCGGCCCCAATGGGGAGGAGCGGCCGCTGCCGCTCTACGAGCACGTCAAGCGGCGCATGTCGGAGGCGATCCTGATGGGCGTCTGGCCGCCGGGCACGGTGGTGCCGGGAGAAGTGGCGCTCGCCGCCCAGTACGGCGTCGCGGTCGGCACCATCCGCCGCGCGCTCGGCGATCTCACCGCCGAGGGCATGCTGATGCGCCGGCGCAAGACCGGCACGGTGGTGACCGGGCGCACGCCGCAGCACAGCCTGCGCGCCTTCTTCCAGTATTTCCGGCTGCATGGCGCCGACGGCTCGCTGCTGCGCTCGGTTCCCGAGGTGCTGGATCTGGCGCGCGACACGGCCTCGGCCGCGGAAGCCGCCGCCTTCGGGATCGCGCGGAAATCCGAGGTGATCCGCCTGCACCGCCGCCGCGACGTGAAGGGAAAGCCGGTGATGCATGAGACGTTCGTGCTGCCAGCGGCGCGGCTACCTGATTTTCCGTACCGGCCCGGCGAGGTTCCCGACCTGCTCTATCTGCATCTTCTCGAGCGGTACGGCATTCGCGTCTCGTCGGTGCGGGAGACCGTGACGGCGGAGCTGGCGACGGTCGAGGATCGCCGCCTGCTGGCGCTGCGCGCGCCGGCGCCGGTGCTAGTCATCGACGAGATCGCTTACGATCAGGCCGGGGCCACCGCGCTTCTGAGCCATCACCGCGCGACGACGAAAGGCTATTGCTACATCAACGAGGTGCGCTGAGCGCTTGCCATTGCATGAACATCGTTTAGACCGGTCGGTCGCCTTTGATGGTGACGCGGTTGCCGGAGCGTGTGTGCGGCCAGTAGTCCCACATCGCGCGATGCTGGACGCAGCGATTGTCCCAGAAGGCGATCGAGTTCTCGCGCCAGCGGAAGCGGCACTGGAACAGCGGGTTCTCCGCATGGTCGTAGAGATAGCGCAGCATGCCGTCGCTCTCGTCGGAGGGGATGCCGACGATGCGCCGGGTGAAACCGCGGTTCACATAGAGCGCCTTCTTGCCGGTGACCGGATGGGTCCGAATGATCGGATGCTCGGCGCGTGGATAGCTTGCCTTGTCCGCGATGCCAAAATTGGCATATTGCCCGCGATATCCCTCACCATCGTGGATCGCGGTCAGCCCCTCGAGATAGCGCTTCATGCGATCGGACAATGCCTCGTAGGCCGCATACATGCTGGCGAACAGCGTGTCGCCGCCCAGCGGCGGGCATGTCCTGATGTAGAGGATGCTGCCCATCGGCGGCTCGGTGTCGCAGGAGACATCGCTGTGCCAGCCCTCGCCATTGGCACGCGGCGAATCCTTGTCGGCATGGATGATCATCAGCTCGGGCCGGCCCGGCTCGGAGGGTGCAGCCGGGTGGATGTGCAGATCGCCGAACAACCGACCGAAAGCAAGATGCTGATCCGCGGTAATGCGCTGGTCGCGGAAGAAGATCACCTGGTTCTCAGCGAGCGCGCGATGGATCTCCTCGAGAGTGTGGTTGCCAAGCGGCCGCGACAGGTCGACGCCACCGACCTCGGCGCCGATGACCGGGGTCAATTTCTCGATCGTGATCGTATCGTAGGGCGCAATTTCCTCGGCGGCGCGCTTGTATCGAGGACCATTGTTGCCGCGAAAGAGAGACATGACGTCACTCCGTTGATGCACTACATCGCCGACAGGCAAGCGTAGTGCCGGCGGCCGCGACGGTAAAGCGCCGCGCGCCGATGCCCCGGAGGTCGATGCCGTCGTGCCGCTCGCTCAAGCCAGGAGGGCCGACTTGGCGACGGTCCGGCGAGCGAGGGTGATGGCCGTTCTGAGTCCGTGGCCGGATTTATCCGCGAGGTAGGGGTTGGTCGATAAGTCCGGATATGGAAGCGGGGGGCGTTTTGTGTGCTCTGGACGGGCCCCGGCGTCACAGTAAGTCGCGGGGAATGGAGCAGTCCCATTCGCGATGACAGACTTCCGTTCCGTCTTCCGAGGCGCGCAGGCTGGCCCGCAGCAGGAAGGCGTCGCGCGTGCAGGTGAGCCGCATCTGCGTCTCGATGCGGATTTGCCAGCCGTCCCGCGAGATCGTCTCGGTCCGCCGCATCTCGACCACGGCGCTGAGCGGGTCGTCGTCCTCGATGTGGAAACTGAACTTGCCCTCGGTGCCGAGCTCGAGGCCAAGGCGGTCGATGCGCTCGACACCGGGGCGGAGAGCGGTCGGCTTCTCGGGCGGCGCGGTCTCCGGCTCCGGCAACGGCGGCAGCGCCTCGTCGGCCCGGGGCGGGCGCACCGGCAGATCGAGCGTGCCGCCGAGCGATCGTCACCGTCGCCTTCTCGGGGCCGGCCAGATCATCGGCCAATAGGCGGTGGAGAGCGCCAGCCTGATCCTGTGGCCGGCGGGAAAGACCGAGCCCGCGTCGTTGAGCTGGATCCGCACCCGATAGCGCTGCCCCGGCACCAGCGGCGCCGGCGCCTCGTGTCCGTCGCGATGGGCGAGGTTCAGGATGCCGAAGCTCACCCGCAGCGACGCGCCAGTCGGGATGCACGTCGCACAGCCGCACCGCCAGGTTCGCGAGCGGCCGGTCGGACGCGACATCGAGCGTGACGACCGGCGCGCCGAGGATCTCGATCGGCGCGTCGAGCGGCGGCGTCTCGAAGACCAGCGAGCGGGCGTCGTCGTCCCGCTGGTCGCCGGCCTGGTCGGGCCCGGCGCCGAACGGGACACCAGCTCTCCGGCCGTCCTTGCCGACCGTCTGCGGCGAGCACACCGCGCGCGGCGTCAGAGCGCGCGCCCGCGGCTCGCAGGCCCGTCGTCGGTCAGGAACAGGCGATAGCGGCGTTCTTCCCGCGCGGCGGCCACGACGGCTCGGCGACCCAGCGGCCCGGCAGTGTCTCGTGATAGCGGCGCGGGCGTGCACGCTCTCGGTCATCCAGGCGCGCAGCATCGGCTCGTCCATGACGCCGGTATCGATGCCCTTCAGCCAGTGGTCCCACCAGCGCAGCGCCTCCTGCAGGAAGCCGATCTGCGGGCCGGGCAGCGCGAAATGCGGATAGGCATGCGCCCAGGGCCCGATCAGGCCCTTGCGCGGGCACCGTCAGCTGCGCGAGCAGGCGCGGAATCGCGTTGGTATAGCCGTCGGTCCAGCCGCCGACGGCATAGACCGGGCACTGGATCGCGCCATAGTCCTCGCAGACCGAGCCATGCTGCCAGTAGGCGTCGCGCCGCTGATGCCGCAGCCAGATCTCCAGGAACAGCGGCACGTTCTCCAGGCGCTCCAGCCACATCGCCCGCCAGCGGTCGCCGACCAGCGCGGGATCGGGCGGATGGCACATCGCGCCGAAGAAGAACGACGCCCAGCCGAAGCCTGGTCGTGCAGCAGGCAGCCGCCCATGTAATGCACGTCGTCGGCGATAGCGGTCGTCGGTCGAGCAGAGCGTGATGATCGCCTTCAGCGCCGGCGGGCGGCGCGCGGCGACCTGCAGCGCGTTGAAGCCGCCCCAGGAGATGCCCATCATGCCGACCGCGCCGCTGCACCAGGGCTGCGCCGCGAGCCAGGCGATGACCTCCAGCGCGTCGTCCTGCTCCTGCTGCGGATATTCGTCGAGCAGCAGGCCGTCCGATTCGCCGCTGCCGCGGATGTCGACGCGCACGCCGGCATAGCCGTGGCCGGCGAAATAGGGATGGGTCAGCGCGTCGCGCTCATACGTGCCGTCGCGCTTGCGATAGGGCAGATATTCCAGGATCGCCGGCACCGGATTCGCGCTCCGCATCCTCCGGCAGCCAGATGCGCGCCGCCAGCTTCGTGCCGTCCTGCAGCGGGATCAGCGTGTGCTCAATGATACGCACGGTCCGCGGAAACGTGGTGACGATCAATTCTCGCTCCAGTCGATCAGCAGAAACGGGTCGGCTATACCAGTTCCAGCGGTTTCTTCCACGCCTTTCGTCCGACCTATGGCGACGAGAAATGGATCGGTGCTCTCACGCCCACGCGAAGACGGCGATCGCCAAGTGCCGACTGTCTAGACGACCACCGACTCCGGCCAGGACATCATCGCATCCTGAGGCACCGCGCCAAGCTTTCTGGCGGCGACTTGGCCGTCTTTGAACAGGATCAGCGTCGGTATCCCGACGACGCCGTATTTGGTGGGGGTCAGCCGGTTCTCGGTGATGTCGAAGTCCACTATCTTTACGCGGCTCGCGGCTTCTTTCGATATGTTTTCGAGAAGCGGCGCAATTTGTCGAAACCGGCCGCATGTTGCCGACCAGAAGTCCACCAGGACCAAGCCGGAGACGCGCAACACGTCGGCTTCGAATGAGACATCCGTGACCCTGTTCATCTCAGCACCCCGTCGCCGCTAGTGCAAAGTGGCAACCAGCGAAAATGCCTCCGATAGGACGGACGCCGCGGTCGCGACAGCGGCCCACCTGCTGATCCGCCCTTGGTGCTGAAGGACGTAAATGAAGGTGTCCAAATTATCGGGTACCGAGATCAGCGCCGACCAGAGCCAAAAGCATGCGCCGGCCAAACCAAAGAGAATGGCGCCGAGCTGTAACGCGAGCATCACCGCGACCTGCTATCCCGCATGCGAAGCGCCTCCGTCAATTGCGCGGAACGGATCAACCCGACAACCCGATAAGACATATACGTGCTCGGTCGCTGGAATGTTGCAGGCCAAGCGACACGAATTAAAATATGAACCACCCGCCAATTATTGGCCGGAGCCGGGCGGTGGATTCCCGGGCTCAGGCGTCTTGTCCGAGCCGCCGGGAGCGGGATGGGATTTGTCGGTCGCGGGCTTTGCCGGGGATTTGCAGGACGTCTTGGTGCCGCTCGTCGGCCGACCGCCAAAGGCGCAGGGAATGTCGTCCTGGAAGAAATGCGGAATGTCGGTCGTGAACGTCCGGCGCGCATCATCGAAGAAATCCGCGTGCGCCGGTGTGGACGCCAGCGATGCCATCGTCAGCAACGCCATTGGGCCAGCGAGGCGAGCAAGCCGATAGGTTTCGGAAGTCAATGCCGTCTCTCCCAATTCCCCCGGCACGGGCCGGGCGCGACCATAGACGTGGCGTGCGAACGACTAGCGAGCAAGTCTCCGCTGATCTCCTCTCGGACTCTGCCGTGTAAATGTCGCAATTTCATCACACAAACCCCTGGTCGCGGCATCTACCGATACGGCGCATTATGACCGCGACGAGGCCTCGGATGGATCATCCCGGCGACGACAAGGCTTTCCTGTCCGGGAATTCTCCGGGGAGCTCGGCGCGGCGGCGATATGCGGGCGCCATGCTCAATTGCCTCACCTCTTATCTGGATCGCATTGACTCGGGAGTGCGCGTCCGCTGGCGAGAGGATTCCGGCTTCCTGATCCTCCGCCGGCTGCCTGACGGAAGCGCTGTGGAACTGGTGCATCTCGAAGACAGCACCGACGCCGCGAGGGCCTATAGGGTTTTCGCCGAATTCACGTTCGCGCAGAGTGCCCCGCTCCCCGCTTGAGCAGAGGAGGCGGCTTCTCGCCGTCAGCGTGGACCAGCCGAGAGCGGATCAGCGCATTATATCGAGGGATTGCGCTTAGGCCCGACGCGCGCCGAAAGATCGGCCCAGGCGCTCGATCAGCGCGTTGAGCAGGATCGCCAGGGCGAAGATCACGATCAGGATCGCGTACATGGCCGGCATGTTGAAGTGGTTGTAGTCGTCGATCGCGACGAACCCGAGGCCGCGGTTGGAGAGAACCGTCTCGGCGAGCAGCACTCCGATGATGCCGACGCCGAGGCCGAGGCGCAGGCCGTTGATGAGCGCCGGCACGAGGGCCGGGAGATAGATCTTGAGCGCCATATGGACGGCGCCTGCGTTGAAGCTGCGGCCGACGCGCACCAGGACCGGATCGACCCCGCGCACCCCGGCGGCCACGCTGAGCGCCACCGGAAAGAAGCACGAGATCGCGCCCATCGCGATCTTCGAGCCGTTGTCGACGCCGAACATCACGATCAGCACGGGCAGAAACACGATCTTCGGCGTCGGCCCGAGATAATAGAGATAGGGCTCGAAGGCGCGGCCGAGGAAGCGATGCGTGCCGAGCACCAGACCGACGAGGATGCCCGCGCTGCCGCCCAGCGCCATCGCGGCCGCAAGCTCCCCCGCCGTGATCGAGAGGTTGAGGTAGAAATCGCCGGACGAGAGGAGATGCCAGAGCGCGCCCGCGATGGCCACGGTCGAGGGCACCACGCCCTGGTAGAGGAGGCCGGACGCCGCGGTGATCTCCCAGGCCGCCCAGAGGCCGAGGACGATCGCGAGGCGCAGCCGCCCGACCGGACCGAAGCCGCCGCACGCTGCGGCGAGACGCGGCCGGTTCACACCGGTCGCAGCCATCGCTCCACCATCTCCAGCGCGAGGAAGAAGCAGGCGCTGACCGCGGTCACGAAGCAGATCGCGCCATACATGCCGGGAAGATCGAAGCGGTCGGCCAAGTCCGCGATCAGCTCGCCGAGGCCGCCGAAATTGATCAGAAACTCCACGCCGACGACGCTGATGAGCGAGAACAGCAGGCTCAGGCGGACGCCGGTGAAGATGCTCGGGAGCGCCGCCGGCAGCATGATCTTCCAGAACTGCTGGACCGGCGCGGCGTTGAAGCTGCGCCCGACGTCGAGCAGCACCGGCCGCAGGCCGCTCAAGCCCTCCCTGGTCTTGAGCACGACCGCGGGCAGGCCCGACAGGAAGCTCATCGCGATCACCGTCAGGACGGTGCGTCCGAAGATGACGAGGAAGAGGGGATAGAGCAGCACCAGCGGCGCGCTTGCCAGCCCCGCAATCCAGTTCTCGACCGCGGCGCGCAGGAGGCTGAACCGATAGAGCGCAAAGCCGATCGGGATGCCGACGAGGATCGCCAGCGCCGCCGCGGCGAAAGTCTCGCCGAGCGTCTGGAGGAAATGGCCCGCGAGATCTTCCTGGGTCGCGAGACGGCCGAAGGTGGCGATCACCTCCGAGGGCGGCGAGATCAGGAACTTGCTGATGACATCGAAGCGGACCAGGAGCTCGAGCGCGCCCAGCCCGGCGAGGGCGGCGGCCAGCCCGACGAGGGGCGCCGCCGCGCGCCACTGGGTCAGGGCCGAGCGCCTCCGTGCCACCGTCGCCTCATTTCGCCGTCGTCGGAATAATCGCCATCAGCTCGGCGACCTCGGCCTCAGTGAGCGGCTTCTCCAGACGCTTGAACGCGATCGCCTGCTGCATGGCGAGATCCATGCCGTGCACCGCGCCAAGGCGGAGGGCCTTCTCAGGGAAGAACTGATCGCGCGCGCGCAGGCCCTGGGCCTCGCTCACATTGGCGCCTTCGGCGAACCATTTGACCGCCTGATCGTCCTTGTACATCCACTCGATCGTCTTCCGATAGGCACGCTGGAAGCGCACCAGCAGATCGCGCTTCGCCGCAACGATGGGCGCGGTCGACACCTGGACTCGGATCGTCTCGTCGGCGATTGCCGGCAGCTCGCTGCCGCGCACGACAATCCGCGCCTTGCCCTGGTCGATCTCGTTGAAGACAAAGGGCGGCGTCGCCCAGCCGATGTCGATCTGGCCCGACATCACTTGGGTCAGGCTCGCGGCCGGCCCGCCGACCGGAACCAGCTTGAAGTCGGTCCCGTACTGCTTCAAGAGCAGACCGGCCACCAGGTTGGTGGAGGAGCCTGGGCTCGAATAGCCCATGGTCTTGCCGGCCGCGTCCTTGAGGCTCTTGATGCCGCTCTCGGCGCGCGCGTACCAGAAGAGGTCGCTCGCGCCGGTGAACTCGGACGAGATCACGCGGACCGGCACGCCCTTATGGAAGGCGCCAATCACCCCCAGGAGGCCGTTGGCGATGCCGATGTCGACGCTGCCCGAAAAAATCGCGCGGTCGGTGTCGGCGCCGCCATTGGTGTAGAGGATGTCGAGCTTGAGGCCTTCCTTGGCGAAGAAGCCCGCGCGCTGGCCCCATTCCGCGACCGAGGTGTCCCAGAAGCCCTTCTGGGGCACCGCCAGCTTGAGCACGTCCTCGGCGGAAGCCGCGCCGGGCGCGGCGAAGGCCGCCAGCACCGCCGCCGCGGTCAGCCGGAAAAGATAGCGACGCATGATTGTCCTCCCTTCGATTTCGGATTTTTCTTCACGCCGGGCCTCGCTCTCTCGAGGTCCGACGCCTAGGGCCCGTGGCGTGCGCGGCCCTCGCTGTCGCTCATGCCGCGGCTCGCCTCCTCGCGCAGATCGCTCCAGATCGCCGCGACGTAACGACCGAACGCGTCGCTGCCCACGACATCGACGCTGCGCGGACGCGGCAAATCGATCTCGACGATGCGCTTCACGCGGCCGGGACGATAGGTCATCACCAGTACGCGGTCGCTGAGCTGCACCGCTTCGGCGATGTTGTGGGTGATGAGGAGCGTGGTCTGCTTGAGCTGCTGCTGGATCTGCAGGACCTTGTCGCCGAGGAGGAGCCGGGTCTGCTCGTCGAGCGCCGCGAAGGGCTCGTCCATGAGCAGGATCTTCGGCTCGAAGGCGAGGGTGCGCGCGATCGCGATGCGCTGGCGCATGCCGCCCGAGAGCTCGGCGGGATAGCGCGTCTCGAATCCCTCGAGGCCGACCAGCCGCAGGAGCCGGTCCGCGCGCTCGGCGCGGGTGCGCCGAGCGACGCCGGCGATCTCGAGCGGGAATTCGACATTCTGCCGCGCGGTGCGCCAGGGGAAGGTCGACTCCTCCTGAAACACCATGCCGATCGAGCGATGCGAGCCGCTGATCGGCTCGCCGTGCACCGCGACCCGGCCCTCATAGCCGCCGACGAGGCCGCCGATGATATTGAAAAGGGTGGTCTTGCCGCAGCCCGACGGGCCGATGATCGAGAGGAACTCGCCCGGCCGCATCTCGAACGACACGCGATCGACCGCAACCAGGTCGGCGCCTCCGATCGCAAAGCGCTTCGAGACATTGTCGATTGCAAGGGCGGCAGGCGCGGCCGCCGCGGACGGGCGTGCGGTCAAGGGCACGGCAGTTACGCCGCTCAAGATTTCGCCGCCTGCCGCGTCATCGCGCTCGCCGTACCCGGGTCGTAGCCGGGCTCGACCCGCACGTCGACCACCACGAGCGCACCTGCCTCGACTTGCGCGATCGCGCGCCGCAGCACCGGCACGAGCTCGCCGGGGTCGGCAACGGGCCCGTAGGCGACGGCGCCCTGGCCGCGGGCGAGGGAGGCGATGTCGATCTCGGGGTCGCTCATGCGCTGGCCGATCCAGCGATTGGCGGTCGGCCGGCCGCGCTCGCGCGCGACCCGGTCCTGGTGGATCTCGTCATTGAAATAAGAGCGGTTGTTCGCGATCAGCACCAGCGCCGGCACGCGGTAGTGGACGCCGGTCCACAGCGCCGTGACCCCCATGAGAAAATCGCCGTCGCCGAGGATCGAGACCGGCAGGCGGCCGCTGCCTCTGAGCGCGAGCGCCGAGCCCACCGTCATGCCCGGACCCGAGCCGATGCCGCCGCCGCCCTCATCGCCGAGGAGATCAAGCGGGTGAGAAACCTCCCAGAGGTGGCCGGCCCAGGAGAGCGGCTTGCGCATGAGGCAGGAAGCGCGCCCTTCGAGTGCCTGGCGCAGGCAGGAAGCGAGCAGGGGCACCGTGATCGCTTCGGCGCCTTCCAGCGACGGCAGCGCCGGCGCTTCATGCTGCGGTCGTCCCGGCCAGGCGGCACGCGCGCGGGCGCCGAGGCGCTCGACCGCCGCCAGGAGCGCCGTCACCGTCGCATCGGGTTCGGCGAGGAGGCGCAAATCGACGGGCGCCAGCCCCTGGTAATCCATGCTCCAGCCCCGATGGATCTGCTGATCGACCGAGGCATGCATCACGTAGGAGCCGACCTTCGCGCCGCGCCAGGCGGCGTTGAGATCGCCCGCGAGGTCGACGCAATCAAGCGCGAGCACCACATCCGCCTGCCGCATGAGCTCGATCTTGGGAGCGGTCGGAAACGTGGTCGCCGGCGCGCCGAACAAGGGATGGGTGGTCGGGAACGCGCCGCCGAGCTTGCCGTCGGTCAGCACGACCGCGCCGAGCGCCTCGGCAAGTGCCACACGCCTGCGCCAATCCTCGAGCGCGCGCGAGTGGCGGCCCATGAGGATCAGCGGCCGCTCGGCGCCATGCAGTCGTCGCGCCGCCTCCGCGACGAGCTCGGGCGCCGGCGAGGCGGGCGCCGGCGCCTTGAAGCGCGCGACCTCTGGCGGCGCGGGAGCGCGCTCGAGCTTCGCTTCCTGGAGGCCGGCATCGAGGCATACATAGACCGGACCTTGAGGCGCCGTGGTCGCGAGCATATGCGCGCGCAGAATCGATTCGATCGCCGCTTCGATGGAGGCCGGCTGATCGTCCCATTTGGTGTAATCGCGCACCAGCGCGCCCTGGTCGCGCGCGGTGTGAATCCAGTCGATCCACGGGCGGCGCTTCGCGGCATCCACTGGCCCGGTCGCTCCCAGAACGACCACCGGCACGCGATCGCACCAGGCGTCGAAGATCGCCATTGTCGCGTGCATCAGCCCGACGTTGCTATGCACGATGGCACCCATCGGCCGGCCCGCGACCTTGGCATAGCCGTGCGCGATCGCGACTGCCGATTCTTCATGCAGGCACAGCAGCATTTGCGGCCGCGTATTGCCGAGATGATTGACCAGGCTGTCGTGGAGCCCACGAAAGCTCGCGCCCGGGTTGAGCGCGACGTAGGGGAGGTCCAGGGCGCGCAGCGTGTCGGCGATGACGTCGCTGCCCCAGATGCCCTCGGCATTCGCCGGCGCCTGCGGGCGCTCGAGCGCCGCGGCATCCGCAGCCGTGTCGACGCCAGATGACGTGATGGCGGCGCGTGGATTGTCGCTTCGAGTGCTTGCCGTCCCGGCAACCCGCTCGGTCTTATCGCTTCCTCGAGCCGTCACGATGCCTCCCGGTTCCTCGAACGGTGCGCGGCGCTCTTGAAGGCACCCTCGGACACCAGTGAGGCGCGCTAGTCTCCCGCCGGGCACAGCCCGGGTCAAGCCGGCAATCTCTCGATCTCCCTCACCACGCACATCTATTCGCGCGGCTCGAAACGCCTGCGCCACCCGGATATATGAGCGAACGAGGCGTCACCGGCCGTGTACGCCCGGTCCTCGCCGCGGTGATCATGCGGAGATTTCGAACCGCGGGATCTTGTGGATGTCGTCGATCCCGGAATCGGTCCTGGAAAGCGTCGTGCAGCGGAATATGCGACCGGAGTTGGGCGGACAGCTGGCGCGGGCGTGGGTGCCTGATGCCATCCATATTGCATCAAGTCCTTGATCCGATTTGACCGTCGCTGTCGGACGGCATCATTGCGCAGATGGCCTTCACGAATTGAAAATCCAGAGAATTCAGGTGTTTATTAGTCCATCTTTCGCGAGGTCGTGACGCGCGCTGCTGCGCGCAATCGATCGATCCTTCGCACATGGTCAATCAATTCTTCACGCGTCGAAGCGCATGCTGTGCGGTCGGGAGTCTCGCCGTTGGCGATCCCGGCAGTCGGATCCAGGGCCCGCGGAGGAAGGGGTGTACGACGCACTCGCTGTGTCTGATGTCGAGTCAAATATCGAAGTCGGCAACGGCTCCAGCTCCGCGGATGATGCGTTTGAGGCTGGCGCCGCCGCTGCGACTGCAGCGCTCGCGTCGATCAAACGTCACTCGCTGTCGGCGGTCATCGTCTATACGTCGTCGCGCTACGACGCTGCCGAAGTACTTCGCGGCGTTGGAAGTGTAGCTGCCGGCTCACCCGTCTTCGGCGTGACGACCGCCGGCGAGGTTTGCAACGGTCGCTTGACAGGCAGCGTCGCTGTGGCGGCGATCGCATCGCCCCACCTCACCGTTCATTGCTCCGTTGGTGAAAACGTATCTCGAGGCTATGGGCGAGCGCTGGAGTCGGCGCTCGCGCACCCGGATATCCAGCCATTCTTCGAGATGACGCCGGCGACGCGTCAGCAGCTGACCCGGGAGGGCAAGAGCATCTTTGCGATGCTATTTTCTCCCGGCAATACACGGCAGCACAACTCCCGCGGCTATGAGCTGCTGGAGATGTTGAAGGCCAAATCCCTTGGAAGTGTTTCGGTCGTCGGTGGATCGGCGGCAGACGACTGGCGCCTGGAGACAAACGCCGTTCTTCTCGGGCGAAATGTCTATGTCGACGGTGTTCTGATCGCCGTGTTCGAGACAAGACTGCAGGTCGGCGTCGCCATGGCCCATGGCTTCCGGCCGACCGGCCTCGCGACAACGGTGACCGAAACCAATGGTCAGGAACTACTGACCCTTGATAGACGACCGGCAGCGGATGCGATAGCGGAGCTGGTCGGAAAATCGGGCGAAGCGCTGGCCGGCAAGCATGTGACGCTAACGTCCGGTCGCGCGATCGGCATTGCCGATGCAATGGGGCAATTCGGACTCACGGTCTGCACTTTCATGACTCCACAGCGCGGAGTTCGCATGGCGCAGCCGGTGGCCCCAGGAACGGTTCTCCGGATCATGGAGCCGGATCCGGCCAACATGAAGACAGCGGGCGCCGAGGCCGTGCGCAAAGCCATGCTGCGCGGCGCCGTGACCAAGCCGGCGATCGCGCTGGTGAACTACTGCGCCCTCAGGGCTCGCCTCATCGGGGACGACCGGGCGCAGCACGAAATAGCCGATATGGCAAATCCGATGGGCAACGCGCCCCTCGTGGGCTTCTGCAGCTTCGGAGAGGCGGGACTCGGCGATGACGGCGTCAGCCGTCACGCGAATGCGTCGATTTCCGTCCTTGTCATCGGCAAGGAGCTGTCGCATGCGGCGCAAGTCGCGCTCGAGGCCGAGCAATTGCGCCGTGAGCTGGAGACGAAGGCGGGAGAGCTCGAGCAGCGGGTTCTCGCGCGTACCAGCGAGCTTCGGATCGAAAAGGAGCGCGCCGAGAGCGCCGAGCGGCAACTGGCTCAGGCTCAGGCTCAGCTCATCGATGCGATCGAGACGATGTCGGAAGGTTTTGTGCTCTACGACGCGGCCGATCGCCTGATTCTTTGTAATGGCAGGTACCGCGAGGTCTATCCGGAATCCGCCGATCTCATCGTTCCCGGCGTTCCCTTCGAGGTCGTGCTGCGTAGGGGTGTAGCTCGCGGCCAATATCCGCAGGCGATCGGCCGGGAGGAGGAATGGCTGGCCGCGCGTTTGGCTATTCACCGCCAGACACATGTCGACTTCGAGCAGGAAGTGGCAAACGGACGCTGGCTGCAGGTGATCGAGCGGCGCACCCAGGACGGTGGCACGGTCGGCATCCGGATCGACATTACCGAGCAGAAGCGCCGGGAACGGGAGCTGTTGCAGGCAAAGGAGGCGGCAGAGACCGCCAGTCGCACAAAAACCGAGTTTCTGGCCAATATGAGCCACGAGCTGCGCACGCCGCTGAACGCGATCATCGGGTTCTCCGAGGCATTGAGTTCTGGGGGCGATAGGCGGCCAGCTCGATCCCAAGCACCGTAGCTATGTCGATGATATCCATCGCTCGGGGCTGCACCTGCTCGACATCATCAATGACGTTCTCGATCTCTCGAAGATCGAAGCCGGGCGTCTGGTGCTGCAGGCGGAGCCGACGAGCGTTGACGAGATCTTCAGCGCCTGCGGGAAGCTGATCAAAGATCGTGCCGTGGAGAGCGGCATCGAGTTGAATATCGAGATGCCGGCGGAGCCGCTGACTGTCGTTGCCGACTCCCTTCGCATGAAGCAGATCCTGCTGAACCTCCTGTCCAATGCCGTCAAGTTCACGCCGGAGGGCGGTCGCGTCAGCCTCACCGTATCTCGCGCCCCGGCCGGCCTCGCATTCGTGGTCACCGATACCGGCATCGGCATGCATCCGAAGGATATCCTGATTGCGCTCGAGCCCTTTCGGCAGATCGATGGGTCATTGGCGCGGCGGCATCAGGGCACCGGCCTCGGACTTCCGCTTGCAAAGCGCCTGGCCGAACTTCATGGCGGCAGCCTGGAGATTGCCAGCGAGCCGGGTGAGGGCACGCTGGTGCGCGTCCTGTTGCCGGCGGCGCGGCTCCTGCCTGCTCGGAAAATCCGGCTCGACGGCGATCCGCCGCCAGTCCGGGCCGGACGACGCTGAGCTCAATATCGAAATCCGTCCGCGGCGGATGAAACGGTCACCGCGGAAGTCTCCGGGTTTTCCGTTGCAGCCGCCTTCCGTCGACGAGTCCGGCGCATCGAGGCGCTTGGACATTGACTTCGGCGGCGCTAATCTAGGTTGTCGAACGCCACGGTGCCGTGTATCGGTTGCGCAGGGGCGGACAGGTATCGGAAAGGCGCCGGCCGCAAATCCGTGAACGCTGGTGCGTTGATCGCTGAATAGGTTTTCGTGTGAGCGCGCATAAGCCTCTCGACTGTCTCAAGTGTCCAGGCCTCTGCTGCAAGATGGCAGGCCATGTCCAAGTCAGCCGCCATGACATCCGGCGTTTAGCCCGACATCTCGGGCTGAGCCCGGCGCAGTTCGAGGAGAAGCACGTCGTCAAGATCACTCGACGCGGGAAAAAGCGCATCAAATCAGCCTACGAAACCTGCCAGTTCCTGGCCGCCGATCGAACCTGCAAGGTCTACGAAGCTCGCCCGACGGATTGCCGTGGCTACGTCTGCTGGGATCAGGACGACACGACCGTTTACGACTACGCGAGGTTCGTGCAGCTCCCCGTAGCCAAGCTTCGCAAGGTCGAGAACGAGGAAGACAAGGTCGAGGCCTGATCGCGGCCCGCCGTCCCCTGGCTGGCCGAGACGGCTGCCGCACGGCATTTCGAGTCGGCTATCGCTCCTCGGCCGAGTTGTCGGTCACGCAAGCGGTGTGGAAATACTTGATCTGCGGGTCCATGCCATAGCGTTCGCGGATGCCGGCGAGCCATGGGCCCGAATAGAACGCCTCGGCGTCGGCCCGCGTCTTCCAGAGATAGACGCCGCCGGCCCAGCCGTCCTCGGCGTAGATGAACTGCTTGCGGATAAGCCCCGGCACCGTCCGAAATCCCGGTGCGATCTTGCGGAAATGCTCGGCGCAGGCCTTGAGGTCGATGCTTGGCGGCAGGCGATATTGAACGATGGCCGTAATCATGGGGCGCAGCTCCTCGGAGATGCCGGCGAGCCGACGTCGTCGTCGGCCGACCCGCCGCTCATGCATTCAAGATGCGTCCTGTGCATGTGGATGACTTTCAGCTCCTTAGCGGCCGCGGAGCTTGGGGTCGAGGGCGTCGCGCAGCGCGTCGCCGAACAGGCTGATGCCGAACACGGTGAGCGCGATCGCAAGGCCCGGGAAGATCGCGATCCACGGCGCGGTCGAGGCGTATTCCTCGGCGCCGCCTTGCAGCATCAGGCCCCAGGCCGGCGTCGGCTCCTGCACGCCGAGGCCGAGATAGGACAGCGACGCCTCCGCCAGGATCGCCTGGCCGACGAAGGCGGTGATGCATGATCAGGAACGGCGCCATGACGTTGGGCACCATGTGGCGCAGGATGATCCGCGCAGTGGCTGAAGCCGCAGGCGCGCGCGGCATCGACATAGGGCACTTCGCGGATCGCCAGCGCGCTCGAGCGCACCACGCGCGCGCAGCGCGGGATGAGCGGGATGGTGATGGCGATGATGACGTTGTGCACGCCGGTGCCGAAGATCGAGACCACCGCGAGCGCCATGATGATCAGCGGAAACGCCATCACCACGTCGAGGACGCGCTGGAAGATGAGGTCGATGCGGCCGCCGAAATAGGCGCTGCCGACGCCGAGCACCAGGCCGGCCACGCCGCCGACGAAGGCGGAGGTGAAGCCCACGATCAGCGCGGTGCGCGCGCCGTAGAGGATGCGCGAGAGCAGGTCGCGGCCGAACTGGTCGGTGCCCAGCAGGTGCGTCCAGCTCGGCGCCTCGGTCATGGCGGCGAAATCGTTCGCGGTGGGGTCGTAGGGCGCGAGCCAGTCGGCGGAGACGGCGGCGAGCGCCATCATCAGCACCAGCAGCATGCCGAACGTGCCGAGCGGCTCGCGCACGCAGAACGACAGCACGTGCTCGAGCGATGGTGCGCCGCCGCCCGCGCTCGTCCTCGGCGACGGCGGGCGCGCTGTCGAGGGGTGTGACGCTGGACATCGGCGGTGACTCCGGTCAGGCGAAGCGGATGCGCGGATCGAGCCACGCATAGAGGAGGTCGACGAGGAGATTGGTGAGCCACGAACACCGTCACCACCAGCATCACCAGCGCCTGGGTCAGCGTGTAGTCCTGGTTCTGCACCGACTGCACGAACAGCCGGCCGATGCCGTTCAGGTTGAACACCTGCTCGGTCACCACGAGGCCGCCGATCAGGAAGGCGAACTCGATGCCGATCAAGGTGACGACCGGCAGCAGCGCGTTCTTGAGCGCGTGGCGGTTGATGACGATGCGATCGATCAGCCCCTTGGCGCGGGCGGTGCGGATATAGTCCTCGCGCATGCACCTCGAGCATCGCCGAGCGCGTCATGCGCATGGTGACGGCGGAATAGCGGTAGCCGACGGTCACCGCCGGCCAGAACGCCATCGAGAGATTGCGGATCGGGTCCTTCCAGAGCGGCACGTAGTCGATCGGCGGCATCCAGGGCGCGCCGGAGACGGAGTTGGTGATGTCGAGAATGGCGATCAGCACCACGATGCCGAGCCAGAAGGACGGCGTGGCGATGCCGGCGATCGCGACCGTGCGGACGACCACGTCGATCCAGGTGTTCTGCTTCAGCGCCGAGATGGTGCCGAGCGGGAATGGCGATAGGCGATCGCGACCACGGTCGCCAGCAGCGCGACCTCGAGCGAGATCGGCAGCCGCGCGGCGATCTCGTAGGAGACCGGCTTGCCGGTCCACATGGAGATGCCGAAATCGAAGCGGAAGATGCCGGTCAGACGAAGTCGAGGAACTGCACGATCATCGGACGGTCGAGGCCGAGCTCGGCGTGGCAGACGGCGACGGAATGGGGATCGAACGTGCCGCCGCCCGACGCCGAGCCGCACCACGCAGATGTCGCCGGGGATGAGGCGCATCAGCACGAAGACGAGCGCCGCCGCTCCGAGCAGCGTCGGGATCGTCAGCAGCAGCCGGTGCACTATGTATCGGTACATCGCGCCATCCGATGCGGAAAGCCGACCCGGATGCCCGCGCGCTCGCGCGAACGGGCATCCGCGGCCGCGTCGCTACTTATCCAGCCAGACGTTCGCGAGATCCTGGTTGATGTAGTGGCTCGGGCTGATCTTCCAGCCCTTGACGTAGGACCGGTAGCGGAATGATCCGGTACCACCAGGGCATCATGATCATGTGCGCCTCGGTGTCGAGCACGTAGGTCTCGAAGTCGCGCATCCGGACCGCACTTTCTTGAGATCGGTCTCGTGCAGCATCTTCTGATACAGGTCGATCTCTTTCTGGTCCTCGTAGTTCCCGTAGTTCTCCGTATAGACCGTGTGCGGCAGGAACTTGCCGACGTCCAGCAGCGGATTGACCACGCCCTGGCAGTTGAAATCGAGGGTCACGTCGAAGTCGTTGTTCCGCAGCGCCTCGAAGAACGGCCCGGTCGGCAGCACCTTCTGCGTCACCTTGAGGCCGATCTTGCTCCACTCGTCGATCAGCCAGGTGCCGACGTACTTGTAGGGCTGGTCGACGTTGCGGTTCAGCAGCTCGAAGGTCAGGCCCTCGGCCCCCGCCTCCTTCAGCAGGCGCTTGGCCTCGGCGCGCGACTTCTCGATGTCGGGCCAGTAGCCCGGCGATCTTCTCGAGCTCCTCCTTGGTCGCCGCCAGCGGCGAGCCCGGGAAGACGATGCCGCCGACGGTGTGGACGTTGGCGATCTTCGAGAGCGCCGGCGCGCCGTGCCACTGGTCGATCGCCAGCGCCAGCGCGCGGCGCACCCGCACGTCGTCGAACGGCTTCTTCTTGTGGTTCGGCGTGATCAGGTTGCCGCAGTTCCAGTCGCTGGTCTGCACCGTGATCTTGTCGCCGAGCTCCTTCACGAGCTGGTCGCGCGCCGAGGGCGGCAGGCCGCGGAACTCCATCGCCGCGCGGTCGGCGCGGATGGCGTCGACGCGCACCGCCTGCTTGTCGGCGAAGATGCCGATGAAGCCGTCGAGATAGGGCTGTCCCTTGTGATAGTAGTCGGGGTTGCGCACGCCCTTGATCGACTGGCCGATCTCGTAGTCGACGAACTTGAACGGGCCGGAGCCCATGATGTTCTTCTCGTACCAGTGCGGATCCTTGTCGAGGATCTCCTTCTTGTAGATCCAGGCGATAGGGATCGGCGAGCGCCGGCAGGAAGGCGCCGGTGGCGAATTTCAGCCGGAACACCACGGTGGTGGGGTCGGGCGCCTCGACCTTGTCGACCATGACGAAGTAGCTCTCGCGCGCGCTGGAGACGCCCTCGCGGCGGATGCACGATCTCCTGCCAGCTCGCCGCCACGTCGGCGGCGGTGAGCGGCGATCCGTCATGGAACTTCACGCCCTCGCGGATCTTGAAGGTGTAGGTCTTGCCGTCATCGGTCGGCTTCGGCATCTCGGTGCAGAGATCGCAGACGAAGTCCGTGGTCGAGGACGGGTTGTCGGGATTGACGCGGATCAGCACGCTGTAGAACGGCGCCGCCGCGTGCACCGTGGCGTAGGTGGTCTCGCGATGGCCGTCGAAGCTCGGCGGCGCGTCCGCCGGGATCATGTAGGTGAGCGTGCCGCCGCGCTTCGGCGTCTCGCCGGCTCCCGCCGGTGACGCCGCGACCGCTGTCGCGGCGATGACGCCCAGGCCGGCTGCCAGCAGCTGCTTTGACCGTCTTCATCGCTCCATGCCTCCCATCGTGCTTGTTATGGCATCGTGGCGCTGACACGTTCCCTAGCTGCGACTTCGCTCGCAGGCCACGCAATGGCCTGGCCGCACTTCCCGCAGCTTCCGGCCGCGCCTGCTTGCAGCGCTCCACCGCGATCGGGACAGCGCGGATGGAACACGCAGCCGGACGGCGGGTTGATCGGGCTCGGCACCTCGCCCTGCACCGGGCGGAACGCGCGGCCCGCCTCGACGCTCGGATCGGGCACCGGAACCGCGGCCAGCAGCGCCTGGGTATAGGGATGCAGCGGATTGTCGAACAGCTCGTCGCTGTCGGCCAGCTCGACGATGCGGCCGAGATACATCACCGCGACGCGCTGGCAGAGATGCCGCACCACCGACAGATCGTGCGCGATGAACAGATAGGTCAGGCCGAAGCGCTCGCGCAGATCCTCCAGCAGGTTGACGACCTGCGCCTGGATCGACACGTCGAGCGCGGAGACCGCCTCGTCGCAGACGATGAATTCCGGCTCGAGCGCGAGGGCGCGCGCGATGCCGACGCGCTGGCGCTGGCCGCCGGACATCTCGTGCGGATAGCGGTCGGCGAATTGCGGATTGAGGCCGCAGACCGACAGCAGCTCGCGCACCCGCGCCGCGCGCTTGCCGGCGTCGGGCTCGATGCCGTGCACCTTCATCGGCTCGGCGATGATGTCGCCCACCTTCATGCGCGGATTGAGCGAGCTGTAGGGGTCCTGGAAGATCACCTGGATGCGCCGGCGCATCGCCAGCAGCTCCTTGCGCGTCCAGGCTGGCGAGATCGACGCCGTCGTAGAGGATCTCGCCGGCGGTCGGCTGCTCCAGGCGCAGGATGCAGCGGCCGGTGGTGGTCTTGCCGCAGCCGCTCTCGCCGACCAGGCCCAGGGTCTCGCCGCGGCGGATGGTGAAGTCGATGCCGTCGACCGCCTTCACCTCGCCGACCCGGCGGCGCGCGACGATGCCCTCGGTGACCGGGAAGTGCATGCGCAGCCCCTTCACCTCGAGCAGCGGCGGGGCGTCGGCGCGAGCGGCCGTCATGCCGCCGCTCCCGCTGCGGCCGGCGATCTCGCGGCTCCGGAAGCAGGCGGCGAGATGGCCGGCCTCGCCGACCGGCTCGAGCGGCGGCCGCGCCTCGGCGCAGGCGTCGATCGCGAAGCGGCAGCGCGGGCGGAACGCGCAGCCGGCGTCGAGCCGGCGTCAGATCGGGCGGCTGGCCCTCGACCGGATCGAGCCGCGCCTGGCGCGGCCGGTCGAGCCGCGGCACCGAGCGCAGCAGCGCCATCGTGTAGGGGTGGCGCGGGTCGTGATAGATCGCCGCCGCCGGGCCGCTCTCGACGATGCGGCCGGCATACATCACGTTCACCCGGTTGGCGTAGCGCGCGACCACGCCGAGATTGTGGGTGATGATGATCAGCGCGACGTTGAGCCGCCGCGTCAGCTCGCTTCATCAGCTCCAGGATCTGCGCCTGGATCGTCACGTCCAGCGCCGTGGTCGGCTCGTCGGCGATGATCAGCTTGGGATCGCAGGCAAGCGCGATCGCGATCATGACGCGCTGGCGCATGCCGCCGGAAAGCTGATGCGGATACTGCTTCAGGCGCCGCGCCGGGTCGGCGATGCCGACCAGCCCCAGCAGCTCGATCGGCGCGCTTCTGCGCCGCTGGCGCGGTCGACGCCGCGATGCTGCTCCAGCGTTTCGGTGATCTGGCGGCCGATGGTGAGCACCGGGATTCAGCGAGGTCATCGGCTCCTGGAACACCATGCCGATGTCGCCGCCGCGGATCTCGCGCATCTCCTCGTCCGGGCAGCTGCATGAGGTCGCGGCCGGCGAACAGGATCTCGCCCGTCGGTGATGCGGCCGGGCGGATCGGGGATCAGGCGCAGGATCGACAGCGCGCTGACGGACTTGCCGGAGCCGCTTTCGCCGACGATGGCGACGGTCTCGCCCTGCTCGACGGTGTAGGAGACGCCGTCAACCGCGCGCACGGTCATGTTACCGGCGCGAAATACCGTACACAGTCCCCGCACATCCAGCAGCGGCGACACGTTCCCTCCCGACGCTCTCCCGGATCGCTGTTTTGCAAGCGATCATTATTTGGAAATTAGTATGTAGCACCGCGGCTGAAGGCGCAAATGATGATCGTTCCCGCGCCCTCGGGCGGTGCGGGCAGATGGCGCGGCCCGCCCCATCATGACATTGCGCCCTTCGGCAGGCGGCGTATCCTGGGCCGACCTTTGAGGAGCATGTCCATGCCGCAACCGTCCTCAGAAGCCTCCGTCGTCAGGGCCTATTGGCAGCCCGGCTGCACCAGCTGCCTCAGGATGAAGGAATTCCTGACCAGGCACGGCGTTCCCTTCATTTCCGTCAACGTGCTCGAGGACAAGGAGGCCTTTGCCGAGCTGGCGGCGCTGGGTATCCGGTCGGTGCCGATTGTGCGGCGCGGCAAGGACTGGGCAAACGGCCAGGTCCTGCGCGACGTGGCGCGCGTTGCGGGCATCGCGTGGGGCGGGGCGCCGACGCTGCCCGCCGCCGAGCTGGTCGCGCGCCTCATCGAGATACAGGCGGCCGCGCAGCGGCTCTTCGCGCAGATCCCCGACGACACGCTCGGCCGCATGCTGCCGCATCGGCCGCGCAGCTACGCCCAGCTCGGCTATCACGTCTTCAACATCTGCGATGCTTTCCTGGAGCACGAGGTGCAGGACCTCCCGCTCAAGGAGGGCGCCTACGGCCGCGTGCCGCCGCCCGAGATGGAGACGAAGGCCTGGATACTGGCCTATGGACGGGACGTGCTGGAGCGGTTTCAGGGCTGGTGGAACGGTCCGGGCCAGACGACCGACTTTTCGCGCAAGGCCAAGGTCTACTACGGCGACGTGACGCTGCACGAGTATCTGGAGCGGACCACCTGGCATTCGGGCCAGCACCTGCGCCAGCTCGCGATGGTGCTCGGCATGCTCGGAGTAAGCCGGACCGGCCGCCGAGCAAGGAGGATTTTGTGGGGCTGCCGATGCCCGACAAAGTCTGGGATGACGAGCGGCCAATAGCCTGAGCCTGGCGGATCGCCGCAGGGCAGCGGGAGACGCGCTGCGGATCTGATTTCCGGCAGCGAGCGGCGTTCAGTTCCCCTCCTTGGCGATATCAGGCTCACGCGTTTCGGAGCGGCGCACAAGGATCGAGAGCGCGACGGCGATGACCAGGGCTCCGCCGTAGAACAGGTTTTGCACGAAAACCTGGATGCCCAGCAGCGAGAGGCCATAGATTCCCGTTACCAGAAAATAGACCGCGGCAAAGGAGCCCCAGGCATTGAATCGGCCGGGAACGATCGAGGTCGACCCCAGAAACGCCGCGGCAAAGGCCGGCAGCATGAAGCTGTCGCCGGAGTTCGGGTCGGCCGACGCGCTGGTTCCGGCGTAGAGCACGCCGGCGATCGCCGCGACGAGCGAGCCCGCCATCAAGGCACCGAAGCGCAGACGCCCGACCGCCAATCCGGAAAGCCGGGCGACGCGCCGACCGCGGCCGACGAACAGCAGCTGCCGTCCCGCCGGCGTATAGGTCAGGAAATACCAGAGCGCGGTCGCGATCGCCACGGCGTAGACGAATCCAAGCGAAATCCCGAAGAACTGCGGCACGATCACCAGGGTTACGAGGGTATTCGAGATTCCCGAGATCAGATTGCTGTGGCTGATCCAGAGCGTGATCCCGCTGATCAGCGAGCCCATGCCGAGCGTGGCGATGATCGACTCGATGCCAATGACCACGACGAGCACGCCGTTGATGGTGCCCACCAGGATCCCTGCCGCGAGCGACGCGAGGATCGCCCAGCCGACCGGAACCTGCAGCTGGGCATTGAGCACCGCGATCAGCATCGCCGACAGCGAGAGCACCGATGCGGCGGAGAGATCGTATTCGCTGGAGGTGAGCGTAATGACCAGAGAGCAGGTCAATACCACCAGCACCGCCTGCGAGTTGAAGATCGACGTAAAGTTCTGGATCTGCAGGAAGCTGCCGGGCTCTATCGCCGCGAAGATGGCGATCGTCGCCGCCCAGGCGAAAAGAAGAGCATAGCGGTGGCAGAACTGCGCCACGGCGCCTTGGCGCGCCGGCGGCACCGCGGCTGCGGCCGGGTCCGTCCGCGGCTCGGCTGCGACGGGATCACGCGGCGGAGGGGATGTCGGACCCAAAGCACTCATGCGCAATCCGCTCCTTTGTGACCTCCGCTCCGTCGAGCTCGCGCCGCGATCCGGCCGCGACGGAAGATCAGCACTCGACTGCAGAGAGCGGCGAGCTGCTCGTGATCGCCGCTCAAGCAAAGCACGCCGCCGCCGCGCGCGGCGAAGGCGCGGATGATCGTGAAGATCTGCTCGCGCGCGCCGACATCCACGCCCTGCGTCGGTTCCTGCAGGATCAGCAGCCGCGGCTCGAGCTGCAGCCACTTGGCCAGCAGCACCTTCTGCTGATTGCCGCCGCTGAGCGCCTCGAGGGCGAGCGAGGGGTCCGCGGGACGCACGCCGAAGCGCGCGATCTGCGCCCGCGCGTGGCTCGCCAGCGCCCGCCGATGCAACCATCCCCGGCGAAAGAACCTGTCAAGCACCGGCAGCCCGACGTTCTCCGCGACGCTGAGCTCGCCGATGCAGCCTTCCCGTAGGCGCTCGCCCGGCACATAGGAGACGCCGGCCGCAATCGCACCCGCCGGCGTGATGGTCGAAAGGTCGACGGTCCGAGTGCCGAGCCGCATCCGGCCGTGCCTCGCCGGATGCGCCCCGATGAGCATCGGCCCGACCTCGGCGAAGCCCGAGCCGATCAATCCGGAGACGCCCAGGATCTCTCCCGGCGACAGGGAAAAATCGACGCCGCGCACGCCGGGTCCGGCGAGGCCGTGGATCTCCATCAGATGCCCGGACGGCCGAGCCTCCGCCCGAGCCGCGGTCGAGGTCGGCGGCATCTCATGCCCGACGATGAGCCGCACAAGATCGTTCCGGGTGAAGCCCTTGGTGGCGCCGCTGCCGACCACGCGCCCGTCGCGCAGGACGGTGACGCGTTCGGTGATGGCGAGGACCTCGTCGAGATCGTGCGAGACGAAGAGCACGCCGAACCCCGCCGTCTGCAATCGCCGGATCAATTCGAAGAGCTGCCCGACATTCGAATCCGCGAGGCTGGCGGTCGGCTCATCGAGAACGAGGAGGCCGCCTTGCCGACCCGATCGGCGCGACAGCGCGCGCGTCTCGTCGACGGCCCGGATGATCGCCAGCATCGGCCGCTGCCACGGCCGCAACGCCTCGACCGGCGACATCGGGTCGCAGGAAAGGCCGAACTCGGAGAGCAGCCGCTCGCAGTGCCGGACCTCCTCGCGCCAGGAGATCGGCGCCAGGATCGCCGGGCGATCGTCCCGATGCGCAGGTTCTCGACCACCGTGAGCGAGGCAATCAAGCCGGGGTCCTGGTGCACGAAGGCCATGCCGAGCGCGCGGAACCGGCCCGGCGCCAGCGGCAGCCGAACCGGGCGACCGTCGATCGCCAGCTCGGCCCCCGCCTCGGGCGCGTGGTAGCCCGCGAGGATCTTGATCAGCGTCGACTTGCCGGATCCATTGTGGCCGATGAGTCCGTGCACCGTGCCGGCGTCGATCGTGAGCCCGACATCGTCGAGCGCCAGCGTGCCGCCGAAGCGTTTGCTGAAGTGCCGCGCCTCGAGGACGGGCGTCCCGCGTCACCTCAGGCATTAGCCCGATCGGCGGCGGCGCTTGTCACTTGAGGCCCCAAAGCGCGTCATAGCCCTTGAGCGCGCCGTCGCCGTAGCCCACGCCGAACTTCGCCGGCACGCCGGCGGCCTCGACATCCTTCTTGGTGAAGGCGCGGATGCCGGCGGCGTAGTCTTTGATCAGCGGCTGCTTCAGGAGCACGCCGCATGTCCTGATCGAGGATGGCGGCGGCGAGCCAGGTCGTGTCCTCGCCGGAATCGAAAGTCACGACGTCGCCGGTGCGGATCATGTCGAGCACCGCCGGCGTCGCATTGAACGAGGCGACCTTCACGCGGTCGGAGGAGCCGGTGGTGATGATCGCCGGCATGACGAACTGAACCATGCCGTCATAGATGGGTATCACGTAGTTGAGCTCGCGGTTGGCGAGGATGGCGCTTTGCACCGTGGGTCCGATCTTGGTCGCCCAATCGGCGGCGTTCACGCCGGATGCACTGCACCTTGCAGCCGGGGCAGTACTTCGCGAACATGCCCATGATCGCCTTCTCGAGAAAGGGCTGTTGGCGACGCTCGGCGCGGTGATGACGAGCACGTTCCCCTTGCCCTCGGTCTTGAGGATGACCCAGGCGGTCTCGAGCTCGGCGGCGTGAATGTAGGCGCCATAGACGATGCCCGAGAGGTCCGCGAGCGGGGTTTGTCCGAGCGCATAGGTGTGGGCGGCGATGACCGGGATGCCCTTGCTCGACGCCTCGCGGATCTGCGGCGCCACCGTGGCGGGATCGAGGCCGCAGGCGACATTGATAAGGTCGGCCTTGTGCGCGATCGCGGTGGTGAAGCCCTGCACCCATTGACCGAGCTGGGCCGTGGTCTGCCAGACCTCGTGGCGGATGCCGAGGCGCTTGGCGAATTCATCCATCTGCCGGTCGACGACGTCGCAGAACGGAATGGCGGTCGAGAGCGGGATGGTGAAGATCAGCTTGCCCTTGAGCGAGCTCACGTCGATCGCCGGCCCCGGTGGCGTGAAGTGCGTCTCGCCGGTGTTGGCGGCCAGCATCGCCTCGAGATCGGCGCGTGCCGCCGCCGTCAGGCCGGCGTCGGCCGCGCGCGCGGTCTCGTCGAGGCCGCTCGCGCCGGCGAACAGCGCAATGGCAAATGCCAAGCGCAGCCATCCCCGATAGCCCATATGAACTTCTCCCCTGACGACAGTTTTCCCGAGGACCGGGTATCTTGATGGCGCCCCGCGGAAATCTTGGGGTCAGCCCGCTTTGTTGCGAAAAATAATCCTCCCGGCGGAAGGCGTTGGCAATGGGATTCCGGTGCAGATCCGGCGCGGCAGCGGGGCGAGATTGCAATCGCGGCCTGCAGCTCCGGCGACCTCCCGTCTTCGGCAGGCATCGGAAGACCGCGGCGCCGGAGGTGCGAGAAGAGTTTCCTTGGCCGCGGCGGAATCCGAGGCTTTTCAACTCATCCGATATTCCCTAGCGTCGGCGGCAGGGGGGCCACGCGCGGCGCCGCGCGGGCCCCGAGGACTCTTTCTCCGGCCATCGGTGGGACATAGCGAGCATGACCGACCTGGCGACGACGTCGATTGCCCGGCTTTCCCAGATGCTCGACGCCGGAGAGGTCGATGCGGAAGCGCTGACGCGGCTGCTTCTGGACCGGGCGGAGGGCGTCGGCCGCGGACTCAATTGCTACATCACTCTCTGCCGGGAAACCGCCCTCGCCGAGGCGCGCGCGGCCGCGGAGCGCACAGCGGCGAAGCGGCGCCGCGGCAAGCTCGACGGGATTCCCGTCGCACTCAAGGACAATATCGACGTTGCCGGCGTTCCCACCAGCAACGGATTCGGGGGCGCGCCTTATCGCATACCCGCAGAGGATGCAGAAATCACTCGCCGCCTGCGTGCGGCGGGCGCCGTCATCCTCGGCAAGCTCAACATGCACGAGGGGGCGCTCGGCGCCACCAACGACAATCCGCATCACGGTCGGGCCATCAACCCGCATCGCGCCGGTCATTCGCCGGGAGGGTCGAGCGGCGGCTCCGGTGCTGCGGTCGCCGCGGGCCTCTGCTGTGCCGCGCTCGGCACTGACACCGGCGGCTCCGTGCGCATTCCCGCATCCTATTGCGGTGTTGTCGGGCTGAAGCCCAGCTACGGTCTCATCAGCACGCGCGGCGTGGTGCCGCTGAGCTACCGTCTCGATCACGCGGGGCCGCTCGCGCGGACGGTTGCCGATGCCGCGACCCTGCTCGAGGTTCTCGCCGGCTTCGATCCCCGCTGCGCGGAGTCCCGGCGCGGCCCGGACGGCGGCTTTGACAGCGTAAGAGCCGGGGCGCCTCGAGGGCGTGAGGCTCGGCGTCGTCAGCAATTTCGCCGCCGAGCCGTCGAGCCCGCGGTCGCCGCCGCCTTCAAGGCCGCCCTCGATCAGCTTCGGATCTCGGCGCCGAGATTCGGACCGTCGACCTTGCCGTCTACGATGCGGTAAAGGGCCGGCAGGCGGGATTCCTGCGCGTCGAGGCGGAGGCGGCATTCGTGCACGGTCCGCTTTACCGGGAAGCGCCGGAGCGGTTCTCTCCGGAGCTGCGCTCCTATCTCGATTACGGCGGAAAGATGCCGGCGACCCGGCTGATCGCCGCGGATCGCCGCATCGACGTCGCGGCCTTCGAGCTGACCCGATGCCTGGAGGAGGTCGACGCGATCGTCTCGCCGACGACCCCGCAGGCGGCGCCGGCGTTTGGCGGACCGGCGCCGGACAATGCCGGCACGTTCTGCATTCCCGCCAACTTCGCCGGCTGTCCGGCGATCAGCGTGCCGATGGGGCGCAGCGAGCTCGGCCTGCCCCTGGGGCTTCAGGTGATCGGCGCGCGCCATCGCGACGCCCGGGTGCTGGCGATCGCCGCTTCCTATGAGGCGGCTGCCGGGCTCGATATCGCGCCGCCGCCGCTCGGCGCCATTCGTTCGTGACCTCGTCGCCTGTCCCGCTCGGAGAGTGAACCATGACAGACCTGCCCCTCGCGCGCTTCTCGGTTCTGGATCTCACCTTGCATCGCGCCGGCCCGACCTGCGCGCGCCAGCTCGCGGATTGGGGCGCCGACGGTCCTCAAGATCGAGGCGCCCGGCGGCGCGAAGGGCGACGCCATCGGCGGCAATAGCGACCGGCTTCGACTATCCAGAACCTGCATCGCAACAAGCGCAGCATGACGCTCAACCTGAAGAGCGAGGAGGGGCGCGGCGATCTTCCTTCAGGCTCGCCGCGCGCGCGGATGTCGATCATCGAGAATTATCGCTCCGACGTGAAGCATCGGCTGCGGGATCGACTACGAAGCCGTGTCGCGAGGTCAATCCGCGCATCGTCTATGGCAGCATCTCCGGCTTCGGCCAGAGCGGCCCCGACGCGACCGCGGCCGGGCGTCGATCAGATCGCGCAGGGCATGGGCGGCCTGATGTCGATCACCGGCGCTGCCCGGCCAAGGGCCGATGCGGGTCGGCATTCCGATCGCGGATCTCACCGCGGGCATATTTCTCGCGCAGGGGATCCTGCTGGCGCTGCTGCAGCGCGAGGCGACCGGCGATCGGTCAGTGGGTGCACACCTCGCTGCTGGAGGCGCAGATCTTCATGCTGGATTTCCAGGCAGCGCGCTGGCTGATCGCCCATGAGGTGCCGCAGCAGGCCGGCAACGATCACCCGACCGGCGATTCCCACGGGCGTGTTTCCCACGGCGGACGGCTACATCAACATCGCGGCCTCCGGCGACGCGCTCTGGAAGCGGTTGTGCGAGGCGATCGACGCGCCCGATCTGCTGTCGCATCCGGAGCATGCGACCGAACGAGCTGCGCTCGCAGAATCGCGAGGCGCTCAACGCAGAGGATCGCGGCCGTCACGCGCGACAAGCCGAGCATCGCATTGGGTCGAAGCTGCTGAACGATGCGGGTGTGCCGTGCGGGTCGATCAACACCATCGACCAGACCTTCGCCGAACCCCAGGTCAATCATCTCGGCATCGCCAAGCGGGTGCGCCATCCAAAGCACGGCGACATCGAGGTCGTAGGGCAGCCGATAACTCTCAGTAAGGCGATGCAGCCGCAGGAATACCGGCCGACCCCCGAGCTCGGTCAGCATACGGGCGAGATTCTGGCCGGTCTCGGCTACGACGCTGCGGCCATCGCCGGCCTGCGCGCCCACGGTGTCGTTTAGGCGGCGGCGCCCGCAATCAGCTTTTCAAGTCCGGGGGAGCCGGCTCCACCGCCGCGTACCAGTCGGCGATCGCCGACCCGTTCAAGAACACCGTGTCCTGGCGTGCCAGCAGCAGGTCGAGGATGCGGTTGAACCAATTCATGCGGTGAGGCACGCCGACGAGGTGCGGATGGAGCGGCAGGACCAGGACCCGGCAATTGCTCTTCAGCTCCTCCTCGAAGGTCTCGAGCGTCCAGACCACGCGATCGTACTGGACGTTCGAATGCATGCCCCATCCCGCCCAGAGCGGGCCATCGTTGACGTCGAGCGAATAGGGCGCGGCGATCATCGGTCCATGCGTCGTGCGCATCCAGGCCGGAAGATCGTCGATCACCCAGTCGCAGAGGTAGTCGACGCCGCGGGACTTGAGAACGTCCGGCGTGCTCATGGTCTCGCTCAACCCGGCGCCGAGCCAGCCGCGCATCTTCTTGCCGGTGAAGCGCTGGATGCGCTCGATGCATTTGTCGATGACCGCGGCTTCATCGGGCTCGTTCTGCAGCGCCTTTTGCGTCCAGCCGTGGCCCATGAATTCCCACCCGGCCTGCAGCATCGCCTCGGCGGCACGCGGGTAGATGTCGATGACGCTCGCGTTGAGGGTGGTGGAAGCCGGAAGGCCACGGCGCTCGAGCGCGTGCAGGATGCGCGGGAAGCCCGTGCGCATGCCGTATTCGACCCAGGAGAAATTCGGCACGTCCGGAATTTTGTCGTTGCCGTGCGGACCCGGCAGCAGCTTGCGCGGCATCGGCTGATCGAGAGGCCAATACTCCACGTTGACGACGATGTGGACGATCAGCGGCTTCCCCGGTTGCGGCGGCGGCAGCCGCTTTCGGTCGGATGCCATCTGATAGGGGACGCGCGGGTTCGACATTCCTGTCTCCAGTGCCGATTAAGGAGGCGGAATTCAGGTGGAGCGGCTCGGCAAGTCAAGCATGCCCGGGAGGCGGAGCCCGGGCGAGCAGCAGTCGATCGGGATCTCCCGGCCTCAGCACCCGAATTGGCGCATGGCCAATTGCACGTCGGCCCTCAGCAACAGATCCTCTGCCGACCTGCCGAGCGCGACCCGGTAGCTTCCCGCCGGGATGCACCAGCGGCCGGCGCTGCGATCGAACCTCGCGAGCAGGCGAGGATCGGCGGTCAGAGTCGCGCGCGTCGATTCGCCGGGCCGCAGGACAACGCGCTCGAAGCCGAGGAAACGCATCCGCTTGACGTCGGGGGCGTCGGTCAGAAAGACCTGAGGCACGTCCGCGCCCTCGCATCGGCCCGTGTTCGTGACGGTAAAGGCGGCGGTGATCGTCTCGCCGCCGCGGACCTCGAGATCGCGATAGGCGAAGCTGGTGTAGCTCAGCCCGAAGCCGAAGGCATAAAGCGGCTTTTCGCTCTGTTGCGCGAACCAGCGATATCCGACCTCCGCGCCTTCGTCGTAGTGGATCGTTGTCGGCGTTCCCGATCGAACGCCGAGGCCGGGCAGTTCCGGCCGCGGCGTCTGGGCCAGGTCAGCTGGAAACGTGATCGGCAGCCGGCCGGACGGGTTCACCTTGCCCGAGAGCACTTCGGCGATCGCCTGGCCGCCGGCCTGGCCGGAGTACCAGGCCTGGACGATAGCCTTCACCTTGTCGCGCCACGGCATGGAGACGGGGTTGCCGGTTTCCAGCACGACGATGGTGTTGGGATTTTCGGCGGCCACCGCCTCGATCAGCGCGTCCTGACCCCAGGGCAGCGCCAGATCGGCGATGTCGGCGCCTTCGCCCTCGACGCGAATGCCGAAGACGATGGCGATATCCGAGCGCCGTGCCAGCAGGGCCGACTTCGTCGGACTCTGCCCGGGATCGAATTCGATCCGCGCATCGGGCAGCAACCGCCGCAGCGCCGCCACCGGTGACGAGGGAAGAAGATAGAGGTTCCGCCCGGCCGCCACAGCCGCGGGACCGCCGATCGCGATCGTCGCCGCATAGCCGCCGACCGGGATGACCGCGCTCGAGCCGGTGCCGATCGGCACCCCTTCCTGGGCGTGGCCGCCGATCACCGCGATGCGCTGGGCCTGATCGGCCACGAGGGGCAGCGCGCCGTCGTTCTTCAGCAGCACGATGCCCTGCCGCGCGATCTCGAGCGCGACCTCATTGTGCCTGGCCATGTCCACTTTTGGCGCCGGTCCCCACTTGTCGATGCCGACCGCGTAGATCGAGCGGAGAATGCGGCGGACCATGTCGGAGAGACGCTCCCTCGGCAGCTTGCCCTCCCGGCAAGCCGCCTTCAGCGGCTCGGTGAACGGCTCGGCATTCCAGATCCGATCGTCGATCTGCGCGCCGGACTCCTGGTCGAGCCCATTCAGCGCGTAGTCCCAGCTTGCGGTCGCGCCCCAGTCCGACATCACCCAGCCCTTGTAGTCCCAGGCGCCCTTGAGGATGTCGTCGATGAGATGGCTGTTGCCGCCGGCGTAGGCGCCGTTGACCTTGTTGTAAGCGGTCATGATCGCGCCGGGCTCGGAGCGCTCGATCGCGATCTGAAATGCCAGCAGATCGGATTCGCGATGCGCCCCCGGGTCGATGACCGCATCCAGCCATTGGCGATTGGTCTCGTTGCAGTTGAGCGAATAGTGCTTCAGCGTCGAGATCACCGCCTCGCCCTGCGTGCCATTGATGGCCTCGGCGGCGAGAACGGCCGTGAGCCAGGGATCCTCCGAGTAGTACTCGAAATTGCGGCCGTTCCGGACGTCGCGCTGCAGGTTGATGCCGCCGCCCAGCACGATATTGAATCCCCGGATGCGCGCTTCGCGTCCGAGAATGGCGCCCGCCGCGCGTGCCAGCGCCGGGTTGAAGCTCGAGGCGAGGACGATCGACGCCGGGAGAGCAGTGGCGCCCGCATCATCGGGCCGGTAGCCCGGGTTGGTGATGCCAAGGCTGGCATCGGTCGATCGCAGCGCCGGAACCCCGAGGCGCGGTACGCCGGGCGTGTAGCCCGCGCTCATCGCGACGCCCGCGGGAATGCGCTTGTCGCGGGCGGGAAGGAAGGAATTAGCACCCATGACGCTGACGAGCAGCGAGAACCGCTCGGCATCCGTCATCTCCCGCTCGATCGCGGTTGCGCGCTCGTCGGGCGACGCTTCCCGGGCGCTCGCGGCCTTGAAAGCCGCTGCGGATGACCCAAGGGCGATCGCGCCGGCGGCAGCTTTGCCAAAATCGCGTCGCGTAAATCTCGCAACCATCGATGCGCGTCCGAAGCAATTTCGCCCTCGCTCCCGGAAGATAAATCCACTGTTCCGGCCCCGGCAACGGGCCGCGTTGCACCGCCATGACCGCCAGACCCGCCGCGGGTCTGGGGGTCATGGCGGCGCTGGTCCGATCGGGCTTGCCAGCATCGCGCTTTTCGTGTTGCCTCGGATTTCGCCGGTGATGCCGGCGCAATAACCATTTGGAGGGGACATGGCACGGGGGACGAAGCAGACCAACGTCACCATCAGGGATCTCGCGGCGGCGCTTGCCGAGAAGCATGAGATCTCGAAGAAGCAAGCCGGCGAAATTCTGTCGGGAACGCTCGATTTGCTCACCAAGCACTTGAAGCGCGGCGAGCGTATCCGGCTGGCCGGGTTCGGAATCCTGACCGTGCGCAAGAGAGCGGCGCGCATGGGACGCAATCCCGCAACCGGCGAACCGATCAAGATCAAGGCGTCCAAGCGGGTCGCCTTCCGGGCCGCCAAGGAGCTCAAGGAAGCGGTCTAGCCGCATCCGTTCTGATGCTCGGCTTCGAGAGCGCGGTCTGTCGAAGCCGAGCCGCTCCCGATCAGGACGGCGGCCCGTCAATCACGAGTGGGTTGCCGGCCGTGCACGACCCAGGTTAGGACGCACCGAATCATGAGCGAGCGCTCCGATTTAAGTGGAACCGCTGTCGGTACGCAAGGGCGCGTCAGGGTCAGCAGCACGCCCGATATCATTACCAGCGAGATGGTGCGGCGTTTCCATCAATTCTGGCTGTCCCGCTGCAAGGACGGGCGACTGCCGCGGAAATCCGACATGGATCCTGTCGAGATGGGCCCCTTTCTCTCCAACATCCTGTTGACCGAGGTCCATGGCGAGCCGCTGGACTTCAAATACCGGATCATTGGCGAGGAAATCATCGCACGGCTCGGCAACATGACCGGCAAGCGCGTTCGCGAAACCGCCTTGATCAACGTCACCGGCTCCGCCTATCAGAATTACTGCGCCGTGGTGCAATCCAAGCAACCGCAGTTCCTCGAGGGCGCGGTCATCACCGCCTTCAAGAACGATCGGCCCTACCTGATATCGCGCGTTCATTGTCCGCTGTCGTCCGACGGCGAGACGGTGGATTTCATTATTTCGTACCTGTCGTTCCTCTGACATGACCGGCCGCGTGCGCCACCGTCTCGCACGTCGCCATTTTCCCTCATTTTGACACAGCGGTCGGTTGATCCGACTGCTTAGAGTCAAATCGAGGGTTGTGCCGACAGGAGACTGGTTCCTCTCTCGGCGGCAACGGGGAATCGAGGCCTCCGAAGGCATTCGGGAAACGCTTGTGGCCGCGGCGATAGCGCCGGACGGAAATGGTGCTCTGCGCCCGGGCGCCGAGGACTGTGACGCGCTGAGGCGAGAACGGCCTGAGTAGGGACGATTTCGGTTTCGGATCCATCGTGACTGACTGAGAGGTCGCGCCATGAAGCTCTCTTCTGGTCTCCGCGTGACATTCGCTGCCCTTTCGATCGCGCTCGGCACGGCAACCGCGGCGCTGCCGGAAGACTGGATCGAGCGGCGCTTCGGCGTCAGCCCGGACAATGGCAACGGCCTGCTGGAATTTCTTCTGGTCGCCGTTCCCTTCGCGATCGCCGCCCTGCTGCTGCTGAGTCTCGCGCGCCGCTATCACCGGTCCGCCGCCAGGAACTGATCTCGCGGGCGCTTCGGCGCTCGCTCGTACCTGCGCGCCCGTGCAAGGGGTGCGGCTCTTCCAAGCGAACCTTTGACGCGGGCGCAAAATTCTCCGCTGGACGGAGGGGTCCGTGAATTCCGGATGCAGGAGGAGACAGCGTCATGACCGAGCGCAAGCGTCCCGAGCCTCCCGAGAAGGAGCGAGGCCCTCGCCGGAAGCGTGACGGCAGAGACCGGCCGGTCATCGTCGAGATCGTGCGACGCCGGATGGAAGGCGGCGCTCCTCCGACACCGGAGGCCTATGACCAGGCATTGGAGGAGTGGCAGAAGCTTCCGGGCGCGGTGGTTCGGCCGCCAGCAACCGTGAAGTCGCCGCCGGACACGCAGAAGCCGGACGCGCCCGGCACGCCCGCGCCGGTTCCCGCCAAGGATGCGTCCAGCGAGGGACACGGCTGATGAGCCTGCAGGGAACCGTTTGGGCCCCGATGGGGCCGAGCCCAATCGCGGAGAACGCGCTCCGGGCGAATGGCCTGGTCTCCGCCATCGCCATCAATCCGAACAATCCCAATTTGATGTACATCGGCACCGCCGGCGGCGGTGTCTGGCGCTCGCCGGACGGCGGCACCACCTGGATCCCGATCTTCGATCGCCAGCTCTCGCTCGCGGTCGGCGAGCCCGGGGGCTTGGCGATCGATCCGAACAATACCGACACCCTCTATGTCGGCACGAGCGCCCGCATCAGCGGACAGCCGCAGGCGGGCCTGTTCAAGTCGACGGATCGCGGCGCCAGCTGGATCCGCCTCGGGTCCGGATTCCCGGCCGGGAACACCGGCAATGCCAGCCAGTTCGTGAACCAGTGGATCAATGTCATCATCGTCGATCCCGCCAACAGCAACATCGTCTATCTCGGCTCGACCAGCGGCGTCTTCCGCTCCACGGATGGCGGACAGAACTGGACCTTCGGCTCGAATTCCGGCGGCGACGCGCGGTCCCTGGTGCTCGATCCGACCTCTCCGGCAGGCGCACGCTTCCTCTATGCCGGAATATCCGGTCGAGGCGCCTTCCGCTCGACGGACGGTGGCCAAAGCTGGACGCAGATCCTGAGCGCCACCACGCCCGCGGTAGCGGCGGCGGTCGGCCCGTCGCCGGCGGGCTTCGGCAAGGTCATCGTCGACCTGCCGCCGCCGACGTCTCCCGCCAATCCCGCCGGCGTGCAGGTCATCTATGTGGCATTGCAGGGGACCGGCGGCGCCCCCGATCCCGTGGGCGTGTTCCAGAGCACCAACCAGGGCGGCACCTGGACCCAGCAGGCCGCCGCCGGAATGCCGACCAACACCCAAGGCGGATACAGCTTCCACATGGCGCTGGATCCGGACTCTCCGGGCGACGGCATCAACGACATCATCTATTTCGGCGCCGTCAGGCAGGCCCGATCCACCGATGCGGGCGCGAGCTTCACGCCGCTGACCGGCCTCCATGCCGATACCCATGCATGGGCCTTCATCCGCAAGACGAGCCCGACGCCGTCGGTCATCTTCAGCGGCAATGACGGCGGCATCTTCACCTCGACCGATGCCGGCGCGACCTGGACATCGCTGAACGCCGGCGGCCTGCAGACCAGCCTGTTCTACAACATCGACGTCCGACCGGATGCCACGGCGAGCGTCACCGTCGGAGCCTTGCAGGACAACGAAGTCGAGACCACCAAGGGCGGCACCGGTCTTGGCTGGGTCGCCACCAGCGGCGGCGACGGCTGGGACGTGGCCTATGATGGCGTCACCGCGGGCCGCGTCTATTCCACCAGCGGATTCTTATTCGCCCAATCCCTGCACCCGGGTGTTTCGCTCGAATGATGACGGAGCGACGTTCCCGACCGAGATAACACCCTGGGGCACGACCAGCGACGCCGGCTGCTACCTGGCGCCGATCACCACCGATCCCAGCGCCGCCGGCATCGTCTACGTCAGCGGCAGCCAGAACCTGTGGCAGAGCCGGGACGGGGGCGGCACCTGGCGCATCCTTTCGCCCTTCCGCAGCACCGGCAATATCGACGTCGCGAAGGTCAACGGCAGCAACGTCGTCATCGCGGTCGGGGCCAGGGTCTTCGTATCGACGAATGCGCTCGCTGCTACGGTGGGGCCGCCGGCCGGCGTGGTCTTCACCGAGATCACGCGCAATCTTCCGAGCCGGAACGTCGCCCGCGCGCTGTTCGATCCCATCGACCCGACGGTCATCTACGCGGTCCTCGGCGGCTTCAATGGCGGTGCGGGCCAGAACGGCCATGTCTTCCGCACCACCATCGGCGCCGCCGCCTGGAGCGATATCTCGCCGCCGCTCAATATCCCGTTCAACGCCGTGGCGCTCGACGGCTCGGATACGCCAACGACCATCTATGTGGGAACCGACTTCGGCGTGCTCCGGTCGGTGGACACCGGAAAATCATGGTCGGTGCTCGACGATATTCATTTCCCGCGGGCGCCGGTCCTGGACCTGATCCTGACCGACCAGGCGCGGATCCTGCGCGCCGCGACCTATGGCCGAGGGGTGTTCCAATTCATCCCGGCGACTGGTCCTGTCATCTCCGTCGATCTGCAGCAGAACCTGACCTTCCTCGATGTCTGCGCGGGGCCGGCCTTCCTGACGCTGCAGGTCCTCAATGTCGGCGTCTCCAACCTGATCGTCGACAGCGTCCAGCGGCTGATGGGATCGGCCGGCTTCAGCGTGTTGCCGACGCCGGCCACGCCCGTCGTGATCCGCCCCGGCGAGGAGCTCGACTTCACGGTGGTGTTCATCCCGACGACGCCGGGCATCGCCGAGCTCGCCATCATCCGCATCACCAGCAACGACCCGAACGCGCCCGTCGTCGATATCCAGGCGATCGGCATCGGCGGATTGCCGAAGCTGGAAACCGCCATCGCGGACAGCGGCAATTTCGGCGCCGCCTGCCTTGGCTCCTTCGCGGACGAGCCGCTGGTGATCGACAATGCCGGCGTCTGCCCGCTCGTCATTTCCGGGATCGCCTCTTCCTCGCCGGAATTCGCGCCCCCCAGTGTTATTACGTATCCGCTGGTGGTCGCCGCCGGCGGCACGATCGATGTCCCGCTTCGGTTCGCTCCGGCGAGCTTCGGCTTCAAATCCGCGACCATCACGGTGAGCAGCAATGGCGGCACCCGCACCGTAGCGGTCTCCGGCGACTGCCCGCCGCCCCGGCTGGCGCTCTCCATCGCCGATACCGGCAACTTCGGGAAGGTCTGCGTCGGATCCTTCGTGGACAGGCCGCTCACCCTCAACAACGCCGGCCGATGCACGCTCTCGGTCACCAACATCGCCTCTTCCAGCGCGGAGTTCCTGGTGCCGGAAGTGATCTCCTATCCGCTCACGATCGGCGCCGGCGATGCGATGGAGCTTCCCATTCGCTTCCAGCCGACGAGCTTGGGTGCCAAGTCGGCCACGCTCACCATATCCAGCAACGATCCGGCCGGCGCGCGGACGATCGCCGTTTCCGGCGATGCGCCTCCCGGCAAGCTTGCCGTCACCGGCTCGACCGAATTCGGTTGCGTCGACTGCGGCGAGCAGGCCGAGCAGACGATATCGATCTGCAACGTCGGCGACTGCGATCTGCACGTCACCGAGGTCGCCTTCCGGCACAAGGAGCGGCTCCGGCAGAAATGCCGACGGTTCAAGCTCGTCCACAATCCGTTCCCGGCGACGCGTGCGGCCGGGGTCCTGCCTCAATGTGGTCATCCGCTACAAGGCCGCTTGCGAGGCGCCGAAGTGCTGTCACCTGGTCATCCTCAGCGACGATCCCGAGACGCCGGAGAGGACGCTGGATGTCAATGCGCGAACCTGTTGCCGCACCTGCGAGTGCTGCGAGCCGCAGTGCTGCGGGTGCTGTGGTTGCGAACGCAGGGAGGAAGGCAGGGAGGCTCGCTGCTGCGGCTGCTGCCATTGCCGACATGGCGAGCACTCGCGAAAGCGGCCCGAGGATCCGGCCGAGCCCGGCTAGAAGCGGTTCGCCCGATGGCGTACCGCCGCGGGTGAAGATGCCGGCGCGAACGGTGGTGCGCGAGCCCGTGCCGGAGGGTCAGACCGTGGTGTAGCGCGGGCATCCGCGCTCCTCCGATCGACAAGGGAAATCTGAACCGGCATTTCCCCGGTCTCGTCCAGACCGGCGACACGCTGGCGGTGGTGGGAGTTCCCGCGGCCGCGCCCTAGGCACTGGAGGCGCTCGCCCGGTTGGATTAGCGTTGGTTCCGACGCGACATCGGAGCGACGCCATGCCCCTCGATCCCGGAGCCAAAGCCGTCCTCGACCTGGCGAAGGCCGCCGGACAACCGCCTTATGAGACGCTCGACGCGAAGGTGGCGCGCGCCCTCTACCGCGCCAGCCGCGCCGTACTGCAGCTCGACCCGCAAGAGGTCGGCGCCGTGCGCGACCTGACGGCGCCGGGCCCGGGCGGACCCATCCCGCTCCGCCTCTATCGCGCCCGGGGCACGCGGGCGGAGACGAGGCTTCCGCTCCTCATCTACTACCACGGTGGCGGCTGGGTGCTGGGCGATATCGAGACGCACGATGTCGTCTGCCGGCATCTCGTCAATGCGGCCGGCTGCGCCCTGCTGTCGGTCGATTACCGCATGGGGCCGGAGCACAAGTTTCCGGCGGCCGTCGATGACTGCTTTGCCGTGCTGAATTGGACGGTGAGCGAGGCCGATGCCCTTGGGATCGATGCCGCGCGCATTGCCGTCGGTGGCGACAGCGCCGGCGGCAACCTCTCGGCGGTCGTGAGCCTCCTCGCACGCGACCGGGGCGGGCCGACGCTCGCGCTGCAGCTCCTGATCTATCCCGCCACGGATTTCACCGGGTCCTACGCGTCGCAGAAGACATTCGCCGAGGGCTATCTGCTCACCGCCGCGAACCAGGCGTGGTTCCGGGGGCACTATCTGCGCGGCGAGGCCGACGCCGCGGATTGGCGCGCCTCGCCCTTGCGTGCGCCGAGCCTTCGGGGCGTGGCGCCGGCCTGGGTGCTGACCGCCGGCTATGATCCGCTCTCGGACGAGGGCGAGGCCTATGCAAAGCGCCTCGCGGCCGAAGGTGTTCCCGTCGCGACCCGTCGCTTCGATGATCAGATCCATGGCTTCATCACCATGGGCAAGATGGTGCCGGCGGCGGGCCGCGCTCTCGACGAGGCCGGCGCCGCCGTCAAGGCCGCGTTCGGCGGGCGCTGACCGGCGCGGTATCGCCTGATTGCCGGGCGAGTCTGGGAGGAACGAATGCGTCTGAAAGTCGCCGAGGCACGCGCGCTCGCCGACCGGTTCATGCGGGCCCTCGGTCACGATCCCGTCGAGGCCGGCATCATCGCCGACCATCTGATCGATTGCGAGCTGCGCGGCCTGCAGTATGGCGGCCTCGCGCGGGCACTCAGCATCGCCGAGCGGCTGACCCGCACGGGCTACCGACCGCAGCCGATGCGGATCGAGAAGGAGACCGCCGTATCGGCCCGCATCGATGGCGGCGATCGGCTCGGCTACATCGTCGCGCGCCGGGCGACCGACATCGCCATCGAGAAGGCGACGGCATCCGGGATCGCGATCGTGGGCGCGAACAATACCTGGTACACCGGCATGCTCTCCTACTACGCCGAGATGGCGGCGGCGCGGGGCCTCGTCACCATGATCGCGTCGAACGCCTCGCCGTGGGTGGCTCCGCACGGCGCGACCGAGGGACGCTTCGGCACCAATCCCATCTGCTTCGGCTTCCCCAGCGCCGAGGATCCGATCATCTGGGACATCGGCACCTCGGCGATCATCCACGCCGAGGTCACGCTCGCGCGCCGGCTCGGGGTCATGCTGCCGGATGGCGTCGCCTTCGATGCCGCGGACCGTCCGACCCGCGACCCGGCCGCGGCTCTCGATGGCGCCTTCGCGGCCTGGGCCGGCCACAAGGGCTCCGGCCTCGGCATCGTCGTGCAAATGCTGGGCGCGCTCGCCGGCGGCCCCTTCATCCCGCCCGATCTCGCCAAATTCGGCTTCGTCATCGTGGCCGTGCGTCCGGACCTTCTAACGTCGACGGAAGAGTACGAGACCGGCGTTGCGGAATACGCAGAAGCCGTGCGCGGCGCGCGCCCTCTGGCGGGTGGCGCGCCGGTGCGCATGCCCTTCGACCGCTCGCGCGCGGAACGTCGACGCCGCCTAGCGGAGGATGCGATCGACGTGGCGGACGCCGTCCACGCCGCGCTCATTGACCGACTTGCGGCGGCGAGGTAGCAGATCCTTCTTCAGACGAGGTAGGCGGCATGGGCAAGAAGATCGCGATCATGGGAGCGGGCGCGGTGGGCGGATATGCCGGCGCGCACATGGTCCGCGCCGGGGAGAACGTGACTTTCCTCGATCCCTGGCCCGCCCATGTCGAGCGCCTGAAGAGCGAGGGCCTTCGGATCACCCATGCCATGGAGATGCCGGAGTTTACCGTTGCCGTGCGGGCGCTCCATCTGACGGAAGCCCAGCAGCTTGCCAAGGAGGCGCCCATCGATATCGCCTTCGTCTGCATGAAGTCCTACGACACCGCCTGGGCCACCACGCTCATCGCCCAGTACCTGGCGCCCGCCGGCTATGTGGTGTCGCTGCAGAACTGCATGAACGAGGCGACGGTGGCCGGGGTGGTGGGCTGGGGCAGGACGCTCGGCTGCATCGCCAGCGTGATCTCGGTCGGTCTCGAGGCGCCGGGCCACGTTCACCGCGGCGCCGGCAAGGGCGGCGCCGCCCACACGGTGTTCCGCGTCGGCGAGATCCACGGCCGCATCACCGAGCGCGCGCAGGAGGTGTGCCGTCTCGTTGCCAACGCCGACAGCGCCAAGGTCACCGACAATCTCTGGGGCGAGCGCTGGTCGAAGCTGGTGGCGAACGCGATGGCCAACGGGCTCTCCGCCTGCACCGGACTCACCGGCAAGCAGGTCCTGGAGAACGACGCGCTCCGCCGCTTCTCGGCGCGGCTCGGCAGCGAGGCGATCCGCATCGGCCAGGCGCTGGGCTATGCCCTGGAGGAGATCCTGCACCTGCCGCCGGAGACGATAGCGCGCGCGGGCGAAGGCGATGCCGCGGCACTGCGCGAGGTCGATGAGCGCCGCCTTGCCGACGCGAAGAAATCCTCGGCCGCTCAGCGTCCGTCCATGGGCCAGGACATGGCGAAGGGCCGCCGCACCGAGATCGAGTTCCTGAACGGCTTCGTGGTGCGCGAGGGTGCAAAGGCCGGCATCGCCGCGCCCGCCAACGCCGCGCTCACCGACATCGTCGGGCGCGTCGAGCGCGGCGAGCTCAAGCCCGATCCGCGCCACATCACCGACCTCCGATTGAATTGAGCGGGCGCGGGCCCGCCCCGGGGCCTGGCGGTGGCTTGCGTGGGATCGCCCCGCCTGCATATGCTGCAGCGTAGTCTTCTTCCGGAGGGACCATGCGGGACTCCACGCCGCGCGCGGTGCTGATCGTGCCCGCCAACAACACCACGATGGAGCCGGAGATGGGCGTGCTCGCTCCGGAGCTGGCGCCTTTCGCGGTGGCGCGCGTGGCGGTGCCGCCAGAAGGGGTGACGGTCGAGAACATGCCGGCCTATGCGCGAAGCACGCTCAGCGCGCTCGATGAATTCCTGCCGCTCGGCCCAAGTCTCATCGTGCATGGCTGCACCTCCGCCGGATTTCTTTCCGGCGCGGAGGGCGTGGCTGCGATCACGGCGGCGCTCCGGAAGCGAAGCGGCGCCACCGTCGTCAGCACGGCGGCGGCGATGATCGAGGTGCTCCGCAGCGAGGGTGTCAGCGAGACCGCCATCGTGACGCCCTATCTGACGCCGGTCAACGAGGGCCTCAGGACCTATCTCGCCGGCGCCGGGATCGCGGTCGAGGTCCTGAACAGCTTCCACTGTCCCGACATCGACGCCCTCGGCCGCGTCACCGAGGCGGAGGTGCTGGATCTCGCGCTCCGCACGGTGACGCCGCGCAGCCAGGCGCTCTTCATCGCCTGCTCGCAGCTGCCGACCCGCGGCGTTCTGCAGGAGCTGCGCGCGCGGCTCGGCATTCCCGTCTGGTCCTCCATCAGCGCCACCGCCTGGGCCGCCTCCCGCGCCGCGGCCGCGCCCGAACGCGCCGCGGAGTAGGACGCGGAGCGTTTCCCGCTGCCTGCGCAGCCCCCTCTGGGAGAGCAATGCCAATGAGCGCCGGAACCGTTCTTAGGGAAAAGATGGCCGCGCGCGGCCTGGCTCATGTCATGGCCGCCCATAGCCCGCTGTCGGCGCGGCTTGCCGAGGAGGCCGGCTTCGACGGGCTCTGGGCCTCCGGCTTCGAGCTCTCGGCGCTCTATGGGCTCGCCGACGTGAGCCTCGTCAGCATGACGCAGCACCTCGACATGGTGCGCGCGATGGCGGAGCAGTCGTCCCTGCCGATCGTCGCCGACATCGACACCGGCTTCGGCAACGCCATCAACGTCATCCATGCGGTCCGGCAGTACGAGCGCGCGGGCGCCGCCGCCGTGGTGATCGAGGACAAGACCTTTCCCAAGGTGACGAGCCTGGTCGCCGACGGACGGCAGGAGCTGCTGCGGAGCGAGGAGTTCCAGGGCAAGATTGCCGCCGCCATCGCCAGCCGGAGCGACAAGGGTTTCCTCGTCATCGCCCGCACCGAGGCGCTGATCGCCGGTCTCGGCGAGGCCGAGGCGCTGAAGCGCGCCACCGCCTATGAGGCGGCCGGCGCTGACATGATCCTGATCCATTCCAAGCAGAAGACGCCGGACGAGGTCGAGAGCTTCGTGCGCGCCTGGCAGGGGAAGGCGCCGATCGCCATCGTGCCGACGGCCTATCCGGATCTCGACGAGCCGCGCATCAAGGCGCTCGGCAAGATCAGGATGGTGATCTACGGCAATCACGCTATCCGCGCGGCGGTGACGGCGATGCAGGACGTCTTCGCGCGGATCCGCCGCGACGGCGGCATCCAGAACGTCCACCGCGATCTCGTCTCCGTCGAGGAGATCTTCCGCCTGCAGCGGATGGACCGCATCAAGGCCGACGAGAAGCGGTTCCTGCGCTGATCGGCTCGCTGCCGCCCGCGCAACCGGTAATGGAACCGCTTCGGACTTCTTGAGCCTGATCTTTGGCGCGATGTTGGCGCCTCCGGCGTCTACCAGCGAAATAGCAGGTCAAGGATTGCCAGGATCACCAGCGCGTGGGCGGCGACCAGCACCATGCCCGTGGCGAAGCGCCTGAAGGTGCGGCGATGCTCCGCCACGTCGGGCTGCGACCGGTCCGGCGCTCTCGGCCGGCCGGCGCCGCCGGCGTCCCATACAATCTTGATGCGTTGTGGGGCGTCGCGGAGATGGACATCGCGGTTCATTGCCGAGGCGACGTGCATGGTGGCTGCTCCCAGGCTGTCGTGCATCGATGCCTGTGGCGCGAGCGAAGCGATCGCCGCTCGGCGGGCATCTGGTCTGGGAACGCAAGTCCCTTGGCCCGGTTCCCCTGCATCGCCACGGAATATGCCGCCGACCGCTAATATTCGCCGAGCGGGCTGGTTTTTTTGCCATCGCCGCCGTCGGGGCGGCAACCTCAATTAAATCGCCGCAATCCATGAACGATCGGAGCGCGCGCGACGTTCTATAACCGTGAGCATTTCGGGACCCGCGGGAGCAATCGCTCCGACGGGTTTACTCTAATTTCTTTCGAGCGGCCGTCGTCGAACTCATCCGACGTCTGCGGCGGCCTTGCTCTTGCTGTTGTTGATCGTGTCCTGGTGTGAGCGTTTCACGAATGCGGAGGAAAGCGATGGCGGCTTTGATACAGAGTTCCAGACCGGAAACCGACTGCGGCGCCGAGCGGGCCCTCGATGGACGAGCTCTGCATCAACACCATCCGCACCCTGTCGATGGATGCCGTGCAACAGGCGAATTCCGGCCATCCCGGCACGCCCATGGCGTTGGCGCCGGTCGTCTATACGCTGTGGCAGCGGTTCCTGCGCTTCGATCCCGACGATCCCATCTGGCCCAATCGCGACCGCTTCGTGCTGTCCAACGGGCATGCCTCGATGCTGCTCTACGCGATGCTGCACCTCACCGGCGTGAAGGCGGTCAACGCCGATTACGAGCGCCTGGGCGAGCCGGCGGTCACCCTGGACGACATCAAGCAGTTCCGCCAGATCGGACAGCAAATGCCCGGGCCATCCGGAGTATCGCCTGACCACCGGCGTCGAGACGACGACCGGTCCGCTGGGCCAGGGCTGCGCCAACAGCGTCGGCATGGCGATGGCCGGGCGCTGGCTGGCGCAGCACTTCAACCGGCCGGGCTTCGAGGTGTTCGACTACGACGTCTACGCCATGTGCGGCGACGGCGACATGATGGAGGGCGTCAGCAGCGAGGCGGCCTCGCTCGCCGGCCACCTGAAGCTCGGCAACCTCTGCTGGATCTACGACAACAACCGCATCACGATCGAGGGCCAGCACCGAGCTCGCCTTCAGCGAGGACGTCGCCGCGCGCTTCCTGGCCTATGGCTGGAACGTGCGGCGTGTCGGCGACGCCAACGACATCGACCGCATCGCCGAGGCGATCGAGGCGTTCAAGCGCACGAAGGACGTGCCGACGCTGATCATCGTCGAAAGCCATATCGGCTACGGCGCGCCGCACAAGCAGGACACCAGCGCCGCCCACGGCGAGCCGCTCGGCGAGGAGGAGATCCGCCTGGCCAAGCGCAGCTATGGCTGGCCCGAGGACGCCAAGTTCCTGGTGCCCGACGGCGTGCGCGAGCACTTCCGCGCCGGCATCGGCGAGCGCGGCGCGGCAGCTCCGCGCGGCGTGGCTGCGATCGGATCGAGGCCTATCGCGCGAAGTATCCCGAGCTGGCCGGCCAGCTCGAGCGCATGCAGAGGCGCGAGCTGCCCGAGGGCTGGGACAAGCGATCTGCCGAGCTTCCCCGCCGACCCCAAGGGGCTCGCGAGCCGCGATTCCTCCGGCAAGGTGCTGAACGCGATCGCGGCGCAGCTATCCCTGGCTGGTCGGCGGCTCGGCCGACCTCGCGCCCTCGACCAAGACGCTGCTCACCTTCGAGGCGGCGGGCGATTTCGAGGCCGGCAAATACGGCGGCCGCAACCTCCATTTCGGCATCCGCGAGCATGCCATGGGCGCGGTCGTGAACGGGCTCGCGCTGTCCAAGCTCCGCGCCTACGGCTCGACCTTCCTGATCTTCTCCGACTACATGAAGCCGCCGATCCGCCTGAGCGCGCTGATGGAGCTGCCGGTCATCTACATCTTCACCCACGATTCCATCGGCCTCGGCGAGGACGGCCCGACGCATCAGCCGGTCGAGCAGCTGCTGGCGCTGCGGGCGATTCCCGGGCCTGATCACGCTGCGGCCCGCCGACGCCAACGAGGTCGTCGAGGCCTGGCGCGTCATCGTCGCGCTCAAGCACCAGCCGGCCTGCCTGGTGCTGACCCGCCAGCCGCTGCCGACCTTCGATCGCGACCAGCTACGCCTCCGCCGCGGGCGTGGCGAAGGGCGCCTATGTGCTGGCCGACGCCGGGCGCGGCAAGCCCGAGGTGATCCTGATCGGCACCGGCAGCGAGGTGTCGCTCTGCGTCGAGGCCTATGAGACGCTGAAGCGCGAGGGGATCGCGGCGCGCGTCGTCAGCATGCCGTCCTGGGAGCTGTTCGAGCAGCAGGACCGGGCCTATCGCGAGAGCGTGCTGCCGCCCGACGTCACCGCCCGGGTCTCGGTCGAGGAAGGCTCGGTGATCGGCTGGGATCGCTATGTCGGCAGCACCGGCGCCGCGATCGGCATGCACACCTTCGGCTCCTCGGCGCCGCTCAAGGACCTGCTGAAGAAGTTCGGCTTCACGCCGGAGAAGGTGCTCGCCGCCGCCCGGGAGCAGATCGCGCAACGCCGAGGAGGCACACCGCATGAACGCGTTGAAGCAGCTCGAGGCCTGCGGCCAGTCGCCCTGGCTCGACTATCTGAAGCGCAGCCTGATCGAGAAGGGCGAGCTCGGCACGCTGATCGAGCACGACGGGCTGAAGGGCGTCACCTCCAACCCCTCGATCTTCGAGAAGGCGATCGGCGAAAGCGACGAATACGCCGAGCCCATGGAGCAGTTCCAGGCGCGGGGCGATCACGGCGTCTCCGCGCTCTACGAGCATCTGGCGGTCGCCGATATCCGGGCCGCCGCCGACGTGCTGCGCCCGGTCTACGACGCGGACGAAGGGCAGGGACGGCTATGTCAGCCTGGAATGCTCGCCCTACCTCGCCAACGACACCGAGGCCACGGTCGAGGAGGCGCTGCGGCTCTGGAAGGCGGTCGAGCGTCCCAACCTGATGGTGAAGGTGCCGGCGACGCCGGCGGGCATTCCCGCGATCCGCCGCCTGATCGGCGACGGGCTCAACATCAACATCACGCTGCTGTTCTGCCGTCGAGGTCTACGAGCAGGTGGCCGAGGCCTATATCGCCGGGCTTGAGCGAGCTGAAGCGAAGGCGGGCGGCGATGTCTCCAAGGTCGGCAGCGTCGCCAGCTTCTTCGTCAGCCGCATCGACACCGCGGTCGACAAGCGCCTGGACAAGCTCGCCGACAGGCGCGCGGCGGAGCGGTTCCGCGGCAAGGTCGCGATCGCCAACGCCAAGGTCGCCTACGGCCGCTACAAGGCGCTGTTCGCCGGGCCCGCGCTGGGAGCTGCTGGCGGCCATCGGGCGCGACGACGCAGCGCCTGCTCTGGGCCTCCACCAGCACCAAGAACCCGGCCTACAAGGACACGATCTATGTCGAGGCGCTGATCGGCCGCGACACCGTCAACACCATGCCGCCGGCGACCATGGATGCGTTCCGCGACCACGGCGAGGTGACCCCCGACGCGATCGAGCGCGACGCGGAGGGCGCGCGGCGGCTGCTTGCCGAGCTGGAGACGCAGGGCATCTCGCTCAAGGAGGTCACGGCGGAGCTGGTGGTCGAGGGCGTGCAGCAGTTCGCGGACGCCTTCGACAAGCTGCTCGGCGCCGTCGCTCGCCGCCGCCGCGCCCTGCTGGACGGCGACCGCGCCAGGCTGGAGGTCCGCCCAGGATCGCCCGACATGAAGGCCGCGATCGAGGCCGAGATGGAGGCCTGGCGCAAGGACGGGCGCATCCGGCGGCTGTGGTCCGGCGACAAGTCGCTGTGGACCGGCGCGGATGAGGACAAATGGCTGGGCTGGCTCGGCGTCCTGGAGCAGGAGCTCGCGGACGTGGAGACGCTCGGCGGCCTTCGCGCGCGAGGTGAAGCGGCACGGGCTCGCCGACGTCGTGCTGCTGGGCATGGGCGGATCGAGCCTCGGTCCGGAGGTGCTGGCCGAGACCTTCGGGCGACAGGCCGGCTGGCCGCGCTTCCACATGCTGGACAGCACCGACCCCGCCCAGATCAGGACGATCGAGCAGGCGGTCGATCTCCACAATACGCTCTTCATCGTCTCCTCGAAGTCCGGCAGCACGCTCGAGCCGAACATCTTCATGGACTATTTCCTCGACCGCGTCGGCGCCGTGCGCGGCAAGGGCAAGGTCGGAGAGCGCTTCGTCGCGGTGACCGATCCCGGCTCCTCTCTGGAGCGGCGCGCCAAGGAGCTGGGCTTCGCGCATATCTTCCACGGCGTGCCCGCGATCGGCGGCCGCTACTCCGTGCTGTCGAAGTTCGGCCTGGTGCCGGCGGCGGCGATGGGTCTCGACGTCAAGCGTCTCATCGAGACGGCGCGGCAGATGGCGCGCGCCTCTGGCCCCGACGTGCCGCCGGCGGAGAATCCGGGCGTGCAGCTCGGCGTCGCCATGGGCGTCGCCGCGACGCGGTTCGGCCGCGACAAGGTGACGATCATCGCCTCCCCCGGCATCGCCGATCTCGGCGCCTGGCTGGAGCAGCTCCTGGCGGAGAGCACCGGGAAGCACGGGCACGGGCTGATCCCGCTTACCGACGAGCCGCTCGCCGCGCCCGAGCGCTACGGCAAGGACCGCTTCTTCGCCTACCTGGAGCTGGAAGGGAAAGGCGATGCGTCCCAGCGGGAGGCGGTGGCGGCGCTGGAGCGCGCGGGCCATCCGGTGGCGCGGATCATGGTCAAGGACGCCTGGCACATCGCCGAGGAGTTCTTCCGCTGGGAGGTGGCCACCGCGGTCGCCGGCGCGATCATCGGCATCAATCCCTTCGACCAGCCGGACGTGGAGGCGAGCAAGGTCAAGACCAGCGCCTTGACCAAGGAATACGAGACCTCGCGCAAGCTGCCGAAGGAAGAGCCGATCTTCCGCGCGAACGGCGTGGCGCTCTTCGCCGATCCCCGCAACGCCGCCGAGCTCGGCCGGCACAACACGCTCTCCGCCTATCTGAGGAGCCATTTCGGCCGCGTCCACGCCGGCGATTATGTGGCGCTCCTGGCCTATATCGAGCGCAACGAGGTGAACACGCGACTGCTGACCGGGATGCGCCGGCAGATCCGGGACAAGACCCATGCCGCGACCTGCGTCGGCTTCGGGCCCCGGTTCCAGCATTCGACCGGCCAGGCCTACAAGGGCGGGCCGAATTCCGGCGTCTTCCTGCAGATCACCTGCGACGATGCCGAGGATATCGATGTGCCCGGCCATCCCTGAGCTTCGGCGTGGTGAAGGCGGCGCAGGCGCGCGGCGATCTCGAGGTGCTGGTGGAGCGCGGCCGGCGCGCGCTCCGCGTGCATCTCGGGGACGTCGATGCCGGATTGGCCGCCCTCGCCCATGCGATGGATGAAGCCCTCAAATAGCGGCACTTTGACAGGGAGCAAAAAATGCAGATCGGCGTGATCGGCCTCGGGCGCATGGGCGGCAACATCTCGCGCCGCCTGATGAAGGCGGGGCACACATGCGTGGTGTTCGACGCGAACGCCGAGCCCCGCGCGGCACTGGCCAAGGACGGCGCCACTGCGGTCGGCTCGCTGGCGGAGGTGGTCGAAGGCGCTCGGCGAGAAGCCGCGCGCGGTCTGGGTGATGCTGCCCGCCGGCGCAGATCACCGAGGAGACGGTCGAGCGCCTGGGCGAGCTGCTGGAGCGCGGCGACATCGTCATCGACGGCGGCAACACCTTCTACAAGGACGACATCCGCCGCGCCAAGAAGCTTGGCCGAGAAGGGCATCCGCTACGTCGATTGCGGCACCTCCGGCGGCGTCTGGGGCCTCGAGCGCGGCTATTGCATGATGATCGGCGGCCCGAAGGACGCGGTCGACCACCTCGATCCGATCTTCGCGGCGCTGGCGCCGGGCCTCGGCGACATCCCGCGCACGCCGGGCCGCGAGCGCGGCGACCCGCGGGCCGAGCACGGCTATATCCATGCCGGCCCGGCGGCGCCGGCCATTTCGTCAAGATGGTCCACAACGGCATCGAATACGGCCTGATGCAGGCCTATGCCGAAGGCTTCGACATCCTGCGCAACAAGGCCTCGAAGGAGCTGCCCGAGGACGAGCGCTTCGCGCTCAACATGCCCGACATCGCCGAGGTCTGGCGGCGCGGCAGCGTGATCTCGTCCTGGCTGCTCGACCTCAGCGCCGCCGCGCTGGCGAAGGATCCGCAGCTCGAGGGCTTCTCCGGCTTCGTCGAGGATTCCGGCGAGGGCCGCTGGACCATCGAGGCGGCGATCGAGGAGGCGGTGCCCGCGGAGGTGCTCTCCGCGGCGCTCTTCGCCCGCTTCCGCTCGCGCCAGGAGCACACATTCGGCGAGAAGATGCTGTCGGCCATGCGCTTCGGCTTCGGCGGCCACGTCGAGGGCGGCAAGCCCTCGGCGCCGAAGGCCGGCGGCGCCCAGCGGCCGCGGAGCGGCTGAAGCGCCATGCCTGACACTCCGCCGATCCGGATCCCCTCGACGGCGCATCGCGTCGACGCGCCGCCGCGCCGCCAGCCGAAACCCGCCGATCCCTGCGCCATGGTGATCTTCGGCGCCGGCGGCGACCTGACCAAGCGCCTGGTGGTGCCGGCGCTCTACAACCTCTCGCGCACCGGGCTGCTGCCGGAGAATTTCGCGCTGATCGGCGTCGATCTCGCGGCCGGGACGGCCGAGGCTGGCGCGACCATCTGCACGACATGCTGAAGAGCTTCGTCGGCAACGCCGGCGCCGAGTTCGATGTCGACGCGATCGACGACGCGGCCTGGCGGCGGCTCGCGGAGAAGATGTCCTACATCCAGGGCGATCTTACCAAGCCGGCGCTCTACGAGACGCTGCGCGGCACACTGCGACGAGGCCGAGCGAGTCCACGGCACGCGAGGCAATGTCATCTTCTATCTCGCCGTCGCCGACCGCTTCTTCGGGCCAGTGGTCGAGCAGCTCGGCAAGGCGAAGCTGACCGACCAGGACGAGGGCAAGGACGGCAAGCGCAAGTTCTGGCGCCGGGTGGTGATCGAGAAGCCGTTCGGCCACAGCCTGGACTCGGCGCGCGAGCTCGAACGCGCGCATCCTGCGCACCCTGCGGCGAGGAGCAGATCTTCCGGATCGACCATTTCCTCGGCAAGGACACGGTGCAGAACATCATGGCGTTCCGCTTCGCCAACGGGCTGTTCGAGCCGATCTGGAACCGCGACCGCATCGACCACGTGCAGATCACCGTCGCCGAGACGGTGGGCGTGGAGGCGCGCGGCAAGTTCTACGAAGCGACCGGCGCGCTGCGCGACATGGTGCCGAACCACGTCTTCAGCCTGCTCTCGATGGTGGCGATGGAGCCGCCGACCGGCTTCGACGCGGCGGCGATCCGCGCCAAGAAGGCCGAGGTGCTCGCCGCCATGCCCGCCGTCGACGCCGGCGCGATGCGGTGCGCGGCCAGTACGGCGCCGGCACGGTGCTGGGCAAGCCGGTGAAGGCCTACCGCGAGCGAGCCGAACGTGGCGGCGGACTCGAACGTCGAGACCTATGTCGCGATGCGGCTCGAGATCGACAACTGGCGCTGGGCCGGCGTGCCGTTCTACATCCGCACCGGCAAGCACCTGTCGCGGCGGATGACCGAGATCGCCATCCGCTTCAAGCAGGCGCCCTACGCCGCCTTTCAGCGATACGCCGGTCGATGCGCTGCCGCCCAACTGGCTGGTGCTGCGCATCCCGCCGGACGAGGGCATCTCGCTGCAGTTCGAGGTCAAGCGGCGCGGGCCGGTGGTCGATCTCGCCGCGGTGAAGATGGATTTCCGCTACGACGACTGGTTTCCGAAGGAGCCGAATGTCGGCTACGAGACGCTGATCTACGACGTGATGATCGGCGACCCGACGCTGTTCATGCGCGCCGACATGGTCGAGGAGGCCTGGCGCGTCGTGCAGCCGGTGCTCGACGCCTGGGCGGCGAAGAAGGCGGATTTTCCCGACTACGACTCCGGCAGCGACGGCCCCGAGGCCGCCGACGAGCTGCTGGCGCGCGACAAGCGGGACTGGCGGCCGGTCAATCGCCCGGTGGAGCGCGAAGCCGTGAGCGGGCGGCGCGACATCCGGCTGCTGCTGGCGGACGTCGACGGCACGCTGGTGACCCAGGACAAGGTGCTGACGCGAAGCGGCGCAGGCGGCGGCGCGCGATCTCCGCCGCGCCGGCATCGCGCTTGCCATCACCAGCGGCCGGCCGCCCCGCGGCATGAGCATGCTGATCGAGCCGCTGGCGCTGGAGACCGCGCCATCGCCGGCTTCAACGGCGGCGTGCTCGTCAATCCCGATCTCACCGTCATCGAGCAGCACGCCCTCGATCCCGCGGCGGCGAAGCAGGCCCTGGCGCTGATCCTCGACCGGAAGCTCGATGCCTGGGTCTATACCGAGAGCGAGTGGCTGATCCGCGATCCCCGGGCGCCCCATGTGGCGCGCGAGGCCTGGACCGTGAAGTTCGACGCCAAGGTCGTGCCGTCGTTCACCGACGCGCATCTGGCGCGGGCGGTGAAGATCGTCGGCATCTCCGACGATCTCGACGCTCGTCGCCGACTGCGAAAAGGCGGCGCAGGAGACGCTCGGCGACCGGGCGAGCGCGGCGCGCTCGCAGCCCTATTATCTCGACGTCACTCATCCCCGGGCCAACAAGGGCGCGGTCGTCACCTCTCTCTCCCGGCATCTTGAGATCCGGCCCGAGCAGATCGCCACCATGGGCGATATGCCCAACGACGTTCTCATGTTCCGCAAGAGCGGCTTCTCCATCGCCATGGGCAATTCCAGCGCCGAGGTGAAGGCGCAGGCGAATGCGGTCACCGACAGCAACGAGAACGAGGGCTTCGCCAAGGCGGTGCGGATGCTGATCCTGGGCGTGGATCGTCGCATGAGCGCGAGCCCCTCGGGCTGGTCCGCCGCCCTCGCGCACACGCTCACCAGGCCGGTCATCGCCGTGGTCATGGGGGTTTCCGGCTCCGGCAAGACCACCATCGCCGCTTTGCTGGCAGCCGCCCTCGGCTGCCAGTTCCAGGAGGGCGACGACCTGCATCCCCGCGCCAACGTCGAGAAGATGCACGGCGGCACGCCGCTGACCGATGCGGATCGGCTGCCCTGGCTGCGCAGGATCGCCGAGGAGATCGACGGCTGGCGGGCGCGAGGCGAGTCCGGCGTGCTCGACCTGCTCGGCGCTCAAGCGATCCTATCGCGACATCATCATCGGCGACCGCCCGGACGTGACGCTGGTCTATCTCAAGGGTTCCCACGATCTCATCCGCCGACGCATGGCGGCGCGGCACGAGCATTTCATGCCCGTGGCCCTGCTCGACAGCCAGTTCGCGAGCCTCGAGGAGCCCGCTTCCGGCGAGCATCCCGTCACGGTCGACGTCGGCGGCCGACCGATGGAGATCGTCGACGAGATCGTGCGCCAGCTGGAGGAGCGGCAATGACATCTCCCGCCAAGCTGAAGGTCCTCGCCGACCCCGCTGCCCTGTCGCGCCGGGTCGCGGAGTGGATGCTCGAGCTGGCGACGGCGACGGAAGGCCGCTTCGCCGTCGCGCTCTCCGGCGGCTCCACGCCGCGGGCACTTTATCGCGACCTCGCCGAGCCGCCCTATCGCGATGCCTTCCCGTGGTCTCGAGCCCATTGGTTCTGGGGCGACGAGCGGTTCGTGCCGCCCGATGACGCGCTCAGCAACTATCGCATGGTGCGCGAGGCGCTGCTGTCGCGGGCGCCGATCCCCGCCGCCAACATCCATCCGGTTCCGACCGAAGGCCTCGATCCCGAGGCCGCGGCCTCCGCCTACGAGCGCGAGCTCAAATCCTTCTACGGCGCCGAGCGCCTCGATCCGGCGCGACCGCTCTTCGACGTGACTCTCCTGGGCCTCGGAGAGGATGGACACACGGCCTCGCTGTTTCCCGGCACCGCCGTGCTCGCGGAGCGCGACCCGCTGGGTGGCGGCGGTCGTCGGCGCCAAATCCGAGGCGCGGATCACGCTCACCTATCCGGCGCTCGAGAGCAGCCGCCACGCGGCGTTTCTGGTCGCGGGCGACGGCAAGCGGGCGATGCTCGACCGGCTTCTGCGTAGCGATGACCGTCTGCCCGCGGCCCGCCTCCGCCCGACCGGCACACTGTGGCTCTTCGCCGACGCGGCAGCGGCGGGTGAGGCCGCCTCGTGACGACATCTTCCGCCTCGCGGGACGAAGCAAAGCGCGCGGCGGCGGCGCAAGCCGTGGCGGAGGTCGAGGACGGCATGGTCCTCGGGCTCGGCAGCGGATCGACGGCGGAATTCGCGCTGGAGGCGCTGGCGGCGCGGGTCGCGAAAGGCCTGCGCATCGTCGGCATTCCGACCTCGGAGAGGACGGCGGCGCTCGCCCGGCGGCTCGGCGTGCCGCTGACGGATTTCGCCGCGCATCGCCGCATCGACCTCGCCATCGACGGCGCCGATCAGGTCGAGCGCGGCACGCTCACCCTCATCAAGGGGCTCGGCGGCGCCCTGCTGCGGGAAAAGATCGTGGCGAGCGCCAGCGAGCGGATGATCGTCGTCGTCGACGAGACGAAGCTGGTGGATCGCCTGGGCGGACGGACGCCGCTGCCGGTGGAGATCGTCGACCTTCGGCCGGGAGACAGTGCTCGATCGCCTGGCGGAGATGGGCTGCGCGCCGCGCCTGCGTCTCGCCGGAGACAAGCCCTTCGTAACCGACGGCGGCAACTGCATCGCCGACTGCGCCCTCGTCGAAATAGCCGACCCGGCGGCGCTGGAGGCGCGGCTCGCGGCGGTGGTCGGCGTCGTCGAGAGCGGCCTCTTCGTCGGCCTGGCGTCGAAAATCGTGGTCGGCCGCTCCGATGGGGTGGAGGTGATCGAGAGATGAAGATCTCCCTCGTCATCTCCGATGTGGATGGCACGCTGGTAACCACCGAGAAGCTCCTGACCGAGCGCAGCCGTGCCGCGGTGGTGCGTCTTCATGCCGCCGGGATCGCCTTCTCGGTCGTCAGCAGCCGGCCGCCGTTCGGCCTCCGCATGCTGGTGGAGCCGCTCGGACTTCGGCTGCCGGTCGGCGCCTATAACGGCGGCGCGCTGCTGGCGCCCGATCTCCGCGTCCTCGAGGAAAGGCTGCTGCCGCCCGACGTCGTGCGCGAGACGATCGTCCTCCTGCGGAAGTTCGGCGTCGATATCTGGGTCTTCGCCGGCGATCGCTGGCTGGCGAGCGACGGTGCGGGCGCCTATGTCGACAAGGAGGTGCGCACGATCCTCGTGCAGCCCACCTCGTCGCTCGCCCCGAGGATCATCTCGACGGGGTCGCGAAGATCGTCGGCGTCAGCGCCGATTTCGAGCGGCTGAACGCCTGCGCACCGGTGGCGCGCCAGGCGCTCGGAGACCGCGCGGCGGTCGCCCGCTCCCAGTCTTACTACCTCGACATCACCCCGGCGGGAACGGACAAGGGTATATTCGTGAGCGAGATGCGGCGGCGCCTGAATGTTCCCACCACCGAGATCGTCACCATCGGGGACATGGAGAACGATCTTCCGATGTTCCGGCAAGGCGGCTTCAGCATCGCCATGGGGAACGCCACTCCCGAGGTGGCGCGCGCCGCCGATGCTCGGACCCTCTCGAACGATGAGGATGGCTTCGCCGCGGCGGTCGAGGCGCTGATCCTCCCCCGCGCCGGCGCCGCCGTGTGAGCGTCATGCCCTTCGCAGAATCCCGCGCCCGGCTGGCCGGGCATTCCCGGCGCGCTGGACGTCGAGCGCCAAGAGCGGCGTCGGCACCGCGCCGACGACGCGCAGCCGCGTCTGGTTCACCCTCAGCCACGGCATCCTGAACGAGGTCTACTATCCCCGCGTCGATCACGCCTGCACGCGCGACTTCGGCCTCATCGTGACCGACGGCGCGGCTTCTTCTCCGAGGAGAAGCGCGACACCAAGAGCCTCATCCGCCAGATCGCCGACGGCGTGCCGGCCTTCGCCATCAGCAGCACCTGCACGACGGGGCGCTACCGGATCGAGAAGCTGGTGCTCTCCGACCCGCGAGCGCGACGTCGTGCTGCAGCGGGTGAGCTTTCACGCGCTGACCGGCGAGATCGCCGACTACCGTCTCTTCGCGCTGCTGGCGCCGCATCTCGTCAACAAGGGCGCCGGCAACACCGCCTGGGTCGGCAGCTACAAGGGCGTGCCGATGCTGTTCGCCGAGGGCGGCGGCACCGCCCTTGCGCTCGCCTGCTCGGTCCCGTTCGGCGCGCGCGCCGCCGGCTTCGTCGGCACGTCGGACGGCTGGCAGGATCTGTCCCGCCACTACGAGCTGCGCTGGACCTACGATCACGCCCGGGACGGCAACGTGGCGCTGGTCGGCGAGGTCGATCTGCTCGCCGGCGGCGGCAGCGTCGTTCTGGCGCTCGGATTCGGGCAGCATGCAGAGGAGGCGGCGCTCCGCGTGCGTTCCAGCCTCGGCGACGGCTTCGAGTCGGCGGTGGCGGGATATACCGCCGGCTGGCGCGCCTGGCAGGAGACCCTGCTGCCTCTCGACCCGCCGCCGCGTTCCGATGGATCGAACACTTATCGGGTGAGCACGGCGGTGCTGCGCGCGCACGAGGCGAATTCATTCGCCGGCGGCTACATCGCCAGCCTCTCGATACCCTGGGGCTTCGCCAAGGGCGACGAGGATCTCGGCGGCTATCACCTCGTCTGGCCGCGCGATCTCGTGGAGACCGCCGGCGGCCTGCTGGCCGTCGGCGCCATGGACGAGGTGCATCAGATCATCCGCTATCTGCAGGCGACGCAGGAGGCGGACGGCCACTGGCCGCAGAACATGTGGCTCGACGGCACGCCCTACTGGAACGGCGTCCAGATGGACGAGACCGCGTTTCCGATCCTGCTGGTCGATCTCGCCTGGCGCGAGGGCGGGCTGCCGGGGTCGAAGCTGCCCGGCCTCTGGCCGATGGTGCGGCGGGCGGCGGGCTTCCTCGTCCGCAACGGACCGGTCACCCAGCAGGATCGCTGGGAGGAGGACGCCGGCTACTCGCCCTTCACGCTCGCGGTCGAGATCGCCGCGCTGCTGGCCGCCGCCGACCTCGCCGACAAGATGGGCGAGCCGGAGCCGGCGGCGTACCTGCGCGAGACCGCCGACGCCTGGAACAGCCAGGATCGAGCGCTGGATCTATGCCACCGGCACGCCGCTCGCGAGGGAAGCCGGCGTCGACGGCTACTACGTCCGCATCGCGCCGCCGGAGTTCGCCGACGCTGCCTCGCCGCTCGACGGCTTCGTTCCGATCAAGAACCGGCCGCCGCAGGACAGCAGCCTGCGCGCCTCGCTGATGGTCAGCCCCGACGCGCTCGCGCTCGTCCGCTTCGGGCTGCGCGCGCCGGACGATCCGCGCATCCGCAACACGGTCAAGGTCATCGACGCGCTGCTCAAGGTCGAGACGCCGGCGGGCCCGTGCTGGCACCGCTACAACGGCGACGGCTACGGCGAGCACGAGGACGGCGGGCCCTTCGACGGCACCGGCATCGGGCGGCCGTGGCCGCTGCTGACCGGCGAGCGCGCGCACTACGAGCTCGCGGCCGGAAATCGCGCCGGCGCGGAGGCGCTGCTCCGCGCCCTCGAAGGCTTCGCCAGCGACGGCCATCTCCTTCCCGAGCAGGTCTGGGACGCGCCGGACATTCCCGAGCGCGAGCTCTTCCTCGGCCGGCCGTCCGGCTCGGCGATGCCGCTGGTCTGGGCGCACGCCGAGTACGTGAAGCTGCTGCGCTCGCTGGCGGACGGCCGCGTCTTCGACATGCCGCCGCAGCCGCTGCAGCGCTACCAGATCGATGGGGTGCGCTCGCGCCATTGCATCTGGCGCTTCAACAACAAGTGCCGCGCGCATGGCGGCCGGGCTGATCCTGCGCATCGAGCTCCCGGCGGCCGCGTCCATCCACTGGAGCGCCGACGGCTGGAAGACCACGCGCGATACGCCGTCGCGGGACAGCGGATTTGGCATCCACGTGATCGATCTCGATACCAGCAAGGTCCCGGCTGGTGGCACGATCGTCTTCACGATGCACTGGAGCGCCGACGATCGCTGGGAGGGCATCGACTACCGGATGACGGTTGAATGAGTGCTCTCGTTCAGCGAGGCCAGATCAATCAGGCCGTGGCGGGCATGCCAACGGCGCTCGACCAGCTCTAGGACGCGTAGGCGGGCTCCTCGGCGTCGAGGATCTCCTTCATCGCCGTGAAGTGCAGGTCGGCGTTGATCGTCACCCCGCCGAACTGCTCGTGCGTGATGCGCGCGAGCTCGTCGGACATCACGTTAAGCGGCCGTCCCGTCTGCATCGCCAGGACCTGCACCTGGGCCGCGCGTTCCAGGTAATAGAAGTCGTCGAAGGCCTGGGCGACGCTGTCACCCACCACGATGACGCCGTGGTTGGCCATGAACATGATGCGCTTGCCGCCCATCGCCTCGGCCATGCGGTCGCCCTCGTCGGTGCGGACGGCAACGCCGTTGAAATGGTCGTCATAGGCGATCTGGCCGTAAAACCGCGTCGAGTTCTGATGCACCATCTCCAGCCTTCCGCCCTGGATCGCCGTGAGCGCGGTCGAATAGGGGGCGTGGAGATGCAGCACGACTTTCGCCGACGGATGATTCAAGTGGATGCGCGTGTGAATGCAATAGCCGCTCACCGGCGGCCGCCCGGTACCCTCCAGCGTCTTGCCGTGCTCGTCGATGACGATGATGCCGCTCGCGGTCATGCGCTCGAAATGCGTGCCCTTGGGATTGATCAGGAAGCGCCGGCCCGGCAGCATCATCGAGAAGTGGTTGCACACGCCCTCATGCATGTTGAGGCGCGCGGCGCAACGGAAGGCCGCGGCGAGATCGATCCGCGCCTGGATCGTCTCTTCTCGATTGTCGCGCGGGAGCGGGGATGGCGGCGTCATGACTGGATCTCCGGTCTCGATGCATCGCTGCCGCTCAGCTTACAAGAATTCTCGTCGGAGGGAATGGAGGACCGCATGCATGTCGCTTATGCGCTGGATCATCGGTCCCCTGCGGCTCATACTTCCTGGCGGCAGGATCGAGGAACACCGCGCCTCGCGCAGGAGAACTTCCGCTGGCGCGGTCCAGATCCGCCGGTGGGGGCAAAAACCGGGAGGTATTCCAATGATCGACCCAAAATTCTTGCAAGACCCGTCACGTTATTCCCTTGGGCGGCGTAGTGTCCTCAAGGGCGCTGCCGCCGGCGCCGCGGCGCTCTCGGTTTCCTCGGCGGCGTTTCGCGCTTTCGCCGCGGAGACCCTGACCGTCGCCGATCCCGGCGGCGCCTGGTCGCCGGCCTGCGATGCGGCGTTCGTCAAGCCGTTCGAGAAGGAAACCGGCGTCGAGATCAATCACATCGCGCGCCAGCACTACCCGAGCGTCGAGATCAAGGCCAATGTCGAGACCAAGTCCTACACCTGGGACGTGGTGATCGCGACCGACGCCGACGTCTACGAGCTGGCGCCGCAGAACCTGCTCGAGCCCTTGGACTGGAGCGGCGAGGACATGGGGCAGATCATGCCCGAGGCGCGCCAGCCCGGCTGGCTCGGCAGCGACCTCTATTGCACGGTCATCGCCTATCGCACCGACAAGTACGGCAAGAACGGCCCGCAGAGCTGGGCGGATTTCTGGAACGTCGACAAGTTTCCGGGCCGCCGCGCCATGCACAAGCACCCCATCGACATGCTCGAGGTGGCGCTCCTCGCCGACGGCGTGCCGAAGGACAAGATCTACCCGATCGACATGGACCGCGCCTTCAAGAAGCTCGACCAGATCAAGCAGCATGTGGACGTCTGGTGGACCGGCGGCGCGCAGACCACCGAGATGCTGCAGAGCGGCGAGGTCGACATGATGCCGACCTGGAACGGCCGCGCCCAGGTGGTGATCGATGCCGGCAAGCCGGTGGAGATCGTCTGGAACCAGGGGATCTATGCGCTCGAGGGCTGGGTGGTGCCGAAAGGCGCCCCCAAGGCCGAGCTCGGCAAGAAGTTCATCAAGTTCTGCGCCAATGCCAAGCGCCAGGCGGAGTTCGTGTCCTCGCTGCCCTATGGGCCCACCAACCCGAAGGCCTATGACTACATTCCGAAGGAGCGGGCCAAGTTCCTGCCGACGGCCCCGGACAACTTCAAGCTGCTGATGCAGTCCAGCACCGAATGGTGGGGCAAGAACAAGGAGAAGGCGATCGAGCGCTTCGAGGCCTGGCTGCTCGCGTAGCAGCGACGCAGGAGCATGGGCGGCGCGGCTGGACTTGGCCGCGCCGTCCCTCGTTTTGGGATCGGGGGAGTGAGCGGGTGCCGGAGGCGAAGACGAAGCTCTCGATCCGGGGAGCGACCAAGCACTATGGCGCGGTCACGGCGCTCGCCGACGCGACGTCTCGAGCTCCGCGAAGGCGAGTTCCTGACCCTGCTCGGGCCCTCGGGCTCGGGCAAGACCACGCTGCTGATGATGGTCGCCGGACTCGTGCCGCCGAGCCAGCGGCGAGATCTGGATCGACGGCCAGCTCGCCACCTATGCGCCGCCGAACAAGCGCGACATCGGCATCGTCTTCCAGAACTATGCGCTGTTTCCGCATCTGACGGTGCAGGAGAACATCGCCTTTCCCCTGCAGATGCGCCGGGTCCCGGCGGCCGAGATCGCCAGCGAGGTGAAGCGCGTCCTCGACATCGTGCGGCTGCCCCAGGTGGCGGGCCGGCTGCCCCGCGAGCTCTCCGGCGGCCAGCAGCAGCGCATCGCGCTCGCGCGCTGCATGGTCTACCGGCCCTCGATCATCCTGATGGACGAGCCGCTCGGCGCGCTCGACCGTCAGCTCCGCGACCAGATGCAGCTCGAGATCAAGGATCTGCACGCCCGGCTCGGCATCACGGTGCTCTATGTCACCCACGATCAGGAAGAGGCGATGGCGATGTCGGATCGCATCTGCCTCATGAACAACGCCCATATCGAGCAGATCGGCACGCCGCAGGAGCTCTATTTCCGGCCGCAGAGCGTGTTCGTCGCGCAGTTCCTCGGCGAATCCAACATCCTCGACGCGACGGTAAAGGAGGCGGGCGACACCCTGCGCCTCGCGGGACCCGACGGCCTCGAGATCCGCGCCCGCGGCGCCGCCGAGAGCCCGCGTGAGGGCGTCGTCAAGGTCCTGGTCCGGCCGGAGCGCCTGCGCCTACTGAGCCAAGGCGAGTCCGCCGACAACGTGGCGACCGGCACCCTCAAGGAGACGGTCTTCGCCGGCGGCGCGACGCGCTACTTCGTGGCACTGCCGGGCGGCGTCGTTCTCTCGGCGAAGCAGCTCAGCCCCGGCGGGCTGGCGGAACCGCGGGTCGGGGATGCGGTCCGGCTTGGCTGGGAGCGCCGAGCACGCGCTGGTCCTGCGGCAGGGTCCGCCCGCCCGATGACCGCGGCGCAGTCCATGTCCGCGCGCCCGCCGCTCGGCCAAGCGGCTCTGATCAGGGCCTGGCCGATCTATCCGCTGCTGCTGCTCATTCTTGCGCTCTTCGTCTATCCCGTGGCGCAGATCCTGGTCCTCAGCGTCTTCGATCCCAGCGGCGCGCTCTCCACCGCCAACTATGCGCGGATCGCCAAGACCTCGGTCTATCTGCAGACCCTCGTCATCACCTTCAAGATCGCCGGCTGGACGACGCTCCTCGCCCTCCTCGCCGGATATCCCGTGGCCTATCTGCTGGCGAACTCGTCGACGCGGACGCGCGACACGCTCACGCTCCTCGTGCTGATGCCGTTCTGGACCAGCTTCCTCGTCCGCACCTTCGCCTGGATGATCCTTCTGGGGCGCAACGGGGCGGTGAACCGGCTGCTGATCGCGCTGGGCATCACCGATGCGCCGGTCAGCCTCATCTACAATTTCACCGGCGTGATGATCGGCATGGTGCATGCCATGATGCCGCTCGGGATCATGGCGATGCTCTCGGTGATGCAGAGCATCGACACCAACCTGGTGAAGGCGGCGCGGACGCTGGGCGCGCGGGGCGGCCAGGCCTTCTGGCGGATCTATTTCCGCCTCTCGCTGCCGGGCCTGGCGGCGGCCGGGCTTCTGGTCTTCATCACGGCGCTCGGATTCTTCATCACGCCGGCCCTCCTGGGCGGAAGGCGCGAGACCATGATCTCCCAGATCATCATCTCCGTCGTGCAGGAGCTGATGAACTGGCGCTTCGCCGGCGCGCTCTCGGTGGTGCTGCTCGCCGCCGCGGGCGTGGTCTTCTACCTCTACGACCGCCTCCTCGGCATGTCGACGCTGTCGGGCGGCGCCGCCGCCTCCGATCTGGTCGGCCACAGGGGCGGCCTCATCGCGCGCGGCGGCGCTGTCGTCGGCGAGCGCATCATCGCCGGTCTCGGCTGGATCTCCGATCGCGCCGGCGATCTCTGGGACGGAATTTTCCCGGTGCGCGCGGACCGGCCGCAGCGCGGCATCTCCCGCGGGTTTCTCTGGGTGGTGGGGCTGGTCCTGATCGCCTTCCTCTGCCTCCCCTCGCTCTTCGTGATCCCGGTCTCCTTCACCTCCGGCAGCTTCATCGAGTTTCCGCCCGAGGGCTTCTCGCTGCGCTGGTACCACACATATCTGTCGTCGCCCGGCTGGGTCGACGCCACCATCCGATCCTTCATCGTGGCCTTCCTGACCGCGTGGCTCTCGGCGGCGCTTGGCACCGCGGCGGCCTTCGTCCTGGTGCGTCAGCGCCTCACCGGCCGCACGGCGATCCTGGCGCTGATCATGGCGCCGCTGGTGCTGCCGCGCCTCATCATCGCGGTGGCGCTCTTCTATCTCTATGCGCGGCTCGGATTGGTCGGCACCATCCTGGGCCTGGTGCTCGGCCACACCATCCTCGCGGTGCCCTATGTGGTGATCACCGTCATGGCGGTGCTCAAGACCTACGACGAGCGCCTGGATCAAGCCGCCTGGAGCCTCGGCGCCAGCAAGTGGCGGACGCTCTACCACATCACCCTGCCGCAGATCCGCGGCGGCGTGATCGCGGGATTCCTCTTCGCCTTCATCACCTCCTTCGATGACCTGACGGTGGCGCTCTTCATCACCGGCGGCAGCACCTCCACGCTGCCGCGCCAGATGTGGAACGACCTCCTCCTGCAGGTGAACCCGACGCTTGCCGCCGTCTCGACGGTGATCCTGGTCTTCGTGACCAGCTTCGTCGTCCTCGCGGAGATGCTGCGCCGCCGCGCTGTGCGCGAGGACGGGCTGAGGGATGTCGACACCGGTCCGCGTCGCCCAGCTCGATGCGCCCGCGGTCGGCGTCAGCGTCGACGACACCGCCGTCGAGGCGCGGATCGGCGAAAGCATCCTGGTCGCGGCGCTCCGCGCCCGCGGCCGCCTGGAGAGCAATGACAGCGGCGGCCCGCCGCGCGCCGGCTTCTGCCTGATGGGCGCCTGCCAGGATTGCTGGGTCTGGCTCGGCGATGGCCGACGGGTGCGGGCCTGCACGACGCTCGTCGCCGAGGGAATGCGGGTGTTCACGGGCGCGCCGCCGGGTTTCCCGCGCGATGCCTGAGATCGTCATCATCGGCGCCGGGCCGGCGGGGATTTCCGCCGCCGGCCTTCTCGTCGATCGCGGCCTTAAGCCGATCCTGATCGACGAGAGCCGGCGTCCGGGCGGGCAGGCCTATCGGACGCCCTCTCCCGGCCTCGATCTGAAGATGGCGGCGCTCCTCGGCTCCGAGCATCGCAAATACCAGCGGCTGCACCAGCGGTTCGCAGCGATCACGAGATCGCCTCGACTATCGGCCGGAAACCCTGGCCTGGAACATCTCCGACGGCGAGGTCTTCACCCTTGCCGGCGACGTCATCCGCGCCTGCAAGTACGACGCGCTGATCCTGGCGCCGGGCGCGGTGGACCGCGTGCTGCCGATCCGGGGATGGCAGCTGCCCGGTGCCTATACGCTGGGCGGCGCCCAGGTGATGCTCAAGGATCAGGGCTGCCTCATCGGCAAACGCGTCGTGTTCTGCGGCAGCTCGCCGCTGCTTTATCTCGCCGCGCTGCAATACCGCAAGATGGGCGCGGAGATCGTCGCGGTCCTCGACACCACGCCCTTCGCGCGCAAGCTCGCCGCGCTGCCGAAGCTCGCCACCAATGTCCGGACCCTGGCGCGCGGTCTCGGCTATCTCGGCACGCTCATGCGCCAGGGCGTCACCGTCCGCCACGGCGTGCGCTCCCTGGAGATCACCGGCCGCGATGGTGTCGAGGGCGTCGTCTATCGCGACGCCGGCGGCGCCGTGCGGAGCCTCGCCTGTGACGCGGTCGCCTACGGCTTCGGACTGCGGTCCGAGACCCAGCTCGCCGATCTCGCGGGATGCGAGCTCGCCTACGATCCGACCTTCCGCCAGTGGCTGCCGAAGAGCGATCTCGACGGTCGCTGCGGGCACGGCGTCTATGCGGCGGGCGACGGGTCGACGATCGGTGGTGCCGACGCAGCGGAGCTGAGCGGCATGCTCGCGGCCTATGCCGTACTCGGGGATCGGGGGATCGATGTTCTCCACGACGAAATCGCAAAGCTGCGGCGCCGGCAGAAAAAGCTCCGGTGGTTTCAGGAAGGATTGGCGAGCGCGTTCGCGTGGCCGGTCGATTGGGTGCGCGAGATCGCTGACGACGTGCCGATCTGCCGCTGCGAGGGCATCACCGCGGGAACCTTGCGTCGTACCGTCCGCGCGGAGTTCGGCGGCACGGAGATCAACCGCGCGAAGGCGCTCACCCGCGTCGGGATGGGGCGCTGCCAGGGCCGGTTCTGCGGGTTGGCGGCGACGGAGATCGCCGCCGAGGCGCTCGGCCGGCCGCACGGGGAGATCGGACGGCTGCGCGGCCAGGCACCTATCAAGCCGCTGCCGATGTCGGCGCGCCTGGCGGAGTAAGCGATGTCCATTATCCGCAGCGAGGTGGCGATCGTCGGCGGCGGGCTGATGGGCTGCTGGACCGCCTATTTCCTGCGCAAGCGCGGCCGTTCGGTCACCATCGCCGAGAAAGGCGTCATCGGCGCCCAGGCGAGCGGCGTCAATTTCGGCAACCTTCGCATCCAGGGCCGCGTGCTCGGCCAGCTGCCGCTGTCGCTGCGGGCGCACGAGCTCTGGGAGCGGTTCGAGGCGCTGACCGGCGAAGGCTGCGAGTTCACGCCGACGGGGCATCTGCGCATCGCCTTCGACGCGGCGGAAGCCGCCATGCTCGAGGCCTATGCCGCCGAGGCGCGGCCTTATGGTCTCGAGCTGCAGATGCTGGACGCGGCCGCGCTCCGGAAACGCTGGCCATGGCTCGCGAAGGCAGTGGGCGCCTCCTTCTCGCCGCGGGATGCCGCCGCCAATCCGCGTGTCACCGCGACGGCGGTCGCCCGTGCCGCCAAGGCGCTGGGTGCCACGATCCTCGGCGGCACCAAGGTCGTCGCGATCGAGCAGGTGAACGGCCGCTTCCGGTTATCGACGGAAAGCGGTCCGACCATCGAGAGCGACGTTCTCGTAAACGCGGCCGGTGCCTGGGCCAACGACATCGCGGGATTCTTCGGCGAGAGCGCGCCGATCTTCGCGGCGGGACCGGCGCAGTTCGTCACCGAGCCGGTGCCCTACTTCGTCGAGCCCGCGGTGCAGGCGGTCGACGGCTCGACGATCTTCCGTCAGGTGCCGCGCGGCAACATCGTGGTGGCGGGCTATCCGCGCGGGCCCTCCGACGCCGTCGCCAACCGGGCGCCGGTGGCGCCGCGGAAGACCATCGCTCACATGGCCAAGCTCGGCGAGGTGGTTCCCGCTCTTGTGGCCTGCCACATCATTCGCGTCTGGTCGGGGATCGAGGGCTATCTGCCGGACATGCTGCCGGTGATCAGCCCCAGCCCCGCGGTTTCCGGCCTCTTCCATGCCTTCGGCTTCTGCGGCCACGGCTTCCAGCTGGCGCCCGGCGTTGGACTGTGCTCAGCGAGCTGATCGTCGACGGCGCGACGCCGACGCCGCTCGCCGGCTTCGAGATCGCGCGGTTCAAGGGCGCTCACGCTGAGGCGGCGCAGCTTCGGAAGGAATTCGACACGTCGATGCTGCCGACGCGGCCGTCGGGGTAGGGCGGTATCTGCGTGTGCTTCTTCTTTTCGTCATGGCCGTGCTTGTCACGGCCATCCACGTCTTCACACCGCTCGATCGCAGGGCGTGGATGCCCGGCACAAGGCCGGGCATGACGGAAGAGAGCTCGAGGTGTCGCGGATCCCTATTGCGCCGTCTGCCCCTGCAGCCGCGTCCTGAGCTTTGCCATCTCCACATAGACGCTCTCGAGATCGCGCACGTGAAATCCGCGCGCGAGCTCCGGGCTCGCCGCGCGCAGCCGGTCGTGCAGCACCCCGGTGTAGCGAACCTCGCCACCGGGATCGACGACCATGCCGTTCTCTTCCTCGAAGCGTGCGTTCCAGGCGATCGCCTCCGCCTCGCTGATCGTCTCCGGGAGATCGAGGGCGAAGTTTCCGCCGCGATAGGCTGCGGGATAGCCGCCGGGCAAGCCGAGGGGACCGGGAACATGGCCGGTCCAGTCGCCATTGCCCGCCATCGCCAGCATCATCGGCACACCGCTGGCGCCGGAGATCTCGACCGCCGGCTCCGGCGTGATCTTCACTGTGGCGAAGGTCTGGAAGACGTCGACGATCTCCTTGCCGTCGATCCACACCCGCGGCACCGGCCCGCTGCGTCCCGGCGCCGGCCGGCGGAAGGGCGTCACGCATTGATAGTGGGCGAGCATTTTCAGGGTGCTGGTATCCCTCAAACGAAGCTCACCGGCGAACGCATTCGACAGGATGGCGATGTTGCCGACGCCGCAGGTGATCGGCAGGCCGGCGGCAGCGATGAGGGAATTGACGACGTCGGGGAAGCAGCAATTGATGAAATGACACGGAAGCCGTGCATTCCGCACCGCCCGCGCTACGCGCGCGGAGAGTTGCGCCTGGAATACCGCCGTCGCGCTGAGGCCGCCCTCGGCGACCAGCTTGCTCCAGGCGTCGCCTTGGGTGGCGATGACAGATGCGGGTTGCGAGGAGGCCGCCTGTACAAGAACGGAGGGTCGGCTCTCCTCGATGAGCGCCGCCATGGCATCGGTGTTCAGGAGATCGACGGCACGATTTACGAATGTTGCCGGCCTGCCGAAGACGGTGGCGCGCGCATTTGCGGCGATCTTCAGCCAGGAGAGGCGCTCGGCGCTGCGGCCGGCAATCCCGATGGTGACGGGCTCCGACGCGGTGGCCGCCAGATCGAAGACGATCCGCGCCGCGAAGCTCCCGGTGCCCAGAACCAGGATGTCAGGCTTGTCGGTCACGAGTTGCGCACCCCCGCACTGTCTGGCACGCTCCCCGCTGCCTCGTTTGCGCAGCGACGCGCCCCTCGATTTTCAAACTAATGCCAAGGTGGATCCGATGCCAGCCTACATCCTGACCGAGCGGCAGGGAGCCGTCGGGATCATCACCCTCAATCGGCCGGAGACGCTGAACGCCTGGCATCGTCCGATGCGCGAGGAGCTCATGGAGGCGATCACCAAGCTCGAGGCGGATCGCGCCGTGGGCGCCATCGTGATGACCGGCGCCGGCGAGCAGGCCTTCAGCGCGGGCCAGGACCTGGGCGAGACCATGGAGTTCGATGCCGAGCGCGCGGTGGAGTGGATCCGCGAGTGGGAGCATCTCTACGATCTCATCCGCTCGCTCTCGAAGCCGCTGATCGCGGCGCTCAACGGCGTCGCGGCGGGATCGGCGTTCCAGGTGGCGTTGCTCTGCGATTTCCGCATCGCACACGCCGGCGTGCGGATGGGACAGCCGGAGATCAATTCCGGCATCGCCAGCACGACCGGCCCCTGGATCATGCGCGAGATGATCGGTCTCGCGCGCACCATCGACCTCACCCTGACCGGGCGCATGATGGATGCGCAGGAATGCCTGTCCCTGGAACTCGTCAACAAGCTGGTGCCGAAGGATCAGGTGATGGCGCAATCGATGGCGCTGGCGCAGGAGCTGGCGGCGAAGCCGCCGATCGCCATGCGCCTCAACAAGGCGCGCTTCCGCGAGGTGACCGAGGCGGGATTCCGCGATTGCCTGGAAGCGGGAATGCGCATCCAGCGCGAGGCCTTCGGCACCGGAGAGCCCGCGCAGATGATGGAGCAGTTCTTCGCCACGCGGGCCGCCGCCAAGCGCAATCACTGACCGGCGCCTGCCGCCCGAGACCGCGCCCATGCTCGGCGACGAAGGCTTCCTGCATCTCTTTGCCGAGAAACGGCGCGACGCGCCGGAGCAGGTCTTCGCCCGCTTCAACGGCGCTCCGATCACCTTTGCCGCGCTCGGCCGGATGGCTGACAGTTTTGCCGCCGCGCTGCGTCGCCGCGGCATCGCTGGGGGCGAGCGCGTCGCTGTCATGATGCGCAACAGCCCGGCGACGCTGGCGACGGTTTTCGGCCTGGCGCAGGCCGGCGTCGTCTGGGTGCCCGTCAACGTTCAGCAGCGCGGACCCGGCCTCAAATACATCCTCGAGCATTGCGATCCCCGGCTGATCGTCGCGGACGCCGATCTCGTTGCCACCATCCGCGACTGCGCGGCGGACTTGCCCGGTGTGCCGGTCGCGACCTCCGGCGATCCCGCCGCGGCCGATCGGCTGGAGGCGATGCTGGAGGATGGCTCGTCCTTCGACGAGCCGCTGCCCGATGCCGCCGACTGCTTTGCGATCTGCTACACCTCGGGCACGACGGGCAATCCCAAGGGCGTGATGCTCTCGCACGGGATGCTGCGGTTCGCGGGCGAGGCGGTGGCTCTGGTCTCCGAGGCGCGGGCGGGCGACGTCTTCCTGATGTGGGAGCCGCTCTACCACATCGGCGGCATGCAGCTGATCGTGCTGCCGCTCACCCTCGGCATCACACTGGCGATGATCGACCGCTTCAGCGCCGGCCGTTTTCTCGCTCAGACGCGAGAGTACGGCGCCACCCATATTCATTTCCTCGGCGGTATCCTGCAGATCCTGCTGAAGCAGCCGCCAAGCGCGCTCGACCGCGGCCACGGCGCGCGGATCGCCTGGGGCGGCGGCTGTCCCAGGGATGTCTGGCGCCCCTTCGAGGAGCGCTTTGGCGTGCAGATCCGCGAATGCTACGGCATGACCGAGGCCGCGAGCATCACCACCTTCAACGACAGCGGTGTCGTCGGATCGGTGGGCCGGCCGGTGCCGTGGCTCTCGGTCGAGCTCCGCGACGAGAGCGATCGACCGGTCGCCACCGGCGAGCGCGGCGAGATCGTGGTGCGCGCTCACGCGGAGAACGCGCTCTTCCCCGGCTATTTCCGCAATCCAGAGGCGACCGCCAAGGCGCTGCGCGGCGGCGCGCTCTATACCGGCGATCTCGGCGTCTTCGATGCCGAGGGAAATCTCACCTTCCTCGGCCGCATGACCGACAGCGTCCGCTGCAAGGGCGAGAACGTCTCGGCCTGGGAAGTGGAGCGCGTCGTCGTCACGCATCCCGCCGTCGAGGACTGCGCCATGATCGGCGTCGCCGCCGAGGTGGGCGAGCAGGACATCAAGCTCTTCGTGAAGCCGAAGCCCGGCGAGACCATCGATCCACCCGCGCTCTCCGCCTGGCTCGGCGAGCGTCTCGCGCCGTTCCAGAACCCGCGCTACATCGCCGTCATCGCCGAGTTCGAGCGGACGCCGAGCCAGCGCATCATGAAGCACAAGCTCTCTCGAGAGACCGCCGGCTGCTGGGACCGGCTGGCGGCCGCGAAGCGGCCGGCGTAGAGAAATCTACTCGGAAGCTCAGCTGATGCTCGGCTCGGCGGCGTCAATTGCCGCCTTGGGCGGCTTCGGCGCGAGTTGACGTGGCCACCGCGTCCCGCGGTGCCGTGCCCGCCGTTCTCCCGGCAGAGGCCTGGGACGTCATGCCGAAGGTCCCCATCATGAAGTCTCGCTCGACACCGAGGATCTGTCCGACCGCGAAATAGGCGGTCGTCAGTTCGTAGATGAAGCGTCGGAACTCATCGGGGCCGGGATTGACCTCCGGCCTCACCTGATCTCTGGCCTCGGCGAGGGCGCGGATCGCTACCAGCAGCAGCTTGGCCGGCCGGTTGCCGGCGGCATCGATCTTCGCGAGAGCGCCGCCGATGCCGAACTGCCGCAACGTCTCATAGAGCGGCACACCGCCGGTCTCGTCCATGGTCGTTCCTCCCTTCGCGCCGGCACCCCCGATAGGGTCTCAATCGCTAATGAAATTGGGTGCCATTTGGTTGCATTGGGGAGAGCCGAACGGAAGGCGGGCGCGGCGGCTATGCCGCCGACGGTAGAAAGCGCGTGATGCGGAAGGGATCGATCGGCAGGTTGGTCGCGGCCGGTCGTCACCAGCTCCGCCGTGATGGCGCCGGAAATCGGGCCGAGCTGAAACCCGTGCCCGCTGAAGCCGAAGGCGTGGAACACACCCTCGACGGTCGCGCTCGGCCCGATCACGGGAATGTCGTCGGGCATCCGCGCCTCGATCCCGGCCCAGGCGCGGACGATCTCCGCGCCGCGCATGACCGGGAACAGATCCCACACGGTCTTGGCGCTCTGGGCGAGCCCGCGGAAATCCACCTCTGTCCAGTTGGTGTCGCGGTCGAGCTTGCCTTGATAGCCGCCGCCGATCAGCACGGTGCCGTTGGCGAACTGCTTGAAGGAGAGCGGCCGACCGGCGGCGCCGACCACCGGCTTGAGGAAAGGCGGCTGGCGATTGCTGATCATCAGCATGAAGGCGGAGGGAATCATCGGCACGGTCTCGCCGAGATCGGCGGCGATGCGATCGGCCCAGGCGCCGGCGCAGTTGACGATGACGGCCGCCCCGTGGGAGGTGCCGTCGGCGGTCTCGACGCGCCAGCTTCGGCCCTCGCGCCGCAGCCCGGTCACGCGCACGCCCTCGATGACGGTGGCGCCGGCGCGCTCGGCGGCCCGGCGAAACGCCAGGGTGGTGCGAAAGGGATTGGCGGCGCCGTCGGCCCGGCAATAGATGGCGCCGACGCAGTGGTCGGCGACCGCCGGCAGCACCTCGCGCAGCTCCTGGCGATCGATCAGCTCCTCATGAGTGAAGCCCTGCTCGCGCACGGCGGCGACCCGCGCCTTCAAAGTCTCGAGTTCGCTCTCGCTCTCGGCGACTTTCACCTGGCCATGGGCCTCGAAGCCGCAATCGTCGTCGACGAGATCCCGGATGCGATGCCAGAGCTCCATCGACGCGACCGAGAGCGGGATCTCGGCGGGATGACGCCCGAGCCGCCGCACGCCGCCGGCATTCACGCCCGAGGCATGCCGGCCGACATAGTCCTTCTCCAGCACCAGCGCCTTGACGCCGCGCCGCGCCAGATGAAGCGCCGCCGAGCAGCCGTGCAATCCGCCGCCGATGACGATGACGTCTGCCCGCGCCATCGGGTCAGCCGCGCACGACGGCCTTCGCTGCGGCCTCGGTCTGCGGCAGCGAGGCGAGCTCGGCGAGGGTGATCGGCTTCACCGGCGGGCGCAGGCGGTAATAGCCGACCTCGTCCGGCGGCACGCCGCGGGCTCGCGCGATGAGCTCGGTGACGGTGAGGCCGCAGAGCCGGCCCTGGCACGGACCCATGCCGCAGCGCAGGAAGGATTTGATCTGATTGGGTCCCTGGCAGCCGAGCGCCACCGCGTCGAGCACCTGCCGCGTCGTCACCTCCTCGCAGCGGCAGACCAGGGTCTCGCCCTCGGGCAGGCGGAACGCCGGCGCCGGGCGATAGAGGAGATCGATAAACCGCCGCCCGCGCTGCGCCTTGGCGAGAGCGGCGACGCGTCGCCGCCGCTTCGCGATCGCGTCGATGCTCGTCGAGCCTGCCGAGGCGGTGGGCGGCATCGAGGGCGGCGAGGCGCCCGCGGTGCTCCGCCGCCAGCGCGCCGGCGATCCCGGCGCCATCGCCGGCGATCGCCACGCCGGGAACCGTGCTCATCCCCCAGCCGTCCACCTCCGGCACGAAGCAGAGCTGCGTCGCGTCCCAGCGATGGGCGCAGCCGACGGAATTGGCGAGGTTGACGTTGGGCGCGACGCCTTGATGCAGCAGCAGCGTGTCGACGGGAAGCCGCGTCTCGCTGTCGCCGAAGACGCGATAGGCCACCTCCTCGACGCGATCGCCGCCTCTGGCCGCCAGCGCCACCACGCCGCGCACCACCTTCACGCGGCGCTTCACCTCGCGCAGCAGGCGGAGGCCCTTGGCGGCATAGGGCGAGAGGAGGAAGCCCGGCAGATGCGGCAGCGCCGCGGTCCAGTTGCCCGAGGGCGTCGTATCGAGCAACGCCGAGATCTCGGCGCCGGCGCGCAGATATTGCGCGGCGATCAGCCAGAGCAGCGGTCCCGTGCCGGCCAGCACGACCTTGCCCTTGGCCGTCAGGCCCGAGGACTTCAGCAGGATCTGCGCCGCGCCGCAGGTCATGACGCCGGGCAAGGTCCAGCCCGGGATCGGGAAGGGACGCTCCAGCGCGCCGGTGGCGAGGATGACGTGGCGCGCCTGGATCAGGCGCGCGGCGCCCGCCACGGAGATCCCGATCTCGCGCTCCCGCGAGAGGCTCCAGACCGTGGCGCCCGGCACGTACTGCGCGCCGCTCTGCCGGAACGGCTCGACGAGCTCGGCGCCGTGCCAGTAGTCCTCGCCGAGAACCGCGCGGTCGCCGACCGGCGTCTCGGTGATGGCGCGATAGATCTGTCCGCCGGGCGCCGGCTGCTCGTCGAGAAGCACGGTATCGAGCCCGAGGCGCGCCGCAGATGTCGCCGCCGCCAGCCCCGCTGGTCCGGCGCCGACGACAGCGAGGTCGTAATGGTTCTTGATCGTGCCGGCGGCCGTCATCGTCCGGCCTCGCGCTTGCCCTGCTGGGTCTCGATCCGCATGCCGTCGCGCACCCGGATGAGGCAGGCCTGGCGGCTGCCGACGCCGTCGACGGTGACCAGGCAGTCGAAGCAGACGCCCATCATGCAATAGGGCGCGCGCGGCGCGCCGGAGACCGGCGTGGTGCGGCAGGCGACGACGCCAGCGGCCAGCAGCGCCGCGGCGACGCTGTCGCCGGCGCGCGCGGTGATCGGCTTGCCGTCCACCGACAGGCGCACGCTGCCGGACTCAGACCGAAGCAGCCTTTGAAACATCGAACCTCCTGGCGCTGAAAACGTCGAGATCGGCATCGAGGCGCGCCGCCGGCGATCATCGGCGCCACCGTCAGCGCGTGATTGGCCGCGAGCGTGACGCCGCTGTGGCAGGTGGCGACGAAGGCGCCGGGGCAGCGTGCCGACTGCTCGTAGATGGGAAAGCCGTCCTCGGTCATGACGCGGAGCGCGGCCCAGCTGCGGACGACGTTGAGCTCTCGCAGCAGCGGGAACATGCGCGTGGCGCGGTTGGCGATCGTCGAGATGACGGCGCTGCCGACGCGGTCGTCCCAGCCCGCCTCCTCGACGCTGTCGCCGAGCATGACGCTGCCCTCGTCGGTCTGGCGGATGGTGACGACGGGATAGGGCAGGAACGGGCGGACGCGCTCGGTCACCACGATCTGGCCGCGCTGCGGCCGCACCGGCACATGGAGCCCGACCATCGGCCCCAGTCGCGCGTTGCCGTTGCCGGCGGCCAGCACGACCTTGCCGGCGGTGACGTCGCCGCTCTTCGTCGACAGCCGGAACTCGCCGCCGCGCGGCTCGATCGTCTCGACGATATGGTTCGGCAGATAGCGCGCGCCCCGCTGCTGCAGCCCCGTGTGCAGCGCGCGCAGCAGCCGCAGCGAGTTGCAGTGGCCGTCGAGGGGACAGTAGCTGCCGCCGACGACCTCGGGGCCGATCGGCGGCAGCAGCTTCTCGAGCGCGCGCGCTCCAGGATCTCGTAGGGCACCTGCACCATGCGCGGCTGATTGTGCAGCCGGTTCAGCGTGCCGGCGCGCGCGGCGAGCTCGGCCTCGGAGAGGCAGAGGTGGAAGCCGCCCGGCCGCTGGAAGGCCGGATCGAGTCCGGTTTCCTCTTTCAGAAGCTGGGCGAAGTCGAACCATCCGTCCGAGGATCGCCGGGTCCAGGCGGCGTATTCCGGCATGCCGAGACCTTTGCTCTGCACCCAGACCAGGGCGAAGTTGCCGCGCGAGGCGCGATAGGCGACGTCGCCCTCGTCGAGCACGGCGACGCGCTGGCCCAGCCGCGCAAGGCCCCAGCCGATGGCGACGCCGACCAGCCCGCCGCCGATCACCGCCACTTCGTAGTCCTGTCTGTCCGCCATCATGTGTCGCTTCTCTCAGCTTCGTCCGCGGCCGACCAGGAGACGCTCCAGCCCGTAGAGCCGGTCGAGCAGCAGCATCGCGGCGAAAGTCAGGCCGATGAGCGCCGCCGAGACCGCGGCGACGAGGGGATCGATATTGTCCTGGATGTAGAGGAAAAGCCTGACCGGGAGCGTCGTGGTGCGCGGCGAGGCGATGAACACGGTCATCGTCACCTCGTCGAAGCTGGTGATGAAGGCGAGCACCCAGCCGCTGGCGACGCCCGGCAGGATCAGCGGCAGGGTGACGCGCCGGAAGCTCCGCCACCAGGAGGCGCCGAGCGAGATCGCGGCGTGCTCGAGCTGCGGGTCCATGCCGGACGCCGCGGCGATGACGAGGCGCAGGGAGAACGGCATGACGATGATGACGTGACTGAGGACGAGGCCGAGAAAGCTGCCGCTCAGCCCGATCTGGGTGAAGAAGCGCAGGAAAGCGATGCCGAGCACGACGGGCGGGATCATCAGCGGCGATTGCAGGAAGGTGACGAGGGTGTTGCGGCCGGGAAAGCGATAGCGCGCGATGGCGAGCGCCGCCGGCACCGTGAAGAGGATGGCGAGGCTGGCGGAGAGCGCGCCCAGCCAGAGGCTGGCCCAGAACGCGTCGACGAACTCGGGATTGCCGCCGATCGCCCGGAACCAGCGGAGCGAGAGCCCGTGGGTCGGGAGCGAGAGGTAGCCGAGCGGCGTGAAGGCGACGGCGCAGACGATGAGGATCGGCGCCAGGGCGAAGACGACGAAGAGCGCGTGGAAGGCGAGCGCCACCAGGCCGTTGCGGCTCATCGGAAGACCTCCGCGTAACGCTTCTCGAGGAGCCGGTTGCAGCCGACGATGATCAGGATGTTGGCCACCAGCAGGATGACGGCGATGGTGGCGCCGAGCGGCCAGTTGAGGGTGTTGAGGAATTCGTCATAGGCCAGGGTCGCCACCACCTTGAGCCGCCGTCCGCCGATGATCGCCGGCGTGGCGAAGGCGCTGGCGGAGAGCGCGAAGACGATGATGCCGCCGGAGAGGATGCCGGGCATGGCCTGGGGCAGCACGATGCGGCGGAGCACCGTCAGCGGCGCGGCGCCCAGCGAGATCGCGGCATTCTCCACCTGCGGGTCGAGGCGCTGCAGCGAGGCCCAGACCGAGATCACCATGAAGGGCACCAGCACATGGGTCAGCGCGATGACGATGCCCGTCTCGCTGTACATGAATTGCAGCGGCGACTTGATGAGGTCGAGGCCCACCAGCGCCTGATTGACGATGCCCGTGGAGCCGAAGAGCAGCGCCCAGCCGAGGGTGCGGGAGACCACGGAGATCAGGAGCGGCCCGAGCGCCACCAGGAGAAAGATGCCGCGCCAGGGCGCCCGCATGCGATTGAGGATATAGGCCTCCGGTGCGCCGATCAGCGCTGAGAGCACCGTCACAAGCAGCGCGATCCGAAACGTGCGCCCGAAGATCTCGTAGAAATAGCTGTCGCCGAAGACATCGCGGTAGTTGGCGAGGTTGTAGACGTCCTCGATGCCCTTGTAGAGGTTGAAGCTGTGCAGCGACAGCAGCGCGGTGGCGATGAGCGGCACCAGCAGCAGCACGGCATAGAGCAGCAGCGCCGGCGCGCTCAGGAGATAGGGCGCCGCCGGCAATCGGCGACCGCCCTGGTGTCGCGACGGCTGTCGTCATCGGCCGGCGGCCTCGCTGCGGCAGCGATCCGCATGTCCTCCGGCCGCCAGGCGAGCGCCACCGGCGCGCCTTCCCGCGGCATCTCTCCGCCGCCGTTCTGGCGAATGACCAGGACGAGCCCGGCGCTGGTCTCGACCTGGAACAGCCATGGCTGCCGTGGAAAAGGCGGTTGCGGACGGTGCCGGCGAGGCCCTCCTCGGCGAAATCGATCTTCTCCGGCCTGAGCGTCACCGTGACCGCGCCGGCGTCGCTGCCGCGCGGCGCGGGCCAGCTCCGGTCGCCGATGCAGAGGCGGTTGGCGGCGACGCGGCCGGCCAGCAGGTTGGTCTTGCCGAGGAAGCTGGCGACGAACGGGCTCGCCGGCTGCTCGTAGGCGTGATCGGGGCTGGCGATCTGCTCGACGCGGCCCTTGTTCATGATCACGATGCGGTCGGAGAGCGCCATCGCCTCGGCCTGGTCGTGGGTGACGAGGATCGTCGTGATGCCGACGGCTGCGCTGGATCTGGCGCAGCTCGATCTGCATCTCCTCGCGCAGCTTGGCGTCGAGATTGGAGAGCGGCTCGTCGAGGAGGAGGATGCGCGGCCGGATGACGAGGGCGCGCGCCAGCGCCACGCGCTGCTGCTGGCCGCCGGACATGCTGCGGGGATAGCGCTGGGCCAAGGCGGCGAGGCCGACCAGGGCCAGCGCCTCGGCGACGCGGCGGCCGCGCTCGGCGCGCGCCACGCCCTGCATCTCCAGGCCGAAGGCGACGTTCTCCGCCGCGGTCATGTGCGGGAAGAGGGCGTAGCTCTGGAAGACGATGCCGAGGCCGCGCTTCGCCGGCTTGGTCGCGAGCAGGTTCGTGCCGTCGAGGGTGATGGCGCCGGCGGTCGGCTCGACGAAGCCCGCGATCATCTGCAGGGTTGTCGTCTTGCCGCAGCCGGAGGGACCGAGCAGCGAGACGAACTCGCCCTTCTCCACCGCGAGCGAGAGCTGGTCGACGGCGGCGGTCTCGCCGTAGCGCTTGGTCAGACGGTCGAGAGCGAGAAACGCCATGACGGCCTTGGCATGTCCCGCCTCACCCGCCTCAGCGCTCGATCTCGCGGGTCCAGCGCCGGTTCCACTCCTCGCGCTTCTCGTTCACCGTGTCCCAATCGATGACCTGCAGCTTGCCCATCTGCTCCGGCCCGTAGGGAATGCCGGCCTGCTTCTCCGGCGGCAGCTGCACGGTCTTGTTGACCGGGCCCAGTCCCGAGCCGGTGGCGAGCACCACCTGGATCTCCGGGCTCACCAGGTACTGAAGGAAAGTCTGCGCCTCGGGCTTGTTGGCGCCGCCGGCGACCGGACAGGCCGCGACGCCGAGCGCGATGCCGCCCTCCTTGGGATAGGTGAAGGCGGCGGGGAAGCCGGTGTCCGCCAGCGCCTTGGCACGGCCCGATCCCCAGACCGCGATCACCGCCTGGCCGCTCTGGAAGAGCTCGGTCATCTTGCCAGGCGAGGGCTCGTAGACGAGCACATTGGGGCCGACCGCGTCCTTGAACGCCTTGAATCCGGGCTCGATGTTCTTCTCGCCGCCGCCGCCGAGCTTGGCGAATTCGACGAGCGCGTGCAGGCCGTAGGTGTTGTTGAGCGGCGGGATCACCAGCTTCTGCTTGAACTTGGGGTCCTTGAGGTCGTTCCACGAGGTCGGCGCCGGCCAGTGGTTCTCCTCGAAGACCTTCTTGTTGTACATGATGCCGGTGCCGTTCATGCCGATCATCAGCGCCTTCCCCGACGGCACCTTGGCGAGATCGTAGAGCTCGTCGTAGACCGGCGACTTCGCCAGCGGCGCGCAGAATCCGAGCGCCACCGCCTGGTACATCGGGCCGTCGTCGAGGATCGCGACGTCGATCTGCTGATTGCCCTTCTGCGCCTGGAGGCGCGCCAGATTGTCGGTGGAATTGCCGGCGACGTATTCGATCTTCAGCCCGTATTTCTTCTCGAAGGGCGGAAACACGTCCTTGCGCAGCGTCTGCTCGAAGGAGCCGCCATAGGCGGCGACGTAGAGCGTCTTGTCCTGAGCCTCGGCCGTGCCGCCGAGCACGGCGGCCAGCACGAGCGCCGCGCCCGCCGCCGCGATCCCTTTGAATGCCATCTGCCTCTCCGCTTTACGCCCGTGCCGCTCCCGTTGGCGGAACGATTGCGACGAAATGGTTGCATCGGCCCGGATGACCGTCAAATGCAATTGCTCGGGGTTTCCATGCTGGAATGTTATGTTCTGTCCTCTGCCCCAAGGAGGCCTGGCCCCATGCTCAATCCGCGCCAGCTCGAGGCTTTCCGCGCCGTCATGCTGACCGGCGGCATGACCGCCGCCGCCGAGATGATCCGCGTGACGCAGCCGGCGATGAGCCGGCTCATTCGCGACCTGCAGCGCTCCCTCGACCTCAGGCTGTTCGAGAAGAAGGGCGCGCGGCTGGTGCCGACCGGCGAGGCGCATGCGATCTATCGCGAGGTCGAGCGCTCTTTCGTCGGTCTCGACCGCATCGCCCAGGCGGCGGTCGAGCTGCGCCAGCGGCGGGCGGGGGCGCTGCGGATCGCCGCCTTGCCCGCGCTCGCCAACGGTTTCCTGCCGCGCTTCATGGGCTCCTTCCTGGCGACCCGGCCGAAGCTCGACCTCGCCCTTTTCGGCCTGACCTCCCATGCGGTCCTCGATTGGGTGGTCTCCGGACAATGTGATCTCGGCATGGCGGAGATTCCGATCGAGCAGTCGGCGGTCGAGCTGGAAAGACTGCCGCCGATTCGCGCCGTGGCGGTGGTTCCGCAAGGCCACCGGCTGGCGCGCAAGCGCGTGCTTGAGCCCTCTGATTTCGCGGGACAGTCCTTCATCTCGCTCGGACAATCGACCTTGCTGCGCTTTCGCATCGATTCCGTCTTCGCCGATGCCGGGATCGCCCGGCAGATGCGGATCGAGACGCCGCTCTCGATGATCGCCTGCGCGCTCGCCGCGGCGAATGCCGGCCTCGCCATCGTCGATCCCTTCACCGCCCAGGAGTTCGCCGGGCGCGGCGTCGTCCTGCGGCCGTTCAAGCCGCGCGTCGAGGTCGAATTCACCATCCTCTATTCGACCCGGCTCGCCCTCTCCGGTCTGGCGCGGGAGCTCATCGAGGAGTTCCGCGTCGCGGTCGCCGGCTTTGCCGCCTCCCGTCAGTTTCATCCCCCGCGACAGGCGCGGGACCGATCGCGACCGAGCAGGGACGGGCAGGCCGAGAAGGGTCAATAGCTGGGCAAACGAGATTTCTCGGGAAGGTTGACCCACATCAACGCGGCGGCCGCGCCGCGAGGCCAAATTACCGAAATTCGCGCCGCGGGGTCGCGGCGAGCCGGCAGCGAGGGAGCGATCTCATGTCACGGCGCAGCAGGCCGGCCGCGACGATCTGTAGAAGCACACCCATGATCGACTGCGCACGCCGCCCAACGGCAACGATGTCGAGCCCGCCATCCTCGCGAGCCCGACCCGCGACAGCACGGACATCATCTGCGAGCGGAGCGGCGATGCGCTGCCCGTCGATCTCGTGATCGGGACCGCATGGACTTCCTCTCGGCCGGTGCCTATACCGGAAGCGACGCATCGGTGGACTTCAATGGCTTCCCGCCGCCTCGAACCTACTGCATCTAGCTCGGTGCGCGGCAGCGCAGGAAATGCTCGGCGCGTGCTCATCCTGGGCGCCGCCGGTCGCGACTTCCACAACTTCAACGTGGTGTTCCGGGACGATCCCGCCGTTACCGTCGTTGCCTTCACGGCGGCGCAGATCCCCGGCATCGCGGACCGCCGCTATCCGACCGAGCTCGCCGGAGCACGCTATCCTCGGGGCATCCCGATCGAGGATGAAGCTCGGCTCGAGGAACTCTGCGCCACGCACGCGGTCGACGAGGTCGTGTTCGCCTACAGCGACGTGCTGCACAGCCATGTCATGCATCTGGCGTCGCGCGCGCTGGCTGCCGGCGCGGACTTCACTCTGCTGGGGCCTGACCACACCATGCTGCGATCGTCGCTGCCGGTGATCGCGGTCACCGCCGTGCGCACCGGCTGCGGCAAGTCCCAGATCTCCCGCTGGCTGTCGCGCCGCTTGCGTGAGGCGGGTCGGCGCGTCGCCGTGATACGGCATCCCATGCCCTATGGCGACCTCGTGGAGGAGCGCGTCCAGCGCTTCGCCACCCCGGCGGATCTCGACGCAGCCCGCTGCAGCCTGGAAGAGCGCGAGGAGTACGAGCCCCACCTTGCCGCCGGTAATCTGGTCTTTGCCGGGGTGGACTATGCTGCCATCCTCGCCGCCGCCGAGGCGGAATCGGATATCATCATCTGGGATGGCGGCAACAACGACTTCTCGTTCATCCGGCCGGATCTGAACATCGTGATAGCCGACGCCCTGCGGCCGACCCAGGTCGCGACCCACCATCCCGGCGAGGCGGTGGCGCGCATGGCGGACGTGGCCGTCGTCAACAAGGTCGATGCCGCAAGCACCGTCGCGGTCGAGCTGGCGGTCCAGGAGCTTCGCCGCGTCAATCCTCGGGCCGTGATCCTGCGCGCGGCATCGCCGGTCCGGCTGGACGACCCCAATGCGGTGCGCGGGCGACGGGTAGTCGTGGTGGAGGATGGCCCCAGCATCACCCACGGCGGCATCAGTCACGGCGCGGGCTACGAGGCGGCGCGCGCCGGCGGCGCGGCGGTGATCGTCGATCCCCGCTCCGCGGCGGCGCCGCTGATCGCGGAGGTCTATCGAAACTATTCCCATATCGGCACCGTCCTGCCGGCGGTGGGATACAGCACGGCGCAGCTCGCGGCGCTCAAGGCTACCCTCAACGCCGTCGCCGCCGACGTGGTGGTGGCGGCGACGCCGGTCGATTTGAGCCACCTGATCCAGCTGAACAAGCCGCTGGTGCGCGCGCGTTATGAATTTGCCGAGGTGGAACAGCCGGGCCTCGGCTGGGTGATCGACCGCTTCCTCGCAGAACATCCACTGGTGACGGGAACGGAGTGAGGCCGGCGACGCTGGCGATCGGCAGCATCGCGTTGCGGCTCCGGGTCGTCCGGGAGATTTCTCGCAACGGCCAGGGCAAGATCGAGCGCAAGGCACTGCTGGCGATGCTGTCGGATCACCCAGCCGACGAGTGTGTACTGATCATGACCGGGGTCGGCGCGGAGCTGATCGTAGCGCACCGCCATCAGCTTGTTCCCCATTCCGGGCGTCGTGAGACCGCCCCGGAGGGAGCTGACCCAGGGTCCAAACTCAATTAGCCCAGCAGACAAGAGTTGCGGCAAGATAGGCGCTGCCGAGGTGATTGCCGGCCAGGTTGTCGCATCGAGCAGCGATGCGGCGCCGATCCTTGAGGCGGCACCAGAGCGGCTGGCCGGCGCGCGGATGGCGATCCATGGCTCCCGCCGGCCTGTTGCGGGAACCTTCATCTGGTGCCGATGTTCGAGTCTCAGGAAGCGGAGAACTGGCTTCCGGAAGGGAGTTCTTCATGCGCCCCGCTCATTCAATGGTTTTGCTTGCCTCGGTGATGCTCGCACTGGCGTCCGCCGCTTACGGGCAGGGCACCGGGCGCGGTGGCGTCGGCGCGGGGTTGCCGTCCCACAATGCCGGCACGCCCTCGACGAACCCGGGCATCAATCCGGGATCGACGCCGGGCACGACGTTCACGCCCGGCGCATCGGCCATGGGCATGACCAGCACCCAGGCGGCGGCCGCCCTGCAGGCGCAGGGCTACACCAACGTGCAGAACCTGCAGCGCAACGGCAATACCTATACGGGGATGGCGAGCCGGAACGGCCAGATGGTGCCGGTCACGATCGACGCCAACACCGGCCAGGTGAGTCCGCAATAGTGCATACCCCGGCGCTTTCCCGGCTGAAGCTGGAGGCAGAGGGCTGATCTAGCGGTTTTGATCTGAATCAACGTGCGGGTCTCGCGGGACGGCTAGCTTTCATGACATGGGAGTTTGCTGATGCGACGGCAAATTTCCAGGGAGCCGAAGCGAGGATTTCATGGCACAGGCGAGCGACGACGCCTCGGTGGAGATCAATATCAGCCTGGACAAGGTCTGCTACATCATCACCAAGGCGCGCGAATACGACGTGAAGGTTGATCCCGTCGAGCCCGACCCCGGCTCGAATCCCGCGGACAGCGGCGAGAGCGAGATTCTCGCCGACTACGCCGACGATCCCACCGCTGCCGAGCTCAAGGAGGCGATCAACGATCTCAACGACGACGAGGTGATCGACCTCATCGCGATGGTCTGGGTCGGGCGGGGCGACTTCGGCAAGAGCGAGTGGAAGAACGCCCGCAGCCTCGCGCGCGAGCGTCACCACCGGAAATCCGCCGACTATCTCATGGGAATGCCAACCCTGGGCGACTTCCTGGAGGAGGGAGCCTCGCAGCTCGGATATTCCTGCTCGGAGTATGACCTCGGCCACCTCTGAGGGGTGGGGCGATGCCCCCGTCAGGCCCGGCGCAGGGCCGCCGCGCCGGGTCGCTTGCCGCCCTGGGGCAGCATCAGCAGTGGCCCGTAGAAGAAGGCGAAGAGGGTGAAGGCGGCGATCCAGAACGCCGCGGATGCCGTGAGCAGCGGCACCGTCCAGGCTTCGGCGAAGACTGCGGCGACGCGCGTCAGCGCGGCCAGATTGACCAGCACATAGATCGCGACGGTGACGTGATCGGCGGAAAGCGCCTGTCCCGTATGGCCGCGGGTCGCGCGGGTCATCACCGCCAGAATCATCGTGCCGACGGCGCCGGCGGTAAGGGCGTGGATCGCCGCGCTCGTCGGCACGCCCGATCCGAGCGTCGCCAGTCCGAGGAGCGCGGCACCGAGCACCAGCCAGGCGTATCCGACATGCAGGATGAAAAGAAGCGGCTCGGCGAAAGTCGCGCCGCCGCGCCAGCGCAGCAGGCGCCCCGCATTCAGCGCCGCGCCGGCGAGCAACAGCGCGCCGACGGGACGAAAATCGGGGAATGCCGCCCAGCCGAACAGGCCCGCATGCAGCAGGCCGAGAGCGGCGCGATCGATCCAGCCCGGTGAAGCCGGCAGCGCGGCATCCGGGCGCTTGGCCAGCCAGTTCCGCGTGAAGCTCGGCACGATGCGGCCCGCCACCACGGAGACCAGCACGATGATGGCGGCGAGGCCGAGACGCCAGCCCAGCCCTGCCGGGACGGAGATGCCGGCGGCTTCCAGATGCATCAGGAGATTGGCGATGCCGAGCACAGCGATCGGCACCGTCATCGGCAGGTTGCGCCAGTTCCGGCCGGCGACGATCTCGCGCGCCACCACCATGCCGAGGGCGACCGGAAATGCGAGATCCGCCGCGATCGCGAGCCAGCCCGGCAGCAGTGCCGAGACGAGGCAGACGACGCGGCCGAGGAGCCAGAGGCCGGCAAGCACGGCCAGCGGCGCGCCGCTCACCGGCAGGCGCTTGGTCCAATTGGGAACGGCGGTGAGCAGGAAGCCGGCGATCGCCGCCATCACGAAGCCGAACAGCATCTCGTGAATGTGCCAGGCGAGGGGGTCGAAGCGGCTCGGCAGCTCGATCCCCGTCATCAGCATCGCGATCCAGAGTGCCAGCGCCGTCGCCGACCACAGACCGGCGGCAAGAAAGAACGGGCGAAATCCCTGAGTCAGGAGAGTCGGCGTGCCACGGCCAGAGGACCGATCGGCGGCAATGCTCATGGCTCGTCTCTTGTTGCTGCGCTATTGCACCAGCGGCGTGGCGGCGGCATCGACGGCGAAGCCTTCGATGCGGGCACGGCCGGCCAGCACGCGCAGATACTGGCTGACGGCGCGCTGCCAGGACAATGTGCGCAGATGTCGCGCCACCAGCGGGGCCGCTTTCTCGAACGGCAGGCTCTCGCCGCGCACCAGCCGGTCGAGGCGGAGGACGTGATAGCCGTAGCGCGTGGCGATCGGCAGCGGGCAGATCTGGCCTTCCTCCATCGCCATGACGAAGGTCTCGATCTCCGGCACCAGATCGCCGCGGCTCTGCTGGCCGAGGAGACCGCCCGAGGCAGCCGAAGGGCAGGCCGAGCGCTCGCGGGCGAGCGCGGCAAAGCGCTTGGGATCCTCCTGCAGCAGGGCGAGGGTCTCGCTCGCCGCCTGCTTCGCCGTCGCGCGCGCCGCCTCGTCATCGGGTGCGGCCGGGAACAGGATATGCGCGGCCTCGTAGACGTCAGGCGTATTGAATTTCGCTGCATTGGCGGTCCAGTAGCGCCGCAGCGTCGCCTCGTCGGGCTCGGGCGTCGCGACCTCGCGGGCAAGCAGCGCCTGCACCACGGCTTCTTCCGAGCTGGCGTCCTCGCCGGCGTCCGCGGTGACGCCGAGCCGCGCGGCTTCCTGCAGCAGAAGCTGGCGGATGACCAGGGCGGTCGCCGCCGCGGTCCAGGCCTGCTCCCGGCTCGGCGCCGGGTGGTACTGCATCTCCGCCGCCACATCCGTCGGCGGAATCTCGGCGCCGTTCACCAGGATCGTCTCCATCACCGCCCCCGCGCCGCGCTGGCACCGCCGCGCCGGCGCACCACCTGATAGGACCGCCCGAGATATCCCACCGGCGCCGACCAGATGTGCACCAGGCGCGAGAACGGGAAGAGCAGGAAGATGGTCATGCCGAGGACGATGTGCAGCTTGAAGATCGGGCTCACTCCGGCGATGAGCTCGGCGGCGCCGCCGCGAAGCGTCAAGATCCGCTGCGCCCATTCCGCCAGAACCAGCATTTCCGAGCCGTCGAGATGCTGCGCCGAGACGAAGATCGACGACAGCCCCAGGATGAGCTGTGCGTAGAGTATGAGCAGGATCGCGATGTCCATATAAGCTGCTGGTGGCGCGGATCCGCGCATCGCTGAGCCGGCGGTAGATCAGCAGGGTGAGGCCCACGAAGCAGAGCAGCGCCGAAGACGCCGCCGACGATCATCGCCATCAGCTGCTTTGCCTCGACGCTGAGGCCCATTCGCCGTATAGAGCCAATGCGGCGTCAGCAGCCCGACCAGGTGTCCGGCGAAAATCGCGAGAATGCCGATATGAAAGCAGTTGCTGCCGACGAAGAGCAGCCGGCGGCGCAAGAGCTGGCTCGAGCCCGAGCGCCAGCTGTACTGCTCCCGGTCGAAGCGGACGACGCTGCCGATCAGGAAGACGCTGAGGGCGATATAGGGGTAGAGGCCGAACAGGGCCTGATTGAGATAGTCGAGCATCGTTCACCTCCCGCAGCCCGAAGCCGTCGCGGCGCCATCGGGCGCGCCCGCCGCCGTGAAGCGCACGGCTTCCTCTTCCCATTGCCGGTCGAGCGCCTCCAGCGCGTCCGCCTCGGGCTTCAGCATCGCCAGAACCTCCTCCACCGCGGCGCGCTCGGCGGGCTTGGCGGCCAACGCCTCCACCGCTGCCATGACGGCGGCATAGGGGCTGTGGCGCTGCTCCAGCTTCTCGCGGAGCGCCGCCACAACGTGACCGGCCTCGGCGAGCAGCGAGACCGCCGCCTTCACCGGCAGCAGCGACAGGAATTCCAGGAAGAGCGGCAGGTAGTCCGGCAGCTCCGAGGCGGATCGATCTCCAGCCCGTGCAGATGATAGACCTCGCGGAGCTGCACCATCGCCTGGCCGCGGTCGCGGGATTCGCCGTGCACATGCTCGTAGAGATGCAGCGACAGCGACCGGTTGCGGTCGAACAGCGTCACGTAGCGCTCCTGCGCCTCCAGCGGATCGAGGCGGCCGAGCTCGGCGACGAAGGCGGCGAGCGCGCGCTGATGCCGAAGCGGCAGCAGCGCCTCCTGCTCCAGCACCGCGGCGAGCTCGTCGGCGTGCGGCCAGCAGCTCCGGCTCGGGATAGGCCAGCAGCGCCGAGAGCACCTTGAAGGTTTGCATCACTCCACCTCCGCCGGCTTCTTGGCGCCATGCTCATGCTTGTGCTTGCCGAACAGGCTCACCTCGCTGCTGCCGTCCGGAGCAGCCGTTGCCGAAGCTGAAGCCGCAGGAGCCTTGCAGGTCGAAGGCGTTCTCGGCGTATTCGCGATGCGTCGTCGGGATGACGAAGCGGTCCTCGTAATTGGCGATCGCCAGGATCTTGTACATGTCCTCGACCAGTGCCTGGTTGAGGCCGACCTGGGCCAGGATCTCCGGCGCCTCGCGCGCCTCGACATGGCGGGCGCGCATGATAGGCGCGCATCGCCAGCAGCCGCTCCAGCGCCAGCTTGACCGGCCGCTCGTCGCCCGCGGTCAGGAGGTTGGCGAGGTAGCGCAGCGGAATGCGCAGCTTCGAGACGTCGGGGATGACGCCGTTGCTGCCGAGCTGGCCGGCCTCGGCCTTCGCCTGGATCGGCGACAGCGGCGGCACATACCACACCATCGGCAGGGTCCGGTATTCGGGATGCAGCGGGAAGGCGATCTTCCAGTCGATCGCCATCTTGTAGACCGGCGAGTTGCGCGCCGCCGTCGAGCCAGGCCTCCGGCACGCCGTCGGCGCTCGCCTGGGCGATCACCTTGGGATCGTGCGGATTGAGGAAGATGTCGAGCTGGGCCTGATAGAGATCGGCGCTCGTTGGCGGCGCTCGCGGCCTCCTCGATGCGGTCGGCGTCATAGAGCACGACGCCGAGATAGCGGATGCGGCCAACGCAGGTCTCCGAGCAGACGGTGGGCTGGCCCACCTCGATGCGCGGATAGCAGAAGGTGCATTTCTCCGCCTTGCCGCTCTCCCAGTTGTAATAGATCTTCTTGTAGGGGCAGGCGGTGACGCACATGCGCCAGCCGCGGCACTTGTCCTGGTCGATGAGGACGATGCCGTCCTCCTCGCGCTTGTAGATCGAGCCGGAGGGGCAGGCGGCGACGCAGGCCGGATTGAGGCAGTGCTCGCAGAGCCGCGGCAGGTACATCATGAAGGTGTTCTCGAACTGGCCGTAGATCTCCTTCTCGATGGCCTCGAAATTCTGCGTCCTTGCTGCGCTTGGCGAATTCGCCGCCGAGGATCTCCTCCCAGTTCGGACCCCACTCGATCTTCTCCATGCGCTCGCCGGTGATCACCGAGCGCGGCCGCGCGGTGGGCGCCGCCTGGCTCACGCCGGCGGTCTGCAGATGGGCGTAGTCGAAGGTGAAGGGCTCGTAGTAGTCGTCGATCTCCGGCAGGTCCGGGTTGGTGAAGATCTTGGCCAGCACGCGGAACTTGCCGCCGAGGCGCGGCGTCAGCTTGCCGTTCCGGCCGGCGCACCCAGCCGCCCTTCCAGTTCTTCTGGTTCTCCCATTCCTTGGGATAGCCGATGCCGGGCTTGGTCTCGACGTTGTTGAACCAGGCGTATTCGACGCCGTCGCGGCTGGTCCAGACGTTCTTGCAGGTGACCGAGCAGGTGTGGCAGCCGATGCACTTGTCGAGGTTCAGCACCATCGCGATCTGGGCGCGGATTTTCATGATCTGTCGTCTCCCCTACTCGGCGGCCTGCCGATGCGGCCACGCGCGGACCCTCGAGCCAGTCGATCTTTTCCATCTTGCGGACGATGACGAACTCGTCGCGGTTGGCGCCCACGGTGCCGTAGTAGTTGAATCCGTAGGAAAGCTGCGCGTAGCCGCCGATCATGTGGGTCGGCTTCGGGCAGACGCGGGTGACCGAGTTGTGGATGCCGCCGCGCTTGCCGGTGATCTCGCTGCCGGGCACGTTCACGATCTTCTCCTGGGCGTGGTACATCATGCACATGCCCGCGGGCACGCGCTGGCTCACCACCGCGCGCGCCGTCAGCGCGCCGTTGGCGTTGAACGCCTCGATCCAGTCGTTGTCGACGATCCCGGCGGCCTTGGCGTCGGTCTCGCTGATCCACACGATCGGCCCGCCGCGCGACAAGCGTCAGCATGATGCAGATTGTCGGTATAGGTGCTGTGGATGCCCCATTTCTGGTGCGGCGTGATGAAGTTCAGCACCACCGATTTGCTGCCGTTCGCGCAGCGGTCGCGCATCGGCTTCGACCGTCTTGGTGTCGATCGGCGGCCGATAGACGCACGAGCGCCTCGCCGAAGGCGCGCATCCAGGTGTGGTCCTGGTAGAACTGCTGGCGGCCGGTCAGCGTGCGCCAGGGAATCAGCTCGTGCACGTTGGTGTAGCAGGCGTTGTAGCTGACGTGCTCGCTCTCGAGCCCGCTCCAGGTCGGCGAGGAGATGATCTTGCGCGGCTGCGCCTGCAGGTCGCGGAAGCGGATCTTGTCGTCCTCGCGCGCGCGCGCGAGATGGGCGTGCTCGCGGCCGGTGATCTTGCCGAGCGCCTGCCAGGCCTTGACCGCGACCTCGCCGTTGGTCTCCGGCGCCAGGGTCAGGATCACCTCCGCGGCGTCGATGTCGGTGTCGATCCGCGCGCGGCCCTGGCCCGCGCCCGGCGCCGTGACGGTGCCGTTGAGCTGCTTCAGGAACTCCACCTCGTGCTCGGTCTTCCAGCCGATGCCCTTGCCGCCGTTGCCGATGCTCTCCATCAGCGGCCCGAGCGAGGTGAACTTGGCGTAGGTCTGCGGGATAGTCGCGCTCCACCACCGTCATCGCCGGCATGGTCTTGCCGGGGATCGGCGGGCATTCGCCGAGCTTCCAGTCGGCGACGTCGAAGGGCTGCGCCAGCTCGCCCGGCGTGTCGTGCATGATCGGCGTCAGCACCACGTCGCGCTCGCGGCCGAGATGGCCCTGCGGCCACCTCGGAGAATTTGCGCGCGATGCCCTTGTAGATCTCCCAATCGGTCCGCGACTTCCCAGGCGGGATCGACCGCCGCCGACAGCGGATGGATGAAGGGATGCATGTCGGAGGTGTTGAGGTCGTGCTTCTCGTACCAGGTGGCGGTCGGCAGCACGATGTCGGAATAGAGGCAGGTGGTGGACATGCGGAAGTCGAGCGTCACCAGCAGGTCGAGCTTGCCGGTCGCCGCCTGGTCGTGCCAGCGCACCTCCTCCGGCTTCGCGCCGCCCTCGTGCGCCGAGGTCCTTGCCCAGCACGCCGTGATCGGTGCCCAGCAGGTATTTCAGGAAATACTCGTGCCCCTTGCCCGACGCGCCCAGCAGGTTCGAGCGCCAGACGAACAGGTTGCGCGGGTAAGTTGGCCGGCGCGTCCGGATCCTCGGCGGCGAAGTGCAGGCGTCCCGACTTCAGGCTCGTCGGCGACATAGGCCGGGCACTTCCTTGCCGGCGGCCTCGGCCGCCGCGGCGATGCCGCAGCGGATTGGTGGCGAGCTGCGGCGCCGACGGCAGCCAGCCCATGCGCTCCGCCTTGACGTTGTAGTCGATCAGGCTGGTGCGGGAAATCGCTTGGCGTCGGCGAGCGGCGACAGGATCTCCGAGGGGTCGAGCTTCTCGTAGCGCCACTGCGAGGTGTGGGCGTAGAAGAACGATGGTCGAATTCATCTGCCGCGGCGGCCGGTTCCAGTCGAGCGCGAAGGCGAGCGCCGTCCAGCCGGTCTGCGGCCGCAGCTTCTCCTGGCCCGACATAGTGCGACCAGCCGCCGCCCGACTGGCCGATGCAGCCGCACATCACCAGCAGATTGATGATGCCGCGGTAGATCATGTCCATGTGGTACCAGTGGTTCAGCCCGGCGCCGAGGATCACCATGGATTTGCCGTGGGTCTTGTCGGCGTTCTCGGCGAACTGGCGCGCCACCGCGATGATGTGGTCGCGCTTGACGCCGGTGACCGCCTCGGCCCAGGCCGGCGTATAGGGCACGTCGTCGTCATAGCTCGTCGGCCACGTTGCCGCCGCCGAAGCCGCGATCGATGCCGTAGTTGCCGACCAGCAGGTCGAAGACGGTGGCCACGTAGCACCTCGCCCGTCCTGCGTCGTCAGCCGGCGCACCGGCAGGTTGCGCTCCAGCACGTCGTCGTGATCGGTCGGCGTGGAAGGCCTGCCGGCGCGGTGCCGCCGAAATAGGGAAACGCCACCGGCACGCACGCGCATCGCGCGTCTCGGCGAGCGTGAGCGCCAGCGGCGCGTCAGCGCCGTCGCGCGCGTCCTTCTCCTCGATGTTCCACTTGCCGCTCTCGCCCCAGCGGAAGCCGATCGGAGCCGTTGGGCAGCGCCAGCGAGCCGTCGGCTTGCGGTCGAAGCCCAGCGTCTTCCAGTCGGGGTTGTTGGTCTGGTCCGAGCGCGCCATCGAGATCGGCGGCGCGCAGGAAGCGGCCGGGGACATAGGCATTCGCCGCGCTTCTCCAGCACCACCAGCATCGGCAGGTCGGTGAAGCGCCGGCAGTAGTCCGTCGAAATAGGCGCTCTTGCCGGCGAGATGGAATTCCTTCAGCACCACATGGCCCATGGCCATGGCCAGCGCCGCGTCGGTGCCCTGCTTGGGATGCAGCCAGAGGTCGGCGAACTTCGCCGCCTCGCTGTAGTCCGGGCGTGATGACCACCGACTTGGCGCCCTTGTAGCGGACCTCGGTATAGAAATGGGCGTCCGGCGTGCGCGTCTGCGGCACGTTCGAGCCCCACAGGATGAGGAACGTCGAGTTGTACCAGTCGGCGCTCTCCGGCACGTCGGTCTGCTCGCCCCAGGTCTGCGGCGAGGCCGGCGGCAGGTCGCAGTACCAGTCGTAGAAGCTCATGCAGACGCCGCCGATCAGCGACAGGTAGCGGCTGCCGGCGGCGTAGGAGACCATGGACATGGCCGGGATCGGCGAGAAGCCGACGATGCGGTCGGGCCCGTATTGCTTTGCCGTATAGACGTTGGCGGCGGCGATGATCTCCTCGACCTCGTCCCACTTGGCGCGGACGAAGCCGCCGAGGCCGCGGATCTGCTTGTAGGCTGCGGCCTTGACGGGATCCTCGACGATGGCGGCCCAGGCCTCGACCGGCGCCCTTGGTCTGGCGCTCGGCGCGCCAGAGCTCCAGCAGCCGGCGGCGGATCAGCGGATATTTCACCCGGTTGGCGCTGTAGAGATACCAGGAATAGCTGGCGCCGCGCGCGCAGCCGCGCGGCTCGTGGTTCGGCAGATCCGGCCGCGTGCGCGGATAGTCGGTCTGCTGCGTCTCCCAGGTGACGATGCCGCCCTTGACGTAGATCTTCCAGCTGCAGGAGCCGGTGCAGTTCACGCCATGGGTCGAGCGCACGATCTTGTCGTGCTGCCAGCGCTGCCGGTAGGCCTCTTCCCAGCGGCGGTCCTCGTTGGTGACGACGCCGTGGCCGCCGGAGAAGGTGCCGACATTCTTGCGGAAGAAGGTAAGGCGATCGAGGAAGTGGCTCATGGCATATGCCTTCTCTGGAAGACGGGAGACCGCAATGTATTCCCGGCTATTTCATATTGGCGGCGACGAGCTTCACTGAATTGGCGGCGTGCTCGATGTCGTGCAGGACGCCGCCGCGCCGCGTATAGACGACCAGGTGAGCGCCGCGCAGGTCACATAGAAAATCAGGAAGCCCCAGAGCGCCGCCGTGGGGCCGCCGGTGAGCTCGATCGACGTGCCGTAGGCCTTGGGGATGAAGAAGGCGCCGTAAGCGGCAACCGCCGAGGTGAAGCCGATGATCGCCGCCGATTCCTTCTCCGCCCGCCGAACGCGATCGGTCGCCGCGGTCGTGGGCATCAGACGCTCGATCTCCTTGCGCATGATCACCGGGATCATCTGGAAGGTCGATGCGTTGCCCACGCCGCGTCGCGAAGAACAGGATCATGAACATCGCGAAGAAGCCCCAGAACGCGCCCGGCTGGTCCTTGGTGACCAGGAAGTAGATGACGCCGGTGACAGCGCCGATCATCAGCACGAATGTCCAGAAGGTGACGCGGGCGCCGCCGAACCGGTCGGAGATCCAGCCGGTTGCCGCCCGCGACAGCGCGCCCACCAGCGGACCAAGGAAGACGTACTGGAGCGAGTTCACCTCGGGGAATACCGTCTTGGTGAGCAGCGGAAAGCCGGCGGAATAGCCGATGAAGGAGCCGAAGGTGCCGGTATAGAGCCAGCACATGATCCAGTTGTGGGTCCGGCTGAAAATGACCGACTGCTCCTGGAACGACGCCTTCGCCGAGGCGATGTCGTTCATGCCGAACCAGGCGGCCGCGGTGGAGATGAGGAGGAACGGAACCCAGATGAAGCCGGCGTTCTGCAGCCACAACCGGGCACCATCGCCGGCGGCCTGCGGCTCTCCGCCGACGACGCCGAACACTCCCGTCGTGATCACGAGAGGGACCAGGAACTGCATCACGCTGACGCCGGCGTTGCCGAGCCCGGCATTGAGGGCGAGGGCATTGCCTTTCTGACCCTTGGGAAAGAAGAAGCTGATATTGGCCATGGAGGAGGCAAAATTGCCGCCGCCGAAGCCACAGAGCAGCGCCAGAACCAGGAAGATGAGGTAGGGCGTCTGCGGGTTCTGGACCGCGTAGCCGATGCCGAACGCCGGGATCAGCAGGGAGGCGGTGGTGACGGTGGTCCAGAGCCGACCGCCGAAGATTGGCACCATGAAGGAATAGAAGATCCTGAGCGTGGCGCCGGAGAGTCCGGGCAGCGCCGCCAGCCAGAAGAGCTGGTCGGTGGTGTACTTGAAGCCGATCACCGGAAGCTTGGCGACCACCACGCTCCACACCATCCAGACCGAGAAGGCGAGGAGCAGGTTCGGAATCGAGATCCAGAGATTGCGCTGGGCGATCTGCCGGCCCTTCCGCTCCCAGAAGGCGCTGTCGTCGGGACGCCAGTCGGCGATCACGGCGCTGTCTGCCGCGGCGATCGCGGGTGTGTGGATCCCCGCCATTTCCGGTAAGTCCGGCAGCGCCGATACCGCCGGCTCTGCCACCGACTGCTCCATCTGCCGGATGGAGAAATGCATCCACAGCAGAGACACGACGACGATGGCGAACAGCAGCATGAAGCAGCTAGTCCAGACCCCCGTGAGATCGTTCATCACGCCGAAGGCAATCGGCAGCACGAAGCCGCCTAGGCCGCCAATCATGCCGACGAGCCCGCCGACCGATCCCACATGGTCGGGGTAATAGACCGGGATGTGCTTGTAGACCGCGGCCTTGCCAAGCGACATGAAGAAACCCAGCACGAAAATCGTGATGACGAACGGGATCAGCCCCATCTGAGTCGAAAAGGCGATCGATCCCTTGATTCCGTGGATCACATAGTCGGTATTGGGATAGGACAGCATGAAGGTGCATACGGCGGAGATGCCGAAGGTCCAGTACATGACCTTGCGTGCACCGTGCGTGTCGGAGAGCACGCCGCCATAGGCGCGGAACAGGCTGGCGGGCACCGCATAGAAGGCGGCCAGCATGCCCGCTGTCTTGATGTCGAGGCCGTAGACGCCGATGAGGTAGCGTGGCAGCCACAGGGCCAATGCCACGAAGGCGCCGAAGACGAAGAAGTAATAGAGAGCGAAGCGCCAAACCTGCAGGTTCCGCAGCGGCTCCAGCTCGAGCCAGGTGCTGCGCGGCGATGTCCCGCTCGCCCGCCGGGCGGCGGTCGCAGGGTCCTCCCTGGTGACCAGGAAGAAGACAATGCCGGTGAGGAACAGGATGACCGCATAGACCTGAGCAGTCCGCTGCCAGCCCAAGGCCACCAGGAGGAACGGTGCGCCGAAATTGGTTATGGCGGCACCGACATTCCCCATCCCGAAAACGCCCAGTGCCGTGCCCTGACGCTCGCGCGGATACCATCGGGATACATAGGCGATGCCGACGGCGAAGGAGCCGCCGGCGAGGCCGACGCCGAGCGCCGCGATAAGGAACATCGGATAGGTGCTGACCGTGGAGAGCAGCCAGACCGCGACCGCGGCGGTTAGCATTACCAGCGTGAACACCGGCCGGCCACCGTACTGATCGGTCCAGATGCCGAAAACGATCCGGCTCAGCGATCCTGAGAGGATCGGCATCGCGACCAGGAGGCCGAATTCCGTGTCGTTGAGCCCGAGGTTCTGTTTGATCCTGATGCCGATGATCGAGAAGATCGTCCACGTGGCGAAGCACACGGCGAATGCCGCCGTACTCATGCCGAGGATCTGGGTGGATTTCGGATCTGCCGCTCGTTGCATGTCACTGCCCCCTGAGGCAAACACTCAAATAGAACTAGGCCGGTGTCGGGAAATTAGGAGCGGCGAGCCGCCCGCTCATTGATTTGGATCAAAGACCGGCGTGATATTTATCAAATATGTATCCATCAATGGAGCCAATGACTTGAACAAAGGAAGACGCCCGGTGGGTGACGCGGACCAGGATCTGGGAGTGGCGACGCTGCCGTTGCTCGAAGGGCTCTCCGAGGCGAGCCGGTCCGATCTCCTGAGCAACGCCGTGCTGCACAGCGTCGCGGCCGGCACCGTGCTCTTCGAGCAAGGCGAGCGGCCGAATTTCCAGCACGTTGTGGTGTCGGGGTCCGCTCATCTATTGGGACGCTCGACCGCCGGGCGCGAGGTACTGATCGAGGTTGTCGAGCGCTCGGACCTCGTCATCCCCGCGGCAGTCCTGACGGCGGCGCCCTACCTCATGCGGGCGCGGGTTCCCGAGCCGTCACGATTTCTGTTGATTCATGCGCCGGCATTTCGTGCCGCGGTTCTGCGCGAGCCGGCATTGGCTCAGGCGGTCATCGGCAGCCTCGCCGGCCAGTTCCGCCGCCTGGTGCGGCAGATCAAGAACCTGAAGCTGCGCACCTCGACCGAGCGCGTCGGCTGCTACATCCTCGCCCTGTCCACGCGACAGGCCACGCCGGATCGCGTGCGCCTGCCCTATGAGAAGAATTTGATCGCCTCGGAGCTCGGCATCACCCGCGAGAGCTTCTCGCGCGCCTTGGCGGTGTTGCAGAAGCAGGGCATCGCGGTGCGTGGCGAGACGATTGCGATCCGCGACGCCGCCCGCCTCGCGGCTGCGTGCGGGCCCGATCCGCTGATCGACGAGCTGGAGGAGGTGGCGCAGAGTCCGGGCAGCTCTTCGCCCGAGGCGCCTCGGTCCCGTCGCCGCAAGCGGGCCAGGGATTGATCAGGGCCCGCACCACTCGGCGAGCCGGTCGCTGCGGCGAGCCTCACGTCTTCCGCCCGACGTAGCTGCGGAAGAGATCGAGGCCGACCGCGCAGCCCACCTCTCCGAATCCGCTGTCGCGCATGGCCTGCTGAACAGTCTCGGGCGGAACGCAATTCTCGATCGTCGCCCAATAGTATTGCATCAACGATTTGGCGTGCGCCTCGCCGGTGGTCCAGCGGCTGAGGAAGGGAACCACGCCGCCGAGATAGGCGGATGCCATGAGTCGGCTGAGCCGGCGGCTCGGACGGCCGATTTCCAGCAGCAGCACGATGCCGCCGCGACGCAGCACGCGATGGAATTCCCGGAACGTGGCGACGAGATCGGACACATGCCGCAGCGCATAGCCCATGGTCACGAAATCGGCGATCCCGTCGGCGATCGGCAATGCCTCGGCCGCGCCTTGGATCAGAGAGATACCCAGCTTTTTCCGGGCGATCGCCAGCATGCCCTCGCTGAGATCGACGCCGATGACGTTGCGCGGGCTTCCCGTGATGGAGACCGCCTCCTGCGCCAGCAGCCCGGTGCCGACCGCCACATCGATCAGCCGTTGCCCGGGCCGCAGCCCGCATCGCAGCAGGCACTGGCGGCGGTAGCGACCGCCGGAGCCCAGGGAAAAAACCTGATTGATGGCGTCATAGTGTGGCGCCGTCTTGTTGAAGAGGTCGCGGACGAAAGGCCTGCGCTCTGCGCGCGCGTCATAGAATTCCGGGATGACCGGATGCGGCTCTAGCGGGCTTTGCATCACCGCGGCTCCTTCATATTCTCCATGAGCTATGCCATCCCCTGGATATCGGCAACTTGGGCTGGTAGTCTTGAAACGATCGGATCCCGTGACATTAAAAGGTCGTCGTCAGCCCTTGCTGGACCAACCGGGAAACACGACTTCCCCCGACACCGCGCTCTCGGCGCGGGCGGATGTGCTCGTGGTCGGCGGCGGCCCGGCGGGATCGACGATCGCGGCGCTGCTGGCCGAGCGCGGCCGGCGCGTGGTCCTGGTGGAGAAGGATCGGCATCCCCGATTCCACATCGGTGAATCCCTGCTGCCGCTCAATCTGCCGCTCTTCGAGCGCCTCGGCGTGAAGGAGGAGATCGAGCGGATCGGCATGATCAAGTACGGCGTCGAGTTCGTTTCGCCCTACCACAGCAAATCCGTCAGCCGCGACTTCGCCCAGAGCCTGGGACAAGGCGTTTCCCTACTCCTATCAGGTGCGCCGGTCCGAGTTCGATCACGTCCTGCTGAAGAACGCCGCGGCGAAGGGCGCCGAGGTCATCGAGGGATGTCGGGTGACAGCGGTCGAGTTCCCGCCCGAGGGCGGCGCTGTGATCAGGGGCCGCGACGAGGGCGGAACGGACCGCCGCTGGGAGGCGGATTTCCTGGTCGACGCGTCCGGCCGGGACACGCTGCTGGCGGGCCAGCTCGGCCTCAAGAAGCGCAATCGCAAGCACAACAGCGCCGCCATGTTCGGGCACTTCACCGGCGCCCGCCGGCTGCCGGGAAAGGCCGAAGGCCACATCAGCATCTTCTGGTTCGATCACGGATGGTTCTGGTTCATCCCGCTGGCGGACGGCACCACCAGCATCGGCGCGGTCGGGCCGCCGGACTACTTCAAATCCCGCAAGACCGATCTGACCAGCTTCTTCATGAGCACGATCGCGCTGTGCCCGGAGATCGCCGATCGCCTGAAGGACGCGCGGCTTGCCGGCGAGGTGCAGGCCACCGGCAATTACTCCTACAGCGCCGATCGCATGGCCGGCCGGAGCTACATCCTGGTGGGCGACGCCTTCGCCTTCATCGATCCCGTATTCTCGACCGGCGTCTACCTCGCGATGACCATGGCCTTCCTCGGCGCCGACGCCGTCGAGGCGTGCCTGCGCGCGCCGCAAAAAGCGCCGCGGCTGCTCGCTCGCTATGAGAAGCAGGCGCGACGCGGATTAAAGGCCTTCACCTGGTACATCTACCGCATCCGCAAGCCGGCGTTTCGCGATCTCTTCATGTCGCCGCGCAGCCCGCTCCGCATCGAGAATGCGGTTCTCTCGCTGCTGGCGGGAGACATTTTCGGACGCGTTCCGATCGGCTGGCGGCTGGCCGCCTTCAAATTTTTCTACTACGCGAACAGCCTCTTCTATCTGAAATCCGTCATCAGAGAATGGCGAATGCGGCGACGAGCTCCCGAGCTCGAGGCCGTCGGCTGAGCCGGCAGCCGATACCGGACGCCCTCATGCGCGCACAGCCCATCAATCTCGCCGGCAAGGCAGCGGCAGCGCTCGATCGAGGCGCCATCGCCGGCGGATCCGATCGCACCGACCGGCCGCTGCGCTCGTGGCTGCGCGGCGCCTACGAGCATGTCGTCTTCTACGGCCTGCTCCTTGTCTTCGGCCTGAGCAGCCTGACCTGGAGCCTGCTGGCGGGCATTCTTTACTGGCTGCTGCCGCGCCGGCTCGGCGAGCCGCTCGGCCAGTTCATGATCATGGCGGGGTTCCGCGGTTTCGTCGCGGCGATGCGGGCAGCGGCATCATCGCCTGCGATCTCGGCGCGCTCGACGCGCTCGCGCGGCGCCGGCCCGCTGGTCATCGCGCCCAACCATCCCTCGCTGCTCGATGCCGTGCTGGTGATCTCGCGCCTGCCGCATGTGGTCTGTGCCGCGAAAGCCGAGATCTGGGACAATCTGTTCCTCGGCGGCAGCGCGCGGCTCGCGGGCTTCATCCGCAACGATTCGCCCGACGAGGCTGGTCCGCGGAGCCGTCCGGCAGCTGCGCGCGGGCGGCATTTGCTGATCTTCCCGGAAGGCACGCGAACGAGCGCGCGCCCGGTCGGCGCGTTCAAGGGCGGCTTCGCGCTGATCGCCAAGCAGGCCGGCGCGCCGGTGCAGACGGTCTTCATCGAGAGCCATCTCGCGCTTTCTCGGCAAGGGCTGGCCGCTGCTTCAAGCCGCCAGAATTTCCCCTGCGTCTATCGCGTCGCGGCTGGGGCGCCGCGTCGGCGTCGAGGGGAACGTGCACGATTTCGTCGCCGGGCTGCAGGCGCTATTATCAGCAGGAGCTCGGCGGCGTTGATCTCTAGGATCGGCTCCGCCGCCGTCGCATCCACTCCGGTGGGATCCGACATCCTCCTCGCGTGACCCAGCCTTCCGCCACGCATCTCGTCCTGATCCCCAGCTACAACACCGGGCGCCAAGCTCTCGAAACGGTGCGCGAGGCGCGGCGCTTCTGGGAGCCGGTCTGGGTCGTGGTGGATGGCAGCACCGATGGCACCGGCGAGGCGCTGACGGCGCATGGCGGCGAACGATCCCGGCTTGCGCGTCCTGATCCGCGCCGCACAATGGCGGCAAGGGCGCGGCGGTGCTGGACGGGCTGCGGGCGGCCGCAGGCCGACGGATTCACCCATGTGCTGACGATGGACGCGGACGGCCAGCATCCCGCCGCGGCGATCCCCGAATTCATGGCGGCTCTCGCAGCGTCATCCGGAGGCGATGATTCTCGGGCGTGCCGGTCTTCGACGCAGCGCGCCGCGGCTGCGCGTCGTCGGGCGGCGGGTTTCCAACGGCTGGGCCAATCTCGAGACGCTCTGGGTCGGCATCGGCGATTCGCTGTGCGGCTTCCGGGTCTATCCCGATCGCCGAGCTGCGCGCCGTCATGGAAAGGACGCGCTGGATGCGGCGCTTCGATTTCGATCCCGAGGCCGCGGTGCGGCTGTGCTGGCGCGGCGTGCCGGCCGATCACCCTGGCCGGCGCCGGTCCGATATTTCCGCCCCGAGGAGGGCGGCGTCTCGCATTTCCATTACTGGCCGCGACAACCTCTTGCTCACCTGGATGCATGCGCGGCTGATGCTGGGATTCCTGCTGCCGCCTGCCGCTGCTCGCTGCGCGCGGCGGCTCAGATCATCGCGCCGTTGATGCGAGATGATCTGGCCGGAGATATAGGCGGCGCCGTCGGAGGCGAGGAAAGCGACGAGATCGGCGACTTCCTCCGGCGTGCCGGCGCGCTTCATCGGCACCAGCCGCTCGATCGTCTCCTTGGTGAAGACGCCTCTCGCTCATCGGCGAGGCGATGATCCCCGGCGCCACGGTATTGACGGTGATGCCGCGGCTCGCCAGCTCGAGCGCGAGCGAGCGCGTCGGCGCCGTGGAGGCCGGCCTTGGCGGCGGCGTAATTGGTCTGCCCGCGATTGCCGGCGAGCGCCGCGACCGACGAGATGTTGACGATGCGTCCCCAGCGCGTGCGGATCATCGGCAGCAGCAGCGGCTGCGTCACATTGAAGAAGCCGTTGAGCGAGACGTCGATGACGCGCGACCATTGCTCGTGCCGCATGCCCGGCATCACCGCGTCGTCGTGGATGCCGGCGTTGTTGACGACGATCTGGATCGCGCCCGCCGCCAGCAGCTGTCTCGAGGGCCTCGCCGGTGGCGGCGGCGTCGGTGACGTCGAAGGCGACCGCCTCGGCGGAGCCGCCGGCGGCAGCGATCTCGGCGGCGACCTGCTCGGCGCGGGCGCCAGCCGCTGATGGGCATGTACGTAGACGTGGTGGCCGTCGCGCCGAGCCGCCGGCAGATCGCGGCTCCGATCGCGCCGCTGCCGCCGGTGACCAGCGCGCGTCTCATTCCGGCGCGACCTCGAGCACCACCGCCGCCCGTCCGCTCAGCAGCTCGACGCCGCCGCACTCGAGCGCGAACTGGTAGATCACCCGCTCCTCATCCCCCATCAGGAGCTCGGCGGCGACGACGAAGATCGGCTCGAGCAGATCCAGATGCCGATGCACGGCATTTCACCTCGCGCAGGCTCGCGAGGAAGCCGGCCGTCGGCTGTCGGTCGACGCCGCCGGCGAGCCGGCCATGCACCGCCATCGCCTGCGCCGGCGAACTCGATGCCGCAGATCGCATCGAGGCGGCCCGCCCGCCGCAGCGGGTTGTCGGCCGCCCGGTGGCGGGTCGAGACGCAGCGGATCGAGGCTTGATCCCAATCCAGCACGCCGTCGAGGAGGCACATGGCGCCGGCATGCGGGATCAGCGCTGCGATCTCGTCCCTGCCGATCATCATCGCGCGCCGGCCAGCAACCTCTCCCGGCGATCGCCTCGGATGCCGACCTCGCGGCGACCGGCTCGAGCGCGAGGCAGAGCTCGAGCTCCGGGAGATAGTCCACGACCAGCGCCGTCGGCCTCGTTGCGCGCCAGCGCCGCCAGCAGCGGCAGGCTCCGCGCCGCCGGCGTTGCCGCGGCGCAATTCCTCCAGCGGCGCGGACGCCATGAGCGAGGAGCCCGCCGGTGCCGCGCCGCAGCTCGATGTCGAGGCTCGCGAAGGACGTCTCGGTCGGCCCCGGCGTCAGGATCAGCGCCATGCCGAACAGCGCGCCGACCGCTCGCACCTGGTGCATCGGCTCGGGATAGCGCAGGTCATAGGCGATCAGCCCGACCGCGCGATCGTCCACCGTCGCCTGCGTCGCCGCCTCCAGCAATCCGGCGGCGAAGCTCGCGTCGAAGACGCAAAGGCTGCTCGAGGGCGCGTGGGAATGGGTCGCAATGTTCCAATAGCCGGCGGGCGCGTTGTGCACGGAGTTGTGGAAGCGGGTCGGCGACACCTCGCGATGCTCCGCGGCCAGGCCTTGGAGAATGCCGTGCAGCGTATCGCCATCGCCGCCGGACGAGGTGAAGACGGTGGCCGTCTCCACCGGGTCGCGCCGCGCGCCCTCGAAGGCCTCGGTGCCGACCGCCAGCGCCAGCTTCACCGTCTGCACGGTCCGGCGCCGCTCGTTCGCCGGCAGCAGCGGGCATGGCGGCACGACGGGAGGAGCGGGGACATAGGGTTCGGTCCCGGCCAGCACCGGGCGGCTCGCGGCCCAGCCCGCCAGTCCCGGACCGCACAGCCCCACGCCTTCCACATAGACTTCTCATCAGGCGCGCCCGAGCAGCAGGCTGCAGTTGGCGCCGCCGAAGCCGAATGAGTTGCTCATCACCCGGTCGATGCGGCCGCGGCGGCTTTCCACGAGATAGTGGCTTTTGAAGCGCGGGGTCGACTGTCCGCGTCGTCGGGCTGCCCGGCATGAACCCGTGCCGGATGCTGAGCGCGGAGAAGATCGCCTCGATGATTCCCGAGGCGCCGAGGGTATGGCCGGTGGATCCCTTGGTCGAGCTGCAGGGCGTCGTCGATCCGAACAGGTCCGACATGGCGCGATCCTCCGCCGCATCGCCCACCAGCGTCGCCGTGCCGTGCAGGTTGACGTAGTCGATGTCGGTGGGTTTGAGGCCGGCGGCGCTCAGCGCGCGCTCCATGGCGAGGCGCGCGCCGAGCCCTTCCGGATGGGGCGACGACATGTGATAGGCGTCGCTGCTCTCGCCGGCGCCGAGGAGCAGCACGATATCGTCCGCCGTCGGCGGCGTCGGGCTTTTCCAGCAAGGCGAATCCCGCCGCTTCGCCGATCGATATCCCGCGGCGATCGGCGTCGAAAGGGCGGCAGGGCTCGTCGGACATCACGTTCAGCGAGTGGAAGCCGTAGAGGGTCGTGGCACAGAGCGTGTCCGCGCCGCCGACGATCGCGGCGTCGCAGACGCCGGCGGCGATCATGCGGGCGGCGCTGGCGAAGGCCTTGCCGGTGGTCGCGCAGGCCGAGGAGACGACGGCGGCGGGGCCGGCGAGATCCAGAGCTCTCGCGCACGAAGCGGCCGATCGAATAGGTGTTGTGCGTTCTCGCATAGTCGAAGCCCGCCGGCAGCGCCCCGGTCGCGGGATCGAGATGCCGAAACGCCGTCTCGGTCTCCAGCAGCGCCGAGGTGCTGGTGCCCAGGAAGACGCCGATGCGGTCCGCGCCATAGCGCTCGCGCGCGCACGGCGACGGCGTCGCGAAAGCCATCCTGATTCAGCGCCAACGCGGCCAGCCGGTTGTTGCGGCAGTCGAAAGCGGCCGCCGCGCCGGCGAGAGAGAAGTCGTCGAGCGCCCGCACCTGTCCGACACAGGCGGCGACCGGCGCGCTCTCGAAAGTGCAGGGTTGCAGCCCGCTACGACCCTCCCGCAATGCCGCAACGGTCGCCTGCTGGCCGGCACCCAGACTGGTTGCGAGGGAGAAGTGACTGAGGGCGAGAGGCTGCATAACCCAATAGTTAAAGGAGAGCCGTGACGGGCCGCTCCGGACCACGGTCATGGTACCAGCCAGGGCGAAATTTGGGAAACCCGCGAAGGTTGCAGCATCAGGGTGGCGGGGCGGAGGTACCGGCGCTGCCGGGGCCTTGCGCGAAGGTGGCGGCGGAGCGGGGCAGCGCCGCCAGATCCGCCGCCACCGCCGCGTCCTGCCGCTCGATATACCCGTAATATCGCGCGTAGAAGCGCGCGAGCGCGTCGCGCTCCGCCGGCGCCCGCGCGTCCTCCTCGGCGAGGAAGGACGCGAGCGGCCGGCGCTCCCGCCCGATCTTCCCGTAGAGGTCGGCGAAGTAGTTAAGATTGACTTGCAGGTCGGTGTAGCGCGGATCGGTGAAGATGTGGTGGAAGCGCCGGCGATAGCGGCCGGTGATGGGGTCGTCGTAGAAGATCAGGCTGAGATCGGTGTCATAGACCTCGTTGCTCTGCACCGCCGGCTCCGCCTCGGCGACGGCGCCCGGCACCGTTGGCAGCACGTCCAGGCGCATCAGCGCCTCGCGTGCCGCATCGTCCTCATAGACGTCGTCGAGGTCGGCGATATCCATGTCGTTGGTGCGTCGCATGAGATTGACGAACTCGTTCTTGGGCACCGGGAAATCGAAGGCGGAGATCAGGAAGAAGCGCCCGGTCTCCCAGGTGTCCCAGACGCCCGCCACTGCCAGGGCGTTGTGCGCGACGTGGGAGCAGTTGTTGGTCAGCACGTCCCAGTCGAACTCCTTCTTTCCGTCCCGGTAATCCACATTGAGGGCATTCATGAAATCGACGATGCGCGCCATGCGCTCGCGATCCAGCGGCACCCGGGCGCAGTAGCGGTCGCGGCCGAATCCGATCGCATAGTCGGTGGCGACGGACACATCGTACTTGTAATCGCGGCGCGACATGCTCGGCGGCGCGTCCTCGAAGACGCCGTCGTGGAACTCGATGCCGTCGAGAATCCCCAGCGCCTTGGCGCGGTCCTGGGTTCGCTGATAGGCGGCCCGCGTCACCGGCTCGCCCGGCGCCAGCCCGCCGTGGAAGAAGAACTCCCGGCCCGGCGTCGCGATCCAATTGGCGTTCTTATAGTGCGCGTTGACGCTGATGCCGACGCCGCGCTCAGCGGCGGGCGTGCTGTCGTCGCAGAGGCGGATGACCGGATAGTGGCTGCCGTCGTCGCGGCAGACGCCGTTCAGGTAGAAGACGGAGTGGCCGCCCGGACCGCTGCTGATCTCGGCGCCGAAGCCGTGCTTCTTCTTGAGCTCGGAGAGTGCGCAGAGCTCGGCGTAATAGGGAAAGAGGGACGCGTAGACCTCCTCGGCCCCTGCGGTGGGGCCGGTGTCGAGATGCGCCGTGCTGCAGGCAGCGAGCCCGAGCACGGCGCCGATGGCGCCGGCGCATCGCCCCCATCTCATTCCTGCGGCTCTCTCCATCACGCTGCCGAACCTAGCATATTTGCGCTTTCCCGAGGCAACCCGCGCGATCACGGTATCGAACGGCGGCCGGCCTCGCCGGGTTCCGCCGATCGCGTGCCCCCTTGGCCGGCGCTGAGAACGGCAGCGAAGAAAAGGCTGAGAAACGCGCCCAGCGCTACGGTCATGCCGATGTCATGCAGCACCGGGATGCCCGAGAAGGACAGCAGCCCGAAGCCGATGACCGTGCAGAGGTTGGCGAGGACGAGCGAGGCGACCGACCGCTCGCGGTGCTCGCCGTCGCGGCTCTGGCGCTCGAAGAACAGGCAGTAGTTCGATCCCACCGCGACGATCAGCATCAATCCCACGAGATTGAAGATCGAGAGCTTCTGGCCCCCGATGCTCAGAACGGCCGCGGTTACCGTAACGGCGGCGGCGAGCGGCGCCGCCACCACGAAGACGCGCCGCAGCGAGCGCAGGCTCACCGACAGCAGCGCCAGGACCACCAGGCTGCCGATCAGGGCCAGCATCACCGCCTCGTGCTGATAGGTCTGCAGCAGCCGATCGGACTCGCTCTTGAGGTCGACGAAGGTAACCCCCGGCTCGTTCAGCCCGGCGACGGCGGCCGCCACCGCCGACGGATCGGCGACCCCGCGCAGCGGCAGCACGGCGATCCATTCCCCGGACCGCTCGAACAGCAGTGCGTCGAGCTTGAGCGCGAGCGCGGGCGGCAGGCTTTCGCGGGTGAGATCCGGTGCGGTCCTGGCGGCGGCGACATCGGCGAGGAAGGGCGCGAAGAGATCGGGGCGGAACGGGAGCCCGGCGAGCGCCTGCTGCAGATTCGCCCGCAGCGTCTCCGTATCCGGCAAGGCGGCGCGGCGGGCCGCCTGGGTGCGCGCGCTCGGCAGATAGCGATCCGGGGCGTCGAAGCCGGTCAGCAGGTTCTGCCGCACCAGGCCCTCGAGCGCCGCGGACAGCTGCTCGCTACGGCTCAGCGCCTGCTGCTCGCCGGCGCCCTCGAGCACGAGGAGATAGCGGACGTCAGGCGCGCCGACGTCGGCGCGGAGCGCGCGATCGAGCGCTTGATCCGCCGCCGGGACCGGGCTCATGCTGGAAATGTCCTGCTGCCAGAAACCGCCGCGATGAAAGAGCAGCAGCGCCACGGCAGCTACCACCAGGACCGCGATGCCGACGCCGAGCGGCCGGGCATGCCGCATCACCGCGAGCAGCGGCGGCGCGAAGACGTTCGATTTGAGCGTGGTGAACTGGCTCGGCAGCAGCGTCGGCAGGACCCAGCGGGTGACGCTCACGGCCATGATGAGCCCGACGATGGAGAACAGTCCCAGCTGGGCGAAGCCGGTGAAGCTGGAGAACAGCATGGCGCTGAAGCCGGCGATGGAGGTGAGAACCCCCAGGCGCAACGTCGGCCAGATGCGCGCCAGCGTGCTGTCGGGCGAGCTGCCGGGTGCCGTCTGGGTGAAGAGATAGATCGCGTAGTCGACGGACTCGCCGATCAAGGTCACGCCGAAGCCGAGAGTGATCCCGTGCACGAAGCCGAAGCCGAATGCTACCGCGGCGATGCCGGCGAGGGCGCCGCTCAGCACCGGCAGCAGACCGAGGAGCAGGAGCCGCGGCGAGCGGTAGGCGAACAGCAGCAGGGCGGCCACCATCGCGGTCGCCAGCAGGGAGAAGCGCGTGGCGTCGCGCTCCATGGTCGCCCGCGTTCTCACCGCGAAGACGGCGGGGCCGGTCTCCAGGAGCCGCGCCGGCTCGGCGCCCGGCGCCGCGTGCTTCGCCTCGTCGAAGGCGGCCTCGATCAGACGCCAGCGCCCGCTCCTGGGCGTCGATATCGAAGCCCGCGGCGCGGGTCTCCACCAGCAGGAGGCCGCGGTGCTCGTCTTTCGAGAACCAGACGCCGTCCCGGGCATGCGGCCGGCTCGTCCCGGCGAACTCGTCGACGAGAGTGAGGATCTCGCCGGTCGGATCGTTCGGCAGGCTGCTTTTGATGAGCGGCGCCAGGTCGGAGCCGAGCAGCCGCAGGTCGTTCTGCAGCGCCGTGCGCAGCCCCGCCGCGGTGAAGCGCTCGGGCACCACGCCGGGACTGAGGAGATAGCGGTTGCGCCAGAGCACGTCGCGCTCGGGTCCGAACGCCGCCTCCTCGCCGTTGTCGACGGAGGGGAATTCCGGCTCCGCGCGCAGGCGCTGGGCCATCGCCTTGCTCACCGCCGCCAGCGTCTCCGGCGGCGCGCTCTCGATGCCGAGCAGGATCAGGCGCGAGACGACGCCGTTGCGGACCTGATCGACCAGCACCTGCTGCGCCGCCGACGGCGAGCGCGGCAGGAACGCCGTCATGTCCGTGCTGATGCTGCTGCGCGCGATCAGCCCGATCGCGATCGCCATCGCGATCATCCAGACAGCGATCGCGGCGCGGCGGCGGGCAATCATCGCACGTCTTCGACGATGCTCATCTGGGAAAGGTCGCCGTCGCCGTCCTCGGTCTCCACGCTGTGGACCTTGTTGCCGCTGCCGGCGATGCGGATCTGCCTGACGAATTTCTGCAGCTTCGGCGCGGTCGGCTGCAGGACGAGCCGCCAGTTCGAGGCGCTGCCGTCGAGCTGCTACCGCGTAGAAGCGTCGGAGCGTCGGCAGGTCGCCGGAAAGCGTGGCGCGGATGCCCTCGACGATGCCGCCGATCTCCGGATAGTCCGAGAGCGAAAGCGTGCGGCTGCGCTCCTCCTGCCCGCCTTCGATCGTCACGGTGTCGCCGCGGACCGCGACGGTCTCCCGCTGCGGCAGGACCGTGATCTTCTGCACCTGGTCGGGGGCGAGGTAGAGCAGCGTCCCGGAGGTGACCAGGGGCTCGCTCAGCATCCGCATGGTCTTGCGCTCGGTGAATTGGCCCGAGGCCGATTTGACCTGAGCTGAGCGTCTGCATGAGCTGCGTGATGCCCCAGGCCGCTGCGGGCGCCTGGGCCTGCTGAGCTTGAGCCGGCGTGCAGAGCACGGCGGCGCAGATCGCCAGAGCCAGCTCGAGGACGCGCATGTCACGCCCAGAAATCATAGAAATTGAACCAGTTGAATGGCGCCACCCGGCAATAATGCTCCAGGCGCTCCACGTAAAGCCGCATCGCGGTCTCGGCATCCTCGCCATGGCGCCGGGGCGTCGGGTCGGAGGGATCGATCAGGGTCTCGAAGTGGATGTCATAGCGCCGCCCGCCCCGGTAGAGGCCGAACATCAGCAGGACCGGCCGCTTCAGGATGGCCGCGACCCGGAAGGGTCCGAGGGGAAACGCCGCGGGCGCGCCGAGGAAGGGATAGCGGACCTGGCTCTCGCCCGCGATGCTGCGGTCGGGAAGGATGCCCACGACGTCGCCCTGCTCAAGACGATCCACCACCGCGATCATGGCGTCGGGCCTTCCCAATCCGATCACGTCCATGGCGAGCTTGGGATTGATGGCGTTCAGCACCGACTGCACCTTGCGCGCGTTCTCCTCGTACATCACCAGGCTGACCCTGAGATCGCCGTGCCGGCGCCCCAGCGCCCGCGTCGCTTCGAAGCTGCCGAGATGGGCGCCCAGCAGGATGCAGCCGCCGCCCCGCCGCCAGGTATCCATGACGATCTCCTCGCCATGCACCTTGAGATCGAAGAGGTGGAGCTGGTCGTTGAGAAAGAACACCCGATCGAGAGCGCAGGTTGCGAAGGTGAAATAGTGCCGGTAGACGTCGGCGAGTCCCGGCTTGCGCCCGAGGACTCGGGCCAGATAGTCCCGCGACGCCCGCCGCGAGGCGTTGGAGAAGATCAGGAAATAGAGACAGATCGGATAGAGGATGAGGCGGGCGACCGGTCTTCCGAGGCTGAGCGCCACCCAGACGAAGAGCTTGATCAGCGGCACGGCGCCGCGCTCGGACCGGCGGGTCCATTCCTGCTGCTCGCCGCCCGATGTCACCGTGCGGTCGCTTCCAGCTGCACCGTTCCGGTGAGCGCCAGGCGTTCCGGATCGAGCAGGCGGCACTCGAACCTCGCTTGGCCCTTGGCGTCCGATTGCCAACGGATCACCACGGCATCGCCCGGGCGCACCGGCTGCAGGAACTTCGCCGACCGGATGACGGATTGCTCGCCGGCGGCGGCGCCCACTGCCTGCAGTACCTCGTCGAGAAGCACCGCGCCGGGGATGATGGGATTGCCGGGAAAATGACCGGCGGCGGTCGGGTGATCGACGCCAAAGCGGACTTCCAGGGAGTGCCACATGAGGCTAGTCCGAGCCGTGCTCGGAAATCAGCCGGAGCAGGGCATCGCGCGGCAGCTTTCCCAGTGTGTTGCGCGGCAAGGCCGGGACGAAGAGCAGCGGGCGCGGCAGGAACGCCGCATCGATCCGCTGGCGAAGCGCAGCGAGGATCGTCTCTGGCGCAAGACCGGGTGCCACCACCAGGGCGACGAGGCGGCTGACGCGCGCGTCCGCTTCGTCCGGCATGACGAAGGCCGCGTCCTTTACGCCCGCGATGGAGGTGAGCTGGTGATTGAGATAGGCAAGCGAGGTGCGCTTGCCCGCGATGTTGACGAGATCCGCCATCCGTCCGTGCAGCAGGAAGCGGCCGGGCCCCGCGAGCTCGATGAAATCCTGCAGCAGGGTCGGCGTCTCGACGGAGTCCCCGCTGGCCCAGGTGCCCTGCTCGTCCTGCCGCAGGGTGACGCCGTCGATGCACTGCCACTCCGAGGTCTCAGCCGTACGGCGCACCGAGAGCTGGCCCGCCTCGGAGCAGCCGTAAATTTCCAACAACGGGGCGTGGAAGCGCGCTTCCGCCTCGACGGCAAGCTGTGGCGCCAGGGGCGCGGTGGCGGAGATCACGAGATCGGCCGTCGGCAGATCATCGGGCTCGGCGAGGAGCGCCCGGATATGGATCGGCGTGGTGACGAGGATCCGTGGCCGCGGCGCCCCGTCGAGGCAGGCGCGGACATCGCCGGGATAGAGCGGGCGCTCCGACTGCAGCGCCAGCCCGTGCTGAAGCGGCAAGAGGACAGTCGATTCCAGGCCATAGCTGTGCTGATGCGGCACAGTGCCGATGACCGTCGCGGCCGCGAGAGAGCCGACGCCAAGCCGGCTGCCGGCGGCCCGGGCGCTGCGCACCAGCGCGCCCCAGGACTTGGGCGAGGGCTTCGGCCGTCCGGTCGAGCCCGACGTGAAGAGCAGCAGCGCGCGCTGGGTCGCCGGAAATTCGGGCACCGCGTCCGTGCCCCGTCCCGCGCCGAGATCGTCGGGATAGCTCACGCAGGGAAATGATGCGGTCGGCGCCGCGGCGTCGGTCAGGCAATAGAGATCCGGGTAATCGGCGGCGACGTCGGCGAGCACGCCGGGTGTGTCGTTCGGCGGCAGCAGGCTGATCTGCTCGCGACACAGCGCCGCCGCGAGCCCGACGGTGAAGCGATAGCGATCGGAGCAGAGGTTGAGCACGTGTCTCTGGGCCGGCAGCAGGGCCGCCAGCGCGGCCACGTCGTGCAGGAACTGCGCCGCGCGGATCGGCTGCCTCCCGCGGAAGGCGACGATCGCGTCGGGCCGATCGTGGCGGATGAGCGGGTATATCACCCGGAACTCGCGCGCTGCAGAATGCCGTCCTTGATGTAGCGCATCATGCGCCGCACGTCGGACAGCGTATAGCGCGGCGGATTGGGCAGATGGACCATGCGATAGGCGTGCTCCGCCACGAACATCAGGACGAGCAGCGGCAGGGCGAGGACGTTCACGAACAGCGACCACGCCGCGATCGGCGCCCAGAGGAAGAGCGTCAGCGAGGTGGCGAGCTGGGCCGCGAAGAAGACGCACCAGGCCCAGGTGACGCCCCTTGTATAGGCGGCCATGTCGTCGGGTATGGTGCCGTGCATCTTGCGCGCAAGGGCGGTCACCAGCGCGACGCGCCCGGGCAGGAGGGTCATCCCGAAGGTCACCAGCAGCGCGGTATAGACGACCGCATGGATCGACGCGGAGACCGTCACCAGGCTGAGGTCGACGATCGCCGCCGCGCCGGCGCTCGAGCCCGTGCCGGGCCAGCTGCCGGTGGCCAGCGCCACATGGACCAAGAGGGGGCAGGAGGCCAGCGCAATAAGAGCTGCCCCTTTGACCAGCTGGCCGGGAGCAGCGCGCATTCAGCCGACCCGGTGCTGCTGAATATAGCCGTTGAGGCTGCGCAGCGAGCTGAAGACCTGCTTGTTGTTCTTGTCGTCGGCTCGGAGCTTCACGCCGAACTCCTTCGATACCGCGAGGGCGATCTCCAGCATATCGATGGAGTCGAGCCCCAATCCCTCGCCATAAAGGGGTGCCTCCGGGTCGATTTCGGCAGGCTCGACTTCGAGATTCAGCGTGGTGACGATCAGGCGGGCCAGATCGGCTTCCTGGGTATTTCGTCCATTCAGGTCGGTCATGCGGTCACATCTCTACGACGGCTTTGAAAGCGCGGTGGCGCCCGTTGCCCGCGCAAGATTGGCCTCGCGGCAGCGTGCTAAGGGGTCCCCCGTCCTCCGGTGGAATGTTACAGATTTGGCCGGGAATATCCACTGACGGGAAAGAGTGCCGGACACGGCCCTGACGCTAGATGATTAAGCGCCATCGACGACGGAAGTTGCGGTGGAAATCGCGTCAAATCGAAGACGGCGATCAGCGCGGCGGATCGTCGGGCCGCGGGGGCGGGGATGGCGGCGGCGGTGGCATGGTGGCGGTCTTCGGCGTGCCGCTGCCGCCCTGGATCTTGTCCGCCGCCGCCGAGGCGCCGGCCTTGACGGCATCCCAGGTCTGGATTGCTCCTTGCTTGATGCCCTCGCCGATGCGCTGCGCGCCCTCACCGATCCGCTGCGCGCCCTCCTTGAATTGATCGGCGGTATCGCCGTTCTTGGGTGCGGGCGTGTCGGTGGTCTGGGCGCTGGGTGTGCCGTTCCAGGTCGCGAGAATGATCATGGCAACCGGAATGGCACCGGCAAGGCGTCGGGCAAGCGACTTCATCTCTCCCATTTCCCTGGCCGGGAGCCGGGCATAACGCCCGACCGGCGAAACAATATTTCGATTATTTATAAAACGGCCCCATTTCTCCCGGTGTGTCGAAAACGCGAGCAGTTAGCGCACCGTCGGACCAAGTGCGCCGTCATGCGGCGGCATCCCCTCAAAGCGCCTCCGGAGCAGCGGGCGGCAGGTGGATTGAGTAAATTCCGAGCCTATCGCCGCGCCGGCATTGCATCGATATTGCGATAGGATTGTGGGATTCCACTTTATCCGAACCCAGCCTGCACCGCCGCAGGCATGCGAGGTGCGTGCGCCGCAATTCAAGGGCTACCCCGATCAAGAGATGGCGACACTTGTTTTCCCTTTCAGTGACCGGTTCCGAGATCGCTCGCCCGAGGGCAATCGCCCTGTGCAAGAGAGCGACGATGCCGGCCCTCGCCCTGCTTGCGCTCTGCGCCACGATCGCTGTCTGCTCGTCCGTACCGGACTATGCCGCCGCATTTCGGCTACGGCGGCGGCGGCCTCGGTCTCGTCCTCCTGATCGTCTTGCTCGTGATGCTGTTTCGCTGAGCTTGCGCGGCTCCACGCCCGCAGCGCCGGGCCTGGATTGTCGTGTCTTTCATTCAAGCCTGGAGGAAGCCATCATGAAGAGCGTATTGTCGATGCGCTTGGCCGCCGCGCTGACGATTGCTGCAGGCACCTCGTCGAGCCGCACGACCGAGAGCACCGGCGAATATGCGGATGACGCCGCGATCACCTCGAAGGTCAAGGCCGCCCCAATGGCTGGCAGTATTTGTCGAGGGGTAAAGGGAGTGCATCGGCCGCAAGCGTCAGCTGACGCCGCGGAAACCTGGAGGCATTTGACATGAAGGCAGGTCTGGCTCGCGCGACGGCTTACGGCCTCAGCCTTATGCTGCTTTCTACGGCGGCATATCTGCCCGCGGCATCTGGCCAATCCGTCTGGGCCCAGGTCGCTGCGCGCAGCACAACAGGCGCGCCGGTCCAGCTCGCGCAGCAGAGCAATCCGGCGCCGACCTATGCGGCGCAGCAGCTCGATCAGCTCCTGGCGCCGATCGCGCTCTATCCGGATCCCCTGCTTGCCCAGATCCTGATGGCCGCCACATATCCCCTCGAGATCGTCGAGGCCGCGCGGTGGGTGCAGGATCCCAACAATGCGCGGCTTCGCGGCGACCAGCTGGATGCGGCGCTCCAACCGCAGGACTGGGATCCCAGCGTCAAATCCCTGGTGCCGTTTCCCCAAATCCTCCAGATGATGAACAGCAAGCTCGACTGGACCCAGGCGCTCGGCAATGCCTTCCTGGCGCAGCAGGCCGACGTCATGGACTCCGTGCAGCGGCTGCGCGCCCAGGCCCAGGCGGCCGGAACGCTGCAGTCGGGCCCGCAGGAAACCGTCTCGACCCAGGGCCAGACCATCGTGATCGAGCCTGCCAGTCCCGAGCTGGTCTACGTGCCCTATTACGACCCGAGGCTGGTCTATGGCGCCTGGGGCTATCCCGACTACCCGCCGATCTATTTTCCGCCGCCGCCGAACTATGCCTATGTGGCGGGGCCGCGCATCTTTTTCGGCGTCGGCTTCGGCATCATCGGCGTGTTGTGGGGCTGGGACCGCTGGGATTGGGGGCGTCACGACATCTATATCGACCCCGACCGGTATAACCGGATCAATAATTACGCGATCGTGCACGACAATCGTCCGCGCTACACCGCGAATACTTGGCAGCATGACCCCGCGCATCGGCGCGGCGTGCCTTACAGCGATCCCGGCCGTTCGGCAAAAGTTCCAGCCGGCCTCGGCGGGATCAGCGGATGCGCGGCGCGATTTTCGCGGCTTCGACAATCGCGGCGCCGCGCCCGCCGCGGCCAACCCAAGGGCGACCAACCAAGCCGCTCCGGGCCAGCCCAGTGCCAATCGCGGAGCAGCGCCAACGACGGCGGCGCGGCCCGCGGAGACAGGACGGCCGGGAGCCGCCCCAACTCCCCCGACCAACGCCCGCACCGTGACGCCGTCGCCCCAGCAGCGCGCGCCCGCTGCTGTCGAGCGCGGCACCGCCACGGGCGCTGGCGGTTCAGCGTCCGGTGACGCCGGCGGTTCAGCGTCCGGTAACGCCGGCGGTTCAGCGTCCGGTGGCACCGGCCTTCTCGAGCTTCGGCAAAGGCCCCGACGTTCGAGCGCAGTCGCAACGCGGCCAGGCCAGCCGCCAAACCATGGCCCCTGCCGCCGCGCCGCATGTCGCCGCGCCGGCGCCGCGAGCGGCGGCGCCTCAACAGCGTAGCGCGCCGGCGGCACAGCCCCAGCGCAGCGCGCCCGCCGGCGGCGGCCAAAAGGGAGGCGGCAATGACAAGCAGGGCCACTAGGATGACAGGGTGGAGTGGGTCTGACCGGGGAGGCCACCGACCACGTCAACGCACACCGCACGAGGATGCCAATGGCGAAACAGAACGGACGCCCGTCTCGAGCCGCGCGGCTCTTGCGTGGCGTGGTGCCCGGCATCGTCGCGGCGGTCGCTTGGCTCGGGATTTCAACGGCGACGCTTGCCGCCGAGCCGCGCCAGATGACATTCGCCTCGCCCGAGCAAGCCTCGGACGCGCTGGTCGCGGCGGCGGGGGCAGGCAAGACCGCCGATCTCGAGAAGATCCTGGGACCGTCCGGCCGCAAGCTCATCTTTTCCGGCGACCGCGTCGCCGACAAGGCAGGGCGCGAGAAATTCGCCGCCGACTACGCCCAAAAGCATGCGATCGACAAGCAGTCCGACACCACGGCGACCCTCGTCGTCGGCGCGGACGAGTGGCCCTTCCCGATCCCGCTGGTGAAACAGGGCGACGCCTGGCGCTTCGATACCAAGGCCGGCGCCGAGGAGATTCTCAATCGTCGGATCGGGCGCAACGAGCTCAATGCCATTCAGGTCTGCGGCGCCATCGTCGATGCCGAGCATGACTATGCGAGCAAAGACCGAACCGGCGCCGGCTATCTCGAATATGCACAGAAATTCATGAGCAGCCCCGGCAAGCGGGACGGGCTCTATTGGCCGGCGACCGCCGGCGAGGAGAGCCCGATCGGCCCCCTCGTCGTCAGCGCCCGTGCGGAAGGCTATGGCGCCAAGGGCGACCACGGGAAGCGCTCGCCCTATCACGGCTACTACTACAGAATTCTCAAGCAGCAGGGGAAGGACGCGCCGGGCGGCGCCCGCAACTACGTGGTCAACGGCCACATGATCGGCGGCTTCGCCGTGCTGGCGTTTCCCGCCAAGTACGGGGATTCAGGCGTGATGACTTTCATCGTCAATCAGCGCGGCGTGATCTACGAAAAGAATCTCGGCCACGACACCGCGGCAATCGCCCGCGAGATGACGGCGTTCAATCCGGATGCGAGCTGGAAGCCGCATCAATAGTCGCCGATCGATGCAGGCATCTGGCCGGGGCGCAATCATAAGCGGCCGATCTCACGCCGTGCCAGCCAGATGCCGGGGAGCATCGGCAGCCAGAATGTAAGGCCGCGCAGCAGGAGCGTCCCGGCCAAGGCGGCCTCGATGGACACGCCGAGAAATGTGAGCATGCCCACCGAACTCGCCTCGAACGTGCCGAGCCCCACCGGGATGGGGCCGATCGTGGCGGCCATCGAGGCGATGGCGAAGCTGACGAAAGCCACCCAGATCGCCGGTACGTCGCCGATGCAATTGAACGCCAGCCAAAGCGTGAGGGCATCGAGCGCGAAAATTCCGAGCTGGAGGCCCGTTGTCTGAGTGAGCAAGCCGGGGCTGCGCAGGAGATCGGTCGGCGCCTTGGCGAGCGCACGAAACAGCGTCGGTCATGCCGAGCATCCTGCTCAACCCGGTAATCGGCTGCCGATCGCCCCACCGCTTCAAGCCGAGGACGATGGTCGGGATCGCCACCGTGATGGCGGCGAAAACGCCGACACCGATATAGAGCGGCAGATTGGCGCGGCTCTGCAGCCACAGAATCCCGGCGCTGGCGAGCACGACCATGAGATAGGCGATGTCGTAGGAGACCAGACCCGCCAGCATGGCCGCCATGGCGACCTCCGGGGGAACGCGGCGCCGGATGAGGCCGCTCACGACCAGCATGGTGCCGCTGATGCCGCCGCTGGGCAGCACCTGATCGGTGAACAGCTTGGCGATGCCAAGCGGGACCAGGGTCCGGAGCGAGCGTGGATGCCCGGCACGATGCAGGGCCTGGCGCCAGACCATGGCGGCGCTGACATAGGTGGCGGCCTGCACGAGGACCGCCAGGAGCAGCCAGGCCGGATGCGCCGATCGCACGAGCTCGATGAGCCGCTCGAGCGAGCCGAAATGCAGGACGACGAGAATGAGGGCAAGAAAGCCGAGGAGACCGGCAACCCACGACAGGACCGAGCGCACGCGCGATACTTTCCCGAAGAGACACGGGCGCGCCTCTCGACGAGCTCTGTCTCGGGGAGTGGCTCACTGCGGCGCTGAACTGGCGGGGTGTCCATTCAATCCAGCCCGAATCGGCGGACGAACCAGGTCTTCATGAGATGCGTCAGCACGGCATAGCTCAGGAGGATCAGCACGAGCGCGGCCCAATAGATCGGCGGCAGCGGAATGAAGCCGAGGAAAGCGCCAAGCCAGGTGAAGGGCATGGCAATCCCGACGGCGGCGATGATGAGGCTGGTCGCGATCAGCGCCAGGCTGGCCCGGCTCTCGAAGAACGGCACCTTGGCGGTGCGGATGATGTGGATGATCAGCGTCTGGGTGAGCAGCGATTCGACGAACCAGCCGGTCTGGAACAGGGCCGGCTTGTTCCAGGCGTGGAAGACATAGAGCATCATGAAGTAGGTGACGTAGTCGAAGATCGAGCTGATCGGCCCGATCAGCAGCATGAACTTCAGGATGTTGCCGATGTCCCATCGCCGCGGCACGGCCAGATACTCCGCATCGACATTGTCGGTCGGGATGGTCGTCTGCGAGAAGTCGTAGAGCAGGTTGTTGGTGAGCACCTGGATCGGCGCCATCGGCAGGAACGGCAGGATGATGCTGGCGCCGAGCACGCTGAACATGTTTCCGAAATTCGAGCTCGCGCCCATCTTGATGTACTTGGTGATGTTGCCGAACACCTTGCGGCCCTCGAGCACGCCGTCGCCGAGCACGGCCAGGCTCTTCTCCAGCAAGAATGATATCGGCGGACTCCTTGGCGATGTCGACGGCGCTATCGACGGAGACGCCGACATCAGCGGCCTTGAGCGCCGGGCCGTCATTGATGCCGTCTCCCAGGAAGCCGACGACATGGCCTTTGCGATGCAGGGCATCGATGATCGCGGCCTTCTGCGACGGCGACACTTTGGCGAAGACGGAAGTGGTCTCCGCCAGATCCGCCATCTGCGCGGGGGATAGAGATTCCAGCTCCTTGCCGAGAACGATGCGGTCCACCGTCAGTCCGACTTCATGGCAGATCTTCCGGGTCACGATGTCGTTGTCCCCGGTGAGAATCTTCACCTGCACGCCGCGCGCATTCAGAGCGGCAATCGCCGCCGCGGCCGTCTCCTTGGGCGGATCGAGGAAGGCGATATAGCCGAGAAGCGTCAGATCGGCCTCGTCGGCGACGGTATATGCTGCCTGTGCCGGCGGCATCTCCTTGTACGCGACCGCAACGACGCGAAACCCGTCGGCATTGAGCTTCGCCGTCATCTCCTTCGCCGCGGCGAAATGGCTCTCGTCGAGCGGGCCGGTCTCGCTGTCCGACGGAATAGCGCGTGCAGGCCGCGAAGACTTCCTCCACTGCTCCCTTGCAGATGAGAATATGCGCGCCATCGCCGCGCGCCAGAACGACGGACATCCGGCGGCGCTCGAAATCGAACGGCATCTCGTCGATCTTGCTGTAGTGGCCGTCGACCTTGAGCTGCTCCTTGAGCTCGACATGCTTGAGCACGGCGACATCGAGCAGGTTCTTGAGGCCGGACTGGTGGAAGCTGTTCAGATAGGCGTATTCGAGGACGCTCATCGGAATTCGTCGCCGCGAACATCGAGATGGCGCTCCAGGATGATGCGGTCCTGCGTCAGCGTGCCGGTCTTGTCCGTGCACAGCACGTCCATCGCGCCGAAGTTCTGGATCGCGTTGAGGCGCTTGACGATGACCTTCTTGCGCGACATCGCCATGGCGCCCTTGGCCAGATTGACCGTCACGATCATCGGCAGCATCTCGGGCGTGAGCCCGACCGCCACGGCCACCGCGAAAAGCAGCGCCTCGAACCAATCGCCCTTGGTCAGGCCGTTGATCATGAAGACCAGCGGGACCATCACCAGGATGAGGCCGAACATCAGCCAGGTGAACCGGGTGATGCCCTTGTCGAAGCTGGTCAGCACGCGCCGCGCGGCGATCGTGCGCGCGACATGGCCGAAGGCGGTCCGGCCTCCCGTGAGCACCACGACGCCGCAGCCGATGCCGCTGACGACGGCGCTGCCCATGAAGCAGATGTTCGGCAGATCGAAAGGCGTCTCGGCCGTGCCGGCATGGGCGCGCGCGACCTTCTCGAGCGGCATCGCCTCGCCGGTGAGCGCCGACTGGTTGACGAAGAGATCCTTGGCGGAGATCAGCCGCAGGTCGGCGGGGATCATGTCGCCGGCGGACAGCAGGACGATGTCGCCGGGCACGATCTGCTCGATCGGGACGTCGACATGGTCTTGCGTGCCGGATCCTCGCCGGCGAAGGGTCGCCTTGATCAGCACCATCCGTCGCAGATCATCCGCGGCCTTGTTCGAGCGGTGCTCCTGCAGGAAGCCGAGCGAGACGCTGAGGACAACCATCACGGCGATCACGATCGCGGCGCGCTGATCGCCGAGGAAGTAGGACGCCGCCGCCAGCGACAGCAGGAGCAGGTTCAGCGGATTGATCGATCTGCTGACGAGCTCGCCGAGGATCGTGTGGCGCGCCTCGTGTGCCACCTGGTTGAGGCCGACCGCCCGCAACCGCTGCTCCGCCTCGTCGGGAGCGAGGCCGGCGGTCGCGCTGTGCAATCGCTGCACCGCCTCCTCCGGCGAGAGGCAGGCGAATTCGCCAAGGGTTCCGCCACTGGCGGCGACGCCCTCCGTAGCCGCCAGTGGCGGATGCCGGAACCTGGCAAGGACGCTCAGGCCGTGCTTGTGATCGGGAATGACCATCCTGCCGCCGATCTCGGGTCAAATGCGGGGGAACGATGCGCAAGATACCTTACATTGCCCGCCGCGACCCTTGATCCATCGCAAGGCGGGCATTCCCGGCCCGGCGCGTCCCGCTGACCTCGTGGATAGGGCCGGGCTCGCGATAGCTCTCCGGGCGGACCGATCTCCTCTTCCTGGGCGACAACTACATGCAATTGCTGCACAATTGCATGTAGCATCACTCGATGAGGCATTCCCATGATCGAAGAAGCGCTCGACATCACCACCAAGGACGGGGCGATGGAGACTTTCATCTGCCGTCCCGAGCGCGGCGGTCCGCATCCGGCCGTGCTCTTCCTGATGGACGCGCCGGGCATCCGCGAGGAGCTCTACGACATGGCGCGCCGGCTCGGCGCCTCGGGCTATGTCGTCCTGCTGCCCAATCTCTATTACCGCGCCGGCCGCGATACCAAGTATGGGCCGGATGTGCTGGAGAAGGGCAGCGCCGAGCACACGCGGATGAGGGCCGTCCGCACCAAGATGACGATTCCGCCGGTCATGGACGATGTCGCCGCCATGCTCGCCTTCATCGATGGTCGGGCGGACGTGAAAAAGGGGCTGGTCGGCTGCCACGGCTATTGCATGAGCGGTCCCTACGCTCTGGCCGCCGCGGCGCGCTATCCCGACCGTGTCGCCGCCGCCGCTTCCTATTACGGGACCTGGCTGGTGAGCGACGCGGTGGAGAGCCCGCATCTGACATTGGCTAAGGCGAAGGGCGAGCTCTATATCGCCTGCGCCGAGCATGACGAGCTGGCGCCGCTGCCGATGGTGGAGGAGCTGCGCGGCTTGTTCAGCCGGTCAGGTGCTGCCGGCGAACTCGAAATGTATCCCGGCGTCCACCACGGCTTCGCCTTTCCCGGGCGCTGGTGTTACGACAAGCCCGCCGCCGAGCGTCATTGGGAGCGGCTCATCGCGCTCTATCGTCGCCGCCTCGGATAGTCGCCGTCACTCCGCGGCGGCGGGAACCAACGCACGCCCGGTGATGCGGTTCTCGAGGGCGCGCAGCAGCACGTAGAAGACCGGCGTGAGGAACAGGCCGAAGAAGGTGACGCCGAGCATGCCGGAGAACACCGCCACGCCCATGGCGTGACGCATCTCGGCGCCGGCGCCGGTGGACAGCACCAGCGGCACCACGCCCATGATGAAGGCGAAGCGACGTCATCAGGATCGGGCGCAGCCGCAGCCGGGCCGCCTCGATGGCGGCGGCAACGGTGCTGCGGCCATGCGCTCTCGATGCTCGCGGGCGAACTCGACGATCAGGATCGCGTTCTTGCAGGCGAGGCCGACCAGCACGAAGAGGCCGATCTGGGTGAAGATGTTGTTGTCGCCGCCGCGTGAGCCACACGCCCGCGATGGCCGAGAGCAGGCACATCGGCACGATCAGGATGATCGCCAGCGGCAGCGAACAGGCTTTCGTACTGCGCCGCCAGCACCAGGAACACCAGCAGCACGCAGAGCGGGAACACGATGATGGCGGTGTTGCCGGCGAGGATCTGCTGGTAGGTGAGCTCGGTCCACTCGAAGCTGCATGCCGTTGCGGCAGGGTCTCCTTGAGGATCTTGGCGATCGCCTGCCTGCGCCTGGCCGCTGGAATAGCCCGGCGCCGGGCCGCCGTTGAGGTCGGCCGAGCGGAAGCCGTTGTAGCGCATGGCGCTCTCGGGGCCGGTGGTGTCGGAGACCGTCACGCATCGCGCCCAGCGGCACCATCTGCCCGTCGGCGTTGCGCGTCCTGAGCCGCAGGATGTCGTCGGGCTGCGAGCGGAACGGCGCGTCCGCCTGCGGCGATGACCTGGTAGGTGCGGCCGAAGTGGTTGAAGTCGTTGACGTAGAGCGAGCCCAGATAGATCTGCAGCGTGTCGAACACGTCCTGCACGTTGACGCCGAGCTGGCGTGCCTTGGTGCGGTCGAGATCGACGTAGAGCTGCGGCACGTTGATCTCGTAGCTGGTGAAGACGCCGGCGAGCGCCGGGTTCTGGCGCGCCTTGGCGACCACCTGCTTCATGACCGCGTCGAGCGCCTCGTAGCCGAGATCGCCGCGATCCTCGACCTGCAGCTTGAAGCCGCCGATGGTGCCGAGGCCCTGGACCGGCGGCGGCGGGAAGATCGCGATGAAGGCGTCCTTGATGCCGGCGAATTTCTGCTTGCAGCTTCTGCGCGATGGCGAAGCCCGAGAGAGCCGGCGATCTGCGCTCCTCGAAGGGCTTGAGCGTGACGAAGACGATGCCGGCGCTGGAGCTGTTGATGAAGCCGTTGATCGACAGGCCCGGGAACGCCACCGCGCTCTCGACGCCGGGCTCCTTCAGGGCGATGTCGGACATCTGACGGATGACCGCCTCGGTGCGGTCGAGCGACGCGCCATCCGGCAGCTGCGCGAAGCTCGACCAGATACTGCTTGTCCTGCGCCGGCACGAAGCCCGGCGGCACCAGCTGGAACCGAGATAGGCACCGCCCAGCAGCAGCGCATAGACGCCGAGCGCCAGCGCTTTGTGCCGCAGCGTCCCGTTCACGCCGCGGCCGTAGTTCTCCGAGCCGCGATGGAAGACGCGGTTGAAGCGGCGAAAGAAGCCGCCGAACAGCGTGTCCATCGATGCGCGTCAAGCCGGTCCTTGGGCGCGTCGTGCGCCCTTCAGCAGCAGCGCCGCCAGCGCCGGGCGAAGCGTCAGCGAGTTGAAGGCGGAGATGACCGTCGAGAAGGCGATGGTGAGCGCGAACTGGCGATAGAACTGGCCGGTCAGGCCGCTGATGAAGGCGATCGGCACGAACACCGCGCACAGGACCAGCGCGATGGCGATGATCGGGCTCGTCACCTCGCCCATCGCCTTGATCGCCGCGTCGCGCGGGGCTGAGGCCCGCCTCGATGTTGCGCTCGACGTTCTCCACCACGACGATGGCGTCGTCGACCACGATGCCGATGGCCAGCACCAGCCCGAACAGCGACAGCGCGTTGATGGAGAAGCCGAAGGCGAACATGACCGCGAAGGTGCCGACGATCGACACCGGCACCGCCAGCCAGCGGGATGATCGAGGCGCGCCAGGTCTGCAGGAAGACGATGACCACGAGCACCACCAGCGCCACGCGCTTCCAGCAGGGTGTGGACCACCGCCTCGATCGAGCCGCGCACGAACACCGTCGGGTCATAGACGATGGGGTAGTCGACGCCCTCGGGGAAATTCTTCTTCAGCTCCGCCATGGTCTCGCGGACCTGGTTCGAGATCTCGATGGCGTTGGAGCCGGGCGACTGGAAGATCGGGATGGCGACCGCCGGCTTGTTGTCGAGCAGCGAGCGCAGCGCCGTATTCGGCGGCATCGATCTCGATGCGCGCCACGTCCTTCAGCCGCGTGACGGCGCCGGAATCGTCGCGCTTGACGATGATCTCGCCGAACTGCTCGGCGTCGGTCAGCCGGCCCTGCGACGTTGATCGGGAGCTGCAGCTCGACGCCGCTGCTGTAGGGCGGGCCGCCGATGACGCCGGCCGCCACCTGCACGTTCTGGCTGCGCGGATCGCGGCGACGACGTCGCCGGCGCGTCAGGCCGCGCTCGGCGACCTTCTGCGGATCGAGCCAGATGCGCATGGCGTAGTCGCCGGAGCCGAAGAGCTGCACGCTGCCGACGCCCTGGATCTTGGCGAGCTGATCCTTGACGTTGAGCACCGCGTAGTTGCGCAGGTAGAGCATGTCGTAGCGGCCGTTGGGCGAGGTCAGATGCACCACCATCGTGAGGTCGGGCGAGCTCTTGGTGGTGGTGACGCCCAGATTGCCGGGTGACGTCGGGCAGGCGCGGCAGCGCCTGGTTGACGCGGTTCTGCACCAGCTCCTGGGCCAGGTTCGGGATCGGTGCCGAGCTTGAACGTGACGGTCAGCGTCAGCTTGCCGTCCGACGAGGCCTGCGAGAACATGTAGAGCATGTTCTCCGACGCCGTTGATCTGCTCCTCCAGCGGCGTCGCCACGGTCTCGGCGATCACCTTGGGATTGGCGCCGGGAAACTGCGCCTGCACCACCACGGACGGCGGCACGACCTCGGGATATTCCGAGATCGGCAGCTGGATCAGCGAGATCAGGCCGGCGAGGAAGATGACGACCGAGATCACGCCGGCGAAGATCGGCCGGTCGATGAAGAACCGGGAGAGATTCATGGGAGGTACGGGAGAGCTCAGTTGCTGCTGGAGGTCGACAGCGATGCCGCCTGCTGACGGCTGTTCGGTGCGGCTTCCTTCGGGTCGACGACGGCATCGGGCCGGACATGCTGCACGCCGTCGACGATCACGCGGTCGCCGGCCTCGACGCCGCTGAGCGCAATGCGCTCGGATCCCACGGGCTTGCCGAGCTCGATCGGGCGATAGGTGACCTTGTTGCCGTCGGCCACGACATAGACGAACTTCTTGCTCTGATCGAATGCCCACGGCGCGGTCGGGAATCATCAGCGCTTCCTGCTCGGCGGCGTCCGCCAGCTTCACCGACACGAACATGCCCGGCACCAGCATGCCGTCCGCATTGTCGAACTTGGCGCGGGCGCGGATCGTGCCGGTGGCGGGGTTGATGCGGTTGTCGAAGCTATAGATGTGGCCGCGATAGACGCGGTCGGTGTCGCCCTGCACCGAGAGCCGCACCGGTATCTGGCGCTCGTCCTCGCGCCGCTTGGCGACGGAGCGGATGCTTTCCAGATAGGTGAGCTCGTCGACCTCGAAATCCGCATAGATGGACTGGTTCGAGACGATCGTGGTGAGCAGCGGCGCATTCGGGCCCGGCTGCACCAGATTGCCGAGCGTGATCTCCGCGCGGCTGGCGCGGCCGGAGATCGGCGCCTTGACATAGGCGTGATCGAGGTCGATCTCGGCCTGCTTGAGCGTCGCATCGGCGGCGTCGATCGCGGCGTTGGCGACCCGGGCCGCGTTGGCGCGCCCATCGTAGATGCTCTGCGAAATGGCCTGGGCGCGCAGCATCCCGGCGGCGCGGTCGAGCTCGATCTTGGCGAGGTTCGCGTTGGCCTGGGCCGAGGCGAGATCCGCCCGCGCCTTCGCCGCCGCCGCCTCGTAAGGTCGGGGATCGATGACGAAGAGGACGTCGCCGGCCTTGACGGTCTGGCCGTCCTCGAACTGCACCTCGGTGATGCGGCCGCCGACCTCGGGGCGGATCTCCGCGGAATCGACTGCATGGAGGCGGCCGGAGAATTCCGACCACACGCGCACCTTCTGTGGCTTCAGGGTCCGAACCGTCACCGAGACCGGCGGCGGGGCGGCCGGGGCCGCCTTCGCATTTCCGCTGACGAGCTGCGGGCCCCACGCCCAATAGGCGCCGCCAACGGCGATCAGGGCGAGAAGGGTGCTTCCCAGGACAAAGCGGCGGCTTCGGCGATTGACACTCATGACTGTGAAATCCCCACTACTTTCAGGCTCTTCCCGCACCCGCGAAGGGCGCCCAGACCGGGTGATATCGGACTTGATTTCCACCCGACAAGTACCCACCTCCCGGTAAGTATGAAAAATTGCGAGGTCAGGGAGGAGATCGCGAAATGGTGAAGACGGACCCGCGCAAGCAGTACAACTGCGGCCTCGAGGCCGCGCTCGAGGTGGTCGGCGGCAAGTGGAAGGTGCTGATCCTCTGGCCCCTGCGCTCGGCGCCCCATCGTTTCGGCGAGCTGCGCCGGCAGATCCCCGGCATCAGCGAGAAGATGCTGATCCAGCACCTGAAGGAGATGGAGGCGGACGGCATCGTGACGCGGAAGGACTACAAGGAAGTGCCGCCGCGGGTCGAGTATGCGCTGACCACGTTTGGCCATTCGCTTTGCGACGCGCTGGCGCCGCTATGCGAATGGGGACAGCAGCATATGGAGCGCATCGAGAACTGCCATCACGAGCACGAGGCCAAGCGGTTGAAAGCCAGCGCCTGAACCTTGCCTGGCCGGCTGCCGCGGATTGCCGGCGGCGGTGGCATCTGAGAGAGTAGCCGGCAGATTTCGCCATCGGAGTCCGGCATGCCGGAGGGAAGCACGACGCTGAAAGTGCGCGGCTACTGCGCGCTCTGCCGCTCGCGCTGCGGCTGCATCTCGACGGCAGAGAACGGTCGTCTCATCAAGGTCGAGGCCGATCCCGATCATCCCACCGGCAGCGCGCTCTGCATCAAGGGCCGGGCGGCGCCGGAGCTGGTCTACAGCGGCGACCGTCTGCTCTATCCCCTGAAGCGCACGCGCCCGAAGGGCGATCCGGATCCGGGCTGGCAGCGCATCGGCTGGGACGAGGCGCTGGCCACCTCCGCGCGCGAGCTCGGCCGGCTTCGCGACCAGAGCGGCGCCGAGAGCGTCGCCTTCGCGGTGACCTCGCCCAGCGCCACCGGCATCTCCGACAGCATTCTCTGGATCGAGCGCCTCATCAACGCCTTCGGCAGCCCGAACTGGGTCTACTCCACGGAGCTCTGCAACTGGCACAAGGATCACGCGCGCGCCTACACCTTTGGCGTCGGCGTGACGTCGCTCGATTTCGCGAACACCGGCTGCGTGCTGCTCTGGGGCCACAATCCCAGCACCTCCTGGCTCACCCACGCCACCGGCGCCGCGGCGGCGAAGGCGCGCGGCGCTGGGCTCATCGTCGTCGATCCGCGCCAGGCGGGCCTCGCCAACAAGGCCGATCTCTGGCTCCGCGTCAGGCCCGGCAGCGATGGCGCGCTGGCGCTGGGCGTCGCCGGCGTGATGCTGAAGGAGGGCTGGTACGACCGCGATTTCATGCGCGATTGGAGCAACGGCCCGCTGCTGCTGCATCCCACGACCGGCCGCTTCCTGACCGCCGCGGATATCTCCGCCGGCGGCGATTCCCGTCATCTCGTGGCGTGGGACGAGGCGCGTGACCGGCCGGTGCTCTACGACCCCGGCGCCGGCGCCTATGAATCCGCCGCGGCGCGGCCGGCGCTGCTCGGCATCCACGCGATCGACACGAGATCCGGGCGTCTCGCCTGTCCGACCGCGCTGGAGAAATTCCGCGCGCTCTGCGACACCTACTCGCCTGAGCGCGTCGCCGAGATCTGCTGGATCGGCGCCGAGCAGGTCCGCGCCATGGCGCGGATGCTGCACGAGAGCGGCCCCGTCTGCTACTACGGCTGGACCGGGGTCGGCCAGCACACGAACGCGACGCAGACCGACCGCGCGATCGCCTTGATCTGCGCGATGACTGGCAGCTTCGATGCGCCCGGCGGCAACGTCGGCTTCGACCGCATCCCCGTCAACGACGTGCGCGGCGTCGAGCTGATGGCGAAATCCCAGCGCGCCAAGACGATCGGCCTCGACGCGCGGCCGCTGGGCCCGCCGCGCAGCGGCTGGGTCACCGGCCGGGATTTCTATGACGCGGTCCTGACCGGCAAGCCCTATCCCGTGCATGGCCTCGTGGGCTTCGGCGCGAACCTGATGGTCTCTCATGCCGACGGCGCGCGGGCGAAGGCGGCGCTCGGCCAACTCGATTTCTATCTCCACACCGATCTCACCATGAACCCCACCGCCGAGATGGCGGACATCGTGCTGCCCGCCGCCAGCGCCTGGGAGCGCGAGGGCCTGCGCGTCGGATTCGAGGTGACGCAGTCGGCGGAGGAGCTGGTCCAGCTGCGCCAGCCCGTGGTGGCGCCGCGCGGCGAGGCGCGGCCGGACAGCGCCATCGTGTTCGATCTCGCCCAGCGCCTGGGATTCGGTGCCCAGTTCTGGAACGGCGACCTCGACGCCGGGTATCGCCACATCCTGGCGCCGTCGGGCATCGCTCTGGAGACGCTGCGCCAGCATCCCGAGGGCGTGCGCGTGCCGCTCAAGACCCGCTACCGGAAATACGCCGGCGACGGCACCGGCGCGGCCCCGGGCTTCGCCACGCCCACCCGCAAGGTCGAGGTCTATTCGCAGCTATTCCTGGAGCACGGATTGCCGCCGCTGCCGGAGTTCGTGGAGCCCATGACCGGACCGGTGAGCCGGCCCGATCTGGCCGAGCGCTTTCCCCTGGTGCTCACTTGCGCCAAGGTCACGCAGTACTGCCACAGTCAGCATCGCAACCTGCCGCGGCTGCGCAAGCAGGTGCCGGATCCGTCGGTGGAGATTCATCCCGCGGCGGCGGCGGCGCGCGCCATCGCCGAGGACGACTGGGTCGAGATCGCGACGCCGCATGGCAAGATCCGCGCCCGCGCGCATCTCCGCGCCAGTCTCGATCCGCGCGTGGTGTCGGGCCAGCATGGCTGGTGGCAGGAATGCCGCGAGCTCGGATTGCCCGGCTACGCGGCGGTCGGGCCTGACAGCGCCAACTACAACGCCGCCATCAGCTCGGACGCCGTCGATCCCGTGAGCGGCGTGCCCTCGCACCGGTCGTATTTGTGCGAGGTCAGGAAGCTCTGATCCACCCGGATCAATCCCGGGCGTCGTCGAGCCGGATTATGAGTGAACGGCGACCGGCCGGCCGTGCGCGGATTTGCCTTCCGGCGCCGGCTTGCGCCGCCGCTGCGCCCGCGCGCCGCGAAGGATGGTTTCCACCTGCATGAGCTGGCTCAGCAGCTTCCACACCTGCGCTTCCGGGAAATGCACGACGAACTGGCCCTTCTCCTCGGTATCGACTTCCAGGACGCAGCCGAGATCGTCGTCGTGCCGGAAATCCATGCGGATGGCGATCCGGTGTGTTGCAGGTTGCCTTACCATGACGCGCGCCTCTCCTCGTCAGACTGTTTCCCGTTGCGCGCAGCGGTCGTATCGGACCTGCACACCAATCGGATTTTCGAATTTTGGATTTTCTACCGTGGGTAGTTTATTTTACGTAAACACGATGGTATGGCCGACGGCAGTGCGGGTTGCTGGTGTTCGCGCCTAGAGCATGATCCCGAAAAGTGGAGGCCGGTTTTCGGAAAAGATCATGCTCAAACAAAAAACTAGAGCGCGGTTCTGATTCAATCAGAACCGATAAGGCTCTAGCAGGCTGGCCGGACCTCGAAGCGGCAGCAGGGCGCGCCCTCGGCGCCGCATTGGATCTCCTCCGCCGTGAGGGCGAGTTTGCCGCCCGCCTGATCCGCCACGTAGTCCATGGCACCGGTGAAGGCGGCGCCGAACCAGTAGCAGACGCGCCGCCCCGCGTGCGGACCATATTCCGCCACCAGAGCGGAGTGATCGACGCGGATGCGCGCGGTACCCGCAGCGGGATCCACCGCCTCGATGGTCATCAGGCCCCAGCCGCGCCGGCTCATGCGCGCGAGGTAGTGGCGGAACACCTCGACGCCGGAGAGGCCGTGCGTCTTCGCCTCGCGCTCGCACCAGAGCCGCGCCGCCCGATAGGCGGCCTCGTGATAGACGTCACGGGTGGCATCGGCGCCGAAGCGGCGCTCGCATTCCATCTGCACGAAGGCCCAGAAGTGCCGCGGCACCAGCACCATCGCCTGGCCGTCGACGGACCAGATGCCGGTCTCGGCGTCGACCTCGACGGGAACGGGCAGTGGGTTCGACATGTCTCCTCCCGGCGCAGCGGCGCGATGGCGCTTGTGCGAGGGATGAACTCTAGGCTCGACCGGGTGGCGGCGGAAGCTCTACGCTCGCCCGCAGAGCGATTGACGGAGCGCAGGCATGACCACACTCCATGACGACATGATCGTGATCGATGGACTCATCATCTCGAAATGGAGCCGCGCCGTCTTCGAGGACATGCGCCGCGGCGGGCTCAGCGCCGCCAACTGCACCTGCTCGGTGTGGGAAGGCTTTGCCGGCACCATGCGCAACATCGCGGAGTGGAAGTGGTTTTTCCGCGAGAACGCGGACCTCATCCTTCCCGTCCACACCACCGCCGACATCCGCCGCGCCAAGGAAGCCGGCAAGACCGGGATCATCCTGGGCTTCCAGAACGTCAGCGCGTTCGAGGATCAGCTCGGCTACATCCAGCTCTTCAAGGAGCTCGGCGTCGGCGCGGTGCAGATGGCCTACAACACCCAGAACCTCGTCGGTACCGGCTGCTACGAATCCCACGACGGCGGGCTCAGCGATTTCGGCCGCGAGGTGGTGGCGGAAATGAATCGCGTGGGCATCCTCTGCGACCTGAGCCATGTCGGCGCGGTGACGTCGCGGGACGTGATCCTGACGTCCAAGAAGCCGGTCGCCTATACCCATATCGCGCCGGCGGCGCTGAAAGCGCATCCCCGCAACAAGTCCGACGCCGAGATCCGCTTCATCGTCGAGCACGGCGGCTTCGTCGGCGTCACCATGTTCCCGCCGTTCCTGGCCCGCGGCAGCAACGCCACGGTGGACGACTATATCGCGGCGATCGATCACGTCATCTCCGTCGCCGGCGAGGATCAGGTGGGGATCGGTACCGATTTCACCCAGGACCAGGGCGCCGACTTCTTCCAGTGGCTGACCCATGACAAAGGCTACGCCCGCGAGCTGGTGGCGTTCGGCGAGGTCGTCAACCCCGCGGGCATCCGCCGCATCGGCGATTTCCCGAACCTGACCGCGGCGATGGAGAAGGCGCGCTGGCCCGAGCGCCGGATCCGCAAGGTGATGGGCGAAAACTGGCTGCGCGTCCTCCGGGACGTCTGGGGCGCCTGAGCCGCGGCGCGTCAGCGAGGGCGCCACTCCGGCAATCCGACGGCGGCGCGCCAGTGGCGGGCGATCTGGTCCCGGCGAGCGAACCAGGCGCCGCCTTTGCGGCGGACGTGGTCGAGAAAGGCGGTCAACCCGCCGATGCGGCCGGGCCTCCCGATGATGCGGAGGTGGAGGCCGACGGTCATCATGCACGGTGCCGCGGCGCCTTCTTCCCAGAGCTGGTCGAAGGCGGCGATGCAATAGCGCGCAAAGTCCTCGGCCAGCACGAAGCCGCCGCCGTTCTGGAAGCGCATGTCGTTGGTGTCGAAGGCGTAGGGCAGCACCATGTGATCGCGCCCGCCCACGCCTACGACATAGGGCACGTCGTCATTGTAGCTGTTGCTGTCGTAGAGAAAGCCGCCGTCCTCCACGAGGAGGCGCCGGGTGTGAACCGAAGGGGCGGAGCGGGTGTGGAATCCGACCGGCCGCTCGCCACAGGCCGCCTCGATGGCGCACGCCGCGCGGGCGATGATCTCGCGCTCCTGCGCCTCGGTCATTTCCGAGTGCCGCTCCCAGCGCCAGCCGTGGCAGGCGACCTCGTGGCCGCGCGCCACCGCGTCCCGCGCCAGCCACGGCGAGAGCTCGATCGCCCGCCCGCAGGCGTTCAGGGTCGCGGCGACGCCGTGGCGCTCGAAGACTTCCATGATCCGCCACCATCCGGCGCGCGTCCCATACTCGAAATGGGATTCCATGCAGGGATCCGGCGCACCCACGACTTCCTCGACGATGTCGTAGACCCGCTCGTTCCGCGCGTCGCCCTGGCTGATGGCGAGCTCGGCGCCTTCCTCGACGTTGACCACCAACGAGACCGCGACCCGCGCGTCTTTCGGCCAGCGCACATCCGGCGGCCGCCCGCCGTAGCCGAGAAAATCGCGTGTCCCGCGGTCGGACGAAGTCATGCCCTCGATCGCTCCTAGAGCCTGGGATAGGTCTCGCGGTCGAAGAACATCTCGCCGGGCGTATAGAGATGCTCCGGCGCGATCGGCCCGTGCGGCTCGGCCTCGCCATTGCTGTCGAACGTGAGCTCGATCTGCACGCCGCTGGGATCGTAGACGAAGAGCTGCCAGAGCGTCGTCTCGGGGATGATGAACTCGCGCCAGGGCAGGCCGTGTCTTCTTGAACCGGCTGCGGAACCCCTCGTGGCCGATGGCGGTCAGGGAGACGTGGTCGATGGTGGCGGTGCCATAGGGCGAGACGCCGCTCTTGCCGAAGGCGGGGCCGTCGGACCAGACGTGGATAATGATGTCGCCGGCCGGCGTCGAGCAGGCGAGCCAGGCGCCGGCAAAGCCAAAGGGCGGCCGCTTCGCCTCGCGCATGCCGAGGACGTCCTTGTAGAACTTCAGGGTCTGGGCGAGGTCGTTGGTCTTGACCAGCACATGAAACAGTCCAGTAACGGCGCAGCCCTCGCTCATGTCTTCCCCTTGCTTGCGGTTGCCGGTTGATAGGGATGGACGCTCATCCAATGCCTGGCGATGTCGAGCCGCCGCGCGACCCAGACACCGTCGAATCCCTGGACGTAGTCGAGAAACCGCTCCAGCCCCGCCGCCCGCGCGGGATGGCCGATGAGGCGCATGTGCAGGCCCACCGACATCATCTTCGGCTGCGTCCGGCCTTCCCGGTAGAGCATGTCGAAGGCGTCCTTGTGGAACTGAAAATAATCGTCGGCGGTGCCGAAGGTGCCGCTGGCGAATTTTCCGTCGTTGTTCACGAGCGAGTAGGGGACGACGAGATGCGGCTTGCCTCCGACGGTCGTCCAGTACGGCAGCTCGTCGTCATAGGCGTCGGAGTCGTAGAGAAATCCGCCTTCCTCGACCACCAGCCGCCGCGTGTTCACGCTGGGTCCGTAGCGGCAGTACCAGCCGAGCGGCCGCTCGCCGACCGTCTTCTGCAGCGAGGCGACGGCGAGGCGGATGTGCTCGCGCTCCTGCTCCTCGGAGAGCAGGTAATGCTTCACCCAGCGCCAGCCGTGGCAGCAGACGTCGAGCTCGGCTTCCCGGATCGCCTGCGCCGCCGCGGGATTGCGCTCGACGGCAAGCGCGCAGCCGAACACCGTGAGCGGCAGCTTGCGCTCCTGGAACAATCGCAGCAGCGCGCCAGAAGCCGACGCGGCTGCCATAGTCGAACATGCCCTCGCCGGCGAGGTCGCGGCCGCGGACGCCGGTGTCGGCGCCGTGGAATTCCGTGAGGCCGGTCTCGGTCTGGCCCTCGCCGTCCTGCACCGAGGGCTCCGAGCCCTCCTCGTAGTTCATCACGAAGTTGATCGCGATCCGCGCGCCGCCGGGCCATTTCGGATCCGGCGGATGGGCGCCGTAGCCCACGAGGTCGCGGTCGTAGGTGCCGGCCATGTCACAGCGACGCGCCCTCGATCGCGGCGAGGCCGGCCTTGGCGACCTCGAGATCCTGGTCGCCGGTGCCGGATCCGACGCCAATGCCGCCGATCACCATGCCGTCGACGGCGATAGGCACGCCGCCCTTGAGATTGGTGAGCTTGCCCGACGTCCCGATGGCCAGTTTCATCTCGACATCGGCCGGCACGCCGCCGGTGGGCGACGCGGCCCGACACGGCGGTCACCGCCTTGCGGAGCGCGGTGTCGATGCTGAGGAACTTTGATCCCGTCCATGCGCAGGAAGGCCAGGAGATTGCCGCCGTCATCCACCACCGCGATGCATTGCGGGAACGCCCATCGTCGTCGCCTTCGCCACCGCGGCCTCGAGGATCATCAAGGCGCCCTCGTGGGTCAGGCGCAGGTGCTTCTTCACGGCGGTCTTGCTCATCTTCTCTCTCCGATGGCGGGATCATTCCCGGGGCTTGAACAGCGCGGCAATCGCGGGATCGACGTCGATCAGCTCGCGCGGCGGCAGCGCGGCGTAGCCACCGCTCTTCGGCTTCGGCGGCGCCAGCGCCGCCAGCATCTCGGCGAGGCGCACCGCGCAGCCGACGCCGTCGAGGATCGGGATCGGCGCGCGGTCCTGCAGCTGCCGCCCGAGCCCGGCGAAGGCGGCGCCGCCGATGACGACGGCATCGGCGCCCGCCTCCGCGAGCTCGGAGATTGCCGTCAGGATCGGCTCCGCCGCGCCCGATGGCGCGAGAAACGCCTCCGGCGGCAGATCGATCGCCTTGAAGGCGGCCATGCGCGTGGCGAGCCCGTAGCCGGCAATGACCTCGCGATATATGCCCGCGCCGCGCCGGCCGATGGCAAGAAAGCCGAAGCCGTCGCCGAGCGTGCAGGCGGTGAGGAGTGCCGCCTCGGTGATGCCGGTCACCGGAATCGGCAGCGCCTCGCGGACCGCGCGCAGACCGGTATCGGAGGCGACCGCGATTACCACCGCGTGGCAGCCGGCGTGATGGCGTGCCGCCAGCGACAGCACCGCATGGCCGCCCAGCAGGTTCTCCGTCCGCGTCGAGATCACTCGCGGTCCGGTCTCCGCGGTCACCGCCTTGATGACGGTGCCGGGCGTGCTGAAGGCGCGCGCCGTCGCCGCGACGCGGTCGGTGATTGCCTGGGTGGTGTTGCCGTTGATGACCAGGAGGGTCGTCATTTCGCCACCTCTGGCATTCTGAGCGCCACGGCGAGGTTCACCACGGGCTCGGCGGTTTGCTTCACCGCCAGGCGGCCGAAATCGCTGGAGAGATGCCGGCGCATCGCCTGCGCCGCCGCCTTGGGATCGCCCTTCGCCATGAGGTCGATGAGGCGGCGATGCTCGTCGAGGGCGCAGGAGGGCAGGTCGCGCCGCTCGAAGAGGGCCAGGCTGAGGGTGGTGCGCGGCACCAGCTGGCGCACGAAATCACCGAGAATGGCATTGCCGCCGATATCGGCAATGATCAGGTGGAACTCGCCAAGGAGGCGCAGCAGCTGGCTGCGCTGGCCGCGTGCCTGGGCTTCCGCCTGCGCCTTCAGGTGAGCGCGGAGCGTGCGGATGTCGTTGGCGGTGCAGTGGCGCGTCGCCTCGGCGATGATGTCGCCCTCGATGAGGCGCCGCGCCGCATAGGCCGCAGCCGTATCGTCGAGGGTCGGCGAGGCGACGAAGGCGCTGCGGTTGGGCCGCAGGGTGACGAGACCGGCGAAGCCCAGGCGCTGCAGCGCCTGGCGCACCAGGGTGCGGCTCACGCCGAAGATGCGGCAGAGCTCCTCCTCGCCGAGCCGGGTTCCCGCCGGAAGCCGCCCTTCGCAGATCGCCTCCTGCACCGCGTCCGCGATCGGATCGCTCGCAAGCCCCGCCCAGACGCCAAGCCGACCTTGATCGATCGAGGCGGACTCTCCGGCGCTTCGCTTACTTGGTAGTGACGGCACTCAAGATCCTCCATCCCTTGATTCGCCGGCGCTGCGACATTCCCCGCCCGTGCGAGCGCGCGGCCGCATGATCGAATCCTGGGCATCCTGTATACAATTGGTCAGTTTGTATACAGGATAGATCGCCCGACCGGCGGCTTCTGCAGGGAGCGAGCGCCCGCGATCCACCCTCTCCGGCGCGATGTCGATGCCGGTGCGCGCCCTGCGATCGAGCGTAATCCGCCGCGTCGCTGGTCCCGCCACCGGTGCCGCGAGAAGCCGCGCATGGCCGGCGGAATTCCGCACACCGCGCCGCCAAGCCGCGCGACGGTGTCGCTTAAAGTGATGGAATCGCACCATTCCCTTTCTCCCGTCGCGGCGCGTTCTGTGCTCGCGGCGCGCCGCGTTCTCACTCCGTCCGTGTGCCCCTCGTCGCAAGGATCGTGCCGATCCCGAGGTGTGTGATCGCCGCCGTGTCGGCGTTCGCGTCGACGTGAAGAGGGTCGATCGGCGCGCCGACCGGATCTGGCATGTCTGTTGCACGTTGTGGACTGCCGCGCTGTGCGTCGACCGCTATCAGCGACCGTCATGACGCGGGCGAGCGGATAACAGGAGAGGAGGTGCTCTATGTGTGATCATCACGGCATTCGCGGCCTGACCAGCGCTGGAGGTCCCACGCTCAATCGCCGGTCATTCCTGAAATCGAGCGCGGCGGGAACGATCGCGATGGCGGTGCCCGCCGGGATGATGGGCTTCCCGGCAGTGCCCATGCGGCCTCGACCGTCAAGGGCACGCACGGCAACGGCTTCTGCAACGTCGCCTTCTTCATCACCCACGCGCGCCAGCTCGCGAAGGAGGACGGCCTCACGCTCGAATTCGTCAATACGCCGTCCTTCGCCGATCAGGTGACGTTCCTCGGCACCGGGCAGGTCGACGTCAGCGCTGATGCCCTACACGAACTTCATGGCGCTCTACGACGCCGGCGCGCCGGTGAAGATCGTCGCCGGCGGCGGCATCCAGGGCGTGCTTCATCGTCGCCCAGCCGGGCCTCGACACGCCCGAGAAGCTCAAGGGCAAGACGCTCGGCACGTTCCAGATCGATACGCTCGAGGTGCTGCCCTACGACTGGCTGAAGAAGCACGGCGTCGCCTTCAAGGACATCAACGTCCGCTACATGGGCAACACGCCCGAGGCGGTCGAGGCGTTCAAGGCCGGCGCGATCGACATCGATCTGCACCATCGAGCCCTACGGCTCGGCGCTGCTGCAACGACGTGAAGGGCGCGGTCATGCTGTCCGACGGCGTCGACATCTACGGCCCGGGCTATACCGACTGCGTGCTGGCGGCGCGCACGCGACCTGATCAAGAAGGACCCGACGAGCGCTCAAGGCGCTCATCAAGGCGATGATGAAGGCGCAGTACATGCCGAGACGCAGATCCGAGGAGACGCTGCTGAACGAGCTGGTCGGCACCTACTACAAGACCTCGATCGAGAACGCGCGCATCGGCGCCAAGGCGCAAGCAGCCAACGGTCGATCGACGCGCGCAGCCAGACGGAGTTCATCCTGGACCGCGTCGAATTCGATCATGGAGATGGGCTACATCAAGAAGAAGCCCGGCCGCGACGCGATCGACTGGACGCTTGCTCGAAGCAGGTCGATCGCCGAGAATCCCGACCTCTACGGCAAGCTCAAGTACAAGTCGGCCTGAGCCTGACGTGGCGGCCGTCAGCGTCAAGATTGCGCGACGACGGGCAGCCGCCGCCGCTCGGAGCGGCTCGCCCGTGCTCGGTGCACGTCTGATCGCGCTCATGGCGGCAGCACGGGCCGCAAGATCTGGCTGGGCGTGCTGTCGATCGGGCTGTTCGCCGGCATCTGGGAGTTCTGCTGGGTACTCGGCTGGGCCGACCCGAGCTGCTGCCGCCGCCGCATATTTTCCTCGGCAACTTCGCCGACCAGGCGAAGATTCTTCAACACCGCCAAGCGCTGGGAGATCGGCGTCGATCCGAATGCCGGGCCGACGCCCTTCGATGGCCGTGCGTCATCACGATGGTGTCCTCGACCATGCGGGTGCTGGTCGGGCTCGCCATCGCCTCGGTCGCCAGCCTCTGCATCGGCGTGCTGATCCGCTACTACGCGCCTGTTCGAGCAAGCTGACCCTGCCGACCGTCACCCTGCTGGCGCCGGTATCGCCGGTCGCCTGGCTGCCGGTGGCGATCTTCCTGTTCGGCATCGGCAACGGGCCGGCGATCTTCATGGTGTTCATCGCGCTGTTCTTCACCATGATGCTGGCGACCATCACCCAGATCGATTCGGTCAACCGCAACTATCATCAACGTCGCGCGCACCATGGGCGCCAGCAAGCGGCAGATCTATACGCGCGTGATCATGCCGGCGATCCTGCCGGGGCTGCTGGTGGTGCTGCGTCTCAATCTGTTCGGCGCCTGGATGGTGGTGCTGGTCGCCGAGGCGACCGGCGTCGGCTACGGCCTCGGCCAGGTCATCATGCTGGCCCGCAACACCTTCAATCCCGTCGCTGGTCTTCTTCACCATCGTCATCATCGGCGTGCTGGGCTTCACCTTCGACTTCGCTGCTGCGGCTGCTGCAGCGGCGCGTCCTCTATTGGCTGCCCGAAGAGCCAGGGGTGCTGAGCGGTGGCTGATCTCAGCGATCGCCGTCAGCGTCGAAGGACGCGGTCGTCTGCCGCGGCGTCGGCAAGATCTGGGCGGCCGGCACCGAGCGCGCGCACGAGGCGCTGCGCGACATCGATCTCGACATCGACGCCGGCGAGTTCGTGGTGCTGCTCGGGCCGTCCGGCTGCGGCAAGAGCACGCTGCTCTATCTGATCGCCGGCCTCGAAGACGCCGACCTCGGGCGAGATCTAGTCGTTCGGCGAGATCGTCGAGGCGCCGGCGCCGGAGCGCAGCCTGATCTTCCAGGAGACCTCGCTCTTTCCCTGGCTGACCGTCTGGCAGAACGTGAGCTTCGGCCTCTCGATCCGCGGCATGCCGGCGGCGAAGCGCAAGGAGGTGGCGCGCCAGGTGCTGGCGCGGGTCGGGCTTGTCCGACGCCATCGACAAGCGCCCGGACGAGCTTTCGGGCGGCATGCGCCAGCGCGTCGCGGTGGCGCGCGCGCTCGCCATGCAGCCGAAGGTCCTGCTGATGGACGAGCCGTTCGCCGCGCTCGACGTGCAGACGCGGGCGAAGATGCAGGGCTTCCTGCTCGACGTCTGGCACGGCCAGCAACGCCTCGGTGCTGTTCGTCACCCATCATATCGACGAGGCCATCGCGCTGGCCGACCGGGTCGTGGTGTTCACCGCGCGCCCCGGCCGCATCAAGGCGATCGTGCCGATCGACATGCCGCGGCCGCGCGACCTGACCTCGCCGGCCTCGCTGGCGCTGCGCGTCGAGCTGACCCGGCTGCTGCAGGACGAGGTCGATCGCGCCTTCGCCGAGCAGGAGAGCTATGGCCGCGGCGGACTGACGGGGAACAGATGAGCGCGCCAGCTCCTCGATCGTCCGCGGCAAACACGTCATCACTCGCGCGCTCGATCGCCATCGCTGGGAGCAGATCGACGACGGCGCGGTGCTGCAGCGAGGACGGCGATCATCGCCGCGATCGGCGCCTTCGCGGAGCTTCGCCGCGCCAACCCCGACGCTGCCGGTGGTCGGCACCGGCGAGCAGGTGCTGCTGCCGGGCTTCGTCAACGCCCATCACCACATCGGCCTGACGCCGGTCCAGCTCGGCATCTCCGACATGCCGCTGGAGCTCTGGTTCGTCACCCGCATCGCCATGCGCGACCGCGATACCCTATCTCGACACGCTCTACTCGGCCTTCGAGATGCTGGCCTCCGGCACCACCACGGCGCAGCACCTGCACGGCTGGGTTCCCGGCGACCTCAGACAGACCGAGGAGGAAGCCGAGGCGATCATCCGCGCCTACGAGGATGTCGGCATGCGGGTCTCCTACTGCTACGCGCTGCGCGAGCAGAACCATCTCGTCTACGAGGCCAACGACGCATTCCTGCGGCGCGTGCCCGCGGACGTTGCGCCCGCTCGCTGGCGAAATATTTCGCGCGGCTTCCAGATGCCGGCGGCGGAGACTGTCGCGCTCTTCGAGCATCTTCACGCCCGGCACGACGACAAGGCGCGCGTCAAGATCCAGCTGGCGCCGGCGAACCTGCAATGGTGCTCCGACAAGGGCCTGGCGATGCTCGCCGACCGCGCCGAGAAATACGACGTTCCCATGCACATGCACCTCGTCGAGACGCCCTATCAGAAGGAATACGCCCGGCGGCGCGGCGGCGGCACGGCGGTCGACTACATCGAGCGCTTCGGCCTGCTCGGATCCGAAGCTGACCCTCGGCCACGCGCGTCTGGCTCTCGGAAGGCGATCTCGACAAGCTCGCGGCGACGAGCACCAGCGTCTGCCACAATTGCAGCTCCAATTTCCGCCTGCGCAGCGGCGTGCTGCCGCTCAACCGGCTGGAGGCGAGGGGCATCAACACCGCCATCGGCCTCGACGACGTCGGCATCAACGACGATCAGGACATGCTGCAGGAGATGCGCCTGGTGCTGCGCGCCCATCGCGAGCCCGGCATGGACGATCGCGTCCCGACCATGGCCCAGGTGTTCCGCATGGCGACGCTCGGGCGGCGCCAGAACGACGCCCTACGGCACGAGCATCGGCATGCTGGAGGTCGGCAAGGCCGCCGACATGGTGCTGATCGACTGGAAGCAGATCAGCTATCCCTATCTCGACGAGCGAAGTGCCGGTGCTCGATGCGGTGATCCAGCGCGCCAAGACGTCGGGTGTAGCAGACAGTAATGGTTGGCGGCGAGATCCTCTATCAGGACGGACGGTTCACGCGGATCGACCGCGATGCCGTCCTGCGCGAGATCTCCGACATCCTCAAGCGTCCGCTCAGCGCCGAGGAGCAGGAGCGCCGCCGGCTGGCGAAATCCGTCTTCCCCCATGTGAAGGCGTTCTATGACGGGTATCATGAGGCCGGTGCCCATGTGCCCTACTACCGCCAGAATTCGCGGGTCTGAGGCAGAAACCATGGCCGTCGCACGCTGACGGCTCATTTCAAAGGGAGCAGGCAGTGTCCTCATCGATCATTCGCGGCAAGCACGTCATCACGCGCGCCCTCGATCGCCATCGCTGGGAGCAGATCGACGACGGCGCGGTGCTGCAGCGCGACGGGGTCGTCGCCGCCATCGGCAGCTTCGCGGATCTCAGCCGCGCCAACCCCGGTGTGCCCGTGATCGGCAGCGGCGAGCAGGTGCTGCTGCCGGGCTTCGTCAATGGCCATCACCACGTGGGGCTGACGCCGGTGCAGCTGGGCTCGCCGGACATGCCGCTGGAGCTGTGGTTCGCCACCCGCCTGGTCAGCCGCGAGCTCGATCTCTATCTCGACACGCTCTACTCCGCCTTCGAGATGATTTCCTCGGGCATCACCACGGTGCAGCACATCCACGGCTGGATGGCCGGCAAGCTGCCTCAGGTGGAGGAGCGCTCGGAGTCGGTGATCCGCGCCTACGAGGACATCGGCATGCGCGTCTCCTACTGCTTCGCGCTGCGCGACCAGAACCACCTCGTCTACGAGGCGAACGCGGATTTTCTGAAGCGCGTGCCCGACGATGTCCGACCGCTGCTGGCGAAGCATTTCGACCGGTTCCAGCTCGGCGCCCAGGACGCGATCGCGCTGTTCGAGCATCTGCACGAGCGGCATCACAACAAGGAGCGGGTCAAGGTGCAGCTGGCGCCGGCGAACCTGCACTGGTGCTCCGACGACGCGCTGACGATGCTGGCCGGCTGCTCGGAGAAATATGGCGCGCCGCTGCACATGCATCTGGTGGAGACCGCCTACCAGAAGGAATATGCGCAAGCGCCGCGGCGCCGGCACCGCGGTCGACTACATCGAGCGCTTCGGGCTGCTCGGGCCGCAAGATGACCCTCGGCCACGGCGTCTGGCTCTCGGAAGGCGATCTCGAGAAGATCGCCGCATCGGGCACCAACATCTGCCACAACTGCAGCTCAAATTTTCGCCTGCGCAGCGGCGTGGCGCCGCTCAACCGCTTCGAGGCCAAGGGCATCAACACCGCGATCGGCCTCGACGAGGCCGGCATCAACGACGACCGCGACATGCTGCAGGAGATGCGCATGGTGCTGCGCGCCCATCGCGAGCCCGGCATGGACGATCGCGTCCCCACCATGGCCCAGGTGTTCCGCATGGCGACCTCGGGCGGCGCCAAGACCACGCCCTATCGGCGCCCGCATCGGCGCGCTCGAGGTGGGCAAGGCCGCCGACATCGTGCTGATCGACTGGAAGCAGATCAGCTATCCCTATCTCGACCAGGAGATGCCGGTGCTCGACGCCGTCGTCCAGCGCGCCAAGGTCGAGGGCGTCAAGACCGTGATGGTCGCCGGCGAGGTCCTCTACCAGGACGGCAGGTTCACCAAGGATCGATCGCGAGGACGCGCTGCGGCAATTGTCCGAGCTGCTGAAGCGGCCGCTCAGCACCGAGGAGCAGGAGCGGCGCCGGCTCTCCAAGGCCGTGCTCCCGCACGTGAAGGCGTTCTACGACAAGTACTACGATGCGGAGGCGCACGTTCCCTACTACCGGCAAAGCTCCCGGGTCTAGAGCCGATGGGTCGGCCGTGGCGCGTCGCCGCCATCCAGCTCCCGGCGTGCGGCGCGGATCCGCTCGCCAACCGCGAGAGGGCGGCGGACCATGTCCGCGAGGCGGCCAGGCTCGGCGCCGATCTGGCCCTGCTGCCGGAGCTGGCGACGGTGCCGTTCTTCTGCGGCGAGGAGCCGGGCCCGTACCGGCACCTGGCCGAAACGATAGACGGCGAGCTGGTCTCGGCATTCTCGCGGCTCTGCCGCGACCTCGGCATCGCTCTCCTGCTGCCCTTCTACGAGCGCGAGGCGAGGAGCGGCCGGTACTACAACAGCCTCGTCGTCATCGGCCGCGACGGGTCGCGCGTCGCCGCCCATGGCCGGCGCGGCGAGCGCCCCGGCGTGCGCAAGCTGCACCTGCCGGCGAGCGGCGACCCGCCGTCGGGCGCCGACGAGCGGAAGCATTTCACCCCCGGAAGCGACCTCGGGATCTTCAGCCTCGGCGACCTCCGCCTCGGCTGCCTCATCTGCTACGATCGGCGCTTCCCGGAATGCTGGCGGGAGCTGCGGGCCTTGGGGGCGGAAGTCGTGGCGGTGCCGGTTGCCGGAGAGGGCGGCGACAGCGTCGATTTCTTCTTGGGCGAGCTGCGGACCCACGCGCGGGAGAACGGAGTCGTCGTGGTCTCCGCCAACAAGATCGGGCGGGAATTCGTGGGCAACAGCGTGGTGGAGAATTACGGCGAGAGCTGCGTCGTGTCCGCCGCGGGCGAGATCATCGCGCGGCGGACGGGTACGGAGGGGCCGGGCATCGTGACGGCGGATATCGATCTCGACGAGATCATGCAGACGCGGCGGAAGCTGCCCTACTTCGATCAGCGCCGCCTCGATCTGTTCTTGAGTCCCACCGCCGTCGAGCTCTGACGGGATGATCCTGCGCCCCCATTGATTTTGCCAGGGAGGGAAGAATGGCCGACTTCGATCTCGTCATTCGCAACGGCACCGTCGCCACCGCGGCGGATGTCTATCGCGCCGATATCGGCGTCGCCGGTGGCCGCATCACCGCGATTGCGGAGAAGCTCACCAGGGGCGCGCAGGAGATCGATGCCACCGACCGTCTGGTGCTGCCCGGCGGTGTCGATGCCCATTGCCACATCGATCAGCCCTCCGCCACCGGGGCCGTCTGCGCCGACGATTTCCGCAGCGGCTCGATCTCGGCGGCCTGCGGCGGCACCACGACGATCATTCCCTTTGCGGCGCAGCTCAAGGGACAGTCGCTCCGCACGGCGGTGGAGGATTATCACCGGCGCGCCAAAGGCAAATCGATCATCGACTACGCCTTCCATCTCATCATCTCCGATCCCACCGAGCAGGTTCTCGGCCAGGAGCTGCCGGCGCTGATCCGCGACGGCTGCACCGCCTTCAAGATCTACATGACCTACGACGATCTGAAGCTGAACGACCGCCAGATTCTCGACGTGCTGGCGTTGGCGCGGCGCGAGGGTGCCATGGTTATGGTGCATGCGGAGAACAGCGACGTCATCAACTGGCTGACCGATCGCCTGGAGGCCGCCGGCAAGACCGCGCCCAAGTACCACGGCACCTCGCGGCCGATGCCGGTGGAGCGCGAGGCGACCCACCGCGCCATCAGCCTCGCCGAGATCGTGGGTGTGCCGATCCTGCTGGTGCATGTCTCCGGCCGCGAGGCGATCGAGCAGATCCGCTGGGCCCAGGGGCGCGGGATCAAGATCTATGCGGAGACGTGCCCGCAATACCTCTTCCTCACCGAGGACGACATGGCGAAGCCCGGCTTCGAGGGCGCCAAATGCGTCTGCAGCCCGCCGCCCCGCGACAAGGCGAACCAGGAAGTGGTCTGGCAGGGGCTGAGCTCCGGCGTCTTCCAGGTGGTCTCCTCCGATCATTCGCCGACCCGCTACAACGACCCGCACGGCAAGATGCTGAAGGGGTCGCAGTCCTCGTTCCGCAACATTCCCAACGGCGTGCCGGGAATCGAGACGCGCATGCCACTGCTGTTCTCCGGCGGCGTCAGCGAGGGGCGGCTGGAACTCACGCGCTTCGTCTCGCTGACAGCCACCGAGCCGGCGCGACTCTATGGGCTCTATCCGAAGAAGGGCACCATCGCCATCGGTAGCGACGCCGATCTCGTGCTCTGGGATCCCGAGCGCGAGGTCACGATCACCAACGACATTCTCCATCACGACGTCGACTACACACCCTACGAGGGGCAGAAGGTCAGGGGATGGCCAGTGCTGGTGCTGTCGCGCGGCGAGGTAATCTGCCGCGACGGCGAGGTGGTGGCGCCCGTCGGCCGCGGCGTCTTTCTCCGCTGCGACCTGCCGCCGGCGGCGCAGGCGCGGATGCCCACGGCATTGCCCGAGGGGGTTCTATAAGCGTCGGCGAAGCTCTACGGCATCACCGTGCCGCAGTTGGGATCGAGGGTCTGGCCGGTATAGGCGTCGCCGTCGGAGGAGGCGAGAAAGACGACCGAGCGCCCGACGTCCCGCGGCTGGACCCAGCGCTTCAGCACGATCCGCTCGCGGATCTCGTCGCGGTATTCCGGGCCCGACTTGAACTTCTCGGTCTCGGTCGGGCCGGGGCACACCGTGTTCACGGTAATGTCGGGGCCGAGCGCCAATGCCAGCGACTTGGTGAGGGTGCGCAGGCCCGCCTTCGTCGCCGTGTAGTGGACGAGGCCGGGATAGCCGATATAAGCCTGCTCCGACGAGATATTGATGATCCGCCCGAAGCCGCGCTCCCGCATGTGCGGCGCCGCGGCCTGCGACAGGAAGAACGGGGCCTTGAGATGCAGGCCCGCCGAGAGATCGAAATCCGCTTCGATGATGTCGGCAAAGGGCTTGTGCTGGGCGAAACCGGCGTTGTTGACGAGGATGTCGAGGTGGCCGAGCGCGCGGATCGTCCGTTCGATCAGCCCGCGACACGCGGCGACCTGCGTTACGTCCGCTTCCAGCACGACGGCGCGCCGGCCCAGGGCGCGGATCGCCGTGGCGATCTCCTCTCCCTCTTCGGCCCGGTCGAGATCGTTGATCGCGATGTCGGCGCCTTCTTCCGCCAGTGCCGTCACGATCGCGCGGCCGATGCCGCCGCGCCGCGCCGCGCCCGTCACCAGCGCGGTCTTGCCCCTCAGCCTGTCCGACATTTGCGTCCCGTTTCGACCGGGCGCCCCAGCGCTGCCCGTGCTGTCTCACGGTAGGGGATTTCGCGGCGCGGTCAAAGCGCGGCGGATGCGGTGGATCGATCCTAGTGGTCCGATGCTGACGGATGGTTCCCATCCGTCAGCTGAATTGGCCCACAAAATCTTGATCTGGTGGTTCGAAACCGACGCTTGGCCGGGCGCCAAACGTCGGATTCGAACCACTAGGGCGTTCCCTGGCTGAGCTTCTGCCGGGCCTTCCCGACGTCGCCGGCGGAGATCGGGGCGGCGGCGTTGCCCCAGCTGTTGCGAATATAGGTGACGACAGCCGCGACCTCGTCGTCCGAGAGCTTCCAGCCGAAGGCCGGCATCGGCGGCGCCGGTCGGCGCGCGGTCGGTGGCGACGCTCTGGGCGCCTTCGATGACAACGCGGATGAGGCTGGTGGGCTCCACCGACTGCGCCGAGGGACTGCCCTTGAGCGCCGGGAAAAGCCCGGGGACGCCGGCGCCATCGGTGCCGTGGCAGGCGGTGCAGTTGGCGACGTAGACGGCCTGGCCGGCGCGCATGGCGGGATCATCGCCGGCGACCGGTGTCGGCGTGGAGCCGCCGCCGGCTTGCGTGATCCTTGAGATAGACCGCCATCGCCGCCAGATCCTCCCGGGACATCTGCGAGGTGAAGTCGGTGATCACCTCCGCCATCGGGCCGGTCGCCGCGGCGAACCGGTTATGGCCGGTCTGGAGATAGTCGACGATGTCGTCGGCCGACCAGCCGCCGATGCCGACATGGGGATCGCCGGTCAGGTTCGGCGAGAACCAGCCTTGCAGGATGCCGCCCTGCGAGCGCGTGGCTGGTCTTGTCGCCGCCCAGGAAATTCTTCGCGGTATGGCACATGCCGCAATGGGCGAGCCCCTCCACCAGATAGGCGCCGCGATTCCAGTCGGCTGATTTGCCGGTGACCGGCTTGAACGTGCCTGGCGTGAAGAACAGCGCGTTCCATACCGCCATGCTCAGACGGATGTTGAAGGGGAAGGGCAGCTGGTTGGCGATCACCTTGTTGCGCACGGGCTCCAGCGTCGCGAGATAGGCGCGGATCGCGAGCGCGTCGTCGCGCGTCACCTTGGTGTAGTAGGTGTAGGGCATCGCCGGGTAGAGGTGCCCGCCACCGTGGCCGCGGCCTTGTCTGCAGGGCGTCGACGAACTGCGTCGTCGCTCCAATCGCCGATCCCGGTCTCGCGGTCCGGCGTCAGGTTCGGCGCCAGCAGCGTGCCGAAGGGCGTCGCGAGCGGCCGTCCGCCGGCATAGGGCTTGCCGCCCGGCGTGGTGTGGCAGGCGGCGCAATCGCCGACGGTGGCGAGATAGCGGCCGCGCGAGATCTGATCGAAGGACTGGCCGTCGGTTGCGGCGTGCGCCGCAGAAGTGTCCGAGGAGCAGCAGCAGAGCGGGCGATGAGCGCGCTTCATCATCCGCGCCTCCCTCAGCCTGCACCAGCGGGCCGGGCGACTTCAGGTACTGATTGACGATCGCGTCCGCCGACCAAAAGGCGAGCGCGGCGACGGTGCCGGTGGGATTGTAGCCGGCGTTCTGCGGGAAGGCGGAGGCGCCGGTGACGAAAAGGTTGGGCACGTCCCAGCTCTGCAGATAGCGATTGAGCGCGCTGGTCTTGGGATCGGCGCCCATGATCGCGCCGCCGCAGGTGTGCGTCGTCTGGTAGATGGTGCATGGTGTAGGGGCCGGTGCGGGGATGCTTCTCCATCACCTTGGGCCCCATCTTCTGCGATGATCTCGGCGACCCGGTCGGTCAGGTACTGCGACATCTTCAGCTCGTTCTCGTGGAAATCGAAGGTGATCCGCAGCAGCTTGCGGCCGAACGCGTCGGTGTAGGTGGGATCGAGATCGCAGATAGGCGTCGCGATAGCTGCAGCAGCTGCCGTGGGTCACAGTCTCGATATGCTGCGGAGATAATTCTGCGCGACCGCCTTCTTCCACTCGGCGCCCCAGCTCGGCGTGCCCGGCAGGGTTGGGTGCTCTGCGATCGGCCGGCCGTTGGTCTGCACCGCGCCGATGTAGCCGCCGCCGACGAAGCCCAGTGTGGTCCGTGATCGAAGTTGTCGCCGTTGAAATCGTCGATGCACATGCCGATCGCGCCCGACGCGATGAAGGGATTGAAGATCTTGTCCGTCGAAGAACGCGTCGACGCTCGAGGTGACCTGGTAGGAGTAGTTGCGTCCGATCACGCCTTCGCCGGTGCTGGGGTCGTAGGGCTCGCCGATGCCGGACAGCAGCAGCATGTGCAGCGTTGAAGAGCTGGAAGGCGCAGAGCAGCACGAGCTCGGCCGGCTGCTCCCACGTCTCGCCGTTGCTGTCGACGTAGGTGACGCCGGTGGCGCGCTTGCGCGGACGAGTCCAGGTTGATCTTCAGGACCTCGCATTCGGTGCGCGCCTCGAAGTTCGGCCGCCGCACCAGCACCGGCAGGATCGTCGTCTGCGGGCTGGCCTTCGAATAGTTGCCGCAGCCGAACCATTCGCAGAAGCCGCAATAGGTGCAGGGCCCGAGCGTGACGCCGAGCGGGTTGGTATAGGCCTGCGACAGATTGCCGGAGGGCTGCGGAGAACGGCTGATAGCCCATCTCCGCCGCGGCCTTGGCGAACAGGGTCGGGCCATAAGGCTGCTTCTGCGGCGGCGTCGGATAGTCGCGCGAGCGCGGGCCCTCGAACGGATTGCCGCCCGCCTGCTTCTGGCCCTTGATATTGCCGGCCTTGCCCGAGGTGCCGCAGAGATATTCGAATTTGTCGTAGTGCGGCTCGAGCTCGTCGTAGGTGACGCCCCAGTCCTGGATCGTCATGTCCTCGGGCAGGAAGTTCTGCGCCATAGCGCTCGGTCAGATGGGTCTGCAGCTGGAAATCGCTGGGCAGGAAGCGCCAGGTCTCGGCGTTCCAGTGCACGCCGCCGCCGCCGACGCCGTTGGGCGGCATGAACGAGCCCCAGGTGCGCATCGGCAGCGCGGTCTGGCTGACGTTGTTGCGGAACGTCATCGTCTCCTGCGCCGGGCGCAGGAACAGGTCGTGGCGGATGTGGTAGCGCAGCTCGTCCTGCGCATAGGTGGTGGGGAAATCCGTCGCGGTGTCGCGCCAGGGGCCGCGCTCGATCGCCACCACATTCAGCCCGGCGCCGGTCAGCTCGTGCGCCAGGATCGAGCCGGTCCAGCCCAGCCCCACGATCACCACATCGGTCGAGGGCAGTCTGCGTGTCATGGTGTCAGTCCTCTGATGGAAGGGCTGCGGCTCATCGTGGCGTCCACTCGGGCTGGCCGCCGAGGCCGACCGGCGGCAGCGGATAGCGCTCGTTGTGGCGTTCGACCCAGTCGCGATAGTCGTAGCGGGCACCGGGGAAGCCGATCATCTTCCAGCCGACCATGCCGCGATTGCCGCCATAGATGGGATCGGCGAAGAAGCCTTCCCGCGTGTTGTTCAGCAGCTGCTCGAAGAACGCCTGTGCGCTCGGCACCGTCGAAGCGTGATCGGACCCTTCTCCATGCCCGGCGAGGATCTTGTCCTTCTGCGTCGTCGGAAAGCTGGGCGAAGGGTTTTCCCGCATAGGCCTCGCGGCAATACTTGTCGAGCGCCGCCAGACCCTGGCGATAGCGCGCCGCCGGCGTGAGCGGCGATTGCTGGCCCTGTTGCGGCGTTCCGTCCCTGAAAGGCGGCCGCATGTAGAGCGCGCGCGCCGACCCATAGGGACCGGCGAGCTGCCGGTCGATGAAAACGGCGCATCCCGCGTCTTTGCCGCCGGGCGTCTGGGGATCCGGCGGGATCAGCCGGTCGACGATCGCCTCGACCGCGGTGCCTTCCTCAGGCGTGAAGAATTGCCACGGGCCCGGCTGCACCGGCGTCGGCGGCGTGCCGGCATCGGGCTCCCAGGGCAGGGCCGCCGGCGATGGTGCGCGCCTGGGCGGATGCCAGCGAGAGGACTAGGCTCAAAGCCGTGCCCATCAGCAGGTCACGACGGCGGATCGACATCGCCTTCTCCCTTCTCCTGTTGCGTCGGCCTGAGCCAGAGCGGCCTCAAGGCTCGATCTCTCGAGGACCCATCGATCGCCGCCGCTGGACGCTCGACAGATCGTCGCCGGGGACTCGGCTCTGCAATGGTGCGCGGGCTCGATGCAATTTCTGACAGATCGTGAGAAGGCAATCTGTCGGGATTCCGCCTGCTTCACTTGGATGGAATTGCTGCGGCCTGCAAATGCTTGCGCAATTCGGCCAGGGGTCGCGATGATGCGGGGAGAGCGAGCCGGCAGAGCGCCTCGATGCCGAGAGCATCGCGGCGGGATATGCTCTATATCTTTCAGAGGGCGCTTCCTCGTGCCGCGGCGCCGGCGGCCAGGGACGCGCCCAGCGACCAGGACAGAGGAGATGGCCGTGGACGACAGCAAGATCACCGAGAACATCGACAAGCTGGCACGCGAGGAGCACGAGCTGTTCGAGCGGGAATCGCACGGCAAGGCGACCGATGCCGATCGCGAGCGGCTGCTGCATCTGCAGGGCACGCTCGACCAGTGCTGGGACCTGCTTCGCCAGCGGCGCGCCAAGCGGGCGGCCGGACAGAACCCCGACGAGGCTCATGTTCGCGACGAGCGCACCATCAAGAACTACATCGGCTGAGCGGTCGAGAAGACCGGCTGGAACCAAGCGCCCGCTGCGGTGTTTTTTGAGGGCACGCGGAGGTTCGCCGCGCAGGCGGTGGGCTTGCGCGTGTGTGTGAATGTCGATGGACAGGAGCCCGATGGCATGAAGCACGGGATACCTGAAATCCTTGTCAGGTTGGCCTTGCTCCCCAGGAGCGCGGCGACGTCGGCGTGAGCCGGCGGCGAACTGCCATGCCGGAATCCTGCGATCCTCAGCCGCTCGGCATCGGCGATTACGCACTCATCGGCAACACCTATACGGCCGCACTGGTCGGCCGCAACGGCTCGATCGACTGGCTGCCGTTGCCGCGCTTCGACGGGCCCGCCTGCTTCGCCGCGATCCTCGGTCAGCCCCGCAACGGGCGCTGGCTCATCCAGCCGAGCGAAGAGATCAGGGCGGTGGAGCGGCGCTATCGGCCGGACACGCTGGTGCTTGAGACCCGCTTCCGTACCGACAGCGGCGAAGTCCTGCTGATCGACTTCATGCCGCGGCCGCGGACGAGCGGCGTGGTGGAAGTGGCGCGACTGGTGCAGGGCGTACGCGGTCGGGTGCCCATGCGCTTCGAGGCGATCATCCGATTCGACTACGGGCAGACGGTGCCGTGGGTGCGCCGCCAGGATTACGGCATCAGCGCCATCGCCGGTCCGGATGCGCTGGAACTCCGCACGCCGCTGGCGCTCGAGGGCAAGGACAACACCACCGTCGCGGCGTTCACCATCGGTGCCGGCGAGACGGTGCCGAGCCTGCTCACCTGGCATGTGTCGAACGGCTCGGAGCCGGGCTCGCGCGACGCGATCGAGGCGCTCGGCGAGACGGAAGAATTCTGGCGCGACTGGGTCGGCCAATGCGAGATCGAGAGTGCGTGGCGGGAGCCGGTAGTGCGCTCGCTCATCACGCTGAAGGCGCTGACCTACAGTCCCACCGGCGGTATCGTCGCGGCGCCCACCACCTCGCTGCCGGAATTCATCGGCGGAGTGCGGAATTGGGACTACCGGTTCTGCTGGCTCAGGGACGCGACCTTCACCCTCTATTCGCTGCTGAACACCGGCTATCGCGACGAGGCTCAGGCGTGGCGCGAATGGCTGCTGCGGGCGGTGGCGGGCGATCCTGCGGGATTGCAGATCATGTACGGCCTCGCCGGCGAGCGGCGGCTCTGGGAGCATGAGCTGCCCTGGCTCGACGGCTATGCCGGCAGCCGGCCGGTGCGGATCGGCAATGCGGCGCATGAGCAGCGCCAGACCGACGTCTATGGCGAGGTGATGGACGCCTTCCATCTCGGCCGCAGCTACGGGATCGAGAGCGATGACGACACCTGGCGCGTCCAGCGGGCGCTGGTGGAGTTCCTGGAGGGCAACTGGCAGAAGCCGGATTCCAGCCTCTGGGAAGTGCGCGGACCGGAGCGGCGCTACACGCACTCGGCGGTGATGGCGTGGGTCGCGGTGGATCGCGCGGTGAAAGGTATCGAGAAATTCGGCCTCGCCGGTCCGCTCGATCGCTGGCGCGCGCTGCGCTCCCGTATTCACGCCGACGTCTGCCGGCACGGCTTCGACCATGAGCGCAATACCTTCGTGCAGTACTACGGCGGCACGGCGGTGGACGCGGCGTTGCTGATGATTCCCCAGGTCGGATTTCTCTCACCGCACGATCCCCGCGTCGCCGGCACGGTGCGCGCGATCGAGCGCGAGCTCATCGTGGACGGCTTCGTGCGGCGCTATGTCCCCGACCCCAAGGTGGACGGGTTGCCGCCGGGGGAGGGTGTCTTTCTCGCGTGCTCGTTCTGGCTCGCGGACAATCTGGTGCTGCTCAAGCGCGACGGCGAGGCGCAGGCGCTGTTCGAGCGCCTGCTGGCGATCCGCAACGACGTCGGGTTGCTCGCCGAGGAATACGATCCGCGCGCCAAGCGGTTGCTGGGCAATTTTCCACAGGCCTTCTCTCATGTCGGCCTGATCAACACCGCCCACAACCTCAGCCTTTCCCACGGCCCTGCCAAGCAGCGCGCCAATCACTAGATATTTGACAGGCCCGGCTATGTGGCGCGGTAGAGAGGAGCGGCAGATGCAGATTGGACCGAGTGGATTCTTCACGCGACGGAGCGGCCGATGAGCGCCGCGGTTCCGCCGGCTGCGGAGGGCGCCGACCGGCCGCGGCCAGCCGATCCCTGCACGTTCGTCATCTTCGGCGGTGCCGGCGACCTCGCCCGGCGTCTTCTTGTGCCGGCGCTCTACAATCTTGCCAAGCAGGGATTGCTTGCCTCCGACTTCGAGATCCTCGGCGTCGCCCGCACCGAGCTCTCCGATGACGAGTTCCGGGGCCGCCTGGAGGATGAGCTGCATCGGTTCGCCACTCAAAGCATTGATCCCGGGATCGCCGAAAAAGTGCTGCGTCGCATCTCCTATGTGAGAGGCGATTACACCGATGCCGCGACCTACCGACGCCTCGGGGATCGCCTCGGCGCGAGGCGGCAATCCACCCCGGCCAATTGCCTCTTCTATCTGGCGATACCGCCGAGCGGCATCGCCGAGGTCGTGCGTCAGCTCGGTGCCGCAGGCCTCACCAAGGAGGAAAACGGCGCCTGGCGGCGGGTGGTGGTGGAGAAGCCGTTCGGCACCGACCTCGCCTCGGCTCGCGCACTGAACCACGAGCTGCTCGGCATCCTCGGCGAGCGTCAGATCTATCGCATCGATCACTATCTCGGAAAGGAGACGGTGCAGAACATCATGGTCCTGCGCTTTGCCAACGGCCTCTTCGAGCCGCTGTGGAATCGCGACCATATCGACCATGTGCAGATCACCGTCGCCGAGACGGTGACGGTCGAGCGCCGCGGCCGGTTCTACGATGCTACCGGCGCGCTCCGCGACATGGTGCCCAATCACCTGTTCCAGCTCCTGGCTTTGACGGCGATGGAGCCGCCGGCGCGCTTTGCCGCCGATGCCGTGGGCGCCGAGAAGGCGAAGACGCTGCACTCTATTCAGCCCCTCGATCCCGGCACGGTCTCGCTCGGCATCGTGCGCGGGCAATACGAGGGCGGAAAGATCGGCGGCAAGCCGGTCGAGGCCTATCGCGATGCACCCGACGTGGCGCCCGACAGCATGACCGAGAGCTATATCGCGGCGCGTTTGATGATCGACAATTGGCGCTGGGCCGGCGTGCCGTTCTATCTCCGCACTGGCAAGGCGCTGGCCGCGCGCAAGACGGAGATTGCCATCAAGTTCAAGCAGGCGCCCTTCACGCTCTTCCGCGAGACGGCGGTCGATTGGGTGGCGCAGAATTTCCTAGTGCTGCGCATCCAGCCCGACGAGGGGGCCGCGCTGCAGTTCAACGCCAAGGTGCCGGGGCCGCGGCTGCGCGCCGATGGCGTTCGCATGGACTTCAAGTACAAGGACTACTTCGAGACCGCGCCCAGCACGGGCTACGAGACCCTGATCTACGACTGCATGATCGGCGACGCCACGCAGTTTCAGCGCGCCGACTTCGTCGAGGCGGGCTGGCAGGTGGTGCAGCCGATCCTGGATGCCTGGGCGTCCTCGGCGAAGCCGCTGCTGGCGCGCTATGTCGCCGGCAGCGAGGGGCCGGTGGAGGCCGAGGATCTGCTCGCCCGCGACGGTCGCCGCTGGCGCGCGCTGTCGTAAGGGCCGCGGGATGGGCCCCTCCACGCTGGCGATCGACATCGGCGGTTCGCACCTCAAGGCTTCCGTCCTGGCCGCGGACGGCCGTCTCGCCGCCTCGCCGCAGCACGTCGTGACGCCGCGGCCGGCCACGCCGGAGCGCGTCCTGCGCGCGCTCCGGCGGCTCGCCGCCCACCTGCCCAAATTCGATCGCATCTCCGCGGGATTCCCCGGCGCCATCCGCGACGGCGTCGTCCTTACGGCGCCGCATCTCGGCTCCAAGGACTGGCACGGCTTTCCGCTGGCCGAGGCGCTGGCAAAGCGGCTCGGAAAGCCGGCGCGCGTGCTCAACGACGCGGAGGTGCAGGGCTTCGGCGTGATCGAGGGCCGCGGCCTCGAATGCGTCCTCACTTTCGGCACCGGGCTCGGCAGCGCGATCTTCTGGCACGGCCGGCCGGCACCCCATCTCGAGCTGAGCCAGCATCCCCTGCACGGGGGCAAGACCTACGACGACTACCTCGGCGATGCCGCCTTGCATGCCAAGGGCAAGAAGAAGTGGAACCGCCACGTCGCCCGGGCGATCGACGTGGTCCGCACCCTCGTCAACTTCGACCGGCTTTATCTCGGCGGCGGCAACGCCAGGAAGATCGATCTCGATCTCCCGTCGGAGGTGCGGATCGTCGCCAATGTCGCCGGCATCACCGGCGGCATCGAGCTCTGGCGCGCCGGCAACGATGATCTCTTTGCCGATCTCATTGGCCGTCCGAGGGCCGGTCAAGCGGGTGGGCAGCGGGGAAAGGGATCGAAGCGGGCGCGTGCGGCCTCGCCTAGAGGTCGAGGGCGCGCCGTGCGGCGACGGTGATGGTCTGGCGCGTCTTGGCCATGTCGCGCCAGGGATCCCGCCGCTTGCGCAGCAGATTCGGCACGGTTCTCAAGGTGAAGGCTTCCGGACGGAGCTCCGGCGTGACCTCGTCCCAGCCGAGCGGCATCGCCACCGTCGCGCCGTCGCGGGCGCGGACCGAGTAGGGCGCGACCGCCGTCTGTCCCCGGTCATTGCGCAGGTAGTCGATGAAGATCTTGCCGGCGCGGCGCTGCTTCAGCGGGTTGATGGTGAACATCGACGGCACCGCCTTGACGAAGCTCTCCGCCAGCGCGCGGGTGAACGCCTTCGCCTCGTCCCAGCTCGCTCCCCGCCGCAGGGGAACTACCACGTGGATCCCTTTGCCGCCGGTGGTCTTGACGAAGGACTCGAGGTCGAGCTCCCGGAGCCGCTCCCGTATCGCCAGCGCGGTCTCGACGACCCGCTTCCACTGGGAGGGGGAGCTGGGATCGAGATCGAAGATCAGCCGGTCCGGCTGGTCGGGATCGTCGCCTCTGGCGCCCCAGGGGTGGAATTCGATGACGCCGTTCTGCACGAGCGACACGAGATCGCTGACGGTGCGCACCATCACGTACTCGTGCCTGCCCTCCTGCTCCTCGACCGCGACGCGGTGCAGGGACTTGAGCTCGGTGGGCTTGAAGTGCTTCTGGAAGAAGCATTGCTGGGCGATGCCCTCGGGGCAGCGCAGCAGGTTCACCGGCCGCTCCCCGACATGCGGGAGGATCCAGTCCGCGACGGTCTCGTAGTATTGCGCGAGCTCCAGCTTGGTCGCGCCCGGCTTGGGAAAGACCACGCGGTCGGGGTGGGTGATGGCGATGCCGGCAACGGTGACGCGCCCGGCCGTCGCCGGTGCCGTCGCGGCGCGGCGGCGCGTTCTCTTTGGCGATGGTCTCGAGGGTGCCACGTTCGCCTTCTCCCTGACGATTTCCGCCGGTTTCTTGTCCTCGCGCAAGCCCTGGAAGGAGGGATGCCGCAGCATGCCGTCCGGCGTCCAGTTCAGGAACTCGACCTCGCAGGTCAGTTCCGGCCTGACCCAGAGCGCGCCGCGCCGCGCCGCCGCCGGCACCTCTGCGGCGGCTTTCTCCGTTGCAAGCTTCTCCAGCTGCGCCCGCAGCTGCAGCGCCAGCCGGTTCGAGAAGCCGGTTCCCACCCGCCCGGCATAGACCATCTTTCCGTCGTCGTGATAGCCGAAAAGCAAGGCGCCGATGCCGCGGGCGCCGGCCTTGGGGTGGGTGAAGCCGATGATGACGAACTCCTGCCGCGCGACGCATTTCGATTTGAGCCACGCGCCGCCGCGGCCGGACCGATAGGGCTGATCGGCCTGCTTCGAAACCACCCCCTCGAGCGCCATCTCGCAGGCGTGTTGGAAGACCGTGGTGCCGGTTGCTTCCACGTGATCGCTGTAGCGGATCGGCCCCTTGCCGGGCGACCGCTCGAGAAGCTCGGCCAGCAGCCGCTTGCGATCGACGAGGGCGGCCTCGCGCAGATCGTAGCCGTCGAGATGCAGAAGGTCGAAGACGATGAAGCTGAGCGAGCGCTGGTCGTCGGCGCTGAGGGCTTCCTGCAGCGCGGCGAAGCTCGAGGCGCCGTCGCTGTCGAGGACGGTGATCTCGCCGTCGAGGGCGAGACGCGTCGCGGCGAGCGATCTGACGGGCTGCACGAGATGGCGGAACCGCGGCGTCCAGTCCTTGCCGGTGCGGGTGAGGAATCGCACCTCGTCCCCGTCGCGCCGGCAATAGGCGCGATAGCCGTCGATCTTGATCTCGTGCAGCCAGCCCTCGGCCTTCGGCGGTCGGTCGACGAGAGTGGCGAGCTCCGGCGGCACGAAATCGAGAAGCGGCCCGCGGCGGGTACCCGCGACAGCGGCAAGTTCGCTGTTCTCGGTCTCGTTCTCGTTTTTCCGTCTTGCCTTTCGCGCCGGCCGCTGCGGCTCGGGGCGATCCGTTTTCTTGCGGGGGCCTCCCCCGTCGGCGAGCTGCTTCATCGTGCTGCCGCTGGCGACGCTGTGGGTCACGCGGGCGAGCAGGCGGTCGCCGTTGCCGGGCTTGGCGAAGCGGTCGCGCTCCTTGATGAGAAGCCAGTTGTCATGGCCTTTCGCCCAGTCCTTGCCGCGCATGCGGACCAGCATCCAGCCGCCCTTGAGATGCTCGCCGTGAAGCTTGAACTTGAGCTTGCCCTCGGCATAGCCCTTGCGGGCATCGCCGACCGGCTCCCACTCGCCACGATCCCACAGCATCACCGTGCCGCCGCCATACTGGCCCCGGGGGATGGTGCCCTCGAAGTCGTTGTAGGCGATCGGGTGATCCTCCACATGCACCGCGAGGCGGCGGTCGGCGGGGTCGAGGCTCGGCCCGCGCGTCACCGCCCAGCTCTTCATGGTGCCGTCGAGCTCGAGGCGGAAATCGTAATGCAGACGGCGGGCGTCGTGCTTCTGCACGACGAACCGCGCGCCGGCGGCGGCTTTTCTACTGGGCGCCGGCTCGGGGGTGCGGTCGAAGCGCCGCTTGCGGCGATAGGTGGCGAGAGGATCGGCGCACCGCCCTGCGCGGCGGGCTTTTCCCGTCGCTGTCGGCGCCGCGGCAGAGCTGGATTTCCGGCTTCGCGCCATGGCTCTCCCCGCTGATAGGCGCTACGCGTCCTTATGAAAGAGCTGACGCAGCTCGGTCTTCGCCTGATTCAGCACGCGCTTGCGGGACGCTGGCAGGTTCCTGCCCGCGCGATTGATATAGAAATTGAGCACCGACATGGCGGACTGGAAGGGCCCCGCCTTGCGGCGCCGGCTGCGCATCGCGGAGCGCTTCAGCGATTGCGCGATGCTCTTGGGGCTTCGCAGGGTGAAGGCGCGGTGCTCGATATCGAGCGCGTTGCTCTCCCGCGTGACCCGGCCGGACCAGTATTTCCGCGACTTGGATTTGGGGCTGGTCTTGGTCCGCATGGCGGTCCCCAGGGAATGTCCCGCCGCGAAACGCGGCGAAAAATTTCCGAGCGCGCCGTCTGTCGCGCGCACGGGATGAGTGGCGACTAAGGCTTTGGCGAGTGCTTGGCTCGCCTCCTGCAGCCTACCGCCAATACGGCGGCATCCGGTAGTACTCGTGCACCGATGCGCCCTCGACTTTATCCGCGAGGATCAGGCCGCCGGTCTCGCGCTTCTGAAAAGTTTCCTCGCTCGTTCGAGCCATCACGGGTCTCCTTTGACGTGACACCCAACCAACGCCTCCCGTTTGGGGGAGTTGCGATGCGCGTCCGATCATCGGCGTGCATCCCCTGACAATTTTGGGCATCGGGAACGCGGGGGTTGATGGCGTGTTGTAGGTGCGCGTTCCCGATCTTCTTTTCGTCGTCCCGGAGGCGCCCATGACCCGCGGTCTCTCCCCCACCATCGTCGCTCTGAGCCTGCCGCTGGCGCTCGTCGCCTGTGGCGAGACCACCGGGGATCGCGCCGGCAGCGGGGCCGCCATCGGCGCGGCGAGCGGCGCCGTCATCGGTGCCGTCGCACCCATCGGCCCGCTGGGGGGCGCGGCGATCGGTGCTGCCGCGGGCGCGGTGGACGGTCGGCTTGGCCCACGCACCGAGGAGGCTATTCGCCACTACCAGCAGGACAACGGCCTCGCGGCGGACGGGCAGCCCTCCACCGCGCTCTGGGACCGGATCCACTCGAGAGTTTCCGGCTGAGGGTCGGCGCGCCGAATCCCCGCGGCGGCTTCCCAATGGGGAAGGAGGAGCCCATGGTGATGTTGACTGGGGTTTGATCAGTGCGCTGTCCGGCGCCGCGTCTTTCGCGATCGTCTACGGTCTGGCGGGCCTGCCGGACGGCACGGGCCGGAACGTCGGCGGCGTAGAGGGCCTCGGCGAGCTGGAGGCGAAGACGACCTGCACGGTCACGGACTATCGGTCGTTGAGCAGCGGCGTTGAAATCCGACTCGGTGGCCGCTGGATCCAGTTCGGCGATGAGGCGGCCCTCGATCGCATTCCCCACGCCGCGGGCCACGCGATCATCTGCGCCCGCCCACGCTCCGCCGCGGCGGTCAGCCTCTAAGGGTCGCGAGGCTTACGGGCCGTCGAGGACCTGGCGCACTTTCGCCGCCAGCCCGGCATAGGCGAAGGGCTTGACGATGAGATCGACGCCGCGGTCGAGGCGGCCCTGGTGCACGATGGCGTTTCGCGCGTAGCCGGTGGTGAACAGGACCTTCAGATCCGGGCCGGCGACGGCGGGCCTCGTCGACGAGCTGGCGGCCGTTGATGCCGCCGGGCAGTCCCACGTCGGTGAACAGCAGGCGGATCTCGGGGTCGGTATCGAGGAGCTGCGAGCGCGGCGCGGGCGTCGGCCGCCTGCGTGACGCGATATCCGAGCTCGCGCAAGGTCTCGACGCTGTAGACGCGGACGTCCTCATCATCCTCGACCACCCGGATGGTCTCGCGCTGGGCCGCAGACGGCGCTTCCTGCCGCGGCGCCGCCGCCTCGGCGCTCTCCTCGCCCGCGGCGAGGCGCGGCATGTAGAGCTTCACCGTCGTTCCCTCGCCGGGCTCGCTGTAGATCTTCACGTGTCCGCCTGACTGCTTGATGAAGCCGTAGACCTGGGAGAGGCCGAGGCCGGTGCCCTGACCGGTCTCCTTGGTGGTGAAGAACGGCTCGAAGGCGTGAGCGATGACCTCCTGGGTCATGCCGACACCGGTGTCGCTGACGGCGAGCAGGATGTATTGGCCGGGCTTCACCTCGGCGTTGCCGGCCGCGTAGGCTTCGTCGAGATAGGCGTTGCTGGTCTCGATCGTCAGCTTGCCGCCGCGCGGCATGGCGTCGCGCGCGTTGTGTGGCCGGAATGCCGAAATAGAGATGCGTGGCCATGATGCCGCGCCATTCCCGCATGATCGACGCCCAGCTGCGTCCCACCGTCACATAGAGCGGGTAGTTCGCAAGCTTGCGATAGGCGATGATGCGATAGGCTCCCGAGATTTCCGACCGTCCCTCGATGACGCCCGCGTCGGCGCCTTGGGCGATCGCGGCCGACAGCTGGGCGCTGGTGCGCGGCAGCGAGACGATCTCGCGATCGATGACGGGATATCGCGCGAGGGTGAGACCGTCCTGGCGGATCACCGGGCCGCATAGTCAGTGTCGTGGCCGAGGAGCTGGGAGAAGAAGGACTGGAAGTAGTCCGACGGCACCGCCGTGACGATGCTGCCGCTGAACAGATGCTGGAACGGGCGCGAGATCGTGAAGTAGAATTTGTCGGTGCCCGACCCGCTCTGCAGGGACCCGAAGGTCACGTCGCGGGTGGGATCCCGCAGAGCGTCGCCGCCGAGGGCGGCGGGAACGGCAGCGGGCTCCGTCGCATCGGAATTGGCTGCAACCAGGACATGGCCGGCATCGTCGAGCAGCCAGGCCCCCCGCACCTGCGGGAAGCTCTTTAACATTGCCGAGATCTGCGTGCTCAGCGGCCGGGTGCGCGTCGCGGTCTCGGCCTCCGTCAGCTCGTCGACAAGACCGTCGATCGACGTCGATGCCAGCAGATGCGTATCGAGGACGTTCGTGACCTGCTGCTCGGAAGCCGACGCGAAATGCACGAGATCAAGGCTCGGCGCGCTCGACCGTCGATCGATACGCCAGATAGGCGCCGCCGGCGAATACCAGCAGGGGAACCAGGAAGGAGCAGCACCAGCAGGACCCGCAAGGTCCGTTCCGCGGCGCGCGGAGCGCCTGCGTCGTTCATTCCCCCGATGCCCCCCTCGCTGCCCGTCGAGATGGCGGGCCGGCTCGAATTTTCGACGATCCGCTGCCGTAGCGCGCCGGATCGATCGAGCGCCCGCATCTTGGTTCCTCCGGGGAGTTTTATCCCAGCGCCTCGCCGTCGTCAGCAGAGGACCGACGTGCCTATGCCGGCCACGAAGTAATCCCCAGATCCGCGGCCCCGGCATGCTCGAGGTCGCGGACTGGGCAGGCAGGGAATTGGGGCAAGCGCCGTCGTCTAGTCCATGCCCCAGCGATAGCCGAAGCGAGCGTAGTTCTGGACGCGATCGAATGTCGGGTCGATCGCCCTGAACTTGTTGCGGATGCGCTTGATGAAGGTGCGGACGTTGGTGTGGAAGCCGTTGCTGCCGGCTCCTGCCGAGAAGCCCTTGCCGTGCACGAGATCGTAGAGCTCCCGGTAGGAGGCATCGACGCCGGGCCGCGCCGCCAGCTTGGCGACCATCTTGAACTCGGTGAGCGTCAGATCCACCAGCTTGCCGCGCCAGAAGGCGCGGCTGGTGTCGAAGCGGAGCTCCAGTGAGCCGCGACGCAGCTGGACCGCCGGCTGCGCCTCGGCAGCCGGCTCCGGCAACGGGCGCTTGCCCTCGACGATCATCTCGATGCGCTTCACCAGCACGGAGAGCCGACGCGACTTGCTGACGAAGTCCACCGCGCCGTCGGACAGCGCCACTTCCTCGCAGGCGTCGTCATGGACGCCGGTGAAGAAGATGATGGGCGTGGTGATTCCACGCTCGCGAATCGCGTGCAGCACCGCGAGTCCGTTCATGCCGGGCATCCGCCAATCGAGCAGGACGATGTCGGCACTGTCGTTGGTGCCGAGGTATTGCAGGGCGGTCTGCCCGTCCGCCACGGCGGTGACCGCAAACCCCTCGTCGATCAGATGGATCGCCAGGGATTCGCGAAACTCATTGTCGTCGTCGACGAGAACGATGCGGGCCGTCTGCCGGCTGCGATTGCTTGTCATGTCCTGTGCGGGGGTCGCCACCGTCGTTGACTGGCCAGCTTGCAACATGGCTTCCAACCTCCGATTTCATCCCGGGACTCGATTGCCGCCAGTTTAGTAAAAGCATCCCCACGCCAAAGGGCACAAAAGGAGAGATCTGCGACCTTTTTGGGCCCGCTTCGTCGCCCGACGCGCATGGCACTGGGCCCCGGCGGGCGATCATCGGCGGATAGAATAGACCCGACGACGCGACTTCTGAAGTGGCAAGACCGCGGTCTGTCTCAACGCTGGGTTATGATCGGGCAATCAATGGTTTCCTTGGCTTTCTTGAGGATCCCGCGCAAAATCTGAGCACGGCCATCTCCCTCGAAAGGGTAATTTGCGCGGACGAGGCAGATCCTCGGATTTGTCGTCGCATCGTGGCGGAACTGCGGCGAAGCGGATAGCGTTCGAATTCAGCGAAGGCCGCTCAACCACGACGAGCCCGAACGGTAGCCCGCCGATATCGGCAATTCCGCGGCTCGCTCGACCGGAAGGAGGTCCGAAATGTCCCGTATTCCCATGACCGACCGGCTTCGGTTCTCCGACAACTTCACCGCCACGACGGAATGGTTGGCGATGGCGGCCATCGTCGCTGCCGCCGTGATCGCCGTCGTGCTCGGGATCTAGCTAGGGCGCGTCTTCCGCCGGCGCCGCGAGGGTCGGAAGCGCGATCACGACCTTGGTGCCTTTGCCCACCACGCTCTCGATCTCCACGTGGCCGCCCGCCTGGGTCACGAATCCGTAGACCTGCGAGAGGCCGAGGCCGGTTCCGGAGCCGGCCTCCTTGGTGGTGAAGAACGGCTCGAAGGCCCGGTCGCGCACCTCCGGCGCCATGCCGCTGCCGGTGTCCTCCACTACGATCCTGATCTCGGGCTCGGCGCCCGGCACGCCGGCGCCGGACGCCGCGTCGCGACCGCTCTCCCGTCGGGTCTTGATGCTGAGGCGGCCGCCCAGCGGCATCGCATCGCGGGCATTGGTGACGAGATTGAGCAGCGCCGTCTCGCACTGCGCCTGATCGAGATGGGCCGCCGGCAGGCCGGGATCCAGCGCCAGATTGAGCTCGATGGTGTCGCCGCAGGCGAGGCGCATTTCCGCCTCGAGATCGCCGATAAGCGCGTTGACGTCGAGCGGCCGCGCATCGGCAGGCTGGCGCCCGGCGAACACGTTGAGATGGTTCATCAGCAGCGTGCCGCGCTGGGCGGCCCGGCGCGCGCCCTCGACGAGGCGCCGGAAACGATCGGGGTCGTAGGGACCGGCAAGCAGCCGGTCGAGATTGTTGCCGACGACGGTGAGCAGGTTGTTGAAATCGTGCACCATGCTGCGGGTGAATTGGGCCATCGCCTGCAGCTTCTGACGCTGGAACAGGGTCGCCGCCGTCTCGTCGGATAGCAGGTAGGCGGGCTTGTATTCCCTGGTATCGCGGATGATGCCGGCATATCCCAGCAGGCGGGCGGCCTCATCGTGGATCGGATGCAGGACGACATGGGCGAAGAACCGTCGACCGCCCTTGCCCAGCTGCCAGATCTCGGCCTCGAACTTGCCGTAGCGCCGCGCGGCGCGGAGCGCCCGGGCGGGCTCGCCCAGCGCCTGGTCCTCGCTGATGTAGAAGCTGGAGAGATGCCGGCCGAGTGCTTCGGCGGCAGTGTGGCCGAAAATGCGCTCGGCACCGGAATTCCAGCTGGTGACGATGCCTGTGGCATCCAGCATGCAGATCGCATGCGTCTGCATTGCCTCGACCAGGAGCTGCAGCCGCCGTGTCTCGCTCGCAGATGGCGTCACCGGATTCTCCTTGGCGGAGCCAGCCATCCCACTCTCTCCACTCGCCCGCAGTGTGCGGACCCGCATCGCCATTCCGGCGTGGTTGCTCCATCGCCGTAAACCTATAATGGCATTCCAAACGGTGGGGTACAACAAGGGGCGGCGAGCGCCATTCGCACGTGGAACCAACTGCCGCCGCGCGCGTATTGTCCGGCGATAGCCGCAACATCCCGGATCGGGTGCGAGAGCAGCAGAGGCCTTTCCCGCCGCCGCAGCGAGGTCTGACTACACGCATGACATCGCAATCGCCCGGACAACACTTATTGGTGGTCGAGGACGAGCCGCTCGTGGCGATGATGCTGCAGGACGTTCTCGGCGAGGCGGGCTATGTCGTGATCGGCCCGGTCGCGCAGCTGGATGCGGCCCTGGAAGCGGCCCGGCGGGAGCACATCCATGTGGCGCTGCTGGACGTCAATTTGATGGGAAGGCATGTCTATCCCGTGGCCGAGGTGCTGGCCGGCCGCGGAATCCCCTTCGTTTTCATGACCGGATATGGCGATGGCTCGCTACCGGCGGAGTTCGCCGGCCGTCCGTCGGTGGCGAAACCCTACAAGGTCAAGACGCTGCTCGACGCGCTCGCCGTCGTGGCACCGAAAGACGGTGCCGCCGGCTGAGCGTGGTGGCGATCGTCACTTCTCCGACTGATCGGAGACGTCGGCTTCCTGATCCGAGCCGAGGGCCTCGATCTTCACCATGACCACGCCGTCCTTGGTCATGCCAAGGGCGGAGGCCGCGTGAGCCGAGAGATCGAGGATGCGCCGCGGATCGTCGGCGACGTGGGGACCCCGGTCGTTGATCCGGACCTTGGCGGTCCGGCCATTCTCCAGATTTGTCACCCGCACGATGGTTCCGAGCGGCAGGGTCCGGTGAGCGGCGGTCATCGCGTGCATGTTGAACTTCTCGCCGCTGGCGGTGCGGCGGCCGTTCCAATCCCGCCCGTACCAGGAGGCAAGGCCCTCCTGGGTGAAGGTCGGCTGCTCCGACGCCGCCGGCGGCAGCGACGCCGTGCCGGTGTCGCCGGGGTTGGGCGCGGCGCAAGCCCCGAGACAGCTTGCCAGGACCGCCACCACGAGGAGCGCGGAACGCCGCATGAGGAATCGGACCTCAGGCGGCGGTGTGCTGCACGTAGATCGGCGCCTTGTCGCTGCTGTGGCGCAGCCGCGCGCGGGCGGTCGCCAGGCGTCGCATCGCCTCGGGAACGTGAAGATTCAAGAGGATGGCCGCGCGCTTCAGGGAGAAGCCCTCCAGCAGGACCAGCAGGAGCAGCTCGCGGTCGAGCAGCGGCAGATCGCTGAGCTCGCGGCGCAGCTGCCAGCCCGGCGCGATGGTCTGGACTTCCTCGTCGTCCGTCTCGTGCGCGTTGAAGATGTGCAGCACCTCGTGGAACAGGCGATAGAGCTGAAAGCGCACGTCGCCGGCGACGCGGATGCGCCATGGCTCCTCCAGCACCGTCTCGAGCGTCACGCGCACGTACCGATCCCCGGCAGTCCGGTCGCCGGTCAGCGCGATCGCGTAGCGGCGCAGGCCCGGCAACGTCGTCTTCAGCGCTTGCGAGAGCGAGCTCATGTCCCTTTTCCTCCTTCAACCTTCAACGGGGCCGTCGCGGCCCGCATGTGGAGAGAGTTTAATTTTTCCGCCGTGGCATGAACGCGACATGTCGTCCGGAAAAGTGACAAAACCCGGTCAGTCGTCTCCATTTGCTCACGGAGATCATGGGTTTTCTCCTTGCGTTGCGGGCGGCCGCGCGTGGGGCGGAACAAATCGGAATCACGGCGGTTGAACGACAGCACGACGCGACGGGGTTTGCCGCCGGTCCAAATCCACGGGAGGATGCGATGCCACGCGGCGACAAATCCAGCTACAGCAGCAAGCAGAAGCGGCAAGCGCGCGAGATCGAGAAGGGATACGAGTGCCGTGGCGTCTCGACGCCCGAGGCGGAGCGGCGCGCCTGGGCAACGGTGAACAAGATGACCGGGGGCGGCAAGAAGGCCGGTTCCGGGCGCGGCAAGCGCGTGAACAAGGCGCCAGCCAAGAAAGGCGGACGGATAGGCGGCGCGGCGGCGGCGCGACCGGCGGCCCAGCGGTCGAAATCCGCCCGCAAGGCGGCGCGGACACGGGCGCGGCGCAAACGCTGACGTCCCTCGGAGGCCTTCGACGGTTTCCGCCGCGCGGCAAAGAAGTGGACCCCACGCTCGCGCGTGGGGTCTTGCCGCTGGTGGCGGGTGCTATTCCCGTGTGCCGGAGATGGTCGAGCTCTTCGGCAGCGGGATCATGCTCTGGTTCGTCGGTCCTGCCGGCGGCGGGTGAAACGCCGGTGCGCGCTTCAGCTCATCCTTGGACATCGCGGCGATCGCCTCACGGCGGCCGTCGTCGATGGTGACATCGTTCCAGCTCACCACCACATCCTTGGCGCCGACGCCGAGGACGCCGCCGACGGAGACCACCAGGTTCTGCACCCGCCCGTCATGGCCAATGATCACGTTGTCGATCGTCCCGACGCTCTGGTTGCCGGCGCTCTTGACGGGAAATCCGACCACCGGCGAGCCGCCCATCGCCGCCGAGCGCCGGGCGGCATCCGGTGCGGCGGGCGGCGTCGCGGCTTTGGGCATGCCGATGTTCGGCATCGTGCTGTCGACACCTGGCGGCGCGGCGGGCGCTGCCGGCGTCATTTGCGGCGACCCGCCTGACGCCGGCTGATCAGTCTGCGCGATGGCGCCGCCCGCCAGCAGCAGGAATGCGGCGCTGGTCAGCGACAGAATCCGGGAAGATATCCGCATCGAACGTCTCCTTGCTGGTGCGTGTGATGAGCGCGTCCCGCCGCCACGCTGCTCGAATCGCAACCCGAGGCGAGGGCGGAAGTTCCACCGGCCTCGGCGAGGGATGCGCCGGCGGTCGCTAATTTGTCACCCCAGCCGATCGGCGCCTCGCCTAACTTTTGGCGATGGAACGCAGGTTCTTAAATCGGAGCGGGAGAATCCCGATGAGTCCGATCGCTCAGACGGTTCCGCACATCCTGCCGGATCTCCGCCGCTACGCGCGGGCCCTCAGCGGCTCATGCGAGGTCGGAGACGTCTGGGTTGCCGGCTGTTTGGAATTGCTGCTGCGCGATTCCGACTGCATCCGCCCTGGGGACGACGCGAAGTTGGAGATGTTCCGGCTGCTGCACCGATGCGTGGACGTCGCGGTGTGTAGGCCCCCGCGCGCGTCAGACGCGCAACCGCGGGAGCGGCTCGAGAGGGAAATTCTCGGCCTGCCGATGATCGACCGGCAAATTCTACTGCTCGTCACCCTTGAGGGATTTTCGCTCGATCAGGCCGCCGACCTTACTGGTCTGCACCCGCGCGAGGCGGAGATCGCGGCTGCGGGCGGCGGATCAGAAGCTGCGCACCGTGGTATCCGGGCGCGTGCTCATCATCGAGGACGAGCCGATCGTCGCGATGGATCTCGTGAACGTCGTGCGCAACGCCGGCCACGTCTTGACCGGCGTCGCGCCCACCAATCGCCGGGCCCTGGAGCTGGCGCGGGACCGAACGCCGGATCTCATTCTGGCGGACGTGCGTCTGCGATCTGGCGACAGCGGCATCAGCGCGATACGGGAAATTCTGCGCACCGGCGCGCTGCCGGTCATCTTCGTCACCGGATATCCGGAGCGCGTTCTGACGAAGGAGGGGATCGAGCCGAGCCTGCTCGTCGCCAAGCCTTTCGATCCCGAATTCCTGGAGCGTGCGATCAATCAGGCGGTCTCCGGTCGCCTGCCGGCGGCCCGCCAGCGCGAACCCGTCGCCTGAGGCCGTCGACCGGCGCCTCGGCGCCGGCCTTGACGTCAGCCCTTCAGCCGCTCCAGCAACGCAGCGATCGCGTCCGGGATCGGCTCCTCGGCGATGGCGCCGTACATCTGGCGCAGCTGGCGCGTCAGAGGATCGACGGTATCGGGAAGCGTCGGCGGCGGCCCCGTTTGCGGCGAGCCGGCCCGGCTGAGCCGTTGACGGTCCCTACGGCAGCGGTCTCAACGGTCTGCTCATCCCCGCCGGAGAAGAGCGGTGCGGCGAGTTGAATTGCTGGAACTCTGGGTCATAGGCGACCTGTCACAAGGAGGACGATAACGATGATCAACAGCAGGCCAACACCGCCACCGGGATAGTAGCTCCAGCCCGCGCTATATGGCCAGCTGGGCAAGCTTCCGATCAATAACACCAGAAGCACAACGACCAGGATGGTACCCAGCATCGGAAGCTCCTCCAAGAAGTAGCCGTGCGACATGACCCAAAACTGCCATCCCGCGATCTAGTTCCCTTGTGTCGGTGCTTTTGCGGTAGATTTGTGTCCCGTTGCCCAGGCGCCTGCACAGCGCCCAACCGGTAGCGCGGGCCCGGGCGCAGGGAATGCGACCAGGAGTTGCCCGTGCCGGAGCCCGGATGAGCCGGCTCGGCGAAGCGGCATCGCCCCGTGCGCGGCGGCGCAACAAACTCACGCAAGACCGGCGCCACGCAGCGCTAATCTTTAATCTTTCGCAATGCGGTGGAACTCGCTGCGGCGGCGCAGTGTTTATGGAGAGCAAGGGGGTGGGCCATGGGGAGCAACCCAGCTATGTCTGTCGTCCTCGTCTCCAATCGTGTCGCGGATCCGAATCGGGCCGGCCCCGTGTCCGGCGGTCTCGCCTCGGCCCTGGTGGGTGCCGTGCGGGAGAGCGGCGCGACGTGGATCGGCGGCAGCGGAAAGATGCTCCCGGCCTCTGCCGCCACCGGCGATCTCCCCATCGCCACGGTCCCCCTCGGCGCCGGCACCCTGGGCCTGGTGGATTTCCCGGAGCCCGACTATCGCAAGTTCTATGACGGCATGGCGAATTCCGTGCTGTGGCCGATCCTGCATTTCCGGGCGGATCTGGTGCACTACCAGGTCGATTTCTTTCGCGCCTACGTCGCCATCAACAACGCCATGGCCGACGCCGTGTGCCGGGCCGCCAAGCCGGACGCGGCGATCTGGGTGCATGACTATCACTATTTCATGCTCGGCGACGCGCTGCGGCGGCGCGGCATCACCAGCCCGATCGGCTTCTTCCTGCATACGCCGTTTCCCAACCGGTCGATCGTCTCCTGCATGCCGAACCACCGCGATCTCATGCGGAGCCTCGCCGGCTATGATCTCATCGGCTTTCAGACCGACGACGATCTCCTGCGCTTCCGCGACTATGCCGCCGCCGAGCTGTTCGCGACGGTCGTGGGGCAGACCGACCTGCGCATCGGAGATCGCCGGGTCCGTCTCGGCGTGTTCCCGATCGGCATCGATACCGAGCTTTTCGCCAAGGCATCGGAGCGCGCCCGCCAGTCGCGGGCGCAGCTGCGCCTCACCCAGGCGTTGGCGGGCAGCAGTCTCGTCATCGGCGTCGACCGCCTGGATTACAGCAAGGGGCTGATGCGACGGTTCCAGGCCTATCAGCAGTTCTTCGCCCGCTATCCCGAGGAGCGCCGGCGGGTGTCGTTCCTGCAGATCACGCCGCCGACGCGCGGCAAGGTGGAGGCCTATCGCGAGATGCGCGCGGAGCTCGCGGGCATCGCCGGCGAGATGAACGCGCGCCTGGGCACCGCTGCTTGGGTCCCGCTGCGCTACATCAACGAGGGATTCTCCCCGGAAAAGCTCGCGGGCTATTACCGGCTCGGCAAGGTCGGCTGCGTCACGCCAATGCGCGACGGCATGAACCTGGTGGCGAAGGAGTACGTCGCCTCCCAGGATCCGGAGGATCCCGGCGTCCTCGTGCTCTCGACCTTCGCCGGCGCCGCCCGGCAGATGGGCGCGGCGTTGCTGGTCAATCCCTACGATCCCGAGACCGTCGCTCAGCGCCTGCGCGAGGCGCTCTACATGCCGCGGGAAGAACGGGTCGAGCGCTGGACCGCGCTGATGCGCACGCTCCGCGGCCACGATCTGCAGGCTTGGTTTCGATCCTTCATCGCGATCCTGGAGACCCCGACCGTCGCTACCGCGCCGTTCGCCGCGCGGAGCGTCGCCTAGCAGGAGCGCGCCATCATGACGGCGAACTGTCGCGCTGCGACGGCAGCCAGCGCGCGCGACGCTGTGGGCGTCTGAGCATGGTATCGATGCTCGAGGCGCCCGAGCGCGCGCAGGCGAAGCGGACCGACGCGTCCAAGGCGATGGACGCTCCCCGGATCTATACGCTCCCCTCGGCGCGCGCGGCGAGCGACGACCGCATGCGCGAGATCCTGCGGCTGCACTTCGATTGGGTCGAGATCCCCCTCTCGTCGCCGGGACAGAGCGCTCTCGGCAATACCGATCTCCCGCCTCTGCGCGCCGCCTGCGCCGCAGCGGGGCGTGCCGGCCTCAACGTCATGGTCGCCCTCGATTTCGCCGCCACGGGGAGCGATCCGGACCGGGTCGCCGCCGCGACGGAGGTGGTGCGCAGCTTGCGATCAGGCGCCCAGGGGCTCCGCTGCATCGGCGCGCAGAAATATCCGGCGGAAGCCTGGCGCGCGATTCTTTCGGCCGGTCGCGAGGCGGCGTCCGACCTCATTTGGGTCGCGGATGCCCTCGGCGCCTCGCCGGAGGAGAGCGACCGCCTGCTGTCCGCCGGCTTCGATTTCTTCCTCACCAGCGTCAAGTGGTGGAACGGGATCGATGGCTGGGCGGTCGAGCAGTACGAGCGGACGCGCGGGCGCACGCGCTCGATCGGATTTCCCGAGGCGCCCGGCGGCCAGTCGCTTCGCGCCGAACTCGCGCAGTCCGGCGACAGCGGGTGGGTGCGGGCGATGCTTCGCCTGCGTTACGCTCTTGCCGCCTTCTTCGGCGCCGGTGTGATGATGCCCATGGGCTACGAGCTCAGCGGCGAGGCCGCGGTCGGCGATGTCATCGACGTGCGGGCGGCGATCACCGCGGTCAACCGCCTGAAGGCGACGTTTCCCGCGACGAGCCTGGAGCCGGCGCATCGGCAGCTGCTGCTCGGCGAGCTGATGGGGTGGGTTCGGGTCGACGAGTCCGGCGCGCCGCTCAGCGCCTTCGTCGGCAATCCCACCCAACGCGGCCTCTCCGTGGACATCGCCTCGGCGGCGGCGGAGACGGGAGTGGAGGTGGGCGCGCTCCGCGACATCACGCCGGGCGCGATCCCGCGTCTCGTCGACCGTCCGCTCTGGCTGCTGCCCGGCGACTGGCGGGTGTTCCTGCGCGAGCGCGTGCTCGGCGATCAGGCGCCGCCGCGGGTGGAGAAGAAGGGCAAGGCCGGCGCGCGGCCGATCCGAAAGCCGTCCCCGGCGCGGGTGGTCATCGAGCGGGTCGAGCCGGAGATTGACGGCGGCCGCTCCGCCATCAAGCGAGTGGCGGGCGATCGGCTGGAGGTCCAGGCGGATATCTTCAGCGACGGGCACGAGGTCTGCGGCGCGGCGCTGCTGCTGCGGCCGGTGGGCGACGCCGCATGGTCGGTGGCGCCCCTGCGCTACCACGACAACGACCGCTGGGTCGGTGCCATCGCGCTGCCGGAGAACCGCCGCTATGTCTACTGCATCGAGGCGTGGATCGACGACTACGCCTCCTGGCGCAATGGTCTCGCCAGCAAGCACGACACCGGGCAGGACATAGCCCTGGAGCTGGCGGAGGGCCGCCACCTGCTGACGGCGGCGGCTAGGCGCGCCACCGGCGAGGCGCGCCGGGTGCTGAAGGCGGCGCTGGAAGTGGCGGAGAGCCCGGCCAGCGCGGCAATCGACGCGCTGCTGGCGGAAGATGTGCAGGCGGCGATGGCGGAGTGGGGACCGCGGCACGGCGTCACCCGCTATGACCGCGAGCTGCCGCTGATCGTCGACCGGCCGGCGGCGCGCTTTGCCGCCTGGTACGAGATGGTCCCGCGCTCGCAAGGCAGCGTCTCCGATCGAAGCGCCACCTTCCAAGACTGCATCGCGCGGCTCGACGATATCAGCGGCGATGGGGTTCGACACTGTCTACCTCCCGCCGATCCATCCGATCGGGCGCACCAACCGCAAGGGCCGCAACAACGCGCTATCAGCCGGGCCCGGCGATCCCGGCAGCCCCTATGCCATCGGCGGCGAGGCCGGCGGCCACGACGCGATCCACCCGGACCTCGGCACGCTCGAGGATTTCCGCGCCTTCGTCGCCGCCTGCCGCGCGCGCGGCATGGAGGTCGCGCTCGATTTCGCGGTGCAGTGCTCGCCCGACCATCCCTGGGTCAAGGAGCATCCCGAGTGGTTCGAGTTCCGGCCCGACGGCTCGATCCAGTACGCCGAGAACCCGCCGAAGAAATATCAGGACATCGTCAATCTCAAGTTCGCTGCGACGGACCGCACGGCGCTCTGGGAGGCGCTCAGGGATATCGTGCGGTTCTGGATCGAGGCAGGGCGTCACCGTCTTCCGCGTCGACAATCCGCACACCAAGCCGTTTGCGTTCTGGGAGTGGCTGATCCGGGAGATCCAGGCCGAGCACCCCGACATCCTCTTCCTGTCGGAAGCTTTCACGCGGCCGAAGATGATGCGGAAGCTGGCCAAGCTGGGCTTCACCCAGTCCTACACCTACTTCACCTGGCGCAACACGAAGGCGGAGCTCACCGACTACTTCACGGAGCTGACCCGCGGCGAGGCGCGGGAGTACATGCGCCCGCATCTCTTCACCAACACGCCCGACATCCTGCCGCCGTTCCTGCAGGAGGGCGGCCCGCCCGCGTTCAAGATCCGGGTCGTGCTGGCGGCGACGCTGTCGCGCCTCTACGGCATCTACAACGGCTTCGAGCTGTGCGAGGGGCGCGCGGTGCCCGGCACCGAGGAATATCGGGACTCCGAGAAGTATCAGTACAAGGTCTGGGACTGGGACCGGCCCGGCAACATCAAGACTTTCATCGCCGCGCTCAATCGGGCGCGGGCGCGCTACGGCGCGCTGCAGGACTGGCTCAATCTCGAGTTCCTGCCGTCGGACAACGAGCAGGTGCTGTGCTTCCGCAAGCGCGGCCCCGCGGCCGAGGCGGATATCCTCGTCGCCGTCAGCCTCGATCCGCGGGGAGCGCAGTCCGCGACGATCGTGCTTCCCGCGGTGAAGGGCGGCATTCGCGGCCACCAGGACTACGCCGTGGAGAACGCGCTTACCGGCGAGATGCTGCACTGGGTCGGACGGCAGCAGCGCATCGCCCTCGATCCGCAGCAGCCGGCGCTCCTCGCCGCGCTCGGTCGGAGGGCCGCCGGGCCATGAACGACGTCAACAGCCCCATGGTCGAAGACGCGACGCTCTCGCCGGCGGCGGACTGGTACAAGGACGCCATCATCTACGAGCTGCACGTCAAGGCGTTCTTCGACGCCAACGGCGACGGCATCGGCGATTTCGCGGGCCTGACCGCACAAGCTCGACTACCTCCAGGACCTCGGCGTCACCGCCTCTGGCTGCTGCCGTTCTTCCCGTCGCCGCTGCGCGACGACGGCTACGACATCGCCGACTACCGCGACGATCCACCCGGCCTACGGCACGCTGCGACGACTTCCGCCAGCTTCGTGCGCGAGGCGCACGCCGCGGCATGCGCGTCATCATCGAGCTGGTCATCAACCACACCTCCGACCAGCATCCCTGGTTCCAGCGCGCGCGCACGCGCGAAGCCCGGCTCGATCGAGCGCGACTACTACGTCTGGAGCGACACCGCCGAGAAGTATCAGGGCACGCGCATCATCTTCACCGACACCGAGAAATCGAACTGGACCTGGGATCCGGTGGCGCAGGCCTACTACTGGCACCGCTTCTTCTCGCATCAGCCCGATCTCAACTTCGACAACCCGCAGGTCCTCAAGCCGTGCTCAACGTGATGCGGTTCTGGCTCGACATGGGCGTCGACGGGCTCCGTCTCGACGCGGTGCCCTATCTCTGCGAGCGCGAGGGCACCAACAACGAGAACCTGCCGGAGACGCACGCCGTCCTCAAGCACATGCGCGCCGAGCTCGAGCGGCAATATCCGGACCGCATGCTCCTGGCCGAGGCCAACCAGTGGCCGGAGGACGTGCAGCGCCTATTTCGGCGACGGCGACGAATGCCACATGGCCTTCCACTTCCCGCTGATGCCGCGGATGTACATGGCGATCGCCCAGGAGGACCGCCATCCGATCACCGACATCATGCGGCAGACGCCGGAGATCCCGGAGAACTGCCAGTGGGCGATCTTCCTGCGCAACCACGACGAGCTGACGCTCGAGATGGTGACCGACGACGAGCGCGACTACATGTGACCACACTATGCCGCCGACCCGCGCGCGCGCATCAATCTCGGCATCCGCCGCCGCCTGGCGCCGCTGATGGAGAACGACCGGCGCAAGATCGAGCTGCTGAACAGCCTGCTGCTCTCGCTGCCGGGGACGCCGATCCTCTACTACGGCGACGAGATCGGCATGGGCGACAACATCTATCTCGGCGACCGCAACGGCGTGCGCACGCCGATGCAGTGGACGCCCGACCGCAACGGCGGCTTCTCGCGCGCCGATCCCGCGAGCCTCTATCCTGCCGCCGATCATGGACCCGGTCTACGGCTACCAGGCCGTCAACGTGGAGGCGCAGGCGCGCAGCCTGTTCTCGCTGCTGAACTGGATGAAGCGCCTGATCGGCGTGCGGCAGTCGCTCAAGGTGTTCGGCCGCGGCACGCCTCAGTTCCTCTATCCCGCCAACCGCGAGGTCTTCGCCTATCTGCGCCAGCACGAGGACGTGACCGTGCTCTGCGTCGCCAACCTCTCGCGCTCGGCTCAGGCGGTGGAGCTCGAGCTCTTCAATTTCGTCGGCTACGTGCCGGTGGAGCTGCTGGGGCAGACCGCGTTTCCCACCATCACCGAGGCGCCCTACGTCATCACGCTTGCAGGGCTATGGCTTCTACTGGTTCCGGCTCACCCACGGCGCGGTGCTCAACCGGCCGGCGGTGGTGCCGCTGCCGGAGCTCTTCACCCTGATCCACCAGGGCCAGCTCGCGAGCCTGGTCGAGGGGCGCAACCGCAAGGTCCTCGAGCTCGACGTGCTGCCGGGTTTTCTGCGAGGTCGACGCTGGTTCGGTCAGAAGAGTTCCCGCGGCATCCAGATGGGCGTCGCATCGGCGCCGACCGTGTCCCTGGGCGGGCGCGACTGGTGCTGGGCCTTCGTGGAGACCAAGGCGGCGGACTGCGCCGCGACATACTCGGTGCCGGTGGCGGACGTCTGGTCCGCCGGCGGCGCGGTCGCGACCGCGACGACGCTGGCGAAGCTGCGCAAGGGCTCCCAGGAGGGCTATCTCACCGACGCGCTCCACGACGAGCGGTTCGTGCGCGCGGTGGTCGAGGCGGTGCGGAAGGGAGAGGAGATCGCCACCACGGCGGGGCAGCTGCGCTTCCGCCCGACCTCGGCCTTCGCGGAGGTGCCGCCGACCGAGACCCTGCCGATCCGCGTCAGCGGCCAGGAGCAGTCCAATACCACGGCGATCGTCGAGGACACCGCGGTCATCAAGTTCTATCGCCGGGTGGCGCCGGGACCGCATCCCGAGATCGAGATGGGAACCTATCTCACCGAGCGCGCGCATTTCGCCAATACGCCGGCGGTGCTGGGCAGCGTGCATCTCGCCGACGCCAACGGCGTGGAAACCGCGCTGGCCGTGCTGCATGCCTTCGTGCGCCACCAGGGCGACGGCTGGAGCTATACGCTGGGTTATCTCGATCGCTTCCTGGCGGAGACACGCGTGGCACCGGTGGTGGAGCCGGCGGTCGCCACCGACGTTCACGCGGTCTATCGGGCGCTGGTGGAAACCCTGGCGCTGCGGACTGCCGAGCTGCACCGCGCGCTCTATCTGGAGACCGGCGATCACGACTTCGTCGCCGAGCCGATGACGCCGGAGACGGTGGCGCAGTGGGGCAATTCCGTGCGTGGCATGGCCGCTGCGGGGATCGCCGCCCTGGCGCGGGGAACCGGTCGCCTCACCGAGGACGCGGCGGTGCTCGCCGCCGATCTCGCCGACCGGAAGGCCGTCGTCTCGGCCCACATCACGGCGCTTGCGCATACCTCCGCGCCCATCCTCGCCTCGCGCCATCACGGCGACTATCACCTGGGCCAGGTTCTGGTGGTGAAGAACGACATCTGCATCGTGGATTTCGAGGGGCCGCCCCAGGTTCCCCTGGCCGAGCGGCGCGCGAAGCAGACGGTGCTGCGCGACGTCGCGGGAATGCTGCGCTCCTTCGACTACGCCGCCTGGTCGGCTCTCGATCGCGCGACGGTGAGCCAGCCGGACCGGCGCAACGAGCTGCTGCAGGCCGCGCTGCTGTGGCGCGACGATGCGAGCCGCAGCTTCCTCGGCTCCTATATCGCCGCGATGGCGGGCTGTCCGCTCTGGCCGGGGGACGAGGACGCCGCGCGCCGGCTGCTGTCGCTCTGCCTGATCGAGAAGGCCTTCATGGAGCTCTCCTACGAGCTCGCCAACCGGCCGGCCTGGGTGCTGGTGCCGCTGAAGGGCTTGCAGGCCCTGCTGCCGCCATGAACGACCGTCCGAGCGACAGCGACGCGGCGGCGATCGCGCGGGCGGATCACGCCGATCCCTTCGCCTATCTCGGCCCCCACGAGCTGGCGGGCGGCCGCCACATCGTGCGCGTCTTCCTCCCGGGCGCGCGGACGGCGCAGCTGCTCGATCACGTGACGGGAGCGGCGATCGCAACCCTGGAGGCCGGCGGCGAGGCCGGACTGTTCCAGGCGATCCTGTCGGCGAAGCCGCCGCACCCCTATCGCCTGCGGATCGATTGGGGCCAGGGTCCCGTCGACGTTGTCGATCCCTATCAGTTCAGCTTCTGGCTCGGCGAGACCGATTTCTATCTTTTCCGCGAGGGCTCGCATTTCCGGCTCTACGAGCGGCTGGGCGCGCATCCGACGGCGCTCGACGGCGTCGAGGGCGTGGTCTTCGCGGTCTGGGCGCCGAATGCGTCGCGGGTGAGCGTCGTCGGCGATTTCAATCTCTGGGACGGCAGGCGGCATCCCATGCGGCGGCATCCGAGCGCCGGGATCTGGGAGCTCTTCGTGCCCGGCCTCAAGGAGGGCGAGCGCTACAAATACGAGATCAATGCCGCCGATCAACGGCGGCTGCCGCTCAAGGCCGACCCGCTGGCGTTCTACGCCGAGCGTGCCGCCGGCGACCGCCTCCATCGTGCATCGCGCGACCTCCCATCAATGGGGGGACGGCGACTGGCTCCGCGAGCGCGAGAAGGTGCCGAGCCACGTCAAGCCGATGACGATCTACGAGGTGCATCTCGGCGTCCTGGCGGCGCCGGGTGGAGGAGGGCAACCGGTTCCTGACCTATCGGGAGCTGGCGGAGACGCTGGTGCCCTATGTCAGCGATCTCGGGTTCACCCACATCGAGCTGCTGCCGGTCATGGAGCATCCCTTCGGCGGCTCCTGGGGCTATCAGCCGACCGGGCAATTCGCGCCCACCAGCCGCTTCGGCACGCCGGAGGATTTCGCCGCACTTGGTCGATGCCTGCCACCAGTCCGGGATCGGCGTCATCCTCGACTGGGTCCCCGGCCATTTCCCGAACGATGCCCACGGCCTCGCGCGAGTTCGACGGCACGCGCCTCTACGAGCACGCCGATCCCCGCCAGGGCCTGCACAAGGACTGGAATACGCTGATCTACAACTACGGCCGGCGCGGAGGTGGCGGAATTCCTGATCAACAGCGCGCTCTTCTGGGCCGAGCGCTATCACGTGGACGGGCTGCGCGTCGATGCGGTGGCCTCGATGCTCTACCTCGACTACAGCCGCCAGCCCGGCGAATGGATTCCGAACCGCCAGGGCGGCAACGAGAACCTGGAAGCGATCGCATTCCTGAAGCGCCTCAACGAGATCTTCTACGCCCGTTTCCCGGGCGCGCTCACCGCGGCGGAGGAATCGACGGCGTGGCCCATGGTGTCGCGGCCGATCCATCGACGGCGGCCTCGGATTCGGCTTCAAATGGAACATGGGCTGGATGCACGACACCCTCGCCTACATGGCCGAGGATCCGATCGCGCGCTCCTATCATCACGAGAAGCTGACCTTCGGCCTGCTCTATGCCTTCACCGAGAATTTCATCCTGCCGCTCTCCCACGACGAGGTCGTGCACGGCAAGCGCTCGATCCTCGGCCGCATGCCCGGCGACCGCTGGCAGAAATTCGCCAATCTCCGCGCCTACTACGCCTTCATGTACGGGCATCCCGGCAAGAAGCTGCTGTTCATGGGCAACGAGTTCGCCCAGGAGCGCGAGTGGGACCACGACCGGAGCCTGGACTGGCATCTGCTCGGCGACCGCGCGCATCAGGGCGTGCATCGGCTGATGCGCGACCTCAATGGGCTGGTGCGCCGGCTGAAGCCGCTGCATGAGCTCGATCACGAGCGCGCCGGCTTCGACTGGATCGACGTCTCCGATCGCAGCTCCAGCGTGCTGTCGTTCATCCGCTACGGCCGCACGCCCGGCGATCACCTGGTAGTGGTGTGCAATTTCACGCCGGTGGTGCGCCCGGGATATCGCATCGGCCTGCCGTCCGGCGCCCGCTATCGCGAGATCCTGAATTCCGACAGCTCTCACTATGGCGGCAGCGACGTGGGAAATCCCGGCTCGCTCCCTGCCGAGGCGCTGCCGTGGCAGGGCCGTGCCCACTCCGTGGCGCTGACCTTGCCGCCCCTGGCGACGATCTTTCTGGCGCCAGAGCCGGCATGAGCGGGAACACCCTGCAAGCCGGCCGGCCTTTCCCGCTCGGCGTCGATCTGGACGCGCGCGGCGCCAACTTCGCGCTCTTCTCCCACCATGCGGAGAAGGTGGAGCTCTGCCTCTTCGATCCGCTCGGCCGCCACGAGACCGAGCGCCTGACGCTGCCGGAATATACCGACGGCGTCTGGCACGGCTTCCTGCCGGAGGCGCGCCCGGGCCTGCTCTATGGCTACCGCGTGCACGGGCCCTATGAGCCGGCGGCAGGACATCGCTTCAATCACCACAAGCTGCTCCTCGATCCCTATGCCCGGGACATCGTCGGCCTCTTCCATCTCTCCGACGCGCATTTCGGCTATCGGATCGGCAGTCCGCGCGGCGATTTGACGGCGGACCGGCGCGACAACGCGCGCGTCATGCCAAAGTGCCGGCTGGTGGACGAGAGCTTCTCCTGGGGCGACGACCGTCCGCCGCGGACCCCCTGGCATGACACCGTCATCTGCGAGCTGCACGTGGCGGCTATCACGCGGACTCATCCGGAGGTCGAGAGCACGCTGCGCGGCTCCATCGCCGGGCTGCGGTCGCCTGCCGTCATCGCGCATCTGAAGCGGCTGGGCGTCACCGCCGTGGAGCTGCTGCCGGTGCATGCCTCCGTCGACGACCGCGCTCTGGTGGAGCGCGGATTGCGGAACTACTGGGGCTACAACACCATCGGCTATTTCGCGCCGGACCGGCGGCTGCTCGGACGCGGCGGCGTCAACGAGTTCAAGCGCACCGTGGCCGCGCTGCACGCGGCCGATATCGAGGTGATGCTGGACGTGGTCTACAACCACACGGCCGAGGGCAATCATCTCGGCCCTACCCTCAGCTTCCGCGGCATCGACAATGCCTCCTACTACTGGCTGACGGCGGAGGATCGCCGGCACTACCTCGATTTCACCGGCTGCGGCAACTCGCCTGCAGCTCACCCATCCCCGGGTGCTGCAGATGGTGCTGGATTCGCTCCGCTACTGGGTCGAGGTCATGCACGTCGACGGCTTCCGCTTCGATCTCGCCACCACGCTCGGCCGAGGGCCGAAACGGATTCGATCCCGCCGGCGCTTTCCTCGACGCGATCCTGCAGGATCCGGTTCTGGCTCACGTCAAGCTGATCGCCGAGCCCTGGGATCTCGGCTCGGCGGTTATCAGGTCGGCAAGTTCCCGCCGGGCTGGTCGGAATGGAACGACCGCTACCGCGATACGCTCCGGCGCTTCTGGCGCGGCGATGGCGGCCTCGTCGGCGAGATGGCGTCGCGGCTCACCGGCTCCGCCGACATATTCGACGGCATGCGGACGCCGGCCCACCGCGAGCATCAATTTCATCACCGCCCATGACGGCTTCACCCTCGAGCGATCTCGTCAGCTACAACGACAAGCACAACGAGGCCAATCGCGAGGGCAATCGGGACGGCAACGCCGAGAACTGAGCTGGAACTGCGGCGTCGAGGGACCCACCGACGATCCCGCGATCACGGCGCTGGCGGCCGGCAGCGGCGCAATCTGCTGGCGACGCCTGCTCTTGTCCCAGGGCGTGCCGATGCTGCTGGGCGGCGACGAGGTCGGCAGCACCCAGAGCGGCAACAACAACGCCTACTGCCAGGACAACGAGATCGGCTGGGTCGACTGGTCGAAGCTCGGCGCGGAGGGCGACGATCTCTCGGCGTTCATCGCGGCGATCGTCGAGATCCGCCGTCTCCTGCGGGCTGGGGCGTCGGACAATTTTTCGACGGCGCGACGGTGACTGGCGACGGCCAAAGGACAGCACCTGGCTGCGCCCGGATGGCGCGGAAATGACCGAGGAGGACTGGGCGTTTCCGGACGCGCGCTTCCTCGTCTATGCCGTCAAGTCCGGCGCGTCGCCGGTGATGATCATACTGAACGGCCATCACGAGGCGCTGCCCTTCGTGGTGCCGGAGATCGGCAGCACCGGCCGCTGGCGCACTCTTGTGGATACCTCGACGCCATCGGGTGCGGCGAGTGCGCAGCACCAGGCCGGCGAGACGTTCCAGGTGCCGGAGCGCTCGCTGATCGTGTTCGTGGGATCGCCAGGCTGAGGCGCGGATGAGCGGTCGCCGCCATCAGATGCAATTCGGCGCGACCGCCCGCGACGACGGCACGCTGTTCCGGCTTTGGGCGCCGGCAGCGCGCGCGTCGACCTTCGCCTTTCCAAGCCGGAGCGACTGCTGCCGATGGCGTCCCCGAGCGCGGCTGGTACGAGTCTTCGTGCCCGATGCCGGCGACGGCAGCCGGTATCAATATCGTCATCGACGGCGATCGCGCGGTGCCGGATCCGGCGTCGCGCTTCCAGCCGCGACGACGTGCACGGACCGAGCGAGGTCGTCGATGCCCGGCGGTTCGAGTGGACCGACGACGGCTGGCGCGGGCGGCCGTGGCACGAGACGGTGCTCTACGAGCTTCACGTCGGCACCTTCACCGCCGAGGGCACCTTCGCGGCGGCGATGTCGCGAGCTCGATCGCCTGGCGCAGCTCGGCGTCACCGCGATCGAGCTGATGCCGGTGGCGGAATTTCCCGGCACGCGCAACTGGGGCTATGACGGCGTGCTGCCCTTCGCGCCGGATGCCGCCTACGGGCGGCCGGACGATCTGAAGCGGCTCGTCGCCGCCGCGCATCGCGCCGGCCTCATGGTGTTCCTCGACGTCGTCTACAACCACTTCGGGCCGGAAGGGAACTACCTCGGCGCGCTACGCGCCCTACTTCTTCTCCGGCCATCATACGCCCTGGGGAGAGGGGCATGAATGTCGCCGCCGGAGGTGCCGGCTCGTGCGCGGATTTCTTCATCGAGAACGCGCTCTATTGGCTCGAGGAGTATCAATGTCGACGGGCTGCGTCTCGATGCCGTCCACGCGATCCACGACGAGAGCGAGACGCATTTCCTGGTCGAGCTGGCGGCGCGCGCACGGGCCGCGGTAGCGCCCGCGCGCCATCTCCATCTCGTGCTGGAGAACGACAACAACGCCGCATGGCCGATCGCTCGCGACGGGCTCTTCGATGCCCAGTGGAATGACGATTTCCATCACACCCTGCATGTGATCCTCACCGGCGAGACCGCCGGGCTATTACAGGGACTATGCCGACGCTCCCGTCGCGCAGCTCGGCCGTTGCCTGGTGGAGGGCTTCGCCTACCAGGGCGAATGGTCGGCCCATCGCGGCCGCGTCCGGGGCGAGCCGAGCACCGAGCTGCCGCCGCTCGCCTTCGTCAACTTCCTGCAGAACCACGATCAGATCGGCAACCGCGCGTTCGGCGAGCGGCTGACCGAGCTGGCGGCGCCGGAGGCACTCGCTGCCGCCACTGCCATCCTGCTGCTGGCGCCGTCGCCGCCGCTGCTCTTCATGGGTGAGGAGTGGGGCGCCGAGACGCCCTTCCTCTTCTTCTGCGATCTCAAGGGCGATCTCGGCATCGCCGTCCGCGACGGCAGGCGCCGGGAATTCGCGCGTTTCCCCGCCTTCGCTGATTCCGAGGGAGCGGGAGCGCATCCCCGATCCCATCGCACTCGCGACGTTCGCGGCGAGCCGCCTCGACCGCTCCGCCCCGGCGCAACGCGCCGACGTCATCGCGCTCCATCAGCGTTTGCTGGCGATCCGCCATCGCGAGATCGTCCCGCGTCTCGCCGGCAAGGTGCGTGGCGACGGTTACGAGGTTCGCGGCACGGTCCTCTCCGCGCGCTGGGTACTTGCCGACGGCAGCGCGCTTGGGGTGACCGCCAGTCTGGGCTGTGCCGCCGCCCCGACCGAGCCGCCGGTTGCCAGCTGGCGCGAGATCTATGGAAGCGGCACGGCACCGGACGGTGCCCTCGGACCGCGGAGCGTCGTCTGGCGGCTGCGGAAGGCGAGTTGACCATGGCGCGACCCGACCTCATCGAGGCCTGCGCGCGCGCCGGCATCGCGCCCGCCTATCACGACGCCTTCGGCGTCTGCGGGAGGTTCCCGACGCCACTCTCGAGCGGTTGCTGCAGGAGCTGGGACCGCCGCCCGCCACCGTTCCGGAAACTCCGGCGGCACCACCCTGCTACCGCCCGGACTGGATGGCGCGGGGCGAGCGGGGCTGGGGCATCGCGGTGCAGCTCTATGCGCTCCGCTCGGAGCGCAACTGGGGCATCGGGGATTTCGGCGACCTCCGCTGCCTCATCGGCTTCGCCGCCGCCGCTGGCGCCGATGTCATCGCCCTCAATCCCCTGCACGCGCTCTTCGCGGCGAACCCCGGTGCATCAGTCCCTATGCGCCGGCGAGCCGGGAGTTTCTCAACGTTCTTTATATCGACGTCACGGCCATGCAGAGCTACCGCGGCGCCGCCGCAGCGCAGGAGCTGGTGGGATCGTCGGAGTTCCAGGCTGCGCTGGCGGAGCTGCGGCGCGCCGATCTCGTCGATTATGTCGCGGTTGCCGCCCGCAAGGAGATCGCCTTCCGCGCGATCTTCGCGGAGTTCGAGCGGATCTGCGCCAGCGATGCGGGAGAGCCGCTGGCGCGCAATTTCGAGCGCTTCCTGCGCGAGCGCGGCACGGCGCTGTTGAATTTCGCCACCTATCAGGCGCTCTCCACCCGGGCGGAATTTTAACCGACTGGCGCGCGTGGCCCGAGGGCTACCGCAATCCTGCCGCGCCCGATGTCGTCGCTTTCCAGCAGCAGCACGCCCCGGAAGTCCGCTATCATCAGTTCTTGCAATGGGAGGCGGAGGCGCAGCTCGCCGGCTGCGCCGACTGGGCGGCCTCCGCCGGCATGCGCCTCGGCCTCTGCATCGATCTCGCCGTCGGCACGGAGCTGGCGAGCGGCGAGGGCTGGGCCGAGCAGTGGCGGCTGATATCGGGCTTTCACGTCGGCGCGCCGCCCGACGCCTGGAACGAGAACGGCCAGGACTGGGGCCTCGCCGCCGCCAATCCGCTACGGATCGAGCAGGATGGCGGCGCCGCGTTCCGTCGTATCCTCCGCGCCAACATGCGCCACGCCGGCGCGCTCAGGATCGACCAGATTCTGCGCTTCAGTCGGGTGTTCCTGGTGCCCGCGGGTGGGCGGCCGGGGGACGGCGCCGATCTTCGCTTCCCGCTGGAGACGCTCTTCGCGGCGCTCGCGGCGGAGAATTCGACAACCGTTGCCTGATCGTCGGCGAGGATCTCGGCACCGTGCCCGAGGGGTTTCGCGAGCGCATGAGCGCCCAGGGCATCCTGCCTACCGGCTGCTGATCTTCGGCACCGATGCCGAGGGCCGCTTCCTGCCGCCGGAGACCTATCCCGGCGACGCGCTCGCCGCCTTTTCCACTCACGACTTGCCCACCTTCCGGGGATACCTGGAGGGCCGCGACCTGGCGACGCGCGCCGCTCTCGGTCTTTATCCCGATGACGATGGGGCGCCGGCGGCGGCGCTGCGGGAGAGCGAACGCCAGCGATTGATCGCGGCGCTGCAGCAGATCGATCCCGCCGCCGTGTCGCTCGAGGCTCTTCTCGCCGCCGCCTACCGGTTTCTCGCGCGCTCCCCGTGCCGGCTGTTCCTCGCGCAAATGGAGGATCTCGCGCGCGAGATCGATCAGCCGAACCTGCCGGGAACCGCCGACGAGTACCCGAACTGGCGCCGCAAGCTCGGCCGCGATCTGGACGCGATTTTCGGCGGCGGCGGGCTTGACGATCTCCTGCGCCAGATCCGAGCGGAGCGTCCGCGCACGGGTGCCCAGCCTAGATGCCACCGAGATCGGCGCTTGACAGTCCCGTCGCGACATATCGGCTGCAGCTCAGCCGCGATTTCACCTTCGATGCCGCCGCGGCGCTGGCGCCCTATCCGGCGGAGCTTGGCATCAGCCACGTTTATGCGTCGCCGTTCCTGAAGGCGCGCGCCGGCAGCACTCACGGCTACGACATCGTCGATCACAATCAGCTCAACCCCGAGCTGGGCGGACGCGAGAGCTTCGATGCGCTCTGCGCCCGGCTTCGCCAGCACGACATGGGCCTGATCCTGGATTTCCTGCCGAACCATACGGCGATCGGCCGGGACGACAATCCCTTGGTGGCTCGACATCCTGGAATGGGGCGCTGCGTCGCCCTACAGCGGATATTTCGACATCGACTGGAATCCGCCCCGCCCGGCGCTCGCCGGCAAGGTGCTGGTGCCGGTCCTCGGCCAGCCCTATGGCGGCGCGCTCGCTGGCGGCGAGATCGAGTTGCGTTTCGATCCTGCGACGGGCAGCCTCAGCTTCTGGCACTACGAGCATCGCTTTCCTTTGGCGCCGGTGGATTATCCGGCGGTGCTGCAGGCGGTGCTGCCCGAACTCGAGGTCGGCGAGCGGGAGCGGCTGGTGGCGGCGCTGCGACATTTGCGCGAGGCCGATGGCATCGAGGCGACGCGGGCGGCGGCGGACTCCCCTCAAGCGATGCCTGGCGGAACTGGCGCGGCGCGACGGCGCGGTGGCGCGGATCGCCGCCGCGGTCGCCGCCTGGCGCGGCGAGCCGGACCAGGCCGAGAGCTTCGCCCGTCTCCATGAGCTGCTGCAGCGCCAGTCCTATCGGCCGGCCTATTGGCGCGTCGCCGCCGACGAGATCAACTATCGCCGTTTCTTCGACGTCAGCGATCTCGCCGGCCTCAGGATGGAGGACGCGGCGGTCTTCGCCGCCACGCATGGACTGCTGGGCGAGCTGATCGCCGCGGGCCAGATCCACGGGCTGCGCATCGATCACGTGGATGGCCTCGCCGACCCCGAGGAATACTGCCGCGTTCTCTCTCTGTTCGCGAGGGAGTGCCGGACACCGCCTGCCGGCGAGGCGGCACCCACTCCTTATATATTGGTCGAGAAAATCCTGGCCCACCACGAGCAGCTGCGCCCGGCCTGGCCGGTGGCGGGAACCACGGGATACGACTATTTGGCGCTCGCCAACGGTGTCTTCGTCGATGCCGCGGGTGTCGAACGGCTGGAGCGGATCTGGCGAAGCTTCACCGCCGTCTCCGCTCCCCTCGCCGACGAGACCTACCGCTGCAAGCGCGGGGTGATCGACAGCATTCTCACCAGCGAGCTCGCGGTGCTGACCAATCTTCTGGTGCAGATCACCGAGGCGGACTGGTTCTCGCGGGACTTCACGCGCCAGCGCCTGCGCGCGGCGCTGGCGGAGATCGCGGCGGCGTTCCCGGTCTACCGCACCTACGTCACCGGGCGCGGCGTCGACGACGCCGACGTTCGCGACATCGTCTGGGCGGTCCAGCAGGCGAAGAAGCGCTGGATCGGCACCGACGTCGAGGTGCTGGACTTCATCCGCGCGGTGCTGACTCTGGAGATCGCCCAGACGCGGCCCGATCACTACCAGGCCTGCAAGCGGGCGATGCTGCGCTTCATCGCCCGCTTCCAGCAATATACCAGCGCGGTGACCGCGAAGGCGGTCGAGGACACGCTCTTCTACCGTCACATCCCGCTGCTGGTCGCTGAACGAGGTCGGCGCGGATCCGCGCCACGTCGGCACCTCGCTGGAGGCGTTTCATCGCGAGGGACCGCTGCGCGCCCGCAATCTGCCGCATGCCATGCTGGCATCGGAGACCCACGACACCAAGCGCGCCGAGGACGTCCGCGCGCGGCTCAACGTGCTGAGCGAGGTGCCGGACGAGTGGGCGCGGCGCATCGCGCGCTGGCGCATGCTCAACCGCTTCGGGTTCGTCGAGACCGAGGACGGCATGGCGCCGGGCGCGAACGACGAGTACCTGATCTATCAGACCATTGTCGGCAGCTGGCCGATGGAGATCACCGGGCTCGCGACGGCGGATCGCTGGCTCGGCGCCTATATGGATCGCCTGAAGGCCTACGTGATCAAGGCGATGCGGGAGGCCAAGGTCGCGACCTCCTGGACATCTCCGAACGAGCGCTACGAGAGCGCCGTCCTCGCCTTCATCGACCGCATCCTCGGTCTCGGACCGCAGAATCCGTTCCAGGAGAGCGTCATCCGCTTCGTTTCCCGCATCGCGCCGCTCGGAGTATTGAACAGCCTCGCGCAGGTGGTGCTCAAATCCACCATGCCCGGCGTCCCCGATTTCTATCAGGGGAGCGAGCTTTGGGATCTGAGCCTGGTGGATCCCGACAACCGCCGTCCCGTGGACTTCGAGCGACGGCGCCTCGGCCTGCTGCATGTGCGCTCGGGAACGGTGGCGGCGATGAAGGCGCGCTGGCGCGACGGCCTTCTCAAGCTACATGTTACCGCCGCGCTGCTGCGCCTGCGCAATCAGCTGCCGGAGCTGTTCCGCGAGGGCGCCTATCAGCGTCTCGCCGTCGAGGGACCGGCGCAGGACAATGTGGTGGCGTTCAGCCGGCGCCTCGGCGAGGTGGAGATCGTCGTGGTCGCAGGGCGCCTGCTCGCTCGCAAGCTCACCGCCGATCGCGGCGTGCTCTGGGCGAACGGCGACATCTTCGCCGAGACCATTCTCCGCGGCGCCGTCGCCCGGCAGCTCGTCGATGTGCTCTCCGGCAGCATGGCGGCGGCGCCGGACCAGGGCATGCCGCTCGATCAGCTGCTGCGGACGCTGCCGGTGGCGGTGCTGAGCTCGATCCCTCAGGCCATGGACGATCAGTAGGTTTCCCGTGCCCATGCCTCCGGCGCGGGGGAATGCCTCCGCTCGGCGCGGCTGTCGCTCCCTCGGGAACGCGCTTGCCCCGCATCCTCGCGCCTCTCGGTCGCGTCCGCACGGACGTCGATCGCCGGCGCCTTCTCGGGGTTGAGGATCTGCTGCAGCTGGATGCGCGCGCGCGAGACGCGGCTCTTCATGGTGCCGACCGCGCAGTCCGCCACCTTGGCGGCCTCCTCATAGGAGAAGCCGCTGGCGCCCACGAGAACCAGGGCCTCCCGGTGCACCGCGCTCAGTGTCTTGAAAGCGCGCTCGAAGTCGCGAACGTCGAGCTGCTCCTCCTGGCCGCCGCTGGCGGTCGGCTCCTCGTGAGTGACGCCGAGATTGAGCTGGGTGACGCGACCGCGATGGCGGAGTCGTTGAAGAACGAGTTCCGCAGGATCGTCGAGACCCAGGCCTTGAAGTTCGAGCCGGGCTGGAATTGATCCGCATGGCTGAGCGCCCGCACCACGGTCTCCTGCACCAGGTCGTCGGCCAGTGTGCGCTCACGCGTCAGCATCAGCGCGAAAGCACGGAGATGCGGCAGGTGCTTGATGATTTCGGGATGCAGCTTGTCGCTCATCGCAATCCTCCGAGTTGACCATCAGGAGAAGAGTTGCCGGAAGCCGCCTCGCGACGGATCCGATGTTTGCGGCAACAAATGACCGCCGGCGCGCTACAGCCGATTGCCAGATCTTCAGGTGTGTGACCCCGCTACAGCCAACATGGCGACGCCAGCGGTCGCGGTCCAGATGCGAAGCGGCCGAACTGGCACCCAACACAGATAGGTCACCATTCGCCCGCTGGTGGCCCCTCCTGGCGGGTGTGAAACCACCGAAGCGGCGCACGTGGTCACAGAAAAGTCGCAGCGCGGGTCAGGCGTCGCATGAGCCGCGGATGAGATCGCGCGCTCGAGCGGCGGCTCCGATCGCGCTGGCGGAGGGTCCGAGCGCGACCTTGACGATGCTGAGGTCGCAAAGCGGCGCCTTGAGTGCTCGCGCCCGCGCTTCGCGTTCGGCGAGGGGCAGCAGATCCGGCATGCCTTCGAGCACGCCGCCACCCAAGATCACGCGCGCGGGATTGAAGCCGTTGATCATGCCGGCGATGCCGGCACCGAGCGCGCGGCCGGCTCCCTGCATCAACGACAGGGCCAGAGGGTCGCCGTGGCGGCATGCCTCGCCCACGGTTTCCGCGGTGATGGTGCCGAGATCGCCGTTGCATAAGCGGCGAAGCCATCCTCCGGCGGCGGGCTCCACGTTGAGACGCTGCCGCGCGTGATTTGCGATCGCCCATCCGCCGGCGAAAGCCTCCAGGCATCCGCGATTGCCGCAGGTGCATATCGGTCCGACGAGGTCGACGGTGACATGGCCGAGCCGCCGGCGCTGCCACTGTGGCCCAGCAGGAAACGACCGCCGGCGATAACGCCACCGCCGATGCCGGTTCCGATGAAGAGGCAGATGAGATCGTCGCAGTCGCGGCCGGCGCCATAACGCCATTCGCCGTAGGCCGCGGCGTGGACGTCGTTCATGATCTTGACGGGAACTGAGAGCGCGCGCTCCAGAGAACCGCGCAGAGCCACATTCCGCCAGCGGAGATTGGGCGCGAACTGCACGATCCCGGTGCCGGGATTGACCTGGCCCGCCACGCCGACACCGACGCTGATCGGGAGCGCGCCGCGCGCGGCCTGGAATTTCTCGCCGAGACAGCCGATGAGATCCCGCACGGTCCGCTCAGGCTCTCCGGCGGGGCCGGTAGCAAGGTGGATGCGATCGAGGAGATCGCCGACCTCGTTGACGACGGCAATCTCGATTTTCGTGCCGCCGAGATCGATGCCAACGGCGTGCGAGTTCACGGGCTCACCGGCGATTGCACAGGCGCCTCTGCTTCCTTCGCGTCAGATCACGTGAAAGAGATAGACGAGAATGATCACGGGAATAGGGATGCCGAGCGCCCACAACAGGATGCCGCGCATGAGGTGCCTCCTCCGTGAGGGTCGCCGAGGTACTTCAACCCAGAGGCGGCAAAAGGGTTCCTCTCGGCGCGGTTGGGGCTGCGGATGTGGCAACCATTCACAACCCAGGGCGTTTCCTAGCTGGCCCCGCCACAATCCCTTCGCCGGAGGTTCTCATGCCGCCACGCGATCCGCCGCAGCCGGCGGGGTTTCCGCCGGTCACTCCGGCAGAGAGCGCGGGCTCGGCAAGAAACTGCGGGATCGGTGGAAGAGGGCGGTGGCAAGGCGATCCCCGATGCCCTGGCGATCGTCCGTCGGCATCGGGCGCGCATCGCCGCCGCCTCGGCCATCGCGCCGGAGATGCGTCGCGTCGCGCTCGACATCCTTGATGCAGTTATCGACGACCTCCGCGCGCCCCGCGAGGCCGGATCGCGGTCATGAAAGCAAAAGGCGCGCTCGCCGTGGCGGTGCCGGAGATCGAACGAGACGAGCAGGAGGAGCCAAGCGCGCGCCGAGTGCAGGAGAGCGCCTCGGTGTGGGACACCATGTCGCTCCTGCTGGCAGGTATCTTCAGCCTGCTCGTGGTCTGCTTCCTCTACGCCGCTCGCGAGATCGTGGTTCCCATGATCGTCGCCTTCATCCTCAATCTGCTATTGCAGCCGGTGATGAAGGTGTTCTCTCGCCTGCATATACCGAAGCCGCTGGCGGCAATTCTCACGATCTGCCTGTTTCTGAGCGTGCTGGTCGGCTTCGGCTTCACACTGTCGGGACCGGCCTCGGCGTGGCTTGCCAAGGCGCCGGAGAGCCTGCCGCGGCTCGAGCGGCATGTCGCGGCGCTCGACGGCTCCTTCGACGCCCTGCGCGCCGTCGGCCAGGAGATCGAGCGGTTCACCGGTGGCTCCGCGACGCCGTCGTCGACGGTCGTGGTCAACAGCTCCGAAGTCGGCTGGTTTCTCTTCAGCGGTACCCGCGCCATGGTAACCGGGCTCGGCACCGCCATCGTGTTGCTGTTCTTCCTGCTGGTGTCGGGTGATCTCTTCCTGCGCCGTATGGTGGAGCTGGTGCCGACCCTCAGCGACAAGAAGCAGATCGTCGAGATCTCCCACGAGATCGAGCGCAACATCTCCCGCTACCTCGTCACGGTCACGCTGATGAATGCCGGCGTCGGCGTCGCGACCGGCATCGCCACGTATTTCTTCGGCCTGCCCGATCCATTGCTCTGGGGCGCCGTCGCCTTCGGGCTCAATTACATCCTCATTCTGGGGCCGCTCACCAACCTGGCAATCCTGGTGCTGGTGGGGCTTCTCACCTACGACTCCCTCTGGTGGGCGCTGCTGCCGGCGGGCAACCTACTTCGTGATCCACCTGATCGAGGGCGAGACCATCACGCCGCATCTGATGGCCCGGCGGTTCACCCTTAATCCGGTCCTCATCGTGGTCTCCCTGGTGTTCTGGTACTGGATGTGGGGCGCGGTGGGCGCGCTGCTCGCGGTGCCCTTGCTGGCTATGTTCAAGATCATCTGCGACCGCGTCGAGCCGCTGATGGCGCTGGGCCATCTGCTGGACGGCGATACCCGAGGCTGATCACCCGGCCGCAAAACGGAGCGACCCCCGGCGGTGGAGGGGAGGCACCGGCCGGGGGTCAAGCCGGACCGCAGGGGGACGGTCCGCCGCGCCAGGGTGGGAGGTCCCGCGCGGATTCAGCAATGGCTCCCGGCTTCAACGGTTGCACCCCGGGAAGGTTCCCCGGCCGCGTCGCCGGCATGCGCGGAACGGGAACCCGGCCCTTCACGCCTAGTTCTCTCAAGAGAGCACCGCAGGAGGTCGCTATGACCAAGCCATCACTGAATTTGGCGGCAGCGCTGGTGGATCCCGCCTCCGTGTTCGAGCAACCGAAGGACGTGCTGGCCTATCCGGGCCTGTCGCGGGAGCAGCGGCTGGCGCTTCTGGAGCAGTGGGAGCGCGATGCCAGGAATCTCTCCGTGGCGGAGGAGGAGGGGATGGCCGGCGGCGAGGAGAGCCTGCTGGCGCGGGTGCAGCACGCGCTCGCGGCCCTCGATGCCAAGCGCGAGCGCCACGACATCGGCACCAAGCACGGCGGCTGAGCGGACGCGTCTCAGTGCGAGGTAAAGTGGTAGGCAACCACGAAGGCAATGACGGCGAGCGCCAGCGAGATCGCGAGGACCTTGCGCGTGACGCCGGGCGTAATTCCCTGGCGCGCATCAGTGGTGGTCTTCACGATCCCATCGTGCTTGATGTCGTCTGCCATCGGCGACCCCTTGCTCGTGCATTCGGGGGCGATATGCCTGCGATCGACGCCGGCTTCGCCCCGTTCTGGTAACGCCGCCGTCATCGCCAGGTTCCGCGGAGGGCGCAGGCCCCGACCGGAGGTCGCATAGGTCCTCCCCCAGGCGCGCGGAACGTCATCGTGTCCCCGACGTTCTTAGGAAGCATGGAGCCTTCCGACGCCCTTTCGACGTCAGCCCCGCATGACGGGAGGAAAGCGACGCCCCGCGCCGGGCGTCCCCATCACCCTCCCAGGCCGAAGCGCAGACCATGCCGAGCGGGCTCTTCACCTATATCTGGAAGGTGAGCGGCGGCCGCCAGCTGTGGCTGTCGGTGCTCTCGATCGCGGTGTTCCTGGTGGATCTGGTGCCGATCGAGCTGCAGCGGCGGCTGGTGAACGCGGCGACGGAGCGAAGCCGGTGGAGCCTGATCGTCCTGCTTGGCCTCGCCTACGTTGCCGTATCGCTCACCCAGGGCAGCCTGAAGCTGGGTTCAACGTGCTGCGCAGCGCGATCAGCGAGGGAGCAACCCGGAAGCTTCGGCTGCTGACGCGGCCGAAGGCGGTGGCTCCCGCGAAGCGGCAAGCGGAGGCGGTCCATCAGGGCGTTCACGTCTCGCTCGTCGCCGAGGCGGATCCGGTCGGCGGCTTCGTCGGCATGAGCATTTCCGAGCCGCTTCTCCACGGCGGCGTACTGCTGAGCGTCTTCGGCTATATGCTGGTGCTGCAGCCGTGGATGGCGCTGGTCTGTCTCGGCGTCTTCGTTCCGCAACTGGCGTTTCTGCCGGTAATGCAGGGAACCATCAACCGGCGCACCAAGTCTCGTATCCAGCTGCTGCGGGAGGTCAGCGTCGAGATCGTCGACAGCGCCGGCGACGGCTCCGATGACCGCACCGACGCCGTGTTCCGCGAGAACGCCGACCGCGTCTACGAGGTCAACATGTCGATATTCCGCATCAAGTTCACCATGAACTTCCTGATGAATTTCCTGAATCACATCGGCATCGCGGACGTGCTCGTCGTGGGCGGCTGGCTGGTGCTGCAGGGCCGGACCGAGGTCGGCACCATCGTCGCGTTCATCTCCGGCCTCGCCCGGCTCAACGATCCCTGGGGCGACCTCGTGAACTATTTTCGCGAGCTGGAGGCGACCCGCGTGAAATACCGGCTGATCGCGGACGCGGTGGGTGCCGCGCCGGCGGCGGCCGCTGGCGTGGCGGGCTAGATCATGCAGCGCGAGCTCAACTATCGCCTGCGCCAGCAGTCGCTCCTCGCCGATCTCGGCGTCTTCGCCCTGAAGTGCCGGGATCTCGACATCCTCTTCAACGAAGCCTGCCGCCTGTGCGCCATCGGCCTCGATACCAGCCTCTCCAAGGTGCTCGAGTATATGCCCGATACCAGTCGGCTGCTGGTGCGCGCGGGGATCGGCTGGCATCCCGGCGTGGTCGGGCACGCCACCGTCGGCGCCGACATGGATTCGCCGGCCGGATTCGCGCTTCGCACCGGCATGCCTGTGATCTCCAACGAGCTCGCCAAGGAAGACCGGTTCCGCACGCCACGGCTGCTGCAGGAGCACGGGGTCAAATGCGCCATCAACGTCCTGATCGGCAAGGGCGGCGAGCACTTCGGCGTGCTCGAGGCGGACAATTCGGTCGAGGGCGAGTTCACCGGGCATGACATCGCCTTCATGACCGGGATGGCCAATCTGCTGACGGTGGCGATCGAGCGCGAGCAGTCGACCCGCGCGCTCGCCGCCGCCGTCATGGAGAAGGACGATCTCCTGTCTCAGAAGGATCTGCTGCTCCGCGAGGTCAATCATCGCGTGCGGAATTCCCTGCAGCTGATCATCAGCCTGCTGCGGATTCAGGCGCAACGCATCGACGATGACGATCTGCGTCACGCCTTCGCCCAGGCGACGGACCGCATCAGCGCGGTGGCCCGCATTCACGACCGCCTCAACCACTCCGACGACGTGACGACGGTGGAATTCGGCGCCTATCTGCGCCAGATCTGCCTCGATCTCGCGGAGTCCGGCGGGCACCGCGGCCGTCTTGCCATCGAGCCCTTGCGGCTTCCGACCGATACCGCGATCTCGCTTGCGCTGATTGCCGTGGAGATGCTGACCAACGCGATGAAGCATGGCCGCGCAAGCGATACCGACCCGGTCGTCGATATCACCTTCGGACGCCGGGACGACGGAAGCCCGCAGCTCGTGGTGCGGGATTACGGGAACGGCCTGGCGCCGGGCTTTCGCCTCGGCGAGCACGCGACCTCCGGCCTCGGCACCACCTTGATGACCGCGCTTGCTCACCGCATCAACGGCGAGCTCAAGGCCGAGGCCGTCGATCCCGGCGCGCGCTGGTCGGTGGTGCTGCCGCCGGTGTCAGCCTGACCCCGGTGAGAATGGGTCAGTGCGGAGCGAGCGCCTCGCGGAGACGATCGGCGAGATCCGCCCGGCGATAGGGCTTGGTCAGTACCGCGAAGCGGGTTCCGAGCTTCACCGCCTCCGCCGAGAAGCCGGCGGTCAGCAGGATGCGGAGGTCGGGCAGGCGGCTGCGGATCTCTTCCGCCAAGGCCATCCCGCTCATTCCGTTGGGCAGCACGATGTCGGTGAAGAGCAGGTCGACGCGCACGCCGCGCGCGATCAGGTCGAGGGCCTGCTGGCCGTCGGTGGCGATGAGGACGCGATAGCCGAGCTGGCCCAGCAGCGAGACCACCGTATCGAGCACGAGGTCGTTGTCCTCCACGACCAGGATCGTCTCGCCTTTGCCGGGCTTCTCGACCTGGGCGAGGCCGGAGTTGGCGTCCGCGGCGACGGAATCTCCGGTGCGCGGGAAATAGAGGCTGAAGGTGGTGCCGGCTCCGGGCGTGCTCTCGATGTCGATCGTGCCGCCGGACTGGGTGGCGAAGCCGTAGACCTGGCTGAGGCCGAGGCCGCTGCCCTTGCCCACGGGCTTGGTGGTGAAGAACGGCTCGACGGCGCGCTCAAGGATCTCGCGGGACATGCCGTGGCCGGTGTCCGCGACCGTCACCCGCACGTACTCTCCAGGCTCCAGGATGCCGCCGCGCGTGGCCTGCCGCTGCTCGATCGTCACGTTGTCGGTATCGACGCTCAGGGTGCCGCCGGCCAGCATCGCATCGCGGGCATTGACGGTCAGGTTGAGGAGCGCCGCCTCGAACTGCGAGGGATCGAGCCGGCAGGTCCAGAGGTCGGCGGCCAGCTTGGTCTGCAGCGTGATGGCCTCGCCGACCGCGCGCCGCAGGAAGATCCTGAACTCGGCGATGGTCCGGTTGATGTCGAGCGGCACCGCCTGCAGAACCTGGCGCCGCGCGAATGCCAGGAGGCGTCTGGTCAGTTGCGCGCCCAGCTCCGCCGCCTGCTCGGAATTGGAGATCAGCCGCCGGAGCTTGGTCGGCGGGATCGCGACCTGGTCGTCGAGCGAGGCGCCGATGCGCGCGAGGTTGGCGATGATCACCGTCAGCAGATTATTGAAGTCATGGGCGATGCTGCCGGTCAGATGGCTGCCGGTGGTCGGCACCGAGGCGTCGCGGTGCGGCGCCGAGCTGGCTTTCGCCCTGACGCCGCCGCGTCAGTGCCGGGTTACCGCGCTCCATGTGGCGCAGCGCGGTGGTGCCTCGCCCAAGCGGCCGGTACGCCACGTGCGGCCGCAGCATCGGGCGGAGAAGGCGATGCTGGACGACATCGCTCAGCTCGGCAGGCGCTATGGCCATGAGAATATCGAGACTGCCATGCACACCGATCTCGCCACCGACGTCGCCATCCTTGAGGAGGCCCATCGCCTCAAGGCCGATCTCATTGTCATCGGCGCCAGCCGGCGAGTCGGCGATACCCTCTTCCTTGGCGAGACCATCGCCTCGGTGCTGCGGGAGTGGAAGGGCGCAATCGTCCTGGTGGCGGTGTAGCTGTCTACATCACAAAGCAGAGCCTGATCGCGTCCAGGATCGCCGCGTGGATGTTGCGGCTCGTCGACCGCATCGCCGATCCGGTGCAGCTCGAAGGAGCCGGATTTCGCGCGCGGCTGCGGCTTGCTCTCCAGCAGCGCGTCGATGTCGGTGACGCCACCGTTGGCGGAGTCCTCGCGGAGATCGCGATAGAGCTGGTCCGCCGGCAAGGTGCCGCGCTCGACGATCACCTGGTCGGCGAGGTGCTCCACGGCCTCGCGGGTCATCAGGTTGCGGAAGGTCGCCACCAGGCGGTTGCCCCGGCGCTCCACCTTCTCGATCTCGTGGTCGAAGCTCATCGGCAGCTTCAGCTCGTAGGCGCGGCGCTTCCAGATCGTGCGCTCGGCATAGGTCAGCTCCTGCGCCAGCATGGCGTCGATGGAGACGAGCTGCACCTTGCGGCCCTGCGCCACCGCCAGCTCCGCCGCCTGGGGCGCCGGGTGCCGGCCGGTGCCGTCATAGACGAGGATGTCCTGGCCGAGCGGCGTCGCGGCGCTGATCGCGTCCCAGACGCTGGTGCAGAGCTCGGCGCCGGGAATCCACTCGATGTCGGGCGTGCCGCCGGTGGCGATGATCACCACATCGGGATTCTCGCCCACGACGTCGGCGCGCTCGGCGTAGGCATTGAGCCGGACCTCGACGCCGAGGCGCTCCAGCTCATGCTGGCGCCAGTCGATGATGCCGACGATATCCTTGCGCCAGCTGGCGCGCGCCGCCAGCAGCACCTGGCCGCCGAGCCGGTCGGCGGCCTCGAAGAGCGTGACGCGATGGCCGCGCTCGGCCGTGACCCGCGCCGCCTCGAGGCCCGCCGGCCCGCCGCCCACCACGACGATCCGGCGTCCGGGTTTCTCCGACCGCGCGATCAACTGCGGAAGCACGCGCCTCCCGGCCGGTCGAGGGATTGTGGATGCAATGGGGCCGGTACTGCGACTGGCAATGGGTGGCGCCGACGCAGGGGCGGATCAGCTCCTCTTTCCCGGCCTCCAGCTTGGCGACGATGTTGGGATCGGCGATGTGCGCCCGCGTCATCGCCACCATGTCGAGCAGCCCCTCGCGGATCGCGTGGCGCGCGGTCGCGATGTCGGAAATGCGGGCCGCGTGGAAGACCGGCAGCTTGACCTCGCGCTTGAACTCGCCGACCCGCTTCAGCCACGGCGCGATCGGCGAGGCCATGCCCGGCATGTTGTCGACGGCGAGGCCGATCTCGGTGTCCATGCGGCCATAGATGGCGTTGAAGAAGTCGAGGAAACCCGCGCGCTCGAAGACCTGGGCGATCTCCACGCACTCCTCGAAGCCCATGTCGCCGGCCGCCTGGCCCTCGTCGACGACGTAGCGGAACCCCACCAGGAAATCCTCGCCGACCCGCTTGCGGATCTCCTCGAACACCATGAGGCCGAAGCGGCAGCGGTTGGCGAGCGAGCCGCCATAAGCGTCGGTGCGCTGGTTGGTCTTGGGCGAGAGGAACTGGCCGATGAGATGGCCGCCCGCCAGGGTCTCGATGCCGTCGAGGCCGCCCTCCTTGCAGCGGAGCGCCGCCGCGCCATAGGCCTTCACCACGCGATGGATGTCGTCGTCGTCCATCTCCTTGGGGAAGCTGCGGTGGAGGGTCTCGCGCACCGGCGAGGGCGCGATGGTCGGGAGCCAGTTGGTGGCATAGGGCTCGCCGCGGCGGCCGAGATGCGTGATCTGGCACATCAGCGCCGCGCCATGGGCGTGGATGCGCGCGGAGAACTGCTGCAGATAGGGGATGACGGCGTCGACGCCGACATTGAGCTGGCGGAAGACGTTGGGCGAGTCCGGCGCCACGTTGGAGGAGCCGCCGAACATGGTGAGCGCGATGCCGCCCCGCGCCTTGCCCTCGTGATAGGCCTGGTAGCGCTCCACCGGCATGCCGTCGACCTCGAGACCGGCCGCGTGGCTGGTGCTCATCACGCGGTTCTTGAGACGGACGTGCTTGATCCTGAGCGGCTGCAGCAGCGGATCGCGAATGGCGCGGGCGGGTTCTGCGGGCATGTCTACTCTCTATGCGTGAGGACGTCTGGGTGTGGCGGGAGATTTGGCGAAATCGGAGAGTGCGAACTGCGTGGTCAAGCCGCCATCGACGATCAGCGTCTGACCGGTGACGAATTCGGACCGTGCGAGGTAGAGCACCGCCTCGGCGACATCGGCGCCCCGGCCGATGCGGCCCATGGGATGGCGCGCCGCCGCCGCGGCGATCATGCCGTCGACGTCGCGGCCGGGATTGGAGTCGGTGAGGGATTTCCGCAGGAAATCGGTGTCGATATAGCCGGGCGCGATGGCATTGACGCGCACGCCCTCGGCTGCCACGTCCATGGCGAGGGCGCGCGCCAGCGAGGAGAGCGATGCCTTGGCGACGGTATAGGCGACACGGCGCGGGCTCGCCGTCACCGCCCAGATCGACGAGATCAGCACGATGAGGCCCGAGCGCCGCGCCACCATGCCCGGCAGCACCGCCTGGGAGAGGATGAAGGGGACGCGCAGATTGGCGTCCATGCAGCGGTCCCATTGCTCGACCGTGGTCTCGATCGCCGATCCCCGCGACGCGCGGCCGGTGCAGCAGACGAGGATGTCAATGGCACGGCTTTGCGCGGCGAGCCGCGTCAGCGCGCGCTTCACTTGGGCCGCATCGGAGACGTCGAGCTGCAACGCTTGTATCCGCAGCTTCTTCTCCCGGGCCGTCCGGCGACAGGCGGCGACGCTGGCGGAGGTAGATCCGCAGGCGATCACCCAGGCGCCGTTCTCCGCCAGCAACTCCGCCACCGCCAGGCCCATGCCGCGGGTGCCGCCGGCGACGAAGGCGGTTTTGCCGGCAAGCGCGCCGCCGGGCGTTTTCGCGCGCCTACGCATCGGCGATCTCCCGCCAGCGATGGCAGGCAACGGCGCGACCCATGGGTATGGGCTCAAGGGCCGGATGGACCATCGCGCAGGGCGGAGCCGCGTGTGGGCAGCGGGACGCGTAGCGGCATCCCGTTCCCGAGGGCGGGGCCGCGGTCGGGTCCGCCTCGTCGCCGCCGCCGATCTCCTCGTCGAGAGTTCCCAGCAATGCCTGGGTATAGGGATGGCGCGGCGCGGTGAAGATCTCCTCGGTCGGGCCCAGCTCCACCAGCTTGCCGAAATACATGACGCCGATGCGGTGGCAGAGGTAGCGGGCGACGTAGAGATCGTGGGTGATGAAGAGGATCGAGAGCGCGTTCGCCTCCTGCACGTCCCTGAGCAGGTTCAGGATCTGCGCGCGCACGGAAACATCGAGCTTCGAGACCGCTTCGTCCGCCACCAGCAGGCTCGGCGACAAGGTCAGCGCGCGGCCGATGGCGACGCGCTGGAGCTGTCCGCCGGAGAGCTCGTGGGGGAAGCGGTCGCTGAAGGCGGGCGACAGTCCGACGCGGGCGAGCGCCGTCTCGACCGCGCGGGGAATCTCCGCGCGCGGGCAGATCCCGTGCAGGCGCAGGGGCATGGCCAGGGATTCCGCGACGGTCTGGCGCGGATTGAACGACGACAGCGGGTCCTGGAACACCATCTGCAGGTCGCGCCGATAGGGACGGAGCGCCCGCTCGCCGAGACGCGCGAGATCGGTGCCGCGGAAGAGAATGCGCCCCTCGCTCGGGCGATAGAGCCGCAGCAGGGCCTTGGCGAGGGTGGTCTTGCCGCTGCCGGATTCCCCCACCAGCCCCAGCACTTCGCCGGCGTGGATATTGAGGCTGACGTCATCGACGGCGCGGAAATGCCGACCGTTGCCGTCGGCAGGGCCGCGCCCGGGAAACGCCACCGAGAGGTTCTCGAGCCGCACCAGGCTCTCCGTCGCGGCGGTCATGTCGCCTCCGCCAGGTAGCAGCGCGTCTGATGCGGGGCCGTGCCGAACATCGGCGGCTCGGCGGCGCGGCAGCGGTCCATGACCTGGGCGCAGCGCGGCGAGAACAGGCAGCCGGCCGGCGGCGCGGCAAGGTTGGGAAGCTCGCCGGCGATCTCCTGGAGCCGCTTCGCGCGCCCCTTGAGGGCGATCGAGGTCGCGATCAGGCCTTGGGTATAGGGATGGCGGGGCGCCTCGAAGATCTGGCGGGTCGGGCCGATCTCGACGATCTCGCCGGCGTACATCACGGCGATACGGTCGCAGAGCGAAGCCGCCACCGTCATGTCATGGGTGATGAAGAGAAACGCCGCCTTGAGCCGGCTCTGCAGGCGGCGGAACAGTCCCAGGATCTGGCGCTCGACGATATTGTCGAGATTGGTGGTGGGCTCATCGGCGATGATGAGGTCGGGCTCCAGCGCCAGCACCATGGCGATGAGGATGCGCTGGGCCATGCCGCCGCTGAGCTGATGCGGATAGAGGTGCCGCACCCGCTCCGGCCGCGGGATGCCGACCGCCTCGAAGCGCCGCCTGGGCCGCCGCTTCCCACTCCGCCGTGGCGCCGTGGCGCCGGCGGATCACCTCGCGCAGGTGCCAGTCCACGCGCTTTGCCGGATTGAAGGCGCCGACCGGGATTCTGGAAGATCATGGCGAGGCTGCGGCCGCGGAGCGCCTGGAAAGCGCGGTCGTCCAGGCTCTGGAGATCGATGCCCTTGAAGCGGAGCAGCTCCGCGGACATGCGCGCATTGCTCGGCAGCAGGCGCAGGACGGAAAGGCCGGTGATGGTCTTGCCGGAGCCGGACTCGCCGATCAATCCCAGCATCTCGCCGGGCGCGATCGAGAGATCGACGCCGCGCACCACCTCGAGGCTGCCGCCGTGCAAGTCGAAGCGCGTGCGGAGGTCGCGGATTTCAAGAACGGGCGGCGCGGCGGTCATTGCTGCGCCCGCTGACGCAACCGCGGATCCATGAGATCCCGGAGCCCATCGCCGAAGAGATTGAGGCCGAGAAGCGCGCAGGAGATCGCGACGCCGGTCATCGTCAGCACCCAGGGCGCGCGCGCGAAATACTCGCGGCCGTCCGCCATGATGACCCCGAGCGACGGCGTCGGCGGCTGCACGCCGACGCCGAGAAAGCTGAGCCCCGCCTCGATCACGATGCCGAAGGCGATGCCGATGGTGGCCTGGACGATGAGGGGTGCCGCGATGTTGGGGAGGATCTCCTTGAGGAGGATGCGCCAGGTCGGCTCCGCCATCAGGCGGGCGGCCTGGACGAAGGGCTCCTCCCGCACCAGCAGCGTCATGTTGCGGGCGAGCCGCGCGAAGATCGGGAAATATGTGAGCGCGATCGCCAGCGAGACGTTGGCCGTGCCGAAGCCCAGCACCACCATCAGGAAGAGGGCCAGCACGAAGGAGGGGAACGCGAAGAGCAGATCGGCGAAGCGCATCAGCACGACGTCGGCCGCACCGCCCTTATAGGCGGAGATCATGCCGAGGGCGCTGCCGGTGACCGCGGCGATCGCGATGCCGGCGGCGCTCACCACCAGCGAGACGCGGGCACCATAGAGCACGCGGGTGAAGACATCGCGGCCGAAGGAATCGGTGCCGAAGAGGTGCCTCCAGGATGGTCCCGACAGGATATCCATGAAATCGGCGTGGTCCGGTCCGTAGGGCATGAGCTGCGCGCCGATGGTGGCGGCGAGGATCACGAAGAGGGTGATCCCGGCGCCGAAGACCGCGGTGGGGTTGCCGAGGAAGGAGGCGAAGAGACGGGCGTAAAGCTGGCGGCGGCGCGAGGTCATGTGGACCTCCGGGGATCGAGCGCCACGCAGATGAGATCGACGGCGACATTCACCAGCAGCACGATGGTGAGGAACACGATGGTGCAGGCGAGCACCGTCGGATAGTCGCGGGCGAAAGCGGCGTCCACCATCAGGGACCCCAGCCCCTGGATGCCGAAGATGCGCTCGATCACCACGACGCCGCCCAGGAGATAGCGGATCTGCAGGCCGATGACGGTGACGTAGGGGATGAGCGCGTTGCGGAAGATGTAGTGGCGGAAGACGAAGGGCGCGGAGAAGCCGAAGGAATGGGCGACGACGACATATTCGCGGCTCGCGGTCTCGAGGAGAGATGTCCGCAGCATGCGGGCGAAGACCGCCGCCATCGGCGCCGCGATGGCGAGCGCCGGCAGGAAGCCGCTGTAGAGCGCGCCCGCCGGCAACTCCATGGGCGAGACGAAGCCGTAGGCCGGAAAGATCCGCCAGCCCAGCGCGAAGGCGAAGACCAGCATGTAGCTCAGCCAGAAGTCCGGCATGGAGATGCCGAGCACCGCCACCGATGTAGCGACCGTATCGGCCGCCTTGCCGCGATTGAGCGCCGCGATGGTGCCCATGGTGAGGGAGATCGCCACCGCGATCAGCACCGCATAGAGACCGATGAAGGCTGTTATCGGCAGGCGCGCGGCGATGAGCTGCGAGATCGGAATCCCGCCGGCGATGGTGAGGGAGAGGCCGAAATCGCCGCGGAGAATGCCCGAGAGCCAGGTCAGGAACTGCTGCGCGAAGGGCTCGTCGAGATGATGCAGATGCCGAAATGCCGCTACCGATTCCGGCCGCGCATTCTCGCCCAGCACCGCCAGCGCCGGATCGCCCGGCGCCGCCTTCATCACGACATAGACGACGAGGGCGCCGGCGAGAACGGTCAGGATCGCGCCGACCAGCCGGCCGGCGAGGTAGAACGCGGATCGCGGCACTACTAAAATCTCCAGGCCCTAGATCGTGGGCGCTCTGGAAGTACCGACCTCTCTGTCGTCATGCCCGGCCTTGTGCCATGGCTGTCCGGTTCGGAGATCGGATAGCGAGGTAACGGGAAGTATTCGCGAGGGCGCTGGATCGGCTGCAGTGCGTCCTTCGAGACGGCCGCTTGCGCGGCCTCCTCAGGATGAGGCGGTTTTCCTTGTGCCATCACCTATTTACCTCTTCCTGAGGAGCAGCCCGCAGGGCTGCGTCTCGAAGGACGCGAGATGATTCTGCCACGCACTTTCCGATGGCGACCGGCGCTCGATACTTCGATCCCTGATTTCGAACTGCCGTGTCCTCGGTTTCCGCAAACCCATGCAAATCCAATCGCCGCAATGATCTGCGGCGCACGCGCGATCGCTCAACCGGACAGCCGTGGCCTTGTGCCGGGCATCCACGTCTTGCGAGCTCGCCGACGTCAAAGGCGTGGATGGCCGGGACAAGCCCACGGCTGTCCGGTTGAGTTTATGTGGACGAAGCGCATGGCGTTGATTCTACTCGGTCCAGGACGTCGGCAAACGATCCGGGACACGAGAAGAGGTTCAGCGCCATGCGGCATCAGAATAGCGTTTTCCATTCGGTTCTGAAGCATGTTCCTTGGCCGACGTTTGATCGGCTGGTGGCGCGGCATGGAGCGGATGGACGGGTTCGCCGGCTGACGACGCGAAGCCAGTTTGTGGCGCTGCTCTATGGCCAGCTTTCGGGCGCCGCGAGCCTGCGCGAGATCGTGACGGGGCTGGAGAGCCACGCCGCCCGGCTCTACCACCTGGGCGCGGATCCGGTTCGGCGCTCGACCTTGTCCGATGCGAATGCGCAACGGCCTGCCGGGGTCTTTGCCGAGCTGTTGGCGAAGATGATGAAGCAGGCCCATCGCGGGCTCCGCCGTAAGCTTGCCGAGACCACCTATCTCATCGACGCCACGGGCGTGCGGCTGAACGAGCACAGTGCCGGCTGGGCGCGGTTCTCGGCCGGGGTGTGCGGCGCCAAGGTGCATGTCATCTACGACGCCGATGCCGACCGGCCGATCTACGCCGCGGTCAGTGCGGCAAACGTCAACGACATCACCGTGGCCCAGCAGATGCCGATCGAGGCGGGGGCCACCTATGTCTTCGATCTCGGCTATTACGACTATGCCTGGTGGGCCAGGCTCGACGCCGCCGGCTGCCGGATCGTCACCCGGTTCAAGTCCAATACGCCGCTCGACTTGGTGGAAGTGCTGCCGGTGCCGCGGGGCAGCACTATCCTCTCCGATCGCATCGGCTTCCTGCCCGCTCGCCAAGCCAGGAACCGCCGCAATCCAATGCAGCAGGCGGTGCGCGAGGTGCGGCTCGTGACCGACACCGGCAAAGTGCTGCGTATTCTCTGCAACGATCTCGACGCCAGCGCCCAGGAGATCGCCGATCTCTACAAGCGGCGCTGGGCCATCGAGCTGTTCTTCCGCTGGGTCAAGCAGACCCTCAGGATCACCCGCTTCCTCGGCACCTCCGAGAACGCCATCCGCATCCAGATCGCCGTCGCCCTGATCGCCTTCCTGCTGCTCCGCCTCGCTCAATCCGCCCAGAAAGGCCTCCACGGCCCCCTCGCCTTCGCCAGGCTGGTCCGCGCCAACCTGATGCACCGCAGACGCATCGACCGCCTGCTCCACACCGAGCCAACCCCAATACTCAACCCCAATCAATTGCTGCTCCAATGGAGCTGAAACCGGAACCGGACAGTCGTGGGTCAAGCCCGGCCATGACGTGGTGGGTGGTTGCTACGCCGATTCGGCATCGTCAGATAAAGCACCCCTCACACCATCTTGATGTTGGCGAACTGGTCGCCGAAGTTGGAGTAGGGCAGCTGGATGAAGCCCGTGACATGCGTCGTCATCAGATTGTGGATGTTGGAGCAGAAGCAGGGCAGGAAGGCCGCCTCCTCGACGGCGATGTCCTCCGCCTGCTTGTAGATCGCGCCGCGCTTGGCGAGGTCGAGCTCGGCCCGGCCCTGCTCGACGAGCTCGTCGAGCTTGGGGTTGCTGTAGCCGTAGAAATTGCGCCAGCCCTTGGTGCTGAGAATCTCGCCGATATACTCATCGGGATCGACCGGCCCCAGCCAACCCCAGACGCTGGCCTGGAAGTCGCCGGATTTCTGCCGCGCATAGACGGTGTTGGCCTCGTTGACCTCGACGGTGAACTTGGTGCCGAGCGTCTGGTTCACCTGCAAGGCAAAGACCTCGACGATGCGCTTCCACCAGCTCGAGCCCCAGGTGAGGACGGGGATCTCGCCCAGGCCGCTCGCATACTTCGATTTCGCGAGCTCGGCCTTGGCGCGCTCGGCGTTGAAGAGCGCGGTCTCGCGCGGCTTCGCCTCGTAGGCATAGGCGAGCGAGGGCGGGATGAGGCCATGCGAGGGCACGCCCTCGCCGAACAGCACCACCTTCACCATGGCGTTGCGGTCGAAGGCCATCGAGACGGCGCGCCGGAAATGCACGTCGTCGAAGGGCGGCTTCCGGTGATTGACCGAGATGAAGCGGCAGTTCATGCCGGGCTGCCGCAGGATCTTCAGGGTCTTGTCCTGCTCGAGCGTCGGCACGTCGGCGAAGGGCGCGGTGCTCGTGAGATCGATCTGGCCGCCCTTGAGGGCGGTGACGCCGGAGGACTCCTCGGCGATGAGCGGGATCTCGACGGTGCCGACGCTCGGCTGACCTTTGACGAAATAACCGTCATGAGCGACGAGGGTCACGCTCTCGTTCGCCTTCCAATCTCGGATCTTGTAGGCGCCGGTGCCGACGGGTGCCCGCCCGAAGGCGTCGTCGCCCATGGCCTCGACCACCTTGCGGGGAACGATCTGCGTGCCGGTGCGCGCGTTGGTGAGGAAGGCCAGCAGCGGCGCGAAAGCCTGCTTGGTGACGATCTCGACGGTATAGGGGTCGACGATGTTGACGGCCTGCACCGCATCGACCTTGCCCTTGTTCGGCGAGGCGTATTTCTCGTTCTGCAGGCGCTCGATGGTGAACTTCACGTCGTCGGCGGTCATCTCGCTGCCGTCGTGGAATTTCACGCCCTTGCGCAGCTTGAACTCCAGGGTGGTGCTGTCCTTGGTCGCGAAGGATTCCGCGAGATCCGGCACCACCTCCATCTTCTCGTTGAATTTCAACAATGCGTTGAAGAGAGCCCACACCACATAGGCTTCGGGGATGAGCGAGTGCTTGCCCGGATCCAGCGTGTTGATCACGTTGTAGCCGGTGATGCCGGCGCGCAGCGTGTCGGCGGCGGCGCGGGCCGGCGCGACGAAGCCCGGCAGGGCGCTGGTGGCAGCGATGGCGGCTCCCGCGCCCAGCACGGTGCGACGGCGAATTCCCTTGGGTCCTTCGGTCGGCATGACGCCCTCCCCTGTCTGTCCCCGTCCCGTAGTCGATAACGGACCGACGCGATGCCGTCAAATACAAACGAGTGCCGGACCTATACCGCCATGTAATACCCTTTCCGGCAGCCGCTGTGGCAAGCTTCTCAGCGTCGGACGTCGCGCAGCAGGTCGTTGCGCCGGCGCCGCAGGACGGAAAGGAATGCGCGGGCAACGCGCGAGAGCGGGCGATGGGTGGGATAGAGAACGCCGAGGCGCATCTTGATCGCGGGGCGGAACGGCACCGCGACGACGCCGCGGGAGGCATAGTCCGCGGCGGTGAAGGGGTCGACGATGGCGAGGCCGACGCCGCGCTGCACCAGCTCGCAGATGGTGGCGTTCACCTGCGCCTCCGCCACCAGGCGCCGCGTGACGCCGGCGCGCTCGAAGACCTGATCGATGAGGTGCCTGCCGACATAGTCGCGCAGCAGCGAGATGAAGGGCGCGCCTTCGAGATCGGCGGGCCGCGCGAAGGCGGCGGAAGCGAGCGGATGTCCCTCGGGCACCACCAGGCATTCGGACGCGTTGCAGAACACCTCGCTCTCGAGGCCCGTGAGGCGGAACGGAAACTCGGCGATGCCGAGATCGACGCCCTGGGCCGCCACGGTCTCCTCGACGCGGGCGGAGAGGGTGACCTCTGTCGTGATCAGCACATTCGGATGGGCCTTGTGGAATTCCTGGATCACCCCGGGAAGGAATCCGAGGCCGATCGCCGGCAGCGCCGATACGTGCAGGCGCCCGGCTTGGGCCGAGCCGATGCTCGCGGCGACTTCGCGGATCTTGTCGACGGAGACGAAGGTGCGCTCGACCTGATCGTGCAGCATCTGCGCCTCGACCGTGGGCGCGAGGCGGCCCTTGCTGCGGTCGAAGAGGGTGAGCTTCAGCTCCTTCTCCAGGCGGCCGATCAGCCGGCTCACCGCCGGCTGCGACACGCCCAGCAGCACCGCCGCGCCGCTGATGGTGCCGGCCAGCATGGTCGCGCGGAACGCCTCGAGCTGCCTGATGAACATCCCGTCCCCCGCTCTTTCTATATATCGGCGCGGGCGCGATGGGCAGAGCCTCTCCTCAACAGCATCGTTGATTTTGGTGCATTTTCTGCGCCGAACCGGCATCCACTTCGGCGGAAAATGCTCTGGGGGTGACCTGATGCGCCAGCCGCTCTCCGCACTGGACGGAAAGTCCTTCGCCGTTGCCGTCGTCGGCGCCGGCGTCAACGGCGCCAGCGCCGCCCAGCACCTGGCCGCCGCCGGCCACGACGTGCTGCTGGTGGACAAGGGCGATTTCGGCGCCGGCTCCTCCAGCCGATCGAGCCGTCTCCTGCATTGCGGATTGCGCTATCTGGCGCCGGGCGACTCCATGTGGGACTTCGTGCGCCGCCCGAAGACGCTCGGGATCGCGCTCCGCATGGCGCGCCAGGCGATGCAATCCCGCGCGCAGATGGTCGAGACCGCGCCGGAGCGCACGGCCAAGGCCAAGTTCCTCTTTCCCATCTATGCCGGCGGCACCTACGCGCCCTGGCAGGTGTCGCTCGCCTTCCGGCTGCTGGAGCGCCTGGGACCGAAATCGGTGCCGCTCGGCTACCGGCGCTTCGCCCCGTCGGAGATCGCCGGCATGCCCGTGGCGCGCTGGCTGCGCGAGCCGGAGAAGCTGAGGGGGCTCGCCATGTTCGACGAGTACCGCTTCGACTGGCCCGAGCGCATCTGCATGGATACGGTGCTGGATGCCGAGCGCCTGGGCGCGGTCGCCCGCAACTATACCGCCGTCACCGACATGCGCCGTGCCGGCGACGGCTGGAGGCTCTCGCTCGCCGATCAGCTGCAGCCGGGCGCCACCGCCACCGTCGGCGCCAGGATCGTGCTCAACATGGCGGGCATCTGGATCGACCGGGTGAATGCGTCGGCGGGATCAACGGCGCGCAAGCACATCACCGGCACCAAGGGCGCCCACATCATGGTGCGCCTGCCGCCGGACTGTGCCGACTACGGCATCGCCACCATCAACCGCATCGACGAGCCCTTCTACTGCTTCCCCTGGCGCGGCATGCATTTCTTCGGGCCCACCGAGACGGTCTACGAGGGCGATCCCGACAATGTGAGCGCCACCGATGACGAGATCGACTGGCTCATCGACGAGACCAATCACATGCTGCCGGCGCTCAACCTGCGGCGCGAGCATGTGATCTTCACCTGGGCCGGCGTCCGGCCGCTGGGCGCCGATCCCGATTTCCCCAAGGGCGTCCGCTCCCGCGAGGTGCACGACCTCACGTCCGAAGGCCTGCCCGGCGTCTACGCCATGACCGCCGGTCCGATCATGACGCACCGCTCCGCGGGGCCGGAGATGGCGGAGGTGGTGGCGTCCAAATTGAAACCGACGCGGGCGCCGCAGCGACCGTCCTATGCGGCGGCGAAATTTCCCGACAATCAGAACTCGCCGCCGCTCCTCGATGACGACACCTCGATCAAGCTCTCCGATCTCGACTTCGCGGCGCGCCATCAGCACGCCACCAGCCTGATCGACCTGCTGTTCCGCCGCGTCGGCGCGGGATGGACCGCGACCATGGGCTATGCGGCGGCGGAGAAAGCCGCCGGAGCCGTCGCGGCGACCATGGGCTGGGATGCCGAGCGCACCGCCGCGGAAATCCGCGACTACCGCTCGTATCTGGAGCGCGTCTATCGCCTCGATCCCGGTCACGCCGCGCCGGTGGTGCGGCCGGCGCGGGGAGCTTGATCCCAGCCTCCCATTCGGCGACTCTTCCCTGACCCGCGCCGGCTTCCGGCGAAGCAAGATCGGCGCGGCCAGGGAGGAAGAGATTTCCGTGAGCTCTCGCGTCCATGGATGACGTCGCGATCGCCCGCGCCATCCACGTGCTGATGATCGTGCTCTGGATCGGCGGCGTCGGCATGGTGACAACGGTGGTGCTGCCGGCGGCGCGCCGCTTGGAGCGGCCGGAAGAGCGGCTCGCCTTTTTCGAGGCGATCGAGCATCGCTTTGCCTGGCAGGCGCGGCTGACCGTGCTGCTCGCCGGCGTGAGCGGCCTCTACATGGTGGCGCGGCTCGATCTCTGGGCGAGCTTCCTCTCGCCCGCCTATTGGTGGCTCGATGCCATGGCCGCGGTCTGGGCGGTGTTCGCCATCGTGCTCTTCATCGCCGAGCCGCTGTTCCTCGATCGCTGGATCAGCGAGCGCGCGCGGCGCGCGCCCGACGCCACCTTCGCGCTCATCCAGCGGTTTCACTGGATCATGCTGACGCTGAGCCTGATCACGGTCTTCGGCGCCGTCGCCGGCGGTCATGGTCTGACGTTCTTCGACTAGGGTATCGCATGCTCATGCAGACGCCGGCCCGCCTCAGCGACCCGCGCTCGCTTTTCCGGCTGTTCCTGCTCTGGCTGGCGGGGAACGATCTGCGAATCACGCTGCTGGCGCTGCCGCCGGTGCTGCCGCTCATCCACCGCGACCTCGCGCTCAACGAGACGGCGGTCGCCGCGCTGACGGCGCTCCCGGTGCTGCTGCTCGGGATCGCCGCGATCCCCGGCTCGCTGCTGATCGCGCGCATCGGCGCGCGCCGCGCGCTCATCGCCGGCCTCGTGCTGATCGCCGTCTCCTCCACGCTGCGCGGCGTCGGCACGTCGATACCGATCCTCTTTGCGATGACCTTCCTGATGGGCCTCGGCATCTCGGTGATCCAGCCGGCGCTGCCGTCCCTGGTGAGCCGCTGGTTCCCGAGCGCGGCGGCGCTGGCGACGGCGGTCTACGCCAACGGGTTGCTGATCGGCGAGACCGTGGCCGCCGGCTTCACCATTTCCCTGGTACTGCCCCTGGTGGGCGGCAGCTGGCCCCTGAGCTTCCTGGTCTGGGCGGCACCGGTGGCGCTCACCGCCGCGCTCATCGCCGGCTGCACGCCCCATGACCAGCGCGGCGCCGGCCATGCGCCGGTGCGCTGGTGGCCGGACTGGAAGGACGCGCGCGTCTGGCGGGTGGGCCTGATGCAGAGCGGCTGCGGCACCATCTATTTCGGCGCCAACGCCTTCATCCCCGACTACCTGCACGCGATCGGACAGGGCGATCTCACCGGCATCTGCCTCGGCGGCCTCAATGCCGGGCAGCTGCCGGCATCCTTTCTCATCCTGCTCTTCGCCCGCCGTCTCGCCGGGCGGAAGAGGCCGGTGGTGGCGGTCGGGTTTCTCGCTTTCGCCGGCCTCGCCTGCCTGCTCTCGACGGTGCCCTGGATGATGGTTCTCGGCGCCGCCCTCGACGGCTTCGCCGCCGGTTTCATTCTGATCCTGACCCTGGCCTTGCCGCCGCTGCTGGCGGCGCCCGACGACGTTCATCGGCTCTCCGCCGGCTCCTATACGATCGGCTACGCGGGCTCGTTCCTGCTGCCGCTGTTGGGGGGTGTGATGGCGGACGCCACGGGGGTTGCTGCGAGCGCCTTTCTGCCGGTGGCAGCCGGCGGAATCCTGATCCTGCTGATCGCCGCGACGATGCCGTCTCGCGCCGCGGCTGCGGTCACGGGCTGAATCGGATCGCCGCGCGCGTGGTCGGTTGCAAGCGCATTGACCGCCGAATTGACGACAGATAACGTAGACGGCGAGCGATGAATTGTGCCGAGCACTGTTTTGAGCGACGGCACTTCGGATCAAGCGGCAGTGATCGGCGTCCGCTGAAAAAAATTGCCAGAAGATATCGGCGCGCCGCGGAATCGTAGTCACCAGTGTTTTTGGGATTGGCTAGGCGGCTCAGGGCTGGCCTGTCGAGGTCATCCTGCGCGGATGATCCCTTCGAGACGCTCAACGTTGCTGCAGCCGCCAACCAGCCGCACGGTCTGTGCGGGTGAATGCTTGGCCACACCAGAAGGGAGAGCGGAAATGTCCCCGATATCGCACAAGAGTTTGGGTCGCTTCACGGCATTGCTGCTGGGGATCGTCCTCGCCGGGATCGCATCGCCGGTCCTGGCCGCGCAGACGGCCGGTCCGGTCACCGACGACATCGGTGTCCTCACCCTCCCCAAGGGCGCGCCGATCACCATTGGCGGCATGTGGGTGCTCTCGGGCGCCGACGCCGCTCTCGGCACCGATTCGAAGCGCGGCGCCGAGATCGCCTTCAAGGGAGCCGGCAACAAGATCGTAGGCCGCGGCATCAAGTTCACCGTCGAGGATGATCAATGCAACGCGGAAGGCGGCCAGACCGCGGCGACGAAGCTTGCCGCCAATCCCACCATCGTGGGCGTGCTCGGCTCCGCCTGCTCGAGCGTCTGCACGCCGGCGGCGCCGATCCTGTGGAAGGCGGGCATCGTCGAGCTCGGCACTGCCTGCTCGGCGCCGTCCCTCACCGCGGCGGACCGCAAGCCCGGCTATGACGGCTTCGTGCGCACCATTTTCAGCGACATCGATCAGGGTGCCGCCGACGCGAAGTATCTCTACACCAGGCTCAAGGCGCGCAAGATCGTCACCGTCCATGACGGCAGTCCCTATGCGCAGCAGCTCACCGTGGTGACGGCGACGAATTTCGCCAAATTGGGGGGGACGGTGCTGTCCCAGGAGGCGATCGCGCCCACCGACGTCGACATGCATCCGCTGCTCACCCGCATCGCGACGGAGAAGCCGGATGCGCTTTACTTCCCGGTCTTCGTCGCCGGCGCCGCTCAGATCCTGCGGCAGGCCAAGGACACGCCCGGTCTTGAGAAGACGGCGTTCATCGGCGGCGGCTCCCTCATGGCGCCGGATATGATCAAGGCCGCCGGCGCGGCGGTGGTCGGCTTCCGCATCGCCTATCCCAACGTCTCTGCCGAGGCGATGGGCAAGACCTATCCCAAGTTCCTCGAGGAATATAAGAAAGACTACGGCGAGGGGCCGATCTCCGGCTTCCACGGCCAGGCCTACGACGCGGCGGAGCTCCTGATGAGGGCGATCCAGAAAGTCGCCGTCACCGACAAGAACGGCGTCACCTATATCGGCCGCAAGGCGCTGCGGGACGCGATCTACTCCATCAAGTTCGATGGCGTCTCCGGGCCGATCGCCTGCGATGCCCATGGCGAGTGCGGCGAATTCAAGCCGGCTGTCTACGAATATACGAACGCCGATGCCGCGACCTTCGCGATCGGGAAAAATCCCAAGCGGATCTATCCCTGATCGCGGCGGACGGTTGGGCGGCGGGATCACGCGGGATCCCGCCGCCTTCGCGCCTCGGAACAACTGCAGCAGCTTCTGCTCGTCCTTGAGCGGGGCGGGATCGCCGTCATCGAGCTTGCTGCCGGTGGCCGGCGATCGGCCGGCGGCTACTTCCCCGCCACCGCCCGCGTTTTCGCCCGTCCGCTGTCGTGCCGGCGCGCGCTCTTTGCCGCCCTGCGCGGCCGCCGTCGGCGCCGCGCGGCGCTGGCCGGCTTCGCCTTCCGCTGTCGTGCTTCCGCCAACCGCAGCTTCTCGGAGGCCTTGAAGATCCGCTCCAGCAGCGTCGCCAGCAGCTTGCGCTGGCTGGCGCTGAGACCGGCCTGGATCGCCGCCTCGCGGCGGCGCCAGAGCGGGCGGAGCTGGCGCACCAGGCGCTCGCCGGCGCGGGAGAGCGCCCAGCGGCGGCGCTTCGGGCTGGCACCCGGCATCGCCGCAATGAAGCCGCGGTGGTCCATGGCGGCAAGAAGACGACTCACCAGCGCCTTGTCCATCGCGGTCAGGGCCACGAGCTCGCTTGCGGCCAGCGGGCCCTCGCGGTCGAGGGCGCTGAGGATCCGCATCTCCGGCACGCCCAGGCCGAAGCGGGAGCCGTAGAACTGCTGTGCGCCTTTGAAGAGCGAGCTGGCGAGGGCATGGACTCGGAAATTGATCGACTTGCTCTGACGCGCCCGCAGTCGCTCCTCCATCGATATCGGTTCCGGTCTCTGGATAGCATGGGGATTCTCGCGACGAAACCCGCCGTCGCCTCGGGCGCATCGGACCGGAAGACCCTCTGCATCACGGACTCTGAGCACGGGGCGATCCTCCGTGCCGGGCCGCAGACCCCCGGCAGGCGGGCGCGCGCGCAGCGCTGAGGGGGCCGGACGGGGGCCCCCCGTGCCGCCGGCGCACCTCTTCGAAAATTCGACACATTTCTAGGGTTAGAACGCTCCGGGACCGCATGAATCGGCGTGGATTTCCGGTGCGGACCTGAGACAGTATCGGCTGCAAGCGCGCTCATTGCTGGCCGCCCGGACCCGCGCGCGCGAAGGAATGCCGTATGAGTTCCGCCCCGTCACCACAGTCCCTGGAGAGCGCGACGGCGCCCTCCGCGGGTGCTGGCAGGAGCTACTGGCAGGCCCTGCTGGACCCCGTCCGGGCCGGCATCGAGGGCCTGATCCAGCGCAACCTTCGCGACAACGAGGTGGCCCTCATCGTCGTGAGCGCCGTCGTCGGGATCGTGGTCGGGGTCGGCGTGGTGGCGATCCAGCGCGCGGTGCAATTCTTTCACGAGATTAATTTTGCCATCCCGACCGCCCAGCACCTGAGCGAGGGCAAGGTGCTCGACTGGTGGCGGGTGCTGGTGGTGCCGGCGGTGGGTGGCCTGCTGGCCGGCACCGCGGCGGTGCTGGTCCGGCGCTCTCGCCAGCGGGAGACCGTGGACGCCATCGAGGCGAATGCGCTTTTCGGCGGCAAGATGTCCCTCACCGACAGCGGGACGCTGACCCTCCTCACCGTGATCGCCTCCGGCTTCGGCGCCTCGGTCGGGATGGAGGCGGGTTTCACCCAGCTGGGCGCCGGCTTCGCCTCCCGGGTCGGGCAGGCGCTCCGGGTCCGCCGCGGCGATCTCCGCACCCTCGTCGGCTGCGGCGCCGCCGCCGCCATCGCGGCCGCCTTCAATGCGCCGCTGGCAGGCGCCTTCTATGCCTTCGAGCTTGTCATCGGCAGCTACTCTCCCGCCGTCCTGGCGCCGATCAGCATGGCGGCGCTGTCGGGAACCCTGGTCGTGCGCGGCGTCTTCGGCGCCGAATCCATCTTCACGCTCGATACGCCGATCCATATCACCGGCCTCGACTATGTGCTTTTCGCCGGCGTCGGCCTGATCGCCGCGGCGGTCGCGGTCGCCACCATGACCGGGGTGAGCTGGGTCGAGGGCCTGTTCCGGCGCCTCAAGGTGCCGGCCTGGCTCCGGCCCTGCATCGGCGGCGTCCTGGTGGGAGTGATTGCGGCGATCTTTCCGCAGGTGCTGGGGAGCGGCCATGGCGCGATCGAGCTCACCCTCGCGCACACCTTTCCCACCGGCATCCTGCTGGGGCTGATCGCCGCCAAGGGCCTGGCCTCGGCGATCTCGGTCGGGTCGGGCTTTCGCGGCGGCCTATTCAGCTCCTCGCTGCTGCTGGGCAGCTTCTATGGCGGCACCGCCGTCGTGATGCTGCAGTGGGCGCTCGGGGCGGCCGGGTTCCCTGACATCACTCTCGACGGGAATGCCTACCTGCTGGTGGGCATGGGGGCGGTCGCCGCCGCCATCGTCGGCGCGCCGGTCACCATGATCTTCCTGGTGCTGGAGCTGACCGGCGATTTCCCGGCGGCTCTCGGCGTGATGGTGGGCGTGATCATCGCCTCGCTGACGACGCGACTCTCCTTCGGCTATTCCTTCGCCACCTGGCGCTTCCACCTTCGCGGCGTGCCGATCCGCGGCGGCTACGACATCGGCTGGATGCAGGATCTCACGGTGGGCAAGCTCATGCGCACCGATATCCACCTGGCGCCGCTCGGCATGAGCATCGCCGCGTTCCGCACGCAGTTCCCGCTTGGCGGCGTCAAGCGGGTGTTCCTGGTGGATGCGGAGAACCGCTACCGCGGCATCATCGCCGCCGCCGACGTCCACGGCCCCGATCTCGATGCCGATCCCTCGCGTGCGATCGATGATCTCCGCACTGCGGAGGAGCAGTTCCTGCTGCCCTACCAGACCATCCGCGTCGCGCTCAACCGCTTCGTCAGCGCCGAGGCCGAGACCCTGGCAGTGCTGTCGGACAGCTCGCAGCGCCGGGTCGTGGAATTCGTCACCGAGGGCTATGCGCTGCGCCGCTACAATCAGGAGCTCGAGCGGGTGCGCGCCGAGGAGCTCGGCGACCGCGCCCTCTTCGGGCCCGGATAGGAGCGTTGGGGATGGCCGAGACGATCGCGGCACCGCATCATCATTCTCCGGAAGCGAAGGCGCGCTCGCGCCGCCGGCGGCGGCGCGTCGTGGTGGCGGTGGTGCTGGGTGCCGTGGTCGCCGCCTATACCTACGGCGCGCTCGCCGAGCGCGTCATTGCAGAGGACCGCAACGACCTGTTGCCGGAATGGGCGGAGGCGCTGCTGCTGGGCGTCGCCTTCGCCTGCGGGTCGCTGCCGGTCGGCTGGTCGATCGTGGCCCGCGCCATAATTCCGATCCCGACGCTCGTCCTTTATCTGACGGTGTTCCTCGGCAAGAACCCGCCGCTGCCGTTCTCCGCCGCTTTCGTCCTGGCGCTGATCTACGCGGGCGCCCTCACCGTGCTTGCCGACTACCTCGCCGACCGGCCGGACCGCTCGCGGCTGGGATCGCGGCACTGATTATTGGTCTGACCATATGTATTGACAGACAGAATTCCCGGGCGGAGAGTAAGCATAAGTCGCGATCAACGCGACCAGTCCCGGGAGGACGCCCTGAGCGAAGTTGCCTATACCGACGGAATTGGCCGGGTTCATGTCCCCAAGGCGGCGGATGTGCTGGCCGAGCGCTTGCGCGAGCAGATCCTTTCCGGCCGGCTGCGCGAAGGGGATCAACTCCCCGCCGAGCGGGAGCTGGTGGAGCAGACCGGCCTCGGCCGCAGCTCGGTCCGCGAGGCGCTCCGCGTCCTCGAGAATCAGGGCCTGATCTCCAAGCGGCCCGGCCGCAACGGCGGCTCGCTCATCCGGCGCCCCGACCGCGCCTCCATCGAAAGCTCGATCGATCTCTTCATCCGCGGCCAGAAGCTGCGCTTCCGCTCGCTGCTGGAGACCCGCGAGGCGATCGAGCCGGCGTCCGCGCGGCTCGCGGCGCTCCACCGCAGCGATGACGATCTGCGGAGCCTGAGCGAGGCGCATCAGCAGCTCGAGGCGGCCTACGGCGACATCCCGACGTTCCTCATCGCCAACGTGCGCTGGCATCTGGCGGTGGTGCAGGCCTCCCACAACGAGCTGCTGATCGCTTTCATGACGGCGATCTCCCACGCCATGCACGCCGGCACGGATCTGCAGGATTTCAATTCGGACGAGGTCCGCGCCGTCGTCACCAAGGCGCATCGGCGCGTCTTCGAGGCGATTCGCGACCGCGATCCCGACGCGGCGCGCCGCCGGATGGAGCGCCACGTCGGCGCCTATTGCGAGCATGTCCGGCGCAAGGCGCCGGAGAGCATCGAGCCCGATGGGGCCGGGAAGGAATGACCATGGATCCCGTCACTCTCGCCGTGGTGCGCGGCGCCCTCGAGCAGATCGCCGACGAGATGGACCTCCATCTCATCCACGCCGCGATCTCGCCCATCATCTCCGAGACCAATGACTGCGCCCACGGAATCTTCCATCCTGAGAACGGCGAGACCGTGGCGCAAGGCCGCTACGGCCTGCCGGTCTTTCTCGCCAACATGCAGTTCACCGTGCAGAAGGTGGTGGCGCTCGCGGCCGAGGACGGCGGCTTCAAGTCCGGCGATATCTGGATCCTCAACGATCCCTACATCAGCGGGACCCACCTGCAGGATGTGGTCCTGGTGGCGCCGCATTTCGTCGACGGCAAGCTCTTCGCGCTCCTCGCCAGCACCGGCCATTGGATGGACATCGGCGGCAGCGTGCCCGGCGGCTGGGCACCCAAGGCCCAGGAGATCCACCAGGAAGGCCTGATCATCCCGCCGGTGAAGCTCTATGAGGAAGGCCGCCTCAACAAGGCGCTGGTGAAAATGTTCACCTCGAATGTCCGCCTTCCCGATCAGATCGCCGGCGATCTCTCCGCCATGAGCAATGTCTTCACCGTCGGCCGGCGCGGCCTCGATGGCCTCGTCGCGCGCTACGGCGCCCTGACCCTCCGCGGCTGCATCGACGAGATGATTCAGCGCTCGGAGCAGCAGATGCGCTCCTACATCGCGGAGATCCCCGACGGCGTCTACCGCATGGAGGATTTCTTCGACAATGACGGCATCGACGATACGCCCATCAAGCTGGTGCTGACCCTGACGGTGGAAGGTTCGTCGCTGCATTTCGACTTCACCGGCACCGATCCCGTCTCCAAGGGTCCGATCAACCTGGCGCGCACCACGACACTCTCGAGCTGTTATGTCGCCCTCAAGCACATCTTTCCGGAAGTGCCGGTCAACGGCGGCGCCTTCCGCCCGACCCGCTTCACCATTCCCGAGCGCTGCATCCTGGCGGCGGAATATCCGACGCCGGTCGGGGGATATCTTGAGGTGGTCGGTCGCGTGATCGACGTCGTTTTCGGCGCGCTGGCGCAGGCGATCCCCGACCGCACGCCCGCGGCGTCCTTCGGCACTACAGGCGTCGCCACCGTCGGCGGTCGCCATCCCGTCACCGGCCGCTACTTCGTCGGCGTCTTTCCCTATCCCGGCGGCTATGGCGCCAGCCGCGAGAGCGACGGCCTCGTCCACGGCAACACGCCGCAGTCGATGGCGAATTTCATGTCCCTGGAGATGTCGGAGCACCGCTATCCCGTGCGCTTCGAGCATTTCTCGCTGCGCGAGGACAGCGGCGGCGCCGGCTGGCATCGCGGCGGCTGCGGCTCCGCCTATACCTTCACGGTCTGGTCCGAGTGCCTGGTGTCCGTGCTCGGCGATCGCGTCGATCACCGGCCCTTCGGCATCGCCGGCGGCAAGGAGGCGGCGCCCAACCGGGTGCGCTTCCGCGTCGACGGCAAGGAATGGACGCCGCCGCTCCGCAGCAAGTTCGAGAAGCAGCCGCTGAAGCCCGGCGACGCGCTCAGCGCGGCCTCGCCCGGCGGCGGCGGCTTCGGCAATCCGCTGGAGCGCGATCTCGAGGCGGTCGAGCACGATCTCAACCTCGGCTACATCAGCCGGGAGACCGCGGAGAGGATCTACGGCGTCGTCGTCGCCGAGGCCAATCCCATCGGCGTGCGCCAGCGCTTCCGTCTCGATCCCGCGCGGACGCTGGAGAACCGTCGCAAACTGGCCGAGCGCGCCGAGCCGCGTCCGACCGTCAGAGCCTGAGGACAGAGCATCATGAGCACTGCCATGAACGCCAGCGGCAGCTGGGAGCTTCCCGAGGACCTGCGGATGCTGCAGGCGACGGTGCGTCGCTTCATGCAGAACGAGGTGAAGCCCGCGGAGGACAAGCTCCCCCACGACGCCACCAAGCTGCCGCCCGAGGTGCTGAAGCCGCTGCAGGCGAAGGCGCGCGACCTCGGCCTCTGGCAGGTGGAATCGCCGGCGGAATAGGGCGGCGCCGGCCTCAACCTGCTGGGCCAGGCGGTCGTCGCCGAGGAATCCTCCAAGTGCAAGATGGGCGCCTATATCGCGGCCTGCCACGCCTTCGGCTGGGATCCGCCCAACGTCATCTTCAAGGGCAGCAAGGCGCAGATCGAGAAATACGCCGATGCCCGTCATGGCATCGGGCGACAAGACCTTCGTCGCCATCACCGAGCCGAGCGGCGGCTCCGATCCCGGCCGCGCCATCCAGACCCGCGCCGAGCGCAAGGGCGACCGCTATGTCCTCAATGGCACCAAGATCTTCATCTCCGGCGCCAGCGAATCTCGCTGGGGCATCGTCTTCGCCCGCACCGGCGGCAAGGGCCGCAACGGCGTCACCTCCTTCATCGTGGAGAACGCCTTCAAGGGCTTCAGTCTGAAGCCGATCCCGGTCATTCGCGCCTATTCGCCCTATGAGGTGCATCTTGAGGATTGCGAAGTGCCCGTCGAGAACCGGCTCGGCGAGGAAGGCCAGGGTTTCGCCTTCGCCGAAACCTGGCTCGTCCATGCGCGCATTCCCTATGCGGCGGCGGTCATCGGCATCGCTCAGGCAGCGCTCAGGCTCGCGATCGAATGGGCGCGCCAGCGCACCACTTTCCGGACGCTGCTCGCGGACAAGCAGGCGATCCAGTGGATGATCGCCGACAGCGAGATCGAGCTGCGCGCGGCGCGGCTCCTGGTCTACCAGGCGGCTTGGCGCGGCGATCTCGGCTACGACATCAAGGTCGATGCCTCCGTCTGCAAGGTCTATGCGACGGAAGTCGCCGGCAAGGTGGTGGACCGCTGCATCCAGATCTTCGGCGGCCTCGGCGTCTCCAAGGAGATGCCGCTGGAGCGCTGGTACCGCGAGCTTCGCATCAAGCGGATCGGCGAGGGCCCGTCCGAGGTGCATCGCATGGTCGTCGCCCGCGATCTCCTGGGCGGCCAGCAGAAGGCGCGCTGAGATGGCCCTCGATTTCACCGTCACCGACGGCATCGCCACCATCACCATCAACCGCCCGGAGCGGCTCAATGCGATGGACGGCGAGCACTACCGCCTGCTGTCCGAGGCCTGGACACGGGTGCGCGACGACAACGCGATCCGCGTCGCCATCATCACCGGTGCCGGCGAGAGAGCTTTTACGACCGGCGCCGACATCAAGAGCTTCCTGACCCAGCCCGCGGGCCTCTCGGAGATGTGGCAGACCCAGCGGGATCAGCTTTTCAATCGCGGCCTCGAGATCTGGAAGCCGGTCATCTCCGCCATCAACGGCTACTGCGTCGGCGGCGGCATGACCCTGATGCTGGCGACCGACATCCGCGTCGCCGCCGAGCACGCGATCTTCAGCCTCGCCGAGGTGAAGCGCGGCGTCGTCGCCGGCAACGGCGGGACCCAGCGCATGCTCGACCAGATTCCGTACGCCCTGGCCATGGAGCTGCTGCTGACCGGCGATCAGATCGATGCCGCGACCGCGCTCCGCTGGGGCCTCATCAACAAGGTGGTGCCGGCGGGCGAGGTGATGGCGACCGCGCTCGACTATGCGCGCCGGATCGCCCGCAACGCGCCGCTCGCCGTGCAGGCGGCGAAGGAGCTGGCGATCCGCTCGCGCGAGATGGACCGCGTCACGGGCTTGCGCGTCGAGCAGCTCGTCAACCGCATGCTGCAGTTCAGCGACGACGCCAAGGAAGGTCCGGCGGCCTTCGCCGAGAAGCGTCCGCCGCGCTTCAAGGGAGAATGACGGTGGCGGGATATCCTCTCGAAGGCATCCGCGTTGTCGATCTGAGCCAGATCTACAATGGTCCCTACGCCACCTTCCTGATGGCGATGGCGGGCGCCGAGATCATCAAGATCGAGCCGCTCGGCGGCGAGCATCTGCGCCGGCGCGGCGTGGTGGGTGGCGCGGCGCTCCCCTTCGCCATGCTGAACGGCAACAAGCGCGACGTCACCCTCAACCTCAAGTCGCCGCGCGGCCGCGAGCTGCTGATCGAGCTGGTGAAGCGCGCCGATATACTGGTGGAGAATTTCGCGCCTGGCGTGATGGAGCGCCTCGATCTCGGCTACGAGTTCCTGCGCACGGTCAATCCGCGCCTCATCTACGGTCAGAGCTCGGGCTACGGCCGCAGCGGTCCCAATCGCGACTACCCCGCGATGGACCTGACGGTGCAGGCGATGTCCGGCGTCATGAGCGTCACCGGCTTTCCCGACCGGCCGCCGGTGAAGGCCGGTCCGGCGCTCTGCGACTTCTTCGCCGGCATCCATCTCTATGGCGCCGTCATGACCGCGCTCTACGAGCGCGAGAAGACCGGCACCGGCCGCCTGGTGGAGGTCGCCATGCAGGAGGCGGTCTATGCCTCTCTCAGCTCCAATCTCGGCCTCTACTACGGCTCCGGCGGCAAGGCGCCGCCACGCACCGGCAATCGCCACGGCGGCATGGCGGAGAGCCCCTACAACGTCTATCCGACCGCGGACGGCTACATCGCCATCATCTGCGTCGGCGAGCTGCACTGGAAATCGCTGCTGACAGCGATGGGGCGCGAGGATCTCAAGGACGATCGCCGCTTCTCAGATCTCAAGACGCGCGTCGCCCATATGGACGTGGTGGACGAGCTGGTCTCCGCCTGGACCGCGCCGCAGAAGAAGCAGCCGCTCTTCGAGCACCTGATGAAGCATCACGTGCCCTGCGCGCCGGTGCGCGACCTCGCCGAGGTGGTGAACGATCCGCACATGCACCAGCGCGGCGCGCTGCAGTGGCAAGAGCATCCGGAGCTCGGCCGCATCCCGGTGCAGCACAGCCCGCTGCGCTTCGACGGCGTCGAACTCAAGAAGCTGGAGCCCAGCGCCAAGCTTGGTCAGCACAACGCCGATGTCTATGGCGGCGAGCTCGGCCTTTCCGATCGCGAGCTGGAGCTCCTGAAGAAGGAGGGCGTCATCTGATGCGCGGCAAGACTGTCATCGCCGGTGTCGGCCATACCGCGTTCGGCAAGCATCCCGGGCGCGGCACGATCTCCCTCAATGTGGAGGCGATCCGCAAGGCGTTGGAGGACGCGCGCATCGAGAAGTCCCTGGTGGACGCGCTCTTCGTGAAGGTGCCGACATCGCGCTTCGAGGCCATGTACGGCCAGAAGCTCGCCGAGGCGGTGGGATTGCAGCCGCGCGTCGGCGGCGTCTGGGACCAGGGCGGCGCCGCCAATATCAGCATGATCTCCTTCGCGGCGATGGCGATCGACGCCGGCCAGTGCGAGGTGGCGGTGGTGAGCCTCGCCGACAATCCCAAGACCGGCACGCGGCAGGCCTATGAGAAGGCCGGCGGCGACGATGCCGCCTACGGCTGGTTCGGCATTCCCGCCGGCTACGCCATGATCGCGCGGCGACACATGGCGGAATACGGCACCACGAGCCGGCAGCTCGGCGCCATCGCCATGGCGTGCCGCAATCATGGCGCCAAGAACCCGAACGCCCAGCTCCGCTTGCCGCTGACCCTCGATCGCTACATGGATTCGCCCTACGTGGTCGAGCCGCTCCGGCGCGACGACATCTGCCTGGTCTCCGACGGCGCGGCGGCTGTCGTGCTGATGAGCGCCAAGCGCGCCAAGGAGCTGGGCGTGCCGGCGCCGGTGCCGATCCTGGGATTCGGCCAGGGCCACACCTCCTGGGACGTGGCGCAGCGGCCGGTGCTGACCTCCACCATCGCCGCCACTTCGGCGAAGACCGCCTTCAAGATGGCGGGGGTGGGACCCGAGCATATCGACGTGGCGCAGATCTACGACTGCTTCACCATCGCCGCGCTGATGACGCTGGAGGATTACGGCTTCTGCAAGAAGGGCGAGGGCGGGCATTGGGTGGAGGGCGGCCGCATCGAGCACGGCGGCGAGCTTCCCATCAACACCTCGGGTGGTCTCCTCTCCGAGACGGGGATGCCGGGCATGCAGCTCATCATAGAGGGGGTGCGGCAGATGCGCGGCACCGCCAACCTGCAAGTGGCTGGCGCCGAGAAATGCGTGGTGAGCAACCAGGGTGGCATGATGCACACCCATGCGACCCTGGTGCTGGGCCAATGACCGCGAATTTTCCCGCGCCCGAGTTGAGCAAGGTCAGCGAGCCCTACTGGACCGCCCTTGCCGAGGGCCATCTGCAATTCCAGCGCTGCACGAAGTGCGGCCATGCGTGGCTGCCGCCGCGAGGCGAATGCCCGTCCTGTCTCGGCGACGCCTGGGGATGGGAGCGCGCCAGCGGACGCGGGACGCTCGTGAGCTGGGTCGTCTATCACATCGCCTACCACGAGGCCTTCGCCGACCGGCTCCCCTACAACGTCGCCGTGGTCGAGCTGGCGGAGGGTCCGCGACTCATCACCAACATCGTCAACCCCACCGAGAACGGCGGCCTCGCGGCGGATCGGCCGGTGGAGCTGGCGATCGAGCAGGAGCACGGAATTGCGCTCGGACGCTTCCGGCTGAGCTGAGCGGCGGGCGGCGCGCAACAGCGCCGTCCGGTGACAGATGAAACACATATCGGGAGGAAAACCATGAGATCGTTTCGCACCTTGTTGATTGCCCTCGCCGTGCTCGCGCTCGGCACGGCGGCCTCAGCCGCCGACACCATCAAGATCGGCGCCATCAACCCTTATTCCGGCGCGCTCGCCCTCTATGGCGAGGAATGCGCGCGCGGCTACCAGCTCGCGATCGATGAAGTCAACGCCAAGGGCGGCGTGCTCGGCAAGCAGATCGAGCTGGTGAAGGGCGACGCCAGCAATCCGCAGCAGGCGATCGCCGCGGTGCAACGCTTGGCGACGTCGGAGGGCGTCGATATCTTCACCGGCACCTACATCAGCGCCGTCTCCAACGCGGCGAGCGACGCCGCCGCGCAGTACCAGAAGCTCTATTGGGACACCAACGCGCTGGCGCAGGAGCTGACCCAGCGCGGCCTGCCGAACTTCGTGCGCAGCGGTCCCTACGCCCTCAACTTCGCCGAGGTCTCGGCCACCGCGGTAACCGGGCTGGTGGCGCCGGCGCTCAAGAAGCAGCCCGGCCAGATCACGGTCTGGATCGATCACGAGGATTCGATCTACGGCACCTCGATCGCCCAGAAGCAGAAGGAGCTGCTGGAGAAGGCGGGCGTCAAGGTGGCGGCGGTGGACGCCCATTCCGTGAAGGCGATCGACCTCACGGATTCGATCCTGCGGGCGAAGCAGGCCAATCCTGACGTCTGGATCAACACCGGCTACGTCCCGGACAACAACCTGCTCCTGCGCACCATGCGCGACCAGGGCTTCAAGCCGGCGGCGATCATCCTGGTGGGAACCGGCGATACCTTCGAGACACGTGACGCCCTCGGCGCCGACACCCTCAATGGCGTGCTGGTCGTGGGCTATCCCGAGCCCGATCAGGCCGACGCCTACGGCCCCGGCGCCCACGCCTATCTCGCCGCCTACAAGAAGAAGTTCGAGCGCGATCCCATCGCGCCCCAGAGCATGACCGCCTATGTCGGCATGAAGATGCTGCTGGAGGCGGTGGCTTCCGCCGGCAGCACCGACATGGCCAAGGTGCGGGCGGCGGCGGCGAAGATGGACAAGCCCGTCGGATCCTATGCCACCGGCTACGGCGTCAAGTTCGACGAGACCTTCCAGAACACCCGCGCCGCGCCGACGGTGAAGCAGTGGCAGGGCGGCAAGGTGGTGACGGTGTTCCCGACGGCTGCGGCCGCGGAGGGCACCAAGCTCGTCAACCTGCCGCGGCAATAGGGCAGGGCGGGAAGGACGCCATGGCCGCGCGCGGCAGGGCAGCCATCGTGACGGGGGCCGGCACCGGCGTCGGTGCCGCCACCGCGCGCTGGCTGGCGGCGCGCGGCTATGGCGTCGTCGTCAACTACAGCCGCAGTCTCGAGGCCGCCGATAAAGTGGCGGCGGAATGCGGCGATGCCATCGCGATGCAGGGCGATGTCGCCCTCGACGCGGATTGCCGGCGCCTCGCCGCCGTCGCCGTCGAGCGCTGGGGCCGCATCGATGCTGTCGTCAATTGCGCCGGGACGACGCAGTTCGTGGCGATGTCCGATCTCGACGGTTTGGAGGCGGCCGATTTCCAGCGCGTCTTCGCGGTCAATACCATCGGCCCCTACCAGATGATTCGCGCCGCGGTGCCGCATCTGAAGCGCGCGCGCGGCGCCGTCGTGAACGTCTCCTCGATCGGCAGCCAGACCGGCAATGGCAGCTCCTATGCCTATGCCGCCTCCAAGGCGGCGCTCAACACCCTGACCCTGGCGCTCGCCCGCAACCTGGCGCCGGAGATTCGCGTCAACGCGGTGCTGCCGGGCTTCGTCGAGGGGCGGTGGCTGCGTGAGGGTCTGGGCGATGTCGCCTATGAGCGCGTCAAGGCGCAGTGGGAGGGGAGCGCGGCGCTGGGCCGCGTCTCGACGCCGGAGGAGATCGCGGGCGTCATCGGCTGGCTCCTCGCCGATGCGCCCGTCGTCACCGGGCAGCTCATCACCGCCGACGCCGGCATGGTGCTCGGCCGCCCGCCCGTGGTGACGAGGTAGGCCCCATGTCCGCCGCCACGCGTCACGAACTCCACTACGGCGACCGGGTGATGCGCTGCTTCGCCGAGCGGCCTGCGCATGTGGACGCCATGCTGAAGGCGGCGGTCACTCGCAATCCCGGGGGTGCGGCGATGGTGCTGGGCGCGACCCGCGTCAGCTACGCCGAGCTCGACGGCATCGTCGAGGCGATCGCCGGCAATCTGGCGGCGCGGGGATTTGCCAGTCCGGCGACCGCCTGGCGCTACTGATGGGGAACCGCCTCGAATTCGCCTATCTCGTGCTGGCGGCGGCGCGGCTCGGCGTCATCGCGGTGCCGCTCAATCCGCGCCAGCGGCGGCCGGAGACCGAGTTCATGCTGAACCAGTCCGGCGCCAAGGGACTGGTCTTCGATGCAGCGCTTGCCGAGCATGTGCCGCTCGCCGATGCGACGCCAGCGTTGCAGCAGCGCTATGTGATCGGGGACGAGAGTTTTTCTGCGCTGCAGGCACCGGCGAGCGCGCCCGAGCGCAGCGTCGCCGAGGAGGACGTCTTCTGCATCGTCTACACCTCGGGCACCACCGGACGGCCCAAGGGCGCGGCGCTCACGCATCTCGGCGCGATCCACGCGGCGATGCAATACGAGGCCGGCATGGCGCTGGGCGCGGGCGAGGTCTCCCTGATGGCGGTTCCGATCAATCATGTGACGGGGCTGCTGGCGAACTTCCTCACCATGCTGCGGGTCGCGGGCACCACCGTCTTCCTGCCGGAATTCAAGGCGAGGCATTTCCTCGAGATCGCCGAGCAGGAGCGGGTGACCCACACCGTCATCGTGCCGGCGATGTACAATCTCTGCCTGCTGCTGGCGGATTTCGCCCGCTTCGATCTGAGTGCCTGGCGGATCGGCGGTTTCGGCGGCGCGCCGATGCCGGAAGCCACCATCGCGCGCCTTGCCGCGCACCTCCCTCATCTCAAGCTGGTCAACATCTATGGCTCGACCGAGACCACCGGCCCGGTGACCCTGCTGCCGCCGGGCGACGCCGCGCGCCACCCGCATTCCGTCGGCCGAGCGCTGCCGTGTGCCGATCTCCTGATCGTGGACGAGGAGGGCCGCCAAGTGCCCGCCGGCGCCGCAGGCGAGGTCTGGGTCGCCGGCCCCATGGTGATTCCCGGCTATTGGGACAATCCCGATGCGACGCGCAGCGGTTTCGCCGGCGGCTACTGGCGCTCGGGCGATATCGGATCCGTCGATGCGGAGGGATATTTCCGCATCTTCGATCGCAAGAAGGACATGATCAACCGCGCCGGCTACAAGGTTTATTGCATCGAGGTCGAGAACGTCCTGAGCCATCACCCCGGCGTCGTCGAATGCGCGGTGGTGGGGCGTCCCGATTCCGTGCTCGGCGAGCGCGTCCACGCCTTCGTGGTGCCGCGTGGCCCCGCACCTGACAGCGTCGAGCTTCGGGATTTCTGCGCCGAGCGGCTCTCCGATTACAAAGTGCCGGAGACCTTCACGTTTCTCGACAACCCGCTGCCGCGGAACGCCGCGGGGAAGCTGCAGAAGCCGGCGCTGCGCGAGGCGATGCTGCAGGAGATGGCGAGGCAATCATGAAAGCGCTTCTCTGCAAGGAATTCGGGCCGCCGGACACGCTGGTTCTCGAGGAGGTGCCGAGCCGCGAGCCCGGGCCCCAGGAGGTCGCGATCCGCGTGATGGCCGCCGGTGTCAATTTCCCGGACACGCTCATCATCCAGAACAAGTATCAGGTGAAGCCGCCGCTCCCCTTCGCGCCCGGCAGCGAGGTGGCGGGCATCGTCGATCGCGTGGGATCCGACGTCCGCAGGTTCAAGCCGGGCGACCGCGTCATGGCGTACACGATCGTCGGCGGCTTCGCCGAGGAAGTGGTGGTGGACGCCGGCAATGTGCTGCCGATGCCGGCGGCGATGGATTTCACCGCCGCCGCGGCATTCACCCTGACCTACGGCACCTCGCTCTATGCGCTCCAGGATCGCGGGCAGCTGAAGCCCGGCGAGACGCTGCTGGTGCTGGGCGCGGCGGGCGGCGTCGGCCTCGCCGCGGTGGAGATCGGCGCGGCGCTGGGCGCGCGGGTGATCGCGGCGGCGTCCAGCGACGACAAGCTCGCGCTCTGCCGCGCGCATGGCGCGACGGAGACCATCAACTACGCCACCGAGAACCTGCGCGAGCGCATCCGCGTCCTCACCAAGGATGTGGGCGTCGATGTGGTCTACGACCCCGTGGGCGGCGGCTATTCCGAGCAGGCGCTGCGCGGCACGGCCTGGGGCGGGCGCTTCCTCGTCATCGGCTTTGCCAGCGGCGAGATCGCGCGCGTGCCGCTCAACCTGGCGCTCCTCAAGGGCTGCTCCATCGTCGGCGTCTCCTGGGGCACCTTCCTGCGCCGCGCCATGCCGGGGAAGGAACGCCACTTCCAGGAGCTCGCGCGCCTCGCCGAGACGCAGGGGCTTCGTCCCCATGTCTCCGCGACATATCCGCTCGCGCGCGCCGCCGAGGCGCTCACCGCCATGGTCGAGCGGCGGCTCAAGGGCAAGGCGGTGATCCTGATCGGGGACCAGCGGTGATGTCGCATCGGGTTTTGAACCAGCGAGGACAGCTATGACGGGCGTTGTCGGCATCGACGTGGGCGGCACCTTCACGGATCTTTTCTATTCCGAGGATGGGGTCAGCGCGCACACGGTTCTCAAGGTTCCCTCGACGCCGCAGGATCCCTCGACCGGATTGGTGGATGCGCTGCTGGCGGCGAAGATCGATCCCGCCGGCCTCGATCTCATCCTGCATGGGACGACGATCGCCACCAACGCCGTCATCGAGCGGCGCGGCGCCCGTTGCGCCCTCGTCACCACCCGCGGCTTCCGCGACGTGCTCGAACTCGGCCGGCGCGATCGGCCGCGGATGTATGGCCTCACCGGCGTGCAGAACCCGCTCATTCCCCGCGACCGGCGCTGGGAGGTCGACGAGCGCGTCGACTATCGCGGCGAAGTGCTGACGCCCCTCGACGACGCCGAGGTGCGCAAGCTGGCGCGCGGTCCTGCAGGAGCAGGACGTCGAGGCCGTGGTGGTCTCGCTCATGCATTCCTACGCCAATCCCGCCCACGAGGAGCGCATCGCCGCGATCCTGCGCGACGTCAATCCCGCCTGGGAAGTCGTGATCTCCAGCGGCGTCATCCGCGAATACTACGAGTTCGAGCGTACCAGCACCGCGGCGGTGCAGGGCTATCTGCAGCCGCTGATCTCGCGCTACGCCAAGAACCTGCTGGCGAAGCTCGGCGGCTGGGGCTTCAAGCGCCAGACCCTGATCATGCAGTCGAACGGCGGCGTGGTGCCGGTGAAGCAGCTCGCGGGCCGCGCCGCCTATATCGTGCGCTCGGGCCCGGCGGCGGGCGTCATGGCGGCGGCGCGGATCGCTGCCGAGGCGGGCTTCCCGCGCATCATCACCGCCGACATGGGCGGCACCAGCTTCGACGTCGCCGTGGTGGTGGACGGCGAGCCGCGCATCGCCGAGACCACCAATCTCGATTTCCGCGTGCCGCTGCGCCTCCCCATGATCGACGTGCACACGATCGGCGCCGGCGGCGGCAGCATCGCCCATGTGGACCGCGGCGGCATCCTGCAGGTGGGGCCGCGGAGCGCCGGCGCCCGGCCGGGTCCGGTCTGCTACGGCCACGGCGGCACCGAGCCCACGGTGACCGACGCCAATGTGGTGCTGTCGCGCATCAATCCGAAGGACCCGATCGGCCTCAAGGGCCGGGATTCCCTCGATCTCGAGGCGGCGCGCGCCGCGGTCGCGAAGCTCGGCCAGCAGATCGGCCTCGGCGTCGAGGCGACGGCGGAGGCGATTCTGGCGGTGGTGAACCAGAACATGGCCGGCCGCACGCGGCTCCTTTCCATCGAGCAGGGCTACGATCCCCGCGACTTCGCCATGGTGATCTTCGGCGGCGCCGGGCCGCTCCATGGTGCGGCGCTCATCCGCGACGTCGGCATCAAGACCATGCTGGTGCCGCCGAGTCCCGGCGTGCTCTGCGCCATGGGCTGCGTCATCGCCGACATCCGCTACGATCTCTCCCAGACCATAGAGCGGCGCGCCGACGAGCTCGATGCCGCTGTTCTCGCCAAGATCCTCGGCGACCAGCGTCGGGAAGGCGAGACGCGGCTCCGCGACAGCGAGGCCAAGGTCGATCGCGTCGTCGTCTCCCACGTCGCCGACATGGCCTATCTCGGTCAGATCCACACTTTGCGGGTCCCGATCGAGCGCGACTGGTCGCCCGATCGCATCACCGCCGCGTTCGGCGAGATCTATCGCCGGGAATACGGCAACACGCTGGGCGACATTCCCGCCATGGTGGTGAGCCTCAAGACCATCGTGCAGGGCACGCGCGAGCAGCCCAAGCGGAGCATCGCCGCACCGGCTGCGGCGAAGCCACCGAAGCCCACGGGCGAGCGCCGCGTTCATTTCGGCAAGTGGTACGAGACGCCGGTCTATGCGCGGCGCGATCTGCTGCCGGGAATGGTGGTCGCCGGCCCCGCCATCGTCGAGCAGCCCGACACCACAACGGTCATCGAGCCGGACATGCGCTGCCGTGTCGACGGCTACGGCAATCTGCTGGTGGAGCTCGCGTGATGGGCGGTCGGCGATGACCGGCTTTTTCAGCGTGCTGGTGGTGGGGCTGCTGCTGGGCGGGATCTACAGCCTCATCAGCGTCGGTCTCAACCTGATCTTCGGCGTGCTGCGTGTCGTCAACTTCGCCCAGGGCGGGCTGGTGATGATCGGCATGTACAGCACGGTCTTTCTTTACTACCGCCTCGGCCTCGATCCCTATGTCGCGCTCTTCCTGGTGACGCCCGCGATGTTCGTCCTGGGCATGGTGCTCTATCGGCTGATCCTGCAGCCGCTGCAGAACGAGCCGATGATGCAGATCTTCGCCACTTTCGGTCTGCTCATCGTGTCGGAGAACGTGATCCTGGGGTTTACCCGCGGCGAGGGCTACAGCGTCGCAACCTCGTTCTCCCGGGTCGTGCTGCCGCTCGGGCCGCTCAACATCAGCGCGGTGCGCCTCGGCGCGCTGGTGGCGGCGAGCGCGATCACCCTCGGCCTTACGCTTTTCCTCCGCTACACCCTCGCCGGCAAGTCGATCCGCGCGGTGATCCAGGATCGCCAGGCCGCCCGCATGATGGGGATCAACGTCGAGCGCACGTATCTCTTGACCTTCGGCCTCGGCACCGCCTTTGCCGGCATGGCGGCGGCGCTGCTGACGCCGATCTATACGCTCTCGCCGGGCCTCGGCGATAATTTCATCCTGCCGGCCTTTGCCGTCGTCGTGCTGGGCGGTCTCGGCAGCGTCGCCGGCGCCTATATCGGCGGCTTGATGGTGGGCGTCGTCGAGGCCTTCGCCGGCTTCTACATCGACCCCAGCCTCAAGCAGGCGATCTGGTTCGTGATCCTGATCGTGGTGCTGATCCTCAGGCCGCCAGGGACTGATGGGGCAGGTCGGTGCCGAGGAAGTGGGATTGCGAGAGCAGAGATGACCGACAAGACCATCACCATCGCCGAGAGCGGCGCGATCCCCGCCGCGCGCCGCCGGGCGCCCGCCGCCGGCGGCATCGCGCGGTGGCACCTGCTGGGACTGACGCTGCTGGCGGTGCCGCTGCTGCTCCTCGGCGGCAATCCCTATTGGGTCAACGTGCTGGCCTACGCCTATCTCTTCGGCGGCCTCGCCGCATCCTGGAACATCATCGGCGGCTTCGGCGGCCAGTTCTCGCTCGCCCATGGTGTCTTCTTCGGGATCGGCGCCTATATGGCGGCGCTGCTCTTCACGCGCTGGGGCATCTCGCCCTGGATCACCCTGTTGCCGGCGGCAGCGCTCGGCGCGGCGGTGGCGGCGCTCATCTCCTGGCCCACCTTCCGGCTCCGCGGCCCGTTCTTCGCCATCGCGACCATGGCGGTGAACGAGGTCGCCTTCGTGTTCGCCAACTACTTCGACGGCTTGACCGGCGGTCCGCGCGGCATCCTGGTGCCGTTCCGCGCCGCCTTCGCCAACATGATCTTCCTCAGGCCCTGGCACTACGCGCTGCTGAACTTCGCCTTCCTGGCGCTGGTGCTTGCCGTCAGCATCTTCCTGATGCGCTCGCGCTTGGGATATTACCTGCTGGCGGTGCGCGAGGACGAGGACGCCGCGCGCTCCGCGGGGATCGCGGTGCTGGCGGTGAAAATCAAGGGCATGGCGCTCTCTGCCGGCCTCACCGCCATGGGCGGCGCGCTCTTCGCCATGTTCGTGCGGGTGATCGATCCGCCGACCCTGTTCTCGCTCCAGGACGTCGGCGTCAAGTTCGCGCTCCTGGCCTTGATCGGCGGCCTCGGCACCATCTGGGGACCCATCATCGGCGCGCTCCTCATCGTTCCCGTGGAGAACTTGCTGCGGGCGACGCTCACGGACCTCTGGCCCGGCGCCCATCTCGCCATTCTCGGCACCGTCATGATTCTTTCCGCGCTGTTCATGAAGCGCGGCATCGTCGGCAGCGCCAACGGCCTCTGGCGCCGGCTCGCGAGGTCTCGGTCATGAGCGAGTCCATCCTCAGCATCGATGGCGTGAGCCGCCGCTTCGTCGGGTTGCTCGCCGTCGATCAGGTGTCGTTCAAGGTCACCCGTGGCGAGATCCTCAGCATCATCGGCCCCAACGGCGCCGGCAAGACAACGCTGTTCAATCTTCTGACCGGTCAGCTCCGGCCGAGCACGGGAACCATCACCTACCGCGGCGAAGTGGTGAACCGCCTGCCGCCGGAGCAGCGGGCGCGCCGCGGCATGGGCCGCACCTTCCAGATCGCCAAGCCGTTCCTGGCGCTGACTGCCTTGGAGAACGTCATGATCGGCGCCTTCCTGCGCCAGCGCGGCATGGCGGCGGCGCGGGACAAAGCCTTCGCGGTGCTGGAGGAGGTGGGCCTTGCCGACCGCGCCGAGGTGCCCGCGGACGAGCTCACCCTCAGCGAGCGCCGCCGGCTGGAGGTCGCCCGCGCGCTCGCCCTCGAGCCCGATCTCATCCTCCTCGACGAGGTCATGGCCGGCCTCAATCCTACCGAGGTGCAGCAGGCGATCGATCTCGTGCATCAGCTCAACCGGCAGGGCCTGACCCTGCTGGTTATCGAGCACAATCTGAAGGTGGTGCGGAGCTTCGCCCGGCGGGTGCTGGTGCTGGCGCGGGGCGCTCTTATCGCCGACGGCGCCGCGGAGACGGTGCTGGAGACGCCGGCCGTGGTCGAGGCCTATCTCGGGAGCCGGCGGCGATGACCATGCTCAGCGTCGAGAACGTCTCCGCCGGATACGGCCAGGTGCTGGCGATCAGCGGCATCAATCTCGACATCGCCAAGGGCGAGATCGTCGCCGTCGTAGGCGCCAACGGCGCCGGCAAGTCGACCTTGCTGCGCGCCATCGCTGGGCTGGTGGAGGCGCGCTCCGGCACCGTCACCTTCGACGGCGCCGTCATCTCCACGCTTCCCGCCCATGCGGTGGTGGGGCGGGGCGTCGCGCTCGTCGCCGAGGGCGGACGGCTCTTTCCCTTCATGACCGTGCAGGAGAACCTCGAGCTCGGCGCCTTTCACGGCGCGGCGCGCAAGCGCTTGAAGCAGTCCCTGGACGAGGTCATGGATCTCTTCCCGATCCTGGCGGAGCGGCGGCGCCAGCTCGCCGGTCGCCTCTCCGGCGGCGAGCGGCAGATGTGCGCGATCGCCCGCGCTGTCATGAGTGGGCCCAAGCTGCTGATGCTGGACGAGCCCTCTCTCGGCCTCGCGCCCATCATGATCGAGCGCGTTTTCGAGCTGGTGCGGACTCTCGTGACGGCGAAGGGCCTCACCGTGCTGCTGGTGGAGCAGAACGTCGCCGATGCGTTGGAGATGTGCGGCCACGGCTACATCCTCGAGCGCGGCCGCATCGTGAAGCGTGGGCTCGGCAGCGTGCTGATCGAGGACGCGGATGTCCAGCGGGCATATATGGGGCTGTGAGGGTTTCTTTGGCGATGCTTCCATGACTCCCATCCGCACGATCGCCTGCGGCGCGGGCTTCGCCGGCGATCGTGTCGAGCCGGCGGTGCAGCTTGCCGCATCCGGCGAGGTGAACGCCGTTGTGCTCGAGTGTCTCGCCGAGCGCACGTTGGTGCCGGGGCTGCGCGCCCGGCGAAGCAATCCGGAGGCGGGCGCCGATCCACGCCTCAGGCGGCGCCTGACGCCGCTGCTGCCGGTGGCGCGTGCCAATCGCTGTCGGGTGATCTCCAACTTGGGCGCCGCCAATCCGGCGGCGGCCGGCCGGGCGATCGCGAAGCTTGGCGGCGAGCTCGGCTGCGGCGGTCTCCGCGTTGCCGCTGTCGTCGGCGATGATGTGTTGTCGCAGCGGGACAAGATCGAATGGGAGCAGTCGATCGAGGGCGATCTCCTGGGCGCTCATGCCTATCTGGGCTCGCCCGCGCTGGTGGAAGCGATCGCCGGCGGCGCCGATGTCGTTGTCACCGGAAGGGTCGCGGATTCTGCGCTTTTCTCCTCCGAGCTGATCCCCCATCTCGAGCCCGGCGACGCGGCGCTGGCCGGTGCCACCGCAGTCGGCCATGTCCTCGAATGCTCCGGCCAGATCACCGGCGGCAATTTCGAGCCGCCGGGCGGCGGCGGCCTCAGCGCGCGCGACTTCGCTGACCTCGGCTTTCCCGTGGCGCGGGTGATGCCCGACGGCAGTGCCGAGATCGGACTGCTGCGGGGGGCGGCGGGCCGCGTCGATCCCATGACCTGCACGCTCCAGCTCCTATATGAGGTGCATGATCCCCGCGCCTACATCACGCCCGATGTCACCATCGATTTCACCGGCGTCCGCTTCGAGCAGGTGGGCCCCAATCGCGTGCGCATGAGCGGCGCCCGTGCCGTGGGATTGCCGGAGAAGCTCAAGGTCTCCGGCTTCGTCGACCGGCCCGGCGTCATCGCCGATGTGGAGATCTCCTTCGCCGGCACCGGTGCTCTGGATCGCGCGCGCCGCGCCGCGGAGGCGCTGCGCCTGCGTCTCTCCGATTGGCGCGACGAGGACATCGTCGTCGATCTCGTCGGGGTCAATTCCGTGCTGGGCAAGGCGTCATTGCCGCTCCTGGCGCCGCCGCCGGAGGTGCGCGTCCATGTCTCCGCCCGCTGCGCCGACATCGAGACAGCGCAGATCGTCGAGGACGAGGTCTATGCGCTCACCCTCTCGGGCCCGGCGGGCGGCGGGGCGGTCAGGAGCGAACGGCGGCCGCGTCTCGAAGTGGTGACGGGGTTCATCTCGCGCGAGCTGGTGACGACATCGCTGCAGTGGACGGAGGCCACATGAGAGTAGGCGATCTCGCCTCCGGCCGTGCCGGCGACAAGGGCGACATTCTCGATCTGACGCTGGTGGCCGCCGACGATGCCGGATACCGGCGGCTCGAGCGCGAGGTCACCGCCGAGGTCGCGCGCCGCGCCCTCAACCAGGTGGTGCCCGGCGAAGTCCGGCGCTACGAGATCCCCGGCCTCCGCGCGCTTAAGTTCGTCGCGCCCACGGCGCTTCCCGGCGGGGTCTACGCCACGCTCCATGCCGGCCTGCACTGGCAGAAGGCAGCGATCGCGATCCTGCTGGATCTAGAGATCGGGAATTAGCGTTTCGCCTGGTCCAAGGTAGTGCGGCCACCTTTCACCCGTCATGGCCGGAACAAGTCCGGCCATGACGGTTTGAGGAAGTGGAGCGTTCGCATGGACAGCCGTATGCGGCACGTTGCAGACTTGATGAAAGCGTTCAGCGGAGGGAAGCCATGGCCGTGACTCTGGGAACCGACCGGTTCAAATACCGCGTCGAGGAGGGCTGGGGCCGGCTGCCCACGGGCTGGTCGTTCCGCGACGTCGCCGCGGTCGGCGTCGATCACCAGGACCGCGTCTACGTCTTCAATCGCGGCGAGCATCCCATGATCGTCTTCGACCGCGAGGGCAATTTCCTGCGCTCGTGGGGCGAAGGCGTGTTCCACCGCGCCCACGGCCTCCACATGGCGCCGGACGAGACGATCTACTGCACCGACGACGGCGACCACACCGTGCGCCGCTGCACCCTCGACGGCAAGGTGCTGCTGGAGCTCGGCATCCCCGGCAAGCCCGCGCCCTACATGAGCGGCGAGCCCTTCCACCGCTGCACCCATACCGCCCTCTCGCCCAAGGGCGAGATCTACGTCTCCGACGGTTACGGCAATGCGCGCGTCCACAAATTCTCGCCCGACGGCAGGCTGCTGATGTCCTGGGGCGAGCCCGGCACCGATCCCGGACAGTTCAACATCGTCCACAACATCTGCTGCGACGGCGACGGCTGGGTCTATGTGGCGGACCGTGAGAACCACCGCGTACAGGTCTTCGACGGCACCGGCAAGTACGAGACCCAGTGGAACAACCTGCACCGTCCCTGCGGCCTCTTCATGCCCCCGGGCAGGCAGCCGATCTGCTACATCGGCGAGCTCGGTCCCGCGCTCTCGGTCAATCTCAATGTGCCGAACATCGGCCCGCGCGTCAGCATTGTCACCCACGAAGGGAAGCTGCTGGCGCGGCTGGGCATGTTGCCCGCCGGCCTCGCCGCCGGTCGCTTCATCGCGCCGCACGGCCTCGCCGTCGACAGCCATGGCGACATCTATGTGGGCGAAGTCGGCTACACCGCCTGGTCCAGCGTGTTCCCGGATCAGCAAGCGCCGGCGGGATTGCGGACGCTGCAGAAGCTGCAGAAGCTGCAGAAGCTGGTGAAGGAGGGATGAGGTCGTAGTGCCGCCTTAGCGCACGCCGCCCGCGACATCCACAATGGCGCCGGTGACATAGGACGCCTTCTCCGACAGCAGCCAGACGATCGCCTCCGCCACTTCGAGCGCGCTGCCGGCGCGGCCGATCGGCATTTTGGGGCCGAGGCGGGTCACGCGGTCGTCCTGACCGGCGCGGCTGTGGATGTCGGTGGCGATGAGGCCGGGGCGCACGGCGTTGACGCGGATGCCGACGCCGGCGGTCTCGGTGGCGAGGCCGATGGTCATCGTGTCCATGGCGCCCTTCGAGGCGGCGTAGTCGATCCACATCTTGGGCGAGCCGGTGGTGGCGCCGATCGAGGAGACGTTGACAATGACGCCGCCCTTGCCGCCATGGCGGGTCGACATGCGCTTCACCGCCTCGCTGGCGCAGATGAGTGCGCCTACCACATTGATCCGCATCAGGTCGAGGACGCGGTCGAACTGCATCTGCTCGACGAAGCGCCGCTCGCTGCCGACGACGCCGGCATTGTTGACGAGGGCGGTGAGCGGCCCGAACGCCTTGTCGCACTCGGCGAAGAGGCGGAGCACATCCGCCTCCGTCCCCATGTCGGCGGCGACCGCGATGGCGCGGCCGCCGGAAGCCGCGATGTCCTTCACGACAGCCTCGGCCGAGGCGCGGTCGCTCTGGTAGTTCACGACAACGTCGGCGCCCTGCTGGCCCAGGAGCCGCGCGGTGGCGGCGCCGATGCCGCGGCTCGCGCCGGTGACGATCGCAACGTGCTTCATAGGAAAAGGTCCGTCAGTTAGAGATACCAGCGAGATTTCCGAGCCGCGTCGCGCGGGCTTCCGCCTCGATCGCGATCTCCATCACCTTGAAGCAGTGCGACTGCGGCATGGCACGCTCGGTCCGCTCGTGAACATCGGCGACGAGATTCGCATAATAAGGGAGCTGGGCGTCGCTGCAATCGATGTAGCGCGTGCTGGACTTGTCGACGATGAAGAGGTGGTCGGTGCCGGGTCTTCCGGCGATGTCGACGTATTTGCGCAGCTCGATATAGCCCTCGGTGCCGAGGATGGTGAGCCGCCCGTCGCCCCAGTTGGCGAGGCCATCGGGGGTGTACCAGTCCATGCGGATATAGGCCTGGGTTCGGCCGCTCCTCAGCAGCATCTCGCCGAAATCCTCCAGGCCCAGATCGCCGGGATTGGCGAAGTTGCCAACCGCCGAGGTCACGATCTCGGCGTCGGTCGTGCCCGTGAAGAACAGGAACTGGTCGATCTGATGGCAGCCGATGTCGCAGAGGATGCCACCGTAGCGGGCGCGGTCGAAGAACCAGGCTGGCCGCAGGTGGCGGTTGAGCCGATGGGGGCCGAGTCCGACCGTCTGCACGATGGTGCCGATCTCGCCGGCGGCGATGAGCTCGGCCGCGCGAGTGACCGCTTTCACCTCGAAGCGCTCGGAATAGTTCACCGACCAGATGCGGCCGGTCTCCTTGACCGTTTGGCGGAGCGCCGCCAGCTCCTCCTTGGTGGTGCAGCCGGGCTTGTCCACCATCACGTCCTTGCCGTGGCGCATGGCCTCGATGGCGAGCGCCGCCCGGTCGCCGGGGATCGCCGCGGTGGTGATCAGCTTGATCTCGGGATTCTCCAGGAGCGCGCGCTTGTCGCGGACCCGGGGAATGCCGGGATAGCGGCGCAAGAACCCTTCGAGCGGCCCGGGCTCGCCCTCGGTCCAATAGCCGACGCACTCGCAGCCGAGCTCCAGCAGGCGCCCGACCTGCTCGTAGATGTGCCGATGGTCGAGACCGATGGCGGCGAATTTCAACGGCGGCGGGTTTGCCATGGTTTAGAGACCGTCCTGAGTTCCCGGCGCCACCGCTTCGCGGCGATGGGCGGAGAGCAGCAGCGCATCGATCAGATGATGCACGCTCAGTACCTGATGCCCGGAGGCGGTCGGCTCGCGCCCGGCGTCGAGGGCGTCGAAGAAGTCCGCGATCAGCGCCATATGGGCGTCGTGGGGAAACGCCATGGGATCGGCGCCGCCGCCGGTCTTGCCGTGGCCGGCGACCTCCTCGGTCCGTCCGTCCAGCCATGCGACGCGGAGCGCATCGCCGGTCAGCATGGCCGTACCCTTGGTGCCGGCGAGAACGAGCTGCTCGGCGGTACCGGGGAAGAAGCCGGTGGTGGCGATGACGCCGCCGAGCGCGCCATTGGCGAAGCGCAGCCCGGCGCTGACGAAATCCTCGGTCTCCATGAGATGGAGCCGGCTGGTTCCCGCCACTGATGCCACCTCGATGACCGGTCCCGCCAGGCTCAGCATGAGATCGAGGGAGTGGATGGCCTGGCTGATCAGCACGCCGCCGCCGTCGCGCGCGAGGGTGCCGCGGCCGGGCTCGTCGTAATAGGCCTGCGGCCGCCACCAGGGGACGGTGAGCTGCGCCAGCGTGAGCTCGCCGAGCGCGCCCTCCGCCAGCAGCTGCCGCAGCCGGAGCGCGGCGGGCCGGAAGCGATGCTGCAGCACGATGCCGAGACGGACGCGCGCCCGTTCGCAGATCCCGACGATGCGCTCCGCCGCCGCCGTCGTGCGCTCGATCGGCTTCTCCATGATCACGTGCTTCCCCGCCGCCGCCAGTCGCTCGATCAGCTCGAGGCGCGCGTTGGGCGGCGTCAGCAGCAGCACCGTGTCGATCTCGGGATCGGCGAGCACGCGCTCGACATCGTCGGCGACCGGAAGCGGGAAGGCCTTGGCAAAGGCGGCCCGCCGCGCCGCGCTCGGGCTCCAGGCGGATACAACTCGCAGACGGCCCTGCCGCTCCAGGTCCATGAGGCTGCGGGCGTGGGGTGTCACCGCCATGCCGAGGCCGATGATCGCGATGGTGTGCGGTTTCAGCATCTCCCCATCTCCCCATCCTCACGATAGGCGCGGATACTTGCACGCGTGTATTCTTGCATGCAAGTTTCAGCGCGACTGCCTGAGCAGGGGACCCGTCGATTTCATGAAGATCACCGATATCAAGACTTTCCTGGTGCAGGCGGGCGCGCCGCCGGATGCCGCCTGGGCGTCGGACGGCAAGGGGATGCAGAACACCAGCCGCAACTGGCTCTTCGTCAAGGTCTATACGGATGACGGCATCACCGGCGTTGGCGAGGGCAGCGGCTGGCCGCGGGTGATCGAGACGGCGGTCAAGGATCTCACGACCGTGCTGATCGGCGAGGATCCCGCCCACATCGAGAAGCTCTGGCAGAAGATGATGTCCGCCATCATGGGCCACGGCATGACCGGCGTGGTGGGCGGCGGCGCCATGACCGCGATCGAGATGGCGCTCTGGGACATCAAGGGCAAGGCGCTGAAGACGCCGGTCTGGAACCTGCTGGGCGGTCAGGTCCGCGATAAGGTCCGGATCTATAGCCACGCCAGCACGCCGGAGGTGGCGCTGGAACTCAAGGAGCAAGGCTTCACCGCCATCAAGACCGGCGGCGTGCGCGACATCCTGCGCAAGGTCTCGGCGATCCGCGAGGCGGTCGGCGACGAGATCGACCTGATGGTGGATCTGCATGGGCCGCCGTGGATGACGCCGAAGGACGCGATCGTGCTGGGCCGGTCGCTGGAGCCGCTGCATCTCCTCTTCATGGAGGATCCGATCGCGCCGGAGAATCTCGACGCCTATCAACGCATCCAGGACGCGGTGGCGATCCCGCTGGCGGCGGGCGAGCGCATGAGCACGATCTGGGGCCTCAGGCCGCTGATCGAGCGCGACCTCGTCGACGTCATTCAGCCCGACACCGGCCGCGCCGGCGGCATCATGCAGATGAAGAAGATGGCGGCGATGGCGGAAAGCCACGGCATCACCGTGGCGCCTCATTCAGGCTCGCTCGGACCGATCGCCGAGTTCGCGGCGCTCCATCTGCTGGCGGCGATCCCCAACGCGCTGATGCTGGAGCGGATCGAGAACGACTGGGTGGGTCGCAACGAGGTGATCTCGCGCCGCCGCAACGGTGACGGTGGCTTCCTGGTGGTGCCGACCGTGCCCGGCCTCGGCGTCGACATCGTCGAGGACGCGATCGCCCGCTATCCGAGCCAGCGCAACGTCAGTATCTCCGCCGGCGGCTACGAGCCCGGCACCGAGAAGGAGTATCTCTACCAACAGGTCCGACTGCGCCGCGCCGCCAGCTTCGGGGCGAGGAAAAAAAAGTAGCGGGGTTGCAGAGGCATCCTGCGTCCTTCGAGACGCGCGCTGCCGCGCGCTCCTCAGGATGAGGTAAATGGGTAATGGCCTAAAGAAAGGACCTCATCCTGAGGAGGCCGCGTTAGCGGCCGTCTCGAAGGACGCACGTCAGCAGATCCAGGTCTGAAGTCGGCCCGCTCAATCCGCGGTGCGGACGGCGCCTTCGCGGCGGTTGATCAGCGGCTCGATCTCCGGCGCCAGCGAGGTCAGGAGCTGGACCGCGAGCGCGCTGGTGAAGTGATATTTCGCCGCCTGGGCGCCGGGCACGAAGGCGGTGACGGTGCCGAAGAAGCGGTCGCCCAGGAAGAACACGAAGGTGGCCGTGCGGTCGACGACGCGCGATCCCGTCACCGCGCCGCCGGCGGAGAAGCTCTCGAAGCGATTGTCGCCCGTGCCCGTCTTGCCGCCGGCCACGATCACGTTGCCATCGGAGTCGTGATAGGCCTTTTTCACCCGGACGCCAGTGCCGTTCGCCACCACGCCCATGAGGGCGCGGCGCAGTATCGCCGCCACTTCCGGCGGGAACACGCGCTTGGGCGCGCCCGGGTTCAAGGTCATGTCGGTCTCGTAAGGCGTGTCGGCGGCGAAATGCATGCGCTCGATGTCCGCCGTCGGCAGCTCGACACCGTCGTTCAGGATGATCCCCATGAGATGCGCGAGCGCCTCGGGCCGGTCGCCGGAGCTGCCGAGGGCGCTGGCGAAGGAGGGCACCAGATGCCCGAAGGGATAGCCCTGCCGGCGCCAGTCCTGCAGGACGCGATCGAAGGCGTCCTCCTCCTTCAGGATGCGGATGCGCATATCCTGCCGGCGGGTGTCGCTGGTCTTGAACAGCCAGCCGTAGACTTCCTGGCGCTCGTTGACGCTGGCGTTCATGACCTCGGTGCGGGTCGCGTTTGGATGGGTCTGGAGATATCCCGCGAGCCATAGCTCCAGCGGATGCACGCCGGCGATATAGCCGCGGTCTTGCAGCGAGTAGCGATCGATGCCGTAGCTGGAGTAGAGCTTCTCGGCGCCGGGGCCGTCGAGAGCGAGACTGCGAAGATGCTCGGCCAGGAACGCGCGGAACTCCGGCACCGCCGCGTCCGGGCGAACCGAGCGGAATACCACCGCCAGCCGCCTCGGCGCCGGGCTGGTACGGCTCGCCAGCAGCCGCAGCACCTCGTCGGGACTGTGGCCGTGGAAATCGTCGTAGAAGTGATTGAGGAACTCGCGGCCCTCCTGGTCGGCGAAGCGGTGGAGATAGTTCTCCCGCACGATGTCCGGCTCGTCCGCCTGCAGATCGCCGGTGCGTGCCGCGTCCGCCACGGTGTAGAAGCGCACGACGTCTCGCAAGATCCGCACGAAGGCGAGATTGACGGAGTTCTCGAAGGCATCCTCGACGGTGAAGACCTGGCGGTCCTCCGACTTCTCGAAATTATGGAAGACATGGGCGCCGCCGCCGGTGAAGAAGACCTCGCTGGGATCGCCGGAATAGCGCCGCTGCATCGCCGCATCCAGCATCGGCTGCAGGTCGTGGTCGGTGGCATTCGCCACGTAGTCGACGGCCCAGCGGGTGATCGGATCCTCCGCGTTGGCGGCGAGGGTGTTGAGCTGCTTCGCGCTCATGGCGCCGAGGCGATCATGCAGGCCGGTGACAATGTTGAGGTAGGTCGCGAGGGTGCGCAGTTTCGCCGTCGATCCCAGGATCAGCTTGGCGCCGGAATTGATGTCGAAGGGCGAGTCCAGGCTGTCGGCGTGGATGCGGACGTAGTTCGCCTGGTCGCCGCGCTCGTAGAGCACGATGCTGTAGGTGACCTGCTTCGGATCGGCTGATCCCAGCAGGTTCTGCCCGACCATGTTGAGGCTCTTCGCGGTCTCGATATCGCCGAGCTTGCCCAGCACGCTGGCGGTGCGCTCCTCCGCCTGTGCGTCGAGGCTGGTATGAGCCGTCAGGTCCAGGCGGTCGAGGCTGTACAGATTCGGCACCTGCAGCAGGGAACGCAGGCGCATGCGGATCGCGTCGGCGCCCTTGCGGCCGACGAATTGCACCGGTACCGGCGCCGGCGGCTCCGCCTGAAACTGCAGCTCGGACTTGAGCGCGGCATCGCGCAGCTCGGGCTCGATCACACCCGCCTCGGCGAGCAGCGGCAGATAGCGATTGGCGAGCGTATTGAGGGCGTCGCGGTCGATGTTGAGATAGTAGGACGGGCGCCGCTCCGCCAGCAGCAGGCTCAGGATCTGCTTATAGATCTCGGCCTTGCGGGCGATCTGAACATCACTCTCCGCGGGCGACACCAGAACGCGGCTGGCGGCGCGGAGATCGGTGCCATACCAGGCCCGAAGCCCGTCGCCGAGGCCGATGATCTCGCCATAGCCCTGGCGCGAGCTGAGCGGCGTCGCGTCGAGATAGGTGGTGAGCACGCGCTGGCGCGCCAGCGTGGTGTCGGGCCCGTCGAGATAGGCCCGCGCGGTGGCGCTCAGCATCTGCCGCGCCTTCTCGGCGAAGCCCTCGGTACGGCCGGCGGGCGAGTGGCGGAACTTCTCGATCTGGGTGGCGAGCGTGCTGGCGCCGCCGCGGCGTAGCCGGCGATCGATGACGCCCTCGGCCTGGCCGCTGGCCGCCACCATGAAGCGGCTCCAGTCCACCGCCGGATTGTGCTGCGGATACTCGGGATCGAGGAGGTGCTGATCCTCGATGAACATCAGCGTCTTGGCGACGATCGGCGGAACCGAGGCGAAATCCTCGTAGGTCAACTCCGGATACGTCGCGGTATAGAGCGGCACATCATCGCGGTCGAGCAGTTGCAGCCCGGCATGCCCCTTCTCGCGATAGAGCGCGTAGCCGCCCATGGCGACGAACTGGTCGAGCTCCGGCGACATCACCGCCTGCTGGCTGACCGAGAAGTGGTGCGCCTTCAGGGAGTCGATGAAGCTCGGCAGCCGCGCATATCCCAAACGCTCGTCATAAGGACCATTGCGTGGAAACTGCAGGTTGCTGTTCGGACCCGGCTCGATCTTGAAGGAGAAGTTGCGCGTGAACTTCGTCGCCAAGGCGGACTGGATGAAGGAGGTGCGCACTTCCAGGGTGGCGCCCCAGGCAAGCAGCGCCAGGCAGATGAGCCGGAGGGTCCAGAGCATGACGCGCTCGCCGTTGCGGCCGAAGCGACGGCGCGGCCGCAGGTCGTTCGCGGGATGGGAAACGCCGGGAGCGGCCGGAAGAGTTTGTTCGGTCATCGATGTTACCCGGTCTCGCTCGCCTCGCTTGGCGGTGCTCCCGATGCGACGGTCGGCATCATCGGCACCCGCTATCATTGGGGTCGGCTCCGCTCATTGGCTGTGAGCCAGATCCCACTCGGCAGATAGTGGCCGAACAAGGTTGAAGAATTTTCAATGCCATCGCGGCTCCCCCGCCGCCAAACCCACCCGGAGGGGTGAGGCGGCCCATTGCCGGACGGGCGGCTGCGCAAGTCCCGGCCGGATCCCTCGGCAAACCGGCGCTTCCGCGGCGCGATGCCGATCCCTATCCTCAAGACATGATCGCGATCGACTGGGGAACAAGCTCTTTTCGCGCCTATCGCATGGATGCGACCGGCGCCGTGCTGGACCGGCGTGCCCGATCCCGCGGCATCCTGACCGTGGAAGGCGGCGCCTTCGCCGAGGTACTGGCGACGGAGATCGGCGACTGGCAGGCGGACGATCCCGGCCCGATCGTCATGGCCGGCATGATCGGGAGCCGGCAGGGCTGGCGCGAGATCCCCTATCTCGACTGCCCGGCGGAGCCGGCGGCGATCGCCCGGGCCTGCGGCGAGGTCGCCTGGGGCGAGGGGCGGCGCGCGGTCATCGTCCCTGGCCTCGCCTGCCGCGATCGCTACGGCGTCCCCGACGTGATGCGCGGCGAGGAGACGCAGATCCTCGGTGCCCTGGATGCGCTCGGCCCCGCCGCGACGGTGTGCCTGCCGGGGACTCACAGCAAGTTCGCCCGCCTTGGCGGCGGCTGTATCGAGGGCTTCGAGACCCATATGACCGGCGAGGTCTTCGGCGTGCTCTGGCGCCACAGCATTCTCGGCCGCCTGGGGTCGACGGCCGAGGTGGCGGACCTTGCCGCCTTCGATGCCGGGGTCGATCGCGCCGGGCAGGAGCAGGGGCTGCTGCACCATCTCTTCGGCGTGCGCGCCCGCGGACTTTTCGACGAGCTGCCGGCCGGCAGTCTTGCCTCATATCTTTCGGGCGTGCTGATCGGGCATGAGATCCGCGCGGCAACGATCTCGGGTCCCGTGGCGGTGATCGGCGCGCCGGAGCTGACGGCGCTCTATCGCCGCGCCTTCGCGCGCCGCGGCGTCGCGGCGATGGATGGTGCCGGGAGAGCCGGCGGCGACGGGCCTGTGGCGGATCGCCCGGATGCGGGGAGCGGCATGACGAAGTCGCTGTCTTCCTGGCTCGCCACGGCGCCCCTGGTGGCGATCCTCCGCGGCATTCGTCCGGCGGAGATTCCAGAGATCGCCGCGGCGCTGATCGCGACCGGATTCCGCATCCTGGAAGTGCCGCTCAATTCGCCGGAGCCCCTGGAAAGCATCGCCCGGCTCGTCCGCGACCATGGCAGCGAGACGCTGGTGGGCGCGGGAACGGTACGGCGGGTCGCCGAGGTGGAGGCGGTGCACGCCGCCGGCGGGCGGCTGATCGTCATGCCTCATGCGGATGCCGCCGTGGTGCGCCGGGCGAAGGAGCTGGGTATGCTCGCGGTTCCCGGCTTCTTCACGCCCAGCGAGGCTTTCGCGATGATCGATGCCGGCGCCGACGGCTTGAAGCTCTTTCCTGCCGAGGCCGCCGCGCCCGCGGTATTGCGCGCGCTCCGCGCGGTGCTGCCGCGGAACATGCCCGTGCTTCCCGTGGGCGGCATCGATGCCGCGTCGATCCCGGCTTGGCTCGAGGCGGGTGCGGACGGCTTCGGCGTCGGCTCCGCCCTCTACAAGCCCGGCATCGACGCCGCCGAGGTGGCGGCGCGGGGGCGCAAGCTGATGCAGGCGCTGCCGGCGACGTCGGCCTAGCGGCGGCCTGCCCGTCTCACGCCTCGGCGCCGGCCGCGCGCGGCCTCTTCGAGAATCCACTTCTCGAACAGCTTGACCTTGCGTGGCTGGGCGCTGCGGCGGATAGATCAGGAAATAGGCGCCCTTGGTCGCGACCTCCAGGGAGAAGGGGGCGACGAGGCGGCCGACCGCAAGGTCCTCGGCCACTAGCAGCTTCTGCGCCATGGCGACGCCGAGGCTGTCGAGGGCCGCCTGATAGGCGAGGCTGGAATTCTCCAGCTTGAGGCCGCTATTGCCGTCGAGGCCGCGCAAGCGGGCGGATGCCAGCCATTGCGGCCAGTCGTCCGGGCGATGCAGCGAGCAGAGCAGGACGTGCCGGGCGAGATCCGAGGGCTTCTCGAGTTTGCGCTTCGTCGCCAGCAAGGCAGGACTGCACACCGGCAGCAGCGTCTCGCCGAAGAGCCGGCGGCCGACCACGCCCGGCGGTGGCTCGGCGCCGGAATGGATCGCCACGTCGACGTCCTCGCGGTTGAAGTCGACGGTGTTGTGGGAGGTGGTGATCTGCACATCGATGGTGCGGTCGAGGGCATGGAAGCGCGCGAGGCGCGGCACGATCCATCGGATGGCGAAGGTGGGCGGCAGCTTGATGCGGAGCGTGAGCGCATCAGGAGCGGCGAAGACCTGCTTGGTGGCATCGTCGAGACGATCGAAGGCGTCGCGCACGGCGCGGAGATAGACGGCACCCTTGGGCGTGAGCTTGACCGCGCGATGGCGACGCTCGAAGAGCTGCGTCTCCAGCTCGGTCTCCAGGCTGGCGACGTGGCGGCTGATGGCGCCCTGGGTGACGAAGCTCGGCGGAGGCCTTGGTGAAGCTCAAATGCCGCGCCGCCGCCTCGAAGGCGCGGATGGAATTCAGCGGGGGAAGCCGGCGCGCCATGTCGTCCACGGGGTAGTGGCATGAACTATAGTCACTCTAGCAAGCCGGCGCCCAACGGCAAAGCCGACGCCCCGGCCGGCGTGTCCGCCAGCGCTCAGGACGCCAGCGCCAGCGACCGCGTGCGCGTGAAGGCACCGGGGGTGGTGCCGGTCCAGCGCTTGAAGTGGCGGGTCAGGTGGCTCTGATCGGAGAGGCCAGTCGCCGCGGCCACCTGGGCGATCGTCTCGCCGCGCTGCAGCAGATGGATGGCGTGCGCGACCCGCAGCTTGATGAGATAGGCGTGTGGCGTCGTATGCATCTCGCGCCGGAACGAGCGGATGAGCTGAAATCGGCTCTTGTTGAGTGCCCGCGCGAGATCCCGCAGCAGGCTGGGGTTCAGGTAGTTGTCTTCGAGATGGCAGATGACGCGTCGCACCAGGGGCGAGAGGGTGGCATCGCCGCCACGGGACCGCTGCATCGGCGCGGAGAGCCGGCAAAGGTCGCTGCCGCCGATCGCCGCGCTTTCCCGCTCATCGTCGATCGTATCGACAACATCGAGGCCGGACGCGGGTATGGCGCGATCGATGACGGCGGCCGACACGTCGGAGCGCATGCTGGCTTTCCTCCCCTTGGGACTCGCGGATGCATGTCCGCGAACTCCAGGGGAAGCAGACCATCAACGCCGGACGCCCTCAACGCAGATTAAGTCAAATCATGCATGAGGAAAGCTCATGCATGATCTGCCCGGTGCCCCGGAGCGACCTATTTCTTTGGCTTGAGGTCATCGGCGAGGAAGCTGGTATCGACGACCTTCGACCAGTCGACGTCGCCGCTGAGGGCGCCGACCAGCTTCTGCGCCCGCAGCATCGCGTTCATGCCGTCGAAATCGAAATTGCCGGGCCCCCAATAGGGGACACCGGACTTGCTCTTGGCCACCAGATTGTGGATCGCGCTGGCGGCCACCGCCGGGTCGAGATTGTAGGCCTTGGCGACGATGGCGATCGCCTCGTCGGTATGGGAGTACATGAACTCCACCGCCTTGCGCCGGCCGCGCAGGATGGCGCGGACGAAGTCGCCGCGCTCCGCCGCCGCTTTCCCGGTGGTGACGCCGATGACATTGCACAGCGGCGGCATGACATCGTTGGCGCTCGCGAGGACACGGAACTGCGCCCTGTTCTTCGACCAGACGGGATCGGCCATCGCGGCGGCATCGATCGAGCCGAGATTGAGCGCCACCACGGATTTGCCGAAGCCGCCGGTCTTCACCAGCTCCGCCTCGTCGGGCTTCAGCCCGGCCTGCTCGAGCAGCAGGATGTCCAGCGCCTGGCTGGTGGAGCGCGGATTGGTGTAGCCGATCTTCTTGCCTTGAGGTCTTGAGACGACTTGATCGGCGAATCCGGCTTTACCGCCCAGACGAACTCGGCGACGGTCAGCACGTTGTCGCTGACGATCTTGAGATCGGCGCCCTGCTGGATCGCCGCCACCGTGCCGGCGAGATCGATCTCGCCGTAGGCGAGATTGCCGGTCGAGCAGATTGCGTACGGTGGTGCCGCCGCCGGAGGAGGAGAGAATGCCGGTGACGTCGGCGCCCTCCGCTTTGAAGAAGCCCTTCTCCATGGCGATGGCGTAGGGCATGCCGTTGGCAGCGACGCCGTAGTTGCTGACGACGATCTCCTCGGCGCTGACGGTGCTTGGCGCCAGCAGCGCCGCGAGGGCAAGGGCTGCAAATCCGATGCCGTGAGCGATGATCTTCATGGTACCTCCCTGATGCAATGCAGGCTTGATTGTGGTCGCGCGTCGCACCGCGACGGCTTCCTCCCCTGACTGCGTGATCGTTATCCGCCGGCCGCGGCGTCCGTGCCACGCCGGTCTTGAGTCTCCGCCGGGACTGCTGCCGTTTCGAACGAAATTGCGCCGGAAGCCATTGGAAATCGGCGCTTTTCGGCGATTGCGCGCTGGACGATGGCGGCTGCATTCCCTACTCTTCTGCGCGTCGCGCCGCTCGCCGAGATGATGCCGCGCATTTCTCCGGGATAGATGTCGCATGATCGAGATCGAACGCCCCGTCGACGCGAATTCGATCGGGTTCGAGTGGGGCAGTGATGCCATCGCCCTCATGCTGCGCTCGCTGGAGCTGCCGTTTCTCTGCGTGACGCCCGGCGCCAGCTTCCGTGGCCTCCACGACAGCGTGGTGAACGCGCTTGGCAATCGCGCGCCGCAGATGCTGCTCTGCCTGCATGAGGAGAGCGCGGTCGCGATCGCGCATGGTTATGCGAAGGTGACGGGCAAGCCGCTCGGCGTCGTGCTGCACAGCAACGTCGGCCTCATGCACGGCACCATGGCGATCTTCAATGCTTGGTGCGACCGCATGCCGATGCTGATCGTCGGCGCCACCGGCCCGATCGACGCGACGCGGCGCCGGCCGTGGGTCGATTGGATCCACACCGCCCGCGACCAGGCGGCGATGATCCGGCACTACACCAAGTGGGACGATCTGCCGGCCTCGATCCCCGCCGCCTACGAGGCGCTGCTGCGGGCGTCGATGATGACGTCGACGGCGCCCTGCGGCCCCGTCGATGTCTGTCTCGACGCCGGTCTGCAGGAGGCGCGGCAACGAGATGACCGCGCCGGTGCCGACGCCCGCGCGCTTTCAGCCGCCGGTGGCGCCGACGCCGGCGCGCGATCTGGTGACGCGCGCCGCCGCGATGCTGGCTTCGGCGAAGGCGCCGCTGATCCTGATGGGGCGCGTGTCGCGGAGCGAGGCGGGCTGGAAGGAGCGCGTGGCGCTCGCCGAGCGCCTTGGCGCCACCGTGCTCACCGATCTCAAGACCGCGGCCTCGTTCCCCACCGATCATCCGCTCCACGGCGCGCCGCCGGGCCTGCTGGTGCGGCCGGAAGCGCTGGAGTGCGTGCGCAAGGCAGACGTGGTGCTGAGCCTCGATTGGGTCGACGTCGCGGGCACCCTGATGCAGGCGTGGCCGGGGCAGGAGTGTCCGCGCCAAGGTGATCCAGGCCTCCCTCGACCTCTACATCCACAATGGCTGGAGCATGGATCACCAGGCGCTGCCGCCGGTGGACATCGCGCTGATGGGCGATCCCGATGCGGTCGTCACGCTTCTGCTGGAGGAGCTGTCGTCGCAGAAGCGCGCGCCCGCGGCTGCCAAACCGGTACCGGCCGCGGCGGCGGCGGACTACCGTCCGACCGGCGCCAAGGAGATCGGCATGCCCGATCTCGCCGCGGCGCTCGCCCAGGCTACGCGCGGGCGCGACGTGTCGCTGATCCGCCTGCCACTCGGCTGGAGCGGCGAGCCTGCTGGCATTTCCGGCATCCTCTCGACTATCTCGGCTGCGACGGCGGCGGCGGCATCGGCGGCGGGCCCGGGGATGGCGGTGGGCGCGGCGCTGGCGCTGCAAGGGAAGCGGTCGTCTGCCGGTCGCCATTCTCGGCGACGGCGATCACCTCATGGGCGTGACCGCGCTCTGGACCGCCGCGCACTACCGGCTGCCGCTGCTGACGATCATTGCCAACAACCAATCCTTCTTCAACGACGAGGTGCATCAGGAGCGCGTCGCGCGCCAGCGCGGCGGCCGGTGGGCAATCGCTGGATCGGCCAGCACATCGGCGATCCCGACATCGATCACGCGGCGCTGGCGCGCGGCCAGGGACTGGATCGGCATCGGTCCGGTGCAGGATCCGGCCGAGCTGCCGGGGCGGCTCGCCGAGGCGGTGGCGGCGGTGGAGGGCGGCGCCAGCGTCGTCGTCGATGTCCGCGTGAAGCCTGGCTACACTTTCGCCATGGAAAAATCCCTGACCCGCGATCGCGAGGACTGACGTGAACGACAGTCCGGCGCGGCCGGAGCCGAAGCGGCGCGAGGATATGCGTCTCCTGACCGGCCGCGGCCGCTACACCGGCGATCTGCGGATCCCCGGCACGCTGCACGCGGTCGCCGTGCGCTCGCCCTACGCCCATGCGCGCCTGCGCGGCATCGACGTATCGCCGGCGCGGGCGGAGCCGGGGGTGGTGGCGGTGCTGACATCAGCGGATCTCGCCGCCGACGGTGTCGCCGATCCCGTCGGCGGCGTCGAGCTGCCGCGCTCCGACGGCAGCCCGTCGCTGCGCACGGCGCGCCCGCTCCTTGCCCGTGAGCGCGTGCGCTATGTGGGCGAGCCGGTGGCACTGGTGGTGGCGGAGACCCGCGAGGCAGCGCAGGCCGCGGCCGAGGCGGTGATGGCGGATTACGAGGAGCTGCCGGCGCTTGCCACGGTCGAGGCCGCGCGCGCCAAGAGCGCTCCAGCGGTCTGGGATGCCGTGCCTGACAACATCGCCTTCGTCTGGCGCGGCGGCGATGCGCCGGCGGTGGCGGCGGCGATCGCGGCGGCGCCCCATGTGACGCGGCTGCGCCTCGCCATCTCCCGCGTCACCGCCAGCCCGATCGAGCCGCGGATCTCCCTCGCGCTCGTCGACGAGACCGGCCAGCTTGTCCTTCATACGAGCCATCAGTCGCCGCATGCGCTGCATGGCGATCTGATCCGGCTCTTCGGCCTGAAGCCCGATCGAGCTCGCGTCGTTGCCGGCGATGTCGGCGGCTCCTTCGGCATGAAGGCCGGCAATTATCCGGAGACCGCCCTGGTCGTTGGGCGGCGCGGCGGCTCGGCCGCCCGGTGCGCTGGCTCTCCGATCGCGCCGAGGCGTTTCTCTCCGATGAGCACGCCCGCGATATCGTGGCGGATGTGGCGCTGGCGCTGGATCGGGAGGGCCGCTTCCTCGCGCTCCGCGTCGACTACGATGCCAATGTCGGCGCCTACCTCTCTGGCCGCTCGCTGGCGCCGGTCAACAATATCGGCGGTATCGCTGGCGTCTACGCCACCGCCGCGATCGCCGCCGAGATCCGCGGCGTCTTCACCAATACGGTCCCGCTCGGTCCCTATCGCGGCGCCGGGCGGCCGGAGGCGAGCTATGTCATCGAGCGCGCGATCGACGTGGCGGCGGGCGAGCTCGGCATCGATCCCTTGGAGCTGCGTCGCCGCAACCTGGTTCCGCCCTCGGCGATGCCCTACAAGACGCCGTTCCTCTTCACCTATGACTGCGGCGACTTCCCGGAGAATATGAGGGCAGCGGCGCGAGCTCGCCGATATCGCGGGTTTTCCGGCGCGGCGCGCGGAGGCGGCGACGCGCGGCAAGCTGCGCGGCATCGGCATCTGCAACCCCATCGAGGTCTCCGGCGGTCCCTATTTCAAGATCGGTCAGCGACAACGCGCGGCTGACGCTGGCCGCCGATGGCGACATCGTCTCGATGTCGGCGCGATGTCCACCGGCCAGGGGCTGGAGACGGCGCTCCCGCAACTCGTCGCCGATCGGCTCGGCATTCCCGCCGAGCGCATCCGCTTCCGCCAAGGCGATACCGAAGTATCTGGCGTCCGGCCGCGGCAGCGGCGGATCGAGCGCGCTCTGCGTCGGCGGCCCCGCTGTCTCCTTCGCCATCGACCGCGTGCTGGAGAAAGGCCGCGCTGATCGCCGCTCATGCGCTGGAGGCGTCGGCGGCCGATATCGAGTTTTCCGGCGGCGAGTTCCGCATCGTCGGCACCGACCGCCGCTGAGCTTGGCCGAGGTGGCGACGCTTGCCGCCGATCCGGCGCGGCTGCCGGAAGGAATGGACGCCGGGCCTCGCCGAAGTCGGCGAGTTCCAGCCGACTGCGGTTACGTTCCCCAATGGCTGCCATATCTGCGAGGTCGAGATCGATCCCGAGACCGGCGTGGTGAGCGCTCGATGCGCTACAGCGCCGTCGAGGATCTGGGCCTCGTGATCAACCCGCGTGCTGGTGCGCGGCCAGATCCAGGGCGGCGTGGTTCAGGGTGTGGGCCAGGCGCTGAGGCGAGCAGATCGTGCATGACCCGAGAGCGGGCCAGCTGCTGACGGGATCCTTCATGGACTACGCCATGCCGCGCGCCGCCGATTTGCCGAATGATGCGTCTGGAGACGCAGGGAGGTGCCGACGGCAAGGTCAATCCGCTCGGCGTCAAGGGTGTCGGCGAGGCGGGAACCGTGGGCGGCGCTGGCGGCGACCCTCAACGCGGTCTGCGACGCTCTCGCCCCCCTCGGCATCCGCACCTCGACATGCCCGCGACGCCGGCGCGGATCTGGGCGGCGATCGAGGCGGCAAGGCGCGGCTGATCGCGGAAGGTCCTAGGAGGCCCGGCGGTGCAGCCGGTGGTCGATATAGATGAGAATCGTGCTGACCGCCGCCGCGAACAGCACCACCAGCAAGGTCACCGCCATGATCACCTTGATGTTCTGCAGGCCGATCGCGGTCATCAGGAGATATCCGAGGCCGCGCTGGGAGCCGAACATCTCGCCCAGCAGGGTTCCGATCAGGGTCAGCGAGAATCCGACGCGGAGCCCGGTGAAGATCTCCGGCAGCGCCGCCGGGAAAAGCACCGAGGTCACGACCTGTCCACGGGCGTGAGCTTGAGGACGCGCGCGGTCTTCGAGCAGCACGGGCCGGATGTTGCCGACGGCGCTCATGGTGAAAATCACTACTGGCACGATGCCGTGAATGGTGCCGAAGGCGACCTTGGCGGGCATGCCGAGGCCGAAGGCCAGCAGCACGATCGGATAGAGGGTGATCTTGGGGACCGAGTAGATCGCCACCAGGATCGGCTCCGCCACCTCGCTCGAGAAGCGGTGCAGGCCCGAGCACGAAGCCGACGGCGAGGCCCAGCACCACGGCGAGCACCAGGGCCAGCAGGAAGGCGCGACCGGTCTCGATGAGATGGCCCCAGAAGGGGCATTGGTGGCGAGAAGCTGAGCCAGATAGCGGAAAGTCTCCACCGGCGGTGCCATCGCATTCGAGCCGGCGATCTCAGAACAGGATCTGCCAGGCGATCAGAAGCCGAGCCCACCAGCACCAGCGGCGTTGAGCGCGCCGGACCACGACCGCATGGTCATCGCTGGCCACGCCGCTGCATCAGGGTTTTCTCCCAATGGGAGAGCGTCATGTTCACCGCCGTCGAGATCACGATGATCAGCAGGATCAGCGGGTACATGATCGTATTGTCGAAATTGTTGTAGGCGAAGCTGATCTCGTAGCCGAGGCCGGTGCTGCGACATGATGAACTCGGCGCCGATGACGCCGATGAAGGCGTAGGCGACGGCGAGCTTGACGCCGGTGAGAAGATAGGGCGCGCACGAGGGGAGCGTGATCTTGAGCGCGGTAGCGACCGGGCCCAGGCGATAGGACGCGCGCGGTTTTGATCAGCACGCGCGGGAACGCGATCGAGGCCGCTCAGCGTGTTCACGATGACCGCCACTACCGCCAGCATGAAGCCGATCATGATTTGCGGGGTATCGCCGAGGCCGAAGAGGATGATGAAGAGCGGATAGAAGGCATAGACGGGTATGGCGTAGTAGGTGGCGAACAGCGGCTCGAGACCTTGCCGCACGCAGCAGGCGGCCGCGATGGATGGCGACGCCGAGGCGACGCCGACCAGCACTGACGGGACGAAGGCGATGGTGACGTTGGTGAGCGTCTTCAGCATCGCGGCGTTCATCGATCCCGAGGCCAGAGAGCGCGCACGAGGTCGCGCAACGATCTGGCTGCGGCGGCTGCATGGTCAGGTGGTCGATGACGCCTATCCGGCAGAGCAGTTCCAGCAGTAGGACAGCGGCCGACGACCACCGCGAGCAGACGATAGCGCGCCGCCCTGGTCATGGCGTCCGCGCCGTCTTGCCGATCGCCTTCAGCGATTCCTCCCGCAGCGATCGCCAGAGCCGGCCGGTGATCTCGCCGAAGGAGGCGTCGGCGACGATCCGGCTGTCGCGGTCGCGCGGCCAATGCGGTCTCGACGATGTCGAGGATGCGGCCGGGACGCGCCGACATGACGCCGATGCGGTCCGCCAGCATCGCGGCCTCGTCGAGGGCGTGGGTGATCAGCAGCACGGTGGCGCCGGTGTCGCGCCAGAGGCGCAGCAGCTCGTCGCCCATCAGCAGGCGGGTCTGCTGGTCGAGCGCGCCGAACGGCTCGTCGAGCAGGATGAGCCGCGGCTGCAGCACCAACGTCCGCGCGATGCAGACGCGCTGGCGCATGCCGCCGGAGAGCTGCGCCGGATAGGCCTGCGGCGAAGTCCTGGAGGCCCATGGAGGGCGAGGGCGTATGGCGACGCGCCGCTCGCAGCTCGGCCCGAGTCGACCGCTGCTGGCGCAGCCCGAAGGCGATGTTGTCGGCGACGGTGAGCCAGGGGAAGCAGGCATCCTCCTGGAACACGACGCCGACGCCGTCCGGCACCGTGTTCCCGACCGGCCGGCCCTCGAACGTCGACGCTGCCCTCGGAGGGCGGCGCCAGGCCCGCGATCAAATCGAGGAGCGTCGACTTCCCGCAGCCGGAAGGCCCGACCACCGCGAAGAACTCGCCCTGCTCGAGATCGAGGGAGACCGGACCCGAGCGCGTGCACCGGGCGGCCCATGGCGCTCGCGGCGTAGACGCGCGTGACATCACGCAACGAGACTTGCGCTGCCGCCATCCGACCTCATGCTCCTCAGTTCGTCTTCGCTTTCGCCTTCAAATCGTCGGGCAGGAAGCGCGCTCGATGACTTTCGACCAGTCGACGTCGCCGCTGATTGCGCCGACCAGCTTCTGCGCCTCGATCATCCGGTTCATCCCGTCGAGATGAAAGTCGCCGGGGCCCCAGTAGGGAAGCCGTCTTTGCTGCGCGCCGAGGTGAGATCGCGCACGGCGGCGGTCGCCACCTCCAGCTCGAGATTATAGGCCTTGGCGATGATGATGCCGGCCTCGTCGGGATGGGCGTACATGAACGCGACCGCCTTTCGGCGCGCGCGCAGGATCGCGCGCAGGAAGTCGCCGCGGGTCTCCGCCGCCTTGCCGGTGGTGACGCCGACGACATTGTCGAGCGCCGGCAGGATATCGCTGGCTTGACGATGGCGCGGTATTTCCCCTGATACTTCGACCACAGCGGCTCCGCGATCGGCGCCACGTCGAGAGCGCCGAGATCGAGGGCCACCACGCCCTCGCCGAAACCGCCGGATTTCACATACTCGGCGTCGTCGGGCTTGAGGCCGCCAGCCTGCACCAGCAGGATCGCCAGCGCCTGGCTGGTCGATTTCGGGTTGGTGTAGCCGATCTTCTTGCCTTTGAGGTCCTGCAGCGTCTTGATCGGCGAATCCGGCTTCACCGCCCAGACGAACTCGGCCACCGTCAGCACGTTGTCGCTGATGATCTTGAGATCGGCGCCTTGGCGGATCGCGATCACCACGGCGGTGGGGTTGATCTCGCCATAGGCGAGATTGCCGGTCATCATGTTGCGCATCGACGTGCCGCCGCCTTGCGAGGACAGGACGCCGGTGATGTCGGCGCCCTCTTCCTTGAAATATCCCTTCTCCATCGCGACCGCATAGGGCATGCCGTTGGCGGCGACACCGTAGTTGCCGACTTCGATCTCCTCGGCGCTCGCGGCCGGACGCCGGCGACGAGCGTCGCGACGGCACAGAGTGATCGAATCAAGGTTGAGACGTTCATGGCGGCTCCCGTCCTCAGACGCTCCCACGGCCGGCCCACTTTGTCGCGGGCTCCGCTCGTATTTTTCTATGATAAGCGGCGGCTCCCGGTTCGGTTAGGATGAAATTGCGCCGGCCGCGGCGGCGACGGCGGTGCGGTCAGTCCGCGCGCGGCGGGATCCAGTTGTGGAGCGAGAGGCCGCCGTCCACCACCACGGTGGTGCCGGTGACGTAGCGCGCGAACCGCTCGGAGAGCAGCGCCAGCGCCATGCCGGCGATGTCCTCGGGCGTCCCGAGCCGCCCCATCGGCACCAGCTTCGCCATGGCGGGGGTCGGCGGCGAAGCCGCCGCCGGGGATGGCGCCCGGCGCGATGGCATTGACGCGGATGCCCGCCGGTGCGAGCGCCCGGGCCAGTTCCTTCATCAGCATGGTCATGCCGGCCTTGGAGGCGCTGTAGTGCGGCAGGTTGCGCGGGCTTTCCGCGTGAAGCGACGTCGAAGAGCATGCGGCCCTTGATACCGCCCTCCCGCATCAGCCGCCCCACGTCGCGCCCGAGGTGGAAGCCGCTGCGCAGATTGACGGTGAGCATGGCCTCGAAGACGTCGTCCTCGCGGCGCGGCGGGCTGGCGCTGTGGACGAGGATGACCGCGGCCCCAGCCCGCGCCACGGTCTCCGCACGACCATGCCGGCGGCGCGAGGTCACCAGTCCGCCCGCAGAAATATCGCCTCGCCGTCGGCCTCGGCGCGGGCCGCCTCGCCTTTCTCCGTGTTGATGTCGACGAGGGCGACCCGGGCACCTTCCCGCGCCAGGGCGATCGCGACGGCCCGGCGATGCCGTTGCCGGCCCCGGGCACCAACGCGATCTCGCCGTCGAACATCATCGGCACGTCCTGTTCTCTAGACCGCGTGCTTGCGGAAGACCTCGATGAAACGGTCGACGTCCGCCTCGTCGTTGTAGACGTGCGGGCTGATGCGGATGCGGCCGAGGCGCGGCGCCGCATAGACCTGCTCCGCCGCCAGCCGCTCCATCAGCCCCGCCGGCAGGCCCTTGGGAAAACCCAGGCTCAGGATGTGGGGCGCCCGTACCCGCTCTTCCGGCACCAGGACGCCGGAGTTGCGCAAGCCGTCGGCGAGACGCCCAGTCAGCATGCTGAGCCGCTCGACGATGGCGTCCGGGCCCCACGCCGCCACCATCTCCATGCCGATCGATGCCATCTCGAGCGAGATGAAATGGTCGCGCTCGCCCATGTCGAAGCGCCGGGCGCCCGCGACATAGGAGATATCGCTGAGATAGGGCGCGCGCTCCGCGGCGACGGCCTTTCGCCCGTAGCTGGTCTGCTCCAGGGGCACGCCGTCCTGGTGGCGCTTCGCCACGTAGAGAAAGGCGCGGCCGTAGGGGCCGAGCACCCACTTGTAGGTCGGAAATATCAGGAAGTCCGGATCAAGCGCGCGGACGTCGAGCCGCATGACCCCGGCGCCGTGAGTGGCGTCCACCAGCAGCGCGGCACCCTGCCGGCGGAGCGCTGCGGCGACGCGATCGAGATCGATGGCGCCGCCGTCGGACCAGTGGACGGAGGAGATCGAGGCGAGACCGACCGGAGGCGCTCCCGGCCGCTCGATCGCCGCCAGCACCGCCGCGGTCCAGTCGGCGTCGGCCGGCTGCGGCACCGTCTCGACGGTGAAGCCCTGGGCGTCCGCCCGGGTCATCCATTCCAGCACCGGCGAGGAATGATCGCTTTCCAGCAGCAGCACCCGCGAGCCCTTCGGCACCTGCAGGATCTTGCCGGCGGTGGCGACGCCGTAACCGACGGAGGAGATCAGGGCGACATCGGCGGGATCGGCGTTGATGAGCCGCGCCGCCGCCGTCCGGGCGCGGTCGTGCTGCTGCGCCGCGAAATCCGCCGGAATTTTCCACGGTTGCCCTTTCCGCCCGACGCCGATGCGGCCGGCTTCCTGGCTCGCCCGCGGCAGCGGGCTCCAGGCCGCTGCATTGAGGAAGCAGACCTCCCTGGGAATGTCGAAAAGTGCCCGTTGCGATGCCAGCATGTCCCGCCGTCTCCTCTGCCCACTCCTTACAAGGGTACATGCTTTGCCGCGGCCGGCCCAGGGCCGGAGGTGGGTTGACCGCGGGCGGCCCCGCTGCGCATGGTCCCCGGCTGTACGGCAACAACCTCCGGCGGACCAGGGTCATGGCTTCCAAATTCAGGCGCGGCGCTCTTGCTTATGCGAAGGACGGACGGTCCTACGTCGTCGAGGATATGGACGCCGGCATGATCTACTGCTCCGCGGAGAACGGGGCGGAGACGGAATTTCCCGAGACGGCACTGATGACCGAGGCGGAGTGGGCGGCGCGCTCCGATGGCCGGCGCGATGTCTCCTACAGCCGCCTGAAGCAGTCCCACGTCTATGCCGCGACCACGGCGAAGCTCGATCGCGCCGCCGCCGCCACGTTGATTACGAAGATCGAGCGGCTCTCACCGGGTCTCCTCGATTTCACCGCTTTCCAGGTGGCGAGCCGCACCTTGACGGAGAATGGCGACGGGGATCTCGTTGCCGGACTCTCCATCGTCAAGTGCCGCGGGCTCTTCGATGCCGCAACGCCCGAGGTTCGCGCGAGTCACATCGCCGGAATTCTCGGCATCGCGCCGGCGGTGCTGGTGGATGCGGGGCGCCTCGGCGACAATCTCATGCGGGCGATGGTGGAGAAGGGGCTCGCGGCTCAGGCCGAGGCATTCGAGGCATTCGGCAACCGCCGGCGGCGGTAAGCGCGGCGGATGACCGACATCTACGTCGATGGCGACGCCTGCCCGGTGCGCGAGGAGGTCTATCGCGTGGCGGAGCGCCTCAATCTCAGGGTGTTCGTCGTCTCCAACGGCTCGCGGCCGATCCGGCCGCCGCGCGACCCCAATATCCAGATGGTGGTGGTGAGCGAGGGCGCCGACAAGGCGGACGACTGGATCGTCGAGCGCATCGCCGCCGCCGACGTCTGCGTCACCAGCGACATCCCGCTCGCGTCCCGCTGCCTCGCCAAGGGCGCTCGCGCGCTCTCGCCGCTCGGCAAGCCCTGGACTCGCGACAACATCGGCAATGCGCTTGCCGGCCGCGAGATCGCGCGGCATCTGCGGGAGATCGGCGTGGGATCGGGTGGGCCGTCGCCCATCACCAAGGCGGATCGCTCGCGCTTCCTGGGCGCGCTCGATCAGGCGGTGCAGGCGGGGCTGCGCGGCCGCTGAGCCTCCCCGTGATTGCCGCTGCCGGCGGTTTCCGGCAAGATCGCCAACAGAACGGGTCCGCGCGGAACCGGGCTCGCATCGATCGGGGGAGGGATCACCATGCGCGCACTGCGATCGCTGTTGTGCAGCGGATTTGTCATGGCCGCGCTGACGGCGCCGGCGATGGCGGACACTGTCAAGGTCGGCCTCATCCTGCCGTACTCCGGCGTCTTTGCCCGGCTCGGCGAGACCATGGACAACGCGGTCAAGCTCTGGGTGCAGCAGAACGGCGACACCGTCGGCGGCACCAAGATCGAGATCATCCGCCGCGACGAGACCGGCCCCAACCCAGACACCGCGAAGCGGATCGCCCAGGAGCTGATCGCCCGTGACCAGGTGCAGATGCTGGCCGGCCTCGTCTTCACGCCGAACGCGCTGGCGGTGGCGCCGCTTGCGACCGAAGGCAAGGTGCCGACCGTCATCATGAACGCCGCCACCGCCGTCATCACCACCAAGTCGCCCTATTTCACCCGCGTGTCCCTCACGCTGCCGCAGACGACGGAAGTCTTCGCCCGCTGGGCCGCCACCAAGGGCCGCATGAAGCGTGCCTATATCGCGGTCTCGGACTACGGGCCGGGCTACGATGCGGAGGAGTCCTTCAAGCGCAGCTTTACCGAGTCTGGCGGCAGCATCGTCGGCAGCGTGCGCTTCCCGGTGATGAATCCGGACTTCGCGCCGTTCCTGCAGCGGGTCCTCGATGAGAAGCCCGACATGCTCTACGCCTTCATCCCCGGCGGCAGCCAGCCGCCGGCCTTCGTCAAGGAATTTCCACGAGCTTGGCCTGGCCAAGGCGGGCATCCGCCTGATGCCGAGCGCCGAGGCGATCGACGAGGCGGATTTGCAGAACCTGGGCGATCTCGCGTCGGGCATCATCAGCGCCACCCACTATACCGCGGCCTATCCGTCACCCACGAACAAGGCTTTCGTCGCGGCCTGGAAGAAAGCCTATGGCGCCGACAAGGATCCCGATCTCTTCGCGGTCGGCGCCTATGACGGGATGGCACTCATCTATGACGTGGTGAAGAAGCAGAGCGGCAAGTTCGATGGCGACGCCGCCATGGGCACCATCAAGGGCTGGAACTCACGAGAGCCCGCGCGGCCCCATCAGCATCGATCCCGAGACCCGGGACATCGTGCAGAACGTCTATATCTGCCGTGTCGAGAAAGTCGGCGGCCGTCTCGCCAATATCGTGATCGAGACCTATCCCGCGGTGAAAGACCCCTGGAAGCAGCGCAACAAGTAGTCGCTATAACGGAGTGTGAGGACATCGATGGCTGAGAGAGCGAGACCGCCGTTCCGTGCCGACCATGTGGGGAGCCTGCTGCGCCCGCCGCGCTTGCGCGAGGCGCGCGCTGCCCGCGAGAAGGGCGCGATCTCGGCGACGGAGCTCGCACGCGTCGAGGACGATGCGATCCGCGAGGTGGTGAAGCTGCAGGAGGATGCGGGTCTCAAGCTCGCCACCGACGGCGAATTCCGCCGCAAGGAATGGCACATGGATTTCCTCAAGCAGTTCGCCAACGTGCGCGAGGTGCCCTCTCAGATCAAGCTGCGCTTCCACACCCATGAGGGCGATACCGAGGTGAGCCCGCCCAGCCTGCGTATCGAGGGCAAGCTCGGCCGTCCGCACGGCATCTTCGTCGACCACTTCAAGTTCGTGCATTCCGTGACCAAGGTGACCGCAAAGCAGACCATCCCGTCGCCCACCATCATGCATTTCCGGGGCGGGCGGGCGGCAGTCGACCGCGTGGCTTATCCGGAGATGGACGGGTTCTTCACGGATCTGGCGCGGGTCTACAGCGAGGAGATCGCCGATCTCGGCGGCGCCGGCTGCCGCTATCTGCAGATCGACGACACCAACTTCGCCTATCTCTGCGACCCCACTTTGCGGGACCAGGTGCGCGCCAATATCGGCGAGGACCCCGATCGCCTGCCGGGCATCTACGTGAAGCTGGTGAACGACGCCATCGCTGAGCGCTCCAAGGACATGGCGGTCTGCATGCATATCTGCCGCGGCAACAACCAGAGCGCCTGGCTCGCCGAGGGCGGCTACGAGCCCGTTGCAGAGGTGCTGTTCAACGAGCTAGAGATCGACGGCTTCTTCCTGGAGTACGACACGCCTCGCGCCGGCGACTTCAAGCCGCTCCGTTTCGTGCCCAAAGGCAAGATGGTGGTGCTGGGCCTCATCACCACCAAGCTGCCCAAGCTCGAGAGCAAGGACGAGCTCAAGCGCCGGATCGACGAGGCTGCGCGCTACGTCCCCCTCGACCAGCTCGCCCTCAGCCCGCAATGCGGCTTCTCCAGCACGGTCGAGGGCAACAAGGTCACGGTCGCCGACGAGATCGCCAAGCTCCGCCTCGCCGTCGAGGTCGCCGAGGAGGTCTGGGGCACGAGCTGACTGCAGCTCAGGCGATCCTGCGGCCGAGGATCGCGGAACTGAGGAAACGGTCGAGGGAGATCGGGCCGGGACCGCGGGTCAGGATGAAGAGCAGCAGTGCCGCCCAGTTGAGGTGCTCGATCCAATTCTCGGGATAGACGAAGACCTGGATCACCAGCGCCTGCCCCAGCATCGGCAAGGTCGCAAGCCGGGTCGCGAGGCCCAGGAACAGCAGAACCGGGCAGGTGAGCTCGATCGACGTCGCCATATAGGCGGCGAGCTCGGGCGGCAGCACCGGCACCTGATACTCGTCGCGGAAGAGAGTGATGGTGGTCTGCCAGCTCGCGATCTTCGTCAGGCCGGCGTTCCAATAGACCGCACCGATGCAGATGCGGAACAGCAGCTGAAAGAGGGCGAGCGGAAACCGCTCGAGCAGCGCGATGAGCGCCATCGCCGGTCGCATGTGAGTCCTCGTGCTCCGTGCTAGGAGAGATTGAAGGCGCTGACGACGCCTTCCTGGAAGAGATCGCGGAAGGCAGCCGCGAGATCGAAATCCGGGCGCAACGTGAGCGCCGATTCCGCCGCGCCTTCGAGGCGTTCGCCCCGTGCGAGAGCCGCTCGAAAGGCGAAGGTCGCGGGATCGAGGGACCGCATCGTCACGTCGTCGGCGATGCGGCGCACTTCGAGGCACACGCCGCCGCTGTCGAGATCGATCTCGGACCCCGCCTCGGCGCCGGGTCGGTTCGCGCGCCAGATCCGATCCACCGGCCAGCGCGACGCGAGAAGGCCGATCGAAGGATCGAATCGAAAAGCGAGATCGCTGACATGAACCTCGCTCACCGCGGCAAGCGCATCGGGCGTCAGCGCCGTCGCGTCAGTCGCATGGGCCGCGCGCTGCATCAGCCATTCGAGCCGCGCTACATCGGCGAGATAGGGCAGGTGCCGGCACGGCGGGAACGCGGCCAGGAAATCTGGGAAGTCCTCGCCATAGGCGAAGAGACAGGCCTGCCGCGGCGGGAAGGCGCGGATGAATTCGTCGGCGGCGTAGAGGAAGAAGCGCTCGTCCACCAGGCGGCAGACCGCGGGGAAAGCATCCCTCAGCACGGTCTTCAGGGAGACGAAGGTGTTGTTGCGATAGACGTCGAGGCGCCCTTCGGCCGATAGCCCATCCGCGAGGATGGTATCGGCTAGCGTCGCTGTGGTCTCGCCCAGCAGCATGGCGCGGATCTGGTTCTGTAGCGTCGTGAGCTCAGGCATGGGTCGGCTCCGCCAGGCACGCGCCGGCGATCGCGTCGGCGCGGCGCGCTTCCGCCAGCAGCACCGGAAGTTCCGGCAGCTTGCTGTCCCATTCGATCAGGGTGGGCGCGGGACCGAAGCGTCCGACGGCGTGGCGGTAGAGGTCCCAGACCGCATCGGCGACGGGCGCGCCGTGATCGTCGATGAGGAGCGCGCGGCCCCCGCGCGTATCGCGGAAATGGCCGGCGAGGTGCATCTCGCCCACCGCCGCCGGCGGCAGCGCGTCCAGATAGGGCCGGGGATCGAGGCCGAAATTCTCCGCCGTCACGTAGATGTTGTTGACGTCGCAAAGGAGGCCGCACCCGGTGCGCTCCGCGAGCGCGGCAAGGAAATCCGGCTCGGGGATGGTGGATTGGCTGAAGCGCAGATATGACGAGGGGTTCTCCACCAGCACCGGGCGCTTGAGCGCGTCCTGCATCGTCTCGACATTGCGGGAGACCACGATGAGCGTCTCCTCGGTCAAGGGCAGCGGCAGGAGATCGTTGAGATAGACGCCGCCGGCGACGCTCCAGGAGAGATGCTCGGAAACCAGCGCAGGCTCGATGCGCTCGACAAGGGCCTTCAGGCGCGCGAGATGATCGGCGTCGATCCCCTCGGCGCTGCCGAGCGACAGCCCGACCCCGTGCAGGCTCAGGGGATAGTGGGCCCGGATCGTCTCGAGCTGACGCAGCGCAGGTCCGCCGCCCATGTAGTTCTCGGAATGAACCTCGAGGAAGGAGAGGGCGGGCCGTGTCGCCAGAACCTCGGCGATGTGCGGCGCGCGCAAGCCGATGCCGGCCGTTGCGCGGGCCGCGGCACTACCGCTGTCGAGAGGTGACATCGACCCGCCCTTTCCGTCTCGGCGGCGGTCCTACTTGGCGGCCAGGCTGCCGCCATTGATCTTCGAGCAGGTGCCGGCGGGAACGTAGAGCCAGCTGTCGCCGGCGGCGGCGCGCTTGGACTCGCCGGCGCAGGAATGCGTCGCAGTCTGGCAGTCGTTCTGGCCGGCAGCGGCGATACCGTAGCACTTCTCGGCCTTGAAGGCGGGGGCGGGCGCCGGACCGGCATTCGCCAGCAGCGGCATCGCGACGGTGGCGCCAAGCGCGGCGGCAACGAGAAGACCGGTCTTGGTGGCGGGCTTTTGCATGGGAGTCTCTCCGGTTATGCTGAGTTGGACTGCGGATCGGGCCGGCTCGCGCCGACTGCCCGCCCGATACTGTTCGCGGCCCCGCCGCATTGGTTACAGGCCAGGACCCGGAATTCGCGATGGCGGCAGCAGAGGCGGATCACACTCTCGCGAGGGAGCGCGACTGGTCACGGTTAATGGCGGCCGCCCAGGATGGCGACCGCGCCGCCTATGACCGGCTGCTGCGGGAGATCCTGCCGTTCATCCGCGCCGTGGTGGCGCACCAGCATCGCAGCCGCGACCGCGTCGAGGACGTGGTGCAGGACGTGCTGCTGACGCTGCACCGGGTGCGTCATACCTACGATCCCGCCCGACCCTTCACCCATTGGCTGGCCACCGTGGCGCGGCGGCGGTCGATCGACGCCCTGCGCCGGCGCGGCCGGACCGAAAAGATCGAGGTCGCGGACCCCGTGGCCTATGAAACCTTTGCCGATCCTGCAGCGAATAGGGAGATGGAGCTGCGCGAGCGCGGCGCCGGCCTTGGGAGTGCCATCGCGGCCTTGCCGGAGGGGCAGCGCGAGGCGCTCGAGCTGCTGAAGCTCCGGGAGATGTCGCTCGCCGAGGCCGCGCGGACCAGCGGCAAGTCGGTCGCGTCCCTCAAGGTCAGCGTGCACCGCGCCATCAAGGCGCTGCGGGCGCAGCTGAAAGGAGATTGACGGTGTCGGAAGCGACGGAGCGCCTGATCGATCGCCTGGTGGCGGAGGCCGAGCCCGTGCGCCGCCTGCGGCCGCCGGCGCTGCGCGCGCTGCTGTGGCTGCTGGTGATCGCGGCGTTGAGCGCGCTGGCGATCCTGCTGTTCGCCGATCTCGACACTTTTGCCCGCCGCGCGGCGGATCCCAAGCTGAGGCTGGAGCTGATCGGCACGGCGCTCACCGGCATCGCCGCCGTGGTGGCGGCTTTCGAGCTCAGCCTCCCGGACCGCGCGTCCGGCTGGGCGCTATTGCCGATTCCGCCGCTCGTTCTCTGGATCGCCAGCAGCGGCTATAGCTGCTACCGCCATTGGATCGTGTTCGGGCCGGGCGGCTGGGAGATCGGCGAGAGCGCCCATTGTTTTCGCTTCATCCTGGCGGTGAGCGTGCCGCTGGGCGTCAGCCTATTGGTGCTGCTGCGCCGGGCGCGACCGCTGGCGCCAGTGAAAGTCGCCGCCGTCGGCGGACTTGGCGTTGCCGCCATTGCCGCCTTCCTGCTGCAGTTCTTTCATCCCTTCGACGTCACCTTCATGGATCTTGCAATCCACGCGGCCGCGGTCGGGATCGTGGTGGGAACGGTCTCGATCGGAGGGCGCCTCTCCCCGCGCTAGATGTTCGATTGGAAGAGCGACCCGGCGTAAAGCAGGAATCCCAGCGCCGTTATCGTCATCGCAACGACGTGGCCGAAATCCAGTCGATGCACTGCCTGCTGTAACCTTGCCACGGCCTGATACTCCCTGATGCTCTCTGCGTCGGAAGCGGCTTTTCGCCTCGGCTCGGGCCGATCGCTCGACCTTCACCCCTGTCCGACGCCAGGGAATATGGAGATGGGGGACCCCCTACGGAAATGCTGTTTGGGCATGGATTCCATGAATTTTTAGTTTGTTGCCGGGCTGCAACACCAAACCGGTGAGCGAGCGCCTTCCCGAGCCCGCCGAAACCAGCGGGCTTTTGCGACCGTGTCTCAGTGCAATGCGCGTCTCGCGCTGGAAAACCGTTCCGGGATCGAATGAGCCGACCCTAAGAGCATTTTCCGCCGAAGTGGATCCCGGTTCGGCGTAGAAAATGCGGCAAAACCAACGCGTTCTAGAGGGGTACGAGATCGCCGACAAGGGTCGGCAGGAACTCCGAGACCGTGGGGTGGATGTGCATCGCCCGCTGCAGCACGGTGTAGGGTGCCTTCGCGTACATGAGATCCAGGATCACATGGATCGCCTCGTCGCCGCTGGTGCCGAGCAGGGCCGCGCCGAGGATCTGCTTGCTGTCGCGATCCACCACGATCTTCATGAAGCCCTCGGTCTCGCCCTTCTCGAAGGCGCGCGAGACATTCTCCATTGCCATCTTCGCGACGAGGGCAGGCCGGCCGATCCTGCGCACCTCGGCGACCGTCATGCCCGCGCGGCCGAGCGGCGGATCCGTATATGAGCGCGTAGGCGGGAATGCGATCGCCGACACCGCGCCGCTCGCCGTCGAGAAGATTGGCCGCCACGATCTCGAAATCGTTGTAGGAGGTGTGCGTGAAGGCGCCGCGGCCATTGCAGTCGCCGAGCGCCCAGATCCCCGGCACGCTGGTGGCGAGCTGGTCGTCCACCACGATATAGCCGCGCTCGTCGCGGGCAACGCCCGCGCGCTCGAGTCCGAGATCGTCCGTATTGGGCCGCCGTCCCGTCGCCACCAGGAGATGGGAGCCCGAGATCTCGGGCGCCTGCCCTCGGGTCCAGTGATCTCGAGGAAGACGTAGTCACCGTCCTTGCGCACGCGCGATGCTGCGGCTGCCGAGATGCAGGGTCACGCCCTCGCGGGTCAGGAAATCCGCGATCGCGCTGGAGACATCCTCGTCCTCGCGCGCGACCAGGCGCGGGCCCGCCTCTACGATGGTGACCTCGCTGCCGAATCGGCGGAACATCTGGCCGAATTCGAGGCCGATGTAGCTGCCGCCGAGGATGACGAGATGGCGCGGCAGGAAATCCACCGACATCATCGAGCTGTTGGTGAGGTAGGGTACGGTCTCCAGGCCGGGGATCGGCGGAATCGCCGCGCGGCCGCCGACATTGATGAAGATCCGCTCCGCCGTCAGCACCGCGGCGCCGACGGCGACCTCCCGCGGCGACAGGAAGCGCGCGTGGCCATCATAAACGGTGCAATTCTCCAGCGTCCGGAGCGAGCGCTCGACAGCGCGGTTGGAGAGGCCGGCGACCTCGTCCTTCCGAGCCTTGACGCGTTTCATGTCGACTTTGACGGCGCCCCCGAGCACGACGCCGAACTCGGCGGCGCGGCGCGCTATGTGGGCGGCATAGGCGCTCGCCACCATGGTCTTGGTGGGCGTGCAGCCCGTGTTGACGCAGGTGCCGCCGAACTTGCCGCGCTCGGCGATGGCGACCCGCATGCCGGCACCCGCAAGGCGACGCGCCAGGGATGGTCCCGCCTGGCCGGTGCCGATGATGATGGCGTCATAGGCTGGCATCGCCGCCTCCGTGTTCGCGATCGGCTGGCGTCACTCGCCAGGTTTCTTCTCGTTCTCGGCGGCCTCGAAGGCGAGCGCCACGCCGTTCATGCAGTAGCGCAAGCCGGTCGGCTCCGGCCCGTCGTCGAAGACGTGGCCGAGGTGGCCGCCGCAGCGGCGGCAATGAACCTCGGTGCGGGCGAAGAACAGGCTGCGATCCTCAGAGGTCGCCACGCCATGCTCGATCGGCGCGCAGAAGCTCGGCCAGCCGGTGCCGCTCTCGAATTTGGTCTCGGCGCGAAAGAGCGGCAGGCCGCAGGCGGCGCAGACGAACTTGCCGTGCCGGTGCTCGTCGTTGAGAGGGCTGCTGTAGGGGCGCTCGGTACCATGCTTGCGCAGCACGCGAAATTGCTCCGGGGTCAGGAGGGTTCGCCATTCCGCTTCGGTTTTCATCTCTCTCTCCCTGCAACTGGCCACTGACATCGGCCTCAGGTTCCTCTAGTTCAAGGCCGGCGGTCAACGAGGACCGTGGTCGGCGACGACGTCATCTTGAGCCGGATGGCGAGGAGGGCCGCCGCCAGCAGCGCGGCGCCGATCCCGCCGACGCAGGCGGGCCAGCCGAAGCGGTCGAAGACCTGGCCGAGGACCGCGCTGCCGACGAGGCCGCCGAGGAAATAGCAGGCGAGATAGATCCCGCTCGCCGAGCCGCGGTCGCTGGTGGCGGCGCGGCCGACGAAGCCGGTGGCGGTCGCCTGGGCGAAGAAGGTGCCGACGCCGACCAGCGCCAGGCCCGCCAGCACGGCGGCAAGGCTCGGCAGCAGCAGCAGCGGCAGTCCGGCGCCCGCCACCGCCAGCGATCCCCAGAAGGTCGGCCGGGTGCCCAAACCGGCGCGCGACGCTGCCGGCGAGCGGCGTGGTGATGATCGACGGCAGGAAGACGAAGTAGACGAAGCCCAAGCTCATCGGGCCGACGGCGAAGGGGTCGCGCACCAGCACGAAATTGACATAGGTGAAGGTGCCGATGAAGGCGAAGAGGATGCAGAAGCCGATGCCGAAGCTGGCGCGGAGCGCGTCGTTGCGCAGATGCTCGGCCCCAGCTCGCCAGCGGCGAGCCGGCTGCCGGTGCCATTGCCGTCATGGGCGTGGTCCGGGCGAGGCTGAAATAGACCAGCACCGCGCCCGCGAGATTGAGGAGCGCGAAGACATAGAAATTGGCGGCGAGGCCGAGATGATCGGCGATCGCCGCCGACATCAGCCGGCCGAACAGGTTGCTCGCGACATTGCCGGTGATGTAGGCGGCGAAGGCGCTGGCCGCGTCCTCCGCGCTGCATTGCTCGGCGAGATAGGCGAGGGTCAGCGTGAAGGCCGCCGACATGAAGAGGCCCTGCATGATGCGCAGGACGGTGAAAGTCGGCGATGCCCGGCATGAATCGCCAGCAGCGCGGTCGGGATCGTGAGCAGCATGAGGCTGAGCAGGATGCCGCGGCGGCGGTCGATGCGCCGGCTCAGGAGCGCCACCGCAAGGCCGGAGACCGCCATGCCGATGGTGCTGGCATTGACGGCGAAGCCCATCATCGCCGGGGTGGTGCCATAGGCGCGGGCCAGCGACGGCAGGATGGCCTGGGTCGCGAACAGATCGACCACGGTGAGAAAGGCGGTGAGCCCGATCACCAAGCTGCGCAGAAGGGCCGCCGGCATCGTGATGGACGGCCGGCATCGCGGCCAGCGGTCATGGCGGGCATCCTGCATGGGCATCGAGCTCCTGGTCGGAAGAGGGCAGAGCGTGACGACCGGCGAGACATGCCGTGACGTCACGCTCGCGACGTAAGGCGCCGGATCGACGCCGATCACATGTTCTTGTCCGACTTGTCGTGCAGGACGTCGGCGGAGAGCAGCACCACGGTCTCCTTGCCCGTGTTCTTCCACCAATGGGCGGTGGCGCTGGTCTCCCGCGCCACGTCGCCCGCCTTGTGCACGATCGGCACCGCGCAGTTGCTGGCGTATTCGGTGATCTCGCCCTTGATGATGTAGATGATCGCCGGCCGGTCGCCGTGGCTGTGCCAGGGAACGACGCCGCCGGGCTTGATCTCCAGCTTGCGCAGGCGGAGCAGTCGATCCTGGATCTGCGCCGGCTCCTTGCCGAGGTCGATCGAGGCCAGTACCGTTGTCGGTAACGCCCTTCGCCGGGGTCGACACCGGCTTGGTGAGGTCGGCGCCCATCTTGCCCGCCGGACATTCGCCGGCCGTGGCGGTCGTCGCGAATGCGGAAACGCCCGCGAGGAGGATGCCCGCCATGACGGTGCTCCGCCAGGTGGTGCAGGGGGCCTTGCTGGTGACGATCATTGTCGCATGTCTCCTTGGCTTTGCTGTGGCCGCGACCGGGACGGCCGCAGCATGCCGCCGCAGAGTTGGGGAATCGTGCGTCGAACGGAAATGCCGATTGATTACGGATTCCATGAACGGAAGCTATCGCAATAGTTGCCGCTCATCGATTCCATAGCGCCTTTGCATTTCCGCTCGATCGGCGCGCGTGACAGAGTGTCGCCACGATGGCGCGCGTCCCCGCACCTGAACAAAAAGGAGCAGAGAGTGACGACCAAGAACCAGCAACGGATCGCAAACGGCCCAGCCGCTGCTCTCGATGATTTGATCGGACATCACCGCAGGAATCTCGATACGCTGCACGAAGCGATCAAGGGGATGCTGGACAGCACATACAGCGCCGCCAGCCGCCAGTGCGAGTCAATCGCCGATACGCAGCGGCGTTTTGCGGCGTTGATACAGAGCCCTCACCTTCCCAGTGATCTCGATGGCGCCGCCGCAGCGGGCCTGGACTTTGCAAGAGCCGCCGTCGATGCGGGCCTGGCGCAGACGGAGATGGCGGCCAAGGCACAGCTCGACGCGCTGACGCTCTGGAGCAGGTGCGTCAGCGCGGGCGTCGCCGACCTCAGGCGCCTCACCTCGAATGGAGCGGCGGGTAGCCCTGACGACTGACGGCGGAGCGACACTGGACCGACGGTCCGCGGTGGCGTCGCGCCCCGCTCGGGCAGCCGTTGGCGCGCGCCCGGGCTCGCCGAAATTCACCGCCGCGACAGCCCTCCGGTATCCCGCATGCAGATGAATCAGATCCGCTATTTCCTGGCGGTGTGCGACACCCTGAATTTCACCCGCGCCGCGGAGAAGTGCAACGTGTCGCAGCCGGCGCTGACGCGAGGAATCCAGACGCTGGAGGCCGAGCTCGGCGGCTTCCTCTTTCAGCGCGAGCGCGGCTTCACCCATCTGACCGATCTCGGGCGCTTGATGCGTCCCTATCTCGAGTCGATTTACCGGCAGGCCGAGGTCGCCAAGACGACCGCCCGCAGCTTCCTTCGATTGGAGAACGCGCCGTTGAAACTCGGCATCATGTGCACCATCGGCCCGCTGCGCTTCATGAGCTTCATCAATCACTTCCATCTCGAGCATCCCGGCATCGAGTTGACCATCGTCGAGGCGACCCCCTTGCGGCTCAGCGAGCTGCTGATGCAGGGCTCGCTCGACGTCGCGGTGATGGCGCAGCCGAAGCCGTTCGATGCGCGCTTCCAGGCACGGCCGCTCTATCGCGAGCCTTTCGTGGTGGCGTTTCCCCGTGGCCATCAGTTCGAGACCGCCGAGGCGGTCCGGATCAGGGACGTGAAAGGCGAGGCCTATCTCTCGCGCGTAAACTGCGAATACCAGGATTACTTCGACTATCTGTGCCGGCAATATGAGGTCGACGTCGTCGAGGCCCATCGCAGCGAGCGCGAGGATTGGGTCCAGGCTCTGGTGATGGCCGGGCTCGGGATCTGCTTCATGCCGGAATACACCGCCTGTCTGCCCGGCTTGATGATCCGCAAACTGACGGAGCCGACGGTGGAGCGTGTGGTGAGCCTGGTCACCGTCGAAGGCCGAGCGCCCTCGGCACCGGTCGACGCGCTGCTCACCTCGGTGGAGAGTTTCGCCTGGCCCTGACGACAGCCGCTCGCTCATTTCATAGGGTGAGCGCATCGAAACCATAGGAACTTGGCATTATCCCGCTGACGACGCCTGCGGCATTCTCGCGTCATCGAAATCCTCGGCGACGCACGCCGAAGCAGGGGAGTTCAGACCATGTTGATAACCCAGAAGGAGATCATGCCGAAGCGCGCCCTCGACGGGCGTACCGCGATCGTCACGGGCTCGACCAGCGGCATCGGTCTCGGCATCGCCCGGTCGCTCGCCGCCCAGGGAGCCAACATCGTGCTGAATGGATTCGGCGACCCAGCGGAGATCGCGACGCTACGCGACCAGCTTGTCGGCGAGCACGATGTGAACGTCATGTTCGACGGCGCCGACATGACCAAGCCCGAGGCGATTGAGCGCATGGTGGCGCACGCGGTCGAGGCCTTCGGCGGCGTCGACATCCTTGTCAACAATGCGGGCATCCAGCACGTGGCACCGATCGAGGAGTTTCCGCCGGCGAAATGGGACGCCATCATCGCCATCAACTTGAGCGCCGCCTTCCACGCGACGCGCGCCGTCTTCGCCGGCATGAAGGCGCGGGGCTGGGGCCGCATCGTCAACATGGCCTCGGCGCACGGGCTGGTCGCCTCGCCGTTCAAGGCCGCCTACGTCGCCGCCAAGCACGGCATCATTGGCCTCACCAAGGTGACGGCCCTCGAAGGCGCGGAATCCGGCGTCACCTGCAACGCGATCTGCCCCGGCTATGTCTGACGCCCCTGGTGGAGAAGCAGATCGGCGATCAGGCGGCGGCGCATGGCATCACCCGCGAAGCGGTCATCCGCGACGTGTTGCTGGCGCAGCAGCCCAACAAGCGCTTCGCCACGGTGGAGGAGATGGGCGCGCTGACCGTCTTCCTCTGCGGCGACGCCGCCGCCTCGATCACGGGAACGTCACTGCCGGTCGACGGCGGTTGGACCGCACACTGAGCAGAAATCGGAAATCTCCGGAGGATCGCCATGGACGGCGTGCACAGCGAGAGCGCTAACCGACCGGCATCGCGCAAGCGGACGCCCGTTCAGGCGAAGAGCATCAACCTGGCGCTGCAAGGCGGCGGCGCCCACGGCGCCTTCACCTGGGGCGTGCTGGAGCGGCTCGCTCGAGGACGAGCGCATCGATGTCGACGGCATCAGCGCCACCAGCGCCGGCGCCATGAACGCGGTGGTCTTCACCTACGGCTGGTCTAAGGGCGGCCGGGACGGCGCGCGCCTCGCGCTCACCGATTTCTGGCGCCGCATCAGTCATGCCGCGCTGATGGGGCCGCTGCAGCCGAGCTGGCTCGACCGGGTGACCCACAATCATTCCCTGCAGTTCTCGCCGGCGTTCCTCGCTCTCGATATGATCTCGCGGCTGTTCTCACCCTACGAGTTCAATCCCTTCAATCAGAACCCCTTGCGGGACGTGCTGGAGGCGAGCGTCGATTTCGAGTCGCTGCGGGCCTCGGACTGTCCGATCAAGCTGTTCCTCTCCGCCACCAACGTGCGCAGCGGCAAGGTCAAGGTGTTCGAGCGCAACGAGATCTGCCCCGACCGCACGCTCGCCTCCGCCTGCCTGCCGTTCCTGTTCCAGGCGGTGGAGATCGACGGCGAGCATTACTGGGACGGCGGCTACATGGGCAACCCCGCGCTCTTCCCGCTGATCTACAACTGCGAGAGCCGCGACATCGTCGTCGTCCACATCAACCCGCTCTATCGCGAGAAGCTGCCGCGCACGGCGACCGAGATCATGAACCGCATCAACGAGATCAGCTTCAACTCGTCGCTGATGCGCGAGATGCGGGCGATCAGCTTCGTCACCAAGCTGATCGAGGACGGTCGGGTCAATGGCGACGGGCTCCGCCACCTTCTCATCCACAGCATCTCGGCCGAGGAGGAGATGGGCAAGCTGGGCGTCGCCAGCAAGCTCAACGGCGACTGGGAATTCCTGACCCATCTGCGCGACATCGGCCGCCAGCATGCGGAGGCCTGGCTCAAGCAGAATTTCGACCGGATCGGCAAGGAGTTCCACCATCGACATCCGCCAGCAGTATCTCTGAGGCGGAAGCCGCCCTGGCGGCCGCGTATTTTTCCGGCGAGCCGGTGCCGTCTCGGGCTATGGTCGGGACGGAGCGATGTGGAGCCGAGCCGGTGCCCGATAGCCGCGCCCCTGCCGAGATCGAGCCGCGCGCGGATGCCGCGGTGCAGCGCGCCGATGCCGGTCCGCGCCGACGCAAGCTCGGCCTGCGCCTCGCGCTGACCGGCCTCATCCTGGCCACCGTCACCGTGACGGCGCTGCTGATCCATCTCTCCTGGTCCTATACCGCGCGGCAGAACGTCAGCGAGGTCGTCGGCGAACTCAACCGGCAGATCGTCGATTCCATTCATCACGAGGTGCGCGGCGTTCTCGGCGATGCCTGGTCGATGCAGGAGGCGGTGCGGTCGATCTTCTTCCAAGGCACCATCAGGACATCAGACGAGGCCAAGCGCGAGTTCGTGTTCCTGTCCCTGCTGCGCTCGCAGCCGAGCCTGTCCTGGATCTCGCTCGGGTTTCCCGACGGCAATTTCTTCGGCGCTCAGAAGGTCAGCGACACCGAGATCGACATGGTCGAGGTGAAATGGGATTCGGCGACCAAAACCGCCAAGCGACGCATCGACTACTACACGCCCTCCGAGGGCGACATCATCTTCGACAACCGGGAATTCGAGGTCAGTACCTACAACGCGACGGAGCAGCCCTGGTACCGCCGCGCCGTCGACGAGAAGGGGCCGGGCTGGAGCCACGCTTCCCATTACCCCGACAGCGACCGCCAGGCGATCAGCACCTCGACCCCGCTGGAGGTCGACAACAAGTTCGTGGCGGTCATCAACGTCGTGATCGAGCTGGGTCGGCTCTCGGAATTCTTGACCGGCCTCCAGGTCGCCAAGACCGGCACGGTAGTGATCCTCAACCGCGACGGCAACGTGGTGGCCTCGGCGGACCCGGCGGCGGCGCAGCAGCAGCAGCAGGGCCGCATGCCGACGCTGCCGGAGCTCGGCGGTGGCAACAAGCTGCTGCAGGCGGTGAGCGACGAGCTCGGGCAAGGGGATATCGACCTCGCCGGTCTCGGCGATACGCTCCAGACCCAGTTCGCCGCCAAGAGCGGCGATGCCTATTTCATCACCTTCTCGCCGCTCCGCTTCGACAATTGGGTGGTCGCCACGGTCATCCCCGAGAGTGACTTCCTCGCCAGCATCGAGCGCAATGCACGAATCCTGCTGGGCGCGCTCGCGGTGCTGACGGTGGTGCTGGCGGTGCTGGCGCTTCTCGTGGTCAACCGCCTGATCGCCGCGCCGATGTTGCGCATCGTGAGCCAACTCAAGCACATCGAGAGCTTCGATCTCGCCGGCATCACCCGGATCGCCTCGCCGCTGCGTGAGCTCGACAATCTCTCGGCGGCGCTGATGCAGATGAGCCGCGGCCTCGCCTCGTTCCAGAAATACATCCCGACCGCGCTGGTCCGGACGCTGGTCTCCCGCGGCATCGAGGCGCGACCGGGCGGTCACGAGGAAGTGCTGACGGTGCTCTTCACCGACATCGCCGGCTTCACCGGCTTGTCCGAGCAGCTCGGCGACGACGTGGTGGCGGTGCTGACGGAATATCTCGAGCTCACCTCGGCGGCGGTGCTGGAGCGGAACGGCACCATCGACAAATTCATCGGCGATGCGGTGATGGCGTTCTGGGGCGCGCCGGTGCCCAATCCCCGCCATGCCGCCGAGGCCTGCGCCGCGGCGTTGGACTGCCAGCGACGCCTCGCCGCCCAGCGCGCGGCCGCCGAGCGCGCCGGCCGTCCGCCGCTCCGCATTCGCATCGGCATCAACACCGGTCGGATGCTGGTGGGGAACATCGGCTCCAACGAGCGGCTGAGCTACACCGTGATCGGCGATCCCGTGAATGTCGCGAGCCGTCTCGAGGCCGTCAACAAGCGCTATGGCACCGAGATCCTGATCGGCGAGGACACCCGAGCCGCCGCCGGCGACGCCATCCAGGCGCGCCGCCTCGACCGCGTCGCGGTCTACGGCCGCATGCAGGGGATCGACGTCTACGAGCTTCTCGCTATGACGGCCGAGGCGCCGGCGCTGCCGGGCTGGGTCAGGTCCTACGAGGCCGGCCTCGACGCCTATGCCGCGCGCGGTTGGCAGGAGGCGATCGGGCATTTCGAGGCAGCGATGGCATCCCGCGGCGGTGACCGCCCATCGGAGATCTTCATCGAGCGCTGCCGCGGCTATCTCGCCGTGCCGCCCGCCGACGACTGGACCCCGCTCTCCGTTCTCGACGGAAAATAGGCCAGCAATCCTGGCGTCTTGCGGCATCTCGTCGAACTCCCTCGGACGATACGCCGGACGCATCGGAACAATAATGAATCGGCATTTTATCGCGTCGGCATAGGCTCATAGAGTTCGCCCCGGACGAGACCATCGGTGGTCTCGCAAGGTTCGACCTATCCAGAGGAGTATCAGATGAAAACGTCCCTGCTCGTTGCTTCCGCCATGGCGGCGACCGTCGCTCTGCCGCTGCTGGCGAATGCCGGCCCGGCGCCCGCTCCAGCCTTCAAGGCCGAGAAATGCTACGGCGTCGCCGCCGCCGGAAAGAACGACTGCCAGACCGCGACCCATTCCTGCGCCGGCAAGTCCAAGCGCGCCGCCGCCGGCGACAGCTGGCTCTATGTCCCCGCCGGCACCTGCTCGAAGATCAACGGCGGCAGCCTGGCCGCGAAGTAACGCAGCGCCGGACGGAGGGGAGGGCACCGGGATGCGACAAGGGTTCGAGGCGCAGGATGGCGCGGCCGCGGCCGGCATCGGCCTGCGCGGGTCCCATGTCGCGGAGATCATGGGCACCCGCCCCGCCGTCGGCTTTCTCGAGGTGCATGCGGAGAATTATCTCGGTGGATCGCCGGCGGTCGCCGCCCTTGAGGCGCTCCGCCGCGACTATCCCGTGAGCCTGCATGGCGTCGGGCTTTCCCTCGGCGGCGCCGATGACCTCGACCGGCGCCATCTCTCCCGCTTCAAGGCGCTGATCGATCGCATCGACCCCTTCCTGGTCTCCGAGCATCTCTCCTGGAGCGGCGCCGGCGGCGTCTATCTCAACGACCTCCTGCCGCTGCCGCTGACCGAGGAGAGTCTCGACGTGGTCTGCCGCCATGTGGACGAGGCCCAGAGCTCGTTCGGTTGCAGGCTGCTGCTGGAGAATCCCGCTACATATCTGCGCTTCCGGCATTCCGAGATCGCCGAGCCCGAGTTTCTCGCGGCGGTGGTGGCGCGGACCGGCTGCGGCATCCTCTGCGACGTCAATAACATTCACGTCAACGCGGTGAATTTCGGCTTCGACGCGGCGGCCTATCTCGACGCGTTGCCGGCTCGGGCAGTGGGCGAGATCCACCTCGCGGGACATCACCAGGCCGACGCCGACGGCGTCCCGATCCTGATCGACGATCACGGCGCGCCCGTCGCCGATCCGGTGTGGGATCTCTATGCCCGCGCGGTGCAGCGCTTCGGCGCCGCGCCCGCGCTCATCGAGTGGGACACGCGCCTTCCGCCGCTCAGGGATCTGCTCGCCGAGGCCGCCAAGGCGGATCGCGTCGCCGCCGCCCAGGGGATCGGGAGGAGATTCCATGCTGTCGCTTGAAAGCCTGCAGCGGCGGATCGCCGCCGCGATACCCGGCAATGACGATGCCGATCTACTGGCGGTTATCGAGCCTGGCGGTATCGCGCCGGCGGCGCGGCTGCAGATCTATTGCAACCACGCCTTCCTCACATTGATCGAGGCGCTTGAAGGCGACATACCCCGTGGTCTGCCGCCTCGTCGACGAACGCTTCTTCTCCTATGCGGCGCATGAATATGTGCGGGAGACGCTGCCGAGCACGCCCTGCCTGGTGGAATACGGCGCGAGCTTCGCCGATTTTCTTGCCGCATTTCCCGCCTGCCGCGGTCTCCCCTATCTCCCGGATGTGGCGCGGCTGGAGTGGGCGGCGAATTGCGCGCTGCATGCGGATGAGAAAGCCACTCTCGGCGTTGCCGGCCTCGCTGCCGTGCCATCTGATCAGGCTCCGGGCCTAGTGCTGGCTCTGCATCCCTCCTATCGCCTCCTGACTTCCCCCTGGCCGGTGGATCGGATCTGGAGCGCCAATCAGGCCGATGCCGACCCTGACATCGAGGTGGATCTCGACGCTGGCGCCGTCGGCCTCGAGATCTATCGACGCGATGACCGCGTGGTGATTGGCGCGATGACGCCCGACGCCTACGCATTCCGAGCCGCCGTTGCCAGCGGCGCCCGTCTCGACGCGGCAACCGAGACGGCGCTCGCCGCGGATCCTCTTTTCGATCTGCCGCTTACGCTCAGGACCCTGTTCGACACGGGTCTGATCGTCGGCTGCGCGCCCGCTGCCGCCAAGGAGGAATGATCCCATGTTCGCCCGCGCCACCGAAGTCGAGGTCAACATGAACGTGCTGGAACGGCTCGACGCGGTCATCGCCTGGCTCGGCCGCTTTCCAGCGGTGATCCTGCAATTCGCCTTCCGGCTCAGCATCGCCTCGGTGTTCTGGCATTCGGGCATGACCAAGATCGCGAATTGGGACACCACCATCGCGCTGTTCCGCGACGAGTACATGGTGCCGGTGCTGCCGCCCGGGCTCGCCGCCACTATGGCCGCGACCGTCGAGCTCAGCTGCCCGGTGCTCCTGGTGCTGGGATTGGCGACGCGGCTGGCGACGCTGCCGATGCTGGGCATGACCTTCGTGATCGAGGTCTTCGTCTATCCCGAGCAGTGGATCGAGCATCTCATGTGGGCGGTCGATCCTGCTCTTCATCCTGACGCGCGGACCGGGCCCGCTCTCGCTCGACCGCATCATCTCGCGCTCGCTCTCCGGCTGCAAAGACGCCTGACATGGATGCCGCGCCCGGGAGCGTTATCGAGACGGAGCCCAGCTGCCCGGTCTGCGAATGGCCGGTGGTCGAGGCTGGAACAAGCGCGAACGGCATCCATCGGGTGGTGATCATCGGCGCCGGCTTCGGCGGTCTCACCGCCGCCAAGGCGCTCGGCAGGGCGCCGGTTCAGCTGACGGTGATCGACCGGCACAACTATCACCTGTTCCAGCCGCTTGCTCTATCAGGTCGCGACCGCCGGCCTCTCGCCCGCCGACATCGCCGACGCCGATCCGCGCCATCCTCGCGCCGCCAGCGCAACGCCACGGTGCTGCTGGGCCGGGTGACCGGCGTCGATACCGCCATCGCGCATGGTGATGACCGATCGCCAGCTCGTCCCTACGACACGCTGATCGTCGCCACCGGCGCGCGCCACGCCTATTTCGGCCATGACGAATGGGAGCCGGTGGCGCCCGGCCTCAAGAAGATCGAGGACGCCACCGACATCCGCCGGCGCATCCTGCTCGCCTTCGAGTAGGCGGAGACCACCGCCGATCCCACCGAGCGGCGGCGCCTCCTGAATTTCGTCATCATCGGTGGCGGGACCCACCGGCGTCGAGCTCGCCGGCGCCATCGCCGAGCTGGCGCACCGGGCGCTGGCCGCCGACTTCCGCCACATCGATCCCCGCTCGACCCGCGTCGTGCTGGTGGAAGCGGGTCCGCGTGTGCTCGCGACATTCCCCGAGAGCCTGTCGACGGCGGCCAGCGGCGCGCTGGAGCATCTGGGTGTCGAAGTGCGGCTTGGCGCAGGCGGTGACGCGGTGCGACGAGCGACGGCGTGATCGATCGGCAGCGAGCGTATGGAGGCCTGTACCATTCTCTGGGCGGCCGGTGTCGCGGCATCGCCGGCCGCGCAAGTGGCTCGGCGCCGAGGCGGACCGCGCAGGGCGGGTCAAGGTAGAGACGCGATCTGACGCTGCCCGACCATCCCGAGATCTTCGTGCATCGGCGACACCGCGGCTGGCGACGGACGCTGCCGGCAAGCCACTGCCCGGCGTAGCGCCCGGTGGCCAAGCAGCAGGGCGCCTATGCCGCCAGCGTTATCCGTGCCCGCGCCGAGGGCCGCGCCGCGCCGGAGCGTTTTTGCTACCGCAACCTCGGCAACCTCGCCACCATCGGCCGCAAGGTCGCGGTCGCCGATTTCGGCTGGCATGCGTCTCCGCGGGCGCCTCGCCTGGCTGCTCTGGGGCCTGGTGCACGTCTATTTCCTGATCGGCTTCCGTAACCGCGCCGCGGTGCTGATGGACTGGCTCTGGGCCTATCTCACCTTTCAGCGCGGCGATCGCGCCTTATCACCGGGCCGATGACATGACGCCGCCCGATCTGCCGCTGGCTCGCGCTGTGGTATATCTGGCCGCGGTTGAACTTTAGAGGCCGGTGGGGGCGCGCCCATGGAGCTCTTTCAAGTCCGCTACTTCCTGGCGCTGGCGAAGACCTTGAACTTCACGCGCGCCGCGGAGGCCTGCAATGTCTCGCAGCCCGCCTTGACGCGGGCGATCCAGCGTCTTGAAGAGGAGCTCGGCGGGCCGCTGCTCTATCGCGAGCGCAGCCTCACCCAGCTCACCGAGCTCGGCAAGGTCATGCTGCCGCATCTGGAGACCGCCTACATGGCGGCGGAGGCGGCGACCGCGCAGGCCGCGGCCTTCAAGCGCCGCGACGTGGCGCCGTTGCGCGTCGGCCTCGGCGCCACGATCTCGGCGGATGTGCTGACGCCGGTCCTGCGCGAGCTGGAGACGCGCATCAACAAGTTCGAGCTCTCGCTGATGGAGGGGACCTCCGAGCAGCTCCTCGGGCAGCTTCTGGATGGTGAGCTCGATGCAGCCATTGTCGTCGAGCCCGAGAAGATGCCCGAGCGGCTCAATCGCTGGCCGCTGTTCGACGACCGCTACGTCGTTCTGTGTCCGTCGGGACACCGCTTCGAGAGTCTCGACGCCGTGCCGGCCAGCGCGCTTGCCGAGGAGTGCGTGCTGGTGCGCGCCCGCCACGGCTGCGACTTCGAGCAGGCGCTCGATCGCGTCTGCACCGCCGCCGGCGTCAAGCCGCGCGCGCGGCACACCGGATCGAGCGAGGATCATGTCCAGAGCATGGTGCGTGCCGGCCTCGGCATCGCGATCTCCGCCGCGCACCAGCCGGCCGTCGCCGGCCTCGTCGCTCGGCCGCTCGGCGATCCCGACGCTCTGCGGCGGATCGTCGTCGCCGCGGCGGCCGGGCGCCAGCATGGGCACGGTCTCGCGCTCTTCCTCAAGCTGATGCGGGCGCGGGACTGGAGCGGCATGTCCGCCTCCGGCGCGCCGGCCGGAGCACCCAAATCATGACGCTTCTTCGCAACCGCGTGAACACGAGTGCATCCCATGTCACTCAATGACGAGCTGGAAAAGATCCGCGCCCAGGGCTGCTGAAGAGGAGCGGATCCGCATCGCCTACGAGGCGATCGTCGGTCAGCTCGGCCGCTCCGAGGCGGCGAGCAGCGCCCTCAAGGTCGGCGATGCCATGCCGAGCTTCATGCTGCCCAATGCGGAGGGGCACCTGGTGTTCTCCGACGATCTGCTGAAGCGCGGGCCGCTGGTGGTGAACTTCTTCCGCGGCAACTGGTGCCCCTATTGCCGGCGCACTCTCGAGGCGCTGGAAGTGTCGCTGCCCCGCATCGCCGCCGCCGGCGGGCAGCTGGTGGCGCTCACCCCCGATACCGGCGGCCACCTCGCCGCCACCAAGCGCGGCCACGGCCTCACCTATGAGGTGCTGTCGGATGTCGACGGCGCGGTCGGGCATGCAGTTCGGCGTGCTGTTCCGGGCGCCGGAGCCCTATCGCGCGCTTCTCATCGGCGCCGGGATCGATCTTGCGGCGCGGCACGGCAACGAAGGCTGGTTCATCCCGATGCCGGCCACATACGTGGTCGATCAGGCCGGAATCATCCGCTACGCCTTCGTGAGCGCGGATTTCACCCGCCGCGCCGAGCCCGACGATATCGTCAAGATGCTGCAAAGCCTCAAGGACGAGGCGGCGAAGGGCTGAAGCCGCCGCTCTAGAAGAACGGCACGCCGAGATTCTTGGCGGCGAGCGCGGTCGCTTCGGCCTCAAGCGCGATCATCTTGGTGCGGGCGTGGACGATATTGCCGGCGTCCTCCATGTCGCCGCGCCGGTAGGCGGCGCCGAGATCGTCGAGGATGCCCTTGTAGAGATCAAGCGCGGCGCGCGACCTGCCGAGGGGCGGCGAGCTGCAGCGGTCGGAGATAGACGGGGGCCGCGCCCGCCTTCTTCGGAAAGAACGGCGTCAGCGCCACCTTGATCTCGCGGAAGCGGCTGTAGTGCTCCATCCCGTCGGCGACGATCTGGCGCGCGAGCTGCAGCAGCGCCGGCGGAAATCCCGAGTGCAGAGTGGAGACCACGCGAGAATATTCGCCGTCGAGGGTGCCGCTCGGCTGCTCCACCGCGATGAAGCGGTCGAGGATATCGGGCGAGAGCGGCAGCAGGGCGGCCGGACGCTGGCCGGTCGGCGCGTCGGGGGCCGGCACCATCGCCGCGGGCGTCAGGATCGGCCCGCGCTTGGCGGTCGACCCCAGCTTCTCCAGGCTCCAGAGCAGCTGATTGGCCCAGCGCAGATGGCGCATCTCGCCGATGGCGATGCCGAGGATCTCGTGGCGCGCGAAGGTGAGGGCGTCGCCGAGCCCGCGCGGAAGTCCGCGCTCGCCGGGATCGCGGAGCGAGAAGTAGGCGTAGAGGTATTCCAGCATCACCGCCAGCTCGAGGCCGCAGAGCCGCGCCAGCTCCGCCGCCAGCTCGTCGGGACTGGCGAAGGGCGGGGCGAAAGTCTCGTCGCGCGGCGCATAGACGCCGGCGATCTCCTTGCCGCCGAGGACGAAGGCGAGCCCCTGCCATTCCTGATTGATCTGATAGTGCAGCAGCCGCCGGGCGTCGTTCTCGGGATCGGAGCGGCTGGCGGCGACGCGGCTCATGCGGTCGGCGCGCAGCCAATCGAGGGGCGCGCCATCGTCGAGGGGAATGCCCGAAGGCAGCTCGACGCCGCCGGGGAGATCGCCGCCGAGGACGATGTCGGGATGATTGGAGGCCCAGTAGTCGCAGGAGCAGTCGCGGAAATCATGCTGCCAGGGCGAGCACATGCTCTGGGTGAGCTCGCCTGGCCGATAGACCGGCGACAGCACGCCCTTGTCGGGATCGATGTAGCGCCGGCGGAAATGGGTGAGCCGGACGACCCGCGGCCCCTTGCCATGGGGACCGGTCGGCATGTCCGCCGCCAGGCGCAGCGTGATCGTCACCTGATCCCGCTCGAGGCTGCGCACCAGCCGCCAGATCTGCAGCCCGTCGTCGTAGGCGCCGGTCGCCTCGGTGTCGATCGAGCGACCGCCCTGGGCGATCGCCGCCAAAATCCAGTCGCCGGGCTTGCGGCCGAGCAGCTTCAGCTGATCGCGGAGCGCCGCCGTGAGCGCGGGAATGGCCTTTGCCGTCGCGTCGTCGTCTCCGGGCTGCGGCGCGAGCGCCGGATCGTTGGGCTCGATCGCTGCCAGACGCACCGGGAGGGTGCCGCCGAAATTGAACACCAGCCCCGGAAAGAAGCGGCGGTCGAGATTGCGGTGGTCGAGCTCCAGGCCGGGAAAGCAGTTCCCGACGCCGCTCTCCAGCCGCGTAGTAACGGGATTGCCGGCGATCATGACCGCGGCGCGGGCGGTGAGGTTGCGGGGAAAGATCTTCTCGGCCATCGCTGCCTCTCAGGTCAGGAGATCGGGACGGCGCCGCTGCACGGCGTCATAGGCGCGGATGCAGTGCTCGAGCCAGCCGCGGATGAAGTCGCAGCCCATGCGCCCGGCATCGACCACTTCCGCGTGGCAGCCGCCGCCGCAGAGGTAGCGCGCCCAGCAGGAGGAGCAGGGCTCCTGACGGTCGACATGCCGCTGGCGGACGAATTCCTGCCGTGCCGCCTGGTCGGGTCCGGTAGCCACCGTGCCGAGGGCGAAACGGCGGTCGTCGATGGTGCGGTGACAGGTGAAGTAGCCGCCGTCGGCGCTGAGGGAGACATAAGAGATCGCCGAGCCGCAGGGCAGCGGTCGCGCGCTGCCGCGGTGAATCTGCTTCACCGCCGACCAGAGATTGGCGAAACGCGGGGCGCCGCCCTCGGCGACGCGTCGCCACTCGGCCTCGGCGGCGGCGATCATCTCGGCGAGGAAGATCGGCCAATCCTCGGTACGGAGCGCGAGGTCCGGGTTGGGGCCGGTGCGGACCGGGCTCACCCCGGCTTCGTGGAAACCCAGCGCCGTCAACGCCTCGATGCGATCGTGGACACGGAGGTCGTCGCGGGCGATGGTGGCGCGGGCGGCGATCTTGGCCTTCCCTGGCGATGCTAGCAGCGGCGCCAGCCTTTCCAGGATCGCCGCGAAAGTGCCGGTGCCGTCGTGGCGCCGCCGATGCCTGTCATGGGTCTCGGCGTCGCCGTCGAGACTCAGCGTCACCGCGAAGGGATGCGCGCGCAGCAGATCGAGATCGCTTGACGTAAGCGCGGTCCCGTTGGTGGTGATGGAGAAGCCGATGCGGATCCCGGCCTCGGCGGCGCGGCGGCTGGCACGGTCGACGGCGGCATGGATGAGGTCAGGGTTGAGGAAGGGCTCGCCGCCGATGAATCCAAGGGTCACCCGCTCGCCGCCGGCGTCATCGATCAGCCGATCGATGGCGGCGAACGCCACCTCGCGCGCCATCACCCGCGCGCGACCGCCGAACTGGCCTTTGTCCGCGTAGCAATAGCCGCAGCCGAGGTTGCAGGCTTGGGCCACGTTGAGCGACAGCGAATGCGGCGCATCGAGATCGCCGACGTCGCGCCCGAGCGGGGCGCTCTCGCCGATCGCGGCGTCGAACCGCGCCAGCGCATCCTGGCTTTCAGCGGTCAGCGCCGCCTGCAGCTCGCGATCGATCTCATAGAGCCGCGATCCCGCCGGCACGAAGACAAGAGGCGGCTCGCCCGGCAGCAGATGGAGCGACGGTGGCGCGGTCATGGCTAGCGCTTCCGTCGCCGCGCGGGCTTGGCGGACGGTTTCGGCTTCCGCTTCGGCTTCGGGGCGGCCGGGCCCGCCGCCGCATGCCGGCGCGCCACCACCTTTGCCGCGTGCCTGAGCGCGGGGCTCAGGCTCGCGCGCTCCGCCGGTCCGGCCTGCTCGAGGCGGGCGATGAAATCGATCACCGCGTGGTATTGCCGCCAGGTCAGCGACAGCGGCGTCGCATCGGAATCGCGCATATAGGGCGGCATCCGCATGTCCTGGCGGCGGTCGCGCGCGACCCGGGGATCGCGCTCCCGGGGCGCCAGCACCGCCGGGCCCAGGGCCTTGTCGGTGGGGAGCCGCGCCGGCGCGGTCTGCGGCAGATCCTTGAGGCGCGCATAGGGAGGCCGCAGCAGGCGGCGCAGCCGGTCGCCCTCGCGGGCGAAGAGCGCCAGCATGCCGTCGACGTCGGCAAGCTGGCCGTGCACGTCATGGGCAACTGGCGCATAGGCGAGCTCCTGGCCGGGCTCCTTCTCCTGGATCACGTCGGGCACCTGATCGGCGAGCGGGCGGTCCGTCGCGGTCATCGACTCCGCACCCACTACCGGCACCGGGTTCTGCCCGAGCGGCCGGTCCTCCATCATGGCGCGGAGCGAATCCAGATTGATCATGCCGACGGTCTCGAACACGCGTCGCAGCAGATCGGCGATCTCGTCGGCGGATTCCGGCGCGCTCACGTCAAGGGGCGGCAGCTCGCGGTCGGCGAGATCATCGGCGAGCGCCACGAACGGCCGCCGGTCCGGCGCGAAATGCGGCGGTGCCGCGGAGGCGCGCGCCTCGGCGGTGAAGAGCGCGGAGCCGATCTCCACCGACGCCTCGATGAGCATGTCACAGGTATCGTCGACGACGCCCCGGCTGCGGCCCAGGAAGTTGCCGGTGGCGGGATCGGGCGCGCGGTCATAGGTGTCGCTGGGCTCTGGTCCCTCGCGGGTGGCGTCGGCGCGGAAGCTCGCCCAGCTGGCGGCGTCGTTCAGGATCCGGTTCGCCTCCGGCACGATGACGAATTCCTGCGGACTGTTGCTGTCGGGATCGCGGGCGGTGGTCGCCTGCGGCGGCCCGTAGACCGCGCCGCGGCCCGGCGTGATGCGGAGCCGCAGCGCGTCGAGATCGACGGTGGCGCTGACGCCCGGCTGCGGCCGGATCACCTGCACTTGGCCGAGGAAGATCGGCTTTTCCGCGCGCACCAGGGGCTCGGTGCCGGGAATGCTCGGGCTCGACGCCAGGAGCGGCTTCGGCGTGAAGTCGTCGCCGGCGATGGTGACCTCGGCGGCATAGCCCGAGGCGGGATCGCCGGTACGCCGCGCCGCTTTCAGGTTGGCGGCGCGCACCACGTATTTGACGCGGGGCAGGCTGCCGCCGAGCGCTGTCAGCGCCGTCGCGGTAAGCGGGCGCGGCTCCGGTTCATCCTCGAATCTGCCCCAGAGCTCGAAGAACGGCGCCGTCGGACGGATCAGATTCTCCGGTCCGTCGCGGAAGCGGATCGTCGAGGGCGTATAGGGACGGATGCTGCCGTCGGCGAGGATTTCCAGGCTGATCGCCGGCTTGATGACGGTGAGACCGGCGCCGTGCGCGGTCTCGTCCTCGGCCCAGTCGAAGGCCTCGAGCGGCGTGTCGCTGGCGCCGAGCCGTGCCACCGCAAAGGGCGGCATCAGATAGATCGCCTGAAGTCTTGCCATTGGTTCCCCCCGGACCCCGCTCTTACCGGCGCGGCAATATGAATGGTAGGCTGACACAACCAGCCGGCAATCGGTGTGAGCGATGGAAGTCTTGATCGCGGGAGCCGGCATCGCCGCGGCAAGCGCGGCGCTGCGGCTGCTGCAGCTTGGGTTCATGCCGCGCCTGCTCGCTGTTGACCGACACGAGATCGGCGGCGTCGAGATGCTGCCGGCATCGGCATATCCACTGCTGGAGACCCTCGGCCTTGGCGCCGTCCTCGCCGGACTGCGTTCCGCGCGCGCCACCGGCCTGCTGCAGCGCTGGGGCGAGAGCGAGGAATTTCGGCCGGGACGCGCGCTTCATATGGACCGGCTGGCGCTGCGCGAGGCGGTCCTCGCGGAGGCAATGCGGCGCGGCGCGGCGATCGAGCGAGTGGCACGTCTGCCGCCGCGGCCGGTCCCGAGCCGCGGTGGCGTTCGCTGCGGCGAGATCACCGCCTTCGCCGCCCTCGACGCCACCGGCCGTCGCGCCGCGTGGTCGCAGCCGACGGTGAAGTACGGACGTATGCAGGCCGATCTCTTCGCCGCCGCGCTGGCGGAGCCGTTGGAGGGCGGTCGGGTGGCGCGGCTCACTTCCGGCTGGGCCTATTGCGCCGCCCATGACGGCATCGCCACCATCGGCGTGGTAGCGCCGCCGCGTCCGCGTGGCGACGACAGGATGGAGGAAGCGATCGGCGCCCTCGGCGTATCGCCGCGCGACACGCTTTCCGCTCTCGGTCGCCGCCCGGCTTTCCCGCAGGCGGCTGCCGCGCCGATCAGGGCGCGCGTGCTTGCTATCGGCGATGCCGCCTTCGCGCACGACCCCATTGGCGGGCGCGGGATTTCTTTCGCGTTGGGCTCGGCCTTCGCCGCCGCCGCGACCTTGCGGAGCTGGCGCGACCATCCGGAGCGGCGCGCGGCGGCGCGCCTCTATTACCGCCGCTACGTCGCCGCCGAGCAGGGCCGGCACCTCGCCTTCCTGCGCGAGTTCTACGCCGCGCCGCGGCCGAAGCTGGCTGCTCGGAGCTGCCGGGCAAGCTGCGCTGGCGCGGACGCATCCTGCGGAGCGCGCTCGCACTCGAAGGCGGGATCGCGACGGGGGATGCGGTGCGTCTCCCCGACGGCGGCGAGGCGCGCTGGCTCGGTCGCTTCGATCTGCTGCGGCTCAGTCATATCTGTGCGCGGGCGCAGCCATCGTCGACGGTCCTGGCGCTCCTCGAGAAGGACGGACTCGCGGCGGAGCAGGCACGGCTGCTGCTGCTCTGGGCGCTGGAGAAACAGCTCATCGCCCGGGCCTGACGCCGCGCGACACAATAAGCACACGCTAATCAGCGCGAGCTGTTTTGCGATGTGAGCTTGTTCACAGGTTGTCGCCGCGCTCTTGCAACACCATGGGAGACAGCGGGAACGCAACGTGGTGTCGGCATCCGCCCGCATGTCGAGTGTGCGACGCGACGGCTATCGCCTCGGACCTGGATCGGCGGCGTGTCTCGGCGCTACTATCGGATGCAGGACGCGGTCGGGACGGCGTCTTGAAGCTTCGAACATTTCTGTTGCTGCACTCCACTCGCGAGCGGCGCCGATGTACCGGCGGTGGCGCGATATCGACGAAGCCGGCGTTTTCGCCAACATCTCAACCAGAGGGGGTTTCAATGCCAGGCGAACGTGTAGGACGGTCCCACGGCGGTGTCCGCGGCGCGGAGCATCCGCATCAATCTCTCACCTTCGAAGGCCGCTTCGGGCGAATTTTCAGGGCGCTGCCGCCGGCGCGCTTCAGCGAGGAGGCGTTGACGGCGCTCGGCCAGGCGATGACCGCCGAGCATGAGGACGCGCCGACGCCGGAGACGGAGGTCGATGACGAGGAGAACCAGGGCATCAGCGCCGGCTACACCTACTTCGGGCAGTTCATCGACCACGACCTCACCTTCGATCCCGCGAGCCGCCTGCAGAAGCAGGATGATCCCGAGGCGCTGGTGGATTTCCGCACGCCGCGCTTCGACCTCGACAACTCTACGGCCGCGGCCCCGACGATCAGCCCTATCTCTACGAGGACGACCATCTGCACCTGCAGCTCGGCCGTCCGCTCACCGGCAATCCCCACGACAAGCGGCACGCGCGACCTGCCGCGCCAGCCAGTCCGTGAACGGCGGCCGCGCCCGCGCGCTGATCGGCGATCCCCGCAACGACGAGAACATCATCGTCTCCCAGCTGCAGGCGACCATGCTGCGCTTCCACAACAAGGTGGTGGACAAGCACAAGGGGCTGGCACTTGCCGGAGATCCAGCGTCTCGGTGCGCTGGCACTATCAATATGCCGTCGTGCACGATTTCCTGCCGACCATCGTCGGCAAGGACACGCTCTACGCGGTGCTGCCGCACTTGAAGAGCGGCAAGTCGATCCTGGAGGACAAGCCGCAGCTCAACTTCTATCACTTCAAGAACGAGCCGTTCATCCCGATCGAGTTCACCACGGCGGCCTATCGCTTCGGGCATTCCATGGTGCGGCCGATCTACCGGCTCAACACGACCCTCGGCCAGAACCCGCCGCCGCCGGCCAAGAAGGATCCGGTGAACGGCCGCCAGTTCATCTTCGATCCCAGCGACGACAACCGCTCCCTCAACGGGTTCCGCGAATTCCCCTCGAACTGGGCGGTCGAATGGAACCTGTTCTTCGACATGGGCAACAACCCGCCGAAGCTGGGGGTCAACCGGCTGCAGCGGTCCTACAAGATCGACAGCTCGCTGGTGAATCCCCTCGGCAAGCTGCCGGTGCAGATCGCCGACAAGCCGCGCTCGCTGCCGGTGCGCAACCTGCTGCGCGGGCTGCGGATGGGGCTTCCCACCGGCCAGGACGTGGCGCGCGCCATGGGGATGGCGCCTCTCAGCGACGAGAAGCTGGTGGTGGGCAAGGCGACCGAGGCCAACCAGCACACCAACAAGAGCATCGTGGCATTGCCGAAAGTCGGGCACGAGTTCGAGGGCAAGGCGCCGCTCTGGTATTACGTCCTCGCCGAGGCGCAGCAGCAGTTCAAGAAGGACGACACGCCGATCCATCTCGGGCCCGTCGGCGGCAGGATCGTCACGGAGACCTTCGTCGGGCTGATGCTCGGCGACAGCCACTCCTACCTGTCCCAGGATCCGAGCTGGGCGCCGAACCGGCAGCGGCAATTCGGCATCGCCGATCTGATCGCCATGGCGATCAATCCGTGATCGGCTGAGCTTCGTGCGGCGGGCGTCAATCGGCGTCCGCCGCCGAGCTCCCTATCCCGTTTGCGCGCGGCCCGGCATACTCGGCCGATGGTTGCCGGGCGCGACGTCTTCCATCCGGAGTTCAAGGCCAAGCCCTATTGGTGGGAGGCTTGGGAGCCCGTGCGCTCGCCGAGCGAGGACCCGCCGGCGCAGATCTCCGTCGCCATCGTCGGCGGCGGCTATGCCGGGCTCAATGCGGCGCTGGAGCTGCGGCGGAACGGGATCGAGGCCTGCGTACTGGAAGCGCAGGACTTCGGCTTCGGCGCCAGCACCCGCAACGGCGGCCAGGTCAGCGGCGGCGTCAATATCGGCAAGGGCCTCGACGGCTCCGGCATGCCCCGGGATGCGGTGGCGCGCGCGGGGCTGGCGACGGCCCTGCTCGCCGATGCCTCCGAGTCTTTCACGTTTCTTGAAGACGTCATCCGGCGCGAGAGCATTGATTGCCGCTGGGAGCGCCGAGGCCGCTTTGTCGGCGCCTATACCCCGCGACACTACGCGGCCCTGACCGCGCGGGTCGAGACGCTCAACCGCGACGCCGGCTCCCAGGCGCGGCTGCTGCCGCGGGATCGGCAGCGCGAGGAGATCGCCAGCGACTTCTATCATGGCGGCCTGCTGATCGACCGCGCCGGTGCGCTGCATCCGGCCCTCTACTACAAGGGATTGCTGGAGGCCTGCCGGCGCCAGGGCGTCCACCTCGTCGCTCGCGCCGACGTCACGGCGATCGGCGGCCGCCGCGGCGCGTTCCGTCTCGCCACATCCCGCGGCGAGGTCGCCGCCGAGGAGGTGGTGATCGCCACCAACGGCTACACCGGCGATGCGACGCCGCGCCTCAAGCGCAGGATCATTCCGCTGGCGAGCCACATCATCGCCACCGAGGAGCTGCCGACCGATCTCGCGCGGAGCCTGATCCCGAACCGCCGCACCATCAGCGATACGCCTCGCGTGCTCTGCTATTACCGTCTTTCGCCGGACGGCAAGCGCGTGCTGTTCGGCGGCCGCGCCCGCTTCACCCAGGTGCCGCCGGAGGTGAGCGCGCCGATCCTGCACGATTTCATGACCCAGCGGTTCCCGCAGTTGAAGGACGCGCGCGTCACCCATGCCTGGACCGGCAATGTCGCCTTTACCTTCGACTACCTCCCGCACATGGGCGAGGATAGCGGAATGCACTACGCGCTCGGCTGCAACGGCAGCGGCGTCGCCATGATGACCTATCTCGGCCGCCAGATCGGCCGCAAGATCGCCGGCGGCGGCAACCGGGTCTCCGCCTTCGAGGATCTGACATTGCCCGGTCGCGCGCTCTACACCGGCAATCCCTGGTTCCTGCCCCTGGTGGGGAGCTATTACCGACTGCGCGATAGCATCGACCGCGCGCTCGGGTGAGAAGTGGCTGCATTGCTATCCTGCGTCCTTCAACTCGCGTGCTTCGCACGCGGCTCAGGATGAGGAGCATTGTGTATGGCAGGAAGAAAATCGCCTCATCCTGAGCCGACCGCGTAGCGGCCGAGTCGAAGGACGCACATCGGTCGATCCGTCCTCACTTCTCCGGCCGCGCGTAGGTTGCGACCAGCTGCTCGTCCATCCGCGGCGTGAAGGCGATGCCCTTGCGGGCCGCGGCGATGGTCATCTGGTTGTAGAGCGGGATGGCGGCGCCGAGCTCGATGCCCATGGCCATCGCCGCCTTGAGCTTGTCCTCGCGGCTGGCGTCGAGGCCGAAGACCGCGCCTTCGATCAGCTTGTCGAGGCCGGCGTCGCGGAAGTCGCCGCGGTTGCTGGCGCCGAAGCCATGCTTGGGATCGTTGCTGTGCAGCACCAGGGACAGCACATGGGTCGCGTCCCGGGTCGACCCGCTGGAGGAGCCGTAGAGCACGATGGGCAGCGGGTTGATGCCGTTCTTGATCATGGGAAAGAACACCGCGCCCGGCGAGGTCTGTACCTTCGTCTGCGATGCCGGCGCGGCTCAGCATCTGGCCGAGCGCCTGGCAGATCCGGGCGTCATTCACATAGCGGTCGTTGGTGCAGCCGATGGTGAGACCGAACCCCCGGGGATATCCTGCCTCCGCCAGCAGCTGCTTGGCGCCGGCGGGATCATAGGCCTCCACCTTGAGGTCGGGATTGTAGCCGCCGAAGCTTTCGGGAACGATCTGGCTGGCGGCGATCCCCTGGCCATAGAGCACGCGGTCGATCAGCGCCTTGCGGTCGATCGCCTTGGAGATCGCGTGGCGGACGCGGGGGTCGCGCAGCGGATTCTTGTCGAGAGGGTTGCCGTCGGCATCGGTCAGCAGCGCCAGCTTCTCGGCGCCCACATTCGGCAGCAGATACATCACGCGGTCGCTGCTGCGGGCGAAGACATTGGCCTTGCCGCTCTTCTGCAAGGTCTCGATCTGCTCCGGCGGCACGTCCTCGATGAGGTCGACGTCCCCCGCCAGGAGCGCGGCGATCCGCGCGCCGTCGTTGGTCATGACGCGGACGGTGATGTGCTGCCAGGGCGAGGGCTTGCCCCAGAAATGATCGTTCCGCTCCAGCTCCATGCCCTCGCCGCGGACGAATTTCTCGAGCTTGAAGGGGCCGGTCCCGATCGCCGCCTTGCCGGAGGCGAAATCCGCCGATGTCGCCCCCGCCGCCGCTTTCGCCGAGACGATGAAGATGTTGGTCATCTGGCCGGGAATGACGGGATCGGGGCTGTCGGTATGGAAGCGGATCGTGAGGGGATCGACCACCTCGGTCTTGGCGATGGAGCGCAGGTTCGGGGTATAGGGGCCGGGATTGTTGGGGAGCGTCGGAATCCGCGCGATGCTGAAGGCGACGTCGGCGGCAGTGAAGGGCGTGCCGTCCTGGAAGACGACGCCGGGCCTGAGCTTCAGCTCCCAGGTCTCGTCGTCGAGAAGCTTCCAGGATTGCGCCAGGCCCGGCGACGGCCGGGCGTCCACGTCGCGGTCGACGAGCGTATCGAAGACATAGCGCGCCGCCGCCATGTTCGGGCCCACGAACATGAAATGCGGATCGATCACGAACTCGGAGCGCGCGCCCACCACCAGGGTCTGGGCGGCTGCCGGCGCCGCGATCGAAAGCGCGGCCAGAGATGCCAGCGCGATCTTCCAGCCTGGACCCATCGCTCTCACCAGCCCACCGCGTAGCCAGGCCGGCGCGGATCGGCGGCGCCGGAGATCAGGCCGCGCTTGCGATCCGCGAGGATGGTGCAGACGCTGCCGGCGAGCCAGGTCCACTCCGGCCAGCGCTCGACCTTGTGGCCGAGCTTCGCCAGCGCGCTGCCGGTCGCCTCGCCGATGCGGCCCTCGATGTTGAGGCGGCCAGGGTAATAGGAATGCGGCTCGAAGGAGGAGGGGAAGCTGTAGGAGGCGAAGCGCGGCGCTTCCACCGCCGCCTGCAGGTCCATGCCGAAGACGTGGATGTTGAGGAAGACCTGCAGCATCGCCTGGGTCTGCACGTCGCCGCCGGGCGTGCCGAAGGGCATCACGAAATGGCCGGGCTTGATGGCGAGCGCCGGATTGGGCGTGAGCCGCGGCCGCTTGCCGGGCGCGACGCCGGAGGGATGATCGGGATCGGCCCAGTTCTGGCTGCCGCGGGAGGAGGCGATGATGCCGAGGCCGGGCACCACCGGCGCGTTGTAGGAGCCGTCGCTGGGCGTCGCCGAGAAGACGTTGCCCTGCCGGTCGACGACGCAGACGTAGGAGGTGTCGAGCTCGGGCGCCTGCCAGATCGGCTCCGGTTTCGGCACGGGGCGAGGTGCCGCCGCCATGCCGAGCTCGTCCCGCGTTCCCGGCCGGCGGCATCTCCGGCCAGGCCCGGTCCGGGCGGATCATGCGTCGGCGCTCGGCCGCGTATTCCGGCGACAGCAGCGCGTCCATCGGCACCTCGACGAAGCGGGGATCGCCGAAATAGGCGTCGCGATCGGCGAAGGCCAGCTTCACCGCCTCGGCGAGGTGATGCAGATATTCCGGCGAGTTGTGGCGCGAGCTTCTTGAGCTCGCCGGCGTCCACGAGATTGAGCGCCTGCAGCAGCGACGGGCCCTGGCACCAGGGGCCGCAGCCGTAGACGGAGATGTCGCCGAAGCTGGTGTGCACCGGCGGCTCGACGCCGGAGCGGTACTCCGCCAGATCCTCGGCGCTGAGCAGGCCGCCGTTCTCCTTCTGGAATTTCACGATCGCCGCCGCGATGTCGCCGCGATAGAAGGCATCGCGCGCGGCGCGGAGGCCGGCCTCGCGGCCTTGGCTGGCGCGACGCGCCTCCTGATCCGCCATGTGCTGCAAGGTGCGGGCGAGATCGGCCTGGACGAAGATGTCGCCGACATCGGCACCCGGCCGTTCGGCAGGTAGATCGGAGCGCTGGTGGGATAGTCGCGATACTCCGCCTCGTGCTCGCCGATGATCTCGTTCATCAGGGGATAGACGGGAAATCCGTCGCGGGCGAAGCGGATCGCGGACGCCGCCACCTCGCCGAAGCTCATGGTGCCGTAGCGCTCCAGCGCGGTGATCCAGGCATCGGGCGCCGCCGGCACCACCGTGCGCAGGATGCCGCGCGGGATCTTGCCGCCGTGCTTGCGCTGGAAGTAGTCGCGGTCGATCGCCTTGGGCCAGGTGCCGAGGCCGCTGATGGTGATGACCTCGCGATCCCGCGCGGAATAGAGAATGATCGGCGCCACGCCGGCGACGTCGACATATTCCGGCTGCACCACGCCGAGCGCGATTCCCGCGGCGACGCCCGCATCGATCGCATTGCCGCCCGCCTCCAGGATCTTGAACCCGGCCTCCGCCGCCAGGTAGTGGCAGGCCGCCACCATGTGGCGCGTTCCCATCACGGTCGGGCGATGTGCAGCGGGCATGCGGGATCTCCTCTATCACGTGCCGTCAAGCTTCGGCGCCGGGCCGGGCGCTGACAACAGCTATTTCGGAATGCGTGGAGATCGGATGTGCGAAGCGTTTTCGAATATTCCGGCGCGTCGAAGGACGCATCGCCGATCTGCAGGTCAGCTAAGTTTGGCCCGCTTCTTTCCAGCAAGCCCCGCAGCCGCGATCACCTCTGAAATCGCCGAGGGGTTCTGTGGCGCCATCACATGGGCGCCGGCGATGCCGGGGATTTCCGCCAGCTCCTGCATCAGCTCGATGCAGATCCGGCGGCCTTCCCGGGCGGGGTCGGCGGCCTGCTCCAGGCGGGTCACGATCGCGTCGGGAATGATGGTGCCGAAGAGGTTGCTCTGCATCCACCGCGCCGAGCGCGCCGAGGGGATCGGCGCCACACCGATGAGGATGCCCACTCTTTGGGCAACGCCGAGATCGGCGAGCGCCGCGGCGTAGCGGCGGACGATGCCCGCATCCATGCAGAACTGGGTCTGGGCGAAATCGGCGCCGGCATCGGCCTTGGCGATGAGCCCGGCCGGCCGCCAGCCCGCCGGCGGATCCACGGGAGCGTCCGCCATGCCCAGCAGCAGGTCGACGGGGCCCTTGATCTCGGTGCCCGAGGGCAGCTTGCGCTCCGTCCGCATGCGATGGGCGAGCGCGATCAAGCCGCGGCTGTCGAGATCGAAGACCGGCTTGGTCTCGGGCTGATCGCCTTTCTTGGGATCGTCGCCGCTCAGCACCAGGACATTGCGGATGCCGAGCGCCATCGCGCCCAGCAGGTCCGCCTCCAAGGCCAGGCGGTTGCGGTCGCGGCAGGTCATCTGCAGGATCGGCTCGACGCCGGCCCCCTGCACGAGATGCGCCGCCACCAGGCTCGAGAGATGCGCCTTGGCGCCGGCGCCGTCGGTGACGTTGAGCGCTGCCACCAGACCCTTGAGGCGCGTCGCGCGCTCGAGGAACGGGCGCGGGTCGGTAGCGACTGGCGGCGTCAGCTCGGCGGTGACGACGAAGTCGCCGTTCGCGAGCCGGGATCTGAGCTCGCCCTCCGCTCGGTGCTGGCTGTCGGGGCTCACGCGCGCACGCAGGTTTTCATGCAAGGGACGACGGATGCCGCGGAGACGAGACACGGGGGGCGCGCGGATCGCCCGTCGCCATACTCGGTCCTGGCAGAGGGGATGTCTAGCGGCGGGGATCGAATCCTGGTCGCTGGGAGGCGTCGGCGAAGCCGCCCTCGATGCAGGCGCGACGCCAGGCGGCGGTTTGCGCCGTGCCGCCGAAGGTGAAGAAGTGCAGCCCCGCCAGCAGCGCCGGCCGTCGCTCCGTCGCCAGCGCCGAGATCACCGGCTCCGGTCCTGCCTCGGTGACGAGCCGCGCGATCGCCGCCTGCCGGCCGAGCAGGGAGCGGATCGAATCGCCGATGCCGCAGCGGATGGCGAATTTGGCGAGGCTCGCGATGCTGGCGGGTCCGGCGAGGCCGACGCGCACGGGAACGTCGAATCCCTCGTCGGCGAGGTGCTGCAGCCAGGCCAGGATGGGCGCGGCTTCGAAGCAGAATTGGGTGACGATGTAAGGCTCGAGGCCGCTGCGATGCGCCAATGCGAGCTTGGCGCGAAGCGCCGCGTCGAGATCGGCGGCCGATATCCGCGGATGGCCCTCGGCATAGCCGGCGATACCGACGCGGCGAATCCCGTGCTGCTGCAGGAGACCGGTCTCCAGGATCGCGAGACTGCTGTGGAAAGGCCCGGCCGGCTGGTCGGTATCGCCGGCGATGGCGAGAACTCCCTCCACACCGGCCTCGCCGCTGGCGCGCGCCAGGAATTCCTTGAGCTGGGTGAAGCTCGCGAGCCGCCGGGCGGCGATATGCGGCACGGGCGCGAAGCCCGCGCGCCGGAGGCGGGCCGCGGCGTCGACGATCCCATGATGCGTGTCGCCCGCCGCATGATTGATGTAGACGGTGGCGCCGGGCTCCAGCATCTCGGCGAGCGCATCAAGGACCGCATGGTCGCGCGCGGAGATCTCGACGGAGGAGCCACGCATCAGCGCCGTCATCCGCTCGCTCACCGGCGCGGGCGCGGTGCAGCGGGATGGTCGCGCTCGCGGGCGTCATGCGGAATCCCGCTTGCGGGAGATCACGTAGGATTCATCCCAGAACCAGAGCCCGCCGTGCTTCTGCAGGACCTCCTTGGTGGCGTCGAGATAAGCGCCGCTGTGCACCACCTCGGATAGGCGCTGATCCTCGATCTGCGCCACGTAGATGGCGGCGTTCCAGGCGGCGAACAGGGTCGAGGTGCCGATGCTCTGGCTGATCTCCGTCGGCAGCGTGTGCATGTCGTAGCGGAAGAGCGAGCGGGCGTCCGCATAGGCGTTGAAGTTGAGGTCGCGGCCGGCGACGCCGAGCTCGGTCTTCACCGCGCGCAGCAGCTGATGGCGGTCGGTGGTGAAGGGATTTTCCCCCGGCCAGATGTTCTGGATGATCTCCAGTCCGGGGTCGTTGCCATGGGAATGGATGCCGATCAGGCGCCCGCCCGGCGCCAGGCTGCGCGCCAGCGGCGCCACCACCTTGCTGGCCTTGAACTCGACGGAGGCGCGGGCGCGATAGGGCTGGGACGCGATGACGAGATCGTAGTCCGCTCGCGCGGCGCCCCGGCGGGGCCGCACCTGGTCCAGCAGGAACTTGTGATCCTCGCGGTAGATCACCAGCACCACCGGCTTCTCGTAGATCGGATTGCCGGTGGTGGGACTTGCCTTGGCGCGCCAATGTTCCGACAGGAACGGCTGCAGCGCGGTGATCTGCTCCTCGAAGGCGTGGCCGGTGTTGCCGAGCAGGCTCACCTCGTGCCAGACGAGGCTGGTGGCGGCGGTGATCGACTTCGGCGTCAGCCACGGCGCTTCGGCGTAGTACATGTTGGTGATGACCAGCACCGTCGAGGGATGCTCGAAGAACCGGTCGGGCATCTTCTCCAGGGTGAGGCGCACGTCCTCCAGGCTGATTTCCTTGCCGACGATATAGAACGGCATGGTCGGCGAACTGGTTGTGCATGGCGCGCATGACGCGGGCCAGCACCGTGCCGTCGCCCATGCCGGCATCGAAGATGCGCACCGCCGGCGGCCGCGGATGGATGTTGGCGAGCTCCATGGTGACGCGCTGCGCCACCACCCACTTCTCGCTGCAGGTGGTGACGAACAGCAGGTACTTCTGGCGGTTGTCGTAGAAGCGGAAGCCGCGCTCGGCACCGGCAACTTCCGCCGCCGCGGCCGGCGCGCCGGATCGGTGCGGCAGGCCAGCAGTGCCGTTGATCGCGCGCGGCGCGGGGACGACCGCGTGCTCGCGGTCGCGCGGCGTCATGAAGGCGCGCACGCGCTCCGCTGTCTCGGTGGTGACCCGTCCGCCGAAGCGGAGCCGGCTCACCAGCTTGCCGTCGTTCACGGCGAGCCGGCCGAAGGTCGATTCCGCCATGCCGACCTGCCGGCAGTATTCAGAGATCTCGCGCAGGAGCGCTTCGCTGCTCAAGGCGTCCTCCCGATCGGCCCGTTATCGTGGGCGCTCTTTGTCCGTTCCAGAACCATTCCAGGCTGGTAGTCGCCCATCGTCAACCACAAACTCGCCCATCACGATAGTGGGCAAGATAGTGGGAAAATGCCCATTAAGAGGTGGGCAAGACCGGGACAGAAAACGCTTTGGATACAATCCTTCTCTCTTGGTATCCAGAGACAGCAGGATTGCCCGGTTTTCTGAGCAAATACGAGCGGAAATTCTTGACCACGTATCCCGTCATGAGGAGATATGGATACAATAGAGGCGGCGTTCACACCGTTCCGCTAGGAGGAGATTGCCGAAGATGGCACTAGGCGGCCGCCTTGTTCTCAAACTGCGCGAACTGATCCTGAGTGGCGAGCTGGCGCCAGGGCAGCGGGTCGCCGAGGTAGCGCTCGCTGAGCGACTCGGCGTTTCCCGCACGCCGGTGCGCCACGCGCTGGCCGTGCTGGCCCGGGAAGGGCTGCTGACCGCCGCCGGCGCCCGCGGCTTCCTGGTGCGGGAATTCACCCTCAAGGACATCCTCGACGCGATCGAGCTGCGCGGTACGCTGGAGGGCATGGCGGCGCGCCTGGTCGCCGAGAGCGGCCTCGATTCCGAGGTGGTGCGGCGCCTTGAGGCCTGCATCGCCGAAGGCGAGGCGATCGTGGAGCGCACCGAGTGGCCCGCCGACGGCGATCAGCGCTGGGCAGGGATGAACGAGCTCTTCCATCGCCTCATCGTCGAGGCCAGCGGCAATCAGGCGCTCGCCCACGCGCTCTCGCTGAATGACACACTTCCTTTCGCCTCGGCGGGCGCGCTGGTGGGCGGCGACAGCGAGGATCCGGTGCTGCGGCGTCGCCACCGCGACGTGCTCTTCGGCGCCCAGCAGCAGCACTGCGCCATCCTCGACGCGCTCCGCCAGCGCCAGGGCGCCCGCGCCGAGGCCTTGATGCGCGAGCATGCGCTCGCCGCCCGGGACAACAACGTGCTGTTCCAGTCGAAGATCCCCGCGATCGCGGACCGCCGCGAGCGGCCGGTCCTGCCGGTCGCGCTCCGGATGTAACTAAAAGGAAAGAGGGAAGCCCTGATGACCCAGCGTACGACGCCACCCTTCCGCGCCGATCACGTCGGCAGCCTGCTGCGCCCCCAGGCGCTCCTCGACGCCCGCGAGCGGCGCAAGCGCGAGGAGATCTCCGCCGCCGAGCTTCGCGAGATCGAGGACAAGGCGATCCGCGACGTGGTGCGGCTGCAGGAGCAGACCGGCCTCAAATCCGTCACCGACGGCGAGTTCCGCCGCGGCGTCCTGGCACATGGACTTCCTCTACCAGATCGGCGGCGTGACCAAAGTGCAGGACAATCTCAAGGTCCAGTTCCGGAACGAGAAGGGCGTGATCGAGTTCACCCCGGCGGCGCTGCGCATCGTCGACAAGCTCACGCTGAAGAAGACCATCTTCGGCGAGGATTTCGCCTTCCTGAAATCGGTCGCGAAGGCGACGCCCAAGCTCACCATCCCGTCGCCCAGCATGATGCACTACCGCGGCGGCCGCGCCGCCATCGACGCCGCCGTCTATCCGGAGATGGAGCCGTTCTGGACCGATCTCGGCCGCGTCTATGCGGAGGAGATCGCGGCGCTGGCCAAGCTCGGCTGCACCTATCTGCAGCTCGACGACACCAGCCTCGCTTATCTCAACGATCCCGCGCAGCGCGAGTACATCACCAAGCTCGGTGGCGAGGGCGAGCATCAGCACCTGACCTATATCAAGCTGATCAACTCCGCGCTCGCCAACAAGCCCGCCGGCATGACCGTCTGCACGCATATGTGCCGCGGCAATTTCCGCTCCTCCTGGGTCGCGGCCGGCGGCTACGACCACGTGGCGGAGGCGCTCTTCGGCGAGCTCAAGGTGGACGGCTACTTCCTCGAATACGACGACGCCCGCTCCGGCGGCTTCGAGCCGCTGCGCTTCGTGCCCAAGGGCAAGATGGTGGTCCTCGGCCTGGTCACCACCAAGAACGGCGCGCTCGAGAAGAAGGACGACCTCAAGCGCCGCATCGACGAGGCCGCGCGCTATTGCCCGCTGGAGCAGCTCGCGCTCTCGCCGCAATGCGGCTTCTCCAGCACGGTGGAAGGCAACAACCTCACGGTCGACGACGAGATCCGCAAGCTCAGCCTGATCGTCGAGACCGCGCGGGAGGTGTGGGGGTAACTGCTACACGACGCCGCGCCGGCGATATCGGCGCTGCACGAGCGTGTTGGCGCCGACCGTCAGCACCAAGGTCGCCGCCATCAGCACGAAGGCAAGCGCGCCGCCGAGGGGCCAGTTCGCCTGCTCGGAGATCTGGGTATAGACCAGGGGCGCCATCATCTGGAAGCGCGGACCGCCCAGCAGCACCGGCGTCGCGTAGGCGTTCATCGCCAGGATGAAGCAGAGCATCGAGCCCGCCACCACGCCCGGCAGCGACAGCGGCAGCGTGATTTTCCAGAACGCCTTCAGCGGCGCTGCGCCCATGCCCATGGCGGCCTCTTCGAGGGCGGGATTGATGCCCTCGATCACGCTTTGGAGCGTCAGCACCATGAAGGGCAGGTTGAACCCGACGATGCCGACGATGACGGCGAGGGGCGTATACATGATGTCGAGCGGCGCCTGGATCAGGCCCAGCCAGATGAGCGCCGCGTTGAGCGCGCCTTTCGATCCGAACATCACGATCCAGCCGGCGGCGCGCACCGCGTTGCCGACGAAGAGCGGCATCACCACCAGCAGGATCGCCCAGCTCTTGAAGCGCGACTGCATGCGCGCCAGCAGATATGCGGCAGGATATCCGACGACAAGGCAGAGCGCGGTCGTGAGCGCCGCGATGCCCGCAGTCAGGAACAACACATTCCGATAATAGGGATCGGCGAAGACCTTGACGTAGTTCTCCGCCGTCAGCGCCTCCACCATGAACTGCCCAGGCACGAAGCGGTTCAGGCTGTAGCGCGCCAGGATCGCCAGCGGCACCAGCAGCAGCACGACGACGAAGATCGTCGCCGGCCCCACCAGTGCCGCGGCGGAGAGCTTGCCTCGACGGCGCGTCAGGCCTTGAACTCCTTGTCCCACCACTCCTTGAGCTGGGCGTCGTTCTTGGCGAGGTAGTCGTAATCCTCCACCTTGAGATTGGCCTGCTCCGCGGCGGTGAATCCCACGCGCTTGGCCATGGCGCTCGTGGGCTCGACGTCGGTGACGGTGGGGTTGTAGCCCATGTCCTCGATGAAGCCTTCCTGGGGCTTGGGATCGAGCATGGCGTTCAGGAACGCGTAGGCGTTGTCCTTGTCGGGCGCGTTCTTGGGAATGGTGAAGTCGGAGATATAGGTGACGACGCCTTCCTTGGGCGCGGCGATCTCCACGGGAACGCCGGCGTTCTGCCACATGACGCCGCGCGCCTTCCACATGATGCACATCCAGATGTCCTCGGTCTTGAGCGCCGCCGCCATCGCCTCATTGGTTGGCATCACCTTGCAGCCGAGCTTCTTCAGCTCCATCAGCTTGGCCTTGCCGGGCTCGAAATTGCTGAGGCTGCCGCCGCCGATCATCGCCGCGGATTCAATGGTGGTCTGGTACTGGATGTCGATGACGCCGATGCGGTCCTTGTATTTCGGGTTCCAGAGGTCGTTGTAGGAGGTCGGCTTCTCGGTCACATACTTGGGATTGTAGAGGATGACGCGGCCGGAAAAGATGTGCGGGATCGCATAGGGGACGGAGATCGTCTTGATGAGGTTCTTGGCGTTCGGGATCTTGCTCATGTCGAGCTCGAGCAGCGTCCCGGCCTTGTACATCTCATAGCTGCCGGCGCGGGAGAGCGCGGAGATGTCCATGCTGCCGCGCGGCAGGCGCGCTTCCGCCAGCATCTTGGTCTTGCGCGGCGAATCGTTGCCGGTGTCGTAGACGGTCTCGATGCCCTTGGGCGTGAGCAGAGGCGCGGCGATGTTCTTCTGGATCAGGTTCTGATAATCGCCGCCCCAGGTGCCGACGATCACCTTGCCGGCGGCTTGTGCTTGGCGCGGCATTACCATGGCGGCGACGCCGGCGGCGGCGGTGCTCTGCAGCAGCCGGCGCCGGGTCAGGAGGAGCGGGGATTTCGCGGTCGTGGGCTTTTTCATGTTGGGTCTCCCTGTTTGGTCGCGACGTCGTTGATGTGATCGGGCTCACGCAATGAGCTGGCAGGAGTCCGGGTCCCAGGCGATCTCCACGGCGGATCCGACATCCGGGAGAGCCGCGCCATCGGGCCTGGTGTTGTGCATCTCCACCGCGACGAGATCGCCGCTTGCGAGGCGCACCGAATATTCGGTGGTGGCGCCGAGATAGCTCACGAACTCCACCGTGCCGCGGAAGGCGTTGGCGCCGTCGCCGGCGGGACCGAGCCGGACCCGCTCCGGCCGCAGCGCCAGCAGGCGCTCGGCCGCCGCCGCCGCGGGCACCGCGATCTCGAGGCCGCTCTCGGTGCGAAAGCGGGCGGGTCGCCGTCACCGCGCCGGCGAAGAAATTGGTACGGCCGATGAAGTCGGCGACGAAGCCATTGCAGGGGGCGTTGTAGAGCTGGCGCTGAGTGCCGATCTGCTGCACCTCGCCGTCCTTCATCACCACCAGCCGGTCGGCGACCGAGAGCGCCTCCTCCTGGTCGTGGGTCACCATGACGGTGGTGAGGCCGAGGCGGCGCTGCAGCTGGCGAATCTCCACCCTGACCTCGGTGCGGAGCTTGGCGTCGAGGTTGGAGAGCGGCTCGTCCAGCAGCAGGATCTCCGGCTCGATCACCAGGGCGCGGGCGAGCGCCACCCGCTGCTGCTGGCCGCCGGAGAGCTGGCGCGGCATGCGCGCGCCCAGCTCGTCCAGGCGCACCAGGCGCAGCGCCTCCTGCACCCGCCGCTCCACCTCGGCGCGGATCGAGCTTCCGCATCTTGAGGCCGAAGGCGATGTTCTCGAAGACGCTCAGATGCGGGAAGAGCGCGTAGCCCTGGAACACCAGGCCGGTGTTGCGGCGATGGGGCGGCAGTTCCGTCACCTCCCGATTGCCGAAGAAGATGCGGCCGCCGCTCGGCTCGACGAAGCCCGCGATCATCCGGAGCGTGGTGGTCTTGCCGCAGCCGCTGGGCCCCAGCAGGACCAGGAACTCGCCCTCGGCGATCTCGAGCGAGAATTCCTTCACCGCGACGTGCTCGCCGAAGCGCTTGGTAACGGACTGCAGACGGACGCTCGACATCGGCTCAGACCACCTGGCTCAGGCGCACGAAGCGGTTGGTCGCCACCATCGCCGCCATGACGATGACGATCTGGATCAGCGACACCGCGGCGATGGTGGGGTCGATCTTCCATTCCAGGTACTGCAGGATCGCGATCGGCAGCGTGGTGGTGCCCGGTCCCACCAGGAACAGCGACAGCTCCAGATTGCCGAAGGAGACGGCGAAGCTGAAGAGCGCCGCCGCCACCACGCCGGGCCGGATCGCCGGCAAGGTCACCTTGATCAGGGTCTGCAGCGGGCTGGCGCCCAGATTCATCGCCGCCTCCTCGATCGTGCGGTCGATGCCGACGAGGTTGGCGGCGATGAGGCGCACGGTCCAGGGAATGCTGATGAGGATATGGCCGAGCCCCAATCCTGCCACTGCCCCTGTCAGGGGCCATTCAGTGGCGATCTCGACGTCGACGAAGAAGAGATAGAGCGCGGTGCCGATGACGATCGCCGGCACCACCAACGGCGACAGCAGGAGCGTGTTGAGCAGCTCCCGCGCCGGCATTTCCGCGCGCACCAGGGCAAGGCTCGCGGGAATGCCCAGCAGCAAGCCCGCCGACCGTCGCGACCAGCGCCACCTCGACGGAGGTCACGAAGCCGTCGGCGAATTGCGGCTGCAGCCAGAGCTGGCTGAACCACCTGAGGGTATAGCCCTCCGGCGGGAAGGACAGGATCTCGTTGCTGAAGAAGCTGATCCAGCAGACGAAGACGATCGGCAGCAGCATGATGGCGAAGCAGAGCGCCGCCGCCGCGCGGAGCGCCCAGCGCCCCAGCCGTCGCTGAAAACGCGCCGCGGTTCACCGCGCCAGCCGATTCTTGTGGAACTGGCCGGCCTTCATGATGACGGAGAGATGCGCGCCCTGGTCCTGGAAGAGGCCGAGGTCCTTGAGCGGATTACCGTCCACCACCAAGAGGTCGGCGAAGGCGCCGGGCTTGATCTGGCCGAGCTCGCCTTCCCGCCGCAGCAGGCGCGCGTTCACCAGCGTCGCCGAGCGGATGATCTCGATCGGCGCCATCGCCTCCGAGCGGATCAGGAACTCCCGGGACTGGTCGTTCTGCAGCTGGCCCAGGAGGTCGCTGCCATAGGCGATTGGCACGCCCGCGGCCTTGGCCGTCTCCAGGGAGCGCAGCCCCGCCGCCAGCACCCGCTCGTTCTTCTCCAGGCTGACCGGCGGCAATCCCAGGTCCTTGCCGCGCCGCTTCATGGCGTCGTAGGCGACGAGGGTCGGCACGATGAAGGCGCCCTTCGCCCGCATCAGCGCCGCGGTCTCGGCATCGACGAAATTGCCGTGCTCGATGGTGCGGACGCCGCATTCGACGGCGCGGCGGATCGCGTCGGCGCCATAGGCATGGGCCGCGCAGTAGCTGCCCCAGGACGCGGTCTCGCCGGTCGCCGCCAGGATCTCCTCGCGGGTGAACTGGGTCGCCTCCAGGGGATCGTGGGGCGAGGCCACGCCGCCCGATACCATGAGCTTGATGTGGTCGGCGCCCTTGCGCAGCTCGTCGCGCACCGCGTGCAGCATCTGCGGCACGCCGTCGACGATGCGAGAGATGTATCCGACGCCGCTGCAGCAGGAGCAGGGCGCGTCGCTCTCGGTGCGCTTGCGGAAATCGCCGTGGCCGCCGGTCTGGCTGATGCTTTGTCCGGCGATGAAGAGCCGCGGCCCCACCATCTGCCCGGTCTCCACCGCCTCGCGGATGCCCCAGTCGGCGCCGCCGGTGTCGCGCACCGTGGTGAAGCCGCGGTCGAGCATCGCCCGCATCAGCGGCCCGGACCGGGCCGCCATCAGGCTGATCGGCATCTCGGCCATGCGGCCGATATTGACCTCGGAGAGGTAGACGTGGATGTGGGCGTCGATGAGGCCCGGCATCAGCGTCTTGCCGCCGACATCGATCACCGTCGCCTCGCTGGCGCGGATCGGCCGGTCGGAGACCTCGCGGATGCGGTCGCCCTCGACGAGGACGCTCATGCCCTCGCGCAGGTCGGATGCCTCGGGATCGAGCAGGTGGGCATTTTGGAATAGGATCAGCACCATGGATCTCCCTGCCTTTGCGGGCATCCGCGCCGCCGGTGGGCTGGTGGGATGCATTCTTCGGGCCAGTTGCGGCCGGAAATACTAGAGCGGCGCGCCGTCTTCACCAAGGGCGACGGCGCGGGGTGCCGGCGTTGCAGCGCCGGCATCGGCACCTTAGGCTGACGACCGGATCACGCCGGCCACACCGCTCGGGGGAGGACGCCAATGCCGCATCTCAAGGACAAGGTCGCCTGGATCACCGGCGCCGGCAGCGGCATCGGCGAGGCCGCCGCGCTGGCGATCGCCGGCGAGGGCGCCACGGTGGTGCTCACCGGCCGCCGGCGCGAGCCCCTCGAAGGCGTTGCCGAGCGGATCCGGCGCACCGGCGGCACCGCCCATGTGCAGCCCGGCGATCTCATGCGCGCGGCCGCGGTGGAGAAGATCGCCGCCTATATCAAGGCGACGCTGGGGCGGCTCGACATCCTCGTCAACAATGCCGGCCTCAACATCCTCGAGCGCGACTGGAAGCGGCTCACGCCTACGGGGATCGACGAGCTGATCCAGGGCAATCTCAGCAGCGCGTTCTACGTCGTGGCGGCCGCGCTGCCGATGATGCGGGCGCAGCAGGATGGCGTGCTGATCCACACGGCGTCCCGCGCCGGGCGCTGGGTCAGTCCGATGAGCGGGCCCGGCTACACCGCCGCCAAGCACGGCGTCGTCGCCATGAGCCACAGCATCAACATGGAGGAATGCGTCAACGGCATCCGCTCCTGCGTCGTCTGTCCCGGCGAGGTGGCGACGCCGATCCTCGACAAGCGCCCGGTGCCGGTGAGCAAGGAGGAGCGCGCCCGCATGGTGCAGCCGGAGGATTGCGGCGACCTCATCCGCTACATCGCCTGCCTGCCCGCGGCACATCTGCATCGACGAGGTGGTGATCAGCCCGGCCTGGAATCGCGGCTATGTGGCGGCGCTCTCGGCACCGGCGGTGGCGAAGCGCTAGAACATTCAATTCGGAGATAAGTGAAGCGGCGAATCTTGGTGACGCGCGGTCAGTGTCGAGCGGGAGGTTCATGCATGGCCATGCCGGAGCTGATCGGACCGAAGGAGCTGACCCGCGCCGTCATCGACGAGGAGTTCCCGCGCAAGACGGCGGGCGCCTACGTCATCGGCACGCGGACGCCCGAGCAGGTCATGCGAGTTCCCTATGCCGGCCGCTCCGACGACGATATCGCCAGCCGGCTCAGGACCCATGTGGGCAACTACGACGCCTTCTCCTATGTCCGGGCGGACTCGCCAAAGCAGGCCTATGAGCTGCAGTGCGAGATCTATCATGAGCTCAAGCCCTCGAAGAACACGCAGCATCCTTACAAGCCCACGGGCGTCGAATGCGCTTGCCCGGTCTGCGGCAAGTAGCGCGCGGCCGGGGAGCAGTAGGCGCTCAGCCCCCGATCGCGCCCTGCGTGTTGACGTAGAGCGCGTAGATCGACTGGCTCCCGGCCATGAACAGGCGGTTGCGCTTGACGCCGCCGAAACAGAGGTTGGCGGCGCGCTCGGGAAGCGCGATGTGACCGATGGGCTCGCCGGCGGGATTGAAGATCCTGACGCCGTCGAGCTCGCTGCTGCCCATGCCCCAGCCGGCCCAGAGATTGCCGTCGACGTCGCAGCGGAATCCGTCCGGCGTGCCCTCGCCGGCCTTGATGTGGATCCGGCCCTTGACGAGCTTGGTGCCGTCGGCGACGACGTCATAGACCCAGATGTTGCGCGGGCTGGCGCCGGAACTCGACGATGTACATCTTGCTCTCGTCGGGCGAGAAGCAGAGGCCGTTCGGCCGGTTGATCTCGCCGGCCACCACCGTGGCTTTGCCGGTCTTGCCGTCGACGCGGTAGACGTTGGTGGGCAGCTCCTGCTCGTCGACATGGCCCTCGTAGTTGCTGAGGATGCCGAAGGGCGGGTCGGTGAACCAGATCGAGCCGTCGGATTTCACGACGATGTCGTTCGGGCTGTTGAGCTTCTTGCCCTCGAACCGGTCGAGGATGACGGTGATGGTGCCGTCGTATTCCGTGCGCGTCACGCGGCGCGCGTCATGCTCGCAGGTGACGAGCCGGCCCTGGCGGTCGCGGGTGTTGCCGTTGGCGTTGTTGGAGGGTCGGCGGAAATCGCTGACCGCGCCCGTCGACTCCTCCCACTTCACGATCCGGTTGTTGGGGATGTCGCTGCACAAGAGGTAGCGCCCGTCGCCGAACCAGACCGGCCCCTCGGCCCAGCGCAGGCCGGTGGCGATGCGCTCCACCGCCGCGAGCGTCACGCGGTACTTCAGGAAGCTGGGGTCGAGGATCCTGACCGCGGGATCGGGATAGCTGGTCGCGGGCTGCCACATGGATGCGCTCCATTACTGTCTGATATCTGATCGCGCACCACCCTGAGGCGGTGCGCGATCAGCATTTCGCCGCGCGGGACTTGAGTCCCTACCGCTTGATGTCGGAGTAGGGGTAGACGAGATCGCCGGTCTTGAATTCCGGGGGATAGAGGATCGGCGTCTTCTCGCCGGTGCGGAACTGCTCGACATCGCCGTCCTTGATGTCGCGGAACTGCACGAACAGCACCCGGGGCTTCGCCCATTCGCCGTTCGCCGCGAAGGCGACGTCGCCGACGATGGTGTGGAAGGTGGTCTTGTGGATGTCGTCGGCGATCTTGCCCTGGTCGAGGCTGCCGACCTTGGTGATCGCGTCGGCCAGGATCTGCATTTCCGCATAGGCGAAGGGCGGCAGGTAATAGCCCAAGCGGGTCGACGCCTTCCTTCTTGGCGCGTTCCTGGTAGCGGCTCAGGAACTCGTCGATCCCCGGGAATTTCATCGTCTTCACGGGCTCGTAGACGTCATAGGCGACGACGCCGTTGAGGAGATGGCCGAGCTGCACCTTGATCGGCGTGAAGGCGAGGCCGATCATGCCGCCGCCGAACATCTTGGGCTTCAGTCCCACCTCGTTCGCCGCCCGCACCATGCCGACGGAATCCGGCGGGTAGGAGGCGACGTAGACCACGTCGGGGTTGGTCGCCTGGATCGCGCGGACGATCGGCGAGTAGTCCGTGGTGTTCGGCGGATAGGTCTTGTCATAGACCACCTTGAGCCCGAGCTTCTTCACGGTCTCCCGCGCGCCCTGCAGGGAGTTCTGCGCGTATTCCGCGTCGGCGCCCACCAGCGCGATGGTCTGCGGCTTCGGGTTCATGGTCATCGCCGTCTCCAGGAAGCCCTCGGACGGTCCGTGCTTGGTGTCGGTGCCGTTGGGCAGGATCTGGAAATAGCGGGGATAGTTGAAGGTGTCGTTCACCCCGGTGCCGAAGAGCGCCATGAACACCAGATTGCGCTGCATCACGATCGGCATCGCCGGCGCGATCTGGTTGGTGGCGTAGGAGGAGATCACGAGGTCGACCTTGTCGATCTCCAGGAGCTTGGTGTAGATGCCCGGCACCGTCGACGGGTTCGACTGGTCGTCGTAGAAGACAGCTGCACCGGCCGGCCGAGCAGCCGCCCTTGGCGTTGACGTCCTCGCTTCCAGATCTGCAGCGCCAGCAGCGCCGCCTTGCCGCCGCCGGCGAGACCGCCGGTCAAGGACATGCTGAGGCCGATCTTGATGGGATCGGCGGCGCGCGCCGGCAAGGCGGCCGCGAGCAGCACCAGCGTGCCAAGCATCAGGCCGCGGATGTAGGCGCAGAATTCGAGATCTCATATGTGCTTCCTCCCTTGGATCATTATTTTTTCAAGTTTACCACGGAGACACGGAGAACACGGAGAAGGATTTACTGCGGTCGCGCCCATAGCGATTGTTCCTTCTCCGTGGCTTCCGTGTCTCCGTGGTGAAAATTAGTGCATGATAGTGTATCGCTCACCGTCGAAACGATCCGCCGGCTGGCCTCGGCGAGCTGGGCCTTCCGGCGCGGCAGGTCGGGATAGAGCAGCTTCCCCGCCCGCTTGACCACGCGGCCGGCCACCAGCACGGTCTCCACATTGGCGATGCCGGCGTGGAGGACGATGGCGGCGACGGGATCGGTGACCGGGAAAAGATTGAGGGCGTCGGCGTCCAGCAGCACGATATCCGCCTGCTTCCCCGGCGTCAGGGAGCCGATCCGGTGCTCGAGGCCCACCATGGCGGCGCCGTTGATCGTCGCCCACTCCAGCGCCTCGCGCGCCGCGACGGTGACGCGCGTCAGGGCCCATGCCGGTCTCGCGCCGGGCCGCCAGGCTGTCGGCGTGGCGCAGCGCCTGCAAGCGCCACCCGCATCACCGTGAACATGTCGCCGCCGATCAGGCATTCGATGTCGACGCCGAGGGACGGGCGGGATCCCAGCTTGCGCAGCGGCCCGGTGAGGCAGTCGCCATAGCCCATCTGCAGCTCGATGTCGGGCGTGACGGTGACGGTGCCGCCGGCGCCGGTAATCCCGCGCAGGGTCTCGAAATCGATGCTGTTGCCGTGCACGATGTTGACGCGGTCGTCGATCAGCCCTTCCGCCAGCAGGCGCGGGAAGCCGTCCGGCGTCAGCATCTTGCCGCCGCCCACATGCAGGCTCACCAGCATGCCCATCTCGCGGGCGAGCTTGAGGTCGGCGCGGCTCACCTCGTAGGTGGAATAGGCCGGACCGAGCACCGCCATGCCCAGGGTCACGAGCGCATCCCGGGACGGCAGCCGCTCCCGCGCCAGGCGCTCGATCTCGGCGCGGGGATGCGGGATCTCGCTGAAATGCTTCTGGCCCGGCTTGGGATCGGGCTTCGGCGAGCCGTGCAGGAAGACGGCGCGGATGCCGGATTCCTGCAGGGCGTCGATCGCCCGCTCGGTGTGGGTCGGCGTCGGGTTGTTGTGGCACCAGTCGACGAGGGTGGTGGTGCCGCAATTGATCTGGTTGAGCGCCCCCACCAATGTGGAGACGTGGATGTCCTCGGGCGTGAAGGCGGGCGCCACCGCCGCGTGCATGTTGTGGAGGTATTCGAGGATCGTCCAGTTGGCGGCGATCCCGCGCAGCGCGGTCTGCCAGGTGTGCTGATGCGCGTTGACGAAGCCCGGCATCACGATCCGGTGCGCCGCGTCGATCACCTCGGCGTCGTCGGCCTCGATGACCGGCGCCACCGCGACGATGCGGTCATCCTCGACCAGCACATCGCCGGTGGGCAGGTCGGGAATTCCCCGATCCATGGTGACGACGGTGCCGGATTTGATCAGCAGCCGAGACATCAGTGGGCACAATCCCAATCGCGATTAATTCTCTGAAGCCGCGAGTGCCGGCGGCTCTGCTTTTAAGTTAGCATGCGATCAGGAGATGGCAAAATACTCCGCTAGATCACGCTGTCCGGCGGAAACTTCGGCGCGCGTTTTTCCTTGAGCGCCTTCACGCCCTCGGGCAGCTCGGCGCCGTCGAATCCCAGGAATTCCATAGCGAGCGAGGCGTCGAAGCTGGGGCCGGCGCTGCGCAGCCAGTTGTTGAGGGCGTATTTGGTCCAGCGGATGGCGCTCTGGGCGCCCTCGGCGAGGCGCACGGCGACTTCGAGGGACCGGCGCTGCAGCTCCTCGTCGGGCACCGCGAGCGAGACCAGGCCGATGCGCTCGGCCTCCTCGCCAGTGACGGGCTCGCAGAGCAGCAGGTGGTATTTCGCCTTCGCCATGCCGCAGAGCAGCGGCCAGATGATGACCGCATGGTCGCCGGCGGCGACGCCAAGCTTGGTGTGGCCGTCGATGAGGCGCGCGGATTTGGCGGCGATGGAGATGTCGGCAAGGATCGCGACGACAAGTCCGGCGCCCACCGCCGCGCCGTTGATGGCGGAGACGATCGGCTTGCTGCAGTTGATGATGTTGTAGACCATGTCGCGCGCCTCGCGCCAGACATGCATCCGGGTCGGGAAATCAGCGATCATCTTGTCGACGAGATCGAGATCGCCGCCGGCGGAGAACGCCTTGCCGGCGCCGGTGATCAGGACCGCGTTGACGCTGGGATCGGCGTCGATCTCCGGCCAGATCGTCGCAAGCGACGAATGCATCGCGGCGTCGGTGGCGTTCAGCTTGTCCGGCCGGTTCATGGTGAGGCGGAGCACTTTCGGATGCGGCCGGTCGACCAGCAGGCCCTGAAAGCGGCGATAGCGTTCGTCCATGGGAACTCCTGGGAAAATATCTAGCGCGTGCCCGCGATCCGCGCCGTCACCTCGCGCACGAGCACGTGGCGCTGGATCTTGCCGGTGGGGGTGAAGGGAAGCTGCTCGAAGATCTCGAGGCGCTCGGGAAGCTTGTATGTGGCGACGCTGTCGCCGAGGAAGGCGACGAGCTCCTCGAGGGTGGGGGGCGGGCCCGGCTTCGGCACCAGGCAGAGGCAGTTGCGCTCGCCGAGGCGCGGATCGGGCAATCCCACGATCGCGGCGTAGAGCACCTTGGGGTGCGTATAGAGGATCTCCTCGATCTCCCGCGGGAAGAACTTCATGCCGCCGCGGTTGATCATCTCCTTGAGCCGCCCGACGATGCGGAGATTGCCGTCGCCGTCGATCATGCCGAGATCGCCGCTGCGGAACCAGCCGTCCGGCAGGAAGGCATCCGCATTGGCCTTGGGATTGTTGTGATAGCCCAGATGCACCGAGGGGCCGTCGCTGCAGATCTCGCCGTCCTCTCCGCGCGGCACCTCGCGCCCCTCGAGGTCGATGAGGCGGAGGCCCATGTGGCTCGCGGGCCGACCCACCGAGCCCGCGACGCGCTCGGGATCGTCGCCGGGTCTTGTGTAGGTTTGATACCCGGTCTCCAGCATGCCCAGCAGCTCCAGGAGCTCGCCGGGCGCCGCGCGGCGCCATTCCCGGATCGTCTCTACCGGCGCCGAGGCACCGCCGCTCACGACGATGCGCAGGCTCGAAAGATCATGCGACGGACGAGATCCGGCTCCTGCAGGATCGCGGTGAGGGAGGCGGGCGCGGTCGGAATATAGGTCACGCGCTCCTGCTCGATGAGATCGAGCGCGCCGGCGGGACGAAAGCGCTCCTGCAGCACCGCCTTGCCGCCGGCCAGGACCGACTGCACCAGGGTGAGATAGCCCCAGTTGAGGCCGCAGGGCAGCCAGGTCATCAGCACATCTCGGGGACCGAGGCCGAGATCGCCGTTAAGGATGCGCGCCGCCGCGAGCGTGGTGTTGTGGCTGTGCATCACGCCCTTGGGATTGCCCGTCGTGCCCGAGGTGAAGGCCATGCGCATCACGGTGTCGGCGCTTTGCCGCACCGGGGTGAAATTCGCCGGCGGACCGCTTGCCGGCGGCGACGTCGTCGAGGCTCACCATGCCCGGTCGCGGCGTGCCCCGCAGCACGCCCACGGTCTTGAGCTCCGGCACTTTGCCTCGCAGCTCCTCCGCCATGGCGAGGTGATCGAAGTCGCGGAAGTGGGCGCAGCACACCAGCATCCTGGCGCCGGCGAAGCGCAGGATGTATTCGAGCTCGCGGCTGCGGAAGTCGACACTGACGGTCACTGCCACCGCGCCGAGCCGCTCCAATGCAAAGAACACGAAGGGGAATTCGATCCAGTTCGGCACCTGGATGCCGACCACGTCGCCCTCGCCGATGCCGAGGCCGCGGAGCCTCGCCGCCATGCGGTCGATGCCGTGGGAGAGCTCCCGATAGGTGAGCCGCCGAGTGCCGTCGGTGACGGCCTCCTTGTCCGGCGTCTCGCTTGACGCGGCGCGCCAGCACGTCGGCAAAAGTCTCGTCGCTCCAAAGGCCGGCGCCGCGCCAGCGCCGGGACATCTCAGCTGTCAGACGGGTCTCGAATGCCATGGCCTCTCTCTCCGGCTCAGCCCGCGATGATCTGGCCGCCGTCCACCTGCAGCACCTTGCCGGTGATATAGGCGCCGTCGGGTCCGGCTAGGAAGCAGACGACGCGGGCCACTTCCTCCGGCGTGCCGATGCGGCGGAGCGGAATGCCGCGGATGACGCGCTCGGTGGTCTCCGGTCCCCATTCCGCGAAGGCGGCGCGGCCCATGTCGGTGTCGGTCAATCCGATCGCCACCGCATTGGCGCGGATGTTGCGCCGGCCTTCCTCTCGCGCCACCACCCGGATCAGCGCCTCGAGCCCGGCCTTGGCGACGGCGCCCTGGGCGTTCCGCGCCTGGCACATCTGCGCCGCGATCGAGGAGATCGCGACGACGGCGCCGCCGGCCTTGCGCAGATGCGGCAACGCCGCCTTGATGACGTAGAAGGCGCCGGAGAGATCGACGGCGAGATAGCGATCCCACTCCTCGATCGACAGTTCCGCCGCCTCGCTCCAGGCGCCCATGGCGCCCGCCGCCTGCACCAGCACCTCGATGCCGCCCAGCTCCTGCGCCGCTTTCGCCACCGCCGCCTGCACGCCGGCGGCGTCGGCGAGATCCGCCTTCAGCACGAGCGCGCGGTGCCCAAGCGCGCGGATCGCGGCCTCGGTCTCCGCCGCCTCGGCGTCGCGGTTCCGATAGAGAATGGCGACGTCAGCACCGCGCCGCGCCAGCTCCAGCGCCGCCGCCCGGCCGATGCCCCGGCTGCCGCCGGTGACCAGGGCGCGCTTGCCGGTGAAGTCGGATGTGTCGCTCATGTCGACCCTCACAGCGTCAGATATTTCGTCTTCACCATCTCGCGCTCGCCGCGGAACTGCGCGACGGGGGCTTGATAGACCATGCGGCCCTTGACCATGACATAGACGACATCGGCGACCGCCTCGGCGAGCTTGAGGTTCTGCTCGACGACCAGCAGCGTCACGCCTTCCGTCTTGAGCGCGCCGATGAGGCGCGTCAGCTCCGCCACCACCAGGGGCGCCAGGCCCTGGGAGGGCTCGTCCAGCAGGATCACCCGGGGATCGCGTGGCGAGCGCGCGGGCGAGCGCCAGCATCTGCTGCTCGCCGCCGGAAAGCTGCATGCCCTTGTTGTCGCGGCGCTCCCGCAGGGACGGGAAGAGCTTGAAGAGGCGCTCGACGGTCCAGCGCGGCGCGGAAAGGCGCTGGGCCACCCGGATGTTCTCCACGACAGTCAGATCCGAGAAGATCATCCGGCCTTCCGGCACGTAACCCACGCCGACGCGCACCACGTTGTGCGGCGCCCAGCCCGCGACGTCGCGCTTGTTGAGCAGGATGCGGCCGGCGCTCGGCGGCGCCAGCCCCATGATCGAGCGCAAGGTGGTGGTCTTGCCGACGCCGTTGCGGCCGAGCACCGCGGCGATGCTGCCCTCGGGAACCTCGAGATCGACGCCTTGCAGGATGTGGCCGTGGCCGTAGTAGGTGTGCAGATCCTCGAGCCGCAGCATCACTCGGACTCCCCGAGATAGGCGCGCTGCACCTCCGCGTCGGCCCGGACGGCGGCGGGCGGCCCATCGGCGATGACGCGACCCCGGTGCAGGACGGTGATGGCGTCGGCGAGCTTGAACACCACCTCCATGTCGTGCTCCACCAGGATCACGCTGAGATCGCCCTCGGCGAGCAGGGATTTCAGGATCTCGACCGCGCGGTCGGTCTCCTCGATGGAGAGGCCCTGGGTCGGCTCGTCCAGCATCAGGAGGCGCGGCTGCTGCGCCACGGCCATCGCCACTTCCAGGAGCCGCTGGTCGCCGTGGGACATCAGGCCCGCCGGCGTCCCGGCGAAGCGGGTGAGGCGGAGCCGCTCCAGCGCCTGGTCGGCGACGACGGCCGATCGGCCGAGCACGCCGCCGCCGCCAAGGAAGCGCCAGCGGCCGTCCTCCCGTGCCTGCGCCGCGACGCGAACGTTCTCCCGGGCGGTGAGGCCGGGGAAGATGTGGCAGAGCTGGAAGGTGCGGGCGATGCCGCGCTGGGCGACCGCATGCACGGGAAGCCCGGTCATGTCCTCGCCGGCGAAGACCACGCGGCCGCTGCTCGGCGGCAGCACCGACGTGATGAGATTGAAGAGCGTCGACTTGCCGGCGCCGTTCGGGCCGATGACGGCGCGGATCTGGCCTTGCTCCACCGCCATGTCGACGGCATCCACGGCGACGAGCGCGCCGAATCGCTTGGCCAGACCCTTGCACTCAAGCAGCGGCATCGGGCGCCTCCGCCGTGGCCTGCGGGGCGGTTGTCCGTGCCGGCCGCGCCAGGCGGCCGGTCAGCAGGCCCCAGATGCCTTGCGGCGCGAACATGATGAAGCCGATGAAGGCGGAGCCGAAGATCAGCGGCCAGAGGTCGGTGATCTGGGAAAGCTCGATGCTCCAGGAACAGGAAGGACGCGCCGCCGATGATCGGGCCGATGAGGGTGCCGGCGCCGCCGACGATCACCATGATGAGGACACGGCCCGACGCCAGCCAGAAGAACAGCTCCGGCGAGGTGAATCCCGCGAAGGGCGCGTAGAGCGCGCCGGCGAGGCCGCCGAAACCATAGGCCAGCACCACGGTCGCGAGCTTGTAGGCCCTCGTGTTGTAGCCGAGCGCCCGTGTCTTGGCCTCGTTCTCGCGGATCCCCGCAGCACCGCGCCGAACGGCGAGCGCACGATCGCGCGGCACAGGAGATAGGATCCGACGAGGCAAAGAGGACGAGATAGTAGTAGCCGAGCTTGCCCTGGAACCAGTCGATGCCGAAGGGACCCGGCGGCCGCGGAATGCCGTCGATGCCGTCGGAGCCGCCGGTGAAGTCCTTGAACCGGAACAGCATGGCATAGCCGAGCTGGGCGAAGGCGAGGGTCAGCATGGCGAAGGAGACGCCGGTCGAGCGCGTGCAGACCCAGGCGATCGGCACCGCGATCAGCGCGGTGATCGCGACCGCCAGCACGATCCCCATCGGCAGCGGCAATGCCAGACGGGTGAGCAGCAGCGCCGCCGAATAGGCGCCGAGGCCGTAGGCCGCCGCATGGCCGAAGGAATAGAGCCGGCAGTAGCCCACCAGCAGATCGAGGCTCATGGCGAAGAGGCCGACGATCAGCGCCTCGGTGACGATGGTGAGGGAATACTGCGGCACCGCGAAGGGCAGCAGCAGCGCGACCGCGGCGCCCAGCAGCAAAGGAGCCGCCGGCTCACCTCATTCCTCCCGGCCGAGCAGCCCGCCGGGCCGGATCACCAGCACCGCCAGCATCAGCAGGTACATGAGGGCAAGCGCCAGGTCCTGGAAGTAGTAGGAGCCGAACACCTGCACGAAGGCCACCAGCAGGCTGCCGATGATGGAGCCGAGGAACGAGCCCATGCCGCCGATGATCACGATGACGAAGGCGTCGATGACAACGTTGGTGCCCATGCCCAGGAACGCCGTCACCATCGGTCCCGCCAGCACGCCGCCGAAGGCGGCCATGGCGCAGCCGAGGCCGAAGACCGCCGTGCGCACGAAATCGACGTCGGTGCCGAGCGCGTGCACCATCTCGGAGTTCTGCGACACCGCGCGGATCAGGAGGCCGGCGCGGGTGCGCTCCAGGAACTGCCAGAGCAGCAGCGCCGATCCCACGCCCAGCGCGATCAGGAACAGGCGATAGAGCGGGAAGGGCTGGTTCAGAATGAAGACGATGCCGCGGAGGAAGTCCGGGATGCGTGCGCCGAGCGGCTGCGCGCCCCAGATCAGGCGGATCACCTCGCTCAGGACCACCGCGAGGCCGAAGGTCACCATGAGATAAGCGCCGCCGTCCCGCCGTCCGTAGAGCCGGCGGAGGAAGATGCGCTCGAAGCCCATGCCGACGAGCGCCACCACGATCGGCGCCAGCACCAGGGACAGCAGAAAGCTGCCGGTCAGCATCAGCATGGTGTAGCCCACGTAGGCGCCGAGCATGTAGATCACGCCGTGGGCGAAGTTCACGATCCGCATGATGCCGAAGATCAGCGTCAGGCCGCAGGCGATGAAGAACAGCAGCGACGCCTGCGACAGCGCGTTGAGGCACTGGGTCAGGAGGAAGCCGAGGAAACTCATTCGGGTCGCCTCAGGCGGCGTCGCCCGGAATGCGGAAAGCTTCCGGGCGACGCCGATACCTCACGTGCTGTAGGACGAGCTGCGGCAGTCCGGCGTGGTGAGCTCGCGCGGGTAGATCTTGACGATCTCGGGAATCGGCTCGCCGTATTTCGGGTCCTGCGCCACCTTGACGACGAAGCCCTGGTTCTCGCCCTGGTGGTCGCATTTGCGCATCAGCACCGGGCCCTTGACGCTGGTGACGTCGAGATCTTCCATCGCCGCCACGATCTTCATGGGCTCGTCGGAATCCGCCTTCTCGATGGCGGCGAACAGGATCACCAGCGCCTGGTAGACCTCGCCGTCGGTCCAGTCCGGGATCTCGTTCTTGTATTCGCTCATGAAGGCCTGGACGAAGGCCTTGTTCTCGGGGATGTCGTAGGTGAAGGGATATCGCGAGGAGCCGATCAGCCCGAGGGAGTCCTTGCCCAGCACCTTGATGTCGGCCTGCGCCACGATCTCGGTGAAGAACTGCACCCGCTGGGCGAGGCCGTACTGGCTCGCCTGCGAGTAGAAGGCGCGCGCCTCGTCGCCCTGCAGCGCGATGTAGCAGCCCTCGGCGCCGGACTGCATCACCTTGGTGATGTAGGTGGAGTAGTCCTTGTTGCCGACCGGCGTGAAGATCTTGTCGACGACCTGCTTGCCGATCTTGGTGACCTGCTCGTCGAAGGCCTTGACGCTCGACTGGCCCCAGGAATAGTCCGAGGCCAGCGCCACGAACTTCTTCTGCGGCGCGTCCCTGAGATAGAGGGCGACGCCGCGGGCGCCCATCGGCGCCGAGGTGTTCGCACGGAAGAAGCGCGGCACCAGCAGCTCCGCGGTCAGCCTGCCGTCGCCGTTGCCGTCGGAGATGAAGAAGGCGTTCCACTCCTCGAGCTTCGGCATGATCGCCGCCGCCTCGGAGGAGACGATGACGCCGGTGAAGATGCGGCAGTTGTCGCGCTCCACCATCTCCTGGCATTTGCGCACGCAGTTGGCAGGATCGCCGGCGGTGTCCTGAAAGACGAACTCCACCGGCCGCTTCAGCACGCCGCCCTTGGCGTCGGTCAGCTTCTTGACCAGCTTGCAGGTGCGCAGGGTCTGCGCGCCCAGGATCGCATAGCCACCGGTGATCGCGGTGGGGATGCCGATCTTGATCGGCGTCGCCGCGGTGGCGCGGGTGAGATAGGCAGGCGCAGCGACCAGGGCCGAGGCGGCGAGCGCCCCCTTGAGAACCCGGCGCCGCGACGCCGTGAGCGTAACGGACGTCACCTTCTTTGACATTTTCCTCTCCCTTTGTGCGTTGTGGTTATCGTCGCCGGCACCTCGTTGGGCGCCGGTGCGCGCGGCGGCTTATTCGAGCGTCACGGTGTCGAACTCCGCCGGCAGGATGATCTCCAGGAGCTCGCAGTCGTCGGAATAGTCGAGGACCGTGTGCTTGATGAGCGGTGGCTGGATCCAGGCGGTGCCCTCGCGCATCACGCTGCGGCCCGTAGCCTTCGAACTCGTTCTTGATCCAGCCCTTGAGGACGTAGACCATCTGAAACTCGACGTCGTGATAATGGAGCTTCGAGACTTCCTCGGGATTGACCGGCGGGATCATGCGGATCACATGGGCCTGCACCATGCCGCCGGTGGCGTCGCTCATGCCGAGGTCGCGATATTTCGCATACTCGCGCAAGCCGGTCAGAAAATCCTCGTCCCGATGATGGCTGACGGTGAACTTGTGCTTCGGCCGCGCCTTCGCCTTGGGCTTTGCCGCCGCCTTCGCTCGCGGCGCGGCGCGCCGCCGGGTCGTGGTTTTGGCGCGGGCACGCGACTTCGCGGCGGTCCGTGCCTTGCGTTTTGCCTTCGCCATGGGTTCCTCCTCGATGAAGCCGATATCTATATTCAGGCCGCGCCTTGGGGCCTGAGCTCGATCAGATCGGGGCAGCAGTTGGGTTCCGCTTCCGCCGCGTAGACCACCGCCTCGGCGATCTCTTCCGCGGTGAGCGGGCTGATCTTTCGCGCCTTCAGCGCTTCCACCACGACGGGGTGTCGGCTCGCGTCGCGGATGTGGGTGTCCACCATGCCGGGCGCGATCTCCGTCACCTTGATGCCATGGCCCTGCAGCTCCAGGCGCAGGCCGCGCGTCAGGGCGGAGAGCGCGTGCTTGGTGGCGCAGTAGACGACGCCCAGGCGATAGACGTCGCGCGCCGCGGTCGAGGTCATGAAGATGATGTGGCCGCGCTTGCGCTCGACCATCGGCCGCGCGATCACCTGCGCCACGCGAAAGGCCGCGAGCACGTTGGTGCGAAACATCTCCTCGCACTCGTGGTCCTGCATGTCGAGAACTGGTGCGTATGTCAGGACGCCGGCGTTGTTGAGCAGGATGTCGCAGTGGCCGGCGGCGCTGGCGAGATCGCGCACGAACCCCACGTCGTTGAGATCGCCCGCGATGGTGTCGACGCGGCCGCCGGCGGCCTTCACGTCACTCTTGAGGCTGTCGAGCTCGGGTTTGCGACGGCCGGTGGCGATGATTGCGGCACCGCGCGCCGCGAGCGCCAGCACGCTCGCCCGTCCAATACCGGCGCTGGCGCCGGTGACGAGCACGGTCTTCCCCGCCAATCCCTGGCTCATCGTTCCTCCGGTGGCGTTTTCTTGTCGTTATTTGTCAGCGACTATACAGGCCGCGGCGGCGGCGCAAAAGACGGAACTCCGGCGGCAGGCTCCACGCCGCGCCCGGCGCCGCGGTACGGCCTGTTGTGATCTGCAACGGGCACGTGTGGCGACCGCGTCGCCGGCGCTCGGCCTCAGGCGCGCTGCGTGATGCGGTCGATCTCGGCCAGGTCTCCTCGGCGGTGAACTTCCAGTCCGCCGGCCTTGACGTTCTGCTCGAGCTGCTCCGGCTTCGTGGCGCCGGCGATCACGCTCGCGACCGGGTCGGCCGCTGCGCAGCAGCCAGCTGAACGCGAGCTCCAGCATCGTGTGGCCGCGTGTCTGCCGGCGAAGTCGCCGAGCCGCTCGGCGATCTCCCAGTTGCGCTCGGTCAGATAGCGATCGGCGAGGCGCTGCGTGTTGGCGAGCCGCGTGCCTTCCGGCATCGCCGCGTTGCGCCGGTACTTGCCGGTCAGCAGGCCGCTCGCCAGCGGGAAGAACGGCAGCAGGCCGAGGCCGTAGGCCTGCGCATCGCCGGCATCAACTCGGGTTCGAGGCTTGCGGAACACCAGCAGGTGTATTCGTCCTGGCACGAGACGAAGGCGTTCAGCCCGCAGGTCTTCGCCGTCCAGTGCGCCTCCATCACCTGCCAGGCCGGGAAGTTGGAGCAGCCGATGTAGCGCACCTTGCCCTGAGCGGATCAGGTCGTCCAGCGCGCGCAGCGTCTCCTCGATCGGCGTGCAGCGGGTCCGGCTGATGCATCTGATAGAGGTCGATCCAGTCGGTGCTGCAGCCGGCGCAGGCTGTCCTCGACCGCGCTCATGATGTAGCGGCGCGAGCCGCCGATCTTCACGTCGACGTCATCCATCGGCATGCCGAACTTGGTGGCGAGCACGATGTCGCTTGCGTCGCTCGCCGAGGATCTGGCCCATGCAGGTTTCCGAGCCGCCGCGTTCGCCGTAGGTGTCGGCGGTGTCGAACAGCGTGATGCCGAGATCGAGCGCCTTGTGGATGACCTTGCGGGTGGCCTCGAGATCGATGCGGCCGCCGAAATTGTTGCAGCCGAGCCCGATCGCCGAGACGCGCAGGCCGGACTTGGCCGAGATTGCGTTGTTCCACCGCCGAGCTCCCTTTAGATGCGCCGATACCTGATCAGGCGATCATCGCAAATGCCGGAGCGGGCGTCCATGGCGGGCGGCTCAGCTCCCCGGCAGGTCGGCGATCTCGGGGAAGAACAGATCTTTCCAGTCCTTGGGCGCAGTCTTGATGGAGCCCACCTCCGCCATGAAGCTCGCGTACTTCATCGTGTGCTCGGGCGTCAGCGTCCATTTCACCTGCGGCCCCGCGATCACGGAATAGACGAGATCCGGCGACAGCTTGGATTTCGAATCCTCGATCCAGAGCTGCGCCGCGGCGTGCTTGTCCGCGTTGAGGATGTCGGTCGCTTCCTTGAGTGCCGCCACCAGGGCCTTGTAGAGCTTGGGGTTGGCGTCGTGGAACTTGCGCGAGGTCCAGGCGACGGTGAAGCTGTGAGAGCCGCCCAGCACGTCGAAGGAATTGAGCACCGTGTGGATCGCCGGGTTCTGCAGCTGCTGCACCTGGAAGGGCGGCACGCTGAAGACGCTGTCGAAGGTGCCGCCGCCGGACAGCAGGCCGATGGTGGCGTCGGGGGGCGAGAGCGAGACGGTGAGGGGATCGAGCTTGGCGTAGTTCTCTTTCCCGAATGCCTGCGCCGCCGCCATCTCCAGCGTCACCGCCTGAACCGACACTTTGACCGCCGGCACCGCGATCTTGTCGGTGTCGGTGAAGTCGCGCACGGATTTGATCTTGGGGTTGCGCGTGTTGAGGAGGAAGGGCTGCGAGCTCAGCGCCGAGATGCCCTTGACCTCCTGGGCCGTGCCCTTGGTCTTCGCCCAGAGCGTCACCAGGCCGGGCACGCCGCCCGAGACCACGTCGACGCTGTCGGCGATGAGCGCGTTGTTCATGGCGTCGGGCCCGTTGAAGGTGGCCCAGGTCACCTTGACGTCGCCGAGCCCGGCGGCCTTGGCGTATTTCTCGATCAGCTTCTGGTGGTCGAGGATGTTGAACTGCACGTAGCCGAGGGAGAACTGCTTGGCGAGGCGGATCTCCTGCGCCTCCGCCCGCGCCGGCGTCGGCGTCGCGGCGAGCGCTGCCAGCAATCCTGCCGCGACGAGAATGGTGCGGCCGAGCCCGTGATCCATGTGTCCTCCCGATTTATTCTGCGTTGGTTCCGACCTTGGCCCCTGCATGATAGCCTCGTGCGGTCGGGGCGCAACGTGCGGCCTCATTGATTCTCGTGTAGTCTCACATCATGAAAACTGACGTGGCCGTGATCGGCGGCGGTGCCATCGGCGCCAGCATTGCCTATTTCCTGCGCGCGCATGCCCGGCCCTGCGAGGTCGCGGTGATCGAGCGCGATCCCGCCTTCGGCCTGGCCTCGACGCCACGGGCGTCGGGCGGCATCCGCCAGCTCTTCTCGCTGCCGGAGAACATCCTCCTCTCGAGGTTCGGCCTCGATTTCTTTGCGAATTTCGAGCGGGATATGGCTGTCGATGGCGAGCTCGCGCCGATCGGCTTCACCCGCGGCGGCTATCTCTTCATCGTGCCACCGGAGACGATCCCGGTGCTGCAGGCGAATTTCGAGATTCAGCAGGCGCACGGCGTCGACGTCCGCTGGCTCGATCCGGCTGGGCTCAAGGCGACATTCCCCTCCATGCGCGTGGATGATCTCGGCGCTGGCGTTCATTCACCAACCGATGGCTGGCTCGATCCGAACTCGGTGCTGCAGGGGCTGCGCCGCAAGGCGCGGGCGCTCGGCGCCCACCTGGTCACCGGCGAGGTGGTGGCGATCGAATGCGAGGGCAAGCGCGCCCGGCGCGTCGTGCTCAAGTCCGGCGAGAAGATCGAGGCGGATATTTTCATCAACGCCGCCGGCGCCTGGGCCAAGGAGATCGCGGCGCTGGTGGGCATGACCGTGCCGATCGAGCCGATGCGGCGCTACGAGCATTACTTCGAGCCGGCGACGCCGATCGAGAAGCTGCCCTACGTCAAGGACGTGCAGAAGCTCGCCTTCCGCCCGGAGGGCAAGGGCTATACCGGCGGCGTGCCGGACCTTCGCGAGCCGCGCGGCTTCAACTTCGAGGTCGACCACGATTATTTCGAGCGCGTGGTCTGGCCGGCGGTGGCGCATCGTTTTCCGGCGCTCGAGACGCTGAGGCTCAAGAACACCATGCCCGGCCTCTACGACCAGAACGAGCTCGACGGCAACGCGATCCTCGGTCCCTGGACCGGCGGCATCGAGAACTTCCACCTCGCCGCGGGATTCTCCGGCCACGGGCTCATGCACGCCCCCGGCGCCGGCCGCGCCCTCGCCGAGCTGATCCTCGACGGCGACTACAAGACGATCGACCTCTCCCGCTTCGGCTGGGCGCGTGTCGTGGAGGGTAAGCCGTATCGGGAGCGCGGGATTATCTGAGGGGCGCGGTAACTGTCATCTTCTCTCAAGCCGTCATGGCCGTGCTTGTCACGGCCATCCACGCCTTGAAGCCGCGCGATCGCAAGGCGTGGATGACCGGCACAAGGCCGGTCATGACGAGTTTTGGGATGTAGTCCACCCACGTCCTCACCCCACCTTTGCCAGCATCACCAGCTTGAAATCCGGCCTGCCCGCGAGCGTGAACGAGATCTGCTCGTAGCGGAGGAGGCCGTCCGTCGGATGCTGGAAGCCGCGCTCGCCGCCCTCGCGGGAGATCACGCCGTGCTCGTCCCAGAGCCGGGCGAAGAGATCGCTCTGGCGCCGGAGCTCGTCGATGAGGGCGCGGAGCTCCGGGTCTTCCAGGTGCCGGCTGGTGTCGGCGCGGAATTCCGCCAGCACGCGGCGCGCGCGCTCCTGCCGGTCCGGGATCAGTTTGCGCGCCTCAGGCGCCAGAAAAATGTAGCGCAGCAGGTTGCGCTCCTTGCCATCGAGCCAGCCGACGAAGAGCCGCGCCGCGGCATCGTTCCAGGCACTCGCGTTCCAGGCGCGGTCCAGCACATAGGCGGGGAGTGCGATGGCATCGAGGGCGGCGACGAGCGCCGGCGGCGCCGTCATCGCCGTGCCGGTCTCGGGGCTCGGATCGCGCTTCCCCGCGAGATCGAAGAGATAGGCCCGCTCCGCCGCCGAGAGCTGCAGCGTGCGGGCGAGCCGCGCGAGGGCCGCCGGCGACACCGAGACGTCGCGGCCCTGCTCGATCCAGCTGTACCAGGTGGCGCTCATGCCGCAGAGCTGCGCCACCTCCTCGCGGCGAAGCCCGGGGGTGCGGCGGCGCTCGCCCTCGGGCAGGCCGAGACTGGCCGGAGTCAGCCGCGCCCGATGGGCGCGCAGAAAATCGCCTAGAACACGACGCTGGGCGGCTGCGGGAGCGGCAAGCATGGGACTTTTTATACCAGGATATGTGCCACACTAGTACCAGTGTAATAGTGGCTGGTATGAATCCTCCAGCGGCGGCCGGACCCGTCGCGATTTGCCGGGAAGGATCACGTCATGACCACGAAGACCCACGAGAGCGTCGTCACCGGCCAGTTCGGCCCACGGGCGGCGGCCTATGTCACCAGCGCCGTCCATGCCCAGGGCGAGGATCTGCAAGGTCTGGCGGAGATCGTGCGCGGGCACAAATCAGCCCGCGCGCTCGATCTCGGCTGCGGCGGCGGGCATGTGAGCTTCCACGTGGCGCCGCACGTGGCCGAGGTCGTGGCCTACGACCTCTCCGAGGAGATGCTGGCGGCGGTCAGGAGCGCGGCGGCGGAGCGCGGGCTCGCGAATGTCGTGACGCGCCAGGGCGCGGTGGAGCGGCTGCCCTTCGAGGATGCGAGCTTCGATTTCGTCCTGAGCCGCTTCAGCGCCCATCACTGGCGGGATTTCGCCGCGGGTCTGCGCGAGGCGCGCCGCGTGCTCAAGCGCTCCGGCCGCGCCGTGTTCATGGATGCGGTGACGCCGGGGCAGGGGCTCCTCGACACCTATCTGCAGACCATCGAGCTGCTGCGGGACCCGTCGCATTTCCGCAACTATTCGCGCGCCGAGTGGCGCCAGGCGCTGACCGACGCGGGCTTCGTCCCCGATGCCGGCACGGCGCGGAAGGTGCCCCTCGAGTTCTCCTCCTGGGTCGCCCGCATCAACACGCCCGAGACCCATGTGCAGGCGATCCGCTCGCTCCACACCAAGGTCTCTAAGGACGTGCTGGACTACTTCGAGACCAAGCCCGACGGCAGCTTCACGCTCGACTGCATGACCTTCGTGGCGACGCCGGCCTAGGCCGACGTCAATCAGGCCGCGTCCCAGTCCGGCGACCAGCCGGGATTGACGACGCGGGTCTTCGCTGGCAGCGCGTCGAGAGCGCGGCGGTCCTCGGCGTCGAGGGCGAAATCGAAGACGGAGAAATTTTCCCGCGCGTGCTTCTCGGTGGAGGTGCGGGGGATCGCGGTCACGTTCTTCTGCTCGATGAGCCAGCGCAGCGCCACCTGGCTTACGCTCTTGCCGTGCTTCTTGGCGACCCGCTCCACCACCGCGTTGCCGGCGAGCTTGCCGCGCGCGAGGGGGCAATAGGCGGTGACGACGATGCCGTGCTTGCGGGCATAGTCCAGCACCGCCTTCTGGGACAGCAGCAGGTGGTATTCCACCTGGTTGCAGGCGATGCCGTCGCCGAGCTCGCCCACCGCCTCCTCCATCAGCGCCACCGTGAAGTTGCTGACGCCGATCGCCCGCACCTTGCCGGCGGATTTCAGCTTTGCGAAGGCGTCGAGGGTCTCCGCCAGCGGCACCTCGGCGTTGGGCCAGTGGATCAGCAGAAGGTCGACGTAATCGGTGCGCAGCTTCTTGAGCGACTGCTCGACGGAGGGCGCGACCTTCGGCCCCGCGAGGCTGCTCATCCAGACCTTGGTGGTGAGGAAGATGTCCTTCCGCGCCAGCTTCGAGCCGGCGATGGCGCGGCCCACCTCCGCCTCGTTCTCGTAGACCTGGGCGGTATCGACGTGGCGATAGCCGATCTCGAGGGCGGCGGCGACCGCGCGCTCGCAGGTGCTGCCGGTGAGCTGCCAGGTGCCAAAGCCGAGGGCGGGCACCTGCGTCCCGCGCATATCCGCAAAGATCATGGGATGATTTTCCTGCTGAGAATGTCGATGCTCGATCTCACGCCGCGCGGTCGAAGGTGGCGCCAAGCTTCGCGGCGGCAAGCGCCGCTTTGAGTCGCTCGATCTCCACCGCCGGCAGTTTCATGAGTGGCGGCCGCACCACCGCCCGCGGCAGCCGGCCCAGCAGCACCAGCGCCTCCTTCATGCGGTTGTGCATGTCGAGGAAGGGCGGCGCGTAGAACGCCTGCACCAGCGGATAGATCCGGTCGTTGACCGCCTGCGCCTTGGCGAGATCCTTCGCCTGCACCGCCTCGAAGAGCGCCACCTGGAGATCCGATATCACGCTGCCGGCGCCCGAGAGCAGCCCGCCGCAGCCCAGCACCAGGGAGCTCATGAGCCAGGCGCTGTGGGTGCTGAGCACCGTCACCGGCCGCTCTGAAGGCGGCAAGCGCGCGGACGTGGCGCTCGTGCAGCATCCCGTCGTTGCACCAGTCCTTGATGGCGCGGATGCTCGGCACTTCCTCGAGGAGCCGCATCAAGGTCTCGAAGGGATATCCGAGCCCGCCGCCCATCGGATACTGGAAGAGGATGATCGGCAGGTCGGTCGCGTCCGCGATGCGCTTGAAGTGCGCGAGCGCCATCTCCGGCCGGAGCTGGCCGCCCATCACCATGCTGTTGGGCGGAAAGACCAGCAGCGCCGAGGCGCCGCCCCGCGCCGCCATCGCCGCGATCTTTGCCGCGTGCAGGCTCGCGTCGGTATAGACGCCTGATATCACCGGCAGCCGGTCGCCGATCTCGTCCACGGTGAGATCCAGCACCTGCGCCTGCTCCTCGAAGCTGCAGGCATGCACCTCGGAGGCATGGGCATTGGTGGTGACGGCGGTGACGCCCCGGACGCCCGCGAGATCACGCAGGTGCTTGCGGTAGGACGCTCCGTCGATGGCGAAATCTTCGTCGAACGGCAGCAGGCAGGCGGGGATGACGCCCGACGGGGCATAATCCTTGAAGCGGGGCATGGCGATCCTCCTCCGCGGGGAGTATCCAAGCCTACACCGATCCGACCTCGGAGGTCGAATGTGGCGAGAGTGCTCCTCTCACGTCATCCGTGGTTCCGCATGGTCGGCGGCGGAAAGAGCGGCGAGATCGCAGACGATTATTTCTTTTCGAAAATTGATGGTCGCACCTTGACTCCTCGGGTGACGGAACACACGTCTAAATCGTTACCAACCAAGTGGAGGATGTCCAAACCACATGACTCCGCCCGGCAGTAACGGGGCGTCGATCCCTTGGCATCGACGCTTTATCACCAAGTCCAAGTCATGCTCGGCATACCGAGCGCGGAGTCTCTGTCACTCCGCAGCATAGGACCCCCGCAAGTCACTGTGTGGCGTTGAGCGGGGGTCTTGCTTTGCCGACGGTTTCTCCAAGCGCCATGATGATCTCCTTCGTCTTGAACTAGCTGCCCAGATACGCCTCGGCGGCTCGCTTCAACTCCGCCTCCACCTCGTCCGGCGCATACTTGTGACCGATGTGGCAGGCATCATGGTCTTTTTGACCGACGAGCTGAAAGAAATCGTGCAGGGCGTCCTGCACATCGCCTTGCCGCCCCTCGATCAGCCGCTCGCAGAACGCTTCAAGGGTGATCTCCGACTTAGTCATTATCGCCTCCCTATGCGCACTCGCCGCGCCGTTGGCGTCAATAGAACAACGCCCTGCTCATCCCTGAAGTTCACTGGCGAGCTTCAGGGGCGGGATACCAGATGGCACTCAATCCGTGGCCGCGTCGGCGGCCTTGGGCAACCGAGCTAGATCGGGATCAGTCGTCGAGCACGAATGTCAGATCCATCGTCACCCGGTACTCGGCAATTCTTCCCTTGTCCATCTTGGCTTTCTGCTCGACGATATGCAGACCGGTGATGCCTCGCACCGTGCGGCTCGCGCGTTCGAGACCTCCCTTGACGGCATCATCGAAGCTGGCGGGAGATGAAGCCGTTATCTGCGTCACTCGTGCGACACTCATGGCTACCTCCTTCTGGGGCCGAAGCGAATTCGGAAAGCGCAGGGTCAAGCGGGCACGGGAGTGCCACGGAAGCCCGGTATTTTTGAGGTGCTGCGGGGACGAATTTGGCTTCAGGGCCTGCTGCTCCGAGCCACGATCAAATTAACTGTAGCACCAAACGGCCCGGCTCGGGCACTGGTCCTTCGCGGGCCATGGTTTGTCGGCGAGGCGTGGCTCGCTGCGTGTCAACAGCCGAAATTCGGACAGAGATGAGACGGCATCGCGTCGCTGGCGGAAGCGGGACCCTCGGCCCCGCTCCCGCGCCCGTCACGACTTATGCACGTTCCAGAGGAAGATCATCGGCGCCACCAGCAGGCCGTCCAGGTTCTTGCGATAGGCGGTCGGGACCAGGAACTGGCCGCTCGGGATATAGGGCACGCTCTGGAACGCCTCGGTCTGGATCTCCTCGGCGATCTTCTTCTGGGACGCCTGGTCGGGGGCCACCATCCACTGCGCCCGGAGGTCCTCCAGCTTGGGATCCGTGGGCCAGCCGAACCACGCCTTCTCGCCGTCGGCGCGGAGCGAGGCGTTGAGCGGCGGGCTCAGGAAGTCCGGCGCTACGGAGAAAGTGAAGAAGGCGCTCCAGCCGTTCTTGTCGACGCCATCCTTGAGAGAGCGCCGGGTGATCAGCGTGCTCCAGTCCATGGACTGGAGATCGACGTTGAGGCCGAGTTTCTTCAGCGTGTCGGCGAAGACCAGCGCCTGGGGATAGAGCATCGGCTGATCGGTGGGCGCCATCACCACGATGCGCTCACCGTTGTAGCCCGATTCCTTGATCAGCGCCTTCGCCTTCTCGAAGTCGCGCTTGCCGGCGAGCGCCGCGTTGCCGGCGTCGCTGGCGAGCGGCGTGCCGCAGGGAAAATAGGAGAAGCAGGTGCGCCAGAACTTCTGATCGCCCGCCGCCGCCTGCATGAACTCCTTCTGGTCGACGGCATAGAGCATCGCCTGCCGCATCTTGACGTTGTTGAAGGGCGGCTGCAGCTGGTTGAAGCGCAGGATGCCGCCGGCGCCGAGGGGATCCGGCGTCGCCACCGTCACGTCCTTGCTCTTCTCCAGGAGCGGCACCAGGTCGCCCGGCACCTGCTCCCACCAATCCTCCTCGCCGGCGTTGAGGGCGTTGGCGGCGGTCTGCGTGTCCGGGATCACGTCCCATTCGACGCGGTCGACCTTCACCACCTTGCCGCCGGCGGTCCAGCTCGGCGGCTCCTTGCGAGGAATGTAGTCGGTGTTCTTGACGAAGACCGCCTTGGCGCCGGGCCGCCACTCGTCCTTCAGGAACTTGAACGGACCGGAGCCGATCGTCTCGGTGATCTGGGTATTGGCGTCGGTCTTGGCGACGCGCTCCGGCATCATGAAGGCCGGGCTCGAGGAGAGCTTGGCGAGGCCGTCCAGCAGCAGCGGGAACGGCCGCTTCATCGTGATGGTGAAGCTGCGGTCGTCGACCACCTTCATCTCGCCGAGATTGGCGGCGATCGACTGGCCAAGTCCGTCGCGCTTCATCCAGCGCTCCAGGGAGGCAACGCAATCCGCCGACTTCACCGGCGCGCCGTCATGCCACTTGAGTCCGTCGCGCAGCGTGAAGGTGTAGGTGAGCTTGTCGTCGCTGAGCTTCCATCCCTCCACCATCTGCGGCTGGATCTTGAAATTGGAATCGATACCCAGCAGCGTGTCGTACACCATGTAGGCGTAGTTGCGCGTGATGTAGGCAGTGGTCCAGATCGGATCGAGGATGCGCAGATCCGCCTGCGGGATGAACTTGAGCGTGGTCTCCGCGGCGACGGCGGGCGCAGCGAGCGCAAGCGCCGCCGTGAGCGCTCCCGCCATCATTGCTGTCGTCGATAGAATCTTTTTCACCAATTTCTCCCCTGATGCTGGTCTTCGCGCGTGGCCGCTCACCCCCGCGGTGGCGCGAGCATTGCGCCATCGTGGCGCCATGGCAAGCCGCAAAAATTGCTGCGCCCTCAGCTCATTCCGGCAACCGTCCTGCGTCCTCTTGCCACCGCAACCCCTCTGGACCCCATGGGCGAATCCCCGCTAGACCGGCACCATGGCCGAGCCGGTGGTGGACGCGGATGTCGCTGTCGTGGGCGCGGGGGCGGCGGGCCTCGCCGCCGCCCGGCGCCTGCGCGAGCACGGATTCCGCGTCTTGGTGCCGGAGGCGCGTGACCGCATCGGCGGCCGCGCCCATACGGTGACCACCGCCAACGGCTTCGCCGCGGATCTCGGCTGCGGCTGGCTGCATTCGGCGGATCGCAACCCCTGGGTCGCGATTGCTCACGAGTTCGGCCTCGCCATCGACCAGACCCAGCCGGGCTGGGGCGAGCGGCTGGTGCGCTCGGGCTACAGCCGCGCCGAGCAGGACGAGTGGATCCGCACCCGGGAAGAATTTTATCAGCGGCTCGAGGAGTCCGCGGCCCGTCCCGATCGTCCCGCGAGTGAGCTCCTCGAGCCCGGCAACCGCTGGAACCCGCTGCTGAACGCCATCAGCACCTATGCCAACGGCGTTGAGCTCGAGCGCCTCTCCGCCCACGACTACAACAACTACGACAGCACCGACATCAATTGGCGGGTGCGGGAAGGCTACGGCGCGCTGGTGGCGCGCTTCGGCGCCGACGTGCCGGTGCGGCTCTCGACCGCGGTGACGCGGATCGACTGGAGCGGTCGACGCCGTGGTCCTGGAAACCGACCGCCGGCACGCTGAGGAGCCGCGTCGCGATCCTGGCAGCGCCCCCCACCATGGTGGCGACGGAGAGCATCCGCTTCGCGCCGACACTGCCGGCGGCGAAGCTCAGGGCGGCGCACGGCCTGCCCCTCGGCGTCGACAACAAGCTCTTCCTGTCGCTCGCCGACAACTGGCCAGATATCGGCAGCAACTGGCATGTGACGGGCTCGGTGGAGCGCACCGCCACCGCCTCCTATCAGTTGAAGCCGATGGGGCGGCCCGTGGTGGAGATGTTCGTGGGCGGGGAACTCGGCCGCGATCTCGAGCGCGCGGGGATCGAGGCGATGACGGCGTTCGCCCGCGACGAGCTCGCCGACGTCTTCGGCAACCGCATCCGCGCGGATCTCACGCCCCTCATCGCCTCATCCTGGGCCACCGATCCGCTCTCTCTCGGCAGCTACTCCTTCGCGCTCCCGGGCCACGCCGGGGATCGCGCGGTCTGGGCGGCGGCCCTCGACGACCGCCTGTTTTTTGCCGGCGAAGCCTGCTCGTCGCACGACTTCTCCACCACCCACGGCGCCTACCTCACCGGCCGCGCCGCCGCCGATCAGGCGATGGCGGCGCTCAAGAAGGCAGAGTAGAGCGGGCGTCGATCGCACATACTGTCCCGTGTCGTCATGCCCGGCCTTGTGCCATGGCTGTCCGGTTCGGAGATCGGATAGCGAGGTAACGGGAAGTATTCGCGAGGGCGCTGGATCGGCTGCAGTGCGTCCTTCGAGACGGCCGCTTGCGCGGCCTCCTCAGGATGAGGCGGTTTTCCTTGTGCCATCACCTATTTACCTCTTCCTGAGGAGCAGCCCGCAGGGCTGCGTCTCGAAGGACGCGAGATGATTCTGCCACGCACTTTCCGATGGCGACCGGCGCTCGATACTTCGATCCCTGATTTCGAACTGCCGTGTCCTCGGTTTCCGCAAACCCATGCAAATCCAATCGCCGCAATGATCTGCGGCGCACGCGCGATCGCTCAACCGGACAGCCGTGGGCTTGACCCGGCCATCCACGAATTTTTCGCTTTCAAGACGTGGATGCCCGGCACAAGGCCGGGCATGACGAAGTCTGGGAGCTTAACTCTTCACCACGAGAACGCGATCGCGGCGGTGCCGATCTCGTCGGGGGTATGCTGTCCCGTGAATTCCTGGGTGCGGCGAACAACGCTGAGGTCGACACGAAAGGCGCTGGTCCAGAACAGCGAGACGCCGGCCTGGAGATCGGCGACGAAGGTCTTCTTGTTGACGCTCGGGCTGGTGCGGAAGTCGTTGCCGTCGAGGAAGATATTGTGGCCGACCGCGCGGCCCTGTGCGCCGGCGAAGAAATACCAGCCGAGCTTGCTGTCGAGATGATCGGCGTCAAAATAGTCGGTGCCCGAGAGAGCCGGCCGGATGCGGATCGGCCCGTAGTCCGCGTGCAGGTTCTGGCCGAAACGGATCATGCCGCCGATGTCGCCATAGGTGAAAATGTTGCCGGCGGTGCCGCCGACCTGCGGCACGAAGTCGACGCCGTCCACGTTGCCGATGATCGGCAGGCGCCAGGCGCGCTCGTAGCTCACCATGATGCCGGGCTCGTACTGGATCTGGCTGCTCCAGCCCTGGGCCTGCTTGACGCCGATGAGCTGATGGAAATCGTTCTGAGTCTGCTTGCCCAATGCGCCCGGCCCGACGACGCCGAGATCGAGCTCCAGATTCTCGAGCGAGCGCTGGTTGTTGTCCTGCAGCAGGCTGGTACCGACGTAGAGCCAGCCGCCATAGGGTCGGTCCTTCGTGTCCGGCGGCTTCAGCGTCAGGTTCTTCGGCGTGAACAGGCTCTGGCCGAGGAAGACGGAATAGCGCCGGTCGATCGGCGCCTCGGCGCTGCCGGGCGCGAAGACCGGGGCGAAGCTCGGCGAGATGTCATTGAAGAAATTGAAGGGGCCGTTCCAGGCGCTGTCGGGCTTGAAATCAGGAAACAGATTCGAGAGGCGCAGGCCCTGGGTGTAGTGCTTGTCGGAGTTGAAATAGAGGCTGTCGTTCTCCTCCAGCAGCGAGAAGCGGTTGTTGTCGTCGGCGTGCGCCGGCGCCGGGATCCCCGCGAACACGCCGCACAGCACTGCCGCCAGCGCCGCGCCCCGTGCAACTTTCAACATGCGTAACCGACTGGCGCCAAATTCCATATGCCCGCATCTCCACTTATTTTTGGATATCACGACCGCGCGAGCATGGTCGGTGGTAGTGGCCTATTTGCGAGTGACAATAAGGGGATGCCCGATAAGGTCACACCGGCGCCGGGCGCGTTACGTCGGACGCTCGTCGACGGTGATCTCGATTCTTTCCTTGCCCTTGCCGATGTTCTTGCGCTTGAGCTCGATAGCGCCGATCTCGCCGGTGCGCTTGAGATGGGTCCCGCCACAGGGCACTGGCGCGAACTCCGGGATCTGCCAATAGCGCCGCTCCGCCGCCTCGTCGCTGAAGGCGCTGGTGATCGCGCGATCCGCATCGACGATCTGCTGCGCCTCCGATTTGAGGGCGGGGAAGAGCTTGGAGATGTTCTCGCTCCACTCGAAATCGATCCGCGCCTTGTCGGGCGCGATATGGGCGCCGACTTTCCGCACCGGGCCCAGGGTCCGATAGATCAGCTCCAGCACGATCTCCGCCGCGAAGTGGAGCCGCATCAGCCGATATCGGCGCTGCCAGTCGATGGCGACGGTGACGGGATCGCCGGGCTTGAGGCCGTGGCCGCTTGCCAGCGTGTAGCGAATCTCCCGCCCATCCTTGCGTGCCTCCAGCACCGGGCGCCCGCCGATGCTGCCGTGATCGCTCTCCTGGCCGCCGGAGAGGGCGTAGAAGATCGTATCCTCGAGGGTGACCGCGTCGCCCGCGACGCCGGCCACCCGCGTCTCCAGCCTGGCGAGGTAGGGATCCTGCCAGAAGATCTTTCGCGTCACGACCTTGGCATCTCAGGTCTCATGGGCGACCGCGTCGAGGGCGTCCTCTTCCTCCACCTTGATGCGGTGATGGTCGGCGGCGAACAAGACGTAGGCCGCGGGCACCACGAAGAGGGTGAAGAGGGTGCCGATGGAGATGCCGCTGGCGATCACCAGGCCCATGTTGAAGCGCGAGATGGCGCCGGCGCCGCTCGCCAGCAGCAGCGGCATCACGCCCAGCACCATCGCCGCCGTCGTCATCAGGATCGGCCGGAGGCGGATACCGGCGGCCTGCTCGATCGCCTCGCGCTTCGACTTGCCTTGCGCCTGCATGCCGTTGGCGAACTCCACCATCAGGATGCCGTGCTTGCTGATGAGGCCCATCAGCGTCACCAGGCCCACCTGGGTATAGATGTTGATGCTGGTGCCCGGGAAGATGCCGACGCTGATGAAGAGCAGCGCGCCGGCGATCGACATCGGCACCGACACCAGGATGATCAGCGGATCCCGGAAGCTCTCGAACAGCGCCGCCAGCGCCAGGAAGATGATGATGAGCGCCAGCGAGATGGTGACAAGGAAGCCGCCGGATTCCTGCACGAATTGGCGCAGCGGGCCGCCGTAATCGACGGTATAGCCCTGCGGCAGATCCTTGGCGGCGAGATTGCGCAGGAAGGCGAGCGCGTCGCTCTCGGCGACGCCCGGCGCGATCACGCCCTCGATGTTGGCGCTGTTGAGCTGCTGGAAGTGGTTGATTGCCTCCGGCACCGCCTTGGTGGTGATGCGCGCCACCGTCGAGAGCGGCACCGCCGTGCCGTCTGAGGTCTTGATGTAGTAGTTGAGGAGCTGATCCGTGGTCAGGCGATAGCGCTGCTGCACCTGGGGGATCACCTTGTAGGAGCGGCCGTCGATGCTGAAGTAGTTGACGTAGCCGCCGCCCAGCATGGATGCCATGGCGGCGCCCACGTCGCTCATCTTGAGGCCGAGCTGAGAAGTCTTGTCGCGATCAATCTCCAGCGTCGACTGCGGCTGATCGACCTTGAGGTCACTGTCGAGGAAGATGAACAGGCCGCTCTTGAGCGCATCCTGCAGGAACTGCTGTGCTACCTCGTTGAGACGGTTGAAGTCCTGCGTGGTGCCGAGCACGAACTGCACGGGAAGGCCGAAGGCGCCCGGCAATGGCGGCGGCTGGAACGCGACGATCTTGGCGCCGGCGATCTGACTGAGCTGCTGCTGCAGGATCGGTTGGATGTCGTTCGAGGTGCGGCTTGCGCTCGTCCCAGGGCTTGAAGACGAGGCCGGCGAGCGACTGGCCGGGCGATTCCAGCTGGAATACATGCTGCATCTCCGGATAGGAGGCGAAGATTTTATAGACCTGCTGGCCATAGAGCAGCTTCTGCTGCAGCGTGGCGTCGGGCGCAGGCGTCGAGCTGGTGATGATGACGCCCTGGTCCTCCTGCGGCGTCAGCTCGCTCTTCGCCGTCGTGTAGAGGAAGTAGATGCTGCCCAGCATGATCAGGGCGAAGACCGCCGTCACCGGCAGATAGTTGAGGCTGCCGTGCAGCCAGCGCTCGTAGCGGCCGCGCACGCGGTCGAAGGTGCGGTCGATGAAGGCGATCAGCCGCTCCTGCCAGCCGCGATTCTCCGGCGAATGCGGCTTGAGGAGACGGGAGCACATCATCGGCGACAGCGTCAGCGCTACCACCGCGGAGACCGTCACCGCGCCCACCAGGGTGAAGGCGAACTCGGTGAAGAGCGCGCCGGTGAGACCACCCTGGAAGCCGATCGGGATGTAGACCGCCACCAGCACGACGGTCATGGCGATGATCGGGCCGCCGAGCTCGCGGGCCGCCAAGATGGCGGCGGGGACCGGCTTCATGCCGTCCTCGAGATGCCGGTTGACGTTCTCCACCACGATGATGGCGTCGTCGACGACGAGGCCGATCGCCAGCACCAGGGCGAGGAGCGTCAGCAGGTTGATGGAGAATCCGAGCGCCAGCATGATGACGAAAGTGCCGACCAGCGACAGCGGGATCGCCACCGTCGGGATGACGACCGAGCGCACCGAGCCGAGGAAGAGGAAGACGACAGCGGTGACGATCAGCAGCGCCTCTACCAGGGTCCGCACCACCTCGATGATGGCGCTGTTCACGAACTCGGTGGAGTCGTAGACGATGTAGCCCTCGAGGCCCTGCGGCAGCTGCGAGACGATGTCGGGAAAGATGGCGCGCACCGCCTTGGTGACGTCCAGCAGATTGGCCGCCGGCGCTACCTGGATGCCGATATAGACCGCCTTCTGGCCGTCGAATCCGACCTCGGATTCGTAGTCGTCGGAGCCGAGCAGCGACATTGGCGACGTCCTTGAGGCGGACGATGGCGCCGCCCGACTGCTTGATCACCAGGTTCTTGAACTCGTCGACCGTGTGCAGGCTGGTGGAGGCGACCAGGTTCACCTGCACCATCTGGCCCTTGGTGTTGCCGAGGCCGGAGATGTAGTCGTTCTGGGAGAGTGCCGTGCTGACATCAGCGGCGGTCAGGTTATAGGCGGCGAGCTTCTTGGGATCGAGCCAGGCGCGGAGCGCGAAGTTCTTGGCGCCGAGGATCTCGGCGGTCTGCACGCCTTCCACCGCCTGCAGCCGCGGCTGCACCACGCGCACGAGATAGTCGGTGATCTTGTTCGGCGGCAGCACGGTGCTCTTGAAGCCGATATACATGGCGTCGAAGGTCTGGCCGATCTTGACCGTCACCACCGGCTGCTGCGAGCCCGGCGGCAGCTGGTTCAGCACCGAGGTGATCTTGGAATTGATCTCGGTCATCGCCTTGTCGGCGTCGTAGTTGAGCCGCAGATTGGCGGTGATGGTGCTGACGCTGGTCTGGCTGATCGACGTCATGTAGTCGATGCCGTTGGCCTGGGCGATGGCCTGCTCCAGCGGCGTGGTGATGAAGCCCGCCACCACGTCGGGATCGGCGCCGTAGTAGGTGGTGGTGACGGTCACCACGGCGTTCTCGGTGCGGGGATACTGCAGCACCGGCAGCGACATCACCGCGCGGATGCCGAGCACCAGGATCATCAGGCTCACCACCGCCGACAGCACCGGGCGGCGGATGAAGATGTCGGTGAATTTCATCGGCGCGGCTCCTTTACTGGTCCACCGGCACGGGGCTGGCGTCGGCGGTGGGCATCACCGAGTTGTTGACGGCGAGCGGCGAGCCGTTGCGCAGCTTGTTCTGGCCGGCGGTGACGACGGTGTCGCCTTCCTTGACGCCGGTCAGCACCGCCACCTGATCGCCGCGCCGGGCGCCCGTGGTGACGAAGGTCTGCTTGGCGACCAGCTTCGGCTGGCCCTTGTCGTTCTTGCCCTGGTTGTCCACGAGATAGACGGTGTCGCCGTAGGGATTGAAGGCGATCGCCGTCGACGGCAGCGTCACGTAGCGCTGCGGCGCGCCGGTGTCGATATCGACGGTGGCGTACATCCCCGGCAGCAGCTTGTGGTCGGGGTTCTTGATCAGGGCGCGCACCTGCACGTTGCGGCTGTTGACGTCCACCTTCGGATTGATCGCGGCGATCTCGCCGGTGAAGCTCTGGTCGGGGTAGGTGTCGACGTGCACCGCCACCTTCTGCTTCTCCTTGATCTGATCGAGAGCCTGCTGCGGCAGGTAGAAGTCGACGAAGATCGGATCGAGCGCCTGCAGCGTGACGATCGTCGAGCCGGCGCTCAGATACTGGCCGAGATCGACCGCGCGGATGCCGAGATGGCCGTCGAAGGGCGCGCGGATGAATTTGTAGTCGAGCGTCGCCTGCTGCTGCGCCACCTGCGCCTCGGCGCCCTTGAGATTCTGCGCGTCGGTATCGACGATCTGCTGGCTCACCGCCTGTGCCTTGAGCTGCCGCTCGTCGCGGTCATAGGTGATCTTGGCGAGCGCCGCCGCCGCCTTCAGGGACTGCAGCTTGGCGAGGTCGTCGGCGGAGGCCAGCTCCAGCAGCAGGTCGCCTTCCTTCACGTCGGCGCCGGACTCGAAGTGAATGGCGGAGACGATGCCGGAGACCTGCGAGCTGAGATCGGCGCCGTTCAGCGCGCGCAGGCTGCCCACCGCCTCCAGATGCGGCTGCCAGTCCTGCGTCGCGGCCGTCGTGGTGGAGACCGTCTGCGGCATGGTGGCGAAGCCGGCGAGGGATTCCCGGATCTTGCCGGCGACGAAGGCCTTGAAGCCGAAGACGCCGCCAAGCACCACGCCGACCACAAGCAGCATAAGGATGAATCGCTTCACCATGGCATACGCCTCCATTCACAAACGTCTGTCTTAGACTTAGCGGTCGCCGCCTCAGGGCCAGGCGAATCCGCTGGGCGCGCTCTCCGGAGCATCGGTCCGGTTCCACCAGCCGCCGCCCAGCGCCTGGAACAGCGCCGCCGTGTCGGCGAAGCGGGCCGCCTGCGCCTGCACCCGGCTGACGTGCGCCTGGAGATAGGTCCGCTCGGCATCGAGCAGCGAGGTGTAGCTGATGGCGCCGAGCTGGAATTGCTTCTCCGACAGGTCGAGGCTGTCCCCGGCCGCCTGCTCGGCGGCCACCTGTGCGTTAAGGGCGTCGGCGTCGGACTGCAGCGCGCGCAGCGCGTCCGCCACGTTCTGGAACGCGGTCAGCACCGTGCTGCGGTACTGCGCCGCTGTCTGGTCATAGGCGGCGACCGCGGCGCGCTTCTCGTGGATCAGCGTGCCGCCGCGAAAGATCGGCTGCACCAGCCCGGCGCCGATGCTCCAGATGCCGGTCGACGGGTTGAAGTCGATGCCGGACCCCGACACGCCGAAGGCGCCGGTGAGGTTGAGCTGCGGCAGCAGATTGGCGGTGGCGACGCCGACCTGGGCGCTCGCCGAGTGCATCGCCGCCTCGGCGGCGCGGATATCCGGCCGCTGCTCCACCAGCTTGGAGGGGAGGCTCAGCGGCAGGTCCTGCGGCAGCTGCATGCTGGTGAGCTCGAATTTCTGGCTGGGCTCGTCGCTGGGGAAGCGGCCTGCCAGCACCGCCAGGAGATTGCGCTGCTGCGCCAGCTGCTTCTCCAGCACGGGCAGGCCGGCCTTTGCCTGCGCGAGCGTCGCCGCCTGGGCCAGCACCGCGGCCTTGGAGGCGCCGCCCAGATCGAACTGGCGCTGCAGCAGGTTGAGCTGCTGGGTCTCGGCGGAAATGATGTCCTCGGTCGCCGTGATCTGGGCACGGAGCGAGGCCTCCTGCACCGCCGCCGTCACCACGTTCGAGGTCAGCGTCAGATACGTCGCCTCGAGCTGGTATTCCTGCTCTTCCGCCAGCGCCTCCGCGGATTCGATCTGCCGGCGCGTGCCGCCCCAGATGTCGACGAGATAGGAAACGCTGACCTGCGCCGTGCTGAGGGTGAAGATCGGGTTGAGGCCCGACTGGCCGAAGGACGCGCCGGAGATCTTCTGGCGGGTGGCATTGTACTGGGCGTCGACCTGCGGGAAGAGCGGGCCGCGCTGGGCGAGCGCCGTCTCCTGCGTCTGGCGCAGCGCGGCCTGGGCCGCCTGCAGATCGGGGTTGGTCTTCAGCGCCTGCTCGATCAGCGCGTTGAGCGGCTCGGAGTGGAACAGCGTCCACCACTGGCCGGGGATGTCCTTGTCCTGAATGAAGCGCTGCGCCTCGCCAGCCGGTCCGCTGGTGGCGGTGGTCTCCTTGGGCGTGTCGGGGACGTAGTCCTTTACCTCCGGCGGCGCGGGCCGCAGGAAATCCGGTCCCACCTCGCAGCCCGAGAGCAGCGCCGAGAGGGCGACGCCGGTGGCGAGAGCGAGAGCGCGCGTCGCGGAAGAAACAATGTGCTGGGTCATCGACTCATGCCTTTCGTCGCGCGGAAGATCGCGGCGGTGTGCTCGCGCACCAGCGCTTGTATCGCCAGCACGCGGTCCTCGCTCAGCGCGGTGGCGCCGAGCTCGCGCCGGGCGCCCTTGTTGCAGAAGATCACGACCTCGCCGACGATCATGAGGGTGCGCAGCAGCACTTCCTCGGATCCGAGCGGCTGGCCGATGAGGCGGGCGATCAGCGCGGCACAGGGCTCGAACACCTGCCGCCGTCCGGTCTCGTGCAGGAGATCGAGGGGCGCCTCGCGCTCGATCTCGGCGCGGGCGAACAGCATCCGGCGGCTCTCCAAATTCTCGCCGCAGTTCACGATCGAGACGAAGGCGTCGAGCACCTCGTGCAGCAGCGCCAGCAGCTGCTTGTGCGGCAGGTCGGGCTGCATCAGCGCCTCTCGCACCCGCGCGGCGACCGGCGCCATGCACTCCTCGATGCCCCGCGCGATCCATTCGATGACGGCGCGGTAGAGGCCTTCCTTGCTGCCGAAATAATACTGGATCGCCGGCAGATTGACGCCGGCCTGCTCGGCGAGCGCGCGCGTGCTGACACCCTCGTAGCCATCGGCGGCAAAGGCCGCGAGCGCGGCGTCGAGAATGCGCCGCCGAGTGTCCTCGCCGCGCTGGTAGGTTCCCGCGCGCTGTCTCGTTTTGACGTCGCTCACGTGCCTCCGTCTCCGAAGTGAGGGCCCCCTATTATTTGGAACAATGCATGATGTCAATCGATCGATAGGTTTTCGATGCATAGCAGCCTTGTCGTCTGCGCTAATAGCGGAATAAACATGTAGAATTAGAAGGTTAGAGGACCCGCTGCGAGCCCTGGCGGCGGTCGGCGAGGAGGTTGCCGGCGCCGCCGGAGGCGACGCGCGGGGGAAGGAAGTGCTAAAAAGCGAAAAACCGGGAGGGATCGCCATGCTGACCGAGATCGTATCCGGCCCCAAGGCCTGGACCGGCGCCACCGTCCGTCCAGAGTCCTGGGTCGTGCCGATATCAGGCCCCTGCCGCGACGAGCTCGACCGCGCGCTGGCGGTGCTCCGCGCCCATCCGCTGCCGCTCTTCCTGCTGAAGCCTGAGGATTTCGAGCTCGACGCCTGCCGGGCGCTGATGGCCGAGGTGCGGGCGAGGCTCGAGGACGGGCTGATGTTCGCCGTCCTCGACCGGCTGCCGGTGGAGGAGATGACCCAGGAGGAGGCGACCCAGCTCTACTGGCTCCTCTCCTCGCTGCTGTCGCGGCCGGTGGCGCAGAAGATCGACGGCACCATGATCTATCTCGTGCGCGATACCGGCGCCACCATGAAGCCCGGCTCCGGCATCCGCCCGACGGTGACCAACGTCGAGCTCGTGTTCCACAACGACAATTCCTATAACGAGACGCCGCCGCATTACGTGGGACTGCTCTGTCACAGCCAGTCGAAGGCGGGCGGCACCAGCAAGGTGATGAGCTTCTATTCGGCCCACAACCGGCTGCTCGAAGACCATGGCAATGTGCTGCCGAGGCTCTACCGGCCGTTCTGGTACGACCGCCACCGCGAGTTCTTCGCCGGCGAGCCCGAGACCCATGCGGCGCCGGTCTTCGCCTATGACGGGGCGCGCCTCACTGCGCGGCTGGCACTCCTGGAGATCCACGGCGGCTACGCGCTCCGCGGCGAGTCTCTCGACCGCGAGGGCGAGGCGGCGCTCGAGGCCATGGAGGCCGTCATGCGCACGCCCGGCCTTGCCGTCGACCTGCAGTTCAAGCCGGGCCAGATCCAGTACGTCAACAACCGCACCACCGGCCACATGCGCACCGCCTTCATCGACGGCGAGACACCGGATCAGAAGCGTCTGCTGACCCGGCTCTGGCTGCGCGACAGCGGCCGGCAGAGCTATCGGGGGTAAGGCCGGGACTGCCCTGCGGCAGGGGTCCACAAGATCCAGGGAACCTGATTGCGAGCCAGACGTTTGAACCTGAACGTTTGGCATCGGCATTTAGCTTCTCGAGAGTCTTGAAGGCGCGCTCGGAAACCTGCGGCTTAGAAGGGAGTATGCAAGCCCGCCGGGACGCCGGGCTTCTCCCGCGCAGCGTGCCTTCGACGGCGTCGGTCTCGCCCGCGGCGCGGCGAGGAGCCGAAGTGAGGGCCATGACCGGCTTGCGCGGCGTGGCGGCGCTGCTGGTCGCGATCTACCACATCAATCTCCCGGACCGCGCGAGCGCGTCGGCGCTCGTCCGCTTCGTCGGCAAGGGCTATCTCTGGGTCGACCTGTTCTTCGTGCTGAGCGGCTTTCTCATGGCGCTCAACTATTCCCACCTCTTTGCGTCCGGCTGGACGCCGAGAGCCTGGGCGGATTTTCTGCTGCGCCGGCTGGCGCGGGTCTATCCGCTTTATTTCTTCGTCACCGTCGCGGGCATCGCCGCTGCCCTCGGTCATCTCGCGGCGCCGGTCGCGACGCCCGATGGTGCCGGCGAGACGGCGGCGGCCAATCTGCTGCTGATCCAATCCTGGGGCGTCTCCGGCAGCATCAACGGCGCCGCCTGGTCGCTCAGCGCGGAGTGGGCGGCCTATCTTGTGTTTCCTGCTCTGGTTTGGCTCGCGCTCCTCGGTCGTCCCGCGCTCGCCTGGGCCGCCGGTCTGATGGCGCTGGCATCGATGGCGGCGACCGTCGGCCTCACCATGCATGACGGCGCCTATCACAGCGGCCCACTCGATGCCTACGATGGCACCACGGCGGAGCCTCTGCTCCGCTGCCTCGGCGGCTTCACGCTGGGTCTCATCGCCTGTCGCCTCGCGCAATCCGGGCGTCTCATGGCCTGCGCCGCGCATGACGGAACCCTGGTCGCGGCGGCGGCGCTGCTGACAGCGGGCTTCATCGCGGGCGCCCATGATCTGCTGGCGATCCCGCTCTTCGCTCTCCTGGTGCTCGGCCTCTACGGCAATCGCGGCGTCAGCGGCCGGCTACTCGGGTGCTGGCCCGTCCATCGGCTGGGCGTGCTGTCCTATTCCGTCTATCTGCTGCACCCCTACCTGGTGGCGCCGCACGCCGAGCTGGAGCGGTGGCTGCTCTCGCGCGTCGCCGCGCCATGGGCCGATGCGGGGGCCAATCTTGCGATCTACGGGACCTTGCTGATCGCCGCCGCGCTCGCCTATCGCTGCATCGAGAATCCCGGCCGCCATTGGACGCAGCGCCTCGGCCGCAGCATCGTCGGCGATCTGTCGCGGGCTGCCGTGGTTTGATCCGGACTCCGCGCCGCCGCTACGTCGGCGGCCGCAATCGCGCTCTTGCCGAGCCTTCCTGCCACCCCTAAAGTTGATTCGCACAAATAAAGCCGCCATTCGCTTGCAGCGGGGCGCGGTCATATCAGGGGGAGGCAACGCATGCTCACCAAGAGAGCCTTGAGCTTATTGGCTGGCGCCGCTATCGGCGCCTGCGCGACACTCGGCCCGTCCGCCGCCAAAGCGGCTGACGTCAAGCACTTCACCTTCGGCTACGATCAGCCTCATACGACGGCGTACGGCTTCGCTGGCGACACCTTTGCCGCCAAGCTCAAGGAATTGAGCAAGGGGACCATGATCATCGATCAGTTCCCCGGCGCGCAGCTCGGCCAGGAGCCGCAGATGCTGCAGAAGATCCGCACCGGCGATATCGACTTCATCATCTCCGCCACGGCGAACGCCGCCACCGTGTCGCCGGAGGCGGGCGTGCTCTCGATCCATTTCATCTTCCGCGGCGAGGAGCACCTGAAGAAGGCGATCACTGATCCCAAGGTGATCGCCTCCTTCCGCAAGATGATCACGGACACCGTGCAGGGCGCGCACGTGCTGACGCTCATCACGCTGGGCCTGCGCGACTTCTACAGCAAGAAGGAGATCCACAATATCGCCGATCTCAAGGGCCTGAAGGTCCGCGTGCAGGCGACGCCGACAGAGGATACGCTGTTCTCCGCCTATGGCGCGCAGGTCGTGCACATGCCGTTCGGCGAGGTCTATACGTCCCTGCAGACCGGTGTCGTCGACGTTGCCGAGAACGGCGTCAACGTCTACCTCTCGAACAAGCATTACGAGGTGGCGCCGATCATGTCGATGTCGGAGCACGAGGCGAATGCCAACTGCATCTGGGTCAGCGACAAGGCGTGGAACAGCTTCTCCGACGAGCAGAAGAAGTGGGTGCAGGCGGCCGCCGACGAGACCAACCGCGTGGAGCCGACCCGGGCGATCGAGCTCGAGCACGAGTCGATGACGAAGCTGGAGAAGATCGGCGTCAAGTTCGTCAAGAACGTCGACAAGTCGGGCTTCATCAAGATCGCCGAGCCGATCCAGGACAAGATCGCGACCCAGCTCGGACCGCATGCGGTCGAGCTCCTGAAGCTCATCCGCGAGGTGAAGTAGCTGTCGCCGTGCCGATTTCGAATGGCGTGAAGAGGCCGGTGCCCGCACCGGCCTTTTCCGTCCTCCGGACCCGCCAGTCATGAACGCATGACATGAAAAAGCCAAGCCGCCTCGTCCTGCAGGAGCAGCGCCACCTGAAGTGGCCGGCACTCGATGTCCTCGAACTCGCCACCATGGTGCTGTCCGGGATCTGTCTTGCCGGCTTCACCTCCTCCGTGTTCTTCGACGTGCTGACGCGCACCATCGGGCACCCGTGGCTGTGGCTGCAGGAGGTCACCAGCACCTTCTTCGTCTACGGAATCTTCATCGGCGCCGCCGCGGCGTCGCGGCGCAACGATCACCTCTACCTCGCGGCGATCGCCGAGACGATGTCCGGCACGCCGCGCCTGATGATCGAGACCTTCAGCCGCGGCGTCGTGCTCGCGGTCGCGCTCTGCATGGTCTATTTCGGCTACATCAATTTTCTGCAGGGCTTCGGCAGCTTCCGCATGCCCTCGATGACGCCGATCGCATCCTACTATGCCGCGATCCCGATCTCCGGCGCCCTGATCTGCCTGTTCACCATCGAGCAGCTGATCAACGGCTGGCGCTACGGCTTCGAGGAGCCGAGCCTGGAGCGCCGCCAAATGCATTTCGAGTAGGACGGGCAGGGAATGAGCAACGGCTGGATCCTGGTCCTGATGGGTGGCCTCTTCCTGGGCCTGGGCTATGTCGGCGTGCCCGTGGCCTTCGCGCTCATCGCGGGCGTCATTGCCGCGACCATGCTCACGCCGATCAGCCTGCCCTCGATCATCGGCCAGCTCTTCAATGGCGTCGATTCCGAGGCGTTGCTGGCCGTGCCGTTCTTCCTCCTGGTGGGCGAGCTCATGACGTCGGCCAATGTGGTCGTGCGCATGATCAAGCTGTCCCAGGCGCTGATCGGCCATCTGCGCGGCGGCCTGGCGCAGGTGGTGACCCTCTTCAGCATGTTCTTCTCGGGGATCTCCGGCTCCTCCTCCGCCGATGTTGCCGTGCTCTCGCGCACCCTCGCGCCGTCAATGGCGCGGGAGGGCTACGATCCCGGCTTTACCGCGTCCCTGATTGCCGCCGCCTCCACCATGGCGAACCTGATCCCGCCCAGCATCATGGCGGTGGTCTACGGCGCCACCGGCAATGTCTCGATCGGCGGTCTTTTCCTTGGCGGCGTTGTGCCGGGTGTGCTGGTCGGCATCGGGCTGATGATTTATAGCTATTTCTTCGGTCCGATCGGATTCCTGAAACCGCGAGCGTCCCTGAGCACGGTGGTGGGTGCCGCGGGGGATGCGGCGGTGCCGCTGGTGATCCCCGTTATCATCATGGGCGGCATCCTCACCGGCTGGTTCACCCCCACCGAGGCCGGCATGATCGCGGTCGTCTATATCCTCGTGGTGGCGATTCCCATCCTCAACCGGGGCCACATCCGCGAGCTGCCCTTCGATTTCGCCAAGACCGGGCTTCTCTCCTCGATCCCGCTGATAACAGTGGCGGCGGCCTCGGCCTTCGGCTGGATGCTGGCCTATCTGCGCGGGCCCGATCTGGTCTCCGACTGGATCACCAACGCCGCCGGCACCAGCCCTCTCTCAATCATGTTCCTGCTGGTCGCCGCGTTCGTCATCATCGGCGACTTCGTCGACGCGATTCCCGCGATCATCATCTTCATGCCGATCATCAACAAGCTCACGGATATCGGCGGCATCAATCCCGTGCACATGGGCGTGGTCATCATCGTGACCCTCGCCTTCGGCCTGATCACGCCGCCCTACGGATTGGCGTTGCTGATGGCGTCGAAGTTCGTCGGCGTGAAATTCTCGATCGCGCTGGTGCGCTCGCTGCCGCTCTACGTCGTGTTCTTCGCCACCATCGCCTTCTGCATCTTCTTCCCGGACATCGTGCTGTGGCTCCCCAAGCACGTGCTGCCGGAATCCGTCGGCTGCTTCAAGGCACCCGGCGGCGCCGGCTATATCTGCCCGAGCTGAGAGCCTCAGCCGGTCAGGCCGCGGAGGAACTTCGTCCGCTGTCCCGCCGCCGCCAGCACGAAGGCGAAGTCGGCGCCGCCGAGGATGAAGCGGCAGCCCATGCCGATGTAGCGGCTCATGAGGTCCTCCACATAGACGCCGCCCATGCCGGCCCATTTGCCGTGCGTCTTGGCGGCGGCGATGATGCGCTCATAGGCCGCCACCACCTTGGGATGGCCGAGCTCGCCGGGATAGCCGAGTTCCATGGAGAGGTCGTTGGTGCCCATCAGCAGCACGTCGATGCCGGGCACCGCGGCGATCGCCTCGGCGTTCTCCACCGCCTGGGGCGTCTCGATCATCACCACCAGCAGGCTCTCGGCGTTGAGGACGCGCGTCGCCTCGCCGAGCGGCACCGGCTGATAGTCGAACTGCGCCATGCCGCCGGCGACGGAGCGGTGGCCTTGCGGCGGGTATTTGAGGCGGTCGACGATCTCGCGCGCTTCCTCGGGCGTGTCCACATGGGGCATCACGATGCCGCCGGCGCCGCCGTCGAGAAGCCGCGTCGCCAGCGTGTAGGATTTCGCCGGCACGCGCGGGATCGCCGCGATCCCGGCGTCGAGCGCCGCCACGCACATCTGCGCCGCGGTATCGAGGCCGATGGTGCCGTGCTCCATGTCGATGAAGAGCCAGTCGAACCCGCCGGTCGCCATCGCCTTGGCGATCTCGACCGTGCGCGAGAGCCGAATGCCGACGCCGAGCGCGAGTTCGCCCTTCTTCAGGCGCTCGCGCGCCGGATTCACGAAACTGGCCATGTCCTGATCTCCTCCCGATTGAATTGCCTGGATGGCGCCCCGCGGGCTCAGCCCCGCAGCACCGAGCCGTAGTCGTCCAGCAGCGCGCCGGCGGCGGCGAGGAAGCCGTCATAGTCGCGCTTCTCCAGCGCCACCGAGAGCGTCATGTAGCCGCGCCGCGCCAGGTAATAGCCCCGCGCCAGCATCTCCAGGTGGAAGAGCGCGCGCTGCTCGTTGGCCGGCTTGACGTCCGCCGGGCGGCGGATCGGCGTCTTCTGGAAGTGGATGTTGAGGAGCGAGCCGACGCCGGTCACCTGCGCCGCGACGTTCTTCTCCGCGAAGAGCGCGTTGAGGCGCGACTTGAGCTCCTCGCCGGTGGCTGTCAGCGCCTTGGCGGCCTCCGGCGTGTAGATCTCCTTGAGGCCGGTGACGCCCGCCGACATGCTCATGACGTTGTTGTTGAAGGTGCCGGCATGGGCGAGGCTGTCGGCGCGGGTGGGGTCATAGCGCTCCATCAGACGGCGCGCGCCGCCGAAGGCGCCGAAGCTGAAGCCGCCGCCCAGATACTTGCCGAAGGTGGTGAGGTCGGGCCGGATGCCGTGCGCCTCCTGCAATCCGCCGGGCGAGAGGCGCGAGGTCATGACCTCGTCGAAGATCAGCACGATGCCGTGCTTCGCCGTCGCATCCCGCAGCGCCTGCAGGAAGGCGCGCTCCGCCGGAATGGCGCCGCCGCCGCCCATCATCGGCTCCAGGATCACGGCGGCGAGCTCGCTGCTTGTGGCGCTCTATGAGATCGAGGGTCTTCTCGGTGTCGTTGTAGGACGCCATCACGTAAGGGAAGGGCGCGTTGATCGCCGAGGGACCCTCGGCGAATTTCAGCACGCCGCCGTGGTAGCCGCCCTCGAAGGCCATGACGTGGGTGCGGCCGGTGACGGCGCGCGCGGTCACCAGCGCCATCAGGTTCGATTCCGTGCCGGAATTGCAGAAACGGATGAGATCGATGGAGGGGAAGCGGCTCTTGACGAGATGGGCGAGCTCCGCCTCGTGCTCGTTGGGCCCGCCCAGCACCAGCCCCGCCTTCAAGGCCTCGCGCGCCGCCGCCATGATCTTGGGATGGGAATGGCCGTAGAGGCCGGCCGAGTACTCGCCGAGGAAGTCGGTGTAGACGTGGCCGTCGATGTCGGTGAGCCGCTGCCCCTCGCCGCTGTGGAGCGTCACGGGAAACGGGCTGTAGTGCAGCACCGTCCGCGTGTTGCCGCCGGGCATCGCCTCGGCGGCATGCTTGGCGCGGCGCTCGCTCTTGGGGTTGGCGGCGACGAAGCGCCGCTCGGCGTCCTTGAGCGCCGCCGCGAGGTCGAAGTTCACGCGGGTATCGGGCATCGCATCCCTCCTGGGCCTGGGCCGCGCGAATATTGGGCCAGCCAGGCCAGGGCGCAATGCCGTGGTCGAAAAGCGAGGATTCACCACGAAGACACAGGACAGGAGAGAATAAGGGCCGCTCACGCGGCCCCTGTTCCAATCCTTCGTGTTCTTCGTGGCTCGAGGTACTAGCTTTCTGACCGCTCAGGCCACCTTCATCTCGCCGAGATAGGCCTGCTGCACCATGTCGTTGTGGCGCAGGCTCTCGGCGGTGCCGTGCAGCACCACCTCGCCGGTCTGCAGCACGTAGCCGTAGCGGCGATCGAGAGCGCCATGTTGGCGTTCTGCTCCACCATGAAGATCGTGGTGCCCTGCTTGTTGATCGCCTGGATGATGATCGAAGACCTGCTCGACGTAGAGCGGCGACAGGCCCATCGAAGGCTCGTCCATGCAGAGCAGCTTCGGCCGCGCCATCAGCGCGCGCCCCATCGCCACCATCTGCTGCTCGCCGCCGGAAAGCGTGCCGGCGATCTGGTTGAGGCGCTCCTTGACGCGCGGGAACAGCTCGAACACGCGCTCCATGTCGGCGATCGATGTCGGCCTTGTCGGTCGCGGATGAAGGCGCCCATCTCCAGGTTCTCGAGCACGGTCATGCGCGGGAAGAGGCGCCGCGCCTCCGGCACCGGCGCGATGCCGCGCCGCACGCGTTCGGCCGTCGGCAGATCGTTGATGGTCTCGCCGGCATAGATCGACGCTGCCGTTCGTCGGCCGCACGATGCCCATGATCGTCTTCATCGTCGTCGACTTGCCGGAGGCGTTGCCGCCGAGCAGGCAGACGATCTCGCCCGTTCGCCGACCGGGTAGTTCACGTTCTTCAGGACGTGCAGCTCGCCGTAGTAGGTGTCTGACGCTCCTTGAATTCAAGAAGCGGCGGCCGCTCTTGCGGCTGCGGCTGTGCTTTGCGTCCGAGATAGGCACGCAGCACTTCCTCGTTGCGGTGCACTTCTTCCGGCATGCCCTCGGCGATCTTCTCGCCGTGGTCGAGCACGATGACCTTGTCGGCGATCTCGTGACGACGTCGAGCTTGTGCTCGATCAGCAGGACGCGTCACGCCGCGCTCGGCGGAGTCCCTGATCTGCTCGGCGAGTTCCAGCGTCTCCGCCGGGTTCATGCCGGCGGTCGGCTCGTCGAGCAGCAGCAGCACCGGCTCGGTGACCAGCGCGCGGGCGATCTCGAGCCGGCGGCGGTTGGCGTAGGAGAGGGTGCGCGCCAGCTGCCGCAGGCGCGGCATCAGCCGGTTGCCGAAGATGGCGAGGATCTCCAGCGCCCACTCGCGCGCCGCCGCTTCCTCGCCCCGGGCATGGGGCGTGCGCAGCACGGCGCCGAACGCGCCGGTGCTGACCGCGCGTGCTGCCCGACCAGCACGTTCTCCATCACCGTCAGGTTGGCGAACAGCCGCAGGTTCTGGAACGTGCGGGCGATGCCGCGCTCGACGATGACGTGCGGCTTGAGGCCGATGATCGTCCTCGCCGGCGAGCAGCACCTTGCCGCCGTCGGGCTCGGTCAGGCCGGTGACCAGGTTGAACAAGGTGGACTTGCCGGAGCCGTTCGGGCCGATCACCGCCACCACGCCGCCCGGCATCACTGAGATCGAGGCTCTTCACCGCCTGGATGCCGCCGAACGCCTTGGTGACGCCCTTGATCTCCAGCAGCGGCTTCGAGGGGTCGATCGCCTTGCGGTGGAGCGGGTGCAGCTCGCCCTTGAAGCCGCCGCGGGTCGGCACCGCGGTCTGCTGGGCGTGGCTGAGCGCCGGTCACCGCGCGGCGCTCGGGGATCAGGCCCTGGCGGCGGTACAGCATCATGACGACCAGGATGAAGCCGAAGATCAGCTCGATCGACTGCACCAGATCGACATGCTCGAAGCCAGCCGATGCCGGTCACGCGGCCGAGCGCGTGAATCCATTCCGTCAGGTCCTGCAGCAACCAGGACTGCAGCAGCTGCAGGAGCAGCGCGCCCACCACCACGCCCCAGACGCTGCCCATGCCGCCGAACACGATCATCACCAGGATCATGACCGAGACCGGGAAGCCGAACATCTCCGGCGTCGCGGTCTGCAGCTTGGCCACATAGAACACGCCGGTCATGCCGGCGAAGCGCCGCGCCGATGGCGAAGGCCAGCAGCTTGAGCTTGGTGCGGTTGACGCCCATCGCCTCGGCGGCGATCTCGTCCTCGCGGATCGCCATCCAGGCGCGGCCGATGCGGCTATCCTTGAGGCGGATGCTGACGAAGATCAGGAAGCACGATGAGCGCCAGCGCCACGTAGTAGAACGGCGTCGAGGCGACGCCGAAGCTGCCATAGCCGAACAGGCTCGGCGGCAGCGACGCCGTTCAGGCCCGGCGGCGCCGTTGGTCAGATCGGGCTAGTTGCGCGCCACGATCGGCACGATCTCGCCGAAGCCCAGCGTGACGATCGCGAGGTAGTCGCCCTTGAGCCGCAAGCGTCGGCGCGCCGAACAGCACGCCGAAGAACGCCGCCACCACCGCCGAGAACGGCAGCGCGAGCCAGAACGACAGCGTGAAGTGCACGCGTGCCGGCAGCCCGTTGGCCGTCAGGTGCTGCACGAGGCCGAGCCACTGGAACGGCTCCCAGAAGCTGCTCCACTCCGGCTGCACCTGGAAGGAGGAGAGGATGCCGTAGGTATAGGCGCCGATCGCGAAGAACGCGGCATAGCCGAGGTCGAGCAGGCCGGCGAAGCCGACGACGATGTTCAGGCCGAGCGCCAGCGTGGCGATAGGCCGCGGCGTTGGCCATGCTGTCGATGTCGGCGTCGTTGCGGTGCGATCAGCGGGAAGGCGATGGCGGCGAGCACGAGGAAGCAGCAGCACGCCCGATGCGCCAGTCGCTGCGCTCCGGACATGCTCCCAGAACGGTCGGCAGGACGCTGCGGGTCTGCTCGAGGGGTGCGATCGGTCATGGGCGTGGCCGCTCAGGATTTGGTCGGGCGCGACGCGCCCGAACAGGCCGGCCGGCTTGAACACCAGCACCAGCACCAGGATCGAGAAGATGATCACGTCGGTCCAGGCGCGTGGCGATGAACTGCCCGCCCAGCGCCTCGATCAGGCCGATCAGCACGCCGCCCACCATCGCGCCCGGCACGTTGCCGATGCCGCCCAGCACCGCGGCGGTGAAGGCGCGCAGGCCGGCGGTGAAGCCGATGATGAAGCTGGTGAAGTTGTAGTAGAGGCCGAAGATCAGCCCGCCGGCGCCGGCCAGCGCCGAGCCGAGGAAGAAGGCCATGATGATGACCTGGTCGACCTCGACGCCCATCATGCGCGCGGCTTCGGGGTCCTGCGCGGTGGCCCGCATCGCCTTGCCGATGCTGGTGTCGCTGCACGAACATAGTACAGCCCGCCCATCAGCAGCCAGCGACACGACCCAGATCAGCAGCACGCGCAGTCCCAGCACCGCGCCGCCGATGTGCCAGCGGATCGTCGGCAGCGGATTGGGGAAGTTCTTCGAATCCGCGCCGACGGTCAGCAGGATCGACGTTGAACAGGATGTAGGAGACGCCGATGGTGGTGATCATCGCGCGCCGGCCCCTTCACGTTGCGCAAGGGCCGCAGGCAGAGCCGCTCGATCGCGACGCCGAGCACGCCGGAGAACAGCATGGTGACGACGAAGCGCCACCAGCAGCACGCCGACCAGCGGCAGGCCGGTCAGGATCACCTGGCCTGACCGGACAGCCCGAACGCCTGCAGCACGCCACAGGGCGACGAAGGAGCCCACCATGAACACGTTGAAGTGGGAGAAGTTGATCAGCTCCAGGATGCCGTAGACCAGGGTGAACCCGAGCGCGAGCAGCGCATACATCGCGCCCAGGCTCAGCCCGTTGATGGTCTGCTGCAGCAGCAGGTCCTGAAACGCATTTCAGGACCTCCTTCCGAGATGGTCGACACCGTTACCTCAGGACTGCGGCGCCACGCCGATGTAGCTGGTACTGCGCCGACATCGTCGTCCGGCGTGACTTCGGTATCCTGCTTGATCTGGAACACGCTGACGGTGCGGTCCTTGAGGTCGCCGTTGGCGTCGAACGACACCACGCCCTGGATGGTCGGCACCTTGGCGTCTGGATGGCGTCGCGCACCGTTGTCGCGGGTGACCGGCTTGCCGCTCGCCGCCACCCGCTTGATCGCGTCGATGATCACCAGCGCGCGCGTCATAGGCGGTGATGGAGTAGTCGTCCGGCGCCATGCCGTAGCGTCGCCTTGAACGTCTTGACGAACTGCTGCCGCCTTGGTGCCGTCGGTGAGATGCGGCGAGGCGATCGTGGCATACCAGCCCTCGACCGCCGGGAAGCCGGCGCCGGTGAGGAAGCTGCCGCCCTGCACGCCGTCGCCGCCGCCCTTGATCATCGTTCGGAATGATGTCATAGGCCTGCTTGGCGAGCTTGACGCCCGCCTGGCCACGCCGCCGTAGTAGAGCGCGTCGGGATTGAGCGCCTTGATCTTGGTCAGGATCGCCGTGTAGTCGGCTGCCTTCGGATCGAGCCGGTCGCGGCCGAGCACCTTGATGCCCTTCTTCTCCGCCTGCTTCTGGAAGGAATCGGCCATGCCGACGCCGTAGGCGCCGCTGTCGTCGAGGATGTAGACCGACTTCACCTTCAGCGTCTCGGGCGTAGAAATTGGCCATGTTCGGGCCCTGGAAGGCGTCGGTCGTGACCGTGCGGAAGTAGATCGCCTTGCCCGCCGGCCTGAACTGCGCGGCGAATCTTCGGGTTGGTGATGTCGGGATTGGTCGAGGAGGGCGTGATCGTGGCGAGGTTCGCCTCGCTCAGGATCGGCGTCATCGCCTTGCCGGCGCCGCTCATCTGCGGGCCGACATCGGCGACCACCTCCTTGTCGGAGACCATTCTTGGCGTTGGTGGCGGCCTGGGCCGGATCGTACTGGCCGGCGGTCGCGGTGCCGCTGTCGTAGACGACGACCTCGAACTTGTAGCCGGCGACGCCGCCTTTGGCGTTCGCCTCGTCGATCGCCATCATGGCGCCGTTCTTGATCAGCAGCGCGTCCTCGGCGTCCGCGCCGGTGAGCGGCAGCGTGATGCCGATCTTCACCGACTTGGTCTGGGCGTCCGAAGCCCTAAGCCCGGCGAAGCCCGCCAAGGCCGCGAAAGCGACTACCGCGGCGGCTTTAGCGCCGACGCGGACGTAATGCGACTGTCCCATGGTCTTGACCTCCCAAAAAAGCCTGCTCCTGTCACCTCGTGGCCGCCTCATGACAGCCGCGATGTTTATCGTTGCAAAAACTTTACCATCGCGGGCGGGGCGCTGGGAAGGTGCCATCGAACTCGGACGCCGACGCCGGCAAAACCGGGGGATTTTCGGCCAGTCGCCGGGGCGCGCCGCGCCGCCGCCGATGATTCCAATGATGAGCCCTCGGCGGTCCCGCCTCAAAACTAGGCCAAGTGCCGGGCGAAACGGCACGAGCGGAATGCGGGTCGGCTTCCTCTCCCAGACTTGGCGTCGGGGGATTCCATATATTGCCCGTCGCCGCCACCCCCTGCGCCGCGCCGCGACGTGCGCTGCCGGTTCTCGCGGCAGCGGCGCAGCGTGCCCGCACCCCCGGAAAACGTCCGTGCGAGTCCGTCGCGGCGGCGCCCAAACGCGCGGCTCGCTTGTTCATCTGAATTGTTATGTTATAACATAACAATTCTCAGGATGGAGGGGACGAGTGAGACGTCGGGGGATGAGGGGGAAAATTCTGGCGGCCGCGCGTCGGCTCCGTTGCCTGGCGCTGTGTTGTCTCGTTCTCGCGTGCCTGGCGGCCACCGCCGCCGTTGCGGCGGCGCCCGCGGGCTTCATTCAGGGCATCGCCAAGGACGCGCTCGGACGGCCGCTCTCCGGCGTTCAGCTCCGGCTGGAAGCGCCGGATGGCCGTACCGTCTCGACGGCGACGGCCGCCGATGACGGCAGCTTCGCGTTCGGCGGCATCGCCCCCGGCGTCTACTCGGTGATCGCGGAGAAGGACGGCTTCGATGCCGCTACCGCGGTAGTGACCCTCGAATCCGGCGCCGGCGCCACCGCCGATCTCGTGCTGGCGTCGAAGTCCGCCCTCGATCTCGACGTGGTGGCGCGCCAGCTCGAGGCGGCGCGCACCAGCATCCAGCCGCGCATCGGCGCCTCCACCTACAGCATCTCCCAGCAGGCGATCGAGAACCAGCCGGGCGGCGAGAACAACCCGCTCAACCAGGTACTCCTGCAGGCGCCCGGCGTGTCGCAGGATTCCTTCGGGCAGATCCACGTCCGCAACGAGCACGCGAACGTGCAGTATCGCATCGACGGCGTCGCGCTCCCGGAAGGTGTCAGCTTCTTCGGCCAGAGCCTGAGTCCGCGCATCGCCAGCTCGATCGACCTCATCACCGGCACGCTGCCGGCGGAATACGGGCTGCGCACCTCGGGGATCGTCGATATTGAGACCAAGAGCGGCGCCTTCACGCCCGGCGGCTCGGTGGGCATGTACGGCGGCAGCCATGGTTGGCTGGAGCCGAGCGCGGAATACGGCGGCGCCGTGGGTCACTTCAATTACTACGCTACCGGCGACTATCTGCAGAATGGCATCGGCATCGAGAACCCGACCGGGTCCTACCACCCGATCCACGACGATACTCAGCAGGGGCACGGCTTCGCCTATCTCGAGGACATCCTCGACACCACCAGCAAGGTGAGCGCGATCTTCGGCACCTATCGCGGCCAGTTCGACATCCCGAACAGCCCGGGCCAGTCGACGAATTTCACCGTCAATGGCGTCTCGACCTTCAACTCATCGGCGCTTGACGAGAGTCAGCGCGAGATCAACCATTATGGAGTCCTCGCCTATCTCCGCTCCCAGGAGAATTTCGATTTCCAGGTCTCGGGATTCACCCGCTACAGCAGCCTGACCTTCCGGCCGGATCAGCTCGGCGATCTGCTTTTCAACGGCGTCGCCGAGGACGCCTACCGCCGCAGCATCGCCAGCGGGCTGCAGACCGAGGGCAGCTACAAGCTCACGCCGGATCACACGCTGCGCTCCGGCGTCATCATCACCGGCGAGCGCACGAGCTCCTCGACCACCTCCCTGGTGCTGCCGGCGAGCGGCGGCGTGCAGACCTCCGACGTGCCATTCCCGATCACCGATGACGGCGCCAAGACCGGCTGGACCTACAGCGTCTATCTGCAAGACGAGTGGCATATCCTCCCCACGGTGACCGTCAATTACGGCGGCCGCTTCGACGTCGTCGACGCCTTCACCCATGAGAACCAGCTGAGCCCCCGGCTCAATACGGTCTGGAAGGCAACGCCCTCCACCACCGTCCACGCGGGCTATGCCAATTATTTCACGCCGCCGCCTTTCGAGCTGGTCTCGATCACCAGCATCAACAAATTCGTCAACACGACCGCCGAGCCGGCGAATCTCACCAACAGCACGGTGAAGGCAGAGCGCTCGCATTATTTCGACGTCGGCGTCGACCAGCAGATCCTGCCCGGCCTCAAGGCCGGCATCGACGCCTACTACAAATATTCCCGCAACCTCATCGACGAGGGGCAGTTCGGCGCGCCGATCATCTTGACGCCCTTCAACTACCACACCGCCCGCAACATGGGGGTGGAGCTCACCACCAACTACGCCAAGGGACCGTTCTCCTATTACGGCAACCTTTCCATCGCCCAGCAGAAGGCGGAGGGAATCTCCTCCGCGCAGTTCAATTTCTCGCCCGACGATCTCGCCTATATTGCCACGCATCCGATCCATACTGACCACGACCAGCTCCTGACGGCGTCGGCCGGCATGTCCTATCTCTGGGAAGACACGCGCTTCAGCGTCGACGTGCTGGCCGGCAGCGGGCTCCGGCAGGACAACGGCTTCGCCCCCAATGGCGGCAGCCTGCCCTCCTACGAGCAGGTCAACTTCGGCGTCTCCCATCGCTTCGAGCATGCGCCCGGCGGGCCGGTGGAGATCCGCCTCGATCTCATCAACGTGCTGGACGAGGTCTACGAGATCCGCAACGGCACCGGCGTGGGTGTCGGCGCGCCGCAATTCGGTCCGCGCCGCACGGTCTTCGCCGGCCTGAAGAAGGAATTCTGAATCGGCGGGATCACGGCAACAGGGAGCTACGAGTGGAAAGCCTGAACGAGTTCCTGGCGGCGCTCCGGGCGGGCGGCGTCACCGTCTATCCGCTCATCGTGCTCGCAGTGGTGGCAGCCATGGTCGTGCTGGAGAAGGGCTTCGTGCTGGGAATGCGGACGCGGCTGCCGGTGAAGCTGGTGACCCTGGTAGAGACCTACGGCTTCGCCTGGGAGGATCTGGCGCGCGAGGTGGCGGCGCTGGGCGGTCGCAGCTATTTCGCGGCGTTCTTCCGCGTCATCCTGGAGAACCGCGCGCATCCCGCCTGGTGGGTGGAATCCCGCGCCGCCGACGAGGCGAGCCTGATCGAGAAGGATCTCGGGCGCTGGCTCTGGGTGCTCGAGACCATCGTCACCGCGGCGCCGCTTCTGGGTCTCCTCGGCACCATCACCGGCATGATCCGCGCCTTCAAGCTGTTCGGAAATCAGGGGTTGGTGGATCCCGGCGGCGTCACCGGCGGCGTCGCCGAGGCGCTGATCGCCACCGCGCTCGGCCTCTTCATCGCCTTGGTGGCGCTCTTCGCCTTCAACTACCTCTCCTATCGCCAGGCGCAGGTGATGGACGAGATGGAGCGTCTCGGCACCCGCCTCGTCGACCACATCCGCCTCGATGCCGGCGAGGCGAACTCGTGAAGCTCCGGAAATCGCGTGCGCGGCGCCGCGGCCGCATCGAGATCATCCCGATGATCGACGTGATGTTCTTCCTGCTGGCCACTTTCATGCTGGCCTCGCTCTCGCTGCAGAACCTGCATTCCCTCGCGGTCGACCTGCCGAAGGGCAATGCCGCGCCGCTCGCGGCCAAGACGCCGGTGACGCTCACGGTGACCCGCGACGGCCTCATCCTCCTGAACGAGACTGCGGTGACGCTGGAGAGCCTGGCGGCGACGCTGCAGCCGATGCTGGCCTCGCCCGACGCCAATGTGATCGTGGCGGCGGACAGCGCGGCGCCCAACGGCGTCGTGGTTCAGGCGATGCTGCGGGCGCGCGAGGCCGGCGCGCAGCATTTCCTCTTCGCGATCAAGCGGGAGTAGGAGTGTCGGCGGCGGCCGGTCGCGACGATCCCTGGCGGCGTTTGCCGTGCACCTTGCCGGCGGCGCTGCTGCTGTCGCTGCTGGCATTGGCCGGCTTCCTGCGGCTGCTGGCGGGATTGCCCGTGCCGCCGGCGCCCCCGCCGATCGAGATTGGCGTGATCGAGGAGCCGGCGGCGGCGCCCGCGCCACCGATTGCCGCCCCGCCGCCGGAAGTCGTCCCGCCGCCGCCCGAACCCGCCTCGTCGGAGCCACCGCCACCAGAGCCGCCGCCGGCGCCGGAGGCGCAGCCCGCACCGCCACCGCCACCGTGCCACCACCGCCACCGCGTCCGCCGCGTCCCCAGCGCCCGTCGCCCGCCGCGTCGCCACCACTGACCCCCGCGCCGGCGTCGCCCGCGCCACCCGCCGCGGCGACGCCGGTGCCCGCGCCGCCCAGCAATCCCGGCGGCGGCAGCATGGGCGCGCGGGCGATCTATCGGCCGCTGCCGGAGATTCCCGAGGCGCTGCGCCGGCGCTCGATCGATCTGGTGGCGGTGGCGCGCTTTCGGGTCGCCGCCGACGGCAGCGCGGCGGTGGCGCTGATCGAGCCGACGCCGGATCCCGGCCTCAATCGCGCGCTGCTGGAGACCCTGAAGAAGTGGCGCTTCTTTCCGGCGATGGCAGACGGGAAGCCGATCTCCGCCACCATCGATATCCGAATCCCGATCTCGGTTCGCTGAGCGATCGTCCGCCCGGCCCTATCGTTGACACAAGGGATTTGGCGGTGATTCGCGCGGAAAGAATTGCGGCGCAGCAATCAATTCGGTACCTGAGATTCAGTCGCTGGGGACGTTACGGGGGATGCCGTGCGAAGAGAAAGAATTTCTTTCGCGCTCGCTGTCGTTTTCACTCTCGCCTCTGTGTCCAATGCCTTTGCGATGAATTGCGTGCAGTTCGTGCGCACGGCATCGGACTTCGATATTTCCGGCAATGCCTGGAGCTGGTGGTATCACGCCGCCGGCCTCTACGATCGCGGCAACGCGCCGCGCGAGGGCTCGGTGCTGGTGTTCAAGCGCACCGGCAAGATGCCGGCGGGCCACGTGGCGCTGATCTCGGGGATCATTGACGACCGGACGGTGCTGATCGATCACGCCAACTGGGGTACCGGCGGCGGCGCCAGCGGGCATATCGATCTCGGCGTCGTCGCCATCGACTGCTCTCGCCATCACGACTGGTCGGCGGTCTGCGTCTGGAACAAGCGATATCAGAGCTTCGGCCGCCCCTATCCCACCAGCGGGTTCATCTACCCCGAGGGTTGAGGCGCGCAATCCGGTTGTCAGTCCGCGCGCCGCGTCCTAGCCTCTGTCGCTAGGCGACCGATCCCGCGCAACCCCGTGGCGGCGGCGCCGATCGAACAAGGAGCTGAGGCAATGGCGGTGATCCCCGACAAGTTTCTCGATCTCCTCACGAGCAAGAAGGCATTCGCGCATCTCGCGACGATCATGCCGGACGGTTCGCCGCAGGTGACGCCGGTGTGGTTCGATTACGCCAAGGGCGTCATTCGCGTGAATACCGCCAAGGGCCGCACCAAGGCGCGCAATATGAAAGTGGGCTCCGCCGTGGCGCTCTCGATCATGGATCCCGACAACGCCTATCGCTACATCCAGGTTCGCGGCCGCGTGAAGCGCATGACCGAGGAGGGCGGCGACGCCCACATCAACTCCCTGGCGAAGAAATATCTGGGCCAGGACAAGTACCCCTACGCCAATCCCACGGACGTGCGGCAGATCTTCGAGATCGAGCCGGCTACCGCCAACACCATGGGCTGAGACAACCGGCGGTTTATCCGCAAGGGGTTCCACGGCGGCATCGACAGCGGCTCCGTGCGCGCCCATACTCCGGCCAATCGTCGGGAAGCGCCGCCGTGCCGTCACGCCTCGTCCGCTGCCTCGCCCTTGCCCTCGCGGCCTGCCTCGCCGCGGGCGGAGCGGCGCGCGCAGGGCCTCAACTACATTCGCGACGCGGAGATGGAGAGCACGCTCCGCACCTTCTACGATCCGATCTTCAAGGCCGCCGGCCTCGATCCGGCTGCGATACACGTCTACATCATCAACGATCCCCAGCTCAATTCCTTCGTTGCCGGCGGCCAGAACGTCTTCATCAATACCGGCACCATCATGCGGAGCGAGACGCCGAACCAGCTCGTCGGCATCGTCGCCCACGAGACCGGCCACATCGCCGGCGGCCATCTGATCAAGGGCGAGGAGGCGATGCACGACGCTTCCATCGAGAGCATCATCGGCATGGTGGTGGGCGCCGGCGTCGCCGCGCTCGGCCACGGCTCCGGCGGTGGTGGCGCCGCGGTGCTGAGCGGCGAGGAGGTTGGCCTGCGCCACTACCTCGCCTTCTCGGTGGCGCAGGAGGGGACAGCGGATCAGGCCGGCATGACCTTCCTCGACCGCACCCACCAGTCGGCGCGCGGCCTGTTGCAGTTCTTCGAGATCCTGCAGCAGGACGAGGTGCTGGCGGGCATCCGGGAGGTGCCCTATCTCCGCACCCATCCGCTGACCCGCGAGCGCATCGAGGTGGTGCGCAACCACGTCGAGCATTCTCCCTATTCCGACGTGCCGGACCCGCCGGAATGGGTCGAGCTGCACAAGCGCATGAAGGCGAAGCTGATCGCCTTTCTGCAGCCGCCGACCCGGGCGCTCGACGAATATCCCGACAGCGACACCTCGATCGCCGCCCGCTATGCCCGCGCCATCGCCTACTACCGGGTGCCCGAGCTCAAGAAGGCGCTCGGCATCATCGACGGGCTGATCGCCGCTGAGCCCAAGAACGCCTATTTCCAGGAGCTCAAGGGCCAGATGCTGTTCGAGAACGGCCGCGTCCAGGAGGCGGTGGCGCCTTATCAGGCGGCGGTTCGCCTGGCGCCCGACGTGGCCCTGCTGCGGGTCGAGCTGGCCCAGGTGGAGATCGAGACCAACGATCCCGCCCTCAATCAGGACGCGCTCATCCATCTCAAGAGCGCGATTAAATACGAGAACCGCAACCCCGACGCCTGGCGCTTCCTGGCGATCGCTTACGGGCGCGGCGGCGACATGCCCAACAGCACGCTCGCGCTCGCCGAGCAGGCGATCGCCGAGGGCGACAAGCCGATGGCGCATCAGGAGGCCGCGCGGGCGATCAAGCTGCTGCCGGCGGGCTCGCCCGGCCGGCTTCGCGCCGAGGATATCGAGCTGGAGACCCAGCACAAGGAGTGAGGGGCGACGCGCCTCGATTGACAGCGCCGGGCCTGCGGTCTAATCCGCCCCTATCGATGATGCGGCAGATCCGATGACGCAGCAGAGGCCACGCAAGACATCGCGACGACCCCGCCGAAGCGCCGTCCGGCGCGTGCTGCGGCGCCGCTCGCTGCTGCTGGGCGGGATCGCCGCCAGCTTCGCTGCCAGCCTCGGCATCGGCGCCCTGATCGGGCGCCTGGGAAAGCCCCGGCCGACCACCGCGATGACGGCGCTGCCGCCGCGCCTGGCGGCCGCGCCGCGGCGGCTCATGGAGGAAGAGCCGCTTCCCGGCGACATCTACGTTCCGAAGCCGGGCTCGCGGCCACCGCCGCCGCAGCCGTCCGCGGCGCAGGCGTCGCCGAGCTGGCTTCGCCACGCCGAGCCCCTGGTGGCGGCGAGCGGCACGCCGGTCGTCGCCATCGTGATCGACGATCTCGGCCTCGACCGCGCCCGCACCGAGCGCGCGATCGACCTGGCGGGCGGCGTGACGCTCGCCTTCATGACCTATGCCGAGGGCTTGCCGCGCTGGACCGCGACGGCGCGCGCGGCGCGCCACGAGCTCCTGGTCCATGTCCCGATGCAGCCGCTTTCGGCCCAGGTCGACCCTGGCCCGAATGCGCTCACCGTCGAGCTCTCCGAGGCGGAGATCCGGCAGCGCCTGCGCTGGGGACTCGATCGCCTGGAGGGATATGTCGGCGCCAACAATCACATGGGAAGCCGCTTCACCGAGAATGCCGCCGGCATGGCGGTGGTGATGGACGAGCTGAAGGCGCGCGGCTTGCTGTTCCTGGATTCCCGCACCACCGGCGCCAGCGCCTGCGCCCCGCTGGCGGCGGCGCGCGATCTTCCCTTCGCCGCCCGCAACGTCTTCCTCGACAACGAGCCGACGGTGCCGGCGGTGAGCCGGCAGATCGTGGCACTCGAGGACGTGGCGCGCCGGCACGGCAGCGCCATCGGCATCGGCCATCCCCATGACGGCACGCTGACGGCGCTGGCGGACTGGCTTCCCACCGCGAGCGCCCGCGGCGTCGTGGTGGTGCCGCTGACCTCGGCGATGCGGCACGGTATCTTGCGGAGCTGATGCCCTGACCTGTTAACGTGATTTAATGTTGCGATCGCGCCGGGAGGACTAAGATCCGACCCGGTCCAGGCGTTGGCGGAGGGTCGGTCCATGGCGGATTTCAAGCAAACCCGGCGGCAGCTGCTGCTCGGCACCGCCAAGTGGGTCGGCGGCTTCGGCGCCGTGGCGGCGGCGGGTATCGCCCGGCCGGCGCAGGCATTCCAGAGCTATGTCGCCAATCCCGGCAGCGGCGTCGGCCTTCTCTATGCCGACCGCTGCGGCCCCGGCTCAGAGCACGCGCAGCTGATCTCCGAGCTGCAGACCAAGCTCAACGGCGATCCGTCGCTGCCCTCGATCACGGTGATGTGCCCGCTCTGCGGCTGTCCCGTCACGGTTACCCGCTAGATCTTGTCCCCGCGAGCGACGCTCGGCGCTGGCGGAGGTTGCTCCCATTCGATAGCTTGCGGTCATGGCGGTGAAACCGGCGCCCTGGCGCACGGCGGCTTTTGCCCTGGCGGCCAGCCTGCTGGCATCCGCGCCCGCGGCGGCGCATCCCCACGTCTTCATCGACTATACGGTGGCGGTGCTGTTCGACGGCGCCGGTGTCGCCGGCGTGCGACTCACCTGGACCTTCGACGAGATGTACAGCTCGATGCTGTTTCATGACTACACCAGCCGGCCATCGCACGGCGCGCTCAGCGCGGCCGATATCAAGAAGCTGGAGGAGGGCGCCTTCAAGGACACCGCCGATTATCACTATTTCATCGACATGACGCTGAACGGCAAACCCGTGACGGTGACGGAGTTCACGGATTTCACCGCCCGTTTCGAGCAGCACCGCATGACCTATTCCTTCACCGTTCCGGTCCATGGCGGCGACGCCCGCCGCCCGCAACACGCTGGAGGTCGCCGCCTTCGATCACGAATTCTATATCGACTTCGAGCTCGCCAAGAAGGCCGCGGTGACGGTGGAGAACGGCGAGAAGCTTGCCGCAGCCTGCGCGCAAAAGACCGAGCGCAAGAACACCTCCACCTTCGGTCCCATGGACGCGGTCGTCGTCGCCTGCAGCTACGGCGGGACGAGCTGAGGGCTGCATGCGGGGGTTGCGGATTCTCCTCACCGCCGTGGCGCTGCTCTTCGGCGTCGCGCCCGCCCATGCCACCGATCCCCTGACCGGCCGAGGCGGCGCGACGCCGGCGGAGACCGCCGCTCCCTTCGCCCCGGGGCTGGTGGTGCGGCTGGCGCAGGCGCAGCGCCGGCTCAACGACGCGATCTCCGCCGCCTTTCGCGAGGTGCGGGACAACGGGTCGCCCACCGCGATCGCGGTGATCCTGGGCCTCGCCTTCCTCTACGGCGTGCTGCACGCGATCGGGCCCGGCCACGGCAAGGCGGTGGTCGCCTCCTATTTCGTCGGCACCCGCGCGCGCTGGACCAGCGGCATCGCCATGGGAAGCCTGATCTCCCTGATCCAGGGCGTGACCGCGATCGTGCTGGTGGGCCTCCTCGCCGTCATCCTGCAGTGGCGGCAGTTCGACGTGCTGAACCGCGCCACCCTGGTGGAGTTCGTGAGCTACGGGCTGATCGCGCTCCTGGGATCTGGTCATGCTTTGGCGCGGCATCACCGGCCAGGGCTGCGCGCACGACCACGGCGTCATGACCACGATCACGCCGCGCCGCACGATCATGACCACGATCACCCACCGTCCCGCGGCGGCACGGCGCTGCGCGGCCGCCTGGTGGTCGCCGCCGGCCTCACGCCCTGCGCCAGCGCCATCATCATCCTGCTCTTCGCGCTGGCCAATCAGGCGCTCCTGGTCGGGGTCGTCGCGGTCGCCGTCGCTGTCGCTCGGCATGGCGATCACAGTCTCCGCCATCGGCGTCGCCAGCGTGCTTGGGCGGCAGGCGATCGTCGGCACGCTCGATCGCATCGGCCTGCAGAGCCATCGCCTCGAGCAGGGGCTTTCGATCCTCGGCGCCGTCGTCATCGTCGCCGCCTCCGGTCTGATGATGGCCGGCGCCTGGACGCGGCTCTAGAAAGACGCCCTTTTGCGCCGCTTTCCCGGTCAAAGGTGTAATGATATAACATAACGGTCTCGGCGCCGCGGCGCGCGTCATCCTCCGGAGATCGTCCATGCGTGGCATTGCCTTCTCGTTTTGCTTTCTCATTGCCGCCGGCCTCGGCCTTGCGGCGGCGCGGGCCGAGCCCGTCAATATCGTCGCGGCGGAGAATTTCTACGGCGACGTCGCGCAGCAGATCGGCGGGCCCGAGGTCCGCGGTGGTCGAGCATCCTCACCAACCCCGACCAGGACCCGCATCTCTTCGAGGCCAGCGCCTCCACCGCGCGGGCACATCGCCGACGGCGCGGATCGTGATCTTCAACGGCGCCGACTACGATCCCTGGATGGCGAAGCTGCTGGCGGCCTCGCGCGCGCGCCGGGCGCGAGACCATCGAGGTGGCGCAGCTCGTGCACAAGAAGCCCGGCGACAATCCGCATCTCTGGTACGATCCCGCCGACCATGCCGGCCTTCGCCAAGGCCCTCGCCGCGAGCCTCGCCAAGCGCGATCCCGCCCACGCCGCCGACTACGAGACGCGGCTGCGCCGCCTTCGAGGCGTCGCTGAAGCCGCTCGCACGACAAGATCGCGGCGCTGCGCCAGGCCTATGCCGGCGCCCCGGTGACGGCGACCGAGCCGGTCTTCGGCTACATGGCGGCGGCGATCGGCCTCAAGATGCGCAACGAGCGCTTCCAGCTCGCGGTGATGAACGACACCGAGCCCAGCGCGTCGGCGATCGCCGCGTTCGAGAAGGATCTCAAGACCCGCGCGGTCAAGGTGCTGCTCTACAACAGCCAGACCACCGAGGAGCTGACGCAGAAGATGCGCGACCTCGCCACGCAATCCGGCGTCCCCGTGGTCGGCGTCAGCGAGACCGAGCCGCCCGGCAGCAAGTTCCAGGACTGGATGCTGGCGGCAGCTGACGGCGCTCCAGGCGGGGCTCTCCGGCAAGCAGCCGTGACCGCGATCGAGCTCCGGCATCTGACGCTGCGCGCGCGGCGAGCGGGACGGTCCTCTCCGACGTCGACGCCACGGTCGGCGAGGGCGAGTTCATCGGCGTCCTCGGCCCCAACGGCTCCGGCAAGACCACGCTGCTGCAGGCGCTGCTGGGGCTGCTGCCGCCGGCGGCGGGCGAGATCCGCGTCTTCGGCGAGGCGCCGAGGCGCGGCAATCCCGCGCGCCGGCTATCTGCCGCAGAAGCGCGCCGTCGCTCGCCGATCTCCGGCTGTGCGGCTGGGATTTCGTGGCGAGCGCCGTACGACGGCCACCGCTGGGGCCTGCCGCTGCTGAGCGCCGAGGGCCGGCGGGAGGTCGCCTGGGCGCTGGAGACGGTGGAGGCCAGGGCGCTCGCCGAGCGGCCGCGTCGACAGCTCTCCGGCGGCGAGCTGCAGCGGCTGCTGCTGGCGCAGGCGCTGCTCGGGCAAACCCAAGCTGCTGCTGCTCGACGAGCCGCTGATCAGCCTCGATCCCCGCTATCAGCAGACGGTGGTGGCGCTGGTGAAGCGCGTCCAGCAGGCGCTCGGCATCACCGTGCTCTTCACCGCCCACGAGCTCAATCCGCTGCTCGGCGCGATGGACCGCGTGCTCTATCTCGGGCGCGGCAGCGCGGCGCTCGGCACCGTCGAGGAGGTGATGACCTGCGCGGTGCTGTCGCGGCTCTACGGCGCGCCCATCGAGGTGCTGCGGGTCAAGGACCGCATCATCGTCGTCGCCGCCCACGGCGAGGTCGAGGCCGAGGCCCATCGTCACGACGAGGCGATCACCACCATGCTTGACTACGATTTCATGCAGACCGCCTTCGCGGCGGGCGCCGTCGTGGCGGTGGTCGGCGGGCGCGGTCGGCTATTTCCTGGTGCTGCGCAATCTCACCTTCGCGGGCCACGCGCTCTCCCATGTCGGCTTTGCCGGCGCGACCGGCGCGGTGCTGGTCGGCGTGCCGCCGTTCTGGGGCCTGCTCGCGCTTCACGCTGGTCGGCGGCGCCGCCATGGGGCTGCTGGGCGAGCGGCTGCGCGGCCGCGACGTCGCCGTCGGCATCATCCTCTCGCTGTCGCTGGGCCTCGGCGTGCTGTTCCTGCATCTCTATACCTCCTATGCGACCCAGGCGACGGCGCTGCTGTTCGGCAACGTGCTGGGCGTCAGCCGCGAGCAATCTCCTCGCCCTCGCTCGTGCTGGCAGTGCTGAGCGCTGGCGGCGCTGGCGGCGATCTCGCGGCCGCTGCTTTTCGCCACCCTCGATCCCGAGCTTGGCGGAGGCGAAGGGGCGTGTCGCTGCGGCTGATCTCGGTGCTGTTCCTGCTTGATCGTCGCGCTCGCCGTCGCCGAGGCGGTGCAGGTCGTCGGCATCCTCCTGGTGTTCGCGCTGATGGTCGGGCCGGCCGCGGCGGCGCTGCGCGCTGCACGCCGCGCCTCAGGATCGGCGCTGGTGCTGTCGATGCTGCTGGCGATCGCCGAGACCTGGGTCGGCATCGCGCTCGCCTACGTCACGGACTGGCCGCCGAGCTTCTGGATCACCGCCCTGAGCTCCGGCGCTTATCTCCTCTCCCTGCTGATGCCGCAATCGGCGGGCCGGCGCGCGCCGGCACCCGCCGGTGCCGCCGTGCCTGAAGCGGCCGAGCGGGCGCGCCTCACACCTTGAAGGCGCTGGCGACCTCGGGCGGGAAGAGATCTTCCGGCGCCAGGCGCCGATGGCAGACGCCCTGCTCGTGGGCGTATTGCAGGAACGGCTCCAGGGTCGATCGGTTGGCGGCGACGCCGTAGGGCCAGTAGTCGCCTTTGAAGAGCTCGCGATATTGGCGCGCGTGCTCGAAGCTCCAAGGGATCGGGAAGCGCGACGCGGTCGCCTCGAAGGCGCGCTCGACGCTGCGGCGCTTCGCCGCCTCGAAGGCGGTCATGAGGTTCATCGCCGCCCAGGGATGCGCCGCGAACACCTCCCGCTTCATGGCGATGCAGTGCATGATCGGAAAGATGCCCGTGCGCCGCCAGTATTCCCGCTCCACCGGTATGAAGTCCTCCACCAGGCGTACGACGCGGGCATCCCCGGCCTCGAAGGCGGCGGGCGCGTGGGCGGTCATCACAGCGTCTACCTCGCCCGCCAGCAGCATGGCGTTGAGGCTCTTGTCGGGATGGCGCTCGATGGCGACGCCGGCGGGGAGCGCCAGCTTCACCTTCTCGACGCGGCCGGGCTCGTTGACGCCGGCCTGCACCCAGTGGATATCCGTGAGCGCTATTCCATATTCGTGGGTGAGAAGCCCGCGGCTATAGACGGCGGCGGTCTGCGCCCATTCCGGCAGGCCGACGCGCTTGCCTCGCAGTTCCTGGATCGTCTTGAGGCCGCTGTCGCGGCGGACATAGATCGAGGAATGCCGGAACATGCGCGAGGGAAACACCGGCAGCGCCGTCAGCGAGGTGTCGCCCTGGGATATCAGCGACACGTATTTCCCCATCGACATCTCCGACAGGTCCCACTCGCGGTAGAGAGTGAAGCGAAAGAAGATCTCCTCGATCGACAGCGTCAGCACCGTGAGATCGATGCCCTCCGCCTTGACGCGGCCGGAGGCGAGATCGCGGACGTGGTCGTACTCGCTGATGGCGAGGGTGAGCGGCAGCGCGGGCATCGGCAGGCATCTCCCGAAAGTGCGTTGGTGCCTCGATTAAAGGCCGCGCCGCGGCCAAGCGCAAATGTTCATCGCGAGCAAAATTCCTCGTAGGACTCGCTCGCCGGGATGAGGGTGCTAAGATCATTCCGGAGGGGAAACGCCGATGGAAGGAAATGCGGCCGCGAGGCTGGAAGTGGTCGATCTCGCGCCTGACATCGGTGCCGAGATCCGCGGTGTCGACTTGCGCCGACCTCTCGATACCACCACGTTCCAGAATGTCGAGCGCATCTGGCTCGACCGCGGTGTGCTGCTGTTCCGGGATCAGGATCTCGGCGAGGAGGAGCAGGTGCGCTTCGCCGCCTGCTTTGGGGAACTGGGCCGCGTCATCAACAAGCACGGCGGCGTCACGCTGACGCGGCATCCCTCGGTCATGCTGGTCTCCAACATCCGCCAGGACGGCAAGCCGATCGGCGCGCTGCCGGACGGCGAGATGTATTTCCACTCCGACCAGTGCTACGTGGAGCGGCCGTGCAAGGCGACGTTCCTCTATGCGATGGAAGTGCCCTCGATCGGCGGCAATACGCTCTTCGCCAACACCGTCGCCGCCTATGAGACGCTGCCGGCGGAGCTGAAGGCGCGTCTCGCCGGTTTGAAGGCGATGAATGTCTACGACTATGGCGGCAGCCCGACCGAGCGCAGCGCCGATCTCGCGGCGGACGCGCCGCGCTTCGCCCATCCCGTGGTGCGCACCCATCCCGAGACCGGCCGCCGCGCCCTCTTCGTCAACCGCTTGATGACGCAGTACATCGAGGGCCTGCCGCGGGAGGAGAGCGATCGCCTGCTGGGGCAGATCTTCGATCATCAGGAGCAGCGGCGCTTCGTCTACGAGCATGTCTGGCGTCCCGGCGACCTCATCCTCTGGGACAATCGCTCGACGCTGCATGCCCGCACCGACTTCAGCGCCGGCGAGCGGCGCCTGCTGCGCCGCTGCATCGTCCTCGGCGAGCGGCCGGAATAGCGCCATGGCAATCGTCCTGCAGGAGACCCTGCGCGCCGTATTCTATGCGCCGTTCTACGCCGCTCTCGCGCTCGGCGCCTTCGAGCAGGAAGCTCTCGACATCCGCTTGACCCGGGCGCCGAAGCCGGTGGAATCGGCCGTCGGCCTCTTCACCGGCGAGGTGGATGTCGCCTGGGGTGGGCCGATGCGGGTGATGCTGACCCGCGACCGCGATGGCGATTCCGATCTCGTGTGCTTCGCCGAGGTGGTGACGCGGGATCCCTTCTGTCTCGTGGGATCGCGGGCGCGGCCGGATTTTCGCTTGCAGGACCTGGTCGGCCAGCGTCTCGGCATCGTGACCGAAGTGCCCACACCCTGGCTCTGCCTGCAGGAGGATCTGCGCCGGGTAGGCCTCGATCCCGCCGCGGTGAAGCGCGGGCCCCCGCGCTCCATGGCGGAGAATCTGGCGGCGCTCCGCGGCGGCGAGCTGGAGGCGGCGCAGCTCTTCGAGCCCTTCGTCGAGGAGGCGCTGACGGGCGGGGCATATCTCTGGCATGCCGCCGCCCAGCGCGGCCCGACCTCCTATACCTGCCTCTACGCGCGCCGTCCGGTCTTCGAGGACCGCCGGGACGAGATGAAGCGCCTGACCCGCGCGCTCTATCGCACGCAGCGGTGGCTCGTCGGCGCCAGCGCCGCGGCGCTCGCGCAAGCGGTGGCGGCTTACTTCCCGGCGCTGCCGGCGCCGGTTTTGACGGCGTCTCTGGCGCGTCTGAAATCGGCGGGCATCTGGGGCCGTGACCCGCGGCTGCCGCGCGCCGGCTACGAGCGGCTCAAGGCGGGCCTGCTTTCCGGCGGCCTCATCCGCGCGGCGATCCCCTATGAGGACGCCGTCGACAACACGCTCGCTCTCGAAGTCATGCGCGAGGATCCGCCGGCGCTGCAGGTGCCGGCGGGCTGAGGGCGCGCCTACGCCCCCACCTCGTCGCTGTGGGCGCGGCGGACGCCGGCTTCCAGCATCTGCGCCCAGGCGCGGGCCAGGGAGCCGTCGAGGTCGATGCCGCGGCAGGCGTCTTCCACTCACGACGGCATCGAAGCCCTCGCGCCTGGCGTCGAGAGCGGAGTAGTGCACGCAGAAGTCCGTGGCGAGGCCGGCCAGGAACACCCGGCTGAAGCGGCGCTCGCGCAGGTAGCCGCCGAGCCCGGTCGGCGTCGTGCGGTCGTTCTCGTAGAAGGCGGAGTAGCTGTCGATCTCGATCCGGAAGCCCTTGCGGATCACCATCTCCGCATGGGGGATGTCGAGGTCGCTGGTGAAACGCGGCGCCCTCGCTGCCGGCGACGCAGTGATCCGGCCACAGGATCTGCCTGCCGTAGGGGAGCTCGATGGTCTCGAAGGGCGCCCGGCCGGCATGGCTGCTGGCGAAGGAGAGATGGCCGGGCTTGTGCCAGTCCTGGGTCAGCACCACGTGGGGAAAGCGTCGCGCGAGGCCGTTCACCGCCGTCACCACCTCGTCGCCCCGGCTCACGCCGAGGGCGCCGCCGGGGCAGAAGTCGTTCTGCACATCGACCACGATCAGGATGTCGTGCTCGGAGAGTCCGCATCACGTCGCGGTCTCCCGCTACTGCGCCGCCGCCGGCCGGTCCTCGGCCAGCAGCGCCTTGAGATCGTCCTCGGTCAGCGTCTCCTTCTCCAGCAGCAGCCTGGCGCCGCGCTCGAGGATCTGGCGCTTGCTGCTCGAGCAGCGCCAGCGTGCGGTCGAAGGCGCGCGTCGACGATCGCGCTGCACCGCCTGGTCGATCTCGCGCGCCGTCTCCTCGCTGTAGGTGCGCTCGTGCCAGCCGGCGCCCGCGGGGCCGCCGAGGAAGGTCCGGCTGCTCCGCCTCGTAGGTGACGTGGCCGAGGCTCTCCACCATGCCGTAGCGCGTCACCATGCTCGCGGGCGATGTCGGTCGACCTTCTGGCAGGTCGTCGGCGGCGCCGGTCGAGATCTCGCCGAAGACGAGCTCCTCGGCCGCGCGGCCGCCCAGCAGCACCGCCATGCTTGTTCTCGAGCTCCGCCGCGGTCATCAGGAAGCGGTCCTCGGTCGGCCGCTGGATGGTGTAGCCGAGCGCGCCGATGCCGCGCGGGATGATCGAGACCTTGTGCACCGGTGTCGGTGCCGGGCAGCGACAGCGCCACCAGCGCGTGGCCCATCTCGTGATAGGCGACGACCTCGCGCTCGTGCGGGTTCAGCACGCGGTTCTTCTTCTCGAGGCCGGCGACGATGCGCTCGACCGCCTCGGTGAAGTCGTCCATGCGTCGACGGCGTCGCGCGTCGCGCCGCGTCGCGAGCAGCGCCGCCTCGTTGACGAGGTTGGCGAGATCGGCGCCGGTGAAGCCCGGCGTCAGCGCCGCGATCTGCTCGAGATCGACGTCCGGCGCCGAGCTTCGCCTTCTTCAGGTGCACCTTGAGGATCTCGACGCGGCCCGCCTTGTCGGGCCGGTCGACCAGCACCTGGCGGTCGAAGCGGCCGGCGCGCAGCAGCGCGGGGTCGAGGATCTCCGGCCGGTTGGTGGCCGCGAGCAGGACCACGCCCGACTGCGGAGTCGAAGCCGTCCAGCTCGACCAGCAGCTGGTTCAGCGTCTGCTCCTTCTCGTCGTGGCCGCCGAGGCCGGGATAGGCGCCGCGCGCGCGGCCGAGCGCGTCGAGCTCGTCGATGAAGATGATGGCCGGCGCCTTGCTGCCGCGCCTGCTCGAAGAGGTCGCGCACGCGCGCCGCGCCGACGCCGACGAACATCTCGACGAACTCCGAGCCGCTGATCGAGAAGAACGGCACGCCCGCCTCGCCGGCGACGGCGCGCGCCAGCAGCGTCTTGCCGGTGCCGGGCGGCCCGACCAGCAGCACGCCCTTCGGCACGCGCGCCGCCGAGCCGGCCGTAGCGCTTCGGGGTCCTTGAGGAAGTCGACGACCTCCTTCAGCTCCTCCTTCGCCTCGTCGACGCCGGCGACGTCGGCGAAGGTGACCTTGGTGTCGGTCTCGACATAGACCTTGGCCTTGCTGCGGCCGATCGCCATGAAGCCGCCGGCGCCAAGCCCTGGCTGTCGGCGATGCGGCGGAACACGAAGAACCAGACGCCGAAGAACAGCGCCGTCGGCAGCACCCAGGAGAGCAGGTCGCTGAGGAAGGTGCTCTGCACCTCGCCGGAGAATTTGACGTGATATTTGTCGCAGCTCGGTCGGCGATGTCCGGCGGCACCCGCGTGGTGACGAACTCGCGTCTTGCCGTTGCTTGGCCTCCTTGAGCTGCCTTCGATGTACTTGTCGGTGACGCGGACCTCGGCGATCTTGCCGCCCTTCAGATCGTCCTGGAACTGGCTGTAGGGGATGACCTCGACCTGCTGGCTCTCGGACCAGAGCTGCTGCAGGATCAGGATCCCGAAGACCGCCGCGATGACGATACCAGAAGTGATATTGGACCTGCTTGTTCATCGGCTCTGCCTTCGCTCCCTGATTTCCGCGGCCCGTCGGCAAGACAGATAGGCACGCGGGGCGCCGGCCGCAACTGGCGAGCTGGATCGACCGGTGCCGCTTATGGCTTCTTGGCGGGCCCGTATTGCAGGACCTGGACCTTCTCCAGGGTGACGAGGCCCGAGCCCATCATGCCGTCCAGCACCGGCAGGAAGGCGTTGATCTTGTCCTCGCTGTCGACGATCTCCACCACGATCGGCAGGTCCTGGGAGAGCCGCAGCACCTTCGTCGTGTGCAGCATGCTGGAATGGCCGAAGCCCATGGGGCCGCGCAGCACCGTGGCGCCGGCAAGGCCCTGCTCGCGCGCCTTCAGCACGATCGCCTCGTAGAGCGGCTGATGGCCGGCGCGGTCGTCCTGGCCGAGGAAGATGCGCAGCAGCACGGCGTTTTTCGGCACCGGCATGGGTCAGGCTCCTTTGAGGCCGCTCAGGCTGGCCGCGGCGACATGGCCGAGCCACACCGCCAGCAGGCACAGCACCACCGAGATAATAATGTTGCCGGCGGCCCACAGCCACTCGCCGTCCTGCGCCAGGGTCAGGGTCTGCAGGCTGAAGGACGAGAAGGTGGTGTAGCCGCCGCAGATGCCGATCATCAGGAACTGCCGCATCGCCGTGCTCGCGAGCCACCGCCCGTCCGGTCCGGTAAAGGTGGCGAAGAAGCCGATCACGAAGGATCCCGTGATGTTGACGATGACGGTGCCCCAGGGAAAGCTCTCGCCGACCCGCTCGGCGATGAAGCCCGAGAGCCAGAAGCGCGCGACGCTGCCCAGCGCCCCGCCCGCCGCGATCCATAGATAGCTCAGCATGCTCCGCCCTGTTGCGATCGGATTTGTTCGCGCATCCTTGTGGATGCAGGCGTGCGCGTCAACCCGCTGGGATCGGTGCTGATATCCGATTTTCCGCAGGACGGTGAGCCAGTTCACACCGGTGCCGGCATCGGCACTCCATGATGGGCGGCCTTGGCAGGCCCGCCTCGAGAGCGCGGTCCGTCGGCCCGGAAGGCCTGCGCGGCGGGTCCGTCCGGTGGTATCATGGAGGCGCTGAAATCAGGCTGCCTCGCGAAAGGGCCGCCTCATGCAGGGAAGCGACAACACCGAGAGCCCGCGCAAACTCGCGACCATCCTGGCGGCGGATGTGGCGGGCTCGAGCCGAACTCATGGGCATCGACGAGGAGGGGACCCTCGCGCGGCTCAAGCGGCACCGCCGCGAGCTCATCGAGCCCACCGTCGCCGAGCATCACGGGCGCATCGTCAAGCTCACCGGCGACGGCTTCCTGGCGGAGTTCGCGAGCCCGGTGGAGGCGGTGCGCTGCGCGGTCGTGATCCAGCAGAGCATGATGGGCCGCAACGCCGCGCTGCCACCCGATCAGTGGATCCAGTTCCGCATCGGCGTCAATCTCGGCGACATCATCATCGACACCGACGACATCTACGGCGACGGCGTCAACATCGCGGCGCGCCTCGAGGGGCTGGCGGATCCCGGCACCGTCTACATCTCCGGCGGCGTCTACGAGCTGGTGAAGAACAAGCTGGTGGTGGGCTACCAGTCGCTCGGCGATCAGCGCGTCAAGAACATCACCGATCCCGTGCGGGTCTACCGCGTGCTGCCGGATCCGGCCGCGGTGCGCCTCTCGCGCCACATGCATGCGAGGCCGGCGGCGCTGCGCTGGGTGCCGATCGCGGCGGCGGCGGCCGGCGCGGCGGCAATCGTGCTGACCGCGGGCTGGTACGCCTGGAACAGCAAGACGGTCAGCATGGACGCGCGGGCCGGTTCGGAGCCCGCGCGGGTGGCGGCCGCGGCGACACCGGCGCTGCCGCCCGCGCCCGCGGCGCCGCTCGCTCTGGCGCCGCTGCCGCCTCCAGCAGCCGCGACCTTGCCGGCGCTCTCGCCCTCGGCGCCCAAAGCCGCGCCGCCGCCCGGCGTCGCGGCGATCGATCCGCCGCGGCCCCCCGTGCCCGCGCCGTCGCCTGGCGCGATCAAGGAGCCGGAGATGGTGGCGCTGTCAGGCGGCGAGTTCATGATGGGAAGCAACGACGACGCCTCGGAGCGGCCGATCCACCGCGTCGAGATCCGTCCGTTCCTGATCGGCAAGTTTCCCGTCACCGTGGCGGAGTGGAAGGCCTGCGTTGCCGCCGGCGGCTGCGAGGCGGTGCCGACCCGTGACGACGACGCGACGCCGATCGACAACGTAAGCTGGACCGACGCGCAGAAATTCGCGGCTTGGCTCTCCGCCGCGACCGGCAGGACGTATCGCCTCCCCAGCGAAGCCGAGTGGGAGTATGCGGCGCGCGCGGGCACGCGGACCAGGTACTGGTGGGGCAACGAGATCAAGCCGGGCATGGCGAACTGCAGGGGATGCGGCGAGCCTTATGACACGCGCCAGCCGCTGCGGGTCGGCAGCTTCGCCGCCAATCCCTTCGGATTGCACGATATGACCGGCAGCGTCGCCGAATGGGTGGCGGACTGCTGGCATCGGGATTATCACGGCGCGCCGGAGAACGGCTCCGCCTGGGACGCCGCCGACTGCCGGGCCCACGTGCTGCGCGGCGGCTCCTGGCGCAACGACCCGAGCTATCTCCGCGCCTCCAGCCGCGACCAATACGACACCGGCGTGAGGTACGTCACCCACGGGTTCCGGGTCGCGCGCTCACAATAGCCGGCGAAACCTAAGGGAGGCTCGGATGAAAGATGCGATCACGAGACGCTTGCTGCTGACGGCGGCGGCCTGCGGACTGCTGCCGGGCCGCGTGCTCGCCGGTCCCACGGCGGCGCCCAAGGACGCCTACCTCTACATCATCTGGCCGAACGACGGCGACCGCATCAAGGGCGCCTTCTGGTGCCGCTTCGGCCTGCGCAACATGGGGGTCACTCACGCCGGCGACAAGTTCGCCAATGCCGGCCACCATCATCTCTTCATCGATGTCGACGAGCCCCTCGATCCCAACGAGACCATCCCCCAGGACAAGAAGCATCTGCATTTCGGCGCCGGCCAGACCGAGGCCCGGATCGAGCTGGCGCCCGGCCCGCACACGCTGCAGCTGGTGCTGGGCGACGCCGATCACCTCCCGTTCAATCCGCCGGTCGTCTCCAGGAAGATTAAGATCACGGTGACGTAGGGGGCGGGCGATCGCTTGGGTTTGGCAAGCAAATCTCGCTGTAGCGAATGCGGAACACATCGCCGACGCTCTCGAGCTTCCCGGCCTTGACCAAGGCGCGCACACGTCCGGCCAGGATGAAGGCATCGATATCGTCGTGCCTGTCGTCACCGCGGGCAAACTCAACTGCGCCAAGCACCCGCGCCACCTTGCGCCAGTCGCTCACGACATGCTCGAGGATCTGCGCGTCGAAAACGGTGAGGTCGGCGGATTCGAGGCCGGCCGCTGTGAAAATGCGAAGCGGCGCATTCTCGGCGCGAAGCCGGTCCCAGAGGTTCAGGTGCCGCTGCCGCGATACCTCGTCGAGCGGCCGGGCGGACTCGAGAAGGCCAAGCTCCAGGATTTCCTCCGGGTGCAGATAGGCGAGAGAGAGGACGAGCCGCGGCGGCAATTTGCCGCCGTCGCGCCAGCTGCGCACGACCATGGTCTCCGTGAGATCCACCACCTCGCAGGGAAGATTGCCGAGCCGTCGCAGCCACTCCAGGAACCCTGTGTACTCCATCGCCGATCGCAGCGATGTCCAGGCCACGAGACGCTTTCCCGGCTCCAGCGCCTCGCGCCAGAACGGCTCCGTATCGCCGACCGTCTCATCGTACCAGGCGACATTATGCAGCGCGCGCCGCATCCAGGCCTCGCGCTGATCCGGATCGGGCGGGCTGATCGGGCCGAAGCTGAAATCGTCGCGGAAGACGGTGACGCGGTCGAGGCGGCCGGCCTGCCGCACCGCTTCCCGCAGATCGTCCACCGCGTCGCGGTGGAAGACGATGTGCACTGTGGGTGTCATCGGCACGGCTAAAGCGGCGGCGAGAGCTCGCGGTCGGCAGCGGCGATCTCCGCGGCTGCGCGCGCCGCCGAGGGACGCGATCCTACCCGTGCGTACCAGGCGGCAAGGGCGGGATGGCGGTCGAGGCGCGGCCCTCTGAGCCGGAGCGACCAGAGCACCGCCATGAAGATGGCGATGTCGGCGACGGAGAAGGTGCTGCAGAAATAGTCCTGGCCGCCGAGCTGTTCCTGCAGCCGCTCATAGAGACTGAGGAGCGTGGCTTCGCCGCGCTCGGCCTCCGCCTCGCGAGCGACGCTGGCGCTCGGGATCGGGGTCCGGCGGCGAGGTCCGCTGCATCAGCGTGCGCAGCGGCGGCAGCAGGATCTCGTCGGCGGTGAGCTCGAGGAGGCGGCAGCGCGCCCGCTCCGAGGCGCTGGCGGGATAGAGCGGCGGCGTCGGATAAGCGTCCTCGAGATATTCCAGAATGACCGTGGAATCGAAGAGGGTGAGGTCGGACCGTCCACGAGAACGGGGACCTGGCCCTTGGGATTGGCGGCGAGCACCGCCGGATGCTTCGGCGCATAGCCCGCGGCCTGGGTGAAGGGCACCATCACGCGCTCGAACGGCAGCCCTTTCTCGTGGAGTGCGATCTCCACTTTGCGGGAGAACAGGCTGAGGGGGCCGGAATAGAGGAGCATCGAGAATGTCTCCGAGCTCGGGAGCATATTTGTTCGCTATTTGTTCCATCAAACTCCTCTTTGTCGCTCGCGTCAATCCCGTCTGACTCCCATCTCTGATTCCGGGACGTTTCCTTAACTTCGGAGGAGCACATGGCGCGCGTGATCGGCATCGACCACCTGGTGATCCGGGTCTCCAACTTCGCGCGCTCCAAGCGCTTCTACGATGACGTCCTGGGATTTCTGGGGTTCAAGCTCAAATACGACTTCGAGGACGCCGCCGGCTGGAGCAACGGCAAGACGCTGTTCTGGATCGGCGAGGCGGATGCCGAGGGCAAGAAGCACCCCCATCGCATCGGCAACATCGGCTTCCATCACTACGCCTTCGAGCTGGCGCGGCGCCGGGACGTCGACGATCTCCAGGAGCTCCTGAAGAAGAAGAAGATAAAGATCGTCGATCCCGCGGCGGAGTATTACGAGGGCGGCTATTACGCGGTTTTCTTCCTCGACCCCGACGGCCTCAAGCTCGAGGGCATGTTCTTTCCGCACGGACCGAAGAAAAAGAAGAAAAAGCCGTCCCGCAAGAAGTAGTGAGACCGATCCGCTTTTGCTTGCCGACGCGTGCGGCGAGGCGTCGCCGCGGCGGCCGGTACCTTGCCGCCGCGGGTTGCCCGGTCTAACTGTCATTGTTCTGCTTGAGACTGTCGTTTGACGATGCGCTGGGGAGGCGTGGTGGTCGACGCGGGAGTTGAGCGGCAGGTGCTTCTGTCGATGGTGCCGGCGTCGCGGAGCGAGCAGCTCCGCGCGCTCGCGGTGGTGCTGGTCTCCCTGGCGCTGTTCATCGCCGCGGTGCCGTTCGCGCGGGTGCCGCTGCTGCCGGTGCCGGCCTTCATTCCGAGCTACGAGGCGGCGCTCGTCATCAACGACGTCATCACCGCGATCCTGCTGTTCGGCCAGTTCAGCACCCTGCGCTCGAGCGCGCTCCTGGTGCTTGCCTGCGGCTACATCTTCACCGCACTGATGGCGGTCTCTCACGCGCTCAGCTTTCCCGGCCTCTTTTCCCAGACCGGCCTGCTGGGCGCGGGGCCTCAGAGCACCGCCTGGCTCTACATGTTCTGGCACGGCGGCTTCCCCCTGGCGGTGATCGCCTATGCAGTGCTGCGCCGGCGCGACAACCGCGCGGCAGGGCAGGCGCTGATGCGAAGCGCGGCCCCCGTCGCCATCCTCGCCGGCGCCGCGGCGGCGCTCGTCATCTGCGTCGCCCTGACGGCGCTGGCGACCGCCGGGCACGGGTCGCTGCCGGTCATCATGCAGGGCGACCGCTACACGCCCGTGATGATCTCCGTGATCTCGACGGTCTGGCTCCTCAGCTTCGCGGCCCTCCTCGCGCTGTCGCGGCTCAAGGGGCATTCCGTGCTCGACCTCTGGCTCATGGTGGTGATGTGCGCGTGGCTGTTCGACATCGCGCTGAGCGCGGTTCTCAATGGCGGACGCTTCGACCTCGGCTTCTACGCCGGGCGGATCTTCGGTTTGCTGGCGGCGAGTTTCGTCCTGGTGCTGCTGCTGCTGGAGATCAGCGCGCTCTACACCAAGCTCGTCCGCTCGCTCGAGGCGGAGCGACGGGAGCGCGAGCGGCGGCTCGATCAGGTGCAGTCGGAACTTATCCATGTGAGCCGGGTGAGCGAGATGGGGCAGATGGTCTCGGCGCTCGCCCATGAGGTCAATCAGCCGCTCACGGCGATCAACAACTACATCCACGCGGTCCAGCGCCTGACCAATATCGGCGAGGCGGGGAAGGCCCGAACGGCCCTCGACAAGGCGGCGGAGCAGACCGAGCGCGCCATCCACATCATCCAGCGTCTGCGGGATTTCGTGCGGAAGAGCGAGAGCGACAAGCGTGCCGTGGATCTGCCGGAGACGATCGCGGAGGCGCGCGCGCTGGCGCTGATCGCCGCCCAGCGCCGCGACGTCAAGGTGAAGCTGGATCTTCACCCCGAGGCGTCCTCGGCGCTGGTCGACCGGATCGAGATCCAGCAGGTGCTGCTCAACCTCGTGCGCAATGCCATCGAGGCGATGGCGGAGAGTCCGCGCCGCAGCATCGTCATCGCGACCGCGCCCGCCGCCGACGGCATGATCGAGGTGAGCGTCGCCGATACCGGCCCGGGACTTGCGGATCAGGTCCGGGAGAAGCTGTTCCAACCCTTCGTCACCACCAAATCCGACGGCATGGGCGTCGGCCTCTCGATCTGTCGCTCGATCGTCGAGGCGCATGGCGGCCGGATGTGGGTGGCGGGCAATCCCGGCGGCGGCACGGTGTTCCGCTTCACGCTGCGGCGGGCGCCGGCGGAGCCGGTGGTCCTGGAGCGGCACCGCGGCGCGGCGTAGGCCGCGCTTCCGGGCTCAGGGGATCTCGTAGAGCATGACCTCGTCGGCGATGCCGCGCAGCATGTGGCGCTGCTGCACCGGGCTGAGGCCGGCGCTCTCCAGGAGGCGCGCGGAGCCCGCGTTCTCCACCACCGGCCCGGTGGCGAAGATCGACCGGGAATCCGCCAGGCCCTGGACGCGGGACGCGATGTTGACGGTCTGGCCGAAATAATCCTGCCGGTCGTTGAGCATGACCGCGAGGCAGGGGCCCTCGTGGATGCCGATCTTCAGCAGCAGGTCCTCGCGCTGGCGGCGCTCGTTGAGGCCGCGCATGGCGTCGCGCATGCGGAGCGCCGCCGATACCGCGCGGTCCGGCGTCGGGAACGTCGCCATCACGGCATCGCCGATGGTCTTGACGACGGCGCCGGCCTCCGCCGCCACGATCTCGTTGAGGACGCCGAAATGCGCCCGCACGAGGTCGAAGGCGACGAGATCGCCGACGCGCTCGTAGAGCTCGGTCGAGCCCTTGAGGTCGGTGAAGAGGAAGGTGAGGCTGGTGATCTTCAAGCGCTGATCGACGTCGAGCGTGTCGGTGCGGTAGATGTCGCGGAAGATCTGGTTGGTGAGCAGGCGCTTCGCCGTGAGGAATGGCCGCCGCCGGCCGAGCAGGGTGTGCAGCGTGTCGCCGGCGCGCCAGATCGCCGGCAGCACGCGCTCGCCGGTCTGGTTCTCCAGCGAGAGCCGGAGCGGTCCCGGCGCCAGCGCGATGGTCTCGTTCGAGGTGTGCGCGGTGTTGAAGACCATGGTGACGTTGCGGCGCTCCCGCGTCGGCTCGCCCTTCACGTCCAGGAACTGCGTCCCGTGGGTCACCGGGTCGAAGACGATGGCGAACTCCGCCGGCAGCTGCAGCGACAGGATCGCCTTGCCGCCGGGCGGGAGCTCGACCGCATCGAGGGTGATCTCGTCGATGAGCTCCTCGAAATTCTCCGGCAGGTCGACGCCGGAGCTCCAGAACACCTGTCGGCAGTATTCCGGCATCGGCAGCTGGTTCGGATCGTGGGCGGCGATCCGGCGCACCCGCGGGCTGATGGTGAAGGTCACCTCCACCATCTCGTCGAGGGTCGGTTGATATCCGGCCGCGCAAAGCGCGCAATTGTACTGCTCCTGATCAACCGCCTTGAGCGAGGTGCCGGCATCGAGCACGCCGCCGCAGCCCGGGCACAGCACGTTCCAGGAGAGCTCGAAGATCCCGAGCCGCGCCGCGTGCAGGAAGGCGCCGATGACAGCCTCCTCGCCGATGGCGTTCTTGGCGGCGAAGTCGAGCACATTGACGCGGCAGAGATCGCGGTCCCGCCCGTCGCGGATCACCCGCTCGATGGCGGCAACCGCCGCGGCGTCCGCGGATTGCCGCAAGACGGCGAACAAGGCTTCTGATTCGCTCATAGGGGAAGTCTAGCGCAAATTCCCGGGTGGCACACCTAGCGGGGTCGTGAGCCCTCAAACCTTCTCGAAGTCGATGCGCTCGTCCACCGGCAGGCCCTGGAGATGGCGGCGGAGGCAGTCGAGGCCCATCTCGATGGCGCCGAGGCGGACCCAGTCGCGCCCCCCGAGGATGCGGGCGCGGCGGGTAGCGGCGCCGCTCTCGGTCGCGATCGCGAGGCAGATGGTGCCGCCGAAATCGATGCGGTCGGCGCCATCGTCGAGGTCGACCAGCACGGCGAGCGCATGGCTGGCGCCGGCCTGCAGCCGCGCCGTGCGCGCCGCCTCGGCGGCGATCTCGGGCGTGAGCGGACCCGACGCATCGTCCTTGAGGCCGAGGGCGGCGCCGATCTGCACGATGTCGCGGGCAACGATGCCGCGGCGGAACACGGTCTCGGCGCCGGGGAGGTGGGCGATGCGGGACGCGATCTGGCCGCTGGTGAAGTTCTCCACCAGCGCCAGCGATCCCCCGATCTTCTGCAGCGCCGCCAGGATCACGCCTTCCAGGGTCTGGTCGTCCTCGGCCAGAATGAAATTGCCGATGCGCTTGCGCACCTCCGCCTCGACCGGCGCGAGCTTCAGCTCGCAGCTCGTCCTTGTCGGCGCCGCGCACGGTGAGCTTGGTCTCGAGCTGGGGATAGTGGGCGCGGAAGCCCAGCTTCACGCTGCCGTCCGGCACCATCGCCTCGAGGCCCGCGAGCAGGCTGTCGACGTGGGATTCGCCGAGCCCATAGGAATGGAAGCGCTTGAGGCGGATCGCGGTCTGCACGCCGCTCCGCGCCAGCAGCCGCGGGATGATCTGCTCCTCCAGCATCCGCCGCAGCTCCCGCGGCACGCCCGGCGTGAAGAAGAAGCGCGCCTTGCCGATGTCGAGCGCGAAGCCGCAGGCGGTGCCGACGGGATTGTCGAGGACCTCCGCGCCGGCCGGCAGCATCGCCTGCTTGCGGTTGTTGGGCGGCATGATGCGGCTGCGCTTCTGGAAATAGGTCTCCATCCGCGCCAGCCACTCCTCGCTGAGGACGAGATCGACGCCGGCGGCGCGCGCGGCGATCTCCTGCGAGAGATCGTCCACCGTGGGGCCGAGGCCGCCATTGACGATGACAGCGTCGGCGCGCGCGCCGGCCTCGCGGAAGGCGTTCAGCAGCGTCTCGCGGTCGTCGCCCACCGTGGTGCCCCAGCGCACGGACAGTCCGAAGTCGTCGAGCTTCTGGCTCATGTAGCTGAAGTTGGTGTTGACGGTCTTGCCCGGTCAGCACCTCGTCGCCGGTGCAGATGATCTCGATGCGCATGCGCTTGCTCCTCGACACCGCGGTGTCGCGATGACTTCAGTGATTGGCTCGGATTCGCGGCGGGACTTAGGCCACCTGGGCCACCGTCGGCGCGGATCCGGCGACGGTGGTGCGGCGGACGTCGCGCACCTCGGTCTCGTTGAAGCGGCGCACCCGATGCATGGTCTGGCGATTGTCCCACATCACCAGGTCATACTGCCGCCACTTGTGGACGTAGACGAATTGCGGCTGGGTCGCGTGCTCGGTCAAGTCGCGGATGAAGGCGCGCGCCTCCGGCACCGGCCAGCCGATGATGCCGCCGATATGGGAGGCCAGGAACAGCGACTTGCGGCCGGTCACCGGGTGGGTGCGCACCAGGCGCTGGCGCACCGGCTTGAACATCGCCCGCTCGTCCTCGGTGAGCTCGGTGAAGCCGAGCTGGCCGCGGGAATACATCAGCGAGTGCTCGCAGACGAGATCCTCGATCTCCGCCTTGGTGGCGGCGTCGAGGGCGTCATAGGCGGCGCGCATGTCCGCGAACTCGGTATCGCCGCCGCGCGCCACCACGATGCGGCCGGACAGCAGCGAGTATTTCGCGGGGATCGCGCGGTAGGAGCTGTCGGAGTGCCAGAGCCGGTTGCCGAGGTTGAACATGCGCCGGCGGTCGTCCCGCGCCAGCGGCTTGTTGTCCCGGCCGAGGTTGGAGACGTCGTTGAGGAGCGGCGAGAGGCGCTTCTCATGCTGCTTGGTGATGTGGCCGCCGGCGGAGTTCTCGATCTCGCCGAAATTACGGGTGAAGGCCACCTGCTGCTCGTCGGTGATGTTCTGGCCACGGAAGACCAGCACCGCGTGCCGGTCCATCCCCGCCTCGATCGCCGCCACCTGGTCCGGCGCGAGCGGCCGCGTGAGGTCGCAGCCGCTGACCTCGCCTCCGATGGAGGGGTGGAGCGGACGGATCGCGGTGGTCATTGATGAGGCACTCCCGCGGCACGGGACAGGATTAAGAAATCATAGCAAGCGGTGCCGCCGCTGTCATGGCATCGCCGGGTCAAGGGTTAAGAGCTTACCACTTTTCCGCGTGCCTCGCCGGTGGCCAACCATAGCGGCGTGTGGCATCCTCCGGGATGCAACTCCGTCAGCAGCCGGGCGAATTTTGCTATGTCCTACGATCGGTTCCTGGCCACCATCAAAGCCCCTGAACTGATCGTCGTGGCGACGCACTGGCAGGCGGTGCGCGGCGACCGGCCGATGCCGGCGTGGAGCGACATTGACGCGGTGGCGCTCCGCCGCGCGCTGCCGATGATCTGGGCGTGGCGCTACGACACGGCGCGCAAGACCTATATCGGCCGCCTGGCGGGCGAGGATGTCGTCGCCGTGGTGGGCGGCAACGTGCGCAACCGGGCGATCGAGGAGTGCTTCAGCGCCGCCGCTCTGCCGGTGATCCGCGCGCGGCTCGACGCGGTGCTGACCGGCCCCAGCTTCATGCACGGCAGCGGCACGGTCTACGTGCGCCACGGCTACACCGGCTCGGGAGAGCGCATCATCCTGCCGCTGGCCTCCGACGGCATTCACGCCGACGGCGTCCTCGGCGCCACGCTCTACCGCTTCACCATCAAGCCGACGGCGACGACCCGTCAAATTCGATCCCGAAAGGAGACGATCGCGTTCTTCCCGCTGCGGGGATGAGGGGCGGGAGCAAGAAAGAAGAATTCACCACGAAGACACGGAGGACACGGAGAAGAAGAATTCCTCTCCGCCCCGGGGCGGAGAGGCTAGGTGAGGTGGGGGCGCTTACTCGGTCCGAGTTGCGCTCGCTCGATCATCGCGGCCGCACGACCCACCTCATCCTAAATCCTTCTCCCCCCGCAAGCGGGCGGAGAAGGACTTTTCTCTTCTCCGTGTCCTCCGTGTCTTCGTGGTGGGTCTATCTGCTTCAGCTATCGTCCTGCCTTGCGCCCCGCCTTCAGCTCCTTCAGCGCATCCGCCCAGGCGTCGCTGGTGTGCTTGACGTCCTCGGCGGTGTGGGCGAGCGAGACGTAGTACTTGGTCTCGCCCTTCAGGACGCCGCGCTCGCGCAAGCAGGCCGTTGAACTTCCGCTGGATATCCGCGTCGCCGGTGAGCACGCCGCGATAGTCGCGGACGTCCGATCCGCGGAAGACGACGTCGAACAGCGGCGGCACGCCGATCACCTGCGCCGGCAGCCCGGCTTCGCTGCAGCATGCTCGCGCAAGCCCGCCATCAGCTCGCGGCCGGTCGCGAACACCTGCTCGTAGGCGCCGGGCCGCTTCAGCACCTCCAGCGTCGCCAGCCCCGCCGCCGCGGCGACCGGATTGCCGGACAGCGTGCCGATCTGGGTCAGGAACCCGTCGTCGCCGACCGTGCCGCGGTCGAACATGCGCCATGATGTCGGCGCGCCCGGCGATCGCCGCCAGCGGGAAGCCGCCGCCGATGATCTTGCCCAGCGTGCAGAGGTCGGGCGTCACGCCGTAATATTCCTGCGCGCCGCCATAGGCGAAGCGGAAGCCGGTCACGACCTCGTCGAAGATCAGCGGGATGCCGTGCTCGGCGGTGAGCTCGCGCAGCGCCTGCGAGGAAGCCGGGCTTCGGCGGCAGCAGGCGCTGGAACGGCTCGACGATGACGCCGCCGAGTTCGTCGTGGTGCTCGCGGATCAGGCTCGCCGCCATCGTCGACGTCGTTGAACGGCGCGATCAGCATCTCGTCGCGCACGCTGCGCGGGAATGCCGGGCGAATCCGGCACCGGCCTGCGGGAAGTTGCCGGGGCGCTTCGGCGCGAGGCTCATCAGCGCAGTAGTCGCTCATGCCGTGATAGCCGCCCTCGAACTTCAGGATCTTGTCGCGGCCGCGGAAGGCGCGGGCGACGCGCATGGCGTAGAGCGTCGGCCTCGGTGCCGCTGGAGACGAAGCGCACCTTCTCGGCGCAGGGCACCGCCTCGACGATCTCCTCGGCGAGCCGGATGCCGTGCTCGTTGTTGGCGAAGAAGGTGGTGCCGCGCGGGATCTGCGCCTGCACCGCCGCCATCACCTCGGGATGCGCGTGGCCGACGAACATCGGGCCGGAGCCCAGCAGGAAGTCGACATACTCGTTGCCGCTGACGTCCCAGACGCGGCCGCCGCTTGCCCTCGCGGATGACGATGTCGCCGGCGAGGTTGCCGAAGCTGCCGCCGGGCAGCACGCGCTGCGCGCGTCTCGATGAGGCCAAGCTCGAGATCGCTGCGGGTACGAGGGGTCATGGGGGAGCCTCCGCTGGGGTGTGTCGACCCCCTTATCCTAGCGGAAGATCCCGGCGCTTGTCGCGCCGGGCAGCGCCGACTGCCGCGTCACATGGAGCGGACGTCCTTGATGAACTCGTCGAGCTTGCTGCGGAGCGCCTGCACCTGGCGATCTCGTCGGACGCCGAGTTCTGCTCGCCGACCGCGGAGGCGATCGAGCGCGCGATGTCGCCGATGCCGCTCACCGCCTGCTCGGTGACCGCCCGCATCGCGGTGATCTTGCTGCCGATGATCTCCTCGGTCGTCCGGGCGGTCTGGCTGGCGCGCGCGCTCACTTCGCTCGCGGCGGTAATCACTCGATAAATTGTGGTCGGTGCGCTATTGCGACGTGCGCATGCGAGCGTAGTCCTTGAAGAGGCGTATGCGCTTCCTTACATAGCCTCAGAACAAAATACGCACGACGCATGCGATTGCATGTGGAGGCGAGGGGAGGGCCTTCCTGGCCCGATGCCGCAGGGATGCGGCCGTTCACGCGGGATCCGACGCAAATCTGGGCGCTTCTGCACCATTCTCGGACTGTCTCGGCGAACCCCTATGCTTGCTCGCCCCGCAAGCAGGCGCGAGCGCACGTCAATGTGACGGCGATCAGGAGGACGGATGAGGGTACTTCTTATCGAGGATGATCCCCTGACTTCGGCCAGCATCGCAGCGATGCTGCGGGCCGAACGCTTCGTCGTGGATGCAACCGATCTGGGCGAGGATGGGCTCAAGATCGCCAAGCTCTACGACTACGACATCATCATTCTCGACCGCATGCTGCCGGACATGGACGGCTACGAGGTCTTGCGCCGGCTGCGCGCCGTAAAGGTGCGCACGCCTGTCCTGATCCTGTCGGGGATGACCACGATCGAGACCAAGCTCCAAGGTTTTCGGCTCGGTGCCGACGACTTCCTCGCCAAGCCCTTCGATCGACGAGAGCTGATCGCGCGCATCCAGGCGATCATGCGTCGCGCCGAAGGGCTGGCCGAGCCGGTAATCCGCATCGGCCGGCTGCTGATCGATCCGAACCGGGGTATGGCGGAGGTCGACGGCGAGCGGCTGCCGCTCACCATCAAGGAATACGGCATTCTAGAGCTGCTCAGCCGGCGCAAGGGCAGCACCGTCAACAAGGAGATGCTGCTCGATCATCTCTACGGCAACGAGGACAGGCCCAACGCCAAAATCATCGACGTCTTCGTCTGCAAGCTGCGCAAGAAGATCAGCAACGCGACCGGCGGTGATGACTACATCGAGACCGCCTGGGGCCATGGCTACGGCCTCAAAGGCCCGCGACATTCCGAGGCAGTCGCGTAGCTCGTCTTCCGCCGAACGGCCTGCCTAACCGGGCCGCCTCGCCGCCAGCGAATACCGGGCATCCGCAGCGAGGCACTCCGCTTCCGGCAAGCCCAGCTCCTTGCGCACGATGTTGGTGCCGAGCACCATCGCCACCATCTTGTAGGTGGCGTGGCGGCGGCTCATGCCCTCGCGGCCCATGCCGCAGTCGGAGGAGATGATGAGGCGCTCGGGTGGAATATGTTTGAGCGCCTCGCGGATGATCGCCGCCACCTGGTCCGGCCGCTCCACCTGCAGCGTGTGGTGGTCGATGACGCCGATGACGATCTTCTTGTCCTTGATCACCTTGCCGATCGCCGCCAGGTCGCCGGTGCCGGACGAGCAGGTCTCGAAGGTGAGGGCGTCGGCGTCGACGTGGTTGAGCGCCTCGAGGGTCGGCTGATAGCTCTGGATGTCCCGGAAGACGCGCTGCTGGGAGGGATTGCCCCAGCAGGTGTGGCACCAGACCTCGGTCTTGGCGCGCAAGCCCTTCACGGTGGTGTTGAAGACCTCGGCGAGATCCATGGCGTCGAGCTTGCCGAAGGTTTTGCCTCGCGCCGGCGTCATGTGGATCTGCGGCTCCTCCATCTGGATGACCGGGCAGCCGGCATCGGCGAGCTCGTGCAGCTCCTCGTTGATCGCCTTGGCGAAGGCGTAGGTGCACTCCACCGGATCCTTGTAGTAGTCGTGGCGCACCGTGGCGGCCAGCAGCTCCGCCGTGATGGTGCCGAACTTGACCGGCTTCCGCGTCAGCTTCTGCGCCGTCTTCCACATGGCGGCGTAGTGCAGGTCGCCGCGACCGATCGGGCCCACCACCTTGGGCAGCACGCGGGCCTCCAGGAAGTCGTGCAGGATGTGGCCGCGCGGGTGCGTGGCGGTGGCGACGTTGAAGGCGGTCATCTGCGGCGACTTGTCGAAGCCGGTCATGTGGGCGGGCGGATAGCTCATCCAGCTCATGCCGCCGACCTGCTCGTCGAAATGCGCGTCGCCATCGGTGCAGATGTCGAGGCCGGCGGTTTCCTGGGCGCGCAGATAGACGGAGACCGCGTCCTCGTACTGCTCCCGGTAGCGCGCGTGCATCATCGCCTCGAGGAAGCTCTGGCTCCCCAGCACTGCGTCGTACCAGGATGGCCGCGGCAGCGACCCGATGATCGATGTCGGCAGCGTGACGCCGGCCGATGCCTTGTACATCTCAATTCCTCCCAATGGCTGTTGCCTCAGCGTGGCGGGAGGGTGGCGCGCGCGTCAAGCCGGCGGCGCGAATTCCCTGGAGAATGACCGGGGCAACCGGCTTTTCAATATTGGCGGGTACCTCGACTGGCGGGCCCGGCATGCCGAATACGAGGGTACTCGGTACTACTGAGAAATTCTTTACCATCTTTCTCTATTTTCCAATTCGAGGAGGGCAGCGGTTTTCCGCTGGCGCATTATTGAGTTGCTGCGATCCATGCGCCGGCGGCGCGACGTGCCGCTGCAATGACCGTGACCAGGCCCAGCGCCCGATCGATGGAAGTCAGCAAATCAGCGCCGTCGCCCTGCGTTGCCGAGCGCGAGAGCCAGGCACGCCGCACCGGCCGCGCGGTGCGGCTCGGCGTCTTCGCGTTCACGATCTTCCTGCTGGCCCTGCTCTGGGGCGGCCTCACCATCCAGCTCGGCTACGACAAGCAGCAGACCCTGGACCGCGCCTGGACCCGGAGCGCCAACTTGTCGGCCATGGACGCCGAGTACACCACCGGCGTGATGCGCGCGATGGACCAGACGCTTCTCGGCGCGAAGCAGGACTACGAGAAGGACCCCGCGCATTTCGATCCCGCGGCGGAGGTGCCGAAATACGCCGCGCTCCGGGACATCTCCTTTCAGCTCGGCGTCATCGGCGCCGACGGCTACATGCTTTCCTCGAGCCTGGGGCGGCCCGCCAAGCCGGTCTACCTCGGCGACCGCGAGCACTTCCTGGTCCATCTCGGCTCCGACAGCGAGAAGATGTTCATCAGCGTGCCCACCTACGGCCGCCTCAGCCAGCGCTGGTCGATTCAGCTCACACGGCGTCTCGACAATCCCGATGGATCCTTCGCCGGCGTGATCCTGGTCTCGCTGGATCCGCAATATCTCGCGACCTTCTTCAACACCGCCAATGTCGGGCGGAGCGAATTTGTCAACATGGTGGGACGGGACGACATGATCGTCCGCGTGCGCGCCGGCCGGTTAGAGCGGGCGGCGCGACAGAGCCTGTCCCACACCAGGCTGCCGGAAAAGGTGGCGCAGTCGCCAACCGGCACGTACGAGGTCCATAGCGTGACCGATGGCGTCGATCGGGTCCTGAGCTATCACGTCCTGCCGGACTACCCCCTGGTCCTCGTCGTAGGATTGGCGCGCGACGAGATCCTGGCCGACTACCACGGCCGCCTGAAATGGCTGAGCCTGGTCGGCGTGCTGATCTCGATCATCTTCGTCGGCGCCGCTCTGCTGCTCATCCGTCAGATCGACCGCCAGGCGCGCACGGAGCAGGAGCTCCGCCAGCATTCGATGGAGCTGGGCCGCCAGGCGATCAAGCTGAACGAGAGCCGGGAGGAGGCCGATCTCGCCAACCGCGCCAAGAGCCAGTTCCTCGCGCACATGAGTCAAGCTCAGAACGCCGCTCAATGCCATCATCGGCTTCTCCGACCTGATCCTGAGCGGTATTTTCGGGCCGATCGGATCGCCGAAGTACCTCGAATACGCCGGTGACATCCGCTCGAGCGGCAAGCATCTGCTCGACCTGATCAACGGCATTCTCGACATGTCGAAGATCGAGGCGGGCCGCTACGACATCGCGCCGGAGGATATCGATCTGGCGCCGGTCATCGAGGAATGCCTGAGCTTCGTCGCCATCCGCGCCGATGAGGGCGGCGTCGCCCTGGAGAACGCGTCGCGCGCCGACCGGTCCCGGGTGCGGGCCGACAAGCGCGCCTTGAAGCAGATCCTGCTGAACCTGCTGGCGAACGCGGTGAAGTTCACGCCGCGGGGCGGCCGCGTGCGCATCGCTGCGGCGGCCGGCGCCGACGGCATGATCACGATCGAGGTTGTCGACACCGGGATCGGCATCGCCGCCGGCGATCTCAAGCGCATCTTCGAGCCGTTTCAGCAGGCCGAGAGCACCGTCAGCCGCGCCCACGAAGGCACCGGCCTTGGCCTTGTCATCGCCAAGAGCCTGGTCGAGCTCAGCGGCGGCAGCCTCGCCGTCGAGAGCAAGGTGGGTATCGGCACCACCGTCAGGATCCGCCTTCCGGCGGCCGCCGAAGCCGCGCTAGCCCCCGCCATTGACGAGGCCCGCGCCGCGGTCTGAGCTTTGGCTCACGCCCTCGCGCGATGATCCGCCAGCACCTGGCGACGACGGCGGTGAGCGCTTGGCGGTGGGGATATGCAGGAATTCGTTGGGGCCGTGGGCGTTGGAGTGCGGGCCCGAGCACGCCGGTGATGACGAACTGCGCCTGCGGGAAACTTCTCGCCCAGCATGGCCATGAAGGGGATGCTGCCGCCCTCGCCCATATAGGCCGGCGGGCGCGCCGAATGCGGCCTGCGACGCCGCGGCCAGCGAGCTGCTCGAGCCAGGGCGCGAGCGCCGGCGCGTTCCAGCCGCGTGGCCGGCGTCCTCGGCCTCGAAGCTGCACCTCGGCGCCGTAGGGCGGATCGGCCTCCAGCAGCTTCTTGCATCACCGCGGCTCGCGCCTGCTCGGCGTCGAGCGTCGGCGGCAGGCGCAGGCTGAGCTTCGCGGTGGTGAAGGGCAGCAGCACGTTGCCGGCATTCTCCGGCGGCGGCAGCCCGTCCATGCCGGTGATCGCGAGCTGCGGCCGCCAGGTGCGGTTGAGCATCAGCTCCGACCGGATCGTCGCGTCATCGGCTGCGTCGCCGCCGGCGAAGGGGAACTTGCGCATAGACCTCGCTCGCCCAGCGACGCCGCCGCGACGCTGCGGCCTGCGCGATGCGGTCCGGCGGAATCTGCGACATAGAGCTCCGGCGAGCTGGATCTCGCCGGTCGCCTCGTCCTCGAGGCGCGAGAGCGAGCTGGCGCAGGATGCGGAAGCTCGAGGGCACGATGCCCGAGGCGTCGCCGGAATGCACGCCTTCGGTCAGCACCCGCACCGTGAGCGTGCCCGCCGACCATGCCGCGCAGCGAGGTGGTCAGCCAGAGCTGGTCGTAATTGCCGCAGCCGGAGTCGAGGCAGACGACCAGCGACGGGCTTGCCGATGCGCGCCGCCAGATGATCGACGTAGTAGGGCAGGTCGGAGCTGCCGGATTCCTCGCAGGCCTCGATCAGGATGACGCAGCGCGCATGCGCGATGCCCTGTTCGTGCAGCGCCAGCGATCGCGGCGAGCGCGGCGAACATCGCATAGCCGTCATCGGCGCCGCCGCGGCCATAGAGCTTGTCGCCCTTGCAGCACCGGCGTCCACGGGCCCAGGCCCTCGGCCCAGCCGGTCATCTCCGGCTGCTTGTCGAGATGGCCGTAGAGCAGCACGCGTGTCGCGCGCCGCTCGCCCGGGAATCTCGATGAGGATCACCGGCGTGCGCCCGGGCAGGCGCACCACCTCCAGCGTCGCGCCCGGCGAGCGCCGCGAGCTTCGCGCGCGCCCAGCCCTCGAACAGCGTCACCGCCTCGTCCATATGGCCGTGCGCCGCCCAGTCGGGATCGAAGGCCGGCGACTTGTTGGGGATGCGGATGTACTCGGTGAGCCCGCGGAGGATCTCCGCGTCCCAGACGCGGTTCACGAAGTGCTTCAGCTTGGCGTGATCCATGACGCGCTCCGGGGTGTCTGCGGCGGCGGCCGCGAGGCCGCGCGCCAAGTCGGCGCGCAGTTTGGCCTTCGGCGCGAAGAATCAGTCCAGCGAGCCGGCGGCCGCTCTCCCGCGCAACAGGGGCTCCAAAGCGAAGCTCTTGAACCGGCGGAAAGCAGCCGCGCTGCCGTCCGATTTCATCCGGATCAGCGCGCCCTCATAAGCATCGATCAAGAAGGCTGCGGCGGCGCCCCCATCCAAGTCTGCGGCCAGGTCGCCGGCTTGCTGAGCTTCACGCAGAATCTGGCGCAAGCCCGCCTCCCAGGCATTGAAGGAACGGGCGAGCTGGGCTCGCGCAGCGCCTCGCTGCGTGTCGCCATGGTCTGAGTCAAGACGCCGTAGAGGCAGCCGCCCAGCGGGTGCTCCGACGCCAGTTCCCGCTCCAGCTCGTCGAAATAGTGGCGCAGACGCTGCAACGGCGGCCGGCTTTTATCGGCCAGAATACTCTCGCGAAGCCGCCCATAGCGGTCGGCATAGGCCGTGAGGACGGCGCCGGCGAACTCCTCCTTGCTGCGGAAGAAATGATAAAAGGATCCCTTTGGAACCCCGGCCGCCGCGAGCACGGGTCCGATCCCCACGCCGTCATAGCCATTGGCGAGAAAGGCCTTCAGCCCTTCGTCGATCAGCGTTTTTCGTGTGTCCGGCCGCGACATGGGTGCATAGTAGACCGGTCGCTAGTGGATCAACGATCTTGTCCGCCGGGCCGCAACGCTCTCGGAAGCAGGAATAGAGAGCGGCCGCATGCACGGAGAATATCGCCCGGCGGAATGAACCGACGCCTCTACGGCGTCCTGCTGGTCGGCGCCTCGACCGCGCTCTGGAGCACGGCGGGCTTCTTCGTGCGAGTGATCGACCTCGACCTCTGGACGATGGTCGCCTGGCGTTCGCTCTTCGCCTTCGTGTCGCTGTTGATCGCCGCTCTTTTCCTCGCCGGACGAAAAGCATTCCGCTTCCGCCGAGCATCGGCTGGCCGGGCCTCGTTTACTCCGATCGCGACGATGTCGATGATCAGCTACATCGCCGGCTTGCGGCTCACGACCGTCGCGAACGTCATCACCATCTACGCGACGTTACCGTTTGTCGCCGCCGGCATCGCCCACCTCCTGATGCGCGAGCGGGTCGACCGGCAGGTGATGATCGCGAGCGGCGTCGGCTTCCTCGGCGTCCTCGTCATGGCCGGTTTCGCCACCAGGCCGGCGGATATCGCCGGCAACGCCATGGCACTCGTGATGACCGCCTCCTTCGCGGCGACCGTTGTCATGGCCCGGCGCTGGCCCACCCTCGACCTCACCATGGTGAGGCCCTCGCCACCGCTCTCTGCGGTGCCGTGTGCTTCACGTTGGCGTCGAGCGCCCTTCCCAGCCCGTCTCAGCTGGCGCTCCTTTCCTGTTCAGCCTGGCGACACAGAGCCTCAGCTACGTCCTGTTTCTCGTCGGCGGACGTCATATCCCCTCGGCGGAGGCGGGCCTGGTGGCATTGCTCGACGTCGTCCTCGGGCCCTTGTGGGTCTGGCTTGCGTTCGCCGAACGACCAAGCACCGCCGCCCTCATCGGCGGCGCCCTGACGATGTCAGCCGTGCTGCTGTATCTGACGCGGCGGCTGGGACGAGAAAGGGTAGCTCTGATATTGAACGCGGAAATTAAGCGTGACTTTGTGGGAAGAATTCAATCCTAGCACACCTGCACGGTCACATTGGCGGCCAGCTAGGCCGCCGCGCGCCGATCCCGCTTCCGCCGTGCATGGAGCTTGCCAAGCTCCTCGAGGCGGACCGGCGGCCGGTGCGGAAAAGAGACGAGCAGCTCGGAGCTGTCCGCCCATGGCCTTCAGGTAGCCGCGAGAGTCGAGATCAGCATATCGGTGTTGGTTCGAAAATTCGAAACCTGTCCTGGCCGACCTTGAGGCGCTTGGCGAGCGACACCTGCGTCTTGTTCATCGCCTTGCGCAGCTTCTGCAGGGACATCTCCTCGGCGATGAACTCCCGGGCGCGCGCCTCGATCCTGTTGCGCTCCGCCTTAGGAAGGGCGGCGATCACTTCGTTCAGCGTCCGTGACATGCGTATCTCCGGGTACTCCACTTCATCATCTTTCGACGGGCCGTTACGCGCGAGAGATGGCTGTCAAATCGTTTATCGGCCTTCTCGATCAGTTGCCGGTAGAACGTCTTCTCTCGCCTTTGCCTCCGAGCCCGCCCTTGTCGCCAGCCACCAGCAGGATCGCCTTGCGCTCGGGGATCGAAGGCGAAGGCCATGCGCCAGACGCCGCCGGCGGCGTCGAAGCGCAGCTCCTTCATATTCGCGTGCTTCGAACCCTTCAGGGTATCCACGCGCGGCCGCCCGGTCTGCGGCCCGAACTGCTCGACAACGCGGGCCTGCGCCAGAAGCTCGATCCTGACCTCGGTATCGAGCGCGAGCATCTCCGGCTCGAATTCAGGTGCTAGCTCGACCGTCCACACTAATGAGATATGCCATCACATCCATATGCTGTCAAGTGCATATCGTGGAGCGGCGTGAAAGATGAATTATTCTGGTTCATGCTCCAAGAATTCGCATGTTAAGTTGCCCGCCAATCAACAACCGCTCAGAGATTAGAGGCGTCATGGCAGAACGAGCAAAGTACACAAGCTATGCTAACGATACCAAGTGGTCGGAGCTGCACAAAGCCATGGCAACTCTCGATACGAGTAGATCCCCCCTATTTCGCGTGAAAACACTTAACGGGAAGAACGAGCCGCGATGGGATGGTGAATGGCACTATCACTTCAGGTCCGACTACGTCTGGAAGGATATGGAATGGATCGAATTGAAATCACGACCGCTAGAAACAGCTGTGCAGTTGGACGAAATTGTTCAGATTTGCCAAACCATCGGGCTCGAAATAGAGCGCGGGCCTGATGTCGTACGCATCATCGGATATCGCTCTCTAAAATAGCAGCATTAACGACAGGTCGTTCCTCGTGAATTGCGGGGTCTGGGTCAATCCAGAATGTCCGCCTCAAATGAGGCGCTGCGATTTAGCTAGAAATCCTGCCGGCCTCGCTCAATCCTCCTTCACCTGCACCGTCGCCTCCGGCGACCAGATCACCGTCGCCTCGGCGCCTTCCTCGGGAAGCGCCTCGGCACCGGTGGGGAGCGCGAGAGTGAGCGTGTCGCCCGCCGGCGTGCGCACCAGAAGCTGCGCGTAGGTGCCGACATAGACCGCGCTCACCACGGCGCAGTGGATCGCGTTCATGCCGTCCGGCAGCTTGCCGTTGGCGAGGCCGGCCTTGTGGGGGCGGAGAGCCAGGGTGGCGGAGGATCCAGGGGTGAGGCCGCTCCCCGTCACGCGGTGGCGGATGGGGACGCCGCCCATCGTGAGAGTGGCAATGCCGGCGCTGACCGCCGTCACCTTGCCGCTGAGGAAATTGCTTTTGCCGAGGAAGTCGGCGACGAAGCGGGTGGCGGGGCGCTCGTAGAGCTCCTTCGGCGCGCCCAGCTGGATCACCTTGCCGTCCCGCATGATGGCGATGCGGTCGGACATGATGATCGCCTCCTCCTGGTCGTGGGTCACGTTGATGAAGGTGGCGCCGAGGCGGCGGTGGAGATCGCGGAGCTCGAGCTGCAGCTCGGCGCGGAGCTTCTTGTCGAGGGCCGACATCGGCTCGTCCAGCAGCAGCACCTGGGGCTGGAAGACGAGGGCGCGGGCGAGCGCGACGCGCTGCTGCTGGCCGCCGGAAAGCTGCGGCGGCATGCGGTCGGCAAGTGCCCGAGCTGCACCAGATCGAGGGCCGCCTTCACGCGCTCCGCCATCTCCGCCTTCGCCGTGCGGCGCACCTTCAGCGGATAGGCCACGTTGTCGGCGACGCTCATATGCGGGAAGAGCGCGTAGCCCTGGAACACCACGCCGAAGTTGCGGCTCTCCGGCGGCTTCTCGGTGATGGGATTGCCGTCGAGGCGGATGACGCCCCGGGTGGGCGTCACGAAGCCCGCGATCGCCATCAGGACCGTGGTCTTGCCGGAGCCGGAGGGGCCGAGGAGGGTGATGAACTCGCCGGGCGCTACCGCCAGGCTCACGTCGTCGATCGCCTTCACCGCTCCATAGTGCTTGGAGACGTTCTCGAGGCTGATGGCGTGGGCTGTCGTCACCGGCATCGTCCGTTCAAGCGATCGCCGGCGCCGCTGCCGTGAGCCGCTCCCAGATCGCCTCCACCCGCTTGCGGATGATCAGCGCCTCCTCCCAGCGGTCGGAGAGCTCGTAGCCGTCGGGGCCGGTGATGGCGTATTCCGGCGGGCCCAGCTCGCAGAGAAAGCGGAGCGTGTCGGCGGGCTTGGCGCGCGCGAGCCAGAGCGCCATCCCTTCCTCCCACCAGCCGGCGAAGAGGTCGAACCATTTCTGATGCTGCGGGAAGCTGATCTGCACCTGGATCTGCTCGCGGCTGGCGACGCGGCCCTGGAAGCTGTCGGAGCGCTCGAGGATGCGGCGGATGAGCGCGTGATTGTCATCCGAGATCGGATACCAGAACTCGCGGTCGAGCAGGAAATGCGAGAGGTCGGCGCAGAGCCTGAGCTCCGGCACCGCGTCCAGCAGGAGAAGCGTCGCGAACAGGTCGTTGGTGATGCAGTTGCGGTGGGTCTCGAACTGGATCTCGACGCCCTCCGCCTCCGCCATGGCGATCCAGGCGCGGACGACCGGGATCATCCCCTCCACCGAGAGCGGCATCACCTGGCCGATGATGTTGACGAAGCAGGCGTTGAAGTCCTTCGCCATGCGCAGCACCGGGCGGAGCGCCTCCACCGTCTTCGGGAAGGCGTTGATCATGCAGCCGAGACGGTGCTTCTCGAAGAGCGGCTTGAACCTGCGCGCCGCCGCCACGTCGAGGCTGGCGAGATCGACGGACATGCCCTGATATCCGGCCGCCGCCACCATCTCGAAGGATTCCTCGACCTTGCGCTCGCGCCCGTCGGGCCGGCGCAGCTCCATCGCCCAGAGCGACTGGTAGACCTCGAGCTTGGGCATGGAACTCCACTGTGTTGCGGCGCGGCGAAATCATGTCAACCGGTCCGGCCCGAGTCAAACCTCGCCGCCCGCCGCGGGCCGCGTCGCCGCGCGGCCCTGCTTCACGATCTGGTATCCGACCATGAGGAGGGTGAGGGCGAAGAGCACTGTCGCCGCCGCGGCGATGGTGGGGTCGACGCGCTCGTTGATGCCGTCCCACATCTTGCGCGGCAGCGTGTAGATCGCGCGGGACGCGACGAACAGCGTCACCACGATCTCGTCCCAGGAGACGATGAAGGCGAAGACCGCGCCCGCCAGCATGCCCGGCCGGATCTGCGGCAGGATCACGTGGCGGATGGTCTGGCCGAGGGAGGCGCCGAGCGAGCGCGACGCCTGCTCCTGGCGCTGGTCGAGGGTGGCGAGCGCCGCCGAGACCGTCACCAGCACATAGGGCACGGCGAGAAGCGTGTGGGCGGTAACGACGCCGGTGAGGGTGTCGATCAGATCGAAGCTGGCGAAGAACTTGTAGAAGGCCAGCGCCGAGACCACCGGCGGCACGATCATCGGCGCCAGGGCCAGGAGCCGCACGCTCTCGGCGAGCTGGGACGAGAGCCGCCAGAGGCCGATCGCCGCCAGCGATCCGATCGTGGTGGCGATGACCGTGACGAGGCAGCCGATCGCCAGGCTCTGCAGCACCGCCGAGCGCCAGCTCGGATCGACGAAGAAGTCGCGGTAATGCTGGAACGAGATCGAGTTCGTGGGCAGCGACAGGTAGTCGTGCGGCGTCAGCGACACGGGTATCGCCACCAGCGTCGGCAGCACCAGGAACAGCAGCACGGCCCAGGTGACGGCCACCAGCACCGGCCAGCCCCAGCGATGGGAGGTCGCGGTCATTTGGCGCCGAAGAGCTGGCGGATGTCGACGACGCGCGACATCGCCACGAGCAGCGCCACGGTGGCGAGGAGCAGCACGGACGCCATCATGGTGCCGATGCCCCAGCGCACGGTCTGCAGGATCTGGATGCTGACATACTCCGCGATCATCACCACGCGGCCGCCGCCGAGGATCGCGGGCGTCACGAAAAATCCCATGGAGAAGATGAAGACCAGCACGCCCGAGGCGGCGATGCCGGGCGCCGAGAGCGGCAGGAAGACGGTGCGGAAGGCGGTGAAGGGGCCGGCGCCCAGCGACCGGCTGGCGTCGGTCAGGCGGCGGTTGATGCCGCGCATGTTGGAATAGAGCGGCAGCACCGCGTAGGGCACCATGTAGTGCACCATGCCCAGCACCACCGCGAACTCATTGCGCAAGAGCGGCAGCGGCTCGCTGATGACGCCCCAATGCAGCAGCGCCGAGTTGATGATCCCCTCGGCGCGCAGCAGCGTCACCCACGAGAAGGCGCGCGCCAGCACCGAGATCCAGAACGGCACCAGCACGAAGCCGGTGATCCAGAGCCGGTGCCGCGGCCCGGCCTGGGTCATGACATAAGCGATGAGATAGCCCAGCAGCAGCGCCAGCGCCGTGGTGATGACGCAGATCTCCGCGGTCGAGAGCAGCACCCGCTGCAGCGGACCGGAATGGAGGAGAAAGACGTAGTTGCCGAAGCCCGGCTCGGGATCGCTGACGCTGATCCAGAGGATGCGGCCGAGTGGCAGCAGGAAGAGGGCCACCAGCGGCAGCAGCAGCGGCAGCACCAGCAGCCACGAGGCGGCGGCGCGGCGCCGGTCGGCGGCCGCGCCCGCATCCCTCGCCCGCCATCCCCACCGCCGCGGCGGGTGGGGAGCTGGCGGCGTCCCCGCGTCAGCCCGCCATGAGGTCGAGGAAATCGTTCTGCACCTTGTCGTAGTTCTCCGCGTACCACGCGGTGTTGATGGGGATCTGGCGCTTGTAGTTGGGCTCGTAGTTGCAGTCGATCTTCTGCAGATCCGGCGTCTCCTTGGCGCTCGCCGCCGGGTTGGCAGGGCCATTCCCCAGCATCTGCAGCAGCACGAGCTGGCGATCAGGATCCTGGGTCGAGGCCAGGAAGTCGAACACCGCCGGGCCCGCCGGATTCTTGGCCAGCACCACGATGACGCCCGGCGCCACGATGCCGTGATCCCAGGTCCAGGTGATCTTGCCCTTGGATTCGCGGTCGAGCACCGAGGCGCGGGTGCTCCAGAGGCAGCCCATCACCACCTCGCCGTCGCGGAACAGCTGCTGGCTTGCAGCACCCCCGCCCCACATCACGAATTCGCTCTTGTGCTCCTTCAGCAGCGCGAAGGCGCGCTTCACGTCGAGGGGATAGAGCTTCGCGGGATCGGCGCCGCCGCCGATCAGCACCGCCTCCAGCGATCCCAGCAGCCACTTGTAGATCGCGCGCTTGCCCGGGAAATCCTTGAAGTTGAGGTAGTCCTTGTAGCCGTTCGGCGCCTTGCCGCCGGTCTTCTCGGTGTTGTAGCCGTTCACCGTCGAGTACATGTAGTTGGCGCAGCCGTATTCGAACACGTATTCCGGCCGCACCTTGTTCTTGTCCACCTTGCTGTAGTCGATCTTCTGGATCAGGTTCTGCTTGCCGAGGAGCGGCGTGTAGTAGGCGTCGCCGTCGCAGCAGTCCCAGACCACCTTGCCGCTCTCCACCTGCGCCTTGATGGCGCCCGGCGTCGGCTCGCCGCCGATCACCGACACCTTCATGCCGGAACTCTTGGCGAAGGGCTGGCCCCAGGCGGTGTCCCAGGCTTTGACCGCGTCGCCGCCGAAGTTGCAGACCACGAGCTCCTTGGTTTCAGCCGAGGCCTCCGTCGAGCCGAGAATCATCGGCGCCAATCCCAGCGCCGCCACCGCGGCGAGGAAGCCGCGGCGATCGATCTCGCCCTTCTCGAACCGCTCCGCCGCCAGCGCGGCGAGATCCGCCTTGTAGTGGAACGCCGTCATCTGAGTTCCTCCTCCGTGGATCGGCCGTTGTGCTCCGGCCGGTTTGATTTTGAAGCCAATTCGCGATCGGCTCAGGTCCGTGATCGGCAGGTTGGCCCTGCGCCGTTCTCATCGGACATTCAATGGCCTAAAGTATGCGGATATCGCCGCGCGGGGATCAAGGCGAATCCGCCGGCGCCGCCGGCTGGCGTTGACGCCGGCCCGCCGATTTCGTGTCCCTGAACATTGGGAGCGCAGGAAAAAATGATCGTCCTCGACGGCAATTCCTTGACGGTGGACGCGGTGGCGAAGATCGCGCGCGATAATGCATCGGTCTCGCTTGGCGCTGACGCGCGCCAAGCGGTGGTTGAGTGCGCCGCCTTTCTCGACCGCCTGGTCGAGGAAGGGCGGCCGATCTACGGCCTCACCACCGGCTTCGGCGCCCTCGACAGCCGCGCCGTCGCCCGCGACGCGACCCGCTCGTCGCAGCACAATCTGCTGCGCAGCCACGCCGCCGGCGTGGGCGCGCCGATGGCGGCGGACGCTGTCAGGGCCATGATGGCGATCCGCGCCAATGTGCTGGCCTCGGGCCTGACCGGCGTCCGCGAGGCGACCCTCGACGCGCTCCTCGCCATGCTGAATGCGGGCGTAATTCCGCGCGTGCCGGAGCAAGGCTCGGTCGGCGCCTGCGGCGACCTGGCGCCGCTCGCCCACATGTCATTGCCGCTGATCGGCGAGGGCGAGGCGCGGATCGGAGCTGGCGAGTGGCAATCGGGCGCCGCCGCGCTCGCGGCCGCCGGCATCGAGCGGCCCCGCGTCGAAGGCCGCGACGGGCTCGCTCTCATCAACGGCACCGAGCAGACGACCGGCATCGGCGCGCTCGCGGTGCACGACGCCAGGCGGCTGGTGGCGCTCGCCGAGGCGGTCTCCGGTCTCTCCATGGAGGCCTTCGGCGCCGTCTCCGATAGCTTCGACGAGCGAGTGGCACTGGCGAAGCCGCATCCAGGCCAGATCGCGACCTCGGAAGCGCTGCGAAGGCTGACAGCGGACAGCAAGGCGGTGCTGCCGCCGCGGCCGAGCCGGCTCAGGGATTCGCTCTCGCTGCGCTGCGTGCCGCAGGTTCTGGGAGCGGCGCGCGACGCGGTCGCGCTGGCGGAGAATGTGCTCACGATCGAGATCAACGCCGCCAACGACAATCCGCTCTTCGGCGTCGCCGACGGCTGGGTCACCTCGAATTCCGGCAACTTCCATGGGCAGCGCGCCGGCGAGGCGCTCGATCATCTCGCCACATCGCTGATCTCCGCCGCCGTCATCAGCGAGCGCCGCACCGCGCGCTTCGTCGACGAGAAGCACAACGGCGGCCTGCCGGCCTTCCTCATTCATCCGAAGGCGCGCCAGGGCGAGAATTCCGGCTTCATGATCGCGCAGTACACTGCCGCCTCCCTGGTGGCGGAGCTGCGGATGCGGGCGATCCCCGCCAGCATCCAGTCGATCCCGACCTGCGCCAACACCGAGGACCACGTGCCGATGTCGCCGCTGGCGGCGCGCCGCGCCGCCTTCGTCGTCGACCAGGCGATGACCGTCATTGCCATCGAGGCGCTGCTGGCGGCGCAGGCCCTCGACATCCGCGGCTTGAAGCCGGCGCCGGCGCTTCGCCCCCTTTACCAGGCGATCCGCGCCCGGGTTCCCGCGATGGTCGAGGACCGCGTCATCGGCCCCGACATCGCCGCCACCCGCGCCGCCCTCGAGGCGGCGGCGGTGGGGTTGGTACAGTAGGGGCGGGATGGTGCGTCCCTCGACGCGGCTCGCTTGCTCAAGATGAGGAGCTTTTTTCGCGACCCAAAAATCGTCCTCATCCTGAGCCGGCGCGTTAGCGCCGAGTCGAAGGACGCACGATGTCAGCGCCCTGATTGATCGCCCTTCGGTCGATAGCGGGCGAGGGCGTGGAGCGCTTCATAGTCACCCCGCGCGAGAGCTTCTTTCTTTGCGCGGCTCCAGCCCTTGAGCTGCCGCTCTGCCGCGATCGCATCGGTGATGCGCTGAAAATCTTGTTGGAAGACGAGAGCGACCGGCCGACGGCTCGCGGTATAGCCGTTGAAGTTTCCGGCGTTGTGCTGGGCAACCCGATCTTCAAGCGACGCGCGCGTGCTGCCGACATAGTAGGACCCGTCGGCACAGCGGAGCAGGTAGACGTAGGCGGTTATGCCATCAGTGCGTCCTTCAACTCGCGCGCCAAGGCGCGCGGCTCAGGATGAGGAGATTTTCTTCGTGTAATCAACGACATTTCTCGCCCTTGAGCCGCCCGCAAAACGGCGGGTTGGAAGGACGCACTGCACCCCCTCCGCTTCCCACTTCCAAAGCGGCCCGGGGGCCCTTATAAGGAATTGTCTCGCAACCATTTGAAAGGAGGTGATCCAGTGTCTCATTGTCTCAATCCGCGGTCGTCGGAGGCTCAGACCTGGAATCTCGCCTCGTTCGAGGTTTCCGCGCGCTGATCCGGCGTTTTTCCGGCCTCGAGCCGGAACGCGGTTCGACAATGGAAGGGCTGCCCGCGAGGGCGGCCCTTCTTTGTTTGACCTGATGGCGCTCCGATGCACCCGCTGCTGATCCTCCATGTGCTGATCCTGGCCTCGCTGGCGAACGGCGTGCCGGTATTTGCCAAGAAGCTGCTGGGCGGGTTCGGCGCCTGGCCGCTCGATGGCGGCGCGAGATTCCTCGACGGACGGCCGCTGCTGGGCGCCTCGAAGACCGTGCGCGGCATCGTGCTGGGGATCGCTGCCAGCACCGCCGGCGCGCCCCTCATCGGACTGCCCTGGGCGATCGGGCTGCGCGTCGGCGCCGCGGCGATGGCGGGGGATCTTTTCTCCAGCTTCCTCAAGCGCCGCTTGGGGCTGCAATCGAGCGGCCGCGCCTCCGGCCTCGATCAGGTGCCGGAGTCGCTCTTCCCGTTCCTCGCCTGCCTCGGCGCGCTGCCGCTCGGCGCCCTCGACATCCTCGCCGGCGTCGTCCTCTTCTTCGTCGGCGAGGTGCTGCTCTCGCGCCTCCTCTTCAAGCTGCGGCTGCGCGACCGTCCCTACTAGAGCCTTATCGGTTCTGATTGAATCAGAACCGGACTTTAGTTTTTTGTTTGAGCATGATCTTTTCCGAAAACCGGCCTCCACTTTTCGGGATCATGCTCTAGCTGCGCCGCAGGTGATGCAGCGTGATCTCCGGCGGGCAGTTGAGGCGCACCGGAACCAGGCTGGTGCCGAGGCCGACCGAGGTATAGCCGTGCATGCCGTGATACCGCCACGCGCCCGAGCCGAAGCGCCGCGGCAGCTTCGCATCGAGGATGATCGGGATCGAGCCCGGCAGGCAGATCTGGCCGCCATGGGTGTGGCCGCTCAGTAGCAGGTTGAAATCCGCGTGCGCGGCCTGGCGGTAGATCTCCGGCGTGTGGGTGAGAAGGATGGAGAACTCGTCGTGGGGGATGTCGCCCGCCGCCTTCTCGATATTGTCGACGCGGAAATAATGCGCGTCATCGATGCCGACGAGGTGGATGCGCTGATCGCCGCGGCGGATCACCTCGGTCTCGTTCAGCAGCATGCGGATGCCCATCTGCTCCAGACCGGGCACCAGGCGCACGGTATCGTGATTGCCGAGCACGCCGTAAACCGGCCCTTTCAGATGCGGCCGGAGCCAGCGCAGCCCGTCGAGCACCGCCTCATAGGGGCCGTAGGTCTGGGCGCGGAAGTCCCCGGTGAGGACGCAGATGTCGTAGCTGGCCTGCGGCAGCAGCTCCACCACGCGCTGCAGCGCGCCGGAGTTCATCTCCACATGAAGATCGCTGAGCTGCAGGAGAGTGAAGCCGTCGAAGAGCGGCGGCAGCTCCGGCAGCACGACGTGATTGTGCCGGAGCTCGACGCGCTCGGCATTGCGCCGGCCCCGCTGATAGAGCCCGGTCAGGCGCAGGGCGGTCCGGATCACTGAGTGGATCGAGTACCAGTTCTCGATATGGAAGAAGTTGAGGCCGCCGCCGAAGACCCGCGCCTCGTACGCGCTCTCGATGCCGAGCCGTTGCCGCGCGTGCAGCCGGCCCAACCGTCGCGTGAGCTCGTCGGGAACTTCCTGCTTCATCGGGGGATCGCTTCCGGGAATCGCCGCGGCGGCGCCAGCATTCAGCCCCGGAGTGCCGCCGTCAATGCGGAAGCGGTGATTCGTTAAGGCCGGTGCCGAGATCACGCCGCAGGCGCCCGATTCCATTGGGCGCCGGCGTCCCGGCGCGGCAGAATGCGGGAGAACCGGAAGGAGCGATGCCGTGGTGCTGCGCGTCAGCGAGATCGATCGCGGGCTGCTGGTGGAGGCGGTGCGGCTGCTGGAGCGGGCGGCGCGCGGCGAGAACATCCGCGCCGATGCCGAGCACTTCACCGCCGGCCTCGAGATCCGCCTCTCCGACGAGACCGACGCCAGCGGCCGCCGGGTGGCGCGGGTCTATCTGAAGCGTCCGAGCCGGTAGGGCGGTTCCGACCATGCGTGGGGAGTCAAAACCATCAAAAGTCGTCATGGCCGGGCTTGTCCCGGCCATCCACGTCTTGAAACCGAAAATTCGTGGATGGCCGGAACAAGTCCGGCCATGACGATAGGAGAGAGATAGCCATCCCGTTATTCGGCTGAACGGAACGCGCTTCTACCCCGTCGCCCCGCTGCGCTGCAGGTTCTTCAGGCGGCGGGCCATGACCTCGGTGCGGCCGTCCTCGAAGAGGATGCGGGCGACGCGGATCGCGGCGTTGAGCTGGGTGCTCGCGGCGGGGTGGGCGGGCTCGCGCGCCAGGAGGTCGTAACGCTTGTCGGCGCGGCTGGCCAATCCGGCGCCGACGATATCGATGGCGCCTTGCGCCGGGGTCGCGAGGCCGTGGCGGCCGCCGCGCTGCAGCAGCAGGAGCAGGAAGCGCGCGGCGCGCAGCGCCTGCTCGATGGTCTCGCCACTGGGCACGGTCTCGAGGTCGGGAGCCTCGCTGCCGAGCCGCCGCGCGGCGAGGCTGCGATCGAGCGGCAGCACCGCGAGCACTCTCTCCGCCACCAGCGCCAGGCGCTCCGGCGCCAGGGCGCGGGCGAGAATGCCGCGCGTTGCCAGGATCGGCTCGGCCCAGGCGGAATCGCGCCGGATGCCGGATTCGCCCAGCATCTGCTCGGCATTCTCGACGTAGCGTGTCAGCGCCTGCGGCAGCCGCTTGAAGTCGGCGACGGGCTTCTCCGGAGACGGCATCAGCGCGTCGATCTCGCGCGCCAGCCGGGCGAGATCGCAAATCAGGCGCTGGCCGAGAAAGCCGAGCTCGCTCTCCGGCGTCATCGCGTCCTCGGGCGAGCCCGAGAGCGCGCGACCGAGGCGCAGGATCTGCCACGGCCGCTCCAGGCAACTCATGACGCCGAGGGCAACGTAGCGGGCGTCGGCGCCATGCGTCTCTTTGAAGAGGAGATACTGGCGTCTGGCTTCGATGACAGCTTCCTCGCCGAGCTCGAGGATCCGGCGCCCCTGGGTCTGGCCGAGACGCGCGGCGATGGTGCTCACCGCCTCCACCGCGCCGCGCAGCGGCTCGGCGATGGCGAGAAGGCGCGCGATCTCGGCGAAATCCGCCCGCAGGCCGGGATCAGCGGGCGGGTGCTCGGCAAGGGCCGCCAGCGTCCAGCCGCGCGCCGCGCGCTGCATCGTCTCGGCGAAGCGCTCGATCGCCGACCAGTCGTGATCGCCGACCAGGCGGGCGAACTCCGTCTCATGCGTCCTGATTTCCGTCGGCACCAGACGCCGGAGGGTCTGCCACCAGGGTTCGACCGAGGTGCGCAGGATCAGGCCGGGCATCCGCGCCGCGCCTTCATCGTCGACCAGGAAGTCCTCGAAGCCGGCGGCGATCAGCCGCCAGAGCGTCGGCGTCCGGGCCGGCCGCGCCAGGCGCAGCTGGCGGCGCAGGCTGGTCAGGATGGCGGCCGCGGGCAGCGTCTCCTGACCCATCGCGCGCTGCAACTCCAGCTTGCGCGCCAGGGCTGCCGCCTCGTCGGTCGGCAGCTGATCGAGAAATCCCTTCAGCTCCGCAAGCTTCCGATCGGACATGGCCGTCATTCTCCGGCAGACATGGTGAAAAAAGACTTAAGAGACCAAGGACTTGCCGCCTGCCTCCGCGCGACGCGGCAAGGCCTTCGCGGCCAAGTCCGATGCGTGGCGATGTGCGCAGAAGTTGCGTGATGCGGACGTCGATCGCTTGCACGGTTTGGCGACGCCCGGCACGCGGTCGCCTCTCACGCCCCGGGATCGGCGGGCGCTCCTGCGTCGCTAGTCCTTCAGGGCCCGCATCGGTCGCTCGTGGCAGTTGCGCGATCGGGGGCCAGGAGGGGATACTTGGAACAGGGATTCCGATCCCCCTTTCCCCTCCATCAAGGAGAGAGTCGCCGTGCGCAGCCATCACGACATGGGCGGGCTTCCCGCCGGGCCGGTCGATCGTGCGGAGCACGACTACGCCCATTGGGAAAAGCGCGTCGACGCCATGATGGTGCTGCTGTCGCAGAGGAAACTGCTGCGCGTCGACGAGCTCCGGCGCCAGATCGAGAGCCTGCCGCCCGATGCCTACGAGACCATGAGCTATTACGAGCGCTGGATCGCCGCCATCACCCGCGTGCTGCTGGAGCGCGGCGTGCTGACGTCGGACGAGCTTGGCCGACGAATGGCGGAGGTGCAGGCGAAGGGAGGCGGGACGTGAGCGACGATGCCGTGACGGCGCGCTTTCAGGCCGGCGATGCCGTCCACGTGCGCTTCGCCGATCCGCCGGGCCATCTGCGCGCGCCCTGGTACATCCGCGGCCAGTCCGGCGTCATCGAGCGGCTCTGCGGAAGCTTCGGCAATCCCGAGGAGCTCGCCTACAACCGCTCGGGTCTGCCGAAGCAGCCGCTCTACCGCGTGCGCTTCCAGCAGCGCCGGCTCTGGCCCGACTATCGCGGCGCCGCGGCCGACACCGTCGAGGTCGAGATCTATCAGCACTGGCTCGAGCCGGCCTGACCCGCATGCTCGGAGAATTGTCATGAGCGCGCCCGCCGATCCCCACGGCCACGACCACCCCCACGATCACGATCATCACGATCATGATCACGGCGTGCCGCACCGGCATCCGAACCGGCCCGACACCGACGACAGCCTGGGCTACTATCAGGCGATGGAGATCGCGGTGCGCGATCTCCTGATCGAGAAGGGCGTCATCACCGCCGACGACGTGCGCCGCGCCATCGAGGCGATGGATGCCCGCACGCCGGCGCAAGGCGGCCGCATCGTGGCGCGCGCCTGGCTCGATCCCGCCTTCAAGGCGCGGCTCCTCGCCGACGGCAACGCCGCGGTGCGCGAGCTCGGCATCGATGCCGGCACCTACAAGCTGATCGTGGTGGAGAACACGGCCCAGCTTCACAACATGATCGTCTGCACGCTCTGCTCCTGCTATCCCCGCGCGGTGCTGGGCCTGCCGCCGGACTGGTACAAGAGCCGCGCCTACAGGAGCCGCGCCGTGCGCGAGCCGCGCGCGGTGCTGCGGGAGTTCGGCACGCCGGTCCCCGATCACGTCGAGGTCCGCGTCCATGATTCGACCGCGGACTGCCGCTATCTCGTGCTGCCGGAGCGGCCGGCGGGCACGGAGAAGATGAGCGAGGCGGATCTCGCCGCCCTCGTCACCCGCGACAGCATGATCGGTGTCGCCCGCGTCGGCGCCACCGGCTGAGGCGGCATGACGGTCGATCCCAAGGCCATCGCGGTCGGCGGCCACACGCTGCCCCCTGAGGTGCTGCAGAGCCTGCGCCAGGCCAGCGCCAAGACCGGCGTCGATTTCGGCTTCCTGGTGGCGCAAGCCTCGGTGGAGAGCGGCTTCAACGCCGAGGCGGTGGCGCGCCATTCCAGTGCCGCTGGGCTCTTCCAGTTCACCAGCCAGACCTGGCTCCAGATGATGCGCCAGCACGGCGCGCATTACGGATACGGCGAGCTTGCCAAGGCGATCGAGGTGCAGCCGAACGGCCGTCTCGGCGTCAGCGATCCGGCGGTGGAGAAGCAGATCCTCGATCTCCGCGGCAACGTCGACGTCGCCGCCGTGATGGCGGCCGAGTTCGCCAAGACCAATGGAGCGCGGCTGGAGCGCGCGCTCGGCCGCAAGGCCGGCGCCGCCGATCTGCATCTCGCCCATCTCCTGGGATCCAACGGCGCCATCCGCTTTCTCAAGGCGCGGGACGCCGGCGGCGAACAGGCCGCCGCCAAGCTGGTGCCGGCGGCGGCGCGGCAGAATCCGCAGATCTTCTACGGCCACGGCCGCACGCCCCAGAGCGTCGCCGCCGTCTACCGCCGCATCGAAGAGAAGATGGCGGTTCCCCTGCGCCAAGTCGCGGCGCTGGCATCGGAGCCGGCGAAGCCGGCCGCCAGGTCGGGTGCCGCGACCCATGTGGCTCTCAAGCCCGGCCTCGGCCTCCTCGCCAGCCTCACCAACCTGCGCCCGAAGGGCCGGGGCGAGCCCGAGGGCTGAGCCGAAGGACGCGCGGCCGCCCTTCTTCTACCGATAGAACACCTGCTTGCCGATCCGCGTAGTGGCGGCGAGCTTCATCGTCCACGCGGGCTTGCGGCGGCGCATGTGCCGTTGCGCGCTCGGGCAGTAAAAGTGGGTGGCGCCCTCGGTGACGTCGTCGGTGAGCTTGCCCGCCATCATCTCCCGCGCAAGGGAATGCGCGAGCTCGAGCTGCTGAGCGTCGACGGGATTGGCGGGCGTCAGCTGCTCGGTCCGATGGCCGCGGCGGATGGCGGTAAGCGTCTTGCGAAACCGGGCGGCATGCACGGCCTCGAAGGCGTATTTCTGCGCGACGACGTCGCAGGGCAGCACGTCCTTGCCCTTGGCCACCGGCGGTGCCGGAAACGTGCCCTCGGTCACGGCGCGCACGCGGTTCATCACTACGAACATGATGGCGAGCATGCCGTCGCGGCCTTCGCCGCGCGCCTCGGCGAAGGCGACCAGCGCCATGCAGCGCCGCTGACGATCGGCCTCGGCGTTGCCGAGCTCTACCGTCTTGCCGGCGATCCAGTAGGTGTGTGGCGGCAACCCGCGCGACCCCTCGCCCGTCGCGCCGGAGGACTCCGGACAGGACCGGCCGGCGGCGCAGCCGTCGCCGACCATCGACATGGCGGGGGCGCTGCACAACACGGCGAGGGAAACCGCCAACGCGAGAATACGATGCACCATCAGGACACCTGCTCTGCCGGATCGGAGATTGCGGAATTGAGGCAGCGGGGCGATCGATGCGCCGCCCTTGCTCGCGGCGCGAACGCGCGAGCCTGCCTGCTGGAAATGATATGGGGCCGGAAGCGGGCCGATGCTGCGACGCGGGCGCGAGCAAAAGCGGGGCCGGATCACGGCATTGCCACATTCAGGCCAGGAAAATGCGCGGTTGTCTGCCGGCGCGGCCCGCCCGTGAGAGCATTTTGTGGGCGCCGCACGGCGCGATATTTTTTGGCCACGGTTTTTGCTGTGCTGGGCCGGTGATCCTTGGCTCCGGAGCGATGATGATCTCGCGATGGTTCGGCTTGCCCCTGCTGTCGACGCTGCTGGCTCTCGTCTTCGTGAGCGCCGCGATGGGTGAGACGGCGGAGGGCGCCGGCTGGGCCGGGCGGCTGGATGGCGTCTGGAGTTGGCGATTGCCCGATACGCCCGACGGGTTGAAGCCGATCCAGAGCTGGCACTCGACGGGATCGGCGCCCAATGGCGACATCTATGTCGGCGGCATGGATCACGCGACCAATTCCGCGCTCTATCGGCTCGACGCCAGGACCGGCGTTCTCGGCTACGTCGGCGATGCCCGCGCCGCCTCCGAGGCCGCGCATAACTGGCGGCCCGGCGAGACTGCGGAGAAATTCCACACGCGTCCGCTCTGGCTCGACGGCAAGGTCTATGTGGCGACGCTGGATCGCTCCACTCTCGACGACGCCTATCTTTCCCGCCGCGGCTTCCACTGGTACGCCTACGATCCCGCCCAGAGCCGCTTCACGGATCTCAGCGCCACCGAGCCCGGCGGCGTCGGCGCCGCGCATCTGGGATTGGTGACGCTCGCCGCCGATCCCGCGCGCAAGGTGATCTATGGCGCGGCGATCCCTACCGCCGAGATCTTCCGCTACGACGTCGCTCGCGGCCGCACCGAGGCGCTCGGCCGCCCCGCCGCCTACGACACGCCCTATCTCTATACGGGGCGCGTGATGTGGGTGGACAGCCGCGGCCGGCTCTATTTCACCGCCGGCAATCCGCAATACGCCGCCGGCGATCCCGCGATCTACGGGCACATCCACTACTACGATCCCGCCGCCGGCGGCTTCGGCGACCGCCGGGATTGGGCGCTCGTCGAGCCGCGCGCGCTCGAGACCGGCCAGTGCGTCGAGAACCGCACGCACTGCTTCTTCACCGACGATCAAGGTCACGTCTACCGCTTCGACGATGCCGGGCCCGCCTGGACCTATCTCGGGCAGATGGAGGTGCCGAAGGCGGAGATCTGGGTCTGGATGTTCCAGGTGAGCGCCGACGGGCAAGACGGCCTACTACGCCACCAGCAGCTGGATGCCCGAGGCCAATCCGGCCGGCCTCTACGAGTTCGATCTCGCGACCGGCAAGAGCCACCGGCTCTGCGGCCTCGACCAGCTCGATCCCGCGCTGGGTCCGCTCTTTCTCCACACCGGCTACGATGCCTGGGATCGCGACGGGCGCTTCTACTTCACCAGCTTCACCTCCGAGACCGATCAGCGCGTGGTGCTGACCCGGGTCGATCCCGCGCGCCTCAAGGCGGCGCTGCGCCGGTCGCAGTAGGCGAGGACCCTGCTCATGCCAGAGGAGGCGCGTCGCTCCGAGCGAGATTCAATCCGGCTCCCCGTCGAAGCACGGCCGGTCGGCGGGGATTACGACGCCCGGCAGCTTGCGCGAGACCCAGATGTGGATGGCGGTGCCGAGATCGGGCGGCAGATCGAGCGAGCCGCCCTTGACGCTGATCGTATCCGCCGCCGGCTCCGCCTCGTGCCAGAGCCGCGAGCCGCACTCCGGACAGAAGAGGCAGCGCCGGCGCCGGCCGCTATCCGCCGCGCGCGACCAGGATTTGACCGCGCCCTGGGTCACGCGGAATCCAGCGCTCGCCACGATGAGGGAGACGCCGAAGGCCGAGGCCGATTGCTTCTGGCATTCGCGGCAATGGCAGACGTAGAGCGCCACCGGCGCGCCAGTGATCTCATAGCGCACGGCGCCGCACTGGCAGCCGCCGCGGCGCGGGGTCAATGAGAATGTCATCGCGGAACCTCCGGCAGATTGCACCCCAGTCTAGGACCGGCTGACGGAGGGCTCGCAAAACTTGTTAGGGTCGGATGCGAATGACCGAGAAGACATCGCCGCCTGAGCACGCCGCGCTGGAGCAAAGCTGGGATGCGAACGCGCCGGCATGGATCGCCGCCGTCCGCTCCGGCGCCATCGCCAGCCGCAAGCTCGCCACCGACGCCGCCATCCTCGACGCGGTGACCGCGCTGGCGCCGCGGCGCGTGCTCGATCTCGGCTGCGGCGAGGGCTGGCTCGCCCGCGCGCTCGCCACCCGCGGCATCGTGGTGGTCGGCACCGATGCGTCGCCGGTGCTCGTCGAGGCGGCGCGCGAGGCCGGCGGCGGCAGCTTTCATCTCCTGAGCCATGCGGATCTCGTGGCGGACCCGACGCGGGCGGGTCGGGATTTCGACGCCATCGTCGCCAACTTCGCGCTGCTCGATGACAGCGTGGTGGCGCTGTTGGCGGCGCTCGGCGAGATCATCGCGCCGGGCGGCGCTCTGGTGGTGCAGACCCTGCATCCGCTCGGCGCCGGGCCGCCGTACCGCGACGGCTGGCGGGTCGAGCATTTCCACGGGTTCGGCGACGCCGGTTCCTGGCAGCCGATGCCCTGGTATTTCCGCACCGTCGGATCGTGGCTGACCCTGCTGCGCGCGGCCGGCTACGACCTGCTCTCCCTCGACGAGCCGCTGCACCCGGAGACCGCGCTGCCGCTGTCGCTCCTGCTGACCGCCGAGGTCAGGCGCTGAGGTCTTTCTATTTCCCCCAGCGCAGCGCCAGCGGATTGAGGGACCGCGCGAGCTCCAGCAGTCCCGCCCGCGTCGCCGGATGCAGCGGCTCCAGGGGATGGCGCACGGCGTCGCTCCGGATGACGCCGCCCTCCGTCATCACCGTCTTGGTGGCGCGCAGCCCGCACTGGCGGTTCTCGTAGTTGATGAGCGGCAGGATGCGGGCATAGTCCGCCGCCGCTTCCGCGCGCCGGCCGGCGCGATGGTGCGCCAGCACCGGCTTGATGAGATCGGGCAGCAGCGCGCTCGGCATGGTGCCGGTGGCGCCGGCATCGAGATCCGCCATCAGCGTGATCGACTCCTCGCCGTCGAACGGGCCGGCGATGGCCTCGCCGCCGGCTTCGATGAGCGCGCGCAGCTTCGCCGCCGCGCCGGGCACCTCGATCTTGAAGTAGCGGACGGCCGGCACCTCGCGGGCGAGGCGCGCCAGGAACGGCACCGGGAGGGTGACGCCGCTCAAGCGGCGCGTCCTGCACCATGATCGGTATCGCCGCCGCCGCGGCGACGCGGGCGAACTGCTCCAGGATGCCCTTCTCGTCGGCGCGCAGCGCCGCGCCGTGATAGGGCGGCATCAGCATCAGCATGGCGGCGCCCGCCGCCTTGGCGCGCCGCGCCCGCTCCACGGCGATCCGGGTGCTGAAGTGGCTGCAGGTGACGATTATCGGCACGCGGCCGGCGACGTGGGCGAGGCAGAGGTCGAGCAGCTGATCGCGCTCGCGTCGGAGAGCAGGAACTGCTCGGAGTAGTTGGCGAGGATGCAGATGCCGTCGACGCCCTGATCGACCATGCAGTCGAGGACGCGTCGCTGCCCCTCGAGGTCGAGGTCGCCCGACTCGGTGAAGGGCGTCGGCGCGATCGGGAATACGCCGCGATAGGGTTCCGCCGCCGGGGATGCCATGACGCCTTCCTCCCTAAGTTCTTGTAATGACAAATCATAGCCGCTTGGCACCGGGAGTCACGCGAAGGTCACGCCGCGGCGCGACCACACAGTTGTCCTGGGAATCCCACTCGCCTAAGTTGATGCCCGAGAGCGCCCATTCCCGGGGCCGCTCCTCCGCTGCACGGATCGCCCTTGCGAAGACATCTCGGCACGGCCCTTCTGATCGCCATCCTGGCGCTGCCCGCTGCTTGCGCCTCGAGGTCCACCGCCGAGCTCGATCCCGCGCTCTGCAAATCCGTGCTGGCGCAGGGCGGCACGGCCTCGGACTACGGCCGTTGCATGCTGAGCCAGGGCCAGGGCAAGACCGTCGGCGGCATGCCCGTCCTCAACAGGAGCGCGCAGCTCTTCCTGCGGAAGAAGGACGACGGCTGCCTGGTGCCCGGGCAGACCTCGACGGACTACCTCGCCTGCGAGTTCGCGCTGGATCCCGGGTCGGTGGCGGCCAGCGGCGCCCAGCCTTCCGGCGCCCGCACCGACATCGATCCGCTGCCGCTGGTCATTCTCGACCGGAACTAAAGTGCCCGCGTCACGGCGGCGGGGATCGCCGCTGATGGCGAGGAGGCCTGCCGTGGCGGCGCGCCGGTCCGGCATCGTCCTGGTGATTCCGCTGGCGATCGCCGTGCTCTCCGTCGCTGCCGGCGCGCAGCCGGCTCCCTCGTCCGCCGCTCCGCCCGCCCTGCGCTTCCTGCCGGGCTCGACGGTCAAGGTCGAGCAGCTCCTCGGCGAGGAGGACAAGGAGCGGCACCAGCCGACGCTGAGCCGCACGGTGACGCGCTACCGGCTGCGGGGCACAGATCTCGGCAATTCCTTCGAGCATGCCGGCCGCGCCTATTTCCTCTTCGGTGATACGGTGGGCGCCCAGGATCGGGCGCTCGACACCATCGCCACCACCGACGCCCACGATCCCGAGGCCGGCGTCCGCCTCGACTTCCTCACCGTCGGCGACGGCCGCTACCTCGCCATTCAGCCGCCCGGCGTCAGCATGGGGGCTTTCGAGGTGCCGGTGGCCGGGATCAGCCTCGGCGGCCGGATCTACGTGGTGGTCAGTACCAATCACTCGCCGGATCGCAGCACGGACCGCTCTGTCCTCACCCGGTTCACGCCGCCGGCGTCGTTCCAGCCGCTGCGCGCGATCTCCGAGCTGCCCGCCGGCCGCTTCGTCAAGATGTCCCTGCATCT
>CAVTDT010000011.1:0-91690 GCA_963733525.1 uncultured Alphaproteobacteria bacterium
AACCCAATGCGCGTTTACTGATGGTATCGACAATGTTTGCCGCACTGTTGCCCGGATCGGTGTTGAGGGCAGTCAAAGTCTTTTTGGCCGCTGCCAGCAGGCCAGCTATGTCGGATTTCTCTAACACATTGCTGGCAGTCAACTTTTGCAGCAATTCGACGATCACTTCACGATTGGCGATTCCCAAGGCATGTGCAAGTTGGGTTGTTACGTCGGGCATAGCGTTCGCTCCTGGTCTGGTTGGCACCACCAGGATAGCGAAGGGAGAGGCGCGGTGTCAGTCCGCGCCTCTCCCGCCCTTCCGCTTACTCGCGACCAACTGTTTGATAGGTCAACCGCTTGCCCTTGAAGCCCTTGAGCGCGGCCTCGGCGCGCATGGTGTCATTGATCCCCAGCTTCTCACGGGTGTTCTGGCGGAAATCAAACTCTGCCACGTAACGCTGAAGGTGCTGGGCCTCGACGTGCTGGTAAGTGCCGAACATGCCGCGCTTGAACACCGAAAAGAAGCCTTCGAGGGTGTTGACGTGCACGACATCGCCACGCTCGGTCTTGCGGGCATATTCGCCCTTGGAGTGGTCAACGCTCTCATGCTTCGCGACCGAGACGAGGTTTTTGTAATACTGGGCGCCATCGGTGTGCAGGGTGCTCTCGGGGTGAACGTGGGCATAGAGCGCGTTCATCAATCTCGACCTTGTTCGGGGGACCGTTCCAGCACCACCGACCGCTGTTCCCCACCACGCTCCACGAGGCTCAAGACGGCAATCTTGTGCTGGTAACCGGGCCGCTTGCGGGTCTTGGGCGAATTGGTCAGGAAAGCCTCGTCCGCCTCCACGATCTTGCCCTCGCCGCCGATTGGGCCGGCACCGGCACCGGGGGCCATGGCCTCCCGAATACGATGGGTCAGGAACCACGCGGTCTTCATGCTGCACCGGAGCATCCGTTGGATTTGCCGGGTGCTGATCCCCTTCTTGCTCGCGCACATGAGGTGGATGACCTGGAGCCAAAGCCGCAGCGCAAGGTGCGAGCCCTCAAAGATGGTCCCCATACGCACGGTAAAGGGCTTCTGGCACGCATAGCACTTGCACAGCCCCGGGCGGGTGGTCTTGCCATTCAACCGCCCTACCCGCGCCGTCTCGCCGCAGAACGGGCAACCGGCCCATTCGGCCAAAGGTGAGCCTCCACATACGCAAACGCGGCGGTTTCGTCTTGGAAGTGAGGGGCGGACAGAACGGAATTGGCCATGGCGGTATCTCCTATGGCCCAAATCTACCAACGGTGTCCAAGTATGTCAAGTGTAACGTCGCGAATAGTGAATATGTTCCGATGCCGCCGATGTTCCCAGCGGCTCAGGCCTCGATCACCAGCCCGTCATAGGCCGGGCTCCACTCCCGCCGGCAGCTCGCGGCAAAGCGTCTCGTAGTCGAGCTGGACATCCATGTGAGTGAGGATGGCGCGGCGTGGCTTGACGCGGGCGATCCACTCCAGGGTCTGCGCCAGATGGCTGTGGGTCGGATGCGGCGTCCGGCGGATAGCAGTCGACGATCCACGTCTCGACCCCTGCCAGCGCCTCGAAGGCCGCCTCGTCCAATGCCACGGCGTCGGTGGAATACGCGAAGCGGTCCGAAGCGGAACCCCAGGGTCTGGCTGAAGCCATGCTCCTGCACGAAGGACGTCACGGGAATGCCGGCGGCCTCGAAGGCACCCTCGACCGCATGTGGTGTCAGCGAGGGCTTGTAGAAGGCGGTGCCTGCGGCCGGATTTGGCGACCGGAAGATATAGGCGAAGCGCGTCATGGAGCTCCGCCAGCGTCGCCGCCGAGGCATAGATCGGCAGCGGCCCGCTGCATGGACCGATTGAGCGCGCGGACCTCGTCGATGCCGTGGCAATGATCGGCATGGGCATGGGTGAAGAGCATGGCGTCGAGCCGGTCGACGCCGGCATCCAGCAGCTGCATCCGCAGGTCTGGCGAGGCATCGACCAGCACAGTGACGCCGCGGTCCTGCACCAGGATCGAGACGCGCCGGCGCCGGTTGCGGGGATTGGCGGGGTCGCAGTCGCCCCAGTCGTTGCCGATATAGCGGCACGCCGCCGGACGGCCGCAGCCCAGGATCGTCACCCTCATCGCCGAGGGCATCCCGGCCTTGGCGAACAGCCGATGAGAAATTCGCCGTCGTCGTCTCGGCTAGCTCCCTGACGGTACAGCCCTTTATGCGGGCAACCTCGGCTGCGGTATGAACGATGAAGGCGGGCTCGTTGGGCTTGCCGCGCAGCGGCACCGGCGCCAGGTAGGGCGCGTCGGTCTCGACCAGAATACGGTCCAGCGGCAGGTCGCGGACGATCGCCGCAGCGGCTCGCGCATTCTTGAAGGTGACGATGCCCGAGAGCGAGATATAGAAGCCGATTTCGAGCGCTCTTTCGGCAAGCTCCCGGCCGGTGCTGAAGCAATGGATGACGCCGGTGAGCGGACCTTTCGCAGCTCTTCCTCGAAGCATGCGCGATGGTCTCGGGGTCGGCGTCGCGGGTGTGGACGATGAGCGGCAGGCCGGTCGCCCGCGCCGCCGCGATATGGGCGCGGAAACCTCCGCCTGCCGGTCGCGCGGGCTGTGCTCGTAATAGAAGTCGAGACCGGTCTCGCCGATGCCGACGACCTTGGGATGGCGTGCAAGCTCGGCGAGCGTGCGCCGCCGCGGTATCCGGCTCGGCCGCCGCCTCATGCGGATGGATGCCGACCGAGCACCAGACATCGGGATCGCTCTCGGCGATCGACGCGCACCGTCGGGAATTCCGTGATCTTGGTGCAGATGGTCAGCATCGTCCCCACCCCCGCCCGCCCGCGCGCGCGCGATGACCGCCGTCGCGCTCGGGCCCGGCGGCGAGGAAGTCGAGATGGCAGTGACTGTCGACGAGCATCAGGCCGGCTCCGCCTCGACGAAGCGCGGAAAGACGCCGTCGGGCTTCGGCAGCGTCGTGCCGGGCTTGAGCGGCGTTGCGAGCGCGGCGAAACTCGCGCGGCATTCGCCGGGACGGCGAGCTGGTCGAGCAGCTTCGCCGGTCGCCGCCGGCACCAACGGCTGCGCCAGGATCGCGAGGTGGCGGATCACCTCGGCCAGCACATAGAGCACGGTCTCCATCCGCGCGGGATCGGTCTTGCGCAGCGTCCAAGGCGCCTGCTCGTCGACATAGCGGTTGGCATCCGCCACCACGTGCCCACATGGGTCTCGAGCGCACGGTGGAAGGCCTGCTCGGCGAAGTCGCCGCGCAGCCGTCCGCAGCAGTCGCGCGTGCCGCGCTCCAGCAGCGCCTCGTCGGCGGCCGTGAACTCGCCGGCTCGGCACTTCCGCGCCGGCAGTTCTTGTTGATGAAGCTCAGCACGCGCTGCGCCAGATTGCCGAAGTCGTTGGCGAGGTCGCCGTTGATGCGGCCCGACCATCGCGCGGCGCGAGAAATCGCCGTCGCTGCCGAAGGGCAGCTCGCGCAGCAGGAAATAGCGCACGGCATCGAGGCCGTATTCGCTCGACCAGCTTCTGCGGCGAATGACGTTGCCGAGCGACTTCGAGATCTTCTGGCCTTCGATGGTCCACCAGCCATGGGCGAAGACGCGCTTGGGCGGTGCCAGCCCGGCCGCCGTCAGGAAGGCCGGCCAGTAGACGGCGTGGAAGCGCAGGATGTCCTTGCCGACCATGTGCAGGTCGGCGGGCCAGAAGGTCTTGAACTCCGCGCTCGCCGTATCGGGATAGCCGACCGCGGTGATGTAGTTGGTGAGCGCGTCGAGCCAGACATACATGACGTGCTTGGGATCGTCCGGCACCGGCACGCCCCAGGTGAAGCTGGTGCGCGAGATCGAGAGATCGCGCAGGCCGCCCTTGACGAAGCTCATGACCTCGTTGCGCCGCGCCGTCGGGCGCGATGAAGTCGGGATTGCGCTCGTAGCAGTCGAAGAGCCAGTCCTGCCAGTCCGAGAGCCGGAAGAAATAGCTCGGCTCCTCGACCCATTCGACCTCGGCGCCGGAGGGCGCGCGCTTCTTGCCGTCGGGTCCGGTGGTGAGCTCGTCCTCGCCGTAGAAGGCCTCGTCGCGCACCGCGTACCAGCCGGCATATTTGCCGAGATAGATGTTGTCGCTGCCCTTCGGCGACTTGTTGGCGGCGATGGCGCGCCACATCGCCTGCGAGGCCTCGATGTGCCGCGGCTCGGTGGTGCGGATGAAATCGTCGTTGCTGATGTTCATCAGCTCCGACAGGTCGCGGAAATTCTGCGAGACGCGGTCGCAGAATGCCTGCGGATCGACGCCGGCGGCGCGCGCGGATTTCTCGACCTTCTGGCCATGCTCGTCGGTGCCGGTCAGGAACATGACCCGCCGCCCGTCGAGCCGCATGAAGCGCGCCAGCACGTCGCAGGCCACCGTCGTGTAGGCGTGGCCGATATGCGGCGCGTCGTTCACGTAGTAGATCGGCGTCGTGACGTAATAGGGCTCGCCGGTCATCAGGGCTCCTGCTGCACGCCCGCGCGTTCAGTCAGCGCGCGGCCTCTTCGAGCGCGAAAAAGGCGTTCAACACGACCTGCTTGCGGTCGAGGTTGACGGCGTCCGCCTGGGCAAAGAGGTGGGTGATCTTTTCCCATACCTCCACCCAGCGATCAAGGCCACGGCGGCTCAGCAGCGTGACGAGCGGCGCCTCGGTGCCCGGCCGCGTTCCGGCCGCCGCCGCCGCGATGGCGCGGGCGAGCGTTGCCGGCATCAGCTCGGTAAAGACACGGTAACCATCGTCGTTGCCCCAGCGCGCGACCTTGTCGGCAAACGCGTGGAGCGCCACGCCATCGAGATCGGGGAGCGCGCCCAGAAGCTCCACCAGCTTGCGGTGGAGTGCCACGCCACCCTCTTCCGCCAGCTCGAGGGCACGGCCGATGCTGCCCTCGGCAAGATCGGTAAGGGCATCGCGATCCCGCTGCGAGAGATCCGGGCGATAGCGGGCGACGAGATCGGCGACCGTCGCCTCCGGCAGCGGCCGGAGCGCCAGGCGCCGGCAGCGCGAGCGGATGGTCGGCAGCAGCCGGCCGGGATTGTCGCTGACGAGAAGCAGGATCGCCCGCGCCGGCGGTTCCTCCAGGATCTTCAGGAGTGCATTGGCGGCGTTGCGGTTCATCTCGTCGGCGGTGTCGACGACGACGATGCGCCAGCCGCCTTCGGCCGGCGTCAGGCGCAGGAAGGCGCCGATGGCCCGGATATCGTCGACCACGATCTCAGTGCGAGCGCGCTTGCGCTTGGGATCGATGCCGCGCTCGACGGTGAGGAGGTCGGCGTGGCCAGCGCTGGCGACGCGACGGAATACGGGATGCTCCGGCGCGACCGCGAGCGAGGTCGGCGTCGCCGGCGCGAAGAGCCCGCCCGTCCCCTGCTCCGCCGCCTGGGTCAGCAGGAACCGCGCGAAGCGAAAGGCGAGCGTTGCCTTGCCGATGCCGTGCGGCCCGGTGATCAGGAGCCATGGGGCAGCCGGTTCGCCTGAAAGGCCTGCAGCAGCGTCACTTCGGCGGCCTCGTGACCGATGAGCGCGGTCTGCTCGCGCGGCGCCGGGACCACCACCTCGGAGTCGTCGCCGCTGTCCTCGTCCGCGCCGTCGAAATCGTCGTCAGTGTCCGCCATGGCGGCAGTCTGCAGCTTCGGCGCTCAGAGCGCGACCCCCAAGCCGCGCGTGGACCGCGGCTCGAATCGCAGTCTGCACCGCGGCCACGTCGCCGGTCGCATCGATGACGACGCAGCGCTGCGGCTCGGACTGGGCGATCTCCAGGAAACCCTGGCGCAGTCGCTCGTGGAATTCCGGGTCCATGCGCTCGAAGCGGGTCTCCGCGCCAGGCCGCGTTGCAGCCCTGGAAAGTCCAATCTCGACAGGCAGATCGAGGATGAGGGTCAGGTCAGGTTTGAAGTCGCCGGCGATCAGGTGGTGCAGAGCTTTGAGCGCGTCCTGGGGCAGGCCGCGGCCGTAGCCCTGATAGGCGATGGTGGAATCCGCGAAGCGGTCGGAGACCACCCACTCGCCGCGCTCGAGCGCCGGCCAGATGGTCTCCACCAGGTGGACGCGGCGCGCCGCCACCATCAGCAACGCCTCCGCCTCGGCGTCCCAGCGCTGCGGCAGGCCCTCCACCAGAAGCTTGCGGATTTCCTCGGCGCCCGGCGCGCCGCCCGGCTCGCGGGTGCGGAGCGACCGGAGGCCGGCCTTGCGCAGACCGTCGACCAGCAAGCCTGCCTGGGTCGATTTGCCGGCGCCCTCGCCGCCCTCGAGCGTGATGAAGCGCCCGCGCGTCAGCGGCGGCCCCAGACGAGGTAGCCGGCCGCCACCGCGATGCGGCCCATGGGCCCGAGCTTGTCCACCGGCTGCGCGGCCACAAGAGGCACCGTCACCGGGTCGACGCCGTCGGCGGTGATCGTGAGCTTGCCGACCGGCTCGCCCTTGGTGACCGGAGCGTGGACCGGGCCGTCATAGTGCACGGTCGCCTTCATGCTGCGCCGAGAGCCTTTGGCAGCGTCACCACCACGTCCCGCTGCGCCATCACCGGCACTTTGGCCGCCTGGCCGAGCCAGACATCGGCCTGATCCAGCGTCTCGCCCGCCTTTACCAGCTTGTAGTCGTTGAACTCGCGGAATGCCCATTCGAGCAGCCGCTCGCCCTCGGTGCCGCGGGATTTCATCGTCGGCAAGCCCGCCAGCACCATGATGATGCGCCGCCCGTCGCGCATCGCCGAGGCGGTCAGGCAGTAACCCGCTTCCTCGGTGTGGCCGGTCTTCATGCCGTCGACGCCGAGATCCTTGTAGAGCAGCGGATTGCGGTTGCCCTGCTTGATGCCGTTGTAGGTGAAATCCTTCTCGGAATCGTAATGGTAGTACTCCGGGAAGTCGGCAATGAGATGGCGCGCCAGCGTCGCGAGATCGCGCGCCGTCATGTACTCGTTGGGATCGGGCAGCCCGTCGACGTTGGCGAAGTGGCTGTCCTTGAGGCCGAGCTCCTTCGCCTTCTCGTTCATCATATCGACGAAGGCGTCCTCGCTGCCGGCGAGGCCTTCCGCCAGCACGATGCAGGCGTCGTTGCCGGACTGGACGATCATGCCGCGGATGAGATCCTCGACCTTCACGCGGCCGCCGAGCGGCACGAACATCTTTGAACCCTGAGTGCGCCAGGCCTTCTCGCTCACCGGCAGCATGTCGTCGAGGGAAAGCTTTCCCTTCTTGAGCGCGTCGTAGACCAGATAGGCCGTCATGATCTTGCTCATGGAGGCGGGCGCCATCCGCTCGTCGGCGCCCTTGTCGAGCATGACGGCGCCGGTCTCGTAATCCAGGATGAGGGCGTTGCGCGCCTGGGTATCGATGCCCGTCGCGGCCCGCACGGAGACCGTTGGCAGCAGCAACGCACTCGCCGCGATCAGCGCGAAAACCAGCCGGTATGCTGAGATCATCACACTCGCCCTCCCATATCCGCCGATGCGACGGCGGCGGCGCCATGCCGGCGCCATTGAACTCACCTGATTGGCCAGTATAGCGCAGGGATGATCAACGGCGGGATTACCATCGTCTGCAAGGGCGCGACTCCGGTCAGTCGACGACGATCCGGGCGTCGCTGAAGCCGGTCGCCAGGACCTTGGCGAGGAGGCGGTCCGCCTCCTCCACGTTCATCACCGGTCCGAGCCGCACGCGGTAGAGGCTGGCGCCGTTGACCCGCACGCTGGTGATCTGCACGGCACCCAGCGCGTCGATGCGCTGCTTCACGCGCCGGGCGTTATCCGATTGCGCGAAGGCGCCGGCCTGGATGTAGATCTGTGCGTTGGGCTTGGCGGTGCCGATCGTGACCTTCTCCGTCAGCGGCGGATCGGCGATCTGCGCCGGCATGGGCGGCGCGGCGGCGACCTGCAGCGGCGGGCTGCCCTGATCCGGCGCCGCCCGGCTGCCGGCCAGCGGCTTCAGATTCTGGGCATCGACGGGAGTGCGCGGCGCTGCCTGCGCCAGCTCAACCGGTCCCGGCGTTTCCTCGCCGTTGTGGCGCGCGATCGCCTGCGCCTGCAGCGTCTCGGCGGTGAGAACGCGGACATGCACCTTGGCGGTGCCTGGCGCTCGAATCCCAGCAGCTGTGCCGCGCGCCGCGAGACATCGATGATGCGTCCGCGCGCGAAGGGACCGCGGTCGTTGACGCGCAGCTCGATCGAGCGGCCGTTCTCGAGGTTGGTCACCTCGACGATGCTGGGCAGCGGCAGCGTATGATGGGCGGCGGTGAGGGCGTTCAGATCGAACACCTCGCCGTTGGCGGTGTACTTGCCGTGGAAGGCCTCGCCGTACCACGAGGCGATGCCGGTCTCGTCGTAGCTGAGATCGATGTGCGGGTAGTACCAAACGCCGTCGACCTGATAAGGCTTGCCGACTTTGTAGATGCCGAGCCCCAGGCCCGGCGCGGCGCCGGTCGAGATCGGCTCTCTCTCGCCGCCGAAGAAGGAGCAGGCCGCCAATAGCGACACCGCCGCCAGAGCGGCGGTGTCGCGGAATTGAAAAAAGAGCGTCACGATCTTGTAGTTCCCGGTTCGCCGTCGCCTATTAGTGGTGAAACCTTACCGTCATTCCAGAGCGTCGGCAAGATAGCCCACCGCGGCGGCGAAATAGCTGGAGTTGTTCCAACGCAGGATCGCACGGAAATTGTCATAGATCAGTAAAGCCGGACCGTCGGTGCCGGCGGGCAGGATCACGGACGCGTCGCGCGCCGCCGGCGGCAGGTCGCCGCCGCCGGTCTGCCGCACGCCGAGCCGCTGCCATTCGGCGATCGGCTTGCGGATGTCCTTGCCGGCGAGGCTGACGTCGAAATTCTTCGGCAGCTGGACGCGCCGTCCCCAGGCCTCGTCGCCGTGCCAGCCGAGGCGCGCCAGATAATTGGCGATCGAGGCGAAGACGTCCTCGCGGCGGTGCCAGATGTCGCGCCGGCCGTCGTTGCTGTAGCTCACGGCGTACTGCAGATAGCTCGACGGCATGAACTGGCTCTGCCCCATGGCGCCGGCCCAGGAGCCGGTCATCTCCTCGGGCTTGATGTAGCCCTGGTCGACGATCTTGATGGCGGCGATCAGCTCGCGGCGGAAGAACGCGCTGCGCCTTCCGTCATAGGCCAGCGTCGCCAGCGCGGAGATGATGGGAAAATCTCCGGTGACGCGGCCGAAATCCGTCTCGATGCCCCAGAGCGCCACGATGTAGCGGGGCTGCACGCCGTAGCGGCGTCCGATCTCGTCGAGCAGCGGACGGTTCTCCGCCAGACGATCGCGCCCATTCTTGATCCGTCCTTGCGATACGACGCGCTCGATGTACTGATCGAAGGTGAGCGTCAACTCCGGCTGACGCTGGTCGAGCTCCAGCACGCGATCGATCGGATGCACGTCCCTGAGCGCGCGGTCGACCGATTGCGGCCGCAACCCTTGCGCGATCGCTTCCTGGCGGACGCCCGCCAGCCAGGACTTGAAATCCTTGTCGGCAGCGGATGCCGGCGTCGCCATGACGAGCGCCGAGAACAGCAGCAGCAAACTCACGCCGAGGCACCGAAGCGCCTTACTCGAACCGTTGCGCACTCCTCGAACTCCGTTGCCCGCGCGGGGACCGAATCCCGCGCGGCACTCTCATCGCACGGGTCGCGGCCCCAACGCAACGAGGCCGGCGCCGCACGCGATGGCGTTCAGCCGAGTCGACCTTCCAGCGCCTGGTGGTAGAGCTTGCGCACGGAGGCGGCGTCGAGGGGCACCGGGTTGGTGGGCGCGGTCGGATCGACCACGAAGTCGGCGACGAGCGTATCGAGCTTGCTGTCATCGACCTTGAGCTCGGCGAGGGTATTGGGGATGCCGAGCACGCGTCGAAGCTCCAGCACCCAATCGAGCACGCCGTCGAAGTTCGGCTTCGCAAGGCCGAGGAAGCGCCCGAGATGGGTCATCTTGTCGGCGATGGCGGACCGGTTGAACACCAGCACGTAGGGCATGAAGACGGCGTTCAGCAGCCCATGATGCAGGTCGTAGTGCGCGCCGACGGGATGCGAGAGCGAGTGGATGGCGCCGAGGCCCTTCTGGAACGCCGTCGCGCCCAGGGTTGCCGCCGCCATCATATGGCCGCGCGCGTCGATGTTCTTGCCGTCGCGGGTCGCGACCGGCAACCATTCCCTGATGAGCCGCATGCCTTCGAGCGCGACGCCGTCGGCGATCGGATGATAGACGGGGACGCAATAGGCCTCGAAGGCGTGCGCCAGCGCATCCATGCCCGTGGCGGCGGTGATGTGCGGGGGCAATCCCACCGTGAGCTCGGGATCCTCGATCACCGTCACCGGCATGATGCGGGGATGGAAGATCAGACGCTTCTTATGTTTGACCTCATCGCCCACCACCGAGACGCGGCCGACCTCGGAGCCGGTGCCGGAGGTGGTCGGCACCGCGACAGTGGACGCGATGCCCGCCGGATCCGCCCGCGTCCAATTGTCGCCGACATCCTCGAAATCCCACATGTGACGCTTCTGGCCGGAGAGGAAGGCGATCACCTTGCCGGCATCGAGCGCGCTGCCGCCGCCAAACGCGATGACTCCGTCGTGCTTGCCGTCACGGTAGGTCTTCAGCCCGTCCTCGATATTCTTCTCGACCGGATTGGGCTTGATGCCGCTGAAGACCGCGGTCGGCAGCCCCGCCGCCTCATTGGCGCCGACCGCGCTCGCCACCATCGGGAGCTTCGCCAGGCCGGGATCGGTCACCAGCAGTGGCCGCTTGATGCCAGCGCCTTTGAGTATCGCCGGCAGCTCGCGGATGCGGCCGGGGCCGAACTTCACCGCTGTCGGGTAGTTCCAATTGCCTTGGAGCATGCTGAGAACTTTCAGGTCTGAAGACGCAGGTGAAACGATTTCGGCCGCGTCAGGTGCTGGTAGCCCAGCACCGAGAGCGAGACGCCGCGGCCGGAGTGCTTGACGCCGGTCCAGGCGAGCGCGGGATCGAGATAGTCGCAGCGGTTCATGAAGCAGGTGCCGGTGGCAATCCGGTCGCCGATGCGGATCGCGGCCTCGGGATCGCCGGTCCAGATCGCCGCGGTGAGCCCGTAGGGGCTGTCGTTCATGAGCTGGACAGCCTCGTCGTCGGAGCCGACCTTCATGATGCCGAGGACCGGTCCGAAGCTTTCCTCGGTCATCACGCGCATCGCGTGGTTGACGTTCACCAGGATCTGCGGCGCGAGATAGGGCGTGCCCTCGCGGTTCGCCGGAAACTCCTTGGCGTCGAGGAGGGCGCGGGCCCCCTGCCCGATCGCTTCCTTGATCTGGCCGCGGACGAAATCGGCGGCGCTTGCGCGCACCATCGGCCCCAGCGTCGTCTCGGACTTCATGGGATCGCCCAGCACGTATTTCCGCGTCAGCGCGGCGGCGCCTTCGACGAAGCGGTCGTAGACTTTGGCATCGACATAGATGCGCTCGATGCCACAGCAGGATTGCCCGGAGTTGAAGAAGGCGCCGTCCACCAGGTTCTCGATGGCGTGGTCGAGATTGGCATCGGCGCGGACGTAGCCGGGATCCTTGCCGCCGAGCTCGAGCCCGACGCCGATGAAGCGTCCGGCCGCCGCCCGCTCCACCGCCTCGCCGCCGGGCACCGAGCCGGTGAAGGCGACGTAGTCGATTTCAGGGCTCTCGATCAGCCGCGCCGTCGCGTCGTGGCTCAGATGCAGGAACTGGAACAGCCCCGCTGGCACGCCCGCGCTCTCCGCGGCCTCGACCATGCGCTCGGCGCAGAGCGGCGTCTGATGCGAATGCTTGAGGATGACCGCGTTGCCCGCCATCAGCGCCGGCACGATGGCATTGACAGCCGTCAGCAGCGGATAATTCCAGGGCGCCACCACCAGCACCACACCCAAGGGCGTGGGGCGGATGAAGCGGCGGAAGTCCGGCTTCGCTCCGACATCGAGATCGGCGAGAGCTGCCGGTGCGGCCGCGATCATGTAGCGGGCGCGCTCCTCGAAGCCGCCGACCTCGTTCGGGGTATAGCGGATCGGGCGGCCCATTTGCAGGGTGATCTCGCGGCCGATATCGGCTTTGCGGCCAACGAAGGCGTCGACGAGACCTGTGATCTGCCGGGCGCGTTCCGCTACGCCGAGCGCTGCCCAGTCGCGCTGGGCCGAGCGTGCGCGCGCCACGGCGGCTGAGATCTCGCTCGCGCCGGCGAGCGGCCGCTCGACGTAGACGGAGCCGTCGATGGGGCTGATAGTCCTGAGGGTCGCGGTCATCAGATGATCTCGAAATAACGGGCAAGCTCCCAGTCGGTGACGTGCTTGCGGAACTCGCGCTCTTCCCATTCGCGCGTCGCGGCGTAGTGGTCGACGAACTCGTCGCCGAAGAGCGCGCGCCCCGCCTTCGAGGCCTTGAGCCGCTGCGCCGCGTCCCAGAGCGTGGTCGGCAGCCCGAACTCAGGATTGGGCGGAAGCTCGTAGGCGTTTCCGGTGACGCGCTCGGTGGGCTCGATCTTGTTCTCGATGCCCCAGAGCCCGCTGCCGAGGGCCGCCGCGAGCGCGATATAGGGGTTCGCGTCGGCGGCGCCGATGCGGTACTCGATGCGCTGCGAGGCCGGCGAGCCCGGGATCACGCGCAGCGCCGTGGTCCGGTTCTCGACACCCCAGGTCGCCGTGGTCGGCGCCCAGTAGCCGGGGATCAGTCGCGTCGACGGTCAATTCCTACTCGCGGCTGATCCCCGGCTATTGGGCGCCGACCACCGCGACCTGGGGCGTGGAGAACCGCACCATGCGCGCTGCGCGTGATCCCGGGCTCGCCGGCCTCGCAGCGCATCGAGTACCGCATCGCCGCCGCCGACGCCAACCCCTATATCGCGCTCGCCGCGGCGCTCGGCAGCGGGCTCTGGGGCATCGAGAACAAGATCGAGCCCACCGAGCGCGTCACCGGCAACGCCTACGAGCTTCCGCCCAATCCCGAGTTCGGCCTGCCGACCACGCTCTGGGAAGCGGCGCAGCGGCTGAAGAAGTCGAAGGCGGCGCGCGAGCTCTTCGGCGACGAGTTCGTCGATCACTATGCCGCGACCCGCGAATGGGAAGAGCGCGAGTTCCGCAAGCACATCACCGATTGGGAGCTGGCCCGCTACTTCGAGATCATCTGATGACCGCGCACCATCAAGACCATCAGCCCGATCGACGGCAGCCTCTACGTCGAGCGGCCCTCGCCAGCGCGAGCGAGATCGCGCCGCGGTGGCGCGCGCACGCTCGCCCAGCGCGACTGGGCGCGCTCGGCGTCGCGGAGCGCGCCCGGCAGATCACGGGCTCGTCGACGCCTTCGTCGCCCGCAAGGCCGAGATCGCCGCGAGATCACCCGGCAGATGGGCCGGCCGATCCGCTATACCCCGAGCGAGGTGGGCGGCTTCGAGGAGCGCGCCCGCTACATGATCGAGGTCGCGCCGCAGGCGCTGGCCGACATCGACGTCGGACGCCAAGCCGGGCTTCCCCCGCTTCATCCGCCGCGAGCCGTTGGGCGTGGTGCTGGTGGTGGCGCCCTGGAACTATCCGCTTCTGACGGCGGTCAACGCCGTGGTGCCGGCGCTGATGGCGGGCAACGCGGTGATCCTCAAGCATTCGCCCCAGACGCCGCTCTGCGCCGAGCGCTTCGCCGAGGCCGTGGAGGGCGCGGGCCTGCCCGCGGGCCTGTTCCAGTTCCTGCATCTGACCCACGACGCGACGGCGCAGCTGATCGAGAGCCCGACGTCGACTACGTCGCCTTCACCGGCTCGGTGCCCGGCGGCCATGCGGTGGAGCGGGCGGCGGCCGAACGCTTCATCGGCGTCGGGCTCGAGCTCGGCGGCAACGATCCCGCCTATGTCCGCGCCGATGCCAATCTCGACCACGCCATCGAGAATCTGGTGGACGGCGCCTTCTTCAATTCCGGCCAATCCTGCTGCGGCATCGAGCGCATCTATGTCCAGCAAGAGTCTACAAGCGCTTCGTCGACGGCGCCGTCGCGCTGACCGGAAATACAAGCTCGGCGAACCCGCTGAAGCCGAGACGACCCTGGGCCCGGTGGTGCGGGCAAGCGCCGCCGATTTCGTCCGCGGCCAGATCAAGGAGGCCATCAGGCAGGGCGCGCGCGCCCTCCTCGACGCCAAGGAGTTTCCGGCGAACCGCGCCGGCACGCCCTATCTCGCGCCGCAGATGCTGGTGGACGTCAACCACGCGATGCGCGTGATGACCGAGGAAAGCTTCGGTCCGGTCGTCGGCATCATGACGGTCGGCTCCGACGAGGAGGCGATCCGGCTCATGAACGACAGTCCCTACGGGCTCACCGCCGCCATCTGGACCGGCGATCCCGAGGCCGCGATCCGCATCGGCGATCGGATCGAGACCGGCACCTGGTTCATGAACCGCTGCGACTACCTCGACCCGGCGCTGGCCTGGATCGGCGTCAAGGACTCCGGCCGCGGCGTCTCGCTCTCGGTGCTGGGCTACGAGCACCTGACGCGGCCGAAATCGTTTCACCTGCGTCTTCAGACCTGAAAGTTCTCAGCATGCTCCAAGGCAATTGGAACTACCCGACAGCGGTGAAGTTCGGCGCCGGCCGCATCCGCGAGCTGCCCGACATCCTCAAGAGCGCCGGCATCAAGCGGCCGCTGCTGGTGACCGATCCCGGCCTGGCGAAGCTCCCGATGGTGGCGAGCGCGGTCAGTGCCAATGAGGCGGCGGGGCTGCCGACCGCGATCTTCAGCGGCATCAAGCCCAATCCGGTCGAGAAGAATATCGAGGACGGGCTCAAGGCATATCGCGACGGCAAGCACGACGGGGTCATCGCGTTTGGCGGCGGCAGCGCGCTCGATGCCGGCAAGGTGATCGCGTTCATGTCCGGCCAGAAGCGCCACATGTGGGACTTCGAGGATGTCGGCGACAACTGGACCCGTGCGGATCCGGCGGGCATCGCGCCCACCGTCGCGGTGCCGACCACGTCGGGCACCGGCTCCGAGGTCGGCCGCGTCTCGGTGGTGGGCGACGAGGTCAGCCGCAAGAAGCGCCTGATCTTCCATCCCCGGATCATGCCGGTGACCGTGATCGAGGATCCCGAGCTTACGGTGGGATTGCCGCCGCACATCACCGCCGCCACGGGCATGGATGCGCTGGCGCACGCCTTCGAGGCCTATTGCGTCCCCGGCTATCATCCGATCGCCGACGGCGTCGCGCTCGAGGGCATGCGGCTCATCAGGGAATGGCTGCCGGCCGCGACCCGCGACGGCAAGAACATCGACGCGCGCGGCCATATGATGGCGGCGGCGACCATGGGCGCGACCGCGTTCCAGAAGGGCCTCGGCGCCATCCATTCGCTCTCGCATCCCGTCGGCGCGCACTACGACCTGCATCACGGACTGCTGAACGCCGTCTTCATGCCCTACGTGATGGTGTTCAACCGCCCCGCCATCGCCGAGAAGATGACCCATCTCGGGCGCTTCCTCGGCCTTGCGAAGCCGAACTTCGACGGCGTGCTCGATTGGGTGCTGGAGATCAGACGCGTGCTCGGCATCCCCAATACCCTCGCCGAGCTTAGGGTCGATGACAGCAAGCTCGATACGCTCGTCGCCGACTCCGTGGTCGATCCGACGGCGCCCACCAACCCGGTGCCCCTCGACGCCGCCTCCGTGCGCAAGCTCTACCAACAGGCGCTGGAAGGCCGACTCGGCTGAACGCCATCGCGTGCGGCGCCGGCCTCGTTGCGTTGGGGCCGCGACCCGTGCGATGAGAGTGCCGCGCGGGATTCGGTCTCCGCGCGGGCAACGGAGTTCGAGGAGTGCGCAACGGTTCGAGTAAGGCGCTTCGGCGCCTCGGCGTGAGTTTGCTGCTGCTGTTCTCGGCGCTCGTTATGGCGACGCCGGCATCCGCTGCCGACAAGGATTTCAAGTCCTGGCTGGCGGGCGTCCGCCAGGAAGCGATCGCGCAAGGGTTGCGGCCGCAATCGGTCGACCGCGCGCTCAGGGACGTGCATCCCATCGATCGCGTGCTGGAGCTCGACCAGCGTCAGCCGGAGTCGACGCTTACCTTCGATCAGTACATCGAGCGCGTCGTGTCGCAAGGACGGATCAAGAATGGGCGCGACCGCCTGGCGGAAAACCGTCCGCTTCTCGACGAGATCGGACGCCGCTACGGCGTGCAGCCCCGCTACATCGTGGCGCTCTGGGGTATCGAGACGGATTTCGGCCGCGTCACCGGAGATTTTCCCATCATCTCCGCGCTGGCGACGCTGGCCTATGACGGACGGCGCAGCGCGTTCTTCCGCCGCGAGCTGATCGCCGCCATCAAGATCGTCGACCAGGGCTACATCAAGCCCGAGGAGATGACTGGCTCCTGGGCCGGCGCGATGGGGCAAAGCCAGTTCATGCCGTCGAGCTATCTGCAGTACGCCGTCAGCTACAGCAACGATGGCCGGCGCGACATCTGGCACCGCCGCGAGGACGTCTTCGCCTCGATCGCCAATTATCTGGCGCGCCTCGGCTGGCACGGCGACGAGGCCTGGGGACGGCGCGTCCAGCTGCCGAAGAATTTCGACGCCAGCCTCGCCGGCAAGGACATCCGCAAGCCGATCGCCGAATGGCAGCGGCTGGGCGTGCGGCAGATCGGCGGCGGCGACCTGCCGCCGGCGGCGCGCGACGCTTCCGTGATCCTGCCTTCCGGAACCGATGGTCCGGCTTTACTCATCTATGACAATTTCCGTGCGATCCTGCGCTGGAACAACTCCAGCTATTTCGCCGCCGCGGTGGGCTATCTTGCCGACGCCCTGGAATGACGGTAAGGTTTCACCACTAATAGGCGCCGGCGAACCGGGAACTACAAGATCGTGACGCTCTTTTTTCGATTCCGCGTGACCGTCGCTGTGGCGGCGGCGTCGCTCTTGGCGGCCTGCTCGTTCTTCGGTGGCGAGAAAGAGCCGATCTCCACCGGCGCCGCGCCGGGCCTCGGGCTCGGCATCTACAAAGTCGGCAAGCCCTATCAGGTCGACGGCGTCTGGTACTACCCGCACACCGATCTCAGCTACGACGAGACCGGCATCGCCTCGTGGTACGGCGAGGATTTCCACGGCAAGTATACCGCCAACGGCGAGGTGTTCGATCTGAACGGCCTCACCGCCGCGCATCACACGCTGCCGCTGCCCAGCATCGTCGAGGTGACCAATCTCGAGAACGGCCGCTCGATCGAGCTGCGCGTCAACGACCGCGGTCCCTTCGCGCGCGGCCGCATCATCGATGTCTCCCGCCGCGCGGCACAGCTGCTGGGATTCGAGCGCCAGGGCACCGCCAAGGTGCATGTCCGCGTGCTCACCGCCGAGACGCTGCAGGCGCAGGCGATCGCGCGCCACAACGGCGAGGAGACGCCGGGACCGGTGGAGCTGGTGCAGGCGGCGCCGCGCACTCCCGTCGATGCCCAGAACCTGAAGCCGCTGGCCGGCAGCCGGGCGGCGCCGGATCAGGGCAGCCCGCCGCTGCAGGTCGCCGCCGCGCCGCCCATGCCGGCGCAGATCGCCGATCCGCCGCTGACGGAGAAGGTCACGATCGGCACCGCCAAGCCCAACGCCCAGATCTACATCCAGGCCGGCGCCTTCGCGCAATCGGATAACGCCCGGCGCGTGAAGCAGCGTATCGACGCGCTCGGCGCCGTGCAGATCACCAGCGTGCGGGTCAACGGCGCCAGCCTCTACCGCGTGCGGCTCGGGCCAGTGATGAACGTGGAGGAGGCGGACCGCCTCCTCGCCAAGGTGCTGGCGACCGGCTTCAGCGACGCCCGGATCGTCGTCGACTGACCGGAGTCGCGCACTTGCAGACGATGGTAGTCCCGCCGTTAGCCATCCCTGCGCTATACTGGCCAATCGGGTGAGTTCAATGGCGCCGGCCTGGCGCCGCCGCCGTCGCATCGGCGGATATGGGAGGGCGAGTGTGATGATCTCTGCATACCGGATGGTTTTCGCGCTGATCGCGGCGGTGGCGCTGCTGCTGCCGACAATCTCCGTGCGGGCCGCGACGGGCATCGATACCCAGGCGCGCAACGCCCTCATCCTGGATTACGACACCGGCGCGGTCATGCTCGACAAGGGCTCCGACGAGCGGATGGCGCCCGCCTCGATGAGCAAGATCATGACGGCCTATCTGGTCTACGACGCGCTCAAGAAGGGCAAGCTTTCCCTCGAGGACATGCTGCCGGTGAGCGAGAAGGCCTGGCGGACCCAGGGCTCGAAGATGTTCGTGCCCTTGGGCGGCCGCGTGAAGGTCGAGGATCTCATCCGCGGCATGATCGTGCAGTCCGGCAATGACGCCTGCATCGTGCTGGCGGAAGGCATCGCCGGCAGCGAGGCCGCCTTCGTCGATATGATGAACGAGAAGGCGAAGGAGCTCGGCCTCAAGAACAGCCATTTCGCCAACGTCGATGGCCTGCCCGATCCCAACGAGTACATGACGGTGCGGGATCTGGCGACCCTGGCGCGCCATCTCATTACCGACTTCCCGGAGTACTACCACTACGATTCCGAGAAGGATTTCACCTACAACGGCATCAAGCAGGGCAACCGCAATCCGCTGCTCTACAAGGATCTCGGCGTCGACGGCATGAAGACCGGCCACACCGAGGAAGCGGGATACTGCCTGACCGCCTCGGCGATCCGCGACGGGCGGCGCATCATCATGGTGCTGGCGGGCCTGCCGACGATGAAATCCCGCGGCACCGAGGGCGAGCGGCTGCTCGAATGGGCATTCCGCGAGTTCAACGACTACAAGCTGGTAAAGGCGGGCGAGACGCTGGATCAGGCCGATGTCTGGCTCGGCCAGGAGGCGAAGGTGCCGGTGACGGCGCAGCAGGACGTGGTGGTGACGCTGCCAAAGGCATCACGGCGCAGCATGAAGGCGACCGTGCACTATGACGGCCCGGTCCACGCTCCGGTCACCAAGGGCGAGCCGGTCGGCAAGCTCACGATCACCGCCGACGGCGTCGACCCGGTGACGGTGCCGCTTGTGGCCGCGCAGCCGGTGGACAAGCTCGGGCCCATGGGCCGCATCGCGGTGGCGGCCGGCTACCTCGTCTGGGGCCGCCGCTGACGCGCGGGCGCTTCATCACGCTCGAGGGCGGCGAGGGCGCCGGCAAATCAACTCAGGCAGGCTTGCTGGTCGACGGTCTGCGCAAGGCCGGCCTCCGGTCGATCCGCACCCGGGAGCCGGGCGGCGCGCCGGGCGCGGAGGAGATCCGCAAGCTTCTGGTGGAGGGCTTGCCGCAGCGCTGGGACGCCGAGGCGGAGGCGCTGCTGATGGTGGCGGCACGCCGCGTCCACCTCGTGGAGACCATCTGGCCGGCGCTGGAGCGCGGCGAGTGGGTGGTCTCCGACCGCTTCGCGGATTCCACCATCGCCTATCAGGGCTACGGCCGCGGCCTGCCCCAGGACGCGCTCAAGGCGCTGCATCGCCTGATCGCCGGAGACTTCAAGCCGGATCTGAGCTTTATCCTCGATCTGCCTGTCGAGAGCCGGACTTTCCCGGGCCGCCAGCCGGCCCGGCGCCGAGACCCGCTTCGAGCGCATGGACCCGGAGTTCCACCGCCGCCTGCGCCAGGGCTTCCTGGAGATCGCCCAGTCCGAGCCGCAGCGCTGCGTCGTCATCGACGCGACCGGCGACGTGGCCGCGGTGCAGGCTGCAATTCGAGCCGCGGTCCACGCGCGCTTCGGGGTCGCGCTCTGAGCCTTCAGGCGGCACACTGGCGCAAGCGTTCGGAGACATCGGTAACAGATCCTCGATCTCATGCCGGGCTTTCCCGATCCACGAAGTCGTCGCCAAGACGTGGATCATGACGAGAGGAGGGACTGTTACCGCTCCGCTGGTCAGATAGGACTTCAAGAAGCATGGCGGAAGACGACGAGTTCGACAGCGCGGACGAGGACAGCGGCGACGACTCCGAGGTCGCGGTTCCGGCGCCCCGCGAGCAGACCGCGCTCATCGGCCACGAGGCCGCCGAAGGGACGCTGCTGCAGGCCTTCCAGGCGAACCGGCTGCCCCAGGGGCTGCTGATCACCGGCCCGCACGGCATCGGCAAGGCGACGCTCGCCTTTCGCTTCGCGCGCTTCCTGCTGACCCAGGCGGCGGAGCAGGGGACGGGCGGGCTCTTCGCGCCGGCGATGCCGACCTCGCTCGCGGTCGCGCCGGAGCATCCGGTGTTCCGACGGGTGGCGAGCGCCGGCCACGCCGACCTCCTCACCATCGAGCGCGGCATCGATCCCAAGCGCAAGCGCGCTCGCACTGAGATCGTGGTCGAGGATATCAGGGCCATCGGCGCCTTCCTGCGCCTGACGCCCGCCGAAGGCGGCTGGCGCATCGTCGTCATCGATACCGCCGACGAGATGAACCGCAACGCCGCCAATGCGCTCCTGAAGATCCTGGAGGAGCCGCCGGCGCGGGCGATCCTGATCCTGGTCAGCGACAATCCCGGCCGGCTGCTGCCGACCATCCGCTCGCGCTGCCGGCGCCTGGCGCTCCGGCCGCTGCCGGAGGCGACGGTCGCCGATCTCGTCGCCCGCTATCGCCCGGATCTCTCGCAGCGGGATCGCGATGCCCTTACCGATCTCGCCGAGGGCAGCATCGGCCATGCGCTCGAGCTGGCGGAGGAGGGTGGCGTGGCGCTCCACCGCAAGCTGGTGGGGCTTCTGGGCGCGCTCCCCGAGCTCGATGGCGTGGCGCTCCACGCGTTTGCCGACAAGGTCGCGCGCTGGGGCAACGACGATGGTTACCGGGTCTTTACCGAGCTGATGCCGGCGACGCTCGCCCGCGCCATCGCGGCGGCGGCGGCCGGAACGCGGCCGGGCGCCGAGGCGCCGCTCGTCACGCTGCTGAGCCGCCGCGGTCTTGATCGCTGGGTGGAGGTATGGGACAAGATCACCCACCTCTTTGCCCAGGCGGATGCCGTCAATCTCGACCGCAAGCAGGTCGTGTTGAACGCCTTTTTCGCGCTCGAAGAGGCCGCGCGCTGACCGAGCGCGCGGGCGTGCAGCAGGAGCCCCGATGACCGGCGAGCCCTACTACGTCACCACGCCGATCTACTACGTGAACGACGCGCCGCATATCGGCCACGCCTACACGACGGTGGCCTGCGACGTGCTGGCGCGCTTCATGCGGCTCGACGGGCGGCGGGTCAAGTTCCTGACCGGCACCGACGAGCACGGCCAGAAGGTCGACAAATCCGCGCGCGCCGCGGGCGTCGATCCGCAGGCGTTCTGCGATCGCGTCTCGCAGAATTTCCGCGAGATGTCGGAGCTCATGAACATCAGCAACGACGATTTCATCCGCACCACCGAGCCGCGGCACATCGAGGCCTCGCAGGCGATCTGGCGCGCCATCGCCGCCAACAAGTCGCCGAAGGGCAACGACAACATCTATCTCGGCAAGTACGCCGGCTGGTACGCGGTGCGCGACGAGGCCTTCTACGGCGAGGAGGAGCTCACCACCGGCCCCGACGGCAAGAAGCGCGCACCCTCCGGCGCCGAGGTCGAGTGGGTGGAGGAGCCCAGCTATTTCTTCCGGCTCTCGGACTGGCAGGACTGGCTCCTCGACTTGTACGAGCGCAATCCCGACTTCATCGCGCCCCAGGCGCGGCGCAACGAGGTCATGAGCTTCGTCAGGAGCGGCTTGCGCGATCTCTCGATCTCGCGCACCAGCTTCACCTGGGGCGTGCCGGTGCCGGACGATCCCAAGCACGTCATGTATGTCTGGCTCGACGCGCTCACCAACTACATCACCGCGGTCGGATATCCGGATACGGCGAGCGCGGAGTACAAGACCTTCTGGCCCGCCGACCTGCACATGGTCGGCAAGGACATCGTGCGCTTCCACGCCGTCTACTGGCCGGCCTTCCTGGCGGCGGCGGAGCTGGCGCCGCCCAAGCGCGTCTTCGCCCATGGCTGGTGGACCGTCGAGGGCCAGAAGATGTCGAAGTCGCTCGGCAACTTCATACCGCCGCAGAAGCTGGTCGAGGAATACGGCGTCGATGCCGTGCGCTATTTCATGCTGCGCGAGCTGCCGTTCGGCAGCGACGGCGATTTCTCCCGCCGCGCGGTGGTGAACCGCATCAACGGCGACCTCGCCAATGGCCTCGGCAATCTGGCGCAGCGGGTGCTGAGCTTCATCAACAAGAATGCCGGCGCGGAAGTGCCTGAAGCCGGCGAGTTCACCGCCGCCGACACGGCGATGCTGGACGCGGCGCGCGGACTGCTCGGGCGGCTGCGCGGCGACTACGCGGAGCAGGCCTTCCATCGGGCCCTCGAGACCCAGTGGGCGGTCGTGGCGGATGCCGACCGCTATGTGGACGACCACGCGCCCTGGACGCTGCGCAAGACCGATCCCGCGCGCATGGAGACCGTGCTCTACGTGCTGGCCGAGGTGATCCGGCATCTCGCGATCCTGGCGCAGCCGGTGGTGCCGGCGGCGACCGCGAAGCTGCTGGATCAGCTCGCGGTGCCCGCCGATGCCCGCAGCTTCGCCGCGCTCGCGACGCCATTGGTGCCCGGAACGAAGCTGCCGAAACCCGAAGGCGTCTTCCCGCGCTTCGTGGAGGCGGAATGATTTGTCGTTGCGCGGTCGGCGAGGGTTGGTGTGGCGGCTCGCCGACCGCGGGCCAACAAATTTCGGCTTGTCGCCCGCGGACATAGTCCATGCTCGTCGACAGCCACTGTCATCTCGACTACCTCGCGGCCGGGCCGGAGCGGGACGCGGTGATCGCGCGCGCGCGGGCGGCGGGGGTGGGGACGATGCTGACGATCTCCACCAAGATCACCGAATTCCCGCTGGTCCGATCGATCGCCGAGAGCGATCCGGATATCTGGTGCTCGGTCGGCATCCATCCGCATGAGGCGGCGGCCGAGCCGGATACCGCGGCGGCCCAGCTCGCCGAGCTGGCGCGCCATCCCAAGGTGATCGGCATCGGCGAGACCGGTCTCGATTTCTATTACGAGCACAGCCCGCGCGACCGGCAGGCGGAGGTGTTCCGCGCCCACGCGGCGGCGGCGCGCGCGACCGGCCTGCCGCTCATCGTGCACACCCGCGACGCCGATCCCGAGACCATCCGCATGCTTCAGGAAGAAGTTGAGAAAGGTCCGCTAACCGGCGTCATCCATTGCTTCAGCACAGGCCGGGAGCTCGCTGAAACAGCGATCGAAATCGGATTCTATATCTCGCTCTCCGGCATCGTCACCTTCAAGAACGCGGAGCCGCTCAGGGCGATCGTCCGCGACCTGCCGATGGAGCGTATTCTGGTGGAGACCGACGCGCCCTACCTGGCACCGGTGCCGCTGCGCGGCAAGCCCAATGAGCCCGCCTATATCGTTCATACCGCAACCGAAGTCGCGCGCATAAAGGGCTGCACCGTCAGGGAATTATCGGAGACGACGACGGCGAATTTTCATCGGCTCTTCGCCAAGGCGAGGATGCCCTCGGCATGAAGGTGACGATCCTGGGCTGCGGTCCGTCCAGCGGCGTGCCCTATATCGGCGACGACTGGGGCGACTGCGACCCCGCCAATCCCCGCAACCGGCGCCGGCGCGCCTCGATCCTGGTGCAGGACCGCGGCGCCACCGTGCTGGTGGACACCTCGCCGGACATGCGGATGCAGCTGCTGGATGCCGGCGTCGGCCGGCTCGACGCCATCCTCTTCACCCACGCCCATGCCGATCACTGCCACGGCATCGACGAGGTCCGCGCGCTCAATCGGTCCATGCAGCGGGCGCTGCCGATCTATGCCTCGGCGGCGACGCTGGCGGAGCTCCATGACCGCTTCGCCTATATCTTCCGGTCGCCAAATCCGGCCGCGGGCACCGCCTTCTACAAGCCCTCGCTGACGCCGCATGCGGTCGAGGGTGCCTTCGAGGCCGCCGGCATTCCCGTGACGTCCTTCGTGCAGGAGCATGGCTTCAGCCAGACCCTGGGGTTCCGATTCGGACCGCTCGCGTATTCCACCGACGCCGTGGCATTGGACGAGGCGGCCTTCGCGGCGCTGGCAGGGGTGGAGACATGGATCGTCGACAGCTACCGCCGGACCCCGCATCCGACCCACAGCCATCTGGCCCAGACGCTGCGAGTGGATCGCTCGCGTCAAGCCGCGCCGCGCCATCCTCACGCACATGGATGTCCAGCTCGACTACGAGACGCTTTGCCGCGAGCTGCCGGCGGGAGTGGAGCCCGCCTATGACGGGCTGGTGATCGAGGCCTGAGCCGCTGGGAACATCGGCGGCATCGGAACATACGCATTATTTCCCATAATATACATTATGCGACTTTCGTCATTACGGGCGCCTTTTGCTCGAGCGCCTAAACCCGCCCCGCCTCCGCGGAACGGTCGACTAGCCCTCGTGATCTCCGGCAAACCCTTTTATCTCCGGCATCGGCGGGACCCAGGGAATGCGGCGTCCGGTCCAGTACTGCTCGACCGGCTTCGGCATCGCCTCGGCGTCGTCGAGGCTGCCGAGGAAGACCGTCATGTGGGCCCCGTTGTCGCGGTTCCAGAACAGCGGCGTGCCGCAGTCGCGGCAGAACTGCCGGGTGGCGAAATCCGACAGCCGGATGCCGGCGGGCTCGCCCTTGGTGATCGCGAATTTGTCCCGGGGCCAGGCGATGGAGGTCGGCAGCGCGCTGCCAGCTCTGCCGGCGGCATTGGCCGCAGTGGCAGATCATCGCGCGCAGCGGCGGTCCGCTGACGCGATAGCGGATGGCGCCGCAGAGGCAGCCGCCGGTATGGACGGCCTCGCTTGTGCTCATGTCCCTCATCCCTCCTGTCGGCTGCGCCGATAAGCTTTGATTTCCGGCTGCTCAGGGAACCAGGGCACGCGATGCTGGGTCCAGAGCTGATCGGCGGGCTTCGGCATGCGATCGGGACGATCGAGGGTGCCGAGAAAGCAGTCGATCTCCGGGGCGCCGTCGGCGCGCCAGAACAGCGTCGATCCGCAGCCCGCGCAGAACTGCCGCGTGGCGAAATCCGAGGCGCGATAGGAAGCGGGCTCGCCCCGCAGCAGCTCGAAGTGATCGACCGGAAATGTGGCGAAGGCGCCGATCAGGCTGCCAGTCTGGCGCTGGCATTGGGTGCAGTGGCAGATGTTGGTATGGACGGCATCACCGGTCATACGGTAGCGGATCGCGCCGCAGAGACAGCCGCCGGTGTGCTGATCGCTCGGTGCCATGCTGCCCTCCTCTCGATTCAAACGCCGTCAAAGGTGGGAGCGACGGATGACCGCGAAACGATCGGGATCAGTCCGCTCCGGCCCGGCTCCGAACGAACGGCAGCATGCGCTGCAGCACGCCGTCGCGCTTGACGAAATAATGATAGAGAGCGGCCAGCACATGCAAGCCGACCACGCCATAGACCGCCCATTGCCCGGTCTTGTGCAGGAATTCCATCGGCCGCGAGAAGGTCCGGTTGGTCGGCCAGCGGCGAAGCGAAGGTCTCCAGGCCGAAGAAGGACAGGCTCTGCCCTTCCGCCGAGCTGAAGAGGTAGCCGGTCAGCGGTATCGCGATCATGACCGTGTACAGCAGGGCGTGGGTCAGCGCCGATCCCTGCAATTCGAGCGGCGTCAGCCCCGGCGCCGGCAGCACGGGACTGATATGACGCCAGCCGAGCCTGAGGACGGCCAGCAGCAGGACCAGCAGCCCCACCGACTTGTGCAGCTCCAGCAGCGTGCTGTAGCCGGGATCGTTCCGCCTGCGGCAGCACCCAGGCCAGCACCAGCGCGATGCCGATCAGTGTTGCCACCGCCCAATGCAGAGAGATCGCGGTGCGTCCATAACCGTTCGAAGGTGCGGCCATTGCTTCCTCGCGCTGGTTTCGCTATCGCGGCAGGGTAGAAGTCATGCAATTGTGGCGGCAATCGGGATCCCCCGTGGCTTCCTGTGGTCATTCGTCGCAGCTTTCGCCTCTCAGGTGTTTCTCCGCATGTCCAACTCTCCAGACCTGGCCCGGCTCCTCAACGTCATGGCGCGGCTGCGCGATCCCGCAGGCGGCTGTCCCTGGGATCTCGAGCAGAGCTTCGCCACCATCGCCCCCTATACGATCGAGGAAGCCTATGAGGTCGCCGAGGCCGCGGAGCACGGCGACATCGACGCCCTCAAGGACGAGCTCGGTGACCTCCTGCTGCAGGTCGTCTTCCACGCGCGGATGGCGGAGGAAGCCGGACACTTCGCCTTCAACGATGTAGCGCGCGCCATCGCGGAGAAAATGATCCGGCGGCATCCCCACGTATTCGCCGACGCCAAGGTCGCAGGCGCGGCGGCGCAGACCCAGGCCTGGGAGGAACAGAAGGCCGCCGAGCGCCGCACCAAGGCAACCGCCAAGGGACGCGCCGAGAGCGCGCTCGATGGCGTCGGCGTCGGCCTCCCTGCCCTCACGCGAGCCGAAAAACTGCAGAAGCGCGCGGCGCGCGTGGGATTCGACTGGGCGGAGGCGGCGCCGATCTTCGACAAGATCGACGAGGAGATCGGCGAGCTTCGCCGCGAGATCGCCGACGGCGGCAAGCCGGCGCGCCTCGAGGACGAGCTCGGCGATCTCCTCTTCGCCGTGGTCAATCTGGCGCGGCATTTGAAGCTCGATCCGGAACAGGCGCTGCGCGGCGCCAGCCGCAAGTTCGAGCGCCGCTTTCGCCGCATCGAGGAGCGGCTGGCCGCCGCCGGCAAGTCGCCGGAGGCTGCCGGACTCGACGAGATGGAAGCGGAATGGCAGCGCGTCAAGGCGGAGGAATAACCGCCTCGTGAAACTCTCCGTCCTGATCGCCGCCTACAACGAGATCGGCACCATCGCGCAGATCATCCTCGCGACGACGCGGGCAATTCCGCATGTCGAGAAGGAGATCATCATCGTCGATGACAACTCCTCCGACGGCACCGGCGCGTTCCTCGATCGCAGCTTCGGCGGCGCGGCGGGACCATGCTCCGGCATGAAGGTGCGCGACGACGGCAGCGTCGAGCTGCTGCCGCTCACCGACGCCACCGCCGGCAAGATCCACTTCAAGGTGTTCCATCATCAGAGAAACCGCGGCAAGGGCGGCGCCATGCAGACGGCGATGGCGGCGGCCACCGGCGACGTGATCGTCATCCAGGACGCCGACCTCGAATACGATCCGAACGACTGGGCGGAGATGTATCGCCTGATCGCCGTACGCAAGGTCGCAGACGTCGTCTACGGCTCCCGCTTCTTCGGCCGTCCGCACCGCTCGCTCTATTTCCATCACTACCTCGCCAACCGGCTGCTGTCGCTGACGTTCAACATCCTCTACAACCAGCTGCTCACCGACATCGAGGTCTGCTACAAGATGTTCACCCGCGAGGTGATGCAGAGCCTGCGGATCACCTGCGAGGATTTCGGCTTCGAGGTGCAGATCAGCGCGCAGATCGCGCGGGCGCGCACCTGGCGCATATACGAGATGGGCATCAGCTACTACGGCCGTACCTACGCCGAGGGCAAGAAGATCAACTGGCGGGACGGAGTGAAAGCGCTCTGGTATCTCCTGCGGTTCTATTTCTGACCGCCGCCGGATGCGCATCAGCGAAGCCGTCCGACCGATCGAGCGCAGTGCCACAGACGTTGGCGTCGCCCTGATCCTTGCCGCCGGCCTGCTCCTCCGCCTCGTCTGCATTCTCGGGGAATTCAACCGGGATTGGGAGCACGACCCCTTCAATCACGTGATCTTCGCCCGGTCGGTCTTCGCGGACCTGCCTGGGAGTCTCGTCTATGGCGTCGCGGTCTGGGCGAAGCCGCTCTACACGTTCTTCTTCGCCGGCCTTTATCAGCTGCTGCCTTCGACGATGGCCAGCACTGGTCGTTACCCAGATCGTCAATGCGCTGCTGTGGACCGCGAGCTCCTGGCTCGTCCTGCTGACAGCGCGGGACATCTTCCGGCAGCGTCAGACGATCCTGGTGCTGGCGATGATCTGCGCCTTCACATTCGTGGCGTTCCGCAGCTCGGTCTCCGCCAACACCGAGCCCTCCGCCGCCTTCGTCGTGGCGCTGGCGATCTGGCTCTGGCATCGCCGGCGCATGCTGGCGGCGTCGCTCTGCTTCGGCCTCGTCATTCTCGCGCGCACCGACGGCGTCTTCTGCGTCAGTATCTTCGCGCTCGCCGCCATGCTCGAGCCCATCCGGGAACGCCGCCCGAACGGCCTCGCCATCGCGCTGGCGCGAGGCGCCGTCTTTGCCTTGCCGACCGCGCTCTGGAACCTCGCCGGCTTCATCCAGACCGGTAGCCCGCTCTTCATCGTGAGCAACGGCTATCCCACCGCTTTCGATGTCTACGGACATGGTGAGCCGCAGGAATATCTCCTGAGCTTCCTCGCGCTCGATACCGTGCTGACCCTCGCTTTCGCCGCCGGCGCCTGGCGCGTGCTGCGGCTCCCCGCGCGGCCGGATCGCTGCTGGTGGTCTCCGCCCTCATGGGCATCACCTATTTCGCCGTGATGACGGTGATGTGGAGCGTGGGTGCCTTCGGCAGCGCCGGCTACATCCGTTATTTCGTCTTCGCTTATCCCCTCTACATCCTGGTCGCGGGCGCCGGCCTCGATCGCCTGCTCGATCGCCTGGCGGCGGCCGGAAACAACCTCACCCGGCGCAACGGCATCGCCGCTCTATTGTCCGTCGCGGTGCTGCTGCAGCTCCATTGGCTCGCGCATGGAATCGTCTGGATCTACAACAACAACACCCGGATACCACCGAGCGAGCTCGCGCGGCTGCCGGATCTGCCCATCGACTGGAGCGGCAAGACGATCTATGCGGATCATCCCGACGTCGCCTACTACCTCGGCCTCGACCGGCTCTATCTCGACCATCACTCGCTGGCCGAGATCCGGAATCCGGACGCGCGCGGGATCTTCATCTTCGTGCGGAACTGGAGCGAAGGATATACGCCCGGAATCACGGCGGCGGATTTCGCCGCGACTGACGCCGCTCGCGACGCTGGCCGGCCCCTATCACGAGGTCGCCTACGTCTACGAGCGGTGAGCGCGAAGTTTCAGGCCTTTTGCAGGAGATCGATCAGCGCCGAGGTATCCCAGCGCCCGCCGCCGCGCTCCTGGACCCGCGCATAGAACTGGTCCACCAGCGCCGAGACCGGAAGCGAGGCGCCGTTGCGCCGCGCCTCGGCGAAGCAGATGCCGAGATCCTTGCGCATCCAGTTGACGGCGAAGCCGAACTCGAACTTGCCGTCGAGCATGGTGGTGCCGCGGTTCTCCATCTGCCAGGACTGCGCCGCGCCCTTGGAGATGACGTCGATCACCTTCTTGCCGTCGAGACCGGCGCGGGTCGCGAAATTGAGTCCCTCCGAGAGCGCCTGCACCAGCCCGGCGATGCAGATCTGGTTCACCATCTTGGTGAGCTGGCCGCTTCCGACCGGCCCCATCAGCGTGACCGCCCGGCCGTAATGGATCATCACAGGCTCGGCGATCTTGAAGGGCTCGAGGTCGCCGCCCACCATCACCGTGAGCTTGCCGTTCTGGGCGCCGGCCTGACCGCCGGAGACCGGCGCGTCCAGGAACTGCAGGCCCTTGGATTTGGCGGCGTCGTAGACCTCGCGCGCCACCTCCGCCGAGGCGGTGGTGTGATCGACGAGGATCGCGCCCTTCTTCATGCCGGCGAAAGCGCCCTTGGGGCCATTCGCGACATCGCGCACGTCGTCGTCGTTGCCGACGCACATGAGCACGATCTCGGCGCCTGCCGCCGCCTCGGCCGGCGTCTCCTTGAAGCTGCCGCCGTATTCCCCGGCCCAGGCCTTCGCCTTGGCGGCGGTCCGGTTGTAGACGGTGACGTCGTGGCCGTTCTTCTTGAGATGACCGGCCATCGGATAACCCATCACGCCCAGGCCCAGGAATGCCAGCTTCATCGCGATCCTCCGATTAGATGTGGCTGATATGCTAACCGCTTCGCCGCCCGTGGCAACCCCACCCGCGGGGTCAGGACGCATGCTCCAGGATCAGCGCCCGAAGCGCCTCCCAGCTCTCTCGGTCCGGCGCCAGCAGCAGGCTGGCCTCGATCTCGGCCGGCTTATAGGCGCTGCCGTCGAGGCGCGCCGAGAAGCCGCCGGCCTCGCGGAATATGAGCTCGCCCGGCGCGTGGTCCCAGGGATAGAGCCGGCGAAACAATCCGAAATGCGCATCGCCGCGGGCGAGCGTCACGTATTCGTGGCCGGCGCAGCGCAGGTAGAACGCCGAGCCGATCCTGCCCCCGAGCCGCTTGGCGGTCCTGCCGCCGAGGCGGCCGCGCATCTGCTCCAGCGGCGCCGGCGCCGCGGCGTGCAGACGAGCGCCGTCGAGATAGGCGCCCGACCCCTGCTCCGCCATCGCCATGCGGCCGGTCAGCGGATCGTAGATCCAGGATGCCACCGCCCGCCCCTGCTGCAGCAACGCGACCATGGTGGCGAAAACCGGCTTGCTCTCGGCGAAGTTCTGCGTGCCGTCGACCGGGTCCACCAGCCAGACCGACGCCTCTTCGGCGACCCAGGCGAGACGGGAGGCATCCTCGGCGACCCCCTCCTCGCCCACCACGAACGACCCCGGCAGCAGATCCCTGAGCAGCGGCGTCAGCCGCCGCTCCGCCTCGATGTCGGCGACGGTGACGAGCTGGCCCGGCTGCTTCTCGTGCATGTCGCCCGCAGCGAGCTTGCGGAAGCGCGGGACGATCTCCGCCGCCGCGACCTCGCGGATCGCCGCCTCGACACGCTCGATATCCGGGCCCATCCCGTCAGTTCAGGATCTGGCGGCTGCGGAAGCGGCCGAGATCGGCCTCGCCGAGACGCACTGACATATGCGCGCTGGTCTCGTCGTCGCGTCGGCTCACGACGTCGCCGTTCCGATAGAGCCAGGCGATGCCGGCGCCGTCGGTGAGCGGCACGTCGAGATCCACCAGCAGGCGGCCGCCATCGAGACGCTCGTCGAGCAGCTCCAGCAGCCGATCGCATCCCTCGCCGGTAACCGCGGAGACCGGCACCACGTCACGGTTGCGCCGGACCTGATTGAGCAGGCTCTCGCGCGTCGCGGGTTCCAGCAGATCGATCTTGTTGAGCGCCTCGATGAGGCCGTGCTCGACCTGGGCGCCGAGACCGAGCTCGGTCAGCACGCCTTGCACGTCCGCCCGCTGCGCCTCGGTATCGGGATGGTGGATGTCGCGGACGTGGACCACGAGATCCGCCTCGGTCACCTCCTCCAGCGTGGCGCGGAACGCCGCCACCAGCTGATGCGGGAGATCGGAGATGAATCCGACGGTGTCCGAGAGGATCGCCGGATGGCCGGACGGCAGCGTGAGACGCCTGAGCGTCGGATCGAGGGTGGCGAAGAGCAGATCCTCCGCGCGCACCGCCGAGCGGGTCAGGCGATTGAACAGGGTCGACTTGCCGGCGTTGGTGTAGCCGACCAGGGCCACCACCGGATAGGGCACGCGTTTCCGCGCGCCACGATGCAGCGCGCGGGTGCGCTTGGTGTCCTCGAGATCTTTCTTGATGCGGGCGATGCGCTCGCCGATCAGGCGGCGGTCGATCTCGAGCTGGCTCTCGCCGGGACCGCCGAGGAAGCCGAAGCCGCCGCGCTGCCGCTCGAGATGGGTCCAGGACCGCACCAGGCGCGAGCGCTGGTAGGTGAGCGCCGCCAGCTCGACCTGCAGCCGGCCCTCATGGGTGCGGGCGCGCGCGCCGAAGATCTCCAGGATCAGGCCGGTGCGGTCGATGACCTTGCACTGCCACGCCTTCTCCAGATTGCGCTGCTGCACCGGGCTCACGGTGGCATCGACAACCACGACGCCGATCTCGTTCTCCTTGATGATGGCGCCGAGGTTCTCGACATTGCCGCTGCCGATCAGCGTCGCGGGCCGCGGCTGATTGAGTGGCACCAGCGCCGCATGCACCACCCGGAGCTCGATGGCGGCGGCAAGCGCCACCGCCTCCTCGAGACGAGCCTCGGGAGTGCGGCTATCTTCCCGCCGTTCTTTCGGCGGGCGCTTCAAAGTCGGATGGATGACGAGGGCGCGCCCCGACGATGACGCCGACGATGTCGCTTCGGCAGTGTGCGTCGACGTCATCGAGTTAGGGTTGTTCGCCCTCTTTGCTGTCCGGCTCGAAGAGCTGCACCGGCTGCGCCGGCATCACGGTGGAGATCGCGTGCTTGTAGACCAGCTGGGAGTGGGCGTCCCGCCGCAGCAGCACACAGAAATTGTCGAACCAGGTGATTATTCCTTGCAGCTTCACGCCGTTGACCAGAAACACCGTGACCGGCGTCTTGTTCTTACGGACATAGTTCAGAAACACATCTTGAACGTTTTGTGCCTTTTCTGTGGACATAGGGTGATATCCCTTATTCAGAGTTCTTGGGGCCGCGATTGGCCCGATGACGCCGACGGGTAGCGGGCGGGCATCGCCCAGCCCCCCGGCAACTCATAACAAGATTGGGCGCCGAACGGAAATCACAAGTGCCCAAGTCCCGCCAGCAGCGCCGCGCAGTCCGGAAAATGCAACGCCGACGGGGTCTTGGCGAGCGCTCCCGCAACTTCCTCCTGCGCGCCCAGCAGCACCGGCAGGCAGCCGGACGCCAGCGCGCAGTCGACGTCGAGCTCGGTGTCGCCCACGAACCAGGTCGCCGCCGGCAAGATGCCGCTGCCCTCGAGAGCGAGATGCACCGGCGCCGGATCGGGCTTGTCGGCGGCGGCGTCGCCGGCTCCCACCAGGCGCTTGAAGTAGGGCTGCCAGCCGAGGTGCTCGACCTCCCGACGGAGCAGACGCCCGGTCTTGTTGCTGACCACCGCCAGGTAATAGCCCTGCTCCGCCAGCGATGCGACAAGCGCATCGGCGCCGGCGATCGTCGTCAGCCGCTCGAGATGAATCGCCGTGAAGGCGTCGAGATAGAGTTTTCGCGCCTCGTCCCAGCGCTCGCCGAAGAGCCGCGGGAACGCCTCCCGAAGCGAATGGCGCACGCGAACCTTGGTTTCCGGCAGGGTCCAGGGCTGATGCCCCATCGCCTCGAACGTAACCACGAGGGCCTCGTGGATCACCAGCCAGCTGTCGACGAGCGTGTTGTCCCAATCGAAGAGGAGTGCCCGCGGCCGCGCCCTCACGCGTCCCTTCCACCGTGGCTGGCGTACTGGGTGTAGAAATCCCGCAGCTTGCGGGCGAGCTCGCCGGGCTTGCCGTCGCCGACCACGCTGTCGTCGATGCGCACGACCGGCATCACGTAGGAGGTGGCGCTGCTGATGAAGGCCTCGCGCGCCTGCTTTGCTTCGGCGACGCTGAACGGCCGCTCGACGAAGCGCAGCCCGGCCTTCTCGATCAGGCTGATGATGCCGAGGCGAGTGACGCCGTTCAGGATCGAGTTGGTGGCGGCGCGCGTCACCACTTCGCCGGCGGCGGTCACGATCCAGGCGTTGGTCGAGGTGCCTTCGGTCACGTTGCCGTCGCGATCCACCTGCCAGGCCTCGTAGGCGCCGGCCTCGCGCGCCTGCTGCTTGCCGAGGATGTTGGGCAGCAGCGACACCGACTTGATGTCGCAGCGCGCCCAGCGCAGGTCCGGGATGGTGATGACGCGCACGCCTTCGGCAAGCGCCTGGGCACTGGCAAGCTTCGCCCGGCGCGAGGTCATCACCACAGCGGTGTCGACGCCCTTGGGAAAGGCGTGGTCGCGCGGCGCCACGCCGCGGGTCATCTGGATGTAGATGATGCCGTCCCGCACGCGGTTGCGGCGGATCACTTCGCGGATGACGGCCTTGAGCGCGCGGTCCGGCATCGGCCGGGCGATGCGCAGCTCGTCGAGCGAGCGGTCGAGCCGCTTCAGGTGCAGCCCCTCGTCGACCAGCGTGCCGTTGTCGATGGTGATCACCTCGTAGACGCCGTCCGCGAACTGGTAGCCGCGATCCTCGATGTGGACCGAGGCAGCGCGGTGCGGCAGGTACTGGCCGTTGACGTAAGCAATGCGCGACACTTTTCCTGTCTCCCGAAACCTGCCCGGCTCAGGCGCCGAGCTTCGCCGCCCGCTCGCCGTTGACGAGGCCGAGCGATTTGAGCTTGCGATGGAGCGCCGAGCGCTCCATGCCGATGAAAGCCGCCGTGCGCGAGATGTTGCCGCCGAAGCGCGTCACCTGGGCGATGAGATACTCGCGCTCGAACACCTCGCGGGCGTCGCGGAGCGGCAGGCTCATGATCTCGCCGCTCTTGTCCCAGCGCACGACAGCGGGCGCGTCCGAGCCGATCTCCGCCGGCAGCATGTCGGCGCGGATCGGCTCCCGGGCGTCGCCCGGCGCCATGATCAGCAGCCAGTCGATGACGTTGCGAAGCTGGCGCACGTTGCCCGGCCAGTCGTAGGCCTGCAGCGTCGCCATGGCGTCGTCGCCGATCTCCCGCGGCGGCAGGCGCGAGGCGTCCGCCGCGCGCTGCATGAAGTGACGCGCCAGCATCGGAATGTCCTCGCGGCGCTGCATCAGCGCCGGCACGTGGATCGGCACCACGGCGAGGCGATAGTAGAGATCCTCGCGAAACCGGCCGGCGGTGATCTCCGCCTCGAGATCCCGGTTGGTGGAGGCGATCACCCGCACGTCGACCGTCACCCGGCTGCCGCCTACGCGCTCGAAGGTCTGCTCCTGCAGCCCGCGCACGATCTTGCTCTGGGTCTCCAGCGGCATGTCGCCGACCTCGTCGAGGAAGAGCGTGCCGCCATGCGCCTCCTCGAACATGCCGATCTTGCGCGGCGCCTCCGGCGCCTCGATGCCGGCCTCGCAGCCGAAGAGCTCGATCTCCAGCCGCTCGGGCCGCAGCGTGGCGCAGTTCACCACCACGAAGGGGCCGCGCGCGCGCCGCGAGCGGCGATGCAGCATGCGCGCCACCACTTCCTTGCCGGCGCCGGGGGCACCGGTGATCACCACCCGGCTGCCGGTGGGCGCCACCTTCTCCAGCTGCTGGCGCAGATGCGCGACCGCATGCGAGCAGCCGATCAGCTCCTCGTCGCCGCCGGCGCGCAGGCGCAGCTCCTCGTTCTCGCGCCGAAGCCGCGACCACTCGATCACGCGCTCGACGATCAGCAGCAGGCGATCGGACTTGAAGGGCTTCTCGATGAAATCCTGGGCGCCGATCTTGATCGCCGCCACCGCGGTCTCGATGGTGCCGTGGCCGCTGATCATGATGACCGGCAGATGGGGCGCCTCCTGGCGCACCAGCTTCAGGATCTCGATGCCATCGAGCTCGCTGCCTTGCAGCCAGATGTCGAGGATGATCACCGAAGGGCAGGCGCGCGCGGATCGCGGCAAGCGCCTCGCTGCTGTTGGCGGCCTGTCTCGTCTCGTATCCCTCGTCCTCGAGCACGCCTGATATCAGCATCCGGATATCGGCTTCGTCATCGACGACGAGGATGTCATGCGCCATGGGGTGCCTTTTATGCGTCCACGGGTTCGACCGCCGCGCGCTCCGGCGCGCCGCGCATCTCGCCGGCGGGGAAGCTCAATGTCACCCGCGCGCCACCACCTTCGCGATCCTCCAAAACCAACTCGCCTCCGTGCTCTTCCATCACCTTCTTGACGATCGCGAGACCGAGACCGGTGCCCTTTGCCCGTGTCGTCACGTAGGGCTCGGTCAGGCGCTCGCGGCCTTCGCGCGGCAGGCCGCGGCCATTGTCCTCGATCGCGAGCGTGACGCGCTCGGGCGTCTCCACCAGACTGACCCGGATGAGACCGGGCGGCGCGTCGCCCTCCCGACCCTGGATCGACTCCACGGCATTCTTGAGGAGATTGACCAGCGCCTGGCTCACCTGCCGCGCATCGCAGGAGACTAGCACGGGATGCGGCGGAAGTACGGTCTCAAAGCGGATGTCGCCCGCCGCGGTGCGCTGCAGGAACACCGCCTGACGCGTGATCTCCAGCAGGTCCTCGGTCTTGATCATCGCCGCCGGCATGCGCGCGAAGGAGGAGAACTCATCCACCATCCGGCCGATGTCGCCGACGTGGCGAATGATAGTGTCGGTGCAGATCTGGAAAATGTCGGGGTCGTTCTTGATTTCCTTGAGGTACTTCCGCTTCAACCGTTCGGCGGAAAGCTGGATCGGCGTCAGCGGATTCTTGATCTCGTGGGCAATGCGGCGCGCGACATCGGCCCAGGCCGCCTTGCGTTGCGCCGACAGCAGCTCGGTCACGTCGTCGAAGGTGACGACGTAGCCTTGATTCTCGGCGCCCGCGTGCTCGGCGGCGATCCGCACATGGAGGGTGTAGGAGCGGCCCTTGCGCGGCACCTCGATCTGCGCCTGCACCAGCCGGTCCGGCCGGCGCGCCGCCTCGGCGAAGAGTGGCGCCATTTCCGGCACCACCTTGGAGAGTTCCTCACCGATGTGGCGCTCGAGGTCGACGTCGAGCAGCACCGCCGCCGAGCGGTTCGGCAGGTTGATGCGTCCCTCGCGATCGACGCCGACGACGCCGGCGGAGACGCCTGACAGCACCGCCTCGGTGAAGCGACGGCGCTCGTCGAGCTGACTGTTCGCCTCGATGAGCTCGCGCTGCTGCGTCTCGATCTGCATGGTCATGCGGTTGAAGGCGCGCGAGAGAATGCTGAGTTCCTCGTCACCCTCCCCTTCGGAGACCCGCGCCGCCAGATCGCCGGCGCGCACCCGCTCCGCCGCCGCCGACAGCGCCGAGATCGGCCGCGCGAGCTTGGTGGCAAATGTGAGGCCTACCCATACCGAGGACAGCAGGAACAGCAGCGCCACCACCAGGAAGATCAGCGCGAAGGTGATCTGATAGTCCGAGCGCTGGCCTTCCAGCGTCTCATACTGCGTCACCGCCCGCTGGGTCTGCTCCATGTGGTTGAGCACCAGCGGCTCGACGAAGCGGCCGACGTAGAGGTAGGCGTCCTGGAAGCGGTCGAGACGCACGAGCGCGCGCACGCGGTCGTCATTGCCGCTGGTGAGGATCGCCACGTCGCCTTGGTTCGCCTGCTGCAGCGCCCAGTCCGGCACCGGATCCAGCATCAGCGTGTAGCTGAAGCCACTGCGCGCCAGCACGCGGCCACGGCTGTCGAAAACCACCGCCTCGGTGAGGGAGCGCAGCGCCGCCTGGGCGCTGACGACCTGGTTGAGCTTCTGCGGATCGACGGAGAGCGTGGTGGCGTCGTGATTGAGATCGGAGGCCATCATCAGGACGTCGCCGCGGATCACCTGCTGATGCTCGTGCAGATAGGCCTCGGCCACCGCGAGGGATTCCGAGAGCGCGGTGCGCACCCGCTCGCTGAACCAGGACTGCACGCCAAAGGTGAAGAAGAGATAGGAGAAGACGGCGACGATGATGGTGGGCGTCACCGCGATCAGGCTGAACAGCACCACCAGCCGCACATGGAGCCTTGAGCCCGCATGGCCGCGCCGGCGCTCGGCCCACACCTGCACCAGGCGCTTGGCGATGACCGCGCCCAGCGCCAGCAGCAGCACCAGGTTGAGGTTGAGGAAGAAGAGCACCGCGTTCGGGCTCTTGGCGAAGGGCGGCCAGCCCGCCATTGCGGCGTAGGTGCAAATGCCCGAGGCGAGCGCCGCGACGGCAAGCGCCACCGCGAGCTTCCGCCCGAGCCCGACCCGACTGGCCCAAGTGAGAACCTGTCGCGACAGGCTCATTCCGTCCTCGAGAAGTGCCGGAGCGTCACTCCAGCGAAGACGACTATTTTAGGCCACGCGTGACTTCAATGTCCAATTCCCGGATTTTCTTGCGCAGCGTGTTGCGATTGAGGCCCAGGAGCAGCGCTGCCTTGACCTGGTTGCCGCGCGTGGCGCCCAGGGAGAGCGAGATCAGCGGCCGCTCTACCTCCCGCAGCACGCGATCGTAGAGACCGGTGGGCGGCAAACCGCCCTTATGGGCCTCGAAATAGTCGCGCAGGTGCCGCTCGGCGGCGGCGCTCAGGCTCTCGCTGACCGGCGCCTCGGCGGTCGCCGGCGCCGCCACCTCCGACAGCTCCGAGGCCACTGCGTCGAGACCGATCTCCTCCTGCGCGTAGAGTGCCGCCAGGCGTCGTACCAGGTTTTCGAGCTCGCGCACGTTGCCGGGCCAGCGATAGGCCTTGAGCCGGTCCATCGCCGCCGCATCGACGCTCTTCATCGGCAGGCCCTCGGAATGAGCCAGCGAGAAGAAATGCCGCACCAGCGCCGGGATATCCTCGGTTCGCTCCCGAAGCGGCGGCAGGCGAATCGGCACCACGTTGAGGCGATAGAAGAGGTCCTCTCGGAACATGCCCTGGCGGATCAGCTGGCGGAGGTCGCGATGAGTGGCCGCGATGATCCGGACGTCGGCACGGATCGGCGTGCGGCCACCCACGGTGGTGTACTCGCCCTGCTGCAGCACCCGGAGAAGGCGCGTCTGCGCATCCGGCGGCATGTCGCCGATCTCGTCGAGGAAGAGCGTGCCGCCCTGGGCCTGCTCGAAGCGGCCGGCGTTGCGCTGGGTGGCGCCGGTGAAGGCGCCGCGCTCGTGGCCAAAAAGCTCGCTCTCGATGAGCTCGCGCGGGATCGCCGCCATGTTGATGGCGACGAAGGGGCCGGCGCGGCGCTTGCCGTAATCATGCAGCGCGCGGGCCACCAGCTCCTTGCCGGTGCCGCTCTCGCCGGAAATCATCACCGTGAGGTCGGTCCCCATCAGGCGGGCCAGCACCCGGTAGATGTCCTGCATGGCGGGCGACCGGCCGATCAGCGGCAGGTTGCCCTCCTCCAGATCCTGCTCGTGGTGCGCGGCGCCGTTGAGGGCGGCGCGCGCTGTCAGCGCGCGCTGCACCGTGCTCACGAGCTCGCGCAGATCGAAGGGCTTCGGCAGATATTCGAAGGCGCCGCGCTCCGTCGCCTTGACCGCGGTCAGCAGCGTGTTCTGCGCGCTCATCACGATGACGCGCAATTCCGGCCGCGCCTTCTTGATGCGCGGCAACAGATCGAGGCCGTTCTCGTCGGGCATCACCACGTCGGTGATGACGAGGTCGCCCTCGCCGTCCTCGACCCAGCGCCACAGCGTCGCGGCGTTGGCGGTGCTCTTCACCTCGTAGCCGAGCCGCCCCAGCGCTTGGCCAAGCACCGTGCGAATCGCACGGTCATCGTCGGCGACCAGGATGGTCGCACCCGTCGTCATTACCCGTTCTCCGCGCTCGCCATCGGCAGGCATACCCGAAACACCGTCCGCCGCGGCTGGCTATCGAACTCGATCACCCCGCCGTGGTCGTCAATTACCTTCGCCACCAATGCAAGACCGAGGCCAGTTCCGTGATGCTTGGTGCTGACGAAGGGGTCGAAGAGATGCGGCCGTAAATCCTCGGGTATGCCCTCGCCGTTGTCGGTGACGGTGACCAGCAGCGGCAGATGCAGCCGAGTATCGGTCCCCGCCACCGCCAGGCGAACGCCATGCTGATAGGAGGTCGCGACCTGGATCTCGCCGCCCTGGGTCGGCACCGCCTCGGCGGCGTTTTTCACCAGATTCAGAAACACCTGGATGAGGGCGTCCCGATTGCCGAGCACCGGCGGCAGCGAGGGGTCGTACTCCTCGATGAAGCGGACATGACGGGCAAATCCGGATTGCGCCACAAGCCGCACGCGGTCGAGCACCTCGTGGATGTTGACGGGTCCCCGATCCAGCGGCCGGCGGTCCGAGAACACCTCCATCCGGTTCACCAGCGCCACGATCCGGTCCGCCTCGTCGCAGATCAGGCGGGTGAGCTCGCGATCATTCGGCGCTAGGTTCTCCTCCAGGAGCTGCGCCGCGCCGCGGATGCCGGAAAGCGGGTTCTTGACCTCATGCGCCAGCATCGCCGCCATGCCCGTCACCGAGCGCGCGGCATTGCGATGGGTGAGCTGGCGGTCGATCTTGTGCGCCATCGACCGCTCCTGCAGCGTCACCACCAGTCGCTCGCCGGGCTCGCTGAGGGGTGCCACTTGAATTGTCAGCACGTGAGCACCGAGTCGCGGCGTCTCCAAGGTGACGCCGTACTCCGAGACGCTGTGTCCGCTGCGGCGCACCGAAGTCATGAGCGCAAAAAGCGGGCTGTCGGCGGGCAGGAATTCAGCAAGCGATGTGCCCTGCAATGCCGAGGCGCTGATGTCGAAGAACTGCTCCGCGGCACCATTGGCATATTGTATTACGTCGCCGTTCCCGACCACCAAGACGGGGTCCGGGAGCGCGGCCAGGATGGCGCCGGCGTCGAGACCGAGCCGCCGCGGCGCGGCATCGGGCGCAGCGGACTGCAAGGTCGCCGGCATCTCAGGCTGCCTGCCTTTCAATTTGAGGCTCATAGAATGTGCGCAGCATCGCCATCACCCGCGCGGGATCGTCCTGGCGGTTGACCTCGCCGCGGAATTCCGCTGCGCCATGCAGGCCGCGGGAATACCAGCCGAGATGCTTGCGCGCCATGCGCAGCCCGGTGGTGATGCCGTAGTGGCTCAGCATGGCCTCGTAGTGCTTGAGCACGATCGCGAGCTGGCGGTGAAGCGGCGGATCCTCGATGCGCTCGCCGGTGCGGAGATAGCGGATCACCTGCGAGAGGAACCATGGCCGGCCATAAGCGCCGCGGCCGATCATTACGCCGTCGGCGCCGGATTGCTCCAGCGCCGTCTCGACCTCGTCGATGCTGGTGATGTCGCCGTTCACCAGCACAGGAATGCCCACCGCCTCCTTGACGTCGCGCACGAACGCCCAATCGGCACGACCGTCATAGAACTGACAGCGCGTGCGCCCGTGGATGGTGACCATGCGAATGCCGCAGGCTTCCGCGATCCGCGCGAGCCTGGGCGCGTTGCGATTGGCCTCGTCCCAGCCCGTGCGCATCTTCAGTGTCACCGGCAGCTTCACCGCCTTGACCGTCGCCTCCAGGATGCGCGCCGCGTGCAACTCGTCGCGCATCAGCGCCGAGCCCGCATGGCCGTTCACCACCTTCTTCACGGGACAGCCGAAATTGATGTCGATGAGCGCGGCGCCGCGGTCCTCGTTGAGGCGCGCCGCCTCCGCCATGACAGCCGGCTCGCAGCCCGCGAGCTGCACCGCCATCGGCTGCTCTTCCGGGCAATTCTCGGCCATTTTCAAGGATTGGCGGGAGGCGCGGATCATCGCCTCGCTGGCGATCATCTCCGAGACCACCAGGCCCGCGCCATGCTCCTTCACCAGCCGGCGGAATGGCAGGTCGGTCACGCCTGACATCGGCGCCAGGATCACAGGGTCGTCCAGTTTGACCGGACCGATCTCGATGCTCATTTTGTGCGCAACTCAGGAATTTGCTTAAAACTTAGACAGCCATCATACCCTGATTTTTGCGCAGTGCAACATGAACCGAATCGGAGGGCCCAACCTCACCCGAGCAGAACGTCCGTCACGAATTTGACACCGGGGTAGGCCAGCGTCAGCAGAAGATAGGCCACCAGCACCCCACGCGCCGCGCGCTGACCGCGGATGCCGCTAAACCGATGCGCGATCAGCAATGCCGCGATGGCGACGAAGGCCGCCAGCGACAAGGTCGTCTTGTGGTCGAACACCAGAAGGCGGCCGCTGACGAAATACTCCGCCGCCATCCCGCTCATCAGGCCGAGGGCGAGGACCACCTCACTCGCCGCCAGCAAGCGGAGTTGCAGCCCCTCGCTTTCCGCCACCGCCGGCAAGCGGCGGGTCAGCGCCGTCGGCCGCTTCGCCTTGAGGGCGCGCTCCTGCAGGAATACCGCCGCGCCCGATACCGCCGCGAGGGTGAGGAGTCCGTAGGTGGCGAGCGCCAGGACGATATGCGCGCCGATCCATCCCGGCGGGATGGTGTCCTCGAGCGGCCGCTCCGGAGCGTGCTGCCAGATCAGCGCGATCACCCCGAGGATCACGAGGTAGGGCACCAGGATCGGCGTCAGGCGCCAGCCTTGCCGGGTCGTCAGCGCGACGCCGGCGAAGATCGCGGTGGTGACCGCGATGGTGAGCCACAGCGACATGGCAAAGCCGGTGTTCCAGGTTCCGCCCAGCTGAGCCGCGGCCCAGATCGCCGGCCCGGCGATGGCGAGCGCCAAGCCCGCCCAGAACGCGCCGTCGCGGCTATCCTGGGCGCGCAGCCGCAACGCCGCCGCCGGAAGCAGCGCCGCCAAAGCCAGCACGCCATAGACCAAGCTCGAAGCCATGGCCGCGACTATAAGTACTCCCCGCGTCCTGGCAATCGATGCGGCCATGCATTAGCGTGCGGCCATGAATTCGTGCATTGCGCTGGTGGTGGCGGCGGGGCGCGGCAGCCGCATCGGCGGGCCGCTTCCCAAGCAATATCTGCCGCTCGCCGGCGAGCCGCTGCTCCGCCACACCCTTCGCGCGCTCCGCGCGCATCCCGCGATCTCGGCGGTGCGCGCGGTGATCCACGCCGACGATCGCGCGCTCTACGATACCGCCGCCGCGGGTCTCGATCTGCTGCCGCCGGCGATCGGCGGCGCCGAGCGGCAGGATTCCGTGCGTCTCGGCCTCGAGAGTCTGGTGGAGCTCGATCCCGCCGCGGTGGCGATCCACGACGGCGCCCGCCCCTTCGTCGAAACTGATCTCATCGACCGCGTGCTGGCGGCGCTCGGCGACAGCGTGGGCGCGATCCCTGCCCTGCCCGTCTCCGACACGATCAAGCGCGGCAGCAGCGGCGCGATCGTCGAGACCGTCGATCGTCGCGAGCTCTGGCGCGCGCAGACGCCGCAGACATTCCGCTTTCGCCCGATCCTGGATGCGCATCGCGCCGCCGCCGGGCTGCAGCTCTCCGACGATGCCGCGGTCGCCGAGCGCGCCGGCATCAAGGTGCGGCTGGTCACCGGCAGCGAGGAGAATTTCAAGGTGACGACGCCCGAGGATTTCGCTCGCGCCGAGCGCGCGCTCGCCGCCGGTCTCGGCGACATCAGAACCGGCCAGGGCTATCGACGTGCATCCCCTCGGTCCCGGCGATCACGTCTGGCTCTGCGGCATCAAGGTACCGCACGACCGCGCGCTAGTGGGCCACTCCGACGCGGATGTGGGGCTGCACGCGATCACCGACGCCATATTGGGCGCCCTCGGCGCCGGCGACATCGGCCTGCATTTTCCGCCCAGCGATCCGCGCTGGCGCGGCGCCGCCTCCGACCGTTTCCTCCGCCACGCCGCCGAGCTGGTCAGCGCGCGGGGCGGCCGCATCGCGCATGTCGACGTGACGGTCATCTGCGAGCGTCCGAAAGTGTCGCCCCATCGCGAGACGATGGTAGCTCGCATCGCGGAGATACTCGGCCTCTCCCGCGATCGTGTCAGCGTCAAGGCGACGACGACCGAGAAGCTGGGCTTCACCGGCCGCGAGGAAGGCATCGCCGCCCAGGCGGTGGCGACCATCCGGCTGCCGCTATAGGGCGCCAGGCAATGGCGCCGGTGCCTGGCCTTCGCCTGCGGGATCCAGCGACGCTGATCGCGACCGCCGGCGGTGCCGGGCTGCTGCCGGGCGCGCCGGGCACCTGGGGATCGCTGGTCGGCGTGGTGCTGGCCTGGGTCGTCGCCAGCCTCTGGGGTCCGGCGACGCTGCTGCTGCTCGCCCTCGCGCTGTTCGTTCTCGGGTGCTGGGCGGCGGAGCAGGTGTCGCAGGCAACCGGCGTCGCCGATCCCGGTTTCATTGTCATCGACGAAGTCGCAGCCCAGGCCCTCGTACTCGCGATTGCTCCTCTTACACCCGTGGCTTATCTCGCTGGTTTCATCTTGTTCCGCATCTTCGACATTCTGAAGCCCTGGCCGGTCCGCCTTCTCGATCGGAAAATCCATAATGGTTTCGGGGTGATGATCGACGATATTGCGGCGGCGGTTTATGCCGGGATCATTCTCTATCTTGGCTTGAGAATTTCTGGAGCAATAGCCTAATGCAAAACGATTTTCAGGCGCAAGCTAAGGTGATACTTGAAGTCTGCCGCGAGGCGGGCCTTACGCTCGCCACGGCGGAGTCCTGCACCGGCGGAATGGTGGCGGCGGCGCTCACGGACGTCGCGGGATCCTCGGACGTGGTCGAGCGCGGCTTCGTCACCTACTCCAACGCCGCCAAGAGCGAGCTCCTGGGCGTGCCCGCCGGTCTCATCGACAGCGTGGGCGCGGTGAGCGCCGAGGTCGCCGCCGCCATGGCCGAGGGTGCCCTTGCCCACGCGCCGGTCGATCTCGCGGTCTCCATCACCGGCATCGCCGGTCCCGGCGGCGCCACTCCGACCAAGCCGGTCGGCCTCGTCTATCTCGGCATTATCCGCAAGGGCGGCGCGGCGCGGACCGAGCGTCACGTCTTCACCGGCGACCGCGCGGCGGTTCGTGGCGCCGCCACGCGACGCGCGCTCGAGCTGCTGCTGGAAGCGGCCCGCGGCGCATGATGCGAGCGCTCGCGCTGGCATCGCTGATCCTGCTGGGCGCCACTCTTCCCGCCCAGGCGGCGAAACTCACGGTCACCGTCGAGAACGTCCGCAACGACCAGGGCGACATTCGCCTCTCCGTCTTTGCCTCGCCCGCGGAATGGCCGAGCCACTCGACCACAGAGCACGATCTGGTCATGCCGGCCCACTCCGGAACCGTCGTCTTCAACCTAGACCTGCCGCCGGGCACTTATGCGATCAACGGTTTTCACGACGAGAACCGCAACCTCGAGTTCGACCGCACCGCCATCGGCCTGCCCGAGGAGGGCTACTTCTTCTCCGACGACGCCAAGCCGTTCTTGTCCGCGCCGAGCTTCGGCGCCGCCAGCTTCAGCCTGCCGCCGGACGGAGCGACGATCTCAACGCACGTCGTTTATCCCTAGCTCGTCCGCCGGAAGCGCTCGCGCGGGATCTCGGCAACGGCGGAAATCTCGATGACGAGATCGGGATCGTAGAGCGCCGCCACCTGCACCGTCGTGGTGACGGGATAAGGCTCGCGGAAGAACTCGCGCCTGACATCGCCGACGCCGGCGAATACGCCGATGTCGATGACGTAATGCGTCAGCGACAGCACATCCTCCATGCGCCCGCCAACCGCGCGCAGGACCGCGGCGATGTTCTCCAGGACCTGGCGAGTCTGCGCGCGCATATCGCCCTTGCCGACGATGCGACCCTCGCGGTCGAGAGCCACCTGCCCCTTCAGATGCACGATACGTCCGTCACCCTGGATCACGCCCATCGAGAAGGCGCCGAAGGGTGGCCACACCGTCGAGGGATTGAAGGCGTCGACCACGTCAGCCCCCTCGCCCGCCGAGCTCGCCCTCAAAATCCAGGCCGACGTCGAGGATCGGCGCGCTGTGGGTGATCGCGCCCGACGAAATCATGTCGACGCCGGCGGCGGCGATCGCTCGTGCGGTCTCCTGGGTGATGCGGCCGGAGGCTTCCACCACGGCGCGGTGATCGATGATCCCGACGGCGTCCCGCATCTGCTCCGGTGTCATGTTGTCCAGGAGGATCGCGTCCGCCCGCGCGGCGAGCGCCTCGTCGATCTGGGCGAGGCCGTCCACCTCCACTTCGATCCTCACCATATGGCCGAGCGCGCCGCGCGCGCGCTCGACGGCGGCGCGGATGCCGCCGGCGACGGCGATGTGGTTGTCCTTGAGCAGCACGCCGTCGTCGAGGCCGAAGCGGTGGTTGACGCCGCCGCCGACGCGCACCGCGTATTTCTCCAGAGCGCGCAGCCCCGGCGTGGTCTTGCGGGTGCAGCAGATGCGCGCGGGATATCCCACCACCGCGTCCACGAGGGCACGCGTCGCGGTGGCGACGCCGGAGAGATGGCAGAGAAAATTGAGCGCGACGCGCTCGGCCGAGAGCAGCGCTCGCGCCTTGCCGCTCACTGTTGCGATCGCCTCGCCGGCGTCGATGGCGCTGCCGTCGCCGCGGAAGATCTCGATCGTTGTCGCGGGATCGAGGAGATGAAACGCCATCCGCGCCACGTCGAGACCGGCAACGATGCCGGGCCTGCGGGCGGCGAGAGCGCCGCGCGCCGTCGCGTCCGCCGGCACGATGGTATCCGTGGTGAGATCGCCGGCGCGGCCGAGATCCTCCAGCAGCGCCGCCCGCACGGTGGGCTCGATCAGCAGCGCCGGCATCGGCGCGATGTTCCGTTCCATGTCGTCCTCCCCTATCGCCTGCCAACCGCCAGCATGCGCTCTACCGCCTGTCGCGCGCGGACCGCTACCGTCGGATCGATCGTCACCACGTGCTGCATGGTTTCCAGCGCGCGGCGGATCTTCGGCAGGGTGATCCGCTTCATATGCGGGCAGAGATTGCACGGCCGCACGAAATCCACCTCGGGATGCTCGGCCGCCAGGTTGTCGCTCATGGAGCATTCCGTCACCATCACCACACGCTTCGGCTGCCGCGCGGCGACGTAATCGCTCATGCCAGCGGTCGAGCCCGCGAAATCCGCCTCGGCGATCACCTCGGGCGGACACTCCGGATGCGCCAGCACGATGACCCCGGGATTGCCCTCGCGGAAGGCGCGGATGTCGGCCGCGGTGAAGCGCTCGTGCACCTCGCAATGGCCCTTCCAGGCGATGATCTCGACCGACGTCTGCTTCGCCACGTTGAGGGCGAGATACTCGTCGGGGAGGAAGATCACCCGCGGCGCGCCCAGGCTCTCCACCACCTCGACGGCATTGGCCGAGGTGCAGCAGATGTCGGACTCCGCCTTCACCTCCGCCGACGTATTGACGTAGGTGACGACGGGCACGCCGGGATAGCGCTCGCGCAGCAGGCGCACGTCGGCGCCTGTGATGGACGATGCAAGGGAGCAGCCGGCCTTGAGGTCCGGGATCAGCACCGTCTTTCCGGGATTGAGGAGCTTCGCGGTCTCCGCCATGAAATGGACGCCCGCGAGCACGATCACGTCGGCATCGGTCTTCACCGCCGCCCGCGCCAGCGCGAGCGAATCGCCGACGATGTCGGCGACGCCGTGGTAGATCTCCGGCGTCTGGTAGTTGTGCGCGAGCACGATGGCGTTGCGCTGGCGCTTCAACTCCCGGATCGCCGTCGACGTCGGCGCGCGAAGAACGGCCATTCACCGGCGGGATGACCCGCCGCACCTTCTCGTAGATCTCGCCGAGCCGGCCGGCGAAGGCCGGGGATCGGCGTCCCCGCTCCAGGGCCTCGGCTGGGCTCATTTCCATATATACTCTCCTTGAGCATATCTGGCGTCAAAAAACACGGCGGATGCCGCTGCCATTAATGCTGTGGATTGAGCATAACGAAAGTCAAGCGGCTAGCGCAGCCGGCCCTGCCGCGCTACCGGCAGGCGCACGCCCGGCGCCGGGCGCTCGACCAGGACCTCGCGACGGAAGCGGAACTGCTCCGCCGGCCGGCCGCCGGTGCCGCGCTCCCACTCGCCGACGCCCTCGACGAGGCCGCCCTGTTCCACCAGGCGGCGGAAGTTCTGCTTGTGAAGCCCCATGCCGGCGAGCGCCTCCACGGTCTGCTGCAGGCGCAGCAGCGTGAAGGTCGGCGGCATCAGCTCGAACACCACCGGCCGGTACTTGAGCTTGCCGCGGAGCCGGCTCATGGCGGTGGCGAGGATGCGCCGGTGGTCGAAGGCCATCGGCTGGCCCAGCGCCGCCACGCCCGCCTCCGCCGCCAAGCCGCGGTCGCGACGCGCCTCGGCGACGAGACCGGCCTCGTAGAGCAGCTCGTAGCGCTCGAGCACGCGCTCCTCGTCCCAGCGCGCCGCCGCCAGGCCGAAGGTGGTGCGGACGCGCGTCGTCGCGCCGGCGACGCTGCTCGTGGTCACGCGTCGACTGCGCCCAGGCGGCGAGCGCCGGCACGATCGCGTCGTCGATCACCGCCGGCCGGCCGTGCCGCCCGTCCTCCCAGGGAAAGTAGCGATACCAGTCGCGCCACAGGGCTCGCCCTTCCCCGCCGGCTTCGCCTCGCGCACCAGCGCGAGATAGCCGATCGAGACGACGCGCGCGCCGGCACCGTCGGGCACGCCGCCCTCGCGGCCGAGATCGGCGAAGGTATAGAGCTGCTCGACATAGCCCGAGCGGAGATCGGTCTGCTCGCCGACCCAGGCGCGCAATCCCAGCTCGAGCGTCCGGTGGCCCTCGGGATCGAACGGGCCGAAGGGCAGCGCCTCGATGGCCTCGGCGCCACTGGATTTTCGTTTGCGCTCGCGACCCAGGGAATGCGTGACGCGACGCACCGTGAGGACGCGCGGCTCGCCCGCGGTGACCGCGATCACCACGGCGTTCAGTCCGATGACGATGTCCGAGAGCCGACGCCCTGCCACTCTCGCCCCCGCCCCTGCCGACCGCGCTCAGTATCCTTCAGATATCAGCGGGAACGCGCTGTGGATATGCGTCTCGCGCACCGGCGGCGCCGGATGCAGATAGGATTTGTCGAGGCGCGCGAAGCTGTCGACACCCAGCAGGCCCATGGACGTCCGGATCTCCGTCTCCAGGAGCTCGAGCACGCGAGTGACGCCGGCCTGTCCGGCGGCGCCGAGGCCGTAGAGGTAGAGCCGCCCCACCGCCACCAGATCGGCGCCAAGAGCCATCGCCTTGATGATATCGGTGCCGCGGCAGAAGCCGCCGTCGACGATGATCTGCGCCCGGCCCTTCACCGCCGCCACCACCTCCGGCAGCACGTCGAGGGCGCCGCGGCCCTGGTCGAGCTGACGGCCGCCGTGGTTGGAGACATAGATGCTCTCCACGCCGTGCTCCAAGGCAATCACAGCGTCCTCGGCGGTGGCGATGCCCTTGAGGATAAGGGGGATCTTGTACCTGTCCTTGAGACGCTTCACCTGCGTCCAGCTCAGGGCCGCCTGGTAGTCCGTGCCGGTGACGTCGCGCCGCCAGGGCTTCGCGAAGCGGAGCGCGATGTCGCGCTCCCGGCGGCTGTAGATCGCGGTGTCGACGGTGAGGCAGAACGCGTCGTAGCCGGCGGCGATGGCGCGCTTGGCGTGATCGTCGACGAAGGCGTCGTCACCACGTACATAGAGCTGAAAGATGCGCCGGCCGTCCGGCGCGGCGGCAGCGGTCGCCTCGAGGCCCGGCTGCGACACCGAGCTCAGGAACATCGGCACACCGAACGCGCTCGCCGCCTTGACGACGGCGGTGCCGCCGGCGGGATCGAAGGATTCAAGCGAGCCCACCGGCGCCAGCGCCACGGGAATGCGCAGGGACTTGCCGAGGAAGCGACCGCTGACGTCGATCTTCGAGACGTCGCGCAACACGCGCGGCCGGAACGCCAGGGAATCGATCGCCAGGCGATTGCGCCGCATCGTCGTCTCGGTGTCGGCGGCGCCGATCAGATAGTTCCAGATATTGTTCGGCAGCCGCTCGCGCGCGCCCTTGACCAGCTCGTGCAGGGTCAGGAAATCGCCGCTGGTTTCGCTCAGCATGAGAAGAGCCCGTCCTTTGAATGTTTCCGTCCCGTAGCGCGGCTGCCACGGTAGGGCTCGATCGCCGCCGAGCGCAACGGTCTCGTTCGGCGGCCTCGGCTCAGGCCTCCAGCAGGCCGGCGGCGTTGAAGCCGCCGTCGACGTTGAGGACGTGGCCGGTGATGTAGGAGGCCTCGTCGGAGGCCAGGAACAGGATCGCCGCCGAGACTTCCGCCGGCGTACCGAAGCGCTTCAGCGGCAGCGCGGCCTCATAGGCTGCGCGCGTGCTCGTGCGATGGACGCCGATGAAGGGCGTCTCGATCGGTCCGGGCGAGACCGCGTTGACGCGGATTCCCCGCGGCGCCAGCTCCACCGCCATCACCCGAGTGAGCTGGATGACCGCCGCCTTGGTGGCACCATAGGCGGCGCGCAGCACGCTGCCGCGCTGGCCGGAGATCGAGGCGAGCGTCACCATGCTGCCGCCGGGCGCCATCCGGCGCGCCGCCTCCTGGCAGATCGCCAGCGTGCCGCCGACATTTACGCGATGCATGCGATCGAGTTCTGCGCGATCCGTCTCGAGGAACGGGCGCAGCGTCACGATGCCAGCGCTGCAGACGACGACGTCGGGGGCGCCGAGCGACGCCGCGCATTCCGCCACCGCGGCGCCGGCGGCGCCGCTCTCGGTGAGATCGCACGGCAGAAAGAGCGCCGGCCGTCCCGCCGCTTCGATCTCGTCGACAAGCGCCTCGCCCGCGGCGCGGTTGCGGCCCAGCGCCGCCACCGCCGCGCCTTCCGCGGCAAAGCGCCGGGCAGCGTCGAGACCGATGCCGCTGGTGGCGCCGGTGACCAGCACGACCTTGCCGGCGAAGCGTGGCGCCAAACGAATTGCCGAGACCGCCGGGTCACCGCGCGGCGCAATCTCATAGATGCGTTCGACGACAGGAGCGTGACGATGTCGGTCGTCGACCTCGACTCGCTCGACCTCGATCACCTCGTCAGGATCGGGCTTGTGCATCGCGCTGATCCCCCGCTCGCATCACTAGTCGAGAATCTATCCCAACACCAGCGCGGAGGCTATCGCTGGCGTGTCCAATTGGACGAAAATTTGCGCGACCGGATCTGATTCTTTTCTCGGCTTTCTGCTCACCGATGTTGCAATGTTCGTGTGCCAACGACAGCGCCGCGCAATTCGGGTGGCGCGCGGACGTTCTCGCGTGGAAGTGGCGTCGCCAGGCGGTCAATGCCGCCGCGCGGAGCCGTTCGCCCCGGTCTCTCGCCCGCTCTTGCCGCACTCGGGCGGGACGCTTACGCTTCTGGGTACTGCGCGGTTGGTCGAGAGGTGAGCCGTGGCCGAGATAGTGCGTCCGCTGGAAGCCGCCGTCGCCGTCATCGAGAATGGCATGACGGTGGTGGTGCCGCCCGACTACAGCGGCGTCGCCATGGAGGCGACGCGCGCCCTCATTCGCCGCGGCGTCGCCGGCCTTCGCCTGCTGACCCTGCCGACCTCGTCGCTGCAGGCGGACCTGCTGATCGGTGCCGGCGCGCTGGCGGAGATCGAGACCTCGGCGGTCGCCATGGGCGAGCTTGGCCCCGGCCCGCGCTTCGCCGCGGCGGCGAAAGCGGGATCGCTTCCGATCAAGGACGCCACCTGCCCCGCGCTCCATGCCGCGCTGCAGGCATCGGAGAAGGGCGTGCCATTCCTGCCGCTGCGCGGCGTCATCGGCTCCGATCTCCTGAACGTGCGTCGGGATTGGAAAGTGATCGACAATCCCCTCGGCGAGAACGACCCGATCCTGATCGTACCCGCGATCCGGCCGGACGTGGCGCTCTTCCATGCGCCCTTCGCCGACCGGCACGGCAATGTCTGGGTCGGGCGACGCCGCGAGCTCTTCACTATGGCGCATGCCTCGGCGCGGAGCGTCGTCACGGTCGAGGAGATCAGGGACGGCAATCTGCTGGAGGACGAGATGCTCGCGGGCGCCACCATCCCCGCCTTCTATGTCGAGGCGGTGGCGCTGGCCCCGAAGGGCACCTGGCCCCTCAAGTTCGGCTCGCGCTATCCCGAGGACAGCGCCCACATCCAGGAATACATGCGGCTTGCCGCCACCGAGGAGGGATTCCGGACGTATCTCGAGCGCTATGTTTTCGAGCGTCGCGCGGCCTGACGCATGAGCGCCGCTCCGGGGCCCGTAGCCCGAGGAAGTCCTGATCGACGTGGTGCTGCGCCTGATCGCCGGCGCGAAGCACGTGGCGGTGGGCGCCAACTCGCCGATCCCCGCCGCCGCTGCCTTCCTGGCGCAGCGCCTGGGCGGGGGCCGGCCGTACGTCTCGCTGCAGCAGAGTCCCAAGCACAATCTCTTCACCGACGGCGGCCGCGAGCTCTTCGACGCCGCGGGCCAGGGCCGCATCGACGTGTTCTTCCTGTCGGGCGCGCAGATCGACGGCGAGGGCAACATCAACCTCGTCGCGGTCGGCGACTACGCGCATCCAAAGGCGCGCTTCCCCGGATCCTTCGGCTCGGCCTACCTCTATTTCGTGGTGCCGCGCGTGATCCTGTTCCGCACCGAGCATTCGCGCCGGACCCTGGTTCCCAAGGTCGACTTCGTGAGCGCGCCGGGCGTGAGCCCGCCCAATGTCTATCGCCGCGGCGGGCCGGTGGCGCTGGTGACGCCGCTCTGCCATTTCGCCTTCGACAGGGCGCGCGGCCGCTTCCGCCTGGAGAGCGTGCACCCCGGCCACACTGCCGAGGAGGTGCTGGACATGACCGGTTTCGAGTTCGATCGTCCCGCCGCGGTACCGGTGACGCCGGCGCCAAAGCCCGAGACGCTCGATCTCTTGCGGCGGACCATTGCGCCGGAGCTGCAGACGCTCTATCCCCAATTCGCCGCCCGCGTCTTTGGCCTCGCCGAAGGCGCCAGTCCCACCGCCGCAGCCTGACGGAAAACCCATGAGCCAGAGCAACAACGCCGGCGCGCTCGCCGGCATCAAGGTGATCGATCTGAGCCGCGTGCTGGGCGGCCCCTACTGCACGCAGATGCTGGCCGATCACGGCGCCGAGGTGATCAAGATCGAGCCGCCGCAGGGCGATGAGACCCGCACCTGGGGCCCGCCGTTCCAGGGCGACGCCGCCTCGTATTTCATCGGCATCAACCGCAACAAGCGCGGCGTCGCCCTCGACCTCTCCAAGCCCGAGGGCCGCGACGTGGTGCTGCGCCTTCTGGAGAGCGCCGACGTGCTGGTGGAGAATTTCAAGACCGGCACCTTGGAGAAATGGGGCATGGGCTACGAGGAGGTGCTGAAGCAGCGCTTCCCCCGCCTCATCCATTGCCGCGTCTCCGGCTTCGGCGCCGACGGGCCGCTGGGCGGATATCCCGGCTACGACGCCGTGGTGCAGGCGATGGCCGGCCTCATGAGCCTCAACGGCGAGCCCGAGGGCGCGCCGGTGCGCGTCGGCGTGCCGGTGGTCGATCTCGCCACCGGCATGAACTCCACCATCGCGATCCTGCTGGCGCTGCAGGAGCGCGCGCGCTCCGGCCGCGGCCAGTTCGTGGAAGTGACGCTCTACGACAGCGCGGTGGCGCTGCTCCACCCCTACACCATCAACTGGTTCCTCTCGAAGACGGCGCCCAAGCGCACCGGCAACCAGCACCCGAACGTCAGCCCCTACGACCAGTTCCGCACCAAGACGAAGCGCATCTTCGTCGCCGTCGGCAACGACCGGCAGTTCCAGCGCTTCTGCGCCGAGATCGGCCGGCCGGAACTGGTGCAGGATCCGCGCTTCCGCAGCAATGGCGACCGCGTGGTCAACCGCGCGGCGCTGCGCGAGGAGCTCGAGGCCGGGCTCGCCTCGATCGACGGCGAGCAGCTCGCGATGACGCTGCTGGAAAAGGGCGTGCCTTGCGGGCCGGTGCTGGACGTGCCCGACGTGGTGCAGCATCCGCACACGCGTCACCGCGGCATGGTGGTCGAGCACGGCGCCTATCGCGGCATCGGCAACCCCGTGAAGCTCTCGCGCACGCCGGCGAGCGTGCGCTCGACGCCGCCGGTGTTCGGCTCCTCGACGCGGGAGGTGCTCGCCGAGGCCGGCTACACCGAGAGCGAGATCGACGCGCTCTTCGCCGGCGGCGTCGCCATCGAGACGCCGCGCAAGGCGGCGGCGGAATAGCGCCGGAGAATCGTGGCGATGAGCGATGCTGCCGAGCGGCCGCTTCCTCCGGCGACGGAGCGCGGCTCCTACGGGATCTGGGCGCACGACAAGCTGCGCTACGGCGACACCGACCGGCAGGGCCACGTCAACAACGCGGTCTTCGCCACCTTCTGCGAGACCGGCCGGGTGAGCTTTCTTTATGACGACAGGTTGCAGCTCGCCGGAGCCGGCGCCAACTTCGTGGTGGTGCGTCTGGAGCTCGATTTCCGCGCCGAGCTCTTCTATCCCGGCCAGATCGATATCGGGACCCGGGTCCTCGCCATCGGCCGCAGCTCCTTCCGTGTCGGCCAGGGCATCTTCAAGGGCGATACCTGCGCCGCCACCGCCGAGTCCGTCATGGTGCTGATGGACGATGCCACTCGCAAGGCGAAGCCGCTGACGCCACAGCTTCGCCAGTGGCTCGAGGGCCGCCTCGCCTCGTAAGGTCCGACTCCGCACAATACCGCGCCGTCGATGGGCAATATCCCGCAGCGCACAACTTCATCTCTGCGTGGGATGGCGTCGGCTTCGTCGTATGGAGAATTGATCAGTTGCTCTTTTTATGCCTCAATTCCAAAGTGCGGGTGCCAGCCTGCAGTGTTATCTGGGTTAACTATGCTCGGATGTGCTGAAGAATTAGGCTCTGATCTCACGAGCGGCTGGCATAACTAAGTCGAATCGAGGGGATATTTAACCCCGGGGGCAGAGCATAGGGACGGAACAACGAAGACGGGGCTCACTCACATGGCGCTATTCTCATTTCTCGACAGACAGCACACGGTCGCGCCGCCGGGCTACAGCCGCTGGCTGATCCCGCCCGCGGCGCTCTGCGTGCATCTCTGCATCGGCCAGGCCTACGCGTTCAGCGTGTTCAACCTGCCGATGACCAAGCTGCTCGGCATCACGCCAGTCGGCGCCCGATGACTGGAAGCTGACCGAGCTCGGCTGGATCTTCAGCATCGGCATCTTCTTCCTCGGCGCCTCGGCGGCGCTGCTCGGCCGCTGGGTCGAGGAAGGCGGGCCGCGCAAGGCGATGTTCGCCGCGGCGCTTGTGCTTGGGCGGCGGCTTCGTCGTCGTCCGCGCATCGGCGTCTATGTCCACAACATCTGGCTCGTCTATCTCGGCTACGGCGTGCTCGGCGGCTTCGGCCTCGGCATCGGCTACATCTCGCCGGTCTCGACCCTGATCAAATGGTTCCCCGACCGGCCGGGCATGGCGACCGGCATGGCGATCATGGGCTTCGGCGGCGGCGCCTTCATCGCCTCGCCGCTCTCGGTCTGGCTGATGGCGCACTTCTCGACGCCGACTCATGTCGGCGTCGCCGAGACCTTCGTCGCGATGGGCGTCGATCTACTTCTGCTTCATGATGGTCGGCGCCGCCATCGTGCGCGTGCCCGCGCCGGGCTGGAAGCCCGAGGGCTACGTGCGCGCCGGCGCAGCCGAAGAAGCTGATCACCACCCAGAACGTCTACGTCTATCAAGCGCTGAAGACGCCGCAGTTCTGGCTGATCTGGTGGGTGCTCTGCCTCAACGTCACCGCCGGCATCGGCGTGCTGGGCCAGGCCTCGGCGATGAGCCAGGAGATGTTCCCGGGCCGCGTCACGCCGGTGGCGGCGGCGGGCTTCGTCGGCCTGATGAGCCTCTTCAACATGGGCGGCCGCTTCTTCTGGGCCTCGATGTCGGACATCATCGGCCGCAAGAACACCTACTTCGTGTTCTTCGCGCTCGGCACCGTGCTCTATGCCTTCGTGCCCTCTACCGGCGCGATCGGCAGCGTCGCGCTGTTCGTGCTGTGCCTACGCGGTCATCTTCAGCATGTACGGCGGCGGCTTCGCCACCATGCCGGCCTATCTCCGCGACATGTTCGGCACCCGCTACGTCGGCGCCATCCACGGGCTGCTGCTCACCGCCTGGTCGATGGCCGGCATCTTCGGGCCGGTGCTGGTGAACTACATCCGCGAGTACAACATCGACCACGGCGTCGCCAAGGCGCAGGCCTACAACGTCACCATGTACGTGATGGCGGTGCTGCTGGTGGTGGGCTTCATCTGCAACTACTTCATCCAGGCGGTGCATCGAGCGGCATCACATGACAGCGACGAGGCCGCCGAGGCGGCGCTCTAGGGCGGATCGGAAGGAAACGAACATGGCCAGCAACACCTCGCACGACGGCAACACGGCCTCAAGCTCGTTCTGGCCTGGGGCTTCGTCGGCATTCCGCTCGCCTGGGGCGTCATCGAGACCGCCATCAACGCGCTGAAGCTGTTCAGAGTAGGATCGCAAGAGCGCCCGTGCGGCCGGCTCCGGCGTCGACGGGGTTCGCAAGCGCTCTTCGCTAAACCGGGTACGCCTTCGCCTGGCGCGCCAGCCCGCCGTAGAGATCGAGCATGCGCTCGCGCCAGGCAGCGATGGGATCGCCGGGCTCCAGCAGCCGGAACGGACTGATTCCCCGCGTCCACAGGAACATGCCGGCGAGGATGTAGTCGGGATAGAGCGGCGCCTCGCCGCCGAGAAACTTCTGGCGCTCCAGGGTCATCCGCGCCGGCAGCAGGGCCTGGCGGAGCTGCTCCACACGCTGGTCGCGGTCGGCCTGCACCTGCTCCAGCGGCATGCCGAAGCGCTCCTCCCGGCTCTTGCGGAAATATGCCTTGTCGCGCTCGTCCGCGTGGGACCAGATGTCGTGCACGACGAGGCGCACCGCGATCGGCTGCAGCACCGCATCGACCCAGTTGTTGAAGAAGCGGGCGAGCGCGCGTCCGCCGGCGCCGCCGAACAGCGAGGGGCGATCGGGATAGGCGTCCTCGAGATGATTGGCGATCGTCCAGGAATCGGCGATCCACTTGTCGCCGTCGACGATGACGGGAACCCGCCCCTGGCCGGACGGCGCCAGCCGCTCCTTCTCGGTGAAGCGCCAGGGCAGCGTCTCGACCGGCAGATCCTTGTGCGCCAGCGCCAGCCGCGAGCGCCAGCAGTACGGACTGAAGCGCCGGTCGGCCTCGGCGCCGGCAAGCTCATAGAGCGTGATCGTCATGGGTCCTCCTCCACCGCAATCGTTGCGCGAGAGTAGCTGGTCGTTCCCGCCTTGCAAACCGCCGTTCCCGGCGGCGCCTGTCGCGACGCGATTGCCATTAGCCCCGGCGAAATCCTCGCCGAGACACGCCCGGTCTGTGCTAAATTCATCCCGTCAGGCCGGTCCAGCAAGCTGCCCCTGCCAGCCCCTCTCACGCTAAGGACGTTCCCCGTCCGGTTATCCGGCGGCGACTGTGTGGCTGCGGGCGCGAGCGACCGGCGATGGGAAAGTTGGATATGTCGTTATTTCGAATCTTCGAGCGATTGCTGGAGCCGACGGCACTGCCGCCGGAGGCGCCGCCGCCGACCAGCCTCGCCGCCTTCTATTGGCACTATGCGCGCCAGGCGGGCAGGCTCGTCGTGGCGCTGTTCGTTGCCGGCTTCGTCGTGGCGCTGCTGGACACCACGATTCCGATCTTCATCGGGCGGGTGGTGACGCTGGTCTCGACCCATGCGCCGGCGGCCCTGCTGCACGACGCGGCGCCGCAGCTCCTTGGCATGGCCGCGGTCTTGTTGCTGCTGCGCCCGGCGGCGCTGCTGGTCCAGGCCATGATCACCAACCAGGCGATCGCGCCCGGTCTTACCAACCTGATCCGGTGGCAAAGCCACTGGCATGTGGTGCGGCAGAGCTGGACCTATTTCCAGAACGACTTTGCCGGGCGCATCGCCAACCGCGTCATGCAGACCGGCCCTTCGCTCCGGGAGAGCGTCGTCGCCGGCACCAACGCGGTCTGGTACATCCTGGTCTATGGCGGCAGCGCGATCGCGCTGATGGCCTCGAATGACGTGCGCCTCGCGATCCCCGTGCTGCTGTGGTTCGCGGGCTACGCCGTGCTGCTGCGAGGCTTCGTGCCGCGCATGCGCGACCGCTCGCGGCGGATGTCGGAGGTACGCTCCGCCCTCACCGGCCGCGTCGTCGACAGCTATACCAACATCCTGACGGTTAAGCTGTTCGCCCGCCCCACCGACGAGGACGCCTTCGTGCGTGCCACCGTCGACGAGCACACCCTGGCGTTCCGACGCCAGCTCCGGCTCATCACCGCTTTCAGCATCACTCTCACGGCGCTCAACGCAAGCATGGTGGTGAGCACGGGCGCGGTGGCGATCTGGCTCTGGACCGAGGGCCGCATCGCGGTCGGCACCGTCGCCATGGTGCTGCCGCTGACCTGGCAGATCTCCAACATCGCCGGCTGGGTGGCGCAGAACGTGACCGCGATCTTCGAGAACGTCGGCACCGTGCAGGATGGCATGCGCTCGATCGCGGTGCCGCGCCAGATGCCCGACCGTCCCGATGCCACCGTGCTGCGCGTCGATCGCGGCGAAGTCCGCTTCGAGAATCTGCGTTTCGGCTATGGCACCACCCGCGGCGTGCTGCATGGGATCGACCTCGCCATCGCTCCCGGCGAGCGCGTCGGTCTCGTCGGCCGCTCCGGCGCGGGAAAGTCGACGCTCGTCAATCTGCTGCTGCGCTTCTACGAGATCGAATCCGGCCGCATCCTCATCGATGGGCAGGACATCTCGGGCGTGACGCAGGAGAGCCTGCGCGCCCATATCGCCATGGTGACCCAGGACACCTCGCTGCTGCACCGCTCGATCCGCGAGAACATCGCCTACGGCCGCCCCAGCGCCAGCGAGCACGAGGTGCGCGAGGCCGCCGCCCGCGCCCACGCGCTTGAATTCATCGAGACGCTGGAGGACTGGCAGGGCCGGCGCGGCTTCGACGCCCATGTGGGCGAGCGCGGGGTCAAGCTCTCAGGCGGCCAGCGCCAGCGCATCGCGCTCGCCCGCGTGATCCTGAAGGACGCGCCGATCCTGGTTCTCGACGAGGCCACCTCGGCGCTCGATTCCGAGGTCGAGGCGGCGATCCAGGAACAGCTCGACGGGCTCATGCGGGGGCGCACGGTGATCGCCATTGCGCATCGCCTCTCCACCATCGCGCGCATGGACCGGCTCGTTGTCCTCGATCATGGCCGCATCGTGGAGGAAGGCACCCACGCCGAACTTCTCGCCGCCGGCGGCGCCTATGCCGGGCTCTGGCAGCGGCAGTCCGGCGGCTTCTACGACCAGGAGGCCGCCGCTCTCGACGCCGCGCCGGCGGCACAATAGTGAACGGAAAGCAGACGTGATGCGGATCTATCTCGCCCTGATTCCGGCGATGTGGCTGGCCTGGCTCGCCTACTGGATCATCGCTTCCTTCGGCGCGAAGGCGACGCGCCGGCGGGAGTCGCCGCTCTCCCGCGCGACGTATCTAGTTCCGCTGCTGCTCGGCGCGTTTCTTCTGTCATCGCCGCGCCCGCTTCCGGCCTGGCTCGATTCCCACGTGGTGCCGCCATCGATGCCGGAGCTCTGGCTCGGTATCGTCCTGGTCGCCGGCGGCCTTGCCGTCGCGGTCTGGGCACGGCGTCATATCGCCGGCTATTGGAGCGGCACCGTCACTCTCAAGGAGGATCATCAGCTGATCCGGACCGGACCTTACGGCTGGGTGCGCCACCCCATCTATTCCGGAGTCCTGCTGGCAATCGCGGGAACCGTGGTGGCGCTCGACGAATGGCGCGGCGTCGTCGCACTGCTGCTGATGACGGCGTCGTTCTGGCGCAAGCTCCTTATCGAGGAGAGCTGGCTCGGCGCCGCTTTCCCCGATCAATATCCGCGCTACCGCGCCGAGGTTTCCGCCTTGATCCCGGGAGTGCTGTAGCCCGCTCAGTCGGCAATGCCGGCGATCTCGGCGCTGAGCTCCCAGAGCCGCCGCGCCGCCGCTTCATCCTGCGCCTCCGGTGACGGCTTCACCGGCGACGAGCGCGCGAAATAGCCGCCGCTCTCGCCTTCCACCTCCAGCGCACTGGCGAGATAGACGACGGTCTCGGCGCCGGTCTCCGGGCGGATCGCGAAGAGCCGCTTGGCGACGCCGATGCCGGTGCGATAGAGGCCGGCGGTATTGTCACCGAAGCGGCTGGCGACGAAGCCGGGATGCAGGGCATTTACGGTGACGCCGGTCCCCTGCAGGCGTCGAGCCAGCTCGCGGGTGAACAGGATGTTGGCGAGCTTGGAGCGGCGATAGGCGGTCCAGGGGGTATAGTCCCGCTCCAGATTGAGATCGCTGAAATCCATCATGGCATCGTCATGGGCACGAGACGCGACATTGACGATGCGCGCGGGCGAGGACGCGACCAGGCGCTCGCGCAGCAGATTGGTCAGCACGAAGTAGGCCATGTGGTTGAGCGCGAAGGTGCGCTCCAGCCCGTCCGCGGTCACCTCGCGACGCTGAAACAAGGCACCGGCATTGTTGATGAGCACGTCAATACGGGGATATGCCGCCAGCAACTCCCCGGCGAGACGGCGCACCTCGCTAAGACACGAGAGATCGGCGTAATGCATGGCGGCGCGCAAGCCCGGGGTCCGTGCGCGGAGCCGCTCGAGGACGGCCTCGCCCCGCTTGGGATCGCGGCCGACCAGGGCGAGCCCGGCACCCCGCGCCGCCAGCGCCTCCGCCGCGGCGAGGCCGATGCCGGACGTCGCACCCGTGATGACGCAGACCTTGCCTTGCACACTCGGCTCCAATCGGTAGTGCAGCAGCGGCGCAGACAACCGACGGGCGCACCGCGCCCCACCACCTAGCTCGCCCGCGGCCGCGACGAGCGCTCCGTGGCAAGGACATAGAGGCCGCTCCCAACGATCACGGCGGCCCCAACCCAGCTTAGCACGGTCGGAAACTCGCCGAACACCGCCAGGCTGAAGAGCGCCGCGCCGAGGAGTTGCAAATAGTTAAGCGGCGCCACCACCGACGCCGGCCCCCACTGGAACGCCTTCACTATGTAATAGTGGCCGAACCCGCCAAACATCCCCAGACTGAACAGCAGCGCGCCATCCGAGATGCTTTCCGGCGTATGCCAGGCGAACGGCACCAGGAGGCTGGTGAGCAGGAACCCCATCACCGCGATATAGGTGATCGAGGTCTCGGGCGGGTCGTGCGCCGCGAGGCGCCGCGTCAGCAACTGATAGAGCGCGTTGCAGAACGCGCTGCCGAGCACCAGGAAAGAAGCCCAGGGCACGGTATCCGAGCCCGGCCGCAGCACCAGCAAGGCGCCGCAGAAGCCGGTCGCCGCCGCCGCCCAGCGCCGCAGCCCCACCGTCTCCTTCAGCATCGTCGGCGAGAGGGCAATCACGATGAAGGGCGCCACGAAGCCGACGCTGGCGGCGATCGGCAGCGAGGTGTAGCGCAGCGCGCTGACATAGATCGCGGTCGACGATAGCAGCAGGGTGGAGCGCAGGATCTGCGCCTTGAGGTGGGTCGTGCGAAAGAGCCGCCAGCCCCGCTGCGGGATGAAGACCATCACCATGTAGACGAAATGCCCGGCGTAGCGGGCCCAGGTGATCTCGATGGTGGAATAGCGCGGCGTCAGGTACTTCGCCCCGGCGTTGAGGCAGGGGATCAGCACCATCGCGAGCACCATGTAGAAGACCGCCCGGCCGATGTGATGGCCGCGGTGATCGGTCTCGGTCGGAGAACTCGAGATGGCCGCCCCCAATCCGCCTCGATTGCTCGACCATAGAGGGCGGCGGAAAGCCGCGCCAGACCGCTGGACCGGCCGCGGCGCGACCGGGAGGCCGCGCCGCGTCAGGTCGTCCGGATTAGACGTCAGCCGTTGATCTTGGCGCGGATCTGCTCCCAGAGCGAGGCGGTCGGCACGCCATCCACCGGCAAGTGGTTATCCTGCTGGTAGCGGCGGATCGCGGTATCGGTTCGCGATCCGAAATTGCCGTCCGCCGGGCCCGGATCGTAGCCCAGACGCTGCAACCCCGCCTGGATGTTCCGCACCGTCGTCGGATCGTAAGACGTGGTCGGCGCGATCGGCTCGATGCTTGCGGTCTGCGTACCCGCCGCCGGTGGCGGCGGCGGATTGGCGGAAGTCGATGTCCCCGAGGGCGAGCCGCTGCGCCAGGCCGGCTTGCCCAGATTGACCTGACTCGAATCCGTGAGCGCTCCGGCGGCACCGCCAACCGCCGCGCCGATCAGCGCGCCGCCGACCGGGCCGATGCCCGTCACGGCGCCGACCACCGCGCCGCCGGCGGCACCGATACCGGCGCCGCTCGCCGCGCGATCTTCCGTGGTATCGCCACAGGCGGAGAGCACAAGGGGAGCACCCACCGCCAGGACGAACAGTGCAGATTTGCGAACCATGCGCGTCCTCACCAATAGATTTGCATGGCGCCTTATATCAGAAACCGTCGCGCCGGACATCGCTGGGATGACGTGACATCGATGCGTCAACTCGGCGATTCCCGCGACTCGAGGGGTTCACGATTGTGGCGAGAACGCCATGATTTGCTTTGAGGGCGCGGATGCCGCGATCAGTTGCGGGCGCGGCGGCGAACGAATTCCATCCAGTTATCTGTAGGCGCTGCGCAGCGGGCGCCCTCACCGATTTCCGCCGTGTCCCGCAACGTCACGCCGCCGAAATCCCAGAGCTTGCGCCAATGCTCTTCGTCATCCATCGCCCTTCCGCGCACCCTGCGCGCGATTCGGCGCCGCACGTACATCTTGCCGAGGGACAGGTAGAGCGCGACGCTGACCGCCGCCGCAGCGAGGCCGATCTTGTAGCCGAGGAAGTACCAGAGCGCCGCGGTGAGGGCGAGCAGGCCATATACCCACTGGTTGCTCTCCGCCTCGAAGCCCACGGGGCTGTCCATATGCATCAGCCGCTTCACGTCGACCTCGATGGCGACGCGGCCATCGGCGTGGAGCTTCCGGAGACGGGCAAGCAGATCGCGAGCCGTTTCCGGCAGTGGTGCGGCCGCGGTCCCGGTCGGCGCCGGCGCGCCGAAGGTTGGCGTCACCACCATGGCCGGCCGGAAAGCAGCGCTCGGCCGCGAGGTGTCAGGCGGCGGTCCGGCAGGGGGCGACGCGTTGGAGGAATTCCCGGTTGTCATGGTGGAGGAATGAACGGTGAACCCACTGTCGTAGTACTATCGCGGCACGCTATACCATAATTCCGCCGGGACAAGAGTTCTGGCGGCAGCCCTTCTGCTGGTTGGAATGCCCACGCCACCATATTCCGAGAGCCCCCATACATGTTCGAGATCAAATCCTGGACCCTGCTGGTCGGACGCATCTTCCTTGCCGCCATCTTCTTCACCTCGGGAATCCGCAAGGTCGGCAACATCGCGCGGACCGTCGACAATATCGCCAGCCATCATCTGCCCCTTCCCCTGGTCCTCGCCTGGGCCGCCACAGCGCTGGAGGTCGGTGGCGGTGCGATGCTGATCCTCGGCCTGCGCGCGCGCTGCGCGGGCGCCGCCTTTTTCGTCTATACCGGCGTGCTCGCCGTCATCTTCCATAGCTTCTGGGGCCTGGACGGCGCGCAATACGCCGCTCAGATGACGGCGTTCTACGACCACCTCGCCATCATGGGCGGCATGCTCTATGTGGCGGTATTCGGCGCCGGCCCGATCAGCCTCGATCGCGGCAGGGGCTAGGTCCGCCGCCGCACTGCGTGCATTAAGGATTTAGTTACCGAAAACCTCCCAAGAATTCCCGCTGGATGCGCCTGGTGCGCCGGGAGCTGGGGAGACATGGCCGAGACGGCCCTGACATCAACGCCGCCTGCCGCCGCGAGCCGCCGGGATATGCGCTGGCGGCGCGATGGCTGGCTGAGCGTCGGCGCCTTGACCCGGCTCATCGGCCGGGTCGGCATGGCGATGGCCGTGCTGGCGTTGTCGTCGGCGACGGTCATCGGCTCGATCGTCCTCAGCCTGGCCGTCTGGACGCTGCTCTACGGCATGCCGGCCTCGCGGACTGCGGTCTCGGTGGCCAGCACCGCTGGGATCGTCAGCCTCGTCATCGGCATTCCTCTCATCGTCTACTCCCAGGCGGTTATCCGTAAGCTTGGCGCCTCCCGTCACGCCCTAAAGCGCCTCACCGAGCATCTGGTCGTGGCGCGCGAGGAGGCCGAGCGCGCCAACCGCGCCAAGTCGGCCTTTCTCGCCAACATGAGCCACGAGCTGCGCACGCCGCTCAACGCCATCATCGGCTTCTCCGAGATCATCCATCTGCAGTCGCTGGGGCCCGATCGAGGCGAACGCTACCGCAGCTACGCCCGCGATATTCACGACAGCGGCACCCACCTCCTCAGCATCATCAGCGACATCCTCGACATCTCCAAGATCGAGGCCGGCGGCGCGGTGCTCGATCACGAAGCCGATGTCGACGTCGCGGAAGTGCTGCACAACGCGCTCCGGCTGGTCACGCCGATGGCGACTGAGAAGGACATCGCGGTCACCGCCGACGTGGGCGCCAAGCCGCTGCTGCTGCGGGGCAGCGAGCGCATGCTGCGGCAGATCCTGCTGAACCTGGTCTCCAATGCGGTGAAGTTCACCCCCGAAGCCGGCCACGTGGCGGTCTCCGGTCGGCTCCTGCCGGACGGCAGCCTCTTGGTCACGGTGGTGGACAGCGGCATCGGCATGACGAGCGCCGATATCCAGGTGGCGCTGACACCCTTCGGTCAGGTCGACAACCGCCTGAGTCGCCGCTATGCCGGCACCGGCCTGGGATTGCCGATCGCCAAGGCGATGGTCGAGCTGCACGGCGGCAAGCTCTGGATCGACAGCACGCCCAACCAGGGCACCACCGTCACCTTGCAGTTCCCGCTCGCGCGCACCGTCGCCGCCTGAGCGCCGTCGGCGCCGGCCGTGCTAGTCTGGCGACCACAGGCTTACCCGTACGATCGGGAGGACCGACGATGCCGGCCGACCCCTCGCCCACCATCTCTGACGCGCCGACCCCTGTGGTCCTGAATCAGCCGCCGCCATTGGCGGACTACAACCTCTTCGCCGGCGATCGCGCGCTCCGCGACGCCGTCCGTCGCGAAGGCGCGGCCTGGGCGGAGCCCGCGCTCGACGCCCTCGGTGCCGAGCTCGGGCGGGCGGAGACGATCGAGGCCGGCTTTGCCGCCAACCGCCATTCGCCGGAGCTTCACAGCTTCGACCGCTTCGGCAATCGCCGGGACGAGATCGAGTTCCATCCGGCATGGCACACGATGATGGCACTTGGCGTTCGCCACGGCCTGCATGCCTCGCCGTGGTCCGATCCCAAGCCCGGCGCGCATGTCGCGCGCGCTGCCGGCACCTTCATGCTGACGCAGATCGAGAGCGGCGCCTATTGCCCGATCGCCATGACTTATGGCTCGGTGCCGACGCTGCGCCGCGACGCCGCGCTCGCCACGGAATGGCTGCCGCGGATCTTCTCCCGTCAATACGATCAGCGCTTCCGGCCGGCGGCCGGGAAGACCGGCGCCCTCGTCGGCATGGGCATGACGGAGAAGCAGGGTGGCTCCGATCTCCGCGCCAACATCACTCAGGCGGTGCCCGCCGGCGACGGCGGTCGCGCCTACCGCATCACCGGCCACAAGTGGTTCCTCTCGGCGCCGATGTGCGATGCCTTCCTGATGCTGGCGCAGGCGCCGAAGGGGCCGAGCTGCTTCCTGGTCCCGCGCTGGACGCCGGACGGCGCGCGCAACGGCCTGCATCTGCAGCGCCTCAAGGACAAGCTCGGCAACCGCTCCAACGCCTCCTCGGAAGTGGAGCTTGCCGATGCCTGGGGGTGGCTCATCGGCGAGGAGGGCCGCGGCATCCCCATCATCATCGAGATGAGCAACCTCACCCGCCTCGACTGCGCCATCGGCTCCGCCGGCCTCATCCGCCAGGCGCTGACCCAGGCGATCCACCACGCAAGCCATCGCACGGCGTTCCAGCGCAAGCTGGTGGACCAGCCCGTGATGACCAATCTGCTGGCGGATCTCTCGCTCGAGAGCGAGGCAGCCACGAGCCTCGCACTGCGGCTCGCCGCCGCCTATGACCGCGAGAGCGATCCGGCGGAGGCGCTGCTGGCGCGGCTGCTGACGCCGGTGGCGAAGTACTGGACCTGCAAGCGGGCGCCGGCGGTGGTGCTGGAGGCGCTGGAGGTGCTCGGCGGCAACGGCTATGTCGAGGAGAGCATCATGCCGCGCCTCTATCGCGAGGCGCCGGTGAACTCGGTCTGGGAGGGCTCGGCGAACGTGATCGCCCTCGACGTGCGGCGGGTGATGGGCCGCTCGCCAGAGGCGATCGACCAGCTCCGCGCCGAGCTCGCGCGCGCGAAAGGCGGCCACGCGGCGTTCGACGCGTTCCTCGCGGGCCTCGAGAGCGAGCTCGCCGGTGCTGCGACGGCGGAGGAAGGGCTGGCGCGCCGCCTGGTGGGGCGGATCGCCCTCGGACTGCAGGCGGCGCTGCTGATCCGCCACGCGCCCCCTGCCCTTGCCGACGCTTTTTGCACGACCCGGCTGGCGAGCGGCGCGCCGGCGGCGCTCGGCACGCTGCCCGCCGGCGTCGACTGCCGCGCCCTCATCGAGCGCGCGGCGATTGCCTAAAGCGCGCCCAGAGCGCCGAGGGCGCCCGCCGCGGCGAGCACCCAGAGCGCGTTGAGGCGCGTACCGAGAGCCACCGCCGCGGTGACGGCGGTCACCACTACCGCGCGCCAGTTCGCGTCCGCCGCCTGCGTCAGCACGAGGGCGCTCGCCAGCACCAGCCCCACGGTCACCGGCGCCAGCGCCGCTTCCACCACAGCGCGCCAGCGCGTGTGCCGATAGCGTTGCCACACCCGCGTGACGCCGTAGGTCAGCAGGCAGGAGGGCCCGCACATCGCCACCGTCGCGACGATCGCGCCGGGAAGGCCAGCTGCCTTCCAGCCGATCATGGTCGAGATCAGCATGTTGGGGCCGGGTGCCGCACGCACGATGGCATAGAGATTGGCGAACTCCGCGTCGGTCATCCAATTGCCGATGTCGACGGCCTGCCGGTGCATCTCCGGCACCACCACGTTGGCGCCGCCGACCGCCACCAGGGAGAGCGAGCCGAACAGCAGCGCGATCGCCCACAGCGATACCTGCTCCTTCATTTGCGCCACCACCAGGCGGCGGCGACGCTGAGCGGAGTCAGCACCAGGATCACCGGCAGGATCGGCCACTGCATGATGCCGACTGCGAAGAAGCCCATGAGTGTGACAATGACCGCGCGGGGAATGCGAGCGAAGTGCCGCGCCATCTGCAGCCCCATCGCCCAGACCAGTCCCGACGCCGAGGCCGAGATGCCGGCCAGCGCCCGGTCCATCACCGGCACATGGCCGTAGCGCCCATAGAGCATGCCCAGACCGAGGACGATGAGAAAGGGCGCTCCCACCAGCCCGGCAAAGGCCGACAATGCTCCGGCGACACCGCGAAAGCGCTGCCCCACGACAATAGAGAGGTTCACCACGTTCGGGCCGGGCAGAAACTGGCAGAGGCTGAGGGCGTCGACGAACTCGCGCTGGGTCAGCCAGCGTCGATCGTCGACGAGAACGCGGTGGGCCCAGGGCAGCGTGCCGCCGAATCCCGAGAGAGTGATCCGAAGGAAGGAAGTGAACAACAGGCCAAGGCCGACGGGCGGCGTTGTCGGCGCGGGCTCCGTCCCGTCACGCTCCACCGCCGCTCCGGTCATACCGTACTCGTCCCTCCGCGCGCCGGGAGGTGCCTTAGCACGCTCCGCCGCGCCGGAGCAATCAGATCGGGCCGTTCAGCGAGCCAAACCCGGCGCGATCGACTAAGCTCGCGGCAGACCTTTGGCAAATTGCGGGAGAACGGACATGGCCGGCTATTACTATCGCGCGAGCTTCACCTACGGTATCGGCTTCGGCAACGCGCTTGCCATCGCGATCGCCTGGTCGCGGACCCACAGCGTGCTCTGGACGATCATCGACGGCTTCTTCAGCTGGCTCTATGTGCTCTATTATCTCCTGTTCCACGCATAACCCGGGAGGAACCGACCCATGCTGCTGCTCCTTGATGGACGTCGCCTCTATTACGACCTGACCGGCCCGGAATCCGGTCAAGTCGTCTGCTTCACCCACTCGCTCGCCTCCGACAGCGGCATGTGGGCGGAGCAGCTGCCGCCCCTGCTCGCCGCCGGCTATCGCGTGCTGCGTCTCGACATGCGCGGCCATGGTGGCAGCGATCCGGTGCCGGGCGACTACACCATGAGCGCGCTTGCGGGCGACGTCGCGACCGCGATCGATGCGCTTGGCCTCGACCGCGTGCATTTCATCGGCCTCTCCATCGGCGGCATGCTGGGCCAGGCCTTCATCACCGAGCACGCCGCCAAGGCCAAGTCCGCCATGCTCTGCGACACCCTGCCGGCGACGCTTCCCGATGCGAAGACCGCTTGGGCGCCGCGCACGGCGGCGGTCCGGCAGGCGAACTCGCTCGCGGGGATCGCCGACGGCACCATGGAGCGCTGGTTCACCGAAGCCTTCAAGCCCAGCAAGCCGGCGCGCTGGAAGCAGCTGCGGGACACCGTTGCCGCCACCACGCCGCAGGGCTTCCTCGGCTGCGCGGCGGCGATCCAGAATTTCGACTTCGTGCCGAAGCTGCCCGCCGTCAAGCTGCCGGTGCTGGTGGTCTGCGGCGCCGCGGATCCCGGCACGCCGCCCGCCGAGAACAAGCGCCTCGCCGGCCTCGTTCCCGGCGCCCGCTACGAGGAGATCGCCGACGCCCGCCACTTCCCCAACGTGGAGCGCCCAGAAGCCTTCAATCGGATCATGCTGGACTGGCTTGCCGCGCGGCGATAAGCGCGGGTCACGACACCGGAATTCCTTGCCGGCCCGCGTCGGACGGGACGACACGGAATCATAAGAAATTTGCCACAGCGGGATCGGTCGTTCGCGCGTTATTGGCTCATGACGATCGATCCCTGCGATGGCCGCGCTGCGGCGCGCCCGTCGCTCCCTTGTACGCCACTGACTATCCCTGCAGGCCGCAAGTACGGCGCCGGCCCCGCCCTGGCGCTGCTGCTGCTCGTCGCCGGCTGCGCGACGCCGCCGGACGTGGATGACCTCGTGGATCAGGCGTCGACGACAGCGGCGGCTCCCAGCGTGGTGGGCGCGCGCGGCCCGCTGAGCGAGAGCCAGAGCAAGGCCGTGCTCGCGAAGCTGCAGCAGGACTCGCAGAACGCGACCGTGCTGGAGCGGCATCTCGCCCTGGAGGCGGCTCTCGACGACGCGCCGCTGGTCGCCGGCAACAAAGTGACGCTGCTCCGCGACGGCAAGGCGACGATCCCGGCGATGTTCGCCGCCATGCGCGCGGCCAAGGCCCGCATCAATCTCGAATATTTCATCTTCGAGGACATCGATGACAACGGCGCCCGCCTCAGCGACCTGCTGGTCCAGGCGCTGCAGCGCGGCGTGCAGGTCAATCTGATCTACGACAGCATCGGCTCCGACGACACGCCGACGGCGCTCTTCGATCGTTTGAAGACGGCGGGCGCGCACCTCGTCGACTTCCATCCCGTCAGCCCGCTCGATGGCGGCGTGCCAACCTCGATCAATGACCGCGACCATCGAAAGATCCTCGTCGTCGACGGGCGGGTCGCCTTCGTGAGCGGCGTCAACCTGAGCAAGGTCTATATGAACCCGCCGACGCAGAAGTTCTTTGCCGGCGAGACCGCCAAGCGCGAGACTACCACCCTCTATTGGCGCGACACCGACATCAAGGTCGAGGGTCCGGTCGTGGCGCAACTGCAGCATCTCTTTCTCGACACCTGGCAGAAGCAAGGCGGCGCGGCTTTGCCGGATGCCGGCTTCTTCCCGAAGCTCGATCCCGCCGGCACCGAGGTCATCCAGATTCTCGGCAGCAGTCCGGACCAGCCGATCCCCGCGTACTACGTCGCGCTCCTCACGGCGATCCGCAATGCCGAGAGCCGGATCTGGCTGACGACGGGATATTTCGTGCCCACCAACGCAGAGCGGGATGACCTCATCCACGCCGCCCGCAGAGGTGTCGACGTCCGCCTGCTGCTGCCCGGCGAGAGCGATTCCGACCTGGCGCTGGAAGCCGGCCATGACAGCTATTCCGACCTTCTCGAAGCCGGCGTGCACATCTACGAGCGCCACGGATCCATACTGCACTCGAAGTCCGTCGTCATCGACGGCGTCTAGTCGGAAGTCGGCTCCTCCAATTTCGATCATCGCAGCGTTCTCTTCAACAGCGAGGTCGACGCCGTCATTCTCGGCCGCGATACCGGCACGCAGCTCGAGACCATGTTCCAGGACGACCTGAAGGACGCAGGCGAAGTCACCCTCGTGGCCTGGCGCAATCGGCCGCTCTGGGGCCGCGTGCACGAGTTCTTCTCGCGCCTCTGGCAAAGCCTGCTGTAGCCGCTGCCCGTCGGTCGCTTGGACAGCATCGCCTCGGCGGTGATAGCCTCGCGGGCAATGAGACGGCAGTTCCGACGGGGAGGAGCATGGCGGCGCAAACCCTGACGGCGCGCTGTGCGATCGCGGGCGGCGGCCCGGCCGGCATGATGCTGGGATATCTCTTCGCGCGCGCCGGCGTCGAGGTGGTGGTGCTGGAGAAGCACGCGGATTTTCTCCGGGACTACCGCGGCGACACCATCCATCCCTCCACTCTCGAGCTCATGCACGAGCTGGGATTGCTGGAGGAGTTCCTGCGCCTGCCGCATCAGGAGGCATCGTCCATCAACGCCCAGGTGGGTGATACGGCCGTGCCGATGGCGGATTTCAGCCATCTGCCCACGCGCTGTCGGTTCGTCGCCCTTATTCCGCAATGGGACTTCCTGAATTTTCTCGCCGAGTACGGCCGCCGGCTTCCCGGCTTCACCCTCAGGACCGAGGCGGAGGTCACGGACGTCATCGAGGAGGCCGGCCGTGTCACCGGGCTGCGCGCGAGGACGCCGGCAGGCCCGCTGGAGGTGCGCGCCGATCTCGTGATCGGCGCCGACGGCCGCGGCTCGGTGGTGCGCGAGCGCGCCGGCCTCGCCGTGCAGGACATCGGCGCGCCCATGGACGTGCTGTGGTTCCGGCTGCCGCGCGGCACCGGTGATCCGGCCGAGCTCATGGGCCGCTTCGATGCCGGCCGCATCTTCATCATGCTCAATCGCGGCGACTACTGGCAGTGCGGCTACGTGATCGCGAAGGGATCGCTGCCGCATCTGCAGCGGCAGGGCCTGGCGACGTTCCGCGACAGCGTCGCGCGGCTGGCGCCTTTCGCCCGCGATCAGGTGCATGTGCTCGACGACTGGGATGCCATCAAGCTGCTCACGGTGAAGGTCGACCGGCTTCGGCGGTGGTACAGGCCCGGCCTTCTCTGCATCGGCGATGCCGCCCACGCGATGTCGCCGGTGGGCGGGGTCGGGATCAACCTTGCGATCCAGGATGCGGTCGCCGCTGCCAATCTCCTGTCGGTTCCCCTGCGTGCGGGTCCCGTCACCACAGGCGATCTGCGCCGAGTACAGCGGCGCCGCTGGTTTCCAACCTACGTCACCCAGCGACTGCAGGTGCTGGTACAGAATCGCGTGGTGACCCGGGTGCTGGAGCAGTCGGAGCGGCAGCTCACGCCACCGATGATGCTTCGCCTGATGGCCCGCTTCCCCCTGCTTCGCCGCTTGCCCGCCCGCGTCATCGGCCTTGGCGTCCGACCCGAGCATATCCAATCGCCGGACGCGCGAAATCTCAATACCGCGGCCTAGGCCCGAGGCGCTGAGCATAGCGCGCGGTCACTGACGACCGATGCTGACGCAGCAGCCGCCCAGGCGTCAGGCGAAAGAACAGCAGCAGCGCCACGCCGGCGACCGCGGCGTCATCGAGATGGCCGATGACCGGGATACGGTCCGGTATCGGATCGAAGGGGCTGAGATAGTAGGCGGCGCAAAGCACGGACACGATGATCCGCGTGCGCCAGGGAAGCCGGCGGTCCCGGACGAGCCGCCATAGGGTCTCCGCCTCGATCCGCAGCCGCTCCCAGCGGCTCCGGCGCCGTGGCCGCCACTGCCGGAGGTGTCGGCCCGCCGGCGCTTCGGCACGGGTCCAGCCCGGGTCGGACTCATAGCCAAGCTCGCCGAGCAGAGGGCCGCAGATCCGCCTCATTCCGTCGATTTCGACGGACGACAGTTCGCGCCGCCAGCGCCCGACCGACGTCGCGAAGATCGGTCTCGAGGCTGCCTCCGCCGCCGCGGCATCGGTGCGCAGCATCCCTTCGTCCCAGGCGAGGCCGAAAAATTCGAGAAGGCGCCGCAGCGTCGGCTCCGGCCGACATACCAGATCCTCGTAGCGGACCTCGACATAGCGCGCATGACCCAGCATGCGGCGTCCGGCCCTCACCCGCTCGGCCCAGTAGGCCGCGCATTGCACGAGGGCGTCCGGGCTCGAGCGATCGCGCAGCTTCATCCAGGGCTGGAGCCGCAACGAGGTCGCGACGTCCCGGCCGTCGCGGACCACATGCACGAAATACGCGTTTGGAAAATGTCGCAGGACGAAATCGAACCGAAGAACGTTCTCCGGTGTCTTGTCCGCCCAGATCCGCTTGCCGCTGCGCCCCAGGTCACGCGACACGAAAGCGATCCGCGAATTCCGCTTGCGAGCGCGCGTCACGCTGCCACTCCTCGAGCTCGACGGCGTCGAAGCCGAAACGTTCCGCGAACTCTTCGACAGGCATGGATCGATCGAGCAAAACGGTGCTCTCGGCACCGCATTGGATCGCCGGATGGCGATCCAACATCCGGCGAAGGAGCGTTGTCCCGCTGCTGCCGCAGCCGCCGATGACGATGATCGGCGCGTCAGAGACGAAACGGGGAAGCAGCTTCTCGAGAACGCGCCAGCGCCCGCGCGCACCAAGCACCGAGAAAAGCAAATCCATGAAAACGAAAGGTTCCCGCGCTCCGCGCCCCGAACCGCGCCGCCGGCATGACTCCGGCCCGCGTTTCGCGGCGTTACGACCCCCTCGCGCTTTGTTAGGACGCCTAGACCGTCGTCATCCCTTTGTCGCAATAACAAATTCGCGAGCGCGCCTGCACATATTTGCGGCACGACCCAAGACGAGAGATACAGAGAAAGTGACCAGTTCCTGGCGGAGGGATCGATCCGCCCGTTGTCCCGCGCCCGTCGGCGCTCAGGTGCCTTGAAGACGCTTCGGCACTTTCTCGGCGATGCCCATCATGGCCTCGCGCCGCTTCATCTCGTCCCAGACCTCGTCGGGCGAGATGTTGAGGGCCGTCCAGAGCACGACGAGGTGATAGAGAAGATCGGCGCTTTCGTCCCGGAGCTTGGCGCGCTGGCCGCGCACCGCCTCGATCGCGACCTCGGCGGCCTCCTCCACCAGCTTCTGTGCCATCTTGGGAAGGCCTGCCGCGAACAGCTTCGCCGTCCGGGAGTCGGTGACCGCCTTGCGGCGGCACTGGCCGACGGCGAGGTAGAGACGCGCGATCTGGTCGAGCTCGGGCGACTCCTCGCTCTGCTCAACCAGCCGAACCCTTCGCTTGGCGTATCCCATGAACTCCCAACCGACTAGAGAGGGATGCATCCGGAACGTGCGACGCGCCCGAGACCGTTACCTGTACATGACTTATGCACCGAAACCGTTAACCGTGTGTTTACGCTCGTGGAGATGTCGTGGGTTTGCGCGCGGGGATTGTACGTAGGTCTCCGCCCGTGGCCAGACGCCAGCCCGTCCGCCCGTCACCCTGGAAAGGCGTCAAGCCCACCGCGGGAAATCAGCTCGGCTCGGCCTCGGCGGAGGAGATCTCCACGTAGACATTACGCACGAAGCCCTTGAACTCCGCTTCCATGCGGCGCGTCCATTCGGTCGCGGCCTCGTTGCGCCACCGCAGGTACTCCTCGCTTTGCAGCACCTCGGGACCGGTGAGCTCGTAAAGCGCCAGGTACTTCGGCGCCCCCTCCACGGCGACGAACCGGCGCGCGCGCACGAAGCCGGGGATGGAGAGCCGCTCGCGGATGTGCTCCTCCTCGTACCAGCGATTGAACTCGCTCTCCCGGGCAGGATCGATGTCCATCATCACCAGCAGCAGGCCAGGTCGTGATTTTGCGTCGGTCATGGTGTCCTCCCTTGCTTTGTTCGCTGAGATGAAACCGTGCGGACGGATGGCTCGCAAGCAGCATCTCCGTTCCCGCGAGAATTCGCGGTCTCTCGCGGATGTGAAGAGACGTGAGCGCACGGGCGGGCACGAAGGAAGCGCGACCAGTCCTACGTCCAAGCGAAGACCCGGGGAACGTGTTTCCACTCTCGAGAGGAGCTAACGATGATCCGCATTCGCCGTTGCTTCGGAGTCACCGGCCTCGCTATCGCGGCCGCCGGCGTACTCGCGATCTCTGCAACCACGGCTTCGGCACAGCAGTCATTCACCGCGCCGGCGCCGGACGGATACCCGCCGAACTGGAACCGGGCGGTGTAGCCGCCAGCCGTCACCGCCAGTTTCGTGCCGGGATCCGACGCCTACCACTGGACCGGCGCATCGAGCCCGCCAACGACCCAAGCATCCACCGCCGTCGTCTATCAGATGCAGCCGGGCTCCATGCACTATCACCGGATCCAATAGGCACGCCCCGGACATAACCGGGCAACACCAGCCCCGCTCGCCAGCCGAGCGGGGCTTTTCGTCGTTGACGCGACACCGGGAGCGTCACTTGCGCGGAGCCCTTGGTTAAATTGATCCATCTCAATGCAACTGGAAGGTAAAAGCGGATACAAATGAAAAAAAATGAAGGGTTGCGGCGGTGTCGGCGCATAACGGCGACGCGGCGGCAGAATAGCGACAAGGCAGTGATTGGCCGAACGCGACCGGGAAGGGAGCAAGCCGACCCGCCGACGCTTCCAAGAGGAAGCACGGCAATTTCGAGGATTGTTCTCCATGCCGGTGGCCGGGCCAAGAGCAAGCAGGATCATGCGATCCGCCGGCGATCGCGCGCGCTACGCGGTATTCGCGATAGCGGTTTTTCTGATCGTCGGCGCGAGCTTGCTGGCCAATCAGGCCCTGCGAGCCCTCATTGAGGCCGGTGACGCCCTCGACCGCGCACAATCCATCATGATTCTCGCCGATCATCTCCCGTTGGATCTGCGCAGATGCGAACTCGCCGCACGCAACTACGCCCGCGACGGCGAGGCTCGCAACCTCGATCTCTATCGCGCGACGTCCACCGCGATTCCCGCCGAGCTGGCGCAGCTCCGCCTCCTCACCGCGAACCATCCCGAGCAGCAGCGACGCATCGAGGAGATTGAGCCACTGGTCAGGGAGTCCCTCGCGCTCATCGCCGCTTTCTCTGAAGCATCGACGCCGGAGTTCTTCAGCACGCCGCTATTCAGCGCACAGATTCGGCGACGCGAAGCGCTTGCCGACGCGATCGGCAACACGATCGGTGAGCTGATCGACGAGGAGAGCAATCTCTATCGCAGCCGGCGTGAGACAGCCACCGACAACGCCAGGTCGACGCAATTCGCCGTGACCGGCGGCATCGGCGTCAGTGCGCTGGCGCTCTGTGCCGTGCTCTATTTCATGACCGTCGAGATCCGCCGCCGGCGCGTGGCGGAAGGCGACCTCGCCGGCCTCAATTTGCGGCTGGAGGATCGCGTGTGCGCGCAGACCGCCGACCTCACGGGAGCGATCGAGACGCTGCGCCGGGAGACCGAGGTTCGGCGCAGCGCGGAACAGCGGCTGCGCGAGCTGCAGCGCGAGCTCGTGCGCGCCTCGCGGCTGACGGCGATGGGGCAGATCGGCGCCATGCTCGCCCACGAAATCAACCAGCCGCTTACCGCCATCATGAATTATCTGCACGGTGCCCGAGGCATGCTGGCTCCCGAACGCGCCGACGCCGCGGCACGGGTTCCCGAGATGCTGCAGAAGGCGGAGCAGCAGGCCATCCGCGCGGCCCAGGTGGTCCAGCGCCTGCGGGATTACATCGGCAGCCGCAAGACGCATCAGGCGCCGGAGAGCCTGCCGGAGATGATCGAGGATGCCCGTACCCTGGTCATGGCGGCGACACTTCCGGACAAGGTGAGCGTGCGCATCAACCTTGATCCTGCGGCGCGGACGGTAGTGGTCGATCGCGCGCAGATCATGCAGGTGCTGGTCAACCTGATGCGGAATTCAATCGAGGCGATGGCGGCAAGCGACCGGCGCGAGCTCATCGTCTCGACGGCGCTGCGCGCGGCGGGCGTCGTGGAGGTCGCCGTGGCCGACAGCGGGTCGGGCTTGTCCGAGGAGATTCGCCGGCAGCTCTTTACGCCCTTCGTCACCACCAAGCCCGACGGCCTGGGGATCGGCCTCTCGGTCTGCCAATCGATCGTCGAGGCCCATGGCGGCAAGATCAACGCGGAGGCCCGCCCCGGCGGGGGCACCATGTTCCGCTTCACTCTGCAGGGGGATTCGCCGCGCACGCCGCTTTCAGCTCCGCAAGACGAGGAAGAGCGCGCTGCCCGTCCTGGTTCTGCGGCCTAGGTTTGAAACGGCTGCCAGGTGCCCTGGTAATAGGGCGTCACCGCCCAGATGGCATCGACCACGACGCCGCCTTCCGAGAGCGGCAGCAGCAGGCGGAAATAGTTGCGAGCCCGACCGGATCGAGGAAGCGACGTGGTGCAGCGCCGGTGCCCTCTCGCTGCAGACCGCACGAACCCGGCACTTCTGGCGACCAGGTCCAGAGCGCAGCATGCCGTAGAACGACCGGCGAGGCGACACGCTAAGAAGGGGAGAATCCGCCGAGACTAGCTGGCGTGAGCGAGCGGCTCTCTGACAGCGGGTCGTGGCAGCAGATCCTGGATCGCCGCGTGCAGCCTGTCGTCGTCGAAGGGCCTGGCGATCACCGCATCGGCGCCGAGCTTCATCGCCAGGGCGAAAAGCTCGCCGGCGGCGACGCCGCCGCTGCCGGACATCGCCATGACCGGGATCCACGGGCGCTCGCGGCGGATCTGCCGCATCGCCTCGCAGGCGTCCTGCTCCGGCAGCGCGACGTCCATCAGCACCAGATCCGGCGCGGTCTGCCGCAATGCCGCCAGCGCCTGCCGGCCGCTCCGCGCCGTCACCGGATTGAAGCCGCCCTCCTCGAGGCCGATCGAAATCGACTGGCGTACCGCCATCTCGTCGTCGATGACCAGAACGACCGGGGTTTTAGCGGGCGTGCGGTGCTCCCTGAGCGACACAATTTCCGACATGCAATCTTCCCTCTGTCTGACGTGACGCCGGATGGATATCCACCAGCTGCCCTGCCAATAACCTGCTGCAGGTGCGCGGTGCCGAAAAGTACGAGAATCCGCGTAGGGGGAAGCGCGTATGGCGACTGTCTTCTGTCCAGGAGATCGCTTTGGGCGCAGCCGCCGGAACATGCTCTTGCCCTTGATTTCGTGGCATTTTCTGGCCCGAAACCAGCATCCCCTTTGGAGGAAAATGCTCTAGAATGAGCGGCAAAAGGAGGAGAGGTTCGCGGGGATGCTACGCAGGCATTTTCCATACATGGTGATCGTGGCCCTGGCGGCGAGCGCCGTGGCCATGCCAGCGGCGCCCCAGGTCATCCCGCTTCCGCTCGGCGGCGGTGGATTCCAATTCGGCGACAATTCCGACGCGCTCCCCACCGCCGCCTCGCAGAACAAGATCGACGAAGTCCAGAAGCGCCTGTCCGCGGGCGATCAGCCCGACACCGCCGACAAGACCGGCCGCACCGCCCTCACCTATGCGGCCATGCTGGGCAATACGGCCATGGCGAAGCTGCTGATCGACCACGACGCCAGCGTGAAGTTTCGCGACAAGCTCGGCAATACACCCCTGCATTGGGCGGCCGATCGCGGCAATGTCGAGCTCGTGACCCTGCTGCTGGCGGCGAAGGCGCCGGTCAATGAGGAGAACAAGCAAGGCATCACGCCGCTGATGATGGCCGCCGGCCGCGGTCAGGTCGCGGTGGTGCGGCTGCTCCTGAAGAGTGGTGCCGATGTCGGCAAGCGGGATTTCACCGGGCAGGACGCGGCCGGCTGGGCAGCGGGCAAACCGGGCGTACTGGAGGCTCTGCACGAGGCGCGGCCGGGTTGACCCGCATGCGCTCTATTGCCGTCCTCGCTCTCGTCCCGATGCTGCTGCCGCTTTGCCCGGCGTGGGCCGCCACCGACGTCGACAATCTCCGTGCCTTCGCCGCTCATCTCAAGGATCGGCTTGCGATCGTCGATTTCCGGATCGAGCCGCAGGACCATGTTCTTGATCTCGATCTCGGCGTGCTCTCGCCCGGCGACGCCGATGACCTCATCGGCGACATCTGCGGCGAGGCGGTCGAGCAGTTCAGCTGGACCGATGAATGGACGATCCGTGGCTTTCCCATGGCGTGGAGCGACCCCGCCGCCGAGTGCAGCACCGACTAATCGTCTTCCGCGCTCCGGCTGGCGCCTCAGTTACCGCTGGCGGGCGGCGCCCCCGGAGGCGGTGGCGGTGCTTGTGGCGGCGCCGCGGGAGCCGGCGTCGTCGCGACTTGACGCCATTGGACATTGCAGGACGCGACATAAGGGTAATAGCCCTGCGGATTGTCGCAGTAGTACCAGAACTGCGCCGGCGGCATTCCCGTCGGGCTCGGCGGCGCCTGCTGGATCACCACCGCCGGCGGGATGTAGGTGGGATAGGGATAGACCGGCTCGGGATAAAAGTACCAGCCGCCATCAACGATCCACCACCAGCCGTAGCGACCGTCGTGCCAGTCATGGAACCAGTGGCCACCGTGCCAGATCACGACCTCGCGGTGGTCGAGATGATGATAGTCGCGGCCGTGAAAATCGCGATGCTCATCGGCGAGCGCCGCGCCCGCCATTCCGGAGACGCCCAGCGCGAGTAGGGCGACAAGCATCAGCTGCGTATATTTTCTCACGAAGGTGCTCCCTATTTTCTGTGTGCCGCGGCCAGCGGTCATCGCCCCGGTCCCGCGTGCGGATGATCCAGCAGCGCGCGCTGCTCCGGCGTCAGCGACTGGTAGAGCGCCTCGAGCGGCGGCCGCGTCGCATGCAGGGCGTCCAGGCGAGCGGTGAGGAATTTCTCCATGTGGTCGCGGCGCTCCAGCGCCGTCACGCTCGGCCGGCGCGGTATTCGCGTTGTCGAGGCAGACTTGGCGCAGCTTGCCGGCGCTGTCCAGCATCGCCTGATGATATTTTTCCCAGAGCGGCTGCTGCGGTGCCGTGACCTCGAGCTTGGCGCCGACATAGGCAAGGAAGCCGGCCTCGGCGGGCGAAGCGCTCCTTGCAGACGCTGCTCCGGCGCCATCGCCGGGAAGCCGCCGCGGATGTGCCGGCGGCCCCAGCCGCGGTGCGAATGCGGCGGACCGTCGCCGTCGGAGCCCGGGCCGGCCGCCATCGACATCGTCGAAGGTGCGGGCTGATCTGGCGCGGTTGCCCCTCCGCCACCATGGCTATCGCCATCAGGGAAAGGCCAACCGCCACGCCCAGAACGGGAAGCCACCGTTCCATCACCACTACCGCCTCCTCATGGTTCTTGGGGAGCGTCTGTCACGTTTGCTATAGGGGCCGCCGTCTCCGGGCATCCCCAGGCCAGGCGCCCACCATCGCGCCGGCCAATCTCCCGCAAATATCTGTTTCTAAAAGATGATGTCGATCCCTTGTGTTACGACGCACAGCAGCCCGGCGGTTTCGTCGCAGCATTATAAATGAAACGATCCCGTTGCGTTTCAAGAATTTCCAGAGTAGCCTTGCGACGTGGTGCGCTGGTGCCAGCGTGCCCGTCAGCCCAAGGAGGGCGCCATGCTGAACTGTAAAGCCGCCGTGGTGAGTGCCGCCGTCGCTGTTGCTCTGGTCGCCGCGCCGCTGTCGTCGGCCTCAGCGCATGATCACCACCACGGTGGCATCGTCTTTGGGTTGGGGGCCGCGGCGGTCGTCGGTGCCGCGACGCTGCTGACCCTGCCGATCGCGATCGCCACCGCGCCGTTCCGGGCGCCCGGCGTATTATCCGCCACCGCCGGCGTATTACGCGCCGCCGCCGACGCCGGCTTACTACGCCCCGCCCCCGGCCTACTACGCGCCACCGCCCGGCTACTACTATCGCGCCGGGATATCCGCCGGGCTATTACCAGTCGCGCTGAGGACGTGGCGATCGCAAGCGCAGCCGCGCGCGGCGCAAAAGCGGGGCGCGCCGCGTCGCGGCGGTCGCCCCTCCCTCGCCGAGGCGGAGCGGCTGGGCGAGACGATCCTGGACGTCGCCAGCGAGCTGTTCCTGAGCGAGGGCTATGGCGTCACCAGCATCGAGGCGATCGCGCGCCGCGCCCGCATCTCCAAGCGCACCTTCTACAGCCGCTTCCAGGACAAGGCCGAGCTCTTCGGTGCGGTGGTGCACCGGATGGTCGAGCGCCTGCGCCCCAGCGGCGATGCCGGACTGTTCGAGGGCGGCACCCTCGAGGAGATCCTGGTCCGACTGGCGCAAATCATCCTCCGCGCCGCGTTGACGCCTCAGGCGCTGGCGCTCCACCGCGTGGTGGTGGCGGAAGCGACGCGCTTTCCCGAGCTCGCGGCGGTGGTGACCGAGCAGGGCGGCAGCCGCGAGGCGGTGCGCCGCATCTCCGCACTGCTCGAGGGCGAGGCGCAGGCCGGTCATCTCGTTCTGGAGAACGCGACCTTCGCCGCCGCGCAATTTTTGCAGCTGGTGGTGGCGCTGCCGCAGCGGCGTGCCCTCGGGCTCGGGACGCCGATGACGCCGGCGGAGCTCGATAGCTGGCCGCGCGACACCGTCGCGCTTTTCCTGAATGGCTGCCGCGGCAGGCTTCGCCGCTAGGACCCTCGCCTCACGCCGCCACGAACTGCGTCGCGAGATTGCCTTCGTAGGTCGTCGGGCCGACGTGGTCGAGCTGGCTCTTGAGATCGGCCCAGATCTCGCCGCCCATCTCGGTCCAGCGTCGGCAGAAGCTGAAATCCTCGCTGAGATAGGCGCCGGTGTCGGGGTCGATCATGCATTCGAAGAGCGCCACCCGGTTCGGACTGTCGGCGAGCGCGTCGCGGTAATTGTGATCGGCGCGGAAGCGGAGCGACTGATAGCGCGCACACATCTTCTCCAGCACGTGACGCTGGATCATCAGGAATCCGGTACCGGCGCCGCGCACCCGCGCGAACTCGCCGCGGGTCGCGATGTGATCGGGGTCCTCCACCTCGAGCACGTAGTGCAGCGCGGCGGCGCTGGGATCGGGGCGGCCCGCCGCGAGGGTCAGACGGATCTTCTCCCAGTCGATGCGCTTGATCGGATAGATCGCCGCGCAGACATCGGCGCCGGAGGCGATGAGGCGCAACACCTGCTCGGGCTGGAAGCCGATATCCGCATCGATGAAGAGGAGATGAGTGGCGGCGGGATCGTCGAGAAAAGCCGCCACCAGGTTGGCGCGCGCCCGCGTGATGAGCGCGTCGTTCTGCTGCATCTCCAGCTTGAGCCTGATGTCGCCCTGGGCACGCAGCGCGTTCTGCAGCCGCATCATCGACGTGCAATAGATGCTGGACACCTGGCCGCCGAAGCAGGGAGTGGCCACAACGAGCTGAACTTGGTTCGCCATCGGCAGGCTCCGGAGATGCGGCCGCGCGGGCCGCGGCGCTGGAAACGCTAGCCAAATATGGTAAAGCCGGCGTTAACTTCCGTGGCGCGGGATCAGAGGCCTATTGAAATCGCCGGCGCCCGGAGGTAATCGCAGGCCCGCCATGACCGATGCCCGAGATCTTCGCCCCCTGTTGCTGCGACGACGGATCCTGCTCGCCGCTCTTCTGCTGGTGGCGGCCCGTCCGTCGCGCGCCCAGGGCATCCCGTGGACCGCCGCCGATGCCGACAAGTTCGCTGCCATCCGCAAGGGTTTTCCGGAATACGTCACCTTCAGCGATCGCGACTTCGCAAGGGATCTGCTGCAGCGCGTGCGGCGGGTCTGGCTCGCGCCCAAGCCGGAGCAGGACGAATTCTACCGCACCTTCGTGGCGCGCCTGCCGCAGTACGACATCTATTCCTGGAAGGGTCTGCACAACGAGCTGATCCGTCTGCTGCTGACGGCCTTCGCGCACTTCAGCAAGCCGTCCTGACCAGCGCTCCCGATCGCGACAATCTTCCGCCCGGCCCCGACTTGGCCCGTCTCCTGTGAGCTAGAGCACAGGAGGATCGCGATCTCGCATGCTAGGCAACATGGTGTCGTCACCAATCTCGGCGATACCAACAGCATCGGGAGAGCACTATGGCGATTACACTTGCCCATGTTCCTGACGTCGCGTGGATTATCGCACTTTACAAGCTCGTCCACGGAGGCGATCCGCAGCCGAACGAGCGTGATGTCGCCACGACGCTCGGCGAGCAACTCGTGGGCTATCTGGGCGGCAAGGCCGGAGCCACGGTCGCGGTGAGCAAGCTCGAGGGCGCGTTCAAGACGGTCGGCCTCACCATGACGGCGTCCGAGGGCAAGGCGGCGGCGACGGACGGCCACCGCACCGAGGAATTGCTGCCCATTCATCAGGGTACGCAAGTCATCCGACTCTGTTTCGGCGTGGGCACCGGCCGCCAATGCATCGACGTCACCATACCGAAGCTCGCGCGTTTCTCCCAGTCCCTGACGCACTTTTTCTCTGCTAAGTGATTGCGGTCTCGCGGTGCTCGGCCTTGAAACGGCCGAGCACCGAATCAACCGCCGTCGCGCTTTCAAGTCGCGCGTCCCGCACCGGCACGCTCACCGCGGCGCCGTGCCGACGCGGCCGATCCCCGGCAGCTTGAGCGCCGGCCGCTTGAAGTCGATGCCGATGTTGAGACCGAGAAGGTTCGCCTCGATGCCCTCGTCGAGCGCCGCCAGAATCCCCGCGACGCCCAGCAGCGAGACCTGATATCCCGTTCCGCTCGGCGCCGCATCGAAGACGGCGCCGCCTGGCAGGTAATCCTTGCCGATGGCGATCGACGGCAGGTTAAGGCGAAGCTCCGGCACCGCGCGGGCGACATAGGCGGTGAAAGTGTTGCTGTTGGGGCCGGGCCAGGCGCGATACTCGTGTGGGTAGGGATATCTTCCCACCGCCTCCTGTACCTTCGCGATGAGGATGTCGACGTCCGGCCCGCGGCGATCGAGGATCAGATCCGGCCGGGCACCGAACCAGTAGTTGTCGGGGCCGGTGCGATCGACGCGCACTGCCGGCGCGCCGCCGGCGACGCCGAAGCCGATCACCTCGTAGCGCGTGAAGCGGGGCGCGCCCGCCGGCTTCACCGCGATCCAGGTGTGGACGGCGAAGACCGCCCGCCAAGCGACGGCACGGGCGGCATAGACCTGGATCACCGCCTCCGGCGTCGCCGCCGGATCGGGTGCCAGGCCGGTCGCGTCCCGGCGCTGCTCGAACCAGGGAACGCCGCTCTCACGACTGGACATGCAGGCACTCACGAGAATGGGAAGGAGGAAGGCCGCGAGCACGAAGAAGGCGAGGCGACGCTTGCCCCGCCTCTCCGGTAGACGCGGCGCGGAGGGGGTGGGATCGGCGGGCAAGACGGATGGTCCTCGATTGGCCGTGGCGGCGGGATGATAGCAGCTCGGCTCGCGGTCGAGCGATCACGGGTGGCGTGAGCGTCCGGGGCCGTGTCCTGACGGCCGGACTGGCAGAAAAATCACCAATTCTACATATATTACAGAGACTTACAGGGCGCGTACCATCGCCGAGATCTTAATCAAACCTTAAATATCGAAGCCGAAAATGATGCCTTGGGGGACCCTCAATGAGGAGAGCCAGCACATGAGCAGCATCGGCGCCAGCAGCCCGGCGACCTATACGCCGCCGCTACCCTCGACGGATCGAACCTTGCCGGACGAGACCAATGCCACGAAGAGCGATGCCAAGACGACCGGCAGCGGCAGCTCGGACTCCAATTCCAGCAAGCCCACGACCACCGTCGATACCAATACGGATAGCACGGCGACGACGACGGTAAAGGATCCGAACGGCACGGTCGTGTCCGTCACCCAGTCGGACGCTCCGCCCCCAAGCAAAGCCTCGGCGACTGGCAACAGCCCAGGCCTTCTCATCGACATCAGAGCCTGATCGAGGCGCCCGCGCTCTTCCCGCTCGCCTGCTGACGGCAATACGGGACAACGCCAAACTCATCGCAGCGTGCGGGGCCACATCCGCGCGGCACCGCCTGACAGAAATCGCGAAGGCCGCCGATGGCGGTCTAGGAAGCCCTCGCCCGCTGACGGCGGCGCTTTGCTTTCAGCTTGGCCTTGCGCCGGTTCGAGCGGACGCTCGCGCTTGATTTCTTCGGTGTCTTCATCTGGAACTCCTATCTTTGATCAGTATCGCATGATGTGCGGGCGATGCGCCATCGCGCCCTGGCCGGCCCGCACCGGGGGCTGGACGACGGTGATTTTTCGTGAAATAGGAGTTCTCCCCGCTTCCACCGAAGAACAGGAATCAGCCCCCGTGTCCGACGAAGCCCTCTACAACAAAGGTTTGCCGATCCGCCGCGCGGTGTTGGGCGCCGAGTATGTCGATGCCTCGCTGGCGAAGGCCGACGATTTCATGATGGCCTTTCAGCGCGCCACCACGAGCTGGGCGTGGGGCTGGGCATGGGGCGACCCGACGCTCGACCGCAAGACCCGCAGCCTGATCAATCTCGCCATGCTGACCGCGCTCAATCGCGCGCCGGAGATCAAGCTGCACGTCAAGGGCGCGCTCACCAACGGCGTCACCGTGGATGAGATCAAGGCCGTCCTGCTGCATGCGACGGCCTATTGCGGCATTCCCGCCGGCCTCGACGCCTTCAAGGCGGCGCACGAGGTGCTGGTGAAGGAAGGCGCGGTGCCGAAGGGAAAATCGGGCTGACGCCGATACGCACGGCGTAGCGCAGATGGCGTCCGGCGCCGAAGAGTTCGCGGGCGAGACGCTCGGGCGTTTCGTCGCCGAGAGCCGCTGGGAGGATATCGACGGCGCGCTCCGTCACGAGGCGAAGCGCGCGCTGCTGAACTTCATCGGCGCTGCGCTCGGCAGCGCGCGGGATCCGATGGTCGACACCGCCGTCGCGGTGCTGGCGCCCTATAGCGGTCCCGCCGGCCTGACGCTCATCGGCCGCAGCGAGCGGCCCGACGCAATGGCGGCCTCCTTCATCAACTCCGTCGCCGGCAATCATCTCGAATATGACGACACGCATCTCCGGACCGTCATCCATCCGACGGCGCCGGTAGCGCCGCCCGTCCTGGCGCTGGCGGAGGATCGGGAGATTTCGGGCGCCGCGGCGCTCCATGCCTTCATACTCGGCGTGGAGGTAGAATGCCGCATCGGCAACGCGGTCTCGCCCGGTCACTACGCGCGCGGCTCCCACATCACCGCGACGTCAGGGATCTTCGGCTCGGCGGCGGCGACGGCCAAGCTCCTGGGACTCTCGGCGGCTCAGATCGGGATGGCGCTCGGCATCGCCGCCAGCCAGTCCGCCGGCCTGGTGGAGAATCTCCCCAGCGCGGCGAAGAGCGTCGGCGTCGGCAACGCCGCCCGCAACGGGCTCTTCGCGGCCTTGCTGGCGGAGCGTGGCTACACCGCGGCACCGGCGGCGCTGGAGGGCCGGCTCGGTTGGGCGCGGTCGCGGGGCGACACGCTCGATCTCGAAGAGATTGCCCGCGGTCTTGGCGAGCGCTGGGAGCTGCGCTCGAACAGCTACAAGCCCTACCCCTGCGGCATCGTCTTCCATGCGGTCATCGATGCATGCCTGGCGCTCCGCGAGCGGCTTCGACTCGCCGCCGAGGATATCGTCGCGGTCACGGTACGCGGCGATCAGCTACTGCTCGATCGTGGCGACCGGCCGGTCAAGACCGAGCGTGACGCGCGCATCAGCATCCACCACAGCGCCGCGGCAGCGCTCGCTCGCGGCCGTGCCGGCGTGGCGGAATTCGGGCCCGCCGCCGTTGCCGATCCCGTTCTGGGGGCGCTCCGCGCCAAGGTCCGCGCCGAGTGCGATCCCGCCATGTCCGCCGGCGCCGCCGCGGTCACTCTCGAGGCCCGCGACGGCCGCATCGAGACGATCCGCGTCGATCACGCCCGCGGCAGCGCCGAGCGCCCGCTCGGCGACCGCGACCTCGAGGCCAAATTCCGCGACAACGCCGCCATCGGCGGCAGCGCGTCCCGGGCCGACGAGCGCATCGCCGGGATTTGGGCGATCGAGGAAGCCCCGAGCCTGCGTCCGCTCATGCGGCTCATGGGAGCGGGCCCGACCGCGTGACGCGCAAACATTGACGTGAGCACCGGGAACGGCCGGTGAGCAGGCTGGAAATGATGGCGATTGCACTCCTGATCCCGGCGGGCGTGGCGGTGCACGCGCTCGATCGAACAACTTATCCCGGCGCATTCATCTCCGGTGCCTACAGCCGGAAGCCGGCGCCAAAACAATGCAACTGGCACTTCCGCACACGGGGGTCGGCCGCGCCGTAGGTAGAGATGGCGCAGCCGCGCCTCAGCCGAGGAACTGCCCGATGCTCACGAAGAAACCCAGGGCGGCGACGACCAGGCCGACCGCCTCGACGGCGCGGATGCAGAAGACGAGCCGAGACTGACGCGGAGGCGATGGCGGCTGCGGCGGCGCGGGCGGCTGTTGCGGTCTGCTGACGACCGCTTTTGCATTTTGTGCGCGCTTTCTCTTGCCTTTGCCGCGGCGGTGCTGCTGCGTCCCAAGCGACGCCGGCATGGTCGGTGCTGCCCGTCCAGACATGGGGCCACCTCATCGTCGAACATGCAAGTAAATCCCATCCCCTCGCGGCGGACGTGTGAGCAATCTGGATCGCCTGCGACCGATCTGGACCCGCGCGCGTGTCCGGGCCGAACCTGGCCCGCCGCTTTCTCAATTTATTTAGTTGCCAGTTGGCCGATTTGGGGCGGATGCTGGCGCTCTGCTCGCGCTCCGTCGCCACGGCACCGTAGCCGTGCCCGGAAGCGGGTAGGACAATTAGCAAGTACCTCGGTTTCGGCCGTCACTGTCGCGAGCGCGCCCACGGGCGTGGTCGCGCATCTGCATCTTCAATTCGGGAGGACGACAACACCAACCCAAGGGAGGAGACGACAATGTCGATTTTAGTAGAAGGTGACGGCCAGGTTCCCTGGTGGAAAGAGCCGACGAAAGAGCAATGGCTTGCGTGGGTGGCGGCCTGGCTCGGCTGGACCCTCGATGCTTTCGACTTCACGATCTTCCTGCTGATCATGGTGCCGATCGCCCAGTCCTTCGGCATACCGCTGATCGCGGTCACCGCCGTCTTCACCGTCACCCTCTGGCTGCGACTGGTCGGCGCCGTCGGTTCCGGCTGGCTCGCCGACCGCATTGGCCGCAAGAAGCCGCTGATGATCTCCATCCTCTGGTATTCGATCTGCAACTTCGCCGCCGGCCTGGCGCCGAGTTTCCTTCTCCTCTTCATTTTCCGGGCGCTCCTCGGCGTCGGCATGGGCGCGGAGTGGCCGGCGGGCGCGGCGCTCGCCATGGAATCCTGGCCGGCCCGCTCCCGCGGCTTCATGAGCGGCGTGCTGCAGGGCTCCTGGAGCCTGGGATTCCTGCTCTCGAGCGCCGCCTACGGCCTGCTCTACGACAGCATTGGCTGGCGCGGCCTGCTGATGCTCGGCATCCTGCCAGCGCTCGCGGTGGTCTGGATCCGCTTCTACGTCAAGGAGCCCGAGGTCTGGAAGGAGAACCGGCGATTGCAGCGCGAGCAGAAAAAGGAATGCCGCGCGCCGCTATTCGACATCTTCCGTCTCCGCATGCTGCCGAACACGCTGACCGCCTGCCTGTGGATGGCGAGCGGCTTCATCGTCTACTACTCGGTCTACGGCATGTTCGCGACCCATCTGCAGAAGGATCTGCACTTCGACGCCGCCACCACCGCGATGCCGATCGCCTTTGCCAATCTGGTGGCGTTCTTCGCCAGCGGATTCTGGGGCTGGATCGCGGACCGTCATGGCCGACGCTGGGCGATGATCATCCCGGCGGCGATCGGTCTTTTCATCACGCCTTTCTATCTCTTCTCCGCCTCGTATGTGGTGATCGTCGGCGCCTACATTCTGCAGGGCGCTTTCCTCGGCGCGATCTACGGGCAGAATCCGAGCTATCTTTCCGAGCGCTTCCCGACCGAGGTGCGCGCGACCGCGGCGGGCTTCTGCTATCACCAGGGAGCGATCTGGGCGGGATTCACCGGGCCGGTGCTGGCTCTCCTCGCCGCCGGTCAGCCGCTGGGCTTCGCGGTGCCGATGCTGATCTCGACGTCGGGCGCCGCGCTGATCTTCGTGCTGGCGCTGCTGATCGGACCGGAGACGAAAGGCAAGGTGCTGGTCTCGCAGCTCACACTGGTGCCGGACTTCTGAGAGAGCCGGGCTGATCTATCGCGCTGCCGCCGCGGCGGGCGTACTCGTCGCGGCGGCGTCCGCGCCTTGTCGGGCGACGGTGACCTTGACCCACGCCGTCGTCCAATGCAGGTGCTTGTCCCGAATGCGAATGCGCAGCCAGTGCTCGCCGGGCGGCGCTTCCACCACGGGGATGTCGATCCCGGCCGCGGTCATGTAGTCCTCGACCCGCTCGGTCAGATCCTGCAGGGGCGCCTTCGCATAGACCAGCGTGGCCGTCCCGATATCGAGCGGCACCTCGTTCCGGGGCGTGAACCGGATCACGAGATGGAACGGCGAGGTGACAATGGCGCCGGGCGCCGGCGACACCTGCTCGATCGCCGGCCCGCGCAAGTGATCGCGGTTGGCGCCGGTCGCGATCCGGGTATCCGCGAGCGACGCCTCCTCGCGCGTGATCAGGGTCGCCGCGGTCGCAACGCCCGGGGCCATGACAGCAAGCAGCAGCGCCAGGATCGCGCGCCCGACGGCTCGATTGCTTCCCTTTCGGTTGCTGTCGATACGCGCTACGGCATCGATCATGGCGGCACCGGCAAAAGCAGCGTTGACGGGGGAGGCGGTCGCTGAGGATGCAGAGCATCACGGCGGTGGTTTCCGCCCGAACCCGACCGACTTCTCCACCCGCTCGTGAAGCATGCCAGAGCCCGGTGACAGCTGTGTGAAGCCGTTGTTTCACTCCCTGGCGCTCGGTGGAAGTCGCGACCGGCACGCTTTTTCACATGGTCAGGGCCGGATCGGCGTCTCCAGCCTCGACCCGTCGGCGAACCTCGTCTCGCCAACGGGGCTGAGTCCAACCGTGGCGCCCCGCGGGACGATCGATGTCAGTCTGTGCAGCGCCTCTGGCAAACGCTACAGCTGCTTACGCAGGACTGCCGTCTGTCATTGTCCTGAATGCCTTGGCATCCAGTCCGGCAGGTCACTCCCTGAGAGAAGCATGCTGCTTTGCAGTCTGCGAGTTTGTCCGCGACAAGCGCATTATCGATGCCGACGCTCACCAGAAGGTGCCCTACCCCTTGGCATCGAGGGTCTTGCAAAATGCGTCGGCGGCGCGGCCGAATTCGATGCGCTCTTCATGCGTGAGCGCCACCGACCGCAGGGACCGTGCGTAAATGTCACGCACCTTCGGCTCTTGCCGATTGTCAGGCGGCCACAATGCTAGCCAGAAACCTCTCGACCTCTCTTCGCAACGTGTCGACCTCACCGCTGATTTTTCCCGATGCACCGCTCACGCGCGAGGCGATCTGGCCAGTGTCACTCGCCGCCTGACTGATCCCAGCGATGTTCGAGGACACCTCGGACGTACCGGCCGAGGCCTGCTGCACGTTGCGCGCGATCTCTTGCGTCGCGGCCCCTTGCTCCTCCATAGCAGAAGCGATGGTGGTAGAGACTTGGTTGATCTCACTAATCGTTTGGCCAATGGCCCGCACCGCGCTCACTGACTGCCCGGTGGCTGTCTGCATTTCCGCAACCTTGAAACTGATCTCATCCGTTGCCTTGGCAGTCTGGCTGGCGAGGCTCTTCACTTCCGAAGCCACCACCGCAAAGCCCTTGCCTGCTTCGCCGGCGCGCGCCGCCTCGATAGTGGCATTCAGGGCGAGCAGATTGGTCTGCCCGGCAATATCATTGATGAGCTTGATGACATCGCCGATCCGCTGCGCCGCGTCGGCGAGGTGCTGGATCTCAGCATTAGTGCGATCGGCCTCGTCGACGGCTTGGTTGGTGCTACTCGTCGACCGGGCCACTTGCCGTCCGATTTCGGCGATCGATGCCGAGAGCTCTTCGGCCGCGGTCGCTACCGTCTGCACGTTGGTGGACGCTTGCTCCGAGGCCGCCGCAACGGCGGTCGACTGACGGCTGGTCTCCTCCGCCGACGCGGCCATCAATTCAGCGTCCGACCGGAGATCGGTCGCCGCCACACCTAATGTCTTGGCGACATTGTCCATACTGGCGCCGAAGCCTTGTGCCACGCGAGCGAGTTCGCGCACTCTGTGGTCCATAGCATTGGTTCCGGCATTGAGCACCGTCGCGCCGTTGCGGAACGAGCCCGGGAGGCCACGCACCAGGACCTTGCGGAAGCACTTCCCACGGCTGACATACTCCATCGACGCGGACGCCTCGCGCACGAACGCATCGATAATATCGAGCATGTCGTTGAGCTTGGTCTGCAGCTTGCCCAGGTCTCCCCGGTCGCGCGTAGGAGGGGTGCGCGCCTCAAGATCGCCGCGCGACGCGCGCTCGCAAACGTCCGAAGCCACACGGATGTGGCGGGCAGCCTGCCGCAACGACCAGACAGCAAGGCCGAGCAGCGCTCCCACGGATACGAATTCGATCACCGTGTCCCAAGGGGCCACCAGCGGCCCGAGGAGAATGCGCGCGATGCCGACGGCAGCAACGCTGCCGCCGGCCGCCGCTATCGAAAATGTCGCTTTAGATAGCGAAGATAAATTCATCATAGTCGAGGCCCTTATCTCTAAGTTTGCTGATCAGCAGCTCGTAGCCGCGCAACATGCCTTCCTTGCGACTATCGTTTCGGCTCTCTTCGGCTCGCAGCGCCGCATACAGATCCTTGATCTTGTCGACCTGAGCGGGAGTCGGCTTGCGTCGGTTGGAATGGAAGCTGACGACGCTTTGCTGGGCATCGAGCGTGGGAGTGACGTGAGCGAAGACCCAATAGTGAGCGCCGTCGGACGCCAAATTCACCACATATGCGAATATTTCCTTCTTCGCCTGGATGGTGTCCCAGAGAAGCTTGAATATGCAGCGCGGCATATCCGGATGACGGATCAGGCTATGTGGCGCGCCGATCACTTCCTTCAGTGGATATTTCGACAGCCGGAGGAACACATCGTTGGCGTAGGTGATGTGACCTTTGAGATTCGTCTTGGTGACGATCAACTCTTCCTCGCCGAACGGGAACTCGACACCAGTCGGCTTGATCGCGGCTCGCGCCATCATGTTTCTCCTCAACTCCGGCCCAGATCAACGGTGGTGGTGACGTGAGCCCCTGAATCTCCTCCAGATTTGAGTAAGTTCGTCGACCAGAAGGAGACGGACGATGCGGTCATCGAGGTTCAATGAAGAGCAGATCATCGCCATCCTGCGTGAGCAGGAGGCCGGCGCGAAGACGGCGGACGGTGCCGCAAGCACGGGATCAGCGGGGCGACCTTCTACAAGTGGAAGTCGAAGTTTGGCGGGCTGGACGTGTCGGATGCCCGCCGGCTGAAGTACCTCGAGGCTGAGAACGCGAAGCTGAAGAAGCTCTCGCCGAGGCGATGCTCGACAACGTCATGCTGAAGGACATCGCTGCAAAAAAATGGTGACGCCCGTCGCCAGGCGGAGGCCGTGGTTCACCTCCGGCAAAGTCTATCTGGTGAGCCAGCGGCGGGCGTGCGCGGTGATCGAAGCGGATCGAACCTCGGTCCGTTACCGATCCCGGAGGCCGGACGATGGTGCGATCCGTGTTCGCCTTCGCGAGATGGCTGCGGCGCGCCGGCGCTTCGGCTATCGCCGCCTGCATATCCTGCTTGGACGTGAGGGAACGCGGATGAACCACAAACGGCTGCGACGGCTCTATGCCGAGGAACGGCTCCAGGTGCGCCGCCGCGGCGGGCGCAAGCGGGCGCTCGGCACCAGGGCGCCGATGACGATCCCGCAAGGTCCGAACCAGCGCTGGTCGATGGACTTCGTGAGCGACACGCTGACCGACAGCCGGCGGTTCAGGGATCCTCGTCGTGGTGGACGACTACAGCCGGGAGTGCCTCTGCCTGGTGGCGGATACCTCGCTCTCCGGGCTTCGGGTCGCGCGTGAGCTCGACACGATCATCGCCGAGCGCGGTCGACCCGCGACGTGCGTTTCCGATAACGGCACCGAACTCACCAGCATGGCGATCCTGCGCTGGTCGCAGGAGACCCAGGTCGAATGGCATTACATCGCGCCGGGCAAGCCCACGCAGAACGCCTTCGTTGAGAGCTTCAATGGCC
>CAVTDT010000012.1:0-3630 GCA_963733525.1 uncultured Alphaproteobacteria bacterium
CGGCAGCCCAGGCGCGCGCTCAGCAAGGAACGCGCCGACACGACGGCGTGAGGTGGTGGGGTTGGAGGAGCGGTGGTGCGTCCTTCGACGCGCTCCCTGCGGTCGCTTGCTCAGGATGAGGTGAAGTTTATTAGTGGCAAGAAACCCCTCTTCCTGAGCAAGCGAGCATTGCGAGCGCGTCGAAGGACGCACTGTCCCTCCGCCCCCCTCAGAACTTCGCCCACTCCGGCTTGATCGGAGAGATCCGCGTGCTCCCCGCCATCAGCGGCGTGCCGCTCTGGGCCGCCGCCTCCACCATCTCCAGCCGCAGAAACGCCAGCGCGATATCGCCGCTGCCGCTGCGGATCTCGCCGGCGTCCTGATCGCCGAGCATCACCGGGCTCCCCGGCGCGGGCAGCGGGCCGTCGATGCTCGACCGGCATCAGGCGCTTCTTGATCGAGGCGCGCGGTACTTGGTGCGCGCGGTCAGCTCCTGGCCTATGAAGCAGCCCTTCTCCCAGTTGACGTCTATCTAGCCCGTCCACAGTCCCGTTATTCTAGCAGGATCGCCTTCTCCACCTGCCAAAGCGCGGCTGCCGTCGGGAATGCCCAGTGACAGGCGCAGCCGGTCGTAGGCGGCGCCGTCTGCGCGGGTGAAACCCTTGGCATCGAGCGCTGTCGTGCCCGCGGCCCGCGGCAGCAGCAGCCGTGCGCCGAGGTCCGGAAGGCGCGGGTCCACATAAGCGATGCCGTCGGCGAAGGGAGGGCGCGCCCGCTTCGGCGGAAAGGCCCAGCCGCGCCGCTCGCGCCCTTGCCGAAGGCCGCCGCGACGAGGAACCGCTCCGTCGCATCTGTAATCGTTACCTTGGCACGGAGCTTGTAGATCGAGAGCCGGCGTTTGAGGTCGGCAAGCTGCGCCTGCTCGCCGTCGAGCAGCAGCGGACTCCGCCGGCCTCCACCAGGAAGAAGTCTCAAGTTGACGTCCCCGGGGGCGTCAGGAACGCCGCGTAGAGCGCGCGGGTGGGGCGAGAGCTTGCGAGGTGTCGTTGGAAATGAGCCCCTGCAGGAACTCCCGGCGGTCGTCACGCCGGCGATCTCCAGCACGCCGCGGCCCTCCAGGACCGTGTAGACGTCGTCACTCATCGCCGCGTTTACGGACAAAGCAGCGGGTCGGCGCTGCCGAAAATTCGCGCGAGGCCCTGCCGCGTGGCGAAGCCGGCAGGCGGCCGTCGGCGATCATGTAGCCGGTGTAGAGCAACCCCATCGGAAAGCTCTGGCGATTCCGCCGTCCCGTCCGCTCGAAATGCGCGCTCGGCCAGCGCGGGTGGAGATCGCCCCGCTCCGTCGGCGCGTTGCCGCGCTCGCCGTGGCGCGGCGGAAAGAGCAGCCTTCCACCAGGACGGCCTGCGCGCCGCCTCGGCCTCGCCGGCCACGCCACCCGGCGGCCGCGCCGCTTCAGCCGCCTCCAGATATATAGGATCACCGCGGGATAATGCGCGAGGGAAGTCCAGAGGCGCCAGTGATGGGTCGGCAGCACGTGCACGGCGCGCCCCTTCGGCCGCAGCACGCGGGCGATCTCGCCGTCGAAACTCTCGAGGTCCGGGATGTGCTCGAGGGTCGAGGAGGAGAAGACGACGTCGAAGCTCCGATCCGGAAACGGGATGTGCTTTCCGTCGTACTCGCGGATCGGGAACTGGCGCGCTTGGCGATAGCCCGAGGACGGGAGGTCGATGGCGGTGACGTTGAGGCCCGCCGCCGCCAGGATCGCCGCCTGCTGGCCGGTGCCGCCGCCGATCTCCAGGAGATCGCCGGCAAGCCCCCACGGTAGCCGCTGCAGGCGCTCATCTCGCCCGCCGCAACCCGTTGATCCACTCGATTTCCGCGGGAGTCACCCGCGCATTCCGCTCTGGTCCTCTACGCCTTGTCAACCCGCCAAACGCTGGCCGGCGCCCACGCGTGCCGCCGCAACTAGTCGTCCTATATCACCATTGTGATTACAGTCATCACAATGATTGTGAGCCCTGTAGCGACAAGCCCAATCACTCTGAGGGGATTTGTATATCCCTGTCTAATAAGGGGCTGTGCCCATGCGACCGTTCGGAAGATTGGGTCGAGCTGGCGGGCACCCAGCGCTCCAATCGCAAGCAATAGCAGCCAAATATAAATGAACATCGCAGGAATAAGGAGAGCTTTGCTGGTGCTGAAAGGGCTCGTTATGGCGCTGTACCAAAATTGCAGATCCTCCAGAAATATCGAAGGTGAAACGACCATGTCTGAATAGAGAAGCGCCCGACGTCCCACAAAAGATAGACTGCCGCGACAAATCAATGGACCGATTACCAGTCCGGCGAAGAGCGAGAGTAGCGGCGCACCTCTGCTGACCTGAGCCCCTAAAACTCCTCCAGATTTGGGTAGAGTCCGTCGACCGGAAGGAGACGGACGATGAGGCCATCGAGGTTCAACGGAAGAGCAGATCATCGCGATCCTGCGGGAGCAGGAGGCGGGAGCGAAGACGGCGGATGTCTGCCGCAAGCACGGGATCAGCGGGGCGACGTTCTACAAGTGGAAGGCGAAGTACGGCGGTCTGGAGGTATCGGACGCCCGGCGGCTGAAGGCGCTCGAGGACGAGAACGCGAAGCTGAAGAAGCTGCTGGCCGAGGCGATGCTGGACAACGCCATGCTGAAGGACATCGCCTCAAAAAAATGGTGACGCCCGTCGCCAGACGAGAGGCCGTGGCTCACCTGCGCCAGAGTCTATCGAGGTGAGCCAGCGGCGGGCGTGTCGGGTGATCGGGGCCGACCGGACCTCGGTCCGTTACCGCAGCCGGCGGCCGGACGATGCGTCGATCCGTGCCCGGCTGCGGGAGCTGGCTGCGGTCCGCCGGCGCTTCGGCTACCGGCGCCTGCACATCCTGCTCGCGTCGGGAGGGAACGCAGATGAACCACAAGAAGCTGCGCCGGCTCTATGCCGAGGAACGGCTCCAGGTGCGCCGGCGCGGCGGGCGCAAGCGGGCGCTGGGCACCAGGGCGCCGATGGCGATCCCGCAGGGGCCGAACCAGCGCTGGTCGCTGGACTTCGTCAGCGACACGCTGACCGACAGCCGGCGGTTCCGCATCCTCGCCGTGGTCGACGACTTCACCCGCGAATGCCTCTGCCTGGTGGCCGATACCTCGCTCTCCGGCCTGCGGGTCGCCCGTGAGCTCGACGCGGTCATTGCCGAGCGCGGCCGGCCCGCGACGTCGTCTCCGACAACGGCACCGAGCTCACCAGCATGGCGATCCTGCGCTGGTCGCAGGAGACCCACGTCGAATGGCACTACATCGCGCCCGGCAAGCCCACCCAGAATGCCTTCGTCGAGAGCTTCAACGGCCGACTCAGGGACGAGCTGCTGAACGAGACCTTGTTCATCTCGCTCGCCCACGCCCGTGCGGCGCTCGCGGACTGGAAGGACGACTACAACACCGTCAGACCGCACAGCCGCCTCGGCAATCTGCCGCCCGCCGCCTACGCCAAGCTCAGCGTTCCCGCGATGCAACGGGACGGGACGCTGCGCTCACTCGGGGGCTCCGCGCCCCGTCCCGTTGCACCACCGAGCCAGATAGGCTCAAATGAGGAACGGACTCTACTCATCCCTGGATGAGACAAGGGGC
>CAVTDT010000013.1:0-7722 GCA_963733525.1 uncultured Alphaproteobacteria bacterium
CCGCGGCCCAGGCCGCGCTCAGCAAGGAGCGGGCCGATACGACGGCGTGAGGCGCTGGAACGCCGTCCGTGCGTCCTTCGAGACGCGGTCCTGTGGACCGCTCCTCAGGATGCGGTCCTTTCTTTCTGCCATCCTCCAACGGTCCTCATGCTGAGGAGCGCCGAAGGCGCGTCTCGAAGCACGCTGGATCGGGCTGCAGGTTCGCCTAAGGGCCGTGGCTCTCTACGGTGATCGACTTGACGCGATCCTCGTCGACCGCGATGCCGAGGCCCGGTCCGGTCGGAACGGTGGTGGCGCCATCCCTGATCTCGATCGGCGTCTCCAGCACCTCGACGCCCATCACATAGGTCGAGGTGTAGAACTCGGCGCCGAGCGCGATGTTGGGCGTGGCGGCGGCGAGGTGCAGGCCGGCGGCGCTGGCGATGCCGCCCTCGAACATGGTGCCGCCATAACCGGCGATGCCGGCGGCCTCGGCGATCTCGGCCACGCGCCGCGCCCGCAGAATGCCGCCGCTCTTCATGATCTTGATGCTGACGAGATCGGCGTAGCGCAGGCGGGCGAGCTCGATCGCCTCCGCCGGCGTGAACACGCTCTCATCCGCCATGATCGGGGTGTCGAAGACCGCGGCGAGACTGCCCATGGCGGCGCGCTGGTCGCGGGGCACCGGCTGCTCGATGAAGCTCGGCTTGAAGCTGTCGACGTCGCGCAGCTTGGCGGCGGCCTCCCAGGGCTCCAGGCCCTGGTTGTAGTCGACGCGCAGGTCGATCGCGGGGAACTCGGCCCGGAGCCGCTCGAGCCGCCGGAGATCCTCTGCATGACCCGCAAAGCCGGTCTTGACCTTGAAGATACCCACGCCCTCCGCCGCCAGGCGATGGGCGAAGTCGAGATCCTCGTCGAAATCGGGATTGGCGATCGAGACGCTGAGCGGCACAGTCGAGCGGCAGATCCCACCGAGCAGCGCCGCCACCGGCACGTCGAGGCGCTTGCCGGCGATGTCAAGGAGCGCCATCTCCACAGCCGCCTTGGCCTCGGGATGCCCGACCACCGCATGATCGGCGGCGACGAGGAACCGCGTGATCGCCATCGGATCGGTGCCCATCAGCAGGGGACGGAGATAGATCTGGATCGCGGCGGCAGAGGCCTCGGCGGTGCCGGTGAACACCGACCACGGCGCCGCCTCGCCCCAGCCCACGAGCCCGCCATCGGTCGAGATCCTGACGATGACGCCGGGCATGGCGCGCTCGATGTCGCCGACGCCGTGGCGCCGTTTCATCTTCAGAGGCCAGCGGACGAGGTGCGTGGAGACGCCGGTGATGCGCAGATCGTTCATGCCGCCAGCATGCCACGACTGTTTCGCCGGCGACAATTGCCTGCCGCGCTCCTCAGAACTTCGCCCACTCCGGCTTGATCGGAGAGATCCGCGTGCTCCCCGCCATCAGCGGTGTGCCGCTCTGGGCCGCGGCCTCCACCATCTCCAGCCTCAACAGCGCCAGCGCGATATCGCCGCTGCCGCTGCGGATCTCGCCAGCGTCCTGATCGCCCAGCATCACCTGGCTGCCCGGCGCCGGCAGCGGGCCTTCCACTTTGACCGGCATCAGGCGTTTCTTGATGAGGGCGCGGTACTTGGTGCGCGCGGTCAGCTCCTGGCCGATGTAGCAGCCCTTCTCCCAATCGACGCCGTGGAGCTCGTCGAATCCCGCCTCCAGCAGGATCGCCTTCTCCACCGGGAGATCGCGGCTGCCGTCGGGAATACCCAATGACAGGCGCAGCCGGTCGTAGGCGGCGCCGTCCGCGCGGGTGAAACCCTTGGCGTCGAGTGCCGCCGCGCCCGCGGCCCGCGGCAGCAGCAGCCGCGCGCCGAGATCCGGAAGGCGTGGGTCCACATAGGCGATGCCATTGGCAAAGGAGAGGGCAGCGCCCGCCTCGGCGGGAAGGCTCAGCCGCGCCGCCGCGCCCGTCCCGAATGCCGCCGCGACGAGGAACCGCTCCGTCGCATCAGATATCGTCACCTTGGCGCGGAGCTTGTAGATCGAGAGCCGGCGCTTGAGGTCGGCGAGCCGCGCCTGCTCGCCGTCGAGCAGCAGCGTCTCGCCGGCCTCCACCAGGAAGAAGTCGTGCAGGTACTTGCCCTGCGGCGTCAGGAACGCCGCGTAGAGCGCGCGGTTTGGCGCCAGCTTGCGGGTGTCGTTGGAAATGAGCCCCTGCAGGAATTCCCGGCGGTCGTCGCCGGCGATCTCCAGCACGCCGCGCCCCTCCAGAACGGTGTAGACGTCGTCACTCATTGCCGCGTTTCTCCAGGACAAAGCAGCGGGTCGCGCTGCCGAAAATTCTCGCCAGGCTCCGCCGCGTGGCGAGCGGCAGGCGGCCGTTGGCGATCATGTAGCCGGTGTAGAGCAACCCCATCGGAAAGCTCTCGCAAATCCGCCATCCCGTCCGCTCGAAATGCGCGCTCCACCAGCGCGGGTGAAAATAGCCCCACTCCGTCAGCGCATTGCCGCGCTCGCCGTGGCGCGGCGGAAAGAGCGCCTTCCACCAGGACGGCCTGCGCACCGTCTCGGCCTCGCCGGCCACGCCACCCGGCGGCGGCGCCGCCGCTTTCAGCCGCCTCCAGATATATAGGATCACCGCGGGATAATGCGCGAGGGAAGTCCAGAGGCGCCAGTGATGGGTCGGCAGCACGTGCACGGCGCGCCCCTTCGGCCGCAGCACGCGGGCGATCTCGCCCTCGAAACTCTCGAGGTCCGGGATGTGCTCGAGGGTCGAGGAGGAGAAGACGACGTCGAAGCTCCCGTCCGGAAACGGGATGTGCTTTCCGTCGTACTCGCGGATCGGGAACTGCCGCGCTTCGCGATAGCCCGAGGACGGGAGGTCGATGGCGGTGACGTTGAGGCCTGCCGCCGCCAGGATCGCCGCCTGCTGGCCGGTGCCGCCGCCGATCTCCAGCAGGTCGCCGGCAAGCCACGGGAGCCGCTGCAGCAGAGCGCTCATCTCGGCCCGCCGCAACCCGTTGATCCACTCGATTTCTGCGGGAGTCACCCGCGCATTCCGCTCTGTTCCCGCCGAGGTTGTCAACCGGCCCGATCGCGGGCTTCGCCACTGCTATTCGGCCGCGGAGCCGCGTCCCGCACGTGCGCCGGGATCGACAGGTACCGCTGGCCGCGCCGGTGCGGCTCCGGCACTTCTGCGGCGGATGCGTCCGAAGTCGGCCGAGATAGAGATAGATCACCGGCGTCGTGTAGAGCGTCAGCACCTGCGACAACAGCAAGCCGCCGACGATGGTGATGCCGAGCGGCTGCCGCAGCTCCGCGCCCGCGCCGGTGCCGAAGGCCAGCGGCAAGCGCGCCGAGCAGCGCCGCCATCGTCGTCATCATGATCGGCCGGAAGCGCAGCAGGCAGGCCTGGTGGATCGCCTCCGTCGGGCGACAGCCCCTGCTCGCGCTCGGCGTCCAGGGCGAAGTCGATCATCATGATGGCGTTCTTCTTGACGATGCCGATCAGCAGGATGATGCCGATCATGCCCATGATCGACAGATCCTGGCCGAACAGCATCAGCGCGAGCAGCGCGCCGACGCCCGGCCGACGGCAGCGTCGAGAGGATCGTCAGCGGATGGATATAGCTCTCGTAGAGCATGCCCAGCACGATATAGACGGCGATGATCGCCGCCAGGATCAGATAGGGCTGCGACTGTCAGCGAGGCCTGGAACGCCTGCGCCGTGCCCTGGAAGCTGGTCAACGAGGCCGGCGGGCTTGCCGAGCTGGCGCTCGGCGGCCTGGATCGCCGCGACCGCGTCGCCGAGCGCGTAGCCGGGCGCCAGGTTGAACGAGATCGTCACCGACGGGAACAGGCCCTGGTGATTGATGACGATCGGCGCCACGGAGTCCTCGATCCGCGGTGAACATGCTCATCGGCACGAGCTCGTCCGGTAGCGGCGAGCGCACGTAGAGATGCGCGAGCGCGCTTGCGTCGATCTGGAACCTGCGGATCGAGCTCATCGACGACGTGGTACTGGTTGAGCTGCGTGAAGATCGTCGCGACCTGCCGCTGGCCGAAGGCATCGTAGAGCGTGTCGTCGATCGCCTGCGGGCGTGATCCCGAGGCGCGAGGCCGTATCGCGGTCGATGCGCAGCGTCGCCCGCGGTCGCCGAGGCCTGGACGTCCGTCGTCACGTCCTGCAACTGCGGCAGCGATCGCAGCCTCTGCTCGAAGATGCGGCGCCCAGTGGGCCAGCTCGCTGCTGTTCGCCGTCCTGCAGCGTGTACTGGTACTGCGTCTTGCTCGGCCGGCCGCCGACCTGGATGTCCTGGCGCACCTGCATGAACAGCGTGATCGCCGTCGACCTGCGCCAGCTTCGGCTCGCAGCCGCGCGACGATCTGGCCGGCCGATGCCGTGCCGCTCGCTTGAGCGGCTTCAGGTTGATCATCATCCGGCCCTGGCTGACGCGTCGGGTTCGGCCCGATCCAGTAGTAGACGTTGTCGACGTCGGGATCGGCCATCGACGATCTGGCCCAGCGCCTGGATTCGGTCGGCCATGGCGGCGAAGGAGATGTCGGGCGCGGCCTCGGCGACGCCGATGATCAGGCCGGTGTCCTCCTGCGGAAAGAAGCCTTTCGGCGTGATCACACGTAGCAGCAGATCGTCGCGGCCACGCGTCGCGAGCGTGACGCCAAGCGTGAGTGCGCTGATGCCGCAGCACCCAGTCGCAGCCCGCGTTCGTAGCGCCGCGCGCACCGCGTCGAACGCCCGCTCCGAGCAGCCGATAGAGCGCGGCCGTGCTCGGCGCGACGCGCTGATGCCGCAGGATCAGCCAGGCGCACAGCATCGGCGTCACGGTCAGCGAGATGACCCCGGACATCACAACCGCGGCGCTGACGGTCACGGCGAATTCGCGGAACAGGCGGCCGATGATGCCGCCCATCAGCAGCACCGGGATGAAGACGGCGATCAGCGAGATCGTCATCGAGACGATGGTGAACCGCACCTCGCGCGCGCCCTTGAGGGCCGCTTCCAGCGGCGGCTCGCCCGCCTCGATGTGACGGATGACGTTCTCGATCACCACGATCGCGTCGTCGACGACGAAGCCGACCGCGATGGTGAGCCCCATCAGCGACAGGTTGTCGAGGCTGTAGCCGAGCAGATACATGACGCCGAAGGTCGCGACCAGCGACAGCGGGATCGTGAGGCTCGGGATCACGGTCGCCCAGACATTGCGCAGGAACAGAGAAGATCACCAGCACGACGAGCGCCGACAGTGAGCATCAGCGTGAACTGCACGTCGTGCACCGACGCCTTGATGGTCTGCGTGCGGTCGCCCGACGACGTGCACGTTCGCCGCTGGGCGGCAGCGACGCGCGTCAAGCGCCGGCAGGCGAGTCCTTGATGCGCTGGATCGTCTCGACGACGTTGAAGCCGGGCTGCTTGTGGACGTCGATGATGATCGCGCGCTTGTCCTGCAGCCAGGCCGCCTGCTGGGTGTCCTCGGCGGCGTCGACCACGGTGCCGAGATCCGCAGAACGAATCGGCGCGCCGTTCTTGTACGCGACGATCAGCGTCTTGTAGGCAGTCGGCATTGATGATCTGGTCGGTGGCGTTCGAGCACGACCGAACGGTCCGGACCGTTCGAGGCTGCCCTTGGGCGCGTTCACGGTCTGCGCGCCGAGGAGCGCGCGCACGTCCTCCAAGCGTCAGGCCGAGCGCGGCGAGCTTGTCGGGATCGATGCGGACGCGGACCGCCGGACGCTGCTGGCCGTGAAAATCGACGAGGCCGACGCCGGCGATCTGCGAAATCTGCTGGGCGATGAAAATCGTCGGCGTAGCGGTCGAGCTTCGGTCAGCGGCAGCGTCGGCGAGGTCAAGGCCAGCGACAGGATGGTGAAGTCCGCCGGATTGACCTTGTGATAGGTCGGCGGGTTCGGCAGGTTCTTCGGCAGGATGCCGCCGGCAGCGTTGATCGCGGTCTGCACGTCCTGCGCCGCGGCGTCGATGTTGCGGATGAGCTCGAACTGCACCGTGATGCGTTGTCGTCGCCGAGCGAGCTCGACGAGGTCATCGAGCGTAATGCCGGCGATGTCGGAGAGCGACCGCTCGAGCGGGGTCGCGACCGATGCCGCCATCGTCTCGGCACTGGCGCCCGGCAGCGATCGCCTCGATCTGGATGGTCGGGAAGTCGACCTGCGGCAGCGGCGCGACCGGCAGGAAATACGAAGGCCACGGCGCCGACCATGACCAGGCCCGAGCATCAGCAGCGACGTCGCGATCGGCCGCAGGATGAAGAGCTTGGAGAGGCTCATGGCGCGAGATCCTTGGCTCGGAAAGCGCTCAGGGCGTGGCGCCGGTGCGCCGGCCGGGCCTCGACCTGGGCTCCCGGCTGCAGCCGGTACTGGCCGTCGACGACGATGCGGTCGCCCGGCGCAAGCGCCGCTGGCGACGATGGCGACGGCGTCGCTCACCGGCTCGACGGTCACCGGGCGCACCTCGACGGTGTTGTCCGGCGATACGGATAGACATAGGCGCCGGCTCTCTCCCCGCTGGATCGCGCTCGAGCGGCATCACCGTGGCGTTCTTGATCGTGCGCACACGGCACCCGCGCGGTGATGAATTCGCCGGGCCACAGAGATGCGGTCCGCGTTGTCGAACATCGCCTTCAACCCGCACCTGGCCCGTTGCCTGATCGACCTGGCTGTCGACGAACACCAGCTTGCCGGCGGCGAGCAGGCGGTCGCAGTCCCGGCTATAGGCGGCAACCGAAGGTCGCCCTCGCGCCATCGCCGCCAGGACGGCCGGCAGGTCGTCCTGCGACAGCGTGAAGAGCGCCGCGATCGGCTGCATCTGCGTGATCGTCACCAGCCCGCCGGGATCGGTGGCGTGGACGATGCTGCCGGGATCGACCAGGCGCAGCCCGGCCCGGCCGTCGAGCGGCGACTTGACGGTGGTGAAATCGAGCTGCAGCCGCGCCATGTCCACCGCGGCCTGGTCGGCCTGCGACCGCGGCCTCGAGCTCCGCGACCTGTGCCCTCGGGGTATCGAGGCTTCTGCTGGGTGCCGACACCCCTTGGTTTCCAGGCTGTCTGGAAGCGCGCCAGGTCAAGTCGCGCATTGGCCAGCTGCGCCTCGTCCTTGGCCTTGTTGGCCATCGCCTGCTTGAGCTGCGCCTGGAACGGCCGCGGGTCGATCTGCGCCAGAACGATCTGCCGGCGCGCACGTCCTGGCCTTCGGTGAAGGCAACGCTCTCGAGCTGCCCGTCGACCCGGACCTTGACCGTGACGGCGTTGAGCGGCTGCACGGAGCCGATGCCGGTGAGCCAGATCGGCACGTTGCGGCTCTCGACCCGACCCTACACCACCGGGATCGCCGGCGCGGGCGTCGCCGCCGTTGCCGCGACCGCCGCCTTTGAGAGATCGGGCGCGGATCCGGCACCAAGAAAAACGACGCTCCAGCCCATCAGCGTCAATACTCCCGCCAGCAGCGGCAGCAAGGTCTTCCAGGTGCGGGACATGCGCTTTCCATTGCTGCGACCCCAATCGCGGGTTCGCGGAGCGAAGTGCATCACGCTTATACCCCTTGGAGTCAATGCCGCCGCCCCAACCTCGCGTCAGGTGGCGTTTAAGCATGTCGTGCTGGTCGTTGGCATCGCCAAACCAATGGTAGCGGCGAGGGAAGAACTGCCCGCGCTCGGGAGTGTCGCGCTCTCCGTCGCCTCCCTCGCTTGGCAAGCCGGGAGGG
>CAVTDT010000014.1:0-164914 GCA_963733525.1 uncultured Alphaproteobacteria bacterium
GAAAGCAGTGGCCGTGCCCATGCGCTGGGGCGGGGTGCTGCGGGACCCGCGCGATATGGTTAAAGCTGTACTGCCTGAACCCTAATCTCCAGCAGGTGTAACTTCGTCGCCCGCCGGAAATGCGCATGGAACCGGCGCCAGCCCTGTTCCCGGATGATCATGTGCCGGGGATACCTCCGGGGCCTGGTGCGATGCCCAGTGAGGTCATTGAAGGAGATGAATGGGGGACCTAAGTCGCGCTAGCACGTATGGCAGGGACGAACGCGGGATCACCTAAGGGGCGCGAGCCCTATGGTGACACAGGCCTCGTAGTAGTCGTGAGAGTCACGCCTCACCAAGGAGGGCGGGAAAGCCGCCCGCAGGGCGAAGGGGGCCAGGTGATGAGGATATTCAGCGGACTGGAGGATTGCGTAATGCAGAACGCCGAGGCAGTCGTGGACATCCTGCGTGCACGCGGCAGGCGGGGCCTGCCGTGCGATGAGCTGTACCGGCAGCTGTTCAACCCGGCACTGTTCCTGATGGCCTACGGGCGGATCTACGCCAATGACGGCGCGATGACGCCCGGGGCCGGCGGGGAGACCGCGGATGGCATGTCACTGGCCAAGATCGGGCGGATCATCGATACGCTGCGCCACGAGCGCTACCGGTTCCAGCCAGTAAAACGGGTCTACATCCCGAAGAAGAACAGCCGCAAGATGCGGCCGCTCGGCCTGCCGTCATGGTCGGATAAACTCGTCGGCGAAGTGGTGCGCATCTTGCTGGAGGCGTATTACGAGCCGCGGTTCTCCGGCCGTTCGCATGGTTTCCGTCCCGGCCGCGGCTGCCATACCGCATTGACGGAGGTAGCCCGCACCTGGACCGGGACAACCTGGTTTATCGAGGGAGACATTTCCGATTGCTTCGGGAGCCTGGACCATTCCGTGCTCCTGGGGATTCTCGCGGAAAAGATCCGCGATAACCGGTTCCTGCGGCTGATCAAGAACATGCTCCGGGCCGGGTACCTGGAAGACTGGACATGGAACGCCACCCTATCGGGAGCGCCGCAAGGCGGCGTGGCGTCCCCGGTCCTGTCCAACATTTACCTGGACCGGCTGGATAAGTTCGCCGAGACAGTCCTCATCCCGGAATATACCCGAGGGAAAAGCAGGAAAGCCAATCCTGCCTGGACCAAGGTGGCAAACGCGATAGCGGCCGCCCGGCGGCGCGGGGACCGTGCTGCGGTACGGGAACTGCGTCAGCAGCGGCGGGGCCTGCCCGCCCGGGATCCCGGTGATCCCGGCTACCGCAGGCTCCGGTATATCCGCTACGCAGACGATCACCTGTTCGGGTTCACCGGCCCGAAGGCCGAAGCCGAGCAGATCAAGCAGCGCCTGGCACGGTTCCTGCATGATGACCTCAAGCTGGAACTGTCCCCGGACAAGACGCTGATCACGCACGCCCGCACCCAGGCGGCGCGGTTCCTCGGCTACGACATCACCGTCCAGCACAGCCCGTGCCGTCCCGGCGTCAACGGCGTGATCGGGCTGCGGGTCCCCCGGGCGGTGATCACGGCCAAGCTAGCCCCCTACCTTAAGCACGGTAAACCCGGGCACCGGCCCGAGCTGATGAACCTGGATGACCCCGCGATCATCAGCGCCTACGGAGCCGAATACCGGGGGCTGGCCCAGTACTACCTGCTCGCCGGGAACGTCTCCCGGCTGCACCAGCTGCGGTGGGCAGCGGAAACCTCCATGCTCAAGACGCTGGGCGCAAAGCACCGCTCGACGGTGACGAAGATGGCCCGCAAGTACAAGGCCGTCACCATCACTCCGCACGGGCCCCGGACCTGTTTCGAGGCCCGCACCGAGCGGCCGGGCAGGAAGCCGCTGGTGGCACGGTTCGGCGGTATCCCGCTCAAACGGCAAAAGAAAGCGGTCCTGGATGACCGCCTGCCGGTCCTGCCTGCCACCCGCCGCAAGGAGCTGGTCACCCGGCTCCTCAAGGGCAGGTGCGAGTGGTGCCAGCAGCGCGACCCGGTGCAGGTGCACCAGGTCCGCAAGCTGGCCGACCTCGGCACGCCGGGACCGGCGCAACCGGGATGGGCCAGCCTGATGGCGCGCATGCGGCGCAAGACGCTCATCGTCTGCGCCGCCTGTCATCAGCTGATCCACGACGGGAAGCCAGCCGCGATCTGCACGTCATAGTCACTGGAGAGCCGGATGCATTGAAAGGTGCCCGTCCGGTTCGGACCGGGGGTCGCCGGAAAAGGACCCGCACCACGGGCACCTCGCCGGCGGCCTACCGGTGTTCAAGGTCGCGATCCGGTCCCCGGGCGAGAAGCCGTGGACCCGCAAGACCGAGATCCTGGAGTACCGGACGTTTTACGGGGTGCTCCAGGAGATGGCGCGCGAGCTGCGCCGCCGCGGGGTGACGCACGTGGTGATGGAGGCCAGCGGGGTCTACACCGAGCCGGTGTACTACGCGCTGCGCGAGCAGGACTTCACCCAGGTCGCGGTGATCAACCCGGCGCACGCCAAGGCGCTGAAGGGCCACAAGACCGACGCCAAAGACTGCGCCCGCCTAGCGGAGCTGTTCGAGTGCGGGCTGCTGCGCGGCTCCTACATCCCGTCCGCGGAGCAGAAGGAGGTGCGGGACCTGACGCGCTACCGGATGAAGACGGTGCAGGCCCGCACCTCCGAGATCCAGCGGCTGGGCAAATCGCTGGAATCGGCCGGCATCAAGCTCGGCTCGGTGGCCTCCGAGATTACCGGCAAGTCCGCCACCGCGATGATCGAATCGCTGATCGACGGGGAACGCCGCGGGCAGGTGCTGGCGGACCTGGCCATCGGCCGGATGCGCACCGCGGGCAAGCTGGCCGACCTGTCGATGGCGCTGGCCGGCCGGTTCACCGACCATCACGCGCTAATGTGCCGCCTGAACCTGGACCGGATCAAGGTGCTCGACGAGGCCGTCGGCGGCCTGAACGGGCGGATCGCGGCCGGGGCCGCGCGCTGGCAGCGCGAGGCGGACCTGCTCACGACCGTCCCCGGGTTCGGCGACGTCGTGACCTGGGCATGGCTGGCCGAGATCGGCCCCGCCCCGCACCAGTGGTTCGCCAGCCACGAGAAGCTGGCCTCCTGGGTCACGCTATGCCCGGGGAACAACATCAGCGCCCGCAAGCGCAAGCACGGCCGCACCGGGGACGCCGGGACCTACATCAAGCCGATGCTGATCCAGGCCGCCTGGGCCGCGATCCGGGTCCGCGGCCGGCTGCAGGCCCGGTACAACCGGCTGGTGCGCCGCTTCGGCGGGGACAAGAACCCCGGCGCGAAGAAGAAGGCCATCACCGCGATCGCGCACACCCTGCTGAAGATCGCCTACCAGGTCCTCAAGAGCGGCACCCCGTACCAGGAGCCGGGCGCGGACTTCTACACCCGGCGGGAATCACCCGCCCAGCGCCAGGCGTACCTGGAGCGCCAGCTGCAAAAGCTCCACCCCGGCTACACCATCACCATCACCATCAGCCCGCCGGAGGCCGCCTTACCACCCGGCGCTTAACCAGCAGTCCTTATCCAGTCAGCTTCGGAGCCGCCGCCGATCCCGGCACCCCGGCCACCCGCCGGACAAACCAGCGCCATCGCCCGGCCCTGCCACCGCACCGGCCAGGGTCTGCTGCCGCGCGCCCATCGGGGACCCAGTTTTCGTGTCAGCGGAGCAGAAGAGCGAGGACCACGAAATGCTGTGGTCGCGGCAGCCCGCCGCCCCAAGGACTTGTGGCTACTCCGGCTAAATGGAGAGCCCGAACCCGGAAAATGTTCCGCGCCACATTTTCCGGGAGCGCCACCACCGGCTCCCCGGCTGGGAACGCCTCCAGCACGGCCAGCATCATCTCCGCCGGGCTGTGCTGCGGGTCCTGGTACATTCGCTGCAGCCGCCGGGCGGTATCAGCCGGAAGCAGCCGCAGCAAGTCCGCGACCAAGGTCGGGTACTCCACCTTATGCACGCCATTGCGGCTCAGGTACACGATCCCGCGACCGTGATCGCCGCTGACTCGCCCTCCACATCCGGGATCCGGTCGGCCTCCAGGCCCTTGAGCAGCAGGCACACCATCGCGGTCTTGCCGATCCCGCCACGGCCGGTCACGGTCACCAGCGCGATCCCCGGGTCGGTCACATACCGGGCGAGCAGGCCCCGTCCTCGACCTGCCGGTCCTGGAACCAGGCGGGTACCGCCGCGGGGGGCGGGTTAACGAATTTCGACGCCCGCACCGGCTGCGTTTCGGCCGGGACCTGCTCCGCCGGATCCCGCTGCCGATGCGGCGACGCATATCGGCCAGGTCCCGCAGTGAGCCGTTCCACCAGCCGCCCGAGCGCGTCCGGGTCTAGCGAACGACTGCGTGAGCAGCTCGCTGGCTTGTACCCGGCGGCGGAACGCGTCCTGGCGGGCCCCGAACTCGCGGTCAATCGATTTCGACAGGGTGGTGAACTGCGCCGGTCGCACGCGCAGCATCATCGGCGCGCAATCCCTCATCAACGCCGGCGTGCCGAACAAGGTGCTGGCGCTTCGCAACGGCACCATGGGCTGGCATCTCGCCGGCCTCACTGTGGAGCGCAACGCGGGACGACGGCCGCCGGGACCGACGCCGCAGGGTCTCGCCGAGGCGCGCGCCGCAGCGGAGCGCGTCGCCGCCCGCGCCGGTGTCCGCGTCATCGATCGGGCAGCACTGGCGCGCTTCCAGGCGGAGAGCGACCGACGCAGTATCTACTTGCTCGACGTCCGCAGTCCGGAGGAGTACGTCGCGGGTCATCTGCCGGGCTCGCGCTCCGCGCCGGGCGGCCAATTGGTGCAGGCGACGGATGCCTATGTCGGGACCTTGAACGCGCGCCTTGTCCTGGTGGACGATGACGGCGTGCGCGCTCTCATGACCGCGTCCTGGCTACTGCAGCTGGGCTGGGACGAGATCTATGTGCTCGGCAATGCGTTTGCGGGCGCGTCGCTCGAGACCGGGCCCGAGGCGCAGCAGATCCTCACCGTCGAGACCGCGGAACCGACGACGATTTCGCCATCAGAGCTGAAAGCGCTCCTCGATGGCGGCGGCACGCTGGTGCTCGACTTCGCCACCAGCCTGCAATACCGCGACGCGCATATCCCCGGCGCGTGGTTCGCGATCCGCTCGCGGCTGCAGGCGACGCTCCCGACCTTGCCGCGGCACGATCGCATCGTGACAACCTCATCGGACGGCGTGCTGGCGAAGCTCGCGGCCCTCGATCTGGCAACTCTCACCAAAGCGCCGGTGCAGGCGCTCGCCGGCGGTACCGCCGCCTGGCGCGCGGCGGGGCTGCCGATCCTTCCCGGCGCCGACCAGATGGCGAACCCGCCGGAGGACGTTTGGTATCGCCCCTACGATCGCGCCCGCGATCAGGAGGCGGCGATGAAGGAATACCTGAGCTGGGAAGTCGATCTGGTGCGCCAGATCCAGCGCGATGGCGACACCCGCTTTCGCATCCTGGTCTGAGCGTCATTCCCTGCGGCAACCCGCGGTGGGCTGTCTATCTGACGCGGCGGTAGACCTCGCCCTCTTTCGCCGGCAAGGTGGCAAGGGCCCGGACGAAGTTTGCCACCGCATCCGGCGAGCCGGTAAGGATCTTGGGATCGTCGACGCTGTCGTCCGGTGATTTCAGAAGCTCGATGCCGCTCTTGGCCGCCAAGGCCTCGGTGGCGCCGAGATCTGGCTCCAGAGCGACGATGCGCTCGATCGCGTCGCCCTTGCGCGTGACGCGAAACAAAAGCTCCCAGTAGAGGTCGGTGTCCCATTCATCGAGGCGGAGCTGCACCGCATAGAGATTGTTTCCCACCGGCACCGCGCGGAAGCGTCCGGGCCCGTCCTTGGGGTTGGTCGGGTTGGCGAAGGTGTAGTCGTGGCTGCCGGGAACGGCGGTGACCGCATAGCGGTTGGTCGACGTGACATAGATGCCCTCGAGACCTGGGACGGTCACGGCGGCATCTGCCTTGAACACTTCCCCCCGCGTCTCGAAGCAGCCGGCGAGCGCCATCAGCAACGCCAGCGCGGCGGTGAGCCGCGCGGCGAATCTCGCGTCCCTCATCGGCCGGTGAATTGCGGCTTGCGCTTCTCCATGAAGGCGCGGCGACCTTCGATGTAGTCGGCACTGGCGAAGCATTCCGCGACCAGGCGCTCGGAAGTTCCGATGTCGCGCTCCTCAGCGTCCTTCAGCAGCTCCGCCACGGTGCGCTTCACCGCGGCCACCGTGAGCGGCGCGTTCCCAGCAATGGTGGTCGCGTAGTCCTCGACGAAGTTCTCAAGCTCGCCTGCCGACACCACCTGATTGACGAGGCCCATGACCTGAGCCTGCTGCGGCGGTGAACTGCTTCGCCGTGAAGAACAGCTCCTTCGCCGCCGCCGGTCCCACCAGGTCCATCAGCTTGCGGATGCCCTTGTGGCCATAGCCAAGGCCAAGCTTGGCGGCGGGAATGCCGAACTTCGAATTGTCGGCGCAGATGCGGAGATCGCAGCAGGTGATCACGCCGACGCCGCCACCGATGCAGTAGCCCTGGATCTGGGCGATGGTCGGCTTGGCGAAGGTGTGCAGCTTGGTCGAAAAAATATCGGTGGTCTTGTTGTAGACCTTCACCGCCTCCTCGCTGGCGCGCTCGCTCTCGAACTTCGAGATATCGGCGCCGGAGACAAAGGCCTTGCCACCGGCGCCCGACAGCACGACCACGCGGATAGCGGGGTCGGCGGCGAAATCGTCGAGGATCTCGGCGCCGGCCTGCCACATCTCCAGGGAGACGGCGTTGTGGCGCTCGGGGTTGTTGAAGATCAGGCGGCCGATGGCGCCATCCTTGCGCATCAGCATCTTGTCGGTGGCCATTCTATGCTCCGTTGCTGCTCGGGTGCGGTTCAGACCACGCCCTGCTCCTTGAATGTCTTGATCTCCTGAGCGCCGTATCCGAGCTCGCCCAGGATCTCGTCGGTATGCTGTCCGGCGCGCGGCGGCTCGACCACGAGATGGCTCGGCGTCCGGCTCAGCTTCATCGGTTGTCCCTGCAGATCGATCGGGCCGCGCATGCTCGTCTCCAGCCGCTCCACCATTCCGAGGTGCTTCACCTGGGGATCGGCGAACACCTCATTCATGGCATAGATCGGCCCGCTGGGCACGCCGATCTTGTTGAAGCGCTCGATCCATTCGGCGCTGGTGCGCGTGCGCACGATCTCGCCGATTTCCTTGTTGAGGATGTCGCGATTCTTCGAGCGGTCCTTGCCCGAGGCGTAGGCCGGGTTCTTCAGGAACTGCGGCGCCTCCACTGCCTCGCAGAAGCGCTCCCAGATATGACCGCCGGCGGCGGCGATGTTGATGTGCCCGTCCTTGGTCTGGAAGACGCCGGTCGGAATGCTGGTGGGGTGATTGTTGCCGGCCTGGGGCGGCACCTCGTGGTCCACCAGCCAGCGCGCCGCCTGGAAGTCCAGCATGAAGAGCTGCGCCTGCAGGAGCGAAGTCTGCACCCACTGCCCTTCTCCAGAGACCTCGCGCTCCAGCAGCGCCACCAGGATGCCCATGGCGCAGAAGATACCGCCGGTGAGGTCGGCGATGGGAATGCCGACGCGCACCGGCCCCTGTCCCGGCAGGCCGGTGATCGACATGAGGCCGCCCATGCCCTGGGCCACTTGGTCGAAGCCTGGCCGGTCGCCATAGGGTCCATCCTGGCCGAAGCCGGAGATCGAGCCGTAGACCAGGCGCGGATTTACCTTCTTCATCGTCTCGTAGTCGATGCCGAGGCGATGCTTCACGTCAGGACGATAGTTTTCCACCATCACGTCCGCGCGCTTGACCAGCCGGGTCAGGATTTCCACTCCCGCGGGCTTCTTGAGATCGAGTGTCATGCTGCGCTTGTTGCGGTGCAGGTTCATGAAATCGGACCCGTCGCGCGGACCGCCCATGCCCTCGCCGCCGGTCTCCGGCATCTCCACCTTGATGACATTGGCGCCCCAGTCCGCCAGCTGGCGCACGCAGGTGGGGCCGGCGCGTACCCGCGTCAAATCGATCACGGTGAAGCGCTTCAGAGCATCGGACGCCGGATGAAATGCCATTAACCCTCCTTATTGCTCCGCAGGCGAGGCACCGCGACACCAACCTTCCTCGCCCACGTAAAGGTCGCTGCTCGCCCCCGCATCATTCAGCCATTTGACGGCAGCGGCAAGCCGGCGCGTGGCAGGCGATGGGCGACCCCGATGACCGCGAAGGTGATGAGCAGCATGGTGAGCCCGACCACCGCGATGGCACCGGGGTCGCCGGTCTCGTTGAGGTCGTAAATCAGCACCGACAGCACCTTGGTGTCAGCGGTGAACAGCAGGATCGCCGCCGAGAGCTCGCGGACCGCCGCCACGAACACCAGGCACCAGGTGGAGACCACCGCGCTCCACAGGAGGGGCGCCGTGATGTCCCGCAGCATGCGCAGGCGCCCGGCGCCAAGGATGCGGCCCGCCTCCTCCAGTTCGATATTGAGGCCGCGAAAGGCGGCCTGAAACTGCTGGTAGCCGATCGGCAGCTCGATAGTCAGAAAGGCGACGAACAGGATAGCCAGCGTCCCATAGAGCACGAAGGGCGGATGGGTATAGGCAAAGAACAGGCCGACGCCGAGCACGATGCTGGGAATGGCCATCGGCACCGTCGCCAGGAACCCGAGCCAGCGCCAGAACGGCAGCGCCCGGCGCGAAACGACGTAGGCGATGACGAGGGTGAGAAGCGTGCCGGCGGTCGCCGTGGTAACTCCCAGCACCATGCTGTTCCAGAGCGAGATCTTGGTGGCGGACAGCTCGCCGAAGACGAAGTAGACGTTGCGCAGAGTGAAATTCCCGGGCGACAGCGAGATCGTGAGGGTGCGCGAGAAGGCGCTCAGCACCAGCGCCAGATAGGGCAGCACCACCGCGATCGTCACCACGGCGGCGGCGAAGGCGAAGGCCGGGACCTTCCACCGCTTCAGGCGCACCAGCTCGACCCGCCCGCCCTTGCCGCCCACCACCGCGAACCCGCGCCGTCCCAGCAGGCGCCGCTGCACCTGCAGCAGCACGATGGTGACAACCAGCAGCGGCATCGCGGCCGCGGCGGCGAGCCCGGGCTGCGGCGGGAACTGGAACAGGGTCCAGATCTTGGTGGTGATGGTCTGCAGCCCGGCCGGAAGCGCGATGATCGCCGGCGCGCCAAAATTATTCATCGCCTCCAGGAACACCACCAGCGTGCCCGCCAGCAGCGCCGGCAACGCAAGCGGCAAGGTCACCTTGAGCGTGGTGCGCAAACGCCGCGCGCCCAGGATCGACGAGGCTTCCTCCAGATCGGCCGGAATGCGCTCGAGCCCGTTGGTCAGGAGAATGAATACGTAGGGAAATGTGTAGGTCACCAGCACGAAGATCAGGCCCGCGACGCTGTAGACGTTGAAGAGATGCGCGTTGCGCGGCAGCTCGAAAGCGAGCCGCCAGGCCTCGTTGAGAAGACCGCTGTTGGGGGCGGCGAGGATCTCCCAGGCCACCGCGCCTAGGAACGGCGGCGTCACGAAGGATGCCAGCACGAGCAGGCGGATCGCACCCTTCCACGGCAGGTCGCTGCGCGCCACCAGCCAGGCCATCGGCGCCGCCACCACGGCGCTGGCCAGCGCCACGGCAAAGGCGACGCCGAGGCTCAGCAGCAGCGGCTGCAGCATCTCGGGATCGGTCACCAGCGCCACGAAATTGCCGAGGGTCGCGTGCCCCTGCTCGTCCACGAGGCTGGTACGGAAGAGCCAGCCCATGGGGAGCGCGATCAGTGCCGCCAGCAGGATCGCCGCGGCGGCCAGCACCGGAACAGCCAACTCGAGGCGCTTTCCTTTCCGCGAGATCATCCCCTCGTCGCCGCTCAGCCGCCGAACAGCTGGCGGTACTTCGCCTTGATCTCGTTCGATTTGGCCTCCACCGCGTTGGCGTCCTCCGGCCACAGCTTCAGCGCACTCAGCGGCACGTGGTCGGCGCGGTCCTTCACGCCCTTGTGGAGCGACCGCGTGCCGCCCTTGTCCACCATCACCTGCTGCACCGGCTGCGAGAACAGGAAGGCGTAGAAAAGCCGGCCTGCATTGGGGTGCGGCGCGTCCTTGAGGAGCGCCGTCGGCGAGGTGATCATCGGCACGCCCTCGCTGGGATAGACGATCTTGATCGGATTGCCCTGGTCGATGAGGGCGTAGATGAAGTACTCGGATCCATCCACCATCACTTCCCGCTCGCCGGCGGCGGTCTTGCGCGGCGGCTCCAGCGCCGACTGCACCTGCATCACGTCCTGCTTCGCGAGCGCCTCGAAATAGGACCAGCCGCCGAGCGCGGTCAGCGTCTCGTAGGTCGCGGTCATGATGGTGCCGCTGTAGTTCGGGCTCGCCTTCACCAGATTGCCCTTCCACTTGGGATCGAGCAGATCCTTGAAGCTTTTCGGCGCGTCCGCCTCCTTGACGAGCTGGGTGTTGTAGGCGATCGGGCTCAAGGTCACGCGCCAGGCGGCGTAGGCGCCGTCCGGATCGAAGGCACCCGGCGGATAGCTCTCCGCCATTTCCGGCGAGAGGAATGGCTGCAGCATCCCGTGCTGCTTCCAGTAGATGAAATGCGCGGCGTCCGAGCTGTTCACGACGTCGACGCTGTGGATGTTGCTGGCATACTCCTGGCCGATACGCTGGAACACGCGCTCGGATCCCGTGCGCTCCACCTGCACGGAGATGCCGGGATATTTCTCCTCGAAGGTCTTCGAGAGGTTTTCGGCCAGCACCAGCTCCACCGAGGTATAGAACACCACCTTGCCTTCCGATGTCGCCGCCTTGATCAGCTCCGGCGTGATCGGGGTCGGCGCTGGCACGGCGGCGCCTGCGTCGCCGGCAAGAGCGAGGGCCGTCATGGCGGCCACGCTCAGTCCGAGGATTTCTCTCCGCATCGTCTCCTCCTTTGTTCCCGTGTTCTGCTCTTGTTTTCCGTCAATTCGGCAGCGCCCGGCAGGACGCCGGCGGAAACTCCACCGTCACCTCCCGGCCGGCGGGAATGTCGACTTCCCGCGGTGCCACCACGCGAATGGCCGTGTCGCCGGGCAGCCGCACTAGATAGTCCCGCGTCGGGCCGAGATAGACCTGGCGCTCGATCCGGCCACGCACGCGATTGACGCCGTCGCCATCGCCTGTCTCGCCCGAGAGCCGGATCTCGTTCGGCCGGATCGAGACCGCGGTATCCCCGGAGCGCGCCGGCTCGCCCTGGCCGCAGCGCAACGTAATGCCGCCGCAGCGAACCACGTTCTCCCCGAGATGCGGTCCTCTGAGGATGTTTGTGCCGCCGATGAAGCGGGCGACGAATTCGGTGGCGGGCTGCTCGTAGATCTCGGTGGGTGATCCCGCCTGCTCGATGCGGCCCTCGCGCATCACCACGATGCGATCGGCGGCGGTCATCGCCTCCTGCTGGTCGTGCGTCACATAGACCGTCGTGTAGCGGTACTCGTCATGGAGGCGGCGCAGCTCGAAGCGCATCTCCTCCCTGAGATTGGCGTCGAGATTGGAGAGCGGCTCGTCCAGCAGCAGCGTCTCCGGCTTCACCACCAGGGCCCGCGCCAAGGCCACCCGCTGCTGCTGCCCGCCCGAAAGCTCTGCCGGGTAGCGCTCGGCGTAGCGACCCATTTGCGTTACTGCAAGGATCTCCTGCACCCGGCGCGCGATCTCGTCGCGGGCGAGCTTGCGCACCACCAGGCCATAACCCACATTCTCCGCGATCGTCATGTGCGGCCAGAGCGCGTAGCTCTGGAAGATCATGGACATGTTGCGCCGCTCCGGCGGCACCACCGCGCCCGGCGCCGAGAGCCGCTCGCCGGCGACCCGGATCTCGCCGCCGTCGGGCTCCACGAAGCCGGCGATCAGCCGCAGGGTCGTGGTCTTGCCGCAGCCGGAGGGACCGAGCAGGCAGATCAGGTTGCCGTGCTCCACCGTCAGGTCGACGCCGTCCACCACCGCCAGCGGTCCGTAGCGTTTGACCAATCCCTTGAGCTCGACCGCCGCCATCGCCTTCGTCTGCCTCCCCCGCCGCGCCCGGTTTTCGGCTCGCCCCGCGGCGAGTGCGAGTGTCGTACAAATGTCGAAGGTCTGACAAGCGCATGACGCGCTGTTGAGCACGCGATCACTTCCCGCGCGGGCAACGCCAGCGCGCCGGGAGGCCGCCTCACGGCATATAGGCGCCGCCGTTCACGTGGATGGTCTGACCGGTGATGAAGCGACCCCGTGGACCCGCGAGGTGGCGCACCATGGCAGCGACCTCTTCGGGCCGGCCACGCCGGCCGACGAGCGGTGGGCTCAGGCGATGCACCGCCGGAACCTGGGCCGCCGGCGCCCGCACGGTGTCGATGAGGCCGGGCACCACGCAATTGACCGTGATCCCCACCGGGGCCAGCTCGAGGGCAAGCCCCTTGGTGAGGCCGGCGAGACCGGCCTTCCCCGCCACCACATGGATCCGCTCGGCAGCGCCGCTGTGACCGGTCATGCCGCCGATATTGATGATGGCGGCACCGTCGCTGGCCTTGAGATGCGGCAGCGCCGCCTGGCAGCAGAGAAAGGCGCCTTCCAGGATGAGCGAGACGACGGCGCGGAACTCCGTCAGCTCCATCGCCTCCAAGCTGCGCTCGCCGCGGACGGCGGCGTTGTTGACGAGGATGTCAAGCCGGCCGAAGCGCGCGACGGCGGTGTCCAGCATGGCACGGACGGCGGCGGCGTCAGTCACGTCGGCGAGCGCCACCATCGCCTTGCCGCCGCGCCGCTCGATCTCGTGGGCGACCGCCTCAGCTTCCTCCCGGGCGCGCACGGCATTCACCACCACGGCGGCGCCGGCATCGGCGAGGTCCAAGGCCATGGCGCGACCGATGTTGCGCGAGGCGCCGGTGACGAGCGCCACCCGCCCGGAAAGTTCCTGCTCCGCTGCCACGATATCCCTCCCTGGAATGATCACGAGCATGCCAGGGCGCCGTCGGGTTTGGCAACCGAAGGTATCCGTATCGGAGCGCCGGGCTCAGATCTTGGCCAGGATCGCCTTCTTGATCTCTTTGATGCGGGCCTCGTCGCGCCGATAGAATATCCATTGCTTGATCCGCTTGGGGCGGATCAGCCCGGCCTGCGACAGAACCCTGAGATGCTCGCTCACGGTCGGCTGGCTGACGCCGAGCTTTGCCGCGATCAGCACGCCGCAAACCCCGTCCTTCACGAGATCGCCATCCACCTGGGGTGGAAAATGCGCGCGCGGCTCCTTCAGCCATTCCAGGATCAGCAGCCGGCGGTCGCTGGCGAGGGCGCGGATCGCGTTCGTAATAGACATATTGCCAATTAGCCAAGTAACGAATTAATGTCAAGCGGCGGCGGATGGCGCGCTGCTTTCTATCGGCATCTTCAGAGGGGAGCAAGATGGGAATGACCTCGATTACGGTGGATCAGGAGCGGATCGCGGCAACCGAGCGAGATCATCCGGCCGCATATCCGCCGGACGCCGATCCTCAGCCGTCGAGGGCGACGATTTCGGCATCGACATGCCGGCGCTGTGGCTGAAGCTCGAGCTCCTGCAGCATTCCGGCTCGTTCAAGACGCGCGGCGCCTTCGCCAACCTGCTGATGCGCGACGTTCCCAGCCGCCGGCGTCGTCGCCGCGTCCGGCGGCAATCACGGCGCCGCCGTCGCCTATGCGGCGATGCGGCTCGGCAGTGCCCGCCAAGATCTTCGTGCCCACCATCTCCTCGCCGGCCAAGATCGCAGCGCATCCGCGGCTATGGCGCCGATCTCGTGGTCGGCGGCGAGCGCTACGCCGATGCGCTGGCGGCGAGCGAAGGCTGCGTCGCGCGCGATCGGGCGCGCTCCCTGTCCACGCCTTCGACCAGACGCGAAACGCTGCTGGGCCAGGGCACGCTCGGTCTCGAACTGCGAGCGCCAGGCACCGGAGCTCGATACGCTGCTGGTGGCCGTCGGCGGCGGCGGGCTGATCGGCGGCATCGCCGCCTGGTATGGCCGGCAAGGTCAAGGTCGATCGGCGTCGAGCCCGAGACGGCGCCGACGCTGACCAAGGCGCTGGCGGCGGGACGGCCGGTCGACGCGGAAGCGGGCGGTATCGCCGCGGATTCCCTGGCGCCGCGACGCGTCGGGGAACGCAACTTCCCCATCGTGCAACGATTTGTGGATCAGGTCGTGCTGGTGCCCGACGCGGCGATAGGGAGCGCCCAGGAGGCGCTTTGGAAGACCGTGCGCGTCGTCGCCGAGCCGGGCGGCGCCGCGGCCCTGGCCGCGTTGCTCTCCGGCCGGTACAAGCCGCGGCGGCAGGAGCGCGTGGGCGTGCTGGTGTGCGGCGGCAATACCGTCGCCGTCGATTTCAGCCGCTAGCCTCGCTGGCCTCGACATCCCGGCATCGACAGCCCGGGCCGGAGATTGCTAGTGTGCAGCCGATCGCGGCCACGCATCAATTTCTGAAGGAATAAGCAGTCATGTCGATCAAACGCATCAAGGTTGGCGCCCGGATGAGTCAGGCCGTCGTTCACGGCGACACGGTCTATCTGGCGGGCCAGGTGGCGGACAACGCGAAGGACGACGTGGCGGGGCAGACCAAGCAGATCCTCTCCAAGATCGAGGGTCTCCTGGCGGAGGCCGGCAGCGACAAGTCCAAGCTGCTGTCAGCGACGATCTGGCTGACGGACATGCGGAGCTTCGACGAGATGAACAAGGTCTGGGACGCCTGGGTGTCGCCCGGCAACACGCCCGGCCGCGCCTGCGTCGAGGCCAAGCTCGCGCGCGCGGATCTGCTGGTGGAGATCGGCATCATCGCGGCGCGCTGAGCGCCGTATCGCTGTCCTCGACGGAATACCAGGGAATCAGGTGCTCAGGACAGCAGCAGAGCGACCGCGCACAGGATCCCGCCCGCCGCCAGCACCGTCCAGCCGGCATGGCCCGAGAGCCAGTCGGTCCAATGGGCGGCCTGCGGCGTCTGGGAATGGCGATCGTCGCGATCCATCGATCTTCAGCTCGATCTCTTTGCTGCCCCACGGAGGAGCGACGCCTGTTGATAGGCAGGCGGCGAGTTCGGCATCCCCGCCTGGTTGCGCTCGGCCTATTTCCTGGGCGCCGGCGCCGCCGCGATCCCGCCGCCGCGCGGGACGGGTTGCGCGGCGCCGTCGCCCTTGGCGATCTGCGCGAAGCGCTGATTGAGCCGCGTCGCCACCCGGGGGCTTACGAAGTGGGCGACCTCGCCGCCGAGTTGGCCTATCTCCTTGACGAAGCGGGAGGAGATGAACTGGTAGCGGTCGGTGGCCATCAGGAACACGGTCTCGACATCCGGATTGAGCCGGCTGTTCATGCCCGCCATCTGGAACTCGTACTCGAAGTCCGAGACGGCGCGCAAGCCGCGGATGATGATGCTGGCGCCTACGGACACCGCGAAATGCATGAGGAGAGTATCGAAAGGCTGCACGGTGATGCGCGGGCGCAGCGCCGCGTCGCCGATGTGCCCGATCTCCTCGGTGACGATCGCCACGCGCTCGTCGGTGGAGAACAGCGGACCCTTGCCGGCGTTCTGCGCCACGCCGACCACCAGCCGGTCGACCACCCGGGCGGCGCGGGTGATGATGTCGATGTGCCCGTTGGTGACGGGGTCGAAAGTGCCGGGATAGACGCCGATGCGCTCCTTGCTCATGCGGGTTCCCCACTGTCGGCGGCGCCGTTGCCGCCCTGCGGTGTCTCGCCATTGCCGCCGTTGGCGGCCTCATCGCCGGTCTCGCCCAGGCGCGCGACCGAGACCACCCGCTCGCCTTCGCCGGGCTTGAACACGACCACGCCCTGAGTGCGCCGCCGGGCGATGCGGATGTCGTTGACCGGCATCCGGATCACCGTGCCGCCGTTGCTGACCAGCATCACCTGATCGCGGTGCTGCACCGGGAAGACCGCCACGATGGCGTCGTTCCGTCGCGAGAGATCCATGTTCTCGATACCCTGCCCGCCGCGGCCGGTGATGCGGTAGTCGTAGGCCGAGGTGCGCACGCCGAAGCCCTTCTCGGTGATGGAGAGCAGGAACTCCTCGCGCTTGGCGAGATCCTCGAACACGTCCTCGCTGATGGTGCCCTCGGTCTCGGCCTCGCCCTCGGGCTCGGCGACCACGACCGCCGCCGCCGCGTCGCTCTCGGCGCCCATCGCCCGCCGGCGCTTGCTGGCGAGGCGCATGTAGGCGTCGCGGGTCTCCGAGGAGATCTCCTCGTGGCGGAGGATCGTCATGGAGATGACGCTGTCGCTCTCGCCGAGCCGGATGCCGCGCACGCCCACCGAGGCGCGGCCGGTGAAGATACGGACGTCCTCCACCGGAAAGCGGATCGCCTTGCCCTTCAGCGTCGCCAGCAGCACATCGTCATTGGCGGTGCAGGTCGCCACCGCGATCAGGCGGTCGCCGGCATCCTCGCCCTCGAACTTCATCGCCATCTTGCCGTTCGCCATCACGTTGCCGAAATCGGAGAGCGCATTGCGGCGCACGTTGCCCTTGGCGGTGGCGAACATCACGGTGTAGTTGCTCCAGCTCGCCTCGTCCTCCGGCAGCGGCAGCACGGTGGAGATGTTCTCCCCCGGCGCCAGGTTGGGGAGGATGTTCACCATCGCCTTGCCACGCGCCTGGGGCGTGCCTTCGGGCAGACGATAGACCTTGAGCTTGTAGACGCGGCCGGCGGCGGTGAAGAACAGCATGGAGGCATGCGTCGAGGCCACGAACACCTGGCTGACGAAATCCTCCTCGCGGATCGACATGCCCGCGCGCCCGCGGCCGCCGCGCCGCTGCGCGCGATATGTGGAGAGCGGCACGCGCTTGATGTAGCCGCCGTGGCTGACGGTGACCACCATATCCTCGCGCTGGATCAGGTCCTCGATGTCGGTCTCGAACTCGACGTCCTCGATCGCGGTGCGACGCGGCGTCGCGAACTGCGCCTTCATCGACGACCAGCTCCTCCCGCAGCAGCTCCAGGAGCCGCGTGCGCGAGCCGAGGATCTCGAGATAGCCGGAGATCTCCTTGATGAGATCGGTCGATCTCATTCTCGATCTTCTCGCGCTCGAGACCGGTCAGGCGCTGCAGGCGGAGCTCGAGGATCGCCTTCGCCTGATCGTCGGAGAGGCGATATGTCGCGCCATCGGGCTGGATGCCGCCGCGGCCCTTTTCCTCCACCCGCTCGATCAGCGCCTTGACGCTGGCGATGGGCCAGGCGCGCGCGCGCAAACCCTCGCGCGCCTCGTTCGGATCCTTGGCGCGACGGATCAGCTCGATGATGGCGTCGATGTTGGCGACCGCCAGCGCGAGGCCCAGCAAGATGTGCGCGCGCTCCCGGGCCTTGTTGAGAAGGAAGGCGCTGCGGCGGGTGATCACCACCTCGCGGAAGTCGATGAAGGCGGCGATGACCTGCTTCAGGTTCATCATCTCCGGCCGCCCGCCGCGGAGCGCCAGCATGTTGACGCCGAAGCTGGTCTGCAGGGGCGTGTAGCGGTAGAGCTGGTTCAGCACGATCTCCGACATCGCATCGCGCTTGAGCTCGATCACCACGCGGACGCCGTCGCGGTCGGATTCGTCGCGAAGGTCGGAGATGCCGTCGATCAGCTTGTCGTTCACGACCTCGGCGATGCGCTCGACCATGCGCGCCTTGTTAACCTGGTACGGTACCTCCGTGATGATGATCGCCTCGCGATCGCGCCTGAGCTCTTCCACATGGGTCTTGCCCCGCATCACCACCGGGCCGCGGCCGGTGTGATAGGCGGCGCGAATGCCGATGCGGCCGAGGATGATGCCGCCGGTGGGGAAATCCGGACCGGGGATCAGCTCGATCAGCTCGTCGATGGTGATGTCGGGATTGGCGATATAGGCGCAGCAGGCATCGATCACCTCGCCCAGATTGTGGGTGGGGATGTTGGTCGCCATGCCCACGGCGATGCCGCTGGCGCCGTTGACCAGCAGATTCGGGAAGCGCGCCGGCAGAACCATCGGCTCCTGGTTCTCGCCGTCGTAGTTGGGCTGGAAGTCGACGGTATCCTTGTCGAGATCGTCGAGGAGTGCATCCGCCGCGCGGCTCAGACGCGCCTCGGTGTAACGCATGGCCGCCGGCGGATCGCCGTCCATGGAACCGAAATTGCCCTGCCCGTCGATCAGCGGCAGGCGCATGGCGAAATCCTGCGCCATGCGCACCATGGCGTCGTAGACCGCGACGTCGCCGTGCGGATGGTATTTGCCGATGACGTCGCCGACGACGCGGGCGGATTTGCGGAAGCTTCGGTTCCAGTCGAAGCCGTTCTCCTTCATGGCGTGGAGAATGCGGCGATGCACCGGCTTCAGGCCGTCGCGCACGTCCGGCAGCGCGCGCGCCACGATCACGCTCATGGCGTAATCGAGGTAGGAGCGTTTCATCTCCTCCTCGATCGTCACCGGGGCGATGTCGAGCGGCGCTGGCGCGGGCGGTTCGGTGGCCAAGTCGGGTCCGGAAAGGGCTCGTGAAAGCTAGAAGCGCCGGCGCGTCGGGCCGGCGCTCATGACGGGCCTCAGACTAACGAATTTCGCCCCCGCAAACAATGTTTCCGGCCCCGCTCTCAAACGCTTCAAACAGGCCGAATTCGGCGACTCCTAAAGCGCAAAAATACCCTTATAAGTTAGCCGTTTATGGGCCACTCATAACCTAATTTCGAGATATGTTTCACGAGCTTCGCGAGCGCGGCGCCAAGGCGGATTTCGCCACACCGCAAAATCACCCGGAACCGCTGTCACGGCTTGCCGAGTCGAAGCGGGGAATGCGACCCTGCCCTCCTTCCGGTTGCGCGAGGAGAGCCATGAGCCTGGATCTGATCGTCCGTAACGCCCGCCTCGCGACCGCCCCCACCGAGCCCCCGCTCGATATCGCCGTCCAGGACGGGCGCATCGCCGCCCTCGGGCGCGGCCTCGCCGCCGAGGGAGAAACCTACGACGCCGGCGGCCGCCTCGTCTGCGCCGGCCTCATCGAGACCCATATCCACCTCGACAAGTCCCGGATCATCGACCGCTGCCCGCCGACCGAGGGCCGCGAGGTCAATCCCGTGAAGAGCGTGGCGCCACTGAAGCCGGGCTTCACGGTGGAGGATACTCGGGCAAGGGCGGCGCGGACCCTCGAGGAATGCGTTCTCAACGGCACCACCCGCATGCGCACCCAGGTCGAGGTCGATCCCGGCATCGGCATGCGCGGCTTCGACGCCGTCCATTCCCTGATCGCGGATTATGCCTGGGCCATCGACGTGGAGATCTGCGTCTTTCCCCAGGAAGGACTCATCAGCCGTCCCGGCACCGAGGAACTGCTGGTGGAGGCGCTCCGGCGCGGCGTCAAGGCGATCGGCGGCGCGCCGCGCTACGACAGCGATCCCAGCGGCCAGATCCGGCGCATCTTCGAGCTCGGTCGGGAATTCGACGTCGACATCGACCTGCATCTCGACGTCGGTCCCTCCGCCGACGACATGTTGATCCACCTCGTCTGCGAGCTCACGGAGAAATACAAGCTCGGCGGGCGCGTGGTCGCCGGGCACATGGCGAAGCTTTCGCTGCTGCCGCCGGCGCGCCTGGCGGAGCTGGCGCGACGCCTGCACGACGTCGGGATCGCCGTCACGGTGCTGCCGGCGACCGACCTCTACCTCATGGGGCGCGACCAGGACCACAGCGTCCGGCGCGGCGTGGCGGATGCCAATTTCCTGGTGGAGCACGGCGTCAACTGCTCGCTCTCCTCCAACAACATCCTCAATCCCGCCACGCCGTTCGGCGACTGCAACCTGATCCGCATGGCGAACATGCACGCGAACGTGCTGCAGATCGGCCATCCCGCGCGCCTGCAGGAATGCTTCGCCATGCTGACCGAGCGCTCGGCGCGGCTCCTGAATCTCAGCGACTACGGCATCGCGTGTCGGCAAGCCCGCCGACATCGTCGTCATCGACGCGCAAACGCCGACACAGGCGATATCAGAGATCCGCCCGGTGCTCGCCGCTTTCAAGCGCGGCCGGCGGACGGTCGTACGCCATCCGCCGGAGCTCGATCCAACCGCGCTGAGCCTCCCTTATTTCAGCGGCGAGAACGCGGTCTCCTTGATCCGCAGCGTCACCACGAAGGTGATGATCGCCGCGGCGATCAGGTAGTAGGCCGGCGCCAGGTTGCTGCCGGTCACCTTGATGAGCCAGGTGGCGATGAACGGTGCGAAGCCGCCGAAGATCGCCACCGCGATGTTGTAGCCGATCGACAAGGCCGTGTAGCGGATCTTCGTCGGAAAGATCTCCGAGTAGGTCGCCGGGCACGGACCGGAGAAGAACGACAGGAACAGGATCATGGTGAGCTGGGCGACGAGCGCCAGGGTGGCGCTCCCGGATGACGCCATCATGAACAGCGGATACGAGAGCACGATGTAGCCGCCCGACGACAGCAGCAGCAGCGGCTTCCGCCCGATGCGGTCGGAGAGCGCGCCCCAGATCGGGATCAGCACCACGAAGACGCTGAGGCAGGTGACGCCGATCCAGAGCGCCGAGGTCGGCGGCAGCTTCGCCACCGAGATGATGTAGCTCGTCATGTAGACGATCGGGATGTAGTAGGCGACCGTGTTGTGCAAGGTGAGGCCGAAGACCGTCAGCGTCTCCTTGGGATATTTGGTCAGGGCCTCGACGAGCGGCGCGGCCGACACCTGGCCGCGGGTCTCGATCTCCGTGTACTTGGGCGTATCGTTGAGGCGCCAGCGGAGATAGGCGCCGAGCAGCGCGACGATGATGCCGAGGGCGAAGGGAACGCGCCAGCCCCAGGCCACCAGCTCGTCGTGGGAGAGCGCGTTGGTGAGGATCGCGGCGCTGAGCGAGCCCAGCAGGAACCCGCCGCCGACGCTCACCTGCTGCCAGGACCCGATGAAGCCGCGCTTTCCTTCCGGCGCGAATTCCACGAGATAGGCCGTCGAGCCGCCCCACTCGCCGCCGGCGGAGAGGCCCTGCAGCAGCCGGACAATGACCAGCAGCAGCGGCGCGAGAACACCGACCTGGGCATAGGTCGGCAGCAGGCCCAGCCCCAGCGTCGAGAACCCCATGAGGAAGATGACGGCGCTCAACGCCTTGCGGCGGCCGTAGCGGTCGCCATAGATGCCGAACAGGATCGATCCGACCGGCCGCATCACGAAATCCCACGCCGAAGACCGCGAAGGTCAGCAGCAGGGACGCGAGTGGATCGTTGGACGGAAAGAAAAGCTGCGAGATCGTCGAGACGAAATAGCCGTAGACGCCGAAATCGTACCATTCGAGAACATTGCCGATCACGCCGGCCACCACCGCCCTGCGGCGCTGGCTTTCAACTCCGGCAACAAGCGTAGCTGCTGTCATGGCTGATACTCCCCTCTCTTGTCGGGCTCGCACGGTATTGCCGCGCCGAGCCACCCCCGTTTGATCTTTTCGCCCCGGTTACCCAATGCCATATGATCGTCTCTCATGGGCCGATCATGCGCAAGACAAGGCCAAGTCCTTTTGTTTGACCGGAGGTATTTCACTGCCATTAGTTCGCTTAGTAGGTGCGCCCTATCGGCTCTCCGCTCTCGCGTGCCAACCGCCGTCCCTTGAATACCCGCTCCGACCGGCGCTGAATAAGCAGCGCGGAACAGCGAGGGGGATAGCTTGGCGGATCAGGACTTTGACAGCGATGTGGTGGTGGTCGGCTGCGGCATCGCCGGGCTGGCGGCCGGCGTCTCGGCGCTGCAGGCGGGCGCTTCCGTCACCATCCTCGAGCGGGCGCCCCTGCGAGGAGCGCGGCGGCAACACGCGCTGGACCGAATCCCTCCTGCGCATGAAGAGCGAGACGGCGGTCTCCGACGATTTCGAGGCGCATTTCATGGCCAATGCGGGGCACCATCTCGACCCCGGCCTGGTGAACGAGACCGCCCGGGACTATGCGGAATGGCCCGCGATCGTGAAGACCCTGGGCTTCACCGATCCCGAGCTGGTCGCGAGCTTCGCCGCCGCTGCCGGGCCCACCATCGTCTGGCTCAAGGGCTTTGGAATCCACTTCGATTTCCTGCCGACCTATTTCATCACCAGCTCATCGCCGCGCATGGCGCCGGTGGGCGGTGGCCTCGCCCTGGTGGAGGCGCTCGCGGCCTACGCGGAGACGCACGGCGCGCGCATCCGCTACGAGACCACGGCGCGCGATCTCTTGCGCGACGACAACGGGAAGATCCTCGGTGTCCGCGCCGTCGATCGCGCCGGACGCTCGCATACATTTCGGGCGCCCAATGTCGTCCTGGCATCGGGCGGCTTCGAGGGCAATCCGGAAATGCTGTCGCGCTATCTCGGGCCCCGCGCCCGCTACATCCGGCCGGTTGCCCGCGGCGGCTACTACAACAAGGGCGAGGGCATCCGCATGGCGCTGGCAGCCGGCGCGGCGCCCTGCGGCGATTACGGCGCCTTCCACGCCGAGCCGATCGATCCGCGCTCCGGCGCCACCGAGCCGGTCATGCTCGTCTTCAACTATGGGATCCTCGTTAACAAGCACGGCCACCGTTTCATCGACGAGGCGCCGAAGACGGTGGACGCCACTTACGAGGCGATCACCCGCGTGATCTGGGAGCAGCCGGACGGCATCGCCTACGCGATCCTCGACAGCAGGATCGAGGACGTGCCGAACTGGCGGAAGTCGGTGCGCAGCGATCAGCCGCCGATCACCGCAGACAGCATCGAGGATCTGGCGGCGAATCTCGGCATCGATCCCGGCGCGCTCGCCGTGACGATCGCCGGCTACAACCGCGCACGGCGCACGACAGCTACCTTCAAGCCGCTCGAGCTCGACGGCCTCGCCACGGAAAAGCTGGAGCCGCGCAAGTCGAACTGGGCACGGCCGCTCGACCGCGCGCCCTATCTCGCCTACCCCATCACCTGCGCGAACTGCTTCACCTTCGGCGGCGTCAAGATCAGCACTGACGCCGAGGTGCTCGACCTCGACGGCATGCCGATATCAGGCCTCTATGCCGCGGGCGAGGTGATCGGGCTCTACTACGGCACTTATACCGGCGCCACGTCGGTACTGCGTGGCGCCGTCTTCGGCCGCAAGGCGGGGCTGCACGCCGCGGCGCGCGGCCGCTGACGGCAGCCCCCGCCGCGACGGTCTACTGAGCGGGCTTCAGGCTGATGGACGCGATGCCTGCCGCCACGTTCAGCCCCTGATTGCCCTCGACGCTGAGCGGTTGCAGGGCGATCTGCTTGGTGGAGCCGCCGATCAGGACATTGGCGCCGAGGCCGACCGCAATCGAAGCGCCCGCGGTGACGCCGCCGTAATCACCCGCGAGCGCGCCAGGCGCCACGTCGGCGGTGGGAGCGAACACGGCCCACACGATGACGGCGCTCTGGACATAGCCGATATCGACGCCCCATTTGGAGATCGCGCCGGTATAGCGCTCGACTCGAGGGGAAGTGCCCCCGGCCGAATAGGTGCAATTGAGATCACGGGAGGAGCCGAAGACGAAGCCCCAGCCGCTCGAGACGTTGCAGGTCAATATCCCCGCCTTCACGCCGCCACCACCCTGCGCGTCCGCCGGTCCCGACGACACCATCGCAGCACCAACCATGGCGGCAGCCGCCAGTACGGGACGAAGTTTCCTCAGCATGCTCGTTCTCCTTGATTTCGCGTTCTCGCGAGTGTTTCCGAGATTAAGTGCTTGGCCCTACCTCCAGTGAGACCTCGGTCACACCGGCAAAACAGGGCCCCTGCGCGCAGCAAGCGGCGCCGCCTCACCACAAATGTATGCGATACGCCGGAGGGCAAGCCCCCCCGGAAGGTATGTTCAGACGATTCAGAGCGCCTGCGTGCCGCCGAGTGAGCGGGCGTGAACGGTCCTCTCGGCTAGAACGGGACTACGCGGTAAATTCGTGAAGTGTGTGTGTAAGTCGCTGAAGCAGCCTGCAAAGTGATCATGGTGTCCTAGTTCGTAAAGACCGAGCGCTTCGCACTCCGGTAGAATATAGCGTTTTTTACGCCAGCGGGCACGCGAACGTTACAGTTTTTTTCAGCGGCGCGCCTTTGTCTCGACGAGGGCGCGCCTATCCGCCCCGGCGTCGGGCCTCGTAGAATTGCCGGCGTGCGGCCTCCTCGGCGAATAGGTTGGCGCGGAGGGAGGCGAGCACTTCCTCACCAATGGGCAGGCGGAAGGTCGGGATCTCGTCGGTGCGGATCGGGGTGTCGGCGGAAGCGAAAGAAGAATTTGTCGATCGTGCTGGGGGCGATGCCGTGCTCCAGCAGCTCCTGGCGGTAGGCGCCGCCGAGCATGAGGTCCGCGGCCTGGCAGCCGGGCGAGGACTTGTCGGCGAGGCGGGGTTCCGCGCTGAGCATCGGCCGGCTTCGTCCGCGAATGCGATCCAGTCCATGCTTGCCCGCCTGCGAGTGCGATCGGCGCTTCAGTATGTGATCAATTCGTGGATCTACGGGCGTTGCGGCGTGACGTCCGCGGTGTTGATGCGGTCATCCTCCGTTACCGAAGCGAGGTTAGCGATCTGCGTCATTCTTGCCACCTTTGCTCCAATCCCTCTCCTGCAGCGTCAGAGCCGCCCGGTTTGCCTCCTCCCGCGTTGATCTGCGCGTGTAGTGGAGCCCCTGCTTGCTGGTCTTCTTCCAGCCCTGGAGATAATTCCGATGCTGGGTTTCCTTCTCCGGGCTCCAGCCGCGCTCGTCGGCGAGATCGGAAAAGCGATCGTTCCAGTCGTGCCGCAGGACGTGCATCGTGAGATAGTCGGCGAGGTCCGGGTGATGCTTACGGATCAGCTTTGGCATGTCGGAGACGGTCCGTTTCGCAATCGGCCGGCCGTTACGTGCGAGGAAGAGGAATGGGCTCTTTTTCGCTCCTGGGATCCTCGAGCGGTCTTCGACGATCAACTTCTCGATGAGATCCGCCAGTTCGGAAGACAGAGGTAGTATGCGCTCGTTCGTCTTGACGAGCGGCAGATCCGGACGCGGATCGAGCGGATTGTGAGGCCGACGCTTGATCTCGAGTGTCGGCCTTTTGGTGTCGGGATTATAGTCGGTGGTGTAGAGAACCAGCGCTTCGGCGAGCCTGCAGCCGGTATCGAAGTAGACCCGAAACATCACGTAGTTGCGCAGGCGCAGCTCGCGCTGGAAGGGATTCTCGACGCTGTCGGGATGGATGACCTGGAGGAGGCGCGCCCGAAGCTCTGGCGGAAGCCCCTCGCGATGCCGTTCGCTGGTCGACGGTAGCAACTCCTCGAGCTTCCTGACGACCTCGGCGGCGCGCTGCCGGATCCTGATGAACCGGTCGTCCTCTATGGACACCCGAGAGATCACGTCATCGAAGAGCCATCGGAGATAGCCCTGGACGTACTTGATCTGTAAAGAGGCGATCTTCCTTGCTGTCCCAGCAGGATAGACGCCTATCGTTACAAAACCCGATTTACCACCAGTCAGAACGGGATCTCGTCGTCGAGGTCCTGCGGGGCGCCGCCGCCGCCGCCAGAGCGACGACCACCACCTCCGCCGCCCATGCCGCCACCGCCGCTGCCGCCGCCATTCTCGGGCTCGCCGCCGAAATCCGATCCGCCGCCACCGCCGCGGCCGCCGTCGAGCATGGTGAGCTCGCCGCGGAAGCGCTGCAGCACCACCTCGGTGCTGTAACGCTCCTGGCCTTCCTTATCGGTCCATTTGCGCGTCTGCAGCGCGCCCTCGATATAAAGCTTGGAGCCCTTGCGGACGTATTTCTCGACGACGTCCACCAGCCGGTCGTTGAAGATCACCACCCGGTGCCATTCGGTCCGCTCCTTGCGCTCGCCGCTGTTCTTGTCGCGCCAGGTCTCGGAAGTCGCCAGTGAGAGATTTGCTATCTTGGTGCCGTCCTGGGTGGTGCGGATCTCCGGGTCGCGGCCCAGATTGCCCACCAGGATCACTTTGTTCACGCTGCCTGCCATCTCCTGCTCCCTCCGGCCTCGCCGACTTGTCCACAGCCCTCAAAATCAAGGCTCCAACCATAGCACGAAGGCCAGGGCCGGAGTCAGGGGGGCGCCGCTGTCAGATGTGGCAGGCCCGCGGTCTGCCGGCCCTTCCCCACCGGCCGCTTCGTCCCCATCTACTGGCGCAGGCCGTCCATGCCGGAGTCGCCTTTTCCGGGCATCGCGGGCTATAGTTTTCCGAACAGCCAATCCCCTGCCGGTGCCATGCAGTACATCCGGGTTCGCGGTGCGCGCGAGCACAATCTGAAGAACGTGGACGTCGACATGCCGCGCGACAGCCTGGTGGTGCTCACCGGGCTCTCGGGCTCGGGCAAGTCGTCGCTGGCCTTCGACACCATCTATGCCGAGGGACAGCGCCGCTATGTCGAGAGCCTCTCGGCCTATGCGCGCCAGTTCCTGGAACTGATGCAGAAGCCCGACGTCGACCTGATCGAAGGGCTGTCGCCGGCGATCTCCATCGAGCAGAAGACGACGTCCCGCAATCCGCGCTCCACCGTGGGCACGGTGACGGAGATCTACGACTACATGCGCCTGCTCTTCGCGCGGGTCGGCATCCCCTATTCGCCCGCGACCGGCTTGCCCATCGAGAGCCAGACCGTCTCCCAGATGGTGGACCGCATCCTCGCCATGAAGGACGGGACGCGGCTTTATCTGCTGGCGCCGGTGGTGCGCGGGCGCAAGGGCGAATACCGCAAGGAGCTGGCGGATTACCAGAAGCGCGGCTTCCAGCGCGTCAAGGTCGACGGCAAGATGCTGGAGATCGAGGCGGTGCCCGCCCTCAACAAGAAGCTGAAGCACGACATCGAGGTGGTGGTGGACCGGCTGGTGGTGCGGGAGGGGCTCGGCAATCGCCTCGCCGATAGCCTGGAGACCGCCCTCAACCTCGCCGATGGCCTGGCGATCGCGGAGAATGCCGACACCGGCGAGCGCACGATCTTCTCGTCGAAATTCGCCTGCCCGGTCTCGGGCTTCACCATTTCCGAGATCGAGCCGCGGCTGTTCTCGTTCAACAACCCCTTCGGCGCCTGCCCCGCCTGCGACGGGCTCGGCACCAAGCTGTTCTTCGATCCCGATCTGGTGGTGCCGGACGAGCGCGCTGAGCCTGCGCGAGAAGGCGCGTGGCGCCCTGGGCGAACTCCAGCTCCCAGTACTACACCCAGACCCTCGACAGCCTGGCGCGGCACTACAAGGTCAGCACCAACACGCCCTGGAAGGACCTGCCGGAGAAGGTGCAGAAGGCGATCCTCTTCGGCTCCGGCGGCGACGAGATCGCCATGAAGTTCGACGACGGCCTGCGCTCCTACACCACCAAGCGGCCGTTCGAGGGCGTCATCCCCAACATGGAGCGGCGCTACAAGGAGACCGACAGCTCCTGGATCAAGGAGGAGCTCGGCCGCTTCCAGAACACCACGGAGTGCGAGGTCTGCCACGGCAAGCGCTTGAAGCCGGAGGCGCTCGCGGTGAAGATCCGCGGCCGCAACATCAGCGAGGTCACGGATTTCTCGATCCTCGAGGCGGCCGACTGGTTCGGCTCGCTGGGCGAGCAGCTCACGCCGAAGCAGCTGGAGATCGCCCAGCGCATCCTCAAGGAGATCAACGATCGCCTGGGCTTCCTGAAGAACGTCGGCCTCGAGTACCTGACCCTCGGCCGCAATTCCGGCACGCTCTCCGGCGGCGAGAGCCAGCGCATTCGCCTGGCGTCCCAGATCGGCTCCGGTTTGACCGGCGTGCTCTACGTTCTGGACGAGCCCTCGATCGGGCTGCATCAGCGCGACAACGACCGGCTGCTCGCGACCCTCAAGCGGCTCCGCGATCTCGGCAATACCGTGATCGTGGTCGAGCACGACGAGGAGGCGATCCGCGCCGCCGACTATCTCATCGACATGGGGCCGGGCGCCGGCGTCCATGGCGGCCAGGTGGTGGCGGCGGGGAAGCCCGAGGACGTGATGGCGGATCCCAAAAGCATCACCGGCCAGTATCTCACCGGCCGCCGTCGCATCGAGGTGCCGGCGGCGCCGCAGGCGTGGCCAGCTCGGGCACAAGCTCCGCATCGTCGGCGCTCGCGCCAACAACCTGCAGAACCTGACCGTCGATATCCCCATCGGCACCTTCACCTGCGTCACCGGCGTCTCCGGCGGCGGCAAGTCGACGCTGATCATCGAGACCCTCTACAAGGCGCTGGCCCGCCGCCTGATGGGCGCCCGCGAGCATCCCGGCGAGCACGACCGCATCGAGGGCGCCGAGCATCTCGACAAGATCGTCGACATCGACCAGTCGCCGATCGGCCGCACGCCGCGCTCCAATCCCGCGACATACACCGGCGCCTTCACGCCGATCCGCGACTGGTTCGCGGGGCTCCCCGAGGCGAAGGCGCGCGGCTACGCGCCCGGCCGCTTCTCCTTCAACGTCAAGGGTGGCCGCTGCGAGGCCTGCCAGGGCGACGGCGTCCTCAAGATCGAGATGCACTTCTTGCCGGATGTCTACGTCCAGTGCGACGTCTGCAAGGGCAAGCGCTACAACCGCGAGACGCTCGAGGTGCTGTTCAAGGAGAAGAGCATCGCCGACGTCCTCGACATGACCGTGGAGGAAGGCGCCGAGTTCTTCCGCGCCGTGCCGGCGATCCGCGAGAAGCTGGTGACGCTGCGAGCGCGTCGGCCTCGACTACATCCATATGGGCCAGCCGGCGACGACGCTGTCCGGCGGCGAGGCGCAGCGCGTGAAGCTCGCGAAGGAACTCTCGCGCCGCGCCACCGGCCGCACCCTCTACATCCTCGACGAGCCCACCACCGGCCTGCATTTCGAGGACGTGCGCAAGCTCCTCGACGTGCTTGCACGCGCTGGTCGATCAGGGCAACACGGTGCTGGTGATCGAGCACAATCTCGAGGTGATCAAGACCGCCGACTGGATCATCGACCTCGGCCCCGAGGGCGGCGACGGCGGCGGCCGGGTCGTCGCCGCCGGCACGCCGGAGCAGATCGCCGAGGTGGCGGCGAGCTATACCGGCCAGTATCTCCGCAGCTATCTCGCGCGAAGCGGCCAGAAGAAGCTGAAGCGGGCGTGATTTTGTCGCTCAGAATGCGGATAGAGAAACTCAGCAACCTGCATTGAATTCGTCCGCATGGATTGACTGGAAGACGTTCGTGGAAACGTCATACTGCAATCGAGCTTGACTCTTGTGAGCCTGCCGAAACACATCGTCATAATGGACTCGATAAAAGAACCAGAAATGAAGATCCCTTCGCCGAATTTGATCGGCCACTCCCTCCTGCACCAACATTTCATAATCACAGTCTGGTAGCTGAAATTCTCCTTCAGGCTTTATCGTGATCGGGTAGGAAAGTGTGACGCGATGCAACGTCGGCGTTTCGATGTTCTGTGAAAGCCGCAGTTCCATGTATATCTCAGTTATCACCGCGGGCGTCCTGCCGTGATTTCGTAGTTTGGCGCGAACGGAGGGCCTGTTAGGCGCACCCGCACGATTTCCGATGTTTCCTTAAATCAGTGGCTTGATATCCTCAACAAGGACATAGGGTCGCTCCAAGACTGTCAAACTTTCTTTCGCCAACTGGGCGCTGAGTTTGGCTGCATCGGCAAATTCTTTCGCGACGAAGACCGATTGCTCCAATATTTGAGCTTGCCTGCGACTCTCCTTCCATAAGAGATAGGTGAAGAGTGCCAAAAGCCCGTTGAACAGCACGAGTAACAAGTTGAATAGCATTTCCATATCGTTTCGTTTAACTCGAGTCGAGTTTCGAGCATCCTCAAAGTTTAATTGCAAATATCATAGCAACATGGCTCACACCAACAATCCCATCCACATCATCGGCGGCGGCCTTGCCGGCAGCGAGGCGGCGTGGCAGGTGGCCGAGGCTGGCGTACCCGTGGTGCTGCACGAGATGCGGCCGGTGCGCGGGACCGAGGCGCATCAGACCGACGGGCTCGCGGAGCTCGTCTGCTCCAACTCGTTCCGCTCCGACGATCCCCGCAACAATGCGGTGGGCGTGCTGCATGAGGAGATGCGGCGCTGCGGCTCCCTCATCCTGCGGGCGGCGGATCAGCACAAGGTGCCCGCGGGCGGCGCGCTGGCGGTGGATCGGCACGGGTTCTCCGGCGCGGTCGAGGCGGCGTTGGCGGCGCATCCGCTGGTCGACGATCGCGCGGGAGGAGATCGCGGGCCTGCCGCCGGCGGAGTGGGAGAGCGTCATCGTCGCGACCGGCCCCCTCACCTCGCCCGCTCTCGCCACGGCGATCCGCGAGCTCACCGGCGAGGATGCCCTCGCCTTCTTCGATGCGATCGCGCCCATCGTCCACCGCGACAGCATCGACATGTCCGTGGCGTGGTTCCAGTCCCGCTACGATCGCGGACGACACCGCCGACTACATCAACTGCCCCATGGACAAGGAGCAGTATCTGGCCTTCGTCGCGGCGCTGCTGGCGGGCGAGACCGGTCGACTTCAAGGAGTGGGAGAAGAGCACGCCCTATTTCGACGGCTGCCTTCCCATCGAGGTGATGGCGGCGCGGGGGATCGACACGCTCCGCTACGGGCCGATGAAACCGGTGGGCCTCACCGATCCCCGCACCGGCCGGCGCGCCTACGCCGTCGTGCAGCTCCGCCAGGACAACGCACTGGGCACGCTCTTCAACATCGTGGGCTTCCAGACCAAGCTGAAGCATGGCGCAGCAGAAGCGCGTCTTCCGCATGATCCCCGGCCTCGAGCAGCGCCGAGTTCGCGCGGCTCGGCGGCCTCCATCGCAACACCTTCCTCAACAGCCCGAAGCTGCTGGACGGCGCTCTCCGCCTCAAGGCGATGCCGCGACTGCGCTTCGCCGGCCAGATCACCGGCGTCGAGGGCTATGTCGAAAGCGCCGCCATCGGCCTGCTCGCCGGCCGCTTCGCGGCGGCCGAGCGGCTCGGCGCCGTCGCTCGTTCCGCCGCCCGCCACCACGGCGCTGGGCGCGCTCCTCGCCCACATCACCGGCGGCGCGGATACCAAGACCTTCCAGCCCATGAACATCAATTTCGGCCTGCTGCCGCCGCTGCCGGCGGGCGCCGTTACCCGCGGCAACAAGGGTGAGCGCAAGCCGATGATGGCGCGCCGCGCGCTCGCCGATCTCGACCGCTGGCTTGGTCCTTCCCGCGCCGCGGCGGAATAGCGCCGGTCAATCGCGCTCGCAGGTCTCGGCGCTGTCGCTCTCCGTGGGCGTCGGCATCTTTGGTAGCCGCTTGATCTCCGAAGCATAAGGGCTGCGGGCGAGCTGGCGGCGGAAGTCGCGCAAAAACCTCGCCTTGCCCTCCGCCTTCGGTGGCCAGGCGGCATCCAGCAGCGCGTCGGCCTGATCGGGATTCCCGGTGTAGACGAGGTCGAGCATGAGCAGCCAGAGCTGCGGCTCGTAAGTCCGGATCTCGCCGGAGGCGCCGATACTCCAGTGCTCGCTGCCGCGGATCTTTGCAGCGAGCTGATTGAGGAGCGCGCTTGGCAGCGGTGCCCGGCGCAGGCGCTCGCCGGCGAGCCGCCACCGGTCTCTTCGATAGCCCAGCACCACCCGGCAAGCCGGCGCTGTCGAAAAGTCGGTCTTCCAGGTCGCGAAGGTCCAGTCGCGAGCCACGTAGAACCAGGTTCCGTCCCGGCGCTCGAATCTGCCCTCGCTGTTGCCGCCGAGGAGTGGTGCCGCGGGCCGCAGACGCGGGCCGAGGCCGAACAGCAGCATCTCGAAGCAACAACCATTGCCGTTGGTATAGGTGCTGACGGCGAGCATGGGCTCGCGGCTGCCCGTGAGGTCGGTGCCCATGGGGACGCCCTCGGCGAAGCCATAGGTCCGATCGCTGCCGCGATAGACCAGCTTACCCTCGAGCATTATTTCCAGCCGGCCGGGCCAGACGCCGTCGCTGGGCTCCATGATCCGCGCGCTGTAGGGACCGAAGCGCTGCTCCTGCATGGCCGCGACGGACCCGGCGCCGGAAACCAGCGCGAGCACGGCGAGCGTCGCCGCCAGAGGCCATCGCATCCCATCACCTCGACGTGTCCGCCCTATTCAATCCCTGATTCGCCGGAACCGTTCAATAGCGCCGGGTCAGCGCCGCCCAGGCAAGGCGCAGACTGTTGCCGCCCCGCGGCAAGGCCAGGCGCGGATCGAAGACCTCGAAGCCGCCGCGCTCGAGGGCGCGGAGATAGGCGGCAGCCAGGCGCGCCGGCAGGAGCGCCGGCAGTGCGGCCGGAGAAATATCTGGGGCCCGTGCGCGGGCCACCATCAGATGATCGCGGGCACGCGCGGCAAGCCGCCTCGCCGCAACGGCCAAGGCCGGCGTGGGTTTGAGCTCGAAAAGCATGCCGAGGTCGAGGCCGATCTCGCCGGCGATATCCGCCGGGATGTATTGCCGACGCGCGCGGGCGTGAAACGGAACGGCACGCAGCAGGCCGGTCAGCGCATAGGCGATGCCAACCTCGCGCGCCGCCGCCGTCGCCGCCGCGTCCCGTACTCCGAGCGCCTCCAGTGCTAGAACCTGCAGCCGGCCGGAGCTGTCCGCGCAATAGGTCTCCAGGGCGGCAAGCGTCGCGGGCGGCTCGGAAGCGAGATCCAGCTCGCGCGCATCGATCAGCCGCTCGAATTCCTCGCGAGTGAGATTGAAGCGCCGGATCGCCTCCGCGAGCGGCACCATCACCTCGTGCGGACGGACCGGACCCGTACCGTAGGCGGCCTCCAGCCCCTCGCGCCACCACTGCAGCCGGATGCGCCCCAGCATCGGCTCGGTGACGCTCTCCCGCGTCTTCGCCACCTCGTGATTGAAGGCATAGAGCGCCATCAGCGCCTCCCGCTGCTCCGCCGGCGCGAACAGCGCGGTCAGATAGCGGTCGTGATCGTAGCGGCGGACGAGATCGGCAACCGGAGATGGCATCATCGCAAGTCGCATTTAGGTGGCATAGCGAGGGGCGGCGATTGCTCAAAAGTTGAGCCATGATAAGATGCCAGGGAATCCTCGACACCCCTAATGGTAGAGGTTCCAATGAAAAATCCGCTGGATTTGCTTGGACAGACCGTCTTTCTCGGTTTCGTCCTGACGGTCGTCGTCGTCCTCCTCATCCACGCCATTCACTGACCGGAAGAAGGGGGAACACCATGGAACTCGTCTCATACGATTGGTGGACGTTCTGCTTTCGCTGGTTCCACATCCTGAGCGGCGTGATGTGGATCGGGCTGCTCTGGTATTTCAACTTCGTGCAGACGCCGTCGATGCCCAAGATCCCGGACGAGCAGAAGCCGGCGATCACCAAGGTCATCGCGCCGACGGCACTGTTCTGGTTCCGCTGGGGGGCGATGTCCACGATCGTCACCGGTCTGATCCTGGCCTGGCTCAATGGCTACCTCGTTCAACGCGATCAAGCTCGGCATCGGTGACGGCAACGCACAAATATACCGATATCGGTATCGGCATGTGGCTCGGCACCATCATGTGGTTCAACGTCTGGTTCATCATCTGGCCGAACCAGCAGAAGGTGCTGGGGATGGTCGAGGCATCGCCGGACGAGAGGAAAAAGGCGGCTCGCCTGGCCGGCCTGACCTCGCGGACCAACACCATGCTGTCGATCCCCATGCTCTATTGCATGGCGGGGGCAAGCCACTTCTACTGACAGCATCGCGGCGTCTCGGGAACCGGGGCCCGGCGGCCCCGGTTCTTTTTTGGGCAGGGCGGTGGATTGCGAGGCCTGCCCGGGATAGGTAGGCTGCTGAACGACGATGTTACAGGCAACTCACTCGCTGAGGCGCGGCTCCCGCTCCATTCTCTGATCTCAACGCGATCCCATCCGATGGCTCGGGTTCGCCGCGCTTTCCACCCGCGCTTTTCGACTCCGGGCGCCGAGGCCTTTTCGGCTTCCGCGATCACCCCTGCGACCAGAAAGAGGACAGCATGGCATTCGAACTTCCCGCCCTTCCCTACGACAAGACCGCCCTTGAGCCGCACATGTCGGCCAAGACCCTGGAGTTCCATCACGGCAAGCATCACCAGGCCTACGTCACCAACCTGAACAATCTCGTCAAGGACACGCCGCTCGCCGGCAAGTCCCTGGAGGAGATCATCAGGGCAACCGCCAAGGACGAGGCCAAGGCCGGCGTCTTCAACAACGCCGCGCAGGTGTGGAACCACACCTTCTTCTGGAGCTCATGAAGCCGAGCGGCGGCGGCGAGCCGGCGGGCGAGCTGGCGCCGGCGTCGACGCGGGACTTCGGCGGTCTCGACAAGTTCAAGGAGCTCTTCAAGCGGCCGCGGTCGCCAGTTCGGCAGCGGCTGGGCCTGGCTCGTCGCCGACGAGGGCGAGCTCAAGATCGTCAAGACGCCGAACGCGGTAACGCCGATCGCCTCGGGCCAGGTGCCGCTCATCACCTGCGACGTCTGGGAGCACGCCTACTATCTCGACTATCAGAACCGGCGGCCGGATTTCGTCCAGACCTTCCTCGACAAGCTGGTCAACTGGGATTTCGCGGCGAAGAACCTCGCGGCGGCGAAATAACTTCCGACTAAGACGCGAAAACCGAAAGGCGGGCCCTGATCGGCCCGCCTTTTTCTTCTCCCCGCGCGGTTCCCTGCGGCGAGTTCGGTGTTCTCACATCTCGCCAATGGAGACGGGGCTCCGCCTCCTCTTACAAGCGATGATGTGATTGGCCTCACATCTCCGAGCGTCGATCATCCCGCAGAGTCCTCCGGCGTGACGGGTCGCTACCCGCACGCACCGCACCAGTCATACGGAGGAAACCATGGTCGCCGACATCGCTCGTCCGCAGAACATTGGTGTCATCAATCCTTTCGCGCTCGTGGAGCTGAAGCTTCATCAGCAGCTGGATTGGCGCCGCATCGCCGAGCCCGCTCGTCTGATCGAGCAGACCCTGAACGTGGAATACTCCAAGCTGTTCGATCCGCAGTTCGGCTCGCCGCTCTATCCGCACTTGCGTTTCGATCCCGCCAAGCGCGAGCTGGTTCGCGATCCCAAGGTACCATCGCTCAAGGAGCTGCATGCATCGCTGTTTGGTCCGGTCCGGAAAGTGCCAGGTCTTGGGCCGATGCAACAGTGGGCGCGGCCCGCCGACAGCCACTTCTTCACCGATCCCGCCGACTTCACGGACCCGGTCCAGGGCGCGATCCCCGACTGTCATTTCATCTCGGCGCTGACCTCGCTCGCCTGGGCCAAGCCCTACAACATCATGCAGCGCACCCGGCCGATCGCCGCCAGCGATTCGTTCGAGAAGGGCAGCGGCATTGACATGGTGTCGTTCTTCTCCGCCCCCGGAGCCGCGGCGGAAGATGTGGAGGTGACGGAGTTCCTGCCCCTGATGGAGCCGGGCGACGGCTACATCTATGCGCGCTGTGGCGACCCCAAGGAGACCTGGCCCCAGGTCTACGAGAAGGCCTGGGTGAAGTGGGTCACCAAGGATACCGGCGATCATCCCGACTACACCAAGATCGGCGGCGGCGACCCCATCTTCGATCTGATGACGCTCACCGGCCTCAATCAGCATTATGAATTGACCCAGGGCGTGACGCCGGACCAGATCTGGAACACCGTCCGCAGCCACTCGGCGGGATCTTGGACCTTCGATCCCATGTGCGCCTGGACCTATGCCAGCGCCGCCGAGGCGCCGACGCCGATCAACTACGCCAGCGCCAACCTCGTCGCCTGGCACGTCTACTCGATCCTGGGCTGGCAGTACGACAGCGTCGCGAAACAGCAGTACATCGTGCTGCGCAATCCCTGGGGCAACACCGAGGCGACGCTCAACGTCGACAACGCGCCGTGGTTCAGCATCGAGCAGGTGCCGTTCTTCCTTCACGAGAAGTTCGGCGAGGGCTCGCTGGTCCGCAGCCTGACGCTCCCCGGCCATGGCATCTTCGCGCTCAGGGCGGATACGTTCCAGCAATACTTCAAGGGCTACGGCTGGGTCGCCTGAGACGAGACGGTGGCGGCGCTCAGCCCATCCGGATGAGCGCCGCCGCCACCCGCCGCTCTTCCGCCATCAGGACGTTGTAGGTGCGGCAGGCAGCGCCGGTGTCCATGGCGTCGACGACGATGCCCGCGATCCTGAGAGCCTGCCTGAGCGACGGCGCCACCGGCACCATCCGCGCGCCGCAGCCCAGCAGGAGAATCTCGACGGCGCCGTGCTCGATCACGAGCCGTAGCGTCTCCGCTGTCACCTCGGCGATCCCAGCGACATTCCAGTCGCTGGTGCGGTCGGGGAATACCAGGATTGAGCCGCCGTAAGCGACGCCGGTCACGCGAAAGCCGCTGGGACCGTATCTCTCGATCACCTGCCGGCCGGCGGGGATGATCGGCGTCACGTCCATGGGTCAGACGTTGCGCTGTGCCGCCTGGGTTTCTGGCGGCTCGATCTTCGGCGGGCCGGAGGCACCGTCTTTCTTCGCGGCTTCCGCGCTGCTGCCTGGACGCCGCGGGCGGATGTAGAACAGCAGCGGCGCCGCGATGAAGAGCGAGGAATAGGTCCCGATCACGATGCCCCACAGCATCGCGATGCTGAAGCCGCGCAGCACCTCACCGCCAAAGATCAGCAGCGACAGCACCGCCAGCGCTGTCGTGCTTACCGTCAGAATGGTGCGCGACAGCGTCTCGTTGAGGCTCAGGTTGATGAGGTCGCGGAAATCCATGGTCTTGTATTTCCGCATGCTCTCCCGCACGCGGTCATAGATCACCACGGTGTCATTGATGGAATAGCCGGCAATGGTGAGGATCGCCGCCAGCGTCGTCAGGTTGAACTCGAGATGCAGCAGCGCGAAGAGGCCGATCGTCGTTATGGAATCATGCACGGTCGACAGCATCGCGCCAACGCCGAATTGCCACTCGAACCGGAACCAGACGTAAACCGCGATGGCGATCAGCGCCAGTACGGTGGCAATGACGCCGGCTCTGACGAGCTCGCTGCCGACCTTGGGGCCGACCACCTCGACCCGCCGGAACTCGACGCTCTGGCCGAGCGCCTGGCGGACCTTCTCGACGCTCTGCATCTGCGCCTTGTCGTCGCCGGGCTGCCGTGGCAGGCGAATCAGAACGTCGTCCGGGCTGCCGAAGCCCTGCAGCGATGCATCGCCGACGTTGAGGCTGTCGACTTTCGAGCGCATCGCCGCAAGATCGGCCGGGCCTTGCGTCCGCGCCTCGATCAGCACGCCGCCGGAGAAGTCGATGCCGTAGTTGAGGCCGGTGCCGAAGAAGAGGCCGATCGAGCCCAGCGCAAGCAGCAGGGAGAACGCAAACCCCAGCTTGTGCATGCCCATGAAATCGATGTTGGGGATGCGGCGGATGACGATGAGAGGCCGGAACATCGGGGCGTCGGCCTCAGATCGGAATGGCTTTGGGTCGGGTGCGCCTGACCCAGGTGACGATCTGCAGACGGGTAACCAGGATCGCCGAGAACAGGGAGGTCAGCACACCCAGGCACAGGGTGACGGCGAAGCCTTTGACCGGCCCGGAGCCCAGCCAGAACATCAGCGCGCCCGCCACCAGCGTGGTGACGTGGCTGTCGAGGATGGTGCCGAAGGCGCGGGCAAAGCCCGCCTCGAGAGCGGAGAGCAGCGTGCGGCCGCCTCTCACCTCTTCGCGGATGCGCTCGTAGATCAGCACGTTGGCATCGACCGCCATGCCCATGGTGAGGGCGATGCCGGCGATTCCCGGCAGGGTCAGGGTGGCGCCCAGGAGCGACAGGCTCGCCATCATCAGACAGAGGTTGAAGAACAGCGCGATGTCCGCGAAGACGCCAAAGAGGCCGTAGAACACCAGCATGAAGACGACCACCAGGCCGACGCCGACGAAGCTCGCGAGCGTGCCGGCGTGAATTGAGTTGGCGCCGAGGTCGGGGCCAACGGTGCGCTCCTCGAGGATGGTGAGCGGCGCCGGCAGCGCGCCCGCGCGCAGCAGCAGCGCCAGGTCATTGGCGGTCTGGGTGGTGAAGCTGCCGGAGATCACGCCGGATCCGCCGAGGATCGGCTCGCGGATCACCGGCGCGCTGATCACCTTGCCGTCCAGCACGATGGCGAAAGGCTTGTTGACGTTCGCCTTGGTAGCGTCCCCGAAGCGGCGGCCGCCGTTGGAATCGAACTTGAAGCTGACCACCGGCTCGCTGTTCTGGAAGGTCGCCTGCGCGTCGGTGAGGCTATCGCCACTCACCATGATGCGCTTCTGCACGACATATTCGGGCCTGGGCGCGCCGGGATGCCGGGGATCCTCGGCACCAGGCAGAATGTCATCGCCGGGCGGTAGCCGGCCGTGCCGCGCCTCATCAGGCGAGATGCTGGTATCGACGAGCTGGAAGGTCATCTTGGCGGTCTTGCCGAGGATCTCCTTTACGTGCTCGGGATTGTCGATGCCGGGGAGCTGCACCAGGATGCGGTCGCTGCCCTCGCGCTGGATGGTCGGCTCCTTGGTGCCGGTCTCGTCGATGCGCCGGCGCACGATCTCGATCGACTGCTCGAGGACCGTGCTCTTGCGACGCTCGAGCGCCGCCTCGTCGAAGGCGAGGGTTACCTGCCCGTCGCTGCCGATCGTCGGCACCAGCTCGGGATCGATCTTCTGCACCAGGTTGCGGACGTCGTCGAGGCGGTTGGGATCGCTGACGGTGAAGATGAGCTTGTTGTTCTGCACCGCGAGGCCGGTATAGCCGATGCGAGCGGTGCGCAGCTCCGTCCGCGCGGTGTCGAGGGCGTTGTTGAGGCGCTCGCGCAGCACGGTGTTCATGTCGACTTCGAGCAATAGATGCGAGCCGCCTCTGAGGTCGAGGCCTAGGCTGATCTGGCGGTGCGGTAACCAGCTCGGCAGCCGGTCAAGGGTCTCTGGGCTGAACAGATTCGGCACGCTGAGCAGCACGCCCAGGAGGCAGATCCCGACGATCAGCGTCACCTTCCAGGTCGAGAAGTAGAGCATCGCCTAGGCTCGCTCCCTCAATCGCCGCGTCAGCCGCCCTTGGCGGCGTCGGCTTCTTTCTCTCCGGCGCCCTCGGTGTCTTTTTCCTTGCTCTTGGCGGGCTCGGTCTTGGCCAGCACTTGCGTGATCGTGCTGCGCAGGACGCGCACGCGCACGTTCTCTGCGATGTCCACGGTGACCTCGGTGTCGCTCACCACCTTGGCGACGGTGCCGATGATGCCACCGCCGGTGACTACGCGGTCGCCGCGGCGGAGTGATTCCAGCGTCGCCTTGTGCTGCTTCGCCCGTGTCTGCTGCGGACGGATCAGGAAGAAATAGAAGACAACGAAGATCAGCACCAACGGCAGGAGTTGAACCATGCCGCCCGCACTGTCGATGAGCGATTGCGCATATGCCGGCGTAGTAAACATCGGCCCTCCAAGGGTCTTCTTCAATCGCGGCGTCCCTCCCCGGGCGCCGGTCGGCGGCATTGGTACGCGGTTTGCCCGCAAAGAGCAATGGTGCCGGCGCGGCCCGCGGTTGACGGGTAGGCGCGTTGTGCTAGGGTCCGCCGCCGCCGCGCAAGACCCCGTTTCACCGCGATTTTCCGATGACCGACAAGCACCGTCTCGAGCCCCTGCTGCAACGCGTTGCCGACGCCCTCGAACGCCTGGCGCCGCCGCGGCCGCCGGCGAACGATCTCGACGCCGCCGATGCCTTCGTCTGGCACGCCGAGCGCGAATGGCTGGAACCGGTGCCGACGGTCAACCGCGTGGAAATCTCCCTGCTGAAAGGGATCGACCGCGTGCGCGACATCCTGATCGACAATACCGAGCGCTTCGCCAAGGGACTGCCCGCCAACAACGTGCTGCTGTGGGGGGCGCGAGGGATGGGCAAGAGCTCGCTGGTGAAAGCGGCGCACGCCGCTGTCAATGCCGAGCGCGCGCGCTCCCTCGTGCTGGTGGAGATTCATCGCGAGGACATCCCAACCCTGCCCCGCCTCCTCGCGCTACTGCGCACCACCAAGCGCCGCTGCATTCTGTTCTGCGACGATCTCTCCTTCGACCAGCAGGATGCGAGCTACAAATCCCTGAAGGCGGTGCTGGAGGGCGGTATCGAAGGCAGACCGATGAATGTCGTGCTCTATGCGACGTCCAACCGCCGTCATCTGCTGTCGCGCGACATGATCGAGAACGAGCGCTCTACCGCCATTAATCCCGGCGAGGCGGTGGAGGAGAAAGTGTCGCTGTCCGACCGCTTCGGCCTCTGGCTCGGCTTTCACGCCTGCGACAATGAGACCTACTTCGCCATGGTGCGCGGCTATGCCGAGCGCTACGGGCTCGTCGTTCCCGCCGAGCAGCTCAAAGCCGAGGCCAACGAGTGGTCGATCACCCGCGGCGCGCGCTCCGGCCGCGTCGCCTGGCAATACATCCAGGATCTCGCGGGACGGCTCGGCAAGCAGATCAGCTAGGCGCAAATTCCGTCTTCCCGCCCCGCCTGCAATTTCGAAGTGCGCTCACTACCGCAGGTGGCGGATCCGCCATGCGGTGAGGGGTTTAGCCGTGGATTGCGGCGCCCATTTAACCTCGCTTTAAAAATCCCGCCCGCTAATAGATGAGCGATGGTCGACCGCTATTCCGGCTGGCGGTGACTGGCGCGACGGAGGGCCGCGGATGCGGGAGGAAAGTCATGAACAAGCTCATTTCAAACCTGCGCTTGCTGCACAAGCTGGCCATTCCGGCTGTGGTTCTCGTCCTCGCCGGGGTCGCCACCGTCATCACCGCCGGGCAATGGCGCGCGCTCCTCGAGCACAACATCTCCAGCATCGTGGATCGGGATGCGACCCGGCTGCAGCTGGCGCTCCGCGCTGTCAGCGATCTGAACGACGCGACAGTGCATCAGCGCGACGCGCGGCTCGCCACCACCCTTGAGGACACGCAGAAAGCGACGAATGCGGACATGAAGACCCTCGCCGAGGTGGGCCGGAAACTGGAGGAGATGCGGCCGTTCATGACGGCTGCCGACAGACAGCAGCTGCTCGCGGAGACTATCGCCGCTCACAAGGAATTCCTCCACGCGAACGAAGTCACCTTGCAGAGCAAGATCGACAGCTTCACAACTCACGCGGCGCCATCCCAGGGTGGCGAGGGACGCAAGTGGCGCGCCAAGGTGGACGATCTCCTCGGCAAGGTGGTCGATCTCAGCGCCGCGGACATGCGACAGGCGAAGGACACCACCATCGCCGCCGGCCGAAATTCCGAGCTCGAGCTTCTGCTGGTCTCCGGCCTCGCGCAGCTTCTCGCTCTCGTATTGCTGGCCTGGATCGGCCTCGCGCAGGTGTCGCGTCCCGCTCGGCAGCATATCCGGGCTGATGGAGCATCTGGCGGCCGGCAAGCTCGAGATCGACGTCGTCGGCTCGGAGCGCCGCGACGAGATCGGCGTCCTCGCCCGTGCCCTGGTGATCTTCAAGCAGAATGCGATCTCCGCCCGCGCTCTCGCGGACGAGCAGCAGACCGAGCAGCGCCGCCGCGAGCAGCGCACAGCCGCCATCGAGCAGCACATCCGAACCTTCGAGGGATCGGTGAAGGGCGCCCTTGACGCTCTCGCCGCGGCGTCCACGAGCATGCGCACGACCTCCGCCAGCATGTCCGACATCGCGACCCGGGGCGGCCGACAGTCCGCGGCGGTTCTCGCCGCCTTCGAGAAAGCGTCCGCCAACGTTCAGACCGTTGCGGGAGCTGCCGAGGAGCTCGCGACCTCGATCGCGGAGATCACCGTCCAGGTCGCGAACTCCGCCAAGACCGCCGGCAAGGCGGTGAGCGAGGCGCAGCAGACAAATGGCATGGTCGGCAGCCTTTCCGAGGCGGCCAGCCGCATCGGCGAGGTGGTGCAGCTCATCCAGGACATCGCCAGCCAGACGAACCTGCTGGCGCTCAACGCAACGATCGAGGCGGCGCGCGCCGGCGATGCAGGCAAGGGCTTCGCCGTCGTCGCTCACGAGGTCAAGGCGCTGGCTGGCCAGACCGCCAAGGCCACCGACGAGATCGCGGCGCAGATCCACGGCATCCAGACCGCGACCGAGAACGTCGTCGGCGCGATCGGCACCATCGGCGGCACCATCAATGAGATCAGCGAGATCGCCAGCTCGATCGCCTCGGCGGTCGAGGAGCAGAGCACCGCCACCAAGGAGATCTCGCGCAACACCCAGGACGCCGCCCAGAATACCTCCGAGGTGCGCGAGAACATCAGCGGGCTCGACCAGGTGACGCAGCAGAGCCAAAGCGCCGCCGAGCAAGAGCTGGTCTCGGCGGGCGAACTCGGCAAGCAAGCGGATCACCTGCGGGCGGAGATCGACAGCTTTCTCGGCAAGATCCGCGCCGCCTGACGCCATCCGCTTCGGCGGAAAATGCGCTAGCCGTTGACGCCAGGCGGGAGGAAGTCCGCAGGATCGAGGGCGCGGGTGCCCTTGCGTACCTCGAAGTGAAGCTGCGGCGCGTTCACCGCGCCCGTCGCCCCTACCCGCGCGATCGCCTGGCCGCGCTGCACGCGCTCGCCGCGCCTCACCAGCAGCATGGAATTGTGCGCGTAGGCGGTCATCCAGCCGTCGGCGTGCTTGATCAGGATCAGATTGCCGTAGCCGCGCAGCTCGTTGCCGGCGTAGGCGACGGTCCCGCTGTCGGCGGCGACGACGGTGGTTCCTTCCGGTGCCGCGATGTTGATGCCGTCGTTGTGGGTACCGCCGGCGGCGGTGCCGTAGCCGCTGATAACGTGCCCGCGCACCGGCCATAGGAAATTCTGCCCGCCCCGTGGCGGTGCTGGCGGCAATGCCCCGGATTGTGGCGGCGGTGGCGGCGCGGCCGCGATCGGCGGCGGTGCCTCAGGCGGGCTGGCGATCGCCGGTGGGGCGGGCGGTGGCGGCACGGACGAGACACCCGGAGGCGGAGGCGCCGGCGGCGGGACGGCCGCGACAGCGGGAGGGGACGTCGTGGTCGTCGGCGCAACCGGTGTCGGCGGCGCCAGCGGCGTCGCCGTGAATGCGCCCTGCCCTTGCCCCTGTTTCTGCCCGGAGCCCGCCACGACCGGCGGCGCCACCTGCGGCGGCAGCAAGAGGGTGCTGCCAGTGATCAGCGTGTAGGGCGCCTGCAGGTGATTCATCTCCGCGAGAGTGGCGAGATCGACGCCCCACAAGCGAGAGACGCTGTAGAGCGTGTCGCCGGCCAGCACGTAGTGGACCCGCACCCGCGGCAGGGTCAGGGTCTGGCCGGTGATCAGACGGTAGGGCGGCTGCAGGCCGTTGGCATCGATGATGGCGCGAATGGGCACGTCATACCGCCGCGACACCTCGTAGAGCGTCTCGTCGCGCTGCACTACGATCTGATCCGGGTGCGGGCGCCCCTCCAATCCGGGCGGCCGCAGCCCGGTCGGCCCCACCATCGAACCGCCCGGCGCCGAGGTGGTCTGGGCCTGGCCCGACATCACCGGCGCCGGCGCCGATGCCTGATCGCAGGCCGCGAGCCCGATCGCCAGCAGCGCCATCGTCAGCGCGCAGCGCGCGCCACGCAGGAGATGCGGACCCGTCATGGCGGGAGAGTGTATGTCAGGGACCCCACCGTCACAATCGCGGGGCCGGTCGCCGGAACTCAGTCTCGGGTCGTGTGGGGTGCGGCGCGCGGCAGGCCGGCCACCAGCGGAACGAAGCGCACCGGCGCCAGCTCCTCGCGCTGGATCTGGTCGCCGCTGCGGGTGAGGCGCACCAGCACCTGATCACGATGAACATCGCCGATCGGGATCACCATCACGCCACCGTCCGCCAGGCTCTCCAGCAGCACCGGCGGCACATCGGCCGCGGCGGCGGTCACCAGGATGCGCTCGAACGGCGCCTGCTCCGGCCAGCCCTTGGTGCCGTCGCCGTGGCGCGTGACGATGTTGTGGATGCGGAGCGCCGCGAAGCGCTGCTCCGCCGCCCGCAGCAGGTCGCGGTGCCGCTCCAGGGTGAAGACGCGGCGGCAGAGCCGCGCCAGCACCGCCGCCTGATAGCCGGACCCGGTGCCGATCTCCAGCACCTTGTGACGCTCGCCCGGCGCCAGCGCCTCGGTCATATGCGCCACCACCAGCGGCTGGCTGATGGTCTGCCCGTGACCGATGGGGAGCGCCACGTTCTCGTAGGCGCGATCCTTGAACGTGTCCGGCAGGAACATCTCGCGCGGTACCCGCTCGATGGCGCCGAGCACCCGCACGTCGGTGATCCCCGCCGCCCGCAATTCCATGATCAGCCGCGCCTGCTTGTTCGCGAGCACCGTGCTCACGAGAACACCTCGCGCAAGGGCGCGAGCGCATCGTCGTTGGTGAGGTCCAGCAGGATCGGCGTCAGCGAGATCATGCCTTGGGTCACCGCCGCAAGATCGGTGCCGGCGCGCCCGGTATCCTCGGCCCGGGTCGGGCCGATCCAGAAATAGGTTCGCCCGCGTGGATCCACGCGCTCGCTGAGCTGGTCGCCGATCTTGTGCTTGCCCTGGCGGGCGACCTTGAATCCCTTGACCTTGTTCGCCGCCACGTCGGGGAAGTTCACGTTGATGAGGGTGTTCTTCGGCCAGGGCTGCGCCACTAGGCGGCGGATCGCCTCGCCGGCGAATTTGGCCGCGGTCTCCCAGCGCAGCTTGCCCCGCTCCAGGATCTGCAGGCTCATGGCGATCGCCGGCACCTCCAGCAGCGTTGCTTCCATCGCCGCGGCGATGGTGCCGGAATAGGTGACGTCCTCGCCCAGATTGGCGCCGGCGTTGATGCCGGACAGCACCAGCGTCGGCCGCTTGTCGGCGAGGATCTTGTTGATCGCCAGCAGCACGCAGTCCGTCGGCGTGCCGTCGACGGCGAAGCGGCGCGCGCGCCAGCTTTCTGACGCGCAGCGGCCGGTGCAGCGTCAGCGAGTGGCCGGCACCGCTCTGCTCCAGCTCCGGCGCCACGATCCAGACGTCCTTGCAGAGCCCGCGCACGACTTTCTCCAGGACCTTCAGGCCCCGGGCCTCGATGCCATCGTCATTGGTCAGAAGGATGCGCGCCGATCGGAGATTGATCGCCCGGTCAAACATTGCCGCCGATCACCTCGAGACCGCCCATATAGGGCCGCAGCACGTCCGGCACCGCGATGGTGCCATTGCCCTGCTGATAGTTCTCCAGCACCGCGATGAGCGCGCGGCCGACCGCGAGGGCGGAGCCGTTGAGCGTGTGCACGAAGCGCGTTCCCTTGCCTTCCTTCGGCCGGAACCGCGCCTTCATGCGCCGCGCCTGGAATTCGCCGCAGTTGGAGCAGCTGGAGATCTCGCGATAGGCCTTCTGCGCCGGCAGCCAGACCTCGATGTCGTAGGTCTTGCGCGCGGCGAAGCCCATGTCGCCGGAGCACAAGAGCATCACCCGATAGGCGAGGCCAAGGCGCTGCAGGATCGTCTCGGCGCAATTCGTCATGCGCTCGTGCTCCTCGACCGAGCGGTCGGGATGCGCGATCGACACCAGCTCGACCTTGTAGAACTGGTGCTGCCGGATCATGCCGCGCGTGTCCTTGCCGGCGGCGCCCGCCTCGGAGCGGAAGCACGGCGTCCAGGCGGTGAAGCGCAGCGGCAGCTCCGCCTCCTCCACGATCTCGTCGGCGGCGAGGTTGGTGAGCGACACCTCGGCGGTGGGGATCAGCCAGCAAGCCAGTCGTGGTGCGGAAGAGATCGTCGGCGAATTTCGGCAGGCTGCCGGTGCCGTAGACCGCCTCGTCGCGCACCAGGAGCGGCGGCGATACCTCGGTGTAGCCGAATTCGCGCGTGTGGACGTCGAGCATGAACTGCGCCAGCGCGCGCTCGAGCCGCGCGAGCTCGCCCTGCAGCACCACGAAGCGCGCGCCGGAGATCTTGCTCGCTCGCTGGAAATCCATCAGGCCCAGCGCCTCGCCGAGGGCCACGTGATCCCGGGCCTCGAAGGCGAAGCTCGGCGGCGTGCCGTGCCGGCGCACCAGCTTGTTGGCGTCGGCATCGGCGCCCTCAGGCACGTCATCGGCGGGAATGTTGGGGATGCCCGCACAGCAGCGTCTCCACCGCGCGCAGCCGCTCGGCGGCCTCGGACTCCATCGCCCCTTGCCGCTCCTTGCTGGCGGCGACCTGGGTCAGGATCTCGCTGGCATCCAGCCCCTTCGCCTTGGCGGCGCCGATCTCCTTCGACAGGCGATTGCGCTCGGCCTGCAGGCGCTCGGCCTCGGTCTGCGCCTCGCGCCAAGCCTTGTCGAGCGCTAGCACGTCCGGGGATTGCGGCGGCAGACCACGCCGGGCGAGGCCGCCGTCGAAGGCCACGGGGTTATCGCGAATCCATTTGAGATCGAACATGACCCGGCTCGTCGATCGGGAGGCGCTCTTATAAAGGCTCAGGCGCCCGCCGTCCATCGCGGGCGCGAGCGCGATATCGTCAGGACGAGCCCTTCAGCGCCGCCTCTTCCGCCGCCTCGCGGGCCGCCCGGTTCTTCTCGACTATCCGGCACGAGACAATGGAGATCTCGTAGAGCGCGATCAGCGGCAACGCCAGCGAGACCTGGCTGAAGATGTCCGGCGGCGTCAGCACCGCCGCCACGATGAAGACGCCGACGATGGCGTAGCGCCGCTTCTCCTTGAGCTGCTGGGCGGTGATCAGCCCGACCCGCGCCAGCAGGGTCAGCAGCACCGGCAGCTGGAACGCCACGCCGAAGGCGAAGATCAGGCGCATGACCAGGGTGAGATACTCGCTCACCTTCGGCATCGCCTCGACCGCCAGCGTGCCGTTGCCGCCGTTTGATTCGAAGCTGAGGAAGAAACGCCACGCCACCGGAAAGATGAAGAAGTAGACGATGGACGCGCCGAGGATGAACAGGAACGGCGTCGCGAAGAGGTACGGCAGAAAGGCGCGGCGCTCGTTCTTGTAGAGGCCGGGCGCCACGAACATCCAGACCTGGCTGGCGATCACCGGGAAGCCCAGGCAGAACGCGGCCCAGAAGGAGACCCGGAGATTGGTCCAGAAGGCCTCGGTGAGGTCGGTGTAGATGAGATGGCGTTGCTCGCCCTTGATCTGCAGCACTTCCGCGAGCGGACGCGTCAGGAAACCGTAGATGTCCTGGCTGAAGTAATAGCAGGGGAAGAACAGGATCAGCAGCGCCAGCGCCGAATAGAGCAGCCGCTTGCGAAGCTCGATCAGGTGATCGAGCAGCGGCATCTTGCCTTCTTCGAGTTCTGCGTCGGGCTCGGCCATGTTCTGCTCAGGCCGGTGTCTTGGTCTTTTCCGGCAGCGCCGCTTCCGGGGCCGGCGCGGGTTCAGCCACACCTTCGCTCGGAATCTCCGTCGATGCCTCCGGCGCCGCGGACGGCGGCTCGATCGCCTCGATGGCGCCATTGGCGGCTGCCGGCGTCTCCAGCGGTGGCGGCGCCGGCGTCGTTCCGTCGGTCAGCTCCGGGGGCGCCAGCGCGCTCTGCAGCTCGCCTCGGGGATCGATGCTGTTCTCGATCTCCTGGCCGATGTCGGTGGTGGCGACCTTCTCCACCTCGCGGCGGACCTCGTCGAGCTCGCTCTCGCGGATCATCTGCTCGACGCTGCCCTGGAACTCGCGCGCCACCGCGCGCGCCTGGCGAACCCATTTGCCGGCCATGCGCAGCACCCGTGGAAGATCCTTCGGCCCGATCACGATCAGCGCGACAATGCCGATCAGCATCAGTTCGGACCACGCGAAATCGAACATCGGCGTCCTGTTGACTGCCCATATGCCCGGCGGCGTGACCTGCCGGCGGGAGGCGCGGATAATGGCAGAAAGCGAGGCGCGCTCGCAATGACGCCGGGGTTGCGGCGCGTCCCGTCACCGCGCCGTCGCGGGCCTCGCGCGCGCCGCTAATTACATAGAGAATTCAATGAATTGGAAGGCGGCGGCGATCAATGCTCGACGCTGTGCTCCGCCACCAGCTCGCCCTGCTCGGCCAAGGCGTCCAGCTCCGGCGCGGGCTCCTCGGGCTCGGGAGCGTTGGCGGGGATGACTTCCGGCGGCAAGGCGCTCTCGCGCAGCGACACGACAGGCGGCTCGCCGATGAGGCCGGCGGCCTTGAGCTCGTCCATGCCCGGAAGGTCGGCGATCTCGCCCAAGCCGAAGTGATGCAGGAAGCTGTCGCTGGTGCCCCAGGTGACGGGACGCCCCACCGTCTCGCGCCGCCCCTTCGGCATGATCCAGCCCGCCTCCAGCAACGTGTCGATAGTGCCCTTGGAGATCTGCACGCCGCGGATCTCTTCGATCTCCGCCCGCGTCACGGGCTGGTGGTAGGCGATGATGGCGAGGGTCTCCACGGCGGCGCGGGAAAGTCGCCGCTGCACCGTCATCTCGAGCTTGAGACGCTGGCCGAGATCGGGCGCGGTGCGGAAGGTCCAGCCGCCGGCGATCATCACGAGATTGACGCCGCGGCCGCTGTAGTGCTCCGCGAGCTCGGCGAGAAGCGCCGGTACGTCGCTGTCTTCCGGCAGCCGCTCGGCAATGCTCGCCTCCTCGACGGGGGCGGCGGAGGCGAAGAGCAGCGCCTCGATCAGGCGGAGCGCCTCGGCATGGGGATCGGATGGGGTCTGGGTCATGTGGATGGCGCTTCACTGATCGGAGGGCTGCGGAGATAGATCGGGCCGAAGATCTTGTCCTGGCGGAGCTGGAGACGCCCCTCGCGCACCAGCTCCAGGCTGGCGGCAAAGGTGGCGGCGATGGCGGAGCGGCCTACGAGGCCGACGCGCAGATTGGCGGGCAGGAAGCTCGCGAGCGTGCGCCATTCCGGCATCCGGCCGAGATAGCGCGACAGGCGCTGCAGCGCGTCGTCCATGGAATAGAGCTCGGCCGCCTCGATGTGCAGGACGGCCGAGTCGGCGCGCGAGCGACCCTCGCCATAGGCCTTCAGCAGCTCGAAGAGCGTCGCCTCGTACTGCGCGTGCTTCACCACCGGAACGCCCTCGGGGGCGCCGCGGCGAAACACGTCGCGGCCGAGCTGCGGGCGCGCCATCAGCCGCGCGCCTGCCTGCTGCATCGCCTCCAGCCGCTGCAGCTGGTAAGCCAGCGCGGCGGCGAGCTCGGCGCCGGAGGGCTCATCGTCGGGCTGCGGCTCCGGCAGCAGCAGGCGCGATTTCAGATAAGCAAGCCACGCCGCCATCACCAGGTAGTCGGCGGCGATCTCCAGCCGGAGCCGCCGCGCCGCCGAGATGAATGCCAGATACTGGTCGGCGAGCTGCAGGATCGAGATGTGGGTGAGATCGACCTTCTGCTCGCGGGCCAGGCTCAGCAGGACGTCGATCGGCCCCTCGTAGCCGTCGAGATCGACCACGAGCTGACTGCCGGCCTCGTCCGCCGGCGCGATCGGATCCTCGAAGGGTTCCTCGCCCCCCGTCACGACTCGAGTTCCGTCATCGGCACAAGCCCATTCCCGGTCACGAACATGATCACGCGATACAGGAATACGGCGGGCGGCACAATGACATCGGCCAAGATGTTGAAATCGCCCGCCGGTCGCGTAGGGCAGGATGAGCGCGAGAGCGATCACAATGAAAATTCCATACCGTTCGAGTTCGCGCCAGCGGCATGGCGAGCGGCCGCGGCAGCAGCCCCACCGCGACCCGGCCACCGTCCAATGGCGGCAGCGGGATCATGTTGAAGACCGCCAGCAGCAGATTGAGAAACATCGCGTTGGCGAAATTGTCGCCGACCCAGTCGCGCCAGCCCACCGGCATCAGCGGCACCGTGTGGATGAGCGCGCCGACGACGGTGGCCTGAAGAATGTTCGATGCGGGGCCGGCGGCGGCGACCCAGACCATGTCCCGTCTGGGATTGCGCAGGTGCCAATAGTTGACCGGAACCGGCTTCGCATAGCCGAAGAGAAACGGCGACCGCGCCAGCAGCAGCACGGCGGGCAGCAGGATCGTGCCGACGAGATCGATGTGGCGGAACGGATTGGCGGTGACGCGGCCGGCTTTGTAGGCCGTGTCGTCGCCAAACTGATAGGCGACGAAGCCGTGCGCCGCCTCGTGCAAGGTGATCGCCATGATGGCGGGGATCACCCAGATCGAAGCCTCATAGAGAGCGTCGCCGTCGATCATGCGGCAGACTTTCCCATGAGCGCATCGAGTCGCGTCTCGGCCGCGGCACGATCGAGCGGTTGAGGCGCCCGCCGCTGCGACTCCGCCCGCTGCAGGCGCCGCCGCGCGGCCGCCGACAGCGGCGCCGTGGCCGCGGCCACCGCCTCCATCTCGCGCCGCTCTCCATTGCAGTGGAGCACGAGATCGCACCCGGCGGCGAGCGCACGCGCCGCGCGCTCGCCGAGGCTGCCGCCCAGGGCCTTCATGGAAAGATCGTCCGAGACCAAGACTCCATCGAAACCGATGCTAGCCCGAATCACCTCGTCGATCACCTTCCGCGAGAGCGTCGCCGGTGCGGCGGCATCGAGCGCGGTATAGACGATATGCGCCGTCATCGCCCACGGCATCCCCGCGAGCGCCCGGAAGGGCGCGAAGTCGCTGGCCTCAAGGGTCGCGCGATCCACCGTCACCGTCGGCAGCGCCGCGTGACTGTCCACCGTCGCGCGGCCATGGCCGGGGATGTGCTTGATCACCGGGAGCACGCCACCGGCCAGCAACCCCTGGCAGGCGGCACCGCCCAGCCGGGCGACGCTGCCGGGATCACTGCCATAGGCCCGGTCGCCGATCACGGCATCCGCTCCGGCGACGGGAATATCGAGGACCGGCAGGCAATCCACGGTGATGCCGAGGGCCGCGAGATCGGCGGCAATGAGGCGCGCGGAGAGGAACGCCGCCTCCTCCGCCGCCGCGCCGCCCAGCGCCGCGATCCGTGCCGCGGCGGGATAGCGGCGCCAGTGCGGCGGCGTCAGGCGTGCGACCCGGCCGCCCTCCTGGTCGATCAGGACCGGCGCGTCGGCGCGGCCCACCGCGTCGCGCAGCGCCTGCACCAGCGCCCGTATCTGATCGGGGCGCTCGCAGTTGCGCGCGAACAGGATGAAGCCCAGGGGATCGGCATCGCGGAAGAACGCGCGCTCGTCGGCGCTCAGCGTCATGCCCGCGCAGCCGAGGACGACGGCGCGAGGCTCAGGGTTTGACAAGCAGACACCCGACATTGCGCTGCCGGAGCGCGCTGCAAATTCGATCGGCTTCGGCGCCGTCGGCCACCGGGCCGGCCTGGATCCGATAGAAGATGCCCTTGTCGCCGAGATCGACCCGCTCGGTGGCGACGGAGAGTGCGCCCACGAGATCGGTGTTCTGCCGCTTGATGCGCTCCCATTCCTGCGCGGCGCCCTCCTGGGTTTTCACCGAGCCCACCTGCAGGCGGTAGCCCTTGCCGATCGCGGTGCCGGCGAGCGCCGGCGGCAGTGCCGCTTTCTGCTGCACGGCGCAGCCTGCTGCACCGGCGCGGCCTGCGCTTGCGTCGGTGGCGCGGCCGCCACCGGCGGCGCCGGGCTTGGCGCGGGCTGCGCGGCGACGGACGGCGGCGCTGCCGGCGCTACCGCCGGCTCGCTCGCCTCCGTCGGCGGCGTCGGTCGCGGCAGCGGCGTCTCCGGCGGCGGCAGCAGCCGCTCGGTGGTGTCGCTGCCCTTCTGATTGAAGACGAGGCCGCGGTTGGGGATCTCCATCCCGCCGGGATCCTGCGGCTTCACCTTGATGGGCTGGGTGTCGGCGCGCAGCACCGGCACCTCGCCGCCGCTCGGGCTGGCGCGTGCTGACCTTGTAGCCGAGCCAAAGTCCGCCGGCGCTCGCCGCCATCACGCCAACCGCGATCGCCGCGACGAGGCCGCGATGGGCTCGGCGCTTGACCCGGCGATAAGGAATGGAGGGGCGCTGCGGCGGATCGAGCGGCTCAAGATACGCCATCAGCGCATCTCCTCCACCGGCTCAACTCCGAACACTCTCAGACCCGAAGCGATCACGTATTTGATTCCTTGCACCAGCGCGAGCCGCGCCTTGGTCAGCTCGGGCTCCTCTGCGATCAGAAAGCGCAGGCCCGCGTCCTCCTTGCCCCTGTTCCATAGCATATGGAACTGCGCGGCGAGATCCTGAAGATAAAATGCGATCCGGTGCGGCTCGTGCGCTTCGGCTGCGCTTTCAACGAGTCGAGGCCAGCCCGCGAGCTGCCGGATAAGGCCAAGCTCCTCGCTCGTAGTCAAGCGATCGAGCGCCGAGTCCGCCAGCGACTCGGGTGTGAGCTCGGACTCCGCGAGCTGCTCGCGCGCGAGGCGCAGCACGGAGGCGGCGCGCGCATGAGCGTACTGCACGTAGAAGACCGGGTTGTCCTTCGACTGCTCCGTCACCTTGGCGAAATCGAAATCCAGGGTCTGGTCGTTGCGCCGGATCAGCATGATGAAGCGGAAGACGTTCTTGCCGACCTCGTCCACCACGTCGCGCAATGTCACGAAGGTGCCGGCGCGCTTCGACATCCGCACCGGCTGCCCTTTGTCGAAGAGATTGACGAGCTGGCAGAGCTTCACGTCGAGCGCGCCCTTGCCGTGGGTGAGCGCGGTCACCGCGGCGCGCATGCGCTTGACATAGCCGCCGTGATCGGCGCCCCAGATGTCGATCATCTCGGCGAAGCCGCGCTGGTACTTGTCGAAGTGATAGGCGATGTCGGCGGCGAAGTAGGTCCAGGAGCCATCCGATTTCTTCAGCGGCCGGTCGACGTCGTCGCCGAACTTGGTCGAGCGGAAGAGCGTCTGCGGCCGCGGCTCCCAATCCTCCGGCAGCTTGCCCTTGGGCGGCTCGAGCACGCCGACGTAGACGAGCCCGTCCGCCTCCAGCGCCGCCAGCGCGGATTCGATGGCGCCGGCCTCGACCAGCGCGCGCTCAGAGGTAAAGATGGCATGTCTGATGCCAAGCACTTCGAGGTCCTCTCGGATGAGACGCATCATCGCGTCTATCGCGCGTGTCCGAAATGAAAGGCAGCCACTCGGCCTCGGGCGCGAAACGCCACTTTGCGGCGTCTTGATCAGCGATTACGCGCGCGACCGGTATCAGATATTCACCGGGATACAGTCCATCCGGTATCGGCAGGTTCGTCCTCGTTGATGAGCGAGATTGCAGTACCGGCGATGAGCCGATCGCGCGAGTATGTCCACTTGGGCGCCGGCATCGTTGATGTAGTACTCGCGGGTGACCTCGAAGCCCGCCTTCTCCAAGAGCGCCGCCAGCGCGTCGCCGACGACGGCGCCACGGCCGTGCCCAACGTGGAGCGGACCGGTGGGATTGGCGGAGACGTATTCGACGTTGACCCGCCGCCCCCGCCCGATCCGGGAATCGCCATAGGCCTCGCCGGCGCCGAGAATCTCCTCGAGCCGGGCATGCCAGAAGCCGTCGGCGAGGCGAAGGTTCAGAAAGCCGGGCCCCGCGACATCGGCGGCGGTGACATCGCTCAGCGCGCGCAGGCGCTCCGCCAGGCGCGTCGCCAACTCGCGCGGATTCTTGCCGGCGGGTTTCGCCAGCACCATCGCCGCGTTGGTGGAGATGTCGCCGTGGGCGGGATCGCGCGGCGGCTCGACGGCAATGCGCGCGAGGTCGAGATCCGCCGGCAGCTCGCCGCCGGCGATCAGCGCCGCCACCTCGGCAACCACGCGCTCGCGGAAATGAGTGAAGAGATTCATCATGGCTTGGCGTATCTATCGAACAGTCGCGCGTGCTCGTCGAGAGCAAAGCGGTCGGTCATGCCGGCGATATAGTCGGCGACGACTCGGGCTGTGGCGGTGGTGGCCGGGCCATCGGTCTGCTGGCGCCATTCCGTCGGCAGGCATTGCGGCTCCTGCAGCAGCAGCTGGAACAGCTCCTGCAGGATCCGGCGCGCCTTCGAGGACATGCGGTTGACGCGATAGTGCCGGTACATGCGCTCGAACAGGAACTGCTTCAGCGCCTTGTCGTGCCGCGCCATGGTGTCGGAGAACGCCACCGTGGCGGATCCAAGACTGCGCACGGCGGCGGCCGATTCGAGCTTGGCATCTGCTGCGCGCCGCCGCGTCTCGGCGATGAGATCGCCCGCCATGCGGTCGATGAGCCGGCGGATCGATTCGTGGACGAGGCGCGGGCCGTCCAAGCCAGGATAGCGCTCGCGCACCTCGCGGAACATCGGGCCCACCAGCGGCACTGCGTCGAGATCCGCGGTGCTGAAGAGCTCGGCGCGCAGGCCGTCGTCGATGTCGTGGTTGTTGTAGGCGATGTCATCGGCGATTGCCGCCACCTGTGCCTCGGCGCTGGGCCAGGTCTGCAGCTCCAGATCGTGCTCGCGCACATAGGCGGCGATGGTGGCCGGGAGCGGCTTTGCCGCGCGCGCCAGAGGTCAATGGCCCGTTGTGCTTCACCGTACCCTCGAGGGTCTCCCAGGTGAGATTGAGACCATCGAATTCGGCGTAGCGCCGCTCCAGCCGCGTCAGCACCCTGAGCGTCTGATCGTTGTGGTCGAAGCCGCCGAAAGGCGCCATGGCGGCGTCGAGGGCCTCCTCGCCCGCATGACCGAAGGGCGTGTGCCCGAGGTCATGGGCCAGCGCCACCGCCTCGGCCAGATCCTCGTTGAGGCCGAGGGCGCGGCTCACGCTGCGGGCGATCTGCGCCACCTCGAGGCTGTGGGTGAGCCGAGTGCGGTAGTGATCGCCCTCATGGTTGACGAATACTTGCGTCTTGTATTCGAGGCGGCGGAAGGCGGTGGAATGGATGATGCGGTCGCGGTCGCGCTGGAACACCGAGCGGCTCGGGCTCTCCGGCTCCTTGTGGAGCCGGCCCCGGCTCTGCTCGGGCCGGGAGGCGTAGGGGGCGAGCGGCAGCGGCTCAGTCATGGGGCGGAACCTACAAGCCGTCCTTGCCCCTGGCAACGCCCGCTCCGGTAGTTTGACAATTGACCCTCAATACCTACATTGAGGGGATCCTAACAGCAGGCGGACCTCGCGATCCCATGGCCGAAGGCGGCACCAGCACCGGACGGAACATCTCCCTCACCGCCAGCGCGGCGAAGCGCATCGCCGAGCTCAAGGCCCAGGAGAGCGTGCCGTCGGCATTCCTGCGGCTCGCGGTTTCCGGCGGCGGCTGCTCCGGCTTCCAATACGGCTTCAGCTTCGACGACGCTCGCCAGAGCGACGATGCCGCCTTCGAGCGCGACGGCGTCACCCTGGTCATCGACGAGACCTCGCTGGAGCTGGTGGACGGCGCCGAGATCGATTTCGTCGAGGATCTCATGGGCGCCTCGTTCCAAGTCCGCAATCCCAACGCCAGCTCCTCCTGCGGCTGCGGCAAGTCCTTCGCGATCGGCTGATCTGGCGCTCTTGCTGGGCACCAGGAGCCGCCGTGAAGATCGCCACCTGGAACGTCAACTCCATCAAGGTACGCCTGCCGCACGTGCTCGCGTGGCTGGAGAGCGCCAGGCCCGACGCGCTCTGCCTGCAGGAGATCAAGTGCCCCACCGACGATTTCCCGACCCTGGAGCTCAAGGGCCTCGGATATCACGCGGCGGTCTCCGGGCAGAAAAGCTATAACGGCGTGGCGCTGCTGACGCGCGAGCCCGCCCGAGACGTCACGACGGGATTGCCCGGCGACGACAGCGATACGCATGCCCGCTACATCGAGGCGACGGTCGGCGATGTCCGCGTCGCGTCGATCTATCTGCCGAACGGCAATCCCGTCGAGAGCGACAAGTTTCCCTACAAGCTCGCCTGGATGAAGCGGCTCTCGGCGCGGGCCCGCGAGCTGCTCGCCCGCGAGGTGCCGGTGGTGCTGGCCGGCGACTACAACGTCATTCCCACCGACGCCGACGTCTACGATCCCGAGGCGTGGCGCGACGACGCGCTCTTCCGGCCGGAATCACGCGCGGCATTTCGCAGCCTGCTGCATCAGGGCTACACCGACGCCTTCCGCGTCTTTCACAGCGAGCCGCACCGCTACAGCTTCTGGGACTATCAGGCCGGCCGCTGGATGCGCGACGAGGGGCTGCGCATCGATCATCTCCTGCTGTCGCCGCAGGCGACGGACAGGCTGGTCGCCGCCGATATCGACAAGGCGCCGCGCGGACGCGACAAGGCGTCCGACCACACGCCGGTCTGGTGCGAGCTCAGCTAAAATCTGGAATTAGAATTTCAGGCCGTAACGCAGGCGGACGCCGCTCAGCGTGTCGGTGCGGTCCGCGCCTTCGGCCGGCAGCGCGCGGTCGATGCTGAGGGTGAAGGTATTCTGCGCGTCGGCACGGTACCCGAGCTCGAAACCGCCGTGCAGCAGCAGCGGCGCGTTGAGCGCTCGCGGCCCCGCGGTATCCTCAAAGCTCGTCTGCCGATTGGCCGGCACCGATCCGCCCAGGCCGAAGGTGCCGAACAGACCGGTCGCCGGCTGCCCCACATCGATGCTGAAGCCGAGATAGGCGCGGTGGTTGGAGCCGACGGCGGAGCCGCTGTCTGGCAGAAGCTGCGGCATGCGCGGCGAGAACAGGAACTGTTGCGGCTCGTCGTCCTGCGTGCTCAGTGTAAGCGAATAGGCGGGGGCGAATTGTGCGCCCGGCGTGTCGGCGAATCCCGTTCCGTGCGTGAGGCCGGGGCCGAATTGCGGCAGCGGCACGCTGCCCCAGACCAGCTTCAGACCACCTACATAGGAGCCGGCGGCGCGATCCTCCGCGCGCGCGGGCGCTGCTGCGGCAAGGAATGCCGCTACGAGCACCAGCCCTGCAGCGGTGGCGGCGCGACGCATCAGCGCTTTCTCCGGCTCATCCGGTGAGAGAGCATCCGATCGAGGGCGGCAAGACAGTCGGGCGCGATCTCGATGAACTTCGCGCCCACGTCGCCTTCCTCCCGATGGGTCCACATGATCTCGGCGGTAAATGCGCAGATATGATCGATATGGCTCATCTGCAAGGTTCCCGCCACCCCGTCCCCCACGGCCAAGCCAAGATCCCGAGCATCGATCCGGAACCCGCCGAGTGACCAATTCACCGAATGATAGTCGCGCCCCTGAATGCACACCACAAGTAGCGGCACGGGATAACGCCGATCGCGCCGGAATTCAAGCCGATCGAAATTGGTCCGGACAACACGCCGCAGCATGCTGAATCTCCTCCGTCCGGACAATATAAAATAATCTTCGTTAACAAAGGTTTATGTCATTCCATGAAGGCCGGGCCGAGGGGCCTGAGGCGGAGACCGGGACGCAGGCGCCGGAAGGGAAAGTCGGCGGGATCCGCCAGCATGGCGCCGGGTGCCTTCACGACGAGGATCTCCTGGGCGATGGGGGCAAAATCCGCCCGGAAATGCACTGAGCTCTTGAGCGCAAGGATGCGCTCCGTCGTCGGCTCGACGCCGAGATGCCGGAAGATCGATTGGTCCGCCGCCTGCACCTTCCGGCTTGCCACCACCACACGCACGCCGCCGATGCGCAGGAGCGCCATCGGGCCGAGGGTCATCTGCGCACCACCCCACATGGGGCCGGTTCCGACGAAGCGGCCGTCCGCGAGGCGCTCGACGGTAAAGGTGGCGCGAAACGGTCGCTGACCCGGCGCCCCGGAGTGCCCGCCGAGGTCCAGGGTCAGGCTGGCCCCTGGACCCGCCTCATGGGCGGCGGCAGCGGCCGCGGGGTCCCACATGACCGCCAGGGTCGCCCCAGTGGCCTCGGCGCGCACCAGCGCTTCCAGGAGACCCACGGTATCGGAGGTGCCGCCGGCGCCGGGATTGTCCTGGGTGTCCGCGAGCACCATCGGCTTACCGGAAGGACGTTTGAGGGCCTCCTCCACCGCCTCATCCGGATCGTAAATCCGTCCGGCAAAGTCTTTCTCGCGCCTCAGAATAAGCTGGGTCAGCTCCTGGGCCGCGAGGCGCGTCCGCCCGGCGTCGCCGCCGTAGCCGAAGACAGCGGCGCCGCAATAGGGAAAGTCCGCCGCCGGGAAACCCGGGGTGAACGACAGCAGCACGCCCGTCTCCGCCTCGATCCGCTGCAGATCGCGAAACACTGAGGCCGCCGGCTCCGCCATCGTGCATTGCCATGGCAGTGGGATCAGGAATGGCAGCGTTTCAAACGACTTGTTCGGTTTTCTTCCGGTCTTGAGCAAATCCAGCAGCGCCTGGGCAGCGCGCTTCCCCGTGGCCGCCATGTCGACATGGGGATAGGTGCGATAGCCGATCATTATATCAGAGAATTCAATCATCTCCGGCGTGACGTTCGCATGGAAATCGAGGCTGGCCACGAGCGGGACCTCGCTGCCGACGATGGCCCGGACGCGCCGCAGCAGCTCGCCTTCGCCATCGTCGAAATGCTCCGTCACCATGGCGCCGTGCAGATCGAGATAGAGGGCATCGATCGGACCGACGGCGCGAAGGTCCTTGAGCATCATGCCGACGATCCGCTCGTAGGCATCCTCGGTGACGTGAGCCGAGGGGGTGGCGGCGGCCCAGACCAGAGGCAGCAAGGTGTGGCCGGCGCCGGAGAGCACCTCGATGGCGCCTGTTATCGGCAGGTTCATGCCGGTGAAAGCGGGATAGAAACCCTGGCCACGCTGCAGCCCCGGCCAGCCGCCGCCAAGGGCGAACTCCTCGTAGGTGGCCTTGAGCGGCGCGAAGGTGTTGGTCTCGTGATGGAGGCCGCCGATGGCGATGCGCGCCATGAATTACTTCTCCTCGATGGCGGGATAGCGATGTTTTCGTCCCCGACAATCCTCGACGATCCAGCTTCCGCTGTCGCCGTCGGGCTCCGCATGGCTGCGTCCCACCGGGACCTTGCCGTGGCCGCCAGGCACATCCAGCACATAGGTCGGCTGGCAGAGTCCGGAAACGCGGCCACGGAGCGCGCCGGCGATGCGCCTTCCCTCGGCGAGGCCGAGGCGGAAACGGCTGGTGCCGTTGGCGAGGTCGGGGTGGTGGAGGTAGTAGGGCTTGACCCGCGCCGCCACCAGGCCGCGGAAGAGCCGCTCCAGCACCAGCGGATCATCGTTGACGCCCCGCAGCAGCACGGTCTGACCCAGGAGCGGGATGCCGGCCTTGGCGAGCCGCAGGCAGGCGGCGCGGAAGTCAGGCGTGAGCTCCCGGGGGTGGTTGGCGTGGATCGCCACATAGACCGCCCTCTCCGCCGCCAGCGCCGCGACGAGGCCGGCATCGACACGGCCGGCATCCACGACCGGAACGCGGGTGTGAAAGCGGATCACCGCGACGTGCTCGATCCCATCGAGGATGCGCACGATCTCACGCAGCCGACGTGGCGACATCAGGAACGGGTCGCCGCCGGTGAGGATGACTTCCCAGATCTCAGGGCGCGCGCGGATATAGTCGAGCGCCGATGCCAGCTCGACCGCGGTGAGCGCCTTGCCCTGGGGTCCCACCTGCTCCCGCCGGAAGCAGAAGCGGCAATAGACGGGACAAGCATGATGCGGCTTCAGCAGCACCCGGTCGGGATAGCGATGGACGATGCCCGTCACGGGCGAGAAGCGCTCATCGCCGATGGGATCGCCGCGCTCCTCTGGCGTGGTGATGAGCTCAGCCACATCGGGCACGAACTGCCGGGCGATGGGATCGGCGGGATCGGCGGCGTCGATGAGATCCGCGATATCGGGCGTCAGCGCCACCGCGTAGCGCTCGGCCACCTGCTCCAGCACCGGCATCCGGTCGGGCGGCACCAGCCCCGCGGTGACGAGGTCCCTCACCTGCCGCAGCGGTTTCCTTACCGGAGCCGGACGACCACCAAGCGCCCTTCGAGACGGCCGCTTCGCGGCCTCCTCAGGGTGAGGCGCTTTTCTCAGTGTCACCTTGGTCCAGATCCCTCACGTATCGGCGTAGACGTGGGTCTCGCCGCCGCCGCCGGGATGCGTCACCGCGCCCTTCTCCGCGTCGCCCACGGTCTGGGCGTAGCGCCAGATCGCGCCCGACTGGAACTCGTGCTTGCGCGGTTTCCAGCTCTTGCGACGCTCCGCCAGCTCCGCATCGGAGAGTTCCACCGTGAGCGTGCCGTTCTCGGCGTCGAGCGCGATGATGTCGCCATCCCTGACGAGGCCGATCGGGCCGCCCACTGCCGCCTCCGGACCCACATGGCCGACGCAGAAGCCACGGGTAGCACCCGAGAAGCGGCCGTCGGTGATGAGGGCGACCTTGTCGCCCATGCCCTGGCCGTAGATCGCCGCCGTCGTCGCCAGCATCTCGCGCATGCCCGGTCCGCCACGCGGACCTTCGTTGCGGATCACCAGCACCTGACCTTCCTTGTAGTCGCGCTTCTCGACCGCGGCGAAGCAATCCTCCTCGCGCTCGAACACCCGAGCGGGCCCGCGGAACTTGAGGTTCTTCATGCCCGCGACCTTCACGATCGCGCCTTGCGGCGCGAGGTTGCCGCGCAATCCCACCACGCCGCCGGTCGGCGACAGCGGTGCCGAGGTCGTGCGCACCACGTCCTGGTTCTTCGGCACAACGACGTCGCGGAGATTCTCCGCCACCGTCTTGCCGGTGGCGGTCATGCAGTCGCCATGGAGATATCCGCCGTCGAGCAGCGCCTTCATCACCACGACGACACCGCCGATGTCGAACAGATCCTTGGCGACATAGCGGCCGCCGGGTTTGAGGTCGGCGATATAGGGCGTGCGCTTGAAGATCTCGGTGACGGCATGGAGATCGAAATCGATCCCGGCTTCATGGGCCATCGCCGGCAGGTGCAGCCCGCCATTGGTCGAGCCACCGGTCGCCGCCACCACCATGGCGGCATTCTCGAACGCCTTGCGAGTGCAGATGTCGCGCGGACGGATGCGGCGGCGGAGCAGCTCCATCACCGCCTGGCCGGAAGCTTCCGCATAGCCGTCGCGGCTGTCGTAGGGCGCGGGCGCCCCCGCCGAGCCCGGCAGCGCGAGCCCGATCGCCTCGGAGACGCAGGCCATGGTGTTGGCGGTGAACTGGCCGCCGCAGGAGCCCGAGGACGGGCACGCCACGCATTCGAGCTCGTGCAGATCCTCGTTGCTCATCTTGCCGGCGCTGTGCATGCCGACCGCCTCGAAGACGTCCTGCACCGTCACGTCCTTGCCGTGGAAGCGTCCGGGCAGGATCGAGCCGCCGTACATGAAGACCGAGGGCACGTTGAGGCGCAGCATCGCCATCATCACGCCCGGCAGGGACTTGTCGCAGCCGGCGAGACCGACGAGCGCGTCGTAGCAGTGGCCGCGAACGGTGAGCTCGATGGAGTCAGCGATCACCTCGCGCGACACCAGCGAGGACTTCATCCCGGCATGACCCATCGCCATGCCGTCGGTGACCGTGATGGTGGTGAATTCCCGCGGCGTGCCGTGCGCTGCCGCCACGCCCTTCTTCGCCGCCTGAGCCTGGCGGGCGAGCGCGATGTTGCAGGGCGCGGCCTCGTTCCAGGTGGTAGCGACACCCACCAGCGGCTGGTGGATCTGCTCGTCGGTGAGGCCCATCGCATAGAGGTAGGAGCGATGGGGCGCCCGCTCCGGCCCTTCGGTCACGTGCCGGCTCGGCAGCTTGCTCTTGTCGAATCCCCACTTCTTCACGTCATCAGGCATGGCGCATCTCCCCGATCCCAGGCGGACTGGGCGGCACCATAGGAGACGCCACGGCCGTTGCCTAGACCGTCACGTCACGGCTGCCCTGCGCCGGCCGCAGGAGGGTATCCGGCGGGATCAGTCTGCCTTCGAACCGTCGAGCCACCGCGAAAACCCGCCCGCCAGCAGGGCTCCCACAATGGGCGCGAGCCAGAACAGCCAGAGCTGCTGCAATGCCAGGCCGCCGGCGAAGAGCGCGGGCCCGGTGCTGCGCGCCGGGTTAACTGAGGTGTTGGTGACGGGGATGCTGATGAGATGGATGAGCGTGAGGGCGAGCCCGATGGCGATGCCGGCAAAGCCGACCGGCGCGCGTCCATGGGTGGCGCCCAGGATCACCGTCAGAAACATGAAGGTCATGACGATCTCGCAGACCGCCGCCGAGCCGAGGGAGTAGCCGCCCGGCGAATGCGCGCCATAGCCGTTGGACGCAAAGCCCCCGGCGAGATCGAAGCCCGCCCTCCCCGACGCGATCAGGTAAAGGATCGCCGATCCCGCGATCGCGCCCAGCACCTGGACGACGATATAGGGCACCACCAGGGACGCCGGAAAGCGTCCGCCGGCGCAGAGGCCAATCGTCACCGCGGGATTGAGATGGCAGCCGGAGATCGGCCCGACCGTATAGACCATCGTCAGCACGGTCAGGCCGAAGGCGAATGCAACGCCGACGAAGCCGATCCCCAGGCCGGGGAAGGCGGCCGCCAGAACTGCGCTTCCGCACCCGCCGAGAACGAGCCAGAGGGTTCCCAGGAACTCAGCACCGAGCTTCCGGTCGAGCGTCATCGCGGTATCCTCCCATGGGGTTGACTGCGTTTGCGGGATCGACAGTAGCACTGGCTTGGCATGCGGTGGTCGACCCGCTACAAGCCGCACGCCAGCAGGAGATCCGATGCCTCTCATCACATTCGAGGACGCGTGGCGCGCCTATCGGCGTGCCGAGGTCCGATTGCCGCCGAAGCCGCCCGCTGCGCCGCCGTTGCGCGTGCCGGGCATGCGGGCGATCGCTGACCGCTTCGATCTCGTCATCCTCGATGCCTGGGGCGTTCTCAATCTCGGCGACGTCCCGATCCCGCGGGCGCTCGCCGCGGTCGGCCAATTGCGTGCCGCCGGCATGCCGCTGCGGGTTCTCAGCAACGACGCCAGCGGCGAGAAGGCCCGCGCCGTCGCCAATCACCGGCGCCGCGGCTACGACTTCACCGCGGCGGAGATCGTCGCCGGCCTCGATCTCCTGCCGCGGGCATTGGAGCGTCTCGCTCTCCCCGCGCCTCTCGGCCTCATCGCCGATCCGCCGGCGCCGGTATCGGCGCTTCCGCCCATGCAGGCGCTCGGCGACGATGCCGCCGAGTACGATCGCGTCTCCGGCGTCGTCTTTCTCTCGAGCGACGGCTGGAGCGAGCGGCGACAGGCGATCCTCGCCGCCAGCCTCAGGCGCCGCCCGCGGCCGCTCATCGTCTGCAATCCCGACATCGCGTCGCCCGGCAGCGAGCGGCTCAACGCCGAGCCCGGCTTCTATGCCCATCGCCTCGCCGAGGAGATCGGCATGGCGCCAGTCTTCTGCGGCAAGCCCGAGCATGACATCTATCGGCGGGCGCTCGACGGCATCGGCGTGGCGCCGGAGCGCGTGCTTTGCGTCGGCGATACCCTGCACACCGATATCCTCGGCGCCCGCGCCGCCGGCTGCAGGGCGATGCTGGTGGAGGGCGGGTTTCTGGCCGGCCGCGATCCGCTGGCCCTCGCCGCCGAGAGCGGCATCTGGCCGGACTTCATCGCGCCCGGCCTCTGACGCCACCAGCGTCGTCTACATCATCCGCAGTCCGCCGCCGATCAGGATGCCGATCAGGAACGTCAGCACGAAATAGACCACGATGACGACGATCACCGTCACCAGGGTAAAGACCGCGGCCTTGTCCTGCGGCACTCCCAGCACCGGCGGGTTGCCGAGATAAAAGAGATAGATCGAGTAAATGCCGCCGGCGAGGATCACCAGCGAGGCGATCAGGCCGATTCCTGGGACGAACACCAGGATGCGCGCGACGGCGGCGATCCAGACCGCGGTCGTGGAATACGCCGTCAGCTTGAGCGCCTGGAGCTGGTCGTCGCGCCCGCCGAAAGACAGTGCCAGTTTGCTGAAGATCAGCGCGAGCACATAGACCGCGACAAGGTTGAGGACATAACCGACGACGGCGATCAGAAGGCCGCCGCCGAACATCCCGTGTCCGGCGAAGCCCACCAGCAGCGCCACCGGTCCGATGGCGGCGAGCGGCAAAATATAGCCGTTGTAGAGGCTGCCGACGGTCGCGGACTCACCCGCGATCAGCGGCCATTCGGTCTTGGGCGTGAGCAGGATGTTCTTGGCGCGCGAGACGATATCCATCTTCCCCCCTTTGCACGGTGCACGTGCGGCTCGCTCATGGCCGGCCCTCCGCCAGCCTCGACCGCAGCCTATCGCAAAGTACGGGATCCCGCCATTTGACGCCTCGAACGCTCCACGCCTCAGCGCCCGCCGAGTCGCTCCAGAGCGGTTCTGATGCGCGCCAGCGCCGCCTCGCCCTCCGCACGCCGCTCGCGCTGCTCCTCGATCACTTCGGGCTTGGCCTTGGCGAGGAACTGCTCGTTCCCGAGCTTGCGGGCGATCTTCTCGATCTCGGAGGTCACCGCGTCCGCCTCCTTGCGCAAGCGTCCGCGCTCCTTCTCGATGTCGACGGCGCTCGCGAGATCGAGAAACAACGTCGCCCCCTCTACCACCACCTGGACCGCCTGTTTCGATATCCCTTCCCTGGCCGCGCCTTCCGCGTTCCCGATGGCCTTGAGGCGCGCGAGACGGCGAACCGCGTCGCCGTGGCGCGCGAGCCGGTCGGCGACCTCGGGCTTCTCCGCCCTGATATAGCTGACGATCTCGGCGCCGCCCGGGACGTTCATCTCGGAGCGAACGCCGCGCACCGCCGAGATAAGGCTCACTACCCATTCCATTTCCGCCATCGCCTTGGCGTCCCTTGGCAGGCCGTCAAGCCGGGGCCAGGCGGCGGTGATCAGGAGGCCGTCGGTGCCGCTGGAGAGATGCTCCCAAACCGCCTCGGTGAGGAACGGCATGATGGGATGCAGGAGATGCACGATCCGCGACAGCACCCAAGATGTCACCGCGCGGGTCTCGGCCTTCGCCGCTTCATCCGTGCCGGTCAGGATCGGCTTGCTGAACTCGAGGTACCAGTCGCAGAAATGACCCCAGGTGAATTGATAGAGCGCGCCGGCGGCGTCATTGAATTTGAATTCGTCGAGGGCGGTGCCGACCCGCGCGCCGGTGTCCGCGAGCGCGCCGACGATCCAGCGATTGACCGTTAGTTCGCAGGACGCGGGATCGAAATCCGGCACAAGAGCGCAGCCGTTCATCTCGGCGAAGCGCGCGGCATTCCAGAGCTTGGTGGCGAAGTTGCGGTAGCCCTCGACCCGGCTCTCCGCCAGCTTGATGTCGCGGCCTTGCGCCGCCAGCGCCGTGAGCGTGAAGCGCAATGCGTCGCAGCCGTAGCGCTCGATGAGGTCCAGGGGATCGATGATGTTGCCCTTGGACTTCGACATCTTCTGCCCGCGCTCGTCGCGGACGAGGGCGTGGATGTAGACGGTGCGGAACGGCACCTCGCCCATGAACTGATGGCCCATCATCATCATCCGCGCGACCCAGAAGAAGATGATGTCGAAGCCGGTCACCAGCACGTCGCCGGGATAATAGCGGCGCGAGCTCCCTCGTCTCTTCGGGCCAGCCGAGCGTCGAGAACGGCCACAGCGCCGAGGAAAACCAGGTATCGAGCACGTCGGGATCGCGCGTCGAGCGCCGTCGGCTTGCCGTAGTGCTTCGCCGCCGCCGCCTGCGCCTCCGCCTCGGTCTCCTCGACGAAGATCTTGCCGTCGGGCCCGTACCACGCCGGGATCTGATGTCCCCACCAGAGCTGGCGCGAGACGCACCAGGGCTGGATGTTGCGCATCCACTCGAAGAAAGTGTTCTCCCACATCTTCGGGACGAAGACGGTGCGGCCGCTCTCCACCGCGGCTATCGGCGCCTGCGCCAGCGTCTTCGCATCGCAGTACCACTGGTCCGTGAGCCAGGGCTCGAGCACAACGCCGGAACGGTCGCCATGCGGCACCATGTGGACGTGGCTCTCGACCTTCTCGACGAGTCCCAGCGCCTCCATGTCGGCGACGATGCGCTTCCTCGCCTCGAAGCGGTCGAGGCCGCGATAGGCCGCCGGCACCTCGTCGTTGAGGCGGGCGTCGCGATCGAGGACATTGATCAGCGGCAGGTCGTGGCGCCGGCCGACCTGGAAGTCGTTGAAGTCGTGCGCCGGCGTGATCTTGACCGCGCCGGTGCCGGTGGCGGGATCGGCGTAGTCGTCGGCGACGATGGGAATGCGGCGGTCGACCAGCGGCAGGATGCGCGTGCTTGCCGACGAGGCGCTTGTAGCGCTCGTCGTCGGGATGCACGGCGACGCCGGTATCGCCCAGCATGGTCTCCGGCCGCGTCGTGGCGACGACGATGAACTCGCCCGGAGCACCCTCGACCGGATACTTGAAATGCCAGAGATGGCCCTTGGTCTCGTGGCTCTCCACCTCGAGATCGGAGATCGCCGTGTGCAGCTTCGGGTCCCAGTTGACCAGCCGCTTGTCGCGGTAGATCAGCCCGTCCTTGTGGAGCTCGACGAACACCTTGCGGACGGCGGCGGAGAGCCCCTCGTCCATGGTGAAGCGCTCGCGGCGCCAGTCCGCCGAGGCGCCGAGCGCGCGCAGCTGGCGCATGATGGTGCCGCCGGATTCCGCTTTCCACTTCCAGACGCGCTCGACGAATTTCTCGCGCCCGAGCTTGTGTCGGCCCGACTGCTCGAGCTCGAGCTGGCGCTCCACGACCATCTGCGTGGCGATGCCGGCGTGATCGGTGCCGGGCTGCCAGAGCGCATCGCGGCCGCGCATGCGCTGGTAGCGGATCAGGATGTCCTGCAGAGTGAAGGTGAGCGCGTGCCCCATGTGCAGGCTGCCCGTCACGTTGGGCGGCGGCATCATGATGGTGTAGGGCATCGCGGCGGAATCCGGATGGCTCTCGAAGGCGCGCGCCTTCTCCCAGGCCGCATAGAATTTCGCCTGCACCTCGGCGGGATTAAATGTCTTGTCCAGCATCGCCGAGCACTCGCCGCTGCTCACTCACGTCGTATGGGGGAACCTGGAGAATGGCGCGCTTGCGCGCCAGTAGGCCGGAAGCTGCCGCGGCCTGAACCTTGGCGCCGGAATCAGCGCCCGCGGAGATCGCGTACGAGGCGCTGAACCTCGTCCTGCACGACACGCTCGACCAGTTCCGGAAGATTCGAATCAAGCCATTCCTTGAGCAGCGGCCGCAGCATTTCGCGCACCATATCCTCGATGGTCCTCTGACCTTCGCCCAGCGGGATGTCGCTCATACGCTTTTCTGCCTTGGGTTTGTTGAGCTTGTTCAGCTGCGATAACGCCGCCAGCGATGCCGCGGCGGCAGCGTCCGATACCAGCCGGTTGCTGTCATCCGACGGCTCCGGCTCGGCCATCCGCATCGGCTCCGGATCGGCGACAGGGGGCTCGGGCTCGGGCGATGTCATCTCCTCGGCGACCTCTTCCGGCGCTTCCTCGACCTTCTTCACGGAGCCGTCGTCGGTGACAACTTCCGTTAACTCGAGGATCTCGTCCTCGCGGCTCGCCGCAGCCGGCACGGCAGCCGCCGGGGCGGCCTCTGGCTGCTCGCCATCCTCCGCAATAATGCGCCTGATGGAGGCTGAGAATCTCCTCCATCGATGGCTCGTGCTGGCCCTTGGCGTCAGACATACCGACCGGTTGCAACGTTGTTAATCAGGCAACACTAGGCGAAGCCGCGAGAAAATACCAGCGATCGGCGCGAATCCGGGACCTATTGGTCCTTCGACCCGAAACCGATCCACTTGTCGTGGACCGACTTGTAGTGCGCGTCAACGTCGTAGTATTGGGCCGGAAGCTTCATATCCTGCGCGGTCAAATGCCCGGTCTGCTGGGTCAGGTCGAACTCGGCGATGGCGAGATCGTGCTGCGCCTGCACCAGACTGACCCGGTCGGTGAAGAGCTCCTGCTCGGCATTGAGCACGTCGAGGATGGTACGCGACCCCACCTGCGACTCCTGCCGAACGCCCTCGAGGGCGATCTCGGCCGCCGAGATGGTGGATCCCAGGGATCGTACCCGGGCACGCAGCGCCTGGATGGTCTGCCAGTCCCGGGTGACGCTCTGGGTCGCCGCCTGCTGGGCATCCAGGACCTGGCTCCTGAACTGGCTCACGGTCTGCTTGGCCTGGCGGGTCTGGGAGTAGATCGAGCCGGCCTCGTAGAGCGGCACGGTCATGCGCGCGATCACAGACGCCTCGGAGGTCTCGCGGCTGGCGACGGTGGTCTCGATCTGGCGATTGAGGTCGCCGACGAACGCGATCTGCGGCAGCAGCTGGCCGCGAATGGCGCGCACATTGTCCTCGCCGGCCTTCTGCGTGTAGACCGCGACGACCACGTTCGGGTTGTTCTGCACCGAGAGCGCGATGCCTTCATCGAGGGTCGCCGGCAGGGTCGGCCGCTCGGTGGGCGCCGCGAGCTTGTCCGGCGGATGACCGACCGCGCGCTCGTAGTTGGCGCGGCTCGTTTGGAGATTCCCTCAGCCTGGACCCGATCGGCGGTCGCCAGCGCCAAGCGCGATTCCGCCTGCGCGACATCGGTACGCGTGACCTCGCCGACCCGGAACTGGTCGTTGGTCGCCTCGAGCTGGCGGCGCAGGACCTGCTCGTTGTTGATGTTGAGGTCGAGCGTCGCCTGTCGCTTCCACGACGTCGAGATAGGCCTGCGCGACGCTGAACAGCACCTGCTCCTCGATCAGCGCGTTGCGCGCGCGATCGGCCTGCACGTTGTGCTCGGCCTCGTCCCGCAACGCCGGCGTCCGACCGCCGGTATAGACGGGCTCGGTGAGATTGAGGTCGAGAGTGCGCGGCGTCAGCGACTGGTCGGCATCATTGGTGCCGGGCACCACCGGATGGCCGCTGACCAGCGCGGATCCCGCCGATCCCGTGAACTGCACCGTCGGCCGCCAGCCCGCCAGCGCCTGCGGCACGCCTTCGTCGGTGGCGCGCAGATGCGCGCGCTGCGCCAGGATCTGCGGATTGTATTGATAGGCCTCGGTCAAGGCCTCGGTCAGCGTCTCCGCCCGCGGCCCGGTCGCAAAGCCACCCCAGACGCCGAGCGCGATCAGGGCTGCGGACGTGACACGCATCGACAAGCCCCCTCAGAATACGAAGCTGGGCTCCGGCGCGAAGCCGGGCAGCATGGGCGTCGCCGCATCGAAGGCGGGGCGGCGCGACAATACGGTGCCCGACCGCCGCATCAGCGTCGCTTTTCCCACCGCGGAACCGGGCTTGAGCACGGCGACCATGCGCCCTCCTTCGGCGAGCTGACGGACCAGCGCCGCCGGCGCGTCGGCAATCGCGCCACCGAACAGGATCGCGTGATAAGGCGCCCCGCCCCCATGTCCCTTGTCGAGCGGTCCCTCGACCACGCTGACATTGCCATAGCCGAGCTCGCCGCAGGCGCGACGCGCCATCTCGGCGAGCGCGGGATCGCTTTCCAGCGCCACCACCGAGGCCGCGATCTGCGCCAGTACCGCGGCGCCATAGCCGCTGGCGGCGCCCACGAAGAGCGCACGCTCCTCGCGACGGAGATCGGCAAGCTGGATGAGGCGCGCCAGCACCAGGGGCTCCATCAGGAAGCGCCCGCGGCCCAACGGGATGTCCTCGTCGACGTAGGCAGCGCCCGCGAAAGCGGCCGGCACGAAGCGCTCGCGCGGCACCGCGAGGAAGGCGCCCATCAGCGCCGGCTCGGTGATCTCTGTTGGTGCGGAGCTGGCCCTCGACCATGTTCAGCCGAGCGGCGGCGTAGTCGACCATGACGCCCTGAGATATGTCGAAAAATCCGTTGCCGGCTGGCTTTATATCGTTCGGATCGGCGAAACTCAATGGCGGGCAGGCCGCGCGCGCCTGCGCATTTCTTGACCCCTAGGGGTGCGACGGCATATAAGACCGCCCGCGATCCCGGCCGGATGGCAGAGTGGCTATGCAGAGGACTGCAAATCCTCGTACAGCGGTTCGATTCCGCTTCCGGCCTCCATCGCATGTCGCGTCGCCGGCCATGCGTCGCGAGCCGGCAGTGGCGCCCGGGAATGCGCTCTGTTATAAGGCCGCTTCCATCGCCCCAGGCGTCAGCGCGCCTCGCTTTGGAGAGCCGTTTTCCCCGGTAGCTCAGTGGTAGAGCAAGCGGCTGTTAACCGCTGGGTCGCTGGTTCGAATCCGGCCCGGGGAGCCAAATTCAATCAAGGGGTTAGACGATTTTCGCCTAACCCCTTTTTCCCGGAAAATGGCTTCGGGGCAACGACCGGGGCAACAAAAAGCGCATTTCGCCGCGGCCAAAAATGATGAGTTGGAGTGGCGCCCGCCTATGGAACGTAGTCATGTTTAGAAACCGTTATCGCTTCATCAGGTAGAAATCGGCCATGAAGCAGTTCACCGTTCACGCCGAGTTCGATGCCGAGGCCAAGATCTGGTTCGGCTCGAGCGAGCACTTTCCGCTTACCACCCCGAGGCCCAACCCTCGACCTGCTCCTCGTGCGGGCGTCGGAGATCGCGCCCGAGATTGCCGTGGAGAACGGCCTCGTCGAGCGCGGCGAAGAGGTAAAGATCCAGCTCACCGCGGATCGGGTCGCAACGCACGCCGCCTGATGGCGGGCACGTTCCACCGCGAACTGCTGCGTCTCCTTGACAGAGCCGGCTGCAGCTTCGTCCGCGCTGGCAAGGGCAGCCACGAGATCTGGTACAGCCCGATCACCAAGCGCAACTTCATCGTCCCCAGCGGCATCATCAGCCGGCACACCGCCAATGGCGTTCTCAAAGACGCCGGTCTCCCAAAACATTTCTGAGGGGTTCAACTCTGGCTCAGGCCCTGGAGCATCCAGGGCCGCGTCATCGAGGATCGGGTCAACATCAGCTCAACGCGCCCGCATCTTGCTTGTAGGTTGATTGCGATGGCCGTCGTCCCTTTTCCTGTGAAGTGGCCACCGTATACCGCACTCGGCGGACTTAAGGCGTGCCTCAACGGTCTGCCGCTCGCTGGCACATGGCATTTTGTCGACCCCTGTGGACCGATCCCGATAAATCACACGCGAATATCGAATTCGAAAACGATGATGATGCGATGCTCGCGAAACTCGCCTGCTGCGGTTCAGAGTAAAATACTCCCTGGCACGGCCGCTCCTCGACGCGAGCGCCAGAGCAGGCCAGCACCGGACGAGCGCGCAGCGGACCTGCCGGATGGGCGATGATCGCCGCCGTGTCGAGGGATCACCCCGCCATCGTCAACATCATGCGCATTCACCTGATGGTTGAATTTGACCTCCTGGTGAAGGATACTTTCGGATCTGTCGCGGCAGTCGGGGCCGCTTGATGGCGTCGCTCGTCAAATGCGAAGCGTGCGGACAGCAGGTTTCCGTCGAAGCTGCTGCTTGCCCGCATTGCGGTCATCCGGTGAGGAAGCCGAAGATCAGCGGCCCCATGTGGGGCCTCATCGTCATCATGATCGTCGTCAGCGTTATCGCATACAGCGTCTTCGAGACCCACACTGTGGATGATTTCCGAGACGGATTGCCGAAGTGTGAAGGTGCTCAGGCCCAGGCTGACGTCAAGCGCGCCATGCAGGACAGCCCCATGAGACGCGTGCTCGGGCTCGAGATCATCCAGTTCGAACATCCGATCACCCTATCGGAAAATTCCTCCGGTTGCGAATGCCGGGCAACAGTGATGCTAAACAACGGCAGCAGCTATTCGATGAACTCGCCATCAATTCACCCGAGAAGGCGCGCAGTACTTCATCCGATTCCAGGTCCTTGGTCTTTGAGTAGGGCGGCGCTCGAGTTCGAAAAGGCACGGAAATGACGAGAGCGAAATTCGTCCCGATCGACTGCCCCAAATGCGGAGAGAGGTCGATGGTCCGATCTAAGAGAATATCAAGCGCGACCACGATCTGAAAGTACCTTGCCCGAAGTGCGGCGAAATCTACTACGCGGCAGTGGGCATGCGACCACGCTGTCAAGACGATGATGGTCAAGGCCGGCTACCCATCGGCGAAGATCGGACCTCACATCCCGAAGAAGGGACTGCGGTTCGTTGGCTCAGACTTCGTCCCCAGTCACCATGAAACCCGACAGTCTCACGGTTACCTGGCGGAGGAAGGGCACCCGAAGGTTGTGTAAGAAAAGCTCCTGAGCGCGTTCGGAAGGGGGATACGTGAGCGAGCCGCGTGCACCTGCTAACGTTAGATTTGTAGGGCTTCCGCTCGACGAATGACTGCCCATTACCACGTGATCGGTCAGATTCGCGTCGCCGCCCTATGGTTCTAACGGTAGAGGCTCAAACCCAGTGGCTGGTATGGCGCCTGATGCGTGTGCCGAAGACGACCGGGAGCTTAACTACGGCAGCGCTAAGGCTGGAAACGCTTCTGACCATCCTCCCTATCTTGGCCGATGCGCAACAGCTCCCGGATAAGGAGCGGAAGGAACTCAAAGACGTAATCGCGGAAACGAAGCGCCTCTCCGAGAGGCGAAATACGGTTATTCATACTCAATGGGATTTCGGCTCCGCGCCCGGCCGAGCCAAAACCTATAGCTTCAAAATGAAGAAGACACCCGAGGAATTCACGCCCGCCGCCATCAACGCCATCGGCCTTGAAATCAGCAACCTGTTGCTCCGAATGGGGGCGCTTTCGGTGGCGATAATTCGAGCATTGCGCGGTACACCTCTTCCACGACGTCACGGGCATTGATCCAGGGCAATTCGTAAAAGAGCCTGTTTCTTAATCAAGGACAGCCACGCCGGCGTCGATCATCGCGGGCGTCACTGAAATCTGACGACGCACTTGGTGACTGGACATGACGAGTAACAGGAGGAACTTGGCTATCCGAGTTAGCGTGGATTTTTGTCATCTGTTGCCCTCAAGTGAGAAGATTTTTGTCGAGCAAGGCTGCGATCGGCGGCGGCCTCAAGCCGCGACGCTTCGCGGGACCGGCCTGCCGCGCCCATCGAGCTCGACGCCGAAGGCGGCCTCGGTGGCGAGCAGGATCGCGTAGCGGGCCTCGGGTCTCGATCTTGTCGCTGCGCGTGCGGGCGGTCGTCAGGAACTCCTCCATCTCTTCCCGATCGGATTCGCGCTCGAGTATGCGGCACGCCGCGGCGTACGCCGTCTTCGCCGCGCCGCAGACCGAGCGCATCGCACGCCGACGGCGACGACGTCGGCACGTCGAGCAACGATGAGGAACTCGTCAGCTTCGTCGATCTCTGCGGTGTCGACGGCGATGATCCCGACGCGCGGACGAAGTGCGCCGGTAGGCGTGGCGGAAGATCGCCGCTGCGGCTCGCCGGCGTCGGCGACCGTCGGCTCGGCTCGATGTAAGCCGCGCTGTGAAATGCGCGCCCGGAAACGGCGGCGCTCGTCGTCGAATCGTACTCGAAGTCGGCGAGCCAGGCCGGCGGCGAGGTCGGGCGAAGCCGGCCGGTGGCAAACTCAAAGACGTCGCATGGTCATCGGGGGTTCCTTCCGGGGGCTGGGGATCGGTGACGGGTACATCGGTCACTGCTCGGCAGCCCTGGCGCACCAGAGCTGCCGCCTCGTCGGGCGGTCAGCTCGCGGATGAGCCGATCCGGGCCGACGACGAAGGTCGGCGCCTCGGCTGTAATAAACCCAGCCGCGGGGAGCGAAGACGGCGGCCATGGTCAGATACCCCCCGGCAGGGCGAGAGAGGCCGGGCGAGCCGCGGCGACGGGCGCTGGCAAGGGGGTTTCGGCGCGGGCGCTGGCTCGGCTTTTGGGCGACTTGGCCCCTAGAAAAGCGTAAACGCTTTCCCGGGGGCACCCTGGCCGCGGCGAATGGTGGCGGAACTCAGGCGCCGGCCAGCCGCACCTGCGGCCACGGCCCACAGCCGGGCGGCCTCGTGGAAGGCCATGCGGCAGGTCGAATTTACAGAAGCTTCTGGGACAACCCCGGCGGCGGATGCGCGGCACGGGGCCGCCGCACCAGAGGCAGAGCGACCGGCGACGCTCGGGCGCCGGGCCGGGAGCCGGGGTAACAGCGTCGGGACGTCGCGCGGGTCGCGCGAGCTTCTCCGCCGCCTGCGCACTGCGACGCTGCCACCATGGCGCGGCTTGGCGCTTCTCGGCCGCGATCGTTTCCTTGCTCCAGTAGCTCGCGCGCCGGGCTCATCGTGCGGGCCGCGGCGAGAAATCGGTAAAGCGCTGCACGCCACGCTGATCGAACATCGAGCGTGCGGCAGCCGCTCGCGGTCGATCGTCGTCGATGGCTTCTGCGGCGAAATTTGTTATCCTTGGCGATGCGGCGCGCGGCCTGGTGCAGGTCGGCGCCGCGGCAGGGGATTGCGTCGGCTCATGGTTGATTTCTATCATCCGTAAGGTCGCACGCTGTTGGTGATCGGTTGCGAAGGATCGACCGAGAGCAGGTGAAGTGCGTGTACCAATCGTTGCCGCGGGTGTCGCCCTCGTGCTCGACGACATAGGCGCGATAGAATCCATCGGCGGCGATCGACGGCAGGTTGTTGATGGCGCGCGAACTCGAGATTGACCGGCGCCGGCACCACGTCTTTCTCGGCGATCTGGATCAGGCCGCCGATCGCGATCTTCGGATTCAAGAGGCACGTCGCGTAGATGCCCTGCTGCGTCTGCGTCGGGATGCCGATGAGGCCGGTGGAGGAATTGAGCACCACGGCGGTCCCCGGGCAAGTAGGATCGTGAAGGGAATAATGGTGAGGCGGCCGTTTTGAAACGACCAAGAGAATTGATGCGAGCGCGCGAGGTAGCCGAGGCGCTGCCGCGCCATGCCGAAGAGCGTCTTGCCGCGGGTGAGCGCGGGCGGCCCGAGCGGCGTCGACGGCGCATAAGTGACGTTCACGCCGGGGCCGGGCTTGGAGAAGGCGCGGCCAGCACGTTGATCTGATTGACGGTCGCGGTCTGCGCCGCGGTCAGCGCGGCGCTCACCACGCCGAAGTTGTAGGCGAGATCGGAATCCGAGGCGTAGATGTCGCAAAATTTCGTTTTGCCGTCGAGCTTGCCGCGCCGGACTTCCTTGATCGTGCCGTCGAAGATCACGCCGAAGTTGCCGTTCTCGTAGCCGGCGTTGAGCACGACGCGGGAGAACTCGTTCAGGATGCGATGACTCGTGGCGTCGGCGAGATTGAAGATGCGGATGACGGCCGTGTTCGGCGTGGTGATGTCGGCCTGGTAGACCGAACTGGATCTGCAGGTCGCTGAGCACGAGCGCCGGAAGATCCTGCGCGACCGGAGTGCCGTCGGGATTTCGAGAAAGTTGCCCTGCACCAGGACGAGCGTGATCTTGCGGAGGAATTGGTCGCTCATCGGCTGATACTCGCGACGCATGCGCTCGACGAAGTGCCGCCAGCGGACGCGGTCTTCGGCTTCGGTCGTCAGCACGAGGCGGTCGAGGCCGCGCTCGCTCTCGGGCGCTTCCGTCGCGTGCTCGACTTTGAGTGATACCGAGCTTGCGGCAGATCGCTTCGACGTCGACGCGGTTGTCGTTCATGCGATCACCTCAAGGGAAGCGGCCGGCGGCGTCACCACGGCGCCGCCGGCCGCGACCGAGCGCGTTCGCAGGAACGCGCGCGAGGGCCGCGGGGGTAGGAAGCCCTCCGCCCACTGTCGGAGTTTTGTCAAGCGGCCCACGACCCGACTGGGACCGGCCGGCGCAAAGGTGTCGCCGGCTCTCCATCGCGGCGGCCTGTCGAGACGCCGCGACACGTCAGCCCTCCGTCAAGGGCAAGCTTGCGTCGGCGTCGTCGGCGAGGCGCTCGCGGGCGGCGATCCAGGGAGCGGATGCCGGATGCGTGTCCCAGTCGTTCCATTCCGCGCTGCTGCCGGAGCGGTAAGCGGGGCTGACGTTCTGATCGCCCGCGAGGGCGACGCCGCCGGGGATGACTTGCTCACGGTGGAACAAGAACGCGGCAACGGCTCTCGCGCTCGGCCGCGGCGACGAGGCCGGATTTGAGCAGGTGCCTGAGCACGACGCGCCGAGCGACGAGGCGGTCTTGCAGCGCCCGCGCCTCGGCGAGCATGGGACCGACACCTTGGCACGCGATCACGTCATCGGCGAGGCGCGTGATGAGCTTTTGCGCGCGTGCCAATTCCTCACGCGGGCGCTCGACGGATTCCCTCGATCGCGGCCAAGGCGGATCGGGCCGGCTTCGAGCTCGTCGCGCGCGGCCTCGTCTCGAAGCGGGCGGAGTGCAGGGTGCTCGTCGGGCGGCGGGAGCGTGCCGGAGGTGGCGGCGAGCTTCATCCGCGTCGTGACGGCGTCGCGGGCGCTGGTGATCGCGTCGGCGGTGGCTGTCACGCGCGCCTCGGCGGCCGTGACGATCGCCTTGGCGCGCTCGACCGATTCCAGAGCGGAGGTGAGAAGGTGTTCGCAGGTATTGCGGGCGCGGATCGCCTCGGCGAGGCGGCCCCGCTCGGGACTGCGGGGAGACGGGGCTCGGAGCAATCTTGAGCGCGGACAACTTGGGCATGGCGGCTCCTATGGTTGAACCTGCGGCGACCGGGGGCGGCACCGCGCCGCCCCGTAGCACCGGACGAATATCAGGCGACCTTGATGCTCGCGGCATGCGCGCCGAAACGATCGGCGAAGCTGCCGGCATACTTCGCGTGGTGCCGCAGGAGGGCGGACGAGGCGGCAGCGCGAGCGGCCGGGCTCATGCTGTCGAGGGCGAGGCGCTGACGGCGGGCGTCCATGGCCGCGAGCTTCTCGATGCCGGTCGGATCGTCATGCACGTCGATGAGTTTCTCGAGCGTCATGCGCAGATCGGCGAGGCTCTTGTCGTCGAGACTGCCGGCGGCGGCCTTGAGAACGCGCTCGATCGTCTCGCGGTCGAGACCGTCCTCGGCGGCGGTCTCGACGTCGTCGTCGAGCTGGGCGGCGCTCAGCGCGACCTTGCTGTCGAAGGTCGCACCGGCGGCGGCGCTGATCGCGTCGACGAACTTCCGGCGGGCGGCAGTCTGTTTCGGAGTAAGCGTGGGCATGTGACGTCCTTTCAGATTGACGTGATGAAGTTGATGAATTTGACGGAGGCGGCGGGCGGCGTGGTGATGGCGGTGGTGCATGTCAGCGGCCCAGACGCATGGAGCCGAGAAAGCCGGGAGTGCGGGCGGGCGAGGCGGCGGCGGGCTCGCGGAAGGACGGGCGCCATGGGCGCAGCGAGGCGGCGCGCAGCAAGGCGCCATCGGGTATCGATCATCGGCTGGCGGGCGATGCCGCCCTGCACGGCGCCGAGCGCGGCCATGCCGAGCGCGACGACGACGTCGATCTTGTGGCTGAGCTTTCTCCTTCGCGATCCGCCAGCCGCGCGTCGTCTCGATCGCGATGGCGCGCGGCGACCGCGAGCCGCACATCGTCGTCGGGATAGGCGATCGAGGTTGCGGCCCTTGATCAGCTCGTAAAGATTCGTGCGATGCCTCGGTCAGGTTCGGGACCTCTGCGGAAACTCGACCATCGGCAGCCGGCGCGCTGCAGCCGCTGCGCCACGGCCGCATCTGGTAGGGATCGAACCGGACCTCGCGGACGTTGAAGCGCCGCACGCAGGTCGAGCAGCGTCGCCTCGATCGTCGCCTCGAAGTCGAGCGGCTCGCGCGGGCGACGGCTGGAAGATCGCGATGCCAGACCAGCCGCACCTTCTTGTGCGTCGTGCGTCCCAGGTCGCAGGCCACGATCGCCGTGCTAGTCGCGCTTCACGCTGGCGTCGACGCCGACCCAGACCGGCAAGCTGCCGGTCGGCGAGCAGCGGGCGCAGCTCGGGATCGACGCAGGCGATCCCACCATTCCATATCGACGAAGGTCGACTCTCGGCCGTAACCCAGCGGTTTTCGATCAGGCGCAGATAGGCGTTCGGCCGAAGCTGCGCGCGCATCTGCTCGCAGCCACTCTGGCGTCTGCCAGGGCGCGATCGGCTCGTGGTCCAGAACATCAGCATGCCGGGCTGCGCGTAGAGCTCGGGCGCGATCTCCTCGCCGCGCGAGGCCGCGCTTGTAGAGCTCTTCGAGCAGCTCGCTCTCGCCCTCAAAGCCGGCATAGGTCACGGTCAAGCCGCACGCGATCTTGCGCGTCGGCGAGCGGCACCATTTCGTCCCACAGCCGCCGCGCGCGCTCGCTGGTGTAGCCCCAGAGCTCATCGAAAGACGGTGATGGTCGGGTTGGCGCCGGCCGCGCCGGCATAGTCGGAAGCGATCGCCGTGATGGTGGCGCCGGTCGACGGAAACTCGATCTTGTTCGCGGTGATCTTGGCTTCGCGCCGCGCAGCAACGGACTCGCCTCGATGATGCGCGCGATGGCCTGGAAGACACGGCCTTGCGCCTGCTCGAAGTCGTTAGCGACGCAGTAGCCCTCGGCGAAGGGCCCGCCGAGCACGACACATCACGTAGAGCGCATCATCGCGGCCAAGCCGGTCTTGCCGGTCTTCTTCGGTCCCGAGAACACTAGCTCGGGATAGAGCAGCCGGCCGTCAGTCGTCGAGGGTGAAGGCGTGGTCGAGAAAGGTGCGCTCGGCGTCGGTGAGGATGAAGTGCTCGTCGGTCTCGGGATTGATCAAGCACCGGTCGAGATGAAGGTGGCGGCGTCGAGCTTGGTGGTCACTGGCGCCGCCCGTTGCGTCGCGATGCTGCCCCCGACGGAACAGCGTGGTGTGGAGGGGCGCGGTGAAGCTCCGCGCTCGGCGACCTGGTGCGCGTCGATGGCGGCGTATTCCTCGTCCTTGAGGCGCCAGTGCAGCCGCTCGGCGGCGTCCGGCTCCAGCGCAGCGATGCGGGCTCGAGATTTGGCGTAGAGCGCGCGCCAGCGGATTGACTGCGCGGGGTAGGCAGCATGTGCTCGCGCTCGGCGGCGGCGAAGAACGAGGCCGCGGTCATGCGGCGGGCTTGCGGTCGCGCTTGGCGAGTGATCGACGGCGCGCTGTTCGGCGAGCGTGGGCAGCCCCGTGTCGGGGCGCTGAAGTCCGAGCGCACGAAGATTGCGAGTGAGACTGTTGCTGTAGGCGAGATACTCGCGGCTGTCGCGCTCACTCATCGCGCCCGTCGTGCCCAGCTTCTTGTCGAAGATCCAACAACGCAGGGTCAACCACACGCACCGCTCGATCAGCGCCAACTGCACCGTCGAGGGCTTCCCTCCGACGTGCGCGATGAGCGATCGTCGCGTGTCGGCCATCACTTTTGCCTCGGCTCGACGACCGTCGACCTTCGCCAGGGTTGAGGTCCGGGAAAGCGAAGGAGCAGCATGTCATCACCTCCTTTAACGTCGCTACGACGACGCGAAACGAGGCTTAACCTAGATGCTGCTTTTCCGGCACTGCGAGCGAGTGGATTTTATTGCCTCTTCGAGCGGGCAATATTTCCAACCGTTGTTTTTCCAGAGCGGCACGCGTCGCGGCCCTCGGGTCACCTTTGATGCCGATCACTGCGAATACTTCGCGCATCAATGGCCCGAGCCCTGGCGGATTGGGCAGATCGGCGCGGCGCCCGGTGAGCGCCACGTAGCATCGAAGAACGAGATGAGCCGTCAAGTTCGCGTGGGTGTTTTCCGGCCTGCGATCCACACGCTCCGGAACGCCGCAGAGATCGGCGTTGCGGGCTGCCATCGCCCAGGCTCGGCAGGCCGCGGCGATAGCTGGTTCTCCGGTGTCGCCGCGGTCGCCGTGTCTACCAAGCGCCTGAAGCGCGGGACGATGAAGGGCATCGACGTGTTCGGCAAGTCCCTCAGCGAGCTTGGCGAGTTGGTCAAGTTCCTTGCGGGTGTCGCGCCGTCCCCTCGATTGGAAATTCGCGATCTTCGGCGGTGGCCTAGATGATCCAGGCGCCGCGAGCATTCTGGCAGCGAGCTTCACACGCGCCTCGGCGCCGGGCGATAAAGGCAGCTTTGCAAAAGCAGCTTTGATCCGAGCGCAGCGCACCTCCTCCTCGGCGGCGAGCTTTAGAAGCATCCCCCAGCCGAACTCGCGCCGCTGACGTTCCCCTTGATCGGCGATCTGCCGCGCAACATCGGTACGGTTGGTCCTACGCGCGCTCATGCCGTCACGCAGCCACGCCCAGCGCCGGCGGTCGCGAGGCGATCCACTCATCGATCTCATTTTCGACGAAACCGATCCGTCCCGCGCTTAGCTGACGTGGAATTGGAAATCGGCCGGCCCTGATAAGCCTTCTTAAATGAACGCGGGTGTAAGTGATGCCCTTCTGCGGACCAAGTTCACTGTAGCTGACGAATTTCACAACGGCCTCCTCGTTTGGACCGTGACAGGTCACGGCGTCGAGGCGGATTTGATATCGTCCATGTGGCCGGCAGGCATCGCAGGGCGGACCCATCGTTTAAAATTTTCGGCGAAATATCGCGCCACGACGTTCATCGTGCCTGGCGCTCCGCCCTCGCCTTCGACAGATCCGTGACGCCCGCCGGCGGTGGCGGCTCGAGGATGCCGACGAGGCGCTTTTCCCAGAGATCCAAGCACTCGCGCTTCTCGTCGAGATAGGCGAACTGGTCATAGACCTTGTGCAGCCCGGGCTTGGTGTGGGCGATCACGAGCTCGCGCACCAGATCCTGCACGGGCAGCGCCGAGAGGTGCGTGCGCATCGTGCGGCGTAGATCATGGAATTTCCACGGGTCAGGCCCCTTGACCCAGGTATCCGAGGGGTTCGTGCTCTCGAAGGAACGCAGGATCCGTGCCTCGACCTCCCGCGGCGAGATGAACTCGTTCACACGCGCATATCCCCATCGATCGCCATGCCGAATACCGATGACCCGCAGAGCGTCGGTCGGTGCGAAAACGTCGTGGCCCTTAGCTACGATCCGAATGCTCTTCTTCTCTCGGACAGATAGGCCCGATGGCTGCAGCGACAGACCCGGCTGGGGCGCCGCCTGCTGTACCAGCGATCGCATCAGCTCGACGTCAATGCGGTCCTTGGCCTTGCCGAAGCCGTTGACCGGCTTGAGGCCGTCGGTGGTCGTGAAGATGAACTTGCCCTTGCTCCAATAGGCGCGCCACGCGTCGGCGGAGATACGCCCCGGGCCGACGGCGAGCTCGGCCGCCGCGGCTTGGATCTCCGCGTCAATCGCCGCTCGATCCTGCTCATCTATCGCCGCGTCTTTCCTCTCCTCGAGCACGGCCAGATGACGCATCAACGGCACGGATTGGAACAGCGCTAGAGCCTTAGGCGCGAGGGGAACCGAATGGCCGATGGCGGCTTTCATGCGCTCCGGTGGAATGACCCAGAGCGCACCGTTGAAATCGAACTCTGCTCGGGGCGCACCGCCGACCTCGTTCTCGCGCTGGCCGGTCAGGATCAGCAGTCTCACCAGGGGCGCGTAGGGATACCCGATCCGGCCTGTGGCCTCCCACACGGCGCGGAGCTCGGCATCATTGAGGATCCGCGTCCGTGGCTCCTTGGTGCCGATCAGCTTCTTCGGGCTCAGGCGCTCGACCGGCGAGCTCTCGACGCCGTAGACCCCTGTGCCGATCGCCCAGTTGTATAGGCCGCGGACCCAGCCGAAGGCGTTGTGGGCCCCGTAGACCGCCCCGCGGTCCTTGATGGCCTTGATCGCCGCCGAGATCTCGAGGGGCGTGATGTCAGTGATCGGCCGCGCACTCCAGCGGGCACCCATCTCGCGCTCGAGCGTCGCCCTCGCCTCTTCCTCCTTCGCGAGGCCCTTGCAGTGCTGATCCAGATAGTCGGCCACCACCGCCGCCCAGGTATTGGCCTGGCGGCGCGCCTGGGCGGCCCGCTGGCGCTCTTCCTCGACCTTGGGGTCGATGCCCCGCGAGATCAGATCAAGCCACTGCCGCGCCTTCGTCCGGGCGTCCGCGAGGGTCAGCGCGCCATTCAGGATCTCGGGATCGGGCTGCGCATCATCGGGCGCCTTATCGGGCGGGATGTAGGTGTCGCCCAGGGCCCGCCGAGTCGGGTTCTTCGGCTTGAGGGGATAGCGGGCCACCAGGACGAAGCTCTTGTGCCCCTTGTCGGTAACCCGGAGCGCGAGCCCCGGCACCAGGGCGTCGGGGTAGTCGTCGCGCTGTCCGGACTTCGCCGGCCTCCGCGACCGGATAAAGCGAGGCGTGAGATTGATCCGGGCCATGGGCGACGCTCCGCGAAACTCGTCGGATTTTGCCCTGCACCGGATGGTCAGATCTCAGGGCAACACCGGGGCAACAAGAACGACCGTCTCGCCATGTATCCCGGTGTTTTCCCATGTTGCACTGTATAGGCCAAATTTCAAGGGTTTTCGGGCCTATCTCCGGGCAAATGTTATGCCCTGTTGCCCCGTGTTGCAAGCGACCAGGAGGCTGTTAACCGCTGGGTCGCTGGTTCGAATCCGGCCCGGGGAGCCAGTTCCGAGGAGGTCAGGTCCCGCCGGGCCTGACCTCTTCGTCCATCGGGACGCCGAAATCTCCGCACCGCGCAAAGAAAAACCCCGCCGGGATCGGCGGGGTCTGAAGTCGCAACTCTGCAGGAATGGCGGCGGCTGCTACTCGCCGATCAACTGCGCGCGCAGCCCATCATCGCGGCGAACTCCTGCCTTGCGGATCTGGTCGTAGATGGCCGTCGGCGGCAGCCGATACGGCTCTTCCTCGCCCTGAACCTGATTTTCGTGTGTTTCATCCAGGGGCGACATCACGGGATCGGCAAACACCCGGACCAGATGATCGATGACGCTGGCATCCTCAAGAGCCTGCTTCTCGGTCATTGCAACCCCCAGGTCTCGATCGCTCATCGTCTCCTCCCGCTTCTCGTTGCCGGCGCCCGTTGCGTTAAGACTGGTTAACGGGCAGTCCGAAAGCGTGTGGGGCGCAATTTAGGAGTCGACGCGCTCTGTGTCAAAAAAGAACGTCACTAACGAATCCTTAAGGTGGTGACAAAATCATGTGTCCCCGGGAACGCTTCCATTGCTGGACGTTTAATCCCGTCGCACCGCTAGGAATAGACCTGATACCTGGCCAAGCGAGCGTACTGCGGCACCCTGCACGTCGACACGCCATGGGAGCAAGGAAATGCCCGGCAATCGCATCCGCTCCGCAATCCTTAACCTTCACGTGACAAGATTTGGTCGCTCTGGGTCGTCGTTAGAACATAAGTTGAAAAAACCCGCTTAGATGCTGATTTTCTTTTAATAAAAGCACTTTTGATAGTTGTGGACCCCGACCGCCGATCGTGCGCCTGTAAAGGGACCGATAGTGGAGCCAGTCATGGCAGCGATATTCGAGAATCGAGAACTTCAGCGGCCAGATGATTCTGCTTCTCGCACGCGGCAAAAGCGGAGCGGCCGCCCGCACGCCTTGCTGAGCCTTGCCTTCAGCGTCGCACTCGCTCTGGCGTTTCCGAGCACGCAGGCGATCTCGCACAATGCCGATCTGGAGGTCGCGGTGAACGCCGACGTCGCGAAAGCGCCGGTCGCCGCGCCGATTACTCCGACGCCGCCGCGCCAAGCCGGCGCCAGAACGCCGCGGCCGATGACGAGCAATGACCGGCAGGCGATCTTCATGGTGCTGATGCTGCGCGACCCCAATGCGTCGTCGCAGATACTGGGCCTCACTCATTAGGCCCGGCGAAAAGGCCGCGGAGAGTCCTGGCGCTGGTCAGCGCATCCCGGAGAAAAACCGCTTTACCCGGGCCGACAATCCGTGACGAGCGCGCTCTCGCCGCACCACCGCGTCGCTCGTCACCCAATTGAGCTGCACCACGCGCCGCGGCCCGCTGATCGGCAGATGCCCATGCCAGGAATTGTCGGTGACACGGAAGGCCAGCAGCGTGCCGGCCTGCGGCGGCACCTCCGCCGCGACGTCCTCGAGATCGTGGCTCGAGCGCAACAGCCGCAACCGGCCACCGGTCGCCTCCCACGCTTCATTCATGTAGACGAGAACCGTGATGAGCTTGGTGCGGCTGTCATTGTGAATGCGGCCATCGCGGGCGCGCGCCTGGCCGCGGACGGTGACCATGGTGGGTCGACCGGCGAGATCGATGTCGAATTTCCGCTCGATCGCGACGCGGAACTCCGGTCCCTCGAGCTCGCGGAGAAATGTGCGGAAGCCGACGCCGAAGGTGAGATCGCCCACCGGAAAGCTGCCGGCGCGGGCGATCGCGGGATAGTCGGCGGAAATCGCCCGACCCGCGGATGCCGGCACGAAGCCCGGCACGATCACGTGCGGAAACGGATCGTCGGAGCGTGGCGCTCGCGCGAGCGCCACGAGATCGAGACAGCGCAGCTCGTGAGTTGCGCTTGCCGTCGCCGCCACCGTCACGCCTAACTCCTTTTGAATAGTCGGCATCCACGATGCCATAGAATATTCTCAGCCGGAACGGCCACGCGCCGTCGCTCCCTCCGCAAAAAGAAAAGTCGGGCCTTTTTCCTATGGTTAACGCATTCTTTACCGCGCTGGCTGCGACCTGGAAGCCGGGTCGAAGCGGGCCTGGAGATGGCGACGCGGAGCCGGCGATGATGAGGACGTGTGGCATTATTGGGGCCGGGATCGGCTTGCTGACGCTCGCCGCGTGCACCGAGCCGCCGCCGCCGGCACCGCTACCACCGCTGGAAGCCGAGGCCCCGGTCGAGCCGCCGCCGGCGCCGCAACCCCCGCCACCGCCACGCAAACCGGCGCCGCCGGGAAGCGCGCAGACGGCGGAGCCCGCCGCTCCGGTCGAGACCGCAAAGCTCGAAACCACCCAGCGTGAGAGCGGGGATCCCGAGCGGCTCATCGGTCTCGATCAGCCGCAGACCGAGGCACTTCTGGGCTTGCCCAGCGAGCGCAAGCAAGCAGCTCCGGCTACAATATGGCGCTACGCCGGCCGCACCTGCGATCTCGAGGTATATTTCTATCTCGACCTCCAGAGCCAGGTGATGCGGGCTCTTCACTACGAGGTTAGGAACTCATGAATCAGCCGATCCAGCTCCAAACCGTTGCTTCGCCGAACTCGTCGCCGAGCACCAAACCGATGCAAGCCATCCGCCCGGTTCGAATCCTCCTCGTTGACGACGACGACGAATTCCGGGAATCGCTGAGCCTCAACCTGGTGGACGAGGGCTTCGCCGTCACGACGTTCACCAACGGGCCGTCGACTCTCGACTATGTGGCGTCCGGCGAGCCTTCCGACGTGATCCTGCTGGACTGGCGGATGCCGGGGATGAATGGGCTCGAGGTACTGCGGGAGCTGCGCGAGCGCGGCACGATGACGCCGGTGATCTTCCTGACCGCGCTCAGCGACGATATCTACGAGGAGGCGGCGCTCGCCGGCGGCGCGGTCGACTTCATCGACAAGTCGCGGCGCCTGTCGATCCTGGTGAAGCGCATCGAGATCATCGTCGAGGGCCAGCGTCCCCTCCCCGATCCGGCTCAGCAGCCGCAGGCGCCCCAGGTGCGCCTTGGCCAGCTCGAGCTGCGCTTCGACATCAACCGCGCCTTCTGGAGCGGCCAGGCGATCGATCTCACGCTCACCGAGTTCCACATGGTCTCGCAGCTCGCTCTGAAGCCCGGCGAGGACGTCTCCTATCGCGAGCTCTACGACCTCGTGCACGGCAAGGATTTCCTCGCCGGCAGCGGCACCGACGGCTATCGCGCGAACGTCCGTACCTTCATCAAGCGCATCCGCAAGAAGTTCCGAGATGTCGATACCAGCTTTGACCAGATCCACAACTACGCCGGCTTCGGCTACCGCTGGACCGTCGCCTAGGGCGGTACCGGCGGCCGAGGACGGGCTGGAAGCGGGGCGGCGCTGGCGCTTCCACCATTCGCTCGCCGCCAAGGTCGGGCTGCTGGCGGTGATCTTCCTCGCCGTTCCCATCATCGTCTACGACCAGTTCCGCGCCGCCGACGAGGCCGCCGCCGCATTGCTGCTGCAGAGCGTGAGCGAGCAGGGCCGCGTCATGACCCAGGCCCTGCAGCCGATCCTGACCACCGGAGAGAAGCCGTCGCTGCCGGATCTCGGCCGCGTGCTCGAGCGCTTCGCCGGCGATGCCACCGGCGTCAAGCTGATCTACCAGCCGACCGGCCAGAACGGCTTCTACTACGTGGCATCCTGGCCCAAAGTCTCGACCGATCAGCTCGACAGCGAGCGCGGCGAGCTCGCCGAGCAGGGCATTCTCGAGCGCCTGTCTACGACCTGCGAGGGCGCGCTGCCCTTCGCGCTGCGCTACACCACGCCCGGCGGCCAGGACGTGGTGGTGACCTCGGTGACGCCGATCAAGGCATCGTCCGGCTGCTGGGCCGTCGTGACCTCCTTCGCCGCCGGCAGCTATCCCGGCTCCCATCTCGGCCGGCCCTACTGGATGGCGCCGGAAGTGCGCATCGCCGCCATCATCTATCTCGTGATGGCGGTCATCACCCTCAGCACCTTCTGGGGCGTGCGGCGTGGCCTGCGCCGCTTCGCCGAGCGCGCCCGCGCGATCCGCGAGCGGCGCTCCGACATCTCCTTCGCCGCCGAGAACGAGGTGCCGGAGCTCGCGGTCGTGGCTCAGGAGTTCGATCGCATGGTGGCGGCGCTCGACGCTTCCGCGCGCGATCTCCGCCGCGCCGCCGAGGACAACGCGCACGCCTTCAAGACGCCGATCGCGGTGATCCGGCAATCCCTCGAGCCGCTCGGCCGCTCGATCCAGCCGGACAATCCTCGCGGGCAGCGCGCCCTCGGCCTGATCGAGAATTCGCTCGACCGCCTCGACGGTCTCGTCGCGTCCTCGCGTCGCCTCGACGAGGCGGCCGCCGACCTCATCAACACGCCGCGCACCGCGGTCAATCTCTCGATGCTGCTGCATCGTTTGCTGCACGCCCATGCGGACGCGATCGCCGACCGGCAGCTCGCCCTCGACGGCCATATCCCCTCGGGCGTCACGATCTATGCCAACGAGGAGATGATCGAGACGGTGCTGGAGAACGTGCTCGACAATGCCGTCTCCTTCTCGCCCCAGGGCGGCAGCATCGAAGTGCGCCTGGAGCGCCACGGCGACCGCAGCGCCGAGGTCACCATCGCCGACACCGGACCGGGCGTGCCGGCGGATAATATCGGCCGCATCTTCGAGCGCTATTTCTCGCGCCGGCCCGGCATGGAAGGGCAAGCATCCCATTTCGGCATCGGACTCTGGATCGCGCGGCGCAATGTCGAGGCGATCGGCGGCGCGATCCGCGCCGAGAACCGCTCGCCGCACGGCCTTCTCGTCCGCATCGCGCTGCCGCTGGCGCGCGCGCTGCGTCCGCCGGCGCAGTGACACATCTTTGACCCGTGCCCGCCGCGGCGGGCTTGGTAAGGTCTCCCGGCGCCTGTGGCATCCGCGGCTGCAGGACGCACAAAAAACCCTGTGCACGCGGCGCTTTGCCCGGCGTCGCGACATATCCTCCCTTGACTGCGGCCGTCCCGACCGGCCGCGTCTTTTTTTGTGCGCAGAGTGCCGACGCGCTGGCGATCAGTGCTTCACGATGCCGGCGTACCAGTTGTTGTCGAAGCCCGGGCCCACCACGAAGCCGTCGACATTCTTGCGGTGCGCCGCGACCTCGATCTGCTGGAACATGATGACGAAGGGCGCGATCTTCTGGTGCTCGCGCTGGATCTGCTGATACATCGCCTCGCGCTTCTTGGCATCGGGCTCCACCACCGCGGCCTGGGTCTCCTTGCTCATCTCGGGAATGTCCCAGGAATTGCGCCAGGCCAGCGTCTTGGTCGGTGACGCATCGGAATTATCGAAATTCGACGCGAAGGCCTGGGCGTTGGTGTTGGGATCCTGGTAGTCCGGGCCCCAGTCAAGGATCGCGACGTCGTGATTGCGCGCGCGGAACTTGGTGATCACCTGCTTGCCGTCGGCGGGAAGCAGATCGACCTTGACGCCCGCTTGCGCCCAGCTCGCCTGGATCACCTGCGCGATATCCGCCCAGGGATAGGCGTTCCAGACATCCATGGTGATCGAGAAGCCGTCGGGCACGCCCGCCTTCGCCAGCAGCGCCTTCGCCTTGGCCAGATCGAAGTGATAGGGCTTGTCGTCGATCGCGCCCAGAAATCCCGCCGGCAGGAATGACTGATGCACGATGCGAGTGCCGTGCAGGATGTTCTTCTCGATCGCGTCGTAGTCTACGAGATATTTGAGCGCCTCCACCACCTCGGGCTTTTTCAGGTACTCGTTCTTCTGATTGAGCGCGAGATAGGTGATCGCGCCCTTCACATTCTGGGCAAACGCGATGTCAGGATTCTTGGCGAGGGCGTCAAGCTGGTCCTTGCCGAGGTTGCGGGCGTAGTCGACGTCACCCTTCTCCAGGAGCAGGCGCTGGGTCGCGGGCTCTTTGACATGGCGCACGAACACGTGCGGCGTGAGCGGCGACTTGCCGTGATAGTTCGGATTGGCGTCGAGGATGTAGCTTTCGTTTGCCTTCCACGACCGCAGCATATAGGGGCCGGTACCGGCGGAATGCTGCTTCAGCCACTCGTTGCCGAAGTCGCCGTTCTGCCTCGTGCTGCTTCGCCACCACGCTGTCGATCACCGAGCCCACACCGGCGGTAAGGCAGTAATAGAAGAATGTCGGCGCCACCGCTTTCTCCGTTTCCATCACCACGGTCATCGGGTCGTCGGCGCGGACGCGCTGGGACGCATTGTCCTTGTTGATGCCGAACTGGGTAAGGATGAAGCCCGGCGCCTTGTTGAGCGTCACTGCGCGTTGGATGGAGTAGACGACGTCCGCCGCCGTGACCGGATTGCCCGAGGAGAACTTGATGCCGGGTCGCAGCTTGAAGGTATAGGTCTTGCCGTCGTTGGCGACACTCCAGGATTCCGCGAGCGCGCCATAGATGTTCGAGACGTTCTTCAGATCATAGTAGACGAGGCGCTCGTACATGTTGCCGATCACCTCGCCACCGGAGAACTCGAAGGCCTCGCCGGGATCCAGCGAGATCATGTCGTCGAGGGCCTTCGCCATCACCACAGTATCCTTGGGCGTCTCCGCATGCACCGCGACCGCGGAGCGAGCGCGATCGTCGCGCTTCCCAGCAACATTTTCAAAATACGCATGGATTTTCCCCCGATTTCCACCGCTGGAGCGTTTCGGGCCGGCATCCCCCGCGAGCCCGATCAGAGTGTGGGATCGCCGGGCGAGCGTCGTCAATCCGCCTGATCTGCTGTGAAATCGCGGCGGCAATGGCGCCGCCCGCCCGCTTGATCGGCCCCCGCCCGCTCGCTACTGTGCCTCCCCCCGGCTGCGTCCGAGCGACGCATCGGGATCCGGACAGGACGGAAATGCAGGTTCGCGACGGCTTTCTCGACACCATCGGCAATACCCCGCTCATCAAGCTCCGCCGCGCGTCGGAGGAGACGGGGTGCACGATCCTCGGCAAGGCGGAGTTTCTCAATCCCGGCGGTTCCGTGAAGGACCGCGCCGCGCTCTTCATCGTGCGCGATGCCGAGGAAAGAGGCATCCTGCATCCTGGCGGCGTGATCGTCGAGGGCACCGCGGGAAATACCGGCATTGGCCTCGCCCTTGTCGCCAATGCTCGCGGCTATCGCAGCGTCATCGTGATGCCGGAGACCCAGAGCCAGGAGAAGAAGGACATGCTGCGCCTCTGCGGCGCCGACCTTCGCCTGGTACCGGCGGTGCCCTACGCCAATCCCAACAACTACGTGCGCTATTCCGAGCGCCTCGCCCGGGAGATCGCCGCATCCGAGCCCAAGGGCGCGATCTGGGCCAATCAGTTCGACAACACCGCCAACCGCCGCGCTCACATCGAGACCACGGGCCCGGAGATCTGGCAGCAGACCGACGGCAGGATCGATGCCTTCGTCGCCTCCGTCGGCACCGGCGGCACCCTTGCCGGCATCGGCATCGCGCTCAAGGAGCGCAGCAAGAAGGTGCGGATCTATCTCGCCGATCCCATGGGCTCCGCGATCTATTCCCACTACGCCCGCGGCGAGCTCAAGTCGGAGGGCAGCTCGATCACCGAGGGCATCGGCCAGGGCCGCATCACCAAGAACCTGGAGGGCGCGCCCATCGATGGCTGGTTCCAGGTGACCGACGAGGAAATGCTGCCGGTGCTGTTCCGGCTGGTGACCGAGGAAGGGCTGATCCTCGGTGGCTCGACGGGCATCAACATCCTTGGCGCCATCAAGGCGGCGAAGGAACTCGGGCCCGGTCACACGATCGTGACGATCCTCGCGGATTACGGCACACGTTATCAATCCAAGCTGTTCAATCCGGAATTCCTCAGATCCAAGAATCTTCCGGTGCCGCGATGGCTCGATGCCCACGCGTCCCAAGGAGAGAATGCCTGATGGCCGAACTGCTGTTCCGCGACGATGCTTATCTCAGGAGTTGCGAGGCGACCGTGACCGCCGCCGACGAGCGCGGCATCCGCCTCGACCGCACCGTGTTCTATCCGACCGGTGGAGGTCAGCCGGGCGATACCGGCGTGCTGCGCCGCGCCGACGGCAGCACGCTCGCGATCGTCGATGCGCGGAAGGGCGACACCGTCGACGACGTCCTGCACATCGTCGCGCCCGGCAGCGCGCTGCCCGCGGTCGGCGAGAAGATCACCGCCGAGATCGACTGGGACCGTCGCTATCGGCTGATGCGGATGCACACCTGCCTGCATCTCCTCTGCGCGGTCGTGCCGGGCGCGGTCACCGGCGGGCAGATTTCCGACGGCAAGGCGCGCCTCGATTTCGACGTGCCCGGCGAGACCCTCGACAAGGACGCCATCACGCAGAAGCTCAATGCCCTGATCGCCGCCGACACTGCGGTGACGCCGCGCTGGATCACCGACGAGGAGCTGCAGGCGCGGCCGGAATTGGTGCGCACGATGTCGGTGAAGCCGCCCACGGGCTTCGGCCGCGTCCGCCTCCTCGACATCGCCGGCGTCGACCTGCAGCCCTGCGGCGGGACGCACATCAAGCACACCGCCGAGATCGGCCGCGTCGAGGTCACCAAGATCGAGAACAAGGGCCGGCAGAACCGGCGCGTGAACCTCGCTTTCGTGCAGGCCGGCTGATGCCTTACGCCCATCCCGAATCCCTGGTCTCCACCGATTGGCTCGCCGCTCATCTCGGAGACCCCGCCGTCCGCGTCGTCGACGGCTCTTTCAAGCTGCCGGGCATCACGCCGACGGCGCAGCAGGACTACGCGCAGCGCCACATCCCCGGCGCCCCTTTCTTCGACATCGATGTGATCTCCGACCACGCCTCCTCGCTGCCGCACATGCTGCCGCGCGCCGACGAGTTCGCCCGCCATATGAGCCGGCTGGGGATCGGCGACGAGCAACAGGTGGTAGTCTATGACGCCACCGGCTGGAACTCCGCCTGGCGCATCTGGTGGATGCTGCGGGTGTTCGGCCACGAGAAGGTGGCGCTCTTGAGCGGCGGATTACAGAAATGGCTGGCGGAGGGTCGGCCGGTGACCGCGGAAGTGCCGCAGCCCGCCGCCGCGCGCTTCACGTCGCGCTTCCGGCCGGGGCTGGTGCGCGACAAGGTCGCGGTCAAGGCGGACATCGGGACGCGGCGCGAGCAGGTGGTGGATGCCCGTGCGCAAGGCCGCTTCGAGGGCACGGTGCCGGAGCCGAGGCCCGGCATCCGCAGCGGCCACATCCCTGGCAGCCGCAGCCTGCCCTTCGACCAGCTGGCGGACCCCAAGACCAAGATCGCGCTCCCGGCGGAGCAGATCGAGCAGCGCCTCCGGGGCGCGGGCCTCACGCCGGATCAGCCGATCGTCACCAGCTGTGGCTCCGGCGTCACCGCCTGCGCTCTCGCCTTCGCCATCCATCTCGTGGGCTGGCCGGAGGCCGCCATCTATGACGGGTCATGGTCCGAGTGGGGCCTGCCCGGCGATACGCCGATCGAGACAGGACCCGCGCGGTGAGCGCCTCGCCGGCCCGCAAACTCAAGGACACCGTCACCTACCTTGAGATGCTGGAGAAGCCGGCGCGTATTCCCGTGCCGATGCCGGCGGCGAAGCTGGCGCTGCTGCGCGCCGAGCGCTGCACGGTCTCGTTCTACCGCTATCTCTACGCCACCGTGGGCGAGCCTTGGGTCTGGTACGAGCGACGGCTCTGGAGCGACGAGCGTCTCGCCGAGCATCTGGCGCGGTCGGAGATCGAGATCTACGTGCTCTACGCCTGGGCAGTCCCGGCGGGGTTCTTCGAGCTCGAGCGTGCCGCTTCCGGCGATACCGAGCTCTGCTATTTCGGCCTGGAGCCGGACTTCATCGGCCGCGGCTTCGGCGCCTGGTTCCTGAACGCCGCCATCGACACCGCCTGGCTCGGCAATCCCAAGCGTGTCTGGGTGCACACCTGTACCTTCGACCATCCCCGCGCCCTCGGCCTCTATCAGCGCTGCGGGTTCAAGGTCTATCAGCGCCGCTCGGCGGAGTTCGAGGATCCCCGCCTCGGCGGCACCCTGCCGCGCGGCCTCAAGCACCCGCTGCTGCCGCCGCTGCCGGAGGCCGTCCCTTAGCCGTCTCGCCTCAGTGCGAGAGGATCTGGCTGAGGAACAGCTTGGTGCGCTCGCTCTTGGGATTGGCGAAGAATTCCTTCGGCGGCGCCACCTCGACCACCTGGCCGCGGTCCATGAAGATCATGGAATCCGCCACCGTGCGCGCGAAACCCATCTCGTGGGTGACGCAGATCATGGTCATGCCTTCCTGGGCGAGCCCCACCATGACGTCGAGCACTTCCTTGATCATCTCGGGATCGAGCGCCGAGGTCGGCTCGTCGAACAGCATCACCTGGGGCTTCATGCAGAGCGAGCGGGCGATCGCGACGCGCTGCTGCTGACCGCCGGAGAGCTGGCCCGGATACTTGTTCGCCTGCTCCGGGATCTTCACCCGGTTGAGGAAATGCATGGCGAGCTCCTCGGCCTCCTTCTTCGGCATCTTGCGCACCCAGATCGGCGCCAGTGTCAGGTTCTCCAGCACCGTCTTGTGCGGGAACAGGTTGAACTGCTGGAACACCATGCCGACCTCGCGCCGGATCGCCTCGACGTGCTTCACGTCCGAGGTGAGCTCGATCGCCGTCGACGAAGATCTGGCCCTTCTGGTGCTCTTCCAGCCGATTGATGCAGCGGATCATGGTGGACTTGCCGGAGCCGGAAGGGCCGCACACCACCACGCGCTCGCCCTTGCGGACCTCGACATTGATGTCCTTGAGGACATGGAAATCGCCGTACCACTTGTTGACGTTGCGCAGCTCGATCATCGCGGCGGGGGCGGCCTTCGCCGCCGCCATCTCTTGGCTTGCCATGTTCATGTCCTCCGGGCTCCGGGCCGCGCCCGGCTCAGGCTTCGCTCCAGGCTTTGACTATATCGCGACATATAGAGGCAGAAGACGAAAAAGATGCCGCCGACGAAGGTATAGGCTTCCCAGTAGGCGTTGCGCCAGTTGGGGTCGTTGGTGGCGTTGTTGACGTCGCCGAGCACGTCGAAGATGCCGACGATGGTGATCAGCACCGTGTCCTTGAAGGCGCCGATCGCCACGTTGACGATGGCCGGGATCGAGATCGCCAGCGCCTGCGGCAGGATGATCAAGAGCATCTTGCGCCAGTAGCCGAGGCCCAGAGAGTTCGGCCGCCTCGTACTGGCCGCGCGGAATGACCTGCAGCCCGGCGCGGATGGCCTCCGCGAGATAGGCGCCGAAGAACAGCGTGAACGCCACCTCGGCGCGCCAGAGCTTGGCGATGCTGGCGCCGCCCGGCAGGAACAGCGGCACCATCAGCGCCGACATGAAGAGCACGGTGATCAGCGGCACGCCGCGGATGAGCTCGATGTAGGCGACCGAGAGCCAGCGGATCGCCGGCAAGCGCGAGCGCCGGCCGAGCGCCACGAGGATGGCAACCGGAAACGAGAATCCCACGCCGCCCAGCGCCAGGATGAGATTGAGCGGCAGCCCGTTCCAGAGATCGGTCTCGACATAGGGCATGCCGGGGAAGCCGCCCCACATCAACGCAAAGATCACCACGAGGCCGCCGCCCCACATCGCCAGCAGTGTCCGGCCGCCAGTGCTGCGCCGGGCGCTCACCAGCAGCATCGTCACGAAGAGCGCCAGCACCAGCGCCGGCCGCCATTGCTCCTCATAGGGATAACGGCCGAACAGGAGGAAGCGGCCCCATTCCTTCAGGAAAGCCCAGCAGGCACCGCCGGTCGCCTGGCAGGCGCGGTCGTTGGGGGCGTTCCACGTGCTGTCGATGGTGGCCCAGCGGAGCAGCGGCCAGAGGAAGCGCAGAAAGACGTAGGTGATCGCGAGAGTGAGGACTGTATTGAGGGGGCTGTTGAATAGGTTGGCGCGCGCCCATTCCCAGAGCCGCACGGCGGCGCCCCGTGGCGCGTCCGTCAACTCGACTGTCGAGTTTTGCGTAGTGTCGGTCATCCCTCAGCGATCCACGAGCGCCACGTAGCGGTTGAACCAGTTCATGAACACGGAGATCGCCAGGCTGATGGTGAGATAGACCCCCATCAGGATCGTGATGCCTTCGATCGCCTGGCCGGTCTGATTCATCGTCGTGTTGGCGATCGAGGTGATTTCCTGGAAACCGATGAAGACCGCGAGCGAGCTGTTCTTCGTGAGGCTCAGATATTCGCTGGTCATCGGCGGGATGATGACGCGGATCGCCTGCGGCAGCACCACCAGGCGCAGCACCTGGCCACGCCGCAATCCCGAGCGCCGCCGCCGCCTCGGTCTGCCCCCAGCTCACCGCCTGAATGCCGCCGCGCACGATCTCGGCGACGAAGGCGGAGGTGAAGGCGACGAGGCCGAACAGCAGCGCCGCGAATTCCGGCGTGATGCTCTGGCCGCCTTCGAAATTGAAGCCAGCGAGCTTACGGTGCGTCCACCTTGAACGTCCCACCCGAGACGAGGGACACCAGAAGCGGCAGCCCGAGGATCAGCGCCGCACCCACCCATCCGGTATGGAAGGGTTGCCCGGTGCGCTCCTGCCGCACCATCGCCCAACGCGCCACCGCGCTCGTCGCGAGAATACCGAGCAGCAGCGCCGCCAGGACCCAGAGATAGGCGTTCTGCCATGCCAGCACTGGAAACGTGAGGCCGCGATTGGAGATGAAAACGTGGGGCAGGATCTGCCAGGCTTGGCGCGGTCCCGGCGCGCCGATCCGCAGCACGTCCCACCAGATCAGCAGCTGGATCAGGAGCGGCGTGTTGCGCATGATCTCGATGTACCAGAGCGTGATCTTGCGCACGAGCAGGTTGCTGGAGAGCCGCGCGATGCCGAGCAGCGTGCCCAGTATAGTCGTGAGCACACAGCCGATCCCCGCCACCATCAGCGTGTTGAGGAGCCCGACCAGAAGCGCGCGGCCATAGGTATCCGACGGCGAATACTCGATCGTGCTGGTGCCGATGCCGAAGCCCGCCTCACGCCAAAGAAAGCTGAAGCCGGAAGCTATCCCCTGCCGCTCCATGTTGACCGAGGCGTTGTAGGCGAAGAAGCCGAAGACCGCGACGACGACGGCAACGGCGCCGACCTGCACCGCGAGCGAGCGATAGCGCTCCTCGCGCCACCACACCGCGCGGCTTTCCGGCCGGAGCGAGGAGGCCTCCACGGTCATCGCGGATGGCTCTCGGGGTTTTCAGGGGCGTCGAGCATGGCAGGCACATCGCCCCGGCGCTGGACCGGGGCGACGGTCCCCTTGCTAGCGGATCGGCATCGCGTACATCAGGCCCTCGTTGGTCCAGAGGGCGTTGATGCCGCGATCGAGCTTGAGCGGACTGTCCTTGCCGACGTTCCGGTCGAAGATCTCGCCGTAGTTGCCGACCTGCTTGATGGCGTTATAGGCCCACTTCTCGTCGAGATGCAGCGACTTGCCCATGCCCGGCGTGGCGCCCAGCATGCGCTTCACTTCGGGATCGTCGCTGGTCAGCATCTGGTCGACGTTCTTCGAGGTGACGCCCTTCTCCTCGGCATCGATGAGAGCGTAGACCACCCACTTGACGATGTGCAGCCATTCATCGTCGCCGTTGCGCACCGCCGGCGCCAGCGGCTCCTTGGAGATCACCTCCGGCAGGATGACGTAGTCGTCGGGATTGGGCGCCTTGGAGACGCGCGTCGCCGCCAGGCCCGAGCGATCGGTCGTATAGGCGTCGCAACGGCCGGCGAAGAACGCGTTCTCGACCTCGTCGAGCTTCTCGATCACCAGCGGCTTGAACTCCATCCGGTTGGTGCGGAAATAGTCCGCGAGATTGAGCTCGGTCGTGGTTCCCGGCTGCACGCAGACGGTGGCGCCCTTGAGCTCCTTGGCGCTCTTGACGCCGAGCTTCTTCGCCACCATGAAGCCCTGGCCGTCGTAGTAGGTGACGGGCGCGAAGTTGAAGCCGAGGTCGGCCTCGCGGGCAAGGGTCTCCGTGGTGTTCCGGGTGAGGACGTCGACCTCGCCCGATTGCAGCGCGGTAAAGCGCTGCTGCGCCGTCAGGGGCACGAACTTCGCCTTCTTGGCGTCGCCGAAGATCGCAGCCGCGATCGCCCGGCAGGTGTCGACATCGAGGCCGGTGTAGTTGCCCTGCTGGTCCGCCATGGAGAAGCCGGCGAGGCCGGTCGAGACGCCGCAGGTCACGACACCAGCGCCTTTGATCTTGTCCAGGGTCGGTCCGGCGAGCGCGGGACCTGCCGTGAGCGCCATGGTGAAGAGACCAGCGGCGACAGCGATCCCCCTGAATTTACGCGATACCATATAGATCCTCCGTGAGTTTAGCTTTTCCCCTCGTCCCCTGGCGGCGTTGTTTCCCGCTGCTTCGAGCGCGACGCGACAGAGCGCGGGCGCCGGCCAGTTCTGGGCGGACGCTAACACAAACGCCTCCGCGCCTGTGAGTCGCAATCCACCTCTCACGCCTACCACTTTGTTGTGATTGACAAAGCCCGCGGCGTTCGGCGCCACAAGGCACTTTGCGCCCGCATCCGCAGGAGGCAAGATGCGGGTCTCCCGGCCGCCCCCAGGGTTCCCATGAAAACGAAATCCAAAAAGCCCGACACGATCTTCACCCACGCAGGCAACAATCCGCATGAAAATTTCGGCGTGGTCAATCCGCCGGTCTATCACGCCTCGACCATCCTCCATCGCACGGTTGCCGCGCTGGAGGAGGCGCAGAAGAACCGCTTCAAGAAAGGCAACATGAGCTACGGCCGCTATGGCACGCCCACCACCTTCGCCCTCGAGGAAGCGGTGGCGGAGGCCGAGGCGGGCGAGCGCGCGATCGCCTACTGCTCCGGGGCGGCGGCCTGCTATGGAGCGCTGCTCGGCTTCCTCAAGAGCGGTGACCACGTCCTGATGGTCGATACCGTCTACGGGCCGGTGCGCAATTTCTGCAACGGCTTCCTCAAGCGGTTCGGCGTCGAGACCACTTTCTACGATCCGATGGTCGGCGGCGAGATCGCGGGCCTGATACGCGACAACACCCGCGTCATCTATCTGGAGAGTCCGGGCTCCATTACTTTCGAGGTGCAGGACGTGCCCGCGATCGTCGCCGTGGCGAAGGCGCGCGGCATCGCCACCCTGCTCGACAACACCTGGTCCTCGCCGCTTTTCTATCAGCCGCTGAAGCACGGCATCGACGTTTCCATCATCGCCGGCACCAAATACATCGTCGGCCACTCCGATGCGATGATGGGGTTCACCGTCTGCACCGAGAAAAGCTTTCTCGCCGTGCGGCAGGCGGCATCGGAGCTCGGCTATCACGCCGCACCCGACGATTGCTATCTGGCGCTCCGCGGCCTGCGCACGGCCGGGGTCCGGATGCGGCATCAGGAAGCCCAAGCGCTCAGGCTCGCGCACTGGCTGCAGCAGCGACCGGAGGTGGAGCGCGTGCTGCATCCGGCGCTCCCCCATCATCCCGGTCACGAGTTCTGGCGCCGCGACTTCGCAGGCTCCTCGGGCCTCTTCGGTGTCGAGCTCAAGCGCGATACGCCGCAAGCGGCGATATCAGCCATGCTCGACGGCATGGAGCTCTTCGGCATGGGCGCGAGCTGGGGCGGCTACGAGAGCCTCATCCTGCCGACGCATCCCGAGCGCATGCGAACCGCGAGCCCCTGGAGTGGCGGGCCGACGCTCCGCCTCCATGCCGGCCTCGAGGACATCGGCGATCTCATCGCCGATCTCGAGCGGGGCTTTCAGCGGCTGAATGCCGCCCGCTAGGCGCGCATTCTCCCCGCTCGCCCATGCCGCTCACATCCTTCGAGACCACCGCTCTCATCCTCAGTCTGCAAGTATCGGCCGTCGCCGTCGTCGCAAGCCTCCTGCCGGGGCTTGCCGCGGCCTGGCTCCTGGCGCGCTGCCGCTTTCCCGGCAAGACACTGGTCGACGGCCTGATCCATCTGCCGCTGGTGCTCCCGCCGGTCGTGGTGGGCTATGCGCTGCTGGTGCTGCTGGGGCGTCGCGGCGTGATCGGCGCCTGGCTCTACGACACCTTCGACATCACCTTCGTCTTCAACTGGAAGGGCGCGGCGCTGGCCTCGGCGGTGATGGCGTTTCCGCTGATGGTGCGGGCGATCAGGTTGTCGCTGGAGGCGGTCGACCGCCGCCTCGAATCCGCCGCGCGCACCCTGGGCGCCGGCCGCGCGCGCGTCTTTCTCACCGTCACCGTGCCGTTGACCGCGCCGGGCCTGATGACCGGCGCGATCCTCGCCTTCGCGCGAAGCATCGGCGAATTCGGCGCCACCATCACTTTCGTCTCCAATATTCCCGGCGAGACACAGACGCTCCCGCTGGCGCTCTACAGCCTGGTGCAGCAGCCGAATGGCGAGGCGGCGGCGGGTCGTCTCGTGGCGATCTCCATATGCGTGTCGCTGGCGGCGCTGATCGCCTCCGAGCTGATTGCGCGCCGGGTCCAGCGCCGGATCGGGAGCGCGGCGTGATCGAGATCGATCTGGAGAAACGCCTCGGCGAGTTCCAGCTCGCCGCGAGCTTCACCGCCGAGACCAGCGGCATCATCGCGCTCTTCGGCCGCTCCGGCTCCGGTAAGACTAGCCTCGTCAATGCCCTCGCCGGCCTCCTCCGACCCGACCGCGGACGCATCGCGATCGACGGCGACGTGCTGTTCTCCAGCGCCGAGGGCATCGACCGCCGGCCCGAGCGCCGCCGCCTCGGCTATGTCTTCCAGGAAGGCCGCCTGTTCCCGCACTATTCCGTGCGCGGCAATCTCGCCTACGGCATGCCCCGCGGTCAGGCGCGAGATCCGGCTCTCAGCTTCGACGCGGTGGTGGAGCTCCTGCGCCTCGACCCGCTCCTCGGCCGCCGCCCGCACGATCTTTCCGGCGGCGAGAAGCAGCGGGTGGCGATCGGCCGCGCGCTGCTGGCGGATCCGCTGCTGCTGCTGATGGACGAGCCGCTCGCTTCTCTCGATTTCACCCACCGTGCGGAGATCCTGCCGTTCATCGAGCAGCTCCGCGATCGCCTGCGCATTCCCATCGTCTATGTGAGCCACGCCATGGAAGAGATCGTGCGGCTCGCCGATACGCTGGTGCTGATGTCGGAGGGGCGCATCGCCGCCGTCGGATCGGTGGAGGATCTCACCAGCCGCCTCGACCTGCGCCCGCTCACCGGCCGCTACGAGGCGGGCGCGGTGATCCGTGCCACGGTGGCTGGTGCCGACGTTACCTATGGGCTGAGCGAGCTCGCATTCCCCGGCGGACGGCTGCGGGTGCCTCACCTCGGCCTGGCGCTCGGCACTCCCGTGCGGGCGCGCATCCGTGCCCGCGACGTGGCCCTGGCGCTGGCGCCGCCCCAGGGCCTCTCGATCCTCAATGTGTTCGCCGGCCGCGTCCTGGAGCTCGCCCGGGATCAGAGCCCGATGGTCGATGTCCGCCTCGACATCGGCAAGCCGGAGCGGCCCGTAGTGCTCTGGGCGCGCATCACACGGCGCTCCGCCCACGAGCTTGCCCTTGTCGAGGGCAAGCCCATCTACGCGCTGGTCAAATCGGTAGCTCTCGACCGCATGAGCTTCAGCCCCTACAGCCCCCTCGGAGGCGAGGCGGACGGGCTCTAGCTTTTTGTTTGAGCATGAGCTTTTCAGAAAACCGGATTCCGCTTTTCGGGCTCATGCTCCGCGCACGCTTCACCGCCTCACCCGGCTCTTTTCTGCGGCGGCGCGATAGCGGTCGGCGTCCTCTTGCAGCAGGAAGCCTTCCGTCACCAACCCCTGCGCCGCGCGACGCACCGCCGCGACATAAGCGGCGTGCGTCGGATAACGCTCCGCCAGGGAACGCCGGGGATCGCCACTCCGGAGGCGCGGCGCACGATTGGCGGCGAATGGGATGAAGGATCCGGTGGTGCTGCAGAGCTCGCCCTCGGCATAGCCTGGTTTGCGCAGGTTCCAACCGAGATAGGTGCCGAGAGGCACGGCCACCGGCGGCAGGCGGATACCGGCGACATCATTGCCGTCGGCATCTACCTTGGCGATGAAGATCGGATAGGACCCATCCTCGATCGGCAGACCCTCGCCATAGCTCTTGACCGCGACGGTGTTGACGAGCCCGGCGTAGGCCAGATGCGGCAGCCGTGGATAGCCAGCGTGGGCCGGGTCGGGCGGAACCAGCGTGCCGTCGCCGAGGCTCGGATAGCGGCTCTCCGGCGGCGCGATACCATCGCTTACCCAGCGGTCGAGCGCCACCAGCAGCGCCCGCATGGCAGGGCCCGCGGCCAGGGGGTTGCTGAGCGCCTGGCAGGCCTCGGTAGGCCTAGGCTCCGCGCCCGCCGGGTTGAAGTGCGGCAAGCCCGCCAGCAGATAGGCGCGCACATTCTCCGGCAGCGGCACCGCGCGGCCGCTGGGATCGGTGGTGATGAGGGAGCCGCGCCCCTGCATCATCTCCGTGCTGCTGTCGGTGTGGATGATCTTCGGACAGTTCCGCGCCGCTTGGCACCGCGCGAGAATACCATCGCGCAGCTGCGTCAGCGGATCGTCCAGCACGGCATAGGTAAACGGGAACTGATCCCCCTGGTAGAGATGGTCCTCGTGCTGGCGCGCGAAGCGTCCGGGCTGTGCAAAGCGGAAGTTGACGTAGGTCTTGCGGGAGCCCGCCACGTGCGGCATCACGCCGTCGAACACCATTCTCCCCGCCTCGTCCTCGTTGAAATCCTGATAGAGGAAGTCGCGCAGGAACCGGCCACTCTGGGAGATACCGAGTGCATAGGCGTGGTCGATCGGTACGGCTCCGGGGACCCGCAGCGGATTGGCACCGGCGGTCGCATCGCCCTCCGCATAGCGCAGGAACGACACCACATCGCGGGTGGCGGCGAAGCCAAGACCCATTACCTTGGAGTTCTTGGCGGTATAGATCAGCTCATAGATCGCGCCGGCATCGAAGCCGGCGGGACGCAGAATTTCCACCTCGGTCGACGACAGATAGCGGAACGAGAGGTCCGGCGGCGACTGGCGCTGATCCCGCTCACGTTCCCGCACCGTCAAGGTCGCATTCGCGGGATTGAGATCCGCCGTGGGGTAGGTGAGCCGGGCTGCCGCCGGATTCCTGACGTCGTCGAAGACCCATTCCTCGCGGCTCGGCCCGGTGTACTGCGGCGCCATCGGCACCCGCAGCGTCATCAGCGCGCCACCGGGCACCAGATCGCCCTGCCAGCCGCTCCAGACGATGGTGTATCCCTCGCGCATGAGGAAGCCGTCGCCGGCATCCGCCGCCCTGCTCGGTAAATCCGTGGGCGGCGCGTCGTTCATCAGGACGAGGCCCAGCTTGCGACCGCGGCTCACGACGTCATAGAGAATGCGCCCATTGCCCTTGGCGGCGTCGAGCGGCCGCAGAATGACGACGTCGGCAACCGCTTCCACTTCCTGGCTTGGGTCCTTGGGCGCGAGATCGAGATCGACGATGCCGCTGTTGTGCCGGTCAGTGGCGTCAACGGCGATCGTGGCGCGGGCGAGAATCCTCTCGTAGGGGCCGACGGCTCCGAAGCTGCGGCCGTCGAAGGTCGGCGCCTCGACACTCAGCACGTCGAACTTGACGACGCGCGCGGCGGCAGTGCCCGACAACAGCATCGCCAATGCAAGCACTGCCGCGATCAAAGAAACCCCATGCGGGGCCCTCGATCCCGTCTGCCTCATCGTTCCCCCCGCCGATCGCAGGCTCTACGAGCCTTCCGGCATCCTGACCGCGAAGCGCACCCGCTCGCCATTTACCGCCGTCTCGATGCTATAGGCGCCCGGCGGCAGCTCGACATTATTGCCGTAGTGCAGGTCGTCCGGCCCTTCGTCAATGCCATACATGCGCGCGATCGGCATCGGGCGGCGCTTTCGATCGCTGTCCATTACCGCGATGGTAACATGCGCCTCCGAGATGGTCTTCCCGGTAGCTCGCGAATAGACGTGCAGCTCGAGGTGATGCAGATCGGGCAATGATCTGGGGGCCGCGCTGCGCGCGACGCCGCCTGCCTCTGGCATAACGTCCGCGATGTTGCCGCTCACCCGGCCGCCCAGCATGACCTCGCCCGAGTTCGGGCGCTCAAGTCTTGCCTGCGCGGAGGTGTAGACAGTTTCGTTCGGGCCGATCAGCAGTACCAAGCGGTAATGCCGGGTCTGCGCTTCCTGGCGGATCTCGCCGCCCTCGGCGTGCACAACTCGCGGTCATCGCGAACACGCCGGCGATGGCGAGCGGAACACAGAGCGTCCTCATGCCAGACCTCGCTGATCCGGAAACGCCTTGGCCGTGGCGCACCGGAATGCCCCATCTTAAGCGGCATCTTGCCTTAACGGTAGATGGAGCATCCCGTTCTTTAGTCAAATGCGAGCGTGCCCATCCGCCCCAATCGGCGTCGTTTCACGCTGTTCGCACAAGGAATACACAGCGCGGCGGTCTCGCTGCTCCCGTTCGGGCATCGCGGGCTCGCGCACCGCCCTGGGGCCGCGCGCGAGCACGCAATGCCGAACCGGTCGTCCGACCTCAGCTCAGTCGTTGCTCACGGGATTGGTGGGTGAACGGCTTTGAGACATCTCCAGGACGCCTGGCCGATCCCACTCCCCTTCCCGCCGGTTCAGGATCATGTCCGGGGCTCCTTCATCAAGTGCCGCCTCGTCGGTCACGACGAGGCGCAAGATCGGCACATACTCATGGTCGGAGAAATGGAACTCAGGCTTCGGCAAGGGCTCGAAGCCCAGCCCCCGCCAATAGTCCAGAAGACGCTTCTGAGCGCTGCCGTAGAGGCGGGTGTATCCCTTGCGCTGTACCAGCCCGACTGCGAAATCGAGTAATTGCCGGTTCAGTCCGTGACCCCGAAACTCCCGGCGGACCGCCGCCCGTTCCGCCTTGGCAAAGTCAGCGAAGTACCGCAGGCGCAGGGTTCCCGCAGGTTCTCCATCGACATATCCGATCAGATGTGTTGCGGTGAAATCATTGCCGTCGAATTCCTCGCCATAGGGACACCGCTGCTCCGCCATGAAGACCGCGGCCCGCACGACGAACGCCTGTATGAGTTCTTCGGTGGTACTGACTACTTTTACGAGAATCTCAGGTGCTGGTGAATTACCACGTGAAGATGTGGTGTACATTGGGGTTTCCCTTTCTGGATGGTGATAAACCGCCAGCGGCCTTCGGCCGCCAGTTACAGCGGAAATAACTTTCTCTACCCCGCCGTGCACACTATAGTGGGGCAAAATTCGCCTTATCTAATGCTCGTAACGTTGTTTTTTCAGGAGGTTTCATGCAGGCCCGCTCGCAACATCATGAGCGTCCCCAACCCGGACGACGGCGTCGCACAGTCAAGGAACACGGGCCGGATCCGGCAGATGTCCATGTCGGCTCTCGTTTGCGTCTGGCGCGCGGTTTGCTGGGGCTGAGCCAGGTTCAGGTGGCGCAGGCGCTCGGAGTTTCGTTCCAGGCGGTACAGAAGTACGAGCGCGGCGAAATCCGCGTCAGTGCCAGCCGTCTCCTGCAGGCGTCCCGCCTGCTCGGCCAGCCGCTCGAGTTCTTCTTCGAGGGGCTCGATGCGCCCTCGGCGAGCGACGGTGACCAGGGCGAGTTCGTGCGGGCCGAGCTTGAGCTGTTGCGCGCATTCCGTGCATTGCCGGATAGCGAGTTGCAGCGACAGATCTTGCGTCTCGTCCGCAGCATGGGCAGGGTGACGACGGGTAACACCTAAGCCGCGACCGAGGGGCATGGCGAAATCCGCGGAACGTCCTTGCGTAGATCTGGTCACTCTCGCCTCGTTTGAGCGTCAGATCGGATTTGAACGGGTCGCCGACGCCTATCTCGAGATGGCGTCGGGGTGTGATGGCTGTAACTGCCGCTCGCCGTTCCATTGCGGCACGGCGGCGGCTGCCCAAGCCAAGAGTGCGGCCAGCGCGCGGGTACTGGCGTTCAAAGCCCGCCGCTCCTCGTACCCACGAAGCGCGGAGCCGACCGTGAGCACCGGCGGTGATAATCTCGTTTCCATGACTCTCGAGCGGGAACGCGTCGAGGACAGCAGCGGAAACTGGATGGAGCGCGTGAACCGGCCGGTGAGCGCGCTCCGGCCCGAGCGCACCCACGGAAGCGTGGAGTTGCTGTTCGAGTACTGGCACTCGCTGTGGGTCATCAGCCACGGAACGCTGGGCGACATCGATCCCATTCGCTTTGGGCAGCTCGGCTGGCTCGGACGGCTGCATCTGGTCGACGTCAGCCATCCCAATCCACGGCAGTTCCACTTCCAGATCCGTGGCGCTCGCATTCCCGCCGTGAGCGGTGCCAGCCGCGAGGGCGCTCCTCTCGGCAATCATCCGCTACCCATCGTCGCCGACATCGTCACCCGCGATTACGATCGGGTACGACGGGACCAGGAGCCGCTCTACAGTCACCTGCGCGGCTCCCTTGCCGGTGCCGAATATCGCTACGACCGATTGATCCTGCCGCTCTCCACCAGTGGCAAGCGGGTCGATCGGCTGCTGGTCGCCATCAAGATGCAGGAACTCGGCGGCGCCACCGCCTAAGCGCGGCGCGACTTCCCCGACAATCGATGCGCGACCGCGGAACCCGGCCGCGATCTGACCCCGCGCGACGCCGTCTGTGTAAGGCCGCTGGCGGCATTCTAGCGGTTATGGTATCGAGCGCGGACGCCGGGCGCTCAGATGCAACGATCGTGAAGATCCTTCACTCGACCCACAGCACGCCGGATTTCATTCCGCCGCCGCCACTGGATCCGCAGCAGGTGATCTGCGGGCCGATGTATCCGGATCGCCGTGAGGGAGACCGCGTTCTCTCCATCAAGACCCCGCTCGGCGACTATGACATCGCGGAAGTGGTCGCGAGAATGCCGATCGAGCAGCGGCCGGATTTCGTCGTCGTTCGTGCCGATGCCGGACGAGCCAACCTGCCGCGCAATATCGCTGGGCTCTCCTGCCCGGCCGTCGTCGTCGTCGGCGACACCCACCACCAGCGTAGCCCGATCACGCAGCTGCTGAGCTATGTGCTGAGCGAGCCCTACCAGGCCGTAATTCTCGACTACACGCGCCAGCACGCCCATTTCTTTCTCGAAGCCGGCCTCGAGCGCGTCTATTGGCTGCCGGGGTTCAACGTCGAGCGCATCGCCGTCAGGCCGATGCCCACCGACATTCCCATGAGCTTCGTGGGCGGGGTGGATCGCGTGCACCCGCGCCGCCTCGCCGTGGTGGAGGCACTGCAACGCGCGGGCCTGCCGCTGCAGGTCGGGCGGGCGCCCAGGGCGGTCGCCCGCACCATCCACGCGCGTACCCGGGTCAACCTCAACTGCAGCCTCAACGGCGACTTGAACCTTCGCGTGCTGGAGGTCCTGGCAAGCGGCGGCTTCCTGCTCACCGACCGGCTGGGAATCGAATCCGGTTTCGACGCCTTGTTCGCCGACGGCCAGCATCTCGTGCTCTATGACGGCATCGAGGACTGCATCGAGAAGGCCCGCCGCTTCCTGCGGGATGCCATGTCGACCGCCGCCATCGCCCGCGCGGGCCATGCGGCCTATGAGGCCATGCTGGCACCGGAGCGGATCCGCGCGGATTTCTTCGCGCTCTGCGACGATGGCCGCGTCCGACCCGAGTTCGAGATCGGCAGCGACCGTCGCGGCGCACTGCCGCGCGTGCACGATCGCACCGCGTTGATGCGACGCATCGCGACTTATGAGGTCCTGCAGGCAATACAGCTCGCGCAGGAAAAGCCGGCCATGCTGGCAACGCCGACCGTAGATCCTTACCTGCTGTCGGACGCCGCCGATCTCGTGCGCGTCGAGCTCGCCGGCGATGCGATCGATGACGACGGCGGCAAGCTCGCGGCTTTCCTCGAGCGCGCCGGTGTTGCCCACAGGGTTCGGCTGCTCCGCAGGGTCGGCGAAATTCGAGAGAAGCGCTGGGACGCCGTGCTGGCGACACGGACCGATTGGCGCTCGCGGCGTTACGATGCGGTCTTCGCGCGCAATGCCGGCGCGGTGCTGATCGTCAGCGACCTCGGCGAAGATGAGGAGGCCGAGCATTCGTTGACCGCAGCGGGCTTCAAGCGGCTCACCGATGTGGCGCCCGTCTTCACGGCGTCGGCGACCAAGGCCTAGGCTTCCAACTCGCCACTTGACCTCGGCGGACCATTTTCAGACCTTGGTAAAGTCGCCGCCGGCGGCCAGCAGGATGTCGACGACCCGATTGAAGACGGCGTCGTTGAGCTGAAACTTCGTGCCGTCCGGATTGTTGTAGCTCCGACCCGAGAAGGACGCGAGGATGTTCGCGGCGTGGATCGGCGTCTTGTAGCACTGCTTGAAAGCGGTGAGATAGTTGCCGCCGCCTTGCACGATGTCGCGGATCACGCCGGGGCTGAACAGTCCGATCATCGTGAGCTTCGGTATCGGCACCAGCTGATCGAGGTTGGAGAGGAAGACCGTGCCGAGGACCTGGGGCAGCATCGCGCCTTTGGCCAGCTCAGCGAGCTTGAAAACGGACTCGATGTAAAAATCCAGAAAGGCATTGCCGGCTTCAAAGACGCAGACGCAGTTATTCACGAGGTTTCGGGCGATCAGCCCCTGGGCATCGCTGTCGATCCAGACCTCGCGACAGAAGTAGTACTTGCTCTCCCGCGGCAAGATCAGCTTCTCAGGCGCGAAGACAACGACATCGGCATCGATCCAGATGGCGCGCCGGTAACCGTCCGCAAGAAACTTCTTGGCCGCCAGCAGACGCGCGAGATCGGCCAGCAGCGTCTTCACGCCTTTTGCCTTGGCTTTGAACCAGTCCGGAACCGGCTCGAAGAAGGTGTCGTCGAAGAACACGTAGTCGTACCCGCTTGCTGCCGCCCACTGGCGCGTCGTCGCCAGGGATCGCGTGATCCACGCCGGCAATCCCTGCGCCCGATGCGACTGAAAGACGACCGTATCGCTATTGTTGGCCAAAGACGGATCCCATCCACGCCGGGCCCGCGGCATCATCCGCATGAAGGAGCGGGCTTCCGGTACCACTGATAGTGGACTGGTTCCCGGCGACACAAGTATGACGCCATGATCTTCCGAGTGAGCGATCCGCCAGCACATCCGGCAAATTCTGCCGACCGCACTCAAGTGTCGCTGCAGAAATTGCCGGTGCGCGAGTGGCCGGCGCAGCAAAGTGCCGATATTCCGCGATATCGGCCGGCACACCATTTGCCAGTGCTCTGGTGAGCGTGTGGCTCGGCGCCGTGCCGACGCATCGCTCTCACTCAAGGAGTACGTCTATGAGTGTCACTAGCGTGTCCAGCTCCACCGCCGCGTACCAGCAGTACCTCCAGCAGTTGCAGCAACAGTCGCAGCAGCAGTCTCAGGTGCCGCAGCAAGCGTCGGTGCAAGGGCATCACCATCACCGTCATCACGGCGGTGCGGCCGGTGTCGATCCCACCCAGCAGAGCCAGACTTCGTCCACGACGGCGACCGCGTCCCCGACGACGTCCAGCGGCGCCTCGGGCACGAGCTCGATCGTCGATCTGCTGGCCTGATCAGAAAGATCGGTCCGACCCGCGCCTGGCGCCGATAGAATGCCGGCGTCAGATGCGGCTCTTTCGCGCCGCTCCGCGCATCGCCACCTCAGATATCGAGGCCATCCAGCGTATAGAACACCGTCATGCAGAGCAGCATGTCGACGGTGCTGCCGTCGGTGGCAAGCGGCAGAAACACCCGTTCGAGCTCGAACATCTCGGTCGTGTGCGGCACGCTGGCCTTGCCACGGAACCACACCGGCACGCGCTCGCGGGCGGCCCGACGGAAATCCTCCATCACCGCCTTCTCGCTGCCATCCGGCAGCAGCTCGTCCGCAAAATCCCCGACCTTGCCGGGAATACCCATGCGGTGCAGCGCGCCGCCGATCAGCCGGAAGCGGAATCGCTGAGGCTCGCCGACGACGTCGAGCAGCCAGATATTCTCCAGGAGCTTCGGGATATCGAGGGGATCGATATCTTTGCGGCTGGGCAGCCGGCCGATGGCCTCGGCCCGCCGGCGCCAATACTCATAAAGCTGCAGAATCTTGCGATGTGCCGTCGCCGGCACCGCATTGGCGTCCGCAAAAATGCTGCGTCCTCCCGATAAATGCGAGTTAGCTGCTAAAAAGTGCTCCTGGGCTGCGATAGGCGCAACGTGTACTGATGTATTTTATCACTAAAAAAACGTGTGGAAAACGGTCAATGCCAGCACGATGCCGACATGGTGGATGCGCAAGCGTGAAGAATTTCGGGAGACGCGTGGCAAGGTCGCGCTAATCTAGGTGGCCGTCCCGGCCCTTCAGGTTTGTCTTCATGCTTTCCGTGCGCGCACACTTGGTTCTTGCGCTCGCTATCGCGGCGGCATCGTCGATGCCCGCCTCTCTGCCGGCCGCCGCGCAGTCGTTCGACGGCTATTATGTCGGGCGGCTGATGTGCGATCCTATCCCCAGCAAGGCGATCGGCGCCCTCAACATCGCCTTCAACATGACGCTCAATCACGGCAACGCCACGTATCGCCGCGCGATCTATACGCCCGACGGCAAGATGTTGCTTACCGTCGAGACCGGCGAGGGAAGCGTATCTGCCGACGGAACGGTCACCTTGAGCGGAAGAGCCGAATTCTCGACTTGGCACTACCAGGCGACCTACGCGGGAAAAGTCGTCGCCAATTCTCTGGAGCTGAGCGGCAAGCAGCATTGGGAGTTCGCGGACGCGCCGCCCTACGACCGCCCTTGCAAGGCCAGCGTGACGCGCCAATGAGCCGCACATGAACTCACCGACTGCGGACGCCTCGCCGATCCCCCGCTTCTACGATGCCTTCGCGCCACCGGCTCCCGTGGCGCTGCCGCTCGAAGGCAATCACCGCACCGCGGTGGCGATCGTAGGCGCCGGCTTCACCGGCCTCTCTACCGCCCTCCATCTCGGCGAGCGCGGCATCCGCTCCATCGTGCTCGAGGCCAAGGAGATCGGCTGGGGCGCCTCGAGCCGCAACTTCGGCCAGGTGGTGCCCTACTTCAAGCACGACCAGAATCACGTCCGGCAGCAGTTCGGCGACGCCCTTGGCGAGCGGCTGATCACCGCCGCCGCCAACGGACCCGAACTGGTCTTCGAGCTGATCCGCCGGCACGGCATCGACTGCACGGCGCAGCGCAAGGGCCTCATCTTTGCCGCCCACTCGCCCGCCGGCCAAGCCGGGCTGGAGCGCCGCACCGCCTTCTGGCAGTCACGCGGCGCGCCCGTGGAGATGCTTGCCGGCAAGGACGCGGAGGCGCTGATCGGCACGCCTTTCTACGCCGCCTGCTCGCTCGACCGCCGTGGCGGCACCATCAATCCCCTCGCCTACGTCCGCGGCCTCGCCGCCAGCGCCAGCAAGCTGGGCGTCACAATCTGCACCCGATCGCCGGTGACCGCGCTCGCGCGGATGGGCATGCAGTGGCGGCTGGCCACGCCGCGGGGCGACGTCACGGCGGACACGGTGGTGCTGGCGACCAATGCCTATACGGAGCGCGCGCTGTGGCCCGGCCTGCGCGAGAGCCTCATTCCCATGCGCGGCCTATCAGCTCGCGAGCAAACCGCTCAGCGAGAACGTGCGGCGGAGCATCCTTCCGCAGGGTCAGCCGCTCACCGATACCCGCCATCTGTTTTCCGGCGTGCGACTGCATACGGACGGCCGACTGCAGGCGAGCGCGGACGGGCCGTCGTTCGACGAGACCGGCGAGGCCGATGCCGCAAAGGTGAGCCGCCGGCTGATGTCGATCTTTCCGCAACTTGGCTCGATCGAATGGGAATACCGCTGGGCGGGCTGGGTCGCCATGACCTACGACCTCTATCCGCACCTGCACACCCTGGCGCCCGGTCTCTGGGCGGGCCTTGGCTACAGTGGCCGCGGCATCGCGCTTGCGACCTTGATGGGAAGCGAGATCGCCGCGCACATCGCCGGCGTACCGGAGGCCGAGCTCACGCTGCCGGTGTCGCCGCTGCGGCCGCGGCGGCTCAATCGTCTTGCGACGCCCCTGGTGTCATCGCTGATGGCGTACTACCGCGTCCACGACGCGCTGGCGGATGCAAGGCGGCGGATCGCCTTGCGGCCGGCGCGCTGACCGGCGCCGCCGCAATCTCCTGGATCAGCTTCTGCAGAATAGCGGCGGCGAATTTGTCATAGCTGTCGACCGCGATCACGAAGGCACCTGGTCCGCCGATGACGTTGTCCCGATAATAGCGGTCGAGATCCGGCTCCAAGGTGAGGATCGGCAAGCCGTTGATGACCAGGCCGGACCGCACCGCCTCGTCGCGCGCCATGGCGGCCGGACGGCCGCGATTGTTGGCGCCATCTCCGGAGATGTCGATCACCCGGCGCTCGCCGCGAAATCCACTGCGCTCGAAGAGCGTCCTGCCGACATCGATCGCACCACTGATCGAGGTGCCGCCACCGAAGAGAGATCGTGGCGCCGCGGCGATCGCCTTGGAAAAGCGCATCGCTGAATTCGGGATCGGTGATCAGCGTCCAGTCCACCACCACGTTCTGCATCTGCGGTCCCGTCCACTGCATCATGGCGACGGCGATCGCGCTGCCGCGAGCCGGTGCGGATCGCATCGATCACCCGGGGATCGGCGAATGCCTCGGCATAGCCGCGCTTCTGCAGCTCGAAACGCGAGGCATCGACGCTGCCGGAAGCATCGACCGCCAGTACAAGTTGCAGGTCGACCGCTCGCGCCTGGGCGTCTGCTCGCGTCGGGCAGACAGCCGCGAGGATCACCGAAAGCGCAAGGGCCAGCATGGACCACCGTCGGCGAAGGCGCGGCGGGAGCCCTGCGGAGGTCACCATCCTCTCTCGCTATCGCATCGCCGGGATCGACGCAATATTGCGCCCTGGCGCTCCCAATGGAGGCACGTTCCAACCGTGGGCATCTCGATCTCGCGCTGCGCGATGCCGCCGGCCTCGCCGTCACGACGTTGCACGCGCGACCTCGCTGCATCTATTGCTTGCCAAGCCGCTTCGGGAGCGCCATCGTAGGTCCGTCGACCCCCCCGTGGTCCGGCCTGCCCTCCTCCGCTCCGCTCGAGCGCCGGACTCAGCGTCCGAGCCCCATAGGTGTTTGAACTCGCCGCGCGAAAGTGCGCGGCGGATCGATTCTTACTTGGAGAAATACGATGGCCACCGGCACCGTCAAATGGTTCAACGCGCAGAAGGGCTACGGATTCATTCAACCGGAGGACGGCTCGAAAGACGTTTTCGTCCACATCTCGGCGGTCGAGCGCTCCGGCATCGGCAACCTGCACGAGGGACAGAAGGTCAGCTACGAGCTCGAGCGCGGCCAGCAGGGCAAGACCTCGGCCGTCAATCTGAAGCAGGCCTAAGCATTCGGGAGGCAGCGCGGCCTCCCGTCATTCCAGGAGCCGTACTTGAGCAAGGAAGCTCTGATCGAATTTGACGGCGTCGTCGTCGAGATTCTCCCGGATTCGCGCTTCCGGGTGCAGCTCGACAACGGTCATGAGACACTCGCCTACACCTCCGGCAAGATGCGCAAGCATCGAATCCGCATTCTTGCCGGAGATCGCGTGACCGTGGAGATGACGCCGTACGATCTCACCAAGGGGCGGCTGAGCTTCCGTCACAAGGACGAGCGTCCGACCAGTACTGCGGCTGCCATGCGGAGCCCGCGCCGGCGACGCTGAGCGCGAAGCCCCGACAGCCGAGCGAAAACGGATAGTCCCATGTCCTTCCACCTTCTCGACGGCGGCGATCGCGACGGCAGGATGGCGAGCCATTCTGCCGAGCGGCAGCTTTGGTGTGCGGTGATCGAGCGCGCCCTCCATGACGCGATGGATCAAATCGCCACGGTATCCGGCCCGGCCGAGCGCCGGACCATCCGCCAGGATGCCCGCGATTGGTTTGCCAGAAATAGTGGCGAGTTCCGCGCCGCTTGCGAGGCGGCAGGCTTCGATCCGGACTATCTCCGCTCCCATATTCTGTCGCTGATCGCCGGCGTCCCGGCCGACGGGCACCGGCCTCCGCCGGCCGGAAACGTAAAAAGTGGCCAACTTTCAGAGGTTTGGGCTTGACATTGGACGGTGACTACCCCATTTAAGGGGTCGTAACCGATCTCTCGCGATCGCGCGATGTGCCTGGGCTTAAGAGCCGCAAGGCACAGCATTCCGAGAAAATCGCCAGCAACTCACCGTCCCGGCCGCGCGCGGGAGACGGACCATGCCGTAGCACGACCGCTTCCATGCGATGTCGGCGTGCCGGCTTAGAAAGATGTTCTCCTTGATTCCCTCCTTTTCCGATCTCGGCGTTGCCGAGCCGTTGTGCCGTGCCCTCAAGGCCGAGAATTACGAGGCGCCGACGCCGATCCAGGCGCAGGCCATTCCGCACCTTCTGGCCGGCCGCGACCTTCTCGGTATCGCCCAGACCGGCACCGGCAAGACCGCCGCGTTCGCGCTTCCCATCCTGCAGCGTCTGGCGGAGCGCAAGGCCCAGCCGAGCTCCCGTGCCCCGCTCGCCCTCATCCTGACGCCGACCCGCGAGCTCGCCGCTCAGATCGGCGAGAGCTTCCGGACCTATGGCCGCCATATGGGCTTGCGGCAGACGGTGGTCTTCGGCGGCGTCGGCCAGCAGCCGCAGGTCGACGCGCTTGCCCGCGGCGTCCACATCCTCATCGCCACGCCCGGCCGTCTTCTCGACCTCATGGGTCAGCGTCACGTCCGGCTCGACGCGGTGGAGATCTTCGTCCTCGACGAGGCCGACCGTATGCTGGACATGGGCTTCGTGCGCGACGTGCGCCGCATCGTGGCGACGCTGCCGAAGCGCCGCCAGTCGCTGTTCTTCTCCGCGACGATGCCCGGCGATATCGGCCGGCTCGCCGGCGAGATCCTGGTCGACCCCGCGCGCGTCGAGGTGACGCCGTCGGCGACCACGGTCGAGCTGATCGACCAGCGCATCTACTTCGTCGACGCCGACAAGAAGCGCTCGCTGCTCGCCGAGCTCCTGAAGGACCGGGCGCTCTCCCGCGTCATCGTGTTCACCCGCACGAAGCACGGCGCCAATCGCGTCAGCCAGCAGCTCGAGAAGAGCGGCGTCATCGCCGAGGCGCTCCACGGCAACAAGTCGCAGACCGCGCGCCAGCGCGCGCTGCAGAACTTCCGCACCGGCCGGGCACGCGTGCTGGTCGCCACCGACATCGCCGCGCGCGGCATCGATATCGACGGCGTGACGCACGTCATCAACTACGAGCTGCCGAACGTGCGCGGAGAGCTACGTGCACCGCATCGGCCGCACCGCCCGCGCCGGCGCCAGCGGCATCGCGCTCGCCTTCTGCGCCGGCGACGAGCGGGCCTATCTCCGCGACATCGAGAAGCTGATCGGACAGCGCCTCGCCGTCGTCGAGGACCATCCGTTCCGGGCATCCGCCGCCGCGCCGCATCGCGCTCCAAGCCACGCCCCGCACCGCCCCGCACAGCATGGCCGCGGTCGGCGCAACGGCGACCGCGGCAGCTTTCGCGCCGCGGTCTAGGTCGCATCGCGGCCAGGCGGGCTCACAAGGGAATCGAGCCCGCTATAAAGTCGGGTAAGAGCATCAGCCGCCGCCCCCATTCAGGGCAATGCCAGCGGGTCGGCGGCTGGCCTTTACCAAGTCTTATATTCCGTTCCTTACGGTCTCTCCTGAATAGCTGGCCGAGCCTCTAGGGCTCGGCCTTTTCAGCTCGGGGGAGCCGTTGTGAACGTCCTGAACCGTCTCAAGATCAAGGCCAAGCTTTTCATCGTGCTCGGCGTCTCCGCCGCGGCGCTGATGATCACGGTCGCGATCGCCGCGTCGATCCTCTATCGCAGCATGTTCGACGAGCGCATCGCCAAGCTGCATGCCATCGTCGAGATGGCCGAGCGGCGCTGGCGCAGAACCTCGAGGGCGAGGTCGCCGCCGGCCACATCACGCGCGACGAGGCGATCGCCCGCTTCCGCGCCGATGGTTCACATCCATGTGGTACGACAACCACCAGCGACTATCTCTTCATGACGTACACGATGGACGGCATCTACGTTCGCCAATGCGCGCCAATCCGAAGCAGGAGGGAACCAACCGCCTCAGCACCAAGGACGTCAACGGCAAGCCCATCACCGGCTCGATGATCGCCGTGCTGAAGACCGCCGACGAAGGCATCACCGACTACTTCTATCCCAAGCCCGGTCAGACCGAGCCGTCTGCCCAAGCTCACCTATCGTCAAGAGCTTCAAGCCGTGGAACGCTTCATCGCCACCGGCGTCTACACCGACGACATCGACGCCGAGTTCCACACCGCGCTGCTTCCACCTCGGCCTCGCCGCGCTCATTCTGATGGTGGTTGCCGGCGCCCTGGTGATGCTGGTGAGCCGCAACATCACCTTCTCGCTCGGCAGCCTGAAGAACAAAATGGAGAAGCTTGCCGGCGGCGACCTCACCATCGCGATCAGCGAGGCGCAACGCCGCGACGAGGTCGGCGAGATGGCGCGCACCGTCGAGATATTCCGCGAGAATGCGCAGCAGGTCGCGCATCTGCAGCAGGAGCAGGACCAGCTCAAGAAGAAGGCCGAGCAGGACAAGAAGCAGGCGATGCAGCAGCTCGCCGGCACCTTCGAGGCGAAAGTGCGCGGCATCGTCGACGGCGTCTCCAGCGCGGCGGGCGAGATGCAGAAGATGGCGCGCTCGATGTCCGCGACCGCCGACGGCAGCCGCCAGCAATCTCTCGCCGCCGCCAGCGGCGCCAATCAGGCGACCGCGAACGTGCAGACCGTCGCCGCGGCCTCCGAGGAGCTGTCCACCTCCATCGCCGAGATCGGCCGCCAGGTTACGCAGGCCTCCACGGTTTCCCGGAAAGCCGCGGACGAGGGCGAGCGCACCAACAAGACCGTCTCCGGTCTCTCGGAATCGGCGCAGCGGATCGGCGAGGTGGTGGCGCTCATCAACGACATCGCCTCGCAGACCAACCTGCTCGCTCTCAATGCCACGATCGAGGCGGCGCGCGCCGGAGAAGCCGGCAAGGGTTTCGCCGTGGTCGCCAGCGAGGTGAAGTCGCTCGCCAATCAGACCGCCAAGGCGACCGACGACATCCGGGCACAGGTCGCGGCGATCCAGGCGGAGACCCGCTCCGCCGTCGACGCGATCCAGGGCATCTCGAAGACCATTCTCGAGGTCAACGAGATCTCCTCCTCGATCGCGACGGCTGTCGAGCAGCAGACCGCCGCCACCCAGGAGATCACGCGCAACGTCCAGCAGGCCGCCAGCGGCACGCAGGAAGTCTCCAAGAACATGGGGGGCGTGACCGAGGCGGTGGAGCAGGCCGGTGCCACCGCGAGCGAGGTGCTGAGCGCTTCCGATCGCCTGGCCAAGCAGGCGACGACGCTGCGCGGCGAGGTCGATCAGTTCCTCGACACCATCCGCGCCGCCTGACGGCGGTTCGCGGCCAAACGCAGCGCCGCGTTCATCAGGGCCTCGCAATCCCCGGAAGCCCGGGGTTTCGGGCGCGCCCCACTCGCCTCTTGCCTCGACGGCCTCATCGGGGCAAGGCTTGCTTCGTCGCGTCAGCGGCCTTCTGGGGGGCGCCTATGGGACGGAAAATCGCGGCGAGCCGTGCGCGCAGGGCCGCCCTGCCCGCGGCCGGATAGTCGGCAAGGCCGCGCATGGGCAGGCGATGGCTTGAGACGGCGGATCAGGGGCTCGCAAGGCTGATCCTGCTCGGACGCTGGCTCGTGCTCCCGGTCAGCCTCCTGCTGTTCGCGCAGTGGCCACTGCGCGATCTCGTGCACGCCTATTCGAGCAGCGCCAACGATCTCGCCCAGTGGCTGTTCGCGCTCTATGTCAGCCTCGCCATGACCTATGCGACGCGCGAGCGGGGCCATCTCGCCGCCGACGTCATCGCTCGTCACTACTCCGCCGCGACGCGCGATCTTGTGGCGCGCATCGGCGCGCTCTGCTGCGTGCTGCCCTGGTCGCTGTTCTTTCTGATCGCGAGCTGGCCCATGGTCCTGCAGTCGGTCCGCCAACTCGAGGAATTTCCGGAGACCTACAACCCCGGCTACTTCCTGATCAAGGTCAGCGCGTGGTTGCTGGCTCTGCTGGCGCTGCTGCAGGCACTGCTCGACATCGCGCGTCCCGCCTCTCCTCGTTGACCCAGATGGACACCGCGGGCTTCTGGATGCTGGCCTCGGTCGCGATCGTGCTGATCGCCACCGGCCTACCTGCCTTCATGGCCCTGATCGGCATCGCCGTGCTGTTCTCCGGCCTCGGCATCGTCACCGGCACCTTCGGGTACCACCTCCTCACCGCGCTGCCGTTTCGGGTCGTCGGACTGCTGGAGAACGATCTGCTGCAGGCCCTGCCGCTCTACGTCTTCATGGGCGCGCTGCTCAATCGCCTGCCGCTGGCGGACATCCTGTTCCGCACCGGCACCGCGATGCTGGCACGCACCGCATCGGCGCCGCTGCTGTCGGCGATCGGGCTTGGCGCCATTCTGGCGCCGATGAACGGCTCGGTCGGCGCCAGCGTGGCGACACTGTCGCGCATCGTGCAGCCGCGGCTTCTGCAGCGCGGCGTGGCGCCGGCACGGAGCCTGGCGATCGTCTGCGTCGCCAGCACCCTTGGCGTGGTGGTGCCGCCGTCCCTGGTCCTGATCCTGCTCGCCGACGCCATGATGCGGGCGCACACCGAGGCCATCAACGCCACCGGGATCATGACGCGAGTGATCAATACGCAGGACATCTTCCACGGCAACATTGGTGCCGGCGGCGCTCTTCCTGGCGCTCTGTTGCGTGCTTGCCTGGCGGATCGGTCGCCACAGCGCGCCCGCGCCCACCAGCGCCGTACCGCCCGTGACCTCCCGCGAGCGCATCGTCTTCGCGGTGACCGTGGTGCTCATCGTCGGTCTGCTGGGCGGCGTTGCCGCGGGCTACCTCTACGCGGTCGAAGCCGCCGCAGCCGGCGCGGTCGCCCTCACGCTGTTCGGCACGGCGACCCGCACGCTTCGTGCCGAGATCCTGGCGGCGGCGTTGCGCGACACCATGGCGGTAACCGGGGCGCTGTTCGCGCTGCTGGTGGCGGCCACTACCTTTACCCTGGTGTTCCGCGCCTTCGAGACCGACCGGGTCCTCGCCGACATCATCACCGCGATGCCGGGCGGCGCCGCCGCCTCGGTGATCGCGGTACTGACGCTGATCGGCCTCAGCGCCTTCGTGCTCGATGCGTTCGAGATCATCTTCGTCATCATCCCGCTGGTGATGCCGCCGCTCCTCACCCGCGCGCCGGACGCGGTCTGGGTCTCGGTGCTGACGCTGTTGGCGCTACAGGCAAGCTTCCTGATCCCGCCGGTCGGCTACGCCGTGATGATGGCGCGCACCACCATGGCGCAGCCGGTGCAGACTGGCGCGCTCATGCGGAGCCTATTGCCTTTTCTCGGCGTCCAGATCGTGGTGCTGGGCCTCGTGGTTCTTTTCCCCGCACTGACACACCTGCTGCCATAAGCGCGCGGCGCGCACTTTGGTGCGAAAATAAACCTCAAAATCGGGGAATAACAAACAAGTTCAGGACATTGTCGTGCCACTTGCGGTTCACCGAGGGCGCTCCGATATTTGTATCTGCGGGAAAGCTCATCCCAAGGGTTTGGACATGTTCAGAATCAAGCTTGTGGCGGCGTCGCTCTTCGCGCTGGCGCTCGTCGTGCCGGCCGCGGCATACGCGGACGGCCATGGCGGTGGCCATGGTCATGGTGGTGGCGGCGGCCACGTATTCGTCGGTGTGGGTTTCGGCGGCTATGGCGGCTGGGGCTGGCCGTACTACGGGCCCGCCTATTATCCGCCGTATTACCCCGCCTACTATCCAACCTATTACTATCCGCCCAGCTACTATTACCCGCCGCCGGCCTATGACTCGGGCTACGCCGCGCCCCCGCCACAGGCCTACGCCCCACCGCCGCAGCAGACGGCGGCGGCGCCGGCCCCGAGCGCCAAATGCCGGGATTATCACGGCGACGCCACGGTCGACGGGTCGGGGCAACCGTTTCACGGTCGCGCCTGCCTGGAGGCCGACGGCAAATGGCACATCGTCAACTGAAGTCGGCGTGACCGCGGCACACCGGATGTGACGATCCCGAAGTTCGCTCTCGAACTTCGGGATCTGTGCCAGCGCGGATAACTGCCCGCGAAGCCGGTCAGGTGGTGGCCTCCTCCACCATCTGCTTCAGCCGCTCGGCCTTGCAGAGCAGGATCATCCCATCGTCGATGGTGATCACGCCGGTCTCCCGCCAGAGGCTGAGTTCCCGGTTCACGCGCTCGCGGGTGGCGCCGACCATATGGGCGAGATCCTGCTGCGACAGCTTGAAGCCAATCCGCACGCCGCGCGGCTCCGGCCGCCCGTGCACCTCGGCGAGGCTCAGCAGCCGCTTGGCGAGGCGGGCGGAGAGATGCAGGAAGACCGCATCCTCGATGAACTCGACATTCATGCGGATGCGCTCGCAGAGCACCGGCAGCATGGAAACGCCGAGCTCGGGATTGTCGCGCAGGAACGGCAGAAAATGATCACGATGGATCTGCAGGAGATCCACCGGCTCCATCGCGCCGGCGCTGGCGGTGCGTGATCCGCCGTCGATCAGGGCGATCTCGCCGAAGATCTCGCCGGGCTCCAGGATGTTGAGGAATACCTCCTCGCCCTCGTGCGAGACGGTGTAGATCGAGACGCGTCCGGCGAGAACTCCGTAGAGTCCGTTCCCGGGATCTCCCTTGGCGAAGATCTCTTCGTTTGTATTGAAATGCCGAACGGTGGCGAATTTCACCAGGCCATCCAGCAGCCGAGAAGACGCGTCGCGAAACAGCATGTGCTTCGCGAGCACGCCGCGCAGCAGTTCCGGCGAATAACGGGCCATACCACCAACCTCATATCGGGACATCCAAGCTTCGGATGACCGCTTTTTTTGGCGCCGGGTGGGACTCCTGGAATGAGCGCGATGATCGCCCCAGCCGCCTGTTTTGTACCGCCGCGCGCTGCCTTTGTCGCGCGCGACGTCCGCGTTCTGCGGTCCCGCCATCTGGAATAACCGAGCGGCGGCGCGAAGCCGTGTGACCAAAATCACAGGAAACCCTGTGATTACGGTCACTTCCGCTGTGTCGGGAAGCGCCTATTTTGAGTTGCAGGCGAGTGTGAGGTTTATTCGCCGTCACCGGGGGAGATCACCATGCGACTGCCGAAGCTGCACCGTTCCGTGGAAAGCGCGAGTTCCACTTTCTACGACAACATCTGTGGCCCAATCGAACGCCGGGCGACGCCGGTGTCCCACGGCGACATCGCCAGCGCCTGGGGAGTGCTTCTCCTCGTGGGTGCCTCGTTTTTCACCATGCTCGCGAGCTGAGGGAGCGCCATGAACGACGATCTGCGTCCCGCTCCCCTTCATGGTCGCCGGACGCGCGACGCCGCCGGTCTCTCCGCGACATGGCGGCCGCGCAGCCTTGGAACGCGCATACGTGAAGGCGTCGGTGCGGCACTGCTATGCGCCGGCCTGGCGCTGTTGCCGTTCCTCGCTACGCTCGACATGGGTGTCGCGATCGGCTGCCGGGATATCGGCCGCCCGGCTTGCCTGCAGATGGTCTCCCACTCGATCGCACTTCCCGTAATGGACGAGCTGGGAATGCCGGAGTAGCGCATCGCCGCGCGGCGACGATGTCAACGCCGTTGGCGCGCCCTGCGGGATTCGAACCCACGACCTGCCGCTTAGAAGGCGGCTGCTCTATCCATCTGAGCTAAGGGCGCTCCGGAACCAACGATTCACTCTAGCAACGACATCCCGCTCCGGCCAGAAGCGGGGCTGGCCGGCGGCAGACTGCATGACAAAGGAAATCCGCCGGCGGTCAGCTCGGGCGGTCGTATCTGAAATTGTCGGCGTAGCTCTTCGGCCGGATCGTGCGCTCCTGGGGCTCGATCACGACGTAGTCGAGCTCGAGCTTCTTGGCGAAGGCAACCGCCTCCTCCAGCGTGGCGAAGCGCAGCCGGACCTCGTTGAGGGTGTCGCCGGCACTGGCCCAGCCCATCAGCGGATCGGGCTCGCGCGGAGTGGCGGGCTCATATTCCAGCACCCACTTGCCGGTCTTCGCCAACCCGGACTGCATCGCCGTTTTCGCCGGCCGATAGATGCGCGCACGTGCCATGTGGTCCCCTGATCAGTCGCTTCCGCCGCTCCGGCGTGGTCGGGGCGAGAGGATTTGAACCTCCGACATCCTGCTCCCAAAGCAGGCGCTCTACCAGGCTGAGCCACGCCCCGGACCGCCGGATCGAGCCCGGTTGTATCGGGCTTCGACCGGCGAGGCAACCCCGTGGGGGAGTTGCGGGATCCGCCCTATTCCGCCGACAGCGCGTTGCCGAAGAAGGCGTGGTGCACGGTGTCGCCTACCTTGAGGCCGAGGCGCGCCACCGTGCCGCCATTCACCTCGAGCACGGCGCGCGCGGGCACCTTGGACTCGATCGCGTCGAGGGACAGCGGCACGGCCCGCTCGTGGAAATCCACCACCTTGCCGTCGGCGCCGATGAAGATCATGTCGAGGGGAATGAGGGTGTTCTTCATCCAGAACGCCACCGGCTGCGGCGCGCCGTAGTCGAAGAGCATGCCCGCATCGGGCGCCAGCGACTGGCGATACATCAGGCCTTGCGCCATCTGCGGCTGGGTCAGGGCCAGCTCGACGTTGAAGGGGTATTTGCCGGTAGCGGTCTCCACCACCAGCTTGGATTTCGCGAAGGTGGCGAGTTCGGCCTGCGCGGTGGAGACGAGGCCCGCGATGGCGAGCGCCAGCACCGCCAGCAGAACGCGGCGGGAGATCTTGTCGAGAAGGGGTCGCGCGCTCATCGATATTTCCTCAAGGGGATGCAGTTCACGATGCCGCGCGGGCCCGCGGCGACAGCGGGACGCCCACCAGCGCCGCGTCGGCGATCGCCCGCAGCTCCGGCCGCACAGGGCCTTCATTGGCGGCATCGGCAAGGGTGGTGAACCAGCGCTCCGGCGCCTGGCGCGCGAGGCTGTGGCGCCACTCCACCGATCGCAGCAACTGTTCCGCCGGCTCGGTCAGCCGCAGGGGAATTTCAATGCCAGCTAAGGTCGCCCACATGCCGGCCCAGCAGCGCGCAACGGACCAGGGATTGTAGCCGCCGCCGCCCAGCACGAGCACGCGCGGCGCCAGTCGTTGCAGCCGCGCCACGGCGCGCCAGAGCGCCCCGTTGGAGAGCGCGAGCTTGCTCATGGGGTCGTCGGCCAGACCGTCGGCGCCACCCTGAATCACCAGCGCCTCCGGTGCGAACTCCTCGCCGAGCGGCAGCACGACCCGATCTAGGAGATGGTCGAGCTCGCTGTCGTTGAAGCCCGGCGGCACCGGCAAATTGCGCGCGTTCTCCCGCTGGTCCTCCACGCGGCCAGTGTGCGGCCAGCGGTCGCGCTCGTGGATGGAGATGGTGAGCACGCGCGGCTCGTCGACGAAGGCGTCCTCGACGCCATCGCCGTGATGCGCGTCCAGATCGACGTAGAGGACCCGCGCGACGCCACGGTCGAGGAACCGGAGAATGCCGAGGACGGGATCGTTGAAGTAGCAGAAGCCGGCGGCGCGGTCGCGACGGCCATGATGGGTTCCGCTGGCGGGGCTATAGATCACCGCCGGCGCGCCGGGCCCTTCGAGCAGCAGCTCCGCCGCCTTCAAGGTGGCGCCGCACGACGTCGCCGGCCGAGAGAAAACCTCGCGATAGACGGGGTTACCGCTGCGGCCGATGTGATGCCGGAGGCTCGTCTCGGGATCGACGCGCTGCTCCGCTTCCGCCTGCTGGACCGCGGCGATGTAGGTGGGATCGTGAAACCGCGCCAGCTCCGAGGGCGTCGCCCGCGGCGCGTCGACATAGGCGTCCTCGCCGACCCACCCCAGCGTCCGCACCAGATCGAGCATCAGGGACACGCGCGGAATTCGCCAGGGGATGCCAGCCGCCATAGGTGGATCGGCGATAGATCTCGCTGCCGATGAGGATCGGATGCCCAGACATGGCGGGAGCCTGCCGTGGACTCCGGTAGCGGTCAACCGACGGCATCTTCTGCGAGAACTTCTGGAGCGGGCTTAGGAGTTTATAAACTCACCCGCGCACAAATAACGCCAGCACCAGGGGGATCCCATGACCGGCAGGCGTCGCCTCGTCGTTGCAGTCGCGGTCGTCGCGCTCCTCTCGCTTGGCCTCGGAAGCCTGCTGTGCGAGCTGGGCGTGCTCTCGCTTTCACCGGTATCTCGCATCTCCGGCGGCGCCGATGAGCGCGCCCTGGCGGAAGTCGCCGCTGCCTACAAGCAGATCGAGAAGGCGATGCACGATGGCGACGGCAAGCTCTATCTGAGCCTGATGGATCGCAAGACGCGCTCGCAAATGGACGCGCATTATACGGCGTCCCTGGAGCGGGGCATACCTCCACAGCCCTGGGTTCATCTGGAGCCGGTCGCAGTGCGGGCTCGCGGAGATCAGGCGTTCGTCATCGGCAGCTTCGACGATCCGCAGCGTCCCGACAGCGTGAAATCCTATCTCGTGCGCTACGTACGGGAAGACGGCGGCTGGAAGATCGCCGACCTCACCGCCGCCGACCGCCCGCCCTACGCGCCCGCGATCCACGCCTATTTCCCGCCGGAGCCCGGTAGCTTCACCCGCGCGGGCGCACCGTGGCCGAAGGTCCCCTATGCCGAGCTCAATACCAAGTTCTTCAAGCCCGAAGATCTCCCTTGGAAACTGCAGGCGACACGCGACGCGACGTTTCTCTATCTTCGCTTCGAGGCACCCTCCCCGCTTCCGGCGCCGAAAGTCGAAATTCCGGAAGCCGAGGCGAAGTCCCTTCCTCACGGCATTCCCTCGGGCCTCCCCAACATGCGCATCGAGGTGACGAGCGAGCCGGGTCGCGGAACGGCAACCAGGAGCAGATTCGACCTGCAGGTCGGTACCAACATCGGCAGCCACGCGACCTTCGATGATCACGGCAAGGCCAACAGCCAGCATTATTTCCTGGCCTACTCTCTGATGGTGCAGAACGACCGGAACGAGTGGCTGTTCGACAGCGAGCCCGGCGCCTTCAACGATCTCATGTCGGTGCACGAGAAGTTCATCGATCTCCGCATCCCCCTCGAGGCGATCGGGATCGCCTCCGCGAGCAATGCCGAGATCGAGGTCCGGGAAGCAAACTCCTTCGCCAAGATCCTACCGATCCACGTAAAGCCATTCGGCTGAGCAAGAGCTCGGCGGATAGCCAGCAGCGACGAGGCCGGAGCCGCGTCCCGCTGGACACGGGCCGTCGTCTCTGATAGTTACATTCCATCTACTATGATGACTGATCCGACCTCGCAGTTGTCCAAGCGGCTCAAGACCGAGCGGGAGGCGCGCGGCTGGACGGTCGCCGAATTGGCGGAGCGCTCCGGCGTCTCGCGGGCGATGATCAGCAAGGTGGAGCGGGCCGAGGCGAGCCCCACCGCGACCCTCCTGGGCCGGCTCTCCGGCGCCTTCGGCCTTACCCTCTCCACCCTCCTCGCCCGCGCCGAGGGAAGCGACGGCAGCCGTCTGGCCCGCGCCAAGCAGCAGTCGCTCTGGCAGGACCCAAAGACCGGCTACCTCCGCCGCACCCTGTCGCCGGCGACCGGCGGTCCGCTGGAGCTGGTGCGGATCGAGCTGCCGGCCGGGGCAAGCGTCGCCTATCCCGCCGCCGCCTTTGCCTTCCTCCGCCAGCAGATCTGGGTGATGACGGGAACCCTGGCGTTCACCGAGGGCACGATCGAGCACCGCCTTGAAGCCGGCGACTGCCTGGAGCTCGGGCCGCCCACGGACTGCATGTTTCACAATCCCGATGCCGCGCCCTGCATCTATCTGGTGGCGCTGGTGCGCCGCTGAGAAGGAGAATCCCATGAGCAAGACCGAGAGCTGGCAACCGGCGACCCTCGCGGCACAAGGGCTGGGCTGGATCGATGACGCCACCAAGGCGGTGATCCCGCCCATTCACATGACGACCACCTTCATTCGCGATCCGGACAACCAGTATCGCACCGGCCTCAGCTATGCGCGCCCGACCAATCCCACCTTCACGCAGCCCGAGGCGCTTCTGGCGCGTCTCGAGGGCGGCGCCGCGGCGATGCTGTTCGCCTCCGGCATGGCGGCGGCGACCGCCGTATTCCTGGCACTGAAGCCGGGCGATCACGTGGTGGTGCCCCAGGTCATGTACTGGGGCCTGCGCAAGTGGCTGATGACCTTCGCGCGCGACTGGGGGCTCGAGGTCGAACTCGTCGATGCCGGCGACATCGATGCCATCAAGGCCGCGGTCCGGCCCGGCAAGACCAAGCTGCTCTGGCTCGAAACCCCCGCCAATCCCACCTGGATCGTCACCGACATCGCAGCCGCCGCCGAGCTCGCCCACAAGGCCGGCGCCCGCGTCGCCGTGGACAGCACGGTTGCGGCCGGCCTCCTCACCCAGCCCATCTCGCTGGGCGCCGATATCGTCATGCATTCCGCCACGAAATATCTGAACGGCCACACCGACGTGGTGGCGGGCGCGCTGGTCGCGGCGAAGACCGACGAATTCTGGCAGCGGATCGTCGACGTCCGCACCTCCAACGGCGCGATCCTCGGTGCCATGGAGGCGTGGCTGCTGCTGCGCGGCATGCGCACGCTGCCGCTCCGCGTCGAGCGTGCCTGCCAGTCGGCGCAGCGTGTGGCCGAGCACTTTGCCGGTCACGAGCGGGTCTCCGCCGTGCTCTATCCCGGCCTCCGCGACCATCCCGGCCATGCCGTCGCGGCGCGGCAGATGAAGGGCGGCTTCGGCGGCATGCTGAGCCTCCGCGTCGCCCGCGGCGAGATGGCGGCGATCAGCACCGCGGCGCGGGTCAAGCTCTGGAAGCGCGCGACATCGCTGGGCGGCGTCGAGAGCCTGATCGAGCACCGCGCCTCCATCGAAGGCGCCGGCACGCCGGCGCCGGCGGATCTGCTGCGGCTTTCCGTCGGCATCGAGGATGCCCAGGACCTGATCGACGATCTCGAGCAGGCGCTGGGGAACTGAGCGCCGGCTCAGCCGCCAAGCAGCTGTCCGCCATCGACGATGATGGTCTGGCCGGTGATCCAGTTGGCCAGCGGCGAGGCCAGGAACAGGACGACATCGGCCACTTCCTCGGGCCTGCCGAGGCGCCCGAAGGGAATGCTGGCGAGGATGCCGTTGTAGAGCTTCGGATTCTCGGTCTTGCGCCGCTCCCAGCTGCCGCCGGGAAACTCGATCGAGCCCGGTGCCACGCCGTTGACACGGATGCCCTTGCGGGCCAGCGCCGCCGCCTGGGTGGAGGTGTACTGGACGAGTGCCGCCTTCACAGCGCCGTAAGGCGTCGTCCGCACCGAGGGCCGGTAGGCCGAGATCGACGAGACGTTGATGATCGAGCCGCCACCCGCCTTCTCCAGATGGGGTACCGCGGCCTGGGAGGCGCGCACCGTCGCCATCATGTCGACCGCGAAGCTCGCGGCCCAGCCGGCCTCGTCGTCGCTGGCGCCAAAGCCCGATGCGTTGTTCACGAGGACATCGATGCCGCCGAGGGCGGCGGCGGCATCGGCGATGTAGCGCTGCACGGCCGGTCCATCGGCAAGATCGCAGGACTGAGCGTGCGCGGTGCCGCCGAAGCGCTGAATCTCCCCGCGCGCGGCCGCCAGCGCCTCGGCGCCCCGGCGCCCCGGGCGCAGATGGATACGCCCGCGCCTGCCACCGCGAAACCCAGCGCGATCAAGCGGCCGATGCCCCGGCTGCCGCCCGCGACCACAACACGCCTTCCCTTGAAATCGAAGCTCATGACCCCTCCTCCTTGTTTTTATCGCGGGATCATAGGGGATTTCGAGGCGCGGGAGCCTTGCGTCCGGCGCACGGGATCAATCCTGCGGCCAGGCTTGTCCCCACCTCTCCGCCGCGCTAGCTTCGCGTCAATTCCCGCCCGAGCAGAGCATTCCAGGAGCACTCCCGATGGATATGAACGGCGAGTTCCGCCTTGCCGCCCCCCGTGAGGCCGTGTGGAAGGCGCTCAACGACCCCGAGGTCCTCAAGCTGTCCATCCCCGGCTGCGAGGAGATCGTCAAACTCTCGGATACGGAGATGACGGCGAAAGTGTCCGCCAAGGTCGGACCGGTCAGCGCGAAGTTTGCGGGCAAGGTGACGCTCTCCGACCTCGATCCGCCGAGCGGATATACCATCACCGGCGAGGGCCAAGGCGGTGTCGCGGGCTTTGCCAAGGGTGGCGCCAAGGTGCACCTCAAGGACGACGGCGATGGCACCATCCTCTCCTACACCGTCCAGGCCCAGGTGGGCGGCAAGCTGGCTCAGATCGGCTCGCGCCTGATCGACGCCACCGCGCGCAAGATGGCCGATGAATTCTTCACCCGCTTCCAGGCCACCGTCGCTGCGGCCTCGCCGGCGGCGGCGACCGCCGCTGCCGCCGCACCTGCGTCGAGCCCCGGCCTTGCCGCAGCGGCCCCGACCCTGGCGCCGACACCTGCCGCTGGCAAGCGCGTCTCGCCCGCGGTATGGGTGACGATCCTTACCGCTCTGATCGTGCTGCTGCTCTACCTCTACACGCGAGGCTGAGGTGCGGGCTCGCGGCTACCGGCAGCTGACACGGTCTGCGCGGATGAAGTAGCCCGAGCCCGTATAGTCGTATGTGACGGGCTCGAAGCGGCCCACCACGGTCAAGTGCTGCCCCACCGCGCAGGCGAGCCGCCCGCTGCGATCCTCGATGTAGCTTTCGTAGCCATCGGTCGTGCAGCTGGGGTCGCCGACATCGAGGACATAGACCGCATTGCCGGCACGATCGAGCCACGCCCCATCGACGGCGCCCGTAAGCTGCACGGGCTGACCGTCCCGGCGATCGCAGGCAGCCTTCGCGGGTCCGCTCGCGGCCACCACCAAAAGCATTACCGGGAACATGAGCAGCGCCTTCATTGCGGGGTCACCCGGCCCTGGGGACAACCAGGGTTCATAGAGCATCGGCCGGGAGCCTCGCGCAAGCGCCTCAGTAGCATTCGCGCAAACGCTTGAACTCAAGGAATGTGAGGAAGCCCCCCTGCCGAGTAGCTTGACCCGCCGCTCCGGTCGCAAGAAACTCCTCCTTGTGTTGTCTCGACGCCGGCTGCTTGCGGGCACCGCGCCGGAGACCCCCGCATAAGGGGCCCCTCTAACTTCTGGGAGCGAAACAATGACGAACACCGTTAGCATGACGGTGAACGGCAAAGCGGTCTCGGCCGAGGTCGAGCCGCGAACTCTGCTGGTCCAATTCCTGCGCGAGCACCTGGGGCTCACCGGCACCCACGTCGGCTGCGATACCAGCCAATGCGGCGCCTGCGTGGTCCATGTGGACGGCAACTCGGTGAAGAGCTGCACCATGCTGGCGGTGCAGGCGGACGGCGCACAGGTGACCACCATCGAGGGGCTCGCCAACGGCAACGACCTGCATCCGATGCAGGCGGCCTTCCGCGAGCATCACGGCCTGCAATGCGGCTTCTGCACGCCGGGCATGGTGATGAGCGCGGTCGATCTGGCCAAGCAGCGTCAAGAATCCGACCGAGCACCAGATCCGCGAATGGCTCGAGGGCAACATCTGCCGCTGCACCGGCTATCACAACATCGTCAAGGCGATCAAAGCCGGGGCGACCGTCATGCAGGGGGGCAAGACATGACCGCCGACGGCATCGGCGCGCCGGTCCGGCGCAAGGAGGACCTGCGCTTCCTCACGGGGCGCGGCAACTACACCGACGACATGAACCGGCCGGGCCAGCTGCACGCCTACCTGCTGCGGAGCCCGCACGCCCACGCCGAAATCGCCGGCATCGACATCGCCAAGGCGAAGCAGGCGCCCGGCGTGGTCGCGATCTATCACCGGCGCCGATCTGGCCGCCGACAAGGTGGGCGGCCTGCCCTGCGGCTGGGGCGTCAAGAACAAGGACGGCTCGCCGATGGCGGAGCCGCCGCACCCCGTGCTGGCGCAAGGGCGCGTGCGCCATGTCGGCGACCACGTCGCCGTCGTGATCGCCGAGACCCGCAACCAGGCGAAGGACGCCTCGGAGCTGATCGAGGTCGACTACAAGACGCTGCCCGCGGTGATCGAGGCCAGCGACGCGATCAAGTCAGCCAAGCCGCAGATCTGGGATGCGGCCAAGAGCAACATCTGCTTCGACTGGCATATCGGCGACAAGGATGCCGGTCGACGCCGCCTTCGCGAAGGCGGCGCATGTGACGAAGCTCGAGATCGTCAACAACCGCCTGATCCCCAACGCCATGGAGCCGCGCGCGGCGATCGGCGAGTACGATCGCGGCACCGGCGAATACACGCTCTACACCACCAGCCAGAACCCGCACGTGATCCGGCTGCTGATGGGCGCCTTCGTGCTGCATCTGCCCGAGCACAAGCTGCGGGTGGTGGCGCCCGACGTGGGCGGCGGCTTCGGCTCCAAGATCTACCACTACGCCGAGGAAGCCATCGTCACCTGGGCGCCGCCAAGGTCGGCAAGCCCGATCAAGTGGACGGCGGACCGCTCGGAGAGCTTCATCTCCGACGCGCACGGCCGCGACCACGTGACCCATGCCGAGCTGGCGATCGACAAGGACGGCAAGTTCCTGGCGCTGCGGGTGAAGACCATCGCCAATATGGGCGCCTACCTCTCGACCTTCGCGCCGGCGATCCCGACATACCTCTACGCGACGCTGCTCGCCGGCCCGTACACGACGCCGGCGATCTACTGCGAGGTGACGGCGGTCTTCACCAACACCGTGCCGGTCGACGCCTATCGCGGCGCCGGCCGGCCGGAGGCGACCTACGTGGTCGAGCGCCTCGTCGAGACGGCGGCGCGCGAGATGAAGATCGACCCGGCGGAGATCCGCCGGCGCAACTTCATCCCCAAGGACGCCTTTCCCTACCAGACGCCGGTCGCGCTGCACTACGACATCGGCGACTACTACAGCACCCTCGACATGGCGCAGAAGGCCGCCGACTACGCCGGCTTCGGCAAGCGCCAGCGACGAGGCGGCAAAGCGCGGCAAGCTGCGCGGCATCGGCATCGCCACCTACATCGAGGCCTGCGGCATCGCGCCCTCGGCGGTCGCGGGCGCGCTGGGCGCGCGCGCCGGCCTCTACGAGGCGGGCGAGGTGCGCGTCCATCCGACCGGAAGCGTCACGGTGTTCACCGGCTCCCACAGCCACGGCCAGGGCCACGAGACCACCTTCGCGCAGGTGGTGGCGGACAGGCTCGGCATGCCCATCGAGCAACGTCGAGGTCGTGCACGGCGACACCGGCAAGATCCCCTTCGGCATGGGCACCTACGGCTCGCGCTCGCTCGCGGTGGGCGGCATCGGCCATCGTCAAGGCGGTGGACAAGATCGTCGCCAAGGGCAAGAAGATCGCCGCGCACCTGCTGGAGGCCGCCGAGGCCGACATCGAGTTCAAGGACGGCAAGTTCACGGTGGCCGGCACCGACCGGTCAAGGCGTTCGGCGAGGTCGCCTTCGCCGCCTACGTGCCGCACAACTACCCGATCGACACCCTGGAGCCCGGCCTCGACGAGACCGCGTTCTACGATCCGAAGAACTTCACCTTCCCCGCCGGCACCCATGTCGGCGAGGTCGAGGTCGACCCGGAGACCGGCATCGTCGAGGTCGTCAACTTCACCGCGGTCGACGACTTCGGCCGGATCATCAACCCGATGATCGTCGAGGGCCAGGTGCACGGCGGCCTCGCCCAGGGCATCGGCCAGGCGCTCTATGAGAACGCCGTCTACGACGCCGGCGGCCAGCTCCTGACCGGCTCCTACATGGACTACTGCATGCCGCGCGCGGACGACGTGCCGTCCTTCAAGGTCGCCACCCACACGACGCTCTGCACCCACAACCCGCTGGGCGTCAAAGGGCTGCGGCGAGGCGGGCGCGATCGGCGCGCCGGCCGCGGTCATGAACGCGGTCATCGATGCGCTCGCGCCGCTCGGCGTCACCGACATGGCGATGCCGGCGACGCCCGAGCGCGTCTGGCGCGCGATCCAGAGCCAAGCCCGCGGCAGGCCGCCTGAGCGGCGCCGAGGTAAATCGAGATAAGGAGACACGAAAGCCATGTACAACTTCAACTACCACCGCCCGTCCAGCGTCGCCGACGCCGCGAAGACGGTTCAGGGCGCCGAGGAAGGCAAGCTGCTCGCCGGCGGCAGACGCTGATCCCGACCCTGAAGCAGCGCCTCGCCAAGCCTTCCGACCTCGTCGATCTCGGCGCGCATCCCCGAGCTCAAGGGCATCAAGAACGACGGCAACACCATCGTCATCGGCGCGATGACCACGCACGCCGACGTCGCCGCCTCCGACGTGGTCAAGGAGCGCGATCCCCGGCGCTCGCCGCGCTCGCCGACGGCATCGGCGACCCGCGGTGCGCAACCGCGGCACCATCGGCGGCTCGATCGCCAACAACGACCCCGCGGCCGACTATCCGGCGGCGGTGGTGGCGCTGGGCGCCACCGTCATCACCAACAAGCGCAAGATCGCCGCCGACGATTTCTTCAAGGGCATGTTCGAGACCGCGCTCGAGCCCGGCGAGATCATCACCGCCGTGCAGTTCCCGATCCCGGAGAAGGCGGCCTACGTCAAGTTCCCGAACCCGGCCTCGCGCTTCGCCCTCGTCGGCGTGTTCGTGGCGAAGGGTGCAGCCGGCGTGCGCGTCGCGGTCACCGGCGCCGGCCCCAGCGTGTTCCGCGCAGAAGGAGATGGAGGAGGCGCTCGCGCAAGTCGTTCGCGCCGGAGGCCGTCGCCAACATCAAGGTGTCGGCCACCAGACCTGAACACCGACATCCACGCCAGCGCCGAATACCGCGCCCATCTCGTCACCGTGATGGCGAAGCGGGCGGTCGCGGCGGCGAAGTGAGGTAGCGCGATCCACTGACCCCCTCACTCTACCCGGTCCCGATGAGGCTGCGAGATGAGGGGGTTTGCTTTCCTGCGACACCCATCAATTCCCATCAACAGGTCGAGCACGCTCTCTCATGGCTTCCGTTCCCGCTTCGGTCGACGACACCCTCGCCCTGCTGAGCCGCGGCCGACTACGTCGCCGACCGCAGCCTCGCCACCGCCGTCTATCTCTCGCTCTGCGCTGCAGCCGGCCGCTGTTCCTCGAGGGCGAGGCCGGCGTCGGCAAGACCGAGATCGCCAAGGTGCTGGCCGAGACGCTGGGCCGCCGGCTGATCCGCCTGCAGTGCTACGAGGGCCTCGACGTCGCCTCGGCGGTCTACGAGTGGAACTACCCGCGCCAGATGATCGAGATCCGCCTCGCCGAGGCCGCGGGCGACGCAAGCCGCGACAGCGCTCGAGGCAGGACATCTTCTCCGAGCGCTTCCTGATCAAGCGGCCGCTGCTGCAGGCGCTCGAGCCCGATCTCGGCGGGCGCGCCGGTGCTGCTGATCGACGAGCTCGACCGCACCGACGAGCCGTTCGAGGCCTATCTGCTCGAGGTGCTGTCCGACTTCCAGATCACCATCCCCGAGATCGGCACGCATCAAGGCCGACGGAGCCGCCGATCGTGGTCATCACCTCCAACCGCACGCGCGAGATCCACGACGCGCTGAAGCGGCGCTGCTTCTACCACTGGGTCGACTATCCCGACGCCGAGCGCGAGCTGGAGATCCTGCGCGTCAAGGCGCCGGGCGCCGCCGAGGCGCTGTCGCCGCGAGGTCGTCGCCTTCGTGCAGAAGCTGCGCAGCATGGATCTGTTCAAGCTGCCGGGCGTCGCCGAGACCATCGACTGGGCGCAGGCGCTGATCGCAGCTCGACGTGCTCGCGCTCGACCCCGGAGGCGATCAACGACACGCTGGGCGTGCTGCTGAAGTACCAGGACGACATCGCCAAGATCCAGGGCAGCGAGGCGGCCGAGCTCCTGCGATCAGGTGAAGCGCGGAGCTCGCCGCCGCGCCGATGACATCGGACGGCAGCCCAGCCTGCGACCCGGCCGCGGCCGGCTCCTCGCCAACATCATGTACTTCGCGCGCACGCTGCGCGCCGCCGGCCTGCCGATCGGGCCGGGCCAGGTGCTCGCGGCGCTGTCGAGGCGGTGCGCGCCGTCGGCATCGGCAACCGCAGCGATTTCTACTGGACGCTGCATGCGGTCTTCGTCAACCGGCACGACCAGCGCGACGCTCTTCGACCAGGCCTTCCACATCTTCTGGCGCAATCCGCAGCTGCTGGAGAAGATGATGGCGCTGCTGCTGCCGGCAGATCGCGCGCGCCGGACGCGAGCCCGAGGGCGAGGAGATGAGCCGCCGCCTCGCCGAGGCGCTGCACGCCGGCGCAGGGCGAGGCGCCGCGAGGATCGGACGCGAGGAGAACGAGATCGAGCTCGACGCGGCGATGACCTTCTCCGACGCGCGAGCTGCTGCAGCAGATGGATTTCGAGGAGATGACGGCCGAGGAGCTGGCGCGCGCCAAGCGGCTCATCCGCCGCATGACGCCTGCCGCTCGCTGAATCTGCCGACCCGGCGCTTCCAGCCCGATCCCGCGCGGCCGCGCGCATCGACATGCGCGCCACGCTGCGCGCCGCGCTGCGCTCCGGCGGCGCTGCTCGCGCTGCAAGCGCAAGCGCCGGCGCACGCCGGCCGCCGCCGCTGGTCGTGCTCTGCGACATCTCCGGCTCGATGAGCCGCTACAGCCGCGCATGTTCCTGCATTTCCTGCACGCGGTCACCAACGACCGCGACCGGGTCTACACCTTCCTGTTCGGCACGCGGCTCACCAACATCACCCGCTACCTGCGCCACCGCGACGTCGACGTCGCGCTCGACCGCGTCGCCGGCGCGGTCGAGGACTGGTCCGGCGGCACGCGCATCGGCGAGTGCCTGGCCGAGTTCAACCGCCGCTGGTCGCGCCGCGTGCTGGGCCAGGGCGCGGTGGTGCTGCTCATCACCGACGGGCTCGACCGCGACGCCGGCGACGGGCTCGGCCGCGAGATGGAGCGGCTGCACAAATCCTGCCGCCGGCTGATCTGGCTCAACCCGCTGTTGCGCTACGAGGGCTTCGAGCCCAAATCCAGGGCATGCGGGCGATGCTGCCCCATGTCGACGAGTTCCGGCCGGTGCACAATCTGGAGAGCCTGGGCGAGCTGGTCGCGGCGCTCGAGCCGGCCCGGCCGCGCGGCGGCTGGAAGCGGCGGCAGCCTGGCGGGAAGCGAGGCAGAAGCAGCATGAGCGACGACGACGAAATCCTGCAGCAGGCGGCGAGCTGGCGCGACGCCGGGCAAGGGCGTGGCGCTGGCCACCGTGGTCACCACCTGGGGCTCCTCGCCCCGGCCGGTCGGCGCCAGCTCGCGGTCGACGCAAGGCGGCAGTTCGTCGGCTCGGTCTCCGGCGGCTGCATCGAGGGCGCGGTGGTCGAGCGAGGCCTGGAGGTCGATCGACGACGGCAAGCCGCGGCTGCTCGATTTCGGCGTCACCAACGAGCAGGCCTGGGAAGTCGGCCTCGCCTGCGGCGGCAAGATCCAGGTCTTCGTCGAGCGCGCTGGAATGAAGCGCGCGCTTCTCGACCGCGCTGCTCGCGGCGAGCCGCGCCGGCGACGCGCCGCGGCGCTGGTCACCGACCTCAAGACGCGGCCAGCAGACGCTTCATCGAAGGCGACGGCGCCGAGGGCGAGCTCGCCCTCGACGCGGCCGCGCTGGCCGCGGTGCGCATGGCGCGTCGGCGACGACCGCAGCACCACGATCGACACGGCCGACGGCGCCGGTCTTCGTCGAGGTGTTCAACCCGCCGCTGCGCCTGCATCGTGGTCGGCGCGGTGCATATCGCCCAGGCGCTGGCGCCGATGGCGGCGCTGGCCGGCTACGGCGTCACCGTCATCGATCCCGCGCAGCGCCTTCGCCACCGACGAGCGCTTTCCCGGCGTCGACGCTGCTCGACCGACTGGCCGGACGAGGCGATGGCCGCGCCTCAAGCCCGACCGGCGCACCGCCGTCGTGACCCTGACCCACGATCCCAAGCTCGACGATCCCGCGCTCAGCGCGGCGCTGCAAGTCGGACGCCTTCTATATCGGCGCGCTCGGCCGCCGGAAGACCCATGCGGCGCGCTGCGAGCGCCTGCACGAAGCCGGCTTCGCCGAGGCCGAGATCGCGCGCATCCACGGGCCGGTCGGCCTGGACATCGGCGCCATGTCGCCGGCGGAGATCGCGGTCTCCGATCCTGGCCCAGATCATCGCAGGTCCTGCGCGCCGAGCGCCTGAAGGACCGCGCCGCCGCATGAAATTCGGCGAGATCCCGGTTGCGGACGGCGCAGGCGCGATCCTCGCCCATAGCCTCAAGCTGCCCAGGGCGCATCTTGCAAGAAGGGCCGCGTGCTGACCGCCGCCGATATCGCCGCGCTCGACCGCGGCCGGCATCCGCACGCGTGATCGCCGCGCGGCTCGAGCCGGGCGACGTCGGCGAGGACGAGGCCGCGCGCGCGAGCTCGCCGAGGCCGTTGCCGGCGACGACATCTCGCGTCGGCGCCGCCTTCACCGGCCGCGCCAATCTGTTCGCCGACTGCCACGGCCTCGCGGTGCTCGACCGCGCCGCCGTCGACCGCTTCAACTCGATCGACGAGGCGATCACGCTCGCGACGCGTCGCCGCCCTACGCCGTGGTCGCGCCCAAGCAGATGGTGGCGACCGTCAAGATCATTCCCTTCGCCGTGCCGCGGTCGCGTGCTCGACGAGTGCCTTGCCGCCGCGCGCGCCGGAGCGGCCCGCTCCTGCGCATCGCGCCGTTCCGGCAACGCGCGGTGGCGCTGATCCAGACCACGCTTCCCGGCCTCAAGGAGAGCATCCTCGACAAGACGCGTCGAGACCACGCGCGAGCGCGCTCGCCGCGCTCGGCAGCACGCCTGCTGCTCGAGCGCCGCGTGCGCGCATGACAGCGCGGCGCTGGCGCCGCGCGATCGCCGCGGCCATCGCGGCCGGTGCCGAGCTGCGTGCTGGTCGCCGGCGCCTCGGCGATCGTCGACCGGCGCGACGTCATCCCCGCGGCGATCACCGCCGCCGGCGGCAGATCGAGCATTTCGGCATGCCGGTCGATCCCGGCAATCTGATGCTGCTGGGCCGAGCTCGGCGACGGCGCCGGTGCTGGGGCTGCCCGGCTGCGCGCGCTCGCCCAAGGTCAACGGCTTCGACTGGGTGCTGCAGCGGCTGCTCGCCGGCCTGCCGGTCGGCCCGCGCGGAGATCATGGCGCATGGGCGTCGGCGGCCTGCTGGCGGAGATCCCGACCCGTCCGCTGCCGCGCGCGCTCGCAGCGCCGACGAGCCGCGGCGCCGGCAGCGCCGCGAGCGCCGCGCATCGCCGCCCTGGTGCTGGCCGCCGGCCGGTCGCGCCGCATGGGCACGCTCAACAAGCTGCTGATCGAGATCGACGGCAAGCCGATGGTGCGCCGCGTCGTCGAGACGGCTGCGGCCGTCCAAGGCCGCGCCGATCGTCGTGGTCACCGGCCACGAGCGCGAGCGGGTCGCGGCGGCGCTCGCCGGCCTGCCGGTGACGCTCGTCCACAATCCCGACTACGCCCAGGGCCTGTCCACCTCGCTGAAGCGCGGCATCGCCGCGCTGCCGGCCGACGTCGACGGCGCGCTGGTCTGCCTCGGCGACATGCCGCGGGTGACGGCGGCGGAGATCGACCGGCTGATCGCCGCCTTCAATCCCGTCGAAGGCCGCGCCATCTGCGTGCCGACCCGCCGCGGCAAGCGCGGCAATCCCGTGCTGTGGGCCCGGCGCTTCTTCCCCGAGATGGCGCAGGTCGCCGGCGATATCGGCGCCCGCCACCTGATCGGCGCCTATCCCGAGATGGTCGCCGAGGTCGAGATGACCGACGACGGCGTGCTCACCGACATCGACACGCCGCAGGCCCTCGCCAAGCTTGCAGCCTCCGGCGTCAAGGTGAGCGCCTGAGCGGCGCACCCCGCCGTCAGAAGTCCGGTGCCCTCACTCTGCGCATAGCGCATGGCCGGCAGTTCCGCTTGCGCCTCGGAAGCATCGATCAGCGCCACGACGAAGGTATCGGCATCGAAGCGCTTGTACGCGGCCCAACTGCGCAGGGATTCGATCTTGGCGTAGCGGATGTCGCCCGGCGCGAGAATCTCGGTCTTGAACTGGTTCTGGTAGCTGCCGTAGCTGTCGACGGAGATCAGATAGGAGCCGGGTGTCACGTCGCGATAGAAGACCCCGCCGGGGATCGAGATGCCGGCAATCTCGTTGTTCAAGTAGATGTAGGGTCGGCTGAGGCTCTCATAGGGCTCATAGTCGCGATAGAAATAGATCCGCGCCTTGCCTGGCGGAACCGGCGGAAGGGTCGGCGCAACGGCCGCGAACTGCGGCACCGGCGGCGTCCCGCAAGCAGCGAGGGCGAGCGACATCAGAACGGCGATCAGCAAGAAATACCGCGGCATCGGCACCTCCTTGCCCTCCGACAGTCGGAGAGCCCGGAATCCGAGATAGGGTGTGCGTTCCAAGAAGCAATTCAGGGCTGCGTGACCACCTCGGCCTAGCGGCAACTATCAGGGCTCGCCGGAGACCGCCTGCATGCTGCTCACTTCCATCTCCGCCAGTCGCGGGCCAATCAGGGCCACATAGAACGTGTCGTGGGTAAAACGCGCGCCGTCGTACCAATTGCGCAGGGATTCGATCTTCACGTAGAGCGTCTCGCCGGGTTGCAGCGCAACGGTCTTGAACTGGTTGCTATAGATGCCGGTACTGTCGACGGTGATCTCGTACGGGCCAGGCGCCACGTCGCGATAGAAGATGCCGCCCGGTATCGAGGCGCCAGCCCGGTTCCCATTCAAGTAGATCCAGGGCTCCGACAGGCTCTCATAGGGCTCATAGTCGCGATAGAAATAGATGCGCGCGAGGTTACCTTGCAGCGGCGGCACGCCGGCGACGGAAAAACGCGGCCCCTGCGTCCGGCCTGCGAGGACATCCGGCACCGGTCCCTGGCAGGCGCACAGCAACGCAACCGCCGCAATCAGAACCCATCTCATGCCGCCTGCCCCGCCGTTGTTCCACCAAGTCGATGCCCGCCCATAGATAGGCGTAAGCGGGCGCCTTCACAACAACGGAACAGCAATGCTCACTGGCGGGCAATGTACGTGAGCTGGACGACCTCCCGCTGGCCGATCGCGGCGTCGACAGGCACCACGACGAAGGTATCGGCCTCGTAGGTTTCGAAACCGGACGCCCAGCCGCGCAGGGATTCAATCTTGACGTAGCGGATCTCGCCGGCACTCAGCGTGACGGTCTTGAACTGGTTCCAGTAGGTGCCGACAGTGTCGACGGAGACGAGATACTGCCCCGGCGCCACATCGCGGTAGAATACGCCACCCGGGGATCGACAGACCGACTCGTTCCCCGTTGAGATAGAGGCCCGGCTGCGACAGGCCCTCGTAAGGCTCCCAATCCCGATAGAAGAAGATGCGCGTCCGGTCAGCCGCCAGCGGAGGAAGCCCGGCCGCGACCTCGGCATAGCGCGGCCCCGGTGGCTCCCCTTGGCCGGCACAAGCCGCGAGCAAGCCCAGAAGCGCCAGCGCGATCACGCGCCAGCGCGGCAGACCTCGCGTTCCCGATCCCGCCATCGACCACCTCGGTTCCAGGCCAGCCTCGACATGCCCTGCAGGAGGCGCCCTGCCGTTAACTTAACGCTGTGGGGACAGGTGGTTAATCGCCAATCACAATTCCGTGGCCCGACGACAGCTGCCTATCCAATGGGCTTGCAGGCCCCTTGACGGCCATTGGCTTACCGGCGACAAGCATGCGCAACGCCGCATGACGTGGCGGCAGAAAAAAAGAAGAAGGGCGTCGGGGGGAGGAGTCGTGCAGGGACTTTTGGCGGTCAGTCGGGTGGTCGACCGCATCAATGCGCGAGATCGGCCGCGCCGTCTCCTGGCTCATCCTGGCCGCGGTGCTGGTGAGCTCGATCAATGCCACCGTCCGCTACATTTTCGACACGAGCTCCAACGCGTGGCTCGAGCTGCAGTGGTACCTGTTCGCCGCCGTATTCCTGCTGGGCTCGGGCTACACGCTGCTGCGCAACGAGCACGTCCGGATCGACATCCTGAACAGTCGCCTCAGCCCACGCGGTCGCGCCTGGATCGACATCGCCGGCGGCCTGCTCTTCCTGATGCCGATGGCGCTCCTGATCATGTATCTGTCCTGGTCGGGATTCATCGAATCCTATCGACTGCATGAGACGTCCTCCGATGCGGGCGGTCTGCTGCGCTGGCCGGCGCGGTTGCTGATTCCGGTCGGATTCTTCCTGCTTTCCGCCCAAGGCATTTCAGAGATCATCAAGCGGATCGCGTTTCTCGCCGGCGTCGCGCCGGATCCGACTGAAAAGGCCGTCGACCCCCACACCGAACATGCCGGCAACTGAGCCATGAGCACCTTCCTGATCGCCAACATCGCGCCGATGATGTTCGGAGCGCTGGTGCTGTTGCTGTTGATCGGCTATCCCGTCGCCTTCTCCCTTGCCGCCAATGGCCTGCTCTTCGGCCTGCTTGCCATCGACCTCGGACTGCTGAAGCCGGAGCTCCTCCAGGCCCTGCCCGAGCGCGTGTTCGGAATCATGCGCAACGACACCCTGCTGGCGGTGCCGTTCTTCACCTTCATGGGTCTGATCCTCGAGCGCAGCGGCATGGCGGAGGACCTGCTCGATACCGTGGGCCAGATGTTCGGACGCCTGCGCGGCGGCCTCGCCTATGCGGTGGTATTCGTCGGCGCGCTCCTGGCGGCCACCACCGGCGTGGTGGCGGCGTCGGTGATCTCCATGGGTCTGATCTCGCTGCCGATCATGCTGCGCTACGGTTACGACCGCCGCCTGGCCGCGGGCGTGATCGTGGCCTCGGGAACCCTGGCGCAGATCATTCCGCCCAGCCTGGTGCTGATCGTCATGGCGGACCAGCTCGGCAAGTCGGTCGGCGACATGTACCAGGGCGCGTTCATTCCGGGCCTTACTCTGGCCGCGCTCTATGCCGTCTATGTCGCCATCGTCACGCTGATCAAGCCGAAAGCCGCTCCAGCGCTCCCGCTACGAAGCCATTACGATCCGGGAGGAAAGCGGCAAGACCGGATATGCCTCTCTCGGTGTCACCGTCGGCGTGGCGATCGTCGCAGGCTACCTGCTCTCCAACTACATGCACCCGATCTGGGCCTGCGGCCTGGTCGGGCTCGTCACCTACCTCTTCGCCCTCGCCAACAAGCTGCTGAAGCTCGGACTCCTGAGCCGGCTGGCGCAGCAGGTGGTGATCGTGATGACACCGCCGCTCGCCCTCATCTTCCTCGTGCTCGGCACAATTTTTATCGGTATTGCGACGCCAACCGAGGGCGGCGCCATGGGCTCGGCCGGCGCGCTGCTATTGGCGCTGGCCAATCGCCGCCTCGACTGGTCGCTCCTGCGACAGGCGATGGACACCACGGCGAAGCTTTCCTGCTTCGTGATCTTCATCCTCATCGGATCGACGGTGTTCAGCCTGGTGTTTCGCGGCGTCAACGGCGATCTCTGGGTGGAGAGCCTGCTTACCAGCCTGCCGGGAGGCCAAATCGGCTTTCTCATCGTCGTCAATCTGATGGTGTTCGTTCTGGCGTTCTTCCTGGATTTCTTCGAGCTGGCATTCATCGTGGTGCCGCTCCTGGGGCCGGTCGCGGAGAAGCTGGGCATCGACCTCATCTGGTTCGGCGTGCTGCTCGGCGTCAACATGCAGACGTCGTTCATGCATCCGCCATTCGGCTTCGCGCTGTTCTACTTCCGCAGCGTAGCTCCCAGCAGCGAATACACCGATCGCATGACCAGCAGGCGCCTGGCGCCCGTCACTACCGGGCAGATCTACTGGGGCTCGGTACCCTTCGTCGCGATCCAGCTCATCATGGTGGCGGCGGTGATCACCTTCCCGTCGCTGGTGCTGGCGGGCCTCGACACCGGTCCAAAGATCGACCCAAACAAGGTCAAGATCGAGATTCAGCAGCCTGATCAGAGCGACACTGATCAGCCGCTGCAAATCGAGACCAAATAGAACCTGCGCCTGGCCATAGGACACGAACAAAAAGCCCCGCTTCAAGCGGGGCTTTTCGCTTCTCATGTCTTGAGCGGTCAGGTCTTCTTACCCTCCTGGTGCCGCAGCATGAAATTGTCGAAGGACTGCTCGCCGACCTGGAACCAGAGTTCCTCCTCGCCGCGGAAGGGCTTCCAGTTCTCGTATATCTTCTTGAACTTGGGGTTCTTCGCCGAGGTCTCGTCATAGAGTTCGTTCGCCGCCTTGAAGCACGCCTCGAGCACTGGCTGCGTGAACGGTCGCAATTCCGTGCCCCCCGCCACCAGGCGTCGCAATGCTGCAGGATTGTCGGCATCATACTTGCCGACCATCCAGTTGCGAGCTTCCGCTGAGGCGGTTTCGAGGGCCGCCTGGTAGGGCTTCGGCAGCTTGTTCCACTGCTCCAAATTCACGTAGAGCGACAGCTGCGCGTTCCCCTCCCACCAGCCTGGGTAGTAGTAGTATTTGGCCACCTTGTAGAGGCCGAGCTTTTCGTCATCGTAGGGACCGACCCATTCGGCCGCATCGATGGTGCCTTTCTCCAACGCGGGATAGATATCGCCGCCGGCGATCACCTGCGGCACCACGCCGAGCTTCACCAGCACGCTGCCGGCCCAGCCGCCGATGCGGAACTTCAGGCCTTTGAGATCATCGACGGTCTTGATCTCCTTGCGGAAAAAGCCGCCCATCTGCGCGCCCGTGTTGCCGGCAGGGATGTTGTAGATATTGTAATCCTTGAAGAAGTCGCGCAGCAGCTGGAGACCTCCGCCGTGCCACATCCACGCATTCTGCTGACGCGTGTTGAGCCCGAACGGCACCGTGGTGTCGAAAGTGAAGGTCGGGTCCTTGCCGACATAGTAGTAGCTCGCGGTATGGCCGAGCTCGACGGTGTTGTTCTGCACGGCATCGAGCACCTGCAACGGCGGCACGATCTCGCCGCCGGCGAAGGTCCGGATCTGGAACTTGTTATCGGTCAGATCTGCCACGCGCTTGGCAAGATATTCCGCTCCGCCGAAAAGCGTATCCAGGCTCTTGGGCCAGCTGGCCGCCAGGCGCCACTTGAGCTCCGGCGAGGATTGGGCGATGGCCGGAGCCGCGATGGTGGTCGCCGCCAAACCGAGGCCGCCCGCTCGTATGAATGAACGTCGTTGCATGATGTCTTCTAGCCCTCCTGTGCTGCGGCATTGAAGGTGCCGCGGTTGCCCTCCCGCTCCTCCTTGGCGCCGCCGCGCCAGTCGAGCGATGATTGCGCGCATATTACACGATTGCAGCCACATAGGATAGCCGGCAGAGGTGCGGTGGCCCCGCCCGCCGCAACGTTGCCGAGCAGTAACCCTAAGAGGATCTGAGTTCCCCGCGCCCCAGCACGGCCTAGCGACCGGCGAGATTGAGCGTGCGCGCCAGATTGTTGGCCTGGGCGTCCCGGGTGCCCAGCGGGCTCAGGCCGTACCGGCTCTCGATCAGCTTCAGGATCGAGGTGGTGTCGTAGAACGTGTGGTCGATCGTATGGCGCTTGGCGAACGGCGAGATGATCACCGTCGGAACCCGCGAACCCGGTCCCCAGCGATCGACTTTGGGCGGTGCCACGTGGTCCCAGAGTCCGCCATGCTCGTCATAGGTCACGATGATGACCGTGCTCTTCCACATCGGACTCTTGCGGATCTTCTCGATCACCTCGGCCATGTGACGGTCGCCGGCGAGGGTCGAGGCATAGCCGGGATGCTCGTTGTGCTCGCCGATCGGCTTCCAGAACACCACCGCCGGCAGCGTGCCCTTGCCGAGCTCGGCCATCATGTCCGTCTCGTCCTTCAGGTGCTGCTTTCTGGCCTCGGTGCCGTCGCCGAACTTGGCAAAATAGGCGAAGGGCTGGTGGTGGAACTGGAAGTCGGCGCTCGCCTTGCCCGAGACGGCATCGTTCCAGCCGCCGGAGTACCACGCCCAGGAGATCTCCTTCTCCGAGAGCTCGTCACCTATCGTCTTCGCGCTTTGCGGCGGCAGCAGCAAGGTCGTGTCGGTGATTTTCGGCGAATGCGGCTGAAACACCGTCTGGGTCGTGTTGACGGCGTAGCCGTCCTTGGTCACCTGACCGTCCTTGATGAAGTTGCCCTCAGCGTCGAAGGTGGCGCGCATCGAATCCGGGGCGTTCTCATAGCGCGGCGTGCAGGCGCAAATGGTCCAGAAGTGATTGAGGAACGAGCCGCCGAAGGCGGCATGGAAGAAGTGGTCGGCGAGCACGTACTCCTTGGCATATTTCCAGATCGCGAGCTTGCTGCCGTTCTGATAGCCCATCACCAGCCCGCCGGCATCGGAATAGGCCGCGAACTTATCCATCCTGCCGCCGTCGATCTGAGCGATCTCGTGGTAGTAGGCGTGGATGGCGTCCGGAAACGCCGCGTCGAGGGGAACGTATTTGTCGATCAAGAACGGGCGGTTCGCCAGCTTGGCCGGAAAGCGAGGGTCTGGTTCCTTGCGGGCGCTATTGAAGACGGGAGGCAGCAACTTGTAGGGCTTGCCATCCTTGTCGACCTGAATCGCTGTCTTGCCCGCACGTGAGCGTCCGTCAGCTCCCGGGAAATTGCCGAAAAGATTATCGAAGCTGTGATTCTCGAGATAGACGACCACGATGTGCTCGATCTTCTCGATACCTTTGGGCGCCGACGGCGGCGCGCTGGACTGGGCTTGCACGGGACCCGCGGCAAGCGCCAAGAGCACGGCACCCAGTGGCAGAAATCGGCTGCTATTCGTCATAAATCCCCTCCGCCCTGCGCCGCGACATCGGCGACCGCGCATCCCCCGGCGAAACGAAGCACTAGAGGCCGTCGATGACAGCTCTATGACAGATGCCGTGGCTAGATCGCCGGCGGCGCCAGCTTCTGCCAGTCGTTCGCAAGCCTTAGGACTGGCTCCGTCATTGTCTGTAACTGGTCGAGGCTCATGCCTTCGACCATCTCGCGCACCACCAGTCCATCGGGGGTGACATCGAGAACGGCGAGGTTGGTATAGATGCGCTTAACGCACCGCGGCGCGGTCAGGGGATAGGTGCAGCGGTTACGAATGCGTGGCTCGCCGGACTTGGTGGTGTGCTCGAGGAGGACACGCACCTCCTTGGCGCCTGCCGCCAGATCCATCGCGCCGCCGACACCCGGCGGAAAGGTCGGATCGTTGGTCGCCCAGTTCGCGAGATCTCCCGTGCCGGAAACCTCGAAGGCCCCCAGCAGCGAGACGTCGATATGTCCGCCGCGGATCATCACGAAGGCGTCGTTATGGTGAAAGAACGAGCCTCCCGGCAGCAAGGTTACCGGTTGCTTACCGGCGTTGATGAGATCGGGATCGGCCTCCTCTGGCGGCGGCGCCTTGCCGAGGCCGAGAATGCCGTTCTCGCTGTGGAAGACGATCTCGCGATCGGAGGGGATAAAATCGGCCACCAGGGTCGGCAACCCGATGCCGAGATTGACGTAGGATCCGTCGGTCATGTCCTGGGCGGCGCGCCAGGCGATCTGCCGCCGGCTTAGGGGTTTCATCGGGCACCTCCCAGCTTCACCACGCGATCGACGAAAATACCCGGCGTATGCACGCATTCCGGCTCGATGGAGCCCAGCTCGACGAATTCTTTGACCTGCACCACCGTCAGGTCCGCGGCCATCGCCATCACGGGGTTGAAGTTCCGAGACGACTTCCGATAGACGAGGTTGCCCCAGCGGTCGGCTTGATGCGCCTTGCAGAAGGCCACATCCGCTTTCAGAGGTTTCTCGAATACGTATAAACGACCGTCGATCTCACGCACTTCCTTGCCCTCGGCGAGCTGGGTTCCGACCGAGACCGGCGAATAGAAACCACCGAGCCCCGCCGCCGCGCAGCGCATGCGTTCGCTAAGCGTTCCCTGCGGCACCAGCTCCAACTCCAGTCGGCCCGCCTGGTAGGCTCGCTCGAACTGGTGCGGATTGTCGGAGCGGGGATAGGAGCAGATGATCTTGCGCACCCGGCCATGGGCAATCAGCGCCGCCAGACCGGAATCGCCATTGCCGGCATTGTTGGCAACCGCCACGAGATCCTTTGCGCCCTGCTCCACCAACGCATCCAGGAGCTCCGTTGGTGCCCCGGACATGCCGAAGCCGCCACAGAGTATGGTGGACCCATCCTTAACGCCGGCCACCGCCTCGGCGAGGCTGCGTACGCGCTTGTCGATCATCGCGCTGCCGTCAGAAGGTAACCCGGTCGCCGCCCTTGAGATGAAGCATCTGGCGCGCTTCGGTCGGGCTCGCGATCTCCAGCGAGAGGTTCTCCAGGATCGATCGAATGCGACGGACCTGATCGGCATTGGACTGGGCGAGCTGGCCTTTGCCGATGTAGAGGGAGTCCTCCAGCCCGACCCGGACATTGCCGCCCATGATGGCGCCCATGGTAACGAGGGGCAGCTGGTGCCGGCCGGCTGCCAGGATCGACCAATAGAAGTCCTCGCCGAAGAGCTTGTCGGCAATGTGCTTCATGTGGACGAGATTCTCGGGATCGGCGCCAATGCCGCCGAGGATGCCGAAGATGGTTTGCACGAAGAGCGGCGGTTTCACCAGCTTGCGGTCGAGGAAGTGCGCCAGCGTATAGAGATGGCCAACGTCGTAGCATTCGAACTCGAAGCGGGTGCCATGTGCTTCGCCTAAATTCTTAAGAATATACTCTATATCCTTGAATGTGTTCCTAAAAATGAAGTCTCGTGAAGCTTCGAGGTGCTTCGGCTCCCATTCGTGCTTCCATTCCTTGTAGCGCGCCAGCATGGGATAGAGGCCGAAGTTCATCGAGCCCATGTTGAGCGAGCACATCTCCGGCGACGCCTTCAGCGGCGCCGCGAGCCGCTCCTCGAGAGTCATCCCATGACCACCACCGGTGGTAATATTTACCACCGCATCAGTGGCTTGCTTGATGCGGGGAAGAAACTGCATGAAGACGGCTGGATCCGGGGTCGGCCGGCCGTCCTTGGGGTCCCGGGCGTGCAGATGGAGGATGGCCGCACCCGCCTCCGCCGCTCCGATGGCCTGGCTCGCGACCTCGTCCGGCGTCAGCGGGATATGGGGACTCATGGTCGGGGTATGGATCGACCCCGTCACCGCACAGGTAATGATTACTTTCTTGGCCGCAGCGGCCATGGCCGACCCTCCCGAGTGCTACCCGAATTTTCGTTGCCGGGACGTCATCAGCCCGGCGCTGACAATATTTCACCCGTTCGCGCGGATGAAGTCACGTACCTTCGGGAGGATCTCGTCGCGCCAGCGCCTGCCGTTGAAGACGCCGTAATGGCCGACCTTGAGCTGCAGATGATAGTCCCGGCGCCCGGCCGGGATGCCGCTACAGAGATCGAGGGCCGCGTGGGTCTGCCCCACCGCGCAAATGTCGTCTTTCTCGCCCTCGACGCAGAGCAGCGCCGTGCGGGTTATCGCCTGCGGCTCAACCTTGCGATCCCGGGAGACGAACTTGTCGGTGGCCAAGGCGTGCTGCTGAAACACGCGCTCCACGGTCTGGAGATAGAAGTCGGCCGGGAGGTCCATCACACTCAGGTATTCGTCATAAAAGCTCTTGGTCGCCTGCGCGCTCTCGCCGTCGCCGCGCACGAGATGTCGGAACAGATCCACATGCGCCGAGACATGGCGCTCGAGGTTCATGCTCACGAAACCCGCGAGCTGAAGAAAGCCGGGATAGACGCGACGGAAGGCACCGGGATAGCGGCTAGGCACGGTCGCCACGACGTGGCGCTCGAACCAGTCGAGAGTGTGCTGTTCGCCGAACGTACTCACCGCGGTCGGGTTAACCCTGGTATCGATCGGCCCCCCCATCAGCACCATCGACGCGGGCGCCGCGGGATCGTTGTCCGCCGCCATCAACGCGACCGCGGCCAGCACCGGCACCGAGGGTTGGCATACCGCGACGACGTGGGTTTCCGGCCCGAGCACGCGCAGCTTCGAGATCACGAGGTCGATGTAGTCATCGAGATCGAAGCGACCGTGCAGCAACGGCACATTGCGCGCATTTATCCAATCCGTGAGATAAACATCATGGTCTGGCAGCAGGGCTTCGACGGTGCCGCGAAGCAGCGTCGAAAAATGCCCGGAGAGCGGCGCCACCACCAGCACGCGCGGTTGCTCGACGGCGATCTCCTTGCGGAAGTGCAGGAGCGTACAGAATGGATGTTCGCTCGCGACCTCCTCATGCACAGCAACGGTTTTTCCCGCCACGGTTGTTTCGGATAGGCGAAAGGCCGGTCGCTGGTGCGACATACCGGCGCGCGCCATCAGCTCGCAGGCCGCGGCCATCCCTCGCACGACAGGGTGTCCGCCCACCATGGGCCAAGGATGCTGCAGCCAGCCCCGCGTCGCCTCCGCCATCAGGCGGACCGGCGCCAGAACGTCGCTGTGAACTTGATAGGCGGTATAGAGCATGGATTAGCCGGCGAATCCTGCAGCGGCACCACTACAGGAAACAGGTCCACGCTGAGAGTGGTTGAGGGGGGAACCGGACGAGGCAATCGAGGGCGCCGGTTTTCCCAGAGTCGTCAGCCGCTTGAGAGCGGTCTCCGGGTGCGAGAACTTCACGTCTCACCTTTACTGCGCTGCAGCAAGCCGGTCAAGCGCGGAGGCCACAGGCCACCTGCGCTATCGGACTTCCGGTAACGCTAGTCCCGGTCGATTAAGAAAAGTTCTAGAAGGATTCGAGCGACTCAGCGCTGGCCGACCGCCTCGTAGAAGCGCCGGTCCACAAGCACCGCAGCCGACACCGTCTTGGTATCGAGCGGCGATCCGACCCGCGCGAGCTGGACGTGCGCGATGGGATCGTTGAAATGACGCGAGATCGAGACGACCTCCCACACCAGCTTGCGATATTGGGCGGCGACGAAGCGTCGCCCGATCACGATCTCCATCGGCTCGGATTTGCGGCGCCCGGCTGCCCCGGCCCAGGTCCCGCGGAGATCATCGATCATTGCCATGACTGCTCCTCTCTCTTAGTGGCTTTTCTCTTCCCCGTTCGGGCGAGAGTGAGCCGCGCCCTTTGAGGATAGCCAATGTCAAGATTGAGACCAACCTGATGTTTACGTCACCGCCGTGCGGCGCCGATATTCCGGGCGATTCCAGAGTTGCTCGCGCAGGATTTCCGTCAGCGAAATCGCGGCTTCAAAGACGTCGACGAAGCGCAAATAGAGCGGCGTGAAGCCGAATCGGATGAGGTCGGGCGCGCGAAAATCGCCGATCACGCCGCGTGCGATCAGCGCCTGCATAACCGCGTAACCCCCGGCATGCCGGAACGAGACCTGGCTGCCGCGATGCTCCGCCGATCGTGGTGAAGCCAAGGTTAAACCGAAGCCGGCGCAACGCTCCTCGACGGAGGATATGAAGAGCTCGGCGAGCGCCACGCTCTTGGCTCTGACGGCATCGAGATCGACCTCCGCCCAGAGATCGAGCGCGGCATCGAGCGCCGCCATCGCCAGCACCGGTGGCGTACCGCAGAGATTGCGGCCGATGCCGTCGGCAGGCGCATACCCGGCGACGAAGGCGAAGGGCTCGCGGTGACCCATCCAGCCCGAGAGCGGCGGCCGGATGCGATCCTGCAGGTTGCGGCGCACATAAAGGAAGGCGGGAGCACCCGGGCCGCCATTCAAATATTTGTAGCCGCAGCCAACGGCGAGATCGGCGCCCGCCGCACCGAGAGCGATCGGCATCGCGCCAGCGGAATGCGAGAGATCCCAAAGCGTGAGTGCGCCCTTCCGATGCGCGGCAGCGGTCAGTGCCGGCATGTCGTGACGATAGCCGCTGCGGAAATCGACATGGGTTGAGCATCATCACGGCGACCTGCTCGTCGAGCGCGCCCGGCAGCTCCGTCGCCTCGACGAGCCGCAGCTCGTGGCCGCGTCCCAGCAGATCGCGCACCCCTTCGGCGACATAGAGGTCGGTCGGGAAGTTGCCGGCCTCCGAGAGGATCAGGCGCCGCTCGGGCGCCATCTCCAGCGCCGCGCAAAGCAGCTTGAACAGGTTGACCGACGTGCTGTCCGCGGCCACCACCTCGCCCGGCGCGGCGCCGATCAGCGGCGCGATCTTGTCGCCGACGCGCCGCGGCAGATCGATCCAATGCGCGGAATTCCAGCTGCGGATCAGCCCCTGGCCCCACTCGCGCTCCACCACCTGCCGCAGGCGTTCCGGCACCGCTTTCGGCAGAGCACCCAGGGAATTCCCATCGAGGTAAAGAACGCCCTCCGGCAGCAGGAAGCGATCCCGGTACCTCGCCAGGGGATCGCGGCGATCGAGTTCCTCGCAGTGCTCCCGATCGATCATCGCGGCGATTTCCTCCTGCGGCCCCCTCCTGCCGGCACCCTCCCCCTGCTGCCACCGCCCGTCAAGGCAACCGTCATGACAGATCCGGCGGCGTACGCCATGCTACCCACCTGGGAGAGGATTGCCGATGAACATCGCCCGCTGGGTCGAGCAGAACGGCAAGGCCTTCGCCGACCGATCCGCCGTGTCCCGGGGCACCAGCGTCTGCCTGACCTATCGCCAATGGGCCGCCCGCGTGCGGTCGCTGGCAGGAGCGCTGCTCGCCGTCCCCGGCATGGCGCCCGGCGAGCGCGTCGCCGTCGCCATGACCAACCGGCCGGAATATCTCGAGGCGCTCTTCGCGGTCTGGCATGCCGGGCTCCTCGCCGTGCCGATCAACGCCAAGCTGCACCGCGAGGAGTTCCGCTACATCCTCGATCATTCCGGCGCGCGTCTCACCTTCGTCAGCCCCGATCTCGCCGAGACCGTGGCGCCGCTGCAGCAGGATCTGCCTGGCCTCGCGCGGGTCGTGATCGCGGGCGATGCCGACTGGAAGCGCATGCTCGGGCACGCCGGCATGGACCTCGTGCGGCGCGCGCCGGACGATCCCGCCTGGCTCTTCTACACCAGCGGCACCACGGGCCGGCCGAAGGGCGCCGTGCTCACCCATCGCAATCTGCTGATGGCGAGCCTCAGCTACTACGCCGACGTCGATGCGGTCTCGCCCGACGATGCGATCCTGCATGCGGCACCGCTCTCCCACGGCTCCGGCCTCTACGCGCTCCCGCATATCGCCAAGGCCGCCAACAACCTCTGCCGGAGAGCGGGCACTTCGATCCCGCGGAGATCGCCGCCCTCGCTCGGCCACTGGACCGGTGTCAGCTTCTTCGCCGCGCCCACCATGGTGACGCGGCTCATCGGCGACGCCCGGTTTCCGGCGCGGATCTCTCCGACCTCAAGACCATCGTCTACGGCGGCGGGCCGATGTATGTCGCGGATCTCGCTGAAGGCGCTCGACATCCTGGGGCCGCGGCTGGTGCAGATCTACGGCCAGGGCGAGGCGCCGATGACGATCACGGCGCTTTCCAAGGCGATCACATGCCGACCGCGACGCATCCGCGCTGGCTCGAGCGCCTGGGCTCCGTGGGCCTGCCGCGCACCGACGTCGAGGTCCGCGTCGTCGACGACGAGGATCGCGACCTCCCCGTCGGCGAGACGGCGAGGTCTGGCCCGCGGCGACGTGGTGATGGCGGGCTATTGGCGCGACGAGAAGGCGAGCGCCGAGACGCTGCGCGGCGGCTGGCTCCATACCGGCGATGTCGGCAGCTTCGATGCCGACGGCTTCCTGACGCTCAAGGACCGCTCCAAGGATCTCATCATCTCCGGCGGCACCAACATCTATCCCCGCGAGGTCGAGGAGGTCTGCTGCGGCATCCCGGCGTGCGGGAAGTCTCCGTGGTCGGCCGCCGCATCCGGATTGGGGCGAGGAGGTCGTCGCCTTCGTGGTCGCCGGGCCCGGCGCCACCATCGCCGAGGCGGAGCTCGACCGGCTCTGCCTCGCCGCCATCGCCCGCTTCAAGCGGCCGCGCGCTTACGTCTTCGTCGACGCGCTGCCGAAGAACAACTACGGCAAGGTGCTGAAGACCGAGCTCCGCAAGCAGCTGGCGGGAACGACCTAGTAGGTCCCGGGATAGGCGCCGCCGTCGCAGAGCCAGTTCTGGCCGGTGACGTAGCTCGCCTGCTGGCTGCACAGGAAGGCGCAGATGGCGCCGAACTCCTCGATGTTGCCGAAGCGGCCGGCGGGGATCGTGGCGATGCGGTCGGCGCGCGCCTCGTCCTCGCTGATGTTGCGGTTGCGCGCGGTCGACGTGATGTTGGAGCGCAGGCGGTCGGTATCCATGGCGCCCGGCAGCAGGTTGTTGATGGTGACGTTGTACTTCACCGTCTTGCGCGCGACGCCGGCGACGAAGCCGGTGAGGCCGGAGCGCGCGCCGTTGGAGAGGCCGAGGATCTCGATCGGCGCCTTCACCGAGCTCGAGGTGATGTTGACGACGCGGCCGAAGCGGCGGCCGATCATGCCGTCGACGGTCGCGCGGATGAGCTCGATCGGCGTCAGCATGTTGGCGTCGAGCGCCTTGATCCAGATGTCGCGATCCCACTCGCGGAAATCGCCGGGCGGCGGGCCGCCGGCGTTGTTGACGAGGATGTCCGGCTGGGGGCAGGCCTCGAGGGCGGCGGCGCGGCCGTCGGGCGTGGTGATGTCGGTGGCGACCGTCGTCACCTTGACGCCGTAGGTCTTGCGGATCTCCTCGGCGGTCGCCTCCAGCGCGTCCTTGCCGCGGGCGAGGATGGTGAGGTTGACGCCCTCGCCGGCGAGCGCCAGGGCGCAGCCCTTGCCGAGACCCTTGCTCGCCGCGCACACCAGCGCCGTCTTGCCCTTGAGCCCGAAATCCATGCCGTTCCTCCTGGCTTCGATCTTGTCGGCCCATCATAGGCCGGAGGCGCGCGTGGAACTTCTAGCTGCCCGGGACCGGCTTCAGGGTCTTGAGGTAGACGGCGATGGCGTGACGGTCGGCGTCGGTGAGCTGGCTCGTCCCCTTCACCACCTCGGCCATGCCCGAGCCCACGAAATCGAAGTCCGGCGTCTGGCCGGTCTTCAGCAGGGTCTCGACGTCGGCGACGCTCCACTTGCCGATGCCCTTCGCGGGATCGGGCGTGATGTTGGGGGCCTTCTGCCCGTCGGGTCCGGCGGGATTGCCCGCATAGGCCTGGCTGGTCTTGAGTCCGCCGAGGAAGTTCCGCGGCGTGTGGCACTCGCCGCAGTGGGCGACCGCGTTGGCGAGATAGTTGCCGCGGTTCCACTCCGCGTCATGGGCGGGATCCGGCGGCAGCGGGCCGGGCCGGAAGAACAGCAGGCGCCAGAACACCAGGGTGAAGCGGAAGCCGAAGGGCGGCGTGAGGTCGTGGCGCTTGTTGCGCTGCTCGACCGGCGGCTCTGTCCTGAGGAAGGCCCAGAGATCAGAGATGTCGGCGTCGGTCATGCCGGTGAAGGACGTGAACGGAAACACCGGGAACATGTAGCGGCCGTGCTCGTTGATGCCCTCGCGGAGCGCGCGGTGGAACTGCGCCTCGGTCCAGTCGCCGATGCCGGTCTTCGGGTCCGGCGTGATGTTGGGGCCGTAGAAGGTGCCGAAGGGCGTCGCCAGCGCGCGGCCGCCGGCGAGCGGCTTGCCGCCGTTCTTGGCGTCGGTGTGGCAGCCCGTGCAGTCGGCGGCGGCGAAGATGTAGGCGCCGCGCTGCACCGCCGCGTCGTCCGCGACGGCGGCGGTCGGTCCCAGCGGGGAGAGGATGAAGGCGGCGGCGAGAGCCGCCAGGAATCTGCGCGTCGTCGCCGCCCTCATGTTCCCCCTAGCTCAGTTTCTCGCGGAAGGTGCCGTGGCAGGCGCCGCAGCCGTTCTTGCCGAGATCGCCGAAGGCCGCTGTCGCGGCCGCCTTGTCGCCCTTCTGCAGCGCGCCGAGGAGCGCGTCGTCGGCGGTCTTCACCGTCGCCTGGATCGCCTTGAACTTGGCCATGTCCTGCCAGATCTCCGGCTTGGCGTTGGACTTGCCGGGCATGTCCGTGGAGCTGGTGCCGGCGGGCCAGATGTCCGGCAGCTTGGCGGAGATCGCCACCAGGTCCTGCGCCTTCTGCACCGCCGTCGGCCTGGTCGCCGCCGCCGTCCAGATAGGCCTTGATCGCCTTCAGATCCTCGCTCTGCTGCTTCATCGTGCCTTGGCGCTCCTTGACGACGGTGGCGAGGTCCTCGGCCGCGGTCGCCGCGGCGCCCAGCCCCACCACCACCGCGATTGCCGCCGCGGCGGCGCCGATCTGCAGATACTGCCTCATTTTATCTTCCCCTCCTCTGTTCCGGCGCGCGCAGTTCACCATGGCCCACGAGCGTCCGACCCGAGGCGCGGATGATACTGGCTCGCTCCGATTGCGCCGATCACGATTGTTTTATGACACGCGGCGCACGCTCCGGAGGGCGGTCTCGCAAGGGAGACCCGACCCTCGCGCAAAAAATTCCCACACTCTAGCTGATCGGCAGCAGGACATGGGTCTTGTAGCCGGGCCGCGTCGCCAAGCGGTCGTACCAGGCCCTGAGGTGCGGCATGCTCGGCCGTTCCACCGGATAGTTGTACCAGCGATGGACGAAGATGCCGTTGCAGATGTCGGCGAGCGAGAACTCCTTGCCGGCGAGGTAGGGCTTGCCGTCCTTGAGCTGCCCCTCGAGGATCCGGAACAGCTCGATGCAGCGGCTATGCGCGCTGTCGAGGGCGCCGGCGTCGCGGCGCTCCGGCGGCATGCGGTAGTACCCGAAGAGCAGCGTCGCCATCGGCGCCGAGAGATGGGCGCTCTGCCAGTCCATCCAGCGCTCCACATAGGCGCGCTCCACCGGATCCTTCGGATGCAGCGTCTCGAAACCGCGCGTCGCGGCAAGATAGCGCAGGATGGTGTTGCTCTCCCAGAGGATGACTTTCCCGTCCTCCACCGTCGGCACCAGCCCGTTCGGATTCATCGCCAGGTATTCCGGATCCTTGGTGCGGCCGAAGTGCAGGCCGGCGTCCACGCGGTCGAAGGGAATGCCCATCTCCGCGCAGCCCCACAGCACCTTCTGCACGTTGGACGAGGTCGTGCGCCCCCAGATCTTCAGCATGCTTGGCCTCCCGTTAGGTCGCGAGTGTCAGCTGGTCAGCCGCCGGCATCTTCGCGCCGCGCAGCAACGGCCGTCATGGACGGGCTCGTCCCGTGCCATCCACGTAATTTTCGCCTTCACCATGTGGATGCCCGGCACAAGGCCGGGCATGACGAAGTAAGGGTAATTCTGCACGCAACTCCTCACACATCCAGCACCTCGAGGATGCCGGGGAGCGACTTCACCGCCGCGCGCACCTTGGGGCTGATGCGGAAGCCGCCGGGGAGCGCGATCTCCACTTCGCGCGATGGCGGCACCGGCACCACGACGGTGACGCGGCCCTTGCCGCCGCTCTCGCGGGAGATGAGGGAGCTCAGCGGCGTCAGCGCCTCGCGGGCGGAGACGAACACTTTGAGTCCCGCCGCCGCCTGCGCCACCACCGTGTCGAGCGGCTCGATGCGCTGCGCCGTCAGGCGCACGCTGTCCTCCTCCGCGCGCCCGTCGACGGTCACCAGCAGCGGCTGGCCCGCATCGAGCAGGCCCCGCGACTGCGCCAGCACCTCGGAGAACACCGTCACCTCGAAGAAGCCGCTGGCATCGGACATCTGCACGAAGGCGAAGCGGTTGCCGCGCGCCGAGGTGCGCTCCTTCTTGCCGACCACGATGCCGGCGAGCTTGTAGCGCGGCGGTCCGCCCATGGCGAGGCGGGAGGCGAGCTCCGCCGAGCGGGTGACGCCGAGGCGCTCCAGGCTCTTCCCATAGGCGTCGAGCGGATGGCCGAGAGATAGAAGCCGATCGCCTCGAACTCGTACTGCAGCCGCTCCATCGGCGGCCAGTCCGGCACCTGGGGCAGCGCGCCGCGGCTCTCGGTGTCGGGCGCGTCGCCGAAGAGGCTGACCTGCTGGCTCTCGCGCTCCTCGCTGGCGGCGCTCGCATGGCGCAGCAGCATCTCCGCGGCGGCGAAGGTCTGGGCGCGGTTCTGGTTCAGGCGGTCGAAGGCGCCGGCCTTGGCGAGGTTCTCGAACTGCCGCTTGTTGAAGCTCTTGAGATCGAGGCGGCGCGCGAAATCGAAGAGATCGCTTGAAGGGTCCGTTGCGCGTCGCGCTCCGCGACCACCGCCCGCATCGCCTGGGCGCCGACGCCTTTGACCGCCGCCAGCGCGTAGCGGATCGCCGGCGCCCTCCGCGCGTCCGCTCCACCGTGAAGTCGACGCCCGAGCGGTTGATGTCGGGCGGCAGCAGCTTGATGCCGAGCCGGTCGCATTCCTGGCGGAAGACGTTGAGCTTGTCGGTGTTGCCGAGATCGAGCGTCATCGACGCGGCGAGGAACTCGACCGGATGATTGGCCTTCAGATAGGCGGTCTGATAGGCGACCAGCGCATAGGCCGCGGCGTGCGACTTGTTGAAGCCGTAGCCGGCGAACTTCTCGACCTGGTCGAAGATCTGCTCGGCGGTGGCGCGCGCGACATTGCGCTGCGACGGCGCCGGCGACGAAGGTCTCGCGCTGGGCCTCCATCTCCGCCTGGATCTTCTTGCCCATGGCGCGGCGCAGCAGATCGGCGCTCGCCCAGCGCGATAGCCGGCCAGCATCTGGGCGATCTGCATCACCTGCTCCTGATAGATCATGATGCCGTAGGTCTCGCTCGAGGATCGCCTCGAGCGAGGGATGCAGATAGTCCGCCTTCTCCTCGCCGTGCTTCACGGCGATGTAGCGCGGGATGTTGTCCATCGGGCCCGGGCGATAGAGCGCGACCACGGCGATGATGTCCTCGAAGCGGTCGGCGCGCAGCTTGCGCAGCATGTCGCGCATGCCCTGGCCTTCCAGCTGGAACACGCCGACGGTGTCGCCGTGGCCCAGCATCTCGTAGGTCTCGGCGATCGTCCGAGCGGCAGATGCGCGAGATCGAGCTCGACGCCGCGCGCCTTCAGCAGCTCCTGCGGCGCGCTGCAGCACCGTCAGCGTCTTCAGGCCGAGGAAGTCGAACTTCACCAGCCCGGCGTGCTCGACATACTTCATGATTGAACTGGGTCGCCGGCATCTCCGAGCGCGGATCGCGGTAGAGCGGCACCAGCTCGTCGAGCGGCCGGTCGCCGATCACGACGCCGGCGGCGTGGGTGGAGGCGTGGCGGTAGAGCCCTCGAGCTGCAGCGCGATCGTCCATGCAGCCGCGCCACGGACTCGTCGCTCGTCGCGCATCGCCTCGCAGCTGCGGCTCGCCCTCGATCGCCTGCTGCCAGCGTGAACCGGATTGGCGGGATTGTTCGGCACCAGCTTGCAGATGCGGTCGACCTGGCCGTAGGGCATCTCCAGCACGCGGCCGACGTCGCGCAGCACCGCGCGCGCCTGCAGCTTGCCGAAGGTGATGATCTGCGCCACGCGGTCGCGGCCGTATTTCTGCTGCACGTAGCGGATCACCTCGTCGCGGCGGTCCTGGCAGAAGTCGATGTCGAAGTCCGGCATCGACACGCGCTCGGGATTGAGGAAGCGCTCGAACAGCAGGCCGAAGCGCAGCGGATCGAGATCGGTGATGGTGAGCGACCAGGCGACCACCGAGCCCGCGCCGGAGCCGCGGCCGGGCCCGACGGGAATGCCCTGCGCCTTCGCCCATTGGATGAAGTCGGCGACGATCAGGAAGTAGCCGGCGAAGCCCATCTTGATGATGACGCCGAGCTCGAAGTCGAGCCGCTCGCGATAGGGCGTCGCCGTCGCCGCGCGCTCGGCCTCGCTCATCTCGGCCGTGAAGACCTGCGCTTCGAGGCGCGCCTCGAGCCCGCGCACGCGCCATGGCGCGCAGCTCCTCCTCCTCGGTGCGGCCGGCGCGCGACCGGGAACGGCGGCAGGATCGGCTTCTGCGCCTCCGGCATGAAGGCGCAGCGCCGCGCGATCACCAGCGTGTTGTCGCAGGCCTCCGGCAGGTCGGCGAACAGGATCGCGCATCTCCGCCGCGGATTTGAAGCAATGCTCCGCGCGTGAGGCGCCGGCGGTCGGGCTCGCTCAGCACCGTGCCCTCGGCGATGCACAGCAGCGCGTCGTGCGCCTCGTAGAACTCGGCGTCGGCGAAATAGCACGTCGTTGGTGGCGACCAGCGGCAGGTTGCGGGCGTAGGCCAGATCGATCAGCGGCGCCTCGATGCGCTCCTCGGCCGGCAGGCCGTGGCGCATGCAGCTCGACATAGAGCCGGCCGGGGAAGAGCGCCGTCGAGGCGATCGAGCACGGCCGTCGCGGCCTCGGCCCTGGCCTTCCGCCAGCAGCCGCCCGACCGGGCCGGCGGGCCGCCGGTGAGCGCGATCAGCCCGTCGCTCATGCCCTCGAGCCGGCGAGATCGAGCTGCGGCGCCTCGCCGGCGTCGCTCTCGAGGAAGGCCTTGCTGACCAGCTTCAGGAGGTTGGCGATAGCCCTGCCTCGTCCTGCACCAGCAGCACCAGCTTGTCGGGCGCCGGCGCCGGCCCGACCCGCGCGAGCCGCGCCGCCGGCTCGCCGGCCTCGCGCGGCGGATCGCCAGCTCGCAGCCGATGATCGGCTGCACCCCCGCCTCGGCGGCGGCGGTGGCGAATTCCAGCGCGCCGAAGAGATTGCCGGTGTCGGTGATCGCCACCGCCGGCATGCGGTGGCGCTGGCAGAGCTTCGACCAGCTCCTTGACCTTGATCGCGCCCGTCGACAGCGAATAGGCGGAATGGACGCGCAGATGGACGAAATCGGCGTGTGTCATGTCAGAGCCCGAGCCTCGCACAGGCCGACGACGATGTCATGGCGGAGGTCGGAGGGCGCCGGAAGAGGCGACAAAATGCTACCTGATTTTGGCGCGCGCGATTTCCCGCGAAGGCGTCGAACAGCGGTGCGCCCTTCGAACTCGGCGCAAACGCGGACAACCCGTCCGATCGCTCTGCGATCGGACCCTTCGGGGCGGCCCGTCGCAGGGCCGCCGGGTTGTCCAGGGTGAGGACCACTGGTGCGTGCCTCCCAAGTACCAGAGGGCAAACCGAAAATCCCCTCATCCTGAGCAAGCGAAGCGCGTCGAAGGACGCACCCCCTTCCAAATTGGCTTCGTTTCGTCATTTCCATGCTCGCGCCCTACCCGCCCTTGATCCAGCGCGCGATGTCGCCCACCACCTCGTCCTCGATGCCGAGGTAGCCATGGCGGGAGAGCGCGTCGCAGGCGTCGCTCCGGGGCGGGCTGCCGCCGCTCACCGCGATCAACTCCCGGCGTGGCGCGCGGGTAAAGCGCGCCATCAGCGGTGCGACGCGCGCGAAGGGCGAGGTGGTGCACGCGTCCTCCCGGTTGTGGACGAAGAGCGTGGGGATCGCGACCGCGCCGACATCGACGATGGTCTCGATCGCCGGCGGCGGCGAGGTCGGCGGCACGAATGTGGAGGTCATCACCAGCCCATCGGCGCCGCCCGCCTTGAGGCGGGCTGCGACATTGGCGGCGGAGATCGTGCCGGTGCTGGTGCCGATCAGCCAGACCGGCACATTCGCCTTCTTCCTGAGCCAGGCGATGACGGCGGCCACATCCTGAGCGTGATCATAGGACGCCCGCCACATCGCATTGAGCCCGCCCGCGTGATCCGACGACACATCCACCGACGCCACCAGAAACCCCGCCGCCGCGAACTTCCCCCGCGACCGCAGCAGAAAATTCTGCCCGGTCTTGCCCACGATCCCGTTTCCGCCGGTGAAGAGCACGACGGTCGCGACCGGCGGGCCGGCGGGCGTCAGCACCAGGAACGGCTGGGTGACGCCGGAGCGAGTCTGGCAGCTCGATGCGCTGCTCGTCGGCGAACGCAGGCGTGGCGACGAGGGCCAAGAGGGCGAGGACAGTGGCGCCGGCGCGGAATGGTCGGGAAAATTGGGTTCGTTTTGTATTTTTCATGTTCGAAGCCATCTCGACGTGGTTGCGTGGGCTTTCGGCTCTGGGGTCGCGTCGAACGCTTTTTGCGTAGTCCAACTACATGGGCAAGGGGGAGCGACAATTCAACCGAACGCTCACCGACCATGCTCAACTCCATCTGAGCTGCTGCCGGTTCGGTTGACACCCGCTTAAGCTAACCCGGCCTTCATTTCGAACTCCACAGGGCTGAGGTAGCCGATCGTCGAGTGGCGCCGTTTGAGATTGTAGAAGCGCTCGATGTAGTCGAACACGTCGGCCTTGGCCTCGTCCCGCGTCCGATAGGTCTTGCGCGCCGTGCGCTCGGTCTTCAATGACGAGAAGAAGCTCTCCATCGCCGCATTGTCCCAGACATTGCCCGAGCGGCTCATTGAGCAGGTGACCCCTTGATCGGCCATCAAGCGCTGGAACGGCTCGCTGGTGTACTGGCTGCCGCGATCGGAGTGATGCAGCAGATCGCCGGGCTTGCCGCGGCGCCAGATCGCCATCATCAGCGCATCGGCGACGAGCTGGGCCGTCATCGTGGCGCTCATCGACCAGCCCACCGCCCGCCGCGAGAACAGATCGATGACGGCGGCCACGTAGAGCCAGCCCTCGGCCGTCCAGAGATAGGTGAAGTCCGCAATCCATTTGCGGTTGGGCGCCGGGGCATCAAAGCTGCGGTCGAGCACATTGGGTGCGACAGCGCTCGAGTGCCGCTCACCCAGATCGAGCGGCAGGCGACGCCGTCGCGGCCGCGCTCTGAGGGCCTGTGACCGCATCAATCGCTCGATCCGATGCAGCCCGCACGAAACGCCATCGGCCAGCAGGTCGTGCCACACACGCCTGGCGCCATAGGTCCGGTCGCTCGCAACGAAGCTTGCCCGCACTTTCGCAGCCAGCTCCTCGTCGCTCCTGGCACGCCGACTGCGCGGCCGTGCCAGCCACGCATAGAAGCCGCCCCGCGAGACACCGAGCGCCCCGCACAACCATCCCGCCGGCCAGATCCCCCGGTGCTTCGCGATGAACCCGAACTTCACGTCGATTCCTTCGCGAAGTAGGCCGCGGCTTTTTTTAGAATGTCCCGCTCGGCCTTGAGCTTCGTCACTTCCCGCTTCAACCGCGCAATCTCGGCCTGCTCGGGCTTCATCTGCCCATGGCCCGGAAAGGCCTGCTGCGGATCCTCCGCAAATGCCTTCACCCAGTTGCGCAGCACCGTCCCGTGAACACCCAGATCGCGGGACGCCTGCGCCACACTCACCCCGCGATCCCTGATCAGCCTCACAGCCTCAAGCTTGAACTCGCGTGTGTACTTTCGTCTTTCCATGACCCACCTCCGGTTCCATCAAAACACCAAACTCGGTGTCTTTGGAACCGGCAGCAGCTCAATCGCAGCAAAATCCGACACTGATTTCCACTATAGGGTGAAGATCTATGTTGAGAGCCCGCGCCTCAACCGGCATTGGAATACTGGATCGAGATTGAGGGCTTGCAGGAGTTCTAAACGTGGTTGAGGCAGGAGGTCCCGCCGCCCAGGCGGGAATCCGCTATCAAAACACCGTCGCGGCCCTGTATCTCGGCCGCATGCTCGACTTGCGAGCCAGATCGGCACGGGATCGCGTCACGCGTGTTAGAGTGGAAGCACCACAAGCGGTCGATGACATTGTTGTGCATATGGCCATGGCGGTCGCCGCTTCATCCAGGCGAAGCGCACGATGGTTTTGGCGTCAGCAACCTGGGACGCTGTCTGGACGAGCTTTGCCCAACAGCTGGATAATCCAGATTTCGGCGTCGACGATCACCTCGTACTTGTGTTGGGTGAAGCGTCGGTTCTGGCCACTAATCTCCGCGCGTGCTGCGAGCGAACAACAAGCGCTGCGGACGAAGGTGAGTACAGTAGTCGCCTTACCGAGCCTCAGCAGCAGGTTATATCAACAATAGTCGCTGCGTTAGCACAGAGCGGCCGGGGACGATCGTTCGTTCATCGCCTACTTTCCCGAACGCAGGTCGAGATTTTTCCGGATGACATAATCGATCGCGATATCGCCCCCCTTTGGATGCCGGAAGCGCCGATTGCACGCGACCGCCTCCTTGCAATCCTCCGCGATATAGCTGGAGGTGCATCCCGCGTACGGGGCAGCTTCGACGCTGTAACGCTCCGGGATCGGCTGAACAGCGAGCACGACATTGCAATCATCGAGCCCAGTGATTGGGGCGTAGCTCACTATCGAGCCGTCCTTCGAGAGCGGGCCGTTATTGAGGTTCCTGGAACATCGGTTGTGAAGCGGCTAACTCAGGAATTCCTGTGGCCCAAGGCAACTCGATACGATCGAACCCGTCGGCCAGATTTCGACGACGAGACACCGCGTCATATGATCGGCGTACGGTCCGACGAAATAGATTTGTCACTCTTTCCCGCGCCAAATGTTGATCATGTCGTCGTCATCGCCGGTCCAGGCCTGGGGAAAAGTGTCCTCATAGCAGCACTCAGCGCGCAGGCTGTGACACGCGGCTTATCGATCGAATTGAGCGCATCTTGTCCACGAATGATGCCAATCTTGATGATTGGGAGGCCGCCCACACCATCGGCCATGCTATTGAGGTGCTTCGACAACGACGCCACCTGCTAGAGCTACCAGTCCTCGAGATGATCGTAAAGCGCTGCTCCTACAACGGAGCCTCAAGCGCCGTGCAGATGATTGCTGCGCAAGGTACACGCGAGGCCTTCGATAGCCTCCTAGCGATTTATGCGGACACAACAGACGCACATTTTGGGGGCGTTGTCTTAGACGCGATCGAATTTCTGTCTGGGCGACTTGGTTTGCGTGTCCGCGTCATGAACAAGGAACTTGAGGCCTCAACGGACTAACTTACAGACTAGCTAAAAAGCACTCTCGAGGACAATCTCCCCCACAGTCCATTCAAATCTTTGCATAGAGCTCGCGGCTCAGATGGCACTCAAGATCGAGGCCGAGGGACTAGTTAGCACATCGATCCACGTGTAGTGCTCGACGCCGATAATGCCCAGCTCCCACAGGTACGATACTCCCTGAAACGCAAAACGGGCGTTCCCATCCGGCAACGCCGACCGCGCCTCGCCCTGCCCTCCCCGCCGCGATCTCGGCGAAGAGGGTAGCTACTCTGCTATGTGCTGGAATCGATCGCGGTCGCCGCCCAAGTGTAACCCCGGCAGCACCTGCGCCCCTCCCTTCTGTACCGCGATCAGAGCGTGGGGATCCAGGCCTAGCACTTTCAGGGTCGTCGGCGCGATCTGCGCGATCTCGACCGGGAACATCATCGCGGTGGTGTCGTCATGGGCGAAGCCACCGTGGTCGGCGACCTTCTTGGTGCCGCCGGTGCAGTCGGGCGCGCGCGGATCCACGGAGGAATGTTGAACATGAGCGCCAGCTACGGCCCATAATCTTCAAACGAGCGCGCCGCACCAGCGATGGCACTTATCATGTATGATGTTCCGGGAAACCACGGCGGATCGGCCGGATCGGCTCCTGGCGGTTGCGCCTGGGGTCGCTGGGCCGAGCGCCTGGTCGAAAGAGCGCTGATCGCGTCTAGATTGTGATCTCGTGCGACAGCCCGCGAAGGGAACACCGATGGACAAAGCCAAGATCAGGAAGAAGATCACCGAGATCGAGGCGAAGCTCGGCGAGCTTGAGCTGCAGCATGACCGCGCCGTCGCGGCATCCGATCTCGAGCAGACCGAGAAGCTGCAGGAAAAGATGGGCGGTCTCGTTCAGCAGAAAGAGGATCTGCAGGCCAAGCTCTCGGAGTGATCGCGCCGCGGACGAGCCAGGCGCGAACGCGCCGAACTTGCGGTTCTGCGCCCTCAGATCCAGACGTCGTTCTGTGCCGTCCGTTCGCCGCCCTCGTGGCCGGTGTTGAGCACGCCCCGCGGCTCGATCAGCAGCATCTTCACCTCGCGCTCCGCATAGGGCTTGTGCTCGACCCCCTTGGGGACGACGAACATCTCGCCCGCCGACACGTGGACGGCGCCGTCGCGGAAATCGATGCGCAGCGTGCCCTCCATCACGATGAAGGTCTCGTCGGTGTCCTTGTGGTCGTGCCAGACGAAGTCGCCCTGCAGCTTCACCACCTTGAATTGGTAGTCGTTCATCTCCGCGATGACCTTGGGCTGCCACTGCTCGTCGAACAGTCTGAACTTCTGGCCGAAATTGATGGCGGTGTAGCTCATCCAGCGCCTCCCTCCGGGTTTCGACAATTATAGCTCCGAGAGAGCGCTCCTGAAACGCAAAGCGGGCGCCCCCATTCGGGAACGCCCGCCTCGTCTCGCTCTCCCCTCCCCGCCGCGATCCCGGCGGAGAGGGTAGTTACATCGCCAGCGGCTAGAACCGGTCGTTGTCGCCGCCGAAGTGCAGCCCCGGCAGCACCTGCGTCCCTTCCTTCTGCACCGCGATCAGAGCTGGGGATCGAGGCCCAGGGCTTTCACGATCGTCGGCGCGATCTGGGCGGTCTCGACCGGGCTGTTGATCGTGCGGGATCGTAGCTGGGGTTCGCCACCAGCATCATCACGTTCGTGTCGTCATGGGCGAAGCCGCCATGCTCGGCGACCTTCTTGTTACCGCCGGTGTAGACGACGCCGACCTTGGGAGCGACGATGATGTCAGGCGTGCGCGGGTCGATCGAGGGATCGTTGAACAGCAGCACCAGCTCGGCCCGTAGTAGAACTCACCGCCGTCGGCGCCGATGGTGGCGGCGTTGGCCTCGAGCGGCGCGACCGCGGCATTGGTGGCGCCGGCGCTGTTGTCGGCGAGCCAGAGCAGCGACACGTCGTCCTCGAGCGCCTGCACCCGGGAAGCTCGGGCCGACGCCGGCGGGGCTGATGATCGCCGAGGGCGGCTGGTCGGAGCGTGTCGGCGGGGATGCGCAGCACGCTCTTGGGATCGATCGGCGACTGGCCGTGCTTGGCGCTGATGATGATCAGCGTCTAGTTCGTAGAGACCGCGGTCGCTTCAGCTCGCTCGACGAGCTTGCCGATCGAGCGTTGTCGACGAACTGGATCTCGCTCTGGAGCGCCGGCGCTGGGCGTGCCGTCGCGTCGTGATAGCCGCCGGTCTGGCCGACGCTCTTCTCCACCAGCTTCTGGCCGACGCTGACCGCCTGGAAGTTCATGCCGAAGACGCTCGGCACCGGGCGGCTTCACGGCGCCGGTCGTGGTCCTTGCCGTCGATCTCGTTGAGGATCGCCTGCACCTTGAGGCTCGTCGTAGCACTGGATATTGGCGAAGCTGTCGGTCCAGGCATTGCTGGCGGCGACCGCGGTCTGGTCGGGCAGCGGATCGCAGGCCATCGAGCTTCACCTGCGGCAGCGCCACCGGGATCGAATTGATCTCCGGCGCGTAGAAATCGTCGACGCCGAGGCCGCTCTGTGCCTTTGACCAGCTCGTAGGACTGGTGCTTGTCGGACCAGGCGGTATAGCCGCCGCCGTCCTTCACCACCTCGAAACAGGGTGTTCACGCGGATGAAGCTGTGGGGATAGACGGGCTCGCAGCCGTTCTTCGGATCGCGCGGCAGGAAGTCCGGATTGATGCCGCCGCCGGCGTCGATCTTGGTGAGGTCGACGTCGATCTCCTCGTCGAAGCCCACCTGGGTTCCGACCACGCTCGGGCAGAGGTCGGCGCCGCCGACGATGCCGTAGGGCGTGGTCTTGCGCGGCGGCGAGAGCGAGCGGTCGTAGCTCACGTCATAGAAGGCGCCGGTGGAGCGCGGCGAGCCGCCGGTGACGAGCGCGGTGAGGCCGGGGAAGGAATCCGAGGGCCTGGAGGTCGAGGTCTGGGTGTAGGTCACGCCATGGTGGCCGAGCGCCGCCATGTTCGGGCAATAGGGCGCGCCGCCGTTGACGCCGCTCGCGCAGTTCGCGAAATCGAGGGCGTGCATGCCATCGATGCTGATCAGCAGCACATGCTGCACCGCGCCGTCGTCGAGATCGGCGCGCGCCGCATTCCCTGGCACGGTCGCCAGCACCGCGGCGCCGAGCGCGGCGCCGATGAAGATCTTGGACGTCATGGTTTTCCCCACCGTTCTGATTGAAGAGAGATCGACAGGGAAACTTAGTCCGCGGAATTTTACCGCATGGTGACGGTTGGGTTGCAGTGGCGGGGCAAGCGCTGCACAGCCATCCCGCGTCCTTCGACGCGCTTCGCTTGCTCAGGATGAGGCGCTCTTCTTTATGGCCTCGCCTACTTCCCTCATCCTGAGCAAGCGGTCCCTTGGGCCGCGCGTCGAAGGACGCACGAAAGCCGATCCAGCTCGGCGTAGAGGTCTCACTCGTCCGACAGTGGCGACCGGTAGAGCGTCGCCGATGACACTTCAAGCTCACGCAGGTCGCGGTTCCTTGTCTCCCGGCCCAGCGCCGCGATGAGCGCCAGCGACAGCGCCGCCGGCAATGCCACCGCGAGCGCGGCAAGGCTGAGGGCCGGCACCAATGCCAGCGCGCTCAGCGCCTGGGCGATCAATCCGCCGACCTTGCTGCAGCCGGCGACCCAGCCGGTGGCGCGGCCGCGCACCTTGAGGGGATAGTTCTCCGCCGTATAGGGCAGCAGGATCGAGATCACGCCGGTCGAGCCCACGATGAGGAAGGCCAGCGGCACGATCGGGTTCGAGAGGATCGGCAGGATGTCCATCTCGCCGAGCGGCACCGCGACGAGGCCGATCGTGGTCAGCGCGACCATCGCCACCAGGGACCACTTCGTGCTCCAGGCGCTGTAGAGCCAGGCCACCACCGCCACCGCGGGGGCGGCGAAGAGCGTGGACTTGGCGATGATCGCGGCGGCGAGGCCGACGCTGCGGCCCTCCGCCACCAGGGAGCTCGGCAGCCACAGCAGCACGCCGAAATTGACGAAGCCCCAGGCGAGCGCCGCCAAGGTCAGCGCGATCGGGTGCCGATGTAGCCGGGAACCGCCGGCGGCAAGGGCGTGTGGTCGGCGTGCTCGGCCTCGGCATCGGGCGTGCTCGGCTGCGACCGCACGACCGCGCCGAAGCGCGCCAGCACGCGCCGCGCCTCGGCGCCGCGGCCCATGTGCTGCAGGAAGCGCGCGGACTCCGGGATCAGCGGGCTC
>CAVTDT010000015.1:0-6206 GCA_963733525.1 uncultured Alphaproteobacteria bacterium
GCATCTTGCTGTTGCTCGAACACGTCGACATGCCCGTCGCCGCAACTGATGTAGAGGCGGTTTCGCATGGCGTCGTGAAACACATCGTCGGCATCGCCGCAGACTTCGAGATCAGCGATCACCGCGCCGCTCTCGGCGGCGAAGCCGACGAGGTGCGGTGGACTGCGGAATACGGCGAATACGCGTTCGCCCTGCTCGTCGATCGCCATCGGAAAATTAGCGCCCCGCCCGGCCACGTGCCAGCGCGCGGCGATGACGCCGGTCTGGCGGTCGAGCACCGCGATCTCGCCACGATCGGCGAGATTGAGAAAGACCCGACCACCTTTGGGATCGAGCTGAAAACTTTCGGGGTGAACGGCGAGTGGAAATTTCGCGAGCATGCCACCGACGGTAGCGTCGATCACCGCAAGTCCGCCCGTCCCATAGCCGACCAGCACTTGCCGCGCCGCGCGGTCGACGCGAATGTTGTCGGCGTCATCCCCGAGATCGAGTTGACCCACCGCGGCAAAATCGCCGCCGTTGTAGATGCGGACCGAGCCATCGCCGGCACTCGCGACATAGAGCTTGTCGGTCTCCGCGACATAGCCGACGCCTTGTGGCTCCTTGAGGCCGCCGATGCGATGAACGACGGAACCGCGGTCGAGATCGATAATCGCGACGCTGTCGTTGCCGCGCTCGGCGGCGATGACGCGGGCTCGGCCCGCGTCATAGGCGAGATGATCGATGCGGCCGGAGATTTCTCCGAGTGGAATCTTCGCCTCGAGGACGAACGGCTCTGCCGCCCCGACCGGATCGGGGACGGTTGCGGCAAGAGCGATCGCGATCAGCGAGAGACGCGGGAGCGATGCCATCGGCGACCTCTAGCACGATCCTGGGCTGCTCGCGAGGCGGGGCGGAACTGTCGCACGGGGATGTGAAGGCAACGAAAAAGGCGGGCCGATCAGGGCCCGCCTTTCCGGTGTCGCGTCTTAGTCGGAAGCTATTTCACCGACGCGAGGTTCTTCGCCGCGAAATCCCAGTTGACCAGCTTGTCCAGGAAGGTCTGGACGAAATCCGGCCGCCGGTTCTGATAGTCGAGATAGTAGGCGTGTTCCCAGACGTCGCAGGTGATGAGCGGCACCTGGCCCGAGGTGATCGGCGTCACCGCGTTCGGCGTCTTGACGATCTTGAGCTCACCCTTGTCGGCGACGAGCCAGGCCCAGCCGCTACCGAACTGGCCGACGGCGGCCTGCTTGAAGAGCTCCTTGAACTTGTCGAGACCGCCGAAGTCCCGCGTGACACCTTGGGCCAGATCGCCCGCCGGCGCGCCGCCGCCGCTCGGCTTCATCGAGCTCCAGAAGAAGGTGTGATTCCACACCTGCGCAGCGTTGTTGAAGACGCCCGCCTTGGCCTCGTCCTTGGCGGTTGCCCTGATGATCTCCTCCAGGGACTTGCCGGCGAGCGGCGTGTCCTTGACGAGATTGTTCAGGTTGGTGACGTAGGCCTGGTGATGCTTGCCGTGATGGAACTCCAGGGTCTTGGCCGACATATGCGGCTCAAGGGCGGTCTTGTCGTAGGGAAGGGCGGGAAGTTCGAATGCCATGCTGTCCTCTTTCTGGTCGCAGGGGTGATCGCGGAAGCCGAAAAGGCCTCGGCGCCTCCGGCGTCGGCAAGCGGCGCCGGAGTGGAAAAAGCGCGGGTTCAGGGAACCCGAGCCATCGGATGGGATCGCGTTGAGATCAGAGAATGGAGCGGGAGCCGCGCCTCAGCGAGTGAGTTGCCTGTAACATCGTCGGTGCGAGCAGCCTACCTATCCCGGGCGGGCCTCGCAATCCACCGCCCTGCCCAAAAAAGAACCGGGGCCGCCGGCCCCGGTTCCCGCAAACGCTGTCAGTAGAAGTGGCTTGCCCCCGCCATGCAGTAGAGCATGGGGATCGACAGCATGGTGTTTGTCCGCGAGGTCAGGCCGGCCAGGCGAGCCGCCTTTTTCCTCTCGTCCGGCGATGCCTCGACCATCCCCAGCACCTTCTGCTGGTTCGGCCAGATGATGAACCAGACGTTGAACCACATGATGGTGCCGAGCCACATGCCGATACCGATATCGGTATATTTGTGCGTGCCGTCACCGATGCCGAGCTTGATGGCGTTGAAGAGGTAGCCATTGAGCCAAGCCAGGATCAGACCGGTGACGATCGTGGACATCGCCCCCCAGCGAAACCAGAACAGTGCCGTCGGCGCGATGACCTTGGTGATCGCCGGCTTCTGCTCGTCCGGGATCTTAGGCATCGACGGCGTTTGCACGAAGTTGAAATACCAGAGCAGCCCGATCCACATCACGCCGCTCAGAATGTGGAACCAGCGAAAGCAGAACGTCCACCAATCGTATGAGACGAGTTCCATGGTGTTCCCCCTTCTTCCGGTCAGTGAATGGCGTGGATGAGGAGGACGACGACGACCGTCAAGACGAAACCGAGAAAGACGGTCTGTCCAAGCAAATCCAGTGGATTTTTCATTGGAACCTCTACCATTGGGGTATTGAGGATTCGGAATTATCTTACCATAGCTCAACTTTTGAGCAATCAATGCCCTTCGGTCCGTCACCTAGTCTCGTCCGATGATCGCACTATCCCCGGTTGCCGAGTTGGTCCGCCAGTATGATCGCGACCGCTATCTGACCGCGCTCTTCGCGCCTGCCAGCCGACGCGAGGCGCTGATGGCGCTCTATGCCTTCAATCACGAGGTGGCGAAGACGCGGGAGAGCGTCACCGAGCCGATGCTGGGGCGCATCCGGCTGCAGTGGTGGCGCGAGGGGCTGGAGGCCGCCTACGGTACCGGTCCGGTCCGTCCGCACGAGGTGTTGGTGCCGCTCGCGGAAGCGATCCGGCGTTTCGGCCTGTCGCGCGAGGAGTTCGAGCGGCTGATCGATGCGCGCGAGCTGGATCTCGCTCCCGAGCCGCCCGCGACGCTTGCCGCCCTGGAGACCTATTGCGCGGACAGCTCCGGCCGGCTGCAGGTTCTCGCGCTGGAAGTACTGGGAGTGCGGGACGCGGCGGCGACAGCAGCGGCGCGCGAGGTCGGCATCGCCTATGCGCTGACCGGCCTGCTGCGTGCCGTTCCGTTTCACGCCCGCGCGCGCCGGCAATACATCCCGGCCGATATCGCGGGCGAAGTCGGCCTCGAGCTCGGCATGCTTTTCGAGCTCAAATCCACGCCGGCCTTGGCCGTTGCGGCGAGGCGGCTTGCCCGGCGCGCCCGCGATCATCTGATGGCGGCCCGCGCCCGGGCCCGCGATATTTCTCCGACCGCACTGCCGGCATTGCTGCCGGCGCGCCTGGCTGCCGCCTATCTCCGCACCCTCGAGCGCGGCGGCTTTGAGGTCTTCGATCCGCGCCTGGCCTTGCCGCGGGGCGGCAACAGCTTGCGCCTCGCCTGGGCGGCGCTGACCCGGCGCTATTGAACGGTTCCGGCGAATCAGGGATTGAATAGGGCGGACATGTCGAGGTGACGGGATGCGATGGCCTCTGGCGGCGATGCTCGCCGTGCTCGCGCTGGTTTCCGGTGCCGGCTCCGTCGCGGCCATGCAGGAGCAGCGCTTCGGTCCCTACAGCGCGCGGATCATGGAGCCCAGCGACGGCGTCTGGCCCGGCCGATTGGAAATAATGCTCGAGGGTAAGCTGGTCTATCGCGGCAGCGATCGAACCTATGGCTTCGCCGAGGGCGTCCCCATGGGCACCGACCTCACGGGCAGCCGCGAGCCCATGCTCGCCGTCAGCAGCTACAGCAACGGCAATGGCTGCTGCTTCGAGATGTTGCTGTTCGGCCTCGGCCCGCGTCTGCGGCCCGCGGCACCACTCCTCGGCGGCAACAGCGAGGGCAGGTTCGAGCGCCGGGACGGTACCTGGTTCTATGTGGCTCGCGACTGGACCTTCGCGACCTGGAAAACCGATTTTTCGACAGCGCCGGCTTGCCGGGTGGTGCTGAGCTATCGAAGGGACCGGTGGCGGCTCGCCGGCGAGCGCCTGCGCCGGGCGCCGCTGCCGAGCGCGCTCCTCAACCAGCTCGCTGCAAAGATCCGCGGCAGCGAGCACTGGAGTATTGGCGCCTCCGGCGAGATCGAGGCCTATGAGCCGCAGCTCTGGCTGCTCATGCTCGACCTCATCTACACCGGCAATCCCGATCAGGCCTACGAGTTGCTGGATGCCGCCTGGCCGCCGAAGGCGGAGGGCAAGGCGAGGTTTTTGCGCGATTTCCGTCGCCAGCTTGCCCGCAGCTCCTATGTGTCGGAGATCAAGCGGCTGCCAAAGGTGCCGACGCCCACGGAGAGCGACAGCGCCGAGACCTGCGAGCGCGATTGACCGGCGCTATTCCGCCGCGGCGCGGGAGGGACCAAGCCAGCGGTCGAGATCGGCGAGCGCGCGGCGCGCCATCATCGGCTTGCGCTCGCCCTTGTTGCCGCGGGTGATCGCGCCTGCCGGCAGCGGCGGCAGCAGGCCGAAATTGATGTTCATGGGCTGGAAGGTGCCGGCGTCCGCGCCGCCGGTAATGTGCGCGAGGAGCGCGCCCAGCGCCGTGGTGGCGGGCGGCGGATCGATGGCGGCGCCGAGCCGCTCGGCCGCCGCGAACCGGCCGGCAAGGAGGCCGATGGCGGCGCTTTCCACATAGCCCTCGACGCCGGTGATCTGGCCGGCAAAGCGCAGCCGCGGCATTGCCTTCAGGCGGAGAGCGCCGTCCAGCAGCTTGGGGCTGTTGAGGAAGGTGTTGCGGTGGAGGCCGCCGAGACGCGCGAACTCCGCGCCGGCGAGGCCGGGAATCATGCGGAAGACCGGCTTCTGCGCGCCATGCTTCAACTTGGTCTGGAAGCCCACGATGTTGTAGAGCGTGCCCAGCGCGTTGTCCTGGCGGAGCTGCACGACGGCGTAGGGCCGCCGGCCGGTGCGGGGATCGGTGAGGCCCACTGGCTTCATCGGCCCGTAGCGGAGCGTATCGATCCCGCGGGCCGCCATCACCTCGATGGGGAGGCAGCCGTCGAAATAGGGCGTGCTCTTCTCCCACTCCTTGAAATCGCCGGTCTCGCCCGCCAGCAGCGCGGCGACGAAGGCGAGGTACTGCTCTTTGTCCAGGGGGCAGTTGATGTAATCGGCGGTATCGTTTCGGTCGTAGCGGGACTGGAACCACGCCATGGACATATCGATGCTGTCGCGGTGAACGATGGGCGCGATCGCGTCGAAGAAGGCAAGGGCATCCTCGCCGGTGAGCTCGCGGATCGCCGTGGCGAGAGCGGGCGAGGTGAGAGGGCCGGTGGCGACGATGACGCTCTTCCACTCCGCCGGCGGCAGGCCCGCGATCTCCTCGCGCGCGATCGCGACCAGGGGATGCGTTGACAGCGCCGCCTCGACAGCGCCGGAGAAGCCATGCCGGTCGACCGCCAGCGCGCCGCCGGCCGGAAGCTTGTGCGCATCCGCCGCCCGCAGGATCAGCGAGCCGCAGCGCCGCATCTCCTCATGCAGCACGCCGACCGCGTTGTTGCGGGGATCGTCGGAGCGGAAGGAATTGGAGCAGACGAGCTCGGCCAGCCCGTCGGTCAGATGCGCCTCGGTCCCGCGCACGGGCCGCATCTCGTGCAGCACGACAGGAACGCCGGCTCGGCGACCTGCCACGCCGCCTCGCTGCCGGCAAGGCCGCCGCCGATGATGTGGATGGCGGCTGGCATTGCTAAGCCCGCTTGAGCTTCTTCTGCCCGCTTCGCGCGAGATAGCTGCGGAGATACTGGCCTGTATAGCTCGCGCCACCTCGGCGATCTGCTCCGGCGTGCCGGCGGCCACCACGCGGCCGCCGCCCGAGCCGCCCTCGGGGCCGAGGTCGATGATCCAGTCGGCGGTCTTGATCACTTCGAGATTGTGCTCGATGACGAGTACGGTGTTGCCCGGTCGACGAACCGTGCAGCACGTGGAGGAGTTCCTCACATCGTCGAAATGCAGGCCCGTCGTGGGCTCGTCGAGGATGTAGAGCGTTTTCCCAGTGCCGCGGCGGACAGTTCCTTGGCGAGCTTTACGCGTTGCGCTTCGCCGCCGACAGCGTCGTCGCCGCTTGGCCGATATGGGTGTAGCCGAGCCCGACGCGCTCCAAGGTCACGAGCTTCTCGCGGATCGCCGGCACGGCGCGGAAGAATTCGGCGCCTTCCTCGACTGTCATGTCGAGCACGTCGGCGATGCTCTTGCCCTTGAACA
>CAVTDT010000016.1:0-13211 GCA_963733525.1 uncultured Alphaproteobacteria bacterium
TGAAGGGTCTCCCGGTGCGGGTGGGGCTCCCTGAAACTCTAGCCGGGGCTGGGGAGTTTGTCGCGCGCGCCGTGGGGGTGTCCCGTCCGCGACAGCAGAGCCGACGCGGCGGCCTCGTCGGTGATCAGGACGTGGCAGAGCCCGGCGCGGATGGCACCGGCGATGATCGGAACCTTGTGCAGGCCGCCGGCGGCGAGGACCAGCTCGGGGATCTTGCGGAGATCCTCGAGGGGCGGATTGATCATGCGGGTGGCGATCGCATGCGCGATCCGCTTGCCCTCGGCGTCGAGATAGTGGCCGCAGACGTCGCCGACGGCGCCGGCGTCCCGGAGCGACCGCCAGACCTCGCGGGAGATCACCTCGTATTCCAGCGCCTTGGACTGGCGGGAGAGATCGACCGCGCTGAGGAGCGCCATGTCGACGCGACGCGCCATCTCCAGCACGCCGCGCACCGGCTCGCTCCGCACCAGCGCATCGCGCAGCTCGGCGGTCTCCGCCAGCATCGGGGCGGTGATGTAGAAGCAGGTGGCGTCGAGGGCGCGGGCGAACATCGCCGCATTGTCGTAGGGATTGATGCGGGTGCTCTTCGCCAGGCCGCCGCAGAGCAGCACGACGGAATTGCCCTGGCCCTGGCGGCGCAGCACGTTCTGCGCCGCGGCGTTGATGGTTCCACCCCAGGTGATGCCGAGCGCCGCGCCGTCGGCGAGATGAGCGGAGACATACTGGCCGGCGGCGGCACCCACCACAGTGCGGACGTCGACATCAACCTCCGGTGCGGGCACCACCACCGCCCGGCTGAGGCCGAAGCGCTCGACCAGGCGCGCTTCCAGCCCGACGCAGGCGCCGATCGGGCTGTTGATGGTGATCTGTACGAAGCCGCCGGCGCGGGCGTCGTTCAGGATGCGATTGACCCGCTTGCGGGTGAATCCCAGGCGCTGGGCGATCGCCTCCTGGGTCTGGCCTTCCTTGAAATAGTGCCAGCAGATCCGCGCCATGATCTGCGCGTCTGCCGGCGCTAGCTCGCCGTCCTCCTGCTCCGCCTTCTCCGGCCGCATCGGCACCTCGATTTCGTCCGCGGCCCTGGTAGCACATCTGTGCCAATTCTGTCACAAACGTGTAAGGGCACATCTGTACCGTAGGAGACACAAATGGGAGATCAATTGGTGAGGCGAGTGGTTTTCGTGTGCTGCGACGGGCTGGGGCGCGACTGGGTCACGGGCGAGCGCACGCTCGTGCTGCACGCCATCGCCACCGGCAGCCTCTGGTGCGCCGAGCACGCCGCGGTCTTCCCCTCGGTGACCCGCGTCTCCGCCGCCTCGATCGCCACCGGCTGCCATCCACGCCGGCACGGCCTGCACGGCAATCGCATGGGCCTCATCGAGGGTGGTCGCATTGTCGTGCGCGACGTCGGGAAGCCGGATTTCCGCGCTCACATGCGACGCGCGACGGGGGCCACGCTGCGCGCCCCCACGCTGGCTGAGCGCGTCGCCGGCTCCGGCGGCTTCGTCGCCTTCTCCAACGTGTCGCCGGGCGCCGCCTATTTCCTGGATCCCGAGCACTTCGGATATGTCTACCACCGCGCCGGTTCCTTCGCGCCCGGCGGCGTGCCGATCACCGGCAGCGACGCGCTCGCGGTCACGCACGATCTCGCCGGCGACGAGCTAATGACCCGGCGATTCTGCGCCGAAGTTCTCGGCGAGCGCCGGCCGGCGGTCGCCGTGCTGTGGCTCGCCAATCCCGATCTCACCCTGCATGGATCGCCGTTGGGATCGCCATCCCATCTGGACGCGCTCCGCCATACCGAGCGGTCAGTGGCGGAGGTGTTCCGCACCGTCGAGCGGCTCCGCGCCGAGGGCGATGAGATCCTGCTGCTGATCGGGTCGGATCACGGGCAAGAGACCATCGGCGACTGCCTCGACATGGAGGCCTGGCTCGGGAGCCGCGGTCTCGGCGCGCTCATCGCCAGCGGCGACGTCGCGGTGGCGAGCCAGGGCACCGCGGCGCTCCTTTATGCGACGGAGTCCAGCCGCGCGGCGCTGCTCGCGGTCCTCTACGCCGCGCGCGAGCAGCCCTGGGCCGGCGAGGTCGTCACCGAGGCCGGTCTCGCCGCGCTCGGACATGCCGCGGACGGCGGTGTCGTGGCGGCGATCGACATGGCGCGCCGGGACGACGCGAATGCCCACGGCGTGCGTGGCCGGCGCTGGGTGGTGGCGGAGCCGGAGAAGCCCGCGGCGATCGGCAGCGGTCAGCACGGCGGCTGGGGGCCGGACGAGACCCGGCCGTTCCTGCTGCTGAACGGCACGGGATTCGCACCGGGAATTCTCCGGCGGCCGACCAGCCTCGTCGACATCGCGCCGACTATCCTCCGCTATCTCGGCCTGCCGAGCGACGGGACTCGACGGCACGCCGATCTCGAAAACGCTCACCTGACTCACCTTGAAAGGAACGCCGATGCGCTGGTCCCTTCTTTTCCTGCTCGCCCTTGCGGGCTTTTCGCTCCCGGCTTCAGCCGAGGATGCCGAGCACCGGGTGGTCATCGGCGTGCTCGGCGATCAGAGCGGCGTGGTCGCCGACGTGGGCGGGCGCGGCTCGGTGCTCGCAGCCAAGATGGCGGTGGCGGATTTCGGTGGCACGGCGCTCGGCAAGCCGATCGTGGTGCTCGACGCCGATCACCAGGAGAAGGTGGACATCGCCGCCTCCATCGCCGGTGAATGGTTCGACGTCAAGGGCGTCGATGCCATCGCCGATCTGCCGAATACCGGCGTGGTGCTCGCGCTGCAGGAGATGGCGCGCAAGAAGCGGAAGACGCTGCTGGTCTCCGGTGCCGCCAGCGTGGAAATCACCGGCAAGTCCTGCTCGCCCTTCACCACCCACTGGACCGACGATACCTACGCGCTCGCCAACGGCACCGCCCGCGCCATGGCCAAGGGCGGCGGCACCAGCTGGTTCTTCCTGACCGCCGACTACAGCTTCGGCTACGATCTCGAGCGCGACGCCACCGCCACGGTGAAGTCCCTCGGCGGCCGCGTGCTCGGCAGCGCCCGGCATCCCCTCGGCACCAACGACTTCTCGTCCTTCCTGCTGCAGGCCCAGGCGTCTCACGCCGACATCATCGGCCTCGCTAGCGCCGGCGCCGACACTGTGAGCGCGATCAAGCAGGCACGGGAATTCGGCATCGTCGCCGGCGGGCAGCGCTTGGCGGCGCTCCATGCCTTCGTCAGCGACGTCTACAGCCTCGGCCTCGACGCGGCGCAAGGCCTGATCATCACCACGGGCTTCTACTGGGACGAGACCGATGGCACCAGAAACTGGGCAAGGCGTTTCTTCGCGGCGCGGGGGCGGATGCCGACGCGCGAGCAGGCCGGTGTCTACACCTCGGTGCTGCATTATCTCAAGGCCGTGCAGGCGACCGGCACCACCGACGCCGAGGCGGTGAACGCAGCGATGCGCCGGCTTCCCGTCGACCGCTTCGGCGCCACCGCGACGATCCGTCCCGACGGAAGGGTGATCTACGACATCGGCGTCTACGAGGTGAAGTCGCCCGCCGAGAGCAAGGCTCCCTGGGACTTCTACCGCAAGCTCGCCACCATCCCCGGCGACGAGGCGTTCCGCCCGGCTGACGTCGGCGGCTGCGCCCTGGCAATGAAGGCGGAGGCGAAGCAGTGACGGCGGCGGAGCCGGGCATCCGCGCCACCATCGTCGGCAGTCTGCCGAAGCCCGCCTGGCTTGCCGAGCCCCGCATCCTCTATGCGCCGTGGCGGGTCACGGCGGAAACGCTGGACGAGGCCCAGGAGGATGCGACGCGTCTCTCTGTCCTCGATCAGGTGGCGGCGGGGCTCGACGTCGTCACCGACGGCGAGCAGCGCCGGCGCCATTACGTCTGGGGCTTTCTCGATGCCGTCGACGGCGTCGACACCGGCACGCTCGCGATGAAGCCGACGCGGGGCCGCCGCTTCCGGGAGGAATCGCCGGTGGCGCGACTGATCGGCGAGCCTGCTTTCCGCGAGCCGCGGTCCGCCGAGGCGATCCGCGCGATCCGCCGGCTGACCGATCGACCGATCAAGGCGACTCTCCCAGGGCCGATGACCATCGTCGACAGCCTCTTCGACGCCGTCGGCGCGCATCGGAGGCGGATCTCGCCATGATCTTCGCGGACATGCTCAACGCCGAGGCGAGGGTGATCGCGGCCGCCGGCGCCGACGTCGTGCAGTTCGACGAGCCCTGCTTCAACATCTATCTCGGCGCAGACGCGGGAGTGGGGCATATCAGCCCTCGAGCGGGCGATCGCCGGCGTCGGTGCCAGGACCGCCGTCCATATCTGTTACGGCTATGGCGGCGAAGAAGTCACGACGTGGAAAACCTCGAACCGCGACTGGGGCCATTACGAGCACACGCTGCCGCTGGTGGCGAAGACTGCCGTCGATCAGGTCTCGATCGAGACGGCGGCGTCCGGGGTCGACATCTCCGTGCTCGATGCTCTCCGCGGTAAGGACGTGCTGCTCGGTCTCGTCGACGTGGGATCGGAGCAGGTCGAGACCGCCGAGGAAGTGGCGGCTGGCCTCCGGCGCGCTCTTGCCTATGTCCCGCGGTCGCGTCTCTTCGCCTGCACCGATTGCGGACTTGTCCTGCGCAGCCGGGCGGCGGCGCTCGGCAAGATGCGCGCGCTGGCTGCCGGCGCGGCGATGGTGAACGCGGAGAGTTGACGGACGTCAGTCCGGCTTCCGCGCCGCCAGGGAATAGCGGGGATCGGCGGCCAGGCATTCGGCCTCGGGCAGGCCCAGCTCCTTGCGCACGATGTTGGTGCCCAGCACCATCGCCACCATCTTGTAGATCGCGTGGCGGCGGCTCATGCCCTCGCGCCCCATGCCGCAATCGGAGGAGATCATCAGCCGCTTCGGCCGGGATATGCTTCAAGCGCCGCGCGGATGATCTCGGCCACCTGGTCGGGGCGCTCGACCTGGAGCGTGTGGTGGTCGATGACGCCGATGACGATTTTCTTGTCCTTGACGATCTGGCCGATGGCCTTCAGATCGCCGGTGCCGGAGGAGCAGGTCTCGAAGGTGAGCACGTCGGCGTCGACCTGGTTCAGCGACTCGAGCGTCGGCTGGTAGCTCTGGACGTCGCGGAACATGCGCTGCTGCGAGGGATTGCCCCAGCAGGTGTGGCACCAGATTTCGGTCTTGGCGCGCAGGCCCTTGACCGTGTTGTTGAAGATCTTGACGAGACTCGGCCGGGCCGAGCTTGCCGAAGGTGGGGCCGCGCGCCGGCACCATGTGGATCTGCGGCTCTTCCATCTGGATCACCGGGCAGCCGGCATCGGCGAGCTCGTGCAGTTCCTCGTTGAGCGCGTTGGCGAGCGCCATGGTGCGTTCGACCGGGTCCTTGTAGTAGCCGTCTGCACGGTGGCGGCCAGGAGTTCGGGCAGGATGGTGCCGAACTTGACCGGCTTGTGGTAAGCGCTGCGCGGTCTTCCACATCGCGGCGTATTGCAGGTCGCCGCGGCCGATCGGGCCCACCACCTTCGGCAGCACCCGCGCCTCGAGCAAATCGTGCAGGATGTGGCCGCGCGGGAAGCCGACGGCGCCGACATTGTAGACCGTGGGCTGGGCGACTTGTCGAAGCCCGTCATGTGCGCGCGGCGCGTAGCTATGCCAGCTCATGCCGCCGACCTCTTCGTCGTAATGCGCGTCGCCGTCGGTGACGATGTCGAGCCCGGCGGTTTCCTGCGCGCGCAGGAAGACCGAGACCGCGTCCTCGTATTGCTCGCGGTAGCGCGAATGGACCATGGCTTCGAGGAAGCTCTGGGTCCCCAGCACCCCGTGTACCAGGCCGGCCGCGGCAGCGAGCCGATGATCGAGGTCGGCAGCGTGACGCCGGCCGATGCCTTGTACATCTCAGTTCCTCCCAATGGCTGTTGCCTCAGCGTGGCGGGAGGGTGGAGCGCGCGTCAAGCCGGCGGTGCGAATTCGCCGGAGAATGATCGGGGCGACCGGCTTTTAAATATTGGCGGGTAAATATTGACGGGTGCTTGCACTGCCGACCTGGCATGCCGAATACAATAGTACTCGGCTCTACTGAGAGATTCTTTACCATCTTTCTCTATTTTCCAATTAAAGGAGGGCAGCGGTTTTCCGCTGGCGCACTATTGAGTTGCTGCAATCCATGCGCCGGCGACGCGACGTGCCGCTGCAATGACCGTGACGACGCCCTGCGCCCGATCGATGGAAGTCAGCAAACCGACACCGCCCTTCGCTGCTGAGCGCGAGAGCCCGGCACGGCGCACTGGCCGCGCGGTGCGGCTCGGCGTATTCGCGTTCACGATCTTCCTGCTCGCCCTGCTCTGGGGCGGCCTCGTCATCCAGCTCGGCTACGACAAGCAGCAGACCCTGGACCGCGCCTGGACCCGGAGCGCCAATCTGTCGGCCATGGACGCCGAGTACACCACCGGCGTGATGCGCGCGATGGACCAGACGCTTCTCGGCGCGAAGCAGGACTACGAGAAGGACCCCGCGCATTTCGATCCCGCGGCGGAGGTGCCGAAATATGCCGCGCTCCGGGACATCTCCTTCCAGCTCGGCGTCATCGGTGCCGACGGCTACATGCTTTCCTCAAGCCTGGGGCGGCCCGCCAAGCCGGTCTACCTCGGCGACCGCGAGCACTTCCTGGTCCATCTCGGCTCCGACAGCGAGAAGATGTTCATCAGCGTGCCCACCTACGGCCGCCTCAGCCAGCGCTGGTCAATTCAGCTCACGCGGCGCCTCGACAATCCCGATGGATCCTTCGCCGGCGTGATCCTGGTCTCGCTGGATCCGCAATATCTCGCGACCTTCTTCAACACCGCCAATGTCGGGCGGAGTCGAATTCGTCAACCTGGTGGGACGCGACGACATGATCGTCCGCGTGCGCGCCGGCCGGTTGGAGCGGGCGGCGCGACAGAGCCTGTCCCACACCAGGCTGCCGGAAAAGGTGGCGCGGTCGCCGACCGGCACCTACGAGGTCCACAGCGTGACCGACGGCGTCGACCGGGTCCTGAGCTATCACGCCCTGCCGGATTACCCCCTGGTCCTCGTCGTCGGATTGGCGCGCGACGAGATCCTGGCCGACTACCAAGGCCGCCAGAGATGGCTGAGCTTCGTCGGCGTGCTGATCTCGATCATCTTCGTCGGCGCCGCCCTTCTGCTCATCCGTCAGATCGACCGCCAGGCGCGCACGGAGCAGGAACTCCGCCAGCATTCGATGGAGCTCGGCCGCCAGGCAATCAAGCTGAACGAGAGCCGGGAGGAGGCCGATCTCGCCAACCGCGCCAAGAGCCAGTTCCTCGCCATATGAGTCATGAGCTCAGAACGCCGCTCAACGCCATCATCGGCTTCTCCGATCTGATCCTGAGCGGCATTCTCGGGCCGATCGGATCGCCGAAGTATCTCGAATACGCCGGTGACATCCGCTCGAGCGGCAAGCATCTGCTCGATCTGATCAACGGGATTCTCGACATGTCGAAGATCGAGGCCGGACGCTATGACATCGCGCCGGAGGATGTCGATCTGGCGCCGGTCATCGAGGAATGCCTGAGCTTCGTCGCCATCCGCGCCGATGAGGGCGGCGTCACTCTGGAGAATGCGTCGCGCGCCGACCGGTCCCGGGTGCGGGCCGACAAGCGCGCCTTGAAGCAGATCCTCCTGAACCTGCTGGCGAACGCGGTGAAGTTCACGCCGCGGGGCGGCCGCGTGCGCATCGCCGCGGCGGCCGGCGCCGACGGCATGATCACGATCGAGGTCGCGGATACCGGGATCGGCATCGCCGCCGGCGATCTCAAACGCATCTTCGAGCCGTTTCAGCAGGCCGAGAGCACCGTCAGCCGCGGCCACGAGGGCACTGGCCTTGGCCTTGTCATCGCCAAGAGCCTGGTCGAGCTCAGCGGCGGCAGTCTCGCCGTCGAGAGCAAGGTGGGTATCGGCACCACCGTCACGATCCGCCTTCCGGCGGCCGCCGAAGCCGCGCTAGCCCCCACCGCCATTGGCGAGGCACGCGCGGCGGTCTGAGCTTTTACTCACCTCCTGGCGCGATGATCCGCCAGCACCCTGGCGATGACCGCGGTGAGGTGCTTGGCCGTCGGGATGTGCAGGAACTCGTTGGGGCCGTGGGCGTTGGAGTGCGGGCCCGAGCACGCCGGTGACGACGAACTGCGCCTTGCGGGAACTTCTCGCCCAGCATGGCCATGAAGGGGATGGTGCCGCCCTCGCCCATATAGGCCGGCGGCCGGCCGAATGCGGCCTCGGACGCCGCGGCCAGCGACTGCTCGAGCCAGGGCGCCAGCGCCGGCGCGTTCCAGCCGGTCGGTCGATGTCCTGCGATCTCGAAGCTGACCTCGGCGCCGTGCGGCGGATTCTCCTGCAGCAGCTTCGACGACGGCGGCCTTCGCCTCGGCGCCGTCGAGGGTCGGCGGCAGGCGCAGGCTGAGCTTCGCGGTGGTGAAGGGCAGCAGCACGTTGCCGGCATTCGCCGGCGCGCGGCAGGCCCTCGATGCCGGTGATGGCGAGCTGCGGCCGCCAGGTCCGGTTGAGCACGCAGCTCGACGAGATCGTCGGCCATCGGCTGTGGTGCCGCCGGCGAAGGGGAACTTGGCATGGACCTCGCTCGCCCAGCGCCGCCGCGGCGACGCGGGCCTGGGCGATGCGTTCGGCCGGCACCTGGACATGGAGCTCCGCGCGGCAGGATCTCGCCGGTCGCCTCGTCCTCGAGGCGCGAGAGCAGCTGGCGGAGGATGCGGAAGCTCGAGGGCACGACGCCCGAGGCGTCGCCGGAATGCACGCCCTCGGTCAGCACCCGCACGGTGAGCGTCGCCGGCAGCAGTGCCGCGCAGCGACGTGGTGAGCCAGAGCTGGTCGTAGTTGCCGCAGCCGCGAATCGAGGCAGACGACGAGCGACGGGCTGCCGATGCGCGCTGCCAGGTGATCGACGTAGTGGGGCAGGTCGAAGCTGCCGGACTCCTCGCAGGCCTCGATGAGGACCACGCAGCGGCGCATGGGGGATGTCCTGCTCGTGGAGCGCCGCGATCGCCGTCAGCGCGCCGAAGATCGCGTAGCCGTCGTCGGCGCCGCCGCGGCCATAGAGCTTGTCGCCCTTGCAGCACCGGGCGTCCAGGGGCCGAGGCCCTCGGCCCAGCCGACCATCTCCGGCTGCTTGTCGAGATGGCCGTAGAGCAGCACCGGCGCTCGGCGCCGCCGCCGGGAATCTCGATCAGGATCAGCGGCGTGCGCCCGGGCAGGCGCACCACCTCCAGCGTGGCGCCGGGCATGCGCGCGAGCTTGCCGCGCGCCCAGCGCTCCATCAGCGCCACCGCCTTGTCCATGTAGCCGTGCTCCGCCCAATCCGGATCGAAGGCCGGCGACTTGTTGGGGATGCGGATGTACTCGATCAGCTGCGGCAGGATCTCGTCGTCCCAGATGCGATCGACGAAGCGCTTCAACTTGGCGTGATCCATGCAGTGCTCCCGGCTGCTGCCGGCACCTGCCGGCGGGGATCGCAGTGTGGCGGGGGCTTGCGGATCAGTCCAGTGAAGCGAATGGGCAGGCCAAGAGGCTCGCGGGGGCGAGCATCAAGCGGCGCGAGCCGGCAGGTGGGCGTTTCTGTAGGCGCCGGGCGTAACGCCCATCATGCGGCGGAAGCTGCGCGTCAGATGCGCCTGGTCGGCGAAGCCGGCGATCGCCGCTACCTCGCTTAGGGAATGACCGCGGCGCATCAGGCCTGCGGCGAAGTGGAGACGCGCCTGACGCTGATAGGTGTGCGGTGTCATGCCGGTTGCCCGCTCGAAGGCGCGGAACAGGCGGAAGGGCGGCAAGCCCGCGGCTTCGGCGATCTCGGCGAGATGCACCTGCTCGCCAAGGTGACGGTCGAGAAAATCTCGCGCCTTACGGATCGCGCGCGCCTCGCGGCCAGCGCCCGGAAGCCGCGGCGATGTCCGCGTGTGGCGCTCGAAGAGTCGCGCGATGAAGCGGGTATAGCGCTCTTCGCGTTTGAGCCGCGGTCCGGCGGCCTCGGAGCAGGCGTGGACGCCATGGAACAACGAGGCCAGATGACGGTCGCGGATGATCGGTCCCGCGAGCGCCGGAATCGAGGCCGCGTCGTCATCGCAGACGATCGATCGCAGCCGATCCACGCCCACATAGAGCGTGCGCAGGCTCCAGCCCTGATCGTCGGCCGGCCAGCCCGCATGAGGCTCCTCGGCATCGATCGCATAGAGATCGCCGGCGCGCGCCACGAACTCGCTGCCGTGCATCCGGATGCGGATCGCGCCACGGGTGATCAGCGCGAAGCAGGCCTTGTCGTGGGTGTGGACATCATAGGCGAAATCGGCGAAGCGGCCGCGCAGCAGCTCAGCCTCGCCGAGGTCATCGGCGCGCCAGATCTTGGTGCGGAGTGTGCCTGTCTTTCTTGCCATCGCCTGCCGTGGCGACGATCATAATGAGCGGTACGGCGCGCGGAAAGAGCGCTTGGGCTTATTTCAGCAGGGAGAAGCGGCCGACAATTCGGCCGACCGCCTTGCGCCGGCCATAGAGGCCGACGCCCACATAGGTGAGGTCCGCGGTCGGGACCTCGCGTACCTGGAGACCGAACTCGGCATAGTCGTTGGTCTGCTGCCCCTGGCTCGGGAAATCGACGACGTCGACGCCGTCCTTGAGCGCCTTGGCGCGAAGCGCGCCGAGCTCAGGCGCCGACGCCACGAGCACGGCGATGCCGATCGGGATCAGGCCCGGATGCGCCTGGCCGGAAGCATCGATGAGATCGCCGCCCGCCAGATGCGGATGGCGCTTCCCGAGCGTCAGCGCGATCACCGCCGCCGCATTGGCGGCACGGCCCGCCGGCAAGGATTGATCCACCACGATCACACAGCGCGTCGGCTCCGGCGCGCTCTCCATATCCAAACTCATCGGCGATCCCTGGTTAACTCCTCCTCGATCGGAGAACGAGTGTCGCGGATGTTTGCCTCGGTGTATTGAACCCTATTGCAGCCCGCCTGAGGCTCAATCCCCTTTCACCAATACCGTCTCGTCCGGCGACCAGATCACTGTCGCCTCGGCGCCTTCCGCAGGGAGCGCGGCCATTACTTTGTTCATAGGGTGTGCCCCGCACATTGCGGATCGAAGGCCGGCGACTTGCTGGCGAGCTAGTCCTTCGGTTTCCCGTTCAACAGGGGCTCCAAAGCGAAGCTCTTGAACCGGCGGAAAGCAGCCGCGCTGCCGTCCGATTTCATCCGGATCAGCGCGCCCTCATAAGCATCGATCAAGAAGGCTGCGGCGGCGCCCACGTCCAAGTCTGCGGCCAGGTCGCCGGCTTGCTGGGCTTCGCGCAGAATCTGGCGCAGGCCCGCCTCCCAGGCATTGAAGGAACGGGCGAGCTGCTCGCGCAGCGCCTCGCTGCGTGTCGCCATGGTCTGAATCAGAGACGCCGTAGAGGCAGCCGCCCAGCGGGTGCTCCGACGCCAGTTCCCGCTCCAGCTCGTCGAAATAGTGGCGCAGACGCTGCAACGGCGGCCGGCTCTTATCGGCCAGAATGCTCTCGCGAAGCCGCCCATAGCGATCGGCATAGGCCGTGAGGACGGCGCCGGCGAACTCCTCCTTGCTGCGGAAGAAATGATAGAAGGATCCCTTCGGAACCCCGGCCGCCGCGAGCACGGGTCCGATCCCCACCCCGTCATAGCCGTTGGCGAGAAAGGCCTTCAGCCCTTCATCGATCAGCACTTTTCGTGTGTCCGGCCGCGACATAGGTTGCATAGTAGACCGGTCGTCTAGTAAACTCAACGGTCTTGTCCGCGGGGCCGCAACGCTCTCGGCAGCAGGAATAGAGAGCGGCAGCATGCACGGCGGAATGAACCGACGCCTCTCCGGCGTCCTGTTGGTCGGCGCCTCGACCGCGCTCTGGAGCACGGCGGGCTTCTTCGTGCGATTGATCCACCTCGACCTCTGGACGATGCTCGCCTGGCGTTCGCTCTTCGCCTTCGTGTCGCTGTTGATCGCCGCTCTTTTCCTCGCCGGACGGAACGCATTCCACTTCCACCGGAGCATCGGCTGGCCGGGCCTCGTCTATATTCCGATCGCGACGATGTCGATGATCAGCTACATCGCCGCCTTGCGGCTCACGACCGTCGCGAACGTCATGACCATCTACGCGACGGTTCCGTTTGTCGCCGCCGGCATCGCCTACCTCCTGATGCGCGAGCGGGTCGGCCGGCAGGTGATGATCGCGAGCGGCGTCGGCTTTCTCGGCGTCCTCGTCATGGCCGGTTTCGCCACCAGGCCGGCGGATATCGCCGGCAACGCCATGGCGCTCGTGATGACCGCATCCTTCGCGGCGACCGTTGTCATGGCCCGGCGCTGGCCCGCCCTCGACCTCACCATGGTGACGGCCCTCGCCACCGCTCTCTGCGGTGCCGTGTGCTTCACTTTGGCGTCGAGCGCCATTCCCAGCCCGTCGCAGCTGGCGCTGCTGTTCCTGTTCAGCCTGGCGACCCAGAGCCTGAGCTACGTCCTCTTTCTCGTCGGCGGACGTCAGATCCCCTCGGCGGAGGCGGGCCTGGTGGCATTGCTCGACGTCGTCCTTGGCCCCTTGTGGGTCTGGCTTGCCTTCGCCGAGCGGCCAAGCACCGCCGCCCTCATCGGCAGCACCCTGACGATGTCAGCCGTGCTGCTGTATCTGACGCGGCAACTGGGACGGAGCCGGGGCTCATATTGAAGGTGGAAACGTTAAGAGCATGACGAAGAATATTCCTACCGGTAGCAAAAGAGATATCCGAACGATCCAGATTGTGCGCGTCAAGTAAGGGTCGCTGAGCGTTCGGTGTTGGTTGGAAAATACGAAACGAAGGGTGAGATATCCGTTCGTGATCGAATTGTTGCCGATGAAGGATGGTCTGCCTAGATGAAGCCAAATTTCATTGTGAGCGCGCTTTAGATAGTTCATCAGATGGGCAACCATCACGAAGTAAATCAACATGACGCGAAGCATGAACCACACGTAGGGCGGGGCGACGTATTCGGTATTCATGCTGCTTGCTGCGCCGACGCTGACTGATCCAGTCCCGGTGCGACATTTCTGAACATCCGCATCTGGTTGTAACAGGCCAAGTCAGCAACCACGGCCTGAGCGTTGCGTCCCGACCTTTGCGAGAAGGCTGTCTGTGTGCGTATTACGTTGCCGCATGTTCAATCCTCCCG
>CAVTDT010000017.1:0-9642 GCA_963733525.1 uncultured Alphaproteobacteria bacterium
GTGTAAGCCAATCCCCTGGAGCGCCCTATCGTCCCCGGGCGGTCCCGCCCTTGCGGAAGCGGGCCGCCGGAGCCGAGCATCAGGTACCCATCTCTCAGGCTGCGCGAACCGCTTCGAAGAAGTCCTCTACCTGCTTACGCAACGTCTCTGACTGGCGCCCGAATTTTGCGCCGCCGAGAGCACCTGGGTAGCGCTCTTGCCGGTCTCGCCCGCTGCGTGGTTGACCCCAGCGATGTTGCTTGAAACCTCTTGGGTGCCCTTCGCCGCCTCCTGGACGTTGCGAGCGATCTCCTTCGTCGCCGCGCCTTGCTGCTCCACCGCGAGCGCGATCATGTTCGCGATCTGATTATCGTGATGATCGTGCCGGCGATCTCCTGGATCGCGCCTACCGACTGCTCGTCGCGCCCTGCATCTCCGCGATCTGCTGACCGATCTCTTCGGTCGCCTTGGCGGTCTGATTGGCGAGATTCTTGACTTCGGCGGCCACCACCGCGAAGCCCTTGCCGGCCTCGCCGGCGCGCGCCGCTTCGATAGTGGCATTGAGCGCGAGGAGATTGGTCTGGGACGCGATGTCCTGGATCAGTTTGACGACATCGCCAATCTTCTGCGCCGCCTCCGCGAGGCCCTGCACGGTTACATTCGTGCGATTGGCCTGCTCGACGGCTTGGCCCGCGATCCGTGGTGGACTCAGCGACTTGGCGGCTGATTTCCGCGACCGAGGACGAGAGCTCCTCGGCTGCCGTGGCGACGGTCTGCACATTGGCCGAGGCCTGCTCGGAGGCCGTCGCCACCGCGCCGGACTGCCGCGAACCCTCTCTCGGCATTGGTGGCAAGCGTGTCGGCGAGCCCTGCAATTGGTCGCGGCGCCAGCAACCGTGTCAAGCACGCCTTCATTGCCGCGTCGAATTGCTGGATCGCCTGGGTGATTTTGTCCTGCCGCTGCTGGCGCTCGGTGAGCATCGCCTCCTGATAGACTGAGATCGCGAAGTCCATGTCGAGCATCACCGCCGCGTTCACCGCCGCTGCAGCGCGGCAGCTGACCGGCTTGCGGCATGGACTTCACCGCCAGCTCCTGGAGCAGGCTCAAGCACGAGATTGTAGCCACCGATATACCAGCGGGGCTCGAGCCCAATCTTGTTGTGGATGAGGCCGATCGTGCGCACGCCATTGATGTAGGCATCATCGAAACGGCCATTGAACAGCCTTCCCCAGTGCGAGCCCTGCGCCGCCTTGAGCCGGGGGATGTCGTTCCCGATCATGCGCGCGAGCTTCGGCTCCGATGTGACATGTCGATAGAAGGTCTCGAGGATCCCGGCAGCGCCGGCTCGACGATCTTCCAGAACTCCCGCAGCAGCACGCCGGTTTCGTCATTGATGCGCATGAAGCGCAGCCGGGCGTCACGATCGTGACCGGCATCGGAGGTCGAATTGATCGTCATGGCGTCGCGTGATCCTTTCTGCAGGTCTGGGCTGTGGCGTCTGGCGCCGCTATCCCGCCAGGACCTGCGACATTTCATCGCAACTCGGCTAAGAAAGTATGAATTTTCGGAGTTCCTCAAGAAATATTCTGTCGCATTACTTACCAGACGCAACGAGATCAACTAATAATGTAGGATTCTGGGGTCGGATGCACCCTTTTGTATTGAATACAGCAACTTCGGGAGACCAACTGGGCAACGGCTCTCGCCGCTGCTGGAGAACGGGCTGACGCCGGTGGTCTAATCGGCGCGCCGGCTGTGCACCACCGCGTTGGCGTCGGCGTAGACGCGCTCCCAGCCCGGGAGACGGTCGAGCGCGGCCACGGCGGCCGTCGCCGGCTGCAGCAGGGTCCAGGAGATGTGATAGCGCTCGAGAAGCCGGGGCAGTGCGTCGCCCTTGGCGTCGAGCGCCGCCCCGTAAGCGCGCATGAAATCGTCGCCGTAGAGATCGACGCGGCCGTCGACGAAGGGGGCGCGGCCCGCGAAGATCAGGTAGCCGCCGAAGTCGTAGTCGTTGAGGACCGGGCCGGCGAGACCGGCGCGCTCGGCAGCGGCGAGCGCCGCCGCGGGCGCGATGCGGGGATCCTCATGGCGGTAGCCCGTGACCACCGCCGCCGCCGTCATCAGCGCCACGACGAGACCAAGGACGGGCGCGGCGATGCGCGCGGTCTCATCGCGTGTCAGCGGCGCGACGCTCAGCGCGTTGCCCACCGGCGCCGCCAGCAGGAGTGGCGTCAGCAGCGCCAGCAGCTCGGCGTCGCGGACATGGCTGAGGGCCATATGGACGAGGGCCAGCAGGAGCAGCAGCCGCAGCGGCGGCAGGCGCACGCGGGCCCAGAAGGCAAAGGCGAGCACCCCCAGCAGCCACAGCTCCAGCGGCTGCAGGGTGGTGAAGTCAGGCGCATGCCACTCGCTCACGAAGCCCAGGGAGAAGCCGAGGCTCATGAGGTGGAAGGGGAAGAGCCAGCCCTGAATGCCCCAGGGCGTCAGCAGCGAGGCCATGGCGGCGCCGGCGAGAAAGCGGCCCCAGCCGCCAAGCGCCGCGCGCCGCGGCCCGCCGGCGGCGGCGCCCAGCACGGCCTCCACGGCGAAGAAGCCGACAAGCGCCAGGCCTAGGACGAAGCCGCCGTGGAGATTGGCCCAGAGCGTCATCATCGGCAGCAGCGCCAGCGCCGGCGCCCGATCCTCGGCGCGGGCGCGCAGGAGGCTGGCGCTCCAGGCCACCAGAAGCGGGAGCGCGAGCGCATGGGGCCGCGCCGTCAGATGCGCCGCCGCGAGATAAAAGGTCAAAGCCACCGCGCCGAGCGCCATCGTCGGGACGAGGAAGCGCTGCAGCCCTCGCATGAGGAGGCCGAAGCTTGTCGCGATGGCGGCGGCAGTGAGCACCACCACCCCCGCCCATCCGGCGGCGCCATAGGCGCCCGCCAGGATCAGCTCGGCGAGCCACTCATGAGCATGCCAGGGCGCGCCTGCCATGGTCTGGGAGAAGGGATCGACGGATGGCACCGCGCGCGCTGCCCAGATCCAGCGCCCGGCCGCGATGTGCCAGTAGGTATCGGGGTCGTTGAGGAGCTTCTGGCCGGCGATCAGCAGCAGCCCATAGGTGGCGCCGGCAACGCCAAGGGGACCGGCGAGTGCCGCCGCGAGACCGCCGCGCAAGGAAGCCGACGTCCAGGACGCGTCGCTTGGCGTCGTCTCCCGTACCGCCATCGCCCTCGTGCTCCACGCCACAGCCGACAGCAGCTCGGTGCCGAGCCGCGTGACCCGGATTCCCGGGAGCATTTCAGTCGGTCAGGCTTAACGAAGGATTAGCGCGTGTTCCGATTCGAGCGAATCGGAACACGCGCTAACTTTGGTGGTTTGGTCGCATTTTCTGCGCCGAACCGGCATCCACTTCGGCGGAAAATGCTCTACCGGCGGTCGCTCAGCGTCTCGGCGGCCAGGATCGGGCCGGTACCATCCACCTGCAGCAGCACCGCGATGCCGCGGTTTGGCTCGTTCATGAACTCCGCCACCTCCGCCGGCGGCACCGGCAGATCGACCGCCGCCCCCTTCCAGGTGCCGAGGGATTCGAAGTCCCGCACCACGTGATAGTTGGTGAGGGTGGCGCCGCCGTTCTCGCCGCGGAGCACCTTGGTGGTCTCCTCCCGATCGAAGCAGGCGAGCCATACCGTCGCCGACTTCTTGGTCTCGCCGGCGCCGACACGGACCACGAGGCCGCCGTTGCCCTGACGCTCGAGGGTGAAGCTCGGCCGCGCGACCGCGCGCGTCGACGCCTTGGTGATCAGCGCGTCGATATCGATCCGGTCGGACCCCACGCCCTGCGCGACACCGTTCACCACCATCTGCGGCGTATAGATGTAGGACAGGCTGAAATTATGGGAGTACTTGCGCTGGCGCTCGGTGGCGAGGTGGAAGGCGTAGGGATCCTTCCATCCGATGTAGTCCCAGTAGTCGACGTGGAAACTCAGTGCCAGCACATCGGGACGCTTGGCGAGGTCGCCGAGAAAATTATCGGCCGGCGGGCAGGACGAGCAGCCCTGGGAGGTGAAGAGCTCCACCACGGTCGGCGACGGCTTTTGCTGCGCGCGCGTGGGATCGGCGCCGATCGTCATCAGCGCCGCTGCCGCCAGGGTCAGGAGGAAAAGCCTTGTGATCATCTTGGGCCGCATGATGACCCGCATGGACGCGCAATGCCAATCAGCTTCTTTCACAAGCGGGTGATGCCGCGCCGAATTTTACCCCTCGCGGGAGTAGTAACTGTGGAATGCGATCGCATTCGCCGATGCGAAGCGCGCGCGACTTGTACGCGATCGCACCGTCTCGCCACTTTCCTGTAGGCGCGGGACGCCTCGGCCTAGTTGGGCGCCCGCGCGCAGCCTGCCTGCTCCGATCACGCCGCCTTCATCATGTGCCGCAGCACATACTGCAGGATGCCGCCATGGCGGTAGTACTCGAGCTCGTCCTCGGTATCGATGCGGCAGAGCAGCTTGATCTCATCCACCTTGCCGCTGGCGCGATGGACGCGGCAGACGAGATCGCTGCGCGGCCGGAGGCCCTGGGCCACGCCGAGGATGTCGAAGCGCTCGGTGCCGTCGAGCTTGAGGCTCTGCCGCGTCGCGCCGTCCTTGAACTGCAGCGGCAGCACGCCCATGCCGACGAGGTTCGAGCGGTGGATGCGCTCGAAGCTCTCGGCGATGACCGCCTTCACGCCCAGCAGCAGCGTTCCCTTCGCCGCCCAGTCGCGCGACGAGCCGGTGCCGTACTCCTTGCCGGCGATGACGACCAGCGGCACGCCTTCCTGCTGGTACTGCATCGCCGCGTCGTAGATCGGCATCACCTCGCCGTCGGGGAGGTGCTTGGTCATGCCGCCCTCGACGCCCGGCACCATCTCGTTCTTGATGCGGATGTTGGCGAAGGTGCCGCGCATCATCACCTCGTGATTGCCGCGCCGCGCGCCGTAGGAATTGAAGTCCGCCGGGCCGCACCTGGTAGCTCGATGAGATATTCGCCGGCCGGGCTCTCCTTCTTGATCGAGCCCGCGGGCGAGATGTGGTCGGTGGTGATGCTGTCGCCGAGCAAGGCGAGCGGCCGCGCCAGGCTGATGTCGGAGAGCGGCTTCGGCTTCTTGGTCATGCCCTCGAAATAGGGCGGATGGGCGATATAGGTCGAAGCGCGTCGTCCCACTCGAAGGTCTGGCCGTCCTTCGACCTTGACCTTGCGCCATTCCTCCGGCCCCTCGAAGACGTTCGCGTAGCGCTTGCGGAACATGTCGGGCGTCAGCGACTTGCGCGAGCGTGTCCTGGATCTCCTGGTTGGAGGGCCAGATGTCCTTGAGGATAGACCGGCTTGCCGTCGCTGCCCTCGCCGAGCGGCTCGGTGCGGAGATCGACGTTCATCGAGCCGGCGAGCGCATAGGCGACGACGAGCGGCGGCGAGGCCAGATAGTTGGCGCGCACATAGGGATGGATGCGGCCCTCGAAGTTGCGGTTGCCCGAGAGCACCGCCGAGACCACGAGATCGCCCTTCTCGATCGCCTCGGTGATCGGCTCGGGCAGCGGCCCGGAATTGCCGATGCAGGTGGTGCAGCCGTAGCCCACGAGGTTGAATCCGAGCGCGTCGAGATCCTTCTGCAGGCCCGGCGGCGGCGTAGTAGTCGGTGACCACCTGGCTGCCGGGCGCCAGCGAGGTCTTCACCCACGGCTTCACCTTGAGGCCGCGCTGGACCGCGTTGCGCGCCACCAGCCCCGCCGCCAGCATGACGCTGGGGTTCGAGGTGTTGGTGCAGCTGGTGATGGCGGCGATCACGACGTGGCCGTCCTTCAGCTCGTAGTTGCTGCCGGCGACCGCGCACCGCGCGCTCGGCTTGCCGTCGCGCTTGCCGGCGAGCTTCGGCAGCTCGGCGGCGAAAGCCTTGGCGGCGCCTGAGAGCGCCACGCGGTCCTGCGGCCGGCGCGGACCCGGCGAGCGAGGGCTCGACCGTGCCGAGATCGAGCTCCAGCGTGTCGGTGAAGACCGGATCGGGCGTGCTGTCGTCGCGCCACAGGCCCTGCGCCTTGGCATAGGCCTCGACCAGCTTCACCTGCTGGGCGTCGCGGCCGGTGAAGCCGAGGTAGCGCAGGGTCTCGGCGTCGACCGGGAAGAAGCCGCAGGTGGCGCCGTATTCCGGCGCCATGTTGCCGATGCGTCGCGCGATCGGCGAGCGCCAGATTGCTGAGGCCGGGGCCGTAGAACTCGACGAAGCTGCCGACCACGCCCTTCTTGCGCAGCATCTGCGTCACCGTGAGGACGAGATCGGTGGCCGTGGTGCCTTCCTTGAGCGTGCCCGTGAGCTTGAAGCCCACCACCTCCGGCATCACCATGGAGATCGGCTGGCCCAGCATCGCCGCTTCCGCCTCGATGCCGCCGACGCCCCAGCCCAGCACCGCGAGGCCGTTGACCATGGTGGTGTGGCTGTCGGTGCCGACGAGGGTGTCGGGATAGGCGATGGCGCTTGCCGCCCTCCTTGGTGGTCCAGACGATCTGGGCGAGGTATTCGAGATTGACCTGGTGGCAGATGCCGGTGCCCGGCGGCACGACGCGGAAATTGTCGAAGGCGGTCTGGCCCCAGCGCAGGAAGGCGTAGCGCTCGCCGTTGCGCTCGAACTCGTGGCGGACGTTGTCGCCGAAGGCGTTGGCCTGCCGAAGCTGTCGACCATCACCGAATGGTCGATGACGAGATCGACCGGCGAGAGCGGATTGATCTTGCTGGGGGTCGCCGCCGAGCTTCGCCATCGCCTCGCGCATGGCGGCGAGATCGACCACCGCCGGCACGCCGGTGAAATCCTGCATCAGCACCCGCGCCGGGCGGAACGCGATCTCGCGCTCGGAGGTGCGGCGTCTTCAGCCACTCCGCCACCGCCTTGATGTCGTCGACCTTGACCGTGCGGCCGTTCTCCAGCCGCACCAGGTTCTCCAGCAGCACCTTGAGCGAGAACGGCAGCGCGACCGATGTCGCCGAGACCGGCCGCCTGGGCCGCCGCCTCGAGGCTGAAATAATCGTACTCCTTGCCGTTCACCTTGAGGGTGCGGCGGGCCTTGAGCGTGTCATGGCCGGTGACGGACATCGATGCGGACTCCTTGGCAAGGGACAGGCGGGAAGCGCTGAGAAACGGGCGGGCGCCCGATGCGGACCCGAATCATAGATATCGGACGGAAACGCCTCGCTGCTACCCCTTCTCCGCGCCGAGATCAAGGGTGGTTGATCCCCCGATGACGCCGGCGCGGTCCGGGATCGAGTGCCGCTATACTGCGCCGGCTATGCATGATGCGTTAATGACGGATCCGGACCGGTCATGCCGGTGCCGGCTTTTTGACATGGCGGATTGAGGCGCCCCAATTGCCCGAAATTGAGGCGCCGCCTACAATCGTGGCAACCGCTGAGCCCATCCATTTGCGAGAGGAGCGCCGGATGACGGCCCTATCGATCTCGGAACGCGCCGACGCCCTCGAGCACCAGAAGATGCGCGAGCTCGACGTCATCATCGTGAAGTCCCGGCTCTTCACCCTTGGCGACAGCAGCGCCCCGGTGCCGAACGGTGCCCAGCTGATGGCGCAGAATCCCGGCAAGCACATGCTGATGGGCGACGACCCGCGGCTCCCCAAGATGCCGGAAAAGCCGACCCTGGTGGACTTCTTCAGGTACCGCTTCGCGTCCGGCGCAGCACCTGCTGCAGAGCGCGCGCCTGCGCGGAAGACCGGCTACGACGAGAAGATGGTGCTCGCCTGCCTGCTGCACGACATCGCCGTCGTCGGCTTCATCCGCAGCGATCACGGCTACTGGGGCGCGCAGCTCATCGAGCCCTATGTGGACGAGGAGGTGAGCTGGGCGATCCGCTCCCACCAGGCGCTGCGATTCTTCGCCGACGAGTCGGTCGGCTACGAATATCCCGACATGTACGTCCCGCTTGTTCGGCGCCGACTACAAGCCCGACGCCTACATCCAGGCCGACTACAAGCGCGCCCGAGAAGCACAAGTGGTACATGACCGCGCGCCTGATCAGCGTGCAACGACCTCTATTCCTTCGATCCCAACGTCGCGGTCGACGCTGGACGAGTTCACCGACATGATCGGCCGCCACTTCCGGCAGCCGAAGGAAGGCCTCGGCTTCGACAACAGCCCCGTCGCGCATATGTGGCGCACGATCATCTGGCCGACGAGGTTCCTGTAGACGTCCGGAGAGACCGGAATAGGAAGTTTCCGTCATGGCCGGGCTCGACCCGGCCATCCACGAATTTTCGGCGTCAAGACGTGGATGGCCGGCACAAGGCCACGGCTGTCCGGTTGAGTTTATGTGGACGAAGCGCATGGCGTTGATTCTACTCGGTCCAGGACGTCGGCAAACGATCCGGGACACGAGAAGAGGTTCAGCGCCATGCGGCATCAGAATAGCGTTTTCCATTCGGTTCTGAAGCATGTTCCTTGGCCGACGTTTGATCGGCTGGTGGCGCGGCATGGAGCGGATGGACGGGTTCGCCGGCTGACGACGCGAAGCCAGTTTGTGGCGCTGCTCTATGGCCAGCTTTCGGGCGCCGCGAGCCTGCGCGAGATCGTGACGGGGCTGGAGAGCCACGCCGCCCGGCTCTACCACCTGGGCGCGGATCCGGTTCGGCGCTCGACCTTGTCCGATGCGAATGCGCAACGGCCTGCCGGGGTCTTTGCCGAGCTGTTGGCGAAGATGATGAAGCAGGCCCATCGCGGGCTCCGCCGTAAGCTTGCCGAGACCACCTATCTCATCGACGCCACGGGCGTGCGGCTGAACGAGCACAGTGCCGGCTGGGCGCGGTTCTCGGCCGGGGTGTGCGGCGCCAAGGTGCATGTCATCTACGACGCCGATGCCGACCGGCCGATCTACGCCGCGGTCAGTGCGGCAAACGTCAACGACATCACCGTGGCCCAGCAGATGCCGATCGAGGCGGGGGCCACCTATGTCTTCGATCTCGGCTATTACGACTATGCCTGGTGGGCCAGGCTCGACGCCGCCGGCTGCCGGATCGTCACCCGGTTCAAGTCCAATACGCCGCTCGACTTGGTGGAAGTGCTGCCGGTGCCGCGGGCAGCACTATCCTCTCCGATCGCATCGGCTTCCTGCCCGCTCGCCAAGCCAGGAACCGCCGCAATCCAATGCAGCAGGCGGTGCGCGAGGTGCGGCTCGTGACCGACACCGGCAAAGTGCTGCGTATTCTCTGCAACGATCTCGACGCCAGCGCCCAGGAGATCGCCGATCTCTACAAGCGGCGCTGGGCCATCGAGCTGTTCTTCCGCTGGGTCAAGCAGACCCTCAGGATCACCCGCTTCCTCGGCACCTCCGAGAACGCCATCCGCATCCAGATCGCCGTCGCCCTGATCGCCTTCCTGCTGCTCCGCCTCGCTCAATCCGCCCAGAAAGGCCTCCACGGCCCCCTCGCCTTCGCCAGGCTGGTCCGCGCCAACCTGATGCACCGCAGACGCATCGACCGCCTGCTCCACACCGAGCCAACCCCAATACTCAACCCCAATCAATTGCTGCTCCAATGGAGCTGAAACCGGAACCGGACAGTCGTGGGACAAGCCCGGCCATGACGGCACCGAATGAAAACGAATGGGAACGCCCAGCCCCTGAATGCCTCCACATTGAGCCGCGACA
>CAVTDT010000018.1:0-3219 GCA_963733525.1 uncultured Alphaproteobacteria bacterium
CGGCGGAATATGCAAGGCCCGGCGGCATGCGCGCGGGCTTCGAGTATTTCCGCGCCTTCGAGCAGGACGCCGCCGATTTCGCGAAATTCGCGCGCACCAAGCTGAAGATGCGGATGCTGGTGCTGAGCGGCGAGAAGGCCGGCGGCACCTTCCTGATCGAGCAGGGCCGCATGGTCGCTGACAACGTCGAGGGCGTTCTCGTCAAGGGCTCCGGCCACTGGCTGATGGAAGAGGCGCCGGAGCAGGTGATCCCCCGGCTGGTGGCGTTTCTGACGTAGGCGTAAAGGAGGCGGCTTCGGTGAGCACGGTAGTCGGCGGCGCGATGCTGCCCCATGCGCCGCAGTTCTTCACGCTGCCGGAGACCGAGGATCGCGCCACCGTCGCGAAGGTACGCGAGGTCGCGGCGCGGATCGGCGAGCGTCTGCGCGCGCTCGAGCCCGATCTCTGGATCCTCTTCGCCAACGACCACGCCGAGCAGTTCTTCCACACCACGGCGCCGCCCTTCACCATCCATGTCGGCGGCGAGGCGCGGGGCGAGTTCGCCGGCCGCAGGTTCCACTGGAAGATTCCCGGCGAGACCGGCCTCGCGCTGGTGCGCGCGCTCTACGCCCAGGGCTTCGATCCCGCCTTCACCAGCACGGCGAAGTTCGACTACGCCATGGGGATCCCGCTCACCCATCTCGGCCATACCGGCGCGGTGCTGCCGATCTACGTCAACGCCTACCTGCCGCCGCAGCCGACCATGGAGCGCTGCTACGCCTTCGGCCAGGCGGTGGCGCGGGCGGTGACGGCGATGGGGCTCAAGACGGTGGTGCTGGCGAGCGGCGGCATGTCGCATTTCCCCGGCACCGACCGCTACGCCAAGCCGGAACTGGCCTGGGATGAGGCGGTGCTGGCGCGGCTCGCTACCGGCAATCTCAAGTCGCTCATCGGCCACAGCGAGGCCGAGCTGGACGCCACCGGCAACATCGAGCTGCGCTGCTGGGCCTGTGCCGCCGGCGCGCTCGGCGAGCGCAAGCCCGACATCGTGCAGATGGACCCGAGCTGGCATCACGACTACGCGTCTCTCGCCTGGTTCGGCGCGGAGCCCGCGGCGCCGGTGCCGCACTACCCCTCGATCAAGCCCGAGCTGGTGGCGCTGACGGCGGCGCTGCACGGGCTTGCCCACGAGGCGGCGAGCCGCGACGCCTTCCTCGCCGACCCCGCCGCCTATGCCGACCGCTTCGATCTGGCGCCGGCGCAGCGCGCGGCTCTCATCGCCCTCGATGTGCCCGCCATCGTCGCCATGGGCACGCATCCCCTGGTGCCATTCCTGGCGGGAATGCAGGTGCAGCGGATGCGCGCGGCCAGGGAAACGCGATAGGGGCGCCGGTCGCGAGCTGACGTCAGATGCAGGCCCGGATCAGCGACGCGCGACCTCGCCGGTGCTGTCGTCGAGAATGAGCGGGAGATCGTCGCGGCTGGCGCGGGTCCCGAACTCTCCATCGAAGTCGAACAGCCCCTCGATCGAGCCGGCGAGCCGGTCGAACGAGCCTTCTCCGGCCGGTGGATTGCCATTCGCGGTGCCGTCGGGATTGTCGAGGAAGTCGATGCGCCCGAGCTGCCAGTTGTCCTCGATGAAACGCAGCACCGAGGTGGTATCGAGGATCGCGTGATCGACGTAGTTGCGCTTCGCGAAGGGCGAGATCGCGAGGAACGGCAGGCGCTGGCCGTAGCCGCAACGATCATTGAACCCGCCCGCGGGCAAGCCGCCGCCGAGGCAGATGCTGTCGGCGGTCGCGTCATTGGACTGGTTGACGATCGGCGAGAGGACGTGATCGTACCAGCCGTCGCTGTCGTCATAGGCGATGACGATCGCCATCTCCGGCCATTCCTTCGATTTCTGCAGGGCGTTGATGGTATCGACCAGGAACTTCTGCTCGGAGAGCGCGTCCGAGGTCTGCGGATGGCCGGTCTCGGTCGCGGGCGCCTTGACGAAGCTGACCGCAGGCAGCCGGCCGGCGGCGAGCGCGGCCCAGAAGGTATTGAGGTCGTATTGGTGGTTCGCCTGGTCCCCTTGGCGGCCGATCATCGCGGTCGAGCTCGGCGGCAGATGATGCGGGTTGGCGGTCGAGGGATAGTATTGGAACGGGTCGTAGTGCTCGTCGTAGCCCGAGGTGCAGATCGCGTGCGTGAGGGTCGAGCCCGGCTGCGCCGTAAAGTCGCCGTAGAACCAGCCCCAGGTGATGCCTTTCGCGTTGAGAAGATCGCCGACATTGTGTCCGGTCATCGTGACCGACGCGACGGGCTGGCCGCCAACCGGCGCGGAGCGGCAGTCCTCGAGCGTGGAGTCGAGATTGGCGATCACCGAGCCGTTGCGGATGACGAAGCTCTTGGCGCCCGTCTTCTGCACGTTGCCGGGCTCGAAGGTCTGATGTGTCTGCCCTGAGATCAGGTTGAGATGGCCCATGACAGTGGTGCCGAACTCGGTGTCGTAGAAATTGTCGCTCATGGCGAAATGCTGCGCGTAGTTCCAGAGCGCGGTGACGGTGTTGCCGTCGTAATAGCCCATGCCGATGCCCGCCGGGCAGGCGACTTCGGTGCCATTGGCGGCGGTGGCGACCGAGCTGGTGTTCTCGGGAAATTTGTCCATCAGGCCGTGGTCGAACGCGGCCTGCTCCGCCGCATAGGCGTTGCTGTTGTCGCAGTCGAGCGCGGCCTGGCTGCGGTCGAGCCGGAAAGGCGCCACCGAATTGAGGTTGTGGTTCAGCAGGGCGTCGTTGAGCCCGTTCACCGCGGGCGTGTCGTCGGCCGCGACGAAGCGCGGCTCGCCGGATGGATTGGCGGCCTTCGGATAAGTGCCGAAATAGTGATCGAACGAGTTGTTCTCCTGGAAGATCACGACGAGATGCTTGATCGGCGTCGTCGTATCGGCTGGCGCGGCGGCAGCCGCTGCCGCGCCCACCGCCAAAATGGCAAGACCAAGGACGCACGCCGTCGTCAATCCCCGCATTTTCCGCTCCCCCTTCAGCAACCCATGGTTTGGACGGCATGTTAAGCGGTGGAGATTGCGGTTTTGATGCGAATACGTGTCAGTGCCGTGTCGATCGCTTGATCCGGTTCGGCGCCACGTCCTCGCCATGGAGACCCATCCCCTGGTGCCGTTCCTGGCGGGGATTCGGGTGCAGCGGATGCGAGGGGCCATAGAGAGCCGTGACGCCATTAGGGACGGAGCCAGCC
>CAVTDT010000019.1:0-40809 GCA_963733525.1 uncultured Alphaproteobacteria bacterium
ACATTTGCGGGGCCGCGCCCATCCTAAGGGCGTGATGAATCAGACACCGGCTTTTCACGCTCTCAAGCGCCTTCACGCGGACATCGGCGGCCAGATCAAGGCCAACCGGAAAGAGGCCGCGCGCCTGGCTGAGGACATGCGGCATATCGAGGCGCTGCTGCGGATGCTGGAACCCGGCTTAATGTCGCCAGCATCGCCGCCCGGCGCCGGAACCTGGAGAACCCGTACTTCGAGCGGGGCCAGATATTCCGTCACGTGCTGGGCATCCTCAGAGAGGCGCCAGCGCCCATGACGACGCGGGAGATCGTGATAGCCCTGCTTGCCGCCTACCCGTGGCGCTGTGGAGCTGTCGAGCGTAGCCATACGCACGATGTTTGCGTAGCAGCGGCCACCAGCCTGCGCAATCTACCCAGGCAAGACGGTGGAGTCCCTCGGCGAGGGGAAGCCCGTCAGGCCTGGCGGCTTTTGAGCAGTGATTTAACTTACTACCAATGTTGATAAATCCGTACAAGCGAGGGATTGGTGGGCGAATTTTTTTGCGTGAAAAGGTACAAGCGCCCGCCATCTTTTGCAATCGTACTCATACTCGGGAGCGGCGGTTCCTGATTGCGATCTGGATGTCTGAAGTCATCGCCCATGAAAAGCCGGGCGGAAGTTTAGGCGTACTCGACTAATCGTCGCCTTGGCCGATTGGTCCCACTTATCAAACTCCACCGTCAACTCAACATAGCCGCTTGGCTTCAATCAGACGACAACCGGAATTGGTTTACCGTTGTTTTCGGCGGTAACGCGAGTTGTGAAGATGGTGCGGGGCTGGTGATAGACGAATTGATGGTCAACCCATTGCCCAATTTTGGCGTCCTCTTTGCCACCTTAAAAGCGGCGCCAACTGCGCTCCAAGCATGAGAGGCAATCGCATACAAAAACGGTTCAACCGCCGCTCGCCAACGCGAACAGGAGAGTATCACCAGCGACTTCCACCTGCGCCCGCATGAGAGCGAGGTAAACGAGGATGAGAACTGAGAAGAATTGGAGAGCCTGACTCCTTTCAGAAAAAAGCGAGAACGTGTCGCGCCACGTGATTGTCCACCAGCGCGAAAGCGCATTTGCTCCAGTTGGAGCGCGCCGGACAGATTTCTGCGGGAGGAAACATGCCCATGACTTTGCCCATAGTTCAGGAATTGAACCAGGGAAGCATGGGATCAGCGGCCTTTGCCCGTTGCCAGTAGCCGCAGAAATCGACTGAGGGCCAGCGCGAGGGCGAGCGCGCTGACGGCTTGGACTTGCTCGCCGTTTGCATGCCTGCGGTGGTCCTCGCGCCACGAGGCTTCTTGAGCGAAGCGGAGGAGGTACGGGCCTGCGATGTGGTGGTGATGCCCGATTTCGGCACGACGCATCCGTGAGAAGAAGCTCTCCGCTTCGTTCGTGTGGACGCCGTCGCTAGTACGCCTCTTGATGATTGATCCGGAGCATCTCGAAGCGGCCGTGCAGATCGTTCCATGATCGGCTTCATCGGCGTTGATCGTCGTGCCCTGCCACCCGCGAGCGAATGAAGCCGAGTGCCTGCGCCTCGGTCTGGAACACGCCGGAAGTGTCTGGCCGCCACGCTCGCGCACGACCACCACGACCTTACGCTTGCCGGTCTGGTTCGCGAGGCGGCGGTCGCGGCGGTTCTCTTCGAAGTTGGCTGGCTTCACGTAGCCACCGAAATAGGCGCCGTCGATCTCCGCCCCCTTCCCGTCGCCGCCGACAAGCGGCCCTGAATCTCCGCGGCCATCGCTTCCCGCATCTTGTGCGCCAGTACGAAAGCGGTCTTGTACTGCACGCCGAGATCCCGCGAGAGCGCCAACATGCTCTTGCCCTTTACCTCGTTGCAGAAGATCGCGATGGCTGCGAGGTACATCCGCAGCGGCAGCTTGTGGAACGCAAAGAGGGTGCCGCTGGTAACCGTGAAGTCCTTCGGCATTCCTTCTGCCGGCACCGCCACCGCAGCGAGCCATTCGGGCGACGGACCTCGTAAGCGTCCAGAGAGCCGCAGGAAGGGCAGACCGGCTCGCCCTTGGTCTCGGCCCACCGGACCCGCCGAAACAAACTCTCCGACTCGCAATCGCTCATCCGCATCACCTGAGCGAGGCTCAGGCTGCGGGCAGCGGCGGAAAGGAGGAAATGTTGGGGCATATGCCATATATGCAAGGAACCTTGCACATATAAATGGATACGATCCCGCATCGTCAACAGCAATCTTGCATAAATGATAGGTTCCGGCTAGATTTTGCGATGGCACACCGACAAAAGAGGCCGAATGGGCCGACCGATCCCGCCGCTTCCTCAAGGCGGAGATGAAACGCGCCGGGGTGACCTATGGGGAGATGGCCCAAAGGCTCAAGAAACACGGCCTTGAGGAGACAGAGGCCTCGATCACCAGCAAACTCAGCCGAGGGACGTTCGCGGCAACGTTCTTCCTCGCCTGTCTGGCGGCGCTAGAGCTAGAGGGGGTCAGCCTAGCGGATTTGTAGTAGCCTCCCCGAGGGGATAGGGTGGGGGAGGCTAATGCGGCGGTGGCTTCGCAGCATCGATTGGCTGGCCATAAACACATCGGCGCTTGTGCTGGTTTTGACAGTCTGGGTTTTGTCATGGGCGGGTTTTCCAGACCACGACCGCTACGACACACAGACCCAATACACCGCCAGCGGCCAGCCCGATGAATTCCCGTGGTGGGAATCGTCTGCCGTTTGGACCGCTATTTTCACCGGACTGCTGACGATTTCGACGGTCGGCTTGTGGATCGTCACTCGGACCGCCGCTAACGCTGCGGCGCAAACGGTAAGGACTATGCAGGAGACCGCTGAGCGCCAACTCCGGGCATATGTCTATTTTGACGGCCCGATCATCCGAGGCTGGCCACCGGAGAAGCCAAACCGGCTTAGCATAACCGTGAATGTCGTGAACGGCGGAAGCACATGGGCCCAAAATTTCACGGCCCAAATTGCGCTGGCCAAAATCCCGAGCTCCGAACGGCGCGCGCCGTTCGAGACCGCCCAATGGGAAGACCATCCACCTGCGTCCATGATACTCGGTCCAGGACAGGTACTGGACCTGCAAGTAGGGGACGTGCTGCCCGGCGAAATCCTCGCTGTACAGCAGGGAATGCTCGGCATTTATGCGCTTGGGTGGATACGGTACGAAGACACGATCGCCGTACCCCGCATCCAGCGCCAAACCCAAATGTCCCGGCAGCTTAATGTTGATGGGGAGGGAGGCCACAGCTTCGGCTCTACCCCCACTCACAATTGCGCCGACGAGGGCTGCCCATAGCAGCCAGCGTGGAAGCGCCCACGCGCGCACGGCGCGCCTCCTAACTCACGTTACCCTCCCTTGGATTTGGTGAGCGGGCGCGCGGACCGTTTGTGGCGGTTGATACATAATACCGGTTTTTGCGGGGTTTCTGCTCTTCGCTGGTGCTTTTTACTGGTGGACGCGATGAGGCTACTCCGGCCCACCACATCGCGGCTGGAAAGGCTGTGCAAAAAGCACAGACCAGAATGGCTGGGCCCCATCTACGCCACCACCAAACGCGGCGTCTTAGCATCCTGTCTCGTCCCCCGACGCGAGCGAGAAGGATACTACAAATCCTCTAGCCTGACCCCTTCAAGCTCTAGCGCCGCCAAGGCTGCCAGAAAGAACGTGGCAGCGAACGTGCCCCGCTTCAGCTTGGCCTTGATCGAATCCTCGGTTTCGTCCCGATAGCCCATGCTTTTTGAGCCGTTTTGCGAGCTCGGCATACGTCACATCGGCTCGCTTTAGTTCGGCTTTAAGGAAGCCGCGCCCCGCGTTCGGCTAGTTCCGCCTCGGATTTCGCCAGACCCATACGTGTCACCCCCAAAACAAAGGGATCATATCTGACACTTTCCCTGTTGACAAGGCGCGGCCCTAGGTGTCACATATGACACCCATGAGCCAACACTTCCTCCTCTCATCTGCCGCCCGCACCCTGAGCCTCGCTCAGGTCATGCGGCTGACCGAGAGCGAGGCCGAAGGGCTGTTCCGCCGGGTCCGGTGGTCAGAGACCAAGGGCGAGCCGGTGTGCCCTTCCTGCGGCTCCCTAGGGGCTTACGAGGCCCGTCGCCCGAATGGTGGCCTGCGGTGGCGCTGCCGGCAGAAGGAATGTCGGAAAGACTTCACCGTCACCAGCGGTACCCTCTTTGCCTTCCACAAAATGCCGCTGCGGATGTACCTCGCCGCCATCGCCATCTTCGCGAACGAGGTAAAGGGCAAGTCCATGCTCGCGCTCTCCCGCGATCTCGGCGTGCAGTACAAAACGGCGTTCGTGCTGGCGCACAAGATGCGGGAAGCGATGGCGTCGGATATGCGGGGTCGCGTGATCGGCGGTCCCGGCAAGATGGCGGAAATCGACGGTGCGTATTTTGGGGGATACCAGAAGCCGGCGAACTTCAAAGAGAACCGTCGCGACCGTCGCCTGACCCGCAATCAGAACGGCAAGCGCAAGGTGGTGGTGATCGTTCGCGAGCGGGAAGGCAACACGCTGCCGGCAGTATTCCAGACCGAGGCTCAGGCGCTCGGCTTCATCCGCTCCCGCGTCGCACAGGGCACCACGATCAATGCCGACGAAGCCGGGTCATGGAACGATCTGCATGGCCGCTTCGAAATGCTCCGCATCAATCACCAGGAAGCCTACAGCGACGGCGTAGCCTGCACGAACAATGCCGAGAGTTTCTTTTCCCGGATGCGCCGGGGCGAGATCGGGCATCACCATCATGTCGCCGGCCCGTACCTATCCGCTTCGCTCAGGAAGCGGCGTGGCGCGAGGACAACCGCCGCATGGCGAATGGCGAGCAGGTGTGAGGCTATCGGTACGCTCGCGATGAAGGCGCGACCATCAGTGGATTTCTGCGGTTATTGGCAGCGAAGCGCCACCTAGGCGCGCTGACCAAATGACAACAGTGCCCGTTAGGTAACCTCTGAGGTGCCGTTTCCACAGTGGTTACGGCGAGGGTCGCAGCCGCTAAGTGGCGTATCGGTGCATGGGCGCAATCACGGTCTTTCGGGGGGCTTCCCGATGTCGATCAAGCAGAATGCTTTTGTGCACAAGGCGTCTACAGGAAGTGTTTGAGACGGGAAAATCTAGCAGGATTGGTTCCGATCGTCGAGCGGCGTCGAAATATACTGGGCGCGCTTCCTGACGCCGTCCACGGAATCGCTGAATCTACTATTGCCGGCGGATTTTCACTTCCCTGAAAGGATTACCGAGCAGGCGAATACGCCATCGATGTCAGCGGTAACATGCCATTACGTTCTGCGATAATGAAGAAACGAAACTTATGACGTCACCGACATCAACCGTAGGATCAGCACTATCGGCAGTGTCAGCCCCATTCTGCCGGGTGAGGTGCTGGTTGAGCCTATTTCCATCCCCGCGAAATCTCGATGTAGGTTTGCTAATGCGGGCGTTTCCCGCTAAGCACATGAGTAAAAGATAACGGGCCGCGACGATTCACGGCTGAAAGTGCCAAAGGATGCGTTAGGTTTCCATTTACCACGGCGCAATTCTGGCTTAATCTGCAGAACCGTTGCGATTATGTCAGAGCAAATTACAAGCTACGGAAAGGCATTCGCAAGTCCTCGCGACCCTAGCTGCATTCAGGTATGATCATTCTGACTAAACGCGCATTCCTCGATCAGCCGCCACCTCACCGGCTTTCCCTCGCCGATGGACTCCACCGTCTTGCCCCGGTGGTTCCGCAGAGACGTGGCGACGGCCCCGAACATCGTGCGTATAGCCGCCGTGGAAGGCTCCCCAGCACCACGGGACCGCAAGAGAGCTATCACGATCTCCCGCGTCGTCATGGGTGCTGGCGCCTCTCTGAGGATGCCCAGCACGTGACGGAATATCTGGCCCCGCTCGAAGTACGGGTTCTCCCGGTTCCGGCGCCGGGCGGCGATGCTGGCCACATTGAAGCCGGGTTCCAGCATCCGCAGCACCGCCTCGATATGCCGCATGTCCTCAGCCAGGCGCGCGGCCTCCTTCCGGTTGGCCTTGATCTGGCCGCCGATGTCGGCGTGAAGGCGCTTGAGGGCGTGAAAAGCGGGTGTATGATTCATGCGCCCTTACGTGGGCGCGGCCCCGCAAATGTCTTGCGGCGGTTGCTAAACCGCGATGAATTGCCATGCGGAGATTACACTCCAATAACTCTTGTCATGTCACAGAGCGACCGCGTCCATCGCGCGGAGAGCAATCGCTGTGCGGGACGACGCAGGAGGAAGGCCCCGTGGCTTATCGCTGCGGGTCTTCTGCTGTTTGGTCAGATGGGAAACGCCATCAGGATATTTTGTGGCGGGTGTAATAATACCGGGGCCGATCACCTTCTATCAGCTGCTGCAGCATTTCGGCTCCGCCGCCGCGGCCCTCGAGGCGCTGCCGGAAGCCGCGCGGCGGGGCGGCCGTGGACGCGCGCTGAAGATCTGCCCGCGCGCCGAGGCCGAGCGCGAGCTGGTCGCCCTCGACAAGGCCGGGGCGCGGCTGATCGCCTGGGGTGAGCCGGACTATCCGCCGGCGCTCGCCGCGGTAGAGGACGCGCCGCCGCTGATCTCGGCGAAGGGCAAGTCCGAGCTGCTGCGCAAGCGTGCCATTGCGGTGGTGGGCGCGCGCAACGCTTCCACCAATGGCCGGCGCTTCGCCCGCGAGGTCGCCGCCGATCTCGGACGCCGCGGCCTGGTGGTGGTCTCGGGCCTGGCGCGCGGCATCGATGCCGCCGCCCATCAGGGCGCGCTCGAAACCGGCACCGTGGCGGTGATCGCCGGCGGCATCGACGTGGTCTATCCCGAGGAGAACCGGGAGCTCCACGAGGCGATCGCCGAGCAGGGCGTGCTGGTGGCGGAGCTGCCCGTCGGCACCGTGCCCCAGGCCCGGCATTTCCCGCGCCGGAACCGGATCATCTCCGGCATCTCCCTCGGCGTGCTGGTGGTGGAGGCCGCCCTCAAGTCCGGCTCCCTCATCACCGCTCGCTTTGCGCTAGAGCAAGGACGCGACGTCTTCGCCGTTCCCGGGTCGCCGCTCGATCCCCGGTGCCGGGGCACCAACGACCTGATCCGGCGGGGTGCCACCCTGGTGGAGGGGGCCGAGGACGTGCTGGCAGCCTTGGAAGGCCCGCTTTCGACCCCCCTCCGCGAGATTCGCACGCCTGCCGCGCATCCCTCCCTAATCAACGGAAATATAACGGAAAAAGAGCTCGATAAGGCAACGATCCGGGTCCTCGAGGCGCTGGGACCGAGCCCGGTGCCGGTTGACGAACTGGTCCGGCAGTGCCAATTGTCTCCCGCGATCGTGGTTACCATCCTTCTAGAACTTGAGCTCGCCGGAAGGCTCGAGCGACATGCAGGCAACCAGGTAACCCTGCTTTAACGTCAATGGACAACTCTCTTGCCTGGTAAACCACCTTTGCCAGCGAACATGAACGTCGTCATCGTCGAAAGCCCGGCCAAGGCTAAGACCATCAACAAATATCTGGGCCGGGACTACACCGTCTTGGCCAGCTACGGGCACGTCCGGGATCTGCCGGCGAAGGACGGCTCCGTGCGCCCGGACGAGGACTTCGCCATGTCCTGGCAGGTCGACACGCGTGCCGACAAGCGGCTCGCCGAGATCGCCAAGGCGGTCAAGGGCGCCAAGCACCTCTATCTCGCCACCGACCCCGACCGCGAGGGCGAGGCGATCTCCTGGCACATCCGCGAGATCCTGCGCCAGCGCAAGGCGCTCGACGGCGTCGACGTGAAGCGGGTGGTCTTCAACGAGGTCACCAAGGCCGCGGTGCAGGAAGCCTTCAAGCATCCCCGCGAGATCAACCAGCGAGCTGGTCGACGCCTACCTCGCGCGGCGCGCCCTCGACTACCTCGTGGGCTTCTCGCTCTCGCCGGTGCTGTGGCGCAAGCTGCCGGGCAGCCGCTCGGCCGGCCGCGTGCAGTCGGTGGCGCTCCGCCTCATCTGCGAGCGCGAGTCCGAGATCGAGATCTTCAAGCCGCGGGAATACTGGACCATCGAGGCGGAGTTCACGACCGCCGACGGCCAGACCTTCACCGCGCGCCTCACCCATCTCGACGGCAAGCGCCTCGACAAGTTCGACCTCGACAGCGAGGCCAAGGCGAAGGCGGCGGTGGAGGCGATCCTCCGCGAGCCGAGCTTCGCCGTCAGCAGCGTCGAGAAGAAGCAGGTCCGGCGCAACCCGCTGCCGCCCTTCACCACCTCGACCCTGCAGCAGGAAGCCTCGCGCAAGCTCGGCCTCGGCGCCCAGCGCACCATGCGCACCGCCCAGCGCCTCTATGAAGGCGTCGACATCGGCGGCGAGACCGTCGGCCTCATCACCTATATGCGTACCGACGGCGTCGCCCTCTCGGCCGAGGCGATCGAGGCGGCGCGCAAGATGATCGGCGAGACCTACGGCAAGGCGTACTGCCCGGCCGAGCCGCGGGTCTACAAGACCAAGGCCAAGAACGCCCAGGAAGCGCACGAGGCGATCCGCCCGACCGATCTTTTCCGCCGCCCGGACCAGGTGGCGAAGCATCTCTCGCCCGAGGAGCTCAAGCTCTACGAGCTGATCTGGAAGCGCACGGTGGCGAGCCAGATGGAAAGCGCCGTGCTCGACCAGGTGGCGGTCGACATCGCCGGCTCCGAGTCGGCCGCACCACGTTGCGCGCCACCGGCTCGACCATCGTGTTCGACGGCTTCCTCACCCTCTATCACGAGGATCGCGACGACGAGGACGAGGACGAGGAGAACCGCCGGCTGCCGCCGCTCGCCGAGAACGCGGCGCTGACCCACGGCCTGGTGACGCCGGAGCAGCACTTCACCCAGCCGCCGCCGCGCTACAGCGAGGCGAGCCTGGTGAAGAAGCTGGAGGAGCTCGGCATCGGCCGGCCCTCGACCTATGCCTCGATCATCCAGGTGCTGCAGGACCGCAAGTATGTGCGCCTCGACAAGCGGCGGTTCATCCCGGAGGACCGCGGCCGCATCGTGACGGCGTTCCTGACCAATTTCTTCGAGCGCTACGTCGAATACGGCTTCACCGCCGATCTCGAGGATCAGCTCGACGAAATCTCCGGCGGCCGCATCGACTGGAAGAAGGTGCTGGCGGAATTCTGGCGCGACTTCTCGCCCGCCGTCGACGGCACCAAGGATCTCCGGGGCATGGCGGTGGTGGCGGCGCTCGACGAGACGCTCGGACCGCACTTCTTCCCCGCCAACGACAGCGGCAAGGATCCGCGCGCCTGCCCGGCGTGCGGCAACGGGCGGCTCGGCATCAAGCTCGGCCGGTTCGGCGCCTTCGTCGGCTGCTCGAACTATCCCGAGTGCAAGATGACCCGCGCGCTCAGCCTGGAGCACCTCAGCGGCAACGGCGAGAGCGGGCCGGAGATGGTGGGTCCGCGCGAGCTCGGCAGCGATCCCGCCACCAACCTGCCGGTGAGCGTGCGCAAGGGCCCTTACGGCAACTACGTCCAGCTCGGCGGCGCCAACGACAACGGCGAGAAGCCGAAGCGCGCGTCGCTGCCCAAGGGCATCAACCCCATGGACGTCACCCTCGACGCCGCGATGAAGCTGCTGTCGCTGCCGCGCGAGGTGGGCAAGCATCCCGAGGACGGCGAGCCCATCGTCGCCGGTCTCGGCCGCTTCGGCCCCTACATCAAGCACGGCAAGCTCTACAAGTCGCTGCCGCCCGAGGACGACGTCATCACCATCGGCCTCAATCGCGCGGTGGCGCTGCTGGCCGAGCCCTCGAAGGGCAGGCGCCGCAAGCCGGATCCGATCCGCATCGTCGGCAAGCATCCGGCCGACAACGCCGACATCGAGCTCTACAAGGGCCGCTACGGCCCCTATGTGAGCCATGACGGCCTGCATGCCTCGCTGCCGAGCGACATCGAGCCCGAGGCGCTGACCCTCGACGAGGCGGTGCGGCTGCTGGCCGAGCGCGCGGAGAAGATGGAAGCCTCCGGCAAGCGCCGGCGCAAGCCGGCGAAGAAGGCCGCGGCCAAGGCGCCGCCGGAAGCGCCGCCGACGCTGCCGAAGGCGAAGCCGCCGAAAGCCGCCAAGCCGAAGAAGTCCGCGAAGAGCAAGGGCACCAAGGCCAAGCCCTCGGAGCGGCCGCCCGCCCATACCGGACGCGTCAAGCGCGCCGCCAACGGCTAGTCGGTGCCGAAGCCTAGAGGCAAGCGTCCGCCCCGCCGTCGTTGCCGACACGCGCGGAGATCGTCGATTACATCGCCAAGAGCCCGACGCCGCTCGCGCGGCGCGACATACTGCGCGCCTTCAAGGTCGCGCCCGGCGAGCGCCTCGCCCTCAAGGCGATGATCCGCGAGATCGAGCGCTCGGGCTCGGTCGACCGCACCGGCAAGCGCCGCTTCAAGGCCGAGGGCGCCCTGCCCCGCGTCGCCGTCATCGAGGTGATCGGCCTCGACCTCGACGGCGAGATGACGGCGAAGCCGGTCGACTGGAAAGAGCCGACGCCGCCGCCGGCCATCCTCGTCGTATCGGAAAAGGTGGCGACCGCGCTCGGCGTCGGCGAGCGGGCACTGGCGGAGCTCAAGCGCCAGGACGACGGCAGCTACGAGGCGCGCGTCATCCGCACCCTCGCCGCGACGCCCGGACCGCGTGCTCGGCATCTTCCGCAAGATCCACGAGGGCGGCCGCCTGGAGCCCACGGACCGGCGGGTCAAATCCGAGTTCCGCATCTCGCTCGCCCACGCCAAGGGCGCCGAGGACGGCGAGATCGTGCTCTGCGAGGTGCTGGCGGGTCGCCGCCTCGGCCTGCCCGAGGCGCGGGTGGTCGAGCGCATCGGCGACAGCAACCATCCCCGCGCCGTGAGCCTGATCGCCATCACCGACCACGGCATCCCCGTCGAATTCCCGCAGGCGGCGGTCGCCGAGGCGGAAGCCGCCAGGCCGGTCGGCGTCGAGGGCCGCACCGATCTGCGCCAGATGCCGCTGGTCACCATCGACGGCGCCGATGCCCGCGACTTCGACGACGCGGTCTTCGCCGAGCCGCATCCGGAGCGCGAGGGCTTCTGGCACGCCGTGGTGGCGATCGCCGACGTCGCCTGGTACGTGCGGCCGGGGAGCGACCTCGATCGCTCGGCCCAGCGCCGGGGCAACTCCGCCTATTTTCCCGACCGCGTCGTGCCGATGCTGCCGGAGGCGCTCTCGAACGAGCTGCTGCTCCCTCAAGCCCAACGTGGAGCGCGCCTGCCTCGCCGTGCACATGACCATCGACGGCGAGGGGAAGCTCATCGAGCACCGCTTCGTGCGCGGATTGATGCGCTCGGCCGCTCGGCTCACCTACGAGCAGGTCCAGGCGGCCCAGGACGGGCGGCCCGACGACACCACCGGCCCGCTCCTCGATCCCGTGATCCGCCCGCTCTACCGGCGTCTTCCGAGCTCCTCGACCGGGCGCGCCAGAAGCGCGGCGCCCTCGAGCTCGACCTGCCGGAGCGCAAGGTGGTCGCTGGGCGAGGACGGCAAGGTGCTCGCGCATCGAGCCGCGCGCCCGCCTCGACAGCCACAAGCTGATCGAGGAGCTGATGATCCTCGCCAACGTCGCCGCGGCCGAGACGCTGGAACGCCTGCGCCAGCCCTGCATGTACCGGGTGCACGATGCCGCCCGACCCCGCCAAGCTCGCGGCGCTGCGGGAGTTCCTGCGCGGGATCGAGGTGCCGGGCCTGGCGCTCGCCAAGGGTCAGGTGATCCGCCCGCAGCACTTCAACGCCGTGCTGCGCCACGCCAAGGACACGCCTTACGCCGCGATGATCAACCAGCTGGTGCTGCGCAGCCAGTCGCCAGGCGGTCTACTCGCCGCGAGAATCTCGGCCACTTCGGCCTGGCGCTCCGGCGCTACGCCCATTTCACCTCGCCGATCCGGCGCTATGCCGACATGCTCGTGCACCGCGCCCTGATCGCCGGCCTGAAGCTCGGCGAGGGCGGCCTGCCGCCGGTCACGCCGGAGGAATTCGCCGAGCTCGGGACCCACATCTCGGATACGGAGCGGCGCGCGGCGGCAGCCGAGCGCGACGCGCTTTCGCCGCTATGCCGCCCTCTTCCTCGCCGATCGCGTCGGCGCGATGTTCGAGGGCCGGGTCAACGGCGTCACCCGCGCCGGCCTCTTCGTCACCCTCGACGAGACCGGCGCCGACGGCCTCATTCCCATGCGCGGTCTCGGCGACGACTTCTATGTCCACGACGAGGCGCGCCACCGGCTGGTGGGCCGGCGCAGCGGCCACACGTTCAGCCTGGGCGATCGCGTCCGGGTGAAGCTGGCCGAGGCCAATGCCGTTACCGGCAGCCTGCTATTCGCGCTGGTTGAAGAAGAGGGGGCGGAGCGCAAACCGTCTCGCGAGCGGCCGGGCCGGCGCAGCCCTGCCCCTCGTTCTCGGCGCTACCAAAAACGCCGGTGACCGAATATCTCAAGGAACTCTTAACCACGGCGGACGCACTCTAGGCGTCCCTTGACCCCACAGGCCCATGCCCCTGCAGTTCCGCGACGCTCCCGCACCGGCTCCGGCCGCGCCGGCGCCCTGGTTCCTGGGCTTGCGGCGCGGCTTTGCCCGGCGCTGTCCGGCCTGCGGCGTCGGCCGGCTCTATCACGGTTACGTCAAGCAGCAGCAGCAGTGCTCACATTGCGGCGAGAATTCTGCTGCAGTATCGTGCGGACGATGCACCTGCCTACTTCACCATCCTCATCGTTGGCCATATCGTAGTGCCGGCGATACTGCTGCTGGAAATGCGCTACCACCCGCCGACGAGCCTGCACCTCATGCTGTGGATCCCGCTGACCCTCGCCCTGACCGTCACTCTGCTGCCGCCCATCAAGGGTGCTCTGATCGGATTGCAATGGGCGCTCCGACTCAAAAGCTGAACCGCCTGTCGCTGCGTTCCGCCGCGGGGCCGCTCTTGGCCCTGGTGCTCACTGCCTGCGGCTCCGCCGTCGGCCCCGAGCAGGAAGGGCCGATCGACCGGCACGAGCTATTCTCCGAGGGCTACGAGCGGATCTCGCATTACTACATCGAGACCACCAACGCGGAGCGGCTCGGCCTCGCGGGCCTCGGCAAGCTCTCGATGCTGGATCCCGCGATCTCCGTCGAGCGCCAGGGCGACGCCGTGGCGATGCTGCGGGACGGCGAGGTGATCGGCCGCTACGAGGCGCCGCCCGCCGCCGACAACTGGGGCTGGGGCGGCGTCACCGCCTCGGCGCTGGAGACCGCGCGGCGGGCCTCGCCCAAGGTCGCCGCCGCCAGCGAGGACCAGCTCGACAAGATCGTTTTCGACGGCGCGGTCGGAACTCTCGACCGGTTCTCCCGCTATTCGACGCCGGATAGCCGCACGCGATCAGCGCGCCGAGCGCAATGGCTTCGATGGCATCGGCGTCACCCTCGACGCCGAGGAGAGCGAGGTGCGCATCATCTCGGTCCTGGCGGGCGGACCGGCGGACCAGGCCGGGATCAAGGCCAACGACAAGATCGTCGGCATCGACGGCACGCCGACCTCCACCCTCACCCGCGAGCAGGTGGTGCAGCGGCTGCGCGGGCCGGCCGGCAGCCGGGTGACGATCGCCATCACGCGCTCCGGCGCCAAGGACCCGCTCAGCCTCGCGGTCAGCCGCGCCCATATCGTGCTGCCCACGGTGACGGTGCAGCGCGAGGGCCGCATCGCGATCTTCCGCATCTCCAGCTTCAACCAGGAGACCTCGGAGCAGCTGGTGGAGGCGTTCGGCAAGGCCGAGCATGAGATCGGCGGCGCGCCATCCGGCATCGTCCTTGACCTCCGCGACAATCCCGGCGGCCTCCTCGATCAGTCCATCAACGTCGCGAACGTATTCATGCCGGGCGGGCTGGTGGTCTCCACCGCCGGCCGGCTGCCGGAGAGCCGCAAGCACTTCTACGCGGATCCCAGTCATCTCACCGACGGCATCCCGATGACGGTGCTGGTGAACGGCGGCTCCGCCTCGGCCTCGGAGATCGTCGCGGCGGCGCTGCAGGACAGCGGCCGGGCGGTGGTAATCGGCACCTCGTCCTTCGGCAAGGGGACCGTCCAGACCGTGCTCGAGCTCGTCAACGACGGCGAGCTCACGGTCACCTGGGCGAAGCTGCTGTCGCCGGAGGGCTACGTGATCCACGAGCACGGCGTGGTGCCGACCATCTGCACCGCCAATCTCGGCGAGGATCAGGCGAGCTTCACTCACGCGATCGAAATCGGCACCACCGTCGGAACCGGCCTGGCGGCGACGCCGCGGGCGTCGCTCGACGAGCAGGGCTGGAAGGCGCTCCGCGACAGCTGCCCGGCACAGCGCGTCGACCGCGTGGCCGACCTGAAGCTGGCGGAGGAGCTGCTGCGCGACCCCGTGCTCTACAGCCGCGCCCTCAGCGTGACGCCGACGCCGCTCTCCCACACCACCGCGGCAATCCCGACCACGCGCTAGGCCGCGGCCGGCCCCACCGTTCTATGGCTGCGGCGGCAGCGATCCCGCCCGGGTCTCAGGCGCTGCCGGCGCGGCAGAAGTGCCAGGCCTTGCCCTGCCGGCCATAGAGGCCGATCAGCCGGTCCTTGCCGGCATGCACCACCACCACCATGAAGCCGTCGCCGGTGCAGGCGCCGGCGGCCGCGGCCGGCGCCGGAAGCTTCTTGCTCTGGGCGCAGGATGCCAGGCTGGCCGGCGGGCTCGCGGCGGCGGCCGGCTGCTTGCCGTCCGACCTCGACGAAATAGTCCTGCGGCTCGCCGGTCTTGACGGTGGCCTTCAGCTCGATGCGGCCGAAGCGCGATTTGTAGAGGCCGGCATCCTGCTCGCCATCGGTCATGCCCGAGGCACCGCCGGAAGTTGATGGCGGCGCAGCTCGGCGGCTCCTTGGCCGACTGCGCCTGCAGCGGCAGCGCCAGGCCGCGCCCGCCAGGCTCAAGAGACCGATCAGCGCGATCCTCGCGTCGTCAGCATCGGATTTCTCCTTGTGCTCGAGCGGCCATGGACGGGAAAGGCCGCCGTGGCGGCGCAGTTGCACTCCACTCTCCGGGGAAATCAAACGCTGCCCGGCATACGTATATGCGCATCCGACAGTCCGCCTTCCTTTTGCCCGCGTTTTGCGGCCGACACTGCGCGCCGATGAAGCTCGCGATCGCCCTTCTCGTGGCGGCGGCGCTCTGGCCGCGCGGCGCCTTCCGTCGCCCGCGCCGACGCCGTCGACGTCGCCCTCGTCCTCGCCCTCGACGTCTCCGAGAGCGTCGACCGAGCGAGGAATACGCAGCTCCAGCGCGACGGCATCGCCGAGGCCTTCGAGAGCCCGGCGCTCGTCGCCGCGGTCCAGAACGGCAGCCGCCACGCCATCGACGTGCTGGTGCTGGAATGGTCGGACCCGGAGCTGCAGGTGGTGACCGTCGACTGGACCCGCGTCAGCGACGCGGCCACCGCGCGAAGCCTTCGCCGCCAAGGTCCGCGGCGACCAAGCGCAGTCCCACGGCCTCACCGCGATCGGCAACGCGCTGCTGGCCGTCGGCGGCGGCGCTTCAAGCGCCTGCCGGATCAGGCGGCGCGGCGAGTCATCGACGTCTCCGGCGACGGCATGGCCAATGTGGGGCCGCCCGCCCCGGAGATGCGAGACGCGCTGATGGCCGAGGGCGTCACAATCAACGGCCTCGCCATCCTCAATGAGCGAGCCCTGGGTGGACAGTACTACAACAAGAACGTGATCGGCGGTCCCGGCGCCTTCCTCATGCAGGTGGAGGACTACCGAGGCTTCGCCGCGGCGATCCGGCAGAAGCTGCTTTCCGAGCTCGTCGCGCTGCCGCGCCCGCGCGGCCGTCCCTCCGACTCTGATGCAGTAGGTCTTCAGCGGCGGGAAGCCGTTGAAGCCCACCGACGAGTACATCGAGGTGTAGGCCCCGGTGGACAGGATCTCGCACCCGGTCACCGACCTTGAGGTCGAGCGGAAGCTGGTACTCCGTCTTCTCATAGAGGATATCGGCGCTGTCGCAGGTGGGGCCGGCGAGCACGATCGGCCCGGTCGCCCCACCATCGGCGGGGGTCTTGATGCGGTACTTGATGCTCTCGTCCATGGTCTCGGCGAGGCCGTTGAACTTGCCCACGTCGAGATAGACCCAGCGCTTCTCCTCACCGGCGGCCTTGCGGGAGATCAGCACCACCTCGCTCTGGATCACGCCGGCGTCGCCGACGATCGAGCGGCCGGGCTCGACCACGATCTCGGGGAGATCGTTGCCGAAATACCGGGTGATCGCGGTCATGACAGCGTTCGCGTACTGCTGGATCTCCGGCACCTCGCCGCGGTAGTGCGCGGGGAAGCCGCCGCCGATGTTGACCATGCTTCAGGTTGATGTCGCTCTGGGCGAGCGCCGAGAACATGCTGGCGGCGCGGCCGATGGCAGTATCCCATTGCTTCAGGTCGGTCTGCTGCGATCCGACATGGAACGAGATGCCGTAGGGATCGAGGCCGAGCTCGCGCGCCTTGCGCAGCAGCTCCACCGCCATCTCGGGGGCGCAGCCGAACTTGCGCGAGAGCGGCCATTCCGCGCCGGCGCACTCCACCAGGATGCGGCAGAACACCCGCGAGCCCGGCGCCGCGCGGGCGAGCTTCTCTAGCTCGGCCTCGCTGTCGAGGGCGAAGAGCCGCACGCCGCGATCGTAGGCGTAGGCGATGTCCCGCTCTTTCTTGATGGTGTTGCCGAAGGAGATCGCGGTCGGCGCTGATGCCCTTGTCGAGCACCAGTTCGACCTCGCCGCGGCTCGCCACGTCGAAGCTGGAGCCGATCTCGCGCAGCATGCCCAGGACCTCGTCCGCCGGATTGGCCTTCACGGCATAGAAGATCTTGGCCAGCGGCAGGTAGCGCCGCAGCATCTCGTAGCTCTCCGCGACGACGTCGAGATCGACGACGAGGCAGGGGGTTTCCGGCCGGCGATCGGCGAGGAAACGTGCGATTCTTTCGTTCATGCCTGGGGTCCTTCCCATGCGAGGCGAGGACAGCCGACTTCGATCCGCGGCGTCGTCCGGCCGCGGGGCGTGCGCCGCGGCATGCGGGCCTGGCGAGCGACAGATCCTCCTGTTGTCCCGGCCGTGCGGCGCGGGGCGGCGGAGAAACTTGCCGGTGCGAGCACGGGGCGATCCCGCCTCGACGGACACGTCGCTCAGTTCGGACTACTCGGTTCTACGGAAGCGCGGCGACCGCTGCCGCGAGCTACCCTGATAAGCCTGTACTTGGCTTCAATCCAGGGCGCTGCGGCCCTGCGTCGGATTGCAACCATATCGACCTCCCTCTCGGGACCGGCCCACGATGACCGGCTCTGCCAAAAAGGACGCGCTACGTCGTTGCATAACCACGATGGGCCATAGGCACGTGCGAATTGCGTCGCGAGGTGCATAGATAAAGCCAAATTCCAGCGATGCAAGTATTTCTTTGGCCACGCGAAAAATTTCTTCGCCGTTGTGGCGCGCACGAGACGCGGCGAGCGCCGCCGAGCGCGCTCAGCGAGCGGCGGCCGAGCGCTCGGTGCGGCAGCGTACACATGCTGGAAAGGCCGATGAATTAGGCATTTCCTCAGTGCCGCGGGGCGCGCGACGCGTGCGCCGCGGAGCGCGCGCCGAGCGCGCGTGGTTAACCAAGGATGAAAAATCGGAAGGAGTGCCGGCGAAAAATTTTCGCCGCGCGGCCCGCGCGAGCGCTCGAATCGCTCGCGCGCTCGCGGCCGCTCAGGCCGGGCGGCCGGAGGGCGCGGCGGCAGCGAGGCGTTTTGCCGTGGCGAGGAAGCCCTCGACGTCGGCCGGCGCGGTGTCGAAGGCGGTGACGAGGCGGACGCAGGTCTCGGTCTCGCCGCCCCAGCGGTGGAAGAGGAAGCCGGCGGCGAAAAGTCCGCGAATGACGGGCTCCGGCAGCTCGACGAAGATCTCGTTCGCCTCGACGGGATGGCGCAGCCGGGCGCCGGCAAAGCCAGCCAGCCCCTCGGCCAGGCGCGCCGCCATGCGATTGGCGTGGCGGGCGTTCCGCAGCCAGAGATCGTCGGCGAGGTAGGCGTCGAGCTGGGCGGAGAGGAAGCGCATCTTGGAGAAGAGATGGCCGCCGCGCTTGCGCCGGAAGGCGAAATCCGCGGCCTTCTTGCCGGATCGAAGAACACCACCGCCTCCGCCGCCATGGCGCCGTTCTTGGTGGCGCCGAAGGAGAGCGCCTCGACGCCGGCGCGCCAGGTGAGGTCGGCGGGCGAGCGGTTGAGGGCGGCCACCGCATTGGCGAAGCGGGCGCCGTCGACGTGGAAGGCGAGGCCGTGCTGCCGGCAGACCTCGGCGATGGCCCCGATTTCGTCGGCCTTGTAGACGGTGCCGGCTTCGGTCGCCTGGGTCAGGCTCACGGCCGCTGGCTGGGACGTGGTGGACGACGCCCTTGCCGGTGATCGCCGCCGCCAGCGCCGCCGGCGTGATCTTGGCATGCTCGCCGCCCAGCACCGTCAGCTTGGCGCCGCCGGTATAGAACTCGGGCGCGCCGCATTCGTCGACGTGGAAATGGGCCTCGCCGTGGCAGTAGATGACGCCGTAAGGCGGCGTCAGGGTAGCGAGCGCCAAGGCGTTGGCGGCGGTCCCGGTCGCGACCGGAAAGACGGCGACCTCGTGCTCGAAGAGCTCGGCGAAGCGCCGCTGCAGGCGCTCGGTGATGGCGTCGGCGCCATAGGAAGCCGCCGCGCCGGCGTTGGCCGCCGCCAGCGCCTGGAGGATCTCCGGCGAGACGCCGGTCACGTTGTCGCTGCAGAAGTTCATCGCCGGCCTCCCGCCGTCAGTTCTCTGGCTTCAACTCTGATCGTCCCGAGCGCCGTCCCGGTGGCGGGGTCGACGATGAGGATCGCCTCGCTGCCGTCGCGCGCGCCGGAGGCGCAGCGCCAGGCGCCGGCCGGCGCTCTGCATCTCGATCACCCGGGCGCCCGCCGGCAGGTCAGCGGCTGTGGTGCCGAACGGCGCAGGCCGACCGTCGCCGCCGCCGCTGGAGCGGTGGCCGACGGATGCTGGGTCAGACGTGTCATGATGGTGATGATGACGACCGCGACCCCCGCGACCAGCAGGACGCCCATCACCACGACCAGGACCTTGAGAGCGCGCATGCTTCGGGTTCACTCTCGGACCGCATGACATCCCACCACCCGGAGCCCGCAGACGAGACGACGACAGGCGAGCGGCGGCTGAGCGCGACCGTGGAGGCCGCCGAGGCCGGCGAGCGCCTGGACCGGATGCTGGCGCGCCGCTTCGGCGATCTCTCGCGCACCCGCCTGAAGCAGCTCGTCGAGGACGGGCCGGGTATCGGTGGACGGCGCGACGATAACCGACCCGTCGCAGAGGGTCAAACCGGGCCAGCGTCGTGGCGGTCGCAGCTGCCCGCGGCGACCGCCGACGCTGCCCGCCGCGCAGGCGATGACGCTCGACATCCGCTACGAGGACGCCGACCTCCTGGTGCTGCGAGAAGCCGGCGGGGCTGGTGGTGCATCCCGCGCCGGGCAATCCCGACCGCACGCTGGTGAACGCCCTCCTCGCCCATTGCGGCGAGAGCCTCGCCGGGATCGGCGGCGTTCGCCGGCCGGGCATCGTGCATCGGCTGGACAAGGATACCAGCGGGCTGATGGTGGTCGCCAAGACCGAGCGCGCCCATGCCAAGCTCGCGGCGGATTTCGCCGCGCGGCGCATCGAGCGCGCCTATCTGGCATTGGTCTGGGGCGTGCCGAAGCCCGCGCGCCGGCGAGATCGTCGGCGCCATCGGGCGCAATCCCGCCAACCGCAAGACGCATGGCGGTGGTGCGCCGGGGCGGCAAACCCGCCCTCACCCGCTACCGCGTGCTGCGCGTCTTCAAGGACGTGGCGGCGCTCGTCGAGTGCCGGCTCGCCACCGGCCGCACCCACCAGATCCGGGTCCACCTGGCCGAGCGCGGGCATCCCGTGATCGGCGACCCCATATATGGGAGAAGCCGCGGCCGCAAGCGGGCGCTGCCGGAGCCGGTGCGCGCGGCGCTCGAGGCGTTTCCGCGCCAGGCGCTGCACGCAATCCAGCTCGGCTTCGACCACCCCACCAGCTCCGAACACGTTGAATTTACTGACGATATACCTAGTGATATGAGAGAGTTAGTGAGAATATTGGAGACGCTTTAATCTTGGACAAAACCTGACCATAATGGTAGGCTATTAACAAACATGGGGCGGTGCTGCTGACCGCCCTGTTTGAAGGAGCAGACATTCATATGGCCAGTCTCGCAACCATCCCGACCCTCTCGTCGGAAGGCGGGCTTTCACGCTACCTCCAGGAAATCCGCAAGTTTCCGCTGCTGGATCAGCAGGAGGAATACATGCTCGCCAAGCGCTGGCGCGAGCACGGCGATCCCGACGCGGCGCAGAAGCTGGTGACCAGCCATCTGCGCCTGGTCGCGAAGATCGCCATGGGTTATCGCGGCTACGGCCTGCCCTTGGCCGAGCTCGATCTCCGAGGGCAACGTCGGCATGATGCAGGCGGTGAAGCGCTTCGACCCCGAGCGCGGCTTCCGGCTGGCAACCTATGCCATGTGGTGGATCCGCGCCTCGATCCAGGAATACATCCTGCACTCCTGGTCGCTGGTGAAGATGGGCACGACCGCGGCGCAGAAGAAGCTGTTCTTCAACCTGCGCAAGCTCAAGGGCCAGATCCAGGCGATCGAAGAGGGCGACCTCACCCCCGAGCACGTCAAGAAGATCGCCGACGGAGCTCAACGTGCCCGAGGCCGATGTCATCAGCATGAACCGACGTCTGATGGCGCCCGACCATTCCCTCAACGCCCCGGTCCGTGCCGAGGGCGAAGGCGAATGGCAGGACTGGCTGGTCGACGAGCGCGACGACCAGGAAACCCGGCTTGGCGACCGCCAGGAGCTGGGCCTCCGGCGCGACCTGCTGAACAAGGCGATGCAGCACCTGAGCGAGCGCGAGCGCCACATCCTGGAGGAGCGCCGGCTCAAGGACAATCCGACCACGCTCGAGGATCTGTCGCCAGGAATACGGCATCTCCCGCGAGCGCGTGCGGCAGATCGAGGTGCGCGCCTTCGAGAAGCTGCAGCGGGCGATCAAGCACGCCGCCATCGAGCGCCGGCTGCTCCCCACGAGCTGATCGGTCCTTCCGAGGTTTCCTGCCCGTCGCGAGGCCTGTCGCCTCGCGGCGGCCGGGGCCGCCAGCTCAGCCGTTTTTCGCCGTCGGGGCGATGAACAGATCCTCGTCGTCAGGCCGGCCCTTCACCTCCTCGCCCCATTCCTCCACCAGGCGGTCCGCACGCTCTCTGAGCTGAGCCTGGATCTGCTCGGCCTGCAGATCGACGATGACGCGCGCCACCGCCGGCATCGCGAGGAAGATCCCCCAGCCGACGGCCGCCGCGCCGTACATGATCAGCCAGTTCACCGGCCGCGTCAGGATCGCGATGGCCGCGCTGAGGTTGTCGCCGGTGCCCCAGAGCCGCACCACCATCGGCGCGAGGCCGGCAAGGTTCATGGCGCCGACGGTGCGGGTAAGGTATTTGCCGCGATAGCGATCGACGACCGCCGCCACGATGGTCGGAATGAGGCCGCCGGCGGTGACGAGGAAAAGCGGCAGGGCGGTGGCGGCGAACAGCACGACGCCGAAGAGGGCGAGGAGCGCGATGCCCCGCGGCGCGCCCGACTTGCCTGCCTTGCCTCCCTTGCGCTTCTTGGCGGGCCGCTTCCCGCCTTTCCTAACCGCGGCCTGACGCGCTGCCATGGTCAGTTCATCACGACCAGCAGCACGAGCACGGCGCCCCAGGCGAGGAAGGTGGAGGCTCCCGACGCGATCTGGGCGCCCAGCAGCGCCGAGCGCTTAGGGCGTCTCGGCTGGTCGGCGCGCCATTGCTCCAGGGCACGATCGACCATCGCATATTCACGTAAGGCCGCATGGAATCCGAGCGCATCGCGGTGGCGCTCGGCGACGCTGTCGACCAGGGCCAGCAGCTCCGACAGGTGGCCGCGGGCGGCGACCCGCGGAAGCTCGTCCAGCATGTGCCGGCGGCGCGCCCGGTTGTGGAAAGTCTCGACCACGGCCGACAATTGCCGCGCGATCCGCTCGGAGGTGTGGCGGGCGACCTCGGGACCGCGCACGGCCTGCAGCTGCGCCAGCAACTTGAGCGTCGCCCAGCGCGCGCGTCGCCGGATGCGAGCTGGCAAGCTCGTCGAACCACTCGGTCGAGGCCTGCTTGAAGCGGGCGGCGATGAAGGCGGCGAGGTGACGGTCGATCACCATCTCCTGGTCCGGCTGCCGCTCCAGCGAGGCCTCGAGCGCCGCCAGCACGCCATGAGGGTCGAGCACATACTGCCCCTCGATGAGCGGCGAGAGGCAGTGCACGGAGAGATTGAGCTCGTAGAGCACCCGCTCCGGCCCGTAGCCGGGACGGCGGTCGTCGAGGTGGAAACGCAGGCGCTCGAAGCTCTTCAGGATCGGCACATGCTCCGGGCGGAGACCCGGCTGCGCCGAGAACCAGAACACCGGCAGCCGGGCCGCGATCGATTCGGCAATGGCCGCGGTCGATCCCTGCCCGCAGAACGCACCGGCGAGCGCCGAGCCGAAGCCATCGATGCAGGCGGAGAAGCCCTTGTAGCGGATCGGGCCGGTGGGATCGAGAGCGATGACGACGCGCCCGGTCAGCCGCTCCTCATGGCTGCCGGCGCCGATGTCGTGGCCGTCCGACAGCGCCGAGCCCATCATCTTCGTGCGGTCGGGATCGCCGAGGCTGCGCTGCAGCCAGATCTCGAAGTCCTGTGCCTTGGCCGCCTGGGCCGCCACCGTGGGATTGCGCGCGAAGGCATGCGCCAGCGCCCGGGCGGTGAAATATCCACCGCCGCTGAACTCGAAGGCGCGGGTGGCGCGCTTCGGCAAGCTCGGCTGCTTCGGCGAGAGCCGGCGGCCTTGGACCCAGAGCTCGAGATCCTGGATCGACCAACGCTCCTTGGCATCGTCGGTGAGGAGGCCGCGGATCGGCTCGGTCATGGTGGTCGGCAGCCGCTCATTGCCGACGATCGCCGCGTAGGATCCGCGGTTGATCTTCTCGTCGAGAAGCTGCTCGTCGCTCAGATGTCCCGCGGGATTGTGCCCCAGCAGCAGCAGCAGCAGGGTGACGCCGAACGCGTAGAGATCGTCGGACGGCGTGCCATTGCCGCGCCCCCAGGGGTTGGCGAGCGCACTCTCGATGGTCTCGTAGAGGATGGGCTGGCCGAGAGCGGGCGGGGTCGAGCAGCAGTCGCCGAACGTCAGCAGGCGCCGCGCCACGTCGCGGAAATAGAGATTGGTGGCCCGGATGGCGCGATGCGTGGCCCCGCCCGGAAAGAATTCCTTCAACGAGGCCACCAGCGGCGGCATCAGATTGTGGATGAGGTCGTCTTCTTGGACCGGCGTGAACGGCACATCGATGCTGGGGATCGCCGCGCCGCCGGCCGGACGGTCGTAGATGATGGCGAACACGCGTCGTGCCGAGAGCGGCCAGGGAATGACGCCCCACTCCAGCGGCACCATCATCCCTTCAAGCCGCATGCCATGCAGGGTCTCCAGCACCTCGAGCCGGGGCGGCAGCTCGGGCGTGCAGACCATCGCGAAGAGGGTGGCGGCGGGAAATTGCCGGTCGACTGCGACGTAGGCGGTCGCATGGGCGGTGCGCAGATCGGCAAGCGGCCGATCGACGAAGATGTCGAAGCGCCCAGCCAGGGTAATCACCCTGCCCGCCGCCTCTGCCTCGCCCTCCTGCTGCCCGACTTGTGCCATGCCTAGCCGCCCTGTTGCACCGGCCCCCACGCTAGGGGCAAACACCAAACGGACGGTTAAGAAAGGCTCAATTATTGCGAGTGAAGTGCGCGGAACAGTCGCCCGCCTGGCATGGGCGAGCGGACGCCGGTGGTGGTGGGAAAGCTGAGCGGCAGGCCCTCGAGGGACCGCACGGCGAGGTAGGCGAAGGCCTGTGCCTCAAGGGCATCGCCATCCCAGCCGACCGCCTCCACGGGCTCGACCGGCATCTCGAGGGCGGTTGCCAATGCCGCCATCATGGCGGGATTGCGCCGCCCGCCGCCGGTGACCAGCCAGCGTTGTGCCGGCGCCGGGAAATGCTGACGGCGGCGGCCACCGCCGCCGCTGTCATGGCGGTAAGCGTGGCCGCGCCGTCCGCCGCCGTCAGAGCCTCCGGGACGAAGGCCTGGAAGTCGTCGCGGTCGAGGGACTTCGGCGGCCGGCGGGCGAAAAAGGGATGGGCGAGGAAGCGCCGAACGCCAGGCCTGATCCACCCGGCCGGCGCGGGCGAGCGCGCCCTCCGCGATCGATCGGCCGGCCAGTGTGGCGGAGCGCCCAATCGTCGATAAGCGCGTTGCCGGGGCCGGTGTCGAAGGCCAGGATCTCGCCCTCGCCGACGCCGAGCCAGGTCACGTTGCCGACCCCGCCGAGGTTCAGGATCGCGAGCGGCCGCTCGAGCGCGGCGGCGAGGCCGGCGTGGAACACCGGCACCAGGGGCGCGCCCTCGCCGCCGGCGGCCACGTCGGCGGTGCGGAAGTCGCAGACCACGTCGATGCCGACGCGCGCCGCGAGGCGGGCGCCGTCGCCGATCTGCCAGGTTCGGCCTTCGCGCGGCCGATGCAGGATGGTGTGGCCGTGAAAGCCCACGACGTCGATCGGGCGGAGATCGTGGCGCGCGAGGAACGCCTCGACCGCCGCCGCATGGACGTCGGTGAGCTCGCGCTCGACGCTCGCCACCGGCCCCTCGCCTCCGAGCACCGAGCGCAGCCGCGTCCGCATCCCGTCGTCATAGGGCACGGTCAGCGCCGGCCCCGCCACGACATGGGCGTGGCCGTCGGTCTCGACAAAGGCCACATCGACGCCGTCGAGGGAGGTCCCGCTCATCAGGCCGAGGGCGCGGCGTACCGGAGCGCTCATGCGGCCGCCTCGAATTGTCGCCGCCCGGCGATTGTGCTACAGCAGCCGCCCCTTGCCATCTGAGCGCCGAATCCTCTCGAGATATTGATGACCACCGCCCGGTCCGCCTTTCTCGCCGCCGCCGAGGCCCGCGGCTTCGTGCATCAGTGCACGGACCGCGACGCGCTCGACGCGCGTCTCCTGGAGGGGCCGGCGATCAGCCTATATCGGCTTCGATTGTACCGCCGATAGCCTGCATGTCGGCAGCCTCGTTCAGATCATGCTGCTGCGGCTCTGGCAGCGAACCGGCCACAAGCCGATCGTGCTGATGGGCGGCGGCACCACCAAGATCGGCGACCCCTCGGGCAAGGACGAGACCCGGAAGCTGCTGAGCGAGGCCGAGATCGCCGGCAACAAGGCCGGCATCCGCCGCATCTTCGACCGGTTCTTGACCTTCGGCGACGGCGCCACCGACGCGATCATGCCGGACAACGCCGACTGGCTCGACGCGGCTCCACTACATCGCGTTCCTGCGCGACTACGGCCGGCATTTCTCGGTCAACCGCATGCTGAGCTTCGACAGCGTGCAAGCTCCGGCTCGAGCGCGAGCAGCCGCTGTCCTTCCTCGAGTTCAACTACATGGTGCTGCAGGCCTACGACTTCCTGGAGCTCGCCCGGCGCCACGGCTGCGTGCTGCAGATGGGCGGCTCCGACCAGTGGGGCAACATCGTCAACGGCGTCGAGCTCGGCCGGCGCATCGACAACCGCGCGCTCTTCGGCCTGACCACGCCGCTGATCACCACCGCCTCCGGCGCCAAGATGGGCAAGACCGCCCAGGGCGCCGTCTGGCTCACCGACGACAGGCTTCAGCGCCTACGACTACTGGCAGTTCTGGCGCAACACCGAGGACGCCGACGTCGGCCGCTTCCTGCGCCTCTTCACCGATCTGCCGCTGGACGAGATCGCGCGGCTGGAGCGGCTGCAGGGCAGCGAGATCAACGAGGCGAAGAAGGTGCTCGCCACCGAGGCGACCGCGCTCTGCCACGGCCGCGCGGCCGCCGAGGCGGCGGCCGAGACCGCGCGGCGGGTCTTCGGCGAGGGCGGCACCGGCAGCGCGCTGCCGACCGTCGAGCGTGCCGCGCGGCGAGCTCGAGCGCGGCATGCCCGTCTTCGAGCTGCTTCAGCGCGCGCGGGCTCGCGGCCTCCAACGGCGAGGCGCGGCGCCTGGTGCGCGGCGGCGGCGCGCCGCGTCAACGATGCGGTGGTCAAGGACGAGACCCAGCCGGTCACCGCCGCGGATATCAACGCCGACGGCGTCGATCAAGCTCTCGGCCGGCCGCAAGCGCCACGCGCTGGTGAAGCCGAGCTAGTGGAGCCTCGCCTGAAGTCCGTGCGGCGGCGGTGGCGCCGGCGGCGTCGTGCCGCCGGTGCCCGGCGCGTCGAGCAGGAACAGCTTGCGCAGCGCTCCCGGCGCCAGCGCGCTCAAGCGGATCAACGGAAATCTTGGGATCGGCGAGTCGGGCCGGTGATGCGGAAATTGGCGGCGAAGATGCCCTGGCCCTCGCCGCCCGACAGCAGCTGGCCCGAGCACCGGGATCTTGCCCAGCAGACTGTTGATCGTGTAGGCGGGCACCAGCGTGCCGGCGAGATCGATACTGTCGTCGCGCAGGTCATGGTGCCGCCGACATTGATGCCGATCGCGCCGCCATAGGTGCGGCCGTCGGTCACCTTGAGGGCTTGCCGTCCTCGTAGGTATAGGCGCCGCTGATGCGGGTGAACGGGATGCCCTCGCCCGACAGCATGCGAGCTGATGGCGCTGAAGGAGGCCACGGACAGGATGCGCGCCAAGAGCGACGCCCGCACGATCTTGTAATCGCCGCCTTCGACTTTCCCGGAGAAGATGCGGTGATCGCCGCGATCCACCGCCGGCCCCTCCACCGCCACCGTTCCACCGACGACGTTGTCGCTGATGTCGAGCAGCTTGAGCACGGCGCCGAGATTGTCGGTGGTGATGCGGAGATTGCGGTCGCCCGGCTTCTCGCCGAAGCGCACCGAGAGCGTGCCTCCGCCCGGGAAACTGCCGTCCACCACCACCGTCTGCCAGTGCAGGCCGTCGTTGACGAAGCGCAAGTCCAGCTGCCGCGGCCTCCCGGTCCGGCCCGAGGATCACCCGATCGAGCTTCGCGCTGATCGTGAGCGGCGTGTCTCGCTCCTCGCCTTGCCCGTGGCCGAGATCGGTCACGAGCTTGCTGGCATCGAGGCTGCTTCCGCTGACATTTGCCGCCCAGCCGCCGTTCGCCTGCCGTTCGATCGTGCCCGTAAGGTTGGTGCTCCCGGCGACCAGGCGCCGGACGTCGATCCGGCGGATGTCGCCGCTCTCGGGCACCAGCAGCAGCGCCAGCGAGGCATCCACGTCGGGTCCTTTCACGACCGCATCCGGAATCGCCGCGAGATGATCGTTGACGAAGCTGAGCTTGAGCTGGGCTGAGGCGGCCGCGCCCGCAGGCTTCGCAATATTGAGCCGGCTCACGGTAACGGCGGTGTCGGTGAGATCGAGTGCCAGCGTCGCGTCGGCGGTGGTCTTCTGCGCGACGTAGACGAGGTCGACACCGACGGGGCCGCGACAATACGTCCGGCAGGAAATCCACGTCGAGACGCTTGCGCGCGGCGTCGTCGAGGCGCGCCTTCAGGGTGTAGCGGCGGACGCCGTCACCCTTGAGGCTCTGCACCCACGACAAGGTCGCCGGTACCTGGTCGATCGCCGCGGTGCCCTGAAGCTTGAGCGCCGTGCGGTCGAGATCGAGCGTGAGATCGCCGTCGGTGAGATCATGACCGAAGGCGATGCCGGCGACCGCGGCGTCCTTGATGGTGGCCTTGTCGCTGAATTCGACCTGATCGACCTTGAGGTCGTGTACCAGCGGAAAGCGGAAGAACAATTGCTGATCCGTGGTGCCGGAGGTCTTGGCGGGATCGACGCCGAAGTTGCGGGCGTAGCGCAGCGGCTTGCTGTCGATGACGGTCAGCGTGTCCGACAGGGGACCGGCGACATTCACGTTGATGGCGATGGTCTCGTCGTTGGTATCGAGCTTGGTGAGCTCGATTGCGCCGCCGGTGATCTTGAGGCCAGCGAGAGCGCCGCTGGTCGGCAGGAATTCGAAATGCGCGCGATCGAAGCTGCCGGTGCCATCCACCCCTCGCACCGGCGCAGCGGCGGGAAATAGTCGACCGTCAGGTTGTGGTAGGCGATGGTGCCCTGCAATGCATCGACCTGCACAAGTTTCGGCGCGTCCGGCGAGGGATCGATGGTCAGATGCACCTGCGCCTTGGTCTCATCGGCGACGCCGTCGCGGATGTGCGCGGTGACCCAGCTTCGGCTGGATGGGCTGAGCGCCGGCGGCCAGTAGCGCTCCAGCGCGTCGGCCGGCACCCGGCGCAAGGCTAGGCTGCCGGCGATCTCGAGGCGGCCGATCGGGCCGCCGCGCAGGACCGTGGGGTCGACACCGTCGATCTTGGCGGTCACCGCGATCTCCGGCCCGCCGAGATCCAGGGTCAGATCCTCAACGGTAAGACGCCCCGCGCCTGGATCATAGCTGACCTTCAGGGTGCCGCTGGAGACCGGCACGCTTCCGCCGGCGAGGCTGGGATCGTCGATCCGACCGGCGCCGACGGTGAAATCCGCGCGCGCGCCATCGATGTGCATGCTCTGAATGTCGAGGCTGAACTCGGTGCGTCCGCTGATCGGTATCTTCGCCGCCGCAAGCGGCGCCAGCACCGGCGCCGCCGCCGCGAAGCGCGCCGGCTCGAGGTCGGAGAAATCGAGGCTGCCGGTGAGCCGCCGCTCCGCGTCGATGTACCGGAAATCCGCATGGACGTTCGCCTCCTGATCGCCGGCGACGATGGCGACCTGGGCATCGCCGGAGATGCCTTGATCGCTGCGGAACAACGTCGCATCGGCCCGCCTGGCCTGCCAGGTGATGCCGAGAGCGCGGTCATCGAGGGTGAAGGCCGCGTTGCGGATCGCCACCGACTGCAGATATCCGAGCGGCCCTCGGCTGTTCGGCTTCGCCTCGAAATCGGCCAGCAGTCCCGTGGCAAGATCCTCGCCTCCACTGCTCTCGCCGAGATCGAGATGGATCGTGCCGTCGGCGGCGCGCTGCAGGCGCAACTCCGGCGCGATCAGCACGATCCGCGTTGGCGCCAGGACGCCCGTGAGGGCGGCACGCAGGCTCAAACTGAGGGCGACGCGCGGCAGCACGACCTCGGCGCTGCCGTTGCTCTGCCGGACGTGCACGCCGTCGGCCAGAAGGTCGAGGGTGTGCTCGGAGGAGTCGAGGCTGAGCTCGGTGTGCTCGACCACGATCGCGAGGCCTTGCTGCGGCGCCGACAGCGTCTGCTGCAGCCAGGGCGTCAGGAAATCCAGCGACACCGGTCCGCTGCTCGAGCCGCCATCCGATCGCAACGAGGGCGATCGCGAGGCCGGCCAGCAGGGACTCCACGACCCGCAGCGCCAACACCGCGCAACGCCGAACCGGACGCCGCGCGCGCGCCGGCGCCGGCGCTTGACCGGTCTGGTCGGGACGCGCAGTCTCGCGGTCGTCGTCGTGCGGGGACTGAAGCGCCATGCGTCCGTCGTTACCGTCGCTCGATATTGAAAATCTTCCCGGGCCCGCCGACCCCGGCCTCGCCGCGCTCGGAATGACACGCTGGCGCGAGGTCGCAGACGAGATCGACGACGCCGAGGTCGCCGACTTCATGCGTGCTCTCGCCGATCATGCGAGCGGCACCCGGTTGCTCGCCTCGCTATTCGGCAACAGCCCGTTCCTCACCCAATGCAGTCTCAGGGAGCCGGGCTTCCTGATGCGGCTCGTCCAGCGCGGACCCGACGCTACTTTCGCCGAAGTCGAGGCAGCGCTCAATGTCGATCTCGCGGAGGACCGGGATCGCGCAAATTTGATGCGGCGGCTGCGCGTCGCCAAGCGCCGGGCGGCGCTGGTGGCGGCGCTCGCGGATATCGCCGGCTGGTGGTCCCTGGAACGGGTCACGAGCGCGCTCGTCGGGGATCGCCGATCGGGCGCTGAGCGCCGCCGTGCGGCACCTCCTGCGGGCGGCGGCGGCGCATGGCGAGCTCGAGCTGCGGCATCCCGACGATCCCGAGCGCGCGAGCGGCCTTGATCGTGCTCGGCATGGGCAAGCTCGGCGCCCACGAGCTCAACTATTCCAGCGATATCGATCTCATCGTCCTCTTCGACACCGAACGTGTGCGCTACACCGGCCGCCACAGTCCGCATCAGCTCTTTGCCCGGCTTGCCCGCGACATCGTTCGGATTCTCGACGAGCGCACCGAGGACGGGTACGTGTTCCGCACCGATCTGCGGCTCCGGCCGGATCCCGCCTCCACGCCGCCGGCGCTCTCGGTACTGGCGGCGCTCACCTACTACGAGAGCGCGGGGCAGAACTGGGAACGCGCCGCGCTCATCAAGGCGCGCCCCGTCGCCGGCGATCTGGAGGCGGGCCGCGCGCTTCCTCGGCGAGCTCAGGCCCTTCCTCTGGCGCAAGAATCTCGATTTCGCCGCGATCCAGGACATCCACTCCATCAAGCGGCAGATCCATGCCCACCGCGGCGGCGGCCGCATCGCGGTGCTCGGCCATAACATTAAACTGGGCCGCGGCGGCATCCGCGAGATCGAGTTCTTCGCCCAGACCCAGCAGCTGATCTGGGGCGGCCGGCAGCCGGTGGTCCGCGTCGCCGGCACCTGCGCGGCCCTGGCGGCGCTGGCAGAGATCGGGCGGGTGGCCCCGTCGGCGGCCGAGGAGATGACGCGCGCCTACCGGTTCCTGCGCCGGGTGGAGCATCGCCTGCAGATGGTGGAAGACCAGCAGGTGCACTCCCTGCCATCCGACGAAGCCGGGCTGGCTCGGATCGCGGCTTTCCTCGGCTATCGCTCGGCGGCGGATTTCAGCGCCGAGCTGATGCAGCAGCTCGCCACCGTGGAGGGCCACTACGCCCGGCTCTTCGAGGAATCGCCTTCCCTCTCGGGTCCGGGGAATCTCGTCTTCACCGGCAGCGAGGACGACCCGGAGACGCTGTCGACGCTGCGCAATCTCGGCTATGGCGACCCCTCGGCGGTGGCGGCCATCGTGCGCGGCTGGCATCACGGCCGCTACCGCGCCATGCGCAGCCAGCGCGCCCGCGAGCTGATGACCGAGCTCATCCCGAGCCTGCTTGCCGCCTTCGGCCGAACCTCCAGCCCCGACGCCGCGCTCAGGCGCTTCGATCAGCTGCTCGAGCGGCTGCCGGCCGGGGTGCAGATCCTGTCGCTGTTCCACGCCAATCCCTCGCTCCTTCACATGGTCGCCGAGATCATCGGCGGCGTGCCGCGGCTGGCGGAGCAGCTGGCGCAGCGGACGAGCCTGCTCGACGGCATGCTGAGCGCGGATTTCCTCGATCCGCTGCCGCCGCAGGAAACGCTGCGGCACGAGTTCGACAAGCTGCTGGACACCGCGCGGGACACCGAGGATCTGCTCGAGATCGCGCGCCGCTGGACGCACGACAAGCGGTTTCAGATCGGCGTCCAGATCATTCGCGGCCTGATCGACGGTCCGATCGCCGGAGCCGCCTTCGCCGACGTGGCGGAGACCGTGATCGCCGCCATGCTGCCTCGCATCGCCGCCGACATGGCGCGCGCGCACGGCACGATCGCCGGCGGCGAGGTTGCCGTGATCGCCCTCGGCAAGCTTGGCGGGCGTGAAATGACGGTGACCTCCGATCTCGATCTGGTGCTGATCTACGACGCTCCGGAGGGCACCGAAAGCTCGGTCGGGACGCGGCCGCTGCCGGTCTCCACCTACTACATGCGGCTCTGGCAGCGCATGGTGAACGCGCTGACGGCGCTCACCGCCGAGGGCACGCTCTACGAAGTCGACATGCGCCTCCGGCCCTCGGGCACCAAGGGACCGCTCGCCACCAGCTTCACCGCCTTCCAGCGCTACCACGCGGAGAGCTCCTGGACCTGGGAGCACATGGCGCTGACGCGGGCGCGGCCGGTGGCGGGATCGCCGGCGCTGGTCCAGCGCGTCATGACCGAGATCCGCGGGATCCTCACCCGGCCGCGCGACGTGGATCGCCTGGTGGTCGACGTCGCCGACATGCGCCAGCGCATTGCCGAGCAGCATCCGCGCCCGCCGATCTGGGAAGCCAAGCATCGCCGCGGCGGACTGATCGACATCGAGTTCATCGCGCAATTTCTCCAGCTCCGGCGGGCGCAGGATCATCCGACGGTGCTGCGCCAGAACACCGGCGCCGCATTGCAGGCGCTGATGGAAGCCTCGCTAATCGACCGGGCGACGACCATCGGTCTCCTGGAATCGCTCGACCTCTGGCGCAATCTCCAGGGCCTGATCAAGCTCTGCGTCGAGGAACCGTTCGACGAGGCCGCGGCAGCGCCCGCGCTGCGGGAGATCCTGGTCGGCGGCACCGGCACCATTGACTTCGAGCACCTCAAGGCGGATATGAGCGCCGCGGCGGCGCGGGTCCGGGCGCACTACGCGACGCTGGTGACGCGGCCGGCCGCCGCCGCGCGGCGGCGGCTCGGCATCGAAGATCCGCCCAAGACACAAGCGACGGAGGACGAGACCGCATGAGTCTGGAGATCGGCGACAAGGCGCCCGACTTCACCCTGCCCACCGACGGCAACGGCAAGGTGTCGCTGAAGTCGCTCAGGGGCAAGAACGTGATCCTCTATTTCTATCCGAAGGACGACACCTCCGGCTGTACTGCCGAGGCCTGCGGCTTTCGCGACGCGCTGCCGGATTTCTCCAAGACCGGTGCCACCGTGATCGGCGTCTCCAAGGATTCCGTCGCGTCGCACGACAAGTTCAAGAAGAAGTACCAGCTGCCGTTCATCCTGGCCTCCGACGAAGACACCGAAGTCGCCAAGCGCTATGACGTCTGGGTCCAGAAGAGCATGTACGGTCGCAAATACATGGGCATGGACCGCTCCACCTTCCTGATCGACGGCAAGGGCGTGATCCGCGGCCTCTGGCGCAAGGTGAAAGTGCCAGGCCACGTGGCGGAGGTGCTCGCGGCCGTGAAGGAGCTCTGATCACCGCCTTGCCCGCGACGCTCACCGGCGCCGCGGTGGCGGTGCTCGGCGCCGCCGATCCCGCCACCAAGATCACGCTCTCTCACGCCGCCGCCGCCGCGTGGCGCGCCGGCGCGCTGATCGAGATCGGTGTCGTGGCGCCGCCCGAGCGGCCGGCGAGGCCGGAGCGCCCCTTGCTGCTGCCGCCCCGGGAGATGCCGAAGCGGCGCGCCGGCGGCGAGCGGGAAAGCCGTGTCGCCCTCCTGCATGCGCTGGCCCATATCGAGCTCAACGCCATCGATCTCGCCTGGGACCTGATCGCGCGCTTTGCGCAGCAAGCGATGCCGCGCGCCTTCTTCGACGACTGGATTGCGGTGGCCGACGAGGAAGCATCCCATCATGGCCTGCTGGCCGCCCGCCTCGCCGAACTCGATGCCGCCTATGGCGACCTGCCGGCCCATGACGGGCTCTGGGAAGCCGCCGAGGCGACCGCCCACGATCTGCTGGCGCGGCTGGCGGTGGTGCCTCTGGTGCTGGAGGCGCGCGGGCTCGACGTCACGCCCGACATGATCCGTCGCCTGGAGCGTGGCGGCGATGCCGGGAGCGCGGCGGTGCTCCGAACCATCTACCGCGACGAGATCGTCCATGTGGCCGCCGGGCGACGCTGGTTCGAATGGGCCTGCGCGCGCCGCGACCTGCCTCCGGTCGAGACCTATCAGGAGCTCGTGCGGCGCCATTTCCGCGGCATCCTGAAGCCGCCCTTCAACGAGGCGGCGCGGGCCGAGGCCGGATTCGGCGCCGCGTTCTACCTGCCGCTTGCGGCCGCTCGCCGGGACATGCCATCTCCGTGAGCGGCGGGACCATCGGACCCGCCGCCTTGCCCGCCGCGCGCCTCCCACGCTATCGTGCGCCATCGAGACCGCACTGCGGACGGTGTTCGCCGCCGCGCCTTGGAAGCCAGCCATCATCCTGACTTATTCAGCCCCGAAACTCCGCCCGATGAGACGGGTATTGGCCGCGATGCTGCTCGCCGTATCGCTTGGCGTCAGCGCCGCGCAGGCGCAGCCGTCATCTGCGGCACCGGAGCCGGCTGCGACGCCTTCGTCTACGGCGGAGCGCGTCTACGCCGAGGCGCGGCCGCGATTGCTGCAGATCCGAACGCTGGTTGCCGCCGCGAACCGGCAGTCGTCGATCGGCTCGGGCTTCCTGGTGAGCGCAGACGGACTTGCCGTCACCAACTACCACGTGGTGTCGCAATACGCGCTCGAGCCCAAGACCTATCGCCTCGAGTATGCGGCCGCCGACGGGCGGAGCGGTCCGCTGCAGCTGCTGGCAATCGATCTCGCCAACGATCTCGCTGTCGTGCGCATCGATCGGCGCGACCAGCCGTTCCTCAAGTTCGACGAGCGCGGCGCGAGCGGTGAGCTGCCGAACGGCGAGCGCCTCTATTCCATGGGCAATCCGCTCGATCTCGGCTTCACCATCGTCGAGGGGACCTACAATGGTCTGGTGGAGCGCAGCTATACCGAGCGCATCCATTTTTCCGGAGCGGTCAATCCCGGCATGAGCGGCGGCCCGACGGTCACCGTCGAGGGGCGCATCGCCGGCATCAACGTGTCGAAGCAGGTGGGCGGCGAGCTCGTGAGCTTCCTGGTTCCGGCCCGGCATGCCGCCGAGTTGCTGAAACGCGTGCAGGAGGGAGAGCCGCCTCCGGAGGGCGATTTCCGCGCCGAGGTCGGTCGCCAGCTCATGGCCTGGCAGGCCGGCCTATACAAATCCGTCGACGAGCGGGGGTTCCGGCCGGTCTCCTTCGGTCCCTACGAGGCGACCGAGAGCACCGCGCCGTGGTTCACCTGCTGGGCGCAGACCAACGCCGGGCAGATGCCGAAGCCGCGGGCCGCCGTCAACTCCACGAACTGCAACAGCGATACCCGGCTTTTCATCGCCAACGATCTCAGCACCGGTCTCATTCATCTCGACTATTCCTATCTGCAGAGCGTCGACCTCAATCAATTCCAGTTCTCCGCCTTCCTGTCACAGCTGAGCCAGGCCATCTGGCCCGGCGGCTGGGCGCGAAAGTGGCAGACCCAGCCGCGCTGCCACGACGACTTCGTCGCCGCGGCCCCCGCCAACGACCATCCTCCCCTCCGGGTTGTCTGGTGTGCCCGCGCCTATCGGGAATTCGAGGGGCTCTACGACGTGTCCGTGATGACGGTGACTCAGGACAGCGGCACGCGGGCGCTGGTCTCGCGCCTCGGCCTGCAGGCGGTCAGCTACGACAACGCGATCGCGCTCTCGAAACGGTTTCTCGAAGCGGTGCAATGGACGAAGTGATCTGGGTCGAGATTCTGTCGCGCCATCGCGATGTGGTGGCGCGCCATCGCTGCATGGGTCCGGTTGTGCGGATCGGCCGCGGCTACGATAACGACGTCGTGATCGACGATCCCTATGTCGGCGCTCAGCATCTGCGCATCCGGCGCGATGAAACCGGCGTCCTCGTCGCCGAGGATCTCGGCAGCGCCAACGGCACCTTCGCCGAGCGCGGCCGGGCGCGGCAGGATCGGATCATCCTCGACGGCGAGCACCCCATCCGCATCGGCCAGACCTACCTCCGTATCCGCGCCGCCGGCCATGCCGTGGCGGAGACGCGCGCCCAGACGTCACAGATCCCGGGCTGGCTCGCGCCAGGCGCCTTGGCGGTGGCGGTCCTCGGACTGGAGATCCTGTCGCAATGGCTGAACGAGACCGGTGAGGCGAAGCTCTACTCCTACCTCGTGGCGGCGCTGATACTGGCGTTCCTGGTGGTCGGCTGGACCGCCATCTGGGCCGTGCTGTCGCGCATCTTCTCGGGCCAGGCGCGCTTCGAGCGCAACCTGCTGATCGCGCTCGCGGGGGTGCTGATATATTCGCTCTACCGCGAATTTCTCCAGGCTGGCGCCTACGCGCTCTCCACGCAAGCCCCACAGACCTACCGATACGTGGGCACGTGGGCCCTGCTCGCGGCGGTCTGCTTCCTGCACCTGCGCGCGATCGGCCCCTCTCGCCTGCGGCTCAAGGGCGGCGTGGTGGCGGCGCTCCTGGCGATCATCCTCGCGACCCAGGCCCTGTCGCAATCCGAGACCCGCTCCGGGAACAATCAGCAGGACTATGTGCATCGTCTGATGCCGCCGGCGCTGCGCCTGGCGCCGCTGCGCAGCGAGGACGCCTTCTTCGCCGGAGCAGCGGAGCTCAAGCCCAGCCTGGATCGCGACCGTACCAAGGATCTGTCGTCGGACGCCGGCGGCTTCCTGTTCAGCGGCGGCGATTAGATCTTCTGCGAATACGGCCGCATGCTGTGCGCCGAAAAGTCGCGTTTCGATATGTCATGCGACCGCATGATACTTACGGGATTTCAGCGGCTTGGAGCCTCATCATCCGCGGCTAGATCTCTTTGCGCATGCAAGTAAGCGTGGCCCTGCAAACGGTATTCTAATCAATTCTTGCCATGCTGCCGTCGCGCATTCGTCGCGAGGACGGCAATGGCGCGGCAGATCATTACACCCACGGGGCGCGAGAGCCGGTTCGGCGAGCAGGAAATCATCGTCAGCAAGACCGACCTCAAGGGCCGGCTCACCTACGTCAACGATGTATTCCTGCGCGTGTCGCACTACCAGGCGCACGAGCTCCTCGGTCAGCCTCACAGCATCATCCGCCATCCGGACATGCCGCGCTGCGTGTTCAAGCTGCTGTGGGACACGATTCAGGCTAAGGACGAGATTTTCGCCTACGTCCTCAACATGGCGCGCAACGGCGATCACTACTGGGTATTTGCGCACGTGACACCGAGCTTCAACGCGGCCGGCGACATCGTGGGCTACCACTCGAACCGCCGCAAACCCGATCCTGACCAGATCGTCAAGATCGCCCCGCTCTATAGAGTGCTGCTGGAAATCGAGCGGCAAGCCGCCGACTCGACGCAAGGCATGCAGCACTCCTACGAGCGGCTTCAGGCGGAGCTCCCGACAGAGGGACATCGCGTACGATGAATTCGTCTTCACTCTCTAAGACCTGGATTTTCGTCGCCGCCGGCGGTTGCGTCGCGACGCTCGACGGCGCCGCGGCGCTCGCGCTTCCGCCCTACGGCTGGGTCGCGACGATCATCGGTCATGCGCTCATTCTCGCGGGCTTCCTTGGCGCCGCGCACCACCTGCGCAAGACGGAGCGGACCCTGGCCAGCGCCGCCGCGATTTGCGCGGAAGCGGCGAAAGGCGATCTCGAGGCACGCGTGCTCGAACCGCCCGAGCCGGGCACGCTCGGGCTGATCCAGCGCGGCATAAATGACATACTCGACATCACCGACGCTTTCGTGCGCGCGGCGAGCGGCTCGATGCGCTATGTCAGCAAAGGCAAATATTTCCGCAAGGTGCTCGAGCGAGGATTGCCGGGGGCATTCGGGAACGCCGCACGTGTCCTCAACGAGGCCTCTTCCGGAATGGAGCGCAAGGTCGGCGAGTTCGTTGCGTTCGCGGACAACAACGTTCGCGCGATTGTCGAGAGCGTCGCAACAGCAGCGGACGAGATGCACGCCGGCGCCGAAATCCATGTGGCAGAGAGCCAGCGACAAGCTGAGCGGCCGCGCGACGAGCGCCGCTGCCGCGACTGAAGAGAGCGCCGTCAGCGTGCAGACCGTCGCCGCGGCGGACGAGGAGCTCACCGGCCTCAGTCGACGAAATCGGCCGTCAGGTGACGCAGCGTCGCTCTAGGGTTTCGCCGCCGCCGTCACCGCGGCATCGGCACCCTTGATCCGCTGCGCGAGGGAAGCCTCGAGAAACCGGTCGAGGTCGCCGTCGAGCACCGCGCCGGTGCTGCTGGTCTCCACGCCGGTGCGCAGATCCTTCACCATCTGGTAGGGCTGCAGCACGTAGGAGCGGATCTGGTGGCCCCAGCCGATGTCGGTCTTGGTGGCGTTCATCGCCTCGGTCTGCGCCTCGCGCTTCTTCAGCTCGATCTCATAGAGCCGCGCTTTCAGCATCGCCATGGCGTGATGGCGGTTCTGGTGCTGAGAGCGCTCGCTCTGGCAAGCGACCACCACTGGCTCCGTATCGGGCAGCGTGTAGGTCAGCCGAACGGCGCTGTCCGTCTTGTTGACGTGTTGGCCGCCCGCGCCCGAGGAGCGATAGGTGTCGACGCGAAGGTATTTGTCCTGCACCTCGACCTCGATCTTGTCGTCGACAACCGGGTAGACCCAGACCGAGGCAAAGCTGGTGTGCCGACGCGCGGCTGAATCGTAGGGCGAGATGCGCACCAGCCGATGCACGCCGCTCTCGGTCTTGAGCCAGCCATAGGCGTTCTCGCCGGAAACCTGCACGGTGGCCGACTTCAGCCCCGCCTCCTCGCCCGGACTTTCCTCGAGCCAGGCCACCTTGTAGCCGTGCTGCTCGGCCCAGCGGGTATACATGCGCAGCAGCATCTCGGCCCAGTCCTGGGCCTCGGTACCGCCGGCGCCGGCATGAACCTCGAGATAGCAGTCGCTGGCGTCCGCTTCGCCCGAGAGCAGGCTCTCCAGCTCTCGCTTGCCGGCCTCCTCGCGCAACCGCGCTAGGGTCCGCTCGGCATCGCGCACCATGGCCTCGTCGCCCTCGGCCTCCGCGAGCTCGATCAGACCAAGCGTGTCATCGAGTTCGCTCTCGATCTTGCGATAGCCGCCGATGCCGCGCTCGAGCCGGCTGCGCTCCTGCAACAGCTTCTGTGCCTCCGCGGGCTTCTCCCACAGCTTGGGATTCTCGACGAGGGCGTTGAGCTCGGCTAGACGCCGGACCGACTGATCCCAGTCAAAGATGCCTCCTCAGCAGAGCCAACGAACGTCTGACGTCGTCGGCTGCCGCTTGATGTTCAGCGCGCATGCTCATGCCTCGAATGGATGATCGACAGCAGCAAATGGGAAATCAGTATAGCCCACCGGTACCGCTGGCGGGAGCCGTGTGTATCGGCGCCGGCGCGACCGCGGGTGTCGGCGGCGTTGCACCCGGCGTCGACGGCACAGCGGGAGTTGCCGGCACGGAGGAAGCGCTGAGCGGGGTCGAGGCGCTGCTGTCCGCCGGTGCCGTCGACATCGGCTCGTCGGAATCCGCCGGCGTGACATCGCCAACGACAACTGGCGGCTCATCGCCTGTCGGCTCGGATCCAGGCTTGAAAGCTTCGAAGATCACCGGCTTGTCGCCGGCCCGCGCCAGCTGCCCGGTCGTGGCATTGACGCGCACCAGCCGGATGCCCGGCGGCACGCGGAAGGGAATGCCCGGCGTGTCCTTGAGCGCCCCCGCCATGAAGTCGCGGAAGATCGGCGCGGCGGCGGTGGCGCCCTGCTCCCGCGATCCCAGCGTTGCCGGCTGATCGAAGCCGACGAACACGCCGACCGCCAAGTCAGGCGAGAAGCCCTCGAACCAGGTGTCGTTGGGGCCGTTGCTGGTGCCGGTCTTGCCGGCAAGCGGCTTGCCGACCGAGGCGACGACGCGCCCCGTACCCCGCTCCACCACGCCCTCCAGAATGTGCACGATCTGATAGGCGGTGGTGGGATCCTCGATCTGCTTGCGCGGATCCGCCAGCTCCGGCGGCGCCTGATCGTCCCAGGCGACGTTGCTGCAGCCCTCGCAGGCACGCTGGTCGACCCGATAGATGGTGGCGCCGTTGCGGTCCTGCACGCGATCGATGAACGTGGGCGTGATCCGCTTGCCGCCGTTGACGATCATGGCGTAGGCGGCGGTGAGCCGGAGCACCGTAGTCTCGCCGGCGCCCAGCAGCATCGAATACTCCCGCGGCATCTTGTCCATGATGCCGAAGCGCTCGACGGCGTCGGCGACGGTATCGAGGCCGATCGCCTGGCCGAGCCGCACGGTCATAAGGTCGTGCGACTGTTCGAGGCCGACCCGGATGGTGGTCGGGCCGAATACCTTGTTGTCGAAGTTCTTCGGCGTCCACGGCGGCTGGCCGGGTCCGAGATCGATGGTGATCGGCGCGTCGAGAATGATCGAGGACGGCGTGTAGCCATGGTCGAGGGCGGCCATATAGATGAACGGCTTGATCGCCGAGCCGGTCTGCCGCTTGGCCTGGATCGCGCGATTGAACTGGCTCATCTCGTAGCTGAAGCCGCCGCTCATCGCGAGGACGCGGCCGGTGTGCGGATCGATCGCCACAATCGCGCCGGAGATCGCCGGGATCTGCCGCAGGCCATAGCGCGGCACCGACGTCGCTGCCGGCTTGGCCTTGTCCTTCGCCGCCGCTTCGGTCTTGAGCGGTTCCACCAGTACCACGTCCCCGACCGCGAACACGTCCGCGGCAGTGCGCGGCGGCGGACCGACGCGCGCATTCTCCAGAGGCTTGCGCGCCCAGGTGAGCTCGTCGCCGGGAATGCGGCCGGTGCTGTGATCGGCAAGACCGATCGTGGCATCCTCGCCCTCGGTGCCGAGCACCACGGCGAGATGCCAGCCCACCTCGTCGGCGCCTGCCGGCAGCGGCATGGCGGAGAGCCGGGTCCACCAGTCGCTGCGGACATCTATGTGCCCGACCGGACCGCGGTAGCCGTGACGGCGATCGTAGGCGATGAGGCCGGAGCGCAGGGACTGATCCGCAACCGTCTGCAGGCGAGGATCAAGGCTCGTGCGCACGGAAAGGCCAGCCTCGTAGAGATCCTTGTCGCCATAGCGCGCCAGCAGCTCCCGCCGAACCTCCTCGGCGAAGTAGTCCGCCTTCACCAGCTGCGTCTCGTTGCGCCGATGAGTGACGATCGGCTTTGCCTTGGCCGCCTCGCCC
>CAVTDT010000020.1:0-19565 GCA_963733525.1 uncultured Alphaproteobacteria bacterium
ATCTGGAGACCGGCGATCGCGACTTCGTCGCCGAGCCGATGACGCCGGAGATGGTGGCGCAGTGGGGCAATTCCGTGCGTGGCATGGCCGCTGCGGGGATCGCCGCCCTGGCGCGGGGAACCGTCGAACTCACCGAGGACGCGGCGGTGCTCGCCGCCGATCTCGCCGACCGGAAAGCCGTCGTCTCGGCCCACATCACGGCGCTTGCGCATACCCCCGCGCCCATCCTCGCCTCGCGCCATCACGGCGACTATCACCTGGGCCAGGTTCTGGTGGTGAAGAACGACATCTGCATCGTGGATTTCGAGGGGCCGCCCCAGGTTCCCTTGGCCGACCGGCGCACGAAGCAGACGGTGCTGCGCGACGTCGCGGGAATGCTGCGCTCCTTCGACTACGCCGCCTGGTCGGCTCTCGATCGCGCGACGGTGAGCCAGCCGGACCGGCGCAACGAGCTGCTGCAGGCCGCGCTGCTGTGGCGCGACGATGCGAGCCGCAGCTTCCTCGGTTCCTATATCGCCGCGATGGCGGGCTGCCGCTCTCGCCGGGGACGAGGACGCCGCGCGCCGGCTGCTGTCGCTCTGCCTGATCGAGAAGGCCTTCATCGAGCCTGCACCCGGAGGAGCCGCCAACCGGCCCGCCTGGGTGCTGGTGCCGCTGAAGGGCTTGCAGGCCCTGCTGCCGGCCGTGAACGACCGTCCCGAGCAACAGCGACGCGGGCGGCGATCGCGCGAGGCAGTTCAGCACCAATCCCTGCGCCTATCTAGCCCCCAAGCTAGCAGGCGGCCGCCACATCGTGCGCGTCTTCCTCCCGGGCGCGCGGACGGCGCAGCTGCTCGATCATGTGACGGGAGCGGCGATCGCAACCCTGGAGGCCGGCGGCGAGGCCGGACTGTTCCAGGCCGTCCTGTCGGCAAAACCGCCGCACCCCTATCGCCTGCGGATCGATTGGGGCCAGGTCCCGTCGACGTTGTCGATCCCTATCAGTTCAACTTCTGGCTCGGGGAGACCGATTTCTATCTGATCGCCGAGGGAACCCATCTCCGGCTCTGGGAGCGCTGGGGCGCACCATACGCTGGACGGCGTCGCGGCGTCCCCTTCGCGGTCTGGGCGCCGAACGCGTCGCGCGTCAGCGTGGTCGGCGATTTCAACGTCTGGGACGGCCGGCGCCACCCGATGCGGCTGCGTCCGGCGCGGCGTCTGGGAGATCTTCCTGCCCGGCGTGGGAGGGCGCGCGCTACAAGTACGAGATCAGTGCCCCGATCGGCGGCGGCTTCCGCTCAAGGCCGACCCGTAGGCGTTCTACAGCCGACACGCGCCGCGCCGACCGCCTCGATCGTTCATCGACGTCGAGCCTCCCATCAGTGGGGCGACGGCGCTGGATGGCGCGAGCGCCAGAAGGCCAATGCCACGCGCCGATCAGCGATCTACGAGGTGCATCTCGGCTCCTGGCGGCGCATGCCCGAGGAGGGCAACCGCGTTCCTGACCTACCGCGAGCTCGCCGAGACGCTCGTGCCCTACGTGCGCGAATGGGCTTCACCCACTCGAGCTGCTGCCGATCACCGAGCATCCGTTCGACGGCTCCTGGGGCTACCAGACGACGGCTATTACGCGCCGACCAGCCGCTTCGGCACGCCGGAGGATTTCGCTGCACTTCGTCGATGCCTGCCACGCACGGCATCGGCGTCATCCTCGACTGGGTGCCCGGCCATTTCCCGAACGACGCGCACGGCCTCGGCTACTTCGACGGCACCGCACCTCTACGAGCACGCCGATCCGCGCCAGGGCTTGCACCCGACTGGAACACGCTGATCTTCAACTACGGCCGCAGCGAGGTGCGAACTTCCTGCTCGCCAACGCCCTGTTCTGGCTCGAGCACTACCACGTCGACGGTCTGCGCGTCGATGCGGTGGCCTCGATGCTCTATCTCGACTACAGCCGCAAGGCCGGCGAGTGGATCCCGAACGTCTACGGCGGCAACGAAAACCTCGAGGCGATCGCCTTCCTGAGGCGCCTCAACGAGATCGTCTACGCGAGCTTCCCGGGCGTCGCTGACCATCGCCGAGGAATCGACCGCGTGGCCCATGGTCTCGCGCCCGACCTACGTCGGCGGCCTCGGCTTCGGCTACAAGTGGAACATGGGCTGGATGCACGACACGCTCGCACTACATGGCCGCGATCCGGTCCACCGCAGCTACCACCACAACGAGCTCACCTTCGGCCTGCTCTACGCCTTCACCGAGAACTTCGTCCTGCCGCTCTCCCACGACGAGGTGGTGCACGGCAAGGGCTCGCTGCTCGGCAAGATGCCGGGCGACCGCTGGCAGAAGTTCGCCAACCTGCGCGCCTCTACGGCTTCATGTACGGGCACCCGGCAAGAAGCTGCTGTTCATGGGCGGCGAGTTCGCGCAGGAGCGCGAGTGGAACCACGACCAGAGCCTCGACTGGCATCTGCTCGGCGATACGCGCGCACCAGGGCGTGCAGCGGCTGATGCGCGACCTCAACCGGCTGTATCGCCGGTCGACGCCGCTGCACCAGCGCGACTGCGAGCGCGGCCGGCTTCGAGTGGATCGATCGTCAACGACGCCGACAACAGCGTGCTCGTCCTTCATCCGCCACGGCCGCACGCCCGGCGATCGACCGGTCGTGGTGTGCAATTTCACGCCGGTGCGTGCGGCTCGGACTACCGCATCGGCGTACCGTGCCGGGAGTACCGCGAGCTCCTCAACACCGACAGCTCCACTACGGCGGCAGCAACATCGGCAACGCCGGCGTCGCATCGCGGCCGAGGCGCTCCATGGCACGGCCGTGCTCACTCGCTGGCCTGACGCTGCCGCCGCTGGCGACGTATCTCTGCTGGCGCCAGAGCCGGCATGAGCGCGAACGGCGCCTGCAGCCGGGCCGGCCTATCCGCTGGGCGCGACCTGGGACGGCGCGGGCGTCAACTTCGCGCTCTTCTCGACGCATGCGGAGAAGGTCGAGCTGTGCCTCTTCGATCGCCGGCGCCGCGAGATCGCGCGCATCACGCTGCCCGAGCACACCGACGAGGTCTGGCACGGCTACCTGCCGGACGCGCGGCCCGGCCTGCTCTACGGCTATCGCGTCCACGGCCCCTACGATCCGCGCAGGGCATCGCTTCAATCCCAACAAGCTGCTGCTCGATCCCTATGCCCGGCGCATCGCCGGCACGCTTCCAGCTGGAGCGACGCGCATTTCGGCTACGCGATCGGCATCCGCGCGGCGATCTCTGACGTCGACCGGCGCGACAACGCGCGCGGCATGCCGAAGTGCCGGCGTGGTCGACGGGCTTCACCTGGGGCGACGACCGACCGCCGCCACCGCCCTGGAACGACACCGTGATCTACGAGCTGCACGTGCGCGGCTATCACGCTGCACTCATCCCGCAGGTCGAGCGCACGCTGCGCGGCACCTTCGCCGGGCTGCGCCCGCCGCCGTCATCGACGCATCTGAAGCGGCTCGGCGTCACCGCCGTCGAGCTGCTGCCGGTGCACGCCTTCGTCGACGACCGCGCAACTGGTCGAGCACGGGCTGCGCGAACTACTGGGGCTACAACACGATCGGCTTCTTCGCGCCCGACGCCGCGCTACTCGCGACGCGGCGGCGTCAACGAGTTCAAGACGCATGGTGAAGCGCTGCACGCGGCCGGCATCGAGGTGATCCTCGACGTGGTCTACAACCACACCGCCGAGGGCAACGAGCACGGGCCGACGCTCGTCCTTCCGCGGCATCGACAACGCCTCGTACTACCGGCTGCTGCCGGACGACCCGCGCTACTACATCGACTACACCGGCTGCGGCAACACGCTCAATCTCACGCATCCCGCGCGTGCTGCAGCTCGTCATGGATCGCTGCGCTACTGGGTCGAGGATGCACGTCGACGGCTTCCGCTTCGACCTCGCGACGGCGCTCGGCGCGCGAGCTCACGGCTTCGACCCGCCGCGCGCTTTCTTCGACGCGATCCTGCCAGGACCCGGTGCTCTCGCGGTCAAGCTGATCGCCGAGCCCTGGGACCTCGGCGAGGGCGGCTACCAGGTCGGCAACTTTCCGCCCGGCTGGGCGAATGGAACGACCAGTACCGCGACACGATGCGCGCCTACTGGAAGGGCGACGGCGGCCTCATCGGCGAGCTTCGCGCGCGCGGCTCACCGGCTCGACCGATCTGTACGCGGCACAGCGGCCGCCGGCCCACGCGCGAGCATCAACTTCGTCACCGCGCACGACGGCTTCACGCTGAACGACCTGGTCAGCTACAACGAGAAGCACAACGAGGCCAACGGCGAGGACAACCGCGACGGCAACGACGACAACCTCAGCTGGAACTGCGGCGTCGAAGGACCCGACCGACGACCCGGCATCATCGGCGCTGCGCGAGCGGCAGAAGCGCAACCTCCTCGCGACGCTTGCTGCTCTCCCAGGGCGTGCCGATGCTGCTGGCCGGCGACGAGATGGGCCGCACGCAGGGCGGCAACAACAACGCCTACTGCCAGGACAACGAGATCACCTGGCTCGACTGGCGAAGCTCGGCGACGGAGCGGCGACGATCTCTCGCGTTCATCGCTGATGATCGGGTGCGGCGGCGCACCCGATCTTGCGCCGGCGCGACTTCTTCGCGGCGTGGCGGTGACGCGGCGCGGCCCAAGGACATGATCTGGCTCAGCCCGACGGCCACGAGATGACCGCGGAGGAATGGAGCAGGATTTCGCGCGCTGCCTGGGCGTGTATGCGGCAGGTACGGCGAGTCGCCGGAGACCGACGCGCGCGGCCACCCGTCACGACGCGACTTCCTCTGCTGTTCAACGCGCACCACGACCTGATCCCGTTCAAGCTGCCCGAGTCCGCGGCGGCGCCTTGGCTGGACGATGCTCGACACCGTCGAGTCGCGGCGCAGTCGCCGCAGCGACGCCGCATGGCCGGCGAGCGACTATCCGCTGCAGGGGCGCTCGCTCGCTCGTGCTCGCGAGATCGCCACGGCTGAAGCGCGGATGAGCGGTCGCCGCCATGAGATGCCCTTCGGCGCGACGCTCCGCGACGGCGGCGCGCGCTTCCGGCTCTGGGCGCCCGCGCGCGCCGCGGTCGACCTTCGTGCTTGCCAAGCCGGAGCGACGTGCTGCCGATGGCGTCGCCCGATGCGCGGCTGGTACGAAGTCTTCGTGCACCGAGGCCGGCGCACCGGCAGCCGGCTACGATATCGGCATCGACGGCGACGCGCGGTGCCCGATCCGGCTTCGCGCTACCAGCCGCGGGACGTGCACGGACCGAGCGAGGTGGTCGATCCCGCGCGCGTTCGAGTGGACCGACGAGGGCTGGCGCGGCCGGCCGTGGCACGAGGCGGTGATCTACGAGCTGCACGTCGGCACCTTCACCGCCGACGGTACCTTCGCGGCGGCGATGCGCGAGCTCGACCACCTGGCGACGCTGGGCGTGACCGCCATCGAGCTGATGCCGGTCGCGGATTTTCCCGGCACGCGCAACTGGGGCTACGACGGCGTGCTGCCCTTCGCGCCCGAGCGCGCCTACGGCGCGCCGGAGGATCTGAAGCGGCTCGTCGCCGAAGCGCACGCGCGCGGCCTCATGGTGTTCCTCGACGTCGTCTACAACCACTTCGGGCCCGAAGGCAACTATCTCGCGCGCTACGCGCCGCAGTTCTTCACCGCGCGCACCAGACGCCCTGGGGGCGGCGATCAATTTCGACGGCCGGAGGGACCGGCACGGTGCGCGACTTCTTCGTCCACAACGCGCTCTACTGGCTCGAGGAGTACCACCTCGACGGCCTGCGCCTCGACGCGGTCCACGCCATCGCCGACGACGCGCGAGCCGCACATCCTGGCCGAGCTCGCGCGGCCGTCGCTCCCGGGCCCGGAGCGCCGGCGCGCCATGTGCACCTGGTGCTGGAGAACGACGACAACGCGCGCATGGCCGATCGCTGCGCGGCCGGGCTCTACGACGCGCAGTGGAACGACGACTTGCACCACGCCCTGCATGTGCTCCTGACCGGCGAGACCGACGGCTACTACGCGGACTATGCCGAGCGCCCGTCGCGCACCTCGGCCGCTGCCTGGCCGAAGGCTTCGCGTACCAGGGCGAAGCGTCGCGCCCTTCGCGGACGCGCCCGGGGCGAGCCGTGCGCGGACCTGCCGCCGCCGCCTTCGTCCATTCCTGCAGAACCACGATCAGGTCGGCAACCGGGCGTTCGGCGAGCGGCTCGCGCGCTCGCCGCCCCGAGGCGCTGCGCTGCCGCCACCGCGTGCTGCTGCTGGCGCCTTCGCTGCCGCTGCTCTTCATGGGCGAGGAGTGGGCGCCGACGCGCCGTTCCTCTTCTTCTGCGATTTCAAGGGCGAGCTCGGCGCGCGGTGCGCGAAGGCCGGCGCCGCGAGTTCGCGCGCTTCCCCGCTTCGCCGACCCGGCGGAGCGCGAGCGCATCCCGATCCCAACGCGCCCGCGACGTTCGCGGCGAGCTCGCCTCGACCGCGCCGCCCCGGCGCACGCGCCGACGTCATCGCGCTCCATCGCGTTTGCTGGCGATCCGCCACGCGAGATCGTCCCGCGCCTCGCCGGCAAGGGCGTGGCGACGCTTCGAGGTCGCGGCACGGGCCTCTCCGCGCCCTGGGTACTCGGCGACGGAGCGCGCTTGGGGTGACCGCCAATCTCGGCCGCGCCGCCGCCCCGCCCGGCCGCCGGTTGCCAGCTGGCGCGAGACCTGGAAGCGGCGTGGCACCGGACGGGCCCTCGGACCGTGGAGCGTCGCCTGGCGGCTGCGGCACGTCGAGTTGACCACGGCGCGACCCGACCGCATCGAGGCCTGCGCGCGCGCCGGCATCGCGCCCGCCTATCGCGGCGCCCGCGGCCCTGGCGGGAGCTTCCCGAGGCCGCTCTCGGGCGATCGCTGCAGGAGCTGGGACCGCCGCCCGCCGCCTGCCGAAACTCCGGCGGCACCACCCTGCTACCGCCCGGACCTGGATGGCGCGGGGCGAGCGGGGCTGGGGCGCCGCCGTGCAGCTCTACGCGGTCCGCTCCTCGCGCAACTCGGGCATCGGCGATTTCACCGACCTCCGCTGCTCACCGGCTGCGCGGCCGGCGCGGCGCCGTGCCATCGCCCTCAATCCCCTGCACGCGCTCTTCGCGGCGGAACCCGGGCATCAGTCCCTATGCCCGGCGAGCCGCCTGTTCCTCAACGATCTTTACCTGGACGTCGCGGCGATCAGACTACCGCGGCACCGCCGCGGCCAGAGCTGCTGGCTTCACCGGCGTCCAGGCTGCGCCGGCGAGCTGCGGCGCGCCGAGCTGGTCGACTATGTCGCGGTCGCCGCCGCAAGAAGATCGCCATCCTCGCGATCTCCGCGGATTTCGGCGGTCTGCGCCAGCGAGCGGCAGCGCCGCTGGCGCGCATTTTCGCGCGGTTCCTGCGCGAGCGCGGCCAGGCGCTGTTGAATTTCGCCACCTATCAGGCGCTCACCAACCGGGCGCGATTCGCACGACTGGCGCCCGTGGCCCGCGGAGCTAGCGCGATCCTGCCGCGCCCGAAGTCGTCGCTTGCCCGCGAGCACTCCCCGGACGTCCGCTAGCACGAGTACCTGCAGTGGGAGGCGGACCCGCAGCTCGCACGGCTGCGCAGGACGGGGCGGCCGCCGCCGGCATGCGCCTCGGCCTCTACGCCGACCTCGCCGTCTCCACGGGGCCGGCGGCGGCGAAGCCTGGGCCGACCAGGGCGGCTGTATCGGGCTTTCACGTGGGCGCGCCCCCCGACGCCTGGCACGGAACGGCCAGGACTGGGGCCTGCCGCCGCCGATCCGCTAGGATCGCGCAGGCCGCCGGCGCCGCTTCCGTCGTATGCTCCGCGCCAACATGCGCCGCGCCGGGGCGCTCCGGATCGACCACGTGCTGGGCTTCAGTCTGGTGTTCCTGGTGCCCGCGGGCGGGCGGCCGGGGACGGCGCCTATGTGCGCTACCCGCTGGAGACGATCTCCGCGGCCTCGCGGCGGAGAGACCGACAACCGCTGCCTGATCGTCGGCGAGGATCTCGGCACCGTGCCCGAGGTGCGCCGCGAGCTCGAGCGCCGAGGCTCCTCTCCTACCGCCTCGTGATCTTCGGCAGCGATCCCGGGGCGGCTTCCTGCCGCCGGCGACCTATCCCGGCGCGCGCTCGCCGCGTTTTCCACCCACGACTTGCCCACCTTCCCGGGATACCTGGTGGGCCGCGACCTCGAGACGCGCGCCGCGCTCGGTCTTTAGCCCGATGACGATGCGCGGGCGCGGGCGGAGGCGCTGCGGGAGAGCGTGCGCCAGCGATTGCTCGCGGCGCAGCAGCCGTGACCCGCCGCCGGTCGCTCGAGGCGCTTCGCGCCGCGGCTGCCGTTTTCTCGCGCGCGCCCCGCGCCGGCTGATCGTCGCGCAAATGGAGGATCGTGCGCGCGAGACGGATCAGCCGAACCTGCCGGGCACCGCCGACCAGTATCCGAACTGGCGCCGCAAGCTCGCCCGCGCCCTCGACGCGTTCGGCGGCGCGGGCCTGACGCCTCCGGCGCCAGCTGGCGGCGGTCCGCGCAGGTGCCTCCGCCCCGACGCCACCGATCTCGGCGCCCGACATCCCGTCGCGACCTACCGCCTGCAGCTCACGGCGGTTTCACCTTCGATGCGCGCGGCGCTCGTGCCCTACCTGGCGGAGCTTGGCGTCAGCCACGTTTATGCTCCCCGTTCCTGCAGGCGCGCCCGCACCCACGGCTACGACATCGTCGACCACAATCAGCTCAACCCCGAGCTCGGCGGACGCGCAGCAGCTTCGATGCGCTCTGCGCCCGGCTTCGCCAGCACGACATGGGCCTGATCCTGGATTTCGTGCCGAACCATATGGGGATCGGCCGGGATGCAGCAACCCCTCGGTGGCTCGACATCCTGGAATGGGGCGCTGCGTCGCCCTACAGCGGATATTTCGACATCGACGGATTCGCCCCGCCCGGCGCTCGCCGGCAAGGTGCTGGTGCCGGTCCTCGGCCAGCCCTATGGCGGCGCGCTCGTCGGCGGCGAGATCGAGTTGCGTTTCGATCCCGCGACGGGCAGCCTCAGCTTCTGGCACTACGAGCATCGCTTTCCGTTGGCGCCGGTGGATTATCCGGCGGTGCTGCAGGCGGTTGCCCGAACTCGAGGTCGGCGAGCGGGAGCGGCTGGTGGCGGCGTGCGACATTTGCGCGAGGCCGACGGCATCGAGGGCGCGGGCGGCGGCGAACTCCCCTCAAGCGATGCCTGGCGGAACTGGCGCGGCGCGACGGCGCGGTGGCGCGACGCCGCGTGGTCGCCGCCTGGCGTGGCGAGCCGGACCAGGCCGAGAGCTTCGCCCGTCTCCATGAGCTGCTGCAGCGCCAGTCCTATCGGCCGGCCTATTGGCGCGTCGCCGCCGACGAGATCAACTATCGCCGTTTCTTCGACGTCAGCGACCTCGCGGGCTCCGGATGGAGGACGCGGGGCATCGCCGCCCGCACAGACTGCTCGGCGAGCTCATCGCCGCTGGCCAGATCCACGGGCTGCGCATCGATCACGTGGATGGCCTTGCCGACCCCGAGGAATACTGTCGCGTTCTCTCTCTGTTCGCGAGGGAGCGCCGTGCATCGGCTGCCGGCGAGGCGGCATCCACTCCTTATATATTGGTCGAGAAGATCCTGGCCCACCACGAGCAGCTGCGTCCTGCCTCAAAAGTGGCGAGAGCGCCGGGAGTTCGGCTACTGGCGCTCGCCAACGGTGTCTTTGTCGATGCCGCGGGCGTCGATCGGCTGGAGCGGATCTGGCGAAGCTTCACCACCGTCTCCCCGCTTCCGTCGCCGACGAGACCTATCGCTGCAAGCGCGGGGTGATCGACAGCGTTTATCTCCACCGGCGAGTTCGCGGTGCTGACCAACCTTCTGGTGCAGATCACCCGAGGCGGAGGGCTGCGGGACTTCGCCTGCGCGCGGCGCTGTGGGAGATCGCGGCGGCATTCCCGGTCTACCGCACCTATGTCACCGAGCGCGGCATCGATGAGGCCGACGTTCGCGACATCGTCTGGGCGGTCCAGCAGGCGAAGAAGCGCTGGATCAGGAGCGACGGTCGAGGTGCTGGACTTCATCCGCGCGGTGCTTCCTGGAGATCGCCCAGACGCGGCCCGAACACTACCAGGCCTGCAAGCGGGCGATGCTGCGCTTCATTGCCCGCTTCCAGCAATATACCAGCGCCGGTGACGGCCAAGGGGATGGAGGACACCGCCTTCTACCGATACTTCCCGCTGCTCGTCGTTGAACGAAGTCGGAGCAGATCCGCGCCCGCGGCGACGTCGCTGGAGGCATTCCATCGCGGGGGACTCGCTGCGCGCGAGCGCAATCTGGCCCCACGCCATGCTCGGACAGCGGCGACCCACGACACCAAGCGCGGCGAGGACGTCCGCGCGCGGCTCAACGTGCTGTCCGAGGTGCCGCGACGAGTGGGCGCGGCGCATCGAGCGCTGGCGCAACCTCAATCGGCTTGCGGCGGAGATCGAGGAAGGCATGGCTCCCAGCGCGAACGAAGAGTATCTGATCTATCAAACCATCGTCGGCAACTGGCCGATGGGAGTTCGCCGGGCTTGCGGCAGCTCATCGCTGGCTCGGCGCCTATATGGAGCGCCTGAAAGCCTACGTCATCGAGGCGATGCGGGAGGCAAAGGTCGCGACCTCCTGGACATCGCCGGACGAGCGGTCGAGAGCGCCATCCTCGCCTTCATCGACCGCATCCTCGGTCTCGGACCGCAAATCCGTTCCTGGAGAGCGTCATCCGCTTCGCCTTTCCGCATCGCGCCGCTCGGCGTATTGAACGGGGAGCGCAGGTGGTGCTCAAATCCACCATGCCCGGCGTCCCCGATTTCTATCAGGGGAGCGAGCTTTGCGGATCTGAGCCTGGTGGATCCCGACAACCGCCGTACCGTGGACTTCGAGCGACGGCGCCTGGGCCTGCTGCATGTGCGCTCGGGAACGGTGGCGGCGATGAAGGCGCGCTGGCGCGACGGCCTCCTCAAGCTACACGTCACCGCCGCGCTGCTGCGCCTGCGCAATCAGCTGCCGGAGCTGTTCCGCGAGGGCACCTATCAGCGTCTCGCCGTCGAGGGACCGGCGCAGGACAATGTGGTGGCGTTCAGCCGGCGCCTCGGCGAGGCGGAGATCGTGTGGTCGCAGGGCGCCTGCTGGCTCGCAAGCTCACCGCCGATCGCGGCGTGCTCTGGGCGAACGGCGACATTTTCGCCGAGACCATCCTCCGCGTCGCCGTCGCCCGACAGTTCGTCGATGTCCTCTCCGGCGGCGTGGCGGCGGGACCGGAGCAGGGCATGCCGCTGGACCAGCTGCTGCGGACGCTGCCGGTGGCGGTGCTAGCTCGATCCCTCAGGCCATGGACGATCAGTAGGTTTCCCGTGCCCATGCCTCCGGCGCGGGGGAATGCCGCCGCTGCTCGGCGCGGCTGTCGCTCACTCGGGACCACGCTTGCTCCGCATCCGCGCGCCTCTCTGTCGCGTCTGCGCGGACGTCGATCGCCGGCGCCTTCTCGGGGTTGAGGATCTGCTGCAGCTGGATGCGCGCGCGCGAGACGCGGCTCTTCATGGTGCCGACCGCGCAGTCCGCTACCTTGGCAGCCTCCTCATAGGAGAAGCCGCTGGCGCCCACGAGAACCAGGGCCTCCCGGTGCACCGCGCTCAGGGTCTTGAAAGCGCGCTCGAAGTCGCGAACGTCGAGCTGCTCCTCCTGGCCGCCGCTGGCGGTTGGCTCCTCGTGGTGACGCCGAGATTGAGCTGGGTGACGCGACCGCGATGGCGAGCGTTGAAGAACGAGTCCGCAGGATCGTCGAGACCCAGGCCTTGAAGTTCGAGCCGGGCTGGAATTGATCCGCATGACTGAGTGCGCGCCCGCCGTCTCCTGCACGAGTGGTCGGCCAGCGTGCGCTGACGCGTCAGCATCAGCGCGAAAGCACGGAGATGCGGCAGGTGCTTGATCATTTCGGGATGCAGCTTATCGCTCATCGCAATCCTCCGAGTTGACCCAGTAGAAGAGTTGCCGGAAACCGCCTCGCGACGGTTCCTATGTTTCCGGCAACGAATGACCGCCGGCGCGCTACAGCCGATTGCCAGATCTTCAGGTGTGTGACCCCGCAACACCCAACATGGCGATGCCAGCGGTTGCGGTCCAGATGCGGAGCCCCAACTGGCACCCTCCACAGATAGGTCACGATTCGCCCGCCGGTGGTCCTTTCTGGCAGGCGCCAAACCGCGAAATGGCGCAGGTGGTCACAGAAAAGTCGCAGCGCCGGGTCAGGCGGTGCGTGAGCCGCGGACGATCGCGCGCTCGGCGGCGGCTCCGATCGCGCCGCGGAGGGTCCGAGCGCGGCCTTGACGATGCTGAGGTCGCGAAGCGCGCATTGAGGGCACGCGTCCGCGCTTCGCGCTCGGCGAGGGGCAGCAGTCCGCATGCCTTCGAGCACGCCGCCACCCAAAATCACGCGCGCGGGGTTGAAGCCGTTGATCATGCCGGCGATGCCGGCACCGAGCGCGCGGCCGGCTCCCTGCATGAACGACAGGGCCAGAGGGTCGCCGTGGCGGCATGCCTCGCCCACGGTTTCCGCGGTGATGGTGCCGAGATCGCCGTTGCATAAGCGGCGAAGCCATCCTCCGGCGGCGGGCTCCACGTTGAGACGCTGCCGCCGTGATTTGCGATCGCCCATCCGCCGGCGAAAGCCTCCAGGCATCCGCGATTGCCGCAGGTGCATATCGGTCCGACGAGGTCGACGGTGACATGGCCGAGCTCGCCGGCGCTGCCACTGTCGGCCAGCAGGAAACGACCGCCGGCGATAACGCCACCGCGATACCGTTTCCGATGAAGAGGCAGATGAGATCGTCGCAGTGCGGCCGGCGCCATAACGCCATTCGCCGTAGGCCGCGGCGTGGACGTCGTTCATGATCTTGACGGGAACTGAGAGCGCGCGCTCCGGAAGCTCGCGCAGAGCCACATTCCGCCAGCGGAGATGGGCGCCAACTGCACGATCCCGGTGCCGGGACCGACCTGGCCCGCCACGCCGACACCGACGCTGATCGGGAGCGCGCCGCGCGCGGCCTGAAATTCTTCGCCGAGACAGCCGATGAGATCCCGCCGGTCCGCTGCAGGCTCTCCGGCGGCCTGTACAAGGTGGATGGATAGGAGATCGCGACCTCGTTGACGACGGCAATCTCGATGTTCGTGCGCCGAGATCGATGCCAACGGCGTGCGAGTTCACGGGCTCACCGGCGATGCACAGGCGCCTCTGCTCCCTTCCGTCAGATCACGTGAAAGAGATAGACGAGAGTGATCACGGAAATAGGGATGCGGAGCGCCCACAACAGGATGCCGCGCATGAGTGCCTCCTCCGTGAGGGTCGCCAAGGTATTCAACCCAGAGGCGGCAAAAGGGTTCCTCCCGGCGCGGTGAGGGCTGTGGGTATGGCAACCATTCACAACCCAGGGCGTTTCCTAGCTGGCCCCACCACAATCCCTTCGCCGGAGGTTCTCATGCCCCACGCGATCCGCCGCAGCCGACCGGCTTTCCGCCGGTCACTCGGCAGAAGAGCGCGGGCCCGGCAGGATGTCTCGGGATCGGCGGAGGAAGCCGGTGGTCAGGGTCCGCTTCCGACGCCCTGGCGATCATCCGCCGGCATCGGGCGCGCATCGCCGCCGCCTCGGCCATCGCGCCGGAGATGCGGCGCGTCGCGCTCGACATCCTCGATGCGGTCATCGACGACCTCCCGCGCTCCGAGAGGCCGGATCGCGGTCATGAAAGCAAAAGGCGCGCTCGCCGTGGCGGTGCCGGAGATCGAACGAGACCAGCAGGAGGAGTCAAGCCCGCGCCAAGTGCAGGAGAGCGCCTCGGTACGGGACACCATGTCGCTCCTGCTGGCCGGCATCTTCAGTCTGCTGGTCGTCTGCTTTCTCTACGCCGCTCGCGAGATCGTGGTCCCCTTGATCGTCGCCTTCATCCTCAATCTGCTGCTGCAGCCCGTGATGAAGGTGTCTCTCGCCTGTATATGCCGAAGCCGCTGGCGGCGATGCTTACGATCTGCCTGTTTCTGAGCGTGCTGGTCGGCTTCGGCTTCACGCTGTCGGGGCCGGCCTCTGCATGGCTCACCAAGGCGCCGGAGAGCCTGCCGCGGCTCGAGCGGCATGTCGCGGCGCTCGACGGCTCCTTCGATGCCCTGCGCGCCGTCGGCCAGGAGATCGAGCGGTTCACCGGTGCCTCCCCCACGCCGTCGTCGACGGTCGTGGTCAACAGCTCCGAGGTCGGCTGGTTTCTCTTCAGCGGTACCCGCGCCATGGTGACCGGGCTCGGCACCGCCATCGTGCTGCTGTTCTTCCTCTGGTGTCGGGTGATCTCTTCCTGCGCCGTCTGGTGGAGCTGGTGCCGACCCTCAGCGACAAGAAGCAGATCGTCGAGATCTCCACGAGATCGAGCGCAACATCTCCCGTTACCTCGTCACGGTCACGCTGATGAATGCCGGCGTCGGCGTCGCGACCGGCATCGCCACGTATTTCTTCGGCCTGCCCGATCCTCTGCTCTGGGGCGCCGTCGCCTTCGGGCTCAACTACATCCTCATTCTGGGGCCGCTCACCAACCTGGCGATCCTGGTGCTGGTGGGGCTTGTCACCTACGACTCTCTCTGGTGGGCGCTGCTGCCGGCGGCAACCTACTTCGTGATTCACCTGATCGAGGGCGAGACCATCACGCCGCATCTGATGGCCCGGCGGTTCACCCTCAACCCGGTCCTCATCGTGGTCTCCCTGGTGTTCTGGTACTGGATGTGGGGGGCGGTGGGCGCGCTGCTCGCGGTGCCCTTGCTGGCCATGTTCAAGATCATCTGCGACCGCGTCGAGCCGCTGATGGCGCTGGGTCATCTGCTGGACGGCGATACCCGAGGCTGATCCTCCGGCCGCAAAACGGAGCGACCCCCGGCGGTGGAGGGGAGGCACCGGCCGGGGGTCAAGCCGGACCGCAGGGGGACGGTCCGCCGCGCCAGGGTGGGAGGTCCCGCGCGGATTCAGCAATGGCTCCCGGCTTCAACGGGTGCACCCCGGGAAGGTTCCCCGGCCGCGTCGCCGGCATGCGCGGAACGGGAACCCGGCCCTTCACGCCTCGTTCTCTCAAGAGCACAGCAGGAGGTCGTTATGACCAAGCCATCACTGAATCTGGCGGCAGCGCTGGTGGATCCCGCCTCCGTGTTCGAGCAACCGAAGGACGTGCTGGCCTATCCGGGCCTGTCCCGGGAGCAGCGGCTGGCGCTTCTGGAGCAGTGGGAGCGCGATGCCAGAATCTCTCCGTGGCGGAGGAGGAGGGGATGGCCGGCGGCGAGGAGAGCCTGCTGGCGCGGGTGCAGCACGCGCTCGCGGCCCTCGATGCCAAGCGCGAGCGCCACGACATCGGCACCAAGCACGGCGGCTGAGCGGACGCGTCTCAGTGCGAGGTGAAGTGGTAGGCCACCACGAAGGCGATGACGGCGAGCGCCAGCGAGATCGCGAGGACCTTGCGCGTGACGCCGGGCGCAATTCCCTGGCGCGCATCAGGGTGGTCTTCACGATCCGATCGTGCTTGATGTCGTCTGCCATCGGCGACCCCTTGCTCGTGCATGCGGGGGCGATATGCCGGCGATCGACGCCGGCTTCGCCCCGTTCTGGTAACGCCGCCGTCATCGCCGGGTTCCGCGGAGGACGCGGGCCCCGACCGGAGGTCGCATAGGTCCTCCGCCAGGCACGCGGAACGTCATCGTGTCCCCGACGTTCTTAGGAAGCATGGAGCCTTCCGACGCCCTTTCGCCGTCAGCCCCGCATGACAGGAGGAAAGCGACCGCCCCGCGCCGGGCGTCCCCACCACCCTCCCAGGCCGAAGCGCAGACCATGCCAAACGGCCTTTTCACCTATATCTGGAAGGTGAGCGGCGGCCGCCAGCTGTGGCTGTCGGTGCTCTCGATCGCGGTGTTCCTGGTGGACCTGGTGCCGATCGAGCTGCAGCGGCGGCTGGTGAACGCGGCGACGGAGCGACGCCGGTGGAGCCTGATCGTCCTGCTCGGCCTCGCCTATGTCGCCGTATCGCTGACCCAGGGCAGCCTGAAGCTAGGTTTCAATGTGCTGCGCAGCGCGATCAGCGAGGGCGCAACCCGGAAGCTTCGGCTGCTGACGCGGCCGAGGGCGGTGGCTCCCGCGAAGGGGCAGGCGGAAGCGGTGCATCAGGGCGTTCACGTCTCGCTCGTCGCCGAGGCGGATCCGGTCGGCGGCTTCGTCGGCATGAGCATTTCCGAGCCGCTTCTCCACGGCGGCGTGCTGCTGAGCGTTTTCGGCTATATGCTGGTGCTGCAGCCGTGGATGGCGCTGGTCTGTCTCGGCGTCTTCGTGCCGCAACTGGCGTTTCTGCCGGTGATGCAGGGAACCATCAACCGGCGCACCAAGTCTCGTATTCAGCTGCTGCGGGAGGTCAGCGTCGAGATCGTCGACAGCGCCGGCGACGGCTCCGATGACAGCGCCGACGCGGTCTTCCGCGAGAACGCCAGCCGCGTCTACGAGGTCAACATGTCGATATTCCGCATCAAGTTCACCATGAACTTCCTGATGAATTTCCGAATCACATGGGCATCGCGGGCGTGCTCGTCGTGGGCGCCTGGCTGGTGCTGCAGGGCCGGACCGAGGTCGGCACCATCGTCGCGTTCATCTCCGGCCTCGCCCGGCTCAACGATCCCTGGGGCGACCTCGTGAACTATTTTCGCGAGCTGGAGGCGACCCGCGTGAAATACCGGCTGATCGCGGACGCGGTGGGTGCCGCGCCGTCGGCGGCCGCCGGGGCGGCGGGCTAGATCATGCAGCGCGAGCTCACTTCGCCTGCGCCAGCAGTCGCTCCTCGCCGATCTCGGCGTCTTCGCCCTGAAGTGCCGGGATCTCGACATCCTCTTCAACGAAGCCTGCCGCCGTGCGCCATCGGCCTCGATACCAGCCTCTCCAAGGTGCTCGAGTATATGCCCGATACCAATCGGCTGCTGGTGCGCGCGGGGATCGGCTGGCATCCCGGCGTGGTCGGGCACGCCACCGTCGGCGCCGACATGGAATCGCCGGCCGGATTCGCGCTTCGCACCGGCATGCCCGTGATCTCCAACAAGCTCGCCAAGGAAGATCGGTTCCGCACGCCGCGGCTGCTGCAGGAGCACGGGGTCAAATGCGCCATCAACGTCCTGATCGGCAAGGGCGGCGAGCATTTCGGCGTGCTCGAGGCGGACAACTCGGTCGAGGGCGAGTTCACCGGGCATGACATCGCCTTCATGACCGGGATGGCCAATCTGCTGACGGTGGCGATCGAGCGCGAGCAGTCGACCCGTGCGCTCGCCGCCGCCGTCATGGAGAAGGACGATCTCCTGTCTCAGAAGGATCTGCTGCTCCGCGAGGTCAATCATCGGGTGCGGAACTCCCTGCAGCTGATCATCAGCCTGCTGCGGATCCAGGCGCAACGCATCGACGATGACGATCTGCGTCACGCCTTCGCCCAGGCGACGGACCGCATCAGCGCGGTGGCCCGCATTCACGACCGCCTCAACCACTCCGACGACGTGACGACGGTGGAATTCGGCGCCGATCTGCGCCAGATCTGCCTCGATCTCGCGGAGTCCGGCGGGCACCGCGGTCGTCTTGCCATCGAGCCCTTGCGGCTTCCGACCGATACCGCGATCTCGCTTGCGCTGATTGCCGTGGAGATGCTGACCAACGCGATGAAGCATGGCCGCGCAAGCGATACCGACCCGGTCGTCGATATCACCTTCGGACGTCGGGACGACGAAGCCCGCAGCTCGTGGTCCGGGATTACGGGAACGGCCTGGCGCCGGGCTTCCGCCTCGGCGAGCACGCGACCTCCGGCCTCGGCACCACCCTGATGACCGCGCTTGCTCACCGCATCAACGGCGAGCTCAAGGCCGAGGCCGTCGATCCCGGCGCGCGCTGGTCGGTGGTGCTCCGCCGGTGTCAACGTACCCCGGTGAGAATGGGTCAGTGCGGAGCGAGCGCCTCGCGGAGGCGATCGGCGAGATCCGCCCGGCGATAGGGCTTGGTCAGTACCGCGAAGCGGGTTCCGAGTTCACCGCCTCCGCCGAGAAGCCGGTGGTCAGCAGGATGCGGAGATCGGGCAGGCGGCCGCGGATCTCTTCCGCCAGGGCCATCCCGCTCATTCCGTTGGGCAGCACGATGTCGGTGAAGAGCAGGTCGACGCGCACGCCGCGCGCGATCAAGTCGAGGGCCTGCTGGCCGTCGGTGGCGATGAGGACGCGGTAGCCGAGCTCGCCGCAGCGAAACCACCGTGTCGAGCACGAGGTCGTTGTCCTCCACGACCAGGATCGTCTCGCCTTTGCCGGGCTTCTCGACCTGGGCGAGGCCGGAGTCGGCGTCCGCGGCGACGGGATCTCCGGTGCGCGGGAAATAGAGGCTGAAGGTGGTGCCGGCTCCGGGCGTGCTCTCGATGTCGATCGTGCCGCCGGACTGGGTGGCGAAGCCGTAGACCTGGCTGAGGCCGAGGCCGCTGCCCTTGCCCACGGGCTTGGTGGTGAAGAACGGCTCGACGGCGCGCTCAAGGATCTCGCGGGACATGCCGTGGCCGGTGTCCGCGACCGTCACCCGCACGTACTCTCCAGGCTCCAGGATGCCGCCGCGCGTGGCCTGCCGCTGCTCGACCGTCACGTTGTCGGTATCGACGCTCAGGGTGCCGCCGGCCAGCATCGCATCGCGGGCATTGACGGTCAGGTTCAGGAGCGCCGCCTCGAACTGCGAGGGATCAAGCCGGCAGGTCCAGAGGTCGGCGGCCAGCTTGGTCTGCAGCGTGATGGCCTCGCCGACCGCGCGCCGCAGGAAGATCCTGAACTCGGCGATGGTCCGGTTGATGTCGAGCGGCACCGCCTGCAGGACCTGGCGGCGCGCGAATGCCAGGAGGCGCCTGGTCAGCTGCGCACCCAGCTCCGCCGCCTGCTCGGAATTGGAGATCAGCCGTCGGAGCTTGATCGCCGGGATCGCGACCTCGTCGTCGAGCGAGGCGCCAATGCGCGAGAGGTTGGCGATGATCACCGTCAGCAGATTATTGAAGTCATGGGCGATGCTGCCGGTCAGATGGCTGCCGGTGGTCGGCACCGAGGCGTCGCGGTGCGGCGCCGAGCTGGCTTTCGCCCTGACGCCGCCGCGTCAGTGCCGGGTTACCGCGCTCCATGTGGCGCAGCGCGGTGGTGCCTCGCCCAAGCGGCCGGTACGCCACGTGCGGCCGCAGCATCGGGCGGAGAAGGCAATGCTGGACGACATTCACTCGCTCGGCAGACGCTATGGCCATGAGAATATCGAGACCGCCATGCACACCGATCTCGCCACCGACGTCGCCATCCTCGAGGAGGCGCATCGCCTCAAAGCCGATCTCATCGTCATCGGCGCCAGCCGGCGGGTCGGCGATACCCTCTTCCTTGGCGAGACCATCGCCTCGGTGCTGCGGGAGTGGAAGGGCGCGATCGTCCTGGTGGCGGTGTAGCTGTCT
>CAVTDT010000021.1:0-9714 GCA_963733525.1 uncultured Alphaproteobacteria bacterium
GAACTCGCTGTCGCTCACCCGGATCTCGCTCTGCGGGCTGTTCCCCGACAGCATGCCGTCCTCGTTGTTGACGAAGCGGCTGTGCTCCACCGTCAGATTGCGCCCCTCGATCCGGATCCCGGCGCCGTTGCCGTCGGGAACCCGCGCCCGGGTGAAGGTGATGTTGCGCACCGTGATGTCGTTGCCGCGCGTGATGAACAGCGCCTTGCCCTCGCAGGTCTTGTCGGTGATCACCACCCCCGGACCCTTGCCCGCGATCGTCAGCCGGTTCGCCGCCCAGACCGCGCAGTCGAAATACTCCCCGGGCTCGATCTCCACCGTGTCCCCGTCATGCGCCACCCGCGCCGCCGCACTCGGAACCTTCAGCTCATGCGACGCACCAACCTCAAGGACCGCGGCCGAGGCCGCATGCAGGGGATAGAGCGCCAGTGACAGAAGCAAAGCAGCGCCGACTAGAAGATGCCATGTGCGCGCGCCGGCGGGCGCGGAAGGGGCGGGCCGTGTCATCGTGATCCACTCTTTCAATTCTTGGGCGGCCGCAAATGTAGCGCAATTCGCCCGGCGTTCCAACGCGCCTCGGCTAGCGGTGGTTGCGTCGAATATGGGGTACGCCGGCGCCGGCTTCGTCGCCACTCACCCGAGGGCGTCAGTCAGCCTGCCGTTGTCGATGTGTTCGAGAGTCTTACGCAGCCCGTCTCGCACCATCGTATCGGCAGAGAGGCCGAGCGCTTCGACGGCGAGGCTCGGATCGCCGATCGATTCCCGGATATCGCCGGGCCGGGCGCCGCGATGAGCGACCTTGGTTCGGCAGCCGCCGATCGTCGCGATGGCCGTAGCAAGATCGAGGATCGTCGTAGCGCGCCCGGTGCACACGTTGAAGACCCGCGCTCCCGCGCGAAGCTCTGTCATCGCTGCCAATAGATGCCGTACGGCATCGCCGACATAGACGAAGTCACGCGTTTGTTTGCCGTCGCCGAAAATGTCGATCCCGTCGCGCCGCGCCACGCGGTCGGCAAAGATGGCGATCACGCCGGAATAGGGCGAGCGCGGATCCTGGCGTGGGCCATAGACGTTGAAGAAACGCAGGCCGACATTGGGCACGCCGTGGATCGACCAGGCCACTCGGCCGTGCCACTCGCTTGCGAGCTTGTCGGCGCCATAGGCCGAGATGGGGCAGGTCGGCGTTGCCTCGCTGAGCGGCACCTGTTGGGCATCGCCATAGACCGCGGCGGAAGAGGCGTAGACGACGGGAATCGGCGTCCCGCCCGCGGCACGCCGCGCCGCGTCGAAGACGGTGATGGTGCCGGTGAGATTGGTGCGATGGCTGGCGATCCAGTCCTCGTTGCAGCGCTGCACCGAAGCGATGGCGGCGAGATGGAAGCAGCCATCGACGCCTTCGATGGCACGCGCCGTCAGTTCGGGATCGGTGACGTCGCCGATCACGATTTCCGCCCCCGCGATTTCCGGATGGTGCCGTCCGCTGGAGAGATCGTCGAGCACCCGCACACGGTCGCCGCGCTCGAGCAGTGCCTCCACAAGATGGGAGCCGATGAACCCGCAGCCGCCCGTCACCAGCCAGCGCTTCACGGGCGTGTCTCCCGCCATGTCGGCGTGCTGTTTTCCAGCGTCCGCATGCCCGTTTCCACTCCCTAGGGTCTCCCAATATAGCGCGCGCGCCATCGCTTGAGCGATATCGGGAACCTCGCTATCTTGCCGGAAATCTCGCCATCGAAAAACTGCTCTTTGTCGGCTGGTCGTTAACCATGAAGACGGCGCTCCGCCCTCCGTTTGCCTCCAAGTTGAATTCCGGGGCGCCGAGTCTCATGGTCGTCGTCGACACCGAGGAGGCATTCGACTGGAGCAAGCCGCACTCGCGCGCCGAGATTGACGTCGATCACATTCGACAGCAGGGGCGGGCGCAGGGTCTCTTCGAGCGCTATGGGCTTCGACCAACCTATGTCGTCGACTACCCCGTGGCGACGCAGGCGGCCGGCTACGAGCCGCTGCGCGATTGGATGACCGCCGGCCGTTGCCAGATCGGCGCGCATCTGCATCCCTGGGTCAACCCGCCTTTCGACGAAGATCTGTCGGTGCGCAATACCTATCCCGGCAATTTGCCGGAGCCGCTCGAGCGGGAGAAGCTCGCGCGACTGACCGACGCCATCGAGACAAATTTCGGCCGCCGGCCGACGATCTACAAGGCGGGACGCTACGGGATCGGATCTGCCACCGGCGCCATCCTCGAGCAGCTCGGCTACGAGATCGACACCAGCGTGGTGCCTCGAACGGATTTCCGGTCTGACCAGGGACCGGATTTCAGCGCGTTCGAGCGGATCCCTACTGGTTCGGGCCGTCCGGCCGGTTGCTGGAGATTCCCTTGAGCGTCGATTGGTGTGGGCGGCTGCGCGATATGGGGAAGCGCTGCAGCCTGGTCTGATGTCGTCGACCGGGCTGCGCCTGCATCTTCCAGGCATCTTCGCGCGCACCGGCCTCTTCGAGCGCATCCGTTTGACGCCGGAGGGCACGGTTCTCGCCGAGCTCAAGCGCTTGACCAAGGCCATGCTGGCGGCGGGCAAACGCCTCTTCAATTTCACCTACCACAGTCCCTCGCTCGTGCCGGGCAATACACCCTATGTGCGTGACGCCGCTGAGCTGCGGCGCTTCCTCACCCTCATCGAAGGCTATTGCGACTTTTTCTTCGGCGAATGTGGTGGGAAGGCGATCACGCCGCACGAGGTGCGCGATCTTCTGGCGGAGCATCCGATGCAGCGAGGATGGTAAGACCGATCGTGTTCCGGCGGCGACAATGGCCGGTATCGCGGGGATCCCTCCGTGAGGTCGCGCTGCGGTATAGCCGCGCACGCCTGTCACGGCGTACGATCCCGGCGGCTCAAAGTCGCACATGTTGCGTCGTGCAGGGAATGGAATCCGCCATGGTGATCGAAGAAGTGAAAACTGTATTGGGACAGACGTTGCAGCTCGGTGACCGCGTGCGGGCATTCGATGCATCCACCGGTCTGTTCGGCGATATCCCTGAATTCAATTCCATGGCCGTGGTGACTGTCATCACGGCTCTCGAGGAGCAGTTCGGCATCACCGTCGAGGACGACGAGATCACCGCCGAGGTCTTCGAGACCGTCGGCAGCCTGTCCCGTTTCGTCGAGAAGAAACTGGAGGCATGACGCTCGGACAAGCGCCGCCTCCCGAGCCCATCTTTCTCGATGGGCCCGCCGGCCGTCTGTTTGCAGTCTATCACGCGCCGGCGGCCGGTTCAGATCCGCATCCGGCGGTGCTCTATGTGCCGCCCTTTGCAGAGGAGATGAATCGCTCGCGCCGCATGGCGGCGTTGCAGGCGCGTGCGCTGGCGGCAGCCGGTATTGGCGTGCTGATCCCCGATCTTTATGGCACTGGCGATAGCGCCGGAGAGTTCCGCGACGCCCGCTGGGCGGCCTGGCTCGGCGACATACGGGCGGCGTCCGCCTGGCTGGAGCGGCGGCTCGACCGCCCGTGCAGCTCTTGGGCCTGCGTCTCGGGGGCCTCCTCGCCATATCCGCTGCCGCCGCCGAGCCCGGCCGCTTTCCCCGGCTGGTCCTCTGGCAACCGGTCGTCGACGGCCGCGCCATGTTCACGCAGTTCCTGCGCGTCCGCATCGCCGCCGCGCTGGGAGAAGCCGGATCGCGCGAGACGACCGAAGCGCTGCGCGCCGAGCTGAGCGCCGGTCGCACCCTCGAGGTTGCCGGCTACGAGGTGGCCCCCGAACTTGCTGCCGCTCTGGACGCAGCGCGCCTCGATCGTCTGGTGCCCCCCAAGGTTGCCGCCATCGACTGGCTCGATGTCATCGCCACCGCCGATGCGGCCGTGCCGGCCGCACGCCGGCAGATGGTGGAGAGCTGGCGGGCTGCGGGCGCATCAGTCTCGATCGTCGCTGTCGTCGGCGAGCCCTTCTGGGGCACGCAGGAGATCGCATTGGCGCCCGAATTGCTCGCCGCAACTCAGCGCGTGCTGGCGACGTGTCCGATCTAGGCGCCGAGACCGCCCTCCGGTTCGACTGCGAGACAGCAGCCTTGATCGGCGTGCTGCATCGTCCCGCCGGGTCGCCCTCGACCGGCGTCGTCATCGTGGTAGGCGGGCCGCAGTACCGGGTCGGCAGTCACCGGCAGTTCGTGTCGCTGGCACGCTCCCTCGCTGCAACAGGCATCGCTGCGCTCAGGTTCGATTGCCGCGGCATGGGCGACAGCGACGGTGAGTTTCCCGGCTTCGAGGCGATCGAGCCCGACATCGCAGCGGCGGTGGACGCGTTGCAGCGGATGTTGCCCTCGATCAAGCAGATCGTGCTTTGGGGTCTCTGCGACGGTGCCTCGGCGATCTGCCTCTACGCGCAGCGCGACGCGCGCATCAGCGGGCGTCGTCCTGCTCAATCCCTGGGTGCGTATGGAAGCGAGCCACGCCCGCGCGCAGCTCAAGCACTACTACCTGCAGCGGCTCGTCGATCCCGGCTTCCTGGGTCGGCTATTTCGCGGCGACGTCAATCCGTTCCGCTCGCTCAGCTCGTTGTTCCGCGACTTCCTGTATGCGCGTCGCGGGCGGGCGGCGACCCTCCGGCGCGGGCGGTTCCGGCGGGATTGCCTTCCCCGACCGCATGGCGGCCGGCCTGAAAGCCTATCGCGGTTCCGCCCTCCTCATCCTCAGCGGACGCGATCTGACGGCGAGGGAATTCGGTCGACGTGGCGCGGCAGTCACCGCCGTTGGCGTGGCGTTCTCGAGGACGCGCGCGTGACGCGCCATGAGCTTCCCCAGGCCGATCACACCTTTTCGCGGCGGGAATGGAGCGATCAGGTCGCGGCCTGGACCAAAAGCTGGATCGCGGAGCACATCCGAGCTTGAGACCGTTGGCGGCGATCAGGTCAGCCGCTTGGCATCGCCGGACGGCCGCGCCCTTCTCGCCGCAATAGCCCTCGACGATCCACTCGAGCGGCCGGGCCAGAACGCGCGGCGCCAGGATGGCGGCAACAAGAATGGCGGCCATCACCCACCACCATCTCGAATTATAGGGCGGACCGTTGATCCTCAGCACGATCGCCATGATCGCCACGTAGCCGGCGCTACCCAGCGTGCCCAGCACGATCTGCAGGCGCCGCCGCCCCTCGGTCTTGTTCATGCCCCCGTCTCCTCCTGCAATCCCCGACTACTGCCAGCAGTCCGCGCGCGCGATATAGGGCCGCGCGTTCATCAGCATTTCGGCGCCATTCAGCAATTCGCCCTGCTGCGCGATCTGAAACCGGACGTCGTTGCTGCGCAGGAAGCTCAGCACGATCGGCGTGGCGATGCCGATGCCGATATCGGCGCCGACTTGCCCGGTCGCGCGATAGCGGGCCACGGTGTCGATCTTTGCCTCCATGATGCCGGCCACGAGACCATAGCGGTCGAGCACCGGGCCGCCGCTATCGCCGTGTCGAATATCCGCCTTCACGAATAGACGGTCGCCCCAGGAGCTGCCGCTTGGTGGCTCCATCAGGGCGCCGGGCGTGGCGATCGGCTCGCGCGGCGGCAGCCCCTGGTTGGGAAACCCCACGGTCGTCACGGGTACTCCGGGCTCGCTCAGCGGCTGCGAGCGAAACGGGGCAATCGCCGGAGACTTGATCTGCACCTGCAGCAGGGCGAGGTCCCGCGCCACGTCGACCGCCACCACCTTCGCCGGGAGCGAGTCCCCGCCGGCGGTCTCGACGGTCAAGGAGGCGCAGCCATCGATGACATGGTTGTTGGTCAGCAGTCGGCCATTGTCGTCGACGAAAAATGCGGTTCCGAGCTTCGTCTATGCGAGCGCCGCCCGGCGCTGCGCGCTCGGTGCCCTTGAGGGCCTTCGCGATCTGTTGGTTCCGCCGCTCTTCGACCTCCCGCGCCTTGGCCTCGGTCACCACGGTGCCCTGGCACTGGGACGCGAGCTCGCGGCTAACCACGTCTCGCTTCTCGTCGTAGCAATAGACGACAAACTGCGAATTCTGGGATGGCGCGGCCGGTACGGGCGGCTCGTCCGCTGCGGCACCGGCGACCGGCAGTAGCAAGATCAGTCCCAGGCCAAGCAGAAATTGCTGTCCGGTCCGCATCTCACTGGCTCTCTTCGGCAACCATTGGATTGTCGCAAGCCCATGATTTCGCGAGACCCCTCGTCGGCCGCGCTGAAGCAGGCGGGCATCCGCCCGAAGGCTGCTGGGTAAGCACGAAGGCGACGATACACACTTCCGCCGGGGGTCACAAACCAAGCGGAGCGGGCCCGCCACCGACCGCCGGCTCCGCGCCAATACGTGCGCAACCGGATCTACGGGGCAGTACTCCGTCGCCCTATCGCCTCAGATGCGCCGTCGCCTCTGGGTGGCAAGCCATTCGCCGGCGACGCGCCGATGATCGTGATCCGCGGAATTGGAATAAATATGCGCCTGCTCGAACGACACGATGGGACCGTCCGACAGACCCTCGATGATCTCCCGGATCAGGGCAGGCGAGATCTCGGAAAAGAGGCTGAGATCCTCCAGGTCTTCCTGCAGCTGCTCGTGAATCTGCTGAAGCAGATTCAGCCGCTCTGGCCAACTCTTACGGAGGAGCTGCGGCATCCATCGCGCCGCCAGCTCCTTGGCAAGATCTTCGACGGCGGGATCCAGGCGCCAATCCTGGTCGTCAACACCGCCTGTGGTCCCTCGATCTTTCAGATCCGGACTCATTCTTGTTTCCCCTCGCAGGCGTCGCACGCACCATTCTCGTGCTTCGCGTAGCCCCAAGCGCTCCCGACCGAATGCCGCCGCTGCAGTTCGCGCGATTCGTTGCTCCGAGCCGGAGGCCGCGCGCATGCATCATCTGCTGCCCGCGGTGATCGCGTGATTGAAACCAAACTGCCATGAGACGTGCGACGCAAATTTTGTGCCATCGTTGCGGTCAAGCGCCCGATCGCGTTCCGCCGCGCCATCGCCGCGCGGCCGAGGCTGCTTCGCGAGCGGCGCCCCTGTGGTGTGTTTGTCGGAAGAAAGAACTGCAGGATGAACCACTTCCATCACATTCAGGCGGGTCCCGTCGCACTTCGATCAGGAGCAACGATCCGCACCGCGGTCGTGTCAAAGCGACGCGGCGATGCGGAGACTGCACGTCGTGATCCGACATGCCTGCGCAACCGATCGCCCGCACTGCGATTGCGGTGTCATGTACATCGACACATTCGGGCGTTTACTGCCGGACTTTCTGCTATCCAGCGTAAGGCCGGTCCTCGCTCGCTCGGGTAGCGCCGATGCGCGTCGGCCACTATCGTCAGATGCCGGCTGACATGGGAGGGCAAGGTGGGATTGTGGGGCTAATCACAGGTTCAGCGGGGCCGACGCGTTCGGGATTTTCTCGAGGCGTCTGCAAGCGCGCTCGGACTGAGATCGGGCACTAGAATCCCGGAAACTCGCGAAGTTTGGACTCGACGGAATATTTAACGCCTGATTGGAAGAATGCCGCGAACGGGCTGAAAGCGAGACCCTGCAGGACCTGGTACTGATGTCGGCGATCCCTGCTGTCCTCTTTGGAATACCGTTGCGCCGGAGGCTCCGGAGTCGACTATGCCGCCTTCCTCTCATGATCTGCTCCGCGGCATCCTGCGCAGCCCCGAGACGGCCGCCGCCCTCTCGAGCTCGGACTGGGATCTCGCGATCCGGCAGGCGCGCCGGGCGGGGCTGCTTGGCCGACTGGCGTGCCGCCTGGAGGCGCTTGGGCTGCTGACGGCCCTGCCGCCCCAACCGCGGTGGCATCTTGAGGCCGAGCAGATCGTGGCGCGGAAGCTCGCCCATGACGTGCGCCGCGAGGTGCGGCGGATCATGGCGGCGCTCGCCGCCGTCGATACGCCTATCGTGCTGCTCAAGGGCGCCGCTTATGTGATGGCGGAATTGCCGAGCGCCGCCGGCCGTCGTTTTTAACGACATCGACATCATGGTGCCGAAGGAGCGCCTCGATGCGGTCGAGCTGGCCTTGCGCGGAGCCGGCTGGAGCGGCGGCGACATCGATCCCTATGACGAGCGCTACTACCGGCGCTGGATGCATCAAATCCCGCCGCTTACCCATGGGACGCGCGGCACCACCGTCGACGTGCACCACACCATCGTCGCCCGCACCACGCGCCTGGATCTGCGCGCCTCCAAGCTGTTCGCGGCGGCGATGCCGATCCCCGCCGAACCCGGTCTCAGGACCCTGTCGCCGGCCGACATGGTCCTGCACAGCGCGACGCATCTTCTGAACGAGGGAGATTTCGACCGCGGCCTGCGCGATCTCGATGATCTCAACCTGCTGCTGCGGCATTTCGGGCGGGACCCGGAATTCTGGCCGCGCCTGGTCGAGCGGGCAGGGGAGCTCGATCTGCGGCGGCCGCTCTTCTATGCCTTGCGCTACAGCAGGAAGCTTCTCGGGACCCCGGTACCCGACGGCATCGCCGATGACGGCCGCCTGGCGCCACCGGGCCGCGCGCTGAGGGCGGCGATGGATCCGCTCTTCGACCGGGCGCTGCGGCCCGATCATGGGAGCTGCCGGGACGGGCTCACCGGCCTCGCGCTCTGGCTGCTTTATATCCGCGCTCACTGGCTGCTGATGCCGGTGCGCATCCTGATCCCGCATCTCCTGCGCAAGGCGGTGATGCGGCTGCGCACAGAGGACAAACCGCCGGCCACCGCCGACGCGCGGCCCTAGGGCAGCCGGTCGCGTGGGAAGTTACCGGCTCCGGATCGGGATCAGGCCGACGTGGCGACCGGAGGCGTCGCGTCGGGTTTCCAGAGGCGGCCGCGGTCGGTGATCACCTCCGACGCTTCCGGCCGCTGATCGCGTATCCCCGCCAGGATCGCGCTCAGCTCGCCGTAGCAGGGCTGCCGCGTGCCGTGGTGATCGACGAGGGGGCCGATCGGGGTGAAATGGATGCCGAGGCGGGCGAGGAGGCGCAGCAGGGCTGGCTCCATGACGGCGCAGAGATGCGTCATGCCATGCTCTACGCTCATCTGCGTCACCGCCTTCATCAGGCCGAGGGTGATATGGGGGATGACGCGGCGGTCGGGGGGATCGGCGAGCTTGCGAGCCTCGATGAAACCGCCGTCGACGACGGGCTTGTCGGTGGCGCGGCGCCGGAACGACTTCGATACCGCAAAGCGAGAGACTTCGACCGTGCGGTCGGGCGGGAGCACGAGGGGATTCCGGAGCAGCGGATCGCTGCAGAGACGCGTGATCGGCAGGGGATGGCGGCGGTCCGGAAGGATCAGCCGGACCGTGCCGGCGACCTGGCCCGTGTCGCGGTGGATCAGCAGGCTGTGGACGGCATGGGTATCGAACTCGTCCCGCTCCAGCCCATCCGGATGCTCGGCCGGGTTCTCGAACGCATTCTCCACGCAATAGACCTCGTAGCGCAGGCGGTAGGCCTGCTCGAGCAACTCCGGCGTGTTCGCGGGAACCACGTCGAAATAACGCCTATAAATGTCGATGAGTGGAGGATCTTGCGGGGAGAGAGCCGGTGGGGTGGGCTCAGGGTTGATATCTGTCTTCGGGGCCGGTATCGCGTAGCTACGCGGCTTCAAAAGCATTTGCTGTAACTCTCATCGACTCTCTGGGATTGCGGCCCATCGAGCTTTCTATGGGAGGTAAAATGTGCAGCTGTTCTCTGGGCACGAGTAATCGTCCGCCACTGAGACTAGCCGCAAGCTCTTGAAGCTTTAT
>CAVTDT010000022.1:0-60816 GCA_963733525.1 uncultured Alphaproteobacteria bacterium
CAATGTATTGCTCTCGGCGACAGCCTGATGGAGAAGGGCTCCTGGAAGCGACGTCTGGGCCAGCCGATCGCTGTGGTCTCACTTTCTGCGGCGGCTATCCTTCTTGCTGTTGCAGCAACGTGATCGGTATGAATCGGGTGAGATCGTCCGGCTCTGGATTTTTCTCGCCTGCCTGTTTCAGATTCCGGCCGCGTATTTCTGCGAGCGTCTGGAGAGCCGATGGGCGATTATCGTGATCTTACACTTATGATTCTGCAGGATGCGCTCGGTACATCAATGCTTGGATTCATCCAGATCTAATCCACGTCCACGCGCATACTTTTCGTCGCTGAGCTCACGATCGAGCGCGACGGCGAGCTTCTGAACGTCGGTCGTCTTGAGCAGCTCACGCACGCGCGCGTCGCGGATGTCAACCTTCACTCCTGCGCGCTCAGTCAAGCCGTACACCATATTGAGGATGGCCGTGAGCTCCTGTTCAGCGAGCATGTTCACCTGCAGATCGAGATGCGCGCGCCGGTCCGCCTGGCGCGTCATGCGGTTCTGCGTCATCAGCACGAAGCCAGTGAGGAAGATCGCTTCGAGCGACACGATCAGGGTGAGGAGGTTGAAGGGAAACGGATCGATACGGGAAACGTCGCGGTTGAAGAGAATCCATCCAATGAAGAGGGCAGCGTGCGCCACGATGAAAAACACACTGCCGGCGGCCTGTTATTGTCGCTGACGCGCTCGGTCAGCGTACGGCTGCTGAGCGCCTGCTTTTCCAACTCGGCAATCGTCTGAACGTTCTGGAGCACCGGGTCGGCTTTCTGATCCATCTATCTGGGGACTTCAAGCCGAGTGCCATAAAGGCTGGGCGACGGGCGGTCCTAACCGCCGCCCCACACGATCTTGAATCGCATGCGCAGCGCTGGTGCAAGGGAATAACCGCTGCGCGATGGCGTGCAGACGTATGCATTGGCGGGGCGATATTGATGTAAATCACTACTCGGGAGAGCTATGTAAGGTCTGCACAGTGCAGCCGGAGCCTTTTGGCTCTCGCTAGCCCTCTGTGGGGACGTCAGACGTCAATGATGGGCCCTGACGCAGGCGGAATCACAGTGTGTTGGCGCCTCCGAATGAACACTACGGCAGCGACGCATCCGGTCCAGGTCGGCAGCATGTCCGCCGCCGGGACGAACTCCAAAACGAACGTGGGCAACAGTAACGGATGAAATCCGATGAGCTGGGCCAGGATTAATAACGTTGCGAGGTCGAGCAGTTCATCCGCAAATGCCCACCCGAATGGTCCCAGGCCTATTTGCAACAGGTCGGTGGCAATCGCCACCACAAACGCGAGCTGTACGCGCTGGCGAGTGAGCAGGGAGCTTCCGAACTGACGCAGGAAAGCGTCGAACATCCTGTATCGAGTATACCCACAGCGCCCAGAAGATCGACACGCGCTTCTAGAACTTCACCACGAGCTCGCCTGCGATACGCCAAAAATCGAAGCGATTAAAGGGTAAACGTGTTGGACTGCACGTCCGCAGACTTGAAGCCGTAAGCTTTGTAAATAGCGTAGGTCGCCTCGAACGCCGAGATGTTCCCCAATGAAGGCCATCGCTCCGCCGCCGGCGTTGATAGTCAGATAGTTGTTGGACACGCTTTGCGGATTCGGAACGACGATGCCTCGATGCCGAGGTCACGTTGGAGATAAAGGTCGCCGGCGCCGAACGCGCCGTACACTTTGACCGGACCGATCTTCGGCCCAAGCAATGTGCTTCCTGGAAAAGGGTCACGACTTTGTTTTGAGACAAGACCGTTGGCCGAATTTGTCCATCATCTCCGGGTAGTATGCGAACTCAGTCTCAGCCGCCGAAGAATCCGCCGGTGCCACCGAGCGCGATGCCAAACCGTGGTTCTGGCTTGCGCTTCCAACCGACGACGGCGACGTGACGGTGGTCGCAATGAAACGGACTGACAAATCCTTGCGCGGACGGCGGGGCTCGCCAAGCAGACGGCCAGCAACGTAATCGATAGTGGACGGGACCAGGGCATGGCTGTGTCTCCTGCGAAAGCTGATCGTGGAAGCGTCCGGGGAAATTGGTGGACGGCAGGAGGCTCGAACTCCCGACCTCCGCGTTGCGAACGCCTCGGGCGAGTAACGAGAAGCGCTGTGACATCAAGACGTTGCAGCGCTCTTTTTGTGCGCGTCCGAGTTCGCAATATTCTGCATGATTACTTATAGTTTTGTATAAGGCCGTATGGCCGATGGGCAGAAATCCGGGCAGAATCCCGAGAACGTCGCTCGAGGAGGCGGGCGATCGTGAAAAGAGCGCGGATCCCTACTATCAAGGAACCGAAGACCGCCGAAGACTTTCTCGCGCTACTCGAGCAGCTCGAGCAGGCCGTTGAGAATTTCCGTAGGAATATCAGAAAGGGACGAGACGAGTTCCCAGCTGTGCCGAGCCCCCTTACATTTCGTATTCGGTGATGGCGGAATTCCTGCCTGGTACGCCGGCGGCGCGAGGATTTCTCATTCGCGCGAGGACGCTCCTTGTGAACGGATTGACCCGAGCCCAGCAGCGGCTTGGCCAGCGCGCTCAAAGGGCAATCGTGAGGGCGATGTTTGCATTCCCATTTGAAAAACCTGGCACAAAGCCCAAGTTATCGCCTGACGCCGTCCGCCGTCTGTTTAAGGCCCGCCAACAGGAACTCTCACTAATCTGATCTCTGCCGTATTGTCCCGCGAACTCGACGAGATCGGCTACAACGCCGACGTTCGTCGAAGGCGCTGGTCACGCGAAGGACGCCGCCGCGGACCTGGTTGCCAAAACCACCGGATACAAGCGCGCTACCGTGCTCCAATACTCACACCGGAATCCACGCCATTCGGGTAACGGGTGAATAGTTCGCTCCGCAACAACTCTTAAGACACCCTCTTTCGCTGTGCATGGTTTTTGTGATGCACCATGCAGGATGAATTCTTCACGGTCTCTGAAGTCGCCCAACTCGCCGGGGTGCTCGGAAGGCACTGTCCGGAAAGAGGCAGACTGCGGACATTTGCCGGTCGCGGGTCGAAAAGCCGATGGCGAGCGACTCTTCGGGCCGCAGCCGACAATCCTTTTTTGTGCCAATCGCCACTTCGCCTTGGACCTGACGGGTTTCAGTCGAGAGGACGCTGCGAAACTCGCCAAAGCCGTCAGCAAGAGTTCGAGCCAGAAATTGGCCCGTAGTTTCGGCGTACGCTGAAGCTTTCTCTGTGTTGACCGACGACATGGGTCGCACGGCCATTGCCGTTGGGTTCCGAAAGGCCCTTCCGACCCGTCTGTCGTTTGCTGGGCGGACGGTGGAACGATCCGTAAGGCGGTAATGTCGGGGTCCGCAGCGGATCCGATCCCCACACGGGAGTCGTTCGCGGCCATCGTCAGGGTTGTCACCGCGGCCGCCAAAGCGGCGGACCTCGGCACGTCCGATCGCGGCCAGTTGATAAACATTCTCGGCAAAATGGGCCGGGCGCTCGACGCCTCGACGGAGAAGTTAGTGACGGGCGGCGGCCTGTACAAATGAGCTCGGTGCCCGTGATCACGATGGCGCCGATCTTCCTGAGGGCCCGCGATGCGGCAGCAGCCCTTGGCATCTCGGTATCTCAATTTCAGAAATTTGTCAGAGCTGGAACATTGACGCCGATCCGGCTGCCGGGCATCCGCCGGACGGTCTATTCGTGCGATGAGATCTCGGAGTTTGCCGCGAGGATCAGGCGCGGCCAGATCAGGAAAAACGAGAGCCCGGCCGCCGGCAAGCGACACGGGCCCCAGGTATCGCGCGGGGGCGCGACGACACCATGAGGATACACCCGTTCACCGAAGGAATGATCCAGAGCCTGCGCGACAACCTGATCGACGCCGACCTCCTGGTGGATCGCGCCCGCCAGGACGTCGATCGCGCGGTCGAGGTCCTACGAACGGCCGTCCAGCGGCGAGACCTGGTTGCCCGTGATTTGGTGGACGTCTGCAGAGAGGCTCTCGCGTAGTGGCCGCCGACATCCTGGCGAGGTTCCGGCACGTGCATCAAGTTGCCGCGGACGCCTGGACCGCACGGTGTCCCGCGCATGAGGACGCGCGCAATTCACTGTCGATCGGCCGCGGCGCTGACGGACGCTGGCTGTTGAAGTGTCATACGTCTTGTGAGCTCGCCGACATTCTCGCCGCGGCGCATCTCGAGATCAGCGCTCTCTTTCCTGAGAAGCAGGTCGCACACGACCGCCGCGTCGTCGCGACCTACCGGTACACCGACGAAAACGGTCAACACCTGTACGACGTCGTCCGCTTCGAGCCGAAGGACTTCCGGCAACGGGCGGCGGACGGGACGTGGTCGATCAAGAACATCCGTCGGGTGCTGTATCGACTGCCCGAGTTGAAAGGCAAGGCGAAGGTCTTTATCACCGAAGGCGAGAAAGACGCGGACGCGCTGTGGGCGCTCGGGCTGCCAGCGACGACGAACGCCGGCGGTGCGGGAAATGGCGCGCCGAATACGTCGAGCAGTTGAAAGCCGCCGGTTGTCGGTGCGTCGTCGCAGTGCCTGATCACGATGCGCCTGGCGACGTGCACGCTCGGGAGGTCGCTCGGAGCTGTGCCGACGCAGGGCTGCAGGTGAAAGTCATTCCGCTGCCTGGAGTGCCGCCGAAGGGCGACGTGTCTGATTACCTGGCGCAGCACTCAAAGGACGACCTCCTGACGATTGTCGGGAGCGCGCCGCTCTTCGATCCGCAGCAGTCCGTCGCCGTCGTGCCATCGCTCGAGCTGACCAGTCTCTCCGATTTGCTCAATGGCTCGACGAACGGATTGACTGGATTGTCGAAGACCGCATCCCAGCCGGCGCCGTCGTGTTGTTGGTGGCTGCCCCGAAGACTGGGAAGAGTCACGCCGCGCGCGAGCTGGCGTACGCCGTCGCCGCGGGCGAGCGGTGGCTCGGGTGGCGCACCTGGTTCGGCCCCGCGCGGGACCTCGCCTTCGAAGACAAACGCAGCGAAATCAAAAAGCACTTTCGGAGCCTCGGCGCCACGGGGCGAGAGTCCGTCCGGCTGTTCATCTACGTAGGCGCCCGCAGATCTCCTGCCGGCGGTTTGTCGAAGCGCTCGTCGAGCGACACGGGCCGCTTGATCCGCTCGGCCTGCAGCAAGCGCTCGTCACGGCCATTACCCGCGGCAGTCTCGAGCAAGCGGTGGCCGACAGAAACCGCCTAGAAGCGGCGCGGCAACGCGGCAAGGGGCGACGGCCGAGCGCGGCGGCGATTGAGCGTGCACGGCGGCGCCAGGGGCTGGAGCAACGCACGGACGCACGCGGCGCTGACGCGGCTCGAAGGGCTTTCGAAGTCCGGTCGCGGTCAGACCGTCGGGATCGACGCCTACCTCGATGAACGGGACCGTCGGAACGGTACCTTGTGATGGCCCGCCGCCGTGACTTCCGACATCGTCGAGTTCGTCACCGACCGGCAGCTGCTGAACCTGTCGCTGTCGCCGGCGCAAGAGACGTTGCTGCGGGCGCTGTATGCGCGCCCGTTGACCGCCGAGCAGTTGGCCATCTTCCAGGCGTGCACCGGCCGCCAGGTCGGTGCCGCCGCCGCTGCCCGTGCCGGAGGGCACGGTGATTACCGGCGCGCGCGGGGGCAAAAAGGACAGCCGGATTGCGTGCCCGACGCTGGTCTACGAAGCGGCCTTTGGCGGTCACGAGCGGTATCTCGGCAAGGGCGAGCGGGGCATCGACTGCTCGTTGGTCGCGCAGGACGAGCGGGCGACACAGATAGCCTTCGGCTACGTGCGCGGGTACGCTCCCGCCGTCGACGCGCTCGCCTGTCGTGGTGAGCAACGCCAGCCGGATGCCCTTCGGTACCGTGTGGGCGCCCCGGCTGCCGCCCCAGCGGAGAACGCCGTGGGACACATCCACCAGCAGCGCTTCCGAGCGGTCGCGAGTCATCGCGAGGCTGCGGGTTTCGCGGAGCGCCGCCGCGACCTCGCGCACCGTCGCCTGGAACTCCGCCCGGTCGCGGCCGCCGCTCAGCAGCGGCGGCACCAGCGCCGTGACCAGCGCCAGGATGGCGAGCACGACGATCAGCTCGATGAGGGTGAAACCGCGCTCGTCCGTCATGGCTCACCAGTTGCCGATCCTGGTTGTCGGCGGCGGTGCCGGTCGCGGCGTCGGCGCCGACCGAATAAAGATCGTACTCGCCGTGCTCCCCGGGATAGCGATAGACGTAGGGGTGTCCCCAGGGATCGTGCGGCGCGCGTCTTCTGCTTGAGATAGGGGCCTGCCCAGCGGTCGGCGCCGGGCGGCGCCTGGACCAGGGCCTGCAGACCTTCCTGCTGCAGTCGGATAGCGCGACATGTCGAGCCGGTAGAGATCGAGGGCGTTGCCGATGTTCTGGATCTCGATATGCGCCGCATCGATCTTGGCGCGGCCGAGATATTTGAGCACCTGCGGCGTGACGAGCGCGACGATGCAGCCGAGGATGGCGAGCACCACCAGCAGCTCGATCAGGGTGAAGCCGGCGTCGCGGCGCGTCGCGCCCGCTGCGCGGCGCGGACTTCGCGGCATCGATGGACAAGTTCCGACCTCGCTGATCATCCTCCGTCATATCGCCAGATCGTAGACGCTCAGCACGGCGGTGAGGATCGAGCCGATGACCAGCGGCCACGACGACGCCGAGCAGCGATCGTGATCGCCGGGCACCAGGAACGGCCAGCAGGCGCTCGACGCTGCGCCGCGTCTCCTGCTCGTAGATCTCGGCGATCTTGAGCAGCATCTCCTCGAGCCGCGCGGTCTCCTCGCCGACCCGGATGAGCTGGATGGCGAGCGGCGGCGGATCACCTTGTCTGCGCGCCAGCGGATCGGCCAATGCCCTTGCCCTCCTTGACGCTGTCGGCAACGTCGGCCAGCGCATCGGCGAAGCGCGGCGTTGCCGACCGTTTCCTGCGTGATCGCGAGCGCCGCCAGCGGCGACACGCCATTCTTCAGCAGCGTGCCGAGGGTGCGGCAGAAGCGCGCGACCTCCGACTTTGGTGACGAGGTCGCCCAGCAGCGGCAGCCGGAGAAGCGCGCCGGTCCCAGCGCCGCCGGCGCGCCGGGCTGCGCGCCTCGCGGATCGCGAGGGGCGCCAGCGCGGCGAGCGCCAGCAGCGCCGCCCACCAATAGCACTGCATGCAGGTCGAGATCGCCAGCACCGCGACGGCGGCGAACGGGCAGCGTCGCGCCGGCCTGCTCGAACAGCGGCCGGAAGCGCGGCATGACGAAGCCGAAGAGAACGGCGATCGAGCCGAGGCCGGTCAGCGAGCACGATAAAGGGATAGATCAGCGCCGAGCTGACCTGCTCGCGCGCCGCCTCGGCTTTCTCCAGGAATTCGCCGAGATGGCGCGAGCGTGGCGTCGAGCGAGGCGCCGGCCTCGCCCGCGCGCACCATGCCGACATAGAAATTCGGGAACACGTCGCTCTGCGCCGCCATCGCGTCGGCGAGCGAGCTGCCGCCGCGGACCTTGTCGAGCACTGCGCCAGGCAGTCGCGCTCGGCCTGGCGGCCGCGCCACCGCTCTCGCGCGATCTCGAGCGCGCGGTCGAGCGGCAAGGCCGGCATGGAGCAGCATGCGCGAGCTGCTGCGTCAGCAGCGCGCAGATCTCGCGCCGGCGGCGCGCCCGCGCCGCTTCGATCTCCGCAGGCGAGCACGCGGCGAGAGCGCCGAGGCCCCGCGGTGTCGGCGCGGATCGGCACATGGCCGAGGCCGTGCAGGTGCTCGATCACCGCGGCCTGGCTCTCCGCCTCCATCTCGCCGGCGACGGGCTCGCCCGCGCCGATGCCACGGCCTCGTAGCGGAAGCGCGGCATGATCAGACATCCCGCGTGACGCGCAGCACTTCCTCGATCGAGGTGATGCCGGCAGCGCCTTGCGCATGCCGTCCTCGTACATCGAGCGCATGCCCTCCTGCGAGCGCCGGCGCGGTGGAGCTCGCTGGCTTCGGCGTGGCGCAGGACGAGCCGGCGGATCGCATCGCGACATGGCCAGGAACTCGATGACGGCGACGCGGCCGCGAATAGCCGGTGCCGCGGCAGCGCTCGCAGCCGCGCGGCGCGATAGAGCGTCGGCGCTCGCCGCCGGCGCGCGGCGAGGCGCAGCTGCGCCGACGAGCTCCGGCAGCGCATCGTAGGGCTCGCGGCAGGCGGGCAGAGCCGGCGCACCAGGCGCTGCGCCAGGACGCCGTTGACCGTCGAGGTGACGAGATAATCCTCGACGCCCATGTCGAGCAGCCGGGTGACCGTGGCGGCGGCGTCGTTGGTGTGCAGCGTCGAGAACACCAGGTGGCCGGTGAGCGCCGCCTGGACCGCGATCTGCGCGGTCTCGAGGTCGCGGATCTCGCCGATCATGATGATGTCGGGATCCTGGCGCAGGATCGAGCGCAGCACCTGCGCGAAGGTCAGGCCGATCTGCGGCTTGACCTGGATCTGGTTGATGCCGTCGAGCTGGTATTCGATCGGGTCCTCGACGGTGAAGATCTTCTTCTCCGGCGTGTTGAGCCGCAGCAGCGGTGTAGAGCGTCGTGGTCTTGCCGCTGCCGGTCGGGCCGGTGACCAGGAGGATGCCGTGCGGCTGATCGAGCACGTCGAGGAACGGCGTCGAGCGTCTCGCTCGCGAAGCCCGAGCGCGTCGAGATCGTGCGACCAGGCTGGCGCGGTCGAGGATGCGCATCACGACGCTCTCGCCGTGCAGCGTCGGCACGGTGGAGACGCGCAGGTCGAATTCCTTGCCCTGGATCGCGCAGCCGGATGCGGCCGTCCTGCGGCAGCCGGCGCTCGGCGATGTTGAGCTTCGCCATGATCTTGATGCGCGAGATGATCGCCGCGCGCGAGCCGCGCCGGCGGCGACGTCGACGTCGTGCAGCACGCCGTCGATGCGGTAGCGGACGGCGAGCCGGTTCTCGAACGGCTCGATGTGGATGTCGGAGGCGCGGCTGCTCGACGGCGCGGGCGATGAGCTGGTTGACGAGGCGGATGACCGGCGCTTCGCTGGCGAGGTCGCGCAGGCGGTCGACGTCCTCCAGCAGATCCTCGTCGCTGCCGCTCGACCACGGCGTCGGCCGACCTTGGCCGGCCGCGCTGCTGCTCGGCCTCGTAGAGCCGCGCATAGGCGGCCTCGAGCTCCGAGGGCAGCGCGATCTGCCGCAGCACCGGCCGTGCCGCTCGCCATCTCCAGCGCGCGGGCGGCGTAGGCGTCGAGCGGATCGACCATGGCGACGACGATGCCCTCGGCGGTCTCGGCGAGCGGCAGCACGCCGGCCTGGCGCAGGAATTTCCGGCTGACCTTGTCCTCGAGGACTGGCGGTCTCGGGATAGTCCGGCGGCGCCGCCAACGGCAGGCCAAGCTCGCGCGCCAGCGCCTCGGCCACGTCGCGCTCGCTGGCCAGGCCGAGCTTGATCAGCAAGGCCTCCAGCCGCTCCGCGCTCGCCGCGCGCAGACGGAGCGCGCGATCGGCGGCGGGCTGGTCGAGCTTTCCGGTATCCACCAGCCGCTCGATCAGGGATCGCTCGAAAGCCCCGCGGTCGATTCCGTTCCCCAGCATTATCAATCCAGTCCCCACCCGCGGCGGGCCGACGCTAGCACCGGTTTTTGAAGCTTCTGTGACGGTCCGCCGTGGCAACTGACGTGCTAGTTCAGCGGTCCATAGAGCCAGACCAGCCAGATGCCGAGGCAGAGCCCGGGACCGAAGGGAATGCGGCGGTCGAGGGCCATGCCGCCGCGCCACCAGCCTTCCAGCAGGACCCAGCCCAGGGTCGCCATGCAGGCGAGCAGCAGCACGCTCGGCAGTCCCTGCCACCCGACCCAGGCGCCCCCTGCCCCCAGCAGCTTGGCATCGCCAAGGCCAAGCCCGTCGCGGCGGCGGAGGTGCCTGTAAGCCTCCCGCGTGGCCGCAAGCGCGACGAAGCCCGCGGCGGCGCCGATGAGCCGCGCGATAATGTCGTCAGGGGTTTGCCAGGCGGCGGCGGCGAGGCCGGCGACGGCCAAGGGGAGCGTGAGCGCGTCCGGCAGCAGGCCCTCGCGCATGTCGGTCGCCGACAGGGCGAGCAGGCACCAGGCGAGCGCGCAGCTTACCCAGAGCTGAGGACCGGCGGCCGCACTCGCCGCCCAGGCCGCCAGCAGCAATGCTCCGATCTCGATCGCGGGGTAGAAGCCGCTGACGTCAGCGCCACAATAGCGACAGCGCCGGCCAGCGGCGAGCCAGCTGGCGATCGGCACGAGGTCGCCGGCAACGAGCGTGTGGCGGCAGGCATCGCAGTTCGACCGGCCCCAGAGCGCACTGCGGCCGTCCGTAGAGCGGGTGACGAGGGTGCCGAGGAAGCTGCCGGCGAAAGGCGCCGCGGCGACCGGCCAGAGCCAATAGGGCATCCGGCCTTGCTAGTGGAGAAGCATGACGGCGGCGTGACAGCAGCGCGCGCCCGCGCGACCTCGGATTATTCGTCGTAGGCCAGCCGGTCGGCGCCGGGATAGGCCTGCTGCATCTGGCGCAGGACGGTGTCGGCCAGGTAGTCGGAAGCGCCCGGCGCATGCAGGAGAGCGATCTCGATGGAGGCGTGCGCCTGGAGCCAGGGCGACGTGCCGCTGTGATTGCACTCGGCGAAGGAGTGCGAGTAGTCGGCGGCGAAGCCACCGAGCGAATGCCGGGCGTCGGTCTGATAGGTCGACTGGAATGGCCCGCAGGGCGTAGCGGTGTTGTAGGCGGTGCCGGGGTGGGTGCTGACCTCCGCCTGCCGGTTGGTGACGCGGAAGCCTTCGTAGCCCGCGGATTTCGCCAGCAGCGCCGCGCGCCAGATCGCGAGATCGGACGCCTGCTGCAGCGCCGCAGCCGTGCTGCGGTCGGCCTCGGGACCCGCCGCCGCGATGCGGCGGGGGCCCTGGTAGGTCACGGCATAGCGATGGTCGCCGAGCGGCTTATCGGAATAGCCGTAGTCCTGCCCCGCCTTGGCCGGCGACAGCAGCGGCGCGCCCGCCTCGAACTGGCAGCCCGCCAGCAGCAGCGCCGCCGAGAGGGCGGCGGCAAGGCAGCGAAGATAACGTGGTGCGGCCGGGTGCATCGAAGCGCCTCCGGAACGAGGGAGAGTCGGGTCGCCCTACCCTCTAGCGCAAAACCCGGATCGCGGCCATTGGTGCCGCGCTGACCGGTCCTACTTGTCCTACTTGCCGGCGGCGATCGCGATCGCCGCGTCCGCCCTCCCGCCCGTCCCGGCCTCGAGCCGCTTCAGCGCCTTGGCGACGTAGTTGTCGCGCCGGCCGGCGCCGCCGAGCTTGTGCAGCCGCTCCGCCATCCGCGCCACGCGGTCGGCGGAGACCTGGATCTCCTTGTTCTTCGCCTTGAACTTCGGCATGACGCCATTCCTTCCTCTGCAATTGCGGACCAGCCCGTAGCATGGGCAGGCGCCAAGGGAAAGCCCCGGCCGAGCGTTGCGATGGCACCGGCCGCGGCACCCAGGCAAGTGATCGGCTTTCGCGCCGCCCTGCGGATCTGAGTAGATTCCGAGCCTGCCGGCCAGGGTGCGTTACGCGTAATGATTGAGGCTGCGGCGCTTCGCAGCGAAGCCGCCGGCAACCCAAGAGGATGCCTGTGTCTCTCAGCCTTATCCTGGTTATTGTCATCGTCGTCCTATTGCTGGGCGGCGGTGGCGGCTACTACTACGGCGGCGGGCGGCCGCACGCATTCGGTGGTGGCCTCGGCCTAGTGGTCGTCGTACTGCTGGCCCTATGGTTCCTCGGCGCGTTCCGAGCGGTGGGCTGAGCTAAGTAATGGGGGGCAAGATGAATGGGCTGACGATTGCCGGAGCGGTCCTGGTGGTTCTCGGGCTGCTGGGTTTCGCGATCCCGGAATTCACGACGCAGCAGACCAAGGAAGTGGCCAAGGTCGGGGATCTGAAGCTTCAAACCACGGAGGACACGTCGCACGTCGTCCCGCCGCTCCTCGCCGGCGGCGCCCTCGTGGTCGGTGTCGTGTTGATTGGCGCAGGCTTCTATCAGAAGCGTTGACCGGTAGCGTCGGCCTGGATGGCCTAGTCCCGCCGCGAAGATGCTGTTAAATCACAAGGCTGCCGGATGGGTGGCCGAGTGGTTTAAGGCACCGGTCTTGAAAACCGGCGTGCCCGCAAGGGTACCGTGAGTTCGAATCTCACCCCATCCGCCATCCTGCTCTCCAGGCATTCTGCGCCCTCTAGATCATACCAAGAAAAGGCCGGTAAATTGCGGGCTTTCCGCATTGTCTTTCGTGCAGTTTCTCTCGCCGTCGTCTTGCGTCATGTGATCTGAAAAATGGTTTGTGGACGATAGGTTTGTAGGTGATACCACAAAAGCAGGGTTAGGACGGATGGCTCGCAGATAAATCGGCTAGCGGAGCGCTGACCGCGAGCCAGCTACCGCTGACTACCCGGCATGTATCACGATGGGGGCGGGCTCTATCTCGCGTTAGCCAGAATGGCGCGCGGAGCTGGGTCTACGCGTTACATGCTGCAACGGCAAGGTACGCGACGCATGGGTCTTGGTCCGCTCGATACCATTGGCGCTCGCCGAGCGCCCGCAACGCGCGCTGGAGGCGCCGCAAGCTGATGCCTGCACGGCATCGACCCGATCGAGAGCGCCGGGCAAGAGGCCGCGGCCCGGCGGTCGCTGCCGCAAGCCGATCACCTTAAGCAGCGCCGCCGAGCGCTACATGGAGGCGCACAAGGCAGGCTGGCGCAACGAGAAGCACGCCGACGCAATGGACGTGCGACCCTGTAAGGCATACGCCTATCCCGTCTTCGGCTCGCTGCCGGTCGCAGCAGTCGACACCGGCCTCGTGCCTCAAGGTGCTGGAACCGATCTGGTCGAGAAGACCCGAGACCGGCCACTCGGGTGCGCGGGCCGGATCGAGAGGGTGCTGGATTGGGCCAAGGTGCGAGGCTATCGCGCAAGGCGAAAACCCGGCGCGGTGGCGCGGCCATCTCGAAAGCTTTTGCCGCGCGCGTAGCAAGGTGCGCCGAGTCGAGCATCATGCCGCCCTGCCCTATGCCGAGATTGGCGGATTTCATGGCGGAGCTGCGCGGCCGACTATGGCGCTCGGTGCTCGGGCTCTGGAGTTTGCGATCTTGACCGCCGCGCGGACCGGCGAGGTTATCGGCGCGCGCTGGGCGGAGATCGATATCGCTGAGAGGGTATGGATCGTTCCCGGCCGAGCGCATGAAGGCACGATCGCGAACACCGCGTGCCGCTCTCGGGTCATGCAATCGACATTCTCATGGCGATGAAGACGGAGGCTGGCGGCGATCCAAGCCCGATGCCTTCCTGTTTCCCGGACCGAGAAAGGCCGGTCTCTCCAACATGGCGATGCTGTCGGTGTTGCACCGTATGGAGCGCGACGACATCACCGCGCACGGCTTCAGATCGTCGTTCCGTGATTGGGCGCGAGAGCAAACGAGATTCCCGCGCGAGATCGCCGAGGCTGCCCTGGCTCACGTGATCGGCGACAGCACCGAGCAAGCGTACGTGCGCGGTGATGCGCTCGATAAGCGCCGACGGATGATGGACGCCTGGGCAAGGTACTGCGCTACGCCTTCGCGCAAACCCGCGAATGAAGGTCAGGTCGTCGGCATCTCAGCGCGCGCCTAGGCTTGTCACAGCGGACATCCCTAGCATACTGCTGGGGACCGGGATCTAGAGGTCACATGTCGGCCGACTATATCGACCGCCTCGTAATACGCTACCCGGAGATCCGGGAGGTTTGGCTCATCGGCTCACGCGCCGATGCGACCGCTGAGGCCGGATTCGGATTGGGACTATCTGGCTTTTGCGGACGACGGGATACTGCGCGCGTTGACCCTTGACGCATCGTTTTGCAGATGGGCATTGATCTTCTTGTGGTGTACGACGGCGACAATTTTGTCGAGCCGTGGGCCAAAGCCGATCAGAGAGAAACATGGTTCGCTGACTGGCTGGGATTGGAAACGTGTCTCTGATACCACGGCCACCTACAGAGCCACCAAAGCTCGCGAGAGCGACACCTTCTACGTGCAGGTCTCGACCAAATCGGCACAACGCGTCTGGCCGCGGTGATTCCGGCCGCTGGCCCTCGCTGCCCGCCCGCGGGCGCCACCTTGATCTCTATCACGGCAAGGGCCACGGCCCCGGATATTGATGTGCCCCGGCAAAATGTCGCGAGGCGATGCTTGGGGGAATCAGCCAACCAGTGACGGATGTGACGGATGAACGTGATTTCACCGTTACGCGCGCGTACGCCGATGAGCAGTCATCCCGTCACATCCGTCACAGCCCCGAGTGCCCTCATAGATTTCCTTCCCACCAGGGGCCGGCGCTGGGCTCGGAAATCGGCGCGATACCCTGAAACGTCCAGCCGTCGCGCCCATGCCGCTTAACGAAACCGCGATCCGTCAGCTTTTGGGAGAAGCGGCGCTGGCTACCGACGAACTCGCCAGCGGCCGTCGCCCATAGCGACCATGACCGGAAGAGGGCGGAGCTACGCGCGCTGTCCTGCGGTTTGCTGGTGCAGGCTTCGGTGATCCAGGCCGCGATAGCGTCCTCTGCCGGCGAGGTAATCGTCCGTGGCCCTGCGCGCACGGCCTCTGGCTGGGCGAGGCCGCTCGCCCATGCCACTCGAGGCAGCCGTCGATCATCCATCGCAGGATGCCCGGCCATTCCTCGCTTGAGCTTTTCGGGCAATTGCTCGTCGCGCTTATCCGCCGGGATCGTGACGGTGAACGGGATCAGGTGCATACGCCGGCCGGATCGCCTCGTCCACGCCGCGCAGCGCCGGCTTGTGGTTGCCGGCGATCAGCAGCTTGAACTGCGGCATGAATTCGAAGAAGTCCTGGCGCATGAAGCGCGCCGCGATCTTGTCGCCGCCGGTCAGCGCCTTGATCTGGCTCTCGGCCCAGCGTCGCCCTTCCTCGGTCTCGTTGGCGGTCACCAGGCGCGCGCCGCGCAGCCCGGCAAGATCGGTCGGGTGCCGGTCGTTGTTGGACGCGATGAAGGTCTCCATCGGTGCGGTGGTGGCGATAGTCGCCGAGGAGCCGCTGATCGTGTTGATGAAGACGCTCTTGCCGTTGGCGCCGGTGCCGTAGCAGAAGAAACAGCGCGTGCTCGTTCGTGATGCCGGTGAGGCGATAGCCGGCGGCATGCGCTGCAAGAAGAGGACGAGCTCGGCGTCGCCGCCGGTGATGCGCTCGAGGAACGCTCGAAGCCAGTCGCGGGCAATCGCCGCCCGGCGCGACGGCGGTGATCTTGGTGATGTAGTCCTGCTGGCGGTGCGCGCGGATGCTTGCCGGTCTGGAGGTCGACAGTGCCGGCGGGCGTGTTGAGCAGCCACGGGTCGGCATCCCATTGATCAACCGTTGCGGCAAGCCGGCGATCCGGTTTCGCGAGGCGAGCGAAACGACGGCGGCAACCGTCTTTGCGCTGGCCAAGCCTAGCAGCTATCCTGGCCTTGTTGCATTCGGCGCGACGCCGTCACGGCAGATGCGCGCGCCAGATCGAACGCGGCGCAGGGTGTCATCACTGCGCCCAGCGCGCACCGTTCCACTTGAAGCCACGCGCCCCATGCGGCGACGTACTGCAAATCATCTGCATGCTTTGCAGCGAACGCGAGCGCCAGCGCCTCGTCGCTGAATTCCGGTGGCCGATCGGTTGGCCTGTCATCGGCACCATTATCAGCGTCTGCTTCGCTTCCTCAACACCGACATCCACATGGAGGCGATCTCGACGGCTTTCACGGCGGCGGTCATTGCCGAGCCTCGCCGCAAAGCGGATTTCAGAGTGCTGGCGATCTCCCGCGGCTGTAAGCCGATCTGCAACGCTGCCGCGCTAAGCATCGTGGAAATCTCTCTCGCATCGAGGGCGCCGACGCGACGAACCGCGCAAGCGCAAAGCCGGCAACATTGAGGGCGTTGTTGCGCCCACCCTGCAATACCGCGAATTCGACGCGCCTCATCTTGCAGCGCAGCCAGCGCATATTTCCGCCTCGGCTAGCATCCGCGTCTGCGGCAATGTCGGCACCGACGCAACCTTGCTGTTGGCAGGATCATGGCGCGGAGCCACGCCGGCAGCGGCGCCAGCGGGATCTCATCAAATCGCCGACCAGGCACCCAGCCATAAGCGACACCGGAAATGTGTATGGAGGGCGGCGCCACTGCCGATCCGCCGCGACCGCGCACATCGATGCCACTGCCGCGCAACAGACCGGATGCGCATCCAATTTTGGGATCGCTCGCGAAATAGAAATGCCCATCCACCGCCGCCGGTGGCCACATGGGCGTGGCCGGAAGCGTGCCGTGATTGAGCTCGAGCAGGGCGAGCGAGCGGTCGCCGCCGTGGCGCGGATCGACATCAAGGACGATCGGGCCATTGGCGCCGCCGGTCGCGATGGCAATGTTGGTATCGGGCCAGCGCCTATCCCATGCAGCGATGACGCCGAGGTTGGTGCTCGCGCTCTTCGAGCCGTGCCGCGTACAGGGATGCTTCCGGGATGCGCGCAATCAGGCGCCGAGCATGCGCAATGGCCATTGCGCACGGAATAGACCGGCAGGAGCGGCCAACCATGCTGCGCGATCGTGTGCGCATCACGAAATGGCGCCGGATTGCCGCTCTTCATATAAATCCCCGTGACTGACGATGAGGAGCGCCGCTCAGGAAACCACCGGTCGGCGCGTTTTCTATGCGGCCTCGGGTTTCGCGGTGTCGTTGACCTTGTGCGCGAGCTTCCCGTTCTTAAGCCCGCAAGGAACTCCTGCACCAGGACAAGTCGACGCCGGCCGAATTGGGTGCTGGGAACACGGCCACTCGCGATCCCTGCCAAATGGTGCTCCTCCCAATTCCGGTTGCTTCGGCCACTTCCGTACAGATGCGGTTTCGCGATCGCTGAAAGCCTTGCTCATGGCGCTCTCGCAGGTTGGAATATGGGCCAGAGAGTGATCAGCACGCGGCACGAGGAGAACAGTCCAATGTTTGACGTTGTTGTGCAGAACGGTGCAGCACGTCGGGGGTTATGCCGGTCTTCCGGGAATCATCGCCCAATACGAGATCCGGTTGAACCGCCGGTCGCCGGGTCGTAGGCGTCGCGCAACCAATGCTCTTCCCCCACCAACCACGTCGCGCTCGCGTAGACTGCGACCGTGGAATCAGGCGTCACGGTGCTGTTCGCTAAGGGATCGTGTTCGCCGCGCTCTCGCCGGCCGATGAGGAGCACTTTTGATGCCGGATATAGACGGGTACTCGCCGCCTGCGTCAGCCGATGCCAGTATGGGCGTAGTCGACAAATCGCATGGTGGTCGCTACGCAAATCCTCGCCTTAATGCCCTGCGCGAAGCGACGCCGGGCCCTCATGCCACAGCAAATCAAGCGGGCGCTGGAGGGAGCTTTTGCCGGGCCGCGTGTCGATCGAAGGCGCGTCGATCCGAGGGTGGGCGTCGGGAATGGCGCGGGCACTCGGCATTTCGCGCTCGACGGCGCTTGCGATCATTCACGGCCAGCGGGAGCTGACGCCGAGGCAATGGCGAATGCTCGGCAATGTCATGGAGGGGCGCGAGGCGGCGCTCTCCCTGCAATGCCAGCGGGCGCATGAGAAGCTCGACGAGTTTTCCTGGAGCGCCGAAAGGTGGCGGGAGAAGCCCGCCAGGTCATCGCGGGCGTCATGGAGCGACTGAAACTCGCCGCCGAGCGTCGGCCAGATTTGCCGCCACCGGAGACGACTACTTCGGGGTGCGTCATCCCCGCCTTCATCGCGCGGCGATAGCCCTCGGGATCTCGCGGCGCTAGGTGGGAGCGGCCATCGACCATGGCGTCGCGTTGCGGGAATGCATGCTAGCGTGGTAGCCCGCTGGTTAGAAGTAGCGAACTCATGGGCATCGCAGCCGAATTCGCGATCGCCGACGGAAGCGCAAAGTTCGATGTCGCCGGCTTGACTTCAGATCACGTGGAATCCTGCGTCGCGTCATGCTGGAGACGCCTATAACCTCGCACAAGCCGAGGGCATCGCAGGAAGTCCACTTGCGCGGCGGTCTCAAAGTTGGCATGAGAGCGGCGAAGCACAGCGGGAGCTGCAGCGGCCTGGGGGCTTGTTATCAGGGAGGGCCTGCGTGAAGTTTGTGTCGATCGCCTTTCAGGTCTTCACCGGGGCACGTGGAGTTGCGAGGTTTTCTCGATGGGGAAGCTGGCTGGCGAGATGAAAGCGCGACTTCGCGATCGGGATGTGCGCGCCGCTCTGCGGGATCAGCTTCTCCGCGCCATTTTACCGACAGCCCCCGGACCTGGTGCTAGACGAGCTAGGACTGCGACACGGCGCTTGCCGGGTCGACATCGCCGTTGTCAACGGTGTGATCCACGGCTACGAGATCAAGAGCGACGCCGACACGCTTGATCGCCTACCATCCCAAATCGAAATTTACGGCCGAGTGCTAGATCGAGCCACGCTGGTCGTCGGCGAGCGGCATGCCGATAAGGCGCTGCGCAATTCTTCCCGAGTGGTGGGGCGTGCGTCTTGCGTGCGACGACGACGGCATCGTGCGCTTGCCGATCCTGAGAGAAGGAAGCCCGAATACAGCGGTCGACCCCGGTGGCGCTCGCTGAATTGCTCTGGCACCCTGAAGTCGCGGACGCGCTCCGGGCGGCTGGGACTGCCGAGCGGATGCTTAGGCAGCGCCGATCCGTTCTGTACCACTACCTCGCGGACATGCTGGAATTGCCAGAACTGCGCGCCACGATCACGCGGCTGCTGAAAGCCCGTGGAAGGTGGCGAGATCCGCGACCTGCTTCGTCAGGTGGCAATTCGTTGAGACCCACACCCAGGTCGTGAGATTGCCGGTGGGGACCCTGCCGGCGGCGCAGTCAGCGATGTAGGCGTCTCCGCGGAGAAGCTTGCGCCATCGAAATAGGGCTGCGCCCTCACGTCTTCGCAGAGCTGCCGGTATTGCCCGAAGCCATGCGTGCGCACGGTGTCGCCACGGCCGACGTGCCATTCGTCATTGATCGTGTAGCGGAGTTTGGCGAAGGGTTTGATGAGCCGCATGTCGAGGTCAAGCAGCTCGGATGGGCGACGGCGTAATCGCCGAAGGAGGGAAATCCGCGCCTCTGAAGGAAGCCGAGCGACGAGGTCGCGATAGGCAACCCGTTCGTGCCGCGGAAGCGTGCCGAAACGACGCGGCACCGACGCGATCGAGGTCGGGTAGGAGGTGGCGGCCACTGTGAAGGTCCGCCAGCGGTTCAACATAGGGATCATTTCCATCACCGCCGGCACAGTCCGCGTGAAGGCGCTGATGGGCACGAGGTTGGGCGCGCCGAAATCGACCACGAGATCGGCATCGGCATAGCCGACTTGGAGAGCCGTCAAGAGGCCGGTGATATCGGCAGCGAGATCGCGGCGATCGAAGTCCGCCATGACCAGGCGCAGGCAGACGCCGTTGCGATCGGTACGAACGACGGAGGCGGCGGCCGCGAGATATTGGCTATCACTACCAAGCGCCACGACAGGGACGGCGCGACAGCCTTCGGCGCGGACCGCGTGGAAAATCGCCTCCACGTAGTGGCCTCCGTCAGCCATGCGGGTATCGCTGTCGATGTACTTCGCGTCGACGAAGCAGAGCCTCGATCCCCACTTCGCTTTCAGCCGACGCCCGAAGTCACCGAGATGACTGTCGATGCTCTCGCGGTCCTCGCCCGCTTCATGATCGAACCCGACCGCGGGGATCTCGATGAGCGGTGTGAGGCCGGCCTTGGCACCGTCTGCAAGGCGATGAAGTGCCTGATATTCACCCTGCTTCCACTTCAGTACTGGCACGTAATGCCCATGACCAAACATGAATCACCTGTCCTTTCGATAGCGCAATTAGCCCTTCAATCGTAAATCACGCCGATATTGCGGCCGTTTTTCTCCAAGGTCAACATCATGGTGCTGTTTTGTCCTGAAATTGTGTCCAGATGTAAAATTTAACGACAAAATAGCGTGCGGATGCCATGAAGGGCCGAGCGGTAGCGATGGGCAGATTGCCTCCATGACCCCGAATAGCACGACCCGCACCACCCTCTTGACCTGCACCACCCTCTTATAACACACTGCGCAGGCTATGCGGGTCAAGCCGCATTTATTCACGTGAAGGGCATTCCATGCAGGGCGATCTCGAAAAGCTTCTGAAGCGGTTCAAAACGGTGGCAGAGGGCGGTGAGGTTCCCCGCCCTGCGGCTCGCTTCACCACGTACGCCATTACCAACTTTCGCGGCGGCATCGGCAAAAGCACGCTGGCGTTCAACCTCGCATGGGAGGTGTCGCGGAATTGACGGACACTGCTTATGGATTTGTGCCCGCAGTGCAACTTCACCCAGTCGCTCTTGGGCGCTGATTTGGAACTGTCGCCGCACACCATCTATGACGCGCTCTTGCCGCGCGTCATGGCCGGGACGCCGACGATCGCGATCGACGATCTCGTGACGAGTGTGCCGCCCGCCTGTCCGTCCTTTAAGGGTGGTTCTGGCGTCTTCACCGTGCCGGGCTCGAAGGAACTCTTTCTTTTTCCGAGTTCTGCTCTACACGCAGATCAGTGCGGCGGCGAACATCGGCGCTCGCAGTAAGGATACCGTGCGGAACATCCTCCAATCGGTCGATGCCGTTGCCAATGATCTTGCCGATCACATCAAGGCCACCAAGGTCCTCATGGACACGAGCCCGTTTTTCGGTGGCGCAACGCATCTCGGATGGGTTGCCGCCGATGCGCTGGTGGTGCCCGTGCGTGTCGATCAGCACTCCATGGAGGCATTGAAGTTGACGCTCTCGATGCTCAAGAATCCCGAGATGGATTTCTTGCGCTTGAATGCTCAAGCGGGGATCAAGGAACGCCCCAAGGTCCACGCCATCGTGATGACGCACTGCGGCTGGAACCGCCAGTCGGCGTTCACGCCGGATAGGTCCACTGAAGCGTACCTGGCGCAGGTGATCGACATCGCGCACCAGAACGCCGAACTTTTTTCCTGTGATGATCCCATCGAGGCGATTCACTTGCTCGATGACTTCCATTCCGCGGGCAGGATCAGTGGATCCAAGCGCATCCCCCTGGCGAAACTTGCCGTTGGTGACTTGCACACGATCAGAGGGCCAGCGCCTTGAGGTGGACGTATTCCGACCCGATATCAGAAGGAATTGAAGTCGCTGGCGTCCACGATCTAGAAGATCGACAGAGCTCCTCGAGCTTTCGGCGGGCCCCGGAAGGCTCTTGCTGCGACAGGCTTGCGACCGGGCCTTGCCGGAATCGGCGTCCCGCGCCTGCCCAATGCCAGCGCCGAGGAGTTTTTTTTTGGGCCACCTCCCCGCTCTCCGCGCCGGTCGCGATCCACGTTGTCTTCACGGTGATGCTGATGCCGATCACGTCGGCGGGGCGCCTCTTGCCGCCAAAGGGTTTGCAGATTTCAAACTGAGCCAGTGCCGCTCGAAACCAGGAGCAACGATGGCATGGCGGCAGCGCGGCGCTCGGACAAGTCAGGAGCTTCTGGGGAGTGTCGGCATTGGTGGGCAGGCCGGGGTGATGATCGCGGTCTCGTGCAGCGCCAGCTCGTGACTGCCAAGTCCGGGAACTGATTTTCTGGGGGAGGAGGTCGTGGTGGTCGCCCCGTGATCGCACCAGCCGCGACCCAACGACTGGATGACGGTGCGCTATCCATAGCGCTGGTAGCGTCATCGTCCGATCCATCCGTTCTGCGCGGGAGCCGCCTGGGGATTGACAGCCCGCCATGCAGCGCGGTCGCTATGGTGCCGGCTGCCGCAAGCCACTGCGCAGTTGTGGGATTGTTTGTAGGTAGCGTCCGGACAGAAAAGCTATCCTGCTGACAATACACAGGTATCGGCCTTTTCAGACGGACACCCCATCCGCCACCTCCGTCCGGCGTCACCTTGAATGCTTGATGTGCGGCATGCGGCGCTCGGGTGGCACGACGCCGCTTTCCACGAAGATGAACTCGATGTCGGCGGCGCCCACACGGAAGTGCTTCACCGCCTGATAGGCGGGGCTTTCGTACCAGCGGGTGGCGATTTCCATATTCGGGAATTCGATCATCACGACGCCTTCGACGGGTCTCATTGCCTTCCATCAGCTTGAACGGCGTATAGACAGCCAATGACTTGGTATCGAAGCCATCGAACGTCGACCTCACACGCGCCCAATATTCCTCCAGCCCACGCCGGTCTGTTACCCGCCTGCATGTGGCAATGAGATATGCGGTCATGGCGTACCTTCGCTATGACGCAATGAAGTAGACGGCCCCCACGTGGCCCGCGGGACGGGCCGTGGCGACCATCATGGGCGTCATTCAGTCGCATCGCGATCCATCGGGCAAATCACATCTGGACGCCGGTGGGGCTTGTCGGCGTAGCCGCGATCGCTATCTAGCAATCATCGTCTGACCCTTGACCCGGCCGGACCCGCCTTTTAGGGAGAGGTCCATATGGCGAAGCAATGGCTGGTGCTGTTCATGGGCTCGGCCCTGGGCCTGATTGCCGCCGTCTATTTCCTGCTCTGGGCGTTCAACGGGTTCCATGGTCTCGGGCTCGATTTCGATGCCACCTTCGCGCTGACGCTCGGCACCATCGGGACCGCGGCGCTGGGTGTCGGGCTGATGGCGCTGATCTTCTATAGCGACCGCAGCGGTCGCGATCAGGACGTCCACGACCTGCACGACGCGGGGCACGAGCCGGAATAGGCCACCGGCGCCTTCGGCATCCCGGATTGAACCGATCGGGGCTTCGGACCATCATGGGCCTGCCCTGCCCCACCCCCTTGGGCGTGGCGGCAATCGATTGAACCCAGTGGGACGCCCGCGCGCGGCAGTCAGAGATGAGCAAGGCCTTCACCAAGGAAACCGACGTCGAGGAGGAGCTGCCGGAAGAGCCGCAGCCGCTCCCCGCTGGCGTCAAGAACTACATCACGCCCCAGGGTGCCCAGCGCCTCCGGGACGAGCTGCAGCAGCTCCTGCGGGTCGAGCGGCCCAAGGTGGTGGAGGTCGTCCATTGGGCCGCCGGCAACGGCGACCGCTCGGAGAACGGCGATTACATCTATGGCAAGAAGCGGCTCCGGGAGATCGACCGGCGGCTCCGCTTCCTCACCAAGCGCCTGGAGATCGCCGAGGTGGTGGATCCCGCGCAGCAGAAGAACCGCGAGCAGGTGTTCTTCGGCGCCACGGTGACCTACGCGAACGGCGAGGGGACGGAGAACACCATCCGGATCGTCGGCGTCGACGAGGCGGATCTGGAGCGCGGCCAGGTGAGCTGGGTCTCGCCGATCGCCAAGGCGCTGATGCGGTCGCGCGAGGGCGACATGGTGGAGCTGCGCACGCCCGGCGGCGTGGAGTTCGATCGAGGTGGTGGCGATCCGCTACGAGCAGAAGTAAACGGGCGCACTACATCTCAACGCCATCCTGGCGATAGAAGCGGGTCTCGATCAGGAAATAGTCGACGCGCTGGCCGGCCTCGCTCAAGGGCAGGATCACGTTCTCGATGACGCCGACCTTGTCATGCCAGAACATCGGCGGCCCCTTGCGCCAGCTGGGGACGCCGCTGTCCATGACCTCGCGGTAGCGCACGAAATATGTGGGATGCTTGGCCCAGGGATGGCATTCGTCGAGCCACCGCCCCTTGAGGGCGCGCCCCAGCACCTGCTCCACCCGCGTGCCCAGTAGTCGATAGCGCAGGCGGAACTCGGGCTCATGCTGGATGTCGAGCATCCAGAGATGGCTCAGGAGCTGCGGCACCGCCACTGGATCGAATCGGCGGCGCAGCGGCGCGCACAGGCCGGGCTCGCCGAGCGTCGCCCAGTAGCGATAGAGCTGCGCCAGGCCGGGATGCCAGGCCGAGGTATCGACCGATAGCGGTGCTTGCACAGCAGGCGTGCGATGGGAGTCGTCCGGGACCACGCGCGTTCCTTGCCAGGGAAATGGAAGTCTGGGGAGTATCGCTGCCGCGTCCTAACGGCGGTTTTCACGGGGGCTGCGGCGCAGCGCCACAGGCATCTCTACAACCATACAGTGTGGTCAAATCGTAGTAATTACGGCCAGATAGCGCGATGTCGATCCTAAAACCTGCAGTTGTGTCGCAAGCGAGATCAAGCGCCGCCGCGGCGGTCGGGCGGGACGGCTGCGACAAGCGGGCGCTTCGTCGCGCAACAGCCACCCACCCACGGCACAGCGCGGTTCTCATCGATCTGCCCCTGTCTGCCATCGCGATACTGCCGGCGCGATGGATACCGATCCCGATCACGATGCGGGCTCTTGCCGAGCCTCGGCGCAGAGAAAACAGGACCGGGCGCCAGTATCGCCAGTTGAAGGCGTTGTGGGAAGCCCTTGCCGCCGCGATTGCTCGCAATATAGAGGTCAACAACCCACCCCGAATTGGCGCGACCTCGGCTAAAAACCTCGATGCTTGTGCTTTGACCTCGGCGCCGCCCCCGGTATCGTGGCGGTCAGTCAGGGAGGAGACCAAGCATGGGACGCGCGCTCCGCGGTCGACCGGCAAGGCACGCCCTGCTCGCAGCGCTGGCGCTGGCGGGTATTCTCGGACTTCACAGCCGCCCGGCCCAGGCCCAGATCAACGATCCCACCGGCGGCAGCTCTCCGGGCGTCGAGCTCGGCGCCTATAATCTCGGTCCCACCGTCGAGATCGGCGTCGCCAGCTGGTACGGCGGGCGGCGCGTGCGCGGCCGCCACACCGCCAGCGGCGAGCGCTTCAACGAGGAGGCCCTGACCGCCGCGCATCCATCCCTACCCTTTGACACCCGCGTGCGCGTGACCAACATCGCGAACGGGCGGAGCGTGGTGGTGCGCATCAACGACCGCAACGCCACCTACACCGGCCGGGTCATCGATCTGTCGCGGCGGGCCGCCGAGCTCCTGGGCATTCGCGATGCCGGCACCGCGATGGTAGCGCTCGATACGTTACGCCCCGAGGACATGGTCCCGCGCACGGCAACGACACCGGTCGCGATCTGGCACCGGGCGCAGCCGGACTCCTGACGCCTCACCCGTGATCTTGACGCCGATCCCACCGGAGCAACTGCCGGAAGTCCTGGCGCGTTTCGCCGAGCCTCCCTCGCGGATGCCCGGACGCGCGCGATCCTTGACGCGATCGCTGCCACCTCACCGGCCCGTGCCGAGGGAAGCGTCGCCGAGCACCACCGCCAGCAGGCGCTTCGCCTCGCGCGAGCAGTTTGGCATGGCCGTGAGCGAGGGATCGCCTGCCGCCGGCTTCAGCTGGGACGGCCGATCGTTGCGCGCGGATACTGAGGCCTATGTGCTGCTGCACGAGGTCGCGCACTTTCAGCTCGCCGCGCCTGCGCGCCGAAGCGTGATCGATTTCGGCCTGGGCGCCGGGCCGGATACCGGCGAGCGCATCGCCGCCGAGCGCGCGGCGGTACTGTTCGGCGTGGCGCGGGAGCGCGAGGAGGCGATGGCGTCGCTCCTCGGCATTCTCTGGGAGGTGGCAGTCGGCCAGCCCGCGCTGGCGTCCTTCCTCGATCAGAACTGGCTCGAGGGCGCGGGCTCGCCGGCGACGGCGCGTCACTTTCAGGATGTGCTGGAGGCGCTGCTGCGCGCGGGCTTCATCGAGCCCGACGGCCGGCCCACCACGCGCCTGCGCACGGCGCCGGACGGCGCCGACCCGTTCCTCGACCGGGCTGTTGCCTAGCGCAGCACGTCGCCGGTCACCTCGTCAAAGAGGTGAACCGAGCCGGGCTTGGGAGTGAGCTGGATCGTCTCGCCGGGACGGAACGCGTGCCGCTCCTCGAAGACGACGCAGACCTGAGCGCCCGCGAGCTCGCCGTAGACGAAGGTGTCGGCGCCGGTCGGCTCAACCACGGAGACCCTGAGCGGAATGCTGCCGGCGGCGGCGCTCCCGGCGAGCATCAAGTGCTCGGGCCGGATGCCGAACACCACCGCCTGGCCTTCCTTGCCGGCGGCAGCCTGCGGCAGCGGCAGGCGCGAGCCGTCATCGGCCACCACCGAGGTGGCGCCGTTGCGATGCAGCTTGCCTCTGACGACATTCATCGCGGGCGAGCCGATGAAGCCGGCGACGAACAGGTTGTTCGGGCGGTCGTAGAGCTCGAGCGGCGAGCCGATCTGCTCGACGCGCCCGTCATGCATGACGACGATGCGGTCGGCCATCGTCATCGCCTCGACCTGATCGTGGGTCACGTAGACCGAGGTGGTGCGCAGGCGCTGATGCAGGGCCTTGATCTCCGTGCGCATCTGCACGCGGAGCTTGGCATCGAGATTGGAGAGCGGCTCGTCGAAGAGGAACACCTGCGGGTCGCGCACGATCGCGCGTCCCATGGCGACGCGCTGGCGCTGGCCGCCGGAGAGCTGGCGCGGATAGCGGTCGAGCAGAACCTTGAGACCCAATATGTCCGCCGCCTCGCTGACGCGCTTGCCGATCGTCGCCTGATCGGCCTTCCTGAGCTTCATGCTGAAGGCCATGTTGTCGCGCACGGTCATATGCGGATAGAGCGCATAGTTCTGGAACACCATGGCGATGTCGCGGTCCTTGGGCGGCAGGTTGTTGACGACCGTGCCGCCGATCGCGATCTCGCCCGACGTGATGTGCTCCAGCCCCGCCACCATGCGCAGCAAGGTCGACTTGCCGCAGCCGGACGGGCCCACCAGGACCACGAACTCCTCGTCGCCGATCGCCACATCGATGCCGTGGATGACATCGACCGGTCCGAACGACTTCTTGACCCCGCGGATATCGACCGCCGCCATGGAAACGACCTCCTGACTTAACCCCGACCGCCCTCAGTGCGATTCCCGCGCCACCGTGGCGCCGCTCTTGCCGACCAGGAAATCGAGGTCGGCGCCCTGGTCGGCCTGCAGCACGTGGTCGACATAGAGCTTGCGCGTAGCCGCGATCGCAGTGCGGTCTGCGGCGGCTTCCAGGCTGCTTGCGCGGCGCTGCCAGCTCCGCCTCGGCGACGTCGAGATGCAGGCTGCGCTTCGGCGACGTCGAGCTCGATCATGTCGCCGTTCTCGCACCAGCGCCAGCGGGCCGCCGGCGGCGGCTTCCGGCGCGACGTGCAGCACCACCGTGCCGTAGGCGGTGCCGCTCATGCGCGCGTCGGAGATGCGCACCATGTCGGTGATGCCCTTCTTCAGCAGCTTCGGCGGCAGCGGCATGTTGCCGACCTCGGCCATGCCGGGATAGCCCTTGGGCCCGCAGTTCTTCAGCACCATGCACGCAGGTCTCGTCGATGTCGAGCGTCGGGATCGTCGATGCGCGCCGTGAAAGTCCTCGATGTTCTCGAACACCACCGCGCGGCCGCGATGCTTCATCAGCGTCGGCGTCGCCGCCGAGGGCTTGATCACCGCGCCGTCCGGCGCGAGATTGCCGCGCAGCACGGCGATGCCGGCCTGCTCCTTGCAGCGGCTTGTCGAGCGGCGGATCACTTCGCGGTTGTAGCATGGCGCGTCGTCGACGTTCTCCCCGATGGTCTTGCCGTTGACCGTCAGCGCGTCCTGTGCAGCGAGCTCGCCGAGCTCGCGCAGCACCGCCGGCAGGCCGCCGGCGTAGTAGAAATCCTCCATCAGGAACTGGCCCGAGGGCATCAGGTTCGACGAGGCAGCGGCATGTCGCGGCCGAGGCGGTCCCAGTCGTCGAGCTCGAGCTCGACGCCGATGCGGCCCGGCGATCGCGAGCAGGTGGATCACCGCGTTGGTCGAGCCGCCGATCGCGCGCGTTGACGCGGATCGCGTTCTCGAACGCCTTGCGGGTCAGGATCTTCGACATCCGCAGGTCCTCGCGCACCATCTCGACGATGCGCCGGCCCGCCATGTGCGCCAGCACGTAGCGGCGCGAATCGACCGCGGGAATCGCCGCGTTGCTCGGCAGGCCCATGCCCAGCGCCTCGACCATGCACGCCATCGTCGAGGCCGTGCCCATGGTCATGCAGTGGCCGGCCGAGCGCGACATGCAGGCCTCGGCCTCCATGAAGTCGGCGCAGCGTCATCTTGCCGGCGCGCACATCCTCGCTGACATCTGCCAGACGTCGGTGCCCGAGCCGATGTCCTGGCCGCGGAACTTGCCGTTCAGCATCGGGCCGCCGGAGACGCCGATCGCCGGCAGGTCGCAGCTCGCCGCGCCCATCAGCAGCGCCGGCGTGGTCTTGTCGCAGCCGCACCAGCAGCACGACGCCGTCGATCGGATTGGCGCGGATCGATTCCTCCACGTCCATGCTGGCGAGGTTGCGGAACAGCATCGCGGTCGGGCGCATCAGCGTCTCGCCCAGCGACATCACCGGGAACTCGAGCGGGAAAGCCGCCGGCCTCGTAGACGCCGCGCTTCACATGCTCGGCGATGCTCGCGGAAATGCGCGTTGCAGGGCGTCAGCTCGGACCAGGTGTTGCAGATGCCGATCACCGGCCGGCCGTCGAACAGGTCGTGCGGCAGGCCCTGGTTCTTCATCCAGGAGCGATGGATGAAGCCGTCGCGGTCCGGCTTGCCGAACCACTGGGTGCTGCGCAGCTTCTTGCGGGTACGGACGTCGTCGGGCATTGCCCCTCCTCGTTGTGGCCCGGCTCCCCGGATTGACTCCGGTCCAGGCCCTCGTTTCCAATGCCGGCATCATAGCGGCGCGGCCTTCGCGCATGAAGCCAATCATTTCGGCCACAAAGGACAAGGCTCATGAACCAGATCGATCTCCGGAACCGCGTCGCGGCGGTGACCGGCGGGGCACGCGGCATCGGCTATGCGATCGCCGAGCGGCTCACCGCAGCGGGGGCCAAGGTCGCGCTCTGGGACATGGAGGGCGCCGCCGCCAGCGCCGCCAGGCTCGCGGGCGGGATCGGCGTCGCCATGGACGTGACCAAGCCCGAGGCGGTCGCGGCGGCGCTGGCGGAGACCGAGCGGCGGCTCGGCCCGGTCGACATTCTCGTGGCGAGCGCGGGCATCACCGGACCCAACGCCACCGTCGCGGACTATCCCGTCGAGGCTTGGCGCGCCGTCATCGACATCGACCTCACCGGCGTCTTTCTCTGCAATCGCGCGGTGGTGCCGGGCATGGCGAAGCGGAACTACGGGCGGATCATCAATATCGCCTCGATCGCCGGCAAGGAGGGCAACCCCAATGCCGCCGCCTACTCCGCCGCCAAGGCCGGCGTGATCGCCCTCACCAAGTCGCTCGGCAAGGAGCTCGCCGGCACCGGCGTCCGCGTCAACGCGGTGGCGCCGGCGGTGATCAAGACCGAGATGCTGGCGCAGATGACCGAGCAGCATATCCAGTACATGCTGTCGAAGATCCCGATGGGACGCTTCGGCACCGTCGAGGAGGTGGCGGCGCTCGTCGCGTGGCTCGCCTCGGAGGACTGCTCCTTCAGCACCGGCGCCACCTTCGACATTTCCGGCGGCCGCGCGACCTACTGAGCGAGGGCGACGACCGGTCGCGGAACGGCTCGCTGGCGAAGGACTGCTCGCGGTCCGGTTGCCGAAGCCTATCGAAATCCGTCGTTGCTCAAATAATGAGCAAAAGAAATCGACGAATACGCCGACGAATACTCCCGTGTTTTAGAGAGCATTAATTCTAATCGGGAATCTTGGTGCAAAGCGGAGTTGCGCCATGGCCGAGCCCGAACGCGTCGTTGCATTGTCGAAGCAGGTCGCCAAGATCGTCGACGACAAGATCACTCTCATCAATCGCATTACCAGCGAGACGCGGATCCTTGCCCTCAACGCGCTGATCGAGGCGTCGCGCGCGGGCGACGCCGGCCGGGGCTTCGGCGTGGTGGCGCAGGAGGTGAAGGCGATCTCCGAGCGCATCACCGGTATTGCCGGCGAGCTCTCCACCGAGCTCGCGGGCTCGATCGGCGAGCTTACGGATCTCGGCGAGCTGATGGTGCAGCAGATGCGCGGCCAGCGCCTGTCGGACCTCGCCCTCAACATGATCGAGATCATCGACCGGAATCTCTACGAGCGCTCCTGCGACGTCCGCTGGTGGGCGACCGACGGCGCGGTGGTCGCGGCGGTCACCGGCCAGGATCCGACGGCAGCTGGCTTCGCCTCCCAGCGCCTGGGCGTGATCCTCAACAGCTACACCGTCTATCTCGATCTCTGGATCGCCGACGCCGGCGGCCGCGTCGTCGCCAACGGCCGGCCCGAGCGTTTCCGCGCCGTCGTCGGCGCCAGCGTCGCCGATCAGTCCTGGTTCCAGGACGCGATGGCGACGCGCTCCGGCGACGACTACGTCGCCGACGACGTCACCTCGGCGCGCCTCCTCGACAACGCGCAGGTCGCGATCTATTCGACCGCGATTCGGCGCGAGGGCGCCGCTACCGGAGCGCCGATCGGCGTCCTTGGCATCTTCTTCGACTGGCAGCCGCAGGCGGCGGCCGTGGTGAAGGGCGTGCGGCTGACCAAGGACGAGGTCGAGCGGACGCGCTGCCTCCTGGTCGACGCCAAGCATCGCGTCATCGCGTCCTCCGACGGCCGCGGCGTCCTCAGCGACACTTTCCCTCTCGAGACGCGCGGCCAGCCCACCGGCTACTACTCGAACAAGGAGGGCGTAATGGTCGGCTACGCCTTGACGCCGGGCTACGAGACCTACAAGGGCCTCGGCTGGTACGGCATCATCACCCAGAAGCCGCCCGCCCGCTGATCTTTGCCCGCGCCGCGGTTTCCTGACGCGCGGAAAATACGCTAGAAGCATGGGGCTGACCCCATGCGCACACAACTCCGCCCTCGCCGGACACGCTACTTCGCCTATGGCGGCAACATCATCGCCGCCGACATGGCGGAGCGCTGTCCCGACGCGCGGGAGATTGGCGTGGCGAGCTTGCCCGGATGGCGCTTTGCCATCACGAGACAGGGCTACGCCACCATCCTGCCGGAACCCGCCGCGTCGGTGATGGGGGTGCTCTGGTGGATCACGTCGCGCTGCCAGCAGGTGCTCGACGAATTCGAGGATGTCAGCGGCGGCCTCTATCGTCACGCCACGCTCGCGATCGAGGGCGTCCCTGCTCTCCTCTATCTTGCTGTCGACACCACGGCGGGCAAGCCACGCGCTGGCTATCTCGAGGCCATCATCGCCGCCGCCGAGGCGCGCGGTTTTCCTCGCGATTACGTATCGGGCGAGCTTCGCCCCTGGCTCAGCCCCGCTTGAGCGCCGCCGCGGCCCTGGCGAGATTGGCGATCCGCGCCCAGTCGCGCTCGGCGATCGCCATCGCCGGCGCCATCCAGCTGCCGCCCACCATCGGCACATTCGGCAGGCTCAGATAGGCATGGGCGGTCTCCGCGGTGATGCCGCCGGTGGGGCAGAAGGCGATGCCGCGGAAGACCGGCGCGAAGGCGGCGAGCGTCGTGGGCCCGCCGAGGGACGATGCCGGGAAGAACTTCAGGAACGAGCAGCCCAGCGAGCGCGCGAGCATGACCTCGGACGCCGTTGCGACGCCCGGGAGATAGGGCACGTCGCTGGCGAGCCCCGCCGCCACCAGCTCGGGCGTGAAGCCCGGGCTCACGAGGAACTTGGCGCCTGCTTCCACCGCTTGCGTCACATCGGCCGGGCGCAGCAGGGTGCCGGCGCCGACCACCGCCTCCGGCACCTCGCGGGCGATAGCGGCGATGGCCGCCGGCGCCGCCGCCGTGCGGAACGTCACCTCCATCAGCTTCAGGCCGCCGCGCACCAGGGCGCTCGCCAGCGGGACCGCGTCCTCCAGCCGCTCGATCGCCAGGACCGGCAGCACCGCGGTGTGCTCGAAGATCGCGTGCATGGCATCCTCCGCGTTGCGCCTTGACGAGCCGAGATCGGCGCCGGCAAGAGTAATCGAACGGTGCGCGCCGACCAAGAGGTGAACCAGTGATCAGAGTGGCGTCGGTCGGCGAATGCATGCTGGAGCTCACCCATCGCGATGCCAGCTCGCTGGGCCTGGGCTTCGGCGGCGATACCCTCAACACCGCGCTCTATCTCGCGCGCTGCGCCGCCGGCGCGGATCTGGCGGTCGACTACATGACCGCCCTCGGCACCGATCCCATGAGCGAGTCGATGCTGGCGGCATGGCAGGCGGAGGGCATCGGGACCGAGCGCGTCGTCCGCCTCGCCGGCCGGTTGCCCGGCCTCTATCTCATCCGCACCGGCGACTCGGGCGAGCGGCGCTTCTTCTACTGGCGCGGCGAGGCGGCGGTGCGCGCGCTCTTCTGCGGACCGGAGAGCGAGCCGCTGCTGGCGGTGCTGCCGGATTATGACGCCATCTACTTCTCTGGGATCACCCTGGCGGTGCTGGCGCCGGCGGCGCGCGAGCGCTTCCGTGCCGCGCTCGGGGAAGCCCGGGCCCGCGGCCGGCAAGTGGTGTTCGACAGCAACTTCCGCCCGGTGCTCTGGCCAGATCGCGCCGAGGCGCAGCGGGTGTTCGGAGAATTCCTCACCGCGGTCACCCTGGCGCTGCCGACTTTCGAGGACGAGCAGCTGCTGTTTGCCGACGCTGATCCAGCGGCGACGGCGCGGCGCTACCAGGCGGCGGGCGTGAGTGAGGTCGTGGTGAAGCACGGCGCGCCAGGGCTGCCTGGTGCTGGCGGGTGAGACGCTCCGCTCCGTCCCCGTGCCCACCCCGGTGACGCCGGTCGACACCACGGCCGCCGGCGACTCCTTCAATGCCGGATATCTTGCGGCACGGCTGCTCGGCGCCGAACCCATCCGCGCGACCGGCGCCGGTCACCGCCTAGCCGGGCGCCGTCATTCGCCATCAGGGCGCGATCATTCCCCGCGCTGCCACCCCAACTCTCAAGGAAATCCTATGACCAAGCCAGAGATCGCCGTCCTCGGCACCGGGCTGATGGGCGGTCCCATGGCCGCCAATCTCCTGAAGGCGGGCTTTGCCGTGACGGCGTGGAACCGAACACTGGCCAAGGCCCAGGCGCTGGCGCCGCTCGGCGCCAAGGTGGCGAAGACGGCCGTTGCTGCCGCGAAAGGCGCCGACGTCGTCGTCACCATGCTGGAGAACGGACCGGTGGTGGAGGCCGTGCTCTTCGGCGAGGGCGAGGTCGCGGCGGTGTTGGCGCCCGGCAGCCTCGTCATCGACATGAGCTCGATCGAGCCGCGCCGGGCGCGCGAGCACGGCGCTCGCCTCGAGAAGCTCGGCATCGGCTATCTCGACGCCCCCGTGAGCGGCGGCACCGGCGGCGCGCGGGAGGCGACGCTGGCGATCATGGCGGGCGGCGCGGCCGCGGACTTCGAGCGGGCGACATCCGTGTTTCGGGCCATGGGGCGGCCCACCCATGTGGGGCCGGCGGGATCCGGCCAGCTCGCCAAGCTCTGCAATCAGACCATCGTCTCCGTCACTGTCGCCGTCGTCGCCGAGGCGCTGCTGCTGGCGGCCGCCGGTGGCGCCGATCCCGCGGCGGTGCGTCAGGCCATGAGTGGCGGCTACGCCGACAGCAAGGTGCTCCAGGTGCAGGGACCGCAGATGCTGGATCGCAATTTCCTGCCGCGTGGGCCCGCGCGGATGGTGCTGAAGGACAGCAAGAACATCCTCGACACCGCCCGCGAGCTGGGATTGACCATGCCCATGGCCAAGTGCGCCAGCGATCTCTTCAATGGCCTCGCCGCCCATGGCGGCACCAACTACGACCACACCGCGGTGCTGCTGGAACTCGAGCGCATGAACCCGGGCAAGCGCGTCGGCACGAAGCCGGACCAGCTGCCGAGCTGATCACACCACCGGCGTCAGCAGCGGCTTTCCCGCGAAATGTGCCTTGAGATTGTCGACCACGAGCTGGCCCATGGCGGCGCGGATCTCCTGGGTGGCGCTGCCCTGATGCGGCTGCAGCACGACATTCGACATCGTCAGCAGCTCCTCAGGCACCTTGGGCTCGGCGGCGAAGACGTCGAGGGCGGCGGCGCCGAGGGTGCCGTCCTTCAGCGCCTTCACCAGCGCCGCTTCGTCGACGACGGAGCCGCGGGCGATGTTGATGAGGGTGCCCTCGGGCCCCAGCGCCTTCAGCACCTCGGCGTTGACGAGATGCTTGGTCTCCGGCCCGCCCGGCACGATCAGCATGAGGTAATCGACATCGGCGGCCATCTTCTTGAGGTCGCTGTAATAGGGATAGGCCACGTCAGGGTTCTTGCGCCGGCCGTAGTAGACGACCTTGATGCCGAAGGCCTCGGCGCGTTTGGCGACCGCCTGGCCGATGCGGCCGAGCCCTACGATGCCGAGAGTGCGCCCGCCCACATGCTGGCAGAGGTGATAGTTCCCCTTGAGCCATTTGCCCTCGCGCACGAAGCGGTCCGCCTGCGGGATCTGCCTCGCGGCTGACAGCAGCAGCACCATGCCGAGATCGGCGACGCATTCCGTCAGCACGTCGGGCGTGTTGGTGACGGCGATCTTGCGCTCTCTTGGCGGCCTTGAGGTCGATCGCATCCACGCCGACGCCGAAGCAGGCGATGATCTCGGTCTTCGGCAGCGCGTCCATCAGCTCGGCCTTGGCGCCGACCGCTCCCATGGTGGAGATCGCGCGCACCCGGTCGCGGACGTCTCGGAGCAGCGCGCCCTGATCCTTGGCCTCATAGAGGCGGTGGACGGTATAGGCCTCGTCCAGCTGCTTCATGGTTCCCTCATAGAGCGAGCAGGCGAGCAGGATCTCCGGCTTCATGGCATTTCCTCTCCGGTTGATGGCGGCAAGATTGCAGAGCCCGTCGGCCGCAGTCAAACGAAGCCTGCGGCCCGCTTCCCGGGCGTTGCGCAAAGCCCCGGCCTGGTCGAAAATTGCAGCGCTTCCCCGCGACAGTATCCGAGGATGGAGAGAGGCATGGCACGCTCATTACCGCAGCAGCGCTCGAACATGGACCCGGCCTGGCAGGCACGGGTTGATCTCGCGGCGGCATTCCGGGTGGCGGCGCGCTACGGCTACCACGAGGGGATCTGCAATCACTTCAGCCTCGCGGTCCCCGGCGAGACCGACCGCTTCCTGCTCAATCCCTGGGGCAAGCACTGGTCGGAGATCCGCGCCAGCGATCTCGTGGTGGTGGATTCCGCCGGTGAGGCTGATCTCCGGCGCCGAGCCGCCGGAGCCCACCGCCTTCTACATCCACTCGCGTATCCACCACGGGAATCCCAAGGCGAGCTGCGTGCTGCACACGCACATGCCGCACGCGACAGCGCTCACCCAGATACAGAACGGGCGCCTGGAATGGATCGGCCAGACCGCGATCCGCTTCTACGAGCAGGTCGCCTATTACGACGACTACAATGGCCTGGTGCTTGACGATACCGAGGGCGACCGCATCTGCGGCGCGCTCGGCGACAAGCGCGTGCTGTTCCTCGCCAATCACGGCGTGATCGTCGTCGGCGAGACCGTCGCCCGCGCCTTCGATGACCTCTATTACCTCGAGCGCGCCTGCCAGCTCCAGGTCCTGGCGATGCAGACCGGGAGACCACTGCGGCAGATCAGCAAGGAATCCCTGGAGCACACGGTGCAACAGCGCAAGCGGGACGTCGGCGCCGTGCCGCTCCACCTCGCTGCTCTGAAACGCATGCTCGACCGCACCGAGCCCGACTACGCGGAGTAAAACGCCCTACTCGATCCCGTGCGCGGCGAGGAAACGTGGGTTGGCCTCGCGCAGTTTTTGCAGCGTGAGCGCATGAAGCAACGCATGCACCTGTTGGCGGGAAGCGCCGGGCGCATCGAATTTTCCAGCGCGGATATCCGCGGCAAGACACGCGAGATGGCTGGCGTTCTCCTCGACCCCATAGAGCTCGGCCAGCGCGCGACGCATCGGCGCCAGGGCCGCGTCTCCCGCCGCTGCCTCGCGGGCGGCGATGGCGCGGCAACGCTCGATCATGGCCACGACGAGCGCGCGCTCCTCCGGCGGGACAGCATCGATCTTCGCCGCCCATTCGTCGGCGAGCATCGCCAGCTCCGGTCCCGTCGGCAGATCGCGCATCTCTAGCCGCCTCGCTCGGAGAGCTCGATCAGGCGCAGCAGCTCGAACTCGCATTCCGCCGGCCGCCGGCCGGTAAGCGCAAGGTCCAGGGAGCGCTCGCCGCCCTTGCGGAAGCGCTCACGCTGCTGGAGCGCGAGAATGAGCCAGCGCAGGCTCGCCATCACCTCGTAGTAGCGGACGCGCTCGGCATCGATGGGCCGGCCACCGGCGCTCACGTAAGCGCGGTAGAAGATCTCGCGTCCGGAAAGTCCTCCGACCTCCCGCTCGATCGCTCCGAAGCGCCAGGATTTGCAGCAGAGCCAGCCGATATCCTCGTGAGGATCGCCCCAGTCGGCGAACTCCCAGTCGAGAATCGCGGCGATGCCGACCTCGGTCGCGAGAAAGTTGCCGGTGCGGAAATCGCCGTGGCAAAGGACGATGGCGGCGGGTGCTGGTTTCTCCTGTATGAGCCAGCGCAGCGCCCACTCCGCGACGGGGTGGGGATCGTCAAACTCGCCGAGCCAGCGGCGGTAGAGCGCCAGGCGGAGCGCCGCCGGATCAGACGGCGTCGGGCCGAGAAATACGAGGTCGTCGCGCGGCGGCGCGATGCGGTGGATGTGGGCGAGCTGGCGGCCCAGCTCCGCCGCCAGCCCGTCGCGCTTGCCGTTCCACGCCGCATCCCGCGCCAGGACGGCACCGGCGGCGACACCCGGCGACCAACGCATCAGGAAGAACGGCCGGCCGAGCACGTCGCTCTCGCCGCAGCAGAATAGCGGTTCCGGCACCCGCACATCTCCTGCAAATGCGGCGCGCAGCAGAGCAAACTCCTCGGCGCGGCTGCGGCTCGCGGCGAGATGCGTCGGCGCATCTGCGCGCAACACGAGACGTTGCTTCCCGGCGAGCCGTCCGCCGGTGCAGACCGCATCGACCCGCCAGCTCTCCTGCACCGAGCCGCCGGAAAGCTTTGCCGCGCTCTCGATCTCAACCGTCTCGGCGTCGCTCGCCGATGCCACGAACGCGGCGAGCGTCCGGCGCGCCCTAGGGGATGTCAGCACGGCTACTTCCCGAGGCCCTTGGCCTGGGCCCGCAGCTGGAATTTCTGGATCTTGCCGGTGGAGGTCTTGGGCAAGGGACCGAACACCACCGTCCGCGGCACCTTGAAGCGGGCGAGATGATCGCGGCACCAGGCAAGGATGCCGTCGGCATCGACGCTGCCCGCGACTTTCAAGGTCACGAAGGCGCAGGGCGTCTCGCCCCACTTCTCGTCCGGGCGCGCCACCACCGCCGCCTCCAGAACGGCAGGATGGCGATAGAGCACCTCCTCCACTTCCAGCGACGAGATGTTCTCGCCGCCGGAGATGATGATGTCCTTGGCGCGGTCCTTGATCTCCACATAGCCGTCGGCGTGCATCACCGCGAGATCGCCGGTGTGGAACCAACCGCTGGCAAAGGCCTCGTCGGTCGCCTGGGGATTTTTGAGATAGCCCTTCATCACCGTATTACCGCGCAGCACCAGCTCGCCGATGGTGGCGCCATCGGCCGGCACGTCAAGCATGCTGGTCGCGATCCACCACGCGGGCGCCGTCGAGGGTGACCGTGCGCACGCCCTGGCGCGCCATCATCGCCGCCTTCTCCGCCAGCGGCAGCTCGCCCCACTCCTCCTGCCAGGCACAGAGCGTCGACGGCCCGTAGGTTTCCGTGAGGCCATAGAGATGCGTCACGCGGAATCCCATCCGCTCCATGGCGGCGATGATGGCCGAGGGCGGCGCCGCGCCGCCGGTGGCGACTTCCACGGTGTGATCGAAGCGCCGCTGCACGCTCTCCGGCGCGTTCACCAGCAGGTTGAGCACGATGGGGGCGCCGCAGAGGTGCGTGACGCGATGCTCGGCGATCGCCGGGAAGATCAGCGCGGGATCGACCCGCCGCAGGCAGACGTGGGTTCCCGCCGCCGCCGTCACTGCCCAGGTATAGGTCCAGCCGCTGCAGTGGAACATCGGCAGGGTCCAGAGATAGACCGACTGCGGCGTCAATCCGAAGGCGATGATGTTGCCGATGGCGTTCAGATAGGCCCCGCGGTGGTGATAGACCACGCCCTTGGGATTCCCGGTGGTGCCGGAGGTATAGCTGAGGGCGATCGCCCGCCATTCGTCGTCGGGCGGCTGCCAGAGCGCTGCGGGATCGCCTGACGCGAGAAAGGCCTCGTAATCCATCTCGCCCAGGAGTTCGCCGCCCTCGCCGAGGGGATCGTCGATGTCGATGACGAGAGGCCGGCGCGCCACCTGGCCCAAGGCAGCGCGGACGACGGGGGAAAATTCCCGGTCCGCGATCAGCACCTTGGCGCCGCCGTGATCAAGGATGAAGGCGATCGAGGCCGCATCCAGCCGGTAGTTGAGGGCATTGAGCACGCCGCCCGCCATGGCGATGCCGTAATGCGCCTCGAGGAGCGCCGGCACGTTGGGCGCCATCACCGAGACGGTGTCGCCCAGCTCGATCCCACGCCGGCGCAGGGCGTCGGCGAGCCGGCAGCAGCGCTGATGAAACTCGCGGTAGGTGTAGCGTCGCGACCCATGGATGACGGCGGTCTTGTCGGGATAGACCGCGGCCGCGCGCGCCAGAAACGACAGCGGCGTCAGCGCGGCGAAATTCGCGGCATTCCGCGCCAGGAACGGTGCGTCATAGATGGGATGTAGAGGTGTCGTCACCGCGGATGGGCCCCCATCGGCGCATGTTTGCGGGCGTGTCCCGCGCCGTCAAGCGCTCCGGCAAATCCGCTGTCCGCGAGGGCCCGGCATGCTAAAGTCGGGCCCGGTGCTCCCCGGAGGTCCGCATGCGCATCGACATCGTCTCCGACGTGATCTGTCCCTGGTGCTTCATCGGCAAGCGCCGGCTCGCCACCGCGCTGGCGCAGCGGCCGGAGGTCGAGGCCGAGATCCTCTGGCATCCCTTCCAGCTCAATCCGGACATGCCGCCGGAGGGCATGGCGCGCGAGCGCTACATCGCCGCGAAGTTCGGTGGTCCCGATCATGCACGGCGCATCTACCAGACCGTCACCGAGGTCGGCGCCGCCGTGGGCATCCCCTTCCAATTCGAGCGCATCAAGGTGACGCCCAACACCCGCGACGCCCATCGCCTAATCCGCTACGCCAGTGGGGAAACGGGCGCGGAGCTGGTCGTGGAAGGGCTCTTCAATGCCTATTTCATCGAAGGCCGCGACGTCGGCGACCGCGAAACCCTGGCGGAGATCGCCGAGAGCGCCGGCCTCGAGCGCGCGGCGGTGACGCGCTACCTCGGCAGCGACGAGGCGGCGGAGGATGTCCTCGCCGAGGACATGAGCGCGCGGCGGATCGGCATCAACGCCGTCCCCTGCTTCATCTTCGAGCGCAAGTACGTGGTGTCCGGCGCCCAGGAGCCGGAGTTCTTCTATCCGCTCTTCGACCTCCTGCAGAACGAGCAGGCGGGCGGCGCGCCGGCGACGGAGCCGGCGTCGGCGAAATAAAGTTCAGCGCCGCGCCCGCGCCGCGGTCTCCCGCCGCGCCGGCACTTCCGGTGCCGGGGGCGATGGCCTGGCGGCGATCTCCGCCAGCTTCTCCAGCAAGCGCCGCACGCCGACCAGGCGCTCCTTGGCGTCGTCCCAGCTTCGGGTCACCACGAGGCGCTGATCGGTGCGCAGCTTGGCGGTGCCGACCTGGGCCTGCAGGAACTCCACCAGCCCCAGGGGGTTGGCGAAGCGATTCTGGCGGAAGCTGATGAGCGCGCCTTTGGGCCCCGCCTCCACCTTCTCGATCCCCGCCACGCGGCAGAGCCGCTTGATCGCGATGATGTCGAGGAGGTTCTGCACCTCCGCCGGCAGCGATCCGAAACGGTCCACCAGCTCGGCGGCGAAGGCGTCGATCTCCCGTGCGTCGACCAGCGCGGCCAAGCGGCGATAGAGGCCGAGGCGGACGTTGAGATCGGCGACATAGGCCTCGGGAATCAGCACGGGCATGCCGATGGTGATCTGCGGCGTCCAGTCCTCCGGCGCCTCGCCGAAGCCGTCGGTACCGGTGCGGGCGGAGGCGACGGCCTCCTCCAGCAGATGCTGATAGAGCTCGACGCCGACTTCGCGGATATGGCCCGACTGCTCCTCCCCCAGGAGATTGCCGGCGCCGCGGATATCCATGTCATGGCTCGCGAGCGTGAAGCCCGCGCCCAGCGTGTCGAGGGTCTGCATCACCTCCAGGCGGCGCTGCGCGGTGGCGGTCAGGTGCTTTCCCGCCGGCAAGGTCAGATAGGCATATGCCCGCAGCTTGCCGCGCCCGACCCGGCCGCGGAGCTGATAGAGCTGCGCCAGGCCGAACATGTCCGAGCGGTGCACGATCAACGTGTTCGCCCGGGGAATGTCGAGACCTGATTCCACGATGTTGGTGGAGAGCAGCACGTCGAAGGCGCCGTCGTCGAAGGCGCTCATGACGTCCTCGAGAGCGGTGGAGGCCATGCGGCCGTGCGCCATGCCGATCTTGATCTCCGGCACCAGGCGCTTCAGCTCCTGACCGACCTCGTCGAGATCGCTGATGTGCGGCGCCACGTAGAAGATCTGCCCGCCGCGATGATGCTCGCGCAGGATCGCCTCGCGGATCACCACGGGATCGTAGGGCATGATGAAGCTGCGCACGGCGAGGCGGTCCACCGGCGGCGTCGCGATGACGCTCATCTCCTTTACGCCGGCGAGCGCCATCTGCAGCGTGCGCGGGATCGGCGTCGCCGTCAGCGTCAGCACATGGACGTTGGCCCGGAGCTGCTTCAGCCGCTCCTTCTGCGCCACGCCGAAATGCTGCTCCTCGTCGATGACGAGAAGACCCAGATGCTTGAAGGCGATGCCCTTGCCGAGGAGCGCGTGGGTCCCGATCACGATGTCGATGCGGCCCTCGGCGATCTCCTTCTTGGTGGCGGCGGCGTCGCGCGGCGCCACCATGCGCGAGAGCTGGCCGATACGTATCGGCAGCCCGGCGAAGCGCTGGGTGAAAGTGCGGTAGTGCTGGCGCGCCAGCAGCGTGGTCGGCACCACCACCGCGACCTGGGTTCCCTGCATCGCCGCGATGAAGGCGGCGCGCAGCGCCACCTCGGTCTTGCCGAAGCCGACATCGCCGCAGATGAGGCGATCCATCGGCCGGCCCGAGGCCATGTCCGTCAGCGTGTCGGCGATGGCGCGCAGCTGGTCCTCGGTCTCCGGATAGGGGAAGCGCGCGGCGAATTCCTCGTAGAGCCCTTCCGGCGGCGGCATCGTCTCGCCCTGGCGCAGCTGGCGCTCGGCGGCAACCGCGATGAGCTGGCCGGCGATCTCCTTGATGCGCTCCTTGACCCGCGCCTTGCGCGACTGCCAGGCGACGCCGCCGAGACGGTCGAGCACGACCTCGGTGCCCTCGGAGCCGTAGCGCGAGAGCACCTCGATGTTCTCCACGGGCACGAAGAGCTTGTCGTCGCCGGCGTAGATGATCCGCAGGCAGTCGTGCGGCGCGCCGGCGACGTCGAGGGTGACGAGGCCGTCATAGCGGCCGATGCCGTGGTCGACGTGGACGACGAGATCGCCCGGCGCCAGGGTCGAGACCTCGGTGATGAACTGCTCGACGTTGGTGCGCCGGCGCGACGGCCGCGCCAGACGGTCGCCAAGGATGTCCTGCTCGGTGACGAGGGCAAAGTCCGGCGTGGCGTAGCCGGTCTCCAGGCCCAGCACCAGCAGCCCCACGCTCGACGCCGGCAGCGCCGCGAGCTCTGACCACTGCGCGACCGCGTGCAAGTCGGTGAGGTGCTTCTCGTTAAGGAGGGTCTTGAGGCGGTCTGCCGAGCCCGCGCTATAGGCGGCGACCGCGGCGCGGCGGCCGGCGCGCTGCTCCTCCCGAAGCGCATCGCGCACGGCCTCGAACAAGTTCACCTTGGGATTGGCGCGCGCCTCGGCGAAATCGCGCCCGCGCCGGCCGCCGGCATCGTAGGCGAGCGTGGCTTCCGGCGGCGATGCGAAGGGCGAGATCTGCGCCACCCGCCGCTCGTCGAGGCGGGCGCTCCATTCCTTGTCGCTGAGAAATAGCTGGTCCGGTGGGACCGGGCGGTAGATCGGCGCGCCGATCTGGTTCTTCGAGTGCCGGTCGTGCAGGAAGGCCTGGCGCGCCGCGTAGAAATCCGCGATCGCCGCGAGGCGGTCGGCGCGTACCTCCTCGATCTGATAGTCGAGGCTCACCGCCGCGTCCGGCAGGTAGTCGAAGATCGTCTCGAGGGTCTCGTAGTAGAGCGGCAGCCAGTGCTCCATGCCGGCGTAGCGCTGGCCGGCGGTCACCGCGGCATAGAGCGGATCATTGTCGGAGGCGGTGCCAAACTGCTCGCGGAAGCGGCTGCGGAAGCGCTGGATGACGAGCGGATCCAGCAGCACCTCGCTGACCGGCTTCAGGCTGACCTGCGGCAGAGTGCCGGTCGAGCGCTGCGTCAGCGCATCGAAGCGGCGGATGCTCTCGAGCGCATCGCCAAAGAAATCGAGACGCAGCGGCTCCGGCGCGCCCGCGGGAAAGACGTCGACGATGCCGCCACGCACCGCGAACTCGCCGGCCTCGCGCACGGTCTCGCTGCGCTGATAGCCGTTCTGCTGCAGGTAGGAGATCAGCCGGTCGGTCGGGATGCGTCCGCCCACCCCCAGCACCAGGGAACGACCCTCGAAGAGCTTGCGCGGCGGTACCCGCTGCACCAGGGCATTGATCGTCGTGAGCACGATCCGGCGCTTGCCCGCATCCTCGTCCACAAGCCGGGTCAGGCAGTCGATGCGGCGGCTGACGATCTCGCCATTGGGCGAGACGCGGTCATAAGGCAGGCAGTCCCAGGCCGGCAGGGTGAGCACCGGCAGATCCGGCTGGAAGAAGGCGAGCGCCGCCGCCATCCGGGCCATGCGGCCGTCGTCGCGGCAGACATGCAGCAGCGTGCCCACCACGCCGCGGGCGGCGAGGTCGCCGAGGACAGCGGCGTCATGGCCCTCGGGCGCGCCGGCGAGGGTGAGCCGGCCCGCCGGACGCTGGGGGCCGGTGAAAAAGGCGTCGAGGGCGGTCACGCGGGCCTCGGCAGATATTTGAAGGCAAGCAGAAGGCGCAGCACGTCGCTGTCATGCGCGGGGGCGGGCGCGGCACGGCCGGCGATCCAGGCGAGGAGATCAGTGTCGTCCACCTCCAGCAGCGCCTCGAAGCGGTCCACTTGGGCCGGCGTGAATCCCTCGAGATGCCGCTCGGCGAACGAGCCCAGCAGCAGATCCGCTTCCTTGGTGCCGCGGTGCCAACTCCGGAACAACAGCCGCTTGCGCTGCGTGTCCAACCCCTCACCCATCCTTCACTCGCTTCGGCCCGGAGATATAAAGTCCCCGACAACCGCAACTGGCGGGATGTGCCCCGCCACACCTTGGATCGCAACCGCCCCGAGTGCGCCCGCAAATCCTCTTCCCACTCTTCGCCTCGGTCACCAGCCTGCCGGGCGTCGGACCGCGCTTCGGCAAGCTGATCGAGCGGCTCTGCGGCCCCCATGTGGCGGACCTGCTCTGGCACCGGCCCTCGGCCCTGGTCGACCGCAGCTTCCGGCCCAAGGTCGCGGCGGCGCCGGCGGGCGTCATCGCCACCCTCACCGTGACCGTGGACGCGCATCTGAAGCCGCACCACCCGCGCCAGCCCTACCGCGTGCGGTGCCGCGATGAGACCGGCTTTCTCCACCTCGTGTTCTTCCACGTCAAGGGCGATTACCTCGAGCGCCAGCTGCCGGTGGGGTCGGTCCGGGTGGTGAGCGGCCGGATCGAGCATTTCAACAACCAGATCCAGATCACGCATCCCGACTATGTGGTCGATGTGGCGGAAGCCGAGCGCCTGCCGACCGTGGAGCCGATCTATCCTCTGACCGGCGGCTTGCCGATGCGCACGCTGCAAAAAGCGATCGCCGCCGCCATTGGCAAGGCGCCGGAGCTGCCGGAATGGTCGGATAAGACGCTGGTGGAGCGGCGGCAGTGGCCGGCGTGGCGCGAGGCGGTCGGCGCGCTGCATTCGCCCGCCAGCGAGGCGGACCTGCTGCCCTCGACCCCGGCGCGGGAGCGCCTGGCCTATGACGAGCTGCTGGCCAATCAACTGGCGGTGGCGCTGGTCCGCGAGCACAGCAAGCGCCTCCCCGGCCGCAGTCCTCAAGGCGGACGGGCGTGCTGCGGGAGAAGGCGATCGCGGCGCTGCCCTATCAGCTCACTCACTCCCAGCGCCAGGCCCTGGCGGAGATCGGCGCCGACATGGCCTCGCCGCATCGGATGCTGCGCCTGCTGCAAGGCGACGTCGGCAGCGGCAAGACCGTGGTGGCGCTCATCGCCATGCTCGACGCGGTGGAAGCCGGCGTGCAGGCGGCGCTGATGGCGCCGACGGAGATCCTGGCACGCCAGCACGGCGCGACGCTGAGCGCGCTGGCGAAGCCGGCGGGCGTCGAGGTGGCGCTGCTCACCGGCCGCGAGAAAGGCAAGGCGCGGGAAACCCTGCTGGCGGCGATCCGCTCCGGCGCCGCGCCGATCGTGGTGGGGACCCACGCGATCTTCCAGGAGGACGTGGAGTTCCGCGATCTCGGTTTCGCCGTCATCGACGAGCAGCATCGGTTCGGTGTCGAGCAGCGCGCCGCCCTTACCAACAAAGGCAAGGGCGTCGATCTCCTGGCGATGACGGCGACGCCGATCCCGCGCACCCTGATGCTGGCGGCCTACGGCGACATGGATCATTCGCGCCTGACGGAGAAGCCCGCGGGCCGCAAGCCCGTGACGACGCGGACGGTGCCGATCGCGCGCCTGGACGAGGTGGTGGCGGGCGTCGACCGCGCCCTCGCCGGACGGCGCCAAGGTCTATTGGATCTGCCCGGTCATCGACGAGTCCGAGGAGGGCGATCTCGCCGCCGCATCCGAGCGCGAGATGTATCTGAGGGAGCGCTTCGGGCCGCGCGTCGGCCTGGTCCACGGCCGCATGAAGGGCGCGGAGAAGGATCGGATCATGGAGGCCTTCGCCCATGGCGAGATCGATCTCCTCGTCGCGACCACGGTGATCGAGGTGGGCGTCGACGTGCCCGCCGCGACGGTCATGGTGATCGAGCACGCCGAGCGCTTCGGCCTGGCGCAGCTGCATCAGCTGCGCGGCCGTATCGGCCGCGGCGACAAGCGCCTCGGCCTGCGTCCTGCTCTACGCCCAGCCGCTCGGCGAGACGGCGAAGCAGCGCCTCGCGATCCTGCGCGAGACCGACGACGGCTTCCGCATCGCCGAGGAGGATCTGAAGCTGCGCGGCGCCGGCGAGGTGCTGGGCACGCGCCAGAGCGGGCTGCCCGAATTCCGCCTGGCCGATCTCGCGGCGCACGAGGAGCTGATCGCGATCGCCCGCGACGACGCGCGGCTGATCCTCCACCGCGATCCCGAGCTGGCGAACCCGCGAGGCGCGGCGCTGCGCGACGCTGCTCTATCTCTTCGAGCGCGACGCCGCGGTCAAATACCTGCGCTCGGGGTGAGCGTGCAGTCCGCCATCACGGTCGCGGAGCCGTGATGGGTATGACTTTTTCGTCATGAGCACGATGGTCGCTGCAGACCTAGATTTAGGATTGGCAGCGGTGATGGCGATGGGAAGATATCTCTGCGGGTTGGCTATTTTTGCTCTGATCGCGGCGAGCTGGGCGACGCCCGTCGCTGCGCGGGGCGTTGGCGGCGGTGGATCCTTTACCGGCTCGCCTGCGCAATCCTTCTCTGGCCGACCCGACGCGCATTTTTTCGTCGGACGTCCTGATGGACATTTTCTTGTCGGACGGCCCGACAGGCATTTCTTCGTCCCGGGCCGGCCGATCTTCCTTGACCGCCGTCGTCACGTCTTTGTCTCGCCGGGCTTTGTCACGCTCGATCGCTTCGGGCACCCCTTCTATCCCTATTGGAACTGGCCCTATTGGGCCGATGTCCCGATGACCTGGCTCTATGGGCCGGCACAGGTGGCAGCGACCGCGCCCGACGAGACTGTGACGCCCACGGCAGGCCGGAGTTGCCGACTGTTTCGCGCCACCATGACCATCGAGGGCCGCAGCGAGCCGGTGCAAGGCAAAGCCTGCCAGTGGCTCGACGGCACTTGGCATGTGGCCCCCTAAAAGGGGGCGCGGCGCTACTTCTTCTCGATCTGACCGTTCTTGCGGCGATCCGGTGGCGTGACGATGCCACCCGATATCACCAGCTTGATCCCCTCCTCCACCGTCATGGCGAGGGTGATCACGTCCTTGCGTGGGACATAGAGCAGAAATCCAGAAGTCGGGTTGGGGGTCGTGGGCACATAGACACCGATGGCGTCCGGCGGCGTCAGGTCCTTTATCTCGCCTTCCGGCCGCGTGGTGACGAAGGCTACCGTCCAGCTGTCGCGGCGCGGATACTCCACCAGCACCACTTCGCGGAAAGTGTCGGATTGCTTCGCCAGCACAGTCTCGAAGATCTGCTTCACTGCCCCGTAGACGCCGCGGATCACCGGCATGCGGCCCATGATCCGCTCGCCCAGGCGCACGAAGAAGCGGCCGAGCACGTTGGCCGCCAGCGCGCCGATCAGGGTCAGGGCCGCCACCGCCACCACGAGGCCGATGCCCGGCACCTGGAATGGCAGGTAGGTCTCCGGATTGTACTCGTCGGGAACCAGCGACGTCACCGCCCGGTCGACGCCGTGGATGAACGCCCAGGCGAGATAGAGCGTGAGGGCGATCGGCCCGGTGATGAGGATGCCGGCGATGAAATAATTGCGGAGATGATCGCGCAGGCGGGTGCGGGATTGAATCGGAGGCACGTGCGTCAAGCCACCAGGAAGTCGGAAAGGGCGGCAAGCGACTCCTGCGGCGCCTCCTCGGGAATGAAATGCCCGCAGCGCAGCGCGTGTCCTTCCACGTTGACCGCTTTCTCGTACCAGAGCGCCAGCGGATCGAACAGGTTACCCACCACACCTTTCGATCCCCAGAGCGCCAGCAGCGGGCAGATCACTTTTTTCTCCACATCCGCCGCGTCATGCTCGAGATCGATGCCGGCGGCGGCGCGGTAGTCCTCGCAGGTCGCATGGATGGTCGCGGGATCGCGCAGCGCCCGCCGGTACTCGGCCAGCGCCTCCTCGGTGAAGACACCGTCGCTCTGGCTGAATGCGCCGAGCACGCGCTCGAGCCAGTAATCGGGATCGGCGGCGATCATCCGCTCCGGCAGATCGGCGGGCTGAATGAGGAAGAACCAGTGGAAATAGGCGGTGGCGAAGCTCTTGTCGGTGCGACCGTACATGCTGGCGGTCGGCGCGATATCCAGCATCACCGCGCGCTGCACCGCGCCGGGGTGATCGAGGCAGAGGCGATGCAGCACCCGCCCGCCACGATCGTGGCCGACCGCCTGGAAGCGCGAGAAACCGAGGGCGCTCATCACCTTGATTTGATCCTGCGCCATCGTCCGCTTCGCGTAACTACTGTGATCCGCGCCACCCGGCGGCTTTGCCGAGGCGCCGTAGCCGCGCAGGTCCGGCATCACTACCGTGAATCGCCGCGCCAGCGCGGGCGCGATCTTGTGCCACATGACGTGGGTCTGGGGATAGCCGTGCAACAAAAGCAAAGGCGGCCCGTTTCCACCTATGGTGACATGAATGTCAGTATCACTCGCTCCGGCGAGCGTGGATGATCTGAACTCTTCCAGCATCGGATCCGCGGAGGGCCCTCCTTTGGATGACGCAGTATTGCGCGACGGCGAGACGGTGCTGACGGTGCGGGACCGGCACCGGCCGCACTTTAGTGAGGAAGTCGCCCGCCCGCCAGTCGCCACCGTCCAGCCGCGTCTCGTCGGTCTTGCCACCGCCGTGCCGTGCCACGTCCTCCGGCAACCGGAAGTCGCCGCCCGCGCCCGCGTCCTCTTCGCCGACATGGGGCGATGGCGCCCTCGAGCGGCTCATGCCGGTGTTTCGCAACGCCGGCATCGATCGGCGTTTCTCCTGCGTGCCGATCGATTGGTACGCCGCGCCGCACGGCTGGCGCGATCGCAACGCCCTCTATATCGAGCATGCGACGGAGCTGCTGGAGCGCGCGGCGCGCGACTGCCTTGCGGAAGCCGGCGTCAGGCCCAGCGAGGTCGACGCAGTGGTCGCGGTCTCCAGCACCGGAGTGGCGACGCCCAGCCTCGATGCCATCCTCATCAACCGCCTGGGATTGCGACCGGACGTGCGGCGCCTGCCGATCTTCGGGCTGGGTTGTGCCGGTGGCGTGCTGGGTCTCGCCCGCGCCGCCGATCTTGTCCGCGCCAATCCCGGCACCAAGGTGCTGCTGCTGGCGGTGGAGCTCTGCGGCCTCGCCTTCCGGAAGGACGACCGGTCCAAGAGCAGCTTCATCAGCACCGCGCTCTTCGGCGACGGCGCCGCGGCGGCCCTCATCTCCGGCGAGGGCGAGGGCCCCGCCTTTGGCGCCGACGGCGAGTACACCTGGCCCAATTCCCTCGATGTCACCGGATGGGACGTGGAGGATGACGGCTTGCGCGCCGTGCTTTCCGCGGACATTCCGGCGCTGGCGCGCGGCGAGATGCGCGGCGTCACCACCGAGTTCCTGGGACGGCATGGGCTGGATCTGGCGGCGGTCGAGCATTTCATCTGCCATCCCGGCGGCACCAAGGTGCTGGCGGCGCTGGAGGAGGCGCTCGAGCTCGGCACCGGCGCCCTCGCCCACAGCCGCGGCGTGCTGCGGGATTTCGGCAACATGTCGGGGGTCACCGTGCTGTTCGTCCTCGACCGCGCGCTCCGCGCCGGCGCCGGCGGCCGGTTGCTGCTGAGCACCCTCGGACCCGGCTTCACCGCCGCGTTCCAACTGCTGGAGGCTGCATGAACACGATTGCGTTGGTGGTGGTGTTCCTGGTGGCGCTCCAGCGCCTGGGCGAGCTCGGTCCACGCCGCGCGCAACACCCGCGCGCTCCTCGCCGCGGGCGGGTTCGAAGTCGGGCGCAGCCACTATCCGCTGATCGTCGCGATGCACGCCGCGTGGCTCATCTCGATACTGGCGACGGTGCCGCCCGACCGAGCGCCGTCGATACCTCTGCTGATCCTCTACGGCGTGGTGCAGGTGGTGCGGCTCTGGGTAATGGCGAATCTCGGGACCCTATTGGACGACCCGGGTCATTGCCCTCCCCGGCGTGCCCAGGGTGCGCCGCGGCCCCTACAGATTCATTCGTCATCCCAATTACATGGTGGTCATCGTTGAGATCGCGCTTCTGCCCCTCGTGTTCGGCGATTGGCAGGTCGCGGTGCTTTTCTCGGTTCTCAATGCCATGCTGCTGACTTGGCGGATTACCGTGGAAAACCGGGTCCTTGCGGCGCGTCCCTAAACTCTTTTGAGAGATTTCCTGCAGCGGGGAGCGGAGCAGAATCGGACGGGGCGGCGGCCCCGCCGCTCACCATCCCTTAACCACTCTCCCCTAGGCTCCGGCTGGCAAATCCGGCGTTCTGATCGAGGTTGCCGCCCCGCATGCCCGCGCCCTCCCATCCGCTGCCGCCCGGCGGCGCCATCGATCCGGCAGTGACCCGCGGCATCCGCCAGGCGAGCGCGGCTACCCAGGTGGATTTCAGCTTCCTGCTGGCGACCGCGACCCAGGAGAGCGGCCTCAAGGCGGATGCCAAGTCCAGCAAAGGGACAGCCACCGGCCTCTTCCAATTCATCGACAGCACCTGGCTGCAGATGGTGCAGCGCTTCGGCGCCAAATACGGTATCGGCGATCTCGCGCAGCAGATATCGGTCGACGACAGCGGGCACGCCCATGTCGCCGATCCCGCCGTCCGCCAGCAGATCCTCGATCTCCGCAAGGACCCGGCGCTCTCCGCCTCCCTCGCGGCCGAATACGCCAAGACCAACAAGAGCGAGGTCGAGCGCGCGCTCGGCCGCCCCGCCGGCAGCACCGATCTCTACATGGCGCATTTCCTCGGCGCCGGCGGCGCCACCGAGTTTCTGAAGGCGGTCCAGCACGACGGCAATGCCGTCGCCGCGGATCTGCTGCCGGAGGCCGCGGCAAGCAACCGCGGCGTCTTCTATGACAGCAGCACCGGCGCGCCGCGCACGGTCGCCGAAATCTACCGGACTTTCGCCGAGCAGCTGACCCGGAACGCCCAGGCCGCGGGCGCCACGACCGGGGATCTCGGCACCGCCGCCGGCGGCTCATCCGCCGGCGCCAGCTTCAAGACTTTCCTCGCCCAGGTCGGACTCGGCGGCGGACTGCTGACCGATCCGATCCGGTCGATGCTGGACGCCCTGGCGGCGTCTGCGCTCCGGCTGCTGCGGGGCGACCAATATGAAAAATCGACCGGTGACACCGCCCTTCTCCCGACCACCCCGGCCAGTCCCACGGCGACCCGGCGCGACCGCGGATCGGCACCGCGAGTTGCACGACATTTGATCTCACTCCAGCCGCTGCCGCGGGTGAGACTCCGACGAACTTCGGCCACTTGCGCGAAGCCTCCCGCCGCGTACGTCACAGCGAGTATAATGAAATTCAAACTATAAAAGGGGGAGCCCCGTGACCACCGAGATGCGGCAGGTGATCCTGGACCATGGTGAGCTGCGCCAGGCTCTCGATGCGGCCGCGGGTCCGGACGACGAGAAACTGCCGAACGGCAAGATCGGCTCCGCGAGCATCAGCAGCGACGGCCAGCAGGTAACGGTCGCCATCCTCGACGGCGCGACGCAGGAGCCGCGCAACGTCACGCTGTCGGCGAGCCGGGTCGCCGCGGCGCTCATCAAGTTCTGCATGCGGCGCCGCATTCCGTTGCCACGCGGCGCCTCGAAATATCTTTGCGTTTCCGGCGACAATCTCGGCATCCGGGTGATCCTCAAGACCGAGAGCGTGACGCAAGGCAGGCCCTGACCCGTGCCAGGGCGTGCGTTGACCGCTCCTGGCCTTCCGCCTATTGTCCGCCACTCTCGATGCCCGGCCGCCCCTCGCGCGCCGCGGCGTGGGAGCGAGCCCGTAGCTCAGCCGGTAGAGCACTTGACTTTTAATCAAGGGGTCATGGGTTCGAATCCCATCGGGCTCACCAGGTTCATGAAGGTCGCGGCGTCGTTACCGGGCGGTTGCGGCGCGGCGTCAGTCCTTGCCGGCGACGGCGAAGCTCGACGGGCGCACCGGGCTTGAGTTCCCGTCCCTCTGGCGGTTCGGGAGGGCGGCGAGCAGGTGCCTGCACGCGTCGCGATCCGCATTCGCGCACCAGAGGTCGAAGGGACCGATCTGGCCGCGCTGGGAATAATGCGACCACTGGGTCTTGAAGCCAGGGTCGCGCGCGAACCAGGTCACCAGGTTCACCCGGAATGCCTCGAGGCTCCAGCACGGCTCGATCGATTGATCGTCGCAGCGATCGACCAGCACGACGCTCGGGTGCCAGCGCTCCAGGTCCTCGGCCACCGCGGCGCAAAGTCCAGCGGCCGAGCTCCAGCATGCGCTGGGCATCGAAATCGGCATGTCCGTCCTGCGCGCGATCCCGTTCCGTTCGCATGACGGCGGCCAGCATCCAGAGATGCGGAAAGCGCGAGCCCCACACCAGCTGGCGATCGAGCACCGTCTTGAAAAGAAAGCCCGTGGCCGGCGACAGCATGTAGATGGTCGTCCCGGGCGGAAGCTCGGCGGTGGCGGCGAGCGCCGCCGCATTCCTGCTGTCGCTTCCGGCGATCATCGCCTTGGCGGCGTTCTGCGGGTAATAGATGAGTGCGGCGACGATAGCGCCCGTCAGCGCCAGCGCCGCGCCGAGAGCAGGACTGAGCGCGGGGCGGTCACCGCTGGTCCATCGCAGAAGCAGATCGACCAGCATGACGCCGAACGAGATGGTGAGGAACGCTAGCGCCGGCAGGAACTGGTACTCGAAATGCTTGAGCTGGATGACATAGGCGACGGTCGCCGCGCCACCGGCCACAAGAAATGCGGCGGCGAGAGCGCGATGCCTGAGCCAAGGCCGCAGCATCGCGCACAGCGCGAACATTCCCAGGATCTTTGCCAGGCGAAGCGGCTCTATCATGTTGCGCAGGGGCACGCGGGCATAGTCGAGATATGCGGAGGCGAGCGGCAGGATCTTGAAGACATAGTCGGGCGCCAGCGCCAGGATCGCGACGGCGTAGGCAAGCTCGCCTGCCGCCAGAGCGACGAGCTCCGGCCGGATCAGGCGGCGAAATCCGATGCGCCAAAGGAGGGGGCGCTTCCACGGAGATGACGACGAGAAACTGATAGGGCTTCAGCGCGAAGCCGACCGCGGCCAGCAACCCCGCCACCACCGCCTCCCGCGCCGGCACCGGGATCCCGTCCATGCGCTGGCTGAGCATCACCAGATAGGGCAAGGCGAGGAGGATCAGGATGTGCTCGCGCTGCCCGACGCTGGGCCAGGCGTAAACCGCTGTGGCGTACAACAGCACGACCGCGAGCCACAGCGGAAAGGTTCGCTGGAGAGCCGGATCGGAGCGGCGCACCAGGATGGCGCACCACCCGATGTTGCAGGCCGCCAGTGCCGCCAGGCAGAGCTCCATGACGGTCTGCGGCGATGCATGGAGCGCGCGACCAAGCGCGACGGGAATGGTCGAGATCCAGAAGATGAGCGGCGGGTTTTCCTCGACGATATTCCTGATATCGATGCGGGCGCCATCCAGGAGACGGCCCGCGGCGTAGAAGTACCAGGACTGATCGCCCCAGATCGGCTGCACGAGGAAGCAGGCCACCGCCATCCCCACCACCGCTCCGAAGAGAAGCGGCAACAAGATCGACATCACCGGGATCTTTAGCGTGCTGCGAAGCGACATCCGGGGGCTATTCGGCAACGCGCGGCCCGCCCGCCGCGTTCAATTCCCGGCAGCGTAGTAGATTAGCGGTATAGAAGGCGTGTTCGTTTTGTCGCCCGCGGAGCTACGCGTCGTCGTCGGAAAATATCAGCGGACTTGAGCGAGGGGCGAAACTCCGATGCGGCGCTCGTGCCTGCGTTACGGCATGATGCGCCAGACCATGGTGTTGTTATCGCGGCAATCGGTCGCGGACTTGTAGCCCTCGAGGGCGACGACGACCGATCCTTCGATGCGACGCGCCGCCGTGCGCGCCTCGAGGCAAGTGGGCTTGTCGAGACTGAGCAGCGTCACCGCCAACTCGGTCGGGAACCGTGTCGCGTCCACGCGATAGGCGCGGTCGTCGAAATTCCTGGCGACCGCGAGCTGGACGCGATCATCGGCGCGGGTCCACGGCAGCGCATGCACATCCGCCGCCGACGGCCGTGAGCTCATGCCGGATCCGCTGCGCCGGAGACTGCAGCGCGAGCGAGGTCTCGTAGCCAGCGGCGAGGATCAGCCATGCCGCCGCCAGAAAGCGAACGGTCAGCGGCAGGCGGGCCAGGCTGTTGCGCGCCGCTTCGAGAAGGGAGATCTGCTGCTGCGGTGCGTCGGCGGAGAGGGTCATCGACATGGGATTTTCCTCAAGGTGCGGCTCATCACAGTCCGAGCAGCCTATCGAGTTCGACTTAAGCAAATGACAATAACATCGCGAATTTTAGTGGTAATCGTCGAAAATGCCGGCGACCCGTTTCGCCCTATTTCGTCGCCGCTGCGGTGTCGGCCGCCGTCCGCGGGCGCGCGGCGAGCGCAATGATGTTGGGGGTCAGCGGGATCGAGGACGCCTCGGCGGCGCCAAGCTCAAGGCGGTATTCCAGACGCCGCAGCGCCCGGAAGCCCTCGCGCAGCAGCCACCTCGCCACCGAGCGGCGGGGTATGAAGGGAAAGCGCGGGCGCCGCGGCGGCTCGGCCTCGGCAACGTCGATATCGGTGAATCCCCGCATTGTGCAGGACGAAATCGAGGCTTGCCTCGGTGAAGCTGCAATGATGCGTCCAGTCGTGGTAGCGGAAGCGGCTGGCGATAGCGGCGTTGGCGTTCGGTACCTGGCAGATCAGTCGACCCGCCGGGCTTCAGGGCCGCAAGGATACCGCGCAGAAATCCGAGCTGGTCGGCGACCGGCACATGCTCGAGCACGTCGATGCAGATGACGGTGTCGCAAGTTTCCGTACGCGCGCTTAGAAAGTCGGCGCTCGCCTCGACGGGAACGTGCAGCGCCGGCAGATGCCGCCGCCGGGCCGCGGCGATCTGACCGCCGTCGGCATCGATGCCCTCGATGTCGGCGTAGCCGAGCTGCTGCAGCGCGCCGAGCGCAAAGCCCATGCCGCATCCGATCTCGAGAATTCGCGCTTTACGGTCCGTCGGCAGCAGCGGTGCGAGCTTTGCCGCCGCGCATCCCAGCGCCTCGCCGAAGTGCCGATCGCTGTCGTCGTGATAGCGTCGATAATAGCGGCCGTAGTCGATGTCCATCCTGCTGCCGCCCCCGTGGTCTGTTGATGTCAGCATCGTCTCTCCACCGGCAAACTACGGGAGCGCGGTGCCGGCGGCGGCGTGTAAATATTGTGGCGGCGCCGGAAACGGCTCGGCGCGCACCCCTCACTTGCGACTTCCGGTGGGCGCGATATGCTGTTTTTCTGGCTTTCGTTTGCAAGGCCCGGAGGACGCAAAATATGCGCAGCCCATTGTGTCTCACCCTCGCGGCCCTATCGCTCGGCCTCGGCCTCGCAGCGCCCGGCCCCTCCGCCGCGGTCGATCAGGCAGCACCAACGCAGGAGGCCTGGCAAACCGTCTGCTATTACGTCTACGAGCCTATGTGGACGGCGGACCGCGGCTGGCACCTGGTCTATGCCAAGCGCTGCATCAATCATCTCGCCTTCGCGCCCGAGACGGGCCGACGCGCCGAGCCCGGCCTAGAAGCGACGCAGCACGGTCTCATTACGCGGCCGCCGTCGGCGTTTCCGCGTTGTGCGCGTCGGGCGCGAGGGTGTACATTCTTCGCAACCATTCGCGATACTGCGGCTCTGTTTGGGGGGATCACAGTGAAACGGTCGATCTTGCTTGCGATCATGCTCGGCCTTGCCGCCTGCGATCAGGTTCCGATAAGCTTCACGCCGGCTAAGACATCCAACCTGGAAATCGGCAAGACCACCTACGATCAGGCGGTGAGTCAGCTGGGCAAACCCACGGACGAGAACAAGCTTCCCGACGGCCGCCGCTTGCTGACCTACGTCTACCTGGTGCAGGGTCAGTCGATACAGACACCGACGTCCCGCGGCGGCGTGACGGTCGCACATGCGACGTCTGGCCCGTCCAATACCGGCACCAGCACGTTTCAAATGCAGTTTGATCCCGGCGGCGTGCTGCAGTCCTACACCTGGGGACCGCAATAGGTTCTTTCGATCGCGTCGACCATCCCGGCCGAAGCGGCGCGGGCGAGTTGGGTGCCGCCGCTGAAGCGGCGGCTCACCGGTGCAGACCGGTCCAGCGCTCGGGCCTGTAGAGATCGTCCATGTGGCGCAGGCGGCGCGAGAGCACGCGCATCACGGCAATCGCAAAGCTCGGGATCCGCTCGACCAGCGAGAAGAACCGACGCTCGTCGATCTCCACCACCTCCGCGGCGGTCAGCGCAAAGACCGTGGCGCTTCGCGGCATGTGCTGCTCGACGAGCCCCATCTCGCCGACGATGCCGCCGGTCTGAACGTCCTCGTAGACGACGTTCCCGCTCTTGATCCTGAGTGCCCCGCTCTTGACGATGTAGAGCGACTGGGCGCTGTCGCCCTCCTTGAACAGGACCTCGCCAGGCTGGAGCGTGCGAATGGTGCGGGCATCGTTCAGGAGGTCGAGCGGGTTCTCGGTCGGGCGCCGTTCGACGGAAATGTCAGGCGCGGCGGCGGCCGATTGCGACTTCGCGTCCGCATCGGCAAGCGGCAGATGGTCGGGTGAGGAGACGCCGGTCACGGCGCGCTCCGCCGGCTCCGGGGCCGCAGGCCTGATCGCGCGATGCTCGAGGACTTGGATGCCGAGGTAGCTGTCCCGACGCCAGCCGACGACGCCGACGAATTCCCCGAGCGGCTCGATGACCAGCGTGACCGCCTGCTTCTCCGGCACGGCGGTGCGCCAGCATGACTTTGGCGCCTCCCGGCGAGAGGTTGAGGACGCGGCAGTCGAAGCGCCCGTCGGGCGTCTCCAGGCGGCCAAGCCAGAACGCACGCTTGCGCGCATGCCGCCGGCGCTCCGGCTGGTTCGTGTCCCTGACGACGTAGCTGCCGACCTCGTCCTTGATCACGATACCGCCCCGAGAATCCAGACCGGTGGAGATCATGAAATGCGCCGGAGGTAGTTGCCGGGGCCGACATCCACCGTGCCCCGAACGCGCCCGCGCGAGCCTCCCAGTGCAGATTAATCTGGTTGTGGGGAGTGCGCAGGACCAGATCGGGCCGCCTTATTTTTCACACAAATTGTTTAATGGCATGCGGCGCGGAAACCGCGGAAATCCGCCGGGTTTTTCGCTCCGCCCCGAATGCTGATTAACAAACTTTTAGCCATATCGAGCGCAAGCTAGGGACGCTTGGTTGGTGCCATTCGAAACTCGGCGAACCCACATGATCGACGTCAAGAAGGAGCGAGCGGTCAAGGACCGGCGGGCGGATGCGGACCGGGTATGGCTGCCGTTCCTCCGGCCAGAGACACACACCTTCCCCGCCTTCGTCGAACGCGGAACCGGCTCCGGGCGCCGCAAGCCGGTGGTGAAGAGTCCGGAACAGGTCCGCGCGGATCATCTCGTGATCGCCGTTCTCGTCGGGATCGTGCTTGGATTGATGGGCGCCTGCGTCTACGGTGCCTTCTTCATGAAGAAGGATGAATGGGCGTTCGATCGCCCGGAAGCCAAGCTGCCGCCGCCGCAGCCGCACTACTCCCCTTACTATCACTGATCACTATCGCTGACGCAGCGGAAGGCGATTTCGCCGCCCATCGCGATTGAGCGCTACACGCTCGCGTCGAGGGTGCTCCGTGCGCTGATTCATGCGTTCGTCCGCATCGTTCTCGTCGAGAAGATCGCTAGACAGCCAACGCGCCTCCATGCGGTTTCCGATCTCCACCCATCCCTTGCGCCGATAGCACATCGGCAGCAATACCGGCGCGCCGAGCGCGAAACCCAGCCACACCACCGAACCGAGGAGATCGTCCGCTGCTTCGGTGCCGAGGAGCGAGCCCGGCATCAGCATGAGTACCGTATCGATCAGGGACAGCACCAGCGCCTCGACCGGCGCTTGCTTACGCCAGTAGTAAGCGGGACCGAACAGGAGGGCCCATAGCACAGCGGTCCCGCTCACGCTCTCGGAGCGCTTGAGATAGGGCGATCGGAAGACGCGCGGTTCCAGATAGTCGGTCAGTGTCATGAGCGGTCAGCGCCTCGTGCGTCGAAGAGAAGAGCACGAGGCCGGCTAACAAATTCATGAGATTTCCGCAGCGCGCCCGGCTTGAAGATCGCATAGACTTTTAGCCAACTGCTTCTCAGCATCAGCGGAAGCGCCGGTAGCGATTTCGCCGGCACCGCGAATTCATCCAATGTAATTTGCATTTTTCCTTTCGTAAACAGCCGGTTAGGAGTTTCGCCGCCATACTGCTCCCGCCACTTTGGAGGAGAGGCAGTCATGATGTGCTTGCTGAAGGGCTTGCATGGTCGACAGCGCGGCGCCACCGCGATCGAATACGGCCTGATCGCCGGACTGATCGCGCTCGTCATCGTCACGTCGGTCGCCACGGTCGGCTCCAACCTCAACACGTATTTTCTCAACGTCGTCTCCACCGCCGTTCAAAACGCCGGATGACATCGGCGGCGTAGCGCTCGGGCGCGGCATTTTGCGTGCCGCGGCCCACTTGTTTTGCCCGCTGAACCCGTCATAAGTAGGGACCAACTTCTCGAAGGTCCCGCCCGATGCGCCGTGCCATTGCTCTTGCCCTTGTGATTCTCGCGAGCGGCTGCACGGAGTTCCGTGCGGCAGCAGCAGATGGAGATCGCAACCACTCCGGCGGGCGGCATCAAATACGATCGTGATGTGCCCGCCTGCGTGACGCTTTCGCCCGAGGAGCGGCTGGCGTGGCGCGCGCTGCAGGGCGCGGCGATGGGCGTCGCCATCGGCGCCGGCATCGGCGCGCTGGCAGGCGGCGCGAACGCGATCCCCGCCATGTGGCAGGGCGCGGCGGCCGGCGGTGCCGCGGGCGGGGTAGCCGGCGCAGCCTTGGGCTACAGGGATCTCAACAATCCCAACACCGGCTGCGACAAGGAGCCGGGCACCCCCACCGCCAATAAGCCCGAATAGGCTTATCCGGTTCATCGCGCTGCGGCGCCGTGCCGGGCTCGGTTTCGCCGAGAACCGCTTCGACGAGTTCCGCTACTGCGCGGCGATGCCGGGGGTCGTCGGCTGCGGCCGTGCCAGCTTGGCGCCCGGCCAGAGATCGCTGCGGCTGCGGACGTATTGCGGCGGATAGGCGGCGCTGCCGCCCAGCGCCTCTGCCGCGTGCCAGGCCCAGCGCGGATCGTCGAGGAAGGCGCGGGCCATCGCCACGATGTCGGCGTCGCCGCGAGGCGATGATGCGCTCGGCCTGGCGGGGATCGGCGATCAGTCCCACCGCCCGCGTCGCCATCCCCGCCTCGCGCCGCATCGCGCTGCGCCAGCGGCACCTGATAGCCGGGGCCGAGCGGCACCGCCGCCTTGGGCGACGATGCCGCCGCTGGAAACGCAGACGTAATCGACGCCGAGCGCCTTGCAACTCGCGCGCGAAGACCACCGCGTCCTCGGCGGTGAGGCCGCCTTCGATCCAGTCGCTGCCGGTGATGCGTGCGCCCAGCGGCTTGTCGCCGGCCACGCCTCGCGCACCGCGTCGATCACCTCGAGCGGAAAGCGCATGCGGTTCTCCAGGCTGCCGCCATAGGCGTCCGTGCGCTGGTTGGAGATCGGCGACAGGAACTCGTGCATCAGATAGCCATGGGCGCAATGCAGCCTCGACGACGTCGATGCCGAGCCGCGCCGCACGCACGGCTGCGGCGACGAAGGCGTCGCGATCGCGGGCGAGATCGGCGGCGGTCGAGCGGCTTGCGGCGTGTGCCAGTCCTCCGCCAACGGGATGGCCGAGGGCGCGACCGTCACCAGGGATCCTGCTCCGCCGGCAGCGGGCCGCCGCCTTCCCAGGGCCGCTGCGCGGATGCCTTGCGGCCGGCATGGGCGAGCTGGATGCCGAGCGGCGTATTGCCCCAGCGCCGACACGCCGCGATCACGCGACGCAAGGGCGTACTCGGCGCGTCGGAATAGAGGCCGAGGCAGCCGTGGGTGATGCGGCCGATCGCGCTCCACCGCGGTGGCCTCGATCATCAGGAGCCCGGCACCGGAAAGCGCAAGGCTGCCGAGATGCTGCATGTGCCAGTCGCTCGCCGCGCCGTCATCGGCGCTGTACTGGCACATCGGCGCGACGACGGTTCGATTGGCGAACGTAACGCCACGCAGCGTGATCGGCGTAAAGAGCTGGGTCGACATGAGATGGACTCCGCAGGATCTATGGCGGATGCGGGCCACTCTAAAGGCGCCAGCACACGCGCGGCAATCACCGGCGCGATATCGCAGCCATGTCGAGAGAAGCCGGGGGCCCCGCCTGCGGCTTTGGAGGGAAGACACGCAGGCGGGGTAAAGACCCAGGAGGTCTCCGTCTGCCAAGGGGGTTCGGCAGACGGGGCGGACGAGCCGCCTGGTGCATTAGGTCGGAGTTCCGCAGCAGGTACAAATTAAATGATTTGTAATGTGTTAAGGCTGTTTTTGCTCGTTCGATCAGTGCTCTGGCGCGCGCAAGAACGGCGGTTATACTTAACGCCTCGACGGGGAAATGGAGGCGACTCATGGCGGCATCGCTGATGGATCGGCGGGCGACGGCAGTGGCGGCGGCGGTTAGCCGACATCCGCGGCCTGGAGGCCCGCCATGGCGCGGGCCAGGCGGCGCTCGAGGAGATCAAGCGCGTGATGATCGGTCTGGCGTCCCAGGCCGAGCTCTTCCCCGCCGAGCACTTCCCGATCCCGGCCGGCGATCACGGCGCGATCTATCGCCTGTCCGAGGACCGCGATCGCCGCTTCGCGCTCTACGCTTCCGCCGGCGCGCCCGGCAAGGCGCAGCCGCCGCACAACCACACGACCTGGGCGGTGATATCAGGCGTGTGCGGCGACGAGCACAACGTCTTCTACGACCGCATCGACAATCGCGACAGGCCCGGCGATCGGCCAGCTCCGCCGCACCGGCGAGCTCACGGTGCGGCGCGGCAACGCCTGCGCGCTTCCTGGCCGACGACTTCCACACCATCGAGGTCACCAGCCAGCAGCCGGCGCTGCATCTGCACATGTACGGCATGAGCCTGGAGAACCTGCCGGAGCGCATTACCTTCGCGACGTCGGAGGGCGGCGCCTATCGCGTCTTCCCCGCCAATCCCGGCATCGCGGCACCGCTGGTGCCGGCGCGCGAGGTGAAGGCGATGATCCGCGACGGCGGCGAGCTGGCGCTTCTCGACGTGCGCGAGGGCGGTGTCTTCGCCAGAATCATCTGCTCTTCGCCACGCCCCTGCCCCTCAGCCGCCTCGAACTGGGTCTCGCCGCGCTGGTGCCGCGGCGCATGACGCGGGTCGTGCTGATGGACGACGATGACGGCCTTGCCCATCGCGCGGCGGCGCTGATGACGCGGCTCGGATACCGCAACCTCGCGGTGCTCGCGGGCGGCGTGAAAGCCTGGAAAGCGGCCGGCTACGAGCTGTTCTCCGGCGTGCACGTGCCGAGCAAGGCGTTCGGCGAGTTCATCGAGCACGAGCAGAAGACGCCGAGCCTGTCGGCGCAGGAGCTCAAGGCCAAAATCGACGCCGGCGAGAAGCTCGTCATCCTCGACAGCCGGCCGATGGACGAATACCGCGTCATGAGCATCCCCGGCGGCATCGATTGCCCCGGCGCGGAGCTGGTGCGCTCGGTCCACGACGTCGCCGATACTCCCGACACGCTCGT
>CAVTDT010000023.1:0-4117 GCA_963733525.1 uncultured Alphaproteobacteria bacterium
GTCGGGCCAATCTCCGCGCTTGCCGCCGCCGCCCGATCTGCGGAAGATTGGCGGCGGAGGAGATGATCATGATCACCCGCTCTCCGATCTGGCCCGCCAAGCTCGATCACATCCGCCTCGACAGCCCCGATCCCGCGGCGCTCGCGCGCTTCTACGGCGAGACGCTAGGCCTCGCTGCGCGGCCGCTCTCGGATGGCACCGTGGCGCTGGAGGGCCGCGGTCGCTCGATCGTGATCGGCAAGGGCGAGGCGGGAACCCAACCGCTGAGCGCCTTTCGCCTCGAGAGCTCGCGCCAGCTCGGTGATCTCCGGGACTGGCTGCGCGGCCGCGGTGTTGCCATCCTGCCGTCGCCGACGGCGCTCTTCCGCGACGATGCCGTCGCCGCGCGCGATCCCGACGGGCGGCTCGCCGTTTTCGGGCTGCGGCGCGAGAACGGAAGCCTCGCCGTGGGCACCGGCGCCGCGGCGGCGCTGCCCGCTCGGCTGCAGCACGTGGTGGTGGCGTCATCTCGACTGCCTGACATGATGCGATTTTACGAGGACGCGCTGGGGTTCGTTCCGTCCGACTACGTCCGCGAGGGCGACGAGCGGACGGTCGCTTTCTATCGGACCGATCCCGAGCATCACAGCTTCGCCGTCTTCCGCGCCCCCACCTCGCGGCCGGATCATCACTCCTACGAGACCAGTTGCTGGAACGACATCCGGGACTGGGCCGACCACATGGCGAGCCGCCGGATTAAGCTCTGGTGGGGGCCCGGCCGGCACGGGCCCGGCAACAATCTCTTCTTCATGATCCAGGATCCCCAGGGCTATCTGATCGAGCTCTCGGCGGAGATCGAGGTGGTCCCCGACGAGGTCACCGGCCGCTTCTGGCCCCATGAGGAGCGCACGCTCAACCTCTGGGGTCCGGGCTTCATGCGGAGCTGAAGCGGCGGCTAGAATCCGCCCGGCAGCACCCAGACCTCGGTCTGCGGCGGCAGCATCGAGCGCGCCAGCTTGATGCTGCCGGTGGGGAAAGTGCGGATCTTGTAGGTGTCGGCGACCCGCGCCTCGAAGCGATCGAGGACCGGCGCGCCAAAATAATGCATGGGGATCACCAGCGCCGGATGGATCGCCGCGATCACCTCCATCATGTCGGTCTGGCTCAGGGTGAAGGCGCCGTCGACCGGCGTCAGCAGCACGTCTATCTGGCCGAGCGCCGCCAGATGCTCCGGCGTCAGCGTGTGATGGAGATGGCCGAGATGGGCGATGCAGAGATCGCCGGTGGCGAAGATGAAGATGGAGTTGCCGCCGTACTCGGTGCCGCCGCTCCCGTCACGGATGTTGGTGGGCACGTTGCGGATCCGAACGTCGCCGAACTTCACGTCGTAGTGCGGCGGTCCCTCGCCGGTATCCCAGCCGCGCAGCACCAGCTTGATCCCGGGGTCGATGTCGTCGGTGTAGTGGCTGGAGTGGGCGTGGTTCATCGTCACCACGTTGGGCGGGTCCTTCGGCCGGAGGTAGCCGTTGTAGTCGGTGACGATGGTGACGCCACCCGGGCTCTCGATGAGGAAGCTGGCATGGCCCAGGAAAGTAAGGCCGACTTGCGCTTCTTCGGCAGCAAGGGTCGGGCGGAAGGCGGCGGGAACCAGGAGCGGCTTTGCCCTCGCCACCACGTCGGAGCAGGCGCCATCGGCATAGGCCGACGCCAGCGGCAACAGGGGCAGCAGCGCCAAGGCGGGAAGGAGCCGTCGGCCGAAGCGGGCGAGAGCGGAGGCGAGGCCCATGGCATCCCCCATCTGCTGCAGTGCAATAAATGAAGTATGCACCGCTCTCCGCGCCGGGGAAAGCGGGTGTAAGGATATTGTTTAGTCTTGGCCGGGGTATGCTCCCTCGCGTGTCGTATTTTCTCCTGAAATACCTCCACGTCATCGGTGCGACGGTGATCCTGGGCACGGGAGCCGGCATCGCCTTCTTCATGCTGATGGCGCATTTGAGCCGGGATGCTGCCTTCGTGGCGCGCACCGCAGGCGTAGTCGTGCTGGCGGACACGCTGTTCACCGCGACGGCGGTCGTCGCGCAGCCGCTCACGGGATATCTGCTTCTTCGCGAGGCAGGATTTTCTCTGTCGGAAGGCTGGATGGTCGCGTCTCTGATCCTCTTTGGCATCGCCGGGCTGTTCTGGATCCCGGTCATCTGGATGCAGAGAAGAATGCGCGACCTTGCCTCGCAGGCGGCATCGGCAGGCCAGCCTTTGCCGGCCTCCTACCATCGGCTGTTCCGGCTGTGGCTGGCATTCGGCTTTCCCGGCTTCGGATCGGTCCTCCTGATCATCTGGCTGATGATCGCGAAGCCGTCGCTCTGAGCGCCCATGAATGAGTCCCCTCCCGACCATTGCCGTGCTTGGTGCGTCCGGCCTGATCGGAGAGGCGACGGCGTCCTGGCTTTCGCGAGAAGGTTTTCCGGTCGTGCCGATTGCCCGCCGGTTCAGCCGGGCGCAGAGAGCCGCGTTCGGGGCGAGCGCCCTGGAATGCCGGATCGTCGAGCTCGAGCGGGATGCGCTCAAGCGGATCTTCGCCGAGAACGGGATCGACATCGTCGTCAACTGCGTCGGCGTGCTTCAGGATGGGCCGCGCGGCCGCACCGACCCCGTGCACCGCGCTTTTGCCCAGCGCCTTGCGGGAGTCCTGGGCTCGACAGGCGACCGCCCACTGCTGATCCATCTTTCGATCCCCGGCAACAGCAAGGACGATCGCACCTCCTTCAGCCGCACGAAGCGCGAGGCGGAGCAGGCGATCAAGGCCGGCTCCGTTCCCTTTGTCATCCTGCGGCCGGGGTTCGTGGTGGCACCCGCCGCCTATGGCGGTAGCGCTCTCATACGCGCCCTGGCGGTGCTGCCGCTGGGCCTTCCTGCCGGCGAAGCCGGACGGTCCTTCATGGTGACCGATGTGCGCGATATCGCTCGCACCATCGCCGCCGTCGCGCGCCGCTGGGCCGGGGGAGCGCGTGACTGGAACGCGGTCTGGGATGTGATGGCACCGCAACCCACGACGGTCGGCGAGGTCGTCGACGCCTTTCGGCAGCGTCTCGGTGGCTACAAAGACCCGATATCGCTGCCATCCGGCCTGCTGGAATTGGCGGCACGCGCAGGTGACCTCATCGCCCATCTCGGCTGGTCCCCGCCGGTCCGCAGCACGGCGCTTCGAGAAATGCGTCGCGGCGTGACCGGTGATCCGCAATCCTGGATCGCGGCAACCGGCATCGAGCCTTTGTCGCTCGGTTCCATGCTGCGTCAGCTGCCGGCAACCGTGCAGGAGAAATGGTTTGCGCGCCTCTATCTTGCAAAACCCTTGGCCCTGGCATCGCTCGTCGTATTCTGGGCGCTCTCGGGCCTGATCGCGCTGACGCTTGCGTTCGGCGCGGCAACGGAAATCCTGACATCGCATGGCTTTCCGCCGACCCCTGCCAGGGCGGTCACCGTCGTCAGCAGCCTTGTCGACATTTCGATCGGCGTCGCGATCGCCTTCAGGAGAACTTGCCGCGGCGGACTTCTTGCGGGGATCGGCGTGTCGCTCTTCTACATGGTCGGGGCGGTGGCGGTGACGCCGGAGATGTGGATCGAGCCTCTCGGCGCGCTGGTGAAGACCGGACCGGCGATCGTTCTCATGCTCGTCGCCCTCGCAATGCTGGAGGATCGATAATGGACGAGCCTTCCGCCTGGCCCGACGACGGCATCATTCTCTTCGATGGCGTCTGCGTCCTGTGCTCCGGCTGGGTGCGCTTCGTGGCGACGCGGGACGCGGCCCGACGTTTCCGCTTCACGCCGATCCAGTCGCCCTATGGACGCCATCTGGCGGAGACGCTGGGGATCGATCCCGGAGATCCCGACACCAATGCCGTGGTTCTCCATGGGCGCGCGCTCAGGCGGTCGGACGCCGCCTTGGCGGTCGTGGCGACCTTGCCGGGATGGGGCTGGACGAGGGCTCTACGTCTCGTTCCCCGCCCTGTTCGAGACGCGGGTTACGCGCTTATCGCCCGTAACCGGTATCGTCTCTTCGGGCGGCGCGACGCCTGCGATCTCGGCGGCGCTGCGCTCGCCGATCGGATCGTCGAGGCAATGTCCGATCAGGTGCCGCCGG
>CAVTDT010000024.1:0-6878 GCA_963733525.1 uncultured Alphaproteobacteria bacterium
ATGTGCGCGTCCAACCGCCTTCTAGAATTCAGCCGCCGCCAGATATACCACAGCGCGCGCTCCCGGCCGGAGGGTCGCATGGGGTCATGTCAGGCGGCCTTGCGAGCGGTGAGCGAGCGGGCGATGACGTGGTCGAGCGAGAGCGGGCCCGGTCCGCGCGTCAGGAGGAAGAGCAGGATCGACGCCCACATGAGATGCTCGATCCACTGCTCGGGATAGACGAAGACCTCGATCACGAAGGTCATGCCCAGCATGGGAAGCGTCGCCAGCCGCGTCGCCAATCCCAGCACCAGGAGCACCGGGCAGCTGAGCTCGACGGTGGCGGCCATGGTGGCGGCGAGCTCGGGCGGCAGTACCGGCACCATGTACTCGTCGCGGAAGAGCGCAATGGTGGTGTCCCAATTCGCGATCTTGGTCATGCCCGAATGCCAGAACACCGAGGCGATGCTGAGCCGGAAGGCGAATTGCAGGATCGCCACGGGAAAGCGGCCGAGCCAGGCGATGACCGCGTCGAGCCGTTCCAGCAAGTTCATGTTGATCTCGACCTCGGTTGCGCGGGCGAACATGGGATCATTCCTCCTTGGCAGCAGCGGGCGCGCAGCCGACGATCAGACCCGCATCGAACAGGGTCCTGAGCGTGAGCGGCAGATCGAAAAGGGGATCCGCGGCGAGCGCCGTCTCGGTTGCCGCGTCGAGACGGGCGCCGCTGGCAACGGCGGCTCGGAATGCGTAGGCGTCGGGCGTCATCGCGCCAATCACCACGCGGTCGCCGCGTCGGAAGATCTCGAGGCCGACGGCGCCGGTGTCGAGATCCACCTCGATGTCGGGGTCGGCATCGGCCTGATTGGCGCTCCAGATCCGATCCACCGGCCAGGGTGAGGTCAGGAGGCGATAGGAGGGATGCAGAGCCAGCTCCAGGCTCGGCGCCTGGTCCGATGGCACGGCGGCGAGGCTGGCAACGCCGAGGGCGGCTTTCTCATCCGCGTGCAGCGCGCAATTCACCGCCCACTCCAGCCGCGCCACGTCCGGGAGATAGGGGAGACCGCGGCAAGCGGGAAATGCGGCAAGAAAGTCGGCGAAGCTCGCGCCGTATTCCGCCAGGCAGGGCGTGACCGGCAGCGTCTCCCGCACGTATTCATGCGCCGCATAGGAGAAGAAGCGCTCGTCGACGAGACGGTAGAGCACCGGGTATGTCGCCTTCAGCGCCTCGACCAAAGTGAGGAAGGCGTGGTTGCAATAGATCTGCAGCCGCGCCGCCGGCGCGATACCGCCCGGCTCGATCAACGCCAGCAGATCGGTATCGTCATTGCCGGGTATCGCGGCGGCGATCCGCCGCTGCACACTTTCAAGCGACGGCATGGAGGTTCCTCCCGATCCCTTGGGCGGCAGCGACGCGGTCCGCCTTGCCGGCCTCGGCGAGCAGATCTCCGAGCGGCGGAAGGCGCGTGTCCCACTCGACGAGAGCAGGCGCGGCGCCGAAGCGCTGCACCGCGCGGGCATAGAGATTCCAGACCGGATCGGCGACGGGCGCGCCGTGATCGTCGATCAGCATCGGGACGCCGTCGGCGTCGGCCTGGTGATGTCCCGCGAGGTGGATCTCCCCCACCGCCCGAGCCGGCAGCGCATCGAGATAAGCCGCCGCGTCGAAGCCGAAATTCGTCGCGTTGACGTGAATGTTATTGACGTCGCAGAGGATGCCGCAGCCGGTCCGCGCCGCCACCGCCGCGAGAAACTCGGGCTCGGCGATCTCGGAATGCCGGAAGCGAAGATATGTAGCGGGGTTCTCCAGCAGCAACCTGCGGCGGAACGCGCTCTGGGCCTCGTCGACGTGGCGGCAGACCAGGTCGAGACTCTCCTCGGTCAGCGGCAGCGGCAGGAGGTCGTTGAGATAGACGCCGCCGGCGCCGCTCCAGGCGAGATGCTCGGAGACCAGGAAGGGATCGATGCGATCGATCAGCGCCTTGAAGCGGGCGAGATGGCGCCGGTCGAGGTCATCGGCGCCGCCGAGGGAAAGCCCGACACCATGCAGGCTCACGGGATAGTCGCGGCGGAGCGCCTCAAGGGCAGCGACCGCCGGCGATCCACCGAGATAATTCTCCGCATGCACCTCGAGAAATCCGACGGCGGGGGGGGCGCCCATGATCTCCGCGACATGGGGTCCCCGCAGGCCGATGCCGGCCGCGGCCGCGCCATCCTCCGCCTCGAACCCTTGTCGCATCCCGGTGCCCTCCCCTCCGTCCGGCGCTGCGCTACTTCGCGGCCAGGCTGCCGCCATTGATCTTCGAGCAGGTGCCGGCGGGGACATAGAGCCAGCTGTCGCCGGCAGCGGCGCGCTTGGACTCGCCGGCGCAGGAATGCGTCGCGGTCTGGCAGTCGTTCTTTCCGGCGGCGGCGACGCCGTAGCACTTCTCGGCCTTGAAGGCGGGAGCGGGCGCCGGGCCGGCATTCGCCAGCAGCGGCAGAGCGACGGTCGCTGCCACGGCGGAAGCAACGAGCAGGGACGTTTTCATCTGGTACTCCTCTGAATAGGTCGGGCCTTGCGAGACCACCGATGGTCTCGGCCGGGGCAAACTCTATGAGCCCATGCCGACGCGATAAAATGCCAATTTATTATTGTTCCGATGCGTCCGGCGTATCGTCCGAGGGAGTTCGACGAGATGCCGCAAGGCGCCGGGATTGCTGGCCTATTTTCCGTCGAGAACGGAGAGCGGGGTCCAGCCGTCGGCGGGCGGCACGGCAAGATAGCCGCGGCAGCGCTCGATGAAGATCTCCGACGGGCGGTCGCCGCCGCGGGACGTCGTCGCCGCCTCGAAATGCCCGATCGCCTCCTGCCAGCGGCGCGCGGCATAGGCCTCGAGGCCGGCCTCGTAGGATCCGACCCAGGCCGGCAGCGCCGGCGCCTCGGCCTTCATCGCGAGAAGCTCGTAGACGTCGATCCCCTGCATGCGGCCATAGACCGCGACGCGGTCGAGGCGGCGCACCTGGATGGCGTCGCCCGCGGCGGCGCGCGTGTCCTCGCCGATCAGGATCTCGGTGCCGTAGCGCTTGTTGACGGCCTCGAGGCGGCTCGCGACATTCACGGGATCGCCGATCACGGTGTAGCTCAGCCGCTCGTTGGAGCCGATGTTCCCCACCAGCATCCGGCCGGTGTTGATGCCGATGCGGATGCGGAGCGGCGGACGGCCGGCGCGCTCGGCGGCCGCGCGCTGGGCGGCGAGGCGTCGCTGGCAGTCCAGCGCCGCGGCGCAGGCCTCGGCGGCATGGCGGGGATTGGGCACCGGCGCGCCCCAGAACGCCATCACCGCATCGCCGATGAATTTGTCGATGGTGCCGTTCCGCTCCAGCATCGCCGCCGAGGTGAGCTCGAGATATTCCGTCAGCACCGACACCACGTCATCGCCGAGCCGCTCGGACAAGCCAGTGAAGCCGGCAATGTCGGTGAAGAGCACCGTCAGTACTTCCTCGTGGCCGCCCGGACGCGCCTCGATGCCGCGGGAGACCAGGGTGCGGACCAGCGCGGTCGGGATGTATTTCTGAAACGAGGCGAGGCCCCGGCTCATCTGCATCAACGCCGCCGAGAGATTGTCGAGCTCGCGCAACGGCGAGGCGATGCGGGTGATGCCGGTGAGGTCGAAGCTCTCGATGTGCTTGAGCTGACTCACGATGCGCAACATCGGCGCGGCGATCAGGCGATTGACCGCGAGAAGCGCCAACACCGCCAGCAGCACCGTCAGCGCGGCGAGCGCGGCCAGCAGGATTCGCGCATTGCGCTCGATGCTGGCAAGGAAGTCGCTCTCGGGGATGACCGTGGCGACCACCCAATTGTCGAAGCGGAGTGGGGAAAAGGTGATGAAATAGGCCGCGCCGCCCTTGGCGGTGAACTGGGTCTGGAGGGTGTCGGCGAGAGCGGCGAGGTCGATCTTCCCTTGCCCGAGCTCGTCGCTCACCGCCTGCAGCAGCTTGTTGCCGCCGCCGAGCTCCGGCAGGGTCGGCATGCGACCCTGTTGTTGCTGCGCCGCCGCCGTCGGGTCCGCCGACGCCACGACATTGCCGTCACGGTTCAGTATCACCACGGTGCCGGTCTTGCCGACCTGGATCCCAGTGAGGAACTCCGACAGCCGGCCCAGCTCGATCACCACGTTGATGACCGCCACGAACTTGTTGTCGACCTCCAGCGGAGTCGAGGTGCTGATCGCCTGGCGGTCGCTGTCGGGATAATGGGAAGCGTGGCTCCAGCCCGGCCCGTTCTCGTCAACGGCGCGGCGGTACCAGGGCTGCTCCGTCGCGTTATAGGTACTGGCCTCGAATTCCCGATTGTCGAAGATGATGTCGCCTTCGGAGGGCGTGTAATAGTCGATGCGTCGCTTGGCGGTCTTGGTTGCCGGATCCCATTTCACCTCGACCATGTCGATCTCGGCATCGCTGACCTTCTGAGCGCCGAAGAAGTTGCCGTTGGGAAACCCGAGCGAGATCCAGGACAGGCTCGGCTGCGAGCGCAGCAGGGACAGGAACACGAACTCGCGCTTGGCCTCGTCCGTGGTCCTGATGGTGCCCTGGAAGAAGATCGACCGCACCGCCTCCTGCATCGACCAGGCATCGCCGAGGACGCCGCGCACCTCGTGATGGATGGAATCGACGATCTCTCGATTGAGCTCACCGACGACCTCGCTGACGTTCTGCCGCGCGGTGTAGGACCAGGAGAGATGGATCAGCAGCGCCGTCACGGTGACGGTGGCGAGGATGAGGCCAGTAAGCGCGAGGCGCAGGCCGAGCTTGCGTCCCTGCGGGCCGGCATCGGCGCGCTGCGCCGCGGCATCCACGCGCGGCTCGATCTCGGCAGGGGCGCGGCTATCGGGCACCGGCTCGTCTCCACATCGCTCCATCCCGACCATAGCCTGAGACGGCACCGGCTCGCCGGAAAAATACGCGGCCGCCAGGGCGGCCTCCGCCTCAGAGATACTGCTGGCGGATGTCGATGGTGGAACTCCTTGCCGAGCCGGTCGAAATTCTGCTTGAGCCAGGTCTCCGCATGCTGGCGGCCGATGTCGCGCAGATGGGTCAGGAATTCCCAGTCGGCGTTGAGCTTGCTGGCGACGCTCAGCTTTCCCATCACCTCCTCGGCCGAGATGCTGTGGATGAGCATGTGGCGGAGCCCGTCGCCATTGACCCGGCCGTCCTCGATCAGCTCGGTGACGAAGCTGATCGCCCGCATCTCGCGCATCAGCGACGAGTTGAAGCTGATCTCGTTGATGCGGTTCATGATCTCGGTGGCCGTGCGCGGCAGCTCCTCGCGCTCGATGCGGATTGATATGGACGATCACCACGTCGTGGCTGTCGCAGTGGTAGATCAGCGGGAAGATCGCCGGATTGCCCATATAGCCGCCGTCCCAGTAAGCCTCGCCGTCGATCTCCACCGCCTGGAACAGGAACGGCAGGCAGCCCGAGGCGAGCACCGCGTCGGCGGTAGATCTCGTCGTTGCTCGAAGACCTTGACCTTGCCGGTGCGCACATTGGTGGCCGAGAGAAACAGCTTGACCGGGCAGTCCGGGCCCGCAGCGCCTCGAAATCGACGACTCTGCTCCAGCACTTCGCGCAGCGGATTGTGATTCAGCGGATTGAACTGATAGGGCGAGAGCAGCCGCGTCATCATGTCGAGCAGCAGGAAGGCCGGCGAGCTCTCGAGCGATTGGTTGCCGGTCACTCGGTCGAGCCAGGTCGGCTGCAGCGGCCCCAATGCGCGCGGCATGGCTGATGCGGCGCCAGAAATCGGTCGAGCGCCTGACGCGCGCCGTCGCGGCCGCCCTCGGACATGCCGTAGGTGCAGCACCGCCGCGTTCATGGCGCCCGGCGCTGGTGGCGCTGATGCCCTCGAATGGCGATGCGCTCGTCCTCCAGCAGCCGATCGAGCACGCCCCAGGTAAAGGCGCCATGGGCGCCGCCGCCCTGGAGGGCCAGATTGATGCTCTGGTCGCCGTCTGCCGGCCGGCCGCGGCATGTTGCTGGCATGCCGGGCAGCCGGAATGGCCGGGTCAGGCTGCGGCACGGCCGGTCGATGGCTGCATCTTCCTGGCGATTCCTATTGTCTAATCAATGCGCGGTCCAGCCGCCATCGACCGGCAGGGCAGCGCCGGTGATCGAGGCGGCGGCATCGCTGCAGAGGAACACGGTAAGCGCGCCCAGCTCCTCGACCGTGGCGAATTTCTTGTTGGGCTGCTGCGCCAGCAGCACGTCGCGGATGACCTTCTCGCGGGCGATGCCATGCGCCTTGGCCTGGTCGTCGATCTGCTTTTCCACCAGCGGCGTCCAGACATAGCCGGGGCAGATCGCGTTGCAGGTGACGCCGAATTCGGCGCCTTCCAGCGCCGATCACCTTGGTCAGGCCGACGATGCCATGCTTGGCGGCGACATAGGCGGCCTTGAAGGGCGAGGCGACCAGCCCGTGCGCGGAGGCGATATTGACGATGCGGCCCCAGCCCCGCTCCTTCATGCCGGCGAAGACGGCGCGCCTGGCGTGGAAGGCGGCGCTCAGAGTTGATGGCCAGGATCGCGTCCCATTTCGCCGGCGGGAAACTCCTCGAGCGGCGCGACAAACTGGATGCCGGCATTGTTGACCAGGATGTCGACGTTGCCGAAGGCCTCGGCCGCGTTCGCGACCATGCGCGCGATCGCCTCGGGCTTGGCTCATATCGGCGCCGTCATAGCATGACGCTCACGCGTGCTCTCCGGCGAGCTGGCGCGTAGCGTCTCGATATCCGCGGCGTCGCCGAAGCCGTTCAGCATGACGTTGGCTCCCTGGGCGCGAGCGGCCGGGCGATGCCGAGCCCGATACCGCTGGAGCAATACGTACTCTGAACCAGGCGGCACCCGAAGGCAAAAAA
>CAVTDT010000025.1:0-19116 GCA_963733525.1 uncultured Alphaproteobacteria bacterium
CTACCTGGAGACCGGCGACACCGATTTCGTTGCCGAGCCGATGACGCCGGAGACGGTGGCGAAATGGGGCAATTCCGTGCGTGGCATGGCCGCCGCCGGGATCGCTGCCCTGGCGCGGGGAACCGGACGCCTCACCGAGGATGCGGCAGTGCTCGCCGCCGATCTCGCCGACCGGAAGGCCGTCGTCTCAGCCCACATCACGGCGCTTGCGCATACGTCCTCGCCCATCCTGGCCTCGCGCCATCACGGCGACTATCACCTCGGCCAGGTTCTGGTGGTGAAGAACGACATCTGCATCGTGGATTTCGAGGGGCCGCCTCAGGTTCCCCTGGCGGAGCGCCGCGCCAAGCAGACGGTGCTGCGCGATGTCGCGGGGATGCTGCGCTCCTTCGACTACGCGGCCTGGTCGGCTCTCGATCGTGCGACGGTGAGTCAGCCGGACCACCGCAACGAGCTGCTGCAGGCGGCGCTGCTGTGGCGCGACGATGCGAGCCGCAGCTTCCTCAGCGCCTATATCGCCGCGATGGCGGGCTGTCCGCTCTGGCCAGGGGACGAGGAGACCACGCGCCGGCTGCTGTCCTTGTGCCTGATCGAGAAGGCCTTCATGGAGCTTTCCTACGAGCTCGCCAACCGGCCGGCCTGGGTGCTGGTGCCGTTGAAGGGATTGCAGGCCCTGCTGCCGCCATGAACGACCGCCCGAGCGACCACGACGCGGCGGCGATCGCCGGAGCGGATCACGCCGATCCCTTTGCCTATCTCGGCCCCCACGAGCTGGCGGGCGGTCGCCACATCGTGCGCGTCTTTCTCCCGGGCGCGCGGACGGTGCAGCTTCTCGATCACCTGACGGGCGCGGCGATCGCAACTCTGGAGGCGGGCGGCGAGGTCGGGCTGTTCCAGGCGATCCTGCCGGCGAAGCCGCCGCACCCTTATCGCCTCCGGATCGATTGGGGCCAGGGTCCTGTCGACGTCGTCGATCCCTATCAGTTCAGCTTCTGGCTCGGCGAGACCGATTTCTATCTTTTCCGCGAGGGCACGCATTTCCGGCTCTACGAGCGGCTGGGCGCGCATCCCACGGCGCTCGACGGCGTCGAGGGCGTGGCTTTCGCGGTGTGGGCGCCGAATGCGCACGCGTGAGCGTCGTCGGTGATTTCAATTTCTGGGACGGCGGCGCCATCCCATGCGCCGGCAGCGAGCGCCGGCATCTGGGAGCTGTTCGTTCCCGGTCTCGGCAGGGCGAGCGCTACAAATACGAGATCAATGCCGCGGACAAGCGGCTGCCGCTCAAGGCCGACCCTTACGCCTTCTATGCCGAGCGCGGCCCGCGACCGCCTCGATCGTGCATGGCCCCTGCCGGACAAGGGCGGGCGGCGCTGGCTCCGCGAGGGCGGACAAGGCCGTGCACGCAAGCCGATCTCGATCTACGAGGTGCATCTCGGCTCGTGGCGGCGCGGCGAGGAGGGCAACCGCTTCCTCACCTATCGCGAGCTCGCCGACGAGCTCGTGCCCTATGTGCGCGATATGGGCTTCACGCACATCGAGCTGCTGCCGATCACGGAGCATCCCGTTCGACGGCTCCTGGGGCTATCAGCCGATCGGGCTGTTCGCGCCGACCAGCCGCTTCGGCACGCCGGACGATTTTCGCGCCTTCGTCGAGCGCGCCACGCAGCCGGGCATCGGCGTGATCATCGATTGGGTGCCCGGCCATTTCCCGAACGATGCCGCACGGGCTCGCGCGACTTCGACGGCACGCGCCTCTACGAGCACGCCGATCCGCGCCACGGCTTGCACAAGGATTGGAGCACGCTGATCTACAATTACGGCCGGCGCGAGGTCGCGCAATTTCCTGATCGCCAGCGCGCTCTATTGGGTCGAGCGATATCCACATCGACGGTTTGCGCGTCGACGCCGTGGCGTCGATGCTCTATCTCGACTACAGCCGCAAGCCCGGCGAATGGATCCCGAACGCTACGGCGGCAACGAGAACCTGGAAGCGATCGCGTTCCTGGGCGCGCTCAACGAGATCGTCTACGGCGCGCTTCCCGGCGCGATGACCATCGCCGAGGAGTCGACGGCCTGGCCGATGGTGTCGCGGCCGACCTATGTCGGCGGGCTGGGCTTCGGCTTCAAATGGAACATGGGCTGGATGCACGACACGCTCGCCTACATGGCCGACGATCCGATCCATCGCAGCTATCACCACAACGAGCTGACCTTCGGCCTGCTCTACGCGTTCAGCGAGAACTTCATCCTGCCGCTCTCGCCACGACGAGGTCGTCCACGGCAAGGGGTCGCTGCTCGGCCAAGATGCCGGGCGACCGCTGGCAGCGCTTCGCCAATCTGCGCGCCTATTACGGCTTCATGTTCGCGCATCCCGGCAAGAAGCTGCTGTTCATGGGCGGCGAGTTCGCGCAGTGGCGCGAGTGGAACCACGATCGGAGCCTCGACTGGCATCTGCTCGGCGATCCGCGCGCATCAGGGCGTGCAGCGCTGGTGCGCGATCTCAACCGGCTCTATCGCGGCTGACGGCGCGCTGCATGAGCTCGATTGCGAGCCCGCCGGCTTCGAGTGGATCGACGTCAACGACCGCGAGCAGCAGCGTCTGCTCGTTTCATGCGCCGCGGCCGCGACGCACGGCGATCGCCGTCGTGGTGTGCAATTTCACGCCGGTCGTGCGCTCGGGCTATCGCGTCGGCGTGCCGTCCGGCGGCGCGCTATCGCGAGATCCTCAACACCGATGCGCAGCACTATGGCGGCAGCAACGTCGGCAATGCCGGCTAGGTCGTGGCCGAGGCGCTGCGCGCATGGCAGGGCCGTGCCCACTCGCTGGCGCTGACGCTGCCGCCGCTCGCGACCCTGATGTTCGACGCCAGGAGCCGGCATGAGCAATGGAGCGACGACGCGCATGCTGGCCCGGGCGGCCCTATCCCGCTCGGCGCGACCTGGGACGGCGCGGCGTCAATTTCGCGCTGTTCTCGGAGCATGCGGAGCGGGTCGAGCTGTGCCTCTTCGACCGCCGGCCGGCGCGAGATCGAGCGCGCTCACGCTGCCGGAATACACCGACGAGGTCTGGCACGGCTACCTGCCGGACGCGCGGCCCGGGCCTGCTCTACGGCTATCGCGTGCACGGTCCGTACGATCCGCGAGGCGGGCCACCGCTTCAACCACCACAAGCTGCTGCTCGATCCCTATGCGCGGGACGCTCGTCGGCGCGCTTGCAGCTGGAACGACGCGCACTTCGGCTATCGGCATCGGCAGTCCGCGCGGCGATCTCACGTTCGACCGCCGCGACAGCGCGCCGTTGCATGCCGAAGTGCCGGCTGGTCGACACCGCGCTTCACCTGGGGCGACGACCGCCGCCGCGCGACGCCCTGGCCGAGATGATCATCTACGAGACTGCACGTGCGCGGCTATCACCGATGCGCCATCCCGCAGTGCCGAGCGCACGCTGCGCGGCACCTTCGCCGGGTCTCGGCCAGCCCGCCGTGATCGACGTATCTGCAGCGAGCTCGGCATCACCGCCGTCGAGCTGCTGCCGGTCCAGCTTTCGTCGACGACGCGCACCTGGTCGAGCGCGGGCTGCGCCAACTATTGGGGCTACAACACCATCGGCTTCTTCGCGCCGGAGCCGCGCTACCTCGCCCGCGGCCAGCTCGGCGAGTTCAAGCGATGGTCGAGGCCCTGCACGAGGCCGGCATCGAGGTCATTCTCGACGTGGTCTACAACCACACCGCCGAAGGCAATCAGCTCGGCCCGACGCTCAGCTTCCGCGGCATCGACAACGCCTCCTATTACCGGCTCGAGCCGGACGATGCCGCGCTATTACGTCGACTATCACCGGCTGCGGCAACACGCTCAACCTCAGCCATCCGCGGGTGCTGCAGCTGGTGCATGGATTCGCTGCGCTATTGGGGTCGAGGATGCACGTCGACGGCTTCCGCTTCGATCTCGCCACGACGCTCGCGCGCGAGGCCGGACGGCTTCGACCGCCGCGCTGCGGCTTCCTCGATGCCATCGGCCAGGACCCGGTGCTCGCGCACGTCAAGCTGATCGCCGAGCCGTGGGACCTCGGCCTGGGCGGCTATCAGCTCGGCGACTTCCCGCCGGGCTGGTCGGAATGGAACGACCGCTACCGCGATACCGTGCGGCGCTTCTGGCGCGGCGACGACGGGCATCGCTCGGCGAGCTGGCGCGCGCCTCGCCGGCTCGGGCGACCTCTTCGACCGCAGCGGCACGGCGGCCGCGGCGAGCATCAATTTCGTCACCGCCCACGACGGGTTCACGCTGCGCCGACCTCGTCAGCTACAACGACAAGCACAACGAGGCCAATCAGCGAGAACAACCGGGACGGCGCACGCCGACAACCACAGCTGGAACTGCGGCGCCGAGGGCCCGACCGACGATCCCGGCGATCCTCGAGCTGCGCGCCGGCAGAGGCGCAATATGCTGGCGACGCCTGCTGCTTCTCCCAGGGCGTGCCGATGCTGCTGGCCGGCGACGAGATCGGGCGCAACGCCAGAGCGGCAACAACAACGCCTATTGCCAGGACAACGAGATCAGCTGGATCGACTGGAGCGCGGTCGCCGAGCCCGATGCGACGATCTCTCGGCTTCATCGCCAGGCTGATCGCCTGCGGCGCGCCGCATCCGGTGCTGCGCCGGCGCGGACTTCTTCCACGGCGCGACGATCGCCGGCGACCGGCATCAAGGACATCACCTGGCTCCGCCCGGACGGCGAGGAAATGACCGAAGCAGCCGACTGGGCGCTGACCCGATGCGCGCTACCTCGGCGTCATGCCGCTCAAGGCCGGCGCGGCCACCGCTCGATGATCGCTGATCAACGGCGCATCGACGGGTCGACTCGCACCTTCGTGCTGCCGGCGATCGGCCAGCACCAGCGCGCTGGCTCGCCCTGGTCGACACCGTCGATGCCCGTCGCGAGCCCGGCGCCGGAGCGGCCAGCATCGGCGCCGGCGAGACGTTCCCGGTGCCGGCGCCGCTCGCTGATCGTGCTCGCTGGGATCGCCACGCGCCGACGGCGCCGATGAGCCGCGTTGCCATCCGATGCCGTTCGGCGCCGACCGTCGCGCGACGACGGTACGCTTCCGGCTCTGGGCGCCGGCAGCACGCCGGGTCGATCTTCGCCTGCCGAGCCAGAGCGACTGCTGCCGATGGCGTCCCGCGATCGCGGCTGGTACGAGGCTTCGTGCCCGGCGACGGCGACGGCGACGGCAGCCGCTACCGCTATCGCCATCGACGGCGATCGCGCGGTGCCCGATCCGGCGTCGCGCTTCCAGCCGCGCGACGTGCACGGGCCGAGCGAGGTCGTCGATCCGCGCGCGTATCGCGTGGCAGCACGACGATGGCTGGGCGGGCGGCCGTGGCACGAGACGGTGCTCTACGAGCTGCATGTCGGCACCTTCACCGCCGCAGGCACCTTCGACGGCGGCCGACGCCAGAGCTCGATCGCCTCGCCGACGCTCGGCGTCACCGCGATCGAGCTGATGCCGGTGGCGGAATTCCCGGGCGCGCGCAATTGGGGCTATGACGGCGTGCTGCCCTTCGCGCCCGACGCCGCCTATGGCCGCCCGGACGATCTGAAGCGGCTGATCGACGCCGCGCATCGCGCGCGGCCTCATGGTGTTCCTCGACGTCGTCTACAATCATTTCGGCCCGGAAGGGAACTACCTCGCCTCTATGCGCCGCACGTTCTTCACCGGTCGCTCCATACGCCCTGGGGCGCGGCGATCGAATTTCGCCGCCGGCGGTGCCGGCCGGTGCGCGATTTCTTCATCCACAACGCGCTCTATTGGCTCGAGGAATTCAACTGTCGACGGGCTGCGGCTCGACGCCGTCCACGCGATCCATGACGAGAGCGAGCCGCATTTCCTGGCCGAGCTGGCGGCGCGCGCGCGGGCCGCGGCACCGCGCCGGGCGCCATGTCCATCTCGTGCTCGAGAACGACAACAACGACCGCATGGCCGCTCGCTCGCGACGGCCTCTTTGACGCCCAGTGGAACGACGATTTCCACCACGCCCTGCATGTGCTGCTCACCGGCGAGACCGCCGGCTATTACCGGGACTATGCCGACGCCCCCCTCGAGCAGCTCGGCCGCTGCCTGGCCGAGGGCTTCGCCTACCAGGGCGAAGCGTCGGCGCATCGCGGCGCGCGTCCGCGGGCGAGCCGAGCAGCGATCTGCCGCCGCTCGCCTTCGTCAACTTCCTGCAGAACCACGATCAGATCGGCAACCGCGCGTTCGGCGAGCGGCTGACGAGCCTCGCAGCGCCGGAGGCGCTTGCCGCCGCCACCGCCATGCTGCTGCTGGCACCGCGCCGCCCCTGCTCTTCATGGGCGAGGAGTGGGGCGCCGATACGCCCTTCCTCTTCTTCTGCGATTTCGAGGGCGATCTCGGCATCGCCGTCCGCGACGGCAGGCGCCGGGAATTCGCGCGCTTTCCCGCCTTCGCCGATCCCGGCGAGCGGGAGCGTATCCCTGATCCCATCGCGCTCGCGACCTTCGAGGCGAGCCGCCTCGATCGCTCTGCTGCGGCTCAACGCGCCGACGTCATCGCGCTTTATCACCGCCTGCTGACGATCCGCCATCGCGAGATCGTCCCGCGCCTCGCCGGCAAGGTGCGGGGTGACGGCTTCGACGTCCGCGGCACGGTGCTCTCCGCGCGATGGACGCTTGCCGACAGCAGCGCACTCCTGGTGATTGCCAATCTCGGCGGCACCGTCGCGACGGCGCCGACGCCGATCCCGGGCTGGCGCGAGATCTATGGGAGCGGCGTGGCGCCGGGCGGCGCGCTCGGACTCTGGAGCGTCGTCTGGCGGCTGCGGGAGGCAAGCTGATCGTGGCGCGCTCCGAACTCATCGAGGCCTGCGGGCGCGCCGGCATCTCGCCTGCCTATCACGACGCCTTCGGCGTCTGGCGGGAGGTTCCCGACGCCACCCTTGAGCGGCTGCTGCAGGAGCTGGACCGCCACCCGCCGCCGTTCCGGAAACCCCGGCGGCGCCGCCCTGCTATCGGCCGGACTGGATGGCGCGGGGAGAGCGGGCCTGGGGCATCGCGGTGCAGCTCTATTCACTCCGCTCGGAGCACAACTGGGGCATCGGGGATTTCGGCGATCTCCGCTGCCTCATCGGCTTCGCCGCCGCTGCCGGCGCCGATGTCATCGCCCTCAACCCCCTGCATGCGCTTTTCGCGGCGGAGCCTCGGCGTGTCAGCCCATATGCGCCGGCGAGCCGGGAATTTCTCAACGTCCTCTATATCGACGTGTCCGCGATGCAGAGCTACCGCGGCGCCGCCGCCGCGCAGGAGCTGGTAGGATCGCCGGAATTTCAGACGGCGCTGGCGGAGCTCCGGCGCGGCGATCTCGTCGACTATGTCGCCGTGGCCGCCCGCAAGGAGATCGCCTTCCGCGCGATCTTCGCGGAGTTCGAGCGGATCTGCGCCAGCGGTGCGGGGGAGCCGCTGGCGCGCAACTTCGAGCGCTTCCTGCGCGAGCGCGGCATGGCGCTGCTGAATTTCGCCACATATCAGGCGCTCTCCACCAGGACGGGATTCTGGAACGGACTGGCGCGCGTGGCCCGAGGGCTATCGGGATCCCGCCGGGCCCGATGTCGCCGCGTTCCAGCAGCAGTACGCACACGAGATCCGCTATCACCAGTTCCTGCAGTGGGAGGCGGAGGCGCAACTCGCCGGCTGTGCCGACTGGGCGAATTCCGCCGGCATGCGCCTCGGCCTCTGCATCGATCTCGCCGTCGGCGCGGAGCTGGCGAGCGGCGAGGGCTGGGCCGAGCAGGGGCGGCTGATATCGGGCTTTCACGTCGGCGCGCCGCCCGACGCCTGGAACGAGAATGGCCAGGATTGGGGCCTCGCTGCCGCCAATCCCCTGCGGATCAGGGAGGATGACGGCGCCGCGTTCCGTCGCATCCTCCGCGCCAGCATGCGCCATGCCGGGGCGCTGCGGATCGATCATATTCTGGGCTTCAGCCGGGTGTTCCTGGTGCCCGCGGGCGGGCGGCCGGGGGACGGTGCCTATCTTCGCTTCCCGCTGGAGACGCTCTTCGCGGCACTCGCGGCAGAGAGTCTCGACAACCACTGTCTGATCGTCGGCGAGGATCTCGGCACCGTGCCCGAGGGATTTCGCGAGCGCATGAGCGCCCAGGGCATCCTGTCCTACCGGTTGCTGATCTTCGGCACCGACGCCGACGGCCGCTTCCTGCCGCCGGAGGCCTATCCAGACGATGCGCTTGCCGCCTTCTCCACCCACGATCTCCCGACCTTCCGCGGCTATATGGAGGAGCGCGACATGGCGACGCGCGCCGCTCTCGGTCTTTATCTCGATGACGATGCGCGGGCGCGGGCGGCGGCGCTGCGAGAGACCGAGCGCCAGCGATTGATCGCGGCGCTGCGGCAGATCGATCCGGCCGCCACCGCCTCGTTCGAGGCACTTCTTGCCGCTGCCTACCGGTTCCTCGCGCGCACGCCCTGCCGGCTGTTTCTCGCGCAGATGGAGGATCTCGCGCGGGAGGCGGATCAGCCGAACCTGCCGGGGACCGCCGACGAGTATCCGAACTGGCGCCGCAAGCTCGGCCGGGATCTCGGCGCGATCTTCGGCGATGGTGGGCTCGACGAGCTGCTGCGCCAGATCCGAGTGGAGCGTCCGCGCGCGGATGCCGCGCCCTAGATGCCTCCGAGAACGCCGCTCGATACTCCCGTCGCGACATATCGGCTGCAGCTCAGCCGCGACTTCACCTTCGATGCCGCCGCGGCGCTGGTGCCCTATCTGGCGGAGCTCGGGATCAGCCATATCTACGCGTCGCCGTTCCTGAAGGCACGCGCCGGCAGCACCCATGGCTACGACATCGTCGATCACAACCAGCTCAATCCCGAGCTGGGCGGACGTGAGAGCTTCGATGCGCTCTGCGTCCGGCTTCGCCAGCACGACATGGGCCTGATTCTGGATTTCGTGCCGAACCACATGGGGATCGGCCGGGACGACAATCCCTGGTGGCTCGACATTCTGGAGTGGGGTAGCGCGTCGCCTTACAGCGGCTATTTCGACATCGACTGGAATCCGCCGCGCCCGGCGCTCGCCGGCAAGGTGCTGGTGCCGGTCCTGGGTCAGCCCTACGGCGGCGCGCTGGTGGGCGGCGAGATCGAGCTGCACTTCGATCCCGCAACGGGCAGCCTCAGCTTCTGGCACTACGAGCATCGCTTTCCACTGGCGCCGGCGGATTATCCGGAGGTGCTGGAGAGCGCATTGCCGGAACTCGAGAGTGTCGAGCGGGATCGGCTGACGGAGGTGTTGCGACACCTGCGCGAGGCCGACGGCATCGAGGCGACGCGAGCGGCGTCGGACTCCCTCAAGCGATGCCTGGCAGAGCTGGCGCAGCACGAGGGCGCGGCGGCACGGATCGCCATCGCGGTCGCCGCCTGGCGCGGCGAGCCGGGCCAGGCCGAGACTTTCGCCCGTCTCCATGAGCTTCTGCAGCGCCAGTCCTATCGGCCGGCCTATTGGCGCGTCGCCGCCGACGAGATCAACTATCGCCGGTTCTTCGACGTCAGCGACCTCGCCGGCCTCAGGATGGAGGACGCAGCGGTTTTCGCCGCCACGCACAAGCTTCTGGGCGAGCTCATCGCCGCCGGCCAGATCCACGGGCTGCGCATCGACCACGTGGACGGCCTCGCCGATCCCGAGGAGTATTGCCGGATTCTCGCTATGTTCGTTGGGGAGTGCCGGTCAGCGCCTGCCGGCGAGGCGGCGCCCACTCCTTATATGCTGGTCGAGAAGATCCTGGCCCACCATGAGCAGCTGCGCCCGGCCTGGTCGGTGGCCGGCACCACGGGCTACGACTACTTGGCGCTCGCCAACGGTGTCTTCGTCGATGCCGCCGGCGTCGACCGGCTGGAGCGGATCTGGCGAAGCTTCACCGCCGTCTCCGCTTCCCTCGCCGACGAGACCTACCGCTGCAAGCGCGGCGTGATCGACAGCATTCTCACCAGCGAGCTGGCGGTGCTGACCAATCTTCTGGTGCAGATCACCGAGGCGGACTGGTTCTCGCGGGACTTCACGCGCCAGCGCCTGCGCGCGGCGCTGGCGGAGATCGCGGCGGCATTTCCGGTCTACCGCACCTATGTCACCGAGCGCGGCGTCGACGAGGCCGACGTTCGCGACATCGTCTGGGCGGTCCAGCAGGCGAAGAAGCGCTGGATCGGCACCGACGTCGAGGTGCTGGACTTCATCCGTGCGGTGTTGACCCTGGAGATCGCCCAGACGCGGCTGGCGCACTACGAGACCTGCATGGGCGCGATGCTGCGCTTCATCGCGCGCTTCCAGCAGTACACCAGCGCGGTGACGGCGAAGGCGGTCGAGGACACGCTCTTCTACCGCCACGTCCCGCTGCTGTCGCTGAACGAGGTTGGTGCGGATCCGCGCCATGTCGGCACCTCGCTGGAGGCGTTTCATCGTGAGGGTCCGCTGCGCGCCCGCAACCTGCCGCATGCCATGCTGGCTTCGGAGACCCACGACACCAAGCGCGCCGAGGACGTTCGCGCGCGGCTCAATGTGCTGAGCGAGCTGCCGGATGAGTGGGCGCGGCGCATCGCGCGCTGGCACATGCTCAACCGCTTTAGCTTCGTCGAGACCGAGGACGGCATGGCGCCGAGCCCGAACGACGAGTACCTGATCTATCAGACCATCGTCGGCAGCTGGCCGATGGAGATCACCGGGCTCGCGGCGGCGGATCGCTGGCTCGGCGCCTATATGGAGCGCCTGAAGGCCTACGTGATCAAGGCGATGCGCGAGGCGAAGGTCGCGACCTCCTGGACATCGCCGAACGAGCGTTACGAGAGCGCCGTCCTCGCCTTCATCGACCGCATCCTCGGTCTCGGACCGCAGAATCCGTTCCTGGAGAGCGTCATCCGCTTCGCCACCCGCATCGCGCCGCTCGGCGTATTAAACAGCCTCGCGCAGGTGGTGCTCAAATCCACCATGCCCGGCGTTCCTGATTTCTATCAGGGGAGCGAGCTCTGGGACCTGAGCCTGGTGGATCCCGACAACCGCCGTACCGTGGACTTCGAGCGCCGGCGCCTGGGCTTGCTGCACGTGCGCTCGGGAACGGTGGCGGCGATGAAGGCGCGCTGGCGCGACGGCCTCCTCAAGCTGCACGTCACCGCCGCGCTGCTGCGCCTGCGCAACCAGCTGCCGGAGCTGTTCCGCGAGGGCGCCTATCAGCGTCTCGCCGTCGAGGGACCGGCGCAGGACAATGTGGTGGCGTTCAGCCGGCGTCTCGGCGAGGCGGAGATCGTCGTGGTGGTGGGGCGCCTGCTCGCTCGCAAGCTCACCGCCGATCGCGGCGTGCTTTGGGCGAACGGCGACATCTTCGCCGAGACCATCCTCCACGGCGCCGTCGCCCGGCAGTTCGTCGATGTCCTCTCCGGCGCCGTGGCGGCGGGAGCGGAGCAGGGCATGCCGCTGGATCAGCTGCTGCGGACGCTGCCGGTCGCGGTGCTGAGCGCGGTCCCTCAGGCCATGGACGGTCAGTAGGTTTCCCGTGCCCATGCCTCCGGCGCGGGGGAATACCGCCGCTCGACGCGGCCGTCGCTCACTCGGGACCGCGCTTGCCCTGCATCCTCGCGCCTGGCGGTCGCGTCCGCACGGACGTCGATCGCTGGCGCCTTCTCGGAGTTGAGGATCTGCTGGAGCTGGATGCGGGCGCGCGAGACGCGGCTCTTCATGGTGCCGACCGCGCAGTCCGCCACCTTGGCAGCCTCCTCGTAGGAGAAGCCGCTGGCGCCCACGAGAACCAGGGCCTCCCGGTGCACCGCGCTCAGCGTCTTGAAAGCGCGCTCGAAGTCGCGGACGTCGAGATTCTCCTCCTGGCCGCCGCTGGCGGTCGGCTCCTCGTGAGTGACGCCGAGATTGAGCTGCGTCACGCGACCGCGATGGCGGAGCTCGTTGAAGAACGAGTTTCGCAGGATCGTCGAGATCCAGGCTTTGAAGTTCGAGCCGGGCTGGAATTGATCCGCATGGCTGAGCGCGCGCACCACCGTCTCCTGCACGAGATCGTCGGCCAGCGTGCGCTCGCGCGTCAGCATCAGCGCGAAAGCGCGGAGATGAGGCAGGTGCTTGATGATTTCGGGATGCAGCTTGTCGCTCATCGCAATCCTCCGAGTTGACCATCAGGAGAAGAGTTGTCGGAAGCCGCCTTGTGGCGGTCTCTAGTTCGCTGCAACAGGTAACCGCCGGCGCGCTACAGCCGATTGCCAGATCTTCAGGTGTGTGACCCCGCTACAGCCAAGATGGCGATGCCAGCGGTTGCGGTCCAGATGCGGAGCGCCTGAACTGGCACCCAACACAGATAGGTCACCATTCGCCCGTTGATGGCTCTTCCTGGCAGGTGCGAAACCGTGGAAACGGCGCATGTGGTCACAGAAAAGTCGCAGCGCCGGGTCAGGCGTAGCGCGAGCCGCGGATGAGATCGCGCGCTCGGGCGGCGGCTCCGATCGCGCCGGCGGAGGGTCCGAGCGCGGCCTTGACGATACTGAGGTCACGCAGCGGCGCCTTGAGAGCACGCGCTCGCGCCTCGCGCTCGGCGAGCGGCAGCAGATCCGGCATGCCTTCGAGCACACCGCCACCCAAGATCACGCGCGCGGGGTTGAAGCCGTTGATCATGCCGGCGATGCCGGCGCCGAGCGCACGGCCGGCTCCCTGCATCAGCGACAGAGCCAAAGCGTCGCCGTGGCGGCACGCCTCGCCGACGGTTTCCGCGGTGATGGCGCCGAGATCGCCGTTGCATAGGCGGCGAAGCGATCCTCCGGCGGCGGGCTCCGCCTTGAGACGCTGTCGCGCGTGGTTTGCGATCGCCCATCCGCCGGCGAAAGCCTCCAGGCATCCGCGGTTGCCGCAGGTGCAGATCGGTCCGGCGAGATCGACGGTGACATGGCCGAGCTCGCCGGCGCTGCCGCTGTGGCCGAGGAGAAAGCGTCCGCCGGCGATAACGCCACCGCCGATGCCGGTACCGATGAAGAGGCAGATGAGATCGTCGCAGTCGCGGCCGGCGCCGTAGCGCCATTCGCCGTAGGCTGCGGCGTGGACGTCGTTCATGATCTTGACGGGAACGGCGAGAGCGCGCTCCAGAGGCTCGCGCAGAGCCACATTCCGCCAGCGGAGATTGGGCGCGAACTGGACGACACCGGTGCCGGGATTGACCTGGCCCGCGACGCCGACACCGACGCTGATCGGAAGCGCGGCCCGCGCGGCCTGGAATTTCTCGCCGAGACAGGCGATGAGTTCCCGCAAGGTCCGCTCGGGTTCGCCGGCCGGGCCGGTGGCGAGGTGGATGCGCTCCAGGAGATCGCCGACCTCGTTGACGACGGCGATCTCAATCTTCGTGCCGCCGAGATCGATGCCGACGGCGTGCGAGTTCACCGGCGATTGCACAGGCGCCTCTGCTTCCCTCGCGTCAGATCACGTGAAAGAGATAGAGGAGAATGATCACGGGAATAGGGATGCCGAGCGCCCACAAAAGGATGCCGCGCATGAGGTGCCTCCTCCGTCAGGGTCGCCGAAGTACTTCAACCCAGAGGCGGCAAAAGGGTTCCTCCCGGCGCGCGGTGAGGGCTGCGGGTCTGGCAACCATTCACAACCCAGGGCGTTTCCTAGCTGGCCTTGCCACAATCCCTTCGCCGGAGCTCCCATGCCGCCACGCGATCCGCCGCCGCCGACGGGGTTTCCGCCGGTAACCCCGGAAGACAGTCTGCGGGCTCGGCAAGAAACCTCGGGCTCGGTGGGCGGGGGCGGCGAGGCGATCCCCGACGCCCTGGCGATCGTCCATCGGCATCGGACGCGCATCACCGCCGCGTCGGCCATCGCGCCGGAGATGTGTCGCGTCGCGCTCGACATCCTCGATGCCGTCATCGACGACCTCCGCGCGCCCCGAGAGGCCGGATCGCGGTCATGAAAGCAAAAGGCGCGTTCGTCGTGGCGGTGCCGGAGATCGGTCGAGATCAGCAGGAGGAACCAGGTCCCGGGAGGGAACAGGAGAGCGCCTCGGTCTGGGACACCAAGTCGCTCCTGCTGGCCGGCATCTTCAGCCTGCTGGTCGTCTGCTTCCTCTATGCCGCCCGCGAGATCGTGGTCCCCATGATCGTCGCCTTCATCCTCAATCTGCTGCTGCAGCCGGTGATGAAGGTGTTCTCTCGCCTGCATATACCGAAGCCGCTGGCGGCGATCCTTACGATCTTCCTGTTTCTGAGCGTGCTGGTCGGCTTCGGCTTCACGCTGTCGGGGCCGGCCTCCGCGTGGCTCACCAAGGCGCCGGAGAGCCTGCCGAGGCTCGAGCGGCATGTCGCGGCGCTGGACGGTTCCTTCGAGGCCCTGCGCGCCGTCGGCCGGGAGATCGAGCGGTTCACCGGCGCTTCTTCGGCGGACTCGTCGACGGTCGTGGTCAAGAGCTCCGACGTCGGCTGGTTCCTCTTCAGCGGTACCCGCGCCATGGTGACCGGGCTCGGCACCGCCATCGTGCTGCTGTTCTTCCTGCTGGTGTCGGGGGATCTCGTCCTACGCCGTCTGGTGGAGCTGGTGCCGACCCTCAGCGACAAGAAGCAGATCGTCGAGATCTCGCGCGAGATCGAGCGGAACATCTCGCGCTACCTCGTCACCGTCACGCTGATGAATGCCGGCGTCGGCGTCGCGACCGGCGTCGCCACCTATTTCTTCGGCCTGCCCGATCCCCTGCTCTGGGGCGCCGTCGCCTTCGGGCTCAACTACATCCTCATTCTGGGGCCGCTCACCAATCTCGCGATCTTGATACTGGTGGGGCTTCTCACCTACGACTCGCTCTGGTGGGCGCTGCTGCCGGCGGCGACCTATTTCGTGATCCACCTGATCGAGGGCGAGACCATCACGCCGCATCTGATGGCCCGGCGGTTCACCCTCAACCCCGTCCTCATCGTGGTCTCCCTGGTGTTCTGGTACTGGATGTGGGGGGCGGTGGGGGCGCTGCTCGCGGTCCCACTGCTGGCGATGTTCAAGATCATCTGCGACCGCGTCGAGCCTTTGATGGCGCTCGGCCATCTGCTGGACGGCGACACCCGCGGTTGATCCGTCGGGTGCACATGAAGTGACCCCCGGCGGTGGAGGGGAGGCACCGGCCGGGGGTCGAGCCGGACCGCAGGGGGACGGTCCGCCGCGCCAGGGTGGGAGGTCCCGCGCGGATTCAGAAGCGGCTCCCGGCTTCAACGGTTGCACGCCGGGAAGGTTCCCCGGCCGCGTCCCCGGCGTGTGCGGAACGGGAACCCGGCCCTTCGCGCCTCGTTCTCTCGAGAGCACAGCAGGAGGTCGCTATGACAAAGCCATCTCTGGATATGGCGGTGGCGCTGGTGGACCCCCGCCGCCGCGTTCGACCAGCCGAAGGGCAGTCGCTCCTCGCCGATCTCGGCGTCTTCGCCCTGAAGTGCCGGGATCTCGACATCCTCTTCAACGAGGCCTGCCGCCTCTGCGCCGTCTGCCTCGATACCAGCCTGTCCAAGGTGCTGGAGTATATGCCGGGAACCACCAGCCGGCGCGTCGGCGAGGCGCTTTATCTCGGCGAGACCGTCGCCTCCGTGCTGCGGCAGTGGAAAGGCGCCATCGTTCTGGTCGCGATGTAACCGCCTCCCTAGGCCAGCCGCTCCCGTGTCCGCGGCTCCGCGATAACCTCCGCCGGGGTGTCGGCGGCGATGTCGCTCAGATTGGTCTCCGGCCCCCACCAGACCGCGAGCGCGGTCAGCAGCGACAGCAGGATGACGTAGCAGGCGACGCCCCAGGGCGCGCCGGCCATCTAGCCCACCAGCAGCGCTGCGATGAAAGGCGAGGGGCCGCCGGCGAGGATCGAGCCGAGCTCGCGGGCAAAGGCGAAGCCGCTGTAGCGCAGGCGCGGGCCGAACAGCTCGGCGAAGATACGCCGCCTGCGGCCCGAACATGGCGCCGCCGCCGATGCCCATGATCAGGATGAAGGCGAGGCTGATCAGCGCCGGATTGAGCGTGTCTGGCCAGCAGGAAGAACGGGAAGGCGAAGGCCGCCGAGAACAGCGCGCCGCCCATATAGACCGGCCGCCGTCCGATCTTGTCCGACAGCCACGAGAAGAACATGATGCCGATGATCTCGGCGAAGTTGCCGAGCATGACGCCGGTGATCGCGACCTCGCGCGACATGTGCAGCGTGTTGATGACGTAGCTGAGGCCGAACACCGGGAACAGGTAGCCGAGCCCGTTCTCGGCAAGCCGCGCGCCGATCACCACCAGGAAGTTGCGGGGGTGGCGCCGCAGCGCCTCGATCGCCGGCGCGCTTGCAGCGGCGGGCGCTTGGCCTCGACCGCGGCGAACACCGGCGTCTCGCGACACCTTGGCGCGGATGTAGACGCCGAGGCCGAGCAGTACCAGCGACACCAGGAACGGGATGCGCCAGCCCCAGGCCAGGAGATCGTCCTTCGACAGCATGGTGACGAGGTAGAAGACGCCCGCCGCCATCAGATTGCCGACGGTGACGCCGATCGGCGCGAAGCTGCCATAGAGGCCGCGCCGTCCCGGCGGCGCGTACTCCACCGCCATGATGACCGCGCCGCCATATTCGGCGCCGGCGCCGAAGCCCTGGATCAGGCGCATCAGCAGCAGCAGCATCGGCGCCCAGATGCCGATCGCCGCATAGGTCGGCAGCAAGCCGATCAGGAAGGTGCCGCCGCCCACCAGCAGGATGGTCGCCACCAGCATCGGCTTGCGGCCCAAGCGGTCGCCGAAATGGCCGAAGAACAGGCCGCCGAACGGCCGCGCGATGAAAGCCGACGGCGAAGGTGGCGAAGGCCGCCAGCGTGCCGAGGGTCACGCGGCCCAGGTCGTGTCCATTCGGAAAGAACAGCTCGCCGAAGACCAGCGCCGAGGCGGTGCCGTAGATGAAGAAGTCGTACCATTCCAGCGCCGAGCCGACCGCGGCCGCCGCAATCACATGCTTCAGCGTGCTCGACGGCACCCGCGCGGATGCGAGATCAGCCATTTCCTCCCCCTTCATGTCGGGAGCCGCCGGTTCACCCGGCATACTCCCTGTTGCAGCTCCCGCCGCCCGCAGCGCCGAACGCGCCGCGCGGCGTTACGCGGGTTCGCGAATTTTGAAGTACTTGTTCCTGGCGCCGGTCTGGTTCTCGTAGATCGAGCCTTGATGCGGCGACGGCGGCAGCGGCATGCGCACGGGCACGTCGGCAAGGCGCGGCTCGATGGAGGCGCGGCCGGATACCAGGCGTCCGTTGAAATCGGCGAAGTCCTTGACGCCCATCAGCGGCCAGGCGTCGGCGGCGGCATACTCATAGAGCAGCAGCTGCCGCGAGCGGTCGGAAGTGTTCTGCGCCGAGCCGTGCACCAGGCGCACGTGATGGAAGCTCATCGAGCCCGCCGGCGCCGTCAGCGCCACCGCTTGCGAGAAATCCAGATCGGTCGCGGTTGGGTCCATGGCGCCGGAGAAATAGCCGTCCGACGTGATGATCGTAGATCGGTCCCGTGTGGGTCCCCGGCATCACCATCAGCGGGCCGTTCTCCAGCAGCATGTCGTCGAGCATGACGCCGACCGCGAGAATGTCGTCGTTGGTGTGCGGGATAGAAGGCCCAGTCCTGATGCCACTCCACCGGCGAGCCGTAATGCGGCGCCTTGAGATTGATCTTCGAGCCGTGCAGGCGGACGCCGGAGGGGCCGAGCAACTGCTCGAGGATGCCCACCAGCTTCGGCAACTTCGCGACGGTCCAGAAGAAGGGGTGATTGACGTGCGGCGTCTTGATGCGGCGGACCCTGGGTGCCTCCGGGCGGTGCGTCGGCTCGAGGTCGTAGACGCTGTCGTGCTGCGTCACCTTGGCGGCGCCGGCGACGAACTCGGCGATGATCTGGCGCGACTGGGACAGCAGCGCCTTGTCGAGGATGTCCTCGACCACGAGGTAGCCGGTCTCGCGATATTGCTCGATCTCACGGGCCGAAAGCATCCCGCCGCCTCCCTGGCCGTTGCCATTGATTATCAAGCGCGACGGGGATGGTAGCGCTACCATTCCAGGCGCGTCAACGGCAAATATGCGATAGGATCATGCCCGGATGTGGGGAGTGGCATGAGCCGACCGAGGATCGAGGATGTGGCGGCGCTGGCGGGGACCTCGCCGATCACGGTGTCGAGGGTCCTGCGCGCGCCGGCCAAGGTGGCGGCGGCGACAAGGGCCAGGGTCGCGGCGGCGATCGAGCAGCTGGGGTATATCCCGAACCTGTCGGCGAGCAGCCTCGCCTCCCGGCGAAGCGGCATCGTGGGATTGCTGGTACCGACGATCGACAACTCGATCTTCGCTGCCACGGTGCAGGGCATGAGCGATGCCATCGGCGCCGCCGGCCTGCAGTTGCTGCTCGGCGATTTCCGCTATTCCGACGAGAGCGAGCGGGCGCTGGTGCGCGCGCTTGTCGGACGCCAACCGGAGGCACTCGTGGTCGTCGGCGTCGTGCGCGACGCGGCGCTCCGCCGGATGCTGCAGGGCCTCGCCATTCCCGTAGTGGAGACCTGGGATCTCACCAGCGATCCCATCGACACCGTGGTCGGATTCTCCAACGAGGCGACGGGCGCCGCCATGGCGCGCCATCTGCTCGATTGCGGCCGGCGCCGCCTTGCTTTCGTCGGCGGCCTCGATCACCGCGCTCGGCTGCGCCGCGCCGGATTTTTCTCCGTCCTCGAAGGTGCCGGCGCGCCGCTGCCTTTCGCCCGGGAGATCGAGGGCATCAGCATTGCCGAAGGCCGGCGCGCGCTGGCGCAGGTGCTGGAAGCGGCGCCCGAGACCGAAGCCATATTCTTCGCCACCGACGTGCTGGCAGTCGGGGGCCTCATGGAATGCCAGCACCGCGGCCTCGATGTCCCGGGCCGCCTCGCCATCGCCGGTCTCGGCGACCTCGAGATCGCCCGCGAGCTTAGCCCCTCGCTGACGACGGTGCGCATCCCTGCCTACGAGATCGGCAAGCGCGCCGGCGACGTCGTGGTCGCGCGCCTCGCCGGCGAGCCGGCAGGCGAGCGCGTCCTCGACCTCGGCTTCTCGATCGAGGTGCGCGAGAGCACGCGCCC
>CAVTDT010000026.1:0-9861 GCA_963733525.1 uncultured Alphaproteobacteria bacterium
CGGCTGGAGCTAGTCGCGGTCTGCGCCTGCGCCGCGCCCACGCTCAAGAGCAGGGCCGGGAATCGCGACGAGCGCAAGGGAGATGGCTCGGACCAATGCGCCGTCGGCACTTCCGCGCCGAGGGCGTGTCGTCGTCTTGAGACGATGTTGCTGCGGCATCGGACCTCCGCGTGTGGTGCGTCCGCACGAGAGGAGACGGCGGACCGAGCCGTGCTCCCTCCCTAGGATAACGATAGGGATCCGCGATGGTTGCCGCCGCGGCGGGCCGCGGTCTCTCCAGTGTTCGGGCCCATGGGCAAAGAGGCCCGCCGCGCCGATAGAATGACCGGGGCGTCGACGACCCCGGCGGTAGAGGGAACTGCTTCGCCGATATCGACGTTAAGGCTCTGTGATTTTTCCCTTCATCTCGGAGTCAAAGATGCACAGAGCAATCAAGATGGCGGTACTGGCGATGGCGGTCGAGGTTATGACGATCGCGCCGCTGCTCGCCCAGGGCGCGCCGCAGACGGTTTCGGCCGTGGACATCAAGGCCGTCGCCCCCGGCTATCGCGCGACGAAGGTCGTCGGCAGCACGGTCGTGAATGAGAACAACGATACCGTCGGCAAGATCGACGACCTGATCGTGGGTCGTGGGGGCTCCGGCGTCTATGCCGTGCTGTCTGTCGGCGGCTTCCTCGGCATGGGCAATAAGCTGGTGGCGGTGCGCTACGATCAGCTCCGCGCCAATCCAGGCCATGACGAATTCACGCTGGCGGGTGCCACGAAGGACAGCCTGAAGTCACTGCCGGAATTCGATTACGCGAAATAGTCTCCCGGCGCCGCCCGGGTGGTCGCAGACAAGGCGACCTCCTTGGCCGCGGACGATCATTCAGCGAGCTCTCGACGTCCGGTCGTCGCCGGCTTGAGCGTAAGGCGCTCCAGCTCGGCATTCAATTCGGCACCCACCAGGATGGCGTAGGCCGACAGATAAAACCACAGCAGCAGAATGATCACGGCGCTGAGCGAGCCATAGGTCCGATCGTAGCTTCCGAAAGTCGATACATAAGTGGCGAATGCATAAGACGCCGCGATCCAGAGGACGGTCGCGACCACCGCGCCGCCGCTGACGAGCTGCCAATGGGAGTGCGGTCGCACCGGCGCGTAACGATAGACGATCGCCAGCGCCAGAATGGCGATGCCCGCCAGCAGCGGCCAGCGCAGCAGGGTGATGGGCCCCTGCCACGCGGGCGGCACCGGCAGCAGATCGAGGGCCGCCGGGAGCGCCGCCACCAGGATCAGGGCCACGATGCCGAAGATCACGAGCCCGATGCTGAGGAGCAGCGCCTCGACGTTGAACTGGACGAAGCTGCGGCTTTCCGCTTCGCCGTAGCAGAGGTTGATGGCGGTCATCAGCACGCCGGTGGCGGACCAGGCGCTCCAGAACGCGAAGACCACGCTGACGACGAGCCCGATGCCAAAGCGCGCGGGCGGTCCCTGCACCAGCGCCTGCAGCCAGGCGGCAACGAGCCTGGTCGCTTCCGGCGGGAGGATGCCCGCCATCGCCGTGACCTGATGCTCCACCATGGCGCGGTCGGCCACCAGGCCATAGAACGACACCACCGCCGTGAGAGCGGGAAAGATCGAGAGGAAGGCATAGAACGCGACCGCGGCGGCGAGGGCGGAGAGATTGTCCTGGCTCATCCGTCGCAAGGCGCCGACAAGGAGCGTCCGCACATCGACCATCAAGCTCTCCTCACGAGGCCGCCATGGCGCGTCCCGAATTCACGGAGAAGGTACTCTCCAGATGCCCATTGGCAACGCCGGCGGCCGCCCGACGTTCCGCGGACCGAGGATCCGAGGGACGCTGCGAGCCACACGCTCCAGACGAAGACGTCGGCAATGAGCTGTGCCTGATGCTTGATCTTCACCTCGTTGCCTGTCCTGCGGTCCCGGCGACGCCGACGGGACCCGCGGCGATCTCGCCGTCTCGTCCCGGCGCGACCTGCCTGTGAGGAATGTTGAGGCGCTTGGCGACTGGCTCTCGAACCACATCGGTCTCCCCCGCAATCAGTTGCGTGGAGAGATCTTGCGGTTGCCGTATTTCTCCAGCGTTCCAGCGCCAGCGAAAGCGGTTACGATTGTAGCGGGTCGCCGTGCGGCTGGCGCCATTGGGCGCCCATCGCCGCTCCAGAAATCGCGCTCCGTCTCGGCGCTGCTCAGCGCACGAACAGCACATCGGCCTTGGTTTGCGCGACAAGGTTCTTGAGGCAGTGTCGGTGCATTCACTCCGGGGCCGGCATCGATCACTAGCAGATCGCCTTCGTGGCCGGCAAGCGCGCGCGCAAGCGCTCCCGGCTCTTTCGAGATCACCTCGATGCGGCATCGCGATGCCACCGCCGGCGACACGGCGCGCACCCAATCGTTTATCTTCGCGGCATTGATATCAGGCGCTGCGAGCAGAACGGTCAGGCGGCGATGGTCACCCTCCGCCAACTTCGCCGCGGCCGCAACGGTGAGCCGGGCGCCATCGTCGCCGCTCTGTACCAGCGCCAAGACTCCGCCCTGCCCGGTGCCGCCGCGCACCAGGAGCACCGGCTGGTGCGTCTCATAAGGCATCTCGGACCATTGGGACTCCAGGCGGAGATGGCCGCCAAAGGGCCGGGTCATACCCTCCACGATCAGGAGATCCCGGCCTTCGCCTGAAAGCGCCGTCGCCGAGGGATTGTCGCGCACGACGGAGAAGGACCAGGGGATGCCGCGCTGCCGCGCCGCCGCTTCCAGCGCCGAGCGGGTGCGCTCCGCCAATGCCACGAAAGAATGCTCGATGCTCGCCTCGTCGAATGCCTCGGCACCCGCGGATCCCAGGCTCGCCTGGCGGGCGAATGGAAGGCCCGCCACCTGCAGCAATCCCGGGTCCTCGACGAAGATCCCGTGCAAAGTCGCTTCCCAGCGCGCGGCCAGCCGCACCGCGGTCTCGATCGCCCCACTATTCTCGCAGACGGCGTCGCAGGCGATCACCACCCGCCGCACCACGAAATCAGTCATGCTCGCGCGAGCCCCGTCGCGGGCGCTCCCTCTGCTGATGCGGCATCTGCCGCTGGGCCCGCTCCGCGAACGCCGCAAGGCGGACCGTGATCCGCTGATTGATCGTGCCCTCCGGGTATTTGCCGGTGAGATCGGTGACGCCCGCCGGGAACGCCAGTCAGGAGCTCGATCCCCTGGTCGATGGTCTCCACGGGGATGACGCTGAATTCGACCGCTCTCGCAGGCCTCCACCACATCGCGCCTGAGCATGAGGTGCTTGACGTTGGTGGCCGGGATCAGAACTCCCTGGCGCCCATCGAGCCCCTTGATGCGGCAGACGTCGAAGAAGCCCTCGATCTTCTCGTTGACGCCGCCGATCGCCTGCACCCGGCCAAGCTGATCGACCGAGCCGGTGACGGCGAAGTTCTGCCGGATCGGCACCTCGGCGAGCGCCGACAGCAAGGCATAGAGCTCCGCCGAGGACGCGCTGTCGCCGTCGATGCCGCCATAGGACTGCTCGAACACCAAACTCGCCGCCAGCGAGAGCGGTCCCACCTTGCCGAAGCGCCCGCCCAGGAACCCCGAAAGAATGAGCACGCCTTTGGAATGGAGCGGCCCGCCGAGCTCGACCTCGCGCTCGATGTCGATGACCTCGCCGTGGCCGAGGCGGACCTGCGCCGTGATCCGGCTCGGGTGGCCGAAGGAGAAACCGCCGAGCGTCAGCACCGCAAGGCCGTTCACCTGCCCCACGCGCTCGCCCTCGGCCTCGATGCGGATGGTGTTGCGGCCGATTTCCTCCTGAAGCCGCCGGTAGATGCGGTCCGCGCGGCGCTGCTGGGCGTCGATCGCCGCCTGCACCTCCACGGCGGTCACCGACGGCGCGCCGGTCTTGCCGGCGAGGTAGTCGGATTCCTGCAGGAGATCGATCAGGCTGCGCATCTGGGTCGAGAGCTTGTCCGCGTCGCCCGCCTGCCGCGAGGCCTGCTCGATCGCCCGGGCGACGGCGCTGCGGTCGAAAGGCCGGAGCTTCTCGCGCCGGACCGCGGCGGCGATGATGCGGGCATAGAGCGCCGTCGTCTCGCTGGTGCGGCCGACGCGATCCTCGAAGTCGGCGGCGACCTTGAACAGCTCCTTGAAGTCGGAATCGAGCTCCGCCAGCAGGTAATAGAAGATCGGCGCGCCGATCAGCACCACCTTCACGTCCAGGGGAATGGGCTCCGGCTCGAGGGAGACGGTGCTGGCGAGGCTCAGAAGATGCTCCAGGGAGACGATCCGGATCTCGCCCGCGCGGAGCGCGCGCTTCAGGGAATCGTAGCCGAAGCTGCCGGCCAGCAGCCGCTCGGCATCCAGCACGAGATAGCCGCCATTCGCCCGGTGAAGCGCGCCCGGCACCAGCAGATTGAAATCCGTCATCAGCGTGCCGAAGCGCGCCATATGCTCGATGCGGCCGACAAGCGTCTGATGTGTGGGATGATCCTCGTAGACGACCGGCGCGCCCTTGCGGCCGGCGTTGTCCACGATGACGTTGACTTGATAGCGGCGGAACGACGCCGGCTCGCCGCCCTCGGCATGGGCGAGCGCCGCGGGAAGGCCCTCCGCCGCCGGCCGGCCGGCCGCCAGGAAGTCGTCGGCGTTCTCCAGGATGTCGTGCTCGACCTCGACGAGATAGTCGCGCACATCAGGCAGATCGGCGAAGGGCTTGCGCACCTCCTCCAGGAGATGGCCCACCGCGATCGCCGTGGTGTCGCGGTTGAGGCGGCGCACCGCCTCCCGGTGCTCGCGCTCCCAGTCGGGCACCCGGCGCACGATTGCCTCGAGCTCTTCCTGAAAGGCCTCGATATCGGCCTTGATCTGCTCGCGCTCCGCCTCGGGCAGCTTCGAGAAGACGTCTGGGCTGATGACCTCGCCGTTGCGGGTGGGAGCCAGCGCCAACCCCATCGGCGTCCGGATCAAGGCGATGTTTTTCTGCTCGGCGCGCTTCTGCAGACCGCCGAAATTCTCCTCATGGCGCTTCTTGAGCTGCTGCTCCAGGACGTCACGCCGCGCGCGATACTCGTCGCGCTCGAAGGCCGCCGGCAGCGCCACCCGCAGCTCCGTGACCAGGTGCTCCATCGCATCGCGGAGCGTGCCGGCGCGGCCCGCCGGCAGCGTCAGCCGCTTCGGCTTGTGCGGATCGGCGAAATTGTTGACGTAGCACCAGTCCGGCGGTGTCGGCTCCGCCGCCGCCTGGCGCTCCAGCAGCTCGCGCACCAGCGTGTGCTTGCCGGTACCGCTCGGGCCGAGCGCAAACAGATTGAAGCCCTTGCGGCGGATGCCGATGGAAAACTCCACCGCCTCCACCGCCCGCTCCTGCCCCACCAGGCCCGGTGGATCCGGCAGCTCCTCGACGGTATCGAAGGCGAGGCCCTCGAGATCGCAGCGCCGATAGAGGTACTTCGCCGGCAACGGAACGCCGGCGTGCCAGTCGTCAGGCGTTCCGGCGCCGCCAGCGCCGGGAGATAAGGGCTGCTCGAACCGTTGCGGCACCGCCTCGCTCGTCACGTCACAGCGCTCCTCATCCCATCCATCCCAGATCCGTCGTCTATATCCGACCGCCTTCTTATTGAGGCCGGCCCTGTCACGCCTTGAGGCAGATCATGGTCGCGCATCCCCCTCCGGCGATGCCGCGACCATCGAGCAGAACTCCATGGCGCTGCCATCCGTCCGCAGGGTAGTTCCGGCGGTGCCCGCGAGAACCGCCTCCGCCTGCTCGATGGCGCCGATAGCGGCGAGGCCGCCGGTGCGCTCGACGAAACGGCAAGCCGCCTCGACCTTCGGCCCCATGGAGCCTGGCGCCAGGCGCAGCGCGCGCAGCTGCGCCGGATTTGCCCGGGCGATCGGCCGGCCGCCAGCTTCGCCCCAGCGGGTCCGGACGGCATCCACGTCGGTGAGCAGCAGCAGCGCGTCGGCACCGATCTCCTCCGCCAGCAGGGCGGCGGAGAGATCCTTGTCGATCACGGCTTCGATGCCTCGCAGGACGCCCTTCGACGCCACCACGGGAATGCCGCCGCCACCGCCGCAGATCACCACCACCCCGGCTTTCAACAGCGCACTGATCGCGCTCATTCCGCGAATCCTGAGCGGCACCGGCGAGGCAACCGCTCGGCGGAAGCCGTCGCCGTCCGGAATCATCGTCCAGGATCGCTCCGCCTCCAGGCGATGCGCCGCCGCCTGATCGTAGACCGGCCCGATCGGTTTGGTCGGCGAGCGGAAGGCCGGATCCGCGGGATCGACTTCCACCTCGGTCAGGAGCGTGGCGATCTCGCGCCCCGGCAGCGCCGGCGCCAGCTCCAGCTCGATGAGATAGCCGATCATGCCCTCGCTTTCCGCGACCAGCACGTCGAGAGGACGGGATGCGCCGGCCTGCAGAGCCAGCAGCCCGACCTGCGGCCCGTTGCCGTGGGTCACGAGGACCTTGTGCCGCCGCGCGATCGCCGCCACCGCATCGGCGGCAACCTTCAGATTACGCCGCTCCACGTCGAGCTCCAACGGCTGATGCCGGCGCAGCAGGGCGTTGCCGCCGAGAGCAAGCACCACCAGCATCACTTGGTTTCCGGCACGGCCGGATGGTCTGCAAGGAAGCGGTCGATGATCCAGCCAAGGCCCGGCTGCTCCGCCTCGGCGAATTCGTAGCGCGCGCGCACCAGCGGCTTGTTCAACTGGATTAGTTGGCTCAAATCGACCGGCGTCGCCGCCACCACCACGTCGGCGGCAACCGCGTTGAGGGTCGCCTTGAGCGCAGCGAGCTGCGCGGCGCTGTAACCCACCGCCGGGAGCACGGTACCGATATGGGGGTAACTTCGATAGACGTCCGCGATCAGTGGCGCCGCCGCGGAGCGGGGATCGACGATCACCGCCGCACCGCCCGCTCGCGCCGCCTCGTAGCCCGCCCCATGGCTCATGCCGCCGTGGGTGATGCTGGGCCCGTCCTCGACCACGACGACCCGGCGGCCACGCACGGCGCCGGGATCGTCCAGCCGGACCGGAGACGCCGCGCGCAGGATCACGGCGCGAGGATTGACGCGGCGGAGCTCCTGGACGGCCAGCTCGACGGCGGGGGCGCTGGCGGCATCGACCTTGTTGACGACAGCCACGTCCGCCATGCGCGCCACCGCCTCACCGGGATGGTGGGTGACAACCTGCGTCGGCCGCAAGGCATCCGCTATCACGATATTCAGATCCGGCCGGATGAACGAGAAATCGTTGTTGCCGCCGTCCCAGACGATGAGATCCGCCTCCGCCTCGGCGGCGGCGAGGATGGCGGCATAGTCCACTCCGGCGAAGACGACATTGCCGGCGGCGAGATGGGGCTCGTACTCCTCGCGCTCTTCCAGGCTGCAGCGGGCGGCGTCGAGATCCGCGAGGGAGGCGAAGCGCTGGACGCGCTCCTCCACGAGATCGCCGTAGGGCATCGGGTGCCGTATCACGGCGACGCGTCGGCCGGACTGGCGCAGGCGGCGCGACAGCCAGCGGGAGATCTGGGACTTGCCGCAGCCGGTGCGCACGGCGGTGACCGCGATCACCGGGAGCGAGGAGCGCAGCATGGTGTGGTCCGGCCCCAGCAGGGTGAAATCGGCGCCGGCGGCGAGCGCGCGCGACGCCAGATGCATGACCTGGGCGTGCAGCACGTCGCTATACGCGAATACCACCTCGTCCACTTCGTGCGTGGCACAGAGCGTCTCCAGCCGCGCCTCGTCCTCGATCGGAATTCCCTCGGGGTATCGCGGCCCGGCGAGCTCCGCGGGATAGCGGCGACCGGCGATGCCGGGAATCTGCGCCGCCGTGAAGGCCACGACGGTGATGGCGGGATCGTCGCGGTACACCACGTTGAAATTGTGAAAGTCGCGGCCGGCGGCGCCCAGGATGAGCACGCGCCGCGCTTCCCTCGCGCCGCCGCGCGCCGAGCTAGATGCAGTAGGTTCGAAGCGGCGGGAAGCCATTGAATTCCACCGAGGCGTAGCTTGCGGTATAGGCGCCGGCCGAGAGGAAGTCCACGCAGTCGCCGATCACAAGATCGATGGGCAGCGCGTAACCGCTCCGCTCGTAGATGATGTCAGTGCTGTCGCAGGTCGGTCCGGCGAGGATGGCCGGCTCGACATCGCTGCCGTCGCGCGGGGTGCGCAGCCGATAGTGGATGCGCTCGCCCAGCGTCTCCGCGAGGCCGTTGTAGCGGCCCGCATCCAGATATACCCAGCGCTTCCTGGCATGGGCGGATTTCCGCGCCACCAGCAGGACCGTCGCGCGGAGCAGGCCGGCATCGCCCACCATGATAGCGTCCGGGCTCGATGATGACGTGCGGGCGATGGTCGCGGAATTGGTCGTCGAGCGCGGCCGCGATCACCTCGCCATAGGTCGCGAGACTCGGCACCGGGCTCCGATACTGCGCGGGAAGCCCGCCGCCGAGGTTCAGCAGCTCGAGCTCGATGCCGGCGGCGGCGCAGGCGCGGAAGACGCCCGCCGCCCGCGCGATGGCGACGGTCCATTGCTGCGGATCGGTCTGCTGGGACCCGACATGGAAGGAGATGCCGGCGGGCCGCAGCCCCATCCGCCGGGCCTCGATCAGCAGCTCCGCCGCCATCGCCGGATCGCAGCCGAACTTGCGGGTGAGCGGCCATTCCGCGCCGGTGGATTCGCACGAGTATGCGACAGAACACCCGCGAGCCCGGCGCCGCCCGCGCCAGTTTCTCCAGCTCCCCGGCGCTGTCGAAGGCGAACAGGCGGATGCCGGCGGCATAGGCGTGGGCGATATCCTTCTCGCGCTTGATCGTGTTGCCGAAAGACAGGCGGCTGCCATGGATTTTCAGCGTGAGACAGCGATCGATCTCGCCGGCGCTGGCGAGATCGAAGCGGGCGCCCTCCTCGGCAAGCGTGGCGATCACGTCCATCGCCGGATTGGCCTTGACGGCATAGTAGATCTCGGCGAACGGCAACGCCGCCTTCAGCGCCCGATAGCGATCGCGCACCATATCGAGATCGAGGACGATGCAGGGCGTCGGCGGGTGATGCTGCGCCAGGAAACGGTCGATCCTCGTCGAGACTTGTCGGACAATCGTATCCATGCGCGCATCCCGCCGTCGGCCTCAGGGCCGGCCGATCTCGATCCGATTGTCGACCTCGATGACGCCGGGCGCCGCCCAGGCGGCGCGCTCCGCGGTCTGACGCTCGATCCAGGCGCCGACCTTGCCGGTGAGCACGACCTTGCCGCCCTTGGCGCTCGCCTGGATATGCTCTGCTTCCACGTCGGCGCTCCGCTCCAATGCCTTGCGAATGCGCTCCTGCAGGTCCTCGCCGGTGGGCCGGGGCTTCACCGTGACCGTATTCACGACATCCCGCACGCCGGAGAGCTTGCGCAGATCGGCCTCCGCTTCGTCGCGCTGATAGCGCCAATCGACCTGGCCCGCGAGTGTGATCACCCCGTGATCGATCGTGACCTTGATGCGCTCCTCCGGAACCAGCACATCCCATTCCAGGAGGCTCAGCGCCCGCGCCACGATCTCGTCGTCCAGGGTCTTCTTGCTGGCGGGGAGATGCACCTCGATCTCCTGGGCAACCGCCCTGACGCCCCGCACCCGTCGGGCGGCGAACTCGGCGGCGCACTTTTCACCATAGCTCTCCACATGGCCGGAGAGCGTCACCACGCCGTCGCGGACGGCGACGCCGATATGCGCCGCATTGAGGCTCGGCTCCCATTCGAGCTCGTCGGTGACCGCGGTCCTAAGCTCCAGATCGATGCTGTTCTGTGACATGGAATCATCTCCTCGCTATCGGGCGGCCGCGACCTTGCGACGGGAATTTTGATAATATGACCCATCCGCATGG
>CAVTDT010000027.1:0-338267 GCA_963733525.1 uncultured Alphaproteobacteria bacterium
GGAGACGGCACCGACGGCCGGCCTGCCCGCCGGCGGACCCTACGTCTTCGTCTGGGGCACCGGCGTCTACCGCCGCAGCGATGCCTATCTCGCCATCGTTCCGGCGGCGCGCTTCGAGACCGGGCAGGGCACGCGCTATCTCGCCGGCCTCGACGCCCAGGGCGCGCCGCGCTGGAGCGAGCGGGAATCCGACGCCACGCCCATTGTCCGCAACGGCACGCTCGGCGATCTCTCGGTGACCTGGTGCGGGGATCTCGGCCTCTGGCTCATGACCTACGACAGCCGCGATCCCGCCGGCATCGAGTTCTCCTATTCCCGCACGCCCTGGGGCCCCTGGAGTCCGCCGCAGATCATCTTCAACGCCGTGCGCGATGGCGCCCTCGGCAAGTTCATCCACGATCCTCGCGCGGTTCCCGACGACGGCCTGGCCGGGCCGGTGATCGGCAAGGGCCAGGCGAATCCCGGCGCCGTCCACGGCGGCGCCTACGCGCCTTACGTGGTGGAGCGCTGGACGCGGCTTCGCGGCGGCGAGCTCGAGCTGTACTATGTCCTCTCGACGTGGAATCCCTACGTGGTCGTGCTCATGAAATCGCGCCTGCAAGTGCAGTAGCGGATCTGCGCGTCGCCACCATCAAGCGGAGAGCCTGATCATGCGGGGCAATCGGCTGGGCGTCGGCCTTCTCTGGGCGGGGCTCGCCGGGCTCGGCGCTGCATCGGCCGCGTCGGCGGCGCCGGCGCCCTGCGCCGAGATCACCGCGGCCTGCGAGAGCGCGGGCTTCACGCCCGGCGATGCTCGCGGCGGCAACGGGCTCAAGCTCGACTGCGTCGATCCGATCATGCAGGGAACGCCGCAGCCGCGCCGGGCACGCCTGCCGCTCCCCGCCGTCGATCCCCAGGTGGTAGCGGCCTGCAAGGCAGGCGATCCCAGATTCGGCGCCGCGAAATCCGCCGCAGCGCCGGCGGTCGCGGCGCCGACAGTGGCCGCGCCAAGCGCCCCTGTTGTGCCGGCGGCACCCACCGTGCCGACGATGGTGCCGCCGCTGCCGCCGGGCGCCAAACGGCCCAATATCGTCTTCGTCCTCACCGACGATCTCGCCTGGAACCTGGTGCAGTACATGCCCCACGTCCTGCAGATGCAGAAGGACGGCGTCACCTTTGCCAACTATTTCGTCACGGATTCACTCTGCTGCCCGTCGCGCTCGTCGATCTTCACCGGGCGCTATCCGCACGACACCGGCGTCTTCACCAACGGCCACGATGACGGCGGCTATCTCGTGTTCCGCAACCGCGGCAACGAGCAGGTGACCTTCGCCAAGGCGCTGGCCGCCGCGGGATATCGCACGGCGATGCTGGGCAAGTACCTCAACGGCTATGAGCCGCGGCAGCATCCGCCGGCGCCGGGCTGGACCTCCTGGGCGGTGGCGGGCGCGGCCTATCGCGAGTTCAAATACGCCCTCAACGAGGACGGCAAGGTCGTCCGCTTCGGCGACAGCCCCGGCGACTACCTGACCGACGTGCTCTCGGGGATCGCCACGCGCTTCATCAAGCAGGCGGCGGGCGCGCCGTTCCTGATCGAGATCGCGACCTTCGCGCCCCACGCGCCTTATATTCCGGCGCCGCGGGATGCCGATGCGCTGCCGGGCCTGGCCGCGCCGCGCACGCCCGCCTTCGACGTCGCCCCGGACACCAGCATGCCGGACTGGGTGCGCAAGCTGCCGGCGCTCACCGGCGCCGACAAGGCGGCGATCGACAAGGCCTACCGCATGCGCGCCCAGTCCGTCCTTGCCGTCGATGCCATGATCGGCCAGCTGCAGGCGGCGGTCGCCGCCAGCGGTCAGGCGCAGAATACCTATTTCGTCTTCAGCTCCGACAACGGGCTCCATATGGGCGAGCATCGGATGATGCCCGGCAAGATGACGCGCCTACGACATGGACATCCACGTGCCGCTCATCGTCACCGGGCCGGGGATCCCGGCGGGGCGCCGGGTGGAGGAGGTCACGGAGAACGTCGATCTCTGCCCGACCTTCGCCGAGCTGGGATTCGCCGCGGCGCCCGCCACCGTGGACGGCCGCAGCCTGGTGCCGCTGCTGCGCGGCGAGAGCGTGGCGGAATGGCGCTCGGTGGCGCTGATCGAGCATCATGGCCCACATCGCGATCCGCGCGATCCCGACGCGCCCGGCGCCCGCAGCGGCAATCCCGTGGGCTACGAGGCGATCCGCGGGCGGACGTCGGTCTATGTGGAATACAACGACGGTCTCAAGGAATATCACGATCTCGCCGCCGATCCCTATGAGCTCCGCAACACGTTCGCGGCGCTTCCGGCTGCGGAAAAGGCGGCGCTGCACGCGATCTTGGCGGCTACCAAGGAGTGTCACGATGCGCGCAGCTGCTGGTCGGCGCAGCGGCCGGCACCGGTGGTGACGCAGAAATAGCGCGATAGGCTTCCGTCCGGTTGCCGTGATCGGCAAACCCGCGTATGGAATTGCGCGAGATAAGAAGCAGCGTGGGAGGCGTGCCGGACATGCGGAGCGATCGGATCCATTTGAGCGTCGATGCGGCGCGAGCGCTTGGCGAGGCGGCGCTGCGCGGCATCGGCTACGACGCCGAGGAGGCATGGATCGTCACCGATCACGTGATCGACGCGGCGCTCTGCGGCTACGAGTATTCCGGCCTCGCGAAGCTGCTCAATCTCGCCGAGAGCGCCCGCTTCGCGCTGCCGCGCCAGAAGATGACGGTGCTGCGGGAGACCGCGGTCTCCGTGCTCTACGACGGTGGCAACAACAACGGCATGCTGGCGCTCCATCACGCGACCAAGGCGGCGATCGCCAAGGCGGCGACACTGGGCGTCGCGGTGGTGGGCGTCACCAACACCTGGATGAGCGGGCGCGGCGCCTATTTCGTCGAGATGATCGCCCGCGCCGATCTCGTCGGCATCCACACCGCGAGCGCCAGCCGCCTGGTGGCGCCGCTCGGCGGCACCAGACCGGCGCTCGGCACCAACCCGATCGCCGTGGGATTGCCGGGCGGGCGCGGCCCCGTCGTCTTCGACATGGGCACCTCCGCCTTCATGTTTACCGAGCTGCAGTTCCGCGAGCGGATCGGCGAGCTGCTGCCGGAGAACGTGGCCATCGACGTCGACGGCAACCCCACCCGCGATCCGGCTCGGGCGAAGCACGGCGCGTTGCTGCCCTTCGCCGGCTACAAGGGCTTCGGCCTCGGCTTCGTCGTGCAGGCGCTGGGCGTGCTGGCGGGCTCGGCCCGGGATCTCGACCACGACAACGGCTGTCTCTTCATCGTCATGAAGCCCGACCTGCTGGTGCCTCTCGAGGAGTTCAAGCGCGAGCTCGACGCGCTCGTCGATCGCATCAAGGCAACGCCGCGCCAGGCGGGGGTGGACGAGATCCGTCTGCCGTCCGAGCGTGCCTTCCGTCATCGCGAGAAGGCGCTGCGCGAGGGTCTCACCATCGACCGCGCCGTCCATGACGCGCTGGCGGCGCTGGCGCAGAAAAATGTGTGATAAGGCTCACAGCCTGCGCAGCCGAACTCGGCGCATGCTGCCTTGGCAGCGCGCCCCGCGGTTCTCGGAAAGTCAAGAATATGATTTCAAAAGCTCGAGATCAGCCCTTACCTCCGGATGTCGCCGCGGAGTCTGCGGCAGGCCTGCATCGACGTGACGGGATGCGGTGGCGGATCTCGCGAGGTCTGCCGCGGCTGCGGCTTGCTGGAGCTCTGCAGTCCCGCGGAGCAGGAGCCGATGGCCGGCGCGCCGGAGCATGTCCTGCAGCGTATCGGCAAGCCCCTCATCGCCGGCGGCAGCGGGCGCGATTCTCAGACGCGGAACGGGACGCTCGCTAGGCTTGCGAGCCTGCGGCGTTTTTAGGGACTTACCACGGAGACACGGGGGGGGCACGGAGGTCGTCACGGGCCCTCGAGAGGCAGAGCAGATCGCGCGGCGCCCGGATCTTGGGAGCCCAACATTTTCTAATGCATGCCATGCACTAAGTTTGTTTGCGGAGGACCCGGAAGCAGCCTAGATGAAATGTCGGTAGTTCGATGACATCCAACCGCGTTCGTCTGTAGAACCCCGTCAGGAGCTTCTCATGGCCGCTCAGAGCACCGCCGCCCGCGTCACCGGCGTTTCCGAATATGTCGAGGCGCCGCTGACATATCTCGCCGATGCCAAGGTGAAGCCGGTCACCTACAACCCGCCGCCGGGCACCGGCTTGGTGCGGCGCGAGGGCAACTACGGCAGCTTTCCCACCCGCATCGCCAACGCGCGGCCGATCGCCGGGGATCTCTCCCTCGACCGCGAGGGATTCCTGCTGGCGCGCCACGACACCGAGGTGAAGGATTTCTACGACGAGGCGGAGGTCCGCCAGACCTACTATCCCGAGATCGAGCGGCTGGTGGCGCGCGCCACCGGCGCCGCCAAGGTGATCGTCTTCGATCACACCGTCCGCACCGCCGAGCGCGCGGTCGAGCGCGGCTACCGCGCCCCCGTGCAGATGGTGCACAACGACTACACCGAGAGGTCGGGTCCGCAGCGCGTGCGCGATCTGCTGCCGGCGGAGGAAGCGGAGCAGCGGCTCCGGCGTCGCTTCGTCGAGATCAACGTCTGGCGGCCGATCCGCGGCCCCGTCGAGGCTTGGCCGCTGGCGCTCGCGGACGCCAGCAGCGTCGCCCCCGCCGACCTCGTCACCTGCGATCTCATCTATGCCGACCGCACCGGCGAGATCTACTACGGCGTCCACAGCGCCAAACATCGCTGGTACTATTTTCCGCGCATGCAGCGGAACGAGGCGGTCCTGATCAAGTGCTACGACAGCAAGACCGACGGCCGCGCCCGCTTCTCCCTCCACACCGCCTTCGACGACCCCACCACGCCCGCCAACGCGCCACCTCGCGAGAGCATCGAGATCCGCACCCTCGCCTTCTTCGAGGAGTGAGGAGCGGGCCGGCGCGGAGGATAGAGGATAGTTGACTGCGCCACTTACCACGTCATGCCCGGCCTTGTGCCACGACTGTCCGGTTCCGGTTTCAGCTCCATTGGAGCAGCAATTGATTGGGGTTGAGTATTGGGGTTGGCTCGGTGTGGAGCAGGCGGTCGATGCGTCTGCGGTGCATCAGGTTGGCGCGGACCAGCCTGGCGAAGGCGAGGGGGCCGTGGAGGCCTTTCTGGGCGGATTGAGCGAGGCGGAGCAGCAGGAAGGCGATCAGGGCGACGGCGATCTGGATGCGGATGGCGTTCTCGGAGGTGCCGAGGAAGCGGGTGATCCTGAGGGTCTGCTTGACCCAGCGGAAGAACAGCTCGATGGCCCAGCGCCGCTTGTAGAGATCGGCGATCTCCTGGGCGCTGGCGTCGAGATCGTTGCAGAGAATACGCAGCACTTTGCCGGTGTCGGTCACGAGCCGCACCTCGCGCACCGCCTGCTGCATTGGATTGCGGCGGTTCCTGGCTTGGCGAGCGGGCAGGAAGCCGATGCGATCGGAGAGGATAGTGCTGCCCCGCGGCACCGGCAGCACTTCCACCAAGTCGAGCGGCGTATTGGACTTGAACCGGGTGACGATCCGGCAGCCGGCGGCGTCGAGCCTGGCCCACCAGGCATAGTCGTAATAGCCGAGATCGAAGACATAGGTGGCCCCCGCCTCGATCGGCATCTGCTGGGCCACGGTGATGTCGTTGACGTTTGCCGCACTGACCGCGGCGTAGATCGGCCGGTCGGCATCGGCGTCGTAGATGACATGCACCTTGGCGCCGCACACCCCGGCCGAGAACCGCGCCCAGCCGGCACTGTGCTCGTTCAGCCGCACGCCCGTGGCGTCGATGAGATAGGTGGTCTCGGCAAGCTTACGGCGGAGCCCGCGATGGGCCTGCTTCATCATCTTCGCCAACAGCTCGGCAAAGACCCCGGCAGGCCGTTGCGCATTCGCATCGGACAAGGTCGAGCGCCGAACCGGATCCGCGCCCAGGTGGTAGAGCCGGGCGGCGTGGCTCTCCAGCCCCGTCACGATCTCGCGCAGGCTCGCGGCGCCCGAAAGCTGGCCATAGAGCAGCGCCACAAACTGGCTTCGCGTCGTCAGCCGGCGAACCCGTCCATCCGCTCCATGCCGCGCCACCAGCCGATCAAACGTCGGCCAAGGAACATGCTTCAGAACCGAATGGAAAACGCTATTCTGATGCCGCATGGCGCTGAACCTCTTCTCGTGTCCCGGATCGTTTGCCGACGTCCTGGACCGAGTAGAATCAACGCCATGCGCTTCGTCCACATAAACTCAACCGGACAGCCGTGGCCTTGTGCCGGGCATCCACGTCCTGAAAGCGAAAATTTCGTGGATGGCCGGGTCAAGCCCGGCCATGACGGCGTGAATTGCGCTAGGGTCGGCCGGGACCCTTGTCGATCTACACCGTGACCTGGATCGGGGGCGCGGCGGAGCCGTCGGGTTTCTGCTCGGTGTAGACGACCTCGACTTTGGCGAAGGCAAGCGCGACGTGGTCGATCGGCGCCGTCTCGCTCTCGGCGGCGGCGCCGGTCTCGTAGGAGGCGACCACCAGGTCGGAGAATTTCAGCACCAGGAACTCGAGCTGGAATCCCGCCGCCTTGCGGCAGGTGAGCACCGCGCTCTTGATGTGCTGGCCGGTCGCGCAGGCCTCGATCAGCTTGGGCGTCGCCTTGCTCACCGCGGCGGCAAAGTGGAAGTCGCGGAACTTGACCTTGCCCGCGCCGGCGCCGCTGCTGCCGGAGGCGCTCGCCGCCTCGCTCTCGCCGAAGCTCCAGGCCTCCACCACGATCTCCTGCGGATGCTTGGTGTCGAGGCTTTCGCCGGGGATGCCCTCGATCTTCAGGAAATAATCGACGGTCGGCATGGCAGGTGTTTCTCCGGTTGGAGTTTCTAGCGGGATTCGTCGGCGGCTGGCGGGCGCATGGCTGCCCTCAGGAATGCTAGAGCGACCGGTAGTGGGTCTCGCGCCAGAGCTATACCGCATCTGGGGATCGCGCGGCTGCTTTAGCGATCTCTAAACTTCTAGGGATCACCCTCAGTTTCCCACTCATATCCCGACCGCGGGCGGCCGCGGCCTGACGTCCAACGCAGGATGGAGCCTGGTGCGACTGGTCCTCGAGCGCCTGAACTCAGCCTACCTCCATGGAGCCCTCGTGCTCAGCATGGCGGCGGCCTTCGTGCTCGACGCGCTGACGCCGCCCGGCATCGCCGACGGCATCGTCTACCCGGTGCTGCTGGCGCTCTGCCTGCTGGTGCCGAGCCGGCGCGCGCTGCTGGCCTATTCCGTGCTGGCGACGGTACTGACGGTGATCCCGGCCTTCATCTCGCCGGGAGGCGGCGTCGGCGAGATGTCGCTCCTCAATCGCGCCATCGCCATCGGCTCGATCTGGATCATCTGCTTCCTGATCAACGGCCGCCTTGCCTTTGACGCGCGGCTGCGCGCGCGCGAGCGCGAGGCGCTCGACGCCAGCCAGGCGAAGTCGAGCTTCCTCGCCAACATCAGCCACGAGCTGCGCACGCCGCTCAACGCCATCATCGGCTTCTCCGACTTCATCGCCGCCTCGACGCCGCAGCGGCTCGGCGAGCAGAAGTTCAAGGAGTACATCGGCGACATCCACGCGAGCGGGCTGCATCTCCTCGCCCTCATCAACGATCTCCTCGACATCGCCAAGATCGAGGCCGGCAAATACCGCATCGCCGAGGAGCAGGTCGTCATCGGGCAGATCGTCGACGAGGCGGTGCGCCTGGTCGCCGCCACCGCGCATCAGAGCGGCCTCGTCATCGAGGCAAGCCTCGACGGGTCGCTGCCGCTGCTGAGCGCCGATCGCCGCGCGGTGAAGCAGATCCTGCTCAACCTGCTCTCCAACGCCGTCAAGTTCACGCCTGCGGGCGGCCGCATCGCGCTGGCCGCCGGCGTCGCCGAGGACGGGCTCTGGATCACGATCGCCGACACCGGCATCGGCATTCCCGCCGCCGACATCGCCCGGCTCGGCCGCCCCTTCGAGCAGGCGGGCGCCGGCGCCAGCGGTAGCAAGCGCGGGGCGGGGCTCGGCCTCGCGCTCTCGCGCACCTTCATGGAGCTGCACGGCGGCGTGCTGGAGATCGAGAGCAAGCTGGGGAGCGGCACCACGGTGCGCGTGCGCTTCCCGCCAGCCCGCGTGCTGGCGCCGGACACCGCGCCGCAGCCTGGTGTGGCGCGGTCGGAGATCGCCTCGGCGGCGGAGTGAGTGCGAGCTACTGCAGCGGCAGCAGCAGCGCCTGGGTGATGTCCTCGCCGGTGCCCGCGTCATAGACGACGAGATCGACCCCGTCCTCCGCCAGCGCGCGGACGTCGTCGAGGGTCATGTAGCCGAGCGTTGCCGTATTGTAGAGGCGGCGCCCGTTGTAGCGCTTGATCACCATCGCCGGGAGCCGGCCGCCAATCCGTCGCTTCATCTCGGGCACCTCGCTAACCTACCGATTAACAATATCAGGTCTCAGCGGCTGTCATCGCGGCCGATCGCCGCGCCGTGCTTACCACACCAAGGAGGCGAGCGATAGCGCGCTCGGCCGCGGGCAGGTCCGGCTTGGAATAGCCTCGCGGCCGGGACTAAGCTTGGGGCGCCGTGCGGCAACGTGGCGGAGGATCGCCCCATGATCGAGATCAGCCTGCGCCGGGCAAGCGTCGCCGGTGGCCATGTCTGAGCCAGGCGCGGTCGCCAAGGGCCACACCGATGTGGCGGCGCTTTCCGCCGGCGTCGTGGCGGTCGCCGTCTCGCTCTTCATCACGCCCGGTCAATTCGGCATCATAAACCTGGTGATCAGCGTCACGCTGAGCGCCGTCATATTGGCGCACGTGTCGATCCATGGCGCGGCCTGGAGTCAAAGCTTCGCCGTCGCGGCGGTGATCGGGCTCACCACACTGCCGGCGGTCGGCTTTCTCGACGAGGCGGCGCGCTCGCGCGACCCGCTGAGTTTATTGCTCGGGACCTACGAGTGGGACTGCGACAGGGATCCGTGCCGGCAAAGCGGCGAGCCCGAGAGCCGGGTTCCCGACCGCGATCTCGCGATCGGCTGGATCGGCTTCGTGATCGCGACCTGCGTTGCGGAGCGCGTCACCCGCCCCAGGCGGGCGCGAAAACCCGCCGGACGGCATGGGACATCCGCGCTATGATAGTATCCACGCCAACATCGATCGCCCGATGAACCGGAAATCATGAGGGAGGTTGCCCGATGACCCAGCAGACCGCCAAGCGCGAGGCCTCGCGCCGGGATCACCTGCCGTTCGAGGCGCGTCACATCGACGACATGGACTGGGAGACGATCCGCTGGCCCGGCGAGACCGGCAAGATGCTGTTCCATCCCCGGCCCGAGCGTCCGACCGAGCCCAATGCCGGCATCCTGCGCCTAGCGCCGGGCGCCTATCATCCCGAGCACTATCACGGCTTCGCCCAGGTCTGGTACATCCTCTCCGGCGAGTTCGTGATCGACGGCGTCACCTACACGCCCGGCACGATGCTGTTCCATCCCGACCCGCATTTCGAGGGCGAGTTCAAGACCGAGACCGGCGGCGACATCCTCCTGGTGCAGTATCCCGGCCCGACGACAGGCGAGACGCCGATCTTCGCCGGCCGCTTCAACATGGCGGAGCGCAGGGCGGTGTCTGAGGAGCGCGTCGACCTCTAGCGCTCTTCTCGGATCGGTATGCGCAGGAACTCGCGGTCGAGGATCGACCATTGCGAGGAGGACCACCATTCGCCGCGCGCCCAGATGTGCTCGCGGATGACGCCTTCCTCGCGCATGCCGAGCTTCTCCATGATGCGCTGGGAGGCGATGTTCTCCTCCCGGCATTGTCCGTAGAGCCGGTGCAGGCGGAGCTGGTCGAAGCCGAATCCCAGCATGGCGCGGCCGATCTCGGTGGCGATGCCCTTGCCGCCATGGCGGCGGTCGACGCCCCAGCCGATCTCGCCGTGGCGATGGCGCCTTGAGGTCACGCGGAGGATCGCCTCGCCGATGATCTCGCCGGTCTCCTTCAGCACCGCCGCCAGGAAATAATTCTCCCGCGGCACCACGGCCTGGTCGCTCCGGCAGCGCTCGACGAGCTCGCGCACCTGCGCCTCGCCCGGCGTCTCGATCGGCAGATGCTCCCAGTATTCCTTCCCCACCATATAATCGCAGAAGGCGCCGGCATCGCCCGGCCCGACGTCGCGGAGACTAAGGCGCTCGGTCTCGATCATCGAGAGATCCTCATGGTCAATTGCATCGACGGTACGCCATGAGGTTAGGAGCCGCGCGTCGCGAGCGGCATTGATGCAGATCAGGGACGCGGGTTCAGGCGAGGGGCGGCCCCTCGCGCGCCGTCTTGGCGTAGCGCGGCAAGCCATCGGCGAGATGCACCCAGGCGAGCTGCTCCTCGACGTAGACGTGGCCTTTCGGCGTGAAGCTCGCGGGCTCCTCGAAGCTCGCCACGAAGAGATGGACCTCGTCGGGCCAGCGCTCGCCCTCGAAGCTCAGAGGCGAGCCGCAGCGCGTGCAGAAGCGCCTGACGACGCCCGGCGAGGAGGCATAAGTGCCAGGCGTCTCGCCGGTCCACTCGACGGCGTCCGTGTGATATCCCGCATATGTGGCGAAGGCGGCGCTGGTGGCGCGGCGGCAGCTCTCGCAGTGGCAGTGCGCCACCCACTTGGGCTCGCCCCGCGCCACGAACCGCACCGCGCCGCAGAGACAGCGACCTCGACGCTCGATGGTGGTCATAGGCGAGACTCCTGACTCACGCCACCTTCCGCACATCTCTCTCCCGCCGCCGCTCGTATCTCCACACCGAGGCCGGCGGCAGGTTTGCCCAGATCCTCGCCGCGATCCGTCCCTTCAGCCCCAATCGCTCGCGGGCGATCGGCGAGGTCAGGCCGTAGGTGAATTGGACGAAGGGAGCGTGCGATCCGAGGAGGGCGAAGCTCTCGGCGATGATGCGGGTGCGGGTCGGCTTCGGCATCGAGATGAGGGGCAGGCTGGAGACGACAGCGGCGGCCTGGGTGATGCCGAGGGGCGCCAGCAGCTTGCGGAGGCCGCGCGCGTCGCCCTTGAGCACTCGGAGCTTCGGAAAGTGCTCCCGGAGATGCCGGTGCAGCTTCTCGTCGCGCTCGATCACGATGAGCCGCTCGGGCGCGATGCCGGCCTCGAGGAGCGCGCGGGTCACGCTGCCGGTGCCGCCGCCCAATTCGATGATCGGGCCGGGACCGGCGCTCTCGACCTCATGGGCCATGGCGCGGGCGAGGTGGCGGCCCGAAGGCGCGACGGCGCCGATCCGGTGCGGTGCCTTCAGCCAGCGCACGAAGAAGAGCGCGGCCTCCTTGTCGGCCTCGTCCAGCAGCAGCAGCCGGCGCGGCTCCGGCCGGCGCGCGCCCTCGCGCCTGAGGTCGCGGGACTCCTCCCGCCGCGCGGGCGGCGTGCCGAGGTGGAACGGCGATTTGACCGATGTCATCTCCTGGATCCTCCCCCTACCGGCGTAGGCCGAGCCTAAGGCGGCGCAGCATGGCCCGGAACCCCCCTTGGCAGTGGCGTCATTTTGGCGCCATGTTGCGCCGATAAACCAGGGTGTTACAACAACCGCCCTGGGTGGGAGGAGAGGCCATGGCCCTGCGCGCCGAAGAGCAGAAGCGGGAGCGAAATCGACGGCGTTCTGGGCCGGGTGACCCAGAAATTCGCCGGCCCGCGCGCCCAGCCGATCCAGCGCTTCGTGCATCAATTCTATGACCATGTCCCGCCGGAGGACGTGGTGCCCCGGGGCGCCGACGATCTCTATGGCGCCGCCCTCTCGCTCTGGCAGTTCGCCCAGGAGCGCGAGCCCGGCAAGGCGAAGCTGCGCGCCTTCAACCCCCGCCTCGACGCCGAGGGCTGGCGCGCCGGCCGCACGGTGGTGGAGATCGTCAACGACGACATGCCGTTCCTGGTGGACAGCGTCACCGCCGCCCTCAACGGCCTCGGCCTCATCGTCCATCTGGTGATCCATCCGATCCTGCTGGTGCGCCGGGACGGCAAGGGCAAGCTCACCGAGCTGCTGGAGCCCGGCACCGGCGGCAACGGCAGCGAGGCGATCCGCGAATCCGCCATGCATGTGGAGGTGAGCGAGCAGAACGATCCCGCGCGCCTCGCCGAGATCACGACGACCTTGGAAGCGCGTGCTGGAGGACGTCCGGTTCGCGGTGGCGGATTGGCAGCGCATGCGCGGGCGCGCTCCTGGCGGCGCGCCAGGCGGTGCTGGCGGTGCCGGCGGCGGCGCTCGGCCTGCCCGCCGCCGATGTCTCCGAGGCGGCGGACTTCCTCACCTGGCTCGACGACGACAACTTCACCTTCCTCGGATATCGCGAATACCGCTTCGGCACCGGCGACGGCGGCGGCACCGGCGTCGATATCGTGCCGGAGAGCGGCCTCGGCGTGCTCCGGAACGACGACTACACGGTCTTCGACGGCCTCCGCAACTTCAAGACCCTGCCGCAGGCGGTGCAGGAATTCCTGCGCCTGCCGTCGCTCCTGCTGATCGCCAAGACCAACAAGCGCTCCACCATCCATCGTCCCGTGCACATGGACGCGATCGGCGTGCGCATGTTCGGCCCCGACGGCAAGGCGGTCGGCGAGCGGCTCTTCGTCGGGCTTGTTCACCTCGCTCGCCTACAGCCGCAGCGCGCGCTCGATCCCGCTGCTGCGCCGCAAGGTCGAGCCGCGTGCTCTCCGCGCGCCGGCTTCCCGCCGCAGAGCCACGACGCCAAGGCGCTGCTCCACATCCTCGACACCTATCCGCGCGACGAGCTGTTCCAGATCTCCGACGACGAGCTCTACGAGACCGCGCTCGGCATCCTCAATCTGCAGGAGCGCCAGCGCATCGCGCTCTTCGCCCGGCGCGACCCGTTCGGGCGCTTCATCTCCTGCCTCGTCTACGTGCCGCGCGACCGCTACAACACCGAGCTGCGCCAGCGCTTCGGCGAGATCCTGGAGAAATCCTTCAAGGGCGAGATCTCGAACTTCTATACCCAGGTCGACGAGTCCGTGCTGGCCCGCGTCCACTACGTCGTCCGCACCGATCCGCGCGACGGCGGCGACAAGCGCGAGATCGACGTCGCCGCGGTGGAGCGCGCGCTCGCCGAGGCCGGGCGAAGCTGGGAGGACCGGCTCTCCGAGACGCTGATCGAATCCCAGGGCGAGGCGGCGGGCCTGGCGCTGCTGAAGCGCTACGGCCGCGCCTTTCCCACCGCCTACAAGGAGCGCTTCTCCGCCGCGGTCGCGCTCTACGACATCGAGCGCATCGAGGAGGTGCGCGCCGGCAAGACGCCGCTGGCCCTCACGCTCTACAAGCCCGATCGAGGCGACGGCCGAGGAGCTCCGCTTCAAGATCTATCGCCGCGGCGCGCCGGCGGCGCTCTCCGACGTGCTGCCGATGCTGGAGCAGCTCGACCTCAAGGTGATCAGCGAGGAGCCGTACCAGGATCCAGCCCGCGGGCGATGAGGAGCCCGTGGTGATGCAGGATTTCGAGCTGCGCCTGCCGCACCGGCGGCGTCGATGTGGCCCGCGACCGCGGCCGCTTCGAGGCCGCCTTCGCCCGGCTCTGGGCCGGCGAGATGGAGAGCGACGGCTTCAACCGGCTGATCCTCGGCGCCGGCCTCGACTGGCGCCAGGTGACGGTGCTGCGCCTCTACGCGAAGGCGCTGCGCCAGGCCGGCAGCGCCTTCAGCCAGGCCTATATGGAGGATACGCTCGCCCGATATCCGCTGATGCGCGGCGAAGCTGGTGCGGCTGTTCGAGCGCCGCTTCGATCCCGCCGGCAACGCCGCCGCGCGCGAAGTCCGAGACGTCGGCCCAGGACGTCGAGCGCGATCTCGACGCGGTCGCGAACCTCGACGAGGACCGCATCCTCCGCAGCTTCCTGACCCTCATCCGCAAGAGCCTGCGCACCAACTACTTCCAGCGCACGCCCGAGGGCGCGCCCAAGCCCTATCTCTCGGTCAAGCTCGCGAGCCACGAGATCGAGCTCCTGCCGCTGCCGCGGCCGCTCTACGAGATCTACGTCTACGGCCCCCGCATGGAGGGCGTGCATCTGCGCGGCGGCAAGGTGGCGCGCGGCGGCATCCGCTGGTCCGACCGCCGCGAGGATTTCCGCACCGAGATCCTGGGCCTGATGAAGGCGCAGATGGTGAAGAACGCCGTCATCGTGCCGGTCGGCTCCAAGGGCGGCTTCGTGGTCAAGCGGCCGCCGCCGGCGCCGGTCCGGCGGCCGCGAGGCGCTGATGGCGGAAGTGGTCGAGTGCTACAAGACGCTGATGCGCGGCCTCCTCGACATCACCGACAACATCGTCGGCGGCAAGATCGTGCCGCCGGCGGACGTCGTCCGCCACGACGAGGACGATCCCTATCTCGTGGTCGCCGCCGACAAGGGCACCGCCACCTTCTCCGACATCGCCAACGGCGTCTCGGCCGACTACGGCTTCTGGCTCGGCGACGCCTTCGCCTCCGGCGGCTCCGCGGGCTACGACCACAAGGTGATGGGCATCACCGCGCGCGGCGCCTGGGAGCTGGTGAAGCGGCATTTCCGCGAGCTCGGCGCTCGACATGCAGGCGAAGGACTTCACCTGCGTCGGCGTCGGCGACATGTCCGGCGACGTCTTCGGCAACGGCATGCTGCGCTCGAAGCACACCAAGCTGCTCGGCGGCCTTCGACCATCGCCACATCTTCCTCGATCCCGATCCCGATCCGGCGAAGAGCTTCGCCGAGCGCCAGCGGCTCTTCGATCTGCCGCGCTCGAGCTGGGCCGACTACGACACGAAGCTGATCTCCAAGGGCGGCGGCGTCTTCGACCGCGAGCTCAAATCGATCCCGCTCTCGGCCGAGGTGCGAGCGTCGCTTCGGCATCAAGGCGGAGCGGCTGACGCCCGCCGAGCTGATGCACGCGATCCTCAAGGCCGAGGTCGATCTGCTGTGGTTCGGCGGCATCGGCACCTACGTCAAGGCGCACGAGCGAGAGCCAGGCCGACGCCGGCGACCGCGCCAACGACGCGGTCCGCGTCGACGCGCCCGAGATCCGCGCGCGAGGTCGTGGGCGAGGGCGCCAATCTCGGCGTGACCCAGCGCGGCCGCGTCGAGTACGCCCTGGCCGGCGGCCGCATCAACACCGACGCCATCGACAACTCCGCCGGCGTCGACACCTCGGACCACGAGGTCAACATCAAGATCCTGCTCAACGCCAGCGTCAGCGCCGGCGACCTCACCATGAAGCAGCGCAACCAGACGCTCCGCGAGCTCACCGACGACGTCGCGGGCCTGGTGCTGGCGGACAATTATCTCCAGGGCCTGGCGCTGACCTTGGCCCAGGCCCAGGCGGCGGAGCGCCTCGACGCCGAGGTGCGGCTCATGCACGCCATGGAGAAGGCGGCGAAGCTCGACCGCGCCGTCGAGTTCCTGCCCGACGACCAGGCGCTCGCCGCCCGGCAGCAGCAGGGCCGGGGCCTGACGCGGCCGGAGCAGGCGGTGCTCATGGCCTACGTCAAGAACACGCTGGCGCACGATCTCGTGGCGACCGACCTGCCCGACGATCCCCATCTCAAGCAGGATCTGGTGGCCTATTTCCCGACCTCGCTGGCGAAGCGCTTCGGGCCGCAGATCGAGACGCATCGCCTCAGGCGCGAGATCATCGCCACCTGCGTCGCCAACGAGCTGGTGAACCGCTGCGGCATCACCTTCGTCGCCGACATGGAGGAGCGCACCGGCCGCGGCGCCGGCGACATCGCCCGCGCCTATGCCGTGGTGCGCGGGGTCTACGACCTCGACACGCTCTGGCGCGAGGTGAACCTCCTCGACAACAAGGTGGCGGCGGAGGTGCAGACCGAGATGCTGCTGACCGCGGGCCGGCTGGTGGAGCGCGCCACGGCGTGGTTCCTGCGGCTTCCCGGCACCCTCGATATCTCCGCCATCACCGTGGCCTATCTGCCGGGCGTGGCGGCGCTTGCCGAGGGGATCGCCACCTGCATGCCGGAGTCCCAGCAGGCGGAGCTCAAGCGGCGGATCGCCGCCTGGACCGGGAAGTCGGTGCCGAAGCCGCTCGCCGAGCGCGTCGCCAAGCTCGACTTCCTGGTCTCCGCCGTCGACATCGTGCGCCGCGCGGTCGCGATGCAGCTCGACACCGTCGAGCTCGGCCGCCAGTTCTTCGCCATCGGCGCGCGCTTCCGCCTCGATCTCCTGCGCATGGCGGCGCGCAAGCTCGCCGGCGACACCTCGTGGCGGCGCCTCGCGGTCGGCGCCCTCGTCGAGGATCTCTACGGCCACCAGGCGGATCTCACCACCAAGGCGCTGGCATCGGGCCCCGCCGGCCTCGACGCCTGGGTCACCCTCCACGCCGGCGAGCTCACCCACCTCGATGCCCTCGTCAGCGAGATCCTGCAGGCGCCGACGCCCGACCTCGCCATGCTGACGGTGGCGAACCGCCAGCTCCGCGCGCTGGTGACGGGGTTAGCCCGGCATCCGCCCGCGCCTTGGGATATGCTCCGCCGCCGCCGATCGTCGTGGCGGCAGACCTCCTGCCGGGTCAAGAGAAGATGTCCGACCATCAGAACCTTGCATCGGATCCAAGGGGCCGCGAGCCCGGCTGCGCGGCGCCGGCCGCTGAGCGTCGCGCGGCAGCTCCTGCCGCTCTCCAAATTCCTGCTGCCCTATTGGCGGCGCATCATCGGCGCCGGCATCGCCCTGGTGATCTCCTCGGCGACGGTGCTGCGTGCTCGGCCAGGGGCTGCGCTACCTGGTCGATGCGGGCTTGAAGGCATCGAATACCGATCTGCTCGATCGGGCCGTCGGCATCCTGCTCGCCACCGTCCTGGTGCTGGCGCTGTCGACCTATTGCCGCTTCTATCTGGTCTCCTGGATCGGCGAGCGCGTCGTCGCCGATCTTCGCAAGGCGGTCTTCGACCGCATCATCGCCATGAGCCCGGCCTATTTCGAGATGACCAAGACCGGCGAGGTCCTGTCCCGGCTCACCACCGACACGACGCTGCTGCAGACCGTGATCGGCTCGAGCGTGTCGCTCGCCTTGCGGAACTCTCTCATCCTCTTCGGCGGCCTGGTCATGCTGGCGGTGACCAGCGTCAAGCTCACGGGCATCGTCCTTGCCGTCGTCCCCGTCGTCGTCGTCCCGATACTGACGTTCGGCCGCCGGGTGCGCGCGCTGTCGCGCAGCTCCCAGGACCGGATCGCCGAGGTGGGCGCCTATGCCGAGGAGATGATCAACGCGATCCGGACGGTGCAGGCCTTCACCCATGAGGACAAGGACCGGGCGGACTTTCAGGCGCGCGTGACGGAATCCTTCGACGTCGCCATTTCCCGGATCCGGGTGCGGGCGTTCCTGACCGCCGTCGTCATTCTCCTCGCTTTCGGTGCCGTGGCGTTCGTGCTGTGGATCGGCGGCTACGACGTGGTGCACGGCCGGATGAGCGGCGGCCAGCTCTCCGCCTTCGTCTTCTATGCGATCCTCGTCGCCTTCGCGGTCGGCACGATCTCGGAAGTCTTCGGCGATCTCCAGCGCGCGGCGGGCGCCACGGAACGGCTGCTCGAGCTCCTCGCCATCAAGCCCGATATCGCCGCTCCCGAGCATCCCCAGGCGCTTCCGGTGCCGCCGCGGGGCCGGGTCGATTTCGAGTCCGTGAGCTTCCACTATCCCTCGCGGCCGGATCGCCCGTCGCTCCACGATTTCTCCCTCACCGTCGAGACCGGGGAGACGGTGGCGCTGGTCGGTCCGTCCGGCGCCGGCAAGACGACGGTGTTTCAGACCCTGCTGCGCTTCTACGACGTCTCGCGCGGCACCGTGCGAGTGGACGGCGTCGATGTCCGGCATGCGGATCCCAAGGAGCTCCGCCGGCGCATCGGTCTCGTCGCGCAGGACCCGGTGATCTTCAGCGCCTCCGCCCTGGAGAACATCCGCTATGGCCGGCCCGACGCCAGCGAGGCCGAGGTGCGTGCCGCCGCGGAGGTCGCCGCCGCCGATGCATTCCTCGAGCAGCTGCCCGAGGGGTTCGACACCTTCCTCGGCGAAAAGGGCGTCAGGCTGTCGGGCGGCCAGCGGCAGCGGATCGCGATCGCGCGCACGGTGCTGAAGGATCCCGCGATCCTTCTGCTCGACGAGGCGACCTCGGCCCTCGATGCCGAGTCCGAGCGCGCGGTTCAAATCGCGCTGGACCGCCTGTCAAAAACGCGCACCACCCTTGTCATCGCCCACCGCCTCGCGACCGTGCTGAAGGCCGACCGCATCGTCGTCATGGATGAAGGGCGCATCGTCGCGCAAGGCTCGCATGAGGCGCTCATCCAGGCGGGCGGGCTATATGCCCGCCTCGCCGCGCTGCAATTCACCGACAAGCCCTTCGAGCGGACGGGCGCTGCCTCCAGCTCCGCGCGCTAGCGACGGCGTAGATTGCAGCCAGTGGTATGGGCGGAGCGTGAGGCGGTCGTGCGCGCGCATCCGCGTTCGGCTCGCTTCAAGGAAGAGATCATCCAGGCCGTCTATGACGGCATCAGGCACAAGCCCGACACCACCTTCGGCAACGTGAAGGCGGACGTGCTGGCGGACAAGGACCCGGCGTTCCGGCGCGGAAACTTTTGCAGCGTGATCCGCGGCTCGACCTGGCGAGGGTAAGGGGTTAGAGCCGCGACGCCGGCGCGAGTTTCGTCCCGTCGATCATGCGGGAATAGCGGAAGGGCTTGGGGTCGACGATGGGCGCGTCGCCGGCGACGATGTTGGCGGCGAGGCGGCCGGCGCCGGGGCCGATGCCGAAGCCGTGGCCGCTGAAGCCGGTGGCAAGGTAGAAGCCCGGGAGCTTCTCCACCGGCGAGATCACGGGGATGGCGTCCGGCGTGATGTCGATCATGCCGGCCCAGGCCTCGGCGATCTTGAGGCCGCGGAGCGCCGGATAGGCCGCCTTGAAATTCGCCAGCACGCGGTCGAGGAGCTCGCGGTCGGGCGCGGGGTCGAGGACGCGCGTCGCCTCGAAGGGCGAGGGCTGGTCGAGGGCCCAGTGCCGCGGCGTTCCGAGAGCCCGGAAGAAATCCGCGCCGAACTCCAGCTTGATGTGCTTGCGCTCGTAGGAGAAGGCTGGCCAGAATTGCCGGAGGTAGCGGAAGGCGTCCGGCGTGATGTGGAAGCTCACCTGGTCGCGGAAGCCCACGGTGTAGCCGCCGTCGAGGCGGCGGCGGATGCCGAAGGTGGGCGTGCCGAGCCCGCTGTCGAAGACCTCTGGCGCCGGATCCGTGCGCAGCACCGAGGCGCGCACGGTGAGCTGCGGCAGGTCGATCCCGTGCCGCCGGCAGAAGAGGCTCGACCACGCGCCGCCGGCGCAGAGCACTCTCTGCGTGCGGATCGTGCCGAGCTCGGTCACCACGGCGGAGACCTTGCCCGCCTCGGTCTCGAGGCCGCGCGCGGCGCAGTTCTGGTGGATGGTGACGCCGGCCCGGCGCGCCGCCGTGGCGATGGCGGGCGCCCCCATCGAGGGCTCGCCGCGGCCGTCGCTTTCCGTGTGCAGGCCGCCGATCCATTTGCTGTCGCAGCCCGGCGTCATCGCCCGGGCCTCCGCCGCGCTCAGCAGGCGCGAATGGAGCTGGTAGGTTCGCGCATACTCCATCCAGCGCTCCCACTTCGCGAGCTCCGCCGGATTCTCGGTGACGTACAAGAGGCCGGTGCGCCGGAAGCCGGTGTCGGCGCCGATCTCGGCGCTGAGACCGTCCCAGAGCCGGAGGCTTTCCTTGATGAGCGGGATCTCCGCCTCGTCGCGGTCCTGCTGGCGGCACCAGCCCCAGTTGCGGCTCGACTGCTCGCCGGCGACGCGGCCCTTCTCCACCAGCGCGACCGAAAGCCCCTTCTTCGCCAGGAAATAGGCGGCTGAGGCGCCGATGATGCCGCCGCCGATGATCACGACGTCGGCGGTCTTGGGCAGCTTCTCGTCGCTGGGGACGGGATCGACGGGAGGGGAGATGGTGGGGCTCCTTGGGAAAAGTGCGGACGCGCGACCAAAGATCGCGCGGAAGCAGGATAGCCGATCATGGCGCCAATGCCAGCCGGCGCTGGTACAGTGGCGGGAAATTCGGGGAGGATGACATGAGCCTGTTGATCAAGGACGCAACCGTGCTCACCGTGGACTGGCGCCAAGGCGATCCACGATCCCGGCGCGGTCTATGTCGAGGGGAAGCGCATCGTCGATGTCGGGCCCTCCGACGCGGTTGCCGCGCGCCATCCCAAACCCGCGCGGGTGATCGACGGAAGGGGCAAGGTGGTGGCGCCCGGCTTCGTCAACATCCACTCCCATGTGGGCTATACGGTCTTCCGCGGCCGCTCCGAGGATGCGGGCTTCAAGGCGCCGACCGGCCTCTATTTTCCGATGTCGACGGTGCTTTCACCGGAGGAGAGAGCGGCGATCGGCGGGCTCAACTATGTCGAGCTGCTGCGCAGCGGCTGCACGCACGGTGATGGAGCTGGAGGAGGACGTCGAGGCGCTGGCGCCCTTCGTGGAGAAGCTTGGCATCCGCAGCGCCATGGGCGAGATGATCGGCGATGCGGATCCCGATCGCATGGTGAAGGGGGAGTTCGTCTTCGACGCGCGCGCCAATGCCGCGCAGCTCGAGCGCGCCCAGGGCTTCGCCGAGCGCTGGCACGGCCGCGCCGACGGACGCATCACCGCGATCCTGGCGCCCAACATGACCATCAGCTCGTCGACGGCGCAGCTGCGCGCGCTCCGCGCCATCGCCGACCGCATGGGGCTGCGCCTGACCATCCATCTGGGCTGGAGCAGCTTCGAGCACGAGGTCGCCCGCAAGGTGCATGGCGCCGGCCCCTTCGAGATCGCCCGCGACAACGGCCTGCTCGGGCCCGACGTGGTGGCGACCCACTGCTACGTCATCGGCGAAAGCGACATCGATATTCTCGCGGCGACCGGGGCCCATGTCGCGCATTGTCCGCTGATGAATGCGTTTCGCGGCCTGATCGCGCCGGTCAATGCGTTCCGCAAGCGCGGCATCAACGTGGCGCTCGGCATCGACAACATGTTCGGCGACTATTTCGACGTGCTGCGGGCGGCGGTCATCTGCGCCCGGATCAAGACCGAGGATCCCGTGGCGCTCCTCTCGACGGACGCCTTGGAGATGGCGACCATGAGCGGCGCGCGGGCGATGGGAATGGAGCGGGAGATCGGCTCCCTCGAGGCGGGGAAGCGCGCGGACCTGATCATGCTCGACTTCGAGGCGCTGGGATTGCAGCCGGTGCTCGATCCCGTGCAGAATCTCGTCTATCACGCCCATGCGCGGGACGTCGATCTCGTCATGGTCGACGGCAACGTGCTGGTGGAGGACGGCGAGCTCACGACCGTCGATCGCGCCGCCGTCATCGACGCGGCAAAACGCGCGTCAGGGGCCGCCTGGGGCCGCTTCGAGGCGAAGTATGGCGGTCCGATCGCGGACGCAGCTCTCTAGACCTGAAGCATGTTCAGGAACTGATAGATTTCCGGCAGATAGGCGTGGGGTACGCGCCGCGAGCGATACATCGAGCCGACCTCGGCGTTGTTCCAATGATAGAGCCGGGTCAGCAGGCCGAACAGGTATCGCTCATCGATGGTGATCTCCAGGCGCGGCGACAGCTCGTCGAATGTCTCGCCGGCGCGATGGATGCTCGGCGCCTGGTCATCGGCGAGGTTCATGGAGAACGCGGTCGGGCCGGCTTCCGGGCGAAGCACGAGCCAGCAGGGATCGTCGATGCGGACCTTGGCGCGCGCCTTGCGCTTCGCGGCCATCAGCACCGGCAGCAACGGCAGCGAGCGCGATGGGAGCGGGACGATCTCGCGCTCATAGTCGTAGCCGTTGAAGTCCAGCCCCTCCAGATAGGCGTCGATCGCCGCGGTATCGTAGGGCTGATGGCGCTCGGCGCTGGCGATGCCGGTATCGAGGTCGTAGCTCGCCTGCCCGCCATCCGCCAGCACGACGACGCGGTCGCCGTGCCGCGCCCTGAGCTCGACCGCATCTGGCACGCCGCGGTAGGGATTGAGCCGGCGGAGCGGGCCGCCCAGATAGTATTTGCCGGCGAACGGCAGCGCCTTCAAAGGCCGCAACGCGTCGAGGTATGTGGCGAAAAGATCGAGGAACTGCTCGTGCTTGCGTTCGGCGGCGGCCGCCAGCTGCGCCGCGTCCTCGAATTCGAAGGTCTGCGGGTAGGGACCGGCGCCGGAATAGGGCAGGAGAGCGAAATCGACGCGGCCGCCCGGGCAGAATTCCAGGATCCGCGCGACCTGGGCCGGGACGAACGCGTTGTCGTTCATGTTGACGACGCAGCGGTTGCCGCTCCGAATGGCGATGGCGCTGTCGATCTCCGATTTCGGGTCGTTGTCCGCCCGGTTCGGAACGATGAGGAGCTCGGTCTCGCCGACCGAGAGACGCTCCACGATCTCCGGCCGGAACCCGTCGATCCGCATCCGGTTGGCCAGGTATGGCGGCTGCTGCGCGCCGATGATGAGACGTGCTGCGGGATGCGCGGCGAGATAGCGCCGCAGGAATATGGGATCGTAGTGATCGGGATGAATATGCGAGATGTAGATGAGATCGACCGGGCCGATGGCCGCGATGGGATCGGGCAATGCCGGGTACTGATACCACGAGCCGTCATAGGCGCCCGGCGTGAACCAGGGATCGGAAAGGATCCTTGGTCCGCTCGTCTCGACGACGACGCAGGCGGAATAGATGTACCGGACGCGCACGGGGCTAGGCTTCGGTCTTCCGCAGGACAAGGCTGGGCTGGCGCGCGTTCCTGACATGCTCCATCGCATAGGAGCGTCCGTGCTGGGACAGAAATTCCCGGACCGCCAGAGTCTCGCCCGGGAAATTCTCCGCGTTCCACTCGTCGAGCACGAAGACGCCGCCCCGCGCGAGCCGCGGATGGAGCTGATCCAGGATGATCCGTGTCGGCTCGTAGAGATCGACGTCGCAATAGACGCACGAGAAGGACAGCTCCTGCTGCTCCGCCAGCACGGCGGGGAGGGTGTCCTGGATCAGGCCTTTGTGGATCGCGATCTCGTCCTGCATCTCGTAGAGCGAGATGATGTCGACGAGTTCCTCGTAGGAGCCCTTGTATTTCCCGCGCGTCGTGTCGGCGGCGCCGTCCTGGGGAACGAAGGTGCTGAGACCCTCGAAGCTCTCGAAGCAATGCACGACCTTGGATCCCTGGGGATCGAAGATGCGCAGCAGCTTGGCGAGGAAGAGCAGGTTGGCCCCGCGCCAGGAGCCGAACTCGGCGACATGGCCCGGCACGTCGAGCGTCGATTTCAGGATGTCGGCGATCGCCAGCGAGCGCGCCAGATTCGCGATGCCGCAATAGAGCGGCCAATGATCGATCACCGACCACAATTCCCGCTCGCCGTATTTCTTGGAGACGTCCTGACGGCGCCGCAGGTAGGCCTGATCGATATTGGTGAACTTCATGGCGCAACTCCCATCCATGGGTGCTGTCAGGCATACCCCTGGATGGTTATCGCGACATTAATTCGCCGCCCCAAAATCAGAATTATGGCCTAATATCAATCCTTAAGCGCGAGATCTCCCATGAGACTTTCAACTTATAGAACATGCGGACGGACCCTCACTGAAATCGTGCGAGGATCCCCGCGATCGCGTGCGGCGGCCGCGTCGTCCGGCGCGGCCGATATTTGTCGCGAGGGGAAACGCAGGGAGAGGAGCAGAGCATGAGCACGGATCTGACGCCGCAGCATCTCGATATCTACGCCGCCGCCGCCTGGACCTGGGCGGTCACCTTCCTGCCGCGCCTCCTCGCCGCGCTGGCGATCCTGGTGGCGGCCTATTTCATCGCCACCTGGCTCTCGCGCATCATCCGCGGCCTGCTCCGCCGCAGCGGCCACGTCGACGAGACCGTGCAGCCGGTGCTGGCGGCGATCGTGCGCTACGCCGTGCTGATCCTCGCCTTCGTGGCGGCGCTCGGGCAGATCGGCGTGCAGACCGCCTCGCTCCTGGCGATGATCGGCGCCGCCGGCCTCGCCATCGGCTTGGCTTTGCAGGGGACGCTCACCAACATCGCCGCCGGCATCATGCTGCTGTGGCTCAGGCCGTTCCGCATCGGCGACTACATCGAGATCCCCGCCGGCAACATCAGCGGCCGGGTGCGCGAGATCGGCCTCTTCGTCTGCCTGCTGGAGAATTTCGACGGCGTCTTCGTCTTCGCGCCGAACAGCGCGATCTGGAACAGCGCGCTCCGCAACCACAGCCGCAACGCCGGCCGGCTGATCGCGCTCACGGTGACGCTTCCCGCCGCCGCCGAGCTCGACCGCGCGCGGGAGATTCTTCTGGGCATGCTGCGCGACGACGCCCGCGTCCTCAAGGCGCCGGCGCCGCGGGTCTTCCTCGAGAGCTACGGCGCCGGCGGCGCCCTCGTGCTCAACTGCAGCCTTTGGGCCAGCCACGGCGAGGCGGGCGCGCTGCAGCGCGAGCTCATCGAGGAGGCGCGCCGCCACCTCGTCGCCGCCGGCAGCGACAGCCTGGTGCCGCAGCAGATCCTTCGCACCGTGCCGCCCGACGCCGATCCCTCGCGCCTCGCCGCGTCGCGCACGGATGTTCTGACGCGCGGTATATAGAGCGATATCGGGCGAGACTGAAGCCACCCCCTCACCCTTCCCTCTCCCCCGACGCGGGGGAGAGGGTTGCGCAGGCTTAGCGAGAGCGAGCGAGCTTAGCCGGAGCTGGGTGAGGGCGATGCCGCCAGCTGCTTTGAAAAGTGGCAGCGAGAAATTTGTGGAGATTTTTGCGGAGTGCCGCGCGCGCGATGTCATCCACAGGAGACATCGGGCTTCCAAGATATGTTTAACCCGGCATTAAGCCGCCGGACGCCACCCTCGTCTCGCGACGCAGCAAAGCCAATTCAGTGATAACGGCAGCCGTCGCTCATTTATTCCGTCGAGGGGTGGGTCGAGCATGGAGCAGGCTCGGGCTTCGGGATACGGTGAGAGACGGGATCGCGGGTTTCCGCGGCTGCCGCGCGGTCCTTTCGCGGCGCTGCTCGCGACCGCGCTCCTTGTTCTGTCGCCCGCGGCGCGCGCGGCGATGATCGAGGCCGAGACCGCCTCGCTTCCCGCCGACACCGCCGGGCTCGCCGATCCCGCCGATGGCGGCGGGCTGCATCCCTATTCCGCCTGCTCCGCCGCCGGCGGCGCCGCGTCGCCGACCCGGCCCGCCGTCGATCGTCCGCTCTGCGGCGCAGCGCTGGCGCCGCCGGTCCGCGAGTTCCGCATCAACCGCGCCGACGCCTTCTTCACCCTCGGCCTTGCCAGCGACAGTGCCCAGGGCTTCGGCGAGGTGCGGAGCGCGCTCGGATTCCGCCATCTGATGGAGAGCGGCGCGCTCGTCGGCTGGAAGCTCGGCGGCGACGTGCAGTTGGGCCGCACCGCCTTCGGGACCCTCGACACGCCGCTCGACGAGCAGGCGCATCTCTCGCTCGGCCGCGATCTCGCCGGCTGGAAGCTCGGCCTCAATCTCGGCGCCACCAGGCTCGCCACCGGCGACGCGGCGCTCGCGACGCAGACGCTCTCCTTCGCCGGCAGCGTCGGCCGCGGCTTTGCCGGCGGCCGTCCCGGCGAGAGCCATCGCCTCAGCCTTCGCCTCGAGGAGGACAGCGCCGCCACCGGCGCCTGGGGCGCGGATCAGCGCACGACAACGGCCAATCTGGGCTATGCCTATCGGCAGGGCGCCGGCTCGATCGGCGCCGACTTCGCGCTCTCGCGCCTCGACGCGGTGGGCGCCGCGGGCCAGAGCTCGGCACGCAGCGAGATCAAGTTCCAGCATCCGTTCTGAGCGTCAGGTCGTACGGGACCCGCTGCGGTGCGTCCTTCGAGACGCCCGCTTCGCGGGCTCCTCAGGATGAGGTCTTTAACTTTCTGCCATCCTCCAGTGTCCCTCATGCTGAGGAGCGCCGAAGGCGCGTCTCGAAGCACGCAGGATGGTTCCACAGCGCGTGACGACTGACTCGCCCGCCCCCTACGCCGGCAGCAATCTCCGGCGCACTTCCTCGATGGCGCCGCCGTCGGTCAGCACGAGGGAATGGGCGGGGGCGGCGTGGGCGCCGTGATAGGTCTGCGCGCCGAGGATCATCGCCACCTCGTCGCCGCCTCCGCTCGTGAGCGGCACCAGCATGCGCCTGGTGAGGAGCACGCCGCCGTCGTCGCTGGTGAGCGTGCTCTCGGTGTAGATCGGCTGACGCCCTCTGCGGATCTCGTTGTTGAGCGGCACCAGGTAGTTGCAGTAGCGGCCGCCCAAGGCCTTGTCGAGAAAGCAGCCGGTGAGATCGGCGCCAAGGCGCTCCACCATCTCCGTCCCCATCAGGCGGTAGCGCCAGCGGCCGGGGATTTGCGCGTATTCGACGATGAAGAGATAGGGCAGCAGGCGCGGCGGCATCTCCACGGGATCGATGTCGGCGCGATCGGGAAGATCGCGGCCGGCGCGCTTCTGCTCCCAATAGGCATGGAGAGCCAGCAGAAAGCCGTCATCGGAATCGCCGTAGGGCATGCCCTCCTTTGTAGATGCCGTTGGTTAAGGCGATCTCAACGGCCGGCGTCCGCGGCTGTGACATTGCGCGCGGTGTCGTCGTCGGTCGTGACCTCCCCGGTCGGCGCCGGGCGCAGGCGAAAAGCCGCTTGCCTGCACTCCAGCCAGACTGGCGAGACAGCGCGTGAGCTGAAGGCGATTCTTGGGCAGGCTGCGGCAGAAAGTGAAGAGGGGAGAGACCGACTGGGAAGATCGCTTGAACGAGGTGATGCAATCGCGCGGGCGGCAGCCGAATCTGAGCTTCTTCGCCTTCACCGCCACGCCCAAGGGCAAGACCCTGGAGCTGTTCGGTCGCCGGGCGCGAACGGTATTCCGGAAGCCTTCCACATCTACAGCATGCGGCAGGCGATCGAGGAAGGCTTCATCCTCGACGTGCTGACGAACTACACGACCTACACCACCTATTACCGTCTGCTCAAGGCGGCCGAAGACGATCCCAAGCTGCCGAAGAAGAAGGCCGCGCGAGCGCTGGCCAAGTTCATGAGCTTGCACCCGCACAACATCGAGCAGAAGACGGAGGTGATGGTCGAGCACTTCCGGCGCAGCGTGCAGGCAACGGCTCGGCGGCCGGGCGAAGGCAATGGTGGTCACGTCATCGCGCCTCCATGCCGTGCGCTACAAGCGGGCGTTCGCAGAGCTACATCGCGGAGAATGGCTATACCGACATCCGACCGCTGGTCGCGTTCAGTGGCACCGTGCGCGATCCGGACACGGGGCTAGGAGTACACCGAGCCCGGCATGAATATCGATGTGGTGACCGGCAAGCCCATCAGCGAAGGCAGCTCCCTGAACGCTTCGAGTCTCCTGACTACCAGATGCTGCTCGTCGCGAACAAGTATCAGACCGGCTTCGACCAGCCGTTGCTGCACACGATGTACGTCGACAAGCGGCTTGATGGCGTGCAGGCAGTGCAAACTCTTTCTCGACTGAATCGGATGATTCCCGGCAAGGACGCGCCGTTCGTGCTCGATTTCGTAAACGACGCTGAGGATATCTACCGAGCCTTCAAGCCGTATTATGACAAGACGGGGCTCCAGCAGGCCTCGGACCCTTCGCAACTCGAAATGCTCAAGCACGAGCTCGACCAGGCGCAAGTCTACCATTGGAGCGAGGTAGAGGCGTTTGCCCAGATCTTCTATAAGCCTCCGGAACGTCAAAGCCCGGCCGATCACGCCCACATGCAGCGCCATCTGCAGCCGCGGTGGATCGCTTCAAGGGGATTGCTGAGGAGGAGAAGAGAGAGGATTTCCGCAACAAGTTGAGCGGGTACGTAAAGGTCTACGCTTTCCTGAGTCAGATCATTCCTTACGCCGATCCCGAACTGGAGATGCTCTATAGCTACGGAAGGTTCCTGCTCCCGCACCTACCGATGGATCGCGAGACAGGGATCATCAAGGTCGGAGACGAGGTGGATCTCCAATACTATCGGCTAGAACGAGTTTATTCCGGTGCGATCGAGCTTAGTGAGGGTGACGCACAGTACATCAGCAGCCCGACCGATGTGGGCACTGGCAAGGCGCAGGACGAGCAGGCGCCGCTTTCCGAGATCATCAAGATTTTGAACGAGCGGTTCGGCACCCAGTTCACTGAGGAAGATCGCCTATTCTTTCAGCAGATTAAGGAAAAGGCCTGCAAGGACAATCAGGTCATCCAAACGGCGCTTGCCAATCCTCTCGACAAGTTCGAATTGGGCATTCGCAAGCTGATCGAAGACTTCATGATCGAGCGGATGGGGGAGAACGATAAGATCGTCACGCGCTACATGGCGGATCGCGACTTCCAGAGCTCCGCGTTCCCGATCCTGGCGAAGGAGATCTTTGACGCTATCCGGTCCAGCTCGTCGCCGGCGAAGAAGAGCGACCCAACGCCAGACAGCCGAACTTCCTAGCTCCCGCTTCTCTCCCTACCCCCTGTTCATCCTGTGCTCCACCAGATCCGTCACCACGGCCGGATCCGCGAGCGTGCTCGTATCGCCGAGCTGGCTCTCCTCGTTCGCCGCGATCTTCCGCAGGATGCGCCGCATGATCTTGCCGCGACCGCGTCTTCGGCAGGCCCGGCGCCCACTGGATCAAGTCCGGCGTCGCGATCGGGCCGATCTCCTTGCGCACCCATTGCGCCAGCTCCTTGCGCAAGGGCTCGCTGGGCTCGTGGCCGGCCTTGAGCGTCACATAGGCGTAGATGCCCTGGCCCTTGATGTCGTGGGGATAGCCCACGACCGCGGCCTCGGCGACCTTGGCGTGGGCGACCAGGGCGCTCTCGATCTCCGCGGTGCCGAGGCGGTGGCCCGACACGTTGATGACGTCGTCGACGCGGCCGGTGATCCAGTAGTAGCCGTCCTCGTCGCGGCGCGCGCCGTCGCCGGTGAAGTACTTGCCGGGGAATGTGGAGAAGTAGGTCTCCACGAACCGCTTGTGGTCGCCGTAGACGGTGCGCATCATGCCCCGGCCATGACTCGGCGATGCAGAGATTGCCTTCGGTGGCACCCTGGAGCTCGCGGCCCTCGCCGTCGACGATCACCGGCTTCACGCCGAAGAACGGCCGCGTCGCCGAGCCCGGCTTCAAGGGCGTCGCACCCGGCAGCGGCGTGATCAGGATGCCGCCGGTCTCGGTCTGCCACCAGGTGTCGACGATCGGCACGCGCGCCTCGCCCACCACGTTGTAGTACCAGAGCCAGGCCTCGGGATTGATCGGCTCGCCGACGGTGCCGAGGAGCCGGAGCGATTTCCGCGAGGTCTTCTTCACCAGCTCATCGCCCTCGCGCATCAGAGCGCGGATCGCGGTCGGCGCGGTGTAGAAGATCTCGACCTTGTGCTTGTCGATCACCTGCCAGAAGCGCGACGGCGTCGGGATAGTTCGGCACGCCCTCGAACATCAGCGTGGTGGCGCCGTTGGCGAGCGGCCCATAGACGATGTAGCTGTGCCCGGTGACCCAGCCGACATCCGCCGTGCACCAGTAGATCTCGCCGTCGTGATAGTCGAAGACGTATTCGATGGGTCATCGCGGCGAAGACGAGATAGCCGCCGGTCGTGTGCAGCACGCCCTTGGGCTTTCCGGTCGAGCCCGAGGTGTAGAGGATGAAGAGCGGGTCCTCCGCGCTCATCTCCGCCGGCGCGCAGTCCTTCGCGACCTTGGCGATCTCCTCGTGGTACCAGTGGTCGCGGCCCTCCTGCCACTGGATCTGGCCGCCGGTGCGGCGCGTCACGATCACGGTCTTGACCTCGGGGCAGGACTTGAGCGCCGCGTCGACGTTGGCCTTCAGCGGCACCTTGCGGCCGCCGCGCAAGCCTTCGTCGGCGGTGATCACGCATCGTCGACTTGGCAGTCGGTGATGCGGCCGATCAGGCTCTCCGGCGAGAAGCCGCCGAACACCACCGAGTGAATGGCGCCGATCCGCGCGCAGGCCAGCATGGCGAAGGCCGCCTCGGGGATCATCGGCATGTAGATGGTGACGCGGTCGCCCTTCTTGACGCCGTGCGCCTTCAGCACGTTGGCAAGCCGGCAGACGTTCTCGTGGAGCTCGGCGTAGCTGACGTGGCGCTGCTCGCTGGGGCTGTCGCCCTCCCAGAGGATCGCGGTCTGGTCGGCGCGCGTCGCCAGGTGGCGGTCGATGCAGTTCTGCGAGGCGTTGAGGGTCGCCGTCCTCATACCACTTGATGCTGACGCCGCCGGTGAAGCTCGCGTTCTTCACCTTGGTGTAGGGCTTGATCCAATGGAGCCGCTTGCCGTGCTCGCCCCAGAACTTATCGGGGTTCGGCGATCGAGGCCTCGTACATCTCGAAGTACTTCGCCTCGTCCACCCAGGCATCCCGGGCGAGCCGCTCCGGCACCGGAAAAACGGTCGTGTTCGACATCGGCGTCTGCTCCCTAAACGCGTTTCGCGGGCTTCGCGCGCAATTCTTCAATTATTGTCGCATCGCCCCCGCGGTACAAGCGGGGGCGCCAGGGTATGCGCGACGGGAGGCGCGGCTTTCCGAGAAATGCCGCAGGCGAGGGCGCTACTTCGCCGTCGCCATGCCGGTGCCGGGCGTGCTCGCCGCGGCCGCGGGCTCGGATGCGGGCTGCGGCGCCAGGCTGCCGGTGGCGAGGAGGGCCGCCTGGGTGCGGTTCGCCACGTGGAGGCGCTTGATGATCTGCTTCACGTGCGCCTTCACCGTGCTCTCGGACATCGAGAGCGCGTCGGCGATGAGCTTGTTCGACTTGCCCTGGGCGATGAGGCCGAGGACGTCGCGCTGGCGGCGCGTCAGCTCCGACCAGGGCTCGTTGGCGCGCTTTTGCGCGGGGGCCGCGCTGGCGCGCTGCGGGCCGGGATCGATGAGGGAGGAGGGCACGTAAACGCCGCCCGCCAGCACCAGGTCGAGGGCGCCCAGCAGCACCTTGAGGCTGAGGGAGGCGGGCAGGAAACCGCGGGTCCCGGCGTTGAGGATGAGGCGCGCGCGGTGCGGGTTGTCGTTCTCCGCTACCACCACGATGGGGGTATCGGGAAGCGCCTGGTGCAGCATCTCCACTTGGGCGAGGTCGACGAGCTCGGCGGTGGCGGCGCCCATCAACAAAAGATCGAACTGCTGTCCGCCCTCCGCAAGCCGAAGGACATCCTCCGCACTGGCGAGGTCGAGGATGCGCCAGCCGCTCTCATGCTCCATAAGGGCGAGTTTCAGGCATTCGCGCCGGAGGCGGCTCTGGTCGAGGAGCGCCACCACACTGTCCTGTTGCGAATCCTGGCTCGCACGGCGCACTTCATGCGCCGGCGCGCCCTTGCCGCCGATAATGTCGTTGTTCCGATCCATGCGCCCCTCCGGCAGAATAGTCCGCGACGATGCCGTCTGCTTTGCGGACACGCGCCCCTAAAGATAGGGACTCTACCCCCTGCTCCGCAAATCGGGTCAAGAATTGGTCAAGGCATTACCCATAGGAAGAAAAATCTTGTAACCAAACATCTCGAATTGTAACAGTCCCAGGAAAACCGTCCAACTGCCGCAACTTATTGGAAAATTTAGGGAATTTCGCCCACCGCCCGGTAAGCCGCCACGCCGGCGCTGGCTCCGGCTTGTATCGGCTCTTTACCTTGCCGGCGCGCTCGTCGATTTCGGGTATCACATTGTCAACGCATCACATGTGGGCGACCAGCGCTTGGGCTGGAATGACGTTGTGGTAGGCTTCCAGGCCAGCCTGTTCTGGCCGGTGGATCTCGGCGTGCAGATCCTGACCCAGTGAGCCCACGATTCATTTGGCATTCACGAAATCGCGCTAAATTCGAAGGATCCGATGAGCAACCCGGTCTCCCCCATCAACCTCTCCGCCGGCGCGCTGAGCGTGCTGCAGTCGCGCGGTGGCGCCGCCACCACGGCGCTGAAGAGCAGCCTCGATGCGGAGCGCAAGGCCGCAGCTCTCGTCGCCCAGGCGAGCGAGGAGCTGGCGCAGCAGGCGGCCTCGAGCTCCGGCACCGCGACGCCCCGGGGCACGCTCCTCAACATCCTCGTCTAGAACTTCCCCGCCGCGCTTCCCGCCGTCACAATTCCGCCATCGTCCGGGCGCGAAGGATCACGATCCCAGCCGGAACATGCCCGGGCGCGCCTCCGTTGTCAGGGCAGTGACATCTGCTTCTGAACGGAGGCGCACCATGACGACGCAACTTATTGCCCGCAGCTCGACCGCGCTTGGCAGGCTCGCCATGGCGGCGTCGGCGGTCGCGATCCTCGCCGCTCTCAGCATGACGCCGGCGCTGGCCGACGACGGCGGACGCCACGGCGGATACGAGCGCGGCTGGCACGGGCACGACGGCCGCGGCCACGAGTGGCGCGAGCACGAATGGCGACGCGACGACTGGCGTCCGCGGTATCACCCCTACGCCTATCGCTACTACGATCCCTACGCCTACTACGCCGCGCCTTACTAGACCCCTCCAACCCCCGCCTCGGCGGGGGTTTCTTTTGGTGCTAGTCTTTCCCCAACAAGCCTGACTCTGGGAATGACGGGGAGGGATCATGCGACTGCAAGGCAAAGTGGCGATCGTTACGGGCGGCGGCTCCGGCTTCGGCGAAGGCATCGCCAAGCGCTTCGCCGAGGAGGGCGCCCGCGTCGTCGTCAACGACATCGACGAGAAGGGCGGCGCCCGCGTCGCCGCCGAGATCGAGGCGGCGCAAGGCCAGGGCAGCGCCGTGTTCCTGCGCGCCGACGTGGCTGTCAGCGCCGACGTGGCGCGGCTGGTGCGCCACGCACTCGAGCGCTACGGCCGCCTCGACATCATGGTGAACAATGCCGGCATCACCCACGTCAACGGCCCGATGCTGGAAGTGTCCGAGGCGCTCTTCGACCGTGTCTTCGCGGTCAACGTGAAGTCGATCTACCTGGCGGCGCTCCACGTCGTTCCCGTGTTCCGCAAGCAGGGCGGCGGCGTCTTCATCAACACCGCCTCGACCGCGGGCCTCAGGCCCAGGCCCGGCCTCGTCTGGTACAACGGCTCCAAGGGCGCCGCGATCACCATTACCAAGGCGATGGCGGTGGAGCTGGCGCCGGACAAGATCCGCGTCAACGCGCTCTGTCCGGTGGCGGGCGACACGCCGCTGCTCGGCAGCTTCATGGGCGGCGACACGCCGGAGAATCGCAAGAAGTTCATCGCCTCGATTCCGCTCGGCCGGCTCTCGACGCCGCGCGACATCGCCAATGCCGCGCTCTACCTCGCCTCCGACGAGGCGGAGTTCATCACCGGCGTGGCGCTGGAGGTGGACGGCGGCCGCTGCGTTTAATTCAGTGCCGGAAATGGCGCATGCCGGTGAACACCATGGCGATGCCGGCCTGATCGGCGGCGGCGATCACCTCGTCGTCGCGGATCGAGCCGCCGGGCTGGATCACCGCGGTGGCGCCGGCCTCGACGGCGGCGAGCAAGCCGTCGGCGAAGGGAAAGAACGCGTCGGAGGCGACCACCGAGCCGCGCGCCGGGCTGTCGGCGAGGCCCGCGGCCTTGCCGGCTTCCGCCGCTTTCCAGGCGGCGATGCGGGAACTGTCGACGCGGCTCATCTGCCCGGCGCCGATGCCCACGGTGGCACCGCCTTCGCATAGACGATGGCGTTCGACTTCACGTGCTTGGCGACGCGGAAGGCGAAGAGCAGATCGTCGAGCTCCGCCGGCGTGGGCGCGCGCCTGGTCACCGTCTTGAGGTCGGCGGACGCGCGACCCGGCCATTGTCGCGGGTCTGCAGGAGATATCCGCCGGCGAGCGAGCGCAGGGTCACGCCGGACGCCGCCGGATCCGGCATGCCGCCGGTGATGAGGAGCCGCAGCGCTTTCTTGGCGCGCGAGCACCGCGCGCGCCGCCGGCTCGATCGCCGGCGCGATCACCACTTCGGCGAAAAGCTTGGCCGACGCGCTCCGCCGTCGCCCCGTCGAGCGGCCGGTTGACGGCGACGATGCCGCCATAGGCGCTGACGGGATCGCAGGCCAGCGCCTTGTCGTAGGCCTCGCGCGAGGCGAAGCGCCTACCGCGACGCCGCAGGGATTGGCGTGCTTGATGATGGCGACCGCCGGCGGCTCGAATTCCGCCACTGCCTCGAAGGCGGCGTCGGTGTCGTTGAGGTTGTTGTAGGAGAGCTCCTTGCCCTGGATCTGCTCGGCGCTGGCGACGCCCGGCCGCGGCGCGCCGCCGACATAGAGCGCCGCCTGCTGGTGCGGGTTCTCGCCGTAGCGCAGCCGCTGCTTGAGCTGCCCCGCCACGCGACAGCGTTGCCGGAAACGTCTCGCCGGACTGCTCGGCGAACCACTGCGCGATGGCGCTGTCGTAGGCGGCCGTGCGGGCGAAGGCGAGCGCGGTGAGGCGTCGCCGCAGCGCGGCGGAGCTGCGCGCCGTTGTTGGCCGCGAGGTCGGCGAGCACGGACTCGTAGTCCGCGGGATCGGTCACCACTGCCACGCCGTCGTGGTTCTTGGCGGCGCCACGGATCAGCGCCGGCCCGCCGATGTCGATGTTCTCGATGCAGTCCTCGAAGGACGCGCCACGCGCCACGGTGGCGGCGAAGGGATAGAGATTCGAAACCAGGAGATCGATCGGCGCGATGCCGTGCCGCGCGATCGTTTCCAGATGGTCGGCCCGGTCGCGCCGCGCCAGGAGTCCGCCGTGGATTGCCGGATGCAGCGTCTTGACCCGCCCGTCCAGCATTTCCGGAAAGCCGGTGACGGTGGCGACGTCGATGACGGCGAGCCCGGCCTCGGCGAGCGTCCGCGCGGTGCCGCCGGTGGAGATCAGCTCGATCCCGCGCGCCGCCAGCGCCTGGGCGAATGGCACGAGGCCGGTCTTGTCATGCACGGAAAGAAGGGCCCGCTTCACTGGGCGGAGCGCGTCGGTCATTGAGGAGTCCTAACGGTCGAAAGCGCGAGCGACCTTAGGGCGAGGGCGCGAGGCGATCAAGCCAGGCTGCTGCGACCTATTTCCCCTCGCGGCGAACCGCCCATTTGACCGTGGCGCCCTGGGTTCCGACATGGCCCTCGAGGACGATCTGCTGGCTCTTCCGGATCTCGCCGCTGCCGAGATAGACGCTCTCCGCGAGGCTCATCACCGCGCCCTGGCCGCGCAAGCCGCCAGCCGGCGCCGCTCGGAAGCCGCAGCAGCGCCGCGCTGCCGTCCTGGGTGAGGGAGGCCTGCACCTGCGGGTGCAGATGGAAGCGCACCACGAAGCTCTGTCCCGCGGGGCCGGTCAGGCGGTCCTCGCCGCGCAGATCCTCGCCATCGGCGGCGAGAAAGATCTGGCGTGCGTGGGTGAGTCCGAAGCGCCGCTTGTAGCCGTCATGGGTGACGGCGATCCACTGGTTGCCGTCCTCCTCCGCGCGCTCGCGGGTGATCGTCCTTGGACGGCGCCCGAGCCGACCCTCGCCGTCCACGTCGGAGGAGGGCGTGTCCGCCACCACCAGGGTCGAATGGGCCGCGGTGGTGCGGAGCGCCGCGTGCCAGGCGGCGCTCGGCCCGTGATAGGCGCCGCAATTCACGATCAGCCGCTCGCGGCCGTAGCTCAGCTCGAATGCGAAGGTGCCGGCATGGGCGTGGCCGCCGGCGGTCTCGGCGGGCGGTGTCCCGCAGTCGATGAGCGCCACGCTCTTGCCCGCCTGGAGGCGCTCGAAGCCCGTCATCGGCGCGCTGGCGGGTGCTCTGCCCTTGGCCTCCGCTTGCGAGAGCACCAGGTCAAGCATCGCCGCATCGAGCTCGGAGCTGTCATTGAAGAGGGCGAGGCGCCCGTCGCCGTGGCGAAAGAAGCGCAGCATGGGCGCCGCGCGATCGATGGCGGACTGCAGCGGCTGCGGCACCTCGATATGAGCGCCGCGGAGTGCGGCCCGCATGTCGATGAGATGCGAGAGCGCGGCGAGTTGTCCGATGGGGCTGCGCGAGATGTGGCCGCCGTCGGGGAGGATCTGCGCTACCACCTCGCGCTCGATCAGGGTCAGCGCGCCGTCGAGCTGACGGTCGCCGCGGCCCTCGGCGAGGAGCGCGGCGGCAAGTCCTTTCAGGGCCTGCAGGCGCCCGAGGCCGGTTGCTTCCCAGCTGGCGACGCGCTGCAGGTGGCGCGTCTGGCGTGCGAGGCTGCGAAGGAATGCGGTGCGCAAGCCGGGATCGCCCGCGGTCGGCGCCAGCAGATTCGCGTGGGTGATCCAGGCATAGAGCCGCTCCCCCAGCACATCGGCGCGCCAGGCCAGGGGATGCCAGCGCTCCTGCTCGTTCAGCCACGAGCGCAGCAGTGTCCGCGCCTGCTGACGCGCCGGCTCGCTTGCCACCGCCGCGAGATCGGCGAGCCACGCAAAGCCGTGCAGCGCGGCCTGCCAGTCGAGGCTCGCTGCGGCCGCGTTCCACGGCGGCACGACGCTGGTCACGGTTTCGCCGTTGAAGCGGTACTGGTTGGCGAGCAGCGCCTCGCCCCGCGCGGCGTCGCCGGGCCAGCGCGCGTCGAGCGCCAGCTTCAGGGTTGACGGAGTGCGGCCCCACAAGCTTGCGCCATAAAGCGGCGAGCCAAAAACCATCGCCCACGCCCGATAGCGCAGGCGACGGTCCGGCGTGGCGGCGACCGCAGGCGCCGACACGGCTCTAAGCTGCGGACTTGCCGGCGCGGAGGCGGCGGATGTTGTCGGCATAGCTTGATGGACCGCCGGTGAAGGTGGCGGTGCCCGCGACGAGCACGTCGGCGCCGGCGGCGATCGCGGCGCGGGCGGTCTCCGGATTGATGCCGCCATCGACCTCGAGATCGACGGGCCGGCCGAGATAGTCGATGCGCTTCCTCAGAGTGCGGATCTTGTCGAGCTGGGTCGGCAGGAAGCTCTGGCCCCCGAAACCGGGATTGACGCTCATGACCAGGACGAGATCCAGCAGATCGAGGACGAAATCCACCGCTTCCGGCGGCGTCGCCGGGTTGAGCGCCACGCCGGCCTTCTTGCCCAGCGATTTAATGAGCTGCAGCGTGCGGTGGAGATGCGGCCCGGCCTCGGGATGCACGGTGATGATGTCGGCGCCGGCGGCGGCGAAGTCCGCGATATAGGGATCGACGGGCGAGATCATGAGATGGACGTCGAAGGGAAGCGCGGAGTGCGGCCGCAAGGCCCGCACCACCATCGGCCCGATGGTGAGGTTGGGCACGAAATGCCCATCCATCACGTCAATGTGGATGTAGTCGGCGCCGGCGGCGCTCACCGCGCGCACCTCCTCGCCCAACTGCGCGAAGTCCGCCGACAGAATCGACGGCGCGATGCGAATCGGCTGCTGCATGACGATGTGTGGTAACAAGGAAAGCGGCGCGCGGCAAGCCGCGTGCGGTCCGCCGCATTTTCAGCCGAAACGCACCTGGGTTCGGCGCAGAAGCCGCGAAAAAGCCAACAAGCCTATCCTGTCCGGACGAGTCGCGCGGCGAAAAAGCCGTCGAGGCCGTCGATCTCGCCCAAATGGCAGGGCAGCGTACGCAGGTCGCCCTCGGCGGTGACGCATTCCCTGAGATCGCCGATTTCCGCCGCCTCCAGCGGTCGACGCCGCACCGGCGCGCCGCTGGCCAGCACCCGCTCGATCTGGCGCACCCCCTCCTCCGGCTCCAGCGAGCAGGTGCAGTAGACGAGGGTGCCGCCGGGCGCCAGCATCCGGATGGCAGAGTCGAGGAGCCGCTCCTGCACGGTGGCAAGCCGGGTCACGTCGTCGAGAGTCTTGAGATGGGGCACGTCGGGATGGCGCCTGATGGCGCCGGTCGCCGTGCAAGGCGCGTCGAGCAGCACGAAGGGAACCGGCTCCGGCGGCTGCCAGGCGCCGGCGTCCGCCGTGATGCACTCGGCCTCGAGATGGAGCCGCGCCAGATTGCTCCGCAATCGCTGCAGCCGGCGCGGCGAGCGGTCGATGGCGGTGACCCGACCGCCGGCAGCCGCGAGTTGCGCGGTCTTGCCGCCGGGTGCCGCGCAGAGATCGATACCCGCTTCCCGGCCATCTGGCCGAACAGCATCGCCGGCATCGCCGCGGCGGCATCCTGCACCCACCAGGCGCCATCCTGATAGCCGGGTAGTGCCATGATGGCGCCGCCGCCGCTCCGGCGCAGCGTGCCGGTCGGCAGGATCTTCGCTTCGAGTACCTCTGCCCAATGCTTGGCATCGCCGCGCACGGTGATGTCGAGGGGCGCCTCCTTGAGATGGGCGGTGGCGATGGCGCGCGCCGTCGCTTCGCCGTAGGCCGCGCTCCAGGCGTCCCACAGCCAGATCGGCGTGTTCAGCCGCGGCGCATCCTGCGTTGCTACCAGGCCCGGACCTTCGAGGCTGAGGCGGCGCAACACCGCGTTCACCAGCCCCTTGTAGGTGGGGAAGCCACGTGCGCCGGCGAGATCGACGGTGGTCGCCACCGCCGCATGCGGCGGTGTGCGCAGGAACTGCAGCTGCGCGAGGCCGAGGCGCAGCATGTCGTGCACCATCGCGGCCCGCGGTGGCAACGGCGTATTGAGGCAATGGGCGATGAGCGCGTCGATCTGGCCGAGGCGCCGCAGCACCGTCGCCACCAGCAGCCGGGCGAAGGCACGGTCGCGCGGTGCCAGCGTCGCCATCTCCGCGCTGTCGTCGATCGCATCGTCGAGGGGGCGCCGTCGGCGCAGCACCGACCCCACGAGGTCAATCGCCACGCCTCGCGCGGAAGGAGGTTCCGGCAAATTCGGAGCTGGCTGTGCCACCACTTGCCGCCCAATGTTCAATGCTGCGGCTTTCTTGCGAGCCGCCGCGTTTTCACGCCCCGCGGATCAAAGTGGCGCCGGGGCGTCCCCTTTCAAGGCTCTACCCTTGAGACAAACTTGGCAATAGGGCCGGAAATTGGTCCAATAGCGCATGTCATCTCAGCAGCAACGTCCGGATTCCGGCGCAAAGCCTGCGAAATCAGGGCCCTCGGCGTCGCCGGAGCCGCCGAGCGCGACATCGGCGCCGGTCAAGGAAAGTGCCAAGCCGGCTGAAATCGGCGGTCCCAGCGGTCCCGAGCCGACACGGTACGGTGATTGGGAGCGCAACGGCCGCTGCACCGACTTCTAGCGGCGCGGTTTCCGCAAATCGAGTAACTCCCCACTCAGGGTAAGATCGTGGTCGCACCGATCTCAAATGGTGCTGTGCCGGAACCAGTATAGAGGTGGCATTCCACGCGGCCGCCGCCCTGGCGCTGCGCCGGCTCCGGCGCGATGGAGCGGCAGACCGCCATGGCTGACGGGCAGCGCGGGTGGAAGCGGCAGCCGGACGGCGGGTCCAGCGGATTGGGATAGCCGCCGCCGATCGCCGCCGCCGGCAATCCCTTGCCCGGCTCCGGCGTCAGCACCGAGGCCAGGAGCGCCCGGGTATAGGGATGCTGCGGCGAGGCGAAGAGGCTCGCGGTCGGCGCATCCTCGACGATGCGCCCCAGATACATGACCGCGACGCGGGTGGCCAGATGCTCCACCACCGCCAGATTGTGGCTGATCAGCACATAGGTGAGGCCGAGCTTCTGCCGCAGTTCCTGCAGCAGGTTGAGGATCTGCGCCTGCACGGAGACGTCGAGCGCGGAGGTGGGCTCGTCGCAGATGACGAGCTCGGGCGCATCACCAGCGCGCGGGCGATGGCGACGCGCTGGCGCTGGCCGCCGGAGAGCTGGCCGGGAAACGCCGTCAGCAGCCGCGGCGGCAATCCCACCAGCGCCATCATCTCCGCCACGCGTTCGCGGCGCTCTGCGGGCGCGCCAATGCCGTGCACGGAGAGCGGTGCGCCGATGATGGCGGCGATATGCTTCCTCGGGTTCAGCGAGGAATAGGGATCCTGGAATACCGGCTGCACGCGCCGCGCCAGCGCGCGCCGATCGATGGAGGTGAGCGGCACACCATCGAAGCGCACCTCGCCGCCGCTCGTCGGCATCAGCCCCAACATCATCCTGGCGAGCGTCGACTTGCCACAGCCGGATTCGCCCACCAGCCCCAGCACCTCGCCGCGCCGGACCTTCAGGCTGACCCCATTCACGGCCTGCACGTCGCGTCGCTGTCGAAACAGGCTGCCGCCGAGCTGAAAGCGCCGAGTAACGCGGTCGAGCTCGAGGAGTGCCGCCGCGCTCATGCGGCCGCCGGCTCCAGCAGCAGGCAGCGGGCGCTGCGGCCGGTGCCGAGTTCGACCGCCGGCGGATGGTGCCGCGCGCAGGCCTCGATCGCCCGGGGACAGCGGTCCCGAAACGCGCATCCGACGGTGTCACCGATCAGGCTTGGCACGAGGCCGGGAATGGTGCCGAGCGGGGCGCCCGGCGCGATCTTGCCGGGCACCGGCACGCAGTCGAGAAGGCCCTGGGTATAGGGATGCTGCGGGTGGGCAAAGACCGCGTCCACCGTCCCGGTCTCGACGATCTCGCCCGCATACATCACGGCGACCCGTTGTGCGACCCGCGCCACCACGCCGAGATCGTGGGTGATCAGAAGGAGGCCGAGGCCGAGTTCCCGCTGCAGCTGCACCAGCAAGGCCAGGATCTGCGCCTGCAGGGTCACGTCGAGGGCGGTGGTGGGCTCGTCGGCGATCAGCAGATCCGGCTCGCAGAGCAGCATCATCGCGATCATCACCCGCTGGCGAAGCCCGCCCGAGAGCTGGTGCGGATACTGCCCGAGGCGGGAGGCGGCGGCGGGGATGCCGACGCGCTCCAGGAACTCGGCGGCGCGGGCGCGGGCGGCGCCGGTGCTCAGATGGCGATGCCGGGCCAGCGTCTCCACCATCTGGTTGCCGATGGTGTAGGCCGGATTGAGGGCGGTCATCGGCTCCTGGAACATCATCGCCATGCGATCGCCGCGCAACTCGCTCATCCGCCGCTCGGAGGCCGTCGCCAGATCCTCTCCCAGCAGCGCCAGGCGCCGCGCGCGGCGGATCGCGCGTCGCGGCAGCAGCCCCATGATCGAGAGCGCGGTCAGCGATTTGCCGGAGCCGGACTCGCCCACGAGGCACAGCGTCTCGCCGCGCCCGAGGCTGAGGCTCACGTCGCGCACCGCGTGCAGCGTGCCGGCGGCGAGGGGAATGTCGACCGCGAGACCGTCGATCTCCAGGAGCGCCGTCATCCGCGGCTCTCCGGCGCGGTCAGATCCCTGACGCCGTCGCCCAGCAGGTTGATGGCGAGCACCAGCAGGAACAGCATGGTGCCGGGAATGGTGATGAGCCAGGGGCTGAAGAACATGAAGGGCTTCGCCTCCGACAGCATCAAGCCCCAGGACGGCAGCGGCGGCTGCACGCCGAGGCCGAGGAAGGAGAGCGCCGCCTCCAGCAGGATCGCGTTCGCCATCTCCAGCGTCGCCACCACGATCAGGTTGTTGAGGGCGTTGGGCAGGACCTCGCTGGCGAGGATGCGGAGCGTGGACGCGCCAACCGCCCGGGCGGCGGCGATATAGTCGAGATGGCGGATCTGCTGCGTGGTGCTGCGCATCACCACCAGGAACCGGTCCCAGAGCAGGAAGCCAAGCACCAGGATCACCACGGTGAGGGAGCCGTGCACCAGGGCGACGGCGGCAAGCGCGACCAGGATCACCGGCAGGCTCAAGCGCACGGTCAGCAGGAACGACACCGCCATGTCGATCCGGCCGCCGAAATATCCGGCGAGGACGCCCAGCGTGCCGCCGATGAGGCCGGAGATCACCATGGTGGAAAGCCCGATCAGCAGCGAGATCCGGGCGCCATAGAGCAGGCGCGACAGGTAATCGCGGCCGAGTCCGTCGGTCCCGAGGAGGTGAGCGAGCGTGCCGCGCGCCTGCCAGATCGGCGGGATCAGGCGCCGTGACAGGTCCTGGTCGTAGGGATCCCAGGGCGCCATCAGCGGCGCCAGGATTGCCATCAAGGCGATGATCGCCAGCACGGCGGCGCCGAAGGTGAATCCCGCGTGGCCGAAGATCCGCTGCCGCGTCCTGGCGCCGGCACTGGGAGCGAGGCGATCGGCGATGCTCTCGCTCATGCACGCCGCCGCGCGCATCCGCGGATCGAGCCAGGCATTGAGCAGATCCGCGGCAAGCGTCAGCACGATGTAGAGTGCGGCGAGGGTGAGCACGATCGCCTGCAGCACCGGGAAGTCGTTCTGCACGATGCTCTGATAGGCCAGGTAGCCCATGCCGTTGAGAGCGAAGATAGTCTCCACCACCACCGAGCCGCCGAGCACGAATCCCAATTGCACCGCCGTCAGCGCCACCACGGGAATGAGGGCGTTCCTCAGTGCGTGCTTCACTACCACCTTGCCGAGGCGCAACCCTTTGGCGCGGGCGGTGCGGATGTAGTCGGCGGACAACGCCTCCAGCATGCCGGTGCGCGTCAGCCGCATGATCGCCGGCGTCGCATAATATCCGAGCGTGATCGCCGGCATCACGAAGTGCCGCCAAGTGTCGCTGCCGGAGATCGGCAGCAGCCGCAGGGTGACGCCGAGATAGAGGATCAGCAGCAGCCCGAACCAGAAGGACGGCATCGCCTGCCCCACCACCGAGAGGGTGAGCGCCAGGCGATCGATCCAGGTATTCGGCCGGAGTGCGGCCAACACACCCAAGGGTACGCCCAGCGCGATCGCGAACAGGATCGAGACCGCGCCCAAGGTCATGGTCACGGGCATGCGCTCGGCGACGAGGCCCAGCACGGGCTTGCGGAAATAGAGCGACTCGCCGAAATCACCGGAGAGCGTATGGCCCAGCCAGTCGAAGTACTGCACCATCAGCGGCCGGTCGAAGCCGTAGAGGTGGCGGATCGCGTCGATGTCGGCTGCGGTGGCGCTGGGGCCGGCAATTGCCGTTGCCACGTCGCTGGAAAGACGTACCAGGAAGAAGCTGACAGCCGAGACGGTAAGCGCGACCAGCAGCGCGAGCGCCAGCCGCTTGGCGGCGAAAGCGAGCATGCGCCGACGGCGGGGCCTAGGCGGTCACTTCCACTTCAATTCCCAGAAACGCGGAATCTCGTCGGTATGGGGAGAGAATGCGAGATCCTTGGCGTAAGCGTAGGTGAGCGGCCAGGACGAAATCGGCATCCAGTAGGCCTGGTCGGAGATGCGGTCGAGCGCCTTCTTGTAGTTCTCCTTGCGCACCGCCGGATCGATGGAGGTGTCGGCGAGCTTCAGCCAGTCGCGTACTTCCGCGTCGCGGGCGAGGTCGTCGGCGCTGAAGGTGAAGAAGCTCGACACCGAGGCGGAGGCGTCGTTGATCGAGAACGAGCCCCAGGTAGTGTACTGGATCGGTATCTTATGCGCCCGCGCGAGATCGCGGATCGCGGCATATTGCATGTAGCGCAGGTTCGCCTTGACGCCGATGGCACGGTAGTAGCCGATGATCGCCTCTGCCAGCGGCCGGTCGCGATAGGCGGAAATCTCGGTCTCGAAGCCGTTGGGATAGCCCGCTTCCGCCAGCAGCTCCTTCGCCTTCTTGGGATCGTAGGCATAGTGTGTGATGCCGTCGCTGGTGCAGCCGAATTGGCTGGGGAAGCAGGCGCTGTCGACGATGCGGGCACCTTCGCCGACCAGGTTCTTCACGATCGCATCGCGATCCACCGCCATGTTGAGTGCGCGGCGGACCCGGGCATCCTTGAGCGCCGGCGTCGGGGACTCCGGTGTCGCGTCGAAGGCGAGGTAGCCGATGCGCATGGTCTCGCCGCTGGTGACCGTCAGGGTGGGTACGTTCGCGAGCTGCTGCGCCTGGTCCGGGGGCACGCGCCAGATCCAGTCGACACCGCTGCTCATGAGCTCCGCGATCTGGGTATTGAGGTCCGGGATCAGGCGGAACTCGAGCTTGTCGATGGTCGGCTGGCCGAGCGGGCTGTCTTTGAAATAATCCTTGTTCCGCTCCATCGTCACGACCTTACCCGGCTGATAGTCCACCACCTTGTACGGGCCGGAGCCCACGGGGTGCTCACTCATGCCCTTGGGTCCGACCTTCTGATAGTAGGCGCCGGGATAGATCACCACCGGGCCGGCGAGATATTCGAGCGCCGCCGGAAACGGCGCCTTGAGATGGATGCGAACCTTGAAGTCGGAAATCTTCTCGGCGCTCTCGATCCAATTGACGTTCTGCTGAGTGACGACGCCGTTCTCGGGCTTGCTGACGAAGTTGAGGGTTGTGACCACGTCGTCGGCGCTGAAGCTGTCGCCGTTGTGGAACTTGACGCCCTGGCGGAGATCGAGCTCCAGGGTCTTGTCATCGATCCATCGCCATGCGGTCGCCAGCTCGCCCTTGTATTCGCTGGAGGCAGGGTCCCGGTAGATCAGATTGCTCCAGACGTGGTGCGCGATCACCACGCCCTCGCGCACGTTGTTGAAGTAGGCGTCGATGCTCTCCGGCACGATGTCGGAAGCGAAGACGATGGAATTGTCGCTCTTGCCTGCCTCGGCTGGCGGGCTTGCCATCAGCAGGGTGAGCACGGTCAAGGCGAGCGTCAGGCGGGCGCTGCGGATCATCGAGAAGGCCTCCGGTTGTTCGCGGGCGCTCTCGATCGGCGCCTTCATATGCTCCGGCAGGCTAATGAGCGCGCCGGAGGCGAGTCAATCCGTTCTCCCTCGGCCGTTCAGCTCAGAAAAGCGGCAGCCCAAAAAGCAGAGGGGCCCCGAAGGGCCCCTCGCGTCGTCTCGATTTCACGACCGCGTCAGTCGCGGCGCTGCCCCATGAATTGCAGGAGCATCATGAAGAGGTTGAGGAAGTCGAGGTAGAGCGCGAGCGCGCCCATGATCGCCTTCTTGCCGGCGATGACGTCGTCGTCGCCTGCGAAGTACATCTCCTTGATGCGCTGCGTGTCCCAGGCGGTCAGACCGGTGAACACGATGACGCCCACGATGGAGATGCCGAACTGCAGAGCGGGCGACGCCAGGAAGATGTTGACGAGGCCGGCCACCACGATCCCGATCAGGCCCATGAACAGGAAGGATCCGAACTGCGTGAGGTCGCGCCCGGTAGTGTAGCCGTAGAGGCTCATCCCCAGGAACATGGCGGCGGTGATGAAGAAGGTCTCGGCGATGCTAACGCCCGTATATACCAGGAAGATGCCGCCCAGCGAGATGCCCACCAAGCCCGCATAGGCCCAGAAGGTCGCCTGTGCCGCGCCCAGGCTCATCGTCTGGATGCGCATGCCCAGCAGGAACACCAGGCCGATGGGCGCGATCACCAGCACCCAGAACAGCGGCGTGCGGTAGATCGCCTGGTAGAAGCCGGTCGCCGAGGCGAGATAGGCGACCAAGCCGGTCAGCGCCAAGCCCGCGCCCATGTAATTATAGACGCGCAGCATGTACTGGCGCAGGCCGACATCGATGTCGGCCCACTGCGCGGGACGTGCCGTTGCGCGGGTCTGCCAATCCTGGGCCATGAAATCCTCTCTGTTGACCCCCTTTTTGGGGGTTGCATTACCTGGGGCAGATATTGGCACAGGGGGTGGAAACTTCAATGACCCGCTGACCGAGGAAAAAACCCTTATTCGTTGCGGAGATAGGGGGCGGCTGGGGTGCCCAGGGCGCGCCACGTGCCAGCATAGCCGAGCACCAGGGTGAGGAGCAGCGCCACCCCGGCGGAGACCGCGACAGCCTCGGGCAGGAAGACCCAGCCCGTGTGCATCACCTGGGTCAGCACGAGGTAGGCGGCGAGGGTGCCGAGCGCCGCCGCAATGACGGCGGCCAACACTCCCAGCAGTCCGTATTCCAGCAGGAAGGTGGCCGCCAGGTCGCGCCGGGTGGCGCCCAGCACCTTGAGCACCACGGCCTCGTAGAGGCGTTGACGACGCGACGCCGCCAGCGCGCCCGCGAGCACCAGAGCGGCGGCGCCGAGCGCGATCGCCGCCGTCACCTGCAGGGCGCCCGCTACCGCCGCCACGATCTGGCTCACCGCCTGCAGCGCGTCCTTGACCGGGATGGCGGAGACATTGGGAAAGCGATCTGTGACGGCGGTCTCCAGCGCGGTCTCCCGCGCGGGCGGTACCCGGGCGATGGCGATGTCGGTCTCCGGCGCGCCGGCGAAAGTGCCGGGCGAGAACACCATCGCGAAGTTGATGCCCAGCGACGTCCAGTCGATCGAGCGCAGGCTGGCGATCCGCGCGGTGACCTCGCGGCCGAGCACGTTGACGGTGAGGGTATCCCCGACCGTGAGACCCATGCCGCGGGCTAGACCCGCGTCGAAGGAGACGAGTGGCGGGCCTCTGTAATCCGCCGGCCACCAATCGCCTGCGACCAGTCGCGAGCCCAGGGGCAGCGCGGCGGAATAGGTCAGGCCGCGCTCGCTGCGGATCGCCCATTGCGCGTCCGGCGCGACGCGAGCCTGCTCCACTAGGGTGCCGTTGAGGGCGGTGATGCGTCCGCGCAGGCTGGGCACGCGCTCGATGTGGCTTACCTCGGGAAAATCCGCCACCAGCTTGTCGAAGGCAGCGATCTCGTCCGGCTGAATGTCGATGAAGAAGAACGACGGCGCGCGCTGGGGCAGCTCGCTGTCGAGGGTCATGGCGATGTTGCCCTCGACGAGCGCCAAGCGCCACCAGCACCGTGAGCCCGAGGCCGAGCGAAGCGATGACGTCGGCGGTATTGGCGCCGCGGCGGCCCAGGCTCGCTAGCGCCAGGCGCAGGCGGGGATGCCGTGGCCGGCCGAGCCGCCGGATCACAGCGATCGTCGCGGCGCCGGCGAGCCGGAAGACGGCGAGCGCGCCCAGCGCGCCCAGCACCGACCAGAAGGCGAGCCGCCGATCGGCCGTGGTGGCGACGACGAGAGCGGCCAGCAGCAAGGCCGCCGCCACCTGGGCGAGGACGAAGCGCAGGCCGATGGCGCGTCGGATCGGCGCGCCGGCGTCGCGGAACAGCAGCGCCGGCGGCACCGCGCGGGCAGTCGCCAGCGGTCCGAGCGCGAAGGCGAGGGTGGTGAGGGCGCCGGCGGCGGCGGCGATGGCCAGCGGCAGCGGGTAGAAACCGAACCGTGCCGTCACCGGCAGCTCCACTGGCAGCAGCTGCCCGATCACGAGCGGGGCAAGGCAACCGATCACCAGCCCGACCGCGATGCCGAGCGCCGCCAGGACGGCGATCTGCAGGAGGTAGACGGTGACGACCAGGCGTCCGGACGCGCCGACGGATTTGAAGATGGCGATCGAGAGCGTGCGGCTCATGAGATAACCGCTGACCGCGTTGCCGACCCCGACACCGCCCACCAGCAGCGCGGTCAGTCCCACCAGCGTCAGGAACAACCCCACGCGGTCCAGCAGGTTCTGCAGCATCGGCGTGGAATTGGTGCGGTCGCGGATCCGCCAGCCGGCATCGGGAAAGCGCTCCCTGAGGGCCGCTATCCATCCCGGCACGTTCGTGCCGGCGGGAAGCGCCACCCGGTAGCTGTAGTTGAGAAGCGCGCCGGGCATCACGAGGCCGGTCTCGGCGAGCGCCGGCTCCGCGATCATCAGGCGCGGACCCAGGACGAATACGCCGGTCGCCGCGTCCGGTTCGTGGGTGAGCGCCGCGCGCAGCACGAAGCGGGCATCGCCCACGCGCAAGATGTCGCCGGGCTTGACGCCGAGGCGATCGAGCAGCGCCGGCGCCGCCACCGCGCCCCAGAGCCCGTCCGTCTTGGCGAGCGCCGTCGGCGAGTTCGCTGGGCGGATCCAGCGTCACCGCGCCCTAGAGCGGATAGGCGCTATCGACCGCCTTGAGCTCCACCAGGCTCCGGCGCGCGCCGTCGTCGCGTCGCGTCATCGCGCGCATGCCCGTCACTTCGGCGACCGCGCCGGCGTGATCGAGATAGGCGCGCTCCTCCGGGTTCGCCGGGCGCAGCACCAGATTGAGCTCGACGTCGCCGCCCAGCATGGTGCGGGCGTCGGCAGCGAGCCCCGCGCCCACCCCAGCCGCCAGCGAGCCCACGCCCGCGATCACGGCAACGCCAAGGGCAAGGCAGGCGAGGAAGATGCGGAAACCCTTGAGGCCGCCGCGCAGCTCGCGGCGCATCAGTCGGCAGGCGAGCGCGAAGGTGTCCACGCGGACCTAGCGCGCCGCCGCGGTGCGCGGCCAGGCGCTGTCGGCGACGATGCGGCCGTCCGCGAGCTCGACGATGCGCTGGGCGCGGCGTGCGAGCTCCGGCTCATGGGTGATCAGCAGCAGCGTGGTGCCGTGCTCGGCGGCGAGGCCGAACAGCAGATCCATCACCTGCTTGCCGGTCGCGCCGTCGAGATTGCCGGTGGGCTCGTCGGCGAGAATGAGCTTGGGCGTGGCGGCGAAGGCGCGCGCGAGCGCGACGCGCTGCTGCTCGCCGCCGGAGAGCTCCGCCGGATAGTGATCGCGCCGGCGCCCGAGACCGACGCTGGCGAGGCAGGCCGCCGCCGCCGCGAACGCATCGCCGCGTCCGGCGAACTCGAGCGGCAGCGCCACGTTCTCCAGCGCGGTCATGGTGGGCACGAGATGGAAGGCCTGGAACACGATCCCCATGGCATCGCGGCGGAAGCGCGCGAGCCCGTCCTCGTCGAGACGACCGAAATCGCTGCCGGCGACTGATCACCTCTCCGGCGCTCGGCCGCACCAGCCCCGCGACGGTCATCAGCAAGGTCGTCTTGCCGGAGCCGGAGGGGCCGATCAGGCTCACGGTCTCGCCGGCGCGCGCGTCGAGGGATACGCCCCGCAGCACGTTGACGGCGCCGGCCGCGCTCGTCAGTGTAACCTCCACATCCCTGAGCAGGATCATGTCGGTGCTTTTCTGGCTGGCCATGCAGGTCTGTGATCGGTGGCGCGGGTTTTCGGCGGGCGCGAGAGTGTGGTTATGGACTGTGGCGAAACCTTGTCAATGCCGCGCTCGGAATGATGATTGTGGCTTGGGTCGCCGCCGCGCCCGCCTCGGCGGCAGCGGCGCCGACCCGGATCGTGGCGCTCGGCGACAGCCTCACCGCCGGTTTCGGCGTGGCGCCCGAGGACGCGTTTCCGGTTCGCCTGCAGGCGTGGCTCAAGGCGCATGGCGTCGACGCCGAGGTAGTGAATGCCGGCGTCTCCGGCGATACCACGCGCGGGCGGTCTCGCGCGTCTCGACTGGGCGATGGCGGAGCCGGCGGACGCGGTGCTGGTGGAGCTCGGCGCCAATGACGCGCTGCGCGGCATCGACCCCAGCCGACGCCCGCAAGAATCTCGACGCGATTCTGACGCGGCTGGATCAACGCAAAGTGAAGATCTTGCTTCTTGGCATGAAGGCGCCGGCCAATTGGGGCGCCGACTATACCAGCGCGTTCGATGCGATCTATCCGGCGTTGGCGGAGCAGCATCACGTGCTGCTCTATCCATTTTTCCTCGATGGCGTGGCACTGCATCCGGATCTCAATCAGCCCGATGGCCTCCATCCCAATGCCCGCGGCGTCGAGGTGATCGTCGAGCGCGTCGGCCCCTATGTGCTGCGCCTGCTGAATGGTGCCGACGGGACGGCGCGCGGATGAGCGCCCCGCGTTTTCGCGCCGCCGAGGGGCAGGGCGCAGGGCTGGGCCGAGGCGGCGAAGGCCTGCGCCGACGGCTTGATGCCGGTGCCGGACGGGCGCCAGCCTCGGCTTCCTTTATGTGACCGAGCGCGCTCGGCGAGCGATCTCGGCAGCGTGCTCACTTTCCTGCGCGAGCGCACCCGGGTGCAGCACTGGGTCGGCACCATCGGGCTCGGCGTCTGCGGGGCGAGCGGCGAGCATTTCGAGGGTGCCGCGGTGAGCGCCCTGGTGGCGAGCCTGCCGGAGGACGCCTTCCGCGTCTTCGGGCCCGAGATCGTCGGCGGCCGCGCGCTCCTCGCCTCGGCGGCGGACTGGTTCGCCAAGACGCAGCCGGTGCTGCGGCGTCGTGCACGGCGATCCCCGGGATGCCCGCATGACCGCAGACTCTCGGCGCGCTCAGCGCCGAGGCGGGCCTCTTCCTGGTGGGCGGCATTGCCGCGGCCCAGGGCGCGCCGCCGCGACAGATCGCCGACCGCGTCGTCGAGGGCGGGCTTTCTGGCGTGGTGCTGGCGCCCGAAGTCGCGGTGGTGACCGGCCTCACGCAGGGATGCTCGCCGATCGGTCCGGTGCGGCACGTCACCGAGGCGAACGAGAACATCGTGATGGCGATCGACGAGCGGCCGGCCCTCGAGGTGTTCAAGGAGGATATCGGTGAGCTGCTGTCGCGCGACCTCCGCCGCGTCGCCGGCCGCATCTTCGCCGGCATACCCGTGCGTGGCTCCGACACCGGCGACTATCTGGTGCGCAATTTGATGGCGATCGATACCGAGCGGCAGTGGCTCGCGGTGGCCGAGAAGGTCGCGCCTGGCGATCCCATCCTGTTCTGCCGCCGCGATCCCGCCACCGCCCGCGAGGATCTGCAGCGCATGCTCGACAGCCTCAAGCGCCGCGTGAAAGGGGTGCCGCAGGCGGGGCTCTATTTCAGCTGCGTCGCCCGCGGTCCCAATCTCTTCGGGCCCGACTCCGAGGAGCTTCGGGCGATCCGCGACGGCGTTCGGCGACTTCCCGATCGCCGGGTTCTTCGGCAATGGCGAGATCGCCCACGACCGGCTCTACGGCTACACCGGCGTCCTCGCGCTTTTTCTCTGAGGCAAGGCGACGCGGGAACGGAGCCATGCTGCGCCTCTTCGTCGGCATCGGTCTGCCGCCCGACCTCAAGCTCAGGATCTCGCTGCTGTGCACGGGCGTGCCCGAAGCGCGCTGGGTCGATCCCGGCAACTTTCATCTGACGCTGCGCTTCATCGGCGAGGTGGACGAGGGTGTGGCCAGCGACATCGATGCGGCGCTGCTGCGGCTCTCGGCGCCGCGCTTCCCGCTGACCCTGGCCGGAGTCGGGCATTTCGGCGACTCGCATGCTGTGGGTCGGCGTCGAGAAGGGCGCCGCCGCTCCTGCAGCTCCAGGCCAAGGTGGAGAGCGCGCTGCAGCGGGCCGGGATTGCCGCCGGAGGGGCGGCGCTACTCGCCGCACGTGACGCTGGCGCGCCTGCGTCAACCGCTGGGGCCGCGGGTGCCGGCCTTCCTCGCCGAGCACGCGCTGTTCCGCGCGCCGCCCTTCGACGTCGATCGCTTCAGCCTGGTCGCGAGCTATCTCACCAAGAACGGCGCCATCTACGAGGATCAGGCGGACTACCCGTTGCGCTGAGCGATCAGCTCAAGAACGCAATGAGGCCCCGGAAATTGATAAAGAAAGTGACGCCGCCGGGCAGCAGGTTGAGGGCGCCATTCAGCAGGCCGAGGCCGGCGAAGGCGACTGCGACGGCGAGGTTGTTCGCCGGGCGCGCCGCCTCGTCGTGTCGCTCAGTGAGCTTGAGTGTGATGCGTGTCATTGACTTTCTCGGCGAGCGATGAGTGCACCGCGACTCGGGAGAATGCGCAGGAGGAGTTAAGTCGCCGTAAACGAGTTGTGGCTGCGGCGCCGACACTTTCGAGGCCTCCCGAGGCGGAAGGCATCGATGTGGCAATGCGCGGATTTCTTGCGTTAAACGCTCGGTTGTGATTCTCTGGCGGTGGCCGACAGCGGTCGGCGTCCAACAAAAGGGATACAGGAATGGCGACGCAAAAGGCGGGCACCCAGGCGACGGTGACCCTGAAGCATCTGGCGGCTGCTCTCGCCGAGGGTCACGAGATGCCGAAGAAGCAGGCTGAGGGTATCCTCAACGATACGGTCGACCTCGTCGTGAAGCACCTGAAGAAGGGTGACCGGATCCGCATCGGCGGGCTCGGCATCCTGGTGGTGCGCAAGCGCGCCGCGCGGATGGGCCGCAATCCCGCCACCGGCGAGCCGATCAAGATCAAGGCCAGCAAGAAAGTTGCGTTCCGCGCCTCCAAGGATCTCAAGGAAGCGATCTGACGTTTCGGCTGCGGTGGCGAATAGAAAAGGCGGCGCCGGTGACGGCGCCGCCTTTGCTTTAGTGTTCTCGACGCCGGTTCAGAGGTTGGGCTGCGGCGTCACGCGCAGGTAGGGCTTCAGCGTCTTGTACCCCTTCGGGAAGCGCTTCTTCAGCTCCTCCGGATCCTGCAGCGCGGGGACGATGATGACGTCCTCGCCGTGCTTCCAGTTGACGGGGGTCGCGACCTTGTAGTTGTCGGTGAGCTGCAGGGAGTCGATAACGCGCAGGATCTCGTCGAAATTGCGGCCCGTGCTCGCCGGATAGGTGATGGTGAGGCGGACCTTCTTGTTGGGGTCGATCACGAACACCGAGCGCACGGTGAGCGTGTCGTTCGCCTTCTCGTGGATCATCCCGTAGAGCTCCGAGACCTTGCGGTCGGCGTCGCCGATGAGCGGGAAGTTGAGCGCCTGCCCCTGAGTCTCCTCGATATCGCCGGCCCAGGCCTTGTGGTCCTTCACGGGATCGACGCTGAGACCGATCGCCTTCACGTTCCGCTTGTCGAATTCGGCTCTTCAGTTTCGCGACCGCGCCCAGCTCCGTGGTGCAGACCGGCGTGAAATCCTTGGGGTGCGAGAACAGGATCACCCAGCTGTTGCCGAGCCCACTCATGGAAGTGGATCGGGCCCTCGGTCGAGTCCTGCGTGAAGTCCGGTGCGATTTCGCCTAGCTTCAAAGACATGAGTTCCTCCTCTTGGTCTCGTTGATGGGCAAGTGCCTCAGATCGGGGCTGCGAGCACTGATGTTGCCGCAGCCATGGCCGCGGCCTTGGTCTCGCTCTCGCCGGGCAACTGCCCGTGACGGTCCATCCAGGCGTCGGTCCAGGCGCTGACCATCGTGGGGTCGGCCCCGGATTCCCGCCAGAGGGCGCGCAGCGCCCCCAGATCCTCCAGCCGTCGTCTGCCATTCTGGCCCAAAAACCTCGCCGAGGAAACGGCCGAGCCGATGCGCCAGCCGCGGGCTGCGGCCGCCGGTGGAAACCGTCAGCAGGAGGTCGCCGCGCCGCACCACCGCCGGTGAATGAAAGTCGCAGAGCTCCGGTCGGTCCTCCACGTTGACGAGGGTGCCGCCGGCGCGCGCGGTGGCGACGAGATCGCGCATCACGCCCGCCTCGACGTCGTCGGCGATCAGCAGCAGCCGAGCCTGCGCCACTTCGGCGGGCGTGGGCCAGCGGCGCAGTAGCCGGCCGTCGCCGGCGCGGGCGAGGGCCTCGGTGGGGGCGGGTGCGTAGACGATGACGTTCTCGGCGCCGTCCTCATCGAGAAGGGCCAGTCGCCGTGCCGCCTGCGGCCCGTTGCCGACCAGCGTCACCGGCAGGCGACTGAGATCGAGGGAGATAGGAAACATCAGGATGCCTCCTTGAGCGGAGTTGCGAGGCCGGCGAGAAGCTGCTCTTTGCCGACGCGATGACAGAAGTCGCCGAAGCCCTCGCCGACCGCGCGCTCCGCCGCGAAGCGTGCGAAGAGCGGCTCCAGCGTGCCGGCGACATCCGCCTCGGCGACGCGGTCGAGCAGCAGGAAATTGAGCCGCGTGCCGGCGAAGTCGCCGCCGACGAAGAGGGCGTAGAAGCCGGGCATGCGGCCGACGATGCCGATGTCGCCGGCATAGGGACGGGCGCAGCCGTTGGGGCAGCCGGTGATGCGGATCGAGAGCGTCTCGTCCGCAAGACCGTGGCGGGCGAGCGCCGCCTCGATGCCGCCCACCAGCGGATCCTGCACGCGCTCGGCCTCGGTGAGGGCGAGGCCGCAGGTGGGGAGCGCGGGGCAGGCCAGCGACCACCGCCGCGCCGGCGAGAGATCGAACCGCACGCCGCCGGCGCGCAAAATGCTCTCGACCGCGTCGCGATGGGCAGGCTTCACGTTGCCGAGGATCAGATCCTGGGTCGGGGTGATCACCGGATCGAGGTCGAAGCGCTCCACCGCGTCGCGAAGCGCCGCCTTGAGCGCGCCGCCGATCCGGCCGCTCGGCACGGGAACGCCGAGATAGAGACGTCCGTCGCCCTGCTCGTGCCAGCCCAGGTGATCCCGCACCCGGAACGCCGGCATCGGGCGCGGCGCCTCCAGCGGCTTGCCCAGGTATTCCTCGAGCCGCGCCTTGGCCCAGGCCTCGCCGTGCTCGGCGATGATGTATTTGAGCCGCGCGTGGCGGCGATTGCTGCGGTCGCCGTGATCGCGATGCAGCTTCACCACCGCTTCCGCCGCGGCCACGAGATCCTCGGGCTCGACGAAGGCGACGAGGGAGGCGAGGCGGGGAAATGTGCGGGCATTGTTGTGGGTCATGCCGAGCCCGCCGCCGAGCGCGAAGTTATAGCCTGGCAGGCGCTCGCCGTCGAAGAGGGCGATGATGCCGAGATCGTTGGTGAGGATATCGACGGAATTGTCCGTCCGGCGTCGCGATCCCGATCTTGAACTTGCGCGGCAGGTAGGTGCGGCCGTAGAGCGTCTCCTCGTCCTCGCCCGCGACCGGCGCGCCGTCGAGCCAGATCTCATGATAGGCGCGGCTCTGCGGCAGCATGTGCTTTGAGATCTTCCGCGCATCCTCGGCGAGGCGCTCATGCACGACGTCGCGGATCGGCGCCGGCACCGTGGTCACCGTGCGTACGACGTCGCCGCAGGCGGCAAGCGTGGTGAGGAGCATGGCGTCGATCGCGGCGACGGCATCCTTGATGTCGCGCTTCAGCACGCCGTGCAGCTGGATGCTCTGCCGCGTGGTGAGGCGCAGCGTGCCGTTGGCATGGCGATCGGCGAGATCGTCGAAGGCGAGATACTGCGCCGCCGTCAGCCGGCCGCCGGGAATGCGCGCGCGCACCATCAGCTGATAGTGCTTCTCCTGACCGCTCTGCTTCAGCTCGGTGGCGCTGTCGCGGTCGTAGCCCTGATAGATGCCGTGGAACTTGAGAAGGGTGTAGCCGTCCTCGTCGAAGGCGGCGGCGCCATCGACGATGCTCTCGGCGAGACGGCCGCGCAATCCGTGGCTCGCCTCCTTCACCTGCTCGACCTCGGACGGTCCTGATGCACGCGTCATGGATGCTGCTCCTCTGTACGTCTGACATGTATATCGATTTTATTTCACATACAATAGTCAGCTAAACGATATATTATGCTATTATTATATGTGAAATACGCTCGTACGGTTTCCCGTGCCGTCGGCAATCCGTTGGGCTATGAGAGGCGCCCGATGCCGATCGAGGGGACGAAATGGCCTGGGATCCCGCGCAATATCTGAAGTTTTCCGATGAGCGGCTGCGACCGGGCTTCGATCTGCTGGCGCGTGTGGGCGAGTTGCCGCCGGGGCCACTGGCGGAGCTGGGCTGCGGCACCGGCGTTCATGCACGGGCGATCGCCGAGCGCTGGTCCGACCGTGCGCTGACGGCCGTCGACAGCTCCGCCGAGATGCTGGCCCAGGCCTCCGTCCAGCCATCGCGGATCCAATGGGTGCAGGCGGATCTGCGCCAATGGTCGGCGCCGGCGCCGGCGGCGCTGCTGTTCTCCAACGCCGTGCTGCAGTGGGTCGACGACCATCAGACGCTGTTTCCGCGGATGATGGCGATGCTGGCGCCCCGCGGCGTGCTGGCGGTCCAGATGCCGCGAAATTTCGCTCAGCCCTCCCACGTGCTGATGCGCGAGACCGCGAGCGAGGGGCCATGGGCGCCGCGTCTCAAGCCGCTGCTGCGGAGCGACCCCGTGGCGCCGCCGGAGACCTACTACGATCTGCTGACGCCGCTCGCTCGGGGCGGCCTCGACATCTGGGAGGTGGAATACCTCCACGTGCTCGATGGCGAGGACGCGGTGCTCAACTGGGTGCGCGGCACGGCGCTTCGGCCGCTGCTGTCGGCGCTGACAGCCGAGGAATCCTCCGCCTTCGAGCGCGCCTATGCGGAGAAACTCCGGCGCGTCTATCCGCGACGCGCCAACGGCAAGACGCTCTTCCCGTTTCGCCGCCTGTTCATCGTCGCGAGCGCGTGAGGAAAGAACGATGCATTACTGGCTGCTGAAATCCGAGCCGTCCGCCTATTCCTGGGACCAGCTCGTCAAGGATGGCCGCACCAACTGGAGCGGCGTGCGCAATTACCAGGCTGCCATCAATCTGAAGGCGATGAAGAAGGGCGACCGCGCGTTCTTCTATCACTCCAACGAGGGGCTCGAGATCGTTGGCGTGGTGGAGATCGTGAAGGAGGCCTATCCCGATCCCACGGACAAGGCGGGCCGCTTCGTCATGGTGGACGTGATGCCGGTTCTGGCGGTGAAGCAGCCGGTAACCCTCGCCGAGATCAAAAAGATGCCGGCGTTGAAAGACCTGGCGCTGGTAAAGCAGTCCCGTCTCTCGGTGTCGCCCGTCAGCGCCGACGAATGGCGGACCATCACGAAGATGGCCGGCATCAAGGCGTGAGCTGGAGCCTGTTCCGATCAGATTGAAAGGCAGTTATTGCTTGTCGCATTTTCTGCGCCGAACCGGCGCCATAACGGTGGAAAGCGATCTATCGAGGCCGGAGAGGCGGCGTGAATTATCTCCGCGAGGATCTCCTTCGCCTTTATCTCGTTGGCGGCGATCTCGCGCACCAGCTTCGCCTGTACCGCCGATGCGAAGCTGTCGTAGTCCTTGACCACCTCGATGAAGGCACCGGCGCCGCCGATCACGCGGTCTCGGTAGTAGTCGTCGAGGAACTCGTATTCGCTGAGGATCGGCAGGCCGTTGATGATGACGCCCTTGGCCACCGCCTCGTCCCGCGCGTCGGTGATCGGGCGGCCGGCGTTGTTGACGCCGTCGCCGGAGACGTCGATCACCTGGCGCCCGGCCTCGACGCCGCTGTCCGCGAACAGCGGCATCACGTAGTCGAGGGCGCCGCTGATCGAGGTCCAGTCGGAATAGATCCGCGGCGCCTCCGCCATGGCGCTGCCGAACTGGGCCGCTGTCTCCGCATCGGTGATCACGGTCCAGCTCACCACCTGCTGCTGGTGATTGGCGCCGGACCACTCGACCATGGTGACCGCGATCGACTTGTGCTGGCCGCTGGTGATGGCCTGCAGCACCTCGGGGCTCTTGAAGGCGGCTTCATAGCCTCGGCGCTGCAGCTCCCAGCGCTCGCTGTTGACGCTGCCGGAGACATCGATCGCGAGGACGAGAGCGAGATCCACCTCCCGGCCACGGCCCCACGCCGGCGGCGCTACGAGGACACCTGCAATCGCCAGGACGCAGAGCGCCCGACCGATCCTTGCCATGGCCTCGCCCTCCCAAGTCAGGGTCCGGGACTACCCTCACCGATCAGTCTAACACCGTTTCGCTGCCGGGCGATCGGGGCAAAAACAAAAGAACGTGTCAGACGACGCGGAAATTCTTGAACTGCCAGGGATCGCTCGGATCGACGTCCTCGGGGAACAGGCGGCCGCGGTCCTGCAGCGGCGTCCAGTCGCTATAGGCGCCGACGAGCTTGCCGAGATAGGGCCGGCAGATCTCGAGGATGCGCTCGTAATCCATCTCGTCGGGCTCGACGATGCCGCGCGTCGGGATTTTCCATGCGCCCAGATCATGCCGGCCAGCACGGCGCACGGTGACCTGCAGGCTGGTCGCGTTGTTGATAGGGCGCGAGCTCGCGCGCCTCGTCGATCGACAGCCGCGAGCCGTACCAATAGGCGCCCTTGGCGTGGCCCATCAGCAGCACGCCCAGCTCGTCGATGCCGCTCGGTGATCTCGTCCATCAGGATCGCGCTTGCTCGCTCTGCAGCTGCCAGTTCTTGCCGGCGAGCTCGTGCAGCGACAGCACCGCGTCGTCGCAGGGGTGATAGGCGTAATGGACGGTCGGGCGGTAGCGCACCGTCTCGCCCTCGCGCACCGTGAAGTAGTCCGCGATCGAGATCGACTCGCCGTGGGTGATGAGGAAGCCGTGATACGGGCCCTCGAGCGGCGTCCAGCTGCGCACCCGCGTCGACGGCGCCCGGGCGGTTGAGATAGATCGCCGCGCCGCAGCCGAAATCGTGGCGGCCGCCGTCGGCGGGAAAGTGGCGCTCATGGGTGCCCCAGCCGAGCTCGGCCGGCTGCGAGCCCTCGCCGACGAAGCCGTCGATCGACCAGGTGTTGACGAACTCGCCCGGCTGCTTCGGCATCGGCGAGACCTGGGTGTCGCGCTCGGCGATATGGATGACCTTGACGCCGAGCTGGTCGGCGAGCGCGCGCCCAGGCGGCGCGGCTGGCGGGCCGCGGCGGCCTCGACGCCGGTATCGCGCGGCGATGTTGAGCAGCGCCTGCTTGACGAAATGCGAGACCAGGCCCGGATTGGCGCCGTGGGTCAGCGACCGCGGTCGGACCCTTGCCGCCGGTCTTGCTGCGCAGCGCCGAGCGCCTGTCTCGCGCAGCGCGTAGTTGGAGCGCTGCGAGGGCGAGAGCGCGGGTCGGTATAGCCGCCGGGCCAGGGCTCGATGCAGGTGTCGAGATAGAGCGCGCCCTTGCTGGTGGCAAAGCTCGATCAGCGCGACGCTCGAGACTTCGACCGAGACATTGAGCAGGAAATCGCCGGCGCCCAGCATCGGCTCGAGCACGCTGCGACGTAATTCTCGCGCGTCAGCGGCTTCAGGACGAACTTGATGCCGAGCGCCTCGGCCTCGGCGATGGCCGCGCTCCTCGGCGGTGACGATGGTGATCTGCGTCGGGCTCGACAGTCGATATGGCGCAGGATCAGCGGCAGCGACGCCCTGGCCGATGCTGCCGAAGCCGAGGATGACGATGCGGCCGGGAAACTTGACGTATTTCTTGCTGAGAGACATCGCGGAGTCCTGCCTAAGAGATCAACGGAGAGCGCCGGCAGGAAATCATTTTCCGACCGCGAGCGCGCCCCCAACGGCTGAGCCGTGGCTCTACGGGCGACGCGCATCGGAGTCAAGCAACCCGTGTGCCAGGATGACGGAAAAAAGTCAGTCGCCGGCGCTCGGGTGTCACTGCGCCGCCGGAGCATAGGCGGATGCCAGCTGGCGGGAGACCAGCTGGGCGTAGAGCCCGCCCTTCGCCAGCAGCGTCTCGTGGGTTCCCGCCTCCATCATGCGGCCTTCCTCGCAGCACCACGATCAGGTCGGCGTCGCGGACGGTGGAGAGGCGGTGGGCGATGACGATGGTGGTGCGGTCGGCCTGCAGCAGATCGAGGGCGCGGCGCACCGCCTGCTCGTTGACGGCGTCGAGATGCGAGGTCGCCTCGTCGAGGATCAGCACCGGCGCATCCTTCAGGAAGGCGCGGGCGATGGCGACGCGCTGGCGCTGGCCGCCGGAAAGGCTGGTGCCGCGCTCGCCGACCGGCAGTTCGAGGCCGTCCGGGCAGCGCCTCGACGAGATCGCCAAGCGAGGCATGCTCGACCGCCGCCGCAGCTCGGCCTCGCTCGCCTCGGGGCGGGCGATCAGGATGTTGCTGCGGAGCGTGTCGTTGAAGAGATAGGTGTCCTGGGCCACCAGCGCGATCCGGCGGCGCAGGTCGTCGAGCCCGTAGTCGCGGAGATCGGCGCCGTTGAGGGTGATGCGGCCGCCATCGGGATCCCAGAAGCGCATCAGCAGCTGCGCCGTCGTGGTCTTGCCGGCGCCCGACGTGCCGACCAGCGCCAGGGTCTTGCCGGCGGGGATCGCGAAGCTGATCTCGCTGAGCGCCCGCCGGCTCTGGCCGGGATAGGCGAAGCTCACGCTTCTCCAGCGCCAGCGCCGCCGCGCCCGTGCTGATCCGGCACGCCCGGCCCGTCGCGCACCGGTACCGGCTCGTTGGCGAGGCGCGTAGATGCGCCGCGTCGCGCCCAGCGTGTCGGCGAGCTGGCGGCCGATCTGGGCGATCTCCGAGACCGGCAGGAAGGCCGCCATGGCGAGGATGGTCAGCAGCGGCAGCAGTCCGGGATCGAGCATGCCCTGGCTCGCCAGCGCCGCGCCGGTCACCACGACCGCGAGGCCGCCGAGGCCGGTGAAGACCTCGAGCAGGCTGTGCTGCAGCGTGAGCTCGGAAAAGAACGGCAGGCGCAGGCGGATGTAGCGCTCGGAGAGCGCATCGAGGCGCTCGACCTCGCGCGCGCCTCCTGCTGGAAGGCGACGATCTCGCCCAGGCCCTGCACGGAATCGACGGCGAAGGCGCCGAGCTCGCCGGCTGCCTCCCGCGCCTCGGATCCCAGCCGGTCGACGCGCCCGCGCATCAGGAACGGGCTCAGGCCCACCGCGACCAGGAACGGCAGCAGCGCCAGCGCCAGCCACGGGCTGGTCGCGATCAGCGCGGCGAGTACCACCGCCGGCACCAGGACCGCAACGAAAGCCGGCGCCACCGTATGGGCGAAGAAATATTCGACCAGCTCGACGTCGTGGGTCGCGAGCGCCATCAGGTCGCCGGTGCGGCGGCGCACGAGATAGGCGGGCGCCAATGCATCGAGCTTGCGGAAGACGTCGATCCGCATCTCCGACAGCAGGCGGAACGCCATGTCGTGGGCGAGCCAGGATTCGAGCCAGTGCAGCGCTCCCGAGAGCGGCGCCACGATGGCGAGGGCCCAGAGCCAGCCGCCATAGGGCTGGCCGTGCTTGAGCGCCAGCACGGCCAGCGCGCTCAGCACGCCGACGCCGATGAAGGCGAGGACGCGGAGCACGCCGAGGACGAAGGTGGCGGCGAGCTTGCCCTTCCACGGCATGATCAGCTCATCAGGGCGGCGACGAGCTGCAGCCAGCCCAGCCCCTCGGCCTTGATGATGCCCTCGGTCACCGCCTTGACCGCGCCGCCGGGCAGGTCGGCAACGCGCTCGACGGTCGCGGACGCAGGCTCCGCATCGATCATGACCGCGGCGGCGGATTCCCGCGCCTGCTCCGCCATCAGCCGGGCGTAGACGCCGCCCGCCTGCATCAGCGCGTCGTGCTTGCCGCTCTCGACCACGCGCCCGCCGTCGAGCACCAGGATGCGATCGCAGTCGATGACGCTGGAGAGGCGGTGCGCGAGGACCAGCGTGGTGCGCCCGCGCATGAGCTGGTCGAGGGCCTGCTGGATCACCGCCTCGTTCTCGGCATCGACCGCGGAGAGCGCCTCGTCCAGCACCAGGATCGGCGTGTCGCGCAGCAGGGCGCGGGCGATCGCGACGCGCTGGCGCTGGCCGCCCGAGAGCTTGATGCCCTTCTCGCCGACGACGGTCTGGTAGCCCTGGGGCAAGGCCTGGACGAAGTCATGGATGTTGGCGGCCTTCGCCGCCGCCTCGACCTCCGCCGTCGAGGCCTCCGGCCGGCCCATGCGGATGTTGTCCTCGACCGTGCCGTGGAAGAGGAAGGTGTCCTGGCTCACCACCGAGATCAGGGAGCGGATCTGCGCGAAGGAGAGTTGGCGCAGGTCGTGGCCGCCGAGGCGGATGCGTGCCGGCGTCGGGATCGTAGAAGCGCAGCAGCAGCCGCACGATCGAGGATTTGCCGCCGCCGGAGGGACCGACGAGGCCGATGCGCTCGCCGACCTCGGCGCGGAAGTCGAGCCCGTCATGGACGGCGCGGCGCGTGCCGGGATAGCGGAAGCGCACGGCCTCGAAAGCGATGGTGGGATCGAGCGGCTCGGGCGAGCGGCGCCGCCGGCGCGTCCGCCACCAGCGGGCCGGTCGTCGAGGATGCGATAGATGCCCTGGGCCGCGGACATGCCGACCATGCCCTGGTGCAGCACCGTGCGCAGCTCGCGCATCGGCCGGAAGATCTCGACGCCCAGCATCAGGATGATCAGCAGCGAGGCGAGCGGCATGGCGCCGGCCTCGACGCGCCAGGCGCCGAGCGCGAGCGCCGCCGCGGCGCCGCAGGCGATGGCGCTGTCGGTGATGCCGCGGGCCAGCACGTTGGTGCCGAGCACCCACATGGTGCGCCGGAACAGATCGTGCGCCTCGACCTCGAGCTTGTCGGCCCGCGCCTTGCTCTGCCCGAAGGCCTTGAGCGTCGCCAGGCCCTGGATCGAATCCAGGAACTCGGCGGCGAAGGCGGCGTAGGCCTTCTGCCGACCCTGCGAGTTCTTCACGTCGCGCTTGTGCCAGAGCGCCGGCGCGAAGAGCGCGATGACCGCGAAGACCAGCATCACCGCCGCGACCGGCAGGTCGATGAAGGCGATGACCGCGAAGATCAGGATCGGCGTCAGCAGCGCGATCAGGAACTGCGGCAGGAACTGGCCGAAATAGGTCTCGAGCTGCTCGACGCCGTCGATCAGCGAGAGCGTGAGGGCGCCCGAGCGCTGCGGCCCGACGTGCGCCGGGGCCGAGCGCCGCGATCTTGTCGTAGATCGCCCGGCGCAGCTTCTTCTGCACCCGCGCCGCGGTCTCGTGGGCGGTCACGGTGCGCCAATGCTCGAAGGCGCCGCGGAGCGCCATGACGAGGGCGATGAGGACGATCGGCAGTGCCAGCGAGCCCAGGTCGCGGCCGGCGAAGACCTCGCCGATCAGCCAGCCCAGGAGCCCCAGCCGCGCCACGCCGAAGCCGACGGCGGCGAGCCCCACCAGCACCGCCCAGAGGATGCGCAGGCGGACGCCCGCGGTGAAGATCCACAGGCGCGGCTCGAAATGCATCGACACTCTCCGTCACGATCGACTGCTGACGATGGCACGATAGCCTGAACATTGATGTTCGGCAGTCGACAAATCGGAAGACCGACCGTACATTTTTGTACAGGACCTATCGGGAGGTCGCGCCGTGACCGCGGACTGGGACGATCTGCGGGTGTTTCTGACCCTGGCGCGGGATGGCAAGCTTGACCGCGGCCGCCCGCCGGCTCGAGGTCAGCCACCCCACCGTGGCGCGGCGGGTGAAGGCGCTGGAGGACGCGATCGGCGCGCGGCTCTTCGACCGCCTGCCGGATCGCTTCGTGCTCACCGCCGCCGGCGAGGAGCTGCTGGCGGACGCCGCAGGCGATGGAGCAGGCGGCGGAATCGATCCACCGCCGCAGCGCCGGCCTCGGCGACACGGCCCACGGCACCGTGCGGCTCTCGGCCGGCGAGGCGATGACCGGCCTTCCTCGCGCGATCACCTGCCGCGGCTCCGCCGCAACCTGCAATGCGTCGAGATCGAGCTGATCGCCAGCCACACGCTCGCCAACCTCTCGCGCCGCGAGGCCGATCTGCTGATCCGCGAGCAGGTGCCGGACCTCGCCAGCATCGTGACCCGCAAGCTCGGCCGCGTCGCCTATGCGGTCTATGCCAGTCCGGATCTCGAGGCTCGCCGACCGCTCGCGCGATGCGCTCCGCCGCCTGCCCTGGCTCGGCTTCGACGAGGAGCACGGCTACATGCCCGGCCAGAGCTGGGTGCTCGATCTCCTCGGCGGCGCGCGGCCGAGCGTGCGCGTCAATAACTGGCTGGTTCTGCGCGAGGCCGCGCGCGCCGGCGCCGGCCTCGCCGTGCTGCCCTGCTATCTCGCCGACGGCGATCCCAGGCTGCGGCGCGTCGGCCCGGTCTTGCGCGAGGTCGCCGCCGACCAGTGGCTGCTGGTGCACCGCGATCTCCGGGTGCTGCCGCGGGTGCGCGCCGTGATGGACTCCCTGGTGCGTCTTTTCCAGGAGCATCGCGCCGCGATCGAGGGTCGCGGCCTGCCATCGGCAGAACGCGCCGCCAGCTGAAAGAGCGCGGGCCGATGAAGTTCAATCCGATGAAGTACCGCATTCCCGTGCTGAAGCGGCTGGTGCCCAGCGTCAAGCGGCGCGTGGCGCGCGCCCGGTCGCTGAACGGCTTCTGCCTGCGGAGGTCTCAGGGCGCCGTCTTCCTGCTGAACACCGGGAATTTCGTCGACCGGCAGATCGCCTTCTACGAGGATTTCGAGAGCGCGCAGCTCGCTTATCTCTTCGCGGCGATGCGGCGGCACGGCTGCGACCTCTTCGTCGATGTCGGCGCCAATATCGGCTTCTATAGCATCGAGGTGGCGCTCGCTGGGCTCGCGCCTCGAATCCTCGCCGTCGAGCCCGACCCGCGCAACCTGCTGCAGCTCGGCGCCAATATCCTGGTGAACCGACTGGTCGGGAAAATCTCCGTTGTCCCCAAGGCGGTTTCCGCCAGCTCCGGCAAAGTGAGCTTCCGACCGGGGGCCGACAGCTCGACCGGTCAGTCCCGCGTGGCCGAGGGTGCGGCGGTGACGATCGAGAGCATGACCCTCGATGAGATCATCGGCGAGCGGGACCAGCGCATCTTCATCAAGATGGATATCGAGGGCCACGAGGTCGCCGCCGTCCGCGGTATGCGAGAATGCACCGGCCGCAACAGGATTTTCCTTCAAGTCGAATCGTTTCCGGGCAATGTCGAGCAGCTCAAGGGCGAGCTGTCGCCGCTGGGGATGCGTCACCTCGATCAGATCGGCGACGATCACTACTTCTCGAATTTTCCGCCTGGCTGAGCCGCAGTGCCATCCAGCACCACGGGATTGACCACGTTGATGGGCGTGCCCGCCGCGTAGGCGACGATCTGGTCGAAGATGTCGGTGAACTGCGTCTCGTATTCCTCGCGGGTGACATAGCCGATGTGCGGCGTGCAGATGGCGTTCTCCAGGGCCAGCAGCGGATGACGCGGGTCGGTGACCGGTTCCTCCTCGAAGACGTCCACCGCCGCCGCACCGGGACGCCCGGCCCGCAGCGCCTCGGCGAGGGCGCCCGGCGCGATCAGCGGCGCCCGGCTGGTATTGACCAGGATCGCCGTCGGCTTCATGCGGCCGAGATCGGCTGAGGTGACGATCCCGCGCGTCGCCGGGACGAGGCGCAGATGCAGGGAGAGGACGTCGCAGGCCGCGAAGAACGCCGCCTTGCTGTGAGCCGTGGCGTAGCCGTCGCCGCGGGCGCGCTCGAGAGACTTGTCGCTCGACCACACCAGGACACTCATGCCGAAGGCGCGGCCGTATCCGGCCACCACGCTGCCGATGCGGCCGTAGCCGAAGATGCCGAGGGTCTTGCCGCGGAGCGTGGTGCCGACGCTGGTCTGCCAGCGGCCGGCCTCGAGAGCCGCCGTCTGCTGGGGAAGCTGGCGCGCCGCCGCCAAGACCAGGGCCCAGGTGAATTCCGCCGCCGCGGTGGAGGGAGTGCCGGGATGCTGGCTCGAGGAGACGATGACGCCTTGCCGGTTGCACGCCTCGATGTCGATGTGCGGATAGACGCTGCGCTGGCTGATGAGGCGCAGCTTGGGAAGCCGCTCCAGCAGCGGCGCCTGGATCCTGGTCCGCTCCCGGAACAGGACCAGCGCTTCGATGTCTTTCAGCCGGTCCGCCAGCACGTCGACGTCCTGCACGTGATCGGTCCAGATCGTGACGTCGTGGGCCGCGAGCTTGGCGAAGCAGGGGAGCGTCCGCAGGGTGTCGAAGTAATCGTCGAGGATCGCGACCTTCATAGCGCCCGCTCGCGCGCGGCGAGCAGCGCGCGTCCCCGTCCCGTCAGCTCGATCAGCGGCGTCTCGCCGGCCCGGTGCGTGCGGGCCACGAGACCGCGATCAAGGGCGTCTTCCCAGACGGTGAGCCGCGGGCAGGAGGTTCGCCAGGCGTCCATCACCTCACCATAGGGCCGCGGGCCGCCGCCAAGCCAGGCCAGGAAGTCGAGGATGAGGGGGGTCAGGACATCGGTCATTGGAACCTCCAGAAGCTAGAGTGCCCTCGGCTTCCCATGACGTCCAATGCACTGAGGCGCGATATCTGATACCTTAAAAGTATGGCTATCGACCTACGCCGGCTGCGCGCCTTCGTGGCGATCGCCGAGGAGGGGCACGTCACCCGCGCGGCGGCGCGGCTCGGCATGCAGCAGCCGCCGCTCACGCGGCTGCTCAAGGGCATGGAGTCGGAGCTCGGTGTCCGCCTGATGCATCGCACCTCCCGCGGCGTCAACCCGACCGCGGCCGGCGCGGCGCTTCTGGAGGAGGCGCGCGCGGTTCTGGCGCGGGCCGACGAGGTCGCCGAGGTCGTGCGCCGCGCCGCCCGCGGCGAGACCGGCCGCCTCGCCATCGGCTTTACCAGCTCCGCGGCGCTGCATCCTTTCGTGCCAGCGACGCTCCGGGCGTTTCGCGAGGAGCTGCCGGCGGTCGCGGTCACGCTGGAGGAGGCCGGAACAGGAGAGCTCATCGACGCCCTGCTGAAAGGGCAGCTCGACGCCGCCTTCGTGCGCACGCCGATCCCGGAGCTGCCCGATCTCGTCGTCGACGATGTCCTCCGCGAGCCGATGATCGCGGCGCTGCCGGCGGGCCATCCTCTGGCGGGCAAGACCGGCCCGGCGCTGCCGTTGGCGCGGCTCGCGGCGGAGCCCTTCATCCTCTACCGCCGGCCGACCGGCCCCGGTCTTTACGATGCCATCGTCGCCGCCTGCCGGGATGCGGGGTTCAGTCCGCGGGTCGTGCAGGAGGCGCCGCGCCTGACCGCGACCTTGAGCCTGGTGGCGGCCGGTCTCGGCCTCTCCATCGTGCCGGCTTCGCTCCGCAGCCTCAACATCAGTGCCGTCGCCTATCGGGCGCTCGGCGGGCGCTCCGGCCTCGTCGCTCCTCTCCATCTTGTGACCCGCCGTGAAGACCCGCCGGCGGCCCTTGCGCGATTCCGCATGCTTGTCGGTAGAATGCGGAAATCCGCGACGTGACGCGAGGGCTGCACGTCCGGTCCACGATTGCTGACGGATTTTCCAGCGGAACGTCAGCGCCCATCTTTATTGCCGCGGGACCGGCGATCCCCGGTCCACGATGACGGAGGGCACGATATGGAACAGCGCCAACTCGGCAAGCATGGCCCCAAGGTATCGGCCCTCGGCCTCGGCTGCATGGGCATGTCCGGCATGTATGGTCCCGCGGACCGGCAGGAGAGCATCGCCACCATCCACGCCGCTCTCGATGCCGGCATCGCCCTCCTCGACACCGGGGACTTCTACGGTATGGGCCACAACGAGATGCTGATATCGGAGGCGCTGAGGGGCGTGCCGCGCGATCGGTATCTCGTCAGCGTGAAGTTCGGCGCGCTCCGCGATCCCGCCAACGGCTGGTCGGGGATGGATGCGCGGCCGGCGGCGGTGAAGAACTTCCTTGCCTATTCGCTGCGGCGGCTCGGCGTCGACTACATCGACATCTACCGGCCGGCGCGTCTCGATCCCAAGGTGCCGATCGAGGAGACCGTGGGCGCCATCGCCGAGATGGTGAAGGCGGGCTACGTCCGCCACATCGGGCTTTCCGAGATCGGTGCCGAGACGCTGCGCCGCGCCGCCGCCGTCCATCCGATCTGCGACCTGCAGATCGAGTATTCCCTGATCTCCCGCGGCATCGAGGAGGCGATCCTGCCGGCGGCCCGCGCGCTCGGCATCGGCATCACCGCCTATGGCGTCCTCTCCCGCGGCTTGATCAGTGGCCATTGGCGGAAGGGAGCGCTCGCGCCCGGCGATTTCCGCGCCCACAGCCCGCGCTTCCAGGGCGCCAACGCCGACGCGAACCTCGTCCTGGTGGACGCGCTGCGCAAGGTCGCCACGGCGAAAGGTGTTACCGTCGCCCAGGTGGCGATTGCCTGGGTGACGGCACAGGGCAAGGACATCATACCGCTCATCGGCGCCCGCCGACGTGACCGCCTCAGCGAGGCGCTGGGCGCGCTGAACGTGACGCTCGATCCCGCAGGATCTCGCCGCCATCGAGCGGGCGGTGCCGAAAGGCGCGGCATCCGGCGACCGTTATCCCGCTCCGGCGATGGCGGATCTGGACAGCGAGAAGTGACGGGCGCGAACCTACGGTGCCTGGGTCACCACCGGGCACACGATCGCGCCGGCGAGGAGCGTAAAGGCGAGTAGACTGAAGACAACCGCCCAGACGGCGGTGATGGCGCCGTCGCCGACCCGCGGCCAGACCACGCCAAAGGCGGTGTCATAGAGAAGCCGATCACCGTCGCGCGCCGCGGTATCGTTGGTCGGTTGATGCATGATCGTTTCCAAAATCCAGTCGTCCTCCCGATGTCGCATCGCAGGATAGGCGCTCGCCCAGCGATGGGGTTGTGAAGGCGATCACGGTGCGTCGGCGATGCCGATCAATTCGCCGTGATGATCAAGTGATCAGCACCAGTCGACGCGGAAGCGCCACGTGGACCGCCCCGGTCAGGGGACGATGACGCCCGCCAATAGCGTCGCGGGATCGGGAAGGAAGATCGCGGCGAGGAGGCTCGCCAGCAGGCCGACGATCATCACCGACGTCGTCAGCCAGAAATCGCCATTGACGATTGGCCGGGTCCACGCATCCGGGGCCTGGTCGGTGAAGCCGTGGCCGATGTGCATTTCAATCACCCATTGTGGAAGCAAGGCGAGGTTGGGGACGGTCGGTGGGATGCCGCCGGGATCTTTGTCGTCAGTCCGCATGGCTGATCCACGCGGCGCGGTCCGCCAGGTCGGATGCGAGCGTCGGAGCGTTGGCGCCGAGGAGCAGCAGCAGGCTCACGAGTCCGAGCGCGACAAGGGCGACGTCCGCCGACAGCGCAAGCTGCCGCTGACGCGCGGTGGGCTGAGGGACGACAAGGATTTCGTTCGTGGGCATGGCTCTCTTTCTGCGTGATGCGACGAAGGAGTTGAGCGGTCGGGTCCGAGCATCGTCGGACCGCAAGCTACGGCCGCGACCACGGCCTGCCGTGTGGCCGCGATCACTCCGGTGATCACGAAGGTGAGAGACTTTCGTGATGTGGCGTTTTGGAATTGCAAGGTGTCCCCCTCGATGGCGATAGGGACGGGAGCAGGGATGTCGTGTCGTTGGCGCCCGAGCTCGCGGGCGCCGAGGGTCACCTCGGGCCGCTGTCCTCGACGAGCGCGGCGAGATCCGGCCATTCGTAGGCGGTCTCGATGATGGTGTGACCGGCCTCGATGTCCTGCCGCTCGCCGCCGGCTCGGCCGCCGAGACGCGCGTAGAAATCGCGACCGGCGGCGTTCTCCCGCAACACCCAGAGGCCGAGAGATCGGAAACCTCGATCGCGGAGCGCTGCGGCGAGCGCGCACATCAGGCCGCGGCCGAGTCCCTGACGTTGTGCGTCGGCGCGCACATAGAGCGCGTAGACTTCCGCGTCGCCGTTGAGACCCAAGGCTCGGCGCGCGTCCGCCGGAGATGAATCCGGCGATGCCACCCTGTGCGCTCTCCGCGACGAAGACGGAGATGGCGGCGGGCGATCGCGCCAGGGTCCGGCGCCATTGCTCGGCGCGCACGGCAACGGAGAGGCCGTCCAGAACCGCGTCTGGCAGCAATCCCCGATAGGCCTCGCGCCAAGCCGCCACATGGGCGTCGGCGATGGCATCGGCGTCGGTGGGTCGTGCGGGTCGGACGATCGGCGTCATGCTGACGGGGATGCTAGCCCCCAGAATTCGCGAGACGCGACTTTCACACAGCCCACGCTATTTCAGCGTGCGACTCGACGCTTGACCGGCCTGGTATCTGGTATACAGTATTGCCAATGAAGAGCGCCGGCCCATGGATCGGCGCCAACACCTTGATCCCGTTGATCAGGCCAGGGACGAAATGACCGAGGACACCGTCACGGCGGCGATGCCGAAGCTGGCCGTCAAGCCCATCGATACCCAGTCGAGCTTCCGCACCCAGGCCTATCAGGCGCTGAAGCAGGCGATCACCTCGGTCAATATCTATGCCCATCCCCACGAGATCCGGCTCGACGAGCGCCAGCTCTCGCAGGATCTCGGCGTGTCAGCCGCACGCCGATCCGCGAGGCGATGTCGGTGCTGGAGCAGGAAGGCTTCGTGCGCACCCTGCCGCGCCGCGGCGTCTTCGTGGTGCGCAAGACCAAGCGCGAGATCGTCGAGATGATCCACGTCTGGGCGGCGCTCGAGAGCATGGCCGCGCGGCTCATCACCGCGCAGGCGACCGATGCCGAGATCGCGACGCTGCGCCAGCTCTTCGACGAGTTCCAGGGCGCCTCGCCGGAAGGGCATCTCGACGAATACTCCGACGCCAACATCGCGTTCCACCAGGCGATCATCCGGCTTCAGGCAAGTCGCGCTGATGGCCGACATGACCGAGAACCTGTTCATCCACATGCGCGCCATCCGCCAGGTGACGATCGGCCAGGACAACCGCGCCCAGCGCTCGATCGTCGATCACATGAAGATCATCGAGGCGCTGGAGCGGCGCGACACCGAGCTCGCCGAGCGGCTGGTGCGCGAGCACACGCTCGATCTCGCCGCGCATGTCGAAAAGCACGGCGATTTCCTGGACTGAATCATCAGACGACCCGTAGGAAGGACAGCCCCGATGACGCAAGCCACGACGCTCAAGGAGCAGGCGAAGGCCACGGCGGACGAGACGCAGGAACTGACCGACGGCTTCCACCTCGTCATCGACGCGCTGAAGCTCAACGGCCTCAACACGATCTACGGCGTGCCCGGCATCCCGATCACGGATTTCGGCCGCATGGCGCAGGCCGCGGGCATCCGCGTGCTCTCGTTCCGCCACGAGCAGAATGCCGGCTACGCGGCCGCCATCGCCGGCTTCCTGACCAAGAAGCCCGGCATCTGCCTCACCGTGTCGGCGCCCGGCTTCCTCAACGGTCTGACGGCGCTCGCCCATGCGACGACCAACTGCTTCCCGATGATCCTGATCTCGGGCTCGTCCGAGCGCGAGGTCGTCGACCTGCAGCAGGGCGACTATGAGGAGATGGACCAGCTCGCCATCGCCAAGCCGCTGTGCAAGGCGGCGTTCCGCGTGCTGCATGCCGCCGACATCGGCATCGGCCTCGCGCGCGCGATCCGCGCCGCCGTCTCGGGGCGGCCGGGCGGCGTCTATCTCGACCTGCCGGCCAAGCTGTTCGGCCAGGTGATGAATGCGGAGGCCGGCAAGAAGTCGCTGGTCAAGGTCATCGACGCGGCGCCGGCGCAGATCCCGGCGCCGGCCGCGATCAAGCGCGCGCTCGATGTGCTCAAGGCCGCCAAGCGGCCGCTGATCATCCTCGGCAAGGGCGCGGCCTATGCGCAGGCCGACGACGCGATCAGGGCGCTGGTCGAGAAGAGCGGCATTCCGTTCCTGCCGATGAGCATGGCCAAGGGCCTGCTGCCCGACACGCATCCGCAATGCGCCGGCGCCGCGCGCTCGACCGTGCTGAAGGATTGCGACGTCGTGATGATGATCGGCGCCCGCCTCAACTGGCTGCTGTCGCACGGCAAGGGCAAGACCTGGGGCGAGGCCCGAAGAAGTTCATCCAGATCGACATCGAGCCCAAGGAGATGGACAGCAACGTCGAGATCGCCGCCCCCGTTGGTCGGCGATATCGGCTCCTGCGTCGCCGCACTGCTCGAGGGCATGGGCGGCAACTGGCCGGCGCCGCCGGCCGAGTGGACCAACGCCGTCAAGGCGAAGCGCGAAGAGAACATCGCCAAGATGGCGCCGCGCCTGATGAACAACAACTCGCCGATGGACTATCACGGCGCGCTCGGCGCCTTGCGCACCGTCATCAAGGAGCGGCCGGACGCGATCCTGGTCAACGAAGGCGCCAACACGCTCGATCTCGCGCGCGGCGTCATCGACATGTACAAGCCGCGCAAGCGCCTGGACGTCGGCACCTGGGGCGTGATGGGCATCGGCATGGGCTAGGCCATCGCCGCGGCCGTCGAGACCGGCAAGCCGCGTGCTCGCGGTCGAAGGCGACAGCGCCTTCGGCTTCTCCGGCATGGAGGTGGAGACGATCTGCCGCTACAACCTGCCGGTCTGCGTCGTCGTCTTCAACAATGACGGCATCTATCGCGGAACCGACGTCAATCCGGGCGGCGGCTCCGATCCCGCGACGACCGTCTTCGTCAAAGGCGCGCGCTACGACAAGATGATGGAGGCGTTCGGCGGCGTCGGCGTCCAGGCGGAAACGCCGGACGAGCTGAAGCGCGCCGTCGACGCGGCCATGGACTCCGGCAAGCCCACCCTCATCAACGCGGTGATCGACCCGGCGGCGGGCAGCGAGAGCGGCCGCATCGGCAATCTCAACCCGCAAAGCGCGCTTCGCAAGAAATAGGACGTCTTCGGGCATGCGGCGCGGCACGAGGTGCTGACCGCCGACAGGGAATCACGGAACGCAACGACGGAATTTCGGAGAGGAAATATGGGCAAGGCACTCGACGGCGTCCGCATTCTCGATTTCACCCACGTGCAGTCGGGTCCGACCTGCACGCAGCTTCTGGCGTGGTTCGGCGCCGATGTGATCAAGGTGGAGCGGCCGGGCGTCGGCGACATCACGCGCGGCCAGCTGCGCGACATTCCCGACGTGGACAGCCTCTATTTCACCATGCTGAACCACAACAAGCGCTCGATCACCCTCGACGCCAAGAACCCCAAGGGCAAGGAGGTGCTCGAGGCGCTGGTGAAGACCTGCGACGTGCTGGTGGAGAATTTCGCGCCCGGCGTGCTCGACCGCATGGGCTTCACCTGGGAGCGCATCCAGCAGCTCAATCCCGCGCATGATCCTGGCCTCGGTCAAGGGCTTCGGCCCCGGCCCGTACGAGGACTGCAAGGTCTACGAGAACGTCGCGCAATGCGCCGGCGGCGCCGCCTCGACCACCGGCTTCGACGACGGCCCGCCGCTGGTCACCGGCGCGCAGATCGGCGACAGCGGCACCGGCCTGCATCTGGCGCTCGGCATCGTCGCCGCGCTCTATCAGCGCAACACCACCGGCAGGGGCCAGAGCGTGCTCGCGCGCGATGCAGGACGGCGTGCTCAATCTCTGCCGCGTCAAGCTGCGCGACCAGCAGCGCCTGGACGCACGGGCCGCTGAAGGAATATCCGCAGTATCCGCACGGCATGCCTTCGGCGAGGCGGTGCCGCGCGCCGGCAATGCTTCGGGCGGCGGCCAGCCGGGCTGGATCCTGAAATGCAAGGGCTGGGAGACCGATCCCAACGCCTACATCTATTTCATCACCCAGGCGCCGGTGTGGGAGGCGATCTGCAAGGTGATCGGCAAGGAGGGATGGAACACCCATCCCGACTACGCCAAGCCCGAGGCGCGCCTGCCGCGGCTGAAGGAGATCTTCGACCGATCGAGCAATGGACCATGACCAAGACCAAGTTCGAGGCCATGGACATCCTCAACAAATACGACATTCCCTGCGGCCCGATCCTGTCGATGAAGGAGATCGCCGGAAGAGCCGAGCCTGCGCGAGACCGGCACGGTGGTCGAGGTCGATCACCCGAAGCGCGGCAAGTATCTGACCGTCGGCAATCCGATCAAGATGAGCGACAGCCCCGCCGAGGTGAAGCGCTCGCCGCTGCTGGGCGAGCACACCGACGAGGTCCTGGCCAGGTGCTGGGCTTCGACGAGCGATCAAGATCGCGGCGATGCGCGCCGAGGCGCGCGATCTAAGCCGACGCCAGCAGAATAATGAACGGGAGAGTTCGATGGCACACGATGACGGTGGTGCAAGCGGCAAGGCGGCGGTTCGCAAGATCCTCGCCAAGGTGAAGGACGAGGGTCGCAACGCGCTCACCGCGCCGGAGGGCAAGCTGGTCTGCGACGCCTATGGCATCGCGGTGCCGAAGGAAGGCGTCGCGACCTCCGCCAAGAGGCGGCGAAGCTGGCGCGCAAGATGGGCTTTCCCGGTCGTGCTCAAGATCGTCTCGCCCGACATCCTGCACAAGACCGAGGCGGGCGGCGTCATCGTCGGCGTCAAGACCGCGCCGGAGGCCGAGAAGGCCTATGCCACGATCATCGCCAACGCCAAGAAGTACAACAAGAAGGCCAAGATCGACGGCGTCCAGGTGCAGCAGATGCTGGCCGGCGGCCAGGAGGTCATCGTCGGCGCCGTCACCGATCCGAGCTTCGGCAAGCTGGTCGCCTTCGGCCTGGGCGGCGTGCTGGTGGAGGTGCTGAAGGACATCACCTTCCGCCTGGCGCCGGCGCGCCGCGAGGACGCGCTCTCCATGCTCGACGGCATCGAGGCGGCCGAAATCTTGAAGGGCGTGCGCGGCGCCGAGCCCGTCGACCGCCGGGCGCTCGCGACGCTGATCGCAGAACGTCTCCAAGCTGGTCAGCGATTTCCCCGAAATCGCCGAGCTCGATCTCAACCCGGTCTTCGCCACCAAGAGCGGCGCCATCGCCGCCGACGTGCGCATCGTCCTCGACTTCAACCCGCCGCCGCAACGCTACCGGCCGAAGCAGGCGCGAGATCGTCCGCCAGATGAACCGCATCATGAAGCCCGATGCGGTGGCCGTGATCGGCGCCTCGGCCGAGGACGGCAAGATCGGCAACTCCGTGATGAAGAACCTCATCAACGGCGGCTACCAGGGCAAGATCTATCCCGATCCATCCCAAGGCCGACGGAGATCCTGGGCCGCAAGGCCTACAAGAGCGTCAAGGACGTGCCCGGACACGATCGACGTCGCCGTCTTCGCGATCCCCGCCAAGTTCGTGGCCCAGGCGCTCGTCGAGTGCGGCGAGAAGAAGATCCCGGGCGCGGTGCTGATCCCCTCGGGCTTCGCCGAGACCGGCAATGTCGAGGGCCAGAAGGAGATCCAGGAGATCGGCCGCAAATACAACATCCGCCTGATGGGGCCGAACATCTACGGCTTCTACTACACGCTGGAAGAATCTCTGCGCCACCTTCTGCACGCGCCTACGACTACAAGGGCCACGCGGCGCTCTCGTCGCAGTCCGGCGGCATCGGCATGGCGATCATCGGCTTCTCGCGCTCGGCCAAGATGGGCGTCTCGGCGATCGTCGGATTGGGCAACAAATCCGATCTCGACGAGGACGATCTCCTGACCTTCTTCGAGCAGGACGACAACACCCATATCGTCGCCATGCACTGCGAGGATCTGAAGGACGGCCGCTCCTTCGCCGAGGTGGCGAAGCGCGTCTCCAAGAAGAAGCCGGTCGTCGATGCTGAAGGCCGGCCGCACCGCCGCTGGGCGCCCGGGCGGCGAGCTCGCATACCGGCGCGCTCGCCGGCAACGACAAGATCTACGAGGACGTGCTGCAAGCAGTCCGGCGTCATCCGCGCGCGGTCGCTTCGCGACATGCTCGACTTCGCCCGCGGCATGCAGGTGCTGCCGACGCCCAAGGGCGAGAACGTCGTCATCATCACCGGCGCCGGCGGCTCGGGCGTGCTGCTGTCGGACGCCTGCGTCGACAACGGCCTCGCAGCTGATGAAGATGCCGGCCGATCTCGACGCCGCCTTCCGCAAGTTCATCCCGCCCTTCGGCGCCGCCGGCAATCCCGTCGACATCACCGGCGGCGAGCCGCCGCATCACCTACCAGAACACCATCCGCCTCGGCCTCGAGGACCCGCGCATCCATGCGCTGATCCTGGGCTATTGGCACACCATCATCACGCCGCCGATGGTGTTCGCCAAGCTGGTCTCGAGGTGGTCGAGCGAATGAAGGCCAAAGGCATCGCCAAGCCGATCGTGGCCTCGCTGGCTGGCGACGTGCAGGTCGAGGAGGCGGCGGAATACCTTTACGACCACGGCATTCCGGCCTATGCCTATTCGACGGAGATCCCGGTGGCCGTGCTGGGCGCCAAGTACGATGGGCGCGCGGGGCCGGCGTCATCTGAGGCTGTTGCGGCGAGAGGGGCTTCCGGGGTACTCCGGGAGCCCGGATGCGGGCACGGAGGAATCATCCCATGAACATCCACGAGTATCAGGCCAAGAGCCTGCTGCAGAAGTTCGGCGTCGCCGTGCCCAAGGGCGGCGTCGCCTATACGCCGCAGGAGGCGGAGAAGGTCGCCGCGCGGCCTGCGCCGGCCCGGTCTATGTGGTGAAGGCGCAGATCCATGCCGGCGGCCGCGGCGCCGGCCGCTTCAAGGACGACCCCAAGGGCAAGGGCGGCGTGCGGCGTCGTCAAGTCGCCGGACGAGGTCGGCCAAGAACGCCGCCGCGATGCTGGGCCACGTGCTGGTCACCAAGCAGACCGGGCCGAAGGGCCGCGAGGTCAAGCGCGTCTATGTCGAGGAAGGCTGCGACATCAAGCGCGAGCTCTATCTCGGCATGCTGATCGACCGCAAGACCTCGCCGCGTCACGATGATGGCCTCGACCGAAGGCGGCATGGAGATCGAGGAGGTCGCGGCGAAGCACCCCGAGAAGATCCTCAAGGTCGCGATCGATCCCGTGACCGGCATGCAGGGCTTCCACGCCCGCAAGCTCGCCTTCGGCCTCGGCCTCGAGGGCAAGCAGGTCGGCGGCGGCGACCAAGTTCATGCTCGGCGATGTACAAGGCCTTCATCGAGCCTCGACGCCTCGATCGTCGAGATCAATCCGCTGGTCGTGACCGGCGCCGGCGACGTGATGGCGCTCGACGCCAAGATGAATTTCGACGACAACGCGCTCTTCCGCCATCCCGACATCGAGGAGATGCGCGACGAGGCCGAGGAAGACCCGACCGAGCTCGAGGCCGCCAAGCACTCGCTCAACTACGTCAAGCTCGACGGCAATATCGGCTGCATGGTGAACGGCGCCGGCCTCGCCATGGCGACCATGGACATCATCAAGCTCTATGGCGGCGAGCCCGCCAACTTCCTCGATGTCGGCGGCGGCGCCACCAAGGAGCGCGTCACCACCGCCTTCAAGCTCATCCTCTCGCGACCCGCAATGTCGAAGGCATTCTGGTCAACATCTTCGGCGGCATCATGCGCTGCGACGTCATCGCCGAGGGCATCGTCGCCGCGGCGCGCGAGGTCAGCCTGCATGTGCCGCTGGTGGTGCGGCTCGAAGGCACCAATGTGCGAGCTCGGCAAGAAGATCCTCGCCGAATCCGGCCTGCCCATCCTCTCGGCCGACAATCTCGCCGACGCCGCCGAGAAGGTGGTCAAAGCGGTGAAGGAGGCGGCCTGATGTCGGTCCTGGTCAATCCCGACACCAAGGTCATCTGCCAGGGCTTCACCGGCGCCCAGGGCACCTTCCATTCCGAGCAGGCGATCGCCTACGGCACCAAGATGGTGGGCGGCGTCACGCCGGGCAAAGGCGGCACCAAGCATCTCGACCTGCCGGTCTTCGACACGGTGGCGGATGCGGTCGCGAAGACCGGCGCCAACGCCACGCGTCATCTACGTGCCGCCGCCCTTCGCCGCCGACGCGATCCTCGAGGCGATCGACGCCGAGCTGCCGCTCGTCGTCTGCATCACCGAAGGCATTCCGGTCCTCGACATGGTGGCGGTGAAGCGCGCGCTCGCCGGCTCGAAGACGCCGGCTCATCGGCCCCAACTGTCCCGGCGTCATCACGCCGGAGCAGTGCAAGATCGGCATCATGCCCGGCCACATCCACACCAAGGGCCATGTCGGCATCGTCTCGCGCTCGGGCACGTTGACCTACGAGGCGGTGGCGCAGACCACGGCCGCGGGCCTCGGCCAGTCGACCTGCATCGGCATCGGCGGCGATCCCGTCAACGGCACCAATTTCATCGATTGCCTGGAGCTGTTCCTCGGCGATCCCGCGACCAAGTCGATCATCATGATCGGCGAGATCGGCGGCTGCGGCGGAAGAGGACGCGGCGGAGTTCATCAAGCGCAGCAAGGTGAAGAAGCCGATGGTGGGCTTCATCGCCGGCGCCACCGCGCCGCCCGGCCGCCGCATGGGCCATGCCGGCGCCATCATCTCCGGCGGCGGCGGCACGGCGCCGGCCAAGATGGAGGCGATGCGCAGCGCCGGCATCACCGTCGCGGAATCGCCGGCGGCGCTGGGCAGCACCATGCTGAAGGTATTGAAGAAGGGCTGAGCGGAGATCGACGGGAAGATGGCCGGGAATGCGCAAGATCGGCGCGCCGGCGACAGAAGCCGGCAAGACCGGCACTCCCTGACGGGCGATCCTGCAAGGCTCGAGAGCCGTGCCGGCCGGGAGGATTGAATCTGGAGCTGAGACGATGAGCAACGTTGCGGCACCGGAGAGCAAGCGGAGCGTCAAGCCCGGTTCGGGCCGGCGCCGCGGGCGCAATCATCCCAAGGGCCGCCAGGTCGAACCTGCAGCGCTCGGCGAGGTGCAGGCGCTGCTCGGCGATCAGCCGCGCCGGCGCGATCTGCTGATCGAGTTCCTGCATCTGCATCCAGGACAAGTATGGCTGCCTCCAGGCGCGGCATCTGGCGGCGCTGGCCCAGGAGATGAAGCTGGCGCTGGTCGAGGTCTACGAGGTCGCGTCCTTCTACGCGCATTTCGACATCGTGATGGACGGCGAGACGCCGCCGCCGCCGCTGACCGTCCGCGTCTGCGACAGCCTCACCTGCGAGCTGCATGGGCGCGCAGAAGCTGCTGAGCGAGCTGCCGGCGAAGCTCGGCGCCGAGCGTGCGCGTGGTGCGCGCGCCCTGCATGGGCGGCTGCCACAACGCGCCGGTGGCCGCGATCGGCCACGCGCTTCACGAGCACGCCACGCTCGAGAGCGTCACCGAGCGCAGTCGCAGGCGGGCGAGACGCATCCGCACATCCCCGGCCTATCGGGATTTCGACGCCTATCGCGCGGACGGCGGCTACAAGCTGCTGGAGGCCTGTCTCGCCGGCGAGCGACGAGCCGAGACGAGATCCTGAAGGCGCTCGAGGATTCGCAGCCTGCGCGGCCTCGGCGGCGCCGGCTTTCCGACCGGGCGCAAATGGCGCATCGTGCTGCGCGGAGCCGAAGCCGCGGCTGATGGCGGTCAATGCCGACGAGGGCGAGCCCGGCACCTTCAAGGACCGCTACTATCTCGAGACCGATCCGCATCGCTTCCTCGAGGGCATGCTGATCGGCGCCTGGGTGGTCGAGGCGGCCGACATCTACATCTATCTGCGCGACGAATATCCGCAGTGCCGCGAGATCCTGCTGAAGGAGATCGCCAAGCTCGAAGGCGCCGGGCCTTCGCAAGCACGCGCGCATCCACCTGCGCCGCGGCGCCGGCGCCTATATCTGCGGCGAGGAATCGGCGATGCTGGAGAGCATCGAGGGCAAGCGCGGCCTGCCGCGCCACAAGCCGCCCTATCCCGCCCAGGTCGGGCTGTTCGGCCGCCCGACGCTGATCAACAACGTCGAGACGCTGTACTGGGTGCGCGACATCGTCGAGAAGGGCGCCGGCATGGTTCGCGGGCCAGGGCCGCCACGGCCGCAAGGGGCCGCGCAGCTTCTCGGTCTCCGGCCGCGTCAAGAATCCCGGCGTGAAGCTGGCGCCCGCCGGCATCACCGTGCGCGAGCTGATCGACGAATTCTGCGGCGGCATGGCGGACGGCCATGTCTTCAAGGGCTATCTGCCCGGCGGCGCCTCGGGCGGCATCCTGCCGGCGTCGATGGCCGACCTGCCGCTCGATTTCGGCACGCTGGAGCAGCACGGCTGCTTCATCGGCTCGGCGGCGGTGGTCGTGCTGTCCGACAAGGACGACATGAAGGACGTGGCCCTCAACCTGCTGCGCTTCTTCGAGGACGAGAGCTGCGGCCAATGCACGCCCTGCCGCGTCGGCACCGAGAAGGCCGTGAGCTGATGGCCGGCCCGAACTGGGACAGGCCGCTGCATCGAGGAGCTGGCGCGGGTGATGACCGATGCCTCGATCTGCGGCCTGGGCCAGGCGGCGCTGAATCCGGTCAAGATGGTGCTGAAGCATTTCCCCGAGGATCTGCCGATGAGCGACGGCGCCGGCGTGCCCAGCGAGGCGATCAAATTCTTCCTCGACGGCGAGGAGGTCGAGGCGCGGCCCGGCGAGACCATCTGGCAGGTGGCGAACCGCCAGCGGCACCGAGATCCCGCATCTCTGCTAGCAGCCCGCGCCCGGCTACCGCGCCCGACGGCAATTGCCGCGCCTGCATGGTCGAGATCGAGGGCGAGCGCGTGCTGGCCGCCTCCTGCATCCGCAAGCCGGCCGCCGGCATGAAGGTCAAGACCGCCAGCGAGCGCGCCAAGATTCTCGCGCAAGATGGTGTTCGAGCTGCTGGTCGCCGATCAGCCCGCGCGCGCGACCGCGCCACGATCCGGATTCGCGAGTTCTGGCGCTGGGCCGACGCGCATCGGCGTCAGCGAGAGCCGCTTTCCCGGCGCGCGCATCAGCCGGCGCCCGACCGCAGCCATCCGGCGATGGCGGTCAATCTCGACGCCTGCATCCAGTGCAATCTCTGCGTCCGCGCCTGCCGCGAGGTGCAGGTCAACGACGTCATCGGCATGGCCGGGCGCGGCCACGGCGCCAAGATCGTCTTCGATTTCGACGATCCGATGGGCAACAGCACCTGCGTCGCCTGCGGCGAATGCGTCCAGGCCTGCCCGACCGGCGCGCTGATGCCGGCGACCCTGGTGGACGCAGCAGAGCGTCTGCACCGCCGAAGCCCGACCGCGAGGTCGACAGCGTCTGCCCCTATTGCGGCGTCGGCTGCCAGACTCACCTACAAGATCAAGGACGACAAGCTGCTCTACGTCGACGGCCGCGACGGCCCGGCCAACCAGAACCGGCTCTGCGTCAAGGGCCGCTTCGGCTTCGACTACGTCAGCCATCCCGCATCGCCTGACCGTGCCGCTGATCCGCAAGGACGGCGTCGCCAAGCACGCCGACGACGAGATCGATCCCGCCAATCCCTGGACGCATTTCCGCGAGGCGAGCTGGGAGGAGGCGCTCGACCGCGCCGCCGCGGGCTTGAAGCGCATCCGCGACCAGCGACGGCGGCAAGGCGCTCGCCGGCTTCGGCTCGGCCAAGGGCTCGAACGAGGAGGCCTATCTCTTCCAGAAGCTGGTGCGCACCGGCTTCGGCACCAACAACGTCGATCACTGCACGCGGCTCTGCCACGCCTCGTCGGTGGCGGCGCTGATGGAGGGCATCGGCTCGGGCGCGGTGACCGCGCCCTTCATCGCCGCGAAGGACGCCGAGGTCATCATCGTCATCGGCGCCAACCCGACCGAGAACCACCCGGTCGCCGCGACCTTCTTCAAGAACGCGGCCAAGCGCGGCGCGAAGCTCGATCGTCATGGACCCGCGCGGCCAGACGCTGAAGCGCCATGCCACCCACATGCTGCAGTTCAAGCCCGGCCGCGACGTGGCGCTGCTGAACGCCATGCTCAACGTCATCATCGCCGAGGGGCTGTACGACCAGCAGTACGTCCAGGCGCATACCGAGGATTTCGAGAAGCTGCAAGGAGAGCGTGAAGGACTTCACGCCCGAGGAGATGGCGCCGATCTGCGGCATCGACGCCGAGACGCTCCGCACCGGTCGCGCGCAAATACGCCCGCGCCGAGGCCGCGATCATCTTCTGGGGCATGGGCATCTCCCAGCACGTCCACGGCACCGACAACGCGCGCTGCCTGATCGCGCTCGCGCTGGTCACCGGCCAGGTCGGCCGGCCCGGCACCGGGCCTGCATCCGCTGCGCGGCCAGAACAACGTGCAGGGCGCGTCCGACGCCGGCCTCATCCCGATGTTCTATCCCGACTACCAGTCGGTCGAGGATCCCGAGATCCGCGCGCATCTACGAGAAGCTCTGGGGCGCCACCGCTCGATCCCAAGCGCGGCCTGACCGTGGTCGAGATCATGAACGCGATCCATGCCGACGAGATCCGCGGCATGTACATCATGGGCGAGAACCCCGCCATGTCGGATCCCGACGTCGCAGCACGCGCGCGAGGCGCTGGCCAAGCTCGAGCATCTCGTGGTGCAGGACATCTTCCTCACCGAGACCGCGCGCTATGCCGACGTGGTGCTGCCGGCCTCGGCCTGGCCGGAGAAGACCGGCACCTTCACCAACACCAACCGCCAGGTGCAGATGGGCCGCGCGGCGCTGCCGCTGCCGGGCGAGGCGCGCGCAGGATCTGCTGGATCATCCAGGAGATCGCCCGGCGCCTCGGCCTCGACTGGAACTACGCGCATCCCGCGCGACGTCTTCGCCGAGATGAAGCGCGGCGATGCCGTCGCTCGACAACATCACCTGGGAGCGGCTCGAGCGCGAGGGCTCGGTCACCTATCCCTGCGACGCCGCCGGACAAGCCCGGCAACGAGATCGTCTTCGGCGACGGCTTCCCGACGCAAGACCGGCCGCGGCAAGCTCGTGCCGGTCGGCCTGGTGCCGCCGGCCGAGGAGCCCGACGCCGACTATCCCGATGGTGCTCACGACCGGCCGCCAGCTCGAGCATTGGCACACCGGCGCCATGACGCGGCGCGCCAGCGTGCTCGACGAGCTCGAGCCCGAGGCGGTGGCGATGCCTCGCGCCGGCCGATCTCGCGCCGCATGGGCATCACGCCCGGCGAGATGATCCGCGTCGCCGACCCGGCGCGGCGCCATCGAGCTGAAGGCGCGCGCCGACGGCGCCGTCCCGCCGGGCATGGTCTTCATCCCCTTCTGCTACGCCGAGGCCGCCGCCAACATCCTGACCAACCCGCAGCTCGATCCGTTCGGCAAGATCCCCGAGTTCAAGTTCTGCGCCGCCAAGGTGGAGCGCGCGACCGTTCCGGCGTGAGGACGAGACTTTCTCCGCCGCTATCGCGGCGGCGAGGGAAACAAGATCACGTCTTGCTGTGCCCCTTGATCCACTGGATCACCGGCGGCACCACCTGGTCCTCGATGCCGAGATAGCCGTGGGTTGACATGGCGTCGCAGGGCTTGCTCTGGGATCGTCCGCCCTGGACCGAGATCAGCTCTTTCGCCGGCGCCTTCGTAAGCCGCGCCAGGCCCGGCGCCGCACCGGCATAGGGGCTCTCGGCGCAGCCGTCATCGCGGTTGTGCACCACCAGCACCGGCACGGCGATCTCGCCCAGCGGTACGTTGCTGATGCCGCCGACCCAGACGGAGGAGGTCAGGACGATGCCGGCGATCTGCGAGGGGCCGAGACGCGCGCCGGCATTGGCGGCGGAGACCGTGCCGCGGCTGGTGCCCACCAGCCAGACCGGCGCCGGCGACTTGCTCTTCAGGAATGCGATGACGGCGGCGATGTCCGTCGCATGCTCGGCGGTGGCACGAAACGGCGACCCCATGCCGGAGGTGTGGTCGGAAGGCGCGTCCGGCACGGCAACATTCAGCCCCTGCTGGACGAACTGGCCGCGTACCCGCAGCAGGAAATTGTTCTTCACGCTCGCGAGCACGCCGCCGCCGCCGGGCAGCAGAATGACGCTCGCCGGCGCGCCGGCGACGATGGTGTAGAGGACCTCCTCGGTCACGCCCGGCCGCGGCTGCAGGGTCGCGGTCTCTTCCGCCCGACTGGTCGCCGGCAGTGCCGTCAGCAGGGCGGCGAGCAGGCCTGCCGCCGCTCTCGTAGCCCGCAATCCCATGCTTTCCCCCGCTTTTCCCGTGTTCGCGTCGGTCTGATCATAGCGCCTTCGCCGTCGCGGGGCAGCGGCCTTGCCGTTGCCGCGACGGCAGCCACATCAATGAGAGGGCAACGGAGAGCGCCGCATGACCGACTATCACGATCTGGAGGCGGCTGAGGCCGGCACCGCGTCGATCGCCGGAGAAGGGCTGGTAGGATGGCTCAATGCCATTCTCGAGGCCGAGCGCGCCGGCACGCGCATCTTGACCGCGCTGATGGCGACCGGCAGCGCGCCGGGCGCGAACGCCCTGCTGGCGCAGGTGCAGTGCGACCAGGCCTGCAATTGTGCCTTGCTGACCCGCCTCGTTCGGCGCCTCGGCGGCGCGCCGTCGATGGCGGTGGGATCGCTGCGCGACAAGGTGCTGGCGCTCGAGACCCTGGAGGACCGCCTCGATCTCTTGAACCGGGGCCAGGCCTGGGTGGCGCGCCGGCTCGACCGCATGCTGCCGCGCATCGACGACGCCGGAATTCGGGCTCAGCTCGGCGAGATCCGCGATACCCACCGCGCCAATGTCGCCGCCTGCGACGTGCTGCTGGACGGCCTCAGCGAATTTTCCGCCGAGGACTGAGCCGACGCGGAAACGGCGCGGGCGGGACGTTGCCGTCCCGCCCGCTTGTCTGACACGACAGCTGGAGGCCGCCTATTCCGCCGGGCTGGCGACCCTCGGCCCCACGAGATTCATTTGTCTCGATCGCATCGGCTTCAGGACGAAGAGAGCGAGCCCCACGACCGCGAAATTCATGATCGCGGTGACGATGAACACCATGTGCCAGCTCCCGGTCGCCGCCCGGATCACGTTCGCGAGCGGCACCAGAAAGGCGGAAGCGCCTTTGGCGGTATAGAGAAAGCTAAGGTTGGCGGTTCCGTATTTCGGTCCGAAGGTATCCGTGCACGTCGAGGGGAAGAGACTGAAAATCTCGCCCCAGGTCAGGAAGATCAGACCGGCGAAGATCACGAATGCCCATGGCGCGGTTCCCAATGCGCCGAGCAGCCAATAGCTGACTCCACCGAGACCGAAGGCGATCGCCATGGTGTTTTCACGGCCGATATTGTCCGATATCCAGCCGAACAGAGGCCGCGCCGCACCGTTGGCGACGTTGTCCACCAGCAAGGCGACCGTCAGCGTCGCGGCACCTGCGAATATCGCGGTATTCGCGACGCCGAAGTCCTTCGCGACCAGCGCGATCTGCGCCGTCGCCATCAGACCGCTGGCGGAGACCAGAACGAACATCACGTAGAGCACCCAGAAGGTGCCGGATTGCAGCATTTCCACCGGCGAAAAGCTGCGCGTGCTCTGCAGTACCTTGACCGCTCCCGCGCCGGGAACTTCGCCTTGAAGAGGTGCGCGCAGCAGCCACGCCAGGACGAAGACGACGGCGCCTTGGATGAGGCCGAACCAGAAGAACGCGGCCTGATAGCCGCTGCTGGCAATCACGTCGCGGATCGGAACGACCGTGAACACCGCGCCGGCGCCGAAACCCGCCGCCGTCAGCCCGACCGCAAGCCCGCGTCGATCCGGAAACCACTTCACCGATTGCCGACGCAGGTGGCATAGACGGCGCCCGCGCCGGTGCCGCTGACGACGGCGCCCAGATAGAGCATTCCGAGCGAGCTGGCCTTTGCATTGATGATCCAGCCGAGGGCCACGAGAATGCCGCCGCCCGCGGTCATCAGCCGCGGCCCGCGGCGCGGGCCCAGATAGTCGGCAAGCCAGCCTTCGATCGGCGTCAGCCAGGTTTCGAGAGCGACGAAGATGCTGAACGCGATCTGGATGTCCGTAACGGCCCAGCCGTTCGCTTCCTTGATGGGATTGACGAACAGGGTCCAGCCGTACTGCAGATTGGCGATCATCACCATGCAGAGAAAGCCGGCGGCGAGTTGCAGCCAGCGGGTGGCGGGCGGTTGTGCCGCCCCCGAGCGTGCGTTGATTGACATTTCCTTCCTCTTTTCCTTGGTTCTCGAGAGAACAAGGGCGGTTCTTATATGGCCGCCTAGGAGGTGGGCGATATCGGCTATCGGCTTCGCGGAACCGGATGCTACCGATGCCCAACCATTATCGAAAATCATAGGGTATCAACGGGTCCATGTGAACCCATACAGGTGGTTAATCATCAGTGGTCCGATGTTTCCGTGGCATTTTTGGTCACCGACTTCCAACGAACCGTGGTCGAGGGCCTAGAATTGCCTAGAATCAATGAGATAGAGCCGGTCATCGGACGTCCCAACGGGGCGGCGAAACCATGCCCGGGAATGATCGGAGGGGAGTTTCCGGACCGTCCCGCGGTTATCTTTTCGAGGCTTTGAGCGGGCGCGGCGAAGCGTCTGCCCATCGCCAGTCAGGTACGCCACCGATTGTGTAGTCATCGAACAGGGGAGCCAGGAATGCGGGTGCTTGGATCGGCGCTGATGGCGCTTGCGGCGTGGGCCATGACGACGGCGTCGGCGACAGCCGACGAAACGCCGGCGATGCCCGGGCCCGAGGTGACGGTGGTGCATTTGACCGCGAGGGCCGAGCGGCTGCTGCCGCGCGACCGCCTGCAGGCGAGCCTCGCCGTGGAGGTGACCGGCGCCAATCCCCAGCAGGTGCAGGCCGACATCAACAAGCGCATGGAGGCGGCACTCGTCCGCGTGCGCGCGGTCGCCGCGGTGAAGCCGCAGACCGGCGGCTACAACGTCTATCAGCAGCGCGAGCCCAACAAGCCGGTGGTCTGGCACGGCAGCCAGACGCTGATCCTCTGGAGCGACACGCCGCCGGCGCTGCTGGCGCTCGTCGGCGAGCTGCAGCAGCAGGGCCTCGCCACCAGCGGCCTCGCCTACGATCTCTCGCCGGACGCTCTCCGCAAAGCCGAGGACGCGCTTACTGCCGAGGCGCTCAGCGGCCTGCGCCAGCGCGCCGATCGCGTCGCCGGCGACCTCAATATGAGCGTGCAGCAACTGCGCGACATCGTCGTCGGCAATGCCCAGACCGAAGGGCGGCCGCCGATCGCCATGCGCATGATGGCGGGCGCCGCCGCCGCGCCGGCACCGCCGCCCTCCGCCGAGCCCGGCGATGCCACCGTCTCCGTCAACGTCGAGGCGACGGTGTGGCTTGTCGCGCGCAAACCGTGAGAAGGATCACTTCAGCCGGTCGCTGATCTTGTCGAGGCCGGCTTTCGCGCAGGCCTCGTCCTTTTCGCCGCCGGGCGAGCCGCCGACGCCGATGGCGCCTATCACCTCGTCGCCGACCTTGATCGGGACGCCGCCCTGCGCGAACAGGACGCCGGGGACGTGGGCGAGGCCTGCCGCGGCGGGATTGCCCATGATGCGCTGGGCGACGGCGCCGCTCTCGGCCTTGAAGGATGCGGCGGTGTAGGCCTTGCCCATGGCGCTGTCCATGGTGTGGACACCGGCGCCGTCGCCGCGCAGCACCGCCTGCCGCGTGCCGCTCGCGTCCACCACCACGGCGCTGACGAGATTGCCCTGGCTCGCACAGTGCGCCACCGCCGCGCCCACGGCCTCGAGAGCGAGGGATGCCGAGACGCGATGCGTTGTGAGCAAACCTTGCGCCGATGCCGGCGTTGCTGCGGCGGCAGCAAGCACAATCGCCGCGGCGCCGACGAGACACCACCTGCTGTTGTCGATCATGGCTTTCCCCTCCCGGATGCTCGGCGCCGCAGTGGCGCCGTTGCGATCAGCCTACGCGCCGAGGCGCGCCGGGGACGAGCAGTGCCGACATGGCCTCGCGGGGATGTGATGCGAGACTACCGCAGCACCTTGCCGAGCCGGTCGAGCGCCTCGGTGAGGCGCTGGGTCGAGGCGGCGAAGCAGAAGCGCAGATAGCCTTCGCCCGCCTCGCCGAAGGCGATGCCCGGCGCCACGCCCACCTTGACGGTGGAGACGATCTGGCGCGCGAGCGCGAAGCTGTCGGTGAGGCCGTCGATGCGGCAGAAGGCATAGAAGGCGCCCTGCCGGCGGCGTCACGTGCACCTGGGAGAAGCGGCTCAGCCCCTGGATCAGCAGGTCGCGGCCGGCGCGGCAGCGCTCGACGATCTCCGCGACCAGCGGCTCGCCCTGCTCGATGGCGACGACCGCCGCGTGCTGAATGAAGGTGGGCGAGCCGCTGGTGTTGAACTCGATGAGCTTGTCCATCGCGCCCAGCAGCTCCCTGCGGCGCCACCATCCAGCCGAGGCGCCAGCCCGTCATCGCCCAGCTCTTGGAGAAGCTGTTGAGCACGACGACGCGATCCTCGGGCTCGGCGATGTCGAGAAGCGAGGGCGCCGCGCGCCGGTCGTAGACGATGCGGCTGTAGACCTCGTCGGCGAGCAGCCAGATGCCGCGCTGGCGCGCGAAGGCGAGGAGCGCCGCCGCCTTCTCCGCCGACATCATCCAGCCCGTGGGATTGCCCGGCGAGTTCACGAAGATCGCGCGCGTGCGCTCGTCGCAGGCGTCGAACACGCGCTGCAGATCGAGCTTCCAGCCGCCCTCCGGCGTCGGCGTCAGCGCTACCGGCTTCGCCGTGCCGCCCATGATGTCGACGGCGGCGTTGACGTTGGGCCACACCGGCGAGATCACCACGGCGTTGTCGCCGGGATCGATGATCGCCTGCATGGTCAGCATGATCGCGCTCATGCCGGAGGAGGTGACGACGACGTTCTCCTGGCTCACCGGTCGAGCATGTAGGCCGGTCAGATATGTCGCCAGCGCCTGGCGCAGCTGCGGAATGCCGCGCTTGAAGGTGTAGAAGGTCTCGCCTCGGCGCATGGCGTCGGCCGCCGCCTCGCAGATGAAGGCCGGGGTCGGCAGGTCGCCTTCGCCGAACCACAGCGGCACGACGTCGGGGTCGCCGAATGCCGGCGCTGCCACCGCGCCGATCTTCGATTCGGAAGCGCCGCGATCCGCGGCCGGACGCCGCCGGGCCGGGCAGGAGAGTTGGAACGGGTGTCGGGCACGCGTACCTCCGAGAGCGGTGAGGGATCGGAGCGGCGGCACTCTCGCAAAGGGAATCCGCTGCCGCAACCCGCTATTTTCCCGGCCTGGCCCTAAGATTTGGTGACGGAGTCCGCGTAGGTCACGGGGAGGGCCGTCGTATATTTGATCCGCTCCATTGCGAAGCTGGAGCTGACGTCGAAGAGGTCGGCCACCTTGATGAGCCGCTTGTAGACCGCGTCATAGGCGGCGATGTCCGGCACCACCACGCGCAGCAGGTAATCCACCTGGCCGCTCATGCGGTAGAACTCCACCACCTCCGGGATCTCCATTACCGCGCGACAGAATTTCTCCGCCCATTCCGCGTTGTGCTGGTTGGTGCGGACGGCGACGAAGACGGTGACGTCGACGTTCATCCGTCCGGGATCCAGGAGCGCCACCCGGCGCCGGATGACGCCGCTCTCCTCCAGCCGCTGGACCCGCCGCCAGCAGGGCGATGGTGAGAGCCCGACCCGCTCCGCGAGCTCCGCCACCCCCAGCGTGGCATCCTCCTGCAGATGGTAGAGGATCTTACGATCTATCTCGTCCAGGGGCATGAAATTCCGCCAAAGACGCAAATATGAAAAAATGTTACCCAATATACGCCGGTCCCGGGTGAAAAAGCGAACACTTCTCAATCGCGTTCGTTTAGCCTGATCCGACCTGGAAAGGGAGCGTGTCATGTCGGCTTGGTCGTTCACGGAGCATCCGGCCTCGGTCGGGGAGACTTACGGCGAGCATCTGGTGTCTGCCTGGAGCTTTTCCGGACGCCTGGCGGTGGCCGCCGGTGCCTGCTTCATCCACGGCCTCCTGCCTTTCCTCTGCCTGCGCACGGGCTCCGGCATCATCCGCGAGCTCTACGGCCGGATGGTGACGAACCGCGTTCACACCAGCGCACACCTCGATTCCCTGGAGAGCGCGGCGCTCTGAATTGCTGGGGCGGCATCCGCCACCCCTTCCCCAGCATCGCCCCTCATCGCTACAGTCCTGCTGACCTCGCTCGTCGCGGGGTAGGTCTGTTTGTTTTGTCGCATTTTCTGCGCCGAACCGGCATCCACTTCGGCGGAAAATGCTCGGAGAGGAACGCACGATGACACAGCCGCTCTGGCAGCCGAGCGCGGCGCAGGTCGCCGCCGCCAATCTCACCCGGTTCATGAAGGACGCGGCGAAGCGCTGGAAGCGCGACCTGCCGGATTTCGCCGCGCTCTATCGCTGGTCGGTGGAAAAGCCGGAAGAGTTCTGGGTGTCGGTGTGGGAGTTCGGCGGCGTGATCGCGGAGACCCGCGGCGAGCGGGTGCTGGTCGACGGCGGCAAGATGCCGGGCGCGCAAGTTCTTCCCGGACGCGCGGCTCAATTTCGCCGAGAACCTGCTGCGCCGGCGCGACGACGGCGACGCGATCGTGTTCTGGGGCGAGGACAAGGTGAAGCGGCGCCTCACCCGCGCGCCAGCTCTACGACGCCGTCTCGCGGCTGGCGCAGGCGCTGACGGCGCGACGGCGTCGAGCCCGGCGACCGCGTCGCCGGCTATCATGCCCAACATGCCGGAGACGGTCGATCGCCATGCTGGCCGCCGCCAGCATCGGCGCGGTCTGGTCGTCCTGCTCGCCCGATTTCGGCGTGCAAGGGCGTGCTCGACCGCTTCGGCCAGATCGAGCCCAAGGTGCTGTTCGCCGCCGACGGCTATTTCTACAACGGCAAGACCTTCGACTGCCTCGACAAGCGTCGCGCGAGATCGCTGCAGCAGCTGCCGAGCGTCGAAGCGCGTCGTGGTGGTGCCCTATACGCGCGACGACGCCCGACGCTCGACGGCATGCCGCAACGCGGTGCATGCTGCGCGGATTTCATGGCGCCGCATCGCGGCCGGCGAGATCGAGTTCGCGCGGCTGCCCGTTCGACCATCCGCTCTACATCATGTATTCCTCCGGCACGACCGGCGTGCCGAAGTGCATCGTGCACGGCGCCGGCGGCACGCTGCTGCAGCACCTGAAGGAGCATCGGCTGCATTGCGACGTGAAGCCGGGCGACCGCCTGTTCTACTTCACCACCTGCGGCTGGATGATGTGGAACTGGCTGGTCTCGGCCTCGCCGCCGGGGCGACGCTGCTGCTCTACGACGGCTCGCCCTTCCATCCCGGCGGCAACGTCCTGTTCGACTTCGCCGACGCCGAGCGCATGACCTTCTTCGGCACCTCGGCCAAGTACATCGACGCCTGCGCCAAGGCCGGGCTCGAGCCGCGTCGAGACGCACGACCTCGCCGCGCTGCGCACCATCACCTCGACCGGCTCGCCGCTGGCGCCCGAGAGCTTCGACTACGTCTACGCGCAGATCAAGCGCGACGTGCTGCCTCTCCTCCATCTCCGGCGGCACCGACATCGTCTCCTGCTTCGTGCTCGGCAATCCGATCGGTGCCGGTCTGGCGCGGCGAGATCCAGTGCCGCGGCCTCGGCATGGCGGTCGAGGTCTTCGACGACGACGGCAAGCCGGTGCGTCGGCGAGAAGGGCGAGCTGGTCTGCACCGCGCCCTTCCCGTCGATGCCGGTCGGCTTCTGGAACGACCCCGACGGCGAGAAGTACCGCGCCGCCTACTTCGAGCGCTTTCCCGACGTCTGGTGCCACGGCGACTACGTCGAGCTGACCGAGCACGGCGGCATCGATCATCTACGGCCGCTCCGACGCGATGCTCAATCCCGGCGGCGTGCGCATCGGCACCGCCGAGATCTACCGCCAGGTCGAGCAGCTGCCGGAGGTGCTCGAGAGCCTCGTCATCGGCCAGGACTGGGACAACGACGTGCGCGTCGTGCTGTTCGTGCGCCTGCGCGAGGGGCTGGCGCTCGACGACGCGCTGGTGCAGCAAGATCAAGCAAGCAGATCCGCGACAACACCACGCCGCGCCACGTGCCGGCGAAGATCGTGCAGGTCGCCGACATCCCGCGCACCAAGAGCGGCAAGATCGTCGAGCTCGCCGTGCGCGACGTCGTCCACGGCCGGCCGGTCAAGAACCACGAGGCGCTCGCCAACCCCGAGGCGCTCGACCTCTACAAGGACCTGCCGCAGCTCAAGGCGTGAGGGCGGCGCGCCCCTCGCCCAATCCCGATGGTGTCCCTCGCGCCCATAAACAGCCGCTTCGCCGCGCTCCCGCCGATCACGCGGGCGGCCTTCTGGGTCATCATCGCGGGCTTCTGCGCGACCATCATGAATGTCGTGGTGCGCGAGGCGGCGAAGGAGCTGCACCCCTTCGAGATCACCTTCTTCCGCTGCTTCTTCGGCTTCGCGGTGATGATCCCCTGGATCATGAAGGTGGGCGTCGGCGCCCTCAAGACCAGCAAGATCGGCTTCTACACGCTCCGCGGCATGGTGAGCCTCGTCTCCATGCTGGCCTGGTTCTACGGCATCACCCTGGTGCCGCTCTCCACCGCGACCGCGCTCAACTTCACCGCGCCGCTGTTCTCGACGCTGGGGGCGGCGCTGATCCTGCGCGAGACGGTGCGGGTGCGCCGCTGGGCGGCGCTGGCGGTGGGCTTCGCCGGCACGCTTGTCGTGCTGCGCCCGACCGCCGAGGGGCTCGATCCGAATGCCTTCTACATCCTCCTGTCGGCGCTTACCGGCGGCATGAACGTGGTGACGGTGAAGTTTCTCGCGCGCACGGAATTGCCGAACGCCATCGTCACGTACCTGATGCTCTACGTGACGCCGCTCTCCCTGGTGCCGGCGCTCTTCGTCTGGCAGTGGCCATCGCTTGTGGCGCTCGGTTGGCTCGTCGTGCTGGGGGCGCTCGGCACCGCCTCGCACCTCTCGGTGGTGCGCGGCTATAGCGCGGTGGATGCTAGCGCCTGCGCGCCCTTCGAGTTCCTGCGCCTGCCGTTCGCGGCGTTTCTGGGCTATGCCATCTTTCACGAGGTGACGGACCTCTGGACCTGGGTCGGCGCCATCACCATCGCGGCATCCTCGATCTACGTCGCTCATCGCGAGGCGAAGCTGGCACGGCTCCGGGCGCGGCCGCCGGCCGCGGCTATCAGCGCGCGGGAGCCGTTGCCGCGGGCGTGAACGGCCTCGCGCGGGGCGGTGCGATCTGCTATCCCAAGCCGCGCTTTTCGATGGCAAGGAGGCTCGGATGAAACTCAGCGGTCATGCTGCCCTGGTGACAGGCGGTGCGTCGGGACTGGGCGCGGCGACCGCGCGGGCGCTGGCACGGGCCGGCGCCAAGGTGGCGGTGCTCGACGTCAACGCCGATGGCGGCGACGGCGGTGGCGAAAGAGATCGGCGGCCTCGCCGTCGCCTGCGACGTCTCCGACGCCAAGAGCGCCGAGGCCGCGGTCGCGACCGCGCGCGGCGCGCATGGCGCGGCCCGCGTCCTCATCAATTGCGCCGGCATCGGCCCGGCGCAGCGCATCGTCGGCCGCGACGGCCCGATGCCCCTCGACGCGTTCAAGCGCGTCATCGACATCAACCTGATCGGCAGCTTCAACCTGATGCGGCTGGCGGCGGCGGACATGACCGGGCTTGGCGCTCTCGACGACGGCGAGCGCGGCGTCATCGTCTCCACCGCCTCGGTCGCGGCCTATGAGGGGCAGATCGGCCAGGCCGCCTATTCCGCCTCCAAGGGCGGCATCGTGGCGCTGACGTTGCCGGCGGCGCGCGAGTTCTCGCGCAGCGGCATTCGCGTCAACGCCATGGCGCCCGGCCTCTTCGCGACGCCTCTGCTGCTCGGCATGCCGCAGCCGGTGCAGGACAGCCTCGGCGCAGAGCGTGCCGTTCCCCTCCCGCTTCGGCAAGCCCGAGGAATACGCCGCGCTCGTCCTTCACATCATCGACAATCCCATGATCAACGGCGAGGTGATCCGCCTCGACGGCGCGCTCCGCATGCAGCCGAAGTAGGGGCGCTTCTAATGCGCGCCGCGGCCGCGGTCTCGGCTGGGGGCGATCTCGTCGATGGCGCGCGCGAGCACGATGTCGCGATCGGACACGCCGTCGACATCGTGGGTTGCGAGGATTATTTCCACCCGATTATAGACATTGAACCACTCGGGATGGTGATCCATCTTTTCCGCGATGAGGGCCACCTCGGTCATGAAGGCCCAGGCCTCGCGAAAGGAGCCGAAGTGAAACGTCTTGCGGATGGCGTCGCGATCCTCGACCTCGGCCCAGCCGCTGAGCTGCTTGATGGCGGCGGCCCGCTGCACGCCGTGAAGCCGTTCTGCCATGGAGATCCTCCGCTGCCCTGCCGCCTCTCGAAAGAAGTGGCGCCCGTCGGCGCAAAGATCAAGCGGAGCCGGGCTCCGTGGGCGTGATGGACAGAGCGCCCTCCGGCCTGCCGCCGTCGCTCGCCGATCTCGAGGCGCTGGCGGAGCGCGCGCTCACCACCATTCCCGATCCGCTGAAGCGCCATCTCGGCCGGATCGTCATCCGCGTCGACGAATTCCCCGACGAGGAGGTGGAGGAGGAGATGGGGCTCGAGAGTCCGTTCGACATTCTCGGCCTCTATCGCGGCGTGGCGCTGCCGATGAAGAGCGTCGCCGACATCAGGCCCGACGCCGACATGATCTTTCTCTATCGCCGTCCGATCCTGGATTACTGGTGCGAGACCGGCGAGGATCTCTATCGCGTGGTGCGTCACGTGCTGATCCACGAGATCGGCCATCACTTCGGCTTCTCCGACGACGACATGGAGCGGCTCGAAGGCGAGACGTGAGCGGTTGACGCTCAGAGCAGCTTGCGCACCCTTTTCCTGCAGCTCCGGCAGCAGCTCGTCCGCGAACCAGGGATTGCGCTTGAGCCAGCCGGTGTTGCGCCAGCTCGGATGCGGCAGCGGCAGATAGCGCGGCAGGTAGTCGCGCCAGGCCTGCACCGTCTCGGTCATCGTCGGCTTGGTGCGGCCGGCCACGAGATAGAAGTCGATGGCGTAGGAGCCGACCAGCAGGATGAGCTCCAGATGCGGCAGATGATCGCAGGAGCGGCGGCAGCCAGGCGGCGCGCATTCCGGCCGCGGCGGCAGGTCGCCGCCCTTGGCATCGCGGCCGGGATAGCAGAATCCCATGGGCGCGATGGCGACGCGGCTCTCGTCGTAGAAAGTCTGCCGGCTGACGTCGAGCCACTCGCGCAAGCGGTCGCCGCTGCGATCGTTGAAGGAGAGGCCGGTCACGTGCACGCGGGTGCCCGGCGCCTGGCTCAGGATCAGAAGCCGCGCGGTGACGCGCCCGCGCAGCACCGGCCGCGGCCCCAGCGGCAGATGCCTGGCGCAGATCGTGCAGGCGCGAATCTTCGCGGTGAGCGCGTCGAGCCGCGCCTGCTCCGCGGCGAAATCCGCCATGGCGTCAGAAGCCGCGGGCGAGAAGCTCGCGCACATAGGCGGGCACGATCTCGCTGGCCGGCCCGTAGCGCCGCGCGGCGAAGAGCGTCGCTCCTTCCGACGGCTCGAGGTTGAGCTCCACGGTCTCGGCGCCCGCGATCTGCCGCGCCTCGGCGACGAAGCCCGCCGCGGGATAGACATTTCCCGACGTGCCGATGGAGATGAAGAGGCCGCAGCTCGCGAGCGCCCCGTAGATGCGCTCCATCTCGAGCGGCATCTCGCCGAACCACACCACGTGCGGCCGGAGAAATCCGATCTTGCCGCAGGTGCCGCAGGGCAGGAAGACGTCGAGGTCTCCGGCCTCGCCCGTGATCGCGCCGCAATTGCCGCAGCGCGTCTTCAGGAGCTCGCCGTGCATGTGCAGGAGATTGCGGCTGCCGGCGCGCTCGTGCAGGTCGTCGATGTTCTGGGTCACCAGCAGCAGCTCGCCGGGCCAGCTCTGCTCGAGCTCGGCGAGCGCCCGGTGCGCCGCGTTCGGCTGCACATTCGGATTGCGCAAGCCCTGGCGGCGCGCGTTGTAAAAGGCGTGCACGCGCGCGGGATCATGGGCGAAGGCCTCCGGTGTCGCCACGTCCTCGAGCCTGACCTTGGCCCAGATGCCGTCGGCGTCGCGGAAGGTGTCGAGGCCGGATTCCTTCGAGATGCCGGCGCCGGTCAAGATGACGATCGCGGGGACGCGGGGGCTCATCGGCGGCGCTCCCTCGTCAGAGCCCGACCGTGTCGAGCCAATCCGACAGCACGCGGGGGCCGCGCTCCTCCAGCCGCGGCGCCCGGCGGCGCGTCTCGCGGCGAAGCGCCGCCACCTCGACGCCGCGGGTGCCGGCGATTTCCACCGCATGGCCGATGAACCAGTGCTCGAGCCCTATCGCTGTCACCTCGACATGGAACTGCAGCGCCGAGCGCCCGCTGCTCGAAGGCGAAGGCCTGGTTCGCGTAGTTCCTGTTCGACGCCAGCAGGGTCGCCCCCCTGGGCAGATCGAAGGTGTCGCCGTGCCAGTGCAGCACGCTGGTGCGGGCGTCGAGCGCGGCGAGCGCCGAGGCGCGGCCCTCCTCGGTAAGGGCGATCGGCCCCCAGGCGAGCTCCTTGCGCTTGCCCTTGTAGACGCGGGCGCCCAGCGCCCGCGCGATCAGCTGGGCGCCGAGGCAGATGCCAAGCACCGGCCGGCCGGACTTGAGCCGCTGCTCGATCAGCTTGATCTCGTCCTTGAGGAAGGGATAGGCCGCGGTCTCATAGACGCCGATCGGGCCGCCCAGCACGATCACGAGGTCGGCGTCCCGGATATCCCGCGCCTTGAGGTCGTCGAGCCCCGCCTCCCGGTAGCCCAGGATGAAGCCGCGCTGGCGCAGCACCGGCGCGAAGCTGCCGAGGTCCTCGAAGGCGACGTGCCGGATGGCGAGGGCGGTGCCGGTTCTCATCAGCGCCTTCTTAGCGAAGGCGCCCCCTCCTGAGAAGCCCGGCCGTTCAGAGCACGCCCAGCATCTCCCCTACCAGGGGATGGCGGACGATGTCGCGCTCGCTGAGGCGGACCACCGCGACGTCCGGCAGCGCCTCCAGCCGGCGCGCGATGTCCGCCAGGCCCGAGAGCCCTTCCAGCAGGTCGGTCTGGTCGGGATCGCCGGTCACCACCATGGTGGAATGCCAGCCGAGCCGCGTCAGCAGCATCTTGATCTGGGCATAGGTGCAGTTCTGCGCCTCGTCGATCACCACGAAGGCGTTGTTGAGGGTGCGGCCGCGCATATAGGCGATGGGCGCGATCTCGATCGCGCCCTCGCCCATGAGCTGGCGCACCCGCTTGCCGCCGAGCCGCTCGTTGAGGGCGTCGTAGAGCGGCCGCAGATAGGGGGCGAGCTTGTCGATGAGGTCGCCGGGAAGGAAGCCCAGGTTCTCGCCGGCCTCGACCGCCGGCCGGGTCAGCACGATGCGGCCGACGCGGCCCGGCCTCGAGCGCCGCCACCGCGGCGCTGACGGCGAGGTAGGTCTTGCCGGTGCCGGCGGGCCCCAGCGCCAGGGTCAGGTGATGGCTGTCGATCGCGGTGACCAGCGCGCGCTGGGTGTCGCTTTGTGGCCGGACCGTCCGCACGTAGCTTTGCTCGCGCCCGTGATCGCGGTCCCCCGCGAGCGGATGCCAATTCGAGCGGAACAGCGGCTCGACGGTGGCCTCGGGCATACGGGCATGAGCGATATCGCGCGAACGCTTGGCCATGTGCGGGGGTCCTCCTGTGATTTGAGACGGGATGACGACAACAAAAAACGCCTCCCGGCGGGCCGGGAGGCGTCTGGATGGGGAAGCCTGGAAACGGTGCGCAAACCGGGGCGGATCTCCTGCGGATCCAGCAACTGGGCTGAGGATCGAGCGCGACTCGTCACTTGCAAAACCATAGCCCCGAGGGGCGCGGCTGTCACCAGATTTTGCGTTTTATTACACGTTGCTTACCAAATCTTGTTAATTCCGAGTCACAGCCTCGGCGCGGAACGGCCGCGAGAGCAAGCCTTCGATCACCGCGTCGATGCCGGCGCCGCGGTGCAGAATGGCCTCCACCGCGGCGACGATGGGCATCTCGATGCCGAGCCGCCGAGCGAGCGCGGCGGCGGCGCGGGAGGAGGGGACGCCTTCCGCCACCGAGCGGCGACTCGCGAGAATGTCCGCCAGGTGCTGGCCCTCGCCGAGCGCCACGCCGAGCGAATGGTTGCGCGACTGCAGGCCGGTGCAGGTGAGGGTGAGGTCGCCGAGGCCGGAGAGACCCATCAAGGTCTCGGCGCGGCCGCCCTTGGCGAGCGCGAGCCGCGCCATCTCCGCCAGGCCCCGGGTGATGAGGGCGGCCCGCGCGTTGTCGCCGAGCTTGCGGCCCATCACGATGCCGCAGGCGATCGCGATCACGTTCTTGATCGCGCCGCCTACTTCGGCGCCGGCCATGTCGTCGCTGAGATAGGGCCGGAAGGCGCGGCTCCCCAGGCTCTGCACCAGCTCCTTGCCGAGCTCGGCATCCGACGTGGCGAGGGTGATCGCGGTCGGCAGGTCGCGCGCCACCTCGGCGGCGAAGGTGGGGCCTGACAGCACCGCCATCGGCAGGCCCGGCAGCGTTGCGGCCGCCACCTCGCTCAGCAGCGCGCCGCTTCCTTCCTCGATGCCCTTGGCGCAGAGCACGATCGGCGTGCCGGCGTTCGCCAGGTGCGGCGCCAGCGCCGTCGTGACGGCGCGCAGGTGCTGCGTCGGCGTCGCCAGCAGCAGCAGGTCCGATGCCGCCACCTCGGCGAGATCGCCGGTGGCGCGCAGCCGGGGATCGAGGGCGATGCCGGGCAGGAAGAGGCGGTTCTCATGGCCGCTGTTGATGGCCTCCACCACCTCGGCCTCGCGCGCCCAGAGCAGTGGCGTGCGGCCGGCGCGCAACGCCACCAGTGCGAGCGCAGTGCCCCAGGCGCCGCCGCCCACGATGCCGATACGATTGATGCCGGGGCGCTCCACCGCTTCCTCGGAATGCGTGTCGAGGTGTTCGATGAAGCACGGCTCCGTCCGCGGCGCAAGAGCGCCGCGGGTTCATCCGTCGGGTCGAAGGCGGTCGGACGCCGAGGCTACTTCACCGTGTCCGCGAGCGAGGCTCTATTGGATGCGCCGGACGACGCGGTTCCAGGTCTCGCCCCAGAGGATCCAGACCGGGCGATCGGCGATGGCGCCGCGCGTCACCAGCCCGAGCTGCGGCGAGCGACTGTCGACGGAGTCGTCGCGGTTGTCGCCGAGCACGAAGTAGCTGCCCCCGGGCACCACGATCTCCGCGGTGTTTTCCGAGGGCGATTGCGGATTCTCGATGCGGATGCGATAGCGCGGCCCGCGCGGCAGGCTTTCGGCAAAGACGCTCACATGGCGCGGCGTGCCGGTGGCGTCGTCGTGGATCTCGCTCTCGAGCCATTCCTGGGCGACCGGCTCGCCGTTGATGGCGAGCCGCCCGTCCTTGATCTGCACGCGGTCTCCCGGCAGGCCGACGATCCGCGCCAGCAGATATCCGCCGCTGCCGGGCGCCGCCATCACAGCCAAGTTGCCGCGCTGGGGATCGTTCGTGCAGTAGTAGCTCCGGCGCGCCCAGAGCCATTCGCCGGCGAGGATCGTCGGCGACATGGATGAGCTTTCCACATGGTAGATGCGGGAGAACACGGCCGGCGTTGCCGAGGTGCAGCCGTCGCGATCGAAGAAGTTCCAGAGCGCGAGGCCGCCGACGATCACCACGACGACGGCGAGCGCGGTGGCGGCGCCGGTCCAGTTCCGCGCGCGATGCCGCGGCGACGGCTTTGGTACCTTGTGTTCCGTCATCCCGCGCGGCTCATGCCTTGACGCCGGCTCCGGTGGCGCGCGGCGCCGCGGGATCGAGCGGCCAGCGCGGCAGCGGCGCGAAGTCGAGGCGGTCGACGAGGCCCGCGCGCAGGCGCTCGAGCCCGGCCCAGGCGATCATCGCGCCATTGTCGGTGCAGAGCTCCGGCGGCGGCGCCGTGAACGCGAGGCCGTGCTGCGTGGCGAGGTCCGCGAGCTGCGCTCGGAGAACGCGGTTGGCGGCGACGCCGCCGGCCACCACGAGCGGCCCGCTGCAGTGCCTCGCGGCGAACTCGGCGATAGCGTGACCTGTGCGGTCGACCAGGCAATCGCCGATTGCCGCCTGCAGGCCGGCCGCGAGATCTGCCACGTCCCGCGGCGTCAGCGCCGCGGTGCCGCCCAGCGCCGCCACCGTCTCGCGCAGCGCCGTCTTGAGGCCGGAGAAGGAGAAGTTGCAGCCGGGCCTTCCCTTGAGCGGCCGCGGCAGCGGGAATCTCCCCGCGTCGCCGCCGGCCGCCGCCCGCTCGATCGCGGGCCCGCCGGGAAGCCCAGTCCCAGCAGCTTCGCGCCCTTGTCGAAGCATTCGCCGGCCGCGTCGTCGACGGTGGTGCCGAGGCGGCGGTAGCGGCCGACGCCCTCGACCGCCAGCAGCTGGCAATGGCCGCCGGAGACCAGCAGCAGCAGATAGGGAAACGGCACGTCGTCGGTGAGCCGCGCGGTGAGCGCATGGCCCTCCAGGTGATTGACCGCGAGGAAGGGCAGCTTGCGCGACGAGCGCCACCGCCTTCGCCAGCATCACCCCCACCATCACGCCGCCGATCAGCCCGGGCCCGCCGGTGACGGCGATACCGTCGAGGGCGTCGAAGCCGATGCCCGCCGTGGCCATCGCCTCGCTCACGAGACGGTCGAGATGGGTGAGGTGGGAGCGCGCGGCGATCTCCGGCACGATGCCGCCGAAGGGCCGATGCTCCGCGATCTGGGACAGCACCAGGCTCGCGCGGATGCGCGGGTGCTGGTCGCCCACCACCGCCGCCGCGGTCTCGTCGCAGCTCGTCTCGATACCCAGGATCTGCATGGCGCGGGACCATAGCCGCCGCCGTTCCCTGCGGCAATGCGCGGGTCTGCCGCGCTCTTCCCTTGCGCCGCGCGACCCCCTAATAGAGAGGCGATGGCAACGCCCGTACTTCGCATCGGCACCCGCGGCAGCCCCCTGGCGCTGATCCAGGCGCGCGAGCTGCAGGCACGTCTTGCCACCGCCCATCCCGAGCTCGCCGCGCCGGGCGCGGTCGAGATCGTGGTGATCAGAACCACCGGCGATGCCGTCACCAATCGCACCCTGGCGGCGATCGGCGGCAAGGGTCTCTTCACCAAGGAGATCGAGGAGGCGCTTCTCGCTGAGACCATCGATCTTGCCGTGCATTCCCTCAAGGACATGGCGACCGTGTTGCCGGCGGATCTCGCCATCACCTGCCACCTGCCGCGCGCCGATCCGCGCGATGCCTTCGTCTCGCGCGGCGGCCGGCGCTTCCTCGACCTGCCGCCGGGCGCGGTGCTGGGATCGTCGGCGCTTCGCCGCCAAGCCCAGGTGCTGCGGGCGCGGCCGGATTTGAAGGTGGTGCCGATCCGCGGCAACGTGGACACCCGTCTGCGCAAGATGGAGGAGGGCCTGGTCGACGGCACCCTGCTGGCGCTCGCCGGCCTCCTGCGCCTCGGCCTCGAGCATGTGGCGACCGAGATCCTGCCCAGCGATCTCATGCTGCCGGCGCCGGCGCAGGGGATCATCGCGGTGGAGACGCGCGTCGCCGATGCGCGGGTGGTCCGCTACCTCGCCGACATCGACGATGCGGCGACGGCGGCGCGCGCCGCGGCGGAGCGTGCGCTGCTCGCCGCCCTCGACGGCTCCTGCCGCACGCCGATCGCCGCGCTCGCCGAGATCGACGGCGCCGATCGCCTGACTTTGCGGGCGCGCATCATCCGTCCCGACGGCACCGATTGCCACGAGGCCGCGCGCTCGGGCGATGTGGCGGATGCGGAGAGGCTCGGGCATGACGCCGGGGCGCAGCTCCGCGCCGAGGCAGGCCCCGGCTTTTTCGATCTGCCGATCCCTCAGGGAACGTCGGTGTGAGAATCCTCGTCACCCGGCCGCATGCTGCCGCGGCGACGCTGGCGACGCGCCTGGCCGAGAGCGGGCATGATGCGGTGATCGAGCCGCTTCTCACCATCGTCCGCGATGCCGATGCGAGCCAGCGCCTCGCTCCGGCGCTCGTCGGCGCCCAGGCGGTGCTGTTCACCAGCGCCAACGGCGTCGAAGTCTTTGCCGCGGCGAGTCCGCGTCGCGATCTCCGGGCCTTCGCCGTGGGCGATGCCAGCGCCCGGACGGCGCGCGCGGCGGGCTTCACCGCGGTGGAGAGTGCCGGCGGCGATGTCGCTGATCTCGCGGCGTTGGTGGCGAGGCGCCTCAAGCCGGCGGAGGGGCCGATCGTTCATGGCCGCGGGCACGACGTGGCGGGCGATCTCGCCGCCCCCCTTGCCGCGGCCGGCTTCACCGTCCGTCCGGTGCCGCTCTATCGCGCGGAGCTGGCGGAGGAATTGAGCCCCGCGACGGTCGCGGCGATACGGGCCGGGCGGATCGATGCCGCGCTCTTTTTCTCTCCCCGCACGGCGAGCAGCTTTGTTAGGCTCGCCGCCGCCGCCGGGTTGCAGGCCGCCTGCGCCGGTATGGTGGCGGTGGCGCTGAGCTCGGCGGTGGCGGCGGCATTGGACGCGCTGACCTGGCGGCGCCTGGCCGTCGCCAGCGAGCCGACTGAGACCGCCTTGCTGGAGGCGCTTGAGCGTCTGGCGATCGCGCCGGAAGCCGCTGACGGAAAGCAGGACCATTGACGCCATGAGCGATCGCCGCATCGAGATCGAGGGCACTGCGATCACGCCGCCGGAGCCCGCCGGCGACGATGCGGGCGCGACCGCGGCCGCGACACCCGCCGGCGAAACGCCGCCGCCGGCAGCCGCGAGCGCGCACAGCCCGCGCGCGCGCCGTCTGGTCGGCGCGCTGGTTCTCCTGAATCTCGCGCTGATCGCGGCGCTGGCGAGCGCGCCCTATTGGGCGCCGCGTTTCGCGGGCAATGCTGGCGGCGCGGACGTGGCGGCGCTGCAGGCGAAAGTCGACGCGCTGCAGGGGCGTCTGGCCGACGCGGATCAGACCCGCCAGCGCCTTGCCGCCGCCGAGCAGCGTCTCGCGGGCCTGGAGGCGCGCGGTCCGTCCGCGGCGACGCCGCGGGACACGCAGCAGGCAGCCCAGCAGACGCAGATCCTGGGCCAGCTTTCCGATCGCCTGGCGATCCTGGAGCAGCGGGTGGCGAGCCTTGATACGACGTCGACCGGCGCCGCCGCGGCCGAGGCGAGCAAGGCGGTCGAGGCGGAAACCCAGGCGCTCACCCGCCGCCTCGACGAGCAGGCGCAGGCGCTGAGCAGGCTGCAGACGACCCAGGCCCAAGGACCCGATCGCACCGACGCGGCGCTGCTGCTCGCCGTCGACCAGCTCCGGCAGGCAATCGCCACATCGCGACCCTACGCGGTGGAGCTTGCGACCGCGACGGCGCTGGCACGCGACCGGCCCGACGCCGCGACCGCGCTCAAGCCGCTGGAGGCGCATGCAACCGCGGGGCTGCCGAGCCTCGCGGTCCTCGCCGAGCGGCTGGAGGCGCTGGCGCCGGCGCTCACCACCGCCGCGGCAACGCCGGTCGACGACGACTGGCGCTCGGAGATGCTGGCGAAGATCAGGGGCCTGGTGAGCGTGCGGCGCGTCGGCTCGCGCGCGGCGGCGGAAGGCGGTGGCGCCGAGGCGGCGCTCGCGGAAGCCGAGGCGGCGCTGCGGGCGAGCGATCTCGCGGGCGCGGTGACGGCGCTGCGAAAGCTTGACGGTGCCGCCGCCGAGACCGCCAAGCCCTGGCTCGCCGATGCCGAGGCCCGCCTCGCGGCGGAGACCAGCGTTGCATCCCTCGATGCCGCGCTGGCGCGGCGCTTCCTCGCGGATCAGCCGGCCGCCGGATCCAAGCCGTGAAGCGGCTTCTCGCCGGTCTCGTCCTCATCGCGGTGCTGGTGGCGGGCGCGGTCTACCTGGCGGACCGGCCCGGCAGCGTGTCCCTGGTCTGGGACGGCTGGCGCATCGACACCAGCGTCGCGGTGGTGGTGGTGGCGATCATCGCGGTGCTGATCGTGGGCGCGCTGCTGGTGCGCGTGCTGCGCGGCATTCTCGGCGCGCCCGGCGCCTTCCTCCGGGCGCGGCGCGAGCGGCGCCGGCGCGAGGGCTACCGCGCGCTCACCCAAGGCATGGTGGCGGTCGCCGCCGGCGAGCCGGAGGAGGCGCGCCGTCTCGCCCGCAAGGCGGACGCACTGCTGGCGGAGCCGCCGCTCACCTTGCTGCTGCAGGCGCAGGCGGCGCAGCTCAGCGGCGACGAGCATGCGGCGCGGAGCTACTTCAGTGCCATGCTGGAGCGCCCGGAGACCGAGTTCCTGGGCTTGCGCGGCCTGCTGACCCAGGCGCTCAAATCAGGCGACGACCGCGCCGCGCTGGAGCTCGCCGAGCGCGCGCGGCAATTGCGGCCCAAGACCGGCTGGGCGCTCGCGAGCCTCACCGAGCTGCAGGCGCGCGCCGGGCACTGGAAAGCGGCGCAGGCGACGCTGGCTCAGGCGGTGAAGCGCAAGGCGTTGCCGCCGGCGGACGGCAAGCGCATCGAGGCGGCACTGCTGCTGGAGCAGAGCCATGCGGCGGCGGCGGCCGGCGACACGCGCGCGGCATTGCTGCTCGCCGAGCGCGCGCAGGACGCCGATATCGCGCTTCGCGCCGGCGGCGGTCTGGAACGCCACGCTGCTCGGGATGCCGGCGGCTGCGGCAGGCGGCGCGCGGCCTCGAGGCGGCGTGGCGACGGGCGCCCGAGCCGGCGCTTGCCGAGGTCTATCGCAGCGCTGGCGCCGGGCGAGACGCCGCTGGCGCAGATCAAGCGGCTGCAGCGTCTGGCGGATGCCAACCCCGATCATCTCGAGACCCATCTGATGATGGCCGAGGCCGCGCTCGCGGCGCGGCTCTGGGGCGAGGCGCGCCGGCATCTGGCGCGCGCCGGCGTCAGCGACGAGGGCGACACGACGGGACCGTCGCCGCCGGCTCGGGCCTGCCGCCTGATGGCGGAGGTGGAAGAGAGCGAGCGCGGCGATGGGGCTCTGGCGCGGCGCTGGCTCTCCCGCGCGGCGACGACGGCATCCGATGCCACCTATGTCTGCGCCAAATGCGGGACCGAGAGCGCGCGGTGGGTCTCCCGCTGTCCGCAGTGCCGCGCCTTCGCCAGCTTCGAGTGGCGGGTACCCGCGCGGGCGACGCGGCTACCCTCGAATATGGCGCTTCCCCCGCTCTTGGCGCCGCTTGCCGCCGCGATGGACGCCAGCTCGATCAGCTCACCCGCAGCGATCATCTCCCCACCTGTCATAGCGGCGCGACCGACATAATTTTGACACGAAATCAATCGCTTGCAGGGAACCTGCGACAAACTTGCGGTTGCAGATCGCGGGAATCGCCGCGTAGAGTTTCGCGATTGTTGTCGAGTTGCCGGGGGTCCTCCAATGCGTTTTGCCGTGCTTGCCATGTTGTCGCTCGCGCTCGCTTCCTGCGCCACGCAGAGCGGCCACGCCTGGAACACGATCGATGGCAACGGCGTGCCGTTGGCCCAGGGTCGCCACGAATGCATCGAGACCGCGCAGAAAAATACCGCCGACGTCCGCGGCATCAAGGAGCGGATGACCGACAACTACGAGCTCTTCACCACCTGCATGGCGAGCCGCGGCTACTGACGGGGCGGTCCCGGCGGCCTTCCGGGGCTCGGTTGACTGCGGCCGAGGCAGGGCGGTAAGGTCCGCGGCCATTCCGGGGGCCCCGATAGCTCAGCGGTAGAGCAACCGCTTCGTAAGCGGTAGGCCGTTGGTTCAAATCCGACTCGGGGCACCATTTCCTGCCAACACGCCCAGCCGCCGACGGAGTGGCACTCAGGGCGCGCACCCTCACCGATAAAACGTGGCCACCTCGTACGGGCTCTTCCGTAGCCGGGCGATGGAGATGTCGACGAATCGGTACGGGTCGGTCTTGGTCTTGAACATGTTGATGTATCTGGCCGCCACCAAGCCCCGCTCCTCGCCGGGATCGCTGAGCGAGCGCGCCGCCACCGCAAAGCAATTGTGGAAGTGCTCAGTGTGATAGTTGGGCAATTCGTAGGGCACGGGCGTCGGGAATTTGGAGGGACGCTCCAGGATCCATTCGGCGGTCGCGCCGGAAATTTTGGTGATGGGGGACGGCGCGTCTATCAGAAACGGTGGCGAGAAATCTCCGGTCGTCTGATTCTTGATCATGAACCGCGCCGTTGTCGGCCCGACGACCGTCACGATGGCCATCACGTGGTCGCCGGGTGTCACCGGCAGTGGCAGCTGAACCGGGGGCTGCGTATTGTCCTTGGTCCACCATTGGAACCAGGCGGAAGCGCTGGGAGCCGACGGCGTGCCGCCGGTCACCGAGACGACTTGCTCCGTGCCGATCTGCGGCAGCGACGAATTCAGGTACCGCCGCTGCCCGTCCAGACCGATCCAGGTGGAACTGTGATAGTCGCCGTCGGCCGGGGTGGCACCGGGCCTGCTGACCGGGGGCGAGGCCACTGGGACGCGCCACTCGCCGTAAATCTCGACGAAGGTCTTGCTGTTGTTCGCCGTGATGTAGGCCCCCGACCACGTGGGGCTCAGCTCATGGCGGCTCCGTGCCATCGGCAGAAAATTGCGTGGCTCGACCAACAGGGGGGTGCCGGGGACGAGGAAGTCCGCCTCGACGAAGCGCCGCGGCGGCGAGAAGAGCCTGAGCCAGAACGCGTGCCGCGCCGGCTGAGTGCGGGAATCCGGTTTTGGGGGCAGCCCGTAGCGGGCCAGCGTCTGCGCATCGGCTTTCAGCGGATCGAGATCCGGGGGAATTTCCGGAAATCGATGGATGCGGTTCGAGATCATCTCCTGAACCGCATCGAGACCCTTGCCGCCTCTGGCCGGTCTCGGCTTTTCGCTCATGACCACTCGCCTTTCGCGGCGGCGACGGCATCGAAGAATTTTCCGCTCGTCGCGGCGGTCAGCGTTGAAAATACGCTCTGCGCCAACAGAACACCGCCGTTCGAATCACTGCTGTAGTGCAATCCCGCGATCTCGCGGTTGCGCGCGATCCGGTCGGCGAGGACCGCGAGATCGCTGCCGAGAACGGCGAGATCGGCCGCTGGGATGCCCGCCTTCGTCAGTACATAGACAGCGCACCGCGCCATCAGATGCGCTTGCGTGGAGTGGCCGCTTGGAAACGAGGAGTGCCCCGGCACCGGAACCGGCGGCAGCAGCGCCGGACAGAGCTGCGAGGGTCGGACCCGGTTGTAATATCCCTTGAAATAGAGAGCGGTGAACGAGCCGATCAGGCTCGCGACATGCAGCACGCGATATGTGGCGGGATACGAACTCGGCGTCATCGTCAGCAGACCCATGAAGTCCGAGAAGAACTCGCCGTCCTGCGAGAGAATCTCTCCCATCGCGTCCGCCCGCTCGTTCTGGGCGGCCGTCACGAGGTCGTCGATTTCGGTCTTGGGATCTTTCGCTTGCCATGCCACGTCGATCGCTGGCGCGGCGCTGGTCTTCCAGTCGACGGCGATGAATTCGTGCAGTGCCAGCCACGCATTCCAGTTCGCGGCCCAATATCGATCGGGAAAATTGGCGGGGCCCGTCCGCCGCAGGTCTCCGATCGCCTCGCCTCCGGCGTCGGGCGCCGTGACGAAGGGCAGGTCGACGCGGTCGGGCAGAAACCATCCGCCGCCGGAAACACCGATATTTCCGGCATTGCCGGTATTCCCCGTGTTCCCGGTATTGCCTGTGTTGCCAGTCATGGGCTGCACTCCCTGTTGCTTGTTGGGCCTTGCGCGTGGCTGCTCGACACTTAAGTGGGCAGGCCCGCCAGTTGCAGGCGCTCGATCCATTTTTCCAGAACAGCACCTTGGAACGGGCAATGTTTCGAATAGAGTCCCAGTCGGAAATCCGGCTGGACCCTCAGCAGGTGCCGCGCGGCCTCGGCGGCCTCGTCGATCCTTCCCACGGCGGCGAGGCTGGCGGCCAAGGTGCGGATGGTGAACCTGATCGAGTCATTGCGGCCAATGGCGCTCCGCGCCCAGGCAACGGCCTTCTCGTAGTCGCCATTAACGTAGTGGGCGTTCGCGAGAATGCCCTCGTGCCAGAACATCCGAGCATCCAATGGAGCGAGTCGGACACCCTGCTCGGCCCGCTGCACCGCTGTCGGTCCGTCACCGATGTAGCCGCAGGTGGCGCTGCTCATCGTCCACGCCATCGCGGAACTGGGTCCCGCCGCCAGCGCGCGGTCGAGGAAGACGATCGCCCGGTCGTATTCCTTCAGCAGGAAGGATTGCACATGACCATAGATCGCCAGCGCCAGCGCATCGTTGCCATCCCGCTCGATGGCGGCGGCGGCGTAGTGAGCGCCGGAAGCCGCGTCGGCGTCCGGGTCGGATGAGCCTATCTCCCCGACACGGAAGACATACCAATAGGCGGTATAGGAATAGGCCGGTCCGTAGCCGGGATCGTGAGATATCGCCTGCTGCAACAGGCCGCGGGCGTGCGCAAAGGAGTCGCTGTCCATGCGATAGAGGAGATCCAGCGCCTGCAGCACGAGATCGTAGGCGGTCATATTGCTGGGATGCTTGCGCATCGCCCGCATCAGCTCGCGCTCGTGCACGTGCGGGGCGATGGTCTTTACCACGTTGATCGAAATACGATCCTGCAGCTCGAAGAGGTCGCTGAGATCGCCATCATATTGATCCGCCCGCACTACGACGCCGGTCTCGGTATCGCTGAGCTCAGTGCCGATCCTGAGGCGATTTCCCGAACGGCGCACGCTGCCGTAGAGCACATAGCGCACGCCCAACTCGCGGCCGATGGCGCGCACGTCGATCAATGCGCCAGCGTAGCCGAGGGTAGAGCCACGCGAGACGACAAAAAGCTCTTTCAGGCCGGCGAGCACTCGGATGATGTCGTCGATGATGCCATCGGCGAAGTAGCCTTCCTCCGCCTCCGGCTGATGCTTGCGGAATGGCAGCACGGCGATGGAAGGCCGCGGCTCGTCTCCGGCAACGGCATCGCCGATCAGCCGCGGAAGCCTGACTTGACGACGCAGCGCGAAGATTCGGACGGGGCGGGAGAGATTGCGCAGATGCTGCTCGCCGAGATCGATCGCGCCGATGCCGAGCCCGCTCCCGATCTGCTCGGCGACTCCGCCGGAGACGACAACGCCGCCGGGTTCCGAATACGTCTGAAGCCGTGCCGCTACGTTGACCCCATCGCCGTAGACGTCGTCCTTTTCCATGATGGCGTCGGCGAGATTGATCGCCATGCGAAAGCTGATTCGCTCATTGGCCGGCTGCTCGCGGGTTTGATTGGCCACTTCCTGCTGGAGAGCCAGCGCGCATTCGGTCGCGTCCCGAGCGCTGTTAAAAATCGCCAGGAAGCCGTCTCCGGTATTCTTGACCACCTGCCCGTGGTGCTCGGTGATGCCAGGATCCAGCACTTCGGACCGCAGGCGCATCAGATGAGCGTGCGTATCTTCCTCATGCGCCTCGGTCAGCCGGCTGTAGCCGGCCACGTCGGCGGCGAGAACTGCGACAAGCCGGCGCTGTGCGTGCAGCAAGCCCCATCTTTCCGTGAACGAGGGTTCGGGCGGCGAAAGTTCCTGCGTGGATTAAATGCGCGTAATGTTGATTAGATCATCGGTGGACGTAGATCGCAAGGAGCCACGCCTCACTTTGACGTATGCGGGCGATCGGCCGAAAAAGCAGGCGCACGCCCTTGCCTCGCGCCTCGCGAGGCATCCCGCTATTGTTGTCTGTGGAGGCCTCTCATGACCCGATCCCGTGTCGCCGTTCTCGGCATCTTCGCCGCCGATGTCGTGAGCCGCGTCGAGCGGCTGCCGCGCTGGCACGAGACCCTGCTGGGGGCGGGCGCCAGCCTCGGTCCCGGCGGCAAGGGCTCGAACCAGGCGATCGCCGCCGCTCGGCTCGGCGCCGAGACCACGCTCATCGCCAAGATCGGCGCCGATGCCTTCGGCGACCTCGCGCGCGATCTCTACGCCAGCGAAGGCATCGATGCCGCGCATCTCCACGTCGATCCCGCGGCGCCGACCGGCGTGGCGGTGATCCTGGTGGACGACGCGCGGGGCGACAATGCCATCGTGGTCAATCCCGGTGCCGCCGCCTTGCTCACGGCGGCGGAGCTCGACGCGGCGGCGCCGGCGATCCGCGGCGCCCAGGCGTTCGTGACCCAGCTCGAGCTGCCGGTGGCGCTCGCCCAGCGCGCCATCGCCCATGCGCGGGGCGCCGGCGTTCCCGTGATCTTCAATCCCGCGCCTGCGGTTGCCTTTGATCGCGGCCTGCTCGCCGCGATCGACGTATTGACGCCGAACGAGACCGAGGCGGCGGCGCTGGTGGGGTTCCCGATTGCCGGCATCGAGGAGGCGCGGCGCGCCGCCGCCGCGCTCCGCGGCGAGGGTGTCGCTACCGTCATCGTGACCCTGGGCGAGCGCGGCGCCTATCTCGCGGGGCCCGAGGGCGAGGCGCATGTGCCGGCGATTGCGGTACCCGAGGTCGTCGATACCACCGGCGCCGGCGACGCCTTCAACGGCGCGCTGGCGGTGGCGCTGGCGGAGCGGCGGCCGACGGCGGATGCGGTGCGGTTTGCCGCCGCCGCCGCCGCGCTCTCGGTGCAGCAGGCCGGCGCCGCGCGATCGATGCCGACGCGCGCGGCGGTGGAGGCGCTGCTGCGCCGTCAGTCTCCGGTGTAGATCGAAAAGCCGCGGACCGCGTCCGCCCGCTCAGACGAGATGCTGGTGCACCACGAACATGACCATGACCATGACCCACGCCAGCACCGTGAGGCCGAGGATGACGCGCATGCGGTCGATCTGCCAGCCCTCGCCGTCCTCGTCGTCTTCGTCGTCCTCGAAGTCGATCTGATCGTGGATGCGGTCGAGGCGACGCTGCTTGCGGGCCGCCTCCACTTCCTGCCAGGCGCGCATCAGCCGCGCGCTGGCCTCGGCGTTGTGCTCGTCTACCGGCGACTGCCGGAAGATGGTCTGCTCGATGAACGTGACGTCCTTGGTCTTGTTCTCCTGGGCGATCACGCGAAGCACGCGCACGCCGACCGAGATCTTGCTGTTCTCAAGGATCGATTTCGCTTCCGAGGTGGCGCTCTCCTTGTCGTCGCAGACGACGGCGAGCTCCCAGCGGCTGTTGACGTATTTGTGCACCTCGTAGAAGCGGCCCACGATGGTGAGCTCGCTCGGCGCACGCACGCGCGGCGGCGCGGCCGCCGCTTTCCGTCTCGGTAGCGGCCTTGTCAGGTTTTCCGTATCCACCACGCCGTCCATTCCGGTCCCGAGCGCCTTCCCAAGGCTCTTGGTAAACGTGCTTCCGCAAGACTGTTCGAAAATCCTTAAGAGTTTGTTTTAAATGGTATTCGAGACATCGGGCGAGGACGGACAAAGCCATTCTTGCCTGGGTTGACAGGGGCTTGCAGCGGCGCGGGACCATCGCCGCTTCCTGCCGGTAAGGAGCCCCATGGCCACCCCCTACGAGCCCCCAGCGCATGCGGCATTCGCCGCTCTAGCCGCGCGAGTATTCCCCGATCTGCCCGACGCCGAGCTGGCCGAACTGGAGCGGGCCTGGAATCACCTTGCCCGCTGGGTCGCCCGGCTGCCCCGCGACCTGCCTTTCGAGGCGGAGCCCGCCCACATCTTCAAGGCGCCGGAGCGTCCGCGATGAGCGGCCCCTATTGGACGATTTTCGAGGCGAGCGCCGCGCTCGGGAAAGGCGAGGTTTCGCCAGTGGAGCTGGTGGAGGGATGCCTCGCGCGCATCGAGGCGCTGGATGCGACCCTCCACAGCTATGTCCTGACCTTGCCGGAGGCGGCGCGCGCGGCGGCGCGGCAGGCGGAGCAGGATCTCCGGCGCGGCGAGCGCAAGGGGCCGCTGCATGGAATTCCCATCGCCCTCAAGGATATCTACGAGACCGCAGGCGTCCGCACGACCGGCCATTCCCGGATCAAGCTCGATCACGTGCCGAGCAGGGACGCCACCACCACTGCCAAGCTCGCCGGCGCCGGCACCATCCTGCTGGGCAAGCTCGCCACCCACGAGTTCGCCATGGGCGGCCCGTCCTTCGACCTGCCATTCCCGCCGGCGCGCAATCCTTGGAACCCCGCCTGCTTCACCGGTGGCTCCTCCAGCGGCTCCGGCGCGGCGGTGGCGGCGGGGCTGGCGCTCGGCAGCCTCGGCAGCGACACCGGCGGCTCGATCCGGCAGCCCGCCGCCTTCTGCGGCCTCGCCGGCATCAAGCCGAGCTATGGCCGGGTGAGCCGCGCCGGCGTCTTTCCGCTTTCCTTCTCTCTCGACAATTGCGGGCCGATGGCATGGACGTCGCGGGATTGCGCGCTGCTGCTGCAGGCGATCGCCGGCGCCGATATCCGCGATCCCGCTGCGGTCGATCTGCCGGTGCCAGACTATGCCGCGGCGCTCGGCGGGGACCTCAAGGGATTGCGCATCGGCGTGCCGCGCGGCTTCTACGAGGCGGATCCGGCGCTGCATCCGGAGGTGAGGGCGGCCTTCGACGCCTCCCTCGCCACACTCGGCGATCTCGGCGCCAGGGTCGAGGAGGTGCGGCTCTCGCCGCTGGAGGATTATCACGCCGCCTGCACGGTGATCCTCTTGGCGGAGGCCTTCGCGATTCACGAGGAGACGCTGAAGACGCGCTGGCGCGACTACGGCGCCTTCTTCCGGCGCCGCGTCATGCCGGGGGCGCTGATCTCCGCCAGCGACTATGTGCAGGCGACGCGGCTGCGGCGCGAGCTCGCGCTCGAGATGGACGACGCCCTCTCGGCCCACACCGTGCTGGCGTTCCCGACTGCTCTGATGCCGGCACCGCCGATCGAGGAGGTGCCGGGCCTCGCGTTCCTCGAGCGGGCGTCGCTCACCACGCCCGCCAACGTCTCCGGCCATCCCGCCCTCAGCGTCTGCTGCGGGTTCAGTTCGGCGGGCTTGCCGATCGGGCTGCAGCTCATCGGCCGCCGCTTCGACGAGGCGACGCTGCTCAGGGTCGGCGATGCCTACGAGCGCGCAACGCCCTGGCGTCAGCGCCGGCCGACACTCTAGGGATACCATCGCCGGCGGGTCACTTCTTTGCGAGGCCGGGACCGGAGCCCGGCGTCCCCGCCTGTGGGCGATTGCGCAATCGGTTCGGGCGGATAGAACTCGGTGCCGGAAACCCCGGCATCTCGGCGAGGCACGCCATGGCCAGCTACAACTTCCGCGTCAACGGTCGCGCCGAGCGCGTCGAGAGCTGGGACCCCGATCAGCCGCTGCTCTACGTGCTGCGCAACGCGCTCGGCCTCAAGGGCGCCAAGTTCGGCTGCGGCCTGGCGCAGTGCGGCGCCTGCACGGTGCTGGTGGACGGCGAGGCGGTGCGCTCCTGCGTGACGCCGGTGAGCGCCGTCGGCGGAAAATCCGTGACCACGCTGGAAGGGCTGGGCTCGCCGGCGCATCCCGATCCCGTGCAGGCCGCCTTCATCGCCGAGCAGGCGGCGCAGTGCGGCTACTGCACCAACGGCATGGTGATGAGCGCGAAGGCGCTGCTGCGCGCAGAACCCGCATCCGAGCGCCGATCAGGTGAAGGAGGCGCTCGCCGACAATCTCTGCCGCTGCGGCACCCACACGCGCATCGTGCGCGCGGTGTTGCGCGCCTCCGGCGCGGCGTGAGGAGGCGTGCCATGACCATCGCTGCTCGATCTCAGCCGCCGCGATCTCCTGAAGGCGGGCGGCGCCGTCGTGGTGAGCTTCGGCCTCGCCGGCGCTGGCGCGGGCGCAGACGGCGGGCGCGCTCACCCGCGATCTCGGCAAGACCGTCGACGCCCGCGAGGTCGACGGTTTCCTGGCGGTGCATCAGGACGGTGGCGTCACCGTCTACAGCGGCAAGGTCGATCTCGGCACCGGCCTCCGCATCGCCATGCGCCAGATGGTGGCGGAGGAGCTCGGCATTCCCGTCGAGCGCATCGCCCTCATCGAGGGCGATACGGCGCTGACGCCGGATCAGGGCCCCACCTCCGGCAGCACCGGCATCGCCAAGGGCGGCGTGCAGATCCGCCAGGCGGCGGCGACCGCGCGCCAGGCGCTGGTCAAGCTCGCCGTCGAGCGCCTCAAGACGGCCGCCGGACGCGCTCGTCGTGGAGAATGGCACGGTCAGAGCAAAGACCGGCGGCAAGAGCGTGCGGATTCGGCGCTCTCATCGGCGGCCAGCGCTTCGCCCTCAAGCTCGATGCCAAGGCGCCGCTCCGCGATCCCAGGACCTATACTGTGGTGGGCAAGCCGCTGCCGCGGCCGGACCTGCCGGAGAAGGTGACCGGCCGTCACCTCTACATGCAGGACTTCAGGCTGGCGCGGCATGCTGCACGGCCGCGTCATCCATCCGCCGGCGATCGGCGCCACGCTGCAATCGGTGGACGAAGCGTCCATCAAGGGGCTTCCCGGCGTGCTGGTGGTACGCCTGGAGAACTTCCTCGGCGTGGTCGCCGAGGACGAATGGGCGGCGGTGCGCGCGGCGCGCGAGCTCAAGGCGAGCTGGAGCGCCGGCAGCGGCCTGCCCGGCAGCGCAGGGCTGCAGCGCGCGATCCGCCAGAGCCCGGTGACCGACGAGGCGCTGCTGACGCGGGGCGACGCGCCGAAGGCCCTCGGCGACAGCGGCAAGGCGATGAGCGCCACCTATTACTGGCCGCCGCAGAGCCACGCCTCGCTCGGACCCTCCTGCGCCGTCGCCGATGTCGCGCGATGACGCCGCGACGATCTGGACCGCCTCGCAGGCGACCCACAAGTACCGGCCGCATTTCGCGAAGTTCCTCGGCCTGCCGGCGGAGAAGGTGCGCCTGATCTATCTCGACGGCGCCGGTTGCTATGGCATGAACGGCCATGAGGATGCCGCCGCCGACGCGGCGCTGTTGTCGCGGGCGGTGGGGCGGCCGGTGCGCGTCCAATGGATGCGGGAGGACGAGCATGGCTGGGATCCCAAGGGTCCGCCGCAGCTTCTCGACCTGCATGCGAGCCTCGACGGCAGCGGCCGGATATCCGCCTGGCAGGCGGAGATGTGGATTCCCGCAGGCCACCAAGGGCCTGCCCAATATTCCGCTGCTGTCGCCGGCGGCCGCCGGCCTGCAGCAGCCCCAGGGTCTCGCCACCGGCCTCATCACCCAGGACGCCGATCCCGCTTATCCCGTGCCGAACGTGCGCGTGGTCGCGCACTGGCTGAAGGACACGCCGCTCCGGCCCTCGAACATCCGGGCGCCCGGCAAGATCGGCAATACCTTCGCGGTGGAGGGCTTCGTCGACGAGCTCGCCGCCGCCGCCGGCGCCGATCCCCTGGCGTTCCGCCTGCAGGGCCTCGACGATCCCCGCGGCATCGAGGTGCTGAAGCGCGTGGCATCGCGCATGAATTGGGAGCCGCGGCCGGCCGGCAGTCGCCCGGCCGGCCGGCACGATCGCCCGGGGACGCGGCATCGCCTACACCCACTACAAGCACGCCGAGAACTACGTCGCCATCGGCATGGAGGTGGCGGTGGATCGCGGCTCCGGCGCGGTGCGCGTCGAGCGCGTGGTCTGCGCCCACGACTGCGGCCTCGTCATCAATCCCGACACGCTCAGGAACCAGGTCGAGGGCGGCATCGTGCAGACCCTGAGCCGCGCCCTCTACGAGGAAGTGATCTTCGACAGGGACCGCGTCACCAGCGTCGACTGGGCGAGCTATCCGATTCTCAAATTCCCCGAACTGCCCGAGGTGATCGTGGATCTCGTCGACCATCCGGAGCTGCCGCCCCTGGGCGGCGGCGAGGCGGCGACCGCGCCGGTGGGGGCGGCGCTTGCCAATGCGATCTTCGACGCCACCGGCGCGCGCGTTCGCCAGGCCCCGATGACGCCCGAGCGCGTCAAGGAGGCGATGGCGCACGCCTAGAGCATTTTCCACCGAAGTGGAAACCGGTTCGGTGCAGAAAATGCGACAAAACAAAGAATCGAGAGCGTGTTCCGATTCAATCTTATCGGAACACGCTCTAGTCGTCAGGCGTGACGGGCGAGCGCGGTGCGGCTCATGAAGATCATCGCCACGGTCGCGATCACCGCCGGCGCGGCGGCGGCGAGGAAAAGCTGGTGCGCGTCCCAGCGGAGCTGCAGCAGCACGCCGCCGATATAGGGCCCGACGATCGAGCCGAGACGGCCGATGCCGAGGCCCCAGCTCACGCCGGTGGACCGCACATGGGTGGGATAGACGCGGGCCGCCAGCGCGTTGATGCCGAATTGCGCTCCCACCACCGTGAGGCCGGCCAGGAAGATGGTGGTGATGAGAAGCGGCAGCGAACCGCCGGCGAGCGAGATGGCGGCGATGGAGAGCGCGCCCGCCGCGAAGGAGCCGATGATGAGCTTGTAGGGCTCGCCGCGGTCGGTGAGCCAGCCGATGGCGACGCCGCCGAGCGCGCCGCCGGTGTTGAAGAGAGCCGCGATCCAGATCGAATGCTCGGCGGAAAGCCCGACCTGGCGCAGGATCAGCGGCAGCCAGCTCACGAAGAAATAGATGATCAGCAAATTCATGAAGAACGCGACCCAGAGCAGCAGCGTGCCGGCGGCGCGGCCCTCGAGGAAGAGGTGCTTCATAGGAAGGCCGGCGAGTTCCTTCTCCGGCAGCAGGAAGCGCGCATCTCCGCTGAGGCGGGGATCGGGCTTGATGCGTCCGAGGATGGCAGCGACGCGGCTCGCGGTCCGCCCGCGCGCCACCAGGAAGCGCACGGATTCCGGCAGCAATGCCGTTGCCACCGGCAGCAGGATCAGCGGCGCGAGGCCGCCGAAATAGAAGACGCCCGGCCAGCCGAAGCGCTGCATCAGCGGCACGCTCACCAGGCCCGCGACGACGTTGCCGACCGGGAAGCCCACGAACATCGCGGTGATGAGCGTCGTGCGTAGGCGATGCGGCGCATATTCCGCCGTCAGCGCGATGGTATTGGGCATGGCGCCGCCAAGCCCGAGGCCGGTGAGGAAGCGCAGCAGGATCAGCTGCGGCACGGTCTCGGCAAGGGCGGTTGCAAGCGTGAAGAGGCCGAAGACCGCGACCGAGGCCAGCATCACCGATTTCCGGCCGACGCGGTCGGCTACCGGCCCGCCCAGCAACGCGCCCAAGGTGAGGCCGAAGAGGCCCGCTGCGAATACCCACTTGAAGCTGGCGCCGATGGCCGCGCCCTCGATGCTCCAGCTCTTGGCGATCGCCGGCACGACATAGCCGATGAGCTGCGCGTCGAAGCCGTCCAGCATGGCCACCAGCCCGCAGATCACCATCAGGGTGATCTGGAACGTGCTCACCTCGGCGCGGTCGATGAACTCCGCGACGTCGACCGGCTGTCGTGCGGCCATGGCTCCCCCCTCCCACGATCCCGGCGCCTTCTGGCGCTCGGTGCGGGGGAGTTTAGCCCGAGATGCGAGTGACCCGCACCCGTTGCGTGCGAGCCGTCGCAGCGACGTTCAGGCGCGGGCGCGGAGCACGTTGACCAGGAACAGGACCATGGAGAGCAGCACCAGCAGCGAGCCGAGGATGGCGAGGGCCGGCTGCTCCCGGAGGATCGCCACCACGATCCCGATCGGGAACAGCACGGCGCCGACGAGGGCGATCCAGAAATGCAGTGTCGCCAAGCCATCGACCTTGGCGATCCCGGCTCGATAGGCGAGGCCGAACAGCGTCAGGCTCACGAAGCCCACCAGGTTCACATGGGCGTGCGCCGCCGCCAGGGTGAAGTCCTGGCTGATGCCCATGTGGATGCCGAACGCCATGCCGATAATGCCGAGGATGATGCCGCTGATCATGAATGATCGATCGATCGTGCCCATGTGCCCCCCAATGATATGGCGGGCTCTCTCTTGTCAAATTCGCGGGCACGCCTCAAGCCCCGCGGGCGCGATGGGCTAGTAGCGCCCGATGAGCGGGGTACCGCTGCGGCTGAGCGGGATGGTGCCGACGAGGAAGCGGATGATCGTTCCGGTCTCGTCGACGAGAGGCAGCACCAGCCGGTGCCAGGCCTTGGTCCGCACCGAGTGGGAGGGCCCGTGCTCGGTGAAGAGCGGCTCGCGGCGCTCGAGCACCGCCCGATAGGCTGCGAGATAGAAGCCGTAGACGTGCGGCGATGCTTTGTGATCGGTCAGCAGCCGCCCGGTCATGTCGAAGTCGGAAGCGGCGGCGAGCGCGCTGCCGTACAGCCGATAGCGAAAATTGCGGCCGCCGTCGACCACGTCCAGCAGGATGATGAATCCGAGCGCGGGGCGCATGGCGATGGCGTCGATCTCGTCGGCGCGCGGCATCTCGCGGCCGGCGGCGAGGCCCGTCCAGTGCTCGCTCAGGAAGCGCAGCGGCCGGTGCTTGAGGTGCTCGATTCCCGGCCGCCAGATCACCTCCGGGCCCGACGCGCCGACGGAGCCGAAGACGGCGCGGATCGCCGCGGTATCGCCGGCGGCGACCGCATTGGTCCAAGTGTCGATCGTGCGCGCGTCGATAGCCAGAGGTGTGGGCTCGGGCCGGTCATGGATGGCGGACATGGCGCCATTTGAGTCCGCCGCCGGTTAACAAGCCCCTGTCGGGATGCCGATGCCCGTCGCGCGTCCCGTTAACCTTGCGCGGGCGGCGCGCCGCCGCGCCAGTCTTCCGCCACCGCCGCCATGGTCTTGAAGACGGCGCCGCGGGCGCGCAGCTTCTCGATCAGCCGCTCCAGCATCAGCATCCGGTGCCCGCGCCCGATCACGAAGGGATGGCAGGTGTAGGTGAGGACGCCCCAGTCCAGGATGCGCGTCATGTAGTCGAAATCGTCGTACCAGTTCTCCAGCACGCCGGTCGCCGCCTTGAGGCCGGGCGCCAGCATGGTCGGCATGCGCATATATTCGAAATGCGGATAGTCGTCGAGTGGACCAGCTGATCGGCATCTCCACCAGCTCGGTCTCGCGGCCAAGCTGCGCCGGCCGCTCCAGCTCGATCACGTCGCCCATGCGGGCGCGATAGGGCAGGTAGTCGTGTCCCATCATGCTGCTGTCGTAGAGGAAGCCGTGCTTCAGCAGGAGCTCGATGGTGTGCGGGCTCAGGTCCCAGGACGGCGAGCGGTAGCCTTGCGCGCTCTTGCCGGTGAGCATGCGGATCGCCTCGTTGCCGCGCACGAGATCCGCATTCCTCCTGCTCGCGGGAGAGCGTCGCCGGCGGCTGATGCGTCCAGCCGTGATGGGCGATCTCGTGCCCGGCCTCGCGCGATCCGGCGGCAGGCGTCGGGATAGGTCTCGATGGTATGGCCGGGGATGAACCAGGTGCTGGGAATCTCGTAGCGCCGCAGCAGGTCGACGATGCGCGCGGACGCCACCACGCCGAACTCGCCGCGCGAGATCGGCGTCGGCGTGGTGAGGCCGCGGGCGATGAAGCCCGAGATGGCGTCGAAATCGAAGGTCAGGCAGACGATATGGGTACCCATGAGCCGCTCCCGCAATGAGGCCGCGAGCTTAGCGGAGCGGGCGGTACTGGCGGAAGCGGCGGCAAAACCTTTGGACGCAGGCGCCGGAACCCAGCGGTACCTCTGGCGCCATATGAATCTCTGGGCGATCAGCGACATCCACATCGGCAGCGACGTCAATCGCCGTGCCGTCGCGGCGCTCACGCCGCGTCCGAAGGACTGGCTCATTCTCGCCGGCGATGTCGGCGACCGCCGGGACGATCTCGCCTTCATCTTCGAGACGCTGGGGCCGCGCTTCGCCAGGCTCATCTGGGTCCCCGGCAATCACGAGCTCTGGACCGAGCGGCATCCGGAGAACGCGCCCGCCGGCGTCGCGCGCTACGACGAGCTGGTGGCGCTGGCGCGCGCCCACGGCGTGGCCACACCGGAGGATCCCTACCTCGATTGGCCCGGCGCCGGCCCGCGGACCGTCATCGCGCCGCTGACCTTGCTCTACGACTACAGCTTCCGTCCGCCCGAGGTGGCGCGCGAACGGGTCGTCGCCTGGGCGGCGGAGGCCGGCATCGTCGCCAGCGACGAGCGTCGCATGAGTGCCGCGCCCTACGATGGCATCGCCCAGTGGTGCCGCGATCGCGTCGAGGCGACAGCGCGGCGCCTGGCGGAGATCCCCGCCGATGCGGCGACGGTCCTGGTCAATCATTACCCGCTCCGCGCGGAGGACGTGGTGTTGCCGAGGAAGCCGCGCTTCGCTCCCTGGTGCGGCACCACGGCGACCGCCGACTGGCATCGGCGCTTTCGCGCCCGCGCGGTCGTCTACGGTCATCTTCACGTACGCGCGAGCCGCTTCGTCGACGGCGTGCACTTCCAGGAGGTGTCGCTCGGATATCCCCGCCACTGGGACCAGGAGCGCGGCGCCGAGGCCTATCTTCGCCAGGTGCTTTGAGCGGCGGCGCAGGCCGTTGTGCAACGCGCAACGCGGAGAGCGGCGCTGCGGGCCGAGGGCGCGTGCATTGCACAAGACTCGCTCTCAAGATTGACATGGGCTGCCGCCTATATTTGCGGCACGCTATTGGAGCGCCGAACCACGCACGCTACATCACACTTAGGGGTGCCATTCGCCGTCCACTGGCATCCGTGGAGGTGCGTAATGGGAGAATGCCGAGCGCCCAGGTCGGAGCCGGCCGTTAAGGATTTGCTGAACGAGGAGATCGCGCGTCTGCTGATGCGTGCCGATCACGTCGAGCGTCACCAGGTGGAAGCCCTGGTCACGCGGCTTGGCGCCGAGCGTGAGTTGCCGGCGGGCCGGCGACGGAAGGGGGAGGACCCATGAATGTCGAATTCAATCCTGAAGACGAAGGGTGACACGGTCGTCACCATCCCACCCACCGCGACCATCGCCGAGGCGGTGGATCTGCTGGCGAAGAAGCGCATCGGCGCGCTGGTCGTGAGCGCCGACGGCGCGATACCGCAGGGCATTCTCTCCGAGCGCGACATCGTGCGCGGCCTTGGGGCCGAGGGCGCGGCACTCCTCGACCGGCGGGTCGAGACCGCGATGACGCGCACGGTGGTGACCTGCGGTCCCGCCGATCAGATCGCCGATCTCATGGCGCTGATGACCGAGCGGCGCATTCGCCACGTGCCGGTACTGCGCAACGGCCGGCTGGCCGGCCTCGTTAGCATCGGCGACGTCGTCAAGTTCCGGGTCGACGAAATCGAGTACGAGGCAAGCTCCCTCAAGACCTATATCGCCGGCGTCGTCTGAGCGCTCGGACGTCCGCGTGAACGATCAAGGGCGCCCCGCAACGGGCGCCCTTTTGTTTGCCGGCATCCGCGCTCGCGCGCGAGGCGTCGCATCGGCTAAACTGAGGCCCGACAAAAACCAGGGAGACCCATGCCCATGAGCATCGAGCAACGCCTGAAGGAACTCAACATCACGCTCCCCAAGGTGGGCGCCCCGATGGGGAGCTACGTCCACGCCAAGCGGGTCGGCAATCTGCTCTATCTCGCCGGCAAGGGGCCGCTCTATCCCGACGGCAAGATGCCGAAGGGCAAGCTCGGCGCCGGCATGTCGGTGGAGGAGGGCTACAAGCACGCCCGCCAGGTCGGGCTGGTGCTGATCGCGGCGATGAAGGACGCGCTCGGCGGCGAGCTCGACCGCGTCACCGACGTGATCAAGGTGCTGGGCATGGTGAACGCGGCGCCCGACTTCGAGGATCATCCGAAGGTGATCAACGGCTGCTCGGATCTCTTCGTCGAGGTGTTCGGCGAGCACGGCCGGCATGCCCGCTCGGCGGTGGGCATGGGCTCGCTGCCCGGCGGCATTCCCGTCGAGATCGAGGTGATCGTCGCGGTGAAGTGAGGTAGCGCGGTTGCGCGTTGAGGAGCGGCTCGCGGCGCTCGGCATCGTCCTGCCGGCGCCGCGGCCGCCGGCGGCGAGCTACGTCCACGCGCGACAGATCGGCGATCTCCTCTACCTCGCGGGGCAGGATCCCGAATTTCCGGACGGCTGCACCGGCCGCGGCCGGCTCGGCGCGGGCATGCCGGTGGAGGAGGGATATCGGCAGGCGCGCCAGGTGGGGCTGGTGTTGATCGCGGCGATGCGGGACGCCCTCGGCGATCTCGACCGCGTCGCCGAGGTGGTGAGGATACTCGGCATGGTTAACGCGGTCGCCGGAGTTCACCGAGCATTCCCGGGTGATCGATGGCTGCTCCGACCTTTTCGTCGAGGTGTTCGGCGAGCGCGGACGCCATGTCCGCTCGGCGGTCGGCATGAGCTCGCTTCCCGGCGGCATTCCCGTCGAGATCGAGGCGATCGTCGCGCTGCGCACGGGCGTGTGAGGGAAAGCTGGCCCGCGCCGGCGCCCAAAATTGTCCCGGGCACGTCTGTGGATTGCGGCGTAGCGTAGTCAATGCGCGCCTGCTCGCGGCCATGGCCGTGGCGGGCGGCCGGCACACAGATCACAAGCGAGGGACGATGGGCGAGGCGCTCGCGGCACGGATGTCCAGGCTTTCGACGGAGATCGGTGCGCGCGCCGCCGCCATCTCCGATGGGCTGATCCGGGATCTGGTCTTCGCCGAGGCGCGGCGGGACCTGATCCAGCATTTCGTCGACCAGGAGCTGCCGCCCGACGACGCGGCGCGCCTGGCGGAGCAGGTCGTCGCCGACGCGCGCACCAAGGTCGCGGAGCTGCAGGCGAACGTGCGCCTGGGCCAGCTCTGGGAAGTCTACTCCGTCGGCGCCGACCGCTGGGTCCCCGGCACCGTCACCGACATCGACGGCGACTACGTCACGCTCCGCGCCCAGGGCCAGCAGTGGCAGCGCTGCCACGTGAACGACATGCAGGACGCCCATCACTACCGCCTGCTCTCGGATCTCCGCGCGATACGGTGAGGGCGGCACGCTCTCGACGCGCGACCGTCGCGCCGCAAGCAAACTTCACGAGCTGATCGGTAACGCGCGGGAGCGGGGATGGTGGAGCCGAGGCGGATCGAACCCCTGACCTCCGCATTGCGAATCCCGTGCACCGTCAAGGACTTGCTTGGCACGACCCGAGCGGGGTCGAGATCGTGTGTAACAGTAGTGTGTAACGGCGCCAAGCACGGATTGGCGCCGCCGGTTTCTTGAGATGTCCGACGGGAGATCCTACGTGCCTGCCAATGGGACGGAAGTCGGAAATCTCAAGAAGCCGGCAGTGAGCGCCTTCTAAGTATGCGTGTATTGCGAGCCAGAATTGATCTCCGCACCGAGTTCACGTATGCGGCTCACCAATGCGTACAAACCAACGGCGGAGCTCTGTGCGAATGCTAAGCGCGGGACCGTTCATCATCTCGCGTTTCCGGCCGAGATAGACCCCGTCGCGAACGCCAAGGCCGCCGCGGCTGTAAATACGTCGGCATGGGCGTCTTCCAGCGCGGATTGCGATCGCGTCAGCGCCGTCTCGCTGGTGACGAGCTCGGTGTAGGTGCCGAAGCCGTGCCCATAGGCGTCGAGGGCCGCGTCATAGGCTGTCCGCGCCGCCGCTTGCAGCGCGGAAGCCGATGCGTGCTCGGCAAAGCCGGTCTCCAGCGCATCGTAGGCATCCGTCACCTGCTTGACCGCGGTGTTTCTCGCCTGGTCCAGCTGGTCGCGCGCCGAATTCGACGTCCGAGCGCGCAATGCCGACGCGCGCCTCCCGGCGCGCCGCCGTCGAACAGGGGCCAGCTGAACTTGAGCAGGATGCTGCCGCCCGGCTTGTTGACGGAGTAATAGCGGCTATCGTCGACGCTGATGGAGCCGATATTTTCGAAGCCCTGCGCCTCCACCGCGATCGTCGGATTGTAGTCCGCGCGCGCCTCATCGAGCTTGGCTTCGGCGCCGCGCAAGCGGCCAAGGGCGGCAATGACGTCCGGGTCGATCGGCCATGGCGCTGGTGACGAATTCCTCGACGGTCTGGGCGGGCGCAGGGGGCAGGGGCTTGGAGGAATTGTCCGCCACGTTGATCGGTATCGTGGGAGCGATTCCCATGCTGGCGATCAGCGCATGATAGGCGGAATGCTCATCGCCGGTCGTCCGCGCGAGATTGAACCGCGCCTCCGCCGTCTGGCGCGCGGCCTGCGCCACCTCGACGGTTGTGGCAAACCCCTGCTTGCGGCGCGTGCGGACGGCATCCTCGACGATTTGTGCGTTCTTGAGGGCTTCCTCGGCAACATGCAGCCGGCCCCGCGCGGCACTCAGCGCGAAGTAATCGCGGCTGACGGCAAAAATCAGCTTCTGATGGGCGCCCGTGAAGGTGACGTTGGCGGCAAAGGAATCCGCCCGCGCCGCCGTCGCTGCGTTGGCGCGCCGGCCAAAGTCGAAGAGAAGCCACTTGATCGCCAGGGTCGGCAGGAGCTCCCGCGTATCGACGGTGAACTGCGCGCTCGGCGCGAGGTTCGCCGGTATCGGGAAGGTGGCGTGCTGATAGCCGGCGACCGCCTCGGCGGAGATCTGCGGCAGGTAGGCGCTCTCGACGAGGCCGACGGCGAGAGCCGCCTTCCGGGCCTTTCCCAGGCATCGCGAGTCTCGGGATTGCTGCGCTGAGCGAGATCGATCAGCTCGGGCAGATCATAGCTTCGCGCCGGGTCGATCGAGACCGCGTTCTCGCGCGGATTCGGAGCGGCCCCACCATTGGTCTCAGCGGCCGCCGTGTCCGCGTCGGCAGTCCTTTCCATGAAGGCGGGGGGCTTTATCAGCCAGGGCGTGTTCGGGGTGGGTGGGGCGAGATCGCTCGGTACTCCTTGTGCACGCAGCAAGGAACAGCAACGCCAGCGACGGCGCCCAGCGCAGTGGCTTCGATCCGTCACGCCAGCGCATGTGTCTCGAACCTGTGGATCTGCAAGACCAGAACCAGCCTTGCCTCCAGGGCGGAGCGGACTTCGACCCCGGCGGTTGCCGGCAATGCGGCGAGGGCGTCGGCGACCGCCTGGGCATCCGGCGTCGGCGGCAGCGTCCGGCCCTCCGAGAGGCAATCGGCGCTGGCCGGATAGCCATGCGGCGATTGTCTTGTCCTGAGCGCTCCAAGGCTTCTCGATACGGAGCGATGGTCGGTTGCTCGACGACGATGGCGGACGCTGCCGCGATCCGATCGAGATCATCGAGCGCGGTCGGGATGATTGCCTCGCTCGCTGGATGGGGCTCCAGCAGGCCCGTCTCGAAGGCTGCGAGCGAGATCAGGTTGCGCGCGTTCGCCACAGCGCGCGCCACCGCCAAGCGGCGCCCGGAACCTGGCTGCAAGCCGCGGTCGAGCAGGAGGCCCCCGAGGGCTCTGAGAGCGCCGGCCAGACCCTTGCGCGCCTGGGTCGCGGCGGAGGTCGGCCAGAGGGCGCTGAAGACGAGAGACATCAGGACATTCGCCAGCAGGATGCCGACCATGCGGTCGCGCAACACGGTCAGGTCGGTCGAGGGGCCGTAGCCCTGGAGAACGCCGAGAAAGAAGGCGAGCGCCATCTGCATGCCGGCATAGGCGAGGCGTTCGCTGCTGGTTGCGACCCAGGCGCACAGGGCGGAGACCACGGCGATCAGCAGGCTGAGATCACCGATATCGGTCATCTCCGGGAGCACATAGACGATGCACGAGCCCGCCGATCAGCCCCCCGATCAGCCGCGCCGCCCAAGCGCAGCGTCAGCTTGTGCAAGGTCTCGCCGAGCGTGCCCTGCGCCACGAAGAAGCAGGTGATCAAGCGCGGTGCGGATGCCCGGCCAATCGGCGCCGGTGTAGATGACATAGGCCGACACCGCCGCGATCGTCGTCTTGAGCGCGAAGCGCACATGCTCGGGATTGGAAAAGGCATCCGGCACGAACAAGCGCGGCGCTCATGCTTGGTCGCCTTCCCGGACTGGCCGCTCGCGGCGCTCGCGAAAGTCCGATCGCGAGCCGGTCAAGCGCGAGTCGCATCGCCAAACGACCGGACGCTCGACTGGCGCAAGCGTCTGCCAAGGCGACGCTCGGCGAGGCCAGCGGGCATCGCATACGGTCTCGCGAGCGTCGCCCAGCAGCGCCGCCCGGCAGGCCTCGCAGGCCTCGGCAAGCCCGATCCGTACCTCGGCGAGCGAGGTTGGGCGGCAGCAGCACCGCCAAGGAAATCAGTTCCTCGAGCGTCTCGATCAGCGAGCGTCGCCCGCCGGCGGGACCGCAAGTCGCGGTCGAGGAGCTCGGCGCGCTGGCGCAGTTCGGCCAGCTCGAGAGCTTCGGCGCTCGCGCGCGCCAGCGGGCGCCTGTCGTCACGGCTCAAGCACGTCGGCCAGCGCATCAAGAAGACGGAGCGACGATTGCCGCGCCAGCTCTGTCGGATTGGGGCCGGTCAGCAGGTTGACCAGGACGGTCACGACGCACCGGCAGCATCACCACCACCCAGAGCCACAGCACGAAGCGCGTCAGCGCCTCGAGATTGGGAATGACGTCGATGAGGGTCTGGGTGACCACCAGGACGAAGCCAGCGAGGAAGGCGATCGGTCCGATCGCCATCGTGCGCAGCAGGAACATGCCGAGAAAGGTCGATACCGCCATGAGCGGCAAGCCGAAGCGCCGGCTCTCCGGCATCGAGCGTATAGAAGAACAGGCTGAGCAGGGTCGCGAGCGTCACGCCGATGGCGCCGGCCATGGCCGATCCGCAGCGTGATCGCCGCGTCACCGCGACCCAGAAAGAAGACGATGTAGGCAGCGTAGGCAGGCTCCGGGATCTGGTAGAGCATGGCCGTCGCCACCACGATCGTGCAGCAGGTCGCAATGCGCGCGAGCAGCACCGAGGCGGCCCGGTCGCGGTCGCCAGCTCCTCGCGCAGGAAGGCGAGAAACGGACCATTGCCGGCTGTTCGACGCTAGCGAGCGCCGTCATGACGCACGACGATCGAGACGGTGGCGCCGATCCGCATGGCGTCCGGCGGCGGATCATCGAGCAGAACGCGAACCGGGAAACGCTGCGCGACGATCACCCAGTTGAAGCGTACGCTGTACCGCCGGAAGTCCCGGCCCTCCTGCACTGTCGGGCCGCACGCCCCAGCCGATGCTTTCCACGCGCCCTCTCAGGGAGCGCTTGTTGTCGCCCAGCAGCCAAACGGTGGCGGGGTCGCCGATCCGGATCTCGGGCAGCTCGGTCTCGCGAAAATCGCCGACCGCGTACCATTTGTCGGTCTTGATCAGGGTGAACAGCGGACGGCCGGTGACGGCGTACTCGCCTTCGGCGATCTCGAGGCCGGCGACGAGGCCGTCGAACGGGCGCGCGCAGATCGGTGTTCCGCAAGTCGCGCTCCGCCAGGGCAACCGCCGCCTCGGCGCCGGCGAGCTGCGCCTGCAAGGCTCTGCGGTGTCGCCGATGGCCTGGCGCGCCTGATCTGCCTGCTGGATCGCCGCCGCAAGCGCCACCTCGGCGCTGCGCTTGTTGGTTCGCGCCTCGTCGACCTGCTGCTGGGTGACGTAGCCCTTGCTGAGCATCGGCTCGAGACGGGCCAGCGTGTCGCTCGCCAGCGCCAGTTGCGCCCGCGCCCGACCGATCTGCGTCGTTGCGGCATCGGCGCCGGAAGTCTGCGATGCCACTTGGCGCGTCGTCAGGTCGATCTGCGCCCGCAAGGCCGCGACCTGATCACGTGCCTGGCGCAAATGAAGCTCGAAGGGCTCGGGATCGATCTGCAGCAGCAGATCGCCCTTTCGCGACGCGCTGGTTGTCGCGGACGTTCAGCGTCGACGATGCGACCGCTGACATCGGGCGCGAGGCCCGCCCGGTCGGCGAAGAGATAGCCATCGTTGGTCCGCGGTTGCCGGCTGAGCCGCTCAAGCGCATAGGCGCCGATCGCGACGGCGGCAAGAATCGACACCACCGCGACCAGCTCGTCCCGCTCCAGACCCGCCAGGAGGTCATGGGCTGCGCCTCGTTCGGCGATGCGGGTCAGCCCAGCCATGCGAGCCACACGGCGAACGAGAAGAAGACGGTGAATGCCAGGTAGACGAGCAGAGGCGCCGGAAGGGTCTTGTCGATGCCCACGACGCGCGAGGGCCTGGCGAACGAGAATGGCAGCGACGATACCCGCCAGGACGCAGATCATCCAGGACGGGAAAAAGATCCGAGAATGTTCTGCGCCGGCGCGCCGCTGCAGCCCGCCAGTCCTATCGGCACAGCACCCGCAGCCGCTCTAGGCCATCGCCGAGGGTTCACACTTCGTGCAGCACATGCATCCAATTTGCCGTGACCTCCCCTTGCCAGCGGCTGGCCCCGTGACGGCCGGTTTGTACTCCACATGCAATGGCTACACCGAGACCATGCCGCCAGGAGACTGATCATTCAAGATGCGCTCACCCGGCGGTCCATGGGCGGTTTCCGAAAGCCGCAAGGACGTGCGAACCGAGCAAGATCGCTGAAGTTCCGGGGATCAGGGGATGTTCTCCACGATCATTTCCCAGACGTCGTGGCCCTTGCCGTGCAGCATGGCCTTGGCGGTGTAGACCGCCATTCCGACGACGGCCTCCGGGACGCACGAACGGCGAGGGCGGCATCACCAGCTGCATCGGATTGACCTTCACGTCCAGCAGAGCCGGACCGGGCTGCGCGAGCCAGGCCGATACCGCTTCCTCGAGCTCGCCGGCCTTCGAGACGCATGCGTCCCCAAAGGCCCATCGCCTTCGCGACTTTGCCGAAATCCGGGTTTTTCAGGTCGGTGAAGATCGGCTCCATGCCGGCGGACTTCTGCTCGATATCGATGAAGCCGAGCTTGCCGTTGTCGAAGACCACGATCTTGATCGGCAGGTTCTCCTGCACCACCGTCAGCAGATCGCCGAGCAGCATGGTGAAGCCGCCGTCGCCCGCCATGCAGACCACTTGCCGGCCGGGCTGACACTTCTGCAATCCGATGCGCCGACGGCATGCCGCTCGCCATCGTGCCGTGCAGCAGGCTGCCGAAGGTCCGCCGCTTGCCGCCGGTATCGATATGGCGAAGCGTCCAGACCAACACCGTGCCGTCGTCGACCGCGAACAGCGCATCCTCGGCCGCATGCTTGTTGATGATCTTGGCGAGGTAGGTCCCGGGAATGGTGGCGTCCGGACCGGACACGGTTTCGGCGTCCGCCGCGGCCCGCGTCCTTCCGGTGGCGCTCCACATGACTGTGCAAGGAACGCGTTGTCCTCATGCTGCGCGAGGCGCGGCAGCAGCGCGTCCAAGGTCGTCTTGATATCGCCGACCGCGCCGATCGTGACCGGGTGCCGGCGGCCGATATGCGTCGGGTCGGCATCGATCTGGATGATCTTGGCCTTGTCCGGATAGAACTGGCTCCAGGCGAAATCGGCCCCGAGCAACAGCAGCACGTCGCAGTCGAGGATGGCGTGATAGCCCGCGGGCCCGCCGATCATGCCGGTCATGCCGACATTGTAGGGATTGTCGTATTCGACGAAGTCCTTGCCGCGCGATGTGTGCGCCATCGGAGCCTTGAGCCGCGCCGCCGTGGCGACCACTTCGTCATGGGCACCCTCGCAGCCGGCGCCGGCATAGATCGTGATCGCATCGCTCTCGTTGAGGATGGCCGCGATCTCGTCGAGATCGGCGTCGCTCGGGCGGACGAGCGGGCGCCGCGCATGAACGGCGTACGGCGCTTCGTCGTGCGCGGCGGCGTTGGCGATGTCCGCCGGCACGACCAGCACGGCGACGCCGCGTTTCGTCAGCGCCGCCTGGCAGGCCGCGACCGTCTTGCGCCGGGCCTGCTCGGGCGTCACGATCATCTCGCAAAAGACGCTGCAGCCCTTGTACACTTCATTGAAGTCGACCTCCTGGATCGACTGGAACCCGATATCCTGCCGCACGATCTGGGTTGCGATCAGGATGACCGGCGCGCGATTGCGATTGGCCTCGTAGAGCCCGTTGATGAAGTGGAGGCTGCCGGGGCCGCAGCTGCCGGCGCAGGCGGTGAGATGGCCGGTGAACTGCGCCTCGGCGCCCGGCCGCGAAGGCGCCGGCCTCCTCGTGCCGCATATGGACCCAATCGATCTCGCTGCGATCGATGGCGTGGGCGATCCGGTTCAGCGTGTCGCCGACGATCCCGTAGCACCTCCTCACGCCGGCCGCCTGCAGCGTCTCGACCAGTAGATCGGCCACTCGTTTGCTCATGGAGGAACCTCACCTATCGCTTGCCACATCTGTGAATTGACGAGTTCGCCTCGCCGATTGCCGGGCTTGTTCGATGATCTTCGTCATTTGGCCTGTGTGCCGGGCCGTCGGGTTGGGGCGGTGCTTTCGCGGAAACTTGCTTTGAAAGTACTGATCGACATATCCCCCAGATGGGGGACGCTCGTGTTAACCGACGGAGCCATGGCGGTGGAGCCGAGATGGGCCACGTCCGCCCTTTATCCTGGTGACCGTCGAAGGAGTTTTGTGCCGAGCGAGCCAACCGAGAGGATGCTCGATGTCGCTGGGTTGAACGTCGGCCAGTATTTCATCGCGTCAGAGCTCTGCGCACTCCACCGACACCTGGGCGTTCGCACCGATCAAGCCGAGAGCGTGCGCGCGCGAAACGGCCTGGGCGCGGGTGCCTACCCCCAGCTTTGAAAACATGTTTTTCACGTGCGTTTTTACCGTCTCAGGTGAGATTCCAAGTTGACGGGAAATTTCCTTGTTTGACCGTCCTCGCCCGATGAGGTCGAGGATCGCAATTTCCCGAGGACTCAGAGTATCGGTGATTATCTTGGTTGACCGTTCAAAGACCTCCTGCGCGTCACTCCAGTTGGCGAATTCCTTGAGGTCGGCCAATAACGCGCCAATCTCCGGGCCTGCATCCAAAGTCATTTGACGGATGCCGGCGGTAGCGACGAGGCTCAGCGCTCGGCGAAACTCAGTCGGGGCTTCCACGCCCTCGCTCTCAATGGCCATGATCATGGCCAGCCCGACCGTGAGTAACATGCCCAAGTTGCGGTGGTGTTCGCTAAGTGAGCGATTCTGTGTCGGTCCGAACGCCGCGAGCGCTTCGTCGACCCATCCATCCTGCGCAGCAGTTTCGACCAGACGTCCGGTACCGCTCAATAGCCGTGTCTGCTCCGCCAAAACGGTTGAAAAATATCTCTCGTCGCCGATCACGATCAGATCGCTGGCGGGAAATATCCCGGCCTGCAGCATCTCGTCCACTCGACGAGCGGCCTCTATCCGAAGCGCAGCAGGCTTCACTCTCTTCTCGCCTTCCGACACCTCTCCTCGCCGCTCACGCGGCTGGTTATTCACTCGCACCATTGTGCGTCACCTCGAAGAGGAACCAGGCGCGCCCTTCGGCTTCATTGACCCAGTTCTCGATCAGGCTGGCCGTGGCAATATCTCCATGCTGGTCGCATAGACCGTGCGCCTCGCGCAGCCGCATCGCGAGTTGGGCATTGTCCTCGTGCAGCTCCGCCAACATCTCGCTCGGCGTCACGTAGTCTGCGTCGTTGTCGATCACGCGCTGCAGGCGGGCGATATGGCTGATTGAACGTAGCGTGGTGCCGCCGAGCTTCCGGACGCGCTCGCCGATCGCATCGGTTGTCGCGAAAATTTGCTCTGCTTGCTCATCAAGCAGCCGGTAGTAGTCGCGAAAATGCGGACCCGTGACATGCCACTGGAAGTTCTTCGCCTTCACATAGAGCGCGAACATATCCGCGAGCAGTGCCGTCAGCGCTCCCGAAATATCGCGCAGCGCGCTGGCTCCAAGGCCGCTGGCCGTCTTGGCAGACGCCATTCTCCGAGGTTCAGCTTTATTGGCGTACATCGTCGCCTCCTGCGACCGGGCCCACCCGCCCGGTGTGACAGGCCGTACTATCGCTAAGGGTCGGTCCAATCTCTGAGGCTGTCCTGAAGAATCCTGAACTCCTCCCGCAAGGCGCGAGGCGTGCAATGTTTGCCCGACCGTCCGTAGGGCCGCTATAATCCTGGGAAATCGACGGAATCGGCGAATGTGAAAGCTTCGACCCCGCAGCTTATCTACGCATCCGGCCAGCTGGAGGTCGACCTCGGCCGGCGAGAACTGCGCTTGCGCGGGGTTCCAGCTCCGATCGGCGGCCGCGCGCTGGAAATCATCGAGGTCCTGGTCCAAGCCGCTGGCGACCTGGTCACCAAGGATGATCTCATGGAACGCGTGTGGCCCGGCGCGGTCGTCGAGGAAAACACGCTCCAGGTTCACATTTCTGCGGTGCGCAAGGCCCTTGGTCCTGACCGTGGATTGCTGAGGACTGTCCAGGGCCGCGGTTACCGCCTGCTTGGGACCTGGGAGATTTCCCGGAGCACACCACCAATCCGCGAAATCGAATCCGGCCCAGCCGTTGCTCCGGCGGCCCCTTCCTTCTTGAACAATCTCCCGGCTGCGGGGACAAACTTGATCGGCCGCGCCCTGAACGTGCAGGAGCTGGAGGATCTGCTTTCTGCATACCGGGTGATCACGCTGACAGGCCCCGGTGGAATTGGGAAAAGCAAACTGGCCCTCGAGACCGCGCGCCATTTACTTGCGCAAGGCCGCGGCGACGTGTGGCTCGCCGAGCTGGCCTCATTGTCGGATCCGGATCTGTTGGCGTCGACGGTTGCGAATGCTCTCGGCTTGCGCTTGGGCTTTGTGAATGTTTCGCCCGAGCTCGTTGCCCGCGTCATTGGACGGAGGAAGATCCTTCTCCTGCTCGACAATTGTGAGCACATCATCGACGCTGTGGCGCTGTTCGCGGAAACGGTGATCTCCCAATGTCCGCACGTCACCATTCTTGCCACGAGTTCGGGAAGTCCTGCGGATCGACGGCGAATACGTTTACCGGGTGCCGCCGCTCGATGTCCCCGACCAGCAAGACACGCCTGGCAACATCCTGAAATGCAGTGCCGTGCAGTTGTTTGTCGCGAGAACCACGGCGACGAACTCCGGCTTCTTGCCGGATGAAACCAATCTGAACGACGTCGCCACCATTTGCCAACGCCTGGACGGAATTCCGCTCGCCATTGAGTTCGCGGCGGCGCGCGCAGCCATGCTCGGCGTATCCGGGGTCGCTTCGCATCTGGACAATCGTTTTAGTCTGCTGACGGCCGGACGCCGGACGACGCTCGCCCGCCACCAGACGCTCCGGGCCGCGCTCGACTGGAGCTACGACCTTCTCACAGCCTCGGAGCAATGCCTGCTTCGCCATTTGTCGATCTTTCCGGCGGGCTTCACGTTGGAGGCGGCTGCGGCGGTCGCGCGCGATATCGGTCATGAAACGATCATCATTGAGGGCATTGCAGATCTCGTCGGCAAGTCGCTTGTCGCGCTGGACGGATCGGCATTAGGCGGCCGTTGGCGGCTGCTCGAGACGATCCGGGCGTATGCGCTCGAGAAGCTGCAGGACAGCGGCGAAGCCGAGAGAGCGCTGCGACGTCATGCCGAATTCTTCCGTGATCTTCTGACGCCAACGGGGCGCGTTTCAACCTTGGAACCGGCGTCCGAGGCCGTGATCCGCTACAATCGGGAGATCGACAATGTCCGCGCGGCCCTCGACTGGTGCTTTTCTCCGAACGGCGATGTGTCAATCGGCATCGCTCTTACGGCCGCCTTTCTGCCCATGTGGCTGCACTCGGCGCTCATAGCCGAGTGCCGCAGGCGAACGGAAATCGCGCTCGCCCATTTTGGCGACGCCCCGAATGGCGACGCGCGGCTCCGAATGCTCTTGCACATCGGCCGCGGGATCACGCTGAACCATACCGGAGGGCGAAGAGAGGAGGCCGCGAAGGTGCTGATGGAGGGCCTGCGGATCGCCGAGGCCCTGGGCGACGCAAATTCTCAAATGTACGCGCTGTGGGGCCTGTGGGTCACCCACGGCTACAAGGGGAAATACCGGGCCACGGAACCTGTCGCGGAGCAGTTCTCTCGTCTTGCGGCCGCAGCCGCCGATCCGGCCAGAGGCTATTTGGCCGACCGGCTGATGGGCACGACGATGTTCTATCGGGGAAACCAACTGAAAGCGCGCGCCCATCTTGACCGGGTGGCGGACCAGTATCGCAGATCGCTCGAACAGTCGCGGGCGGCGTGGTTCGGCTATGACCTCTCGGACTTCGCGCAATCGACCCTGGCCCGCGTGCTGTGCCTCCAGGGATTCTTGGATCAGGCTCGTAACCTCGCGCAAAGCTGCATCGACCGCGTGCAATCGGCGAGTCAGAAGGTGGGACTGTGCTACGCATTGGTCGAGGCTGCGTGTCCCGTCGCATTCATGGTCAACGACATGGATGCGGCCACAAAGCATGTCATGCTTTTCACCGAGGCCGCCACGGCCCTCGATCTGATCTATTGGAAAACCATGGCGCGCTGTTGGGAAGGCGTACTGCTGGTGAGGCAAGGCAACTACGAGTCCGGCGTCAGCGCCCTGCGCGTTTCGCTCGCGGCCTGCGATGAAGCCGGGGGAACGAGCCTTTATGCAGGATTTCTCAGGGTCATCGCGCAAGGACTCGCCGGGCTCGGGCAGATGGACGAGGCCAGCCTGACGCTTGATCAGGCCTTGGCCCGGGCGGAGAGCGACGGTGAGGAGTGGTGTGTCCCCTCTCTTCTCTGCGCAAAGGGAGAGCTTGCCCTATGCGAGCCGGGTCCGGCGACCGTTCTTGCGGCCGCGGCTGAGAAGTGCTTCCGCGACGCGATCGAATTGGCCCGCACGCAGGGCGCCTTGCTTTGGGAGTTGCGTGGCGCGTCGCATCTCGCGCGCCTGCGGCTCGAGCAGAAGCATCCGGAGGACGCACGGCAGATCCTGGCTTCCGTCTATGGTCGATTCGTCGAGGGATTCGAGACACCCAACCTGCGTGCCGCGAAGACGCTGCTCGATTCTCTCCCAGCAGGCCAGCCTCTATAGGCGGCGCGCACGGCCGGCGGTGTCATCGCCGCCGTCGGTGTCTTCCCGGGCGTACTGTCGTGCGATCACGTCTCGCATGCAGCCCCCCATCGGGGGGATAGAGCGTCATCGTCACTTCCACCATCATCATCACCGGTCGCGACATACTGATGCGCTGAAGGCGCGGCCAAGGTGCGTTGAGGACGAAGCGACAAGGCAGAAATTCTGTGCTGGGACATTCTACCGATCAACGCGCCGCTCGATGCGAAATTCAGAGAAAGTGGCAAGCGCGAGCAAAGATGCGCAAGCGGCTCCGGCGTCCTTGCCAGCAGACGGAACAGCTTTCCGGCAAACTCCCACAAATGGATGCATCGGATCGCCACGAGTTCGATCTCGTCATTGGACATTCTCGCCGTCCGATGTGCCGCGAGAATCCCCTCAGCACCCTTTAACGGAGAGAAGAGATGGCGCGCAGCGTCGCCGACCAGTTCGCGGAAACCCTCGCCGCGGCAGGCGTCAAGCGGATCTACGGCATCGTCGGCGACAGCCTGAACGGGCTGACCGACGCGATTCGCCGGCAGGGCAAGATCGAGTGGGTGCATGTCCGGCACGAGGAGGTCGCCGCCTTCGCCGCCGGCGCCGAGGCGCATCTGACCGGCGAGCTCGCGGTCTGCGCCGGCAGCTGCGGGCCCGGCAATCTGCACCTCATCAACGGCCTGTTCGACTGCCACCGCTCGCGCGTGCCGGTGCTGGCGATCGCCGCGCATATTCCTTCGGCCGAGATCGGCGCCGGCTATTTCCAGGAGACCCATCCGCAGACGCTGTTTCAGGGAGTGCAGCCACTATTGCGAGCTGGTCTCCGGCGCCAACCAGATGCCGCGCGTCGCTCGAGGTCGCGATCCGCGAGGCGGTGGGCAAGCGCGGCGTCTCGGTCGTGGTGATCCCCGGCGACGTCGCGCTGCAGCCGGCGCTCGACGCGCCGCCCGCCGAAGCCGGCGGGCCTGCTGCCCGCCGCAGCCGGTGGTAACGCCGGCGCAGGCGCGATCTCGACCGGCTGGCGGCGCTGCTGAACGGCGACGGCCGCGTCACGATCCTGTGCGGCTCCGGATGCGCAGGGCGCGCACGACGAGCTCCTGGCGCTCGGCGAGCGCCTCAAGGCGCCGATGGTGCATGCGATGCGCGGCAAGGAGCATGTCGAGTGGGACAACCCCTACGACGTCGGCATGACCGGGCTGATCGGCTTTTCGTCCGGCTACTACGCGATGCTCGATTGCGACGTCCTGCTGATGCTCGGGACCGACTTCCCCTACCGGCAGTTCTATCCGCAGGGCGCGGCGTGCGCATCGCGCAGGTCGATATCCGCGCCGAGCAGATCGGGCGCCGCGCGGCGGTCGATCTCGGCGTGGTCGGCGACGTCGCGCGCGACGCTCGACGGCGCTGCTGCCGCTGCTGGAGCAGAAACGCGACGGCACGCATCTCGCGCAGGCGCGGCAGCACTATGCCAAGGCGCGCAAGGAGCTGGACGAGCTGGCCGTCGGCACGCCCGGCAAGCGGCTGATCCATCCGCAGCAGATCGCCAAGGCGATCAGCGACCACGCCGCCGACGATGCCGTCTTCACCTGCGATGTCGGCCTGCCGACGGTGTGGGCCGCGCGCTATCTGGCGATGAACGGCAAGCGGCGGCTGCTCGGCTCGTTCTGGCACGGCTCGATGGCCAATGCGATGGCGCAGGCGATCGGCGCGCAGGCGGCGTTTCCGGGCCGGCAGGTGATCTCGCTGTCGGGCGACGGCGGCTTCACCATGCTGATGGGCGATTTCCTGAGCCTGGTGCAGCTCGGCCTGCCGGTGAAGGTCGTCGTGTTCAACAACGGCGCGCTCGGCTTCATCGAGCTCGAGCAGAAATCGACCGGCTTCCTCGCCTTCGGCACCGAGCTTCAAGAACCCGAACTTCGCGGCGATGGCCGAGGCCGTCGGCATCCGCGGCATCCGGCTCGAGGATCCCGGCCGAGGTCGAGGACGGCATCGCCGCGGCGCTCGCCCATGACGGGCCGGTGCTGGTCGACGCGGTCGTCAACCGGACCGAGCTCGCCATGCCGCCCGTCGATCACCGTGGAGATGGCGAAGGGCTTCACGCTCTACATGGTGAAGGCGGTCATGAGCGGCCGCGGCGACGAGATCATCGACCTCGCGCGGACCAATCTGTGGCGCTAGGGGGAATGCGCGATGGACGCTCACCGCACTCCTGCTGTCGCGGCTGCAGTTCGCGTTCACCGTCTCGTTCCACATCATCTTCCCGTCCTTCACGATCGGGCTGGCGGCGTGGCTCACCGTGCTCGAGGCGCTCCATCTCGCGACCGGGCGCCCGGCCTATCGTCTGGTGTTCGAGTTCTGGCTCAAGATCTTCGGCGTCGCCTTCGGGCTCGGCGTCGTCTCCGGCATCGTGATGGCGTTCCAGTTCGGCACCAACTGGAGCGAGCTCTCGCGCATGTCGGGGCCGATCCAGGGGCCGCTGCTCTCCTACGAGACCTTCACCGCCTTCTTCCTCGAGGCGAGCTTCTTCGGCGTCCTGCTGTTCGGCCGCGCAGCGCGTCGCCGCCGTGGTTCTACCTGTTCTCGACGGCGATGGTCGCGCTCGGCACCACGTTCTCGGCCTTCTGGATCATGGTCAACAACAGCTGGATGCAGGTGCCGGTCGGCTACGTCCTGCGAGAACGGCGCCTTCGTCCCGACCGACTGGGTCAAGATCATCTTCAGCCCGGTCGTCTGGGTGCGCTTTCCGCACATGCTGCTCGCCTCCTACCTGACCGGCGCGTTCTGCGTCGCCGCGACCGGCGCCTGGTACCTGCTGCGGCGGCGAATTCCACGCCGAGGCGCGCATCATGCTGCGCATGGGCCTTTACCTCGCGGCCGTGCTGGTGCCGGCGCAGATCTTCTTCGGCCACCTCACCGGCGATTACGTCCACGACTATCAGCCGGCGAAGTTCGCGGCGATCGAGGGCCGCTGGCACGACGAGCAGCCCGCCGGCGAAGTCTTGATCGCGCTTCCCGATGCCGCACGCGGAAGCGCAACCACTACGCGATCACGCATCCCGGTGCTCGGCAGCCTGATCGGCAGCATGAGCTTCGACTCCAAGGAGGTCGGCTTGACCGACTTTCCGCCGGCAGGACCGGCCGCCGGTGCTCGATCCCGTTCTTCGCGTTCCGGATCATGGTCGGCTGCGGCCTGGTCATGCTGCTGCTCGCCTGGGTCGGCTCCTACCTGAGCCGTCAAGGGGCGCATCGAGCGCAACCGCGCGCTGCTGTGGTCGACTTTCTCAGCTTTCCCGCTGCCGCTTCATCGCGATCCTGACCGGCTGGTTCACCGCCGAGGTCGGGCCGCCAGCCCTGGACGGTCTACGGCGTTCTGCGCACCGCCGACGCGATGACGCCATTCCTGACGGCCCGCGCAGCCGACGATCTCGCTCGTCGTCTTCTGCGCCGTCTACAGCTTCATCTTCGCCTTCGGCATCTTCTACATCTACCGGCTGCTGCGCGCCGGCCCGGTCGGACAGTCTCGTGCTGCCGCCGGCCGCCGCGATCCCCAACCGTCCGATGTCGGTCGTCGATCGAGCGACCCTAGCGGCACCGTGCACGTCGCTCGTCGCGGAGAATAGCCATGGTCCTGTTCTGGGTGGCCGATCCTTGCCATCAGCACGCTGCTCTACGTGCTGCTCGATGGCTTCGATCTCGGCGTCGGCATCCTCTTCGGCCGACGCCGCGACGAGGCGAGCGCGCGAGCATGATGAGCGCGGTGGCGCCGATCTGGGACGGCAACGAGACCTGGCTGGTCGTCGACCGGCGTGGTGCTCTGGGGCGCCTTCCCGATCGTCTATGCGACGCTGCTCTCCGCCTTCTATCTGCCGCTGCTCCTCATGCTGGCGGGGCTGATCCTGCGCGGCGTCGCCTTCGAGTTCCGCGCACAAGACGGAGCGGATGCGCTGGATCTGGGACGCTGAGCTTCGCCGGCGGCTCGCTCGTCGCCGCCTTCATGCAGGGGCTGACCGTCGGCGCGCTGGTCGAGGGGCTGCCGATCGCCGATGGCCAGTACAGTCGGCGGCGAGTTCGGCTGGCTCAGCCCCTTCGCGGTGCTCTGCGGCATCGGCCTCTGCCTCGGCTACGCGCTGCTGGGCGCCTGCTGGCTCGTCAAGCAAATGCGAGGGCGAGGTCCGCGAGCTCGCTTACCGGCAGATTCCCGCGGCTCGTCGATCGGCCTGCTCGCGTTCCTGATCGTCGTCTTCGTCTATGCGCTTGCCGAGCATCTCCAGGTCATGGAGCGCTGGCTCGAGCGGCCCTATCTGTTCGTCTTTCCGGCGATCGGCGCCCTCGCGGCGAGTGTCCTGGCGGCCAGCGTCCGCCGCCGCCAGGACGGCGCGCCCTTCTACATGGTCGCGCTCATCTTCGCGGCCGCCGTTCGGCACGCTCGCGATCTCGTTCTGGCCCTACATGATCCCGTTCTCGATCACGATCGATGAGGCCGCGGCGCCCCATTCGAGCCTCGCCTTCATGTTCTGGGGCGCAGGCCTCTTCGTCTTCCCGCTGATGCTGCATCTACACGGCCATCAACTACAGCGTCTTCCGAGGCAAGGTCCGGCCACTCGCCGAACATTACTGATAGGGGAGGGAAGAGAGTAGCGTGAGCGCCTCGCCAGCAGGGGTCTAACGCTGGGAAGGGGGCTCGGGGGAGGCTGGGGCCTCTAAGCCGTTAGATAGGCCAAACCTGGGCCGCTCGGTCCAGCGGCCCTCGGAGCGCTCCAGACGCACCGCCTGCACGTCTCCTGACGCGAGGACAAGCGCCATGCAGAGGAGCTGGTAGGGCTCGCTGCCCTTCTCGATCGGGAGATGGCGGTCCCTGATCATCAGGTTGGCGATCGGCTCCGCCGCCGCCCAGTCATGGCTCTTAGCGACCTCCTGCCAGCGCTCGAGGCTCAGGGAGGCATCTTGCTGCCACATGTACGTGGCGACCTCGTTGAGGCGCTCGCCGGGCTTCGCAGACGCTTGGGCAAAGGATGGGTCGGCCCGCAGCGCGGCGTCCTTCGCCAGTTCTTCGCGCATCCAGCCGTCAACCTGCTTGTCGATCTCTTCGCGCGTCATTGCCCGTCTCAGTCGTTGCCACAGCCGCTCTGTTGTTAGGTATAGCGGTCCGGCGAGGAACTGCGCCTCGATTCTCGATGCCGTGCGCAGGCTCCGACCGATTTCCGTGCGACCCACCCGTTTGCGGAGGTCGGCAGGCACGCGGGCACGGAAGTAGTAGATCGACTTGCGACGGACGACGTTGGTTCTGAGGCTCAAAGGCGCGCCTGTGTAGCAGCTGTGTGTAGCAGCTGGGTCGCGCCAAAAAGCTATGTCCTTGATCGGTAACGCGCGGGACGGGGGATGGTGGAGCCGAGGGGGATCGAACCCCTGACCTTCGCATTGCGAACGCGACGCTCTCCCAGCTGAGCTACGGCCCCATTCCCGGGCGGCGGGACGCTGGTGTCCCGCGCCGGCCTCGAATGCGGGCCGGACTATGGGGAGGAGGGCCCGGCCTGTCAAGATTCCGGCCTGTTGGCGGCGGTTGGCGCCCCGCCCTTGCCGCGGAAGGCGCCCACCGCTAGGGTTTGCCCGCTTTTTCGGCGACACGGGACCGGCGGTGCTCGATGTATTCCCTCCTGATCCTCATTCACACGGTGATCCAGATCTACGTCTGGGTGCTGATCGCGGCCGCCATCATGAGCTGGCTCATCGCCTTCAACGTGGTCAACACCTATAACCGCGTGGTGGCCTCGCTCTCGGAGCTGTTCTATCGGCTGACCGATCCCGCCCTGAAGCCGATCCGCCGCGTGATGCCCAATCTCGGCGGCATCGACATCTCGCCGGTCATCCTCATCCTGCTGCTCTATTTCCTCAACAACCTGATCTACGAATACGTTGGCTGAGGCCTCGCTCCCCGCCTGCTGCAGCCGCGGGCCGACGGCGTCCGGGTCGCGGTGCGCCTGAAGCCGCGGGCATCCGCCGAGCGGGTGGTCGGGCTCACGCCCGAGGCCGACGGCGGCGTGGCGCTTTCTGTCGCGGTGACCGCGCCGCCGGTGGACGGCAAGGCGAACGAGGCGCTGATCAAGCTGCTGGCGCGCCTCTTCCACCTGCCGCCGCGCGATCTCTCGGTGGCGCTCGGCGCCGGCGACCGCCGCAAGGTGGTGCAGGTGGCGGGCGATCCCGGCCGCATCGCCCCTCTCATCAGCGAAGGGTTGCGGCCGTGGTCGTGACCCGGGTGATCGACGGCAAGGCCGCGGCGGCGGCGCTCCGCGCCCGCGTCGCCGAGGCCGCGACGGATCGAGCGCGTGACGCCCGGCCTCGCAACCGTGCTGGTGGGCGCCGATCCCGCGAGCGAAATCTATGTGCGATCCAAGCACAAGGCGGCGCTCGACGCGGGCTTCCGGAATTTCGAGCACAAGCTGCCGGCGACGACGTCGCAGGCGGAGCTCATGGCCCTGGTTCGCCGCCTCAACGACGATGCCGAGGTCGACGGCGTGCTGGTGCAGCTGCCGCTGCCGGGCGGCCTCGATGCGCGCGCCGTGCTCGAAGCGCTCGATCCCGCCAAGGACGTCGACGGCTTCCACAGCGCAACGTGGGCCTGCTCTGGGGCGGCGGCGCGGGCCTCGTGCCCTGCACGCCGCTCGGCTCGATGCTGCTGCTGCGGGCGACGCTCCCGAGCCTCACCGGCCTCGAGGCGGTGGTGCTCGGCCGCTCCGCCATCGTGGGGAAGCCGATGGCGGCGCTGCTGCTGGCGGCGGACTGCACGGTGACCGTCGCCCATTCCCGCACCCGCGATCTCCCCGCGCTCTGCCGCCGCGCCGACATCCTGGTGGCGGCGATCGGCAAGCCGGAGATGGTGCGGGGCGACTGGATCAAGCCCGGCGCCACCGTGATCGACGTCGGCATCAACCGCATCGCCGGCGCCGAGGGCAAGCCGCGCCTCGTCGGCGACGTCGCCTTCTGCGGAGGCCCAGGGCATCGCCGGCGCCATCACGCCGGTGCCGGGCGGCGTCGGCCCGATGACCATCGCCTGCCTGCTGCGCAACACGCTGGTGGCGGCCTGTCGGCGGCGCGGTCTGCCGGAGCCGGCACTCTAGGTTTTCGAGTGAGGGCGCCGGCTTGTCTGCCGTGCGTCCTTCGAGACGGTCGCTTGCGCGACCTCCTCAGGATGAGGCGATTTTCTTTCTGCCATCCTCCGATTACCTCATGCTGAGGAGCGGTCCGCAGGACCGCGTCTCGAAGCACGCAGGATGCTGCTGCAGCGCGGGCCGGACTACCGCGTCGGCTTCGGCGGCAGCTTCAGCAAGCGCGCGGCTTCCGCGAGGTCCTGCGGCACGCCGCGTCCCTCCAGATACATTAGGCCGAGATTGCGCTCGCCGGCGGGGTTGCCGAGGTCGGCGGCGCGGCGGTACCAGGCGACCGCCTCCTTGTCGTCCCGCGGCAGCCCACGACCGGTGGCGTAGAGATTGCCGAGATTGACCATTGCCACGGGATTGCCGCCTTCCGCCGCGGCGCGATAGAGCTGCACCGCCTTGTCCAGGTCCTGCGGCACGCCGCGGCCACTCTCGTAGAGCAGCGCCAGATCATTCTCCGCCACCGGGTTCGGCCCGGCATCGACGGCGCGCTGGTACCAGCGCGCCGCCTCCGCGTCGTCCTTGGTGACGCCTTTGCCTGTCCGATAGAGGTCGCCGAGATTGGCCATGGCGTAGGAATTGCCGCCGCTCGCCGCCAGGCGATAGAGCCGGAGCGCCGTCGGCAGATCCTGGGCGACGCCCAGACCGTCGAGATAGAGCGCGGCGAGGTTGGTGGCGGCGCCGGTGCTGCCGTGATCCACCGCCAGCCAGTACCAGCGTCGGGCCACGGCGTAGCTCTGCGGCACGCCGTTGCCGTCGCGGTAGTCGTCGCCTTTGAGCTTCTCGCCGATCGCCGCGTCGGCGCGCCGCTCGGCGCCGGTGTGCGCCACGGTTATTTGCGAGTCCGGCGCCGGCGCGACGCAAGCCGCGAGCGTCAGCGCGAAAGCGCCCGCCAGCAGAGCTGCGGCACGGCGTGTCACCGGCGCGCCGCTACTTCCTCAGCGCCTTGGCGAACCGAAGACGCAGCGCGTTCAGCTTGATGAAGCCCTCGGCGTCGCGCTGGTCGTAGACCTGATCTTCCTCGAAGGTGACGTGGGCGAGGCTGTAGAGGCTCTTCGGCGACTTGCGGCCGACGACGCGGGCGAAGCCCTTGTAGAGCTTCATCCGGACCGTGCCCTCGACGCTCTCCTGGCTCTTGTCGATGAGGGCCTGCAGCATCTCGCGCTCGGGCGAGAACCAGAAGCCGTTGTAGATGAGCTCCGCGTAGCGCGGCATCACGTCGTCCTTCAAGTGCGCCGCGCCGCGGTCGAGGGTGAGGCTCTCGATGCCGCGATGGGCCGGCGTGCAGGATGGTGCCGCCGGGCGTCTCGTAGACGCCGCGGGATTTCATGCCGACGAAGCGGTTCTCCACCAGGTCGAGGCGGCCGATCCCATGCTTGCCGCCCAATTCGTTGAGGCGCTGCAGCAGCGCCGCCGGCGAGAGCTTCTCGCCGTTGACCGCGACGGGATCGCCCTTCAGGAACTCGATCTCCACGTATTCCGGCTTGTCCGGCGCCTTCTCCGGCGCCACGGTGCGGCTGTAGACGAACTCCTCCGGCTCGCTCCAGGGATCCTCCAGCACCTTGCCCTCGGCGGAGATGTGCAGGAGGTTGGCGTCCACCGAGAACGGCGCCTCGCCGCGCTTGTCCTTGGCGATCGGGATCTGGTGCTTCTCGGCGTATTCGATGAGGCGCGTGCGCGAGGTCAGGTCCCACTCGCGCCAGGGCGCGATCACCTTGATGTCGGGCTTGAGGGCGTAATAGCTCAGCTCGAAGCGCACCTGGTCGTTGCCCTTGCCGGTGGCGCCATGGGCGACGGCATCGGCCCCCACCTTCTGGGCGATCTCGATCTGGCGCTTGGCGATCAACGGCCGGGCGATCGAGGTGCCCAGAAGATATGTCCCCTCGTAGAGCGCGTTGGCGCGGAACATCGGGAAGACGAAGTCGCGCACGAACTCCTCGCGGAGGTCCTCGACGAAGATCTCCTTGATCCCCATCATCTGCGCCTTGGCGCGCACCGGCGTCAGGTCCTCGCCTTGGCCGAGATCGGCGGTGAAGGTCACGACCTCGCAGCGATAGGTGTCCTGCAGCCAGCGCAGGATCACCGAGGTGTCGAGGCCGCCGGAATAGGCGAGCACCACCTTCTTTACCGAGCCGATCATGGTCAGACCTTTGTCGCGGGAGAGGGGAAACGGCGGCGCAGTATAGAAAAACCCGCCGATGGGGCAAGGGCGGCGCCGATCGGGCAGCTAAGTTTGAAATTCAGCGCTGGGGATCAGGGAAATCAAACCCTTCCGCGACAATTTCGATTATGTCGCCGGACTGCATTTCGATTGCAAGGCGGTACAGCCCGTCAGCAACCGCTGAGGGGCCATTGGTTTCGTTCACGGATACGCTTGGTCCCCATTCGAAGCGTCGAGGCATATGGAAATCGCGCACTCCACGCGCGACCAGCGTGGACGCCTTCAAGGGGCCATCCAGCGCAAGCACGACGGCTCCCGCCTTCCAGTCCACTGAGACGGAAACCAATGTCCAATCGTGCATCAGCCGATCGCGCAGCGTTGCCATAAACGCAATGTATCACTCTCGTGATATCTGAGGCATTACCGCGGAGCGCCTTTGCTTTCCTGGCCCACCCCGGCATGATCGGGCCGGATGAGGGATGGAGGCTCGATGCGGGTGCGCTCGGGACAGATGCGGACGTGGCGGGTTGTGATTTTGTTCGCGGCTGTGCTGGCGTTCACAGGGCTTGGGAGTACCTCCGCCCGGGCCGACGACGGGGCGATTGAGCAGGAGGCGAAGGCGATCGTCGATCTCTTCGGCGGCGCCTATGACGATCCCAGGCTCGCCCAATACGTCGCCGGCGTCGGCAACCGGCTGGTGCAGACCACGCCATTGGCCAAGCAGCCCTTCACCTTCACGGTGCTGGACAGCCCGGTCGTGAACGCCTTCTCGCTGCCGGGCGGCCGCGTCTTCGTCACCCGCGGCCTTCTGGCACTGGTCAACAATGAGGCGGAGCTCGCGGGCGTGCTCGGCCACGAGATCGGCCACATCACCGCCCATCACGCCGAGAGCCGCGAGCGCCGCGCCGCCATCGCGCGCCTCGGCATCGGGCTCCTCGCCATCTTCGGCGCCCGCCTCGGCACGCCGGAGATCGGCCACCTCGTGCAGCGCTTCGCCGGCGTCGGTGGCCTCTACTACGTGGAGCGCTTCTCCCGCGAGCAGGAATTCCAGGCCGATGTGCTGGGGACCCGCACCTTGGCAAAGGCCGGCTACAGCGCCTATGCGATGTCGTCGTTCCTGGCGAGCCTCGAGGCCACCATGCGTCTCGACAATCGCGCCGCCGGCCGCTCTGCCGACGACGAGCGCTTCAGCATGTTCGCCGATCACCCGCGCACCGACGATCGCGTCAAGCGCGCGATCGCCGAGGCCGGCAAGCAGCCGCGCATCCCCGATCTCCGCCGCAACGCCTATCTGCGCAAGGTCGACGGCATGCTCTTTGGCGACGATCCCGACAAGGGCGTGGTGCGCGGCGGCTGGTTCGTGCATCCGGCGCTGCGCATCGCCTTCGCGGTGCCGCCGGGCTTCGAGATCGAGAACACCGAGAGCCGGGTAGTGGCGGAGAGCTCCGACAACGCGGGCTTCCTCTTCGACCGCGCGCCAGAAAACTTCGACGGCACGCCCGAGGCCTATCTCGAGCAGAAATCCCAGTCCAAGACCGCGGACCCGATCCGGCATCTCGACATCAACGGGATGGCGGCGGCGACCGTGCCGGGGCAGGCGAAGGCCGACGACGGCACGCCGGTCAGTCTGCAGCTGGTGGCGATCCGCGCCGACCCGGCGACGCTCTATCGCTTCGTCTTCGTCTATCCGCCCAAGGATCCCCACCGCTTCGTCGAGCTCTACGAGCGCGTCGCCGCCAGCTTCCGCCGCATCACCATGGCGGAGGCCGCGCGCATCAAGCCGCTGCATCTCCGGATCATCACGGTCCAGCCCTGGGACACGCTCGACGGGCTCGCCACCCACATGGCGGTTGACACGTTTCCGCGCGAGCGCTTCGAGGTGCTGAACGGCCTGGCGCCAGATGCCGTGCTCAAGCCCGGCCGCACCGTGAAGCTGGTGACGGAGTAGAATGTCTCTCTCGCCGTTGACGACCCCCGCCTTGCCACCGCACAGTCGGCGCGATCATCTGCAGCCTTGCGAGGCGACCATGGCCGTCACCATCTATCACAACCCGCGCTGCAACACCTCGCGCAAGACGCTGGCGCTGCTGGAGAAGAAGGGCGTGAAGCCCGAGGTGGTGGAGTATCTGAAGACGCCGCCGAGCGCCGCGAAGCTGAAAGAGCTCCTGAAGATGCTCGGCCTCGCACCCCGCCAGCTCCTGCGCAGGAAGGAGGCGAAGGAGGCCGGCCTCGACAAGCCCGGTCTCACCGACGCCGAGATCATCGCGGGGATGGCGAAGCATCCGATCGCGATCGAGCGCCCCATCGTGGTGAAGGGCAGCAAGGCAGCACTCGGCCGACCGCCGGAGGCGGTGCTCAAGATCCTTTAGCGTCTGAACCCTGGGGAGCGCGATCCATGCAGAGCCACCCGCCGCACACGATGGAAGCCGATGAAGTGCATCGGCTCGTAGAGCTCCGCCAGGCGCGGCGGCACCGGCGCAAGGGGAAACGCATCGAGGATCTCGGCCTCGGCGACCGCGTTGCCGACTCGGTGGCGCGGGTGGTGGGGTCCTGGCGTTTCATCATCATCCAGAGCGTGATCCTGGTGATCTGGATGGCGCTCAACGTCACCGCCTACATCGAGCACTGGGATCCCTATCCCTTCATCCTGCTGAACCTGGCGCTGTCGTTTCAGGCCGCCTATACCGCGCCGGTCCTGATGATGAGCCAGAACCGGCAGTCCATGATCGACCGCAATGCGGCGCAGCACGATTACGACGTCAATCTCAAGGCCGAGCTGGAGATCGAGCTGCTGCACCAGAAGATCGACCTGATGCGGGAGAAGGAGATCGCCGAGCTCATCGGCATCATCCGGACCCTGCAAGGCGCGCTGTGCGACGCCGAGGGCCGGCCACTATCTCGCACGATGATCGAGGCGGCAAAACCCGTGGGGGCGTGAGCGGCGCCAGGCCGCTCAGGCGGCGCCGACTTCGGCTTCCCTGAGCTTCAGCAGCTCGCTCTTGCGGAGCTTCACGCTCTCGGATTTGAGCTGGCCACAGGCGGCGAGGATGTCGCGGCCGCGGGGCGTGCGCACCGGCGAGGAATATCCAGCGGCATTGACGATGTCGCTGAAGACCGTGATGTCGGCGTCGGTCGAGCACTCGAAGGGCGCGCCGGGCCAGGGATTGAACGGGATCAGGTTGACCTTGGCGGGAATGCCGGCCAGCAGCCGCACCAGCTCGCGGGCATCCGCCGGGCTGTCGTTGACGCCGCGGAGCATCACGTACTCGAAGGTGATGCGGCGCGCGTTGCTGGAGCCGGGATATGTCCGGCAGGCATCCAGCAGCTCGGCGATCGGATATTTCTTGTTGAGCGGCACCAGCACGTCGCGGAGCTCGTCGTTGACGGCGTGGAGGGATATAGCGAGGTTGACGCCGAGCTCGGCGCCGCAGCGCTGGATCATCGGCACCACGCCGGCGGTGGAGAGCGTGATCTTGCGGCGCGAGATCGAGAGCCCCTCGTGGTCCATCACGATCTTGAGCGCCTTGGCGACGTTCTCGAAATTGTAGAGCGGCTCGCCCATCCCCATCATCACGATGTTGGTGAGCTGGCGCTCCTCGACCGCCGAGGGCCATTCGCCGATGGCGTCGCGGGCGATCATCACCTGGCCCACGATCTCCGCGGCCTCGAGGTTGCGCACCAGGCGCTGGGTCCCGGTGTGGCAGAACTTGCAGGTGAGGGTGCAGCCGACCTGGGAGGAGACGCAGAGCGTGCCGCGGTCCTCCTCGGGAATGTGGACGCTCTCGACCTCCTGGCCGTCGGGGAAGCGCAGCAGCCATTTGCGGGTGCCGTCCACCGAGGCGAGCGCCCGGGAGACCGCCGGGCGGCCCACCTCATAACGCTCGGCGAGGCTGGCGCGGAAGGTCTTGGCGAGGGAGGTCATGGCGTCGAAGTCGGTGACGCCGCGGTGATAGATCCAGTGCCAGAGCTGGCGGGCACGGAAGGGCTCGGCGCCGAAGGCCGCCATCTCGGCGGCAAGCTCGGCCCGGTCCAGGCCCACGAGGTTCTTGCGCGGGCTGGCGGCGCTGGGGGTGGCGGTCTCGGCGGTCATGGCGACGAAGATATAGGGGGGCCGGGGTCCGCTGGCAAACCCGGGGGGCCTCCCGAAAGGGTTAGCGCTTGACGCCGCAGGCCTTGTCGATGAGCCCCAGGGCCTGGGCGAAGCCGCCGAGGGAATAGGTATCGGTGGTGGCCGTGCCTCGGGCGGAGATGCCCTTGAGCGTCGCCTGCTTGCCCTTGATCATCGCCTCCACGATCGCCTTCTCGGTGGCGGCGTCGCGGGCCCAGGCGCTCTCCTTGCTGGTGAAGAGGTCGAATTTATTGGCCTCCACCGCGAACTCCGCGTCGCTGCCCTCCTTGTAGGGATAGCCCGGGGTGAAGCTCACGACGTTGAAGGTCTTCTCCGCCGGCCGGTGGGTGACGTAGATGAAGACGTCGCCGCGCTTGAGATTGGCGGGCTCGCTCTTGATCGGGCGGCCGACCAGGTAGCAGACCTTCCCGCTCTTGAGCGTATCGACGTAGGCCGACCAACTCTGGGCATCGCCGAGGTGCTCGGTCTTTGTCTCGGTCTTGGTCTCGCTTTTGGGCTTGGCAGGGGCGCCCGTCTGGGCGCTCGCGAACTGGTGCGGCAGCACGCATGCCACGGCCACCGCGGCGGCAAGAATTAATTTCTTGAAAGAATTTTTCATCATGGCCGTTACCATACTCAGCGTCCGGCGCACTGCCAAGCGTGCCCTGGGATTGGACGCTTGCCCCGACACTTTCTGGCGGGCAATCTGGGCGCCCATTCAGCACCGACTCGCGCCATGGCGTCTTGCGTCAAATCCTCAAGTCCCACGCGTGCGCGATTCCGTCGCGACCGCGCGGCCCAAGGTGGGGTCTAGCCCATGCGCGCCGTGCTCTGTCGCGAGTTCGGGCCGTTCGAGAAGCTGGCGATCGCGGAGCTGCCGCCGCCGCCGATCGCCCCCGACGCGGTGCGGGTCGCGGTCCATGCGGTCGGCGTCAATTTCGCCGATCTTCTGATCGTCCAGGGCAAGTACCAGGAGAAGCCGGACCTCCCCTTCAGCCCGGGCTTCGAGATCGCCGGCGTGGTGACCGAGCTCGGCCCCGGCGTCACCGGCCTCAGACTCGGCGAGCGCGTCTTCGGCATCATGGACCACGGCGCTTATGCGGACGAGGCGGTGCTGCCGGCGGCGCGAGTGTTCCCGATTCCGGCCGCCATGGACTTTACGATCGCGGCGGGATTTCCGGTCGCCTACGGCACCTCCCATGGCGCCCTCGAGTGGCGCGCCCGCTTGCAGCCAGGCGAGACCCTGCTGGTGCTGGGCGCCGCGGGTGGCGTCGGCCTGACCGCGGTCGAGATCGGCAAGGCCATGGGCGCCACGGTCATCGCGGTGGCGGGCGGGCCCGAGAAGCTTGCGGTCGCCAAGAGCCAAGGCGCCGACCACCTCATCGACTATTCCCGCGAGGACCTGCGCCAGCGCATCAAGGAGATCACGGGCGGGCGCGGTCCCGACGTGATCTACGATCCCGTGGGCGGCGACGCCTTCGACCAGTGCCTGCGTTCGATCGCCTGGGGCGGAAGGATCGTGGTGATCGGCTTCGCCAGCGGCCGCATTCCGCAGATCCCCGCCAACCTCCTGCTGGTGAAGAATTGCGACGCCATCGGCTTCTACTGGGGCTCCTACCGCGCGCGGAATCCGGCGCTGGTGCGGCAGTCCTTCGAGACCCTGCTGGGGTGGTTCGCGGCCGGCAAGCTGAGGCCCCACATCTCGCACCGGATCCCGCTCGCCGATGCGGGCCAGGCGATGGCGCTGCTGGCCGAGCGCAGGGCCACCGGCAAGGTGGTGCTCACCACCGGCCGGTAGAGTCGGTGATTTTGTCGTGTTTTCTTCGCCGAACCGGCATCCGCTTCGGCGGAAAACGCTCCGGGGTCGTTGAGGCAGGTCTTCAGCGCAGGCTGGTGATCTGCAGCGGATTCGGCTCGTGCAGCCACCAGCCGGTCTCGTTGATGGAGTAGTAGGGCTGGTAGTGGTGGATCTCCGACACCGGCGTCACCGCGGCGATCTGGTTGTCCAGCATCAGCGCCTCGCCATCGACATACGCGACGGTGACCGCATGATCGAGGCGGAGCCGCATGTCACGCAGCACCACGATGCGCAGGAGGTCGTTGGGCACGCCCGCGGCGCGCAGCAGCATGAACTTGGTGATCGCGTAATCCTGGCACTGGCCGCTCTTGCGCAGGAACTCGAACGGCGTCTCCCAGTAGTTCGGCTGGTTCCAGTTCGCGTTCGAGGGCGTGTAGGGATAGTGGTTCACGAGATCGTTCACCGCGGTGAGCTTCGCCCGCAGGTCGAGCGGCTTCAGCAGCTCGACGATCCGGTGCCATTCGCGGGGCTCGCATCCCTGACTCTGCCCGAGCACGCAGGGACCAGAGGCCAGCTGCCGCTCCTCGGTCCAGCGCTTGAGCATGCCGGTCCATTTATAGAACCGGCCGATGTCGGTGGAGTACGCCTCGCGGGTGCCGAAGAGGGCGGAATGGAGATGCGCCTCGTCGTTGCTGGAGCTCGCCTGGGCATTCGGCAGCAGGAACAGCAGACCCAGCAGGGCGAGCGCGAATGTGCGATGTACGTGCTTCACCTGTCGCCTCGTTCGGTAGCCCCGCTGTCTCGGTGAGACCGGAGGCTTTGCGTCCCCGGGTCGCCCCGGGTTTGCCGTTTCGCGATGGCGCCTCGGGTGAGGCGGTCATCGTTCGCGTGAGGAGATTAACGGGCGCGGCTTAACACCCGCTGAAAACTGCAGCGCATTTTCCGCAAATTGAGGAGATTTGAGTCCTTGATTTGCTTGAGCGAATTGAGGTTTTCGGAAGACCCCTACGGCGCGATCCGGCCGCCGGGCTCAGCGCACGAAGGCGATGAGGTCGAGCTCCGGCGGTGGCACGGCGGTCTGCGAGAGCAGGCCGTGCACCTGGCCGCGATGATGGGTCTGGTGATTGAAGAGATGGCCGAGCACGAGGCGAAGCGGCGTGCGGTAACGCTCGCCCCTCGTGTTGAGATAGTCGAGCGGCTGATCGAGCCGCGCGGCGTCGAGGCTCTCGACGATCCGGATCAGCCGCTCATCCTCCGCGCCCCGCGCGACCCGCAGCCCGGTGAAGTCGCCATAGAGGATCTGGTTGAGCGCCAGCTTCTCCGGCCGCCCTTCGATACGCCCGAGCCAGATGCGGTCGCCCACCAGCAGGTGATTGAGCGTCGCGTGGATGGAGCCGAAGAAGGACGGCCGCCGCTCCATGTAGTCGTGCTCGGAGAGGCGCGCGCAAGCGTCGTAGAGGCGCTGGTTGGCCCAGGCGTTGTAGCGCGCGAAGGTGGTGTAGTAGGGATCGCGCATCGCAGCCTCCGCGGAGGTTGTCGATTGCAGTCTACGCCTCGGCGTCGTGGGCGGAAAGTCAGGTGACGGGATCGTCGTCGCTCTGGCCGCCATGGACCTTGTCGAGCGGCAGCCAGGCCCACATGCCGATCAGCATGTTCACGTGGGTGCCATCGGCGGAGAGCGGCGCCATGATGCGCTCGAAATAGTTTATTACCGAGGTGACGGTGAAGCCGCTGCTGCTCATGCGGAGATAGCCGGGCCGTCGCTCGCGGATGATCGGCACGAAGGCGCGATGGGCAAGCGCCAGCCGTTCGGGTATGTGCACGTCCTCGAAATACTTGCCGGTGAGATCGACCTTGAGATGCTGCTGGTGCGAGGTGCCGAGCAGGCGCCACCGGTAGCGGTAGGGATACTGCGGATCCTCCGAGGGCAGCACGTCGATCATGGCGATGCCCGCGAGCAGGCGCCTGAGCTCGAAGGGCGAAATGTCCGAGCGCGCCGGCAGCGAGCCGTCCGGGCGTACCAGGCCTCGCCAATAGGCGAGAAACTCGAGGAGGTCGGGATGCGGGTCGATGCCCGGCGGCCAGGTGATCGGCTCGTCACGGCCGCGGGGCAGCAGCATCGGCGGCACGACGACGTCCATCAAGCCTGCCGTCCCGCCTCTCGACTGCCCCTATCCACCCGCGATCCCTTGCATGCGACAACAAATCCGCCCTCCCACCTCTGCGCCCCTAATAGTTAATAAAGTGTTAACGCCGCTCCTAAGCCCTGGGGTGGCAGCGGAATTCCGGGTATAATTTTGGAAAATATCGGCCGCGGCGTTGGAAATTTTCCCGGGACGGCGGCGATCTGCCGACGCTGGCCAAGATTGGCGCCCGGCTGGGTCGATCGAGAATCTCCAAGACGGCGGACGCACTTGGAAGCTCCGCCGAGGTCTGGAGCCAGTCCGGGATTCGTCGTTTACGACGAATCCCGTCCGAGCGCGTGGCGATCTCGCGCGATGGCGACAGCGGAGTTTCCGGACGTCACTTTCCTGCGCGCACGCGCGATCGGCGATGGGGCTAAGGTTAAGATCACGACGACGACGCGGAGTCGCCGCCGGCTGGCCGCTTCCATCCGCTTTCGCGCTGCAGATTTTCGTGCGCGGAGACTCGTCATCGGCGCATCGAGTGGTTTAGGATGCGGTGCGACTGAAGATTTGGAGAGCGCGTGGGAGGAAGGATGCTGTTCGTGCGCCCGGCGACCCGCAAGGATGCAGGCGAGATCGCACGCATCGATGTCGAGACGTGGCGCGACACTTATCCCGGCGTGCTGCCGACGAAGGTGCTGCTCGGCCTGTCGCCGGCGCGGCTCGCGGCGGACTGGCAGGCGCAGCTCGCCCATCGCCCCGACGACACCCGGGTCGCCGAATGGACCGGTATCGGCATCGTGGGATTCGGAAATTGCGGCCCGGCGCGCCAGCCCGTCGAGGGATTGGCCGGCGAGGTCCATACCCTCTACGTCACCCCGGATTTTCAGGGCCGCGGCGTCGGCCGCGCCGTCCTGATGGCGCTCTTCCGACGCCTGGTCGCCTCCGGTCACGCCTCGGCGGTGATCTGGGTGCTGCGCGACAATCCCGCGCGCTTCTTCTACGAGCGGATGGGCGGCAGCCGTGTCGCGCATCGGAACATTACCGTGGGTGGCACGCCGGTTCCGGCGGTTGCCTATGGCTGGCGCGATCTGCCGGCGACCGTCCGCCTGGGCGGACGCACGCTGCGCCCGCTGGCGGACGACGGCGGAACTCCCCTATAAGGGCGTAACAGGAGCGGGTTGCGCGTGGCGACCTCGCGGTTGCCGCGCGGTGGCGGGCGCGTGCAGGGGGAGACGCGGCGCATGGGCGTTCCGGTCTGGGAGAGATTTTATCCCAAAGGTCTGAGCTGGGCTGAGCCGCTGCCGCCGCCCGAGCCGGTGCAGCGCCTGCTGGAGCGCGCGGCGGCACGCTGGCCCGAGGTCGTCGCCTGCGATTTCTACGACCGGCATCTGACGTATGGTGAATGGCTGCAGCTGGCGCGCCGGGCCGCCAAGGGCTTTCGCGCGCTCGGCGTCGGCCCCGGCATCGGTGTCGGCCTTCACCTCCCGAACACGCCGCATTACCTCGTGGCTTTTTTCGGCGTGCTGCTCGCCGGCGGCCGCGTGGTGAACTTCAGCCCGCTCTATTCGCCGCGGGAGCTGCGGCACCAGCTGCTGGATTCCGAGGTCGCGGTCATGGTGACCCTGGACCTGCCGCAACTCTATCCGCAGATCGCGGCGCTGAAGGGCGAGGGCCAACTCGGCGCCGTGGTGGTGGGAAGCCTCGAGGATTTCCTGCCGGCCGCCGTCGCGCGGGCCATGGCAGGCGCCGCCGCCGAGCGCCGAGCCGGCCCCGGCCCCGAGATCGATTTCCGCACCCTCGTCGACAATGACGGCGTGCTGGAGCCGCCGGTACCGGCGCCGGCCGCCGACGAGATCGCGGTGCTGCAATACAGCGGCGGCACCACCGGCGAGCCCAAGGGCGCCATGCTGACGCACGGCAATCTGAGCACGGTCGTCGCCATGCGCGACCGCTGGACATCAGGCGTGCTGGCGCCCGGCGCGGAATCGACCCTGGTGGTGCTGCCGCTCTTCCACGTCTACGGCATGAGCATGGTGATGCTGGTGGCGGTCGCCGCCGGCATGCGGATGATCCTGCATCTGCGCTTCGACGCCGAGCGCGTGCTGGCGGATATCGCGCGCAAGCGGCCGACGCTGTTCTCCGGCGTCCCCACCATGTTCGCGGCGCTGCTGCAGCATCCCCGCGCGCGCGAGTTCGACCTGGGCTCGCTGCGCTATTGCAGCTGCGGCGGCGCGCCGCTGCCGCGGGAGATTCTGCACGGGTTCCGCGACCTCACCGGGCGGGAGATCGTCGAGGGCTATGGCCTCACCGAGGCCTCGCCCATTCTGACGCTGTCGCCGACCGACGATACCGCGCGGCCGGGCACGGTCGGCCTGCCGTGCCCCAACACGGTGCTGGAGATCGTCGATCTCGAGACCGGGACCCGGGTGCTGCCGGCGGGCGAGGCGGGCGAGGTCTGCGCCCGCGGCCCGCAGATCATGAAGGGCTACTGGAAGCGGCCGGAGGCGACCGCCGCCGCCTTCGCCGGCGGGCGCTTCCACACCGGCGACATCGGCATCCTCGACGCCGACGGATTCCTCACCCTCGTCGACCGCAAGAAGGACATGATCCTCTCCGGCGGCTTCAACGTCTTCCCGCGCGTCATCGAGGAGGCGATCTACGAGCATCCCGCCGTCGCCGAGGCGACCGTCATCGGCATCCCCGATCTCTATCGCGGCGAGGCTGCCAAGGCCTTCATTGCGCTGAAGCCCGGCCGGACCCTCGACTTCGACGAGCTCAAGCGCTTCCTCGCCGACAAGCTCGGCCGCCATGAGATGCCGGCGGAGATGGAGCTGCGCCAGAGCCTCCCCAAGACGCCCGTCGGCAAGCTCTCGAAGAAGGAGCTGGTGGCGGAGGAGCGGGCGAAGCGCGCGGCCCCGGCATCCTGATCGGATCCTGCCGGGATCAGCGGCGCGCGCCGTCGGCGAAGACCTGCCTCCATTCGAGGATGCGCACGGAGCGGCGCAATCCCGTCGGCCAGAACGGATCCTCCCGTACGAGCCTTTCGACCGTCGCGGCGTCGGCGGCATCGACCAGCCACAATCCGCCGGCTGGCTGGCTGCTGGTCTCGCGGAGCGGCCCCGCGGCGCGGATCCGGTCGGCATTCCGCGCCAGGAACTCCAGATGCGCCGGCATGTGCCGTGGGCGCACCTCTGCCCCAAGCTGCGGGTCGTCCTCGAACAGCACGGCAAAGAGCGGCATCGGCGTCTCCATGGAATTGTGGACGCACCATCCTCGGCGCCGCAGACTTGCGACGGGATCCGAAACCTTGCCGATCGATATTGCAGGAATGCAGGGACTGAACTGGAACGACCTGCGCTATCTCCTCGCGGTCGCCCGCAGCGGCAGCCTGAACGCGGCGGCGGCGCGGCTCGGTGTCGACCAGACCACCGTCGCGCGCCGGCTCAGGGCCGCGGAGGCCGCGCTCGGCGCCCGCCTTTTTGAGCGGACTGCAAGCGGCGCTCTGCACCCGACGCAAGCGGGCGAGGCCGCGATCGCCCGGGCCGAGCGCGCCGAGTGGGAGATCGAAGGCCTGCGGACCGTCGGCGACAGCAACGCCGAGGCCTCCGGTGTCGTGCGCGTCACCGCGGTGCCGATGCTGGTGAACCACCTGCTGCTGCCCGCGGTGGCGGAGCTGTCGGCGGACCATCCGGGCTTGCGCGTCGAACTCGTCGCCGAGCCGCGCAACCTCAGCCTCGTCAGGCGCGAGGCGGACATCGCGCTCCGGCTCGCGCGCCCGGAGGCCAGTGCCGGAAAGTCGATGCTGGCGTGGCGGATCGGTTCACTGGCCTACGGCGTCTACGTGCCTTCGGGCTGCGCGCCGGCGGCGGAAGCGGCGCTGCCGTGGATCACCTATGAGGAGGGAATGGCGGAGCTGCCGCAGGCCCGGTGGATTGCCGCGGCAATGGCGGGCAACGCCGCGAGCAGCGCCGCGGTCGCCGTCAATGACGCCGAGGGCGTGCTGCAGGCGATCCGCAGCGGTCTCGGAAGATCGCTGCTGCCCGCGGTCGTCGGCGACCATGCGCCGGGTGTGCGAGCCATCGCCGGGACGCCGCAGCCCTTCGTGCTCACGCGGGAAATCTGGCTGCTGACCCACCCCGATCACCGCCCCCTCGCCCGCGTCGCGGCGGTGATCAGCTGGCTCGAGCGCGTGATCCGGCGATGCGACGCGTCACTTCCCGCTGTCGAGGGCGGCGAGGGCCGCTGACACCGTGTTGTGCTCCTCGCTGTCGGCGGGGAGCACCACCAGAAGCCGCTGCCAATACGCTTTGGCTTCGTCGGTGCGGTGCGCTTGCGCGGCGGCAAGGCCGAGGTACCAGAGCGCCCGCGGCTCGCTGGGATCGAGCGCCTCCAGACGCTTCAAGGTCGCCAGCGCCGGCTCCGGGATCGGCTCGCTCGCTTCCCGATCGCCCAGCATGGCGTCGATCTCGTGGGCGAGGATCGCGGGATCGTCGGGCTTGAGCTTGGCCGCGTGGGTGAAGGCGTCGACCGCCTTGTCGCGCTCCCGCAGCACTTGATAGGCGCGGCCTAGGCGCAGCCAGCCGTCGAGGTCGTTCGGCTGCTCCTGCAATCGGGCGGCGAGGCGGCCGACCATGCCGCGGATCATCTCGGTGCGCTGCTCCGGGGTCATCTGCGCCGCCGCCGCCATGTCGTCGGCGCCGGGGCCCGGCGCTGCCGGCGCCGTTGGCGTCGACGGCGCCGCGGCGGGCGGTGGCGGCGGCACCGGCACGCCCGCCGCCTTGGCGGTCTCGGCGATGCGCTGCTTCACCACGGGAACCCAGGGTGCATCGTAGGACGAATCCGCCAGCAGGTGCTGCCAGCCGTCGAGGGCCGCCTGCGTGTTGCCGGCCTGCGCCTCGCCCAGCGCGAGGTAGTAGCGCGCGACCGGGTTCTTCTCGTCGCGGGCCAGCGCCGTGGCGAAGGCGTCGTGCGCCGCGGGCGTCACCATGCCGTCGGCCGCCATCACCAGCATTTCGCCATAGGCGGCGGCGACGTCCGGGCGCTGGCGCGTGAGAGCGAGCGCCTCGTGATAGGCGGCGGCGCTGTCCTGCCAGTGCCCGCGCGCCGCCTCGGTGCGCGCCAGCAGCAGCCAGCCCTCGGCGCTGGCGGGATCCCGCTTGACGCGCGCCTCGAGGGCGGCGGCGGCCTTGTCGAGATCGAGAGTGCCGTTGGCGCCGATGAGCGCGCGCTCGGCGGCGCGGGCATAGTAGGGCTGGTCCGGAATCCGCGGCGCGCCATGGACGAGATAGACCAGGACCGCGCCGGCAGGCACCAGGACGGCGAGAGCTGCCGCCCAGGCGCGCGTGCCGGCGGCGGTGTCCTTGGGCTGTGTCGGAGCGCCGATCCTCGGCATCGGCGGCCAGCAGCCGGCGCTCGATCTCCAGCCGCGCGCTGGCGGCCTCGTCCTCGGTCAAGAGGCCGCGCGCGACGTCGCGCTCCACTTCGCGCAGCTGGTCGCGATAGACCGCGCGGTCGAAGGCGGCGCGTCCGGGCAGGCGCCGTCCGGCGCGGCATCAGCGGCAGGACCACCAGCGCCATGATGGCGCCGCCAGCACGGCGAAGGCAAGCCAGACCGCCATCATCGCTGCCTTCGGCGAGCAGGCGCTGCAGCCGCCGCCGCTCCTCCGGCGCTGAGCGGCGGCACGGCTCTGCGGCGCGATCCGGCGGCGGCGGAGATAGAGCGCCGCCGCGCCGGCGCCCAGCAGCAGCACCGCGACGGGGCCGAACCACAGCACATAGGTCGCCGGCTTCACCGGCGGCTTCAGCAGCACGAAATCGCCGTAGCGGGCGACGATGAACTGCAGCGCCTGCTGGTCGCTGTCGCCGGCGGTCAGCCGCTCGCGGAGCAGCACGCGCAGGTCGTGGGCGAGGTCGGCGTTGGAATCGTCGATCGACTGGTTCTGGCAGACCAGGCAGCGCAGCTCGTGGCTGATGCGCCCGCGCGCGCGCCTCCAGCGCCGGGATCGGCCAGCCGCTCGCCGGGCTCGACCGCGAGCGGCGGCGCCGCCGCGAGCCAGCAGCAGCATCAGCGCGAGCGATGCAGCGCTCTCATGATGTGCTGCAGCTGCCTGCAGCAGCGGCAGCAGCTCGCTCGTCGCACCGCCTCCGGCGGTCAGCGGGCCGACGTAGCGCAAGCGGATGTGGCCGGCCTTGTCGATCACATAGGTCTCCGGCACGCCATAGACGCCGAAATCGATGCCGACGCGGCCCGTCGCGATCGACGCCGATGCGCGCGATAGGGATCGCCGAGCTCGTCCAGGAAGCGCGCCGCGTCCTCCGGCTTGTCCTTGTAGTCGATGCCGTAGAGCGGCACGCTTGTCCTCGTCGGCCAGCCGCATCAGCAGCGGATGCTCGACCCGGCAGGGCACGCACCAGGAGGCGAAGAAATTGACCAGCACCGACCTGGCCCTTGAGCGTCGGCGCGCGCGAGGCCCGGCTGCCGGCCGCAGCGCCGGCGAGGTCGAACTCCGGCGCCGGCTTGTCGATCATCGCCGAGGGCAGCACGCGACGGATCGCGGTCCGGCGCAGCGCCAGCGCAGAAATAGCCGGCGAGCGCCAGCGAAAGCCAGCGACCGGCAGCAGATAGAGCAGGCGGCGCATGGGCGTCAGTCGCCGGCGGCGGCCCGGCGCGCGGCGCGGCGCGCGGCGCGCGCGGCGACGCCGACGCGCCAGCGCCGGTCGCTGAGGCTGACGAGGCCGCCGCAGCGCCATGATCACGGCGCCGATCCAGATCCACGGCACCAGCGGCTTCTAATAGACGCGCACGGTCCAGCCGCCCTTGCCGTCGGGATCGCCGAGCACGACGTAGAGGTCGGCGAGCAGGTTGGTGTGGATCGCGGTCTCGGTCGTGGTCTGCTGCTGCAACGGGAAGAAGCGCTGCTCCGGATGCAGCATCGCGACCAGCGCTGCCGTCGCTGGCTGACCGTGAAGGTGCCGCGGTCGGCGCGTGTAGTTCGGGCCCTGGACGCGGCTCGACGCTCGTCGAGGCGCAGCTCGTAGCCGGCGATCGTCGACGCTCTCGCCGGGCTGCACGACGCTCGATGTCCTCGGCCGTCCAGGCGCGAGGCGGCGATGCCGGCGACGGCGACGGCGAGCCCGAGATGGGCGAGCGTCATGCCGTAGGCCGCGCGCGGCAGGTGGCGCGCGCGGCGCGAGCTGTCGCCGAGCGGCCGCGGAACAGCCGCATCCGCTCGGCCATCTCGACGAGCGCGCCGACGACGATCCAGGCGGCGAGCGCCGAGGCCGAGCAGCGCCAGCGACGGCCCGCCGGCGCATCGCGACGCAGACAGCGACCGCCAGCACGACGAGCGCGGCGCCAGCCGGCGACGCTCAGAGCCGCTGCAGCGCCGCCGGCAGATCGCCGCGCTTCCAGGCCAGCAGCGGGCCGACGCCGATCGCGCAGCAGCAGCGGCACCATCAGCGGCACGAAGGTGCGGTTGAAGAACGGGCGGCCCGACCGAGACCTTGCCGCCGCCGATCGCGTCGAGGAACAGCGGATAGAGCGTGCCGAGGAACACCGTCGCGCGCGCCGGTCGCCAGCAGCAGGTTGTTGAGCACCAGCGCGCCCTCGCGCGAGATCGGCGCGAACAGCCCGCCGCCCTTCAGCGCCGGCGCGCGCAGCGCATAGAGCGTCAGCGCGCCGCCGATCGCCGACCACCAGCAGCAGCAGGATGAAGACGCCGCGCGCGGGATCGATGGCGAAGGCGTGCACCGAGGTCAGCACGCCCGAGCGCACCAGGAAGGTGCCGATCAGCGACAGCGAGAAGGTGACGATCGCCAGCAGGATGGTCCAGCTCTTCAGCGCGTCGCGCTTCTCCACCACGATCGCCGAATGGAGCAGCGCCGTGCCGACCAGCCACGGCATGAAGGAGGCGTTCTCCACCGGGTCCCAGAACCACCAGCCGCCCCAGCCCAGCGTGTAATAGGCCCACCAGCTGCCCAGCGCGATGCCGACGGTGAGCGCGCACCAGGCGGCCAGCGTCCAGGGCCGCACCCAGCGCGCCCAGGCGGCGTCGACGCGGCCCTCGATCAGCGCGGCGACGGCGAAGGAGAAGGCCACCGAGAAGCCGACATAGCCGAGATAGAGGAACGGCGGATGGAAGGCGAGGCCGGGATCCTGCAGCAGCGGGTTGAGCCCGTGGCCGTCGAGCGGCGCCGGCATCAGGCGCGAGGAAGGGATTGGAGGTGAACAGGATGAAGGCGAGGAAGCCGGCGCCGATCATGCCCTGCACGCCGAGCACGCGGGCGCGCAGATCGCGGCGGCAGATTGTCGCCGAAGCAGCGCGACCGCGGCGCCGAACAGCGCCAGGATCGAGCACCCAGAGCAGCATCGAGCCTTCGTGGTTGCCCCAGACGCCGGTGATCTTGTAGAGCAGCGGCTTGGTCCGAGTGGCTGTTCTCGGCGACGGTCGCCACCGAGAAATCCGAGGTGACGTAGGCGTGCATCAGCGCGCGCGAAGGCGAGCGCCGATCAGCGCGAACTGCGCCAGCGCCGCCGGCTGCCGCCGAGCGCCATCAGCCGCGGGTTGCCGCGCGCCGCGCCGATCGAGCGGCACGGTCGACTGCACCAGCGCCACGCACAGCGCGAGGATCAGCGCGAAATGGCCGAGTTCGGCGATCATTGCTTCGCGCTCCGGCCCGACGGGATGCTCGCCCTGCCAGTGGCCGGAGCTCTTCAGCGCGTCGGCGACCTCGGGCGGCATGTATTTCTCGTCATGCTTGGCGAGCACGCTGTCGGCGCGGAAGACGCCGTCCGTGGCTCGAGCGCTGCCCTCGGCCACCACGCCCTGGCCCTCGCGGAAGAGGTCGGGCAGCAGGCCGCGTATAGGTCACCGGCACGCGCGTTGTTGCCGTCGGTGACGCGGAAATCGACGGTCGCGCCGTCGGCCTCGCGCTTGACGCTCCCGTTCTTCCACCAGCCCGCCGATGCGCACGCCGCCGGCCTTCCGGCGCGTGCTTGGCGACGAGATCGGTCGGGCTGATAGAAGAAGACGAGGTTGTCATTGAAGGCCGACAGCACCAGCGCCGGTGGCGACGCCGAGCAGTCCGAGCGCCGATGAGCACGACCAGCAGCCGCCGGCGCTTGCGGGTCATCGCCGATCTCGCGGATCTGCGCCGGCCGTGCCCGGCGGCTTCGAGCGCGGCCCAGAGCCGCTGCTGCCGGCGCCAGCCGCGCAGACCGACGCGATCACCAGCCCAGACAGCACCAGCAGCGGCCACGCCATAGGCCGGCCAGACATAGGCGGCATAGCCGCCCATGGCGAGGATACTGCGTGATCGTGTCCATCATGGCATCGACTCCGCGGCGGCGCGCTGGCGCGGCGGCTCCGACGCCTCGACCTCGCCGAGCCGCGCGGCACGCACCCGGCTCGCCAGGATCGCCGTGCGCATCCGCAGCATCAGCAGCGCCAGGCGAAGAAGCAGCGTGAAGCCGACCGCCATGAGCAGCAGCGGCAACAGCATCGAGGCGATCGATGGTGGGCCCGCCCAGGCGGAAGACGCTCGCCGGCTGGTGCAGCGTGTTCCACCAATCGACGGAGAATTTGATGATCGGCAGATTGACCACGCCGACCAGCGCCAGGATCGCGCCGGCGCGGGCGCCGCGGCGTGGGATCGTCGAAGGCGTTCACCAGCGCGATATAGCCGAGATAGAGGAAGAACAGCACCAGCACCGAGGTGAGCCGCGCGTCCCAGACCCACCAGGTGCCCCACATGGGCTTGCCCCAGAGCGAGCCGGTGACCAGGCAGAGCAGGGTGAAGCCGGCGCCGAGCGGCGCCGCCGCCTGCGCCGCGATGTCGGCGAGCGGATGGCGCCAGATCAGCGCGACGGCGCTCGCCAGCGCCATCAGGCCATAGACGAAGCTCGCCATCCAGGCGGCGGGCACATGGATGATACATGATGCGCACCGCCTCGCCCTGCTGGTAGTCCGGCGGCGCGACGAAGAGCGCGAGGTAGAGACCGACCGAGCAGGCAGATCGCGGCGCCGGCGCCGACCCAGGGCAGCAGCGCGGCCGAGAGGCGCATGAAGCGGGCGGGGTTGGCGAAGCGGTGCATGGCAGGGTTCTAGCCCAAATCCGGGGTCAGGGGCACAGGCTCGTTCGATACTCGCGGAGCGCCGTCACGGGGTAGGCGAATCTTGTCGCGATCTCGCCGATCCTGCGGTTGGATCGGGCGGTAGCCCCGCTATTGGCGGCGTCACAAGGTTACAAAAGCGTTATGCGCGCCTACTCCAGCGCCGGCCGGAGCGCCGCGCTCGCCGCCCAGGGCGCCAGCGGCAGCGCCGCCACCAGGAAGCGCCGACAGCATCAACAAATGGGGTCGAATGGCGAAACCGGCAACCGCCTGATCCACCGCCGCGACGCCGAAGATCAGCACGGGGATGTAGAGCGGCAGCACCAGCAGCGAGAGCAGCACGCCGCCGCGGCGGGCGCCGAGCGCCAGCGCCGCGCCGACCGCGCCGACCAGGCTGAGGCTCGGCGTCCCCAGCGCCATGGCGAGCATCAGCGGCCCGTAGCCCGGCCCGTCGAGGTGCAGCAGCGCCGCCAGCAGCGGCGCCACCACGCATCAGCGGCAGGCCGGTCGTGAGCCAATGCGCCAGGCACTTCGCCAGCACCAGCGCCTCGAGCGGCAGCGGCATCAGCGCCAGCGCCTCGAGACTGCCGTCCTCGTAATCCTGCTGGAACAGGCGATCGAGGGAGAGCAGCGCCGCCAGCAGCGCCGTCACCCAGACGATGCCGGCGGCGATCCGCGCCAGGAGCTGCGGCTCCGGCCCGACGCCGAAGGGAAACAGCATCACCGCCAGCACGAAGAACGCGACCACGAGGGCGGCATCGCTGCCCTGCCGCAGCGCCAGGCGAAGATCGCGGCCGACCACCGCGACGAAACGCCCTCATGCCGCGCTCCGGCGCGGCGCGAAGTCGGTGAGCGAGAGCGTCCGCGGCTCGGCCAGCGGCACCGGCTGGTGCGTCGCCAGCACGACGCATGCCGCCGCCGGCGCGATGCTCGGCGATGACGCGCATGAGATCGGCGATCGCGGCGTCGTCGAGACCGGTGGTGGGCTCGTCCAGCAGCCAGAGCGGCGCCGGGCTCGCCAGCAGGCGCGCCAGCGCCAGCCGCCGGCGCTGGCCGGCGGAGAGAAGCCGGCACGGCAGCTCGGCGAGCCGCCGAGACGGAAGCGCGCCAGCGCCGCCGGCACGGCGGCATCCGCGCCGCCGCGGATGCGGGCCCAGAAGCCCAGGGTCTCCGCCACCGTCAGCACCGGCTTCAGCGCGTCCTGATGGCCGACGAAATGCAGCGCGCGCCCGATGCGCCGCCGGATCCTCGTGCGATGTCGGCGCCCTCCCAGGCGAGGGTGCCCGACGCGCGGCGGCGTCAGCCCGGCCATCAGCCGCAGCAGGCTCGACTTGCCGCTGCCATTGGGGCCGGTGAGCACCAGCGCGCCGCCGGGCTGCGAGCGCGAAGTCGAGAGCCCGGAACACCAGCCGCTCGCCGCGCCGGCAGGCGAGGCCGGTTCCGGAGAAGCGGGGTGGGTGAGGCGAGGGGCTCGGCGGCGACGGGCTCGGCATGGAAGTGGGGTATGAGATCAGCGGACGAAGGAGGCGGCGCGGATGATGCCACGGGGGCGGCGGCGCACCACCGGAGCCCTGGCCCCCAAAAGAGACGGCCCCGGGGGGGGAGAGCCGGGGCCGTCAGGACAAGCGGTCGGGGGAGAGACCGCTGCGGAGAACGGAGACGAGCCGATGTCGTCTCGCGCCCCTCATATGAGCACCGGGAATGCGACGCCAATTCGATGGAATCGTGGCGAAAGGGTGATTTCTCGCAACCAGGCGGCTGCCGCCCCGGTTCAATCGTAGCTTGCGCGCGTCCTCGATCACCTTGCCGTCGTTGGGCAGGCTGCCCGGCGCGCGCCAGCTCGACCTCGCCGCGCAGCTTGGTCACGGCTGCGAGGCTCTCGGCGAGACGCGTCGGCGAAGGCGGCGTCGGTGCCGGCGCCGACCTCCGCGTGCAGCGTCATGACGTCGCTCTGGCGCGTCGTGGCTGACGACGAGGCGGGCCTGCAGGATCTCGCGGATGGCGCTTCAGCGATCTCGGCGACCTGCGTCGGGATGCACGAACATGCCCTTGACCTTGGTGGTCTGGTCGGCGCGGCCCATCCAGCCCTTGATGCGCAGGTTGGTGCGGCCGCAGGGGCTCTGCCCCGGCAGGATCGCCGAGAGGTCGCCGGTGCCGAAGCGGATCAGCGGATAGTCCGGCGTCGAGCGTGGTGACCACGACCTCGCCGACTTCGCCGTCGGCGACCGGATCGCCGGTGCCCGGGCGCACGATCTCGACGCAGCATGCCCTCGTCGAGGATCAGCCCCTCGCGCGCCGCGGCTCTCGTAGGCGATCGATGCCGAGGTCGGCGCGTGCCGTAGCATTGCAGCGCCGCGATGCCGCGCTCGCGCGACCTCGCTTCTGCAGCGCCGGCGGGAACGCCTCGCCCGAGACCAGCGCCTTCTTCAGCGAGCGAGAGATCGGCGCCGCAGCTCGCGGCCTTCTCGAGGATGATGCGCAGGAACGACGGCGTGCCGACATAGCCGTCGGGCTGCAGATCGCGCGATCGCCGCGCACCTGCAGCTCGGTCTGGCCGATGCCGCCGGGGAACACCGTGCAGCCGAGCGCGTGCGCGCCCGTCTCGAGCATCGAGCCCGCCGGCGTGAAATGATAGGAGAAGCAGTTGTGCACGAGGTCGCCGGCGCGGAAGCCCGCGGCGAACAGCGCGCGCGCCGATGCCGCCAGTAGTCCGGCCGCGCGCCTTCGGGCTCGTAGATCGGCCCCGGCGACATGAAGACGCGCGCGAGCTCGCCCGGCGCCGTCGCGGCGAGGCCGCCGAAGGGCGGCGTCTGCCTTCTGCAGCTCGCAGCAGCTCGCGACTTGCGCGTGACCGGCAGCTCCGCGAGCGCCGCGCGGCGTGGTGATCGCGCGCGGCATCGACTCGCCGCAGGATGCGCGGCGAAATAGCCGGCGCGCTGCGCGCTTGGCATGCGCGATCTGCTGCGGCAGCGCCGCGAGCAGCGCGCGCTCGCGCAGCTTCGGGATCGCGGGTCTCGAGCCGTCGTAGAAGGCGCTCGTCATCGGCGAGTCGCTCGCTTTCAGGCGAGCCAGCGCTTGCGGCGGCGGTAGTGCTTCACGTCGCGGAAGCTCTTGCGGCCGCCGGCGGAGAGGCCGAGGTAGAACTCCTTCACGTCCTCGTTGGCGCGAGGTCGCTGCGGCGTCGCCGTCCATCACGACGCGGCCGTTCTCCAGGATGTAGCCGTAGTCGGCGTAGCGCAGCGCGACGTTGGTGTTCTGCTCGGCGAGCAGGAAGCTCACGCCTTCCTTCGCGGTTGAGGCGCTGCACGATCTCGAAGATCTCCTCGACGATCTGCGGCGCGAGGCCCATCGACGGCTCGTCGAGCAGGATCATCTTCGGGCTGCGCCATCAGCGCGCGGCCGATCGCGGTCATCTGCTGCTCGCCGCCGGAGGTGTAGCCGGCGAGGCTCGGCGCGCCGCTCCTTGCAGGCGCGGGAAGTAGTCGTAGACCTTCTCCAGGTCGCTCGCGCATCGGCGCGCGGCCGTCGCTGCGCGTGAAGGCGCCGGTGAGCAGGTTTTCCTCGACGGTCAGGTGGGCGAAGCAGTGCCGGCCCTCCATCACCTGGACCACGCCGCGCTTCACCAGGTCGTTGGGCGTCAGCGCGTCGATGCGCTCGCCCGCGATAGTCGATCGTGCCCTTGGTCACCTCGCCGCGCTCGGCCGCAGCAGGTTGGAGATCGCCTTCAGCGTGGTGGTCTTGCCGGCGCCGTTGGCGCCGAGCAGCGCGACGATGCCGCCCTCGGGCACCTCCAGCGACACGCCCTTCAGCACCAGGATGACGTGGTTGTAGATGACCTCGATGTTGTTGACGCTGAGCAGCGGTCGCCGCGGTCGTCGTGCATCGCGGATCCCGCGACCGACGCCGGCGCCGGGCACGCAGGCCCGGCGCCGCCTCGCAGCGTTGACGTCGCTCAGCCGCTTCCTTCGGCGCAGTCGCGCGGCGTGATGCTTCTTCTCCTTCGCGTACTTCGCGGCCGACTCCTTGATCATCGGCTCGCATGCACGTCGTTGTCGGCTGGATCCAGTCGGAGGCGACGTTCCACTTCTTGCCGTCCCATCTGGATCATGCGCACTTGCCGTCGCCCTCGTGGTCGACGCAGGTGATGCTTCAGCGGCGCATGCAAGCCCGTCGAAGCCGAGCTGCCTTGATGCGCGCCGGCGTCGAGGTCCAGGTGCTCGAGGCCCCAGCGCACCTGCTCGCCCGTGAGCGGCTTCTTGCCGTAATTGCTCCTGCGCCGTGCGCACCGCCTCGACGGTCGTACATCGCCGTTGACCACGCCGCGGTTGTAGAGCACCTCGCCGACCTCGTCCTTGCGTGCCGTTGCCCTTGCCCTTGTCGTAGACGTACTTGAGGATGTCCTTGATGCACCGGGTAGTCGGCGCCGACGCCGTGGAAGGCGGCGGCGTTGTAGCCCTTGGCGCCATCGCCCGCGGGCATCACGTCGGGCTCGGCGCCCGACCACCAGACGCCGATACAGTGTTCTCGCGCGGATAGCCGATCGGCGGCCGCTTCCTTGATCGCGGTCGAGTTCATCACGCCCCAGCCCCACAGGAACACGTAGTCGGGCCGCTGCTGGCGGATCTGCAGCCAGGTCGCCTTCTGCTCGATGCCCGGGCGGCGTGACCGGCAGCTTGCAGCAAGCTCGAAGCCGTGCATCTTGGCGCAGCTCCTCGCAGCAGCGGGATCGGCTCCTTGCCGTAGGGCGAGTCGTGATAGACGAGCGCGATCTTCTTGCCCTTGAGCTTGTCGAGGCCGCCTTCCTTCTTGCCGACGTAGCTGATCAGCATGTCGGCGGCGTCCCAGTAGGTGCCGGGAAGGGAAGTTCCAGGGGAACACCGGCGCCGTCGCCGCATCGGCGCGGCCGTAGCCGACGGTGATCAGCGGAATCTTGTCGGCGGTGGCGCGCTCGATCAGCGCGAAGGTGATGCCGGTGGACAGCGGATGGACAACGGTCGCGCCGGTCGGGCCCTTGCTCTTCAGGCGCTCGTAGCACTCGACGCCCTTGTCGGTTGTCGTAGCCGGTCTCGCATTCCTCGCAGGCGATCTTGACGCCGTTGATGCCGCCGTCGCGCGCGTTGACCAGCTTCAGGTAGTCGACGTAGCCGTTGGCGAACGGGATGCCGTTCGGCGCGTAGGGGCCGGTGCGATAGACCAGCACCGGAATGAACTGCTCGTTCTGCGCCTGCGCCAGCGCGGCGCCCAGGCCGAGCGCCGAGGCCGCGGCGACGCCGCGAATGCCAGCCAGCCAAGCTCATGCAATTCTCATCTGCTGTCCTTCATGATCACGATTACCGCGATCCGCGGTCCGAGTTAATGGCTGCCCGCGGCATTCGCCCAAACCGTGCAACAGCCTCGTGACACTCAATGCGGGAACGGCCACAGCCGCAGCTTCTCCTTGCCGATCTGCCACAGCCGCGCCAGGCCGCTGCGGCTCGACGATCAGGAAGAAGACGATCAGCGCGCCGAAGATCATCAACTCGCAGGTTGCGAGACGTAGTTGACGGTCGAATCGGCGATGCCCGAGCATCGGCGGCACGTGGTTCAGGAGGATCGGCAGCAGCACGATGAAGGCGGCGCCGAGGAACGAGCCCAGGATGCTGCCCAGGCCGCCGATGATGATCATGAACAGGAGTTGAAGCGAGAGGTCGAGGTCGAAGGCCAGCGGCTCCGACGCGCCGAGGTAGACGAACGCCCACAGCGCGCCGGCGACGCCGCAGTAGAACGAGCTGACGGCGAAGGCCAGTCAGCTTGGCGTGCAGCGGCCGGATGCCGATCACCTCGGCGGCGACGTCCATGTCGCGCATCGCCATCCACGCGCGGCCGATGTGGCCGCGCACCAGGTTCTTGGCCACCAGCGCCAGCACGCACCACGATCGCCAGCACGAAGCAGGTACTTCGCCGACCGGCGTGTCGACTCGGCGCAGCCGAAGAATCCCGATCGAGCGCGGCGGCGCGCTGATCACGCCGGACGGCGCGTAGTTGGTGAACCAGGGAACGCGGTCGAACAGCCAGATCGATGAAGAACTGCGCGGCCAGCGTCGCCACCGCGAGATAGAAGCCCTTGATGCGCAGGCTCGGGAAGCCGAACAGCATGCCCGACCGCGGCGGCGATCAGGCCCGCGAGCACGAACACCACGACGATGTTGAGCCGCGGAACGCGCAGCGCGAGGTTGTAGGCCGCGATAGGCGCCGACCGCCATGAAGCCGCCGCGTGCCCGAGCGAGAGCTGGCCCGCAGTAGCCCGATCAGGATGTTCAGCCCGAGCGCCGCGAGCGAGAGGATCAGGAACGGGATCAGGATCGCCAGGAACAGGTAGTCGCTGGCGACGCAGCGGCACGCCGACGAACGCGAACAGCAGCAGCGCCGGCCATGACGATCCGGTCCTGCAGGATCGGGAAGATCTGCTGGTCGGCGGCGTAGGTGGTCTTGAACTGGCCGGCTTCGCGGTAGAGCATGGGCTCAGACCCGGTCGATGATCCGCTCGCCGAACAGGCCCTGCGGGCCGGAACAGCAGGAACAGCGAGCGCCAGCACGTAGGCGAACCAGTTCTCGATGCCGCCGCCGAAGGCCGGGCCCCAGAACACCTCGGCGAGCTTCTCGCCGACGCCGATGATGAGGCCGCCGACGATCGCGCCGGGGATCGAGGTGAAGCCGCCGAGGATCACCACCGGCAGCGCCTTCAGCGCGACCAGCGACAGCGAGAACTGCACGCCGAGCTTGCGCGCCCCAGATGATGCCGGCCACCAGCGCCACGAAGCCGGCGACCGACCAGACGATCACCCAGATCGGCTTCAGCGGAATGCCGACCGACAGCGCCGCCTGGTGATCGTCGGCCACGGCGCGCAGCGCGCGGCCGGTCGCGGTCTTCTGGAAGAACAGCGCGAGCGCCGCCACCAGCGAGCCCGCCGATCGCCGCGGCGCACGAGGTCGAACTCGTTGATCAGCGACGCCGCCGAATGATCATCGGCTCCTTCGGCATGCCGAGGTCGAGGCGTGCGCACGTCGCTGCCCCAGACGATCTGCGCCGAAGCCGTCGAGGAAGATAGGTGAGGCCGATCGTCGCCATGAACAGGATGATCTGCTCCTGGTTGACCAGCGGCCGCAGCACCAGGCGCTCGATCAGCGAACGCCAGCAGCCACCATGATCAGCGATCGCGAGCAGCGAAGCGCGGCCCAGAGCGGCATCCGTGCTCCGCCAGGCGCGCCGACGCGTCAGCGCCGCGAACAGCACCATCGCGCCCTGCGCGAAGTTGAACACGCCCGAGGCCTTGAAGATCAGCACGAAGCCCAGCGCGACCAGCGAATACAGCACGCCGGCCAGCAGGCCGCCGATCACCACTTCGACGAAGAATCCGGGCGCGCTCGCGCCATCGCGACGCACGGCCAGCCGACGAGCAGCACGGCGCACGAACGTGATCGATCGGTCCATGCTTCCTCATCGCGCGTCAGTGGCTCACGCCGAGATAGGCGTCGATCACCGTCCTGGTTGCGCGCGCACCTCGTCCGGCGTGCCGTCGGCGATCTTGCGGCCGTAGTCGAGCACCACGACGCGGTCGGAGATGTCCATCACCACGCCCATGTCGTGCTCGATCAGCACGATGGTGGTGCCGAACTCGTCGTTGACGTCGAGGATGAAGCGGCACATGTCCTGCTTCTCCTCGACGTTCATGCCGGCCATCGGCTCGTCGAGCAGCAGCAGGTCCGGCTCCATCGCGAGCGCGCGGCCGAGCTCGACGCGCTTCTGCAGGCCGTAGGGCAGCCGCCCCACCGGCGTCTTGCGGATGGCCTGGATCTCGAGGAAGTCGATGATCCGCTCGACGTAGCTCGCGGTGCTCGAGCTCCTCGCGTCGAGCGCCGGACCCCAGTGGAGCGCCTGCCAGCAGGAAGTTGCGCTGCATCTTCAGGTTGCGCCCGGTCATGATGTTGTCGAGCACGGTCATGCCCTTGAACAGCGCGATGTTCTGGAAGGTGCGCGCGATGCCCTGCGCCGCCGCCTCGTGCGGGCCTCATGCCGCCGGCGCGTCGCGCCCTTGAAGGTGATGGTGCCCTGCTGCGGGTGATAGACGCCGTTGATGACGTTGAGCATCGAGCTCTTGCCGGCGCCGTTCGGGCCGATGATCGCGCGGATCTCGTGCTCGCGGACGTCGAAGCTGACGTCGGCGAGCGCCTGCACGCCGCCGAAGGACAGGGAGATGTCGTCGAGCGTCGAGGATCGGCTCGCCGATCCGCTTGCGCTGCGCTGCATGCGCGTGCCTCAGCTCGCGCGGCGCAGCGGCTCGACGGCGGCGGGACGCGCAGGTCTTCGCGTCGCGGATCTTCAGGTCCGCCTTGAGCATGCCGGTGCGGCCGTCCTCGAACTTCACCTCGGTCTCGATCTGCGCACGCGCTCGCGGCCGGAGTAGAGCGCATCGATCAGCGGCCGCGTATTTCTCGCCGATGAAGCCGCGGCGCACCTTGCGCGTGCGCGTGAGCTCGCCGTCGTCGGCGTCGAGCTCCTTGTGCAGGATCAGGAAGCGGTGGATCTGCGAGCCGCGCGAGATGCGGCTCCGCGCGCGAGATCGGCGTTCACCTGCTCGACGCAGTCCGCGATCAGCTCGTAGCACCTCGGTCTTGCGCCGCGAGGTCGGTGATAGCCGGCATAGGCGATGCCGCGCCGCTCGGCCCAGTTGCCGACCGCCTCGGGATCGATGTTGATGAAGGCGGAGACGTAGGTCGCGCCCGTCGCCGAAGGCCACCGCCTCCTTGATGTACGGGAAGAACTTGAGCTTGTTCTCGATGTACTTCGGCGCGAACAGCGTGCCGTCCGCGAGCTTGCCCACGTCCTTGGCGCGGTCGATGATCTTCAGGTGCCCGTCGTCGTCGAAGAAGCCGGCGTCGCCGGTATGGAACCAGCCGTCGGCGTCGCTTGGTCTCGGCCGTCGCCTCGGGGTTGCTTGTAGTATTCCGCGAACACGCCGGGGCTCGCGATACAGCACCTCGCCGTTGTCGGCGATCTTGACCTCGACGCCCGGCGATCGGCGTGCCGACGGTGTCGGGCTTGCACCTCGCCGTCCGGCTGCAGGCAGACGAACACCGCGTCTCGGTCGAGCCGTAGAGCTGCTTGAGGTTGATGCCGAGCGAGCGGTAGAAGCGGAACAGGTCCGGGCCGATCGCCTCGCCCGCGGTATAGGCGACGCGGATGCGGCTCATGCCGAGCGCGTTGCTGCAGCGGCCCGTAGACCAGCACGTCGCCGAGCGCGTAGAGCAGCCGGTCGCCGCAGCGACACCGGCTTGCCGTCGAGGATCCTGCCGCCGCAGCGCCGCGCGACGTCCATGAAGTAGCTGGAACAGCCAGCGCTTCAGCGCGCCCGCGTCCTCCATGCGGATCATCACCTGGGTCAGCAGGTTCTCGAAGACGCGCGGCGGCGCGAAGTAGTAGGTCGGCCCGATCTCGCGCAGGTCGGTCATCACCGTGTCGCCGCGATTCCGGGCAGTTGACGCAGAAGCCCGCGACAATAGGACTGCGCGTAGGAGAAGAGGTGGTCGCCGACCCAGGCCATCGGCAGATAGGCCAGCACCTCGTCGTCCTCGCTCAGGCCGTCGAAGGCGACGCCGCTCGCGCGCCGTGCGATGACGTGTCGTAGGTCAGCACACGCCCTTGGGCTTGCCGGTGGTGCCCGAGGTGTAGAGGATGATCGGCGACGTCGCCGCCGCTGCCCTTGGCGATCTCGCGCGTCGAAGAAGTCCGGGATGCGCGCGCGGCGAAGTCGCGCCCCTTCTCCTGCACCTCGTCGAAGGCGATGCAGAGCGGTCTGGTCGTAGTGGCGCAGGCCGCGCGGATCGTCGTAGATGATGTGCTCGAGGCGCGGCAGCCGCTCGCGCACGGCGAGCAGCTTGTCGACCTGCTCCTGGTCCTCGGCGACGGCGAAGCGCATCTCGGCATGGTCGAGGACGAACTCCATCTCGCTGGCGACCGCGTCCTGGTAGAGCGGCACCGGCACGCCGCCCAGGCACTGCGCCGCGGTCATCGCCCAGTAGAGCCGCGGCCGGTTGTCGCCGATGATGGCGAGCTTGTCGCCGCGCTTGAAGCCCAGCGCCGCGAGGCCGCAGGCGAGATCGCCGCACCTCGCGCGCGACCTCGCCCCAGCTCCAGGTCTGCCAGATGCCGAGGTCCTTCTCGCGGATCGCCGGGCGCGTGCCGCGCCGCCGGGCGTGGTCGAGCAGCAGCTTCGGAAAAGTGTCGACGGCGGGGTTGCCGGCAACGCGCGGTCGCGGCTCGTCGAGGACCTCGTTCTCCGCCACCGCCATCTGGTCTTCGCCTCCGCTGCCTTCGCCCTGTTCCGGCCGGCACGCCTCGAGCCCGGATGCGTTTTTTACTTACCTGTCATGCATCCGGGGCGGGGCCTAGGTAAAAGCAAAGGCAAGGCCGGTCAAGCGCGCCTGTCGCCTGCGCGCGCAGGCGTGATCTCGCGGCCTAATTTGCAGGCATCTCAGGGGCTGAACGGCTTCACCGCCCAGGTCATCATGCCCGGCCCCGTGCCGGCTCTGGACGTCTACAGGAACTTCGTCGGCCGGATCAGGGTGCGCCACATATGGGCGGCCGGGCTGTTGTCGAAGCCGAGCCCTTCCTTCGGCTGTCGAAAATGACGGCCGATCAAGTCGGTGAACTCGTCCAGCGTCGCCATGACGCTGGGATCGAAGGCATAGATGTCGCTGACGCAGATGAGGCGCGCGGTCATGTACCACTTGTGCGCGCGGGCGCGCTTGTAGTCCGCCTCGATGTAGGCGTCGGGCTTGTAGTCGGCCCCGAAGAGCGGGTATACATGTCGGGATATTCATATCCGACCGACTGGTCGGGAAAGAATCGCATCGCCTGATGGGCGCGGATCGCCCAGCTCACTTCCTCGTCGACATAGGGCTCGATGAGCTGCGCGCCCCAGTAGCCGTGGTCGCTGCGAATGAATCCGACGACGGCGATGTCGTGCAGCAGGCAGGCCAGCACCACCTTCTCGTCGTAGCCGGACTTCCGTGCATGGCGCGCGCTCTGCAGCAGGTGCTGCGCCGGACCGAAGCGGTACTTGAAGAAATCCACCAGGGTGGGCTTCTCCGGCATCTTGGGGAGCCGCGGGTCGTCGCCCATCAGCATGTGCTTGCCGGGATTCTGCGCCATCAGCTGGGCGCCATTCGGCACCGGGGCGCTGCCGTCGCCGAGGGTGAAGAGCCGCGACTTCACGATGATGACGTCGAGCTCGCGCATCTTCTGGTGCTCGAGGGCGTCGGCGCGTTCCGAGATCGATAGGGCCGTCATCCGGCGCTCCTCTCGCGAATGGGTGAGCTCAGCGGCTGCCGCGATTGTAGGCGGCGCCTCAATTTCGGGCAATTGGGGCGCCTCAATCCGTCATGTCAAAAAGCCGGCACCAGCCGTGGGGCGATGGGGGCCCTCCGCCACCTTGCAGGCGGCGGCGCCCAGCAGCGTCGAGCAGAGCCGCGCGCGAGACACCCAGCCGCCGCCATGACCCGCTCCAATCCGTCATTAACGCCTCATGCATGATCGGCGCAGTATAGCGGCACTCGATCCCGGACCGCGCCGGCGTCATCGGGGGATCAACCACCCTTGATCTCGGCGCGGAGAAGGGGTAGCAGCGAGGCGTTTCCGTCCGATATCTATGATTCGGGTCCGCATCGGGCGCCCGCCCGCTTCTCAGCGCTTCCCGCCTGTCCCTTGCCAAGGAGTTCACCGATGTCCGTCACCGGCCATGACACGCTGAAGGCCCGCCGCACCCTCAAGGTCGACGGCAAGGAGTACGACTATTTCAGCCTCGAGGCGGCGGCCGCAGGCGGCCGGGCTCGGCGACATCGTCGCGCCTGCCGTTCTCGCTCAAGGTGCTGCTGGAGAACCTGCTGCGGCTCGAGAACGGCCGCACGGTCACGGTCGACGACATCAAGGCGGTGGCGGAGTGGCTGAAGAGCCGCACCTCCGAGCGCGAGATCGCCTTCCGCCCGGCGCGCGTGCTGATGCAGGACTTCACCGGCGTGCCGGCGGTGGTCGATCTCGCGGCGATGCGCGAGGCGATGGCGAAGCTCGGCGGCGATCCCGCAGCAAGATCAATCCGCTGTCGCCGGTCGATCTCGTCATCGACCATTCGGTGATGGTCGACAGCTTCGGCAGGCCGAAGGCCTTCGCGCGAGAACGTCAAGCCACGAATTCGAGCGCAACGGCGAGCGCTACGCCTTCCTGCGCTGGGGCCAGACCGCCTTCGACAATTTCCGCGTCGTGCCGCCGGGCACCGGCATCTGCCACCAGGTCAATCTCGAATATCTCGCGCAGGTGGTCTGGACCACCGAGGAGGGCGGCAAGACCATCGCCTATCCCGACACGCTGGTCGGCACCGACAGCCACACCACGATGGTCAACGGCCTCGCCGTGCTGGGCTGGGGCGTCGGCGGCATCGAGGCCGAGGCGGCGATGCTGGGCCAGCCGATCTCGATGCTGATTCCCGAGGTCGTCGGCTTCAAGCTCACCGGCAAGCTGCGCGAGGGCGCCACCGCGACCGATCTCGTGCTCACCGTGACGCAGATGCTGCGCAAGAAGGGCGTGGTCGGCAAGTTCGTCGAGTTCTACGGCCCCGGCCTCAGCGAGCCTGGCGCTCGCCGACCGCGCGACCATCGCCAACATGGCGCCGGAATACGGCGCCACCTGCGGCTTCTTCCCGATCGACGCCGAGACGCTGCGCTATCTCACGCTTCACCGGCCGCGACGCCGCAGCAGGTGGCGCTGGTCGAGGCCTATGCCAAGGCGCAGGGCCTGTGGCGCGACGACAGCACGCCCGATCCGGTCTTCACCGACACGCTCGAGCTCGACCTCGGCACGGTCGAGCCCTCGCTCGCCGGGCCCGCGCCGGCCGCAGGACCGCGTGGCGCTCTCGGGCGCCGCGCAAGTCCTTCGCCGCCGAGCTGCCGAAGCTCGCCGGCAAGCCGCGACGCGCGCCAGAGCGCGCGGTGCACGGTCGCCGGCAGCAACTACGAGCTCGAAGGACGGCGCACGTGGTGATCGCCGCGATCACCAGCTGCACCAACACCTCCAACCCCAGCGTGATGCTGGCCGCCGGCCTGCTGGCGCGCAACGCGGTGCAAGCGCGGCCTCAAGGTGAAGCCGTGGGTCAAGACCTCGCTGGCGCCCGGCAGCCAGGTGGTCACCGACTACTCGCCGCCGCCGGGCCTGCAGAAGGATCTCGACGAGCTCGGCTTCAACCTCGTCGGCTATGGCTGCACCACCTGCATCGGCAATTCCGGGCCGCTGCCCGAGCCGATCGCCGAGGCGATCGACGAAGGGCGATCTCGTCGTCGCGGCGGTGCTCTCCGGCAACCGCAACTTCGAGGGCCGCATCCATCCCTATGTGCGCGCCAACTACCTGGCCTCGCCGCCGCTGGTCGTGGCCTATGCGCTCGCCGGCACGATGAACATCGATCTCGCGCACCGAGCCGCTCGGCGAGGGCAGCGACGGCAAGCCGGTCTACCTGAAGGACATCTGGCCCTCCAACAGGAGATCGCAGGACACGCTCGCGCAAGTCGCTGACGCCCGAGATGTTCCGCAAGCGCTACGCCAACGTGTTCGAGGGGCCGAGGAGTGGCAGCAAGGTCAAGGTCGAAGGCCGGCCATGACCTTCGAGTGGGACAGGCGCTTCGACCTACATCGCCCACCCGCCCTATTTCGAGGGCATGACCGAAGGAGCCGAAGCCGGTCGCCGACATCAGCTGGCGCGCGCCGCTGGCGCATGCTCGGCGACAGCATCACCACCGACCACATCTCGCCCGCCGGCTCGATCAAGAAGGACAGCCCGGCCGGCGAGTATCTGCATCGAGCACAGGTGCGGCCGGAGGACTTCAATTCCTACGGCGCGCGGCGCGGCAATCACGAGGTGATGATGCGCGGCACCTTCGCCAATATCCGCATCAAGAACGAGATGGTGCCGGGCGTCGAAGGCGGCATGACCAAGCACCTGCCCGACGGCGAGGTGATGCCGATCTACGACGCCGCGATGAAGTACCAGAAGGAAGGCGTGCCGCTGGTCATCATCGCCGGCAAGGAATACGGCACCGGCTCGTCGCGCGACTGGGCGGCGAAGGGCACGCTGCTGCTCGGCGTGAAGCGCCGTGATCGTCGAGAGCTTCGAGCGCATCCACCGCTCCAACCTGGTCGGCATGGGCGTGCTGCCGCTGCAGTTCAAGGACGGCGTCGACGCGGCAGACGCCTGAAGCTCGACGGCACCGAGAGCTTCGACATCCTCGGCGTCGCCGCAGGGCCTGAAGCCGCGCAGCGATCTCGCCTGCCGCATCCATCGCGCCGACGGCAAGGTCGACGACGATCAAGCTGCTCTGCCGCATCGACACGCTCGACGAGCTCGAATACTTCCGCCACGGCGGCATCCTGCAGTACGTGCTGCGGCAGCATGATGAAGGCGGCGTGAGCGGAGCAGGCAAGCTCCACGGGCGCCCAGCTAGGCGCGAGGCGCCGCGCCTACAGGCAGTGGCGAGCCGGTGCGATCGCGTACAAGTGGCGCGTTCGCATTGGCGAAGGCGATCGCAATCCGCAGTCACCACTCGCGCGAGGAGAGATCGGCGCGGCATCACCCGCTTGTGAAATAAGCTGATTGGCATTGCGCGCCATGCGGGTCATCATGCGGCTCAGATGATCACAGGCTTTTCCTCCTGACCCTGGCGGCAGCGCTGATGACGTCGGCGCCGAACCCACGCGCGCGAGCAAGCCGTCGCCGTCGTGGTCGAGCTCTTCACCTCCCAGGGCTGCTCGTCCTGCCCGCCGGCCGATGAATTTTCTCGGCGAGCTCGCCAAGCGGCGCGACGTGCTGGCCCTCGGCTTCCACGTCGACTACTGGGACTACATCGGCTGGAAGGATCCCTACGCCAGCAAGCTCGCGACCAAGCGCCAGCGCAAGCTACGCCGATAACTTCAGCCTGTCCTACGTCTACACGCCGCAGATGGTGGTGAACGGCGTCGCGCGAGGGCGTCGGGCTCGGACCGCATCGATATCGAGCGCGCTGATCAGCCAAGGCGGCGACGCGGCCGGTCGCGCAGCCGAGCTTCGCCCTGGAGCGCAGGGCCAACGGCGGCCTCGTGGTCCATGTCGGCGCCGGCGAGGCGAAGGGCCGGCGACGGTCTGGCTCGCCTGCTTCGATCGGGAGCGACGACCACCAGGTGCTCGCGCGGCGAGAACGGCGGCACCACGCTCACGAACTATCACGTGGTGCGGCACTTCGAATCCCTCGGCACCTGGAAGGGGGCGGCGGTCGATCTGCCGGTGCCGCCGGCGGAGGTGGCGGAATACGCGAACGAGCCCGACCGCGGCATCGCCGTGCTGCTGCAGCTGGATGGCACCGGCCCGATCCTCGCCGCCGAGACGCTGAACGAGCGCCGCTAATCCTTCGTTAAGCCTGACCGACTGAAATGCTCCGACGAATCCGGGCTGCGCGGCTTGGCGGCGAGTTCAGGGATTGGCGCGGAGCACGAACGCATGGCAGTACCGGAGACGGCGCCGAGCGACACGCCCTGGACGCCGGGTGTCCGGCGCGGCGGGCTCGCGGCCGCGCTTGCCGGCCCGCTCGGCGTTGCTGGCGTCGTCTACGCGCTGCTGCTGATCGCCGGCCGGAAGCTCCTCAACGACCCCGATACCTACTGGCACATCGCGGCGGGCCGCTGGATCTGGGCGGCGCGCGCGGTGCCGACGGTCGATCCGTTCTCCCATACAATGGCGGGCGCGCCCTGGCATGCCCATGAGTGGCTCGCCGAGCTGATCCTGGCGGGCGCCTATGGCGCCGCTCGGATGGGCGGGGCGTGGTGGCGCTCATCTCCGCTGCCATCGCCGTCGAGCTTCGCGTCTTCTCATGCGGGCGCTGCAGCGCTTCCTGCGTGCCGACGGTGGCGCTCGCCACGGTGGCGCTGACCTTCTATCTGGCGGCGGCGCATCTGACCGCGCGGCCCCATGCGCTGGCGCTGCCGCTGCTGGTGGCCTGGAGCGCCGGCGCTGATCCGCGCCCGCGCCGGAGAGCGGGCGCCGTCGCTCGCGCTGCTGCCGGTGATGACGCTCTGGGCCAATCTCCATGGCGGCTTCGTGATCGGCCTGGCGCTCGCGGGCGTTCTTCGCCGGTCGAGGCGGTGCTGAGCGCTCGCGACGGCGTAGCGCGCGGCGGCGGCGCTTGGCGGCTGGAGCCGCTTTCTCGCGGGCGCCGCCATTGCCTCGCTGCTGACGCCCTTTGGGCATTGCAGGGCTGGCTCGTTCCCTTTCCACCTGATGAGCCTCGGCTTTTCCCTGGGCTTCGTGGGCGAGTGGCACGCGCCCGATTTCGCCACCACTGGAGCCGCTGGAGCTCTGGCTGCTGGCGGTGCTCGCCTTCGCCTCGGCCACCGCGTGCGTGTGCCGCCGCTGCGCTGCTGGTCCTGCTGGGCCTCGTTCACATGGCGCTCAGCCATGCCCGCGACGCCGAGCTGCTGGCGCTGCTGGCGCCGCTGCTGCTGGCGCGCGCCCCGGGGCCGGCGAGGCGCTGGGTCACCGGCGCCGGCCGCCGCGCCGACGTGACCGTCACGGGCTATCGGCGCTCGGCTTCGGCCTTGTCATTGCGCTAATGACGGCGGCGGCGGTGGCCACAGGCGACGGCCATGAGGAATCCCGCATCGCGCCCGCGGCGGCGCTCGCCGCCGCCGAGCGTGCCGGTCTCGCCGGCCCGGTCTTCAACGACTACGACTTCGGCGGCTATCTGATCTTCAAGGGCCGCGCGCCCTTCGTCGACGGCCGCGTCGATCTCTACGGCGACGATTTCATGCGCGCTTACGCGGCGGCGCTCGATGCCAAGGACGACGCGCTGCCGCGGCTCCTCGACCGCTACCATGTCGACCTGGACCCTGTTGCAGCCGGCAGACGCCTGCCGCGGCGGCGCTCGACCGCGCTCCCAGGCTGGGAGCGCGTCTACGCCGACGCCAGCGCGGTGGTGCACCGCAGGCGCTAGGCGGTCGCGGTCAGGCCGCCGGCGCCAGCCCCTTCTCCAGCAGTGCCGAGAGCCGCCGCGCGAAAGCGGCGGGGTCCGGCAGGCTCTCGCCCTCGAGGATGCGCGCCTGGTCCAGCAGCACCCAGGCCACGTCGGAGATCGTGGCGGAGGCGCCGTCGCTGCCGATCCGTGCCGAGAGCCGCTCGATCAGCGGATGCCTGGGATTGATCTCCAGGATGCGCTTCGCCGCCTGGTCGAGCCGGTTGTGCATGCGCAGCATCCGCTCCAGGTGGATGTCGAGATCGCCCTCGTCGGCGACCAGGCAGACCGCGCTGTCGGTCAAGCGCTCGGAGAGCCGCACGTCCTTGACGGTGTCGCCGAGCGCCAGCTTGAACATCGCCACTAGGCTCGTGGTGTTGGCGTCGGGCTTGGCCGCTTCGGCATCCTTTTCTTCCGCGCCCTCGACCTTGATCTTGGCGAGATCGGCGCCGCCGCGGGTCGCCGACTTGAAGGGATGGTCCTTGTATTTCCCGATCGCCGGCATCCAGAACTCGTCGACGGGATCGGTGAGGAACAGTACCTCCACGCCCTTGGCGCGGAAGCCCTCGATCTGCGGGCTCTTCTTGAGAAGGTCGAGATTGTCGCCGGCGATGGTGTAGATCGCCTCCTGGCCGGGCTTCATGCGCCCGACGTAGTCCTCGAGGCTGACGAGCCCGTCGCCGGCGGTGGAATGAAACCGCGCCAGCGCCAGGAGAGTGTCGCGCTCGCCGGCCTCCTCGTAGAGGCCCTCCTTGAGCACGGCGCCGAAATTCTCCCAGAAGGTCGCGTATTCCGCTGGCGCGTCCTTCGCCTTCTTCTGCAACTCCCCGAGGATGCGCTTCACGATCTGGCCGCGGATGCGCGCCACCACCGGATTGGACTGCAGGATCTCGCGGCTCACATTGAGCGGCAGGTCCTCGCTATCGACCACGCCGCGCACGAAGCGCAGCCATGACGGCAGCAGCTCCTGGCAGTCGTCGGTGATGAAGACGCGACGCACATAGAGCTTGAGCCGATGCTTGCGCTGGGGATCGAAGAGGTCGAAGGGCTTCATCGTCGGCACGAAGAGCAGCGCCGCGTATTCGATATTGCCTTCGGCGTGCCAATGCAGCGTCAGCGCCGGCTCGTCGCCCGCGTGACCGACGTGGTGATAGAACTCGCGGTACTGCTCCGCCGTGATCTCCGCCTTGGGCCGCATCCAGAGCGCGGAGGCGGCATTGAGCGTCTCCTCCTTGCCGCCCTCGATCAGCACGATCGGCAGCGCGATGTGGTCGGAGTAGGTCTTGACGATCTGCCGGATCCGCGTCGGCTCCACGTACTCGCTGGCGTCCTCGCGCAGGTGCAGGATGATGGTGGTGCCGCGACTTGGCCGCTCGCCGGGCTCGACGGTGAACTCGCCCTTGCCGTCGGAGACCCAGCGCCAGGCCTCGGATGCCCCCGCCTTGCGCGAGATCACCTCGACCTGGTCCGCCGCCATGAAGGCGGAATAGAACCCGACGCCGAACTGGCCGATGAGGGTGCGGTCCTTGCGCTCGTCGCCGGAGAGCTGGCCCAGGAACTCCGCAGTGCCGGAGCGGGCGATGGTGCCGAGATTGTCGATCAGCTCGGCGTGGTCCATGCCGATGCCGTTGTCGGCGATGGTGAGGGTGCGCGCCTTGGCGTCGGGCGTCAGCGTCACCCGGTAGCTGGTGTCCTCGCCGGCGAGCGCCGGATCGGTCAGCGCCGCATAGCGCAGCCGGTCGCAGGCGTCGGATGCGTTCGAGATCAGCTCGCGGAGGAAGATCTCCTTCTGGCTGTAAAGCGAGTGCGCGACGATGTCGAGCAGGCGGCTGACCTCCGCCTGGAAGCTTCGTTTCTCCGCAGCCATGTCGTCTCCCTGCTGATCCCACGATCCCGGACGGCACGAGATATGAGCAAGACCGCGGCAAGGTGCAAGACGCCGCGGCGGTCTTTAGCTCCGGAGATGCGCGGCGCGGGTGCTAAGGCTCAGTAGCAGCCGTTCGCATGGTCCGCCGCCTGGCCGATCGCGCCGCCGATCGACGGCACCCGCGAGAACGCCGAAGACCGTGGCGCCCGCGTTGTCGTGGCCGCGGCTGGCCTGGGACGCGATGATCCCGCCGACACCGGCGCCGACGAGGGCGCCCGCCACCACGTTGCCGCTGTCGCAGGCCGCGGCCCGCGGCGGACGGTGGTAGTAGCCTGGCGGCGGCGGGGCATAGGGATAGGCCGGTGCAGGAGCGGGGTAGTAGTAATAGCTCGGCGGCGGTGGCGGGTAGGAACGCTGCCAGCCCCAGCCTGGCGCTTCATAGGCATAGGGCGACTCCGAGCGCCCGTCCGCTGCCGCCGCAGGCTCGGTGAGGCCGGTCAGCCCCACCATCAGCGCCAGCGCGGCGCCGGTCAGGGCAAGGCTCCGGCGGGGCTTGGACGTCGGTGTGCGCAGCGGGGAGACGCCCATGGCGGTCCTCCATTCCAGCTGCCCTGAAAACGCGGGGTTCCCGGCGTCTATTCCGCGCTCCGCGCCGGGAACCTCCGGGTTGATGCCCCTACCTACTAGGGATGAGGCTCCAGCAGACCGCAATCCGGCGGCACGCTGTCATCGAACTTCAGCTCGCTGGCGTGACTCATCACCTTCTGCAGGAAGGCTTTCTTGTCCGGGCAGAGGCTGAGGGCATTGACGTGGGTCTTCACGGGATCGCCCTCGGCGTCGGAGATGGCGCGCTGATAGACGGTGCGGAATGCGCTCTGGCGGGCCTCCGTATTGGGACAGACCTCGATCCGCTGGGCGATGTCCTGCCGGGCGACTGAGCCCAGCAGCGGCATGCCGCAGGCATCGAAGGAGTAGGTCAGCATCACCCCTTCGTAGAGACTCTCGATCTCCGCCCGGGTGGGGAGCGCGTCCTCGCCCTTGCCGGCTGCCACCGGGGGCACCACGGCCGTCTGCGTCGGTGGCGGCGGCTGGAGCGCCGGGGTCGTGGCCGGAGAAGGCGAGGGTGCGGCCGCGACGCTCTGGAGCGGGGTCATGACTGGGGCGGGCGGCGGCGGGCGGTGGCGCCGCCGCGGCCGGCGTGGCGGAATTGTCGGCGGGGATCGGCGTCAGTGCCGTCGAGTTGATGGGCAGCGGGCGGTTGGGCGGCCGCAGGGCCGGATTGATGTTGTAGGTGTTGACGTTAGGCGGTGGCGCCGGGGGCTGGCGCTGAAGCGGCGCTGGCCCCTGGTCGCAGGCAGCGAGCATCAGGGGCACCAGGATCAGGACGGCAAGGCGCGGCATCCGCATGTACGACACCTTCGCAGGGACCAGTAACGGCTCGTCCGATCATAGCGAGCACGGCGCGATTTTCGCAGCCCTTCCCTTGCGTTTCCGGCGACCGGGCTCGGGCCAGCCGGCGGGAGGCACCGGGCGTCTTGCCTTTCCGGCGGGGACACCCGATTCTAAGGGTATGGGCCCGCTGAGTTCCGCGCCGCGCCTCGTTGCCGTTCTCGGGCCGACCAACACCGGCAAGACCCATTACGCCATCGAGCGCATGCTGGGGCACCAGACCGGCATGATCGGCTTCCCGCTGCGCCTGCTGGCGCGCGAGAACTACGACCGGGTGGTGAAGGCCAAGGGTCAGAGGGCGGTGGCGCTGATCACCGGGGAAGAGAAGATCCTCCCGCCCAACCCCAGCTATTTCGTCTGCACCGTCGAGTCGATGCCGCTCGACCGCCCGGTGGATTTCCTCGCCGTCGACGAGATCCAGCTCTGCGCCGATCCCGAGCGCGGCCACGTCTTCACCCAGCGCCTGCTGGAGGCGCGCGGGCGCCACGAGACGCTGATGCTGGGCTCCGACACCATCAAGCCGCTGCTGCGCCGCCTGGTGCCGGGAGCGGAGGTGATGGGACGGCCGCGCTTCTCGATTTTGCGCTACACCGGCGCCAAGAAGGTGACGCGCCTGCCGCCGCGGAGCGCGGTGGTGGCCTTCGCCATCGCCGACGTCTTCGCGCTGGCCGAGCTGATCCGCCGCCAGCGCGGCGGCGCCGCCGTGGTGATGGGGGCGCTCAGCCCGCGGGCGCGCAACGCCCAGGTCGAGCTCTTCCAGTCCGGCGAGGTGGACTACCTGGTGGCGACCGACGCCATCGGCATGGGCCTCAACATGGATCTCGACCACGTCGCCTTCGCCAAGCTGGTGAAGTTCGACGGGACCCAGCCGCGCCGCCTCACCGCGCCGGAGATCGCCCAGATCGCCGGCCGCGCCGGCCGCCACATGAGCGACGGCACCTTCGGCACCACCGCCGACGAGCCGGAGATCGATCCCGAGCTGGTGGAGGCGGTGGAGAACCATCGCTTCGATCCGCTGACCCAGCTCTACTGGCGGAACGCGCGCCTGGATTTCCGCGGCATCGATCGCCTGTTGAAGAGCCTGGAGGAGCGCCCGCGGCGGGCAGGCCTGGTGCCGGCGCGGGAGGCGGACGATCATCGCGCGCTCCGGGCGCTCGGGCGGATGCCCGAGATCGCCGAGAGCGTCACCCATCCCGGCGCCGTGCGCCTGCTCTGGGAAGTCTGCCAGATCCCCGACTTCCGCAAGGTCATGAGCGACGCCCATGCGCGCCTCCTGGCTCAGGTCTATCGCCATCTGGCCGCGCCGACCGGTCGGCTGCCGACCGACTTCGTGGCCTCCCAGGTGGCGCGCCTCGATCGCACCGACGGCGACATCGACGCGCTGATGGCGCGCATCGCCCATGTCCGCACCTGGACCTTCATCACCCATCGCGCCGACTGGCTCGCCGATGCGCCGCACTGGCAGGAGCGCGCCCGCGCCATCGAGGATCGGCTCTCAGACGCGCTCCACGACCGCATCACCCAGCGCTTCGTCGATCGCCGCGCGGCCTTCCTGGTGCGCCAGCTCGCGGGCTCCCAGGAGCTGCTGGCGTCGGTCAGCCGCGGCGGCGAGGTGCAGGTGGAGGGCCACTACGTCGGCAAGCTCGATGGCTTCCGCTTCCGCGCCGACAGCTCCGCCAGCGACGACGCCGCGCGCACGCTGCTCGCCGCCGCCAACCGGGTGCTGGGCGCCGAGATCGCCGAGCGCGCCCAGGCGCTTGGCAGCGGCGCCGCCACGACGAGTTCGAGCTGACGCGGGAGGGCCAGCTGCGCTGGCGTCACGGCACCGTCGCGCGGCTCACCGCCGGCGATCGCATCCTGCAGCCGCGCATCGACGTGCTGCCGGCGGAGTTCCTCGACGGCCAGCTCCGCGAGCAGGTGCGCCGTCGTCTCGCGGAGTTCGCCCGCGAGGAGATCGGCCGGCGCCTCGCGCCGCTCATCCGGCTCAGCGACGCTGATCTCATCGGCGCCGCTCGCGGTCTCGCCTTTCAGCTGATGGAGGCGCTCGGCGGCTTGCCGGCGGCCCAGGTGCGCGGCGCAGGTCGACGGCGCTCGACGCGGCCGATGCGGCGGCGCCTGCGCGGGCTCGGCGTGCGGCTCGGCGCCGAGATGGTCTATGTGGCGCCGATCCTCAATCCCCGCGCCGCCGACACCGCGGGGCTCCTCTGGGCGATCTATCACGGCGCCGCGCTGCCGGCGCCAAGCCTGCGCGGCTCCGCGCTGCCGCGGGACGTGGGCCTCGCCGACGGTCTCTACGCCGCCATGGGCTACCGCGTGCTGGGCGCGCGGGTGCTGCGCCTCGATCGCGTCGAGCGTCTCGCCGCGGCGCTGCGCCGGCTCGCGCGCCAGGGTCCCTTCGCGCCGCTGCCGGAGCTGGTGCAGCTCGCGGGCTGCGCCAATGCGGAGCTGCCGGGCGTGCTGGCGGCGATGGGTTATCGCGCCGTCGTCGACGAGAGCGGGCTCAGCTTCCGGGCCGAGCGCCGTCGGACGCCGCGCCGCCGTCCGCCTCCGCCGGCGCCGGCGGAAGGTCCCTTCGCGAAGCTCGGCTCCCTCAGACTCGCGCGCTGACCCGCATGCCGGAAACGAGATCCGCGCAATCGCCGCCCTCGCAACGTCTCGACCGCTGGCTCTGGTGCGCGCGTTTCGTGCGCAGCCGCTCGCTGGCGTCGCGGCTTTGCGCCGGCGGCATGGTGGATCTCGACAATGGCGCGGTCTCCAAGGCGCATCACGCCGTGCGCGTCGGCGATCGGCTGACGCTGCGGCTCGGCCGCTGGGAGCGTCGGGTCGAGGTGCTGGCGCTGGCGGCGCGTCGCGGCCCGGCCCGCGAGGCGCGGTTGCTCTACGCCGAGATCGGGCCGCGCCGCGTCCTCGTCGAGGCGGTGGAGCCCTGGACGTCGCTCTTCGAGGATGCCGATGATCAGGCCGACGGCGAAACCCAGCCGTCGCGTTGACGGCGCCCGACGCCCATGCGACGGTCGGCCCCCGATGCGCGGATCGGACCAGCGAGAGCATCCATGAAGAATGTCGAGGCCAGCGATTTCGTGCTGGGTGTCGTCGGTGCCGGCGCCATGGGCTCCGGCATCGTGCAGGTGGCGCTCACCGGCGGTCTCTCGGTGATGCTGACGGATCTCCGGCCGGAGCAGCTCGAGAAAGCGAAGCAAGGCATCTTCCAGCGTCTCGACCGCTTGGCGGAGAAGGGCGAGCAGACCGCGGCCTCGGTGGCATCCGCCAAGGCGCGGCTCGAGGTGGTGCCCGGCGTCGAGAGATTCTCCGCCTGCGACGCGGTGGTGGAGGCGATCATCGAGGATCTCGCCGCCAAGCGGCAGCTCTTCGCCAGCCTCGAGGCGGTGGTGCGCGAGGACACCATCCTCGCCTCCAACACCTCCTCGCTGCCGATCGCCGCCATCGCCAAGACCTGCCGCAATCGCCGCCGCATCGCCGGCATGCATTTCTTCAATCCGGTGCCGCTGATGCGTCTGGTCGAGATCATCCAGGCGGCGGAGACCGATGCCAGCGTGGTGGATGCGCTGACACGCCTCGGCCGCCGGCTCGGCCGCACGCCGGTCACGGTGAAGGACGCGCCGGGCTTCCTGGTCAATCTCGGCGGCCGCGCCTTCACGTCGGAGGCGATGCATATTCTCCAGGAAGCGGTCGCGCGGCCGCTCGACGTCGATCAGGTCATGCGCGAGTGCTGCGGCTTCCGCATGGGCCCGTTCGAGCTCATGGACCTCACCGGCATCGACGTGAACTTCCCGGTCATGCGCATCATCCACGAGGGCTACTTCTACGATCCCCGGCTCAAGTCGGTGCCGATCCACCAGAGCCTCTATGAGGCCGGACGCTTCGGCCGCAAGACCGGCGCCGGGTTCCACCGCTATGACGAGAGCGGCAAGATGATCGCGGCTCCGACGGCGCCGCCATCGGCGGCGGCAAAGCCGGCGCGCGTGGTGCTGGCCGAAGACACCGTGGGGCTGGTGGAGCTCGCGGTCGCCGCCGGCGTCGAGACGGTGGCGACCGACGACGGCCACAGCCCGATCCTGCTGGCGCCCTGGGGCGAGGACTGCACCACCGCCGCGGTGCGGCTCAAGATCGATCCGCGGCGCGCGGTGGCGATCGATCTCTCCCACGACACCTCGAAGCGCATCACCATGATGATGGCGCCGGGCGGCGATGCCGGGATCGGCGATCAGGTGGCGGCGCTGCTTGCCGCCGCCGGCCGCGCGGTGACCCGCATCAAGGACAGTCCCGGCTTCATCGCCCAGCGCATCACCGCGATGATCGCCAATCTCGGCTGCGAGATGGCGCAGATGGATCTCGCGAGCCCGAAGGATATCGATATCGCCATGCAGCTCGGCCTCAACTATCCGCAGGGGCCGCTGGCGCTCGCCGACAAGATCGGCGTCGCGCGCACGCACGAGATTCTGCTGCGCCTGCAGGAGGCGACCGGCTCCGACCGCTACCGGCCGAGCCTGTGGCTCCGCCGGCGCGCGCTCCTCGGCGTTTCCGCCGCGACGCCGGCGTGAGCGGTCAGATCTGGCAGAGCCGGTAGGGGCCGAGGTCGAGATGGAGGTGGTTGTAGTGGTAGCGGTCGCTCTCGGGGGTCAGCACGGCGTTGAAGTAGTCGCAGGCGCGCCTGGCGAGGGCGTGCAGGAAGTCGCGCTTGCGTCCCGACGCGTCCCAATCATGCTCGACGCTGACGACCTCGCCGTCCGTCAGCAGGAATCCCTTGATGTCGATGGCGCGTCCCTTGGCGTGCTCGCTCCAGCGGCTGCTCTGCCCGGTCTCGCGCCGGCAGGAATAGGCGCCGAAGTGATCGAGGCGCTCTATGCCGCTGCCGAGATAGCGCAGCGCCAGCGGCTCCGCCGCCTCGACCAGGAAACGGTCGAGGCGGTCGGCGAGGCCGCAGCTCATCAGCGCCGGCTGGTTCCAGGCGACCGCCGCGCCCGTCACCTCGACCGCGGTCTCGACGGCGCAGGGGCCGGTGCTGGCGCGCGTGGCAGTCACGCGATAGGCGACGCCGCGCGCGTCGAGATCGCCGAGGCACTGCGCGCCCGAGAGCAGGGGCTCGGCCGGCGGCGGCAGCGGTCGCGGCGGCCGGGCGGCACAGCGCGGCCAGCAGCAGAATTGTCAGCGCGACGCCGAGCCGAGCCGCGATGCCGGACCGAGGAGACATCGGGAATATCTACAACGGCGCCGGCGGTCGTCGGCCATGACCGCCGCCGAGGCCGCGGAGTCCGCCGCGCTCGACGCCCGCTTCAAGGGCGCGAAAATCCTCATCACCGGCGGGTTCGGCCTGATCGGCTCGACGCTCGCCCATCGCCTGGTCGCCGCCGGTGCCGCGGTGCGGCTCTTCGACAATCTCGATCCCGAACTCGGGGGCGCATCGCGCCAACATCGCGGGCATCGAGGATCGCGTCGAGGCGGTCATCGCCGATCTCCGGGATGCCGACGCGGTGCGCGGTGCCGTCGGCGATCGTGACTTTTTATTTAATCTTGCGGCGCAGACCAGCCACCTCGGCTCGATGAAGGCGCCGCTCGTCGATCTCGACATCAACGCCCGGGCACAGCTGGCGCTCCTGGAGGCGTGCCGCGCGGTCAATCCCGGCTCTCCGAATCGTCTTCGCCAGCACGCGGCAGATCTACGGCCGGCCCGACTATCTCCCGGTGGACGAGAAGCACCCGCTGCGGCCGCCCGACGTCAACGGCGTCGACAAGATGGCCGGCGAGGCGTTTCACCTGCTCTATCACCGGGTCTACGGGATGAAGACGACGGCGCTCCGGCTCACCAACACCTACGGGCCGCGCATGCGCATCAAGGACGCGCACCAGACCTTCGTCGGCGTCTGGCTGCGCGCGGTGCTGGAGGACCGGCCGTTCGAGGTCTGGGGCGGCGAGCAGCGCCGCGACCTCACTTATGTGGAGGATTCCGCCGAGGCGTTCCTGCGCGCGGCGGTGACGCCGGCGGCGGAGGGGATGGCCTTCAACGTCGGCGCGGAGCGGGTGCTGACGCTGCGGGAACTGGCGGATACCCTGATCGCCGCCCATGGCCGCGGCTCCTTCGTGGTTAAGGAGTTCCCGGCCGAGCGCAAGCGAATCGACATCGGCGACTATTGGGCGGATGACCGGCTGTTTCGCGGCGTCACCGGGTGGCAGCCGCGGGTGCCGATTGATATTGGTCTAAAAAAGGCTCTCGAATTCTTCAGCACTCGCCTCGCGACTTATGTCTAAATGGCGGCTTCCGACCGCCTCTGACGGAGCCCCATGACCGACGAGCCCATTCCGCAAGCCGATCCCCGAGCGGGGTTCCTGGCGTTGCGCACGCGCATCGACATCGCGATCACCCAGGTGATCGAGAGCGGCGCCTACATCCTCGGCAGCGAGGTCAGCGGCTTCGAGCAGGAGTTCTCCGCATTCGTGGGTGTGCGCCACGGCGTCGGCGTGGCCAGCGGCACCGACGCCATCATCCTGGCGCTCAAGGGGATCGGCGTCGGGCCCAATGACTACGTTGTCACGGTTCCGCACACCGCGGTCGCGTCGGTGGCGGCAATCGAGCTGGCGGGTGCCAAGCCGCTGCTGGTGGACATCGATCCCCGCACCTACACGATGGATCCCCAGGCGCTCGCCGAGGTGCTGGCGCGTCCGCCCGGCCGCATCGCCGCCGTCATGCCCGTGCACATCTACGGCCAGCCCGCCGATCTCGCCGCGATCGAGCCGATGGTGGCGACCGCCGGCGCCGTCCTCATCGAGGACTCCGCGCAATGCCACGGCGCGCTCTGGGGCGCCCGCATGACCGGCAGCGTCGGCCGCGTCGGCACCTTCAGCTTCTATCCCACCAAGAACTTGGCCGCCCTCGGCGACGCCGGCGCCATCGTCACCAGCGACGACGCGCTTGCCGAGCGCATCCGGGCGCTGCGCCAGTATGGCTGGCGCGAGCGCTACATCAGCGACATCACCGGCTTGAACTCGCGCCTCGACGAGGTGCAGGCGGCGATCCTTCGCGTGCGCCTCACCATGCTGGAGGCGGAGAATCAGCGCCGGCGCGACATCGCCGCCGCCTACGACAGCGGGCTGCAGGGACTGCCCATCGTGCTGCCGGCGCGCCAGCCCGAAGACTACTCACGTCTTCCATCAATACGTGGTGCGCACGCCCAAGCGCGAGGCGCTGCGCCGCGCGCTGCAATCGCGCGGCATCGGCACCAACATCCACTACCCGATGCCGGTCCATCTGCAGCCGGCCTATCGCGGCCGCGTCGCCATGGGACCCGCCGGCCTCGGCGAGACCGAGCGTGCGGCGCGCGAGGTGCTGAGCCTGCCGATGTTCCCGCAGCTCCGCGAGGAGCAGGTCGGCCGCGTCATCGCCGGCATCCACGGCGCGCTGGCGGAGATCGATTAGGAAAAAGACCCTCGCCGCCCGCTTGCGGGGGGAGAGGGTGTGAGCGCAGCGAGCGGGTAAGGTGGGTCTCTCCACGCGCTCAGTGCTGGCACACCTCACCCTCCCGCTTCGCGGGTCCCTCCCTCTCCCCACTTCGTGCGGAGAGGGGTGATACGAGAATCACGCCGCCGTGTTGATCAGCAGGACGCCGGCGCCGATCAGCACGATGCCGCCGAACTGCGGCCAGCCCAGCGGCTCGTTCCACATGTAATGCGCGCAGATCGCCACCGCGACATAGGAGAGCGCGACGCTCGGGAAGGCGATCGAGACCGGGATGCGCTTGATCGCGACGATGTAGAAGAGCGCGCCGAAGCCATAGACCGCGAGCCCGCCGATGGTGAAGGGATCCAGGAACTGGTTCCCCACGTCCTGGGTCCGCACGGAGCCGGTCTTGAGCAGGATCTGGCCGAGCACGCCGAGCGCGATGGCGGCGAAGAGCATGAGATAGGAGACCATGGGGCTCAGACCCTCTCGGCGACGCGAAGCTCCGCGCGCGGCGCGACGGAGTCGGTGAAGCCGATCTTGCTGTGGATGACGTCGCGCACCACCGCTTGCGGCTTGTTGTTGGCGGTCAGGAAAAGTCGGCCCATGTATTCTCCGAGAATGCCGAGGATGAGGAGTTGCACACCCGACAGCAGCAGCGTCGCGGCCATCAGCGAGGCCCAGCCTTGCGGCGGGTCGAAGAAGATCGCCTCGGTCACCACCGAGACGACGCCGATCACGCCGACGACCGAGAGGGCGAAGCCCGCGATGGTGCTGAGCCGAAGCGGGAGCACCGAGAAATTGACGAAGATGCTGAGCCAGAGATGCATCAGCCGGCGCAGTGTGTAGTTGCTGCTGCCGCGCGCGCGGGCGAGATGCTCGACCTCCAGCGTGCCGATGGCATCGGTCGCCTGCATGATGAGGCCGTCCACATAGGGGAAGGGACCGGCGTAGCGCGTCACCTGCTCGACCAGGAACGCGGTCATGCAGCGGAAGCTCGAGAGGTAGAGTCCCCTCGGCTTCTCCATCAGGAGATCGGCGACCCAGTTGGCGAAGCGGCTGCCGAGATTGCGCCAATAGGCGTGCTGCTTGGTGCGGTAGGTCGTATAGATCACGTCCTTGCCCGACTGGCGCGCATGCTCGAGCAGGCGCTCCACCTCGGAGGGCGGGTTCTGCAGATCGTCGTCCATGGTGACGACGTAGTCGCCGCGCGCGTGGCGCAGTCCCATCATGACGGCGTTGTGCTCGCCGAAATTGCGCGCGAGGTTGACGACCGTGAGCGGCACCCGCGCTTCCGCCGCGAGGCGCGTGCAGACCGCGAGGCTGTCGTCCGGGCTGCCGTCGTTCACCAGGATGATTTCGAGACCGCCGCCGATCGCCAGGTTCTCGAGCGCATGGACGAGCTCGCCGACGCTGTGGGCGCCGTTGTAGACGGGGACGACGATGCTGAGCACGCAAGGCCGCGGGGTCACGATCTTGTCGCTGCTTGCCACCGTCATGGCTTCACCGCCGTGGCGAGCACCGAGCCGCCGAAGGGGAGCCTTACGCCGAGGCTTGCGATGATCGCTTCTCCCTGGACCAGGATGCGGAACAGCGTCTCGATCGGCGCCGGCATCAAGGCGACCTCGCTCTCGGCCTTGCCGGCCGACCGCCATCCTAGCTTGCGCCGCAGCACCATCAAGGGAAACAGCAGGGTATTCCAGTAGGAGGTGCGGATGCCGGTGAATCCCGCCGATGCCAGCAGCCGCCGCACGCCGCCGGCGGTATAGCGCTGGGCATTGTCGACGGCGACGTCGTGCTCGGACAGCAGCCAGCGGTAGGCCGGCAGGTTGAGCACCAGGAGGCCGCCCGAGGCGAGGCAGCGGTGGAAGTGGCCGAGCGCGACCGCCGCGTCGACGCCGCGGTGGCAGAGCACGTCGGCGCTGACGATGGCGGCAAAGCTGCCGCCGGCGAAAGGCATCGCGTTCACCGAGCCGACGCAGATCGGGCTGCGGCTCGCGTCGCGGGCAACCGAGCTGGCGCCGGCATCGAGCTCGACGCCAAAGAGCGCGAGGCGCGGAAAACGCTCGGCAAGCCGCGCCAGGAGTCCGCCGGTGCCGCAGCCGGCGTCGAGCAGGCGGCCGCCGTCGCGCGGGCCGCGGCGACGGAGTGCGGCGATGATCTGCGCGTGGAGGCCGTGGAACCACCAGAGCCGCCGGTCGAGGGCGGCGAGACGCTCGTACTCGACGCGCTCCATGGGTGTCCTAGTTGCCGCGCACCGGGCGCGCCGCGCTGGCGGCGGCGGCGAGGTAGGGGCGCCGGTCGAGCACGATCGAGAGCAGCGCGCCCATCCGCTCGACGCGATAGATCTCGCGGCCCGGCAGCGCCTTGTGGCAATCGTCCTTGGTGAAGGCGATGTAGAAATCGGCGCGGCTGCGGTCGTCGCTGAAGATGAAATTCGGCGGGAAGAAGAATCCGGCGGAGATCGGCGGACCGCAGACCGCGACGGTGAAGTCGTGATCCATGTAGTCGGCGCCGTACTCGGCGCGCAGATGATCCTCGAGGCCGGTCACCGCCTCGGCATAGGAGTTCGCCCAGTAGTCGGTCTTGAAGAGCCCGTCGGCGCCTTCGACGCCGCCGATGAAGGCGTTGTAGTAGACGTATTCGTCCGGGTGCAGCATGCCCATGATGGCGAGGTGCCCCATGCCGTAGACCGCGAGCGCGCCGTAGGCCCAGCGGCGGTAGGGGAAGCGCTCGAGCCCGTCGAGGGTGCGGTCCATCAGCCCGGCGGCGAGCGCCGCGATCGGCGGCAGCACGAAGATGAAGTGGCGCATGCCGTCGAACAGCACCGCCTTGATGGCGATCGCGTAGCCGATCGGGAACAGGATCGCCAAAGCGACGACGAAGTAGGCGAGGGCCGGCCCACGCGGCAGCGACCAGTGACGGCGCCACGCGATGAACAGCGCCGCCGGCAGCGCCGCCACCAGCAGCACCAGCACGAGCTCGGGAAGCGCCAGCACCACGTGCACCGGGAGATAGGCCCAGGGCAGATCGCTGGCCGGGAAGTAATGGCCGGCGAAGAGCGTCTTGAACGGAAAGATCTCGTGCGAGAAGTTGGCGAGCGCGATCAGCGGATTCCGGATCGGGTCGAGCTGCGCGAAGGGCCAGAACACCAGCATCACCGCATAGCCGATGAGCATCACCGGCAGCAGGCCGCGCCAGACTCCGAGAACGCCATCGCCCAGCAGCACGCGGACACGTCGCGCCTCGATCGCGTGCCAGATGCCCGCCACCGCCAGCAGCAGTCCGAGGTAGCCGAAGATCAGCAGCCCGCCGCAGCGGATGCCGAGCGTCAGCCCGGCGGCCAGTCCGAGCTTCGCCAGGGTCGACCACGCCGGCCGCGGCAGCTCCGGCGCCAGGCGCGTCATGTAGTAGAGCGACCAGACCATGCCGACCGCGAAGGGAATGTCCTTCGGGTTGTTGAACATCTGGCCGTAGTAGTTGGGCGTCAGCGCCAGGAAGAGCGCGGCGAGGAATCCCGCGCGCGGGCCGCCGAGCTGGCGCCCGAGCTTCCAGACGCCCACCAGCCCCGTCACGCCCACCAGGCCGTTCAGCAGGTGCCGCGTCTCGTAGGTGTCGAAGGGCGAGATGTGATTGAGGATGGCGGCAGACATATCGAAGGCGCCGCCATAATTGTAGAGATCCATCCAGTTGGTGGCGCTCAGGTCCTTGAAGCCGCTGAGGTAGTAGTTGAGCACCAGGATGCCGTACCAATTGTGCACGTCCTCGTCCCAGGTGATGCCGTAATCGGTGAAGGTGAGCACCACCAGCACGGTCGCCAGCAGGAACAGCGCGCACGAAAGCCCGTCCCAGGACGTCTCGATGCCGAGGAGCGTCAGGCGCAGCGATGGAGCTGCAGCGGCGGAAGGTGCTGAGGTCATTCGGTTCCCGTGGCGATCGGCATTATAGACCGGCCGCCGCCAGCATGGGCGGCAGAACATGGTCGCTGGCGAAGAATTCCTCGGCGATTCCGCGCGCGGCGCGGGCGTGGCGGGCGTAGTCCTTGTCGATGGCGCGGAAGGCCTCCAGGACCTCCTCCTCGGCCGTGAACTCGAAGAGGCCCTCGCCGGCGGGATAGAACTTGCTGAACCCGGTCTTCATGGTGACCACCGGCCGGCCCGACGCGAGATAGCAGACGCTGCGGTCGCTGAACCAGCCGCTGTTGGGGCGGACGTAGATGTCCTTGGCGACGGTGAACTCGCCGCGCGAGCCCTGGATGAAATCCCGGTAGCTCGTCATGTCCGCCGAGACCGGCCGCGGGTCGATGACGCGCCAGCCGTGGCTCGCGACCTCCTCTGCGACGGCGTCGGAGTCCGTCATCAGCGCGAGGGTGAAGCACTGCTCGGGCGCCGCCTTCGGCAGATCGAGGAACTTCACGAAATTCACGTGCTTCGACCAGAAGTAGGTCTCGTTGCCGAAGCGGATGTTCTTGCCCTTGTTCTCCCAGGTGGCGATCGAGCTGAAGCAGGCGGGGGCGCCCGCCGCCACCGGCCATTCCGACAGCACCACCGGCGGCCGCGTCGGCCGCCACGGCAGACCCGCCAGCGGCACCGGGCAGTCGGCGGCGCCCAGGTTCTCGCCATAAGTGAAGAAATGCGTGTGGGCGTCGAGATAGGCCCGCGCCCCGGCGTCCGCCTGGGCGTATTTGATCTGCTCGTAGATCGGGTCGGTATCGACCATCAGCCGCGCCGGACAGGCCATGTGCTCCTCGCGCAGCCTGGTGGCGCCGCACAGATTGATCAGGGCGTCGGCCTCGCGGTAGAGCGCGTGCACCCGCTCGCGGGAGAGGCCGTGATAGACGTCGTTGATGGCGTCCCAATAGGCCCAGCGGTCGCCGAGCCCGTAGCGGTCCATCATCCGCCGGACATAGGCGACGTTGTAGTCGCACTCCATCACCACACTGTTAACGCGGGGGTCGTAGGGGTTGGCGCCGCCGTCCTCGATGTACCAGACGTCGTAGCCCAGGCGCTGCAGCCCCAGGACATACTGCATGGCCTGCCAGGCGATGCCGCCCAAGGGCATCTGGCCGACGAAATGGAGCACGATGATCTTGCCGCGCGTGGCCAATTGACGTCCCCGATAGGCGCCCGAAGCGGGGGGCGCGAAGTTACCAAATGGGCAGCCGCCCGCCCGCCGCTAGGTTTCTAGCCCATAGCTTGCACGCGGGCATAGAGGTCCCCCGAGCCTGCATCAACCCCCAGGTTCCGCAATTCTACCGCCATCTCGGCGGCGGTCCGCCAGCGGTCGTGCAGCAGCCTGAGGCTCTCGCCCTCGGAGCGATTGAACCCATAAGGGCCAAGGAATTGCAGCCGATCGAGGGCGGCGAGCGTGGCGGGGAGAGCGGCCATTACATACTCGACCGACAACGCGGGAAGGGGGCGGCTTAGTCCCTGCAATACCGCCGCCTCATGGCCTTCCACGTCGATCTTGGCGAAGGCGGGAACGCCATGCCGCTCGATGAGGGCGTCGAGGGTGGTGACGGCGACGGGCAGGTGCTGGCGCCAGCGCACGCCGGCGAACGCGGCGTTCCCGCCGACCGTCCGGGCCCAGCTTGCCGAGAGGGTGGCGACGGTGGGGTTGGCGGGATCGAGGTGCAGCACCGCCTCGCCGGGCTCCGCGCCCACCGCGGCCTCCACCAGCGTCACCCGCGGATCGCGGCCGTAGAGGTGCTTCAGCACCGCCATCGCCGCCGGCTGCGGCTCGACCGCGACGACCCGGGCGCCGAGCCTTAGGAAATATCCGACGCGATCGCCGACATGGGCGCCGATGTCGAAGCAGAGATCGCCCGGCTTGATGAAGCAGCCATAGAGCGCGCGGGCGCGCCGGCGCTTCCACGGCTGGCCATGATAGATCGCGATCGAGCGCGCGATACCGAGGCCGCGCCGCAGTGCGGCGAGGTGGGGCCAATGATCGCTCATCTGCGGAAACGGATCTATCGCGCCAGGTAGCGCTCGACCGCCCGCGCCAGGCGGCGGACGCCTTCCGTCAGAAATCTTGGGAGGATTGCGGGTGAAGTTGACGCGCATCGCGCCGCGCAGATCGCCGGCGGGATCGAAGACGCTGCTCGGCACGAAGGCGACGTTTTCCGCGAGCGCATGGTGATAGAGCTCGTTGGTGTCGATGTCCGGATGCCGGGCCCGCATCCAGACGAACATGCCGCCGGGCGGCACGTCCCAGTCGAACCAGTCGCCGAGATAGGTACTCGCCGCGGCGCAGAGCGCATCCCGGCGCTCGCGGTAGAGCGCGACGATGTCGGGGATGTGGCGGGCCTCGAAGTCGCTCTCGAGCAGCGACAGCGCCACGGCCTGCGCGAACATGCCGCTCGATAGATCGGTGCACTGCTTCGCGAGCGTCAGCATCTGGATGAGCTTGGGCTCGCCGACCGCCCAGCCGACCCGGAGGCCGGGAACGATGCTCTTCGACAGCGTGCCGAGATAGATGACCGGGCCGTCATAGCCGGGGCGAGAGCGCGAGGCGATGTCCGTCGCGAGAATGCTGGGGCCGGCAGGACCGTCGAGCTGCAGCGGCAGATAGGGATCGTCCTCCACCAGCCAGGTGCCGGCGGCGGTCGCTCGCCGCAGCAGCTCGATGCGCTCGGCCTGCGGCACGAGGACGCCGGTCGGGTTCGAATAATTGGGAACCGCGTAGACGAACTTCGCCTGGCGCAGGGACCCATCGAAATCCTTCCGGTCGAACTCCCAGGTCAGCGGCAGATAGCGGGGCTCGCGCGTCCGCCAGGCGTCGAGCGCCCCCAGATAAGTCGGAAACTGCGCCACGATCAGATCGCCGGGATCGACCAGCACCTTGCCGATCAGATCCAGCCCCTGCATCGCGCCAGACGTCAGCAGGATGTTCTCGACGGTGAAGGCTCGCCCCGTCATCGCGGAGATACGCGCGGCGATCGCCTCGCGCAGCGCCGGGAAACCCTCGATGGGTCCGTATTCCAGGGCCTGGCTGCCCCACCGGGTGAGCGCCCGGTCCGTCGCCTCGCGGATTGCTTCCACGGGATAGAGCTCGGCCGCGGGCAGACCGCCCGCCAGGCTGATGACCTCCGGCCGCCCGCCGATCGACATGAACTGCTGAGTGATCGTGTTGCTCGATCGGATCCATGCCGCGAAGGCGGGGCGCGGCGGGCTCACGTCCGGGCTGGCAATCGGCATCGGCATCTCTCGTTCTCTACCCCTGGGCGCGGCGCAAATCGGCCGCCGGCTGTTTGCGCCGGACGGCCAATTTCTGAACCTGAATGACGAGTGGCCGAGATGCCAGTGAAAATATGCCGGGCGGGAACCGTGCCTATGCCGCCTGCGCCGGCCCGATGTAATGCGCGGCGGGGCGGATCAGGCGGCCGGTCTTCTGCTGCTCGAGCGCGTGGGCGATCCAGCCGGCGATGCGGCTCATGGCGAAGACCGTGACCAGCGCGTCGCGCGGCAGGCCCAGCGCGTCGAGCAGCAGCGCCGTATAGAACTCGACGTTGGTGTCGAGGGCGCGGCCGGGCTTCAGGCGCTTGAGCGCGGCGACGGCGCGGCGTTCCACCAGCTGCGCCAGCGCCAGCCGTCCCGCCGCCGGATCGAGGCGCTGCAGCGCCGCCTTCAACGCGTCGGCGCGAGGATCGCGCACGCGATAGACGCGATGGCCGAAGCCCATCAGCCGGTCGCCGCGCCGGATCGCCGCCTCGAGCCAGGCGTCGATATTCTCCGCCGCGCCGATCGCGTCCAGCATGTCCAGCACCGGCCCCGGTGCGCCGCCGTGCAGCGGGCCCGAGAGGGCGCAGAACGCCGCATTGACCGCCGCGGCGAGCGAGGCGCGGGTCGAAGCGACGACGCGGGCGGTGAAGGTCGACGCATTGAGTCCGTGATCGATCACCGTCGTCAGATAGGCGTCGAGCGTCGCGGTCTCCGTGGCGCTTGCCGGCGCGCCGCGCAGCATGTGGAGGAAATCCGCGGCGGTACCGTGCCTGGGATCCGGCGGCAGCACCGCGAGCGCCTGCCGCTGCCGCAGCAGCGCCGCGAGGGCGACCGGAAGCGTGGCGGCGATCCGCGCCGGCGCCGCGGCATCCGGCACCGTCGCCAGCGCCAGGCGGATCCCCTCGGGAATGGTGGTGTCGCGTGCGGCCGGCAGCCAGCGGGCCAGATCCTGGAACGCCTCCACCCGGCCGGCGCCGAGCTCGGCCATTACCGTTGCGCGTCCGAGACCGGTACCGGCGAAGCCGTCCCAGAGCAGCGCCACCGCCGCCTCGAAGCCTTCCGCGACCAGGGCGTCGAGATCGCGGCCACGGATCAGCAATCGGCCGCCCATGCCGTCCACATGGCTCAGCACCGTCTCTGCCGCCACCACGCCCTCAAGGCCGCTCTGTGCCGATCCCGTCATCGCCCACCTCCTGAAAAAAAGAATGGGATCTTCATGCCGGGTAACGTTATATTGTCAATATTGATTATATAATCAATATAAGGATTGAGATGGCTGGGGACTCGATAGGGAGCGGCTATTTGAGCGCTCGCGAGGCAGCCGCGCGGCTGCGGGTGACGCCGGCTACCCTCTACGCCTATGTCAGCCGTGGCCTGGTGCGCTCGGAGCCCGGCAGCGGGCGACGGCGCCGCTATCTCGCCGCAGACATCGAAGCCCTGCGGCGGCGCCAGGCGGCGGGGCGCGAGCCGGCGGCGGCCCTCGACTGGGGGGCGCCGGTGCTGGATTCCGCGATCACGTCAATCACGACCGGAGGGTCTCTTCTTCCGCGGTGTCGACGCCCTCGCCCTGGCGCGCACTGCCGCGGTGCGCGATGTGGCGGCACTGCTGTGGCAGGGCGAGGCGGCGGAGCTCTTCGCCGCCGACAACGTGCCGAGCGTGAGCCCGCGCCTGGTCGCCGCCCGCGACGCCGCCGGCGAGCTGCCGCCGCTCGAGCGCTGCCTGGTGCTGCTGCCGCACGCCGCGGCGGAGGATCCCCGGGCCTTCGATCTCTCGCCATCGGCGGTGGCGCGCACCGGTGCGCGGATGCTGCGGCTGATGGCGGCGATCGTCGCGCGCCACGTGCCCTCGGTGCGGCCGGTGGACGCGCTGATGTCGGAGGTGGGCGGTCCCGCCACGGGAACACGCGCGCTGCTGCGCGCCGCGCTCATCCTCTGCGCCGATCACGAGCTCAACGTCTCCGCCTTTACGGTGCGTTGCGTCGCCTCGGCGGGCGCCAATCCCTATCTGGCCGTGGTTGCCGGCCTGGCGGCGTTGCGCGGCGCCCGTCACGGCGGCCTGACCGAGCGCACCGGCGCCTTTCTCGACGCGGTGCTGGCGGCGTCCGATCTCGAGGCGGAGCTGGCGGCGCGCCTGCAGCGCGGCGAGGCCTTTCCGGGCTTCGGCCATCCGCTCTACCCCCGGGGCGATCCGCGGGCGAAGCTGCTGCTGGCGATGCTCGCGGCTGCCGGCAGCGAGGCCGAGCGGGCGGCGCGACCTGTTGCCGCAGCGGTGGAGGCGCTCACCGGCCGCGCGCCCACCATCGACTGGGCGTTGGCGGTGCTCGGCCGCGGGCTCGCACTGCCGCCCGGCGGCGCTCTGGCGCTCTTTGCCTTGGGCCGCACGCTCGGATGGATCGCGCACGCCCAGGAGCAGTACGCGACCGATCGCATCATCCGCCCGCGCGCTCGCTATGTCGGGCCGTTACCGGGCCAAAACCCCAGTTCGGCAGGGGTTGAACCGCCTCCGGACGCGTGATACCCAAATTCTGCCCGCGGCTGCGATGCAGCTCGATACGTGGATCCGCATCGACCTTGCCCGTGGGCTCTCCCCGTCGCGACGCCGGCCGCCGCTCCGCGGCAGGCTGGCTTCCTCCGTCGTTCAGCGAGTGCCCGATCCCATGACCTACGTCGTCACCGAAGCCTGCATCAAGTGCAAGTACCTGGATTGCGTCGAGGTATGCCCCGTCGACTGCTTCTACGAGGGCGAGAACATGCTCGTCATCAATCCCGACGAGTGCATCGATTGTGGGGTCTGCGAGCCGGAGTGCCCGGCGGAGGCGATCATTCCCGACAGCGAGCAGGAGGCGGAGAAGTGGGTCGAAATCAACCGGCAGTACTCGGAGGCTTGGCCGAATATAACCCGAAAGGGTGATGCGCCGGCGGACGCCGACCAGTGGAAGGGCGTCGCCGACAAGTTCGCCAAGCACTTCAGCCCAAACCCTGCTAAACGCTGAAATTTTTGTAACTTTTTCAGTCCGGTAGAGGCGCCCTGCGGGCGCCGCATGGCTGCCGGGCTGGCGTTTCGGCGCCGATTGTGATATATGGTTTGCCTGAATGCATCGCCGGCCCGATTTGCGCGGGCCGCCCAGCGGATCACCATTTGTAGTGTCAGCGCCCGGCCGCCGGCTGCGGGGTGATCCGGGTGCGCGTGCCTGAAGTCGAACCTTTCGCGTGACAGCTCGAGAGACAATTCATGTCGGAAAAGCTCGCTTACGGAACCGGTGACTACGTGGTCTATCCCACTCACGGGGTGGGCAAGATCAACAGCGTCGAGACCCAGGAGATCGCGGGTCAGACGCTGAGCGTGTTCGTCATCCATTTCGAGAAGGACCGGATGACGCTCCGCGTTCCCGTCGGCAAGGCCAAGGGCTCCGGGCTCCGGCGCCTGTCCACGCGCAAGGAGATGGATGCGGCGCTCGCCAAGCTCAAGGGCCGCTCCAAGGCGCGCCGCACCATGTGGAGCCGGCGTGCCCAGGAATACGAGGCGAAGATCAACTCCGGCGATCCCGCGTCGATCGCCGAGGTGGTGCGCGATCTCTATCGCAACGTCGGCCAGCCCGAGCAGTCCTACAGCGAGCGGCAGATCTATCAGGCGGCGCTTGATCGCCTGGTGCGCGAGTTCGCGGCGGTCGAGAAGATCGACGAGAACACTGCCGTCCAGCGCGTGGAGCAGATGCTAAACGCTGCCTGAGGCTGTACGATCGGTCGAGCCCTCGGCGTTGGAGGGCCGACCCGTCGAGCGAGCCTCCGTGGCGTCATTCGGACCCTGTGATTCCCCCGTCTATGCTGTATTGAGGCGATCGCGCCGCGTCTGGGCGATCGCGTCGGTGAACGGCGCCGCCGATCGGCTGGCGGCGCTGCATCGCCAGCTCGCCGAGCGCCTCGCCTACGGCGATCGCGTCGTCTATCTCGGCAATGTGCTGGGCCACGGCCCGCGCGTCGCGGAAGCGGTGGACGAGGTCTTGCGCTTTCGCGCCGAGGTGATCGCGCGGCCCTTCGGCTTCGTCGGCGATGTCGCGATCCTGCGCGGCGCGCAGGAGGAGATGTGGCAGAAGCTGCTGGAGCTGCAGTTCGCCTCCAATCCGCGCGACGTGCTTGCCTTCATGCTGGCGCAAGGCGTCGGCGCCACCATCGCCGCCTATGGCGGCGATCCGCGCCAGGGCGAGGCGGCGGCGCGCGACGGCGCGCTCGCGATCACGCGGTGGACCAGTGCGCTGCGTGCCCGCCTCAATCACATGCCCGGGCATGCGCAGTTCATGACCAGCCTGCGCCGCGCCGCCTTCACCGACACCCGCAGCCTGCTGCTGGTGAACGCCGGCATCGATCCCGCCAAGCCGCTCGATCTGCAGGGCGACGCGTTCTGGTGGGGCGGCGCCACGCTGCTCGAGCTCGCAGAGCCCTATGAGTCATATCAACGCGTTATTCGCGGTTACGATCGTCGACACGGCGGCCTCGTCGAGAGTCCCTATGCGGTCTCCATCGACGGCGGCGTCGATGGTCCACTGATCGCCGGATGTTTTGCTTTCGATGGATCATTGCTCGATCGGATCGAGGCGTAGCGCTGCCGCGCCCTTCCTGTGACTTCTTTGAATCGTAAACGACCCGCTCCCTATTGACAGGGTGACGGCCCCGAGCCGCGCGCGTTAGCATTGTGGCGCGTGAAAGGTCGGAATTTCCGACGCGCAGCGGTCGATAGAGGGAGCACGCCATGGCTCACATCGACGACCCGCATACGCAGAAGGCCAATCTTCTCTACATCAAGGCGTCGATGAAGGAGCCGCTGCTGACGCGCGATCACGAGGTCGAGCTGGCGCAGAAATGGCGCGGCGAAGGCGACACCGCCTCACTTCACGAACTCGTGCGATCCTACACACGGCTGGTGGTGTCGACGGCGTCGCGCTTCCGGCACTACGGCCTGCCGGTGGGCGATCTCGTCCAGGAGGGCAATGTCGGCCTGATGCAGGCGGCGGCGCGCTTCGAGCCCGAGCGCGAGGTGCGGTTCTCGACCTATGCGGCGTGGTGGATCCGCTCGGCGATGCAGGATTACGTGCTCAGGAACTGGTCGATCGTGCGGACGGGGACGACGGCGGCGCAGAAGTCGCTGTTCTTCAATCTGCGGCGGCTGCGATCGCGCATCGAGGAAAGCTCCGGGGCGCCGATCACCGACGCCGGGCGCCGGAAGATCGCGGACGAGCTGCACGTCGACCTGGCCGAGGTCGAGCTGATGGACATGCGGCTCGGAGGATCCGACCAGTCGCTGAACGCGCCGATAGGAAACGGCAGCGAGGACGACTGGCAGGATTTCCTGCCGGACCGCCGGCCCAATCCCGAGGAAGCCGTGGCGGTGATGCGGGACGACGAGACGCGCTCGCGCTGGCTCGCCGAGGCGATGGGCGAGCTCACGACGCGCGAGCGGGCGATCATAAGGGAGCGCCGGCTGCGCGAGGAGGGCGCCACCCTGGAGGAGCTTGGCCGCATCCTCGGCGTCTCCAAGGAGCGCGTGCGTCAGCTCGAGCATCGCGCGCTCACGAAGCTCCGTCACTCCCTTCGCCGCCGCGCCGAAAGCGCCGAAGACCTCTTCAACGCCATCTGCTGAGCTGCGCGTCGAAGGACGCAAGCTGCTCTCCCCGATCTCCCGCCATTGCGCGCGCCTCGGCCCTGACCCAAGATCGCGGCCGCGGTTCAGGGGGAGGCGGCACTGGCGCGGCACGCACGCATCATCGTCCTTGCGCTCCTGCTGGCGCTTCCGGCGCCGGCCATTGCCGATGCGCCCGGGCCGCGGCTGCCGGCGGGGCTCGAAGCCGGCGGCAGCGCCGTGGTCGCCGCGGCGATCGACGGCGACAGCCTCACCCTCGCGGACGGCCGTACGGTGCGGCTGGTGGGCATCCAGGCGCCGAAGCTGCCGAAGGGCCGGCCGAACTTTGCAGGATGGCCGCTCGCCCGCGCGGCACAAGGCGCGCTCGAGGAGCTGGTCGCCGGCCGACCGGTCGCGCTGGCCTTCGGCGGCGCGCGGCAGGATCGCTACGGCCGCGTTCTCGCTCATCTCGCGCGGACGGAGGATGGCCTCTGGATCGAGGGCGAGATGCTCCGGCGCGGGTTGGCGCGGGTCTATACCTTTCCCGACAACCGCGCCGCGGCGGCCCCGATGTACGCCCTCGAATCCCAGGCGCGCGCCGCCCATCTCGGCATCTGGGCGGATCCCTTCTATACGATCCGCGCTCCCGAGGAAGCACTGAGCCACGTCGATGAATTCGAGATCGTCGAGGGCCGCATCGTCGAAGCCGTGCGCGTCTCGAGCGGCGTCTATCTCAACTTCGGCGCCGACTGGCACACCGCCTTCACCCTCCATCTGCGCGGCGACGCGCTCAAGCTGTTCCGTGCCGCCGGGATCGACCCCCTGACCCTCAAGGGGGCGAGCGTGCGGGTGCGCGGCTACATCCGCCGCGACCACGACCGCGCCGTCATCGACATCAGCCATCCCGAGGAGATCGAGCCGCTGTAGATCGCACACGCGTCGATCCCCGCCGCGGCGGGAAGACAGCCATGCGACGGGCGGGCTTTCCCCCTGCCGGCGCGCCCGATAGGGTGCGCCCCGTCATGGACCAGCTGCCGACGATTCTCTATTGCATCGCGGCCCTCTTCGCCGGCGGCCTTTTCAAGGGCGTCGCCGGCCTGGGCCTGCCGCTGGTGGGCCTGCCGCTGCTCACCGTGGCGCTCAGCCTCAAGAGCGCGGTCGGCGTGCTGGTGCTGCCGCTCATCGTCTCCAACCTGTTCCAGAGCTTCGAGGGCGGGTTGTTCTGGCCGGTGCTGCGCCGCTTCTGGCCGCTCTACATCACGCTCTTCCTGTCGATCGCCGTCAGCACGCGGCTGCTCGTCGCGGTGCCCGAGCGCTATCTCTTCGGCGTCATCGGCGTCGGCCTGATTCTGTTCCCGTCCCTGGCGCATCTGATGCCGCACCTCAAGGTGCGCCCGGCGCATGAGAAGTGGCTGGCGCCGCTTGCCGGTGTCTTTGCCGGAGTCATCGGCGGCATCTCCAGCTACTACGGGCCGCCCCTCATGCTCTACGTGATGTGGTTGCGGCTGCAGAAGGAAGTGTTCGTGGTGGCAGTCTCGCAGATGTTCAGCGTCGGCGCGGTGGGATTGGCGCTGGGCCTGCTGCTGTTCGGCGCCAGCACGCCTAGTCAGTTCGGCCTCTCGGCGCTGGCTTGTGCACCGGTCTTCATCGGCCTGGTGCTGGGGCAGAAGGTGCGGCTGCGCATGAGCGAGCGGCGCTTCTCGCTGCTGATCCTTGTCACTTATGTCGCGAGCGGCCTCACCTTCCTGGTGCGGGTCGTGTGAGCGACGGCCTTCTGTGCGGTGGAAGAAATTCCCCTATCGTCATGGCCGGGAAGGTGTTCGTTGAACGAGCACAGTGCCGGCTGGGCGCGGTTCTCGGCCGGGGTGTGCGGCGCCAAGGTGCATGTCATCTACGACGCCGATGCCGACCGGCCGATCTACGCCGCGGTCAGTGCGGCAAACGTCAACGACATCACCGTGGCCCAGCAGATGCCGATCGAGGCGGGGGCCACCTATGTCTTCGATCTCGGCTATTACGACTATGCCTGGTGGGCCAGGCTCGACGCCGCCGGCTGCCGGATCGTCACCCGGTTCAAGTCCAATACGCCGCTCGACTTGGTGGAAGTGCTGCCGGTGCCGCGGGGCAGCACTATCCTCTCCGATCGCATCGGCTTCCTGCCCGCTCGCCAAGCCAGGAACCGCCGCAATCCAATGCAGCAGGCGGTGCGCGAGGTGCGGCTCGTGACCGACACCGGCAAAGTGCTGCGTATTCTCTGCAACGATCTCGACGCCAGCGCCCAGGAGATCGCCGATCTCTACAAGCGGCGCTGGGCCATCGAGCTGTTCTTCCGCTGGGTCAAGCAGACCCTCAGGATCACCCGCTTCCTCGGCACCTCCGAGAACGCCATCCGCATCCAGATCGCCGTCGCCCTGATCGCCTTCCTGCTGCTCCGCCTCGCTCAATCCGCCCAGAAAGGCCTCCACGGCCCCCTCGCCTTCGCCAGGCTGGTCCGCGCCAACCTGATGCACCGCAGACGCATCGACCGCCTGCTCCACACCGAGCCAACCCCAATACTCAACCCCAATCAATTGCTGCTCCAATGGAGCTGAAACCGGAACCGGACAGCGTGGGACAAGGTCGGGCATGACGCAACAAGAATGGAGTCAGCAAACTCGGTTCCGCCCTACTCCGGTGCCTTGAGGCGGTAGCCGACCCCGGTCTCGGTGAGGATGTAGCGCGGCCGGGTCGGCTCCTCCTCCAGCTTCTCGCGCAAGGTCCTGACATAGACGCGGAGATATTGGACGTCCTCGGTATGCGCCGGGCCCCAGACCTCGCGCAGCAGAAACTGATGCGTCAGCACCTTGCCGGCGTGCATCACCAGCATGCGGAGCAGGTCGTATTCCTTGGCGGAGAGCTTGATCTCCTTGCCCGCGAGGGTGACCACCCGCCGCACCAGATCAACCGTGAGGTCGCCGGAGCGGAATACCGGCGCCTCGCCCTGCTGCTGCAGCCCGTGCCGGAGCGCCATTCGCACGCGCGCCAGCAGCTCGTCCATGCCGAAGGGCTTGACCATGTAGTCGTCGGCGCCGAGATCGATGGCCGAGACCTTGCCCTTCTCGTCGTTGCGCACGGACAGTACGATCACCGGCACCAGCGAGGTGCGGCGCACCTGCTGCAGCACCTCCAGCCCGTCCATGTCGGGAAGGCCGAGGTCGAGGATCACCGCATCGGGCTCCTCGCGCGCGGCAAGCTCGATCGCCGCGCCGCCGGTCTCCGCCTCGATCAGGTCGTAACCGGCGGCGACGAGACCGGCCTTGAGGAAGCGGCGGATCGCCGCCTCGTCGTCCACCACCAGGATGCGCGGGCGCCTAGTCACTGCGGCGTCTCCGGCACGGTGGCGGCCGCGGGCTCGACCGGCAGCTCGATGGTGAAGCGGGCGCCGGAGCGGTCGGCGCGGTTGGCGGCCGAGATGCGGCCGCCCATGCCCTCGACGAAGCCGCGGCAGATCGCGAGGCCGAGCCCGGTTCCCGCCGTCTTGCTGTCACCGGCACGGGCCCGATGGAACTTGTCGAAGATGCGCTCGAGCTCGTCGGACGGAATTCCCGGACCTTCGTCCGTCACCTCGATCACGACCTCGTCCTCATCGGTGTGCGCAGCGAGGGTGATCGCCGATCCCTTCGGCGCGTATTTGGCCGCGTTGTCGAGGAGGTTGAACAGCACCTGCTCGAACAGCACGACGTCCACCTTCACCATCGGCAGGTCGGCGGTAAGGCTCACCTCGACGCGGTGATGCGCCAGCAGTCGGCCGGCGCGGCGGAGCGCGGTCTCCACGATCTCGGCGAGATCGACGAGCTCGAGGCGGAACTCGAGGGTCCCGGATTCAAGCCGCGTGATGTCGAGGAGGTTGCCGACGAAGCGGTTGAGGCGCTCGGCCTCGTCCTGGATGGTCGTCATCAGCTCGGCGCCCGCCGACGCCTCGCTCACCATGCCCCGAAGGGCGGTGATCGAACCCAGGATCGAGGCGAGGGGCGTGCGGAGATCATGGGAGATCGAGGAGAGCAGGGTGGAGCGCAGCCGCTCGGTCTCCGCCATCACGCGGGCCTCGTCGATGTCGTCGGCAAGCCGGATGCGCTCAATCGCGACCGCCGCCTGATCGGTGAGCGCGTCGAGGAGGCGCCGCTCGTCGGGAGTGAGGAGCGGGCCCGGTCGCTCGCGGTCGATGCCGATGACGCCCACGGCGCCGCGCTCGGTGCGGAGCGGCAGGAAGAGGCGCTTGGCGCCGGGGAGCGTGTCCGCGCCACGGCCCGCCGGCCGGTTGTGATCCCAGGCCCATTTGGCGGCGGCGATATCGGCCTGGTCGAGCTCGTCCTCGGGCGGATATCCCGCGCGCACCACGATCTCCGTGCCTTCCGGCAGCAGCGACACCACCCGCACCTTCAGCATCGAGGCGATCTGGTAGCAGGTGGCCCAGAGCAGGTCGTCGAGATCGCCGACGGCGGCGACCTTGCGGCTGAAGGCGTAGAGCTCCGCGGTCGCTTTCGCTCGGGCCTGGGCGGTCACCACCTGGCTACGGGTGCGCGCGGTCAGGTTGCTGGTGAACACCGCCACGATGCCGAAGAAGACCAGCGCCACCACGTTGGCGGGATCGGCGATGGTGAAGGTGTAGACCGGCGGCAGGAAGAAGAAGTTATAGGCCAGCACCGAGAGCAAGGTCGCGTAAAGCGACGGCAGCAACCCATAGACGATGGCGCTGAACAGCACCGCCGAGAGGAAGACCAGGGAGATGTTGGACACCGGGATGAAGCGGTCGATGACGAGGGCGAACAGCAGCGCCGCCGCCACGGTGAGCGTGGTCGTGAGGTAGGGAACGAAGTCGATCCCTTCGCCATCGACGCGGGTCTGCACGGTCTTTTCCGGTACCGCCTCGCCCTCGCTGGCGACGATCTGCACGCTGATCTTGCCGGAGCGCCGCATCAGCTCCCAGGAGACCGAGCCGTGCACCAGCTCGAACCAGCGCGAGCGCATGGACTTGCCGATCACGATCTGGGTGACGTTGTTCGCCTTGGCGTAGTCGAGGACGTCCTTGGCGACGTCGCCGCCGGGCAGCGTGATGGTCTCGGCGCCGAGCTGCTGGGCGAGGCGCAGGACGTCGGCGATGCGGTCGCGCTCCACTTCCGAGAGCCTATGGTGCCGCGCGGTCTCCACATAGATCGCCGTCCACGGTGCCTTGAGCTGGTCGGCGAGCCGGCGGCCCTGGCGCACCACCTGGGCCGAGAGCTGGGTCTCGTTGACGCAGACCAGCAGGCGCTCGCTCACGGGCCATGGACCCGCGATGGCGTGAGCCTGCATATAGCTCAGCATCTGCTCGTCGACGCGCTGCGCCGTGCGCCGAAGCGCCAGCTCCCTGAGTGCCGCCAGGTTGCCGGGCTTGAAATAGTGGCGGAGCGCGCGGTGGGCCTGGTCCTTGACGTAGACCTTGCCCTCGTGGAGGCGCTGGATCAGGTCGGCCGGCGTCAGGTCCACCACCTCGACCTCGTCGGCGCGGTCGACGATGCTGTCCGGCACCGTCTCGCGGACGCGGATGCGGGTGATCTGCGCCACCACGTCGTTGAGGCTCTCGACGTGCTGGATGTTGAGGGTGGAGTAGACGTCGATCCCCGCGGCGAGCAGCTCCTCGACGTCGAGATAGCGCTTGGGATGCCGGCTGCCGGGCGCGTTGGTGTGGGCGAGCTCGTCGACGAGAACCAGCTTGGGTCGTCGCGCCAGGATGGCGTCGATGTCCATCTCGTCGATCGCCTGGCCGCGATAGTCGACGTGGCGGCGGGGGACTATCTCGAAGCCGCGCACCAGCTGCTCGGTTTCGATACGGTGGTGGGTCTCCACCACGCCGATCACGACATCGGTGCCATCGCGCTTGCGCGCGGACGCCGCCTGCAGCATCTCGTAGGTCTTGCCGACGCCGGGGGCGGCACCCAGGAAGATCTTGAGCTTGCCCCGGTGCTCCGCCTCGGCCTCGGCCAGGAGCGCCTCCGGCGAGGGCCGCTGCTCGCTTCGCGTCTGCTCCGGCACCGTCATGGGCGGCTCTTCAGGCCTTTCATTCCGATCCCGGCTTCGTCGGCCGGGACCGGAGCCTGATTTACCACGCCGGCGCGCGGAGAGCTATTTAAGGGCGTCGAGCGCCAGGTTGAGCTGGAGCACGTTGACGTGCGGCTCGCCGAGGATGCCGAGGGTGCGGCCCTGGACCTGGTCGGCGACCAGCTGGCGCACCTTCTCCGCCGGCAGTCCCCGGGTCTTCGCGACCCGATCGACCTGGAAGTAGGCGGCGGCCGGCGTGATGTCGGGGTCGAGTCCGCTCGCCGAGGTGGTGACGAGGTCGACTGGGATCTTGCCGGCGTTGTCGGCCTGCAGCTTGCCGGCGTCATCCTTCACGCGGTCCACCAGAGCCTGGGCGGTGGGGCCGGCGTTGGAGCCGCTGGAATTGTCGGCGGCGTAGGGCACCGAAATGGTCTTCGTCGCATCCTTCGGGTCCGGCTCCGTGGTCGCCGACGGCCGGCCGTGGAAATACTTGGCGTCCTCGAAGTTCTGCCCGATCAGCTCGGAGCCGATCACCTTGCCGCCCTTCTCGATCAGGCTGCCGTTCGCCTGGCGCGGGAAGATCAGCTGCGCGACCCCGGTCATGCCCAGGGGATAGATGAGGCCCGTAATCACCGTCATAACGACGATCATCACGATGGCGGGGCGGATCTGCTTCAACATGGACTTGGCTCCTTAGGCGAGGCCGATCGCGGTGACGATGAGGTCGATGGCCTTGATTCCGATGAAGGGCACGATGATGCCGCCGATGCCGTAGATCAGCAGGTTGCGGCGCAGGATGCTGGCGGCGCCGGCCGGCCGATAGGTCACGCCGCGCAGCGACAGCGGGATGAGCGCGATGATGATCAGCGCATTGAAGATGATCGCCGACAGGATGGCGCTCTGAGGCGTCGTCAGGTGCATCACGTTCAGCACGCCGAGCTGCGGATAGAAGGCCACGAACATCGCCGGGATGATGGCGAAGTACTTGGCGACGTCGTTGGCGATCGAGAAGGTGGTGAGCGCGCCGCGGGTCATCAAGAGCTGCTTGCCGATGGCGACGATCTCGATGAGCTTGGTGGGATCGCTGTCGAGGTCCACCATGTTGCCGGCCTCGCGGGCCGCCATCGTGCCGGTGTTCATGGCGACGCCGACATCGGCTTGGGCGAGGGCCGGCGCGTCGTTGGTGCCGTCGCCGCACATGGCGACCAGCTTGCCCTTGGCCTGCTCCTCGCGGATCAGCTTCAGCTTGTCCTCCGGCGTCGCCTGCGCCAGGAAATCGTCGACACCGGACTCGGCGGCGATCGCCGCGGCGGTCAAAGGATTGTCGCCGGTGATCATGACCGTGCGGATGCCCATCTGGCGGAGCTCCGAGAAGCGCTCGCGGATGCCGCCCTTGACGATGTCCTTGAGGTGGATGACGCCGAGGATGCGGTCGTTCTTGGCGACCGCCAGCGGCGTGCCGCCGGACTTGGAGATCTTCTCCACGATGGGCTGGAGCTGCGCCGGCGCCGGCATGTTGGCGTTCTTCGTCTGCTGACGCACGAAATTCAGGATCGAATCGACGGCGCCCTTGCGGATGGTCTGGCCCTCGACGTCGATGCCGCTCATGCGGGTCTGCGCCGAGAAGGGCACGAACCTGGCGTTGAGCGCCGCCATCTCGCGGCCGCGAAGCTTGTACTTCTCCTTGGCGAGCACGACGATGGAGCGGCCCTCCGGGGTCTCGTCACTCAGCGAAGAGAGCTGCGCCGCGTCGGCGAGCTCGGCCTCGGTGACGCCGGGCAGCGGCAGGAACTCGCTGGCGACGCGATTGCCGAGCGTGATGGTGCCGGTCTTGTCAAGGAGGAGCGTGTCGACGTCGCCCGCCGCCTCGACGGCGCGGCCGGACATCGCCAGCACGTTGAAGCGCACCAGGCGATCCATGCCGGCGATGCCGATCGCGGAGAGGAGGGCGCCGATGGTGGTCGGGATCAGGGTCACGAAGAGCGCGATCAGCACCACCACCGAGACCGCGCCGCCGGCATAGGAGGCGAAGCTCGGGATCGTCACGGTGGCGAAGACGAAGATGATCGTCATGCCCGCCAGCAGAATATTGAGGGCGATCTCGTTCGGCGTCTTCTGGCGAACCGCGCCCTCGACGAGGGCGATCATGCGGTCGAGGAAGGTCGAGCCCTGGGCGGCGGTGATCTTCACCTTGATCCAGTCGGAGATCACGCGGGTGCCGCCGGTGACCGCCGAGCGGTCGCCGCCGCTCTCGCGGATGACAGGGGCCGATTCGCCGGTGATGGCGGATTCGTCGACCGACGCAATGCCTTCGATGACGTCGCCGTCGCTGGGCACGGTGTCGCCGGCCTCCACCAGCACCAGGTCGCCCTGGCGCAGTTTCGCGGCGGCCACCTGCTCGAAGCGGCGGCCGTCGGCGCCCGTGAGCCGCTTCGCCATGGTCTCGGTGCGGGTGCGGCGCAGCGTTTCCGCCTGCGCCTTGCCGCGGCCCTCGGCGATCGCTTCCGCGAAGTTGGCGAAGAGCACGGTAAACCAGAGCCAGGCTGCGATCTGGCCGGAGAAGCCCGCGGTCTCGCCGGCGAAAGCACCGCCGATGAATAGATCCCGCAGGAAAAAGATCGTGGTCAGGACGGAGACGATCTCCACCACGAACATGACGGGATTCCTGACCAGCGTCCGCGGGTCGAGCTTGCGAAACGCGCCCCAGATCGCCGGCACGACGAGCGAGCGGTCGAACAGCGACAGCGGCTGCACATGGCGCTTGAAGAGGCCGGTGTGCGGCGAGGGAGCGACGGGAGAGACTGATGTCATGGTGATGCGTCCTTAGAGAAGGATCTCGTTGATCAAGGCGCGGCGGCGTAGAGCGTGCCGTGGTTCATGGCGATCTGCTCGACCACCGGTCCGAGCGCGAGGGCCGGGAAGTAAGTGAGGCCGCCGACGATCAGGATCACGCCCACCAGCAGGCCCACGAAGAGCGGGCTCTGGGTCGGGAAGGTGCCGGCCGACGGCGCCACCAGCTTCTTCGCGGCGAGCGAGCCCGCCACCGCCAGCAGCGGGATCACGAAGAGGAAGCGGCCCATCAGCATCGCGCCGGCGATGGTCAGGTTGTAGAACAGCGTGTTGGCGCTGATCCCGGCGAACGCGCTGCCGTTGTTGCCGGTGCCGGAGGTATAGGCATAGAGGATCTCGCTGAAGCCGTGCGGCCCGGGATTGGCGGGCCCGCGAGCCCGGCCGGCAGCACGACGGCGAGCGCGGTCCAGCCCAGCATGGAGAGCGGCAGGATCAGGATGGCGAGAATGGCCATCTTGACCTCCTTCGCCTCCAGCTTCTTGCCGAGATACTCCGGCGTGCGGCCGACCATCAGTCCGGCGACGAACATGGCGACGATGGCGAAGGCGAGCATGCCGTAGAGGCCGGAGCCGACGCCGCCGAAGATGATCTCGCCGAGCTGGATGTTGAGCATCGGCACCAGCCCGCCCAGCGGCATGAAGCTGTCATGCATGGAGTTGACCGCGCCGCAGGAGGCGTCGGTGGTGATGGTCGCGAAGAGCGCGGAGTTGGCGATGCCGAAGCGGACCTCTTTGCCCTCCATGTTGCCGCCGGCCTGCAGCGCGCTCGGCGCCTGGTCGACGTTGAGGGCGGCGAAGGCGGGATTGCCGGCGGCCTCGGACCAGTAGGCGGTGGTGACGCCCATCAGGAACAGCACGCCCATGGCGGCGAAGATCGCCCAGCCCTGGCGCTCGTCCTTCGACCATGCGGCCGAGCACGTTGGTGAGGCCGGCGCCGATCGAGAAGATCAGCACGCATCTGGATGAAGTTGGTGAGCGCGTTCGGGTTCTCGTAGGGATGCGCGGAGTTGGCGTTGAAGAAGCCGCCGCCATTGGTGCCGAGCATCTTGATCACCTCCTGGGAGGCGACCGGGCCTTGCGCGATGGTCTGCTTGGCGCCCTCGAGCGTGGTGGCGTCGACATAGGCGCCGAGGTTCTGCGGCATGCCCTGCCAGACGAAGAAGAGCCCGACGACGATCGAGATCGGCAGCAGGATGTAGAGCGTGCAGCGGGTGAGATCGACCCAGAAATTGCCGATGGTCTTCGCCGAGCGGCGCGCGAAGCCGCGCACCAGCGCGATCGCCAGCGCGATGCCGGTCGCCGCCGACAGGAAATTATGCACCGTGAGCCCCGCCATCTGGACGAGGTAGCTCATGGTGGTTTCCGGCACGTAGGACTGCCAGTTGGTGTTGGTGACGAAGCTCACGGCGGTATTGAAGGCGAGGCTCTGCTCGACCGCGCTCTGGCCCTGCCGGATTGAACGGCAGCACCGCCTGCAGCCGCTGCAGCGCATAGAGCGTGACGAAGCCCGCGACGCTGAAGAACAGCAGGGCGACGGCATAGACCAGCCAATGCTGCTCCTGCGTCTCGTCGACGCCGCAGACCTGATAGATCGCGCGCTCGATCGGCCGGAGCACCGGGCTCAGGAACGTCCGCTCGCCGGCGAAGACGCGCGTCATGTAGCCGCCGAACGGCCGCGTGATCGCGATGATGACCACGCAATAGAGCGCGATCTGAAGCCAACCATTCAAGGTCATGACAGGACTCCTAGAACCGCTCGGGCCGCACGAGCGCGTAGACGAGGTAGGCGGTGATCAAGAGGCTCACGAGGGAGCCGAGCACGTAGTCGAAAATCATGGGCCTCTCCTCACATGCCGTCGCAGGCGGCGACGAAGCCGAGCGCCAGGACGAAGAAGCCCAGGCCCAGCACCAGCATCACTATGTCGAGCATCGAACTCTCCTTCCGGGACCTGTGCCGAGGTCGGCAGCGGCGGGCCGGTGAAGCGAGAATAATTGATGTGGGACGGAGTTGCCTCACTCCGCGTTGATCTATGTCAGCATTGCGCCCGTCCCCGGGCGCTCCTCGCACCTTCCTGACGGCCGGCGCTGACGCTGCAGCGTATATGGCATCGCGCGATAAAGGATCGAGGCGCTTCCAATCGGCGGCGCATAAAAACCGCATAAAGATTCAAAAAACCGCAGCAGCCTCAGGCTTATCCAGCGTCTTTATGGCGCGTCGCCGAGACCCGTCTCGATTTTTTATCCGTCCGCGACCTACTGAGGAGGCACGCAATCAGCGGGGCCGGGGTGAGTGTCATGAGAAATATCGGGGGAGAGGGCAGCGGCCGCGCGGCATTGGAAATGCCCGCGCGCCGCGCGCCGCCCGATTCGGCGGAGTCCGATCGCTCTCAGGCCGAGGTGCTGCGGGAGCTCGGCTGGACGCTGGCCGGCTGCGCGCTGATCATCGTGGCGGTCAACGTCGTCGCCGCCTTCGTTGCGCGGCATTGACGGCCGGAGGCGGAGACCCTCATGCGCGCGGAGCGGGTCATCGAGGGAGCGGAGAGCTCGCGCGGCGCGTGGCGAACTCATGCGGTCGCGGGCGTTCTTCTGCTGGGGCTCGGCGGTCTCGTCGCCCTCAAGCTCTGGATCCTGGCGCGGATGCTCTCCGCGCATTTCTCCTGAGCTTACGTGGTCTTTATGACACTACGGGGATTTTCATCTCGAATTCATACGGGTTCGTCGCCTTCTCTTGTGCAGATCCCATCAGGGGCGTCCGGAGCGCCGGCGCCTGGTAAACGCAAAGGGCAAAGCCATGTCCGCCATCGACTATCTCCACACCACGCCGGAGGACCGCTACGAGGCGGTCTCGGTTGCCAACGATCTCGCCGGCGGCAGGAGCCGCTTCCGCGAGTTCCTGCGCGACCTGCCCGGCATCATCGCCATCCTGGCGGTCGCGTTCGGCCTGATCGCGCTCAGGGCTTGGTTCTACATGCCGGCGTCGTTCCACTTTCACGGCTGATCCGGCACCGCCGCCAACTCGGTCACAGGAGTTTTCACCATGCTGCAGGGTTCCCTCGTCATTCCCGCCGTCCCGGCGTCGCAGAGCCGCTCCTTCGTGGTGGCGCAGAATGCGCGCGGACAGTGGGTGGCCCGCGAGCGGCACGGCCTCATCGAAGGCGTCTTTCTGACCCAGCGTGACGCCGTCCGCTTCGCGCTGTTCGAGACCGGCAGCAACCGCGCCTCCGTCGTCGTCGACGATGCGGCTGCGTCCCGGCATCACTGATCGCGGGCTGGTACCATGACCTCACTCGATCATTGCTGGGACAGCGAGCTGTCGGTCGCAGCCGGCACGGCGCCTTCGGAATCGCTGTGGCGGCGCTTCCTGCAGCGCTTTGCGGGCAGCGTGCGCACCGGTGGCGAGCCGCCGCGCGAGCCGGCGCCGCTGCCGCCGCGCAAGGACCGCCTGCCGGTGTTCCGGATCACCCGCGTCTGGGCCAATCGCTGGCTGGTGCAGCGGCCGGGCAGCGCCATGGAGCATGCCTTCGACGGCCCTGGCAGTGCCGAGGCCTTCGTGCGGCACGAATGCGACGGCACGCCTGTCATGATCGAGCTGCACATCGGCGAGCTCTACGTCGCCGCCAAGCTCGATCCCAACCGTCCTTCGCTCTTTGGCTCCTGCAGCTGAACCGCAGCCGAGCTGGCAATGACCCGCACACAACGCCTCCTCGCCCTGTTGCCGGTGTTCTCCGTTCTGGCGCCCCTGACTGCCTCCGAGGCGCTGGGCGCCCAGCCCTGCGCCGGCGATCGCCAGACCGCCTCCGCGTCCTGCCTCAGCGGCGTCGCCTCCTGGTACGGTCAGCACTATCAGGGCCGCAAGACCGCGAGCGGCGAGCCGTTTGACCGCATGGCGCTCACCGCGGCGCATCCCACTCTTCCGCTGCAGACGCAAGTCCGCGTCGTCGATCTCGCGACCGGCCGCTCGGTGACCGTCCGCATCAACGATCGCGGTCCCGGCTATGGCCGCGTCATCGACCTCTCCCAGGCGGCGGCGCGCAGCCTCGGGATCGAGGCGCGCGGCCTCGCCCGGGTCCGCATCGAAGAGATCGCCGAGGGCACGGAGTAGGCGGGCGGTCATGCAGCCCAAATCCTGCGCGCGCCTCGCCCTCGATCCGCAGTCGAGCCATGTGCTGCGGCGCTTCGTCATCGTCTTCGCCTTCATGGTGCTGTGGTCAGTGGCCGCGAGCCCGCAGCATCCGCTGCAGGCGATGGTGCTGATGAGCTCCGCCGCCGCCGCCATGGACGGTCTGATCGCCGCGCTCCGCAAGGACGCGTTCAACGCCGCCGTCCTCAATTACTGGGACAGCACCTGCGCCTTCTTCGCCATCAACTGCCTCGTGCGCGGCGTGGTCTGAGCGACGCCCGTGCCCCTCGTTCTCGGAGTTTGACGATGACCGTAGCCGTCGAGCCGGACCCACCCAGGCGATTTGCGCGGCGGGCGCTGCGCGCGGGCCCGCCTAAGGCCGCGGGCAGCGCCGCCGTGCTGGACTTCCAGCGCTCGCCGGGCCGCGTCACCGATTTCGAGGCGCATGTGCGGCCGGACTGGTGGCGGGCGATCTTCGACGATCTCTATCTCAAGACCGACGGCGACGTCTTCGAGAACGACCACAACACCCGCGCCGACGTCGAGGCCGTGATCGACGCCGTCGCCCTCGAGCCCGGCGATCGCGTGCTCGACCTCTGCTGCGGCCAGGGCCGGCATTCCCTGGAGCTGGCGCGCCGCGGCTTCCAGGACATCACCGGCGTCGATCTCTCGCACTACCTCCTCGATCTCGCCCGCCGCCGCGCCCGCGACGGAAATTTCTCGGTCAAATTCCTCGAGGGCGATGGCCGCTGGGCCGGCGGCAAGCCGGGCCAATTCGACTGCGCCGTCATCCTCGGCAATTCCTTCGGCTATTTCGCCGGCGCCGAGGATGACGCGGCGCTGCTGCGCAACGCCCGACGGCTGCTGCGGCCCGGCGGGCGGCTTGCCCTCGACCTCGTCGACGGCGACTGGCTGCGCGAGAATTTCGAGAAGCAGTCCTGGGAATGGCTCGACAGCCGCGCGCTGGTCTGCCGGGAGCGCGCGCTCTCCGCCGACGGCGATCGCCTGGTCACCCGCGAGATCATCATGCAGGTCGAGCGTGGCGTGGTCGCGGACCGCTTCTTCGCCGAGCGGCTCTACAGCCGCGCCCGCATCTCCGCCTCTGCTGGAAAAGCTGGGCTTCGAGGCGGTGGGGTTCCGCGATCTCACCGAAGCGCGGTCCGAGAGCGAGGGCGATCTCGGCATGATGGCGCGCCGCACCCTGGTGACCGCCCGCGCCGCCGGCGGCTGCCGCGAGGTCGCGGTGGTCATGGGCGACCCGCGCCGCCCCGACAAGGTGAAGCCCGGCGGCGCTTTCGGCGAGGCGGACCGGGAGACCATCGTCGCGCTCCGCGCGGCGCTGGCGAAGCTTGGGGACTATCGCTTCCGTTTCGTCGACGATCACGCCTCGCTGATGTCATCGCTGCAATCCCGGCGGCCCGACCTCGTGCTCAATCTCTGCGACGAGGGCTACAACAACGACGCGCTGCTGGAGGCCCATGTCCCAGCGATGCTGGATGTCCTCGGCATCCCCTATACCGGCGCGGGGCCGGGTTGCCTCACGACCTGCTACGACAAGTCCGTGGTGACCGACATCGCGCGGACGCTGGGCGTGCCGGCGCCGCGGGAGATCCTGATCGGCGCCGACGATCCTCTGACGGGCATCGCCGGGCCGCTGCCGGCGCTGATCAAGCCCTGCCTTGGCGACAATTCCGTCGGCATCGATCACCGCTCCGTCGTCACGACCGCGGAGCAGGCGCTGGAGACGATCCGCCGGCTGCGTGCCCTGCTGCCGGGCGTGCCGCTGCTGATGCAGGAGTATCTCGCCGGCGCCGAATACTCCGTGGGCGTCATCGGCAATCCCGAGTACGGACTCGAGCCGCTCCCTATTCTGGAGGTCGATTACAGCGCCCTCGATCGATCGCTGCCGCCGATCCTTGCCTATGCCTCGAAATGGGATCCGCAATCGCCCTATTCGACGCAGATCCGCTACAAGCGGGCGGCGCTCCCGGCCGATGTCGAGCGCCGGCTGGTCGAGCACGTGGCGCGGCTGTTCCGGCGCCTCGGCTGCCGCGACTACGCCCGCGTCGATTTCCGCGCCGATGCCGGGGGCGAGATCAGGCTCCTGGAAGTGAATCCGAATCCCGGCTGGTGCTGGGATGGCAAGCTCAACAAGATGGCGGCCCTCGCGGGGATCGGCTATGCCGACCTGCTGCGGCGCATCCTCGCGGCCGCCGAGCGGCGGCTTGTCGCGGGCGATCCGGACCGGGCCTGAGCGATGGCATGCCTCTATGCCAGCGACTACGGCCCGCCCGATCCTGGCTTCGATCCGCAGGCGGGCGGCGGCGCGCTCCTGCGCGGCTTCGAGACCCACGCGAGCGAGCTGGCACAGGCGCAGAACCTCGGTCAGCTCGAGGCGATGAAGCGGCAGATCCGGCGCGGCGAGGACGTGCTCTGGTGCGACCAGGGTTATGGCTGGGTCTATGATCGCCACGTCGATTATCTCTTCGAGGTGCTGGCGGTTGGCGTGATCCTGCCTTATATCGCGATGCGGCTGGTACAGCGCTTTCGGCCGAAGGCGTCCCGCGTCAGCGCCCAGCATGCCACCGGAGGCAAGTCCTGATGCGCCCGCTGCGCCTGGTTCCCGACAATACCTCGATTCGCTTCATGCGCGGCCGCTTCGCCGGCCTCATCGTGTCGGCGGTGCTCAGCACGCTCTCGATCGTGCTGTTCTTCTAGCCGGGCCTCAATTACAGCATCGATTTCGAGGGCGGCGTCGTGGTCGAGCTGCGCCTGGCGCAGGCGACGGATACCGGCGTGGTCCGCGCCGCCTTCGACGGTCTGGGATTCGGCACGCGCAGGTGCAGCAGTTCGGCTCGCCGACCGACGTGCTGGTCAAGCTCGACCGGCAGGCGCAAGGCGAGGCCGCGCGCCAAGGCGATCACGGAGATGGTGGCGGCAAAGCTCCCCGGCAGCCGAAATCCGGCGGCTTGAGGTGGTCGGCGCCCGCGTCAGCGGCGAGCTCTTCCGCACCGGCCTGCTGGCGGTCGGCCTCTCCTTTGTCGGCGTCCTCATCTACATCTGGTTCCGCTTCGACTGGCAGTTCGGCGTCGGCGTGGTGGGCACCCTGCTCCTCGACGTCACCAAGACCGTCGGTTTCTTCGCCGTCACGCAGATCCAGTTCGATCTCAACTCGGTGGCGGCGATCATGCTGCTGATCGGCTACTCCGTTACCGACAAGATCGTCGTCTACGACCGCATCCGCGAGAACCTGCGCAAGTACAAGACCACGCCGCTGCGCGAGCTGATCGACCGCAGCATCAATCAGACGCTCGGCCGGACGGTGGCGACCTCGCTGACGGTGCTGCTCTCGATCGTGCCGCTCGCCGTTCTCGGCGGCGAGGCGATCCGCGGCTTCGCCCTCACCATCATCTTCGGCATCGTCGTCGGCACCTCCTCGTCGATCTTCATCGCCTCGCCGATCCTGCTGTTCCTCGGCCAGAAGCGGCTCCGCCCGAAGCTGCCCCAGGGCATCCCACCCGCCGTGGCGGCGGGAGCGGCCGGCCGACCGTGACCAGCGTCCCCGAGATCGCGCTCGTCTCTCTCCTCGGTCTCGGGACCACCTCGTCGGTCATGGCGGGTGCTGCGGTCGGCCTCTACGTCCCGTTCTCCAAGCGGCTGCTTGCCTGCATCCTCGCGTTTTCCGCCGGCGCTCTCATCAGCGCGCTCGCCATCGATCTGGCCTATCAGGGCGCGGAGACACTGCATCAGCGCGGGTTCGGCGCCGGCCTCGCCTGGGCCTTCGTCGGCGGCGGCTTCGCCCTCGGCGCCAGCTTTTACTATGCCGCCTCGCTCTTTCTGGAAAAGAAGGGCGCCGCCGTCCGCTACCAGACCCGGTTTCGCGAATTCGCCCAGGAGCTCAAGCGGGAAAATACCGCGGAGACCATCGCGCTGTTGTCCCGTTGCGACCTGCTGCGCCATCTGCCGCCGGAGGAGATCGAGGCGATCCTGCCCTGCGTCCGCTCCCGGCACCTGGAGCCCGGCGAGACCGTCTTTCTGGCCGGCGCGCCCGGCGACGCGCTCTACATCGTCGCTCGCGGCAAGGTAGAGGTGCTCGCCGGCGGGACGGCGGCGCAGCCGATCGCCGAGCTCGGCGAGGGTCAGGCCTTCGGCGAGATGGCGCTGCTGAGCGGCGGCCCGCGTACCGCCACCGTCCGTGCGCCAGTGGCTACCGATCTCCTGGAGATCGGCAAGGAGGATTTCGACCGCCTGCTGTCCCACGACCAGCGGCTGGCCGCTGCGGTCGAGCGCCTGAGCCACGAGCGCGCGGTCAGCAATCTGAGCTCCGGCGGCTCCGATCCCGCTACCTGGGCCAAGGTGGCGAGCAGCAGCCTCGACCACATCAGCCGCAACGAGGCCAACAGGCTTCTGGCGGAGGTCGGCCATGGCTCCGGCCTCGCCATCGTGCTCGGCAACATCCTCGACACGATTCCGGGCTGTCTCGTCATCGGATCGAAGTTCGCGGGCCTCGGGAGCATGTCGCTTCCCCTGGTCATGGGGATGTTCCTCGGCGGCATTCCCGAGGCGGCCGCGAGCGCCGCCATGCTGCGCAAGGCCGGCTATCGGCCGAACGTGATCTTCGGCCTATGGTCGACCGTCCTGGTCGCCGGCCTGGTGGCGGCGGCGGCGGGGAAGGCGTTCATCAGCGGCGCGGACTCCCTCATGGCCGTCTTCTCCGAGGCATTGGCGGGCGGTGCGGTGCTGGCGCTCATTGCCCATGCCATGATTCCGGAATCGATCGATGAGGGCGGATCCTTGGTGGTTCTGCCGACCGTCGCTGGCTTCCTCTTCGCCTTCTATCTCACGCTGCAGGAAGCCTTCGGCTGAGCCGAGCTCGAGGCTGGGCCAGAGAGCAGCCTAGAACGCGACCTCCGCTCCTCGGTATCCCGTCGCCGCCCACCAAATGGGCATCTCGGTGTGGTGGAGATCACTGCGCCGGTGTGACAGATCGGCTACATCCGTAGTTCCTTATTGAAGCTCTGGGTTGTGGAGGGTATTCCTGATCGGTGGTATCCGTTGCGGCGAGCGACGCCCGCGGGTCCCGGTATGCCGCGCGAGCCGAGGCGAGGGGACGGTGCAGGCGGATGGGGTGGAATTGAGGCGGGGGATCGGTGCATAGGCGAGGCGGTCGTCGGGGGAGTGCGCTTGTCCTGAGCGTGGCGCTGATCGGCCTGCTGTCGGCCGGCGCGGCGCTGGGACAGACGGTTCCGCGTACTCTGCCGGGGGCGGTGGAGCCCGGGCGCGACCGGCCGCTGCCCTCGCCGCCGCCGGAGAACAACTTCGACTTCAGCATCGAGACGCCGCGGCGCTCGCCGGTGCCGCGCGCGGTGGACCAGCTCCGCTTCCAGCTCAAGGATATCCGGGTCACCGGCGCCACCGTGTTCTCGCCCGAGGAGCTGCGGCCGCTCTACGAGCCGCTCATCGGCAAGGAGGTGGGCCTCGGCGACATCCTCAACATCGCCGACGAGATCGAGGCGAAGTACCGCGCGCGCGGCTACATCATCACCCGCGCCTACGTGCCGCCCCAGCGGGTCGGCGACGGCGTCTTCACCATCAATGTGGTGGAAGGCTATGTGAACGGCCTCGCGGTCGAGGGCGGCGATCCCGGCGTGCGCGACCTCATCACCTCCTATGCCAATCCGGTGCTGGGCTCGAAGCCGCTGCAGCTGCCGCCGATGGAGCGGGCGCTCCTCCTCAGCAACGACCTGCCGGGCGTCACCGCCTCGGGCCTGCTGCGGCCGTCGCCGGATCAGCCCGGCGCCTCCGACCTCGTGGTGAACGTCGATCGAGCAGCCGATCACCGGCGGCCTCAACTTCGACAACCGCGGCTCGAAGTTCACCGGGCAATGGACGCTGGGCGGCGACGTCGAATGGAACTCGCCGCTGCACGACGGCGACCAGCTCGGCCTCAACGTGCAGAGCTCGCCGCAGCCGAGCCAGCGCATCCAGGGCGGGGCGCGCTACCAGCATCCGATCGGCACCGACGGGCTGACAGGAAGCGCCTCGGTACTGGTCTCGAACGGCGCGCCCGCCGGCATCCCCGGCGCCGATCTCACCACCAACAGCCTGGCCTATGGGCCGCGCCTCAGCTACCCGGTGATCCGCTCGCGCGAGCAGAGCTTCTATCTCGATGGCGGCTTCACCGTGCAGGACGCCACCGTCAACGTGCTGGGCGGGCAGGTCTTCAGCCATGACAAGTGGCGAGTGGCGGATCTGGCGGCGACATATACCCAGAACGGCTTCTGGAACGGCAATTCCTCGGCGACGTTCGACGTGGCCCAGGGCCTCACCATCCTCGGCGCCACCGGCGACGGCTCGCCGGAGCTCTCGCGTCCGGGCGCCAAGACCGACTTCACCAAAGTCACCGGCAACCTGCGCCGCATCCAGGTGCTGACCGGCCCGGTGACGCTGGCCCTCAATGCCCAGGGGCAATACGCCTTCGCGCCCCTGGTGGTGGGCGAGCAGATCACCTTCGGCGGCTATCAGATCGGCCGCGGCTACGACCCGAGCGCGCTTAGCGGCGATCACGGGCTCGGCGGCTCGGCGGAGCTGCGCTACGACTTGCATTTCGACCAATACTACGTGCCGCTCGTCCAGCCCTATACCTTCTTCGACACCGCGAAGATCTGGGACCGGGTCGCCAATACCGGCGGCGGGCTCGCCGTTGCCTCCACCGGCCTCGGCGTCCGGGTGACCCTGCCGTACAACCTCACCATGGGCGTCGAGGGCGCGCGCACCCTCAAGGCGGTTCCCGGCAGCGACAGCGGCCACGAGGCCACCAAGCTCCTCTTCAACGCCGCCGCGCGGTTCTGAGGGACACCCTACCGGGCGCGGCCCATTGATGCTTTAGTGCCTCTTCCACTGGGCCGGTGGCGGAATTGACGATCGACTTCAAGAAGGCATTGATGCCGGTGGCGATCGCCGTGATCGCCGCATTGGTGGCGACGGCGGCGGTGCGTTACATCGCCTTCCTGGGATATGCCGAGCGCTTCATCCGCGATTTCGAGCTGACGGTGCTGTCGCCGGCGCAGCCGCAAAGCTCCGACATCGTCGTCATCGGCATCACCGAGCAGACACTGGAGCGCTTCGCCTACCGCTCGCCGATCGATCGCAAGTTCCTGGCGGATCTCCTGCTGACGCTCCAGGCCAAGGGCGTGCGCGCGATCGGCCTCGACGTGCTGTTCGATCAGCCGACCGAGCCGGCGAAGGATGCCGACCTCAAGCAGGTAATCGCCGATCTGAAGACGCCGCTGGTGGTGAGCTACGTCGCCCCCGAGGACGTCGTCGACGAGTCCGGCGCCGTCGACAAGGAGCGGCGCGCCTTCCTCGACGGCTTCGTGCCGCCGCAGGATCGCGTGATGGCGGACATCAAGACCGATGCCTTCGACGGCACCGTGCGCTGGATGGTGCCGGGCCGGCAGATGGCGGACGGCAGCTATATCCCGGGCTTCGCCCGGGGGCTGCTGGCGAAGATCGGCGTCGCGACGCCGGCCGAGGAGGTGGAGATCGCCTGGCGCGGCCGGCCCAACGCCGAGACCGAGCCCTTCGGCGAGATCCCGGCCCAGAACGTCGCCGTGCTGCCGCCGGTCCTGTTCAAGAACAAGATCGCGCTCATCGGCGCCGAGCTCAGCCTCACCGACCGCCATCGCACGCCCTTCGCCGCGGTCTATGAGGGGAACAGGGGCATCATCCCCGGTGTCGTCGTGCACGCCCATTCCATCGATCAGCTGCTCAGCGGGCGCATGTCCCCGGGCATCGGCGAGTTCGGCGACTTTCTCTCGGCGATCGTGCTGGCGGCGGTGGGGACGGCGCTCGGCATCTCCACGCGCATCAGCCTGCACTGGCGCATTCCGCTCGGCATCATCGCGGTGGCGCTCTGGTGGGTCGGCGGCGGCGCGCTCTTCCACTTCACTGGGATCATGATCACGCTGGTGACGCCCAGCTTCGCCTTCGCCACCGCCATGTGGGGCAGCGAGGCGGTAACCGGCCACGAGGCGCGCAAGCAGAAGGAATTCATCCAGGGCGCCTTCTCGCGCATGGTCTCGCCCAAGGTGGTGCACCAGCTGGTGGCGGATCCGAAGCGCCTGGCTCTGGAAGGCGAGCGTCGCGAGATGACGTTCCTCTTCACCGACGTCGCCGGCTTCACCACGCTCTCGGAAGGAGTCGAGTCGCACACCCTGGCGCATGTCCTCAACAGCTATCTCGAAGGCATGTGCCAGGTGATCCATAAATACGACGGTATGGTGGACAAATTCATCGGCGACGCCGTCTTCGCGATCTTCAACGCCTTCGGTGATCAGCCCGATCACGGGGAGCGGGCGATCAGCTGCGCGCTCGAGCTCGATCATTTCGCCGAGCAGTTCCGCGCCGAGCAGAACGCCGCCGGCGTGCCCTTCGGCATCACGCGAATCGGCGTCCATAGCGGTCTGGCGACGGTCGGCAATTTCGGCTCGCAGTCGCGCTTCGAATACACCGCGCTCGGCGATGCCGTGAACACCGCCTCGCGGCTCGAGGGCCTCAACAAGTTCTTCGGCACCCGCATCTGCGTCAGCGAGGTGACACGTGCCCACTGCAAGGGCGTGCCGTTCCGACCCATCGGCCTCGTCGTCGTCAAGGGCAAGACCCAGGCGCTCGGCATTAACGAGCCCCTCAGCGAGGAGCGCGCGGCCGCCGACTACATCGCCCGCTATCGCCATGCCTATCAGCGCCTCGAGGCCGGAGCCGAGGACGCGCTGGCGCTCTTCGAGGCGCTCTATGCCGAGAACCCCTACGACGGCTGCGTCGCCGTCCACGTGGAGCGACTCCGCGCCGGCACCCGCAGCACCGAGATCGCGATGACGGAGAAGTAGAGGCGGACCCATTTCCCCTCTCCGCCGCGACAGCGGGGGAGAGGGTGGACGCCGCGGAGCGGCGGCCGGGTGAGGTGGGGCGGGGAATTGGCAGAACGAAACTCTGAACGAGCAAACGCCCCGCCGCCACCGCCCCACCTCACCCGCCTCGCTACGCTCGGCACCCTCTCCCCCACAATTCGTGGCGGAGAGGGTTTTCTGATGTTAGCCCGGCTTCACGCCCATCCGGGCGGTGGCGTCGACGCGGATCAGGAGCGGTGACCGCTCGGCGCCGGCAAAGTATTCGTCGGTCGCATCCCGCGATCCGCGCCAGTAGCCGTAATCGTCGACGATCAGCACGCCGCCCGCGACCAGCCGCGGATAGAGATGGACCAGCTCGTGCTTCGTCGAACTCATACCAGTCGGTGTCGAGGCGCAGCAGTGCGATGCGCTCGGGGGCCTGGGCCGGCAGGGTCTCCTCGACCTTGCCCTTGTGATAGGTGATACGATCGGCGGGATAGCCCGTCGACGCGACGTTCCGCTGCACCTGCTCGAGGGGCGCCAGCGCCCAGATCACCGCGTTCTCGTCCCGCTCCGTCACCGCCATGATGTCTGCCGCGCGCTCGCCGGTGTCGTGGCGGATGTCGGCATCGCCCGGCGTCGGCATGCCCTCGAAGGTGTCGAAGCAGCGGATCCGCCGGCCGGTGTCGCCGAACTTCTGCAGTGCCAGCGCCATCATCATCACCGACCCGCCGCGCCACACGCCGCACTCGACGAAATCGCCGGCGATGTCGTTCCGCACGACGTACTCGACAGTCTTGTAGAGCGCATAGAGGCGCTCCACCGAGGTCATCGTCGCGTGCTTGCAGGTCTCGTAAAGCGGCAGAAACGCCGGCTCCAGGTCAGGATAGCGGCGCGCGACGTCGACGTTCTGGTGCCGTCGCCGGCGGCGACCCTCCGACCACGGCAGACGCCACGAGCGATGCCGCGGCAGCAATGACATAAGCAAGGCCTTTCCTGGAGCAGTTCTCGGTGCGCGCGCCGCGGCGCTCGAACTCGGCGCGAGTATGCGTTGGCGCCTCTGCCAATTCAACAGTCCGACAGGGCGCGGGAACCGGACGATCGACCTCGCCGCTGCCGGCGATTTGCGATAGCATCCGGCCCGCTGCGGCCCGCTGCACGCAGCGCCTTGCGAAGCAGATCTCCCATGGTGCGATGCCGATCCTTGCCCGCCTGACCCGCCTCTACGAGAGCCGCGGCATCGAGATCTCGACCGGGCTCAATTCCAGCCATTTCGGCGACCATCCCTATGCGCCCTTCACCTGGTTCATCCGGAACGGTAGGAGCCTGACCGAGGGCCTCGGCATCTCCATGCAAGAGATCTACTTTCTGGAGTGCCTGTTCGAGCACTATCAGCCGCGCCGCCTCTTCGTCATCGGCAATTCCGCCGGCTGGAGCACCCTGGCGCTGGCCTTGCTCAACCCCGCCGGCAAGATCCTGGCGATCGACGCGGGCTTCGACTCGGCCTCGCTCGAAGGGATCGAACTCACCAACCGCATCGCCACCGAGGAGAACCTCCCAGCGCTCGCGGTGCAGGGCATCTCGCCGACCGACGTGGGCCGCCTCATCGGCGAGCACGGCATGGCTCCGGTGGATTTCGCCTTCATCGACGGCTTTCACTCGGTGGAGCAGGTGGAGCTCGACTTCGCCGCGGTGCGGGCGCACGCGGCGCCGGGCTGCGTCTATCTCTGTCACGACGTGCAGTCGTTCAACCTGCATCCGGCGCTGGAACGCGTCGCCCGCCGCCATCACCTGGCGTGGGAGCTGCTGCTGGGGACCACCTCGGGCATGGGGATCATGTACGACCCCGCGCACCGCCCGCCGAGCTTCGACGACCTCGACCCCTTCAGGGCGAAGCCCGCCGCCGTCGAGCTCCTCCGCCACGCCGCCTGGGCGCGCCGCCATCGCCACCTCGCGCGCTGGCAGCGCAGCTTCCGGAAGCGGTTCGGCAAGACGCCGGCTTAGATCCTATCCCGGCCATATCTCCGATATCGTCCTCGGCAGATCGACCAGATTCGGGAGGACCCGCGTCGCCGCCGCAGGATCGTGGCCGGTCTTGTCGCGATCCACCCAGACCCGCTGCAGGCCGAGGCGCTGCGCGGGCATGATGTCGTGGAACCAGCTGCAGGCGGCATGGATCCAATTGCGTCGCTCGACGCCGGTCTCCTGCTCGAAGCGGGTGAAATGACCGAGCTCCGGCTTGTAGCTTCGCACCATCTCCGCGGTAACGACGAGATCGGGTCGGACCGGAAAGCGCTCGAGCGTCCGCGCGAAGAGATCGTTGTCGCAGTTCGTCAGCATGGCGAGCTTCCAGCCGGCCTCGCGCAGGGCGCCGAGCGCGGTGGCGACATCGCCATAGAACGGCTGCTCGCCCCACTGCCGCACCAGTACATCGGATTGCCCGGGCGGCAGGGAAAGACCGATCTTCCGGGCGGCCTGCTCCAGACCCGTGGTGAGGACATCCTTGTAGAGACGATGCGGCCGTTGCGCCTCGATCGCGCGCTCGAATTCGTGGTAGGCGCCGATGAGCTCGTCGGTGCGCGCGCCGGCGATCGGCGACAGCGCCCGCCGGTATCCGCCGTGCCAGTCGACCAGGGTGCCGAAGCAGTCAAACGTGACCCAGCGATCGCCCGTCATGTCCTCTTCTCCGTTCTCCAGGGTGAAGCGACACCAGGGTTAGCACGCCTCCGCCGGCGCCGTCTTGACCGCGCCTCCCCTCGCTTTGACCGGATCTCCCAAACTTGTAGAGTGCGCCATCGGCTTTGCGTGAGGAGATTGACGATGCACGCGTCGGCGCATGAGCCTCTCGATACGATCCTACGGCGGCGGCGAAAGCGCGCACGCCCACGAGTTCCACCAGATCGTCCTGCCGGTGCGCGGCGCGATGGAGATGCGGGTCGGCGACGCCGCCGGCTCGATCGCGGCCCATAGCGGCGTGATGGTGGTCGGCGGAACGCTGCATGCGTTCCGGGCGCTCGGCGAGAACGCCTTCGTCGTCTTCGATGTTCCGTCGGCGGCGGCTTTCCCGGATGGCATCGTCGCCCGCGCCTCCGCATCGCCGTTCTTTGAGATCGACGAGCCGCTCGGTCATCTCGCGCGCTACGTCTCGGGCGAGGCGTCCTCCGGCCGGCTCGGCGAAGCGGCGGCCGGCCACGCCGCGGCCTTGCTGGCCAACTCCCTCGGCCGGCAATTCTCATGCCGGGATCGAAGTGCCGGACCGATCCTGCGCGCGCTGGCGGCGATCGACGAGCGCTACGGCGAGCCGCTGACGGTCGCCGAGCTGGCGCGGCTCGCGGGCATGAGCGTCAGCCGGTTTCACGAGCGGTTTCGCCGCGAGACCGGCGACACGCCGGCCGACCGGCTGGCGACGATCCGCCTCGATCGCGCCGAGGAGCTGCTGCGTCACACGCGGACGCCGATCGCGGAAATCGCCCTCGCCGTCGGCTTCTCCGACCAGAGCGCCCTGACGCGCAGCTTTCGGCGCCGGCGCGGCATCACGCCGGCGGCGTTCCGCCAGACGGGTGTCGCGAGATAAGCGCCGCGACGGAGCGCGGACTTACCCGCCGCCGGTCAATCCCTGCAGGCGGTCGTGCTTCTGCCCGGCCTGCAATTCGGCGGGATCCACCATGCCGTCCCGGTTGGTGTCGAGGCGCGCGAAGCGCCGGTGCAGCAGCTTGTCCTGCCGATCCGGCGGCATGCCGGCGAATTTGTCCAGCTGCCCTTTGATGCGCAGCAGCCGCTGGCGCTGGTCGTCGGCGAGGCCTGGCGCGGCCAAGCGCTGGTCGACGACGGCGCGGGCTCGCGTCATGCGTTCCATTTGCCACGCTTTGAATTGATCGTAGTTGAGCGGGCCGCTGGGCAGCTGCATGCCGGCAGCGGGCGGCGCCGTCTGCGCCGTCGCCGGCACGATCGAGACACCGCCAATGAGAGCGGCGGCAAAACTCCAGATGAGCAGATAACGGGCAACAGGGATCACGGGCGGCGACCTCCTTACGGTTCCGTCCGTTATAGGCGCTACTGGGCCGCGGCCTCCCCGGTGGACGGCGGATCGCGCGAGCGCGCGGCGCACCTCCGCCGGGCTCGCCACAATCGCGCCCGTGTTCTCGATCGCGCGCACCGCCGCCTCGACCCAGGCGAGGTTCGGCCGCGTGCTGCCGTGCGGCGCATCCTCGAGGCCGACGCGCACATGGCCGCCCGCCGCCACCGCATGGGGGATCAGCGGCAGGATGTCGACGCCGAGGCCGCCGATCATCCAAGGCGCGCCTCTCGCCTCCAGCTGCAGCAGCGTCGCCAATGCGGCGAGGGCGAAGGGCTCCGGCGGAAACCCGAAGGTGAACTGGTCGGAGAACATCAATCGATAGATCGGCTGCGGCGCCTCGCGATAGCGCCGGTGCAGCGCCGCGCCGAGGCGGATGAAGCCCGGCTCGTAGCAGGCATAGGCGGGATGGAAGCGGTGCCGCGAGGCCAGCGCCAGGCCGTGACGCACCTCCGCCTCGGAATTGACGTAGACGAAGCCTTCGCGGTCGGCGGCGATCGCGTCCGCGAGCGCGAGGTTGGCGGAGCCGGGATCGACCACGGCCCATTCGATGAGCCCGCTGCGCGCCAGCGCCTCCACCGCCGCGAAGCGCTCGCGCGGCGTGCGCGGCCTGACGCCCTCGGGACCGTCGGAGAGCGGAATGGTGGGATAGACGATGGCGTCCACTTCCTCGCGGATGCCGCCGATGATGGCGGTATAGAGGTCGGGATCGTCCTTCTGCCGGCCGGTCGTCTCGTCATAGGCGTGGACGTGGATGATCGCGGCGCCCGCTCTGGCGCAGGCGATGCCGTCCGCCACGATCTCGGCGACACTGATGGGAATCTTGGGCTGCATGCGGCGGGACCACGGCCCGTTGAGCGCCGCCTCGAGCCAAATGAGCTTCTCTGCCATGCACCGCCTCTACCGCGCCGCACGCAAAGCTAGGCCACGCTCTATCGGCTTGTCGAGGCTTGGCACCGCGGCGGCGCCGCAAGCTTTCGTTAATACCCTGCAATCTTTGGCAATTTATTTTTCACCTGAAGGTAAGTAGTGCACCGGTAGGCTGCACGCCCCCGGCGATTTCCCGTCGAGCGCGACGACTGCGGGAGCGAATCCGAGGGCAGGAGATCGAGCGGGGCATGCGGCGCATCCTCACCATCGACGGCGGCGGCATCAAAGGCGTGTTTCCCGCCGCCTTTCTGGCGACGCTCGAGCAGCAGCTCGGCGTGTCCCATCGCCGAATATTTCGATCTCATCGCCGGCACCTCCACCGGCGGCATCATCGCCATCGGCCTCGGCCTCGGCTTGAGCGCCCAGCAGCTGCTCGATCTCTACAAGCTGCATGGCTCGCTGATCTTTCCGCGCAAGCGCATTCTCACCTGGAAGCGGCTGGTGCGCGCCAAATACACCTATGCGCCGCTGCGCCGGGCGCTGGTGGAGGCCTTCGGCGAGCGCCGCCTCGGCGAGAGCCGCAAGCGCCTGCTGATTCCCTCGCTGAACCTCGCCGCCGAGCGCGTCCACAGCTACAAGACCTCGCATCATCCGAAGCTCGTGCACGACTACAAGCTGCCGGTGGTGGAGGTGGCGCTCGCGACGGTTGCGGCGCCCACATATTTCCCGATCCACTTGTCGCCGGACGGTCTCCCTTATATCGACGGCAGCCTCTGGGCCCGCAATCCGCTGGCGCTGGCGGTGATCGAGGCGATCGGCGTCCTCGACTGGCCGCGCGACGACATCTCCGTGCTGAGCCTCGGCTGCACCTCCGAGCATCTGAATGTGTCGTGGCAGAAGCGGATCTCGCTCGGCGCCTCCTATTGGGGCGCGCGCATCGGCGATGTCTTCATGAAGGCGCAGTCCTCCTCGGCGATCGCCACCGCGCACGCCCTGGTGGGGTCCGAGAACGTGGTCCGCATCAGCCCCGATATCGGCGACCGCCACTTCAGCCTCGACGGCATCGAGAACATGCCGGAGCTGGAGGCGCTCGGTCGCTCCGAGGCCGGCGCGCATTTCGCCGGTCTCGCCGAGACGTTCTTCGCCGACCGCGCCCAACCCTTCCATCCCAGCCACACGCTGGCGGATTGGGATGCGGCGGTCGCCGCCGCCGCCATGCCGCCGCGACCCGCCGCGATGCCGCAGCTGGTGGCGGCGACCTGACGGGCGGCGCCTATCCGGGTCGGCTTTTCTGCCGCGCTTGCCCTCACTTTTCCTTGAGAAGTCCGTGTCCTGGCTGTTGTGGCTCGGCCGAAGCACACCCGGCTCCCTATTGGCTTGACTCCCCGCCGCCGCCGGAAAACTCTGGGCGCTTCGAGGCGCGACCCCGCCGCCGGCACCGGCGGTCGTGGCGCGTTCCCGATCGGGGGTATCGAAACGGAGGGGGCCGCGGTCCGCGGCAGGAAGTTCAGGGAGAACAGCAATGAAAAGATGGGTGCTATCGGTTGCCGTCGCGGCGCTGGCGGCGGGGCTTGCGGGACCGGCGTCGGCGGCGGTCTTCAAATGGGCGAACGACGGCGGATTCGAACTCGATGGATCCCTACGCGCGCCAGGAGACCTTCCTGCTGTCCTTCGACAGCAACATGTACGAGCCGCTGGTGCGGCGCGACAAGACCTTGAAGCTGGAGCCGGCGCTGGCGGTGTCGTGGTCGCAGCCGAATCCGACCACCTGGCGCTTCAAGCTGCGCCAGGGCGTCAAGTTCCATGACGGCTCGCCCTTCACCGCCGACGACGTGGTGTTCTCCTTCGACCGCGTGCGCGATCCCGGCTCCAACATGAAGACCGCGGTCGCCACGGTGAAGGAGGTGAAGAAGATCGACGACTTCACCGTCGATTTCATCACCAACGGCCCGGATCCGATCCTGCCGGACGAGATCACTACCTGGGACATCATGAGCAAGGCCTGGTGCGAGAAGAACAACACCGCGCACCCGGCCGACATCACCAAGAACGAGGAGAGCTACGCCACCAACCACGCCAACGGCACCGGCCCCTTCGTGCTGAAGGAGCGCGAGCCCGACGTGAAGACGGTGCTGGTGCCGATCCCGGGCTGGTGGGACAAGCCGCAGCACAATCTCGACCGAGGTGATCTTCCAGCGCATCGCCAACGCCTCGACGCGCGTCGCGGCGCTGCTCTCGGGCGAGGTCGACATGATCTATACCGTGCCGCCGCAGGACATCGACCGGATCGCCAAGACCAAGGGCTTCAAGATCATCCAGGGGCCGGAGCTGCGCACCATCTTCCTGGGCTTCGACGAGTCGCGGCCGGAGCTGCTGGAGTCCAACATCAAGGGCAAGAACCCCTTCAAGGACAAGCGCGTGCGCCAGGCCTTCTACCAGGCGATCGACGAGCAGGCGATCATGACCAAGGTGATGCGCGGCGAGGCGCAAGGCGACCGCCCTGATGGTGGGGCCCGGCATCAACGGCTTCACCGAGGAGCTCAACAAGCGCTTTCCCTACGACGTCGCCGCGGCGAAGAAGCTGCTGGCCGAGGCCGGATATCCCAACGGCTTCGAGGTCGGCATGGATTGCCCGAACGACCGCTACGTCAATGACGAGGCGATCTGCCAGGCGGTCGCGGCGATGCTGGCGCGCGTCGGCATCACGGTGAAGCCGCTGATCCAGACCCGCGCCAAGTACTTCGCCAAGATCCTGGCGCCGAGCTACAGCACCAGCTTCTTCCTGCTGGGCTGGACGCCGGCCACCTACGACGCCCACAACATGCTGATCAACCTCGTCCATACCCGCGACGAGCAAGACCCATGCGGGCGAGCTCAACAACGGCGGCTATTCGAACCCGGCGATCGACAAGCTGATCGATCAGATCCAGATCGAGACCGACCAGAAGAAGCGCACCGACGAGATGCACCAGGCGCTCAAGATGGTGAAGGACGATTTCGCCTATATCCCGCTGCACCAGCAGGCGATCGTCTGGGCGGCGAAGTCCAACATCGATCTCGTCCAGCCCGCCGACAACTACTTCCCGCTGCGCTACGTGAACGTGAAGTAGGCGGGAGACCTTCGAACGGTAGCGGCGCGGTCCCTCGGGGCCGCGCCGTTTTTTTGTGCGTCTGCGCGCTGTCCGCCTTGGCGCCACCGTGCCGAGGGACTAGGATGCGCGTGGCGAGAAGTTTTCTGGGGCGTATGGCCCCCTTCTGCCGACAGCGATCGAGCCCGGGCTTGCAGACCTGGGCGTGTCCATGAAGAGGGACACGCGCCGCCGACGTTTCCCGTCGGTGCGCGCCGTCACCCACGCCAGCACGCCGGGCCCTGCGGCCGTTCAGACACAGGAGGCCCACAATGTTCGTTCGCGAAGCCATGACACCGCAGGCGGAGTGGATCAGCCCCGACACCTCGCTGGTCGAGGTTGCCCGCCGCATGCGCGATCACAAGATCGGCTGCCTGCCGATCGGCGAGAATGATCGGCTGGTCGGCATGATCACCGACCGCGACCTCGCCTGCCGCGCGGTTGCCGACGGCGTCGATGCCAAGGCCACTCGGGTGCGCCAGGTGATGACCAAGGGCATCACTTGGTGCTACGACGACGAGCGCGTCGAGGAGGCGGTGCAGCGCATGGAGGAGAACCAGATCCATCACCTGCCCGTGCTCAGCCGCAAGAAGCGGATGATCGGCATCCTCTCGCTCTCGGACCTGGCGCTGCGCGGGCCGCACGAGCTCTTCGCGCAGGTCTCGAAGCTGACCTCGCGGGACGCCCAGCGCCACGCTTCGATGCCCGCGACGCACTAGGTCACGCGATCGCGAAAACGGCGGTGCCGGATCGGGCACCGCCGTTTTTTCGTCGCGCTCGAACGTGCCGCCTCACCCGCCTTCCGCCACCACCTGCTCGTAGGCCGGCAGGGTCAGGAACTCGACGAAGCCGGGGCTGTCGATCATGTCGCGGAAGAGCTTGGCGGCGTCGCGGTAGCGGCCCTTGGCGTAAGCGTCGTCGCCTGACGTCTTCTTGAGCTTCTCCAACTCCTCCTCGACGATGGCGTGACAGAGCGCGTGGTCCACCGCGCGGCCGTCGGCGAGCTTGGCGCCGTGGCGGATCCACTGCCAGACCTGGGCGCGGCTGATCTCGGCGGTGGCGGCGTCCTCCATCAGGTTATAGAGCGGCACGCAGCCGGTGCCGCTGAGCCACGCCTCGATGTAGCCGATGCCGACGTTGATGTTCTGCCGGAGCCCCGCCTCGGTGATGGTGCCCTCCGGTACTTTGACAGATCCGCCGCCGTGACGTGCACGTCCTGGCGCTTGCGCTGCGATCTGGTTGGGCCCCGGCATCTCCTTGTCGAAAATCTCCTTGGCGATGCCGACCAGGCCGGGATGCGCCACCCAGGTGCCGTCATGGCCGTCGCTCGCCTCGCGCAGCTTGTCGGCGCGGACCTTCTCCATCGCCTGGGCGTTGGCCTCGGGATCGTTGCGGATCGGGATCTGCGCCGCCATGCCGCCCATGGCATGGACGTTGCGGCGATGGCAGGTCTTGATCAGCAGCAGGCTGTAGGAGCGCAGGAAATGCGCTGGTCATGGTGACCTGGCCGCGATCCGGCATCACCGCATGGGGATCCTCGGCGAATTTCTTGATGAAGCTGTAGATGTAGTCCCAGCGCCCGCAGTTGAGGCCGGCGGAATGCTCGCGCAGCTCGTGCAGGATCTCGTCCATCTCGAAGGCGGCCATGATGGTCTCGATCAGCACCGTCGCCTTGATCGAGCCCCTGGGGACGCCGAGCTTCGCCTGCGCGTGAACGAAAACGTCGTTCCAGAGCCGCGCCTCCAGATGGCTCTCCATCTTCGGCAGGTAGAAATAGGGGCCGCTGCCCTTGGCGAGCAGCGGCTTCGCGTTGTGGAAGAAGTAGAGGCCGAAATCGAAGAAGGCGCCCGACATCGGCTCGCCGTCGACCAGCACGTGCAGCTCCGGCAGATGCCAGCCGCGCGGCCGCACCAGCAAGGTCGCGATCTCGTCGTTGAGCTTGTAGTGCCGGCCGGTGCCGGGATCGTCGAAGCTGATGCTGCCGCTTGATGGCGTCGCTGAGGTTGATCTGGCCCTCGATCAGATTGTCCCAGGTCGGCGTGTTGGCGTCCTCGAAATCCGCCATGAAGACGTTGGCGCCGCAGTTGAGGGCGTTGATCACCATCTTGCGGTCGGTGGGGCCGGTGATCTCGACCCGGCGGTCCATCAGATCCTCGGGCAGCGGCGCCACCGTCCAGTCGGCATCGCGCACGCCTTGCGTCTCGGCCAGGAAATCCGGCTTCCAGCCCTCATTCGAGCTTCGCCTGCACCTCGGCGCGCCGCGCCAGCAGGCGCTTGCGCTCTGCGCCGAACTTGCGCTGGAGGTCGACGACGAAGGCGACCGCCTCGGGGGTCAGCACTTTCTCATAGCCCGGCCGCATGCGGCCGCTGATCTCGACACCGGGAGGCGTTGGCGTACCAGTCATGATCGATCTCTTCTCTCGTTAATCCACTGAACCAAACAGACTCACTTGAACCACTTGTCGGCGATGCGATTGTAGTCTCCCGTCTTCAGGGCCAGATGCAGCCACTGGTCGACGAATTCCTTGAACGCCACGTCGCGCTGCAGCCAGTAGCCTTTTTCGGCATAGTTGAAGGCCTTGTCCGGGTGGATCGAGCACAGCTCCTTGTGCAGCTTCGACTGCAGCAGGGTCTCGCTGGCGTCGGTTATCATCAGGTCGGCCTTGCCGGCGACGATCTGGTCGAAGATGGTGACGTTGTCCTTGTAGACCTCGATCGTCGCCTGCTTGAGGTTGTCGCGGGCGAAGCGCTCGTTGGTGCCGCCGGGATTGACGATCGCCCGCACGCCTGTTTTGTCGATCTCGGCGAGGGTCTGGAACTTATCCTTGTCGGCGCAGCGCGCTATGGGAGTTTTGCCGTCGACCATATAAGGAATGCTGAAGAAGCCTTTCTTCTGCCGCTCCAGGCTCACGGAGACGCCGCCTGCCGCCACGTCGAACTTGTCGGCGGTGAAATCCGCCATCATGTTCGGCCACGCCGTCTTGACGAACTCCGCCTTGACGCCGATCGCCTTCGCGAGATCCTCCATCATGTCGATGTCGAGCCCCTCGAACTGCTTGGTCTCGGGGTTGGCATAGCTGAAGGGCTTGTAGTCGCCCGTCGTGCCGATCTTCAGCACGCCGGCGGCGATGATGGCGTCGAGCCGGCTCGGCGCGGTGTCGGCGCGGGCGGATCCTGCGAGCGCGACGAGCGCGGCAAGAACGACGGCGATGAAACGCAAGCGGAAGCCCATGACGTTTTTTCCTCCAGGGGTTGATGGCTCGTTGCCGGAAGCGCTACGGCCGCCGGCATGCCCCGGAGGCCGTGGTGCTCGCGCGCTCGAGCTCTAGAATTCGGAATCCTCGATGACCCACGGCTCGTTGCGGGCCGCCGCCGCCCACTCCTGCACCTCTGGCGATGCCCAGATCGCGTCGCAATAGGCCTCGACCTCGGCATCGACCTCGATCTTGTAGGTGCGGAAGCGACTGACGACCGGCGCGTACATAGCGTCGGCGATGGTGAAGTGGCCGAAGAGAAACGGCCCTTCCTTGGCGAAGCGGGTGCGGCAGTCGTGCCAGATCGACGTGATGCGGTCGATGTCCGGCTGCACCTCCGGGATGATGGCGCGGGTGGGAAAGCTGGAGCGGATATTCATCGGGAAATGGTTGCGCAAGGCCGGGAAGCCCGAATGCATCTCGGCGCTGACCGCCCGGGCGGTGGCGCGCGCCGCGGTGTCCTCGGGCCAGAGCCGCGCCTGGGGGAAGAGCTCCGCCAGGTATTCGCCGATCGCCAGGGTGTCCCACACCGTGATCGCGCCGTGCCGCAGCGCCGGCACCCGGCCCGACGGCGACTGGCGCAGAATCTCCGTGCGCGTGTTCGGCTGCGACAGCCGGATCAGCACTTCCTCGAAGGGCGCGCCGGTGGCCTTCAGCATCAGCCAGCCGCGCAACGACCACGACGAGTAGTTCTTATTCCCGATATAGAGTGTGAAATCCGCCATAGATCCCCTCGAGCCCTAGTGGCCCCACTCTGGCGGGAATGACGGCGGCTCGCAACCCGCCTCTCCAGGCCGGCGGCCCGGTCTTGCATGGCGCCGGGAAACCCGCATTCTACGCGCTGCCCACCCCGATCCAGGAGATTGCCCGCCGTGCCCTTTGCCCTCGTTGCCGCCGCCGCGGCTGCTGTGCCGATCACGCCGGTCACCCCGGAGAACCTTGCCGATATCGTCGGGCGGCTATCGGACGCCGAGCGGCAGTGGGTGCAAGGTCTCGGAATTCAAGGCCGAGCCGGCAACTACGGCGCTGCTGCCTACCGCCGCGGGCAAGCTCGGGCGCGTGCTGGTGGGCTGGAAGCCAGAGGAGCCGATCTGGGCGCTGGGCGGGCTCCCCGATACCCTGCCCGAGGGCAGCTACGCCCTCGATGCGCGGCCCGGGACCGATGCCGCCACGCGGATGGCGCTCGGCTGGGCGCTCGGATCCTATGCCTTCGCCCGCTACAAAGCGCGAAGCCGTCCGCCCGCCGAGCTCGTCTGGCCCGCCGAGGCCGATCGCGGCGAGGCGGAGCGTCTGGCGCGCGGCATCACGCTCGCGCGCGACCTCATCAACACGCCGGCGGAGGACATGGGGCCGGCGGAGCTGGCGCTCGCCGCCGAGCAGCTCGCGGCCGAGCATGACGCGCGCTGCACGGTGCTGGTGGGCGACGCGCTCCTGGAGAAGAACTATCCGATGATCCATGCAGTGGGCCGCGGCAGCGCGCGAGCGCCTCGCCTCGTCGACATCACCTGGGGCGACGCCAAGGCGCCGAAGCTGACGCTGGTGGGGAAAGGCGTCTGCTTCGACAGCGGCGGTCTCGATCTCAAGACCTCCCAGGGCATGCGCATGATGAAGAAGGACATGGGCGGCGCCGCGACGCTGCTGGGCCTCGCCACCGCCATCATGGACGCGGGACTGCCGGTGCGGCTCCGGGTGCTGATCCCGGCGGTGGAGAATTTCGTCTCCGCCACCTCCTTCCGCCCCATGGACGTCATCAACACCCGCAAGGGCATCACAGTGGAGATCGGCAACACCGACGCCGAGGGAAGGCTCATCCTCTGCGACGCGCTCGCCGAGGCGGATACCGAGAAGCCGGCGATGCTGATCGACGCCGCGACCTTGACCGGCGCCGCGCGCGTCGCGCTCGGGCCGGAGCTGCCCGCGCTCTTCGCCAACGACGACGGCCTCGCCGAGGCGATCCTCGCCGCCGGCAGCGCCGAGAGCGACCCGTTCTGGCGCCTGCCGCTCTGGCGCCCCTACCGCAAGCTCTTCGAGAGCAAGACCGCCGACCTCAACAACGTCTCGGAGTTCGGGCTTCGCCGGCGCCATCATCGCCGCGCTTTATCTGGCGGAGTTCGTCTCGCCGACGACGCCCTGGGCCCATATCGACACCTATGCGTGGAACGCCGGCACGCGTCCCGGCCGGCCGGAAGGCGCCGAGGCGCTTGGATTGCGCGCGCTCTACGCGGCGATCAGGAAGCGGTTCGGCGGAGTGAGGGGACCTCACTCCGCCAAGGCTCATGGTGAAATCCTCCCGTTAACTCTTCTTCAACCACATTTTCCGAGGATCGGTTCGCAGGCGAAACGATCGGCGGAGGGATTTCATGGCGCTCGCGGTCAAGCCGCAGGAGGCGCTGGAGCTCTGGCGGCGGGCACTGGTGACGACGGTGCGGAGCGGCGGCGCCGACCTCTCGGCGCGGCAACTCGCAGTGGTGCTGACGGTCTATCTGACGCCGCCGCCCCATACGGTGCGCGGCCTCGCGAGCCTGCTCAAGATCTCGAAGCCGGCGATCACCCGCGCACTCGACCGGCTCGGCGCACTCGATTTCGCGCGCCGCCGCCGCGACGAGGAGGACCGGCGCACGGTGCTGGTTCAGCGCACCGTCAAGGGCGCGGTCTTCCTCTCGGATTTTTCCGGCGTTGTCGCCAAGGCCGCGCGTGAGGTGGAAGTCGGTTAGTACCGAAGCGCGGGATCGACGACGTTGAGGAGCGGACGGCCCTCGGCGAGGCGCTTCAGATTCTCGGCGACGCCGACCGCCGCCGTCGGCGCATGAGTCGCCGCCGCCACATGGGGCGTCACGATGATGCGGGGATGCTGCCAGAACGGATGCTCCGCCGGCAGCGGCTCCTCGCGGAAGACGTCGAGGACGGCGGCGGAAAGCTGACCGCTGTCGAGGGCGGGGATCAGGTCCTCCTCCACGAGATGGCCGCCGCGCGCCGCGTTGATGATGGCGGCGCCTTTCGGCATCTGCGCGAAGAGCCCGGCGTTGAGCACGCCCTCGGTCTCCGGCGTCAGCGGCAAGCAGGCAGACCAGGATCTCGCTGTGCCGCGCCAGCGCCGAGAGCCCGTCCTGCCCGTGGAAGGTGGCGATGCCCGGCAGCCGCCGCTCGCGCCGGCTCCAGCCCGCGACCTGAAATCCCAGCACCGCGAGCTTCCGCGCCGCATCGCCGCCGAGCTCGCCAAGGCCGAGGATGCCGACTCGCCGCTCGCTGGCATTGGGCTGCGACTGCTCGCACCATGTGCGCTCGCGCTGCTGGCCGAGATAGACGAGATCCTGGCGATGAAGCCGCAGCACCTGCGTCAGCACGTACTCGCTCATCGCCTCGGACATATAGGGATCGACCAGGCGCACGATCGGCACGTGGCGCGGCAGGGTCGGATCCGCATAGAGGAAATCGACGCCGGCGCCGAGGGTGGCGATCATGCGGAGATTGGGGAGCGAGGCCAGCAGCCCCGACGGCGGCTTCCACACCAGCGCCGCGTCGATGTCGCGGGGATTCCCCACTTCCGGGAAGACGCGGATCTCGAGCTCGGGCATGTGCTTGTGCAGCTCCGCCGTCCAGCGGGCGGCGGAATTGGCGAGGGAACGGAACAACAGGATCATGGAAGCGCTCGATATGAGCGCGCACCCTAGAGCATGATCCCGAAAAGTGGAACCGGGTTTTCGGGCAAAGATCATGCTCCAACAAAAAGCTAGAGCCCGGTTCCGTCGTTATTGAACGCGCGGATCCCGGCGATGCACGTCCGCGGGGTTGAGCGGGCGCTCCACCGCGTTCCAGGTCGAGCAGCCGATCACCAGCACCCAGATCGCCAGCGCGGCGGCGGCGGAGGCCCGCTTCAGCGACGGGTAGCGCATCGCTGGCGTGCGCTCGATGACATGGGCGTGCAGCAATCCCAGGGAGATCAGCAGCAGCTTCGGCAGGAACATGGTGTGGAGGCCGACGCCGATGGGATCGTAGAGGAAGAGCGCGATCCCCGTGGCGACCGTCAGCGCGAAGGCCAGGTTCATCAGCCGCACCACCGGCAGCCGCGCCGACTGGATCGAGGCGGAGGCGAAGAGCCCCAGGCGCTTCACCTCGATCAGCAGCAGCATGCCGAGGAATCCCGCCATGCCCAGCAGGTGCAGGAAGCGCAGCCCGCCATAGAGCGGGCGGACGCCGTATAGGGCGAGGCGGAGGCCGCTGGTGGCGAGCGCCACCAGGAAATCGACCGGGAGATGCGGCCAGCCGGATCCATAAACGTCGGGCATGCCAGTGCTTTCCAGGTTTCGACGGTGCGGCGGTCGACCGCCGCCAGGAGTGCTTGACATGCGCGTCGATAAAATGCAATTAAGAATTATTCTCATTGCACATGAGAATCACTCGCATCATTGTCGAGGGAACCATGATCCGTCCCGTGCTTGCCGCACTCTGTCTTTGCGTCCTCGCCACCGTCGCCGCCGCGGCCCCGCCGCGCCTGCCGCGGCCTCCGGCGCCCGCCGCCATCCTCCAGGTCGATGCGCAGTACGGATCGGCGGAGGACGACACCGACTTCCTGTTCCGCCTCGGCATGCTGGAAGGTCACTCTGATGGTGGGCCACGAGCTGCTGCGGGCGCATCAGCCGGCGCTGGCGCTGCCGCACTTCGGGCATCCCGTGCGCGAGCTCTACGACGACATCTCGGACTATCTGCAGAAGCGGAAATTTCCGGCCTTCGACGGCGAGCTCGCGCGCCTCGAGGCCGCCGCGACGGCGGCGCCCGAGAGCGCCGACACCGAGGCGCAGTACCAGGCGATCGTCGTCGTCGTGCACAAGGCGCGCGAGCTGGCGCCGGCGGAGGTCCGCGCCTCGGTGCCCGAGATGATCAAGCTCTGCTCCGACGTGATGGACGCCGCCTCCGGCGAATACGGCGAATCCCTGGAGCATGGGCGCGTCGCCGCCGTCGTCGAGTATCACGACAGCCGCGGTTATCTCGCCTACGTCGATCAGCAGATTGCGGAGCTCAGCGCGACGCATCCCGATCCGCAGTCCCAGGGACTGTTCGACCGCTTCAAGGCGATCCTGGCGAAGGCGCAGTGGATCGTCGGCGACCTGCTGCCGGCGCCGACGCCGCGCGCGTCGGTGGCGACATATCGCGCGATCGCCTCGGAGGCGGCGGAAGTGGCGAAGCCCTGAGGAATTCGAGATCCACGCACATTCAAAGGGGGATTCCGGAGATGAACGCCGTTTCGACCCGCGCCGGCGCGGGCCTGCTGATCCTGCTCGCCTCGGCAAGCGCCGCGATCGCCCAGCGCGCGGTGGAGATGCCGAGCTCCTCCACCGCGGCACCCGCTCGCCCTACGGCGACGGCAGCGCCGCCCGCGGGATTTCCCCAGAGTGATTTCGTCTACGGCGGCGAATTCGAGACGCATCTGCAGGCGGAGGTGACGAAGGCCGACGGCACGCCGACCAAGGGCACCGTCTTCGACGACAGCGATCTCGATCTCTACGGCAATTATTCCACCTGGCTGTCGCTCTACGGCAATCTCCATCTCGAGCGCAATCGCGAGGATAACGCCAACGACTATTTCCCAGACCGCAACAGCGCCTTTCGCAGCGAGGGGCTGACGCTGCGCCAGCTTTTCGCCGCCGTGCGGCCGGTGGACGCGCTCTCGCTCTATGGCGGCAAGATCCATCCAGGTTTCGGCTCCGCCTGGGCACAGGAGCCCGGCAACTTCTACAACTTCGCCTCCGACTACGAGCAGACCGAGCGGATCGGCATGGGCGCGGAATATGCGCTGCCGGAGACCCTGGGCCTCGGCGATCTGCGGCTCTCCGTCGAGACCTTCTTCCTCGACACCAGCCTGCTCTCGACCTCGCTGATCTCGATGCCGAGCCTCGACGATCCCACCGCCGATCGCCTGCGCCGCTTCACCCGCGACCAGTTCGGCCCCTCCAATACCGGCGGCTTCAACAGCTACACGGTGGCGCTGAGGGGTGGCACGCCGGAGCGCGGCCTTACCTATCAGATCTCCGTCACCCAGGAGGGCACCGACGACCCGGAGGGGAGGACCGAGTACGGCCAGTCGATCAGCCTCATGTACGATCCCAGCGGCGACGGCATTCCGCTGCCGCTGCATTTCGGCGTGACGCCGTTCCTGGAATACGCGCATTTCAGCAATTTCGCCGGCATCGCCGACCTGGAGCGGCATTACGTCCTCGCCGGCCTGACCTTCAGCCGCGCGCGCTGGCAGCTGGCGGTTGCCGGCGGATTGCGCCAGAGCGAGGGCGTCTCAGGGGATACCGATCATCAGCAGAACGTCTCGCTCAACTACGCGCTGACCGAGCGGGTCACCGTCGGTGCCGGCGTCAATTCCATCACGGTCGCGGGCCGGCACAGCTGGACCTTCGGCCCGTCGCTCAACTATCGCGTCGCCTTCTGAGAGGAGAGAGGCCGTGACCGTTGTCTCGTTGTCGAGGCTGTCAGGTATCGCCGTGGCGGCGCTGCTGCTGGCGTCCGCCGTCGCGCTCCCGGCGCGCGCCGAGGATCCGGCGGTGATCGTCGTTACGATCAGGGACCATCGTTTCACGCCGGCGGAGATCCGCGTGCCCGCCGGCAAGCCCGCGGTACTCGAGATCAGCAACGAGGATCCCATGGCGGAGGAGTTCGATTCATCCGCCCTCCAGATCGAGAAGGTGATCCCGGGTGGCCGCAAGGGCGTCGTGCGCCTGCATGCTCTCGATCCTGGGAAATATCCCTTCATGGGCGAGTATCATCCCGACACCGCTCAAGGCGTCGTGATCGCGGAGTAGGCTCGCGCTCACGAGATCGCGAGAAGATCGCTTGGCGCGGCGGTAGATATGGCGATCCGCTGGGCAAAAAAGAAGACACGTATTCTGCGCCGCGTTGATGCAGAAACGCAGCATCCACGTTTTCACGACAGCTGATAAATCCTCCGCGGTTGAATCAATATGGCGGAGGGGAACCCCGTGTCGCTTGCTCAGCGTTTGCGAACTTTCACCGCAGGGGGGATGACCGCAACGGTTGCCCTGCTGATCGGACTGTCACCCGGCGAGGCCCAGACGGCGCCGGGCGCCGGATCCTATCCGGGATCGTTTCTCATTCCCGGCACCAACACGTCGTTCAGCGTCGGCGGCTATGTGAAGCTCGACTATTTCTACGACTTCTCGTCCGCGTCGCCGACCGTGGGCGGCGTTAGCGGCGGCATCGGCAACCCCCTCGACGCGGGCGGTGGCCATGCCGCGACAGCCGGCCATGGCGTCCATGGCGTCTCGCAGATAACCGCGTCGGAATCGCGGTTCAACATCCAGACCCGCACGCCGACGGCCTACGGCGAGGTGAAGACCTTCATCGAGGGCGACTTCACCAATCCGAACGGCCTCAACAACAGCGGGTCCTTCACCACGGAGAGCAATTCCTCGGGATTCCGCCTCCGTCAGGCATACGGTACGCTCGGGCCGTTACTCGCCGGCCAGACCTTCTCGACGTTCCGCGATCTGAACGCGGAGCCCGACACCCTGGACTTCGGTGGCGACAACTTCCCCGGCGCCAACCGCGTGCCGGAGATACGCTATACCTACGATGCTGGCAACGGCTTCTCCTTCGCCGGCGCGATCGAGAACGGCACCACGAACTTCGTCGATGCCACGGCGGGAACCGCGGCGGGGACCTTCAATGGCAGCGTCAACGCCAGCAAGATCCCCGACTTCGTGCTCGCCGGCACCTATACGCAGACCTGGGGGCACGTCAGCCTGCGCAGCGTGTTCCGGGATCTCTACGATCACCAGGGCGGCACCACCGGAATCGGCACGACGCCGAGCTCACCCAACACCAGCACCTCGGAGTTCGGCTACGGCCTCGCGCTCTCCGGCGACGTCAAGACCTGGGGCAAGGACTATGCGCTTGGCCAGGTCTTCGGAGGCGATGGTATCGGCCGATATCTCTCCACCAACTGCTCGCAGAGCGGCTGTCCCGATCTCTACGTCAACAACGTCAACAACAGCGCCGAGGCGATCTCGGCCTGGGGCGCGCTGCTGGGATACGAGCACTGGTGGGCGGACAATCTCCGCTCGAACATCAGCGGCTCCTACGTCGAGTTCGACAATGATGCCGGGTTCGTGAATCAGGCGGCGTTCACCGGGCTCAACAAGCACTACATCACCGGCCACGTGAACCTGATCTGGAGCCCGATCCCCGCGGTCGATACGGGCGTCGAGTTCATCTACACCGAGCGCGAGATCGAGGACAGTCAGACCGGCAACACCATGCGCTTCCAGTACTCCGCGAAATTCAAGTTCTAGCGTCGCGGCGATCACGGACGAGTGAGCATCCGAATTCGATCAATCCCATTCCAAGAAACGACCCCCAAAGCCATCACTGAACCCGCCGGCGATGGCGTCGCCGGCGGGTTTTCTTTCGCCGGCCCGCGCCGCGTCGGCGATGCGTATCGCGAGCAAGAATGCGACATCCGAGCAAGACGACGACATCGCTCTGCGGATATCCGGCCGATGCATGGATGACTCCGCGAGCGGGCACCGTATTCCTCAGAGCTCCCATGAGAAATTGACGATTGTCCGTCTGCTGCGCCACGCAGCAAGCTGCGCGCCACGCACATGCAAAATTCTCCGCCGGTCCAGATGGATTGGGATCACGTCCGCTTCTTCCTCGCCGTCAACAGGCAGGGGTCGTTGCGGGCCGCGGGCCGTGAGCTCGGCGTCGATCAGGCGACCGCCGGCCGGCGGCTGGCGGCGCTGGAGCGACAGCTCGGCGCCAAGCTCTTCGCTCACACCCCCACGGGCTATCTGCTGACCGAGGCCGGCGAAGCGCTCCTCGTCAATGCACAGCGCATGGAGGAAGAGGCGCAGGCGATCGAGCGCCGGACCCGTGGCCTGGACGCGCAACTGACCGGTACCGTGCGGCTCTCGCTGCCCGACGGATTCATGGAGGGACGGATCGCGCCCACCCTTGCGCGGTTGCACCAGCGCTATCCGGATGTGCGGCTCGTGCTGTGGATGGAGCGCGGGCAAGCCGACGCCGCCGGTCATCATATCTCGACATATCAGGCCGACATCGGCGTCCGCATGACCAGGCCGGCGTCATCGGATCTCATTACGCGTCGGGTCGGCCGGATTGCCGCGGGGATCTACGCCGCGAAATCCTATATTGCAGAGCGCGGCGTGCCCGTGCGCGGCACCTGGTTTCTGGGGCATGACCTTGTCCTGCCCTACACTCCCGGCTCCGCGCACCGGATGGCGACGCTCTGCGACGAGCCGGTGACGAACGGCCGCGTGGTCCTGGAAGCGAATACGATGCTCGCGGTGCTGTCGGCGGCGAGCAGCGGGCTCGGCATCGCTCTCCTGTCTCCGGATCTCGCCGCGCGGGAGCCGCGCCTCGCGCGCATCTGGCCGGAATGGGAGCAGAAGCTGGACGTCTGGCTGGTGGTGCACCCCGACGTCTACAAGGCGGCGCGGGTGCGCGTCGTCATGGACGCCATCATCGACGCCTTCGCCGACGAGGAGCGCGCGCCGAAAGCCCGCGAGAGCGTCGAAGCGGACTGACGCATATTGCAGAAACATCGTGCGTCCTTCGAGACGCGCGCTCTGCGCGCTCCTCAGGATGAGGAAAATCGAGGATGGCACAAAGAAAATCACCTCATCCTGAGGAGGTCGCGCGAGCGACCGTCTCGAAGGACGCACCACCGCCGATCCAGCGCCGCCGCAAGTCAGCGGAGCGCTTTCAGCTCTTCACCACGCCGGTCTCCACCGCCTTGATCTCGAAGGCGGCGGCCATCAGGGCGCGGGTGTAGGGGTGCTGCGGCGCGCGGAAGATCTGCTGGGCGTCGCCCGCCTCCACCACCTTGCCGTCCTTCATCACCAGCACCTGGTTGGCGAGCGCGCGCACCACCCGCAGATCGTGGCTGATGAACAGATAGGCCAGGCCGAGGCGCGCCTGCAGGTCGCGCAGCAGGTCGACGATCTGCGCCTGCACCGACATGTCGAGGGCCGAGGTCGGCTCGTCCAGCACGATGAGGCGCGGCTTCAGCACCAGGGCGCGGGCGATGGCGATGCGCTGGCGCTGGCCGCCGGAGAATTCGTGCGGATAGCGGTCGGCGGCGGCGGGATCGAGGCCGACCTCCGCGCAGCGCTTCCTCGATGAGCTGGCGTCGGCGCCTCGGCGGTGCCGCCGATGCCGTGCACCTTGAGCCCCTCGTCGACGATCTGCGCCACCGACATCCGCGGCGACAGGCTCGAGAACGGGTCCTGGAACACGATCTGCATCTCGCGGCGGAGCGGCCGCATGGCGCTGGGAGCCCAGCTCGTCGAGGCGCTTGCCGTCGAAGCGGATGGCGCCCTCGCTCTTCGAGCAGGCGCAGCAGGCCGAGCCCCAGCGTGGTCTTGCCGGAGCCGCTTTCGCCGACCACGCCCAGCGTCTCGCCGGCGCGCACGCTGACATCGATGCCGTCGACCGCCTTGACGTAGCCGGTCATGCGGCGAAGCACGCCGGTGCGGATCGGGAACCAGACCTTGAAATCCTTGGCCTCCAGCAGCACCGGCGGCGGCGGATCGTGGCGCGGCGGGCTCGCCCTTGGGCTCGGCGGCCAGCAGGTGGCGCGTATAGGGATGCTGCGGGGCGCTGCGAAGACGTCGGCGGTGGCCCGGCTCTCGACGATCTCGCCCTCGGTCATCACGCGACGCGGTCGGCCATCTTGCGCACGATGGTGAGATCGTGGGTGATCAGCAGCAGCGCCATGCCGAAGCGCTGCCTGCAGCTCCTTCAGCAGCTTCAGGATCTGCGCCTGGATGGTGACGTCGAGCGCGGTGGTGGGCTCGTCGGCGATCAGCAGGTCGGGCTCGTTGGCGAGCGCCATGGCGATCATCACCCGCTGGCGCTGGCCGCCGGAGAGCTGGTGCGGAAAGGCGTCGAGCCGCTTCTCGGCCTCGGCGAGGCCGACGAGGTGCAGCAGCTCGATCACCCGCGCCCGCGCCGCCATGCCGCGTGCATGCCCTTGTGCAGATAGCAGCGTCTCGGCGATCTGCTTCTCCACCGTGTGCAGCGGATTGAGCGAGGTCATCGGCTCCTGGAACACCATGGCGATGCGGTTGCCGCGGATCTCCTGCAGCATCCGCGGCCGGCGCGCCGACCAGCTCCTGGCCCGTCGAAGACGATGCTGCTCCGCGCGCGTGGCGCGCCAGCGGATAGGGCAGGAGCTGCAGGATCGAGAGCGCCGTGACCGACTTGCCCGAGCCGCTCTCGCCCACCAGCGCCAGCGTCTCGCCGCGGTCGAGGTCGAACGAGACGCCCTTCACCGCCTCGACGCGGTGGCCCGGCACCCGAAGGTGACGGAGAGGTCGCGGAGGGAGAGGAGGGGGAAGGGAGCCATCAGCTGTCAGCTGTCGATTGCGAGTCAATCTCGGCCTGGATCGAGAGCGGCCTCGCGTGGATGGCCGGAACAAGTCCGGCCATGACGCCGGCAATAGCGGTTTCCCTCCAATTGTCATGACCGGGCTTGGCCCGGTCATCCACGGGAACCGATGCGATGGCCGAAATTCTGGCTCTCATAGGACCGTCTTCCGCGGATCGAAGGCGTCGCGCACCGCCTCGCCGATGAAGATCAGCAGGCTCAGCGAATACCGCGAGCACGACGAAGGCCGTGATCCCGAGCCACGGCGCCTGCAGGTTGTTCTTGCCCTGCGCCAGCAGCTCGCCCAGGGAGGGCGAGCCCGGCGGCAGGCCGAAGCCCAGGAAATCGAGGGCCGTGAGCGTGGTGACGGCGCCGGTCAGGATGAAGGGCAGGAAGGTGAAGGTGGAGACCATGGCGTTGGGCAGCATGTGGCGCACGATGATCGCGGGGTTGGAGACGCCGAGCGCGCGGGCGGCGCGGACATAGTCGAAGTTGCGCGCGCGCAGGAACTCCGCGCCGCACGAGATCGACGAGACCCATCCAGGTGAACAGCAGCATCAATGCCCAGCAGCCACCAGAAATTCGGCTGCACGATGCTGGCGAGGATGATCAGGAGGAAGAGCGCGGGAAGTCCGGACCAGATCTCGATGAAGCGCTGGAAGAGCAGATCGATCAGGCCGCCGAAATAGCCCTGCACGGCGCCGGCGGCGATGCCGATCACCGAGCTCGACAGCGTGAGGGTGAGCCCGAACAGCACGGAGATGCGGAAGCCGTAGAGGAGCCGCGCCAGCACGTCGCGGCCCTGGTCGTCGGTGCCGAGCCAGTCGACGGCGTCCGGCGGCGAGGGCGCCGGCACCGGCAGGTCGTAGTTGATGGTGTTGTAGCTGAAGGGGATGGGCGGCCAGATCGTCCAGCCGTGCTGGCTGATGCGCTTCTGCACGTAGGGATCGCGGTAGTCGGCCTCGGTCGGGAACTCGCCGCCGAAGGTGGTCTCGGGATAGTCGGCGAAGACCGGGACATAGAAGCCGCCGTCGTAGCGCACCAGCAGCGGCCGGTCGTTGGCGATGAATTCCGCGAACAGGCTGAAGCCGAACAGCGCCAGGAAGATCCACAGCGACCAGAAGCCGCGGCGGTTGGCGCGGAAATTGGCGAGCCGCCGCGCGTCAGCGGCGTGATGCGGATGCCCAGGAAGCGGTCCTGGGCCGGTGCCCGCGAGAGCGCGCCGGAGAGTGCCGTCATGCGCCCCGCGTCTCGAAATCGATGCGGGGATCGACCAGCGTGTAGGTGAGATCGCTCAGCAGGGTCATGAGCAGGCCGATCAGCGTGAAGATGTAGAGCGTGCCGAACATGACCGGATAGTCGCGGTTGATCACCGCCTCGAAGCCGAGCAGGCCGAGGCCGTCGAGCGAGAAGATGATCTCGATCAGGAGCGCGCCGGTGAACAGGATGCCGATGAAGGCCGAGGGAAAGCCCGCGATCACGATCAGCATGGCGTTGCGGAACACGTGGCCGTAGAGCACGCGCCGCTTCCGTCAGGCCCTTGGCGCGCGCGGTCACCACGTATTGCTTGTTGATCTCCTCGAGGAAGGAATTCTTGGTCAGCATGGTGAGGGTGGCGAAGCCGCCGATCACCATCGCCGTCACCGGCAGCGCCATGTGCCAGAAATAGTCGAGGATCCGGTGCGGCCAGTCGAGACCGGCCCAGTTGTCCGAGACCAGGCCGCGCAGCGGAAACCACTGCAGATAGCTGCCGCCGGCGAACAGGACGATCAGCAGGATGGCGAACAGGAAGGCGGGATGGCGTAGCCCACGATGATCACGCCGCTGGTCCAGACATCGAAGCTGCGTGCCGTCGCGACCGCCTTGCGGATGCCGAGCGGGATCGAGATCAGATAGAAGATCAGCGTCGTCCAGAGGCCGAGCGAGATCGACACCGGCAGCTTCTCGCCGATGAGATGCAGCACGTCGGCGTTCTGAAAGAAGCTGGGCCGAAATCGAAGGTGGCGTAGTTCCTCATCATCATCGAGGAAGCGCTCGCCCGGCGGCTTGTCGAAGCCGAACTGGTGCTCGAGCTGCTTGATGATCGCGGGGTCGAGGCCGCGGGCGCTCGCGGTTCTGCGCGCTGGCGCCGCCGGTCTCGCCGGTGCTGCTGCCGGCGATCCGCGCCAGCGCGCCGCCGCCGCCGCCGCGCAGCTGCGCGATCACCTGCTCGACCGGCCCGCCCGGCGCCACCTGCACGATGGCGAAGTTGACCAGCATGATCCCGAACAGGGTCGGGATCATCAGCAGCAGGCGCCGGATGATGTAGGCGAGCATGTCCTGCGCGTCCTTACTGCTTCTTGCTCTGCTCCTGCTCCTGGCGCTCGGCGACCGGCTTTTCCTTGCGGGGTTGATCCACCAGGTGTCGATCACGCTCGCCGGAGCTGGCATACTTCGGCGTCACCGCCGGCTTGCCGAATTGTCCCAGTAGGCGACGCGGTAGAATCCCGAATAGCCAGTTCGGCACCACGTACTAGCCCCAGAGCAGCACGCGGTCGAGGGCGTGGATGATCGGCACCAGGTCGTGCGCGCGTCGGCGCCGCGATCACCTTGGCGATCAGCGCGTCCACCACCGGGTCCTTGATGCCGGAGGTGTTGGGGCTGCCCGGGCTCGTCGGCGGCCTCGCTGCCGAAGTATTCGCGCTAGCTCGTTGCCGGGCGCGATCGAGGCGCCGTAGCGCAGCGCGGTCATGTCGAAGTCGTACTCGCGCCGGCGGTTCTCGTACTGCGCCGCGTCGACGGTGCGCAGCTGCGCCGTTGATGCCGATGCGCTCCAGGTTCTTGAGGAACGGCAGGACGATGCGCTCCAGCCGCGCGTCGTCGTTGAGGAACTCGAAGGTGAAGGGCTGGCCGGTCTTGTCGTTGACCAGCTTGCCGCTCTTGACGCTCCAGCCGGCCTCCTTGAGAAGCGCGAGCGCCGCGCGGATGCCGTCGCGGATGTTGCCGCTGCCGTCATAGGTCGGCGGCTGGTATTCCGTGGTGAAGACGTCGTCGGGGACCTTGCCGCGATAGGGCTCGAGGATCTTCAGCTCCTCGCCTTGCGGCAGGCCGCGGGACGCCAGGTCGGAGTTCTCGAAGTAGCTCCGGGTGCGCGTGTAGGAATTGTAGAAGAGGTTCTTGTTGGACCACTCGAAGTCGAACATGTAGCCGAGGGCGCGGCGCACGCGGCGGTCGGCGAAGATCGGCCGGCGCGTGTTGAAGACGAAGCCCTGCATGCCCTGCGGCACCTCGTGATGGATCTCTTCCTTGATGACGAGACCGTCCTTCACTGCCGGGAAGTCGTAGGCGGTCGCCCAGTCCTTCGCCGTCAGGTCCTCGCGCAGGTCGATCTGGCCGGCCTTGAAGGCCTCGAACATCACCTGGGTGTCGCGGTAGAAGTCGACGCGCACGGTGTCGAAATTGTTGAAGCCCCGGCTCACCGGCAGGTCCTTCGCCCAGTAGTCCTTGACCCGCTCGAAGGTGAGGGAGCGGCCGGGATCGACCTTGGTGATGCGGTAGGGACCGCTGCCGAGCGGCGGCTCGAGCGTCGGCTGCTCGAAGTCGCGGGTCTTCCACCAATGCTCCGGCAGCATCGGCAGCGAGGCGACCAGCATGGGCAGCTCGCGGTCGGTGTTGTTCTTGAAGGTGAACTTGACCCGGCGCTCGCCCAGCACCTCGCATTTGTCGACGTCGGCGAGCTGCAGCTTGTAGCTCGGATGGCCCTTGGTGAGGAGGGTGGTGAAGGTCCAGCAGACGTCCTCGGCTGATATCGGCGAGCCGTCGTTGAAATGCGCTTGCCGGCGCATGTTGAAGGTGATGGACATGCGGTCGCTCGGGAACTCGACGCTCTCCGCCACCAGGCCATAGGCGGCGAGCGGCTCGTCGAGGGATCCCGTCATCAGGCTGTCGAAGAGCGCGTCGGTCTTCATCATCGAGTTGCTGTAGCGGATGAAGGACGCGCCCTTGAGGATGAAGGGATTGAGGTTGTCGAAAGTGCCGATGTCGCCGAAGCGCACGAAGCCGCCCTTGGGCGCGTCGGGATTGACGTAGTCGAAATGCTTGAAGTCCGCGGGGTACTTGAGGGGATCGCCGAAGAGGGACAGCCCATAGGTGGGCGCGGCGTTCTCGGCGTGGGCGGGCAGCGCGATGAACAGGGCGATGAGGGCGGCGATCACGGCACGCATGGCATCTCCTCGAGGCATCCCGGGCGCTAGACTAGAGGAATTCGCGGCGAGACGGCAGCGGGCCTGCTCAGGCTCCGATCAGCAGCGCGCGGGCGGCCTCGCCCAGCGCGGGATCGCCTGACGCGACGACGCGGCTGCCGGAGCCGATGGTAGAGCGGGCGGCCTTCCCAATCCGTCATGCGTCCGCCGGCGCCTTCGATGATCGGGGCCAGCGCGCAATAGTCGTAGGGCTTCAATCCCGCCTCTACCACGAGGTCGATGAAGCCCGCCGCCAGCAGGCCATAGGCGTAGCAGTCGCCGCCGAAGCGGGCGAGCTTCACCTTGCTCTTGAGGCGCTGGAAGCCCGCGGCGTCGGCGCCCGTGAACATGTCAGGCGAGGTTGCGAACAAGGTGGCGGCGGCGAGCTCGCCGCAGGCGCGCGTGCGGATCGGCGCGCCGTTGAGGGTGCTCTGGTATCCGCGCGCGCCGATCCAGCGCTCGCCCGAGATCGGCTGGTCGATGACGCCCAGGATCGGCGTGCCGCGCTCGGTGAGCGCGATCAGGGTGCCGAACAGCGGCACGCCGGAGATGAAGGACTTGGTGCCGTCGATGGGATCGAGCACCCAGACGAGATCGGCGTCGGCGCGGACGCTGCCGTGCTCCTCGCCGATGATGCCGTGCTCGGGAAAGCGCGCCTCGATCAGCCGGCGGAGCGCCGCCTCGGCCTGGCGGTCGGCGATGGTGACCGGGCTCTCGTCCGCCTTGTCGTCGACCGCGAGCGCAGTGCGGAAATAGGGCCGGACGATCGCGCCCGCCGCGTCCGCCAGCTCGGCGGCGAAGGCGAGGAGCGCGGCGTCGACCGCGGGCGCCATGCCGCGCCCTGCCGTCCTACTTGCCGGCGGTGAGCGGCTTCGGCGAATCCGACAGCGAGTTCAGGTAGGCGATCACGTCGGCGCGGTCCTTCGCCTTGGGGAGGCCGACGAAGGTCATCTTGGTGCCCTTGACGAAGCCCTGCGGCTTGAAGAGCCACTCGTTGAGGGAGTCGACGGTCCAGTTGCCGCCCTTCTTCTTGAGCGCGTCGGAGAAGGCATAGCCGCCGCGGTCATGGGCGATCTCGTCGCCGACGACGCCGTAGAGGTTGGGGCCGACGCGGTTCGGCGCCGCCCTTGTCGAAGGTGTGGCAGGCCGCGCATGGCTTCGCGGCCTGCTTGCCGGCGTCGACGCTGGCGGAGGCCAGCAGCGGACCCAGGGGCTCGGGGCCGCGGCCGCCGCCTGGCTCGCGGCGGGGGCGGCAGCCGCCGGCGCGTTGGCGACCTCGACCGCCGCGTGCTGCGGCAGCTTCGGCTCGATGAGCTTGCTGGCGAGGAGGCCCGATACCCAGGCGACGATGAGCGCCAGCAGCACCGAGGCGGCAATCTTGTTGATCTCGATCGACGACATTCAGCGACCCTTCAGGGGTGGTCGGGAAAGAGGCGGGCGGCGCCGGGACGCCGAAACCAAGCCGGCGGCGCGACCGCGCCAAGCCAAAAGGAAGAAACCGAATTTCCGCTGACAACTCAAACGAAATATGATTGAAGCGCCGGGAGCGTAGCCCGCTGCCGGGCCGATCCCGCGTGCCATTCGTGCGGCATAACGCCGCAATGATCAAGGGCTTGGCGCGCGGACCTGCCCACCGCTCCCGAGTCCCGGAGGAAGCCACGCCATCCCCATGACCGACCAGCCCCGCCATCCCATCGTCCTCATCCCCTCGCGCCTCGCCTCGACGCGGCTGCCGGGGAAGCCGCTCGCCGACATCCACGGCGAGCCGATGATCGTCCATGTCTGGCGCCGCGGCGTCGAGGCCGGGGTCGGACCGGTGGCGGTGGCCTGCGGCGACCCCGAGATCGCCGCAGGCGGTGGAGCGCGCCGGCGGCAAGGCGGTGATGACCGACCCCGCGCTGCCCTCCGGCTCCGACCGCGTCGCGGCGGCGCTCCGCCAGCTCGATCCCGGGCGCCGCCACGACGTGGTGGTCTGCCTGCAGGGCGACATGCCGACCATCGCGCCGGAGGTGATCCCGGCCTCGCTGGCGCCGCTCGCCGATCCCGAAGTCGACATCGGCACCCTCGCCACCGAGATCCACGACGAGGACGAGCTGCAGGCGACGCAGCGTCGACAAGATCGCGGTGGGCTTCAAGCCCGGCGCCCGCGTCGCCCGCGCGCTCTATTTCAGCCGCCACGTCATCCCCAGCGGCGCCGGTCCGCACTACCATCACATCGGCATCTATACCTACCGCCGCGCGGCGCTGGAGCGCTTCGTCACGCTGCCGCCGACGCCGCTGGAGCGGCGCGAGAGCCTGGAGCAGCTCCGCGCGCTGGAGGCGGGGATGCGCATCGACGTGGCCCTCGTTGACACGCTTCCCCTCGGTATCGATACTCCCGCCGACCTCGCCCGCGCGCGCGAGATCCTGGCGCCGCGCCGCTGATCCCATCCCGCAATCTCCCGGTCCGCTCCATGCGCCGCTCGCCCGCCAACACCATCGCGTTCCAAGGCCAGCCCGGCGCCTATTCCGACCTCGCCTGCCGCGAGGTCTTTCCGGCGATGGCGACCTTGCCCTGCGCCAGCTTCGAGGACGCGATGCTGGCGGTGCGCAACGGCCGCGCGCGGCTTGCCATGCTGCCGATCGAGAACTCGGTCGCCGGCAGAGTGGCCGACATCCACCACCTGATGCCGCAGTCCGGCCTCAACATCATCGGCGAGCACTTCCACCGGGTGAACCATCATCTGCTGGCGCCCAAGGGCGCGACGCTCAAGACCATCAAGACCGTGCGCAGCCACGTGCACGCCCTCAACCAGTGCCGCAAGCTGATCCGCGCGCTGAAGCTGAAGCCGATCGTGGTGGCGGATACCGCGGGCGCGGCGGCGGAGATCGCCGAGCGCGGCGATCCCAGCGAGGCGGCGATCGCCTCCGAGCTCGCCGGCAGGATCTACAGGCTCGTTTCCCTCAAGGGCGACATCGAGGACGCCAACCACAACACCACGCGGTTTCTCGTCATGTCGAAGACGCCGCGCATCGCCGCCAGCGACGGCAGCCTGGTCATCACCACCTTCGTCTTCCGCGTGCGCAACGTCCCGGCGGCGCTCTACAAGGCGATGGGCGGCTTCGCCACCAACGGCGTCAACATGACGAAGCTGGAGAGCTACATGCTCGGCGGGCAGTTCACGGCGACGCAGTTCTATTCCGACATCGAGGGCCATCCGAAGGAGCTCCGCGTCCAGCGCGCCCTCGACGAGCTCCGCTTCTTCACCCGCGAGGTGAAGATCCTCGGCGTCTATCCGGCGCATCCTTTCCGTCTGGCGGCCAACCAGGCGGAGCTGGACTAGCTCGCAGCGCCGGACGGGCGAGGGCGACCGATTCCGCGCATTTCCCTCAATTCCCCGCCATCGTTAGGAGGATCGCAAGGCCGGTGCGAGGATGCTGGCGCCCGCTCCCAACCTCGCGAGGTCGCCATGGCCGCCGAACTCGAAGTCCCGCCCATCCCGCACGCCTTCGTGACCACCACCTTCGATCTGCCGGGCTATCGCGTCGTGCGCACTCTCGGTGTCGTGCGCGGCATCGTCGTGCGCTCCCGCTCGGTCTTCGGCACCATCGGCGCCAGCTTGCAGACGCTGTTCGGCGGCAACATCACGCTCTATACCTCGCTCTGCGAGCGCACCCGCGGCCACGCCTTCGATCTCATGCTGGAGCACGCCTCCGGACTTGGCGGCAACGCGATCTTGGGCGCCCGCTACGATGCGACCGAGATCATGCAGGGCGTGACCGAGGTACTGGCCTACGGCACCGCGGTGGTGGTGGAGCCGGTGCGCTAGCCTATATAGAGAGCATCGACCTGTTGCCCCGTCGGCCGGTGCGCCGGATTGTCCCAGTGACGGCCGGCCATCGATCGTTAAGAGTTGGGTGGTAGGCTTTTCCAGACCGGGTGCGCAAGACCCGGTCCTTGTGCGTCAATGGGATGCGAGCGATGCAGTACTACGTGGTCGGCGCCGAATATCTGGATGTCCGGCATACCCAGGTGAAGCCGGGCACCGCCGAGAAATACGGGCCCTTCGCCATCTATGACGAGGCAGTGAAGAAGTGGCGCGAGCGCGCCGTCGCCACCATCGACGACTACTACATCAAGTTCACCATCGTCTCCGAGGACGGGCTGACGGCGTCAGCCGCCTGATCTCTGCTCAGGCATTGCGCCGGGCAAGCTCCGCCCGGTAGAGCGCCAGCTCCTCGGCGAAGGCCCTGGCGATGCTCGGCCGCGCCCGCATGCGCTCGAAATAGGCTTGCACCGCCGGCCAGCGGGCGAGCTCGATCCCGGCATACTGCGCCCAGTTCAGCACCGTCGCGAGAAAGCAGTCGGCGACCGAGAAGCGGTCGAGCAGAAACTCGCGCCCCTCCAATCGCTGGGCGAGATAGTCGAAGCGTGCCGCCGCCTTCTCGCGGGCGAATTCCTTGGCGCCCGCCGGCGCCGTGCGATCGAGGAGCGGGATGAAAATCGCCTTGTGCAGCTCCGCGGCGATGAAGCTCAGCCATTTCTGCAGGCGATAGCGCTCCATGCCGTCCGTTGGCGCCAGCTCCGCGGCCGGGTGGCGGTCGGCGATGTACTGCAGCACCGCGGGGTTCTCGGTGAGGATCTCGCCGGAACTCGATGCGAAGCGCCGGAACCTGCCCCATGCCGGTGACGGCGAAGAAGTCGCCGCCATCCGCGACGCGCTTGGCCGGGAGATCGACCTGGCGGTAGTCGGCGTCGATACCCGCCTCGTAGAGTGCCACTCGCGTGGCGAGGGAGCAGGCGAGCGGGGAGAAATAGAGTTCCATGGCGCGGCCTCCTCGGCTTGTTGATTTTTGTACCGTATTGGACAAAAATGATCGTGGTCAAGGAGTTTTTTGCGGAATGGTACAAAAATCACCCCCGCCGCCGCGCCGCGGCCGGCCGCGCGCCTACGATCCCCAGACGGCGCTCGCACGCGCCACCGCCGCCTTCTGGGACGCGGGATATGCGGCGACCTCCCTCGACGATCTCGGCGCCGCCACCGGCATGAACCGGCCCAGCCTCTACGGCGCCTTCGGCGACAAGCGCGCGCTCTATCTGCGGACGCTCGAGGGCTATCGCGCGGCGGCGCGCGCCGGCATGGCGGCGGCGCTCGGCGGCGGCCGATCGCTCCGCGACAGCCTCGCCCGCGTCTATGCGCTGGCGCTCGCGCTCTATTTCTCCGGCGGCGGCCGGCCGCGCGGCTGTTTCCTGATCGGCACCGCGGCGGTGGAGTCCGTGCGCGACGACGCGGTGCGCGCATCGCTCGCCGCGGGCCTCGGCGAGATCGACGCCGCCTTCGAGGCGCGGCTTCGTCTCGCGCGCGATCGGGGCGAGCTGCCGCGCACCGCCGATCCCGCGAAGCTCGCGCGGCTCGCCTCCGCCATCCTCCACACCCTCGCGCTCCGTTCCCGCGCCGGCGATCCCAGAGCAGAGCTGGAGGCGACCGTCGAGGCCGGCCTCGATCTCATCTGCGGCCCGGGCCAGCCGCAACGACGCAAGGCGACGTCCAAATAGATCACGGGATCGGCAATAGCGCGACGATCGCGGCAATTCCGACGCCTGCGACGGAGCCGGAGACAATCTGCCGCGGAATTCTCCGCCGTCTTGTCTCGACTTGGCGCGCGGATTGCACTCCCTATCTATGCTAGACGTGCCCGCTCGCGGCACCGCCCCCCAATTCCCAGATTTTTCCCGGAGAATGAGCGCAATGACGGTTGAGACGAGTGTCGGACGTTTCGGCAGCGGCAGGGCGGTGCCGCGGATCGAGGATCGCGGCGCTGCTGGCGGGCGCCGGCCGATTCACCGACGACGTGTCGCTGCCCGGCCAGACCTTCCTCTGCTTCCTGCGCTCGCCCCACGCCCATGCGCGGATCGTCTCGATCGATGCCGCTCGGCGCGCTGGCGATGCCCGGCGTCGTCGCCGTCCTCACCGGCGCCGATCTCGTCGCAGCCGGCGTGAAGCCGATCCCGATCGCTCAACGTCTTCAAGCGCCCGGACGGCATCGCCCGCGGCCACGCCGCCGCGCCGCGCGCTGGCGCACGAGACCGTGCGCTTCGTCGGCGAGGCGGTCGCCGCCGTCATCGCCGAGACCCGCGACCAGGCGAAGGATGCGCTCGACGGCATCGTCGTCGAGTACGAGGCGCTGCCCCGCCGTCACCACCATCGCCCAGGCGACGGCCGCGGGCGCGCCGCTGTCTGGCGCCGGAGATCGCCGGCAACATCGTGGCGGAGATGCGCCACGGCGATGCCGCGGCGGCCGATGCGGCGTTCGCCAAGGCCGCTCACGTGGTGTCGCTCGATCTCGTCAACCAGCGCCTCGCGGCCACGCCGATCGAGCCGCGCAGCGTGCTGGCGAGCTTACGATGCCGCGAGCGACCGCCTCACGCTGCGCCTCAGCAGCCAGATGCCCTCGGGCGTGCGCGACACGCTGGCGACGAGGTGCTGGGCATTCCCAAGGAGAAGGTCCGCGTGGTCGTCGGCGACGTCGGCGGCGGCTTCGGCATGAAGACCGGGCTCTATCCCGAGGACATCGTGGTCGCCTATGCGGCGCGCGCAGCTGAAGCGCCCGGTGCAATGGACCGCCGAGCGCATCGAGGAGTTCCTGGCCGCGACCCACGGTCGCGACATCGAGAGCCACGCCGAGCTCGCGCTCGACGCCGAGGGCCGGGTGCTGGCCTATCGCATCCGGACGCTGGCCAATGTCGGCGCCTACGCCGCGCACCGCCGGCATCATCATCCAGCTGATGATCGGCCCCTGGGTCTCGACCAGCATCTACGACATCAAGACGATCGACTTCGACCATGCAGGCGGTGCTCACCAACACCGCGCCGACAGCGGCCTATCGCGGCGCCGGGCGGCCGGAGGCGATCTACATCATCGAGCGCCTGATGGACGCCGCCGCGCGCAAGCTCGAGCCTCGATCCCGCCGAGATCCGCCGGCGCAACATGATCGCAGCCGGAGCAGATGCCCTACACGGAACGCCATGGGGCAGACCTACGACAGCGGCAAGTTCGGCTCGGTGCTGGAGCAGGCGCTGGCGCTCGCGAAGTGGAGCGGGTTCGACGCCCGCGCCGCGGACGTCCCGCGCGCCGCGGCAAGCTGCGCGGCCGCGGCATCGCCTCCTTCCTGGAATGGACCGGCGGCAACGTCTTCGAGGAGCGCGTCACCGTCGCGGTCCTCGGCGGCGGCGAGATCGAGGTCTATGCGGCCACCATGCCGATGGGGCAGGGGATCGCCACCTCCTACGCGCAGCTCGCCGTCGACGTGTTCGGCGTGCCGATCGACAGGATCCGCATCGTCCAGGGCGACACCGACCGCGGCTCCGGCTTCGGCAGCGCCGGCTCGCGCTCGCTCTTCACCGCGCGGCTCGGCGATCCAGCGTCGCGTCGGAAAAGGCGGTGGCGACGGGGCGCGAGCTCGCCGGCGACGCGCTCGAGGCCGCCGCCGCCGACATCGAATACGGCGAGGGCGTGTTCCGCATCGCCGGCACCGACCGCGCGCATCGGCCTGTTCGAGCTGGCCGGCGCGCCAGCCGCGAGCAGCGCATCTTCGTCGACGTCGACCAGCACGGTGGACGGGCCGAGCTGGCCCAACGGCTGCCACATCTGCGAGGTGGAGATCGATCCGGAGACCGGCGCCGTCGAGATCGTCTCCTATGTCTCGGTCAACGACGTCGGCCGCGTGGTCAATCCCGATGATCGTGCGCGGCCAGCTCGACGGCGGCGCCGTGCAGGGCATCGGCCAGGCGCTGTGCGAGCACATGCGTCTACGACGCGGGCACCGGCCAGGCGGTGACCGCCAGCTTCATGGACTACGCGATGCCGCGCGCCGACGATCGTCGGCGATTTCGAGCACGTCCTCGACCAGTCGACGCCCTGCCGCAACAATCCGCTCGGCGTCAAGGGCGTGGGCGAGCTCGGCACCATCGGCGCGACGCCGGCGGTGGTCAACGCGGTCGCCGATGCGCTCGCGCGCAACGGCCATGCCGACGTCGCCGACACGCATCCAGATGCCGCTGACGGCGGCCAGGATCTGGGCGGCGATCACGTGAGGGGCGGCAGGGGCCTTCCTCTAGAGCCTTATCGGTTCTGATTGAATCAGAACCGGGCTCTAGTTTTTTGTTTGAGCATGATCATTTCCGAAAACCGGCCTCCACTTTTCGGGATCATGCTCTAGGCGCCCTTCCGATGTTGCTGGATACTGGCGCGATCGAGCCTGCCCCGCCCGAGTCGAGCCCATCTCATGCGAGAAGATGCCAAGGTAGCAGTGATCGGCGCCAGCGGTCGGCTTGGGCGCCGGCTGGTGCTGCGCCTCGCGTCGCGCGGTATCGCCGTGGCCGCGATCGGCCGTTCGGAGCACCGCCTCGCGGGCCTGCCGGCGACATCCGGCTTGCCGATCCCGCGGAACCCCGAACACTCTCCGCCGCGCTCGCGGACGCCGGGCGGGTCGCGGTCTGTATCCACGCCCGCTTCGCGCCGGCCATACTCGCGGCGCTTCCCGATCGGATCGAGCGGATCGTCCTCACCGGCTCGACGCGCCGGTTCACGCGCTTCGTGGACGCCGCGGCGGAAGAGGTGATCGCCGCTGAGGCGGTATTGACGGCGTCGGGACGTCCCGGGGTCATCATTCATCCGACCATGATCTGCGGGCCCGACGGCGAGAACAATGTGCAGCGCGTCGCCACCTATATCCGTCGTTTCGGCGTCGTGCCGCTGCCCCAGGGCGGTCGGACACTAATCCAGCCGATATACGTCGACGACGTCGTGGCTTGTCTCGACGCCGGGCTTTTTCGCAGCGAGGCGCCGGGGAGCGCGATCGTCGCGGCTGGTCCCGCCGCTGTTCCCTATCGCGATTTCGTCCTGGCGATCGCGCGTGCTGATCGGCCGGCGCGTGCGCATCGTCGATGTGCCGGCGGGCCTGCTCACCGCCGCGGCGATCGCAACGCGGTTCCTGCCCGGCGTGCCGCGCATCACCCCGGCGGAGGTGCGGCGCCTCCTCGAGGACAAGGCCTTCGACATCGGCGACATGCGCCGGCGCCTGGCGGTCGAGCCCCGGGACATCGCCGAGACGTTGGCGCGAAGTCTCGCGGGCGGGCCGTGATTCCGGGTCCGGAATTCGTCGCGGCTGGCTCCGTCCCTAATGGCGTCACGGCTCTCCATGGCCCCTCGCATCCGCTGCACCTGCATTCCCGCCAGGAACGGCACCAGGGGATGCGTGCCCATGGCGACGATGGCGGGCACATCGAGCGCGATGAGAGCCGCTGCGCTGCTCCGGCGCCAGATCGAAGCGGTCGGCGTAGGCGGCGGGGTCGGCGAGGAAGGCGGCGCGCGCGCCCGGCTCGTGGGCAAGGCCGTGCAGCGCCGCAGTCAGCGCCACCAGCTCCGGCTTGATCGAGGGGTAGTGCGGCGCTGGCGCCGCGCGGCTCGGCGCCGAACCAGGCGAGCGACGCGTAGTCGTGGTGCCAGCTCGGGTCCATCTGCACGATGTCGGGCTTGCGCTCGCCGAGCGCGCCGGCGGCGCAGGCCCAGCAGCGCAGCTCGATGTTGCCGGTGGCGTCGAGCTCTGCCTCGCTGTAGCCGATGAGCGATTTGAGATTGCCGGTCGGCGAGCCGCGCCAGCACGCCTTGTCCCAGGCCAGCTCGGGCTCGGCGTAGCGGTCGGTGCCGGGGAAATGCGACATGCCGCCGCTCGCGAGCACCACCGTCCTGAGCCCCAGCGCCGTCACGGCCCGCGCCACCGCCTGGCCGAAGGCGTAGCAGCGCTCCATGGTCGGCTGCGGCGGCAGGTAGGCGTTGACGTAGATCGGCAGCACCGCGCCGGTATGGCCGAGATGGGTGAGCGGGATCCCCATGGCGTAGTCGAACTTCGCCGTGCTGGTGAAGGCGGGATCGAAGCCCTGGGGGTAGAGTGCGCGCACCAGGGCAAGGCCGGTCTCGCCGGGAATCTTCCAGTGGAACTTGCGGCCCGCGAACTCGCCCTGCGCCTCGCCGCCGACATGGATGGTGAAGGGCGGCGCCGTTGTGGAAGAACTGCTCGGCGTGGTCGTTGGCGAAGAGGATCCAGAGATCGGGCTCGAGCGCGCGCAGGCGCTCGCCGATCTCGCGCCGCGACCTCGCGTACCTTCTCGACCGTCGCGCGATCCTCGGTCTCCGGCAGGGTGAAGAATTGCGGCGCATGGGGCAGCATCGCGCCGCCGATCACTGCCGTGTTCACCAAGCCGCCTCCTTTGTCGTAATCCCGTCGCCCCGCAATGCCCGCACCACCCGCCACTCATAACGCGCCGCCAGCGTAAGCCCGATTGCGGCAGCGATGACGACGAGCGCGGCTTCGGCGCGGCCGGCGAGGGCGGCGGCGGCGAGTGCCCGGCTTGCGAGCGCCACCCAGGCTAGGAGGACGGCGCAGCGCAGGATGATCAGCGCGCCGCGGTGCCAGGGTGATCCGGCGACGCGGCGGCGGAGCCACTCCGGCGCGGCGCTCGCGGGATCGCCCCGCGCCACGAGGGCGACCGCCTCGCCCAGCTCCTGGATCCGCAACGCCCACCAGAGCGTGAAGCCGACGAGGGCCGCGGCGAGGATGGCGGGGAAGTAGGGGACCACTGTGCCGAGATCGATGGCGATGCCCTTGAGGGGCGCCACCATCTCGGCGAGCTGCTTTTGCTGCTCGTGGAACTGCGCGTCGAGGGCGGCCATGGACTTGTCGATCTCCGCCTGCTTCTGCGTGTTGGCGGCGATCGCCGCCTCCGTTCGCTGCGTCAGCTCGGCGAGGGCCGGCGTGCGCTCGAGCGCGGAGGGGCCCAGCGTCTGCAGGAAGCTGCGGACCGCGGTGTCCTTGCCCTCCACCGCCGCCCACCAGAACGGGTCCGAAGGTGGCTCGATCTTGAACTTACCGGTCGCGCTCACCACGGCGGCGACCGCTTGCGCAGCACTCGCCCAGGACGCCGCCTCGCCGGGAAAGTCTATCGCCGTCGGCGTGGATGCGCTGCAGGAGCGCGTCGCCGGCGCTTGTCACCTCTGGTGCCACGTCGCTCTTCCAGCTGTCGTTGAAGGTGGAAATCGAGGCGCGATGATCTGCTGCCGATATAGGGGCGGATGGTCCGAGGACCGAGCTGCCGGCGAACGGGCGCCGGCGACCGCGCGGCGGAGCGCGCTGGTCATCGCCGGCAGGTCGTCGTCCGCGTTCACCGGCGGCGGCGCCGCTGCGATGGCGTTGGCGATCGGCATCGACGGAGAGCCGATGGGCGGGAGAAAGAGCTGCGCGCCGGACATCGCGGCGGCCTGGTCCGGGCCCAGGGGCGCGAAAGGTGCGTCGAGGACGCCATCGAGGCCGCGTAGACGTCCCCGCAGATCCGCCAGCCAGGGCAGGCCAGGCGACGCTCGCAGCGCCATAGCGCCAGCTCGAGTCTCGCGCGAGGCCCTCGGCGCCATGGCGCCGAGGCCCTTCTCCTGTCTTCAGCACCGCTCCCTCTGGGCGAGCCCGCTCGCCGCCTCCGCCTTTTGCCGGTGGCAGCATCGACATAAGGGCGAACATCGTGACGCGAAGATCGCAAGCCGGCGGCGGCGATCAGGAACCAGCGGCACGCCGCCGCGTGATTGGCGCGGGCCTCGGTGAAAAGCGTGGCGGCGAAATCCTCGGCCATGGCGTCCCCCGTCGCTCACGCCGTACGCCAGGAACGCCACCAGCCTCGGGATCACCTGCTCCGGCGCCTCTTCCATCAGCCAGTGGCCGGAGCCCTTGACGAGCACGCCCTCGACGTTGTCGGCGACCATGCGGCCCTGCTCGATCAGGAACTTGCCGCCGGCCTTCTCGCCGCTCAGCACCAGCATCGGCATCTTCAGCTTGGTCCTCGCGAATTTCGCGAAATCCTCGGCGTCCTGCTCGAAGGCGCGTGAAATACTCGAAGCCCGCGCGCATGCCGCCGGGCTTCGCATTTTCGCCGCGTAGAACTGGCGGTCGGCTTCCGAGATCGAGTGCTCCGGTCGGCGGCGAAGTCGTTCCAGAAATGCTCGAAGTAGATCCGCTCGCGGCCCTCGACCAGCTTCAGCGGCGTCTCGCCGTAGAAATGGAAGTGCCAGAGGTCGCGCAGCAGCCAGACCTTGGTCCAGTCGCCGACGCCCGGCAGGAACGCGTCCATCAGCACGATGCGGTCGACCTGGGCGGATACTGCGCGGCATAGGCGTAGGCGACCATCAGGCCGATGTCGTGGCCGACGATCTCGACCTGGCGAAATCCGAGCGACGTCGTCAGCGCATGGATGTCCTGCGCCATCGTCTTCTTGTCGTAGCCGCCCTGCGGCTTGGAGGACTGGCCGGAGCCGCGCAGGTCGGGCGCGATGACGGTGCGGGTCCTGGCGAGCTCCGCCATGAGCGGCCGCCACATGTGGCTGGTCTCGGCATAGCCGTGCAGCAGGATGACCGGCTCGCCGTCGCCGGCGGCGAGATAGTGCAGCCGCACGCCTTCGAGGTCGGCGAAGCGGCTCTCGATGGAAAGAGCAGGGCCCGGACCGGTCGTCATCGAGCGTTCCTCGCTTATCGCTTCAGCCAGTCCTCGATCAGCCGCCGCGCGATCGAATCCCGCCGCGGCAGGCGGAACTCGTCGTCCTCCTTGTGGGAGAGCACGAAGTCGCGCTCGAACCAGCGGGCGGTCTCGAGCTCGTTGGTATCGATCTCGATCTCCCGCGACACCGCGCGGGCGTAGAAGCCCAGCATGATCGAGGCGGGGAAGGGCCAGGGCTGGGACGAGTGATAGATCACGTCCTCGACGACGATGCCGGTCTCCTCCCGCACCTCCCGCGCCACCGCCTCCTCCAGGCTCTCGCCGGGCTCGACGAATCCCGCGAGCGTCGAGTGCTGGCCCTTGGCCCAGACCGCCTGGCGGCCGAGCAGCAGGCGGTCGCCGTCGGTCACCAGCATGATGACCGCCGGGTCCGTGCGCGGGAAATGCGCGGTGTTGCAGGCGGGATCGACGCAGCGGCGGACGTGGCCGCCCTGCTCGCTCCGCGTGGCGCTGCCGCAGACGCCGCAGAAGCGGTGCCGCCCGTGCCAATGCAGGATGCCGCGGGCATAGGCGAGGATCGCGCCTTCGGTCCGCGCCAGCAGCGGTCCCACCCGGCGCAGGTCGGTGAACTCCACCGGGTCCGACGGCAGCGCCGCGCGCTCCATCACCTCGAGCGGCGCCTCGTGAGCGGAGAGGTCGACGGCGAAATAGGCGCGCTCCTCGCTGAGGCCCAGCAGCACCGCGTCGTCGTCGGCGAGCGCCAGCAGCGCGTCGCGGCCGAGCAGCGCCGCCGCCGGCTGGCCGCCGTTCGGCAGCACCAGATTCTGGCCGCGCCAGACCGGCACGAAAAGGCTGCGCGGATGGCGGATCTGCTCGGCGAGCCAAGCCGGTATCGGTCCGGCGATGTCCGGCGCGGTCGAGCCCGTTGGCGGCATAGAAATTCGGCGGTTTCATCGGTGTCGACACTGGCACAGGGGTCGCGTTCGGGGCAAGCGGGAGGGGAATTCGTGCCCTCCACTTTAATCCTGTCGTCATGCCGGGCCCCCGCGCCCTGCGCTTCTATGCCCGCAAGTCGTGGATGCGCCGGACAAGCCCGCACGTAACGAGAAGAGGGGATCGCGGGCGGCTTCCAGCAGCGCCCCGACTCGATAATCGGTCGCATGGAATAGAAGAGACCCCTCTGATAGTCTGCACCTGAGAGAGGTCGAGCGTGGCAAGCGAGCGACGGTTAAACCTGTGGTGGAGAACGGGCGAGGCGGGCGGTCTCGCCCTCTTCCGGCGCGTGCGCGCGCTCCGCGGCACCGGAGCGGTGCTTGGCGCCGTCGCGCTGCTGATCCAGTTCTGGCTGCCCTTGGTGCATCACCCCGTCCTGGCGGCCCAGGACGATCAGCCGGCTCATGCGCGCCTGGCCGCCGTCATCGGCGGTGAGTTCACGCTCTGCCTGGCGCCGCGGGGAGGCGCGCAGGAGCGGTCGGGCACGCCTGGCCCGGCACCCTCCCATGGATCGGCGCCGTGCCCGATCTGCCAGGCGCTGCATGCGATCGGAAGCTTCATTCCGCCGGCGGGCACCGTCCTCGCCGAAGGTCCCGGGCTCGCCGTCCCCGGCGACGACATCGGCCAGGCGCGGATCGCCGCCCACCCGCTCGATCCGACGTCGCAGCCCCGCGCACCGCCCGTGATGGCCTGACGCCGAGCTGCGTCCGTGCCGGCGGCGCCAAGCGCGCGACCGCCAGTCGAGCCATCATCATCGGGAGTCGCATATGTTCCTTATCGTCCGGGGCGCCGCTGCGCCCGATCCGCGCCTGCGCCGCGCGGCGGGGCCTTGCCCATGAGGTTCCGCTCGCCGCTCTACGCCGCCGAGATCGGCGTCGTGGTCTGCCTGCTGGCGATCGCGGTCGCATCGGCCTGGTGGGCCACCAAGCCCGATGATCCGCCGGCGCAGGCGACGAGGCCCGCGATCGGCGGCCCCTTCACGCTGACCGCCGCCGACGGCTCGACCGTCACCGATCGCACCTATCGCGGCAAGATCATGCTGGTCTATTTCGGCTACACCGATTGCCCCGACGCCTGCCCGACCGCGCTCAACGAGATCGCCGGCGCGCTCGCCGAGCTCGGTCCGCTCGCCAGCCATGTTCAGCCGCTGTTCATCACCATCGATCCCCAGCGCGACACCCGCGAGGTGCTGGCGAACTACGTCAAGGCTTTCGATCCCCGCATCGTCGGCCTCACCGGCACGCCGGATGAGATCGCGGCGGCGGCGAAGGCGTATCGGGTCTACTACGCGCCCCACAAGACCGCCGACGCGCCGGACGGCTATCTCATGGATCACACGTCGGTCGTCTACGTCATGAACGAGGAGGGCCGCTTCGTCGCCTCCTTCACCCAGGAAACGCCGGCGGCGCAGATGGCCGAGCGCCTGCGCAAGCTCATCGCCAAGATATCCTGAAGGGAGAAGAGATATGCTGAAATCGATCGTGCTCGCTGGACTGCTGGCTCTCGGCAAGTATTGCCGGCGCGGTGGCGCAGTCCCCAACCATCGAGGCGGATCACGTCTGGGCGCGCGCGACGCCCGGCGGCGCCAAGACCGCGGTGGTCTATATGACGCTGGTCAACAAGGGCACCGCCGACGACCGCCTGCGTCTCGGTGTCGACGCCAGTCGCCGGCATGGCGGAAGTGCATACGACCACCACCGAGAATGGCGTCATGCGCATGCGGCCCGCGGGTCCCCTCGACCTGAAGCCGGGCGCGTCGCTGGTGCTGAAACCCGGCGGCTATCACGTTATGCTGATGGATCTCAAAGGACCACTGGTGGCGGGACAGAGCATCGCCCTCAGCCTCACTTTCGAGAAGGCCGGCAAGCTGGACGTCACCGCCGTCGTGCAGAAGGCCGGCGCCATGGGCCCGGGCACCATGCCCGGCATGAAGATGTGAGGTGGCATCGATGAGCGTCTCCGAGATCGACGCCGCCGACAGCGCCCAGCGCCAGTGGCGCGGCGAGGAGCCGGGGCCGATCCGCCTCGGCAGCGAGCGGCACAAGACGCATGTTCAGCCGCATGCTGCTCGACACCTTCAACCCCTACAAGCCCGCGGTCATCGACTGGCCGCGGCTCGAGGCCGATGCGCGCAATCGCCTGGTCAGCCTGCCGATCTGGGACATCGCGGTGCAGACCGAGGGCAAGGCCAGCGTCAGCGTCATGACCTATGCCGCCACCATCGCCGATCCGCTGCTGCAAGCAGGCGATCGAGCTCAACGGCTTCGAGGAAGGCGCGGCACAAGACGGTGCTGGCCAACCTGGTGCAGGCCTACGGCATCGCGCTCGCGCCGGAGCCGCCCTATCCCGCAGCCGCGCGATCCCGAATGGGCGTTCATGGTGACCGGCTACAGCGAATGCATCGACAGCTTCTTCGCCTTCGGCCTGTTCGAGGTGGCGCGGCGCTCGGGCTATTTCCCGCCGGAGCTGGTCGGCGACCTTCGAGCCGGTGATGCAGGAGGAGGGGCGCCACATCACTCTTCTTCGTCAACTGGGTCGCCTGGCATCGCCGCAACCTGCCGTGGTGGCGGCGGCCGTTGCTTCGAGCTCAAGGTGCTCGCGGTCTGGGCGTTCCTGATCTGGGAGCGCATCGGCATCGCGCGCGGCCTCGGCGGCGCGCCGCGCAGGACAACAACTTCACCGTGACCGGCAGCAAGTCGGTCGGCGTCGACATCACGCCGGCGGAGCTGATGGAGATCTGCCTCGCCGAGAACGACCGCCGGCTCGCCGGCTACGATCCGCGCCTGCTGCGCCCGCGCATGGTGCCGCGCCTGGTGCGCTTCGCGCGCCGCTTCATGGGCAAGCGAAGCGCCGCGGTGGAGATCGGCTCCGAGGCGCACAAGGAGCTGTTCTGCCGGCATTTCAAGGCGACCTATCAGCACTACGTGCCGGCGGAGCTGCCCTGGCCCGAGCTCGACGACGCGGCGCTGCAGCGGCTGCGCGCGGTGCCGTTCTGGCAGGAGGTGCTGCACACGGAGCTGCGCGCCGGCGCCATCGTCGAGGAATTCGCCCATACCGTCGACGATCCCGTGCTGCGCGAGGCGATCGACCTGCAGGGCTTCGAGGAGACGCGGCATGCCGAGCTCATCCGCGAGATGATCCGCCGCTACGGCATCGAGGTGACGGAAGCAGCCGCTCGACCCGCTGCCGGCGGACATCGAGACCGCGTTCAAGGATTTCGGCTTCGGCGAGTGCATGGATTCCTTCCTGGGCTTCGGCGTCTTCAAGATCGCCCGCGAGGCGGGATTCCTGCCCGAACCGATGTTCGCGATCTTCGACACGCTGATGTACGAGGAGACGCGGCACATCGTCTTCTTCGTCAACTGGATGGCCTACCGCCAGGTGCGGCAGGGACGCGGCGCGCGCTGGCGCCGCGGCCTCGCCTCGCTGCGCTTCTATACCCGCGCGCTTCGCCGCCTGGTCGGCACCGCCCGCAGCGGCGCCCAGGCGAACGACGGCAAGGATTTCTCCGCGACCCAGGCCAGCATGTTCCTCGAGGGCTTCACCTTCCGCCGCTTCCTCGAGGACTGCTACGCCGAGAACGCGCGGCGCATGAGCGTGATGGACGAGGGCCTGCTGCGCCCCGCCTTCCTGCCCGGCCTCGCCGAGGTGGCGCTGCGGAGCCTGCGCCTGTGGTCGCGCAAGTCGGAGACCGGCCGGTGAAGCGCGCCACCGTCGCCGCCGCCATCCTCGGCATCCTCTTCGGCACCGTGCTGGTGGGATATTTCGGCTTCCGCGAGGTCGGCCGCGCGCTTTTCGACGGTGGGCTGGACGGGATTCCTCGTCGATCGTGCGCCTATCACCTCGCCGGCATGGCGTTCCTGGGCTTCTGCTGGTACGTGCTGGCGCCGCGCTCGGCGCCGCTCTCCGGCCTTCCTCTGGGGCCGGCTGATCCGGGATTCCGGCTCCGAGGTGCTGCCGCTGTCGCAGCTCGGCGGCTTCATCATGGGCGCGCGGGCGGCGATGCTGCTGGGCTTGCCCGGCGCCGTCGCCATCGCCTCCACCATCGTCGACGTGACCCTGGAGGTGCTGGGGCAGCTCGGCTACACCGCGATCGGGCTGGCGATCCTGGCGCATCTGCGGCCGGAAACGCGGCTCATCGGCTGGACCGCCGCCGGCCTCGCCGTCGGCGTCGTCGCGGTGGCGGGGTTCATCGTGGTGCAGCGCCGCGGCTCCGCGTCTCCTGGAGCGCGCTGCTCCTGGCGCGTGGCGTGGCGCTGGAGCCCGGGCTGGTGGCGCGCGTGCGGCCGGTCGCGCGACGAGCTCGCCGCCATCTATCGCCGGCGCGGCGCGCTCTGCCTCGCCGGTCTCCTCCATCTCGCCAGCTGGATCGCCAGCAGCGTCGAGGCCTGGCTCGCGCTGCACCTGATGGGCGCCGATCTCGGCATCGCCGCGGTGCATCGCGATCGAGAGCCTGCTCTACGCGATCCGCAGCGTCGCCTTCGCGGTGCCCAACGCGGTCGGCGTGCAGGAAGGCGCCTACATCATGCTGGGCGCCGGCTTCGGCCTGCACGCCGGAGATGGCGCTCGCGCTCTCGCTGCTGAAGCGCGCGCGCGACCTCGTGATCGGCGTTCCGGCGCTCCTCGCCTGGCAGATCGTGGAGAGCCGCCGCCTGCTGGGGCGGCCGGTCCCGGTGCCGGTTCCGGTCCGCGGCGAGTAAGCCGGCCTCACGCGAGATCGAGCAGCAGCACCTCGGCGTCGCTCAGCGCCTCGACGGTGAGGCGGTTCTCGCTCTCGACCGCGGCGCCGTCGCCCTCGCGCATCTCCGTATCGTTGAGCGCCACGAGGCCGCGCGCCACCTGCAGCCATTGGCCGCGCCCCGCCGCCGTCTCGTGCACGACCGTGGCGCCGGCATCGAGCTTGGCGACGTAGAGACGCGCGTCCGCCTGCAGCGTGACGGGCGCGCCCGATCCCCCGGGGCCCGCGGCGAGCGTCAGCCGTCCGCGCGTGCCGTCGAGCGGCTTCTGCTCATAGCCGGGCGGAATTCCTTCCCGGTCCGGAATGATCCAGATCTGCAGGAGGTGGACGGCCTCCTCGGCGGAGGCGTTCATCTCGCTGTGGGTGATGCCGGTACCGGCGCTCATGCGCTGCACCTCGCCGGGGGCGATCACGGAGCCGTTGCCGAGACTGTCCTGGTGGCGAAGCCTGCCCTCCAGCACGTAGGTGACGATCTCCATGTCCTGGTGGCTATGGGCGGAGAAGCCGGCACCGGGGATGATCCGGTCCTCGTTCATGACGCGGAGCGCGCGAAACCCCATATGCCGGGGATCGCGATAGCTGGGGCCGAAGGAGAAGCTGTGGCGGCTGTCGAGCCACCCGGTCCGCGTCCGTCCGCGCGTCCCCCGGTCGCGGAATGTGATCATGGCCGGCCTCCCGTGCTGCGAGATGAGAGTGTACCGGGCTCGACCGGCTGCGCAGCTCTTTCTGTTTCTTTCCGCCGGCAATCCCATATTCTCCCCGCAGCAGGAGATGACGATGCCGCATCCGCCGACCTTCGCGATCCCGCCTGGCTTTCTGGGGCTGCCTATCGGCGAGCAAGGTGGCCCGCGTCTCCATCGCGGGCATTCCCCTCGATATCGGCACCACCAACCGGCCGGGCGCCCGCTTCGGTCCGGCGGCGATCCGTCGCGCCAGCGCCATGCTGGTGGACGGCGCCCACCCCCAGAGCCGGCAGGAGCCTGCCAAGGGCGATCTCGCCGATCTCGGCGATTTCGCCGTGGCGCTGGGCGACATCGGGGAGAGCCTCGCCCGCATCGAGCGTCAGGCCGCCGGGGTCGACCACCTGGTGGCCTTCGGCGGCGATCACAGCGTGACCCTGGCGCTGCTGAGAGCGCTGGCGAAGCGGGTGGGCGGGCCGCTCGGCCTCGTGCATTTCGACGCCCATGTCGACACCTGGCCCGACAGCTTCGGCCAAACCTACGGCCACGGCTCGGTCTTCTATCATGCGATCGTCCGAGGGGCTGGTGGACCCCAAGCGCACGGTGCAGATCGGCATCCGCTCGCCGGTCGACCCCGAGGTGATGCGCTGGACGCTCGAGCGTGGCGTCACCGTGCTCGACGCCGAGGCGGCGCAGGAGAAGCGCCCGGCGGAGCTCGCGGCGGAGATCGTCCGGCGGCTGGGCACCGGACCCGCCTATCTCTCCTTCGACATCGACGCCCTCGACCCCGCCTTCGCGCCCGGCACCGGCACGCCCGAGGTCGGCGGGCTCTCCACATATCAGGCCCAGGCGATCCTCCGCCGCCTCGGCGCCGTCGACTTCCGCGGCATGGACCTGATGGAGGTCTCGCCGCCCTACGACCACGCCGAGATCACCGCGCTCGCCGGCGCCACGCTGGTCTGGGAGTACCTCTGCCTGGTGCTGGCGCGCTGACTCCGCGCGCCTTCGGCGCACGGGCGAAAATAATTTCGCCTCCGTAACGTTTTTTCTTGCAACAACGCCGGGGTTTCCCACGTTGTGCAGCTGAGCGCTGCTCGCACGTGCCGCTGGCCCATTGCGGTTATGCAACGACGGACGCGTCTCTTTCGGCAGAGCCGGTCAGTGTGGGCCGGCCCCTTAAGGGAGGTGGACATGAGTGTCCCCGGCATGAGTGCGAAGGTCGTCGAGACCTTCCTGGCCTGAGGCGAGGGTGCCGCTCCCGGTAGAGCGGGCGCTCGCTTTTTAGGCTGCTCTTCATGAATTCCCATTAAACACATCGATCGCCCTTGGATTTCGCGGGCGGTCGGTCTTGGCGAGAGCCCTCGCCAGCAAGGAAGGTTTTGATGGCCAACTCGCGCTTGCGCGCCGCCACATTCCCCCTGAAGCGCCCCCTCGAGGCGCCGGAAGTTCTGCCGTCCGTGCTCGACGTGGTGACGACGGAGAAGCCCGCCGATCCCCTGCACTGCCTGCGCCCGGCGACCGTCACCGCCGCGGCCGAGCGCTTCATCGCGCAATTTCCCGGCGCCGTCCTCTACGCGGTCAAGTGCAACCCCGAGCCCTCGGTGCTGCGGGCGCTGCATCGCGGCGGCATTCGCCGCTTCGACGTGGCGAGCGTGCGCGAGGCCCAGCTCATCCGCCAGCTCTTCGCCGACGTCGAGCTCCACTACATGCATCCCGTGAAGGCGCGCCCGGCGATCCGCGAGGCGTGGGCGAAGCTCGGCGTGCGCGACTTCGCCCTCGACAGCCCCGACGAGCTGGAGAAGATCCGCGCCGAGACCAGGCCCGCCAAGACCGGCGAGGCGGTTCTGCCGGGTCTCTTCGTGCGGCTGGCGCTCCCCAAGGGCGGCGCGGTCTACGACCTCTCGGGCAAGTTCGGTGCCGAGCCGGAGGAGGCGGCCGCTCTGTTGAAGGCGGCGCGCCCCCATGCCGCGCGCCTTGGCCTCACCTTCCACGTGGGCTCCGAGTGCCTGGACCCGGCCGCTTACACGCGGGCGATCGCCCGCGCCGCGGCCGTGATCGAAGCGGCGGGCGTGCCTGTCGACGTGCTCGACGTCGGCGGCGGCTTTCCCGCCCGCTATCCCGGCATGGAGCCGCCGGATCTCGGCGCCTTCATGGCGGCGATCACGGCTGCCGTCGCCGAGCACGGGCTCGGATCCCTCGAGCTCTGGGCGGAGCCCGGCCGCGCGCTCGTCGCCGAGGGCACCTCCGTCGTGGTTCAGGTGCTGCTGCGCAAGAAGCGGCGGCTCTACGTCAACGACGGGATCTACGGCGCGCTCTCGGATGCCGGCAAGCCCGGCTTCCGCTATCCCGCGCGCGTCATTCGCCTCGGCGGCACGCCCGCCGCCGAGACGGCGGCGTTCGAGCTGATGGGGCCCACCTGCGACAGCGCCGACCGGATGAAGGGTCCCTTCATCCTGCCGGCGGATGTGCGGGAGGGCGACTTCATCGAGCTCGGCCAGCTCGGCGCCTATGGCGCCGCGCTCCGCACCGCCTTCAACGGCCTCGACCGCGCCCGCCTGGTCGAGGTCACGGACGAGGCGTTCAGCTAGGTTGCCTCACTCCTCTCCCGCACGAGCGGGAGAGGAGGTGCTCAGAGCTGCTATTGCTGGAGATCTCGTTGATGCGGGTGATGAATGTCGCCGATGATCGCTTGATCGCCGTCACCGTCAGGCCAGGTGGCGCTCTGGATCTCGGCGATCTGGCCGCCGATCTCCTCGGTCGCTTTCGAGGTCTGGTTGGCGAGGGTCTTCACCTCCGAGGCGACCACGGCAAAGCCCTTGCCGGCGTCGCCGGCGCGCGCCGCCTCGATGGTGGCGTTGAGCGCCAGCAGGTTGGTCTGGAACGGCGATCTCGTGGATGAGCTCCACCACGTCGCCGATGCTGCTGGGCCGCTCTGGCGAGCCCGTCGACGGTGGTGCTGGTGCTCTGCGCCTGCTTCACCGCGTCTCTTGGCGATCTTGGCGGACTGCTCGACCTGGCGGCCGATCTCGCAGATCGAGGAGGAGAAGTTAATCCGAGGCGCTCGCCACGGTTGCACGTTGGTCGAGGCCTGCTCGGTAGCGGCGGCGACGCGTCGACTGCCGGCTGGTCTCTCGGCGGTCGATCCGGTAGACCACGAAGCCGGAATGCGTCGCGACCTTGTCGTAGAGCTTCATCGCCGTCTTGTTGGTCTCGTGCGTGTGCCAATAGACGCGGCTGGCGCCGGCGGCCGTCGCGCGCTCGTAGACGGCCGATATGAGCGCGCGGCCGATCCCCTGGCCGCGGGTCGCCGGCAAGGTGAAGAGATCCTGCAGATAGCAGTTGGGCTCGATCATCGTGGTGCTGCGGTGAAAGAGATAGTGCACGAGGCCCACGAGCCTGCCCTCGCTCTCGGCGACGAGAGCGTGCACGGGCTCGTAGGCGTCGAAGAAGCGCGCCCAGGTCATGGCGGTGATCTCGGGGGCGAGCGCCGTCGGGCCGACGCGCTCGTAGAACGCGTTGTAGCCGTCCCAGAGCGGCAGCCACTGGGCATAGTCGCCGCGAGTGACCGGGCGGACGAGGGGCGAGGCCGGCGTGCTCATTTCTTCTCCGCCGCCTGGAATCCCGGACGCGGGACCAGGTCCATCAGGACGGCGGCGAAGCCGCCATCGACCGCCACGTCGGCGCCGTTGACGTAGGCGGCGCGGTCGCTCGCCAGATAGAGCACGGTGTCGGCGATGTCCCGGGGCTGGCCGATGCGGCGGCTCGGGATGATGCCGGCACGGCGCTCGGTGACGCCGGGCTCGCGATAGAAGGCCTCGCTGAGAGGTGTGCGGATGAGGCCCGGGCTCACCACGTTGCTGCGGATGCCCTGGGGACCCCACTCCAGCGCCAGCTGCTGGGAGAGGATGGCGACGCCGGCCTTGCTGGCGCTGTAGGCGCCGCTCCGGGTCTGCGGATGATGCGCCGCCACCGAGGCGATGTGGACGATGCTGCCGCGGCGTGCCTCCCGCATCTGCCGGCCGAAGGCCTGGGCGCAGAGGAAGTAGCCGCTGAGATTGACCGCGAGCGTCGCGTTCCAGTCCTCGAGGGTCAGGCTGTCGATCGGTCCCGCCCGCAGCAGCCCGGCATTGTTGACCAGCACATCGCAGGCGCCGAAGGCCCGGTGCGCGGCATCGGCGGCGGCGGCGACGCTCCTGGGATCCGAGGTGTCGCAGTCGATCGCCAGCACCTTGCCGCCCTCGGCGCTGAGGCTGACCGCCACCGCCTCGACGGCGGCGCGGTTGCGGTCGAGGAGCACCGCGGTGGCGCCGACCTCCACCAGCCCCGCCGCGATCGCCTGGCCGATCCCGCTTCCCGCACCGGTCACCACGCAGATGCGGCCGCCGAGCCCCAGCCAATCCTTGTCCGTCGCCATCGCGCACCTCCCTCGGTTTCCCGCATCATATCCTTAATTCGAGGTTAGCGGCTCTCGCCTCAGAATTGCCGGGAATCCCGCGCAGGATCGCGGCTGGATCGATCCGCAGGAACCCCTTCGTCCGCATGTCCTCGTCCCGCGTCCTCAGAGCTTCCCGACGGCGGCGCGCGCGCCTCGATTGGCGGCGGATCGCGCAGCGGGCGCGGGCTCTCCTCCGGCGACTCAAGTCGTGGACCCGCGCCGCCTATCGCGCGCTGCGACGGGCGCATCCGGCGGTGCAGATTCCCGCCTGCGCGATCATCGTCATCGGCGTGTGGTCGGCGAGCAACCTCACCTATCAGGTGATCCGCAAGCCGACCCTGATGCTGTCGCCGGTGAGCGGCGTGCTGATGAAAACGCCGGCGGAGACCTGGCGGCAGTACGGGCCGCTGTTCGAGGAATATTCCACTGCCGCCGTCCCGGCGGAGCTGCTGGCGGCGCTCGCTCAGGTGGAGGGCTCCGGCGATCCCGTGGCGCAGACCTACTGGCGCTGGCGGCTCAGCTGGAATCCCTTCGCGATGTATCGGCCGGCCTCCAGCGCCGTCGGCATGTACCAGATCACCGACGGCACTTTCGAGGAGGCGCGGCACTATTGCATCCGCGACCACGCGGTGATCGAGGACGGTCCCTGGTACGATCTGCGCTCGTGCTGGTTCAACGGCCTCTACACCCGCGTGCTGCCGGGCCACGCCATCGAGCTGACCTCGGCCCATCTCGATCGCAAGGTGGCGGGGCTGCTGGCGCGCCGCCACGCCGTCGCCACCCTGCAGCAGCGGCAGGATCTCGCCGCCGTCATCCATCTCTGCGGTGCCGGCGCGGCCGAGATCTTTCTGCGTCACGGCTTCCGTCCCGCGCCCGGCGAGCGCTGCGGCGATCACGAGGTCGCCGTCTATCTCGCCCGCGTCAACGCCATGAAGCGGGAGTTCGCCGGGCTGGCGGCCGATGGATAGGGGGCTCGGCGGCGATGCTTCGCTTGGCTTCGCTCCGTCCGCCTCCTAGGACTCGAAGGACGCCGGTATGACCCAGACCCTGTAGGGTCCGGTCGCGAGATCGACGACGCTCGAGCGGCTTTCGCCGAGCAGCTCCGCGAAATCCGAAGTGACGGACTCGAACTCCTCCAGGATGGTCTCGAGGATGTCATTGAGGCCCTGTGCCTGGTAGCTGTCCTCCGCGACGCCGCGCCGGTGGCCCAGCGACCATCTGAGCGCGGGATCGATGCGGATCGCGACGATCTGCACCGCGGCATCGCCGATGCTCGCGGTTCCCGTGAGCAGGATCGACGGGTCCTCGGACGGTCCCCGCTCGTCGAGCGTCGACGGCCACCGACAGGCTGGACATGGAATCGACATGGCCATCTCCTCCACTCTCTTGTCCGAGCCAACGAACGGTGCTTTCCCTCAGGCGGGATACACCTTGACGCTGCTGGCCACGGAATCCGCCACATGCTCCTTCGTGATCACGCCCGCGACGTCCGCCGGATGCGGCACGCCGCGGCCGCGCACGACGAGCGCCATCACGGCGTGCTTGCGCCAGATGCGCTGAATCACGTCGAAGACGATGTCATCCTCGCGCACGATGGTGAAGTTGCGGCTCGCGATGTCGCGCAAGGTGACGCTGGACTGCGTCTCCGCCGTCACCTGTCGGAGCGCCGTGTTGACGCGCAGCACGCCCATGATGCGGTTGCGCTCGGTGACCGCGACGTGGCGCATCCGGCCGCCGTGCTCCGGTTGCGCGAGGAAGGCGTCGAAGCTCATCTCCGCCGGCGCGATGATCACGTCGGTGTCCATCACCTCCCGGGCGCGGCGCACCAGGAACATGTTCGCGTGCAGCGCCTTCGGGATGACGTGCCCGCGACGGAAGAGCTTCAAGGTGTAGATGTTCTCCCGCGACAGCAGGCGACGCACGCCGAGGCTGAGCGCCACCGCCACGATCATCGGCAGGACGATCTCGTAGTCTCGCGTCATCTCGAAGATCATGGTGATCGCCGTCATCGCGGCGCCGGTGCCGCCGCCTACCATCGCGCCCATGCCGACCATGGCGAAGGACGGGATGTCGATCGCGAGCGGCAGATGCAGCGCGGTGAGCGCGGCGGCGAAGGCGCCGCCGATGGTGGCGCCCATGAACAGCGAGGGCGAGAAGATCCCGCCCGAGGAGCCCGAGCCGAGGCTGAGGGACGTCGCCAGCACCTTGCAGATGAAGAGGATCAGCAGCAGCTCGGCGGCGGAGAGCTGACTCTGCAGGATCGCCTGCACCGTCGCGTATCCCACGCCTTCGACGTAGTAGTGGCCGTATTGCCGCTGCAGGACATAGATCAGGATGCCGACCAGCAGCATGCCGATCACATGCCGCGTGTAGCGGCCCTCGATCTTGTCGAAGAGATCCTCCGCCACGTGCAGGCCGCGCACGAACCCCGCCGCCGCGATCCCGGTGATCGCGCCCAGCAGCCCGTAGAGGCAGAGGATGAACGCCGAGCTCCCGTCGACGGTCAGGGGCGCGAGATGCGGCACCGCGAACGCCGGCTGCGGCCCGAAGAAGAACCGGCCGATGAAGGTCGCCGTGCCCGTGGAGAGCGCCACCGGCAGAAAGGTGCGGACGCTGACCTCGGGCATCATCAGCTCGATGGCGAACATGACGCCGCCGATCGGCGTGTTGAAGGTGGCGGCGATGCCGGCGCCGGCGCCGGCGGCGACCAGGATGATCCGCTGTCCCGGCGCCATGCGCACGATCTGGCCCAGGGTCGATCCGAGAGCCGATCCGATCTGGATGATCGGGCCCTCGCGCCCGACCGCCGCGCCGCTGCCGATCGCGATCGCCGAGGCGAGCGACTTCACCACCGCGACGACGGGCCGGATGATGCCGCCCTTGTAGTAGATCGCGTCCATCACTTCCGGCACGCCGTGGCCGCGAGCCTCCGGCGCGAATTTGCTGACGAGGAAGGTGACGGCGAGCGCGCCCGCCACCGGCACCAGAATGACGAAGGCGCCCCAGGGGCTCGGCGGCGTGAACAGGTTGGCGTCGTAGCGCACCGCGAATTGGCCGAGGAAGAGGGCGTTGTGGATGAGCCCGATGAGGTCGCGGAACAGGACCGCGCCAAATCCGGTCACGACGCCGACGACCACCGCCAGGACCGAGAGGATCGGCAGTCCGATGCGGCGGACTTCCTGGTCGGCGGGAGTATGCGGATGCTCGGGCTGTGGCGAAGCGGCGGCCCGGGCGCTGGCGCCTTCTGGAAACAGGACCGGGCTTGGCGGGCTTGCCATCGAGCCTCTCCGGCAGGATTGCGGGATCGATCGAGAAGGAACTCAATCGCACGGGCCGTTCAGCAAGGCCGGCAGCTCGTGCCGGACGTCGCCGAGGGCACCGCGGCTGCATTTCCGCCTTGGCTCGCGGGGCCCGCGGACATAGTGGCAAATCTTGGGGATGCGGGTCCATCCCCTGCCGCGGGTTGTCACGGCTGGCGAGCGGGAGCGGGCCGCGAGGACGCCACGTCAGCGCGGGCAAGATGAAATTTATTTCACCAAGCGGGTCCGCGCCGGGCACGGGCGAAAAGCGCCGGCGGCGCCCGCAAGCGCCGCCGGCGGTGTCAGGCGTCAGCCCTGGCCCGGCACTTGCGACAGGGCGACGTATTCATTCATGCCGTGCCGATTGAGCAGCAGCAGCACCTGCTTGTCCGGCCCCTTCATCGCCGTGCGGAGCTTGTCCGCGGCCTCCGACGGAGATGTCACCGGCTGCTGATTGATGGCGACGATGACGTCGCCCGGCCGCAGATCGACCTCGTTGAAGGGGCTCGCATCCGAGATCGAGCGCACGATCACGCCCTTGACGCCCTCCGGCACGTGGAAGCGCTCGCGCTCGGCGCTGGTGAGCGGCGCCAGCGCCAGGCCGGCGACGTCGTCGGAATGGGAGGTGCCGGCTTCCGCGAGCTGCGCCGAGATTTGCCGGCTGCTCCGCGATCGTCGTGTCGAGGGTGATGTCCTTGCCCTCGCGGCGGACTTCCACCTTGGTGGCGGTGCCGACCGGCGTCTCCGCCACCATGATCGGCAGGTCGCGCAGCTTCTCGATGGCGTGGCCGTTGAAGCTCTCGATCACGTCACCCTGCTTGAAGCCGGCCTTCTCCGCCGGACTGCCCTTGGTCACGTCGGCGACAAGCGCCCCGTGGTCGTTGGCGAGGCCCATGCTCTTGGCGATCGCCGGCGTCACTTCCTGGATCTGCACGCCGAGCCAGCCGCGGCTTACCTTGCCGTGCTCGCGCAACTGGGCGATGACCGGCTTCGCCAGGTCGGAGGGGATGGCGAAGCCGATGCCGACGCTGCCGCCATTCGGCGAGTAGATCGCGGTGTTGATGCCGATCACTTCGCCTTTGAGGTTGAAGGTCGGGCCGCCGGAATTGCCGCGGTTGATGGGCGCGTCGATCTGCAGGAAGTTGTCGTAGGGGCCGGAGTGGATGTCGCGGCCGCGCGCCGAGACGATGCCGGCGCTGACGGTGCCGCCGAGGCCGAAGGGATTGCCGACGGCGACCACCCAGTCGCCGACCTGCTCGTCGCCGCTGTTGCCCCAGGCGACGTAAGGCAGGGGGTGATCGACGGAGATCTTCAGCAGCGCCAGATCGGTCTTGGGATCGCGCCCGACGATCTTCGCGGGATGCCGCGTGCCGTCCTGGAACACCACCGTCACCTTCTCGGAGCCGTCCACCACGTGGTTGTTGGTGACGACGTAGCCGCGAGGGATCGATGACGAAGCCCGAGCCCAGCGCCATCTGCTGCCGTCGCGGCACCGGCGCGCCATTATCCTCGGATCTCTGATTCTGGAAGAACTTGCGAAGAAACTCGTCGAAGGGCGAGCCCGGCGGGAAGTTCGGAAACGGCCCGGGTCCTGAACCCGGGCCATTGAAGCCCGACTGATCGTCGACGCCGGATTTCTCCACCACGGAGATGTTCACCACGGCGGGCAGCACTTTCTTCACCAGCGGCGCGAGACTCGGCATCTGAGCCAGGCTGGCGCCCGAGCCCGCGGCCTGGGCATGGGCGAAGGGGATGGTCGCGACCGGCGCGAGAACGAGAGCGAGCGCCGTGCTCGCGGCGAGGACGGCGATGCGGGTCCGACGGGAACCCGGGTGCGGAGATCGCGAGGCGGCGAGATCAGTGACATCTTTCATCTCTCCAGAAATGGCGGAATGCTCGCCCCCGTCCAGAGCGGAAAGTGGCGGGCGTGCTCCGTCTCAATCTGGCAGGCGCGCATTACGCTCAAATTTCCCTCGGCTTAAATCTCCTTCATGCGAGAAGACACCGGTGCCGGAACGCGCGTGTCCCGGCACCGGGTCCCGCCTCCCTCACTTCATGGCCAGGGTTGGCCAGTTGTCCGGCGATACCCAGACCGTCTGCAGCTTGCTGTTGTCGACCACGAACACCTCGTAACCGCGGGTCCGGTGATTGCCCTCCAGGCTTGCGGCGATCGGCTTCGCCTTCGCTTCCTTCCGGGCGAAGGAGACCGCGTTCGCCAGATCGCTGCGGGCCTCCGCCGTGCGCAGGAACTCGGCGCGCTCGCTCGGATAGAGGCGATGCACGGATACGCCGCGGCCGATGCGGGTCACCTGGCCGCTGGCGCCGTCGACCGCGGCCGTGAACACCCGCTCCCGATCCATCACCCGCACGACGTAGTGCGGATGGGTCCCGCTATCCCGGAAGGTCGCCTCGACCGCCTTGCCGTGCAGCTTTCCTTCGGCGGCGGTGATCGCCTGATCGAGGGACAGCTTGCTCGAGCCGAAGGCGGCGATGTCGCGCCGGCTGACCTGATCGGAGAACTTGATGTAGTGGATCTTCGGCGTCGCCGGTGTGGTCGCCGGCTTCGTGGATGTCGACGACGGAGCTTTGCCGGAACCGTTGCCGGCCGGAACAGGGGTGCTCTGCGGGCTGGCCGGCGGCGTGGTGGCGGCGAGAGCGCTCGTGGCATAGGCGATCGGTGCGCCCGCCAGCGCCAATGCGGCGACGAAGGCCGCGAGATTGGATGTCCTGATCATGGAAGACTCCCAAATTCGAGTTCTTGGCGGCTCGCGACAGCGAGCCCATATCGATCCAGTTAGGCGCTTCCACCAGCCCCTGCCTTGCCCGGAAATTAAGGTTTTTTTATTTGGCCGCGCGCGCCCGCCCCCGCGCTGTGACAACGGCGCCCGCGTCGATTGAAACGATGCCGGGCGCTCCCAGATGGCGGTGATGGCAGACGGACGGAAGGCGGCACGCGACGCGGGCACGCAGCTGTGGGCGGCGACCGGCGCCGGCGGCTACACGGCGCAGCAGGAGTTGACGATCCGCTGGCTGCATCGCTCGGCGCATTTTGCGCGATTGGCGAGCGTGGTGAGCGATCCCTTGCTGCGCAACGGGTTGCGGATTCTGTCGAGCCGCTGCCGGCGCCACGCCACCGACCCGCAGATGAGCTGAGCCTGCGGACACTTGCCGACGGTATCGAGGAATGACGCTGCACGCTCCCTCGCCGGACGAGGCGATTTGGCGACGACCGGATAGGCCGCGCGGACGCTCGACGCCGGACACGTGGCGGCTGCCGCCGCGGCTGCGCCGCCGGTTCTCGGCGGCTCTGGCCCATCCGATCTCGCTGTTCTCTGCCGCCTGCGGTCTTTGGGTTGCGCCCGGCGTCGTCGTCTCCGGGCTTGATCTCCCGCGCGCGATCGCGGCGGTGGTGCGGGTCATCGAGAGCCGTCCGCTACAGGCCTCGCTGGGGTTCGCGGCCGCCGCCCTCTATGCGATTGCCCCCGGTCTGCTGCTGGCCTCCGCGAGCCGGCGCCTGGCGCGGGGCTGGCGCCCGGGCGCCCGGGCGGTCCTTTATGTCGTCGTGGCACCAGCGGTCTTCGTGTCCCTCGTCGCGTGGACCGCGCTCGCCGCCGGCTGTTTCTTCGCCGCCATGCTGTGGGTTCACGGGCTCTGGCCGTGAGACGCCTTCGAGCGCACCCGCGCCTCGACAGGCGGCTAGCGCCGTTCGTCGGAGGGGAGGCGCCGACGAGCTGGCCGGTCCGGGCGGGGCAGCCCTTGATCGCCGCCAGCCGCTCCAGGGCGGCGGTGTGCTTCTGCAGCGCGGTGTCGCCGCCTTCGGGGCCTGACGCCGGCTGCATCGCCGTGGCGAGCGCCGCCTGCTCGCGCGCGATCTGGCCGCAGGAAAGCACCACATAGGCCTCGCCGGGATCCTCGCCGGTGGTGGGCGCGGCGGCGCCGGGCTCGACGCCGTAGTCGACGATGCCCGTCGTCTCCGAGCTGCAGCCGGCGGCGGCGAGGAGGCCGCAGAGCGCGAGCGCCGTCAGCCCGCGCGTACCGATGAGCCGGCAACCTGGGGCGGGCGCGGCACTGGCCAAGGGGCGCGCTTCCCGCGCCTTCCGGAGCGTGGCCATCAGACCGGCGCCACCGGGGCTGGTGCCGTCATCGCAAACCAGGGATCGATCGCGGGCGGCGCGAGGTCGAGCGGCGCGCCCGGCTGCCCGCTGCGAGCGGGATGCGCGCAGCCCGAGAGCAGCGCCGCCAGCAGCACGATCGCCCAGCGTTGCGCGCCCGATGCTCGGCCGTGCCCGTCGCGGCCGGTACCGGCGCCGCGCGCGCCGGCGCTCAGCTGCGAATCTCCTGGCGCTGGAACCCGACATAGGCGCCGGTGAGGACAAGGATCATCGCGGCGACGAGGCCGGTGATCTGCGGCCAGACCAGGATGAGGCTCTGGAGGAAGGGCAGGGGCGTCCCCAGCACCGCGCCCTCGAGCTGGCTCAGCAGGACCGGGCCGAGGGCGCGGGTGGTGGGATTGAGGAGCGCCAGGGCGGATTCCGCGTAGAGCGTGTTCGGCGAGAGGCGCGAGATCGCCAGCGTGAAGTTCTCGCTGCCGACCGTGGGCATGGCGGCGCCCATCGTCTCCGGCCGGAACGTCTCGGTGCCCACCCCCACCAGCACCGGCCAGAGCAGGGCCAGAACGAGCCAGACCGCCAGCGTCGCCAGCGCCGAGGTCGCGGGCTGGTGGAACAGCACCGAGAACAGGATGGCGAGCGCCAGCCACACGCCGCCATAGGCCAGCGTCACCACCATGAAGGCGAGGCCGCGCAGCACTTCCTCGCCGCTCGGCGGCACGCCCAGCAGCAGCAGTCCGAGCCCGGTCACCAGCAGCCACAGCGCCAGCAGCGTCAGCCCCAGGGTGAGAAGCCCGGCCAGGAATTTCCCCAGCAGCAGCGCGTCGCGATAGATCGGCTGCGCCACGATCCGCGCCAGGGTGCGCCGGCTGAGCTCGCTGTTGATCGCGTCGAATCCCAGCGCGATCGCCGCGATCGGGACGAAGAAGCTGAGGAAGGACAGGAACGACGGCAGCGGATCCTTGGCGGCGGTCAGCAGGCGGAGGAAGAGGAAGGGATCCTGTCCCTCGCTCTGGCTCAAGTCGCGGATCGCGAGATCGGTGGCGCCGATCGCGGTGAGCACGATGAGGCCGGCCAGGAAACGCATGCGCGCGCTGCCGAAATGGTCGGCGACCTCCTTGGCCGTGATGACCGCGAGGCCGGTCCACGGCCGGCCTTCACGCCGCGCGGTGAAGTCGCTCGAAATAGCGGGCATAGATCTCCTCGAGACTGGGCTCGCGCAGAGCAAGGCTGAGCAGCTGGCCGCCGGCACGGGTGACCATCGCGCTCACCATCGGCCGCACGTCGGTCTGGGATTCGATCTGGTAGCGGCCGTCGCCGATATGGCGCACGCGGGAGACGCCCTCGATGCCCGCGAGCGAGGCGCCGAGCGCCGGATCCGGTCGCTTCCAGCAGTATTTCCCGGGCGCTCCCCACCACCTGTGCCGCGACTTCCCGCAGGGTCCCCTGCAGCACGATGCGGCCGGCGTTGAACAGCGCGATGCGGTCGCAGACCGCCTGCACCTGGTCGAGCAGATGCGAGGACAGCAGCACCGAGAGGCCTTCCTGCTTGAGCTCGCGGATCATCGCCAGCAGCTCCTGCGCGCCTTCGGGATCGAGGCCGATGGTGGGCTCGTCGAGGATCGCCAGCATCGGCCGCTTCATCAAGATCTCGGCGAGGCCGAGACGCTGGCGCATGCCGCGCGAGAAGCTGCCGACCCGGTTGCGCCGCGCGTCCTGCAGGCCCATGCGCCGCAATGCCGCGTCCATCCGCGGCTCGATCTCTGCCGACGGTAGGCGCGCCAGCCGCGCGACATAGCGCAGATTGGCCTCGGCCGTCAGGTAGTCGTAGAAGCCCCCGCCGAGCTGTGGCGATGTCGTGGCGCAATTTTGAAGAGACGGCGGCAAAACCTGTCGGTGTGTCGCCGGCAGATGAAATAAATTTAGGAGATGAAATAATTTTAGGAATCGATGCGGCGATGCCGCCGCAGTAGCGGGAAAGTTGGCCCTGCTAGCTCGCCGCGGCGTCCAGTCTCTCACGACGCGCCGCGCTACCAGGCGGTCGGGCGGAAAGACGATATGGGCGAGTGGTGCCGCTGCCGGGCGTGCTGGCGAGGGTCAGCCGGCCGCCCTGCAGCTCCACCAGAGCCTTCGCCAGCGGCAGGCCGAGACCGGTGCCGCCGTAGCGCCGCGACAGGCGGCTGTCGGCCTGACGGAACGGCTCCATGGCGATGGCGAGCTCCGTGGCACTCATGCCGATCCCGTTGTCGGCGACGGTGATCGTCAGCCCGCCGTCGGCGGCCGCGGCGGCTTCCACGGTCACGGAGCCGCCGGGCTTGGTGAACTTGATGCCGTTCGACAGCAGATTGAAGAGAACCTGGATCATGCGCTTCTCGTCGGCGCGCAGCAGCGGCAGATCGCCGCTCGACGCGGCTTGCAGCGCGACGCCGCCCTGGCGCGCGCGGGGCTCGACCTGCCGCAGGCTGCTGGCGATCAGCGCGGCGACGTCGAGCGCCTCTTCGTTGAGCTCGAGAGTGCCACCCTCGATGCGCGACATTTCCAAGATATCGGTGATGATCCGCAGCAGATGCTGGCCGGAATGGCGGATATCCTCGGCATAGCCATGCACCTTCCGCGCGTCCTGCAAGGTGCCGCCGGCAATCAGCTCGGCGAAGCCGATGACGGCGTTGAGCGGCGTGCGCAGCTCGTGGCTCATGCAGGCCAGGAACTCGCTCTTGGTCCGGCTCGCCGCCTCGGCCGCCATGATCGCCTTGCGGAGCGACATGTTGGTTTCCCGCATCGCCGTCTCGCTTGCGCTGAGCGCGTCGACGAGTCTCTGCTGCCGGGTGAGCTGCCACCAGAGGCCGGCGGTCAGCAGCGCCAGGATCGCCGCGCCGATCGCCGATGCGATGCCGTAAGTCCAGAGCTCCCGGCGCCATTCCGCCAGCACCTGGTAGTCGGCCTGGGCGACCGAGATCACCAGCGGCAAATTGCCGACGCGGCGGAAGTCGAGCATCCGATCGATGCCGTCGAGAGGCGAGACCGATTCAAACGGCCTTCGCTCTTGCCCGCGCGAACGAGCTCGTAGAGGGGCCCGCGATCGAAAGTCTGGCCGAGCAGGTCGGGATTGCCGGGATATCGCGCCAGAACGCGGGACGCGGTGCCGTCCCACAGCGTGACGTTGCCGTCCTTGCCGACGTTGAGAGTAGCGAAAAACTCCTCGATGCGATCGAGATCGAAGGTCGCGAGCACGATGCCGCCAAAGCTGCCGTCGGGATTGTGCAGGCGGCGGCTGAAGCCGATGGACCACACGTGGGTGATGATCGAGATAAAGGGCTGCGAGATATGGAAATCAGTGTCCGGCCGATCGCGCAGCGCCGTGAAATAATCGCGCTCGCCGGCGTTGAAGGGCTGGGGATTGCCGGAGGCATTGACGAGGCGATTGCCGTCCGAACTGAAAACGACGAGATCGCGGTACAGGGAGTCCGGACGCATCTCCGCCGCCAGCACCGGCTGCACCCGATCGATGTCGAGAGGACCCTCGCGCAGCTCCGCGTCGAGCCGGTTGGCGACACCGCCGAGGACGAGATCGGCCACTCGAACTCTGCCGATCATGTACTGCTCGAGAGTGCGCGCGAGATTTTGCCGCGTGCGCGCGGCCTCGGCCACCGTGTGGCTCCGCTTGTCCCAGAGCGTGACGGCGACCAGCAGCAGGAAGCCCACCAGCACGAAGCCGGCGAAGCCCACCAGCGTGCTACGCGTGAGCGCGACGCGCATCCCCCGCGGCGGTGCCGTCATCGGAGATGCCGGTGGCTGTGCGCTGGCCCGCGTGATGCTCACCGAAGTCGATCCAAACGCTCTGGCAGTTGAATTTCCGGCCTGGGACGCTAAACGGTGATGCGTTAACCTGCGGTTAAGCAAGCTCTATTGGGGACTAGGGGAACACGGCGGCGGCGGCCTCGCACCGCATTCCCTCGTATGCAGCCGCGCTGCCGCCGAGGACTGCGGGTGGGATGCCCCCCGCCGGCGATGTCTTGCGCTCAGGGATTGTCACGCGCCGCGTGATTGAACGGGCGCAGGGCGCGTCCTAGATCGAGTTTCGGGAGCGCGGCTCTCACGTCGGGACAATCCATGGTCGAGACGGGTGCCTTGATCAGAGCGATCTTCCTCGCCACCCTGGCGGCGGCGAGTGCCATTCCCGCAGTGCGGTCTGAGGCCGGCGTCGGCGGCGATCCGGCGGCGACGCCGATCGAGGATTCCACGGCAATGCCGGCCGGGCAGCGGCTCGGTGCCGACCAGGTCTCCGCCGCCCGGCTGCTCGGCGCGACCCTGACCGGCAAGAACGGGCGGGCGCTCGGAACGGTGTCCGATCTGCTTGTCGACGGCGGAGAGCGACGGGTGGCCTTCATCGGCCTGCGCCCCGCCGCCTCCGGCGAGAGCCTCGTCGCCATGCCCTGGGCATCGCTGTCGCCGGGCGCCGCGGGGACCGCGCGCTACGTCGCCGCCGCCGCGGCGGCGAGCGCCGCGGAGGATCTGCCCTTCGCGCAGCAGGCGGCGGCGGACCCGGCCTTCCTCGACGTGCGGCGGGATCTGCTCGGGCGCCCGGTGCTGGCCGCCGCCGGCGAGACGGTCGGCAGGCTGGTCGATTTCGACGTCGACCTCCGGAGCGGCACTATCGGCTATCTCTTCATCACCACCACGGAGATGGCGGAGAGCGGCGACCAACTGCGCGCCATTCCCTGGAGCGCGGTCGCCGATCTCGCGGACGAGCGCCCGATCGTGCTGACGCCTGAGCGTCCGCGAGGTGCTGAGCGCACCGCTCTATTCGCTCGCCGAGCCGCGCTCGCGCGCGATGTCCACGGAAGACGTCGCGCGCGGCTGACTGCCGGACATTTCAGCCGGACGTCGACGTCGACGGCGGCGTGCTCGAGGTGGCGCTGGCCTTGGTCACCGGCGCCACCGGCGGCGGCTTTGAGGTCAGCACCTTCTCCGCGCAGAGCTGGGCGGCGTCGGAGAGCGGCTGGTTGCTGCCGGGGAGGGTGAGCCATCCGCCCTTGGCGATGAAATCCGCCTGCCGCCAGCTGTCGGTCTGCTTCAGCTTGGCGAGCTCCGCCGCGGCGTTGGGCGCGGCGTCGAACCGGGCGGCGCAGAGCGCCGCGGCGAGATGGTCCCGCGTGTTCTGGCGCGCGTCGGCGACCAGCTTCGCGGCGGTGCCGTGGGTGACCCAGCCACCCCAGGTAAATCCCACCACCACCGTGCCGAGGACACAGGCGGCGCAGGACCAGAGCCACATGGTCTTCGACGGCTGGTATTCCCGCCAGCGCTCCCGGAGGCTCCCATACTCCTTCATGGATCTCCCTCCTTTCGCTCGGCCGTCCGCCCTGACCTTCCACTCTCAGCGCAACATGGGAATTACAACATAAGAACCAAGGCGCATTGCCGCCTGCTGTCGCGAGGGTGAAATCTTTTTCAGGAAAATCGCCGCCTCAGTGCGACATCAGCACCGGCATGGTCATGTGCTGGAAGATGAAGCGGGAGACGCCGCCGAGGATGATCTCGCGCCGGCGCGAGTGGCCGTAGACGCCCATCACGATCAGATCGGCCGATACGTCCGCCGCCCGCGACAGCAGCAGGTCGGCGACGTCGATGCCGCGCCCGGTGGTGCGGGCGATCTCCGCCACGATGCCGTGCCGGCGCAGATGGCGGTCGATGTCGGTGCCGCTCTCCTCGGTGTCGGCGGGCGGATCGACCTCCAGTACCGTCACGGATTTCGCCTGGGTCAGTAACGGCAGGGCGTCGTTGACCGCGCGCGCCGCCTGCGGACTGCGGTTCCACGCCACCAGGATGCGCTCGCCGATGCTCTCGAACTCGCCGGCATAGGGCACGATCAGCGCCGGACGCCCGGCGCCCATGGCGACGTGCTCGGGGAGCGCGGGGTCGCTTCCCGGCAGCTTCTCCGCCGGATCCACCTGGCCGAGGATCGCCATGTCCACCTGGCGCGCCTCGGCCGGGACCACGATGCCGGCATCGCCCATGATCTCGACCCATTCGGCGGCGCAGCCGACTTCCTTGGTGACGGTCTCGAAGATCTTCTGGGTCTGGTCGCGCTGAAAGGCGACGGTGGCGAAGGCGTCGTCAAGCGCCGCCGGCGCGAACTGATCGGCGAGGAAGTGCGGCACTTCCAGCTGCGGCGTCACGTAGAGGCCGGTCAGATGCGCTTCCGAGCGCCGCGCCAGCAGCGCCGCCAGCTTGACCCGAGCGGGACAATGCTTCGATGGATCGAGATGAACGAGCAGATCCCTGAACGCCATCTCCGTCCTCCAGTCTAGCGCCCTGGTTCAATAACCCGGACGGGCTGGCGCGGTTCCGGCCGGTGGCGCTCGCGGCGCTCTGTGCTAGCATCCTCACATATGTCGCGAGGGAGGGAGAAGTGCAATGAAGGCCAGGGTGCCCGCTTCCGACACGGCCGCTTTTCCGGCGCCCGCCGCCGCGGGGAGCGTCAGGGATTTCGCGGACTTCCGCCCCGAGCAGCGGCCCGAGCCCACGGAGTGGGAGCTCCGCCAGCAGCTGGCGGCGGCCTATCGCATCGTCGCCTATTTCGGCTGGGACTACCTGATCTACGGCCATCTGAGCATGCGCGTGCCGGGGCCGGAGCGGCATTTCCTGATCAATCCCTTCGGCCTGATGTACGACGAAGTGACCGCGTCGAACCTGGTGAAGATCGACCTCGACGGCAATCTGGTCGAGCCCAGCCCCTATACCGTGAACCCCGCGGGATTCGTCATCCACGGCGCGATCCACGCCGCCAGGCCCGACGCCCACTGCATCATGCACACCCATACCATCGCCGGCATGACCTTGGCCGCCGCCGATCTGCCGGTGCGCGCCATCGATTTCGCCGGCGCCTCGCTCCATGAGCGCGTGGCATATCACGGCTTCTCCGGCGTGCACTCGGACATGTCCGACCGGGAGTCCCTGGTCGCCGATCTCGGCGAGCAAGAACTTCCTGATCCTCCGCAATCACGGGCTTCTCACCTGCGCGCCGACGATCCCGCTGGCGTTCCGCCGGCTCTTCGATCTCGAGATCGCCTGCCGGGTGCAGACCGCGGCCACGGCGATGAACGCGCGCCTCATCGAGACGCCGCCGGAGGTGGCGGAAAGCCACGCCCGGGTGTTGGAAAACGTCGACGGCGGCGAGTTCGCGTTCGCCGCCCTGACGCGGCTGATGAAAAAGCGGGATCCGTCCTTCCTGGACTGAGCCCGTTATTTAGGCAAAAGCCCTGTGCCGCCGGCCACTTACGGCCGGGGCGCGCGGCGCGGCGCCCGCCGGGTCATGCTGCGATGCAATATTTTTTGCCTTAGGCATTGCAAAACGGGCGGAACTCGGCCATATTCTGGGAATGCTGCGTTGCAGCAAACCGATTGAACCCTAACGATGGGATGGCTGCGATGATGAACGGCAAATTCTTCGATACCACGGAAGTCAGCAAGATGTTCTCCGGCTTCAATTTTCCGGGCATGGACGTGCAGGCGCTGATGGCGACCCAGCGCAAGAACCTCGAGGCGTTCACCCAGGCGAACCAGCTCGCGGTCGAGGGCTTCCAGGCCTTCGCCAAGATGCAGGCGGACCTGACCCGCGACGCGATCGAGGAGGTCCAGGCCATGGCCCGCGATTGGGCCCAGACCGCGGCGCCGGAAGAGAAGTTCCAGAAGCAGGCGGCCTTCGCCAAGCAGGCGCTCGCCAAGGGCGTCAGCAACGCGCGCGAGCTGGCCGAGCTCGCCGGCAAGACCCAGGCCGAGACCTTCGAGGTGCTGAACAAGCGCTTCACCGAGAGCCTCGACGAGCTCACTGCCTTCGCCAAGAAAGAGACCAAGAAAGAGACCAAGGTCGCCCGCGCCTAACCCCCACGGGATCCGACCTCGCCGGCAAAGGCCGCCCCTCGGGGCGGCCTTTTTGTTTGCCCGCGGCGTGGAAGACGAAAGCCGAGAAAGTCTAGAGCCAGCCGCGCAGCTTGAACCACGCCAGCGGCAGGATGGCGCTCAGCGCGATGAGCGCGAGGCCATAGGGATAGCCCCAGGCCCAGCTGAGCTCGGGCATGTCGTGGAAGTTCATGCCGTACATGCTGGCGACCAGCGTCGGCGGCACGCCGACCACCGAGACGATGGTCAGCACCTTGATGATGTTGTTCTGCTCGATGTTGATGAGGCCCAAGGTGGCGTCCAGCAGCAGCTGCACGTTGTTGGTGAGGTGGCCGTCGTAGTCGCTGAGCGACGAGACGTCCTGCTTCACCGTCTCCAGCCGCGGCTTCACCTCGGGCGCCAGCCACGCGGTCGCCGCCGTCAGCACATAGGGCACGATGCGCCCGAAGCCCAAGAGCGTGTCGCGGATCTTCGAGGTGAGATCGCCGGCGCGCCCGACGACGCGCAGGATCTCGCGCAGATCGGCGTCCTCCCGCGCCGGCCGGTGCGGCGTCTTCGGCCCGACGGCGTTGCCGCGGAAGATCCGCTTGGAGACCGCGTCGAGATCGCGCCCGACGCTCTCGAGCGCGTCCGCCATCCGGTCGACGATCGCCTCGACGAGGCCGACGAAGGCGCCGGCGCTGCTGTGATGGACCGCGCCCGGCTTCTGCGCGTTCTCGGCGAAGGTGGAGAAGGCCTTGAGCTCGTCGAAGCGCACGGTGATCAGGAGATCGTGGCGCAGCACGAATCCCACCGACGTCACCAGCGGATTGCCGGTGTCGGCGCGATAGACCAGCGGCGTGCTGAGATAGAGCGCGTCCTTGATGGTGCGCAGCCGGCTCGAGCTCTCGATCTCGCTGAGCTCGATCATGGTTGGGAACGTGGAGGCCCGTCGCGCGCTCGACGAAGGCGATCTCCGGCGGATCGGCGTTCAGCAGATCGATCCAGACCACGCCGCCCGGCAGCCGCGCCGCGCCGAGATCGGCCATGGCGACGCCTTTGTCCGCGGTGCAGGTGTGGGCGGTGAGCATGCAGGCTCGTTGCGGAGGGGCGGGTGCGCGGGAGCGTCAGGCTTGATAGGCAGGCGCCGGGCGCCGGTCAACCGGGCGGACCGCCGCTCCGACCGACCGTCGCCGCGGCATCAAGCGCCCGTCGGTTCGGACCTAGTCCGAGTGGATCTTGTTCCAGGTCCTGGCGAGGTCGTGGGAGGCGCGCTCATAGGCGGCCTTGGCGCTTTCCCAGCCCTTGTCGCCGGTGTGCTGCAGCTTGTCGGCGGCTTCCTGGGTCTTGCTCCAGGCCTGCTTCAAGTGCTTCTCCGTCGCATCGCCCACGTCTTTCCCGGTGGCGCTCGCCTTGTTGCCGACGTCCTTGCCGGCGTTCCCTGCCTTGTCGCCGGCGTCGCCCAGCTTCTGCTTCCACAGCTCCACCTGCTCCTGGGCCTGGTGGGTGTAGCTGTCCTTGTCGGCCGGCTTGGCGCCGGAGGCGGACTGGGCGCTGGCGCCCGGCGCGCCCGTCAGCAGGAATGGCGCGATCACGAGCGCGGCGGTGAGCATCTTCATGGGTCTTCCCTCCTCATTCGGCCCCGGCCCCGGACTGTAGCAGCTTTTCGCCGCCGAGGCCCGTCCCCGCGCCGAGAGCCCCGCCGCCCTGCTGTGAAGCCGCTCACAACCTGCTAGGCTCGGCCCAGGGGAGATTGTCGGGATCTCGCAGCTAGAGGGGACATGCCCGTGCCGGCATGGCTGTCGCTCGCGCTCGTCGGTCTCGCGGTCGTCCTGGCATTGGGAACGCATCGCCTGCTGCGCCGCCGCCCGCGCGGGCTGCGCTATCTGGCGACGGCCGCCGTTCCCGTCCTCGTCCTTGTCCTCCTCGCCGCCGTCGCCGCGATCACCGCGCGCCAGGAAGCGCCCGCGCCCGCGCCAGCTCCGCCGCAGACCGCGGCCGACAGTGACGCGCTGATCGGCGCCCTCACTCCCAAGACCGGCACGCCCAGCCGCGGCATCCGGCCGGAGAGCCCGGCCACCTTCGACCCCGCCGCCTTCGTGCGCGCGCAGCTGGCGGCGCTCGTCCCCGGCCAGATCGTGTTCAATCCGCCGGAGACGATGCGCGAGGGCCGCTCGGAGCGGATCACCGTGCGCATCGCCCGGGCCGACGCGGAATCCGCGATCAAGTCCGGTCTGCAGGGCCGCGGCGTGCCGCAGGTGGAGAGCATCCAGGTCGGCACCTTCATGCGCGTGCGCCTCTTCGGCGACGGGTTCGAGGTGACGGCGCGCGGCGACGAGAACCAGGCGGTGCCGGAAACCGGTTTCGCCGAATGGCTCTTCGACGTGCTGCCGGAGGCGGGCGGCACCAAGGAGCTGACGCTCGCGGTGGCGGTGCGCTTCAAGCTGCCGGGGAGCGACGAGGTCACCGATCTCCCCGTCCTCACGCGCAGCATCGCGGTGCAGGTCGACGACTGGTGGCGTGCCAAGGAGATCTTCGCCGAGAACTGGCAGTGGTTCCTCGGCGGCATCGGCTCGGTGCTGGTGGGCGTCGTCGGATTCTTCGGCAAGCGCTGGCTCGGCGCCGCGTAGCGGCGATCCGCGGTCGGCGCTAGAATTCAATTCTCTGATGGCGCGGCGGCAGGGTCGATCCGGGGGGCACGACGTGGCGGGCTTTGACTGGCACCGGGATCCGATCACCCGGCGGACGCCGATCACCGAGACCTATCGCCACACGGCGCGGGTGCGCCGCTTCTTCAAGGCGGAGTGCGGTCCCCACTTCAAGTTCGATCGCCCCTTCAAGGCCTGGATCAAGGCGGCGCGGGGCAAGACCATGGGCGATGCGGCGGAGGAGTGGCTGCGGCGCCAGGCGCGGAAGCGGAAATTCCGAGAAGTAGGATCGCGATCCGTCGCGACATTCGTCCGTCTGACGGGAAAAGTCCTTCTCCGCCCTTCAGGGGGAGAAGGATTAGGATGAGGTGGGTCGTCGTGCGGGACCGCGGAAACAGTCGTGTCGTCTCGTCGCCCGAGCCGCCCACCTCACCCCGACCCTCTCCCCCCGCAAGCGGGCGGAGAGGGGGAAGCAGTCTGCGCGGCGCTCAAGGAGGGACGATCGCGTGACGCCGTGGACGGAAATCGCATCGGTGGTGGTGCTCGGCGTCGGCGCCAATACCGAGAACCTGCCGGTGGGCCTCTCCTATGGGCTTCGCCATCGGCGGATCGGGCTCGCGCGCAATCTGCTGATCGCCGCCGTCACGACCGCGGCGACGCTGCTGCCGCTGATCGCCGGCCGCGACGTGCGCGCCCTGGCGTTGACCTCCGCGCCTGATGTCATCGGCGGGCTGCTGCTGGTGGGTCTGGGACTCTTCAATGTCTGGCGCGATCGGCGCCGCCCGGTCCGCACCGTCGAGGCGGCGGCACCCGCGAATATCCGCGCGGGTTTCATCGGCCTGCGCGAGACCGTCGTGCTGGCGGCGGGCCTCTCGCTCAACAACATCGGCCTCGGATTCGCCGGCGGCATCGCCGGGCTGGCCGCGGCGCCGGTCGCGCTCTCGGTCGCGGGATTCAGCATCGCGCTGCTGTGGCTCGGCGAATGGCTGAGCGGCAGAAGCGCGCGCACGCCCGGCGGCCTCGCCTGGCTGCTGCTTGACGGCAACCTGCTGCTCGTCGCCGTCGGCGTGCTGGTGATTCTGGGGGCGTGAGCGGCGCGCCGCCGCCTAAGTCCTTCTCCGCCCGGAACGGGGGGAGAAGGATTTAGGATGAGGTGGGTGCTGGTGCGAGACGGTGACCGGGATTGCGTGATCCCATCTCCCGGCGCCGCCCACCTCACCCCAACCCTCTCCCCCCTGAGGGCGGAGAGGGGGAAGTGCGGCGCGCTCACGTCGCGCGCGCCCCGCCGCCTCAGTCGGGCGCGCCGCGGCCGGAGGCGACGCGCGCCACGCCGCGCATCAGGGAGCGGAACGCCTCGTCGTAGTTGACGCCGCTGATGCCCCAGGCGTAGTCGGTGCCGCGCCAGCGCATCCGCCAGCTGCCGACCCAGCCGGGCTTCGCCTCGTCGAAATAAAGCGTGCCGGCGACCAGCGCTTGGCCGTCCGGGGACGCCGCTCGCGGGCTCGGGAATCCGCCCGGTGCCACGCCCCAGGCGGCAAGCTCGGCCTCGCTCGGCACGCGGAGCGGCAGGCCGTACTGCGTCGCCGCCGCGGCAAGCGAGCCGCGCTGCGCCTCGCCCGCCTTCACCTCGGCGCTCAGCAGATATGTGCCGGTGAATCCCTGGACAGCGAGCACCGGCATCACCTCGGGCCGCGGGCCCTGCCAGGGCGGCACGCCCAGGTCCCGGAGCGCCGCGTCGATCTTCCCGTGGTCGAAGCGCACCACCAGGTCGTAGGGACGCTCGGGCCCGGTGCCCTGGTCGTCGTGCACCGGCCCCATGCGCACCAGGAAATCGGAATAGTCGTAGGAGGCGACGAGATCGGCCGCATGGGCCGCCAGATTCTTGACGCGGGGATCATGCTCCAGCCGCGGCTCGCCGGAGACGCGCACCAGCACCTCGGGGAGGCAATGGGCGAAACCCACCAGCCGCGTCGCTTCCACCTCGTAGCCGGCGACGATGTCGAAGGCCTGGTAGGGATCGCCGCGGTCGAGCAGCTCCTCGATCGGCTTGGTGTCAGGCGCGCTGAACGCCGCCGCGGGAGCGACGCGGGCGAGTGCCAGAATGGCGAGCAGCAGGACCGCCAGAGGCTGCCTCAAGCGACACCCCATAACCGCCAAATCGACGATGGATGGTTATAGCGGGATTCGCACAAGCGGCAGAAGCGATTTTTTTGGCGCGGCTGCATCGGCGGCGGTGCGTCCGCAACGCATCAGCCGAAGCGCGCCACCGGCTTACTGCCAGTGACCCTCGATCCATTGATAGCCGCTGCTGGTCTGCTCCCAATGGCCGGGCGTCCAGACCGCGGTCTGGTTGGGGCGCTGCTCGTAATGGCCGGGAAGCCAGGTCCAGTCGCTGCCGGTCCAGGCCCAATGGCCGGGCTGCCAATAGACCGCCTGGCTCGGCGCCGGCGGCGCGTTCTCGGGCCGCGGCGGCGGCGGCGGATTGGGCGCGTAATCCACGTGCTGGGTATTCGTCGTATGGCCGTTCTTCTGGCTGTAGGGATCGGGAACGCAGGCCGCCAGCGACAGGGCGACGACCGCCACGCCGAGGACGGTGGTGGATGTCCTGATGATCGTATTCATGATGAGCCTCTCTTCCTCGCCTTATAATTGCCGGCGCGCGAGGAACGTTCGCCTTTATCCGGTGTGGATTCTGGGGCAAGGCGGCGAGAGCCGATAGGATCGGAAAATACTCAAGGGATGAGTGGGGGGTCGGCGTGTGAGGTCCTTCTCCGCCCTTCAGGGGGAGAAGGATTTGGGATGAGGTGGGTCGTGGTGTGGGATCGCGATGAGTGCCGGCGCCATCTCATCTCACGCGGCTACCCACCTCACCCCAGCCCTCTCTGCCCAAGGGCGGAGAGGGGGAAGTGAAGTTAGCGAGCGGACCGGTTGCGGAGGCAGGCTCTGAACAGCCGCTCAGAGGTAGCGTTTGACGATCGCCTGCAGCGAGCCGTCCGCCTTCATCTGGTCGATCGCATCGGCAATCTTCCTGGCGGTCGCTTTCGGAAATGCGGGCGATGCCGCGACATAAGAGATTTTCGTCTGGCCCAGCTTCAGGCCGTATTTCAATTCCTTCGGATCGAAGCCGGCCTGCCGATAAACGGCGCCGGCCATCAGATCGGTCGTGATCCAGGCCTGAATGTGCCCTCGTTTCAGCTTCCGCGCGTTGGTCGCGTCATCGGTCAATTCCTCGATGCGGGTGAAACCGGCCTCTTGCGCCTCGTCCCTGAAGCTGGTGCCCCGCACGTAACCGACGACCAGCTTTCGCGCCTCCGCGATCGAGGCGGGCGGATCATCGAGGGTGATCAGCACGGTATCGAACCCCACCACGGGTGCCACCCATTGGTAGAGCGGCTCGCGATCGGGTGTCCGGGTGAACGGGATGATCAGCTCGTTCGCATTCAGGAGGACGTCGCGCTTGGCGCGTTCCCAGGGAAGGAAAGTGAAGCGGAGAGGGATGCCGGCGCGCTTCCCGGCCTCGCGCAGGGCATCCAGAACGATCCCGCCCGGCCGGCCGCCCGCGCCGGTCGTCAGCGGCGGGAATTCCGAGGCGACGACCGTGATGGGCTCCTCTGCCGAGACCGGCAGCGCGAGCGCCCTCGCGGCAAGGACAAGCAAGCCGGTTTCAATGATGGCTCGCCGGCGCATGGCAGCACCTCTTCCTGCCGGGACGCCCCCACGATCATCGCGAGTATACGCGAAGATTGCCGCTCAGGTAGCAGCCGAGATGTTGTTGATATAGCAGACGAGCGGATAGACGACAGCATTGCGACGATGGGCGAGTGCGGGAAGGACCGCCGCGGAATTTAGCCTCGCGCCTCACGTCGCCCGCGACAGCGCCGGCCCGCCGGGAGTATGAGAGCGCTACGAGCCTCCCCATCCGATCGCGGCGCGGCGATGGGGGAAAGGGCCGGCGGAGGGGAGGGGCGATCATGGGACTCGAGCGGCTCCGGAATTTCGTCCGCGCCTTCACCGACCTCGTCGAGGAGAGAGTTGCCGAGGAGGCCGTGCTCACGCGCGGCGGGCGGCTGCTGGGCGAGCTGGTGGCGGCCGACGACTGGCTGCCGGACGCCTTCGCCCGCCATGATCCCGAGCGCTACCAGCAGTATCTCCTCCATTGCGACGCGGCCGAGCGCTTCTCAGTGGTGAGCTTCGTCTGGGGGCCGGGACAGCGGACGCCGGTGCACGATCATACGGTCTGGGGCCTCATCGGCATGCTGCGCGGCGAGGAGAGATCGCGCCGCTTCGACCGGCGGGAGCCGGGCGGCCCGCTGACCGAGGGCGCCGAGACGGTGCTGCGCCCGGGCATGGTCGAGGCGGTGTCGCCTGATATCGGCGACATTCATCTGGTGGAGAACGGGCTCAGGGATCGCCCGTCGATCAGCATCCATGTCTATGGCGCCAATATCGGCGCGGTGCGGCGGCACGTCTTCGATCCCATGACCGGCGCGGAAAAGACCTTCGTCTCCGGCTACAGCAGCGCCCTGATGCCGAACCTGTGGGACCGCTCCGAGGAGGCGCGGCGCGGGATCTGAGGCGGGGGCGGTGCGTCCTTCAACTCGGCGCTAACGCGACGGCTCAGGATGAGGTGCTTTTCTTTCTGCCATTAAAGATGCTCCTCATCCTGAGCCGATCGCATAGCGATCGAGTCGAAGGACGCACCACCGCGCGCCATCACTTCGCCCGCGCAAGCGCCAGCCGCAGCCCGCCGCCGATCAGCAGCCCGCCGCTCGCCCGTGTCATGGGCGAGGCAGAGAATGCGAGCGCAAGCGCGACCAATTTTGCGCAGCCTTGAGGCAGAAGCATCTGAGCTCCGACCCTATGTGCGGTGTGTATCTGCGCCTATTGGCAGATGCAGGAACTATGTCGGAGGCTGTCGAGGGAATTGCCAAGACCTTCACCGAAAGTGAGCTCAAAATCATTCGAGCTAACTCGCCATACACGGATGCGCTTATTCGCAAGGTGTTTGAAAGTGTTGTTTCGCTAACTCAGTCACTCAGCTTCCGGCATCCCCGGTCCGCGATTGTCCGTGACGTGAAGGAGCTTCCAAACACATTTATATTCCGTACAGCATTGTGCGAACTCGTTTGGGCGCTCGATTGGATTTCGGTGGGCGGACCCAAAGACGTCAAAGCCGAGAAAATAAGGAATGATCTTATTGATGTGAACTTTGCTACCTTCGCAACTTACTTTGACGGACTTCTATCGGAAGATCAGAAGGCGCTTAGAATCTATCGGCGAGCAGCATTCATTTTGGATGCGATCACAAACCCAGCGCGCACAATTAGATCGTGATCTACGGCGCGGCGCTCGCATCGCGAAACGCCTTCGCAAGATACACTTGATAAACATTACGGTGGCGCCGCGGAATTGAGAAGCGGTTGCCTCAAGACGGCAGTAGCGTGATCGCAGGCATTTGGAACGGCGATAAGCAGACTGAGGGTTTCCTATGAGCGCATTCGACGATCTGCGTAAGGTATTTGCCTCATGGCGTGCGGCCGGCACTCAACACGACCTCGACGTCCACACCTTCTTTCAAGTGTTTGCGAATGGGTTTCGCGACTTTCTTGGTGCGCCGCCTAACTATGTGCGGGTAGTGGTTCAGAAGAAAGACGGGCATGGATACGAGGAACCAGAGTTCCCGGTTGGTTATCTTAAGCGCGACGAGGAAGGCTACTTCAACGGTTACATCCTGCTTATTTTGGACGAAGCTCCAGGCGTAATCCCAAAGCTTCGTCTTCTGTACCATGTGCAGTTCCTCTTAACGCCTAGCGAATGTTTGGTGGACTTTTCTGAAGAGTGACGTGAGCCCCTTTTCTCATCCGTTGATGAGTAGAGTCTGTTCGTCATTTGAGCCCATCGGGCTCGGTGGCGCAACGGGATGGGGCGCGAAGCCACCGAGTGAGCGCAGCGTCCCATCCCGTTGCATCGCGGGATCGCTGAGCTTGGCATAAGCGGCCGGCGGCAGATTGCCGAGGCGGCTGTGTGGCCTGACGGTGTTGTAGTCCTCCTTCCAATCAGCCAAGACCGCGCGAGCGTGAGCGAGCGACCTGAACAGTGTCTCGTTCAGCAACTCGTCACGTAGCCGGCCATTGAAGCTCTCAACGAAGGCGTTCTGCGTGGGCTTGCCCGGCGCGATGTAATGCCATTCGACCTGGGTCTCCTGCGACCAGCGCAGGATCGCCATGCTGGTGAGTTCGGTGCCGTTATCGGAAACGCACGTCGCGGGTCGACCGCGCTCGGCGATGATCGTGTCGAGCTCACGCGCGACCCGAAGCCCGGAGAGCGAGGTATCCGCCACCAGGCAGAGGCACTCCCGGCTGTAGTCGTCCACCACGACGAGGATTCTGAACCGCCGGCTGTCGGTCAGCGTGTCGCTCACGAAGTCCATCGACCAGCGCTGGTTCGGACCTTGCGGGATCGTCATCGGCGCCCTGGTGCCGAGCGCCCGCTTGCGCCCGCCGCGGCGGCGCACCTGGAGCCGTTCCTCGGCATAGAGCCGTCGCAGCCGTTTGTGGTTCATCCGCGTTCCCTCACGTCCAAGCAGGATATGCAGGCGGCGATAGCCGAAGCGCCGGCGCGCCGCAGCCAGCTCGCGAAGGCGAACACGGATCGCACCATCGTCCGGCCTCCGGGATCGGTAACGGACCGAGGTTCGATCGGCTTCGATCACCGCGCACGCCCGCCGCTGGCTCACCTCATAGACTTGCCGGAGGTGAACCACGGCCTCTCGCCTGGCGACGGGCGTCACCATTTTTTTGCAGCGATGTCCTTCAGCATGACGTTGTCGAGCATCGCCTCGGCCAGAAGCTTCTTCAGCTTCGCGTTCTCAGCCTCGAGGATCTTCAGCCGGCGGGCATCCGACACGTCCAGCCCGCCAAACTTCGACTTCCACTTGTAGAAGGTCGCCCCGCTGATCCCGTGCTTGCGGCACACGTCCGCCGTCTTCGCGCCGGCCTCCTGCTCACGCAGGATGGCGATGATCTGCTCTTCATTGAACCTCGATGACCGCATCGTCCGTCTCCTTCTGGTCGACGGACTTCGACCCAAATCTGGAGGAGATTCAGGGGCTCACGTCAAGAGGAGCCGCGCATATTCCATCTAAATCGGGCACAAGAAAATGCTGCTCTGCCTGCCTATGAGTACATGGTCGAACTTGTCAAAAGGATGCTCCAGCGAACGCCGTGGGACGTGCCGCCGAGGAAGGATCCGATCGGCTTCGTGCTTAGCTAGGTGATCGCAAATCCAAGGCGCCGTGGCGGTTCAGAGACAGGCAGTAGGGCCTATGCTGACCCCTCATAGGTTGGCCGAGCTACGTCGGCTCCTGGCTTCGCTTAGACCAATGTCCGATGCGAGCTGACCACTCGATGGAGTGAACTTCAGTCATGGAAATCGTCGCACAAATAATTGGCGCTATTGTTGTCATCGTCTGTGTGATCGGATTTCGTGCGCTCGCTCTGGCGCTCGCCTGGCCGCAGGGGCGGAGGTAGTCACAACGAGATTGCCGGCACGGATATGGCCGTCCCTGACAGGCACGAGCCCTCCCACCACGGCATCGACTCCGGCGGCCATGGCGGCGGAGACTCCGGCGGCGGTCACTGAGGCGCGCCCTAACCCCGTGCCACGCCTGCGCTAATTCGGGCGCCCGTTCTTTCGCTCCGAGCACCCTTGCCCCCTCCGCCCCGCGGCCTGATATACTCCCCTCGGGAGGTTGGCGGAGGGACGGGCGCCTCGCCAACCCGGTCAGGTCCGGAAGGAAGCAGCCGTAACGAGTTTCCGCCCGGGTCAGCTGTCCAGCCTCCCACCGGCGCCCAGAGCATGATCCCGAAAAGTGGAGGCCGGTTTTCGGAACAGATCATGCTCACGCAAAAAACCAGCGCCTCCCCTGAAGCCTCCGCCCGCCCGTCCGCGCCGCCGGGCATGGCCTCGATGAGCGGTTCTCCATGACCGATACGCCCACCGCCTACCGCGTGCTCGCCCGGAAATACCGCCCGGCGACCTTCGCCGAGCTGATCGGGCAGGAGGCGATGGTGCGCACGCTCACCAACGCCATCGCCACCGGCCGCATCGCCCACGCCTTCATCCTCACCGGCGTGCGCGGCGTCGGCAAGACCACCACCGCCCGCATCCTGGCCCGCGCCCTCAACTGCATCGGGCCCGACGGCACCGGCGGCCCCACCATCTCGCCCTGCGGGCGTCTGCGATCCCTGCCGCGCCATCGCCGAGGACCGCCACGTCGACGTCATGGAGATGGACGCGGCGTCGCGCACCGGCGTCGACGACATCCGCGAACTGACCGACGGCGTGCGCTACAAGCCGGTCAGCGCCCGCTACAAGATCTACATCATCGACGAAGTGCACATGCTCTCGAAGCAGGCCTTCAACGCGCTCCTGAAGACGCTGGAGGAGCCGCCGCCGGACGTCATCTTCATCTTCGCCACGACCGAGATCCAGAAGGTGCCGGTGACGGTGCTCTCCCGCTGCCAGCGCTTCTCGCTCCGCCGCGTGCCGGTGGAGCTGCTGGAGAAGCATTACGCGGGGATATTGGCGGCGGAGAAGATCGAGGCCGAGCCCGCGGCGGTGGGGCTGGTGGCGCGCGCCGCCGACGGCTCCGTCCGCGACGGGCTCTCGATACTGGATCAGGCGATCGCGCTCGCCGGCGGCGGCGCCATCACCGAGGGCGCGGTCCGCGACATGCTGGGCATCGCCGACAAGGGCCTGGTCTTCGACCTCCTGGAGCAGGTGATGCGGGGCGACGCCGCGGCGGCGCTCGGCGGGCTGGCGGCGCTCTACGACGGCGGCGCCGATCCCGTGCTGGTGGTGCAGGAGATCCTGGACCTCGTGCATTTCCTGATGCGCCTCAAGCTCACGCCCGCGGCGGGGGAGGGCGATCCGGCGCTGGAAGGCGACCGCGCCCGGGGCGCGCCGCTGGCGGCGAAGCTCTCGGTGCCGGTGCTGGCGCGGGCCTGGCAGATGCTGCTGAAGGGCCTCGCCGAGGCGCAGACCGCGCCCTCGCCGCTCCAGGCGGTGGAGATGGTGCTGGTGCGGCTTGCCTATGTCGCCGACCTGCCGGCGCCCGCCGACCTCGTGAAGCAGATCGCGGCGGGCGAGGGCGGCGGAGGGAGTGCAACGTCAACCGCCAGGGCCTCGGCGGGAGCCTCGTCGGGGAGCGCCAGCGCCGGGAGTGCCTCCGCATCGGCACCGCGCCGCACTCTTTCGAGCGAGGCTCCGGCGGGCGCGCCGCGCCTGGCGGTGGCGTCGGAGCCGGTCGCGGCGGCGGCGCCGAGCGCGCTGCCCTTGCCGCAGAGTTTCGTCGAGGTGGTGGCGCTCTTCGAGCAGAAGCGCGAGGCGCTGCTCCGCACCCATCTCATTGCCAACGTTCACCTCGTGCGCTTCGAGGTGGGCCGCATCGAGCTCCGCCCCACCGCCGCCGCGCCGCGCGATCTCGCCAACCGACTCGGCAAGCTCCTGACCGAGTGGACCGGCGAGCGCTGGGTCGTCACCATCACCCAAGAGGAGGGGGCAGCGACCCTAAAGGAGCAGAGCGCTGCAAACGACGTCGTCAAACGTCAACAGGCGGCGGAGCACCCGCTGGTCCGCGCCGTCCTCGACGCCTTCCCCGGCTCCAGGATCGAGGCGGTGCGCGACATTCCCCGGGAGGCCGCTCCCGACCCCGACCCCTCCGCCCCCGATTTCGCCAACGACGAGGCGCCCGAAGGAGACGACATCTGATGAAGAACCTCGGCAACATGATGAAGCAGGCGCAGCAGATGCAGGAGCGCATGGCCGAGCTGCAGGCGCGCCTCGACCAGACGGAGATATCAGGCCAGTCCGGCGGCGGCATGGTGCAGGCGACGCTTTCCGGCAAGAACGAGCTGCGCCGGCTCAAGATCGATCCCTCGCTCATCAATCCCGCCGAGGCCGAGGTGCTCGAGGACCTCGTCGTCGCCGCCGTCAACGACGCCCGCCAGCGCGTCGAGGCCATGGTGGCGGAGGAGATGTCGAAGCTCACCGGCGGCCTCAAGCTCCCGCCGGGCATGAAGCTGCCGTTTCTCGAGGCTGTCTGTCCCTCGACAGCCTGATCCAGCTGCTGGCGAAGCTGCCAGGGCTGGGGCCGCGCTCGGCGCGGCGCGCGGCGCTCCACCTGGTGAAGCGGCGCGAGACGCTGATGCAGCCGCTCGCCGAGGCGATGCTGGCCGTCGCCGACACCATCAAGTCCTGCTCGATCTGCGGCAATCTCGACACGGCGGATCCCTGCGCCATCTGCGCCGACAACCGGCGGGATGCCGCCACAATCTGCGTCGTCGAGGACGTGGCGGATCTCTGGGCGATCGAGCGCACGGCGGCGTTCCGGGGCCGCTACCACGTGCTGGGCGGCACGCTCTCGGCGCTCGAAGGCGTGGGGCCCGAGGATCTCCGCATCGACGCGCTCGTCGCCCGGGCATCGAGCGGCGTGAAGGAAGTGATCCTCGCCCTCAACGCCACCGTCGAGGGCCAGACCACCGCCCACTACATCATGGACCGCCTCGCCGGCACCGGCGCCACCGTCTCCCGCCTGGCGCACGGCGTGCCGGTCGGCGGCGAGCTCGACTATCTGGACGAGGGAACGCTGAGCGCTGCTTTGGCCCAGCGCCGGCCGCTCTGAGTTTCCGCTACTCCGCCAGCAGGCGCTGCTGCGCCGGCTCCGCCTCGATCTCCGCCGCCTCGGCGTCGATGAGGCCGCCGTCGTCGCCGGTCTGCACGGAGAAGTTCGGCAAGTTGCCGGGAAGCGGCTTCGGCGGCTCGATGCCGAGGCGTTCCAGGCCGCGGGCGCGCGGCAGCAGGCGGCCGTTGATCGACGCCGTCATCTTGGCGAAGTTGTCGACCGCGGTCTTGAGGCCGCTCCCCGCCCGCATCGCATGCCCCAGCACCAGGCCGACGCTCTCCAGCAGCGCCCGGCTCTTCTCGACGATCTCGTGCTGGTTCTCCATCTGGCGGAGCCGGCGGATCTCGGCGCTGGCGATCAGCAGGGCGGAGTGGAGACCGGCGGGGCCGGCGGGGATGATCTGGCTCTGTCGCGCCTTCTGATAGAACTCGGGATCGGCGATGCGCAGCTTCTCCAGCGCGCCCTCGTTCGGCAGATACATCAGGCTGATGATGTGCGGGTCGGGGCCGGTGCGCCCGGCGGACTTGCAGGTGGCGAGCACCGCGTTGCGGTAGTCGCGCTCCGCCAGCGTCTTCAGGTGCTGGTTCATGGTGCGGGCGAGGTTCTCGTAGGCATCGCCTTCCTCGGGCGTGCCCTCCTGCTCGGCGATCTCCAGGATGAACTTCGACGCCTTGCAGTCGATCACCAGCACGGTGTCGGTGGGGAGGAACACGACCGCGTCGGGCCGCAGCCGTCGCCCGGTCTCCTCGTCGATCGTGGTGTGCTGCAGCACGAAGTCGCGACCGATCTCCAGCCCGAAGGACTGCAGCGTGTTGGCAAGGCCGATCTCGGCGAGCTGGCCGGCGCCGCCGGGGCTCGAGAGCGCCCGCATCAGCGTCTCGACATGGGTCCCGGTCTGGTCGACGCGGTCGTCGAGGGCGTGGATGATGCGCGCCACTTCCTCCATCTGCTTCACCAGCGCCTCGTTCACCGTGCGCACGCGCTTCTCGTTCTCGTCCTTCGCCGCGGTCGCCTCGCGCTTGTGGTCGTCGAGGAGCTTGGAGGAGACCTGGGTCGCGGTGGCGGTGACCGCCGCTTTCGCCGCCTCCATCACCTCGTTCCGCATCTTCTCGAAATCGCCGAGGCGGTCCTGGATCAGGCTCGACTCGGCGCGCGCCTCGGCGGCGCCGCGCTCGGCGGCGACCCGCGCCTCGACGGCGGCGTCGCGGTCCCGCATCGCCACGCCGAGCTGGGTCTCGGCGGCGATCCGGGCGGCGCGGGCCTCGGACTCCCGGCTCCGGAACCACACCGCCGTCACCAGCGCCGCGACCATCGCCGCCGCCAGCGCAATCCCGATCGTGAATGTGAGATCCATGTCCCGCGTCTCGTCCCGTTGCCCGCCCCATCCTATCAGGACGAAACGGGAACGCGTGATATTCCCACGCGACTTTTAGATAAGTAGGTGAGACCGGTAGTTGCCGCCACCCTGCCGTCCGTCGCCTGCCTCAGGGTTGACGGGGGGTCGCCGGGGTCCTACCTAAAGGGCCTGCTCCACAGGGAATTCAGCATGGCGATCCTGCCGATCATCACGGCTCCCGACCCGCGCCTCAAGGTGAAGGCGAAGGCGGTCGAGCGCGTCGACGACGAGATCCGGAAGCTGATGGACGACATGCTGGAGACCATGTATCTGGCGCCCGGCATCGGCCTCGCGGCACCCCAGGTGGGCGTTGCCAGGCGCGTGCTGGTGGTCGATGTCGCCGGCGAGGACGAGAAGCGGGCACCCCTCAAGATCGCCAATCCCGAGATCCTCTGGCGCTCCGAGGAGCTTGCCACCTACAGCGAGGGCTGCCTGTCCCTGCCGGAGCACTATGCCGACGTCAGCCGCTCGGCGGAGATCAAGCTGCGCTATCTCGACTACGAGAACGAGATCCGCGAGCTGCACGCGACGGGCCTGCTCGCCACCTGCATCCAGCACGAGATGGATCATCTCGAGGGCGTGCTGTTCGTCGACCACATCTCGACGCTGAAGCGCAACATCATCCTGCGCAAGCTCGCCAAGGCGAAGCGACAGGCGGCGGTGCCCGCCTGACCCTTGCTTCCGGGCGGCGGCGCGGGCAAGGCTGGGCCCCATGACCCTCCGCCTCGCCTTCATGGGCACACCGGATTTCTCCGTCCCCATCCTGAGCGCGCTCCGCGCCGCCGGACACGAGGTCGTCTGCGTCTATTCCCAGCCGCCGCGCCCCGCCGGCCGCGGCCACAAGCCGCAGCCCTCGCCGGTGCAGCGCGCGGCGGAAGTGGCCGGCATTCCCGTCCGCACGCCGGCGAAGCTCGACGCCGAGGAGACCGAGCGCTTCCGCGCCCTCGGCCTCGATGCGGCCGTGGTGGCGGCCTATGGGCTGATCCTGCCCAAATCCGTCCTCAGCGCCCCGCGCCTCGGCTGCCTCAACGTGCATGCCTCGCTGCTGCCGCGCTGGCGGGGTGCGGCGCCGATCCAGCGCGCGATCCTCGCCGGCGACAGCGAGACCGGCGTCACCATCATGCAGATGGACGAGGGCCTCGATACCGGGCCCATGCTGCTGAGCGAGCGGGTGCCGATCACATCCGAGACCACCGCCAGCTCGCTCCACGACGCCCTCTCCGAACTGGGCGCGCGGTTGATCGTGCCGGCGCTGGAAGGCCGCGCCGCCGGCACTCTCGTTGCCGTGCCGCAGCCGGCGGAGGGCGTGACTTACGCCCGCAAGCTCGGCCGCGACGAGGGCCGCCTCGACTGGAGCCGCTCGGCGGTGCAGCTCGCCCGCGCCGTCCGCGCCCTCAACCCGGCGCCCGGCGTCTGGTTCGAACACGCCGGCGAGCGGATCAAGGTGCTGGCGGCACACACCGTGGACGATGCCGCCCCCGGCGCGCCTGGCGCCGTCCTCGATGCGGAGCTCACGGTCGCCTGCGGCGTCGGCGCGATACGCCTCACCCGGCTGCAGCGGCCGGGCCGCGGTCCGATGGACGCGGCGGCGCTGCTGCGCGGCTATGCCCTGCCGCCGGGAACCCCGCTCTGATGCCGCGCTACAAGCTCACGATCGAATACGACGGCACCGGTCTGGTGGGATGGCAGCGGCAGAAGAGCGGCCTTTCCGTGCAGGCGATCCTGGAAGACGCGGTGGAGCGGTTCTGCGGCGAGGCGGTGACGGTCTATGGCGCCGGCCGCACCGATGCCGGCGTCCACGCGCTGGCGCAGGTGGCGCATCTCGATCTCTCGCGTCCGGCCGATCCCGAGGAGATCCGCGGCGCCCTCAATCACCACGTGAAGCCGCATGCGGTCTCCGTGCTCGCCGTCGAGCCGGCGCCCGACGGATTCCATGCGCGGATTTCCGCTCGCGGCCGCCACTACCGCTATCGCATCCTGAATCGCCGCCCGCCGCCGGCGCTGGAGCGCAACCGCGTGTGGCACGTGGGTGTGCGGCTCGACGTCGAGGCGATGCGGGAAGGCGCCCGCCATCTCCTGGGGACGCACGACTTCACGACCTTCCGGGATTCTCTCTGTCAGGCGAAGTCGCCGGTGAAGACCCTCGATCGCCTGGAGGTCGCGCGCGCCGGCGAGGAGATCGTGATCGAAGCGCGGGCACGCTCGTTCCTGCACCATCAGGTGCGCAACATGGTGGGAACGCTGAAGCTGGTCGGAGCCGGCAAATGGTCGCCGGCCCATGTCAAGCGTGCGCTCGAGGCGCGCGATCGCCGTGTCGGCGGCCCGACCGCGCCGGCCCAGGGCCTCTGCCTCGTCGACGTGATCTATCTGTCTTGAAATTCCCGGCGCGTTGGATCCGCCGGGTCAGAACAGCGTGGACGCCACCTTGCTCAGGCCGGCGCCGGTCACGAAATCCAGCAGCACCACGATGATGGGGAGCGCGACGCCCGCTTCGAGGCTCACCCACGACACATACCACTCGTAGCCATAAACCAAGACGAATACGCCCATCGCCAGCAGCGCTGCGACCGCGGCGAGGATCGCGTTCACCGGCGGCGCGTCCGCCACCGCATTCATATCCACGAGGCTGCTGGTGCCTGCCAGCAGCGCGGTGAAGAGCAGCATGCCCACGCCTTGCAGAACTTGAGCTCCAGTTCAGCGCCGCGAGGAACAGCCAGAAGCGGTCGCCGCGCCCGTACCACCGCACCAGGCCGTAGACGATGATCAGGGGCGCCAGCCAGCCGGCCACGTAGAGAGCGAGATGAATGCCGAGGCTGCGGGATTCCTCCGGCAAGTCGCCGCCGGGGACCGCGAGGTCGATGGCACGGACCGCGAGATCGAGCGGCAGCACCACCAGCATCGCCCAGAATGACTTGAGCGCTCCTCTGGGCGTCGCGTCGAAAGCGGCAAGCCCATGAGGATCCAGGAGCAGGAGCCGCCAGGCGCCGTAGAGCGCGCGCAGAATCTCGGCGACAGCACCCATCAGCTGCTCAGGCGACCGGAAAATAGCGGTCGAGCACCACGCGGTAGATCTCCGTGAGTGCCGTGAGATCGCCAAGCGGCACCCGCTCGTCGACCTTGTGCATGGTGAGGCCGACCAGTCCGAACTCCGCGACCGGACAATGGTGGTGGATGAAGCGCGCATCCGACGTGCCGCCGGTCGTGCTGAGCTCCGGCGTGCGTCCCGTCACCTGCCGGATCGCCTCGGCGAGGATTTCGCTGACCTCGCCCGGCGGCACCAGGAAGGATTCGCCGCTGACCGCGAATGCTGAGCTCGTGGGTCCCGCCCATCGCCGCGAGCTTCTCGTCGATCCACCGCTTCAGGGTCTCCGACGACCAGCGGTCGTTGTAGCGGATGTTGAAGGTGGCGCGTGGCCTCGCCGGGAATGACGTTGGAGGCGGGGTTGCCGACATCCGTCGTGGTGATCTGCAGGGTCGAGGCCTGGAAATGCTCGGTGCCGTTGTCGAGCGGTTCTGCGGTCAGCGCATGCAGCACCGCGCACCATCCGGTGGATCGGATTGTCGGCGAGATGGGGATAGGCGGTGTGGCCCTGGACGCCCTTCACCGTGATGGTTGCCGGTCAGGCTGCCGCGCCGGCCGATCTTGATCATGTCGCCCAGCAGCTTGGCGCTGGTGGGCTCGCCCACCACGCAGGCGTCGAGCGTCTCGCCCTTGCTCCTTGAGCCAGTCCAGCACCTTGCGCGGTGCCGTTGATGGAGATGCCCTCCTCGTCGCCGGTGATGAGGAGGCTGATGCGAGCCGTCGAAGGCGCCGTTGCGCGCCGCGAGGAAGCGGGCGGCGGCGGCGACGAAAGCGGCGATGCGCCCTTCATGTCGGCGGCGCCGCGGCCGTAGAGCGCGCCGTCGATCACCTCCGCGCCGAAGGGATCGACGGTCCAGGATTCGCGCCGTCCCGGCCGGCACCACGTCGGTATGGCCGGCGAAGCAGAAGTTGCGGCCGGCGCTTGCCGCAGCCGGGCATAGAGATTGAGCACCGGCTCGGTGCCGGGCTCGGTGAACTCGAGCTGGGTGCAGGAGAAGTCCGAGCCGCTCGAGCGTCTTCGCCAGCACGTCGATGGCGCCCTCGTCCTTGGGCGTGACGCTGGCGCAGCGGATGAGAGCCGCGGCGAGCGCCGCCGGGTCGATCGGCGCCGGCTTGTCCTGAACGGTCATTCCCGCAGCAGCTCGTTGATCGAGGTCTTGGCGCGGGTCTGCGCGTCGACGCGCTTGACGATGACGGCGCAGTAGAGGCTGGGGCCCGGGCTGCCGTCGGGCAGCGGCTTCTGCGGCAGGCTGCCCGGCACCACCACGGAATAGGCCGGGACGCGGCCGAGGAAGATCTCGCCGGTGGCGCGGTCGATGATCTTGGTGGTGGCGCTGATGAAGACGCCCATGGACAGGACCGAGCCGGTCTCGACGATGACGCCTTCGACCACTTCGCTGCGCGCGCCGATGAAGCAATTGTCCTCGATGATGACGGGATTGGCCTGCAGCGGCTCCAGCACGCCGCCGATGCCGACGCCGCCGGAGAGGTGACAGTTCTTGCCGATCTGGGCGCAGGAGCCGACGGTCGCCCAGGTATCCACCATGGTGCCGCTGTCCACATGGGCGCCGACATTGACGAAGCTCGGCATCAGCACGACGTTGGGGGCGATATAGGCGGAGCGCCGCACCACCGCGCCGGGCACGGCGCGAAAGCCCGCCTCGCGGAACCGGTTGGCGCCCCAGCCCTCGAATTTCAGCGGCACCTTGTCATAGGCGCCGGCGGAGATCTGCATCGGCTCGCTGTCCCTGAGACGGAACGACAGCAGCACCGCCTTCTTCAGCCACTGATGCACGGACCAGCCGCCGCCCTGCTTCTCGGCGACGCGAAGCTTGCCGCTGTCGAGATCGTCAAGCGCCGTTTCCACCGCCTCGCGCACGGGCCCCTTGGTGGCGGGAGTGACGGTCTCGCGCGTCTCCCAGGCGGCATCGATGGTCCGTGAAAGATCGGTGGAGTTCATTGGAAATCCGGCATGGTTCGCGAGCGCCGGGCACCATGCGGCAGGGCCAAATCCCTGTCAACCCGCGGGCAAATCAGCGCTGTTGCGGTGCCGCTTGGGCCAGCCAGAGCACGAGGTCGTCGACCACGTGATGCACATGAGCGGCGTCGGGTGCGGCGCGCGCCCACTCCGGGCCGCCGGGAATCCAGGCGGTGGTCATGCCGAGGGCATGGGCCGGCACTAGGTTCGGCGCGATGTCTTCCACCATCACCGCGCGGGTGGGGTCGACGGCGAAGCGGGCGATGAACCGGTCATAGGTGCCGCGGTCCGGCTTCGGCAGATAGTTGGCGGCGTGAATGTCGAAGACGCCCTCGAAATGCCCGGCGATGCCGAGACGCTCGAGCACCTGCTCGGCATGATGGTCGTCGGCATTGGTGAAGATGAGCTTGCGGCCGGGCAATCGCCGCCAGCGCCGCGCCCAGGCTGGGCGCCGGCTGCACCGGCGAGTAGTCGATGGCATGGACATAGTCGAGAAAGCGCCGGGGATCGACCGACCGCTCGTTCATCAACCCGCGCAAGCGTGGTGCCGTGCGTGCGGAAATAATGCCGGCGCAGCGCGTGTGCCGCCTCGGCATCGATGTCGAGCTCGGCGCAGATGAAGGCCGCCATCCGCGTCTCGATCTCGGCAAAGAGATTGCATGAGAAGGGATAGAGGGTGTTGTCGAGATCGAACACCCAGGTCTCGATTTCGTGCAAGGGCCGGCCGCGATTCTCGGTGACGAGGGTCATGAGCTGGCCGGCGGTCCCTTGCTGTGCGCCGGGCCCTTGAGCTCGACCTCGTTGCCGTCGGGATCATGGATGTAGATCGAGGGGCCGGTGCCTTCCGCGCCGTAGCGCTCCTTGACCTCGCCGGGATCGACGCCGTGGGTCCGCAAATGACGGACCAGGGCCGCTGGATCGAAGGGTTCCACGCGCAGGCAGAAGTGATCCATGTTGCGGCCTTCGGCGCCCGCCGCCGCGCCGCCGAGGCGGCCGAGTCGGCCCCTCCACCGGCACGAGATCGATGAGCGAGCCGCCGGCGCGGAGCTGCAGCAGGCCGAGCTTCTCCTGGTAGAGCTCGACGGTGCAGCCGAGCACGTCGCAGTAGAAAGCGCGCGCCCGGTCGAGATCGCGGACGCGCAGGACCACGTGATCGAGTCCGAGCAGGCGGGGGTGTGTCATCGGCAGTCTCCCGGCGGGAAGCCGCGCTCCAAGAGATTATATAGGTAGGCCGTCAGCCGTTGCGCCGGATCAGCGTGCCGGCGCCGCCCTCGGCGAAGAGCTCCAGCAGGATCGCGTGCGGCACGCGCCCGTCCAGGATCACCGCTGCCTCGACGCCGCCCTCGATCGCCTGCAGGCAGGTCTCGACCTTGGGGATCATGCCGCCGGCGATGGTGCCGTCCTTGATGAGGGCGCGCGCCTGGTCGGCGCTGAGCTCGGGAATGAGCTGCTTGCCCTTGTCGAGGACGCCCGGCACGTCGGTCAGCAGCAGGAAGCGCGTCGCCTTGACCGCGCCCGCGACCGCGCCCGCCGCGGTGTCGGCATTGACGTTGAAGGTCTCGCCGTTTTCGCCGACGCCGATCGGCGCGATGACGGGGATGATCGCCGAGGTCCTGAGCGTCTCCAGCACCGTCGTGTTGATCGCTGCGGGCTCGCCGACGAATCCCAGATCGAGCACGCGCTCGATGTGCGAATCCGGGTCGGTCTTGGTCCGCGTGAGCTTCACCGCACGCATCAGGTTCGCGTCCTTGCCGGAGAGCCCGATCGCCAGGCCGCCCGCCGCATTGATCGCGGAGACGATCTGCTTGTTGATGGAGCCCGAGAGCACCATCTCGACGATCTCGACCGTGGCGGCGTCGGTGACGCGGAGGCCGTCGATGAAGCTGCTCTTGATCTTGAGCCGTTCCAGCATCTGGCCGATCTGCGGTCCGCCGCCATGCACCACGATCGGGTTGATGCCGACCTGCTTCAGCAGCACGACGTCGCGGGCGAAGCGCTCGCCGCCGGCGACGTCGCCCATGGCATGGCCGCCGTATTTGACGACGAAGGTCTTGCCGGCGTAGCGGCGGAAATACGGCAGCGCTTCCGAGAGGACGGCGGCGCGGGTCTGGGGCTCGACGGTCATGGGCACTGCTCGATGAAGCGGATCTCGCCGGATCGCGGCGCGGCCGACTTTATCAGGGCTACCCCGCCTCCGCCAAGGCGGCGAGGGCGGCGCGGAGCGCGGGGATGCCGATGCCCGCATGGGCGCTGGTGACGTGGATCGCGGGGTGCGCGGCGACGTGGGACTTGATCGCCGCGGCGGTCGCCTCCAGCCGCGTGGCCAGCGCCTTGGCGGTGAGCTTGTCCGCCTTGGTGAGCACCACCTGGAACGAGACCGCCGTCTCGTCCAGCATGTCCATGAGCGGCTCGTCGCTGGGCTTGAGGCCGTGCCGCGCGTCCACCAGGAGCAGCGTGCGCCTGAGGCTGGCGCGTCCCTTGAGGTAGAGCCGGGTAAGCTCGGTCCAGCGCTGGACCTCGTGCTTCGGCGCCTCCGCATAGCCATAGCCCGGCAGGTCCACCAGCATCAGCTTCTGCGCCAAGGAGAAGAAATTGAGCTGGCGGGTGCGGCCCGGCGTGTTGGAGACGCGGGCCAGGGTGTTGCGCCCGGTAAGCGCGTTGACGAGGCTCGATTTGCCGACATTGGAGCGGCCGGCGAAGGCGATCTCCGGCAGCATGTCCGCGGGGATCGCGTCGTCGGTGAGCGCGCCGGCGACGAAATCGCAGGCGCCCGCGAACAGGAGGCGCCCGCGCTCCACGGCTGCCGCATCGGGAGCAAGGTCCGGCGGAAAGATGCCGGCGGTCTCTGCCGGTGCCGTCTCGCCGCTCAGGCGGCGCCCGCGCGGTGCATGATCACCCATTGCTGGAGGATCGAGAGCATGTTGTTCCAGGACCAGTAGATCACCAGACCGGCGGGAAACTGCGACAGCATGAAGGTGAAGACGAGGGGCAGCGCCATCATCATCTTCGCCTGCACGGGATCGGCCGGAGCCGGGTTGAGCTTCTGCTGCAGGAACATGGTGCAGCCCATGATGAGCGGCCAGGCGCCGAGCATCAGGAAGTGCGGCGCGTAGGGCGTGGGATCGAAATGAATGAGCCCGAAGAGATTGAGCCAGGTGGTGGGATCGGGCACCGAGAGATCGTGGATCCAGCCGTAGAACGGCGCCTGGCGCATCTCGATGGTGACGTAGAGCACCTTGTAGAGCGAGAAGAACACGGGGATCTGCACGAAGATCGGCAGGCAGCCCGCCATCGGGTTGGCGCCGACGCGCTTGTAGAGCGCCATCATCTCCTGATTGAGCTTCGCCTTGTCGTCGCCGAACTTCTCGCGCAGCTTCGCGATCTCCGGCTGCAGCAGCTTCATCTTGCTCATCGCCCGGTAGGAGTTATTGGCGAGCGGGAAGAAGATCACCTTGATGCTCAGCGTGAGCAGCATGATGGCGAGGCCGAAATTGCCGATCTTGCTGTAGAAGAAATCGAGCGTCAGGAAGATCGGCTTGGTAATCCAGTAGAACCAGCCGAAATCGATCGCGCGGTCGAATTGCGGGAAGCCGAGTTTGGCCTCGTATTCGTCGAGGAGCTTCACTTCCTTGGCGCCGGCGAAGACCCGATCGGCGTTGGAGGCGCTGCCGCCGGGCGGCACCGTCTGAGCGTCGCCGATATAATCCGCCTGATAGCGCTCCACCTGCGGGTCGCCGGTCCAGCGGAAGCTTGCGGTCAACTTCTCCGACTGATCCGGAATCAGCACGGTCAGCCAGTACTTGTCGGTGAATCCCAGCCAGCCGCCGGTGCTGGTGAATTTCTGCGGCGCGTCGGGCTTGAGCTCCGCGTATTTGATGCTGTCCTTGAGCGTGCCGTCGAAGACGCCGATCGGACCCTCGTGCAGGAGGTAGCTGGGCGACACCGGCGGCGGGCCGGCGCGCGAGACGAGGCCGTAGGGCGTCAGCGTCACCGGCTCGGCGCCGGCATTGGCGACCGTCTGGGTCACGGTGAAGACGTAATTGGCGTCGACCGCGATCTTGCGCGTGAAGGTCAGGCCCTGTCCGTTGGCCCAGGTGAGGGTGATCGGGTGCTCGGGCGTGAGGGCGCCGGCATCGGCGGCGGTCCAGCGCGTCTCGGCGCCGGGCACCGGCACCGATTTCGCCGCGGCGGTCCAGCCGAGCTCGATGAAATAGGGCTGCGCGGCGCCCGAGGGCGAGAGCAGGGTGATCTCGGGGCTATTGGGGTCGACGGTCTCGTGATAGCTGGCGAGAGTGAGATCGTCGAGCCGCGCGCCGACGAGGGCGATCGAGCCGTGCAGGCGCGGCGTGTCGATGGCGATGCGCGGGCTTCCCGCCAGCACCTCGGCGCGATCCTTGGCGACCGGCGCCGCGGCTCCACCGGGCGTCGGCGCCGCGCCCGGGGTGGCCGGTGTCGAGCTCGGTGTCGTCATCGGTTGCGTCGTCTGCGTCTGCACCGGCTGCGGCGGTTTTGCCTTCTGGAAGTAAGGTTCGACGAAGACCTGGAACCCGATGATGATCGCAAGCGTCAGCGCGATCACGAGGAACAGGTTTTTCTGTTGGTCTTCCATGCGAATGTCCTGAGCGTTACGGCGGCGCGTCAGCTGCCGTGCCGGCAGCCGATGCCGTGAACCTGCGGCAGGGGCTTGGGGACCGGGTCATAGCCGCTGCCGCCCCAGGGATGGCAGCGGGCGAGGCGGCGAAGCGCCAGCCATGTCCCCCGGAGCGCGCCATGCCGCAGCACCGCCTCGGCGGCGTAGTCCGAGCACGTCGGCAGGTACCGGCACGCCGGCGGTAGCACCGGCGAAATGAGGAGCTGGTAACCCCGGATCAGACCTCGCAGCAGGAGCGTCGGCAAGGGACCCTCTCGTTTCAGGCCGCTGATGTCTCGCGCCAGGTGCCCAGGCGGCGCAGCGCGGTCTCGAGATCGCCGACGAGCTCCGCGTAGGGGCGCGAAGGCGTCGCCGCCCGCGCGATCAGCACATAGTCGTGTCCGCCGGCGGCATGGGCGGACATCACAGCCGCCGCCGCCGCCCTGAGGCGTCGCCGTGCCCGATTGCGGACGACGGCAATGCCCACCTTGCGGCTGGCCGTGAACCCTACCCGCAGCACCGCCGGCGCCGGATCGGCGTCGCCTCGAGGCAGGGTCTGCAGGATGAGGCCCGGCGCCACCCACTTGCGTCGGCCGCCGGCAACTCGGAGGAAATCTGCCCGCCGCCGGAGGCGCTCGAGCGTTGCCATGGGAAGGCGCGAGGCCGCTGTCGGGCTCAGGCCGACAGGCGCTTGCGTCCCTTGGATCTCCGCCGCGCCAGCACCTTGCGGCCGCCCACCGTCGCCATGCGCGAGCGGAAGCCATGACGGCGCTTGCGGATGAGCTTGCTCGGTTGATAGGTGCGCTTCACGGACTCACACTCCGGCTGCGGCTTCTCAGGAAAACGAGGCCGCTGTATACGGGAGCAGGGGATTGAAGTCAACGCCGCGCCCCACCCGGCCCGCCGCCTCCCGGCACGCGGGTGTCACGGCAAGGTGAGCCGCCACCTGGCCGCAGAAAACCTAGGATCCGCGCCCGTGATCGGACGGTGATTAACCACATGGAGCAGGCCGGGACCGGATCCGCTCTGGCAGCGAGGGCCAGACGCTGGGCACCCCTGGGGCTTTTGCTGGTGATAGCGCTCGGCGTCTATGCCTCGGGCATCCATCGCTACCTGACCTTCCATGCGCTTGCCGTCCACCGGGAACGGCTGCTGGCGGAGGTCAATTCCCTGGGCGCGCTGGCGCCGGTTGCCTTCATCCTCTGCTATGCCGCTGTGGCCGCGCTGTCGATCCCCGGCGCCTTGATGCTGACTCTGACCGGCGGCTTTCTGTTCGGGACCCTGCTCGGCACGCTCTACAACCTGCTGGGCGCCACCGCCGGCGCGACGGTGGTGTTCCTGATCGCGCGCTCGGCCTTCGGCGAGGTGCTGCAGCGGCGTGCCGGTCCCTTCCTCAAGAAAGTCGAAGCGGGGTTCCGCGAGGATGCCGTGAGCTATCTGCTGGTGCTCCGCCTGGTGCCGCTGTTTCCGTTCTGGCTTGTCAATCTGGTGCCGGCGTTGTTCGGAGTATCCCTTGGCGCTTACGTCTTCTGCACCTTCTTCGGCATGATGCCGGGGGCGCTGGTCTATACCAGCGTGGGGGCGGGGCTCGGCGATCTCCTTGATCGCGGCGAGAAGCCGGATTTCCGGATCATCTTCGAGCCGCATTTCTTGCTGCCCCTCCTCGCGCTCGGGCTGCTGGCGCTGGCCCCCGTGCTCTATAAGCGCTGGAGACGCGCGCCGTGAGTGCTGACTTGGAGGCGGATGTCTGCGTCATCGGCGCCGGCTCCGGTGGACTGGTGGTGGCGGCGGGCGCGTCGCAGCTGGGTGCCAAGGCGGTGCTGATCGAGCAGGGGCGGATGGGCGGCGACTGCCTCAACTATGGCTGCGTGCCGTCGAAAGCGCTGCTGGCCGCGGCAAAGCGTGTCTCGGTCTCGCGCGGGTTCCGTGCTTTCGGCCTCGAGGGCGCCCCGCCTCGTGTCGATTTCGCGGCCGTCATGGATCACGTCCACGGCGTGATCGCCGCCATCGAGCCCAACGACAGCCAGGAGCGCTTCGAGGGCCTGGGCGTGCGCGTGCTGCGCGCCGCCGGCCGGTTCACAGGGCCGGATACGGTGGAAGCTGGTGGGACCCGCATCCGCGCGCGGCGCATCGTCATTGCCACCGGCTCCTCGCCGGTGACGCCGCCGATCCCCGGCTTGGAGAGCGTGCCGTTTCTCACCAACGAGACGGTGTTCGAGAACCGCGTCTTGCCGCGCCACCTCATCGTCATCGGCGGCGGCCCCATCGGCATCGAGATGGCGCAGGCGCATCGTCTGCTGGGTGCCGATGTCACCGTGCTCGAGGCGCTGCCGCGCATCATGCCGCATGACGATCCTGAATTGGTGACACTCCTCACCGAGCGGCTGCGCGCCGATGGCGTCACGATTCGCACCGGCGCGGCGATCCGCCGCATCGAGCGCGCGGGCGAGACGATCGCGGTGGTGCTGGCAACGGCCGATGGCGAGGAGCGCATTGTCGGATCGCATCTGCTCGTTGCCGTGGGTCGCCGCGCCAATCTCGATGCGCTCGCCCTCGACAAGGCGGGCATTGCGCGGGGCGCAAAGGGCGAGCTCGTGATCGACCGGCGCCTGCGCACCACCAACCGTCGGGTCTATGCCGTGGGCGATGCGGCGGGTGGACCGCAGTTCACCCACGTCGCCAGCTATCACGCCGGGATCGTGCTCAGGAACATCCTCTTCCGCCTTCCCGCCAAGGTGGACTACCGCGCGCTGCCCTGGGTCACCTACAGCGAGCCGGAACTCGCCCAGGTCGGGCTTACCGAGGCCGCGGCGGCGGCGCGCCATGGCGGCGATCTCACCGTGCTGCGCTGGCCCTTTCACGAGAACGACCGTGCCCAGGCCGAGCGCGATACCCACGGGCTGGTCAAGGTGCTGACGCGCAAGAACGGCCGGGTGCTTGGCGCCTCGATCCTCGGCGCTCACGCCGGGGAACTCATCCAGCCCTGGGGGCTCGCTATCAGCCAGGGGTTGAAAGTCGGCGCCCTGGCATCACTGATGGCGCCCTATCCGACCTTGGCCGAGGCGAGCAAGCGGGCCGCCGGCAGCTTCTTCGCTCCGAAGCTGTTCGGCGACAGGACCCGCACCCTGGTGCGCTGGCTGCAGCGCCTGGGATGACCGGGAAGACGCCCGTGACGTGCGGCCGCCCGCGACCTTGTGCTAGGCTCAAAGCATGAACGATCGCAGCCCGCCGCTGGTGTCGCTGGGCCGGAGCCTTTCGGCGCGGCTCCTGTTGCTCACTATCTTCTTCGTGATGCTGGGCGAGGTGCTGATTTTCGTGCCGTCGGTGGCCCGCTTCCGCCTCAACTATCTCGAAATGCGCATCGCGTCGGCGCATCTGGCGAGCCTCGCCCTCGAGGCGACCCCCGACAACATGGTGAGCCAGTACCTCGCCAACGAGCTGCTGCTGCACGTCGGCGCCGACGGGATCGTGGTGCACAAGCCCGATCACACCACCTTGATCATCGCCAGTGACATGCCGCCCGAGGTCGACCGCACCTACGACATCAGCAAGGCGAGCATGATGGATCTCATCGGCGACGCCATCGCGACGTTGGCGCGGCGCAATCATCTGGTGCTGCGCGTGCTCGGCACCTCGCCTCGAGATCCGACGGTGCTGATGGAGGTGCTGCTTGACGAGCAGCCGATGCGGGCCGCCATGTGGGATTTCGGCGGCCGCGTGTTCGCCCTCTCGATCTTCTTGTCGCTGATCGCGGCGACGCTGGTCTATCTCAGCCTGCAGTGGCTGCTGGTGGCGCCGATGCGCCGCATCACCCTCAGCATGATGGCATTCCGCGAGAACCCTGAGGATGCCTCCCGGGTGATCCAACCGGGCATGCGCGGCGACGAGATCGGCATCGCCGAGCGCGAGCTGGCGCAGCTGCAGGAGACCGTCCGACAGGCATTGCGGCACAACGCGCGGCTTGCCGCGCTTGGCACCGCGGTGACCAAGATCAACCACGACCTCCGCAATATTCTCTCGACCGCCCGGCTGGTCTCCGATCGCCTGGCCGGCAGCGAGGCTCCGGAGGTGAAGCGGGTGGTGCCGCGGCTCATCGACGCGATCGACCGCGCGGTGGCGCTGTGCAGCGGCACGCTGAAATTCACCCGGGAGGGCGCGCCGCCCCTCAGGCTGCAGCGCTTTCTGCTGGCTTCCATGGTGGAGGAGCTGGCGGATCTGCTGGAGCTCAAAGGCGGCGACCATAGCCTGCTGCTCGATCGCGTGCCGCCCGGCCTCGCCATCGAGGCCGACCGCGAGCAGTTCCATCGCGTGCTCATGAACCTGATGCGGAACGCGATGGAAGCTGGTGCCCAGCGCATCACCGTCCGTGCCGAAGCGCGGGATGGCGCGATATTGATCGACGTGGTGGATGACGGGCCGGGGCTGCCGCCGAAGGCGCTCGCCAATCTGTTCTTGCCGTTTGCGGGCTCGGCGCGGCCCGGCGGCACCGGCCTCGGCCTCGCCATCGCCCGCGAGGTGATGCGCGCTCATGGCGGCGACGCGATGCTGGTGGAGAGCACGGCGCGCGGGACCGTCCTTCGCCTGATCTTGCAGCACGGCGCCGCTCCGGACGGAGAAGTCGCCCGCCGCGCTCTGGCCGAGAGTTCCGAGCCGCTGCCGGAGCGCCTGCCCGGCGAATAGTCGCTCAGTCCAGGGCGAGCACGAGCGCCTTCAGATAGGCGGAACTCCGGGAGATGCGGGTGGAGAGGGTGGTCGGGCGCGGCCCCCGACGTGAGCAGCACGCGCCCGCCGCGTCCGGCATCCTCGAGGCCACGGCGAGCCGCCTCGGCGAAATCCTCCGGGGTCACGTTGTGGGAGCATGAAGCCAGGAACAGATAGCCCTGGGCCGCTACCGCGCCGGCTGCCAGGCGCGCGAGCTTGCGATAGCCGCGCAGTCCGGCCCCCAGATCCTTCCTGGACTTGACGAAGGCCGGCGGGTCCGCGATCACGACATCGAAGCGCTCTCCGGCACTCAGCAGCGTCTCCAGCTCGCCGAAAACCTCGGCGCGGCGAAACTGGCAGCGCTCGGCGACACCGTTCAGCTCTGCCGCTTGCGCAGCCAGCGCCAATGCCGGCTCCGAGCGGTCGATCCCCGCCACGTGCCTGGCGCCGGCGACAGCCGCCTGCACCGCGAAGCCGCCGCTGAAGCAGTAGGCGTCGAGGACGCGGGCACCCTTGGCGAGCCCGGCCATGAAGCGCCGGTTCTCGCGCTGATCGAAGAACCAGCCGGTCTTCTGGCCGGACAAAGGATCGACGCGGAAGCGCGCATTGTTCTCACGCAGCTCCACCGGACCGGCGAGGGCACCGCTGGCAAGACGAACCTCCTCCGGCAGCCCCTCGAGAGTCCGGGCCGGACTGTCGTTGCGCAGCACGATGGCCTTCGGGCTCAGCACGTCGTCGATCGCCGCCAGGAGGCTGGGCTCCAGCCGCGCCATTCCCGCGGTATTGATCTGCACCACGATGACGTCGTCGAAACGGTCGACGACGGTGCCGGGCAGGCCATCCGCCTCGGCGTGGATCAGCCGGTAGAACGGCGCCTCGAACAGGCGCTCCCGGATCGCCAGCGCGCGGCGCAGGCGTCCGGCCAGAAAGGGCGTGTCGATCGCCCGCGTCGCGTCCCGGTCGAGGAGACGCGCGGCGATAAGCGTGTGCGGATTGAAGGTGGCGACACCGAGCGCGCGCCCGTCACCGCTCTTCAAGGTGACGAGGCGACCAGGCTCCAGCGCCTTCGTCGCGGCATCCATCTGGATCTCGTTCGAGTAGATCCAGGGATGGCCGTGGAGCGCGCGCTTCTGGTGGCCGGGGAGGAGCGTGACGGTAGGTCTTTCGGTGGAGCTGTCGGTCATGGCGGCGCAGTGTAGTGACCGTCGTCTCCCGGGCAAGTCATTCAATCACCAAGCGCGACGCCCTCGCGGCGCGGGTCGGCGCCGCCTTCGAGGCCGCGCCGCGTGCGCTCGATTCCATGCAAGCCACTGACGAACTCGCGCAACATCACGGTGTGGCCGCGCGCGCGAAGCGCGTCCGCGAGCGTCTCGGCGCCGGGAGCGGCTTCGATATCGGTGGTGCCGTTGCGGTTGCTGACGTGCAGAAGGCTGACGGCGCTCTGGATATCGTAGCCCCAGTCGAGCACGGCGATCAGCGTTTCCGCGACGTAGTTGATGATCTCGCTGCCGCCGGGCGAGCCCACCACCAGCAGCAGCTTGCCGTCGGGCCCGAAGACGAAAGTAGGCGCCATCGAGCTGCGCGGACGCTTGCCGGGCTCGACCCGGTTTGCCACCGGCGCGCCATCGACCTCGGGCCGGAACGAGAAATCGGTGAGCTCGTTGTTGAGCAGAAAGCCGTCCACCATGAGGCGAGAGCCGAATTCGTTCTCGATCGTCGTGGTCATCGAGACCGCGTCACCCCAGCGGTCGACGATCGAGAGGTGGCTGGTGGAGGGCAATGCGTGTCCGTCATTGTCGCCCCAGAGCAGAGCGTGCCGCGGAGACGGGGTGCCCGGCAGGGCGCGCCCCATATCCCGTCTGATGTCGATAAGTCGGGAGCGCTGGGCGAGATAGGTGGGATCGATCAGGCCCTGCACCGGTACGGGAATGACGTCGCTGTCGGCGAGGTAGCGATCGCGGTCGGCGTAAGCAAGCCGGCTCGCTTCGGCGAAGAGGTGGAACCCCTCCGCCGACATCGGCTTCATCCGGCGCAGGTCGAAGCGCTGCAGCAGATCCAGGATCTGCAGCACGGCGATGCCGCCGGAGCTTGGCGGGCCCATGCCGCAAATCCGATAGCGCCGGTAGGCGCCGCAGACCGGCGGGCGCTCCTTCGCCTCGTAGGTCGCGAGGTCGGCCTCGCTGATGTCGCCGGGATTGCCTGGCGCCTGGCTCACCGTGGCGACGATGTCGCGGGCAACCTTGCCTTTGTAGAAGAAGTCGGGGCCTTCCTTGGCGATGCCGCGCAGTACGCGGGCAAGTTCGGGATTGCGCAGCCGTGTTCCCACCGGTTTCGGTTTGCCGTCGTTGTCATAGAAGTAGCTCCGCGCTGGCTCGGTCGCCGCCAGGTGGGATTCCGCCGCCAGCATGTCGTGCAGTCGGGGCGAGATCGCGAAGCCTCCTTCGGCGAGGTGGATGGCGGGCTCGAACAGCGTCGCCCAAGGCAATCGTCCGTGCTTGGCATGCGCGAGCGCCAGCACTCTGAGAGTGCCGGGCACTCCCACGGACTTGCCGCCGATCACCGCCGTCATGAAGGGGATCGGCTTGCCGTCGGGCTCCAGGAAACGGTCGGGCCTCGCCGCCGCCGGCGCCGTCTCGCGGCCATCGAAGCTCTCGACTCGCTGCGCGGCATTCGACCAATAGAGCACGAACGCGCCGCCGCCGATTCCCGAGGATTGCGGCTCCACCAGATTGAGTACGAGCTGGGTCGCGATGGCGGCGTCGATGGCGCTGCCGCCAGCGCGCAGCATGTCGCGGCCGGCGGCCGCGGCAAGCGGGTTCGCGGCGACAACCATGTCGTGTCGAGCGATCGCAGGGTGCTTGGGGTCGGCAGCCGCGTTGGTGGCGGCGACGAGCGACGACAATAACACGCAAAAGTTGAGGATCCCGGCAATTGGGAGCGACCAGCGGACTACGGACATCCGAAAGAGCCTCTCGACAACAGCTGCTTATGGTCGCTATAGCTATACCCGATACATCGCATAGGGGCAGATTCTTCCAATAAACCTGACGCATACACTTTTTTGTGGTGCGCATTCGAAAACAAATCCGGGGATGCACCGGCGTAGGGCGGGGGACGTGAGTGGGGTTTGGCACCCTTATCGACGACAAGGGCGAGACTTGGCCCGCGGGCGCCGTCGCAGTGCGGCAACGCCTGGGCCACGACCCGTCGCAATTCGATCCCGTGGGCTATGCCGTGCGAAACCTCGGTTTCGCGCTGGTACGGCAGCGGGGTCGGTCGATCCATCTCTCGCTCCGTCCTGCGCTGGTCACACCGGCAACTCTGGGAGCTCTCTTCTACCGGCTCGCCGAGGCGATGCCGGAGCGCCTGCTGTTATCCTACCTGCAAAGGAATTGGCAGCACGAGGTCATACGCAGCGCCCATGAGGCAATGCTGCGGCTGGAGGATCTCGTCTACACCGGCTCGACGTGGCGCCCGCACTCCGCCTACCTCGTTCAACGTCACCCCCTGGTGCTGCGCAAGCATTCCGCGCTCCAGAGCCTCGGACCCTTGCTGGCGGTCTGGCATCTGACCGGCGGACTATGGACCGATCGCCTGCGTGATCTTCTCATGGCGCTCAATCTTCTCGAGCGCGCGGTGGTCCTGCGCAATCCGACCGGGGGCGACCGGCTGGTATTCGACCATCGCGGTGCGTCTTTCTCATTCTATCCGCCGTGCTGGAACCTGCTCGCGATCGGTCGGGATCTCGAGGACCAGCCGGACCGGGAATATGGCATCCGCACGGCACAGAGCTATCGCGAAGCCCTGGGAGACGGGCAGCCCCGCTTCGAGGCGGTCGATGCGGTGATCCGCGCGCCCGGCAAGGAAGTCCGCCGTAGTCGCTACGACCGCCTGATCCTGCCGTGGCGCACGTCAGACAACGAGCGCTTTCTCACCGGCGTGTCGGCGCTGCGGGCCACTTATCTCCTGGAGAGTGCCTGAAACGAAAGCATGGAGATCGGCCACGAGCTCCGTGCGCGGCATCCACAGGATCGCCATGCTGAGGTCGCCGCCGACGCGCGCACGCCAAGTGATCCCGTGCTCGATGCGACGATAGCCGTAGCGCGCGACCACACCCTTCTCGATCAGCACATCTTCGACAAAGCTGACCGTGATCTCGATGCCCCAGCGCGCCAACGCGTAAGCGCGGGAGATGCGCGGCAGGATCGCCGACAGCTCGCGGCCGCGGAAATCCGGGCGATACCACCCGCTGCCTGAATAAGCCACCCGTCCCGTGATCCGGTCAGCCGATGGCGCGGTCACCACGCAGGTTTCGCCGGGTGCCGCCATGCGGGCGGGGTCGGCGTAGAAGATGCGCAGGGATTCACTCTCCTCCTTGAGTGTCGTGTCGGTCCAGTCGAAGCCGCGACACGCCTGGGTCGCCACCGTTTCGCCGACGCTATTGCATCCTTCGATCCAGAAGGCATTCGCTGGCGAAATCCTGCTGAAGGCGGGATCGAACAGCGGCGAGATGCGGTACCAGTGCCGCCGTTCGCGTTCATTGACCGCCACGAGGGCGCCGAGGTCCTGGCGTAAGGTGAGCTGGACGCCCCGCTCGCGCGCGGCCTGGTCGGTGGCGCGGAAGAAGCTCGTCAGCAGGTCGCGGGGGCCGTGTCGGATCGCGATTTGATCAGCTAGGCCCGGCTGCCGGGCTATCCGGATTGCGCCCACGGTTGCCTCCCTCGCTGCCCGCACTTTATTTATACTAGAGTACTATTTGTGTATAACAACTAATAGACGTGGCTCGTGGCCGACCGCGGTGAGCGCGATCGCGGCCTCTTGCGCGGCAGAGGCCGTGCTTGAGAGGATTTCGGATGATCCTTCGTTCTGGACCGACCAACCTCATCACCGACGTGGACGGAATCCGTGTCGGCAACGCGGATGATCCTCGCGTGCGGACGGGCGTCACCGTCGTGCTGCCGGCGGTGCCGGCGCTGGCGGCGGTGGACGTGCGCGGCGGGGCGCCGGGCACGCGAGAGACCGATGCGCTCAATCCCACCTGCCTGGTGGCGGCAGTGGATGCGGTGGTGCTGAGCGGCGGCTCCGCCTTCGGCCTGGAAGCCGCCTCAGGGGTCACCAACTGGTTGGCGGCCCGCGGTCGCGGGTTTCGGGTCGGCAGTGCCGTGGTGCCGATCGTGCCGGCGGCGATCCTGTTCGATCTTCTGAATGGCGGCGACAAGAGCTGGGGCGAAGATCCGCCCTATGCCGCCCTAGGCCGCGCGGCCGCGGCGGCCGCGGGTATCGATTTCCCTCTCGGCACTGCCGGGGCCGGCTTCGGCGCGCGTGCCGGTGGTCTCAAGGGTGGGCTCGGCAGTGCGTCGGTGCTGGCGCCGGACGGACTTCAGGTGGGTGCCGTCGTCGCGGTCAATTCCCACGGCAATACGACGATGCCGGATTCGGCTTGCTTCTGGGGCTGGGCGCTGGCGCGCGGCGGCGAGGCTGGACAGCAGCATCCGCCGCAGGTGCCGCCGATCGCCGAGGCGCCGGAAGCGCCGGCAGGTCTTGTAGGCGGCCACACCACCATCGGCGTCGTCGCGACCAATGCGCGGCTCACCAAGGCGGAGGCACAGCGGGTCGCCATCATGGCCCAGGACGGCCTCGCCCGGGCGATCCAGCCGGTGCACACGCCTTACGACGGGGATACGATCTTCGTGCTGGCGACCGGCCGTTGGACTCTGCCGGAGCCCGGCGACCTCGCGCTCATGCGAATCGGAGCGGCGGCGGCCGATTGCGTGGCGCGCTCGGTGATGCGCGGCGTCTATCTGGCCGAGGGTCTGGGCGAGATGAGGAGCTATCGGGACCGCTTCAGGGACGGGTAAGCCAGATTCGAACTCAGCGCCCTCGATGTTGGCTCGCCAGCGGCGGCGCGAACTGCGGCTCGATATCCCAGGGAAACAGGATCCAGGTGTCCTGGCTGACCTCGGTGACGAAGGTGTCGACGAGCGGCCGGCCGGCGGGCTTCGCGTAGACGGTGGCGAAGTGCGCCTTGGGCAGCATGTCGCGCACCACCCGCGCCGTATGGCCGGTGTCGACGAGGTCGTCGACGATGAGGAAACCCTCGCCGTCGCCGGAAATCCCCTTCAGCACCTTGACCTGCCCGCGATCACCCTTCACCTCGGCACGCTTGCCCTCGTCGGATTTCTCCGCACGGTCGTCGTAGCTGGCGACGCACACGGTATCGACGAGTCGCACGTCGAGCTCGCGTGCGACGATGGCGGCAGGCACTAGGCCGCCGCGGGTCACCGCGATGACGCCCTTCCAAGGGCCGAGATCGAGAAGGCGCCAGGCCAGCGCGCGGGCATGACGATGAAGCTCGTCCCAGGTGACGGGGAAGCTCTTGATCGGCGCGGCCGGCGAATTGCTCATGGCGATCCGATGTACCCGGCGCCGCACGCCTCAGCGCACGTAGACCTGCACCTCGTTGGTCTGCGTCGCCCCGCTGGTGGTCGCCGACAGGTTGATGCGGTCGGCGGGGAGCCCCATGTTGGTGAGCGAGCGGACTACGGCGTCGGCGTTCCGCTTCGATGTCGTGGTGCTGAGCGCCGCCTGGCCCGGCGTGCCGCGGGCGGGCGCCACCGCAACCACGTCGAAGGCGGCGCCCGGGCGGCGCTCAAGCGCGCGGCTCACGGCGTTGTAGAGCGCCTGCTCATAGGCGACGTTCGGCTTGTCGAAGCGGATCACCATCAACGGCCGCCGGTCGACCAGCAGACGGGTTCGTCACCGCCGCGAGCTGCGGGCCGGCGGCGGTGCTGTAGGCGCGGTTGGCGAGGCTCTGGCCATAGAGCTCGCCATTCTTGATGGCGAGGGAAAGCGTGGTCAGGTTGCGCCGCTCGTTGGTGACGTAGGTGCTCTGGCGGCTGATGTCGTCGCTGAGGTCATTGAGCAGGCGATCGATCAGCACCACCGTCCGGTTCACGTCGTTCTCGAGGATGTTGAGCTGGCGATGATCCTCGTCGACGGCGCCTTGAAGTCCGTAGGCAGCGCGCACGGATTCGAGAATGTAGGCGGCGAGAGCGGAGTCGCCGGCCGCCTGGTTAGAGATCGTGTTGAGTCGCGCGATATCGTCATTGAGGCGATCGAGCGACGTCTGCGCCTGGTTCCATTGCGAGACCAGCTGCGGATTGCCCGGCGTGGTGCCCACCTGCAGGCGCGAATTGATCGCCGCCACCAGGCCGTAATAAGTGGCGGCGTCCTGGGCCATCCCCTGGCGCGCCTGCTGCAGGTCGGTGTTGTGCTGATTGATGTTGCCCTGCAGCCGCTGCAGATCGGAGCGCAGCGCCGCCACCTTCTGGCCGACATAGGTCCCGGTGCTGGCACCGGGCGTTACCGGCGCCGGGGCATAATTTCCAGTGCCGACCGCCGGCGGCAGCGGCGTCTGCGACAGCGTCGGCTGCGGATTCTGCTCCGCTGCCGAGGGCGCGATCGGAACCGCCGTCTCCGAGCTGGCGGGTTTGCCCGACGGCTCATCGCCGGTCAGGGCGGGCATCAGATTTTGGTCGACGAATGAGCAGCCGGCCAAGACCGTTGCTGCGGCGAGGATCAAAAGATGCAGGCGAAGCTTTGGCATTGGGATGGCGACGGTTGTGTCTCCCCTATCTCGACACGAGCGGCGGCGGGTGGCGCTGCCCACGGCCATCGGTGCAAGTCCCCCTGGCACCTTATCATTCTGGCTCAGGATAGTACGCAATGCGCTCTGGAGCGACAAGCCGCTTTCGCGGTGATTGAAGCCACTGACGTGCGATCTTGCCATGTGCGGGCTATGCGGGTAGGTTCGCCCCCTCGTTCGGCGGGCCCAATGGGCCGCTCGTGGGCGCCCGTAGCTCAATTGGATAGAGCACCAGACTACGAATCTGGGGGTTGGGAGTTCGAGTCTCTCCGGGCGCGCCAGCGCAACCATTCGTCAACCATTTCGTCCGGCGCCGCGTCACCGCGGCGGCGGCCGAGTCGCGGTCAAAAAAATCCCGGCGCCGGGGAAACCGGCGCCAGGCGCTACGCCCGCGATCCCATCGGGGAGGGGAAAGGGATCACGGGAACTCCGATCTGGCCTTGGTCCCCCTTGCGATCAGGCGCCGGCGGCCAGTGTCGCCAAGGTTCCGGGCTGCCGCACCCGCACCTCGTGCGGGTTGGGCGCGGCGATGATGCCGGCGCTTTTGAGCTGGGCGAAGGCGCGGCAGACCGTCTCGGTGGTGAGGCCGAGATAGTCGCCGATGTCGGCGCGGCTCATCGGCAGCGCGATGGCATCCGCGTCAGTGCCGTTCCGCTCGGCCATGCGCTGGAGGAAGCTCGCCAGGCGCTCGCGCGCGGTCATCCGGCTCAGAACCAGCATGCGCGTCTGGGCGTGGGAGAGCTCGGTGCATACGCGGGCGAGCAGGCACTTGCTGATACGAGGGCTGCGCGCGGTGAGCGCATCGACCCGGCGCCGATCGTAGCGCACGAGCGTCGTGTCGCGCACGGTCTCGGCGGTGAATCCGTGGGTCGCCAGGGTGTGGAAACCCGATGAAGTCGCCATCCAGGAAGAAATCGTTGATATGGCGGCGGCCGTCCGCCAGCAGCTTGTAGCCGCGGATCGCGCCGGAGACGACCTTGTAGTAGCTGAGCGCGGCATCGCCTTCGCAGAACAGCGGCGTGTCGCGGCGCAGCACCATCGTGGCGCCAATCGTATCGAGGAGCGCGAGCCCGTCGCGACCCTCCTCGTCGTTGGCAGATCGCTTCCTCGAAGCGCAGAGGATCGACGCGAAACTCGGCGGCGTAGCCAGCGGATATCGGCATTCGCATCTCCACCCAGAGCAATGCCCTGATGGAAAGGACATACCGCTGTGGTCGGGAGGCGGAAATTCGGAGTAGTACCTAGGGATTGCTACGTAGGTGGCTCTACTTATCCACGCCGCAGCCGCAGGTCTGCCGCTTCAAGGCGGCGTTGATGGCGTCCATGAGATCGGTATCGTCGATCGGCTTCTCGAGAAATGCCGCGGTGCCGAGCTCGCGCGCGCGCGCGCGCGTCGCGTCATCGCCGCGTCCGGTCATGAGAATGACGGGGATGTCGAGACTCCCCGGCGCGCGTGATGCCAGGAAGTCGAGCCCTCCCACCACGGGAAGATGCAGATCGAGAATCAGACAGGAGTGCGGGTGCGGGCGATAGGCCGCGGTGAACTCCTCCGTCGAGCCGAAATCCGCGACCCGCATGCCGTGGGATTCCAGAAGGATCCGCATGGAATCGCGGACGGCATCGTCGTCGTCGACGATGAAGATCAGGTTCTCTGCGGCTCTTGTGTCCATGTGCTCCCGCAACTGACGCCACCCGCCGAAACGCAGAGTGCTGCGCTCGCGCGGCCGTCCAGGGCCCCAAAATACGGCGGAAGTACTGCTCGCCGTTCCCAAGGCTTTGTTGAACATAGGAGGGCCGCGGGGGGCGGGACATACGTGATTTCACGTACGCCGGTAGGGCCCGGCTGGCGGGTTTCGGCGCAGAAAATTAACAAAATGAAAAGTTCTTCCGCGGTCAGCGCCGCTGCACCGCCGATCAGGCGCTCTTGGCGCCTACTCCCGCCGAGAGCGCCATGCGGACGAGGTCCGAGAGCGTGCGCGCCTGCATCTTGTCCATGACGCGAGCCCGGTGGATTTCCACCGTGCGTGGACTGATGGAGAGATCGTAGGCGATGATCTTGTTGGGCTTGCCCGCGACGAGAGCATCCAGCACCTCGCGCTCTCGCGCGGTCAGCGACTGCAGGCGCTGGCCGATCTCGGCGCCAGCCGCCTCCGCCCGCGCGGTCTCGATGCCGAGATCGAACGCGCGCCGAATGGCGCCGACGATGGTCGCTTCCTCGAACGGCTTTTCCACGAAGTCGACCGCCCCCGCCTTCATGGCCTGCACCGCGAGCGGGACGTCCGCATGGCCGGTGATGACGATCACGGGGATGCGCCGGCCGCGGCGGACAAGCTCTTGCTGCAGCTCGAGGCCACCCATGCCGGGCATGCGCACGTCGATGACCAGGCAACCCGCGCCTTGCGCCGCCATGGTGAGGAAAGCCTCGGCAGATGGATATGTGGCCACCGAGAAACCCGCGCCTCCGAGCAGCAGGGAGAGCGAGTCCCGGATCGCCTCGTCGTCGTCGACGATATGCACCGTCGCTTCAGTCGGCATCGCCTGCGCTCGCATCTTCGGCGATCGGCAGCGTGAAGGTGAACTGGGTGCCGCCGCCCGGATTGGGCTGCGCCGAAATCCGGCCGCCATGCGCATCGATGATGGAGCGGCAGATCGACAATCCGATGCCCATGCCTCTCTCCTTCGTGGTCACGAACGGCTGGAACAGCTGCCGCAACACCGACTCCGCCAGCCCCGGCCCGGTATCCATCACTTCAACCATTATCATGCCATCGGAACCATTGCCGGTCACGACTTTGAGCATGCGCGGCTCGCTTTCACTCATCGCCTCCACCGCGTTGCGCACCAGATTCAGCACGACCTGCTGGACCTGGATCTTGTCGATCGAGACCGGCGGCAGATCGGCCGCCAGATCGAACACGGCTCGAACGCCGCTTTCCCGCGTGCCGACGAGCGCCAGCGCGCAGGCTTCCTCCACCACCTTGTTGACGTCCTCGGGACGATGCTCGGTGGATCCTTTCTCCACGAATTGACGGAGCCGCCGGATCACCTGGCCCGCGCGCAGTGCCTGCTGCGAGATCTTCTCCATCACCTCCATGGCGCGCGTCGAGGATTGGCTGCTCGCGGCTTCGCTCAACCGCTTCGCCGCTTGCGAATAGTTTATGATCGCGGTCAGCGGCTGGTTGAGCTCATGGGCAAGCGCGGCGCCCATCTGCCCCATGGCCGAGAGCCGCGAGACGTGCATGAGCTCCGATTGCAGCTCCTGCAGCCGTCGCTCGACTTCCTGCCGCTCGGTGAGATCTCGCACGAAGCCGATGAACTGCGGCGATGGCCCCATGGTCACCTCGCCCACGGCGAGCTCCATCGGGAAGGTGGAACCGTCCTTGCGGCGACCGACGACGACACGACCGATGCCGATGATGCGCCGCTCACCGGTCTCGATATAGCGGTCGAGATACCCGTCGTGTGCCTCGCGATAGGGCGATGGCATCAGGATCTTGACGTTCTCGCCGATGATCTCGTCGGGGGTATAGCCGAACTGACGCTGCGCCGACCGGCTGAAGGATTCGATACGGCCACGGGCGTCGATCACGATGACCGCGTCCGGCACGGTTTCGAGCATCGCGCGCAGATGCGCCTCGCGCGCCCGCAATTCCGCCTCCGTCCTCCGGTGCTCGGTGATGTCGTGGGCGATCTTGGAGGCGCCGACGATGCGCCCGTCATCATCGTGGATCGGCGAGACGTCGAGGGCGACGTAGACGATGCGGCCATCCTTGTGTCGCCGCTCGGTCTCGAACCGCGCAATCTGCTCGCCGCGCCGGATCCGTTCCAGGATGTCGTGCATCTCCGTTATCCGGTTCGGCGTCACGATCCGCGCGATCGGCTGACCGATCATTTCCTCTGCGGCATATCCGAACATCTTCTCGGCTCCGCGATTCCAGGCCGTGACGGTGCCATCCAGGGTCTTGCCGATAACGGCCGCATTCGCCGATTGCACGATCGCGGCCAGCATGCCCTTCGCGATCCTGTCCTGTTGGCGATCGTGCACATCGACGAGGATGTCGAGGTTGTAGCGTGCCTGCGTCGCGTCATCGCGAAATGCCCGGCTCGCGAGCATGACATTGCATCGCTCTCCGGAGCGCTTGACGAAGGTGAGATCGATGTCGAGGCGAGATTTGTCGACGACGGCCGCGGGCCAACCGGATTGCCGCAGAACCGCCGCCGCCTCGCGGGTCATGAAATCGGTCAACGGCCGGCCGAGAGCCTCGCGGCGATCATGGCCGAGGAGCGCCGCCCAGGCCGCGTTGACGGCGATCAGTCGGCCGGCCTCGTCGCTGACCTGGACCGCCAGGGGAAGCGCCTCATACAACTCGGCTGCTGTATTCGCGGCGGGGATGCCAAGGAGGTCGATGGGAAGAATAGTCGATGCCTCGGTCATAAACGCAATGCTGCGCGCTCAACGTCATCATGATCGGGAGATGCGTCCAATCAACGAGATGGACTACCAGCTCCCAAAGGCAACCTAGGCCCGGTTCCCCGCGGCCAGCAAGTCGGCCCCCGCCCGCGGCGGCCGACCCGACGAGTTGTTGCAACGGAGCCTAGCAGATACCCCTGTAAGCTCAACCCCAAAGGCCGAGCCCTGGCCCGCGCAGGCTGCTCATGGGGCTGGCTGGTATCCCTTGCCGGCCATGCAGCGGGCGATGATGTCCTGAGAGTGCTGCTGATCCTGCAGCGCGAACGTGCTCCGCTTCGTGCCCAGGGTGCCAGTGCGCTGCCAATCCTGGGAGCGGGTGGCCATGATGTCGTTGTCGATGTTGGTGTCGACGGCGGTCGCGGCCCGCGCTTCCTCCTGGCATTCCCCGAGATCGGCCCGCATGGTGTCGCGGTCGACTCCGGGCTTGGCCCAGTTGTCAGCGCCCTGGCAGGCCGTGAGCAGGGCCATGGCAGCCAGGGCGAAAGCGACGGCAATCCCAGGCCTCATGGCTGATGTCATCCTCTTTCCGGCATCGACGCGGGAAGCGTCAACGGAAGATTAACCGAAAGAGCCTAAGAGATTAACGTGGGCTGACGGCGCTGTCGCGCCTGGCCCGAACCAGGGGCCCCCTGACATGTCGTTGCCACGCCGTCTGCTTTCGATCTCGAGTGTCCTGCTCATGCTCGCCGGTCTTGCGGCCTGCAACGTCTGGCAGGATCGCGCCGAGTTCGCGGCACCGCAAAGCCGCTGGAAATCCACCGAGCCGTCCCCCGCCGAGGCGGACGCGCCGCCGCCGACCCTGCCGGTGCAATACTGCTACCGCACCCTGGCGACGGTCGATTGCTACACCGAGGCGCAACCTAACCGCGCCACAGGCTATACCGGCAAATACCCGCTGACCGTCAACTGACGCGCGCAGTCGCCGCGGTCAGAAGCGGCCGGCCTGAAAATCCTCGATCGCGGCGCGAATCTCCGCCGTTGTGTTCATGACGAAGGGGCCATAGCGAGCCACGGGCTCGGCCAGTGGCTTGCCTGCGACGAGCAGGAGCCGCGCCGCGGCTCCCTCGGTGCGCACCGTCACATTCGTGCCCGGACCGAGCACGGCGAGCGAGGCTTTCGGCACTGCTCTGCGGTCGGCGCCGATGACGGCGCCACCCTCGAAGACGTAGGCGAAGGCAGCGTGACCGGCGGGCACCGGGACCCCTACTTCGCTGCGCTCCGGCAGCATGAGATCGAGATAGAGCGGATCGGTGTCGGCGGCGTCGATTGGACCGCGTCGGTCTCCGAAAGTGCCAGCGATAATCCCGACGCGCCCGCCGCCGGGAAGGGCCGTTTCAGGAATCGCCGAGGGCTCGATCTCCTGGTAGCGCGGCGGCGTCATCTTGCTGCGCGCGGGGAGGTTGATCCAGAGCTGGAAACCTTGCAGCAGCCCGTCCTCCTGCTCCGGCATCTCGGAATGCACGATGCCGCGCCCGGCGGTCATCCACTGCACGCTGCCGGCGGAGAGCAGACCCTTGTGGCCCCTGTTGTCCTCGTGGCGAAGGCGGCCGGCGATCAGGTAGGTGACGGTCTCGAAGCCGCGATGGGGATGATTGGGGAATCCCGCGATGTAGTCGCCGGGATCGTCGGAGCGGAATTCGTCGAGCAGCAGGAAGGGATCGAGCTCGGAGAGGGTGGGGCCGCCGATGACGCGGGTCAGCCGCACGCCGGCGCCGTCGCTGGCGGGAACGCCGCGCACCAGCCGGGTCACCGAGCGGTCGGCCGCAACGGGAGATTCCTGCGGGGTTGTGGTCATGCGGCGCCTCCTCGGAGCGCTTGCCGCCGAAGGCGGAAGTTCGGGCTCCGGTGACATGGGGCGGCAGCGCGACCGATCAAGCGGTGGATGGCGGTCGTCCGGCATGACTGCCCGGCAGGCGCGCCTGCCGGCTCGGCAATTGAGCCAGCACGCGGCGCTTCTCCTCCGGCTCCAGGCGGGGCCAGCCGGCGATCTCGTCGATGGTGCGCAAGCAGCCGCGGCAGAGCGCGGTCGCGGAATCGAGCGTGCAAATGCCAATGCAGGGCGAGACCGGGGCGGCCGCGCTCACTTGGCCTTCGGCTGCGACTGCGGCAGGCCGCCGGGCGCGCTGGTGGACTTCTCCGGCGCCGGCGGCGCTTCCAGCAGATCGTCGAGCTTGGTGCGGATGGCATTCGCCTTGTAGGAGGCGATGCCATAGAGCCAGGGCGTCCAGCGCTTGGTCAGTGTCGCCGCCTCGCTCTTCGCCTTGTCGTCGCCGGATGCCTCGGCGGTGAGCCGCATCCAGTCCTGATCGCCTATCTTGGCGATGGTCGTATGAACCGTGAGGCCGTCGAAGGTGGTGTAGTCCGCCGTGCTGACGCCCTCCTGCGGCAGGGTCAGGTTCTTCGCCGCCTTGACGTCGGTGAGATCGAAGCCCTGCAGGATCGTCGCCGGCTCGACCAAGGTGGTGTCGCTCTTGAGCTTGCGGCCCGGCGGCAGCTCTTTGAGCCCGAATTTGTCCGCCGCCTTGTCGCGGCCGATGGTGAGCGTGGTGCCGTCGGGCCGCCGCAGCACGGCCTGCTTGATGCGCGCCTCCGGAATGTCGGCGATACGGCGGTCGAGCCATTGCGTGACGTCGCTGTCGAGGTCGAGAGTGCCGCGGGCGAGCCAGGTGCGCGGCTCGCTGGGCAGTCGGATATAGACGCCGTCGTTGCCGCCGCCGAGTTCATCGATGCGCCGCTTGCCGACAATCACCGAGCCGAGCGTAGCGCCCTTGGCGTCGAACACCTCTACCGCAGTGGACTGTGCCTTGGGCTGGCTGGGATCCTCGAGGTTGAGGCGCTTGTAGAGATCGCTCTGTGCCGTCTTGGGCTCAACGAAGCTGATCTGCGCCAGGCCCAGCAGCATCTCGCGTACCTTGCCGGCGTCCGCGGGATAGTCGTCCTTCTCGGCGACTTTCCAGACTTTGTCCTGCAGCACGAACGTGATCGTGTTGCCGGCGCGCTTCAGAACCACCTTGGCGACGTCGCCGAGCTCAGGCGCGACTTTCGGCAGCACCGGCTTGCCGACGCGGGGATCGACCGCGGCGGTGCCACCGGTGAAGGCGACCGCGGCCGCCACCACGACGGAGGCCGCGGCGGCGGCCAGCATTCCCAGGGCTCCCTTGGTTTGCATCGGCGACTGCTCCTCGGGTCAGGCGTGCAGGGTCGGGCGCTTGCGGCGATGCAGCCGCACCGCGCCCAGCACCACCGCCGCGATGCCGACCAGGATCGGGATGAAGGCGATATCGAAGAATTCCAGCCTGAGCTTGAGCCGGTCGATGTCCTGGCGCAGCGCGCGCTGGACCTGGCGCAGCTGCTGGCGCGTGCGGATCATCTCGCCGCGGAAATTGTCGATCGCCTGGCTCTGCGCGGCGGTGAGGGTGACCGTGCCCTCCTTGTTCTGCTGGATATCCTTGATCTTGTCCTCGGTCGCCTTGAGCTTGTCCTCGAGCGCCTTCTCGTTGGCGCGGTTGCGCGCCTCGGCCTGCGCGCTGGATCTCGTTCACCACCACGAAGGGCCGCGCCGCGGTGCCGCGGCTGCGTAAGCTGATGAGGTCGTTGCCGCCCGCCAGCACCTCGATCGCGTTGGCGACGAAGTCGCCATTGCTCGCGGAGGGGATCACCACCTGCTGGCCGAAGAAGTTCTGGGTCTGCGCCCAGAAGCGGTCGTCGAGGATGTCGGTGTCGCCGACCACGATCACGTTGATCGGCTGCTTCGCCTCCTTGATCTGCGCTGTCTCCGGCGGTTTGGCGGCGTCGACCGGCTTGGCGGGATCGGTGCTGGCGGGCGTGGCGTCCTTTTTCGCTTCCGGGACCTTCGGCGGGCCGTCGGGGAAGGCGGTCGCGGCGGGGCCGGTGACGCGCGCCGCCAGCACCAGGCGCTTGCCGCCGGGCTTGAAGCTGTCCAGCAGCGCCGTCGACATCGGGCATGCCCTCGATCTTCTCGACCGGGATCTCCTCGGAGTCCGTCGAGGTCTCGATCAGCGGCACGCAGCTTGGTCTTGGCGTCCTTGATGGGCGCCAGGATGCCGGCGCTCGCCATGTTGATCTGGTCGAGATCGCCGGTGACGAGATCGTCGTGGTTGAGGTCGTCGCCTTTGAGCGCGAGCCAGGCCACGTAGTCGACCGGCGCCGTGCCGCCCGCGTTCGACCTTGACGCGCCGCCTGCAGGTCGCCCGCCACCACCTTGGGCTCGAGCTCGACGCCCCAGGCCTTGAAGAGCTTGTCGAGATTGCTGTCGCTGGCGGCCGCCCTGCGGGCTGAAGCGCGAGGGATGCGCCGATCTGGGTCTCGGAATAGGGATCGACGAAGACCAGCGCCCTGCCGCCGCCGAGGACGAACTGGTCGATGGCGTAGAGCGTCTTCTCCGGCAGATTCTGCGGGTGCACGATCATGAGCACGTCGACCGCCGGGTCCACCTTGTCGAAGTCGGTGGCGAGCGTGCGTACCTCGTAGAGCTGGCGCAGCTGATTGAGCATCGCATAGGGCTGCAGCGGCTGGCCCTGCAGCGCGGCCGCGAAATCGCCTTCGAGCGGCAGCGAGCGTGACCAGACCCGACCACGATCTTCTTCGGCGTCGCGACCGAGTGGATCATCTTGGTGAGGTCGTATTCCAGGAAGCGCTCGCGCTCCGGCTGGAAGAAGGGGATCAGCTCCTGGTCGTCGGTGGAGTTGGTGGCGACCAGGCCGAAATAGACCTTCTCGCCGCCCTGATCGAGCGGCACGCCCTGCAGGCCGAGGGCGACCGCGCGGTCCTCCTCCGGCGAGAACGGCTGCGGGATCGATGATCTGCAGATCGATCTTGCCGTTGGCGAGCGCCGCGTACTCCTGCAGCGTCTCGCGCACGCGCTGGGCGTAGATGCCATAGGACGGGATCTCGTCGCCCAGGCGCTGCGAATAGTAGAAGCGCAGCGTGATCGGCTCCTGGATGGCCGCCAGCGTCTTGCGTCGTGCCGTCGGCGAGCGTGTAGAGATGGCCCGCGGTCAGGTCGATCCGCGTCGAGCGCAGCACGTGGCTGGCGATCACGTTGACCGAGACGAACAGCACCGCGGCCGAGGCGAGGCTCAGGAGCGCGATGGTGCGGCGGGAGAGCGAAAAGGTTTTCATCGCTGAAGCAGCCTCAATCCGCTTTCTTGAGGTCGACGATGATGCGTGTTGGCGAAGAGGAAGAAGACGATCGCCGAGAGGAAGAACACGGCGTCGCGCAGATCGATCACGCCGCGCACGATGGCGTTGAAGTGGCGCGAGGAAGCTGAAGGCGGCGACGGTGTCGAGCACCGCCTGCGGGCGCCCAGCCGTTGAGGAAGCCCAGCACGAGGCCGGAGCCGCTGACGGTGAAGAGGAAGCAGATCGCGGCGGTGACGACGAAGGCGATCACCTGGTTCTTGGTGAGGGCCGAGAGGCAGGCGCCGATCGCCAGGAACGCGCCCGCCATCAGGAAGCTCCCGATGTAGCTCGCGAGGATCACGCCGTTGTCGGGATTGCCGAGATAATTGACGGTGATCCAGAACGGGAAGGTCAGCGCCAGCGCGATGCCGGCGAAGATCCAGCTGGCGAGGAATTTTCCCACCACCGCCTCGGTCATGGAGATCGGCAGCGTCAGCAAGCAGCTCGATGGTGCCGCTCTTGCGCTCCTCGGCCCAGAGCCGCATGGCAAGCGCGGGGATCAGCACCAGATAGAGCCAGGGATGGAAGGTGAAGAAGGGCTGCAGGTCGGCCTGGCCGCGCTCGAAGAAATTGCCGAGCGAAGAAGGCGAGCGATCCCGCCAGCACCAGGAAGATCACGATGAAGACGTAGGCGAGCGGCGTCGCGAAGTAGCTCGCAAGCTCGCGGCGGACGATGACGGTGATGTTGCGCATGGGATTCCGGCGGCTCAGGACGCTGCGGTGATGGTGCGGAAGACGTCGTCGAGCCGGCCGCGCTCGACCCGGAGCCCCGCCACCTCCCAGCGGCGGTCGCGGACGAGGTCGGTGACCTCGGCGACGATCGAGCGGCCGTCGCGCGGGAAGATCATCAGCGCCGCGCCCTCGCCGTCCTCGACCGGCTCGACCGCTGGCGACGCCGGGCAGCCGCGTCAGCGCGGCCTCGGCCTCGGCGCGCGGCCGGCGCCGAGCGCCAGCCGCACCGCGTTGTGATGGCGCGAGCGCGCGCGAGCTCGCCCGGCGTGCCGTCGGCGACCAGGCGGCCGTCGGCGATGATCATGGCGCGGGTGCAGACGGCGTCGACCTCCTCCAGCAGATGGGTCGAGATGATGATCGCCTTCTCCGGCGCCAGCGCGTTGATGAGCTTGCGCACCTCGTGCTTCTGGTTGGGGTCGAGACCGTCGGTCGGCTCGTCGAGGATCAGCACCGGCGGGTCGTGCAGCAGCGCCTGGGCCAGGCCGACGCGGCGCTTGAAGCCCTTGGAAAGCGTGTCGATCGGCTGGTCCAGCACGCCTCCAGCGAGGTGCGCTCGATCGCGATGCGCGATGCGCTGCGCGCGCCTCGGCGCCGCGAAGCCGCGGATGTGGGCGACGAAGGCGAGGAACGCGGCGGCGTCATGTCGGGATAGGCGGGCGCGCCTTCCGGCAGGTAGCCGAGCTGACGCTTGGCCGCGATCGGCGCCGTCGCGACGTCGGCGCCGCAGATCTCGCGCGTGCCGCCGATCGGCGCCAGGAAGCCGGTGATCATCTTCATGGTGGTGGACTTGCCGGCGCCGTTGGGGCCCGAGAAAGCCCAGCACCTCGCCTTGCCCCACCGCGAAGGAGACGTCGCGCACTCTTGCGGAAGCGTAAAACGTAGCATTCCGTAGCATGTCGACCGCCGCCGGGCGGGGAGTTCAGGCTGCTCGCGAAGTAGGTTGAAAACCGCGTAGTCCGTCTTTGCCTGCACGAGGAGCCGTCTTCGATGTGCCGTCGTTTACCGTTTGATCCAGACTATCGATTGTATCCGGCGGATTCGGCGGCCGCCAAGATGTGCGGTGCAACGTCTGGGCGGGGAAAGCAGTCCGGCATGTGGGTTCCGTCTCAACCCTCGATAACGGATCGCCAGCGCCGCGGGACGGCCTCCCAGGCGGATTGATAGGTCGATTCGAGCGCGACGGGAACGTGGCCGCCTGGCTTGAGGAAAAGAGGCATCTCCGGCAGCACGTCGCCGACAGCCACAGGCTCGACGAAGGCGCGCACGCCCATTTCGGCTTCGTAGGCCGCCAGGGTCAGAGGTTTCCCGGCGGGGCCTTATATTCCTCGTCGGTGAACGCCTCCCAGATCGCGCCGTGGATCCCATTGGGGTCCCGGCGAGTCGGTGGAATCAGGTCGAGGATGAGGAGGTGAATATCCTGACTCAATAGGTCGACTGCCTTGTCGACGAACTTGCGGAAGACGGCCTGGCTCGACTTGTTGCCGGGCGAGACGATCTCGACAATGGCCACGAGCCGGTCGCCGCTCACGTGGCGCACTGCGACGACATTTTGCTTGCGACGATAGAACTCGAGATCGGTCTCACCGGCCAGGCGGGCTTTTGGTCTGGCAACAATCACGCCAACCTCCGTGGCGCCGGAGCCGTCCGCGATCGGCTCGAGACTCGTCCTGGCGCGGTCCTCGCAAGGTCCTGATTGCAGAGTCAGAACATCGGGCCCGAAATGCGAGGTGTGTTGCTCGGCCATCGCGTAGTAATCTGGGGGAAGAACGCCGCTGTTCAGGTCACGGGCGATCTCGTCGATCCAGGCGTGGTGGAAATGGTGAAAAATGCCTGCGTCGACACGGGACCAGTCGTGAATGGGCATCGTTGACCTCCCACATGATTTTCGCTAAAAACCTATCCTGATTATACAGCGGAGGACGGGTTCTACTATTACATTTCGTGTTG
>CAVTDT010000028.1:0-9314 GCA_963733525.1 uncultured Alphaproteobacteria bacterium
CCCCGTGAGCATGCCGCCGGCAACAGGCAAGTCATATCGGATCTGATAGCGAGGAGACGGTGATGGATCACAAGGTCGAGCGCGTGAAGGCGAAGGCGCACGAGATCTGGGAGCGCGAGGGGCGGCCCGAAGGCCGCTCCGAGGAGCATTGGCGCCGGGCGGAAGCGGAAGTAGACGCCGAGGCGGGCGGCGGACAGAAGGGCGAGGGCGCCGCGTCGAGCCGGAACGAGGGCGAGGGCAGCCAGACCGGCGCCGCGGACTACAACCGCGACACGCGCCGGTTCGCCGAGAGCGGACAGGTGGAGCCGAAGGCGCGCGAGGCCGCCGATGCCGTGAGCGGCGCCGAAGGGAAATCCCTGCGCGATGCCGAGAAGGCCGGAAAGAGCCGCAGCCGCGGCGAGGACCCGAACGTCAAGCGCTGAGAGCCTCGGCGGTCGCTGGGGCCCGGCATTCGCGTAGGTTGACCGACCCGCCTGGCGGGCTGGCGGCGCCGGCGATGCAGCCGGCGGCGGGTCGTTAACACCGGGTTCCGTTCGGGAGCCGGCGGGCATGGGCGCGTCCCCTATACCTGGCAGGGGAACCAATTTACCCGCGCTCCCGTTTCATCCATTGTGCCGTGTTTCCCGGGGGAAGCCGCGCGGAAGGCGATTTTTCATGAACGGCGTGCAGCGTTTCGAGACGTCCTCGACGGACGACGAACGATACCGCCTCCTGATCGACGCGGTGATCGACTACGCGATCTTCATGCTGGACCCTGCCGGTATCGTCACCAGCTGGAATCCCGGCGCGGAAAAATGCAAGGGCTACACGGCGCCGGAAATCATCGGCAGCCACTTCTCGTGCTTTTACATGGAAGAGGACCGGCGGGCGGAATTGCCGGCCCGGGCGCTGGAGATCGCGGCGCGGGAAGGCCGGCACGAGAGCGAGGGCTGGCGCGTCCGCAAGGACGGCACGCAATTCTGGGCCCATACGGTCGATCGACCCGATCCGCGGCGCCGGCCGGCAAATCTGATCGGATTTGCCATGGTCACCCGCGACCTGCACCGAGCGCAAGAACGCCCAGGACGCTCTGCGCCGGAGCGAGGAGCAGTTCCGGCTGCTGGTGCAGGGCGTCACCGACTACGCGATCTTCATGCTCGATGCCGAAGGCTGCATCACCAACTGGAACGTGGGCGCCGAGCGCATCAAGGGCTATCGCTCCGAGGAGATCATCGGGCGAGCACTTCTCGCGTTTCTACACCGAGGAGGACCGGCAGAACGGCGCGCCGCAGCGGGCGCTGGAGACCGCGATCCGGGACGGCAGGTTCGAGAAGGAAGGCTGGCGCGTGCGCAAGGACGGCAGCCATTTCTGGGCGATGTGATCATCGATCCCATCCGCGACGGCGAGCGGCCGGCTGCTGGGCTTCGCCAAGGTCACCCGCGACCTCACCGAGCGGCGCAATGCGCAAGCGGCGCTCGACAAGGCCCGCGAGGCGCTGTTCCAGTCGCAGAAGATGGAAGCCCTGGGCCAGCTGACCGGCGGCATCGCCCACGACTTCAACAATCTGCTGACGGCGGTGCTCGGCAGCCTGGAGATCCTGCGCCGGCGGCTGCCGCGAGGACCCCAGGATCACCGCGCCTCATCGACAACGCGATCCAGGGCGCCGAGCGCGGCGCCACGCTGACCCAGCGCATGCTGGCCTTCGCCCGCCGCCAGGAACTGAAGCCCGAGCCGCTCGACGTCCCCACCCTGGTTCGCGGCATGACCGACCTGCTGCAGCGCTCGCTGGGGCCGTCGATGACGATCGAGACCCGCTTTCCGCTCGCCCTCGGCCTGGTCAATGCGCGATGCCAACCAGATCGAGATGGCGCTCCTCAATCTCGCGGTCAACGCGCGCGACGCGATGCCGGGCGGCGGCACGATCGTGATCGCGGCGCGCGAGGAGACGCGTCGCCGAGGGCCACAGCGCGGTCTGGAGCCGGGGCCCTACGTCTGCCTCTCGGTGAGCGATACCGGCGAAGGGATGGACGAGGCGACGCTGTCGCGGGCCATGGAGCCGTTCTTCACCACCAAGGGCGTCGGCAAGGGCACCGGCCTTGGGCTTCCGATGGTGCACGGCATCGCGGAGCAGATCGGGCGGGCGGCTCATCCTCAAGAGCCGGAAGGGCGAGGGCACCACGGCGCAGCTCTGGCTGCCGGTGGCGGCGGTGGGTGGCCGGGTCGCCGGCCTCGAGAGCCAGCCGATCTCGCCGCTTCCCGCGCGAGGCGCACAGCCGCTGGTCGTGCTCGCCGTCGACGATGACAGCCTCGTTCTCCTGAACACCGTCGCGATGCTCGAGGATCTCGGCCACACCGCGCTGGCGGCGGCCTCGGGACAGCAGGCACTCGATATCCTGCGGCGGGAGGCAAAGGTCGACCTGCTGATCGTCGATCAGGCCATGCCGCACATGACCGGAACCCAGCTCGCCGCGGCGGTCGAGGTCGACTGGCCCGACCTGCCGATGATCCTGGCGACCGGCTATGCCGAGCTGCCGCCGGGGACAAATCTCGCGCTCCACAAGCTCAACAAGCCGTTCCGCCAGGGCGACCTGACGCGTGCCATCGCCGACGCGCTGCAGCCGGGGCCGGGCGCCTCCAACGTCACCCGGCTTCGCGCCCGCTGATCGTCAGCCCGGCATCAGCGCCACTCCGATCACCGCCGGGTGGAACCAGAGAATGACGCCCGCGTAGAGCGCGAGGCCGATGACGACCACCAGCACGTCATTGCCCCAGCCCGCGGGTGCCACCGGCGCGGGAAGGCCACGCCGCTTCATGGAAATGCGCGCGATGACGCCCCAGGCGAGGAAGGCGGCGAACAGCAGCATCGAGCCGAGATCGCCGCGCACCAGCAGATGCGCGAAAGCCCAGGTCTTCACCGCGGTGATCATCGGATGCTGCACCGCCGCCTTGATGTGGGAGGGGATGTAGGCCGCCGGCAGCAGGATCAGCGCCAGCAGCATCAGCAGGAAGGTCACGTGCCGCGTCCAGGCTGGCGGCTGCCACACCGGGATCATGCCGGCGGCGCGATAGTCGCCATAGCCGCGGATCAGCAGCACGAGGCCGATCAGCGAGATCAGCGCATAGAGGATCTTGTACCCGCGCTCGCCGAGCCGGGCGACGGCGGCGGCGCGAGCGCCGCGGCACATGGTGAAGCCGTGTACGCCGAGAAATACCACCAGGCCGAGAATGAGGATCGCCATCGGCTGCTCCATCGCTGCGGCCGCGATCATAGCCGCGCCCGGGCCGATCGGGCGAGCACGGATCGGGGGCTGAATGGCCGGCGCGAGGTTTCATAACGGAGGCGCATCGAAACCATGACCGATCGGAATTAAACCCGCCGGCGGCCGGCATGTAGTCTCCCGCGCCATGATGGGCATGAGCGGTCATGCTCCAGGGGGAGAGAGCTCATGGCGCGACGGCTGCGGAATGTCCTACTGACGGCGGCGGTAGTGATCCTGGTCGGGGGCGGGGCGATGGGGCCCGCGGCAGCCGACGTCATCGATACCTTCACCATCAGGGGCCCGTTCAACTCGCCCTTCGCCTTCATCGAGGAGCAGGGCAATCCCGATCATGCCGGGCAGGTCAACATCGGCGGCACGCTGACCCTCGACGTGACGACCGGCGCGCTGCTGAGCTCGGGCATCGTCAGCGACGTTCCGCAATCCTTCGACAATATCTTCAAGGTGCAGGGCAACTCGTCGGGAACCGGCATCGATCTCTTCCTCACGTCTTTCGCCAACCTCAACGAGATCATCCTCGACCTCGCGACCTCATCGCTGGTGGGGTATGCGGGCGGCGAGATCAACGGCACCGGGCCGGGCTCCGATACGGTCCTCCTGGAAGGGGCCTATGACATTCCCTTCCAGTCCCTGGGCGCCATACCGTTGGTCCTGACCTCTTCGGTGTCGACGGACCCGCCGCCGGCGTCGGTTCCGGAGCCCGCGAGCCTCGTGATCCTGGGTGCCGGTCTCGTCGGCTTCGGCGTCGCCCGGCGCCGGCGGATGATCTGAGGCGGTGCCGGGAAAATCCGAGTATTGTTGATCCCAGGAGAAACGGCTCTACCTCTTCATCGACAGGTGATCGGGAGGCAGCGTGGCTTGGAGGCCGGCTCCGCCATGACGGACATCCGCATCACCAGGCGCATGGGCCATCGGTGGCGCTATCTCTTCGCCCTCGTCCTCAACGTCGAGCGCTATCCCGGTTTCGTGCCGCATTGCCGAGACGTGCGCGTGCTGTCGCGGGACGCCGAGGATCCGGCTCGGACCATCATCGTCTCGCGCATGACCGTCGGGTGGGCGGCGCTGCAGGTGGGATATGCCAACCGCACGGTCGCCGAGCCGGAGCTGCGCTCGATCAAGGTCGACGCTATCGACGGCCCGTTTCGCTATCTGCACGTCGTCTGGGAATTCAAACCGGAGGGCGAGGACCGGACCGTGGTCGTTTTCTCCGCCGGCTACGAGTTCAGCAATCCCATTCTCTCGGCGCTCGCCTCCCGCCTCTTCGGCGCGATGTTCGCCGACATCGTCACGGCGTTCGAGCGCCGCGCGGACGAGATCGCCGCCGGAGCCGCCTACCGCCGGGTCGCCACCACGACCTGATAGAGGTCGCCGAACAGCGTCTCCTTGCGCCAGTCGAAGCTCGCTTCCAGCGGTCCTGCATAGTGGGTGATGGGGTGATGCCAGAGCGCTCGGGCGAAGGGCTCGAGGCGCTCGAAGACGAGATCCATGAAGGGCCGCAGGAGGTGACCGCGACGCGGCCGGTGATAATCGACGAAGACCGCCTTGCCGCCGGGCCGGACCGCGCCGAGGAGCGCGGCGACGATCCGTGCTTTCATCGCATCCGGCACCTCGTGCAGCAGGAAGAAGCAGGTGACCGCGTCATAGAGCGTGCGCCGGGGCTCGGCGGCGTCCCGGAGATCAACGCTCGCCTGTCCGAGGCCGGCGAGCTTGCGGCGGGTGAGGGCGACCTGGAGCGGCGCGATATCGCTGACCTCCAGGCGGCCGGCGGGACCGAGCGCCACGGCGAGCTGGCGCGAGAAGGTGCCGTAGACCGCCGCCGGCTGCAGCACGCGCCATCCCGGCTTGATCTCCGCCAGGACGCGGCCGATCAGGCGGCGCGCATTCCCCCAGAGGATCGCCTCGACGACGGTCTGCCGGTCGAGGAGAACGGCCATGCCCGGGCGCAGATAGGCCCAGGCGTAGACCTCGCGCAGATAGGCGGGGAGCTCGCTGTCTTCGGCGATCTCTTCGCGCGGGGTGGCGTGGTCGAGCTGGATCGGATGAAGATATGCCGCCGACCGCTCGATGGTCGCGGCGGCCGGCTCCAGACAGGTCCGCTGACGCATCTCGACAACCCCTCCCAGTGTTCAGAACCCGACAGCCAAGAGCGCGGCGACGGTGGCCGCGCTCACCGCCGCCGCCGTCCCGTAGCAGAGCCACATCAGCGTCGGTCTCGATCCCAGATGCATGTCCCGCAGCGTGAGGTAGATGCGCTCGGCGCCATGCCAGACGAAGAGCGCGATCACCGCGAGGAGGACGAGCTTGCCGATCGGGTGGCGCGCGAACGCGTTGGCCCGCGCGAAGCTCATGAAGTCAGGCGTGAGACCGATGCCGGCCGGCGCCGCGAGGCCGGTGATCAGCACCAGCGCCGGGCCGGTCAGCGCGGCGAGCATGCCGCCGGCGCCAAACAGCAGCCAGAAGATCGGCGTGATCGACCGCTTCATGGCCGCGCCCCTGCCGCGAGAAGAAGAACGACGACGAAGCTGGCCGCCGCGATCAGCAGACCGAGGGCGGTGATCCGACGCTGCGGCAGGTAGCGGCCGCCGATCACCAGGCGCGGCATGGTCTTCGGCATGATCCGGAACCAGGTCCAGACATGGAAGATCATGCCGGCGAGAAGGATCGCGTGCAGGGCGAGGGAGAGCGGGCTGCGGAGGAACCCCAGCCACGCGTCGTAGGCGGTCTCGCCGCGCGCCAGCGAGATCACGCCCCCGAGCAGGACCAGCGCATAGAGGGCGATGGCGATCCCGGTCGCTTCCCGAAGCGTGTAGGCGAGGTAGGCGGACGGCCCACCACAGGGGATCGACCGGGCGGATATAGGGGCGGGGCGCGCTCATCGTTTGTCGCGCGCTGACGCGCTCATGATTTGCCGCGCGGCAGAAGCGCAGGAAGTAGTCGAGGGCGCTCGCCGTCTTGTTCTGGTTGACCGCGTTCGCGGGATCGACGGCTTTGGGGCAGACCTCGGAGCAGTAGCCGACGGCGGTGCAGCCCCAGACGCCGTCCTCGGCGTTCACGAGCTCCATGCGCTGCGCGCTGCGCGCCGTCGCGCGAATCGGCGTTGTAGCGATGCAGCAGCGCCATCGCCGCCGGGGCCGATGAACGCCGGGTTCGAGCCCGTATTGCGGACAGGCGGCGTAGCAGAGCATGCAGTTGATGCAGTCGCTGAACGTACTCGTAGCGCTCGCAGCTGCGCCGGCGTCTGCAGGTACTCGCCCTCGGCGAGGGTGCGCGGCTCTTGCGGGATCACGATAGGGCTTGATCGCTCGAGCTTGTCGCACGAAGTCCGCGACTGGTCCACGCACCAGGTCGCGCTCGATCGGGAAATGCGCGAGCGGCTCGACGCGCGAGCGTTGTTCGGGTAGTAGTCGCGCAGGAACGTCATGCACGGCGAGCTTGCGGCACGCCGTTGATCATCATGCCGCAGCTGCCGCAGATCGCCATCCGGCAGGACCAGCGGAAGGTGAGGGTGCCGTCGAGATCGTCCTTGATGTACTGCAGCCCCTGCAGCACCGACATGTCGTCGGTGAACGGCACCTGGTACGACTGGAAGTGGGGCTCGCGGCCGGTCTCCGGGTTGATAGCGCAGCACCTCGATCTCGATGAGTTTCGGTCTTCGACGTTGCCATGCGACATGGCGCTTCAGCGTGCGCGCTCGGCTTGCTTGCCCTCGCCGCCGTACGCGCGCGTCTTCGGCGGCGACTTGGTGATCGTGACCGGCTCCGTAGTCGATGCGCGGGCGGTCCGTCGCCGCGCGTAGCAGGCGAGGGTGTGCTTGAGGAAGTGCGCGTCGTCGCGCTGGTCGAAGCCGTCGAGACGCTGGTGCGCGCCGCGCGACTCCGTGCGGTTGAGGCGCGGAGTGCGCGATCGCCTCGGCGACCGTCGAGCATGGTAGCCCAGCTCGATCGCCGTGAGCCATCGGTATTCCAGGCGCTGCGAGCGGTCGTCGAGGCTTCACGCCGCGCGGTAGCGCTCGCTGCAGCTCCGCGAGCTTGTCGCAGGTGGCCTGCATGCTCCGGCCGATGCGGATAGATGCCGCACGCCCTGCTCCATGCGTCCAGGCCATCTCGTTGCGGAGTGTCGCGATGCGCGCTCGCCGCGCTCGCGCGCCGAGAGCGCGACGCAGCGCCGCCTGCGCGGCTTCGCGCCTGCCGATCGCACGCGCGATCGCCTGTCGCCGGCCGGCGCTCGCGCGCGAATTGCGCCGCCTGCTCGCCCGCCACCTTGCCGAAGACGCACGAGCTCGGCGAGCGAGTTGGAACCCAGCCGGTTGGCGCCGTGGATGCCGATGCTCGAGCATTCGCCCGCGGCGTAGAGGCCGGGCAGCGGCGAAGCGGTCTCGCATGTCTGCCGAGGATTCCGCCCATCGTGTAGTGCACCGCGGGACGCACCGGAATCGGCGCCGTCGACCGGATCGACGCCGAGGAACGTCGCGCGCCACTTCGCAGATCTGCGGCAGGCGCTCGTGCAGCTTCGCCGCGCCCGAGGTGGCGCAGGTCGAGGTGGACCGACGTTGCCCGTGCGGCGTGTAGCGATGGTGCGGCCCTTGCGCTCCTCGTGCCAGAACGCCTGGGACAGAGCGGTCGCGCGGACCGAGCTCCATCGCCTTGTTGCGCGGCCACGGATCGGGCGGGCCGAGGCCGTAGTCCTGCAGGTAGCGATAGCCGTCCTTGTTGACGAGGATGCCGCCCTCGCCGCGGCAGCGCCTCGGTGATGAGCAGCCCGGTTCCGGGCAGTGCAGGTCGGGTGGTACTGCATGAATTCCATGTCGCGCAACGGCACGCCGTGGCGGAACGCGAGCGCCATGCCGTCGCCGGTGACGATGCCCGCCGTTGGTGTTCTGGCGGAAAACGCGGCCCGGCGCCGCCGGTCGCGATGACGACCGCCTTCGCGCGGATCAGGACGGAACTCGCCGGTGGCGATCTCGATCGCGAGCACGCCCTGGCACGCGGCCGTCCTCGACGATCAGGTCGACGCAGAAGTACTCGTCGAAGCGCTGGATCGACGGATACTTGATCGAGGTCTGGAACAGCGTATGCAGCATGTGAAAGCCGGTCTTGTCGGCGGCGAACCAGGTGCGCTCGATCTTCATGCCGCCGAAGGCGCGCACGTTCACGTGGCCGTCGGCCTTGCGGCTCCACGGGCAGCCCCAATGCTCGAGCTGCACCATCTCCTCGGTGCAATGGGCGACGAAATACTCGACGGCGTCCTGGTCGCAGAGCCAGTCGCCGCCGCGAGACGGTGTCGTCGAAGTGGTGCTCGAGGCTGTCGTGCGCCTGCACCACGCCGGCGGATCCGCCTTCGGCGGCGACGGTGTGGCTGCGCATCGGATAGACCTTCGAGATCAGCGCGATCCTCAGCGCGGATCCGCTCGGCCGCGGCGATCGCCGCCCGCAGCCCGGCGCCGCCTCCGCCAACGATGGCGATATCGGTCTGAACGATATTCACCGGCGACCCGGCCTCCGATCGGAGGCCGTGTCCGCGCGCAGGATTACGGTCGTATGCGTGCCGCCGTCAGCGGGCCGGCTCGTCATGTTTCGTGGCGGCGCGGTTGCGCATAGCGGAGCTCCGCGCATGATCCGAACCCCCTACCGGCCGGCGGCTGCACAACAGACAAATGTTGCGAACGCCGGGAATGTCAAATGCGGCCGAGGTATTTTGCCGGGCCGGAAGGCGGCGTGCGGCACGCCAAGGTTCTTCTGCGATCGCCGGACGATGCGATGCAGATCGACGAAGGCGCCGGCATTGACATCGCGTACCGCATCCGCCTCGCACTCCTCGCCGAGGATGCCGTCGGCGACCGGTCAGAGTGCGCGATCGTGCAGTTCCGTTGCCGCGGCGATCGTCGTCTCGGCGCCGATGCGGAGACGGTCCATCGCGCGAAGCATTCTGGGTTCGCCGTTTCGACGAGCCTCGCCCCGCATTTTTGACACAACCGTGGATTGTTATGTTCCGTAGAGTAGTGTGACTAACCGAAAAGCGAATTTGCGCGCATCGAGGCCGCTTCCCTCGGTGCGCCG
>CAVTDT010000029.1:0-7777 GCA_963733525.1 uncultured Alphaproteobacteria bacterium
GTGAGCGCGCGGATGGGGTTTATCTGTATCGGCGGATCTGAGCAGCGCGCGACTGAGAATACTATTTTCGTCATGGCCGGGCTTGTCCCACGGCTGTCCGGTTGAGTTTATGTGGACGAAGCGCATGGCGTTGATTCTACTCGGTCCAGGACGTCGGCAAACGATCCGGGACACGAGAAGAGGTTCAGCGCCATGCGGCATCAGAATAGCGTTTTCCATTCGGTTCTGAAGCATGTTCCTTGGCCGACGTTTGATCGGCTGGTGGCGCGGCATGGAGCGGATGGACGGGTTCGCCGGCTGACGACGCGAAGCCAGTTTGTGGCGCTGCTCTATGGCCAGCTTTCGGGCGCCGCGAGCCTGCGCGAGATCGTGACGGGGCTGGAGAGCCACGCCGCCCGGCTCTACCACCTGGGCGCGGATCCGGTTCGGCGCTCGACCTTGTCCGATGCGAATGCGCAACGGCCTGCCGGGGTCTTTGCCGAGCTGTTGGCGAAGATGATGAAGCAGGCCCATCGCGGGCTCCGCCGTAAGCTTGCCGAGACCACCTATCTCATCGACGCCACGGGCGTGCGGCTGAACGAGCACAGTGCCGGCTGGGCGCGGTTCTCGGCCGGGGTGTGCGGCGCCAAGGTGCATGTCATCTACGACGCCGATGCCGACCGGCCGATCTACGCCGCGGTCAGTGCGGCAAACGTCAACGACATCACCGTGGCCCAGCAGATGCCGATCGAGGCGGGGGCCACCTATGTCTTCGATCTCGGCTATTACGACTATGCCTGGTGGGCCAGGCTCGACGCCGCCGGCTGCCGGATCGTCACCCGGTTCAAGTCCAATACGCCGCTCGACTTGGTGGAAGTGCTGCCGGTGCCGCGGGGCAGCACTATCCTCTCCGATCGCATCGGCTTCCTGCCCGCTCGCCAAGCCAGGAACCGCCGCAATCCAATGCAGCAGGCGGTGCGCGAGGTGCGGCTCGTGACCGACACCGGCAAAGTGCTGCGTATTCTCTGCAACGATCTCGACGCCAGCGCCCAGGAGATCGCCGATCTCTACAAGCGGCGCTGGGCCATCGAGCTGTTCTTCCGCTGGGTCAAGCAGACCCTCAGGATCACCCGCTTCCTCGGCACCTCCGAGAACGCCATCCGCATCCAGATCGCCGTCGCCCTGATCGCCTTCCTGCTGCTCCGCCTCGCTCAATCCGCCCAGAAAGGCCTCCACGGCCCCCTCGCCTTCGCCAGGCTGGTCCGCGCCAACCTGATGCACCGCAGACGCATCGACCGCCTGCTCCACACCGAGCCAACCCCAATACTCAACCCCAATCAATTGCTGCTCCAATGGAGCTGAAACCGGAACCGGACAGTCGTGGGTCAAGCCCGGCCATCCACGAAATCTCTCGCTTTCAAGACGTGGATCGCCGGGACAAGCCCGGCGATGACGATTGAGTTGGTTCTCGCTGTCTATGCTTTCTTCTGATCCAACCTCGCCAACAACTCCCCCGCGAACTGCGTCAGCGTGTCGTCGCGGGCGCCCATTACCACGATGCGGTCGCCGGGACGCGCGAGTTCTATCAGCTTGTCGCCGCAGGCCGCGCGATCGGCGAAGCCGAAGGCCGTGCGGCCGCGGGCGGCGACGCCCTCGATGATGTCGCGGCTGGTGACGCTGCGGTCGACGGTGCCGCCGAAATAGACGGGATCGGGCATGATGAGGACGTCGTCGTCGCGCAGGTGCCGGGCGAAGCCCTCGATGAAGGCATCCTTCATCTGCCGCAGCGGACCGAAGCCGTGCGGCTGGAACATCACCAGGAGCCGGCCGGGAAAATCGTGCAGGGTTTCGAGGGTGGCCGCGATCTTGTCGGGGTTGTGGGCGAAGTCGTCGATCACGGTGACGCCCCTGGCGGTGCCCACCAGCTCGAGGCGGCGGCGGACGCCGCGAAAGCCGGCGAGCGCCGCCGCCGCATCGCCCAGCGCAACGCCACACGCCCGCGCCGCCGCCAGGGCCGCCAGCGCATTGGCGACGTTGTGCCGTCCGGGCACGGCGAGCCGCGCTCGCAGCGTGACGCCGGTCGCGCGCTCCGCAACCACGAAGGTGATGCCATCGGGCGCCGGCATGACATCGCTCGCCACGAGATCGGCGCCCTTGTCACTGAGACTGTACGTGATCGTCTGGCCGGAAGTCCGCGCCGCCGCCAGCGCCGCGGTCTCGGCATTGTCGAGATTGAGGACGGCCGTCTCGGCCTTCGCCACGAAGTCGCGAAACAGCACGCGGAGCTCATCAAGCGACTTGTGATCGACGGCGATATTGTTGAGGACGGCAATGCGCGGCGTGTAATGCGCGATCGAGCCATCGCTCTCATCCACCTCGCTGACGAAGATCTCGCCGCCGACGAGGGCGCTCGCGAACGGCACGTCAGGAGTGACGAAATTGGTCATGACAGCGCCGTTCATGACCGTGGGATCGCGGCCGCAGCGATGCAGGATCCAGCCGATCATGCCCGTGGTGGTGGACTTGCCGCTGGTGCCGGCGACGCCGATGCCGGTGGCGGCCGCGTTGAATAGCTCCGCCAGGAGCTGCGCGCGAGTGATCAGGCTGGCGCCCACTCAAGTCGCCGCCTGCACATCGGGAATGGTGCTCTCCACCGCCGCCGAGGTCACCACGACGAGGTCGGATCCGGTGACGCCGCTGCCGTCCTGGGGGAAAAGCTCGATGCCGCGCCGGCGCAGAAAGTCGAACTTTGGCGCCGTCCGGCCCTGGTCCAGGGCGCGGTCGGAGCCGCTGACTTTGGAACCGCCGGCCTGCACGATGAGGGCGAGCGGCAGCATGCCGCTGCCGCCGATTCCGCAGAAGAAATAGGGCCTGTCTCGCTCCATCGCCGGAAGCTATAGTCCGCCTGACCGCGCGACAAGAGATTTGGACACGGACTTCAATGGCCAGAGGCGGGATCACCATCGGCGTCGTCGCCCCCGCCGTGCGCACCGAGCCGGCGATCGCCGAGGCGGTGACCGAGCTCGCGGCAGAGCTCTATCCCGAGCACCCGCCCACGCTCCGCTTTCACCCACAATGCTTCCTGAGCAACGGCCATTTCGCAGGATCCGACGGCGAGCGCGCGGCGGCTCTGATCGAGATCGCGAACGATCCCTCGATCGACGCCGTCTGGTTCGTCCGCGGCGGCTACGGCTCGAACCGCATCGTCGAGCGCGTGCTCCCGGCGCTCAATGCCGCGGCGCGGGCGAAGACCTATCTCGGCTACAGCGACATCGGCACGATCCTGGCCGCGCTCTATGGCGCGGGCTTTCCCCGGATCGCCCACGGCCCGATGCCCTCGGAGATCCCACGCCGGAACGGCGCGGCGGCGGTGACGCGGGCGCTCAAATTCCTGGTGGAGGGCGATGCCGCGACCCTGGAGCCGAGCGTCGGCGAGGCGCCGACCGCGGCCTTCAACATCACCATCCTCAGCCATCTCATCGGCACGCCGCTGCAGCCCGACCTTGCCGGCCACGTGCTGATGCTGGAGGAGGTCGGCGAGGCAATGTACCGGATCGACCGCGCGCTCTGGCACATCACCAGCAACCCGGCGATCCGCCGCGTCGCCGGCATCCGCCTCGGCCGCTGCAGCGTCATCACCGCCAACTCGCCGGAATTCGGCCAGGACGAGGAGACGGTGGCGCGCCATTGGTGCGAGGTCTCCGGCATCCCCTATCTCGGCCGCGCCGACATCGGCCACGACGTGGAGAACAAGATCGTGCCGTTCGGACGGTGGCGGCCGGGGGTGCGGTGAGCTCCAGCAAAAAGGCAATTCACCACGGAGACACGGAGGACACGGAGTGGTTAGAAATCTCCGTGTCCTCCGTGTCTCCGTGGTGAATATTTTTTCTACTCCGCCGCCTGCACCCGCGCCGGCAATATCTCGAGCTCTTCCGGACGATGCGGGAAGAGGAGCGCGCCGACGAAGACCAGCGCGCCGCAGCCCGCCAGCACCGTGAAGGTGAGCGCGAAGCCGCCGGTGCGGTCGTGGAGCAGCGCCACCAGGGGCACGCCGCAGGCGCTCGCGGCGAAGGAGACGACGTAGCGGAAGGCGTAGGCGCGGGCGCGCCATTCGTGGTTGGTGTAGCGCGCCACCATGGCGTCGTTGATGGTCACCTGGCCGAAGATGCCGAACATCATGCCGATGGCGAGCGCCAGCATCACCCACTCCTGCGCCCAGGCGGCCAGCAGCAGGCAGGGCGCCTGGATCAGCGACAGCGGCAGGAACACAGTGCGGAGCGGATAGCGGTCGACGAAATGGCCGACGATGAGCTGCGCCATCGCGCCGATGACGTAGACGAGAAAGACGAGGGCGCCGACGCGGAACGGCGTCGCCGCCAGCAGCGGCAGGCGCTCGTCGAAGACCTTGGGCATGGCGATGGTGGTGGCGTTGAAGACGACGCTGCCGGCCATCGTCACCAGGACCAGCACGGCAAACGCGTGGATCACCACGCTGCGCGGTAGCGGCGCCGACGCGCGCTTCACCACCTTCTGGATGTTGCGCTCGTCCGGCACCAGGATGAGGAACGCGATGCCGATGCCGATCGCCACGACGCCCGGCGCCACGAAGGCCCAGCGCCAGCCGATCCACTGTGTAATGGCGCCGGTGACCAGCGCCGCGAAGGCGACGCCGAGATTGCCCCAGACACCGTTGACGCCGATGGTGCGGCCGAGCTTGCCTTCGGCGTGAGCCGTCAGCATCGCTGTTCCCACGGGGTGATAGATCGCGGCGAAGGCGCCGATGAGCGTGAGCGCCGCCGCCAGCATCAGGCGCGAGCTGCTGAGCGCGGTCAGCATGGTGGCGACACCTACGCCGATGAAGAACACCGCCAGCATGTTGCGCCGGCTCCAGAGATCGCCGAGCCAGCCCGCCGGCAGCGAGCCCGCGCCGAAGGCGATGAAGCCGCCGAGGGACAGCGCCAGCAGCTCGCCATAGGAGGTGCCGAAAGTGGCGCCCATGCCGAGGACGGCGGTCGGGAAGATCAGCATCACGAGATGGTCGAGGGCATGCGCCACGTTGATGAAGCGCACGATCCGCTGATTGCCGCTGGCCATCGCTCGCCCTCTCCCGGACACCGCTGGAGTGGACAGGATAGGACTGGCGGGTCCACACTGTCCGGACAGTTTTCATCGCGATTCGGACATTGCCACTCATGCCCTCCCGCAGCACGAATCCCGAGGATTATCAGCACGTTCCCCGTCCCGTGGCGGCGATGCCGAAGGATTTTCCCAGCGGCCACACTATCTCTCCGCACCGGCATGCCCGGGCCCAGCTCGTCTACGCCGTCACCGGCGTGATGCGGGTGACGACGGCCAGGGGCGCCTGGATCGTGCCGCCGCAGCGCGCGGTCTGGATGCCGGCGGGAATGGAGCACGAGATCCGCATGAGCGGCCGCGTCGCCATGCGCACGCTCTACATCGATCCCAAGGCGGCACCGGCGAGCCTCGGCGATTGCACCGTCATCGAGGTGACGCCGCTGCTCCGCGCCCTCATCCTGCGCGCGGTGGAGGAGCCCGTGGACTACGACGAGAGCGGCGGCGCGGGCCTGGTGATGGCGCTCATCCTGGAGGAGCTCAGGCGGGTGACGACGGTGCCGCTCCGCATTCCGCTCCCGGCGGACGCGCGTCTCGTGGCGCTCTGCCGTGCGCTCCTCGAGGATCCCGCCTCGGCCGATACGCTCGATAATTGGGCCGAGCGCGTCGGCGCCAGCGCCCGCACCCTCGCGCGGCTCTTCCAGCGCGAGACTGGCATGGGCTTCACCCAATGGCGCCAGCAGGTTCGCCTCGCCGAGGCCGTGAGCCGCCTCGCCCGCGGCGAGCCGGTGGCGCTGGTGGCCGACAGCCTCGGCTATGCCAGCGCCAGCGCCTTCACCGCCATGTTTCGCCGCGCGCTGGGCGCCACGCCCCGCCACTATCTCGCAAGAGGCACCGATGCCCGACCCTGACGCCCTTCCCGCCTCCGCCGCGCTCGTCGTCATCGATCTCCAGAAGGCGATCGACGCGCCCTACTGGGGCCCGCGCAACAATCCCCGGTGCGAGGCAAATGTCGCAGCGCTGCTCGCCCGCTGGCGCGCCACCGGCCGGCCGATCTATCACGTGAAGCATGATTCGACCGAGCCCAACTCCGCCTATCGCCCCGGCCAGCCCGGCAACGAGTTCAAGGACGAGGTGAAGCCGCTGCCGGCCGAGACCGTCATCGCCAAGCGCGTCAACAGCGCCTTCATCGGCACAGACCTGGAAGCGCGCCTCAAGGGCGCCGGCCACACGCCCCTCCTCGTCACCGGCGTCCTCACCAACAACTCGGTGGAAGCCACCGTGCGCATGGGCGGGAATCTCGGATTCGAGATCTATGTCGTAAGCGACGGCTGCTTCGCCGTCGACAAGAAGACGCTGGATGGACGCCTCTTCAAAGCCGAGGACGTGCACGCGCTGTCGCTCGCGAACATGAGCGGCGAGTATGCGCGAATGATCGATACCGCGCGGGTGCTCGAAAGAGCGCGCTAGACGGAGAAGACTATGCCTTCCTGCGTCGCCGCAGCATTGCAAGACCCGCGAGGCCGGCAGCGAAGAGCGTCAGCGTGGCGGGTTCGGGAACGGAGGTGGTGCTGCTGATGCGCTCGAAACCCCCACCGGCAACGGATTCATAGCCGCCGCCATACCCGCCGGCGCAGCTCGAGCCGTTGTCTATGGCGACGTGATTGGTATCCGCCATCGTCACGGCACCGCTGGTAGTGACGATGCCGGCCAAGGCTCGTCCGCAAGTGATTGCCGCAGAGGGGTCGAGCGAGATGCTCGTGTTGGCGAGGATATTTCCCTCGAACGACGTGCTGTCGCCAAGAGTCGCGGAGCTGCCGACTTGCCAGAACACGCCGTCGTCGGGACCGCCGTTGATCAGGTCGACCGACGCGCTACTCGCCGTCGTCAACGTGCTTCCGATTTCGAAAATGAAGACCGCGTTGTTGCTGCCCTGGGCATCGAGCGTCAAGGTGCCGGTCAACGAGACAGCCGAGCTTGAAAAATTATAGATGCCCGGCGTGAGGATGAGCGGGCCGATCGACGCGGCCAGAGTTTGCGTCGGCGTCTGGCCTGCCAGGAAATTGTAGGCCGCCAAGGCATCGCCCTGAGCCTGTTGAGCGGTCGCCGTGCTCGTCATCGTGCCGTTCGTTATGACGCCGGGGGGAAAGCCGGAAATCGTATTCGTGGGTGCAGAGCCCACATTTCCGTTGATGGTGGTCGTGCCCGAGCTGGTGACGCCCGCGGCTCCCAACACCGCGAAAGTCTCGCCCGTCGAGCCCAGGAGCGGCGTTGCCGACGCCGCGGAATAGCAGGCGACGGACAACGCGAGCCCGAGCGCCGAGGCGATGAGTTGTCTTCGATTCATGGGCTTGCTCCTCATCAGGCGCTTCGGAAACGCTCTGATCGGACCGCCGTATTCAGGGAGGTGCGGAATATTCCGCCCGACGATGCCGTCCCTGCCAAGAACAAGGCATGCAAGAAATGAGCCGTTTTGTTAACCATATGCAATTCCAAGATCGGCGCACCGGTCGCCGGCCCGCTTCCCTGAAAACCGTAAAGCCCTCCGACGTATCTGATCGGACATATCGAGATGAATTGCGCTTCATCCGAGAAATACGAGATCGAGACGCGACTTTCGCGCGCGGGCCGCACGACCTGGCGTGGTGAATACGCGCGCGTGGTGGCTCGGAGTGGGAAGAGGATTGCTAAGCCGGCTTCGCCGCCTGCTCCGCCACTGTCGGCG
>CAVTDT010000030.1:0-9728 GCA_963733525.1 uncultured Alphaproteobacteria bacterium
TTATCGGCTGACCGCCGCCGCCTGCGTCGCGCCGCCAAAGACGTGAGGTAGCGACGATTTGCGGCTATGATGCCCGGGCGCTTCGGCAGGAGAGATGCCGGCGCCAGAGGCGACAATAGTGGCACCAACCCCACACAATTCCCGACCGTATCAGTGACGGAGGGACAGCCCACCGAGGCGATGCTGACGCTGGCGGCGGCGCTTGCCGACGACGCTCGGGCCTATGTCCAGCCTCGCTTCCGCCGCAAGCTGTCGGTCGCCGACAAGCCCGACGGCACGCCGGTCACCGACGTCGACAAGGCTGTGGAGGCGCTTCTCCGGCGCCGCATCCGCGCGGCTTTCCCAGAGCATGGTGTCATTGGGGAGGAGGAGGGCGGCGAGCGCCGCGAGGCGGAATGGGTCTGGGTCATCGACCCCATCGACGGCACTCTCTCCTTCATCTTGGGCAAGCCCACCTTCGCCACGCTGATCGGGCTGATGTACCGGAACCGGCCGGTGCTGGGGGTGATCGAGCATCCGGCCCTCGGCGATCGCTGGATCGGTGCCGTCGGCCGCGGCACCAGCCATAACGGCGAGACTGTCCGCGTCCGTCCCTGCGCCGGTATCGCCAGGGCCGCGCTCACCACAACGGGACCGAACTGGTTTGCCGGCGACGAGCTTCCGGCCTTCGACCGCGTGCGCCAGGCGGCCAGGATTCAGCATTGGGGCGCGGACTGCCACTCCTATGGCTTGCTGGCCAGCGGCTTCATCGATCTCGTCATCGAATCTGGCCATCTCCTGCATGACTTCTGCGCCCTGGTCCCGGTGGTCGAAGGCGCCGGCGGCGTCATGACGGATTGGGCGGGCCGCCCGCTCGGCCCCGGCAGCTCGCCGCGCGTGATCGCCGCCGGCGACCGCCAGACGCACCGCGAAGCACTCGCTTTGCTCGCGGCCAAGAAGGCGTGGTGAAGGACGCACGTTCATACGACTACATAATCGTCGGCGCGGGATCGGCGGGATGTGCGCTGGCGAACCGCCTCTCCGCGGAGCCGGGCCTGAGCGTGCTTCTCCTCGAGGCCGGCCCCCGGGATCGAGGCTGGAAGATCCATATGCCGGCGGCGCTCACCTACAATCTCTGCGACGACAGGTATAACTGGGCCTACGAGACAGAGCCGCAGCCGCACATGGACGGGCGGCGCCTCTACTGGCCGCGCGGCCGCGTGCTCGGCGGCTCGTCGTCGCTCAACGCGATGGTCTATGTCCGCGGCCACGCCCTCGACTATGACCGCTGGGCCGGGAATGGGCTGCCGGAGTGGTCCTATGCCCACGTCCTTCCCTATTTCAAGCGCGCGGAAAGCTGCGCTCGCGGCGCCGACGCCTATCGCGGTGGCGATGGCCCCCTCAACGTCTGCCGGGGCGAGATGCGCAACCCGCTCTTCGCCGCCTTCATCGCGGCGGGCGAGCAGGCGGGCTACCCCCTCACCGCGGACATGAACGGCTTCCAGCAGGAGGGCTTCGGCCCGATGGACATGACGATCCATCGCGGCCGCCGCTGGAGCACCGCCTCAGCCTATCTGCGGCCGTCGCTGGCGCGACCCAATCTCGAGATCGTCGTCGAGGCGCTGGCCACGCGAGTACTCATCGAGAAGGGTCGCGCGATCGGCGTCGAATTCCGCCGCGGCGGCCGGCTGCGGCGGGCCTTGGCGCGGCGCGAGGTCATTCTCGCCGGCGGCGCGATCAACTCGCCGCAGCTCTTGCTGCTCTCAGGCATCGGGCCCGCCGACGAGATCCGCCGCCACGGCATCGCGATCACACACGACCTTCCCGGCGTCGGCCGCAATCTGCAGGATCATCTCGAACTCTACGTGCAGTACGCCTGCACCCAGCCGATCACCCTTTATCTCACGGAGCAGTGGCCGCATCGCATCCGCATCGGCCTCCAATGGTTCCTGTTCAAGACCGGGCTCGGCGCCTCCGCGCATCTGGAGGCCGGTGCCTTCATCCGCCGTGAGGCCAGCGTCGCGCATCCTGACCTGCAGTATCATTTTCTCCCCTCCCTGGTGAACGACCACGGCCGCAAGCCGATCGGCCGGCACGGCTTCCAGGCCCATGTCGGGCCGATGCGCCCGACCAGCGCCGGCCATGTCCAGCTGCGCTCGGCCGATCCCGCCGTCCACCCGGAGATCCAGCCCTTCTATCTCGCGACCGACCAGGACCGGCGGGAAATGCGGGACGCCGTCAAGCTCACCCGCGAGATCTTCGCGCAAGCCGCCTTCGATCCCTATCGCGGCGACGAGATCCAGCCTGGTACCGCGATGCGCAGCAACGCCGAGATCGACGCCTTCGTGCGCGCGAAATCAGACAGCGCCTACCATCCCTGCGGCACCTGCCGGATGGGTGGCGACGAGATGGCAGTGGTGGACGGCACGCTCAGGGTGCGGGGCCTCGAAGGACTGCGCGTCGTCGACGCCTCGATCATGCCGAGCGTCATCAGCGGCAATCTCAACGCGCCCACCATCATGATTGCGGAGAAAGCCGCCGACATGATCCTTGGACGACCGCCGCTCGATCCCCTGCATGTGCCTGTCTACCCATCGTCCGGAGAACCGCGCCGCGCGCCGCAGCGGCGGCTCGCGGCCGAGTGACCCTCAGCCACCCTCGCCGCTCTCCAGAACCAGCACGTCCTCGCGGGTGAAGCCGATAGTGACGATTTTTCCGCGGCTCGGCGGCGGCACGTTGGGGTTGTTGAAGGTGTCGAGAGAGATCGCGCTCTCCTTGAGCCGCACGCGGATGCGCACGATAGCGCCGAGGAAGCTCACTTCCTCGACCGTGCCGCTGCAGCCGATTGTGCTCGCCGGCATCGCCTCGAGCGAGACGGCCTCGGGCCGCAGCGCCACCGAGCGCGTCTCGCCGGCCTGCGCGCCCGCGACGCCGCGGGCGGCCATGATCTCCTGGCCGTCGATCGCGAGCCGCCCGCGTCGCGGCATCGATCACCCGGCCGCTGCAGGATGTTGAGCGTGCCGACGAAGGAGGCGACGAAGCGCGTGCGCGGGATAGTTGTAGATCTCGAACGGCGTGCCGATCTGCTCGATGCGGCCCTCGTTCATCACCACGATGCGGTCGGACATCGACAGCGCCTCTTCCTGGTCGTGGGTCACGTAGATCGTGGTGATGCCGAGCTCGCGCTGCACCGCGCGGATCTCCTCGCGCAGCGAGACGCGGATCTTGGCGTCGAGCGCCGAGAGCGGCTCGTCGAGCAGCAGCACCTGCGGCTTGATGGCGAGCGCGCGGGCCAGCGCCACGCGCTGCTGCTGGCCGCCGGAGAGCTGATAGGGATAGCGGCCGCCGAGCTGCGGCAGCTTGATCAGCTCGCAGCATCTCCTCGACCCGCGGGCGCGATCTCCGCCGCCGGCCGCTTGCGCCACCTTCAGGCCGAAGCCGACGTTCTCGGCGACGGTCATGTTGGGGAACAGCGCGTAGGACTGGAACACCATGCCGACATTGCGCTGGTTCGGCCGCAGATGCGTGACGTCCTGGCCGTCGATGCGGATCGTGCCGCGACGTCGGCGCTTCGAAGCCGGCGATCATGCGCAGCGTCGTGGTCTTGCCGCAGCCGCTGGGCCCGAGGAAGGAGACGAACTCGCCGCGCTCGACGTCGAGGTCGAAGTGTCTGCACCGACGTGATGCGCGCCGAAGGCTCTTGCGCAGCTTCTCGATGTCAAGAAACGCCATGTTCGCCTCCGTTCGCCTGATCGCGTGCTGGCGCCGGCGCGCGGGCCGCGCCCGGCCGAAGACCTGGATCAGCCCCATGCAGGCCCAGGTGACGACGAAGGCGATGATGGCCAGCGCCGACGGCTCATAGGCGCGGTTGGCGCCGATCAGCTGCAGATACGGGCCGAAGGCCGGCCGGTCGAGCAGGCTCGCCATGGTGAACTCGCCGATGACGATGGCGAAGGTGAGGAAGGCGCCGCTCAGGACCGCGACGCGAACATTGGGAAAGATCACCTTGAACAGGATCGTCGGCCAGCTGGCGCCCAGGCTCTCGGCCGCCTCGGTCAGCGTGCGCACGTCGATCGCGCGCAAGCCCGGTATCGACCGCGCGGTACATGTAGGGCAGCGCGAGCGTCACGTAGCCGAACGTCAGCAGCAGGTCGGTGGTCGCGCTCGTTGGCGGTCAGCGGCAGCAGCGACGAGCTGTTGTAGATGCGGAGATAGCCGAACACCAGCACGATCGCCGGGATCACCAGCGGCAGCAGCGTGATGAACTCGACGAGCGGCCGCAGCCGCGGCAGGCGCAAGCTGGACCCAGTAGGCCGTCGGCACGACCAGCAGCACGCCGACGACGATCGTCGCGAGCGCCAGCACGGTCGAATAGAGCGAACGTCGCCTGGAACTGCGGGTCGCCGAGCACGACGCGGTAGGCGTCGAAGCTGTAGACGCCGCGGCGCATGCGCAGGCGAGAACTCGAAGGTGCCGATCAGCGGCACGAGGAAATAGAGCGTGCCGACGCGATCGGCGAGCCAGGCGTCCGAGCTTCGAGCGCTTCATCTGAGCCACCGCTCGCTGCGGCGCGCGCAGCCAGATATAAGCCGCGTTGGAGAGCCCGGTGATCGACGATCATGCCGAGCGCCAGCGCGTAGCCGAGGTTCTGGTTGTGCAGCACGTCGCCGCGGATCTGCGCATAGAGCAGGATGGTGACGATGTTGAGCGAGCTGCCGGTCAGCCCATAGGCGGTGGCGATGGCGCCGAAGGAATTGGCGAACAGCAGCAGCGTGGTGCCGAGCAGGCTCGGCCACAGGACCGGCAGCGCGACGTAGCGCCAGTACTGCCAGGCGCTGGCGCCCAGGATCGCCGAGGCCTCGCGCCACTCCCGCTTCAGCCCGTCGAGCGCCGGCGTGAGGATCAGCACCATCAGCGGGATCTGGAAGTAGAGGTAGGTGAGCGTCAGGCCCCAGAAGCTCAGCAGGTTGAAGCCGGTGCTGTAGAGGTTGAAGCCGAAGTACTTGATCAGCAGCACCGTGACCAGGCCGATGCGGCCCAGCGTGGCGATGAAGGCGAAGGCCAGCGGCACGCCGGCGAAGTTCGAGGCGACGCCGGAGAAGGTCATCAGCGTCGGCCGGATCCAGCCGCGGCAGGCCGCCGATCACGCCGGCATAGGCCAGGAAGAAGCCGATGACCGCGCCGCCGATCGCCGAGGCGGCGCTGACCTCGATGCTGATCCAGTAGGCGCTCGAGGATGCGAGGGCTGGAACAGGTCGCCGATGTTGGCGAGGGTGAAATGCCCCTCGGCGTCCTGGAAGCCGCCGACGACAGATAGCCGGTCGGCAGGATCAGGAACAGCAGGGCGAAGAGGAAGAACGGCGCCACGCCGAGCCACGCCCAGGAGACACTGTCGGCTCGGAGCCGGCGCAGCGACGGGCGGCCGCGGTGCCGCGATCGATGGCGTCCTGGCCATCGGCCAGCTGACCCGTCCGAGCGCAGGACCTCGGAGTCAACGCGGAAGGCCGTGCCGCGCGCCGAACGCCGATGCGCTCGCTGCGCGGCGCCGATCGATCGGCGCGCTACTACTTCACGTTCGCGCCGACGACGGCGTCCCACTGCTTGGTGATGACGTCCTTGTCGCCTGCCCTGCTGGTCGAGCGTCGGGAACACCGCCTTGCGCATAGGCATCCGCCGGCGGCAGCTTGGCCAGCAGTCCGCCGGGACCTTCTTGCTGCTCGACCAGATCGCTTGAAGCGGATCGGGTGGCAATAGCCCTTCAGCCAGCCGAGCTGGCCCTCGTCGGAATAGAGGTATTCCATCCACAGCTTGGCGGCGTTCGGATGCGGCGCATAGGCGCTGATCGCCTGGACATAGACGCCGGCGACGACGCCCGTCTTCGGCACGACGACCTCGACCTTCGGGATTGCCCTTCAGCGTGTCGCGGTCGGCGAGCGCGTTGTAGTCCCAGCGGATGATGATCGGCGTCGCGCCCTGCGCGAGCGGCGCCGCCTTGCCGATCGACCGGCACGAAGTTGCCGCTCTTGTTCAGCTCGGCGAAGAACTCGAGGCCGGCGTCGCCGGCCTTGGTCGACATCGCCGCCGGCGGCGAGAGGCCCGCGGCGAAGACGGCCTGGATCGCCTGGTTGGCGGCGCGCGGGTCGCCCGCCAGCGCGACCGCGTTCTTGTAGTCGGCTGCCAGCAGATCGGCCCAGTCCGTCGGGACCTTCTTGACGATGTCGGTGTTCACCTCGAAGGCCAGCACGCCGTAGTAGTCGCCGTACCAGTAGCCGTCGGCGTCCTTGGCGCTGTCGGGGATCGTGTTCCAGGTCGAGACCTTGTAGGGCTGCAGCAGGCCGTCCGCCTTGGCCGACGGGCCGAAGGAGAGGCCGACGTCGATCACGTCGGGCGCCTGCGGGCCCTTGTTGCCCTTGTTGGCCTTGATCGCCTCGACTTCGTCGCCCGAACCGGCATCCGGGTTGAGCTCGTTGACCTTGAGGCCGTACTTCGCCTTGAAGCGTCGATCACCGCGCCGTAGCCGCACCAGTCGTGCGGCAGCGCGATGACGGTGAGCTGGCCTTCGCTCTTTGCGCCGCGGCCACGAGCTGCGTCCATCGATTGACCGGACGCGAGCCCGGCGGATGCCAGAACCGTCACCACGGAAATCGGCAATACCTGCACCCATGCTGACTTCATCACCCGCCCCCTGTTATTACGAGTTGATTACGGAATGCGATCTTCACCGTTCTCCATGACACGGTGGCACTGTGTTTTGTGGTCAAAACATTGTCAAGGCGGCCGCTCCGCGAGAGCGCGCCGGCGCACGCACGCACTCATGCTACTCTCTGAGTCGATCGCCTCGCCCGAACGTCAGGCAAAGAGGAGTGACACATCCATGACCGCAGCCGGACCGAACACCCGCGTCGCTCCCCTCGCGCTCGACGTCGCTGCGCGGATCGCCGAGGTCGACCAGAAGAAGCTCAGAGCCTATCGGCTGGAGCGGCTGCGCGCCGAGCTCCGCCGGCGCGACTACATGGGCTGCCTCCTCACCGACCCCCTCAACGTCCGCTACGCCACCGGCAGCCGCAACATGCAAGTGTGGTCCCTGCATTCACCCGGGCGCTGGGCCTTCGTGCCGACCGAGGGCCCGGTGGTGCTCTACGAGTTCACCGGCGTGATGCACAACAACGAAGGGATCGAAACCATCGCCGAGATGCGGCCGACGACCCCCTGGTTCTACTTCCTCGCCGGCCCGCGCTCGGAGGAGAAGGCCGGGCTCTGGGCGGCGGAGATGGCTGACATGGTGGCACAGCACGGCGGCAGGAATCGCCGCCTCGCCGTCGACCGCTGCGAGCCCATGGGCGCCTTCAAGCTCGCGGAGCGCGGCGTGCAACTCTTTGACGCCCAGGAGGCGATCGAGCTCGCGCGTGTCATCAAGTCGCCGGAGGAGATCGCCGCGCTGCGCCTCTCCATGGACGTCTGCGACGCCGCGATTACCGCCATGCGAGCGGCGCTCCGGCCGGGGATCACCGAGAATCAGCTCTGGGCGGTGCTGCACGAGGTCAACATCGCCCATGACGGCGAGTGGATCGAATTGCGGCAGCTCACATCAGGCGAGCGCACCAATCCCTGGTTCAAGGAATGCGGCAATCGCGTCATCGAGGCGGGCGACGTCGTCGCCTTCGACACCGACATGGTGGGCCCGATGGGCTATCTCGCCGACATCTCCCGCAGCTGGGTCTGCCCGGGAAAACCGCCCAGCAACGAGCAACGGCGGCTCTATGGGCTGGCGCAGGAGCAGGTGCTGCACAACATGAGCCTGCTGCGGCCGGGCCTGGGCTTCCGCGAATTCGCCGAGACATGCTGGCCGGTGCCGGAGGAATTCATTCCGCATCGCTACATGATGATGGTGCACGGCGCCGGATTCGTGGACGAATATCCCAGCGTCGCCTTCACGCGCGACTTCAAGGACTGGGGCTACGACGGCGTGTTCCAGGAGAACATGGTGGTCTGCGTCGAGAGCTTCATGGGCGAGGTCGGCGGCAAGGAAGGCATCAAACTGGAGCAGCAGGTGCTGATCACGGACCGCGGCGCCGTGCCGCTCTCAAGGACACCGTTCGAGGACGCGATCGCCGTCTGACGACGGACTGGAACGGTCTTTGCTCCCGCTCGAGCGCGGAATAAGATCGACCTCCCATCACCTCTCCCACCTTATCGCAATCCCGGCACCATATGAACCGTTCCGCATCGACGACGATGCCTGCCCGACTGCCGCGGCAGGACAGCGAATCCTGGTTCCATTTCAGTGTCGATCAGGGCTGGCTCGACCGGCGGCGCGAGCCGGTCATCGACCCCGCCCTGCCGATCGTGGATCCCCATCATCATCTCTGGGATCACGCGGGAAATCGCTACCTGCTTCCGGAGTTGCTGAGCGACCTCAGCACCGGCCACAACGTCCGCGCGACGGTCTTCGTCGAAGCGGCATCGATGTACCGGGCCGATGGACCTCCAGAGCTCCGTCCCGTCGGCGAGACCGAGTTCGTGAACGGCATCGCCGCCATGTTCGCGAGCGGCATCTACGGTCCCCTGCGCGCCTGCGCCGGCATCGTCGGCTTCGCCGATCTCAGCCGCGGCGCGCGGATCACCGATCTGCTGGAAGCTCATATTGCGGCCGGCGGCGGGCGGTTCCGAGGCGTCCGCAATCCCGCAGTCTGGCATCGCGACAAGTTGCTGCACAGCCCGCGCACGGACCCGCCGCCCGGTTTGCTCGGGGATCGCCGCTTTCGCGCCGGCTTCGCCCGCCTCGCGCCAGTTGAAACTCTCCTTCGAGGCCTGGCTCTATCACACGCAGCTCGACGAGCTGGCAGATCTCGCGGGTGCCTTTCCGGAAACGACGATCATCCTCAATCATGTCGGCGGCTGCGTCGGCATCGGCCCCTTCGCCGGCCGCCGCGCGGAAGTCTTCGCGGAGTGGAGCCAGAAATTCGGCAACTCGCTCGCCTACCCCAATGTCTTCATCAAGCTGGGCGGGCTTGGAATGAAGATCGTCGGCCTCGGGTTTCACGATGCCAAGACACCGCCCTCCTCGGCCGAGCTCGCCCGCGCCTGGAAGCCCTACATCGAGACCTGCATCGACGCCGTCGGCGTCGAGCGCTGCATGTTCGAGAGCAATTTTCCCGGTTGACAAGGAAGTGGTGCGGCTATCGCGTGGCTCTGGAACGCCTTCAAGCGCGTGGCATCCTGACTATTCCGCCGCCGAGAAGATCGGCACTGTTCAGCCGGACCGCGACCACTCGTCTATCGGCTCGACCTCCCGGATGCGAAGGAAGCTCTAAAGCCCGATCGTCAGCTCGCCGCCAGGCTGCAGCTCGCCGGCGTCGATCCGCTTGATGATGGCGTTGACCTTGGCGTGGAGCGAGGCGTCGACACCGATCTCCTCGCCCCGGCGCGCCACCAGGCCGTTGATGAAGTCGGTCTCCGTCTTGCGACCCTTGCGAACGTCCTGTCCCATTGAGGGCCGCTGTTCGCCGGTGCGGCTCCGGGCCACGCGGATGATCTGCTCGCTGATGGCGTCATAGGCTTTCTGATCGCCCTCGCCGGCGGCGACCAGGAGGGCGATATCGAGGCCGCCGACGCTCTCAAGCTCGAAGCCCAGCGCCCGTCACACGCGCACGCATTGGCTCCAGCGCTCGCCCTGGGTTATTCCCTCGCAATTCTCTTCGACGAGGTCAGGCTCTTCCTCAGGGATGCGCAGGGGCTTCGCCGAGCCG
>CAVTDT010000031.1:0-4162 GCA_963733525.1 uncultured Alphaproteobacteria bacterium
TCTCCCGCTCCGCGAGTATCGCGGCGTCACACGGCCGCCTTATGATCCTAGCACAAGCAGCGAGGTGCTGGAACCGACGCAGCGCGCGGCGACGAAACGCGACGGGCCTGGCCCAACCCCGGACTGCGCCCCTCACCCCTTCGCGAACAGAATCCGCGGATAGTCCGCGAAGCACTCCGTGCCCTTGGCTGTCACCGCGAAGGTCTCGGAGATCACCAGCCCGTACGTGTCGAGCCAGATCGCCGGGATGCAGTGGAAGGTCATGCCCTCCTCCAGCACCGTCCTGTCGCCGGCGCGGATGCTGGCGGTGAGCTCGCCCCAGGTCGGCGGGAAGCCGATGCCGACGGGATATCCGAGGCGGCTGTCCTTCTCGATGCCGTGGCGGGAGATGACAGCCTTCCAGACCGCCGCCAGCTCCTCGCAGGCGACGCCGGGCCGGACTTTGTCGAGGACCGCGTTCAGCCCCTCGGCGATCACCTTCGCCAGCCTGTCCATGCGCTCGGTGGGCTTTCCCAGATAGATGCAGCGCGAGAGTGGCGAGTGGTAGCGGTGCCGGACGCCGCCCATCTCGATGTAGAAGAGGTCATCGGGCTTGAGAGCCTCGTCGGTCCAGGAGAGATGCGGCGCCGAGCAGACCTCGCCCACCATGGCGTTCGGCGGCTTGCACGGGAAGGTACCGCCGAATTCCGGCAAGCCCGCCGTGGTGACGCGGTAGAGCTCCGCCATCACATCGCATTGCCGCACGCCGGGCGCCGCCTTCTCGAAGGCGGCATTCTGCGCCGCCGCGGCGATCTTTCCGGCCTGGCGCATGAACTCGAGCTCGCGCGCCGACTTCTGCATGCGGCAGCGGTTGACCAGCAGGAACGCATCGGCGAAGCGCGCGTTCGGCAGGTCGTGCCGGAGGATCGCGTCCCACCTGGCGGTGTAATAGTAATCGTCGGTCTCGACACCTACCGTGCCCCTATCCCAGCCGCGCTGCTTCAGCTCCTCCGCCACGAACTGCAACGGATGGCGCTCGTCGGATCCGACGTAGGTGTCGGGATAGGGCACCACGTTCTCGGATTTGAGAAAGGCGGTGAACTTGGCGCCGACCGCGTCCATTTTGCGGCCGATCCAGATCGGCTCCTCGGCATCGAGGCGCACCGCCACCATCTGCGGCGTATAGAAGGACCAGCCGTCGTAGCCGGTGAGCCAGAACTGGTTGGCGGGCGACGCCACCAGCAGGAGATCGATGCCGCGCGCGGTCATCACCTTCTTCACGCGGCCGATGCGCTCGAGGAACTCGGAACGCTCGAACAAAGGCTTCATGTCGTTTCCATCCCTCGCAGGTTGCGCAAAAACGATGACATGACGCCGATATTCAGTCTAATGAGTTCATCATGAGTGATGTCACCGTCTCCCTCGATCGTCTCGGCGAGCTTCTCGCCCGCATCCTCCGCGCGAACGGGATGTCGGGGGGAAATGCCGATATCGTCGCCGCACGGATCGTCGCGGCGGAGCGCGACGGCGCCAAGGGCCATGGGCTGCTGCGGTTGCCGGGCTACATCGCGAGCCTCAAATCCGGCTGGGTGGATGGACGCGCGACACCGACGGTGGAGGACAGGGCACCGGGACTGGTCGCCGTCGATGCCGGGAATGGCTTCGCCCAGATCGCGCTCGCGGCGGGTGAGGCGCCGCTTCTCGCCAAGGCGCGCGCCAGCGGCATCGCCGCGCTCCTGATCCGCAACTCGCATCATTTCTCGGCGCTGTGGCCCGACGTGGAGCCGATCGCCGAGGCGGGATTCGTGGCATTGGCCTTCGTCAACGCGCGGAGCCGGGTGGTGCCCCATGGCGGCCGGCAGAAGCTGTTCGGCACCAACCCCATGGCCTTCGCCTGCCCGCGCCGCTCCGGCCCGCCCCTGGTCTGGGACCAGGCGTCGAGCGTCCGCGCCCAGGGCGATGTGCTGCTGGCGGCGAAGCACGGCGAGACCTTGCCGCCGGGCATCGGCTTCGACGCCAGCGGCGCTCCCACCACCGATCCCAATGCGATCCTCAATGGCGGCGCGCTCGCCCCTTTCGGCGGCCACAAGGGCTCGTCCATCGCCCTGATGGTGGAGCTGATGGCCGCCGCCCTCACCGGCGGACGCTTCGGCTTCGAGGATGCCGCCGCGGCGTTTCCCGGCGCGCAGACCTCCAATGCCGGCGAGTGCATCCTGGCGATCGATCCGCACCACGTCGCGGGCGACGGCTTTACCGACCGGGTCGAGGAGCTGCTGCTGCGGCTGACCGGCAACGGCGACGCAAGACTGCCGGGCGACCGCCGCTACGCGCACCGCCAAGACGCCGTCGCCAACGGACTGCGGCTTCCGCAGAAGGACTACGACGAGCTCGATGGCCCTCGCGCGCTAGCCGGAAACCGGCGGCCGGCGTCTCTCCTTATTGCTATGGGCGTGTCTGAATTGCTGCCGCGACGTCACGGCCGTGAGCGGACACGAGCCGCGCCGGGCCTCCCTGGGATATCTTGGAAATCGTCAAGCGCTGCTACGGCATGGCCGGCGACACTCTCGACGACGTCGCCGACGCGATCGGGCAACGGGTGCACCGGTAACGCGAGGGAGCATTGAGATGGAAGACCGGGAGATTCGAGCGGCTTTGGATCTCCACTGGGCCGCATCCGACGCGAACGACTTCGAGGTGGAGCACCAGATCTACCGGGAGGACGCGGTGCTCGAGTATCCGCAGTCGGGCGAGCGTATCCGCGGCCGGCGCAACATTCAGGCGTCTCGCTCCGCGCAGCCGAACAAGAAGCGCTTCACGGTGCGGCGCATCCTCGGCGCTGCCGACCTCTGGGTCACTGAATTCGTCCTCACTTACGACGGGCAGCCGTCTTACACGGTGAGCATCATGGAGTTCAAAGACGGGAAGGTGGCCCGCGAGACCCAATACTTCGGCGATGCGTTCGAGCCGGGGCCTTCACGCGCTCAATGGGTCGAGCGGATGCGGTGAGCAGATAGCATGGCGGCGCCCGACACTCTTCGCTATGCGAGGATCCCTCTCACCCACGGATCCGGTGCAATTCCCGCTCTCGGGTTTGGCACGCTGATTCCCGATCCTGTCGCGACCAGACACGCGACCAAGACGGCATTGGAAACGGGGTTTCGTCACCTTGATTGCTCGGAGCGCTACCGCAATGAACAGGCGGTCGGCGATGCGATGCAGGAGGTGTTCAAGGCGGGGACGATCGAGCGCAAGGACGTGTTCGTCACCACCAAGCTCTGGAACAACAATCATCGTCCCGAGCGGGTCAAACCCGCCTTCGAGGCGAGCCGCCAGCGGCTCCAGCTCGACGATGTCGATTGCTATCTCATCCATACCCCCTTTGCCTTCCAGCCGGGCGACGAGCAGGACCCGAGGGACGCGCGCGGCCAGGTCATCTATGATTCCGGGGTGACATTAGTGGAGACGTGGCAGGCCTTGGAGCGCCTGGTGGACGAGGGCCGGTGCAAGGCAATCGGCTTGTCGAACGTCAATCTGGAGAAGCTGCAGGAGATCGTCGACAGCCGCGCGCATCAAGCCGGCGGTCGTAGAGATCGAATCCCATCCCTATCTCCCGGAATGGGACCTGCTCGACTATTGTCGCCAGCAGGGGATCGTGCTGCTGGCGTTTGCGGCGTTGGGGCATGCGATGGAGCCCAGATTGCTGGATGATCCCGTGATCACCGCCATCGCGCAGCGCCTCGGCAAAACCCCGGCCCAGGTCGTGCTTGCCTGGGCGGTACAACGCGGCACGGCTCTCCTGACCACCTCGGTCACTCCCAGCCGCATCCAGGAGAACTTCGAGATTTCGGCCCTGCCGGAAGACGCCATGCAGGAGATTCGGGACGCAGTCGCGACGAGGATCCGGTTCAACGCCGTCGTGGAGACCGGCGTGCCCGGGTTTATTCCCAGAGGTCGGTGAATGCGAGCTCGATTGTTTACGCGGTGTCATCGCGGATTGGGATTCGATCTAATTGGAACGTGTTCTAGAAGTCCGGTGACGGTTCCTCAACCGTTCACCGAGGCCTCGAGCTCGGCCTCGGTCCCGAGGGCGACGCGGACGTCCGGGCCCTGATACTCCACCGCCCCCAGCCGGCGCGACAAATGCGGGGTATTCGGGCGGCGGACCAGCCGGTCCCCACGCCAG
>CAVTDT010000032.1:0-13936 GCA_963733525.1 uncultured Alphaproteobacteria bacterium
GGGCCTAGGATAGCGGCTCAGCCCTTGTTCCATGCCGGTGGCGGTGATGACCGTCACGGCAGCCGGCGTGGTGAGAAACTTGACGAAGGCGCGGGCGGCAGCGGGGTCCTTGGCGTTGGCGCCGACGCCGGCGGTGAGCACGGTAGTGGTCTGGAGATCGCCCGGCAGCGGACCCACGATCTTGACGCCGGCACCGCCTTCAGCTGGGGATCTGCTGCAGGCCGAGTTCGCCCTCGCCGGACGCGACCAGCGCGCCCACCGGTCCGGTGGTGAGATGCGCCTTTGCCTTGATGGCGTCGGCGATGCCAAGGCGGTCCAGCAACTTTGCGACGAGGACGCCGCTGGCGCCGCCGCCGGCCGGATCCGTATAGGCCACGCTCTTCGCCGCCAGCAGCGCCGCCTCGAGCTTCTCCGGCGTGGAGATGTCGGGTTTTGGCGCGCCGGCCTTCACGGCGACGCCCATGCCGAGGCGCGCGACGTCGGTGCCGGTGCGGGCGGCGATCTTGCCGCTCTTGATGAGATCGGCGATCTGCTTGTCCAGGACGATGGCGACGTCGGGCGTCGCGGTGCCGTCCTCGATCTGCTTCGTGGCGGCGCCGGACGCGATGAAGGTGATCGCGACCTTGTTGCCGCTCTCGCGCTCGAACTCCGGCACCAGGGTTTTCATAATTCCGATGAAGGCGGTAGTGCTCAGCACCGAGATCTCCGCCGCCCGTGCCGGGCTCGCCGCCAGCAGGAGCAGCGCGGCCGCTGCCAGAATTCGACCGGTCATCCTTCCCTCCCATGGGCCCAGGAGCGGGCTGCCTATTTATCGTGATATTAACAGGGTTCTCCGCGCCCGGCGCGAGCGGAGCCGGCGGGCGGGTTTGCGCCGGCCGTCCCGGAGGGGCAAAATCTTCGCCAGGCCGCACCCATGTCTCCGATCTCGCTCGCCGATGTCGATACCGCCGCCGCGCCACCGCCGGCGCGCCGGCCCGCGGACCGCATGGGGCCGGGCGTCATCGCGTCCGTAGCACTCCACGTCGTGGCGGCGGCGCTCATCCTCTTCGGGCTTCCGAGCCTGCTGAGCGCGCCGCTGGAAGTGCCGGCGGCGATCCCGGTGGATCTGGTCCGGCTCGGCGACAAGACGGCCTCGCCGCCGGCGCCCGAGAAAGCCGAGGTGCCGCAGGAGAAGGCGCCGGAGACCGCCGATCTGACCCCGCCGCAGCCGGTGCCGGCGCCGGCGACCCCGCCGCCGCCGCAATCCCTGGCGAAGGCGGAGGAGGGCGCCGCGCCCAATCTCCTGAGCACGCCCCGCGCCGAGGAGGCGGTGAAGCCGAAGCCCGTCGAGGCGCCGCGCCCCGCGCCCAAGCCCGCCGCCCGGCCGCAGCCGAAACCGTCGCCCCCGTCGACGCCTTCGAGGCGAAGCTGCAGTCGCTGGCGCGGCTGCGCGAGCCGACGCCGCCGGTGCCGCCCAGCCCGGCGCGCCAAGACGGCACCGGCCTCTCCAATCGCACGGCCAGCAGCAGCACCGCCGCGCCCGGTCCCGACGCCTTGTACAGCGTCAAGGATTTCCTCCGCGCCCAGATCGAGCGGCGCTGGAACCTCGATCGCAGCATCATCGGTCCCGGCGATGTCGTGGTCTCGATCCACCTGCTGCTGAACCGCGACGGCAAGGTGGCGAGCGCCGAGGTCGTCGACGATCCCCGCCTCGCCACCGATGCGAACTTCCGCACGCTCGCCATGAGCGCCCGCAACGCCGCGCTGCTCTCCTCGCCGCTCACCCTGCCGCCCGGCGTCTACGACCTCGTCAAGGACATCACCCTCGACTTCGATCCGCGGAAAGTGTCGCAGTGAGGGAAGGGGAAGGAAGGTTCACCACGGAGGCACGGAGAAGAGCATGTCGTTTTCCCCTTCACGTCATGGCCGGTCTTGTGCCGGCCATCCACGTCTTGAAACCGAAAATTCGTGGATGGCCGGGTCAAGCCCGGCCATGACGAGATAGAGGTGTTGCGCTCTCCTCCGTGCTCTCCGTGCCTCCGTGGTGGAATTCCTTCCCACCTCACGGCAGCGTCCGTGCCACCCGGAATCCCGCATAGCTCGAGTAGTCGAAATCGCTGCCGTCGGCGGCGGCGTGGCTGCGGGTCGCGGCGCGGATGAAGACGGGGACATTGGCCCAGGAGCCGCCGCGCAGGACGCGCTTGCCGCAGTCGCCCTGGCTCCAGGCGCTGCCGTCGCGCGGTGCTCCCACATAGCTCTCGTTCCAGCAGTCGGCGGTCCACTGCCAGACGTTGCCCAGCATGTCGTAGAGGCCGAAGGGGTTGGGCTTGAAGCTGCCGACCTCGGCGATCTCGCGGCCGTCCCAGCGGCTGCCGCAGCCGTTGCAGTCGGCGTTGCCGGATCCGATCGCCTCGCCCCACCAGCGCGCGGTGGTGGTGCCGGCGCGGGCCGCATATTCCCACTCCGCCTCGGTCGGGAGCCGATAGGGGTTGGTGCCGGAATGGGCGCGTGCATTGCCGTTGAGCCAGGCGATATAGGCCTCGGCGTCGCGCCAGTTGAGGCAGGTGGCGGGCTCCCGCGGCGGCGCCACCTCGCCCGGCGGATATGCCAGCCCATGCCCCGGCGAGCGCCAGGCGAGGCCCAGGATCCTGTCGCAGGGCGCCGGCTGATAGCCGGTCGCGCGCAGGAAGATCAGGAACTCCTCGTTGGTGACGTCGTACTTGCCGAGCGCGAAGGCGCGCACGGAGACCCGGTGCTGCGGCCCCTCGGCGTCGAAGCGCCCGGCCTCGCCGCGCGGGCTTCCCATGATGAAGCTGCCCGCGGGCACCGCCACCATGTCGGGACACTCCGGACATTCCCGGAACTCGCGCTCCACATGCTCCTGGGCCGAGGCGAGCGCCGGGAATCCGAGGACAAGCGCGAGGCAGAGCAGGAGCGGGCGGAGGGATCGCATCCGGAATTCACGCGGGCGACGTGGCTGCACGTGCGCAACCTGCGTCCTCCCGTCCGGGCTGGCAAGCCGGAAGGAGTTGCGAAGAGCAGGAAATATTAAAACAGGGTTATGCGCGGTTGTTTCAGGGATTTATTTCAGGAAATTCAGCCTATTCGGAAGATTAATTTGAGTATTGTAAAATAGTATTTCATCCCCATATCACCATCTCAGGTGATTTACCGGCATCCGGAAATAATAGGGCCTGGCGCCCGGGAGATTGTGGATGATGAGCAACGAGGCGCTGAAGCCAATCGCGCCGGAGAAGCGCCGCTGGGGCCGCACCCAGGGCAGCCGGCTGGTCGATCCCTACAAGAATCCCGGCAAGCTTCGCTCACCCACGGTCTGCCCGCAATGCAACGCGATCTATTTCGGCGGCAAGTGGCACTGGGGCCCACGCCCCGCGAACGCCGGTGAGGTGGTCTGCCAGGCCTGCCACCGCTCCGAGGACGGCATGCCCGCCGGCGTCGTGACCTTGCACGGCAGCTTCGTGGCGCCGAACCGCGCGGCGCTCCTTGCCGTCGTGCGCGAGCACGAGGAGAGCGAGCGGCGCGATCGACCGCTCAATCGCATCATCGACATCGAGCAGGGCGACGACCGCATGGTCATCAACACCACGGACGTCCAGCTGCCGGTGCGCCTCGGCGAGGCGATCCGACGGACGTTCCAGGGCGCGCTCGAGCGGCACTTCGACGAGAACAGCTATCTCATTCACGTGAACTGGCATCGCGACGCCTGAGCCGCGGATGTTTCTTCGGGCAGCAACCATACCAACAATCAAAACAGGGAGAGTCACATGTCGATACAGAGCATGACGCCGATGCAGAACGTCGCCGCCAAATGGGAGACCGCGAAGCCCATGGTCATCGCACTGGCAATCGGCCTGATTGCCGGACCGCTGATCTCCAACTACATGGGCTGGCAGGTCACCAGCGGCATGGCGCGGACGGAGATGCGCGACAGCGTGGTCGATCAGCTCGCGCAGGTCTGCAACACGCGCGCGCGGACCGAGGTCGCCGATCCCAGCAAGCTGGATTGGGAAGCTCGCAGCGCGCTCGCCAAGAAATGGGTGGTGGAGCCGGGCGCGCCCTTGACGGGTCTTGAGGTGACCGGCGCCTGCGCGCAGAAGCTCGCAGTCTAGGTCGAAGCGCCCATGTCGCTCCCGCAATCCTTCGCTCTTCTCGACTCCGAATTCGGCGCGTTCCTCTACGCGCCGATCGGAGAGGAGCGGAACGGCATGCCGCTCAGCGTCGTCTCGGCGCTGACGCGGCTCGACATCGACCCCTGGCTGGAGGCGGTCCGTCTCGCGGGCCTGCGCCAGGAGGAGGCGGTGAGCGCGCTGGCGCAGACCATCGACCGCCTGCCGGATCTCAAGCGCGAGCTCTGGGACGCCCGCGGCATCGCGGCGCGTCTCGTGGCCTTGCTGCCGCGCGGCGGCTTGGTCCCGCCGCAGGTTCAGGGACTCCCGCTGCGCGCCCGCAAAGTCTACCTCACCTTCGGAATGCCGAGCGGGATCGTGCTGCTGGCGATGTCGGCGATTCTGGTGGGCACGATCGCCCATGTGATCTGGCGGATCTGGAGCTGATGCTCCCTCCCTACCGTCAGATTGACGCGCTGCCCGCGATCCCCGGCGACAGGCAGTAGATCACCACCGCGAGAAAGTGGGTGATGATCCCCGCCAGCACGCAGCTGTGCCAGACCGGGTCGGTCCAGCGGCCGATGTCGCGGGCGAAGATCAGGGCGCCCACGGTATAGGCGAGGCCGCCCAGCGCCAGGAACGCCAGCGGCAGCGCCGGAATGCTCTGCATGACCTCGCCGGCGGAGGTCACGAAGATCCAGCCAAGCGCGAGATAGACCAGCACGAAGGCGCGATCATGGGCGCGCGGCAGCACCAGCTTCAGCAGGATGCCGGTGAGCGCCAGCCCCCAGACCCAGGCCAGCAGGCTGCCATGGAAGGGCCCGTGGATGCCGGCGGCGGCGAAGGGAGTATAGGTGCCGGCGATCAGCAGGAAGATCGCGGAATGGTCGAGATAGCGCAGCAGCGCGCGCCACCTCGGGCTCTCCAGCATCTGGTAGAGGAAGGAGCAGAGGGCGCAGGCCACCAGCGATCCGCCGTAGACCAGGGCCGCGATGGTGAAGCCATGGCCGCCGGTGACCAGCGCCAGAACCGTCAGCACCACGAAGGCCGCGGCGCCGAATGCCAGGGTCGCCGTCAGCACCGCCCGGTTGACCCGGCGCGAGAGGCCGACGGGGTGGCTGACGGACAAGGGGGAGGGAGCGGCGCTAGTCGAGCTCGCTCTCGAGCACCACCCGCTCGTGTCCGTTGAGGACCGAGCGGATGCGGTATTGGTAGCCCTCGCCGCGCTCGGCGGGCATCAGGCGGACGATCTCGAAGCGGTCCGTGGGGGTCCGGCGGGCCCGGTTGGGCATCATCGTAACCGTCTGGCCGTTACGGTATTTCCGGTTATCCATGTCAGATCCATCCTTCACCTGCCGAGCAACACCACTTGACCGCTACGCCTGCGGTGTCCGCGCCAAGGGCTGTCGCTGAGGGAACGGATACTAGCACGCCAAGGCCCCGACGGGGCTTATTTCTCGGGCTTTTCGCGAGCCCCAGCCCTGTCGGAGGCGCATGGACAGACGGGCGATAAGGACGCTTTTCCCCGCTACTTCCGGGCCTTGTCGTAGCCCGCGAAGAGCCCGTTGAGTTCCGCCCCGCTGGCGGCATTGGCGAACTCGCCGAAGGAGCCTTTCTCGGCGATCTCCCGAGCCGCCCGCAGGAATCCGGCCCAGGCCATCCGGGCGAGCGCGCCGCCGACGCTGATGCGGCGGACGCCAAGCGCCGCCAGCTCGGCGACGGAAAGGCCCGGTTTCGGCATCAGCACGTTGACGGGCTTGGGCGCCAGCGCCCCCACCAGGGCCGCGACCGGCTCGCGAGCGGTGATGCCCGGCGCATAGAGGCAGTCGGCGCCCGCCTCGGCGAAGGCGACCAGGCGGTCGATGGTCTTGCTGAGATTGGCCTCGCCCACCAGGAAACCCTCGCAGCGCGCCACCAGCATCACGCCGCTCCGGGTGCCGTCGATCGCCTTCCGGGCGGCGCGGATGCGCTCCACCGCCAGCGTGTCGTCATAGAGCGGCTTGCCGGGATCGCCGGTCGTGTTCTCGATCGAGAGGCCGGCGATGCCGGTGGCGACCGCGCGCGTCACATTGCGGGCGACTTGCTCCGGCTCATGGGCGAAGCCGCCCTCGAAATCGGCGTTGACCGGCAGGTCGGTGGCGGCGGAGAGCTGGGTCAGATGGGCGAGCGCATCCTCGAGGGTGATGTGATTGTCGGCCTTGCCGATGGTCCAGGCGAAGCCCGAGCTGGTGGAGGCCAGCGCCTTGAACCCCATCGACTGCAGCGCCCGGGCGCTGCCGACGTCCCAGGGATTGGGGATCACGAAGCAGCCGGTCTCGTGCAGGCGCCGGAACTGCGCACGCTTCTCTTCGGTCGATAGAGTCATGGGCGCTACTCCTGCGGGGTCTGGCATTGGCCGCGTTCCATCATAGCGCGGCCGTGAACCTGGTTCACGTCATGGCGATCAGCATAATGCATGTTCCTGCCGACGTTTCGGCGGCGGCCAAAGCATGGGTGGCTCTCGCTCTCAGCCCATGCGATCGACGACCTCTGATGTCGTCATCACCGCATGGGCCAGGAAGTGATAGTTGATCATGGCCGCCTGATAGCCGTCGCCCATTGAGGATGCCGGGGCCCGGCGGTCGCGTCCTTGACAACGGCCACCTCGAAGCCCTGCTCGAGCAGCTCGCGCAGATGGGATTCGACCCACATGTTCGCCAGCATGCCGCCGAGGACGATCTTGCCGATCCCGCGCTTGCGCAGCTGCAGCGTCAGATCGTTGGTCTGCGGCCCCCACACCTTGTGCGGGCTGACGACAACGGTTTTGCTGTCCTCGATATAGGGCTTGAAGCGCGGGAGCCAGTCCGCCCCAGAGTTGGCGAAGCCCGTCAGGTCCAGCGGGCCGCGGCGGGCGAAGCTGCGGTCTCTGTACTCGTCGGCCTCCAGCGGGCCGTTGAACTTCCAGCCGTCGTCAGTCGGATAGAAGTAGTGCGGCGAGATGAAGACCTCGTATCCCCAGGCCTTCGCCGCCTCGAAGATCCGCTCCATGTTCTCCACCGTGCGGTTCTCGGTGACGCTGGCGCCGACCGCGCCCCAGTTGGCGCCGGTCTCGCTCAGGACGTCGTTCTGCGGGTCGATGAAGACGATGGCGGTGTCGCTCTTTTGGATGTTCATGGGTGATCCTCGCTTCCGGGCCACGGCGTTTCACAAGACCTGACCAGGCGGATATAGTTCGCGCACCATCGCGGAATACCCCCCATGGCAACCGGATGTGCCGGTGACAACGACACCTCGGTCATGGAGTTTTCCTCTTGAGCTCGTCGAAGCATCTTGCGGGAGACAGCAACCAGTGTCGGAAACCTCTCTCTTCGCCGGTCGGCGCAATGCGCTGGCCTTCTGGCTCGGCTCCGCCGTCGTCACCGTGGGCGTTGTCCTGCATCTCCCCATGTTCTGGATGGGGCGGAACATGGGGTTCGTGCTGGCGGGCATGCCGATGGATACCGGCATGCTCTGGGGCATGGCGCTGATCGTCGCCGGCATCGCGCTGCCGGCTATGGGCTGCTGCCGGCGGCGGCGCCAGCGGCCGGAGAGCCACGAGACGATCGCGCCGCCGGAGGACGCGCCGCTGACCGAGGCGCCCATTGGATGCTGATGGCGTGCTGGCGATGGCCCTCGTCATCGACATCATGAAGCCCGCGAGCCTGGGCTTCGTCACGCCGGGCATGCGCGTCGAATACGACGATCGACATCGCGACCGTGGCGCTGCTGCCGTTCTCGGCGCTGACCGGCACCGTGGTGGGCTCCTTCGTCTGGGGCGCGCTCGCCGACATCTACGGCCGGCGCGCCGCGATCCTGCTCTCCTCCGTCATGTTCATCGGCACCTCCATCTGCGGCGCGATGCCGTCCTTCTGGTGGAACGTCTTCATGTGCTTCCTGATGGGCGCGGCGGCGGGCGGCATGCTGCCGGTCGCCTATGCGCTGCTGGCCGAGATCATGCCGACCCGGCACCGCGGCTGGTGCCTGGTGCTCGTCGGCGGCATCGGCGCGGTCGGCGGATATTTGGCGGCCAGCGGCTCTCGGCGCTGCTGCAGCCGTTCTTCGGCTGGCGCATCATGTGGTTCCTCAACCTGCCGACCGGCCTGATCCTGATCGCGCTCAGCCCGCTGATCCCGGAATCCGCGCGCTTCCTGCAGCACATGGGCCGGGGCGCCGAGGCGCGCGCGATGCTGGCGCGCTTCGGCGCGGTGGTGCGGTCGCGAGACCGAGCACGCCGGATGCCGAGGCCGAGCAGGCCGACCACACGCCCCTGCCGCCGGCGGTTCGCCGGCTACCTCGGCACCACGATCGCGCTGACCCTCGCGGCGCTCGCCTGGGGCTTCGTCAATTTCGGCTTGCTGCTGTGGCTGCCGAGCCAACTGGTGGCGGAGGGCCGCAGCGTCGGCCTCGCCGCCACGATCATCGCCAGGTCCACGTTCATCGCGGCCCCGGCGGTGGCCGTGGCGGCCTGGCTCTACAGCGCCTGGAGCACGAAGTGGTCCCTGCTGGCGATGGTCGGCGCTGACGACGCTCGGCCTGGTTGCGGTGCCGCTCGGCGAGATGGACATCCTGCCGCTCCTCTCCAACCCGATCGTGCCGGTGGCGCTCCTCATCGTCGGCTCGACCGGCGTGATCTCGATCCTGCTGCCCTATGCGGCGGAGAACTATCCCCTCAGGTGCGCGGCCGCGCCACCGGCTGGGTCGCCGGCTGCAGCAAGGTCGGCGGACTGATCGCGCAGGCGCTGAGCGCGCTGGCATTGGTGCCGGCGCTCGGCCTCGCCGCGCTCGCGGTGGCATTGCCGGCGGCGCTGTCGCTGGCGCTGATCGCGGCGCTGGGCCGCGAGACGCGGAACCGCGACCTGCGTGAGCTTGAAGTGTCATCTGCGAGCCTCTACCGCCCACCACTCTCTGACGAGTGAGACCTCTACGCCGAGCTGGATCGGCTTTCGTGCGTCCTTCGACGCGCGGCCCAAGGGACCGCTTGCTCAGGATGAGGGAAGTAGGCGAGGCCATAAAGAAGAGCGCCTCATCCTGAGCAAGCGAAGCGCGTCGAAGGACGCGGAAGGTGTGCAGCCTTGCCCCACAACTGCAACCCAACCGTCACCATCGCGGTAAAACTCCGGGCGCTAAGTTTCCCCGTCGATCTCTCTTCAATCAGAACGGTGGGGAAAACCATGACGTCCAAGATCTTCATCGGCGCCGCGCTCGGCGCCGCGGTGCTGGCGACCATGCCAGGGAATGCGGCGCGCGCCGATACCGATGACGGCGCGGTGCAGCATGTGCTGCTGATCAGCATCGATGGCATGCACGCCCTCGACTTCGCGAACTGCGCGAGTGGCGTCAACGGCGGCGCGCCCTATTGCCCGAACATGGCGGCGCTCGGCCATCACGGCGTGACCTACACCCAGACCTCGACCTCCAGGCCCTCGGATTCCTTCCCCGGCCTCACCGCGCTCGTCACCGGCGGCTCGCCGCGCTCGACCGGCGCCTTCTACGACGTGAGCTACGACCGCTCGCTCTCGCCGCCGCGCAAGACCACGCCCTACGGCATCGTCGGCGGCGCCAACCTCTGCCCGAGCGTGGTCGGAACCCAGGTGGGCTTCGACGAGGAGATCGACGTCGACCTCACCAAGATCGACGCCGGCGGCGGCATCAATCCGGACTTCCTGCCGCGCGATCCCAAGAACGGCTGCGAGCCCGTCTATCCCCACAGCTTCATCCGCGTGAACACCCTGTTTGAGGTGGTGAAGGATGGCGGCGGCTATACCGCCTGGTCCGACAAGCACCAGTCCTACGAGCTGGTGAAGGGCAAGAGCGGCCTCGGCGTCGACGATTTCTACGCGCCGGAGATCAACTCGATCCCGGTGGCGCTGCCGCAGGTGAAGCTCATGGCCTGCAATCCGCTCCCCGACCAGACCGCGGTCGCCGCCAGCAATTCCTGGACCGACAGCTTCGCCAACATCCAGTGCTATGACGACCTCAAGGTGCAGGCGATCCTGAACGAGATCGACGGCAAGGACCACACCGGCGCCGTGAAGCGCCCGGTGCCGAGCGTCTTCGGCATGAACTTTCAGGCGGTGAGCGTCGGCGAGAAGCTGGTGGAGAAGAGCGTCGGCCAGACCGGCGGCTATCAGGACGCGATCGGCACCCCCAGCGCCGAGCTCCAGAGCGAGATCCAGTTCGTCGACAACGCCATCGGCAAGTTCGTGAGCGAGCTCAAGAACCGCGGCCTCTACGAGAAGACGCTGATCATCATCAGCGCCAAGCACGGCCAGTCGCCGATCGATCCCAAGAGCGTGCTGCGCATTCCCGCCGACAACGGCTCCGACCAGCCGCCCTCGGCGATCATCAGCCCCGCCGGCGTCGGCCCGGGCTTCCCGGTGGTGCAGGCGCTCGAGGACGACGTGTCGCTGCTCTGGCTCGCCGACAACAGCGCCGGCGCCACCAAGGCCGCGGTCGCCCAGCTCGAGGCCAACGCCGCCACCATCGGCGCCGACGGCGGCGAGTTCTACTACGGGCCGCAGCTGGCGCTGATGTTCAACGATCCCTCGATCGACCCGCGCACGCCTAACATCATCGTCGCTCCCAAGGTCGGCGTCGTCTACACCGGCGGCACCAAGAAGGTCGCCGAGCACGGCGGCTTCGCCCATGACGACACCACCGTGATGATGCTGGTGGCGAATCCCAGCTACGATCCCAGCACGATCAACAGCCCGGTCGAGACCGCCCAGATCGCGCCGACGATCGTGAAGGCCCTGGGCCTCGATCCCCACGCTCTGATCGCGGTGCAGAAGGAAGGGACGCAGGTGCTGCCGGGGCTGCACTTCGGCGGCGACAACGACCGGTTCTAGCCGCTGGCGATGTAACTACCCTCTCCGCCGGGATCGCGGCGGGGAGGGGAGAGCGAGACGAGGCGGGCGTTCCCGAATGGGGGCGCCCGCTTTGCGTTTCCGGAGCGCTCTCCCGGAGCTATAATCGTCGAAACCCAAAGGGAGGCGCTGGATGAGCTACACCGCCATCAATTTCGGCCAGAAGTTCGGACTGTTCGACGAGCAGTGGCAGCCCAAGGTCATCGCCGAGATGAACGACTACCAATTCAAGGTGGTGAAGCTGCAGGGCGACTTCGTCTGGCACGACCACAAGGACACCGACGAGACCTTCATCGTGATGGAGGGCACGCTGCGCATCGATTTCCGCGACGGCGCCGTCCACGTGTCGGCGGGCGAGATGTTCGTCGTCCCCAAGGGGGTCGAGCACAAGCCCTATGCGGAGCGCGAGGTGAAGATGCTGCTGATCGAGCCGCGGGGCGTGCTCAACACCGGCCACGAGGGCGGCGAACGGACGGCTCAGAACGACGTCTGGATCTGAGGCGGCATAACCCGCAAGATCGGCGCATCCGCGCCTCCCTCGTCCGCGGCGCGATCACTCCGCAAGCTTGGCCTGCAGCTCCTCTCTCTGCTGCACGAGACCGCCCATCTTTTCCTGCAGCTTCTCGGTCTGCTCGAGATCGGATGCCGCGACGGCGCGGTCATGCTGCAGCTCGAGCTCGCTGAGCTTCGCCTCGATCTCGCTGATCTTCTTCCTGATCTTGGCTTTGTCCATCGGAGCTCCCTTCGCGGGCTTTTGCACGAGATCACACCCTAGACGCAATCAGCGCTCTTTCGATCAGGCGCTCGGCCCAGCGACCCCAGGCGCAACTGCCAGGAGCCGATCCGGCCGATCCGCCGTGGTTTCCGGGAACATCATACATGATAAGTGCCATCGCTGGTGCGGCGCGCTCGTTTGAAGATTATGGGCCGTAGCTGGCGCTCATGTTCAACGATTCCTCCGTGGATCCGCGCGCGCCCGACTGCACCGGCGGCACCAAGAAGGTCGCCGACCACGGTGGCTTCGCCCATGACGACACCACCGCGATGATGTTCCCGGTCGAGATCGCGCAGATCGCGCCGACGACCCTGAAAGTGCTAGGCCTGGATCCCCACGCTCTGATCGCGGTACAGAAGGGAGGGGCGCAGGTGCTGCCGGGGTTACACTTGGGCGGCGACCGCGATCAATTCCAGCACATAGCAGAGTAGCTACCCTCTTCGCCGAGATCGCGGCGGGGAGGGCAGGGCGAGGCGCGGTCGGCGTTGCCGGATGGGAACGCCCGTTTTGCGTTTCAGGGAGTATCGTACCTGTGGGAGCTGGGCATTATCGGCGTCGAGCACTACACGTGGATCGATGTGCTAACTAGTCCCTCGGCCTCGATCTTCAGTGCCATCTGAGCCGCGGCTCTATGCAAAGATTTGAATGGACTGTGGGGGAGATTGTCCTCGAGAGTGCTTTTTAGCTAGTCTGTAAGTTAGTCCGTTGAGGCCTCAAGTTCCTTGTTCATGACGCGGACACGCAAACCAAGTCGGCCAGACGGATTCGATCGCGTCTCTAAGACAACGCCCCCAAAATGTGCGTCTGTTGTGTCCGCATAAATCGCTAGGAGGCTATCGAAGGCCTCGCGTGTACCTTGCGCAGCAATCATCTGCACGGCCTTGAGGCTCCGTTGTAGGAGCAGCGCTTTACGATCATCTCGAGGACTGGTAGCTCTAGCAGGTGGCGTCGTTGTCGAAGCACCTCAATAGCATGGCCGATGGTGTGGGCGGCCTCCCAATCATCAAGATTGGCATCATTCGTGGACAAGATGCACTCAATTCGATCGATAAGCCGCGTGTCACAGCCTGCGCGCTGAGTGCTGCTATGAGGACACTTTTCCCCAGGCCTGGACCGGCGATGACGACGACATGATCAACATTTGGCGCGGGAAAGAGTGACAAATCTATTTCGTCGGACCGTACGCCGATCATATGACGCGGTGTCTCGTCGTCGAAATCTGGCCGACGGGTTCGATCGTATCGAGTTGCCTTGGGCCACAGGAATTCCTGAGTTAGCCGCTTCACAACCGATGTTCCAGGAACCTCAATAACGGCCCGCTCTCGAAGGACGGCTCGATAGTGAGCTACGCCCCAATCACTGGGCTCGATGATTGCAATGTCGTGCTCGCTGTTCAGCCGATCCCGGAGCGTTACAGCGTCGAAGCTGCCCCGTACGCGGGATGCACCTCCAGCTATATCGCGGAGGATTGCAAGGAGGCGGTCGCGTGCAATCGGCGCTTCCAAGGGGGGCGATATCGCGATCGATTATGTCATCCGGAAAAATCTCGACCTGCGTTCGGGAAAGTAGGCGATGAACGAACGATCGTCCCCGGCCGCTCTGTGCTAACGCAGCGACTATTGTTGATATAACCTGCTGCTGAGGCTCGGTAAGGCGACTCTTGTACTCACCTTCGTCCGCAGCGCTTGTTGTTCGCTCGCAGCACGCGCGGAGATTAGTGGCCAGAACCAACACTTCGCCCGCGCCAGAATTACGAGGTGATCGTCGACGCCGAAGAATCTGGATTATCCAGCTGTTGGGCAAAGCTCGTCCAGACAGCGTCCCAGGTTGCTGACGCCAAAACCATCGTGCGCTCTCGCCTGGATGAAAAAAACAGCCATCGGCCATATGCACAACAATGTCATCGACCGCTTGTGGTGCTTCCACTATACGCGTGACGCGATCCCGTGCCGATCTGGCTCGCAAGTCGAGCACGTGGCCGAGATACAGGGCCGCGACGGTGTTTTGATAGCGGATTCCCGCCTGGGCGGCGGGACCTCCTGCCTCAACCACGTTTAGAACTCCTGCAAGCCCTCAATCTCGATCCAGTATTCCAATGCCGGTTGAGGCGCGGGCTCTCAACATAGATCTTCACCCTATAGTGGAAATCAGTGTCGGATTTTGCTGCGATT
>CAVTDT010000033.1:0-439825 GCA_963733525.1 uncultured Alphaproteobacteria bacterium
AAAGTCATGAGCAAACTCCCTAAAGGCAACAAAGGCATGAAGCGCAAGCTGCTTCAGGAAGCCATCACCGCGAACCGCGAGATGCGCAAAGCAGTCCTCGCGGCCTCGGATGCCCTGATGCCCAGGGCCAGGAACTGATCGCCTTCCGCCGCATCCTGATCTCGGAACGCGCCCAAGTGATCTACTACTCGGACAAGTATCTCGCCTTCCTGCGCAAAGAATGCTTCGACCTGGTCGCCGTGAACTTCCTCGAGCTGGACGAATCGTTGCAGGAGCCCTACGTCAAGCAAGCCGTCCGGGAACTCTCCGAGAACCAGGGAATCGTCCCGCATGACAAAGAAGCCGAACAAGCCCAACAGCAAGCTACCACGGTAGCCAAGAAACTCATTCTGCCCAACTCAGGACGCATCGATGAAGAAAGCGTTAGTTCTGACCGTAATCTGGTGTTCGCCCTTACCCTGGCCGCTAACACGCCAGGAAAGCATACTGTCGCGCTGTCCTGGACGGCCTCAACCACTTCAGGGGCGACTTACAACATTTACCGCGGTACAGCCGCCGGCGTCTGCACTGGCACACCCACGCCCTACGCCACGGGGATTACTACAAAAGCTACACCGACCTGACTCCCCTGACCGGAACTAGCTTTTACAACGTTTCCGCGGTGGGATCGACTGGAGAATCGGTTTGATGGCGAGATTTCGGTAAACGTCCCAAACATAAGCACCGGATCGCCCAGCGGCCTCGCCGGTTGGTGCAGTAAGGGCCAAGCAACCGTGAACCCACGCCGCTCATGCAGCCCTGGTTTCAACGCTTCCTCTCGACCGAGCGCACCGACGGGAGTGCACTCGCCAAGCTCTGTCTGCAAAACGAAGAGCGGCGACTGAAAGAGCGAAGAAAGCGGCAAGGCGAATTTCTAACTGAAAGGCGGAAAGATGCCAGAAGGGAAAAGAAACTGGGTGAAGACGGAGCAGGGCTGTCAGCCGAGGGACGAACGCATGAAGCAGATCGTCTTCCAGATTCAGGCGGGCGTCCCTTAGGTTGATTGCCGAGCAGTTCGACATCACGGTCGCCCGAGTGTCCGCAATTCGCCGCCAAGCCCGGCTTCCGAGAAGAAAGCAGCCGGCAGAGGCTTAAAGAAGTAAAACCAAAACGAGGAAACCACAATGAACACAATCAAAGGGAACTATATACATAACTCCCTAAGTCACTTCCACGCTACAAGATCACCAAGACTGCGAAGCCACTCAATAGCTGAAGCTTCCGTCACAGCCCAGAGTCAGGATCGTAGAAACCTTTGTCGTGTACCACACACCAAAGCTCTTTGGGACTTAGTCCCCCACGCCCCGCAAGGTGCGTTAGACTCTGCGAATGGTTGCTCTGGGCTTGTTTTTCGTGGTCTTTTACAACATCCCACGAAACGCTGCGCGGATATGGCGTACCGTTGCGCCTAGCCTCATATGCTTCGTCTGTCTGTCCTTGCAAAACCGGGTAGCTACCTGCCATCGTTTCCTCCAAGGGAGTTAACTATATAATTCCCCAATCAAAGCAGCAATCGCATGCAGTCTCTTGCTGTGCACAACCTATCGTTCGCACAGTACCGAACGAACTATGTCCAGGGCGTCACGGACATCACCAGAGCTACACGACATAAGGAACAAATGCCTGGAAATTTTTGCCGGGCGGCGGTCATTGCGTCCATGGTGCTTGGATCGCAATGCAACTGAGAGGGCAGATCATGAATGAAGCAGTCCCGTTTTCCGAGGCAGCCTGCTTATGCGGCAAAGAACTGGTGAAGCACTCTTCGGAAAAACTACGGAGCTGCGCTATAAAATTCCAGACTGGATGCTCGATCTGCGGGAAGTCCTTCGAGGCGCATTCCCTGGCCTGCAAATAGACTTCGGAAACGAAATCTGCTTGCGGCAAATCGATTTCGTCTCCTGTTGCCGTTCCGCCGTGGACGAGCATCTAGCCTGCGTGGCAGCAGAGCACACCAAAGTTGCAGACCTGCTGTGCTCTATCTGCAATAGGCCCGTTTGGTCAGCATTCCGAGGCAGATCACAGATCGTGCGCGCAAAAACAACGTGAGAATCGCGGGTTGAATCCGATTAGTTAACAATTTCCATGACAAATCTAAACATAGCTATTAAGTTAATAGCACTTCTCTCTTGCACGATTTTCCCTTCCGTTCTACGGTAATCACGGTATTGATTCCAGCCAAGTTGATTCAGTCTTGAGACTGACGCGCCCTCACAAGGCGTTACCCGCGCAAGGGTAGTAGAGTTCAAGACACTGAGCGTCCCCGAAAAACAGGAGAACTTATATGCCCCGAGCGGGCACCGGCAGATGTGTGCAGCTTTACGACGTATCGAGAACCAAAGTCGTCCGCTCGCTGGCGACCGATGAAACAAACCGCATGGCGGCCAACGGAACTATCGGCTGGTTTACTCGCAAAGGCAAAACCTATGCCTGCATGCAGCCCATTCCGATGCAATCGCGCACCCGGACCCCACTACCTGCAAGCAGTCGCTGACCGACCTGCTCTCCATCATGGATCGCGCCAGCGGAAAGGCCTGAGTTATCCGGGAGCGGCCCTATGGATTGTTGCTCTGCACGGCAGAGCACCGCGCGGAAGATTACCAATCCGTAATCTGGCGGAAAGTCCGGTGACATGGTGGCATCTCTACCGTGAGCGTGGCGCACTCCGTTGCGGGTGTGCGTCTTGGAATGGGAGAGCTGAATGGCAGCTTTGATGCGGTCAACGATCCTCGCGTCCGTGGCCATCCTCCTAAGCAGCGTTTCTGTGATCGCCGGCTCCGGGTTCTATGGGAATTTCGGCTACGGCAATGTCGCTGCAGGGCATCAGGGCTCGGCAAAGTCAGGGCAACACGGGGAGCAGATGGCCGCGGGCGGCACCGGTGCGGCCGTGACGCCGGGACAGGCGATCAGCACCGCAGAGGGGAGCGTTAAGGGCCGAGCGATTCATCTGGAAGTCTCCGATGAGGAGGGCATCCCCGGCTACCGCATCAAGGTGATCGCGGATGGTGTTCCAAAGACCGTTAAGATCGACGGCAATTCCGGCCAGGTGCTCCGCACCGAGGAGCGCGGCTTCATCGGACGTTTGTTCGATGATGACGATAAGGCGGAGGCGGATGCTCTCGGGAGCGCCAAGGTGACCTTAACCGCTGCCATCGATGCGGCTGAAAAGCTGACTGGCGGCAGCGTCGTGGAGGCCGGGATCGACGATGAGGGCAAAGTCCCCGGCTATGAGATCGAGACGCGGAGGGATGGTCATAAGGCGAGAGTTCGCGTCGACGCCAATACGGGGCGAGCGCTTATTGGCGACGAGAAGGACGAATGAACCCAGTAGAGGCAGTGGCGAGCCCATGGCACATTGTTCACTGCACCGACAAGCCAGTGGGCCCGGAAGCACTTGTAGAACTCAACGGTATTGCCGTGACGCTCGGCGGCATGCCGGTGCTTCGCGACATCAACCTCCCCACGCGGAAGGGCGAGATCTACGGACTCCTCGGACCCAACGGCGCCGGCAAGACGACCACCATCTGGGTGATCGCGGGCCTGCTGGTGCCTGAACACGGCAGCGTGTGCGTAGTCGACCTGAGCCCGATCGCGGACCGGACTCGGCTTCATGCGCGGATCGGCGTGCTACCTGAGCAGATCGGGTTCCATGACTGCGGATGAGTTTGCTCGGCCCCCTCCTCTGGCGCGCGGCCGCGCTCTCGCGTTTATCCGGCGCGGCGCCCCTCGGGGGCCTATCGTCACCGTGATGTTCCTCCCATCGATGGGTGCACCATACGGGATGAGCAGCGAGGGCGTTGACACTCGTGCGCCCGCAGGCGGAAGTTTGCGGCACCGGGAGCATCCAATGAAGATCTTGATCATCGAAGATGACGAGGAGACCGCGAGCTACCTCGTAAACGGGCTCACAGAGCGCGGACACGTCGTCGATCGCGCGGCAAACGGTCGCGATGGCTTGTTCCTCGCCGCCGGCGAACCCTATGACGTGATGGTTGTCGATCGTATGCTGCCCGGACTCGACGGACTGGGCATTGTCCGAACGATCCGTGCAGCGGGGGTCGCGACGCCTGTGCTTCTGCTGACGGCCATGGATGCCGTAAACGATCGCGTGGAGGGCTTAGACGCCGGCGCCGACGATTATCTGGCGAAGCCCTTCGCTTTCTCGGAGCTGGTTGCTCGCGTCGGCGCTCTTCAGCCGGAGGCCGGCGGTCAACGCACCCACTACTGCTCTCCGCATCGGCGATCTTGAGCTCGATCTCCTCGCTCATACGGTCAAGCGCGCCAACGTTGTCATCGATCTCCAGCCGCGCGAATTCCGACTGCTCGAACACCTCATGCGCCATGCTGGCAGGGTGCTGACCCGCACCATGCTGCTGGAGCACGTCTGGGACTTTCACTTCGATCCGCAAACCAACGTGGTAGAGGTGCATATCAGTCGGTTGCGTGCCAAGATCGACCGCGACTTCGATCCCCCTCTCATTCATACCGTCCGTGGTGCGGGATATTGTATCCGTGCACCCGGCTAAGCTGCTTCAGAGTTCGACCTTTCGACTCTCGCTCTATTACGCGGCCACGCTTGGCGTTTCGGCGCTGGTCGTGCTGGGCTTTGTCTATTGGGCGGTCGCGGGATTCATGTCACGCCAGCTCGAGGCTTCGATCGAGGCGGAGATTACCGAGCTTACTATCGACGCCGGCGCCGAGCCTTCCGGCCATGTGGCGGGGATGGTCGAGGACATGATCCGGCGCTGGCCGCGCGATCCTATCCTGTTTCGCGTCGATGGGCCGGGCGGCCTCGCGATTGCCGGCAACATGCCGGCAATCCGCGAACTGCATTCGCGTGGGCGAGGTTGGTTCGATGCCCACCCCTTAGAGCGCCACGAGGCGGAGGGCGGCGGTGCGCTCAGGATCAAGGTGGTGGAGCTCGGCGATGGTGGGCGGTTGCTAGTGGGCGAGCACACCTCCCAACTCCGGGAGACACAGGAGTTCGTCTTCGAGACCGCACTGCTAGGGCTTGCCATCACGGCTATTCTCGCGGTAGCCGGCGGGGTGCTGATGAGCCGGCGCGTGCTGGGGCGAATTGAGGCGATCAATAGAACCGGCAGCGAAATCATGGCTGGAGATCTCTCGCGACGCATCCCGACCTCTGGAAACGACGACGATTACGACCGTCTCGCCCAGAACCTGAATGCCATGTTCGATCGGATTTAATCGCTCATGGAAGCCATGCGACAGGTGTCGAGCGACATCGCTCACGATCTGCGCACGCCCCTCACGCGCCTGCGCAACCGGCTGGAAGCAGCGCGGGCGCAAGCAGTCTCGGTCGATGCCTACGCCGAGGCCGTCGATGGCGCGATCCAAGAGACCGACGCGGTGCTGGCGACCTTCCGGGCGCTGCTGCGCATTGCGCAGATGGAGGCGGGCGCAGGGCGGTCCGGCTTCACCCAGGTGGATCTCAGCGATTTGCTGGGCCGGCTAATCGAGGTTTATGCGCCTGTCGCCGAGGAGCGCGGCGACCCCCTGATCGCGGAGATTTCCGCTGGATGCCGCGTGCAGGGGGATCCCGATCTGCTGCTGCAAATGCTCTCGAACGTCATTGAGAATGCGCTCCATCACACGCCCGCCGGAACCCGGATTGAGCTTCGAGTAGGGCAGCGGGGCGCCCAAGCCGTGATTACCGTCGCCGACAATGGACCCGGAATTCCCTCGGAAGCGCGTGACAAGGTGTTCCAACGCTTCTATCGCCTTGACTTCAGCCGATCGGCGCCGGGCAGCGGGTTGGGGCTCAGCCTCGTCGCCGCGGTGGCGACGCTGCACGGCATCGAGGTCAAACTCGACGACAACAACCCCGGCCTCCGCGTCACCATCACATTCCCCCCGGTCAGTCCCGATCCGTCTCATTCCGAGCTCTCGCAACGCCGATCGGCGCCATGCGTGGCGCAATTTTCGGCTCGCCGTGACACGCAGCACCGTGACGCTTCCTTTCGCGGTCCCACCGCAGACTATTCTCCGCTTCCGCCCGCTGCCCCTCATGCCCGAGTAGGGGCAACGTCTTGGGATTTGGAACTTCGGCTGCGCACCGCTGCCCCCGATTTGCCAAGATCGCGCTATAGAGGAAGCGCCTTTGTGCATGATTAGGAGGTATTGGTCGTCAGCATGGAGCATCTGAATCTTCTCCTATTCTCGGTCATCAACGCCTCTGATCCGGCGAGCGCCATCGCTGTGGCCATCGCCCGGCTCGCTGCTCAGTGGTTGGTTTTTGTGCCGGCCGCTGTTGTGACGGGCCTCTGGATCTGGGGTGCGCCGCGCGGTCGGGGTGAACTCCTTGCCGCCGGTCTTGGGTTGTTGGTCGGCATGACGATCAACCAGATGATCGGTGAGCTATGGTTTCATCCACGTCCCTTCATGTTGGGCGTCGGCCATACGCTCATGTTCCACGTGCCGGAAAACTCGTTTCCAAGCGATCACGCCACTTTCCTCTGGAGCGTGGGGTTTGCCTTGATTGCTCTCGGATCGTGGCGTCTGTGGGGCTGGTGCCTCGTGATAGTGGGACTCCTGGTGGCCTGGGGGCGCATCTATCTTGGGCTTCATTTTCCGCTGGATATGGCGGGATCTCTCATCGTTTCACTGATCGCCGCCAGTGTGGCATGGGGTCTCCGGCCAGTTGTCGAGCGACGGCTGCTTTCGCCGACCGAGGCATTCTATGAACTGCTGCTCGAACGGTTCCGGCTGCCGCCCACGCGGTTCCCACGAAAGTCCGATCGCCTATGAGACCGCAGCCGCAATTCGCCGTCGGTCGATGCGATCTATGCCAATGCGATGCCGAGCCATTCACAATCACTGGGGCTCGTTCGGAGGTAATATCGTGGCAGGATCAAGTTCTCTCGGACCTTACTGAGCTTTGTCCGATGCTTCGGATCGAACGGCAGTGTCAATTGGGAGGTAGGGTCGAGGCGGGCCGTCAGTGGGGAGCATGAAGAAGCAATTTGTAGTTGCCGTGGCGCTGTTGCTTTGTTTGCTGGCGATCGGCTGGATCGGTATTTATGTGGTTTCGGGCGGGTTGAGCCGCAGGGCCGCAGCAGGCGCGGCGCCGTCCTCGCCGGGCATCCCGGTGACCGCCGATCTCGTGAAGTACGCCGATGTGCCGATTTACCTGTCGGGTTTAGGTACGGTGCAAGCCTTCAACAGCGTGCTGATCAAGAGCCAAGTCGACGGCCAGATCCTCAAGTTCGATGTCGCTGAGGGCCAAGAGGTCCACGCCGGAGACGTGGTCGCTGAAATCGATCCGCGTTCCTACGCAGCGACGCTGGCGCAAGCGAAAGCGGTAAAGGTCAAGGATCAGGCGCTACTTGCAAATGCGCAGCTCGATCTCCAGCGCTACCGCGGTCTGGCTGCTAAGGATTCCATTGCCCACCAGCAGGTCGATACCCAGGCGGCACTGGTCGAGCAATATCAAGGTACTGTAGACGCTGATCAGGCACAGATCGATCTTGCGCAGGTGCAGCTTGGCTACTGCAGTATCCGATCGCCGATCGACGGCCGCGTTGGTACGCGCCTGGTCGATCGCGGCAATATCGTGCGAGCGACCGACACGACCGGGATCGTCACGATCAACCAGATCCGCCCGATCTCGGTTCGCTTTGCACTCCCCGCGGAGTCGCTCCCGGAAGTCCGCGCTCAGCTGCAGCAAGGCGATGTCAAAGTCATCGTTGATGACGGCAACGAACGCGAGCTGGCGACCGGCAAGCTTACAGTGATCGACAACCAGATTGGGACTGCGACGGCGACGATTACCTACAAAGCTTCCTTCGACAATGCCGACGAGGCGCTGTGGCCTGGCCAGTTCGTCAATGTTCGTCTGTTGCTGCAGGTCGAGAGGAACGCTCTCACCGTGCCTGTCACGGCAGTCGTGCGGGGTCCCGAAGGTACCTACGCATTCCTTATCGGCACCGACGGGGTGGTGCAGAAGCGGCCAATCAAAATCGGCTTCGCGAACAAGACGATTGCAATCGTCGACAGCGGACTTGCCGTCGGCGATCAGGTCGTCACCGACGGCCAATACAGGATCGAGGCCGGAAGCCGCGTCGAGGTCTTGGTGCCGCCAGCCGCCTCTATTACATCACCGCATGACCCGGCAGCGCCCGGAGCTATCGAATGAACGTCTCCGCCCCATTCATCCTGCGGCCGATCGCCACGACGTTGCTCATGATCGGCTTGAGCGCTGGTCGGGCTGGTCGCCTATGCGCTGCTGCCGATCGCCGGCGTGCCGCAGGTCGATGTTCCGACGATCCAGGTGACGCGCCCATCTGCCGGGCGCCAGCGCCGAGACCATGGCGACGATCGGTCGCGACGCCGCTCGAGCGACAGCTCGCGCTGATCTCCGGCGTCACCTCGCTGAGCTCGACCAGCTCGCTCGGCCAGACCTCGATCACGGTCGAGTTCGATCTCGGCCGCAGCGTCGACGGCGCCGCGCAGGACGTCCAGACCGCGATCAGCGCCGCCGGCGGCCAGCTGCCAAAGAGACCTGCCCGAACCCGCCGACCTACGAGAAGGCCAATCCGGCCGACGCGATGCTCATGTCGATCGCCGTCACCTCGAACGACCTGCCGATCTCCGAAGTCGACGATTATGTCGAGAATTATGTCGCGCTGCAGATCTCGCGCATCACCGGCGTCGGGCTCGTCGATTTCCACGGCGAGCAGAAGCCGGCGGTGCGGGTGCAGGTCAATCCCACCGCCGTCGCCTCGCTGGGCCTGAGCCTCGAGGACGTCCGCTGCCGCGCTCGGCAAGCGCGACCGTCAATTCGCCGAAGGGCACGCTCGACGGCCCCAAGCAGTCGCTGACACTCGATGCGACCGATCAGCTGTTCGACGCCGCCGCCTTCAACGACGTGATCATCGCCTATCACAACGGCGCGCCGGTGCATGTGCGCGACATCGGCAAGGCCATCGACGGGGTCGAGGACATCCGCCAGGCGGCCTGGCTCGGCGACCGGCGCGCCGTGATCATCGATGTCCACAAGCAGCCCGGCTACAACGTCAACGAGACGGTCGAGCTGGTAAAGGACGCCTTGCCGGCGCATCGCAGCGGACGTTGCCGCCCTCGGTTCGAAGCTGCAGGTCCTCGGCGACCGCACCCAGACCATCCGCGCATCGGTTGCGGACGTGCAGGTCACCATGGCCATCAGCATCAGCCTGGTCGTGATGGTGGTGTTCCTGTTCCTGCGCCACGCGAGCGCGACGCTGATCCCGAGCGTGACTATCCCGATATCGCTGCTCTGCACCTGCGCCGTGATGTATCTGGTCGGCTACACGATCGACAACGTGTCGCTGATGGCGCTGACCATCGCGGTCGGCTTCATCATCGACGATGCGATCGTCATGGTCGAGAACATCATCCGCCATGTCGAGGCCGGCGAGGCACCGCATCGCGGCGCCTCGCCGGGTCGCGCGAGATCGGTTTCACGATCCTGTCGATGACCCTGTCGCTCGTCGCCGTCTTCATTCCGCTGCTGCTGATGGGTGGGCTCATAGGGCGGCTGTTCCGCGAGTTCGCGGTGACGGTCAGCGTCGCGATCCTGATGTCTGGAGCTTGGTGTCGCTGACCCTGACGCCCGATGATGTGCGGCCGGCTGCTGCCAGCACCGGCGGCGGCCCGAAGAGGGACGCTATCGCGGCATGGCTCGAGGCATCGATTCCAGCGCGCGCTCGGCTTCTATGCTAGCGGGCTGCGCTGGTCGCTGCGCCATCGGCTGCACCATGCTCGGCCATCATGGCCGCGACCCTTGCCGCGACCGTCTACCTCTACCTCATAATTCCCAAGGGCTTCTTCCCGCAGCAGGACAACGGGCTGATCATCGGCAGCACCGAAGCTGCTCAGGATATCTCCTACTCCGCCATGGTCGAGCGGGAGCACGCACTGGCTCAGATCGTCATGGCCGATCCCGACTGTTCGGACGGCGTATTACTGGGTCGGTGCCAATCCGACCGTCAACAGCGGCCGGATCATGATCGACCTCAAGCCGATCAGCGACCGTGACGCGAGCGCCACCGAGGTGCTCGCCCGCCTGCGCAAGAAAGCCGCCAAGGTCCCGGGATCGCGTTGTTTCTGACATGCGCGCCAGGACGTGCAGATCGGCGCCAAGGTAAGCAAGACGCAATATCAATACACGCTGCAGGATCCCGACGTCGCCGAGCTCGTTCAATGGGCGCCGATCGTGCTCGCGCAAGCTCGCCGCGCTGCCCGAGCTGCAGGACGTGACCGGCGATCTGCAGGCGACCGCGCCGCGCATGATGCTCAAGATCGACCGCGACGTGCTCGGCCGCCTCGGCATCACGCCGCAGTCGGTCGACGACACGCTCTACGATGCGTTCGGCCAGCGCCAGGTGGCGACGATCTTCACCCAGCTCGACCAGCACCACGTGATTCTCGAGGTCGAGCCGCGCTACCAGGAGGATCTTGGCGGTCGCTCGACCGGCTCTATGTCCGCTCGCGACCACCGGTCAGATGGTGCCGCTATCGGCATTAACGCGCTACGAGAGCTCGGTGACGCCGCTTACCATCAATCACCAGGATCAGTTTCCCTCGGTCACGCTGTCCTTCAATCTCGCGCCCGGCTACTCGCTTGGCGACGCGGTCACGGCGATCCAGAAGATGGAGCGCTCGCTCGCTCGAGCCGGCGGCGCTGACGTCGCGTTTCGAGGGCTCGGCCAAGGTGTTCGAGATCCTCGCTGGCCACTCAGCCCTATCTCATCGCCGCCGCCATCCTCGCCGTCTATATCGTGCTGGGCATTCTCTACGAGAGCTTCATCCACCCCATCACGATCCTCTCGACCCTGCCCTCGGCTGGCGTCGGCGCGTTCCTGGCGCTGATGGCGCTGCATTATGATTTCTCGCTGATCGCCCTGATCGGGGTGATCCTGCTGGTCGGCATCGTCAAGAAGAACGCGATCATGATGATCGACTTCGCGCTCGACGGGGAGCGCAAACGCGGCTGCCGCCCGAGCAGTCGCGATCTACGAGGCTGCCCTGCTGCGCTTCCGGCCGATCATGATGACGACCATGGCGGCACTGCTCGGCGGCCTGCCGCTGGCGCTCGGGCACCGGCGCCGGATCAGAGCTGCGCCGGCCGCTCGGCATCGCCATCGTTGGCGGGCTGCTGCTGTCGCAGATCCTGACCCTCTACACGACGCCGGTCATCTACATCTACATGAGCAGGATTGCCCGACTGATCCGGCCAAGCCGTCGACTGCATCTGCCTGCAGTCTCGGGTGCCATCGCTGCCCGTCCACATCCGCAACCCGGGGAGGCGGAGTGACCGTCGGCTGCAGCCAGCGGCCCTGGAGCCCGAGGTTTCGGCCACATTCGCATTACTTCGGTTCATGCGCTTCCGGTGAGCAGCCGTAAGACACCTCAGCCAGGCTCCGTGCATCACTCCGCAGGTGGTTCGTTGGGTAGCGTCGCCACCCCTCGGCTACAGCAGCAGTAAGTGCGGCCTGATCAAACGATGCGGTGGGCGGAGCCAGACTTTGGATCTCGTATGTCGAGCGGCCGCCGGCCGAACACGGTGTTCTCATCCAGAAGTGATCGGGGCCTCCCCGTCCGACAACAGCATAAGGCCTTTCGTGAGCCCTTCGAGCTCCTGCAGGATCTCAGGGATGGAGCGACCCTTCAGGAAGAGTTTGGTTGCCAATACCCGATCCGCGAGTATCGGCGCGAGGGCTTGTACGCCGCGGCATCCTCCTCTAGGCTTCTCACGCAATCGCAACATTCCGGGAGAGGTTGCGCTGCGATGACAAACAATCCATTTCGCTCAACAGATCTCAGCGCCGAGGTCAAGGCTGTCTTTGGCGATCGCGCATCAGAGTGGATGCACACGCCAAACAGGCTTTTCGACAATCTGGCGCCTTCCGACTTGGCGACTACGCCTGAGGGCGTGCAGGTGGTGTTGATCGAGCTGCGCAGGTCGAGCGCAATACACGTCGTCAAATCGCTTGGGCGACGACAACCCTAATCCATCGTCAGCCGCAGGACCACGGCATCCCCCTTCGCTTCGAGCCCCTTTGCTGAGCGGCGCGCGACCGGGATGTTCTTCTTTTTGCAGTAGGCAAGCAGCGCGGCAGCGACTTCGCTTTCGTAGAAGCGGATCGCCGGCCCTTCGCCGTTTGGTTCGATCAAATAATTGGTCTGCTCGCCATTCGGTACGATCAGGTTCTTCGCGCCGTCTGGTGGGAGCGGCCGTTTCGTGGCCGCGCAGAAGGCCGCCAACGCCTCGATCACTTCGGATGCAACAAACGTGATAAGTCGGATCTCGGTTGGCACTTTCTTGCTCCTGGAAATCGCTGCTGTTGCCTACGACGGCGCTCGGCTGAATTCGTACTGCCTAAGAGCTTGGCGTTGGAAGAACACATTCGCATCAAGATCTTATGATGAGACGACGCCCAAAAGACGTGCGATTAGGAGGGCAGCACATTGTGAGCGCTGCTCTTTGGGGTGACGTGCGTCGTGGGCTTGAACTAGCGGACTGGCGTCCCGAGCAAGACGCGCGTGCTTTCGGTACTGAGACACGAGGTGCTTTTGCGATCGATTGGAGATGATCGAGCGGATCACCGAGCTCTAATCGATCGCAGGAACGAATACGAGGTTGCACGGCGGCAATCCGTCAGCCTCGTCGGCGGCGCTCCGCGCCTGATTTTCCAGTAATCCCATTCGTCGCTCCTGAGCGGACAAGCGCGACGGGCATCTTTCTCAAGCATGGTCGCACTATTCGACGATGGATCGCCGCTCGCATTGGCAAAGATCAAAATCCCTGCGTCCTTGTCGCTCCCCTTCTTGAAAAATTGATCTAGGTGGGTATGCATCGGCAGGCCCGGTGGCGTGATGTGTGCTGCCCAGCCAGTCACAAGAGAAAATTAGGAGATGCCAACATCAGCGAGGTGAACATCGTCATCGGCGCGGCCAATGCTTGGGCGCACGCGATGGAAGTAATGGCCGAGGCGGAGGAGAACGAACAGCCTGCGGGGGACGAGGTCGATCTGTTTGAGGCTGCGGAGACCGTCCTCTACGCTGCGATAGTGCAGTGGCGGCGGGCAAATCTACGCTTCCGCACAGAATGAGTACGCGGGGATCCTTCGCTGAACGCATACGTAGGTACATCCCCTCATAGCCAGCCGCGCACGATGCGCGCGCCATCCTGCGATGAGAAACGATGAATCGACGAACCTTGCCGCCAAGGCGGAGGCTGCACGGAAGACGGAGAGCAGGTACAGGAGGCTCGCCGAAGTGGCATCATCCGCGGGCGACCGCGTGTGCTTTGAGGCACTGGCCGACCACTGGAGCAAGATTGCCGAGGGGCTAGAGAAGCCCACCAAGGCTCCTTAACCGGCCTCACCGTGCGCGCATCTTGAACGCCGACGGTCCGCGCCCACTTCTGAGTTGCGGGTATCGTGTCGCCGGATCTCTCGCGCTTGGAGAGCCCGCCGAGGGAACGCCAAGATGAGGCACAAATTGTTCTTCACGGACTTCGAAATGCCCGAGTACCAGTACCGGGCCAACAAACCGCACTTGTTCCGCTACCTGTATGACGAACTCGATGACGCCCTTGGCATGGCACGCGAGATCAACGCCCGCGGCAGCGTGGCTTGGGAGATCGTGAGCAGCGACGGCAGCGTGATCGACCGCCGCGAGATCGCACGGATCTTGCTCGATCGGACTGCGGAACTCGCCGATCGGCCGAGGGTTCGCTAGTGGGATATCCGATGCGCCCATCCGCATGGATGGCCTTCGCGTTCGTACTGGCCGGTTGTGCGACCGAGGGTGACGACATCTTTGGAACACAGAGCCATGCGTGGAAGGCCGTCAATGCCGATGGCATTCCAGTCGCCGAGGCACGCACACAGTGTGACGCAGACGCCCAACGCGCGACTGCTTCGATTTCCTTCCTCTCGCGGCGCCTCGCGGAGCAGCGACGGCTCTCCGACGAATGTATGGTCAAGCGCGGGTACTGACTACACCTTGGCTTGCGCCCTAATAGGCAGGTGGGCCGTAGATTAAACTACTTGGTTGATTTCGACGCCGGCGGCTTCCGACGGTTCCGCTGCTCCGATCGGGCGGCCACATCATAGTAGATCATCGCAAGGCGGACGTAAGCATCGCGGGCGGCTGTACGCGGCGTCCGCAAGAAAGATGCCGCCGCGCCACTTCCTTTCGCAACAGAGGAACCACACAACAGATCGCATGATCGTTATTCCGATCATGTCCGCTCGTGGCACTTTCACGACATGCTGCAATCGGCGAGGGATGACCGCTTTCGGTTATGACGCAGACGCTGGCAAGCCGCTCTACGACGGATTTATGAGTTCACGCCTTATGTAGGTTTGCTTGCGCGGCGCTCAGCCGCCGGTGACGCTCATGTGCCGCCCGACGGAGGGGCGGCGATGCCGGCGGTCGATGACGAAATCATGGCCCTTGGGCTTGCGGGAGATCGCGTCGTGGATCGCGGCCTCCAGCGGCTGGTCGCTCTCCGCGGCGCGGAGCGGCGCGCGCAGATCCGCGGCATCCTCCTGGCCCAGGCACATGAAGAGCGTGCCGGTGCAGGTGAGGCGCACGCGGTTGCAGCTCTCGCAGAAATTATGGGTGAGCGGCGTGATCATGCCGATCCGCTGTCCGGTCTCGCGCACGGTGAAATAGCGCGCCGGGCCGCCGGTGCGATAGTCGCTCTCCTCGAGGGTCCAGCGGCGCTGCAGCTCCGCGCGCACCATGCTGAGGGGCAGGTACTGGTCGAGGCGCGCCTCGCCGCCGATCTCGCCCATCGGCATCACCTCGATGAAGGTGAGGTCGAAGCCCTCGGTGCCGCACCATTCGACCAGGCGATGGAACTCGTCATCGTTGACGCCGCGGAGCGCCACCGCGTTGATCTTGATCGCAAGGCCCGCGCGCTTGGCCGCGGCGATCCCCTCCATCACCTGGCCGAACTTGCCCCAGCGGGTGATCGCCGTGAACTTCTCCGCATCGAGGGTGTCGAGGGAGACGTTGATGCGCCGGACGCCGGCGGCGCGGAGATCCTCGGCATAGCGGCCGAGCTGGCTGCCGTTGGTGGTGAGGGTGAGCTCGTCGAGGGCGCCGGTCTCGAGATGCCGGCCGAGGTTGCGCACCAGGGACATGATGTTCTTGCGGACCAGGGGCTCGCCGCCGGTGAGGCGCAGCTTCCGCACGCCCAGGCGCACGAAGGCGCTGCAGGCCGGTCGAGCTCCTCGAGGGTCAGGATCTCCGCCTTCGGCAGGAACGTCATGTCCTCGTTCATGCAGTAGACGCAGCGGAAGTCGCATCGGTCGGTGACCGAGACCCGCAGATACGTAATTTGTCGGCCGAAGGGATCGATCAATCGGCACCCTGGCAGCGCTGAGGAGACGCGGGGTGCCACGAGACACCCCGCAAGGTTGGGAGGAAACGTTCTTCTTATCCGGTCGTGTACTCGGACGACTTGAAGGTCAGCCGCCGGGTTACCTCGGGCGCGTCCGCGATCTTCCGGATGTTGCCCCAGGTCTGCTTGTAGTTCGGGATGATCAGCTCGTTGACGCCCTTGGAGACGACGTTGCCCTGCGGTCCGGTCGGATAGGCGAACAGCATGAAAGTCTGCTTGCGCTTCGCCGTCGGCGTCGGATAGACCATCGCCTGGGTCGAGCCGTTATCGTTGTAGACCTCGACGAGATCGCCGGGCTTGAGCCTGAGCTCCTGCATGTCCTGCGGGTTCATCTCGATGAATGGCAGCGGCCAGCGGTCCATGACGAAGTCGTTGTTCTGGTCGAGATAGACCGACTGCCAGACATGATTGGCGCGGCCGTTGTTGATCAGGAACGAGAACTTGTCCTTCTCCTGCTGCTTGCCCTCCGCCTGCAGCCCGCGCCACTGCGTCGCCATGAAATGGGCCTTGCCGTCCTTGGAGCCGAACTTGCCGTCGGCGAAGAGGCGCTTCGTCCCGATGATCTTGCCATCCTTGAAGTCGACCGCGGGCTCCTGGAATCCGTTGGTGCCCATCGCGCGCAGGCGCTCATAGGTGACGAACTTGCCGCCCGTCGCGTGCTTGTGGTAGCCGTCCATGAAGGCGTCTTCTTCGGTCTTCCAGTCGTAGCCCTTGAACTTGTCGGCGATGTCGTTCTTGCCGGCGGCGCGCCACGACTTCTCGAGCGCCTGGGCGAGACCGGCGACGATGAGACAATCGGGCTTGGCATTGCCGGGCGGGTCCATGTAGCGCTCGGTGAGCCGCATCCGCCGCTCGCCGTTCATCGAGGTGAGGTTCATCTCGCCGGAGGTCGCGGCCGGCAGGATGACGTGAGCGTCCTCGCCGATCTTGCTCGGCACGATATCGACGTCGACGCTGAAGAGCCCGCCCTGCCGGATTGCGCCCATGATGGCGTTGACCTGTGCCGCGCGGTCGCCATAGGGCACGCTCGCCATCGCCGTCTTCACCATGTCGGTGCGCTTCTTGTAGACGCGCTTGAACTCAAGGGCGTTGAGCGTCGTCTTGTAGTGGTCGCAAGCCCAGATGTGATGGACGCCGCCCTTGCCGCCGATCAGGAGCTGGTCGACGTAGGCCGCCGGCCGGCCGACATGGGCGTCAGACGGGCCGCACATAGCCTTCCTGATGACCGCCCATGCGGACGCAGCCGCCGCCGGGCCGTCCGACATTGCCGGTCGCCAGAGCAATGTTCACCAGCGCGCCGTTGGTCCGGTAGTTGTCGTTGCCCCAGATCAGGCCCTTCTCGTAGGCGAACATCGTCCGCCGCCGCTTGCCCTCCTTGGGCTCGGCGATCCAGGCGGCCGCCGTCCGGATTTGCGTCGGCCGAAAGCCCGGTGATCTTGGCGGCATCCTCAAGGCTGACCTTGTTGGCCGCGAGCATCGCGTCGAAGTCCGCCGTCGAGGCCTGGATGAACTCCTTGTCGACCCATCCCTTGGCCGCGATCTCGGTCATGAGCGCGTTGAAGAGGATGAGATCGGTGCCGGAGTTGATGGCGAGGTGCAGCACATTGTCCTTGCCGGCCTCGATCTCGCAGGCATTGACGGTCGACCGTGCGCCGCGGATCGACGATGACGATCCGCGCCGGCGGGTGGGCTTCGCCCGGAAGCTGCTGCTGCTTCTTCTCGCATCGAGGTCCCGCGCATGTTCGGGACCCAGTGATTGAGGAAGTAGTTGGTCTGCGTCTCGAGAGCGTTCGTGCCGACGGCGAAGATCGTGTCGGCAAGCTCGGCATCCTCGTAGCAGTTGTTGAGCTCGCCCACGCCCATGTCGCGCGTCGCGTGGACTTCCGAATTGTAGGCCGGGCGATTATGGATTCGGATGTTCTTGATCTTCATGCTCTCGAAATAGAGCTTGCCGGTGGCCCAGGTGTTCTCGTAGCCGCCGCCGGCGCCGCCGTGATCGAAAGCCGAGACGATGAGGCCGTCTTCGCCCTGCTCCTCGATCACCCGCCGCGTCACCTCGGCGACCAGCGAGAGCGCATCGTCCCATGACGTCGGATACATCCCGCCATAGCGCTAGACCAGTGGATCGGTCAGCCGCTGCGACTGCGTGCCAGTGACCTGAGAATAGGAATTCTCGCCCTGGCGAGCGCCGCGGATCGAGCCGAGGCCGGAGTTCACTTCACAATCGTGGTCGGGCATTGATCACGAGATGCACATCGCGCCCGTTCTGCTTCACGATGTTGTACATCGCGGGCGAGAACCAGGCGGTCGCCTTCGGCGCTCTGCTGCTTCGATAGATCGGCGCCGAAGAGGTTCTGATCGGGTTTGGCGCCGCCCTGCTTGTTGACGTCCCAGGTATAGGCCTTGTAGCCGCATCCGACGATGCAGTAGTGGCAGACGACGTTCTGCACCTTGGCGTCCTTCGGCGGGATCGGCAGCCGGTCGATATTGCGCTTGTAGGTCATGGTGGTCTCCTCAGGCCGTAAGGACGTTGCTGAGGCGGCCGTAGATCAGCTCATCGACGGCGTCGGCATAGATGTCGCCCTTGCCATCGACGCGCAGCCGGAACTGCGGCAGGTTCTGCGTGGCCTGCCCGAAGATTTCCTGGCCGCCTTTCTCGCAGTCGAACCGGGAGTAGTGGCCGGGGCAGTTGAGGGTCTTGTCTGCGGCCACGTAGTCGAGCGGGAAGCCCTTGTGCGGGCAGAGGGTGGAGAAGGCGACGATATCGCCCTCCGGCCCGACGCCTCCGTCGACACGGTGTCCCAGCTTCAGCAACACGCCGGGCGAATCCTTGTCGGGATAGGTGATGTCGAGGGGCTGATCGACCTTGAGGTCCTTGACATTGGCGAGCCGATGGCTGGGATAATTGACCAGCGCCATGGCGGGCGTCGCCTGGGCTTGCCTTGCGAAGGCACCAGCGGCCACCGTCGCGACGGTGGCGGTCGCGCCGCCCCGCAGGAACTGACGGCGGCCAACTTCAATTAGTCGATCGCAGCGCTTCATGCGTTTCCCCCGACGGTTGGTGTTTTCGGAGGTAGCGCAATCCTTATGCCAATCGGGGCATGCGCGCGTGCTCAACGATTTCAGGGCAATAGGTCCTGCGGCGATGCTGCCTCAGTCTGCTTTTCCGGACATCAGGCCCGAGGGAATCCGAACATTCGGACTGTTACGAAAAGAGCCGGAGACGGACTACCTCAGGATTGACGCAGTCGATCAGGAGCGCGGGTCCGATTGGACTGCGAACTTGCGCATCTTCTCGAAGAGCGTTGATCGCGAAATACCAAGCAGCTTCGCTGCGTCCTCGACGCGGCCTCCCGACTTGTCGAGTGCCACCCGGATGTGATGGCGTTCGGCAGCCTCTCTGACTTCGGAAAGCGTCGGAAGGTCGCCGGAGGAAAGGGGTGCCTGACCGGCAACGGGGAACAGATCGCCCGGTCCGAGCCAGGAATTGGCCGCGAGCGCCACCGCGCGTTCGATCCGGTTGCGGAGCTCGCGTACGTTGCCGGGCCAGGGGTGCAACAGGATCGCGTGCTCGGCCGCCGGCGTGAGGCCGTGAACTGGACGCTCGAACGTCTCGGCAAACTCGGAAAGAAATCGCTGTATCAACGGAAGGATATCGGCCTTCCGCTCTCTCAGCGGCGGCACAGCGACAGGGATTACGTTGATGCGGTAGTAGAGATCGCGGCGGAACCGGCCTTGCGTTACTGCTTGTTCCAGATCGACGTTCGTCGCGCAGACGAGCCGGGCGGCGGATTTCAGTACCGTCTCTCCGCCAACTCGGCTGAAAGCCCTATCCTGGATCAGCCTCAGCAGCTTCGCTTGGACCAGAAGTGGCAGCTCCGAGATCTCGTCGAGAAAGAGAACGCCGTCTCGCGCGCGCTCGACGTAGCCTTCATGTCGGCCATGAGCGCCGGTGAAGGAGCCCCTCTCGTGCCCGAAGAGCTCGCTTTCCAGGAGCTCGGCTGGAATGGCGGCACAATTGACCGCCATGAACGGCGACCCGGCGCGTCGGGAGATCCTGTGAACAAACCTGGCGGCCACCTCCTTACCGACGCCGCTTTCGCCCGTGAACAGCAGCGAGCTGTCGATGTCGGCAACACGTCGCAACAGCTCTTCTATCCGCTTCATCGTTGCCGACGACCCGAGCACGCCAAGCGCGGCTCGCCCCGAGCGCTGCGCGATCAGATGATCGATCCGCTCGAGTAGATCGCCGATCGCATATGGCTTGGCGATATAGTCGACGGCGCCGGCCTTTGTGAGCCGGACGGCCTGCTCGATCTGCCCGAAGGCAGTCATGAACAGGACCGGCACCCCTCCCAGGATCGGCAGCGAATTGAGGAACAGATCCTCTCCGCGTGATGTCCGGCAAGCGGATATCGCAGATGAGGACATCGGGCTGCGCGGTCTTGAGGCCGGCTATCGCGGCCTGCCCTGTTTGCCACCAGGAGACGCCATATCCCTCGAGTTCGAGGCGATGCGCCAGGCTTCCTCCCATCACGGGATCGTCTTCGACGATCCCGACGACGGCGTGATCATGCGACTGCATCGAGCCGTTCCTCCATGGCGAAGGGGATCGATACGGCAATCTCCGTGCCCGCGCCGGGCTGACTTACCTTGATATAGCCGCCGAGGCGAACGACCAGGCGAACGCAGGTCCACAGGCCAAGTCCGGTCGTGCCTTCCGGCGGCGCCACGAATGTCGCCGGCTCCTGCAGCATCCGCGCCAGCGCCTCGGGAAGGCCCGGACCTTCGTCTGCAACGGCGACTGTCAGGCGCTGCCCGGCGCTCTCGACTTCCACCCGTATGCTGCCCTCGGGCGGCGACGCCGCGCAGGCGTTCAGCAGCAGGTTCAGCAAGATCTGCCGCACCGCCGGACCGTCGATGGCGATCGGCTCTCCGATCCGGTTGTGCCAATCGAGCGTGAGGCGGCGGGCGCCGGTCTCGTGCTGCACCAGGAACGGCAAATCATCGAGATCGCTCGGCGTAAGAACGGCGGCGTCAGTGCCGCCTTTGTAGGTGACGAGAGCCGCGCGGACGACATTTCTGATGCCCGCGAGCCCTCGCTTCAGGAATTCCAGCGACTTCTGTAGCACAACCGGATCGCCACCATGCGTCTGAATGGTGTCGATAGCGTTCATCATCCCACCGAGCGGATTGTTGACCTCATGCGCCATGCCGGATGCCAGCTTGCCGAGCATCGCGTACTTCTCCTGCTCGGCGAGATGCGACGCCAGTGTCTCGCGCTCGCCCAATGCGCGGGCCATCGCGTTGAAGCGGTCGAAGAGTTGCCCGAACTCGCTGGAAAGCCGCCGCCGGTGTCGATCTGGAATCGGCTCCACGCGCCGGTCCCGGGCCCGCTCGACGTAGCTCGCAAGTACGCCGAGAGGCTGCAGCATGCGTTTCACAGCGATATATCCGAAGAGCGCGCAGGCCACGGCCAATCCCCCGTTGACCAGGATCAGGGTTAGCAGGACCTGGCGGCGGACACGCAGCAGATCGGCGATATCGATTTCGGCGAGAATGCGCCCGATCGCATAATCTCCTTGCCGCAACGTTCGCGAAAGCCACGCTTTGCCGGTGTCGCTGTCGATGATGAGGCCACCTCCCGCGGGGAAGCGATTCCGCAGACTGTCGGGGAGCGTGCTCTGCACCGGAAACCGCACCGGATCGGAGGCGGCCAGCACGTTGCCGTTTGGCAGCTCGACGATCGAGTAGCGCGCGTCGACGCCCGCATACTGGCCCCGCGCGCGATCCAGCGCGTCGAAGGCTTCCCAGACATCGCCGCGGATGACCGCCGGCAGAACCGCAGCCGAGATGCCGTCGAGATAGGCATTGGTGAGCAGCCGGAGGTTGGTCTCCTGATCATCGGCGAGCCGCGACAGCACGACTTGCGAGACCATGACCGCGACGGCGATCACCAAACCCGGCCACCAGCAGCGGGACCTTGAGGGCGAGCGGCCAGGCCGCTTATGCGGGAGAGGCCGAACATCAGACCTGAGCCTTCACGACGCGCCACTTGTCCATCGTGCTCTGGTAGAGATCCGGACTGGCCGACGTGAAGCCGTCGAGCGCCAGGACCTAGAGGATTTCCCGGCCGAGGGGATCGGAGGCCATGCCCAGCAGCGCGGCCGAAATCGCCTTCGAGATCGGCGCGTGTCGCGTGCCGTCTGCAGGCCGACGACCGGCGGGAAGCCAAGCCATTCGGATCGGTAGACGATGCGCGTCTTGGCGATGAATTCGGGCTCGCGCTCCTTCATCACGTCCCAGACGTAGCCGTCGATGCTGCCGCTCTCGGCCAGTCCCGAGGCGACCGCCCGGATGACGTTGCGGTGGCCGTAGGTGAAGAAGGTATCCCGGAAGAACTGCGCGGGCGTGGTCTCGCGAAGCGCCAGCAGGTAGCGCGTGATCAGGTAGCCCGAGGTGCTGTCCGGGATCGGAGAACGCGTGAACCGTACCCCGGGTCTCGTCGAAGGTTTCTGCCTTGCTCCTCTCGTTGACGACCACGTACGTCTGGTAGAGCGGCCTATTGTGGTAGAGCGGCACTGCGAGCAGGGAGAGCTTGTCTTCGTACTGCACATAGGGATCGTCGCAGATCCATGCCGCGTCGAGCTGGCCCGACAGCAGCAGTGCCGTGATCTCCTGGTAGGTCCGGCGCTTGACGAGCTGCACCGGCCGCCGCAGCTGCTGCACCAGGTATTTTTCGAGCATCGCGAGGAGCTCGATATCGTTGTCGAGGAAGACGGGGGTCAACCCGAAGCTGACGGTTTCGGCGGCGTGGGCGGTCGGCCGCCAGCTCATCACCGCCACCGCAGCAGACGCTGCTGCACGCAAGACCGATCGGCGCGTTACCCCTAAAGGCCGCGTGCCGCGGTGTCTCCGCGCGGTTCGCATGCGAGTCTCCCCATCACCCTGGGCCCTTCGGCCGCATCATTGCATTCATGTTACAACCGCTTCGAGATTTCTGGAAGTCTCGTTGACGGCTCCGCTCACTCTATTATATCTTCGACGCTGTTGGAAATGTCGGAGGCTGCAGTGCGCGGGCTCGTGTGGGATCGAGCCGACTGGGAAGGAACCCGGTGCTGTCGGCCGCCGTCTTCTCCAACCTGGCGTGATCGTATCAACGTACTTGCCTATCTCTGCCGTTGGGTTTCTGGCTATCGCGAGCGCAGCGTGTTCGAGCAGCTCGATGATCACCTGCTCCACGACATCGGCGTTGACGCTACGAGCATGAGACGACCGACATCCGAGAGGGAGCGAGCAGTCCGCCGCCTGTGGCGCATTGCCAATGGAGGGATCTACTGACCATGAAGATGACGACCGCTCGCGTGACCGCCGCGCTCGGAGCCCTCGCGCAGGAGACCCGGCTGGCTTTGTTCCGCCTCCTCGTCGAGTGCGGCCCAAACGGCATGTCGGCTGGCCTGCTGGCGGAGCGGCTCCGTGTACCGCCGTCGTCGCTTTCCTTCCATCTCCGAGCGTTGGAGCATGCAGGCCTGATCACTCAGCGCCGAATGAGCCGGCAGATCATCTACGCCGCCGAGTTCTCCGTGATGAACGCCCTTGTCGTCTTCCTGACGAAGAACTGTTGCGGCCAGGCCGAGAGCTGCGCTCCTGTCTGCAATCCCGGCGCTGCCCTCGTCGATATTGCCGAGGAAAGTGTTGGAGCCGCCCGCGGTCGGCATGGGCGATCATGATGATGGTCAGGATGATGACCATGATGAGGACCCCCTGCCCAGCGAGCTTGTCCGCGGCCCCCAAACGTCGAGAGCAGCCATGACCCGCCCCTACAACGTCCTCTTCCTTTGCACCGGCAACTCGGCCCGCAGCATCATGGCAGAAGTCATTCTGCGCCGCTGGGGAGGCGATCGTTTCCAGGCATTCAGTGCCGGGAGCCATCCGCGCGGCGCGATCCATCCAGCGACGCTCGAGATCCTCAAGAGACTGCATCACTCGACCGAAGGCCTGCGCAGCAAGAACTGGAACGAGTTCGCTCGCGTCCGGACAGCCCGCCGTTGGATTTCGTCTTCACGGTCTGCGACCGGGCCGCGGGAGAGGTCTGTCCGCTCTGGCCGGGCCAACCGATGACCGCCCACTGGGGCGTCGAGGATCCGGCCGCATTCGAGGGGCCCGAGGACAAGCAACGCGACGTGTTCAGGCGGGCTTATCTCGAGCTCGATAACCGCATCAAGATCTTCACCAGCCTGCCGCTCGGAAAGCTCGACCGGCTCAGCCTTCAGAAAAGCCTCGATCAGATCGGCAAGTCGCGGCTCACCGAAGGTGAGCTGCCCAAAACCGGCTCAGGTACCTGAGAGTTGGCGTCTCCTGTCGCCTTGGCGCGAGTTAGGGCGAACAGTTGCGCGACTGCGCCCCTACCCATCGAAATCCAAATCGTCGCCGAGGACCCGGATGTCCCTGTTTGAACGCTATCTGACTGGCTGGGTGGCGCTTTGCATCGTCGCCGGAGTGGCCCTCGGGCATTTTCTGCCCGGCACATTCCAGACCATTGGTGCCTTGGAAATCGCCAAGGTCAACCTGCCGGTCGCCATCCTCGTCTGGCTGATGATCATCCCGATGCTGGTGAAGATCGACTTCGCCGCCTTGAGCCAGGTGCGCGAGCACTGGCGTGGTATCGGCGTCACGCTCTTCATCAACTGGGCAGTGAAGCCGTTTTCCATGGCGGCGTTGGGATGGCTCTTCGTGGGATATCTCTTCGCGCCCTATCTTCCCGCCGGCCAGATCAGCAGCTACATCGCCGGGCTCATTCTGCTGGCGGCGGCGCCGTGTACGGCGATGGTCTTTGTCTGGAGCAATCTGTCGGATGGGGAGCCGCATTTCACGTTGAGCCAAGTGGCGCTCAACGACACGATCATGGTGTTCGCCTTCGCGCCGATCGTCGGCCTGCTGCTCGGACTATCGGCCATCACCGTGCCGTGGGAGACCCTGGTCCTGTCGGTCGGCCTCTACATCGTCGTACCGGTCTTCATCGCCCAATTGCTGCGCAACAGGGTACTCGCGGCCGGCGGCCAGCTCGCACTGCGTCGGCTGTTGGGCTTGCTGCAGCCGGTCTCCCTGATCGCGCTGCTGACCACGCTCGTACTGCTCTTCGGCTTTCAGGGCGAGCAGATCATCGCCCAGCCGATCGTCATCGGCCTGCTCGCCGTCCCGATCCTGATCCAGGTCTACTTCAACTCCGCCCTCGCCTATCTTCTCAACCGGGCTACCGGCGAAGCCCATTGCGTGGCGGCTCCCTCGGCACTGATCGGTGCCAGCAATTTCTTCGAACTCGCGGTGGCCACCGCGATCAGCCTGTTCGGGTTTGGTTCGGGAGCCGCGCTCGCGACCGTGGTCGGCGTGCTGATTGAAGTCCCAGTGATGCTGTCGGTGGTGAAAATCGTCAATTCGACCAAAGGCTGGTACGAGCGTGGCAGTGCCGTGCAGCGGAATGGGCAGGCCCTCGGCGGTCGTGCCGCGAGATTGGCGCGATGAAGCGGGTCCTGTTCCTCTGCGTCGCCAATTCCGCCCGCAGCCAGATGGCGGAGGGACTGGCCCGCAACGTCCTTGGCGACCAGGTCGAAGTTCTGAGCGCCGGTTCCCAGCCGTCCAGGGTCAATCCCTACGCCATCGAGGCCATGGCCGAGATCGGCATCGACATCTCCGGGCATCGCTCGAAGTCGGTCGGCGATGTCGACCCCGCGGGGATCGATCTCGTGATCACGCTCTGCGCGGAAGAGGTCTGCCCCGTCTTCCTGGGGCGGGTGAAAAGATTGCACTGGCCGATCCCTGACCCAGCATCGAGCGACCCGGCGCTTTCGCCGCATGATATGCGTGCCCGGTTCCGTTCGGCACGCGATCAGATCAAAGCTCGCGTCGAAACCCTGAGGGCTCTCCCCGATATTACTGGAGACGTGGCCGCACAAGAATTAGGTCAACAGGCGCATTCGCGGCGATAGCCTGTGCAATAGCGGCGTCTACAGAGGTTCCAAGACCTTCGACACGTAGGAAGTCAAAATCGGCGGCTCCTCAGCCTTTTGGACTTCTGTGGGAGTATTGGTGCGACGCTCTCTGAGCAGAGCGGCGCCGTCTATGTAGGCGGGGATACGAGCGGCCATTCCTGCCACCAAGATAGGAAAAGAACCGCCCTGAGGCGGCCCTCTCGTAATCTGAGAGAGCTTACGAGCTCACGCCCTCGGTGGGTTCCTCCCGTCGCTGCCGCACCGGCTCCGGAAAATCCACCGTCCCGTCCCAACCGATGATGATCTCTGTCGAGTGTCGCTCGACACCTTCCTTGTCGGTGTACTTGCTGGTCTCAATCTTGCCGATGACTTCGATCCGCCTACCCTTCTTGCCGTGTTTCGCCGGCATCTCGGCGAGTCCGGGAAGGAAGGTCTTAACCTGATGCCAATCGGTGCGCTCCTTCCACTCCTCACCATCCTTCCAACCCTCGGTCGTAGCGACGCTGAACCGCGCCGCTGTCCCTCCCTGCGTCTAAAAGGTCTCGACATCGCCACCAAGACGCCCGGTGATAATTGCACAATTCATACTTCGTCTCCCTTGTGTAGCGCCCCCGCTATCACGGGAGCTAGGTTCAGTCCCCTGACGTAAAGAAACCTCTAAGCCGCCAGGCTCGCGCGCAACGCGCAACCCCTGCCCGACCGGCGAGGGACGGGTGCGCAAGCGGAGCGAGCGCCTTCGCGGGGCACCGGCTGCAGGGAGGGCAGCGACCGAAGCTGGGCGGAAGGCGCTCCGAAGCGCGCGAGGGCGGAGCCCTAAGCTCTTCGTAGCAAAGCCGTACAACAATCGATGTAAACGCCGAGATCGGCGTCTGCTCGTAGGCGGCGTATGGGAAAGCTCCTGCACAACCTCGAGAACTAGCGGCGAATGTTCACGCAAGCTCGCCTATGGGTGCATGCTCTCCGGGCAGTCCGCGATCGCGCCTTGCGGTATCAGCGCCCGTGCGACACGGCATTGATACCTGGCCGCGAGATGTGGATCTCGCGTGTGATATGCCGGCGCAGTCGCCCGCAAAGAGAAAGCCGATGATCTGTCGCCGGCCGTCAGGCAATGTCTTGAAGATCTCAACCGTCCCCGAAGTAAGCTTCATCATGTGATCGGCCGGATCGCCCTCGCTGAAGAGGGCATCGCCGGCGGCGATGTGCTGGCGCGTTATGGCGGCAAGCCGATCGATGCAGTTGTCGGGGACGTCACCGCAAAGGCCAATTGCCCGACCTTCTTCCGTTCCGCTTCGATTTTCGCGGCGATGTCTTCATACCGGCTCGAGATAAGGAGTGGTTCGCGGTGAATGCCGTCGGTGCAACTTTCTCTGCATCGCGGCGACGGTCCTCGAGGAGATCGCATAGGAACGTGGCGAAGAGCGCGGCGGTGATGCCGATTTCGGCATAGAGCAATAGATGGTTGGCCCTCTTTGGATTGATCCAGATCAATGTTTCGGGATCACTTGGTACCTAGGATTTTGTTGATCTCACCGAGGCTTGGCGATGAAGCCGTGGAGATCAGGACCCACAGACGAGGCCCATCAGGCTCATCGGCTTAGCGGTCGAAGCCGTAAATGCCGCTATAGCACGGACAGCCCCGACACGCTTCTCGCGACGGACCGCGTTGTTGCTCATGCACTGTCGGTCGCCAGCGGCGTCCGTGACTGCCATTGCGGAGATCACTGCATGAGATGGCGGAGCATGAGGGTCATTATGCCTAGCTCACCATAGCAGCCCGCGTGCTCGCCCGGTGCGTAGCATCGGCTTGTGAAAAGGAGAGGAGAATGAGTGCCATCACCCTCGCCGCTCAAACCCATCAAGAAGTCCTCAAGGAGGTCCCCGACGCTACGCGGCACAAGGAGGCCGACGGTCTGCATGTGCCGGCTGCTCTGCAGGTCTGGCCCGGCATGCAGCTTTTCCAACAGGCTTTCGACTACTGGGTTGATGCCTGGCAGCGCTCGGTGCTCTTCCTCGACGTCCTGCGTCAGCGCGGCAACAACCACTTCGAGGTGAGTGCGAAGCAGGCTCCCAACGTCCTCAACTTCGATTTCGAAGTCATCATGGACGGCCGAGAGCTGCCGCGCCCCGTAAACTACGGCTTGGTCCGTATCGTGCCGCCGGCTGGCATCGAGATTGATCCGCGCAAGCGCCCCTTCATCGTCTTCGACCCGCGCGCCGGCCATGGACCCGGGATCGGCGGCATGAAGCACGACAGCGAAATCGGCGTGGCACTCGCGGCTGGCCATCCCTGCTATTTCGTCGGATTCCTGCCCGAGCCGGTACCGGGCCAGACGGTCGAGGATGTCTGCCGCGCCGAGGCCGCGTTCATCCGCAAGGTCAGCGAACGACATGTCGAAGCGGAGGCGAAGCCCTGCCTCGTCGGTAACTGCCAGGCCGGCTGGCAGATCATGATGACCGCCGCCATCCAGCCCGATCTCGTTGGGCCGCTCCTAATTGTGGGATCGCCCCTCTCCTACTGGGCCGGCGTCCATGGCAAGAATCCCATGCGCTATACCGGCGGGATACTCGGCGGCACTTGGCTCACCTCGCTCGTCGGCGATCTCGGCAACGGTATCTTTGACGGCGCCAACCTTGTCGGGAACTTCGAGTACCTCAACCCGGCGAATACCTATTGGGAAAAATCCTACAATCTCTATTCCGGGATTGACACGGAAGCGCCGCGCTATCTCGAGTTCGAGAAGTGGTGGGGCAGCCCCGTGCTGCTCAACGCAAAGGAAATGCAGGACATCGCCGACGGGCTCTTCGTCGGCAACAAGCTCGCCTCGGGCGAGATTTATACTTCTGACGGCGTGCGGCTCGATCTGCGCAACATCAAGGCGCCGATCGTTGCATTCTGCTCCTGGGGCGACAACATCACCCCGCCCCAGCAGGCCCTCGGCTGGATCCTTGATCTCTACAACAATGAGGACGAAATCGTCGCCAACGGCCAGACGATCATCTATGCGCTGCACCAGAGCATCGGCCATCTTGGCATCTTCGTCTCGGCCGGGGTGGCGAAGAAGGAGCACGAGGAATTCGCTCACACGATGGACCTGATCGACGTCCTGCCGCCCGGCCTCTATGAAGCCGTGATTACGCCCAAGGGCCCCGAGACGGCCCACCCGGAACTGGTTTCCGGCGACTACGTCATGCGCTTCGAGGCGCGGACGCTCGGCCACATCCGTGCACTCGGCGGCAACGACGCCGAAGACGAGCGCCGCTTCGCCACGGTCGCCCGCGTCTCGGAGACCAACCAGGGCCTCTATCGCACATTCTTCGGCCCCGCGGTGAAACAGCTGACCAACGACTACACGGCGGCCTGGATGCGCCGCCTACACCCGCATCGTCTACCCTACGAAACCCTGTCCGACAAGAACCCATTCATGGCGCCAATCGCCGCGCTCGCCGAGCAGGTTCGTGCCAATCGTCGAGCGGTCGCGCCGGACAATCCGTTCCTGCAATTGCAGGAGAAGGCATCGCAGCAGATCGTCGACGCGCTAAACCGTTACCGCGACGCGCGCGACCAGTTCTGCGAACAGCTGTTCCTGTCGGTCTATGGATCGCCGCTTCTGCAGTCCGCGGTGGGATTGCGCGCCGATGCCGCGACGGCTCGGCCGCGGGTCGGGCGCGACGTGGCGCGCGAGGCGGCCGCGGCCAAGGCGTTAGCCGAATTCGATGCACGCATTTCGGCCGGCGGCCTGCCTGACGCCTGGTGGTCTGTTCGTCGCGCGCGCTGGGAGCTCTTCATATCTGGCATGGGGATCCGGGGCGGGAGGCGGCACGAGCGCGGCTTCGCCGACGATGCTCTTCGCCAGATGCGAGCTATTCGACCGTGGCGTGCCGGACCAGATCCGCGAGGAGCACGCCCGGTGTCTCATCACCAACTCAGCGCAATTAAGGACCTCGTGCGGGCCCAATACTTCTTGCTGCGTTCAGACGAGGCGCGTGCCGTCGACGGCAATTCCCAAGCTGCTGCCCGACGATGCGTCGGAGCGCGCTGCTGCGCTCGCGGCGATTCGCCGCGTCGTCGCCGCTGGCGACGGCAACGATGAGGTCAGGCGCCGCCAGGCGCGCATCGAGGCCATGTTCGAAAAGCGCGATGCGCCGGCAAGCGGATCAGGACAGGAGCCCTGGACGATAAGCGCGGCGCGCCAGCCCCCTACGTCGCGGCGGCGCGAGGACAGCCCAGCAATGCCGGACGCAGCAGACAAAATCGGCCATAAGAGCGACAGAGGGTAGGCGAACGCTTCCTCAAGCAGGTAACACGAAAACCTCGTTGAGATGGCGGGCGGTAGAATTGGTCAATTGGGCTCAGACCATGTGCGTTGAGCATTTGATCCATATCAGCGCGAACCTTCGAATGGCCGGTGATCATTCGTCGCGGTCTTCTATCGGGCGCAGTTAATTCAGGCGTTCCGGCGGGCCGCAAATTCGGCGCCTTCACGGTTTGCATGTTCGAGGACAAGGATAGGATTGCTGACCATGAACGAGCCTTCTGAAAGCCCACGGAATGTGGCGGCCGGAAGTAGGCGCAGCCCCAAAAAAGGCGGAAAATGGGGTCCGATCCTGGTCGGAACCGATGGTTCCGAAGGGGCGGCGCGCGCCGTGGAAGCTGCCGGTGCACTGGCAGCCGATCTGGATGTCGAGGTTTGGGTTGCGAATGTAATAGATCGGTCTTCGGAACGTGTCCTGGAGCAAATTGCCCGCGCCGACAACGCCTCGATGGGCGACGTAGCCGAGACCATGGCGCGGCGCATTCTGAATGACGCTACGCGACGTGCTGAAGCCGTCGGAGTACGAAAAATCCATACCCTATTGCGCTCGGGACCTTGCGCCGAGGAGCTCATCGCGGCGGCCCAAGAGGCCGGCGCAAGGGCGATCGTTGTCGGAAGGCGGGGAGCCGGTGGGCTGCTTTCTCAGGCCCTGATCGGCAGCGTGTCCCAGAAACTCGCCGGAATCTCGCCAAGGATGTTGGTGATCGTCCCTTAAGCTTCAGCGCGCCATTGCGATAGGCTACGCAGCTGCTCGCTGCGCTGCTCGACGCCTTCCCGCCGAATCCCGATACACGTCCCGTATCGCAAACAGCGCCCAGACCAGCAAATATCCGAAGCTCCACCATCCGAGATACTTCCCCCATCCCCACACGACTGTGCCAAGAGATAACCCCGGCTAACTCACTGGCGATAGCGAATGGTTTTATTTCGCTTTCAGTAGCGCCCTTTTCGCCTCTTGGATTTCCCTGAGTTTCACCTTGTCAATCCGAGGGTACGCCATGTCGAGAGATGCCAACCTTTCGATGATTGCGGCGGCAACGATCCCGTGAGCGAACCACTTGTTGTCCGCCGGCACGACATACCATGGACAGTCCTTGGTGGCAGTATTGCGAATCATGTCCTCGAACGCCTCCTGGTAATCATCCCATTTAGTCCGTTCAGCCATGTCCGAGACGGAAAACTTCCAGTATTTATCGGGCATCTCCGTTCGTTCCAGAAGGCGTCGCTTCTGCTCCTCCTTCGAAAGGTGCAGAAAGAATTTCATGGGCACGACGCCATTGCGGGCGAGGTAGCCTTCGAAAGCGCAGATGTCATGGAAGCGCTCTTTCCATATGTCTTTGGTAACGAGGGATGATGGAATCCGCTGTTGCGCTAAAATCTCCGGGTGCACGCGGACCACGAGCGTTTCTTCATAGTAGCTGCGATTGAAAATGCCGATATGCCCGCGATTGGGCAGGCATTTCATGTAACGCCAAAGATAGTCGTGGTCGAGATCCTCGACGGAGGGAGTCTTGAATGAGTGGACTTGGCACCCCTGCGGGTTGACGCCGGACATCACGTGTTTGATGACGCCATCCTTCCCAGAGGCGTCCAGGCCCTGAAGTACGACGAGCGCAGCCCATCTGTCCTGTGCATAGAGCTTGTCCTGGAGCTTGGCGAGCGCCTCAATGCCGAGGGCCAGCGCCACTTTGGCGCGCGGCTTTTCCTCTGACCCTATTCCCAAGGTATCGCCGGGGTCGATATCCCGCAGCCGAAACTTCTTGCCGCTGGTGACGCGGAAGGAGCCAACCATTTTGCGGGCTTTCTCGATGAGTTGATCTACGTTCATCTCCCGTCTCCGGAATCCGTAATACGGCGTGTTGAACTGCGTCGAAATTGGTTTAGACAGACCTTTTTTGACGGATTGAATTACATGTCTGAATAGACGCGATTGACCCAGATCAATAGCGGTGCCCCTGCCTCGCGATAATTATGTTGCTGCCGATATCCCGACGGCGCGGGGGCGAAAATCATGTCGCGTTGTACGGCGTTGATTTTCCGACTGGGTCTTTCATTTGCCGCCGACTGACCGTGAGCCAGCGGAGAGGGCATTCTCAATGCGGCCATGGCGCGCTCATCTCGACGAGAACGTTCGCAGCTCGTCGCGCGCTGCCTCGGCGAATTCGCTCAACGGATTGATCCAGGTCCCTGACTTTATCATCGCGAGTATATCGGGCAACTCCTTGCTCGGCTGGAACTGAGTTTCGAGCGTCGCCTGCGCGGCCCGTTGGGCGCACGCAACGGTCCGTGGGGAGCACAAAATTTCCATTCTGTTTATCGCGCCGTACATGCTGATGAGGGCTTGAAGATCCGGCTGGTTGTTGATCATCGCCTGACCATGGGCTTTGGACACCGCGAGGATGAAATCCCGGAAAAGCTCCTCGCGATGGGAAATCTGATGGGAGCGGTGCCCCGCTAAAATCTGGGACCTTTGTGCCAGCCACGTGGCGATACCCGATATCAGTCCACCCACCACCGATCCGCCAAGCGCCGCGAGTGCCGAAACGTATGCGACATCCATATCTCTTCCTCACCGAGATTGGTTACGCGGCCGCTGGCTGCGAAAGGTGCGCGCTAACTCAAGATTTATCAACATTCCGGCTTTCCAAGCGTGAACCCAGAATTGTGGGGAAGAGACAGCTTCGAGCCAACGCGCAGCGAGATATCGGCCTCTTGTCTCACCTGAAGCGCGCACTAAGCATTGCGCGAGCTAAGTCCCAGCTTACCGGTGATGATGTCCTCCAAGACCTCGGCGGCATTCGATCAAAACTCATCGAACAAGCGCAAAAGGGCCAGTTCGAGAACCCCTGCCGGATATAACGGCGCGAGGCTACGAGGAGGCCGACGGCAGTCGTGATGGAGCCGGAACGTTCGAACAGGTCCCACCGATCAAGGCCGTTAGCGAGGAGGGCGCAAGAAATCGGGGGACTTATACCCAAGACAAGCACCGCCGCCCTCTACGGTCGATAGCGGCTCGATGGACGTAAGGTCGATATGCCAAATTGCTCGGCATCCTCCTTGCCTGACGCCATTCAGCTTCCTCCCAATGATCTCTACGGTCGCGCTTAGGTAGCCGAGGCGTTCCGAAGCGAGCCGTCAGCCTCGAATGTTATAGCCCGCGTCTACATAGATCGTGCCGCCGGTCATGAGCTTGGAATAAGACGAGCACAGAAATGCAGTTGCCGCCCCGACGTCGATAATATCGACGAGGTCGCGCTCCGCAGACCGTTGCTCGGCTTCCGCCAGCAGCTCGTCGAACTGAGCGATCCCGGATGCGGCCCGCGTTTTGAGCGGGCCTGGCGAGATCGCATGGACGCGAATGCCCTTGGGCCCCAGCTCGTAGGCGAGATAACGCACGGCGGATTCCAATGCCGCCTTGACCGGCCCCATCAGGCCGTAGTGGGGGATGACTTTCTCCGCACCATAGTATGTCATGGTGACGAGCACGCCGCCGTCGGTCATGAGCGGCTCCGCAAGCCGCGCCATGCGCACGAAAGAGTGGCAGGAGATGTCCATCGCCATGAGGAACCCCTCGACCGAACTATCGGCGAGCCGGCCCTGGAGATCAGCCTTCGGCGCAAACGCCATCGAATGCAACAGAAAGTCGAGGCGGCCCCAACGCGCTCGGATCGTGTCGAAGACCGCGGTCATTTGGGCCGGGTCGCGAACCTCGAGCGGCAGGAAGAGCTCGGCGCCGAGATCGCGCGCTAGGGGTTCGACGAACGGCTTCGCCTTCTCGTTGAGGTATGTGATCGCAAGGTTGGCACCCCCTGCGCGGAAGGCGCAGGCGCAGCCATAAGCGATGGAGTGCTCGTTCGCGATGCCGGTCACGAGCCCTACCTTGCCGGCAAGCACCGGTAGGCTCTCCTTCGGGATATGGAAAGTCATTGCTGCCTCCTGGTGGCGAGAACGTTCCATGTGTGTCGCGCTATCATCAGATTCTCGTCGGTCGGAATGACCCAGGCGGAAGCCCGGGACCCGGTTTGGGATATCCGAGGCCCGCCAGCGCGGTTGGCGGCATCATCAAGAATCACACCCAGCCATTTTGCGTCTCGGCATACCTGCGCCCGTATTTCGGCGGCGTGCTCGCCGATTCCGCCGGTGAAAACGATGGCATCGAGCCCGCCAAGCGCCGCCGCGAGCGAACCCAGCTCGCGCCCAATGCGATAGACGAAAAGCGCTACCGCGTCCTTCGCCGCTGGGAGATCGCTCGCCAGCAGGGTCCGCATGTCGCTGGACAGGCCGGAGACGCCGAGGAGCCCCGAACGCTCATAAATGAGCTTCTGGATCGCATCGGCATTCATCCCTTCATGCTGAAGCAGATACAGGATCACGCCCGGGTCGAGCGCGCCGGTCCGCGTCCCCATGGGCAGACCGTCGACGGCGGTAAAGCCCATGGTGCTGGCGACGCTCCGCCCCCGGTCGATGGCGCACATGCTGGCGCCATTGCCGAGATGGGCCACGACGAGCTTGCCAGCCGGCGCATTCCGACGCCACCTGCGGCAGCATCGAGACGATGTATTCGTAGGAGAGGCCGTGAAAGCCGTAGCGGCGAATGCCCTTGGCCGTCAGCTCCCGGGGCAAGGCGAATTCCTGCGCCACCGGCGGCTGCGATCTGTGGAAGGCCGTGTCGAAGCAGGCAACTTGCGGGAGCGCAGGCACAATGGCGCGAATGGCGCGGATCGCCGCGAGATGGTGAGGTTGGTGCAGCGGAGCAAGAGGCACCAGCGCTTCAAGCGTGGCAATTACTTTCTCATCGATCAGCACCGGTTCGGCATAGGTGGAGCCGCCGTGGACGACGCGATGCCCGACACCGCTGAAGGGCGCCTCGCTATCCCGTCGCGCGGCAAACCATGCGTGTATCGCCTCGATCGCTCCCAGATGGTCTCCCCGCGCCACGGGTTGCCTGGCGAGGTTACGCCCCGACGCATCGGCGACCTCGAGCTGCGGCGATAAGCCGATTCCCTGGACCTGCCCGTGCGCACGGGGCGATAGCGATCCATCAGTTTCGCTCTCGAACACCGAAAACTTGATGCTCGAGGAGCCGCCATTGACGACGAGGATTTGCTGCGTCATCGGGTGACCGCGATGGTTGGATGACGACGCGCGGAGGCGAGCTTCGCAAGCGCCACGGACGCAATACGCACGCGCAGGGAATCGGAACGGCTGGTTAAGATGATGGGCACCCGCGCGCCCAACACGAGTCCGGCCGCATCGGCGCCCGCGAAATAGATCAGCTGCTTGGCGAGCATGTTTCCCGCCTCCAAATCAGGGACGAGCAGGATGTCCGCATGCCCTGCCACTGGCGACTGTATTCCTTTGATCCGTGCAGCATCGGCGCTGATCGCATTGTCGAAGGCAAGCGGACCGTCGACCTTCGCCCCCGTGATCTGGCCGCGCGCCGCCATCACTGTCAGGGCTGCGGCGTCGAGCGTTGCCGGCATTTTTGCGTTCACCGTCTCTACCGCCGCGAGAACCGCGACAAACGGTTCCGCAACGCCCAGCACGTGCATCAGATCGATCGCGTTCTGGCAGATGTCGCGCTTTTCATCGAGCGTCGGCCGGATGTTGATCGCCGCGTCCGTGACGATAAGAGGTTTAGGATAGGCCGGCACGTCCATCGCAAACACATGGCTGATGCGCCGTTCTGTTCGAAGACCGGATGTCGGCGCGACCACCGCAGCGAGCAGTTCATCGGTGTGCAGGCTGCCTTTCATCAAGGCCGATACCTTTCCGGCGACAGCGAGCTCCACGGCGCGTGCCGCCGCTGCGCGGCCATGCTCCGCCGCCTCGATCTGGATTCCGTTCAAGCTGACCTGCGCCGCTTCGGCAGCGGCGCGGATCTTGTCCTCCGGCCCGATCAGGATGGGGTCCAGGAGGCCCTCGGAGTGCCCCTCGATTGCCGCGAGAATGGCATCGGGCGAGCACGGATAGACAACCGCCGTGCTCATTGGCGGAAGGTCGCGCGCTTCTTTCACGAAATTTTCGTAGCGATCGTGGTGGCGCAGCGTCACCTCGGGCAATGCTGGTCTGGGCCAGGTGATCTTGGTCGCGGGCGCAATCACGGTTGCCGTGCCTGTCAGGACCTCGTCGCCGGATTGGTTCGTGCAACGAGCATTCAGGATCACGATCCGCTTCTCTGGCCGCTTTTCCTGCACGGTCACGGTTGCCGTGATCGTATCGCCTGGCGAAACAGGTTTTCGGAAGCGCAGATCTTGTCCCAGATAGATCGTGCCGGGTCCTGGAAGCCGCGTGCCGAGCAGAGCCGATATGAGCGCGCCAGTCCACATGCCATGGGCCACGATGTGTCCGAAGAGATCGGTCGAGGCGAAGACCTTGTCGAGATGAGCCGGGTTTACATCGCCGGAAACCGCGGCAAACAGCTCGATGTCATCGCGCCCGACAATCCGGACCAAAGACGCGGAATCACCGATGCTGAGCTCGTCGAACGTCCGATTGGTGAGAGCCAGGCCCCCTGTTTCCTTGCTGCGCGAGACGCCTGCCTCGTCGATCGGCGAAACAACAACTTGCTGATTGGATTGCGGCATGTGGACCTCCGATTGAGTGCATTCGTCAGAAGGGCTCGGTTTTGCGTCATTGAAAACTCGCAATGGTCGTCCTGAACCGAATCAGCGAGACGCCGAAAAACACGAGCGTAATGGCGGCGAGCGCGGCGATATCGCCCCAGACGATGTCGAGACCGGCGCCCCGATAGAGCACGGCCTGAGCGAAGCTCACGAAATGCGTGGTGGGAGTGAATTGCATCGCATCTTGCACCCAGATCGGCATGCTTTCGAACGGCGTGGTGCTGCCTGACAGCAGCATGAGGATGATCAGCACCGGTATCATGAGCAAACCGAACTGGCCCATCGTACCGGCGAAGGTTGCGAGCAAAATGCCGAGCGCCCCGACGGAGAATTGGTAAAGGACCGTACCGGCAAGGAACAACAGCATCGATCCGGCGAGCGGCACCCGAAGCACGCCGTGGCACACGAACCACAGCGACAGGGCGGCAGCGACGACGACCACGAGGCCATTCGCCCAGATCTTCGCGATCATGATTTCCGCCGGCCGGACCGGCATCACCAGCAGATGCTCGACCGTTCCGTGTTCGCGTTCGCGGATGAGCGCCGATCCCGTCAGAATGATGGCGAGCACCGTAATGAAGTTGATCACCGCCATGATCGAGAGGAACCACTCGGTCTTGCGGTTCGGGTTGAACACGGTCCGGACGACGAGATTTATCGGGATGTTTGCGGCTCCTTCGTTGTGTTGCAGATAGCTCGAGGTCTCCTGCGCGATGATGTTCTGCAGGTAGGTGGCGCCGATGCCGGCCTGCGACACCGCGGTTGCATCGACATCGATTTGCACCGTTGGGCGCCGCCCCGCGAGAGCGTCGGATTCGAATTTGGGAGGAATTTCCAGGACGAACACGAAGCGGCTGGAATTCATCCCAGGATCGATCTGGTCGGCCGTTATCTCGACGGCCGGCTTGAAATACGGCTCGAGGACTGCGCTGGCTATTCTTCGGGAGAGCTCGGAATGGTCTTCGTCCACGATCCCGACGGACACGTGCTCAACGTCGTATTTCGCCCCGGTCGCCTGCGAATACACCGCGAGGGTGAAACAATACAAGATCAGGACGAACAGGATCGGATCCGCGCGCAGGCTGTGAAGCTCCTTGACGCCGAGCCTGAGCACGTTGTCAAGCCGCATATCACGCCTCCTGCTTACGCAGTATCAGCACTGCTGCGGTCATGAAAACCAGCGCGAAGACGAGCACCATCACGATGTCAAACCAGAGTTCGGCGAAGCCCAAGCCCTTCGTGAAAGTACCGAGGCTGACTTGCGTGAACCATAACGACGGGAAGCTGACGCCGATCCAAAGAGCGGGTCCCGAAAGCGATGAGAAGGGAACGAGCAGTCCCGAAAAGTTCACGCCGATGACGACGGTCAGGATCATTGACGTGAAGATTGCGGCCACCTGAGTGGACGTGAAGCAGGAGACGAGCAGGCCGAAGGCGGTGGCCGCGTCGATGTAGATAAGGACTGCGGTGAACAGCGTCGCGGCCGATCCCTTTACGGGCACGCCGAACACGTATATCGCCAGGAGCAGGACCGTCAGGAAGCTGGCGATGCCGATGGCGATGTATGGCAATTGCTTGCCAAGCAGAAATTCTATCCGCGTGATCGGCGTCGACCGGAAATTGGCGATCGACCCGGTCTCCTTCTCGCGGGCGACGCCCACAGCCGTCATCATCGTGGGGAACAGGATCATCACGAGCATGACGGTGCCAGGGATGGTATTGTAAACGCTTTTGAACGCTTGGTTGTAACGAAAGCGCTCTTCGACGTTGACCGGCGGCCGATCAAGACCCGTGACGTGGCCCCTTGCAGCCTGATCGGTCAAATAGGATAGCCCGAGCCCAGTGACATAGCCGCTTGCCGTCTCGGCGCGGAACGGCATCGCGCCGTCCAGCCAGACGGAGACTTCGGGCTGCTTGCCGCTCACCAGATCCTTGCCGAAGTTCGGCGGGACCTCGACTGCCGCCGCCAACTCTCCGCTCTTCAGACGCTGCTCGAGCTCGGTCTCGCTGGCAATTTCACGATGTTCGGTGAAGTATCGGGATCCCGAGAAGTTTTCGAGCCATTCCCGGCTCTCGTTCGTCTGATCCTGGTCGAAGACGGCGTAGGCGAGGTGTTCGACATCGAACGAGACGCCGTAACCGACGGCCACCAACAAGATGAGAGGGCCGAGGACCGAGAACGCGAGGCGGATTGGATCCCGCAGGATTTCCATCGTCTCTCGCCGCGCATAGGCCCAGAGGCGGCGCGGATCGAATCGCCGGCTTGTCAAGTTCGGCCGAAGCCCGGCTTCCACGGGTTCGAGCGGCACCTCGGCGTCCGCCGGCTTTGCACCGGGTTCGAATCCGGCGGCGTCTTCGAGATAGGCGATAAACGCGTCCCCGAGGCTCTTCATGCCCCGGCGTTGCGTCAGGTCGCGGGGCGCGCCGACGGCCAGAACCTTGCCCGCATGCATCAGCGAAATGCGGTCGCACCGCTCCGCTTCGTTCATAAAATGGGTCGAAACAAAGATCGTCACGCCTTCGTCGCGCGAGAGGCTGATCAGGGATCGCCAGAATCCGTCGCGGGCGACCGGGTCGACGCCTGAGGTGGGCTCGTCGAGGATCAGCACCTCGGGTCGGTGCAGGACCGCGACGGCGAGTTGCAGGCGCTGCTTTTGCCCGAGGGGCAGGCTTTCGGGCCGGCTGTCGGCGACGCGGAGCAGATCGAACCGCTCGAGCATTTCCCGCACGCGCGTCTCTCTACGATCCTCGGGCAGGCGGAACAGATGCGAATGGAGCTCAAGGTTCTGCCGGATGGTGAGTTCGCCATAGAGCGAGAAGGATTGCGACATGTAGCCGACGCGCTGGCGCGTCGCCATGTCGCCGGCATCGAGCGCCTGCCCGAAGAGCAGCGCCTCCCCTTCCGTGGCCGGCAAGAGGCCGGTCAGCATCTTCATCGTGGTGCTCTTCCCACAGCCGTTGGAGCCGAGGAAGCCGAAGATCTCGCCCCGTTCAATGCGGAAGCTCACGTGATCGACCGCTGTGAACTTGCCGAACCGGCATGTGAGTCCCTCCGCCTCGATCGCGGGCGGACCGCCGACGGTAGCGCGCGGACCGATGACGACGGCTTGGTGGCCAGCGCGTCTGGCCTCCGGCAGGAGGTTGATGAACGCATCGTCGAGGGTGGTTGCATGGCCGCGCGCCATCAGCTCCGCGGGCGTGCCGCTGGCGATCACCTGGCCTCCATCCATCGCGGCAAGCCAGTCGAATCGCTCCGCCTCCTCCATGTACGCGGTCGCAACCATGACGCTCATGCTCGGGCGCCGGGCGCGGATGCGGTCGATCAGCTCCCAAAACTGGCGGCGCGACAGCGGGTCGACACCCGTGGTCGGTTCGTCGAGGATCAACAGATCCGGATCGTGAATGAGCGCGCAGCAGAGCGAGAGCTTCTGCTTCATGCCACCTGATAGCTTGCCGGCCGGGCGGTCGAGAAACGGATCGAGCCCGGTTGCCACAACGAGCTCCCCTATGCGCCGATCACGCTCAGATTTCCCCTGATCGAACAACCGGCCGAAGAAATCGAGGTTCTCGAACACGCTCAAGGTCGGGTACAGGTTTCGCCCGAGCCCTTGCGGCATGTAGGCAATGCGAGGAAGGCTCGATCGGCGATGCTCGGCATCACCCATGCTGCCGGCGAGCGCGAAGACCTCGCCCTCCTGAATGGTGCGAACCCCGGCAGAGAGCGCCAGCAGCGTCGACTTTCCCACGCCATCTGGACCAATGAGCCCCACCATGCAGCGGGCAGGGATGTCGATACTCACATCATTGAGCGCGACAGTCCGGCCATATCGATGCGAGACCCCTCGCAGCTCAGCAGCATGCGGAGTTGTCACGGCAGCCTCACGGCGAGATTGGCGGGCCAGGTGACATTCGGATCGGTTCGCACGAAGCCAATGCCGCGCAGGCCCGTCTTAACCTGATTCTCGTATCGGGTGCGCAGCTCGGGGTCGATTGTCAATTTGACCCGGAACATGAGCTTCTCGCGCTCCTCGGCGGTCTCGACGGTCTTCGGCGTGAACTGCGCCTCGGTGGCGACGAACGTCACCTTTGCTGGGAAGACGTATCCCGGAAGAGGGTCGAGGGTTACGCGCGCCTCGCCGCCGAGCGTGAGCGGACCGGCGTCGTGCGCCGGGAAAAAGGTCGTCATGTAAACGTCCGACAGGTCGAGGAGCGTGTAGACCCGACCGCCCGCGGGCAGGACCTCGCCCGCCTGCGCGAGCTTGTACTGGATCCGCCCACGAGCCGGGGCAACAAGCGTCGAGTCGTCGATTTGCGACTGGAGCCGTGCGACTTCCGCCTCGCTGGCCGCGATGGTGGCCTTCGCCGCGTCCACCGAAGCAACTGCTGTATCAATGGCCGCCTGAGCCACTTTCAACTGGCTCTGCCGCTGATCGAGCTGCTCAGTCGGCGCCAATCCCTCCTTACGGAGGTTGATGGTGCGCTGCAGCTCCTGCGTTGCGAGGGTTCGTTCACTCTCGCGCTGCGCGATCAGCGCCTGTGCCTGGTCTCTTTCGTGTTCGGCCTTGCGGACCTGCGCCTGTGCCGCCTGCAGCTGGGCCTGGAGCTCGACTGTGTCCATTCGCGCGACGACTTCTCCCTTGTCCACAATTTGTCCTTCCTTGGCGAGGACGACGGCAATCCGGCCGGGATACTTGGTCGCGATTTCGACTTGCTCCGCTTCAAGCCGTCCATTCGCCGACGCGATGCCGGGAGGAAGCGCATGCAACTGCTGCTGCCACCAATACCAGCCGTACGCTCCTGCCAGCGCCAGGAGACACGCCACGATCACGACTGGCCCTAATCGCTTCCTTTTCCCTGGCGCCGCTTTTGGCGCCGCGGTCGTGCCGCCTGCCTCGTGAGACTCGGCGCCTCGCGGCTCGCGTTTCGCGCTGTCCGGCGATGCGGTATCCCCCGTTGACATGAACCATCTCTCCTGTAATCAGCTTGGCGCAATCCGCCGCGATAACGGCGGTCGCACCGTCAAAGTGGTGCCTTCCCATCGTCGACCGGATAAGGACACGCTAAATGCCGCGGACGAGGCCAGCGGCCTTGGGCATTGGAATGGTGCTCTCATCGCATTGCCTCCCTCAGCGCTGCGTCCCGCTCCACTCCCACCATCCGCCGCCCATTGCGACGAACAGCTGCGCCGTGTCCAGGTAGCGCTGCGCCCGGGCGCGCACGACGCCGAGCCGCGCCTCGCCCAACTGACGCTCGGCATCGACCACCTGGAGAATGCCGACCGAGCCGATGCTGTAGGCGCGGCGGTTGAGGGCAAGTGACCTGCTCGCTGCTTCGAAAGCGCGTTGCTCGGCGGCCAGGAGCTCGGCGTCGTGGCCGAGCGCGTCGAGCGTGTCGGCGACTTGCGCGAAACCCTGCAGCACCGTCTGTTCCCAGCTGGCGAGCGCCTGATTGAACTCGTCTTCGGCGCGCCGGCGTTCCGCCTCGAGCGTTCCGCCATGGAAGATCGGCGCAGTGAGGTTCGCGCCCACCGACCATATGTTGCTGGCGCCGTGAAAAAGACTGCTGGCCGCCACTGTCTGGAACGCCGTCGCTGCGTCGATCGTGATGTTCGGGTATAGCTGCGCAGTGGCTACGCCTACAGCTGCAGAGGCGGCATGCAGCTGGGCTTCGGCTGCAAGAAAGTCGGGGCGCTGGCGCATTAGGCCCGAGGGCAGGCTGAGCGGCAATTCCGTGGGAAGCGATAATGCGTCAAGGTCGAAATCCGGCGGCGACCAGCCGCCGGCCGCCTCCCCGGCGAGTACCGCGAGCGCGTGCTGAGCCGCCGAGAGCTGTTGGCGCAAGGGGGGTAGCAGGGTGCCGTCGGTGGCGAGCTGGCTTTGGGCGGTTTCGATGTCGAGCTGCGTCGCGACCCCGTTGCGCACCTCGCTCTCGACGAGGCGCAAATTCGTCTGGTCGTCGGCGATGATGTCGCCGACGGTCGCGATTTGCGCGCGCAACGAGGCGATGGTAACTGCCTCCACAACCGCATTAGCCGTCAGCGTCAGATACGCAGCGTTCAGCTCGAAATATGCGGCGTCGGCGAGCGCGGCGCTCTCCTCAATGGCGCGCCGCGTGCCACCCCAGATGTCGAGCGTATAGCTGACCGTGCCGCCGACGTGATAAATGCTGGAATAGGGCGGGAATCCGGGCGGTAGCGTCTTGAGGCCGAATTGCGCCCCATTGTCGTGTTGGCGCTGCGCGCCGGCGTTGGCGTCAATTTGCGGGTACAGCCCGCCTTGCGTGGCGAGGAGCGCCTGCTGTGCCGCAGCGAGTGTTGCCTTTGCCGCGACCAGGGAACGATTGCCGGCAATCGCTTGCTGGAGGACCGTGTTGAGTGGGTCCGAGCGATAGAGCGCCCACCAGTCGCCAACAATCTTCTCGCCGACGGCAAAATGTTGGTTCCCGGCGCTTTTCTCGGCCGCGCCCTGAGGCGTGTAAGTCACTTCCTGCGGGCCCTTGGGCGGCGTGAAATCGGGGCCGACGGTGCAGCCTGCAAGCAGAATTGTCGCGAATATTGCGTTGCACGTGAGCCGCAGCGCGGACGCCACTCCCTCATAGCTGAGGCATAATGCGTTCAGATCGGCCCGCGTCCTTGTCATCGCTCCGCAAGTGCGGGGCCAACGTCGCACGTTGCTAGCCCTGGTTTCCGCATACGCGGGAACGGTCCCCGGGCTGATCCGCGAAGCGGGACCCAAGGCCGCGGAAACCGTCAGAAACTCGCTCGCGCCCACGGACGCCTCCGCAATTTGTTCGCCGCGATCGTCACGGTTCGAGGACGTAAAGGCCCGGTGCATCGCGCAGCGGTGCAAATCCTTTCTCGGGAGCGCCCATCGAGGGCGGCGCGCCCTTCCCCGTCGACTTTTCGGCCAGCCACGATTCCCACTCGGGCCACCAGGATCCCTGGCGGACGGGCGTTTCGGCCTGCCAAGTATCCGGATCTATGTAACGTTCTCCGGGCGACCGTTTGCGGATCTGATACGTGCGTCCATGATGGCCAGGCTCGCTGACGATGCCCGCATTATGTCCGCCGCTGCAAAGCACGAACGTCAATTCGATGGTCGGTAGGAGGTGCGCCTTGTAAACGGACCGCCAGGGCGCGACGTGGTCTGCCACCGTGCCGACTGCAAAGATTGGAGCGCGAATGTCCGTGACCCAGACCGGGCGATCACCGATCACAAATCGTCCCATCGCGAGGTCGTTATTGAGGAAAAGTCGGCGCAGATATTCGGAATGCATGCGGTAGGGCATGCGCGTCGCATCGGAATTCCACGCCATCAGGTCGTTCATAGGCTGCCGGCCGCCGAGCAGGTACTCGCGGACGAAGCGGGACCAGACGAGATCGTTGGAGCGCAGAATTTGGAAAGCGCCGGCCATCTGAAACGTGTCCAGATAACCGCGGTCCCACATCATGTTCTCGAGATACGAAACCTGGCTCTCCGTAACGAACTGCATGAGCTCGCCTGCTTCGCTGAACTCAGCCTGAGCGGCGAACAATGTCATGGACGCAAGACGGTCGTCATCATCGCGGCCCATTGCGGCCGCCGTGATCGTCAGCATCGTTCCGCCGATGCAGTAGCCTGCCGCGTGCACTTTGCGCTCCGGAACGATGGACGATATCGCATCGAGCGCCGCCATGACGCCGAGCCGGCGATAATCATCGAGCCCGAGATCGCGATCTTCAGACGTGGGATTCTTCCACGAGATTATGAATACGGTGTGGCCCCGCTCCACCAGGTATTTGACCAGCGAGTTCTGGGGCGAGAGGTCGAGGATGTAGTACTTCATGATCCAGGCGGGCACGATCAGAACTGGCTCGACGTAGACTTCGCTTGTCGCGGGCGAATATTGGATGAGCTCGATCAGCCGATTCTGAAAAACGACCTTGCCGGGCGTGATCGCAAGGTTCTGCCCGACAACGAACTGCTCGGCACCGACGGGAGGCCCGCCGCTTGTCGACCTTTGCCAGTCCTCGATCAGGTTTTGAAATCCTTGGACGAGGTTTTGTCCGCCTTGGGCGATCGTCTTCGCCGCCACTTCCGGATTGGTCAAAAGGAAATTCGAGGGCGAGAAAACATCGAGAATCTGGCGGGCCGTGAACGACAACCTGCGTTCGTTGCGCTGCGCGACGCCGTCCACCCCCGTGGTGGCATGGTCGCACCATTGCTCCAGCAAGAGAAAATACTGATAGACGAGGTTATGAGGCCACTTTTGCCAGGCCTCGCCTGCAAACCGCCGATCGTGCGGCGACGGGGCTATGAATGGCGGAACTTCGCTATTGGCTGCGCTTTGCGCCGCATAAAGCCCGAATTGTCCAATCATGCGCAGCCAATTCTCGACCAATTGCAGCTGCTTGCCCGGCGAGACCGCAAGATGAACGAGCCAGTCGAAGGTCTGTTCGGCCATTACCGCAGGACTTAGACCGAACGTCAGCCGCGCAAGATTGGCTTTGAGCGCGCGATCGATACTCTGATAGGAAAAGCGGTCCTCGATTCGCCGCAGATCGGCTGCGGCATTTTGGTTCCGGCGAGCGGGCATTTCGGCCTTATGCGGCGGCTTCGCGTCATCACTGGACGGAAGCGCGCTTCGGGTCATCGGAGAGCCGTCGGGCTGCTCGCGCTCGGCTGCGTCCTTTGATTTGCCTGGCGAGGCTTTCGGCATCGGCCGCGGAAGTTCCGGCTTCACCTGTGCTGGCTGAACCTTAGTCACCATGGGCAGCCCCTCCGATCAAACATCAGGGTGCACATCTCGTGCATACCCTGGAGCATCGCCTCGATTAAGTTCTTAAAGCTCGTCACGCATTGCAGCATTGAGCTAGATCAACCTCAGCTCTTTGCGAAGGATCAGCGCCGGCCCTGGCGCTGCCGTGGAGATTCGCCTGAGCTGCCAATCGGCCCGTGGCGCGGTACGACACGTACGGCTGTCGAAGAATGGCAACATCGTGTCAGCGCCACCGAGCCTATGGGCCGGCGACATGTTCGTGCGGTACCGGAACCGATCGCCGGGCCGCGGCGGAAGCTGTCCTAACGGACGGGCTTAGCAGGCTTATAGGACGTGGCGACGGTCGCAGCCTTCGTCATGGCCGCCACAGCTTGCGCGCCGGTCATCAACGCCGTCGTCTTGCCGGCTTTGGCTGCGCCGCCCGCGGCGACCGCGAGCGCGACCGCTGACATGCTTTCAGCATCCGGCATGTCCGCGATGAGAATGGCGTCATATTCGCCGAAGCAGTACCAGGCGGCGACGAATTTCCCTCCAGCAGCCTCGCACAGACTGCGGCCGACGGTCTCCACACGGCTCTTGGGATTCTTGAGTTGGGCGGCCCAAGACTCGGGCGTGTAGGCCAGTTGATACATGAATAGCGCCATCTTCGCCTCCTTTGTTGATTATGTCAGGTCGGCCGGCCACACAAGCGGCGCCGATCACTCGGCTGCTTTCTTGGTGCCCTCACCGTGCTGCGAACTCTTCTTCGCCGCCGGACTCGCCAATGCCGTCCAGTCGGCAATAAGCCGCCGCGTACATTCTGAGAGCCACTGCTGCTGGATCGCCGCCGCCTGCGCGAAGTCCTTGCACTCCGCCATCCGCCGAGTTGCATCAACCGCTTTCTGGAAATCCTCAAGGCGATGCGTCATCCATCGTTGAGAAGCGGCCTGCACATCTTCAAGCGCCGCAAAGCTGGGCTGCATCCAATCTTCGCTCTGCTTGAACGCTGATTGCCAAAGTGCTGGGACATCCGTGAGATCGGGGAACCGATGCGTCCCCGATGATTTTGATTTCTCATCCATTGGGCGTACTCCCTGATTTTGTTTGTGAAGCATCGCAACAAATGCCACTTTTTAGGGCAAGTCTTCTTTCCCGCCGCGGACGACGAATCCTCGGTCAGCGTAACGCCGTCGCGTTGGCGAATTGCATCTATAGCTTGGCAGCCCTCCCGGCGCTTGCCTCGCCATGCCAAGATTGACTGCGTGTGCCGGCTAGGTGACCGGCGCACCGGCTCCATGGGGTTGATCTAGGTCAAGGCCGCTCCTGGCCTTGTGCGGAAAGATATCGAACCCAGACAAGGGAGACTCAGACCTTGGCAGCAGCCGCGGTTGTTTCCGTGGAAGTGGAGCGACCCAGCGGCCGGCTGCGCGCGTGGGAGGACACGCTCAGCGCCTATGTCGGGCGAGTCGATCCTGTGCTTCGCGAGCAGGAAGCGGTGCGTTGCCTCCCGACGGACGAAGGCCCGTTTATGGGGCGCATCGAATGTGGCGCGCTCGGTGAAATGCTCTTGTGCAAGGTGGCGTCCACCAATCATCGGTTCACCCGCTCACTGACCACACCGACACCGACATTGCCAACCCCGATGATGCTCGTTTTGGTCTCCAGAGGGAGCTGCAAATTCGTCCAGCGCGACCGCACTTGCATTCTGACCCCGAGCGACTGGACCCTGATCGATTCGAAGCAGCCGAACGAGTACGCGATCACGAGCCGCGAGTTCGAAGCGTTCGCGATCAATCTGCCGCGCCCGTCCGATGCAGCGATTGTCGCCCTCTGCGAGCGCGGCGTCGCACGTCGATGGAACGGCAGGATGGGATTGTCGCGGGTCCTGCACGCCATGGTGAATGAGACCTTCGGCGAGATGCGCCGTATCCCAATATTCAGCGGGAGAAAACTGGGTGCGGCCATCACCGAAATGGCGTGGGACGCCTTGCGCGAGCAGATCGAGACGCCGCCGGTGATCGGACACCGTGACGAACGTTTGATAAGGGTCAAGGCCTATATCGAGGCGCAGTTCGCTGATCCCGAGCTCTCGGTCGAGCGAATTGCGCACGCCTGCAACATTTCCGTCCGTGGCCTGCACCGACTTTTCGACGATGATCCGGCCGGATCCGTATCGAGCTATCTCTGGCAGCGTCGGCTTATCCGCTGCGCTGACGCGCTCCGAGACCCGAGCCAGTTGCACCGTTCGATAACCGACGTCTGCTTCTCATACGGCTTCAGCAGCTCGTCGCATTTCAGCCGGTTGTTCAAGAATCGGTTCGGAGTTCCGCCGGTTCGCTATCGTGTCGGCTCCGAGGACTAAAACGGATAGATCAGACATTCTGCTTTTTTGCCGCCGGCGGGAGTGCCGATGAAGTTGTAGGCCGGCACGCGCGGTCAAACATGACGCCCTGAGGCATGCTGGCGCTCGGTATCTCGGATCTAATGACGTTGAAATGCTTCCTCGGATGGAGACCCAAATGAGCAAGCGACTGCGAAGGCTACTGCAGTTCGACTCTGCACGCCCATTTGGGAGGCCGCGATGATTGAACGAATTGCCGTCGTCGGTGCCGGGCAGATGGGCAGCGGCGTTGCGCATGTGGCGGCGCTGGCCGGGCTCGGCGTCGACCTGATCGACGTCGGCGCCGAGATACTGGAGCGCGCTCTCCAGGCGATCCGCCGAAACATGGAGCGCCAAGTCGGGCGCGGCACCATCGCGGCCGGCGCAGTGGAAGCGGCCCTGGGGCGGATTCAGCACGGAACCGACCTCGCCGCTGTCGGTGATGCCGACCTCGTCATCGAAGCCGCGACCGAGAATGCGGACCTGAAGCGTGTCATCTTCTCCAAGGTGGTTCCGCTGCTACGACCACAGGCGCTCCTTGCGACGAATACGTCGTCGATCTCGATCACGCGCCTTGCGGCGTCGACCGATCGTCCGGACAAGTTCATGGGCATGCATTTCATGAATCCGGTGCCGGTGATGCGATTGGTCGAGTTGATCCGTGGTATCGCGACGGATGACGAGACCTACCACGCAATTCGCGATCTGGCGGTGCGGCTCGGCAAGACGCCGGTCGATGCCGCCGACTTTCCGGGATTCACGGTCAACCGCATCCTGTTGCCCATGATCAACGAGGCAGTCTACGCGCTGCATGAGGGCGAGGCGTCGGTCGAGGGGATCGATCTCGCGATGAAACTCGGCGCCAATCACCCCATGGGTCCGCTCGAGCTCGCCGATTTCATCGGGCTCGATACGTGTCTCGCGATCATGCAGGTCGTCTATGAAGGCATGGCCAATTCGAAATACCGGCCGTGCCCTCTCCTCGTCAAATACGTCGAGGCCGGTTGGCTCGGCCGTAAGACCGGCCGCGGCTTCTATGATTACCGCGGCGAGAAACCGACGCCCCTGGGGGATCGGATGCGTGTGGCGTAGCACAGGTCCGCCCCAAGTTCTCGTGCCCCGGCGGCAAAGGGCTGGCTCAATTGTATTAACCGGCGGCGCCACGTCGTGCGCCTGGGAGACACCGCCTCTTTCCGCCCACAGCAGCACCGGCGGCCCATTCAACCATGGATGACATAGGTCAAAGCGGGAAGCCTTGGCTCAACCGAACGTGACCAGTGGCTAGAGAGAGGGGGAGCGTTGTGAGTTCCGCGACCTCGCGGCCACCGGGATGGCGTCTGGAACGGCACGGGCTGGCGGCGGACCTGCGGCTGACAGGCGACTGGATCGCCTGCGAGACCGGCATTCGCAGTGCCGCCGAGGTACGCCATATTCTCGATCAAGCTGATGGGACGACACTGCGTGTGGACGTCAGCAGTCTCGGTCGGTGGGACATCGCTCTCATCGCTTTTCTGAAGATGCTCCGCGACTTAGCCGGCGCGGGGCGCGCTCAACCCGTGCCGATCGACAACTCCGGCTTTCCGGAAACGGCGCGACGGCTGCTCGCTCTGGCATCCGCGGGCGCGCCTGAAGCCGCCGATACCGCGGTGCCCCATCCGTCTTTGACGACGCGCGTCGGCGAGGCGTATTTCGATGCGTGGTCCATAACCGTGGGGGTTGCGGCGCTTGTGGGGGAAACCGCACTGCGGGGCGCTGCGGCCTTCGCCGGTCGCACGCGCACACGCGCCGTTGATGTACTGCAATGCGTGCGCGAAGCCGGAGCCGGGGCGCTCGGCATCGTCGCACTTGTCAACGGACTCGTCGGCGCGATTCTCGCCTTCGTCGGCGCAGTACAGTTGCAGCGTTTCGGCGCCGGGATCTACGTCGCCAATCTCGTCGGTATCGCCGTGGTTCGCGAGATGGCGGCGATCGTGACCGGCATCGTAATGGCAGGACGCACGGGCGGCGCATACGCCGCGCATCTTGCCACCATGCAAGGCAACGAGGAAATCGACGCCCTGAACGCGCTTGGAATCCCGGTCTTTGACTTCCTTGTGCTGCCGCGGATTGCGGCTCTCGTTACGATGATGCCGTTGCTCTACCTCTATGGCTGCGCTTTCGGGCTCTTTGGCGGATACATCGTCAGCATCGCGACCTTGGACCTCACATCAGCGAGCTTTCATGGAGCAGCTTCGCGGCGCTGTGGCCGGCACGCAGTTCGCAATCGGCCTTGCGAAGAGCGTCGTCTTCGGCGCCCTCGTCGCACTGGCGGGCTGTCAGATCGGGTTGAGAGCCGGACGCAGTGCCGCGGATGTGGGCCACGCCGCGACCGAAGCGGTCGTGGCCGGAATTGTCGGGGTAATAGCCCTCGATGCGATATTTGCCGTCTGCACCAATGCGCTTGGGATATGAAGCCATGGCACCGCAGCGGACTGCCGAGGAGCGAATCGAGGTAAAGGATCTTACGGTCGCGTTTGGCACGCGCGTCATTCAAAGCGAGCTGAGCTTTTCGATTCGTCAAGGCTCGATCTTCGCGATCATGGGCGGCAGTGGCTGCGGCAAGAGCACCGTGCTGAAAGCGATGATCGGCTTGCTGCGTCCATCCTCCGGGACGATCGCGGTGGACGGCGAGGATTACTGGGCCGCCACCGAGGCGCGACGCGCGGCGATCAGCCGCCGCTTCGGCGTGCTGTTCCAGAGCGGCGCGCTGTGGAGCTCGATGACAGTGGCCGAGAACGTCGCGCTCCCGCTGCAAATGTTCACAAGCCTCGCCGCCGATGCGATCGCCGTTCTCGTCCAGCTCAAACTCTCGTTCGTGGGATTGGCAACGGCTGCCGGCAGGATGCCGGCCGAGCTTTCGGGAGGCATGCGCAAGCGCGCAGCCCTTGCTCGGGCTCTCGCCCTCGACCCCGAAATCCTGTTCTTCGACGAGCCATCCGCGGGCCTCGATCCGATTACATCCGAGCGGCTCGATGAACTGATTCTCGAATTGAGCAAGGGTCTCGGCGCCACCGTCGTAATCGTGAGCCATGAACTGCCGAGCCTCTTTGGAATCTGCGATGACGGTGTCTTTTTGGACGCGGACACCAAAACAGCGATCGCACACGGCTCGCCGCGGGCATTGCGTGATGCGTGCGATCACCCAACCGTGCGCGCCTTCATGGAGCGAGGACGATTAGACCCCGTCCGAGCCCGAGGAAAGTCAGCCATGAGCTCTAGACCCGCCGTTGTCGGCGCCTTCATCCTTGGCGCCCTTGCTCTCGTTGTTGCCGGTATCTTGTTCTTCGGAGGTATGCGGCTTTTCGCCACGAGCACGCGCGTCGTCGTGTTCTTTAGCGAGTCGCTCGCGGGGCTCGACGTTGGCTCACCGGTAACGTTCCACGGCGTGCGCATCGGGTCGGTCCAGAGCATGGCCGTCGTCTTCTCCACTGAAACCATGACTGCGCGAACTCCCGTCTTCCTGGAACTCGAGCGGAACAAGGTGATTTTGGAAGGGAAGAGGTTGAACCGCTATGAGCCAGATTTCGAGCAACTGGTTCGCGCGGGACTGCGAGCGCAACTGGCGCTGCAGAGCATCGTCACCGGTCAGCTCCGCGTAGATCTCGATTTCCGGCCCGGCACGCCGGCACAACTGGTCGGTGCGGCCCCGGGCGTACCGGAGATTCCAGCGGTGCCGTCGGAGCTCGGCCAGCTGCGGAACCAGCTGACACAATTGCGGCTACGTGAGCTTGCCGACACCGCGCAACAGGCTCTCGCCGCGGTCGGCCGGCTTGCGGATCACCTCGACGCGACGCTCGATCCCCTGGCCAAGAGCGCGCACCGTACCGCTCGACGCCGCCACGCAGACGCTGCAAACAACGGACGAGGCGGTGCATCGGGTGCAGGCCGACGCCTCCACTGCGCTGCGCGACCTGGATTCCCTGATCGTCGATGCTCACGGTCAGCTCGATGCGCGCGGTGGTGAGCTCAGTCGCACTCTCACCGACAGCTGATCGCGCTGTACGCCAGGCGGAGACTCTGCTCGACTCGCTAAATGGTCTGGCCGAGCCGCGCTCGCAGTTCCGCGGCGATCTCGAAGCCACCATACGCGATCTTGCCGCCAGCGCCAGCTCCCTGCGCAGTTTCGCGGAAACGGTCGAGCGAAACCCGAACGCCCTCCTCATGGGGCGAGCCAGCCGATGAAGCAGGCCGCAGCACTCGCAATGCCCGCGGAGGCGGGTCTTTAGAGCCGCGCTCCTCGTATTCTTTGGAACTGCAGTTTTCGGAATTAACGCTTGCAGCCTGTCTGGACCGGCTCCCGCCGAGTATGTGCTCGGCGCCATGCCTGCGGCGACAGAGACGACGATACCGCAGGCAGGCCTCCCGGTCGTCGAGGTCAATCGCGTTCAGCTTCCCGACTACCTCGACACGACCGACATCCTCGAGCGCAGAAGCAATCAGCTCGTCCCGAGCCCGACTGGCCGTTGGGGCGAGCGGCTGTCGGTCGGCATGACCCGGGCTCTAACCGCTTCGCTTGCCGCCCGGCTGCCCCATCTGGTCGTGACGGCAACACCGCTTGGGCGTCCGACACGACAGATCCTGGTCGATGTGGCTGCCTTTGAACCGAGACCGGACCACCATGTCGTTCTTGTCGCCCGCTGGACCATTTTAGATGGCGCCACTCGCCAAGTGCTCACCGCAGAACAGGCGTCGCTGGTCGAAGCTATCGGAGGCGAGGGCGATGACGCGATCGTTGCGGCAATGTCGCGGGCTGTCGACGACCTGGCCGGGCGGGTCGCCGCCGGCATCGAACGTGATCTGCGATCCTGAGGCGCCCGTTCGGAGTTCAGGGCCGGCAAGTGCTTATTGCGAGAGACTGCGGCTCGGCTCTTGTCGGATCTTTTCGATCACGACGAATATCTGAAGCCACCTGTCGGCGCCGTCATTGTCGCCGCGCCCGCGCGTCATGCGGACCATGTCACGAGCCTTGGTCACGGCACGATTCGCAGTCGAGGCTGGGCCCAAGACTTGGGAGTTCATCATTCCCTACCTCGCCGCCAAGGAGGACGTCCGCCGCGGCATCTTGGTCTGTGCCTTGTCCTTGGCAAACCGCGTAGCGACAGCGCCCAGCGACCACACCGCCTATTTTATCGGCGCTCATGCTGTCCGATGTGTGACGATCTCGGCGCAACAGCTTCGCGCGGGAAGCCCTACGCAATGCGCGAAGCGAGGGACTCGTCGATCGGGCTCATGGGATGATCGTCAAGATCAAGCGAAGAAGCGGCACGCTCCTCCTGCGATTCAGGCTGGCCCCGCCCTCTCTCAATTCACTTCGATTTCGCGCTGAGATCAACCATCTCGATCTGGGTCTCGAAGAACGCCATCTCGGCCGAGCCCCATGCGCCGGCGATGGGCTTTGGGAACTCGAAGGTCAGGGAGCCCAAGATCATGTTGACCATGCGATCATCACTGGAGAGCGGCAGATACAGCCGATTGGCGATGAGATCGACGTTCTTGGCAGCGATGTAGCTACTGCGCAGGAACATCGGCTGCCGCTTCTCTCGGGCCATACGGTAGATCTTGCAGATCGCCTCCGACCGCACGGCGCCAAACACCTCGCCCGCAAACTTGCCCGTGTAGTCTCTTCCGAAGACTTGGGAGAGGCTGGTGCCGACCAAGCGATATCGAAACCGTTCCCCAACGATTTCGATGAGCTGCAGATGGGGCAGCAGCTTGGGTACCTCTGTCGGGTCAATGTCGCGACGGCTGGAAGCGACGGCTTGCGAATGCTACCGCACGGTAAAGGCGGAATACGGACGCCTCCTGGGCGGAAGAAAACGATCTCCTAACGCCAAATGACGCGGATTTTGGCTCAATCGCCGCGCTGCGCTGTCGGTCGGCAGGACCGAAAGGAATTCGTCGATCACCGCGACCGAGGCCGTATCGACAAGAATTATCGTACCGGCATCCGATGCGCTTCACTCTCCGAGAATTCCAGAAACTTGTCGAGCGACCAGGAGGAGGGCGAGAGAAGAGATCAGCGCAAAGAAGACAAGCGTCGCCCACTCCAACATGCGCTCGCGAACGATCCGACTGTGTTCACGTCGATTGCTCCGGATGTATTGAAGCGCTTGTAGGTCGCGAATGTCGGCCAGAGCGAGCACGATGACTGGCGCGATCGCGGCCATGCACAAAGTCCACCAGAACATGGCACCTGCTCCTCACGCTTGATTTTCCAAGAGCAAAATATCTCATCGTCGCGATCACGCTTTGATTTGCATCAACCCTGTTGAATTGACCTCGACCGCCGCGCCGGCATCCGCGCACTGCCCAATTTGAGACGCAGACAGCTGCTCCGGAACTGTAAAAGTCCCCTGCCCGGCGCGAAGCCGGCATCAGCCGCGGATGGCGAGATCGCGCATCCATCTCACCAGCGCTCTCGCCCTGGCGGCATTGAACTGCTCGTCGGCGATCGCCGGTCGGCATCCGATTGCCGATATCCGAACCGCGGGCGCCTGTTTTCTCTGTCTTGACACAGATCAATGTTGGGGCAATCGCAGCAGGTAACCTCCTCGTGGATTCGCTGTGCGGAGAGGATGCGATCCAGTGCTGTTTCTCTCAGAAACCCACTCCGGTCAGTCCATTCACCCACGTGCCCACCAGGCACAATCGAAAGAAGGAGAGATGAGATGCGCAGGGAAATCTGGAAAAGGCGGGCAACGGTGCTGGCTTTGGTCGCCCCATTGCTGGTTGCCGCGTGCGCGAGCCAGGATGACGTGAAGCGGGCACAGTCTACGGCAGATCAGGCGCTAGCGACTGCTCAGCAGGCGGCTCAGGCAGCGCAAGCTGCGAACCAGAAGGCTGACAAGGCGGACGCCGATGCGGCCGCGGCCAGCGCGAAGGCCGACCGCATGTTCCAGAAGGGCCTCAAGAAATAATAGCGTCGCCGAGCACGGCGGAGATCGCAGGAAATACCGTCGTTGCGGGTGCTCGAGCGTCGGAGGGTTGGTAGATCGCCCACCTTAGACGGCAAGAGCATCGCAACGTACGGAAATCGGCTGTGCGCCGCGCGACATGATGCGTGTAACGGTTCTCAGCTTTGCTTTAGCTGCGGTGGTTGTCGTGTTCTCGCCGCATGCAAATGCAGAGAGCTTCCCGCTCTTCCGCGGCCAGCAAGCGGTGGGCGTGCTCGGCACCTATGTTACTGGTGACGAGGACACGCTTCTCGACGTCGCGCGCGCAAACGATCTCGGTTATGGACAGCTCGTCGTCGTCAACCCCGGCATCGATCCCTGGCTTCCGGGGCCGGGGCGTCGCGTAACCTTGCCCGGTGTCTACCTCGTGCCGGATGGACCGCGCCGGGGAATTGTCATCAATCTCTCGGAACAGCGGCTATATTATTTTCCCCCGGACGGCCGCACTCTCGAGACTTATCCGATCGGCGTTGGAGTGCAGGGGTGGGCGACGCCGCTCGGCGTGACGCAAGTCACCGGCAAGGAGGTGCGGCCCGCCTGGTATCCGCCGAGTTCGATACGCAAAGAGGAGCCGGAGCTTCCGGAGGTGGTCCCGCCCGGCCCGGACAATCCCCTTGGCGAGTACGCGCTCCGGCTGGGATGGCCGAGTTATCTCATCCACGGCACCAACAAGCCCTATGGGGTCGGCCGGAACGTCAGCCACGGATGCATCCGCCTCTATCCCGAGGACATAGAGCGGTTGTTCGGTGAAGTGCGGGTGGGTACGCCGGTGCGGGTGGATGAGGAGGAGTTCCGCCTGGCATGGATCGACGGTGAGCTCTATCTCGCGGTCTTTGCGAGCAAGCAGCAGATGGATGAACTCGACGTAAATGAACCGATGACGCCGGCGGCTCCCGACGGCCTGAGGGAGCGGGTCATGGATGCGGCCGGGATGCAGATCGATCGCATCGACTGGCGCATCGTCGAATACCTCGGACTCAAGAGACCGGGCATCCCCTACCGCATCACCAAGCCAATCCAGCCCGACCGCAGCCCGGGTCCCTAGCGGTTTTTCCAGTAAACGTGTGTCGGGTCCTCCCATCGCTTCTGAACGGACCGAAGCATACAGGCGCATGCTCCCGCGAAGCCGCGGCCGATCTATTGCCCATCCGCCATGGATCGGTGATGATTTGAACGGTCGGGGGGTTACCGCATTGTCGTTAGGGGCCAAGCCGAGTTTGCTGACGCGCCGCCTCGTGTTCGGCGGCCTGACGGTCACGGCTATGAGACTCGCGGTACCGTCGGCGAGGGCCGAAATTGGGTCGGAGCGGGCTGATCGCGTAATTGTTCTCAAATCCGAACGCAAGCTGCTGCTCCTGCGCGCCGGAGCTATTCTTAGATCGTTCCCTATCGCGTTAGGCGCTTGCCCCGAAGGACCAAAGCGCTTCGAAGGGGATTCACGCACGCCCGAAGGCTTCTATCGGATCGACGCGATGAACCCCCGCAGCCAATTCCGTCGCGCCCTCCACATCTCCTATCCCAATGCAGAGGACGTGCGGCGAGCGCGCGAGGTCGGCATGTCACCCGGCGGGAACATCGCGATCCACGGCTTGCCGACCAGCTACGGCGATTACGACCCCATCGCCTTCTTCAAGGATTGGACCGAGGGTTGCATCGCCGTCGGCAATCTCGCGATCGAGCAAATCTGGGAACGAGTCAGCATCGGCACGCCAGTCGAGATTCGGGCCTAGCCAACTTGCCGCAGGGGCCGTTTGTCCCATCCAATCAAGATCCGTTTTTCTTCTGCATCAGCTTTATGTACTCCGGCTTAGTCGCGTTAGTCGGGGTCTTGCGCCCCACCTCCACCTTGGCATTGTCTATCGGATTATATGTCTGGGCGGCGCTGGGCAGTGAGGTACTACTCGGTGAGTTCACGCCCGGTGTCGCCACCGGATTCGATGTCGACGCAGCGCTGAGCGGTGAGATGCCAGTCGGTGGAATCACGCTCGGTCGGCTGACGTGCTTTCTCTGGGAAGCCGCAGCTCCGGCCCGCTCGGCGCATTCTCTCTCGGAAGCGTTTCGAAGAAGGTAGCGGTCGTGGCCGCCACGCACGCTGTGAATAAGCATAGAGGCGTGGCCCCCTATGTGGGACAGATCAGCAGCTTGACATGCCGATCGGCGTCGGGCCCCCGCGCCGATTGACACTCCAGAGCCTCGAACCGGTACGAATCCAAGTGCCGACACTCGGCGGATTGTTGAGCCGCGAGAGTGGCTCTCGCGCCACGCCCGCCGCCCCGCATTCGGAGCAGTAGCGAGCGCACGGGCCCCCGGTCCAGGACAAGGAAAGAGCCGCCCTGCGGCGGCCCTCCCCTATCTGATGAGAGAACTTACGAGTTCACGCTCTCCGCAGGCTCCTCCCGTCGCTGCCGCACCGGTTCCGGAAAATCCACCGTCCCGTCCCGACCGATGATGATCTCCGTCGAGTATCGCTCGACACCTTCCTTGTCGGCATACTTGCTGGTCTGAATCTTGCCGATGACCTCGATGCGCCTGCCCTTCTTGCCGTGTTTCGCCAGCATCTCGGCGAGCTCCGGGAAGGAAGGTCTTAACGTGATGCCAGTCGGTGCGCTCCTTCCACTCCTCACCGTCCTTCCAACCCTCGGTCGTGGCGACGCTGAACCGCGCCGCTGTCCCTCCCTGAGTCTGAAATGTCTCGACGTCGCCACCAAGACGCCCGGTGATAATCGCACGATTCATACTTCGTCTCCCTTGTGTAGCGCCCCCGCTATCACGGGAGCTAGGTTCAGTCCCCTGACGTAAAGAAACCTCTAAGCCGCCAGGCTCGCGCGCAACGCGCAACCCCTGCCCGACCGGCGAGGGACGGGTGCGCAAGCGGAGCGAGCGCCTTCGCGGGGCACCGGCTGCAGGGAGCGCAGCGACCGAAGCTGGGCGGAAGGCGCTCCGAAGCGCGCGAGGGCGACGCCCTAAGCTCTTCGCAGGAAGGCCGTGCTACAATTAATATAAACGCCGAGACCGACGCCTGCTCGTCGGCGGCGTGTGGGAAAGCTGCTGCACAACCTCGAGAACGAGCGGCGAATGTGCACGCAAACTCGCCTAGCGGCGCCTGCTCTCAGGGCAATCCGCGATCACGCCTTGCAGCATCAGCGAGCGCGCGACACGGCATTGATACTGTGCGGCGAGATGCGGATCTCGCGTGTGGTATCGCGCCACGGCGGCCGACCACGATCCCATCCGCGACTTGTAAGCCGCCAACAGCCGCGCGGCATAGCGGACATTGAGCGAAGGATCGAGCATGTCCGCCGGCGACGCGAAGGCGTCCCGGTGCCAGCGCCAATTGATCTGCATGCACCCGATATCGACATTGTCGATCCCGGCCGCGAGCAGTGCCCGAAGGTGCTTTGCCGCCGCCTCTCGCGACCGAAAATGAAAGCTCCCGTGCCCGTTCGTGTTGAGCGTCCAGGGCCAGGCATGGCGCATGCCACGACGGCCGGTCAAACCGCTCTCCACCGGCGCCAATCCGCGCAAAAGCCGGAGAGGAACGCCGGTCTCTCGCGAAGCGGCAACGAGCGCGACCTCGCAATGCGCCACCTCCCTCGCCGCACTCTTGGCGTCGATCGAGGCCGCCTGACAATGATGGGCTGCAAGCGCCAGAACGGCACCCGCAGAGGCACTTAGTAGGAAGAGCCTCTGTCTAAGCACGACGTGATCACCACGACTTGGGGTGCCTGGCTCTGGACGTCCTTTTTCAGCTTCTCAGCCGCCTTGCCGCAGCTGAGCTCGGTTGACTGCGGGATCTCCAACGGAAGCACCGGCACGCCGGCCCCTGGCGCCGAGAGCAGGAAGACAACGAGTACCCAGCGCATCGCGCACCCCCCAGTAAGGCGCACCAAGATCCCTGCACATATTCGCAGGCCCTGATGAACTGTCCCCAGGCGAGTCAAGCCGGGTGGAATGAAGTATCTGTTAAGGCTTGACACTCCTTATCGATCGCGGCACCTCAATTTGCGGAGCCCCTGGACCGAACTGGCGCTAAGTCTGAATTGGAGCGATAAGCACCATTGGGCGAGGCGGTCAGAGGACGGCCCTCAAGTTTCGCCGCCGTAGCGGTCAAAGCGGCACTGCCCAGAAAGAATTGAGAAAGGTAATGATGTTCGGGAATGACGAGATATCGCTAGGCGATAGGTTTATGACTGGTATCAACGCGTCACGGAGGGTGTGCGTCGTTGAAGCGCTTGTAGAGCGACCTGGAATGCCGTTGCACGTCCGTTTGGTAGCGGAAGGGCGGCCCGGCAGTTCCGGGATGCTGATGTCGGTATCTGCCCTATTGGATCCTCGATTTTGGCGGCGCGCACCACTTGCAAAGGAAGTGGCGGAGAACGCGCGGAAGTCGCAACCACACGGAGACCTCGCCCTACCGCGATCGCGTTAAGTTCTCAGTCAGCCTTAGGATCCAACATCCGGCCACAAGAACCTTGGGAGAGATGCGCCATGCGCAAGATAGCTTGGAAAGCTGCCGTTTTCCTGTCGGCAGTCGGTCTCGGCTCACCGGTGCAAGCGGCCAATTCATACTGCATCGTGATCGAAATCTTGGACACGGGCGGAAGCGCAGTTTCAAAAAATAAGTTCTCGTGCCCGACCTATGAGGAGTGCCGGAACGTCGTCCCGATAATGATCGACGGGAACCAGGAAAAGATGGCGGTGATGACCCGTATCGAGGACACCCACCACATTTACGTCGTGGTGCGTGGTATACCGTCGGCAAAGACTTATCGCGAACCGTTCGATGCCTGGTCGGACCACAAGGCGTTCGAGATCGGCAATGAGTGGACACTTGAGCTGTCTCGCCGGTTCTCATCGATGTTTGCTGCGAAGGGCGCGGAACCCAATCGCGTTTACGCCCGAGTGCGGATGCACCTCGAAGACTGATCGGCACGGCCCGCTGATCACGGCAACCAGGTTACATGCTGACCGTGACGCAGCCGCCCGGCCGCCAGGGTCGCGCGATGACGACCTGATGCGCGCGTCTAGAAGGTTGCATCTTTAGCGCCGCCTCCATCCTGTCCGTCTGTACTGGAGTGCGACTGCTCGCCCTCACCTTCGAATTTTTTGCGCGCACGAGCGCCGCCGAGATCACCTCTGTTGCGCTCTTTCCGGAGTGCTGGACCAAGTAATCCAGCGCCTCGCGATCGACCCTGTTTAATAGAACGCGTGTATTTTTGACACTGTTTCGGGGTATTTCCGGAAATACCCACGTATCGAGTAGCAAAGTAATTCCAACTCCGACCAGAGGAATATATGGCTTTAACGTCTCGTCAACTCGAATAATACGGCAGACGACTTCCGGATTAGACGCAGGTTTCCTTTTTGTATTTTCCATCTTCTCCCCCATAAGTCTTGCGAAGACTCTGAGTAAGCCAATCTAGACTTGTTTTATTTACGTCTTTTTAATCCGATAACTCGATTCTCCGTCCGTCGCGAACATCTTTCGGAAAAATGATGCGCGTTGTGATGGTTTCGCAGAATTCGAGCTTCTCCCTTGTTGTTCAAGCTTCCGCTCGGTTGACGGCACGTAACGCTCCCGCAGGTCGCCGTCTATCCAGTCACGCACACGCCCAGCCCTCTCCCGACATCACCAAGAGGATTTTCATGATCGCTCGCCCGTACGCCATCACGGCGATGGTGCTGATTGCCGCTGCCATCCTCCTATTTTGGCCGGAGGTAATCGCTCTCGCGCAGGCGGGTCCGCTGGACTTGATCGCGCAGAAAGGCAACGACACCCGGGATCAGCTGATCACCGTCGGCAAGGCGTTCGTCGGCGTGGTCACCGTAGCTTTGTTCATCCTGGCTGCGGCCGGCAAGGTGCCGTGGGTGTGGGTTGGCATGGTCGTGATCGCTGGCGCCGGCCTCTCGGCCGTGCCGACAATCCAGTCCTGGCTCAATCAGTAAGCGCCGATGTCACGCGGGCCAAGCATCGAGGTTCCGTCGGCGATCGTCCTCCGAGCTATCTCAAGGCCCGGAGTACTCCTCTTCCCTCAACGACGGCCTCCGCTGTGCGCCCCCTCCCCTTTCGGTAGTTCACAAAATTCTCGAAGTACCCCCCGCTACGCCGATCAGCGCCAGGACGGCTTTCTGACCCCTTCGACTTCTTGATCGCTGGCCGATCCTCTGAGGCACGTCGACCGAACAAGCGCGCCAACAGCCCGCGGCGCAGCGGCGCTTCGCCAGTTCCAGGCACAGTCCGCGCGGCCTGCCCCTCCTCTGGCCTGGTCCGGCTGGCGAGCTCCAACCGCCGCCGTTCATAGGCCATGCCGTGCTCGGCGTACCATTGCGGCGCCTGACGTTCGAATGTTCGGCTCTGTCGACTCGGGAACTGCGCCTGGTGCATCGTCTTGTTGGCTCTCAAAGGCGCTCGGCCGGCGACAATCTCGGACCGGAGCTGCGCCCTGTCTTCCCGCCGAGTTGCCACGACGTTCAATCCCTGCCCCTGAGCGTGGCGCGTGAATACCTGACGTAGCCCCTCCAGCTCGCGTGGTCCGATCCGCAGCTGGGTCGTTCTCAGCCGACGGCTCTCGTCGCGCATCCGCTCGCTCTCTGCCTTTACGATGATGTGGGCGTGCGGCCGGGCGCTGTGATCGGTATGGATGCCATACACGTATCGATGCCCGGCGGCCCCGAACGTCTCCGACAGTGCGCCGTGCACAGCGCGGCGCAGTGCGTGCGCATCCCCGGCAGCCTTTGCCGGGATACTGAAAATCAGGTGCGCGGCCTGCCGCTTGTCCAGGCGCTCTTTCTTCGGCATCGCAGACCGTTCCTGGGGCGCAACGCGCCGTGCCGCGGCGGAGAGATTCTCGCCGTCCGACTTCAGCCCCCAGCACTCGATTTCCGCAGCGACCGCCGGCCCCCGGAGCTCCCGGCCCTCCTCGTTGAACATAGCCAGCGATCTTTCAGATGCATCGCCCTCGCGGGTCCGCGCCGCGTAGCGCGCCTGTGCCATCGGAGCGTGCCGGGACTTCGTCCAGGAGATCACCTTGAGCACGGTCTCGGAGCTACGACCGCCTTCAACCGTCGTTGTTCGCGTCGCTGTGCCGGCTGCTCTTGCGCCAGGCGCTCCAACACCTACCCGCAACAGTTCGCGAGCTCGAGCCCTGATTGTTTCCCGGTAGTGATCATCCCGCAGCAGCCGGCCGCGGCGCTCGTACTCGAGGCTGTCCCGGCTGAGGGCGTCCCGCGGTGGCATGCGTTCACCCTCCCTACGGATACCGCCGGAGGATATCGTTCACTTTGCCGAGCGCTTCGCGGAGCTCGGCAAGCGTTGCCCGATAGTCCTCCAATTTTGGTCCCCGATCGGAGACGCCATTCTCAAACAGATGAACCTCTCGCAAGAGCGCATTCAGGTTCACCCCCGCCATCCGAAGCTGCTCGCGCGTGCCGTCCAGCTGGTCGATCTCCGCCGGCGTCAGCAGCGGCCTTTGGGAGATCGCTGAGTTGATCGCCCGGCGAATGAAGGCGCTCAGCGTCTTTGCTTGGTGCTGCGCCGCGCCGTCCTCTAGGCGCTGCCGCTCCTCGCCCGTCACCCGAATCTTTATCCAGCCCTCTCTCAAACAGACCTCTTCCGCGAAGCGGTCCTCCGTCGCCAGACGGGCCACCAGGCAGGACCGCGCAACCAACTACCAACCCGGCCGGCGCAGCCGACGCCGGGGCGGGCAGGCATTTTGTGCCCACAAAATGCGTATCCTGCCCACGTCAACGCTTCACGTAGGTTGGTCGAAATTCTACGAATCAGTTAGTTGGAGGGCGTGATGCCGTGACCCGCCGGTCGGGGCCCCGTAGCAATCAGCTGATCTCCGAGGACAAGGACGTAGCACATTCGAGATCGCGTGTAGCACGCCCTGTTTGGCGTGTAGCACCTGGAAATAGCGCTGTGGCACGCCCCGCGTGCCGCGTAGCAAGGAGACGTAACATCCCTGACGATCTCTCGCGTTCGTCCCTTCGATCGGCGCCGCCTTCGGCGGCAAATTTGGTTACTTGGGCGGCGAGGCTTTCCCCCTCGCGCTCCCCCGCCTCGCCGTCGGGCAAGGGGGCGCGGCATGCGGCCGTTCCGCGCCCCCTCCAGTTGAGGTGGGTCGCTGCGGCTCGCGTCAAGCTGCCAAGGCCGTTTCCGCTCCGCGGAACCTCGGCCTTTCGCTTGACCCGTTCCTACGCTCCACCAGTTCCGGAGGCGAGATTGCTCTAGCTGGCTCTATCGGGTGCGTGGAATTCGCTCAGATGGCCGACCGGCCGAACGCTGTGACTTGAGTGGATCGGCCTTTGCCATCGTTCCCCCTCTAAGCCTTCCGCTCAAGCCACAGAAAGGAAAGGAGCGCGCGCCCAGCAATCGGGCGAGAGCTACGGTAAGGTGGGCGATCAACGTGCAGCCGACCACGATCAGCCGGGTCGCCTGATCGCGATCTGGAGCAAGGTGCAGATAGATGAATAGAGGGCGGGTGCCGGCGGAAAATTGCCGTGCTGTCTGCGCATCGCAAGACTATCTGAAGCGTCACAGCGCCACGGCGTCCGTCCGATCTTTCTCGCCATGCGTGTCTGGTGGCGATGACCGCGCAACGGTCTGACACGTGGCGCTTTCAGGGCAAGGCGGGCATCGAGACCATTCGAGTGCGGGGCCCATTGGCGTCGGACAACGCAAACACCTTGACGGAAGCGGCGATCGATGATGTCGGGATCGTGCTGCTTGGCACCTTCGTCGTTGGCGACCACCTGCGCCGCCGCCGCCTGAAGGAGGTGCTCCCCGGACGGCTCTACAGGATTCGGTCATCGTCGCCGTCGTACCCGAACGGAGCTTCGTGCCGCACCGGGTCAACCTGTTCGTCGACTATCTGGCCGAGCGTTTCGGCTCGCCGCCGAGGTGGGATCACAATTCGGAAGGAGATCGGTGAGTTCAATCAGGTTTCGGCGTTGGGCGAGGTGGTGGGGTCAGCCGGCCCTTGTTGCCGATCAGGATACGAGCAACCCCCGCAGCTCGGTCTTGAGGACCTTGCCGTAATTGTTCTTGGGCAGCGCCTCGACGAACCGATATTCCTTCGGCCGCTTGAAGCGAGCGACGTGCTCGAGGCATAGCCGGTCGAGGGTCTCGTGACTGGCCGCGCCGCCCTCGCGGCCGACGACGAAGGCGACGACCCGCTCGCCCCATTCCGGATCGGGCGCGCCGACGACCGAGACCTCGGCCACATCGGGATGGCGCAGCAGCACCTCCTCGATCTCGCGCGGGTAGATATTGCTGCCGCCGGAGATGATGAGATCCTTGGAGCGGTCCATCAGGGTGAGGAATCCGCCGCTGTCGAAGGAGCCGACATCGCCGGTATGCAGCCATCCGCCGCGCAGCGCGGCAGTTGTCGCTTCGGGATTGCGCCAATAGCCGCGCATCACCGAATCGCCGCGCACGAGGATCTCGCCGGCAGTGACCACGGGCTGCGCCACGATCGTCGACATCGGCGACGCGGACCTGGACCACGCTCTGGGGCACGCCGACGGAGCCCAGGCGATCGTCGCGGCCTTCCCGGTAGGCGGCCTCGATCATGGCGCGGGTCATGCCGGTGATGGTCATCGGCGATTCGCCCTGGCCGTAGAGCTGAGCGAAGCGGAACCCGAACCGGCCGATGGCGGATTTGAGATCGGCCACGTACATGGGGGCGCCGCCATAGGCGATGGTCGCGGATCGCCGAGACGTCGGCGGCCGGACTCATCGGATGGTCGACGAGACGCTTGACCATGGTGGGCGCCGCGAACATCGAGACGTCGCGCCAGGTCTTCAGCAGGTCGAAGATCTCGGCCGGATCGAACTGACCGCTCTCCGGCACGACCTGGCAATGGCCCTGCATCACGTGCGGCACGACGTAGAGGCCGGATCCGTGCGACATCGGTGCCGCGTGCAGCAGGCAACCGCGACGCCGAGGGCGGGTCGACATCGACGACATAGCTGAGCGCCATGGCGAGAAGATTGCGATGGCTCAGCATCGCGCCCTTGGGCCGGCCGGTCGTGCCGCTGGTGTAGAAGAGCCAGGCGAGATCGTCCGCCGCGACCTCGGCCATCGGCGCGGGATCGGCGGTGCCCAGCGCCGCGAACTCCGCTCCGGTCACGTCGAAGACCGGCGCCGTCAGATTGGCCTCGCCGCGCGCGGCGACGGCGGTCTCGACGAGGTCCGGCGTCGACGAAGACCGCGGCGGCGCCGGAATTCTCCAGGATGTAGGCGACCTCGCGCGGATGCAGCTTGGCGTTGATCGGCACCGCACACAATCCCGCATGCCAGGCGGCATAAAGCAGCTCGGCATAGAGGGGGGCATTCTTCATCAGGAGCGCCACGCGGTCCCGGGGATGGAGGCCGAGCCTGCCCAGCAGGCCGCCCGCCCGGCGGGCAACCCGCGCCTGCATCTCGGCCCAGGTCGCGACGACGGTATCGCCCCGCGCCAAGGCCGGCGCGTCGGGCCGCAGCCCGGCGTTGCGCGCGAGATGGCTCGCCAGATTCATGGCCGGCCGTGCTCCGGGGTCAGGCGGCGTATTCCGCCCGCTTGGGCGTGAACACGTCCAGGTTCAGCACCGGCTCGTCGCCGACCACGACGCCCCAATGCCGCGCATTGGGCGGCACCACCAGCAGGCCGCCGGGCCCCAGGCGCGTCACTGTGTCGCCGATATGGAAATCGATCTGGCCGCTGAGGATGTAGACGATCTGCTCGTGCGGATGGTCGTGCGGGCGCGGCGTGTGTCCGGGCATCAACCGGTTCAGCGACACCGTGGCGCCTTCGCCGGAGAAGGCCTTGCGCTCGACGCCCTCGCGCACTTTCTCCCACGGGAGCTTGTTCCAATCGACATGGTGGATATTCATGAGCGGCTCTCCTTCCGTTGCGACAACATCAGGCATTACGTGCGCCCAGCAGGCCGGCCGGGCGCACCAGCAGAAACAGCAGCAGGATCGACAGCGCGACCACGTTCTTGTAGCCGGCGCCGACGACCACGATGGCAAGCGACTGCGTCACCCCCAGCAGGATGCCGCCGAGGAACGCGCCGAGCGGATTGCCGAATCCGCCGACGATCGCGGCGATGAAGCCGCTGATGGCGAAGGGCACGCCGAGGTTATAGGCGACGAACTGCGTCGGCGTGATCAGGATGCCGGCGATCGCCCCCAGACCGGCGCTGATCGAGAAGGCGTAGGCCAGCATGCGCGACACCGGCACGCCCAGCAGCATCGCCGCCTGCGGATTGACCGCGCAGGCGCGCATGGCGCGGCCGGTCCGGGTGTGGCTGAAGAACCACGCCAGGGCCGCGATCAGCGCCAGCGAGATGGCCACGATCCACAGGAGCTGCAGGTTGACCGCGACCGGCCCGAGCCGCAGCGGCCCGCCTGCGGTGAAGCTCGGCAGGGACTTCGGTGCGTCCCCGACAAGAAGCAGGGTCGCCCGCTCGATCACGATCTGGACCGCCAGCGTGGCGAGGATGATGACAAAGGTCGTGGCTTTGCGGTTCCACAGCGGCCGCACGACGAGGCGGTCGACCACGAGGCCAAGGGCGGCAACCAGCAGGACGGCCAGGACCGCCGCCGGCAGGAGCGACAGGCCCAATTGCGCGTGGAGGACATAGGTGATCATGCCGCCCAGCATCACGAAGCTGCCTTGCGCGAAGTTCACGATGCCGCTCGCGTTGTAGATGACGCAGAATCCGATGCCGATCAGGCCATAGACGCAGCCCACGCCGACGCCACTGATCAGGAACTGCAGCAGAAGTGCCGGGCTAAGCATGGAGAGCCGCCCCGCCGTCGGCGCCCGCCGCCGTTCCAAGATAGGCCTCGAGTACCGCGGGGTCGCGGGCAATGGCGTCGGGCGCGCCCGTCGGCGATCTTGCGGCCGAAATCCAGCACCACGATGCGCTTCGCAATTCCCATGACCAGCCGCATGTCGTGCTCGATCAGGAGAATCGTCACGCCGCGCCGGTTGATGACGCGGATGATCTCGGCGAGCGCATCGGTCTCCGCCGCGTCCAGCCCGGCTGCCGGCTCGTCGAGCAGCAGGAGGCGGGGTCCCGCCGCCACCGCCCGCGCGATCTCGAGCAGGCGCTGCTGTCCGTAGGTGAGCTGGCCCGCCGGAAGCCCGGCGCGGTCCGAGAGGCCCACCAGCGCCAGCAGCTCGCGCGCCTTGGCGGCGGTCTCGGCCTCCGCATCGCGCATGGAGCGCGGACGAGCCAGCGCCGACCAGGCTCCGCCGCGCGTGGAGAGATGGAACCCGACGCGCACGTTTTCCTCGCAGCTCATGTCGCCGAAGAGGCGCACCAGCTGGAAGGTGCGGATCACGCCGCACGCCGCGATCTTATGGGGCGGCAATCCGGTCAGCCGGCCGCCGGCAAAATTCACCGCGCCGGCGGTCGGCTGCCGCGCGCCGGAGATCAGGTTGAAGAGCGTCGTCTTGCCGGCGCCGTTCGGTCCGATGACCGCATCGATGCCACCTTCCTCGATCGCAAACGACACGTCATTGACCGCCAGCAGGCCGCCGAACGCCTTGGTCAATCCCTGGACTTCGAGCAGACTCATGGCGATGTCTTGCTCCCTGACCCGGGGAACGCAGTGCGATCCACCGCCACCAGTCCCTTCGGCGCGTAGATCAGGATCAGCAGCAGTCCCACTCCATAGACGAGGTCCTGATAGTCCTTCAGGCCGCTCACCGTCTGCGGCAGCGCCTCGACGATGAGGGCGCCGATCAACGGCCCGGCGACCGTGCCGATCCCGCCCACGTAGAGCATGGTGAATCCCAGCACGACCATGCCGAGGCCGAATACCTCCGGGCTCACGAATCCCACATACTGCGCCATCAGCGAGCCGGCGATCGAGGCATAGACCGCCGCGATGACGAAGGCGGCGAGCTTGTGGTGCGTCACGTCGATGCCGAGCGCCTGCGCCGCCTCCTCGTTCCCGGCGATCGCGCCGAGCGCCCGGCCGAAGCGCGAGCGCCGGAGCCGCACCGCCGCCGCCATGCCGAGCCCCGCAACGGCGAGCAGCACCAGGGCCTGCAGGCGCTCGTTATCGACCTCGACACCGGCGAAGCCGAGGCCGGGAATGCCTGATATCCCCATGTAGCCCTGGGTGAGCCCGGTCCACTGCACCGCCACCTCATAGGCGATGAGGCCGAGCGCCAGCGTCGCCATGGCGAGGTAGTGGCCGCGCAGCCGCAATGTCGGGTATCCCACCGCGAACGCCATCGCCGCGGAGAGCAGGGCGCCCAGCAGCAGGGCCGCCAGGGGATCGAGATTGAAACGCGTGGTCAGGACCGCGGTCGAATAGCCGCCGAGGGCGGCAAAGGCGTTCTGGCCGAAGGACACCTGGCCGGTATAGCCCATGAAGAGATTGAGCCCGGACACGAAGAGCGCGTAGATCGCCGCGAAGCAGACGATCGTCACGAAGTAGCCGCCGATCGCGACGATGACGGCGATCGCGGCGCAGGCGATCAGGAGCATCGCCGGAACCCGTCGGCGCGCCACGGCCGGCTCAGGCGAGATAGAAGCGAGCGAGGTCACGGGCGGAGCTCAATTGATCGGGTGTCCTTTCGGCCGCGATGCGGCCGAGCGAGAGAATATAGGCGCGGTGCGCAAGCTTGAGGGCGAGCGGCGCCTTCTGCTCGACCAGGAGAATGGTGAGGCCGCGGCGGTTGAGCTCGCCGAGGGTTTCCAGGATCTCGGCGGCGATGCGCGGCGCCAGGCCGAGCGACGGCTCGTCCAGCATCAGAAGCGTGGGATTTGCCATCAATCGCCCGGCCGATCGCGAGCATCTGCTGCTCGCCGCCGGAAAGCGAGCCCGCGAGCTGGCTCTCGCGTTCCCTGAGGCGCGGGAAGAGCTCGTAGACCTTGCGCCCGTCGCCGCTCCACTTCCCCGCGATCACGGGCGAGATAGGCGCCGAGCTCGAGATTCTCCCAGACGGTGAGCGGCCCGAAGATGCCGCGGGACTCCGGCACCATGATCATGCCGCGCTGAGCCCGCGCCCGGGTCGAGAGATGCTCGACCCGCTGCTCCTCGAAGCGGACTGTGCCGCCGCCCGGGAGCAGGCCCATGATCGCCGCGCAGCAGGGTCGACTTGCCCGCACCGTTCGGCCCCAGCACGAGCACGAACTCGCTCCGCCCCACGGCGAGGCCGACGCGCTTCAGCGCCTCGACCCGGCCGTGTCGCGCGGAGAGTTCCTGGATCTCGAGCAGGGCCGCCATCGGCCGCCTATTTCGCCACCCGCGTCTTGCCGTCGATGATCTGCGCCAGGAAGAACGGGTTCTTGGTCAGGCCGTAGTGGTTCTCCGGCGACATGTTGTAGATGCCGGTCGTGCCCTGGAAGCCCTGCAGCTTCTCGAGCTGGTCGCGGAGCGCCGGGCCCGTGGTGGAGTTGGTGGCCTTCGCCGCCGCCGTCACCAGCGCCACCGCGTCCCAGCCGCGCGCCGCCCAGTTCGGATCCCGGTCGCCGTACTTGGCGCGCCACGGCCCAAGGAAATCCGCGATCGCGGTCTTGAGCGGGCTTGCCGGCAGCGCGTCATAGACCTGGGAGGGAGACGCCACGAAGAAGAAGTGGTCGCCCATGACCTCCGCCACCGGCTTGAAGACGGCCACGTCCTCGAGGCTGGTCAGCATGAGGAGATTGAGACCGAGCTGCTGGATGTTCTTGGCGGCGGTCAGGGTCGAGCCGCCGAGGCCGATCTTGAGGATCGCGCCGCCGCCGGCGGCGTTGATCTTGGCGATCTGGACGCTGAGATCGGAATCGTTCTGCTCGTACTGCTCCGACGAGACCATGGTCAGGCCGAAGTCACTCGCCTCCTTCTCCGCCGCGGCATTCTGCAGGTTGGAATAGGGGGTCGGGTCGTGCAGGACGCCGAACTTCTTGATCTGGGTATTGTCGCGGAGATATTCGAGCCGCTTCTCGACCTCGAAGCGCGGCGGCGGAATGGTGGCGAAGGCCCATTTCACCTGATCGGGCTGGTTGGGCAGGATCGAGCACAGCACCATCGGGATCTCGGCCTTCACCACCATGGGCGCGGCGGCGAAGTTGCCGGCCGAGACGCAGCCGCTGATGAAGATGTCGACCTTGTCGGAGGAGATCATCTTGCGATAGACGGTAACCGCCTGCTGCGGATCCGAGTGATTGTCCTCGACCACCACCTCGACCTTGCGGCCGAGCAAGCCGCCCTTCGCATTGAGCGCCGCCACCGCGACCTCGACGCCATCGCGCCAGGCGGTGTCGACGGTGGCGGCGTAGCCGCTGAGGCCCGCGGAAATGCCGATCTTGAACGGCGCCTGCGCCGCCGCCGGCAGTGCCGAGAGCGCAACCGCCAGGATCGCCAGCGCCGCGATTTTGAGCCTCTTCATTATTCCTTCCTCCCATCTTTCATTGTCGTTGACGCTTTACTGGAGCGTTGCCGGCGATCGCCTAGGCCGGACCGTAGCCGCCGCCGCCAGGCGTCTCCAACACCACGACGTCGTCGGGCTGCATGGTCATCTTGCGCGCCTCGGAGACCGGCTTGCCGTTGACGAGGAACCGGCCGGCCGCGCCGGGCTCGCCGCCGTCGAGGCCCTCCGGGCCGCGGTCGAGCCGGCTCGGCACCGCGTTCAGCAGCCAGGGCTGGTCGCGTGCGCATGTGGAAGCCGATGATCTGGCCGTCGCCGCCGCGCGAGCGGCCCTCGCCGCCGGAGCCCAGCCGCAGCTCGCGCCGGTCGAACACGATCGGCATCGCCGCCTCGAGGATCTCCACCGGCACCGCGGCGACGCCGGTCGGATAGCAGGTGGCGCTGGGCCCGGGCTTGGTCGACCCGCGCGCCCATGCCGCCGGAATAGTTGAACATCGACGAGGTGAAGGCCTCGCCGTCGTCGCGCTTGCCCTGGATCTGCACGGTCCACACCGCGCCCGAGCCCTCGGCCAGCACGCGGTCGGGCATGACCTGGTGCAGCGCCTTCAGGATCGGCATCGGCACGAACATGCCGACCACGTGCCGCGCGTTGAGCGGCGACGGGATAGGCGGCGTTGACGATGCGAGCCCTTGGGCGCCGTCGACCTTGATCGGCGCCAGCGAGCCGTGGTTGTTCGGCAGCTCGGGATTGAGGCAGCTGCGGACGGCGAAGGTCGAATAGGCGTGGGTGTAGTTCATCACCACGTTGATGCCGATCGGGCTCGGCGCCGGAGCTGCCGGCGAAGTCGATCGGTCACCTCGCCGGCGTACGTTGTCGATCGTGACCGCGGCCTTCAGCGTGATGATCGTCGCCGCCGGGCACGTCGAAGCGGCTCTCGCCATGCCAGGTGCCGGCCGGCAGCGCGCGGATCGCCTCGCGCGTCGCCGCCTCCGAGCGGGCGATGATCTCGTCGGACGAGCTCCTCGATGTCGTCGCAGGCCCTGGCGCTTGCAGAGCGCGATCAGCCGCTCGCCGCCGGCCCGGCCGCTCGACACCTGGGCCGCCAGATCGCCGAACACGTGGTCGGGCGTGCGCACGTTGCTGCCGGATGATGTCGTGCAGCAGCGCGTTGGGCTCGCCGGCCTCGTAGAGCTTCGAGCGGCGGGATCCACAGGCCCTCTTCGTGGATGTCGCGCGCGCCGGCGCCGATGCCGTAGCCGCCGATGTCGGTGTGATGGATGGTCGAGCCGATGTAGCCGATCAGCCGGCTCGTCCCAGAAGATCGGGCAGAGCACGGTGATGTCGAAGAAGTGGCCCGGCCGACATCCAGGGATCGTTGGTGATGACGATGTCGCCGGGGACGAGCTTGCCGTCGAACAGGCTCGGCCAGCGTCTGCGCCGGCGGCGGCCAGCGAGTTGATGTGGCCGGGCGTGCCGGTGTTGGCCTGCGCGACCATGCGGCCGCGGGCGTCGAACAGGCCGCTGGCCAGGTCGCCGGCCTCGCGCACGATCGGGCTGAAGGCGATGCGCTGCAGCGCCTTGGCCTGCTCGCTGACGATGCCGATCAGGTTGGACCAGAGGATTTCGAGCTCGATGCCGTCCATCTCATGGTCTCCTTCCGCCGCGCGACGATGCAGCCGATCTCGTCGACCACCGCGCGTCCAGTCCGGCGGCAGGACGATGGTGGTCTCGCGCTCCTCGATGATCGCCGGGCCGCTCGAGCGTCTGGCCGCGGCGAGGCTGGCGCGGTCATAGACCGGCGCCTGGCCGGCGTCGCGGCCAGAGCAGGATCGCCGCGCTTCGCCTTGCGGCATGCCGCGGCGCGCCCGGGCGGCGTCGCGCGCGGCTGACGGCGATGCTCGGGGCCCTGGGCCGTCAGCCGCCAGCTGACGATCTCGATCGGCACGTGCGAGGGATTGACGCCGTACTGGGCGAAATAGGCGGCCTCGAAGTCGCGCCGGATCATGCTCGGCGTCGCGGCCGCGCGCGCGGATCGCGCGTCGAAGCGTGACGCTGACCTCGTTCTGCTGGCCGAAGTAGCGCAGGTCGGCGCCGAACGACCAGTCGGACCGCGTCGCGGCGCGCAGCCGGCCTCGGCCAGCGCCGCCGTGCGCCTCGTCGGTCATCTCGTCGAGCAGCGCGGTCGACCTCGTCCCAGTCGAGCGCGTCGAGCCGGCCGAGCGCGCTGCGCACCAGGTCGAGCCGCACCGGCGTCACCAGCGTGCCGAAGGCCGAGAGCACGCTGGCCTGCGGCGGGAAGATCACCGCCGTGCTCTGCAGCAGCTCGCCGACGGCGCAGGCGTGCACCGGCCCGGCGCCGCCGAAGGCGAGCAGCGGCAGGCCGCGGTGGTCGACGCCGCGGTCGGTGGCGTGGGCGCGCGCCGCCGCCGGCCATGGTCTCGGCGACGATGCGGTAGATGCCGCCGGCCGCCTGCGCCGAGCTCGACGCCCAGCTGCGTCGGCCAGCCGGTCGATCGCCGCCTCGCGCCGCCGCGCTGGTCGAGCGGCATGTCGCCGCCGAGGAAGTTGTCGGCGTCGAGCAGGCCCAGCACGCAGGTCGGCGTCGGTGACCGTCGGCTCGGTCCCGCCGCGGCCGTAGCAGGCCGGGCCCGGCTCGGAGCCGGCGCTGCGCGGGCCGACCTTCAGCAGGCCGAGGTCGTCGACGTGGGCGATGCTGCCGCCGCCGGCGCCGATCTCGATCATGTCGATCGACGGGATGGTCAGCGGCATGCCGCTGCCCTCGCAGAAGCGGTACATGCGGTCGACTTCGAAGCTGCCGGTGACCAGCGGCTTGCCGGTCCTCGATCAGGCAGGCCTTGGCGGTGGTGCCGCCCATGTCGAACGACAGCAGGCGGTCGAGCCCGAGCCGCTCGGCGATAGTAGGCGGCGGCGAGCGCGCCGGCGGCGGGGCCGCTCTCGATCATCCGGACCGGATTGCGGCCGGCGACCTCGGCGCCGATGACCCCGCCGCGAGCTCAGCATGATCAGCGGCCGGTTGGCGACGCTCGGTCGTCGCCGAGCCGCCGCGCCAGGCCGCGCAGATAGGGCTCGGTGATCGGCGTGGTGTAGGCGTTGATCGCGGTGGTCGAGGCGCGCGGATATTCGCGGATCTGCGGCGCGACGCTCGACGACAGCGAGAGATAGAGGTCGGGCGCGGCTGCCGCGCAGCACCTCGGCGACCGCCTGCTCGTTGCGCCGGATTGCGGAAGCCGTTGATCAGGCAGATCGCCGACCGAGACCACGCCCTCGGCCTTGCAGCGTCGCGGCCAGCGCCTCGATCTCCGCCGCGTCGACCGCCGCGCAGCACCGTCGCCGTCGGCCAGGATCCGCTCGTCGATCTCGAAGGTCAGCTCGCGCGGGATCAGCGGCGGCGGCGAACTCGATCTGCGGATCGTACATCTCGTAGCGGTGCTCGTTGCGGATCGAGAGCACGTCGCGGAAGCCCTTGGTGGTGATCAGCGCCGTCGGCGGGCCCTTGCGCTCGATCAGCGCGTTGGTGACCACGGTGGTGGCGTGCACCACGACGCCGTCGATCGTCGCCGGCGTCGACGCCGGCCTTGGCCAGCACCAGGTCGACGCCGCGGAAGAAGCCCTCGAGCAGGTCGTGGTGGGTGGTCAGCGTCTTGTCGACGGTCAGCGAGCCGTCGGCGCCGCGCAGCACCACGTCGGTGAAGGTGCCGCCGATGTCGACCGCGAGCGAATAGCTCATGCACTCTGCGCGTCCTCCATCCAAGCTGTCGCGAGGCCGCCGGCGGCGGCGCTCGGTGACCTGGGCGATCTGGCGCGTCCGGCGGGCTGCGCCTGCGATGAACTGCGGTCGAGCCGACGATGCGCGATGGCGCCGCGCCAGTCGCCGCGGTGATCGAAGCACCGGCGCAGCCAGGGCGTTGACGCCGACCAGCACGCGATCGGCCGCCGTCGCCCAGCCCTGCCGGCGCACCGCCTCGACCTCGGCCGTGAGGCGGGCGGGATCGGTGATGGTGTGCTCGGTCCAGGCGCTGAGCGGCCGGCCAGCGCCTGCTCCAGCAGCGCCGGCGGCCCGAAGGCCAGGGCGACCAGCCCGTGCGCCGAGGCGTGGAAATCGAGCGTCGAGCCCGGCCGGATCGCCGAACTCGATCAGCGTTCTGCCCTGCAGCATCTCGAGCACGGTCACCGCGCCCTCGACCAGGGCGGAGGCGGTCACCGCCATGGCCCGTCTCCTCGCGCAGTCGCACCATCTCCGGCCGCATCGCGCCGAGCGACGTCGAAGCGGTCGCGCACCGCCTCGCCGAGCGCCAGCAGCTTGACGCCGATCTCGTAGCGGTCGGTCTCCGGGTCCTGGCGCACGTAGCCATGCTGCGACCAGCGCGCGCAGATGCCGATGGGCGCGGGGCTTCGAGATGCCGAGCGTCGCGCGCGATGTCGGAGACGCCCCGTGGCCGCGGCGCCCCGGCCAGCAGCTCGATCAGTTTCAGCACCAGATCGACCGAAGCGAGACCGTTGGTCTCTATCGGATCGGCGGGAATCGCCGCAGTTCGCGCAGGAGCCGTCGACAAAAGACGTTTCCTCATTGTTGTTCCGTTCACCGGAACGACGTTCCGTAATCGATCAAACAATGTCTATGGCGACGCCTGTCTGTCAAGCGGAACCGGGAGGCGGTCCGCGCCCAGAGCCAAACCGAGGCCCGCGAACTCGGGAATGAAGTGAGGAAATTTCTGCCCTTTTTAGCGAAAGAAAGCGGCTAGCTGATTGTCACGGATTCCGGGCGCCACTCACCAGGAATTCGTCGGCGATGACCGCAGGCGAGATCAGCCGGGTATTGCTTCGCTGCATCGCCGTCCGGGATGCGATGGATAGGCACCCTTCAGACTGAGGGAGTCGGATACAAATTCGAAATGATCGGGGAGGTGGATGATGCGGATTGGCCCACGATCGTGAACTGACCGATCGCGTACTCGGACCCTTGAGACGCTCGCCGCGGTGAGACCCTCAATGAACCAGCGCTGCGCCACAACGAGGCCGAGCATCTGCGGCGCCATGATCAGCGTGGCGCCTGCCATGAGCAGCCCGTAGTCGGAGCCGGCGTCTTCGTTGCGAAAAGCGACGACGCCGAGCGATGGCGGCATGAGCGAGTCCTGCCGGACCGCGATCAGCGGCCAGAACAGCTCGTTCCAGTGGACGACGACCGAAATATCCCGATCCAAGTATTAGCCAGCAGCTTTCTTTGCCCGGCTCGATAAGGAACGGTAATTTTGGGGAATTAATGGCGCACGCAACGACGCAGATGAAAATAGCAAGCGCCCCGCCTTGTGGGCGGGGCGCTGCGTGCCGCCGGGCTCAGTTGCCGGTGCGGCGGGACCAGATGAGCGAGAGGGTGTCGTCCTCAACCTCGACCAGGCTCGCATAGATCGGTGCCGGGAAGCTCGGGTCGTCGAGCTTGACCGAGAGGTAATCGTGCCCGGCCTCGGAGGTCTTCTTCCAGGCAGCGCCGATCTCGGCGGCGCCGGCGAAGATCCGGTAGTCGGGGGCGTTGTCCTTCTCCTTCTCGGCCACAGCGAAGCGGGCCTTGGCGTTGACGGTGAGGGTACGGACCGAGCCTGTGTAGCCGGTCTCGCTCTTGGTGAAGGTGCCGATGGTCGCCATGATCTGATCTCCTTCCGGTTTGTCAGGCCGCCCTGTGCGGCCTTGATGGTGATCGACGGGACCGAGGGGCGATCGACGCGCACCGCTTGCGGCCGGAGCACATGCGGAGGACGGCCGGACGCCGGGTTTTTTGCTTCGCGATGCAAAGCCGTCTGCGGCGGCGGAAAAAACCTGGGCAGCCGGCCGTTGCGGGCAGTCGATCGGGGCATGAGCCCGCACCCCTTGGTCAGATCACTCCATCAAAGGCCGCGACGGGTCTGCGTGACCGAGTAGCCCGGAAGGAGACATGGTGGCCCCCATCGGCTCCCGACATGAGTGCTGCGATGCCACTCGTTCGGTGACTTCGCATTCGCCGACGCCAGGATTGTCATGGCCGAGAAGGTGGTCACCCCCTCGATCTCGAGTCGACGGTTCGTGATAGCGGTGCCGCGAACGAGGATCTCGAGCATGTCCGAGGTTCAGCTGTCGGACACATACAGTCGGCAAGGCTGACGGCCGATTGGCGGTAGCCTGGTCGAGACGCGGACTTGGAAGCAGCCATATCGCTGAACATACGCGCGGACGTATAGGACGGCCACATACGCTGTGGCGTATGGAACGTCACCGGTATCTGGCGTTGCCCGTCAATTTGCCAAGCCGGCGTTTATGCGTTGGGTGACGGGGCTAGAGAGGGCTGCGGCCGCCGGTCGCTTCTTCTTTGGCTTGCCGTGGATGGCCGCGATTTGCAAGAAAGGCGGCCCGTAGTTGCGATAAAGCTGTAGCCGCCAGTCCTTGTCATTCTCCGGTACCCGCCAGAATTTTCTGACATGCCAAGGCGCGCTCAGTGAGAACGGCCGCCAGGCGATCGATGATCGGCTTGTCCAATCCTTCTTCGCGCGCTCGAGCGCAGACGGTGCTCACTTCATCCGGCAAGCTCCGCCACGCTATCTGCCGCCGTGCTGAGAGCATTGAGGACCTCTTCAACCCCATCTCATGATGGCCATCCAATGATGGCCATCTAGTCACGTGAATCTAAAGTTCGCCACATAAAGTCTGCTGAGCTTTGTGACAGAAGCGTTTGACTGAAGCAAAAATCTCGTCAGCGAATTTGGTCCATTTGAAGGGCTTTGGTTTTTTGTTGTGCAGGTCGATGAAGGTACGGATGTCGGCCTCGAGCTACCTGACGGAGGTGTGAACGCCTCGCTGGATTTGCTTTCTGGTGAGTTCAGCGAACCAGCGTTCGATTTGATTGATCCATGACGCGGAAGTCGGCGTGAAGTGGACATGGTAATGCGGCCGGCGGGCGAGCCACGCTTTGATCTTGGATGTTTTGTGGGTTGCGTAGTTATCCATGACGATATGGACATCGAGCCCTTCAGGGACTTGGGCATCAATCTCTTTGAGGAACTTCAAGAACTCGACCGCCCGGTGACGCTTGTAGCATTTGCCGATGACAAACCCCGAGGCGACATCGAGTGCAGCAAACAGCGAGGTCGTACCATGTCGCACATAAACACGCCTTTCAGCAGCTCGCTGGAGTCCGCGTTGGGAGCCAAGTGCGATCCTCATTCGCCGCAGGTGGTATTTCCGAAAAGTGCCAGAAATCGGCGTTGGCGCGCCGGTCGGCGTCCTTGCACGGCTGAATTGTCGACCTCGTCACGCGGCTTTGTCTTCAGGCGCGCGCTCTTCATCGTCAGCGACCGGAATGAAGACGTCGAATCTGGTCCCCTGACCTGGGCTGCTAGCCACTGATATTGATCCTTCATGCCCGGTTACGATCCCGTGCACCACGGAAAGACCCAGGCCCGTGCCCTCGTTCACCCCCTTCGTTGTGAAATACGGCTCAAATATTCGACGTTGAGTAGCGTCATCCATGCCGCGTCCCGTATCGATGACGGAGAGCCGGACCATCGGCCTACCGCTCTGGGAAGAAGCATTTTCGGCGAGCGCGACCTCAACCGTGATTACGCCCATCTGGTCGCCGATTGCCTGGGCCGCATTCATGACAAGATTCATTAGGATCTGATTCAATTGCCCCTCGTCGGCCCAGATTGGGGGTGTCGGCTCAAACCGCTCGTAAATGGTGATCATCGTCGGCAGAGTTGAACGCAGGAGCTTCAGGGCGTCGGCAGCAAACGCTCCTAGATCTATGCGCTTACGCATCGGTTGATCCTTGCGGGCAAAGGTGAGAAGTCGCCTTACCAGGTCACGAGCACGCGTCCCAGCTTCGTGGATGATTTGGAGATTCTGATGGACGCGACTTCCGCTGTGGAGGTGCTTGATGCTGAGAGTACTAAGCGCAATCACCGGCAGTAGCGCGTTGTTCAAATCATGCGCGATACCGCCCGCAAGCGTGCCAATCGCCTCCATCTTCTGCGCGTGCAGCAATTGACGTTGGAACTCGTCCCGCTGCCGCTCCGCCTCACGCAAGTCCGTAACATCTTTGATGACGCCAATGGTCCCAATCTGGTTGCCGCCGGCATCGACCACTTGTTCGACCTCGCGGTAGATCGTCCGAACGGCGCCGTCGGGGCGCTGAATGCGGTATTCCGGCAGCCTACCCCGTATGCCTGCCCGCGCATCCGAGAACGCTTTCTTCATGACCTCGCGATCCTCTGGCAGGACCAATGATTCGATTATGGTGGAGCTTAACGGACCAACGTCTCGGTTTAAGCCAAAGATGCGATAGGTTTCGTCGGAGCACTCGATCTGATTAGTCTTGAGATCAACCTCGAAGCTGCCAATCGCAGCAACGCGCTGCGCACGGGCGAGGTGCTCTTGGCTGCGGCGCAGTCGCAATTCACTTTCCCGAATGTCGGTAATATCACGCACGACTCCGATCATACCAATCACCGCGCCGGCCGCATCGAAGAGTGGTTCGGCTTCGCGGTAGAGGTAACGGATCGCGCCATCGGACCGGCGGATACGGTACTTGATTGGTGGTACTTGCTGGCCTTGCTGAATGAGCGCGATCGAGGCGTTACGCCGAGGCCGATCCTCTTCGAGCAGCATCTGCTCGGCCGCCGCTACCGTCGGCGTGAAGGTCTCGCGGTTCATCCCCGTAATGCGATAGAGTTCGTCCGACCATTCCAGCGTACCAGTCCGGAAATCAAGTTCCTGGCTTCCGATGGCAGCCAATCTTTGCGCATGGGCAAGATGCCTCTGGCTACGCTGGAGAGATGCGGCAGTGTCCTTTAGCATTGCCTCGCGCGCAGAAACCGCCCCGGCCATGGTGTCGAAGGCATTCGCGAGCCGGTCCAATTCGGGAACTCCGCCATCGGACTTGGCGCGCGCCGCCCAATCGCCGCCCTGCCAGCGCGCAGCCGCCACTAGAAGATGCTCAATAGGTCGCTTAATAAAGCGACCAACATAAGCCCAGGACAGCACACCGGCCGGGAAAAGCAGCGCAAAGAACAGCACCAACTGCCATAGCAGCGCACGATCGAACCCCGCGGTCGCGGCTGCATGGTCGAGGCCGACGGCGACGAAGACCCCGCCTGGCCGCCCTATGTTGACTGGCGTATAGCCATAGACCCGAGCGATCCCGTTTCGGTCAACGGCCGTGAGAGCGCCTCGGGTCCAAGCATCGAGAGGCGAGCGCAGCTCCGCGGGTATCGCCTGCGCGACCCCCTCCGCCCCAGGGTATCGCGCGAGAATGATCCCCCGGCTATCCGTAATGGTGATCGTTGCATCTTTCGGCAGCCGCCACTCCGGAATCGCCGCGTTCAGGCGATCCAAGCCGAGGCCCGCCATCAGCACGTATTTGACCGAGCCGGCACCGTCTACAATCGGATAACTCAATCGAACGACATCGGCGCCCGACAGCTTGTTCCGCCCGTAATGCCCCACAACGAAGCCACGACTGTTGACGGCGGCGTCGATTTGCCACTGATCGGCGGTGCCTGGCGGCGCCGACCCGCTGCTGCCACAGAGAATTTTGCCATCAAGACCATCAACGCTGATGTAATTGTACATCGGGAGATCGGCGACTGTCGCACGGAGGATCGCAGTGCAGCCATCCAGGTCGCGATCATGCAGAACAGGCACGTTCGAAAGGGTGCGCAAGACCTGACGCGCGCCTTCGAATGTGCGCTCCATGTCGAGCGCGGAGATGCGGGCCAGACTGGTTGCCCCCGCGAGCAACTCTCTTTCCCGTGTGCTCCGCTCCTGAAATATCTCATAGACGTCGACCGTGAGGTGCAACGAAAGAAGCGTGAAAATGAGAATGAAAATGCGCGCCGGAAGGCTCATGCGAGATTCTCGCTTCGGCGCATGATGGTTCAGATGAGTGGGCGCTCAAAGAACCTGGTCGGGACGTATTACATGCTCGAGGATGGCTGCGAACGGCAGGGATCTCACCGACGCCAGCAGTGCATCCGGTTCGAAAGGCTTCGCGAGAACTGCATCGGCTCCGCAATGCCCCGCCAGCGTAAGAAAATCGCCCTTGGCAATGCGGCCGCCACCGGAAATCGCAATTATCGATCCATTTGGCCAGATCGACCGCAATTCGAAAATCGTCTCAACGCCTTCCTTGTTCGGCATGATGATATCGGTGATAACCACATCGGGCCTTTCCTGGCGAAACGCGGCGAGACCGCGTTCGCCGTCTTCTGCGCAGGTCACCAGATAGCCTTCGTCCTCGAGGATGGCCTGGATGGTTTGCCGGGCGGCGGGGTCGTCGTCTATCACAAGAACACGAGTGGTCATGGATGCCCTCTCATTACCGTACTGCCAATCAATCGCGCCTTGCCACCACGCCATCAGCAGACTTTCAGCATCTGATGGCTTTTCGAGTATCTCCGTCCCGAAAATCGAAATGCTAGCCACTCCCCCACAGCGGCGATTGGATAGCTTGTATCTATGCCCTGTCGAAAAGCCCCGATATACGCAAGATTACGATCCGTAAGATTACGTACCCGCCCGCCATCGTGATGGCAAAACAAAGGACGCAAGCCCCGGCACTTAGCTGAGGTCAGAACGCGTGCTCGCGTTCAACGACCTGCGGTTGCTTCGCCCCTCGCTGCTTCCTATGGAAGGGTCTGCCCGGCGATGTCGGGGGTCGGGATGTTGCCCCGAGTGAACCCGCGCATCTTTTTCAGGTAGACGGGATGCATGAAAACGTGGAGCTCGGGTACTCCCGTAAGGCGGACGGTGTTGTCGCTGAAGACAAAATCTTCCTCGCTGACCACGAGCTCTCTGTCGCTCCCGTCTGGCGCGATCACGCCAACCCGCATCCGATCGTCGTCGAATCGTTCGCGGAACTCAAGCGTCCAGGTCCGGCCCGACCTGTCTGTGCCGCGGCCGGTACCGACCTTGCGCTTGGCGTCGTAGAGGAATTGTGGGTTGAGCGGGTCGAGTGTGGCGATCATCGATCGATGCTCCTCAAGCCGCGAGGGTATCAAAGGCGAACGTTGCATCGCCCACCGAGTAGATTGCGCCGTGATACTGGAGTAGCCGACCCGGCGCGTTGCCTGACGCACCGGCGATGAGGAAGAACGGCCGGCCGTCGGCTTCGGGGGCCGCTGCCTTCCATAGGTCGCGGTCGATGTTCGCGAGATCGAGGCTGCGGCCACTCGTCACGAGTTCGGTGACGAGCTTGTCGAAGCGCTTTCCCTCTTCGAAGTACTCCTCGCCCTTCGCGCTCTCATTGCGCAGGTCGAGCCGGTGGCAGAGATTGCCGGGCGAGACGAGCACGGCGCGCTTGCCGCTGTCCTCCACTGCCCTGCGGATGGCGCGCCCCCAGCGGACGCACTCGTCGTAGCTCCGCTGTGAAGTCGAGATCGGCACCGTCGGCGTCCTAATCCCCATCACCTTCAGCGGGCAGAAGGCGCCGTGATCGAGACCGTAGCTCTTGGCGCACACCGGCAGGCCGGCCGCCTGCCCAGCTGCGATTAGCGACTGTGCCAGATCGGGATCGCCAGGCAGGACGTGCGTGTAGAACCGGCGACCGAACGGCGCCGGCCGCAGCACATAGTCGTGGAAGGATTCGTGGATGGCGCCGGGGTCAACGAAAAATCCGCTCTTCGGCAGCCAGTGCGGAGAAGCGACGATCACAACGTCCGCTTTGAGGTCCTGCTCGATGGCACGGCCGATCGCCTGGAGGACCTGAACCTGCGCGGCGCTGCTCCCGTCTTCCGCCAGCTCCATTAGATACGAGCCGTTCGGAACGAAGTATGACTTGAGCAACTCTCCCCTAGGGGTCATCCCGGCCTCCGATCCCTGGCTAACGTCGCATTGGCAGCTCTGCGGTTCTACTTGTAAATGATAACACCCATAGGAGTAGGGTTGAATCCATTGCAGGGGTTGCGCTCCTGCGGGCAGTTCGAGAGGCCGATGAGCAGGTCCATCTCGGCCCTGAGATCGTAGAAGTCGCCGGCGACGCTGGTGGGTTCTTTGATGTCCATGCTTCCGGCTTCGTCCACCTGCACGTTCATGAACGGAACGAAAGCATTCGGTATATCGCGGTAGTTGAACCCCCAGGGGCCGAGGGCCTGGGCGAGGTTTCCCCGGCAATTCGCCGTGTTCGGGACACCGTAGCGAATATGGTTCAATTCCTCGCTGCACATCGGGCCGTAGGCATAGCTGAGCTCGTTCGAGTAGCCGACGATGGTCATCATTGGTCGGCAGATGATCGAGTAGATGATGCTGCCCGTGATCAGCTCACGCCGCCTGTTCAGCAACATGGAGTTGCCGAGGTTGAGGCATTCTCCGTGGTCCTTGGCATTGAAGCAGACGACATCCGGCACCTGCTTGCCTTCGAGGTCGACATGGCGAAGCACCTGGCCTGCTTTCATCTCGAAAGCGGCGAAGCCTCGCGCGGGCATCACCCATTCCTTGACGATGCTTCCGGGGACGGGATGCAGGTGCATGGGATCGTTTGCGAGCGACATGGGTGCAATAGTCTCCAGATAGGGTTGGTTCCGAACTTGGAGCGCGTATTTATTTATGCATCTTCGGCCCGTCGTCTCGCAGGATCTCCATGGTGATGCATTTGATCCCGTTGGTGCCGCCCTGCATGATGCCCGACGAGTTCGAACGAGACCACCTCGATGCCCGCTTTCCGAAGAGCCGCGATCGTGCCCGTCGCCCGCGAGTTCATGATGACTTTGCCCGGCTCGAGAACGAGAAGGTTGGCCGGATAGCAGGCCTTCTGCTCATCGGCCGGAATTTCGATCAACTTGTAGCCAAGGTCCTTGAGCCAGGTATAGGTCGTCCAGGGCAGATTGGCCGGGTAGATCACCGCGATCTTCTCAGCCACCGGATGGATGATCATGTCGACATGGAACTCGCCGCCGGACGCGAAGCTGTCCATGATGGTCTGCAGCTGCATCACGTGCACGTCGACCACGCCGGCGCTTTTCAGAACTGGCAATACCTGATCGAGCCCCTCCTGATTGCTTGCGCAGGACAAGCCGCCGACCCAGACATCGTCGGTCAGCGGCACGAACATCGGCCCCACCTCGCAAATCGCCTTGCCATGGACGGTCAGGAGAACGGGACAGCCCATGCCGTTGACGAAATGGGTGAACTCTCGCTCGAGCCCACGCTTGAACGATGCGTGACCGAAGCGCGGAATGATCGCTCCGCCCCGAACGAAACGCACTTCCTCGATGACAAACAGCTTTCGCATCGGCCCATAAGCGCCGATGGGATTGCGGTACTCCATCCAATGAACTTTGACGCCATGCTTGGTCAGGATCTCGGCGTATTGCTCGTGCGACCGGACCATCTCGTCGAAATTGAGCTTTCCGCGGTATCGCAACAGAAAAAAGTTCTGCTCCTGCGTGAAAAAATCCTCTGTTTCCCAGTGCAGGGGCTTGCTCAGTCCGACTTCGCGGAGCCGGCCGATGCCCATGGCGCCCCACTGGCGGCCCCACACCAACTCGAATTCATCGAGATAGCTCGCGCCCGCAATCTTCAGGAGGTCGGGCGGCTGGCCTGGCCGATAGTCTGGATATTGCTTCAGGTCGTACTTCGACAGGTCCACCGAGAACGACTCATAATTTCGCATTCTCGCCCCCTCCGACAGGCACCGCTGGGGTTCGCATCAGCGGATGGATCGACCATCCTAATTAACTAATTATTTAGATCATAGGAAGAGAGGGAGTGAAGCTGGCCTCCTCCTTTTCGGTCGGTCAGTCGTTCGGAGCCCTAGATGCGCCCCGACCTTCGTCGGCGCGGCGGGCTTGGTCTTCGCGCGCGCTTCCGACCTTATTTCCCGACGTAACGCAGGATCACGTCGACGACGTGGGAGCGCCGCCGTCGCGCTGCCGCTATCGAGGCAATATTCGTCCCGAACAGTGCCGAGAGCGTGTAGCGATTCGAAATGTGATAGGCCGCAAGAGACGAGATCGACACGTAGAGATCGATGGGATTGATGTCGGGGCGAAATACACCCTCTGCGCCGCCACGCCGCAGGAGATCCTTCAAGATCGTAGTAAACGGGTTATAGAGCGCCGCGATCTTGGCGGAGGATTTTATGTGCGCTGCTCGTGCGAGGTTTTCACTCTGCAGCAGGCTGATGAACTCGGGAAATTTCTGGAAGACGTCGAACATGCTCTCGACGAGTACACGCATCCCCGCCGCCGGCGCGAGCTTGCTGATCTCCATGTCGCCCTGATGAGTGCGGATCGTGCTGTACATTTCCTCGAGCACGGCTTGGAACAGTCCGTCCTTGCTGCTGTAGTAGTGATAAATCATGTTTTTGTTCGCGCGCGACCGGAGCGCGATCTCGTCCACGCGAGCTCCCTCGAGGCCCTTCGCCGCGAATTCCTTCGTTGCAGCGGCAAGTATCCGTTGCCTTGTCAAAGGGCCATTTCTTCTGGCTCTCGTTCTTTGCTCTGCCATCAGACTATCCTCGAGGCTTTCCGAATGAGCTCTTGCAGACCAATAGCATTGGTCTTCATCGCCTGGCGCTAGCGAAGTTCGCACCTGCGATGCTGGCCAGGATGATCAGCCCGCCGATCACTTGCTTGGCAGTCAGTGGCTCGCTCAGGAGAGCCCAGCCGAGCAATGCCGCAGTGGCCGGGAGGGAAAGCAGGCTGATTGCCGAAAACGCGGTGCCAAGCTCGGCAACTGCCACGACCAAAAGGCCCTGGCCCAGGGCGTAGGAGCCGATTGCCAGACCGAGCAGCATCGACCAGCCGAAGAGCGTTTGCGGAGCCAGACTCTCGCCCGTTGCTATCGACGCGACGCCAAGGCCGATCGCTGCCAGCGCCGATGTCCAGAGCATGATCGTTGCCGACGTTACGCGAGACCTTCATCTTGTGGGTCTTCAGACCACATACGATTTGATTGCTGGCAGATCGCCGTGTTTCTCGCGAGGGAATGCAGCCCAGGGACGATGGCCGCAAAGTCATGTTCTTCGGTTTGGTGGACGGCCGCGGGTGCGGGCGACCACCCGTAACCGGCCGCCGGAAGCCGGAAGGGGAATCGGCTGGGAATATTCTTGTTGGGCTCAGACAAGTCATTGATTTATCGTGCAGAGTCGTCTTTAGCATGGTGGCGTTGCTAGTCCCGCAACCGTTTGTCATCCTGCCCTCGCGGCAGCCGACTGGCATTCCTATATGCTTTTAGCCCTTTTATAGACCAAACAACGCCCGACCCAGGCTTACCCCCCTTGTCCCAGGAAGACCTATATCTAGTGGACTGCAGATAGGGGATTCTTAAGCGCCTAGGCGTCTCTCCGCGCAGCCACCGATCATGCTCTGGACACCATTGCGTTACGGAGGTAGCAAGCTATGGCTTATTTTCTGAGGTTGCGTTTTGCTGGTCTTGCTCGCGCACCAGCCAGTGAACTATGCCGAGCGCCAGAATTGCGGCAGCAATCGCGAATAGCTCGTCGGTCGCGACCGCATTGATGTCGATGACAATGAATCTCCGAACCATCGCCAGCATCGCGATGACGACCACCGTACGCAGCCGAATGATGCTTTCCGCTCGTGCCAACACGACGAGCAGAGAATGCTCGAACTCCAGGGCGATGATAACGATGATGATCATGCCAAATATTTGCTGGAACGACGCTTGATTCGTCGGATCGAACACACCGGAGAAAATGAGCGGACCAACACTGATTGCCAAATGCCACGTCGCCGAGGCGACGACGACGGCAATTAGCACCGTTAAAATCAAAATTATGGCATGCTCGAAGCGCTCATAGACGGTCAGCACCGACCAGGTTCGTCTGGCCTGACGAAGTTCCTCTCGCAGCCGCATCAATTGACTCCTCTTGCATCATCAGTGGTCTCGCCGCCAGCCGTCGACGTTCGGCGATCATCGAGGGTCGAGATGATCACCTCACCGCCGGTCGAGGTCAGGATGCGATGAAGGCCGATGTCCTCCAGAGAGCGGTCGTCCATCCGCGCAAGTTCCGCCAAAGTGCGTCGCTTTTCGCGCCAGACCCGCCAGCGGTCGATCGCTCGCCACAGGGGCCTCCAGACGGTGCCGACAGCGGCGTCTGCGGCAGATCCGGCCCGAAGGAACCGGCGACGTGCCCGCAAACTGAGGTTCGCCGTTGGCGCCTTCGAGGAGGTGGGTGTGTTGGTATCCTGCAACAACGCCGGTCGCCCCCTCCGATACACCCCATCTTGTTCGCACTTCATCCTGCTCATCTGCGATTGCGCTCCAGTTTCCGCTGGTCGTTCACTGTCGGACCACACGTCCTCTGCTCGCGGGGAGGCCTTGCCGCCGCGCATAGGCGACGGCCGAGTCCAGGCTGGGAAAGTTCAGCCGGATTTGAGTCAGCGGATCGGTGCCGCTGGCCCACCCCATAAGGGGCTCGATGAACAGTGGCGAGCGCCGTTCGAATTCCAGGATCCAGCGCCGGAGACCCGCCTGGCCGGATGTCATCGCCGATTTCGCCGGCCGGTAGATGACGGCTTCGGCATCGGCAGGAAGACTGGTCGGCGCGCGGCGAAGAAACTCGCCAGGCTCGACAGGTTCCGAGGTGTCCGCGTTATCGAGCTTTTGTATCTCCATGGCCGCTCCCCTCCACAAGTGCGAAGGAGCGGTGCTCTGGGGCGACACTACGTCGTCACCAGAGCACCGGGTCATGCGTAGTTAGAGGTTCTCCGAGTCCGCTCTGAGTGGCATCTCACGCTTTGATTGGGATGTGCTTGACTTCGCTCTGCGCTTCAGGCCGCTTGCCGAGCGCGACCGTGAGGGCGCCGTTCTTGAAGGACGCCGTCACCTTTTCTGGGTCGACATCCGGCCCAAGGTCGATCGACCGCTGGAAGGCGCCGTGCCACCGCTCGCTGTAGACCGAGCCATTGGTCTCAGCGCGTTTCTCGCCCCTGAGCGTCAGCACTCCCTCGCGCAACGTCAGCTCGACGTCCTTCTCCTCCATGCCGGGCAGCTCGGCCACCACCTTGACCTCCTTCTCGGTCTCGCTGACCTCGACCCGTGGCCAGCCAGTCGACCAGCCTGGGCTCGAGGCGAGCGGCAGATCGAAACCGCGGAAGAAGTCATCGAACAGCCGATTCATCTCGCGATGAAGCGCGAGAACTGGGCTCGTTTCGTCGGATCGGCTGGGGACCAGCGCATTGCGGTTACGGCCCCAGGGAATCAGATCTTTCATCGTCATGGCTTACCTCCATCGTAATTAGGCGACTGGCGCGCGGCGGTCCGCGCGCGGCGGCCGCTTGCGCCCGCCGCCGGGTTCAGGCCTTCGCTCAATTGAGCGTCGCTTGGCTAGGCTGCTAGCTTGCTCTCGATCGCTTTCGCATGACTGCCGTCCGTGATCTCGATGCGGCGGGGCTTCATCGCCTCCGGCACCTCGCGCACGAGGTCGATCGTGAGCAACCCGTTCTCCAGACTCGCGCCGACAATCTTCATGTCGTCAGCCAGGCTGAATTGCCGTTGGAAGGCACGTGCAGCGATACCCTGGTACAGGAACCGCTTGCTTTCGCCTTCCTCCTTCTTGCCGGCGACCGTGAGCAGGTTGGGCTCAGCCGTAACCGTCAGCTCGTCCCGCGTAAAGCCAGCAACCGCGAGCGACATGCGGTAGGTCTCCTCGCCGGTCTTTTCGATGTTGTAGGGCGGGTAGTTGCCGGTCGATTCGAAGCGTATGGCGTCGTCGACCAGGTCCAACATGCGGTCAAAGCCCACGCCGGATCGCCACAGGGGGGCGAAGTCGATCATGCTTCTCATAGCCACATCCTTCTCTGAGCAACATGGATACGAGCAATGGGCGCCGCTGGGCGGCGCCCGCCAAACCCGATCAGTGGCGTTTGGCGGAAAATCAGCTAGGCATGGCGTGATCGCGCGTCAAGACCCGTCACCGTCAAAAAAACGCCCAAAGGGGTCTGCAGTGTCCTAGCACTTGAAGCTCCGGATCTAGCTCCATAGATGCGGTCCGGCGCCTCGAAAGAGGGCCCCGATCCGCTTCCGCCGAAGCGGAGGTGTAGCCGGTATCGCTTCGCAAAGAGGGTATGGCTATGGCCGGCGTTTCTATGCCGATATGTCCGGTTCGGGTGAAGAATCGGACCCAGTGAGTGGAACCGCGCTTCGTCTGGTTATGGCACGAAGCAGACCTGTGGGAGGAACGGCACTGAGGGCCGCTTTGTGCCACTAGGAGACATGCTTTAGGCCTCTGCAGGCTCCGTTCTAGCGATCCAGATGGCGACAAAGATTGCGATCGGCCCAACCATCAGATTGAGAGCAATTGGCTCTTCAACGAGTTGGGACACGAGTGAGCATATCGCTTTCGCGTCGCGCACCTGAAATCCCGATCGGTTCGTGGAATCATCGCTCTAGAACATACGTTCCAGGAGCATCGCAGAGGACCGGAAAGGCGGTGCTGCCGAGAGAATACCCGGCGATCTCGTTGCCGCAGCGCGGCGCGAGCCACTTCACCCAGTCGACCCACCAGCTGCCGTCATGCTTGCGGGCACCCGCTAGCCACTCATCAGCCGTCACTGCTGGATCTGCGGCGTCATTCGACCAAAATGCGCCCTTGTTCATGGATGGTGGATTAATAATGCCGGCAATGTGGCCACTCGAGGCGAGGGAAAAGCGCGTGCGTCCGGCGACAAGGTGCGTGAGGCGCCATGCCGTCCGCCAAGGAACAATGTGGTCTTTCTCGGTGCCGACCGCGTATATGTCCTGCTCGATCCGGCGCAAATCGATCGGCTGTCCGAGCAGCGAGATTTTGCTCGACTTCACTAGATTATTCTCAAGATAGGTGTTGCGGAGGTAGAAGCTGTGCGCGGCCCGCGCCATCCGCGTGCCGTCGCTGTTCCAATAGAAGAGATCGAATGCCGGCGGCTTGTTGCCGAGCAGGTAGTTATTGACGACCGTGCTCCAGATGAGATCGTTGGCGCGCAGCAGGTTGAACATATCAGCCATATCGCGGCTGTCGAGATAGCCGCGCTGCAGCATCTGCTGCTCCATAAATGCGATTTGCGGCTCGTCGATGAAGACCGCGGTATCGCCCACTTCAGAGAAGTCCTGCAGCGAGACGATGAAAGTCGCTGCGCCGAAGCGGAAATCGTTCTGCATCGCGAGATATGCCAGGGTCATCGCCAACAGCGTGCCGCCGATGCAATAGCCGACCGGATGCACGCTCGGCGAACCAGTGATCTGCCTCACGACCTCGCTCGCCGCCAGCGGACCTTCGCTCATGTACTCGGCGAAGGTGATGTCCTCCATCTCGGCGTCCGGATTCTTCCAGCTGATCATGAAGACGGAAAAGCCTTGCTCCAGAAGATAGCGGACGAAGCTGTTCTGGGGCTGTAGATCGAGGATGTAGAACTTATTGATCCAGGGCGGGACGAAGAGTAACGGCACCGCAAAGTTCCGGGGCGTCCGGGGTGCATATTGGATGAGTTCGATCAGGCGGTTTCGATAGACGATTTTCCCCGGCGTCATCGCGAGGTTGCGCCCCGGTTTGAAGGCCGCGAAGTCGGTCATGGAGAGCCGTTCGTTGCGCAGATCGCCAAGCACGTTGCGGAACCCCTCCGCTAGGCTGGCACCGCCTGTCTCCATGGCCCTGCGAAATGCCGCCGGGTTGGTGAAAAGGAAGTTCGTTGGGCTGAGTGCGTCGGTAAGCTGTCGCAAGTGAAAGGTCAGCTTTCGGCGCTTGGCGGGATCGTGTTCTTCGATCTGCGCGACGCGTCGCCCAAGCTCTTCCGAGATAAGAAGATAAGCCTGCTTCACGATATCGTAGAGCGGATGTAGTGCCCATTCCGGTGCGTCGAAGCGCTTGTCGCCCTTCTGCTCGGGCTCTCGTTCTTGCGGCGCATCGGGCAGGCCCCACCACCGGGCCGTTGCTGCCGCCCACGATTGCAGGGAGCCGGCCCACAGTTGGAAACCAAGTTGCGCTGCAGCAGCAGTCGTCTCGAGCGGATCTTCCGCTGCCCTCATCGACACTGCCGAAAGGGCTCGGACCGCCTCCGCCCAGTTGATCGGCAAGACCTTATGGAGCGGGTTGGTGCTCCAGAGCCATTGGACCGTTTCGGCCAGGAGATCGACGAGAAGCGCCTGAGCGATCTCGGCATGCCTTTGATTGATCGCAGTCGGCTTCGACTCCTTCTTTGCGGCAACCGATGCAGGAGAAGAATTGCCCTTCATGTCGGACGGCTCATGGTTCCAGCATCCGACTGAGTTCATGCGCAAGCCGTGCTCCGCGATGAAATGTTTTAGAGCAAGCTTCAGCATTGCGACATGGGGGCGGTCGCCATGCGATCGCGCTATCGCGATGTCGTCGGCGATCATCGCCGCGATGCATCGACAGCCAGCAGCGGTGCGCACAAGAGAATAGCCCAGCTCCGCGGCGATGATTTCCGGCAGATGCTCATGTTCGGCGATCGCCTCGACTTCCGCCTCGGTCAGCTCGCTGAACACAATGCAATCTTCTAAGGTTAGCATTTCGCCCGTCCTTGGCGAGAGCGTGACGGCAGAGGACACCCAAATCCATTGGATACTTTTTTGTTTAATTTTGTGCGTGACAGAAGACTAAACGCATTGACATGGGTCAATCGATGACCGGGGTCAGCAACGTCGTGGCCAACCAATCAAAGGATGTTGTCGGCGAAGAAACCGCTGATCTTCATCACCAGTGCATCCGGATAGCAATGGTGGCACAGGCACCTTCCCGATTATTTCCGGGAGATTGATTCAGCTCAATGCGAGCCGGGGTCACTTGCCTTTGCCTATTATCGGACTGATTAGCGCGCCGAACCCGCGTACCGCTACGTGGCGCAAGCTCCGTCTACCTTCTGCATACCAGCCCGGGCTCCGACGAGGAATAGGCGCCTCATGCAAGTGACAGCGAAGGGAAGAGTGAACCATGAAACATCTCAGGATCTTCCTTGCCTCAACCGTGATTGCGCTGGCCGCCTTGCCAGCCCTGGCCCAGGAGAGCCCCAGTGAGCCAGGCCCCATGCATGGCTATGGTCACATGTATGGCTACGGCCACATGTGGGGCGGAGGTTGGGGCTGGCATCCGGGCATAGTGCTCGGTCCGTTCGTGTTGCTGCTGGCTCTGATTGGTGTCGTGGCTTTGATCCTCTGGCTTGTGCGCTGGCAGAGCCACGGTGGCTATCATCATTGGCACGGCCATGGTGGTTGCCCGCAATGTGGCCATGGTCGCGGGCGGGCTGCGCTCGACATTCTTGAGGAGCGCTTCGCGCGAGGTGAGATCGACAAGACCGAATTCGAGGAGAAGCGCAAACTTCTGGGCCGCTGACCGAGTTGGTCGCCGCTCCCATCCGCTGCAGCGACCCAACAGTCAGACTATCGGGAGATGGACCCATGCCGGCCATCTTCGAAACCGTCATCATCAACGCCGATATCGAATCGGTGTTCGATCTCATTTCGCGCATAGAAGAGTTTCCGCTATACGCCGATGCCCTCAAGGAAGTCCGGAAGATCGGGCACGATACTTATCGATGGGTTGTTCGGGCCGGAGGTATAACGCTCGAATGGGATTCGGCTGTTACCGAGTTCAGGCGTCCGACGCGGCTTGCCTGGCGGTCGATCCGCGGCTTCGCAAACTCGGGCGCCTACACCCTCGTGCCGTCGCCCACAGGCACCCTTGTCTCGATCTCCATGCAGTTCAGCTTCCCCAGCAGACTGCTGGAAAAGCTGACGGCACCGCTGGTGATCCCCCTTACGCGCGCCCTCGCGGCCGGGATTCTGGCCCGCGTCAAGCAGCGGCTCGAGGGAGGCGAGCATGGCTTTGGTATCGAAAAGGGAACCGCCAACCGGATCAAACCATTCCGTCTCACGCTCAAACGGCGACACTCGGCGAAGCACGCCTGAGGTTGGGCGACTTCCGCGCTCAGTGATACCCGACGCCCCCGACATAGTCCCGCAACGCCCGCGAGTCTATCTCGCACGCATCGAAGCGGTTCTTCAGCACGTCAGCGATGCTGATCAATCCTTGCAGAACGCCACCTTCGATCACAGGAAGATGTCTGACTTGCCGCTGGCTCATAACCCCCATAGCGGCTTCAGCGGTATCCCCTAGGCTGCAAAACGCGAAGTCTCGGGTCATCAGCTCACGGACCTTCATCTCGTGAAGCTCCTCGTGGGCTGTCGCCACACCGCGAACGATGTCGCGCTCTGAGAGCACTCCTTCAACGCGCCGGTTGTCGCCGAGCACGACCAGAATCCCAACGTGCCGAGGGGCAAGAAGACGTGCCGCCGCCAGGATCAAATCGTCCGCAGAGACCGTGAGAACGGCCTCTCTGTGCGCTTGCAGGATCTCCCTGATCAGCATGATGGCGCCTCTCATAACGCCCTCTTGCATGTGAACAAAGCAGTATCGATGGGAAAGCGCATTGATCTAGCTCAAGCACCGCCACCATCGAGATGTCGGCCGATATTCGCAAATCTGCGTAGAGAGATCCCGCACAGCGGTTCGCGCACGGACGCACGCCGCAATGCGGTTATGCCGGTGTTTCTATGCCGATATGTCCGGTTCGGGTCACGAGCTGACCCGATGAGCGCAAGCGCCTTTCGTCCGCTTCTGACCCAATGCGGACATGCCCCGTCCGTTGCCGCGCGATAGTGCAGGCGGTTCGGCTGAAGATGTGACGGCGCGCGATCGACGCTGCGGCTTCGCCCATGGCTTTCGTCAGGCGACGACCTCGACGATGCCCATCATCCCTTTGTCCTCGTGGTCGACGGCGTGACAGTGATAGACGAAGCGCCAGACGATCACGGGATCGGTAAAGAGGATGTACACGCCGCGTTTGCTGCAAAAATCGGTGATTGGTCAGGATCAAAGCCGTATCCCGTCTCGCCATGGACCAACACGGCGATATTCCGTTGATTTCCGCGAACGCGATTGGACCTGCCCCGCGCGACTCTACTCAGGCTGCGTTATGGTCAATAAAGAAGCTGTCCGGCGGGTCGGCATCGAGCGGTGTCAAGCGAGGATCGAAGCGGAACCGCGTCGCGCAGTAGGGACAGAGGATTGTGTCTGCCTCGCCCATATTGATGTAGACGTGCGGATGGTCCTGTGGCGGGGATACGCCGACGCACTCGAATTCCTTCACCCCGATGCAGATTTCCGGGACGCCGCGGTCGTTCTTGAACTTCGGATAGTCACGCTTCATGAACTCGACGAAATGCGCCCGCAAAAATATGACCAACCAAAAAATTGCTCCGCCTCGGCGCCTCTCGTCGCGGTCGCAAACAGTTCGTCCGGCTCTACCTATGCATCGCTAATCCGCTGCTACGGCACAAAATAGCCGCAAGGGCGCCTCTCGGAATGAGACGCTCTCGCGGAAAAGACCTACCTATGCCGGATGGCCCGAATGATGGCGCACATCCCAGATCTCGTAGAGGGCCAGCACGAGGACGAGGAAGCCGACTATCACGAAATTCGCTGTCGGCACCAGGGCCGCGATGCCCAGAACCCAGGGCGAGATGACCAGCCACGCGCCGAGAACGACATTGATCCATTCCTCCCAGACACGGAAGGCGGTCAACGTCGCTATCTCCGTCAAGACGAGCAGCAAGCCGACCAGGAAGGCATTCTGCGTCACGATCATGTCCACACCGGCAAACTGCAGCAGCCACGGCGAGACGCCCAGCCAGACACCGAGCGCCAAGCCAAGCCAATCCTCCCACTGCTTTGGGGGAGTGAATTCTATTGCCATGTGACCTCCTCGAACCTCTAGGCGGTTCAGGAACAATGGGAACGTGAATTTCACATTCCTTAAATGCTAAATATGCACGGGGTGAGATCAATACAAGGTCCAGCTGGCGTGTCCAAAGATTCAGTCTCGCGTGCCATAGCCTCCTCGCCGCGTCCAATACCTGGGGAAGCGCCCAGTCTCAAAGTAAGCAGCCCTTTGCATGGCTTCTTTTCTTCACCCGCTTCCGCTACCGGCCGGCGTGCGGACCGCCCATGCCTGCATCAGATCGATCGGAAAGGGGAACACGATGGTTGAGCTTCGTTCGCCCGCAATGTCGAACAGGGTCGCGAGATAGCAGCGCTGCATCGCCTGCGGCACCGGTGCCAGGATGGCCGCCGCGAGCGGAGCAACATGGATGGCGAGTACGAGGAGGAAGAAGCCGCCGGTAACGGCAGTAGCAGCAGCCACAGCCGAGAGCGGGAGACCGAAACTCGGCAAACTTGTGTGAAATATGATGATCGAGCCGAGCGCGAAGGCGACGAAGCCAATTACCCCAAAAGACCCGATGAAGGCCTCGGCCACCATGAGGGCGATGTCCAACAACGCGAGCCCTGCGCCGGCATAATCGATGGCGAGCAGGTTGAGCGCAAAGAACGCGACGAGGAGGCTGATCCCGCCGATGACGCCAGGAAGTACAGCCCCCGGGTTGGCCAGCTCGAAGATCAGTCCATAGATCCCAACCAGCACCAGGATGTAGGCGACATTGGGATTGGTGATGACGGTGATCCGCGCGCCATATGCTTTTGATCACAGTGCCTTGCAAGTCGTGACAGCCGTCAATTCTTTGATGTGAAGCCGCTGAGGTGTGCAAGGCCACAAGGTACAACCCTCGGTCTTGCAATATGCGGTCGTTGGGGGGACCTTAGTGATGAAAACGGTCCGCTGTTATGCGGCCATGAATTCCTACCGATGGCCATTTGACTCAAGACGTAACACGGCGACAAAGCCGAGCCGTGTGCAGACTTCGGAACTCGTTGGCCATGAACATCATCGACCGCCGCCCCAACCCGAAGGGAAAGAGTCTGCCGAACCGGCAGCGCTTCCTGGAACGGGCGAAGCATGAGATCAAGGATGCGATGACCAAGGCGCTGAAACGCCGCAAGGTCGGCGACAGCACAGCGACAGCGGCGAGAAGATCTCAATCCCGACGCGCGGCGTTGCTGAACCGATTTTTCGTAATGCGTCTCGGAGCGGCAAACGCGAGCGGATCGTGCCCGGCAACAAGGAGTTCGTGGTCGGCGACCGCATCAAACGGCCGCAGGGCGGCGGCGACGCCGGCGGCGGCAAGGCGAGCCCGGAGGATGGCGGGGAGCAGGACTCCTTCGAGTTCGTGCTGACGCGCGAGGAATTCCTCAATCTCTTCTTCGACGATCTCGAGCTGCCCGACCTGATCAAGACGAAGATCAATGATCAGGATTCGATGCAGCTCGTGCGCGCGGGCTATTCGGTGGCCGGGTCGCCCTCGGCGCTCAGCGTGAAACGTACGATGCGCAACAGCTTCGCCCGTCGCATCAGCCTCAGCCGGCCGACGCCGCAGGAAATCGCAGCGCTCCAGACCCAGGTCGACACCGCGCTCGCCGCGGATGACGCCGAGGCCGCCGAGCAGAGCCGGCTCGCGCTCGACGCCGCGCTCCGGAAGAGCCGCCGGGTTCCCTACATCGATCCCGTCGACGTGCGCTACAATCGTTTCGAGCGGATCCCGAAGCCCAATACCCAGGCGGTCATGTTCTGCCTGATGGACGTCTCGGGCTCGATGACCGAGCAGATGAAGGATCTGGCAAAGCGCTTCTTCATGCTGCTGCACGTGTTCCTGACGCGCCGCTACAAGCATGTCGACATCGTCTTCATCCGCCACACGTCGAGTGCGCAGGAAGTGGACGAGGATACCTTCTTCCACAGCCGCGAGACCGGTGGCACCATCGTCTCCACCGCCCTCGACGAGATGATGCGCGTGGTGAAGGCGCGCTACAATCCCGACAACTGGAACATCTACGCGGCGCAGGCCTCGGACGGCGACAACTACACCGAGGACAGCGACCGCTGCGCCTCGCTGATGGCGCAGCAGATCCTGCCGGTGTGCCAGTACTTTGCCTACATCGAGGTCGGCGCCGAGGCGACGCTGCGCCAGGGCCAGTTCAGTGTGCGGACCAGCCTCTGGCAGACCTATGCCAGCATCTCCGATAGCCATCCCAATCTTGCCATGCGCACGGTCACCAATAGCAGCGAGATTTTCCCGGTCTTCCATGAGCTCTTCTCGAAACCGCAAGCGCGAGTGATATGAGATATCCCCGTTCCCTGCCTCGCGCAGGGATAGGTTCGGAATTGCGATCCAAGGGATTGGAATTTGTGTCAGCTAGACGTCTCTCCTCAGCTCATATCGAAAATCGCTGCTCAAAAACATACACTTATTGCCGCGACACGTCGTTATGTGAGGCACCGTGAACTGGCGTGGTCCAAGACTCCGAGTTCTCATTCGCAGTAATCGGCCACGATGGCGATGGTCGTGGTGCGATCGTATGAGATGTGATAAAGTTTCATTTTATCGCGCGACGGGCGACCAGCATGGTCGTGCCAGCAAAGAACGTCTATGTTAACGACGTGCTCATCGGCCAAGCTTCGACCTGGGCCGAGGTCAATGCGCTTCTACGGGCCAAGAAAATAGTCTTTGTTGGTAGACCGGGCTCCGCCGAGGGGCCTACGGCGTTCTTCATCTTTGGTGCATCGCTGGCAGCCGAAGCGAAGAAGCCGGAAAGCGGAACTGGCACCGCATAAGCCTGCTCGCTCGCCCTTGAGAGGATTTGTCCTGACTCGGCCGTCGGGCGTTCCTATGGAGGAGCATGCGATGTCGCTTGCGGCGTTTGCAGACGAGCCGATCCTGCTCAGTCTCTATCACTACTGGAAGCGCAAGCGTGGAGCGCGCCGCATGCCAGGTCGGAAGGATATTGATCCGAGCGAGTTGACGGCGTCGCTACTGCCCTATCTTGCGCTCGCCGAATTTTTCGACGGAGGCACGCACGTACGCCTGCGGCTGGCGGGGGCGGAGCTCGAGAGGGCGTTCGGTCGAAGTCTTACGGGTGTCGCTCTTGAGGACGTGATGTCTGGCGATTACCTCGAGTTCATCAGTCGCCTGTTCCACGATGTTCGGCAGCATAAGGTGCCGATTTACTCAGAGAGCATATTCCGCTGGAGCCCCGAGCTTTTCCGGAGGCCTCGTCGACTCTATATGCCGCTTGGAGACGACGAAGTGCGCATGGTTCTGATCGGACAGACCAGCAGCGGCCCGAGCAAGACAAGCGAGAAGAACCGCGAGCCTATCGCCGGTCAATTGGGGCCACAGGGATCGATCACTGAGATTGTGCGAGAAATCGTGTCGGACTAACAGCACTGTCGGCGTACCGCAGAGCTCGGACGAAGCGAGTTTTGATTGCCGCCCAGCGCGGCGACGTCGCCCCCTGTCGATCGGCTGCCCGGAGGGAATTGGGAAGGCGCCAGCAAGTGTCGTTGGGTCAATGACCGGTTCTGACCGATTGCGTTGAAGAACTCGCAGTTGTCGGCGTGATTGTCTGGTCGGTTGCGAGCGCCGAGGTGGTCGCGACCGTCCCAGGGCGGTCAGGTCGTGAGTGTCGGCTGCGGCATTGGGATGAGCTTGACGAGCTTCCGGAGGTTCTGGGCGGTTGCGGCAAGCAGGAACTCGTCCTTGACGCCGCACGGGCCTCGTAGAGGAGCCGCAGCGGAGCGCTTTGTGAGTTCGATGCACGCAATGGCTTGTCAGCTCTGCGGTTCTCAGGATCGTCGAGATAGAATTGCCATGGAATGGTTGACGAGACCTCACGGCGTTGAGCCCCCGAGTTTGGAGGGCGATCAGAATCGGTATTACACAGATGGTGGCGAATGGATGTCGCCCCGCGTTGCACACGGAGTGCCACGACCGCTGGTGGCACTTTTCAGACCTCGCGCGATGTTCGCTCTCAGTCCGTATGCGCCCCAAAGCGGACGTCCCCCAATGCCACTGGATTTATAGGTTCACGCCTTGGAACAGGGCATTAATAGACGTTTAATTCAGTCGTCTTAGCGTTTGGTGCAGAGGAGCTGATCACTGCCAACTTCATCGAAGCGGGGGCGCTTTAAATGAGGTCGACGGATGATTTTCGAACAAAAAAAGGCGCACACGCCGCGATACTACCCTGAGCGGCTATCGGTTTCCCATCAACTTCCAACGTCCCGGAACCCCGCAGCTCGGCCGCATGTGGCGGGCAGGCCTTGGTCCATTCCAGGCGGCCCAAAGATGTCCGGGGCGACCATGTCAGCCGATCTGTCTCCGCCTACTGTCGAACCGGTACGCGGCGCGCGCGCGATCGCCGAGCTCTTGGGCCTCAAGGAGAAACAGGTCTACCGCCTGGTCGAGGGCGCGGGGGAAATGGCGGATCCGATCCCGGCGAAGAAGGTGCCATTAATCGGCCTCTGCGGTGACCGCCAAACGCTGCTCCGCTGGTGGGCTCGTCAGGTCGGCGCCAGCGTCGCCTGACCCCGTCTTGCCTTCGCTGGCGGACCGTGCATAGGTTTTCCCCATGGCATCGATCCGGCCACGCAGATGGACCACCAAGACCGGTCAGCCCCGATCCGGATGGGAGGTCTCCTGGTACGAGCAGGAGCGACGCCGCAAGCGGCTCTTCAGCGGCGCTGGCGCCAAGGCCAAGGCCATCAAGCTCCGCGCGCGGCTCGACAGCGCCGCGCCGGCGCGGCGCGCCCTGGTCGCCACCGCCACGAAGGTCGCGGAGATCGACACCGTCGCAGGCGCCGGTTCGCGCTGGGTCCGCTATGTCGAGCGCGAGCTCGGGCGCGAGAAGTCCACCTGGAAGAAATACGAGCAACGGCTCGATCACCACATCTCTCCCGCCGTCATCGTCCGGCCCGCGACGCAGGAAGAGGTGCGATTCGGCGACATCCCAGTGCGCGAGCTCACGGCGCCAGACGTCGAGGCGCTCAAGGATCATCTGCTGGCGACGCTGAGCAGCAACCTCGCTGGCAAGGTGCTGAGCGTGCTCCGCATGATGCTGAACGACGTGGTGCGCCGCGGCGAGCGCGAGAGCAATTCCGCCCAGACGGTTCGCATCCGCACGCCCGATCGCGGCGAGGACGAGGTCAGGATCCCGCAGCTCGAGGAGATGCGCGCGATCCTCGCCGCGGCGCGCATGCCGCCGCCGGCGCCGCCGATGCTGTCGGAGGTATGGGTGGGTGTCACCATCTTCAGCGGTCTCCGGCCGAGCGAGAACCGCGGACTCGCGATCGAGGATCTCGTTCTCGACGGACCCGATCCCGGCATCCCGGTGCGCCGGCGCGCCGACCAGTGGAACGTCATCGGTCCGGTCAAATCGGCGAGCGGCCGCCGCTTCATCTCGCTACCGCCCTCGGCGGTGGCGCTGCTCAAGCGCTGGCTGCTGGTGGTGCCGCGCGGCGACGGCTTCGAGGATCCGGAGCGCCCGGGCCGGCGCCTGCACCCGGTCTTCCCCACCTCGATCGGCACGCTCCAGAGCCTCGCCAACATCTTCCATCGGATGTGGATGCCGCTGCTGATCAAGGCCGAACTCGTCGACTGGGTGCCCGCGACGGACGATCTCGGCCGACCGATCCTCGACAAGGAGGGCAAGCCGGTCGCGCGCCCGATCCCGCGCTACCCGATCAACAGCCTTCGCCACTTTCATGCGAGCTGGCTCATCGATCAGGGTTGGTCGCCGAAGAAGGTGCAGAAGCGGATGGGGCACAGCTCCATCCAGGTCACCTACGACCGCTACGGCCACCTCTTTGATCGCCGCGACACCGACGCCAGCGAGGTTGCGCGCCTCGAGCACAGGCTGCTGGACTAGACCTGGCGTTGGTAAGGACCCCGCGGGGGTCGACGCTGCGCGCCCGCCGAGCAGCCCTAGAGGTGTCTTGATACGATTCCGACGGGAAGAGACGCAAGCGGTTATTCGCTGGGCCGAATGCGCACGCGGATGCCGAGCGCTTCAGAGCCGAGATAAAAGGGGGAAACCAACGCAGCCGCTCTCGCTTTCTGTCAAGCGACCGGTGACGCCGGAACTTCTCTGCCGATCACTGGGGAGGCTCGACCGCGCTCGCGTGGACTGATATGCGCGAAGGGCGTTCGGTGATGGATCCTGACCACGCAGATCAACCGAGAACGCCACCGGAACGCCATGTTCCCATTCATGTTCCCATGCGGTTTGGGAGCACGTGGGAAATCAAAGAAAACCGCAGAATTCCGCGGGATTATAAACCGAGCCAAATCAGCAAGGAACGCGTCAAGAACTTAAGAAACGGCGCCAATTGCGCCAGTTATATCAGAGCTTTGCCTCGGAAGAAGCTTGGTAGCGGGGATAGGATTTGAACCTACGACCTTGGGATTATGATTCCCCTGCTCTAACCAACTGAGCTACCCCGCCACCGAGAGGGGGCATATAGGAGATCGGCGGAGACCCGTCAAGCAAGGGCGGGAAGGCCCCGGAACCGGGCCTTAGCTCACGCCAGGACGCCGACCGCCACCTCGATCTTCGGAGATGGCGCGGAAGCTCGCCGGATCCAGCCGCCGCCGAGCACCCGGGCGTCATCGTAGAAGACGCAGGCCTGGCCGGGCGCCACGCCGAGGGCGGGCGCGTCAAGGACGACTTCGCCGCCGCCGCCGTTGTCGAGGAAAAGCGTCGCCGGCACCGGCGGCTGGGCGGAGCGGAGCTTGACGCTGACTTGCATCCCGTCCCTCCCCGGCCGCTCGCCGCCGAGCCAGTTCACCTCGCCGAGGCGCACGCGGCTCTCGCCCAGCGCCGCGCGCGGTCCTACCACGACGCGGCGGGTTTCCGGCTCCAGGCGGAGCACGTAGAGCGGCTCCTCGGCGGCGATGCCCAAGCCCCTTGCGCTGGCCCACGGTGTAGTGAATGACGCCGTCGGTGGCGGCCCACGACGCGGCCGCCGAGATCGACGATGTCGCCGGGCTCCGCCGCGCCGGGGCGGAGCTTCTCCAGGAGCGCGCCGTAATCGCCGCTCGGCACGAAGCAGATGTCCTGGCTGTCGGGCTTCGCGGCGACCGGCAGATCGAAGCGCGCGGCCAGCGCCCGCGTCTCGTCCTTGGCGAGATCGCCCAGGGGGAAGCGGAGATAGTCGAGCTGCGCCGCGCGTCGTCGCGAAGAGGAAATAGCTCTGGTCGCGCGTGGCGTCGGCCGCGGCGTGAAGCTCCGGCCCCGCCGCTCCCATCACGCGGCGCACGTAGTGGCCGGTCGCCAGCGCCTCGGCGCCGAGATCGCGGGCGACATCCAGGAGGTCGCGGAATTTCACCCGCTCGTTGCAGCGGATGCACGGCACCGGCGTCTCGCCGCGCGCATAGGTCTCGGCGAAATCGTCGATGACGGCGGCGCGGAAGCGGCTCTCGTAGTCGAGCACGTAGTGCGGGAATGCCGAGACGCTCGGCGACGCGGGCGGCGTCGTGAATGTCCTGGCCGGCGCAGCAGGCGCCCTTGCGGCCGACGGCGGCGCCGTGGTCGTAGAGCTGCAGCGTGATGCCGACGACGTCGTAGCCCGCCTCCGCCAGCAGCGCCGCCGTCACCGAGCTGTCGACGCCGCCGGACATCGCCACCACGACGCGGGTCGCGGCGGCCGGCTTGGCAAAGCCCAGGGAATTGGCGGCGGTCATGGCACCGCTAGCCCGCCATCATGTTGCGGGAGCCCGCCGGCAGGGAGACCGTGAGCCCGTCGAGCTCCTCGGTGATGATGATCTGGCAGCCGAGCCGCGATGTCCGCGTCAGGCCGAAGGCGAGGTCGAGCATGTCCTCCTCGTCCTCGGTCGGCTCCTTCAGGAGGTCGTACCACTCGCCGTCGACGACGACGTGGCAGGTGGAGCAGGCGAGCGACCCCTCGCAGGCGCCCTCGAGATCGATGTTGTTGCGGTGCGCGATCTCCAGCACCGAGAGCCCGATGGGGGCCTCGACCTCGCGGCGGGTGCCGTCGCGCTCGATGAACGTCATCTTCGGCATTGTCGCTCTTCCCGCCCCTGCCCTAGTCGTCCCTGCGCTCGATCACGCCCGCGGCGCAAGCGCCGTGGCCGCATCCTCCGCCGCGATCGCGGCTCCCAGCGCCGCCGCGTCATCGGGCGAGCACCCTTGGCGAGCGCCGCGGCCGCAGCGCGATCGATCAGGCGCAGCACCACAAGCCCCGCCGCCGTCGCGGCATCCTCGATCCCCGTCCGCGCGGCGGTATCGGCGGCGATCACCGCATGGGTCACCGGCCGCGCCAGCTGTTTCTCGGCGCGGCTGCGCAAACCCAGCAGCAGGTCCTTGCTCGCTGTCGCGGAGAGACTGCGCGCGCCGTCCGCACCGGGAAGGATCTCGGCATTGCCGCCGAGCGCCACTGCCACGCGGCCGACGCCGCCAGCGGCGATGTCGATGCCGACCGCGGCGCCCGGCCCGTCGCCGGCGTCAAGGGGCGAGCCGTCGGGCTCCTCGATCTGGAACAGCTTCATGGGTGTGTGCGAGCGATCGGGCGGCCGCGCGAGGCGCGCGGCCTCAGACGTGGAAGGATTCGCCGCAGCCGCAGCGACCCTTCTCGTTCGGATTGCTGAAGGTGAAGCCGGATTGCAGCTTGTCCTCGACGTAGTCCATCTCGGTGCCGATGATGAACATGCTGGCCTTGGGATCGATCAGGACGGTGACGCCCTTGTCCTGGACCACCTCGTCGAGCTTTCCCTTCTCGTCGGCATATTCCAGCGTATAGGTGAGGCCCGAGCAGCCGCGCGAGCGCACGCCGATCCGGATGCCCACCGCCGGTCGGCCGCGCTTCGCCAGCAGCGACCGGATGCGGTCCGCCGCAGCGTCGGTGAGCGACATTGCCTGCCTCAAAGCCATGATCTGCAAACTCCTGGGAAGCGAACCCTTGATACATCCCGAGGGGGTCACTCGCAACCCCCAGGGCATCCTTCCATATGGCGACTCAGGCGCCGGTTTTCACCGGCTTTTCCGCCAGGCGGCGGGCGGCATCCACCAGCGCAATGGCAGCAAAATCAACCTCTTGCTCGGTAGTGAAACGACCAAGCCCGATCCTGAGGCTGGCGCCCGCCAGCGCATCTGGCACTCCCATCGCCCGCAGCACATAGGAGGGCTCCACTTCCGCTGCCGTGCAGGCGGAGCCGGTGGAAAGCGCCAGGCCCGGACAGGCCGCCATCAGCTCGAGGGCGCCGGTGCCGGGAAAGGCCAGGTTGAGATTGCCAGGAAGCCGCCGCACGGCATCGCCGTTGAGAACGAGGTCCGGCAGCCCGGCACGCAAGCCGGCGAGGAGACGGTCGCGGAGCGCCGCGAGGCGCCGTTCCTCCTCCGCCATCTCCTGGCGGGCGATCGCCGCAGCCGCGCCCAGCCCCACCACCAGCGGCGTCGGCAGCGTGCCCGAGCGCAGGCCGCGCTCCTGCCCGCCGCCATCGATAAGCGGCTCGATCCGCGCGCGCGGCCGCCGGCGCACATAGAGCGCGCCGATGCCCTTGGGCCCGTAGATCTTGTGGCCGGAGATCGAGCAGCAGGTCGATCGTTCATCGCATCGACGTCGAGCGGGATCTTGCCGACCGCCTGGGCTGCGTCGGTGTGGAAGAGGATGCCGCGGGCGCGGCAGAGCGCGCCGATCTCGGCGATCGGCTGGATCACGCCGATCTCGTTGTTCGCCGCCATGACCGAGACGATCGCGGTCCTGGTCGGTGATCGCGGCCTCCAGCGTGCCGAGATCGACCAGCCCGTTGGGCTCGACCGGCAGGATGGTGACGTCGGAAGCCCTCCCGCTCCAGTGCCTGGCGCTCTCGAGCACGCATTTGTGCTCGGTCGCCAGCGTGACCACGTGGTTCGCGCGTCTCGCGGTGGAAGCGCGCCACGCCCTTGACCGCGAGGTTGTTGGATTCGGTGGCGCCCGAGGTGAACATGATCTCGCGCGGATCGGCGCCGATGATGGCGGCCACCTGCGCCGCGCGCCTTCTCCACCGCCTCCTCGGCCTCCCAGCCATAGGCGTGGTTGCGCGAATGCGGGATTGCCGAACTTCTCGGTGAACTAAGGCAGCATCGCCTCCAGCACGCGCGGATCGACGGGCGTCGTCGCCTGGTAGTCGAGATAGACCGGGCGCCGCGTTGGGGCGCGTCGACGCGCGGCGGGCTTCGGCATCACGCTCATGCCGCCCGCTCCCGCGGTCCGCCGATAGAGCGCGCTCCAGGCATCGACGAGGCGATCGATATCGGCTCCCGTGGTGCTCCAGCCCAGGCTGACGCGGATGGCGCTGCCGGCGACCTCGGCGCGGCGCCCATCGCCGCCAGCACCGGCTCGGCCGCACCTTGCCGGAGGAGCAGGCGGCGCCCGCGCTCACCGCGACGCCGGCGAGGTCGAGGGCCATCACCTGGGTCTCGGCCGCGACGCCGGGCAGGGCGATGCAGAGCGTATTGGGCAAGCCGCGGCGCCTCGGCGCCGAAGACGCGGCGCGTCGGGCGCGACGGCCGCAATGCGATCTGGCCTCGAGCTCGTCGCGCAGCGCCGCGAGCCGGCCAACCTGTGCAAGATCTCGCCGCGCAGCTGCCGCCGCGGCGCCGAAGCCCGCGATCCCCGGCATGTTCTCGGTGCCGGCGCGCCGGCCGCGCTCCTGCCCGCCGCCGCGACTGCAGCGGCCGCGAGCGTCACGCCCTCGCGCACGATCGAGCGCGCCGACGCCCGGCGGACCGCCGAGCTTGTGGGCCGAGAGGCTGAGGAGATCGACGCCGAGCGCCGTCATATCGACCGGGATCCGGCCCGCGCGCCTGCACCGCGTCGCAATGGAGCGAGCGCGCCATGGCGCATGGGCGATCTCGGCCGCTTCCGCGACCGGCTGGATGACGCCGGTCTCGTTGTTGGCCAGCATGACCGAGACCAGCGCCGGCCGCGCGATCCGCCGCCAGCAGCGCGTCCAGCGCCGCGAGATCGACGATGCCCGCGCGAGTCACCGGAATGACGCTCGGCCGTCGGCAGCGGCGTCGCAGCACGGAATCATGCTCGATGGCGGAGACCAGGATGCGCGCGGTCCGCATGCCGCGCGAGCGCCAGATGCGTTGGCCTCGGTGCCGCCGCTGGTGAAGATGATCGCCGCGGCGCTGGCGCCGACGAGCCGCGGCCACATGCTCGCGCGCATCCTCGATCAGGCGCTGCGCGCGGCGCGGCCGAAGCGATGCACCGAGGAGGGATTGCCGCCGATGGCCAGCGCCTCGGCGACCGCCGCCGCCGCCTCGGGGCGGATCGGCGCGCGTGGCGTTGTAGTCCATGTAGACGAGCGGCGCTCATCGGCGTAGAGCGCCTAGTCCGCGGCCGCCGCTGCGGCGACCGGCGATTCCGGCCTTGGCGGCTCCTGCATGCGCGCGTCGCCCGGATCGGCATCAGCCGGCTGCTGCCGAGCACGCGGCGCTCGCAGACATCGGCCAGCGACACGGAGCTCAGGAACAGATGAATCTGGTTGCCGAGCTCCTCCCACAGATCGTGGGTGAGGCAGCGGCTCTTGTTGCCGCGGCAGCCGGCGGGAGAGCCGCGGCTTGCAGCGGGTGGCGCGGATCGGCTCGTCCACCGCAGGATCGCGTCGGAGATGCGCGGTCTCGTCGGCGCGCAGGGCCAGCAGATAGCCGCCGCCGGGACCGCGCACGCTGCTTGCACCAGCCCGCCGCGGCGCAGCTTGGCGAAAAGCTGTTCCAGATAGGAGAGCGAGATCTCCTGGCGCTCGGCGATATCCGCCAGCGCGACCGGCGCGCCCGTCGCTCATGGCTGGCGAGATCGACCAGCGCCATCACCGCATAGCGGCCCTTGGTGCTGAGCTTCACGGCATGCTCTCCTCTCTCGTCACGCGCGGCCGGCCGGCGCGGCGCGCGGGCTCGGTCCTCGGCCACGCATGCAGCACGTGGCGCTGCGCGAGCCGTCGAGCTGCTCGCTCCATGCTTCTCCGAGCTTCGCCGCGAAGCGCCGTCACCTCGTTCCGATCAGGCCTCCAGCGCGCGCGCCACCGGATCGGGCATGTCGCCGCAGTGGCGTGCCATAGGCCAGAACTCGCCCGCCGGCTCGTGCCTCACCGGCTTGGGACCGCCGACGGGCTTGGCCGGGATACCGACCACGGCGACGCCGGCCGGCACATCCTGCACCACCACCGCATTGGCGCCGACCCGGGCGCCGCGCCCGACGGTGATCGGCCCCAGGACCTGGGCGCCCGGCCCGACGATGGCGCCATTGCCCAGGGTCGGATGGCGCTTGCTCGCCTGGCTGCGAATTGCCGAAGGTGACGCCGCCCAGGGTCACGCCGTGATAGAGCGTCACGTCATCGCCGATCTCGGCGGTCTCGCCGATCACCACGCCCATGCCATGGTCGATGAACAGGCGGCGGCCGATGCGGGCGCCGGGATGGATCTCGATGCCGGTGAGCATGCGGCCGAGATGGGAGACGAACCGGCCGAGCAAGCAGCCAATTGCCGCGCTCACAAAGCCAATGGGCCAGCCGGTGGAAGAACAGGGCATGGAAGCCGGGATAGCTCAGCAGAACCTCGAGCCGGGAGCGGGCCGCCGGGTCGCGGGCCATGACGCGAGTCGATGTCGCTCGCGCGAATATTCTTGAAAAGCATGGCGCACTCACCATGGTATGAGTCCCGCCCGTCGCCGGGCGGTCCTCGGCGCCGCTGGCGATCGGGCCGACGGAGGCATATAGTAATTCCGACTGCGTTAGTCAAGTATTAAGTCCGAGCTATGGCAGCCAGATTGCGCGGTCATATCCGAGTCGCATCAGCTCGGATTTAGTGACTGTTGCCAGCAATGACAGACGAGCGAGAGCTGATCGGCATGCCCGAAGTGATCATGAACGGCCCGGAGGGCCGGCTGGAGGGGCGCTACCAGCATGGCGAAGGGCAACCAACGCCCCCATCGCCCTGATGCTGCACCCCACCCGCAGCATGGCGGGACGATGAACAACAAGGTCGTCTACGCCCTCTACCACGCGTTCGTGCACGCAGGGCTTTTCGGTCCTGCGCTTCAATTTCCGCGGCGTCGGCCGCAGCCAGGGCAGGTTCGACCGCGGCGAGGGCGAGCTGTCGCGATGCGGCCTCGGCGCTCGACTGGCTGCAGACCTACAACCCCAATGCCTCGGCCTGCTGGATCGCCGGCTTCTCCTTCGGCGCCTGGATCGGCATGCAGCTGCTGATGCGCCGGCCGGAGATCACCGGCTTCATCTCGCGTGGCGCCGCCGGCGAACATCTACGATTTCAGCTTCCTGGCGCCCTGCCCCTCATCGGGCCTGATCGATCCAGGGCGACAAGGACGACGTGGTGCCGCATGGAGGCGGTGGCGAAGCTGGTGCAAGAAGCTCAGCAACCAGCGCGACATCAAGATCGACTACAAGATGGTGCAAGGGCGCCAACCACTTCTTCCAGAACCGGCTCGAGGAGCTCGACGAGGAAGTCGAGGACTACCTCACCAAGAAGCCGAAGCAGAAGCTGGCCGCCGGCGGACGGTGATCGCATCGGCGCCGCATGCAGTACGTCTGGACCTGCGCGTGCTGCGGCAACCGGTACGACACGTTGCCGATGAGCTACGACGCCGAGGCGCCGTACTACTGGGATAGCCTGCCGCCGGCGGAGCGCGAGAGCCGCGCCAAGCTGCATACGAATTTCTGCACCATCGACGACCAGTACTATTTCGTCCGCGCCAGCCTGGAGATCCCGGTGCTGGGCCGCCCCGAGCCCTTCGTCTGGGGCGTCTGGACCTCGCTCTCGCGCGATAATTTCCGCCGCGCCCTGGAGCTCTGGAACAAGGAGCCCCTGGAGCGGGAGCCGGCGCGCTTCGGCTGGCTCGCCAGCAGCCTCTCGATCTATCCCTCGACGCTCAATCTCCGGACTTATGTGCGCTTCCGCGGCGACGGCGCGCGTCCCAGCGTCGGGCTCGAGCCCACCGATCACCCGCTGGCGATCGAGCAGCGCCACGGCATCACCTTGAAGCGCGTGCAGGAGATCGCGGCGGCGCTGCTGCACAAGGCGCCCGGCGACGCGCCCGCCACCGAGACCGCGCACCGCCCGCGCTACGCCTGAATCCTCGTTGATCGCCGCGCGTCAATCCGCGAAGGGATCACGCACCAGGATGGTGTCGTCACGCTCCGGGCTGGTGGAGAGCAGCGCCACCGGCGCCTCGATCAGCTCCTCGACGCGGCGGATGTATTTGATCGCGGTGGCCGGCAGATCGGCCCAGGAGCGCGCGCCCCGGGTCGATTCCGACCAGCCTTCCAGGCTCTCGTAGACCGGCTCGACCTTCGCCTGGCGCGCCATGCTGGCGGGCAGGTGATCGATCAGCTCGGTCGCCGATCCGATAGCCGGTGCAGACCTTGATCTCGCTCATGCCGTCGAGCACGTCGAGCTTGGTGAGCGCGATGCCGTTGATGCCGCTGACCTTGATCGCCTGGCGCACCATCACGGCGTCGAACCAGCCGCAGCGCCGCGGCCGGCCGGTGACGGTGCCGAACTCGTTGCCGCGCTTGCCGAGACCGCTGGCCGATCTCGTCGTTGAGCTCGGTCGGAAACGGCCCGAGCCCGACCCGCGTGGTGTAGGCCTTGGTGATGCCGAGCACATAGCCGACGGCGCCGAGGCCGATGCCCGCTGCCGATGCAGGCCTGCGCCGCCACGGTGTTGGACGAGGTGACGAAGGGATATGTGCCGTGATCGACGTCGAGCATCGCCGCCTGGGCGCCCTCGAAGAGGATGCGCTTGCCGGCGCGGCGGAGATCGTCGAGGCGGCGCCAGACCGCTTCTGCATAGGGCAGGACCTTGGGCGCCACCTCCGTCAGCGCGCGGATGAGCTCGCCGCGGTCGACGGGATCGCGGCCCATGCCGCTGCGGAGCGCGTTGTGATGCAGCAGCAGCGTGTCGACCTTCGCCGCCAGCGTCGCGGGATCGGCGAGATCGCAGAGCCGGATCGCGCGGCGGCCGACCTTGTCCTCGTAGGCGGGACCGATGCCGCGCCGCGTGGTGCCGATGCGGATCGCGGTGTTGCTGTCCTCGCGCATGCCGTCGAGATCGCGATGCAGCGGCAGGATCAGCGTCGCGTTGTCGGCGATCTTGAGGGTCTCCGGCGTCACGGCGACGCCGAGCGCGCGCGAGCTTGGCGATCTCGTCGAGGAGCGCCCAGAGATCGACCACGACGCCGTTGCCGATGATGCTGAGCTTGCCGCGCACCACGCCCGAGGGCAGCAGGCTCAGCTTGTAGGTGACGCCGTCGATGACCAGCGTATGGCCGGCGTTGTGGCCGCCCTGGAAGCGCACCACGACGTCGGCCCGCTCGGAGAGCCAATCGACGATCTTGCCCTTGCCCTCGTCGCCCCACTGGGCGCCGACCACTGCCACATTCGCCATGCTGCGAAGCCCTTCGGAAACCTGGTCTAGGCGACCGGGATGAGTGTCTCACCGTCGAGGCGGTGACCGCAATTGAGGCGCTTTGCCTCGGCCGCCACATCCGCTCCCGGCGCCAGGCCGGCCACCGTGACCCAGCCCTCGGCCCTGAGCCGCGCGGCGGCCACGGGATCGGCGCCCGCCGGCACGAAGAGGCGGCGCGGCGCCGGCTGCGACGGCAGGCCGCGCAGCACGGTGTCGGTATAGAGCGTGACGCCGGTCGCGGGCTCGCCGCCGCCGTTCGCGGTCCGATAGCGACCACCGCGACCAAGCTCGCCGCGCACGCCACGGGCGAAGAAGGTGAAGCTGATCCCGGCGTCGTACTCGAAGCCACGATTCTCCACGGGATCGATGGTGACGGCGAGGCTCGGCAGCGCCGCGGCAAGGCTTGCCGCCACGTCCTGCAGGCGCGTCCGCTCCTCGGCGGCAGCGGCCGGCAGCTCGAGGGGCTGCAGCGTCGTCAGCGCCGTTGCCGCCACGCCGGCGCTGGCGAGGAGCGGCCCCAGGATCTCCGCCGCGCGCCCGCCGACCGCGGCAACCGCGGCGGCATCCTTGTGATCGAGAGCCCGGCGCAGGCGCTCGCGCACCTCGTCGCCGAGGCCGAGCGCCTGCATGATCGCGGGCACCAGGGCCGGCACCGTCAGATCCACCGACAACGCCTCGATGCCGAGGGTCTGCAGCGCCTCGGCGGCGAGCATCACCACCTCGACGTCGGCCGCCACCGAGTCGGTGCCGATGAGCTCCGCGCCCGCCTGCCCGACCTGGCGCTCGGGGCGGAGCTGGCTGCCTTTGACCCGCAGCACTTGGCCCGCATAGCAGAGCCTGAGCGGCCGCGGCGCCTTCTCCAGGCGCGTCGCGGCGATGCGCGCGACCTGGGTCGTCATGTCCGCGCGCAGGCCGATCATCCGCTGGGAGATCGGGTCCATCAGCCGGAAGGTCTCTTTCGCCATCGCGGCGCCGGCGCCGCTCAGGAGATTGTCCTCGAATTCCATCAGCGGCGGCTTGACGCGCTCGTAGCCATGGCTCTGCAGCACCGACATGATGCGCGCGACAACGGTGGCCTCGATCGCCGCCTCGGGCGGCAGAAGGTCGACCAGTCCCAGGGGCAGCAGCGCGGGGTGCAGGCTCTCGTTCATGGCGCGGAGATATCGTGTTTCCCGGGCGCCCGCAAACGGAAAAGGACGCCGGCTGGGCCTTGACTGATTGACCTTTGTTCGGGCCCGAAAATCGGGGGTTTCGGCCTATCTCAGGACCAGGGAATAGGCGGTGATCACGATCTCGGCGACGATGAGCAGCACGACGTACCATTCGACCCGAAGGGTGCTGCGCTGCTGCACCAAGCCCAGCAGCGTCTCCACCGTGCGGGAGATGATGTCGAGCTTGCGGTCGAGGGCGCGGTCGCGATCGCGCAGCTCGTATTCCTCGGCAAGCCGGGCATAGAGACGCTCGAGCTCCGGATGATCCCACAGCAGCTCGGGCTTCTCGCCAGTCTCGACGCGTCCCACCATCTTGTGCTGCACCAGCAGAACGCTGCCGATCTGGCGCAGCAGCAGGCGGCCCTGGCTTCCCGCCCGCCCGCTGCGTTGGAGCATCTCCGCCAGCGGTTCGATGCGATCGAAGGTAACGGCGATGCGGGTCTCGTAGTGGGCAAGGATCTGGCTCTTGGCCAGGATGTCGGCGAGGAGCTGCAGGCGCTCGACGTTGATCTCCCGAAGCGAGAGCATGCCTGTGACGTCGATCTGGTCGTCGGCGTCCGGCCGCACCATGATCCGCACTTCCTCGCTCTCCGGCGGGTCGTAGGGATCGCTGACCAGGGGTGCGAGCCGACCAAGCAGTGCGCGCTCCGCCGCCGGCACCACGTTGAAGAGCACCACCACGCCGTAGCGGAATAGCACGGCGACGCCGCCCTCGTCGACACGCGCCACCAGGGGCGCACGCCCCAGCGTCTCCTGATGCTCGAGCCCCCTTGTGTCCAGACGCTCGCCCAGCAGTAGGGCCCGCGCGACGAGCTGCGTCTCGACGCCGAGCGGCAGCCGCAAGCCACTATCCGTCATCGTCGAAGCCGCCACGCTCGCCCCCTTGCCGCGCCCGCTCGCGGGTGCAAATTCGCGAGCGGAACTATATCAGACGCGTCAGGCCTGAAACCGCAGCAGCTTCGCCTGCACCACGTCGGAGAGCGAGCAGATCTGCCCGAGCACCAGCTCGTCCAAGGGCTGATCCACCTGCACCAGACAGATCGCGTCCTGGCCGGGAGCGGTGCGGCCGAGGTGGAACGTGGCGATGTTGATCTTCGCCTCGCCCAGCGTCCGCCCGAGGTTACCGATGAAGCCCGGCTTGTCCTTGTTGCGCACGAAGAGCGTGTTGGCGCCGAGCTCCGCCTCCATCGGAACGTCTTCCACCATGACAAGGCGCGGCCGGCTGCCGCCGAAGAGCGTGCCGGCGACGGTTCGCGTGCGCCGCTCGGTGGTGACGGTGAGGCGGATCAGGGTGTGGAAGTCGCCCTCAGCGCTCATCCGCGTCTCGCTGACGCGGATATCGCGCTCGCGACAGATGACAGGCGCGTTCACCATGTTGACGGTGTCGAGCTGCGGTGCCAGCAGCGCCGTCAACACGACGGCGGTGAGCGGCTTCACATTGAGCTCGGCGACATGGCCCTCGTACTGGATCGCCACCGCCTTGAGCGGCGTCTCCGTGAGCTGGCCGGCGAAGCTGCCGAGCTGCTCGGCGAGTTTCATATAGGGCTTGAGCCGCGTCGCCTCCTCGGCGGTGAGCGAGGGCATGTTGAGGGCATTCAGCACTGCGCCCGTCATCAGGAAATCCGACATCTGCTCGGCGATCTGCAGCGCCACGTTCTCCTGCGCCTCGCTGGTGGCGGCGCCCAGATGCGGCGTCGCCACCACATGAGGATGGCCGAAGAGCGGGTTCTCCTTGGCGGGCTCGACCGGGAAGACGTCGAGGGCGGCGCCGGCGACCTGACCGCTGTCGAGCGCCGATTTCAGGTCCTGCTCGACGACGAGGCCACCGCGAGCGCAATTGATGATGCGCACTCCCTTCTTCATCTTGGCGATCGCCTTGGCGTCGATCAGATTGCGCGTGGCATCGGTCAAGGGCGTGTGCAGAGTGATGAAATCCGCGCGCTGGAACAGCTCGTCGAGCTCCGCTTTCTCGACGCCAAGCGTCACCGCGCGCTCCGGCGAGAGATAGGGATCGTATGCCACTACCTTCATTTTGAGGCCGAGGGCGCGGTCGGCCACGATCGAGCCGATGTTGCCGCACCCGACGACGCCCAGCGTCTTGCCGAAGAGCTCGACGCCCATGAAGCGGGACTTCTCCCACTTCCCCGCCTGAGTGGACTGATCGGCGGCGGGAATCTCACGGGCGAGCGCGAACATCAGGGCGATCGCGTGCTCCGCCGTGGTGATGGAATTGCCGAAGGGCGTATTCATCACCACGATGCCGCGCTGGGTCGCCGCCGGCACGTCGATGTTGTCGACGCCGATGCCGGCACGGCCGATCACCTTGAGCTTCGTCGCGCGCTCCATCAGCGGCCGCGTCACCTTGGTGGCGGAGCGCACTGCGAGCCCATCGTAGTCGCCGATGATCTTCTTGAGCTCGTCGGGCCCGAGGCCGACCTTCATGTCAACATCGACGCCGCGCTCTTTGAAGATTTCGACGGCACGCGGGCTGAGCGCGTCCGCAATCAGGACCTTTGCCATGATCTGTCTCTCTGGACCGGAGGATAAGGACGCGGCTCAGGCCGCGGCGGCCTGGCGGATCTCGCCGTAGGCCCAGTCGAGCCACGGCAGCAGCGCCTCGAGGTCGCTGCGCTCGACCGTGGATCCCGTCCAGATCCTGAGGCCCGGCGGCGCATCGCGATGGCCCGCGATGTCATAGGCCACGCCCTCCGCCTCCAGCAGCGCCTCGAGCCGCTTCACCGCGGCGCGTTGCGCATCGCCATCGAGGCGCTGGAACCAGCTATCGACGATCTTCAGGCAGACCGAGGTGCAGGAGCGCGAGCGCGGATCCTCCGCCAGGAAATCGATCCACGGCGTCGTCTCGACCCAGGTGGCGACCGCCGCTAGGTTCGCTTCCGCGCGCGCGATCAGGCCTTTGAGCCCGCCGACGCCGGCCGCCCATTTGAGGCCGTCGATCGCGTCCTCGACGCAGAGCATCGAGGGCGTGTTGATGGTCTCGCCCACGAAGATCGCCTCGTTGAACTTGCCCTTGGACATCAGCCGGAAGAGCTTCGGCAGCGGCCAGGCCGGCGTGTAGCTCTGGGCGCGCTCGACCGCCCGCGGGCTCAGCACCAGCATGCCATGCGCCGCCTCGCCGCCCAGCACCTTCTGCCAGGAGTAGGTCACGACGTCGAGCTTGTCCCAGGGCAGATCCATGGCGAAGGCCGCCGAGGTGGCGTCCGCAATGGTGAGCCCCTGGCGGTCGCGCTTGATCCAGTCGCCATCGGCGACGCGCACGCCCGAGGTGGTGCCGTTCCAGGTGAAGACGACGTCACGGTCGGTATCGACCTGGCTCAGGTCCGGCAGCTTGCCGTAATCGGCGCGGATCGTGCGGACGTCCTTGAGCTTCAGCTGCTTCACCGCGTCGGTGATCCAGCCCTCGCCGAAGCTCTCCCAGCTCAGGAGATCGACGCCGCGCTGGCCCAGGAGCGACCAGAGCGCCAGCTCGACGGCGCCGGTATCCGAGCCCGGCACCACGCCGATGCGGAAATCGGCGGGCACGCCAAGGATGGCGCGGGAGCGATCGATGACTTCCTTGAGCTTGGCCTTGCCGAGCTTCGAGCGGTGCGAGCGGCCGAGGCAGGCGTCCTTGAGAACTTCCAGCGACCATCCCGGACGCTTGGCGCAAGGACCAGACGAGAATCGTGGATTAGCGGGCCGAGCAAGCGGCTTCATAGCTATTCCTTCCAGAATAGATGCGACCCGTTGGGGGGCCGTGTCCCGCCGGTGAAGCTAGTGAGACCGCCCCCGGTCGTCAAGCCGCGATTGCAGAGAATGTGCGACACATGCGCGCGCAACCCGCGCGCCAGCCTGCGGCTAGCCGACGACCTCGTCAGTGACCACCTTGAATCCCGCAAGCGTAGTGGGGCCGAAACTGGTGGTGAGGGCGACGTCGGCGGCGTCGCGACCGCGGGCGACCAGGATGCGGCCGATGCGCGGCACGTTGTGGCGGGCATCGAAGGTATACCAGCGGCCGCCAAGATAGGCCTCGAACCAGGCGCTGAAATCCATCGGCGATGGGTCCGGCGGCACGCCGATGTCGCCAAGGTAGCCCGTGCAATAGCGGGCGGGGATGCTCATGCAGCGGCAGAGGGTGACGGCGAGATGGGCGAAGTCGCGGCACACGCCTCGCCGCTCGTCGAAGACGTCCATCGCGGTCTTGGTGGCGCGCGCGTGCTGATATCCGAAGGTGATGTGATCGTGCACGAAATCGCAGATCGCCTGCACCCGCGCCCATCCCGGCGGCGTCGTGCCGAACATCGACCACGCCCGGTCCGAGAGGCGGTCGGTCTCGCAGTAGCGGCTGCCGAGAAGGAACACCAGGCTCTCGTCGGGAAGGTCCGCGATCGCCTGCTGCGGCGCCTGGGGCGCGACCGCATCGGGCTCGCCGGTGTCGCGGACAACCGCCGATGTCGCCAGCTGGATCCGGCCTGCCGGCGCCACGATCCGGCCGCAGGTGTTGCCGAAGCCGTCACGGTAGTAGGTGATGGGAACCGCGGGCTCGCAGAGGATGGGATCGGGAACGAGAATATCGCCGCGCGGGACGGATGGATGCTGAGCATCAGCAGCATCGGCGTCGGCTGCGGCACCTGGTAGACGAGCTCGTAGCCCACCTTGATGCGCATCAGCGACGCTTCTTCTTGCCGCTGTCCTGCGAGGCAAAAGCGTCAATGACACTGACCTCGACGGTCATGCCGAGGCTGTCGGTGGGAAATCCGATCCAGGTACCCGAGAGCGGCACCGCCTGCTGCGGGTGCCGGGTCACCGCGACCCGGATCAGATTGCGGTTGCCGACGATCCCGTTGGTGGGATCGAACTCGATCCAGCCGGCGCCCGGCAGATAGACCTGCACCCAGGCATGGGTGGCGCCGCCGCCCACATGCCCCTCGCGATCGCTGTCGGGAACATAGAGGTATCCCGAGACGAAGCGCGCGGCGAGACCCAGTGAGCGTACCGCCTCCATCATCAGCACCGCGAAATCGCGGCAGCTGCCGGTGCCCAGCGCGAGCGTCTCCTGCGGCTCCTGCACGCCCATCTTCTCGCGTCGGATATAGGTGAACTCACGCTTGATCGCGTGTGTCATGGCCGCCAGCATCGCGGCGGTATCAGCGCCACCCCCGACATCGAGGAAACGCCGCGCCCAGTGATCTAGTTGCCCTTCCGGATCGGGATATTGCTGCTCGATCGACGGCAGGAGATCCGGCGTCTCCTCCGCGTCGTAGGTGAAGGGATAGCGGGCGGCGCTGTCGTCGACGGCGAAGATCGGCCCGGTGGTCGGGAAATGCTCCAGCGTGAGAACGCTCTCGAAGTGCAGCCGCTTGGCGCGCCCGGAAGAACCTCGCGAGCGCCACTGAATTGCCGAAGACATCGTGCACCCAGCGGAGCTCCGTCGGCTCCGGCGTGATCTCCAGGCTGCTGTTGAGCAGGTTGAGGTCGTGGCTGTCGCGCGGACGGAACATCATGCGATGCTCGCCGAGCGCCACGGGATTGGCATAGAGATAAGTGGTGGCGTGTCTGATCGCGAGAACGGGCATCGTCAGTCCGTGCGCAGCCTCACCCGCTGAATTTATAGCAGACGCGGCCCGTCAATGACAGGAAGCGCAATGCCTCGGATGCGTGCAGCGGATGCCGGTTCGCTGGGCACTGCGCACCCTTCGACTCGATTGATCCGCAGTCGAGTTCGAAGGGCGCCGCATGCCTATCCCGCCTTCCGCTTCAGCAAATGCATCGAGGTGAAGGTGACGACGTCCTCGCCGCCCTGGTTCTTGATCTGATACTTGACCCGGAGGATGCCGCGGTCCGGCTTTGACGTGGATGGCCGCTTCTCCGCCACCTCGAGCTCGGTATGGAGAGTGTCGCCGGGCCGCACCGGGCGGAGCCAGCGCAGCTCGTCCATGCCGGGCGAGCCCATGCTGGAGGCGCGGAAGATGCCGGTCTCCAGCACCATGCGGAATCCGAGCGCCATGGTCTGGAAGCCGCTGGCGATCAGGCCGCCGTAGTTGCTGGCTTTCGCCGCCTCCACGTCGATGTGAAAGGGCTGCGGGTCGTAGCGCATGGCGAAGTCGATGATCAGGCTCTCGGTCAGCGTGATGCCGCGGGTGGTGAAGCGCTGGCCGATCTCGAAGTCGTCGAAGTAGAGATCCGTCATGATTGTCTCTAGGCCAGCGCCGCGGCGATGGCGGCGCCGAGTTCGCCGGTCTTTGCCTTGCCGCCGAGGTCCGGCGTCTTCGGCGCCTTGGGGTCGGCGAGCACCTTGGCGATCGCCGCTTCGATCGCTGCCGCGGCCTTCGTCTCGCCGAGATGATCCAGCATCATCGCGCCGGACCAGATCTGGCCGATGGGATTGGCGATTGCCTTGCCGTAGATGTCGGGCGCCGAGCCGTGCACGGGCTCGAACATCGAGGGCAACTCGCGCTCGGGATTGATGTTGGCCGAGGGCGCGATGCCGATCGAGCCCACCACCGCCGGCCCCAGGTCCGACAGGATGTCGCCGAAGAGGTTCGAGCCCACCACCACGTCGAACCAGTCGGGATGGCGCACGAAATGCGCGGTCAGGATATCGATGTGATACTGGTCGGTCTTGACCTCCGGATAGGCCTTGGCCATCTCGGCGAAGCGCTCGTCCCAGTAGGGCATGGTGTGGATGATGCCGTTCGACTTGGTGGCGGAGGTCACGTGCCTCTTGCGCTTCATCGCGAGCTCGAAGGCGAAGCGCATGATGCGGTCGCAGCCGCGCCGGGTGAATATGGTCTGCTGCATCGCCATCTCGAGGTCGGTGCCCACATAGAGCCGGCCGCCGATCTCGGAATATTCGCCCTCGTTGTTCTCGCGCACGACGTAGAAGTCGATCTCGCCGGGCTTGCGGTCCTTGAGGGGCGAGTCGACGCCCGCCAGCAGCCGGATCGGCCTGAGGTTGACGTACTGCTGGAAGCCGCGCCGGATCGGGATCAGCAGGCCCCAGAGCGAGACATGATCGGCGACGCCGGGAAATCCCACCGCGCCCAGGAAGATCGCGTCGCTGGGTCGCAGCTGCTCCAGCCCGTCCGCCGGCATCATGCTGCCGGTCTTGGCATAGCGCTCGCAGCTCCAGTCGAACTCGCGCCACTTGAAGTCGAAGCCGAAGCGGCGCCCCGCCGCCTCCAGCACCCGCATGCCCTCCGGCACCACCTCGCTGCCCGATGCCGTCGCCAGGGATCGCCGCGATCGTGTAGGTCTTACCCAAGATAATCCTCCACCTCGTTACGCCGGTGAGCAGGGTTGGTGTGGCGGCTGCTCATCCGCGGACAAACAATATGCCCCCACCTTAGCCAAGGAGCGGCGGCACGCAAGGGATCGGGCAGGAACGGCTTCGCCGCTTGACGACGCGGCATCCTCGCGGGTTTGATGCCGGGCTGCCCAGGGGGATCCGCTCATGAGCTACGTCGCGCGCGTGCTGCAGCCAGGCGAGCAGCTGCTCCACCAGAGCAGGCTGCACTGGCTCATCTACCTGCCGGGCTTCTTCTTCCTGATCATCATCGTGTTCGGGTTCGTGCTGCAGACGAGCATGTCACAGCCGGCGCCGATGGTGTCCGAGGGGCTGATGGCGATCGGGGCGATCGGCGCGCTCCTCTCCTGGCTCAAGGCGTGGATGCGCCGCCTCGGCACCGAGCTCGCCGTCACCGATCGCCGGGTGATCTTCAAGCAAGGCCTGATCCGGCGGCATACCGTGGAGATGAACATGGACAAGGTCGAGAGCGTCGACGTCGACCAATCCATCCTCGGTCGCATCTTTAACTACGGCGACGTCACCATCCGCGGCACCGGCGCCAGCCTGGAGCCGCTGCGTATGATCGAGGATCCCCTCACCTTCCGCAGCCACGTCACCGCGCGCTGAGGCGCGGTGGCGCCGCCTATAGGGTGACGTCGCCCGTCATGCAGGTGATGGAACGGCCGCCGACCCAGACCTGCCCCTCGCCATCCCTCTCGATGTGGATGCGTCCTTGGCGGCCGAGCTTCGTGCCCTGTCCCGCCTGATATTTCGCGGGGGCGTGGCCCTCGGCGATGAGCCATTGGCCGAGCGCCGCGTTGAGGCTGCCGGTTACGGGATCCTCTCGGAGCGACCCATCCGCCGGGAAGAAGGCGCGCACCTCGAAGGCGATCGGCCCCTCGGAGTAGGCGCCCACCAGGCCAAGGTCGATCTCGCCGAGAACGCCGGGATCGGGCGTCACCTCCAGTACCTGCCGCGCTGATTTCAGCAGGACGGCCTGCCAGGGCGGACCATTGTCGCACCAGGAATGATCGAGGATGTCGTCGGGTCGGATGTGGAGGCCGCGGGCGATCCGATCGAGCACGGCGGGATCGAGGGGCCCGGTCCGGCGCGGCGGCGGTGCCGCGAAAGCGAGGCGGTCGCCATCGCGCCTGATCTTCACGAGGCCCACGCCACATTCCTGGACAATGGCGGCGGATTTGGGCTTGCCGCCGGCGGCCAGCCACGCATGGCAGGTGCCAAGAGTGGGATGGCCCGCGAACGGCAGCTCCCGGGACGGCGTGAAGATCCTTACGTGATAGTCCGCCGTCGCGTCCTTGGGCGGCAGAACGAAGGTCGTCTCGGAAAGATTGGTCCAATTGGCCAGGCGCTGCATCGCTTCCAGCGTCAGATCCTGAGCCCCGAGAACGACGGCGACGGGATTGCCGAAATAGGCCTGCTCCGTGAAGACGTCGACCTGCTGAAATCGTCGTTGGGTCATGGGCTCCCGCATCATCGGATCGAGACTGGAATTACGGATGAATATGCCGGGAAATATCCCGACGCTGATGGAGGCGCGGGGCTCACACCGTGATCGCGCCCTCGAGATAGAGCGTGGCGCGACCCGAGAGCATGACACGATCGCCGCGGAGCTCGCAGCCGAGCTCGCCGCCGCGTGCCGAGACCTGGCGCGCCCTGAATTTGGTCTTGCCGAGCCGTTCGGCCCAAAATGGCGTCAGAACGCAGTGAGTCCCGCCGGTCACGGGATCCTCGTCGATGCCGTGATTGGGCGCGAAGTAGCGCGAGACGAAATCGATGCCGTCGCGGCCGGGTGCGGTCACCAGCACGCTTCTGTCGGGGATCCTCTTGATCGCCGCCAAGTCGGGCTTCAGTTCCGCAACATCATCCGGTCGCTCGTAGACCGCGAGCAGGCGGCCATATCCCGCATTGAAGGCTTCGCGCGGCTGCTTGCCAAGCGCCTCAACCGCACGGGCATCGGCCGGATTGCGCTCGGGTGGGCGCGATGGGAAGTCCATCGCAAAGACGTCGCCCTCGCGCGTGACCGTGAGCGTTCCCGACTTCAAAGTTCGAAACGGGATCGAGCGGCGACCGCGCTCCAGAATCTCCGTCACGACGTAGCTTGACGCCAGCGTCGCGTGGCCGCAGAGCGGCACCTCGACGGCAGGCGTGAACCAGCGCAGGAGATATCCCTCTCCCTCCGGCACGAAGAACGCCGTCTCCGCCAGATTATTCTCGGCGGCGATCGCTTGCATGGTGGCATCCGGCAGCCATTCCCGCATCGGACAGACCGCGGCGGGATTGCCGGCGAACAGCCGGTCGGTGAAGGCATCCACCTGGTAGATCGGAATGCGCATTCGTATCTCCTGATGTCAGCGTTGGCGCGGCATCAGAAAGGCGTTCTCCGCCTTGGCCATGCCGATACGGGGGTAGTAGCCGGTAGCCGCCGGCCCCGCGAGCAGGACGAGGGATGCGCCCGGGCCGGCGCGTACCTGCGTCCGCCGAATGAGCTCGCGCCCGATGCCCCGGTGCTGCCAGGCGCGATCGACGGCGAGATCGGCGAGATAGCAGCAGAAGGCGAAATCTGTGAGGGCGCGGGCGATGCCGACCAGATTCTCCCGCTCGTCGCGGGCGCAGAGCAGGATGTCCGCATGGGCGAGCATGCGGCGCAGCCGGTCGGGATCCTCTATCGGGCGCCGCTCGGCCAGGCTCGAGCGCTGCAGCAGGTCGATGAACTCCCGTACCGGAAGATCAGGCTCGTCGCGAAAAGTAACGTCGAGGGCCAGGTTGATCATGGGCTCACCGGCAATTGCGCGGGCCAGCGATTGTTGCCGCCTCGCGCAAATTGTCCCTATTCCTTCGCACTTGATTGAATACAATCCATCGTGTATTCAGTTTTCTTGATGACAATACCGACGTCAATTCTGAACTTGTCACCATGACAAATTGGCAACCCGATCTGGGTCCGCAGCGCCGACCGCTCTATCGCGCTATCGCCGACGCACTCGCCTCCGACATCCGCACCGGCCGATTGCCGGTGGGAACGCGGCTTCCCACTCATCGCGATCTCGCCTGGGACCTGAAGGTCACCGTCGGCACCGGTGACTCGCGCCTATGCCGAGGCGGAGCGGCGCGGCCTGATCTCCGGCGAGGTCGGACGTGGCACCTTCGTGCGTCCCGCCGGCACTGCCGGCACCATCGCCGCGATGACGGAGCCGCCGACGCCGGACTTCGTCGATCTCAGCGTCAATCGCCCGCAGACCAGTGGCGAGGCGGCGCTGCTGGCGAAGGGCCTGCGCGAGATCGCGGGGAGCGACGACCTCGAGGCGCTGCTCCAATACCAGCCGCACGCCGGACGGCCGGCGGATCGTGCGGCGGGCGCGCGCTGGATCGCCCGCGGCGGTGTCGTGACCGACCCCGACCACGTGCTGGTGACGCAGAGCGGTCAGAACGCGGTGGCCTCAGTACTGTCAGCGCTGACGCAGCCCGGCGATACCATCGCGTGCGAGAGCCTGACCTATCCCGGCGTCCGCTCGGCGGCGAGCCTGCTCAATCTGCGTCTGGCGCCGGTGGCGATGGACGAGGAGGGCATGATCCCGGACTCCTTCGCGGCGCTCTGCCGCAGCGGCAGCGTCAAGGCGCTCTATGCGCTTCCCACCCTACACAATCCGACCGCAACCGTACTGTCGCTGGAGCGTCGGCAGGCGGTGGTGGAGATCGCGCGCGCCCATGGCGTGGCGCTGATCGAGGACGACGTCTACGGCTTCCTGCTGGATGATGCGCCGCCGCCCTTCGCGCGCCTGCTGCCGGAGCTCAGCTTCTACATCACCTCCACGTCGAAGAGCTTGGCGCCGGGCATCCGCATCGGCTACGTCCACGCGCCCAGCAGCGCGCTGGAACGGGTCGCGGCGGCGCTCCGCGCCACCATCTACATGGCGACGCCGCTGATGGCGGCGCTCGCCACGCGCTGGATCGTGGATGGCACCGCAGAGCGTCTGGTGGCGGCGAAGCGCGCCGAGACCGCCGAGCGCCAGGCGCTGGCTCGCGAGATCCTCGGGGACGCGCGCCTGACCGGCAACCCGGCCGCGCCCCATCTTCTGCTCTGGATGCCCGAAGGCTGGCGTGCCGATACCTTCGAGTCCGCCGCGCGTCGCCAAGGCGTGGGCGTGACGCCCGCCACCGCCTTCTGGCTCGGCCGCAGCGCGCCGCCGAATGCCGTGCGGCTCTGCCTCGGCACGCCGCCGAAACGCGCCGACCTCATTCGCGCGCTGCAATGCATCGCGGCCCTCCTCGCCCGCGAGCCGCAATCCTACCTGTCCGTCATCTAGTCGGGATCCCACTCCTCGACGCAGACGGTATGCGCGTGATTGAGAGGGCCGTGGCCCTGGCCGAAGCCCGGCGCGTCGGCAATAGCGGCGACGAGATAGCGTCGCGCGCGCTCGATCGCCGGTCGCATTGCCATGCCCTGCGCGAGGCCGGTGGCGATCGCCGAGGCCAGCGTGCAGCCGGTGCCATGAGTATGACGCGTCGGGATGCGCGGACTTGAGAGCACGTAGCTCTCATTGCCGTCGACCACGAGATCGCTGACGATGTCGCCGTCGAGATGCCCGCCCTTGAGCACCACGGTCTTGGCGCCCAAGGTCAGCAGCATGTCGGCGGCATGGCGCATGTCATTGATGTCACGCACCCGCATGCCGGTGAGCGCCTCCGCCTCCGGCAAATTCGGCGTCACCACGGTGCTGGCCACCAGCAGCAGCCGCTTCAGCGCGTCGACGCCGGCGCGGTCGAGAAGCCGGGTTCCGCTGGTGGAAACCATGATGGGATCGACCACGATCGGCACATCGGGCGCATGGGCGGCGATGCCCTGCATCACGGCCTCGATGATCTCGGCGCTGGCGAGCATGCCGGTCTTGATGCAGTCGGCGCCGATATCGCCAAGCACCGCGTCGATCTGCTGACGCACGAATCCCGCCTCCACCGGCATCATGCCGAAGACGCCCAGAGTGTTCTGCGCCGTCAGCGCGGTGATCGCCGTGGCGGCATAGCCGCCGAGCGCGGTTACTGTCTTGATGTCGGCCTGGATGCCGGCGCCGCCGCCGGAATCTGATCCGGCCACGATCAGCACGCGTCCGTTCATTCCGCGGCTCTCGGCCTCGCGCCTCCGGCGGCTCTGACGGCGGCGGCGACTTCGTCGACCACCGATGCCACCAGCGTCTCGTCCTCGCCCTCCGCCATGATGCGGATCAGCGGCTCGGTGCCGGATTTGCGCACGAGGAGCCGACCACGCTCGCCCAAACGCTGCTCTCCGGCGGCGATTGCCTTCTTCACCACCTTGTCCTCGAGGGGCGCTCCACCCTCGATGCGCAGATTGAGAAGCCGCTGCGGCACCGGCTCGAAGACCCGGCAGACGCGGCTCGCCGGCGATCCCAGCTCGACGATCGCCGCCAGCACCTGCAGCGCCGCGATGATGCCGTCGCCGGTGGTGGAGTGATCGCCGAGAATGATGTGCCCGGACTGCTCGCCGCCGAGATTGCAGCCGCGCCGGCGCATTTCCTCCACGACGTAGCGGTCGCCGACCACGGTGCGCACCAGCTCCATGCCGCTCTTCTTCAGGTAGCGCTGAAGACCGAGGTTCGACATCACGGTCGCCACCACGGCGCCGCCCTTGAGGCGGCCCGCGCCCTGCCAGCGCTCGGCGATGAGCCCCAGCAGCTGGTCGCCATCCAGAAGCTCGCCGCGCTCGTCGGCGATCAGCAGACGATCGGCGTCGCCGTCGAGAGCGAGGCCGAGATCGGCGCCATGGGCGGTCACCGCATGGCACATGGCTGATGTCGACGTACTCCCGCAATCATGATTGATGTTGAAGCCATCGGGCGCCACGCCGAGCGGAATCACCTCGGCGCCGAGCTCCCAGAGCACGGTGGGCGCCACCTTGTAGGCGGCGCCGTGGGCGCAATCGACCACGATCTTGAGGCCCTCGAGCCGCAGTCCCTTGGGGAAGCTGTTCTTGACGAACTCGATGTATCGGCCGCCGGCGTCATCGAGCCGCTTGGCGCGGCCGAGCTCGGCCGGCGCCACGCGATGAACGGCGGCCGACCCCAGGAGGGCCTCGATCTCGGCCTCGATCTCGTCGGAGAGCTTATAGCCGTCGGCGCCGAACAGCTTGATGCCGTTGTCCTCGTAGGGATTGTGCGAGGCGGAGATGACGACGCCGAGATCCGCGCGCAGGCTGCGCGTGAGCATGGCGACCGCCGGCGTCGGCAGCGGCCCCACCAGCACCACGTCCATGCCGCAGGCGATGAAGCCGGAGGTCAGCGCGGGCTCCACCATGTAGCCGGAAAGCCTGGTGTCCTTGCCGATCACCACGAGGTGGCGATGGTCGCCGCGGCGCAGGCGCTGTGCCGCCGCCATGGCGACGCGCAGCGCCGTCTCCGGCGTCATCGGCTCGCTGTTCGCCTTGCCGCGGATGCCGTCGGTACCGAAAAGCTTGCGCGTCATCTCTCGCCTCGCATGCGTCCCCCGCGCCGGCGGATTTATACCTCAGCCTAGGCGCGCGTGCGTCAATAAACCGCTAACCCTGGCAGTGGCAATCTTCCTCCGAAGCGCCGAAGCCCCGCGAAAAGTGCGGGGCTTCGGGAACTCACGCGGAATCGATCGGCGATGGCTCACCCGCCGGGCTGCGGCTCCGGCTCGAAGCCGCCGGCGGCTTTGCCGGTGGGCGGCACGGAGGAGCGCCGGCCGGGCGTGGTCGGCCGCGGCTCCTCGGCGGGACCGCCGGTGTCGCGCACGATCTTCTCGCCGCGGATGATGCGCCGGATCTCGTCGACGCTGAGCGTCTCGAACTCCAGCAGACCCTTGGCCAGCGCGTGCAGCTCGTCGAGATGCTCGGTCAGGATCTGGCGCGCCTTGCGCTCGCCTTCCTCGACGATGCGGCGGATCTCCTCGTCGATCAGCTTCGCCGTGGCGTCGGAGACGTTCTTGCGCTGGGTCACGGAGTGGCCGAGGAAGACCTCCTCCTCGTTCTCGCTGTAGCGCAGCGGCCCGAGCTTGTCGGAGAAGCCGAACTCGGTGACCATGCGGCGCGCGAGGTTGGTGGCGCGGCGGATGTCGTCGGCGGCGCCGGTGGTGACCTTCTCGGAGCCGAAGATCAGCTCCTCGGCGACGCGGCCGCCGAACAGGCTCGCGATCATCGCGCTCGAGCTCGAGCTTGCGACTGGCTGTACTTGTCGCGCTCCGGCAGGAACATGGTGACGCCGAGCGCGCGGCCGCGCGGGATGATCGTCACCTTGTGCAGCGGCTCGTGGCCCTCGGCATAGAGCATGACCAGCGCATGGCCGCCCTCGTGATAGGCGGTGAGCTTCTTCTCGTCCTCGGTCATCACCATGGAGCGCCGCTCGGCGCCCATCATGACCTTGTCCTTGGCCTGCTCGAACTCGTTCATGGAGACCGAGCGCTTGCCCTTGCGCGCCGCCATCAGCGCCGCCTCGTTGACGAGGTTGGCGAGATCGGCGCCGGAGAAGCCCGGCGTGCCGCGGGCGATGATGCGCGGATCGACGTCGGACGCCAGCGGCACCTTGCGCATATGCACCTTGAGGATCTTCTCGCGGCCGACGACGTCGGGATTCGGCACCACCACCTGGCGGTCGAAGCGGCCGGGGCGCAGCAGCGCCGGGTCGAGCACGTCGGGCCGGTTGGTGGCGGCGATCAGGATCACGCCCTCGTTCGCCTCGAAGCCGTCCATCTCGACCAGCAGCTGGTTGAGGGTCTGCTCGCGCTCGTCGTTGCCGCCGCCGAGGCCGGCGCCGCGATGGCGGCCGACCGCGTCGATCTCGTCGATGAAGATGATGCAGGGCGCGTTCTTCTTGCCCTGCTCGAACATGTCGCGCACGCGGCTGGCGCCGACGCCGACGAACATCTCGACGAAGTCGGAGCCCGAAATGGTGAAGAACGGCACGTTCGCCTCGCCGGCGATGGCGCGCGCCAGCAGGGTCTTGCCGGTGCCGGGCGGGCCGACCAGCAGCACGCCCTTCGGGATCTTGCCGCCCAGGCGCTGGAACTTCTGCGGGTCCTTGAGGAACTCGACGATCTCCTCGAGCTCGTCCTTGGCCTCGTCGATGCCGGCGACGTCGTCGAAGGTGACGCGGCCGACCTTCTCGGTCAGCAGCCGCGCGCGGCTCTTGCCGAAGCCCATGGCCCTGCCGCCGCCGCCCTGCATCTGGCGCATGAAGAAGATCCAGACGCCGATCAGCAGCAGCATCGGGAACCAGGAGATCAGCATGCCGAACAGCGACGGCACGTTCTCTTCCGAGGGCGCCGCCTTGATCTGCACGTGGCTGTCGATGAGGCGTGGTCACCAGATTGGGGTCATTCGGCGCGTAGGTCGTGAACGACCCGCCGCCGGTCAATGTCCCCGTGATGGTGCTGCCCTGAGCGCCGCCCTGAATGGTGACGCTCTGGACCTGATGGCGGCTGACGTTATCCAGGAACTCGCTGTAGTAGATGGTGTTCTGGCTGCCGCGGTTGGTCGTGTTCTGGAACAGGTTGAAGAGGAGCATCACCAGCAGGACGATGATGATCCAAAGCGCGAGATTCTTGCCGAAACTGTTCACGGATCCAGGCCTTTCAAGGGCATGGCGGATGCCGGACGGGCACAGCGCCGACCCCGGGCTGGCCCCGCACCGACGGATACCGCCGCTGCCACCAACTCAAGATAAGATGCGCTCGGAATTAAACAACTGTAAAGCCTACGGGAGAAATCGGGCGCGGCGGGCGGAACGAGGCCGTAATGATCGCATTGCGGGTATCTGCGGGCCCGTCCCCAAGGGCTTCCAGAACGGGCACCGTCAGGACCCGCTTGCCGCGCCGCAACGCCGGCAGACCCGCGCGAACCGGCGGCGGCAGCAGGGCAAGACGCGTCCGCAGCGCCACCGGCAAAAGCCGCGCGTCGTCGCCAAGTGGTCCCAGCATGAGTCCTTCGGGTGCCCTCCGAGCGATGCTCGCCCGGAATCTCCCATCCCAGTTCACGATCGCGCCAGGAGGAGCGGCCACCGGTCGCCTGCAGCGCCGCCGGCTCGCGGCAGATCAGAGCACCCTGCCGACGCGGCAAAATCCGGCAGCCGCCGAGGGTGCGGGCCTGCCGGAGGCCGGTCGCGCCGATCCCATGATAGAGCCGGTCGAGTCGGTGTAAGACGAGGCGGATAATCCCCGCCACCAATGGTTGCTATTGCGGCCGCCAGCGCCCGGAGACCGAGCTCGAAGGGAGCGGCGGCGAGCACTGCCGTGTCGACCCAGGCGAAGCCCGCGGGATGCAGCCGAACGGTGCGGCCGAGGAGCTGGGCGGCCATGGTTTCAAGGGCAATCCGGGCGCGGCCGAGGCGGGTGATGGTGGCGGCAAGCCGTTCGGCGCTCAGCCCCTCCGCGGCGAGGAGCGCGCGGCCGCCGCGCAGGCGCACACGGGCGTAGTCGGTATTCTCGTTGCTGGGATCATCAACCCACGTCTGACCGGCGGCAATCAGCACCGCCCGCAGTCGCGCCGGCGCCACGTCGAGAAACGGCCGCAGAATCCTGCAGGTGGGCCGCGGCGTCACGCTGGCCATGCCGGCGAGACCGTCGACACCGCTGCCGCGGGCGAGGCGGAGCCAGAAGGTCTCCGCCTGGTCCTCCTGGTGATGGGCCGTGAGGAGATGCAGGCAACCATGCGCCTCGCACCAGCCCTCCAGCAGTCGATAGCGGGCGGCGCGGGCGGCCGCCTGCACGCCGCTCTCGGGATGCGGACCCTTCCAGGTCAGGATGCGGTGCGGGATGGCGCGGGCCTTGAGCCAGGCGCCGACTTGCCGCGCCTCAACGGTCGATTCCGGCCGCAGCCGGTGATCGACCGTGAGCGCGACGATGCCACCGGCGCGTCGGCGCGCCCAGCGATCCGCCAGCAGCGCCAGCGCCAGGCTGTCGGCGCCGCCGGAGACAGCGACGGCCAGCAAAGGCCGCCGCTCGAACGGACCGAGCCGATCGAGCCTGGCCTGAAATTCGTCGTCGCTCAGAAGGGAGAGGGAGCTATCCCCATGCGTCACCCCGCGCAGCCCAGGCGCTTCTTCTCGGCGCCGGCGCGATCCTTGATCTCGCCGGGCGCCTGCGGATAGTCGCGATCGAGGCGCCCGAAGGCCCGGCAGGCGTTGTCCTTCTGGCCGAGATTGGAGAGCGCCATGCCGAGCTTCAGCAGGTTGTCCGGCGCCTTCACGTTCTTCGGATACTTCTCGTAGCCCTCGGCGAAGGTAGCCGCCGCGTTGGTGTAGTCCTTGCGCACGTAATAGCTCTCGCCGAGCCAATATTGCGCATTGCCGGCGAGCGGATCCTTGGGATTGCGCTGCACGAAAGCCTTGAGCGCCTGGGCCGCCTCGTCATAGCGCGACTGGCGCAGCAGGTTGAAGGCGTAGTTGTACTGCTCCTGCGGCGTGGCGTCGGCGCCGGGAGCGCCGGTGCTGGCGGTTCGGGTTTCCGGCGGGACCACGGGGGTCGCCACGGCGGGAGCCGTGCTCTGACCCGGTGCCACCTGCACCATGCCGAGGGTTCGCGGCGGGCTCGCGAGCTGGGTCTGGTCGGCGCTGCTGTTCCCGCTCGGCCCCGGAGGAGGAGGACGGACTACCGCCGCGGTCTGCGGTGCCGGCGCAGCGTCAGCAGTTGCCGGATGTGGCGCGGGGCGGCGGCGGCTGGGCGCCCGCTGGCGCCGCACCACCGGGGTGCTCGAGCTGGCTCAGGCGCAGCTCGATGTCGCTCTGCAGCGTATCCAGGCGCTGGCGGAGTTGATCAATTTTGTAGTTGCTCTCCTCGATCTGGCCGGTCAGCGTCCGCATCTGGTCCTCGAGGCGGCCCATGCGGATCTCGGCGTTGAGCGCGCTGTCGCCGGGAGCCTGGCTTGGCACCGGCGCGGGCGCCGAAGCGCTGCCGCCGCGGTAGACCTGGCGCTGCAGCAGGTTGACGTCCCGCTCAAGCCGGTCGAGGCGGTCTAGCAGCGGCCTGATATCGGAGTTGCTCTGCTGCGGCGCTAAGGCCGGTCCCGAGCGCCACCAGCGCCAGGACGGAAAGACCCGCGACAAGCCACAGCCGTGCCATCACCGTTCAGATCCTGTTGCCTAAATTCCGATATTCCAGCGACTCGGCAGACGCCGAACCACACAGCCTAAACGAGCTTTTGGGCAAAAAAAGGGCGCCTGCCCAGCTCCCACCCGGTCGGGGTGGGGCGAGGCAGGCGCGCTTCAACACAAGACGGCGACTGAATACGCCCGCAGGGATCAGTTGATGACCGTCACCGCGCGGCGATTCTGCGCCCAGGCTTGCTCGTTGTGACCGAGCACCGCCGGACGCTCCTTGCCGTAGCTGATCGTGTTGACCCGGTTGGCCGCGATGCCGAGCGCCACCAGCGCCTGCTTGGTCGCATTGGCGCGACGCTCGCCGAGGCCGAGGTTGTACTCGCGGGTGCCGCGCTCGTCGCAGTGACCCTCGATGGTCACGGTCACCGACGGGTTCTGCTTCAGGAGGTCAGCCTGCTTCTGCAGGACCTGGCGCGACTCCGGGGTGATGTCGCTCTTGTCGAGCGCGAAGTAGATACGGTCGCCGACCGACTGGAGCTGCTGCTGCAGCGCTGCCGTTCCAGTTGCCGCCGACGACGTACCCGCGCCGCTGCCTGCGCCGCCGGTGCTGGTCGCCTCTGTTCCCTTCTGGGCACAGGCCGCGACCAGCAACAGAGCCGCCACCAGGCTCAAGGTCTTAAAATTCATCTTATGCTCCCTTCGAAGATCTGGGATTGAGTTGATTCGGATTGTTCGGACGGCGTTGCCCCTGAGGCCCCACTCGCGATGGCTAGCGTCGGCCGCAGAACACCTACCACGGTCGGCGAAACGGCCCGGACTATACTGGCCTTCTGCCATTGGTTCAAGGGCTTCCAAGCGGCGACCACGCCGGATCGGAAGCATCTTGCGGGGTGATGACTTCGCGCTTGTTGTAGCCGGTGAGGTCAATTGAGTATAGCCGCGTCACGTCGCCGCGCGGCCCGGTCGGCGTCTGGCCGAAATACATCAGCACCCGGCCATTGGGGGCCCAGGTGGGCCCCTCCACCAGGAAGCCGTTGTCGAGCAGGCGCTCACCCGATCCGTCCGGCTTCATCACCCCGATATAAAAGCTGCCGCCATCGATCTTGGTGAACGCGATGAGATCGCCGCGCGGCGACCATACCGGCGTGCCGTAGACGCCATGGCCGAAGCTGATGCGGTGAATATTGCTGCCGTCGGCGATTCATCACGTAGATCTGCTGCGAGCCGCCGCGGTCGGAGTTGAAGACGATCTGCTTGGAGTCCGGCGAGTAGCACGGCGAGGTATCGATCGCGGAATTGTCGGTGAGCTTCACCGCCTGCCGCGTGCGCAGATCCATGGTGTAGATCGCGCTGTTGCCGCCGGTGCGAGAGACTCATGATCACCTTGTTGCCGTCGGGCGAGAACCGCGGCGCGTAGGTCATGCCGGGGAAATCGCCCAGCGCTTCCTGCTGGCCGGTGTCGATGTTGAAGAGATAGACGCGCGGCGTGCCGCGGGCATAGGAAAGATAGGTGATCTCCTGCTGCGTCGGCGAGAAGCGCGGCGTCAGCACGAGCGCGCGGCCGTCGGTGAGATAGCGGTGATTGGCGCCATCCTGATCCATGATCGCGAGCCGCTTGACGCGCTTGTTCGCCGGGCCGTTCTCGGAGATGTAGACGATGCGGGTGTCGAAATAGCCGTCCTCGCCGGTGACGCGCTTGTAGATCGCGTCGGCGACGATGTGCGAGATCCGCCGCCAGTTCTGCGCCGTCGTCGTGTAGGCGAAACCGGTGAGCTGCTCGCCGGCGACCACGTCCCAGAGCCGGAACTCGACCTTGAGACGGCCGTCCTGCTGCGTCTCGACGTCGCCGGTGATCAGCGCCTGGGCGTTGATGATCCGCCAGTCGCCGAAGCGCGGCGCGGTGCGGCTGTCGGTGATCTGCTGGATGAAGGAGCGCCGGTCGAGCGGCTGAAAGAGGCCGGAGCGCTCGAGATCGGCGGACACCACCTGCGCCACGTCCTGGCCGACCTGCTGGTCGTTGGGCTGCGTCGCGCCGAAGGCCGGGACCGCGATCGGCATCGGCTCGATCTTGCCTCGGTTGATGTCCATGTGGATCTCGGCGCGAGCCGCCGGCGCCGCGAGCGGCACCAGCGCGATGGTCACCAGCACGAGGCGGATCCAGGCGGAGGCGGATGGGATCATCTTCTTCATGTCACGTCCTTGGGATCGAAGGTGATGGTGAAGGTCTGCCACTGGTCATACTTCTCCGGCGGCAGCTTGAGGGGCTGGCAGCGCGGGTTGAGCAGCGCGCGGCGCGCGCTGTCGGCCGCGGCTTGGAAGAACGGGTCGCTCATGCGATCGCTGTTGAGGAGCTCGGCCGAGCGGACAGTGCCATCCTGATTCATGTAGACGCGGAACTCCGGCCGCAGGTTCCCCGCGTCCTTGGCTCCCGCCGGAATGCTCCAGCACGCCTCGATCTGCTGCTTCACGAGGTCGAGCTCGTTGGTGGTGAGCTGCGATCCCAGCGGCGCAATCGGCTGCGAGCTCGCCTTGGCCACCTGGCTCGGCGCATTCGGCTTCGGCGGCGTATCCGTCGGTTCCGTCTCGCTGCGCTTGGCCAGATTCTTGAGCAGCGCGTCGAACGCCTGATCGTCCTGCTTCTTCTTTTTCGTGTCCTGGGGCACCGGCGGCTTGGGCGGCGGCGGCGCCGGGGCCGGCGGCTGCGGCTTCGGCGGCTCCGGCTTGGGCGCGGGCGCCGGCACCGGCGCCGGCGGTGGCGGCGGCGGCTCCGGCTTCGGCGGTTCCACCTTGGGCGGCTCCGGTTTCGGCGGCTCCGGCTGAGCCTGGGCCACTTGCGGCGGCGGAGCCGGCGGCGGTGGCTTTGGCGGCTCCGGCTTCGGCGGCTGCTTCGGCGCCTCCACCGTCTTCTCGTCCGGCTTTTCCGTCGGCTTGGGCGGAGTCTGGTTGACCTGGGTCGCCCGCGTCTCGGGCGCCACGTTCACCAGTTGCACGACGATCGGCGTATCCTCGAGCGGCGGCGTCGGGAAGATCAGGTCCCAGAGGTGGAAATACGCCATCAGCACGATGCCGACGTGCAGAACGCTCGAGAAGAGGAAACCGCGGCGCATGGAGGATCAAGGACGCGCTGGCGACTTCTTCTGGTCGGTCGCCTGCTCGCTCACCAGCGCCACCTTGCTGAAGCCGGCTCCGCTCACCAAGCCCATCACCTCGAGAACCCGGCCGTAATTGACCGCCTTGTCGCCGCGCACGTAGATGCTGGCGGTGGGGTTGTTGTTGGTGATCGCCTGCAGCCGCGCCACGATCTGGTCGACCTCCACCGGCGTATCCTGCAGGAAGATGCTGCCGTCGGCCTTGATGCTGATAACCAGCGGCTCCTTGGGCTCGTTGATGGGGGCGGCCTGGGTCTGCGGCAGATCCACCGGCACGCCGACGGTGAGCAGCGGCGCCGTCACCATGAAGACCACCAGCAGCACCAGCATGACGTCGACCAGCGGCGTCACGTTGATCTCCGACATCGGCTTATATGTCGCGCGCTTGCCGTTGCGGCCGGAAGCGGCGAGGAAACTTGCGGCCATGAATCAACTCTTCTCGTCGAGCTGGCGCGACAGGATCGCCGAGAACTCCGAGGCGAAGGCGTCGAGCCGCCCGGCATAGCGGCCGAAATCGGTGGAGAATTTGTTAAAGGCGACCACCGCGGGGATCGCCGCCACCAGGCCCAGCGCGGTGGCGAACAGGGATTCCGCGATGCCCGGCGCCACCACCGCAAGGCTGGTGTTCTTGGCGGCGGCGATCGACTGGAACGAGTTCATGATGCCCCAGACGGTGCCGAACAATCCCACGAAGGGCGAGGTCGATCCCACCGTGGCGAGAAACGGCATGAAGCGCTCGAGCCGCTCCATCTCGCGGCCCACCGTCACCTGCATCACGCGCTCGATGCGCTGCTGCAGGCTGGTGCGCATGGTGGTGCTGGCGGTGAGGCCCTTGGCGGCACTGCGCCGCCACTCGCGCATGGCGGCGGCGAACACCGCCGACATCGGGTCGACCGGCCGGCTGCCGATACGATCATAGAGATCGTCGAGGGATCCGCCGGACCAGAAGCTCTCCTCGAAGCTCTCCGCCTCGCGGCCGAGACGCCGCAGCTTGGTGAACTTGTCGAAGATCACCGCCCACGACCAGAAGGAGGCGGCGAGCAGGATGAACAGCACGAGCTTGACGATCATGTCGGCCTGCAGGAAGAGGCCGATGATCGAGAGATCGTGCGGAACGGCCCCGCCGAGCGAGACCTGATCTATGGGATTACCGGGCATGCTGAGGGTTCACCCCTGACGGTTGGTTGAGAGAAGTTCGATGCGCCGCCGCCGTGGCGGAAATGGAATCGAGCGCCGTGCGCAGCTCCGCCGGCAGCCGCTGCGGCCGACCGCCGGCGCCGACGCAGGCGATCTGAAACTCGAGCGCGACCAGGATCGCCTCCTGGCGACGGATCTCCTGGGCGAGGTCGAGGGTCGCGGCCCCGCTGCCGGTCATTCGCGTCGCCACCGTGAGATCATCGTCGAGACGACCCGCCAGACGGTAGTCGGCGGTGGCGTGCCGCACCACGAAGATCAGGCCGGACTCGTTGCGCAGCCGCTCCTGCTCGAAACCCAGGACGCGCAGCATCTCGGTGCGCGCGCGCTCGGCGTACTTGAAGTAGTTCACGTAATAGACGAGCCCCGCCGCGTCCGTATCCTCGTAGTAGATGCGCACGGGATAGAGGTGCAGCCCGTCGCGGAAAGTGCCGGAGCGCGGCAGCTCGATGCTCACGATGCCGCCTCCTCGCCTTCGTCGGCGGCCAGCATGTCGAGCTGCGCCGTGGGCGGCCGGAGCGGCGTCAATCCCAGGTAGCGATAGCCGATGTCGGAGAGCATGCGGCCGCGCGGCGTGCGCTGGATGAAGCCCTGCTGGATGAGGTAGGGCTCGATCACCTCCTCCACCACGTCGCGCTGGTCGGCGAGCGCCGCCGCCAGGGTCTCCGCGCCCACCGGGCCACCGCCGTAGTTCTCGGCGATCAACAGGAGATAGCGCCGGTCCATGGCATCGAGGCCATTGGCGTCCACTTCCAGGCGACCGAGCGCATGATCCGCCGCCTTGGCGTCGATACGGGCAAGGCCCGCCACCGCCGCGAAATCGCGCACCCGCCGCAGCAGACGCGCCGCGACGCGGGGCGTGCCGCGCGAGCGTCGCGCGATCTCGGCGCCGCCGCCGGCATCGAGGGCCATGCCCAGGACGCGGGCGCCGCGCACCACGATCTGCTCCAGCTCGCCGGCATCGTAGAAGACCAGACGCAGCGGAATGCCGAAACGCTCGCGCAGCGGCCGGGTGATCAGGCCCGAGCGCGTGGTGGCACCGACCAGGGTGAAGGGCGGCAGGTCGATCCGGACCGAGCGCGCCGCCGGCCCCTCGCCGATGATCAGGTCGAGCTGGAAGTCCTCCATGGCGGGATAGAGGATCTCCGCCACCGCCGGCGTGAGGCGGTGGATCTCGTCGATGAAGAGCACGTCGCGCGGCTGCAGATTGGTGAGGAGCGCCGCCAGATCGCCGGCGCGCTGGATCACCGGACCGGATGTCGCGTGGAACCCCACCCCCATCTCCCGCGCCACGATCTGCGCGAGGGTGGTCTTGCCGAGACCGGGGGGCCCATAGAGCAGCACATGGTCGAGGGGCTCTCCCCGCGCGCGCGCCGCCTGCACGAAGACGCGCAGGTTCTCCCGCGTCTGGCGCTGGCCCACGAACTCGTCGAGGGTCAGGGGCCGGAACGACTCGCCGGCATCCTCGGCGCGCGGCTCCGGTGTCACCACCCGTGGGCTGGTCATCGCACCAGCTCCTTGAGGCTGGCGCGGAACAGCGCGTCGAACTTGGCCTCGCCGCCGAGGCTGCGCGCGGCGCCGGCGACGGCGGTGAAGGCGTCGCTGCGGGGATATCCCAGATTGACCAGGGCGGAGACCGCATCCGCGGCAACGCCGCCGGCCGCCGGCACTTTGCCATTCGCCTGCGCCGCCGCCGGGCCAAGGGCCATGCCGCCGACCTTGTCCTTGAGCTCGATCACGATGCGCTGGGCGAGTTTGGGACCGACGCCGTCAGCACGGGTGAGCGCCGCCTTGTCCTGGGCCATCACCGCGGTGGCGAGCGCTTCGGGCGCGAGCGTGCTCAGAAGCGCCAAGGCGATCCGGGCGCCCACGCCCTGCACGGTCGTGAGCAGGCGGAACCACCCGCGCTCGTCCTCGTCGGCGAAACCGTAGAGATGTATGTGATCCTCGCGCACATGGGTCTCGATCAGCAGGCGCGCAGGCTCGCCCCGCGTCGGCAGCCGCCCGAGGGTGCGAGCGGAGGCGAATACGAGATACCCCACGCCGTTGACGTCCACAACGACGCTGTCGCCGCCCGTCTGCGCCACGACGCCCGCCAGCGAGGCGATCATCGTACGGCCCCCTGGGCCACGGCGACCTTGGCGGTCCAGGCGCGCCGGGTCTGGGCGTGGTGGGCGTGGCAGATGGCGGCCGCCAACGCGTCGGCGGCGTCAGGATCCTCGGCGAGGCAGCCCGGCAGCAGCCGGCGCACCATCATCTGCACCTGCTCCTTGTCGGCGTGGCCGACGCCCACCACCGACTTCTTGATCAGGTTGGTGGAGTACTCCGTCACCGGAAGGCCGCGCTCGGCGGGCGCCAGCAGCACCACGCCGCGCGCCACGCCGAGCTTCAGGGTCGAGGCCGGGTTCTTGTTGACGAAGCTCTCCTCGACCGCCGCCTCGTCGGGCTGAAAGCGCTCGATCACGGCGCCGATCTGGCGGAAGAGCGTCACCAGCCGGTCGGCGAGCGCGTCGCCCTGGCGCGAATGGGCAACGCCGTCAGCCACGTAGCTCAACCGGTTGCCGGCGACGTCGATCACGCCCCAGCCGGTATGGCGGAGGCCGGGATCGAGGCCGAGGAGACGGAGGGTGGAGCTGGACGCCATGGATGCCTTCAGGCGGAGAGCCGCGCCAGGACGTCATCCGCCATCTCGAAATTGGCGTAGACGTTCTGCACGTCGTCGCTGTCCTCGAGGGTCTCGAGGAGCTTCAGCAGCGCGTCGGCGGCGTCGCCCGAAATCGGCGTGAGGGTCTTCGGGCGCCAGACCAGCCGGGCGGATTGCGCCGGGCCGAAGCGCTTCTCGAGCGCGTCGCGCACTGCATTGAGATCGTCCGGCGCGCAGGTGATGGTGTGACCCTCGGCGCCGCTCTCGACGTTATCGGCGCCTGCCTCCACGGCCGCCTCGAACATGGCGTCGGTCGAGGCGGCACCCGCGGGATAGATCAGCTCGCCCTGGCGATCGAAGAGGAAGCTCACGCTGTTGCTCTCGCCGAGATTGCCGCCGGCCTTGGTGAAGGCGGTGCGGATGTCGCTGGCGGTGCGGTTGCGGTTGTCGGTGAGCGCCTCGACGATAATGGCGATGCCGCCCGGGCCGTAGCCCTCGTAGCGCACCTCCTCATAGTTCTCGCCTCCCTCCTCGCCGGCACCGCGACGGATCGCGCGATCCACCGTGTCCTTCGGCATGTTCGCCTGCTTCGCCGCGATGACGGCGGCGCGCAGGCGCGGATTCGAATTGGGATCGGGAAGCCCGGTGCGGGCGGCGGTGGTGAGCTCACGAATGATTTTAGTGAAGATCTTGGCGCGCTTCTTATCCTGCGCGCCCTTGCGATACATGATGTTCTTGAACTGGGAATGGCCAGCCATGGCGGACCGCTAATTCGTGAGGCCTAAGCGGGCGACCATACCATACCTAGTAGGGGACTCGCACCCCCTCAAGGCCCCTCCAATCGCGCGCTGGGACCGGCTGTGTAGCCCTCCAATATGGCAGCAATGGGGCGATTCGCACGTGTCTGTCGGCTCTGCGTGCCATTCCGGCGGCGCGCCACGTATCATGCGCCAGCGCGCTTCGAGCGCGGAGCCAAGGGGAGGACGCGCCAGCATGCTGCCGCGCGCATCGAGCTACGACGAGGTCGCCGGCCAATTCCGCTGGCAGGTGCCGGCGCGCTACAACATCGGCGCCGACGTCGCCGACCGTCCGGCTGCCGAGCATGGCGACAACCTCGCCCTCCTGTTCCTGGACGAGCACCACGCCGAGCGGCGCTTCACCTTCCGCGAGATATCCGGCCTCGCCAACCGCTTCGCCAATGTGCTGGCGGCGCGGGGGCTTCGGCGCGGCGACCGCGTCGGCGTGCTGCTGCCGCAGATGCCGGAGACCGCTATTGCTCATGTCGCGGCATTCAAGGCGGGCCTGATCTCGGTGCCACTCTTCGCCCTCTTCGGCGAGGAGGCGTTGGCGTTCCAACTCGGCGACAGCGGCGCCCGCGCCCTCGTCACCGACGCCGTCGGCCTCGAAAAGCTCGCAGCGATCCGCGACCGGCTGCCGGATCTCGGGACCGTATTTGTCACCGGCGGCGCGGCGATACCGGGCACCCTCGACTTCGATGCCGAGCTCGCCCGCGCCCGGGACAGCTTCGCCGCCGTCGACACCGCGGCCGATGACCCCGCCATCATCATCTACACCTCCGGCACCACCGGAAACCCGAAGGGCGCGCTCCATGCCCATCGCGTTCTCCTCGGCCACCTGCCCGGCGTGGAGATGCCGCATGAGTTCTTTCCCCAGCCCGGCGACCTCTTCTGGACGCCGGCGGACTGGGCCTGGATCGGCGGGCTCTTCGACGTGCTGCTGCCGGCCTGGCATCACGGGGTTCCCGTCCTGGCCTACCGCGCGCGCAAGTTCGATCCCGACGAGGCCTTCGACCTGATGGCGCGGCATGGCGTCCGCAACACCTTCATGCCGCCCACCGCCCTCAAGCTGATGCGCCAGGCGAGCGATGGCGCGGCGCGCCCCCGCCTTCCCGTCCGCACGGTTGCCAGCGGCGGCGAAACACTGGGCGACGAGCTCCTGGACTGGGGCCGCGCCACCTTCGGCGTCACCATCAACGAATTCTATGGCCAGACCGAGTGCAACCTGGTGGTCGGCAACAACGCGCCGCTCTTCCCCGTGAAGCCGGGCTCCATGGGCCGCGCCATCCCCGGACATGACGTGGCGATCGTCGACGAGACCGGCCGCAAGCTGCCGGCGGGCGAGCCCGGACAGATCGGCATCCGCCGGCCCGACCCGGTGATGTTCCTCGGCTACTGGAACGATCCGGCGGCGACGGAGCGGAAGTTCGCCGGCGACTACCTCCTCACCGGCGACATGGGTCGACAGGACGAGGACGGCTATTTCTGGTTCCTCGGCCGCGCCGACGACATCATCACCAGTGCCGGATACCGGATCGGGCCCGGCGAGATCGAGAACTGCCTGATGAAGCACGCCGACGTGGCGCTCGCCGCCGTCATCGGCGTGCCCGACGCGCTCCGCACCGAGATCGTCAAGGCGTTCCTGGTGCTGAAGCCCGGCCGCCGCGGCACGCCCGAGCTGGCGCGGGAGATCCAGGACTTCGTCAAAGTGAAGCTGGCGGCGCATGAGTATCCGCGCGCGATCGAGTTCGTCGACGCGCTGCCGATGACCACGACGGGCAAGATCATGCGGCGAGAGCTGCGCAGCAGAGGATGAGGGCATGAGCAAGATCGTCGACTACTACTTCACGCCGGCCTCGCCCTGGACCTATCTCGGGCACCAGCGCTTCGAGGCGATGGCCAAGCGCCACGGCGCCGAGATCCGCTACAAGCCCGTGGACTACGGCAAGATCTTCCCGGTCTCCGGCGGCCTGCCGCTGGGCAAGCGCGCGCCGCAGCGCCAGGCCTACCGCCTGGTGGAGCTCGAGCGCTGGCGCAAGGTGGTGGGCATTCCCCTCACGGTGAAGCCGAAGTTCCACCCCGTCGCCAGCGACCTCTCGTCCCAGCTCATCATCGCGGCGGAGCGCCAGAACGGCCGCCCCGGCCCCCTCGCCTTCGCGCTGCTGCGCGCCTGCTGGGCCGAGGAGCGTGACATCGCCGACGCCACGACGCTCACGGCGATCGCCAGCGAGCAGGGCTTCGACGGCGCGGCGCTTCTAGCCTTGGCAAAATCTCCGGAGACGGTGGCGCGCTATCAGCAGCTCACTCAGGAGGCCATCGAGCGGCAGGTCTTCGGCGCTCCCTTCTACATCTACAAGGACGAGCCGTACTGGGGCCAGGATCGCCTCGATCACCTCGACCGCGCGCTCGCGCACTGAGCCGATCGGTGGCCGTCGCCGATCGTACTCTCGGAAAGGCTCCGCCGCTGGCGGCGCCGCCGCGGTTCCGCGGCCGGCTGCCGCTGCTGCGCTTCCTGCGCACGCTGCGCGACAGCTCGGTGGCAACATACGGCGAGGAGGCCTACGAGCGCCCGGTGATCGAGCGCCGCATTCTCTGGCAGCGCTATCTCATCGTGAACGCGCCCAGCGGCATCGAGCGCATCCTCCTGGACAATGCCGGCAACTACGTGAAGAGCCGGATCGCCCGCCGCCTGCTGGAGCCGGGCCTCGGCCAAGGGCTGCTCACCAGCGACGGCGAGGCGTGGCGACGGCAACGCCGCATCATGGCGCCCGCCTTCGACCACCGCAGCCTGATGTCCTATGCGCCGCTGATGACAGAGGCGACGTCGGCGGTGCTGGCGCGCTGGGACGAGCTTCCGGCGGGCACCGGCCTCGACATGATGACGGAGATGATGCGGCTCACCCTCGCCATCATCAGCCGCGCCATGTTCTCCGCCGACGCCGAGGAGGTACGCGGCCTCGTCGAGGAGTCCGTCGGCCGCTATCAGGTCGAGGTGCGGCCGGGCCTCCTCGATCTGCTGGACGTGCCGGAATGGGTGCCGAGGCCGGTGAGCCGGGGCTGGTCGCGCATCTTCGACCGCTTCGACGCTGTCATCGCCCGCCTGATGCAGCGCTCGCCCGGCGACGGCGGGCCCAGGGATCTGCTGGCGCGGCTTCTGGAAGCGCGCGACGCCGAGACCGGCCTCGGCATGAGCGCCCAGGAAGTGCGCGACCAGGTCGTCACCATCTTCATGGCCGGTCATGAGACGACGGCGCTGGCGCTCACCTGGACCTGGTATCTCCTGGCGCTGCATCCGGAGGCCGCCGCCACCTTCCACGCCGAGCTCGACAATGTCCTCGGCGGCCGCACGCCGACATTCGAGGACCTGCCGCGGCTCGCGCTACACCCGCATGGTGCTGGAGGAGGCGATGCGGCTCTATCCGCCCGCCCATACCATCTCGCGCCAGGCGCTCGAGGAGGACGAGGTCGAGGGCTTTCGCGTGCGCAAGGGATCGATGGTCTTCATCGTGCCCTGGCTCATCCATCGCCATCGCCTGCTCTGGGAGCGGCCGGAGGTCTTCGATCCCCTGCGCTTCGCGCCCGAGAACTCGGCGGCGCGGCCCCGCTTCGCCTATCTTCCCTTCGGCGGCGGCACGCGCATCTGCATCGGCGCCGGCTTCGCCATGACCGAGGCGCTCATCATCCTCGCCATGCTGGGCCAGCGCTACCGGCTGCGCCTCGTCAAGGGATTCCCCGTGGAGCCCGTGGGCCTGATCACGCTCCGGCCGCGGCACGGGCTGCGGATGACGCTCGAGCGCCGCGCCTGAGGCGCAGAGGACCATGAACCGCGAGCTCCTCTATTCCTTCATCACGCTGCTGGTGATCGTCGATCCCCTTGGCACCGCCGTCATGTTCATGGGGCTGACGCCGCATGCGGCGCCGGCGCACCGGCGCATGATGGCATGGCGCGGCACCCTCATCGCCACCGCTATCATTCTGGTCTTCGCGATCGCCGGCCGCTTCCTGCTGGAGGCGATGGACATCTCGCTGGCGGCATTCCGCATCGCCGGCGGGCTGCTGCTGTTCCTGCTCGCCACCGACATGGTGCTGGCGCTGCATTCCGGCATCCGCGGCACCACCGGCCCGGAGCAGGAAGAGGCGGAGCGCAGCCGCGACGTCACGGTGTTCCCGCTGGCGATCCCGCTGCTGGCGGGACCGGGCGCCCTCACCTCGATCACGCTGCTGATGGGGAACGGCGCATGGGCTGGCAGAGCAGGCCTGGGTGCTGGCGGCGCTCGCGGTGGTGATGGCGCTGACGCTGCTGGCCCTCCTCGCCGCCGCCGGCGTCGCGCGGCTCCTCGGCATCATCGGCGCCAATGTGGTAACGCGCGTCCTCGGCATCGTGCTGGCGGCACTTGCCACGCAGTTCGTGATCGACGGGGTCCGCGAAAGCATCGGTCTTGGCTGAGCGCTCGGCGCGCCTCACCGGCCTCACCGCCGCTGAAGCCGCCCGGCGGCTTGCCGAGGACGGCCCCAACGAGATCAATCGCCGGGAAACGCGCAGCCTTCTGCAAATCACGATCGAGGTGCTGCGCGAGCCGATGCTGCAGCTGCTGCTGGCGGCGGGCGTGATCTATCTTGTACTGGGAGATCTCGGCGAGGCGCTGATGCTGCTGGCCTTCGCCGTCTTCGACGTGGCGCTCGTCACCGTGCAGGAGAGCCGCAGCGAGCGCACCTGGCGGCGCTGACGGAACTGACGAGCCCCCGCGCCCTGGTGATCCGCGACGGCGCCGAGAGCCGCATCGCCGGCCGCGAGGTCGTGCGCGGCGATGTCCTGGTGGTGGCGGAAGGCGACCGGGTCGCCGCCGACGCCGTGCTGCTCGACTGCAACGACCTCGCCGCCGACGAATCCCTGCTCACCGGCGAGTCCGTCCCTGTCAGCAAGATGCGCTGGCGCGGCCGATACGCCGCCGACACCGCCGGCCGGCGACGAGCTGCCGTGGGTCTACGCCGGAACGGTGCTGGTCTCCGGCCGCGGCATCGCCGAGGTGCGCGCCACGGGCCCGCGCTCGGAGATCGGCAAGATCGGCACGTCCCTCGCCAGGATCGAGGCCGCCGACACGCCGCTTCATCGCGAGACCCGGCGCCTCGTTGTGCAGCTGGCGGTCGCTCGGCATCGGCCTCAGCCTCGCGCTGGTGCTCCTCTACGGCGTTCTGCGCGGCGACTGGCTCGCGCGGCATACTCGCCGGAATCACGCTCGGCGATGTCGCTGCTGCCGGAGGAATTCCCGGTGGTTCTCGCGGTGTTCTTCGTGCTGGGCGCCTGGCGGATCGCGCAGCAGGGCGTGCTGACGCGGCGCTCGGCGGCGATCGAGACCCTCGGCGCCGCCACCGTGCTCTGCACCGACAAGACCGGCACCCTCACCCAGAACCGCATGGCCGTAGCCGCGCCTCCGTGCCGACGGCGTCACGCAAGAGATCGCAGCCGATACGGGCGGGCCGTTCCCGCCGCCGCTCAAGCGGCTCCTGCGCTATGCGGTGCTCGCCAGCGAGACGACGCCGTTCGACCCCATGGAGAAAGCGTTTCTCGAGCTGGCCGAGCGCTCGCCTCGCCGCCGCCGATCGCATTCCCGACGACTGGCGCCTCGTCCATGAATATGGCCTGCAGCGCCGAGCTGCTCGCCGATGACGCATGTCTGGGCAGGCGCCGGGCAGCAGCACCCATGTCGTCGCGGTCAAGGGAGCGCCGGAGGCGGTGGCCGGTCTCTGCCGCGCTCGATCCCGCGCAGCAGTCGGCGGTCCGCGCCGCGACCGAGGCCATGGCGGCGGACGGCCTGCGGGTGCTGGGCGTCGCCGCCGGCGAGCTGGGAGGGCACCGACTGGCCGGCGAGCCCGCGCGACTATCCGCTTCGAGTTCCTGGGCCTGACCGGACTCGCCGATCCCGTGCGGCCGGCGGTGCCGGCGGCGATCGCGCGGTGCCGCGCCGCCGGCATCCGCGTCGTCATGGTGACCGGCGACCACCCCGCTCACCGCCGCGCGCCATCGCCGCGGCAGGCCGGCCTCGACGGCGAGCGCCGTCGTCACCGGCGCGGAGCTCGCGGCGATGAGCGATGCGCGAGCTCGCGGCAGCGCGTCGCGCACCGCCACCATCTTCGCCCGCGTGCTGCCGGACCAGAAGCTCCGCATCGTCGAGGCGCTGAAGGCCGACGGCGAGGTCGTGGCGATGACCGGCGACGGCGTCAACGACGCGCCCGCGCTGAAGGCGGCCCACATCGGCATTGCCATGGGCGGCGCGGCACCGACGTGGCGCGCGAGGCGGCGTCGCTGGTCCTGCTCGAGGACGACTTCACGGTCGATCGTCAGCACCATGCTGCTGGGCCGGCGCATCTACGACAATCTGCGCAAGGCGATGGCCTATGTCACTGGCGTCCACGTGCCGATCGCCGGCGCTGCCCTCACTGCCGATCCTGCTGGGCTGGCCGCCGCTGCTCTTTCCGGTGCACATCGTGTTCCTGGAGATGATCATCGATCCCGCCTGCTCCATCGTCTTCGAGGCGGAACCCGCCGAGGAGGACATGCCAACGCGTCCGCCGCGCGATCCCAGGAGACGGCTCTTCGGCCGCGCCATGCTGCTCCGAAGCGCGGCGCAGGGCGCCGGCGCGCTCGCCGCCGTCATCGCCGTTGCGATCTATTCGCGCCTCGCCGGCTGGCCAGACGACACCCTGCGCGCCCTCGCCTTCGCGACGCTGGTGCTGACCAACATCGGCCTCATCCTCGCCAACCGCTCCAGCGAGCGGCCGCTGCTTGCGACCCTCGCACGGCCGAACCGCTGGCTCTGGGGCGCGGTCTCGATCGCGCTCGGCGCGTTGCTGCTCGCCCTCTATGTGCCCGTCGTCGCCGGGCTCTTCCACTTCGCGCGCCCCGACGTCGCGGAACTCGCGATCTCCTTGCTGGCGGCGCTGACGGCGCTCTGCTGGTTCGAGCTGCTGAAGCGGATCGTTCCGCCGGCCTGAGCGCGCGGCATCGCCGTCAGGGCTTCGGCACCGCCGCGCGCGCGATGGCCTCGCTTATGAGGAACTCGGCCTCGGCGGCATCGACCCACCGGACGATCTTCGACCACTTGCCTTTTTCGAGATCCTTGTAGTGCTGGAAGAAATGCGCGATCTGCTCGCACAGCACCGTCGGAAGATCGTTGTAGGATCGAATGCCCGTGTAGAACGGATGCAAGGCGTCGACCGGCACGGCGAGGATCTTTTCGTCCTTCCCCGAATTCGTCTTCCATCAGCAATGCGCCCACGGGCCGGCACCGGATGATCGCGCCGGGGACAACCGGAACCTGACCGACGACGAGAACGTCACAGGGATCGCCATCGCCGGACAGCGTGTGGGGGATGAATCCGTAGTTGCCGGGATAGAACATCGCCGTATGCAGAAAGCGATCCACGAAGAGCGCGCCGGAGTTCCTTGTCGAGCTCGTATTTCACGGGAACTCCGCCGAGCGGGATCTCGATCAGCGCGTTCACGTCCCTGGGCGGATCGCGCCCGATGGGGATCTTCTCGATGTCCACGATGCCCTCCTATCGATCCAGAGCCTGCTCCCGGCGCCCGTGTCTAATCCGGATCCTCTTCCTGCAGCGACAGCAGGCTGGCGTTGCCGCCGGCGGCGGTCGTGTTGACGGTGAGCGTGCGCTCGACCGCGAAGCGGTAGCAGGTAATGCGGCCCGCCGGCCTTGGGGCCGGTGCCCGAGAGGCCCTCGCCGCCGAAGGGCTGCACGCCCACGACCGCGCCGATCATGTTGCGGTTGACATAGGTGTTGCCGACCTGCGAGGCGCCGATGGACGTGCCGCCACGGTCTCGTCGATGCGGCTGTGGATGCCGAGCGTCAGGCCGTAGCCGGTGCGCGTTGATCGCGTCCAGGAGCTCGTCGAGGCGGTCCTGCGCGGAAGCGCACGACGTGCAGGATCGGCCCGAACACCTCGCGCTCGAGCCGCCCGATGCCGGTCGATCTCGAAGGCGCGTGGGCGGAACGAAGGTGCCGACTCGGCGCCGTCGCGGCCAAGCGCGCAGCTCGTAGAGCAGCTTCGCCTCGCGCTTCATCCGCTCGGCATGGGCGCTCGAGCATCGCGCGCGCGTCCTCGTCGATCACCGGGCCGACGTCGGTGCGAGAGCAGGCCGGATCGCCGATGCTGAGCTCGGCCATGGCGCCCGCCAGCATGGCGATGCACGCGGTCGGCGATGTCGTCCTGCACGAAGAGCACGCGCAGCGCCGAGCAGCGCTGGCCGGCGCTGTTGAAGGCGGAGACGCAGCACGTCGCGCACCACCTGCTCGGGCAGCGCCGAGGAATCGACGATCATGGCGTTCTGGCCGCCGGTCTCGGCGATGAGCGGCGGCGAGCGGGCCGTTGCGGTGCGGCGAGCGCGCGGTTGATCGACCTGCGCCGTCTCGGTCGAGCCGGTGAAGGCGACGCCGGCGATGCGCGGATCGGCGACCAGCGCGCGCGCCGACGCTGCGCGCCGTCGCCGGGCAGCAGATGCAGCACGTCGCCCGGCACGCCGGCCTGGTGCAGCAGGCGCGACCGCGCGCGGCGGCGATGAGCGGCGTCTGCTCGGCGGGCTTGGCGATGACCGCGTTGCCGGCGGCGAGCGCGGCGGCGACCTGGCCGGTGAAGATCGCCAGCGGGAAATTCCAGGGGCTGATGCAGGCGAAGACGCCGCGGCCGTGCAGCTCGAGCTGGTTGCGCTCGCCGGTCGGGCCCGGGCAGCGGCAGCGGCGCGGCGAAATCGGCCCGCGCGCGGGCGGCGTAGTAGCGCAGGAAGTCGACCGCCTCGCGCACTTCGGCGACGCGCGTCGGGAAGGTCTTGCCGCGCCTCGCGCACGACGAGCGCCATCAGCGCCGGCGATCCTGCTCCTCGAGAGGTCGGCCGCCGCGCTCCAGCATCGCGGCGCGCGCTCGGCGCCGGCGTCGCGTCCCAGTCGTCGCTGGGCGCGCACGGCGCGGTCGAGAGCGCCTGGTCGACCGCTGCGTGCGTCGGCCTCGACGACCGCGCCGACGCTGCCGGCGCCGGTCGGCGGGATCGCTGACGGCCGCGGTCGTGCCCGGTGAGCTCGACGCCGCCGACCAGGGGCGCCGCGCGTCCAGGCGCCGCGCGCGGCCTGCGTCCATGCGCCTCGGCCAGCGGCGCGAGCTCGCGCCGGCATCGGTCAGATCGATGCCGTGCGGAGTTGCGCCGCTCGGCGCCGTAGAGATCGCCGCGGCAGCGGGATGCGCGGATGCGGCTTCCGCGGCAGCGCGGCGCACGCCGCGCGACCGGATCGGCGATGATCTCGTCGATCGGCGCCTTCTCGTCGACGATGCGGTTGACGAAGGAGGTGTTGGCGCCGTTCTCCAGCAGGCGGCGCACGAGATAGGCCAGCAGATCCTCGTGGCTGCCGACCGGCGCATAGACGCGGCAGGGCCGGCCGAGCTTGCTCGGCGCGCCACCACCTGCTCGTAGAGCGCCTCGCCCATGCCGTGCAGGCGCTGGAACTCGAAGTCGCGGCGGTTGCCGGCGAGCTCCAGCATCGCGGCGAGGGTATGGGCGTTGTGGGTGGCGAACTGCGGATAGAAGGCGTCGCGCGTCGGCGAGCAGGCGCTTGGCGCAGGCGAGGTAGGAGACGTCGGTCGCGGCCTTGCGGGTGAAGACCGGATAGCCGGCGAGGCCGCGCTCCTGGCTGCGCTTGATCTCGCTGTCCCAATAGGCGCCCTTGACCAGGCGCACCATCAGCGCCGGCGCTTGCTGCGCGGGCCAGGTCGGCGAGCCAGTCGATGAGCGGCAGGGCGCGCTTCTGATAGGCCTGCACCGCGAGGCCGAAGCCGTCCCAGCCGGCGAGCGAGGGATCGGCGCCAGACCGCCTCGATGACATCGAGCGAGAGATCCAGGCGCTCGGCCTCCTCGGCGTCGACGGTGAAGCCGATGCCTTGCGCCTTGGCGTGCTGCGCCAGCGCCAGCAGCGGCGGCATCAGCTCGCCCATGCACGCGCTCGCGCTGGGCGAACTCGTAGCGCGGATGCAGCGCCGAGAGCTTGACCGAGATGCCCGGCGCCTCGAACGACGTCGCGGCCGTTGACCGCGGCCCGCCGATGGCGCCGATGGTCGCCGCGCTCGTAGCGCTCGAAATAGCGCTCGCGCGTCGGCCGCGGTGCGCGCGGCCTCGCCCAGCATGTCGTAGGAATGGCGATAGCCGCGCTTCTCCGCCGGCCGCGCGCGCTCGAGCGCCTCGTCGATGGTGCGGCCCATGACGAACTGGCGGCCCAGGATGCGCATCGCCTGCGGTGACCGCCTGGCGGATCACCGGCTCGCCCGACGCGCGCCACCAGCCGCTTCAGCACGCCGCCGAGATCGCGCTCCTCGCCTGGTCGAGTCGTGACCAGGCGGCCGGTCAGCATCAGCGCCCAGGTGGAGGCGTTGACGAACAGCGACTTCGACTGCGGCCGAGATGCTGCGCCCAGTCGGCCGCGCCGAGCTTGTCGCGGATCAGCCGGTCGGCGGTCTCGGCATCGGGAATGCGCAGCAGCGCCTCGGCGAGGCACATCAGCACCACGCCCTCGCCGCGAGGAGAGCGCGTACTCGTGCAGGAAGGCATCGAGGCCGCCCTTGCCGAGGCGCTGGCGGCGCACCTTCACCACCAGCGCGCGGGCGCGCTCGGCGATGCGGTCGAGGGTCTCGGACGGGAGGTCGGCGATGGCGAGCGTGCGCTCCACCGCCGCGGTCTCGTCGTCGCGGTAATGCGCCACCAGGGCGGCGCGGAGCGGTGTCGGTTCCGGCGGCGGCTCGGGATAGACGAAGCTCATGGCTTGGCACCGGCGCTGCGCGGGTCCCGGATGCGACAGATCACGGCCTTCATGCGATGTCCCCTCATCGTTGGCGCGGAGAGGCGTAGCACGGGTCAGCGCGCGGGCAAAAGAGCGCCGGCGTCGCGCGGGTTGGTGGCGGTGCCGAGCAGGCCCTGGGGTCGGAAGATCAGCACCAGGATCAGCATCGAGAAGATCGCCGCGTCCTTGTACTCGCTACCGAGATAGGCCGACCAGAAGGCGTCGAACAGGCCCAGCAGCAAGCCGCCGAAGAGCGCGCCGGAGATCGAGCCGAATCCCCCCAGCAGCGCCGCGGTCAGCGCCTTGAAGCCGAAGAGGTAGCCCACATAGGGATCGACCTCGCCGTAGTAGAGGGCGACCACGAGGCCGGCGAGCGCCGCCAGCACCGCGCCCAAGGCGAAGGTGGTTGCGATGGTACGGTCGACATCGACGCCCAGGAGCGCCGCCATGACGGGATCGTCGGCGCAGGCGCGCTGGGCACGGCCGGCGGAGGTCCGCAGCACGAACCAGGCGAGCGCCGCGGTGACGCCCAGCGCCAGCAGCAGGATCGCCACCTGGGCGGCGCCCAGGCTGACGACGAAGCCGTCGCCATCGAAGAGCGCCAGGCGCGCCGGCAGCAGGTTGGGGAGCCAGCGGTTGCCGGAGCCTTGGGCGAGCCGCACGTATTCCCGGAGCGCGATCGAGAGGCCGATGGCGGCAATGAGGGGCGCCAGCGTCCCCGCATTGCGCAGCGGACGATAGACCAGGCGCTCGATGGTCCAGCCGTAGACGGCGCTGAAGCAGGCGGTGCCGAGCAAGGCCAGCAGCAGCAGTGCCGGCAGGAACCCGAGGCCCAGCACCACCAGCGTCGCCAGCAGGATCGCCATCAGGTACCCGCCGATCATGAACATCTCGCCGAAGGCGAACTGGATCGTGCCGGTGACACCGTAGACGAGGGAATAGCCCACCGCGATCAGCGCCATGACCGCGCCGATGGTGAGGCCGTTGATGAGCTGCTGGACGAAATAGGCGGCGGAGCGCAGCGGCGAGGTCGGCGGCGGCGCCGGCGCGACGTCGACGACATCGGCGGGCGGCGCAAGGCCATAGGCGCGCCAGATGAAGACCATGCGTGCGAACGAGAGCGGCACGCCGTCGAGGCTCACCTGGCGGAGGCTGAGGCGCGCCCGGCTCACGCGGTTGCCGCCGAACTGGCAGCTCGCCTGGCGGCGGGCGCCGTCGGTGCGGAAGGCGAGCGCGATTGCGTGGGGGTGCGCCGGGTCGGCGGTGGCGGTGAGATCGGCCGGCGTCTCGCCATCGGCGAGCAGCGCCGGCAGCACCGTCTCGCAGATCGCCACCTGGCGCGGATCGGGACCACAGCCCGCCAGCAGCGACAGCAGAACGATAGCCAGCACGAGGCGATGCTTCATGGGCGATCAGGCCGCAAGGACGCAACGACGGCAGCAAAGAGGCGCGATGCATCCGGGCCAGCCATGTTAACCTATCGATGAAGACGCGGGTTGCGGTCCGTCGCGAGTTTGGGGAGGATGTGACTTACCAGTCAATTCACTTGTGGGGGTGATATGGCAGAGCAGCACAATCCTGCGCCGTCGGGACCGCTGCGCGGTACCCGGGCGGGCGCGCTGCCGCTGATCGGCGGCCGGCTCTGTCTCGACTTCGCCAACACCGCGAACGGGCGCGGCACCGAGCACCACACGGAGAATCTCGTCGACTACGCGGCGCTCCTGGCGTGGAGCCGCCGCGCCGGCGCTCTCGATGCCGCCCATGCGGAGGCGCTGGCCCAGGAATCTCGAGCGCCACGAGCGCGCCGCCGAGACCGTGCGCAAGCACGCGATCGTCCTCCGCGAGGCGATCCATCGCTCTTTCACCGCGCTTGCCCATCGCCGCAAGCCCAATCCCGACGACCTCGCCACCCTCAACGAGACCCTCGCCAGCGCGCTGGCCCATGCGCGCGTGATGCCGGCCAAGACCGGCTTTCAGTGGAGCTGGGACGAAAGCAAGCCTGGCCTCGACCGCATGCTCTGGCCGATCGCGCGCTCGGCGGCGGAGCTGCTGACCGCGGCGGAGCTCGCCCGCGTCAAGCAGTGCGGCGGCTGGGATTGCGGCTGGCTCTTCCTCGACCTCTCCAAGAACAACAGCCGGCGCTGGTGCGAGATGGAGGTCTGCGGCAGCCGCGCCAAGGCCCGCGCCTACTACGCCCGCAAGCGCGCCGCCGAGACGCGAGTCCAGTAGCGAGACCGGCGGAGACAGATCCTCGCCTCGGACGAGAAATTGGGTTCGTTTCGCAGAAAACACATTTCGTCTCCGGCGGGGCCCTGCGACGAAAAAACGATAGAATCCACCACGGAAGCACGGAGGACACGAAGAAGGCTGGGCGCGCGACACCCATCAAACCTCCTCCGTGCTCTCCGTGTCTCCGTGGTGAATTTTCTTTTCTTGTCCGCGCCTCAACTCGCGAAATTGGGTTCGTTTCGTAAATTCATGTTTCGTCGTCGGCCGTGGCATCTCCGACAGCAATATCAAAACGCGTCATGGCCGGGCTTGACCCGGCCATCCACGAATTTTCGCTCTCGAGACGTGGATGCCCGGCACAAGGCCGGGCATGACGATACATGGAGTAACTGTGTTCCCCCTTACAGCCCGTGATGGGCGGCGCGGAGGTCGTCGGCGGTGAGCTTGCCGGTCTTCTGGGTGTCGATCTCGGCGAAATGCTGGCGCGTCGCCGCGAGGTATTCGTCCTGGGTGAGCTTGCCGTCGCCTGCCTGATCGAGGGTGTGGAAGAGGGTCTCGCGCCGCTCGAGCGAGGCTTCGGCCCGCGCCTTCCTGACCGGGCTCGCGCGATCGACGGAGCGCTGCGCCGAGGCCAGGAACTCCGTGTGGTCGACGACGCCGTCGTGATTGCGGTCGAGGCGGCCGAACTGGGCGGTGGCGAAGCGCTCGGCATCCGCCAGCGTGATGTAGCCCTTCTTATCCGTATCGACGCGGGTAAGATAATGGTCGGCCCAATCCCGCCGCGGCGCCGACGCCGGCGCGCTCTGGGCAAAAGCCGGCAGCGCGCCGGCGATCAGCAGGGTGGCGACGATGGGCGGCACGATCCGACGGGCAATGGACATGGGAACCTCCGTTGGGGTTGATTGGGGTGCGATCACCCGAGACGAGAGCATGTTCCCTATTTGTTCTCATCGAGTCAAGCGCCGAATCCGGAGCCATAGGGAGCAGCAGGGACCGCGATGTTCGACGTTCTCGTGAGCCTCTTCTGGGCCGCCGTGGGTCTTCTGCAGGATGCCTTGTGGGCCTATGAGGGCGCGGTCGCGGCTGTGGCCGCCATCACGATCGCCGTTTCCTACGCATTGGTGCGCGCCCGCCGCAGACGGATGCAGTCTTGCTCGCGAGGCGGTCGGTCCCGATCTTCTCAATGAAAGTCCCTGCTCCGCACCGTGAGCTCGGTCGCGTTCGACCGCGGCGTCATCGGCTCGGGATCGTTGAGCTCGCGCAGGCGTCGCGAGAGATCGACGAGGCGGTCGGCGACACGTGGATGACGAGGCCTTCGCGCTGGAGCGTGCCGGTGCAGGCGAGGAGCGTCGCGCCCATCACCTCGCGGCGGAAGCGCTGGAAAGTGTCGGGCCAGACGATCGAGGTTGGCGATGCCGGTCTCGTCCTCGAGCGTCACGAAGATGACGCCGCTTGGCGCTGCCGGGCCGCTGGCGCACCAGCACCAGCCCCGCCACGGTGACGCGGCGGCCGGCCGGCATGCGTCGCGAGCTCGACGGCGCGCGCCACGCCCTCGCGGGCGAAGCCGGCGCGCAGCAGCGCCATCGGATGGCATTTGAGGGAGAGGCCGAGGAAGCTGTAGTCGCTCACCACCTGCTCGCCGAGGCGCAGCTCCGGCAATCGCACCGCGGCCTCCGGCGCCTGGCGCGCCTCGGGCAGCAGGCCCGCGAAGAGCGGCAGCCGCTCCTCCCGCAGCCCCTTCACCGCCCAGAGCGCCCGGCGCCGGTCGAGATCGAGGGAGCGGAACGCATCCGCCTCGGCCAGACGCTCCAGCACCGCCTTGCCGAGGCCTGAGCGCTCCAGCAGATCGAGCGGGCTCCGATATCCCGCTGCCGCGACGCTCGACCAGCTTCTTGCCGTCGTCCTCGGCAAAGCCGTTGCACCTGGCGCAAGCCCAGGCGCAGCGCCGGCTTCTCCGCCACCTTCCCCGGCTCCAGCGTGCAGTCCCAGTCGCTGGCATTGACGTCGACGGCGCGCACCTCGACGCCGTGCTCGCGGGCGTCGCGCACGATCTGCGCCGGCGCATAGAAGCCCATGGGCTGGCTGTTGAGGAGCGCCGCGGCGAAGACCGCGGGGTAATGGCACTTGATCCAGGCGGAGACATAGACCAGCAGCGCGAAGCTCGCCGCATGGGATTCCGGAAAGCCATAGTCGCCGAAGCCCTGGATCTGCTTGAAGCAGCGCTCGGCGAAGTCGCGCTCGTAGCCGTTGCCGATCATGCCGTTGATGAACTTGTCGCGGAAGGTGTGGATCTTGCCGGTGTGCCGGAAGGTCGCCATGGCGCGGCGCAGACGGTCCGCCTCGGCGCCGGTGAAGCCCGCGCGCCACCATGGCGATCTGCATCGCCTGCTCCTGGAAGAGCGGCACGCCGAGGGTCCTCTCCAGCACCTCCTTCAGCGCCTCGGAGGGATAGTCCACCTGCTCGCGCCCGTCCCGGCGGCGCAGATAGGGATGCACCATGTCGCCCTGGATCGGGCCCGGCCGCACGATCGCCACCTCGATGACGAGATCGTAGAATTCTCGCGGCTTCAGCCGCGGCAGCATGGTCATCTGCGCGCGGCTCTCGACCTGGAACACGCCGATGGAATCGGCGCGCGGCACAGCATGTCGTAGACCGCGGGATCCTCCGGCGGGCACGCTCGCCAGCGTCGAAGCTCCGGCCGTGATGGCGCTCGATCAGATCGAAGGCGCGGCGGATGCAGGTGAGCATGCCCAGGGCCAGCACATCGACCTTGAGCATGCCCAGCGCGTCGAGATCGTCCTTGTCCCACTCGATGACCGTGCGCTCTGCCATCGCGGCGTTCTCGATCGGCACCAGCTCGTCGAGGCGGCCGCGGGTGATGACGAAGCCGCCGACATGCTGGGAGAGATGGCGGGGAAAGCCGATGAGCTGCCCCGCCAAGTTCCAGCGCCAGCCGCAGTGTGCGGTCTCGCGGATCGAGGCCGAGGGCGCGCATCTCCCGCTCCAGCGACCGGCTCGTCGCTCCAGCCCCAGATCGTGCCGGCGAGAGCGCCGGTCACGTCGGCGACAGGCCCAGCGCCTTGCCCACCTCGCGGATGGCGCCGCGGGCGCGGTAGCAGATCACGGTGGCGGCGAGCCCGGCGCGCTCGCGCCGTATTTCCTGTAGATGTACTGGATCACCTCCTCGCGCCGCTCATGCTCGAAATCGACGTCGATGTCGGGCGGCTCGTTGCGCTCGGTGCTGATGAAGCGCTCGAACAGCAGATCGGTGATGGTGGGATCGACCGCGGTGATGCCGAGGCAGTAGCAGACGCTGGAATTGGCGGCCGAGCCGCGGCCCTGGCAGAGGATGTCCTTGCGAGCGGGCGAAGTGCACGATGTCGTGCACGGTGAGGAAATAGGGCGCGTAGTTGAGCTTGCCGATGAGATCGAGCTCGTGGCGGAGCTGGGCCTGCGACCTTCTCCGGCACGCCCGCGGGATAGCGCGCAGCGCGCGCCCTTCCGCCGCGAGCCGCTCCAGCCGCTCCTGCGGCGAGCAGCCCGTCCACGGACTCGTCGGGATATTCGTAGCAGAGCTCGTCGAGGCTGAACGCGCAGCGCCCAGCGATCTCGGCCGTGCGCGCCACCGCCTCGGGATGGCGGCGGAAGAGGCGCGCCATCTCCGTCGGCGGATTTCAGGTGCCGCTCGGCGTGGGCCATCAGGCGCAAGCCCGCCTCGGCGATGGTGCAGCGCTCGCGGATGCAGGTGACGACGTCCTGCAGCCGGCGCCGCTCCGGCACGTGGTAGAGCACGTCGTTGATGGCGACCAGCGGCAGCCCGCTCCGCTCGGCGAGCCGCGCCAGGCGATGGAGGCGCTTGGCATCGTCGCCGCGATAGAGATGCTGGGCGCCGAGATAGGCGCGATCGCCGAAATCCGGCGCGACCTCGGCGAGATAGTCGGCGAAGCCGGCGTCGAGGCGCTCGGGCGGCAGCACGATCACGATCTGGCCCTCGCCATGGGCCACGACGTCCGCATAGGCGAGACGGCACTCGCCTTTCCCGGCGCGCCGCTTGCCGTGGGTCAGCAGCCGGCAGAGCCGGCCATAGGCGGCGCGGTCGGTGGGATAGCAGAGCAGGCTCGGCCGATCCTCGAGATCGAGGCGGCAGCCGACGATGAGCCGGCTGCCCTGCTCCTTCGCCGCCTGATGGGCGCGCACGATGCCCGCGAGCGTGTTGCGGTCGGTGATCGCGATGGCGCGCTGGCCGAGCGCCGCCGCCTGCGTCACCAGCTCCTCCGCATGGGAGGCGCCGCGCAGGAAGGAGAAATTGCTGGTCGACCTGCAGCTCGACGTAGGCGGTCATGGCGGCAGAACCGTGCGTGCCTCGACACGATCGCGCTCCTTCTCAGCATGAGGAAGATCGGAATGGCATCATCGAAGATCGCATTAGAACCACCTCAGCCTGAGGAGGAGCGAAGATCGCTCGAAGGGACGGTGTTTTCCAGCCGCCTCACGCGAACACCCCATGCAGGAACCAGCCGGGGTCGCGCCTGGGCTGATGCAGGCCGGCGCGGAAGAGCCAGAAGCGGCGGCCGTCCATGTCCTCGACGCGGTAATAATCGCGCAGCGCGCTCTTCCTCCTCGCGTGCCCGCCACCATTCGCCGAGGATGCGCTCGGGTCCGTCCGCCGCGCGCACGCGGTGCAGGCGGCGGCGCCAGCGGAACAGCAGCGGCGGGTCGTCGGGCACCGGCGCCATCGCCTCCACCGGCTCCGGCCGCGCCAGCAGGCGGATCGGCCGCGGCCGGTCGGCGGACCAGGGCGTGCCGGCCTTGATGTTGGCGAAGACCGGCGCCGGCTTCGCCGCGCGCTCGGGCAAGATGGCTGTCCTGCGGACGGTGGATCGTCACCGCGCCCGCGCCGAGGCGGTTCTCGATCCGGTCGACGAGGGCGCCGAGCGCCGCGTCGCCCGGCGGAAGTCCGAGGGCGGGAGCGCCGGCGAGCGCCGTCTGCCGCTCGGCGAGCGGCTCTACTTCCAGCGCCTCGAGGCGCATGTCCTCGATGCCGAGATCGGGCTCGACGCGGTCGAGGCGCTCGACGAAGAGCCGCGCGAGATGCCGGGGATCGCGGCTCGGCTGCGCGGTGCCGGCCTCCAGCGCGATCACCACGCCATCGACGCGATAGAAGGCGAGACGCGAGACGCCGGGCGCCGACGCCGTCGGCGGCGAGGAAGCGGCAGAGCGCCTGGGCCAGCGCGGCGATCGCGGTGGCGAGATCCTCCGGCCGCGCGATCGGCTCGGCGAAGCGGTGATGACGGGCGCGGATCGGCTCCGGCGGCAGCGGCGACAGCGGCTCCGGCAGATCGCCCAGCGCCTGATCCAGCCGCTCGGCGGCGACGAGGCCGAAGCGCGCCACGACGGAGGGACGCGGCAGCTTGTAGAGATCGCCGATGCGGCGGAGCCCCAGGCGCTCCATGAGCTCGATGGTCTCGCGGGGAAGCCGCAGCGCGCGCACCGGCAGCAAGGCGAGCGCCACCCGGACGGCGCCAGGCGGCACCACCGTCACCGGCCGCGCGCCTTCGCGGGCCACCGCCCAGGCGGCGCCCGGCGTGTCGGCGACGGCGGCGCGCGCCTTGATGCCCTGGCGATCGAGCCGCGCCACCAGCTCGTGGGCGAGATCGCCCTCGCCGCCGCGGAGATGGGCGGCGCCGGTCAAGTCGAGCCAGATGCCGTCGCTGCCGGAGGGCGCGGTCCAGGGGCTGTAGCGGCCGCACCAGAGGGCGAGCCGCGCGAGCGCCGCCTGATCGGCGGCGGGATCGGCGGCGAGGACGGTGATGTCGGGCTCGATCGCGCGCGCGTCCGCCAGCGCCATGCCCGGCGCCAGGGTGGCGGCGAGGCACGGGATCCACCGCGGTCAGCAGACCGCGGCCGCCCACCCATTCGACAACGACGGCGGGCTTAGCCGACGGCGCGGAGAGGGGTCGCCGGTCCGGCGCTGGCGCTCGATCGGCCAGCCCGGCAGCCAGAGCGACATGACCCGTCGCATCGCATGCCTCCACGATCCACTGTGCGGGAACGCCGCCGCGGCAGCGCAGCAGCTCCAGTTGCCAGAGCGGCACGCCGATGCCGGGCTCGTCCGTCGAGAGCCCGGCTCGGCAGCGCGCTCACTTTCCAGCGCGTCATCGCCGCGATCGGCGCCGCGCGCTCCGCCGCCGCCTGGGTTCCGCAGCCGCCAGCGCCGCAGCGCGAAGGCGGTGACGCCGGAGCGCGCCGCCGCGAGCTGCAGCCGGCGGCTCTCGGTGAGCGTGAGGCCGCCGACCTCGCCCACCACGGCGGCAAGCGCCGGCACCCGGAGCGCGTCCTCCATGGTCTCGAGAACGCCGCGGTCGTCCCGGGCGCGCACGCGCAGGACTCGCGTCGGCGCCAGGCCTGAGGCAGCGAGACCGGGCCCGTAGAGATCGTCGCCCGCCTGGCACCACAGCACCGGCCGCGCCGGATCGAGCCGCGCCAGGATCCCGGCCAGGAAAGCCGCGGCGACGGCGCCGTCCTCCTCATCGCCGCCCTCGCCACCGGCCTCGTGCAGGGCGCCGCGGGCAAGCCCGCCCGCCGGCAGGCCCGCGTCGAGCCTCGGCGACGCCGAAGGGCAGCACGCCCCAGTGGCCGGCGGCCTCGCCCGCCAATATCGCGACCTCGTCTCTCAATGGCTTCAGACCCGCGCGCATCGCACTCCCCGCTCCGGCCGACCGCCGGGCTCGCCTGCCAAGTTGTAGGGATGTTCATCTTTTGTTCTTTATGCGGGCGCTGTCAAGCGCAAGATTGGTCTCCGCAAGGCAATCTATGAGTACTCTAGCAGGACGGGATATGCAACCGAGTCCGAGTTGATTTTAACTTTTGCCAGAATAGCTTATCTCCGCAATCTCGACGCGAAAGTTAATTATCGAAACATTACACAACCTAAGAGAGCAATTTTGCAGGGGTTACGCATGAGTCTTCTCAATCGTCTTCTCGTGCTTGTCACCATCGCCGTCCTGCCCGCCCTCGCCATCCAGGTCTACAATGAATACGAGCTTCGCCACGCGCGCACCCTCGAGGTCAGCGACCAGACCCAGCGCTACGCGCATTTCATCGCCGCCGAGCAGGACAACGTCGTCGAGGGCGCCCGCCAGCTGCTGGCGGCGCTGACGCAGCTCCCGGAACTGCAGAGCGGCAACGCCACGGCCTGCGGCACCGTCTTCGCCAATCTCAACGCCCAATACCCCAACTACGACCGCCTCGCCGCCTTCGATGTGACGGGACGGCTGATCTGCTCCAGCACGCCGGCGCGCGCCAGCGACGCCCTCGAGCTCAGCCTCCCGCACGTTCGGGACAGCGATCGCCGATAACCACTTCACCATCAGCGATTATCAGGTGCGGCCCGACACCAATGCCCGCGTCATCGAGTTCGCGCTGCCGCTCCACGACGACGCCAAGAACGTCACCGGCGTAGCCGTGGCGGCGCTCAACCTCGACTGGCTGACCTCCATCCTGGCGGAAAAGCCGATCCCGCCGGAGATGGCGATCAGCATCATCGATCCCCATGGCACCGTGCTCGCGAGCACGCCCGATCCGGTATGGGTCGGCTCGCGGCTGCCGGCGAACCTGCTCGAGCGGCAGCAGTCGTCTCGGGCGCCGGCCACGGCCAACGGCACCTTCGAGCTCGCCGACGCCAAGGGCGTCACGCGCATCTACAGCAACGTGGCGTCCACGCTCTTTCCCGGCGAGTTCTTCGTCACCGCCGGCATCGACAAATCGGCGGCGCTCGCCGCCATCAACCAGTCGACGGTCCGGGCCGCCGCCCTAATCGCGGCCGGTCTCCTGCTGGCGCTGCTCGCCGCCTGGATCGGCGGCGATCACTTCCTGCGCCGGCCGCTCAGGATCCTGCTGCAGGCGGCGACCCGCTGGCGCGGCGGCGACTGGTCGGTGCGCGCGGCGCTTCCCGACCGCGGCTCCGAGATCGGCCGCCTCGGCCAGGCCTTCGATGCCATGGCGGACGCGCTCAGCAATCGCGAGGCCGAGCTCAACCGCTCGAAGAACGACGCGGAATCCGCGAGCCGCGCCAAGACCAACTTCCTCGCCAACATGAGCCACGAGCTGCGCACGCCGCTCAACGCGGTGATCGGCTTCTCGGAGATGCTGAAGGACGGCTACGCCGGCTCGCTCAGCACCAAGCAGCGGGAATACATCGACGACATCTACGGCTCCGGCCGCCATCTGCTGGAGCTGGTGGGCGACATCCTCGACATGTCCACCATCGAGGCCGGCAAGCTCGAGATGCACCCCGTGCTGGTGCCGGTGCGCCGCGCGATCGAGGGCGCGGCCAACCTGATCCAGGCGCGGGCGACCGCGGGCGCGCTCGCCTTGATCATCGAGGTACCGGACAATCTGCCGCTGCTCTTCGTCGACCACGTGCGCTTCCGGCAGATCCTGCTGAACCTGCTGTCGAACGCGGTGAAGTTCACGCCGCGCGGCGGCTCGGTCACGGTCTCCGCCGCGAGCGGCGGCGAGTCCATCGCCATCTCGGTCGCCGACACCGGCATCGGCATGCGGCCCGAGGACATCCCCCAGGCACTGCAGCCGTTCCGTCAGGTGGAGAACCCCTTCAGCCGGCAGAACGATGGCGTCGGGCTGGGACTGCCGCTCGCCAAGACCCTGACCGAGCTGCACGGCGGCCGTCTGGAGATCGCCAGCGCGCCGCGGCGCGGCACCGTGGTGACGCTGCACTTCCCGCGCCAGGCCGGCGGCGAGGTGCACGACCTCGGCGAGGCCCGCAACCGCGCCCGCGCCTGAGCACTCGAGATCAGCGAGCTGCCGGAACGAGAGCGATCTTGTCCGGCAGCGTCGCGCGCGTCGGCACCAGGCGGTCGGCGATCACGGGGATACCCGCCACCTGCTTGCCGTCCAGCATCAGCAGCAGCTGGAAGCCGCCGAAGCGCTTGGCGTCGTCGAGCTTGTCCGCCACCCACATCGATTGCGGCGAGCCCGGATCGCCCGAGCCCGGCGGCCCGGCATCCGCCGGCGCCTTGGGATCGAGCCACACCAGCACCGCATTGTGGGCGAGCCCCTCCCAGAGGTCGTTGAAGCTGTCGTCGGGCAGCGTGGCGCGGAGCTCGACGAAGGAGATCGGCCCGTCGGGCCCGCCATAGACGATGCGACCGAGGCGGCCTTTGGGCTCGTCGCCCTCGAAGGCGCCGTCGAAGGCCGCCCAGCGCACCACCGCCGGCTTGGCGTTGGGCGCCTCGGCCCAGGCGACGCTGCCCAGGGGATCGGGACCGGTCGAGCGGAAGAGCGCCCGGCCGGTCTCCAGCGAGCGCACGCAGTGGATCTGCGGCGCGTCGCAGCAGCCGGGCATGGTACTGGCGAAATAGCGGCCGGCGATCACCTCGCCGGAAGCTCCGGGATCGGAGAAGCTGGCGAGGCGCTTCGGCTTGGCGCCGCCGAGATCGTCCACCGTCACCGTCACCGTCGAGGCGGGATCGACGCCCTCCGCATCGGTGCGGGTCTTCACGTCGGTGGTCACGGTGGCGAGCCGCGGCAGCTGATGCTCGCCGTCAAAGAGCGTGTACGGCACCAGCTGCGCATTCCGCGCCGCCATGATCACCACCTCCTCGCCGTCCTTGTTCTTGGTGACCTCGACGCGGACCGAGGACTTGGCGGTGCTCTCATGCACGGTCTGCGCGACGGCCGGCGCGGCCAGCAGCGCCGCCGCAAAGGCGGCCGCACCAAGGCGAAGGACAGACGTCATGGGGATTCCGCTCCAGCGGGAAAGAGTTCGCGCACCCTCGCGTGAACGGTGCCCCCTGTCAACGCGAGGCGACGCCGTGGCTGGACAGCGGCCCCGCCGCTCCGGCACTCTCGCGGCCGCATGTGAATGGAGAGCCCGTTGCCTGATCGACCCTCAGCGCCCATCAATCCCAACGAGGCCGTGCGCGGCTTCAACAAGATCCTCGGATTCCGCATCGCCGAGTGGCGCGACGGCTTCGCCCGCGTCGAGGTCGACCTGCAAGAGCATCATCTGAACCGCTCCGGCCTGGTGCATGGCGGTGTGCTGGCGGCGCTCATCGACGCCGCCTGCGGCTATACCGGGGTCTATCCCCTGGTCGCCGGACAGTTCCGCCGCGCGGTGACGCTGTCGATGACCACCAGCTTCCTCGGCCAGGCCAGCATGGGCACCATCGCCTGCACCGCCGAGCGCCGCGGCGGCGGCAAGACGATCTTCATGGCGAACGGCGAGGTGAAGGGTCCGGACGGCCAGCTCATCGCCATGGGCGAGGCGGTCTATCGCTATATCCCGGACAAGGCGCAGGGCGTGAAGGGATAGCAATGGCGGACGATATCGTCACCACGGGCACGCGCATCGTCTACGAGAACCGCTGGATGCGCCTGCGCGAGGACGGCATCGTGATGCGCGACGGCTCGACGGGAATTTATGGCGTGGTCGAGAAATCCGACTTCGTCATCGTCGCGGCATTCGAGGCGGGCCGGCTGCATCTGGTGGAGCAGTTCCGCTATCCCGTGCGCGGCCGGTACTGGGAGCTGCCGCAAGGTGCCTCGGAGCAGTCTCCGGGCGCCGATCCCATGGACGTCGCCCGCGCGGAGCTGCGCGAAGAAACCGGGATCGAGGCGGACCATCTGACTTACGCCGGCTCCCTCTTTCTGGCCTATGGCTTCGCGACGCCGCGCTCGCACATGTTCCTCGCCACCGGCCTGCGTCAGGGCGTCGCCACGCCGGAGCATACGGAGCAGGACATGATTGCCCGTGCCTTCGACCTCGCCGAGGTCGAGAGGATGATCCGCGACGGCGTGATCCGGGACGCCAGCACAGTGGCGGCGCTCGGGCTGCTCCGGCTGAAGGGAATGCTGTAGCCGACGCGGGCGGAGCGTCACCGGCGAGGAGGTCGCTGGCGGGCGCTCGCGCCGCCCGGATAGTCGGCCGCCTGTGAGCCACCTCACAGTCATTTGCGTGCCGCCGGGTCTAGGAAAGAGTGCTGTCCCAGGTCCGCGTCGATCGGCGGCCGCGCACGAGATCGCATCTTCTTGTCGCTGTGACGAATGACCGCCTGTCGGCAGTTCGTTGAGACAGACCGAGCCGAGACGGGGCGACTCACATCGTGAGCGCCCGAGGGGCGCTGCGTTGCTCCGATCGACGGGAGCGGCGGCCGCAGCGTCGGCAAGACCAACCGATGGGAGACAGCCATGGTTTCTCGCAATTACGTAACGATCGAAGGCAGTGAACGGGACGAGCCGCTGGCCGCGCACGCGGTCGGCGCCACCAAGGCCGACGAGCGCGTCGAGGTCAGCGTCTATCTCAAAAATCGCGACGCGGATCCCCTGCTGAATACGCAGGCCATAACGGCGGGCGAGAAGGCGGCGGCGCCGCAGGCACAAACCCGCGCCGAGCTCAGGCAGCGCCGGACGGAAAGCCATGCGGGGGACATCGCCAAGGTGATCGAGTTCGCGAATGCCGCCGGGCTCACCGTGGTCTCGCAGGATCCCGAGCGCCGCCTGGTCAAGCTCGCGGGTTCCGCCAGCAAGATGGAAGCGGCGTTCCGGACCGAGCTCCACTACTACCACGACGGCCAAAAGGCGTTCCGCGCCCGCTCGGGAACGCTCTCGGTTCCCGAGGATGTCGCCGGCGTGATCGAGGCAGTCCTCGGATTGGATACGCGGCCGCAGGCCAAGCCGCGGCTGGTCGCCCACCTCGGCGCGCAAGCGGTCACCGGGCATTTCCCGAGCGAGGTGGCGAAAGCCTATGATTTTCCGGCCGCCGGCACCGAGAGCGACCAGCGCATTGCGCTGATCGAGCTCGGCGGTGGGTTTCGGGAGCAGGACAATCAGATCGCCTTCGGCGCCATGAAAGTGAAGGCGCCCACGATCATACCGGTCTCGGTCGGCACCGGCGCCAACAATCCGGGCCTCGATCCCAACAGCGACAGCGAGGTCGCCCTCGACATTCAGGTCGCCGGCGCCGCCTGCCCCGGCGCGCCGATCATCGTCTATTTCTCCGACAACTCCACCCAGGGCTTCGTCGACGCGGTTTCGCGGGCGGTGCATGATTCCCAGAACAAGCCCACGGTGATCTCGATCAGCTGGGGATCACCGGAGGCGCAGTGGAACGCCCAGAGCAGCCGGGCGATGACAGCGGCGCTGGCGGACGCGGCACGGCTCGGCATCCCCGTCTTCGCGGCGGCAGGCGATCATCTCGCCACCGACGGCCTGGCGAACGGACGCGCCAATTGCGATTTTCCGGCATCGAGCCCGCTCGTGGTCGGCTGCGGCGGAACCATGATCGCCATCAATCCGGCGGGAGCGATCAGCAGCGAGAGGGTCTGGAACGATGGCAGCGAGGGCACCGGCGGCGGCATCAGCGACCGCTTCGCCATCCCGCCCTACCAGGAGAAAGTCGCGCTGCCGGGGTCGGTGAACGGCGGGCGGCGCGGACGCGGCGTGCCGGATCTCGCCGCCGATGCGGCGCCGTCGAGCGGCTACCGCGTGGTCGTCGGCGGATTGGCGACGGTGGTCGGCGGCACCAGCGCCGTGGCGCCACTGCAGGCCGGGCTGATGGCCTTGATCCTGGAGCAGTGCAATCGGCCCACCGGGCTGATCCATCCGCTGCTCTACGGCAACCCGACCGCATTCCGGCCGGTCATCCAGGGTGACAACAAGGATAACGGGATCGGCTATGATGCGGCGGCAGGATGGGATGCCTGCACCGGACTTGGCGTGCCCGACGGGCAGAAGCTGCTGCGGGTCTTCGTGCAGATCCTGGGCGCCGCCTCGGCAGCCGCAAGCAAGGATATTCACGTGGCGAAGGCCGCGGCCTCGCAGCAGGGAGCGGAGCACAAAGCGCCGGCACCGACGGAGCCGGCCAAGCCGGTGCGGGCGTAGAGACGACCGTCGGGAGCGGCTCTCCAGCGCCGCTCCCGGCGCCGCCGGATCGGGTGGAAACGCCAGAGAGTGTCCCTACTCCGCCGCGATGCTCGCCCAGCAGGTGATCGCGCTGCAGACCGAACTCCAGCGGCCGAAGCCTTTGTAGATCTGGCCGCGATCGCCGCCTGCTGCCTGAGCGTCAGGCCTTCGGCCTTGATCTGCGGATCGGAGACGTTGCGGATCGCGAGCCAGCGCGGCGCCTGTGCTCGCCATCTCGCTGCACGACCAAGCCGAGCACCGCATCGCCCATCTCCGAGACATCGCCAAGCCCTTGAAGCTTGATAGTGGTCGTCCGAGGTGTCGAAGCCGAAGAAATCGGTCGTGACGACCGAGGATTCGAGCGCGTTTGCGCGGCGACGCGAATGATCTTCGGCGGCCGCGTATTGTCCTTCGGCAGCTGCGCGGCATTCGCCTTGAAGAGCGATGCGCGCCGTCGGCAAAATGGCGTCTTCTTCGGCGGCGACACTGGTGTAGTGCGCCTGCGCGAACGGCTCGCTGCTTGAACTTCGCGGTGCAGTCGAAGCGCACGATCGGGCTCACGATGACATCGCCGACTTCGAACTGCTTGCCGATGCCGCCGGCGGTCCCGGTCGTGAGCACCAGCTTGGGCTGCACTTCGTCGATGATCTGATGCCACACGTCGATGTTCGGAAGCTGCGGGCCGTCCTGCGACATGTGCGAGTCCGACTTGAAGACGACGACCGACTTGCCGCCGATCGACGTGGTCCAGTACGCGCCGAGTCGCTTCGCCTCGATCGCCGGGCAGCCCTTGCGCATCTTCTTGCGAGATCTTCGCGAAGTTGTGCGTGTAGGGGCGATAGTCGTTGCGCGAGTCCTTGCCCGGCGTCAGCACGCGGCTCAGCGCGTGGCCTTCGTCGACGGTCCAGGTGACGACCAGCACGTCGGCGCGCGGCAGCGGGCTGTTGCTGCGTCCGGGCGGCGCCGGACCGGTCTTCGGCGCGAGGCCCCTGCGGCCAGGGAACTCCGTGAAGCGCGAGAGACCGGTCGCCGTCGTGAACGCGAGGAACTGCAGGCCCGCGGGCGACTTCGGAATCGAAATCGATGATCTCGCGCTGGAAATCCTCGGGCTGCGCCGTTTCCATTGACGCCGCCGGCGCAAACGCGAAGGTCTTGGTTGGCGGCGGCTCCATGATCGGATCGAAGCCGAGATTTCGCTAAACCCATTTGCGGTCGACTCTCATGGCGCGTTCCCCCTGCCACCGCTGCCGCTCGAGCCATCGCGAATGCAAGGAAAGCGGCCGCGACCTTATCGAGGCTGTGCCAGGCGATCGGGACCGGCAATGAATTTCGTCACACCGGAGGCAAGGACGGAGAGCGGATTGTCGCAGGCACGGAGCCGTCGCCTACAGGCCCAATGCCTTCTGGTAGGCGAACAATGCCGGCGCTCCACCGGTGTGAATGAACACGACGTCATCTCCGGCGGTCCACCGCCCCTCGCGAATGAGCGCGATCAGGCCAGCCAGCCCCTTGGCCGAATAGACGGGATCGAGAACCAGAGCCTCGAGCCGCCCTGCCAGTCGAATGGCCTCGATGGTCGCGGCGTGCGGAATGCCGTAGGCGGGTCCGGCGTGACCCGCGACGACCTCGACGCGATCGGCGACAAAGGGAATTCCCAGCATCTCGGCGGCCGCGGATCCGTAGCGCAGGACATCGGCGCGAACGCGGTCCGGCTCGGCGTCGATATCGATGCCGACGATCTCCGTTGCCGGCAGGGCGAGCGACGCGCCGAGGACAAGGCCCGCCTGGGTTCCAGCACTGCCCGAGCAGTGCACGATCGCCCGCGGCGCGAAACCCAAATCAGCGCTCTGACGGGCGATCTCCACGATCGCGGTGGCATAGCCAATGGCTCCGAGCGGGCTCGATACGCCATAGGGAACGACGTAGGGTCGGCGTCCTTCCGCCGACAGCTTCTCCGCCAGCGCGTAAATCGCCCGATTGCGATCCCCGGTCCAATCGACCGCATGAAGCGTCGCGCCGAAGAGCCGGTTGAGGAGCGCATTGCCGGAGGTTTCATAGTCCGGGGTCGGGGCCGCGAGGCGGCCGTGATAGACCGCCAGATGGCAATCAAACCCGAGCTTCGCCGCGGCGGCGGCCACCTGCCTCTGGCTGTTCGATTGCACGACGCCGCCGGAGACCAGCGTGTCGGCGCCGGCGTCCATCGCCTCGCGCAGCACGTAGTCGAGCTTGCGAAGCTTGTTGCCGCCGAAGCCGACGCCAGTGCAGTCCTCGCGCTTCACCCATAACCGTGGGCCGCCGAGATACTCCGTGAGCCGTTTGAGCGGCTCCAAGGGAGTCGGGAGATGTGCGAGACCCAGACGGCTGAATCGCGCGAGCCGGTCTTCCAGATCGGAAGCGGGCGATCGAGCCATGGCGAAATCGGACGGGAATGACGAGCCCGCGCCCTAGTACAGATTTTCCTTGTAGCTGCGCTCGACCCGCGCCTCCGCCTCCTCGACGTTGACGCCGGCGGGCTTCGCCTGCTCGATGATGACGCGGGCGAGCGACGGGAACGCCGAGCGCTCGACCTTGTAGTCGTCCTGCCAGAGGCGGCTCCGCTTCAACGCCTTGCCGCAATGGAAGAACATCTGGCGCACCTTCACCAGCACCATCATGCGCGGCAGCTTGCCGTTGACAGCCGAGGCCGCCATGAGCGCGGGATCGCTGGAGAGCGAGGCGGTTCCGTTGACGCGCAAGGTCTCGTCGATCCCCGGCACGAAGAAGATGAGCCCGACCTCGGCGTCGGCCAGCAGGTTGCTGAGCGTGTCGAGGCGGTTGTTGCCGGGCCGGTCGGGGATCGCCAGCGTGTGATCATCGAGGACGCGCACGAATCCCGGATGGTCGCCGCGCGGGCTGACGTCGGTACCCTGGCCCGGCCGGGTCGAGCCGATCACCAGGAACGGCGACAGCGCGATGAAATTCCGGCTGTGGGTCTCGAGGTGGTCGAGCTCCTTAATCGCCGACAGCTTCGAGCGCTCGGGATACTGCGCCCGCAACACCGCCTCATCCGCTATGGTCAGCACACCGTCATCGCTCATGTCTGATACCTCCCGATTGCAATGACGCTAAACTGGCGCACGGAAACGGTCAAATTGCAGTGGCGTTGTGCATCCTTCGACGCGCTTCGCTTGCTCAGGATGGAGATCTTTGCGCGGATAGGTGTTTGTGATTTCATGTTTGAGGTCTGGACATGGAGGGATGGATGCCGCGTCGTCGGATTGGCCAGATGAGCTTTCTGGATGGTGCGTTGAGCGGTCGCGGGAAGCGGCGTCGGGATGCGCTGTCGGAGGTGGATGGGCTGGTAGACTGGGCACCGTTCGAGCGGGCGCTGGATGGCTTGCACCGGGCGGCGAAGGGGGAACCGGCCTATCCGCCGCTGATGATGTTCAAGGTGCTGCTGCTGCAGCGCTGGTATGGGCTCTCGGACCCGGCGATGGAGGCGGCGCTGTTCGACCGGCTGAGCTTTCTGCGCTTTGTGGGGCTGTCGGCGGAGGATGCGACGCCGGACCACACGACGATCTGGCGGTTCCGGGAGGCGGTGTCGAAAGCCGGCTTGGCGGAGCGGCTGTTTGCCGAGCTGCTGCGCCAGTTGGAGGCGCGCGGGCTGGTAATGAAGGCGGGGACCTTGATCGATGCCTCGCTGGTGTCGAGCGCGGCACGTCGGCCACGCATGTCGGAAGGCGAGGTGAGCCCGGCCGATCCCGACGCCCGCTTTGGCACCGGCAACGAACGCGGCCGGTTCACCTTCGGCTACAAGATGCATGTGGCGGTGGATCAAGGCTCGAGCCTGGTGCGCGCGCTCCGCCTGACACCCGCCAATCTCCAGGAGGTGATGGTGGGGCCCGAGCTGGTGCAAGGCGACGAGGCTGTCGTCTACGCCGATCGCGGCTATGACGCCGCGCGCATGCGCGAGCATCTCCAGGCCCAAGGCATTGCCTGCGGCATCATGCGGCGTGGCAAACGCAACCAGCCGCTCCCGCCCGAGGAGGTCGAGCAAAATCACGCGCTCTCGCTCAAGCGCCGGCCCGTGGAAGCGGTCTTCGGGACCCTCAAGCGATGGTATGGCTTCCACCGCATGCGCTACTTCTCCGCTGCCCGCAACACCCTTGCCCTCACCCTCGCCTGCCTCGCTTTCAACCTCAGGCGATGGCATGCCTGCGTCCATCCATAAACTGATGCCGCAGACCTCAGACGCTCGCTTCCCTTCCAGCCCGGCCCCATCGCCGGCAAAAACACATGCCCAATCCATACTCCGACCTACAGACCCAACCGCGCAAAGATCTCCAGGATGAGCAAGCGGCCCATTAGGCCGCGCGTCGAAGGACGCACCGCCGACAACCAGACCCCTCACTTCCCCTCGAAGACCGGCGGGCGCTTGGCGAGGAAGCTGCGATAGCCGTTCTGGAAATCGGCGGTGTCGAAGGTGGCGTAGGCCTCGTCGAATTCCGCCGGCGTGATCGGCGCGGGATCGAGGACGCGGCGGGCGAATTTCTTGTGCCAGCGATTGACCAACGGCGCGCCGGACGCGATGCGCTTCGCCGCCGCGTAGGACTCCTCGACCACCTGGTCGTCGGGCACCACGCGGGTGACGAGGCCCTTCTCTTTCGCTTCCTGCGGCGTCGAAGACGCGGCCTTCCAGCAGGATCTCGAGCGCCACCGTGCGCCCCACCAGCGCGATCAGCGCCGCGATCTCAGGATAGCCCATGGTGACGCCGATGCGGTTGATCGGCACGCCGAAGCGGCTGCCGGTGCCGCAGATCCTGATGTCGCAGAGCATGGCGAGCTCGAGCCCGCCGCCGACGCAGAGGCCCTGGATCAGCGCCACCGTCGGATGCCGGCACTCGCCGATGCGGCGCATCACCTCGTGCATGAGGAGGCCGTATTCCCGCGCCTGGGCGGCGGTGCCGCGCACGCTCTCGAATTCGCCGATGTCGGCGCCGGGCGCGAAGGCGCGTTCGCTCGCGCCGCGCAGCACGATCGCGCGCACGCTGTCGTCGGCCTCCAGCGCCGCGAAGGCGTCATTGAGGCCAGTCCACATCGACTTGATCAGCGCGTTGAGCTTCTCCGGCCGGTTGAGGGTGACGGTGGCGATCCCACCCTCCCGCTCGGTCAGCACCACGTCAGCCATCACCACCCCTCCTCTGCCAGGTCCGGCCCGCGAGGGTAGCAGCAGGAAACCCCGGAATCCCGGGATTCCTCGGCGGAAGTTGCCCCGCGCCCGCTTTGGCCTTAAACAATGCGGCGCCCGAATTTACCCGGAGACGAGGCCCTCAATGCCAGAGGCGACGAGCCCCGCCGCGGCGGATGCCGCCGAGATCACCTCCCGCATCCTGCTGGAGACCAAGGCGGTGCTGCTGCGGCCGGACCAGCCCTTCACCTTCACCTCGGGGCGGGTGAGCCCGGTCTATGTGGATTGCCGGCGGCTCATATCATTTCCCCGCGCCCGGGCGAAGCTGATGGACCTGGCGGTCGACACCGTCACCCGCGGCATGGGCTTCGAGGGGCTGGACGCGGTCGCCGGCGGCGAGACCGCCGGCATCCCCTTCGCCGCCTGGATCGCCGAGCGCCTGTCGCTCCCCATGCTCTACGTCCGCAAGAAGGCGAAGGGCTTCGGCCGCAACGCCCAGATCGAGGGCGAGATGGCGGAGGGCGCGCGCGTGCTGCTGGTCGAGGATCTCGCCAGCGAGGGCACATCGAAGCTCAATTTCGTCAACGCGATCCGCCAGGCCGGCGGCGTCATCGGCCACACCTTCGTGATCTTCCACTACGGCATCTTTCCCCAGAGCATCGCGAGCCTGAAGGCCGAAGGCGTAGAGCTCCACGCGCTGGCCACATTCTGGGACGTGCTGCGGGTGGCGCAGGGCCTGGGGTATTTCACGCCGGAGCAATACGCCGCCGTCCGCTCCTATCTCGAGAATCCCGACGGCTGGGCGCCGGCGGCGAGCGCCGCGCGGTGAGCCTCGTCTTCATGCGCGCCCGCGGGCTCTAGAGCCGGGACAAGGCCGCGGCGATGTGGGACAGCCTCATCGAGGAAGCGCAGCGCTATGTCAGCGACTACGGCTACTGGGCCGTCTTCCTCGGCGTCTTCCTGGAAAACTTCGGCCTGCCGACCCCCGGCGAATCCCTGATGATCGCCGGGGCGCTCTTCGCCTCGGCCGGCAAGCTCGACATCTATACGCTGCTGGCGCTCTGCTGGGTCGCCGCCGTCATGGGCGACAACATCGGCTATGCCATCGGCTACAAGGGCGGCCGGCCCCTGGTGCTGCGCCACGGCCCCCGCGTCGGCATCAAGCACGAGCACATCGAGCGGGTTGAGGGATTCTTCGAGCGCCACGGCGGCGCCGTGGTGCTGTTCGCGCGCTTCGTGGTGGTGCTGCGCCAATTGAACGGCATCGTCGCCGGCACCATGGGCATGAGCTGGTGGCGTTTCGTCGTCTACAACTCGCTCGGCGCCGCGCTCTGGGTTGGATTCTGGGGCGGGATGGCCTATTGGCTGGGCCGCCGCTTCAAGGAAGTGCTCAAGGCCGAGCGCATCGCCCAGCCCTACCTGATCGCCGGCGCCGTCGCCGCCGATGGTGATAGCCCTCGGCTACTATTTCCTCATCGTCCGCCGCCGGCCCAAGAAGCGCAAACGACCCGCACGCCGCGCCTAGGCCTTGCATTCCCGGCAGAAAACGCCGGGCGACGATCAGGCGATCAGTCGCTCCCGCGAGGAGGATGCCGCATTCTGCGGTGCAATGTCGATGCTCGCCGACCGAGTCGGCGCAAGGGAAGGATCACGGTCGCGGTCGTGCCAGATCCGACCGTCGCTTTCGAGGCTCAGGCGTCCGCCATGCAGTTCCGCCATGATATTGACGAGGGCGAGGCCGAGGCCGGTTCCTTCGTGCCGGCGGCTGAGGGAACTGTCGACCTGGACGAAAGGCCGGAGAACCCGCGCGAGATGTTCCGCCGGGATGCCGATCCCCGTATCCTTCACGGCGAATGCCATTCCCTCGGCATCCACCGATATCGAGCATTCAATCCGCCCATCGGGCGGCGTGAATTTGCAGGCGTTGGAGAGGAGATTGAGCAGCATCTGCTTAAGCACCCGCTCGTCGGCGTATATGGTCGAGATCGCCGGGTGGGATTTTGACCGCGAGCGACAGGCGGGCCTCGTTGATGCGCGGCTGGACGAGACGACAGACCGTGCTGACGACCTCCCGTGCATCCACCCAGCGCTCGTCCAGCGTGAGCTTGCCGGCCGCGGCCTTCGACAGATCGAGGACGTCGCTGATGATGCTCAGGAGGTGGCTTCCGCTCGAGTGGATATCGCGAACGTAGTCCCGATAGTGAGTGCTGCCGAGAGGGCCGAACACCTCGCGCAGCATCATCTCGGAGAAGCCGAGGACCGCGTTCAGCGGCGTGCGCAGCTCGTGGCTCATCGTCGCCAGAAATTCCGACTTCGCGCGATCGGCCGCTTCCGCCGCTTCCTTGGCGATCTTCATCGCCTCGAAGGCCTCGGCGCGATCCTCCTGGCGCCTGAGCTCCGCCTGCGCGTGCGCGAGCATGGCGTGCTGCTTCCACTGCCGTCCCACCGCGAAAGTGGCGACCGCCATCGCGCCGGCGCAGCCCACCGCACCCAGCGACATCAGCCAGGCGATGCTCCGCCAGCTCGCCAACGCGGCTTCTTCGGTCTTGGTCGTGAGGACGAGCACCGGATAGTTCGTGAGGACATGCGCTGCCTTGATGCGCATCTTTCCGTCGATCGGGCTGAGCTCGCGCACTATCCCCGAGCTGCCACCCTGCAACAGGTGACGTGAGTTGGAAAAGGCCTTGCCGATCGCGTCGGTCGAGGGAACGCGCGCGAGCATCACACCGTCCAATCGCTGGATCGAGATGCTGCTGCCCTCGCCAAGCGAGATGGCCCGATAGAAATCCTCGAAATATCGCAGCTCGACCGTACCGAGGATGACCCCCAGAAACTCGCCATTTGCTCCGTTGACGCGGCGCGCCAGGAAGATCGACCACGTGCCGGACCCATGATTTTGCACCGGCTGGCTGATATAGGTCCTGAGGTTCGGATCTTCCTTCAGAGCTCTGAAGTAGTCGCGGTCGGCATTGTCTATCTCGGGAGCCGGCCAGGAACGCGTGAAATTGATCACCCTGCCTTCGCTGTTGACCACTACAACGGCGTCGAGCTGCGGGATGCCAGTGATCCTCTCGCGCAGAGAGAAGTAGACGCTGCGGCCGGACAATTTCCGCCCGAAGGAGGCGGCGTCGATCACGCCCTCCTTTGCAATTTCGTCGACGACGCTCGAAATGACGAGATCGACGGATTGGAACAGACGATCCGCCTGCTCCGCCAGAACCAAGCTGAGGTTGTTCTGGTCGCTCTCCTCGTCGCGCAAGGCGCTCTGCCGAAGATGCGCAACGACGGTGCCGCTGGTCGCGAGCAGCACCAGAATGAGGAGCGCCGCGCATGCGTAGAGAAGCCTCAGCGGAGCGGGATGCGGGCTCGATGCCGGCGGCGGCATAAGGGGGTCCTGTGGCCAGTACGACTGCCCATGCAACCATGAAAATATTAAGAGAAGACTTTAGATGCCGCCAAACACGTGGGCGGGTTTGCGAGGGCGACGGCCGCTTGTAGCGCGTTGCTTACATTGCAAGATTACACGCTGGGGGCGCCAGGCCGATATCCCGCCTGCCGGATGCTTCGGCGACGAGCTAAAAGGCTCCCTCAAGACTTCGACCGCGGCATGCGATCCCCGACACGGTCGATGACCAGTTTCGGAACGATAAGGCCGAAGCTCATCGCCAGGATGATCGTGACGGCGGTCAAGCCGTCGGCGATCGTCGCGCCGATGAGCGCCGACATCGTATGCGAGCCGTCGGCGAGCTGCAGCAGGCCGCTCGCAGCCTGAAAGGAAGACGCCGGGTATCATCGACACCACGGACGCGAAGCCGATGGCCGCGAAAGGCATGTGCCAGCGGCGTGCGACCGGCGTCAGGATCAGGCCGACGACAAGGCAGGCGACACCGGCGCCGATCGCCGCGCTGCCGCCAAATGCCGCGATCGCCACCCATCTCAACGCATGGGCCAGCATGCCGACCGCCACCGGCCAGGGCAGCATGTGGAGCGGCGTGGAGAAGAAGACACTGTAAGCGGCGACGGCAACGCCGGCGGCGATCACGTCCTGCCAAAGCGGCACATCCCTGCCGGCCTCGTCCACCGGCAGGGAGACGCCGAGAAGAGCCAGTCCGAGCAGCAGTCCCGCGGAGATCGCCAGGACCACGAGGCCCGGCGATAGATCAGGCGGGCGGCGCCGAGATGGATGCGGCCCCGGATGAGATCCAGCGCGCCATTGAGCACATGAGGTCCTGGCACCAGGATCATGCATGGGCAGACCGCGACGAGGCGCAATGACGAGCTCAGGTCGATAGCGAACCGCCAGCGCGCCGACAACGCCGGCGAGCAACGCCGCGCAGAAGGGCTGCAGGAAAAGGTTCGCGCTGAATTGCGCCAGGCACCGGCGCAGCACGGCGCCCGCCGCCGCGCTCAGGAAGATGAGCGCCGCCGCCGACAGGTGTTGAACGCCGAAGATCACCGCCAGTGCCACGGCGCCCGCCGCGGCCGCTGAGCGTGAAGAGCCAGGTCGGGGCCGGGGGCGCCCGCGAGATCGCGCCGATCGTCGTGAGCGCGGCGTCCGGCGCAAGCCGGCCGGCGCCGAGCTCCTCGATCGCCCGCATGGCGGCAGCCACGCGATCCATGTCGACGCCGGAAGGATCGGCCGCGACCGCCGAGGTGAGCCTGGCGTCGCCATCCTCGGCCTGAAGCTGCAGCTCTCCCCAGCGCGGCATGATCCTGACGCGCAGGCCGAGCCTGTCGCCGAGCTGCCCGGCGGCGACAGAACCTGATCGGTGGACTGGCCATTGACGTAGAGGGTGCGGGCAAAGGCGAGGACGAGATTTGACCGTTCTTCCAGCGTCATGACCGCCTAAGCGCCGGTCGCCACATAGGGCTGCGACCATCTTCCTGGGATCGACGACGCGGTCGAATTCGGCCTCGCTGACAAATCCCAGCTGCAGCGCGGCGGCCTTGAGCGTGAGATCGTGGTCCATGGCGTGGTGGGCGATCTTCGACGCCTTGTCATAGCCGATGACCGGCGCCAGCGCCGTCACCAGCATCAGCGAGCGCTCCACGTATTCGTTGATCTTCTTCAGGTTGGGCTTCGTGCCCTCGACCAGGAACTTGCGGAAGTTGACGCAGCCGTCGGTCATGATGGTGATGGAATGCGCGATGTTGAAGATGATCAGCGGCTTGTAGACGTTCATCTCGAGATAGCCGCCGGCGCCGCCGAATCCCACCGCTACGTCATTCGCCATCACCTGCACGGCGATCATGGTGAGCGCCTCGCACTGGGTCGGATTGACCTTGCCCGGCATGATCGAGGAGCCGGGCTCGTTCTCGGGGATATCCAGCTCCGCAAACCCGGCGCGCGGCCCGCAGGACATCAGGCGGATGTCGTTGCCGATCTTGTAGAGCGACACCGCCAGTGTCCGAAGCGTGCCGGAGAGCTGGACCAGCGCGTCGTGGGCGCCTTGCACCGTGAATTTGTTGGGCGCGGTCACGAACGGCAGGCCCGTGAGCCGGGCGATCTCGGCCGCCGCCGCCTCGGCGAAGCCGGGCGCCGAGTTGATGCCGGTTCCGACCGCCGTGCCGCCCAGGGCCAGTCGATACACCCCGTGCAATGCGGCTTCGATCCGCTCCAGATCGTCCGCCAGCATGCCGGCATAGCCGGACCATTCCTGGCCCAAGGTCAGCGGCGTGGCATCCTGCATATGGGTCCGCCCGATCTTGACGATGTCGCTCCACGCCTGTGCCTTGGCGTCGATCGCATCGTGCAGGGCGGTCGACCGCGGGAACCAGGCGCTGCTTTCACGTTGACTGCCGCCGCGATGTACATGGCCGACGGGAAAGTGTCGTTCGACGACTGCGCCATGTTGACGTGATCGTTGGGATGAACCGGCGCCTTGCTGCCGAGCGGCGTGCCCGCGAGCTGGCAGCAGCGGTTGGAGATCACCTCGTTGACGTTCATGTTGAACTGGGTGCCGCTGCCGGTCATCCACACATGCAGCGGGAACATGTCATGATGCTGGCCGGCGAGGATTTCGTCGCAGACCTGGACGATCAACTTGTAGCGCTGGTCGTCGAGCCGCTTGCCCGCGTGGTTCGCCGCGGCGGCGGCTTTCTTCAGGACGGCATAGGCCGTGATCATCTCGCGGGGTATCAGATCCTTGCCGATGCTGAAATGCTCGAGCGAGCGCTGGGTCTGCGCGCCCCACAGCTTGTCCGCGGGCACCTCGACCGACGCCGAGGCTGTCGGTCTCTTTTCGCATGTCGCCATGTGAGTTCTCCTGGGTTCGATCCCGATTGGCCTGCTGCGGACGGCTCAGACGTTCTCGACTTTCAGAACGGCGGCCCGGTCGGCCGGAGAGCGGCCGTCACGGGGTCGTGAACTCGAGCGTGTCAGGGAGGCTGGCATCCAGGTCATGGGCATGGCAAGCGCCCATGCAATTCCCCCTCAGCGGAAAGCGTCGCGTGCGGCACTGCCGGAGCATCGAGTATGGACGTCGACGGCGGCGCCCGGACCGCGCCGATTGCGCCGAACGCGATTCCGTTGCGCCTACGATAAGGGTCGGCCCGGCTCACCATATGTCGATCCCGTGACAAACGGTCCCGCCTCGATCTCGGCCCGGCAAAAAGATAACCAGCCTCCGCAGTAGTCTTGCCGGGATCGCTGCCTAGATAGAGGCTTCGGGGAGGTCCGCCCGAGGCTCGCAGGGAGCCTGGGCGTGCGCCCGCAGAGATCACGCTTCAGCAACGGAGAGCATGAGATGAAGATCAAGCGACGCGGATCGGCCGCCTGGCAGGGCGGGCTCAAGGATGGCAAGGGCTCCATTTCCACCGAGAGCGGCGCGCTCAGGGAATATCCCTACGGCTTCGCCAGCCGCTTCGAAGGACAGAAGGGCAGCAATCCCGAGGAACTGATCGGCGCCGCTCATGCCGCCTGCTTCACCATGGCGCTCTCGCTGATCCTGGGCGAGGCCAAGCTCCGGGCCGAGCAGATGGACACCTCGGCGGAGGTCACCCTGGAGCAGGTGGAGGGCGGCTTCGCCATCACCGCGGTCCATCTGACGTTGAAGGCCAAGATTCCCGGCGCCGATCAGGCGACTTTCGAGAAGCTGGCCGGCATGGCCAAGGCCGGCTGCCCGGTCTCCAAGCTGATGAAGGCCGAGATCTCCCTCGACGCGACCCTGGTGACCTGAGGCGGTCCGAGACGTCCGCGCCGATGGCGATGATCGGCGCGGCGGTCGCGGAAAAATCCTCTACCGCTGCCTCGGATCGAGCGCGTCGCGCAGGCCGTCGCCCAGCAGGTTGAAGGACAGCACCAGCAGGAAGATCGACAGGCCCGGCCAGACCGCCATCCACGGCGCCTTGTCGACGTAGTTCTTCGCGGTGTTGAGCATGCTGCCCCAGCTCGGCGCCGGCGGCTGCTGGCCGAGGCCGAGGAACGAGAGGCTCGCCTCGGCGATGACGGCGGCGGCGATCGCCAGCGTCGCCTGCACGATGAGCGGCGCCAGCGATGTTGGGCAGGATGTGGCGCAGCGCGATGCGCAGGTGCGGATTGCCGATCGCGCGCGCCGCCTCGACGTAGTCCTCGACCTTGACCGCGAGCACCTGCGCCGCGCGTCAGGCGGACGAAGACCGGCGTCGCCGAGATGCCGATCGCGATCATCGCGTTGGTGAGGCTCGGGCCGAGGAACGCCGCGAGCGCGATCGCGAGGATCAGGAACGGGCAGGCGAGCATCGCGTCGGTGATGCGCGAGATCAGGAGCCCGTCGATCCAGCCGCCGACATAGCCGGCGAGCGAGGCCGATCGGCACGCCGCAGCAGAGCGAGATGCACACCGAGACCACGCCCGCCAGCAGCGAGGCGCGCGCGCCCCAGATCACGCGCGAGAGCACGTCGCGGCCGATCTCGTCGGTGCCGAACCAGTGCGCGGCGCTCGGCGCCTTGCGCATCGCGCTCCAGCTCGGTGGCGAGCGGGTCGTAGGGCGCGATCCACGGCGCGAGCAGCGCGAGCAGCGACGAAGAACACCACGACCGCGAGGCCCAGCATGGCGCCGCGCCGGCGCAGCAGGCGCCGCATCGCGCGCTGCGCACGGCGTGAGTCGTCGCGGCGCCTCGCGCCGCCTTGGCGGTGGCGGCGGGATCGAAGCCGATCGCGGTCATGCCCGCAGCCTCGGGTTGACCAGGAAGTAGGCGAGGTCGGCGAGCAGGTTCAGCACGATGTAGGCGGTCGCCGTGAAGAGCACGACGCCCTGCACGACCGCGTAGTCGCGGTTGAACACCGCGTCGACGATGAGCTTGCCGAAGCCGGGGATGGTGAACACCTGCTCGGTGAGCACCGCGCCCGAGAGCAGCGTGCCGAACTCGAGCGCGCCCAGCGTGATGACCGGCATCAGCGCGTTGCGCAGCGCGTGCTTGCAGCACCACCACGCGCTCGTCGAGGCCCTTGGCGCGCGCGGTGCGCACGTAGTCGGCACCGAGCACCTGCAGCATCGCGCTGCGCGTGTGGCGCATCAGCACGGCGGCGATCGCGTTGCCGAGCACGAAGGCCGGCATGATCATCGCCGCGAGGTTCTGGCCTCAGGTCCTCGAACGGGCTCACGTAGCCCGAGGCCGGCAGCCAGCCGAGCTTCACCGAGAAGAGCAGGATCAGCAGGATGCCGAGCCAGAAATTGGGCGTCGACAGGCCCCACAGCGCGAAGACGTTGGCCGCGTAGTCCCACGCGGTGTCCGTTGCTTCACCGCGGAGACGATGCCGGCGGGGATGCCGATCAGCGAGCGCGATCAGCCATCGCCAGCGCCGGCGAGCTCGAGCGTCACCGGCAGCTTCTGCAGCGATCAGCTCGCAGCACCGGCTGCTGGATGCGCACCGATTCGCCGAGGTCGCCGTGCAGCACGCCGTCGACCCAGATGCCGTAGCGCACCGGCAGCGGCTCGTCGAGGTGGATACTTGTGCGCGCAGGTAGGCGATGACGTTGGGATCGCGCTCCTCGCCGGCCAGGGCCAGCGCCGGATCGCCGGGCAGCAGCTGCTGCAGCCCGAAGATCAGGATCGAGACGAAGAACAGCGTCGGGATGATGATCGAGGATGCGGCGGATGAGATAGTTGAGCATTATCCGTTCTTCGCGAGAAATCCCTCTCCCCGTGGGGGAGAGGGACTGCGCTTCATCCTCACTTCATCTTCAGCCCCTGCACCCGGACCAGCCCGTCGGGATCGTGCGGAAGCCCGTCAGCTTCTTGCTGTAGGCCCACAGCCAGTGGCGGTGGTAGAGGTAGATGATCGGCCGGTCCTTGAGGACGATCGCCGCGATCTGCTCGAAGAGCTTCATCCGCTCGGCGGGATCGTCGACGGCGCGCGACCGCTTCAGCTCCTGTCCACCGTCTGGTTGCAGTAGCCGGCGTAGTTGAGCGGCTGCTTGCAGGCGTCGAAGCTGTAGAGGTTGCCGTCGGGATCGGCGCGGCCGCTCCAGCCGAGCACGTAGGCCTCGAACTGGCCCTTGTCGGCCATGTTGAGCGAGGTGGCGAACTCGGTCGACTGGATCTTGACGTCGAAGCCCGCCTCCTTCGCCATCGCCTGGACACCTGCGCGATCTGCTGCGCATCCGAGGTGGTCGGCGTCATCAGCGTGAAGCTCGGATTGGTCACGCCGGCCTCCTTGAGCAGCGCCTTCGCGCTGGCGACGTCGCGCTTCGGGACCGGCACGTTCTTCGCGTAACAAGGCGTTGGTCGGCGCCACCCACTGGTTGCCCGGCATCGGCCTCGCCGTCCATCGACGACCTGGACGATGCCCTCGCGGTCGAGCGAGAGCTCGAAGGCCTCGCGCACGCGCGGCGTCGCGGCCCAGCGGGTTCTTCTGCGCGAGGTCGCTCTTGCCGACGTTGATGGTGATGCCCTGGTAGCCGATCTCGGTGATCGTCGCGATCTTGAAGCTGGCTGTCGCTCTTGAGCTGCGGGACGTCGGAGGGCGCCATGCGCTCGATGAAGTCGAGCTGGCCCGAGCTTCAGGTTGGCGAGCCGCACCGTGGAATCGACGATCGGCTGGTAGACGATCTTGTCGAAGTGGATCTCGCCCTTGTTCCAGTAGTTCGCGAAGCGCTCGAGCACGATGCGGTCCTGCGCGACGCGCTCGACGAACTTGAACGGGCCCGGAGCAGACCGGCGTGGCGCCGAACTTGTCGCCCTCGGCCTGCGCCGCCTTCGGCGAGACCATCATGCCGGCGCGGTCGGCGAGCGCGCGCGAGCAGCGGCGAGAAGCGGCGCGGAGAGGTTGAGCCGCACGGTGTATCGGTCGACGACGTCGACGCTCGTCGACCGGCGCCAGCTCGCCGCGGCGGTTCGAGCCCGGCATGGTCTTGTGCCGCTCGATGTTGAACTTGACCGCCGCGGCGTCGAACTTCTCGCCGTCGTGGAAGGTCGACGCCCTGGCGCAGCTTGATCGTCAGCGCCTTGTGGTCGGCCGCCCATTCGTAGGCGGTCGCGAGCTGCGGCACGATGTTGAGCTTCTCGTCGATGTCGAACAGCTTGTCGCACAGCGACGGCGAAGACGATGCGGCCGACGAAGGTGCGCGCGAGCGTGGGATCGAGCACGTCCGGATCCTCGGCGAGGCCGATCGCGCAGGGTCGTCTGCGCGCCCGCGGTGGCGCTCGCCGCCAGCAGCGCGCGGCGACACAGTCGCGAACCAAGCGATCGTCTCATCGTTTATCGCGTCCGTTGCCGGGGCTCCGTTGCACGGACATGGCAAACCGATCCTGGCTGCGACAACGGCCGTGAGTTCTACGCCGCGGCGCGGCCGGCGCGCGCGAAGAACGCCTGCAGGCGCTTCGAGGCGCGGGCTCGCGGCCTCGGACCCGGCGGCGGCAGCAGCCGCGGCCGGCGCCTCGATCTCGCGCCAGAAGTGGCAGGCCACCGCATGGCCGCGTCGGCCGTCGAGCGGCGGCTCCTCGACGCGCGCAGCGCTCGCGCGCGAACGGGCAGCGCGTGCTGGAAGCGGCAGCCCGACGGCGGGTCGATCGGGCTCGGCACGTCGCCCTGCAGCAGCGATGCGCTGCGCGCCTGCAGCGCGGGCTCGGGCACCGGGATCGCCGAGAGCAGCGCCTGCGTGTAGGGATGGCGCGGCGCGCGCGAACAGCGTCGCGCTTGTCCGCGAGCTCGACGATCTTGCCCGAGGTACATCACCGCCACGCGGTCGGCGATGTGCTTCACCACCGCGAGGTCGTGCGCGATGAAGAGGTAGGCGAGGCCGAGGCGGCGCTGCAGGTCCTGCAGCAGGTTGATCACCTGCGCCTGGATCGAGACGTCGAGCGCCGAGACCGGCTCGTCGCAGACGATGAGCTGCGGCTCGACCGCGAGCGCGCGCGCGATGCCGATGCGCTGGCGCTGGCCGCCGGAGAATTCGTGCGGATAGCGCTGCGCGTGCTGCGGCGCGAGGCCCGACCAGCCCGAGCAGCTCCGGCGACGCGCTCGCGTGCGCCGGCCCGTCGGCGAGGCCGTGCAGCCGCAGCGGCTCGCCCAGCGATCTGCGCCCACCGTCATGCGCGGATTGAGCGACGCGTACGGGTCCTGGAAGATGATCTGCATCGCGCGGCGCATGCGCGCGCAGCTCGTGCGCGTCGAGCGCGAAGAGGTCTGCGCCCTCGAAGCGCGACCGTGCCCGCGGTCGGCTCGATCAGGCGCAGCACCAGCCGCCCGGTGGTGGACTTGCCGCAGCCGGATTCGCCCACCAGCGCCAGCGTCTCGCCGCGCCGCGAGCTCGAAGCTGACGCCGTCGACCGCCTGCACCGCGCCGACCTCGCGGCCGAAGAAGCCGCGCGCGCACGGGAAAGTGCTTGACCAGGTCCTCGACCTCGAGCAGCGGCGCCGGCCTGCGCGTCGCTCGACGCTGCCATCGCGGCACTCAGGCGTCGCCTCGAGCGGCGCGCGCCAGCACGCCGCGAACGTGGCCGCGGCTCGATCTCCCGCAGCGGCGGCTCCGTCGCGCGGCAGTCGTCGATCGCGAACGGGCAGCGCGGATGGAAGCGGCAGCCCTCCGGCAGCGCCAGCGGGTTCGGCACCATGCCCTCGATCGCGGCAGCCGCGCCTGCGTCGCAGGTGCAGCTGCGGGATCGAGCCCAGCAGGCCGAGCGTGTAGGGATGCTGCGGCTCGCTCGAAGAGGTCGCCGACGCTCGGCGCGCTCCACGACTGCGCCCGCGTACATCACGACCACCTCGTCGGCGAGCTCGGCGACGACGCCGAGGTCGTGGGTGATCAGGATGATCGCCATGCCGGTCTCGTCGCGCAGCTTGCGCATCAGGTCGAGGATCTGCGCCTGGATGGTGACGTCGAGCGCGGTGGTCGGCTCGTCGGCGATCAGCAGCTTCGGGCTCGCAGGCAGCGCCATGGCGATCATCACGCGCTGGCGCATGCCGCCGGAGAGCTGGTGCGGGTAGTCGTCGAAGCGCCGCTCCGGCGAGGGAATGCGCACCCGCGCGCAGCATCTCGATCGCGTGCTCCCTCGCCTGCTGCTTCGGTCACCTGGCGATGGCGCAGGATGCCCTCGACGATCTGGTCGCCGACCGTGAAGACCGGATTGAGCGAGGTCATCGGCTCCTGGAAGATCATCGACGATCTGGTTGCCGCGCAGCTCGCGCATCTCCGCCGGCTGCAGCTTCAGGAGATCGACGCCTTCGAAGCGGATCTCGCCGCCGGCGATGCGGCCGGGCGGCTGCGGGACCAGGCCCATGATCGAGAGCGCGGTCACGCTCTTGCCGCAGCCGGACTCGCCGACGATGCCGAGCGTGCGGCCCGGCGTCAGCGAGAAGCTGACGCCGTCGACCGCGCGAAGCTCGCCGCCATCGACCGTGAAGTACGTGCGCAGGTCCCGCACTTCGAGCAGCGGGCGCGTCTCGGCCGCGCCGGCGGGCCGCGTGCCGGGCATGGCGTCGGCGAGGGTCACGAGCGCGTCACCGGGCGCTCATCTCGGCGCCGGCGCCTTCAGCGCTTCCTGCACGCGGGCCACCTCGGCATTGATGACGGCGCGGTCGTAGATGCCGGCAGGATCGCTCGCGTCGGCAGGAAGCGCGCGAAGGGCTGGTAATGCGTCGCGCTTCCTCGTAGAGGCGGCGCAGCTCCGCGAGCGGCTCCGCATGGTCGTCGACGCGCAGGTCGAGCGCGGGATAGTCCTCGCTGGCGTGGATCCGGAGCGCCGCCGACTGCTTGCCGCGCTTGTCGCCGCCGGCGGCCTCGCCCGCCTCCAGCGCGGCGATGAGGCGCTCGGCGAAGGGCAGATGGCCGCTCGCCTCGTAGATCGCCGCGGTATCCTCGATGACGCGCGGCCCCGCCAGCATGTTGCCGGCGACCGAGAAGCCCTCGCCGCAGCGAGATGGCCGCACCAGTCGATGCAGTCGCCGCCGGTATGGGCGGCGTTGCGCCCGGCGGCGTCGATCACGTGGATCTGCCGCGTCTCGCGGCCCTGATCCGGCGGCGAGCAGCGTCTCGACGACGGCGGCCGGCGGCACGCCTTCCCGCAGCAGCCGCAGCCCGCGCGGCCCGTAGATCGGATTGATCAGCGCCTGGGTCGCGAGCGCGCCGACGCCGCTGCGCGCGTGCGGGCACAGCGCGCCGACGGCGAAGAACTTGCGTCGCCACCGCGACGCCGAAGGCGCCGCTCGCGGGATCGCGCGCGACGATCGACCAGGTCATCTTCAAGCCCTCGCATCGCTGCCCGGCAACACCGACAAAGCAAACCCCGTGCCGGCCCCGCACTACCTCCCGCCCACACTACCTCCCGACGGCGTAGCCCTGCATCCCCCGCGGATTGGCGCCTGCCTTCAGGATGGTGCCTTCCGGCGTGCGCTCCAGGGCGCAGGCGGAAAGCCGGCCTTCGGACCAGTCCTCGCCGACCTGCACCGCGTGGCCGCGCGCGCGCATGCCGGCCTGGGTCGCCGGCGACGTGCGCCCCTCCAGCACCACCACCCCCGGTTTCGCCTCGCGCGGCCAGAACGAGCTCGGCATGTGCTCGGTGTGGAACGACGGCGCGTCGATCGCCTCCTGCAGATTCATCCCGTGATGGACGTGGCGCAGGAAGAACGCCATCTGCCACTGGTCCTGCTGGTCGCCGCCGGGCGTGCCGAAGGCCATGTAGGGCTCGCCGTCCTTGAGGACGAGCGACGGCGTCAGCGTGGTGCGCGGCCGCTTCGCCGGCGCGAGGCTCGCCGGCAGCCCCTCCTCGAGCCAGAACATCTGGCCGCGGGTGGTGATGCTGAAGCCCAGCTCCGGGATCGCCGGCGAGCTCTGCAGCCAGCCGCCGCTCGGCGTCGCCGCGATCATGTTGCCCCAGCGATCGATCACATCGACGTGACAGGTGTCGCCGGCGGTGGCGCGGCGATCCGCATCGCGGGCGACCGTGGGCTCGCCGGCGCCGAGACGGGCCTGGGTCGGCTCGCCGACGCCGGCCGCCGTCATCCCGGCCCCGCCGCGCCGCGCCAGGATCGCCTGCGCGAGCCGCGGCGCGAGACCGCCGGGCGAGCCCGGCCTCAGCTCGAAGGAGGCGCGCTCGCCGACGAGCGCGCGGCGCGCCGCGGCATAGTCGTCCGACAGCAGCGCCTGCAGCGGCACGTCGACGAAATCCGGATCGCCGTACCACGCCTCGCGATCGGCGAAGGCGAGCTTCGCGGTCTCGACGACGGTATGGGCGAATTCCGGCCCGAGCGGATCCATGCCGGCGATGTCGAGGGATTTGAGCAGCGACAGCTGCTGCAGGAACACCGGCCCCTGGCTCCAGGGCCCGCATTTGGCGACGGTATAGCCGTGATAGTCGTAGGTGACGGGCGCCTCGACGGCGGCGCGCCAGCGCGCCATGTCGGCGCCGCTGAGGAAGCCCTTGTGGCGCCGGCCGGAGGTATCCATCACCTCCTGGGTCCGATAGAAGCGGTCGATCGCCTCGGCGGCGAAGCCCTCGTACCAGGCGCGCCGCGCCGCCTCGATCTGCGTCTCGCGGCCGCCGCCCGCCGCCTGCGCCTCGGCGATGACGCGGGTGTAGGTCTGGGCGATGGAGGGATTGCGGAAGAGCCGGCCCGCCTGCGGCACTTGGCCGCCGGGGAGATAGATCGCCGCCGAGGTCGGCCATTCCTTCTCGAAGAGCTCGCGCACGCTCTCGATGGCGGCGGGGATGCGCGCGACCAGGGGATGGCCGCCGCCGGCGTAATGGATCGCCGGCTTCAGCACGTCCTCGACGCGCATGGTGCCGTAGTCCAGAAGCAGCTTCATCCAGGCGCCGAAGGAGCCCGGCACCACCGCCGGCAGCAGCCCGGTGCCCGGCACCAGATCGAGGCCGAGCTTGCGGAAGGCGGCGATGTCGGCGGAAGCCGGCGCCACGCCCTGGCCGCAGATCGCCTCGACGCGCCCGGCCCGGCGGTTCCACAGCAGGATCGGCACGTCGCCGCCGGGACCGTTCAGATGCGGCTCCACCACCTGGAGCACGAAGCCCGCCGTCGCCGCGGCATCGAACGCGTTGCCGCCGCGCTCGAGGATGCCCATGGCGGCGGCGGATGCCAGCCAGTGGGTCGTGGAGACGACGCCGAATGTGCCGCGCAGTTCCGGTCGGGTGGTGAACATCAAAACTCCACTTCGGTCAATTTGCTCAGACGTCGCACGGGCTTGCATTAAGGCCGGTATTCCCGGGACAACTGCCAACAAAGCATGCGCCGACTGCCTTTTCCAGAGGCAATTTTCACGGGTGAATGTGCGGTGCAACGGCCTAACGGCGCGTGATCGTCCGGCTATGCCGATGGCACACGCCGTGCAAGACTTCCCGGCGAAAAGCCGCCGTCAAAAACGTCACTACTCAGGGGGTTTCACGATGACCGTCTCGGCCGCCACATCCGCGCAGGGCCTGGGCTACCGCTGGGCTCAGCTCGTCCTCGGGCTCATCGTCATGATGTCGATCTCCAGCCCGCAATACACCTGGGCGCTCTTCACCGGGTCGCTACTGAAGGAGTACGGCGTCACGCTCGTCGACGCTGCAATGGGCGTTCTCGCTGCTGGTGATCCTGCAGACCTTCCTGTCGCCGCTGCAGGCCAATCTGGTGGAGCGGTTCGGCGCGCGCACGCTGATCTCCACCGGCGCGCTGATGTCGGGAGCGAGCTGGATCCTCTCCGCCTACGCGACCAATGTCTGGATGCTCTACCTCACCTATGGCGTGATCGGCGGCTTCGGCACCGGCATCGTCTATGTCGGCATCATCGGGCTGATGGTGCGCTGGTTCCCCGATCGCCGCGGCTTCGCCACGGGCATGGCGGCGGCCGGCTACGGCGTCGGCGCGATCCTCACCACCTTCCCGATCTCCGACATGCTGCCGAGCTACGGCTACGCCAAGACCTGGCTGATCTGGGGCGTGATCCAGGCGGTGGTGGGATTCGCCGCGGCGCAGGGATTGCGCGCACCGCCGGAGGGATATGCGCCGGCCGGCATGGTCGTCGCGCGCGACGAGCGGCAGACCAGGCGCAGCTACACGCCGTCGGAGATGCTGCAGAGCCCGATCTTCTATCTGCTCTTCATCATGATGACGATGATGTCGACCGGCGGGCTGATGGTGGTCTCGAACGTCGGCGCCTTCGCCAAGCAGTACAACGTCGGCCAGGCGCTGGTGCTCGGCATGGCGGCGCTGCCGCTGTCGCTGTCGCTCTCGCGGGCGACCAACGGCCTCACGCGGCCGTTCTTCGGCTGGGTCTCCGACCACATCGGTCGCGAGAACACCATGGGCCTCGCCTTCTTCCTGGAGGCGATCGCGATCCTGGTGATGTTCGCCTTCATCGACCAGCCCGCGGTCTTCGTGGTGATGACGGGCCTGGTGTTCTTCGGCTGGGGCGAGATCTTCTCGCTCTTCCCCTCGACCCTCACCGACACCTTCGGCTCCAAGTTCGCCTCCACCAACTACGGCTTCCTCTACATCGCCCAGGGCGTCGGCTCGATCCTCGGCGGCCCGGCGGCGGCGAAGCTGCAGGAGGCCACCGGCAACTGGACCGCGGTCTTCTTCCTGGTGGCCATCCTCGACGCGCTGACGGCGTTCCTCGCCCTCACCGCGCTGAAGCGGATGCGGCAGGAGCACCTGAAGCAGGGGTAACGCTGCGGAAGCAGCGTGCGTCCTTCGAGACGCGCACTAACGTGCGCTCCTCAGGATGAGGAACATTGTTGATGGCACAATGAAAATCGCCTCATCCTGAGGAGGGCGCGAAGCGCCCGTCTCGAAGGACGCACCGCCGCGGATCCCAGCTACATCGGCAGCGTATAGGCCGTCTTGACGATGGTGTAGAACTCGCGCGCGTAGGCGCCCTGCTCGCGCGGGCCGTAGCTCGAGCCCTTCCGGCCGCCGAACGGCACGTGGTAGTCGACGCCGGCGGTCGGCAGGTTGACCATCACCATGCCGGCCTGCGCGTGGCGCTTGAAGTGCGCTGCGCGTGCTTGAGCGAGCGTGGTGACGATGCCGGCGGAGAGGCCGAACTCGGTGTCGTTGGCGACGGCGAGCGCCTCGTCGTAGTCTTTCACCTGCATGACCGAGGCGACCGGCCCGAAGACCTCCTCGCGGTTGATGCGCATCTCGTTGCGTCGTGTCGGTGAAGAGCGCCGGCGCCATGTAGTAGCCCTGGGTCGGCGCGGTTGAGGCGCTCGCCGCCGAGCGCGAGCGTCGCGCCCTCGTCGCGGCCGATCTCGATGTAGCTCAGGTTCTGCTCGAGCTGGCGACTCGCTCGACCACCGGGCCGATCTCGGTGCCGGGCTTGAGCGCGTCGTCGACCACGAGCGTCTTCATGCGCTCGGTCATCGCGTCGACGAACCGGTCGTGGATGCCCTGCGGTGACGATGAGGCGGCTCGACGCGGTGCAGCGCTGGCCGGTCTGGAAGAAGGCGCCGTTGACGGCGGTGCCGACAGCGCGTCGCGAGATCGGCGTCGTCGAGCACGACCAGCGGGTTCTTGCCGCCCATCTCGAGCTGCACGCGCGCGCCGCGCTCCATCGACCGCGGCGGCGCACCGACGGCGCCGACGGACACCGAGCCGGTGAAGCTGACGCCGTGCACCTGCGGCGACTGGGCGATGGCGTCGCCCGACCACGCGAGCCCGGTCCCATGACCAGGTTGAGCACGCCCGGCGGCAGGCCGGCGCGGCTGATGATGTCGGCAAGCGCCCAGGCGCAGGCCGGCACGAGCTCCGCCGGCTTGAACACCACGCAGTTGCCGTAGGCGAGCGCCGGCGCGATCTTCCAGGCGGGAATCGCGAGCGGGAAGTTCCAGGGCGTGATGAGGCCGACGACGCCGACCGGCTCGCGGGTCATCTCGACCTCGACGCCGGGCCGTGACCGAGTCGAGCTTCTCGCCGCCGTAGCGCAGCGCCTCGCCGGCGAAGAACTTGAAGATGGCGCCGGCGCGCGCGGCCTCGCCGATGCCGTCGGCGAGCGGTCTTGCCCTCCTCGCGCGCGAGCAGCCGGCCGAGCTCGTCCTTGCGCGCGAGGATCTCGGTGCCGGCGCGGTCGAGGATGTCGAAGCGCTGCTGCGGCGTCGTCATCGACCACTTCGGGAACGCGGCGCGCGCCGCCGCGATCGCCTGCTCCGCCTGGCGCGCGGTCGGCCGCGCGCGAACTCGCCGACGACGTCGGAGAGGTCGGAGGGATTGACGTTGCGGTTGACCTGGGCGCTCTCCACCCACTCGCCGTTGATGTAGTTCTTGAACTGGGCCATGGCGATTCCTCCCGATGTGACGCGGTTGTCTTTTGCCGTGCCTCTCCCGCGAGGGAAGAGGTCTTCGTATCTCAATGTCGGCCGGCCAGCGCGCGGCGCGGATGTCGCTGAGGGACTGGCGCGGCGTGATCGCCTCGGGATCGAGCTTGAGCTCGATGAGCGCGGGCTTGCCGGAGGCGCGGGCGCGCTCGAAGGCGGCGGCGAAATCCTCGGTGCGCTCCACCGTCTCGCCATGGGCGCCATAGGCGCGCGCGAGCGCGGCGAAATCCGGATTGACCAGATCGGTGCCGATCACGCGGCTCGGGATAGTGGCGCTCCTGATGCATGCGGATGGTGCCGTACATGCCGTTGTTGACCACGAGGACGATGACGGCGAGCTGTACTGCACGGCGGTGGCCAGCTCCTGGCCGGTCATCGGAAATCGCCGTCGCCGGCGAAGCAGACCACGGTGCGGTCGGGATCGCGCACCTTGGCCGCCGACGCCGCCGGGAAGCCGTAGCCCATGGAGCCGCTGGTGGGCGCGAGCTGCGTGCCGAAACCGCGATAGCGGTGGAAGCGATGGAGCCAGGTGGCGAAATTGCCGGCGCCGTTGGTGAAGATGGCGTCGCTGGGGCAGTGCTCGTCGAGCCAGGCGATGATCTCGCCCATCTGCGATGCGCCCGGCGAGCGCGGCGGCTCGCCGACGGCGAGAACTCGGCGTGCGCCGCCTCGGTCGCGGCCGTCCAGGCGCGGGCTCTGGACCGGCGGCATCCCGCGACGCCCTGGCGAAGGCGCGAGGCGTGGCGTTGATCGGCGATCGCGGGCTGATAGACGCGGCCGAGCTCCTCGGCGTCGGCATGGACATGGATCAGGCGCTGCTTCGGCGTCGGGATGTCGATCAGCGTATAGCCGCCGGTGGTCATCTCGCCCAGGCGCGCGCCCACGCACGATCAGCAGGTCGGCTCCTGGACGCGCTGGGCCAGCTTCGGATTGATGCCGATGCCGACGTCGCCGGCATAGCAGGGGTGGTCGGTTGTCGAAAGATCCTGGCGGCGGAAGGCGCAGCCGACGGGAAGCGCGTTGGCCGCGGCGAAGCGCCTCGATCGCGTCGACCGCCCGGCATCCCAGTGGCTGCCGCCCAGCGAGCAGGAACGGGCCGCTTCGGCGCGGCGAGCAGCTCGCGCAGCCGCGCCATGTCGGCCGGCGCCGGGATGGGTCTCGACGCGGCTGCCAGGGCTCGGCGTCGGCGCACTCGGCGGGCTCGCGCAGCATGTCCTCGGGCAGCGCCAGCACCACCGGGCCGGGCCGGCCCGATGGTCGCGCGTGGAAGGCGCGGCTGATGAATTCCGGGATGCGCCTGGGCGTCGTCGATCTCCGCCACCCATTTGGCGAGCTGGCCGAACATGCGGCGGTAGTCGAGCTCCTGGAACGCCTCGCGCTCGAGCGTCGCGCTCCACCTGGCCGACAGCAGGATCAGCGGCGTCGAATCCTGGATCGCGATGTGAACGCCGGCGCTGGCGTTGGTGGCGCCGGGGCCGCGCGTCACGATGCAGATGCCGGGCTTGCCGGTGAGCTTGCCGTACGCCTCCGCCATGATGCGGCGCCGCCCTCGTGGCGGCAGGTGAAGGTGCGGATCGAGTTCGCGTCGTAGAGCGCGTCGAGGACCGCGAGATAGCTCTCGCCGGGCACGCAGAAGACGGTGTCGGCGCCGTGGATCTTGAGCTGATCCACCAGGATCTGCGCGCCGGTGCGCGCGCGGGCGGGAGCAGTCATCGCGGGCTCGATGCAACGGAAAGCGGCAGATCACTGGATCGGCGAGAACGAGGTCGGACCAGGATCTTGGTCTCCTGGGTGCGGATCAAGGGCTGGATCTTGGCGACATACGGCCTTCCAGCCGGCGTTCCGCCTGCATCTGCGCGCGCGCGCTTCGACCGCTCCTCGAAGCTGTCATAGCCCCACATGTGGATGATCTGGTTGAGCGGCCGATCTCGGTGGTGAAATAGCCCACCATGCGGCCGAGAATGCGGGTCTGGATCGCCATCCCCTCGCTCTCGTAAGGCCGAAGGTACTCGGGCGTCTTGCCGGGAAACAGCGTGTAGGTGCGTTGCTCGACGATCACGGGGCGATCCTCCTTCCGGGTTCGGGTGCGCGTCGGCATCCGACTTGACAGGGATCGCCCGCGCATCGCCTGGACCAGAGGTATTGGAGTTTCTTGCTTCGCCGCAATGGGCGTCGTGAGCTACCTGGAAATGCTCAACGAGCGCCGCTGTCCACCGGGCGGGGGTGAGGCCATAGGCGCGCTTGAAGAGGCGCGACAGGTGGCTCTGATCGGCGAATCCGGCGGCCAGCGCGGCCTCGGCGAGCGGCGTCCCGCGTCCGATCATCCGGCGCGCCGCGATCGAGCTGCCGCAGCGTGCGGAAGCGGCTGGGGGAGGTGCCGAAAGCCGCGCGGAACCGGCGGGCGAGCGACCAGCGGTCGAGGCCCGATATCGCTTCGAGCTCGCGAGGGCGAGCGGCGCCGCCGGGTCGGCGGCGATGAGATCGCGAACAAGGAGCAGGGAGGCAAGAGGAAGCGGGCCGGTTTTCCGGGGCCGGTCCTCGAGGCGCGGACCGAGCATATCCGCGACCGACGCGACGATCTCGATCCGCGCGACATCGTCGATCGGCTCCTCCAGCCGCCACAGGCCAAGCGGCAAGAACGTCCTGAAAGACGCGCGGCTCGAGGACGGGATCCGCAACGAAGGGAAGCGCCATGCCGCCGAGCGCCTGCTGAAGGAGCGAGGGATCGATATAGACGATCCGATAGGCGAAGCCCCGCCGGTGCCGGCGCCGCCGTCATGCATCTCGTCGGGATGGAGGACATGGAGTCGACCGGGAAGGCAGTGCCGGCGCTCGCCGCGGTAGCGGAATTCTGCACGCCCGAGAGCGTGATGCCGATCGCATAGGTGTCGTGGCGGTGCGGCGAGAAGGCCTGCCCGGGAAGCGCGCTTCCAGGCGCTCGATGCCGTCGCTGCCGCGGCCGATCCTGATGCGGCTTCCGGCCCCGCGAGCATCATCGCCGGCGCCCTCGCACAGGCCTTCAAGACGTGGCTCGCCGCTTCGACGTAGCTTCCGTTGCCATCGGTCGAAGTCTACAGGAAATTCGCGCCGTGGAGCAGATGCCGTCGTTCGCCGCGATATGGTCGCCGCTCGTCTCCCTGGTGCTGACCTCCGTTGTCGTGATGGGGAGCCCGGGCCCGTCGACGATGAGCGCGACGGCGGTCGGCGCCGCCTTCGGCTTCCGCCACTCGCTCGGATATCTGACCGGCCTCATTCTCGGCACGTCGGCGGTGCTGCTCGCGGTGGCGGCCGGCGTCGTCTCCATGCTGATGTCGGTGCCGCGGCTGGCGCCGGTGCTGGTCGCCGTATCCGCCGCCTACATCGCCTATCTCGCGTTCAAGATCGCGACGGCGCCGCCGCTCTCCAAGCGAGATCCGGAAGCCAGCGTCCCTTCCTTCGCGGGCGGCTTCCTGCTGGCGGTGGCGAACCCGAAAGCCTACTTCGCCATCGCCGCCGTGTTCGCGGGCACGACGCTCGCCATCGACTCGCGCCTGGTCGAGGCGACGTCAAGGTCGCGGTGCTGACGCTGATGATCGTCCTCATTCACGTGTTCTGGCTGACGGCGGGCGTGTCGCTCTCCCGCCTGCTTCAGCATCCCATCGAGCTCGCGCATCGTCAACCTGCTGTTCGCCGCGATCCTGATCGTCACCACGATCAGGGCGATCGTCCACGGCTAGAGCTGCGCCCGCCTCAGAACACCTTCTCCCACTCCAGGTTCCACTTGAGGGCGCCCTTCTCGGTGGCGTGGGTCAGGCCGATGAGATATCCGACGCCGTACCTCAGCTCGCCGAGGCCTTGCCCGAAGCTGAACTTGCCGTAGGTCACGGGGCCGGCGCGGAGCTCCTGGTCCCGGATCCCCGGCGCCCGGTCGACCGGCCCCACGTCGCCGAAGATCTCGACGCCGGGCTGGAACTCCCGGGTCAGGGTCCAGAGCGACTGCCAGGCGTAATTGAAATTGACGCTCTTCTCGTCGTTGTCGGGCCCGAACGGGTGCTCGAAGAAGAGGTTCACCACATGGACCGTGTTGCCGACTTCCTTCTGCAAGGTCGGGCCGACCTCCAGGTGATGGGTATTGCCGACGCGGGTCGACTTGCCGATCTCCGCGAAGATGCCGGGATCGAGCCAGTATTCGCCCTGATCGGCGAGCTGGAAGGTGTTCTCCCAGGTGATCTCGTCGAGGCGGCGCGGCGGATCGCTCGAGGTGCGCGACCACGCGAATTCCAGCTCGGTGCCGTACCACGGCAGGAAGCCGTAGCCGATCTCGAGAGTGCCGGTCTCGTTATGCTTCTTCGCGGGATCGGGATCGAAGGTGTAGGAGCCGTTGTGCTCGATCTCGAACTCCTTGTATTCGACGATCGGTGGATGAATGGTGAAGTCGGCATGCGCGGATTGCGCGATGCCGAGACCGACCGCCACCAGCACGATGATGACAGCCGCGCGCGTCACCGCGCGCGCCGGCGCGGTGCTGAACCAGCGCATGAGCGCCAGCAGGATGGTCAAGGTCGCCGCCCAGAAGAGGAGCTGGATGCCCGCCGGGCGCGCGACGTAGCCGACCAGGATATGCAGCACCCGGCCCAGCACGCTGTCGTCGGTGAGGAGCCAGGAGGTATCCCAGACCTCGTTGCCGAGCGCCGGCAGCACGTCGGCCTGGCTCAGGAAGGCGGCGCCCTGGGAGGCGAGGCCGGCGGCCAGCAGCAGGATCATCCAGCTCGTCACCGCGAAGAGGTGACGGCTGGGGATCCGCAGCAATCCCAGATAGAGGCCGGATCCCACGATCGCGCCGCCGATGACGCCGATGGCGCCGCCGCCGAGCATGTTGACAACGCCGCCGCCACCCGCGGCGGCCAGGCCATAGAGAAAGAGCACCACTTCCGAGCCTTCGCGCAGCACGGCAATGCCGACGACCAACGCCAGCGCGTAGAGCGGCCGGGCGCCCGACGCGACATCGCGGCCGAGCGCCGACGCCTCCATCGCCATTTCCTTGCCGTGGCGGCCCATCCAGACGTTGTGCCAGCCGAGCATGCCGACGGCGGCGAAGAGGATGGTGGCGTTGAAGATCTCCTGCCCCATCCCCGTCGACTGCGGCGGCGATCTCGGCGGCGAAGCCGGCGACGATGCAGGCGCCGAGGACGCCGAGCGCGATCCCGGCGGAGACCCAGAGGCCGCGGCGCGGCGTGCCCTTGCTGGCCGCCAGCACGATGCTGACGATCAGCGAGGCCTCGAGCACCTCGCGAAACACGATGATGGCGACGGCGATCATGAAGATGCTTCCCCGATGACTGGATGCCCGGCGGCGCTCACTTGGCGATCAGCTTTCCCTGCGCCGTGTCCTGGTGGAAATCGCCGAAGAACCCGTAGGTGCCGGCGTCCAGGGGGCCAACGATGACCAGGATCTGCTGGCCGGGCGACACCACCTTCTCCCGGTGCAGCTCGGTGCTCTCGAACTCCTCCGGGGTCGGATCCAGGTTTTTGACGATGAGCCGGATCTTGACCCCCGCCGGCACCTGCAGCTCCGCCGGATCGAAGCGGTGATCCTTGATATTCAAGGTGAATTCCGGATCATCGGCGCGCGCCGCCGACGCCAGCGCGAGCCCCGCCAAGACCGCCGCTGCCGCCACACCGATGCCGAACCTGACACGCACCACCCGCCTCCTCAGCCTCGTGACCCTGACCGCCGGCGACAGAAAGCCGGAGCTGCGAATGAATCGCAAATCACACTATTGCGAATAATTCTTAAAATCAATGCCCGGGATCATGCCGCCGGCGCGGCCTGCGGACAACCTCAAAGCTGCGGGCAAATCGTCGCAGACTTGCTGCGGCGGGCGCCGGGGTGGGCCATGATGGCCGGCAGTGACCCAGCGAGGTTCAGGCGGATGTCCATGAACAGCGACCCGGAAACCGACGCCCTACTGTCGGCGAACCTGGATTTCTACCGCGCCTTCACCACCCATGACGTGACGGCGATGGGCCGGATCTGGGCGATGGAGACGCCGGTGCTCTGCATGCATCCGGGCTGGACGCTGCTGCGCGGCCGCGACGCCGTGATGGAGAGCTGGCAGCAGATCCTGAGCAACCCCGAGGCGCCCCACGTCAACTGCCATGAGGACCAGGCCTTCGTCTTCGGCGAGGTCGGCATCGTCACCTGCGAGGAGGAGCTGGACGGCGGCTGGCTCGCCGCCACCAACATGTTCGTGAAGGAGCAGGGGTCGTGGCGCCTGGTGCATCACCAGGCAAGCCCGATCCTCAGCCGCCCCGCCGAGCCGGCGCGCCCCGGCCGCCTGCACTAAATCAGCATACGGTTTCCGGCCGCTCGACGGGCGTCACGTCGAGGGTGACCGCGATCCGCTCGTTGTCGCTGCGCACGACAAGGAAATCCAGCGTCTCGCTGTCGTCGAGGTTCAGCTCCTGATGCGGTACATAGGGCGCGAAGTAGACGAAATCGCCGGGCCCCACCTCCGCGGCGAATTCCAGCCGCTCGCCCCAGCGGATCTCGCTGCGGCCTTTCACGACATAGGCCATGACCTCGTGGCGGCCATGATGGTGCGCGGTGATCTTTTGCTTCGGCGCCAGGCTGACCGTGCCGATCCAGGTCTCCTTGCCGCCGATGCCCGTGAAATCAAAGGCGGTCGCGCGTCCGGCTCCCATCGGCCCGCCCCGCGCCGTCTTCAGCGCCGTCGCGCGCACGACGGTGACACCGTCGGTCCGCCATTTGCCTGTGCTTGCTTCCGTCATCCTCGATTTCCGTTCCTACTCATATGAATCGCGCCGACGCCTCGCCGAGCTTGTCGATCATGACCCGCACCGTCTGGCCCGCCTTCGGCCATTTGGTGCTGACGATGCTGCCCGTCAACACCACCATGCCCTTGCGCAGCGGCCGCTTGCGCGCGATGCGGTTGTTGGCGAGCCAGGCGAGCGCGTTCAGGGGATGACCCAGCACGTCGGCGCCCACGCCCCGGCCCTGCTCCACGCCCTCGATGGTCATCGATCCCCCGAGCGCGGCGAGATCGAGGCGGCGCCAGCCCGTCACCGCCGGCCCCAGCACCGCGCCGCCGTTCCAGGCGTTGTTGGCGGCGAGGCCCGCCGCCGTCACCTTCCGGTACTCGGCGTTCTGATCCTCGATGATCTCGATCGCGGGATGGCAGGACGCGACCGCCGCCGCCACGCTGTCGTGATCATGGGGCTTGCCGCGGTCCAGGATATCGGTGCCCAGCGTCATGCCGATCTCGCATTCCACGGCAACGTTGACATAGTCGCTTCGCTTGATGATCGCGGGGCTGTGATGGAGGACGCGCGCGAAGATCGCGCCCGGCACCGGCTCGCCGATCCCCATCAGCTCCTGCATCACCTTGGTGGTGATGGCGATCTTGTAGCCGACGAGGGGCCCGCGCGACGCGCGTCCAGCGCTCCTGCAGGATCTCCTGGGCGGCATAGGCCTCGTCGAGATTGGCCGGCGTCACCTCCGGCGCCAGGGGCGGCAGATTGCCCCGCGTCCGCGCGAGCTTGTCGAAGAATTCGGCGATGCGCTCGACGCGCGCCCGATCGACCATGGTCTCCTCCCGCTCTTGCTTGCGCCAATCATGCCGGGCAGGCTCGGCAGCGACAAGCGCGTCCTTGCCGCGGACGCCCGTGACAGGCTAGTACCGCGCTGAATTCTGTGAGGGAAAATAGTGTCATGCGCAGCTACAGGATCGCCGCCATCCCCGGAGACGGCATCGGCAAGGAAGTGATCGCCGCCGGCCTCGAGGTGCTAACCGCGCTGGAGCGCCGGGACGGCGGCTTCCACCTGGAGGTGCAGAATTTCCCCTGGGGATCCGACTATTTCCGCGCCCACGGCAAGCTGATGCCCGAGGATGGCGTGGCGACGCTCCGGAAATTCGACGCCATCTTCTTCGGCGCGGTCGGCGATCCGCAGATCCCCGATCACGTGACGCTCTGGGGCCTGCGCCTGCCGATCTGCCAGGGCCTCGACCAGTACGCCAATGTGCGGCCGACGCGGCTGCTGCCCGGCATCCAGGGCCGCTGCGCAACGTTGGCGCGGCCGATCTCGACTGGGTCATCGTGCGCGAGAATTCCGAGGGCGAATATGCCGGCAATGGCGGCCGCGTGCATCGCGGCTTGCCGGAGGAGGTCGCCACCGAGACCGCGGTCTTCACCCGCGTCGGCGTCGAGCGCATCATGCGCTTCGCCTTCGACCTCGCGGCCAAGCGTCCGCGCAAGAAGCTCACCGTGGTCACCAAGTCGAACGCCCAGCGCCACGGCATGGTGATGTGGGACGAGATCGCCGCCGAGGTGGCGCGGGAGTTTCCCGACGTCGCCTGGGACAAGGAGCTGGTGGACGCCATGACGACGCGCATGGTGCTGAAGCCGCAAGACCATCGACGTCGTCGTGGCGACCAACCTGCACGCCGACATCCTGAGCGACCTCGCCGCCGCGCTCGCCGGCAGCCTCGGCATCGCGCCCACCGCCAACGTCAATCCCGAGCGCAAATTCCCCTCGATGTTCGAGCCGATCCACGGCTCCGCCTTCGACATCACCGGGAAAGGCATCGCCAATCCCGTGGCCACCTTCTGGACCGCGTCGATGATGCTGGAGCATCTGGGCGAGGTCGACGCCGCGCGCCGGCTGATGCGCGCGGTCGAGCGCGTCACCGCCGATCCCGCGCTCCATACGCCCGATCTCGGCGGCAAGGCGACGACGCGGCAGGTGACCGACGCCGTCGTGGCGGCGATCAAGGCGGACAACGCGTGATCACCGGAGACGACACACCATGCGCCTAGCAATCATCGGTCAGCAGGCTTTCGGCAAGGCGGCGCTCGATGCGTTCCGCGATCATGGCGACACCGTGGCCGGCGTCTTCGTGGCGCCGGAGAAGCCGGGCTCCAAGCCCGATCCGCTCCGCGCCCGCGCCGAGGAGCTCGGCATCCCCGTGTTCCAGATCCAGCGCTACAGCAGCGACGAGGCGCTCTCGGCGCTGCGCGGCCTCGCCGTCGATCTCGGCGTCATGGCCTATGTCACGCAATTCGTGCCGCAGTCCTTCGTCACGATCCCCAAGCACGGCACCATCCAGTTCCATCCCTCGCTGCTGCCGGCACATCGCGGCCCCTCCTCGATCAACTGGCCGATCATTCTGGGCCGGCGCGAGACCGGCCTCAGCATCTTCCGGCCGGTGGACGGCCTCGACGAGGGACCGGTCATCCTGCAAAAGCGGATCGCCATCGGACCCGAGGACACGCTGGGCTCGATCTATTTCGACCATATCTTCCCACAGGGGATCGCGGCGCTCCTCGAGGCGGCTGACCTCGTGACCTCCGGCCGGGCAGTGGAGCACGCGCAGGAGCAGGCCGGCGCCAGCTACGAGGGCTGGGTGCGCGAGGTTGAGGCACGCATCGCCTGGGCGCAGCACGTGGATGTCACCTACAACCTGATCCGCGGCTGCAACCCGCAGCCCGGCGCCTGGACGACAATCGGCGGCAGGCGGCTGCAGATCTTCGACGCCCGCAAGATCACGTCGCATACATTCGGGATGGTCAAAGGAATGAGGCTGGGTCAGGTCGCAGCGATCACCGCGGAAGGCTTCACCGTGCACGGCCAGGGCGGCTTCATCGAGGTGCTGCGCTGCCGCCTGGAGAACGGACCGAAGCTCGCCGGCAAGGACGCCGGCATCGCGCCCGGCATCATGCTGGAGTAGGCTTCCGACGAGCAGCCCGGGAGGAGGCGCGCATGGCGGATTCCGACAAGCTCTTCGCGGGATCGATCCCGACGCTCTACGATCGCCATCTCGGCCCGTTCATCTTCGAGCCCTACGCCGCCGATCTGGCGGAGCGGCTGGCGCGTGGAACGGCGCGGCACATCCTGGAGACCGCGGCAGGAACCGGCATCGTCACCCGAGCGGTGGCGAGCAGGCTGCCGGAGGCGACCGTCGTCGCCACCGATCTCAACCAGCCCATGCTCGACTACGCGACGACGAAGACCAGCGCACGCAATGTCGCCTGGCGCCAGACCGACGCCCAGGCGCTGCCCTTCGGGGACGCCGGCTTCGATGCGGTCATCTGCCAGTTCGGCGTGATGTTCTTTCCCGACAAGGCAAAGGCGTTCGCCGAGGCGCGACGGGTGTTGCGGCCGGGTGCCGCTTTCATTTTCAGCGTCTGGGACCGCATCGAGGAGAACGAGGCCGCCGATCTCGTCTCCCGCGCGGTCGCCGGGATTTTTCCGAAGGATCCGCCGAACTTCCTGGCCCGCGCGCCGCACGGCTATCACGACCTCGCCGCGATCACGGCCACGCTGCGCAAGGCCGGCTTCGCCCGCGTCGAGAGCGAGACGCTGGCGAAGCGCGGACGGGCGTCCTCGGCCCGGGATCCCGCCATCGGGTTCTGTCAGGGCACACCGCTGCGCAACGAGATCGAGGCCCGCGACAAGACGATGCCGGAGGCAGCGACGGAAGCCGCGACAATGGCGCTGGCCGCGCGCTTCGGAGCCGGCTCGATCGACTCAAAAATCCAGGCGCATGTGATCACGGCCTGGCGTTAGACGACTTCCGTCTCCGGATGCCAGATCAGCAGGCGGTGGCGGATCAGCTCCATCGCCTTGACCAGGACGGAACCGGCGATCGCGATGGCGACGATGCCGGCGAAGACGCCCGGCGAATCCGCGAACCGCATCGACTGTATCAGGTCGCCGCCGAGCCCTTCGCCGCCCATCGCCATCTCCGCGATGACGGCGACGATGAGCGAGATCGGCAGCGCCACCTGGAGCCCGGTCATGATCTCCGGCAGGGCGGCGGGAAGCGCGATCTCCCAGAGCAGCGCGCTCTCGCCGGCGCCGAGGCTGCGCGCCGACCACAGCATGTACTTGTCGACGCTCTCGGTCGCGGCCCAGGCCGCGACGATGACGGGGAAGACGGCGGAGAACGCCACCATCAGGATCTTCGACTCATCGAAGACGCCGAACCAGAGGATGAAGACCGGCAGGAAGGCGATCTTCGGCATCGGCAGTCCGACCGAGACCAGCGGATCGAAGAACCAGCGGGCAAACCGCACCCGCGCGATCAGGATGCCGAGCGCCACGCCCACCGCGCCCGCCAGCGCGAAGCCCAGGAACGCGCGGTAAAGCGTCAACCCGAGGCTCGACAGCATCTGCCCCGAGATCGTGTCGGCGGCGAGGCGGCGCGCCACGCTCACCGGCGACGGCAGCAGGAAGGCCGAGACGATGTGCAGCTCCGCCGCCACCTCCCAGGCGACCAGCAGCGCCACCATGAGAGCGCTGCGCCGGAGCGCGCGGGCGAGGACGGAGGACGCTACTCCCGCCATGCCAGCACCTTCCGCATGGCGACGAGATAGAGGCGGTCGGCGAAGAAGCCCACCGCCGCCACCGTGAGCACGCCCGCGAACATGGCGTCATAGCTGCCGCCCTCGCCGAGGAACGAGATCAGATATCCGAGGCCGCGCTGCCCGATCAGGAACTCCGATGCTCACCAGCAGGATGAAGGAGAGCGCCAGCGCGTTGCGGGTGCCGGCGAGGATCTCCGGCAGCGCCGCCGGCAGCACCACCTCCCAGAGCACCGCGCGCCGGCCAGCGCCCGCCGCCAGCGCCGACCAGATCAGCGCGCGGTCGACGCCGCGCGCGCCGTTGTAGGCGCTCAGCACCACCGGCAGCAGGCAGCCGAGGAAGATCGAGGCGATCTTGGAGGCGCTGCCGAGGCCGAGCCACAGGATCATCACGGGAATGAGCGCCGATTTCGGCATCGGATAGAGCGCCTTCACCAGGGGATGCACGAGGTCGTCGAGCGAGCGAAACCGCGCCATCAGCACGCCCAGCGCCACGCCGACGACGACGCCCAGCACCAGCCCGGCAACGAGATTCTGCAGCGAGGAGAGGCCGTTGCTGACGAGATCGCCGGACCGCAGCAGATCCCACCATGCCACCGCCACCGCGCTCAACGGCGGCAGCTGCGTGGGATCGACGAGATCGAGCCGCGGCGCCGCCTCCCAGGCGAGCGCCAACAGGAGCAGCGGCGAATAGCGCCCGAGCGTGTTCACCCGCCCTCGCCTTTCTGCGTCTGCGCCACCAGCGCCTCCTGGCGCACGGAATCCCAGAGATGCTCGACCTTGTCGTTGAACTCCCGCGATTTCTGGATCTCCGGCCCGGCGCGGCCGTCGCGGCCGGTCTCGACGATCTCCTTGAAGCGGCCGGGCCGCGCCGACATCACGGCGACGCGGTCGGCGAGATAGACCGCCTCGCGGACGTCGTGGGTGACGAACACCACGGTCTTCGGCCGCCGCTCCATGATCGTCAGCAGCTCCTCGTGCATGAGGCCGCGGGTCTGCGCATCGAGGGCGCCGAAGGGCTCGTCCATCAGCAGGATCGCGGGATCGATGGCGAGGGTGCGCGCGATCGCGACGCGCTGCTTCATGCCGCCGGAGAGCTGGGCCGGATAGCTGTCCTCGAATCCCTTGAGATGGACGAGGTCGATGAATTCCTGGGCGCGCCGCTCGCGCTCGGCTTTCGCGAGACGCTGCTTCTCGAGACCGTAGAGGATGTTCTGGCGGACCGTCTTCCAGGGGAACAGGGCGAAATTCTGGAACACGATGCCGCGGTCGGGGCCGGGACCGCGGACGACGGCGCCGCCGACGGTGATGCGCCCCTGCTCCACCGGCAGGAAGCCGCCGAGGAGATAGAGCAGCGTGCTCTTGCCGCAGCCCGAGGGCCCGAGCAGCGCCACGAACTCGCGCTCGCGCACCTCGAGGCTGACGCGGTCGAGAGCCAGCACCGGCCGCCCGCGCGCCGGCCGGTAGGTGTGGCTCACCTCCTCGAAGGTGATGGCGGTGCCGGGCATCCCGCTTACTTCAGCCGCTTCGCCGCGTCCTCGACCAGGGACAGGTCGGTGTACTTGTTGATATCGATATCGATATTGAGCAATCCCAGCTCCTTCTGCACCTTGAGATTGCTCTGCAGCGCCGTCAGGTTCGGCTTGGCATCGGGATCGCGGTAATAGTCCTTCTTGGTGAAGACCCAGTCCTCGTAGATCGATTTCGGCTGCTTGGTGAACTTGGCGAGGATGTCGATCGCCTCGGCGCGGTTCTTGGGATCGAGATACCAGCGCGTGGCGCGGATCCAATCCTCGAAGAAATCCACGAGCGCGGCGCGATGCTCCTTGATGTACCCGGCGCGCGCCGCCAGCAGCGTGGTCTGCGCGGCGCCCATGGCGCCCTTCAAGGTGAAGAGCGTGCGCACCGACCCGTCCTTGTGCGCCTCGATGGAGAAGGGCGTCACCTCGCCGACGAGATCCACCTTCTTCTCCTTGAGGGCGGGGATCATGTTGGGAAATTCCACCTCGACGATGCGGTAGTCGCGCTTCTCCTGCATCCCGTGGTCGAGCATGATCTTGCGCATCGCCATGTCGATGGCGCCGCCGATGCCGTTCGACGCCAGCACCTTGCCCTTCAAGTCCTCGATTTTCTTGATCGGGCTGTCCGCGAGCACCATGTACTCGCTGGTGTAATAGCCCTCGATGCCGTCCTGGTAGAGATCGGCGACGACGCGGATGTCGTCCATATGGGCGTTCTGGATCGCGAGCCCGACCGAGGAGAAGGCGAGCGCCGCGAGGTCGAGCTCGCCCGCCGCGAGCGCGGTGATCTGCGGCGCGCTGCCGCGGAACTTCACGGTCTCGACCGTATAGGAGGTCCCGTAGTGCTTCAGGATCTCCGGCTTCAGGAACAAGAGCGAGGTGAGCTGCCCCGGCACCACCGCCCAGCCGACCCGCACCTTGAGCGGCTCCGCCGCCGCCGGACCGGCGACCACCGCCACCGCAAGCGCCAGCAGCATGCCAACGCAGGTAATTCTCCGCATCCCATCCTCCCCGGCGGTGGTCCCGCGCCGACGCGCAGATTATCAGGTGACCACCACGACCGCGCCGCATCTTCCTAGCGGCATCGGCGCCTTGTCAACGCGCCTTCCGCGTCCGAGGCGCCTGGACAGAGCCGGCGCCGCCGGTGCACGATCGCGACCGCAGAAATGGCGGAGGCGAGAGCATGCGTGAATTGGGGCTCGGCAATCCCGTGCCGCGGACGGAGGATCTCTATCTCCTGCGCGGGCTCGGGCGCTATACCGACGACATCAGCCTGCCGCGCCAGACGCATCTCTACGTGCTGCGCTCGCCCCATGCCGCCGCCCGCATCCGCAAGATCGATACCTCCGTGGCGCTCAAGGCGCCGGGGGTGCTCTGCGATCCTCACCGGCGAGGACGTGATCAAGGCCGGCTTCGCCAATTTCGCCTCGCGGGTGCCGCGCAAGCGGCCCGATGGCAGTCCCAGCTTCGTGCCGCCCTACCGGCCGCTGGCGGTCGGGCGCGTCCAGCACGTCGGCGATCCCGTCGCCGCGATCGTGGCGGAGACGCTGCACGAGGCGAAGGACGCCGCCGAGCTCGTCGAGGTCGATTACGAGATCCTGCCGTCGGTCACCGACACGGCGGCGACGCTCGCGCCGAGCGCGCCGGCGGTCTGGGACGAGGTGCCGGACAATCTCTGCTTCGTCCACAAGGCCGGCGACAAACCGGCGAGCGACGCCGCTTTCGCCCGCGCCCATCACGTGGCGCGCGAGCGCTTCCTCATCACCCGCGTCACCACCAATTCCATGGAGGGGCGCACCGCGCTCGCCGAATACGACCGGCGCCAGGACCGCTACACCCTCCATGCGGGGCTGCAGGCGGTGCACGGCATCCGCCAGGAGATCGCCGCAGGTCTTCAAGCTGCCCGCCACCAGCTTCCGCCTGATCTCGCCCGATGTCGGCGGCGGCTTCGGCATGAAGGGGAGCCTTTATCCCGAGCTGATCCTGGTGCTCTGGGCGGCGCGGCTCATCGACCGGCCGGTGAAATGGATCGCCGAGCGCAGCGAGGGGCTGATCTCCGACCACCAGGCCCGCGACAATATCTCGCGACGTGGAGCTGGCCCTCGACAAGGACGGCAAGTTCCTGGCGCTCCGCGTCGCCACCATCGGCCAATCTCGGCGCCTATCTCGCCCTCAACGGCACGCTGGTGCCGGTCAACAATATGGGCGGCCTCGCCGGCGTCTATACGATCCCCGCCTTCGACGTGACGATCTCGGGCGTCTTCAGCAACACGCTGCCGACCTCGCCCTATCGCGGCGCCGGGCGGCCGGAGGCGTCCTATTGCATCGAGCGCATCATCGACATCGCCGCGCGCGACATGGGGATCGACCAGGTCGAGCTGCGCCGGCGCAACATGATCCCGGCCTCGGCGATGCCGTACAAGACCGCGCTGGTCTACACCTACGACAGCGGCGAGTTCGAGACCGTGATGGACAAGGCCTGGAACTCGCCGACTGGAAGGGCTTCGAGGCGCGCCGTCGCGAGGCGCAGCGCGCGCGGCAAGCTGCGCGGCATCGGCATCGCCTGCGTCATCGAGATCGCCGGCGGCCCCGCACGACGTGCCGCATGGAGGAAGCCGCCGAGATCCGCTTCGACGCCACCGGCAGCGCCACCTTCCTGATGGGAACCCACAACCACGGCCAGGGCCACGAGACCGTGTTCCGCCAGTTCGCCACGGAATTCCTGGGCCTGCCCCTGGGACAAGGTGCGGATCATCTACGGCGACACCGACGCGGTCTATCACGGCCGCGGCACTTTCGGCTCGCGCTCGATGGCGACCGGCGGCACCGCGATCTTCCAGCGCCGCCAACAAGGTGATCGACCGCGGCAAGGAGATCGCCGCACATCTGCTGGAGGCCTCGGCGCTCGACATCGAGTTCGCCGACGGGCGCTTCACCGTCGCCGGCACCGATCGCGGCGATCGAGCTCATCGGAGATCGCCAAGGCGTCCTTCCTGCCGGCGCGGATGCCGAGGGGCATGGAGCTGGGCCTCCAGGGCGTCGCGGTGACGTCGCCCGATGGCGCCACTTTCCCGAACGGCTGCCACGTCTGCGAGGTCGAGATCGATCCCGAGACCGGCGTCACGCGCCTTGTCGCGCTACGCCGTCGTCGACGACGTCGGCCGCGTCGTCAATCCGCTGCTGCTCAAGGGCCAGATCCACGGCGGCATCGCCCAGGGCGTGGGCCAGGCGTTCCTCGAGCGCATCGTCTACGATCCGCGAGAGCGGCCAGCTGCTGACCGGCTCCTTCATGGACTACGGCATGCCCCGCGCCGACGACTTCCCGATGTTCGAGGTGCTGAGCCACGACGTGCCCACGCGCAACAACCCACTTGGCGTCAAGGGCGCCGGCGAGGCCGGCACCGTGGGCGCGCTGCCGGCGGTCATGAACGCGGTCGCGGACGCGCTGCTGCCGCTCGGGCATCCGGCAGATCGACATGCCCGCGACGCCGGAGAATGTCTGGCGCGCGCTGCAGAGGGGGAAGCGGGGATAGTGTTGTGACAGTCAGGCAATTCGGCGCCGGCCCGGCAGGTTCTCACGTCGCCAGCCGCCTGCGGATCGACTGCAATTCCTTCCGTCGCTTGGCGCTCGTTCTGGGGTAGGTCATCTTGAGTTCCTCGAGCGTATCGAGGACGATTTGCGACACAAACAGCCGGGCATTCTCCTTGTCGTCGGCGGGAACGACATACCAGGGGGCGTCGCTGGTGCTTGTCGCTCCGAGGCGGTCCTCGTGGCCGTCACGTACTGCTTCCAGAATTTCCGCTCCTCGACGTCCCCGGCGAGCTCAGTCGGTCGACGTGCTCGCTCAGAAGCTCGCGATAGTGCTCCTTCGACCTGTAGACGGGCGCCACGTTCGTCGGCCACTTGCGGAGGTCGACCTCGTCTCCTTCCCGGACGCGAAAATCCTTCGAGTTGATTTTCATCCCTTTCCTTTCGGCGGCGCCGGCACGGCGGTCGGCTTTCCAGCGCCGACGACGCGCCATCTGATCATCGCCACCTTCACGGTGTCATTCAGCACCAGGCACGCGACCATGGCATAGAGAAATACCCCCAGCGTCTGCCACCACGGCAGCGGCAGGAGATCCGGCAGACCCACGAAGGTCAGGACGGTGCCGATGATGGCATCCGCGGCGAGCGCCGACATGAAGGTCCTGCTCGGCAGGGTCGTCCAGAACCAGCGGCGCTCCCGCGCCGACACCACGGAGAAGACGGCGAAGTAGAGCAGCATGAGGAAGCTGAAGGTGTAGAGGGCGTGGTTGTCGGCCGCCAAACCGAAATTCGACCAGCCGATCCACAGCAGCAGGAGCGTCTCGGCAACCATCGCGATGCCAAGCACCACGGACACGGTGATGAAGCCGCCGATATTCCAGGTCTCCGGCGTGCTGGACGGCCGGACATTATCGGTGGAGAGCGAGATCTTCGCGAAGTCCGTGAGGAACACCAGCAGCAGCATCGCAAAGGCGGAGACGACGAACTTGCCGGTCACGACGAAGGCGATGGCGACGAACGCCGCCTTCAGGATCGTCCGGCTGATCTTGTTGATGATCCAGGTGAGGATGCGCTGGTAGATCGTGCGCCCCTGCTCAACCAGCGCCACGATGTTGGTGAGGCCCGCCTCGGTCAGGACGACGCTCGCGGCGCCCTTGGCCACGTCGGTCGCGGTGCTGACGGCAATCCCCACCTCTGCCTGCCGCAGCGCCGGCGCGTCGTTGACGCCATCGCCGGTCATGCCGGTGACGTGCCCGGCAGCCTGCAGGTGCTGCACCACGATATACTTGTCCTCCGGATAGACCTCGGCGAAACCATCGGCACCGGCGAAAAGCTCCGCCGTCCTGCTGCCGGCCTGCGCGCTCGCCGTCTTCAGGTCCGCCATACGCTTGATGTTGGGCAATCCCACTCCCTGGCCGATCTCGAGCGCCACCGGCAGCGCGTCGCCGGTAAGCATCTTTACGGGAACGCCGAGGCCGAGGAGCGTGGCGATAAGCTCCTTGGCGTCCGGTCGCGGCGGATCGTACAGCGACACCAGTCCGACCAGGACCGGGGCGCCGGCCTCCGGGCCGCGTGCCACCGCCAGCGTCCGATAGCCCTTCGCGGCCGCGGCGCTGACGCGCACCTCCAGCGCCTCGATCTCCTTGGCTTGCAGCGCGCAGGCCTCGGCGATGGTGCGCACGGCGCCTTTCATCACCCGCAGCCGCTGCCCGTTCTGCTCCACGACCGCCTCGGTCCGCCGGCTTTTCGCATCGAACGGCGCGAAGGAGACGGGCGTGACCGCGGGCAGGCCGTCGAAGACCCGATGCGCCTTCGCGGCGGCGAGGAATGCGAGATCGATCGGATCCTGGTTCGATTCCTGCGACGCCAGCGCGCCGGCGACCAGCACGTCTGCTTCCGTCGCGTGCGCCAGCGGGATCACGCCGGTGACCGCCAGCTGGTTCGCCGTGATCGTGCCGGTCTTGTCGACGCAGAGCACGTCCATCGTCGCGGCGTCCTCCGCGGCGCTGAGGCGGGTGACCAGCACGCCGCGCCGGGCCAGCTCCTTCGACCCGATCGCCATGCTGACCGTGAACATGACGGGAAGCGCTACCGGCACCGCGCTCATCAGCAGGACCAGCATGAGCGGGATCATCTCGATGAGCGGCGCGCCGCGGATCAGCGACAGCACCATCACCACGCAGAGGAGCGCGCCGACGATGACGAAGAGCCAGCGAACCACCTTGGCCACGACAGCCTCGATGTGAAGCTTCGGGCGCGCCTCCTGCACCAGCTCTGTGGTCCGACCGAAGTAGGTCTTGTCGCCGGTCAGCATCACCACGCCATTGCCTTCGCCGCGCCGGACGATGGATCCCGACGAGACTACGTCGCCGGTTGCCTTGTCCGCGTCTTTCAATTCGCCTGTCAGCGCCGACTGGTCCACGCTCAGCGCTCCCGTGAGCAGCTTCACGTCCGCCGGGATGATGTCGCCGGACCGCAAGCGAACGATGTCGCCGGGGACCAGCTCGCGGGCGGGAATGACCTGCCAGCTCGCATCCCGGCGTACGCGGGCGCTGACCTGCAGGCGTCGCCGCAGCGTCTCAACGACGCCGGCCGCCCGGTGCTCCTGCATGAAGCCCAGCGCGGCGTTGATGACCAGCAACGCGCCCACCACGGCGAGATCGGAGTAGTTCCGGAGCACCGCCGACAGCACCATGATCAGCTCGAGCATCCACGCCGAGATGCCCCAGAATTTCTCGAGAAATCTGAGGACGGGGCGACCTTTCTTCTCGGCCACCTCGTTGTAGCCGTACTGCTTCCGCCGGGCGTCCACCTCCGCGCGCGGAAGCCCGGTGTCGGGGCTCACGCGCAGCGCCGCGAGCGTGTCGGGAACCGATGCGGCGGCGATGTCGGGCGCTTTGGCGGCCGTCGGCTTCGCGGTCGCCGGCTTGGCCTCGGCTTTCTGTGCGGTCGCTCGCATGGGGGAATATCCTCTCCGGCGCCGGCGCGGCTGGCTTCGCACGGGAATTGCGGTGCGCGAGCGCACGATGTCAATGCCCGCGCCCTTGAAGATCGGCTCTCTGGCGCTCGCCAAACTGGGCGACACTACCCGCGAGCGATCCAAGGCCGATACCGAGTGCCGCCGTCGCAACGCAAAGCCCAACTTCCGCCGCAGTCCTCGCCGGATTTCCGCCCAACTCGGAGTTGAGTCTGCCTTCCGCTTCTGGAGGGAGGCTCGCTTGGCGCAAACGGATATTGCACACCGGCCCGCCGCACGGCGCCGTGGTGTCGATCTCGGGAAACTCATTCCCGCAAGCCTAAGTCGTGGAGCCGCCAGTTTCCTCGCCGACGCGCGCCACTTCCAGATCGCGTCGCTGGGCATCCTCCTCGCCCTCAATATCGGCTGGATCGATCTCGGCGCGAAGCCGCTGCCGAGCGTCCTCGCCGTCGCCGGTGCCGTCGCGACGCAGGCGCTCTGCAGCGCGCTCTGGCGGCTCCCGGTTCTCGATCTGCGCTCGCCGCTCATCACCGGCCTGTCACTCAGCCTGCTGCTCCGGGCGGACGAGCCCTGGGTGCATGCTGCCGCCGGCGCCATCGCCATCCTCTCGAAGTTCATCCTGCGGGTCGACGGCAAGCACATCTGGAATCCCGCCGGCTTCGCCATCGTGCTGCTGCTGTTCAGGCACCGACCGCATCTGGATCTCGCCCGGCCAATGGGGCGCCAGCATCTGGTTCGCGGCGCTCCTCGCCTTCCTCGCGATCCTCGTGCTGCAGGCGTCGCGGCGCGACCGACGTCGCGCTGTTCTTCCTCGGCAGCCACGCGGCGCTGCTGCTGGCGCGGGCGTGGTGGCTCGGCGATCCCCTGGCGATCCCGCGTGCATCAGCTCGAGAGCGGCTCGCTGCTGCTCTTCGCCTTCTTCATGATCTCGGATCCGCGGACGACGCCCGACGCCAGGCTCGGCCGATTCCTCTTCGCGCTGGCGGTGGCGCTCGCCGCCCATTGGCTCGCCTTCTTCATGCAGATGCGGCCGGCGCTCTACGTCGCCCTCATCGCGCTGTCGCCGCTCACGCATCCTCATCGACCGCCTCATGCCGGCGGAGCGGTTCCGCTGGAAGCCGCCGGCCAAACAGGGAGCACGCGTATGACGCGACAGTTTTCTCGACGCCTGAAGTCCGCCGTCGCCGCCACCGCGATCGCGGCGCAGCTCGCCGCCACTCCCGTGCCGGCGTCCGCCTTCTGCGGCTTCTACGTCGCGAAGGCCGATGCCAAGCTCTTCAACAAGGCGTCGAAGGTGGTGCTGGCCTGGGACAACGGCAAGACCGCCGTCACCATGGCCAGCGACTACGAGGGCGATCCCAAGGAGTTCGCCGTGGTGATCCCGGTGCCGACCTTCATCGAGCGCAAGCAGATCGGCATCGTCGACATGAAGACCATCGACCACCTCGACGCCTTCACCGCGCCGCGGCTGGTCGAGTATCACGACGAGGATCCCTGCGCGCCTAGATACCGCCATGGCCGCGCCAGCTATGACGCGGCGGCAGGTGCGATGGACGCTGCTCAAGGCAACGCAAGACGCGATCACGGCGTCACCGTCGAGGCGAGCTACGACGTCGGCGAGTACGACATCTCGATCCTGTCGGCGAAGCAGAGCGACGGATTGGCGCAATACCTGACCGAGAACGGCTACCGCATTCCCGCCGGCGCCGAGGCGGTGCTGGGGAGCTACATCAAGCAGAAGATGCATTTCTTCGTCGCCAAGGTGAACCTCGAGCGCATGAAGCTCATCGAAGCCGGATATCTGCGGCCGCTGCAGGTGCGCTACGAGACCAAGAAATTCATGCTGCCGATCCGCCTCGGCACCGTGAACGCCAACGGACCCCAGGACCTGATCGTGCTGGCGCTCACCCGCAAGGGCCGCGTCGAGACCACGAACTACCGGACGGTGAAGCTGCCGACGGGCATGGACGTGCCGCTCTACGTCAAGGACGACTTCGGCCGCTTCTATACCGCGATGTTCGACCGGGCGGTGGAGCGCGAGGACAGACAGGCCGTGTTCCTGGAATATGCCTGGGACATGGGCTGGTGCGACCCCTGCGCGGCCGAGCCGCTCAAGAACAAGGAGCTGGTGGAGCTGGGCGCGCGCTGGATCGACAGCGACGACGACCAGCCCTATCGCTCCCTTGGCGGCGGTTCCGACGCCTTCGTGACGCGCCTCCATGTGCGCTACGACGCGCAGCACTTCCCGGAGGATCTCAACTTCCTGGAGACGAGGGACCGCGAGAACTTCCAGGGCCGCTACGTGCTGCGCCATCCCTGGCAGGGTCCCGCTACCTGCCCGGCGGCGGACAGGTATTTTGCGGCGCTGCCGGCGCGCTACCGGGACGAGGCGCGCACCCTTGCCGACCTCACGGGCTGGCGCGGCGAGGTGATAGAGGCGCGGATGGAGGCAACCGGCCAGTCCTTCGCGCCGCGTCGGCCGGTGTTCTCGGTGCCGGACCCCCGCTGGAATGGGCGTTGACCCATTCTTTTCACCAGGCGGTGATTAACCTGCTCGCCCGGCCCATGCTAGGGTTCACGGATCCGGTGCGCCGACGCGCCCGCGGCCCTTCCGCCTGGGAGCAGATTTCATGGCCGATCCCGCCACGATCAGTGTCAACGGTACGGCGCATCAGGTGACGGCGGCGCCCGACACGCCGCTGCTCTATGTGCTGCGCAACGATCTCGAGCTCAACGGCGCCAAGTTCGGCTGCGGCCTTGCCCAATGCGGCGCCTGCACGGTGCTGGTGGACGGCGAGCCGATCCGCTCCTGCATCACCGCGGTGGGCGACGTCGTGGGCCACCAGGTCACGACCATCGAAGGGCTGGGCACGGTCGAGAAGCCGCACCCGCTGCAGAAGGCCTTCATCGAGCTGCAGGCGGCGCAGTGCGGCTATTGCATCAACGGCATGGTGATGACGGCGAAGGCGCTGCTCGACCACACGCCGCGCCCCTCGAACGCGGAGATCCGCGCGGCGCTCGCCGGCAATCTCTGCCGCTGCGGCACCCACACCCGCATCCTCCGCGCCATCGACAAGGCGGCGAAGGAGATGGCGTCGTGACCGTCCTCCTCTCCCGCCGCCAGTTCGGCGCCGGCGCCGGCGCGCTGGTGGTCGGCTTCAGCCTGTTCCGGCACCATGCCCTCGCGCAGCCGACCCCGCCGGCGAAGCTGCCGGGCAGTCTCAACAACAATCGCAAGCTCGATGCCTGGATGCGCATCGATCCCGAGGGCACGGTCACCGTCTTCACCGGCAAGGTGGAGCTGGGCCAGGGCGCGGTGACCGCGCTGGCGCAGATCGCCGCCGACGAGCTCGACGTGGGAATGGCGCGTGTCCGCATGATCGCCGGCGACACCGCGCGCACCCCCGACGAGGGCTTCACCTCGGGGAGCCAGTCGATGGAGTTCGGCGGCACCGCGCTGCGCTTCGCCGCCGCCGAGGCGCGCCAGATCCTGCTGGGCCTCGCCGCCGAGAAGCTCGGCGCCGATGCTCAGAGCCTCACCGTCGAGGACGGCACCGTCCATGCGCCCGGCGGCAAGACGGTCGCCTACTGGACGCTCTCGCCGGAGGCGGCGCTCCGGCGCGAGGCCACCGCCAAGGCGCCCACCAAGAAGCCGGAGCAGTACAAGCTCGTCGGGCAGAGCGTGCCGCGTCTCGACATTCCCGCGAAGGTCACCGGCGGCGCTTCCTATGTGCAGGACATGCGGCTTCCCGGCATGGTCTTCGGCCGCGTCGTCCGCCCGCCCAATTATGGCGCCGAGCTCGCCTCGGTCGACCTCGACAAGGTCAAGGGAATGCCGGGCGTGCTGGCGGTGGTGCGCAACGGCAGCTTCCTCGGCGTGGTGGCGGCGCGCGAGGAGCAGGCGATCGCCGCACGCGCCGCCCTCGCCCAGAGCGCGAAATGGCAGGGCGGCACGCCGCTCCCGGCGCTGGACAAGATCTACGACTACCTGAAATCGCTGCCGAGCGAGGACACGGTCATCTCGGAGAAAACCGCCGAGGCGCCGGCGGCGGGGTTCAATCTGACACTGACGGCGCGCTACACGCGGCCCTATCAGGCGCATGCCTCGATCGGCCCCTCCTGCGCCGTGGCGAACATCAACGACGGCAAGCTCACGGTGTGGACGCACACCCAGGGCGTCTTCCCCTTGCGCGGCGATCTGGCGCAAGGCGCTTGGCCTCGGTGCCGACCGCATCACCGTCACCCATGTGCAGGGCTCCGGCTGCTACGGCCACAACGGCGCCGACGACGTCGCCTTCGACGCCGCGCTGCTGGCGCGCGCGGTGCCGGGACGGCCGGTCAAGGTGCAGTGGATGCGCGACGACGAGTTCGCCTGGGAGCCCTATGGCGCCGCCATGGCGATGAGCGTGCGCGCCCAGCTCGACGGCGACGGCCGCATCGGCGACTGGACCTACGAGCTCTGGAGCAACACCCACAGCACCGGCCCGGCGGCAAGGGCGGCGTCAATCTGCTGGCGGCCTGGTATCTGGCGGATCCCATGAAGTCGGCGGAGCCACAGGTGATCCCGCAGCCCGCCGGCGGCGGCGACCGCAACGCCATCCCGCTCTATGAAATTCCGCGCCAGCGGGTGACGCATCACTTCATTCCGGAGATGCCGGTCCGGGTCTCGGCGCTGCGCACGCTCGGCGCCTACGCCAATGTGTTCGCCATCGAATCCTTCATGGACGAGCTGGCGAAGGCCGCGGGCGCCGATCCCGTGGAATTCCGCCTCGAGCATCTCACGGACCCGCGCGCCAAGGCCGTGATCGAGGCGGCGGCGAAGAATGCCGGCTGGCAGAAGGGCGCCGAGGGCACCGGCACGCATGGCCGCGGCATCGGCTTCGCCCGCTACAAGAACCACGCGACCTACGTCGCCGTCGTGGTGCGAAGTGGAGGTGGATCGCGGCAGCGGCACCGTCCGCGTCATCAAGGCGACCGCCGCGGCGGACGCCGGCCAGATCGTCAATCCCGACGGGCTCAAGAACCAGATCGAGGGCGGCATCATCCAGTCCACCAGCTGGACCCTGAAGGAAGCCGTGCGTTTCGACCAGCAGCGCATCCTGAGCCGGGACTGGCAGACTATCCGATCCTCACCTTCCCCGAAGTGCCTGACGTGGACGTCGCGCTCATCGACCGGCCCGGCCAGCCCTGGCTCGGCGCCGGCGAGGCGGCCCATGGCCCGACCTCCGCCGCCATCGCCAACGCGGTGGCGCACGCCACCGGCGCGCGTATCCGCGACCTGCCGCTCTCGCCCGACAAGGTAAAGGCGGCGCTGGGATAGGCTCCGGAGATTTCCGTCGGGCGCGAGCGCATGGGCGGGTCGCGCGGATGTGGGCCGAGTCCGGCTCGGATCGCCAAGCTGCCGACGCTTTCGTAAGACCGCACTTCCGCGATGTGGCAATACCGGTCAGTCGTGCATGCGGTCGAGAGTAGCCGAGTTTGGTCCGAAACCGGATCGTCCGTTTTCGGGTGGAAATCGCAAGAACCGGACGTTCACTCGAAGATCGGAAACCTGTCTGCCGAGAAGAGGACGATCCCGGCGCGACCATGCTTTAGCGGACGGGTCCATCGCGGCAGTCCTCGCGATGGCAGAGATGCCTCATGCTGGGTGCCATGTAGGCGACCGCGACGACCAGCGCTACTACTCCTGCAACCAGCATGAAAATAAGAAGTTTCAGACCGATTGCCGGAGCGGTCTGAAGCCCGCGCGAAGCTCTTCGGTAAGAAGCTTCGGCTGTTCCCAGGCAGCGAAATGACCGCCCTTTTCCACCTTGTTGTAGTGGATGAGATTGGGATAGGCCCGCTCCGCCCAGTTCCGGGGCGTCTGGTAGAGTTCGTCCGGGAAGACGCTCACGGCAGTCGGGACTTTGACGCCCTTGGGACTGAAAAAGGGGAGCTTGTTCTCCCAATAGAGGCGAGCTGACGAAACCCCTGTGTTGGTTAGCCAGAACAGCGTGACATTGTCGAGGACATCGTCCGGCGTGAGGCCTTCGGTCTGCCCGTCGAACGAACGCGCGATGAGCTCCAGACTGCGCGCGTCGTGGTCGATCAGGAAGGTCGCGAGGCCGATGGGCGAGTCCGCAAACCCGGCCATTGTTTGCGGGCGCGATGCCATCCAGAAGGCGTAATAAACATGCTTGTAGAAGAAAACGAGCTGTTCGTACGAGCTTCTCTCCTCGGCAGAGAGACCGGACGGCGCCGGCGCACCGGCGAGAGATGCCTGGTCGATATCTGCAGGAATTGCGCCGGGCATGTTGGTGTGAATGCCGAGCAGTTCAGGCGGCGCCTGCACGCCCAGCAGATCGGTGACGACCGCGCCCCAATCGCCACCCTGCGCGACAAAGTGCTTGTAGCCAAGGCGTCGCATCAGCGTGGTCCAAGCGCGCGCGATGCGCTCGGGGCCCCAGCCGGTCGTCGTCGGCTTGCCAGAGAACCCGTAACCGGGCATCGACGGGATCACCAGATGGAAGGCGTCCGATGCGCTCCCGCCATGTGCCGTGGGGTTGGTGAGCGGCTCGATAATCTTCAGTTGCTCGATCACCGAACCCGGCCAGCCGTGCGTCACGATGAGCGGCAACGCATGTTCATGCTTGGAGCGGACGTGGATGAAGTGGATGTCCAGCCCGTCGATTTCGGTGATGAAATTCGGCACGGCGTTGAGCCGCGCCTCGACCTTGCGCCAGTCGTAGTCGGTCTGCCAGTAGCGCAGGAGCTGCTGGACGGTCTTGAGCGGCACGCCCTGGGAATAATCGGAGACGGTCTCCTTCTCGGGCAAACGGGTCTGCGCCAGACGCCGGCGCAGGTCGACGAGGGCCTCTTCCGGAATGTCGACGCGGAACGGACGAATGGAATCGCGTGCTGGCGCGGTTATGCCCGAAATGCGTGACATGACTATCCTCCGCATTTGAGGGCCGAGAACCTTTCGGCCTCCTATTCAAAACTGGGCGAATTGCGCCCTCCCCGGACCCAAGGAGCATCGCTCCCGAACGCAGCACGCTGCTCATCGGGGATTGCGGAGATTGGATCGGTCTTGCGCATCTCGCTAGGAGATCGCGTGGCTGCTCCAAAATTCGCAAACCATGTAATTTGACGAACGCCGAAACCGGATCCTGAGATTCGGGCGCCGAACAGCTAGGGAGGACCGCAACGGCTCGATCCCACCAGCCAGGCGGTTCCATCTTCAGATCGATCCTGCCCGAGGACATCGACTGGAAGCCGTTCGCGGCGTTCCAGCCCTCGGTCCGCCTCGCCATCCTCGTCGGACAGCCCTCGGAGCCCGGTCCTTACGTGATCAGGGTCAAGGCGCCTGCCGGCGTTGAGCTGATGCCGCACGGGCACCCGTATCCGCGACCTGCAGCTCTCGCCCGACAAGGTGAAGGCGGCGCTGGGATAAGCTCCGGAGATTTCCGTCGGGCGCGAGCGCATGGGCGGGTCGCGTGGCCATCGGCCAGGGTCCGCTTCCAACCGCCAAGTCCTCGACATGCTCGTGGGGTCGCACTTCCGCAATGTGCCAGAACCGGAACTGAGAGCATTGACACTTGCAATGCTGCGGGCGGAGGCTTCGCTCACAGTAAGTCTCAGGTGGGAGCGACCCTATGAAGACGGCTCTATGTGATCGTCTTGGAATCGAAGTACCGATCATACAGGCGCCAATGGGAGGCGCCGTCGGGCCGAGACTCGTCGCAGCCGTAAGCAATGCGGGCGGGCTTGGCATGCTGGTGCTCTGGCGTGCCGATACCGATACGATACGACGGCAAATTCGGGAGACGCGCGCGCTGACGTCACGGCCATTCGGCGTGAACCTGAACCTGGAATTTCCCCAGGAGGAACGCCTCGCGGTATGTCTCGACGAAGGCGTCCCAATCATCTCATTCTTCTGGCGTGATCCATCGTCCCTGGTCGCGCGCGCAAATGCGGGCGGGGCAACCGTTCTCCACACGGTCGGCACAGCGGCTGACGCCAAACGTGCCGTGGAGTGTGGCGTCGATATTGTAGTCGCCCAGGGCTGGGAGGCGGGCGGCCATGTCCGAGGAACGGTGGCGACGATGCCGCTCATACCGGCCGTGGTGGATGCAATCTCGCCGACGCCGGTGGTTGCCGCCGGCGGCATCGCTGACGGGCGCGGCCTCGCTGCGGCTTTGACGCTCGGCGCTGCCGGGGCTTGGATCGGAACACGCTTTCTTGCAAGTGAAGAGGCACCAATTCACGAGCGATATCGCGAGCGCCTTTTGCATGCGAACGAGAGCGATACGGTCTTCCTCGAGAATTTGTTCGACGTCGGCTGGCGAGACGCTCCTCATCGCACGTTGAGGAACAAGACCGTCGAAGCCTGGGAAGCAGCGGGTCGTCCTCCGACCGGCAAGCGCCCGGGAGAAGGCGAAGCCATCGGAGCGTCGCCATTGGGCGGGCAGGTCGTTCGCTACCAGTCGTACACGCCGGCCGCCAACACCGAAGGTGATGTAGAAGCGATGTCGCTGTGGGCCGGACAGAGCGTCGGCCTTGTCTCGACGGTGCGGCCGGCTGGCGAGATCGTCCGCGAAATTTCCAGCCAGGCTCAATCGATCATTCGAAGATTGGCGCAATGACCGCTCCGGGTCATAAGCGGACGAAACGCGGTTCCGAACGACAGGTTTGTTTCTGTTGCTGAGCGGACATGCCGCGGCTTCCGCTGCGACGATAGAGATCGCCGGACAACGTGAAAGCGGCGCTGGGATAGGCTCAGGAGATCTTGCTCGGACGCGAGCCGGGCGAGGATGACGGGCCGCCTATCGTTGGCGTCTGCCTCAATCGCCCCGATCACGGCTGAAGTCGAAGGTGACGAGCGTTTCGTACCGGCTGGTTGATCGCTCGAAAATTTCCGGATGGCGGAGCGCGTGCACCGCGTCATAGTAGCCGGTCTGCCAGTGCTCCTCCATCGAGCGGCGCGAGAACTCGTAGTCCTTGGAATCGCCTTCGTAGCCCTTTGCCCGATAGATCAGCTGCACGATGTTGGCCGCGTGCCGGTCCGCGGCCGAGCTCAGGAATTTCACTTCTTCGCGCTGCTTCATTTCCTCCGGCAGCTCCTCGAGGAGCGCGGCGAGCATGTTTCGCAGCTTTGCCATTTGCTTGAAGTAATCGGTGAAGGCGCGGGTTCGGCTCGAGTACTGGATTTCCTTCTGGCGGGTCGCCACTTCGGCAAGGTTGCGCGGGAACTCACCTCGCGCGCTCCAGAGATCGACCTGGAAAGCGAGCGTGTCCGGTGGCCGCTGCTGCGTCATCGCAATCCACTGAAGCGGCGTATTCGACACCAGCCCGCCATCCCAGTAATGCTCGCCTTCGATCTCGATCGCCGGAAAGCCGGGCGGCAGCGCGCCGCTCGCCATCACATGCTCCGGCTTGATGACCTGGCTCGGCGAGTCGAAATAGACCAGGTTTCCGCTGCGCACGTTGACGGCGCCGAGACTGAGACGGGTTTTGGCGCCCTCGGCGTTCACCCGGTCGAAATCGATCACCGACTCAAGTGTCGCCTTGAGCTGTGCCGTATCGTAGTAGCTGGTCGCCTCGACCGTGCCGGGGGGATGAAACCATGGGTTCGGGATCCGTGGTTGGAAGAACCCGGGCGCCCCATTCATGAGAGCCACTGCGGCGCTCACTTGATTAATGGAACCGCGCGCGGAATCTCCGCGCGCCAGCAGTGACCCCAGTTTCCCGGCGCCAGCGTCGAACCATGACTTGGTGATGCCCTCCCAGAACTGTCTCAGTTTTTCGACGCGCAGGTTCGGCGCGTTGCCGGCGATGATCGCGGCGTTGACCGCCCCAATCGAGATGCCGGCGACCCAATCGGGATGGAGGTTTGCCTCTGCCAGCGCCTCATAGACCCCGGCCTGATAGGCCCCCAGCGCCCCGCCACCCTGGAGGAGCAGGACAACGCGCTCGAAGGCCGACCGTTTCGGTTGTCTGTGCGTCTTGCTCAGCTGGCGAGATTTGCCGGGCAGCCGCGCCAGCACGTCCGCGGGCTCCCGCGGATCGCTCCCGGTCTCCGGCGCCACTTCCGCGTGAGTACCACGTCGTGCAGAAGATCTTTCGTTCAACGTAAACCTCCAAATCTGGGGCGGTCACTGCAACCCACGCAGCGAACGATCGGTCATCGCTGTCGGCTTGAAGTAATCAACCGCGAGCCAACGTGCCGCTGCTCGCGGAAAACGCATTTATCTATTCACTCCGCACCAATGCGAGCACCTTTCTCCGCCACCGAGCGCTTCATGAACAGAACCGGGAACAGGAGCAAAAACGTCACGACGGCGAAGATCCAGAAGCTGTCGAAATATGCCAGCGACGATGCCTGCTGCTGGCGAAGTTTTGCGAGCTGCTGCAAGGCCAGTTGCCCCGATGCGACGGGATCGGCGGTCTGCTGGAGGAAAAACGCCTGAGCGCGCGCCATGAAAGACATGCGCGGCCGCGTTGAAGGGATCGAGGTACTCGCCGAGGCGGAGCGTGTGGAACTGATCACGGCGCTCGTTGAAGGTCTGGGCCAGCGATGTTCCGACGCTGCCGCCCTCGTTGCGCAGCAGGCTCAATAGCCCGACAGCGGCGCCGCGCAACTCCTTCGGCGTATAGAGGTAGGCTGCCACATTCGCAGGCGCAAAACATACCGCCAGCCCTGCGACCAGGACCACGCGCGGCCAGACCACCTCGCCCGGGCTGACGTCCAGGTTCATCTGGGACATCCAATAGTTCCCAGCGGTCATGCCCAACAGGCCTACGGCAATCAGCCACCGGGCATCCGCCCCCCGACCAAGCAAGAGGCCGACGATCGGCATTGCCAGAAGCGCAAAGATACCGCCCGGCGACATGACCAGTCCGGCGTCCAGCGCATCATAGCCAAACAGTGACTGAAGCAGCCCCGGCAACGATGTGCTGGCACCGTAGAGCGCGGCATAAGCGCAACAGATGATGATGCAGCAGGCGGCGAAGTTGCGTTCACGCAACGGCCGGAAATTCACCACCGGGTTGCGGTGGCGCAACTCCCACCAGACCAGCGCAACGAGACCCACCGCGAAGCAAATGGCCAAGGTCTGCACACGCCAGGACGGATCGCCGAGCCAGTCCCACTCCTGACCCTTGCTGAGCATGACTTCCCAGGAGACCATGACGATGACCAGCAGGGACAAGCCGATCGAGTCAAATTGGAATGGCCGCTTCCTCAACTCCAGGCGTTGGGCGACAAGATCCTCTGGGTCGCGGAGCTTGGCATAGCACGCGGCAAGCGCCAGAAGACCGACGGGCACGTTGATCAAAAAGACCCATCGCCAGTTGTACTCGTCCGTTATCCAGCCGCCGAGGGTCGGGCCGACGACCGGCGCGATCAGGGCAGCCAAGCCGAACAGGGTCATGGCGGCGCCTTGCTTCTCCGGCGGGAAGGCGTCCAGCAGCACGCCCTGACTGCTGGGCTGCAGGCCGCCGCCCGCCAGGCCCTGAATGACGCGGAACAGGATCAGCTGACCGAGACTGCCGGCCATTCCACAGAGCGCGGAACTGAGGGTGAATACCGCGATCGACAGCAGGAAGTAGTTGCGTCGGCCCAGATGGGCGCTCAGCCAACCCGTGATCGGCAGGATGACCGCGTTGGCGGCAAGATAGCTGGTGAGCACCCATTCGCCATCATCGACCGTGGCCGAGAGGCCTCCTGCGATGTACCGCAGCGCCACCACCGCGATCGTGGTATCGAGCACCTCCATGAACGTCGGCACCACGACGATGGCGGCCACCACCCACGGGTTTCCCGCCGCACGGGGTCTGGCGGGCGAAATCGCGGCGACCGTCATTGGGGGGCGTCCGGCGAGCGCTGAAGCGAGCCAGTAGTTTGTGATTGAGGGATGAGGTGGGCTTGCAGGAACTTTCCCGCATCGGGTCCGGTCGCTGGCTTGTTTATGTAAACGTCTGGAACAACGGAAGTACCGATGAACAGCGGAGTCTTGTCCGGGTCGTATCCGTCGAGCTCAATCCGGACCGGCAACCGCTGTACCACTTTGATGAAGTTGCCCGTGGCGTTCTCCGCCGGGAGCAGCGAGAGCGTCGATCCCGTCCCCATCGTGAAGCCGGCGACCCGGCCCTTGAAGACACGTCCTCCGTACATGTCGACATGCAGATCGACAGGCTGGCCGATGCGCATGTCGCCGAGCTGCGTCTCCTTGAAATTGGCATCGACCCAGATTTCGTCGAGCGAGCGGATCGCCATGAGGTTCTGGCCGGTTTGAACGTAGTCGCCCGGATTGACGTTCCGGCGCGTGACCACGCCGTTTATCTCCGCGACGATGTCGCAATAACGAAGGTTCAGCTCGGCCTGGGCGAGATCGCGCTTGGCGGATTCGAGCTTGGCCTCGGCTTGCTTGACGGCCGGAGCCTCCGCCGCGAGCCGGGCGAAGGTGCGGTCGATGTCGCCCTGCGCCTCGAACTCGGCGAGCATCTGCTTCGGGCTCTGCTCGTACGAATGGACGACGCCAAGCTGAGCCGCGCTCTGGATCAGCTCGGACTGCGCCTGAAGAACCGTCGAAAACGTCTGATCGAGATCGGGCGGCACTTGGCCGAGATCCTCGCCCTTCCCGGGTTGCGGCGGCAGACCCAAGGAAGCTCGGACCTGGTAGATTTCGGCCAGGGATTCGGTGACGGCTGCGGAGGCGGTCGTCAACTGCGCTTGCCGTTGGTCGTAAAGCTCATGAGTCGCATACCCAGTCGGGAGCAGCTGCTTGACGCGATCGAATTCGACCTGCGCCAAAGCCAACGCGGCCTTGCTCTTGTCCAGAGCGGCAACCCGAGCATGCAAAAGAGCGATCTGGTTGTTGACGTCCTGCACGGCGTTCTGCAGCTTCCAGCGCGCACCGCTGGCCTGCGCTTCGATGCCGCGTGCCATGGCCGTTGCCGCCTGCAGATCCGCGGTCGCCGTGTCGACGGCGGCTTGCTTCTCGGAGACCGCGACCTGGTATGGCTCCTTGTCCAGCTCGGCGATGAGATCGCCTTTGTGCACACGGTTATTGTCGTCCACCAGAACCCGGGCAATCTGGCCTCCGACGCGGGGGGCGACGAACGTCACGTGACCGTTGACGTAAGCGTCATCCGTCGAAACCGTGTTCAGAGCGCGGTGGATATAAGGAATGCCGAAGACGAGGACTGCCGCCAGGACCAGTGCGCCAAGCGCGCCCATAAGCAACTTCCGTCTTCGCGTGGACGGATCACCCGACGGTGCGGCGGCTGCGTGCTCGACCGGAGCGCCCTCCTCGGCCGCGGGAGCCTCCGTCGGACTCGACTCGTCTTTATCAGCGTCTTGCTTCTCGACGGCCATGACGTCTGGGAACCCTGAGTTTGCACCCCAATGCCTGAAATCCACTCACGTCTCGCGCCGCGATATCTCCGCACGAAAGATATGAAACCTCAGTTTCCGAGCGGGATCGTCAACTCCGTCTCGTTCGTGTCCACCACAAACACCGCCAGGAGCTTGGCCGGCTTCGTCTTGCTGGCATTGGCGCTGACGCCGTGGCGGTCGCCGGGCATCTCGGAGAAGCTTTGGCCGGCCTTGTAGGTCGTCACCGGTCCGTCGTTGACCTGACTGCGGATCGCCCCCTCGAGCACGGTCGCGTAGATGAAGGCGGATTTGGGATGCATGTGACCAGGCGAGTAGCCGCCCGGGCCGTACTCGACGAGCACGCCCTTGATGCTCTTGCCGGGAACGTTCGGCAGCTCGTGTTGATAGACCAGCGTCACCTTGGCGTTCTTTGACTTCGGCGCATCCGCGAGGGCGCTGCCGAACGGCAGGATGACGACGAGCAGCGAACAGAGAATGCGTTTCATGGAGCCCTCAGCATTGATCGGTCGATTTTCGACATCCGCCGCAACGAACCACTATCCGCTTGGCCGGGGCGACTACGACGCCGCCGATTGGGAGGAAGCCCCGAAGACCGGGACCACGCCGCCCCGGCTCACCTTGTTCTCGGGCGAGGCGAGGAAGAGGATCGTCGCCGCCACCTCCTCCACCTTGGGCCAGGCATCGAAATTGGCCTTCGGCATGTCGCGCCGGTTGGTGGGAGTATCCATGATCGAGGGCGCCACCGCATTGACCAGGATGCCCTCCCCAGCCAGCTCCTCGCCGAGAGCCGCCGAGAGCGCGGCGACGCCGGCCTTGGCGGCGGTAGAGGCGCTGATCTTCGCCCCGTTGCGCGGCTCCAGGGCCTGGAGCGCCGCCACATTGACGATGCGCCCCCCGGGGCTTCCATCGCCCTTGCCCCGACGCATCGCCACCACCGCCTCGCGGCAGCAGAGGAAGCAGCTCACGAGATTGTCGTCGATCAGCCGGCGCAGCAGTTCTCCGCTGGTATCGGTGAGCGGCGCAAAGGCGAAGCCGCCGGCGATATGGATTGAGGCCCAGAGCGAAGGCAGCCCGCCATAGAGCTTCGTCACCGCCGCCTCATCCGCCAGGCTCGGCGCCGGAATCAGGCTCAGCGCCCCGCCGGGAAGGCCCTCCGTCTCCCGCTCCTGCCGATAGGGCACATGGCAATGGGCGCCCGCCGCCAGCAGGGCGCCCACCACCGCGCGCCCCAAAGCGCCGGTGCCGCCGGTTACCACCACGTGGCGATCGCAAAAATCCATCCGAACCCTCCTTTTGCTTTCGCCTCGATCCGGCGATGCTCGCCGCCGCTCCTCCTGCCGCCTTCTCCAGCCGCGCCAGGAACCTGGCCGGATCGATGACGGCGCGCTCGTGGCAGCGCGGGCACGGTGACGCTCGGGTCGACGATCAGGGACCGGCTATGGGTCAGCCCCGCCTGCGGTCCGCCTGCGGTCCTTCTGCCATCATTCTCTCCCTCTCTCATGCGCGCCCACCGACCCGCCCGCTTTGGGCCCTTCGGTTGGCGGATGCGGGATCAGGCTCTTGCCCGCGAGCGGCGAATCCATTCGTCCAATCCGACGCGGCCGAGGCGCGCCTCGCCCAACGGCACGAGCGAGCGCTCCTCGACCCGGCCGCCGAAGTACCGGGCCTCGGGGTCGCTCACGACCTCACGCCGGTCGCCGACCGCCTTCAGATACCGGGCAACAATTTCGTTGAACGGCGCACGCTCCGGGCCGGCGATCTCGACGATGCCGTTTCGCGGCGCCGCGACCGCCACATCGGCGACGGCGGCGGCAACGTCGTCCGAGGCGATGGGCTGGAACAGGCCGGGCGAAATCCTGACCATGTTTCCCTTCGCACCGGAATCGGCGATGGCGCCGAGGAATTCCATGAACTGGGTCGAGCGGATGATGGTGTAGGGGATGCTGGACGCCTTGATCAGTTTCTCCTGCGCGACCTTGGCGCGGAAATAGCCATTGTCGCTCCGGTCGGTTCCGACGATGGAGAGCGCGACATGGTGCCGGACGCCGGCCGCGGTCTCCGCCGCGAGAAGGTTGCGGCCGGAGGTCTCGAAGAACTCCAGCACGGCCTTGTCTTCAAATGACGGCGAGTTGGCGAGGTCGATCACCACCTGCGCGCCGGGTATGACCTCTTTGAGGCCGTCGCCGGTGATGGTGTTGACGCCGGTATTCGGCGAGGCGGCGACGACGTCATGGCCGCCCTGGCGCAGGATGGCGGCGGTCTTCGAGCCGATCAGGCCGGTCCCACCGATGACGACGATCTTCATGGTAGATCCTCCCTTGTCGATGACGGGCAACTCCAAATTGCGCTCGGATGCAAATGAGCAGCCTCCACGCGAGTGCACACTGCAAACCCGCGAGGAGCGAAGCACCGAGGTCGTTTCTGATCCATGGATGCTGCGGCAAATGGTGGCCCGATGCGTGTCGGGAATTGCGCCGTTTAGGTCGAACCTGCGCCTCTCGTGAGGCAAGCGCGTGGCGGCTCCGGAATTCCGCCACTATATGGTTCTGTGAAAGTAGGATCCCGATACCGAGAACCGAGCGCTCACCGACGGTGATAAGATTCGGACGCGGCGCCCAGATGAGGAGAGCCGCAATGGCTCGATCCCACCAGCCAGACGAATCTGTCTTCAGATCGGTCCTGCCCGAGGACATCGAGTGGAAGCCGTTTCCGGCCTTTCCACCCTCGGCCCGTCTCGCCGTCCTTGTCGGCCACCCCTCGGAGCCCGGCCCCTACGTGATCAGGGTCAAGGTGCCCTCGGGCGTGAAGCTGATGCCGCACCGGCATCCCGAGGACAGAATCTACACGGTGATGTCCGGCGTTTTCTACATCGGCCTCGGCGATCATTTCGACGGCGACAAGGTGAAGGCTTATCCTCCCGGCAGCGTCATCGTTCTGCCCGGCGATACCTGGCACTTTCACTGGGCAAAATCCGGCGAGTACGTCACCCAGGTAAGCGCCGTCGGTCCGCTGGGCCTCGAATACCTGAACCCCGGCGACGATCCGCGCAAGTCCGGGCACGGCTGAAAAGCATCGCCAACAAATACCTCTCTATCGAAAGGCACCGTGCGTCCCGGTGGGCAAAAATAGCTGCCACCACCAGCAAGAAAGGAAGCCATCATGAGCGCCGACAGGAAAGTGGCCGTCATCACCGGGGCGTCGCAAGGCATCGGCGCGGCCCTGGTCAAGGCATATCGCGAGCGCGACTATCGCGTGGTCGCGACGGCGCGGTCCGTCAAGCCGTGGGACGATGACGACGTTCTCGTCGTCCCCGGCGACATCGCCGACCGGAAGACGGCGGTGCGGGCGATCTCCGAAGGCGTGGCACGGTTCGGGCGCATCGACACGCTCGTCAACAATGCGGGCATCTTCATCGCCAAGCCCTTCACGCGCTACACCGGGGCCGATTTCGCCGCCATCCTCGGCGTCAACACCGCCGGATTCTTCCACATCACCCAGCTCGCCATCGCCGAGATGGAGAAGCGCGGCAGCGGCCATGTCGTCCAGATCAGCACGAGCCTCGTCGACCACGCGAACTCCGGCGTACCTTCCGTGCTGGCGTCGCTGACAAAGGGCGGCCTCGACGCGGCGACCAGGTCCCTCGCCATCGAATACGCGAAGCGTGGCATTCGCGTGAACGCGGTCGCGCTCGGCGTCATCAAGACGCCGATGCATCCCGCTGAGACCCACGGGACACTCGACACTCTTCACCCGGTCGGACACATGGGCGAGGTCTCCGACGTCGTCGGGGCGATCCTTTATCTGGAATCGGCGAGCTTCGTGACCGGCGAGATCCTCCATGTCGATGGCGGTCAGAGCGCCGGCCATTGACGCCGCGCCGGGGGAGCGACGCCGCGATGGCGCAGGCTTACGAAATCATCGAGCACAGCTATGACGTGGCGATCGTCGGTGCCGGCGGCACCGGCCTGCGCGCCGCCTTGGGAATGGCGGCATCGGGATTGACGACGGCCTGCGTCACCAAGGTGTTCCCGACGCGCAGTCACACGGTGGCGGCGCAGGGCGGCAGGGCGGCCTCGCTCAACAATATGGGCGAAGCACATCCTCTCCTGGCTCGATGACGAGGGTGGTGTCCGGCTCGACCACCGGCCGGTTCATCTGCAGCCGCTTTCGAACGAGGTGGCGTTGATCCCTCCGAAGGAGCGCGTGTACTGATCCCCGCGTTGACCCCCCGGAGCCTCGCCGCTAGATTGCGGGCTCGCACAGGCCAGAAAACTTGGGGAAACGTCTATGATCCGCAGATATCTTGCTGCTCTCGTGCTGCCGGCGCTGATCGCCGCGGCGCCCGCCGCCCGGGCGGCGGACGCGCCCGCCGAGATCAAGGTGGGAACGCTCTACGCGTCGTCCGGCCGCTTCGCCGGCATCTCCATGCCCGTCAATGCCGGCCTCAAGATCTGGGTCGAGCAGAAGAACGCCGAGGGCGGTGTGTTCGTGAAGCCGTTCAACAAAAAGATCCCGGTAAAGCTCGTCGCCTACGACGACCAGAGCAACACCGCGACCGCCTCCACCCTCTATAATCAGCTCATCACCCAGGACAAGGTCGACCTGCTGGTCGCCGATTCCGGCTCGGTGCTGACCTCGGTGGCGGTGCCGCTGGCGCGCGACCACAAGGTGCTGCTGATCGACCAGACCGGCACCGGCGCCAATTTCTTCACGCCGGACAATCCCTACATCGTGCTGATCGCCGATCCCGTCTCCAGCATCTGGCCGAAGCCGCTCGCCGACTTTCTCACCCATGACGGGCCGGCGCTCGGCATCAAGCGCGTCGCCATGCTCTATGCCACCAACGACTTCACCGGGACCCAGGCGAACGCGGTGCGCAAGTTCATCAAGGAGTCGAACAGCGGCGTCGAGCTCGTCTACGACGAGGGCATTCCGACCGAGACCTCGAACTACACGGTGGCGATCAACAAGCTGCAGGCGGCGAAGCCCGACGCGGTCGTGCACCTGGGTTACGACCAGAACGATATCGCGTTCCTCCGCAACCTCCAGGACAACGGCGTCAAGTTCAAGATGCTGTTCGCGATCTACCCCGGCCTAGAGACCGAGCTTCTCCTCAAGAACGTCGGCGCAAAGGGCCTCGAATACGTCTACACCTACGTCCCCTCCTCCGAGCTCGAGTACAAGCCGGACTTCGGCATGAACATCACGCAGTTCCGCGCCGAGTGGAACAAGCGGTATTCCGACGGCAAGATCGAGTACGGCTTCAACTCGGTGGCGGGCTATACCACCGGGCTCGCGATCGAGAAGGCGCTCTCGGTCACCAAGAGCATGGACCAGCTCGATCTGCGCCAGGCCTTCACCGACGTCTCCGGCAAATTTCATACCCTCGACGGCCTCTTCGAGATCGACGCCATGGGCGCGCAGATCGGCTCCCTGACGCCGCTGGGCCAGCTGGTGCCGAACGGCAAGGACGGCGTCAAGTTCGTCAGCGTCTATCCGCACGAGACCGCGACCGGCAAGCCGGTCTATCCCGCCCCGTGAGATCGCGTGTGCGCGGCCGGCGCAGCCCTGGCGCCGGCCACTTGTCTTTTCTTCCGCTCTAGCTCCCGCCGCACCGGACGATGCCCTTCTCCGAGATCCTCGACGGAGTCGCCTACGCCGTGGTGGGCGGCCTCATCTATGGCCTCTACTTCAGCTTGATCGGCCTCGGCCTCAATCTGATCTTCGGCGTCATGCGCATCGTCAACCTGGCGCACGGCGATTTTCTGATGCTGGGCGCCTTCACCGCCTACTTTGCGTTCCAGCTCGCCGGCATCTCGCCGCTGGTGGCGGTGGTCTTCGTGTTCGTGCTGTTCGCACTGCTCACCTTCCCGCTCTATTATCTGCTGGTGCCGCGCCTCCTCACCGCGCGGGATCCGGAGATGCTGTCGATCATCCTGTTCTTCGGCTTTTCCCAGGTGGTGGAGGCGCTCGCCACCATCGCCTTCGGCACCAGCGAGCGCTCGATCCCCGGCCGCGCGCTTGCGGTGGGGCCGATGAACATCCTCGGTCAGAGCTTTCCCAAGACCTGGGTGATCAGCGCGGGCGTGAGCCTCGTCGCCGTCCTCGGCATCTACCTCTATCTCTACCGCACGCGGCTCGGCTACCTCACCCGCGCGGTGATGGTGCATCGCGAGGAGGCTGTCAGTACCGGGATCGACGTGCACCGCATCTCCGCCATCGCCTTCGGCATCGGGCTCGGGCTTGCCGCCGTCGCCGGCGTCTTCGCGCCCTTCATGCTGACCATCGTGACACCGGCGATGGGTGTCGACGTCACCATCAGCTCCTTCGCGGTGATCGTCATCGGCTCGCTCGGCAATCCCTTGGGTACCGTGCTCGGCGGCATCCTCTACGGCATCTCCTACATGTTCATGCAGACCTTCTTCAGCTCCTGGGCCAATCTGCTGCCCTATCTCGTGCTGATCGCGGTGCTGCTGCTGCGGCCGAGCGGCCTGCTCGGACGGCAGGTGCGCCGTGCCTAGGTTCGTCCGCGACATTCTCCTCATCCTGGTGCCGGTCATCGCGGCGCTGGCATTGCTGCCGAGCGTCTATAGCAACCATCTCCTGCTGTTCAATTTCGTGGTGTTCATGGCGCTGGCCCAGGGCGTCAACATCATCTACGGCTTCACGGGATATCTGCCCTTCGGCTATGTGGGATTCTTCGGCACCGGCGCCTACGGCTTCTCGCTGATGGTGATGCATCTGCACGCGCCGCCGCTGCTGGCGCTGGCGGCGGCGGGTGCGGCGGCGGTGCTGCTGGGCCTCATCCTGACGCCGCTCTTCCGCCTCTCCGGCGCCTATTTCTCGATCGCGAATCTGGCCGCGGCGCTGGCAGTGCTGCAGGTCGTCTCCAATCCCGCCCTCGAGCACATCACCGGCGGTCCCTACGGCGTCTCGCTCTCCGGCGTCTTCGCGCCCAACTTCGCCTACGGCACCGCGCTCGCCGTCCTCGCGGGAACGCTGGCCCTCGTCATCTATCTCCGCAACTCCCGCTTCGGCTTGGCCTTGCAGGCAATCCGCGAGGATGCCGTGAGCGCCGCCATGGCGGGGATCGACGTGGTGCGCGGGCGCATCATCGCCTGGCTGCTCTCGGCACTGATCGCCGGGCTCGTGGGCGGCGTCTATGCCTGGTACATCTCGGTCTTCTACGCCGATACCGCGTTTTCCGGCGAGTTCACCATCTTCGCCATCGTCTTCGCGCTCTTCGGCGGCACCGCGACGGTGCTGGGGCCGCTGCTCGGCGTCGTCATCCTCTACGGCTTCTACAACGTCATCGGCATCTCCGAGCCGCAGTATTTCCAGCTTATCTACGGGCTGCTGATCATGGGGCTGGTGCTGTTCCTGCCCAATGGCCTCGCCTCCCTGATGCGCCGCTGGGGGCTCGATGTCCCCTGAGCCTCTCCTCAGGGTCGAGAACCTGGTGAAGCGCTTCGGCGGCTTCCGCGCCCTCGATGGCGTGAGCTTCCATCTGAACCGCGGCGAGATCCTCGGCCTTGTCGGCCCCAACGGCTCCGGCAAGACCACCTGCATCAATGTCATATCGGGCCTCTACCCGCCGGACGGCGGCGCGGTCTATCTGGAAGGGCAGCCGATCGGCGGCCTGCCATCCCATCGTCTCGTCCATCGCGGCATCAACCGCAGCTTCCAGGTGCCGAAGCCGTTCCTGACGCTCACCGTGCGCGAGAACCTCGCCGTCGCCATCGCCTATGGCCGCCATCCCGCGGGCGAGGTGGATGGCCAAGCGTTGCTGGAGATGCTCGGCCTCGCGGCGTCAGCCGACCGCCGTGCCGGCGAGCTCAATAGCGCGCAGCAGAAGATGCTGGATCTGGCGCGCGCTCTCGCCACCGGGCCGCGGGTGCTCTGCGTCGACGAGCTCGCCGCAGGCCTCAACCCGCAGGAGCTGGAGCACGTGGCGGCCCGGCTCAAGGATCTGGCAGCCTCCGGCATCGCACTCCTGGTGGTGGAGCATCTCATGGGCTTCATCGAGGAGATCACCGACCGCGTCATCGTGCTGAATGCCGGCAAGGAGATCTTCGAGGGCGTGCTCGCCGACGCCGTCCGCGATCCCAAGGTGGTGGAAGTGTTCCTCGGAGCCGAGCATGCCTGAACCGGGCGCGGCACCCCTCCTCGACGCCGAGGGTCTCGAAAGCGGCTATGGCCGCGTGCAGGTGCTATGGGGCGCCGGCCTCGCGGTTCATGCGCGGGAGACCGTGGTGCTGCTGGGCGCCAACGGCGCCGGCAAGACCACGCTCCTCAAGGTGTTGATGGGGCTGCTGCCGGCCTGGCGCGGGACGATCCGCTTCGACGGCGCCGAGATCACCGGGCTCCGCACCGATCATCGCGTGCGGCGCGGCATGGTCTACATGTCCGAGACCGCGGGCTTCCCGGGCCTCACCATCGAGGAGAACATCCGCATCGGCGCGCAGTTCCTCGGCACCCGCGAGGCGAGCCGGCGCGCCGAGGAGCTCTATCAGATCTTTCCAGTGCTGGCGGAGAAGAAGCGCGCGCTCGCCAGCAGCCTCTCCGGCGGCCAGCGCAAGATGCTGGGCGTCGCCAAGGCGCTCGCCGGCAATCCGCGCCTCCTGGTGATGGACGAGCCGTCGGCCGGCCTCTCACCACTCTTTGTAAAAGAGGTTATCCAGGTGCTCGCGAGATTCCGCGAGCAGGGTCTGGCGCTGCTGATCGCCGAGCAGAACGTCAAATTCCTGGAGCTCGCCGACCGCGTCTACACCCTCGACGGCGGCCGCATCGGCTTCGCCGGCACGGTGCCGGAGATGCATGCCAACGACGCGCTCCGGCGGGCCTATTTCGGACTGCGGTAGGGTGGAATTCGGCGGCGATCAGCCGGACTTGCCCATCGCCGCCTTCACGCAGGCAGTGGCGATCGGCTTCATCCTCTCCGTCAAGCCCGGCGGGAAGCTGCCGAGGTGATCCGTCATATAGGCGACGTCGTCGTCGGAGATCTCCTCGACGCTGCCGCTGGCGAAGCAGCCGCAGTAGGTCTCGATCTGCTGCGACGAGAAGGTGCCGGATTGCGCCAGGGATTTCGATGCCTGGTCGATGCAGGACTTGCGCGCGCTGCTGAGGTAGTTCTCCTTGAACTTGGCGGTCTGCGTCACGCCGGCGGGGAGCAGAGTGCTCAGCTTCAGGTCGCCGCTCCGGAGCATCGCCCCGGTGACGCTGATGCTGCCAAGGACGACCACCAGCCCGCCCCAGATGATGAGCGGCACCATCGCCTTGCCCGGGCGAAACCGCCCGAACATCCAGACCACCACGGGGATGACGGCCGCGAAGCCGTAGATCCTCACCGCGCCGACAAGCTCGCGACCCAGCGGCACGAGCGCCGCGTCCGGCGGCCGCAGAACCTCGCCCAGGAACTGGAACCCCCAGGCGAGGACAAACAGGACGATGCAGGCAATGGCGATTGTCATCCGGGACATGGGAACCCTGCCGTCTTTCCAAGGCGGAGTAGAAAAAGTAGAGAGAGTCCCAACTTTTCGCCAGGGCAAACGCCGGGGATTTGTGGCGTCGGCAGCTTTCGATTCACCACGCTGGCGGCCTGGCGCGCCGGCTTCTCCCTCGCCTACAGCCTGGCCACCGCTCTCTTCGGCGGCTTCACTCCGGCGGTCAGCACCTATCTCATCCACACCACCGGCAACAAGGCGATGGCCACCGTGTGGCTATCCTTCGCGGTCGCCTGCGGACTCATTGCGACGTTGCTCGCGGGTCGCCAGATGGGCGTGGTGCCGGAGGCGAGAGCGGCGGAGTAGTGCTCGATCCTATTTGCCGGTGAACTTCGGCTTCCGCTTCTCGAGGAAAGCGGCGACCGCCTCGCGGTGATCGTCCGAGGCGGTGACCACCGCGTAGTGCGAGGAGATGAGGTCGAGGGCGGTGCGGAGGTCGCTCTCCAGCCCTTGATAGACCGCGCGCTTGATGTAGCGCACGGAGAGGGGCGGCGCCGCGGCGATCTTCTCGGCGAGCGTCCGCGTCGTCGTCATCAGCTCCGCATCCGGCACCACCCGGTTGACGAGTCCGATCCGCAGCGCCTCGTTGGCATCGATGAGCTCGCCGGTCCAGAACAGCTCCAGTGCCTTCGCGACACCGACAAGGCGCGGCAGCAGCCAGGCGCCACCCGCCCCTGGCACCAGCCCGACCTTGACGTAGGTCTCGCCGAGCCGAGCGCTCTCGCCAGCGATGCGGAGATCGGTCATCAGCGCCAGATCCATGCCGGCGCCGGTGGCGGCGCCGTTGATGGCGGTGATGACCGGCTTGTCGAGAGCCTCGAGAGCGAAGGGAATGCGGTGCACATGGGCCTGCAGGTCGCGCTTGCGCTCGAGCGGCGTCTGCGTGCCGCGCCGCTTCATGTCCGCGATGTCGCCGCCGCTGCAGAACGCCTTGCCGGCGCCGGTGACGATCACCACGGACACCGCATCGTTGCGGCGGCACTCTTCGAGGGCGTCGGCCCAGGCATCGATCATCTCCCAGGTGAAGGCGTTCATCCGCTCCGGCCGGTTGAGCGTGATGGTGGCGATGGCGCCCTCGATCTCGAGTCGGATGGTGTCGGTCACGGTCACTCCTCCAGCGGCGACGGTCAGGCGGTGGCCGGCAGCGGCTGCGGCGGTCGGGCGCTGCGCAGCACCAGGGCGCCCACCAGCGCCACGGTCACCAGGTTAAATCCCACGCCGATGACGAAGGCCGGCTGATAATAGGCGAACCAGTCGTAGATGAACCCGCCGAGCCAAGCGCCCACCGCCATGCCGCCGAGGCCGAACAGCAGCAGGGTGCCGATGCGCCAGCCCGCCTCGGAGGCCGGAAAGAGATCGCGCAGCGCCAGCACATAGCTCGGGATGATGCCACCGAAGCCGATGCCGAAGGCGGCGGAGACCACGTAGAGCGCCACGAGGTTGTCGACGAAAACATAGCAGGAGAGAAAGAGCGCCTGCGCGGCGGTCCCGATGAGCACGGTCCTGAGGCCGCCGAGACGGTCGGAGAGCCGGCCCCAGAGCATCCGGCTCATGAAGGCCGAGCCCAGCAGCAGCGACAGCATCTCGGCGCCCCGCGCCGGCGCATAGCCGAGATCGCTGCAGAACGCCACCAGATGCGCCATCGGCAGCACCATGGCGATGCAGCAGCAGACAATGGCGGCGCAGAGCATGCCCTGCACGAGATTGGGCGGCAGGCCGAGCGCCGATCCGCTGGCGCGCGCCTCGTGGGCGGCGGCGCGGACCGACTGCGGCGGCGGCCGATGCCGTAGCAGCACGCAGAGCGGCAGCATGGTGGCGAGCGCCGCCACGCCGTACCAGAGCAGGGTCGCGCGCCAGCCGATGGCATCGAGGCCGTAGCGGAAGATCGGCGGCCAGACGGTGCCGGCGATCTGCTGGCCGCTCGCCACCAGGGCAAGCGCGGTGCCGCGGCGGCGGCCGAACCAGCGGCTGGTGTTCGCCATCAGCGGCGCGAAGGTGCCGGCGTTGCCCAGCAGCCCCACCATCACGCCGTATCCGAGATAGAGGTGCCAGACGGTGCCGCCGCTCGCCACCATGGCGCCGAGGCCCACCATGAGCGAGCCGAGAAGCGCCGGCCACATGGCGCCGACGCGATCCGCCCACCACCCCATGAAGATGCCGCCGACGCCGCTGCCGATATAGGCAAGCGAGGTCGCCAGCGACGGGATCGAGCGCGGCACGGCGAGATCGGCGGCGATCGGCTTCAGCGCCACCGCCACCACATAGGGCGCGCCCCAGCCCACGAACATGATCAGCATCGAGGCGGTCGCGATCCACCAGGAGCGGCGCGTCTCGGGATCGTCGACGTCGAGCAGTGCCCGCTGATCCCGCATGCCCGTCAGCGCGCCGCCAGGAAAGGCCAGAGGCCGTCGGCGCCCTCGGCGATCATCAGGCGGCCGAGATCGAGAGCCCATTGGCTCTCGACGCCGAACTCGTCACGCCACGACCAGAGGCGGCGAGTCAGGTGATGGAGGCGATGCTCATGGGTGAAGCCGATGGCGCCATGCACCTGGTGCACGATGTCGCAGACCTTGCCGGCGGCCTCGCCGACCCGGAGCTTCGCCGCCGCCGCGGCGAACTCGATATCGCCGTCAAGAATGGCACTTCCCGCCGCCGCGACCGCGACGCCCGCCGCCGCCACCTGCTCGGCGGCAATCGCGAGCTGCTGCTGGATCGCCTGGAACTTGCCGATCGGACGGCCGAACTGCACGCGGTCGTTGGCGTAGGTGACGGCGAGCTCAAGCGCCGCCTCCAGCGCCCCCGCCATCTGCGCGGCGCGGAAGAGCGCGCCGAGGCGGAACGCGGTGGCGGCGCCGGCGCCCGCCGGTGCCGCGGCCACGGCGCCCGGCTGCAGGATCATGTCGAAGGTCACGGTGTCCCGCGGCTCGCCCGCGAGATTGCGGCCCGGCGAGATCTCGGTCAGCGCGGGCATCAGCACCGCCGTCGCCGCCCGCGTCGACACTAGAATGCCGCGGGCGTCGCGCGCCCAGGGAACCGCGGCGGCGACGCCAGCGAAGCGCAGGGATTTGCCATCCGCGCCGAGCTCGAAATGCTGGTCCGGCGTCTCGACGATCAGGCCCACGGGCCCCTCGAGCAGAGCAAGCCCCGCCCGCGCCGCGAGCCAGCGCGCCAGCATGGTCTCCGCCAGCGGGATCGGCGCCGCGAGGCGGCCGGCAGCGCGGAGCACGGCGACCGCATCCTCGATCCCCTCCGGCACGCCACCACCGTCGACGCCGAGCACGTCGAGAAATCCGGCTTCCTCCACCGCGTCCCAAAGCGCCGCGGGCCAGGTGCCGGCCTCGGCGGCATTGATGACGGCAGGCGTCGAGAGATCGACGAAGAGCCGCAGCGCGGTATCGTGGACGAGAGTGTCGCTCATCGCAGGTCGAGCCCGCGGGCGATGATGCCGCGCAGAATCTCCCGCGTGCCGCCGCGCAGCGTGAAGGAGGGCGCGTGCAGCACCGCCTCCGCCAGCGTCGCCTCGAAGGCGTCGTTGCCGCCGGGCCGCTGCCCGCGCGGCGCCAGCAGGCGCACCAGCTCGGGGACCTCGCGCTCCAGGCTGTTGCCGAGATCCTTCACCACGGCGGCCTCGAGATTGGGCATCTCGCCGGCCTGCAGCATGCCGGCAATGGAGAGCGACATGCGCCGCAGCGTCCAGAGATGGGCGGCGATGCGGCCGAGCGCCTCCTGCGCCCGCGGATCCACGTGCTCGGCGTCGATGCGGCGGACGAACTCCACCAGCACGCGGAAGGTGCTGACGAAGCGCTCCGGTCCCGAGCGCTCGAAGGCAAGCTCGCTGGTGACCTGCTTCCAGCCCTCGCCCGCCGTCCCCACCAGGCGGTTGGCAGGCACGAAGACGTCGTCGAAAGTCACCTCGTTGAAATCGAGATCGCCGGCGAGGTTGCGGATCGGCCGCACGGTGATGCCGGGCGCGTTCACGTCGACGATGAGCTGTGACAGGCCGTGATGGCGATCGCTGTCAGCGGGCGCGGTGCGGCAGAGCGTGATCACGTAATGCGCGCGATGGGCGTGGCTGGTCCAGACCTTGCGGCCGTTAAGTCGGAAGCCGCCCTCGACCGGCTCGGCGCGCGTGCGGATCGAAGCGAGGTCGGAGCCGGAGTCCGGCTCGCTCATGCCGATGCAGAAGAAGCACTCGCCGCGGGCGATCCGCGGCAGGAATTCCTGGCGCTGCTCCTCGCTGCCGTAGCGCAGCAGCAGCGGTCCGCTCTGGCGGTCGGCGATCCAATGCGCCGCCACCGGCGCGCCCGCCACCAGCATCTCCTCGGTGACGACGTAGCGCTCGAGCGCGCTCCGCTCGTGGCCGCCGTAGCGCCGGGGCCAAGTCATGCCGATCCAGCCGCGCGCGCCGAGAGCGCGGCTGAAGGCGGCCGAATGATGGGTGGCGAAATCTCCCGCCGGCGCCCAGAGGTCGCTCGCCCGCGCCTCCGCCAGGAACGCGCGCGCCTCGAGCCGGAGCGCTTGGCATTCCGGCGGCAGAGTCACGGGATCGAAGCGGAACGCTGGGGTCACGGCCGTTGCTCTGCCACCGGCGGAAGGGAGGGCGGCGGATGGTAGCGGCGTGGTGCTGGCGGGTCAAACCGGCGCGGCTGTTCGCGCCCTGCCCAGGTAGGACGTCCGAAATTCGACACGCCTCAGAGATAGATGCCCTTGTCCAGAATTACCGCCTGGTAGTCGTGGTAGCTCATGCCGAGTTCTTGGGCGCGGGCGAGGCGCGCCAGCGCGATCTCCCGCGGCGGCGTCTTCCAGGCACGGCGATGGGCCTTGGTCCAGCAGTACTGGGTCCAGGTGGCGCCGATCTCCAGCGGTGGACCCTGGTTGTGGCCGATTCCGGGCGGAGGCATGTGGTGTCCTAAAGGTGCTACAGAAACTCAAGCAAATCCGATGCCATTCCCGAGTTGCACTCCCGCGTCAGCTCGCCTGCAGGCCGTAGAACCGCTCGGCATTGCCGCCGAGGATCGCATCGCGCTCCCCGGGCTGCAACCCGCTGAGCAGCGATGTCGTCGCGGACCACCAGCGCTCGTAGCCGCCGGCAAGGTTTACCACCGGCCAGTCGCTGCCCCAGATCAGCCGCGCGGGCCCGAAGCAGTCGAGGAGATGTCGCCGCATAGGGCGCGAGATCCGCCACGCTCCAATCGGGCCTGGCCTCGGTCACGAGACCGGAAAGCTTGCACCAGGCCTGGGTCTCCCGCGCCAGGCGCGCTGATGTCGGCGGCCCAGGGCTCGCGCACGCCATTCGCGATATCAGGCTTGGCGCCATGGTCCACCACGGCCCTGAGATCGGGATGACGATCGAGCAGCCGGCGCAGATTGCGCAGGTGGCGCGGCTGCACCAGGGCATCGAAGCGCAAGTCGAGATCGACGATGGCGCGGAATGCCTCGTCCAGGCGGCGCTCCAGCATCCAATCGGCATCGGCGATGTCCTGGATCATCGGCCGGACGCCGCAGAGCAGCGGATTGGCTGCCAGCCGCGCCAGCCGCTCGCGCACGTCCGGCGCCTCGAAGTCGACCCAGCCCACCACGCCGCCGATGAGGCCGGCGCTCTCCGCCGCGAGGCGCAGCAGGAACCGCGTCTCCGCCTCGGTGGGCGCCGCCTGCACCAGCACGGTGCCGGAAATACGGTTGGCGGCGAGATGCGGCGCCAGATCCGGCACCTCGAAATCCCGGTAGATCGGCGCCAGCGTCGGCGTCAGCCAGCCATAATCGCCGCGGGAAAGGCGCCAGAAATGCTGATGCGCGTCGATCCGCATCAGAGACCCGCTCCTGGCACCAGCGCCTCGGCGGCGATAAGGCGTCGATCCCTGAGCGCCTGCCAGAACGCCGGCTCGATCGGATGCCGCGCGAAGGCGTGGTTCGCCGTCACCTCGGCCGGGCTGCGCGCGCCCGGCAGCACGGTCGCGACGGCGGGATGGCCGAGGGGAAACTGCAGCGCCGCCGCCTGGAGCGGCACCGCGAATTCGGCGCAGACGGCGGCGATCTCCTCCACGCGGCGCAGCACCGCCGGCGGCGCCGGGCGATAGTCGTAGGTGGCGGGGGTGCCGGCGGCGCGGGCAAGAATGCCGGAGTTGTAGGGACCGCCCAGGATGACGGTCGCCTTCTTCTCGAGGCAGGCGGGCAGCAGCTCCGCCAGCGCCGACTGATCGATGAGCGTGTAGCGCCCGGCGAGAAGAAATCCGTCGAAGCCGCCGTGCCGGAGCGCCTCGAGGCAGACGCCGGCGTCGTTGACGCCGAGGCCGACGGCGCCGATCACGCCCTCGCCGCGCAGACGGTCGAGAGCCGGCAAGGCGCCCGCCATCGCCTCGCGGAAGCGCTGCGGCTGCGCATCCTGCCCATGAGTGAAAGCGTCGATGTCGTGGATCAGCGCGATATCGATCCGCGCCAGGCCCAGGCGCTGCAGGCTGTCCTCGATGGAGCGCAGCGCGCCATCGTAGGAATAATCGAAGCGCTGGCGGAACGGCAGCACGCCGACATAGCCGTGCTGGTCGCGCGGCGCCGCCGCGTCCGCGCTCAAGAGGCGACCGACCTTGGTGGAGAGCACGAAGCTGTCGCGAGGAAAATTCCGGAGCGCACGGCCGACGCGATGCTCGCTGAGCCCGTTGCCATAGTGCGGCGCAGTGTCGATATAGGAGATGCCCAGCCCATGCGCCCGGCGTACCGTCTCCACCGCCGTGGTTTCGTCGACGGGCGTGAAGAGATTGCCCAGCGGCGCGGTGCCGAGGCCGAGCGGACCCAGCGCCACCTTGCCGATCCGCCGCGCCGACGGAGTCACGAGCTTCCATCCGGGCCGATCACGCCCTTGGTCACCAGGATGTTGCCGTAGAAGCGCCGCTCGCCGGTGGCGACGACGGCGAAGGCCTGACGCGCCCGCTCGTAGAACTCCGCCCGCGCCAGGATCTTGAGCGGCACCGGCTTGCCGGCGGCGCGCTCCAGCACGGCGCGGAACTCGCGGACCGGCGGCGGCTCCGCGTCGGGATCGCCGACGACGGCCATCACCGCCGCCGGTTCCGGAACGAAGCTGTCGAGAGGCAGCAGCGAGAGCACGGCGCTCAGCACCGCCGGTGCGGCGGCGCCATCGACGCGCAGCAGACGGCGGGCACAGCTCGCGGCCGGGAAATTCGCATCGACGATGGCGAGCTCGTCGCCATGCCCCATCGCGGCCATCACCTGCAGCAGATCCGGGCTCAGCAGCGGGTCGATGCCCCTGAGCATGGCTCGCCTCCCGCTACGCTGCGGCGACACCCGCCGTCTTGAATTGATCGATGACCGCGCGCCCGAGATCGAGCCGGCGCCTCCTCGAGCGGCGGCCGCACGCGAAGCCAGTCGGACCGCTGATGCCGGATCGCGAGCACCGCCTTGACCGTGGGAATGAAGGAATGCGCGATCACCGCGTCCACCGCCGCCGACACCGCCGCCTGCTTGCCTGCTCTCTCTTCCTTGCCGGCATTGCACAGCGCCACCAGCGCCGGCGCTATGACGTTCGCCATACCGCTGATGCCGCCGGCGCCGCCCTTGGCCAAGACCGCGGCCAGGCTCTTCTCGTCGCCGACGAAGATGTCGAGATCCGGCAGCGCGTCGAGATATGCGGCGGAGAGCGGCCAGTCGGCGCTGCTGTCCTTCACCGCCGCGACGATGCCGGGAAACGCGTCGGCGAGGCGCCGCACCAGCGCCGGGCGCAAGGTGATGCCGGTGTGGAGCGGAAAGTTGTAGAGGCAGAGGCGCGGGACGCGACCATTGCCCTTGACGCCGAGCCCGTCGATGACGGCGGCGTAATGGCGGTAGATGCCCTCCTCGGTGACGCCCTTGAGATAGAAAGGCGGCAGCACCAATAAGCCGGCGGCGCCGTGCTGGGCCGCGTGGGCGCCGAGCGTCACCGTGGTCGGCACATCGGTGCAGCCGACCGCCGGCATCAGGCGATCGCCGGAGATGCCGGCCGCCACCACCGCATCGAGCGCCGCCTTGCGCTCGTCGGGACTGAGCGCGGTGCCCTCGCCTGTCGTGCCGAAGAGGCTGATGCCGCGACAGCCGGCGGCGAGGAGCAGGCGGCAATGCTGCACCAGGGCCGAGGTGTCGACATCGAGGCGCGCATCGAAGGGGGTGAGCGCGGCGCACCAGACGCCGCGCAGGGAGGGCGTGGCGGGCATCAGCCGGTTCCCGTGCGACGCTGGGCGCGGCCACTCGCCGGACGCGGCGTCGTCTCCGGCCGATCGGCGATTCCCATGGCGCGGAGCCGGGCGCTGGCGATGTGGCGATCCATCGCCCCGACCGCCGCCGCTGCGTCGCGCGCCTCGAGCGCCGCGAGGATCACCTCGTGCTCGCGCAGCGCCGGCAGCAGGCTCTCCGCCGAGAGCAGCGACTGCTCCAGCCGGATCAGGCGGACGCGCAGGCTGTTGACGCGGTAGATGCCGGTGATGAGCTCGTTGTCGAGGCGCTCGATGAGGGCGTCGTGAAAGCCCCAATCCATCATCTGCGCCTCGTCGAGAAGCTGCTTGGTGACCTCGCCGCGCTCGGCGCGCCGGATCACCGCGGCATGGGCGCGAACCAATGCCGCGATTTCCCCGTCGCCGGCGGTGCGCACGAAATGCGCCACCGCCTCGCGCTCCAATACGGCGCGGAGCTGAAAGGCGTTGCGCACCAGCTTGAGATCGACGGTGGCGATCTGCATGCCGCGCTGGGGAACGGTGACGATGAGGCCATCGGCCTCGAGGCGCGGGATCATCTCGCGGATCGCGCCCAGCGGCAGGCCGGTGAGCGCCACCAGCTCGCGCTGCGAGATGAACTGCCCCGGCCGGAAGCTCTTCTTGAGAAGGTGCTGCCGGAAGCTCTCGTAGGCTTTCTCGCGCAGATTCATCGCGCCATTTGGCTCCGCTGCTGTCGCGCGCCGCCGGCGACGCGCATCACTCTGAATGGTCAGCATGTTACACGTTGACATGTCAGTTTTACAAGGCATAGGTTTTGACCGTTGCGCGGCGCCGCGTACGCGTCGCACTCTCTTAATGCGCGGGCGCCGATCGGCAGAGCCGGCGCCCGCGCGAAAGCCCGCCGTCAGAGCGGATCAAATCAGGAGGAAGACGCCATGCAGGACCGGAAGACGCAGACACCCGAAATCTCCCGCCGGAACGTGCTGAAGGCGGGCGCCGGCCTCGCGGCGCTGGGATCGAGCTCGCTGGTGGCGGCGCCGGCGATCGCCCAGAGCGGCTTCGACTGGAAGCGCTTCAAGGGCGAGCATCTCGAGGTCTCCCTCACCCTGGGCCCGCGCGCCGACCTCTGGCAGAAATACGAGAAGGAATTCGAGGAGCTCACCGGCATCAGCGTCGGCTCCGAGAAGGTGCCGGAGCAGCAGCACCGCCAGAAGGTCGCCATCGAGTTCAGCTCCGGCAATACCAGCTTCGACGTGGTGACCGTGTCCTACCACGTGCAGAAGCAGCTCTACGGCCGCGGCAAGTGGCTGGTGGATCTTCGCGATCTTCTCAAGGATCAGAAGCTCGCGACGCCCGACTACGACTTCCCCGACTTCGCCAAGGGCGCGGTCGACTACGCCACCCAGAAGGACGGGCGGCTCGACACCATCCCGATCAATCTCGACTACTGGATCCTCTACTACAACAAGGAGCTGTTCGCGGCGAAGGGCGTGCAGTATCCGAAGTCCTTCACGGAGATGGTGGACGTCGCGCGCAAGCTCAACGATCCCAAGACGCAGACCGCGGGATTCCTCTCGCGCGGCCTCAAGAACGCCAACGTGCCGGTCTGGACCAGCTTCGTGCTGGGCTACGGCGTCGACCCCATCGACGCCGATCTCACCATGCACACCGACGGGCCGGAGGCGATCGAGGCGGCGAAGATCTACCAGATCCTCAACAAGGAATGCGGCCCGCCCGGCGTCGCCGGCTTCAACTGGAACGAATGCCAGACCAGCTTCGTGCTCGGCAAGGGCGCGATGTGGCTCGACGGCATCGGCTTCTCGCTGCCGCTGGAGGATCCGACCAAGTCCCGCGTCGTCGGCAAGGTCGGCTACGGCGTGATGCCGCCGGGCCCCAAGGCGCAGCACTCCGCCCTCTTCGGCGACGGCGTCGGCATCTCGAAGTCGAGCAAGAAGCAGGAAGCGGCGTGGCTCTACGTGCAATGGGCCACCGGCAAGCTGATGAACGAGCGCCATCTCGAGGGCCAGTACGGCGCGCCGCCGCGGGCCTCGGCCTACGAGACGGTACGGAAATCCGGCAAGCTCACCGGTCCGAAGCTGGAATGGCTGGACGCCATGGCGGGCTCGATCAAGATCGCGCGGGCAGGATTGCCCGATATCGTCGCGGTCACCGAGTTCCGCGACACCTTCGGCGTCGGCCTCACCAACATGATCACCGGCGCCGATCCCGCCACCGAGCTCAAGAAGGCGACCGACGCGTTCAAGCCGGTGCTCGAAAAGACCGAGAAGGCCTGACGCTGACATGAGCGGCGGGGCGGCGCTCGCCAATCCCCCCGCCGGAGCACCGGGGTCCGGCTCGCTCTGGCGCCGCCTCACCAGCGGCGCCAGCGCCGACCGCGGCCGGCCCTATTTTCTGTTCTACGTGCCGGCGATGACCATCATCGCCTCGCCGTCATCGTCTTTCCCTGGCTCTTCACCCTCTTCATGAGCAGCTACGACTGGAAGCTGGCCCAGCCCGGCTCCTTCGTGGGCTTCGGCAATTACAGAGATCTGGTCAGCGACGAGCGCTTCGTCAGCGCGCTCGTCCGCACGCTCTATTACACCGTGCTGGCGGTGCTGCTGCCCCTCGTCCTCGGCACGATGGCGGCGCTGATCTTCCATCGCAAGTTTCCGCTCAGGGGGTTGCTGCGCGGCGTCTTCATCCTGCCGATGATGGCGACGCCGGTGGCGGTGGGCGCTGGTCTGGACCATGATGTTCCATCCCCAGCTCGGCGTGCTCAACTATCTCCTGAGCCTCGCCGGCATTCCGCCGCAGCTCTGGGTCTACGATCCCGGCACGGTGATCCCGAGCCTGGTGATGGTCGAGACCTGGCAGTGGACGCCGCTCGTCATGCTGATCGTGCTGGGCGGGCTCGCGGCGCTCCCGACCGAGCCCTATGAATCGGCGCAGATCGACGGCGCCACGCCCTGGCAGATGTTCCGCCACATCACCTTTCCCCTGGTGCTGCCGTTCCTGATGGTGGCGGCGATCATCCGCACCATCGATGCCGTCAAGGCCTTCGACATCATCTTCGTCATCAGCCAGGGCGGTCCCGGCACCGCGTCGGAGACGCATCAACATCTTCCTCTACCTGCAGGCTTTCGCCTTCTACAACATCGGCTACGCCTCGGCGGTCGTGGTGGTGTTCTTCGTCCTCATCATCGCCCTCTCGCTTACGCTCCTCTACGTGCGCCAGCGCACGCGGTGGTCGACATGACCGCGAGGACGATCACGGCGCCGCCGCGCCGGCGCCTCATCGAGCTGGCGATCAAGCGCGTGCTGTCGAAGATCGCCTTCTTCTTCGCGGTGGTGGTGATCGTCTCGCCGGCGATCCTGGTCTTTCTCTGGATGCTCTCGCTCTCCCTCAAGACCGAGATCGAGAACATCGCCTATCCCCCGATCTTCATCCCCGAGCATCCGACCCTCGCCAACTTCATCCAGGTGTTTCAGGCGAGCCCCTTCGCGCGCTATCTCCTCAACAGCATCATCGTCACCGGCAGCGCCACCATCCTGGCGCTGGCGGTGGGCATACCCGCGGGCTACGGCATCGCCAAGGCCAAGGCCTACAAGATCGCGGTCCTCGTGCTGATCGCCCGCATCACCCCCAACCTCTCCTACCTGATCCCGCTCTTCATCCTGTTCCGCGCGCTCAATCTTACCGGCACGCTGTGGCCGCTGGTGATCACCCATCTCGTGATCACCGTGCCGATCGTGGTCTGGGTGATGATCGGCTTCTTCGAGAGCCTGCATCCCGATCTCGAGGAGGCGGCGCTCATCGACGGCTGCACGCTCTGGCAGGCGTTCCGCTACATGGCGCTGCCGCTCTCCAAGCCCGGCATCGTCGTGGCGTCGATCCTGGCCTTCATCTTCTCCTGGAACAATTTCATCTTCGGCGTCGTGCTGGCGGGCCGCGAGACCAGGACCCTGCCGGTCGCGGTCTACAACGTCCTCACCTTCGAGCAGATCTCCTGGGGCCCGCTCGCCGCCGCGGCGCTGCTGGTGACCTTGCCGGTGCTGATCCTGACCGTGGTGGTGCAGCGCGAGATCGTCACCGGTCTCACCGCCGGCGGCGTCAAGGGCGGCTAGCCGCCGACGCTGATCGTCAATGCGCCGCCTCGCGCTTGGCGCGGGTCACGATCTGCGTCGGGTTGACGAAGCGCAGCGCGATCAGCAGCCAGACCAGCGTCGTCACCATGTAGATCACCGCCATCGCGTCGATCGACTGGCCGGCGCGCACGCCGGCGGCGAACACCGCGTAGTAGAGCGCCACGACCAGCGTCTGGCTGGTCGGGCCCGCGGTGAGGAAGGTCAGCTCGAACATCGCGATGGTGCGCACCAGCACCAGCAGCAGCGCCGCCAGGATGCCCGGCGCCAGCAGCGGCACCAGCACCTGGACGAACAGGCGCAGCGGTGCCGGCGCCGAACACGCGCGCCGCCGCCTCGACGCGCGGATCGATCTGCTCGACGAACGGGATCATGACCAGGATGACGAACGGCACCGTCGGCACCAGGTTGGCGAGGATCACGCCGGAGATCGTGCCGGCGAGCGGCGCTGGTAGAGCACCGTCGCCAGCGGAATGCCGTAGGTGATCGGCGGCACCAGCAGCGGCAGCAGGAACAGCAGCATCACCAGCTGCTTGCCGGGAAATTCCCGCCGCGCCAGCGCATAGGCGGCCGGCACGCCGATCAGACCCGACAGCACCACCACGGCGCCGACGACCTCGACCGTCACCACCAGGACCTGGTCGAGCTGGAACTCGTTCCAGGCGGAGGCGTACCACTTGGTGGTGAAGCCGCCGGCAGCCAGGTGCCGAACCAGCGCGTGCCGAACGAGTTCACCACGACCGTCGCGATCATCGCGATGCAGGTTGACGACGAAGAAGACGACGAGGGTCCAGACCGCGATCGCCCAGAGCCGGGCGGCGAGCGGATCGTCGCGGCGCATGGCCCTCAGCCCTTGCCGCCGCCGACCGGCCCGCGATAGAAGAGGCCGCGCGCCCAGAGCACCAGCACCACGATCAGGAGCTGGACGAAGCCCATGATCATCGCGATCGCCGAGGCCAGCGAGTAGTCGTACTGCTCGAACGCCGCCTGATACGCCGCGATCGAGATCACGCGCGTCGGGCCCGCCGGCGCGCCCAGCAGGACCGCCGAGGGAAACACCGAGAACGCCTGCACGAAGGAGAGGCAGAAGGTGATCGCGAGGCCCGGCGCCAGCAGCGGCAGGAAGATGTGCCGGAAGCGCGGCGCGCGCTGGCGCCGAGCGTGGCGCCGCCTGCTCCAGCGAGGGATCGATGCCGGTGACGTAGGAGAGCGTCAGCAGGAAGGTGAACGGAAAGCCGGAGATCACCAGCGACAGCAGCACGCCCCAGTAATTGTGCACCAGGCGGATCGGGCTGTCGAGACGAGGCCGAAGCAGACAGGGTGCGGTTGAGCCAGCCCTGCGGGCCGAGATAGGTCAGCAGGCCCTCGGCGATCAGCACGGTGCCGAGCGTGATCGGGATCACCAGGATGCGTGGTCAGCAGGCGCTGGCGCCGCATGAGGCGCACGCGCATCGCGACGGGAACCGAGAGCACGACGTTGAGAGGGTGGCCGGCAACGCGAGCCACAGCGTCGTGCCGATGGTGTCGTAGAGGAAGCGGCTCGGAGAAGAACTTCGCGATAGTTCGCGAGCCAGCCGCCTGTCTTCGGCTTGAACGACAGCACCAGGCCGTAGAGGAACGGATAGATGAACAGCGCGAGCATGAACAGCGCCGCCGGCAGCACCAGCAGCGTCACGCCGTCGAGACCGCGCTGAGCCAGAATGAGACGCAGCGGTACCGCTCGCTCATCGTCTCCTGGCGCGGCGCGCTGGTGGAGAGCGTCGTCATGCGGAGGCTTCTCCGTAGACCAGCACCGTGCCGCCTCGGCGCCGAGATGGAGCGTCTCGCCCGGCGCCACCCGCTGCTCGGAGCGGAAGAACAGCTCGGTGCGATCCTCGGTGAGCGCGGCGCCGTAGAAGTCGCGGCCGCGATATTCCGCCGATCTCCACCGTGGCCGCGATCGGGCCGTCCGGCCGTCGGCGCAGATCCTCCGGCCGGATCGCGACGATCGGCCTCGCCGTCGCCAGCGGCTCCACCGGCGTGCCCGAGCAGCGCGGCGCCCGCCCACGCTGATCATGGCGGCGCCGCTTCCCGACGGTCATCACGCGCGAGCGCAGCAGGTTGCGATAGCCCATGAACTCCGCGACGTCGGGATGCGCCGGGCGCGCGTAGAGCTCGCTCCGGCGTGCCGATCTGGCGCACCAGGCCGTCGCTCATCACGACGATGCGGTCGGCGAGCGACAGCGCCTCCTCCTGGTCGTGCGTCACGTAGATCGTCGGCGCAGCCGAGCATGGCTGTGGATGCGCCGGATCTCGGCGCGCATCTCCAGGCGCAGCTTGGCGTCGAGGTTGGACAGCGGCTCGTCCATCAGCACCAGCGGCGGCTCGATCACGATGGCGCGGGCGATCGCCACGCGCTGCTGCTGGCCGCCGGAGAGCTGGCCCGGCAGCTTGTCGCCCTGCTCCTCCAGCCGCACCAGCGCCAGCGCCTCGTCCACCCGGCGGGCGATCTCGGCCTTCGGCCGGCGCTGCGTCGTCAGGCCGAAGCCGATGTTCTTGCCGCACCGTCATGTGCGGGAACAGCGCGTAGTTCTGGAACACCATGCCGAAGCCGCGCTCCTCCGGCCGCAGCTCGTCGATGCGCTGCGTCGTCGAGCCAGATCGCCGCCGTCGGTGAGCGGCAGCAGGCCGGCGATGCAGTTGAGCGCGGTGGACTTGCCGCAGCCGGACGGGCCGAGCAGGGCGATGAACTCGCCCCGCTCTGACCGTCAGCGTCACGTCGCGCAGCGCGTTGCAGCGTGGCCGAAGTCGCGGCTCGACCCGGTCGAGCCGCAGCTCGCGGAAGTCGCGCGCGAAACGATCGCCACGCGGTCCGCTTACTTGCCGTCTTCGCGCGCCGACCTGCTGGTCCCAGCGCTGGAACGCATAGACCAGCTTGCTCCGGCGGCAGCGGCAGCTCCTGACGGCACGTCGGCGATCAGCTTGGCGTAGTACGGGCCGGCCGTATTCCTTGATCAGCGTCCTGGCTTTCCTTCGGCGCCATCGACAGCGGCACGTCCTTCACCGCCGGGCCCGGATAGAAATAGCCCTTGTCGTAGGTGATCGCCTGCGCCGGCTGGCGTCAGCATGTAGTTCAGTCAGATCGAGCAGCACGGCGAGCTTCTCCGGCGCGAGACGCCCTTCGGGATGCACATGTAGTGCGCGTCGGTGACCCAGTGGAAGCCCTTGAAGCGGCCGACCTTGGCTTCCTTCGGCACCACGCCGAGAATGCGCGGGTTGAGGTCCCAGCCGATCTGCGTCGGCGATCATGTCGCGCGAGCCCTCGCCCAGCTCCTTCATCACCGCGCCGGTGCCGGTCGGGATAGTACTCGATGTACTTGCCGAGCTCCTTCAGGTAGGCCCAGGTCTTGTCCCAGCCGTTCTTGGGATCCATGCGGATCCTTGTCGCCGAGGATGATAGGGCAGGCCCATGCATGAAGGTGCGGCCGGGGCCGGAATTGGCCGGGCGCGCGTAGATGAAGCGGTTGGGATGCGCCTTCGCCCAGGCGAGCAGACTCCTGCGGCCGTCTTCGGCACCTGCTTCACCGCGTCCGGCATGTATTCGAGCAGCGGGCCGGCCGGGCAGAACACCACGCAGACGCCCTGGTTCTGCGCCAGCCCTGCATCTTCTCAGGCGCCCGGCAGATAGATGTCATCGAGCTTCGGCAGGTTCGACGGCGTAGTCCGGCAGCAGCTGCACCCAGAGCTTCTGGTCGATGCCGGCGGACAGCGCGTCGGTGCCGGTCAGCACGCAGGTCGATGTCGACGCGCCCGGCGTCCTGCTGCGCCTTGATCTTGCCCGGCAGCTCCGGCGCCGGCGCCTTGGTGAAGGTGATGTTGCGAGACCAGATGCGGCTTCAGCCTTGCCGTAGGTCTCCAGCGCCTGCTGGGTGAGCGCGAGATTGCCGGCGACGTCGACGAAATTCAGCGATACCGGCGACGTCGGCAGCTTCAGCGCTCCCTGCGCCAGCGCGCTCATGTCGACGAATGCGGATCCGGCGATGCCCGCCATCACGGCCCGACGCGTTGGTTTCAATTGCATGACGTGACTCCTCCCAAGGATGTTTGACGTTGCTTCGAGAACGCGACTACCAGACTTAGAAAGCTGCCATCAGGGATGATTGACAGCCGCGGCAACCCGCGGCGGCGGACCCGACGCGCCGCCGGCCTCGCCAGCGAAATACCCGGGATCCGACGCCGCCAGGATCTCGATGGAGCGGAACAGTCCCCTGAGATGCTCACGCATCGCCGCGACGGCGCCGTCGCGATCGCGATGCACGAGACGATCGACGATCAGCGTGTGCTCGGTGATCACCGAGGGCTTCTTGCGCACGTTGCGCATGGAAAGAAAGCGCACCCGATCCATCTGTGCCTTGGCGTTCTCGACCTGGCGCCACGCGTTGGCGTGGCCGGCGATTTCCATGATGAGCGCATGCATGCGCTCGTCGGCAAGGAAAAACTCTTCGTGATCCCCGGCACGGTGCAGCACGCGCTGGTGCTGTAGGACCGCGGTCAATGCCTTCACTTGCGGCGCGTCGATCTTCTCGATAGCGCGCTCGATCGCGGAGCATTCCAGGGATTCACGCACGAACTGGCTGTCGAAGACCTCGCGCAGCTTGATCGGCGCCACGAAGGAGCCGTACTGCGGATAGATCTCGATCAGATTCTCCTCGGCGAGCTTGATCAGCGCCTCGCGGATCGGCGTGCGCGAGACGCCGAAGCGCTGCGACAGCTCCTGTTCCGACAGCATGGCGCGCGGCAGCAGGCGCCCGGCGATGATATCGCGACGCAGCAAGGCGCGGACCTGGACGGCGATGGTCTGGCGCCGCATCGGCACGACATGGGCTCCATCGCCCGTCTCGTGCTTTGCGGCGGTCTCAGGCATCCTCCCGGCACCACGTTTCATTCGGTTGCCTCGTTGGCGGCGACCCGCGTGCATACAATACCCGTATCATATATGCTACCATATTACTATTCGGGCGATGAAAGATCGCGAGACCGAGAACGCAAGGAGACCGAAGGGAGACGCCATGGACGCCATCACCGACGACATCAAGGCACTGCTCAGGAAATGCAGCGTCGCCACGCTCTCGACCCAGCTCTTCAAGCGCGGCCTGCGCAACACCATCATCCAGGGCATCAGGCCGCTGGCCCAGGGGCCGGAGCTGATGGTCGGCGAGGCCTTCACGCTGCGCTATATCCCGGCGCGCGAGGATCTCGACCATCTCGGCGTCTTCAACGACCCCAATCATCCCCAGCGCAAGGCGATCGAGGCGGCTCCGCCCGGTCAGGTGCTGATCTGCGATTGCCGCGGCGACGCCAGCGCCGCCTCGGGCGGCTCGATCCTGATGACGCGCCTGAAGAAGCGCGGCATTGCGGGCTTCGTCAGCGATGGCGGGCTCCGGGATTCGCCTGAGATCGCCAACCTCGGATTCCCCGTCTATTTCGGCGGGCCGGCGCCGATGCTCAACCTCGCGCGCCATCACGCCGTCGACATGAACGTGCCGATCGCCTGCGGCGGCGTCGCGGTATTCCCCGGCGACGTGCTGGTGGGCGACGGCGAGGGCGTGATCGTGGTGCCGCGCCATCTCGCGGCCGAAGTGGCGGCGGACGCCTCGGCGCAGGAGCAGCTCGAGGAGTTCGTGATCGAGGAGGTGCGCAACGGCGCCTCCATCGTCGGCACATATCCGCCGAAGGACGCGGCGCTGGCGAAATATCAGGACTGGCTCAAGAAGCGCGGAAAATAAGATCGCGGCAATTCAGCCGGGCTGGCGGCTGGGGCTCGGCGCCGGCTGTTGCCCGGCGCGCTGCTCGTCGTGCGCGGCGCGCCAGTCGGCGTGCGCCTTGGTGATCTCGGCGCCGAACAGCAGGATCTGGGTCGAGTAGTAGACCCAGAGCAGGATGATCACCAGGGCGCCGGCGGCGCCATAGACCGAGGTCACCTGCTTGCTGCCGATATAGGCGCTGATCGCGTGCCTGCCGATGGTGAAGAGCACGCTGGTGAGCGCGGCGCCATACCAGACGTCGCGCCAGCGTACGAAAGCGTCCGGCAGGATCTTGTAGATCATGCCGAACAGCACCGTCGTCATGGCAAGGCCGATGGTGGTGTTGATGCCATGCAGCAGCAGCGGCAGCGCGCCGGCGAGCGCGCTCAGATAATGCGAGAAGGCGGCGATCGCCGCGCCGGCGATGAGCGTCAGCCCGAGCAGCGCGCCGCTCGCGAGGATGATCGCGAGGCAGAGCATCCGGTGCTTCACCAGAAGCCACAGGTTGATGCCCGGCTCCGGCCGCACCTTCCAGATCACGTTGAGCGCCGCCTGCAGCTCCATCAGCACGGCGGTGGAGGCGATCGCCAGCGCGGCGAGTTCCCGCCGTCGTGGCGATCGGACCCGCCTTTCCCACCGCCGCATGCTTGATCATCGCCTCAAGCGCCTGGGCGCCCTCGGTTCCCAGGAGGTCTTGCAGGTTCCCCACCAGCGCCCCCTGCGCCGCCTTTTCGCCGAAGACCATGCCGGCGACCGCGATCACCACCAGCAGGATCGGCGCCATCGAGAAGACGGTGTAGTAGGCGACGGCCGCGCCCATGCTGGGCGCCCGGTCGCGGGCCCAGCCGCGCACCGCGCCCTTCATCACCGTGGTGATCTCTTCCCACATCGCGGGCCGCCCACGCCGGATAGCTCTAACTCATATCCTAGAGCGTGGGACGGCGGACGAAAACGCCGGTCTTGGCCGCCGCCCTCACTGCACCGGCGGCCGCGCCGGCGCGAACATCGCGGCGAGCGGCTTGTTGATCCAGGCAAGCTCGTGCGAGACGCCCTCGAGCCGTGAGGCCGCGGCGGCGGGGAGATCATGCACATGGATGCCGATCGCGCCATGCTGCGCCATGATGGCGCTCGCCCTCGCCTCGCACTCCGGCGTCAGCGTGCGCACCCAGAGCAGGATGCCGCCGTGCTCGATCTGCTCGGCGAGGTGACGGGCGTGCCGGCCTGCCATCACCCGGCCGAACACGAGGCCGAGCGCGCCGCCGGCGCCGCCCAGCGCGGTCGCGGCCACGATCGCCGCCGCGAAGGTGCCGCCGGAGGCAACCACCACGCCTGCGGCGGTGGCGGCGCCGACGTAGCCCAGGCTCGCGGCGACGGCGTCGCGGATGAGCGTGCGGGAGCGCTGGCCGACGAAGGAGCTCCGGGGCACCAGAGGATCGTCGGCGGCTTCCTCGGCGTCGGCGCAGAGATGGCCGAGCTCGCGCTCGACGGTCTCCACGCTTGCCATCAGGCTGAGGAGCGAACGGTCGAAACCCGCCATCAGGAGATCGTCCGCCGCCGTCTCGAACCATCGGGCGTCGCGGAACACGCCCACCGCCTCGCGGACCACCTGAATTGCCATCGGTGCCTCCTTGGTCTTGGGGCCCGCCGCCAGGCGCTCGCAACGCAAGGCCCGGCGCCGGGATACCCGGGCAGCCGAAGTCGGTACGGTCGAATGCGCTGCGCTAAATCTCGTGACAGGACCGCAAACGGCTCCAGCCGAGATCAGTGCATTTATTCTAGCCGATGGACGCCGCCGGGGATACCGCCAAGGCGGCGCCGAGGCGGATGCCCCGCGCTCTATCGCTAGTCGCAGGGCGCGCGGCCCGCATAGACCTGATCGGGAGAGGTGAGGCCGCCGACGGCGGACAAAAGTTCCCGACGCGACCCGCGCAGAGGTAGATGAACGGCGCGCTTGCCTCTATGCGACGCTCTCTGCCCTATTCCGCCTCGCTGCCCGCGTTCGTCGCCGGCGCCCGACGCGACGCCACGGGAACATCCGTGCTAGCGAAGTGTCTGAGATATCGGAGCCATCGGATGACCGCCTGGAGAGCACTGCTGATCGCCACCTTCGCGCTGGCGCTGCAGGGCTGCTCGGCGGCGGTGCGGATCGTCGATCCCGCACCGCCGCCGGCCCGCGCCGCCGATCCCGTGACGAGCTATCAGGTTCACTTCGGCCCGAACTATCGTGGCGGGTTCCGCGCCAGCCTCGACGGACAGGACATCACCACGGCGTTCAGCCCGTCGCCAGCACCGGACAGCACCAGCAGGGCGGGGCAAGGCGCCTTCTCCGCCGGCAGCGGCGTCTACGGCAGGTTCGGCACCCCCCATTGGTCCCACGAGCTCTTCGTCGCCGCGGAGTGCCAGTGGTATTGCGCCGACACGACCACCGCCGTGGATTTCACGCCGCCCAACATCAGGTTCTCCGCCAACGCCATTCCGCTCCGGCCCGGCAGCACGATCACGCTCTGGGTCGAGGTGGACCAGCCGCCGAGCCGACCGCTCACCATCGAGATCTCCGCCAGCGCCGACGGCAGCGGCTACGCCGGCGTCGTCGCCCTCGACCACCAGCCGCCGGGAACGCCGATCTCGGTGACGATCCCGGCGGGCGGCACCAGCGCGGATTTCTCGCTCACCGCCGGCCGCCGGCGTGGCCGCTTCCTGGTGACGGCGGCGGCGCCCGGCTGCCAGTCGAATGGCATCTATGGGTCCGTCGCGCCCTGAGCCGGCCGCGACACGTCGCCGCCGTCGCGCTCGCGCGGAATTGACCAGGCGCTTTTCTCCCTCCGCGCTCTATATGCGTCTCGTTTGCATGCCCGCAGAGGAGACGCCCCTCGTGACCAGCCCCACCGAAACCCGCCCGCCGGTCCCGCCTTTCACCGAGGAGACCGCGAGGGTGAAGGTCCGCGCCGCCGAGGACGGATGGAACAGCCGCAATCCCGAGAAAGTGTCCCTCGGTTATACCGAGGACAGCCTGTGGCGGAACCGCGCCGAGTTCCTGCAGGGACGGCCGGCGATCGTGGCCTTCCTCACGCGCAAATGGGCGAAGGAGCTGGACTACCGCCTCATCAAGGAGCTCTGGACCTTTGCCGGCAATCGGATCGCGGTGCGCTTCGCCTATGAATGGCACGACAATTCCGGCAACTGGTTCCGCTCCTACGGCAATGAGAACTGGGAATTCACCGAGGGCGGGTTGATGCGCCGGCGTCTCGCGTCCATCAACGACATGCCGATCGCGGCGGCGGATCGGAAATTCCACTGGCCGGCGCCGGGGCCGCGTCCGGCGGATCATCCCGGGCTGAGCGATCTCGGGCTTTAGGACGTCGAGAATCGACCCACGAGGCAGACATGTCCATGCCGTCGCGGCGGCGAAAGATGCGTCGGCCTTAACTTTTCCTTCACCATAACGACACACCCTCGGGCTGCGGAGGCGTTCCGCTCCATAGCGAGACGACGGCATCGCCGATGATCGCCAATCAAGCCCAGCAATGGCGCACGTTCTACGAGTTGGCCTGGGCCGTGCGCGCGGAGTTCATGCGCTCCCTGATCGCCGCCGGCGAAACCAATCCCTATCGCATCATAAAGCTGCTCGAAGCGCGCCAGCGCAAAGAGCGCGTCGTTGACCGCGGCGCGGGCGCGATATGGGAGAAGCAGCCCTGGCCGAAGGGTCTGGGTGAAACGCCGATGGGATTACCGGCCTTCCGCCAGACCTCATTTCGCGGAAATGCGATGGTCGTGCCGTTTCACGCCACGGACAATCTCCACAACTTCATCATCGATTATATCGCCGAGACCGGTCCCTACGATTGCATCCTCGAACTCGGGTGCGGATATGGCCGGAATCTGTTGGAGATCTATTTCAACGGCGGCCCGCGGGACACGCCGTATTTCGGCGGCGAGCTGACGGAGAGCGGCGTCGCGATCGCCTCGGAGCTCGCGGCGCTGGAGCCGCGCATGAACGCGAGGTTCTTCCGCTTCGACCTCCTGAATCCCGACCTCAGCGCCGTGCCGCGCGTGAACCGCGCGCTGGTTCTCACGGTGCACTCGCTCGAGCAGGTGAAACTTATCGAGCCCGAGCTCTTTCTCGCGATCTCGCGCGTCGCCCGCGAGGTGAACTGCCTGCATTTCGAGCCGTTCGGATTTCAGGTGTCCGACCTCGGGCCCGCGACCCGGGCGCACTCCGAATTCATGGTGAAGAACGGCTTGAACCAGAATTTCGTGGCCGCCCTCACCGAAGCGACACGGCGCTACGGACTGAGAGCGAGCTTTATGGCCACCGAGCTGTTCCTCCCGTTGCACTCGGACAATCCGACCTCGCTCGCAATCTGGCATTCCCACAGCCCGGCCTGATCGAAGGCCGCGCAATCACGACGCTCTGGTTGGCCGCGAGGGGTATTGGCGGCTGAGCCCGGCACCCTGATTCTGCTGGCGACGTCCCTGCTGCCGGGCTGGTCGACCCATCGACGTTGAATTCACAAATCCAGCGACGCCGGCCGCATCGGATTCCCGAAACGACGAGGGCATTGCCGCAACGGACAACCCGCCAGCGTGTTTCACTGGCGTGGGCCAGCGCGAACGCTATCTTGGCCCCGCGAGGCTGTCGGAGGTCATCATGATCCGGAAACTCAAGTCAGGCGAATTCCGCCTCTATTCGCGCAAGAAGAACCCGGCCACCGGCAAGCGCCGCAACCTCGGCACATTCCGCACGCGCGAAGCGGCCGAACGGCACGAGCGCCAGGTACAGTTTTTCAAGCGCGGCGGCCGCGGCTAGAGCAGCCCAAGCGCCGGCAAGGCCCCGGCGGGCATAAGGGAAACGCCGCCTATCCGGACCGCATTGACCCGCCTGGATCGCCGCTGTCGAGCCGCAGAACTTCCGTGACGACATACCCGAGAGCTTCCAGCCGAACCTTCTCCGCCTCCGCCGCGGCGGCGTCCTGGAGAATGGCGAGCCCCGCTACTTGGGTCCGGGGATGACGGTACTTGATCTGATATTGGCTCACCCGGCCCCTCCCCGCGCATCCCCCATCGAGAACTCGTGCATGGGCCGCTCGCTTGGATGCACGATCTACTTACAGCAACGCTTCCCCCCTGCCGGTGACAAGAAAAAGCCGGCGAAAGGGCATGGCGCGGCAGGGAGGGCCGGGCGGCACCGGCGCGGGCGTCGCAAGCTTGTCACGTCCGCGGCGGTGCGGAATTCCATATCGGTAGGTGCATGGCCATCTCTGACGCAAGCCGCGACGCCGATCGCCCGCTCGAACTCCGCCGGGCGCGGGCGATGACGCGGGTGCACGAGCTGGTGGCCGACCTCCACATCAACGGCAAGGTGGCGGCCGCCCATCTCTGGCTCGAGATCATCGATTCAGTCGAGGATCTGCGGAAGCGGAGGCCTGCTACGAGGAGCTAGATCAGAAGCTCGGATTTGACGCGCGCCGGTAAAGCGCCAGGAAACCGAGCAGGCCAATGGCAAGTATCGCCAGCGTGGATGGCTCCGGGACGTTTGTGGGCGGTGTGTCGTCGAGCCTGCCGGCAACGGTCATATGAGATATGTTCGGAATCTGGCCGCCGTTATTTAGGAATGTGATGTTCCAATCGCCTGTGCCGCTCGTGGGGCTGGTGGGAAGCAGCACATCCGTGAAGAGATAATCGCCCTGATTGCTTCCAGCAAAAATCATGAACGCGAGGTCCACGGTAATCGGGAGGTTCGTGCCTCCGGGGTTATCGACCCAGCTCAGCGTGAATTGGCCGGAACTGCTGGTGCTATTCACCGTGAGCGTGAAGGTAATGCCACCGAGTCCCGTGGGGCTCGAAGCGTCATCCGTCTTGTCCAGATATACGAACGCCGCCCCTGACCCCTGGAAAGCCGTATTCAGCGCGACAGTTTCGCTGGCGCCACTCTGGTTCCCTGCGCCTTGCCCGGAACAGTTCGACGGCGTGTAGGACGTCGAGCCATTCGACAGCGACATATCTTCTAACGAGAGGGGCGGGGCGGCAGGCGTACAGGGCGTCGCGAGCGCCGGAAATACCGGTAGGGTCGCCGCCATGACCCCGACCGCGAGCGCTGCCATAAGCGACCGGGCGGTACCCGATGTTGACCCTAAGCCCATTGATAACCTCTTTTTGCCACAACGCTGTCTCGCAACCGTCATGCCACAGTAGCTTTTTCAATGGCATGCGCCCCTGCATGCGGGTTGCATCGACGTTATTGTAAAGAATACCAACTCGCCGACGCATGGGCATCAGGACGCGTTACGGCAGCTTCCGCGGCTCCAGCCTGATCCAACAGGATAATCGCCACGTGCCAGATGTGCTCGGCAGCACCGCGAGCAACGCCGAATTATTAAGCCGGCAAGCCACTTTGTACCGCGGAAAGAGGCCCGATACTTGGAGCTAGAGCAGATAATGCGCCGAAGATGCCGGCGCTCGACGGGCGGGGCTAGAGGCGGGCCGCTCAGATGGGGCTTGCCCCGTCGAGCAGGTAACGCGCGGCCCTTGCCGCGGTTCAGCTGGCAAGAAAGAAAAGGCCCCGCGCCGTGGGAAAGCGACGCGGGGCCCAACCCGGGTTCGCGGGGCTAGGGGAAGTCCCGCTCCTTAGAAACTGTCCCGGAGCCAATCGGCTCCCAGGCGGGCCAACGCGGTTTCATTTCCTTCTCTACGCTTGCAGCTAGTCGATCGTAGACGCGCGCAATCTTTTGGAGGCGATTGCGGGCATGAGGCGTCTTCGCCTCTTCGGCCTTCTTACGCAACCGCTTCGCCTCGTCACGATAATGCTGCGGACCCGCTAAACTCAGCATGGCGCTTCCCCGGAATTTGGCTCTCGGCCTGCAGGGATCAATAGATGCAATAGGCCAGCCTAAGCGCGACAAAACTGCGACATTGAAAGCGGCGCAACCGGTAACTCTCGGCGCTATCGGACCTTCGGCCGTCCGCGCAATTCTGCCGCCCGCACCTTCACCAACCGACTGATCTCGGCCCGGTCAATCTTTTTGCCATCGCTGCTCACGATCTCCCAGGGAACACCGCCGCGCGCATTGATGATGCGCGCCATCCCTAGGGCGTCGTCCAACTCGTGGTAGCTGACGGGTGTGAGATGTGCCTTTCTCGCGAGATACTCTGCTTCCGAGATCGGCATGTCAGTGAAGTAGATAATGTGCTGCATTCCACCGTATCCAGCGGCCATTAGCGGGGGGAGAATTCCGGTGCGACGGTATCCACGGGTCGTTAAGAAATTGTAGCCTGGCGGCGGCTGCAAGCTGACCTGCACCTGCAGTCTTGTACGATGCCGCACAGAAGAAGCCCGCGTCACAGGCTTACTCTTTGGTTATGCCCGACGTAGCTGACTCCCTCGCCCGTGCGCTGATCGCCACTCACGGCGCTGGGGCGGTCATGTTTGCGGAGGAGGCTAGGCGCAATGTCCGCGCGCTTGCCATGGAGGACAGGGTGGCGGAGTGGGAGCGCGTCATTGCGGCGATCAGAGCGATGCAGAAATCCGCCTCCTGATTAGCACACACGCCCTCTCAAGCACGGTGAGCGGACGTTAATGATACGAACCATATTCGTCGCGGTCATCGTGGTGCCCGTTATCTGGGTCGTATATTTGCTCGCCCGTCGAGTGCTGCCTTCACTTGCCGGAATATTCTCGATCGCATTGTCAGAAACCGACCAGATCGCAATGGCGTTCCTGGCATGTTTTGTGTTGCTGATCGCGGCCCTCATAATTATTTGGGACGATACCTAGCCAGACGCGTGCCAAAACTCATCCCCGTGTGTCGCCCAGCTCTCCCCCGCTTCTTGCTAGTCCCTCAATTTGACGCGCTGAAAAAGAAAAGCCCCGCAGCGGCGGGGAATAGAACCGCTGCGGGGCCGGTGCTGGCGATGTTGGACCATGGTGTTCGCCAGCGCTTGGGCGCGACGGTACCTGCGTGTCGTTAAGAATTCGCAGCCCGGCGGTGCCGGAAGCAGCGCGCGGCCGTCGTGCTGGATGACGAGATGTGTCCGGTGCGCTGATTGCGCTTGCCGGCGAGAGCCTACGAAGCTGTTGCCGCCGATTGCGGCTTGCGGGCATCCACGATCCGCACCTCAGCGTCGGGTATAAGATCCCACATGGCGGGCATGTTATTGCCCTTTCGAATGTGGGAGCGGAAACAAAGGCCGACCGCCGTAGATCCCAGGGCGCAGTCAGGTCGAAAAAATCGGGATTTGGTGCCTGGTCTGGTGCCTATCCCAAATCCGGATGGTGCCCAGGGGCGGAATTGAACCACCGACACCGTGATTTTCAGTCACGTGCTCTACCAACTGAGCTACCTGGGCGTGCCCATCGGGAAGGCGGTGGCTTATAGACGGAAAGCGACGCCAGAGTCCATCCCCCGCCCCGGCGGGGCTGTCGCGCCGAGCGCGGCGGACGCCTCCGCGATCTGCGACTTCGTATTGATCGGCTCCCTACCCCTCCTTGGAGGGAATGATCTGACCCGAGAGGAGCGGACCGCCCCGCCAGCGCAGAATCCCCCGCAAGGGCTTCGCATCGGCAACCATCGATTGCGGGTCCGGCGTCCGTCGCCCCGCCAGAGATTGCGCCAGCTCAAGGTGTTAGCCCTGCTTATGGAGCCCTAGGAGACCGTCCCGCACCGCAGCATCCGGGTCTGGGCTCGCCCTGGGCCCGGAAAATCGTAGGGAATCCAGCCCTTCCAGCGCGTCCTTGCTTCACCCTGTGCCCTCGACCCGCTAAAGTCAGGCCGCCATTCCCCACCACAGAAGCCAGGTCACCCCCGAAGCATGGCCCGGGCGAACCCCAAGAAGCCGAGCCCGAAGGGCCGGGATAGCCGCAAGGCCCCGCCCAAGCCCAGCGCCCCGAAACCCGCCAAGCCCGCCGCGATGCGTGTCGGCCCCGGCGATCTGAGCTGGGTGCCCGGGCGTCTGCGCGCGCTCTATCGCGACGAATATCCCCGCTTCTCCGAGGAGGAGATGCTGCGCCGCCGTCACGGCATGGAGCGCATCATGGAGGCGGCGAAGATCGAGCACCTCCTGATATCAGGCGCCCAGCGCGCGGGCACGGCGGTGCCGTGGCTCACCAGCTGGCCGGTCACCGCGGAGGCGATCGGGGTGCTGACGCCGACGCTCCCGATCTCGCTTTTCGTGCAGCACTACAACCACGTGCCGCTTGCCAAGCGCCTCGCCCATGCCGAGGTGGAATGGGGCGGAGAGTCGACGATCCGCCGCACGGTCGAGGAGCTGGCACGTCGTGGCGCCAAGGTCGGCCGCGTCGGCGTCATCGGCACCCTCACCTACACCCAGCACGACATCCTCGCCGCCCGCTACGGCCGCGCCATCGACCTCAACGCCGCCTATGCGCGCCTTCGCCTGGTGAAATCCAGCGAGGAAGTGGACTGGCTGCGCCTCGGCGCCGCCATGAGCGACCACGCGATCGCGGCGCTCCGCGACGAGATCAAGCCGGGCCTCACCGAGCACGACCTCGCCGACATCGTCGAGCGCGCCTATGTGCCCTGGGGCGGCAGCACCTACATCCATTATTTCGGCGTGACCTCGATGGACGCGCCCGACCTTGCGGTGCCGCGCCAATTCCCCTCCAATCGGCGCATCGCCAAGGGCGATATCGTGATGGCGGAGATCTCCGCTCAGTTCTGGGATTATCCCGGCCAAGTGCTGCGCAGCTTCTCCGTCGGCGTCGATCCGCCGCCGCTCTACAAGAAGCTGCATCGCGCCGCCGACATGGCGCTGCAGTCGATCCTCTCGATCTTGAAGCCCGGCGCCACCGCTCAGGAGGTGGTCGACGCCGCAGGGGTCATCGAGGAGAGCGAGTTCACCACCCTCGACGATCTCGTCCACGGCTTCGGCGGCGGCTACCTGCCGCCGATCCTCGGCTCCAAGAGCCGGCCCGCCGGGCCGGTGCCGGACTTCCGCTTCGGACCCGGCATGACCGTGGTGGTGCAGCCCAACGTGGTGACGAAAGACGGCACTGCCGGCGTGCAGACCGGCGAGCTCGTGCACATCACCGAGAAGGGCGTCGAGCGCCTGCACAACGCGCCCAAGGGATTTATCCGGGTTTAGACACAGCCGATCATTGGCTTGCATTGCATGAGCATCCTGCGTCCTTCGAGACGCGGTCCTGCGGACCGCTCCTCAGGATGAGGAAAGATGGATGATGGCAGAAAGAAATGCGCCTCATCCTGAGGAGGCCGCGTGAGCGGCCGTCTCGAAGGACGCACGGCGTCCGATCCAACGCCCTCTACTCCCCCAGCCTCCCCGCCATCCAGTCCGCGCTCTGGGTGCGGTAGCGGTAGGCGCGGTTGTTGGCGACGTGGTTGCCGTCCTCGATCATCAGCAGCGTGGTCTCACCCTTGGCCTCGGCGGCGAGGCGCTCGGCATGGGCCGCCGGCACCAGCCGATCGAGGCGGCCCGCGACGATATAGAGCGGACACTCGATGCGGTGCGCGGCGTCCTTGAGCGTCAGGCTCGCGGCGATGGTGCGTGCTTCCTCGTCGGTCGCCGTATGGCTGCGTACGCGGAAAGCAGCGCGGGTCAGGCCCGGAAGCGCATCCCAGATCTCGCCCCAGTCGTAGGGGCCGGAGAGCGCGATGACGGCCTTGATCCGCTTCTCGAAGGCGGCGGCGCGCGGCGCGTAGTAGCCGCCCAGGCTCACGCCCCAGAGCCCGAGGCGCAGCGCATTGACGTCCGCGCGGCGCTCGAGCCAGTCCACCACCGCCTTCACCGGCATCTCGTAGTCGCCGCGGATCGGGAAATGATATTCCGCCTCGCCCTGTCCCGGCCCGTCGAAGGCCAATGTGGCGAGGCCGCGCGCCAGGAAGACGCGCTCATAGGCGTCCATCTCTTCCTTGGCGGAATCGAGGCCCATCGCCATCACCACGCAGGGCGGCCGCGCCACGCCCTTGGGCCTGCGCAGGATGCCGGCGAGGGTCCGACCGTCGTAGGGGATCTCCACGCGCTCGCCGGGCGGATCGATCAGGGAGAGCGCGCGGCTGCGGCACATCACCGCCTTCAGATGCGCGGCCCGCATCTCCTGGGGCTGGTCGACGAAGAGGAACTTGGCGAAGTGATAGTAGACGCCCGCGCGGGTGAGATGCTCGCCGGCGCTGAGGCGGTGGCCCACGGCGAGCGCCGCCTCGCCGAGCCGCTCATGCACCTCGGCGCGCGCCGACCACTGGGCGCACCACTGCTCCCAGCGCTCGATACCGCGGGTCACCTCGATGAAGTCGCTGTAGATGACGCCGTTGGCGATGAAGCGCGGCGCCCAATGGGAGAGCGCGGCCTCGACGCGGGGATCGCCGGCCATTCCGAATCTCCTAGGGCGCCGTGTGCCCGCCGAGCCGCTCGGCAAGCCAGTCCGCGATCAGCGGCCGGTAGCGGTAGGCGAGGTTATTGCAGACGTGATTGCCGTCGGCATATTCGACCCACTCCGCACGACCGCCGGCAGCGTCGACGGCGCGGCGCGCATCGGCGGGCGGAAAGATGCGGTCGCGACCGCCATGCACCACCAGCAGCGGACAGGCTGGCACCGATACGCCCGCGAGACTGAAGCGCCGGGCGCGAGCACGGGTCTCCCCGGCGTCGGCGCCGCCGAGCGCATAGCGCATGTTGGCGCGATAGACCTCCGGCAGCGCATCCCAGAAGGAACCGAGATCGTAGAAGCCGTTCATCGAGACGGCCGCCGAAATCTCCCGCACCGCGGGGACGCCGTGCAGGATCAAATGGCCGCCAAAGGCCATCCCCATGACGCCGACCTTGCCGGTAAGTCCGGGGCTCTCCACCAGCACCGCCACCGCCGCCCGCAGCACCGCGGTCCAGTCCGCGGGATCGAGAAGCCCGAGGCTCCGCCCCTCGCCCTGGCCCGGACCATCTAGGCTCAGGGTTGCGAGACCGCGCTTCAGGAAATGCTCCTCCAGGCTGCCGAATTCCTCCTTAGTGGAATCGGAGCCGGGGATGAGCAGCACTGCCGGCGCCGGTGACGCGGCTGGTCGCCGGAGATATCCACGGAGCTCGCCGCCGCGGAACGGCACCGATACCAGCTCCGCCGTTGGCGACAGGCACGGTGCCGCGCGGCGATAGGCGGCGATGCGCTCCGCCGCCGCGCGCTCCTTCTGGGCGAGGTCGTCGAAGAACATGAACTGGGCGAAGTGAAAGGCGAGCGCGGCGCGCTGGAACGCTTCGCCAGCGGTGAAGCAGCGGCCCTCCGCCTCCGCCTCCTCGCCGAATTCCAGCTGCCGCTCGCCTTCCCGCGACCAGGTGGCGCACCAGCGCGGCCATTCGCCAGCCTCGGCGACGAGGCGCTGCGCGTCCAACGCGGTGATGCCGGCGGTCTGGATGCGCGGCATCCAGTGCTCGACTACCTGCTGCAAGCGGCTCCCCTCGGTCATCGCGCGGCGGGCCTCACTTCTTGACTAGCTTCATCGCGTCCTGCCAGAGGCTGGCGTCGACGAAGTCGCCGTAGGCGACCGGCGTGTTCCCCGACTTGATGCCGCCGATCGCCTCCTGGGTCTGGATCACCGCCTCGATCTTGTTGCGCGGGAGACCGTCGGTGCCGTTCGGCCAGAGCTCGAGCTCGTTGTATGCCCTCAGGGACTGCTTGTTGTCGTCGAGGGAATGGCCGGTCACCGGTGCCGCGATCTTCGCCACCGCGTCGGCGTTGGCGGGATCGCGCATGAAGGCGCCGGCATCGATGAGCGCCGCCAAAGTCTTCACATAGGCGGCGCGCTTCTCCTTGATCTTGTCCGCTCGCGCCACCACCACGAGATAGTGGCTCACGGGATTGACCTGCTTCAGCGTGGTGATGACGGTGATCTTGCGGTGGAGCTGCTCCTCGATGGGCGGCACGTCATCGAGGTGGAGCACGCCGTAGGTGAGCTGGCCCGCCACCATCGCCGGTCCGATGTTGGAGCTCAGGGCCACCTGCTTCACATCGTCGGGCGTCAGCTTGCATGCGGTCAGCATCTCCTTCAGCGCCTCCGAGCGCGCCGCGCCCACGGCATCGACACCCACCGGCTGACCCTTGAGATCGGTGCATTTCGCATGCTGGGGATCCGTGGTGCCGATGAGCCAGTCGGGATTGGCGAGGCCGTAGATCGCCACCAGGTTGACCTTGGCGTTGGAGACCATGTTGATGATGACGGGAGTGGGCGAAATCGAGAGATCGATCTGACCGGCGGCAACCGCGCGCGCCGCGGCGACGCCGGTCTCGAACGCCTTCACCTCGACATCGGCGCCGTATTTCTTGAACAGGCCCTCCGACGCCGCGACGTTGGGCAGCACACCGGCGAAAACCGGCGGAATGCCGGGCACCGCCAGCACGATCCTGCCGTCGTCCGCACAGGCCGGCCCGGCGAGCAGCACAGCCGCCAGCAGAAGCGGTCCAAGCCCTCCGCGATAGAAATTCATGTTCTCCTCCCCGACATTTTTGGTTTCCAGCGCCCGCTATCGCGGCGTCTCGTCGCGCCGATACCAGGGAAGGTATCGGCGCGTCACCTGGTTGACCAGCGCCTCGAATCCGACGCCGCAGGCCGCCAGCACGATGACGGCGACCATCGCCTGATTGTGGCGGAAGCTGCGGGAATTGAACAAGATGTAGGTGCCGAGGCCGTTGACCGAGACGAAGAACTCCGCCACCACGGCGCCGATGAGGGTGCGCGCCGCCGCCAGCCGCATGCCCGCCAGCAGATAGGGCATGGACGCCGGCAGCACGACGTCGAACCACCGCCGCCAGCTGGGCGTGCGGAAGGAGCGGGCGACCTCCAGGTATTCCGGCGGCACCGCGCGCGCGCCATCGGCGGCGTTCATAGCAATGGAGAAGAAGGCGGCGAAGACCGTCGTCGCGAGGCGCGCGCCGCTCGTGTAGCCGAACCAGAGCGTGATCAGCGGCAGGATCGCCACCATGGGCATGGCGAAGAGCGCGAAGACGTAGTAGCGCAGCAGCCGGTCGAGGACGAAGGACCGCCCCATGGCGACGCCGAGCGCCACGCCGGCCACCAGTGCGATCAGCAGCCCTTCCGCCACCGCGCCGAGGGTGGAGGCCGCGGCGGAGAGGAACTCGGGACTGGTGAGGACGGGAAAGAAGACGACGGCGACGGCGCTGGGCCGCGCCACATAAGCCGGCGCGAAGAGGCGCACGCCGACTTCCCAGATCGCCAGCAGCACGACGCCGGCGGCGAGCTTGACCAGCAGCGGTGAGGCCGCGAGACCTGTCGCCTCGGCATCGGGATTGCCTGCCTTTTCCGCTGTCGTCATGTCCGGATGTTCCGCCAGGCGGCGAAGTGGCGCTCCAGGGCGGTGCCGAGCTCCATCAGCACGACCCCCAGGAGGGTGACGAGCAGCACCGCGGCGAAGACCGCCGGCGTGTCGAAGCTCTGGGTTCCGTTCTGGATCAGCATCCCGATGCCGCTGGCGCTCAGGAAGAATTCCGCCGCCACCATGCCGACGAGGGCGCGGCCGATCGCCTGGCGGACGCCGGTCAAGGCAAACGGCAGCACGAAAGGCAGCAGCACGTCGCGCCAGAGCGCGCGCTCGCTGGAGCGGAAAGAGCGCGCCACCTCGATCAGCTCCGGCTTGATGCTGCGGGCACCCTCGACCGTGTTGTAGATGATCGGGAAGACCGCGAAGAGGAACACCACCAGCACCTTGGGCGCGAAGCCGAAGCCCATCATCGAGAGGATGAAGGGGATGAGCGCCGCCATCGGCGTCGCGTTCAGCACGGTGATGTAGCTCTCGAGCGCGATGCGCAGGAGCCGCACCCGCGCCAGCAGCAGCCCGAAGGGAATCCCCACCAGGACCGAGAGCGCGAAGCCCACCGCGAACAGCAGGAGCGAGCTGTCGAGCGCGCTCCAGAGCTCGCCGCTGCGGGCGAGCTCGGCGAGCCGCTCGAGGGTTGTGGAGAGCGGCGCCATGAAGGCGGCGCCGATATGGCGCCCCGCCATCTCCCAGGCCACGGCGCCCGCCGCGAGACCAAGCGCGGTCAGGGCCCAGCCGTCGCTGCGGGTGTGGAAGCTCACGGCGACAGCGCGAACTCGGCGCGGCGCGCCTCGTCCATCAAGGTGCCCCAGACATGCTCGCGCAGCTCGTTGAAGCGCGGCAAGCCCAGGGTACCGCGATCGCGCGGCCGCGGCAGGTCCACGGCGACGGTCTCGAAGACGCTGCTGGGCCTTCCCTTCAGCACCACCACGCGATCGCCCATCAGCACCGCCTCCTCGATAGAGTGCGTGACGAACAGCATGGCGACCGGCCGCATCTCCCAGATCCGCAGCAGCTCGAACTGCAGGATCTCGCGGGTCTGGGCGTCGACCGCGGCGAAAGGCTCGTCCATCAGCAGCACGCTGGGTTCGACCGCCAGCGCGCGGGCCAGCCCGCAGCGCTGCTGCATGCCGCCGGAGATCTGATAGGGATAGGCCTGCTCGAAGCCCCGGAGCCCCACGAGATTGATGAAGTAGGGCACCTTCTCGGCGATCTCCGCGCGGCCGGCGCCGGCGAGGCGCAGGCCATAGGCGACGTTGTCGTAGACCGGTCTTCCAGGGGAACAGGCCGAAGTGCTGGAACACCATGGCGATCCCCGGCCGCGGCTCGGTGACGGCGGCGCCATCCACCAGGATCTCGCCGGCGCTGAGCGGGATGAGCCCGTCGATGCAGCGCAGGAGCGTGGTCTTGCCGCAGCCCGAGGGGCCCACCACCGCCACCACCTCGCGCGGGCCGATCTCCAAATTGATGTTCCGGAACACCTCCAGGTCACCATAGCGCCGGCCGGCGCCACGGACCGCGATGCCGGCGTCGGCGGATGCGTTCCCTGCCCGCGCCGGTGCAACCATCTAGGGCGTGTCGTCGCGCTCGTCGGGCGACGGCGCGTCCTCCGGGCTCTCGTTGGTGGGGACGCGATAGGTCCCGGTCACCCAACGCGCGAGATCGATGGTGGTGCAGCGCTGGGAGCAGAACGGCCGATGCTTCGCCGTGGCGGGCTTGCCGCAGATCGGACAGGGCTTGGCCGGCGCTTCCGGCGGTGCTTCGCTCATGGCTCCTAGATACCGCTAAGCCGGACCGATGTCGAAGCCGTCACGGGCGCGCACCGGCTCGGCAACGATCTTGAGGCTGCGGCCGGTGCGCGATTCGAGTCGCTCGCGCGCCGGTGCGGCGATGCCCTGGAGCGCGGCGGCCACCTCGGGATGGACGCGGAGCGCCAGCGCCGCCGCCGGCAACTCGGCGATGCGGCGCTCCGCGGCGGCGAGCGCCTCCAGCGCCACCGTGAGTGCCGTCTTTGCCAGCCCGCCATGGGCCCCGCGCTCGAACAGGACCTCGTGCAGCGGCGCATGCCGACGCGGATGGATCAATTCCATGTGACCGAGCCGCGTCCAGCCGAGGAGCTGGACATCACTGGCCTCGACGGCGAGCGCCGCCCGGAAGGCGTCCAGAAGCCGCGCCTTGGCGGCGCTGCGGCGGAGGGTAATGAAATCGACGATGATCGCGCCGGCGAGGCCACGCCAGCGGATCTGCCGTGCCACTTCTGCGGCGGCTTCCACATTCACCGCCAACAGCGCGTCCTCGCCGGTGCTGCGCTCCTCGGCGAGAGACCCGCTGTCGACGTCGATGAGGATCGCGGCCGCCGTAGGCTCGATGGTGAGGGCGCCGCCGCCCGGCAAACTCACGCGGAGATCCCAGAGCGCCGCCACCGTCTCGGCGATACCGTGCGCCTCGAACAGCGTTGCCGTCTCGCGATGGTGAGCGAGGGGGGCCTGCAGCTCCGGCCGCTCCCGCGCGAGCCATGTCCGCGCCTCCGCCAATACCGCCGCGTCATCGAAGACGATCCGCTCCACCTTCTCGTCCGCGAGCTCGCGCAGCAATGCCGCCAGCGGCGGCATGCGATCGAGGCAGCGCGTCGGCGATGCCGCGGCCCGGCGCGCCGCGATCGCCGCCCAGCGGGCCCGGAGCGCTGCGATCTCTCCGGTGAGCGCCTCAGGCGAGGCATGGGCCGCCGCCGGCAGGAGCCGGATCCCCTCTCCGGCCGCGAGCTCCCCGGAGAGGGCCGCCTCGAGCCGCTTGCGCGCGCGCACTTCCGCCGCCTCCACCGCGATGCCCGGCCGGAGCGGCGTCCATTCCAGGAGCCGGCCGGTGAGCCGCAGGCGCATCGAGACCGCCGCGGCCTTGTCGGCGCGGGCGTCGCGCTTCACCTGGACCAGCGCCTCGGCGCCCTCGGTGAGCGCTGCCAGATCGCCCCTGCGGCATCGCGTCGTCGGCGCTCAGATAGGCGGGTCGGTCGAGGCCGATCTCCACCAGCGCCGCCCGGAGCGCCGGCAGCAGCCGCACCACGCGGCCGAGGAAGATCGCGCCGAGCTGGCTCTCGCCGACGGTGCGCGCCAAGCGGAAATCGACGAGATCGCCGTCCTCGACGAGCGCCGCGCGGAGCTCGCCGGGACTGGCGGCGATGAGAAGCTCCCGGGTCACCGCGGCTTCGGCAACCGGCGCGCCGGGCTCGTAGCCCTGGCCCGCCAGCAGCGCCACGGTCTCGTAAAGCGGCAGCCCCACGACGTTGGAATAGGAGCCGGCGAGGAAGCGCACGAAGCGGGCTGCCACGCCCTGGATCGCATAGCCGCCGGCCTTGCCTTCCCATTCGCCGGAGGCGAGGTAGTCGTCGATCTCCTCCGGCAGCAGGCGGCGGAAGGTGACGATGGACTCGGCCCGCCGCCGCGCCACGCCGCCGTCCGGGCGCACCACGGCGATGCCGCCCTGGACGCGATGGCGGCGCCCGGACAGCAGCTCGAGGCAGCGCCGCGCCGTCTCGGCGTCCAGCGCCTTGGGCAGGATGCGCCGGCCGCAGGCGACCACGGTATCGGCGCCAAGCACGAAGGCGCCGGGATGGCGCGCCGCCACCAGCCGCGCCTTCTCCTCGGCAAGCCGCAGCGCGTGCGGCGCCGGCAGCTCCCGCGGCGCGCGGCGTCTCGTCGAGGGCGGCGGGATCGACGATGTCGGGGATGAGGGCGATCTGGGCCAGCAGCTCGCGCCGGCGCGGCGAGGCGGAGGCCAGCACGAAAGGCGGGACTTGGGCGGCCGAGGCCACGCGGGCGCGTCCCGGCCGGTCTGGCTTACTTGAAGCGGAAGGTGATGCGGCCCTTGGTCAGGTCGTAGGGCGTCATCTCGACATTGACCCGGTCGCCCGGCGAGCACCCGGATGCGGTTCTTGCGCATCTTGCCGGAGGTGTGCGCCAGCACCTCATGGTCGTTGTCGAGCTTCACCCGGAACATCGCGTTCGGCAGCAGTTCCATGACCGTGCCGGGAAATTCGATCAGATCTTCTTTTGCCATTCCTCTTCCATCGACTGTTTCGGGCACCCCGCCCCTCGGCCGCCGGTGCGGCCGCTCAAAACATCATCAGCGGAACGCGTCCGGGTCAAGTCTCTTGAGACGTTCCAGGGGCTCGGCGCGGAAATCAGCTACACCTGTCCCGTCGGGTCGGCGCGGGAAGCGCTCGCGGATGCGCTGCCAGAGCGTGTCGCGCAGCGCGCGGTAGGCGGCGAGGATCTCCTCGCGGCTGCCCTCGACGACGGTCGGATCGAAGGACGGCCAGAACTCGACCTCGCAGGCCATGGTGCGGGTCAGCTCCACCGCGTGGTGCTGCGCCTCGGGCGACAGCGAGATCACGAGATCGAAGGAGGTGTCCTCCAGCTCGTCGAAGGTCTTGGGCTGGTGGCGCGATGATGTCGATGCCGATCTCGTCCATCACCGCGACCGCGAAGGGATCGACGGGCCCGGCGCGCACGCCCGACGGAGTCGACGAAGATGCGGCGGCCGTGGAGGCGCCTGCAGCAGCGCCGCCGCCATCGGCGAGCGGATCGAGTTGTGGTTGCAGGCGAAGAGCACGCTGCCGGGAAGCCGCGCCATGCCCCTCAGCCCCGGATGTGCAGCACGCAGATCAGGGTGAAGAGCCGGCGCGCGGTGTCGAGATCGAGGTCGACCTTGTCGGCCAGCCGCTCGCGCAGCAGCTCCGAGCCCTCGTTGTGCAGGCCGCGCCGGCCCATGTCGAGGGCCTCGATCTGCGACGGGCTCGCGGTGCGGATGGCGGCGTAATAGCTCTCGCAGACCAGGAAGTAGTCCTTGATGACGCCGCGGAACGGCGTCAGCGGCAGCATCAGGCGCTCCAGCTGCTCCTCCGCCGTCGAGCGGATATCGAGCACCAGGCGGTTCTCCTCGAGTGCCGAGCTGCAGATGGAACGGGCCCCGATGCCCGGCCGCCGGCGCGAAGCTGTTCTCCTCCAGCAGATCGAAGATCGCGACCGCGCGCTCGTGCTCGATATCGGCGTTGCGCCGCACCACGCTGCGCTCGTCGAGGATGATCTTGGCGATGCGCTGCGCGTCCTTGGCCATGAGCGTCAGCCGGTCGGCAGGTTGAGCCGGATCGCGATCGAGAGCGCATGGGCGTCGAAGCCCTCGGCTCGCGCCAGCGTCAGCGCCGCGGGACCGATCGCCCGCAGCCCCTCGGGCCCGCAGCCCAGGATCGAGGTGCGCTTCAGGAAATCGAGGACGCCGAGGCCCGAGGAGAACCGCGCGCTGCGCGCCGTCGGCAGCACGTGATTGGGCCCGCCGACATAATCGCCGACCGCCTCCGGCGTGTGGCGGCCGAGGAAGATGGCGCCGGCATTGCGGAGCCGCGCGGCAAGATCATCGGCCGTGGCGCCGTCGAGCGCGAGCTCGAGATGCTCCGGCGCGATGCGGTCGACCAGCGCCACCGCCTCGTCCCAGCCGCCGACGATGATGAGCGCGCCGTGCGTCGCCCAGCTCTCGCCGGCGATCGCCGCCCGCGGCAGCGTCTTGAGATGCGCCTCGACGGCGCGCGCCACCTGCATCGGCGAAAGCTCGCGTCGTCGGTGATCAGGATCGACTGCGCCGCGGTGTCGTGCTCGGCCTGCGACAGCAGATCGGCGGCGATCCAGGCGGGATCGTTGTGCGCGGTCGGCGACCACCAGGATCTCCGACGGGCCGGCGATCATGTCGATGCCGACCGTGCCGAAGACCCGGCGCTTGGCCGCCGCGACATAGGCGTTGCCGGGCCCGACGATCTTGTCGACCGGCGGGATGGTCGCCGTGCCGTAGGCGAGCGCCGCCACCGCCTGCGCGCCGCCGATGCGATAGATCTCGCCGACGCCGGCGAGCTTCGCCGCCGCCAGCACCAGCGGGATTGAGCATGCCGTCCGGCGCCGGCACCACCATCACCACGCGCTCGACGCCGGCCACCTTGGCCGGGATCGCGTTCATCAGCACCGAGGAGGGATAGGCCGCAGTGCCGCCCGGCACGTAGAGCCCGACCGCGGCGAGCGGCCGCCAGCGCGCGCCGAGCCGGACGCCGGCCGCGTCGATGTAGTCGAGATCCTCCGGCAGCTGGCGGCGGTGATAGGCCTCGATGCGTCGTGCCGCGAAGTCGAGCGCCTGCCAGCGTCTCGCGGGAGCAGTGGCCGGCCGCGGCCTCGATCTCGGCGGCGCGGATCCGCAGCGTCGCGGCGGTCAGGTCGAGGCGGTCGAAGCGCCGCGTGTAGCTCGATCACCGCCGCGTCGCCGCGCGCGCGGACGTCGGCGAGGATCGCCGGCGACCGCGGCATCGACATCGGCGCGCGGTCTCGCGCTTGGCGTCGAGGAGCGCGCGCGAAGGCGGCCTCGAAGCCGGGCGCGCCGGTGTCGAGCCTAAGCGGCATCGGCGGCCTCGCGGAAGCGCTCGACCCAGCGGCCGATCTCGCTGCGGCCGCGTCTTGAGCGCGGCGCGGTTGACGATGAGGCGCGAGGTGATGTCGGCGATGCGCTCGATCTCGACCAGCCCGTTCGCCTTCAGGGTGGCGCCGGTCTGCACGAGATCGACGATGCGCCGGCAGAGGCCGAGCTGCGGCGCCAGCTCCATCGCGCCGTTGAGCTTGATGCATTCGGCCTGCACGCCGCGCGCGGCGAAGTGGCGGCGCGTGATCTCGGGATATTTGGTGGCGATGCGCACATGGCTCCAGCGCGTGGGATCGTCGCGCCCGCACCAGCTCCGCCGGCGCCGCGACCACCAGGCGGCAGCGTCCGACCTTGAGATCGAGCGGCGCATAGATCTCGGGATAGTCGAATTCCATCAGCACGTCGTTGCCGGCGACGCCGAGATGCGCCGCGCCGAAGGCGACGAAGGTGGCGACGTCGAAGTTGCGCACGCGGATGACGTCGAGCCCGGGATGGTTGGTGGCGAAGCGGAGCTTGCGCGATTCCTCGATCGTCGAACTCCGGCTCGATCTCGATGCCGGCGCGGCGCATCAGCGGGACCACCTCGCCGAGGATGCGTCCCTTGGGCAGCGCCAGAACCAGCGTCTCGTTGTCGCGCACGAAATCAGATCTCCATCAGAAAAAACACCTCGACGACCCCGCGTCCTTCAACTCGGCGCTCCCGCGCCGGCTCAGGATGAGGAGGTTTCGTGCGTGCAGTAAGGGTCTACCTCATCCCGAGCCGCCGCCACAAGGCGGCGAGTCGAAGACCCCATAGCGCCGGTCCGTGACACCGGCAAGTCGCCGCTCGGGGACGCTAAGTCCCTAATTCTCCAGGGGATGTCGCGGCTGCCAGTGGGTCGGCCAGGGCTCGCCGAGATCGTCCAGATGGCAGACGATCTCGGCGATTTCCAGCCGGATCGAGGCACGCCGGCGAAATCGAGCTGACAGCGCCGCCGGGGACCGGCAGGATCGCCAGCAGCACCAGGATGCGGTCGGGCTCGGCGAGGCTGAAGCCGCGACGCTTCACGTCGGTGACGCCGTCGATGCTGAGCCCGGTATGGCGCCGCTCGAAATTCTTGCGCGGCCCGTCGACCGGCGGCTCCCAGCGGAAGCGGTTGGCGACCAGCACGAAGCGCTGCTCGTCCGGGAGATAGGCCATCTCGGCGACCGCGACCAGCGCGTCCTGCAGGACCATGGAGAGGACCGCGAGGTCCTCCTCGTCGCGCGCCAGCAGCTGCAGCGCATCGGGCGCGCGCGTGCGTTCAGCCATCGCTGGCGAGGCGCTCGATCTCGGCGCCGCAGGCGGCGAGCTTCTCCTCCAGCCGCTCGTAGCCGCGGTCGAGGTGATAGACGCGGTTGACGATGGTCTCGCCCTCGGCCGCGAGCCCCGCCAGCACCAGCGACACCGAGGCGCGCAGATCGGTCGCCATGACCGGCGCGCCGGCGAGCTTGGCGACGCCGCGCACCATGGCCGAGGCGCCGTGCACGTTGATGTTGGCGCCCATGCGGCACAGCTCCGGCACATGCATGAAGCGGTTCTCGAAGATCGTCTCGGTGATCATCGCCGCGCCGTCGGCGGTGGTCATCAGCGCCATCATCTGCGCCTGCAGGTCGGTGGGGAAGCCCGGGAAGGGCTCGGTCATCACGTCGACGCCGGCGATCCGGCCGTTCTTGCGCTGCGATCAGGACGCCATCGGCCGTCTTCTCGACGCTCGACGCCGGCGCCCTCGAGGACGCGCGACGACCGCGGTCAGCTGATCCACGCTCGGCGCCTACCAGCTCGACCTCGCCGCCGGTGATCGCCGCCGCCATCATGTAGGTGCCGGTCTCGATGCGGTCGGGGATCACCCGGTGCGTCGCGCCGTGCAGGCGCTTGACGCCGTGGATGCGGATGCGGTCGGTGCCGACGCCCTCGATCTCGGCGCCCATGGCGGTGAGGCAGAGGGCGAGATCGACGATCTCCGGCTCGCGCGCCGCATTGACCAGCACGGTCTCGCCCTCGGCCAGGCTCGCCGCCATCAGCAGGTTCTCGGTGGCGCCGACGGAGACCATGGGGAAGACGATCTCGGCGCCGTTCAGGCCCTGGGGCGCCGTCGCCTCGATATAGCCTTCGGCGAGCTCGATCGTGGCGCCCAGGCGCTCCAGCCCCTTGAGGTGCAGGTCGACCGGCCGCGTGCCGATGGCGCAGCCGCCGGGCAGCGACACCCGCGCCTCGCCCGCCGCGCGCCAGCAGCGGCCCCAGCACCAGGACCGAGGCGCGCATCTTGCGCACGAGGTCGTAGGGCGCCGTGGTGGATGTCGACGCGCCTGGCCGTGAGGCTCAAGCGCGTGGCCGGGCTCGCCCGGATGCTCGGCGCCGCTCATGGTGACGGAGACGCCGTGCTGCACCAGCAGATGCGCCATGGTGTCGATGTCGGCGAGAGCGGCAGGTTGGTCAGCGTCAGCGTCTCGTCGGTCAAGCAGGCGGCCGCCATCAGCGGCAGCGCCGCGTTCTTGGCGCCGCCGATGCGGATCTCGCCTTCGAGCGGCCGGCCGCCGCGGATGCGGATCTTGTCCATTGGTAAACGGGGTCCCCTTCTGGTCCGGATGGTGGGTTGCCGAGCGGCCCGGACAGTGTCTCTTCTAGCCCGCGATTATGGCGAAATTCGTCATAGCCGCGGCAGCGTCACGCCGCGCTGGCGCATGTATTTGCCCTTGCGGTCGGCGTAGGAGGTCTCGCAGGGCTCGTCGCCCTTGAGGAACAGGAACTGGCAGATCCCCTCGTTGGCATAGATCTCGCGCCGGCAGCGGCGTGGTGTTGGAGATCTCGATGGTAACGTGGCCTTCCCATTCCGGCTCCAGGGGCGTGACGTTCACGATGATGCCGCAGCGGGCATAGGTGGACTTGCCGAGGCAGATCACCAGCACGTCGCGCGGCATGCGGAAGTACTCGATCGTGCGTGGCGAGGGCGAAGCTGTTGGGCGGCACGATGCAGACGTCGGCCTCGCGGTCGACGAAGCTCTTCGTCCGAGAAGGCCTTGGGATCGACCACCGCGCTGTCGACATTGGTGAAGATCTTGAACTCGCCGGCCGACCCGCGCGTCGTAGCCGTAGGAGGAGAGGCCGTAGGAGATCACGCCCTCGCGGGTCTGCTTCTCGACGAAGGGCTCGATCATCCCGCGCGTGGTCGCGGCCTCGCGGATCCAGCGGTCGGACAAGATCGGCATCGTGTAGCCTCGCGGCGGTGGGAGGAAGTGAGGGCCGTTGTAAGGGAAACCTCCCGCCGGCTCAAGCGGTGGCGGCGGGCGCGGACCTAGCGCTCCTTGCCGTCGGGCAGATCCGCGGAGTCGGCGGTTTCCTCCGAGGCCTTGCGCTCCCGCGTCTGGGCCTTGCGCCGCCTCAGATTCTCGCGGAGCGCGGCCGCGAGTTGGGCCTCGCGCCGGATGGCGGCGCGCTTGCCTGCCTCGCTGGAGCCCGGATTTTGCGTGCCGCGCGTCATCGCCGCCAAGGTGGGCGGCCTGGACCGCGAGGTCAAGCGGCGCCGCCGCTCACTCCCGGCCGCTGGTGAACTTCACGTGGATGCTGGAGGGACCGTCATCGGCAACGGCTTCGGCGCCTGGGTCGGACACGTCGAAGTGCAGGTATTGCCCGGCGTCGGCGCCGACCACGGGCTCGGAGGATCTGAGCATCGGCCAGAGCAGCGCCAGGCCGCCAATGAGCGCGAGCGCGAGAGCGACCGCCGCCGGCCTCGCCCCGCGCGTGGCCAGGGACAACCGCCGGCTCTCCCAACGCGTGAGGTTCAGGAAATGGGCGTAGGAGCCGATCATCAGACCGCCCAGCAGCACGGTCACCGCCGCCGAGACATAGATGCCCTCGCCGGCCGGGAGCGCCGGCAGCAGCCGGCCGGTCGCCACCAGCAACAGCGCGACGACGAGCAAGCTCAGCAGCAGCAGCAGACGCGCGGGATGCATCGGATGCATGACGAAGACTTTCGGTCGCGATGTCCCGCAGCCTGCGCCCTCGCCTCTTAAAGAAATTCAAATCGATGACATCGGCCGCCGCGCATTTTCGGCAAATGCGCGGGGAGCGCCCGAGCGCGGGAGCTGCTCGTTTTTTCTGCAGGGCATCTTGCGTCCTTCGACTCGATCGCTGCGCGATCGGCTGAGGATGAGGAGCAGTTCTGATGGCGCTCGGAAAATTCCTCATCCTGAGCCGCGAGCGTAGCCCGCGAGTGTCGAAGGACGCACGCTGCCCGACCCGGCCCCCACCCGCCCTGCCACCCGAGCGGCTCGTGCCTTGCCAAGGGGGGAGGCGTCGTGTATTGGCTCCGCCACACCGGCCAGATGCTGCCGTAGCTCAGTGGTAGAGCACGTCCTTGGTAAGGACGGGGTCCGCAGTTCAATCCTGCGCGGCAGCACCAGCTTTTTTTCTGACGCGAGCGCATCGGGCTCCGGCCACCAGCGGGTCCGAGATCGCCGCTCCACGCAAAGAAAAAGGGCCGCACGATGAACGCGCGGCCCGAGTTTCAGGGAGGAAAAGCCCGAAGGACTTACGGGGTACGCTCTAGGCGAGCGCAGCCCGCACACTAAAACTACCTCCCGATGCGTCAAGAAATGGTTAACGCGGAAGCCCGGCTTTAAGCCATTGGTGGTCATGGCATTCCCGATCGCCTCCGCCGTTCGTATTAGGTTATCGGCAACCGCGATATGCTATGGTCTGCGTATCAGCGCGTCCTCCAGCATAACAGCGCATTGAATGACCCAGATTCCACGCCGCCTCAGCGATAAGCTCCTTGTCGCCTTCGATCAGGCCTGCGAGCAGGGTCAGGTCGACGTGGCGGAGATCATCCTGCACGCCCTGGAGCTGGTGCTGACGAAAGAGGTAAGCGCCGGCTTCGCCGACCGCCGTAAGCACATGGAGCCGGCGGTGGAAGCGTTCGGCCGCCTGAAAGCGCTCAAGGAAAAAGTGGTGGCCCACCCCAAGAGCGACCGCTAGAGCCGGCACTCACGGTGGTGGAAGTCGCTGCAGCCGCCCTCAGGCGGATCCCAGCTGATCGAAGTAGTCGTTGACGGAACGGGAGATGCTGACCGCCAGCTTCTTCTGATAGTTCGCGAGGTTGAGGAGCTTCTCCTCCTCGCGGTTCGAGAGGCAGCCGATCTCCACCAGCGCCGACGGAATATCCGGCGCCTTCAGCACCGCGAAGCCGGCGGAGCGATGGCTGTTGGTGAGCAGCGGCACCGCGCGGCCGAGCTCGCCCACCAGCTTGCGCGCCAAGGTGATCGAGAGATTGTTGGTCTGCCGCCGCGCCAGGTCGAGCAGGATGTTGCTGACCTCGGGCGCATGACGCGAGAGGTCGATGCCGGCGATGAGATCGGACTTGTTCTCGCGCTGCGCCAGCGCCGCGGCCTCGGCGTCGGAGGCGCGCTCGGAAAGCGTGAACACCGAGGCGCCGCGCACCGACGAGTTCGGGATCGCGTCGGCATGGATCGAGAGGAAGAGATCGCCCTGGGCCTGGCGCGCCCGGGCGACGCGATCCTCGAGAGAGATGAACTCGTCGTCGTCGCGGGTCAGCAGCACGCGATAGTGCTTGTTCGCCTCCAGGAGCCGCGCCACCTCGGTGGCGGTGGCAAGCGCGATTTCCTTCTCGTAGGAGCCGCTCATGCCGATGGCGCCGGGATCGACACCGCCGTGGCCGGGATCGAGGACGATGATGCGGCGCGCCGGCACCTTCGCCAGTGACGCCGCGCGGGCGATGCTCAGCGGATCCCATACCGCGACCCCCGAAGCGGCCGCGATCCGGCCGACCCACTTCAGAACCCCGCGTCTACTTACCTCACGTTGCATGCTTTTCCGCCTCAACAACGACCCCGCGCAGTACGCGCATCTCAGCGTATTACCGCCTGGGTCCCATGCTTTAGTTTAGAAATAACTCATATCTCATTGGTCAATCAAGATAAAATTTCCTTCATGATCACCACCAACTGCCGTCAGCTTGCTCATGGAGCGGGTCTCCCGCTAAGAACGGAGCTGCCGCGGCGGTTTATCCTCCGCATTTCATGGATTTCCCCGATGTCCTCGCCGCCCGTCGCCCCGCCGATCTTACGCGCGCGCGAGCCCGCCAGCGAGGCGACGATGGGGCGCGGCATCGCCTTCATGCTGCTGGCGGTGGTGGTGTTCAGCACCCAGGACGCCCTCATCAAGTGGCTGTCGCCGACCTATCCTGTCATGGAGCTGGTGTTCTTCCGCTCGCTCTTCGCCTTCGTGCCGCTGCTGCCGGCGATCATCCGCAGCGGACGCGCCGCGATCCACACCCACCGGCCGCTCGGCCAGGCCGGCCGCGCTCTCGTCGGCCTCGTCTCCATGGTCGGGTTCTTCTGGTGCTTCGGCCACATGCCGCTCGCCGACGTCTTCGGCATCGCCTTCACCTCGCCGCTCTTCGTCACCGCGCTCTCGGTGCCGCTGCTCGGCGAGCGGGTCGGTGTCCGCCGCTGGAGCGCGGTCAGCGTCGGCTTCATCGGCGTGCTCATCATGGTGCGGCCGGATTCCGGCATCGTCGACTGGACGTCGTGGATCGCGCTGTTCTCGACCTTCCTCTACGCCCTTGCCCTCGTCTTCCTGCGCAATCTCGGCAAGACCGAGAGTACCGTGAGCATCGTCTTCTACGTGACGCTCACCACGACGATCGCCAGCGCGCTCACGCTCCCATTCCAGTGGGTGACGCCGGGCCCGCTCGATGCGGTGCTGCTGGTGGCGATCGGTCTCATGGGCGGCAGCGCGCAGCTCGCGATCACCCGCGCCTTCCGCCTGGCGCCCGCCGCCGTGGTGGCGCCTTTCGACTACACCGCTCTCGTCTATGTCGGGATCATCGGCTATGTCGTCTGGGACGAGGTGCCGACGGCGATGTTCCTCGTCGGCGCCGCCATCGTGATCGCGAGCGGCCTCTACATTCTCTATCGCGAGACCCGGCTCGCGCGCCTCGCCGCCGTGCCCGCGACCTAGGAGCGCCTTAGGCTCGAACGTCGATCACCACGCGGCCGCGGACGCCGCCCTTGAGGATCCTGCCCGCGAGATCCGGCAATGCTCCGAGCGGCGCCACCTCGGTCAAGGCATCGAGCTTCGCCATCGGAAGATCGCCGACGATACGCGCCCAGGCGGCCTCGCGCCGCGGCTTCGGACACATCACGGAATCGATGCCGAGCAGGTTGACGCCGCGCAGCAGGAACGGAATGACCGTCGTCGGCAGGTCGTTGCCGCCGGCAAGCCCGCAGGCGGCGACGCTGGCGCCGTATTTGAGCTGGGTCAGGAGGGTGGCGAGCGTCGTGCTGCCGACGGCGTCGATGGCGCCGGCCCAGCGCTCGCTGTCGAGCGGCCGCTGCGGCGGCTTCGCCAGCGTCGCGCGATCGATGATCGTGGCGGCGCCCAGCTCTCTCAGATAATCGGCAGTCTCGGCGCGGCCGGTGGAGGCCGCGACGGCGTAGCCGAGCTTGGCGAGAATGGCGATGGCGACGCTGCCGACGCCGCCCGCCGCACCGGTCACCAGCACCTCGCCGGCGCCGGGCTTGAGGCCGTGCTCCTCCAGCGCCATCACCGCGAGCATGGCGGTGAAGCCCGCCGTGCCCACCGCCATCGCGCGCTTCGCGGTGAGGCCCGCCGGCAGCTTCACCAGCTGCGAGGCCTTCACCCGCGCCTTCTCGCCGTAGCCGCCCCACTGCATCTCGCCGACGCGCCAGCCCGTGAGCAGCACGCCGTCGCCGGGCTTGTAGTCGGGCACGGTCGAGACGCAGACGCGGCCGGCGAAATCGACACCGGGCACGTGCGGATAATTGCGCACGAGACGGCCGAGCCCGTTGAGGATCAGACCGTCCTTGTAGTTGAGCGTCGAATACTCGACATCGACGGTGACTTCGCCCGCGCGGCAGCGCGCTCTCGTCCACGCGCTCGATCTTGCCGCTGACTTTCCCCTCGGCCTCGCGCAGCACAAATGCGCGGAACTCGGTCATGAATTTTCTCCTTTATCCGCCGTCGGCGAGCCGCCACACCAACCCTCGCCGACGGCGTAAGCGTTATCGCAGCGGCTCCAAGATGCTCACGTAGTTCGCCACCGCGGCGCCGCCCATGTTGAAGACGCCGGCGAGCTCGGCGCCGGGTACCTGGATGCCGCCGGCGGTGCCCATGAGCTGCATCGCCGCCAGCACATGCATGGAGACGCCGGTGGCGCCGATCGGATGGCCCTTGGACTTGAGGCCGCCCGAAGGATTGATCGGCAGCCTGCCGGACTTCTCGGTCCAGCCTTCCTCGATCGCCCGCGCGCCCTCGCCCGCGCGGCGTCAGGCCCATCGCCTCGTAGATCAGCAGCTCGGCGATGGTGAAGCAGTCATGCACCTCGGCGAAGCTCAAGTCGCCGAGCTCGACGCCGGCCTTGGCGAGCGCGCGCTTCCAGGCGAGCTCCGGCCCTTCGAAGGCGGTGATGTCGCGCTTGGAGATCGGCAGGAAGTCGTTGACGTGCTCGGTGGCGCGGAAGATCACCGCCTTGTCGAGGGTGAGCGCAGGTCTCGACGTCCGCCAGCACCAGCGCCGCGGCGCCATCCGAGACCAGCGAGCAGTCGGTGCGGCGCAAGCGGTCCCGCCACCAGCGGGTTCTTCTCGGAGACCGTGCGGCAGAACTCGTAGCCGAGGTCCTTCTGCATCTGCGCCAGCGGATTGACGGCGCCGTTCCTGTGGTTCTTGGCGGCGATGCGGGCGAGCGCGTCGGACTTGTCGCCGTAGCGCTGGAAGTACATCTGCGCGATGCGGCCGAAGACGCCGGCGAAGCCGCCCTCGATGCCGCCCTCCTCCTTGAGATAGGCGGCGCGGATCAGGATGTCGCCGACCGCGGGGCCGGTCACCTCGCTCATCTTCTCCACGCCCACCACCAGCACCTTGCGGGCGCGCCGCGCCTCGATGGATGTGAGGCCCTGGTGGATCGCCGCCGAGCCGGTGGCGCAGGCGTTCTCCACCCGCGTCGCCGGCTTGAAGCGCAGCGCCGGGTCGGTCTGCAGCACCAGGGAGGACGGGAATTCCTGGCGCACGAAGCCCGCGTTCATGGTGCCGATGAAGATCTCGTCGATCTCCGCGGGCGCGAAGCCCGGCATCTCGGATCGCCTCGGCGGCGACGCCGGTGATCAGGGATTCGATGTCCTCGCTCTCGTGCTTGCCGAACTTGCTGTGGGCCCAGCCGACGATACAGGCGGTCATGCGGAATGCCTCCGGATATGGCTCCCTAAAGATATAGCAATCGCGCCCGGCCTCGTCACGGGGCTCGCGGGCAAGCGGCCCGGCATCCCCTACTTGCCACTCCGGCGATTTGCGGCGACAACGGAGCCTCACTTTGGAGGATATCGCGATTTGAGCGAGGAAAGCCTGAGGCTGCGGCGGCCGGACGACTGGCACGTGCATCTGCGCGACGGCGCGATGCTGAAGGCGGTGCTGCCACTGACCGCGCGGCAGTTCGCCCGCGCCATCGTGATGCCGAACCTGGTGCCGCCGGTGACCACGGTGGCCGCCGCCTTGGCCTACCGCGCCCGGATCCTGGCGGCGCTGCCCAAGGGCGCGCGCTTCACGCCGCTGATGACCTGCTATCTGACCGACGCCGCCGATCCCGCCGAGATCGCGCGCGGCTACAGCGAGAACGTGTTCGCGGCGGTGAAGCTCTATCCCGCCCGCGCCACCACCAACTCCGCCCACGGCGTCACCGACCTCGCCAGGACCTATCCGCGTGCTGGAGCGCATGAGCGAACTCGGCATGCCGCTCCTGGTCCACGGCGAGGTGACCGATCCCGATGTCGACATCTTCGACCGCGAGGCGGTCTTCATCGAGCGCGTGCTCGACGCCGCTGATGGCGCGCTTCCCCGCCCTCAAGATCGTGCTGGAGCACATCACCACGAAGGAGGCGGCCGAGTTCGTCGGCGAGCGCCGGCGCCGACCTCGCCGCCACCATCACCGCGCATCATCTCGTCATCAACCGCAACGCCATCTTCGCCGGCGGCCTCCGGCCGCACATGTACTGCCTGCCGGTGGCGAAGCGCGAGCCGCACCGCCTGGCGCTCCGCCGCGCCGCCGTTTCCGGCAGCGCCAAGTTCTTCCTCGGCACCGACACCGCGCCGCATCCCGCCAAGGACAAGGAGAGCGACTGCGGCTGCGCCGGCATCTTCACCGCGCCCGCGGCGCTGGAGCTCTATGCGCAGGTCTTCGCCGAGGAGAACGCGCTCGATCGCTTCGAGGCTTTTGCCTCGCTCAACGGCCCGCGCTTCTACGGGCTGCCCGCCAACGAGGAGCGCGTGACGCTGGTGAAGCGGCCTATGCGCGTGCCGGCGGAGATCCGCGCCGGCAGCGATATCGTGAAGCCGTTCCTCGCCGGCGAGGAGCTCGGCTGGTCACGGTCGAGATGCCGATCCATCCTGCGTGCTTCAGACGCGCCTTCGCGCTCCTCAGGATGAGGACATCGTGATGGCAGCAAGAAAATATCCTCATCCTGAGGAGGCCGTAGGCCTGAGTCGAAGGACGCAACCACCTGCGGTCCGGCGCCCTACCTTCTCTCCCCCAGCGCCGCGAACACGTCGCCCGCCGGCGGCCGGCGCAAAATGTGGTGGCGGTGCCAGAGGGCGTAGAAGAGCAGCGTCCAGGCGGCGAAGCCGGCGCGGCGGTCGCGCGCCTCGGTGAAGAGCCGGGTCACCTGCTCGGGAATGCAGAGCTCGGCGACGCCGGGCTGCGCCGCGACCAGCGGCCCCAGCGTCGCGCCGCGGCGCTGCGATCCACTCGCCGACCGGCACGGTGAAGCCCTGCTTCCGCGCGAACGGCATCGCCTCCGGCACGTGCTCGGCGACCCAGCGGCGCAGCAGCCACTTGCCCTTGCGGTTCTTGATCTTGAGCGCGTCCGGCAGGCGGAAGGCGAGCGCCGCCACCGCGGGATCGAGGAACGGCGTGCGGCCCTCGACGCCATGCGCCATCAGGCAGCGATCGAGCTTGCCGAGGAGATCGTTCGGCAGCCAGTCCGCGCAATCGACGGCCTGGGCGATCTGCAGGCGCGAGCGCTCGCGCCGGGCCTCGCGCGCCTCGGCGGCGGCGATGCCGTCGCGCCAGCCCGTGAGATCGTCGCGCAGCACGCCCAGCCCGTCGAGATTGCCGCGCCGGCGCGGCAGCCGGCCGCCCGCCCACCACGGCCGCAGCACGCTCCGATAGCGGCCATAGCCGGCGAAGAGCTCGTCGCCGCCCTCGCCGGAGAGCATCACCTTGAGTCCGGCCGCGCGGGCGGTGGCGGCGAGCTTGTAGGTCGGCAGGATCGCGTAGTCGGCGGCGGGATCGTCCATGCAGCCGCGATCTCCGGCAGCAGCACCCAGAAATCCGCCTCGCGGAACTCGACCTCGGTATGCTCGGCGCCGAGCGCCTTGGCGACGGCGCGCGCCTGCTCGCGCTCGTCGGCGGCGTCGGTGTTGGAGAAGCCCGCGGTGAAGGCCTGCACCGGCCGCTCGTTGAGCCGCGCCATCATGGCCAGCACGGCGGCGGAATCGATGCCGCCGGAGAGGAACATGCCGTAGGGCACGTCGGAGCGCTGATGCACGCGCACGCTCTCGGCGAAGCGCCGATCGAAGACGTCGAGCGCCTCGGCCTCGCTGCGAGTCGACCGGCCCGCCGTCCGGCAGCGCCGCGCGGCGGCGGCGCTCGACGATGCGGCCGCGGGAGACCACGATGGTCTCGCCCGGCAGCAGGCGCTGGATGCCGGCGAAGATCGTCTCGCGGCCGGTGGTGAACTGCAGCTGCAGCAGCTCGTTGCGCGCCTGCGGCACCGGCGTCGCCCTCGACGATGCCGCCGGCGATCAGCGCCTGCGGCTCGGAGGCGAAGGCGACGCCGTCGGCGGTCTCGGCGTAGTAGAGCGGCTTGATGCCGAAGGGATCGCGCGACAGCACCAGGCGCCGCTCGCCGGGATCGTGCAGCGCGATCGCATACATGCCGCGCAGATCGTCGGCGAAATCGAGCCCCTTGCGCGCGATAGAGATGCAGCGGCAGCTCGCAGTCCGATGTGGTGGCGAAGACGACGCCGTCCATCGCCGCGCGCAGCTCGAGGTAGTTGTAGATCTCGCCGTTGGCGACCAGCGCCGCGCCGCCGGGCTCGAAGAGCGGCTGGTCGCCGGTGACGAGATCGATGATGGCGAGGCGCCGCTGCATCATCGCGACGTCGCCCGACGCGATAGCTGCCGACGCCGTCGGGCCCGCGATGGGCCAGCGCCTCCGCCATCGCCTGCAGCACGTTGGGCGACGGCGGCCGGCCGTCGCTGGTCATCATGCCGGCGATGCCGCACATCAGCGCGCGACCTTCTCGAAGAAGTGCGCGGTACTGCGCCACCACGACTTCCTCGCTGTACTCCGCCGCGTGCACGGCGCGGCCGGCGCCGGCGAGCTCGGCGCGCAGGCTCGGCGCTCTCGGCGAGGCGTATCATGGCGTCGGCGAGCGCCGGCGCGTCATCGAGCGGCACCAGGAGCCCGGTCTCGCCGTCGCGGATCAGCGCCCGCGGCCCGACGCTCGCCGTCGCCACGACGGGCACGCCGGCGGCCCAGGCCTCGATCACCACATTGCCGAGCGGCTCATGATCGCGAGGGGGACACCAGCATGTCGGAGGCCGCCAGCAGCATCGCCGTGTCCTCGCGCCAGCCGAGGAACCGCACGCGGTCGGCGATACGCAGGCCGCGCGCCTGCCGCTCCAGGTCCTGGCGCAGCGGCCCGTCGCCGGCGATCCAGAGATGGATGTCGCGGGTCAGAGCGAGCGCGTCCAGCAGCAGGTCGAAGCCCTTGTTGGGATGCAGGCGGCCCAGCGCCAGCGCCAGCGGCACGTCGTCGGGCGTATCGAGGCTCGACGCGGCGCGCCGCCGCCGCGCTCATCGCGGGTACGAAGTTCGGGAGATAGTGCGCGCGTCGCTTCGACCAGCCCTTGTGCACGAGGTATTCCACGATGTGGCGGGTATTGCCGATCAAGTGATCGGCAGTTCTTGTAGTACTTGAGATCGTAGTAGCCCCCCAATCGCGCAACATGCACGAATTTCCCGCGCGGGCATAGCTGCGTCGCGCGACTCATCCAGGTCAGCACCACCTCCGGGCGATACTCGCGGATCGGCGCGGCGGTATCCGAGTCGCGTCGTGAAGTCGAACCAGGTCCGGAACGGCAGCTCGATGGGCTCGACGCCGCCGGAGCGCAGCGCGATCGCCCGCTCCATGTCGCGCCGGATCAGCACTTTCTGATCCTGGCCCGCGCGCTGCAGCGCGGTGGCGAGCCGCACGAAGAAGATCTCGGCGCCGCCATGGGGCGCGCCGGCCATCGCCTGCAGGAGGCGCGTCATGCCGGGATGAACGCCGCGAAGCGGGCGGCGACCTCGGACCAGGAAAGCCCCTTCTGCGAGGCGATCGCCGCCCGGTGGCGGCTGCGCCAGAGCGCGTCGTCGGTGAGGAGCATGACCGCCGCGTCGACGAAGGCGTCGTCGGTCTTGGCGACCGTGCCGGTGACGCCATCCACCACCCGCTCCGGCAGCGAGCCGAGCGCGGTCACCACCGCCGGCAGGCCCAGCGCCTGCGCCTCGGCGACGGCGAGGCAGAAGGTCTCGCCGGGATCGCCGCGATAGAGCATCGCCCGCGCGCGGCGCAGCGGCTCGATCAGATCCTGCTTCGGCACCGGCGCATGGCGCCGCACGCCGTCGGCCGCCAGCGCGTCGGCGCGCGCGAGCACCGCCGCCATGTCGTCCGCCTTGCGGGCACCCACCGCGCCATAGACCTCGGGTCCGGTATAGAGATGCAGCTCCGCCGCCGGCACCGCCGGCCGGATGCGGCGCGCCCAGAGATCGAGGAGCCAGTCGAGGCCGCGGAGCGGATTGGAGGTGAAGAGAGCGACGCGGCGCCGGCGTGTCGGAACGCTCCGTCGCGGCGCGATAGGCGGCGTCGAGGCCGTAGGGAATGACCGCGCGGCCGCCGGCGGGAACCCAGCCCGGCACCGTCGAGGCGTGATAGTTGCCGGAGAACACCAGCACCGGACGATGCCGGTAGAGCGGCCAGAGATAGCGCGGCTTCAGGATGTAGTCGCCGGGATTGTGCAGCCAGAAAACGCGCGCCCGTGCCTTGGGCGAGAGCCCGATCAGGCGATGGCCGCGGTTGCCGATATAGAGATCGCACTCCGCCGGCACGCCCTCCGCGATCGGCGTCCAGGCGACGCCGTTGCGGGTGAGCGGCGCCGGGCAGTTGTTGCAGACCCTGACCTCGTGGCCGCGCGCCGCCAGCGCCTCGGCGAGCGCCAGGAACGCCGCCTCGGCGCCGCCGAGGGGACCGCGCTCGGGCGTCGAGCCGTCGAACTCGACGCCGTCATCGGTCATGACGATGCGCGCCACTCCCGCTCGCCTCAGGCCGCCGCGCCGTGGAGCCGCTGCCAGAGCCCGCGCGCCGCGGCCTCCGCCATCTCCACGGTGAGGCTGTCCATCAGCGTGTCGGTGGTGCGGTGATCGAAATCCGCATGCGACATGAGCTGCGCCGGCGCGAGCGCGGTCTGCGCCACCGCCGTGCGCGGTCCCCAGGGCGCGAAGCGCGCGGCGGGGCTCGGCCCGAACAATCCCACCGTCGGCACGCCCGCCGCCGCCGCGATGTGCATGAGGCCGGTGTCGTTGCCGATGAAGAGCTCCGTGCGCCGGAGCGCCGCCGCCGCGGTGAGGAGATCGGTGCGGCCGACGAGATCGAGGCGGCGTGCCGGCGGGATCGCCGCCAGCACCGGCGCCGCCTGCTCGCGCTCGTGCTCCCCGCCAGCACCGCGACGCGGGCGCCGGGCAGCAGCCCCTCGGGCGCGGTGAGCCGGCGCATGAGCTCGGCGAAGCGGTCGGCGCGCCAGGTCTTGCCGCGCCAGTTGGCGGCGGGTCCGATGGCCAGCACCGGACCGCCCGCCGGGATGAGGGCCGCCGCCGCGGCCTCGTGCCGGGGATGCGTCCAGAGCTGCGGCGCCGGCGGCGGATCGAGATCGAAGAGGCGGCCGAGCTCGCGCACCCGATGCTCTTCGAGATCGCCCTTGCCGGCGACGCGGCGCTCGCGCGTCCAGAGCAGGTAGGCCAGCGCGGAGCCGCGCAGATCCACCACGAGATCCCAGCGCCGGATTGCCACCTGGCCGTAGAGCGCCAGCCAGTGGCGGCCGTAGCTCTTCTTGTCCACGACGATGAGACGCTCGAGACCGGGAACCGCCTCGAAGAGCGGCGCCGCGACCGGGCCCGCGGCAATGGTGATGCGGGCGCCGGGATGGCGCTCGACCAGATATGAAAGCAGGCCGGTGGAGAGGACGGCGTCGCCGATCCGCGTGGCCGTGACGAAGAGGATGCTCATGTCCCTCGGCGCCGCCGCTCGCCGGCGGCGTTGTCGCGAGAATCGGCCTCAGACGGCCGGGTTTCGGGCCTTATACAGGCGAGCCCCCAGCGCAAGCAGAGCTCACTAGTATTTTCGGACTGATCGCAAGGCTTTGATAGGCTTGATTGCATTCCACAGACACCCTCGCTACACCTCAGTGCAGGCGCATTTACTCGATAACATACCGCTGGCGGTCAAGGAGGAGGTCATAGACCAGGAAAAAATCGGATGCCATTCTGAGCATGCCAGTGGACGGGTCACCGAACACGATCCAAACACAGAAAGATCTCCTTCTCGAGTAATGATCGCGCCGCACGATCTCTTGTCCTTGCTGGGGCCTCCACGGCCCCTCGTGTATGCGGGCATTGTGTGGACTCTATTTCGTTTTTTGGACCGCCACGCGTCCCCAACCGGCCAACCGCGCTATCTCTCAATGGATTCGAACCGGACAATATCAAGCGACTGAAATTGGCGAATCAATACTGGAGCTCTTTGATGCCATCTATTCACAGCCGCTATTCCGGTGGAAAGCGTTTTTCCGATCGTCTTGATCTCGATCGCTATGGCGCTTCTATATTGACGTGAGCCCCTTTTCTCATCCGTTGATGAGTAAGAGTCTGTTCGTCATTTGAGCCCATCAGGCTCGGTGGCGCAACGGGATGGGGCGCGAAGCCCCCGAGTGAGCGCAGCGTCCCATCCCGTTGCATCGCGGGATCGCTGAGCCTGGCATAAGCAGCCGGCGGCAGATTGCCGAGGCGGCTGTGTGGCCTGACGGTGTTGTAGTCCTCCTTCCAATCAGCCAAGACCGCGCGGGCGTGAGCGAGCGAGCTGAACAGTGTCTCGTTCAGCAACTCATCGCGGAGCCGGCCGTTGAAGCTCTCGACGAAGGCGTTCTGCGTGGGCTTGCCCGGCGCGATGTAATGCCATTCGACCTGGGTCTCCTGCGACCAGCGCAGGATCGCCATGCTGGTCAGCTCGGTGCCGTTGTCGGAAACGCACGTCGCGGGTCGACCGCGCTCGGCGATGATCGTGTCGAGCTCACGCGCGACGCGAATGCCCGATAGCGAGGTATCCGCCACCAGGCAGAGGCATTCCCGGCTGTAGTCGTCCACCACGACGAGGATCGGAACCGCCGGCTGTCGGTCAGCGTGTCGCTCACGAAGTCCATCGACCAGCGCTGGTTCGGACCTTGCGGGATCGTCATCGGCGCCCTGGTGCCGAGCGCCCGCTTGCGCCCGCGCGGCGTCGCACCTGGAGCCGTTCCTCGGCATAGAGCCGTCGCAGCTGCTTGTGGTTCATCCGCCTCCCCTCACCGTTCAAGCAGGATATCCAGGCGGCGATAGCCGAAGCGCCGCCGCGCCACGGCCAGCTCGCAAGGCAACACGGATCGCACGATCGTCCGGCCTCCGGGATTGGTAACGGACCGAGGTTCGATCGGCGTCATCACCGCGCACGCCCGCCGCTGCTCACCTCATAGACTTGCCGGAGGTGAACCACGGCCTCTCGCCTGGCGACGGGCGTCACCATTTTTTTGCAGCGACATCCTTCAACATCGTGTTGTCGAGCATCGCCTCGGCGAGAAGCTTCTTCAGCTTCGCGTTCTCAGCCTCGAGGATCTTCAGCCGGCGGGCATCCGACACCTCGAGCCCGCCAAACTTCGACTTCCACTTGTAGAAGGTCGCCCCGCTGATCCCGTGCTTGCGGCACACGTCCGCCGTCTTCGCGCCAGTCTCCTGCTCACGCAGGATGGCGATGATTGCTCTTCATTGAACCTCGATAACCCATCGTCCGTCTCCTTCTGGTCGACGGACTCTACTCAAATCTGGAGGAGATTTACGGGCTCACGTCAATATGTCTACTCGCAGTATCGGATTATGTATGACATCTCTGTCTTCGCGCCGGTTCTAAGATCAATGGGCCGAACAGATCGCCAAGAATATCACCGCTGACTACGTTTCCCTGTTCCTCATCCGACGATGCCTCGTCATCGGCAGAGGTGCGCCGCTACTCTCGCTCTTCGCCGGACTGGTAATCGGTCCATTGATTGGTCGCGGCAGTCTATCTTTTGTGGGACGTCGGGCGCTTCTCTATTCAGACATGGTCGTTTCACCTTCGATATTTCTCGGAGGATCTGCAATTTTGGTACAGCGCCATAACGAGCCCTTTCAGCACCAGCAAAGCTCCTCCCTTATTCCTGCGATGTTCATTTATATTTGGCTGCATTGCTTGCGATTGGAGCGCTGGGTGCCCGCCAGCTCGACCCAATCTTCCGAACGGTCGCATGGGCACAGCCCCTTATTAGACAGGGATATACAAATCCCCTCAGAGTGATTGGGCTTGTCGCTACAGGGCTCACAATCATTGTGATGACTGTAATCACAATGGTGATATAGGACGACTAGTTGCGGCGGCACGCGTGGGCGCCGGCCAGCGTTTGGCGGGTTGACAAGGCGTAGAGGACCAGAGCGGAATGCGCGGGTGACTCCCGCGGAAATCGAGTGGATCAACGGGTTGCGGCGGGCCGAGATGAGCGCCCTGCTGCAGCCGGCTCCGTGGCTTGCCGGCGATCTCCTGGAGATCGGCGGCGGCACCGGCCAGCAGGCGGCGATCCTGGCGGCGGCGGGCCTCAACGTCACCGCCATCGACCTCCGTCCTCGGGCTATCGCCAAGCGCGCCAGTTCCCGATCCGCGAGTACGACGGAAACACATCCCGTTTCCGGATGGGAGCTTCGACGTCGTCTTCTCCTCCTCGACCCTCGAGCACATCCCGGACCTCGAGAGTTTCGAGGGCGAGATCGCCCGCGTGCTGCGGCCGAAGGGACGGGCCGTGCACGTGCTGCCGACCCATCACTGGCGCCTCTCGGACTTCCCTCGCGCATTATCCCGCGGTGATCCTATATATCTGGAGGCGGTGAAAGCGGCGCGGCACCGCCGGGCGGCGTGGCCGGCGAGGCCGAGACGGCGCGCACGCCATCCGGTGGAAGGCGCTCTTTCCGCCGCGCCACGGCGAGCGCGGCAATGCGCTGACGGAGTGGGGCTATTTTCATCCGCGCTGGTGGAGCGCGCATTTCGAGCGAACGGGATGGCGGATTTGCGAGAGCTTTCCGATGGGGTTGCTCTACACGGGCTACATGATCGCCGACGGCCGCCTGCCGCTCGCCACGCGGCAGAGCCTGGCGAGAATTTTCGGCAGCGCGACCCGCTGCTTTGTCCTGGAGAAACGCGGCGATGAGTGACGACGTCTACACGGTCCTGGAGGGACGCGGCGTGCTGGAGATCGCCGGCGACGATCGCCGGGAGTTCCTGCAGGGACTGATTTCCAACGACACCCGCAAGCTCGGCACCGACCCGCGCGCTCTACGCGGCGTTCCTGACGCCGCAGGGGAAATATCTGCACGACTTCTTCCTGGTGGAGGCCGGCGAGACGCTGCTGCTGGACGGCGAGCAGGCGCGGCTTGCCGACCTGAAGCGCCGGCTCTCGATCTACAAGCTCCGCGCCAAGGTGACGATATCCGATGCAACGGAGCGGTTCCTCGTCGCGGCGGCATTCGGCGACGGGCGCGGCAGCGCGGCTGGGCCTTTCCGCCGAAGCGGGCGCCGCCCTGCCCTTCGCCGACGGCATCGCCTATGTGGACCCGCGCCTTCCGGACATCGGCGCACGGCTGCTGCTGCCGCGGGCCGCGGGCACGACAGCGCTCGATGCCAAGGGTTTCACCCGCGCAGACGGCGCCGCCTACGACCGGCTGCGCCTGTCACTGGGCATTCCCGACGGCAGCCGCGATCTCCCGGTGGAGAAGGCGATCCTGCTGGAGGCGGGATTCGACGAGCTCCATGGCGTCGACTGGGAGAAGGGCTGCTACATCGGCCAGGAGCTGACCGCGCGCACCAAATACCGCGCCCTGATCAAGAAGCGCCTGATGCCGGTGAAGGTGGAAGGCCCGCTGCCCGCGCCGGGGAGCCCGGTGATGCTCGGCGATCAGGACGCCGGCGAGATCCGCAGCGGCAGCGGCGATATCGGCGCTGGCGCTTCTGCGGCTGGAGATGGTGGAGGCGGCGGCCCAGAGCGGCACGCCGCTGATGGCCGGGAGCACGCGGATCTCCGATCAAGCCGGAGTGGGCGAAGTTCTGAGGGCGGCGGAGGGACAGTGCGTCCTTCGACGCGCTCGCTTCGCTCGCTTGCTCAGGATGAGGGGCTTGGAAGATGGCAGGAAGAAAACTGCCTCATCCTGAGCAAGCGAAGCGCGTCGAAGGACGCACCACCGCTTCTCCAACCACCCTCACGCCGTCGTATCGGCCCGCTCCTTGCTGAGCGCGGCCTGGGCCGCGGCCAGGCGGGCGATCGGCACGCGGTAGGGCGAGCAGGAGACGTAGTCCAGGCCGATCTCGTGGCAGAACGCGACCGAGGCCGGGATCGCCGCCGTGCTCGCCGCAGATGCCGAGCTTCAGGTCCGTGCGCGGTGCGCGCGGCCGCGCTCGCACGCCGATCTGCATCAGCTGGCCCACGCCGTCCTGGTCGATGGCTGACGAAGGGATCGTGCTCGAGGATGCCCTGCTTCTGCGTAGTGCGGCAGGAAGCTGCCGGCGTCGTCGCGGCGAGAGGCCGAAGCGTGGTCTGCGTCAGGTCGTTGGTGCCGAAGGAGAAGAACTCCGCCGTCTCGGCGATCTCGTCGGCCATGCAGCGCCGCGCGCGGCATCTCGATCATGGTGCCGACCAGGTAGGGCACCTTGACGCCCGTCTGCCTTGCATCGACCTCGCGCGCCGACGCGGTCGATCATCGCCTTGAGGATGTCGAGTTCCTTCGTGGTCGCGACCAGCGGGATCATGATCTCGGGCTCGACCGTCTCGCCGGTCTCCTTGATGACGCTCGGCGGCGGCCTCGAAGATCGCCCGCACCTGCATCTCGTAGATCTCCGGGACGGTGATGCCGAGGCGGCAGCCGCGATGGCCCAGCATCGGGTTGATCTCGTGCAGCGCTCGACCGCGCTCTGGCGGATCTCGTCGAGGCTCTTGCCGGTGACGGTCGGCCACCGCCTGCATCTCGGCGTCGGTCTTGCGGCAGGAACTCGTGCAGCGGCGGGTCGAGCAGGCGGATGGTGACCGGCAGGCCGTTCATGATCGCGGAAGAGCTCGATGAAGTCGTCGCGCTGCATCGGCAGGAGCTTGGCCAGCGCCTTGCGGCGGCCCTCGCTGTCGTCCGCCAGGATCATCTCGCGCACGGCGACGATGCGCTCGTCGTCGAAGAACATGTGCTCGGTGCGGCACAGGCCGATGCCCTCGGCGCCGAAGCGCGCGCGCGGTGCGGGCGTCGGCGGCGTGTCGGCGTTGGTGCGCACGCCGAGCGTGCGGAACTTGTCCGCCCAGCTCATCAGCGTCGCGAAATCGCCGGAGAGCTCCGGCTGGATCGGTCGGCACCTCGCCCAGCATCACCTCGCCGGTGGTGCCGTCGAGGGTGATGACGTCGCCCTCCTTGCACGGTCTGGCCGCGCGACCTGCATGGTGCCGGCCTTGTCGTCGATGCGCAGATCGCCGGCGCCGACGACGCAGGGCTTGCCCCAGCCGCGCGCCACCACCGCCGCGTGGCTGGTCATGCCGCCGCGGGCGGTGAGGATGCCCTCGGCGGCGTGCATGCCGTCGATGTCCTCGGGGTTGGTCTCGATCGCGGACCAGGATCACCGTCTCGCCCTTGCCGGCGCGCGCCTCCGCCTCGTCGGCGGTGAAGACGACCTGCGCCGCAGGCCGCGCCCGGGCGAGGCCGGCAGGCCCGCGGCCAGGATCGTCTTCGCGGCGCCTTGGGATCGAGGATCGGGTGCAGGAGCTGGTCGAGCAGGCCGGGCTCGACGCGCTGCACCGCCTCGTCGCTCGTCGATCAGCCCCTCGGCCACCATGTCCACGGCGATCTTGAGCGCCGCCGCGGCGGTGCGCTTGCCGGTGCGGGTCTGCAGCATGAAGAGCTTGCCCTGCTCGATCGTGAACTCGATGTCCTGCATGTCGTGGTAGTGCTTCTCGAGCTTGCGCGGACGTCGTCGAGCTCGCTCGTAACACCTCGGGCATCACCTCTTCCATCGCCGGCAGCGTCGACTTGTTGCGCCTGCTTGCCGGCGACCGTCAGATGCTGCGGCGTGCGGATGCCGGCCACCACGTCCTCGCCCTGGGCGTTGACCAGGTACTCGCCGTAGAACTCGTTCTCGCCGGTGGCGGGGTTGCGGGTGAAGGCCACGCCGGTGGCGCAGTCGTCGCCCATGTTGCCGAAGACCATCGCCTGGACGTTGACGGCGGTGCCCCAGTCCGCGGGGATGTCGTGCAGCCTGCGGTAGGTGATGGCGCGCTGGTTCATCCAGGAGCCGAAGACGGCGCCGATCGCGCCCCAGAGCTGCTCCTGGGGATCCTGCGGGAAGGGCTTGCCGAGCTCGTCGCTGGACGATCTCCTTGTAGCCGTCGACCACCGTCCTTCCAGTCCTCGGCGTCGAGGTCGGTGTCGAGGGTCTTGCCCTCGGCGAGCTTGTGGTTCTCGAGCAGCTCCTCGAAGTGATGGTGATCGACGCCGAGCACCACGCTGCCGTACATCTGGATGAAGCGGCGGTAGCTGTCATAGGCGAAGCGCGGGTCGCCGCTGCGCTGGGCCAGGCCCTCGACGGTCTTGTCGTTGAGGCCGAGGTTGAGGATGGTGTCCATCATGCCGGGCATGGAGGCGCGCGCGCCGGAGCGGACGGAGACCAGGAGCGGATTCTTGGCGTCGCCGAACTTGGCGCCGAGCCGCCTTCTCGAGCGCGGCGAGGGCGGCCTGCGACCTGCTCCTTCAGATCCTCCGGATAGGTCTGCTTGTTGGCGTAGTAGTAGGTGCAGACCTCGGTGGTGATGGTGAAGCCCGGCGGCACCGGCAGGCCGAGATTGCGTCATCTCGGCCAGGTTGGCGCCCTTGCCGCCCAGGAGGTTGCTCATCTCGGCGCGCCCCTCGGCCCTGCCGTTGCCGAAGCCATAGACCCACTTCGCCATCGCCCGTCTACCCTTCGATCTGAGAGAAGTCGGCCACCCCGTTAAGGGTTGCCCGGATCCCGGAGAGGAGCCGAAGGCGGTTGGTCCTCAGCTCCTTGCTGTCCGTATTAACGGTCACGCGAGCAAAAAATTCGTCAACGGGAGCCCGAAGCTGGCCAGCGCCCCCATGGCGGCATCGAAATCCTCCCGCTTCAAGGCCTCCCCCGCCTTGCCGGCGGCGGCGGCGAGGCGCTCCGCCAGCGCCTTCTCCTCCGCCATTTGGAGGAGGGATTGGTTAACAGGCCCCTCATAGGCGACGCCGTCCTTCTTTTCCTCGATCCGCACGATATTCGAGGCGCGCCGATAGGCTACGAGCAGGTTGGCGCCGTCCTCGCTGGCGAGGAATTTATGAAGAGCGTCGACGCGCGCAAGGAGTCTTACCAGGTCATCCTCACCCCCAAGGGTGAATACCGCCGTGATCAAATCGTGACGCACGCCTTTTTCGCGCAGATGAACTTTCAGGCGGTCGGCGAAGAACGCGAGGAGTATCACTGCACCAGTGTGGCATCGCAGGACCAGTGATACTACCAAGCCCACATTTTCGCTCCCAGGACGCGTCGAAGGCGCGATTGAAGATCGTGAGCATGCCCAGCGGCACCCGCAGCTCGTTCTCGATGACGAGTCGAATGACGCCGAGCGCAGCTCGGCGGAGTGCGAATGGGTCCTTGGAACCCGTCGGCGTCTCGCCGATGGCGAAGAATCCGACGAGGCTGTCGATCTTGTCGGCGAGCGCGAGCGCGACGCTGACCGGCGCGGTCGGGCATCTGTCGTTCGGTCCCAGCGGCGAGTAGTGCTCGGCGATGGCGTCGGCCACCGCCCGCTCCTCGCCGTCGTGGAGCGCGTAGTAGCGGCCCATGACGCCCTGGAGCTCCGGGAATTCGCCGACCATGCCGGTGGAGAGATCGGCCTTCGCGAGGAAGGCAGCGCTGCGCACGGCCTCGGCGTGGTCGCCGGGCACATAGCGCGCGAGCTCGACGGCGAGCGCCTGTAGCCGCGTGACCTTGTCCTCCATGGTGCCGAGGCTCTTGTAGAAGAGCCTCTCCTTCAGCTTCGGCACCCGCGACGACAGCGGCACCTTGCGGTCCTGCTCCCAGAAGAACTGCGCGTCGCGAGAGTCGCGCCCGCAGCACGCGCTCGTTGCCGGCGACGATCGCCTTGCCGCCGTCCTGGGCCGCCATGTTGGCGACCACGAGAAACCTCGGCGCCAGCTTTCCTGACGCATCGAGACAGGCGAAATATTTCTGATGCGCGCGCATGGATGTGGTCAGCACCTCCGGTGGCAGATGCATGAACTGCGGATCGATGCTGCCCATGAGCACGACCGGCCATTCCACGAGACCGGTCACCTCATCGAGGAGCGCCGGATCGTCCTTCACCGTGAACTGTGGCTTCGCTGGCCGTCTTTTGCAGTGCGCTCGGCGATGAGGCTGCGCCGCTCGGCGCGGATCGAGCATCACATACGCCTTGCGGAGCTTCGCTTTATAGTCGGCAAAGTTCTTTACCGCGAAGGGCTTCGGCGCAGAAAGCGATGGCCGCGCGTAGTGTCACCGACCGGTGCGCCGTCGAGCGGAAATTGAAAAGTGGCAGTTTGATAAGCTTGCCGTCGAAGATGCAGATAACGCTCTGCAGTGGCCGCACCCAGCGGAATGGGGCTGCCGGAAATCGCATCGACTTCGGCCAAGGGAGTTCGCGGATTAGGCGATGCGCAGCAGATCCAGCAAGCACTCGGCGGCGTTGGCTTTCCCGTCCGCTTGATGACGGCGAAATAGAAGACGCCCTTGCCGGTGTCGCGCTGCTCGCACTCGTCAAGGGACGCGATGCCCGCCGATTTGAGAAATCCCTCGACCGCCTGGGGCGGCGCGCCGACACGGGGACCGCGGCGCTCCTCGCTCTGATCCGCCTGCGCCGCCGGCACGCCCTCCGCCACCAGCACCAGGCGGCGCGGCGTCACGTAGCTCTCGAGCTTCGAGGCCGCGAGGCCCGCCGCCTTCAGCTTCTCACCGGCGAGCCGCGCCAGATCCTCCGCGGCGCGCGCCTGCATGCGCGCCGGGATCTCTTCCGTGAAGAGCTCGAGAAGCAGCTCGGGCATCGCTCAGCCCCCGAGCGACTGTTCTGACGCGTCCCCTCTCCGCCCCTGGGGGACGGAGAGGCAGGGTGAGGTGGGGGATTGCCCGCCGGCGACGCCAAGCCGCGGCGCCACCCACCTCATCCTAAATCCTTCTCCCCCCCAAGGGGCGGAGAAGGACTTTGTGCGCATGTTCCTCATGTGCCGCTCTGCAGCTCGCCGGCGAGCCAGCCTTCGCAGCAGGCCTTGGCGAGGGTGCGCACGCGGCCGATATAGGCCTGGCGCTCGGTGACGGAGATGACGCCGCGGGCGTCCAGCAGATTGAAGCGGTGGCTCGCCTTGATGCACTGGTCGTAGGCGGGGAGCGGCAGGTTGCGGGCGAGGAGCGATTGGCACTCCTTCTCCGCGTCGGTGAAGTGGCGGAACAGCATCTCCGTGTCGGCGGCCTCGAAGTTGTGCGCGGAGAACTCCCGCTCCGCGCGCTTGAAGACGTCGCCGTAGGTGATGCGGTTGGGCGGCGGCGCGCCGTTGAAGTCGAGGTCATAGACGTTCTCGACGCCCTGCACGTACATGATGAGCCGCTCGAGCCCGTAGGTGAGCTCGGTCGAGACGGGATCGCACTCGATGCCGCCGACCTGCTGGAAGTAGGTGTATTGCGACACCTCCATCCCGTCGAGCCAGACTTCCCAGCCGAGGCCCCAGGCGCCGATGGTGGGATTCTCCCAGTCGTCCTCGACGAATCGGATGTCGTGATTGGCGAAGTCGATGCCGAGCGCCGCGAGGCTCTGGAGGTAGAGATCCTGGCTGTTGGCGGGCGCCGGCTTCAGGATCACCTGGAATTGATAGTAGTGCTGGAGCCGATTCGGATTCTCGCCGTAACGGCCGTCGCTCGGGCGCCGCGAGGGCTGCACATAGGCCGCGCGCCAGGGCTTGGGACCGAGCGCGCGGAGCGTCGTCGCCGGGATGCAGCGTCCCCGCCCCCACCTCGACGTCATAGGGCTGCAGGATGACGCAGCCCTGGCGCGCCCAATACTCCTGCAGACGCAGGATCAGGGCCTGAAAGCTGGTCCCGGAAAGGGCGCTTGCCGCCATCGAGTTGTCCGGAGCGAGGGGTGCCGACGAGTGCGGCGCACCATACTGGCGGGGGGAGAGAGGGTCAAGGCGGCGAGGGGCTTACCGACCATAGGGGCAGTCGGCACGGCCGCAGGAGCGCGCGCCGGCGGTGACGTAGGTGCCGCAGACGCCGCAGCGGACCATGTCCTCGGCCTCGATCGCCTTGGTCCGCGGGCGGGAGTCGCCCGCCGGCGGCGGCGACGCGCTCTTCTTGGACGGCGGCGGACCCGCCAGCATCCGGAACAGATACCAGACGCCGGCGATGATCACCCCGAGGACGACGAGCTTCGACAGGCTGAACCCAAGCATCCCCCGGTTTAGGAGAGCGGGATTAGCGGGTCAAGCGGAGGATGTGGCCTGCAGCAGGGACCGTGCGTGCTTCGAGACGCGCCCTGGTGGGCGCTCCTCAGCATGAGGACCTTTGGTGGATGGCATCAAGAAAATCGCCTCTTCCTGAGGAGCAGCCCAAAGGGCTGCGTCTCGAAGGACGCACGATGCTGCTCCAGCCCTCACCTCTCACAGCAGCTTGTCGATGTGCTCCCGCACCTCCGTCGAGGGCGCCACCGGGACGATCTCGAACTCGATGAGGTCGCTCCAGAACGCGACCCACTGCTGCAGCAGGCGGACGTCGTCGCACTCCATGACTTGGAAGCAGCGGTCGAAATTCGCCTCGATCCAGCTGCTGACGTACTTGAGCCCGTCCGGCGCGCCGCGGCCCTGGTCGCGGAAGCGGCGATAGACCGCGCGGGCATCGCGGTTCTTGAACCGCTCGATCACCATGAACTGCATGGCCTGCTCTCCCCTCGATGATGTCGTGAATTCGTGCGCGCTCAGAGGCCGAAGCGGCTCCAGGTCAGGCGTTCCTCGATGGCGGACCAGACTTCCTCGGCGAGATCGGCGATCCCCGGCCGCGGCACCGCGAGACCGGGAAGGCGCCGCCAGCGCCAGCCGCGCGCCGCCTCGATCCGGCGCAGCTGCACCTTCTCGCCGAAGCGCTCGCGCATGACGGCGCGGAGCTCGCCCAGGCCATCGACGAGGCCGATCTCGGCGGCGCGCCGACCGCTGAACACCTCGCCCTCGAAGACCTCGGGCACATCGGGCGCGAGCTTGGCGCCGCGACGCTCCGTCACCAGCTCCTTGAAGGTCTCGTGCAGGTCGCGCTGCAGCCGCTCCAGCCGCCCGACCTCGCGCGGATCCTCGGAGAGGAAGGGATCGAGCATCGACTTGTCGCGGCCGGCGGTATGCAGGCGCCGCTCGATGCCGAAGCGCTTCAGCACCTCGCTGAAGCCGAAGCCCGAGGTCACCACGCCGATCGAGCCCACGAGGGAGGCGGCGTCGGCGTAGATCTCATCGCCCGCCAGCAGCAGCCAGTAGCCGCCCGAGGCCGCCACGTCCTCGGCGAAGGCGAAGACCGGCACCTTCTTCTCCTTGGCGAGCTGGCGGATGCGCTGGTAGAGCAGCGCCGACTGCACCGGCGCGCCGCCCGGCGAGTTGACGCTGAGCGCGACGGCCTTCAAGCCCCGCAGCTTGAAGCCGCGCTCGATGGTGCCGGCGAGCTTCGCGAGCGTGATCCCGCGCACGCCCCGCCCGCCGATCACGCCCTCCAGGCGCAGCACCGCGACGACAGGCGCCGGCGTGCCGCCGAGCCGCTCCTGCAGCCAGATTTTCAGATCCTCGAATGCCATGGGCCGAGCATAGGGAAAGAGCGGCGCGAGGGCAAAGTGGGGAGATCTAGATCTCCAGCCCCGCCCCTTCGCGCAGTACGTTCTCCGCCACCGCCGTATATCGCCCGTCCGCCTCGTGCAGCACCAGGCCCGCCGCCAGCCGCAGCGGCGTCGCGACGCCCTTGCGCGCGCGGAGCAGGATGCGTTTCGCGGGCTTGCCCGCGCCGGGCCAGAGCGGGAACAGCACGATCTCGCCGGCCTTGCCGGCGAGCCCCGCGAGGAGCGCGTCGAGGCGATCGGCGCGGTGGATGAGGGTGAGCGTGCCCTTGGAGCGCAGCATCACCAGGGCGAAGCGCAGCCAGGCGGCAAGATCGGCCTCGCTCTCGACGTGCGCGGCGGCACGGCCGGCGTCGGCGGGCGGCGTCGCGGTGCCGGAGGCCAGATAGGGCGGGTTCGCCATCGCGTGGTCGAAGGTGCCGGGCTCGAGGCGCGGCAGCGGCGTCAGCAGATCGCCCGCCATCATCTGCACGCGGGACGTGAGATCGTTGAGGGCGACGTTGTCGCTGGCGAGGCGCACGAGATCGCGCTCGCGCTCGATGCCGGTGACACGCACGTCCGGGCACCCGCGCGGCGAGGCAAAGCGCCGCCGCGCCGACACCAGTGCCGATGTCGATCACGCGCTCGCCCGCCGCCGCCGGCACCGCCGCCGCCAGGAAGACGGGATCGATGGCGACGCGATAACCCTCCACCGGCTGCTTCAGGCGCACGCGGCCGCCGAGGAGCGTGCCCTCGCTGATGTCAGGTGCGGGCTCGCTCACGCCAGCGTCTCGCCGGCGTCCGCCAGGGTGGCCCGGGCGCGGGCGTGGTCGCGCTCCGCCACCATGATCCGGCGCTGAATGGCGCCGATGCTGCCCTCGATGACGCTCGTATGCTCGTCCAGCACCACGGTCTCGATGCCGGCTCCCGCCAGCATCGCCTCCACGAAGGAAAGGCGGACCGGGTCGTTGGTGCGCAGCAGCTCCTTCATGGCCGACAAGACCTCGTGAGCGGCGGAACGCCGCGGGCCGCCGAGGCTTGACCCCGGAGGCGGGCGATCTATGCTCGCCTGCAGCGGGGATTGCGTCAAGAAAACCGCCGCGCGGGGCGCCTTGTCGCCGGCAGCCGCGGACAATAAGAGGAAAGGACCCGGTGTGGCACGACTGGTAAGTGTGCGTGAGGACGGCACGGGACGGAAAGAGGCGACCCTCGACCGGCTGACCGCGCTGCTGAAGGACGATCTCGACGGCGTCAATGCGCTCATCCTGGAGCGCATGCAGAGCCCGGTGACCCTAATTCCGCAGCTCGCGGGCCACATCATCGCCGCCGGCGGCAAGCGGCTCCGGCCGATGCTGACCTTGGCCTCGGCGCGGCTCTGCGGCTATCCCGGCGACCGCCATATCATGCTGGCGGCGGCGGTGGAGTTCATCCACACCGCGACCCTGCTGCATGACGACGTCGTCGATGCGAGCGACCTCCGCCGCGGGCTCGCCACCGCCAACTCGGTCTGGGGCAACAAGCCCTCGGTGCTGGTGGGGGATTTCCTCTTCAGCCGCGCCTTCCAGCTGATGGTGACCGACGGCTCGCTGGAGGTGCTGGCGATCCTCTCCCACGCCTCGGCGGTCATCGCCGAGGGCGAGGTGCTGCAGCTCGTCACGTCCAACGACACCGAGACCACCGAGGCGGCCTACCTCCAGGTGATCCGCTCGAAGACCGCGCAGCTCTTCGCCGCGGCGACGCGGATCGGCGCGGTGCTCGCCGAGCGCCCGCGCACCGAGCAGGAGGCGCTCGAGGCCTATGGCCTCAACCTCGGCATCGCCTTCCAGCTCATCGACGATCTCCTCGACTACTCCGCCCGCCAGGTCGAGCTCGGCAAGACCGTGGGCGACGATTTCCGCGAGGGCAAGATCACGCTGCCGGTCGTCGTGGCCTTCGGGCGCGGCGACGACGAGGAGCGCCGCTTCTGGCGCCGCACCCTCGAGGATCTCGAGCAGAATGACGGCGATCTCGAGCGCGCGATCCAGCTCATGCGCAAGCACGGCGCGCTCGCCGAGACCCTGGAGCGCGCCCGCAGCTACGGCGCCGCCGCCCGCGCCGCCCTGGCGCCCTTCCGCGACTGCGCCGAGAAACGCGCCCTCGACGAGGTCATCGACTTCTGCCTGGAGCGGGGGTTCTGACACTGGAGCATTTCCCGCCGAAGTGGATGCCGGTTCGGCGTAGGAAAATGCGACAAAACCAACAAAGCTAGCGCGGCGGCGTGTCGTTCCAGATATCGCGATAAAGTTGCCAGCCGCCTTTCGTCCGTTTCCAGACGACGACGTATTTCCCGCCGACGTGGACGGCCTTCCCGTCCTTGCCCGGCACGTCGAGCGCGTATTCGCCAGTCTCCGAGGCGAGATTGCCGCTCGCCACCACGTCGATGGTCCGGACCGTCACATTGGTGACGCCCGCATCCATCGCGCCCTGCCAGACCTTGCGGATCGCGTCCCGCCCGTTGGCGCGCTCGGCCCCCGGCGGAAACGCCGAGGCATCGGGCGCGTAGAGCGCCGCGATCTTGGAGGAGTCATGCGCCGCATAGGCGGCGACGAAGGCGCGATTGCCGCAGTCGACGGCGGCTCGCGCGCTATCGGCAGCGAGAGCGGGTTTGAGTGATGTGGAAGTGAACAGCAACAGCACTAGCGTAGCAGTCCTGCAGATCGAACGCATGCCTCCCTCCCCTAATCACCGGGATGTTTGTCCAGCCAATCCAGCGCCATTCTCGCTAGCCCCGGCCTGGTCCAATGGGCCCCATTTGGCAACGTATTCATAAGCGACGCGCGCGCGGGCAGGCTCGATATCGCGCAATTCACTGGCAGCGTTGAGCTGTACCTGCGCATTTTTGTGTTCGAGCAACGGCAAAAGCGCTCGACGCGCCTCAACGCCACGAGCGCGTAGAACGTCATATATTTTATGAATTGCGTGAAAGAGTTTGTTATAGGCTTCTACGTGATCCTCTTCGTACTGTACCTCGAATTGCTCGAGTGAATAAGTGATAATTCGCTCGGCGAGCTCGGCGTTGGTCAGCGCCGAGAGGTTTTCCTCATTGCTCATTTCATGACTCCGAATTTCCGTAGCGTGTCCATACCAATTTGGAACTGCTCCTTGAAGCTTTCGCCTATTGAATTCCGCTATGTTTCCGGGGCAATTGCGCCGATGCGCCGATTTGCATCCAAAACCGCGTCCACCAACCATCGCTCCGTGCTCGCTGGCATCACTGATCCGCCGCTTGCAAGGGCAAGAGGAACTCGTTCCTTGGCCCCCGGATCGTACAGATATAGGGCCAGCCCCCAATCTCCATTCTCATGAGCAACTGCGCTGCTGCACGCGACGAGCAGTGCGGGGGTTACAAGCTCACGATCTTCGATATCCAATCTCGTGTAGTGATGCGGAAGATCTGGAACTTGAATCCAGTAATGGTCGTCTGATACGCCAAGGCGATTGAACTCAGTATGGATTTTCTCGCAGACCGAATAGAATCTGCGCCACCACTCCTTGGAAATAGTGTCGGTCTGGTTCATTGGATCACCTCGGGTCGATCGTCGGGAGCCGGGAGAATCGCATGCGCGCAATATTCCAACGCTGCGATATATATTCCAGAAGCGCGCTTCGGTATGCGGTGAGCGCCGGTGTCGGTGACATACGTATCCTAGCGATTAGCTCAACGGCCTGAGCACGCGTCATTGGAGTCTGCGAAGTTATCCCTTTTTCCTGGATAAATTCCTGCGAAATCTCTTTCACTTCGGCAGTCGCGGCGCGATGGGCGGCATCATACAGATGAACCCGCATGTCGGGGTTCCGTATATCCTGGTAGATGGGCGGACTTTTCGACTGCGGGTTATTCAGCAAATAGTCCTGTGCCTCCGGGGTTAAAAGACCTTCTGCTGCGTACCGCTTAGTTATGGCCTGATCATGCCAGTGATGAAAGTGAACTTGTATATTCTCAGTGGGATCATCCGCCGCGGGCGCTAGCGAAGGGTTGTCTCCTCCATCCGTAGAGCTGAATTCTCCACCGCGCCCTTCCTGAGAATGAGCCGGCCAGCGCGGGTGGAGATCGGAGTTCCAGGCAAGCTTGAGGAGCCAATCGGCTTCGAGCACGCGCCGTGCCGCGGCCTGGTCGGGTAGTTCCGGAAGGCGAAGATTGAGTGCGGCAAGAACGGCGCGTGTCCACTCCCCGCGGCTCATGTAGCCGGCGAGACGTTCGATTTCTGGGGTAGCCGTCCGAGATGTCGACGGCAGCGCCGTACCCCGCGCTCAGCACCGCGTTGATCTCGTCAGGCGGTCGCGCGCGGAAGAATACTTGGCCGTCGGGCGTGAGCGCTGCCGCGATGAGCCGGCAATTGCCGGCGAGCAGCAGCCCCTCGCTGTCGCAGCTCAAGCCGAGCGGCAGGCTTCCGTCCCGTGGCCGGCGGGGCCACAGGCGACGAACTTCGATGTGCATGAGGTTTCTCCTGGCGTCGGCATGCGGGTGCCGGCGGACGTGGCGGCAGCAAAAAAAGGGCGCGGACTGCTCGGTGTCCGCGTCTCGCTCAACGGTTTCTGGTGAAAACAAAAAGGGCGCTCTCAGGCGCCCTGGCATCAGCTCTCAGACAATGATCGAGGTCGGTTGTGGCCGCAGCCATCTACCTCGCCGGCCGTTCCGTTCACCCCATTGCGGCCGGCGGCTGAAACCGCTATAGCTCCCCGCCGGTCCGGAGTGTAGCTCAGCCTGGTAGAGCACTGCTTTCGGGAGGCAGGGGCCGGAGGTTCAAATCCTCTCACTCCGACCATCGATTTCCCGATCCCGAGGATGCCCGTCCTGCCGGCCCGGCCGCGGTTCCCGGCGAGAACATTGATGACGAAGCGCCCGCAGAAACCGCCGCTCCGCGCACGGAAGTCTGGGCGCCGACGCACCCTCCCCACTCCCGGCATCCGTCCCGCCACCCTTGCCGACGCGCCCGCAGTCCGCGCCCTTCTGGCCGAGCTCGGATATCGTGCGACGGTCCGCGACGTGGCCCGACGCCTCCGAGTGCTCAAAGCCACCGGCAGCGATCCCGTGTTCCTGGCGATCGCCGACGGTTCGCCCGTAGCGCTGATGGCGCTCCATTGGGGATCGATGCTGCAATATCGCGAGCCGGTGACGCGGATCACCACCTTTGTGGTATCGGAGCGGGCGCGCGGGACCGGCATCGGCCGTCTGCTGGTGGAGCACGCGGCGAAACTCGCGAAGCGCGCCGGATGCGGCGCCCTCGAGCTCACCACCGGCATCGCGCGACGCGAGGCGCAGGAGTTCTATCGCGCCACCGGATTCACCGCGACCGCGTTGCGCTTCATACGGCCGCTCAGTTCGCGGATGAAGCGGCGGCTCGACTACCGCGCCTGACGGCGTCAGCGCTTCGCCGATCCTGGCATCAGCATCCATCCCTGTCGCGCCGCCGAGCGCGGCGGAATCTCAGTGGCATTTTAGCCTTGATAGGCACAAATGCGCGCAACATTGGGCTCGCGCATCAATCAGCTTTTTACATGATCGAAGACTATGATCGGCGGCCAGGACGCATCGTAAGGTAGGGCGCCGGACTCCGCCGCTTCCCGTCGTCGTCGTCCAGAACGTCATCGTGCCGAGGGTTCGATATGGGCTCAGGGGAAGGTCAGCGGCTGCGCGGTCTGGACGCGCTGCGCGGCGTCGCGATCATCCTGGTGCTGCTGTTCCACTTCACGGCGGCCTATCCCGAGGTCGTCGCGCCTCATACGCAGCCTCTGCTGTTCACGCTGCCCCATGGAAATCTCGGCGTGCAGCTGTTCTTCATGATCAGCGGCTTCGTCATCCTGATGACGCTCGAGAAGTCGAAAGGGATTTCAGAGTTCGCGGTCCATCGCTTCGCGCGGCTATACCCCTGCTACCTCGCCTGCGCGAGCCTGACCTGGGTGCTGTGCTTCCCGATCGGATTCAACCCGCTCGATCTCGGCATGCTTCCCTCGCTTCTCAATGTTTTCATCGGCCTTTCCTTTCCCCTCGCCTGGCCGATGCTCGATCCGTCCTATTGGACGCTGAGCGTCGAAATCATCTTCTACGCCGCGGCCGCGATCCTGTTCTGCACGCTCGGCATCCGGCGCATCGAAATTCCCTGCCTGGTCTGGCTCGCCATCGGCATTGCCGGGCGTGAGCTGAATCTGATCGCCCACCACTGGCAGCTCGCGGTTCTCCTGAACGTGCTGCACGGCTATTGCTTCGTCGCGGGGATGATGATTTACCGCATGACCAGCGGCCGGCGATCGGCGCTGACCCTCGCGACGCTTGCCTGCGCGCTGTGCGTGCCGGCCGTCCCGTTCAAGGCGGATGCCGAGCATGCGATCCTGCTGGCGGCAATCCTGATCTTCGCCGCGGGGGTCTGGGGCACGGCGGCCGGGAAGCTAGGATTCCTAGAATGGAGGCCGCTGCTCTTCATCGGCGACATCTCGTACCCGCTTTATCTCCTGCATCAGGTAGTGGGCTATTTCTTCATATGGAGATTCGAGCAGGCGGGAATGAACGCCAACCTAGCGATTCCTGCGGCCGCGCTGGCGGTCGTGCTGCTGGCGAGCCTGGCGCATCGCGCGATCGAGCTGCCGGCGCAACGCGCGATCCGCGCGGCCTATGCGAGGGAGATCGCGCGCGACGCGCGACGCGCGGCGGTCCGCGCCGCGGCCGTGTCGTGAGGTCCCGCTACCGCGCCTGACGGCGCCAGCGGTCGATGATATTGCTGAGGAACTCGCGGCCGTGGACGTCGCCCTGCCAGGCCTTGGGGAAGTTGGTCGCGTCGCCCTTCGGGCGGTATTTCGGATCGAGATCGGCGAAGCGCACGCGCATGGGATGCGCCACGCCCTCGCCCACCACGATCGCCTCCTGCTGACGCAAGGTCGGCAGCGTGTTGAGGAGACCGGCGGCGCTCTCCGGCAGCGTGCGGCGGACGAAGTTCTGGTCCTTCTCGTTGCTCATGCGCAGCGCGAAGACGGTGCTGCACTGGGAGAGGATCGCCTCGGAGATCTCCGACGGGCGCTGGGTCACCAGGCAGAGGGAGACGCCGTATTTCCGGCCTTCCTTGGCGATGCGCGCGATCGCGCGGCGGGTCGGCTCGAATCCCAGGCTCTCGTCGCTGGGGATGTAGCGGTGCGCCTCGTCGGCCACCAGCAGCAACGGGATCGCCTCGTCGCGCTCGCTCCAGAGCGCGAAGTCGAAGATCAGGCGACAGACCAGCGACACCACCACGTTGACGATCTCCGACGGGACCGCCGAGAGATCGAAGATCGAGATCGGCTTGTTGCTGACGGGAATGCGCAGGATGCGCGAGAGCACCTCGCCCATGCTGTCCCGCACCGTCAAATCGTCGAACATGAAGGCGTAGCGCTTGTCCTGGCGCAGATCCTCGATCGTGCGCATCAGGCGCAGATAGGGCAGCGTATTGTCGGGCTTGTCGAGCCTGCCCATCGCGTCGGAGATGCGCTGCACCACGCTGCTCATGCGATAGGGCGACGGCGTGTCGACGGTGACGAAGATGTCGTCTCCATCGCCACCGAGGAAGCTGTGCTTCGCCGCGCTGATGGCATCCTTCAGGATGTTCGCCTCGCGGCTCCGCGTCACCGGATCGCGGCTGCAGAGCACCTCGACGATCTCGTCGAAGGAAAGGAGCCAGTACGGGAGCTGCAGGTTCTGCGGCGTGATGCGCTCGGCCAGGCCCTGCATCGCCAGCCCGTATTCGCCATGCGGGTCCAGGAGGACGCAGTGGCCGTTGGGATGCGCCTCGAGCAGCGAGCGCAGGATCAGCGTGAGGGCGCAGGATTTGCCCGAGCCGGTGGTGCCGACGATGGCGGAGTGCTTGGAGAGGAACTCCTGCGACATCAGATAGGCGGGGCGGTTCGCATCCTGGTAGAGCGAGCCGATGGAGAGCGTCCAGGTGTTGGGCTTGGCGTAGATGCGCGCGAGGTCGGCGGATGTGGCGGGATAGACCGAGGCGCCGAGGGTGGGATAGATGGAGATGCCGCGGGCGAAGACGTGCTGCTCGCCGGGCGCGCGCGCGATCAGCTCGCCCAGCAGCTCCACTTCCGCGAGGGCATAGCTCTGTCCGCGCACGTCGGGGGCGGGATTGTGCAGGGCAAGGCTGTCGATGAAGCCGAACGCCACCGTGCTCGGCGTCGCCACCTTGACGAGGGCGCCGATCTGCGCACGCTCGTAGGCGGCGGCATTGGCGGCGGGGGACGCCGCGTCGAAGAGAACGCAGGAAAGCTTGAAGCCGGAGACCGCGCTCACCGTGCCGATGCGCACCTGGGTCGGCGGCTTCGCCGGCGCCGACGTCGATGCCGGCGCGCCCGTCGCGGCGGGGGTGGGCTTGGTCAGCGGGGCCTCATCCATCGGAATCTCCTGCGCGCCCAGAGAGTCGAGCGCGAAGGCTGCAGAATGGCTGATGAAGTGTTGCGGATTGGTTTGCCGTCGCACCGGTGTGGCGGGTTAATGACATCTGTTGCGATAAAGACGGCGCGAGTTTCGCGAAAACTCGAGCTATCGGACGCGGCGAATGGCGCGTTGGAGGCGCCTGTCGCCGATCGGCAACGCCGGGCCTATAGTCCTGAAATCGTCGGGGGATTTTCGCCGAAAGCGGCCGGGGCGCCGCTGGCATTGAAAGGAGACCGCCATGGCGACGGCACTAGCGCAGGGCGTGACAGCCCCGGATTTCGATCTGGAAGCGACGGACGGGCGGCGCTATCGCCTCGCCGACGTCAGGGGGCCGAAGGGCACCCTGGTCATGTTCATCTGCAACCACTGCCCCTATGTGAAGGCGGTGCTGGACGACATCGCGCGGGACGCGGCCGAGCTCGAGCCGCTGGGCATCGGCGCCATCGCCATCATGCCGAACGACACCGATGCCTATCCCGCGGACTCCCTGGAAAACATGCGGCGCCTCGCGACCGAGCGGCGCCTCCCCTTCCCCTACGTCATCGACCGCACACAGCAGGTGGCACGCGCCTACGACGCCGCCTGCACGCCGGATTTCTTCGGCTTCAATGCCGGGCTCGAATTGCAATACCGCGGCCGCCTCTACGCGCTCCGCAATCTCCAGCGGGTGCCCAACTCCCCGCGCGAGCTCTTCGACGCCATGATGGAAATCGCACGCACCGGCCACGGCCCGGCGACGCAGAATCCCGCCATGGGCTGCTCGATCAAGTGGCGCGACGACGCCTGATCGGAACAGCCTCTAAGCGGCGCGGATCGAGGCGACGAAACCGCCGACTTCCTGCTGCAACCGCCCCGACAAGGTCGACAGCCCGTTTGCGGCATCGAGTACCTTGGTCGCGGCTTTGCCGACCTCACCCGAGGCCTCATTGACGCCGCCAATGTTGACGGTGACCTCCTCGGTGCCGTGCGCCGCCCGCTGAACATTGCTGGAAATCTCGCGGGTCGCCGAGCCCTGCTCTTCCACCGCGGCGGCGATCGCGCCGGCGATCTCGTTGACCTCGGTGATCGTGCCGCCGATCGATCGGATCGCCGCCACCGCGCTGGCGGTCGCGCCCTGGATGCTCTGGATCTGCGAGGAGATCTCCTCGGTCGCCTTCGCCGTCTGATTGGCGAGCGCCTTGACCTCGGTCGCCACCACCGCAAAGCCCTTGCCGTGCTCGCCGGCGCGCGCCGCCTCGATTGTCGCATTCAAAGCGAGGAGATTGGTCTGGCTGGCGATGTTCTGGATGAGCGTCACCACCTCGCCGATCTTCTGCGCCACCGCGGCAAGGCCCTCGACCTTCTCGTTGGTGCTGCGCACCTCGTCGGCCGCCTTGGCGGCGATCTCCGCCGAATGGGTGACCTGCTGGCTGATCTCGCTGATCGAGGCGGTCAGCTGCTCGGTCGCGCCCGCCACGCTCTGTACATTGGCCGAGGCCGTGGTCGAGGCGGTGGAGACCAGGGCGGCGCGACGCGCGGCCTCGTCCGCCGTGCTGTTCATCGAGCTCGAAGTGCCCTGCATATCGGTGGCGGCGGCGGTCACCTGCTTGACGATATGGCCGACCCGGCTCTCGAAGCCATCCGCCAGCTTGCGCCGCATGGCCACGGCCTCTTCCTTGATGCGATGCTCGGTCTCGACGCGCTCGGTGTTCGCCCTCAGCTCGGCCGCACGCGCCGCCTCGATATCCGCCATCTGACGAGCGGAGGTCTCCACCAGCCGCGCCAGCGTATGCGCCAGCCAGATGAGCACGCCTGCCTCGAGCACGAGGATCACGGCGTGCAGAACGACGCGACCGAAATCCGAGCCTCCGGGGAAGACCGCGGCCGGGAGCAGGAAATTCAGGACCAGATGATGCACCGCCGTTGCACCGGCGCCGGCAAGAATCACGCGATAGTCGCAATAGATGACGAGCGCTGCGAGGATCGCGAAAAAATACATGTGGATGTCGATCTGCCAGGCATTTCCCGACATCTCGTAGACCAGCAGCGCGACCATGCCGATTGCGGCCACGGCGACGGTGAGACGCGTCGACGGTCCGTTCCCGGAAGCGCGCCATGACAGCGTCGCGGCGCCGGCGAGACCGGCTGCCAGCAGCGCCGGCACCACCCAGGAAATATCCCGCGCCAGCGCGATCACCACCGCCAGCGGCAAATTCGCCCAGAGGAAGGCGATCAACCCCTTGCTGGCGATCTCGCGCAGCGCTTCCAGATCCTTGTTCACGACGACATTCATGGTGCGGCCCCTGTGAGACAACCGTCGATGGCTTTGGGATCGAGGACGAGCCAGGCTCCCGCTTCGCGCAGGCGGACAAGGCCGTCGTCGCCGTTCGGACGCAGAACCACGATCGCGGAAATCGCGCCGATGCGGATGATCTCGGCGCCGGTCGAGGCGGCCGCGGCGAACGTCCGCTCGGCTCCCCACCACGGCGGGAAGACGGCAGCCAGCACCGACGCGTCCGCCTGCGGCTGCAGCGAGAGGTAAGCCAGCGCAAACCAGCTCGCCAGCAGCAGCAGCACGGCGTTCGCGGAGACCGGCCAGCGACGAGCCGTCATTGCGATCGTGACTCCATCCAGCGGAGATTCGTGAGTTCGGAGGATGCTCGCCGGGCGTGAATATTGACTTAAGTCAATCGATCAATAGTCGGCCTCCGCCGGCACCGGACACCGAAATGTTGCCGGCGTGACACCGTACGTTTACAAATGATGGAACGCGCGGCACTGCTCCGAGGCAAGATCGATCCCGGCCGCGTCAAAAATAATCGAGCGACGTAGAGGCGATGCCGGAGATGGTCTCACCCGCCCAGGATACCCGCCCGGCACGCGCGAAGCCGTGCCCGCTCCGCGTCGTAATCGTCCTTGAGGATCGGCTCGCGGGTGAAGGTCGGCCGCATGCCGCCGGGCACGAACTTCGCGTGGCGTCTGGCCGCCGTGTTGCCCTCGAGGAGCGCGTCCCAATAATCCTGAAACTGGCGGATCTGGTCCGGGCTCCAGCTCTCGGGCACGCCGATCATCGCCTCCGGCACGTTGCCCTCGGTGTAGTACTGCAGCTGCGCCACCTGGCGGCGGAGCGCGATGTTGACGGTCATCACCACCTGCTCCACCGGCGAGAACCCGTAGATCTTGTGCGGGCGCGGATTGCGCGGCCGGTAGACGAGCTCGTCGGTGGTGTAGTCGATCGCCGGCATCCCCTTCAGGATCTGCTGATAGGCGGGCTCGGGCGGCCGCGGCGTGCGGCCGCGCTCGTCGATGACGCGCTTGATGGTGGCGCCGTCGACGACCTCGAGCGCGTAGAGCGCGCCGCCGGCGTCGCGGCGGAGATAGAGCGCCGGCGCGTCGATCACCAGCAGGTCTTCCAGCAGCAGCCGCAGCCAGGTGCCGAAGTCGTGCTCGCGGTCGGGATAGCGCAGGAGATCCTCGATCGCGGCGATGCGGGGATCGCCGTCGCCGTCGATGTCGCCGCTCCCCGCGCACCGGCGGATCGACCAGTCGAATTTTCCGAGCTGATCTTTCCGAGTTTCGATCACAAGCCGGATCAGATCGTAGCGGTCCGCGACGCGCGCAGCTCGGCGAAGCTGATCGGCTCGTCGGGGCGCGGCTGGATGCGGAGGTTGACGCCGACGGGAAAGTCGAAGCTGCGGCCGGCGATGTCGGGCGGCGCCATCGGCGGCATCGGCTCGAGCGGCCCGAACCAGTCCGGCGGTCCCCGCCCGCGATATACCGCAACCCCGCCGCCACACGCGCGATCATCCCGCCGCAGCGGATTCGCCGTGCGTCGGTCATCGGGTTTCCTGGGTAGAGTAGGGGAACACCCCCCACCCCACCCACCCCCTGAAGGAGGCGAGGGGGAGATGCCGCAGGCGGCCCAGGTTTCCTTGCCCCTCCCTCCTTGAGGTCGAGCCTTGGGAGGGCCCAGTTACAAAATCAAGCTCCCGTCTCGCGCTTCTCCCGCGAGAGTTGGGCGTAGTAGTCGAGCAGGCCCGGTGTCCGCGGGCTCGACCAGCAATTCCGTCAGCGCCCAGACCAGCGCGTCGAGGCGGTCGGGCGAGTGCCGCGCGCGCCGCGGTCGAAGTCGGCGGTGAAAGGCGCACATCTGGTCCTCGAGCGCGGGAAGCGCGCCGACGTGGTGGACCCGGCCCTGCTCGTAGAGCGCCGCGACCGGCTCGGCGCGCGCCGCCTTGCCGCGGCTCGCGTGCACCGCCTTGTAGCGCGACGTTCGCGATCGACCATGCGCAGGGTCGCCTCCACCATCTCGCCGCCGTTGTTCACCTCGGCGACGATGCGGTCGGCTCGATGCGCGCGATAGGCGTCGACCGCGCGCGCGCGCCCACTCGCGTCGGCGCGATAGCGGCCCGAGAGGTCGTCGAGCACGTAGCCGTGCCCGTCGGCGCCGAGGCCGGCGACGACGATGCCGGTCTCGTCGGCGTCCTCGCCCGATGTCACCGCCGGATCGATCGCCACCACGATGCGGCGCAGCGCCGGCGCCGCGCTGCGACGCGCGCCGCCTCGATCATGCTCGCGCGTCCACAGCGCGCCCGGCATGTCGTCGAGCAGCTCCGCCTCGAGCTCCTGGCGGCCGAGCCGCGTGCCCTCGTAGCGCTCGACGATCTGCGTCGAGGAAGCGCCGGCGCGAGGTTGCGCGGTTCTCGCAGGTCGTGCCGCGCGTCACCACGCGTCGCGGGTCGCGCGAGCAGCTCGCGGATGAGCCGCGTCGGCTTCGGCGTCGTGGTGACGACGCACGCGCGGATCGCTGCCGAGGCGCAGCCCGAGCATCAGCATGTCCCAGGCCTCGGGATAGCGCCACGCCGCGAGCTCGTCGCACCAGGCCGCGTCGTGCTGCGGCCCGCGCAGCCGGTCCGGGCTCGTCGGCGGAGAAGCCGTGGCGACGGCGCCGTTCGGCCAGGTCGAGCCGGCGCTGCGACGGCTCGTAATCGGCCGGTAATCCGGGCGGCGCGATCGCGAGGATGCCGCTCTCGCCCTCGATCATGACGTCGCGCACGTCGGCCGCGGTCGGCGCGACCAGCGCGATGCGGCGCGCGCGGCCGCGCTCGACCTGCGCGCGCACCCACTCGGCGCCGCTGCGGGTCTTGCCGAAGCCGCGGCCCGGCGAGCAGCAGCCAGACGCGCCAGTCGCCGGGCGGCGCCACCTGGGTCGGCCTGCCCCAGAACGCGCAATCGTAGAGCGAGCGCCGCCAGCTCGCTCTGCGGCAGCTCCGGCGAGCAGCTCATCCAGTTTCTCGGGATCAGCGAGCCGCAGCAACTCGGCTTCGGATGAGCTCGCGGGCGCGTTCCGCGGCGGCGGCGGGGTTTTCGCCGCGTTCGGCGCGTTTGCCTGAAGAGGCCGAGGTGCCGGGCGATCGCAGTCGAGCGCTTGCTTCTTGTCATGGAGTTTGATCTTCGCTTGCCGGTGGGGCCGTCCTTCGACCTCCGCGACCGCCGCGGCCTCATCGTCGGAGAGCTGGTCCAGCGACTTGACGGTGAGACCCTTTTTCTTGTCCCACTCGGTGTAGCTGCGGATATCGGCGAAGGCGATGCGCGCGAATTCCCGCAGCACGCGGTCGGCGTCGATCTGCGTCCGCGTGACGCGCGCATCCATCGCTTTGCGGATCGCCGCGGCGACCTTCGGCTGCTTCATGAGAGTGCAGGCGATCGAGGCGGTGTTCTTCTGTGAATAGCCGGCGCGGATCATCGACATGCTCGGGCGCACCGAGATTGTTGGTTTTGCTCGGAGGGCCCACTTCGGCGGAGTTTGTCGCCTCATAATGTGGTGGTGGGGGTGGCGGCAAATGTTTTCCGGCATACGCCGCAAAGAATGCGGTAGCCACGAGAATCACCAAGAAGATCGCCGCAGCGATATTCGCGCGCCAAGATTGCTCGAGCATCGCTTGGGGCCCCTGACTTCAGCGCCAAAAATACTACAAGTCTCTAACTTCATCCCTTCAAGTTCCAGCACCACCAGACACCCCCCAACAGGAACGTAGCAGCAATCGCCCGCAGCTTTAGCTTCGTGGATAGCGAGTCGCGTGTCTAAAGCGCGGGGTGCGTTTCATCCGGGGCTGGGTGAGCTTATCCCTCAAAATGTCTTGTCACGGTCGCAGCCTAATCCCCGGTTGCTGTGCATCACGCTTGACTCTGAACAGCTCTGGGATTGTATTAAACCACACAGTTACTTAACCGTATGGATTAATACCCCATGCCCCCCGACCCCCTCTCCTCCACTCTCTCCGCCCTCGCCGATCCGACGCGGCGGGCGATCCTGGCGCGGCTGGCGCTGGGGGAGACCTCCGTCACCGAGCTGGCGAAGCCGTTCGAGATGAGCCTGCCGGCGGTCTCCAAGCACCTCAAAGTGCTGGAGCGCGCGGGGCTGATCGCGCGCGGCCGCTCGGCGCAATGGCGGCCCTGCCGGCTCGAGGCCGGGCCGCTCCGCGAGGTATCCCTCTGGATCGAGCACTACCGGCGCTTCTGGGAGGAGAGCTTCGATCGCCTCGGCGACTATCTGCAGCAGCTCCAGAAAGGAAAGACCGATGAGCCCAAGCGATGACATGAGGCCCGCGCTCCGTCCCGAACTGCGGCGCGAGCTCACCCTCACCCGCGTCTTCGAGCGCCCGCGCGCTGGTCTTTCAGGCCTGGACCGATCCCAAGCACCTGGCGCAATGGTGGGGCCCCAAGGGGTTCACCAATCCCGTCTGCGAGGTGGACGCGCGGGTCGGCGGAGCGCTCCGCATCGTCATGCGCGCGCCCGACGGCGCCGAGTATCCGATGATCGGCGTCTTCCGCGAGGTGGTGGCGCCGGAGCGCCTGGTCTTCACCAACATCCCCGTCGACGCCGCGGGCAAGCCGCTGCATGGACGGGCTCACGACCGTCACCTTCGCCGAGCACGAGGGCGGCACGAAGCTCACCGTGCATACGCGCGCGGCGGGGCTGGCGGAGATCGCGGCGCGGATGCTGGAGGGCATGGAGGCGGGCTGGGGACAGAGCCTCGATCGTCTCGTCGATTACGTGGCGCGGGTGGCGGCGGCGCGATGACGCGGACATATCACGGCAGCTGCCATTGCGGCGCGGTGCGCTTCGAGGCCGACCTCGATCTCCACGCCGGCACCAGCAAATGCAACTGCTCGATCTGCCGCAAGACGCGGTTCTGGAAGATCGTCATCGCGCCCGGCGCCTTCCGGCTCCTCCAGGGCGAGGCCGATCTCAGCGACTACCGGTTCGCCGGCCGCGTCATCCATCACCGCTTCTGCCGCAAGTGCGGCGTGAAGCCCTTCGGCACCGGCCGCCTCGCCACGCTCGGCGATTTCTACGCCGTCAACCTCGCCTGCCTCGACGACGCCGCGGACGCGGAGCTGGCGGCGGCGCCCGTCGAGTATCAGGACGGCCGCCACGACCGCTGGGACCACGCGCCAGCGGAGGTGCGGCAGCTTTAGATTTGGAGCGCTGGAGAAGCACGGGTGCGTCCTTCGAGACGCGCGATCGCCGTGCAATCGACCAGTTCAGCGAAGGAGCATCGTCATGACCGCACATGAAAAGCCCGCCCCCGCAGACCGCGTGCTCGTCATCACCCGCGTCTTCGATGCGCCGCGCGAGCTGGTGTTCCGCGCCTGGACCGATCCGGCGCAAGCGCGGAAATGGATGGGGCCGCGGGGGTTCACGGCGACGCACAACGAGAACGACCGGCGGGTCGGCGGCAAATGGCGCCTCTGCCTGCGCCGGGACGCGACCGGCGAGGAGCTCTGGCAGGGCGGCGTCAACCGCGAGATCGTGGTGCCCGAGCGCCTGGTCTTCACCTTCGCCTGGGACAAGGAGAGCGGCCTCTCCGGCCCCGAGACGCTGGTCACCATCACCTTCGCCGAGCACGCGGGCAAGACCACGATGACCTTCCGCCAGGAAGTCTTGAACTCCATGGCGAGCCGCGACGGGCACCAGGGCGGCTGGAACAGCACCTTCGACCGGCTGGAGGAGTTCCTGCGGGGCTAGAGCCTTATCGGTTCTGATTGAATCAGAACCGGGCTCTAGTTTTTTGTTTGAGCATGATCTTTTCCGAAAACCGGTCTCCACTTTTCGGGATCATGCTCTAGGCTCCGGTCGCGCGGGATCGGCAGCGTTGCGTCCTTCGACGCAGGATAGTTCTGTAGCGCCTTCCTCACATCGACTGGAAGATCGCCTTGAGGTGTGCGTCGTCCTTGACCGCGTGCTCCAGGAACCAGTCCTTGAGGTCGACGCAGAGGGTCGATCCCGCGGCGCCGCTTCGGGAATTCGAGGCGCGGGTGATGCTGGCCAGTTTCGCCAGCGCCTCCCTGTGCTCGGCCAGGTGCTCCTCGAGGGCGGTGTCGCTCATCGCCTTGAGATAGGCCCGCTTCACGCGCCGCTCCGGCTGCGCGCGCTTCACGCCGTCGCTGATCTCGCGCAGAATGGCGTCCTCGCGCTCGAAATGGCTCTCGGTCGCGAGCTTCAGCGCGCCGAGCAGCGGCCGCAATTGACGCGGCGTGCGATTGGCCCGGGCGGCGGCGCAGAGTCCATTGATCGCCCGCACCAGATGACGATGATCGGCGTCGAGCCCTGCATGGCCGACGATGAACGCCTCGCTCCAGGGAAGCGCGCACTCGCGATCGTCGATGGTGATGTCCATCACCTATATGGTGTGCGCATCCAGGCCCGATACAAGCCCCTCGCGCGGGCGTGAAGCGCCGCGGCGGGCGCGCCCGTCACGCCTCCTGGAAGATCGTCTTCAGATGCGCGTCGTGCTTGATGGCGTGGTCGACGAACCACCCCTTGAGGTCGATGCAGATCGTCGAGCCCGCGGGGGCGCCCCCGAGGCCGAGGGCGCGGATGATCGATCCCAGGTCCTTGAGTGCCATCGCATGCGCGCCGCGGTGCTCGTCGAGGGCGTTGTCGCTCACCGCCTCGAGGTAGTCCGCGGTCAGGCTGCGCTCCGCCTGCGGATCCTTCGCGCGATCGACCGCCTCGCGCAGCACCACGTCCTCGCGCTTGAAGTGATCCTCGGCGAGGAGCTTGAAGGTTTCCAGCAGCGGCTGCAGCCGGGCGCGCGGCTCGGCGGAGTCGGCGGCGACGCAGATGTCGTTGATGGCAGTGACGAGGCGACGATGATCGCCGTCGAGCGTCACGTGGCCGACCTCGAACGCCTCGCTCCAGGCAAGTGGGGATACCATCCGTTAGAGGATGTGCGGATTGGAGTTCATTTCAAGTCCCGGCCCGGAAGCGCGGCACGCCGGAGGCGGGATCAGCCGACCTTGACGTCTTCCCAGAAGCCGAAGCGGTGGGCGACCTGGCTCATCCTGGGCTGCGGCGCCTCGTAGGACCAGGCGGCGCGCTTGTGGCGCTCGCCGTCGATCACGACGTCGTAGAACTGCACGCCGTGCGGGCATTCGAGATCGGATCGGTCTTCGGCGCCTTCTGCAGCCAGTCGAGGCGCACCGCGGCGTCGGGAAAATACTGGTAGCCGCCGACCTCGACGATGTCGTTGCTCTCGGCGATGACGTGTCCGTCCAGGGTTGCCTTCATGTTCGCTCGCTCCATCGAGGGGTGAGGCCGCAGGGATAGTTTCGGCGCGTTCGCGCGCGGGTCAACAGACGACATGGGGAGCCGAATTCCCTTTGCCAAGCCGCCCGTCCTGGCGGATCGTTGCCGCAGCCGATATGAGGGGGTGGACATGCCGATTTCCACGTCTTTGACGGCGCTGCTGCAGGTGATGCACCCGATCCTGCTGGCGCCCATGGATCTCGTGTCCGACGGGCGACTTGCCGCCGAAGTGAGCCGCGCCGGCGGGCTGGGCCTGATCGGCGGCGGCTATGGCGACGAGGCCTGGCTCGCCCACGAGCTGGACGCCGCAGGCGAGGCGCGGGTGGGCATCGGCTTCATCACCTGGAGCATGGCGAAAAAGCCGCGCCTGCTCGACATGGCGCTGGAACGCCGGCCGGCGGCGATCATGCTCTCCTTCGGCGAGGTGGCGCCCCATGCCCGCAAGATCAAGGCGGCGGGCGCGGCTCTCATCTGCCAGGTGCAGACCGTCGAGCAGGCGAAGGAAGCCGCCGCTGCCGGCGCCGATGTCGTGGTCGCCCAGGGCGGAGAGGCTGGCGGGCACGGCATCTCCCGCGGCACGCTGGCGCTGGTGCCGGCGGTGGTGGATGCGGTGCGCGACATTCCCGTCGCCGCCGCCGGCGGCATCGCCGACGGGCGCGGCCTCGCGGCGGCGCTGATGCTGGGCGCATCGGGCGTGCTGGTGGGAACGCGGTTCTACGCGAGCCAGGAGGCGGCCGGCCATCCCGCCGCCAAAGAGCGCCTGGTGGCGGGGAGCGGCGACCGCACGATCCGCAGCATTCTCTTCGATCTCGCGCGGCGCAACGTATGGCCCGCGCCCTATACCGGCCGCCTGCTGCGCAACGAGTTCAGCGAGCGCTGGCGAGGCCGCGAGGCGGAGCTGATGCAGCATCAGGAGGCGGAAGGCGCGCGCTATGCGGCGGCGCGCGCCGCCGGCGATTTCGACGTGGCAGGCGTGATCGCCGGTGAGGCGGTGGATCTCGTCACCGACATTCCGCCCGCGGCGGAGATCGTCGCGCGCATGACGCGGGAGGCGGAGACGCTGCTGTCCGGTGCATCCAACCGCTATCGCGTGGGCAAGAAAGAGGAGCGATGAGAGACATGAGCAGCGACGAGAAAGCGCCCCTGCCCCGCATCGAGAGCGGATCGCGGCATCTGGTGCCGGAGGCGCTGGAGTGGCAGCCGACGGAGGCGCCGGGATTCTGGATCAAGCCGCTCCTCGACGACGGCAAGGGCGGCACCACGATGCTGATGCGGATCGACCCCGGCGCCTATGTGGGCTCGCACAGCCACGATCAGCTCGAGGAGATCCTGGTGCTGGAGGGCGAGTTCACCGACGACGACCGCACCCACGGGCCCGGCGACTACTGCCTGCGCGCGATCGGCGCGCCGCATGTGGCGGGATCGAAGACCGGCTGCACGGTGCTGCTGGTCTATCGGAAATAGGCGCGCGTTCAGGGCGCGCGGGGAAAATTCGCCACCTCGATCTTGTTGCCGTCGAGGTCGCGGATGAAGGCGCCGTAATAGCGGGTCATCTCGCCCTGGCGCGGGCCGGGCTTGCCGTCGCTGCGGCCGCCGGCCTCGAGCGCCGCCGCGTGGAACGCGCGGACCGCCGCCTCGTCCCGCGCGCGGAGGCAATAGTGGCAGCCGGTATTCGCCGCGACCGGCGGCAGGTCCGCGCGGAGGTTGAGCCAGAACTCCGGATAGGTCTTGCCGAAGCCGATGGTGTCGGCGCGCTCCGCCACGCGGCGGAGGCCGAGCGGCGCCAGCACGCGGTCGTAGAACCGGGCGCTCGCAGCGAGATCGCGGACCGCGAGCGAGATGTGATCGATCATGCGAGATTTCTCCCTTCCCTGATCATGACGGAAAGTTTAGCCGCGCGCGGGCATTGAGTGGAAGGACGCGGCGCCGGTGATCGCGGCGCCCGTGCTATAGTGCCTCCCCGGTCGCCACCGAGGAGAGGTCCATGCGCAAGATTTTGCTCTGGGGCGCGGCGCTGGTGGGCGTCGCGATGCTCGGCGGCTGCTACTACTATCCCTACCCGCCGCCGGCCTATTACTATGGCTATCCCGGCTACGCCTATCCGCCGGCGAGCTATCCGCCGCCTGCGGGCGACGCCGGGGCCGGCACGGTGACGCCGACCGCGCCGTCCTCGGGCACGATCACGCCGACGCCGCCGAAGAAGAATTAGCCCGCGGCACGATCTGCGTCGCGGTCCGCAAAAAGAAAAGGCCCAGCGCTTTGGCGCCGGGCCGCAAATTTCTCGATATCAGATCAAACGCGTTTTGTCAAGGAAAACCGCGCATTTTCGCGCGTGTGCGGCCGCAGCAGCCGGAGCGCGCTCTCGCCGGCATAGCGCACGCGATTGCAGGCCTCGGTGCCGAGAGGCGCGTCGCCGATGACCGAGATGGCGGCGGCGCCCACCACGCCGTTGAGCTCGTCGAGCTGGGTCTTGCTGAGGCTGTAGCGCTCGAAGGCATGGGCGAGACCGTCATTGACCGCGCTGGTATCGAGCGCGCAGGCGGGACCAGCGGCGGCGGCATAGGACGCGAGGCCGACGCCGAGGCGCAGGCCATTCCACTCGGGCTCCGAGGGATGACGCAGCGTCTGCCCGAGCGCCACCGTCGCGATGACCGCGAGGATCGGCACGCCTGCAAACGGGATGCTCGTGATCGCCATCGCTCCCTCTCTCCCACCTCGTCACGACGGAGGATAGGAGCGTCGGAGCGCCTCGCCCTGTGAGGCGGCTCACAGGGCGCGCGGGAACCTAGAACTTGCCGCCGCTGTCGGCGACGCGCTTGCGCTGGTCGGCGTCGAAGACCTCGATGCGGACCGGCACCACGCCATCGCGCTTCATGTCGATGAGTACAGCGGCGGCGCGCGAGAGATCGATCACCCGGCCCGGTGCGAAGGGCCCGCGGTCGTTGATGCGGACCGAGACGGATTCTCCGTTCCGGAGGTTGGTCACGCGCACGACAGTATCGAGCGGCAGCGAGCGGTGCGCCGCGGTGAGCTCGTTCATGTTGAAGCGCTCGCCGCTCGCGGTGCGATGGCGGTCAAGCTCGGGGCCGTACCACGAGGCGAGGCCGACCTGCTGGAAGCTCGGCGTCAGCGTCGGCGCGGGCGCGGGCTCCGGCGGAAGTGCTGCCGGCTGCGGCAGCTCGGGAGCGGCGCAAGCGGCGAGCAACGCCGCCACCGCCAGTGCCATGAGGACGCGGCCGTGTCGGGCAAATCCAGGAAACGTTGAGCGAGCGCGGACCATGGCGCCAGCATCGCGCCGGCGGATTGACGGATCCCTAAAACCGGAATTCCCGCCAAATCACCGCCGTCGACCGCATCGTGGCGCGCGCGCATGCCTGCTTTGCCGCCGCCGCAATTCGTTAACCATGACGAGGCGGCCGCGATTACATCGGAGAATCAAGTCGTTCTGGCATGGTTAAGTATTTAACCATATTTTCCTCAACTACCTCGAAAAGGTCACGCTTATTTTAACAAAATACACCATGTAATTCCTGCGGAAGCCTGCTTTGATTTGGGCAACACGCGAACCCACAGCGAGCAAGGAACATTGGTCATGAGTGGAGCAGTCGAGCAACGGTGGATGGTCATCCGCCAGGCAAAGCCGGAGCAGCGCCAGACGCGCACGGTGACGCGGCAAGTCGCCCCCGTGCGGGCAGCGCAGAGCGCTGGCTGGATGCACCGCCTCTTCGCGCGGACCGAGCCCACCACTTTCCAGAAGTGCCTTGCGGTGCACATGGCGGGCGCCGCGCCGCGGAGTGCGATGCACTAACCCCCTTCGCATCTCTCGGCCCCCAAGACCCCGCCCGTTTCGGCGGGGTCTTTTTTTTGCGCGCTCGCAGACACACGGTCACGACGGCGCCGTCCGCCGAAGCTCGAGATAGGTGCGAATGAACGGCGCGATATCGGCGGCAAGCGCCGCCTCCGGCGTCATGAATTCCACCCCCACGACCTCGCGGCGGTCAAGACGCAGGCGCGGCGTCGCGGCGAGCGGCAGCTCGAAGATCCGCACGCGATCGCGGCGGTATTCCCAGCTCTCCATGGTCTCGCCGACGTAGGTGAGCGCATCGCTCTCGACCTCGAGGGCAAGCTCCTCCCGAAGCTCGCGGCGCGCCGCTTCCGACGGCGCCTCGCCGCGCCCAACGCCGCCCCCGGGCCAGCCCAGCCGCGCGCGATAGGAGTGACGCAGCATCAGGATGCGGCCGCCGTGCCAGATCGCCACCACCGCGCCTTCGTGGGCGGGACGGCGCAGATACCACCAGACGCGGAGCCCGCGATAGGCGAGCCTGAGCGCGAGGCGCATTGCCGCATCCACCGCCGCGCCCACCATCGTCTCCCGCTCCTCGCCCCTGCGCGTCCACGCTAGCACGTCAAAGCCCATAGTGCGCCTGCAGCACTCCCAGCGCGCCCACCAGGATCCCCGACGCGGTGTCGGGCTTCATCGATCTGCCGCGCCAGCCTTCGCGGAGCGCCCAATCCTTCACCGACCATTCCGCTCCCACCACATGCCAGATGCAGGAGCCCGCCGGCGAGGCAATGCCGCCCAGCGTGACGAGCGCCCGCCTCACCTGCTTGCGCGCCTCCGCCTGGCGCTCGCTCACATGCAGCTCGCGCACGCTCTGCGGCACCAGCTGCAGGTCGATCGCGCGCAGGGGATCGAGCGCCGCCAGGCGGAACAGCGCGCGGAAAGTCTCGCCGGCCTCGCGCATCGCCGCGGTGATGGTGTGGCGGCGCTCCATCTGCTGCAGCGTGTCGGGCGCGTGGAACGGCCGCGCCGGACGGCCGGCCTCGTCGGCAATGGCGCGCGGCAGGCACTCCACCTCATGTCGCGCCCAGCGCTCCGGCGTTGGCGCCAGCGCCCCATCATCTGCCAGCCGCTTCCGACCTTGCCGCGCCATGCTCGCCTCCTTGGAGATCCCGCTGCATCGTCGTTTCACTCCTCGCCGCCGCGGTCGGGCGGCTCGACGTCGAGGAGTGCGCGGATGTCCCGAGGATCGTCCGGGATTTGCTCCGGTAGCGCGGCTTCAGCAAGGAACCCCAGCTCCGGCGGGGGCGGCGGGACGTCGGCGGCGCACGCGAGATCGGCTTCGAGCGCCAACGCCTCGGAGCTTGCCAGCGCGGTTGCGCAGCGCGCGAAATGGCGGACGCAATAGGCGGTGCCCGCTATCGCCGGAGCATTGCAGAAGGGATCAGCGCCGCCATAGCGCCAGTTCTCGGCGGCGACATAGGAACACTGATTGCGGGTATTGCGCTCGCCGGACCGCCCCTTTCCCTTGACGATGGGAGGAAGCGCGCACTACTTTAGTGGGGTTAGTTCGTGTTTTGTTCTTATCGATGCCAGCAAACCTCATACTTTGGCATGCACCCCTATGGAACATAACGCCCACTCCCGAATCGCCCAATGGTCCGGGCCCGCCATGCCTGCTGAATGAACGCAAGGATCGTACGCTTTTTACGTTGAACGGTCAACACAAAAAGCGTATCGCCGCCCATGGAGTTCGCGTACAGACTGGCGCGATGGTAGAAGTTTCCGCGGTCTCGCGCCGCCTGAAGCAATTGCGGCAACGTGCCGGCCTGTCGATCCGACAGGTCGCCGAAGCGCTCGGCATGGAGCACGGCTCGAGCTACCAGCACTACGAGGACCGCTTCAAGAAGCCGCTGATGCCCCTCGATCTCGTGCTGAAGCTGGTGCCGATCTTCGAGCCTCGGGGCGTCGAGGCGCCGGAGCTGTTCGCGCTCGCCGGCGTCGACGGCAGCGGCCATCGCCCGCTGGTGGGCGCGGCGCGCGCCGAGGCCGGCGCTCCCACCCTCCGGATCGAGGAGCTCGACGTGCGCGCTGGCGCCGGCAGCGGCCTCACCGACGCCGGCAGCCGGGCGGTGGCAGAGTGGCAGATCCCCAGCGAGATCATCCGCGGCTACACCACCGCGCCGGCGGCGGAGCTGCGCATCATCACCGTGCTCGGCGACAGCATGGAGCCGACCTTGATGCCGGGTCAGCGCGCCCTGGTGGACACCGGCGACCGGCGGCCGAGCCCGCCCGGCATCTTCGTGGTATGGGACGGCCTCGGCCTCGTGGTGAAGCGCGTGCAGCTGCTGCCGCACACCGACCCGCCACGGGTGAAGATCACCTCGGACAACGAGGCCTACGAGCCCTACGAGCGCAGCCTCGACGAGGCCTATATCCAGGGCCGCGTCATCGGCCAGTGGCGCTGGCTGTAGGAGCGGCTTCCAGCTAGCGTCCTATGTCGGCAGCCGGTAATCGCTGAAAATCTCGCGCAGCCGCGTCTTCAGGATCTTGCCAGTCGCGGTGTGCGGGATCTCGGTGACGAAGGCGATGTCGTCGGGAACCGCCCATTTCGCGAGCCGCTCCCTGAGGAAGGCGAGGATCTCCTCCTTCTGCGGCCGGCGGCCTTCCTTCGGCACCACCACCAGCAGCGGCCGCTCCGCCCATTTGGGATGCGGCAAGCCGATCACCGCTGCCTCCTGCACGTCGGGGTGCCCGATCGCCGCGTTCTCCACGTCGATGGAGCTGATCCACTCGCCGCCGGATTTGATCACGTCCTTGCGGCGGTCGACGATCTGCAGATAGCCATCGGGATCGATGGTGCAGACGTCGCCGGTACGGAACCAGCCCTCCTCGTCGAAAGCCTGGCGCGTCGCCTCCTCGTCCTGGAAATAGGCGCCGATGATCCAGGGCCCGCGCACCAGCAAGCTCGCCGCGCGACTTGCCGTCATGCGGCTGCACCTTGCCGTCGGCGTCCACCAGCTTCATCTCGACGCCGAATAGAGCGCGCCGGCCCTGCTTCGCCTGGATCGCGTCGCTGCGCCTCCCGCGGCAGCTCGGCGAACTTCGCCTTGAGCGTGCAGAGCGTGCCGACCGGACTCATCTCGGTCATGCCCCAGCCCTGGATCGCGCGGACGCCGTACTTCTCCTCGAAGCGTCCTGATCATCGCCGCGCGGCGCCGCCGAGCCGCCGATCAGCACGCGCTTCAACGAACTCGAGGCGCTTGTCGCTCTCCTCGAGATATTTGAGCAAGCCCAGCCAGACCGTGGGCACGCCGAGGCCGATCGTCACCTGCTCCGCCTCGAAGAGATCGTAGAGGCTCGCGCCGTCGAGCTTGGGGCCGGGAAACACCAGCTTCGCCCCGCCCATCGCCGCCGAATAGGGAATGCCCCAGGCATTGACGTGGAACATCGGCACGACCGGGCAGACCGAATCCCACATCGCGATCGACGTGTTGTTCGCCATGCAGCAGGAGAAGGCGTGCAGCACCGTGGAGCGGTGCGAATAGAGCACGCCCTTCGGATTGCCCGTCGTGCCCGAGGTGTAGCAGAGCGAGGACGCCGTGTTCTCGTCGAACTCTGGCCAGTCCATGTCGGGCGTCTCCGCCGCGAGCAGCTCCTCGTAGCAGAGCAGGCTCGGGAGCGTTGATATCGGGCATATGCGCGCGGTCGGTCATGGCGACGTAGTGCCGGACCGGCTTCCACTCCGCCGCCAGCTTCTCCACCAGCGGCGCGAAGCTCAGGTCGAAGAAGACGACCTGGTCCTCGGCATGGTTGACGATGTAGCGGAGCTGATCGGCGAAGAGGCGCGGGTTGATGGTGTGGCAGACGGCGCCGATGCCGGAGACGCCGAAATAGAGCTCGTAATGGCGGTAGCCGTTCCAGGCGAGGGTCCCGACGCGATCGCCGACGCCGACGCCGAGCCGCTTGCAGCGCCTTCGCCAGCTGCTTGGACGCGCCGCTCCGCCTCCGCATAGGTGTAGCGGTGGATCGGCCCCTCGTTGGTGCGCGAGACGATCTCGGTGTCGGCGTGATACTGGCCGGCATATTCGATGAGGTGCTGGATCAGCAGGGGCCGATCCATCATCAGGCCGCGCATGGCTCTCCTCCCCGCGTCTGCAGGGCATTAACCCTCTTTGTTGTCAGCGCCCGGTTTCGAAAATCTAGCGGGAACTGACGCCGCAGGCGAGATCAGAATGAGGCGCTGAGACCGCCGTCGACGGTCAGGACGTGGCCGTTGACGTAGCTCGCGGCATCGGAGGCCAGGAACACCGCGGCGCCGGCGATCTCCCCGGGCTTGCCCCAGCGGCGCAGCGGAATGCGCCGGCGGACGAACTCCTTGACGGCGGGCTGCCCGACCATCGGCTCGTTGGTCTCGGTGGCGAAATAGCCGGGCGCGATGGCGTTGGTGGTGATGCCCTGCGGCGCCGAACTCGCAGGCGAGCGCGCGAGCGAAACCGGCGAGCCCGCCCTTCGCCGCGATATAGGCCGCGTCATTGGCGCGGCCGAGCGGGCCGGCGATCGAGGTCATCAGGATGATCCGCCCGCTGCCGCGCGGCAACATCAGCCCGACAGCCGCCTTGGCGAGATGGAAGGACGCCGTCAGATTGACGTCGAGCACGCGCTGGAATTCCTTCGCCTCGATCTCGCCGAGCGGCCGGCGGTCGCGGATGCCGACGTTGCTGACGAGGATGTCGAGGCCGCCGAAATCACGCTCGAGGCCACGGAAAGCGGCCGCCACCGCCTTGGGATCGGCGACGTCGAAGGCGAGCGCCGAGGCCTTGTGCCCGGCACGCTCCAGGCGAGTGGCCGCGGCGGCGAGGCGCTTGCGATCGCGGCCGTTGAGAATCACCTGAGCGCCGGCCTCCGCCAGCGCCGTCGCGATCTCGAGGCCGAGGCCTTGGGCGGCACCGGTGACCAGCGCCACCTTGCCGTCGAGGGCGAAGGGGTGGCGCGTGGGCGCTGCCCGCTCAATCTTCCTGCTGCGTCCGGTCATGGCGCTGAGAGTGGGACAAGCGCCGGCGGTTTCGCAAGCGCAGATGCGTGGACAAGCCGCGCGCGATGCTGCAATTTTTGCCAATAGACAGAAGGAGAAGGCGGATGAGCGCAGGGAATGGAAAAGTCGGCGTGGTCGGCGCGGGGCTGATGGGCGCGGAGATCGCCCTCGTCTATGCGCTCGGCGGCTATGACGTGCTGCTCACCGATCGCGGCGAGACCGAGCTGCGCTCGGCGCTCGACCGTCTCGCCGGCATTCTCGACAAGGGCATCGCCCGCGGCTTCTACAAGGAGGCGGAGAAGCCGGCGGCGCTGGCGCGCATCGCCATCACCACCGACCTCGCCCGCTTCGCCGACCGCGATATGGTGACCGAGGCGGTCTTCGAGGACGAGACGGTGAAGGCGGAGATCTACCGCACCCTCGACCGCGTCTGCCGGCCCGACACGCTCATCGCCAGCAACACCTCCAGCATCGCGATCTCGGCGCTGGCGTCGTATCTGAGCCCGGAGCGGCGCAGGAAATTTCTCGGCACCCACTACTTCTCGCCGGTCTCGCGCATGAAGCTGGTGGAAGTGATCCCGCAATTCGACACATGCAGAGGCGACGGTGGAGCGCGCGATGGAGTACTGCCGCGCCGCGGGCAAGACGCCGATCCGGGTCAAGGACGTGGTGGGATTCGCCGTCAACCGCGTCCTCCACGCCTTCGTCATCGAGGCGATCAAGCTGGTGGAGGAAGGGGTGGCGACCCCCGAGGATATCGACCTCGCCTGCAAGCTCGGCCTCGGCCATCCCATCGGTCCCTTCGAGCTCATGGACGTCACCACCTCCAATCTCTGCCTGCAGGTGCAGGAGATCCTGCAGGAAGCCTACGGCGAGCGCTTCCGCCCGCCGGCTCTCCTGAAGCAGAGGGTGAAAGCCGGCTACCTCGGCCGCAAAGCCGGCCGCGGCTGGCTCAAGAGCGCGGAAAAGAAGAAGTAGCGGTGTAATTCACCACGGAGACACGGAGGACACGGAGAAGGAAAAGATCCTACGGAAGTCCTTCTCCGCCCTTCTGGGGGGAGAAGGATTTAGGATGAGGTGGGTGCCTGCCAAGAATTCGAACCCGGTATCGAGAATCCCCCACCTCACCTAGCCTCTCCGCCCCCGAGCGCGGAGAGGAATAATTTTCCTTCTCCGTGACCTCCGTGTCTCCGCGGTGAAACCTAGCCTTGCTTACCCCCGCACCGTCTTCAGCGCCTCCAATATCGCGATCAGGCAGCGGTCGCGCTCGGCGGCGAGGTCGGCGATGGAGCGGCCGGCGGCTTCCTGGTCGACGCCGTCGATGATCTGCTTCTGAACCGCCGGCGTCATCTCGGGATTGCCGAGCGACGGCCACCAGTCATGGGATTGCGGCACGCCGAGATGCGGCATGAAATGGCGCATGCCGCCGACGCCGCCCGCGAGATGGAACGTGAGATGCGGGCCCATGATCGCCCAGCGCAGGCCCGGCCCATAGGCGATGCCGGCGTCGACGTCCTCGACGCTGGCGACGCCTTCCGCCACCAGATGCACCGCCTCGCGCCAGAGCGCCGCCTGCAGGCGGTTGACGAGATGACCGGGAACTTCCTTGCGGATATGGATCGGGTGCTTGCCGATCTCGCGATAGAAGGCGAGCGCGCGCTCGATCGTCTTGGGCGAGGTCTTCTCGCCGCCCACCACCTCCACCAGCGGGATCATGTGCGGCGGATTGAAGGGATGGCCGATGATGCAGCGCTCGGGATGCCGGCAGCGCTGGGCGATGCGGCTGATGAGGATGCCGGAGGAGCTCGAGGCCAGGATCACTTCCGGCGGCAGCGCCCGATCGAGGCGCTCGAACAGCTCGATTTTCATATCCTCGCGCTCGGGCGAGCTCTCCTGCACGAAGCTCGGCGCCATCGAGCGCCGCCACGGGATCGCGCACGAACTTGATCCGGTCCGGCGACGCATCGGGCGCCAGGCCAAGCCGCGTCAGCGCGGTCCACGCGGTCTTGACGTATTGGCGCAGGAACTCCTCGCCGTTGGGCGCGGGATCGCTCGCCGTCACCGAGTATCCGCGCGACAGGAAATAGGCGGCCCAGCTCGCGCCGATCGTGCCGGCGCCGATGATGGCAACGTGCTTCTGCGGCATGCGTCTCTCCCCTCTTAGAGATTTTTGAAGAAAGCGCGGATCTCGCGGACAGGCGAGATCCGGCTTTTCGTAGTGCACGAAGTGGCCGGCCTGCGGGACGGTGTCCACCTTCAGCGTCGGTGAAGATACTCGTTCGAGCCGTTCGGTCCAGGCGCTCCTGGAACGGGATCGCTCTCGCCCCAGAGCACGCGCGTGGGCACGGCGATCGGCGCCGTCTTCGGCGCTTCGCCGCGCATCGCCGCGAGGCGCGCTTGTTGGCGCTGATGTACCAGTTGAAGCCGCCCTGCAGATTGCCGGGCTTCATGAAGTTGTCGACCCAGGCCTCGAGATCCTCGTCGAAGGCATGCGGGTCGTGCGCCCAGTGGCTGAGGAAATGGCGGAAATAGATCCGGCAGGCCTCGCGCGAGCTGCCGACCAGCGCCGGCGCCACGGGCAGCTGATGGAAGGACTGGTACCAGATCTCGATCAGATTCTCCGGCACCAGCGCGCGCGGGCCGATGCCGGGATAGGGGCAATTGAAGAAGAACAATCCCCGAAGCCGGTCAGGCGCCCGGCGGGCCATCGCTTGCGCCGCATAGGCGCCGACATCATGAGAGACGATCCCGAAGCGCTGCAGACCCAGCGCATCGGCGAGCGCCAGCATGTCCGCCGCGTGGACGTCGGCACCGGCCTGATCGGAGGGGCCGGCCGAGGGCTTCTCGCTGTCGCCGAAGCCGCGCAGGTCCGGCGCGATCACGTCGAAGTCACGGGCGAGATCGGGGATCACTTTCCGCCATGCATACCAGAATTCCGGCCAGCCATGCAGCAGCAGCAGCGGCGCTCCCCGCCCCTCGCGCACGTAGTGCAGCCGAATCCCGTTCGCCTGAATGAAGTGCGATTTGAAGTCCAGCCATCGGCCGCCTCCGGCTCGATCGATCGGATATTGTTTCGCGCCCGGGCGGCGAAAGCAACGGGGGTCAGGCTGGAGGTTGGCGCTGTGCGTCCTTCGACGACGCTGCCCTACGGTCGCTTGCTCAGGATGAGGGGCAATAGGAGATCGCAGAATGAAAATCGCCTCATCCTGAGCAAGCGAAGCGCGTCGAAGGACGCGGGATCATCATCCAGTCTTCCTCCTCACACCGCCTTCAGCGCGCGGTCGAGATCCTCGATCAGATCTGCCGCGTCCTCCAGTCCCACGGAGAGACGCACCAGCCCGGGCTCGATGCCCAGGGTCTGCTTCTCCGCGTCGGTGAGGCGCTGATGCGTGGTGGTGGCGGGGTGGGTGATGAGGCTCTTGGCATCGCCGAGATTGTTGGAGAGTTTGACGATGCGGAGCGCATTCTGGAACTTGAACGCGCCGGCCTTGCCGCCAGCGGTGACGAAGGTGACGAGATTGCCGCCGCCGGACATCTGCTGGCGCGCGAGCCGGTACTGCGGATGGCTCTCGAGGCCGGGATAGTAGGTGCGCTCGACCTTGGGATGGCGGTCGAGGAAGGCCGCGACCTCGCCGGCGTTGCGGCACATGCTGCGCCACGCGGAGCGGCAGCGTCTCCAGCCCCTTCACCAGCAGCCAGGCATTGAACGGGCTGAGCGCCGGGCCGGTATGGCGCAGGAACGGCGAGAGCTGCTCGCTGATGAACTTGCTGCGATCCCAGCACCGCGCCGCCGAGGCTGCGGCCTTGGCCGTCGATGTGCTTGGTCGCGGAATAGACGACGACGTCGGCGCCGAGCGCCAGCGGCTTCTGCAGGAGCGGCGTGGCGAAGACATTGTCGACGATGAGAAGCGCGCCCGCGTCGTGGGTGAGCGCCGCCACCGCCTTGAGATCGACGAGCTCGAGGGTCGGGATTGGACGGCGTCTCGCAGAAGACCGCCTTGGCGGGCTTCGAGAGCGCGCGGCGCCAGGCGTCGAGATCGCGCCCGTCCACCAGCTCGGTCTCGACGCCGTAGCGCGGCAGGATCGTGTTGATGATGTAGAGACAGGAGCCGAAGAGCGCGCGGGACGCCACCACGCGGTCGCCGGCCTTGACCAAACAGGCGAGCGCGGCGAAGACCGCCGCCATGCCGCTCGCCGTGGCGCGGCAGGCCTCGGCGCCCTCGAGCAGCCGCAGGCGCTCCTCGAACATGCTGATGGTCGGGATTGGCGTAGCGCGAATAGACGTAGCGCGATCCGTCGTTCTTGAACGCGGATTCCGCTTCCTCGGCGCTTCCGTAGACATATCCCGAGGTCATGTAGATGGCCTCGCTGGTCTCCAGATGCTGGCTCCTGAGCCCGCCGCCGTGGACGAGCAGCGTGCCGAGGCGGGCGTTGTCGGGAAGCGAGGGCGTGTCGGACATCGGTCGTCTCCATCAGAGGCGCCGGCCCGGCCAACAAAAAACCCTGGCCCGCGAAAGGGTCCAGGGTTCCGATGGGAACTCCGACCTTTTAGCGGTTGGTTTTACGTGGTCGCAAGCCGGTCGGCCAAATCACCACGAAGCTTCGATGACGTAGCGCTTTCCCCAGCCGGCTGTCAAGCCCGACCGTCCCCGCTACATCACCAGCTTGCCCGCGACGATGACGAGAACCGCGGCAAGCACCGCGCGCAGCACCGTATCCGGCACGCGACCGGCGATATAGCTGCCGAGCAGGATGCCCGGCAGCGAGCCCAGCAGCAGTGCGCTCATGAGATGCCAGTCGATCGATCCCATGACCCAGTGGCCGACGCCGGCTACGAACGTCAGGGGTACCGCGTGGGCGATATCGGAACCGACGATGCGCGCGGTGGACATGCGCGGATAAAGCAGAATGAGCCCGGTGACGCCGATCGCTCCGGCGCCGACGGATGAGATCGAGACCAGCAGCCCCAGCAGGGCGCCCATGGCGATGGTGAACTGGACTGTGCGGCGGGGGTCGAGCTCGCCGACGTGTGAGGCATAGAGGGAGAGGATTTTCTTGCGGAAGATCAGCGTCGCCGCCGTGGTGAAGAGCGCAATGCTCAGCACCGTCGTGATCATCGTCTGCACGCCCGATGTCGAAAGATCGAGGCGCGAAAGAACGAAGAGCGTGAGCGCCGTCATCGGCACGCTGCCGGCGGCGAGCCTTCCCACCACGCGCCAGTCGATGGTCTGGCCTAACCCGTGCGCCAGCGTTCCAGCGGTCTTGGTGATCGAGGCGTAGAGCAGATCGGTGCCGACCGCCGTCGCGGGATGAATGCCGAACAGCAGGATCAGGATCGGTGTCATCAGCGAGCCGCCGCCGACGCCGGTCATGCCCACCAGCATGCCGACAACGAAGCCGGAGGCGGAGTAGAGCAGATCGATGGTGTGCACCAAGTGCCTCGTCTTAGCTCCGCCGAACTCCTGCGCCAGTCGAGCATCTCACAATGTGAAATATATTAATATCACATTATAATTCTGATATTTCTCTCCCCATCGGACAGCGGCTTTTCTCGTGAGATAAGATAGCGCGAGAAAACCGGCCGTGGTCCGGACCGGGCCGCGTCACCACGTCAGGCAATCAGGGGGACATATGAGTTTGTTCGACCTCACCGGCAAGACGGCGATCGTCACGGGATCCTCGCGCGGCATCGGCCGCGCCATCGCCGAGCAGTTGGCCGCCCATGGTGCCCAGGTGGTGATCTCCAGCCGCAAGGCGGGCCCGTGCGAGGAAGTCGTGGCCGCCATCACCAAGGCCGGCGGCAAGGCGATCGCCATCCCCTGCCATGTCGGCGAGAGGACGCAGCTCGAGGCGCTGGTGGCGCGGACCCGCGAGGCCTTCGGCGGGATCGACATTCTCGTCTGCAACGCCGCGGTCAATCCTTACTACGGACCGCTCATCGACATTCCCGACGAGGCCTATGACCGCACGATGAACACCAACGTGCGAAGCAGCCTCTGGCTCGCGAAGCTGGTGCTGCCGGAGATGGCCACGCGCAAGGACGGAGCGATCATCCTGGTGTCGAGCATCGTCGGCATCCGCGGCAGCGCGATGCTGGGCGCCTATGCGATCTCCAAGGCGGCGGACTTGCAGCTCTCGCGCAATCTCGCGATCGAGTGGGGCAAGCACAATATCCGCGTCAACTGCATCGTGCCAGGCCTGGTCAAGACCGACTTCGCCCGCGCGCTCTGGGAGAACAAGGAGCTGCTGGAAGAGACGCTGCGCTCGACGCCGCTGCATCGGATCGGCGACCCCGTCGACATCGCCGGCGCCGCCGTGTTCCTGGCCTCCGCCGCCGGGCGTTTCGTCACCGGACAGGCGATCATCGCCGACGGCGGCGTCACGATCGCGGGACGGCTGTAGGCATGCGCTGAGAGATCTCGCGATCCGCCTTCGGCGTTCTACAACGGACGGATCGAATAGATCACTTCGCCTTTGAACTTCCCTTCGTCGGGCGCCCACGGGAAGTAGATCACCCATTGGAGATGCACCTGCGCGCCGATCTGCTTCAGGCCGGCGAATTCCCTGCGCAGCTTCCCGGTCATATTCACCACGTCGAGAACACCCTGTGGGCCGATGACCAGCGCCTGGGGAATCCACGCCATCCCGTCCAGGGAGCTCAGGAACACGCGGTAGAACTCGGCGGCCTGGGCATGACCTTCCCAGCGCTGACCCGTGGACACCAGCTCCATCACGCAATCATCGGTGAAGACGCCGAGCATCACCGCCATCTGGGTCTTGAACGTGTCCTCCGTGAACGGCTTGAACAGTACCTCCTCGGCATGAACGTGGGTGAGCCAGGCTCGCCGGACGGCGTCGTAGCTCTCCGACGTCACGCCCCAAGTGATCGGCTTGCCTTTGAAGCGAGGATCGCTGAGCAGCTCTGCAACGGGATCTGCGCTCATTTCTCTCACGCGATCTCGAACAGCCCAGCGGCCCCCATGCCACCGCCGATGCACATGGTGACGACGACGTGGCGCGCCTTGCGGCGCTTGCCTTCGATGAGCGCGTGGCCCGACGAGCCGCGCGCCGCTCATGCCGTAGGGGTGGCCGATGGAGATGGCGCCGCCGTCGACGTTGTACTTGTCGGGATCGATGCCGAGGCGGTCGCGGCAATAGAGGCATTGCACGGCGAAGGCCTCGTTGAGCTCCCAGAGATCGATGTCGTCGATCTCAAGGCCGTGGCGCTCCAGCAGCTTCGGAATGGCGAAGACCGGGCCAATCCCCATCTCGTCGGGCTCGCAGCCGGTCACCACCAGCCCGCGATAGATGCCGAGCGGCTCGAGACCGCGCTTCTCCGCGAGCTTCGCATCCATGACGACGCAGGCGGAGGCACCGTCGGAGAGCTGGCTCGCGTTCCCCGCGGTGATGTGGCCGCCCTCGCGCACCGGCTTCAAGCGCCGCAAGGCCGGCGGCGGTGGTGTCGGCGCGGGGACCCTCGTCCTGCGTCAGCGTCACCGGCTCGGTCCATTTGCGCCCGGTCGCCTTGTCGGTCATCTCCTTGATGGTCGGCAGCGGCACGATCTCGGCGTCGAACCGGCCCGCCTTCTGCGCCGCCGCGGTGCGCTGCTGGCTCAGGAGCGCGAACTCGTCCTGCTTCTCCCGCGTCACCTGATAGCGCCGCGACACCACCTCGGCGGTGTCGATCATCTGCATCCAGAGTTCGGGCTTGCGCTGCATCAGCCACTCTTCTGGCGCCGCCGCCATGTTGGTGGTGTTCTGCACCAGGCTGATCGATTCGACGCCGCCCGCCACCATGACGGGGACGCGGTCGACCATCACCCGCTGCGCCGCGATGCTGACCGCCATCAGGCCGGAGCTGCAGAAGCGGTTGATGGTCTCGCCCGCGACCGTCACCGGCAAGTCCGGCGCGGATCGCCGCCAGGCGCGCGACGTTGTTGCCGGTGGCGCCCTCGGGGAAGCCGCAGCCGATGACGACGTCCTCGACCTCGCCGGGATCGATCTTCGCGCGCTCGACGGCGTGCTGGATCACGTGGCCGGCCAAGCGTGGCGCCATGGGTCATGTTGAAGGCGCCGCGAAAGGCCTTGCCGATCGGCGTGCGCGCCGTCGAGACGATCACCGCTTCGTTCATGGCGAATTTCCTCCTCTTGTCGGCGCTAGGAAACGCGGTTCTCGCGCCGGTGGCAAGGGCGCGATTCCGCGAGGCTGGACTGCGGCAGCGCCGCTCCGGCACCATGTGGAAAACCGGACCAGAGGAGGACCTTGCCCATGCGACGGTTCCCAAGCCTTGCCGCCTTGAAAGCCGCCGTCGGCGAGAGCCTCGGCACCAGCGACTGGGTCGCGGTGACGCAGGAGCGGATCGACGGCTTCGCCGAGGTCACCAACGATCACCAGTGGATCCACGTCGACCCCGAGCGCGCCCGGCGAAGTCGCCCCTCGGCAATACCATCGCCCACGGCTATCTGACGCTGTCGCTGATCCCTGGCATGGTCTACAGCCTCTACGACGTGGAGGGTGTGGGCTCCAAGCTCAACTACGGCTCGAACCGCATCCGCTTTCCGGCGCCCGTGCCAAGCGGCAGCCGGATCCGCACACACCTCAAGCTGATCGCTGCCGAGGACGCGGAGGGCGGCGCGCTTCGCATCGTCTGCGAGGCGCTGGTGGAGCGCGAGGGCGGCGAGAAGCCGGTCTGCATCGCCGAACTCGTCACCCTCTTCCTGCCGGTCGCCCGCTTAAGTATCACCATCTAAATGATCTTGACTGGTGATAACTAGGATGGCCAGTATGGCTGGCGTCGCGCTATCGACAGGAGGGCCGCCGATGTCTCCCCTCAAGGCCGCAAGCTGATCGCCCGCATCTGGCATGGCCAGACCAAGGCGTCGATCGCGGAGGAGTACACGCAGTATCTCTATGAGAACGGCGTCAGGAAGATCGAGGCGATTCCCAACAATCGCGGCACGCAGCTGTTCCGCAAGATCGAGGGCGGGATCGGCGACTTCACGGTGATCTCGTATTGGGATTCCGTCGACGCGATCAAGCAGTATGCCGGCGAGGACTACGAGAAGACGAATGTCCTGCCGCGCGACCCGGAGTATCTCCTCGTCGTCGAGCCGAAGGTTCGGCACCTCGAGGTGCTGGTGAACGACTGGGCGCCATCGCCCTAATCGTTATCTGCGGCGGCCTTTCCCTGGTTCGTGAGCCACGTCGCGTAGTCGATACGCTTCAGCTCGAAGCGGTCCGTGACATGGGCGTAGCCGTTGCCGGAGAGGCGACCCACCGGCTTCAGCGCGGCGATGTCTACGTGGTTGCGCGGCCCCAGCACATTGTCATGGATGTGGAAGCGCAGACCTCGCCGAGGATGATCGAGCGCTTTCCGTGCTCGCCGAAGCGCAGCTCCTCGACCAGCTTGCATTCCATGTTGACTGGCGATTCGGCGATGCGCGGCGGCTTCACCGCCGAGGAGGCGATCGCAGTGAGCTTGGCCTGCGCCAGCTCGTCGACGCCAGGCGGGAAAATCGACAGCGCAGATGTTCATGCGCTCGGCGATCTCCTCGCTCACAACGCTGATGACGAATTCCTTGGTGGCGCGAATGTTGCGCACCGTGTCCTTGGGCGCGCCGGCGCGCTCCTCGACGCCGATGATCAGGATCGGCGGATCGTGGCTGAAGCAGTTGAAGAAGCTGAAGGGCGCCGCGTTGGTGACACCCTGCTCGTCGATCGTGGTCACCAGCGCGATCGGCCGCGGCACCACCGAGCCGATCAGCAGCTTGTAGCGCTCGCGCGGATCGAGCGTCTCGAAGTTGAATTCCATGTGCTTCCTTATTCTGGCGGCAGTATCGCGCCGGTCTGCGCGGTGATGATGCCGTAGTGCTCGATGCGGCGGTGCTGGTCGAAATTGAAGACCGTGCTTTTGATGAACTTGCACTTGTCAAAATCGAGCTCGGCGATCACGAGCTCATCGCCCTCGGTCTTGGCGAGTGCCACGATCTCGCCGGAAGGATTGACGATGCAGCTTCCCGCCAGCATCGGCACGCCCTCCTCCATCCCGCCCTTGGCGGTGCCGATCACATAGGTGCCGTTCTGATAGGCGCCTGCCTGCATGCTGAGGTGATTGTGGAACATGCGGAGGTTGGCGCCTTCGGGCGCCACGCCGTTCTCTGACGGCGTGTTGTAGCCGAGCATGACCAGCTCGACGCCCTTGAGGCCCATGACGCGGAAGGTCTCGGGCCAGCGCCGGTCGTTGCAGATGCACATCCCCATGATGCCGCCCATGCTGCGCCACACGGGGAAGCCGAGATTGCCGACCTCGAAGTAGCGCTTCTCCAGATGCTGCCACGGCCGCTGCGGCTCGTATTCCGCATGTCCCGGCAGATGCACCTTGCGGTACTTGCCGACGATCTTGCCGCGCGGATCCACCAGGATCGAGGTGTTGTAGCGGTGGGTGGCGCCGCCCTCGACGATCTTCTCGCAGTATCCGAGATAGAAGCCGATGCCGAGGGATTCCGCCGCCTCGAAGAGCCGCCGTGTCTCCGGCCCCGGCATCTCCGTCTCGAAGAATTCGTCGATCTCGGTCTGGTCCTTCATGAACCAGCGCGGGAAGAAGGTGGTGAGCGCCATCTCCGGATAGACCAGCAGCTTGACGCCCTTGGCATGGCCCTCGCGGAGCAGGGCCAGCAGGCGATCGACGACCTGCCGCCGCGTCTCGCTGCGGGCGATCGGTCCCATCTGCGCGGCGGCAGCCTTCAGGAGACGAGCCATGGTGATCGAAACCTCTCTCGCTTAGGAAGGAGTGACGAGCCGACCGGTGGTCGGATCGAAGTTGGTGGGAAGCCGCCCGCTCGGCCGCGCCGCCGCCGGCAGCTCGCAGGGCAGAAACTTGCCACGCCCGGCCTTGCCCTTGATCTCGCCGTCGCCCCAGACAATCTCGCCGCGCGACAGCGTCGTCACCGGCCATCCGGTGACCCTGCGGCCCTCATAGGGCGTATAGTCCATGGCATCGTGCAGATCGGCCTGGCGGATGGTAACGGACTTCTCGGGATCCCAGATCGCGATGTCGGCATCGGCGCCGACCGCAATGGTGCCCTTGCGGGGATAGAGGCCGTAGAGCTTCGCTGCCGTGGTGGAAGCGAGCGCCACGAACTTGGTGAGATCCAGGCGCCCGGTGCGCACACCCTCGGAGAACAGCAGCGGCAGGCGCACCTCGAGGCCCGGCACGCCGTTGCCGATCTTCTTGAAATGGGCGTTCGGCCCGTGGTGCAGCTTGCCGCTGGCATCCATGCGATAGGGCGCGTGGTCGGAGGAGAAGACGTCGAAGACCCCGGTCTCGAGGCCACGCCACACCAGCTCCTGGTTGGCCTTGTCGCGCGGCGGCGGGCTGCACATGCAACGCGCGCCCTCCATGCCCGGCTGGTCCAGATCCTCGGTGCTCAGGAACAGATATTGCGGACAGGTCTCGGCGTAGATCTTGAGGCCGCGGCCGCGCGCCCAGGCGATCTGGTCGATCGCCTCGCGGCCGGAGACATGCACGATGAGGATCGGCACGTCGATGATCTCCGCGAGGCTGATGGCGCGATGGGTCGCCTCGCGCTCGGCGATCGCCGCATGGGCCACCGCATGGAACTTCGGCGCGGTATGACCGGCAGCGAGGAGGCGCTCGGTCAGGAAGGTGATGACGTCGTGATTCTCCGCATGCACCATGACGAGGGCGCCCTCGCGCCGCGCCAGCGCCAGCACTTCCAGCGTCTCGCGATCGCTGAGCTTCAGAGCGTCGTAGGTGAGATAGATCTTGAACGAGGTATAGCCGTCCTGGATCAACGCTGGCAGTTCCTGCCCCAGCACGTCCGGTCGTGGATCGGAGATGATGAGGTGGAAGGCGTAGTCGATGATCGCCTTGCCCTCAGCCTGGCGATGGTAATCCTCCACCACCTTGCGGAGCGACTGTCCCTTGTGCTGGGCGGCGAAGGGAATGAGGGTCGTGTTGCCGCCCGCCGCCGCAGAGCGCGAGCCGCTCAGGAAATCGTCGGCGGTGGCAATCCCCATGGAGGACACCTGGGCGATGTGGCAGTGGCTGTCGATGCCACCGGGCAGCACCAGCTTGCCGCCGGCGTCGATCTCGCGGCGGCCGGATCCCAGCGCCGCCCCCAGCGCCGTGATCCGTCCGTCCATCACCCCCACGTCCGCCTTGAAGACGTCGGCGGCGGTCGCGACGGTGCCGTTGCGGATCACGAGGTCGAAATCGGCCATTCCCGGAGGTCCCTGGTCAGAAAGCGCGTTTGCCGCTAAGGATTATACGGATCGCCCCCGCCCTGGGTAGCCCCGATCCGTGGGCTTGCGCCGAGGGCCGTTGCCTCACTCTTATGCACGGGAAATGCCATGGCACTCCTCGATGAATCCGCGCGCGGCTTCTACATGATCTCGGCAACGCCGTTCACCGACGATGGCGCCATGGACTGGTCCTCCACCGACCGGCTGATGGACTTCCACGTCGAGTGCGGCATCGACGGCATCACCATCCTCGGCATCATGGGCGAGGCGCCGAAGCTCACTCCCGATGAATCCGCGGCCTTCGTCAAGCGGGTGATCCAGCGCCTCGGGCCGGAAATGCCCGTCATCGTCGGCGTCACCAGCGCGGGGTTCGGCATCGCCGGCGACCTGGCCCGGCTCTCGATGGACCTGGGCGCCGCCGGCGTCATGGTGGCGGGTACCGGCGCTCTCAAGACCGATGATCAGATCTATGCCTATTTCGACGGCATCATCAAAGAGCTCGGTCCGGAGATCCCCGTGGTGCTGCAGGACTATCCGCAGACCACCAACGTCTATTTCTCGCCGACGCTGCTGAACCGGCTGTTCAACGATTTCCCCAGCATCAAGATGATGAAGCACGAAGAAGCGCCGGGCCTGCGCAAGATCTCGAAGATCCGCGCCGCCGAGGATTCCGGCGCTCGCAAGCGCCGCATCAGCATCCTGGTGGGGAACGGCGGCCAGCACCTGATGCAGGAGCTTGCCCGCGGCGTCGACGGCGCCATGACCGGCTTCGCCTTCCCCGAGGCGCTGGTGGAAGTGATCAAGCTCTGGTTCGCCGGCAAGCGCGAGGCGGCGGAGGATCTCTACGACGCCTACCTGCCGGTGATCCGCCACGAGAACCAGCTCGGCCTTGGCCTTGCCCTCCGCAAGGAGACGCTGCGCCGGCGCGGGATCATCGCCAGTGCCCGCGCCCGCGCGCCGGGCCCCGTGCTCGATGCCGACGATCAGGCGGAGCTTACCCACCTCCTTGACCGCCTGGAGCGCGCCAAGCGCCAGCTCAGCGTCACCGTGCCGCCCTTGCGCCTCGCCGGCGAGTAGCTTTCGGCGAGAGCCCGGCCTCACGCCCGCACGAGCCGGCGCAGGCCAACGAGCCGCTCGATCGCCGCCACCATGATCAGGATCAGGGCAACCTGGATCGTGGAGGCGGCGGCGATCACGAGCTGACTGCCCTGGAACTGGAGATAGCTGAAGATCTCGATCGGCAGCGTCGTGCGGCCCGGTCCGGTCAGGAACAGCGCGGTGTTGAGCTCGCCGAACGAGACGATGAAGGCGAAGAGCCAGCCCGACAGTACCGCTGGCCAGATCAGCGGCAGCACCACCAGGAAAAACGTCCGGAACGGACCGGCGCCCAGGCTCTGTCCAGCCTCCTCGAGCGCGGAATCGAAGCTCTGCAGGCTCGCGAGCGTGGTTCGAAACGCATAGGGCGCACCGACCACGCTGTGGGCGATGAGCAGGCCCGGCACGATCGGCATGTGGATGGTGCGGTAGAACAGCAGCAGGGCCAGGCCCAGAATGATGGTCGGAAAGACCAGCGGCGCCAAAAACAGCGACTGCAGCAATGTCGCGACCATGCCTGAGCGCCGGGCGACGAAATATGCCGCCGGCGTCGCCAGCAGAACGGCGGCACAGGAGGCCATGACCGCAAGCTCGAGGCTGAGAGAAAAGGCGTCCCGCATATCCGGCGTCGTGAAGAACTCGCGGAACCAGCGCAGCGAGACGCCGGGCGGAGGAAAGACGAAGAAATCGGTGGGCGAGAAGGCCGTCACCACGACGATCAGGATCGGCGCAGCGATCAGCAGCACACGTCAACCCCACGAGGCCGGCCCGAACCGTCGCGAGCGCGCTCATGCGCGCCTCCCGCGCACGCGCTCCGGGCGCAGCACGGCGAGGATGAGGCCGCAGACGACCAGCGCCACGGCCAGCAGCACGAAGGCGAGCGCCGCCGCGCGCGGCCACTGAAACGACACCACGCTGTCGTAGACCAGGCTCACCAGCAGCTTCGACGGCGGCCCGCCCAGCAACGTCACCGTGACGTAGGCGCTGAGGGTCAGCAGGAAGACCAGCAGCAGGCCGGAGGCAACGCCCGGGCTCGACAGCGGCAACGTCACATGGAAGAACGTCCGGATCGGTCCCGCGCCGAGCGCCTGGGCTGCCTCCTCGTAGCGCGGATCAAGAGATGCCAGCGTATTGGCAATCGAGATGACCATGTAGGGCAGCAGGATCGTCGTCAGTCCGAGCACGACGGCCGCGGGCGTGTAGAGCAGTGCCAGCGGGACGTCGATCACACCAAGCTTGCCGAGCGCAATATTGACCAGCCCGCGGCGGCCGAGAATTGCGACCCAGCCATAAGCGCGCACGACGTTGCTCACCATCAGCGGCAGCAACAGCAGGACGCTGGCGATCTCCCGGCGCCGCTGCGGCAGCCGCGCCAGTACCATGGCGACGGGGTAGCCGATCAACAGGCACAAGCCCATGATCACCACCGCGGTCTCGAGCGTGCGCGCGAGCACATGCAGATAGAAGGGATCGCTGGCGATGCCGGCGTAATTGGCGAGCGTGAGGCCGGCGCCGTAGAGCTCGCTGCCGGAAGATGCATGAATGCTGACGTAGAAGAGATAGATCAGGGGGCCGACGAAGAAGGCCGCCAGGAACAGCACCGGCGGCACCGCCAGCGCCCAGCCCCAGGACTGCAGCGACCGCAGGGGCATGGGACGAGTACTCCTCAGGCGCGGAGGACGACGGCCGCATCGTCCTCCCAGCCACAGCTGACGCGGTCGCCCGGCTGCACCGCTTGGGCGCCGCCGCCGGTATTCTGCGCATAGGCGACCAGCGGCCCGCCCGCGCTCTCGAGATAGATGTGCGTGGCGGCGCCGCGGTAGACGACCTCGCGCACCGTCGCGGAGATGCCGGGCTCGCCGCTCAAGCCGAGCCGCAGTCGCTCGGGCCGAACCGCAAGCCGCACGGCCTCGCCCAAGATGCCCGCGCCCTCGATCGGCGAGCGATATCCCGCGACTTCGATGACGCTGCGGCCACCGCTGCCCTCGACCACCCGGCCAGCGAGGAGATTGCTGGCACCGAGGAAACCGGCGACGAACTCGGTTTCCGGACGCTCATAGACGGCGCGCGGCGGCCCGAGCTGCTCGATCACGCCGTTGCGCATGACGGCGATCTGGTCGGAGAGCGTCAGCGCCTCCTCCTGGTCATGGGTCACGAACACCGCGGTGATGCCGAGCTCGCGCTGGAGCTGGCGAAGCTCCACCTGCATCTCCTCGCGCAACAGCTTGTCGAGGGCGCCGAGCGGCTCGTCGAGCAGCAGGACCGCGGGGCGCACCACGATGGCGCGGGCCAGCGCCACCCGCTGCTGCTGGCCGCCGGAGAGCTCGCGGGGATAGCGCGCCTCGAAGCCGGCGAGCTTCACCAGCGACAGCGCCTCGGCGATCGACCGGTCGCGCTCGGCCCTCGGCCGTCGCCGCATGCGCAGCCCGAACGCCACATTCTCCGCCACCGTCAGATGCGGGAACAGGGCATAGCTCTGAAACACCATGCTGAAGTCGCGACGATAGGGCGGGACGCCGGTGACGCGCGCGCTCCGGATATAGACGTCGCCGGCGTCGGGGTGCTCGAACCCGGCAATGAGCCGCAGCGTCGTCGTCTTGCCGCAGCCGGATGGCCCCAGGAGCGAGAAGAACACGCCATGCGGAATCTCGAGAGTGAGATCGCGCACCGCCGCGACGGCGCCATAGGACTTGCTGACGCCTGCGAGGCGGACGTCCGGCCCTGCGGCCGCGGACGTCACTCCGGTGTCCTCACCCGGCGACGATCCGGTTCCAGTGATCGGTCCACTCGGCGCGATGGCTGGCCATGAATTCCTGGTCGAGCTCGATGAGATGGTCGAGCTCTTCCTGGCTGAACTTCGCGCGCTCCTGCAGCTCCGGCGGCAGCATGTCGACCATTTTGCGGTTGGTGCCGGGATAGCTGAACTTCTCGGTAAAGTAGGTCTGCAGCTTCGGATCGAGCGTCAGGTTGAGCCATTGCTCCGCCAATTCCTTGTTCTTGGTGTTCTTCGCGATGCCCGTGCCGGAGGAATAGAGGATCGAGCCTTCCTTGGGATAAACCCATTTCACCGGCGTACCCCAGCCCTGCACGGTGTAGGTCTGCGACTTGTAGAGGAGCCCGACCACCGCCTCCTCATCGCGCAATGAGTTCATGATGGTATCCGTATCCTTCGCCCAGATCGGCTTCAGGTCGGCCATGCGCTTCAGCATCTCGAAGCCGGCATCGCCGTCCTTGGGCGACTTGCCCTCGGCGAGCGCGCCGATCGGAATGATGTAGGGCCCGATCGAATGGGAAATCTCCGGCAGCACGATGCGGCCCTTGAATTCCGGCCGCCACAGATCGGCATAGGAAGTCGGCGGATTCTTCACCAGCTTGGTGTTGTAGGTGAGGCCGATGCCGGAAAAGATCTGCGCGACCCAGTGACTCTTGGCGAATTTTGGATAAACGTCCTTGAGATTGCCGAGGCGCGGCGAATTCGTGTCGAGGGGCTCGAGAACCCCTTGCTTGACCGCAAGCGGCACCAGCCCGTCGTGGATCTGAACCACATCGAAGGCCTGATCGTCGAGGCTCACCTTGAGCTTCGCGATGCGCTGATCCGGCGTCGAGCCGCGATCCTGCACCACTTTCACTCCGGTCAATTTTTCGAAAGGCTCGTCGATGCCCTTGCGGACGGAATCGCCCCAGAGGCCGCCCCAGGTCATCACCACGATGTTGTCGGGCTTGCCCGCCGCAGCGGCCCCGCGCGCGAACGGCACGCTCGCAATTGTCGCTCCCGTCGCCGCCAGAAAATCGCGTCGCCGCATCATCGTATCTCCCCCGCCATGCCCTGTCTGACGCGCGAAAGCTTAGTCGCGAGCGATTGCCGACGTCAACGTACAGCAAATACTCATTCTTCCGGCGGCAGCGCGCTTTCATGCCAATGCGCCAGCAGCAGCCGCGAGAGCCGGTCGAGGGCGAAATAGATCAGCATCCCCGTCAACGCCAGCAGCACCAGCGCCGCAATCTGCCGCCCGATCTCCAGGCGGTATCCCGCCTCCAGTATCCGATAGGCAAGACCAGTCTCGGCCCCGCCAGTGCCGGCAACCAACTCTGCTACCACGGCGCCAATCGAGCGCCAGCCCGCCACTGATCCGAACACCCGCGAGAAAATTCGGCAGCGCCGTCGGCAAACTGAGATAGCGCAGCGTCTGCCAGCGGGTGGCGCCATAAAGCCGGAACAGCGCCGCAAGATTGCGGTCTGCGCTGTTGAGACCGAGCGTGGTGTTGGCGACGATTGGGAAGAACGCGACGATCCAGGCCAGAATCAATGTCGACAGGTAGGCGTCGTCCTTGACCCAGATGATGATAAGCGGCGCGATCGCCACTACCGGTGTCACCTGCAGCGCGATGGCGTAGGGGAGCAGACTCACTTCCAGGAGCCGCGACTGCGCGAAGAGTATCGCGATGGCGCCGCCCACCACGATCGCGGCCACCAACGCCGCCACGGTGATGCGGATCGTGACCCAGAGCGACGCCAAGAGGCTCGGCCCATCGCGTCCAGAGCGTCTTCAGCACCAGCGTCGGTCCCGGCAGGATATAGGGCGGCAGTTCCTCGACGCGTACGAGCGTCTCCCAGGCCACGAGGAAGACGAACGCCCACCAGGGCCGGTGCCAGGATGCGAAGCCACCGCTCCGAGGGGAAATCGCCGCGCCCGTTCACGCCATCGCTCCCGCAAGCCGCTCCGAGAGTCCCCGGCAGAATGCCGCGTAAGGCGCGCTGGTGCGCAGCGTGCTCTCGCGGGGATAGGGCAGGTCCACGGGCACGTCGGCGACCACGCGGCCGGGCCGCGGCGCCATCACCACCACGCGGCTCGAGAGAAATGCTGACTCAAAGACGCTGTGAGTGACGAAGACGACGGTCCAGTGCTGCGCCTCCCAGAGGCGCAGCAGGTCCTCGTTGAGGCGAAAGCGGGTGATCTCGTCGAGCGCCGCGAAGGGCTCGTCCAGCAGCAGCAGCTCGGGATCGGTGACGAGGGCGCGGGCGATCGAGACCCGCATCCGCATGCCGCCGGAGAGCTCGCGGGGATAGGCCCGCTCGAAGCCGGCAAGGCCGACGGCGCCGAGGGTGTTCTCGATGCGCGAGGCCGCGGCGTCCCGCCCCTCGCCCGCCAGCCGCAGCGGCAGGTAGACGTTCTCCCAGACCGTGGCCCAGGGCATCAGCGTCGGCTCCTGGAAGACGAAGCTGACGCGGCGCTGCAAGGCATCGATGCCGCGGATGGCGCCAGCGGTGGGCTCCGCCAGCCCCGCGATCAGCCGCAGCAGCGTGCTCTTGCCGCAGCCGGATGGGCCGAGAATGCTGAGAAAGTCGCCTCGCCGGACCGCGAGATCGACGCCGTCGAGGGCGACGGTTCCGCTGCGGAAGACCTTGCGCACACCCTCGACGGTGACGAGGGCCGCCGCGCCCGCCGGCGGCATGGGTCCGCGCCGCCTGCGCCGCTACTTCCGCATGCCGATACCGACCGACTTGTTCACGAACTGCGTCGTGAAGGCCTTGGTGTAGTCGAGCTTGGGATCGTAGAGACCCTGCTTCGACATGACATCGAAGAAATTCTTCCAGCGCGCGTCGGTCATGGCGCCAATTCCGAGCTTCAGGGAATCGCCGCTGTCGACGATCCCGTACTCCTTGATCTTGCGGATCGCGTAGGACAGAAGCTCGTCGGTCTGCTCCGGGTTATCCTTCTTGATGAGCGCATTCGCCGGCGCGGGATCGCCGTAGAGATAGCTGTACCAGCCCTCGATGCTGGCATTGACGAAGCGCTGCACGAGGTCGGGCTTCTCCTGCACCAGCTTGCGCGAGGTGGCGATGACGGAGGCGTAACTCGTATAGCCCTGGTCGGCGAGCAGGAACACCACGGGCTTCACGCCGGCCTTCTCGATCAGCAGCGGCTCGCTGGTGAGGTAGCCCTGCTGCACCGCGTTCTTATCGGCCAGGAACGGCGCGGTATTGAAGTTGTAGGGCCGGATCTGGTCGTCGGTGTAGCCGAACTTCGACTTCAGGAAGAGCCAGGAGCCCACCCGCGTGTCGGCGCCGATCATGATCGGCTTGCCCTTGAGGGCGGCGAGGCTGTCATTGCCGACGCCGGCATGGGCGATCAGCACCTGCGGATCCTTCTGGAACAGCGCCGCCACCACCACCATCGGCACCGATTCCTTGACGAAGTTGAGCGGGATGAACCCGTTCGGCTCCTCGTCGAAGTCGAGCCGGCCGGCGGCCAGGAGCTGCGCATGGTTCACCTGCGGGCCGCCCTGGCGGAGCGTCACCTCGAGGCCGTACTTGGCATAGATGCCGGTGGCGATCGCCTGGTAGTAGCCGCCGTGCTCCGCCTCGGCCTTCCAGTCGGTGCCAAAGCTCACCTTGTCGAGGGCCAGGGCCGGCCCCGCCGCCGCCAGCATCCCCACCACCGCCGCGACGGCGGCCGTTACTTTCAATCCACGCATTGTCGCTCTCCCCAAGGTCCCTGATGCCACGCGGTCCCTACGTCGCGCGGACGCAACATCTATACCAGCCCCGACGGCGGTCGGTGCACCGCGAAAATGTCCGGCGCCGCCCCTCACGTACCCGTGCGCGGCACGCGACCCTCCAGGGGATAGGCCGGATCGTTGTAGCCCGGCGTCGAGGGGTGGCCTGATGTCACCAGCCGGTCCACCAACGCCTCGTCCTTGGGCGTGAAGCCATAGGCGAGTGCGGCCACATAGTCGTCCCACTGGGCCTCGGTGCGGGGCCCGCCGATAGTGCCGGTCACCAGCTTGTTGTTGAGCACCCAGGCCACCGCGAACTGGCCGGCCGTGATCCCGCGGCCTTCTGCATGTTTTTTGAGCTTCTGAGCGATGCGCAGGGATTCTGGCCGCCATTCCGTCTGCATCATCCGGCGGTCGCTGCGGCCGGCGCGGGTATCTGCCGGCGGCGGCTCGTCGGGCGAGTACTTGCCCGTGAGCACGCCGCGCGCCAGCGGGCTATAGGCAACGACGCCCAGGCCATAGAAGGCGCAGGCTGGCAGATGCTCGACCTCCGGCATGCGGTTCATGGCGTTGTAGTAGGGCTGGCTCACCACCGGCCGGTCGATCCCCATGCGGTCGCAGAGATTGCAGATCTCGGCGACGCGCCAGGATCGATAGTTCGAGACGCCGAAGTAGCGGATCTTGCCCTGGCGCACGAGATCGCCCATGGCGCGCACGGTCTCGGCAAGGGGCGTCGAGTGGTCTTCCTTGTGGAGGTAATAGACATCGAGATAGTCGGTACCGAGGCGCTTGAGACTGGCCTCTGCCGCCTGCATCACCCACTTGCGCGAGAGACCGACCTCGTTGGGACCAGGCCCCATGGGATTGGCGAGCTTGGTGGCGAGCACCCATTTGTGCCGTTCCTCGGAGATCCCCCGCCCCACCACCTCCTCGGATTGCCCGTTGTTGTACTGATCGGCGGTGTCGATGAAGTTGACGCCCTGGTCGCGCGCCTTGCCGATGATGCGGTGGGAAGTCAGCTCGTCCGTGGCACCGCCGAACATCATGGTGCCGAGGCACAGTGCCGAGACCTTGAGGCCGCTCTGGCCGAGCGCGCGGTATTCCATGTTTCTATTCCTTCCCGGATTCGAACCGTCGATGGGATCGGCGGCGGCCGCCGCGCGGTAGGGGCAGGGCGAGGCTCCGCCTACGGCGTCGATCTTGGTTTATCGGGGGAATTCGCGCAACGCCCGGAGGTCAGCGGACCCTCAGGCCGGCGTCGAGACCGCATCTCGCGACGTGCGGGAAAATGTTCTAGCAGAGAGAGCGGAGAAGCTGCCGGGCGGTTTCCGCGATCGCGATCCAGAGGTCGCCGACCTCTCGTCGTCGTGCTCGAAGTAGTAGGCATCGGCGAGGCGATAGGCTTCCGCCGCGGCGGACCTTCCGTGCCATTGGATCATGGCGTAGGCGCATTCGCGCAGGCGATCGCGTTCAGACATTTGTGTAACATGCCCACCGAGGGGCACGCTCGCATTGACGTAGATCAGGAAATACGCCGTCGTCCCCGTCTCTCCATCGCCAATTCCACCGCTGGTGAGGGGATCCATGACCGCGGAGCGCGGCGCTGGTATAGTGGGCGTCCGCATCGACCTGTGGCGACGCTCTCGTACCTTCCGACCTCTTCAGAGGGAGCCAACCATGTTCAACCCGACCGCGCTGGTGATCGAGAGCTTCGTCGAGGAGCTCCAGACCATGTATCAACGGGTCTATGGGCTGCTGGAGCCCGGATATCCCGGCATCATCGGCTTCATCGGCCGGGTGGCGCTGGAGAACATCGCCAACAGCGACGCGCCCTATCACGACGTCAATCACACCATCATGGTGACGCTGGTGGGCCAGGAGATCCTGCGCGGCAAGCACATCAGCCAGGGCGGCATCACGCCGCGCGACTGGCTGCATTTCATGGTGTCGCTGCTCTGCCATGACATCGGCTATGTCCGCGGCGTCTGTCATGGCGACGGCGGCGGCCGCTATGTCATGAATGCCAAGGGCGATACCACCGAGCTGCCGGCGGGCGCGACCGATGCGTCGCTGACGCCCTATCACGTGAACCGCTCCAAGCTGTTCGTGCGCGAGCGCTTCGGCAAGGTCGCGCTGACGGCGATCGACACCATGGTGATCGAGGCCAACATCGAGCATACGCGGTTTCCGGTGCCGCAGGACGACGAGCACTCGAGCCGCACCGACTATCCCGCACTGGTGCGCGCCGCCGATCTCATCGGCCAGCTCGCCGATCCCAATTACATCCGAAAGATCCCGGCGCTCTTCGCCGAGTTCACCGAGACCGGCACCTGCGAGAAGCTGGGCTATCGCAACGCCGGCGACTTGCGGGCCGCATATCCCGCGTTCTTCTGGAAAGCGGTCACGCCCTTTATCGCCGAAGGCCTGCGCTATCTGCGCGTGACGCAGGAGGGCAAGCAGTGGGTCGCCAACCTCTACGCCCACGTCTTCGCGGAGGAGCACCGCGGCACCATCTGAGATGAGCCGCGGCGCCTCTGCTCGACGCCAGGTCAGGCGTGATGCGGCTTCTTGGTCGAGGACTCGATCAGCGTCTGGCAAATTGAGAAAAACGTGCCGAACGTCAGAGCCGTGTCCGGGACCAGATCGAGTTGCGACAGGATCGAGGTGATGGACTGATGATGGGCAGCCGTGGCCTTGGTGCTCATGCGCATCAGGCTGCCCAGCAGTTGCACCAGCCCCTTCAGCGTCGCCGGCGTGGACGCCGGAATCAGCGCCGAGACCATCTCCATGGCCTTGATCAACTGCGGGCTCTTGACGATGCCGACGAGCTCGAGAACCTTGATCTCCGATGAGACCGTCAGCGGCGTGTCGGCGGGAATCGCCACCTGGAGAATATCCAGGATCTTCGTGCCTTCGTTCATCTTGGCCTCCTAGAGAAGATTCAGCAGGCCGCCCAGCGGATTGAGCACCCCGCCAACGACGTTGCCCACCGTCCCCAGCACGCCGCCGAGACCGCCGCCGCCAGTCTGTTGCTGGCCGCCGCCCGTCGCGCCCGGGATCAGGCCGCCGAGCACGCCGCCCAGCCCCTGATTGCCGGGGTTCTGGCCGGTCGGCGGTGGAGGCTGCATCACGACGGTCGGTTTCTGCGCGGTGTTGTTGGTCGGCGGGACAAAACCCATGGTGACCCACCACGGCGGGGTCGAATACTGGCAACAGCAGCCATTGGGATCGCTCATACCTGGGCTCCTTTGGTTGGATAGGTCTGCGAATGCCGTCGACGTCAGCCTCGCGATCTCGATCCGGCGTTCTTCGCGAGGCTAAGCAGTCGCCGCATATTATCGAGAGCTATGCACGGGCCTTTGTGATGCGCGTCACAGAGCGGGAGGAGCGGCGCAACATCGCAAGCATGAAGAAAGAGCCAACCCGCCGACGCGTGCATGCCTCGCCGATCTCATCGGCCAGCTCGCCGATCCCAACTACATCCGCAAGATCCTCGCCCGCCGCATATCCCGCTTTCTTCCGGAAGGCGGTCATGCCCTAAATCGCCGAGGGCCTGCGCTATCTCCGCGTGACCCAGGAGGGCGAGCAGTGGATCGCCAATCTCTACGCCCACGTCTTCGCGGAGGAGCATCGGGGGACAATTTGAGGCCGCCATCTTGTGTCGCGCGGCCGGGCTTGCAGGAGGGACGCTGCATGTTCAGGACACTCATCGTCATGGCGATGGTATTGGGTTTGACGACATCCGCGGTGGCGCAGCAGTCGCCATTCCAGATCGAAGGCTTCGTCAGGGGCAACGACTATCGGGACTACTCTCCCGAATTCCAGACGAACTATGTCGTCGGAGCATTCGACGGGCTGATGACGATGGTGGTGGCGCTGCGGCTGCGCACCAACGTCGTCCCCGGATTTGCGCGACTTGAGGCGTGCACCAAGGGCTGGAGCGCCACTCACCTCACCGACGTCGTCAATCGATGGCTCGAACGGCACCCGGAGACATGGACCCGCTACATGGGCCCGCTCGTCGTCAGCGCCTTAGTGGAAGCCTGCAATCCATCTCGGTGAGCGCCGCCGTGCCGGGGCCGTCGCCTGATGCGCGGTCGGACGATCCAGCACGCCGGTTGTGATCGGCCCGACGTTCCCCGGACGTTCCACCAGTATCGTCGTCTAACTATCTAAGAGATTTGGTGGACCAACCAGGACAAATCTGGGCACGGATTTTGGCCATCCCTCGTGGCCAGGCACGGAGCAGGACCGCAAAGTGACGGGCATCACGGCTGCCAGCGGCCGTGGAAGTCCGGACAGCACGCTTTTGACGCCGTCTGGCGCATCATCCCGGCCAAGCCGCATGGCTGGAGCGGCTTGGCCTTAACAGCCTTCGAAAACCTCTCGGCCGAGATCAGGCGAGGTCGAAGCGATCAGCGTTCATCACCTTGGTCCACGCCGCCACGAAGTCGGCCACGAACTTCGCTTGCGCGTCGTCGGCCCCGTAGACTTCGGCAAGGGCGCGCAGCTCGGAGTTCGAGCCGAAGACGAGGTCGACACGGGTGCCGGTCCACTTCAGTTTGCCGCTCTTGCGGTCGTGTCCCTCGAACACATTTTCATCCGAGGTCGCTTTCCACTCGGTGCTCATGTCCAAGAGGTTCACGAAGAAGTCGTTGGTCAGCGTCTCCGGACGAATCGTGAAGACGCCGTGCTGCGACTTGCCGTGGTTCGCGCCCAAGACGCGCAGGCCGCCGACGAGAACCGTCATCTCCGGCGCGGTCAGCGTCAGGAGTTGCGCCCTGTCGATCAGCAGCTCCTCCGCCGATACGCTGAACTTGGCCTTGAGGTAGTTGCGGAACCCGTCCGCGACCGGCTCGAGATAGCCAAAGGACTCCACGTCGGTTTGCTCCTGCGACGCGTCCGTGCGGCCGGGCGCGAAGGGAACGGTCACGTCGTGCCCGGCCTTTTTCGCGGCCTGCTCGATGGCGGCCGAGCCGCCGAGAACGATCAGGTCGGCGAGCGACACTTTCTTGCCGCCACTGGCCGCGCCGTTGAAGGCCTTCTGGATGCCCGCAAGGGTTTCGAGCACCTTTGCCAATTGGGCAGGCTGGTTGACTTCCCAGTCCTTCTGGGGGCTGAGACGGACGCGCGCCCCGTTCGCCCCGCCGCGCTTGTCGGAGCCGCGGAAGGTTGCCGCCGAGGCCCAAGCGGCCCCGATCAGCTCGGGGATGGAAAGTCGCGAGGCGAGGATCTTGGCCTTGAGATCCGTGATGTCCTTGGCGTCGATCAGCTTGTGATCGACGGCGGGAACGGGGTCTTGCCAGATCAGCTCCTCCTTCGGCACCTCCGGGCCGAGATAGCGTACGCGCGGGCCCATGTCGCGGTGGGTGAGCTTGAACCACGCGCGGGCAAACGCGTCCGCGAACTCATTCGGATGCTGGTAGGAAGCGCCGGGAGATCTTCTCGTAGGCCGGATCCATCCGCAGCGAGAGGTCCGTGACCAGCATGGTTGGCGCGTGACGCTTCGACGGGTCGAAGGCATCCGGAATCGTCGCGACGTCGCCTTTCGCCTTGAACTGATTGGCGCCGGCCGGGCTCTTGGTCAGCTCCCATTCGTATCTGAACAGGTTTTCGAAGAAGTTGTTGCTCCACTTCGTCGGCGTCTGCGTCCAGGTGACTTCCGGGCCGCCGGTGATCGCGTCTTTGCCTTTGCCGGTGCCGAACTTGCTCTTCCAGCCGAGGCCTTGCTCCTCGATGGGCGCAGCTGCCGGCTCGGGACCGACCAGCGCCGCATCGCCGGCGCCGTGGGCCTTGCCGAAGCTGTGTCCGCCGGCGATCAGCGCAACCGTCTCCTCGTCGTTCATCGCCATGCGCTTGAAGGTCTCGCGAATGTCGATGGCAGCGGCGACCGGATCCGGCTTGCCGTTCGGCCCATTCGGATTCACGTAGATGAGTCCCATCTGCACGGCGGCAAGCGGATTCTCGAGCTGGCGGTCGCCGGTGTAGCGCTCATCGCTATGAGGATCAGGGAACCAAACCTTCTCCTTGCCCCAGTAGATGGATTCGTCAGGCTCCCACACGTCGGGGCGCCCGCCGCCAAAGCCGAATGTCTTGAAGCCCATCGAACTCGAGCGCGACGTTGCCGGCGAGGACCATGAGGTCGGCCCAGGAGATTTTCCGGCCGTATTTCTGCTTGATCGGCCACAAGAGCCGGCGCGCCTTGTCGAGGTTCGCATTGTCCGGCCAGGAGTTGAGGGGCGCGAAGCGCTGCTGGCCGGCGCCGGCGCCGCCGCGGCCGTCGCCGATGCGGTATGTGCCCGCGGCGTGCCACGCCATGCGAATCATGAACCCGCCGTAGTGGCCGAAATCCGCTGGCCACCAGTCTTGGCTGTCCGTCATCAGCGCGGTGAGGTCTTTCTTCAGCGCTTTGAAGTCGAGCTTCTTGAACTCTTCGGCGTAGTTGAAGGCCTTGCCCATGGGATCGGACTGGGGCGAGTTCTGGCGGAGAATCTTGAGGTTGAGCTGGTTCGGCCACCAGTCGCTGTTCGACCTCATTCCAACATTTGTCGTCCCGTGCACGACCGGGCACTTGCCCGCTTTCTCGTCAGTCTTTGCGTCCATGTTTCCCTCCGATCGTGTTCCAGTTTTCCTCGAGCGCGTTTTGGAAGCGGCTTGCCGGTCGCCGGGGCGTCCACTTCCTCGAGATATTCGAGATGACCGTGCGCGTGCCCGGTCTCGCGCTCGGCAGTCGAGCGGAACACGGCGGCGACAACGTTGAAGCCCTCGACGTCGGCCTTCTGGGCGAAATAGAGATAGCGGCAGTTCGCCTGGCTCTCGCGAGCAACCGCGTCCTTCAGATTCTGCTCTGTCTCGGTTCCCTTGAGAGAAGGCATCTGCCCTCCTCGGCTTGGTCGGAAAAACCGATGACGGCGAAGGTGCGCCCGCCGGAGTCGGGAGTCAATAAAGTTTAGAAAACTTCTAGTCTGCGGCTGAAGCAGGGTCCGGTCGACGCGGATGATCACGTCGATGCGGCGGATGGCGCCGCCCGCGGGCGGCTTGCCGACACGGTTCGAGCACAAGTCAGCAGTCTGAACTTCGTAATGTACATTCCAGCAATGGTGGGTGCAGTAGGACTCGAACCTACGACCCGCTGATTAAGAGTCAGCTGCTCTACCAACTGAGCTATGCACCCGTCGCGGAGAGGCGGCTGTATAGCAAGGCAAGGGGGGCTTGTCGAGCCGGGGTTTCCGGCGGCACTGAGGCTGCTTGGCGGCCTCAGCCGTCGCCGTCGCCGAAGCGGCCGATGCGCGCGTCGCGGTGGATATAGACGCTCATCAGCAGGCCGAAGCCGAACATCACCGTCAGCATGGCGGTGCCGCCATAGGAGATCAGCGGCAGCGGCACGCCCACCACCGGGATCAGGCCCATCACCATGGCCATGTTGATGAAGACGTAGAGGAAGAAGTTCACGGTGATGCCGAGCGCCAGCAGGCGGCCGAACTGGTTGCGGCTGCGGAGGGCGATGGCGTAGCCGTAGATGATGACCAGGGCGTAGAGGCCGAGCAGCGCGAGCGCCGCCCACCAGGCCGAACTCCTCCGCCAGCATGGTGAAGATGAAGTCGGTCTGCTTCTCCGGCAGGAAGTTCAGATGGCTCTGGGTCCCTTCGAGGAAGCCCTTGCCGAAGAGCCCGCCGGAGCCGATGGCGATCTTGGACTGCAGGATGTGATAGCCCGCGCCCAGCGGATCGGTCTCGGGATCGAGGAAGGTCAGAACGCGGGCCTTCTGATAGTCGCGCAGAATGCGCCAGGCGAGCGGCACCGCCGCCGCCGCCGCCGCGATCACCAGGCCGAATTTCCAGACCCGGACCCCGGCCAGGAAGAAGATCATGCCGCCGCCGATCACCAGCATCATGCGCGGTGCCCAGATCGGGCTGCTTCAGCACCAGCACCGCCGGCAGCAGCACGCCGATCGCCGGCAGGATCAGCAGCATCGGACGACCGATGTCCTCGACGCGGAATGCCGTGGAAATAGCGCGCCAGCGCCAGCACCAGGGCGATCTTCATGAACTCGGAGGGCTGCAGCTGGATCACGCCGAGGTCGATCCAGCGCTGGGCGCCCATGCCGATGGCGCCGCGCACCTCGACCGCGATCAGCAGCAGGAAGGCGATCGCGTAGATCAGGTAGGCGCCGCGGAACCAGAGTCCGGATATCGACCATCGCCACGCCCAGCATGACCACGACGGCGACGACATAGCGGATGATCTGCTTGCCGGCCCAGGGCTCCCAGTGCCCGTTGGCGGCGGAATAGAGCATGGCAAATCCCACGCACGCCAGCAGGGTCAGCAGGAGCACCAGGCCCCAATTGATGTTCCAGACCTTCTCCGCGAGGCTGAGACGCGGCGAGCCGCCGACATCGAGGGTTGAGGCCATGGCGCCCGGCTCCTACCCGCGCTGCGTCGCGCGGTCGGTGGCGACGCGGCCGTCGGGCACGCGGCGCGCGGGATCGCGCTTCTGCGCCTCCATCAGGATGTCGGCGCAGATCGGCGCCGCCACGGCCGAGCCGCCGCCGGCGCTCTCGCCGCCGTGCTCCACCACCACGGCGCAGACGTAGCGCGGCGAGCTCACCGGCGCGAAGGAGACGAAGAGCGCGTGGTCGCGCTCCTTCCACGGCGTCTCCTTGATCTTGGGGAGGCCGTGCTCGCGCTCGGCGATGGTGATGTGGCGCACCTGGGCGGTGCCGGACTTGCCGCCCATGGCGAGGGCGGGATCCTTGATGCGGGCGCTATAGGCGGTGCCGCCCTGCTCGTTCACGACAGCGTTCATGCCGTCGAGCACGACCTGCATGTCCCGCGAGGGAACGCCGAGGGCCGCGAAATCGGGCGCCGCGGGATCCTGGTCCGCGGTCATGACGCCGGCCGCGCGCGTCAGACGCGGCACCACGGCCCGGTTCGTGACGAGGCGGCAAACCATGGTGGCGAGTTGCAGCGGCGTCGCGGTGACATAGCCCTGTCCGATGCCGCAGCTGATGGTCTCGCCGGGCTGCCAGGGAATGCCGAACCGGCCGAACTTCCAGTCGCGGGTCGGGATCAGGCCGCCCTTCTCGTCCGGCATGTCGATGCCGAGCGGAGCGCCGAAGCCGAAGCGCAGCGCCATCGCCGCGATCCGGTCGATGCCGAGGCGGCGGGCCATCTCGTAGAAGTAGACGTCGCAGGAGTTCTTGATGCCGCCGTGCATGTCGAGGGTGCCATGCCCGGCATGCTTCCAGCAATGGAAGACGGTATTGCCGAGGTCGAAATGACCGGGGCAGGAGACGCGGGTCTCCGGCGTGGCAACGCCGGCATCGAGAGCCGCCAGCGCCACCATCGGCTTGAAGGTGGAGCCCGGCGCATAGGTCCCGCTGATCGTCTTGTTGCTGAGCGGATTGAGCGGATTTTCGGTGAGCTGGCGCCAGAGCGTCGCCGAGAGGCCCGCGGCGAAGGCGGCGGGATCGTAGCCCGGCACCGCCACCATCGACAGCACCTCGCCGGTCGGCGCGTCCATGACGACGCACGCGACGCTCCCCTCGCCGACGCAGCGCTGGGTGGCGAATTCCTGCAGGCCGGCGTCGATGGTGAGGGTCACCTCGGCGCCCGGGCGTGCCTTCGTCGCGCGAGAGCTCGCGCACCACGCGGCCAAACGCGTTGACCTCGACCTGGCTGGTGCCGGCCTTGCCGCGCAGACTCAAATCGTGGGTCTTCTCGGCGCCGTTCTTGCCGATCCGGAAGTCCGGCAGCTCGAGCAGCGGGTCGCCGGTAAGCTCTTTCTCCGACACCGCCGCCACATATCCGACGACATGGGAGGCCATCTCTCCGAACGGGTAGTTGCGCGTCAGCCCCTGCTCGATGGAGACGCCCGGCAGTTCCGGCGCGTTCACCTCGATGCGAGCCATTTCATCCCAGGTCAGATTCTCGCGCACCGACCACCGGCACGAAGCTGTGCTTGCGGCGAATCTCGCGCTGCACGCGCCGGCGGTCGCTCTCGGAGAGCGGGATGAGCGCCCCCACGGCGTCGAGAGTCGAGTCGAGGTCACCCGCCTGCTCGGCGACCAGCACGACCCGGTAGTTCTGCCGGTTCGAGGCCATGGCGACGCCAAAGCGGTCGGTGATCAGGCCGCGCGGCGGCGCCAGCAGCCGGAGATTGATCCGGTTCTCGTCCGCCAGCATGGAGTAGCGGTCGGCCTGCAGGACCTGAAGGTAATAGAGGCGGGCGGCGAGCGCGCCGAGCAGCCCGACCTTGGCGCCGCCGATCATCGCGGCGCGCCGGGTCAGCAGTTTCGTCCGTTTGTTCTCGCGCTGCATGTCAGGCTCGCATCAGCAGGCCACGCTGCACCCGCACGAGGAAATAGCTTACCACGGGATAGGCGGAAACCGTCAGCACGGCTTGGAACAGGAACGGCCGGGGATCGAGCACCATGCCGTAGAACAGGCTGACGATCGTCCATTCGAAGATGACGGCGGCAGCGGCGAGGCCGACGAAGCCGGCCCACACCACGGTGAACCCGTGGCCCACGAAGACCCCGCGCTGGCTCAGCACCAGCGCGCGCGCGAGCAGGAGCACCAGCGAGGAAATGCCGAGCGGCGCGCCGTTCAGCAGGTCCAGCAGCAGCCCGGCTGCGAAAGTAGCCACGAACGGCAGCAGGTCAGGACGATAAATCGACCAGTGGTAGACCGCCATCAGCGCGAAGGCCGGCGTCACCACGGCAAAGCCGGGCAGATGCAGGGGAATGACGGTGGCGAAGACGCAGAAGATGGTTGTCGCGGTCGGCATCAGCCGATTGAAGAGCCCGGTGTCGCGCTGGAACAGCACCGGCCTCATGGGTGCCCGCATCATCAGGGCACCTCGGCCTCCGGCGCGCGGCGGGCTCCCTTGGATGCCTTCGGCATGGGGACCGCGCTCTGGGGCAGGACCCCGCTGAGACCGAAGTCAACGATGCGGAGGTATTCGAGATGCGAGAGCTCCGCATAGGGCTCGACGTGGACCAGGCCGTTATCGACGGAGGCGACGACGCCGACCGGCAGACCCGGCGGGAAGATGCCGCCACTGCCGGAGGTCACGATACGGTCGCCCACCTTCACGGTGGCCTTGCCGGGAAGATAGAGGAGACGCGGACGGGTGGTGTTATCGCCGGCGAGCACCGCGCGGTCGCGGGACGCTTCCAGCACGACGGGAATGCGCGAGTTGAGGTCGGTGACGCAGAAGAACGCGGGCGGCGCGGTTTCCCACCTCGGCGACGCGGCCGACGATGCCTTCGCCGGCGATGGCGGCCTGACCGCGCTCCACCCCCTCGCGGGCGCCGACATCGACCAGAACGTTGCGCAGAAAGGCGCCGCCGGAATTGGCGATGACGCGGGCGGTGATGTAGCCGTGCACGTCCTGGGGCTCGAAATGCAGCAGGCCCTTGAGCTCGGAATTCTCGGTCTCGAGCCGGCGTGCCACCTCCTGCCACTGCAGGAGCCGCTGGTTCTCTTCCCGGAGCCGCTGGTTCTCGCCGTAGACGGCGAACAGGTCCTCGCGCCTTGCGCACCCCGGCGGCGACCGTGCCGAGGGGCTGGGCCACGGCGTCGAGGATCGGCGCCAGGGCATCGCTCACGCCGGTGCGCGCGCGGTCAAAAAGCACGATGTCGGCCTTGCCAAGGATCACCAGCATGGCCGACAGAAAGATGAGAAACGGCAACGCGACCCGTTGTGCCGCTGCCCTTACCGGCAGCGCGAGCCGCGATACAGTTCCCGACCGCTCCCGCACCCTAGACTTCGTCGCCTAAACCATTCCCCGTAAGCCCCGCCCCCGTTCCCCCGACCGGCGGCTCCACGGCGCCCTGATGGGCATCTCATGGATACATACTAGCAAAAGGTTAATACATGCTGATCAAGACGTTCTTCAGCGTCTTCATCTCCTCCAGGGCACGTCCAGTGCCAAGTGCCACGCAGGACAGCGGATCGTCGGCGATCGAGACCGGGAGGCCAGTGGCATGGCGCAGGACATAGTCCAGGTTGGTCAGCAGCGCGCCGCCACCGGTGAGCACGATCCCCTTGTCGACGATGTCGGCAGCGAGCTCCGGAGCGGTATGCTCGAGGGCGACCTTGACCGCCTCGACGATGGCGCCCACGGGCTCCGCCAGGCTCTCGGCGATCTGCCGCTCGCTGATGATGATCTCCTTGGGCACGCCGTTCATGAGGTCGCGGCCCTTGATCTCCATCGTCCGGCCCTCGCCGTCGGCGGGCATGCAGGCGGATCCGATCTCTTTCTTGATCCGCTCCGCGCTGCTCTCGCCGACCAGCAGGTTATGGTTGCGGCGGATGTACGCTATGATCGCCTCGTCCATTTTGTCGCCGCCGACCCGCACCGAGCGGGAATAGACGATGCCGCCGAGGGAGAGCACCGCCACCTCGGTGGTGCCGCCGCCGATGTCGACCACCATGGAGCCGGTCGGCTCGGTCACCGGAAGCCCGGCGCCGATCGCGGCCGCCATCGGCTCCTCGATGAGGTAAACCCGCCGGGCGCCGGCGCTTTCCGCCAATTCCTGGATCGCCCGCCGCTCCACCGCCGTCGACCCCGAAGGGACGCAGACGATGATCTGAGGACTGGCGAAGCTCCGCCGGTTGTGCACCTTGCGGATGAAGTGTTTGATCATCTCTTCCGCCACCTCGAAATCGGCGATGACGCCGTCGCGCAGCGGCCGGATGGCCTGGATGTTGCCGGGGGTACGGCCAAGCATCATCTTGGCCTCGTCGCCCACCGCCAGCACCTGTTTCTTCCCCTTCACGTTGGCGATCGCCACCACGGACGGCTCGTTGAGCACGATACCGCGGCCCTTCACGTAGACGAGGGTATTCGCCGTACCGAGGTCGATCGCCATGTCGGCGGAGAGGATTCCCAGCAAATTTCCGATCATTGTGCCCTGCAATCTTCCCTGTTCGAAGGATGAACCCTGTGTTTTACACCCCAAATACTAAGAATTAACCAACAAACCGGGGGAGAATCTGACCCGTTAGCGAAATTTTGGCGTCGCCCGCCCGCCCTCCCCTGGTCTCTAAGCCGTCATCGCCGCCGGCGCCGTCTTCGCCCGCTTGGTCATGAGCTTGTTGAGCGCGTGAATATAGGCGCGTGCGGCGGCGACGAGGGTATCGGGATCGGCGCCCTGACCATTCACCGATCTTCCCGCCCTCCTCCAGCCGCACCGTAACTTCGGCCTGGGCATCGGTCCCCTCGGTGACCGCATTCACCTGGAAGAGCTGCAATCGGGCGGTGTGCGGCACGATGGCCTTAATCGCATTGAAAGTGGCGTCCACCGGCCCGTTTCCGCTGGTCCTGGCCTGGGTCACGACACCGTCGAGCTCGAGCTCCAGCTCGGCCGTCTGCGGCCCCTTCGATCCCGCGACCACCTGCAGCGAAACGAACTTGATCCGATCGTGGCCGCGCAGCACCTCGTCGTCCACCAGGGCCACGATATCCTCGTCGAAGACCTCCTTCTTGCGGTCCGCCAGGTCCTTGAAGCGGCGGAACGCGTCGTTGACCGCATTGTCGCCGAGCTCGAAGCCGAGCTCCCTGAGCTTCATCTTGAAGGCGTGGCGGCCGGAGTGCTTGCCCATGACCAGGGTCGACCGGTTGAGACCGACCGACTCAGGGGTCATGATCTCGTAGGTGCCGGCATGCTTGAGCATGCCGTCCTGATGGATACCGCTCTCATGGGCGAAGGCATTGGCGCCGACGATGGCCTTGTTGGGCTGCACCACGAAGCCCGTGATGGTGGAGACCAGGTGCGAGGCCCGGGTGATGTACTCGGTCTTGACCCCCGTCCCATATGGCAGGATGTCGCGGCGCGTCTTCAGCGCCATGACGATCTCTTCCATCGAGGCGTTGCCGGCCCGCTCGCCCAGGCCGTTGACGGTGCACTCGACCTGGCGAGCGCCGGCGTCTACAGCGGCAAGGGAGTTCGCGACCGCCAGGCCGAGATCATTGTGGCAGTGCACGGAAATCACCGCCTTGTCGATGTTCGGCACCCGGTCGAAGAGCATGCGGATCAGGGCCGCGAACTCGTGCGGGCACCGCATAACCCACCGTGTCCGGGATATTGACGGTGCGCGCGCCCGCCTTGATGGCGCTCTCGACAGTGCGGCAGAGGAAATCGTGCTCGGTGCGCGAGCCGTCCTCGCAGGACCATTCGACGTCGCCGCAGAGGTTGCGCGCATGGCTGACGCTGTCGATGACAGCCTGATGCACGGCCGCAGGCTCCATCTGGAGCTTGTATTTCATGTGCAGCGGCGAGGTTGAGATGAAGGTGTGGATGCGTGCGCGGGGGGCGTGCTGAAGCGCCTCCCAGGCCCGGTCGATATCCCCCCGGGCCGCACGCGCTAAACCGCAGACCGTCGAGTGCTTCACCCGCTTCGCGATCTCGCGCACCGCCTCGAAATCCCCGTTCGAGGCGACGGGAAAGCCGGCCTCGATCACGTCGATGCCCATCTCCTCCAGCAGGAGCGCGATCCGGATCTTCTCCTCGAGATTCATCGACGCGCCCGGCGACTGCTCGCCGTCACGCAGGGTGGTGTCGAAGATGACGACCTGGTCTCTGAGACGCTCGGCGTCGGTGACCGGTGGGGTGATACTGGCGCTCATGGGCGCAGCTCCTGTGCTGATGGGTGCAACGAAGCGGGTTTCCGTAAGTCCCCCTGAACGCCGATCGCAGGATGCGATGCGCGAGCATTCAGGGGCCGCTAAGTCGCAGCGCCCCATCCCAGAGGAGAAAGAAGATGGCCTTGGTCGGGTCGTTCGGCCGCACAGCATCCGACAGGCGCGGCTGCGCCTGGCCTTCTCTATGCCGTGTCGTGATCCCAGCCATCCGAAACCGACCATCTCGCCTCGGCCGGGCTTTTCGCCCCGCCCGATAGACCCTGGTCCAACAGCCTTAACAAGGAATTAATGCCGGTTAAGGCCGGGGATTCGCCGTTACTTCTATCCGGTTTCGCGACCGAGCCGCAAGCATTGGATTAACTGGACCAAGGCCTTGCCGGCCGAAGGGTTGGCCCTCCGACCGGCGCAGGCTGGCTCTCAGACGGCCTCGTCAGTTCTTGGTCTTGTCGACCAGGCGGTTCTGCGCGATCCACGGCATCATGGCGCGCAGCTTCTCGCCGACCTGCTCGATCGGATGCTCGGCGCTGCGGCGACGCATGGCTTTGAAGCTTGCCTGGCCCGCGGTGTTCTCCAGCACCCATTCCTTGGCGAACTGCCCGGTCTGGATTTCCGTCAGTACCCGCTTCATCTCCGCCTTCGTGCGCTCGTCGATGATGCGGGGGCCTCGCGTGTAGTCGCCATATTCCGCCGTGTTGGAGATCGAGTACCGCATGTTGGCGATGCCGCCCTCATACATGAGGTCGACGATCAACTTCACCTCGTGGAGGCATTCGAAATAGGCCATCTCCGGCGCGTAGCCGGCCTCGACCAGCGTTTCGTACCCCGCCATGATGAGGGAAGTGAGGCCGCCACAGAGCACGGTCTGCTCGCCGAAGAGATCGGTCTCGCATTCCTCCTTGAACGTGGTCTCGATCACGCCGGCACGGCCGCCGCCGATCGCCGAGGCGTAGGAAAGCGCGATCTCCAGCGCGTTGCCCGAGGGATTCTGGTCGACCGCCACCAGGCAGGGCACGCCGCCGCCGCGCTGATATTCCGAGCGCACCGTATGGCCCGGGCCCTTGGGCGCGATCATGAACACGTCCATATCGGAGCGCGGCTCGACCAGCTTGAAATGGATGTTGAGGCCATGGGCGAAGGCGATCGCGGTGTCCGGCCGCATGTGGGGCTTGAGGTCATGGGTGTAGAGCGACGCCTGCAACTCGTCGGGCGTCAGAACCATCACCACGTCGGCCCACTTCGCGCCCTCGGCCGGCGTCATCACCTGAAACTTCATGGCCTCCGCCTTCTTGGCCGAGGCGGAGCCGGGCCGCAAGCCGACCCGCACCTCCTTGACGCCGCTGTCCCGCAGGTTGAGCGCGTGAGCGTGACCCTGGCTGCCGAATCCCACCACCAGGACCTTCTTGGCCTTGATGAGGTTCACGTCGGCATCGCGATCGTAGTAGACCCGCATGGCATTTCCCTTCGTGTCGAACGGTGAAGCGACGAATCAGAGTTGAGTGGCCCCGCGCGAGATCGCGACCACGCCGGTGCGCGACACATCGACGAGCCCCAGCGGTTCCATCAAATTGATGAAGGTGTTGAGCTTCTCCGTCGAGCCGGTCATCTCGAAGACAAAGCTCTCGATGGTGGCATCGACCACCCGGGCGCGGAAGATGTCGGCGAGCCGCAGCGACTCAATTCGCTTGTCTCCGGAGCCCGCCACCTTGATGAGGGCGAGCTCGCGCTCGACATGCGCACCCTCCTCGGTCAGGTCGCGCACGGCATGGACCGGCACCAAGCGGCGAAGCTGCGCCTTGATCTGCTCGATAATCATGGGCGTGCCCGAGGTGACGACGGTGATGCGCGAGAGCCCGCGCCGGCGATCGATTTCCGCAACCGTCAAGCTCTCGATATTGTAGCCGCGGCCAGAGAACAGGCCGATCACGCGAGCGAGGACGCCGGGCTCGTTATCCACGAGCACGGCGATGGTATGGGTTTCGATGCCACTGCTGCTGATGCTGCTCACGCTTGGCTCCTTCGGGCGCGCCGCACATTTCGATGGGCGCGCCTTGGGCTTGGAGGGCTGGGATCGGGATCGAGGAATTGCAGGTCTCCGCTAGACGAGGACCATGCCTTCTTCCGATACCGGCCCGCCTACCTTGTCCTCGGGCCCGAGGAGCATCTCGTTATGCGCGGCTCCCGACGGAATCATCGGGAAGCAGTTCTCGGTCTGATCGACCGCGACGTCGACGATAACGGGTCCGTCGATCTTCAGCATTTCGGTGATGACGCCGTCAACCTCGCTGGGCTTGGTCGCTCTGAGGCCACGCGCGCCGAACGCCTCCGCCAGCTTGACGAAATCCGGCAGTGAATCGGTGTAGCTCTCGGAATAACGCCCGCCATGCATCAACTCCTGCCACTGGCGAACCATCCCCATGTATTGATTGTTGAGAATGAACACTTTCACCGGCAGGCGATACTGCATAACCGTCGACATCTCCTGAATGTTCATCAGGATCGATGCCTCGCCGGCGACGTCGATCACCAGCGCGTCGGGGTGCGCGATCTGGACGCCCATGGCCGCCGGCAGCCCATAGCCCATGGTGCCGAGGCCACCCGACGTCATCCAGTGACGCGGCGTCTCGAACTTGAGAAACTGCGCCGCCCACATCTGGTGCTGCCCCACCTCTGTCGTGACGAAGAGGTCGCGTCCGCGGGTCAGGGCATAGAGGCGCTCGAGCGCGTACTGCGGCTTGATGACGCGATCGGTCTTCTGATAGCGCAGGCAGTCGCGACCCCGCCACGCATCGATCTGCTTCCACCAGTGAGCGAGCGCCTTGGCGTCGGGCTGTGCCCGCTTCGCCTTCCAGATCTTGATCATCTCGGCGAGCGTCTCGGCGGCATCGCCGATGATCGGCAGGTCGACGCGCACGTTCTTGTTGATCGAGGACTGGTCGATGTCGACGTGGATCTTCTTCGAGCCCGGCGAGAACGCATTCAGGCGTCCGGTCACCCGGTCGTCGAACCGCGCGCCGATATTGATCATGACGTCGCAGCCGTGCATGGCGAGATTGGCCTCGTAGGTGCCATGCATGCCCAGCATGCCCAAGGCCTGCTTGTCGGAAGCCGGATAAGCCCCGAGCCCCATCAGCGTCAGCGTCACGGGATACCCCGTGAGCTGCACAAGCTCTTTGAACAGCTCGCAGGCGCGCTCGCCGGAATTGATCAGGCCGCCGCCGCCATAGAAGACCGGCCGCTTCGCGCGCGCCATCAGCTCCACCGCCTCGGCGACCTTCGCGCGGTCGGGCGTCGTCTGTGGCCGATAGGTCTTGTGCTGGACGGACGCCGGCGGGGTATAGGTGCCGGTCGCGAACAGGATGTCTTTCGGCAGATCCACCACCACGGGGCCCGGGCGGCCGGTCCGCGCCACGTAGAACGCCTCGTGCATGATCCGCGCGAGATCGTTCACATCCTTGACGAGGTAATTGTGCTTGGTGCAGGGGCGCGTGATTCCCGTGGTATCCGCTTCCTGGAACGCGTCGTTGCCGATCAGGTGCGTCGGCACCTGGCCGGTGAGGCAGACGATCGGAATCGAATCCATGAGAGCATCGGTGAGACCGGTGACCGCATTGGTGGCGCCGGGACCGCTGGTCACCAGCACCGCGCCGACCTTGCCGGTCGAGCGCGCGTAGCCTTCGGCGGCATGCACCGCCGCCTGCTCGTGGCGCACCAGGATGTGACGCAGCCGGTTCTGCTTGAAGAGGGCGTCGTAGATCGGCAATACCGCGCCCCCGGGATAGCCGAAAACGACATCAACGCCCTGGTCCACCAGAGCCTTGATGATCATTTCCGCACCGGGCATCGCGGTCGCCGACATGACACCTCTCCTTTGTGCTTGAATTCCAGCGTTTCACGCGCGGGACACGGCGTTCGTCCGCGGCCCCTCACATGGGGCAACGGCCTCGCCGCTAGCCTCCCGTCCCGCGCGAACGGGCAAACTAGACAGCTTCCCGGGGATGGGTCAATAAAAACTGACGAATAAATGAAAATATTTCCGGTAACAAACTTTCCGAAAATTGCGCGGCGATTTGGAGCGTAGGAAGGCGTTCCGGCTGGCGGCATCTGGTGCCGGATCCAGGTCATTTGACGCTTGGCATAGCGGCGGGTCGCCTGCTGGGCAGCCGCCACGGCGGCAGCCAGGGGGAGCTCGCCACGGATGTGGCGGGCGAACTCCGGCACCCCCACGGCCTTCAGCGCGGGCAGGTCCGGTGGCAGATTGCGCGGCCAGCAGGCGCCGGACTTCCTCCAGCACGTCATTGGCCACCATCGCCTCGACACGCCGGTCGATCGCGGCATAGAGCGCTTCCCGCGGCGGTAGCAGCAGGACCGCGGCCGCGCTGTGCCGAATGGACACCGGGCCCCCCTGCTGCCAGTCCGCGAGGGAGCGACCGGTCGCCACCACCACCTCGTAGGCGCGGATCAGGCGCTGGGTGTCGCTGGCGGGAAGCCGGGCCGCCGCGGCAGGATCAAGCTTGGCGAGCGCCGCATGAAACCCGGCGCCGCCGAGCTCGTCATGGAGCGCTCGCGCCGCCTGGCGTATTTCGGCCGGTATCTCTGGCACGGGCGCAAGACCCTCCAGGAGGGCTCGAAAGTAGAGGCCGGTACCGCCGGTCAAAATCGGCAGTCGTCCGTCCCCCTGCGCGGCCTCTATCTCGCGGTCGGCGAGCTCACACCAGCGCGCGGCCGAGCATGTCTCCACGGCATCGAGAACGCCAAAGAGCCGATGCGGCGCACGCGCCTCCTCCGCCGCTCCGGGCCGCGCCGTCAGCACGCTGAGATCGCGATAGACCTGCATGCTGTCCGCATTGATGACGGTACCGCGGAACTCTTCCGCCAGAGCAACCGCAAGGCTGGACTTGCCGCTCGCGGTCGGGCCGCCCACAAGGATGATTGGGGCCTTTGAGGCGCACATTGAGAATTCTCTAGCACAACTCATCCCGAGCCGGCGGATGACGCCTTGCGCGCCCGCTGCCGCTCGCTGATAAAGCACTGCAATGACAGATAACGTGCTTACGCTGGTCGCCAGCGCCGGCTTCGCGGGTCCTTGGTCGACGGTATTGCGTCTGGCCATCGAGGCTTTGCAGCGGCTTGGAGCGGTTGTCGCCCCGATCGACTGGCTGGCACCGGATACCGCCGCGGATCTCGCATTCCGTAATCTTGCCCCAGAGGCCGCCGAGGCCGCCGCGCGAGCGGCTGTCAGAAGGGAGAGCGGCGAGATCACCCTCGACCTGGTCGCGCAGCCCCTGGCGGGGCGCCGACGGCGCCTGCTGGTCGCCGACATGGAATCGACGATCATCGCCAACGAGATGCTGGATGAGCTGGCGGAGATCCTGGGGCTCGGGCCGAGGATCGCCGAACTCACCCGGCGGGCCATGAACGGTGAAATCGATTTCACCGGGGCGCTAAGGGAGCGTGTCGCGCTGCTGAAGGACGCTCCCCTAAGCGTGCTGGATGACGCGCGAAAGCGTATCCGCGTGACCCCAGGAGCGAGCCGCGCTCGTGGCGACGATGCGCGCGGCCGGCGCCTACACGGCCCTTGTTTCGGGTGGTTTTCGGAGCTTCACGGGGCCCGTCCGATCAGAGCTCGGCTTCGACGTGGATGTGGCCAACGAGCTGCTGGTCAGCGGCGCAGCGCTGAGCGGCGCCGTACAGGAGCCGATCCTGGACCGGGATGCCAAACTCGCGACATTGCGGAAGCTGGCCGCCGAGCACGGCCTAGCCCTAGCCGAGACGATGGCGGTCGGCGACGGGGCCAATGATCTCGCGATGATCGAGGCGGCCGGTCTCGGCATCGCTTATCACGCCAAGGCCTCGCTGCGAGAGCGGGCCCGCTACCGTATCGATCACGCGGATTTGACGGCGCTGCTCTACGTGCAGGGCTATCGCGACAGCGAGATCAAGCGCCCTCCCGGATGACGGGGGAGGGCCGCCGGCGCCGCACGCGGCCCGCGATCAGCCCTTGCCGTCGATGCGCAATGCCTTCCAGCCGAGCTCGCCCTGGCGGTCGATCAGCAGAAGGACCGACTTGCGGCCGGCCTTCTTCGCCTCTTCGATCTTGTCTACCACCTGCGACGGCGACTTGACCTCTTCCTGCGCGACTTCGACGATGATGTCGCCGGCCTTCAGCTGCTTCTCGGCGCCGGCGCTGCCGCTTTGCACGTCGGTAACGACAACGCCCGCGGCATCGTCGGCAAGCGAGAACTTGTCGCGCAGATCCGGCGTGATGGTGGCAAGCGACAGGCCCAGGGTCTTGACCGTCGGCACCGTGTCGGCGGGCGGCTTGTTCGGCTGGTCGCCGGTGCTGGCAACCTGCTGATCGGTCTCGTCAAGCTCGCCTACTTTCACGTCAACGGTCTCTTCCTTCCGCTTGCGCCAGACCGTGACTTTGACGCTCTTGTCGATCGGCGTCTCCGCCACGACACGAGGCAGGTGGCGCACGTCCGGAACGTCCTTGCCGTCGAACGTCAGTACGACGTCGCCGGGCTGGATGCCCGCTTTCTGGGCGGGGCCACCGTCATTGACACTGGCGATCAGGGCGCCATGGGGTTTGTCGAGGCCGAGGCTCTCGGCGATCTCGTCGGTAACTCCCTGGATGCGAACACCGAGCCAGCCGCGCCGGGGATGGCCGTAGAGCTTGATCTGCTCCACCACCGGCTTCACCTCGTTGGACGGGATGGCGAAACCGATACCGATCGAGCCACCGGAGGGCGAGTAGATCGCCGTGTTCACGCCAATGACCTCGCCGGCCATGTTGAACATCGGCCCGCCGGAATTGCCGCGATTGATCGAGGCGTCGGTCTGCAGGAAATCGTCATACTGGCCGGCGTTGATGTCTCGCCCGCGCGCCGACAGGATGCCCGCGGTGACCGTGCCGCCCAGTCCGAAGGGATTGCCGATCGCCAGCACCCAATCTCCCACTCGCGACTGGTCGCTGTCGCCAAACTTGAGTGCCGTCAGCGGCTTGCTGCTCTTGACCCGCAGCACCGCCAGATCGACTTTGGTGTCGCGACCCACCAGCTCCGCCTTTAGGGACGTATTGTCCTGTAGCGTCACCGTGATCTCGTCGGCGTCGGCGATCACGTGATTATTTGTGACGATCAGGCCGCTGGGATCGATGACAAAGCCCGATCCGAGCGACGTCGCGCGCCGAGGAAGCGCCTCCGGATGCGCGTTCTTCTGGTTTTTGTCGAGGAAATCCTTAAAAAGCTCGTCCAAAGGCGAGCCCGGCGGGAATTGCGGCATATCGGGGAGCCGGCCGCTCTTGTCGCCCTTGATGGTCTGGGTGGTGGAGATATTAACCACCGCGGGCAGCAGCTTCGCCGCCAGATCGGCAAAGCCGTCCGGCGCTGGCTTGGCGTCAACAGGTGCCGCCGGCAACAGAAATGCTCCGAGGAGCACGACAATGGCGGCGCGTTTCAGCCCGTATCCGGTGCCACGCCCGATCCTGGGCACCTGGGCACACTGGGTACGGCTCCGACTGGCGATCACGGCGGTCAAGTAAGCTACTCCCGCGGTCATGAGGGGAACTTCTGGGTCGCTATAATAATTGGAGAGGCGCCCGACGGCAAACCAGCCGTCAGGCTCAGCGCCGGATGAGCCAAACTGCCGCAACACCCAGGCATGCGGCGATCAAGCCACCCATACGCAACGCTGAAACCGGAACTCCGACCATCTGGACGGCGGCTCGTTTCATCGCCTCCGGCATCAGCGCCAGCACAATTCCCTCTATCACAAAGACGAGGGCAAGCGCTGTGGCAAAGTCCTGCATGCCAGCCATGGCGAACCGGTTGCGCGATCAGTGCTTCGAGGTGTCGCTTCCGTTCGCCGAGCCGAAGAACCGCAGAAACTCGCTGTCCGGCGACAGCACCAGCGTGGTATCCCCGTTGGCGAGCGCGCTCCGATAGGCTTCCAGCGAGCGGTAGAAGCTGAAGAAATCTTTATCGCGACCGAAGGCGTCGGCATAGATCTGGATCGTCTGCGCGTCGCCCTCGCCGCGCAGGATCTGCGACTGCTTCTGCGCCTCCGCCAATGTCTCGATCCGCTGACGATCGGCGCCGGCGCGGATCTTGTTGGCCTCGCGTGCGCCCTCGGCGCGGAACTGCGCCGCCTCGCGCTGCCGCTCGGTCTTCATGCGCTCGAAGATCGCCTGGCTGTTCTCGGAGGGCAGATCAGCCCGCCGGATGCGCACGTCGATCACCGTGATGCCGAATGCCTTCGCCTGAACATTCACCGCTTCTCGCACCTCATGCATCACTTCGGCGCGACGCTCAGCCACCACTGACGCCAACGGCACATTGCCGATCACCTGGCGAAGCGTGCTGTTGATGATCGAGGCAAGACGCGCGTTCGCTCCCGCCTCCGAGCCGACGGATTGATAAAATTGCAAGGGATCGGTGATCAGGTACCGCGCGTAGCTGTCCACCACGAGGCGTTTCTGATCGGCGGCGTTCACTTCCTCTGCCGACGGCTCGAGATAGAGGATCCGCTTGTCGTAGAAGACGACGTTCTGCACCAGCGGCAGCTTGAATTTGAGGCCGGGCTCGCGGATCGGGGCTCCCACCGGCTTGCCGAATTGCAGCACCAGCGCCTGCTCGGTCTGATGCACGACGAAGAGCGAGCTCAGACCGACAATCAGCAGCACCACGAGGAGCGCGCCGGCGGGGATGAGATATCTGGTGTTCATGGCTGCGTCCCCCTGATCGAGGCACCTGGCGGCGCGGGAACGCGCGGCGTCTGCGCGGCGGCGCCGCTTGTCGCGCCGCCCTTGATCGCCGGCAACGGCAGGTAGGGCACGACGCCCGATGCCGACGCCCCGCGATCCAGAATGATCTTGTTGGCGTTCTTGAGCACGTCCTGCATCGTCTCAATGTAGAGCCGCCGGGCCGTCACGTCGGGCGCCAGCTTGTAGGCGTTGTAGACCGAGATGAAGCGCTGGGCATCGCCCTCCGCCTGCTTCACCACCTGCTGCTTATAGGCCTCCGCCTCCTGGATCAGTCGCGCCGCGTCGCCTTGCGCGCGCGGGACCACGTCGTTCTGATAGGCATCGGCCTCGTTCTGGAGACGGGTAAAGTCGATCTTCGCGCTCTGCACGTCGCGGAACGCATCGATCACCTGCGGCGGCGGATCGACTTTCTCGAGGCGCAGCTCCGTCACCTCGATGCCGCTGTGATAGCTGTCCAGCATGTCCTGCAGCAGCTTTTGCGCCTCCGTCTCGATGGCGGCGCGGCCGGGAGCCAGCGCGCGGGCGATGTCCGTATGTCCGATCACGTCGCGCATCGCGCTCTCCGCCGCGGCCTTCACGGTCTGGTCGGGATCGGCGATGTTGAAGAGGTAATCTTTCGCATCCTTGATGCGCCAGAGCACGAAGAAGTTGATGTCGACGATGTTCTCATCGCCAGTCAGCATCAAAGCCTCTTCGGGCACCTGCGGCACGCGGCCCTGGCTGCGATCCGTGGGGCGATAGCCGACGTCGATCCGATTGACGCGCGTCACCTTCGGGGTCTCCACGCTCTCGATCGGCGACGGGATGTGATAGTTGAGGCCGGGGAAGGCCACACGATTGAACGCGCCGAAGCGAAGCACGATGCCTTCCTCGTCCGGCAACACGCGGTAGAAGCCGCTGGCGAGCCAGAGCAGGACGATGATCGCCAGGACGATGATGGCGCCCGGCGCGCTGCCGAAGCCGCCGGGCAGCAGGCCGCGCAGGCGATCCTGGCTGCGCTTGATGATGTCCTCGACCTTCGGGCCTTGCGGCCCGCGCCCCCAGGGGCTGGGCCCGCCGCCCCACGGGCCACCGCCGCCTCCGCCGCCGCCACCCTGATTAGTCCACGGCATCGTCCGGCTGCCTCTCTGTTCCTGATGCAAAGGCCGTTGCCTTTGCAATTCCCGCGCAATTCCCTATATGACACCCATGCAACGAAGATGGGATCGGCGCGTGAGCCACCGGGATGATCGGGACCGGCGGCAGATTGTCAAGGACGAGAGGTGTGCGCGCATGAGCGCAGTAACGCAAGACCAAGTGTTGACCGCGCTGCGCCAGGTCATGGATCCCGATCGGCAGAAAGGACATCGTCAGTCTGGGAATGGTCTCCGGCCTCACCTTGCGCGAAGGCCATGTCGGCTTCGCGATCGAGGTCGATCCGCAGCGCGGCCCCAAGCTCGAGCCGTTGCGCAAGGCCGCGGAGCGCGCCGTCGAGCGCCTCGATGGCGTGCTCTCCGTCACCGCCGTGCTGACCGCCGAGAGCAAGCCCGGTCAGGCAGCGACACGGTCCCAGCCACCGGCCACGCTCACAGCCATGGCCCCGCAGCGCATGGCGCCGCAGGCAAGGCGCTGGTGCCCGGCGTCAAGACGATCGTCGCGGTCGCCTCGGGCAAGGGCGGCGTCGGCAAATCGACCGTCGCCGTCAACCTGGCCCTCGCCTTTCTCGCCAACGGCCTCAAGGTCGGACTGCTCGACGCCGACATCTACGGCCCCTCCATGCCGCGCATGATGGGAATTGCGGGCAAGCCGAGCTCGCGCGATGGCCGCGTGCTGGAGCCGATGCAGAACTACGGCATCAAGTGCATGTCGATGGGCTTTCTGGTGCCGGAGGACACGCCGATGATCTGGCGCGGCCCCATGGTGATGAGCGCGATTCAGCAGATGCTGCGCGACGTCAGTTGGGGCGAGCTCGACATCCTCGTCGTGGATCTGCCGCCCGGCACCGGCGACGCGCAGCTCACCATGGCGCAGCAGGTGCCGCTCTCCGGCGCCGTCATCGTCTCGACGCCGCAGGACATCGCGCTCCTCGACGCCCGCAAGGGCCTCAACATGTTCCGCAAGGTCGACGTGCCGGTGCTCGGCATCGTCGAGAACATGAGCTACTTCCGGTGCCCGCACTGCGGCGAGCGCAGCGAGATCTTCAGCCACGGCGGCGCCCGACGCGAGGCCGAGAAGCTCGGCACGGACTTCCTCGGCGAGGTGCCGCTCGATATCGCGATTCGCGAGACCTCCGACGAGGGCCGCCCGATCGTGGTCTCGCAGCCCGACAGCGAGCACGCCAAGCTCTTCCGGGCGATGGCGGAGCGTCTCTGGACGAAGCTCTCCGGCACCGCGCCGCGCGTGGCGCCGAAGATCATCATTCAATAGGACGACGGCTACCGGCGGAGCTCGGCTTCAGGCGTCGCGCCCCAGCGTCTCCATCAGCTCGCTCCATTCGCGCTTGGTCATGCCGCTCTCGGCCTGGCTGACCGTTTCGCCGGCAATCATGCGCTTTACGACCGCAAGGCCGTTCGCCGAGAGATGCGCGCCGCCGAGGCGGTACTGGCGGAAGGCCTCCGCGGTAACGGGAACCCAGCGCTCCAGCGTGTCTATCATGGCGTCGGCGTAGACCCGGATCTCGTACTGCGCGTGCGTATCGGCGCGCAGGCTCAGGAAATTGAGAAGATTGTGCAGATCGGTCTTCCAGTACCACTGCGTGTAAAAGCCGAGTGTCAGGTTCATGCGCGCGAGCTCGCGCGCCAGGCCGTGGCGTTTGGGATCGACCGCATTTCCGGCTTCGTCCTCATTCAATAGTTCCGAGTAGCCTCGGTAGGCGCGCAGCGCATCCTCGCGCAGGAGATCGAGGACGCGGGCGGTCTCCTCCGGCGGGAGCGTGTCGCCCCGCCCCTGCCGATTGCTCCGGGATTGCGCCGCGATCTGCTCCGGCGCCGGCAGATAGAACTCGTTGTCGAGGATCGAGTAGCGCGCGGAGTATTCATTGACGTTGGCGGTGCGATGCCGGATCCACTGCCGCGCCACGAAGATCGGCAGCTTCACGTGATACTTGATCTCGCACATCTCGAAGGGCGTCGTGTGCCGATGCCGCATCAGATAGTGGATGAGCCCGCGATCCTCGCTGACCTTCTTGGTGCCCTTGCCGTAGGAGACGCGCGCCGCCTGGACCACCGCCGAATCGTCCCCCATGTAGTCGATGACACGGACGAAGCCATGGTCGAGGAGCGGGGTGGCGGCATAGAGGATCTCCTCGAGCGCCGGCACCGTGACGCGGCGCGTCGGCGTCGTCTCGGCCCGGAGCCGTTCGATCTCCGATTGCTGCTCTGGCGTCAGCGGCATGCTTACCGAAACCTTTCTGGCGAGAGGGCTGCCACTCTACCGGCACCTCCCCGCCCGCTCCAAGCGCAACTCGGCCGCATGGTTGCACCTCGCCTGGGAACCCCTATATTGAGGATTGTCGGGCAACCGACTATGGCGATAAACGGAGCACGGCATAAGCGTTGCGGACCCGGGGGCAGTACCCGGCGCCTCCACCAAATTCCCGAAAAGCCCCGCCGTCCGCGGGGTGTCATGGGGGCGAACCAGGATCGACGCGCGTGGTAAAGGTGTAGCCTTTCGCTCGGCATGGTACCGCCGTTATCGGGCCAACACAGATGTGCGAACGATAACTCAATCGCACTCGCTGCTTAATCACTAAGCAAGCGCGGTTCGGGGGGCACCGGGCAACAGAAGCCCCCCACTTCCATTACCTTCCGCCTGATCCCATAATCCGGATCGGAACTGCGGGTGCGAGGACATGTGAAGGACGTGCTGCGCTACGATAGGATGGTGGAGCAGGCGCTGCGTGGCGTCGTGCGCGAGGCGCTGGCAGTTGCCGCCTCCAAAGGCCTGCCCGGGGCACATCATTTCTACATCACCTTCCGCACCCATATTCCGGGCGTGGCCGTCCCCGACTACCTCGCGGACCGCTATCCCGATGAGATGACCATCGTGCTCGAGCATCAGTTCTGGGATCTCGAGATCACCGAGGAAGGCTTCTCGGTCACCTTGACCTTCCAGAACAAGCCCGAGCACCTGGTCGTGCCGTTCGCGGCGATCACCGCCTTCGCCGATCCATCGGTCAAGTTCGGGCTGCAGTTCCAGACCGCGACCGGTGACGAGACCCCAGCTACGGCGCCGGCCGCGACCGCTCCGGCTGCCGCCGAGCCCGCGCAGGCCAAGCCCGAGACCAAGAGCGGCGAGGTCGTCACCCTCGACAGCTTCCGAAAGAAATAGTCACGGTCGGTGATCCGCCCGCGGGCAGTGGCCCGCTGGGGCGGCCGACCGGTGCTCGCCTTGACGGCGCCTGGGAAAAGGTGTTTCACCCCGGACGTCGCGGCATGGCCGCTCCCACCAGAGCCCCTCCCTTGCGAAGGTCCCCATGAGTGATTTCGTCTTCCGCGAGATGTTTCCCTTGGGCGAGGGCGACACGCCCTACCGCAAGCTGACCGGCGATCTCGTATCGACCGCCCAATTCGAAGGCGAGCGCATGGTCAAGGTGCAGCGCGAAGCGCTGACGCTTCTCGCCGCCGAGGCCATGGTCGATTGTCAGCATCTGCTGCGCCCTGGGCATCTGGCGCAGCTTCGCAAGATCCTCGACGATCCCGAGGCCTCCGACAACGACCGGTTCGTCGCCTTCGATCTCCTGAAGAACGCCAATATTGCCGCCGGCAAGGTGCTGCCGATGTGCCAGGACACCGGCACCTCGATCGTGATGGCGAAGAAGGGCGAGCGCGTGTGGACCGGCGGCGGCGACGCGGGGGCGCTCGCCGCCGGCATCCGCAAGACCTTCACCGAGACCAATCTCCGCTACAGCCAGGTGGCGCCGCTCTCGATGTACGAGGAGGTCAACACCGGCGACAACCTGCCGGCGCAGATCGATCTCTATGCCGACGAGGGCGACGAATACCATTTCCTCTTCGTCTCCAAGGGCGGCGGCTCCGCCAACAAGACTTTTCTCTACCAGCAGACCAAGGCGGTCCTGAATCCGAAGTCGCTCATCAAGTTCGTCGACGAGAAGATCCGCACTCTCGGTACCTCCGCCTGCCCACCCTATCACCTGGCGATCGTGATCGGCGGCACGTCGGCGGAGCTCACGTTGAAAACCGTGAAGCTCGCGAGCTGTCGCTATCTCGATACCCTGCCGAGCACCGGCAACAAGTACGGCCAGGCCTTCCGCGACCACGATTTCGAGGCGGAAGTGCTGGCGCTCACCCGCCAGATGGGAATCGGCGCGCAGTTCGGCGGCAAGTATTTCTGCCACGATGTCCGCGTCATCCGGCTCCCGCGCCACGGCGCCAGCGCGCCCATCGGCATCGGCGTCTCGTGCTCCGCCGATCGGCAGATCCTCGGCAAGATCACCGCCGAGGGCGTCTTCCTCGAGGAGCTCGAGAGCAACCCCGCGAAGTACCTGCCGGACGTGGACGCCGCGAAGCTGGGCGGCGCGGTCGTGCGAGATCGATCTCACGCGTCCGATGGCCGAGATCCGCCGCACCCTCTCGCAGTATCCCATCAAGACGCGGCTTTCCCTGACGGGGACGCTGATCGTGGCCCGCGACAGCGCGCACGCGAAGCTGCAGGAGCGCATCGAACGCGGCGAGGGCCTACCCGAGTATGTCAAGCAGCACCCGATCTACTACGCCGGTCCCGCCAAGACACCGAAGGGTTACGCCTCCGGCTCCTTTGGCCCCACCACCGCGGGCCGAATGGACTCCTACGTCGACAAGCTCATGGCCGCGGGCGGCAGTTTCGTCACCCTCGCCAAAGGCAATCGCGGCGCCGAGGTGCGCGAGGCCTGCCGCAAGCACGGCGGTTTCTACCTCGGCTCGATCGGCGGCCCCGCCGCCCGACTGGCGCAGGACTGCATCCGCAAGGTCGAGGTGCTCGAATATCCCGAGCTCGGCATGGAGGCGATCTGGCGCATCGAAGTCGAGAACTTCCCCGCCTTCATCGTCATCGATGACAAGGGTAATGACTTCTTCGCCAATCTGAGCTGACGGAAGTTAGCATGCTGGGTGGTCCCGGCTGTCCGCCCGGTCGGCTGTTTGTGCACTGCGGGTATCGGCATCCAATCATGGATAGTGGCCGCGCTTGGTGCCTAGAATGTCGCGGGAGAAATCGCGCGTGGCAGATGGCAGCGAGCTGAAGGCGCTGATTTCCGGGCAAAACGGTGCCTGGGACGCGTTTGTCCGGCGCTACGCGGGTCTTCTGCTGTCGGCGGTGCGCGGGCTCGTCCGCGAGGGAGCGGAGGCCGAGGACCTCGTCCAGGAGGTGCTTGTTCGCCTCTGCAAAGACAACTTCCGGCTGCTCAAGACTTACGATGCCAACCGCGCCGGGCTATCCACCTGGCTCACCATCGTGGCCCGCAGCACGGCTCGGGACGCCCAGCGGCGGTATCGGCCGCCTTCCACGGCGCTTGACGACGTGCCGGAGGCCGTTTTGGCGGTGAACGACGTTCACCGCGAGCCTCTTAAGCTTCCCAAGGATTTGCTGTCGCCGCGCCAACAGCTCGTCCTGACGCTCCTCTACGAGCGCGATATGGACGTGGCCGATGTCGCCAAGTCCCTGGGCGTCGATCCGCAGACCGTGCGTAGCACGCACCACAAAGCCATGCTCAAGCTGCGGGCCCATTTCGCGGTCGAGGGCAGATGAAGGGTTATTTTCGCGGGGATGTTGCGCGCCTTAGGCGCCTAGATCATTAATGGAGAGCAGCCATGAGCGAACCCTTGGATATTGACCGGGATCCCGCCCTCTGGCGGCGCTGGCGCACCGCAGCGGCCGAGGCCGGCGGCGAAGTGACGCCGGCGCCCGACCCGCTGCTCGTGGCGGCCTATGCCGAAGGGCGGCTCAGCGAGCTCGCGGCCGAGGGGGTGGAGGCTTGGCTTGCCGCCGATCCCTCGCGGCTTGAAGACGTGCAGGCGGCCCGTCAGCTGCGGCGCGACAGTACCGCCTTGCCGGCGCCAGAGAGGATGCTGGCACGCGCGAAGTCGATCGTAGATGGCCGCGGCGCCAAGGTTCTGTCGTTCCGCCGACCGGCTGAGCGGCCGCGTTCCTGGAGGGTTGCGGCCGCGTGGGGCAGCATGGCGGCCAGCCTGCTGATCACCGGCCTCGTCGGCTTCGCTCTCGGCAGCGACGCATATAGCAGCCTTCTCGGCGACCGCCAGGAAATGGCGCTGAGCCAGGAGCTGTTCGATCCTCCCTCCGGCCTCTTCTCAGATTTCAGCGAGGAGACTAATACGTGACCGTGCCCGTCGAGGGCGCGACGAGCCTGCCCGGCAAGAAAGGCAGGCTCGTGAAGGTGGCGCTGGCGCTCTCCCTTGCGCTCAACATCTTTTTCATCGGCGGCCTCGTCTACACCAAGCTCGTGATGGAGCATTGGCGCGGACCGCCACCGTTGCAGACGCTTGCCGGCGAGCTCAACCTCACGCCCGATCAGCGCAAGACCTTTCGTGAGTTCGTGCAAGCCGTGCGGACGGGAGGCATGGCGCTGCGCGAAGCGAACCTGAAACTGGGCGCGCAGATCTGGGACGAGCTGTCGAAGCCGCAGCCCGACCAGGACAAGATCGCGAAGGTCTTGGCACAGGTCGCCGACAACAGGCGCGACTTCCAGACCGCTGTCGCAAAGGCCCTTCTACCTTTCCTGGAAAGCCTCACCCCCGAGCAACGCACGAAGTTCATCGAGATCGCGAAACGCCGCCAGGACAACGTCGCCAATCGGATGCGGCACCTCGTGCTGCCCTGATGCCCCGCGGGCAACGTATGAGCGTATCTCTCCCCTAAGCCGGAAGTCTCGACCGTCACAGATCCGCTCAGGCACGCAGGTACTCCATTCGCCTGGGGCGCCAGAGGCATATTCGCCCTCCGGAAGCAACGGTGTCGCCGCACTCCCCGACCCCATATTATGGGAGCGACGAACTATCCCGGAGGATCACCATGCCTCAGCGCGCGACGAAGCGCCTCGAGCGCGACACCATGGGCACCATCGAGGTGCCGGCGGATCGGTATTGGGGCGCCCAGACTGAGCGGTCGCTGGAGAATTTCCCAATCGGCATCGAGCACATGCCGACGGCACTCATCAGGGCGGTCGGGCTCCAGAAGCAGGCATCAGCCCTGGTCAACGTGGCGCTGGGCGACTTGCCGGGGCCCCTCGGCAAGGCGATCGTCGCCGCGGCCGACGAGGTGATCGACGGCAAGCTCGACGATCGAGTTTCCGCTGGTGGTCTGGCAGACCGGCTCCGGCACCCAGACCAACATGAACGCCAACGAGGTGATCGCCAACCGCGCGATCGAGCTGCTAGGCGGCACGCTGGGATCGAAGACGCCGGTGCATCCCAACGATCACGTCAATCTCGGCCAGTCGTCGAACGACAGCTTTCCGACCGCCATGCATATCGCGGCGGCGATCGAGATCGACCACCGTCTGCTGCCGGCGCTGACGCCATCTGCGCGACGCGCTCGCCGCGAAAGCGGACGGTTTCGCCGACATCGTCAAGATCGGCCGCACCCATCTCCAGGACGCCGACGCCGCTGACGCTCGGCCAGGAATTCGGCGCCTATGCGCCGGCAGATCGAGCTCGGGCATCGACGCGGCGTCGAGGCCTGCCTGCCGCGGCTCTACCCGCTGGCGCAGGGCGGCACCGCGGTCGGCACCGGCCTCAATACCGCGCCCGGATTCGCCGAGCGCTTCGCCGACGACGGTGGCCGAGCTCACCGGCCTGCCCTTCACCTCGGCGCCCAACAAGTTCGAGGCGCTGGCGGCCCACGATGCGCTGGTCGAGCTGTCCGGCGCGCTCAACGTCGCTCGCGGTCTCGCTCGATGAAGATCGCCAACGACATCCGCCTGCTGGGCTCGGGCCCGCGCTGCGGCCTCGGCGAGCTGCATCTGCCGGAGAACGAGCCCGGCTCCTCCATCATGCCGGGCAAGGTCAATCCGACCCAGGCGGAGGCGCTGACCATGGTGGCGGCGCAGGTGATGGGCAACCACGTCACCGTCACTGTCGCCGGCAGCCAGGGGCACTTCGAGCTCAACGTCTTCAAGCCGGTGATCATCCACAACGTGCTGCAATCGATCCGCCTGCTGGCCGATGCGTGCGCGCAGCTTCGCCGACAACTGCGTCGTCGGCATCGAGGCCAATCGGGAGCGGATCGACGAGCTGCTGCATCGATTCGCTGATGCTGGTCACCGCGCTCAACCCGCATATCGGCTACGACAAGGCCGCGGAGGTCGCGAAGCGCGCGCACAAGGACGACCTCACGCTGAAGGAGGCGGCGATCGCGCTCGGCTATGTCAGCGCCGAGGACTTCGACCGCTGGGTCCGCCCGGAGGACATGCTGGAGCCCCGCTGATGGCCGGTCGCGCCGGCGCGATAAAAAAGCGCTCCGTGCTGATCGCTGGACACCCCACCAGCCTCTCTCTCGAGGCGGAGTTCTGGTCGGCATTGCGAGAATATCGCGCGCAGCAGGGGGATCTCGCTCAATCGACTGGTCGCCGCGGTCGATGCAGAGCGCCGAGGAAACCTGTCGAGCGCGCTGCGTGTCTTCGTGCTCGACTGCTGCCGCCGAGGCGAGTTGCGCTCTAGCGCTTGAGCAGGTTACGCAGGATATCCTGGGGCTGCAGTGGCTGCGGTGCCGCAGGGCGAGGCGGCGCCGGATTGCGCGGCGCTGCCTTGGCTCGGCGCCAGCGGCGGATTGACCAGGCGCTCGATCGCCCGCGTGCCGAGCGATCGCGTGATCGCGTTGAAGTCGATGTCCCAGTTCGGCTGGTCCATCGGCCCCTTGAGGGTGATGCCCACCGGCGGCGAGCCCTGCACGCCGGTGAGATGCAGATCGGTTCTACTGACCATGCTCCAGTTGGGAAAGTCGAAGATTGCGGTGCCGTCTCCCTCGCCACCCTCCGCGACCAGGTGCAGATCGCGACTGACCGCAACGCCGTCGGTCACTTTGAAGGTGCCGTCGAGGCTGGAGAAAGGCGTCGCCCCGCTGGTGGCGGCGTGGAGCAAGCTCGCGAGATCCCCCAGCCCCTTGATCTGATTGATGCGCTGGTTCACAGCCGGCACGTTGATGCCGTTGATGACGCCATCATGCCCCTTGAGCGATGCCGCGCCATTCAGTCCAGAGATGAGATCGAAGGGGCTGGTCCCCGTTGTCGTGAGATCCGCCTGAGTATCGAAACCGCCCTCGAGGCGACTGGTGCCGGAGGATGCGAGCAGCTCCTTGAAATCGGCGCCGGTGACGGCCGCCTTGATATCGAGGCTCGGCTGCGCTTCGGCGTTGAGCGAGCCACTGGCAGTGAGCGCGCCGCCGAACAGATGTCCCGAAAGCTGCGGCACAGTCAGGACCGCGTCCTTGAGAGTAAGCTTCATCTGTGGGTCGCCGAGCCGCAACGTCGCCCAGACCAGGCTTTTGCCGCCAATGGCGACATCGGCGTCGAAGAGCTTGAGGAAATCGAGATCCAGGGGTGTCTTCGACCAGTGTTGGATCGTCGGCGGCCGTGTTCCCGCCTGCGCCAGCATCACGCCGGGCCTCAGGCCGCCTGGCGCCGCGTCCTCCAGGAACGCGGTCTGGCGCACCGGAAGAAATTTGTCGATCACCACGTCGCCCAGCATCAGATTCGCCGTCAGCAGGGGACGTGCCGCTAGCTGCAGTCGCAAATCTCCGGTGGCGGTCATGCCGCCGATATCGACCGCAAGATTCTTGACCGTGGCGTCCGCCGCGGCCCATTCCACCTCGCCATGGAGCTGCACCGGTCCGAGCTCTCCGCCCTGCGGGCGATAAGTCGAGCTTGCCAGCCGCATCAGCCGATTGAAGCTCGGATGGTCCAGATTGATCACGAGATCCCAGGCACCCGGCCGCGGCGCGGTGCCGGTGACGTGAAGCTTGCCGCCGGCGGCCTCGAGATCGGTCTCGAGAACGAGCCGCTCGCCTTGCTGCTGCAGCTCCCCGCCGAGGGAGAAAGCCCCGAAGTTGTCGGCGCTCGCAATGCTTGGGGCCACCAGCCGCAGCAACCGTCCCAGCTCCGGCCCATGCATATCGAACACGGCTTCGGCCTTCGGCTGCGCGCCGCCGATGCCCTGCAGGTAGCCACTCAGCTTTCCCGCCGCCGCCCCGAGATCGCCGACGCTGAACTCTCGGAGCGTGAGGTCGTGATTTTCCAGCGTGGCCAGCAGATGCACCTTGCGGATCGGCTGGTTGCGCCAGATCAACGTGTCCACGCCGGCATCGAGATTGGCATCGAAGTCGGCGAGGACGTCGGCCATCGCCTGCGGAATGGTAATCCGCATGACCGCGCCGGACGCCGTCGGGGCAGGGGCCGTTGCCGGGGCGGGAGCGGTCTGGGACGGAGCGGGCTGACCACCCCCGACATAGGCGTCGAGATTGAGCTGGTCGATAGCGATCCGTGCGCCGAAAGCCGGGCGCTGGCGCAGAACCGCCGTGACGGCACCGGTCAGGCGCGATGAGTCGAAGCTGAGATCGACCGATTTCGCTTCCAGCGTGTCTCCGTCCACCGAGAGCTTGCCTGAAAGCGTCGCGCGCCGGAGGCGATCGGCGGGCACGCCATCGACGGCAATCCCCATCCACTGCAGAAGATCGCGGAAATTATCGGCGCTGGCTTCCAGGCTGCCGTCAAAGCGCGGCGCGGCCCCGATCGTATCGAGCTTGCCGCTCACTGCGACGTCGGAGCCACCGGGCAGCAGGGCGCCGAACCGCTTGATCGACAGGCTGCCGTCGGTGAGCGCGGCCTCAAGCCGCAGCTGACGGATCACCCCCTGATGCCACTGCAATGCGTCGACGCCGAGATCCACCGTCGCGTTGACGCTGCCCGGAAGAGTGAGGTGTGCCGTGCCGGCGCCGGCTTCGCGCGGCAAGGCCGCCGTCGCCGCCTCACGCCCGGTCGCGCGCTTGCTCGACGGCACCCCCGCAACCGCGGCCCGCTCCGCGAGGAACCGATCGAGATCGAGCGTATTCACCGAGAATTTGAGATCTGCAGCCAGCGGGGCGCCAGGTGTCAGGTGAAGGGCGCCACTGCCATGAATATCGCCCAATTCCAGCACCAGATGCTCAAGCGCGACGCGGTCTGCGGAAGCGGTGATATCGCTTGTGAGCTGCAGCGGCTTTTCCAACATAGGCGGCAGCGGACCACTGCCGGCCAACGCCATAACCGCGCCGAGATCATCCCCCTTGAGGCCAAGCTTGCCCTCCAATTGCGGCGCGGCGCCTCCCAACGTGACATCGCCGTTGAATTCCGCCGTCGCCAGTTGCGGCGCCTTAAGAGCCACCGAGATCGGCACCTGGGTCCCGCCAAAGCGGCCGAGATCGACGGTTGCAGCCAGCGTCGCACCAAAGGTCGTGAAGCCACCCTCCGCATGGAGAGGTCCCGACACCGCATCGCCGGTGAGTACGAGGTTGATGTGCTCGACGGCGATCTCGCCGCCAGCGGTATGATAGCGGAGGATGCCGTCCTCGATGGAAAGGCGTGCGATCTTGAAACCGCCGGATCCAGCCGTTCCCTGCTTGACCACCCCCTCCAGCCCGGTCGTCGGCAGCACAGCGGACGACCCTGGTGCCGGCGCAGTCGGCTCGAATGACCAATTCGGGCGGCCGTCCGCCGACCGCTCGAGCAGGATGCTGGGTTGAATGACGCGGGCGCTCGTCACATCGATCTGAAAGGCGAGCAGCGGCCAGAACGAGAGCGCGGCATCGACTTCGCGCACCCGCACCATATCTGGCGTGCTGGAGCCCGGGATATTGGCGATGCGCAGATCACGCACCGTCAGGTGCGGACTGGGCACCAGCGAGAGGCTGATCGGCCCGCCGAGCGTCACCGGACGGCCGAGGGCGGCCGAGGCTTTCTCCGCGATGATCGGCCGATAGCGATCGAGGTCGACAAACCTGGGGGCGACGAGCACCGCCGCCACCGCCACGAACAATACTATCGCCAGGCCGATCGCGGTCTTGCGCACCCCTACTCCCTGCTCATCACGGCGGATATCAGGCTGGGCCCGACATTTCCGATATCACCGGCTGGCAGCACCCGACCCGCCCGAAATGGAATTTCGCCAACTGGCCTCGACCCGGCGTTGCAACCCCTACGCAGGATGCTGGAAGATAGGATATCATGCTTGCGGACGGGCGAGCACTGGGGAGCCGGACCTGTCATGGGCGAGATAGTGAACCTCAACCAATTCCGCAAGCGGCGCGATCGCTCGGCGAACGAGCAGCGCGCCCAGCAGAATCGTGTGCGCCACGGCCGGACGAAGGATGAGCGCACCAAGGCTCAGCGCGAAGCGGAAAAGGCCGCCAAGGACCTCGAGGACAAGCGTCTCGAGTAGCCGCCATCAGCCTTCGGATACTGCGATCTCGCGTTGATAGTGCGCCAGGGTTGCGCGATCGAAGCAGCAGAACAACACCCGCTCGAGCGTCGTTTCGGCAATAGCGCCTCGCACTGTCGCGACAGCAATGCCGGCGGCGCGATCTGGAGGAAAGCCGTAGATCCCGGTCGAGATCGCAGGAAAGGCAAGGCTGTGGCACCGCTGCTCCGCCGCCAGAGCAAGGGAATTTCGATAGCAGGCGGCGAGCAGCGCGTCTTCGCCCGCGCCACCGCCTCGCCAGACCGGGCCTACCGCGTGAATGACATAGCGGGCGGGCAGTCGATATCCCCCTGTCAATCGCGCCTCGCCGGTGGGACAGCCACCGAGAGCGCGGCACGCCGCGAGGAGCTCCGGACCCGCGGCCCGATGGATCGCCCCATCGACCCCACCGCCGCCGAGCAGCGATGGGTTCGCCGCATTAACGATTGCATCTACGGCGAGTCGCGTGATGTCGCCCAGATGCAGATCGAGCCTTCTGTCGGGATCGCGGATCACGCCGGCCATTCGCAATTCCACATAGCCGGGTGGTCCATCAATCGAATTCGATCGCAACGCCCTGCGGGGCTCGGCGCTCCCCTTAACATTTTGCGATCATCGGTATAGGTAGCCGCCTGAACTCCCGCTACCATGCCGTCTCGCTCGCGCCAAAACAATCCTGCGGGAGCAATGGGAGGCAAATGCAGAACATTCATTTCTGGTCCGCCAAGAAGCTCGCGGGCGCGGTCAAGCGCCGCAAGATCGGCTGCCTTGAGATCCTCGAGCATTATCTGGCACGGGTCGAGCGGCACAATCCCGCCCTCAACGCCATCATCGCGAGCGATCTGCCCGCTGCCAGAAAGCGCGCCCGCGCGGCCGACCGGGCGCTCGCCAAGGGCGAGGTCTGGGGGCCGCTGCACGGCGTGCCCATGACGATCAAGGAATCCTATGACGTGGCGGGGCTGCCGACCACCTGGGGCATGCCGGAGCTGCGCGAGAACGTAGCCGCAGAGCAACGCGCTCGCCGTCGACCGCCTGCTCGCCGCCGGCGTCACGCTCTTCGGCAAGACCAACGTGCCGCTGATGCTCGCGGATTGGCAGAGCTACAACGCGGTCTACGGCACCACCAACAATCCCTGGGATGTGACCCGCTCGCCCGGCGGCTCCTCCGGCGGCTCGGCGGCGGCGCTTGCCGCCGGCCTCACCGGCATCGAGGCCGGCAGCGACATCGGCGCCTCGATCCGCAATCCCGCGCACTATTGCGGCGTCTACGGCCACAAGCCCACCTACGGCATCTGTCCGCCGCGCGGCCACGCGCTTCCCGGCCGGGTCGCCATCCCGCGATATCTCGGTGATCGGCCCGCTGGCGCGCAGCGCCGAGGATCTCGCGATCGCGCTGGCGGCGATGGCGGGGCCCGACGACGTCGATGGCGCCGGCTGGCGGCTGGCGCTGCCGGCACCGGAGAAGACCACGCTCCGCCAGTTCAAGGTGGCGGTGATGCTGGATGATCCCAATTCCGAGGTCGACCGCGCAGTGCAGGAGCGGCTGCAGGCGCTCGCGGATTTCCTCGCCAAGAAGAAAGTGAAGGTGAGCGATCGCGCGCGCCCCGACATCGACACCACCCGCGCACAACGCGTCTATATCGCGCTGCTGCGGGCGGCCACCTCGGGCCGCCAGTCCGACGATGCGTTCGCGCAAGAACCAGGAAATCCTCCGCACTCTCGATCCCGGCGACGAGAGCTACTTCGCGGCGATGACGCGCGCCAACACGATGTCGCATCGCGATTGGCTGGGCTTCAACGAGGAGCGGCACCGGATGCGGCTCAAATGGGCGACGTTCTTCCGGGAATACGATCTTCTGCTCTGCCCGGCCGCAGCGTCCGCCGCTGTTCCCCACGACCAGAACGGCGAGCGCCATCAGCGCACGATCACCGTCAACGGCAAGCGTGTGCCCACCACCGACCAGCTGTTCTGGGCCGGCTATTCCTGCGCGTTCCTGCTGCCGACCACGGTGGCGCCGATCGGTCTCACCACCAGCGGCCTGCCGGTGGGCGTGCAGATCATCGGACCGCAATACGGCGATCGCACCTGCATCGAATTCGCGCGTCTCCTTGAGCAGGAGTACTACTCCTTCGTCCCGCCGCCGGCCTTTGCATGAGATGCGGCCTCAGGGCCAGAAGAACAGGAACATCAGGAGCAGGAAAAGCGGCTCCAGAATCGCACCGGACCAGAGCATGTATCCGAAGAAGCTCGGCATCTTGATGCCGCGCTCCTCGCAGATGGACTTGACCATGAAGTTGGGCGCGTTGCCGATATAGGTATTGGCGCCCATGAACTGGGCGCCGGCGGAGATCGCCGCCAGCGTAGTGGCCAGCGGGCCCATCAATGTCTTGGGATCGCCGCCGGCGGTGTTGAAGAACATGAGATATGTGGGCGCATTGTCGAGAATGCTCGAGAGGCCGCCGGAGAACCAGAAATAGAGCGCATTCACCGGGCGGCTATCGGGAGCCGTGAGGAGGCGGATCCAGGGGGCCAGTGCGCCGGCCGCGCCCGCTTGCAGGATGGCAATCGCCGGCACGAGAGCAATGAAGATGGCGGCGAACAGCTTCGCCACCTCGAGCATCGGTCCCCAGGAAAACCCGTTGGCCTGGTGGATATCGGCGTGAGTGATCTTCAAGGAGACGAGCGCGAGGAAGACCAGCAGGCCATCGCGCACAAGGTTTTGCAGCTCGATCTGGCCGCCGAGGATATTGACGGAAACTCCAGGCTCCCAGGCGCCACAGACCACGACGGTCGCGATGACCGCCGCCAGCAGCACCAGATTGCGCCTGCCGCCGATGCGGAAGCGCGTCTCGGCGGCGGCATGGGCCATGCGGCTCTCGCGCCGATATATGACGGTGTCGATCACGAAGAAGAGGGCGAGCAAAATCGCGCTGCTCAGCAGCATTGGCGCCCAGAGATGCGTGGCCGGCCAGAAGAACGCGACGCCCTGAAGAAATCCCAGGAAGAGCGGCGGGTTCCCGATCGGCGTCAGCGCACCGCCGATGTTGCAGACGAGGAAGATGAAGAAGACGAAAACGGGCGCTGAATTCTTGCGCCAGGCGTTGGCGTGGATGAGGGGCCGGACCAGCAGGATCGGGGCGCCGGCAGTACCGATCACGCTGGCGAGCAGGGCGCCAATCGCCAGCAGCGCCGTGTTGCTCGCGGGAGTGCCGCTGAGGCCGCCGATGGTGCGGATGCCGCCGGAGACCGTGAAGAGGGCGAACATCAGGACGATGAAGGGCAGGTACTGACCGAGAACGATGTCACGCAAGACCTCGAAGGTCTTCGCCGCGCCAATTGCTCCCACCAAGGGCAGCAGAAGCGCGAGGCTCCAGAAGGCAGCGACCTTGCCGTAGTGGCGCCCCCAAAATGCCGGCGCCAGGAGCGGGAACAGCGCGATCGAGAGGATGAGCCCGGCGAAGGGCGCGCACCAGAGCAGCCCGAGAGCCCGCCCGTCGAGACCTGTCGCCTCGGTGGCCCAAGCCGGCGTTGCCGCCGCCATGATCGCAACGAGCATGGTGCCACCCGACGTGCTTGCTCTCAGAAAGCGCCACATTCCGTTCCCCTGCCCGCTAGCTCGTGCCGCGCATCAATGCCGGCCTCGACGCACCCTGACAAGCGATACCGGGCGATCGGGCCTTCCATTCACGCCCGCGCGATGGCCTCTACCGCCGGAGGGTGCCACTCCCTATGTTAAGATCGCTCGCCGCGGCGTCGATCGAAGGAGGCCAATATGTGGATGACATCAAAAAAGCGTTCTCTACCGACTGCCGGGGAAGCCCTCCCTGGCCGCGCGACAGCGATATCAGTTCCCGCCGCCCATGCGGTCAAAGGCACCCCGCTGAAGCCGCCGTTCCCGGCCGGGCTTGAGACCGCGATCTTCGGCCTCGGCTGCTTCTGGGGCGCCGAGCGCAAGTTCTGGCAGACCCCCGGCGTCTACACCACGGCGGTCGGCTATGCCGGCGGCCAGACGCCGAACCCGACCTATGAGGAAGTCTGCAGCGGCGGCACCGGCCACACCGAGGCGGTGCTCGTCGTCTTCGACCCCCGGAAGATCTCCTACGAGGAGCTGCTGAAGGTGTTCTGGGAGAGCCACGACCCGACCCAGGGCATGCGCCAGGGCAACGACGTCGGCACCCAGTATCGCTCGGCGATCTACTTCGCTCGGACGCCCAGCGGCGCGCCGCCGAGGCGTCGCGCGCCGCCTATCGAGCGGTCGCTCACGGCTTCCGGCTACGGACCGATCACCACGGAGATCCGCGCAGGCGCCGGAGTTCTACTACGCCGAGGACTATCACCAGCAGTATCTCGCCAAGAACCCCGGCGGCTATTGCGGCCTCGGCGGCACTGGCGTCAGCTGCCCGATCGGGCTCGGCGTCGGCGCGAAGTGAACCGCGGACGCGTCTCGCGCCTCACATCCGGACGATCTTGCCCGGGTTCATGATGTTGTCGGGGTCGAGCGCCTTCTTGATCGTGCGCATGACGCTCAGCGGCCTCGCCGTGCTCGGCGAGCAGGAAATCCATCTTGCCATAGCCGACGCCGTGCTCGCCGGTGCAGGTGCCGTCCATGGCGAGCGCGCGATGCACCAGCCGCTCGTTGATCGCGGCGATCTCCTGGCGATCTCGGCGGGGTTGTCGGGGTCGAAGATGAAGGCGAGGTGGAAATTGCCGTCGCCGACATGGCCGACGATGGCGGCAGGCACTGAGCACTTGCTCGAGATCCTCGGTCGTCTCGGTGATGCATTCGGCGAGCCGGGAGATCGGCACGCAGACGTCGGTCGCGAGCCCCTTGCCGCCGGGCCGGAGCGCCAGCACGGCGTAATAGCCGTCGTGGCGCGCCTGCCAGAGCTTGTTGCGCTCCTCCATCGACGAGGCGAAGCGGAACTCGCTGCCGCCATGCTCGGCGGCGAAGTCCTTCACCATCTGGATCTGCTCGTCGACGCCGGCCTTGGTGCCGTGGAACTCGAACAGCAGCGTGGGCGCCACCTTGTAGTCGAGCTTGGAGTATTTGTTGACGGCGTCCATCTGCAGCGCGTCCAGAAGCTCGACGCGCGCGATGGGAATGCCGGCCTGGATGATCATCACGGTGGTATCGACGGCATCCTTGATGGTCGGGAACGGGCAGACCGCCGCCGAGATCTGCTCGGGAATGCCGTAGAGCCGGAGCGTGATCTCGGTGATGACGCCGAGCGTGCCCTCCGAGCCCACGAAGAGGCGCGTGAGGTCGTAGCCCGCCGCCGACTTGCGCGCGCGCTGGGCGGTGCGGATCACCCGCCCATCCGCCAGGACGACGGTGAGGGACAGCACGTTCTCGCGCATGGTGCCGTAGCGCACGGCATTGGTGCCCGAGGCGCGGGTCGCGGTCATGCCGCCGAGCGACGCGTCGGCGCCGGGATCGATCGGGAAGAAGAGGCCGGTATCGCGCAGATACTCGTTGAGCTGCTTGCGGGTGACGCCCGGCTGCACGGTCACATCGAGATCGTCGACGCTGACCCGCAGCACCTTGTTCATCTGCGAGACGTCGATGCAGATGCCGCCGTGGAGGGCAGCGACGTGACCCTCCAGCGAGGTGCCCGTGCCGAACGCGATGACCGGCACCTTGTGCTGGGCGCAGAGCTTCACGACCTCCGCGACCTCCTCGGTCGATCGCACGAACACGACGCCGTCGGGCGGCGCCGGCGCGTGGAAGGATTCGTCCCTGCCGTGCTGCTCGCGGACCGAGGCCGCGGTGGAGAAGCGCTCGCCGAAACGCTGGCGCAGGACGTCGAGGACCACGCGGTTCGGCGGATCGCGGTGAAGCTTGGGAGCGGCTGACACGGGAGAGACATCCTCCAGCGAAACGGTTCAAGGCGGGCACAGCCTATCCCGCGCGGGCGGCGGCAGCAACGCTGGGCGGATTCGGCGAGAGTCGCCGTCGCAGCAAATTTTTGCAGCGCAATATAGACGGCGGAAAACTGCGCGGCGCTCGCGGAGCACGATACTTTCTCTTCGCGCCGTGACCGCCGGACGCACGTTCCTTGCGAAGTGAACCGATCCCGCTTGGCGTAATTGAGTGAGTAATCTCAGAGCATTATCTTCATAGGACAGCTTTACGGCCCTATTCACCCCAAGGGAAGGCCGGGCATGGCGCTAGCAGCCGTTACTCTCGACGACAAATACGCGGTCGAGAGCGGCCGCATCTATCTGACCGGCATCCAGGCGCTGGTGCGCCTGCCGATGATGCAGCGGCGGCGCGACATCGCCGCCGGGCTGAACACCGCCGGCTTCATCTCCGGCTATCGCGGCTCGCCGCTGGGCGGGCTCGACCAGGCGCTGTGGCAGCGCGCAGCAAGTTCCTCGAGGCGCACCACATCCGCTTCCAGCCCGGCCTCAACGAGGATCTCGCCGCCACCGCCGTCTGGGGCACGCAGCAGGTCGAGCTCTTCCCCGGCGCCAAATACGACGGCGTCTTCGCGCATGTGGTACGGCAAGGGGCCCGGCGTCGACCGCAGCGGCGACGTGTTCAAGCACGGCAACGTCGCCGGCACTGCCGCGCATGGCGGCGTGCTGCTGCTCGCCGGCGACGACCACGGCTGCAAGTCCTCGACCCTGCCGCATCAGTAGCGAATACGCCTTCATCGACGCCTGCGATCCCGGTGCTGAACCCGGCGGGCGTGCAGGAGATCCTCGATCTCGGCCTCTACGGCTGGGCGCTGTCGCGCTATTCCGGCTGCTGGGTCGGCGTTCAAGGCGCTCGCCGAGACGATGGACAGCTCGGCCTCGGTGCAGGTCGATCCGCATCGCGTCCAGATCGTCATGCCGCCGGATTTCGCCCTGCCGCCGGGCGGCCTCAACATCCGCTGGCCCGATCCGCCGCTGGCGCAGGAGCAGCGGCTGCGCGAGCTCGAAGCTGCCCGCGGCGCTCGCCTTCGCGCGCGCCAACCGCCTCGACCGCGTGGTGATCGACGCGCCCAACGCCGCGCCTCGGCATCGTCACCGCCGGCAAGTCCTATCTCGACGTGCGCCAGGCGCTGCGACGATCTCGGCATCGACGAGGCGGAGGCCGCGGCGCTCGGCATCGCGCTCTACAAGGTGGGCATGACCTGGCCGCTCGAAGCCGAGGGCGCTGCGCGACTTCGCCGACGGGCTGCGAGGAGATCCTCGTCGTCGAGGAGAAGCGCGCCGCTGATCGAGGACCAGATCAAGAGCGACGCTCTACAACTGCCGCGCCGACGCCGGCCGCGCGTCGATCGGCAAGACTCGACGAGCGACGGCGCGCCGCTGCTGCCGTCGACCGGCGAGCTCGACGCCGCGCGCAGATGGCGCGCGGCGATCGCCGGCCGCATCTGGCGCGCTTCGACGCCGAGCGCCGCGGATCGCCGAGCGCCTCGCCGTCCTCGACGCCAAGGAGCGCGCGGCATCATGCGCACATGCCGCGCCATCGAGCGCACGCCGTATTTCTGCTCGGGCTGCCCGCACAACACCTCCACCAAGGTGCCGGAGGGCAGCCGCGCCCTGGCCGGCATCGGCTGCCACTACATGGTCGGCTGGATGGACCGCAGCACCGACACCTTCACCCAGATGGGCGGCGAGGGCGCGCCGTGGATCGGCCAGGCGCCGTTCACCGAGACGCCGCACGTCTTCGCCAATCTCGGCGACGGCACCTATTTCCATTCCGGCATCCTCGCGATCCGCGCCGCCGTCGCCGCCGGCGTCAACATCACCTACAAGATCCTCTACAACGACGCCGTCGCCATGACCGGCGGCCAGCCGGTCGACGGGCCGCTCGACCGTGCCGCAGATCGCCGCGCCAGCTCGCCGCCGAGGGCGTCGACGCGCATCGTCGTCGTCACCGACGAGCCCGAGAAATATCCGGCGACGCCGGACTTCGCCGCCGGGCGTCACGATCGACCATCGCGACGAGCTCGACGCGGTCCAGCGCGAGCTGCGCGAGATCGCCGGGCGTCACGCGTCCTCGATCTACGACCAGACCTGCGCCGCCGAGAAGCGCCGCCGCCGCAAGCGCGGCCGCTATCCCGATCCGCCGAAGCGCGTCTTCATCAACGAGGTGGTCTGCGAGGGCTGCGGCGACTGCTCGCAAGCAGTCGAACTGCGTCTCGGTCGATGCCGGTCGAGACCGAGTTCGGCCGCAAGCGCGCGATCGACCAGTCGACCTGCAACAAGGACTACTCCTGCGTCAACGGCTTCTGCCCGAGCTTCGTCACCGTGCATGGCGGCAGCCTGAAGAAGCGCGCGCCGGCCGGCGTCCGGCAACGCGCTTCCGCCGTGCTGCCCGACGCCGGCGGTGCCGGCGCTCGACCGAGCCCTATGGCATCCTCGTCACCGGCGTCGGCGGCACCGGCGTCGTCACCATCGGCGCGCTGCTCGGCATGGCCGCGCATCTCGAAGGCAAGGGCGTCATCGTGCTCGACATGACCGGCCTGGCGCAGAAGGGCGGCGCGGTGATCAGCCATATCCGCATGGCGCCGCGCGCCGGAGGCATCTCACGCCGTGCGCCTCGCCGCCGGCGGCGCCGACCTGCTGCTCGGCTGCGACATCGTGGTCGCCGGCGGCGTCGACGCGCTGTCGCGTCTGCGCACCGGCGAGACGCCGTGCCGTGATCAACCCGCACGAGACCATCACCGGCGACTTTCACCCGCGATCCCGACCTCGCACTTCCCCGGCGAGCGAGCTGCGCCGCCGACATCGCCGACGCCGCCGGCGCGCACGACGTCGACTTCCTCGATGCCACGCGGCTCGCCGACGGCGCTGCTCGGCGATTCCATCGCCACCAACCTGTTCATGCTCGGCTATCGCGTTCCAGAAGGGCTGGATCCCGCTCTCCGGCGAGGCGCTCGAGCGCGCGATCGAGCTCAACGGCGTGGCCGTCGAGTCCAACCGCCAGGCCTTCCTCTGGGGCCGGCGCGCCGCCCATGACCGCGCCGCCGTGCGAGCGCATCGCCGCGCCGGCGGATCCGGGCAGCGCGCGACTCTCGCGCTACCCTCGACGAGATCGATCGCGCGGCGCGTCGACTTCCTGACCGCACTACCAGAACGCCGCCTATGCCGAGCGCTATCGGCGGCTGGTGCGCGGTGTCGAGGCCGCGGAGAAGCAGCGCGTGCCCGGCTCGAAGGCGCTCGCCGAGGCGGCGGCGCGCGGCCTCTTCAAGCTGATGGCCTACAAGGACGAGTACGAGGTGGCGCGGCTCTATACCGACGGCACCTTCGCGCGCCGGCTCGGCGAGCGCTTCGAGGGCGACTTCAAGCTGGAGTTCCATCTGGCGCCGCCGCTCCTCGCCGAGCGCGATCCCGTCACCGGTCACCTGAAGAAGCGGCGCTACGGGCCGTGGCTGCATGCAGGCCTTCAGCGTGCTCGCCGAAGCTGCGCTTCCTGCGCGGCACCGCGCTCGATCCCTTCGGCCACACCGCCGAGCGCAAGCGCGAGCGGGCGCTCATCGGGGACTATCGCGACCTCCTGCAGAAGCTGCTGCCGGCGCTCACCGCTGACAATCACGCCATCGCCGTCGCGCTGGCGCGGCTCCCCGAGAAGATCCGCGGCTACGGGCACGTCAAGGAAGCGAACCTCGCCGTCGTTGCCGTCGAGCAGCGGAAGCTGCTGGACGCCTTCAACGCGCCACCCTCGCCCCACGCGATCGCCGCCGAATAAGCCGCCCTGGCGCTCTGAACGGCGGCCTCGCTAGGCTCGCTTCCCCACGTCCTCGCGGGAAGCGAAACCATGACCAGTGATCCCACCTGTGTCTTCTGCAAGATCGTCGCCGGCACCATTCCGAGCTTCAAGCTCCTGGAGGATGCCGAGACCCTCGCCTTCATGGACATCAACCCCGCCAACGACGGGCACTGCCTAGTCATTCCCAAGCCCCACTTCGCCACCGTCTTCACCGTCACGCCCGAGGCTTTCGCCGCCGCGGCGCGCACGGTCATCAAGGTGGCGGGCGCCGTCAACAAGGCCCTGGCGCCCGACGGCATCAACCTGCTGCAGGCGAACGGGCCGGGCGCCGGGCAGTCGGTGTTCCATTTTCATATCCACGTATTGCCGCGCCGGCGCGACGACGGCCTCACCATCAACTGGACGCCTGCAACCCGGCGACCGCGCGCGGATTGCCGAGATCGCCGAGCGGATCAAGAAATCCCTCTGATGTTCGAGGGATTCGAGCTCCTGACCATCGACACCGGCGAGGCGCGGATCCGTCTGCGCAAGGGCGGCAGCGGGCCGCCGCTCCTGCTGCTGCACGGCCATCCGCAGAGCCACGTGATGTGGCACCTGGTGGCGCCGCGGCTCGCCGAGGAGTTCACGGTGGTGGCGCCGGATCTCCGCGGCTACGGCGACAGCTCGAAGCCCGCGACCACGCCGGATCACGCGCCCTATTCCAAGCGGGCGATGGCGCGGCGACCAGGTCGCCGTCATGGCGCAGCTCGGCTTCGAGCGCTTCATGGTGGCCGGCCACGACCGCGGCGGCCGCGTGGCCTATCGTCTGGCTCTCGATCACCCCGAGCGGGTGCAGAAGCTCGCCGTGCTCGACATCGTCCCCACCGGCGAGGCGTTCGGTCGCACCGACATGGCCTTCGCGCTCTCCTACTTCCACTGGTTCTTCCTGGCGCAGCCCGCCCCGCTGCCGGAGCGGCTCATCGCCGCCGATCCCGATCTCTTCTACTTCCGTCGCGGCGAGCACCAGTTCACCCCGGAAGCGTTGGCGGAATACCGGCGTCACGTGCGCGATCCCGACGACGGTCCATGCGATGTGCGAGGACTATCGCGCCGGCGCCACCATCGACGTGGCGCTCGACAAGGCGGATTTCGGCAAGCGCCGCATCACCTGCCCGCTTCTGGCGCTCTGGGGCCGCAGCGGCCAGCTCGATCAGGCCTATGACGTACTGGCAGTCTGGCGCAGCTGGGCCAGGGACGTGCACGGCCGGCCTCTCGACTGCGGCCACTTCCTCGCGGAAGAGGCGCCCGGCGAGACCTACGAAGAGCTGCGCGCGTTCTTCGCGCGCTAATCCGCCGCGCGCTTGCCGCGCTGGGGCAGCATGCCGAGCGCCCGCTTGTAGGTGTCGAGGAGCGCCTCCTGCTCGTCGAGATCCTCCTGGTCGAGCCTGCGGATGCGGATCACCGCCCGCATGGTCTTGACGTCGAAGCCCACGCCCTTGGCCTCGGAATAGACTTCCTTGATGTCGGCGGCGAGCGCCGCCTTCTCTTCCTCGAGACGCTCGATGCGCTCGACAAAGGACTTGAGCCGCTCCGCCGCCACCTCGCCGCTGCTCTTCTTCGCCGCCATCGAGCCCTCCACCCGCCGCTCCGCCCAAATCGAGGCGGCGACCCTAACGAGACGCGCGCGCCGGTGCAAGCCGCGCGCGGGTCCGCTCAGTGCTTGTGCTGCTTCTCCATCGCCTTCTTCTGATCCGACGACGCTTCCTTCTGGTACTTCGCCTTCCACTGGTCGTAGGGCATGCCGTAGACGATCTCGCGGGCGGCCGGATCGGTGATCGCAACGCCCTGCTTCTCCGCTTCCTCGCGGTACCAGCGCGAGAGGCAGTTGCGGCAGAATCCCGCCAGGTTCATGAGATCGATGTTCTGCACGTCGGTGCGCTCGCGCAGATGCTCCACCAGGCGGCGGAAGGCGGCGGCTTCGAGCTCGGTCTGGGTCTTGCGTCCATGCGACGGTCTCCAGATCTGGGTTTCCCTCTATATGGCGAGGGGCAATGCCCTTGGCGAGGGGTCAGTAGCGCTTCTCGTGATAGAGCGCGGGATCTTCCAAGATCGGCATCAGCACCCGCGCCAGGCGCTTCCCCCATTCCCGCGTGCCGGCCTCGTCGGCGATCAGATCCTGGCGGATCTCCACCGCCATGTGCGGCAAGCCCGCGGTTCTCCGCGTGGGTGCGCACGGTATAGCCGGCGGGCTCGCGGGCGGAATAGGGCTCGTTGTCGCCGACCACCAGACCATGCTCGCGCCGGAGCGCCGCCATCAGCGGCACGGGGATCCGCGGATCCTTGTTCCAGAGCACGCCGATGTGCCAGGGCCGCTTCACCCCCGCCATCTCCGGCGTGAAGCTGTGGATCGAGAGCACGGCGGGATGGACGCCGCGGGCGATGAAGCCGTCGATCGCCCGCTCGATCGCGGCGTGATAGGGCCGGAACAGCGTCTCGACGCGGCGCCGGCGCTCGGCCGCGCTCAGATCCCGGTTCCCCGGCACCGCGACGCCGTCGCTCACCGCCGGGATCGAGGTGGGATCCTCGAGATCCCGGTTGCAGTCGATCACCAGGCGCGAGTAGCCCGTGAGGATCGCCCGGCGCGTCGAGGAGCCGCGAGAGATCGCGGGTCACCGCGCCCGCGCCGATGTCCCAGCCGATGTGGAGCGCGAGCTCGCGATCGCCGAGGCCGAGCTTCCCGAGGCATCGCGGCACGGCGCGGCTCGCGTGGTCGCAGGTGACCAGCACCGGCGATTTCCCCTCGCGGTGCGCATGACTCCACCGCCGGCGGATCGGCGGCACCGATCAGGGCCGACGCGTCAGGCGGCATGAGCGCTCGCAGCGGCGGCAACCGCCTCTTCATCGTCATGGCCGTGCTTGTCACGGCCATCCACGACTTTGCATGCCGCGGCGGAGAAGGACGTGGATGGCCGGGACAAGCCCGGCCATGACGGGTCAAGAAGAGTGGCGCCCACAAGCATCACACCACCTGGAACCCGTGGGCGTAGGGGTCGCGGTCGTCGACGAAGATGGTGTTGTAGCCGGTGACGCGGGCCCAGCCGGCGATGCTGGGCATTGATCGCGGGCTTGTTGCCGACGCGGGCCTCGCCCTCGACGCGGCCCTCGAAGAGGCTGCCGATGATGCTCTCGTGGACGAAGTCGTCGCCCACCCCGAGCTTGCCCTTGGCGGCGAGCTGCGCCATCCGCGCCGAGGTGCCGGTGCCGCAGGGCGAGCGGTCGATGGCGCGGTCGCCGTAGAAGACGGCGTTGCGCGCATGCGCCTTGGGATCGCGTGGGCTTCCCCGTCCACATCACGTGGCTCACGCCCTTGATGGTGGGATTCTCCGGATGGACCGGCTGCAGCTTCTCGCGCATGAGATTGCGCACGATGGGCGAGAGGCGCAGCACCTGATCCGCCGAGAGGGTTTCCAACCCGCCATATCCCGGCTGCGGATCGATGATGGCGTAGTAGTTGCCGCCATAGGCGACGTCGACCTTGAGCGGCCCGAGACCCGGCACGTCGATCGCCACGTCCGTCGCTTCGAGGAAGCTCGCGACGTTGAAGAGCCGCACCTTCTCGATGAAGCGGCCGTCGCGCACATACTCCACGACGACCTTGCCGGCGGGCGCGTCGAGGGCGAGCTTCCCTTCCTCGCGTGGGCTGGCCAGCCCCTGCTCCAGCGCCACCGTCACCGTGCCGATGGTGCCGTGGCCGCACATGGGCAGGCAGCCGGAGGTCTCGATGAAGACGAGGCCGAGGTCGCAGTCGTCCCGGAGCGGCTTGTAGAGCACCGAGCCCGACATCACGTCGTGGCCGCGCGGCTCGAACATCAGGGCGTGACGCACCCAGTCGAAGCGGGCCATGAAATCCTGGCGGTAGTCGCTCATGGTCTTGCCCGTGAGCGCCGGCCCGCCGCCGGCGACGACGCGCACGGGATTGCCGCAGGTGTGCGCGTCGATGCAGAAGAAGGTGGTGGAGGCCATCAGTTCGGCCGGCTCGCGATCGCTTCCTCGTAGAGGCGGATGACGCGGCGGCGCTCCTCGCCCTCGAGCTTGAGGCGGGGCGCGCGCGTCACCTCGCTGCCGTTCCCCACGATCTGCTGGCCGAGCTTGATGTACTGGACCAGCTTCGGAAACGTATCGAGATGGAGCGTCGGCATGAACCAGCGATAGATCGCCCGCGCCTTCTCCCACTCGCCCTTCGACGCCAGCTCCCACATCCGCATCAACTCCTTGGGGAAGACGTTGACGAGGCCGGAGACCCAGCCGACCGCCCCCAGCAGCATGCTCTCCAGCACGAGGTCGTCGACGCCGGAGAACAGGATGTAGCGGTCGCCGGTCAGGTTCACGATGTCGGTGACACGGCGGAGGTTCTCGGTCGAATTCCTTGATGGCGACGACCCGGCGCTCGCTCGGCAAGCTCCTTGAACCCCTCCGGCGTCACGTCGACGTTATAGGCGGGCGGGTTGTTGTAGATCATGATCGGCAAGCCGCTCGCCGCCGCCACGGTGCGGAAATGCGCGATCGCCTCGCGCTCGTCCGACTTGTAGACCATGGCCGGCAGCACCATCAGGCCGTCGAGGCCGATCTTCTCGCAGTCCCGCGCATAGGCCGCGGCCTGGGCGGTGGTGTTCTCGGCGACACCCGAGAGCACGGGAACGCGGCCGCCCACCACTTCCTTGGAGGCCGCCAGCACCTGGCGCTTCTCGGCGGGCTCGAGCGAGCAGTTCTCGCCGACGGTGCCGAGCATGATGAGGCCGTGCACGCCGGCCTTCAGCTGCTCCTCGATGCCGCGCTGGGTCGCTGCCAGATCGAGGGCGCCGTCGGGGCGGAACTGGGTCGTCACCGCCGGATATACGCCGCGCCAGGACACGCTCATGGGGTCTTTCCTCCGTCAGGGGTCATCGCGCCAGCAGCCCACCGGCGCGCCGGAGAATAGCGCCCCGATGGGCGGCGAGACAACGGCCACTCCTACTTCACCAGCTCGTGCGCCTCCATCGCCTCCAGGGGCAGACCCTTCGCCTCCGCCGGTAGGATCACCCCCTCCAGCGTATTGCCGGAATGGGCGAAGAATTTGTAGTGCCATTCCTGCAGCGGCGGATCGCCCTTTCCATAGCGGTCGGCGATCATGCGGATGATGCTTTCGTCGAGCGGGAACACCAGTTCCTCGGAGTAGTCGCAATAGGTGACGCCCTGCGACCGCTCGCAGCTCTTGTTGCGGTTGATGACGCTGACCACCGCTTCCTTCGGTCCTGACGCGGTCTCGTAGTTGGCGGTGACATAGAGCCGCTGCGGACCGGGATAGCGCGCGATGAAATAGAGCTGAAATGTCCGCTTTCCCGTACGCTTGTCGATGAAGGCGCGCAGGAATTCGTCCTGAAAGTAATAGCCCGGCGGTGCCGTCTTCGCGACGAAGCCGGCATCGGTGGTGAAGGTCGCCACGAAATCGAGATTGTCGTCGCGGATCAGCGTGGTGTCGCGGAAATGCGCGTCGGTCAGTCCGCGCAGCAAGGCCACTTCCTGTTCTCGGGTCCAACGCGGCTGGCAGGCGACGGCCAGCAAAGCCGCCGCGGACGCCATCAGAACCCGCCCCATAAATCGAATAATCTTCTGAATGTGCATGCCGTCCTCCCGTTCGGAACAAACAGCGAACGATGCCATAAGGAGGGGCATCAGGCAACCGTTTGGCGAGAGAACGGTGTCGTGCCGGAATTGGGTTCGTTTCGCAGAAACACAGCCACCGCCGTCGCATGCCGCAGGCATCCCAGGATCCACCACGAAGGCACGAAGGGCGCGGAGAAGGCGCGGCACGGGACCGCCCACTCGAGACCTCCTTCTCGTGTCTTCCGTGCCTTCGTGGTGACATTTTTTTTCTCTAGGCCCCCCCCTCCCGCCGGAATTGGCTTCGTTTCGCAAATTCCGCATTTTGTGACCTTGCTGGTCCGGATGGCTTCCCGCCCAGGCAGCGCTTGCGGGGTCCCAGGTTCGGGCTAGGATTGCGCGAACATTCGGGAGGACGCCCATGAGACTCCTCGCCGTCATCGGTGCCCTCGGCATCGTTCTCGCGATCTGCGGCGCGATCTTTTTCTTCGGCGGCTACTTCAATGTCTCGGCGGCGGAAAGCGATCCGCCGCCGGTCAAATGGGCGCTGATCCGCGTGCGCACCGCCTCGATCGAGAAGCACGCGATCTATCCTGCCGCCGCATCCCCTCGACGATCCCGCCCTGGTGAAGGCGGGTGCGCGCGCCTTCGCCCAGCGCGGCTGCACCAATTGCCACGGCGGCCCCGGCGTCGGCTGGGCCAAGTTCTCCGAGGGGCTGCAGCCGGACCCGCCCGACCTCAAGGACGTGGCGAAGGAGCTCTCCGCGCGCGGAGATCTTCTGGGTGATCAAGAACGGCATCAACATGACGGGCATGCCGAGCTTTGGCGCGATCAAGGTGCCCGACGACGAGATCTGGTCGATCACCGCCTTCGTCAAGCAGATCGGCACCGTCTCGCCCGAGGACTACAAGGCCTGGTCCGAGGCGCCGGCGCAGTAGGCTCGATCCCGCGGATTGGGTTCGTTTCGCAGAATTCATATCCTGCCGCCGCTCTCACGCGCCGCGAGCACCGGTAAGGATTCACCACGAAGGCACGAAGAGCACGAAGAGTGGGTACCGGACGGCCCGCGCTGACCTCCTTCGTATCCTCCGTGTCTTCGTGGTGGATCTGCTTTTCTCTTTTTCCTTTTTGCCGCCCACCGAAAATTGGGTTCGTTTCGCAAATACTATTTCTCCGCCGCGTGGCTCTCGCTCGGCAGGCCGAGGGCGAGCCTGCTGTTGGCCTCCAGGAGCCGGGCGACCTCGGCGTGCTCGTCCTCGGTTCGATAGTTGCGATGGTCGAGGGGGGCGGCGGGGTTGCATAGGGAGAGCGGCGGCAGCTCCGGCGTCGATCCGTAAGTCCTGGCTGCCTTTGATTATTTCTGGGTTAAAATCAAAACATGGATCGGGCCGCGGTTTGCGGCCACGGCAACCAATGTTGCGACTGATTTCCGCTGGTGGACTATAACACTCTTGTTCCTTCTGCTTGTGCCGACACTTTCCCCCTATATCGAACAGCATCGCTGGCCGTACTTAGATAAATTAGCTTCGGTTTTTTCTCCCCCGCCAAGCCACGCCGAGAAAGATTTGGCGGAGCGTATATCAACCTTGGAGGCGCAGCTTGTCGAAACCGCTAGGGCAGTTGCCGATGCTACGAAGCAAAAGAGCAGCCTGCAATCGCAGCTTGACTTTATCACGCAGGAGCGAGACCGCGTAACGCGAGAGCGCAACCAGCAGCACAGAACAAACGGTTTCGCTTGAAGCCCAGCTCGCTGCATTGAAACAGGAACTAGAGCGGACGAAAGCCACATTGTCGGAAGCAAAGAAAGCCGTGGCTATTGGTGATGAACGTCCTTACACCGCGAAGGTAGAAGGTGTGCCGCGTGCGAAAATTCCGCGTCGAAGATACTCTCAGTCTCCCACTCGCTTAGAACGATGGGATCAACAGGGTACTGGGTGAGGAGCCCAGCTCTGCGCAGAACCCTCAGGGCGAGAGAGTGAAGCGTAGTAACTCTGACGTCGTCCATGCCGGCGATGCTATTTGCTGCACCGTATTCTCGAATTCTCGATCGCAGATCCTGCGCGGAGGCTCGCGTGAAAGACGCAACGGCGATCGAATTCGACTGCACGTCCTGTGATAATAGCCAGCCGACACGCTGCTCGATTGTCCTCGATTTTCCTGTTCCGGGACCAGCAACCAGCCGGGTCTGTGGGGCTGCTGATTGCGCCGCCACCATTTGCGCACCAATAGCCGCTTGCAAATCCGATTGTGAGAAAGCCATCGGAGGCACCCTAATTAGTTGCATTAGGGCGATATACTATAATACCGGGCCTTAATCGAGCGCGGCTGAGGTAATCGTTGCTTTCTCACGCGGGCCACGTGCCGAGCGCAGCTTGGCTATAAGCAGAGTACCGCTATCTCCGTTGCGCGCCGGCATGAGAACACGCGCGCATCGCGTCTTGGCGACGGCTCGCTCGCGCTCTATGTCATCCCCGTGCCGGTGCAGGGCATGCAAGGAGCGTGGGAATGATGAGGCTGTTGACGATGCGGCGGATGGGCCCGGCCCTGCTGCTGCTCTCGGCGGCGCTGGCGGCACCGGCGGCGGCGCAGACCGTGGCGCCCGCGACGGGGACGAGCGGCACCGCGCCCGCGGCCGCATCGACGCCGCGACACGGCACCAGCACCGCGCCGAGCCGCGCTGAAATCACCGCGCCGACGGTCGCGGTCCCTACCAGGGTGACGGTGCTCTGCCCGCCCGACGACCCCGCCTTCACCGCGATGCTCGCCGGGACCGATCTCTCCTGCGCGCCTTAGAGCATGATCCCGAAAAGTGGCGGCCGGTTTTCGGAAAAGATCATGCTCAAACAAAAAACTAGAGCCCGGTTCTGATTCAATCAGAACCGATAAGGCTCCAGCGGCGCGCGCCCCTCAGGGCTGCTTCAGATGCAGCGTCACCGAGTCCGGGGTGAACTGCAGCTTCTTGCTGGCGCCGCGGGCGACCGGGATGCGGCGCTTCTTGCAGAAGGCGATGAGGGCCGCCGCGAGCTCCGCCTCGTAGAAGGTGACGCGGGCGGGCTTGCCGCCGCCCTCGAAGGCGACCTTGTTCTCCCGCCGGCCGGCGAGGATCACCGGCGTGATCTTGCCCGTGGGCACCGGCCGCTTCATCAGGCGGCAGTAGTCGACGAGGGCCTCGATCACTTCGGGGCCGCTGAAGGTGATCGTGCGGATCTCTACGGGCACCGAAGGTTCTCCGCGGGCCGGGGATCGGGGTCCCCTGTTTAGCGCGGGACGCGGGGGAGCGATAGGGCGGCGTCGGGGCGTCGCCGCTGCCGGCCCCGCGGGCACGTGCCCAGCATTCCGGCACTGCCGGGCCGCGCCCGGCGCGGAAACTCCGTTCATTGCGCGGTTAAATCCGCTGGCACGGCGGTTGCTACGAGGAGGACGGGGTCCGCATCCCGGGGACCGCCGATCGGGGGAGATGTGCATGCCAGCCGACCGCTTCCACCTCGCGTGGTTCCTGCAGGGCTCCAGCATCCAGGCCTGGGGCGAGCAATGGACCGGGAACATCAGCGAGGAATGGGGCTCGGCGGAGATGTTCCTCGATCTCGCGCGCGCCATCGAGCGCGCCTGCTTCGACTATCTCCTGATCGAGGATTCGATCTACGTCGGCGAGATGTGGCAGAAGTCCCGCGACATCTACCTCAAGAACGGCATGTCGGTGCCGCGCCAGGAAGGCTCCGTCGTGGCGTCCCTGATGGTGGCGGCGACCAGGCATCTCGGCATCGTGCCGACGCTCTCGACCTTCGCCTACGCGCCCTATCTGGTGGCGCGCACGGTGGGGACGCTCGACCAGGTCTCGGGCGGGCGCGCCGGCTGGAACATGGTGACCGGCAGCTCCGACCTCTCGGCGCAGAATTTCGGCTACGCCAAGCTGCCGGACCACGATCTCCGCTACGACATGGCGGACGAGTACATCGAGATCGTGACCAGGCTCTGGGACAGCTGGGACCCCGGCGCCATCGTCGCCGACCGCAAGAGCGGCATCCTCATCGATCCCGCCAAGGTGCATCCGATCAACTATCGAGGGCGAGTACTATCGCTGCCGCGGGCCGCTCAATTCCGGCCCCTGCCCGCAGGGGCGGCCGGTGATCGCCCAGGCCGGCGGCTCCGACCGCGGCAAGCGCTTCGCGGCAACGCATGCCGACACCATCGTCGCCCATGTGAAGGGCGTCGAGCACATGAAGGCCTATCGCGACGACGTGCACGAGAAGATGAAGGCGGCGGGGCGCGATCCCAGCACCTGCAAGGTGCTCTACCTGATTGCGCCGATCCTCGGCGACAGCATGGAGGAAGCGCAGATGAAGGCCGAGGCGCGGCGCCAGCGCGCGGCCAAGAACGTCGACGTCAAGCTGGCGCAGATGGGCTGGAGCACCAACATCGACTTCAGCGTCTTCGACCTCGACCAGCCCGTGGGCGAGCTCACCACCAACGGCCACCAGCAGAGCCTGGCGCAGTTCCTGCGCAAGGCCGGGAAGCGCACGCTCCGCGAGGCGATCACCGACTACGGCACCACGGGCATGTCGGTCGACTTGATCGGCACCCCCGACGCGGTCGCGGCGCAGATGGGCGAGGTGATGCAGGAGGTGGGCGGCGACGGCTACCTCGTCGCCCTCGGCAACGTCAGCCGCAAGTCGGTGGCGGAGATCACCGACGGGCTGATCCCCGCCCTGCAACAGCGCGGCCTCACGCGCAAGGCCTACGAGCACCGGCATCTCCGGGACAATCTGCTGGAGTTTTAAGGGAAGAAGGTTCACCACGGAGGCACGGAGGACACGGAGAAGGAAATCTCAGTGACTCCGTGCCAAAAGTCCTTCTCCGCCCGGAACGGGGGGATCGAGCCGCGAAGCGGATCGATGATTTAGGATGAGGTGGGTCTCGCCGCGACACCGACGCGCCAAATCTGCACCCACCGAGCGCAAGCCCCCCACCTCACCTAACCTCTCCGCCCCCAGGGGCGGAGAGGAATTCTATTTCCCTTCTCTGTGTCCTCCGTGCCTCCGTGGTGAAACCCTTCACCCCAACCGCCCCGGTTGCCGCCATCGCCCCTGCCGTCTATGTTCCTGAACTCCGGAAGCATTTTCGGAATGATGATGGCTGTTACCGACCCCTCCGCGGCGCTCCGTCGCCTGCTCGACGCGGCGCTCGCCGCCGCCGATCCGGCCCGGGTCGTGCCGCCGCATCTGCCGGCGCCGCCGAAGGGCCGGACGATCGTGGTGGGCGCCGGCAAGGCCGCGGCCTCCATGGCGAAGGCGGTGGAGGAGCACTGGCCGGGCCCGCTCTCGGGGCTGGTGGTGACGCGCTACGGTCACGGTCTTCCCTGTAAACGCATCGAGGTCGTGGAGGCGAGCCATCCGGTGCCGGATCAGGCCGGCACGCGGGCGGCGGCACGCATCCTCGAGATGGTGCGCGGATTGGGGCCGGAGGATCTCGTGCTCTGTCTGATCTCCGGCGGCGGCTCGGCGCTGCTGGCGCTGCCGGCGCCGGGCTTAACCCTCGACGACAAGCGCGCGGTGACCCGCGAGCTGCTCCGGAGCGGCGCCAACATCACGGAGATGAACTGCCTGCGGAAGCATCTCTCGGCGATCAAGGGCGGGCGGCTCGCCGCCGCCGCGGCGCCGGCCCGCGTCGTGACCCTCGCGATCTCCGACGTTCCCGGCGACGACCCCGCCGTCATCGCCTCGGGCCCGACGGTGCCCGACCCCACCACCTTCGCCGACGCCCGCGCCATCCTGGCGAAATACGGGATCGAGCCGCCAACCGCGGTGGCGGCGCATCTGGCCGCCGCGCGCGAGGAATCTCCGAAGCCCGGCGATCCCGCCTTCGCCCGCGCCGAGTACGTGATGATCGCGACGCCCCAGATGGCGCTGGAAGCGGCGGCCGGCGCGGCGCGCGCGCTGGGCCTGACGCCGGTGATCCTCGGCGATGCCATCGAGGGCGAGGCGCGGGACGGCGGCGCTGGTGCACGCGGCGATCGCCCGCCAGGTGGCGGCCGGCCGCTTCATCGTCGGCGAGCGCGCGGTCAGACCGCCGGTGGCACTGCTCTCCGGCGGCGAGACCACGGTGACCGTGCGCGGCCAAGGGCGCGGCGGGCGGAACGCGGAGTTCGCGCTCGCGCTGGCGGTCGCGCTCAATGGCGCGCCCGGCATCCACGCCATCGCCTGCGACACCGACGGGATCGACGGCACCGAGGACAACGCCGGCGCCCGCATCGGCCCCGAGACGATTTCGCGCGCGCGCCAAGGCCGGCGTTAACCTCAGGGAAAGGCTGGCCGACAACGATGGCTACGGCGCCTTTGCCGCCCTTGGAGATCTCGTGGTCACCGGCCCCACCCGCACCAACGTCAACGACTTCCGCGCCATCCTCGTGCTCGAGGCTATCCATGGCCACGTCTAAGCCCGCCCCGCGCCGCCAGCGCGCCGCCAAGATCGTGGCGACGCTGGGTCCCGCGAGCTCGGCGCCGGAGCAGATCGCCGCGCTCTTCGCCTCGGGCGTCGACGTCTTCCGCCTCAACTTCAGCCACGGGACCCAGGAGGACCACAAGGCGCGCCTCGATACCATCCGCGCGCTCGAGGTCACCGACCGGCCGGCCCATCGGCGTGATGGCGGACCTGCAGGGGCCGAAGCTCCGCCTCGGCACCTTCACCGGCGGCAAGATCGCGCTCAGCCCAAGGCCAGCACTTCCGCCTCGACCTCGACAAGACGCCGGGCGACCAGAACCGCGCGCCGCTGCCGCATCCCGAGATCTTCGCGGCGCTGGAGACCGACGCCGAGCTTCTCCTCGACGACGGCAACGTGCGCCTCAAGGTGGACAGCTGCGGCAAGGATTTCGCCGAGACCACGGTCATGGCCGGGGAGCGCGCTCTCCGACCGCAAGGGCGTCAACGTGCCGGGCGTGGTGCTGCCGCTCTCGGCGCTGACGCCGAAGGACCGCTCGGATCTCGCCTATCGCCCTCGAAGCTCGGCGTCGATTGGATCGCGCTTTCCTTCGTGCAGCGGCCCGACGACGTCGCCGAGGCGCGGAAGCTGATCGGCGGCAAGCGCCGGCGTGCTGGTGAAGATGGAGAAGCCGGCGGCGATCACGCGTCTCGAGGAGATCGTCGAGCTCACCGACGCGGTCATGGTGGCGCGCGGCGATCTCGGCGTCGAGATGCCGCCCGAGGACGTGCCGCCGATCCAGCGCCGCATCGTCCAGGCGCTGCCGCAACGCCGGCAAGCCGGTGATCATCGCGACGCAGATGCTGGAGTCCATGGTGCGGCTCCCGGTGCCGACCCGCGCCGAGGCCTCCGACGTCGCGACCGCGATCTACGAGGGCGCCGACGCGGTGATGCTGTCGGCGGAAACGGCGTCCGGCGCCTATCCCGTCGAGGCGGTGGCGATGATGGATCGCATCATCCGCCGCGTCGAGGCGGACCCGGGCTTCCGCGCCGCCATGATGAGCACCCATCTGGAGCCGGAGCACACGGCCTCGGACGCCATCAGCGCCGCCGCGCGCCAAGTCGCCGAGACCGTCGGCGCCGCCGCCATCGTCTCCTACACGACCTCGGGCGCGACCGCGCTCCGCGCCGCCCGCGAGCGGCCGGCGGTGCCGGTGATCGGCCTCACCGCCAAGATCGAGACCGCGCGGCGGCTGGCGCTGGTCTGGGGCGTCCATTGCGTCCACACCAGCGACGTCACCAACTTCACCGACATGGTGCAAAAGGCCGTCATGATCGCCCACCGCGACGGCTTCGCCGAGAAGGGCGCCCGCCTCGTCGTCACCGCCGGCGTCCCCTTCGGAACGCCCGGTGCCACCAACGTCCTCCGCATCGCCTGGGTCGAGGGATAGAGCGTTTTCCGCCGAAGTGGATGCCGGTCGGCGAGTGTCCCCTATTGGGCGAGCGCGCCGCGCTGCTCCCATGGTCCCGGATTGAGAACCGCGCCGTTGACTTTGCCAGCTGCGTCGCGAATGAAGGCGATCCGCGTATGGTCGCCACTCTCGACGTGGAATTCATCCCTTGAAAGCACCGCCACGGGCGTCGGCTGGCCCTTGTCAAAATCAAGGATCGACCAGCCGCCTATTGCTTCAACGACAAGCTTGCCATCCGCAACACGGACCCGAAGCTGGACGCTGTGCAACGGGACCGGTTCGCGAGCAAAGGCAACAATGAGTGGGTCTTTTTGCGTTTGGCGGATGATTTTGAGCTTGATCGTTGCGTTGACCGGACCTGAAATCTTGCGAAAGGCCGCTTCTAGGGTCAGGCCCTTGATCGACTTGCCGTCGATCGCGGTTATGAGATCCCCCGCTAGGATGCCCGCCTTCGCGGCGGGGCCTTCCTGGGCCGGTTTTATCACCCTCAGACCATCCGTCTCCGCGACAACAGACTCAAGACCAGTCCAGCTATTGCCGTCGGCGACAAAGGTCTGTCTGTCCAGCGAACTCGTGGACCCACCGAAAACGTAACGTCCGACGTATTCGGTGAGAGCGGCGGCGTTCAATGGCCCCGACGCGACGGGCTCGGTGGCTTCAGGAACCTTCAACGCCGTGTACGGCAGACGACGGATGGCATTGAAATAGAAACCGTTTTCACTCTGCTGTCTCCGCTGCATCATCATCACCAGGATCAGCTTTTGCGCCGGATCGACCGAGAAAAACGTGCCCCAGCTTCCCTGCCAGTTGAAGCTGCCGACCGCGCCTGGGATCAGACTGAAATCCGGGTTGGTGCGAATGGCGAAGCCGAGGCCCCAACCCGTCCCAAAAACTGGACCGACTTCGTGTCCCGCGATGTGGATGTCGGGCGGCAGTGAATTCGTCATCATCAGCCGGACCGTTTCAGGCTTCAGGATACGCACGCCATCAAGTTCGCCACCATTGAGCAGCATCTGGCAGAAGCGCAGGAAGTCGGGGGCCGTCGAGACAATCCCTCCCCCACCCGAAAAGAACGTTTGCGGCTTCGCGACGTCCCCATCCGAAAGAGAGGGGGGCTGCGTGCCCGGCACGGCGACGAGACGGGCGAGTTTGTCCTCCGGCACATAGAAGCCGGTATCGACCATACGGAGCGGCGCGAAGAGATGGCTTTGCAGAAACTGGTCGAATGTCTGGCCCGACACGACTTCAATGACACGTCCGAGAACATCGAAACCCAGGGAATATTCCCAGACTTCGCCCGGTTGGTGCAAAAGCGGGACGGCGCCAAGGCTCGCGACGAAGGGGGCGATGGGCTTGTCGCGTCGGAACGGCGCCTTGGCGCCGTAAAGCGCGTGTATCGCCGCATTGCCAAATCCGGGATCGGCATAGGCGGGCCCTGCATAAACGAGGCCGGACGTGTTGCGCAGAAGGTCCCGGATGGTCATCGCTCGCTTGGCCGGTTCAAGCTCCAGGAGGATCGCATCTCCTGTCGCCGGATCGGTCTTGACAACCGGCATGTCCTTGAGCTCCGGCAAATACTGCGCCACGGGAGCAGTCAAGGTCGAGCTTGCCTTCATCGACCAATATCATGGTGGCGACGCTGGTGATCTGCTTGGACATCGAGCCGATGCGAAAGATCGAATCCGGCCGCATCGGAATTTTCTTGTCGTGGTCCTCAAAGCCGGTGGGCTGCAAATAGGCGAGCTTTCCGCCTCGAGCGATCGCCACGACAAAACCGGAGGGGTCGCCTTTTCGGCTTTGGGCCTCGAACCAGGAGGTCATGTGTTCCAAACGCCGCGCCGAAAAGCCGAGACTGTCCGGTTCGCCGACGGTCTGCAAATCGTCGGCAAGCGCCACACCCGCCAGACAGAGTGTGAGCGCCGCCATCCATGATGCCTGGATGATTTTCATTGGGGAGCCCTTCAGACGATCCCAGACCGGGATTCCCATATCGCGGCCTCAGCGAGACAAAGATTGGCATCGCTGCTGGCCGCCCTGCAAGACGGCAGCGTGATTTGGGTTGCACCGCTGTTCTAAGTCGCTACTCGGCAGCGCGGCCGTCCTCAAGCGAACGAATGACCCTGGCCGGCACCCCCGCAACGAGACTGTTTGCAGGAACATCCCTCGTAACAACCGCGCCGGCGGCGACCACTGAATTTTCGCCCACGGTAACGCCGCCCAGTATGGTGGCCGCCGTTGCAATCCAAACGTTCTTTTCGATTACGATTGGCTTTGCCTCCACGTATGCGCGTCGCTGGGACGGCTCCAGCGGGTGACCTGCGGTGATGATGTTAACGTTTGGCCCGATCATGACGAGATCGGCAATGTCGACACCGGCCATATCATAGATGGTGCAGCACTGGTTGATGAATACTTTGCGTCCGATCCTGATCTCAAGTCCGCCCGATGTATAGAAAGGCGGAATGAGGGTAAAAGTCTCATCGACCTTTTACCGGTCAATTCGCTGAACAATTCTCTCACGCTTGCAGCATCGTCGAAGGAAAGCTTGTTCAGCTCTGCCGTCAACCGCATGGCTCGCCTGACGGCATTGGCCGCCGCATCCCATTCGGGGCTGGGGATGTGCACTCGCTTGATCGTTCGTTTCTCGGGATCCATTGAGATTTGCTTCGGCGGCCGGTTCGGAATCTTGGCAGAAAAGCCTATGCGTCCGCCAGCCGGCGCAGCAGGTCGCAGAGCAGCTTTCGCTCCGCGGGCGTGAAGGGCGCCAGAGTCTTCGCCGTCGCCTCCGCCTGCACCGCCAGCAGCTCGCGGATGAGGGCGAGGCCGGCGGGAGTGAGGCGGACGAGGATCTGCCGGGCATCGTCGGGATCGCGCTCCGTCGCCACCAGGCGGCGCTTCCGCAGCCGCTGCACGACGTCCCGGATGTTCGCCGGCTCCATGGCGACGAGACGGCCCAGGAGATTCTGCGACAGCTTCTCCCGCTCATGGAGCCGGGCCAGCGTCGCGAATTGCGGCGGCGTCAGGTCGTGGGCCCCGATCGCCTCGATGAGGTTGGCGCCCGCGCGCTGGTAGGCACGCCGCAGCAGGAAGCCCACCTGATCGTCGAGCCGGTGGCTTCCCTCGCGACGGCCTTCCGCCATCGCGAGCCTAGTCGACGTTCTCGGCATCCCGGTACATGACCTTGTGGCGGGTGGTGGCGATCCACTCGTCGATGTCGGCATCGCTCATGAAATGCGCGCGGTCGAACTTGTTCCAGTTGGTGATGTCGCCCAGCGTCTTCTTCCACCGCTTATAGGGCGGCTTCGCCGGCGGGCCGAAGCACATGATGTCGAGGACCGAGAGCTCCTCGGGGATGCCGAGAAGCGGCTTCATCGCCTGCTGCGCCTTCTCCTGGCCGATGGCGGTCACCCACCAGACGTTGTAGCCCAGCGCGGCGGCGGCCAGATGCGCCGACATGGTGGCGGCGGCGACGCTCTGCAGCAGGATCCGCTCCGCGTTCTGCCTGTACATGGCGTCGAGCTCGGAGCCGTCGTTCAGCACCGGGAAGGCTTTGACCCAGCGGAAATCGCTGGCGACAACGATGAAGCCCGGCGCCGAGGCCAGGCCGCGGTAATCCGGCGTCGGGAATTTCATCTTGAGCTTCGCCCGCGCGATCTGCTCCTCGCGGAAATACCGGGTGATCTCATTCTTGAGATCCTGGTCGGTGACGACGATGAAGTGCCAGGGCTGGGCATTGGCGCCGGAGGGGGCGTGGCGCGCGGCCTCCAGGATCATCTCGTAATGCTCGCGGGGAACGGTGTAGCTCGCGTCGAACGCGCGGGTGGTGAGGCGATTTCGCGCGACCTGCATGAACGCGTCGTAGCGGGTCCGATCGCTGAAATCGTAGGTCGCGGGTGCCGCAGCCTCGGTCATCGACGCCTCCCATGCAGATATCGTTATGATCATAACGATATGGTCCGTCCTGGCTCCTGTCAACGCATGGCCACGACGGGTCCGGATGGTGTATCCGTTCGGAGCACGGCTGGTATCGGCAGGAAGGACGCACTTGGACAAGCTTCCCATTCTCATCGTCGGCGGCGGCATCGGCGGCCTCACCACGGCGTTGGCGCTCGAGCCGCCGGAACTGCCGCGTCCACGTCGTCGAGAAGTCGGCGGAGTTCGGCGAGATCGGCGCCGGGCTGCAGCTGGCGCCGAACGCCATGCACGTGCTGGACGACGTGGGCCTGCTGCCGGAGATCCGCAAGCACGCGGTATATCCCAGCCGGCTGGTCTGGATGGACGCGGTCCGCGGCACGCGCATCACCGCCCTCGATCTCGGCGATGCCTTCCAGGCGCGCTACGGCCATCCCTATATCGTCATGCATCGCAGCGACCTCCTGGACTGCCTGCTCGCCGCCTGCCGGGCGAGCCCGCTGATCACGCTGGAGGCGAACCGCGCCAGTGGCCGCGATCGAGGATCTGGGCGACGCCGCGCGCGTGCGCTTCGCCGACGGCAGCGCATGCGATGCCGGCCTGCTGATCGGCGCCGACGGGCTCTGGTCGACGGTGCGCAAGCTGTTCTCCGACGACGCGCCCATCAGCGACGGCTATGTCGCCTATCGCGGCACCATCGACATGGACGCAGATGTCCCAGCACGCCGGCCTCGACAACGTCGTCATGTGGATCGGGCCCGACATGCATTTCGTGCAATACCCGATCCGCCGCGGCGAGCTCTACAACCAGGTCGCCGTGTTCCGCAGCAAGCGCTATCGGCCCGGCACCGACGACTGGGGAACGGTGGACGAGCTCGACGCGCACTATGCCCAGACCTGCGACTACGTGCAGACCTGCATCAAGCTGATGTGGCGCGACAAGCGCTGGCCGATGCACGACCGCGCGCCGATCCTCACCTGGACGCGCAACCGCATCGGCGCTATTGGGCGACGCCGCCCATCCGATGTTCCAGTACATCGCCCAGGGCGCCTGCCAGGCGATCGAGGACGCGCTCTGCCTCGCCAAGCGCGTGGCGGGCGCGCCGGACGATCCCGCGGCGGCGCTCCAGGCGTATGAGCGCGACCGCGTGCTGCGCACCGCGCGGGTGCAGATCACCGCCCGTGCCATGGGCGCCTATTTCCACCTCGACGGCGTCGCCGCGATCGTGCGCAACGACCTCATGGAGCGGCGGGCGACGACGACTACGCGATGCTGGACTGGCTCTACGGCCACAAGGTCTGAGCGCGAGTGTCCGATCTCGCAGGCATCACGCCTTCACGGTGGAGGCCCGGTAGATCTCGTCGATGGATCTTCGCCAATGCCGCGTCGAACTCGGCATCGCTCATTGATCGCCTGAGGTCCTCGAGCAGCGCCCGCGAGAAGCTCGCGATCATGCCGTGGTTGGCGGCGAGGCGCTTGCAGGCGTCGGCCCGCGTGATAGCCGCCGGACAGCGCGACAACCCGTGCGACGCGCTCGTGGTCCATCAGCGCCGAATAGAGATCCGGAACGTCCGGCAGCGTCAGCTTCAGCATCACCTGGCGGCCCTCCGGCCAGAGCGTCGAGCTTCCTGGTCAGCTCCGCCAGGAGGATGGCTTCCGCGCCGGCCTTGTCCGGGCTCTTGATCGAGACTTCCGGCTCGATGATGGGCATCAGGCCGTGCTCGGCGATCCGCGCGGCCACATCGAACTGCTGCGCCACCACCGCCGCGATGCCCGTTTTCGAGGGCAGGTTGATGACCGAGCGCATCTTGGTGCCGAAGACGCCGAGCTCACCGCCCGGGCGAGCAGCGCGTCGAGCGCCGGCATCGGCTTCATCAGGCTGACCCCGTCCTTCTCGGCTTCTAGTCCCTTGTCGACCTTCACGAAGGGAACGACGCCTCGCTCCCACAAGAATGCCGGAACCGGCTTTTCCCGCGCCTGCCGGTTCATCGTGTCCTCGAACAGGATGGCGGCGATGACTTTCGCTCCCGTGAAAGCCGGCGCGGTCATGATGCGCACGCGCATCTCATGCATGAGATCGAACATCTCGGCATCGCCGCTATAGGCGCTGTCGGGAATGCCATAGAGGCGCAGCGCTCCGGGCGTCGATCCGCCGCTCTGGTCAAGCGCGGCGATGAAGCCATCCTTCCCGGAAATCTGTGCCAGCATTTTGTCATTGATCATGGCGTGTCATCCCATCCGGAGCCTTCTCCAGTCCGATAGTATCCGAACAGCCCCTACAGTAGCATACCTCCAGCGCCCATCGCAGACGGAGGAGCCGCGCGCCATGTTCATACGCACCCTCGAGGAATTGAAGGCGGCGGGCCGGATCAAGGTGCTGGTCAATGGCACGACGCGATCGGCCCGCTTCCTCACCGCGGCCGACGGGATGGGCTTCTCCTACAACGAGAACCGAGTCGACAAGGGCTCGGAGGCGATCCTCTGGTACAAACACCACTGGGAAGCCAACTACATCATCTCCGGCCGCGGCGAGCTGACGGACCTCGGGAGCGGCGAGAGCTGGCCGCTCGGGCCCGGCACTCTCTACGTGGTCGGACCCAATGACCGGCACCGCTTTCGCGTGACCGAGGACGATCATCACATCAGCATCTTTTATCCGCCGCTCCGCGGCGACGAGGGCCACGACAAGGACGGCGCCTATGAGGCCAGCGGTCCGCGGCCGAAGACCGACCGCCGCATGTTCGTGAAGCGGGCGGACGAGATGCTCGCCGCGGGCAAGGAGCTGATGGTCGCCAACGGCCAGGCACGCACGCTGCGCATGCTGACCAAGGCGGACGACGTCGGCTTCGGCTTCTCCGTCGTGCACCTCAAAGCCGGCGCTCAATCGGTGCTCTGGTACAAGCACCATTGGGAAGCCAATCACATCCTCTCCGGCACCGGCGAGGTGACCGACCTGACGAGTGGACAATCCTGGAAGCTGGAGCCGGGTATGGCCTATAACGTCGGGCCGCGGGACCGGCACAGGCTCAGCGCCAGCACCGATCTCCATCTCCTCAGCGTATTCTCACCCGCCCTCAGGGGCGACGAGATGCACGACGCGGACGGGGCGCTTCCGCCGAGTGGTCCGGTCCCGCCCGGACCAGGCCGCTAGGCTCATCTCCGCGCATGCCGCCGTCTTCGGCGCGTTCCTGACCTGGATCAATGAGCGTCGGCCGGCCCTTCCCATTATCGGGTCATGGCGAGCCATGATCCTGGACGCGCGAGCGCTTGTGTCCGCCGCTCAGGAGAAGGCGGTGCCTGCGCGACAGCCCAGCCGCTTGAAGACGATCGCCGCCGGGCAGAAGCCGGTGAAGGACGCCTGCACGCAGGTTGAGGCCGACGAAAGCCGTGAACAGCAGCCAATAAGGGCTGTGCAGCTGGCTCAGGACGAGGCTCGCCAGGATCATCACTCCGGCAAAGGCCATCACGGCCCGATCGATCGACATGGGATTCTCCTTTCGAGGTTATCGGCCGCGCGCCGGCCGGCAGTAGAGATCGTAGAGCGCGCCGATCACCTTGGTGACGCCGGGATCGGCGAGCGAATAGTGGATGGTCTGCGACTTCCCGCCGCGTCGTCACCAGGCGCGCGCGGCGCAGCTTCGCCAGGTGCTGCGACAGCGCGGACTGGCTGAGGCCGACCGCTCGCTGCGAGATCGCCCACCGAGCGCTCCCCCTGCAGCAGCTCGCAGAGGATCATCAGCCGGCGCGCATTGGCCATGAGCTTGAGAAAGCCGGCCGCCGTATGCCGGCCTTGGCCGCGCATCTGCCGTATATTCATGCTTGCTAATTTAGTGATTGCTCATATATATGTCAAGGCCGCGACCCACCAAGGAGCACAGCGCGTGATACGCATTCTCATTGCCGCGCACGATCCTGCTGATCGCCGGCGCGCTGCCGGTCCTGGCGGCGGAGCAGACGGTGGACGCGGCAGCCTGGTCGACGACCGCAAGGCGGTGATCGCCACCGTCGAGCCGGTGCACGAGCTGCTGGCCCGCGCCCGCATCGGCGGCACCATCGCCACGCTCGCGCGTGAAGGAAGGCGAACGCGGTCGCCGCGGGCGACCGCATCGCCGTGGTCGCCGACCAGAAGCTGTCGCTGCAGATCCAGGCGCTGCAGTCGCGCATCCAGGCGCAGCAGGCCGAGCGCGATCAGGCGCAGACCGATTTCGGCCGCGCGCAGGAGCTGCGCGCGCTCCGGCGTCGGTATCGCAGGCCGCAGCTCGATCAGGCGCGCACCCGCCTCGACGTCGCCGAGCGAATCTCCAGGCGCTGCGCTCGGACCGGCAGGTGATCGAGCAGCAATCGGCCGAGGGCGCCGTCCTGGCGCCCGGCGCCGGCCGCGTGCTCAAGGTGCCGGTGTCGGAGGGCAGCGTCGTGCTGCCCGGCGAGACCATCGCCACGATCGCCGCCGACAACTACATCCTGCGCCTGCAGCTGCCCGAGCGGCACGCGCGCTTCATGAAGGCGGGCGACACCATCCTGGTCGGCGGCGCGCGGCCTGCGGGAGCAGGAGTCAGGAGACGCTGCGACAGCGGCCGCGTCGCCCTGGTCTATCCCGCGGATCGATCAAGGCCGCGTCATCGCCGACGTCGAGGTCGAGGGTCTCGGCGACTATTTCGTCGGCGAGCGCACCCGCGTCTATGTCGCCACCGGCACGCGCGCGGCGCTGGTGGTGCCCGAGGACTACGTCTATCGCCGCTTCGGCGTGAGCTATGCGAAGCTGAAGGACGGCACCGAGGTCGTCGTCCAGGTCGGGCTGCCGGTCGACGGCGGCATCGAGATCCTGGCCGGGCTGCGCGAGGGCGACGTGGTGGTCACGCCATGAAGCTCGGCCTCTCCGGCTTCCTCACCCGCCACTTCATCGCCTCGCCGCTGACGCCGCTGCTGCTGGTGGCGGCGCTGATCGTCGGCGCGCTCGCGCTGGTCGAAGCTGCCGCGCGAGGAGGAGCCGCAGATCAGCGTGCCGATGGTGGACATCCTCGTCACCGCCAACGGCTACAAGGCGGGCGACGCCATCGAGCTCATCACCAAGCCGCTCGAGGACATCGTCAAGGGCATCAACGGCGTCGAGCACGTCTATTCCAGCACCCAGGACGATTCCGTGGTGACGACGGCGCGCTTCTTCGTCGGCACCGACGAGGACACGGCGCTGCTGCGCGTGCACGAGAAGATCCGCGCCAACATCGCCGACCTGCCCAAGGGCATTCCCGAGCCGATCATCATCGGCCGCGGCATCAACGATGTCGCGATCGTCACCCTCACGCTCGAGCCCAAGCCCGGCGCCGCCGTCGCGCTGGAACGACAACGGCCTCTATCAGATCGCCCAGGAGCTGCAGCACGAGCTGGTCAAGGTCGACGATGTCGGCCTCACCTACATCGTCGGCGGCAGCCCCAACCAGATCCGCGTCGAGCCCGATCCCGAGCGGCTGGCGCTCTATGGCATCACCCTCAACCAGCTGGTCGACAAGCTCGGCAACGCCAACCGCTCCTTCCTGGTGGGCGCCTTCGATCAGCTCGACCGCAATGTGCCGGTGGTGGCCGGCCAGACGCTGCAGGGCGTGCCGGATATCGGGCTGCTGCTGCTCACCTCCCGCGACGGCCGGCCGGTCTATGTCAAGGACGTCGCCGACGTCGTGGTCGGCGCCGCCGAGCCCGAGCACCACGCCTGGACCCTGACCCGCACCGCGGCCGGCGCGCTCGAGCAGCGTCCGGCCGTCACCATCGCCTTCGCCAAGCGCAAGGGCGCCAATGCCGTCGTCGTCGCCGATCAGCTGCTGCGAGCGCCTCAAGACCGTCGAAGGCCGCCTCGTGCCCGACGACGTCGCGGTCACGGTGACCCGCAACTACGGCGCGACAGCGACCGAGAAGGCCAACGAGCTGCTGTTCCACCTGGCGCTGGCGACGGTATCGATCGTGGTGCTGATCACCCTCGCCATCGGCTGGCGCGAGGGAGTGGTGGTGCTGGTGGTCATCCCGACGACCATCCTGCTGACGCTCTTCGCCTCCTGGCTGATGGGCTACACCATCAACCGCGTCAGCCTCTTCGCGCTCATCTTCTCGATCGGCATCCTCGTCGACGACGCCATCGTCGTGGTCGAGAACATCGTGCGGCACTGGCGCGCGCGCGGCGACAAGGATCTCGTCACGACCGCGGTCGAGGCGGTCGCCGAAGTCGGCAATCCCACCATCGTGGCGACGCTCACCATCATCGTGGCGCTGCTGCCGATGATGTTCGTGAGCGGGCTGATGGGCCCCTATATGAGCCCGATCCCGGCCAACGCCTCGATGGCGATGCTGTTCTCGTTCTTCGTCGCCGTGATCATCACGCCCTGGCTGCCTGTACAGCATCGCGCGGCGACGCTTCGAGGCGACGCCTGCCGCCGGCACAGCATCGGCGCACGACGAGATCGGCGCCATGGGGCGCTTCTACCTCCGGATCGCGCGGCCGCTGCTGACCGGCCGGCGCCGCGCCGAGCTGTTTCTGCTGGCGGTCGCCGGCGCCACCGCCGCCGTCTGCGTCCTCTTCGCGACCAAGGACGTGACGGTCAAGCTGCTGCCCTTCGACAACAAGTCGGAGCTGCAGGTGGTGGTCGATCTGCCGCAAGGCGCCACGCTGGAGGACACCGAGCGGCTGCTGATGGCCGCCGCCGACCGGCTCAAGGACCTGCCGGAGCTGACCTCGATCCAGGCCTATGCCGGCACCGCCGCGCCCTTCAACTTCAACGGGCTGGTGCGCCACTACTATCTCCGCAGCAATCCCGAGCAGGGCGATCTGCAGGTCAATCTGGTGCCCAAGGGCGAGCGCTCGCGGGCGAGCCACGCGATCGCCCTCGACGTGCGCCATCGGCTCGCCGATCTGCCGATGCCGCCCGGCACGGTCATCAGGGTGGTCGAGGTGCCGCCGGGACCGCCGGTGCTGGCGACCCTGCTGGCGGAAGTCTATGGACCCGACGAGGCGACCCGGCGCGCCGCCGCCGTGAAGGTGCGCGACGCCTTCAAGAGCGTCGATTTCGTCGTCGACGTCGACGACACCTTCCACAAGCCCGGCGAGCGGCTGCGCTTCTCGATCAACCAGGAGAACCTCGAATTCTACGGCGTCGACGAGCAGGCGGTCTACGACACCATCGCCGCCATCATCGGCGGCGTGAAGGTCGGCTATTCCCAGCGCGGCTACGGCGCCAAGCCGATCGAGATCGACGTCAAGCTGCCGCGGCGGGCGGAATGGATGGGCGAGCGCATCCTGTCGACGCCGCTGCCCGCCGGCGGCACCGCGCGCCAGGGCGCCAATGTCGAGCTCGGCGACGTCGTGACGGTGAAGCGCGAGCCCGCCTCCTACAGCGCTCTTCCGCCGCGACGGCCGCTTCGCCGAGATGGTGCAGGCGGAGGTCGCGGGCCGCTTCGAGGCGCCGATCTACGGCATGCTCGCGGTCGAGGACGCGCATCAAGAAGATCGACTGGGGCGCCGCCGGCCCGCCGGCGATCCGCTATCACGGCCAGCCGCTCGACGAATCCAAGGCATCGCTGCTGTGGGACGGCGAATGGGAGGTGACCTACGTCACCTTCCGCGACATGGGCGCGGCCTTCGGCGTCGCCATCCTCGGGATCTATCTACTGGTCGTCGCGCAGTTCGGCTCGTTCCGCCTGCCGCTGGTGATCCTCGATTCCGGTGCCGCTGACGCTGATCGGCATCGTGCTCGGCCACTGGCTGCTGGGACGCGCCGTTCACCGCCACCTCGATGATCGGCTTCATCGCGCTGGCCGGCATCATCGTGCGCAACTCGATCCTGCTGGTGGATTTCATCCGCCGGCGGCGCGCCGAGGGCGCTGCCGCTGCGCCAGGCGCTGCTCGAGGCGGGCGCCATCCGCTTCAAGCCGATCTTCCTCACCGCCGCCGCGGCGATGATCGGCGCCGCTTTCATCATGGCCGATCCGATCTTCCAGGGCCTGGCGATCTCGCTGGTGTTCGGCCTCGCCTCGTCGACCGCGCTCACGCGTGCTGGTGATTCCCGCCGCTCTATGTCTGGCTGCGCGATGACGGCAGAGGGTTCGGCGCACTCTAGAGCCTAGCTGTTCTTCCGAGAGCTTTACGCCCGCACCAGCCCGTCCATCGGACGGATCTCGGCGCTGTCCGGAAATACCTTGCTCGCGAGCGCCGCCTGGTCGAGGCCGAGGTGGTCGCGGAGGATGCCCTTCATCACCGCGCGGCCGTCGGTCGCGACGCGGAGGTCGCGGTCGTCCTGCAGCTGGCCGAGGCCCGGCCAGTCGCCGGCGATGCGGCCGCCTTTGACCGCGCCGCCCATGACGAACATCATCGAGGCCGTGCCGTGATCGGTGCCATTGGTGCCGTTGACGTGCACCGTGCGGCCGAACTCGGTCACCGTCACCACGACGGTGTTGCGCCAGGCGGGACCCATGCCTTGCGCGAGCGCGTCAAGCCCCTCGGCGAAGCCCTGGAAATTCGCCGCGAGGCGGCCGCTCTCGGCGCCCTGCCCCACGTGCGTGTCCCAGCCGCCCATGTCGAGAGCGGCGATGCGCGGGCCGTCCGGCGCCGCCAGCAGCTTGCCGGCGGCCTCGCAGAGCGGCTTGAACGCCTTGGGCCCGAAGCCGCCGGGGCCGCCGGCGCCGTTCTGCATGTCCTGGCCTAGCACCTGGTCGGAGAAGCCCTGCGCCTTGATGCCTTCCTTGAGCGCGGGGCCGAGGAGCTTGTCATCGGCATAGAGCGCCGCCACCGTCTCGATGAAGCCCGGCGCCGCCTCCTGGAATCCCGCCGGCTCCCAGGACGCCACGGGAATGGCGCCGCGCAGGATGAGCGGCGTGGCGCCGCCCACCGCGAGGCCGAGGCGATCCTTGCCGTGCTGCAGCAGCGCGAGGCTGCGGTTGAGCCAGCCGTCGCTGATGCCGCGCTTCGCCGCGAAGCCGCTCTCCATCAGGTCCTGGGCGTCGAAGTGGGAGCGCGTGTGATAGCCGTTGCCGGTGGCGTGCACCACCGCGAGCTCGCCCTTGCCGAAATAGGGATGGATCGCCGCCAGCGAGGGATGCAGCGCGAAGTCGCGGGTGAGCGCGAGGCAGCCGTTCGGCTCGCCCGGCGGCTTCAGCGCGAGGCCGCCGCGGAGCGACGCATAGTTGGGATCGCTGAGCGGCGCCACCGCGGCGAGCCCGTCCATGGCGCCGCGCTGCAGCACCACCACGAGACGGCGCTCGCCGGGAATGGCGGCGAAGACCGCGTCGGGCAATCCCGCCAGCGCGAAGGTTCCGGCGGCGGCACCGCCCAGCAATCTCAGCACGTCGCGACGCGTCGTCATGGCGATCACCGTCTCTGGAATTGCGCGCTGGCGACCAGCAACGCGAGGCCGGCGCGTCGGCTGGGGGCGCGGCGCACCGCCTGCTGGACGTCCTCGGGAAGCGCCTCGCCGAAAGCGGTCTGCATCGCCGCCAGCGGATCGGGCTCGTCAGGAAGGCGCTGGGAGAACACCTGGCACCATTCGGCGCGACGCAGCACGGTCTCCGGCGAGATCCATTGCGCGGCGACATCGGGCCAGCCCGCCGGCGAGGGCGCGAAGAACGGCGGCTGGTCCAGGTTCTTCAGCATCTGGAACGCCTGCTGCGGCGGCGGCGCCGTGCCCATCACGCGATATGCGGCGATCACCAGCTCGGTCGGCGTGCGGATCTTGGCGAAGGGCTGGCTCCAGGCCGCCTCCTCGCGCACCACCGCCAGCGTCACCTGATGGAGATCGCCGGCGGTATCCCGAAAGACCTTGGCGATGCGCTCCACCGCGTCCACCGGCGGCGTGTCGGCGATGAAATGGCGCGCAAGCTGGGTTGCGACATGGCGGGCGGTCGCGGGATGCGCGGCGAGGTCGCGCAGCGCCGCCACACCCTCCTCGACGCCATTCTCCCGGTAGACGCGGCCCAGCAGCGTTTTTGGGCCGGGCTCGTGAATGTAGGGCCGGAACATGAAGGCGCCGGGCTGGGGATCGCGGAGCTGGCCGATGCTCCAGCCGGTGAGGATGCGCGCCAGCGCCTCGACATCCGCCTGGGTGTAGCCGCCGTCGACGCCGAGGGTGTGCAGCTCCAGGAGCTCGCGGCCGAGATTCTCGTTGAGGCCCTTGTCGCGGCGCCGGCCGACGCGGGAGTTCGGTCCGATCGACTGCGCGTTGTCGAGATAGAGCAGCATCGTCGGATGGCTGGTCACCGCCAGCAGCATGTCGGCGAAGCGGCCGTTGACATGCGGCCGGATCGCCTCGCGCTCGAAGGCGCCGGTGAATCCCCGCACGAAGGGACGCTGGCCCGAGACGGTGAAGTGATTGCTCCAGAACTGGGTGAGCCGCTCCTGCACCGGCGCGTCGCCGAGGATCGCCGCGCGCATGCGCGCATCGATCTCGCCGAGATATGTCGCGCGGATGCGCTGCTGCAGCTCGCGCACGTCCTGCTGATCCTTTTCCTTTCGGTCCTTGCGGACCTGCAGCATCAGCGCGACGGTCTCGTGGGACGGCCGCAGGTCGCCCGTCGGTTGCGCCGGGCGCTGCGCCAGCTGCGCAGTCACCCAGCCGCGGGGATCGCCTGATATCGCCGCGAGCTCACCAGGCTTCGGCGCGAAGCCGAAGCGGGTCGCGGCAACGATCGCGTCCATGGTCGAAACCGGCATTCCACGCTCCAGGCCGACACCAACATCCCCCCGGCCTAGTGATAGGCCGGATCGGGGCGCCCGCATCCCCGAGCGGGCGGCTCAGGTGGGCTTGCCCGCGAGCTCCTTCTTGAGCTTCTCCACCATGTCGGCGGTACCGGTTAAATGCGGGTTAATCTTAAGGGCGGCCTCGAATGCCTTGAGCGCCGCCGGCTTGTCGCCAAGGACCATATAGATCTGGCCGAGGCCCGAAAGCGCGCCGAAGTGCCGGGGCTCCAGCTTGAGGGTGCGCTCGATGTCGGCGACGCTGGCGTCGTAGTCGCCGCGCATGAACTCCACCGTCGCCCGCTTGTTGAAGCCCTCGGCGAAGCTGTCGTCGAGGGCGACGACGCGGTTGAAGGCGTCGAGGGCGGCATCGAGATCGCCCGCCGACATGGCGTTGGCGCCGAGCTCCATCAGCGCGTCGACCTGGGCGTTGCCATCCTGGCTCCAGATCCGCCAGATCCTCGCCTCGACCAGGCGCAACTCCGTGCTGGTCTTGGCGTTCTGGAGATCGGCGAAAAGATCCCTGAGCCGCGAGTCGTCCTGCCGGGCCAGCGCCGGCATCGAGAGCGCGGCAAGCAGGAAGACGGCGGCGAGCGCAGGGAAACGCATGCATTTTCTATAGAGGAGAGGCGCCCGCTCTACCAGTCCCGACGCCGTGAGGGGCGGTTAACGTCCGACGCCCCTTCAATCGTCATGGCCGGACTTGATCCGGCCACCCACGTCTTGACGCTTTCTCACAATCCTGAGCGCCGGATCACAACGTGGATCCCCGGGACAAGCCCCGGGGAAGACGCAAGAGAACAACCTTTCAGGCGCCGAAGCCGAGCAACACGTTCAGCTCGACCTTGCGCCGCTCTCCACCACGATCTCGATCAAGCGGTCGGTGGTGCGGCGCTCGCCCATTTGCTGGAGGGCGGCGCGGAAGATGGCGCCGGTCTGGGGATCCGATACCGTGACCTTGAGAGCGGTGCCGAAGGTGGCGGAGCGGAGCGTGGCGGGCGCCAGGCGATTGACCGCGAGGACGGTGAGCGCCACCAGCTCGGCAAGCGCCTCGTCGGTCTCCGGCGCGACCGGCGGCGCCAGCGCGGCGCGATCGCGCTCTACGACGGTCGGCTCCAGAATCGCTGTGGCTCGACGCATGCAGCCCGTCTAACAGCGCGGCAATGACAGATTTATGATGGGCGCGAGAGCCGCAGGTCTCCGCGATTTCGAGGCGCCGGCCGGCGGTCGCCTCAGCGCGCGATCGAGCGCGACTCGGGGTGCTGCTCAGGCGTCGGGATAGACCAGCCGCAACGGACGGTCGGCGATGCGGAGCGTCACCGGCAAGCGGCCGAGCACGTCGCCGTCGATCTGCACCGGCGCACCCGCGGGGCCGGTGAAGCGGGCGGCGCTCGCCTCGACGATGGCGACGTCGGGGAGCCGGTGCAGGAAGCCGCAGCCGAGCGCCACCAGATAGCGCAGCGCCGCCCAGCGGCCCCAGCGCCCGAAGCGCACGATACTGAAGCCGGGCGTGGCGAGCTTGGCCGCCGGCGCCAGCACGAAGCGGCCGCCGTAGTGGCAGGCGCGCGTCGCCACCGCGGAGGCGGCGGTGGCGCGGGTCCAGGCGCCGCCCTGCTCCAGCGACACCTCGTACTCCGACGGCTGGTAGCGCCAGAGCCGGCACAGGATGCTCCAGACGAAGGCGAGCCGGCCGGTGCGCCGCTTGAGGGCGAGATCGAGAGTATCGACCACGTCGGCGTCGAAGCCGGTGCCCGCCATCAGCACGAAGCGTCGCCGGCGCGGCGGCTCGCCGGCGAATTCCGCCTCGCCGAGCGGGATCTCGCGCACAGGGCCGCGCATGGCGAGCGCCGCCAGAACCGCGGGATCGCGCGGGAGCGCGATCTCGTGCGCCAGCACATTGGCGGTGCCGAACGGGAAGACGACGACGGGGAGCGTCGGATCCGGGAGCCCGTTAACCACTTCGTTGACGGTGCCGTCGCCGCCCACCGCCACCACGGCGTCGAAATCGGCGGCGGTCGCGGCGCGGGCGAAGACCTCGGCGTCGCCGGGCGCGCCGGTCTCGCGCAAGGTCACCTGGGCGCCCAGCGCCGCAAGCGCCCGCAGGGCAGCATCCAGGCGGCGCCTGGCGCGCGCTCCCGGGACAGGATTGAAGATCACCAGCAGCCGGCGGCGCTCCGCCACCGCCGTCATAATTCCGTCACGCAAGAGTAATTTCCCCGCAACAGCAAATCTTTATAAGCCGTTTCTCAAGTAATGGTTTTTCGTGCCCGCACTGTGCTCGACGCGGACAGGAAAGACAAGGCTGGCGAAGGACGAAACGCAGCGGTGAACTTCATCGACCCGACGCGACGCTACCGGTCCATCTGGATCTCCGACATCCATCTCGGCACGCGCGGCTGCAAGGCCGAGTTCCTCCTCGATTTTCTCAAGCACACCGAGTCCGACTACCTCTATCTGGTCGGCGACATCATCGACGGCTGGCGCATGCGGCGCTCCTGGTACTGGGCGCAGTCCCACAACGACGTGGTCCAGAAGCTGCTGCGCAAGGCGCGCAAGGGGACCCAGGTCATCTACATCCCCGGCAATCACGACGAGTGGCTGCGCGACTACGTCGACCTGCAGTTCGGCGGCGTGTGGCTCTTGCGAGGAGGCGATCCACACCACCGCCGACGGCAGGCGGCTGCTGATCCTGCATGGCGACGAGTTCGACGGCGTGGTGCGATACGCGCGCTGGCTCGCCTTGCTCGGCGACTGGGCCTACGAGAACGTCCTGCAGGCTCAACCACTGGTACAACGTCGTCGCGCCGCAGGCTCGGGCTATCCCTACTGGTCGCTCTCGGCCTATCTCAAGGGCAAGGTCAAGAACGCGGTCGAATACATCGAGCAACTACGAGCGCGCGGTCGCCGCCGAGGCGACGCCCGCGCGGCGTCGACGGCGTGGTCTGCGGCCACATCCACAAGGCCGAGATCCGCCAGATCGACGGCGTGCTCTACTGCAACGACGGCGACTGGGTGGAGAGCTGCACGGCGCTGGTGGAGCATGCGGACGGCCGGCTCGAGATCCTCGAACTGGGCGAGGCTGCGCGGCTTCGACATGCTGACCGAGCGCGCGCTGGAGCCGCAGGTCGAGCCGGCTCCCCGAGCCGGATGAGGATCGCCCTCGTCACCGACGCCTGGCTGCCGCAGGTCAACGGCGTCGTGCGGACGCTGACGACGCGTGGCGGGCGAGCTCGACCGCCATGGGCCACGAGATCGAGGCGATCACGCCCGACCGCTTCCGCACGCCTGCCCTGCCCGACCTATCCCGAGATCCGGCTGGCGCTGGCGCCGCGCTGGCGCGTGGCGCGGCTCCTCGACAAGTACCGAGCCCGACGCGATCCACATCGCGACCGAAGGCCCGCTCGGCGTCGCCGCGCGGCGCTACTGCCTGAGCCGCGGCCTCGCCTTCACCACCGCCTATCCACACGCGCTTTCCCGAATACGTGGCGGCGCGGCTTCGGCGTGCCGCTGCGCCTCGACCTATGCGTGGCTGCGGCGCTTCCACGCGCCCTCGCGCGGCGTCATGGTGGCGGCGCCCTCGATCGCCCAGGAGCTGACCTCGCGCGGGCTTCCGCAACATCACGCCCTGGACCCGCGGCGTCGACACCGAGCTCTTCCAGCCGAGCGGCGCGAAGAGCTTGCCGGACCTGCCGCGGCCGATCTTCCTCTATGTCGGCCGCGTCGCGGTGGAGAAGAACATCGAGGCCTTCCTCGACGCTCGATCTGCCCGGCAGCAAGCTGGTGGTCGGCGACGGCCCGCAGCTCGACGAGCTGCAGCGCCGCTATCCCGACGTGCATTTCGTCGGCCGCAAGCGAAGGCGACGATCTCGCCGGCTACTACGCCGCGGCCGACGTCTTCGTCTTCCCGAGCCGCACCGACACCTTCGGCCTGGTGCTGCTGGAGGCGCTCGCCTCCGGCCTGCCGGTGGCGGCCTTCCCGGTGCCGGGCCCGCTCGACGTCATCGGCGACGCGCCGGTCGGCCGCCTCGACCGCGACCTCCGCCGCGCCGCGCTCGGCTGCCTCGGAATCTCCCGCGCCGCCTGCCGCGAGCACGCGATGCGCTTCTCCTGGCGCGCCTCGGCCCAGCAGTTCCTGGACAATCTGGCGCCGGCGAAGAACTGAGGGGCGGAGCGCTCACTACCGCCGCGTGCCGGTTTCGGACGCGCGCAGCCTCCGTCAGGCCTCCTCGTCTGACTCCTGCAAAGGGACACCGCGCGAAGGCGGCAGGCGCATCCGGATTGCCAGCCGCCCGAGCGCGCCGGGCCAGAACATGCGAGAGAAGATATCGCTGCCGAAGAGGCGATGCAGTACCGCCACGCCGGCATGCGCAAACAGATAGATCCAGACGACATTGGAGAGCAGCTTGTGCAGGCCGAGCACCGTGTGAGCGAAGTGCGTGCCCGCGGTAAAGAAGAAGAGAGCCCCCGTCGCGGCCACCGCGGTTACCGCCAGCAGCCCGAGCCCGTGAATCGCGCTCGCGAGCGCGCCGTCTTCATCGTCAGGGGCCTGGCCCTGCGCGAGACGGCGGAGCTGCGAGGCCAAGTCGGCGATGACGTCCCGCATCCGCGCGACCGAGAACCAGGGCAGCAGCCGGCCGAGGCATGTCTCGCCGCGACGCGCCATCGTCCAGGCCCAAAATGCCGCGACAATGGCGAGATTCACCAGCCCGAGATATTCGTGAAGGCTGAATGTCCAGCTGGGCGGCTCACCGGGAAAAGGGAACTGTATGAACTCGCTGCCGATGAGCTGATGCAGCACCACGATCAGCAGCAGCAGGTGGATCACTCGCGTGAGCGGCGAGCGGATGTGGCGCGATGCCGCCGGCGTCGAGTTGTCCGACAAGACAAAGGCGCGGGACGCGCCATTCGCCCGCGAGCGAAATTGTGGCGTAATGCTGTCCATCGATACCTCAGTTCTTAAACGTGTCGTGGCAGGACCGGCAATCGGACATCAGCCGGGAGAAATCAGCTTGCAACGCCGGGCGGCTCTCGAGGTGACCGAGCGCCGTCTGCGCATCGGCCTGGAACGCCATGAAGCGTCGCTTGAATTCGTGCGCCGCCGGCGTCTGGCCATTGACTTCCGCCACGATGCGCCCGGAGTCCGTCGCGTAGCGCTCGAGCACGTCGCGGATCGCGCCCGCGTCGAAATTCGCCCGCCCGGACAGGATGTCATCGGTCGACCGTGCGTCGGCGCGCCACCCATGCATGATGCTGCGGATGGCGGGTGCGGCGACCACAATGATGGGGGCGGCCAGGATCGCGGCCGAAAGGCCGAGCGAGAGGACAATCGTTCTCATGCAAGGAACTCCAAATGGCCGTCGGGGTTGGTCTCTACGGGCCGTCACGATTGCTGCCGGCGCCGCCCCGATTGATCCCGGTGCACAATCCTGGTGGGTCGCCTGACTGTCGGCTGAGGCATTTCCTGCGGTTACGGTCAGCGCCGGCATGGTGCTGGACCAAGCTTACAGGCACCTGACAAAGCAGCTTCGAAATACCGAGATTTGCCTCAAAAGCTGTAAGGGCCGCGTAAGCCACCCGGCCCAGACTGCTTTTCCACTGCAGAGGTGGGAAGCCATGCGTCTTCTTGTCGTCGAGGGCGAAGACACCTCGGGCCCAGGCTCCGGGGCCGGCGACCGCGTCGTCAAGCCGTGACCTTTTTCCATGTCTTTAACGAATTTCTGCTGGCGAGAGCCGGGGAACCCGCGTTCCAATTCCTTGCCATCGTCGTCGGCACCCTGATCCTCGAGGACGCAACGAGCATCCTCGCCGCACTTGCTGCCGCGAGCGGCTATGTGCCGGCCACGCTGGCCCTGGCATCGCTGTGGATCGGCATCGCCGTCGGCGATCTCGGCCTCTATGCGCTCGGCGGCCTGGCCGCGACGCATCCCTGGGCCTGGCGGCTGGTCGAATGGAGCAAGCGCCAACGCGCCCAGGCATGGCTCGCCGATCGGCTCGTTCTCGCTGTCGTGTCGAGCCGCTTCATCCCCGGCATGCGGCTCCCGACCTACACGGCATGCGGCTTTCTGCGTGTTTCGTTCCTCCGGTTCGCGGCTGCGGTGGTCGGCGCCACGCTGGTGTGGACCTCGCTCGTCTTCTCGCTCGTCTACCGTCTCGGGCCGATCGCCGGCGAGGCGCTCGGGGTCTGGCGATGGCCGGTCGGAATCGCCATCGCGCTGATCCCGATCGTCTGGACGCGCCGTTCCCAGCGAAGCTCGGCATGAGGCCGATGCCCTCCGGCGCGCGAGCGCTTGTCGTTGGCGCCGAGGCGCCGCCGGCAAGCGCAGCGGATAGCGGGCCACCGATCTCCTCCTTCGAGTTGATGCCGGCGGGCCTCTTCTATCTGCCGATCGTCCTCTGCTGGACACTGCTCGCGCTCCGCTACCGCAGCCTCTCGCTTCCAACCGCGGTCAACCCGATGATCGAGGCGGGCGGCTTGTGTGGCGAATCGAAGGCCGCGAGCCTCGTGCTGCTCGGCCCCGAAGGCAGGCGTCGCCTCGCGCCGTTCGCGACGGTCGCCACGGCTGGCAGAGCGCACGACCTCGGCAACGCGCTCACCGCGGCGACGACCGCGGGACTCACCTTCCCGATGATCGTCAAGCCCGATATCGGCTGCCGCGGCACGGGGGTGCGCATCGTCGCGGACGCCGCAGCCCTTGGCCGCTATCTCGAGGCCTTCCCGAGCGGCGCGCGGGTTATGCTGCAGCGGCTGGAGCCGGGCCCGGGCGAGGCCGGGATCTTCTGGCTCCGCCGGCCTGGCGAGAAGACCGGGCGCATCATCTCGCTCACGCTCAAATATTTCCCGGAGATCGTCGGCGATGGCCGTTCCACCGTCGAGACGTTGATCCGCGCCGACCGGCGCGCCGGCCGCATGGCCGATCTCTATCTTGCCCGCCACGCCGCCGAGCGCCTGCGCATTCTCGCGCGCGGCGAGGTCTTCCCGCTCACCTACCTCGGCAATCATTGCCGTGGCGCCGTCTTCCGCGACGGCGCCCGCTTTGTCACGGCTGCCCTGGAGGACGCGATCGGTCGCATCGCCCGCGAGATACCGGAGTTCCACCTCGGCCGCTTCGACGTGCGCTTCGAGAGCCTCGCACAGCTGATGCGCGGCCACTCCTTCACGATCATCGAATTCAACGGCGTCGGCAGCGAGGCGACGCATATCTGGGACCGTCGGGCGCGTCTCGCCGATGCCTATCGCTTCTATTTCGGCCAGCTTGCCGCAAGCTTCGCCATCGGTGCCGCGAACCGTGCGCGTGGCTTTCGCCCGACGGGCGCCCTCGCGCTGTTCCGCCGGTGGCGCCACCAGCAACAACTGATGCGCCGCTACCCCAAGGCGTAGGCCACGGGAGAGACACTGGCTACGCTTTTCTGGTCTCCGTTGTCGCGATCCAGATGCCGGAGAATACCGCGATCAGCCCGAGGACCAGATTGAGCGTGATGGGCTCGCCCACCAGCTGAGTGGCGAGCAGGCTCGCGGCGATCGGGCTCACGGTCATGGTAGTGGCGACGCGCGTTGGCGTCGCCCGCTCGAGGGCTAGCACCCAGAGGATGAAGGCGAGCGCGCCGCCGCCGACGCCGAGATAGATGCCGGCGATCCATTGCGGGGCGCCGAAGCTGCCGAGGACCGCGACGCGGCCGGTCAATGACCCCACCAGGATGAGCGCCGCGGCGCCCGCCCCCATGCCGACCGCGAGGAATCCGAGCGCGCTCGATCGCTTGATGAAGGGACGCGACCAGACGTTATAGAACGCCATGCACAAGACCGCGCCGGTCATGATGAGCTCGCCGCGCCACGCGCCGAGCGGAGCGGCCGCGAGGCCGGAGGCCAGCGCGGCGACGACGCCGAGCACCGCGACGCCGACGCCCATGGATTTTCGTGCCGTCAGCGGCTCGATGCCGAGGAGCGCGCCGACGACCATGGTCTGCAGCGGCAGCGTCGAGAGCGCAAGGCTCGCGCGGGCCGCGGTCGTGTAGCTGATCGCGATGTTATAGAGGACGAAGAAGAGTCCGTAGAAGAAGAGCCCGAGGACAGCGACGGCGGGCCAGTCGCCGCGCGACGGCCATCGCGCGCGGAGGAGGAGCGCGGTCGGCAGCACGCAGAGGAAACCGATCCCCCAGCGCAGAATGGCGAGCGTGATCGGATCGGCACTGCCGACCAGATAGCGGGTGACGGCGGCGGCGGTGCCGCCGAGAGAGACCGAGATCACCGCGATCGACACTCCGAGCCATTCCCCCACCCCGATCTCCTATGTTCTGCGCCGATCGCATGTGCCATCTTGACGCGCGGGATCGTTTCGGCAACTACCTCAGAGGTATTCATGTCGAAGCAACGGAGCTTTGCAATCGGGCTCCGCCGATGGCGTCAGCACCGGGGACTGTCGCAGCTCGACCTTGCCGGCCGGGCCGGCATCTCCCAGCGCCACTTGAGCTTCATGGAGCTGGACCGCGCGTCGCCGAGCCGCGACATGGTGATGCGGCTGGCAGAAGCGCTCGACATCCCGCTCCGCCAGCACAATGCGCTGCTGCTGGCCGCCGGCTTCGCGCCAGTCTGGCGCGAGACGGATCTGGCAGCGCCCGAGCTCACTCAAATCCGCAGCGCCCTCGACCACATCCTGGCGCAGCAGGAACCCTTCCCAGCGGTCGCGGTCGATCGGCACTGGAACCTGCTCCGGAGCAACGCGGGCGCGGTGCGCCTGGTCGAATTTCTGGTTGGCCCGCTGACGCCGGGCGCGCCGATCAATCTGGCGGATGCGCTGGTGGCGCCGGACGTGCTGCGGCCCTTCCTGACGAATTGGGCGGACGTCGTGCGCTACTTCATCCGCAGCGTGGAGGCGGACGCCGCGGCCGACGGCACGCCGGAAACCGCGGCGCTCCTGGAGCGGCTGCTCGCCTATGACGGCGTGCGATCGGCGGTCAAGGCGCCGGCACCGGAATCGACCGCCGGCCCGGTGCTCCCCATGCATTTCCGCAAGGGCGACACCGCGCTGCAGCTCTTCACCACCATCGCGACGCTCGGCACGCCGCAGGACATCACTCTGCAGGAGCTTCGCATCGAATGCTTCTTTCCGATGGATGACGAGACGGCGCGGACGCTGCGCGCCTGGGCATCGACGACGGGCTGAACCGCCCGCCGGACGATCCCGGCACTCTATGCATCCGGCGCGGCCTCGGCGATCGAGCGCTGCCCGATCCAGAACCGGTTGAGAAGCCGCGTCGTGCGATCGGGCCGCGGCCGACCGGCGAGACGCCCTGTCGCCTCCTGATAAGGCCCGACATACCGGAGCCGCGCCGGCAGCGCCGCGTAGATGCGCCGAAACCACGCCATCGCGCGCTCGGCCGAGCGGCGCTCGGCCTCGCCGTAGCCAAGCTCAAACGCCTCGCTGAGACGCGGCGGCAGCATCCCGGCGGTCAAGGCGAGATACCAGCGGGGTGCGCGGGACCACCTGCCTCCTCCGGCGAGGATCTTCGCCGCGATGGCACGCGCCTCGGGACCCACCGTCAGCACATCCGAGCGCCACATCGCCTCGTTGTAGGCGGAGAACGCCGACCAATCCGGCGGCAGGGCAGCCGCGGGAATGCCGAACAGCGCGCCGTAGACGCGGCTCTCGGCGTAATAGCGCTCCAGCTCCTCCGCCGTGAGGGGCGGCAGGACGAGGTTGTGCGCGAGCACCGCGGTCTCGACCAGGGTGGCGTGCACCCAGCGCAGTGCCTCGACCTCGTTGGCCTGGTAGGAGCTGCCGGCCGCGAAGGGGCCCCGGGCCGCCGGCAGGCTCCCGCCGATCGCCTGGTGACGATGGTGCAGACGTCGTGCCGCGGCGCGCGCCTGGTCGAGAGTGCCGAACACCATCGTGAAGACGATGCGGAACGTCCGGTGGAAACGCCCGATCGGGTCCGACAGGCTTCGAGAATGCTCGGCGATCGCCGCCGCGACCCAGGGATGCGCGAGCTGCAGCAGGAGCGCGCGGCCGGCGCCCAGGAAAAGCGCCGCTTCCCGGTCGATGCGCCAGGTCATCGACCGCGGACCGAACAGACCGGAAAGAGGATCGCCCTCGGCCGCGCGCAACAGCTCGAGCTGCCGCTCGAGATCCGCGAGCTCCACAAGTCCGTGCGTGTCGGTATCGTCCGGAGGCGGCATCGAGTTGTGGCGCCGGGGCGGCCTGGTTTGCCGGCGGACAGCATCGCCAGCCGGAAACGCGGCAAGGACGCGGTGCGCGCCTACACCACCTTCCGCACGATGTGGTGCCGGTTGCTCGTGTACGGCCGCACCTCGCCGGGCCAGCGGCCGAGCTCGCCCGCCGCGGCCCAGGCGGCGCTGCTGATGACATCGGGGCTGTCGATCTCGTAGATCGCCGTGTAGTTGGGCGTGCCCTCGCCGGTCAGCCGCTTCGTCTGCCCGCCGATGGTGAAGCTCGCGGGCTCCGTGCGCGCCCGCGTCACCGCGCGCACCCCCGGCACCTTCAGCAGGTTGGGTACGTGCTCGCGATCATAGACCTCGTTGAAGAGCGCCTCCTTTTCCGGCGCCACGTCCATGCTGACGATGAAGAGGTATTTCGTGGTGACGGGCATTTCTCTCTCCCTTGCTCGCGTTATCGGTTGCGGTCATCCATTCAGCCATCGCCGGCGGGGCGAAATCAACTGCGGACGGCCGACATCCGAACGGCTTGTCGGCGAGGGTGAAACTGATACATGCTAGAAGAGATCCAACTCATTCGGGGAATGGCGATCAGGGGAGAAATTGATGCGAGCGGGATTGGGCGTAGTCGCGGCGGCGGCGATCGTGGCCACCATGGCGCTGGCGGTGCCGGCGGTGGCGCAGCAGAAGACCATCATCGACGAGTGGTCGAGCATCAAGACGCCGCCGGCGCCCGCTCTCAAGGACGTGACTCTTGATCCCAGCACCACCGCGCTGCTCCTCCTCGATTTCGTGAAGCAGACCTGCAACGCGCAGGTGCGGCCGCGCTGCCTCGCGACATTGCCCGCCGCCAAGCAGCTGCTCGCCGCGGCGCGCGCCAAGAACGTGCTGGTCGTCTACAGCTACGTCCAAGGCGGCACGATGGCCGATACGCTGACGGAGGTGGCACCCACCGGCAAGGAGCCCTCCGTCCAGGCCGGCCCCGACAAGTTCCTCAATACGGATCTCGAGAAGATCCTGAAGGAGCACGGCATCAAGACGGTGATCGTCACCGGCACCGCCGCCCATGGCGCCGTGATCCACACCGCCGACGAGGCGATCTTCCGCGGCTTCAGCGCGGTCGTGCCCGTCGATACCATGTCGGCGGAGAATGCGTTCGTGGAGCAGTACGTCACCTATCACTTCACCTCGGCCCCGCGCGTCGGCGCCGCGACGACGCTCACGCGCGTCAGCATGATCAAGTTCTAGCGGCTGCCGGAATGGTCGTTCGGGGATGCCGTCCGACACGACCCTCTGCATACGCCGGCAATCCGCCCGGGGAGGCCAGACCGCGCGCCGTCTTCCGACGGCCTAATTCCTTGAAATTTCTGGCTTAAGGCGCTTACGGGCTCCTTATACCCAAGGCATCATTCGCCTCTCGAATCCTTACGGGCAAGTCTCCTTCTCTATGGTGCTCCCAGATCAGGAGCCCAGAGAGAAAGGCCACGCCATGATTACTCTCAGTCATCTCAAGCATGTGCCGGAGGAGGATCTGTTTGCGGCTCCCGGGCACAGACAGGAGACGAAGGGCCACGCGATTGCGCGCCTCGCCGCGAGTGTCCTCGCGCTCGCACTGGTGCCGGTGTTCCTCGGACTCATCGGTGTCGGATCGGTCGCCCTTTCGCGCCTGACATCAAATACCGGCGCCCTTGAGGTATCCCAGCTGACACCGTCCTCAACCCCGGGCGTCAACCGCTGACCAGGCATCCCTCGAAGTGAGCGTGGCGAGGCGCTCGCTATCAATCTTCAAAACAGATCATTTAGAGCAAAAACATCTATTAGAAAGAACGATTGCCGAGGCTCAGTTTCTCTCTGTGCTCGAACTGCTGCTGTCGCCAGCAAGCCAGCGAGCCCAGACCAGAAAGGAGCCCGTCATGCGCGCTATCTCATTACTCACACCTGACGGTTCACCACACCGCATCGGTCACATCGTGAGGACAGTCGCCGTCGGAGCGGCGCTCCTGCTCTCCGCCTGCGCCGGTGAACCGGGGGGCGCCCGCTATCCCGAGGTCGCTCAGAGCCTTCCGGCGGTTCCCGCCGGCAAGGCGAGAATCTACTTCCTCCGCGACTACGAGCCCTACGAGAGCCTGGCGCGGCCGTCGATCTATTTGAACGACCGGAAGGCCGCCACCTCCGAGCCGGGCGGCGTCTCCTATCGCGACGTCGCTCCCGGCCGCTACGAGATCAAGGTCGACAGCCCCGGCATGTACCCGAACCAGTTCAAGACCGTGAGTCTGGCGTCGGGCGACGTCCGCTACGTCAAGATCGAATCCCTGCGCAGCTGGGAATCGAGTCAGGACTTCAGCCAGGACACGTTCGTGGTGGCGCTGATCGACCCGCCCGAGGCCCAGCGCGAGCTCGCCGACATGCGCTATGACGCGCGGGAATAAGCGAGATCTCCCGCAGGTCTATTCCGTAGAGCTATGACGTAAAGCGTCAGCAAGGTGCATCATGCTTAACCACACAAATGATCACAAAATCTCGGACCCGGACTGGACGGATCCGGAGCGGGCGGTCGCCTCCCTGCAAGGCATCGCCGCCGCCTGGCTGCTGGTGCTCGGGGTCGCCCTCGTCGCCCTTCTCCCCGACGTCCTGAGCGTCGCCCACGCATCCGCCGTCCGCACCGCAGAGGTCGCGCGATCGGAGATCGCGCAGGTCCTGGGCAGAGGGCCGGAGGCGCCACAAGACCCCTGCGCTTGACTGCCGGCCGATCCCGCCGCACCGTCGCGGGCAAGCGAGCGGGCCCGAGCGGCGGAGCGGCTGATGATCAAACTGTTCTCCTATCCGCAGCTGTTTGCCGTCGCCGATAACAACCCGTTCGGCCTCAAGGTCTTCGCCTTCCTGAGGCTCTCCGGCCTCGCCTTCGAGCACGAGCACATCTTCGACGCCAAGGCGGCGCCGCGCGGACAGCTCCCCTACATCGTCGACGACGGCGAGACGATCGGCGACAGCGAGGCGATCATCGCGCATCTGATCGGCAAATATGGCCTCGCGATCGATGCGAGCCTCACCGTCGCGCAACGGGATACCGCTCACCTCGTCGGGCGCATGCTCGACGGCCTCTACTGGGTCATGTCCTATTCGCGCTGGAAGGATCCGGAATTCTGGCCGCTGTTCCGCGACGCCATCCTGCGGACACATCCGGAGGTGACGGCGGAAGCCATGGACGCGGCGCAGAAATACAATTTCGAGCGCTACCACTATCAGGGCATCGGCCGCTTCGAGCTGGCGCAGGTCTACACGAAGGGCCTTGCCGACCTCCAGGCGCTCGCCAACCTCATCGGCGAGCGCGACTTCCTCTTCGGCGCCAAGCCCTCAAGCACCGACGCCGCCCTCTACGGCTTCCTCGCCAACATCTATTTCTATGAGATCGACACGCCGCTGAAGCGGTTCATCGTGTCGCATCGCGGTCTCGCCCGATATTGCGAGAGGATGCATGCGCGGGTCATGACATAGACCGTCTTGCGCGCCTGCCGCTACTTCTCTTCCGCCAGCAGATTGGCATCCCGCGCGAGGCGCCAGCGCCCATCGGACTCCTTCCGCAGGATCGTCAGCGTATAGCCGGATCGGCGCATCGGCGCGGTGGCACCGGGTGGTGCGATCGTCATCGTCAGGCGATTGCGGACATAGGCCCAGTCACCGAGAATTTGAATCTCCTCGATCTCGCTGGTTCCCTCGATCCGGACGTCCTTCATCCCCCGCGAGGCCGCGGCGAAGGCTTCCTTGCCGAAGGGTTTGCGGCCGGGGACCATGAAGACGACATCATCCGTCATCAGGCTCAGCACCGTCGCGAGGTCGCCGCTCTTGCTGGCCGCGAGCCAAGTCTCGATCAGCTCGCGAATGGCGCGCTCATCATCGGTCATATTCATTCACCGCCCGAGCGCGAACCCGCGATACCCCTCCGCCGCGACGTCGTCACAGATCTTGCGATAGCGCGCCATGCCGCCTGCGTAGGGCATGAAGACGCGCGGCTTGCCCGGGACGTTGGCGCCCAGATACCAGGAGTGATTCGCCTGCGGCAGCAAGCGTCGCGTTGGCGGCGGCGTTGACGTGGGCGACCCAGTCGTCCATCGCTTCCGGCTTGGCCTCGATGCGCTCGAGCCCGCTCGCGCGCAGATGGGCGATGCAGTCGGTGATCCACTCCACATGCTGCTCGATCGCGACCGGCATGTTGCAGAGGACGGAAGGGCTGCCGGGGCCGGTGATGGTGAAGAGATTGGGGAAGCCCGCCACCTGCAGGCCGAGGTAATTGCGCGGGCCCGCGCGCCAGGCCTCGGCGAGAGGAACGCCGTCGCGGCCGCTGATGTTCATCCGCAGCAGCGGGCCGGTCATGGCGTCGAAGCCGGTGGCGAAGACGATGATGTCGAGGGGGTATTCGGCATCGCGCGTGGCGATGCCGGTGCGGCGTGATCGCCTCGATGGGATTGGCGCGCACGTCGACGAGGGTGACGTTGTCGCGGTTGAAGGTCTCGAAATAGTTCGGTGTCGATGGGCGGGCGCTTCGCCGCATAGGGATGGTCGATGTCGGCGAGGATCGCCGCCGTCGCCGGATCCTTGACGATCTCGCGGATCTTGGCCTTGATGAAGTCGGCGGCGGTGTCGTTCGCCGCCTTGTCGATCAGCAGATCGCGGAAGGTGGCGCGGAACTGCAGGCCGCCCTTCTCCCAGGCCGCCTCGTAGACGGCGCGGCGCTCGTCCGGCGTCACGTCGAAGGCGTCGCGCTCCTCGATCCGGAAGGCATGGCCGTTGGTGGTGCTGTGCATCACCTCGCGGAGGGCCGGGAAGTTCTCTTTCACATAGCGGCGGAAATCCGGCGTCAGCGGCGCGTTGCGGGCGGGCACGCTGTAGTTGGCGGTGCGCTGGAAGACCGTGAGGTGGGCGGCGGTCTCGGCGATGACCGGCGCCGCCTGGATGCCGGTCGAGCCGGTGCCGATCATGCCCGACGCGCTTGCCGCGGAAATCGACGCCTTCGTGCGGCCATTGTCCCGTGTGATACCAGCGGCCCTCGAAGCTCTCGAGGCCGGGGATATTCGGCACGTTGGCGGTGGAGAGGCAGCCGACCGCCGCGATCAGGAACTGCGCGGAGAGGCGCTCGCCCTTATCGGTGGTGACGTGCCAGAGATTTGCCGCCGCGTCGTAATCCGCGGCGGTGACGCGGGTGTCGAAGCGGATGTTGCGCCTGAGATCGAAGCGGTCGGCGACGTGGTTGAGATAGCGCAGGACCTCCGGCTGCTCCGGATAGCGCTCGGACCATTCCCACTCCCGCACCAGCTCCTCGGAGAAAGAGTAGCAATAGGAGTGGCTCTCGGAATCGCAGCGCGCGCCGGGGTAGCGGTTCCAGTACCAGGTGCCGCCGACGCCGTCGCCGGCTTCCAGCACCTGCACCGAGAGGCCGAGCCGGTCGCGCAGGCAAGGCAGCTGGTAAAGGCCGGAAAATCCGGCGCCAATGATGATCGCATCAAGCATCTCGGCCTCTCTCCGCCTCGCGCCACCACGCGCAGGAGCCAAGCATGGGGCCATCGCCAGGAGCCAAGCAAGGGACTTCCTCACGTCCGGGGTTTCCGGCGCAGTGTGCGCCGCGCTAGTATATCCCCTCAAGCGCGAAGGACGGTGCGATGAGCTATGATCTCGTGATCAAGAACGGCCTGGTGATCGACGGCTCCGGCCTCGCGCGCTATCGCGCCGACGTCGGCGTCAAGGACGGCAGGATCGCCTTCATCGGCCGCATCGCCGCGCCTGCCAAGGAGACCATCGACGCCGAGGGCCATGTGGTGACGCCGGGCTTCGTCGACGGCCACACCCATATGGACGCCCAGATCTTCTGGGATCCGATCGGCACCAGCTCCTGCTATCACGGCATCACGTCGGTGGTGATGGGGAACTGCGGCTTCACGCTGGCGCCCTGCCGCGAGCGCGAGGCCGACCTCGTCTTCCGCAATCTCGAGCGCGCCGAGGATCTGAGCCGCGACGCCATGCTGGCGGGCATCAAATGGCGCTGGGAGACCTTTCCGCAATTCCTCGATGTGCTCGACACCCTGCCGAAGGGCATCAACTACGCCGGCTACATCGGCCATTCGGCGCTCCGCACCTATGTGATGGGCGAGCGCGCGTTCAGCGAAGCGGCGCGCGAGGACGACCTCAAGGCGATGACGCACCATGTGCGGGACGCGATCCGAGCCGGCGCCGTCGGATTCTCGACCACGCGCAGCGACAACCACGAGACCTCCGACGACCGGCCGGTGGCGAGCCGGCAGGCGAGCTGGAGCGAGCTCGAGGCGCTCGTCGGGGCCATGAGCGAGGTGGGCTCGGGCATCCTCGAGACCGCGCTCGGCGATCTCGGACCGGAGAACTATCCCAAGCTGAAGAAGCTCGCGCTCGATACCGGCCGTCCGGTCACCTTCGGCCTCTTCTCGCGCCGGACCCAGCCCGACGCCTGGCGCGCCGGTGTCGCGGCCATCGAGCAGACGGCTGCCGAGGGCGGACGCATGTTCGGGCAGGTGCACAGCCGCGCGCTAAACGTCATCCTTTCCTTCGAGACCCAGACGCCTTTCGACAAGTGGGAGATCTGGCGCGACATCCGCAAGCTGCCGCTCGCCGAGCAGAAGGCGGCGCTCCGCGATCCCGTGATGCGCGCGAAGCTCGTCGAGGTCGCGAGCCGGCCCTATGACGGCCGCCGCGTCATCGGCACCGAGGCGCGGCCGCCGGAGTGGGACTGGGTCTTTCTGATGGACCGGATCGAGGGCCCGCACCGCTCCATGGCGGATCTCGCCCGCGAGCGCAACACGCATCCCGCCGAGCTCTTGATCGATCTCGCCCTCGAGCGCGACATGAAGCTCTTCCTGCTGCAGCCCGTCGCCAACGAGGATCAGGCGGTGGCGCTCGAGCTCATCAAGCATCCGCGCACGGTCGTGACCTTCTCCGACGCGGGCGCCCACGTCTCGCAGATCATGGACAACTCGCTGCAGACCCATCTCCTCAGCCACTGGGTGCGCGAGAAGCAGGAATTGACGCTCGAGCAAGCGGTGAAGCTGCATCACCTACGACACCGCCACCCATTGGGGCTTCCACGACCGCGGTCTCCTGCGCGAAGGCATGGCGGCGGATCTCGTGGTCTTCGATCCCGCGACCATCGGCCCGCGCATGCCGGAGGTGGTGACCGACCTCCCCGCCGGCGCCAAGCGCCTGAAGCAGACGTGCAATGGCATTCTCGCGACCGTGGTGAACGGCCAGGTGCTGCTGCGTAACAACGAGCATACCGGCGCCCTGCCCGGCCGGCTGCTGCGCGGCCGCGTGCCGGGCTAGCCGGACGTCACGCTGCAAAACTATTCTGCGTCCTTCGAGACGGGCGCTTCGCGCCCTCCTCAGGATGAGGCAGATAGAGAATGGCACAAAGAAAACCTCCTCATCCTGAGGAGCGGCCCGAAGGGCTGCGTCTCGAAGGACGCAGGGTAGTTGACCCAGCAGCAGTGCGGCTCCTCCCCCGCCGCTTGCCGTTCTCCTCGATATAGCGCCACAGCCGCTCGGCCACCGGGCCGTGCGGATGGCTGCGCCGGCGCGCCGCCACGATCTCCGACACGCCGCCTTTCAGATATCTGCCGGCGAGGGAAACCAGGCTTCCGTCGCGCAGCTCCCGCTCGATCAGGAACCTCGGCATGTGTCCCCAGCCCATGCCTTGCAGGATGACCTCCTTCTTCATCAGCTGGTCGCTCACGGTCCAGCGCCGCGCCCCTTCGATGACGAAATAGCTCCTCTCGGGCGAGTGATGCGCGGTGTCGCGGATGACGCATTGCACGTGATCGCGCAGACGCTCCGGCGTGAGCGAGCCGGTGACGGGAAAGCCGAGGAAGCCGGGGGCGGCGACGGGAATGACGCGGACCGGGAAGAGGTCGATGAATTCCAGGCGCGGATCGCTCTTGTCGATGTGATGAATGATCAGATCCGCCTCGCCATCGAGGAGCCGCTCCCACGGACCGGAGATCGCCTCAAAATGCAGGTGCAGCCGCGTCCCCGGACAGCCCTCGAAGAATCGGCGCAGCAAGCCGAGTGTTTCCGGCAGCGGGCAGAGATCGCCGATGACCACCCTGAGCTCGCTCTCCTCGCCCATCGCGAGTTGCGCCGCGTGGCTTTGCAGCAGAGCCAGCTCGCCGAGGAAGACGCGCGTCCGCTCGTGGAACGAGCGCCCATCGGCGGTGAGCGCAACGCGGTAGTCGTCGCGCTTGAACAGGCGGAGCCCGAGCTGAGCCTCCAGGTTCTTCACCGCCGTGAAGACGGTCGGGTGCGTGCGCCCGAGCCTGGCCGCGGCGGCCTGGAAGCTGCCCTCGGTCACCACCGCATCGAAGCACAGGAGCTGTTGCAGCGAGAATCCGGTCATTCATCAGATCTACAATGATTATCGAAACTTTGTAATATCTATCTACTGCGCCCGCCGCGAGGATGCCGTTCACAGCAAGGGAGGCAGCCATGCGAGCGATCGTCATTCAGAAATTCGGCGGGCCGGAGCAACTGGTGGTCCGGGAGATGCCGGCGCCGGAGCCGCGGCCCGGCCAGGTGGTCATCGAGGTCAAGGCGTTCGGCGTGAACCACGCCGAGATCCACATGCGCCGGGGCGAATGGGCGGAAGCCGCCGAGGTCAGCGGCATCGAATGCGTGGGCGTGGTCAAGGCCGATCCCGGCGGTCGGCTCGCCGTCGGCCAGAAGGTCGCGGCGCTGATGGGCGGGCTCGGGCGCACCATCAACGGCAGCTACGCGGAGCAGACCTCCGCGCCCGCCACCAACGTGATTCCCGTCACCACCGATCTCCCCTGGGAGGAGCTGGCGGCGATCCCGGAATCCTATGCGACCGCCTGGGCCTGCCTGCACGGCAACCTGCAGCTTGCCGCCGGCCAGACCCTGGTCATCCGCGGCGCCACATCCTCCCTGGGCCGGGCGGCGCTCAACATCGCCGCCCATGACGGCGCGCGGATCATTGCCACCACCCGTAACCGGGACCGGATCGCGGCGCTCCGCGACATCGGCGCCGAGCAGGTGGTGCTGGAGGACGGCGATCTCCCGCGCGGCATTCGCCGCCTGCATCCCGATGGCGTCGACGCCGTTCTCGATCTCGTGGGGAACAGCACGATGCTGGAGTCCATGGCCCTGGTGCAACCGGGCGGGCGGCTTTGCCTGGCAGGCTGGCTGGGCGGCCTGGCGCCGATCGCGGAATTCAATCCCCTGCTGCAGATGCCGAGCCGGGTACATTTCAGCCTGTTTGCCAGCTTCATGTTCGGCACGCCCGGATTTCCGCTCTCGGACATCCCGCTGCAGACGATCGTCGACCGCGTCGCCAGCGGAACGTATCGCGCGAAGCCCTCGAAAATATTCGAGTTCGCCGAGATCGCGGAGGCGCACCGGCTCATGGAATCAAATCGAGCGAATGGCAAGATCGTGGTCCGGGTGTGAGAGCCGGTCGTCAGCGCTCCGCGAAGGCCAGCTTGGCGCCGAGCGCCACGAAGGCGGCGGCGAAGCTGCGGCGCATCCAGGTGAGGACGCGCGGGCGCGAGATCACGTGGTTGCGGATCGGCGGCGGCGAAGAGGCCGTAGCCGACGAAGACCACGAAGGTCAGCAGCATGAAGACGCCGCTCAGCTCCAGCATGCGCGGCAGCGGATGCGCCTCGTCGGCGTTCACGAACTGCGGCAGGAAGGCTAAGAAGAAGATCGAGAGCTTGGGGTTGAGGATGTTGATGAGGACTGCTGACACGATCACCTGCCGGGCCGAGCGGGGGCCGACCTGCGTCTCGACCTTGAGGGCGCCGGTCTCCTTGAGCGCCATCCAGGCCATGTAGAGGAGATAGGCGACGCCCAGGTACTTGAGGGTGTGGAAGGCGACGGCGCTCGTATGCAGGAGGGCCGCCAGTCCCATGATCGCCGCCGCCATGTGCGGGACGATGCCGAGCGTGCAGCCGAAGGCCGCGATCACGCTCGCCCGCGATCCGCGCGAGAGACCGGCCGCCAGGGTGAAGAGCACGCCGGTGCCCGGCGAGACGACGACGATCAGCGACGTCAGCAGGAAGTCGATGCTCATGGACGGCGACCTCCCTCGGCTCTCAGCTCAGCAGCGGCGCGTAGCTGTCGAGAGTGCGCAGGATCTCATCGCGGCCGAGATCCGGCACTCTCGACAGCTACGCGCCGCTGCTGAGCTGAGAGCCGAGGGAGGCGCCGTCCATGAGCATCGACTTCCTGCTCACGTCGCTGATCGTCGTCGTCTCGCCCGGCACCGGCGTGCTCTACACGCTGGCGGCCGGCCTCTCGCGCGGGTCGCGCGCCAGCGTCGTCGCCGCGTTCGGCTGCACGCTCGGCATCGTCCCGCATATGGCGGCGGCGATCCTGGGCCTGGCGGCGCTGCTGCACGCCAGCGCGCTCGCCTTCCAGACCTTCAAGTATCTGGGCGTGGCCTATCTGCTCTACATGGCCTGGAGCGCGCTGCAGGAGCGCGGCGCGCTCCGGGTCGAGACGCAGGTCGGCGCGCGCTCGGCGCTGCAGGTGACGGTCACCGCGATCCTGATCAACATCCTCAATCCGAAGCTTTCGATCTTCTTCTTCGCCTTCCTGCCGCAGTTCGTGAGCGCCGACGAGCCGCATCCGCTGCTCGCGCATGCTGGAGCTGAGCGCCGTCTTCATGCTGCTGACCTTCGTGGTCTTCGTCGGCTACGGGCTGTTCGCCGCCTCGATCCGCGACCACGTGATCTCGCGCCCGCGGGTGCTGACCTGGATGCGCCGCACCTTCGCCGCCGCCTTCGTGGCGCTCGGCGCCAAGCTCGCGTTCGCGGATCGCTGAACCCGCTCTCAAACGCGGACCACGATCTTGCCGTTCGCTCGATTCGATTCCATCAGGCGGTGCGCCTCCTGGATCTCGTCGAAGTCGAAAACTTTTGCTGGCTTCGCGCGATACGTTCCGTCGGCGACGCGATCGACGATCGTCTGCACGGGATGTCGGAGAGCGGAAACCCGGGCGCGCCGAACATGAAGCTGCCGAAGAAGCTGAAATGCACGCCGCTCGGCATCTGCAACAGCGGGATTGAAGCCGCGATCGGCGCCAGGCCGCCGAGGAAGCCGGCCAGGCAAAGGCGGCCGTCGCGGCGGACCATGGTGAGCGATCCGAGGACCGTGCTGTTGCCGACCAGCTCCAGCACTGCATCGACGCCTTGCGGGATGCAGGTCGCGCACGCGCGCGGCAGGTCCGGCGGCCTCCAGCACCACCTGCTTGGCGCCCAGCGTCTCGAGCGTCGCGGCCCGCTTCGGGTTGCGCGTCGTGGCGATGACGCGCGCGCCGGCATGGGCGGCGATATTCACCGCCGCCTGGCCCAGCGCCGATGTGGCGCCGCGGATGACGATGGTCTGGCCGGCCGCGAGGTCCAGGATGCCATAGAGGCGGTCCAGGCGGTGGCGTAGGATTCCGGGATCGCCGCCAGCTCCTCCCAGGCGAGCTCGGTCTTTACCGGCAGCGACATTGCTCGGCGGGCACGCTGGTCAGTTCGGCGTAGCTGCCGTTGATGCTGCGGCCCATGCCGCCCATGCAGCGCGACGACCTTCTGGCCCGGGGCGAAGACGCCCGTCCGGATCGGCCTTGACCAGGCCGACGCACTCGATGCCGCTGATCTCGGCGACGTCCCCCATTCGCCTTCGCGCAAATAGATCTCGGCGTGGTTGAGGCCGAACGCCTTCACCTCGATGAGCACATGGCCCGGCTTGCGGCTCGGGCATCCGGGCGCTCCTCGATCGCCAGCACCTCCGGGCCGCCGTATTGCTTGATGACGATGGCACGCATGACAAACCTCCTGGTTGGTTGACGGCCCCTAGCTGACGGTCGCGGTATTTGATAAAAAGAATAAAATATCGATCATCTTATAGGATTATCGATGATTGACGGCCTCACGCTGCACCAGCTGCAGTGCTTCGACGCGGTCGTCGACCGAGGGCGGCTTCCAGGCCGCCGCCGAAAAGCTCCGGCGCACGCAGCCGACGGTCTTCGCCGCGGTGAAGAACCTCGAGGCACAGCTCGGGCTCTGACCTGCTCGACCGCAGCGGCTATCGCGTGGCGCTGACCGAGGCCGGCCGCTCCTTCCATGAGCGCGCGCGCGTGTTCCTGCAGGAGCTGCGCGGCTGCTGCAGAACCACGCCCCGCAACTCGCCATGGGCGAGGAGAGCGAGCTCGCGTCGTGATCGGCGATCTCTGCCCGGTGCCGCGAGATGCTCGGCCTGCTGCGCCGCTTCTTCGACGGCTGTCCGGGCACCCGGCTGCATCTGCATTTCGAGGCGATCTCCGGCCCGTGGGAGCGGCTCTTCGACGGCGAGGCCGACCTGATCATCCACCATATCGACAAGAGCGACCCGCGGCTCGAGTTCATCGATCTCGTGCCCGGTCAAGCTCGTTCCCGTGGTGGCGCCGGGCTTCCTGCGCTTTCCCATCTCCGGCCGATCACGCCGGAGCAGATGCGCGACTACGTCCAGTGCGTCATCCGCGACACCGCGCGCCACTCGCCGAGCGCGAACTACTTCGTCATCGAGGCGCGCAGCAGCTGGACGGTGAGCGACCAGCTGATGAAGAAGGAGCTCATCCTGCAGGGCATGGGCTGGGGCCACATGCCGACTTACCTGATCGAGCGGGAATTGCGCGACGGGCAGCCTCCTCTCCCTCGCCGGCCGATATTTCAGGGCGGCGGGTCGAGCTGACGCGGCGCGCCGGCGCGACCTCCGCACGGGCCGGTGCCGGATTCGATACGGGTCCGGGTGGCGGGTGCGGTGAGAGTGGACATGAGATGCTCCTGAGAGGACGGCGTTATGAAGGCAACCGGAAATTATAGTCCGTTATCCGTGAAATTCCAGCCTTACCGTTTGACGTTAAACGCTGCACGTAATAGGATCAAGGGTGTGATCAAGTCGTTCCGGTGCTCTGAAACCGAACGTCTTCACCGGCGGTTAGCTAGTCGCCGGTTTCGCGCAATCGAGCGTGTAGCCCGACGAAAACTCCGCCAGATTGAAAGCGCCACAGAATTGCGCGATCTCGCGGCACCTCCGGGAAATCATTTGGAGGCGTTACGAGGCGATCGGAAAGGCGCACACAGCATTCGGATCAACGATCAATGGCGGGTTTGCTTCGTTTGGCGTGGCGGGGACGCCTACGACGTGGAGATAGTGGACTATCACTAGGAAGTTGCATTAACGGTGCGGCTGAAAACGTGGTCCGGAAGGACCGAGATAGGGGTAACCGCAGTGACTAAATTCAATCTCTTCTAACCCCAATTCACCCAGGCGAGATTCTGCGCGCCGATTTCATGGAGCCACTTGGGCTCAGCATGAATCGGTTGGCGCTTGATCTTCGAGTGCCGGTTACGCGCATCGCAGAGATTGTCCATGAGCGTCGTGGAATTACGCCCGACACTGCTCTGCGACTGGCTCGATATTTCAATACCAGCGCTGGTTTCTGGATGAATCTTCAAACGACATACGACCTGGAGGTCGCGGCGGACAAGTTGTCGCGCA
>CAVTDT010000034.1:0-6799 GCA_963733525.1 uncultured Alphaproteobacteria bacterium
TCCAGGGAATAGAGGGGACCAGTCGCCGTCTTCCCTTGCCGTCCCGAGAGCCCGAGTGGAAGCTGCTGGGTGTGCCGCATCTGCAGCAACTCCCGGGCTTGCGGTGGAAGCTGCAGAACCTTGAGCACCTGCGAAAGCGCAATGCCAAAAAGTTCGCCGAGCAACGGGACGCGCTCGCGCGATTACTGACATGAATTCTGGGCGTGGGGGACCTCGCAGGCGCGAGGTTGCGGCGACCAGTGACAGCAGGAACCGGCGCTCGTCGGCCGTCAGGCCTTGCTGGAGCTCGCGCACCATCCGCTCGCGCGCCGCCAGGAGCGCATCGAGCTCCACGGGCTCGGCGGTCATGCCTGCGAAATTGTGCTCGAACTCCTGGCGGATGTCGCGCAGCGACGGAAACAGGACCTCATGCACCGGCCGGTTATGGCTCGCGAGGTAGACGACGAAGGCGCGGCGGATGCCGGCCGTGATTCCCTCATGCGCGAAGAGCTGCAGGACGTCGAACAGATCGCGGGGATGCTGCCGGTCCATCGCCGCGACCAGCTTGCCGCCATACACGTCCTCGAGCGACACGACCGGGATTTCGAGATCCGCCTGCAGCGTCTCGCGCGCATTCTGTGTCAGCGACGCCATGCGCACCGGATGGACGGTGCCGCGCATGACGAAGTTGACCTCGATCTTGACCTCGATGGCGCCCTGCCGCACCAGCAGCTTGGTCTCGCCGGCATCCGCCGACAGCCGGCGCATGGGTCTGGAAGCCTTGCTTCTTCAGGCGTGCGGCGGATTGGCGGATGGCTTCGTTGATGCGCCGGAGCGCCTGCTCGCGCGGCAGCGTGTGGTCGGGAAACACCAGATCGAGATCGACCGAGAGCCGCGGCATGTCGCGCACGAACAGGTTGATCGCCGTGCCGCCCTTGAGCGCGAACGTGTCGTCGACGAGCACGAGCGGCGCGACGCGCGTCAGCAGCCGTGCGCTGTCGAGATAGACCTGGTTCATGGCTTCAGCACCAGAAGCCCGTCAGCCGAGCGCGACACCCACGGCCGGTCGCTGCCCTTGGGCAATTGAGACGGATCGAGCTTGCCGGCCCAGGGCTGGGAGAGTTCGCGGCCGAGCTGCAGGCATAGGCGCACGGTCTTGACGCTGGTGCAGCGCTTGAGCAGGTCGCGCAGCACGTCGGCGCGCAGGCTGTAGGTGCTCTCGACCAGCTCGCGCGCTTCCTGCAGCGGCTGCCGGACGCCGACTTCGCTCAACACCTCCAGCAACGCGCGCTCCGGCGCCGAGACGAGCGGGCCGCCCTTGCGGTTCTCGAAGGGCCGGACATGAAGCAGCGCGTCGGGGTCGCTCCTCGAACAGCCGCTTGCGGTGGTACTCGGCCGGAAAGCGCTGGGTGAACCACTCCGGAAGGCGCCCCGCCTTCCAGCCGTAAAGGTGAAGGACGGGCCGTTGGGACACGTAGTGGCGTATGCCATGCCAGTCGAGCGCGGACTTGCCGCCGACATGCAATCCGTCGAAGCTCCGCTGCAGCAGAGCGAGGCTCGGGTGCAAGGCGGGCGGATCGTTGGGCCGGCAATAGACGCCGCGCGCCAGCCGTTGCAGCCAGCCGGCCCGGACATAGTGGACGGCGAGATCGGCCGATATCCCCAGGGCGGCGAGGTCCTCGGAGGTCAGCGGCGTCCCCGGCGCCAGGCGGGTATAGAGCTTGATTTAGCTTGTTCCTGTGAGTCGTAGCCATACTACGATTATAGCAATAATTCGAAAGATCGGCCAAGCTTGGATTCGGCGCATCGGATCGTAGCCAGACTACGATAATTCGATACTATCCCAAATAGCGTTAGGGGAAAGCCTTCCCCTGCGGCCGAGCCTGTCGTCTCGGCCGACCCCTTCTGCGGGGACACCCCGCAACGCCCCGAGAGTGAGAGTGCGGACGGGTTTTCCGTGACGGGTTGAGGGCTGGGAGAGAGGCTCCCGGCGCCCGTCGCGGAGATCCGCGATGTCCAGACAGACCGCTCGCGCCCGTTCCGGCTCCGGCCGGACGAGCCTCTACGACGAAATCACCACCAAGATCATCGCCGAGCTGGAGGCCGGCCGCGTGCCCTGGGTCCAGCCCTGGGGAACGGCGGCGGCGAAGGCGCCGCTCGCCATGCCGAAGAACGCCGCCACCGGCCGGCGTATTCCGGCGATCAATGTGCTGATCCTCTGGGGCGCCGTCATCGAGCACGGCTTCCCGAGCCAGAGCTGGCTGACGTTTCGCCAGGCCCTGTCGCTCGGCGGCAACGTCCGCAAGGGCGAGCACGGCACCACCGTCGTCTATGCCGACCGCTTCATTCCCGACGACGAGAAGAAGCGGGCGCGAGAGACCGGCGAGGAAGCGCAGGCGATCCCGTTCCTCAAGCGCTTCACCGTCTTCAACTTGGCGCAATGCGAAGGCCTGCCCGACGACATCGCCGTCGCCGCGCCGCCGCCGGAGCCCGGGCTGATCGAGCCGCAAGGTCGAGGCGCTGATCAAGGCGACCGGCATCGATTTCCGCATCGGCGGCAATCGCGCCTTCTACGTGCCCGCGCCCGACTATGTGCAGGTCCCGCCGCCGCAGGCCTATTTCGAGCCGATCAATTGGCACCGCACGGCGCTGCATGAATGTGTCCACGCCAGCGGCGCGCCGCACCGGCTCAACCGCGATCTCTCCGGCTCTTTCGGCACGAAGAAGTACGCGTTCGAGGAGCTGGTCGCCGAGATGATCGCGGCCTTCTGCTGCGCGTCGCTCGGCATCGTGCCGACCGTGCGCCACGCCGACTACATCGGCTCCTGGCTCGAAGTGCTGCGCGAGGACAACCGCGCCATCGTCCGGGCCGCCGCGCAGGCCAGCAAGGCCGCAGACTACCTCCTCGGCTTCCTTCCCGACGGACGGCCAGCTCCAGCTGCGGGATGCCGCGTCGAGGGAGATGGAGGCCGCATGACGCTGGGCCTCCTCGCGCCAATCCGGCTTTGCGCGCTGCCGCTTTTCCGGCTTTACGGATCTGCGGCCCGATCGAGAGGAAGAGGGCTGAGGGGATTTCGTGACGGGTTGGAGGCCGAGAGAGAGGCTCTCGGGCCGCCCGTCGCGGAGACTATCCCGATGGCTACTGCCGTTCAGAAGATCACCCTGTCGTCCTCGCGCGACATCCCCTTCAACAAGCTGGTGCTGAGCCAGTCGAACGTCCGGCGCGTGAAGGCCGGCGTCTCGATCGAGGAGCTGGCCGAGGACATCGCCCGGCGCACGCTGCTGCAAAGCCTCAGCGTCCGGCCGGTGCTCGACGCCGAGGGCAGCCGAGACCGGCATGTTCGAGATCCCGGCCGGCGGCCGCCGCTACCGGGCGCTCGAACTGCTGGTGAAGCAGAAGCGCCTCGCCAAGACCGCGCCCGTGCCCTGCGTGGTGCGCGATCCGGCGACCGACATCCTCGCCGAGGACGACTTGCTCGCCGAGAATATCCAGCGTGCGCCGCTCCATCCCCTCGACCAGTTCCGCGCCTTCCAGGCCCTGCGCGAGAAGGGCCGGTCCGAGGAGGACGATCGCCGCGGCCTTTTTCATTTCGGTGAACGTCGTGAAGCAGCGGCTGCGGCTCGCCTCGGTCTCGCCGGCGCTGCTCGACGTCTACGCCGAGGACGGCATGTCGCTCGAGCAGCTGATGGCCTTCACCGTTTCGACCGATCACGCCCGCCAGGAGCAGGTCTGGGCAGGCGATCGCAGAAGTCCTGGTCCAAGGAGCCCTATCAGATCCGCCGCATGCTGACGGAAAAGACCGTGCGCGCCTCCGACAAGCGGGCGGTGTTCGTCGGTCTCGACGCCTATGAGGCCGCCGGCGGCGTCGGTGCTGCGCGACCTCTTCCAGCAGGACGACGGCGGCTGGCTCGAGAACGTGGCCCTGCTCGACAGCCTGGTCGCCGAGAAGCTGAAGGCCGAGGCGGAGAAGATCGCCGCCGAGGGCTGGAAGTGGATCGAGGTCGCGACCGACTTCCCCTACGGCCATACCCATGGCCTGCGCGAACTCGACGGGCGTGGCGGCGGAGCTGACCGCCGAGGAGCAGGCGACGATCGACGCGTTGAATGCCGAATACGCCAAGCTCGAAGCCGAGTACGAGGGCGCCGACGAACTGCCTGACGAGGTCGACGAGCGGCTCGGCGAGATCGAGACGGCGCTCGCCGCCTTCGAGGATCGGCCCGTCACCTACGATCCGGCCGATATCGCCCGCGCCGGCGTCTTCGTCTGCATCGACGCCGACGGCGCTCTCTCGGTCGAGCGCGGCTACGTTCGGCCCGAAGACGAAGGGCCGTCGACGACCTGGACCAAGCGCCAACGGCGAGGGCGAGACCACGGGCAAAGACGGCACCGAGCCCCCCACACCGACCGTGCAGCGCGCCGTCATCACCATCGGCGGCCAAGCGGCCGAGCCCGAGGAGGATGACGACGACGCAGTCAAGCCGCTGCCGGATCGGCTAGTGATGGAGCTGACCGCCCACCGCACGCTGGCGCTGCGCGACGCCCTGGCGAACAACCCGCATGTCGCCATGACGGCGCTGCTGCACAAGTTCGTCGTCGATGCGTTCCAGCGGACGCCGTCGGCCGGCGGGTGCCTGGAAGCCTCCGTCCGGCACGTCTTCTTCAACGTCCAGGCTGCCGAGCGCAAGGACAGCGCGTCCGCCAAATCGGTCGCCGAGCGGCACGAGGCGTGGAAGACGAACTTGCCCCAGGACGACCAGGCCCTGTGGGACTGGCTCGCCGCGCTCGACGATGCGAGCCGCCTGTCGTTGCTGGCGCATTGCGTCAGCTACGGCGTCAACGCCCTTTACGAGAAGGCCGACCGCTACGGCGGCCCCGGCATCCCGCAGCACGGGCTCGATCGTCGTCTCGTTCAGGCCGATCGTCTGGCCCGTGCAGTCGGGCTCGATATGGTGGAAGCCGGCTAGAAGCCGACGGTCGACAATTACCTCGGCCGCGTGCCGAAGCGCCGCATCCTCGAGGCGGTGAGGGCGCAGGCGAGCGGGCGGCGCAACTCATCGACCACCTGAAGAAGAGCGGAGATGGCGAAGGAGGCCGAACGGCTGCTGGCGGACACCGGCTGGCTGCCGGAGCCGCTGCGCCTGATCGATGGCGATCAGGCTGCCGAGGTTGCGAGCAAGGACCGTGAAACCGAGGCGCTGCCGGAATTCCTCGCCAGCGACGATGAGAAGACCGCCGTCGACGAAGCCGGATTCCGCCAGGGCACGCCGATCCGGCTCGCGGAAGGCGTCCTATTTACGACCTACGCCACGCTGCGCACCGATGAGCGCGGCGAGAAGCTTTCGCGCGTTCGGCAGATCGTCGATTGGTTGGGCTCCGGCTTCGACGGAGTGATCGTTTTCGACGAGAGCCATGCTATGCAGAACGCTGTCGGCGCCAAGAGCGAACGCATCGACCAGGCCGCCTCGCAGCAGGGACGCGCGGGCCTCCGGCTCCAGCATGCCTTGCCGAACGCACGTGTGGTCTACGTCTCCGCGACTGGCGCGACCACCGTCCATAACCTCGCTTACGCGCAGCGCCTCGGCCTGTGGGGCGGCGAGGACTTCCCATTCGCGACGCGCGCCGAGTTCGTCGAGGCAATCGAGGACGGCGGCGTCGGGGCGATGGAGGTGCTGGCGCGCGATCTGAAGGCGCTCGGCCTTTACGCCGCACGCTCGCTCTCCTACGAGCGAGTCGAATACGAGCTGATCGAGCACCAGCTCACTCACGAGCAGATCCGCATCTACGATGCCTACGCGTGCGCCTTCGCAATCATCCACAACAATCTCGACGCGGCGATGCGGGCCGCCAATATCACCGGCGAGACCGGCGCGCTGAACGCCCAAGCGAAGTCCGCCGTGCGGTCAGCATTCGAGAGCGCCAAGCAGCGCTTCTTCGGGCACCTTCTGACGTCAATGAAGACGCCCTCGCTGATCCGCTCGATCGCGCGCGATCTCGAGGCTGGCCACGCCGCCGTCGTCCAGATCGTCTCGACCGGCGAAGCGCTGATGGAGCGCCGGCTGGCCGAGATTCCGACGGAAGAATGGGGCGACGTGCAGGTCGACATCACGCTGCGCGAGTGCGTGCTCGACTATCTCGCCCATTCCTTCCCGGTGCAGCTCTACGAGCCGGTAACGGACTCCGAGGGCAATCTCTCCTCCCCGCCCGTCTATCGCGACGGCCAGCCGGTCGAGAGCCGCGAAGCCGTCGCCCGCTGCGATCGCCTGATCGAGAAACTCGCATCGCTCCCGCCGGTCCCCGGCGCCCTCGACCGATCGTCCAACGCTTCGGAACCGAGATGGTCGCGGAGGTGACGGGGCGCTCGCGCCGCGTCATCCGCACGAGAGACCGGCTGATGGTGGAGAACCGCGCCGGCTCGGCCAATCTCGCCGAGACCGCGGCTTTCATGGACGACGTCAAGCGCATCCTGGTGTTCTCGGACGCCGGCGGCACGGGGCGCAGCTAACCGCCGCCTGCGCGTCAACTATCTGCTCGAGCCCGGCTGGAAAGCGGACGCGGCGATCCAGGGCCTTGGCCGCACCAATCGCACCAACCGGGCCCAACCGCCGCCATTCCGGCCGTTCGCGACCGACGTAAAGGCCGAGAAGCGCTTTCTCTCAACCATCGCGCGCCGCCTCGACACCTTGGGCGCAATCACCCGTGGCCAGCGGCAGACCGGCGGCCAAGGCCTGTTTCGGCCCGAGGACAATCTCGAAAGGCCACTACGGTCGCGACGCACTCCGCCAGCTCTGTATGCTTCTCGCGAAGGGCAAGGTGGAGGG
>CAVTDT010000035.1:0-16767 GCA_963733525.1 uncultured Alphaproteobacteria bacterium
CAAGGATCAGAGCGGAGTTTTGCAGCAGCATCCCCAACCCAACACTCCCTCAAAACCCTGTCCAACCTCTCCCGACACCTCACGCGGGGTGGAGCAGCCCGGTAGCTCGTCAGGCTCATAACCTGAAGGTCAGAGGTTCAAATCCTCTCCCCGCAACCAACAATTCACTCCCTCAGCAAAACCACAAAGCCCGCCAGCCATAAAACTGGCGGGCTTTCTCCTGTCGAACGCCCGGAGGGCGCTGACCCTCGCCCGATGCGAAGTCCAGGGCCGGCTGGCCAATCCGCCATTCCGCCGGTACCGTAGTCGACGCAATCGACAGCGGAGCCGACGATCATGATCCATGTGCTGGCAATCATCACCGCGAAGCCGGGGAAACGCGAAGAGGTACTGGCCGCGTTCCGCGCGGTCGTTCCTGTGGTACGCAAGGAGGAAGGCTGCATCGAGTACGGTGCCGCGACCGATGCCGAGGGGATCGGACCAATCAGACCAAGCTGGGACCGGACACCTACGTGGTCATCGAGAAATGGACCAGCGCGACGGCGTTGGCGGCACATGCGGCGACGCCGCACATGCTGGAGTACCGGACGAAGACCAAGGATCTCCTGGTCAACCGGGTGATCCACGTGCTTTCGCCGACGGGGAATGTCGGCTGAGCTTCGCGCGTAAATAGCGCCCCTGTGCGGAACCCTCACCCATCGGCGCGCGGCGCCAGGAAATCGGCAATCGCGCCGGCGGGCGCCTTGCCGTAGAGGCCGCCGCGGCTCGCGGCGGTGCCGGTCAGCCGGCAGAGCGTCACCGCCATCTCGGCGGTCTTGAGCACGGTTGCAATTCCTTCGAGCACCACGGCGTCGCCGATGTTGAAAGGCTGCTCCTCTGAGAAGAGCAGCATCGGCAGGCCGCCGGCCGGGATCAGCACGTCGGCGCCGCCGGCGATCAGCGCCCCGACCTGGCCGGCGAAATCCGCGCGCACGGACTCGCGCTCGCTTTTATCGGTGAAGGCGCGCATGAAGCGCGGCAGATCCGCCGAGATCGCGCGCACGCCGGCGGAGCGCCGCTCGAGCCCGTGGCGGAGGATCTGTTCCTCGTGCCAGGGGACGAAGACGGGGTCGATGGTGACGAGACCGAAGCGCCGCCCGATCGAGCAGGCGTGCAGCATCGTTGCCTCGCCGAGGCCGATGACCGGAATCCCCACGGCGCCGCGGCACTCGGTGAGGCCGGGCTCCTGGAAGTGCCCGATGACGAAGGCATCGTAGCCCTCGCGCTCGGCCCGCAACGCGTTGCGGATCGTCCGGTCGGCGCAGCGGAACTCGGTCAGCGGGTGGAAGAAACGGTCAGGCGGCGCGATGCCGAATACGTCGACGGTGGCCCTGGGCGCGGCCAGCCGCCGCAGCCGGTCGCGCAGCCGATCCATATAGGGCGCCTGCTCCTGGGGATCGACGAAGCTCTGATACCAGATCCGCATCGGCGCGCTCGCGTCCTTGCCCATCGGCTTCCTTCCATCCTCGACTGCGTCACACAGGGATGCCCATCCTGCGGGTCAGCCCAGGTAGGCCGTCAAGTGTCAGAGCGCATGCGCGAGCTCGCGCGAGACGAGACCTTGTTGCCGCGCCTGGCGGCGATTTGTGGTATCCCTCGATTTTCCGCAATCCAGTGCCGCCGGACAATATGCCGACCACGATTCCCGATCTCGCCGACCTCCCCGACCGCATCGAGGGTCCCGCCGCCTGGCACGGACCGGCGATGGCGGCTCGCCGGGATTGGCTCGAGGTTCTGACGCCCGCGGAGAGCGCGGAGGTGGCGGCCGCCACCGAGCGTCTCGCGGCATCCGATGTCGATATCGCCGCGATCCACCCAGCCGATTTTCCTCTCCCGACGCTCGCGCCGCGTCTCGCCCGCGTCTGCCGCGAGGTGCTCGATGGTCGCGGCTTCGCCCTCATCCGCGGCCTGCCGGTGTTTCCGGACGACGTCCGCCGGGCGGCGATCGCCTTCTTTGGCATCGGCAGCCACATCGGCGCCGCCCGTGCGCAGAACGCCCAAGGGCACGTGCTCGGTCACGTCCAGGATCTCGGCCGCAGCAGCGCCGACCCGACCGCGCGCATCTACCAGACCAGCGAGCGACAGACCTTCCATACGGACTCCTGCGACATCGTCGGGCTTATGTGCTTGAAGACGGCGAAGTCGGGCGGGCTCTCGGCGCTGGTGAGCGCTGTCACGATCTACAACGAGATCCGCCGGCGTCGCCTGGATCTGCTGTCGGTCCTCCTTGCGCCCATCGAGACCGATCGGCGCGGCGAGGTGCCCGCCGGCGCCAAGCCCTATTTCCGCATTCCCGTCTTCAGCTGGCACGCGGGCCTGCTCTCGGTGATCTACCAGCGGCAATACATCGAGAGCGCGCGGCGCTTTCCCGACGTGGCGCCGCTCACGAAACAGCAGGTCGAGGCCCTCGATCTCTTCGACGCGCTCGCCAACGATCCCGCGTTCCACATGCACATGGAATTCCACCCCGGCGACATCCAGCTCGTGCACAATCACACGCTGCTGCACGACCGCACCGGCTTCGAGGACTGGCCGGAGCCCGAGCGCAAACGGCATCTGCTGCGGCTCTGGCTCGCTCCACCAGGGGCGCGTCCGTTGCCGGCGGTCTTTGCCGAGCGCTACGGCTCGGTCATGCCCGGCGAGCGCGGCGGCGTCAGCGTCCCCGGCCTTCGCCTCAACGCACCGCTCGCGGCGGCATAGCTCTGGCGCGCGCTGGGCGATCCCGGCGTCATGCTTGGAAACCGCTGACGTCGAGAGGTTGGTCGCGGGTTGAAGGCCGGCGAGGCCTCCCACAATTGACATGCATCTTCATGCAGCGATTCCCGCACTATATCGGGGCATGACCGGTTCCCGCTGCGCTTCCGATGCGAAGGATTTTACCCAAATCTCCTCACGCTTTCGGACGAGCCTCGTACATTGCGCTCGCGGATTGGCGATGAGGAGCGCCGGAAGCTTGCGGCCGGCTTTGAGTTTGGAACGCTCGACATGATGCCGCTCGATCCCGGCCTGCGGAGCGCGGACGCGATGCGGCCACCGGATCTGCTGCGGTCCAAGCCGCACATCAAGCTCGACGTGATCAACGGGTTGCGCGGCTTCGCGATTTGCGCCGTGATCTGGCAGCATCTGTTCGCGCTCTACTTCAAGCCCGACAGCACGTTCTATCGCTTCGCCGGCTCCGATGCGCCGTACTTCTTTTTCTCTTACGGCTGGATCGGAGTTCAGCTCTTCTTCCTGCTCTCCGGCTTCGTCCTCTACCTGCCGATCGCCCAGGGCCGGGTGCCGCTCGCGACGCGGCAGGACTGGCTCGCCTTCTATCGCCGTCGCGCCCGGCGGCTGCTGCCGCTCTACTACATCGTCGCGCTCCTCTGCCTCGTCCTGAATCAGGACGCGCCGATCCACGAGACCAAGTTCCTGCTCGAGCTCGTCGCCATCGCTGGAGCGCTCTTTACGTTCTCGCCGCACGGCTTCGAGCCTTATTTCAATCCCCCGCTGTGGTCGCTGGGCGTGGAGATCTGGTTCAGTGTCCTCTTCCCCGTGATCGCCCTCGGCATGCATCGGCTCGGCGCGGCAAGGCTCCTGGCCCTTGCCCTCGCGCTCAGCTGGACCTCGAAATACCTGGGCTTTGTGCTGTCGGATCCGGGATCGAAGGAAGCCATTCAGCCGCTTGGCATGGGGCTGGTGGCGAGCCTGGAGATCTTCGTCGCCGGCATGATCCTGGCGCGGCTCTTCGCGATGCAGCCACGCGGCGCGCATCTGGTCCGCCGTCCCGGTCTCACCGTTGCCGCCGGCGCACTAGTGGTCGCGGCGGCGATCTGGAGTCAACGGTCGCCCCTTGCCGGGCTCGCCGATGCGTTCCTGTTTCAGGATGCCGTCACTCTCGGCTTCGCCCTGGTGGTGGCGGGCCTGCTCTCCACGTCGCCGGGCCTACTGAAGGCGATCTTCGCCAACCGACCGATCCAGGTGCTGGGCATGATGTGCTTCAGCCTCTATGTCTGGCACGAGCCGCTGCTGCGCCATGTCTTCAAGGCCGACCTCGCTCCGCTTGACGATCTCGCGCGCACCGTCCCGGCCTATCTGGTGCTGCTGCTGGCGGTGAGCGGCCTGTCCTATCGCTATATCGAGTTCGGCCGCAGCGCCGACTGGCGTGCGCTGTTCCTGATCGGGCGGGGAGCCGGGACCGTCGCGGCCTCGGTGCCGGCGGAGCAAGCCTCTGGCGGGCTCGCGGACCCGCCGAGCGCGCAGTTGCCCGCAGTCAGCGGGTCGCTGACGCCGGTGCCTCCGGTGTGATCAGCGCGCGGTCGCGGCCCATCCGGCGATCAGCCTCTCGATCGCGGCGAGCCCGTCGGTCAGCGCCGCCGGCCCAGGCTGCAGGATAAGGGATGACTTGATCTCGTGCAGGGCGCCCGTCCGCACCGCGGGAAGTTCGGCGAAGCCAGGCCGCGCGATCACTCGCTCCGGCCGGAACTTCTTGCCGCACCAGGAGCCGATGATGAGATCGGGGGCGCGGGCGATCGACCTCCTCGGCGGTGACGATGCGGTCGCGCGCGGCGCCTTTCCGGGCGCGCTCGGCGAAGACGTCGATGCCGCCGGCGACCTCGATCAGCTCCGACACCCAGCCGATGCCGGAGATCAGGGGGTCATCCCATTCCTCGAAGAAGATCCTTGGCCGATGCGCCAGGCGCGCGCCGCGCTCCCGCGCCGCGGCGAGGCCGGTCTCGAGCCGGTCGGCGAGGGCCGCGGCGCGATCGCCGGCGCCGACGAGGGCGCCGAGCATGCGGATCATGGCGAGGATGCCCGCCACATCGCGCTGATTGAAGGCGTGCACGGCGATGCCGCGGCGGATGAGATCGGCGGCGATCTCCGCCTGCAGGTCGCTGAAAGTCAGCACCAGATCCGGCGCGAGAGCCAGGATCTTCTCGATGTCGGCGGAGGTGAAGGCGCTCACCCGCGGCTTCTCCCGTCCCGCCTCGGGCGGTCGCACCGTATAGCCGGAGATCCCGACGATGCGCGCCGCTTCGCCGAGGAGATAGAGCGTCTCCACGGTCTCCTCGGTCGGGCAGACGATGCGCTCGGGCGGAAACATCGCCGGCGATGGTAGCAGGGAACGCGGGTTCGGCGCCCGCGATCCCGCAACCTGCTAGGCCGCGTCCACCAGGACGATCTCCAAGTCTTCCAGCGCCTTGATCGTCACCATGGCCTGTTTCGAGATCGCGGCGCCGTCGCGGGCGTCGATGTGGACGCCGTTGACTTCCACCGCGCCCGTCGCCGGCACGAGATACCCGTGGCGGTCCTCGCCGAGCTTATAGTCGACGCTCTCGCCCGCCTTCAGCGTGGCGCCGACCACGCGGGCATTGGCGCGGATCGGCAGCGCGTCGGTGTCGCCGGCAACGCCGCTCGCCAGCGTCACCAGGCGGCCGGAGCGGTCGCCCTTGGGAAACGCCTTGGCGCCCCAGGACGGCTGGCCGCCGCGGCGGTCCGGCAGGATCCAGATCTGGAAGATCCGGGTCGGCACCGGCTCCAGATTGTATTCGGAGTGCCGGATGCCGGTGCCTGCGCTCATCACCTGTACGTCGCCGGCGGGCGTGCGGCCCTCGTTGCCGAAATTGTCCTTGTGGCTGATGGCGCCCTCGCGGACATAGGTGATGATCTCCATGTCGGCGTGGCCGTGCGGCGGGAAGCCGGTGTCCGGCGCGATCTCGTCGTCGTTCCACACCCGCGAGGCCGCCGTGGCCCATGCGCTCGGGATCGAAATACTCGCCGAATGAGAAGTGGTGCTTGGCGTTGAGCCAGCCGTGGTTGGCGGCGCCGAGCTGGGCGAGGGGTCTGCGCTCGATCATGTCCGTATTCTCCGTCGTGTCAGGGTGTCCGTTGCCAGGAAATTTGGTCTCGACAGAGAGAGATAAAAATAGAAACTATGGAAACACATCGTTTCCAGGAATGCGATGCCGAAGCTGCCGGATCTCGAAGGTCTCGCCATCTTCGCCAAGGTGGTGGAAGCGCGTTCCTTCGCCGGTGCGGCGGCGGAACTCAGGCTCTCGAAAGCCACGGTCTCCAAGGCGGTAGGCCGGGTCGAGGCTCGTCTCGGCACCCGCCTCTTCAACCGGACCTCGCGGCGCCTCGCCCTCACCGATGCCGGGCGGCGCCTCGCCGAGCGCGCGGCCCGCATTCTCGCCGAGGGCGAGGCCGCGGAGGACGGGATCCTCGCCGAATCCGCCGGGCCGCGCGGCTTGGTACGGCTGGCGGCGCCGATGTCGTTCGGCCTCACCCAGGTGGCGCCGCTGCTGCCGGACTTCCTCACGGTCTATCCCGAGGTCGTCGTCGATCTCCATCTGAGCGATGCCACCATCGATCTCATCGGCGACGGCTTCGATGCCGCGCTCCGCATCGCGGCCTTGCCGGATTCCTCTCTGGTGGCGCGGCGGTTGTGTGGCGTTGCCCGCATCCTGGTGGCGTCGCCAGCCTATCTCGCGCGGCGCGGCAGGCCGACGCACCCGCTCCACCTCGCCGAGCACGCCTGCCTCGGCTACACCTACCTGCCGAACCCCGACATCTGGCGCTTCCGCAACAGCGCCGGCGAGGAGGCGGTGGTGCGGCCGGCGGGGCCGCTCCGCGCCAACAACGCCGATGCGCTGATGCCGGCGCTGATCGCGGGTCTCGGCCTCGCGGTGCAGCCGGACTTCATCGTCCGCGACGAGCTTGCGGACGGGCGCCTCGAGGCGGTGATGCCGGAATGGTCGCTGCGCCCGAGCGCCCTCCATTTCATCACCCCGCCGGGTGGACCGCGCCCCGCCCGCGTAGAAGTGCTGGGCGATTTCCTGGCGAAGCGGCTGGCACGGCCGGAGCGGCCTGTCGAATCCGTCCCGCGCGGCCGATGACCCCCGCTACACTGGACTTTGTATTGCAGGTTTCATGACCATCGAGAGCCCGCCTATGCACCGCCTCGCTGTCCACTCCGATCCGCCGTCACTCCGACGAGTGCAGACGACGGGCTAGGCCGCGCCATACCAGGCGTTCCGGTGATGTCGATCTCTCAGGCCTGGAGATGGGCGGCGCTGGCCGCGCTGTCGCTGCTGGCGGGCTGGCTGTTGGAGCGGGTGGCGGTGCCGGCGGCGCTGTTGCTGGGGCCGATGATCCTTGCCATCGCCTTCGGGGTCGGCGGCAGCCGGTTGCGACCGCCGCCGTGGTCCTTCACGGCGGCGCAGGGGATCGTCGGCTGCCTCGTCGCCCGCAGCATCACGCCTGACATCCTCGATTCCATCGCCCGGGATTGGCCGGAGATGCTGCTGGTGGTCGCTACCACCGTCGCCGCCGGCGGTGTCGTCGGCTGGACGCTGGTCAAGTACGGCGCGCTGCCGGGAACCACGGCGGCCTGGGGCTCCTCTCCCGGCGCCGCCTCGGCGATGATCGTGATGGCGCAGGAATATGGCGCCGACGTTCGCCTCGTCGCCTTCATGCTCTATCTCCGCGTCATCATCGTGGTGCTGACCGCCTCGCTGGTCTCGCGGCTGCTGATCGGGATGGCCGGCGCTCCCGCCGCGCCTGCCGCTCCGTTGCTGGCCGGGGCGACTCTCCGACACGCCGCTGCTGTCGCTCGGCGAGACGCTTGCCATCGGGCTTCTGGGCGCCTGGCTCGGGCGCCGCGCACGGGTGCCGGCGGGCGGCTTCATGGTGCCGATGCTGGTGGGCGCCGTCCTGCACACGACAGGCGCCGTCGTGATCGAGCTGCCGCACTGGCTCCTCGGCATTACCTATGCCGTCGTGGGCTGGAACATCGGGCTCGGCTTCACCTGGGAGGCGCTGACCTACGCCTTCCGGCGCCATTCCCCAGATGCTGCTGGCGACCGCGATGCTGATCGGGCTCTGCGGCTTTTCCGCCTGGATGCTCACCTCGCTCCTCAATCTGGACGCGCTCACCGCCTATCTCGCGACCAGCCCGGGCGGTCTCGATTCCGTCGCCATCATCGCCGTCGGCAGCAACGCCGATGTCGCGACCGTGCTGGCGATCCAGACCTTGCGGGTCTTCGTCGTTATCCTTCTCGGACCGCAGATCGCGAAGTTGATCTCCCGCTACGCCTAGAGACTTAGAATTCCCGGCCGATGAGGCGGTCGAGGGAATAGCGGCCGCCGCCGCGGAAGAAGATCGCGAGGCAAAGCAGCCACCAGAGCAGCGCGTACTCGTAGCCGCGGTTGGTCCAGAAGTAGCCGAATTGCCACTGGAACACCGTGATGATGACGGTCATCTGGATGAAGACCATGGCGGCGGCGATGCGGGTGAAGAGGCCGAGCGCCAGGCAGATCCCGCCGACGAACTCCGAGATGAAGGTGAGATAGGCCAGCAGCATCGGCATCGGCAGGCCGTGGTCGCCGATCACCTTGGCGTAGGTGGCGATCGAGCCGAAGAACACCTTCTGCACACCGTGCGGTATCAGCACCGCGCCGGCGCTGAAGCGCATGAAGGAGTAGCTGTAGGGCGAGAGTTTCTCGTAGAGCCCAGCGAGGCCGGGTACGATCAGCTTCCGGGCGTCGATCGCGTCGCTCATCGGTTTCCCCCTTTTGGTTATTCCGGCGCCGGAGTTCCCCTTCCGGCGGCTTCGGTTGCCTTTGTAACACTGGCGCCGCCGACTTGCATGGTGCGGGGCCATCACGGCGCGGTGATCGGCTGCCCACGTCTGCCCACCTTTCCTGCGCCTGTTCCGCCTGCCCTCCCGATATAGTGAAGCCACAGGGGCGCACCGACATCAGCGGTGACGCTAGGATGCGGCCGCGTAGAAGGGGGAGGAACAGCGATGCCGGGACATTCGGGCTTGCGCGCGGTGCTGATGACGGTGGCGGCCGCGGCTGTCCTGGCGGCGCCGGCCGCGGCTCAGACGGTGAAGATCGGGCTCATCACGAGCTATTCCGGATTCCTGGCGCAAGCCGGCGATTCCATGGACAAGGGCCTCAGCCTCTACGCCAAGCTGCACGAGAAGGATCTGCCGTCCGGCGTCAAGATCGAGATCATCCGGCGCGACGACACCAGCAGCAATCCCGACGTGGGGAAGCGCCTGGCCCAGGAGCTCATCACCCGAGACCACGTCCAGATCCTGACCGGTCTCGTCTCCTCGCCGGTCGCGGCGGCGGTGGCGCCGCTCACCGCCGAGGCGAAGGTGCCGCTGGTGCTGATGAACGCCGCCGGCGTCGCCATCCCGCGCATCTCGCCCTATGTAGTGCGGGTCTCCTTCACCATCTGGCAGCAGGGTTATCCCATGGGGAAATGGGCGGTGGCCCAGGGCTGGAAGCGCGGCTACACCGCGGTCAGCGACTACATCCCCGGCCATGACGGCGAGGGCGCCTTCACCAAGGGCTTCACCGACGGCGGCGGCGAGATGGTGGGCTCGGTGCGCTTCCCGCCCGCCAACGAGGACTTCGCGCCCTTCGTGCAGCGGATCAAAGACGTAAAACCCGACGTGGTCTTCGTCTTCGTTCCCGGCGGCAAGCAGGCCACATCCTTCATGAAGGCATGGAGCGATCTCGGGCTGCAGAACGCCGGCATCAAGATCGTGGCGACCCAGGACCTCGTCACCGACGACGAGCTCCCCAATATGGGCGAGGCACCCCTCGGCATCGTCTCCGCCGGCATCTATTCCGTCGCGGGGAAGCGGCCGCAGAACCAGGCTTTCCTCGCGGCCTGGCGGAAGGAGTATGGCGAGCAGGTGATTCCGAACTACGTTGCCGTCGGCGGCTGGGACGGAATGACCGCGATCTTCGACGTGATCAAGGCCACCAAGGGCAAGTTCGACGGCGACCAGGCGATGGCGATCCTGAAGACCTGGAAGAATCCCGACAGTCCGCGCGGGCCGATCGAGATCGATCCGGAGACCCGGGACATTGTGCAGAACGTCTACATCCGGCGGGTCGAGAAGGTGGATGGCCACCTCGCCAACACCGAGTTCGAGACCATCCCGATGGTGAAAGACCCCTGGAAGCAACTCAATCCGCCGAAGTAATCAGGACGGCGCCGGGGTATGGCGGCGCTCCTCAATGCGGTAGACTGGCCCATGAGCTGAGTGGAATTCGTCCGGGAGGATGCAGATGCCTTATGTCAAAGTGACCGATATCGCCTATGCGCGGCTGCAGTCGCCGAGCCTGGACGAGGCCGAGGAGTTTCTCGTCAATTTCGGGATGAAGCGCGCCGAGCGGACGCGGGACACGCTCTACATGCGCGGCACCGATCCCGATCACCACATCCACGTGACCCATCTGGGCCCGCCGAAGTTCCGCGGCTTCGCCTTCTCGGTGGAGAGCGAGGACGATCTGAAGAGATTTGCCAAGGCACCGGGTGCCTCGGGCATCGAGCACATCGACGAGCCCGGCGGCGGCATGCGCGTGCGCGTCAGCGATCCGCATGGCTACCAGATGGAGGTCGTCTGCGGCATGGCGACGCTGCCGCCGCTGCCGACCCGGCGCAACATCGTCAACACCGGCGACCAGAAGCTGCGCCGCGCCGGCGAGCTGATGCGGCTGCCGCGCGGACCCTCCGAGGTGAAGCGCATCGGTCACGGCGTCATGATGGCGCCGGACGCGGCGCAGGAGATCAAGTGGTTTCGCGAGATGTTCGGCCTCGTCTGCTCCGACGAGGTCTATGCGGGATCGAAGGACAACGTCATCGCCTCCTTCAACCGCTGCGACCGCGGCGAGACCTATGTCGACCATCACGTCTTTCTCTGCGTCGCCGGTCCCAAGGTCGGGCTCAATCACATCTCCTTCGAGGTGCAGAGCATCGACGACGTCATGCTCGGCCACGAGCATCTGAGGCAGGCCGGCAAGTACAAGCAGGTCTGGGGCATCGGCCGGCACGTGCTGGGAAGCCAGGTCTTCGACTACTGGCAGGATCCCTGGGGCCGCGTGCACGAGCACTGGACCGACACCGACGTCGTCAACATCCATGCGGAGCCGCGGATGCATCCGGTCGAGGACGGCCTCAATTCGCAGTGGGGCGACGCGGCGCCGATGGAATTCATCAACCACGCGACGCCCTGAGACGCTCACGGGGAGAAGACGATGCAGCGCAGCACCGAGCGGTTCCTCACCACCCATACCGGCAGCCTGCCGCGGCCGGAGGATCTGATCCGCTCGATGTATGCGAAGGAGGAGGGGGTGCCGGTCGATCCGACGGCGCTCGGCACCCGCGTGCGCTCGGCGGTGGCGGAGGTGGTCGGCAAGCAGGCCGCCGCCGGCATCGATCTCGTCAACGACGGCGAGATGTCGAAGCCGAGCTACGCCACCTATGTGAAGGACCGGCTCGCGGGCTTCGGCGGCACCGGCAACACCTTCGTCTATCAGGATCTGGCGGAGTTTCCGAACCTGCAGAAGCGCGTCTTCGGCGATCCCGGCCGCTCGCGGCGCAAGACGCCGGCCTGCAATGGTCCGATATCGGTGCGCGATCCCGGCGCCGCGCGCGCCGACGTCGACAATCTCAAGACCGCGCTCGCCGGAGTGAAATCATCCGGCGCCTTCATGAGCGCGGCATCCCCCGGCGTGGTCTCGCTGTTCTTCCGCAACGATCATTATCCGAGCGAGGACGCCTATCTCTTCGCCATCGCCGAGGCGATGCGCCAGGAATACGAGACCGTGGCGGCGGCGGGCATCGTGCTGCAGATCGATTGTCCCGATCTCGCCATGGGCCGCCACATCCAGTACGCGGGCCTCAGCGTCGCGGAGTTCCGCAAGCGCGCCCGTGTCCATGTGGAGGCGCTCAACCACGCGGTCGCCAACATCCCGGCCGAGCAGCTCCGCATGCATGTGTGCTGGGGCAACTACGAGGGACCGCATCACTGCGACGTGCCGCTCGCCGACATCGTCGATGTCGTCTTCCTGGCGAAGCCCAGCGCCATCTCCTTCGAGGCCGCCAATCCCCGCCACGCTCATGAGTGGACGCTCTTCGAGCGGGTGAAGCTGCCGGATGGCAAGCTGCTGATCCCCGGCGTCCTCGAATCGAAATCGAACTTCATCGAGCACCCGGAATTGATCGCCCAGCGGATTGCTCGCTACGCCAATCTTGTCGGCCGCGAGAACGTCGTCGCCGGCAGCGACTGCGGCTACGGCACCTGGGTCGGCCAGGCCGCCGTCGACCCGGACGTGGTCTGGGCCAAGCTCGCGGCGCTGGCGGAAGGCGCGCGCCTCGCCTCGCGGAGCTTCTGGAAATAGCGGCGTCGTCTCACGATTGCCACAGAATCGGAGGAGAAAGACGTGATCTGGGCTCGCGCCGATGTGGCGGGCGCGGGCGCTCCGCCGTCTTCGGCCGGCACCTGGTGGCACGGTAAACCGCATGCTGGCGGGGCCGGCACCGGCGTCGCATGCGGGGGTGTGACATAGCGGCGCGGGTGTGCTTTCCGACACAAGCGAGACCCCTTGACCGGCATATATTGAGAGGCGCATAGGGCTGGCCAGGAGGCCGCATGAGGAAGCAAAAGTTTCGCGGGAATCTCTTCGTCGCGAATCTGCCGCAAGGCTATACCGACGAAGAGCTGGCAAAGGCCTTCGATCCCTTCGGGATCGTCATCAGCGCATTTCTCGCCCGCGATCCCAAGACCGGCGTTCCGAAGACGCACGGCTTGGTTAACATCGCTCCGGATCGCGCGGCGAAGGAAGCCGCCGCCGCGCTCAACGGCAGCCAGGTCGGCGGCCGTCACATTGAGGTGCGCCTCGCCGATCCCAACATGTCGATCGGCATCCCCGGCGATCCCAACGCCGGCCGCGAGACCCATCGCCGCGCGCCGCCGGCTCCGGCGGCAACGGTGAGCCGGCCGCGCCCGGCCTTCCAGGTCGAGCATCGCCCCCTCCGGCCGCGCACCGCCGGCTCATCGGTCCGCTGATCGCCTGATCATCTGCGGGCCGGGGTGCGTCCGTCGACGCACACCGGCCCGCCAGCCCCCGCGAGCAAATACTCTTGCCGTGGCATCGCCCGGCATGCCATTTGCTTTAATCAACGGCTGCCGACGCCCGCCTTCAGGCGGTGCCGGAGCGGTGCCGTCACAAGGGGAGGTGCAGATGCGGATTTCGCAGGGTTTTCTAGGACGCAACGGGGCGATTGCGGGGCTCGCCGTGGCGCTGGCGCTGGCGGTGTCGCCGCCCGCCGATGCTCAATCTTCCGGCAAGACGATCAAGCTGGTCCCGCAGGCGGATCTGCGCAGCATCGATCCGATCTGGACCACCGCCTATATCACGCGCAACTACGGCTACATGGTCTACGACACGCTGCTGGCCTATGACGCCAATTTCAAGGTGCAGCCGCAGATGGTGGACAAGTGGACCATCAGCGACGACAAGCTCACTTACACCTTCACGCTCCGCGACGGCCTCAAGTGGCACGACGGCCAGCCGGTGAAGGCTGCCGATTGCGTCGCCTCGCTGAAGCGCTGGATGGCGCGCGACGCGATGGGGCAGGCGTTCCCGGCCGTCATCGGCGAGATGAAGGCCATGGACGACAAGACTTTCATGATCGTCCTCAAGAAGCCCTACGCGCTGCTGCTGGACGGGCTGGCGAAGCTCTCCAGCAATACGCCCTTCATGATGCCCGAGCGCGTCGCCAACACCGATCCCAACACGCAGATCACCGAGACCATCGGCTCGGGTCCGTTCAAGTTCGTGAAGGCGGAGTGGGTGCCCGGCGCCAAGGCCGTCTTCGTGAAGAACACGGACTATGTGCCGCGCAAGGAGCCGCCGAGCTGGGCCGCCGGCGGCAAGGTGGTGAAGGTCGACAAGGTGGAATGGGACTACATCCCGGATTCCCAGACCGCCGCCAACGCGCTCAACGCCGGCGAGGTCGATTGGTGGGAGCTGGTGCCGCCCGACCTGGTGCCGCTCCTCGCCAAGAACAAGGACGTCGAGGTCGCCACCACCGATCCGCTCGGCAACATGGGGGTCTTGCGCTTCAACACCGAGCAGCCGCCGTTCAACAACGTGAAGATGCGCCAGGCGGTGCAGATGGTGGTGGATCAGAAGGAATACATGGCGGCGGTCGCCGGCGATCCCGAAGTACTGGAAGACCTGCTACTCCTTCTTCCCCTGCGGCACGCCGATGTCGAATGCCGCAGGCTCCGAGGCGCTCTCGGGCAAGCGCGACTTCGCCAAGGCGAAGGAGCTGTGAAGGAGGCGGGCTACAAGGGCGAGAAGATCGTGGTGATGAGCGGCCACCGACCAGCCGATCGTCAACGCGCAGGCGCTGGTGACGGTGGAGCTGCTGAAGAAGCTCGGCCTCAACGTCGAGCTGCAGGCGATGGACTGGGGCACGCTGATCACGCGGCGCGCCTCGCAGGAGCCGATCGACAAGGGCGGCTGGAACATCTTCTTCACCTGGTCGGCGGCGCCCGATCTGCTGAACCCCGCCGTGCACTCCCAGCTCCGCGGCAATGGCGCCAAGGGCTGGTTCGGCTGGCCCACCGATGCCAAGATCGAGGCGCTGCGCGACCAGTGGTTCGAGGCGCCCGATCTCGCCGCGCAGAAGAAGTTCGCCGAGCAGATCCAGGCCGAGGCGTTCATCAACGTGCCGCATATCCAGACCGGGCAGTTCGTGATCCCGACCGCCTATCGCAAGAACCTCAAGGGCGTCATCGTGGCGCCCGTGCTGTTCATGTGGAACGTCGACAAGTCCTGAGGGATCTTGGCACGCCGCCGGCCTATCCGGCGGCGTGCCTGATTTCTGCGCAGCTTTTAACGATGGATTGGCTTGACCGGCGAGCGCCAGTCAGTAGTGTCCCCCTGCGCGCCGCGGTCGCCCGTGGCAGGCGATCGCAATCAGTTGAAGAAGATGCTGGAGGACTGAACCTCGCGCCAGGAGGACGCAGGATTGGACGACGTCATATTGGAGACCAGGGGTCTCACCAAGGAGTTCCTCGGCTTCACCGCGGTGAAGAACGTCGATCTCCAGGTGAGGCGCGGGACCATCCACGCGCTGATCGGCCCCAACGGCGCCGGCAAGACGACGGTCTTCAATCTGCTGACCAAGTTCCTCGAGCCGACCGCGGGCAGCATCTACTACAAGGCGCGGACATCACCGCCGAGCCCCGGCGCATATGGCGCGGCGCGGCATGGTGCGCTCGTTCCAGATCTCCGCCGTGTTCCCGCATCTGACCGTGCGGGAGAACGTGCGCATGGCGCTGCAGCGGAAGCTCGGCACTTCCTTTCATTTCTGGCGCTCGGAGAGCAGCCTCGACCGCCTCAACGACCGCGCCGCACGCGCTGCTGGGGGCCGTGGGGCTGGCGGACAGTGTCGAGATCACGCGGCGAACTGCCCTATGGCCGCAAGCGCGCGCTGGAGATCGCCACGACGCTGGCGCTTGATCCGGAGATGCTGCTGCTGGACGAGCCGATGGCGGGAATGGGCCACGAGGACATCGGGCGCATCGCCGACTTGATCCGCAAGGTCGGCGGAAGCCGCACCGTGCTGATGGTGGAGCACAACATGTCCGTGGTGGCCGATCTGTCCGACACCATCACCGTGCTGACCCGCGGCGCAGATGCTGGCCGAGGGCAGCTATGCAGCAAGTCTCGACGAATCCCGAGGTGGTCGAAGCCTACATGGGGACCGGCCATGCCTGAGGCGGCGGTCGCGCAGAAAACCCTGCTGCGCGTCGACGGGCTCCACGCCTGGTACGGCGAAAGCCACATCCTGCACGGCATGCGCTTCGCCGTCGGCTGAGGGCGAGGTGGTGACGCTGCTGGGCCGCAACGGCGCCGGCAAGACCACCACCCTGAAGGCGATCATGGGCATCATGGCGCAGCGCACCGGCTCGGTGATGTTCGAGGACGCGAATTCATCGGCCAGCCATCCTATCGGATCGCGCGGGTCGGCATCGCCTATTGCCCGGAGGAGCGCGGCATTTTCGCCAGCGCTCACGGTGGAGGAAAACCTGCTGCTGCCGCCGGTCGTGCGCCCCGGCGGCATGGAGGTCGAGGAGATCTACGAGATCTTTCCCAACCTGAGCGAGCGGCGGCAGCAGCCAGGGCACCAAGCTCTCCGGCGGCGAGCAGCAGATGCTGGCGATCGGTCGCATCCTGCGCACCGGCGCGCGGCTGCTGCTGCTGGACGAGCCGACCGAAGGGCTGGCGCCGGTGATCGTGCAGCAGATCGGCGCGGTCATCCGGCGCGCTGAAGCTGAGGGGCTTCACCATGCTGCTGGTGGAGCAGAATTTCCGCTTCGCCGCGACGTGGCCGATCGCCACTAATCGTGAGCACGGCGAGGTCATCGACATGATCGAGAACGACCGGCTGGAGGAGAATCTCGACAAGCTGCAGACCTATCTCGGCGTATGACGCGACCGACTCCTGTTCAGGAGGACGTGCCATGAAAACGAAGACAATTCTGACGGCGCGGCGCGCTGGCGCTGATCGCCGGCGGCCGCGCGGCCCAGGCGCAGAGTGAGCCGGTCAAGATCGGCGTCCTGAACGACATGTCGGGGCTGTACGCCGACTCGGCGGCAAGGGTCGGTCGACGCGGCGAAGATGGCGGTGGATGACGGGGGCAAGGTGCTGGGCCAGCCCATGGAAATCGTCTTCGCCGATCACCAGACAAGCAGGACGTCGGCTCCGGCATCGCCGCAGAAATGGAATGACGAGGAAGGCGTGGACACGATCGTGGACGTGCCGACCTCGTCGGTGGCGCTCGCGGTGCAAGGGGTGACCCGCGAGAAGAACCGGGTGTTCCTGATGTTTTCGGGCCCAGCCTCCTCGGACTTGACCGGCGAGAA
>CAVTDT010000036.1:0-183872 GCA_963733525.1 uncultured Alphaproteobacteria bacterium
CGAAGCCGGTGGAATAGTCCATGTTGTCCTTTCAGCACGCCCGAATAGGTTGTGCGAAACACCGTCAGCGCCATCTCGTCGGAGATCGAGAAGATGGCGTTCTTGAACAGCTCGAAGGCGATGGGATCGTAGGTCTCGGTCATGCCGCCACAAGTTCCCCGCAAGACGATGCCGGCTTTGCAATCATTGTGCCGGGTGCGGGGGATGGGGGCAATGGAGGGCGGGGATCTGGGTGTTTCACCCGCATCGTCATGCCCGCGCTTGTCGCACGACTGTCCGGTTCCGGTTTCAGCTCCATTGGAGCAGCAATTGATTGGGGTTGAGTATTGGGGTTGGCTCGGTGTGGAGCAGGCGGTCGATGCGTCTGCGGTGCATCAGGTTGGCGCGGACCAGCCTGGCGAAGGCGAGGGGGCCGTGGAGGCCTTTCTGGGCGGATTGAGCGAGGCGGAGCAGCAGGAAGGCGATCAGGGCGACGGCGATCTGGATGCGGATGGCGTTCTCGGAGGTGCCGAGGAAGCGGGTGATCCTGAGGGTCTGCTTGACCCAGCGGAAGAACAGCTCGATGGCCCAGCGCCGCTTGTAGAGATCGGCGATCTCCTGGGCGCTGGCGTCGAGATCGTTGCAGAGAATACGCAGCACTTTGCCGGTGTCGGTCACGAGCCGCACCTCGCGCACCGCCTGCTGCATTGGATTGCGGCGGTTCCTGGCTTGGCGAGCGGGCAGGAAGCCGATGCGATCGGAGAGGATAGTGCTGCCCCGCGGCACCGGCAGCACTTCCACCAAGTCGAGCGGCGTATTGGACTTGAACCGGGTGACGATCCGGCAGCCGGCGGCGTCGAGCCTGGCCCACCAGGCATAGTCGTAATAGCCGAGATCGAAGACATAGGTGGCCCCCGCCTCGATCGGCATCTGCTGGGCCACGGTGATGTCGTTGACGTTTGCCGCACTGACCGCGGCGTAGATCGGCCGGTCGGCATCGGCGTCGTAGATGACATGCACCTTGGCGCCGCACACCCCGGCCGAGAACCGCGCCCAGCCGGCACTGTGCTCGTTCAGCCGCACGCCCGTGGCGTCGATGAGATAGGTGGTCTCGGCAAGCTTACGGCGGAGCCCGCGATGGGCCTGCTTCATCATCTTCGCCAACAGCTCGGCAAAGACCCCGGCAGGCCGTTGCGCATTCGCATCGGACAAGGTCGAGCGCCGAACCGGATCCGCGCCCAGGTGGTAGAGCCGGGCGGCGTGGCTCTCCAGCCCCGTCACGATCTCGCGCAGGCTCGCGGCGCCCGAAAGCTGGCCATAGAGCAGCGCCACAAACTGGCTTCGCGTCGTCAGCCGGCGAACCCGTCCATCCGCTCCATGCCGCGCCACCAGCCGATCAAACGTCGGCCAAGGAACATGCTTCAGAACCGAATGGAAAACGCTATTCTGATGCCGCATGGCGCTGAACCTCTTCTCGTGTCCCGGATCGTTTGCCGACGTCCTGGACCGAGTAAATCAACGCCATGCGCTTCGTCCACATAAACTCAACCGGACAGCCGTGGCCTTGTGCCGGGCATCCACGCCTTGCAGCGGTACGTAGATGGCCGGGTCAAGCCCGGCCATGACGTCGAGAGGAGGCTAGCTCTTCAGCAGCTCGTCCAGCCGGTCCAGCAAGCCGCGCGTGCCCTCCTCGCGGCCGCGGGCGCCGGGGTCCTTGAAATCGTCCAGCATCACCGCCTGCTCGGTGAAGACGAGGCGGGTGCCCTTGCCGTCGGGCTTGAACTCCACCGTCGCCAGCGAGACCGAGATGTACTGGTCGTTCAGGTGCATGTCGTAGCCGTAGATGATGCGGTGGTCCGGCACGATGTCGAGATAGATGGCGTCGAAATGCGAGGTCTTGCCGTCTTCCCAGGCAGCGCTCAGATGCTCGCGGCCGCCGACGCGGAAATCGAACTCGCGCCGTGTCTCCTTGCATTTGTCGGGCGGGCCCTTGAACCAGCTGGCCTTGGCCTTGGGATCCGCCCATGCCCTGAAGACGCGCGCCGGCGAGGCGTCGTAGCGGCGGTCGATGGTGAAGGTGGCGTGGTGGGTGGAGAGTTCGGTCATGCGGAATCTCTGATCTCCGGGAGTTATTTCGGCACCATGGCGAGATAGGGCTGCGCCTGCCGGGCGACCCGCGCGATCGCCGGCCGCTGCATCAGCCGGTCGAAATAGGCGGTGAGGTGCCGGCAGCTGTCCTTGAAGGGCGCTACCATGTCGGCGAAGAACAGGAACGGTGCTGCCGCGCAGTCGGCGAGGGTGAAGGCATCGCCCGCGGCCCAGCGCTGCGTCGCCATCTCGCGCTCGAGAATGCCGTAGGCCGTCTGCAGCTGCGCCCGCGCGCGCTCGACGCCGAAAGCGTCGTTCTTGCCGGCCGGGCGCAGCCGGTCGGTGACGATCTTCGCCATCGTGTCATTGACGTAGAGATCGTAGAAGCGGTCGGCGAGCCGCGCCTGCAGCGCCAGCTCGGGCTCCTCCGGAATGAGCCGCGTGCGGCCGGGATAATGCTGCTCCAGATACTCGATGATGACGCTGGATTCCGGGATCGTGCGGTCCCGCGCCTCGTCGCGCAGCACCGGGAATTTTCCGATCGGCCAGAGCCGCTTCAGCTCGGCACTGGAGTCGGCATCGGCGAGGTTGACGATGCGCGGCTCGAAGGGCGTGCCGTTCTCGTAGAAGGCGCCGAGCACCTTCTGGCAATAGGACGAGAGCGGATGGAAATGGAGGGTGAGAGCGGGGGCCTCAGGTCTTACGGTCATCGGCTCAGTCCTTCTCGCTTGGCGTCTCGGGATTGGCGGCGAGGTAGTCGCCGAGCTGGTCGAACTGGCGCTCCCAGCTCGCGCGGCGCCGGGCGACCCATTCCTCCACCACGCCGAGCGCCTTGGGCTCGACGCGGCAGGTGCGCACCCGCCCGACCTTCTCGGAGCGGACGAGGCCGGACGATTTCGAATACCTGCAGATGTTGCACCACCGCCGACAGCGACATGTCGAGGGGCTCGGCCAGCTCGCTGACCGAGGCCGGCCCGCGACTCAGCCGTTCCACCATTCCCCGCCGGGCGGGGTCCGCGAGCGCATGGAAGGTGAGATCCAGGGGAGTTTGATAGTTAAGCATTCACTTAAGTATCATGGGTCGGCCCGTTCCGCAAGGGACTTTTCCGCCCTGGCGCTGGTTCCGCTGAAATCCCGGTATTACGCGGTCGCGGCCGTGCTGGGGAGGCGCCGGGCGTCCAGCTGCTCGATCAGTCGATCGATCACCAGGCGCACCAGGGAGAGCCCCACCGCAGGATTGGTGAAGTAGACGCGCTGGAAATCCTCGGCGGAGACACGGGCGAGAACGCAGTCCGTCTTCGCGGTGACGTTGGCGGTCCGCCGCTGCTTGCCGCTGAGCACGCCAATCTCGCCGACAATCGATCCCGGCCCCAGCTCTGCTGTGGCTTCCTCGACCCAGAGCGAGCCTTCGAGGACGAGATAGAGGGCCTCCGACAGATCGCCCTTGCGGATGATGGTATCGCCACCGTGCAGCTTCATGCGCCGGCCGAAGGGGATGAGGGCATCGAACACGTCATCCTGGTTGATCGCGCTGCGCACGCTCTTGATCAGCCGCATGATCTCGATGAGACGCCAGATGTTGAGTGGCAGGATCACCGTGTTGAGGAGGATGACGATATAGAACTGCTCGAAGACGCCGTAGGCGATGAAGAGGAGGTTGCTCCCGAGCGCGATGATGCGCAGCGGCATCATCGTGCGCATGCCGAAGGTGCCGAGCATCAGCGCGCTCGCGAGATATCCCAGAAATGCACCCATCGACACCGCCTCCACCCCTGTGCCCGTCAGCGCCGCCAGAGTATCAGGGCGCCTTTGCGGAGTCCCCGCCGGTCCTCGAGGCGTCCGTCTTTGTGGTAACCGCCGCCGGCTTCGGCGCCGGCGATCGGTGCGGAAAATACGGCTTCAAGCCATGGAGGTTGCCGCCTATCCTCGGGCGGTCGCAGTGCCTTGGAATGAGCCAGGGCGAGCCCTCGGCGGACAATGACAACAGCGTTTCCAACCCAGGCGCGGGTCGTGATCGTCGGCGGCGGCATCGTCGGCTGCAGCCTCGCCTATCACCTGGCGAAGCGCGGCTGCACCGATGTCGTGCTGCTCGAGCGCAGGCAGCTGACCTGCGGCACCACCTGGCACGCCGCCGGGCTGGTCGGCCAGCTGCGCGCGACGCACAACCTGACGCGCCTCGCGCAATACACGGCGCAAGCTCTACGCGGGCGCTCGAGCGCGGAGACCGGGCAGGCGACCGGCTTCAAGCAGGACGGCTCGCTCGCGGTCGCGCGAGCGACGGCGAGCGCTTCGAGGAGCTGAAGCGCGGCGCCTCGATGGCGCGCAGCTTCGGCCTCGAGGTCGAGGTGCTGACGCCCCGGCGAGGCGCGCGAGCGCTGGCCGCTGCTGCGACGTCGAGCGACCTCGTCGGCGCCGTCTTCCTGCCGAAGGACGGGCAGACCAATCCCGGTCGACACCACGCAGGCGCTGGCCAAGGGCGCGCGCAGAGCCGCGGCGCGCGCATCTTCGAGGAGACGCCAGGTCACGCGCGATCCTGCGTGCGCAACGGGCCGCGGTCGCCGGCGTGCGACACCGACGCGGGCGAGATCGCGCGCCGAGGTGGTGGTGAACTGCGCCGGCATGTGGGCGCGCGAGCTCGGCGCGCTGCGGCCGGCGTCAGCGTGCCGCTGCATGCCGCCGAGCACTTCTACATCGTCACCGAGCCGATCCCGGGCCTGCCGCGCGATCTGCCGGTGCTGCGCGATGCCGACGACTGCGCCTACTTCAAGGAGGACGCCGGCAAGCTGCTGGTGGGCTGGTTCGAGCCGGTGGCGAAGCCCTGGGGCGACGAAGGGCATTCCGGAGAGCTTCTGCCTTCGAGCAGCTGCCGGCGGATCTCGACCACATCGAGCCGCTGCTCGAGCGGCGCGATGCGCCGCGTGCCGGTGCTCGGCGAGACCGGCATCCAGCTGTTCTTCAACGGCCCGGAGAGCTTCACGCCCGACGACCGCTACCTCCTCGGCGAGGCGCCGGAGCTCGCGGACTTGTTCGTCGCCGCCGGCTTCAACTCGATCGGCATCCAGTCCGCCGGCGGCGCCGGCAAGGTGCTCGCCGACTGGATCCTCGACGGCCATCCGCCGATGGACCTCTGGGACGTCGACATCCGCCGCGCGATGCCGTTCCAGCGCAACCGCCGCTACCTGCGCGACCGCACCGTCGAGACGCTCGGCCTGCTCTACGCGATGCACTGGCCGTACCGCCAGGTCGAGAGCGCGCGCGGCGTGCGGCAAGTCGGCGCTGCACGACCGGCTCGCGGCGCGCGGGCGCCTGCTTCGGCGAGGCTGGCGGGCTGGGAGCGGCCAACTGGTATCGCGCCCGCCGGGCAGTCGACGCCGCGACTACGAGTACAGCTACGGCCGGCAGAACTGGTTCGAGCACTCCGCCGCCGAGCACCAGCGCGGTGCGCGAGGCGGTCGGGCTGTTCGACCAGTCCTCGCTTCGCCAAATTCGTGGTCGAAGGGCCGCGATGCGGCAGCGCGTCGCTCGACCGCATCTCGCGCCAACGACGTCGACGTGCCCGCCGGGCCGCGTCGTCTACACGCAGTGGCTCAACGAGCGCGGCGGCATCGAGGCGGACCTCACGGTGACGCGCGAGGCCGAGGACCGCTACTTCATCGTCACCACCGCGGCGACGCCAGACCCGCGACCTCGCCTGGCTCAGCCGCAGCATCCCGCGACGACGCGCGCGCGCGTCGCGGTCGACGTGTACCTCGGCCTACGCGGTGCTCGGGCGTCATGGGACCGCGAGCGCGCGAGCTGCTGCAGACGCTGACGGACGCGGACCTCTCGAACGCGGCCTTTCCCTTCGGCGACCTCGCGCGAGATCGACCTCGGCTACGCGCGCGTGCGCGCGAGCCGCATCACCTACGTGGGCGAGCTCGGCTGGGAGCTCTATGTCCCGACCGAATTCGCGCAGCGCGTCTACGACGCGACTGGTCGACGGCGGGCGCGCCGTTCGGGCTTGCGGCACGCCGGCTATCACGCGCTCAACTCGCTGCCGCATGGAGAAGGGCTACCGGCACTGGGGCCACGACATCGCCGATGAGGACACGCCGCTCGAGGCCGGGCTCGGCTTCGCCGTGGCCTGGGACAAGCCCGGCGGCTTCATCGGGCGCGAGGCGCTGCTGCGGCAGCGCGAGGCGGGCCTCAGCCGGCGCCTCGTCGCATTCGCGCTCGAGGATCGCGCGAGCCGCTGCTCTATCACAACGAGCCGATCTGGCGCGACGGCGAGGCTCGTCGGGCGCCTGACTCGGGCATGTACGGCCACACCGCTCGGCACGGCGATCGGCTTGGGCTATGTCGCCGAGCGAGGGCGCGTGACCCGATGAGCTGGATCACGTGCGGGCCGCTTGCGAGATCGAGGTCGCCGGCGAGCGCATGCCGCCGCGCGTGTCGCTGAGCGCCGCTCTACGATCCGGCAAGTCGGAGCGGGTGAAGCGCGTAAGGCGGCGGCGATGGCCAAGGCTCCCCAGTCACGCGCGGGTCGTGGTCATCGGTGGCGGCGCGGTCGGCTGCAGCGCGCTCTATCATCTGACGAAGCTCGGCTGGACCGATGCGGTGCTGCTGGAGCGCGACGAGCTGACCTCGGGCTCGACCTGGCACGCGGCCGGCAACTGCCCGAACTTCTCCACCGCCTGGAACCTGATCAAGCTGCAGCGCTACACCACGCAGCTCTATGCGCGACTTGGCGCACGAGGTCGGCTACCCATCAACTATCACGTCACCGGCGCATCCGCCTGGCGCACAGGCGCGAGCGGGTCGACGAGTTCCGCCACGTGATCGCGCAGGCGCGCGCCCAGGGCATCGAGTTCGAGCTGCTGGCGCCGCCGAGATCAGGGCGCGCTATCCGTTCCTCGAGCTCGACGGACATTCGTGCGGCGCGCTGTGGGATCCCTACGACGGCGACATCGATCCGGCGCAGCTGACCCAGGCGTTCGCCAAGGGCGCGCGCGGATGCGCGGCGCCACGGATCTACCGCTTCACCCGCGTGACCGGCATCTGCGCGCTCGCCCAGCGGCGAATGGCGGGTCGAGACCGCCGCAGGGCGACATCAGGCCGAGGTCGGTGGTCAATGCCGCCGGCTATCGCGGCGGCGAGATCGCGGCCATGGTCGGGCGAGTACCTGCCCATCGTCGCGCTGTCGCACCAGTATCTGGTGACCGAGGACATTCCGGAGCTGGTGGCGCGCGGGCGGAGAAGCTGCCGCTGCTGCGCGATCCCGACGTCAGCTACTACCTGCGCCAGGAGCGGCACGGGCTGCTGCTCGGTCCCTACGAGTGGCAGGCGACGCCGCATTGGGTCGACGGCATGCCCGAGGATTTCGCTCTTCAGCTCTTCCCCGACGACCTCGACCGGCTGGAGAGCTACATCGAGCGCGCCTGCGCGCGGGTGCCGATCCTGGGCTCGGTCGGCATCAAGAGGGTCATCAACGGGCCGATCCCCTACGCGCCGGACGGCAACCCGCTGATCGGGCCGGCGCCGGGCCTCCGAACTTCTTCCATTGCTGCGTGCTTCACCTTCGGCATCGTCCAGGCCGGCGGCGCCGGCAAGGTGATCGCCGAATGGGTGGCGGAGGGCAGCCGGAGTGGGACCTGTGGCCCTCGATCCGCGGCGCTATCCGGAGTTCGCCGACCAAAGCTACGTCGTCGCCAAGGCGCTCGAGATCTACCAGAACGAATACGCCATCGGCTTTCCCGTCGAGGAGCGCCCGGCCGGGCGGCCGGCCAAGACCTCGCCGCTCTATCACCGCGCTGAAGGAGCAAGGGCGCGCTGTTCGGCGCGCGCGGCGGCTGGGAGCGGGCGGTGTGTTTCCGCGGAGCCGAGGATCGCCGAGCAGACCGCTCACGCTTCCGGCGGCCGGACTGGCATCGCGGGCGTGGGCGAGGAATGCGAGGCGGTGGCGGAGCGCGTCGGCATGCTCGATCTCGCCGGCTTCACCAGCTTCGAGCTTAGCGGGCCCGGGGCCGCGGCCTGGCTCGACAGCCTGGTTGCCGGCGCGCTGCCGAAGGCGGGCCGCAGTCGTCGCTCGCCTATGTCCTGACGGAGCAGCGGCGGCATCGTCACCGAGATGACGGTCACGCGGCTCGCGCCCGATCGGTTCTGGCTGATCAGCCGCCGCAGCGCGGAATGGCACGACGAGGACTGGCTGCGCAGCACCAGCCGCCCGACGGGCGTCAGCATCGAGAACCTGACCGGCAGCCTACGGCACGCTGGTGGTGGCCGGGCCGCGGTCGCGCGACGTGCTGCGCCGAAGCTCACCGACGCACCGATCTTGGCAACGCGGCCTTTCCCTGGCTCGCCGTGCGCAACCGCATCGACATCGGCTGGGACCGAAGTGCTGGCGCTGCGGGTCAACTACGTCGGCGAGCTCGGCTGGGAGCTGCATGTGCCGATGGAGCATCTGGTGCGAGGTCTACCAGATGGTCTGGGAGGCCGGCGCCGAGCACGGCATCCGCGACTTCGGCCTGTACGCGATGGACAGCCTGCGCCTGGAGAAATGCTATCGCGGCTGGAAGCAGGATCTCAGCACCGAATGGTCCGCGCTCGGCGGCCGGGCTGCGGCGCTTCGTCAAGCCGGAGAAGTCCGACGTTTCCCGGCCGCGCCGCCTTCCTGGCCGAGCGCGAGCAGGGCTCGCGGGAGCGCTTCGTCCCGTTGATCCTCGGCGAGATCGACGCGGACACGCCCGCCTACTCGACGGTATTCGACGGCGAGGCGCGGGTGGGCCTGGTGACCTCGGGTGGCTACGGGTTCCGGATCGGCCGCTCGATCGCGCTCGCCTATGTGCGATCCGACCTGGCAGAGGAAGGGCAGCGGCTGGAGGTGGAGATCCTCGGGCACCGCTGCCCCGCCACGGTCATGCGGCGAGCCGCTCTACGATCCCCTCAATGAGCGCCTGAAGGCGTGACTACGCCGCCGGGATCGGCGCCTGTTTTCCCGCCATCTGGGTGCGGTGCATGAGGCGCCGGCAGGTGGCGTCGAAGGGATCGCGGCGGTGCATGGTGGCGCGGTTGTCCCACAGCAGCACGTCGCCGACGCGCCAGCGATGGGCATAGGCGAACTCGAGCTTGGTGGCGTGCGCCCAGAGCTCGTCGAGGAGCGCCTCGGACTCGTCGAGGGGCAGGCCCATGATGTAGGCGTTGCGGCGACGGCCGAGATAGAGGGTCGGCGCGCCGGTGCGGGGATGGGCGCAGATGATGGGATGGAGAGCGCCGACGGAGGTACGGGGATCATCCGAGGCAGTGACGCCGGCGCGCAGATATCCGCCGGAATTATAGGTGCCGTCGTGCTTGAGACGTTTGCCTGCCACCGCCTTGCGCAGGGTCGGCGGCAGCGTGCGGCAGGCCTCGTTCATGCTCAGGAGCCAGGTGTCGCCGCCGGTCGGCGGCACCTCAAGGGCATAGAGCAGCGAGGCGTCCGGCGGATTCGGCAGATAGGACATGTCGGTGTGCCAGACCGCCTCGCCGGCGCCAAGGCTGCCGATCGGCTTGCCGGCGCCGTCGATGATGTTGGAGACGACATAGACCTCAGGCATGCCCGGCACGAAGGTCTGGCCGTTCTCCTGCACCGGCGCGTGGTCGAGCTTGCCGAAGCGGCGGCTGAAGGCCACGAGCGTCTTCGTCGGTGAGCGACTGGCCGCGGACAAGGAGGCCGGAATAGCGGTCGAGCGCGTCGGAGATCGCGGCGAATTCAGCCGTCGCTGAGCGCCGCCAGATCGACACCGCCGATCTCGGCGCCGAGCGCCGCCGGCAACGGGGTCACCCGTGGCTGCTTTTCGTCGGCGCGCGAGCCTGTCCGATCGCATTCTCGCCTCCTGCCTGCCGAACTAGTCGCGGCGTGATGTCGCATCCGAGCCTCCGGGGTCGACGTACTGCTCGGAATCGAGGACCACCCTCCCAGAGCGGATCAGCCTTTCCGGGATCTCGGGTTTTCAAGGCCTCGGACCGGCGGGTGCGGCGTGGCGCCGCGCCGTCTCCGCGGCGGATTTGCGCGCCGGTGATCGGGCGATAAGATGGCAGGCAGCAGCAAGACGGATCGGGTGGGAGGAGACGGCGGATGGGCTTGATGGCCAAGCTTTACGAGCGCGGCATGGAAGTGCGGACGGCGGTGCTGGGGAAGGCCCATGTGGAGCGCGCCAAGAGCCGCATCACGCCGTTCACGGAGGATTTTCAGAGCTTCATCACGGAATACGCCTGGGGCGGGATCTGGACCCGGCCGGGCCTCGATCGCCGCGCGCGCAGCATGCTGACCATCGGCATGCTGGCGGCGCTGGGCCGCACCGACGAGCTCCGGCTCCACATCCGCGCCACCGCCAACACCGGCGTGACGCGCGACGAGATCAAGGAGATCCTGATGCAGGTGGCGGTCTACGCCGGCGTTCCCGCGGCCAACAGCGCCTTTCACCATGCCCAGGAAGTGTTGACGGAGATGGACAAGGAGGCAAGGCCATGACCGATGTGCTGGGCTACGAGCGCGGACGTCCCGGCGAGGACCCGCCCTACCTCGATCCGAACTACGGCAGCACCGTCAAGCGCGCGCCCTCGAAGCCGCTGGTGCGGCTCGAGCACACGCTGACCGAAGTGACCGGCCCGGGCTTCGCCGACGGTTGGACCGGCGCCGACAAGACCGACCTCACGCGCCAGAGCAAGGCGCAGCCGATCGGCGAGCGCATGATCGTCGCCGGCCGCATGCTCGACGAGCACGGCCGTCCGATCCCGCGGCACATTGGTGGAGCTCTGGCAGGCCAATTCGGCGGGGCGCTACCGGCACGATGGCGATCAGCACGACGCGCCGCTCGATCCCCACTTTACTGGGCGCCGGCCATGTCGTCACCAACGACAGCGGCGAGTATCAGTTCGTCACCATCGTGCCCGGCGCCTATCCCTGGCGGAACACCCACAACGCCTGGCGCGCGCAGCATCTGCACTTCTCGGTGTTCGGCCCCGCCTTTGCCACCCGCGTCATCACCCAGATGTATTTTCCCGGCGATCCCGCTGCTGGAGTACGACCCGATCTTCCACAGCATTCCCGACGAAGCGGCGCGCAATCGCCTGATCTCGCGCTACGACCCGAGCCTGAGCGTCGCCGAATGGGCGCTGGGCTATCGCTTCGACATCGTGCTGCGGGGCCGCCTCCAGACCCCGACGGGGATCTGAGATGCGGCTCATTCCCACGGGATCGCAGACGGCGGGGCCCTATCTTCAAATTCGGCCTCGATCATCCCGAATGGGCCGATCTCACCGCCGGCGGCAAGGCGCAGGGCGACAAGATCCGCATCGAAGGCCGGGTCACCGATGGCGACGGCGCGGCGGTGCCCGACGCGCTCCTGGAAATCTGGCAGGCCAACGCCGCCGGGAAATACGCCCATCCCGAGGACCGCCAGGAGAAGGCGATCGACGCCAATTTCCGCGGCTTCGGCCGCTGCTCCACCGACAAGGACGGGCACTATCACTTCCTCACTATCCGGCCGGGCGCGGTGCCGGGGCGCGGCAACACGCTGCAGGCGCCTCATATCGGCGTCCGCGTCTTCGCGCGTGGCCTGCTGAAGCATGTCGATGACGCGCCTCTATTTTCCGGAGGAAGCGCTCAACAAGACGGATCCGGTGCTGGGCTCGATCGAGGATGCGGCGCGGCGCCAGACCCTCATCGGTGTACCCGGCAAGGCGGACGGGACGGTCAAAGTCTATCGCTTCGACATCGCGCTGCAGGGCAAGGGCGAGACGGTCTTCTTCGACGTCTAGCACGTCGATCCTGACTGCCATGACCGTCAACCCCGCGGACTCAGAGATATTCGGCGGCCTCTACGGCACCGACGCGATGCGCGGCGTGTTCTCCGACCGCGCGCTGCTGCAGCGGATGCTGGACGTGGAGGCGGCGCTCGCTCGTGTCGAGGCGCGCCTCGGCATCATTCCAGCCGCTGCCGCCGAGGCGATCACTGCCGGCGCCTCTCTCGACCGCATCGATCTCAAGGAGATCGCCGCTGGCGCGCGGCTCGCGGGATATCCGGCCGCCGCGCTCGCGAAGGCGCTCGGCAAGGCCGCGGGCGCCGAAGCCGCCAAATACGTGCATTGGGGCGCCACCACCCAGGACATCGTCGACACCGCCCTGGTGCTGCAGATCCGCGACGGCCTCGCCCTCGTCGAGAAGGATCTGAGCGCCCTCATTGCGGCGCTCGCTCAGCAGGCGACCGCCCATCGCAGCGCTGTCATGGCCGGGCGCAGCTTCCTGCAGCAGGCGTTGCCGATCACCTTCGGCTACAAATGTGCGGTCTGGCTCGCGCCCTTCCTCGATCATCTCGATCGTCTCAAGGAGCTGCGGCCGCGCATCCTCCGGGCACAGTTCGGCGGCGCCGTCGGCACGCTGGCCTCGCTGGGTGAGAAGGGCCATGCGGTGGCGGCAGGGCTCGCGCAGGAGCTCGGTCTCGCCGCGCCCGACGCGCCCTGGCATGTGGTCCGCGACGGGATCGCCGAGACCGGCAGCTTTCTGGGATTGGTCTCCGGCAGCCTCGCCAAACTCGCCACCGACGTGATCCTGCTGGCGCAGACCGAGGTGGGCGAGGTGGCGGAACCCGCCGAGACCGGACGCGGCGGCTCCAGCACCATGCCGCAGAAGCGCAACCCCGTCGCCAGCGCCTATATCGTCTCGGCGGCGCGCGGCGTTCACGGGCTGCTCCCGATCCTTTTCACCGCCATGGTCCAGGACCAGGAGCGTGCCACCGGCCCTTGGCAGAGCGAGCAGCTTGCCTTGCCGCAGATGTTCGTCCTCACCGCCGGCGCGCTCGCCCACGCGGTGCCGCTGGCGGTCGGCCTCGAGGTGGATGCGGCGAAGATGCGCGAGAATCTCGGCCTCACCGAGGGTCTCATCCTCTCCGAGGCCGTCATGATGGCGCTCGCCGAGAAGATCGGCCGCGACGCCGCTCATCACCAGGTGCAACAGGCCGCCGCCGCGGCCGCAAAGACGCGGCGCCCGCTCCTTGATGTCCTCAAGGCGACGCCTGACATCCGCAAGTATTTCGACGACGCCGCGCTCGCCCGCATTCTCGATCCCGCGCATTACGTCGGCGAAGCCGGCGCTGTCGTCGACCGCGTCCTCGCCCGCGCCCGCCGCTGAATCTCCTGCTGGGCAGACACCGGCATTGGGCTAAGATCATCCCGTCTACCGCGCATGGGGAAGGTTCCGTGGTCGCCAGCGATCCGCTCTTACAAGAATTCCGGTTGAAGCATCTGCGGCTGCGCAACCGTTTCATGTCGACCGCGCACGAGCCCGCCTATACCGAAGACGGCATGCCGAAGGACCGCTACCGCCTCTACCACGTGGAGAAAGCAAAAGGCGGCATCGCCCTTACGATGATCGGCGGCTCGGCGGTGGTCTCGCCGGACAGCCCCGCGGTCTTCGGCAACATCCTCGCCTACAAGGACGAGGTGGTGCCGTGGTTCAAGCGCCTCGCCGACGAGGTGCACGAGCAGGGTGCCGCGGTCATGATCCAGCTCACCCATCTCGGCCGCCGCACGGTCTGGAGCAAGGACGACTGGTTCCCGGTGCTGGCGCCCTCGCCGGTGCGGGAGCCCGCGCACCGCGCTTTTCCGAAGGCGGTCGAGGATTGGGACATCGCCCGCATCCTCCGCCACTATGCCGATGCCGCCGAGCGCTGCCAGGTCGGGGGCCTCGATGGCTTCGAGATCGAGTGCTACGGCCATCTGCCGGATCAGTTCTGGTCGCCTGCCACCAACCAGCGCGAGGACAACTACGGCGGCAGCCTGGAGAACCGCATGCGGTTCTCCCTCGAGGTGCTGAAGTCGATCCGCGACCGCGTCGGTCCCGACTACATCGTCGGCGCGCGCATGGTCTGCGACGAGGATTGGGACCGCGGCCTCTCCAAGGAGGAGGGCGTCGAGATCGCCCGGCGCCTGGCGAAATCCGGCCTGGTCGATTTCATCAACGTGATCCGCGGCCGCCTCGACACCGACGAGGCGCTCTCCCACGTCATCCCCAGCATGGGCGTGCGCTCGGCGCCGCATCTCGATTTCGCCGGCGAGGTGCGCGAGGCCACCGACAAATTCCCCACCTTCCACGCCGCGCGCATCCAGGACGTGGCGACCGCGCGGCACGCCATCGCCACGGGCAAGCTCGACATGGTCGGCATGACCCGCGCCCATATCGCCGATCCCCATATCGCCAAGAAGGTGGCGGAAGGCCGCGAGCACGAGATCCGCCCCTGCGTCGGCATGGGCTACTGCATCGACCGCATCTATACGGGCGGCGAGGCGCTCTGCATCCACAACGCCGCCACCGGCCGCGAGGCGACGATGCCGCATGTGATCGCGCGCGGCGGCGGCCCGAAGCGCAAAGTCGTGGTCGTTGGTGCCGGGCCCGCGGGTCTCGAAGCGGCGCGGGTCGCCGCCGCGCGCGGGCACAAGGTGGTGGTGCTGGAGGCGGCGGACAAGCCGGGCGGACAGCTGCTGCTGGCGGCGGGCTTGAAGCGCCGGCGCGAGGTGTTGGGGATCGTCGACTGGCGGCTCGCCGAATGCGAGCGCGACGGCGCGGAGATCCGCCTCAACACCTATGCGGAGGTCGCCGACGTGCTGGGCGAGAAGCCTGACATCGTCATCATCGCGACGGGCGGCCTTCCCAACACGTCGTTCCTCGACGAGGGCGCCGAGCTCGCCACCACCACCTGGGATCTGCTTTCCGGCCAGGTGAAGCCGGCCGAGAGCGTGCTGCTCTTCGACGACAATGGCGCCCATCCCGGCATGACCGCTGCAGAGTTCATCGGCGATGCCGGATCGAAGCTGGAATTGGTGACGCCTGAGCGCATCCTGGCGCCGGAAGTGGGCGGCACCAACTACCCTGTCTATTTCAAATCCTTCGCCCGGCACGGCGTCACCATCACGCTCAACATGCGGCTGGAAAAGATCCGCCGCGACGGCAATCGGCTGGTGGCGACGCTCTTCAGCGAATACGACAAGTCGCGCCACGAGCGTCAGGTCGATCAGGTGGTGGTGGAGCACGGCACCTTGCCCCTCGACGATCTCTATTTTGCCCTCAGGCCCGGCTCGCGCAATCTGGGCGAGGTGGATTACGACGCCATGCTCGCCCACCGGCCGCAGAAGACCGTGCGCAACGCCGCCGGCGGCTACGATCTCTTCCGCATCGGCGACGCCGTCTCCTCCCGCAACATCCACGCCGCCGTCTATGACGGGCTGCGGCTGATGAAGGATCTGTAGCCGCCGCCATGAGTGCCCAGGGAATCGGCGCCCGGGTCGCGCGCAAGGAGGATGCGCGTCACCTGCACGGCCGCGGCAATTTCGTCTCCGACATGATCCTGCCGGGCCAGCAGGAAGTGGCGTTCCTGCGCAGCCCGGTGGCGCACGGTCGGGTGAAGCGCGTCGGCAAGCCCCAGGGATACGAGGCTTCCGTCTTCGTCTGGAGCGACCTCGCCGGCGTCAAGCCGATCGTCGCCACCTCGACGCTCCCGGGCTATCAGCTCTCGGCGCAGCATCCGCTGGCGCACGAGAAAGTGCGCTTCGTCGGCGATCCCATCGCCATGGCGGCGGCGCCCTCGCGCGCCGAGGCGGAGGATCTGCTGGAGCAGGTGGAGCTCGAGATCGAGGATCTTCCCGCCCTGGTCGACGCGGCCGTAGTGAGCAAAGAGACCGCTGTGCGCGTCCACGAGGAGTGGCCGAACAATCTCTTCATCACCATGAACTACGAGAGCGGCTTCGACGCCAAGGCGCAGGGCGCGCCTGTGGTGGTCGAGCGCGAGGCCTCGCTCTCGCGCCAAGCCATGGTGCCGATGGAAGGGAAGGCGGTGCTGGCTTATTGGGACGAGCGCGCCGACCAGCTCATGGTCTATTCCTCGACCCAGACGCCGCACATGATCCGCATCGGCCTCGCCGAGACCCTCGGCCTCGATGAAGGAAAGATCCGCGTGATATCGCCCGATGTGGGCGGCGCCTTCGGCTACAAATGCATCCTGCAGCCGGAGGAGATCTGCGTCTGCTGGCTCGCGCTCAAGTTTCACCGGCCGTTCCGCTATATCGAGGATCGCCGAGAGCATCTGACCGCCGGCGCCAATGCGCGCCAGCATGCCTATAAGCTCAGGGCCTACGCCGACAATACTGGCCGGCTGCTGGCGCTTGATGCCGAGATCATCATCGATGGCGGCGCCTATTCCATGTGGCCCTACACCGTCGGCCTCGAGACCGGCCAGGCCACCGGCAACTTGCCCGGTCCCTATGATTTTCGCGGTTACCGCTGCAAGACCCAATGCGTCGCCACCAACAAGCCGGGTTTCCTGCCTTATCGCGGCGTGGCACGCACTGGCGTCTGCTTTGCCATGGAGCTGGTGATGGACGCGATCGCCCGCAAGGTTGGCCGCGAGCCTTGGGAGGTCCGCCGCGACAATCTGGTGACGGCGGGCGCCATGCCCTATGACAATGTCACCAAGAAGCACTATGACAGCGGCGACTATCAGAAGGCGTTGCTGACGGCGAAGGAGAAGATCGGCCTCGAGGCCGTCCGCGAGCGCCAGCGCCGCGGCGAGAAGGATGGTCGCCTGATCGGCGTGGGCTTCGCCAGCTATTGCGAGCAGTCCGCCCACGGCACCAGCGTCTTTGCCGCGTGGGGGCTCTCACTCGTGCCGGGCTACGACCAGGCGACGGTGCGGGTGACACCGGGCGGCGGGCTCGAGATCCGCGTCGGCGTCCATTCCCACGGTCAGGGCATGGAAACCACGCTTTCCCAGGTGGCGCACGAGGTGCTGGGCGTCGACCTCGCCAAGATCCACGTCGTCCTCGGCGACACCGGCCTCACGCCCTATTCCACCGGCACCTACGCATCGCGCAGCATGGTGATGGCGGGCGGCGCGGTGGCACGGGCGGCGGAGGCGCTGGTGCCGCGCCTCGTCACCATCGGCGCCCATCTCATGCAATGCGCCGCCAACACCGCGCGCCTCGAGGGCGGCAAGATCGTCGGCCCGCAATCCTCGGTCGCTCTCTCGGAGATCGCCGACACCTGGTACAGGCTCCCCTATCGCCTGCCGCCGGACGTCGATCTCGGCGGGCTCGAGGCGACCATGGCCTATCGGCCGAAGGTCGACACCGGCGCCTTCAGCTACGCCTCCCACGCCGCGGTGGTGGCGGTCGATACCGAGCTCGGCCATGTGGAGATCCTCGACTACGTCATCGTCGAGGATTGCGGCACCCTGGTTAATCCCATGGTGGTGGACGGGCAGATGATCGGCGGCGCGGCGCAGGGCATCGGCACCGCGCTCTACGAGGAGAGCCCCTACGACGCCAACGGCCAGCCGCTCGCCTCCACCTTCGCCGACTATATCCTGCCCGGCGCCACCGAGATCCCGGCGATGCGGCTCTTCCACATGCAGACGCCGTCGCCCTACACCGCCTACGGCATCAAGGGCATGGGCGAGGGCGGCGCCATCGCGCCGCCGGCGGCGATCTTCAACGCCGTCAACGACGCGCTGAAGGGACTCGGCGTCGAGGTCAACGAGACGCCGCTGACGCCGCGCCGCCTGCTCGCCGCCCTCGAGCGCGCGGGAGCGAAGCCATGAAGGCGGCAGCCTTCGACTACGCGCGCCCGCGCGATCTCGGCGAGGCGGTGCGGCTGCTTGGTCAGTCCGCCGGATCGGCGAAGCTGCTGGCGGGCGGCCAGTCGCTGGGACCGATGCTGAATCTTCGCTTGGCGCGGCCGGCGTTGCTGGTGGATGTTTCGCGGCTAATCGAGCTGCGAGAGATCAGGGATGCCGGCGCTGCCTGGCGAATTGGCGGCGCCGTCACCCATGCGGAGATCGAGGATGCGACGCTTCCCGGCGGCGAGATGCTGTCTCTGGTGGCGGCCGGCATCGCCTATCGCTCGGTCCGCAACCGCGGCACCATCGGCGGCAGCCTCGCCCACGCTGATCCCGCCGCCGATTGGCCGCTGGCGCTGGCGGCGCTCGATGCCACCGTGGTGATCCGCGGCGCCAAGGGCGAGCGCGCCGTGCCGGCCGACCGCTTCATCCGCTCCGCCTTCACGACGGAATTGGCCGAGGACGAGATCATCACCGCGGTGACGGTGCCGAAGCTCTCGGCCTCGGCGCGCGTGGGATATTTCAAGTTCTGCCGCAAGACCGGAGAATTTCCCGAGGCGAGCGCCGCCGCGCTCCTCGATCCCGAGCGCCGCGTCGCACGGGTCTTCATGGGTGCGCTGTCCGGCGCGCCGCAGCCGCTCGCCGCCTTGGCAACCCGCGTCGCGCCGGAAGGCGCCGCCGCCTGCACCCGCGCGGCGGCGCTGGAGGCAATCGCCGCGCTTCCCCTCGACGCCGTCGACCGCCGCATGCATGCGGGCGCGCTGCTCCGCGCGCTGCAGCAGATTTTCCCGACATGACCGCCGTCACCCTCACGGTCAACGGGCAGAAGGTCACCGCCGAAGTGGCGTCGCGCACCCATCTCGCCGACTTCCTCCGCGACCATCTCCGCCTCACCGGTACCCACCTTGGCTGCGAGCATGGCGTCTGCGGTGCCTGCACGGTGCTGATCGACGAGAAGCCGGCGCGCTCCTGCATCACCTTTGCGGCGGCCTGCGACGGGCTCGCGATCCGCACCATCGAAGGCTTCGAGGAGGACGCGCTCATGGCAGAGCTGCGCCAGGCCTTCTCCCGCGAGCACGGCCTCCAATGCGGCTTCTGCACCGCCGGCATGCTGATCTCCTCCCGCGACATCGTGCAGCGGCTTCCCGGCGCCGACGAGCGGCGGATCCGCACGGAACTCAGCGGCAATCTCTGCCGCTGTACCGGCTATCTCGGCATCGTCAAGGCGGTGACGAGCGTGGCGGAGCAGCATCGCGGCGATACCGTCGCCAAGCCGGCGCCACGACCGGCCGAGGCGCCCGCCCGCTTCGCGCCCGTCGCCGTGGTTGCGGCAGTGACCGAGGCGACGTCGCTTCCCGACGAGGCTGCGCGGCAGGGCTGGACCCGCATCGAGGAAAGCTTCGTGATCGCCGCGTCGCCGCAAATGGTCTGGCGTGCCCTGCACTGATTTTCCGAAGGTGGCGGCCTGCTTGCCCGGTGCCGAACTCACCGAGCATGACGACCGCTCGGTCAAGGGACGCCTCAAGGTGAAGCTTGGACCCATGGCGGCGAGCTTCGCGGGCTCGGCCAGCGTCGAGCGCGACGAGGCGGCGCTGACCGCTGTCGTGAAAGGCGCCGGCAGCGACAGCGGCTCTCGCTCCCGCACCCGCGGCCAGCTGACCTATCGCCTGACGCCCGAGGGTGAGGGCCGCACCCGCGTCGCCGTCGCCGTCGAATACGACCTCCAGGGTCCGCTCGCCCAATTCTCCCGCTCCAGCCTCGCCCGCGACTTCGCCGGCCGCATCGTCGCGGAGTTCGCCGGCAATCTGAACGCCAGCCTGGGCGCCGGAGCGGAGGCGGTGCCTCGGCCCGCCTCGCTCAACCTGGCGCGGATCATCTGGGACATGATCCGGAGCCGTCTGGCGCGATTGTTCGGTGGGTAGAGCTGGATCGGGCAGTGTGCGTCCTTCGAGACGGCCGCTGACGCAGCCTCCTCAGGATGAGGCGATATTCTTTGTGCCATCCTCGATTTTCCTCATCCTGAGGAGCGCGCGCAGCGCGCGTCTCGAAGGACGCAGGATGTTTCTGTGGCGCGCTGGTCAGACCGGATAGATCAGCGCCGTGTCGATGATCAGGGAGTCGTAGATGCAGTGCCGCTCTTTCAGGAGCAGGCGCCCGTCTTGGCGGCGGAAGCGGTCGCGGTAGCGGCCAACCTGCTGCAGGGTGGTCTTCTCGTCCACCAGCGTCTCGTAGAGCGCGTAGTTGGCCTCCGCCGCGATCTCGCCCGATGCCTCCACCGCCAGCACCCGCGTGTTGGTCACCTGATGCAGAAGATAGCGCGGCGCGAACATGGTGGTCTTCGAGATCGCCAGGGCGCGGTCGCGCAGCATCGCCATGCCTTCGCAATAGACGAGGCCCACCGGGAGGTTCGCATCCGCGTTCTCGCGACCGGTGATGCGGTAGAGCGCGTCCTCGGTGAAGAAGCGCGGCCATTCCTCGACCCTGCCGGCGTCGAGCACGGCGGCATAGTCGGCGTTGAACTCCTCGATCTCGAGCCGGATCTCGCGCAGCTCGGACAGGGTCGGCGCCACGGGCTGGGCGGCGGGCCGCGTCATCAGAGCCCCATGGTCTCGCGATAGTGGCGGTAGAGCGAGCGGATCGCCGCCTCGGTAATGATGTGATGGGTGGTGCCTTCCTCCGGCCCGCCCAGCGCCACGCAGGAGGTGTCGGAGACCGAGCGGGTCATGCCCTGCTGCACGAAGCGCATCGCCTCGTTGTCCTCGATGCCGAGGAAGCCCGAGGGCCCCATCAGATTACCCTGGCGCAGCCGGTGCCGCGTCATCTCCTCGCTGTCGCCCTCATAGCCGAACATGGTCCAGATCATCAGGAACTCGTTCGGCCCGCGCGGCACGATCTGCCGGACACCCAAGGTATTGAGCTCGCGCTGCACGATGAAATTCGGCCAGATCGTCTGCATCGTCACCGACCACGGCGAGTCGAACTCCCTGACGTATTCGAGGAAGCGCGGATCGGCGAGCTTCATGCCTTCCGAGAAGGCGCGCATCTGCGTCTTGACGTCGGTGTCGAGCTTCGGCCCCTCCGGCGGCTTCGCCGAGGCCATGGTGCCGTGCCGTCCCGTCGCATCCACCACCATCGCCGATTTGTTGCCGGCGACCAGCAGGCCGAAGCTCACGAGGAAGGCGTGCAGCAGCGTCGCGTGATAGGGGTCCTTCAGGTTCTCGTGATACATCTTCCAGTTGGCGGGCACCGTGTTGCGGTAGTAGCCGAGCAGCTTCAGCTTACGCCCGTCGAAGGTGGCGTCGAAATCCCGGAGCACCTCGGGCCCCACATACTCCTCGAAACTCTCCATGTCCTGGGCAAAGGACGCGAAGATCGCGCCGCCGCGGCTCGTCACCTTGAGCTGCAGCAGCCCGTGATCCTCCAGGCGGAAATCGGCGGGCATGCCGCCCTGCTTCTGTATGCCGCGACGGAAGGGTACCGCGGTCAGGTTGCCGGCGAGGTCGTAGGTCCACTGGTGATAAGGGCAGACGAACTCCGTCACCTTGCCTGAGTGGGGCCGGCAGAGCTCGGCGCCGCGATGGGCGCAGCGGTTCTCGAACACATGCACGGCGCCATCCTTGCCGCGCGCCACCACGACCGGCGTCGGGCCCACGAAGGAGCGCTTGAAGCTGCCGGGCTCGGGCACCTCGCAGTCGAGGGCCACGAAATTCCAGGTGCGCCCCTGGAAGATGCGCTCGATCTCGCGCTGATAGATCTCCTCGCTGGTATAGACCCAGTCGGGGATGGCGGAGAGCCCCTCGCTCGGCCAGGCATAGGAGGTCGTTGCGGGAGATGGGGCGGGCGCGCTGTCGGGCATGACCGGTACTCCGATATTCGCGCGGAGTATGCGTCTCCGGCGGGGCGCGCGCAATCGAGCGCTCGGTCGCAGGCATAAGCCTTTGTAACGCCGGCGCGCTGCGCTATCGTCGAGCGGATCGATGCCCGCTAGAGGAGGACGGCAATGGCGCTCGAACCGCTGGCAAAGAGCGGCAACTTCTTCCACATCTACGATTTCCGCGTCAAGCCGGGGAAGGGCGAGGAGTTCATCAAGCTCTTCGACGACGTTCGACTATTCCGACGACGAACCCGATGCACAAATCGCCGGCCCAGGTGAAGGACGGCGTGCTTTGCCGGGACGTCAACGACCCCGACCACTTCTATCTGGTGGGCGAGTGGTCCGACATCCGAGGTGCACGCAGAGATCCGCAAGCTGCTGGTGGAGATGCGGCCAGCCTTCGTGGGCCTCATCGAAGGCGGCAAGTTCGTGCCGACCTACGCCGAGATCGTCTCCAGCACGCCGCAGCACATTTTGGATGCGGCGGAAGTCGGCATAACCGCCTGTCCCGGTGACAGCGCGTTCCGCGGTGAGATGACCCATGGCTCGGATCCTGTTCATTGGGATGCCCGTCCTGCTCTTCGTGTTGGGGATTCCCCTGGCGCTGAAGCTAATCCCGCCGAACCGGATTTATGGATTCCGGACGCGGAAGACATTCTCGTCGCTCGACGCATGGTACCGCATCAATCTCGCGACCGGCCTCGCCCTGATGGCCGCCGGTGATAGTGGGAGGAAGCGCGGTGCTACTGCTCAGTCAGGGAGGTATCGGGTTGAAGCCCGACCTCCGCTATGCCGCGGGTATTCTCCTCACAGCCGTTGCCACGCTGCTGTTCTTGTTCCCGTGGCGGTCTACGCCAACAGGACCTGATCAGATAGCCGCCAGGCGCAATCCCGACAATAGCAGCTCGCGGTGCTCCGGGTTCCGGAAGTGGTCGACCTCCGGCATCACGACATCGGTGATCGCGCGCAGACGCCTGATGGTATCGCGGGCCTCGGCGAGCCGCCCGAGATGGGCATAGCAGGCCGCCAGGAAGCGATAGGGGCTCGGGAAGCTGGGATCGTCCTGAATGGCGAGCAGCAGCTTTGGCACCGCCGCGTCGAAGCGCCGGGCAAAAAGATGGGCGAGGCCAATCAGATTGGCTGAGGTGCCGATGCGGGCAAAGGGGCTGAGGCGCAGCGCCGCCTCGAGATAAGCGATCGCGGCTTCGGGCCGGCCCGCCCACACGCTGAGCAGACCGGCGATGTGCCAGCCGCGGGCAAAATTCGGGTTGAGCGCCAGCGCCCGATCGACGAGCGCCAACATGGCGTCGATATCCTCGCCAAAGAAGGCGAGGCCAAGCGCCGCATTGGCGAGAACCGCCGGATCGTCGCCGGCTCGCCTCCAGGGCCCGCCGGGCGAAATCCGCGCCTTTCGAACGGTCGGCTGCAGGGTCCTCGCTCCGGCGGTCGAGCACCAGGCGAAAACAGCAGATGGCGGCCCAGGCGAGCGCCGGTCCGTAGCGGGGGTCGCGTCCGATCGCCTGCTCCATCAGGCGGAGCGCTTCGGGAATGTGCCGCGCCGACGAGAGGAACATCGCGTAGGCGCGCAGGTAGAGGTCGTAGGCCGTCAGATCGCTGGTCGGCCGGCTGGCAGTGCGCGCGGTCTCCGCCGCCTGCAAGGCCGGCTCGATGAAGCCCGGCGACGCTTGATGCCACCTTGTCCTGAAGATCGAAGATGTCCTCGATCGAGCCGTCGAAACGGTCGGCCCAGAGATGTGCGCCGGTGGTCGCGTCGATCAATTGCCCGGTGATCCGCACCCGATTGCCGGCCTTTCGCACCGAGCCTTCGAGCACATAGCGCACGCCAAACTCGCGCCCGACCCGCTTGACGTCGACGGCTTGCCCCTTGTAGCTGAAGGTCGAATTGCGGGCGATGACGAGCAGCCAGTGGATGCGGGAGAGCGCGGTGATGATCTCCTCGACCATGCCGTCGACGAAATAGTCCTGCTCTGGATCGCCGCTCATATTCTGGAAGGGCAGCACCGCGATCGAGGGCTTGTCGCGCAGCGAGCCGGCGCCGCCGGGTCCGGGATTTCCGTGACCTCGCCGACGAAGCGAATGCCCTTGCGGGTGAAGGTGCGGATCAGCCGTTGTGCCGCGCCGTCGTCGCCGAGCGCCCGGCGCGCCGCATTGATCCGCGTGGTCAGCGCCGAATCCGAGACGATCCGCCCGTCCCATACCGCCTGTAGGAGATCGTCCTTGCTCACCACGCGGTCGCGGTGCAGCACGAGAAAGGCCAGCAGATCGAAGACTTTGGGTTCGATGTCGATCAGCTCGACGCCGCGGCGCAGCTCGCGGCGCTCGATGTCGAGCCGGTGTTCGCCAAACGCGAGAACCACTCTCGTCCCCCGGAGGCCTCCTGCTTCACGCCATGGCGAAATCAGGAGGACACCGTAAGGAAGAAGAAAGCCGGCGGTAAAGCGTCTTTTGCCACCGAAGGACGGCAAGCTGGTCCGACACACGGAGGCGCAATCATGCTGAGGCAGATCATGATTCTGACGGCGCTCTCCTTGCGGTGGCGGTGGCGAGCCCCGCCGAGGCGCAGCAGGGCCCGCCGGCGTCGCCGCAGGCGGAGCAGGTCGAAGCAGCTCGTCGACAGGGCCGCGGCGCTCGTCGACCGGAACGGCAAGGCCGCCTTCGCCGAGTTCAGGAAGAAGGACAGCCGAATGGTGGTCCATGGCAGCACTTACCTCTTCGCCTACGACATGAAGGGGAATGTGCTGCTCAATCCGGCCTTTCCGGAGCGCGAGGGGACCAACGTGACCGGCCGAGGGACGCTGGGGCAAGCTCTTGCATCAGGCGATCATCGAGACTGCCCAGAATAAAGGATCGGGATGGGTGGAATTACTGGTTCCCGAAGCCCGGACAGACCGAGCCTTCGCGAGAAATGGACCTGATGTGCGAAAGGTCATGATCGATGGAGTGCCGGGCCTGATTGCCAGCGGCTTCTATCCCGGCTAGGGCCGAGCGAGTGCTAGGTCAATCCCAACAGCGCCCTGAGCCGCCGCCAGAGCACGCCGAGCAGGAATGCGCCGGCGCTGAAACGCGCGGGTTGAGCCGGTGCGGATGAGCCCCCGGTCAGCCGCGCTTCCAGGTTGCGCGCGACCTCGCGGCAGAGCTTCGCCGGCGAGGCTCTGAACCAGGGCGCCGCGGCTGAACTGCGCCAGCGGCCCCTGGAGCGCGTAGCCGGCGGTGAGTTCGATCCTGCTGGTGCCGGCGCTGGCGTCGGTGACGCGGAATTCGGCCTCGGTCTTGAGGCGGGTTCCCGTGGCGCTGTCGCGGCCCTCGCCGCGGATCGTGCCGCTCCGCGCGGTGTCGTCATAGCTGACGGTGGCGCTGCCGGTGAAGCGCGCGCGCAGCGGGCCGAAGGCGACCGCCATCTCGCCGGCGAGGCTTCTCCGCGGTCGACGTGGGCGTCAGCGTGACGCCGGGCACGCAGGACGCGACCAAGGTCGGGTCCTTGATCGCGTCCCAGATCCGGGAAGGCGGCAGAGCGATCGATATGGTCTGGCGCAGCGTCGAGTCCGGCGATGCCGCGACCGGCGCCGCGCGCGCCTCGGCGACGACCGGCTTCATGACCGGAGCGGCGACCACGCGCTCGGCGATCGGCGCCTTTGCGGGCGCCGGCGCGGCCGGGCGCTCGGCCAGCACGCGCTCGATCGCCCGCACGATGCCGGCATAGCCGGTGCAGCGGCAGAGATTGCCCGCGAGCTCCAGGCGGATGCGCTCGTCGTCCGCATCGGGCAGGCGCAGCACGATGTCGCGCGCGGTCACCAGCATGCCCGGCGTGCAGTAGCCGCATTGCAGCGCGTGCTCGGCGGTGAAGGCGGCGCGCAAGCGCTGATGGCGACGGGATCGTCGTCGAGGCCCTCGATGGTCCGCACGTCGGCGCCGTCGCAGGCGACCGCGTAGGCGATGCAGGAGCGCGCCGGCTCGCCGTCGATCAGCAGCGTGCAGGCGCCGCAGACGCCATGCTCGCAGCCGAGATGCGTGCCGGTCAGCAGCTGGTGCTCGCGCAGGAAATCCGCCAGATGGGTGCGCGGCTCGACCTCGGCGGAGACCGCCGTGCCGTTGACGGTGAGGGCGATGTTTTTCATGCGCCGGGCCATGGCGGCGGCGCGCCGCATCGCCGCGCCGTAGCAGCTTGCGATCGATCGCGTCGACGCCGGGCAGCGCCCGTGCCAGCGTCATCGTCGGGCATCGCCGAGCGACCGGGCACGTCCCGCAGCAGCACCGGCGGGCCGCCGGTGGCGCCGATCACCGCGCGGCGCAGGCCGCGGCTGGGATCGCTGAGGACGGCCGCCATGGCGGCGGCGAACTCGCCCGGCTTGCGGCAGATCTTGTACTAGCCCCAGCGCGCAGCTCGCCGAGAGGCGCGGCACGCGCACCGCTCGCAGGATCTCGCCGGGCTTCAGCGCGGTCACGGAAGCCGGCGAGGAAGAATCCGTCGAGGGGAATCGTGCGGCCGCCGTCGCTCGCGCGATAGGTGACGACGCTGGCGCCGAGCGCGGTGAGCGCCGTCACCCAGTCGGCGGCGGGATCCGCATGGGCGAGGCTGCCGCCGATCGTGCCGCGGTTGCGCACCGCGCGATAGGCGATGCCGTCGGCGATCCGCCAGGACCTCCTGGCCGATGTCGGGCATGCGCCCGTCCGCGATCGCGGCATGAGTGACGCAGGCGCCGATCGTGATTGCGTCCGCGCTGGTCTCGACACCCGCGAGCTCGGGCAAGTCGAGTGACATCGCACCAGCAGGCTCGGCTGCGCCAGCCGCAGGTTCAGCATCGGCCCCAGCGACTGGCCGCCGGCCATGACGCGCGCGCCGTCGCCGCCGTCGCGCCAGCAGTCGTCGCGGCCTCGCGCAGGTCCCGCGGCCGCTCATAGTCGAACGGGAACGGTTTCACGCTGATGCCGCGACCTTGCCGGCGGCAGCAGCGCCGCCAGGACGCGCCGCGGCGTGATCGGCAGTTGCGTCAACTCGGCGCCGAGCGGCGCGAGCGCGTCGTTGACCGCGTTGGCGATCGCGGCCGGCGGGCCGATGGCGCCGCCCTCGCCGATGCCCTTCTGGCCGAAGGTCGGTGTAGGGCGACGGCGTCTCCATGTGCTCGATGCGGATATCCGGCACCTCGGTGGCGCCCGGCAGCATGTAGTCCGCCAGCGTCGAGGCCAGCGGCTGGCCGTTGGCGTCGTACGGCATCTCCTCGTAGAGCGCGGTGCCGATGCCCTGCGCGGCGCCGCCGATCACCTGGCCGTCGACGATCATCGGATTGACCAGCACGCCGCCGTCCTCGACGACGACGTAGTCGAGGATGCGTACGCTCGCCGAGTCTCGGGATCGACCGCGACCACCGCGGCATGCGCGGCGTAGCTGAAGGTGCCGCTGTCGCGCACGCGGCTTGTAGCCGGCGGTGACTTCGAGCCCGCCGGGCGACACCGCGTCGGGCAGGTCCTGCGGCCGCAGGTACCAGGTGCGCGCCGACCTCGCGCGATCGCGACGGTGCCGGCGGGGCCGATCACCTTGCCGTCGCGCGACCGCGCACCTGCTCCGGCGTCGTCTGCAGCAGATGCGCGCCGATCTTGGCGATGCGCTCGGCCAGCTCGCGGCAGGCGGTGCGCGACCGCGCCGCCCGCCATCACCATGCAGCGCGAGCCCCAGGTGCCGGTGGAATAGGGCGTCATCGCGGTATCGCCATGCACCACCCGGATCTGGTCGAGCGGGATGCCGAGCACCTCGTGCGCGACCTGGGCCAGCGTGGTCTCCAGGCCCTGGCCGTGCGACTGGATGCCGACGCGCAGCTCCAGCCCGCCGTCCGGCGTGAGCCGCGCCTCCGCCTGCTCGAAGCCCGGCACCATCGGGAATGCCCCAGCCGGCATAGACCGAGGTGCCGTGCGCGCGCCTGCTCGCAGAAGATCGCGAGCCCGACGCCGATGCGCGTGCCGTCCGGCTCGCCCTCGGCCTGGCGCGCGCGCACGGCGGCGAAGTCGATCGCGGCGACGGCGCGGCGCAGGCATTCGGGATAGTCGCCGCTGTCGAAATGCTTGTTGGTGATGTTGTCGAACGGCATCGTCTCCGGCGGGACCAGGTTGCGCGAGCCGCACCTCGTGCGGCTCGCGGCCGGCCTCGCGGGCGATCGCGTCCATCATCAGCTCCATGGCGAAGCAGACGCCGGCGCGCGCCACGCCGCGATAGGGCAGGATCGGCGGCTTGTTGGTCGCCGCCGACAAGGTGCGGCAGCGATAGGCCTGCGAACATCGTAGGGGCCGGGCAGGATGCTCGCCGACCTGCGCCGCCTCCAGGCAGGCGGAGAACGGATAGGCGGAGTAGGCGCCGGCATCGACGGTGGCCTCGGCGTCGATGCGCGAGCAGGCGGCCGTCGGCGATCGGCATAGGCGGTGATGTCGTAGTCGTGCTCGCGGCAATTGGCGTTGCCGGTGAGCTGCTCGCGCCGGTCCTCGATCCAGCGCACGGCATGGCCGAGGCGGCGCGCGAGCGAACGCGGCGCAGACCTCCTCCGGCAGCAGCATGCCCTTGTAGCCGAAGCCGCCGCCGACATCGGGCGCGACGACGCGGACTGCGCCCTGATCGAGGCCGAGGCAGCCGGCGAGCCCGGTGCGCACGATGTGCGGCATCTGGGTCGACGCTGTAGACCAGCAGCTGCTCCAGCCGGCGGTCCCATGCCGCCACCACGCCGCGGCCCTCGATCGGCGACATGCATTGCCGCGCGGTGCGGAACGTGCGCCTCACCTTGATCGGCGCGCGCTCGCGCGGATCGCCGTCGAGGTCGGCATCGACGACGGTTTCCAGGAAGACGTTGTCGCCCCAGTGCTCGTGCACCAGCGGCGCGCCGGCTCGCGGGCCGCCAGCATGTCCACGACCGCCGGCAGCTCCTCGAACTCGACCTCGACCTCGGCGGCGAGGTCCTCGGCGGCGGCGCGGGTCGCGGCGACGCAGACGGCGATGGGCTCGCCGACATGGCGCACCTTGTCGATGGCGAGGACCGGCTGCTCCGAGGGCTTGAAGCCGGGCAGGCCGCGAATTCGCCACGATCGGCTGCACGCCGGCGAGGTCCGCGGCGGTGAAGACGGAGTGCTCGGCGCCCCGTCGGGCTTGCGGATCGACGCGGATGCGGGCATGGGCCACGGGACTGCGCAGGAAGGCGAGCTCCTGCATGCCGGGCAGGCGGATATCGGCGATGAACTCGCCCCGGCCGCGCAGGTAGCGGTCGTCCTCCTTGCGCGGCACGCTGGCGCCGACGCCGGAGGCGCCCCGGCCCGGTTTCCCGCTCTCACCCTCCAATGCGATCACTCCTCACCCTGCTCCCTGGGGAAAGACGCATACCATATCGGCGGCCGCAGGGGAGTCGACCTGAAGAGCCCGTGGTTGCGTCCGGTGTCCGGCCTTGCCAGAATATCTTTCATCGTCCGATTGACCCTGGAGACCGGTAAGGAGGCCCTCATGGTGCCGTCGAAAGTGGATGTGCTGCTGCGCGGCGGGCGCGTCATCGATCCCGGGGCCGGGCGCGACGGCATCGCCGATGTGGCGATCCGCAACGGCATCGTCGTGGCGGTCGAGCCCTCGATACCCGCAACTGTTGCAGCTGACGTGATCGACGTCGCCGGCAAGCTCGTGGTGCCCGGCCTCATCGACACCCACGCCCATGTCTACCAGTACGTGACCGGCCGTTTCGGCCTCAATGCCAGACCTGGTGGGCGTGCGCTCCGGCGCCACCACCGTGGTGGATCAGGGCGGCCCCAGCTGCATGACCATTCCGGGCTTCCAGAAATTCATCGTCGAGCCGGCCCAGACCCGGGTTCTCTGCTTCATCTCCGCTTATGTGGCGGGCGGCCTCGAGGGACATCTCTATCCCGACCTCTACGGCCCCGGCGGCGTCGACGTGAAGGCGACGGTGCGCGCCGCGCGCGCCAACGCCGACATCGTCAAGGGCGTCAAAGGCCATGCGGAGATCGGCGGCGCGTCGCGCTGGGGTCTCGAGGTGATCAAGCTCGCCAAGCAGATCTCCCGCGAGGCGGGCCTGCCGCTTTACATCCATCTGGGCCAGCTCTGGCCGACCAAGGATGGCCATGACATCGATCCCGACGAGCTCGTCGAGGCGATGGTGCCGCTGATGGACCAGGGTGACGTGCTGGCGCATCCCTTTACCCGCCATCCCGGCGGCTTCATCTCCGAGAAGACCGGCGAGGTGCATAAGATCGTCTGGGCGGCGCTGGAGCGTGGCGTGACGCTCGATGTCGGCCACGGCTCGCATTTCAGCTTCGCCATGGCGCGGAAGGTGCTGGCGGCGGGGATCAAGCCGCACACGCTCGGCGCTGACATGCACGGCTATAACGTGCGCGCGCCCGGCGACTCGCACGATCAGGCGCGGGCCGAGAACCCGTTCCTGGGCGTGGCACCCTTCTGCCTCACCCACGCGATGACGGAGCTCCTCGCCCTCGGCATGAAGCTGCCGGAGATCGTCGCCACCGCCACCAGCAACGCCGCGGCGCTGCTGCGCATGGAGGACAAGATCGGCAGCCTGCGACCCGGCATGGCCGCCGATGTCAGCGTGCTGGAGCTCAAGAAAGGGCGTTTCACGCTCAGCGACAACAGCGGCGAGAAGGTAATCGCCAGCGAGCTGATCACGCCCGTCATGGCGCTCCGCGCCGGCCGTCGCTTCGACGTCGACAGCCCGCTGGTGCCCGGCGCCGAGGTGCTGGCGGCGTAGTTGAAATAAACCCTCTCCCCTGCTATCGCGGCGGAGAGGGTTTGGCTAGTTCCTTCCAATTCGTTGTTGGCTGCCAGCCCAGCACCGCCCGCGCCTTGCTGATACCGAACACGCCGGCGCGCGGGTTCTTCTCGTAGAGATCGGGCTGCTTCAGCGGCGGAACCGTGCCGTAGAGGTTCCGCAGGTGGTCGAGCGTCGGCACCTCGGTGCAGGTGTCCGCGGCGCAGATGTGGAAGGTGTCGATGCCCGTGTATTTGTGCGCCGCCGCGAGCGCGAAGGCGCGGCCGACATCGCCGGGGTCGACGTAGGGGCGGAGATAGGGCGGCGCCTCGGCGTCGCGGCCGGCCGCCGGTCCCACGATTCCCAGCAGAAACGGGATCAGCTCGGGAAACGCCACATAGCAAGGCCGCAGGATCAGCACCTCCAGCTTGCCGCGCCTCGCATAGGCGTTGGCGATCGTTTCGCCGATCAGCTTGCTCATGCCGTAGGTCGAGCTCGGCCGCGTCGGATGCGCCTCGTCCACCGGCAGGTAGAGCGGCGGCGTGTCCGGATTGGTGTCGTCGAGGCCGAGGGTGGAGCTGCTGGAGCAGAGGATGACCCGGCGCACGCCTGCAGCCTCCGCGGCGTCGAACAGGTTGCGGGTGCCGCGCACGTTGATGTCGAACAGCACGTCGTCGGGGCAGGGGACCGAGCGGTCGATGGCGGCGAGATGCGCCACCGCCTCCTGGCCTTTGAGGGCGTCCGCGAGCTTCGCCGCGTCCAGCACGTCCACGGCGGGATAGCCGCCGGCTTCCGTCGGCGCGCTGCGGTCGAGCACGCGCACCTCGTGCTGCTTCGCCAGTTCCGCCACCACATGGCGGCCGAGGCGGCCGCGGCCGCCGGTTACCGCGACGCGCATGTCCGCCTCACGCCGATGCCGCCATCATCGTATCCACCAGCTTCCGGTGGAAATGCAGGATCAGCCCCTCCCAGAACGGCGACAGCTTGATGTCGTCGGCGACGGGCGAGCGACGTCCGCGCTGCATGAGGTCGAGCACCCTGCCATCCTCGCTGCGGAGCTGGCGCCAATAGCGCACCATCTCCGCGCGATCGCCGGCGTGGGCCTCATCGGTCGCGGCGTCGTCCACGAGATACCAGGAGGTCAGCCACTGCGTCCTGTCGACGGCGCGCGGCGCCCAGATCGTGCGCACCGCAAGGCTGCCGAAGAGACTGAGCTGGGTGTTCGGAAAGAGAAAGCAGAGGCTGTCGGTGCGCTCGTCCTCCGGCCGGTTGGAGCGCAGCGGCACCAGCGGCGTGGTGGAGCGCAGCGACGAATCCCCGGCCCAGGTGAAGCCGAACAGGTCGCCGTCGGTGACATTGGTGAAGGTCTTGGCGCCGTTGGCGTCGACGCGGGCTGGCAGTCCCTGGTGCACGAACTCTTCGTGGTAGTTCTCCATCGCCGCTTCCATGGCGAGCTTCCAATTGGCGGGGATGTCGCCAGTTTCGTAATGCGCGAGGCGGAAGCGCTCCATCTCGTAGGGCGCCCAGAGCCGCGTGAAGGGCGCGGCCGCGGTCTCGATGGGCGGCGCCTCGCCGGAGAGATCGACGAAGACCACGTCGGCCCAGACCGTGCAGCGGATCGGCACCAACCCGCGGTTCGCCCGGTCGATGCTGCCGGGATCCGCCACCCGCTTGCCGTCCCAGAGCGGCGTTGCCTTGAGGGCGCCGTCGAGGGCATAGGCCCAGCCGTGGTAGGGGCAGCGGATGGTCGGCCGACCCTTGCAGGGCTCGGTGAGGATCTGCGCGCCGCGATGGCGGCAGACGTTGTGAAAGGCGCGGACGTCGCCGTCGCGGTCGCGCAGGACGATGGCGGGAATGCCGCCGGCGACGGTCACCGGGAGGGCGTCGCCGGGGTTCGGGATCTGGTGGCCGAAGGCGACGCCGGTCCACTGGCGCCCGAAGAGCGTCTCCTGCTCCAGGCGGAAGAAGGCCTCGCTCGCGTAAGCCGCGGCGCCCAGGCCGCGGGCGTTTTCAATCGGCCGGTTAAGCCGCTCGATCGCCTCGGCGCCCAACAGGCTCGCAACCGTCGCCCCCGTCATCCGCCTCTCCTATGGCCGGAAAACCCCGGCTCAATCGATGCAATTTAGGGACCAGCGCAGTAGGATCGCACAGACCGTGCCGGCACTCTAGACTGTGTCGGCGGCGGTTCGGTCAGGGAATGGAGGCTCAGGATGGACGACGTGAAGAAGAAGCTGGCGATGCCGCTCGGCGGCAATGTGATGCCGCGCTTCGCCGGGCCCGCCACCATGATGCGTCTACCCGCCCGGGACGATGCCGCCGGCCTCGATGCTGGCTTCATCGGCGTGCCCTTCGACATCGGTACCTCCAACCGCAGCGGCGCGCGGCTGGGCCCGCGACAAATTCGCGCGGAGTCCGCCCATCTCCGGCCCTACAACATGGGCACGCGGGCGGCGCCCTTCGACGCGCTGGCGGTGGCCGATCTCGGCGACGTCCCGATCAATCCCTATAATCTTGCCGACAGCATCGGGATCATCACCCGTTTCTATACGAAGGTCGTCAACGCCGGCTGCAAGCCCCTGACGCTCGGCGGTGATCACACCATCACGCTCCCGATCTTGCGTGCGATCGCGGCGAAGCATGGGCCGGTCGGGCTGGTGCATGTGGATGCCCACGCCGACATCAACGAGAACATGTTCGGCGAGCCGATCGCCCATGGCACGCCGTTCCGGCGCGCGGTGGAGGAGGGACTGCTGGACTGCAAGCGTGTGGTGCAGATCGGGCTGCGCGGCACCGGCTATGCGGCCGAGGATTTCGACTGGCCGCGCCAGCAGGGCTTCCGCATCGTCCAGGCGGAGGAGTGCTGGTACCGCTCGCTGACGCCGCTGATGGTCGAGGTGCGCGATCAGCTGGGCCGAGGGCCGGTCTACCTCACCTTTGACATCGACGGGCTCGATTCATCGGTGGCGCCGGGCACCGGCACGCCGGAGCCCGGCGGCCTCATGGGCTCCCAGGGCCTCGAGATCATCCGCGGCTGCCGTGGCCTCGACGTGGTGGGCGCCGATCTCGTCGAGGTGGCGCCGCCCTACGATCCCACCGGCAACACGGCGCTGCTCGCCGCCGGTCTGCTGTTCGAGATGCTCTGCGTGCTGCCGGGCGTCCCATATCGCTGAGATTTCCGCGGGGGGTATCTATGCACATCGTTATTCTGGGCGCGGGGGTAGTGGGCGTCACCACGGCCTATCAGCTCGTGAAGGACGGCCATCAGGTCACCGTGATCGACCGCCAATCGATCGCCGCGAACGAGACCAGCTTCGGCAATGCCGGGATGATCGCGCCCGGCCACTCCTACACCTGGGCGTCGCCGAAGGCGCCGGGCATCCTGCTGCGCTCGCTGTTCCAGCGCGATCAGGCGCTGCGCTTGAGCCTCCGGGCGGACCCGCGCATGTGGGCCTGGTGCCTCAGGTTCCTGCGCAACTGCACCGCCGAACGCGCGGCGACCAACACGCGCCGCAAGCTCAAGCTCGCCCAGTATTCCCAGTCGGTGCTGCATCAGACCCTCGCGGACACCGGCATCGAGTACGATCGCAACACACGCGGCATCCTCTATCTTTATCGTGACCAGAAGTCGTTCGATGCCGGCGTGGCGCACATGAAGATCCTGCAGGACGGCGGCCAGGAGTTTCGCGCGCTCGATTTCGCCGGGGTGATCCAGGTCGATCCCGCTCTCAAGGCGGCACGCGGCAAGATCCATGGCGGGTTGCACGGGCCCACGGACGAGAGCGGCGACTGCCACAAGTTCACCAACGCGCTCGCGGAGATTTGCCGGCAGCGCGGCGTCGAGTTCCGCTATGAGACGACGGTCACTGGCTTCGAGAAGGAGGGCGACAAGGTCAGCGCCGCCATCACCGACAAGGGCAGCGTGAAAGGCGATCTCTTCGTGCTGGCCCTCGGCAGCTACGCGCCGTTCCTGGCGCGTCCGCTCGGCATCGATCTGCCGGTCTATCCCGTCAAGGGCTACGCCGTCACCATTCCCATCAAGGACCCGGACCTGGCGCCGCGCTTGCCCGGAATCGACGAGAATTTCCTGGTCGCCTATACGCCGATGGGAAACCGCATCCGCATGACCGCGACCGCGGAATTCACCGGCTATGACACGACCCACAAGCCCGAGGATTTCCGCACCGCGCTGCAGGTGGCGGAGAATCTTTTCCCCGGGGCCGTCGACTATCCCCGCGCCTCCTATTGGGCGGGGCTGCGTCCGATGACGCCGGAGGGAACGCCGCGCCTCGGCCGCGCGCGCTATCGCAACTTCTACCTCAATGCCGGCCAGGGCCACATGGGCTGGACGATGTCGCACGGCTCCGCCCGGGTGGTCGCCGACATGATCGCCGGCCGAGCGCCCGCGGTGGATACGACAGGGATGACGGTGCAGTGACGCCGGAGGAATTCCGCCGCTTCGGCCACCAGCTCGTCGACTGGCTCGCGGACTATCACGCGGGCATCGGCGACCGGCCGGTGATGTCGTCAGTCCGCCCCGGCGACATCAAGAAGCTGCTGCCGAGCGATCCGCCGCAGGAGCCGGAGCCGATGGCGGCGGTGCTGGCGGATCTCGACCGCGTGGTGCTGCCCGGCCTCTCCCATTGGCAGCATCCGCGCTTCTTCGGCTATTTCCCCGGCAATGCCCTGCTGGCGGGGATGCTCGGCGATTTCGTGAGCGGCGGCTCGGCGTTCTCGGCCTCGCCTGGCAGTCGGGCCCGGCGCTGACCGAGATCGAGGAGGTGATGACCGACTGGGTCCGCCGCATGGTGGGCCTCTCGCCGGCCTGGAGCGGCGTCATCCAGGACACCGCCTCCACCAGCACCCTGGTGGCGCTGATCTCGGCGCGGGAGCGCACGACGGGACTACGCGCTTTCCCGCGGCGGCTTGCAGGCGGAATCCCAGCCGCTCGCGGTCTATGTCTCCGCCCACAGCCACAGCTCCGTCGACAAGGGCGCGCTGCTCGCCGGTTTCGGACGCGAAAACCTGCGGCTGGTGCCTGTCGATGACGAGCACGCCATGCGTCCCGACGCGCTGGAAGAGCTCGTCCAGCGCGATCTCGCCGCCGGCGTCAGGCCCTGCGCCATCGTCGCCACCGTCGGCACCACCGCGATCACCGCCATCGATCCGGTCAAAGGGATCGCCGAGGTCGCGCGTCGGCACGGGATCTGGCTGCATGTCGACGCGGCGATGGCGGGAAGCGCCATGATCCTGCCGGAGTGCCGCTGGATGTGGGACGGCATCGAGGGCGCGGACTCCCTGGTCCTCAACGCGCACAAGTGGCTGGGCGTACCCTTCGACTGCTCGCTCTACTACGTCCGCGATCCCGAGCATCTGATCCGCGTCATGTCCACCAATCCGAGCTTCCTGCAATCCTCCGTGGACGGGCAGGTGAAGAGCCTGCGCGACTGGGGCATTCCGCTCGGCCGGCGGTTCCGCGCGCTCAAGCTCTGGTTCGCGATCCGCGAGCAGGGCGTGGCAGCGCTCCAGGCGCGGCTCCGGCGGGATATCGCGAATGCGGTCTGGCTCGGCGAGCAGGTGGCGAAGACGCCGGATTGGCGACTGATTGCACCCGTGCGGCTCCAGACCGTGTGCATGCGGCATGAGCCGCCGGGCCTCGACGGCGAGGCGCTCGACCGCCACACGCTCGCCTGGGCGGAGCGGGTCAATCGCTCCGGCGCCGCCTATCTGACGCCGGCGGTGGTGGACGGTCGCTGGATGGTCCGGGTCTCCGTTGGCGCGCTCTCGACCGAGGCCGCAGACGTCGCGGCAGTCTGGCAGACGATCCGGCAGGCCGCGGAGGCGGCACTGCCGCGCTAGCCTTTATCCGCGATTCCTTGCGGCAGCCGATCCAAGATCCACCGGTCGATGCGATGCATCACCGTCTCGCGCGGTCCCAGCAGGCCCGGCCGATAGAGGATCGAGGCCAGTCCCCGCTGCTGGATCTCCAGCATGCCGACATCCTCCTCGCCGACCTTGCGCCAGCGATCGTAGTAGAGCGGCGCCTGCTCCGCGAAATCGGCGCGCTCGGTGATGGCGCGCGGGAAGCAGCCGCCGATCGACAGGATCGAGCGGTCCGCCGCCAGCGGCCGCACCTGCAGCCACCACATGCTGTCCTGCGCCACCGCGAACTGCGTGGTGGGATGGATGAGGGAGAAATAGGTCCCGCGCCGGGCCTGCTCGGATAGGCCCTCGATGGGCGGGAACGGCGGCTTGGCGCTGCCGAGCACCGCGATGCTGCGGTCGTCGATGACCTGGATGCACTCCCAGTCGCCGGACGTGGGGATCTCGGCGGCGATCTGGGCGCCCACCGTCTCGGCATGGATGTAGCCGGTGTGATAGGCCTCCATGGCGTTCTCGAGCAGGAGCTTCCAGTTGCACTTGGCATCGAACTCGATGCGCCAAGTGCAGATCATCTCGTCGAGGCGATGGGAGGCGAATACCTCGGGCAGATTGCCGAGGGTGTCGAGGAGCGGCGGCGCATCGGCGGCAAGCGTCAGAAAGATAAAGCCGGCCCATGTCTCCAGCCGGATCGGAACGAGGCTCTGCTCCTGAGGCCGGAAGTCGGCGCATTTCTCCATCTCTGGCGCGCCGGCGAGGCTGCCGTCGAGGCGATATCCCCAGCCATGGTAAGGGCAGACCACGGCGCGGCAGTTGCCGCTGCCGGTGAGCAGCAGCGAGCCGCGATGCCGGCAGGAATTCGCGAAAGCGCGCAGCGTGCCATCCCGGTCGCGCAGCAGAAGCACGGGACCGGCAATGGTGTCGACCGCGCGATAGTCGCCGGCGGATTTCACCTCGTCGGCGCGGCCGACGAAGAACCAATGGCGGAGATGGATGTGCTCCATCTCGGCGCGGAAGAAATCAGCGGAGGTATAGGCCGCCCGAGGCAGGCTGCACGGTACCTTGGCGGCCATCGGCTTCGAGCCTTCCATCTCCCAGCTCCGAGACTCAGCCGAGATAGGCGCGCTGCACCTTCTCGTCGTCGACGAGGTCCGGTCCGTGGCCCACGAGCACGACCCTTGCCGCTCTCCAGGACATAGGCGTAGTCGGCGATGCTGAGCGCCATCAGCGCGTTCTGCTCCACCAGCAGGATCGTCACGCCCTGCGCGTTGATGCGTGCGGATGGTCTCGAACACCTGCTCCACCAGCATCGGCGCCAGGCCCATGCTGGGCTCGTCCATCAGCAGCACGCGCGGCCGCGCCATCAGCGCGCGCGCCGTCGCCACCATCTGCTGCTCGCCGCCGGACAGCGTGCCGGCGACCTGCTTCAGGCGCTCCTTGCAGGCGCGGGAACAGCGCCAGCATGCGCTCCTTGTCCTCGGCGATGCGCGCGCGGTCGTGGCGGGTGAAGGCGCCCATCTCCAGGTTCTCGTCGACCGTCAGGCGCGCGAAGATGCGCCGGCCCTCCGGCACCTGCACCACGCCCATCGCGGCGATCTCGTGCGCGCCGACGTCGCGCGAGCGCGCTCGCCGTCGAAGCGGATCTCGCCCTGAGCGCGGATGCAGCAGCCCGCTGATCGCCCGCAGCGTCGTGGACTTGCCGGCGCCGTTGCCGCCGACCAGCGTCACGATCTGCCGCTCCTCGACCGCGAGCGAGATGCCCTTCAGCGCCTCGATCTTGTCGTAGAAGACGTGGATGTCGTCGATCTCCAGCAGCGCCATCGGCTCTCTAAGTGCGACGGTGGCCGCGCTGCCGGCCGGATGGCGGCGCGCGGGCGCTTGGGCGGCGCTCGAGGGCTGCCGAGATAGGCCTCGATCACCGTCGGGATCGTTCTGCACCACCGCCGGGCGTTCCCTCGGCGATCTTCACGCCGTGGTCCAGCACGGTGACGCGGTCCGACATCGACATCACCACGCGCATCTGGTGCTCGATCAGGATGATGGTGATGCCGAACGCGTCGCGCACCTGCTGGATGAACTCCATCATGTCGGAGGTCTCGCGCGGGTTCATGCCCGCGGTCGGCTCGTCGAGCAGCAGCAGCTTCGGCTTGGTCGCCAGCGCGCGGCCGATCTCCAGCCGGCGCTGCTCGCCATAGGCCAGGTTGCGCGCCAGCACGTCGCCGCGGCCGCGCAGCCCGACGAACTGCAGCAGCTGCAGCGCCTCCTCGTGCGCCGCGCGCCTCGTCGCGCATGGTGTGCGGCGTGTTGCAGCAGCGCGCCCCACCAGGTGCGAGCGCAGATGCAGGTGCATGCCGACCAGCAGGTTCTCGATCGCCGTGATGTTGCGGAACAGCCGGATGTTCTGATAGGTGCGGCTGATCCCGGCGGCGGCGACGCGATCGGGCGTCAGCCCGTCGATGCGCTCGCCGGCGAACCAGATCTCGCCGCGAGGTCGGCTGGATGTTCTGCGTGATGCAGTTGAACACCGTGGTCTTGCCGGCGCCGTTCGGGCCGATGACGCTGTGGATGTGCGCTCGGCGACCGCGAGGTCGAGGTCGCCGACGGCGATCAGGCCGCCGAAGCGCATGGTCAGCTGTTGCGTCGCGAGGATCGGCTCGGCAGCCATCGCGTCTCCTATTGCCCGGCTGCTGCACGTCGGCACGCGCGTCGAGCTGCCGGCCGATCTCAGCGTCGATGCGTCTCGTCGGCGGCGTGCAGCTCGCGCCGGCGCGTCGCCGACGGCCACAGGCCCTCCGGCCGGATCCGCATCATCACGATCGAGCGCCGCGCCGTAGAACAGGTAGCGGTACTCGCCGAATTCGCGCAGCAGCTCCGGCAGGCCCGACCAGCGCCATGGAGCCCACGACGACGCCGGGCAGGCTGCCCATGCCGCCGACGATGATCAGCGCCAGCACGTTGATCGAGATCAGCAGCTGGAAGCTGCTGACGGATAGACCGAGGTCAGCATGGTGGCGAAGATCGAGCCGGCCAGCCCGGCGAAAGCGGCGCCGAGCCCGTAGGCCAGCAGCTTCGACCTTGCACGAGGTTGATGCCGAGCGCCTGCGCCACGTCCTCGTCGTCGCGCACCGCCATCCAGGCGCGGCCGAGGCGCGAGTTTTCCAGCCGCCAGGCGACGAAGGCGGCGACCGCCGACGCAGACCAGCGTCAGGTAGAACAGCGCGACCGGGTCGCTCGAGCTCGAAGCTGCCGATGCGGGGCTTCGGGATCTGCAGGATGCCCTGGGCGCCGCCGAGCAGCGGCGCGGCGAAGTCGGACTGCACGATGACGCGCACGATCTCGCCGAGGCCCATGGTCGCGACCGCGAGGTAGTCGCCGCGCACGCCCAGCACCGGCAATGCCGAACAGCACGCCGACGCACGACCGAGACGCAGCACCGCGATCGGCATCGCCTCCCAGTAGGAGCAGGTGCGGCCAGCGCATGCGAGCTGTCGGCGGTGAGAAGCGCCGTGGTATAGGCGCCGACGGCGAAGAAGGCGACGAAGCCGAGATCGAGCAGGCCGGCGAGGCCCGACCTCGAGATTGAGCCCCATGCCCATCAGGATGTAGAGCCCGACCAGCATCAGCACCTGGCCGATATAGGAGCCGGCGACCGCCGGCAGCAGCACCAGCAGCAGCACGCGCGATGCCGGCCGCAGATCAGTGCGCTCGCGCCGGTGATCGCGGCGTCGGCGCGATGCGCGGCGGCACGCCGCGCGCGGGACTGGAGCCCAGACCTCGCTGCAGGCCGCGGCGATGATGAAGATCGCGATCGCGCCTTGCGAGGCTCAGGCCCTCCCAGGTGTAGAGCGAGGTCGCGGAAGTCGCCGATCGAGTCCCTCGTATTGCTGCAGCATGAGCTGGATCAGTTCCTGGAACACGCCGGCGAACAGCACGGCGGCATCGCGCCAGGACCGATCGCGCGCGCACCACGGCGGGGCCATGGCGCAGCAGCGGCGCCCAGCAGACCGGCAGCACCGCGCCGCCGCCGATCAGGATGCGATGCCCGACCGGCAGGCCGTGACTCGAAGGTCAGCATGTCGAGCAGGTCCGGCGACAGCGCGATGAAGATCGATTGCAGCGGCACGACCGACATCGCCGCGGCGAGCGCCGGCGATCGCCAGCAGCCGCCGGCGATGGCCCTGCAAGCGCGCTGTGCAGGATCACCTGCACCGCGGCAGCGTCCGCGCCGAGCGGCGACATGGCGCCGGCGCCGAGGGCGATCAGCCAGCAGCGCCGCCTGGCCGAGGCGTCAGCGATGTCGACGATGATCCAGCGACGTGCAGCATCAGCAGGACGCCGACGCACGCGCGAGATGCTGACGACGCCGACGACGCCGGAGCACCGCCCGCTCAGCGACGGCGCGTGCGCAGCGGCGAGCGACTGCGCGCGCAGAGTGGCTCCGGTGCGCCGGGCGCGAGCGTCGAGCGTGCCATTGCTGGCCGCTTCTTCGCCATGCGCTCGCCCAGGATCCCATGCGGGCGGAAGATCAGCACCATGATCAGCAGCGTGAAGGCGATCAGGTCGCGCAACTGATAGGGCGCGGGAATGCCGATGCCGTCGAGGAACAGAGCCGGGCCCACCGATTCCACCATGCCGAGGAAGAAGCCGCCGAGCATGGCGCCGGGAATGTTGCCGATGCCGCCCAGCACCGCGGCGCCGAACGCCTTGATGCCCGGCGTGAAGCCCATGAAGAAATAGACCTGCTTGAAGACGAAGGCGTAGAACACGCCGGCGATGCCCGCCATCGCGCCGCCGAGCACGAAGGTGAACACCACCACCTTGTCGACGTCGATGCCCATCAGCGCCGCGGCCTCGGCGTCCTCGGACACCGCGCGCATCGCGGTGCCCATCTTGCGTGCGCTGCACGATCAGGTAGAGCACCGCCATGAAGACGATCGCCGAGACCGATCACGAGCAGCATCGACGCTGCGGGATGTTGAAGCCGAAGAAGTTGATCGGCGTCGCGCTGCCATTTCGGGATCGGGATAGGAGTTGACCGCTCGAACCGAACATGCCGCGGAAGGTCTGCTCGAGAAAGAACGACACGCCGATGGCGCAGATCAGCGGCGCGAAGCCGACGCACGTGGCGGAATGGCCGATAGGCGATACCGCTCGGTCAGCACCGCGATCGATCGTCGAGCGTGATGATCGCGACCGCGAGGATCGCCGACCATGCCAGGATCGGGTTGCTGCTCGAGGAAGCCGGAGCGGTCGAGCGGCGTTGGCGACGAAATAGCCGGCGAACGCGCCGGTCATCATGATGTCGCCGTGGGCGAAATTGATCAGGCGCAGCACGCCGTAGACCATGGTGTAGCCCAGCGCGATCAGCGCATAGATGCTGCCGATCGTCAGGCCGAACATGACGAAGTCGAACCACTGCGCGGCGGCGTAGCGGCCCTTGATGCAGGGTGCCGATGGTGCCGCCGACGACGACGATCACGACGCCGATGCGCAGGCCCAGAGGACGACGTCGACGAAGGTGAATCGCGCGAGCTTGTTCAGCTTCGGTATCGAGAAACGGCCTGCCGCCGCGTCGGTCATTGCTCCGGCGCCTCTACGCTTGCGTTGCTGAAAAGCTCATTCCAGGTAAGCCAGCCGGCGGCCGGGGATGGCGCTCGCGCGATGCGGGCGTCACCCACCGGCCTCCGACCGTCAAACGTCACTGACCACATTACGGCCAGATCTTCTTCGGGTTCTTGCCGATGTCGAAGGTCTTCGGATCGGCGAGGTGAACTGGTAGACCGACGGCTTGAACTGCGCGCATTCGCCATAGGGATCGCAGGCGATCGGGCCGCTGATGCCTTCGAACTTGGTGGCGAACACCGCGTCGCGGAGCGCCTTCCTGCCGATGTAGAGTGTTGCCGTCGCTGTCGGTCTTGGCGACCTTCTCGATCGCCTTGATCGCCAGCATCCGCGCCGTCATAGGCATTGGCGTGATAGCCGGAGATCGGCGCCTCGCCGTAGGCCTTCTTGTACTCGCTCGACGAACTTCGGATAGCCCTTGCCCATCGCCTCCGGCGACAGGTCGGGATAGGTGATGCGGAAGCCGACGACGGCGGTCCTGGCGGCCTCGATGAAGTCGGCCGCCAGCAGCCGGAGCTGCCGATCAGCTGGCGTCTTCTCCAGGCCGGGGGTGTCCTTCGCCTGCCGCAGGATCTGCGCCGCCGCGGCGACGAAGACCGGGAAGTAGACCAGCGTCCGGCTTCTCGGTGGCGATGCGGGTCAGCAGCGGATGCATGTCGACGTCGGTCGGCTGCGATCGCCTCCTCGCGACAGCACCTTGCCGCCCAGCTACTTGAAGTTCTCCGCCATCACCTGCTGCGAGCTGCTGCGCGTAGGGGCTGCCGTCATGGATGGTGACGACCGTCTGCGCCTTGAGGACGTCGTGGAAGTACTTGGCGTCGGCCTTGCCCTGGTCGACTGTCGCTGTAGACGGTGCGGACGAAGCCGGCATATTCGGGCTTGCGGTCGGACGCGGTCAGCGCCGGCGCGGTGCGGCGAGGTGCCGATGCTGGTGATGCCCGCCTTCCACAGGATCGGCGCGCCGGGCGTCGCCGCGCTCGAGCAGGCCGGGCCGATCACGATCACGATGTTCGGATTGGCGGCGAGCTTGGTGGCCGCGGTCTGGCCGCCCTCGGCGTTGCAGAGCGAGTCCTCGGCGTTGAACTTGATGCGGATGGCCGACGAGCTTGCCGCCGATGTCCTTGATCGCGATCTCGACCGCGCGCTTCTGATCGAGTGCCGAGCGCGGTGTCGGCGCCCGACAGCACCCAATAGCCGCCGATCTGGATCGGCGCGCCCTTTGGAATCACCCAGACGCCGATGTCGTCGGTGACCGGACCCTTGGTCTCCGCGGCCTGCGCCGCGGCGATCACTCCAAGCGCGGCGCACAGCGCGACGCCGCTCAGTAACGCAAACTTCCTAACACTTGGCATGGCTTGCTTCTCCTCCTCCTGTTGATGCGACAACCAGCTGCCGGCTGTCCTTGTTTCTAGCCACGCAACGAACAGCGGATCCCGAATGAGATCCCCTGATCCCCGCGGTTGCTCCCACCCACGCATCGCTCCAACGCTTTCGGCCTGACTAAGAGATGCACACGACGACCACTTCGCAGGCACGCAACTACTCATACGGGCAGCGAACTATTCAGAAGAACGCTAATGCTTTGCACAATTACCATCTAAACACGGGTTACTAGCGGGATCAATGGTGCTGGCCTCTCATGATATCTCGTCATCGAGCCCGAGAACGCGTTGGCGCGACCCGACATTTTGCGCCGTTCCTCGACTTGCAAAACACGTACCGCTTTCAGCGTGAGGCGATCGTCGATGACGAATTTCCGATACGCGAGCGATGACGGTCGCGCTCAGATGTCGAGCTCGCGCGTCCCGCCGTAGTGATGGATGTGATAGGGCTTGGCGGCGATGCCGCGGCAGAAGGCGCCGACGACGGGTTCCAATCGCTCGGCGAGTGCGCGGGCGGCCGCATTGCTGCGCGCCATCTCCGCCACCGCTGCCTCCGCCTGGCGCCGCAGACTTTTCCGATCGACCGTCAGGATCTCGCCATCCTCCACCACCAGCCTGCCGCCCACCATCACCTTGTCGACGGAAGCGCCATCCTCGGTATGCACCAGCTGGTTGATGAGATTGTTGAGCGGCACCAGATTGATGTGGCCAGCATCGAGAAACACGATGTCGGCCAGATATCCCGTCTCGATACGGCCGAGCGCGCCGCCGAAGCCCAGCACATGGGCGCTGCCTTCGGTCGCGGCTTGGAACACCTCGGCCGTGGAGAGCCATTGCTCATAGTCGGGGCCGCGCACATGGGAGGCGAGGGACGCGAGGCGCATCGCCTCGAACATGTTGAGATTGTCCGAGCAATTGGCGCCGTCGGTGCCGATGCCGAGATGCACGCCCGCCGTCAGCATGCGCCGCGCCGGCGCGATGCCGGATCCCAGCCGCATGTTGCTGCCGGGATTGTGCGCCACCGATCCGCCGTGATCGGCGAGGCGGTTGACGTCGTCGGGATCGAGCCAGACCGCATGGGCCGCGGTGAAATTGGGGCCGAGCACGCCAAGCTTCGCCAGGTGCTGGGTGAGCGTGGTGCCATAGCGGGTCAGTGCCGAGACCGCCTGCACCTTCGATTCCCCGAGATGGGTGTGATATCCCACACCGAACTCCTCGGCGAGGCGCGCCGCCCCCATCATGAAATCATCGGCGCAATGGAGCGGGATGGTCGGCGCCAGCGCCAGGCGCGCACGGTCGCGATCGAGCGGCCAGGCCTTGAGCGCGGCGCGGCAGGCCTCGAGATGCGCCTCGCCGGTGGCGCTCGCCATGCGGCCGACCGCGTCGCGGAGATCGTCGGTCAGCGCCTCCATGAGGCCGGGGATCGCCGCATAAAAAGTGCGGTCCGCCATCATCGGCGCCACCACCGCCCGCATGCCCGCCTCCGCATAGGCGCGCCCCACCGCGGCCAGCCCCTCCGGCGAGGGCGTCGGGAACTCGATGAAGAGGTCGTAGCAGGCGGTGCAGCCCTTAAGGAGCATCTCGACCGCCCCCAGGGTGGCGGTGAGCGATTTCTGCTCCGGCGAGGAGTAGCGCGAGGCCCAGGGCCCGGCGTTGAGCAGCAGCTCCAGCGTCCAGCGGTCGCCGATGCCCTTGCTGAGATTGCCGTGGCCGTGGGTGTGCGCGTTGAGGAGGCCCGGGATGAGGATGCGATCGCCCCCGTCGATGACCCGCGCGTCCTCCGGGCGCAGGCGACCCCAGGGCTCGATCGCCGCAATGCGCTCCCCCTCGATCAGGATATCGGCGTCGGCGAGCGGGGCGCGGCTGTGCCGCAGCACCCGGCCGCCGCGGATGAGGGTGAGCGCGGCGGTCATCCCATCTCCTCGATGGCGGGCATTCAGTACCCCCTGACCATGTCGACCTGATTAAGCAGCGGCTTACCCGCCTTGGCCCGGCGCAGGTTCTCCACGATCTGGGACGTCGCCGAGGAAGGCTTGCAGTAGCTCGCGACGTGGGGCGTCACCATCACCTTGGGATGGGTCCAGAAGGGATGGTCCTGGGGCAGCGGCTCGCGGGAGAAGACGTCGAGGGTGGCGCCGCCGATCTGCCCGGTCTCCAGCGCCGCCAGCAGATCCGCCTCGACGAGATGATCGCCGCGGCCGGCGTTGATGATCTTCGCGCCCTGGGGCAGCAGGCGGAACAGACCGGCGTTGAGAATGCCGCTTGTGTCCGCGGTCAGCGGCAGCAGGCAGATCAGGATATCGCTCTTGCTGGCGAATTCCGCCAGACCTTCGGTTCCGGCAAAGCATTGCACGCCCGGGATATTCTTTTTCGTCCGCGACCAGCCCCGCACCTTGAAGCCGAAACCGGCGATGCAGCTTGCCGTGGCGGCGCCGAGCTCACCCAGGCCCATGACGCCGACGCCCCACTGGTCCGGGTCGGGCGGCTGCTTGTAGATCCACTTCTTCTGGGTCTGGTTGCGCGCGTGCTCGTCGAGCAGACGCTGATAGCGCAGCGTGGCAAAGAGGCAATAGTCCCGCATGGCGCTGGTGAGGATCGGATCCACCAGCCGCGCTAGCGGCACGCCCGGCGGCAGCTTTGCGAGATCGAGCTGGTTGATCCCGGCGCCCAGCGACAGGATCGCCTTCAGATTGGGATATCGCGCGAGCCCGTCCTCGGGCTGGCGTCCAGATCAAGGCACCCTCGATCGCCTGCGGATCGGTGATTTTCGGCCAGACTTCGACCTTGAGCTCGGGCATCTGGGCTTCCAGATGCGGGACCCACTCGGCGGGATCGTCGAGGTTGCTGTGGAAGACAATTTTCATGTGTTCTCTCTCAGCCCATGGAAAGCCCGCCGTTCACGCGCAGCGTCTGGCCCGTGATGTATGCCGCATCGTCGGAGGCAAGAAAAGCCATCGCCGATGCGATTTCCTCCGGCTTGCCGTAGCGGCCCATCGGCACCAGCCGGAGCGCCGCCTTGAGACCGGCGGCGTCGATCTCTCCCAGCATCTCCGTGGCAATGTAGCCCGGCGACACCGCGTTGACGGTGATGCCGAAGGGCGCCATCTCCGCCGCGATCGGTCGCAGCATCATGGTGATGCCGCCCTTGGAGGCGACGCAGGCGGAATATTTGTTGCCGCCGAAATCGGCGACCTCGGTGATGCAGGAGCCCGTGGCGATGACCCGGCCGCTGCGGCGGCCGACCATGTGCGCCAGCGCCGCCCGCGCCACGTTGAAGAAGCCCGTGAGGTTGGTGTCGAGGGAGCGCGCCCAGTCCTCGTCGGTGCTCTCCAGGAACGGCCGATCGATGACGATGCCGGCATTGCTCACCATGATGTCGAGCTTGCCGAAGGTTTTGACGGCGCTCTGCCACCAGCCGCTCGGCGTCGGCGCGCTGAGAGACGTCCGCTTGCACGACGACGGCGGTGCCGCCCAAGGCTCGGATCTCGCCGGCGACGGCCTCCGCCTTGTCCTTGTTGGCGACGCAGTTCACCACCACCTTGGCGCCCTCCCGGGCGAAGCGCAGCGCCACCGCGCGGCCGATGCCGCGGGAGCTGCCGGTGACGACGGCGGTCTTGTCCTTGAGCTGCATGGTCGCCTCCCCCTGTTGATCCCGGCTATTCCTCAGGACGTCTGCAGCGCCGGGTGACGGTCGCCCTTTCGCGGCACCGCCCGCCGCGCGTCCCGGGCATCGAGCCAGCGATAGGCCCGCATGACCTCGGGCACGAACCACGAGCGGCCGCGATAGAATGGCAATGTCGGAAATCGTCGGTCGGCGAAGACGGTGCGCGCTTCCGATGCTTTCAGAATCGCCAGCGCCGCCTTGCGGCCGAGATAGGTTCCCATGGGAATGCCGGCGAAGCAGTAGCCCGCGGCGTAGTGAATGCCGTCGCGCAGGCCCAAATGCGGGTACATGTCGAAGGTGGCGGCACAGCGCCCGGTCCAGGAATGGCCGAGGCGGACGTGGCGGAGATCCGGCAGGATATCCCGGAGCCAGGCGAGGAGCCGCTCGCCCTTTACTTTGGGTGGCTCCGGCCGCGTGCCGGTAAAGCCGCCGAACAGGATGTGGCGGCTGTTCGGCGAGCGGCGGACGAAGGCGGCATCGCGGTTCCAATCGATGCAGGTGCGGTCCGTCGGCAGCACGCGGCTGACAAGCTCCGGCGCAAGCTCCTCGGTTGCGATCATGTAGGCATCGAACGGGATCAGCCGCCGCTGCAGCCAGGGCAGCGTGTCGTCGGTATAGCCGTTGGTCGCGACCAGGACGTCCCGGGCGATGCATTCGCCGCGCGCCGAGGTGACGCGCAGGCGGTGCGGGCCCTCTGCTGTGATGCGGGTGATCGGCGCATTCGGCAGCAAGGTAACGCCCGCCGCCCTCGCGCGCTCCAGCAAGCCGGCGTGGTAGAGGCCGGGGTGGATGCCGGCAAGGTCGGGCACAACGGCGCCGCCGAAGTATTTGTCGCTGGCGAGCTCGCGGTGCTGGTCTGGTGCGGGGCACCATCTCGAAGTCGACGCCGAGATAGCGCCGCTGCGCCTCGAACTCCGCCGCGAGATCCTCGTAATGCGTGGGCGACGGCGCGGGAATATAGCGGCCGCCGACGTGGAAGCCGCAGTCGATGTCCTCGGTCTCGACGATCTCGCGCACCACATCGAAGGCGGCCTGCATCTCGCGATAGATCGCGACCGCCTTGTCCGGCCCGAGCTTCTGCAGGAGATGGCCGAAGTGATGCTTGAGGGTGCGTCCGACGAAACCCGCGTTGCGGGTGCTGGCGCCCTGGCCGAGCACGCCAGCCTCGAAGACGGCGACGCTGCGTCCGGCGCGCGCCAGCACCAGCGCGGCATTCAATCCCGTGAGTCCGGAGCCCACGATCGCCGCGTCGATCTGCCGCGGAACCGGCACTTCCACCGGCTGCGGTCGCGGCGCCGCCTCCCACCAATAGGGGGTGGTCTTGAACTGACCGGTGAATTGATCGGAAGCGGCCATCGCGAACACTCGCTCCGAAGCATGCGACGCGCGGAAGTATCGCCAATCGCGGACATCGCTGCAATCGACGGCGGTGTGGCCAAGGGCGATTGTGGGATGTAGGTTTCCTTCCCCTTGCAACAGCCGCCGGAGAGACGGACCCGTGAGCGATACCTGTGATGTGGCGATTATTGGCGGCGGGGCGGTCGGCAGCTCGATCGCCTATTTCCTGGCGTCCAATCCGGACTTCAAGGGCCGCATCGTGGTGATCGAGCGCGACCCCACCTATCGCTTCGCCTCCTCGGCGCTGTCGCTGAGCTCGATCCGTCTGCAGTTCTCTACCCCCACCAACATCCACCTTTCTCGTTTCGGCATCGACTTCCTGCGCGACGCCGGCCGTCGTCTCGCGGTCGACGGGGAGGCGGCGGAGGTCGGCTATATCGAGCGGCCCTATCTGTTCCTGGCGAGCGAGGAGGGGCGTCCGGTGCTGGAGGCCAATCATCGCGTGCAGACCGGTCTCGGCGCGCCGATCGTGCTGCTGGAGCCGGAAGAGATCAAAGATCGTTTCCCCTGGATCTCCACCGAGGGCATCGTGCTGGGATCGCTCGGCATCAAGGACGAGGGCTGGTTCGACGGTTATGGCCTGCTGCAGGCGTTCCGCAAGAAAGCACGCAGCCTCGGCGTCGAGTACGTGACGCAGGAGGTGGTCGGGCTGGAGCGCCGAGGCCGTCGCGTCGAGGCGGTGACGCTCGCCGACGGCACGCGGCTTGCCTGCGGCATCGCGGTCAACGCCGCGGGCCCCAGCGGCGGCAAGGTGGCGAGGCTCGCCGGCGTCGATCTGCCGGTCGAGCCGCGCCGGCGCTGCGTCTTCGTCTTCGATTGCCGCGAGAAGCTGCCGGGCTGTCCGCTGCTGATCGACAGCAGCGGCGCCTTCTTCCGGCCGGAGGGCCGTTTTTTCATCGGCGGCATCTCGCCCTCCGAGGAGCGTGAGCAGAAGGTGCCGGACTTCGAGGTCGATTATTCCGAGTGGGACGAGCTGGTCTGGCCGCCGCTCGCGCACCGCGTGCCGGCGCTGGCCGCGGTCAAGGTGGTGAACGCCTGGGCGGGGCACTACGACTACAACACCTTCGATCACAACGGCATCATTGGGCCGCACGGCGATCTCGACAATTTCATGCTGGCGAACGGCTTCAGCGGCCATGGCATCCAGCAGTCGCCCGCCACCGGCCGCGGTGTCTCCGAGCTCATCACCTATGGGGCCTACCGCAGCCTGGATCTGACAGATTTCGGCTACGCGCGCATCCCCGAGAACCGGCCGATCAAGGAAATCAACGTCGTCTGAGCACGTCCGTGGTGACCATCCTCGATCTCAACGAGGTCCGCGCCGAGCCGATGGAGGTGTCCTAGGAGGAGCGAGGATTTCGATGGCAAAGAAGACATGGATCAAGAATGCCGATTGGATGATCGCGTGGGACGCGGCGGCGGGTCGCCATGCCTATTTGAGAGGCGGCGATCTCGTGATGTCTGGCGGCAGCATCGAATTCGTCGGACAGCGCTACGGCGGCACCGCCGACACGACCGTCGACGGCAGCGGCCTTCTGGTCATGCCCGGCCTCGTCGACATCCACTCCCATCCCAGCACCGAGCCGTTCTTTCGCGGCATCCGCGAGGAGCACGGCGTGCCGCCGATGTACATGAGCGGGCTTTACGAACGCTCCTTCGCCTATGCGCCTGACATGAACGCGCGCCGCTTCGCCGGCGAAGGTCGCCTATTGCGAGATGCTGCTGTCCGGCATCACCACGGTGGCGGATCTGTCGGCGCCCGATCCTGGCTGGATCGATCTCGCCGCTCGGAGCGGTCTGCGCGTGTATCTGGCACCCGGCTACGCCTCGGCGCGCTGGCAGCTCGAGGACGAATGGCGGCTCGCCTACAAATGGGACGAGGCGGCGGGAAAGCAGCGCTTCCAGGAGGCGATGGCGCTGATCGCCGAGGCGGAGGCGCATCCCTCGGGTCGCCTCGGCGGCATCGTCTCGCCGGCGCAGATCGACACCTGCACCGCGGAGCTGCTGCGCGACGCCTGCGATCTCGCGCGCGAGCGCAAGCTGCCCTTCACCACGCATTGCGCGCAGAGCGTCAACGAGTTCAACGAGATGGTGCGGCGCCACGGCAAGACGCCGATCCAATGGGCGCGCGACATCGGCATGCTCGGGTCCGGGAACCATCCTCGGCCACGGCATCTTCACCGACGAGCATTCCTGGATCCGCTGGCACGGCCACGAGGACGTGCGGATCCTGGCGGAGACCGGCACCGCCGATCGCTCATTGCCCCTCGCCCTTCGCGCGCTATGGCCAGACGCTGGAGGATTTCGGCCGCTACCGACGCGCCGGCGTCAACATCGGCATCGGCACCGATGTCTCGCCGCACAATCTGATCGAGGAGATGCGGCTTGGCGGCGATCCTCGCGCGCGTCGCGTCGGAGGACATCCACAGCGTCGCCACCGCCGATCTCTTCCACGCCGGCACCGTCGGCGGTGCGGCGGCGCTGGGCCGCGCCGATCTCGGCCGGCTCGCCTCCGGCGCCAAGGCCGACGTCGTGCTGGTGGATCTCCGCCATCCCCTGATGATGCCGGCGCGCGATCCGTTGCGCTCTCTGGTCTATACGGCGGCGGACCGGGCGGTGCGCGACGTCTACGTGGACGGCAACAAGGTGGTGCGAGGCGGGCCGCGTCCTCACCCTCGATCACCAGGCGGCGCTCGAGCGGCTGGCGGAGGCACAGCAACGCATGGAAGCGACGGTGCCGGAGCGCGATTTCAAGCATCGCCGGTCCGCCGAGATCTCACCGCTGAGCCTGCCGATGCTGCCCTAGCTGTCGGGGCACGCTTGTTGCAAGCGTGGCCGGACGATAGAAACGACGCGCCATTCTCGAAGGGGCATTCCTATGAGCGCAGTGGACGAAACCAGCACCGCGGCGGTTGCCGCCTCCGCCCAGCCCGACGCCTATGCGCGCAAGGCACTGATCGCCTCGGCGGTGGGATATGCGATGGACGGCTTCGACTTGCTGATCCTGGGCTTCATCATGTCGGCGATCGCGGCGGAGCTGCATCTGTCGCCGGCCGCAGGCGGGCTCGCTCGTCGACGTGGACGCTGGTGGGCGCGGTGGTCGGCGGCGTGCTGTTCGGCATGCTTCAGCGACTACGTCGGCCGCGTGCGGGTGCTGACCTGGACCATCCTGCTTTTCGCGGTCTTCACCGGCTTCTGCGCCCTGGCGCAGGGGTACTGGGACCTGCTGACCTATCCGCACCATCGCCGGCCTCGGCCTCGGCGGCGAGTTCGGCATCGGCATGGCGCTCGCGTGGCCGAGGCGTGGCCCGCGAGCCAGCGGGCGCGGGTCTCGCTCCTATGTCGGCCTCGGCTGGCAGGCGGGCGTGCTGGCGGCGGCGCTGGTGACGCCGATCCTGCTGCCGCTCATCGGCTGGCGCGGCATGTTCGCGGTCGGCGTGCTGCCGGCGGCGGTGTCGTTCCTCGTGCGCCGCGCGGTCGGCGAGCCCGAGCTCTTCAGCGCGCGGAGACCGCGCGCCGCGCCGCGGCATCCCTGTGGCGCTGCTGGTGAAGGACTGGGCCACTGCCAAGCTCAGCTTCGGCATGCTGGTGCTCTGCTCGGTGCAGAACTTCGGCTACTACGGCGTGATGATCTGGCTGCCGAACTATCTCGCGGCGCGTTTCCGCTACACGCTGACGCAGTCGGCGCTCTGGATCGCCGTCACCATCCTCGGCATGGGTTTCGGCATCTGGCTCTTCGGCCAGCTCGCCGACCGTATCGGCCGCCGCCCGGTCTTCCTCGCCTTTCAGGTCGGCGCCATGGTGATGGTGGTGGTCTATTCCCAGCTCACCGGCGCGATGGCGCTGCTGGTCGGCGGCGCCGTCATGGGCCTCTTCGTCAACGGCATGCTCGGCGGCTACGGCGCGCTGATGTCGCGAGCTCTACCCGACCGAGGCGCGCGCCACGGCGCAGAACGTGCTGTTCAACCTCGGCCGCGCCGTCGGCGGCTTCGGCCCGGTGGTGATCGCGCTCCTGGGTGCCGCCTACTCGCTTCTCCACCGCGATCGCGCTTTTGGCGGTGATCTACGCCCTCGATTTCATTGTCACTGCGCTGCTGATCCCGGAGCGCAGGGGCATGGCGCTGGAGTAAGGACTTCCCGGGATATTGCGCTGCACCAAAGCCGACCGCCGGAGCCTGTCCCGGCGGTTTGGCGTTTTCTTAAGCAATTGTGCTAGGCTCGGTTTTTAGACGCCGGGCGTTTTCCCATGAAGCGACATATCATTCTCACCTCGCATCCGACCGGTGGTCGGGTGCCACCCCGATCCATTGGGGCGCCGCCACCGCGGCGGAGCGCGGCCCCCTGATCGCGGCCCCCCAGGAGCATCGCCGGAACGTGATCGGCGCCCATTCCGGCGCCTACGCGGTCTATCGCGCGCTCGCCATGGCGGCGGGGGAGCTCGACCCCATCCATGTGCCGGATCTCACCAACACGTCGCCGGCCGAGCAGATCGGCCCGTACCCGCAGTGGACGGGCCCGGGCGGATCGTCTCGCTCGATCCCTGGGGCCATCTGGTGGCGAGGTGTTCGCCGACCGTCTCGCCGAGGGCTGCGACATCCGCCCGACCATCGCCGTCACCAAGGCGCACATCGACATGCCGGAGATCATGCGAGCGCGATCGCCGCCGGGCGGCTCAAGCCCGACGGCAAGGTCCTGCGCGAGAACGGCGACGTGCGCGGTGACCAAGGCCGCGATCGAGCCGGTCTGGTATCTGCCCGGCGTCGCCGAGCGCTTCGGCGTCGCACGAGGCCGACCTGCGCCGCGACGCTGTTCGAGCAGACCGGCGGCATGTATCCCGAGCTGGTGACGCGGCCGCGACCTCGAGGTGTTCCTGCCGCCGATCGGCGGCATGACGGTCTACATGTTCGGCGACGTCGCGGCGACTCGCCGATCCCGACACGCAGCTCGCCTGCCGCGTGCACGACGAATGCAACGGCTCCGACGTGTTCGGCTCCGACATCTGCACCTGCCGGCCCTACCTCGCGCACGGCATCGAGGAGTGCATCGAGACGGCGCAGGAGGGCGGCGTCGGCCTCATCGTCTACAACCGCAAGGAAGGCCGCGCGCTGGGCGAGGTGACCAAGTTCCTGGTCTACAACGCGCGCAAGCGCCAGGACGGCGGCGACCGCGCCGACGCAGTACTTCGCGCGCACCGAGTGCGTCGCCGGCGTGCAGGACATGCGCTTCCAGGAGCTGATGCCGGACGTGCTGCACTGGCTCGGCATCCGCGCATCGACCGCTTCGTGTCGATGAGCAACATGAAGTACGACGCCGATCGTCGAGCAGCGGCATCGAGATCGTCGAGCGCGTGCGCGATTCCCGACGAGCTGATCCCCGCCGACGCGCGCGTCGAGATGGATGCCAAGAAGGCGGCCGGCTACTTCACGCCAGAGCGGTGCCCGACGCGGACGGAGCTCGCCACGGCCAAGGGGCGGCGCCTCGACGAGTAGGAGCGGCACGGTGGACCGCACCGGCGGCACGGACGCAGCGGCGGCAGCCTATCTCGCTGACGCCGATGGCGATCCGCGAGCGCCGCGCACAGTCCCTGCTGCGCCTCGCCGAGCAGGATGCGCTGCCGCATTTCAGCTATCGCGCGGACCGGCTGCCCGGCGGCGGCCGACTACGTGCTGGAGACCATCCGCGCCGACTACCCCGATCTCGCCATTCCCTTCCACAGCCGCTGGCGACATTTCGCCGCGGGCGGCGTCGACCGCTGGGCAGCGTCTGTCGCGGAGCTTGCGCGGCTCCGATCGCGGCGGAGCGGCGCGGGTGCGGTTCGATCTCGCGGTCGACGAGCGTGCTGCTCGACGCCGGCGCCGGCCCCGCCTGGCGCTATCGCGAGCCAGGCGGCGCGGAATACGCGCGCTCCGAAGGTCTGGCGGTCGCCGAGCTTTCAGCTGTTCGCGCCGGCGCGTTCTCCAGCGATCCGCGGCGATCCCTTCGCGCCGACGCCGCGGCATTGGCGGCCCTCGACGAGAGGGCGCTCGCGGCGGGCTTCCAGGTCGCCGGCGCGACAACCCGCTGGTCGGCCTCGAGGGACGCGCGACGCTGCTGCGCCGGCTCGGCACGGCGCTGACGGCGTCGCCGAAGCTTTTCGGCACGCCGGGACGGTTCGGCAACCTCTTCGACTTTCTTGCACAGCAGGCGACCGCGGGCGCGATGCCGGCGAGCGCGATCCTCGACGCCGTGCTGCGCGGTCTCGGCAGATCTGGCCGGGGCGGCACGTGCTGGGCGGCGTCAATCTCGGCGATGTCTGGCGCCATTCCGCCGCGCGCGCCGCGGATGCCAGCGACGGCTACGTGCCGTTCCACAAGCTCTCCCAGTGGCTGACCTATTCCCTGATCGAGCCGCTCGAGGAAGCAGGGGTCCGTGTCGTCGAGCTCGACGAGCTTGACCGGGCTCGCGGAGTATCGCAACGGCGGCTTCGTCATCGACATCGGCCTGATCGGTCCGCGCGACCGCGACCTGCCGCGCCGCCCGCACGCCGTCGGAGCGAGCCGGTGGTCGAATGGCGCGCGCTGACGGTGGCGCTGCTCGACCGCGTCGCGGAGCGGTGCGCGAGACGCTCGGCCTGAACGCCGAGACGCTGCCGCTCGCCAAGGTGCTCGAAGGCGGCACCTGGGCCGCCGGCCGCCGCATCGCGGCGGAGCTGCGGCCGGGCGGCGCGCCGCCGCTCGCCATCGAGAGCGACGGCACGGTGTTCTGATGAGTTTCCCCGAGCGAGGTTGGCCATGAGCCAGAATGTGGTGGTCGTGACGCATCCCCTGGTGCAGCACAAGCTCACCCTGATGCGCGACAAGAACATCGCGACCGGCCAGTTCCGCCAGCTCCTGAGCGAGATCGGGCCGCTGATGCTCTACGAGGCGACCCGCGACCTGCCGCTGGAGATGCGCGAGGTCGAGACGCCGATCGCGGTGACCAGAGCGCCGGTGCTGGCGGGAAAGAAGCTCTGCTTCGTACCGATCCTGCGCGCCGGCCTCGGCTTCGTCGACGGCATGCTGGATCTGGTGCCGTCCGCCCGCGTCGGCCACATCGGGCTCTATCGCGATCCCGCCACGCTGGATGCGGTGGAGTACTACCTGAAGCTTCCCGAGGATATCGCCAAGCGCCTCGTCATCGTGGTCGATCCCATGCTGGCGACGGGGCACTCCGCGACCGCGGCGGTGCATCGGCTGAAGGAGCTCGGCGCCGCCGCGATCAAGTTCGTCTGCCTGGTGGCGGCGCCCGCGGGCCTCGAGCTCATGCACGCGGAGCATCCGGACGTGCCGATCTTCACCGCGGCGATCGACGAACGGCTCAACGAGCACGCCTATATCGTGCCCGGCCTCGGCGACGCCGGCGACCGCCTCTACGGCACCAAGTAGCGCTACCTCACCGCCGCCGGCTCCGGCGTTTGCGCAAGGTGGCGCAGCGCCGGCATGACCTTGCCGGTGAAGATCTCCAGGTTCTTGCGGGTGAGATCGTGCGGCAGGGTTCCGAACTGCATGCAGGTCAAGAGATAGCCGAAGCCGATCTGCTTCTGATACTCCTCGAACTTCTGCCGCACGGTATCGGCGCTGCCGCAGATGAACATGCCCTTCGCCATGAGATCGTCGATGGTCTGCTGGCCGCCGGTGAGCGTGCCCTTGGCCTTCATCACTCCCTTCATCGACTGCAGGGAAAGGTAGCCGGGCGGCAGCAGCATCTCCGGCGGCATGCGCGCGAACTTGTTGAAGAAGTTCTCGATGTGCGGCTTCGCCTCACGGTGCGCGATGGCGTCGGTCTCGGCCACATATGTGGGAACCGCCCAGCCGAGCTGCATGGGCGAGGCGGTATATCCGCGCTTCTCCGCCTCCTCGCGGTACATCGCCATGTAGCGCGCGAGCGCCGTCACCGGGCTGAAGGTCTGGAGATAGGTGTACTTGTGCTCCGGCGCCGCCGCCCATTCGATGGTCTCGCGGCTTCCCTGCGAGGGAATCCAGATCGGCGGATGCGGCTGCTGATAGGGCCGCGGCCAGACGTTGACGTAGTTGAAGTGATAGTACTTGCCCTCGAAGGGGAAGGGGCCGGTCTCGGTCCAGCCGCGCAGGATGAGATCATGCGCCTCGTGGAAGCGGTCGTGGGATTCCGCCGGGTTGGCGCCCCAGGCGTGATACTCGGCGCCGATGCCGCGCACGAACCCTGCGATCAGCCGGCCGCCGGTGATGTTGTCGAGCATGGCGAACTCCTCGGCAACCGTCAGCGGGTTGTTGAGGAGCGGCAGCGCGCGGCCGAGCACCGCGATCTTCGCGCGCTTGACGCTGCGCGCCAGCGCGCCCGCCATCACGCCGGGGATCGGCATCAGCCCGTAGGCGTTGGAGTGATGCTCGTTGACGCAGACGCCGTCGAAGCCGAGCTCGTCGGCGTATTCGAGCTCGTCGAGATAGCGGTTGTAGAGCGCGTGACCCTTGATGGGGTCGTAGTAGGAATTCGGCAGCGTCACCCAGGCGGAGTTGTATTTCTCGGTGTAGCTGAGATCGAGATCCGCGTAGGGCATCAGGTGGAAGCAGAAGAATTTCACGTGCCCGCCTCCTCGATGAAGTCGGTGATCGCGGCGACATACTCCGCGGTCTTCTCGACGTGCGGGAGATGGCCGCAGACGCGGAAGACATGCAGCCGCGACTTCGGAATGAGGTCGCGGAACGCCGGTCCGTAGGCCGGCGGGATCACCTTGTCGCCGTCGCCCCAGAGGATCAGGGTCGGCGTGCGGATGCGATGCAGCCACTTCGCCAGATGGGGATTGTAGAGCCGCGGCTGCCAGGCGAGCTTCGCCGATGTCAGCGCGTTCTTCATCATGAGATCCTGCTCCTCCTCCGAGAGCGCCTGGCTCAGCATGGTGTCGGCGATCCGCTGATCGACGACGAGATTCCGCGCCAGCTGCTCCGGCGACCACAGGAAGAGATCGCCTTTCTGCACGCCTTTGACGTGGATACCGGCGGCGGCGACCAGAGTCAGGGTCTTGAGCGCGCTCTGGTCGCGCACCGCGAGCTCGGCGGCGATCCAGCCCCCCAGCGACGTGCCAACGAGATTGACCCTCGAGAGGCCGAGAGCGGCGATGAAATCGAGGTAGAAATAGGCGAGGTCACCGACGGTATCGAGCCACTCCGGCGTCTCCGAGCGGCCGAAGCCGGGATGCTCCGGCACGATGACCTCGAAGTGCCGCGCCAGCGCATCCATGAAAGGAAGCCAATGCGGCGCGCCCCGCGCGCCGTGCAGGAACAGCAGCGGCTCGCCGGCGCCGGCGCGCTGCACGCTGACCGAGCAGCCATCGACGCGTTCCATCGATTGGCGCACTTCCGTCATCTCGCCCTCCCCGGATCGCGTGTCAACCGCCGATCCTGGGGTAGTATGCCTCGATCTCTCTCTCGGGCGGTAGAGCGCGTGCGCGCCAATGGGGGTGCCTCGATGGGTCTCTGCCCACCGGCGGGACCACTCGGCAAGCGATTGCGGCTATCGCCGGCTCAATCGGAGCGCGCGACGATTCCGGCCTGCATGCCGCCGCACAGGAAGGGCACGAGCTGGCGGATCGAACTCGTCGATGTCGCCGGAGCTGCACACCCCATTCGACACCAGCATTGGATTGTTGGCGTCGGACATTGCGTAGAGATAAGCGCCGATGGTGGCAACCATGCGCCAGTAGACCGTGACGGCGTCGAGTTCCGGCAGCACGCGCCGGATCGCAGCGATGTAGCGTCGCGTCGAGTCCTCGTAGACGCGCTTCCTGATCTGGCGAATCAGCTTTTGCGGCTCGCTTTGCAGCCGCGCGGTCGGCCGCATGAAGGCCATGCCGCCGGGACCCTCGCGCCTGACCTCGGCGATCGGAATCAGGAATGCGCGGATGATCTCCTCCAGCCGCAGCGGCTCGCTGCCGCGCCGTTCCAGCTCGTCGAGCAGGCGGACGCGTTCGCGCGTCACTTGGCGACCGCGGCGCATCACGACCTCGCAGAACAGCTTCTCCTTGGAGCCGAAGTAATAACGGATCAGCGCCGGATTCACCTGCGCCCGCTCGCTGATGTCGCGCAGCGACGTTCCGGCGTAGCCGTGAACAGCAAAAGCCGCCTCGGCAACATCGATGATCTGGCGGGCGGTCGGGCTCTCACCCGGCCGGCGGCCGAGCTTCACCAGCTTGCGCCTGGTCGCGATCTTGACCACCGACGCTTGCGCCGTCCTCACGTGCAAGCCTCCCTCCGCGATGACGCCCGATCGCAGCTTACTCACGGTCGGGGCGGCCGCAAGTCTGTGATCCGCGCTAGGCGCCAGTGCCCGTAGCGCGTGGCGGTTGTACAAGAACGCTTGACAGAACCACAGTAATTCAAAATTATTCAATCGTATAATTTATTCATTGGATGATTAAACGCGGGTCGCGATGCGGGGGATTACTGGAGCGCCGGTGGTGAATGAGACGCGAGGACCCCAGGACAGGCATATGCCAGGACCGCGCTGGATGAGGCGTCGTCGGCACGGCCTTGCGCCGGTGGTGACACGCTTCTCATGACCGCGCCCCGCGAAGAGGTCACGCTCGCCTGCGCCGCCGACATCGTCATCATCGTGGACCGCGATCGGTTTTCAAGACTCTGCTGGAGCCGGCAAGGAGCTGGGCGTCTGGCTCGATCCCACTTTTCCCTACATGCCCATATCTCGGAGCTGAGCAAGGATCAGGCGAGGGCGCCGTCGCGCGCGTTCGCGGCAAGGGCGCCGCGCTGCCGCGATCCGCTCGCATCCGAAAGGTGGCGGCATCGCTCCGCGGCAGCCGCGTCATGACGATGTGGGGGAGCTATAGGCCGGTGGCTCCCTATAACCCGGGAATGGGATGTGCAGCGGTGTCGAATAAATAGCAGCGGGATGGTGGCCGGGATCTTCGCGAAAAGGCAGAGAAGACTATGGACCAAGTAACGGGAGACCCGGTGATGGCGCCCCGGAGAAACCTAACTTCCGTGTCGGGCATCAAGGCGTTTCGAGCGACCCGGGAGGAGCTGCGGCGCGCACGTCACCTGCCGGGCTATGTCTATACGTCGCCGGAGTTCGAAGAATACGAGAAGGACCGCATCTTCATGCGGGACTGGCTCTGCATCGGCCGCGTCGAGGAGCTGCGCCAGCCGGGCGACTACATGGCGATCCGGATCATGGGCGAGCCGGTCGTGGTGGCGCGCGATGCCGAGGGCAATTTGAACGCGTTCTCGAACGTCTGTCGTCACCGCGGCGTCGAGGTGGCCCAGGGCGAGGGCAACGCCAAGGAGTTCCTCTGCCCCTATCACGGCTGGGCCTACGATCTCAAAGGCAAGCTGACCGCCGCGCCTCATATGCGCGACACGACCATCGATCTTTCAACGTGCCGACTGCCGCCGTTGAAGACCAGCATTTACCGTGGCTGGCTGTTCTTCACCTTCAATGCCAATCCGCGGCCGCTTGGCGATGTCGTGAGGGATTTCGACGGCGAGTTCGGCTTCTTCCGTCCCGAGGACTGCCTGCTGGTGGACAAGACGGTGATCGATCTCGACTGCAACTGGAAGTTCGTGATCGAGCACCTCATGGACATCTATCACCTCGGGGTGGTGCACGGAGGCGGCTTCGGGCAGCGCTATCGGGGCGCTCAGGAACGCTATCAATTCAAGCTGATGCCGCGTGGCGCCTATAGCTTCTTTTTCGAGGCAGCGCCGCTGACCCGTGACGGCAAGAGCCTGTTCGACAAGATTCCGTGGCTCCAGGACAAGCCTGAAAGCTTGGCGTGCCTGGGTTTTCTTTCTCCCAACCTGAATTTCGCCGCCCGCTGCGACGTGTTCCGGCACTGGGTGACCTGGCCGATCTCGCCGGCCAAGTCTCGGCTGATCTCCTACACCCTGTTGCCGGCAGCCCTGTCACGCCAGCCGGGATTCGAGGAAAAGCTCCGCGAATACATCGACTTTCTCAAGGTCACCATCGAGGAGGACCGCGAGATGGTGCAATCGCTGCAGAACGGCGTCGGCTCGCGCCACTACGATCCCGGTCCGCTCTCGAAGCTGGAGGGACCCATCCATCACGTCATCAACAACTACCTTGACGAGATGACGGCCTGAGACCGGGTTGCGACTTCAGTACGGCGAGCCCGAGGCGCGCGGCTTGCCGGCAGCACCCTCGCGCATCTCGCGCACCACCTGCTGACCCGCCATGGTCAGAAGCCGCGCATCGCCCATCAGGGTCACGAACTGGAAGCCCATGCCGAGCATGCGCTTGGCGTAAGCGGTGCTGCCGGTATGCAGGCCCGGCTTGACGCCGTGCTTCTTGCAGCCCTCGAGGATACGGGTCAGCGCCGAGATCATGAACTCGTCCGGCTTGTCGAGCCCCGGTGCGTGACCCAGCGAGATCGAGAGATCGGACGGCCCGACATAGATGCCGTCGAGGCCCGGCGTCGAGAGGATCGCGTCGAGATTGTCGAGGGCCTCGCGGGTCTCGATCATGGCCAGCGCCACGATCGTGTCATTGGCCTTCTCGTGATAGTCGGGACCGCCGTAGAGCGTGGCGCGGATCGGGCCGGAGCTGCGATAGCCAACCGGGGCGTAGCGGCAGGCGCCGACGAAGGCCTCGCATTGGGCGCGACTGTTGATCATCGGACAGATCACGCCGTAGGCGCCGGCGTCGAGCGCCTTCATGATCTGGGCGGGATCGTTCCAGGCTACGCGCGCCAGGGGCGTCACGTCCGTCGTGGAGATGCCCTGCAGCATCGAGACCATCACCTGGTAGTCGATGACGCCATGCTGCATGTCGACGACAAGAGAGTCCCAGCCCATGTGCGCCATGATCTCGGCGGAGAAGCCGCTCGGGATGCCGCACCAGCCATTGATGACATGGCCGCCGGCGCGCCAGATCTCCCGCACTTTGTTGGGCCGCATGCTCGCTTCCTCCTGATGACGACGATGGCTTCTTCGACCTTCCGCCCAATCCCGCCAGCCGTGCCGGGGTGAGTTCAAGGGGAGCGGCCGCCATCGGCTGGCGAGGACGCGCTAGCCGTCGCCTTCTCGCCTCCTCCGGAGGTTGCGACCCATGCATTGCCGCGACCCAGCCACTCCTAATACGCATATCTTATCATAAGCTAGCTTATTATATTGACGCTCATGAAAGAGTTGGAGCTCGATCGGAGCCTGGGATTCCTGCTGCATGACGTCTCGCGCCTCTTGCGCAAGCGCTTCGACCAGCGCGCCAAGAGCCTCGGCCTCACCCGCGCCCAGTACCACCTGCTGGCCCACCTCGCGCGCAATGAAGGCATCAACCAGGCGGGCCTCGCCGAGATCCTGGAGATCGAGCCGATCACGCTGACGCGGCTGATCGACCGGATGGAGGCCGGGGCCTGGCTCGAGCGCCGGGCCGATCCCGCCGATCGCCGCGCCCGCACGCTCTTCCTCACCGACAAGGCGCGCGCGGTGTTCCGGCGCATGCGCATGATCGCCAGCAGCCTGCATGATGAGGCGCTGCGCGGGTTCACCGCCGAGGAGCGCGAGCGCCTGCTCGACGCCCTCGTCCGCGCCCGCGGCAATCTTTCCGAGCCCCCGGCCGCCGGCGAGCCGGCCGGGCCCCGCGAGGGCTCAATCGAAAGCAATTTGGTCCAGGGAACAAGAACATGATCGCGAGTGACGACAGCGTACCCCTTCCCAGGCGGCGGCCGCGGGGCCGCTCCTGGCGTGGTCTGTTGGAAGGGCGGGCGGTTCGCCTGGCGTTGATGGCGAGCGTGCCGGTCGCGATCGCGATCGTCGGCGGCTACCTTTATCTCTTCGGCGCGCGCTATGTTTCTACCGACGACGCCTATGTGAAGGCAGACAAGGTGACGCTCTCCGCCGACGTCGCCGGCCGGGTGACCGAGATCAACGTGCAGGACAACGAGCCGGTGAAAAAGGGCCAGGTGCTCTTCAGGCTCGACGACCGGCCCTATCGCTATGCCCTGGAGAAGGCGACTGCCAATCTCGCCGCGACGCGGCTCCAGATCGAGGCGCTGCGCGCCAGCTATCGGCAGAAGCAGGCGGATCTCCAGGCGGCGGAGGACACCGTCGCCTATCAGCAGAAGCAGTTCGAGCGCAACAAGGCGCTGGTCGCGGCGAATGCGGTGTCGACGGCGATCTTCGATGCGGCGCGGCACGACCTGCAGACGGCGCAGCAGGGTGTCGCCGCCATGCAGCAGCAGATCGCCAACATTCTTGCGAGCCTCGGCGGCAATCCCGACATCCCCACCGACCAGCATCCCCTGGTGCTGCAGGCCCAGGCCCAGGTCGACCAGGCCGCCCTCGATCTCTCCCATGCCGCGGTCTACGCGCCGATGGATGGCATCGTCTCCAAGGTCGACAACCTGCAGGTCGGGCAATATCTGAGTGTCGGCACCTCCGCCTTCTCGCTGGTCTCCAACCGGATCTGGATCGAGGCGAACTTCAAGGAGACCGAGCTCACCCATATGCGCGCCGGCGACAGCGCGACGGTGACCGTCGATACCTATCCCGGCCACAGCTTCGAGGCGCGGGTGCAGAGCCTGAGCCCCGGCACCGGCTCCGAGTTCTCGGTGCTGCCGGCGCAGAATGCCACCGGCAACTGGGTGAAGGTGACGCAGCGCCTGCCGGTGCGGCTGGTCATCGACAATCCCGATCGGCGATCTGCCGCTCCACACCGGCATGAGCGCCGATGTCGAGGTCGACACCAAGTACCAGAGCCCCACGCTCGCCCTGATCGAGCGCGCCGTCGCCGGCGAGAAGGCCGACCGCTGAGACTTCCGATGCCGGACGATCCGCCATGATCGATCCCCACGCGGTCCGCCATCGCGGCCTCGTCACCGTCTCCATCATGCTGGCGACGATCATGCAGGCGCTCGACACCACGATCGCCAACGTGGCGCTGCCGTATATGCAGGGCAGCCTGTCGGCGGCGCAGGATCAGATCGCCTGGGTGCTGACCTCCTACATCGTCGCCGCCGCGATCGTGACGCCGCTCACCGGCTGGCTTGCCGCGCGCTTCGGCCGCAAGCGGATCTTTCTCGCCTCGGTCGCCGGATTCACCGTGGCGTCCATGCTGTGCGGAGCGGCGACCAGCCTGGCCCAGATCGTTTTCTTCCGCCTGCTGCAGGGCGTTGCCGGCGCGGCGCTGGTGCCGCTCTCGCAGGCGGTGCTGCTCGACATCAATCCGCGCGAGAAGCACGGTTCGGCGATGGCGATCTGGGGCGCCGGCATCATGGTCGGGCCGATCCTCGGGCCGACGCTGGGCGGCTGGCTCACCGACAATTACAACTGGCGCTGGGTGTTCTACATCAATCTGCCGGTCGGCATCCTCGCCTTCCTCGGCATCCTCGCCTTCGTGGCGGAGACGCCGGCCAATCGCAAGCAGCCCTTCGACCTCTTCGGCTTCGCCTTTCTCAGCCTCGCGGTCGGCGCGATGCAGATGATGCTGGATCGCGGCGAGCAGAAGGACTGGTTCGGCTCCACCGAAATCATGATCGAGGCGGCGCTCGGCCTCGTCGGCCTCTGGGTCTTCGCCGTCCATTGCGCCACCACCAAGCGGCCGTTCCTCAACCCGGCGCTGCTGCGCGACCGAAACTTCGTCACCAGCGTCATCTTCATGTTCGTCGCCGGCGCGGTCATGTACTCGACTCTGGCGCTGCTGCCGCCGATGCTGACGATGCTGAACTATCCCGTGGTGACCACGGGCATCCTGATGTCGCCGCGCGGCATCACCACGATGATCTGCATGATGGTGGTCGGCCGCCTCATCGGCCGCGTCGATATCCGCATCATCCTGTCGCTCGGCTTCATCGTCACCGGCATCTCGATGTGGCAGATGACCCGCTATTCCCCGGAGATGGATCGCTGGCCGGTGATCTTCGCCGGATTGACCCAAGGCGCCGGTCTCGGCTTCATTTTCGTGCCCCTGAGCGCGGTCGCCTTCGCCACCCTGCCGACCGAGCTCAGGACAGAGGGCAGCGGCATCTTCAGCCTGCTGCGCAACATCGGCGGCAGCATCGGGATCTCCGTGGTGGAGGCGATGCTCGACCGCAACATCCAGATTAACCATTCCGAGCTCGTGCAGGGGATTACGCCCTACAATCCGATGCTGCAGATGCCGACGGTTCATCCGTACTGGTCGCTCGATTCCCTGAGTGGCCTCGCGACGCTGGATCAGCTCGTCAACAACCAGGCTGCGATGATCGCCTATGTCGACAATTTCAAGCTCATGATGATCGTCTGCTTCGCAGCATTGCCGCTGCTGCTGTTCATGCGGCCGGCGCGTAACAAGCCCAACGATGCCGCCGCGGCGGCGGCGATGGAGTGAGCGTAATTTATCGTTAACGCTGGGGAATCCGGTTTTCCCTGCCGGGATTCTGCTACTATCCCCGCGATGGCCCAGATCCAGACTTTTTTCGCCGGCCGCTCGAAGCCGGGCGTTTTGTGGCTGCGAAGCGCGGCCGCGTGCTTCGTTCTGGTGGTGATCGCCTACTACGGTGTCGACCGGCCGGTCGCGATCTACGCGCACGAGCATCTGCACGGCATCGTCTGGTTCGTCTGGCTCACCCGCATTCCCGAGCCGCTGCTGCCGCTCGCCTGTCTCGCGCTCGTCGCGATGGCCGGATGGCGCGCCGCCGGCATTCGCCGCAACCGCGTCGGCAGCGTGGTGCTGCGCTGCAGCCTCAGCCTGGTCAGCGCGCTCGCCATCAAGGAGCAGCTGAAATTCGTCTTCGGCCGGACCTGGCCCGAGACCTGGATCAACAACAATCCGTCGTTCTTCGGCGACGGCTCCTACGGCTTCACGCCATTTCACAGCGGCGTCGCCTACGCGTCCTTTCCCTCCGGCCACACGACGGCGATCTTCTCGGTGATCGTCGTGCTCTGGATATCCTGGCCGAGCTATCGCTGGCTCTATGCCCTCATCGCCGGCCTGGTTGTCGTCGGGCTCATCGGCGCCGACTATCACTGGGTGTCGGATATCATCGCCGGCGCGTTCCTCGGCACTGCCGCCGGCGTCACCGCCGCCACCATCGGGACGCGCGGCGCGCTTTCGCGCCGATAGAATTCACTCCGCTCTCGACTCGCCGCGACAAATCGTGCGAAGTGAACGCACGGTCAAAATCGCATTGCGGGGGGTCTGACGGCGATGGCGAAGGCACGCGGGGCTGGCACAAAAAAAGCCAAGGCACGATCGATCAAGCGGGCAAAGGCGTCACCGCCGCGCCGGCTGCGCGTCCATGTAACTCACGGTCCCTCGATCGTGGAATCCCAATTGGTGACGCCGGAGCGGATGCGCATCGGCGCCAAGGCGTTTCCAGGCGTCCTCGGCCGCCTCGATGTCAGCTATGGCGACGGACCCGAGGCGCTCGATGCCGGGATCGCCGACGCCGAGGTCCTGTTTCTCGCCGGCACGATCGATCTTTCCAATCTGAAGGCGCGGGCACCGCGTCTCAAATGGATCCAGTCCATGAGCGCCGGCGTGGAGAAGCTGGCGCCGCTTATTCCCGATGGGATTGCTCTCACCAACGCGAGCGGCGTGCACGGGCCGCGTGGCGGAGAATACGGCATCACCGGGGTGCTGATGCTCAACAGCCGCGTGCCGCAGTTCGTCAGCAATCAGCAGGCGGCCCGCTGGGAACAGATCCACACCACGCCGCTCAAGGGCAAGACCCTGGTCCTGCTCGGCGTCGGCGCGATCGGCGGCGAGGTGGCGCGGCTCGCCAAGCAATTCGGCATGCGCGTTCTCGGCGTCAGTCGTGGTGGCAAGGCGCAGCCCTCAGTCGACAAGATGTACCGCACGCGCGATCTCGCGAAGGCGTTGCCGATGGCGGATTTCGTGCTGTCGTCGCTGCCGTTGACGCCGGAGACGAAGGGCCTGCTCGGGCGGAAGGAGCTCGATCTGCTGCCGTCCCATGCGGGGATCGTCAACCTCGGCCGCGCCGGCGTGATCGACTATACCGCGCTGGCGGAGAAGCTTCGCAAGGGGGAGCTGTCGGGCGCGGTGCTCGACGTCTTCGACGAGGAGCCGTTGCCGGCGTCGTCGCCGCTCTGGTCGGTGCCCAATCTCATCATGAGCCCGCACTGCGCGGTCGACGACGAGGTCGCCTACGTGCCGCGCTGCCTCGACATCTTCTTCGACAACGTCAAGCGCCTGGTGGCCGGGCGTCCGCTCCGCAACGTGGTGGACACCAAGCTCGGCTATTGAGACCGGTGCTGTCGAGTTAGTTCCAGTAGTCCGTGGCGGCAATCGCGAAGTTGATATTTTGCGCGCGGCCAAAGGAGCCCAGGGTCGTGATGCCGATGAGATTGCCGCGCTCATCGAAGAGGCCGCCGCCGGAGGAGCCCGGCGACACCGCCGCCGAGGTCTGAACGAAATTCGCCAAGCCGATTGTGCTGGAGCTGCGACACCAGCCCTTCGCTCAGGGTCCGCTCGCGTCCGATGGGATGTGCCGATCGCGAAAACGCGCTCGCCTTCCTCGAGTTCGCTGAAGGGCCGGACGCCAGCGACCGGGTGGAGCGTGATGTCCTTCGCTTCGAGGACACAGCGATCGAGCGACATCTTGCCGGCGACCAGCTTGGCATCGGTCGCATTTCCGTCCTGCACGATTTTGATCTCCGGACGATCCTTCACCACGTGACAGTTGGTCAGCAGGAGATGATCGGAAATCGCCACCGCTGAGCCCTGCGAGTAGTCACGGCTCTTGGCGTCGGCAACCGAACGGGTGGCGAGCACGACGAAGATCGACGGCTTGAGGCGCTTGAACAGCTCGCGGTCCTCGAGCACTTCCTTGCCCATGTGATCCGGACGCTTCGGTAGCACCGAGGCGGGGAGCGCCAGCGTCGAATCGGCGACCAGGGTCGGCGCCGGCTTGTCCTGCGCGTTGTCCACTTTCCCCTGGGTGAAGACCTGCCCGTAGTTGGTCTGCAGGCTCTTGTCGAGGGATTCGTCCGTTGCCTCGGCGGTTTGCTCCGCCGGCGCTTCCATCGTCTTTTTCAGGCAGTCGTTGTAGTCGCCGATGCTGGAGCGGCGGAAGTAGGCGCACTTGCTCTCGATCGCCTGGTTCTTCTCGGCGCTGAGGCCGGAGCGGTCGGGCGAGGGATGCGTTTCGAGTTGGCCAAGCTGCTGCCTGACGCAGTCGTTGAAGGCGCTGTCGCCACGCTTGAGGGCGCCGGCGCAGGCGATATTGATGGTGACGTTCTCGTCGTAGGAGAGCGTCGATCGATCGGGCAATGCCGCGACGGCCAAGGTCGGAGCCGCAATCAGCAGAGATGCAACCAGGACGAAGCCGGAACGGGCCATGACGTGCCTCGTTTGAAAGCCGTGATCGTCGCAATGTGGCAGGCGGGAGTTGACCGATTGTTAAGCCGCGAATGTCGGGGAAATGCCCGCGACCCCGGCATCATGGTTAACGCCGGCGGCGCTCTGTCTCGCCGGTCTTCAGCCGCGTTTGCGGCGGAGGTAGTGCCGATGCGCCTTGGCGCGATTTCCGCAGGCGCTCATCGAGCACCAGCGCCGGTTGCCGCTCTTGCTGTCGTCGAGAAAGAGCCAGAGGCATTGCGAGTTCGCGCATTGGCGAACTCGTTCGAGGCGATGGCTGACCAGCAGGTCTCCGGCCGACCATAGGACCGGCGTCAAGAGCGTGCTCGCGATCGGCTCCGACTGCGGCACCTGCCACGCATAGCCGGGTGGTGCCGGCGCCACCGTCGTGCGCGCGGGTGTCTGCGTCAGCGCCCGGCTCAACGCCTGCAGATCCGCTGCTGCCGGCGCGCGCTGGGCGGCGAGAGTGCTGAATAGGCGATAGATGATCTCGCGTACCTCGATCGTCTCACCGAAGACGATCGCGGCTATGTCGTTCTGACCCTGCCACCAGTTCTTGAAGCGCTGCAGCCGCTCCGGCGGCAGGGTTCCGCGGCCGGCGCACCACGCCATCACGTCATCGAGGTGATGCAGTGTTTCCTGCGGGCTCGCGGTGCCGCGCCACATCCGCGTGTTGGCGAAGTCGAGACAGAGGTCCGCCGCGGGCGCCGGAATCACGTCGGTTGGGCGCTGGGCCGGAGAAGGGTCCATGCCTGTCACATACTAACCGCCATGAGGGTTGACAAGGGTGGAATGCCCAAGGCATATATAACTAGCATGATGGTTAGTTAAAAAGGCCTCGGGACCGTACCTGGTCCGGGCCCAGGAAGGAGACAGGCACGATGATCAATCACATATCCATCGGCGTGCGGGATATCGCCAAGGCCAAGCGGTTCTATGACGCAGCATTGGCGCCGCTCGGCTACAAGCTCCTGAGCGAGGGCTCGACCTCCCTCGGATACGGCAAGGAAGCGGCCGCGCTCTGGATCTCGCAGTCCGAGCGGCCGGTACCCGCAGACGAGAGATCCGGGCTGCATTTCTGCTTCGACGCCCCGAGCCGCGCCGGCGTCGACGCCTTTCATGCGGCGGCTCTCAAGGCCGGCGGACGGGATAACGGCAAGCCCGGTCCGCGCGCGGACTACGGGCCCAGTTATTATGCAGCTTTCGCCATCGATCCTGACGGCTATCGCGTCGAGGCCTATTGCGGCAAGCCCGCCTGATCGCCGCTCCGGCTCGCTGATGTCGCGGGCGAGCCGTCCTCAGTAGACGCAAAAACGCATCGCCTGGGCTGGCCCGGGCGATGCGTGCTGCTTACAAAACTTTCATCCGACATCTGCGGATTGCTCGGAATTTGCCGGGATTGCGGTGGCCCGGACGGCGGCGGCGCGCCACCGGCAGGTCGCGCGGGAAATCCTTGTCCTGGGGACACGAGGTTGCCACATTGCACTCCTATACCCGACTGCCAAAGCACCTGATTCAATTTCAGAGAAGGCCCAATGGCGCGACAACGACATCCGTTCGGCGCGATTGCATTATTGTTGCAAGGCGGCGGCGCGCTCGGCGCCTATCAGGCCGGAGTGTACGAGGCGCTGGCGGCGGCGGATGTGATGCCGACCTGGATCGCCGGGATCTCGATCGGCGCGATCAACGCCGCCATCATCGCCGGCAATCCGCCGGAAAAGCGCGTCGAGCAGCTGCGCAGCTTCTGGCGCCAGATCACCAACAGCCACGTCCTCGGTTGGGACGGCGCTTTCGGCGGTGCGCTCGCCAAGGGCGATGCCGCGCGCGGGATCCTGAACCAGATCAGCGCCGGCCTGGTGGTCACCAACGGCGTGCCCGGATTCTTCGCGCCGCGCGTCCCGCATCCCTGGCTCAATCCCGCCGGCTCCGTGGAAGCGACCAGCTACTACGACACGCGAGACCTCAAGGCGACGCTGGAGAGGGTCATCGATTTCGACCGCATCAATACCGGGGAAATTCGCCTCAGCCTCGGCGCCGTCAATGTGCGGTCCGGCAATTTCGTCTATTTCGATACGGAGACCCACAAGATCCGGCCCGAGCATGTGATGGCGAGCGGCGCGCTGCCGCCCGGCTTCCCCGCCATCGAGATCGAGGGGGAGTATTATTGGGACGGCGGCCTCGTCTCCAATACGCCGCTGCAGTGGGTGGTGGAGAACAGCCCGAACCAGGACACGCTGGTGTTCCAGGTCGATCTCTGGAACGCGCGCGGCGATTTTCCGCGCAACATGCAGGAGGTGATGACGCGGCAGAAGGAGATCCAGTATTCCAGCCGCACGCGCGCCAACACCGACTGGTTCAAGAAAGTGAAGAAGGTGCGCTGCGCGCTCGCCAATCTCCTGGAAAAGCTGCCGGCAGAGCTGCGCGACAGCGAGGAGGCGAAGCTGCTCGAGCACGGTCGCCGATCGCAGCGCCTTCAACATCGTGCATCTCATCTATCGCGCGCACAACTACGAGGGCAATTCCAAGGACTATGAATTCTCGCGCCAGACCATGGCGGAGCATTGGCGCGCGGGCCTCAACGACGCAGCGCGCACGCTGCGCCATCCCGAGGTCTTCGAGCGGGCCAAGGATCTCGAGGCGATCGCCATTTTCGACCTGGCGGTCGACGGCCGCGAATGACGCGCGGCCCTGGCGGCGCGCGGAGCTGATTCCACCAGCGGAAAGGACGATCACCATGAAAGAGCACGAAGTCCGGGAACGAGCTTTCGCGATGCCGCTGACCAGCCCGGCTTATCCGCCCGGGCCCTATCGCTTCGTCGATCGCGAATACATGATCGTCACCTACCGTACCGACCCGGAAAAGCTTCGGGCGCTGGTGCCGGAGCCGCTCGAGATCGACGCGCCGCTGGTCAAATACGAATTCATCCGGATGCCGAATTCCACCGGCTTCGGCGACTACACGGAGACCGGACAGGTGATCCCGGTCTCTTTCCGCGGCCGCAAGGGCGGCTATACCCACTGCATGTTCCTGAACGACGAGGGCCCGATCGCCGGCGGGCGCGAGCTCTGGGGCTTTCCGAAGAAGCTCGCCAATCCCAGCCTCAAGGTCGAGGTCGACACGCTCGTCGGCACCATGGATTACGGGCCGATTCGGGTGGTGACGGGAACCATGGGCTACAAGCACAAGGGCGCGGATCTCGCGGCGATCGCCGCGTCGCTCGCGGTGCCCAATTTCCTGCTCAAGCTCATCCCGCACGTCGATGGCAGCCCGCGCATCTGCGAGCTGGTCGAATACTATCTCGAGGACGTCACCGTGAAGGGCGCCTGGACAGGGCCCGGCGCGCTGTCGCTCAATCCCCACGCGCTGGCGCCGGTTGCCGAGCTGCCGGTGCTCGAGGTGGTCTCCGCCGTCCACATTCTCGCCGACCTCACCCTCGGCCTCGGCAAGGTCGTTCACGACTACCTGCGCTAGATCCGGATAGTCGATTTCAGCAAGGAGCAGCCAATGCGTCTCAAGGACAAGGTCGCCGTCGTCACCGGTGCCGCCAGCGGCATCGGCAAGGAGATCGCCCGCACTTTCGTGCGCGAGGGCGCCAAGGTGGTGATCGCGGATCTCAATCAGGCCGGCGCCGATGCCGCCGCCGCCGAGCTCGGCGGCGCCTGAGAAGCGGGCCGCCGGCGTCGCCATGGACGTTACCAACGAGGCGCAGGTCGAGGCCGGCATGGCGAAGGCGGTGCAGGCCTTCGGCAAGATCGACATCCTCATCAGCAACGCCGGCATCCAGATCGTGGCGCCTCTCGACCAGTTCGAGTTCGCGAAGTGGAAGCAGCTGCTCGCCATCCACCTCGACGGCGCCTTCCTCACCACCCGCGCGGCGCTGCAAGCAGATGTACAAGCAGGGCACCGGCGGCAGCATCATCTACATGGGCTCGGTGCATTCCAAGGAAGCCTCGGTCCTGAAGGCGCCCTATGTCACCGCCAAGCACGGCCTCATCGGCCTCGCCAAGGTGGTCGCCAAGGAAGGCGCCAAGCACGGCGTCCGCGCCAACGTGATCTGCCCCGGCTTCGTGCGCACGCCCCTGGTGGAGAAGCAGATTCCCGAGCAGGCGAAGGAGCTCGGCATTTCCGAGCAGGAGGTGATCAAGAACGTGATGCTGAAGGACACCGTCGACGGCGAGTTCACGACGGTGCAGGACGTGGCGGACGCCGCGCTCTTCTTCGCGTCCTTCGAGACCAACGCCCTCACCGGCCAATCCCTGGTGGTCAGCCACGGCTGGTTCATGCAGTGAGACATGCGGCTCGCGCAGGGCTCGGGCGTCTCGATGTGCTCCGCCAATTGACCTAGATCAGCGCGGCGGCCGTGCCCGTGCGGTAGACAGCATCTCCTTCTCAGCTGGAGGAGTCGGGTGTTGTCTATCCCCCTCATGGACGTGATGCGAATCATGGTTGCTGCCCGGGGCGATACCGGTGGCATTCCCATGCTTGTCGCGGGTGCCGAAGGCACTCCGCACCTCGACTTGGCGCAGCTGCTGGAAGACCTTAAGCGACGCAGCTTACGGAGGTGTTCGCCCTGGCGCTGGTCGGCAGCGGTCAATTCACCGGCGATCAATGGCCGGAGGCGCTTGCCGACGCCCGCGCCAATCCCGAGCCGGCCTCCTATCTCGCCACGCTGCCGCTCCTCGGGGACTATCTCCTCGAGGCCCTTGTCGAATTGGGCTATCCGCGGGACGAAGCCGAGGGCTGAGACCGCGGCCCCTGACTATCCAAGTGCCTGCTCCAGATCGGCGATGAGGTCGGCGGAATTCTCGATGCCGACCGAGATCCGGATCAGGGCGTCGGTCAGCCCGATCTCCTCGCGCAGCGCTTTCGCGACCCCGGAATGGGTGGTGGAGGCGGGGTGGGAGATCAGGGTCTCGGTGCCGCCGAGGCTCACGGCAAGCTTCATGATCTGCAGCTTGTCCAGCATGGCGAAGGCTTCCGCCTCGCCGCCCTTCACCTCGAAGGAGAAGGTCGAGCCCGGTGCCGTGCATTGCCGGTCGAACACCGCCTTGCGGGGATCGGTGGCATCGAGGAATCCGAGGTGATGCACCGCCTTGATCTTCGGATGCGTGCGCAGATAGGCCGCCACCTCATGGGCGTTCTCGTTGGCGCGCTCGGTGCGGATGCCCAGGGTCTCCAGCGAGCGCAGCAGCATCCAGCAGGAATGCGGATCGAGCTGGGTCCCCAGCGCGCCGCGCAGCTGGGTGATCTTCCGCACCATCTCGTCGGAACCGGTGACGCCGCCGGCGACGAGATCGCTGTGGCCGCCGGCGTATTTCGTCAGGGAATAGACCGCGAGATCGGCGCGGTGCTGCAGCGGCTTCTGGTACATCGGCCCCATCAGCGTGTTGTCCACCACCACCGGCGGCCGGTAGCCCTGCTTGCGGCTGATCTGATCCGCGATGTCCGCGATCAGCCGGAGATCGACCAGCCCGTTGGTCGGGTTGGCCGGCGTCTCCAGCATGATGAGGCCGACGCGCCCCTTGGACTGCGCCTCGGCAGCGGCCGCCTCGATCTTCACGCGGTCGATGCCGTCGGTGAATCCCACGGAGGCGATGTTGAAGGCGGTGAGCTGATTGCGGATCAGGGTCTCGGTGCCGCCATAGAGCGGTCGGCTGTGCAGGATCACGTCACCGGGCCTGAGGAAGGCCAGCAGCACCGTTGAGATCGCCGCCATGCCGCTGGCAAACACTGCCGAGCGCTCGGCATCGTCCCAGACCGCGAGGCGATCCTCCAGGATCTCGAAATTGGGGTTGTTGAAGCGGGAATAGACCAATCCGGTCTTCTCGCCTTCCCGCGGCCGCCGGCGGCCCGCCGTCAGCTCGAAGAAATCCTTGCCCTGCTGGGCGCTCTCGAAGACGAAGGTCGAGGTCAGAAAGATCGGCGGCTTCAGCGATCCCTCCGAGAGCGAGGGCGAATAGCCGTAGCCCATCATCAGGGTTTCCGGATGCAGGATGTGGTTGTTGAGCGTCCGGGCCTTGTACTGCTTCGACGTCATCGCCGGCCTCCTCGAAAGAGTGCGCGCACGAGCGGATGGCAGAGGGTACCGCGTTCGGGGCACGCTTGTCGTCCCCGCGCGCATCGCCTAGGCTCCGGAACCATGTCTCGCACCCTCGGCATCGCGGTCATCGGGCAGGCGCCCCGCGCCGACGTCGCCGCGCTCTATGCGGCGGAAGCGCCGCCGGGCACCAGGATCGTGCTCCGGGGCTGCTTCGACGGCCTCTCCGACGCGGAGATCGCCGCGCGGGCGCCGCAATCGCCGGCCGACGCGCTCTATACGCCGCTGCCGGGTGGACGCGAGGTCAAGATCTCGAAGCTCGCGGTTGCCGAGCGGGCGCCGGCAACCTTGGAGGCACTGCGCCGCGACGGCGCCGATGCCATCGTATTCAACTGCACCGGAACCTTTCCGCCGATCCGCGGCGACGCCGGCGTGCTCTTTCCCTCGCGCGTCCTGAACGGGCTTGCCGCCGCGCTGCTGCCGCGGGGGCGCCTCGGCCTGCTGATCCCGATCCCGGAGCAGGCGGAGACGCTGACGCATCAGCGGGCACGGGACGGCCTCGAGATCGCGGTGGAAGTGCTGACGCCCAGCGCCGGTCCAGCCGCGGCGATCGAGGCGGCGCGGCGGCTCGCCTCTCGCAAGCCCGACCTCGTCGCCATGGACTGCATGAGCTACACGCCGGCGATCAAGCGGGTGCGTGCGCGAGATCGTCGGTGTGCCGACGCTGCTCGCGATCACCGCGACCGGCCGGGTCATGCGGGAATTGCTGGACTGATCGCGCCTATTTCCAAAGCCGTCTCGCATTCTGCGGCGCCGCGCCGCCTTGACAAGCACCCGGTCGGTACGCCGTGATGGCAGCGACGGCAAGTCGGAGGCCGGCGTGAAGTTCAGCAACTTTCTCTTCCCGGAAAGCCGGGATCCTCAGCGCGACGGGATTGTCATCGACGAGACGCTGCGCGAGGCGCGGCTCGCGGACGATCTCGGCGTCGACACGATCTGGCTCGCCGAGCATCATTTCGACGGTGTCTGCGCCTATGTCGATCCCGTCAGCTTCGCCGCGGCGCTGGCGACGGCGACGCGGCGCGCCAAGATCGGCTTCGCGGTGATCCAGACCTCGCTGCACCATCCAGTCCGCCTCGCCGAGCAGCTCTCGCTCATCGATCACATCAGCAAAGGCCGCCTGATCGTCGGCCTCGGCCGCGGCACCGCCTACAACATCTACGATTATCAGGGCTACGGCATCGATCACGAGGAGGCGCAGGCGCGCTTCGAGGAAGCCGAGGCCATCATCCTCAAGGCCTGGACCGGCGACCGGATCGAGCATCACGGCAAATTCTGGAACCTGCAGATGCCGCTGCTCCGCCCGCGGCCCTTCACCAGGCCGCACCCGCTGCTGATCCGCGGCGCTTCCGGCGAGCACTCCATGGTGGAGCTGGCCCGCGCCGGCCGGCCGTTCCTGATGAACGTGCAGACCAACGAGGTGACGAAGCACCGCATGGATCTCTACCGCAAGACCATGCGCGAGGCGGGCCACGACGAGGAGGCGGTGCAGCGCAACGTCGAGCAATGCTGGATCTGGCGCAACGTGGTGGTGGCGGAGACCGACGCCGAGGCGGAGCGGATCGGCCATCCCGCCTTCTCGGCCATGCAGGAGCATCGCGCGGCGATGCGCAACCGGATCTATGCGGAGCAGGGCCTGCGCATCCGCGAGGAGAGCAAGGACGCGCCGCGCGACCCGCACCGATCCCAAGCACGCGCTCATCTGCGGCTCGCCGGAGACGGTGGCGGCGGCCTTCGCTGAGATCGACAAGATCGGCGTCGGCGGCGTCATCATGCAGTTCCGCTTGGGGCCCATGGCCCATGAGGCCGCCAAGAACAGCCTCGCCCTTTTCATGCGCCGGGTGGCGCCGGAGTTCCGCGGACGGGCGGCGGCGTAGCGCGCTGCGAAGCTGCGGCGCGTTTCGAGACGCGCGCTATGCGCGCTCCTCAGGAGGAGGACCATTGTGGATGGCACAAAGAAACTGCGCCTCATCCTGAGGAGGCCGCGTAGCGGCCGTCTCGAAGGACGCACCGAAACCGGTCCAGCGCCTTCGCTACTTCTTCACCCCCAGCCCGCGCATGAAGCGGTCGCGGATCAGCATGGGGTCGCGCTCGGTGGTGCCGGCGGCGGGCTTGTCGTCGATGCGGGCGGCGATCAGCGACGGACCGTCCTCCGCCAGCATGCGGTCGACGAGCTGCTCGAAGTCGCTCTCGTCGGCGGCCCAGGCGCTCTTCGCGATGCCGGCGCCGCGGGCGATGGCGACGAAGTCGGCGGCGTGGGCGCTCGAGGTCGCCTGGCCGCCGGTGATCTGATAGCTCGCGTTGTCCATCACGATGATGCCGAGGTTCTTCTGCCGCAGCATGCCGATGGTGGTGAGCGCCCCAGCTGCATCAGCAGGGAGCCGTCGCCTTCGAGCGCGATCACGCGGCGCTTCGGCTGCGCGAGGGCGACGCCGAGGGCGATCGGGCAGGCGAGGCCCATGGAGCCCAGCATGTAGAAGTTCTGCGGCCGCTGCCCGGCGGCCCAGAGGTCGAAATTGGTGTTGCCGATGCCGCCGATGACGGCCTCGTCATGGGTCAGCTTCGCCACCAGGCGCTTGGTGAGGTCGAAGCGGTTCATCACCTTGGCGTTGTCGGGCCAGGCCGGCCGTGTTGCCGTAGCGGACATGGCGGGCCTCACTCCTTGAAGACTTTGCCGCCGGTCAGCAGCGGCGAGAGGATCAGCGCCACCGATGCCTGGGTGGCGATCGCCTGCTTGATCGAGCGGTCGACGATGAACTCCAGCTCGTCATGGCGCGTGATGGTGTGGGTCTCGATGCCGAGCGCGTCCAGCACCGGCCGCATGGTGCGGCATACCAGCGCCTGGCCGAGGTTGAACTCGCCCAGCGTGCCGCGCTCGGAGACGAACATGATCAGCGGGATCTGATAGGGCACCGCCAGGGAGGCGAGCGCGTTCGGCAAGGTCGCGAAGCCGCTGGTCTGCATCAGCAGCACGCCGCGCATGCCGCCCATCCAGGCGCCGGTGAGAATACCCAGCGCCTCTTCCTCCCGCGTGCACGTGAAAGTCGTGAAGTACGGATCCTCGTGCACGCTCTTGATCAGGGGCGTCAGCACGCGGTCCGGCACATAGGTCACCAGCCGTACCTCGTTCCGCCTCAAGGTCTCCTGCACGATCGCGTGCCAGGGACGCGCGGCGACTATGGTCTCGTCCTTCGCCATCATGCGAGCACTCCGGATTGGAAAATGGCATCGCCGGAGCCCGGCGCGTGCCGGGCCTGCGGCCTTGACTCCGTCGACAACACTGTCAACAATTTTGCCGGCTTTTCCCCAGCGCGCAAAGCGATTTTCTCTCGCCGCGGACGAGGCAGATGACAGTGAAGTGCCAGATCCGCGGCCTCGCCAAGAGCTTCGGAGCCAAGTCCGTGGTGGACGACGTCTCCCTCGACGTCGCCGACGGCGAGTTCGTGGTGATCCTGGGGCCGAGCGGCTGCGGCAAGACCACGACGCTGCGGCTCATCGCCGGCCTCGAGGCGCCGGACGCCGGCACGATCGCCATCGATGGCAAACTCGTCTCCGCGCCCGCCGAGCGGCTCTTCGTGCGGCCGGAGCACCGCGGCATCGGCATGGTGTTCCAGTCCTACGCGATCTGGCCGCACATGACGGTGTTCGAGAACGTGGCGTTTCCGCTCCGCGTGCGGCGCCAACGGTCCGCCGAGGTCGCCGCCAAGGTGCGGGACGTGCTGGAGCTGGTGGGGCTCGGCGGCGAGGCAGCGCGTCCGGCCACGGCGCTCTCCGGCGGCCAGATGCAGCGGGTGGCGCTCGCCCGCGCGCTGGTCTATGACCCCGCGTTGCTGCTTTTCGACGAGCCGCTCTCCAATCTCGACCTGAAGCTCCGCGAGCGGCTGCGCGTCGAGCTCAAGGCCCTGCAGCGGCGCACCCGCCTTACCAGCATCTACGTCACCCACGATCAGGCCGAGGCGGTCGAGCTCGGCGACCGCATCGTGGTGATGGAGGCGGGGAAGGCGGTGCAGATCGGCCCGCCGGCGGAGCTCTATCGGCGGCCGCGCACCCGCTTCGTCGCGGAGTTCATCGCCACCGCCAACATTTTCGAGGGCGCGGTGGCGGCCCATGCGGGACCGGAGATGGTGCGCGTGCTGACCGATCAGGGACGCGAGCTGCTGGCCGGCGTCGATCGCCCGGTGTCGCTCGGCGAGCGTGTCCATGTGGTGGTGCATCCCGAGGACTGCGCGATCGGTCATGCGGCGGAGCGTCGCGAGGGCTCGCATCCCGTGCGGATCCTGCAGCGCCGTTTCCAGGGCGTCTCCACGCGCTATACCGTCGAGTGGAATGGCGAGGCCTTCGACGTGGTGGCGCTCGGCACCACGTCGGTGCTCGACGAGGGCGCCGAGGCGCGGATCTGGATCGCGCCGGAGCGGGCGCGGGTGATCGCGCGTCGGGACGTGACGATGCCATGAGCGCGGGGAGCGAGCCGCTTGCGATGACCGGCGCTCCCGCGCGCCCGCGCAGCTGGGCGCCGACCGTGCCGATGGGGCGCCTGGTCGTTGCCGGGCTGCTGGCGCTGCTGAGTGTCCTCATCCTGTTGCCGGTGGCCGTGCTGGTGCTGGGGTCGTTCCTCTCGGAGCCGCCGCGGGCGCTCCAGGTCGACTGGTCAGGCCTCACCTTCGGCAACTATGTGGAGGTTCTCGCCAGCAGGGATTTCGTCGAGCTGCTGGGGACGTCCGTGGGCGTGGCATTCATCGGCACTGTCGGCGCTCTCCTCATCGGCACCGGCCTCGCCTGGCTCACCGCCCGCACCGACGCACCGGGCCGCCGCGTCCTCGAGGCGATCTCGATCATGCCGATGATGGTGCCGCCCCTGGTGGGTGCCTTCGCCTGGGACATCCTGGCCTCGCCGCGCAGCGGCATCCTCAACATCGTGCTGCGCGCGCTCCATGTGCCGGTCATCCTCAACATATATACGCTCGGCGGCATCGGTTTCGTTTTCGCGATCTACTACGCACCCTATGTCTATCTCTTCGCGGCGGCGGCGCTGCGCAACATGGATCCGGCATTGGAGGAAGCCGCCGCGCTCTGCGGCGCGAGCCGCCTCGGCGCCGCTCTGCGGGTGACATTTCCGCTGATCCTGCCCGCGCTGCTGTCCGCGGCTCTGCTGGTATTCGTGCTGCTGATCCAGCTGTTCTCGATCCCGGCGGTGTTGGGGGAGGCCGGCGGGGTGCACGTGATGTCCGTGCGGATCTGGGAGCTGATCGGCTTCACGCCGCCCAAGGTGAACCAGGCGTCCACCCTGGGCGTGCTGATGCTGGTGATCACGGCCATCCTCGTGATCCTGCAGAATCGCGTGATGGCGCGGCGCAGCTTCGTCACCGTTGCCGGCAAGGGCTTGCGGCCGACGCCGGTGGCGCTTGGCGCCGCGCGCTGGCCGCTCGCCGCGCTGGGCTTTGCCTATCTCATCTCCGTCGTGCTGCTGCCTTATGCGGCGCTTCTCTTCATCGCGCTGCGCAAGAGCCTGTTCTTCTCCACTCTTACCGCCATCGTCGATGTCCGGCAGTTCTCCCTCGATCAGGTTGCCGTGGCCTTCGGCGATCCCGTGGTGCGCCAGTCGCTCGAGAACTCGCTGCTGGTGGCGCTCGGCACGGTCGCGATGGGCAGCCTGCTCTATTTCGCCGTTGCCTATATCGTGCATCGCACGCGGCTCGCCGGCCGGCGCGCCCTGGAGCTGATCTCGGTGATGCCGGTGGCGATCCCCGGCCTCATCATCGGCCTGGGATACCTCTGGTCCTGGATCAGCATTCCCGTCGGCATCTACGGCACGCTCTGGATCATCATCTTCGCCTATGTCTCGCAGTTCTCGCCGCAGGGTGTCAGGGCGATCGCGGGCTCCCTGGTGCAGATCCATCCGGAGCTGGAGGAGGGGGCGCGGCTCTGCGGCGCGGGCTTCCTCTATACGCTCCGCCGCGTCGTGGTGCCGCTCGCCTGGCCCGGCATTCTCGCCGCCATGATCCTGCTGCTGGTGCTTTCGTTCCGCGAGCTGGCGACCGCGCTCTTCCTCTACACCTCGAACACCCAGGTGTTCTCCCTCACCATGTTCGACTTCTGGCAGCGCGGTTCCACCAGCCTGGTGGCGGTGATGGCGCTGGTGCAGTCCGCGATCCTGCTGGTGATCGTGACCATCGGCCAGCGCATCCGACGCGAGCCGGCGCGGCCGGACGCGGGGGCCGTCCCATGATGATCACCTCCCGCGAGCGCGGTCGCCTGCGCCGGCGTCCCGGCAGCGAGGCGCGGGCGATTCGCCCGAAACCCGCGGTCGACCGCAAGACCGATCCCGCCGCCCGGCTGCGCGAGGCCATCACCGGCGGAAAGTTTCTGCCGAACGAGCGTCTGATCGAGACCGATCTGGCGGAGTTCCTCGGCACCAACCGGGCCAATGTGCGCACCGCCCTGGCGCGCCTGGAGCAGGAGGGGCTGGTGGTGTCTGAGCCCAACCGGGGTGCCCGGGTGCGGCTGGTGAGCGAGGCGGAGGCGATCGAGATCACTCAGGCGCGCGCGGCGCTGGAAGCCCTGGTGGCGCGGCAGGCGGCGCTGCGGGCCACCGAGACCGATCGCGCGCGGCTGCGGCAGCTCCAGCGCGAGATGCATGTCGCCGTCGAGGGCGGCGATCTCATCGGCTATTCCACCGTCAACGGCAGGCTCCACGGAGAGATCCAGCGCATCGCCGGCCATGGCACCGCCAGCGGGCTGCTGGCGACGCTTAAATCCCAGATCGTGCGGTTCCAATACCGCGCGATCCTGCTGCCGGGCCGCGCGGCGCGATCGCTCGCCGAGCATGACGCCATCGTCGAGGCGCTTTGCGCCGGCGATCCCGATGCCGCCGAGCGCGCGACCCGCGCCCATTTCGAGCAGGTGGTCGATGCCTTGGCGCGCGCCATCGAGGCGGCGAAGCTGGTGACGGTATGAACGAAACGTATTCCGATTCAGGGATGGTGAGTGATGGCTGAGATTCTGGCGCCGGCGCGCAATCGCGCGATCATCGACGATCCCGTGGCGCTCCAGGTCGTGTGGACGCGGCTCATCGCCATCGCCGACGAGGCGGCGGCGACGCTCCGGCGCACCTCGTTCTCGCCGATCGTGCGGGAATCCAACGATTTCGCCTGCGTGATCTTCGATGCCGCCGGCAACGCGATCGCCGAGAACACCATCGGCATCCCGTCCTTCAACATGACGCTGTCGCGCACGCTTCAGCATTTCCTCTCGATCCGCCCGGCGGCGGAGTGGCGCGCGGGAGACGTCGGCATCTGCAACGATCCCTGGCTCACCTCGGGCCATCTCCCCGACATCACCATCGTGGCGCCGGTCTTCGCCGATGGGCGGCTCATCGCCTGGACCGGCAGCATCGCCCACATGGCCGATATCGGCGGCACGCTGTGGTCGGCGGACACCAAAGAAGTCTTCGAGGAGGGGATCCGCATCCCGCCGCTGCTCTATCTGCGCGAGGGGAAGCCGAATGAGGATCTGCAGACGATGATCCGCGCCAATGTGCGGCTGCCGGATCCGGTGCTGGGCGACATCGCGGCCATGATCGCGGCGGGGGAGGCGGCGGCGCGCGGCTTGCGCGATCTCATCCAGCGCGAGGGGATTTCCGATCTGGCGCCGATCTCGGCGGAGATCTGCGCCCGCACCGAGCGCGCCATGCGGAAGGCGATCGCCGCCATCCCCGACGGCACCTACCGCGAGCGAGCTCGACCTCGACGGCACCGGCGAGGAGCCCGTGCACATCGCGGTCACCGTGACGAAGCGCGGCGAGGAGATCTTCATCGACTACACCGGCACCTCGCCCGAGGTCGGCCGCGCCCTCAACGTGGTCATGAACTACACCGAGGCCTATTCCTGCTATCCCGTCAAATGCGCGATCGATCCGGCGACGCCGCGCAACGAGGGGACCTACCGGATGATCCACGTGACGGCGCCGGAGGGGTCGATCCTCAATCCGCGCTTTCCGGCGCCGGTGCATGCGCGCCAGCTCGTCGGCCACATGCCTGGCGGCGGCGATCTACGAGGCGCTGGCGCCGGTGCTGGGAGAGCGGATCATCGCGGAATCCGGCAGCGCGCCCACCTTGCGCGTGCTGGTCTCGGGCTATCGCGAGAACCGCCGGCGCTACACCGCGATCCTCTTCATCAACGGCGGCATGGGCGCGCGCGCCGAAGCAGGACGGACTCTCCGCCACCTGCTTCCCCTCCAACGTCGTCTGCGGCTCGATGGAGATCATCGAGGCGCTGTCGCCGCTCGCGCATCTGGCGCAAGGAGCTCGCCTGCGATTCCGGCGGCCCCGGCCGACTTCCGCGGCGGGCTCGGCCAGGACGTGGAGGTCGAACTCACCGGCAAGCAGGGCCGGCACGCTCTCGCTGCTGGTGGAGCGCGTGCGCCATCCCGCCGCGCGGCGTGCTCGGCGGCGACGGCCGGGCGCCGCATCGCGCGTGGTCTGGAACGGCCGCGACAGCGGCTTCCCGCTCAAGGGCAAGAGCCCGATCGCCGCCGGCGACCGTCTGCGCGTGCGCTATCCCGGCGGCGGCGGCTTCGGCGATCCCAGGAAGCGCGACCGCGCCGCCGTCGCGCGCCGATCTCGAGGCCGGCCTCATCTCCGAGACGCGCCGCGCGCGAGGTCTACGGCCTATGACGCGCTATCTCGCCGGCGCCGACGTCGGCGGCACCTTCACCGACATTGCCCTCTATGACGCCGAGACGCGGCGCCTCAGCCTCAACAAGCTGCTGACCACGCCGGACGATCCGCGCCGCGCCATCGTCGATGGGCTGGCGGCGCTGCGAAGCCACGGCGGAGAATGTCGTTCACGGCACCACGCTCGTCACCAACGCGCTCATCGAGCGGCGCGGCGCGCCGGTAGGATTGATCACCACCGAGGGCTATCGCGACGTCCTGGAGATCGGCAACGAGCTCCGCTACGACACCTTCGATCTCCAGCTCGAGCGCCCGGCGCCCCTGGTGGCGCGGACGCTGCGGCTGTCCGTCAAGCGAGCGCATCGGCGCCGACGGCAGCGAGGTGCTGCCGCTGGACGAGGCCGGCGTGCAGCGCGGCGGCGCAGGCGCTCAAGGCGGCGGGCGTGCGCTCGATCGCCATCGCCTTCTTCAACAGCTACCGCAATCCCGCCCATGAGCTGCGCGCCAAGGAGATCGTCGCTGGCAGCATGCCCGGATCTCGCGGTCTGCACCTCGGCGGAGATCGCGCCGGAAGTCCGCGAATACGAGCGCTTCTCGACCGCCGTCGCCAACGCCTATGTGGCGCCGATCGCGACGCGCTATCTGCTCGAGCTCGGCAGGTCGCTGGGCGTGCCGCTTTTCGTCATGCTCTCGGACGGCGGCATCACCACGGCGCGCGCGGCGCAGCGAGCAGCCGATCGCGCTCGTCGAATCCGGCCCGGCGGCGGGCGCCATGGGTGCTGCGTTCCTCGCGCGCCAGGCCGGCTGGGACGATGTCATCGCCTTCGACATGGGCGGCACCACGGCGAAGGTGAGCCTCATCCACGGCGGCATGCCGCACCGGACCCACGAGCTGGAGGCGGCGCGGCTGCAGCGCTTCAAGAAGGGGAGCGGCCTGCCGTTGCGCCTGCCGGTGATCGAGCTCATCGAGATCGGCGCCGGCGGCGGCAGCATCGCCGGCGATCGACGCGCTCGGCCTGCTGCGCGTGGGCCCGCAGAGCTCCGGCGCGGTGCCGGGCCCTGCCTGCTATGGCCGCGGCGGCGAGGATCCGACGGTGACCGACGCCGATCTCGATCCGCGGCTATCTGGCGCCGGACCGCTTCCTCGGCGGACGGATGCGGCTCGACCGCGCGCGGGCGGCGCGGGCTCTGGAGCGGTCTGGGCGAGCGGCTCGGTCTCGATCTGACGCAGACGGCGAACGGGCGTCGCCCGCGTCGTCGACAACAACATGGCGACCGCCGCCCGCGTCCATATCGCGGAATCCGGCACCGATCCGCTGCGCTACAAGATGGTCGCGTTCGGCGGCGCCGGTCCCGTGCACGCCTATGAGCTGGCGCGGCTTCTCAATGTCGGGCGAGGTGATCTTTCCCCGCGGCGCCGGCGTCGCCTCGGCGATCGGCATGCTGGTGGCGCCGCGCGGCGTCGAATATACGCGAAGCCTGATCGCGCCGGTCGACGCGCTGGACTGGCCCGCCGTCGTCGCCGCGGTGGCGGAGCTGGCCGAGCGCGGCCGCGCCGTGCTGCGGGAGGCCGATCTGCGCGACGACGAGATCACCCTCGAGCTTGCCGCCGACATGCGCTACGTCGGCCAGGGCTTCGAGGTGACGGTGTCGCTCGACGCGGGGATTCCCGACCGGCGCGACGTGGCGGCGATGCGGCGAGCCTTCGACGCGCAGTACGAGAAGCGCTTCGGCCGCAATCTCGGCAATCTTCCGGTGGAGGTGGTGTCCTGGCGCGTGCGGGTGGTGGCGCCGCCGGCGGTCACCGAAGTGCGCTTCGCCGAGGCCGCGGCCGGTGGCGACGCGGCGCTGATCGAGCGGCGTCCGGCTTATTTCGAGGAATGCGGCGGCTTCGTCGAGACACCGGTCTATGCGCGCGCCAGCCTCGCCGCCGGCACGGTCATCGCGGGACCGGCGCTGATCGAGGAGGCGGAATCAACCGCCGTCATCGGTCCCAGCGGCGAGATCACCGTCGATCGCTTCGGCAATCTCATCATGCGCCTGCGGTACGCCACCGCGGCGGCAACGAGGAGCGCTACATCATGAGGATCTTGTTCACGGCGCCGGCAATGCTTGTCTGCGCGGTCTTTTTCGCTGCCCGCCCGGCCGCGGCGCAGGCTCCCGTGGTGGGTGGTGAGACGATCGGGACGCCGGAGCTGGTCCAGGCCGCCTGTGCCGAGGGACAGGTCACTTACTACACCGCCCAGAGCGACGGCGACGAGCGCGAGATCGTCAAGCCCTTCGAGAAGCAGTTCTCCTGCATCAAGGTCTCGGTGATCAGCGCCGTTACCGGCCGACTTTACGAGCGGATCCAGACCGAAGCGCAGGCGGGCAAGCCGCAGGCCGATCTCGCCCTCATCACCGACGAGGCGCTGGCGCAGACCCTGATCGACGGCAAGATGGTGCGGCCGTGGACGCCGCCGGAGGCCACGCAGTATCCCGCCAATACCAAGGTCGGGGGCTGGTGGTACTCGGCCTCGGGCTCTTTCATGTACCCGATCTACAACACCGAGATCGTGAGCGCCGCGGAGGTGCCGAAGACCTGGAAGGATCTGCTGGATCCCAAATGGAAGGGCAAGATCGCGACCTCGCCGATCACCATCGGCGGCACCGCCTGGATGCAGTACGGATTTTTCAAGGCGAGCTTCGGGGATACCTATCTGAAGCAGTTCGCCGCCAACGAGCCGAAGCTCTTTCCCTCCTACAGCGCGGCGGTGCTGAGCGTGGCGCGGGGCGAGACGTCGATCGCGATCGTCTCCGCCCTCAACGACTATCCCGTGCGCATGCAGCAGGGCGCCCCGATCAAGCCGCTCTACTTCGCCGAAGGCATTCCCTTCACCAACTATCCGATGCTGCTGCTGGCGAGCGCTCCGCATCCCTACGCGGCGGAGCTGTTCGCAAACTGGTATCTCAGCAAGACGGCCCAGGCCGAGCTGGTGCGCGTGCGCGGCGCCTATTCCGTACGAGCGGATGTCGGACCGGCGAAAGGCAATCCGCCACTCTCCTCGCTCCATCCCTGGAACCCCGGCCACGACGCGATCCTCAGAGATCACGACGCGCTCATCGCCGATGTGACGGCGGTGTTCGGGAATAGATAAGACGCTCCAGTAAACCCTCTCCGCCGCTATCGCGGCGGCGAGGGTTGCGCTCCGCGCACCAATTCCAGAAACGCGCTGACGATGCGCAGATTGCGGCGCTCCCTCAGGCAGACCACGTACTCGCGGGTCGCGAGGTCGGCATCAGACACCGGGACCGCGACGAGGCGGTCGTCGTGGCCGAATTCCGCCTCGGAGACCACGCCGATGCCGAGGCCGGCGGCGACCGCCTCGCGCACCGCCTCACGGCTCTCGATCTCCATCACCACCCGCATCTTGACCTTTGCCTTGGATGTCGCGAGCTCGAAGAGCTTGCGGGTGGTGGAGCCGAGCTCGCGCAGCACGATCGGCTGATCGCGGAGATCGCCGAGGCGGATCGAGCGCCGCCCGGCCCAGAGATGTCGCCGCGGCACGAATACCACCAGCCGATGCTCGGCGCAGAGAATCCGCTCGAGGCGCGGATCCTCCTCGATGTCGGCGATGACGGCGACATCGGCGCGGTAGTGCAGGAGCGATTCCAGCACCGCCTCGGAATTGCCGATCGAGAGCGAGATATGCACCGCCGGATGCCGCTGGGCGAAGGCGGCGAGGAAGGGGACGACGTGATAGGGACCGTCGGCGCCGACCCGGAGATGGCCCGTGGTGAGCGTGCGGGCGCGTGCCAGCAGCTCGTTCGCCTCCTCCTCCAGGAGGAAGAGGCGGCGAGTGATCTCCAGGAGCTGCTCGCCGAGCATGGTGGCGACGATGCCGCGGCCGCGGCGGTCGAAGAGGGCGACGCCGTAGCTTTCCTCCAGCGCCTTCACCTGTGCCGAGAGGGTAGGCTGGGTGACGCCCAGGCTCTGGGCGGCAATCGTGAAACTGCCTTCCGTCGCAACGGCATGGAAGGCACGCAGGCGCGCGTAATTCATAGATCATACCACTGAATCGATATAGAAATTATCGATTGGACTTATATCACGGGTGCCCCGAGAATGGCGAGCCTCACCGCTCGCGGAGAACCCGAATGCCCCCGGCGACGCCCTTCCTGCTCACGCCCGGCCCGCTCACCACCTCGGACGACGACCAAGCGCGCGATGCTGCACGACTGGGGCTCGCGGGACACGGATTTCATCGCGATCAATCGCCGAGCATGCGCGACCGACTGGTGGCGCTGGCGAACGGCGCCGGGACCCATGTGGCGTGCCGCTCCAGGGCAGCGGCACCTTCGCGGTCGAGGCGATGCTCGGCACCTTCGTGCCGCGAGCGGGCAAGCTGCTGATCCTGATCAACGGCGCCTACGGCCAGCCGCATGGCGCAGATGTGCGAATACTACGGCCGCGCCCCACGTGACTTATGAGACCGCCGAGGACGTGCCGCCGGATCCCGCCGAGGTGGACGCGGCGCTTGCACGCCGATGGCGACATCACCCATGTGGCGATCGTCCATTGCGAGACCACCTCGGGCATCCTCAACCCGGTCGCCGAGATGGCGCGGGTGGTGGCGAAGCGCGGCCGGCGCCTGCTGATCGACGCCATGAGCGCGCTTCGGCGCGCTGCCGCTCGATGCGCGCGAGATGCCGCTTCGACGCGGTGGCGGCCTCCGCCAACAAGTGCCTCGAAGGCGTGCCGGGCGATGGGCTTCGTCGTCGCGCGACAGGCGGCGCTGGAGGAGTGCGAGGGCAATTCGCCATCGCTCAGCCTCGATCTCTACGACCAGTGGCAGCGCCATGGAGAAGAACGGCCAGTGGCGCTTCACGCCGCCGACCCATGTGCATCGTCGCCTTCGACCAGGCGCTGGAGCAGCATGAGGCCGAGGGCGGCGTCGCCGGCCGCGGCGCGCGCTATCGCCGCAATTGCCGCGATCCTGATCGAGGGCATGCGCGCGCTGGGCTTCGAGACCCTGCTGCCGGAGCGGCTGCAGGCGCCGATCATCGTCACCTTCCACATGCCCGCCGATCCGCGCTTCGACTTCGAGCGCTTCTACGACCGGCTGCGCGAGAAGGGTTACGTGATCTATCCCGGCAAGCTCACCGTGGCCGACAGCTTCCGCATCGGCTGCATCGGCGCGGCTGGGCGAGGCGGAGATGCAGGGCGCCCTGGCGGCGATCCGCGAGACCCTGGCGGAGATTCGGCGTGACGCAGCGGTGGCCGCGCGCATGCCGGCGCGGGCCGCGGTGGGTTGAGGAGCATAGCCGATGACAAGAACCGTCACCGTCAACGGCCGGACCTATGCCTGGCCGAAGCAGCCGGTGGTGGTGGTCTGCATCGACGGCTGCGAGCCCGACTACACGGAGCTTGCGATCAAGGCCGGCGCCATGCCCTGGCTCGCCAGGGCAGTGACGCAGGGCAGCCACTAGCATCGCCGAGTGCGTGGTGCCGAGCTTCACCAATCCCAACAATCTCTCCATCGTCACCGGTGTGCCGCCCTCGGTGCACGGCATCTGCGGCAATTACTTCTACGACCGCGACGCCGACGCGGAAGTGATGATGAACGACCCGCGATATCTGCGCTGCCGGCACCATCCTGGCGGCGTTCAGCCAGGCCGGCGCCAAGGTCGCCGTGGTCACCGCCAAGGACAAGCTGCGCACGCTGCTCGGCCATCGGCATGGAAGGCATCTGCTTCTCGGCGGAGAAGGCGGACAAGGCCAACGAGGCGGAGAACGGCATCGCCAACGTGCTGGGCCTGGTCGGCCTGCCGCTGCCCTCGGTCTACAGCGCCGATCTCAGCGAGTTCGTATTCGCCGCCGGCGTCAAGCTGATGGCGGCGCGCCGGCCGGACATCCTCTACCTCTCGACCACCGACTACGTGCAGCACAAGCACGCGCCCGGCACGGCGGAGGCCAACGGCTTCTACGCCATGATGGACCGCTACCTGGGCGAGCTCGACGCCGCCGGCGCCGTCATCGCGCATGACCGCCGACCACGGCATGAACGGCAAGACCGATGCCCAGGGCCAGCCCAAGGTCATCTATCTCCAGGATCTCCTGGATCAGCGGCTGGGTGCCGGCAAGTCCCGGGTGATCCTGCCGATCACCGATCCCTACGTCGTGCATCACGGCGCGCTGGGCTCCTTCGCCACGGTCTATCTGGCGGCGGGCACGGACCGCATGGCGGTCATGGCCAGCATCTCCACGCATTCCCGGGATGGAGCGGGTGCTCGACCGCGCCAGCGCCTGCGCCGAGCTTCGAGCTGCCGGAGGATCGCATGGGCGACATCGTCGCGATCTCCGACCGCCACACGGTGATCGGCACCAGCGTCGCCCGGCACGATCTCTCCGGCCTCGATGCGCCGCTGCGCTCCCACGGCGGCATCTCCGAGCAGCAGCGTGCCGCTGATCTTCAACCGCCGCGTCCGGAATCTTCCCGGCGATCATCGGCTGCGCAACTTCGACGCCTTCGATCTCGCGCTCAACCGCGCGCAATGAGGACAGCGCCATGACCCCACCGGTCTCCCTCGCCAGCAAGCCCGCCTCTCTCCGCGAGGAGGCGATGCGCATCGGCGGCGAGCGCGTGCGCCGGCCGCGCGTCATCGAGGTCATGAACCCCTATACCGGCGCCCTCGTCGGCACGGTGCCGAAGGCGACGGTGGAGGATGTCCGCCGCGCCTTCTCGGTGGCGGCGGGCTACCAGGCGACGCTGATGCGGAGCGAGCGGGCGGAGATCCTGCGCCGGACCGCCGACCTGCTGGTCGCCCGCAAGGAGGAGATCTCCGATCTCATCACCGCGGAATCCGGCCTCTGCAAGAAGGACACCCTCTACGAGGTCGGCCGCGCCTACGACGTGTTCCTGCTCTCGGCGCAGCTCACTCTGCTCGACGATTCGCCAGACCTTCTCCTGCGACATCACGCCCCACGGCAAGCGGCGGCGCATCCACACGCTCAGCGCGAGCCGCTCCGCGCCATCAGCGCCATCACGCCCTTCAACCATCCGCTCAATCAGGTCGCCCACAAGGTGGCGCCCTCGATCGCCACCAACAACAAGATGGTGCTGAAGCCCTCGGAGAAGACGCCGCTGACCGCGCTGCTCCTCGCCGACGTGCTCTACGAGGCGGGCCTGCCGCCTCAGATGTTCCAGGTGGTGACCGGCGATCCCCGGGAGATCGCCGATGAGCTGCATCACCAATCCCGACGTGGAGCTCGATCACCTTCACCGGCGGCGTCGGCGCCGGCAAGTATATCGCCGAGCATCTGGGCTATCGCCGCTGCGTGCTGGAGCTCGGCGGCAACGATCCCCTCATCGTCATGGAGGATGCCGATATCGAGGAGGCGGCGACCCTTGCCGCGGGCGGGCTCCTACAAGAATTCCGGCCAGCGCTGCACGGCGGTGAAGCGCATCCTGGTGCATCAGGCCGTCGCCGACCGTTTCATCGATCTGCTGGTGGCGAAGACACAAGCCGTCAAATACGGCGATCCCATGGATCCCAAGACCGATATGGGCACCGTCATCGACGAGGAGGCGGCGACCCGTATCGAGCGCCGCGTTGACGACGCGATTTCCCGCGGCGCGCGCCTTCTCCATGGCCACAAGCGGCAGGGCGCGCTCTATGCCCCGACGGTGCTCGACAACGTGCCTGCCGACTGCGAGCTGGTGCGGGAGGAGACCTTCGGACCGGTCTCGCCGGTTCTGCGCTTCAACGATATCGACGAGGCGATCCGGCTTTCCAACTCCACCGCCTACGGGCTTTCCTCCGGCGTCTGCACCAACCGCCTCGACTACATCACCCGCTTCGTGCGCGACCTCAAGGTCGGCACCGTCAATGTCCGGGAGGTGCCGGGCTATCGCATCGAGATGTCGCCCTTCGGCGGCATCAAGGATTCCGGCCTCGGCTACAAGGAAGGCGTGCTCGAGGCGATGAAGAGCTTCACCAACGTCAAGACCTACTCGGTGCCGTGGCTCTAGAGAAGGGCCGCGCGCCGCGCCAGTCCGAGGGCGACGTCAACAGCTCCGGCCGCCGCGCCCGATGGGCCGCGCGCAACCGCGATCCCGCCGTCGATGCGATGCTGGCGGAGGATGCGCGGCTCTTCCTGCACCAGTCGGTCTCAACTCCCTGCCTCTCCGCGATCCGCAAGGCCGAGGGGATCTGGATCGAGGATCTGGCCGGCCGGCGCTACATGGACTTCCACGGCAACAACGTCCATCACATCGGCTACGGCCATCCGCGCCTGATCGCCGCGATCAAGTGGCAGCTCGACGAGCTCTCCTTCACGCCGCGGCGCTTCACCTCGGAGCCGGCGGTGGCGCTGGCGCGCAAGCTCGCTGAGATCGCGCCGGGATCGCTCGGCAAGGTGCTGTTCACGACCGGCGGCTCCGACGCGGTGGAGGTCGCGCTCAAGGTGGCGCGCGCCGCCACCGGCCGGCACAAGACGCTCTCCTTCTGGGACTCTTTCCATGGCGCGGGCTTCGGCGCCGCCAGCGTCGGCGGCGAGCAGCTCTTCCGCGCGGGGCCGATCGGCCCGCTCCTCAGCGGCACCGAGCACGTGGCGCCCTTCGCCTGCTATCGCTGCGCCTACGGCTATCCCGAGCATGACGGCAAGCCCGATCTGGCGCTCTGCAGGACAGCCTGCGCGAGCTACGTCTCCTATGTGCTGGAACGCGAGGGCGATGTCGCCGCGGTCATCGCCGAGCCCGCCCGCGCGGTCCCCTACCTGCCGCCGCCCGGCTACTGGCAGGCGGTGCGCGAGGCCTGCGACCGCCACGGCACGCTCCTGATCTTCGACGAGATCCCGACCGGCCTCGGCAAGACCGGCCGCATGTTCGCCTCCGAGCACGACGGCGTGGTGCCGGACATCCTGGTGCTCGGCAAGGCGCTGGGCGGCGGCGTGCTGCCGATCGCCGCCGCGATCTGCCGGCCGGAGCTCGATGTCGCCGGCGACTGGGCCTTCGGCCACTACACTCACGAGAAGAATCCGGTGACCGCGCGCGCCGCGCTCACCACCATCGAGATCATCGAGAGCGAGGGGCTGGTGGAGAATGCGCGGGAGGTCGGCGCCTTTGCGCTCGAGCGGTTGCAGGAGATGAAGACGCGGCATCCCCTCATCGGCGACGTCCGCGGCCGCGGCTTCCTGATCGGCATCGAGCTGGTGACCGATCGCGCCTCCAAGGCGCCCGCCGGTGACGCGGCGGAGGCCGTGCTCTACCGCTGCCTCGACCGCGGCCTCAGCTTCAAGACCACCATGGGCAACGTGCTGACCCTGACGCCGCCGCTGGTCACGACGCGTGCGCAGATGGAGAGCGCGCTCGCGATCGTCGAGGAGTCCATCGCCGAGGCCGCCCGCGACAGCGGCGTGACATAGTGCCGATGACGCACTCGATGGGCCTCGATCCCCTGGTCATCGCGCTGGTCCTGCTGGCCGCGCTGCTGCACGCGTCCTGGAACGCGCTTCTCAAGGTTGCGGCGGACCGCCTGACCACCACGGGTATGATGAACCTCACCGGCGCCGTCGCTGGTGTCGTGATGCTGTTCTTCGTCGCGACACCCGGCACCGCGAGCTGGTTCTTCATCCTGCTCTCGGTCGCCATCCACTTCGGCTACTATCTCTTCCTGCTGAGCTCCTACCGCCTTGGCGATCTGAGCCAGGTCTATCCGCTGGCTCGCGGCACCGCGCCGCTCATTGTCGCCTTCCTGTCGCCCTGGCTGATCGGCGAGCGGCTGGGCGCCGTTCAGCTCGCGGGCGTCATGCTGCTCTGCCTCGGCATCCTGAGCCTCGCCTTCAACCGGTTCCGCTTCAGCCAGCTCTTCGATTGGAAACCGGTGAGCCTGGCGCTGGCGAACGGCTGCTGCATCGCCGCCTATACCATCACCGACGGGCTCGGCGTGCGGCATTCCGGCAGCCCCGGCGGCTACATCGCCTGGCTCTTCATCCTGGACGGGATCAGCATGACGCTGATCGCGGCGGCGGCGCGGCGGCAGGGCTTCGTCAACGCCGTGCTCGCGAGCTGGAAGCCCGGCGTCCTCGGCGGCGCCCTGGCGATGACGGCCTACGGCATCGTCATCTGGTGCTACAGCCTCGGCGCCATCGCGCCGATCGCGGCGCTGCGCGAGACCAGCGTGGTGATCGCGGCGGCGATCGGGACCCTGCTGCTGCGCGAGCCCTTCGGCCGCTGGCGGATCGTGGCGGCCTCCTTCTGCGCCATCGGCATCCTCGCCATCAATATCCCGGCGCATTAAAGTCGCGCCATGGCGCGAACCGGGCGCAACATCCTTCTCATTACCTTCGACCAGTGGCGGGCCGATTGCCTTTCGGCGGTCGGGCATCCCTGCCTCAGGACACCGCATCTCGATGCCCTGGCGGCCGACGGCGCGCTGTTCCGCCGGCACTATACCCAGGCCTCGCCCTGCGGGCCGGCGCGCGCCTCGCTCTTCACCGGCCTCTACATGCACACGCACCGCTCGGTCAGGAACGGCGCGCCCCTCGACGACCGTCACGCCAATCTCGCCCGCGAGCTCCGGGGCGCCGGCTACGATCCCGCGCTCTTCGGCTATACCGACACGTCGCTCGATCCGCGGTTGCTGCCGCTGGGAGATCCGCGCCGGGCGACCTTCGAGGGCGTGCTGCCGGGCTTCACGCCTGTCGTGCCCATGGACGAGAGCTTTACGCCCTGGATCGACCATCTCGCCCGCAAGGGCTATGCGGTGCCGAAGCCGCCGGCGCCGGGCAAGGACATGTTCCTGCCGGGCAACCGCGAAAAGGGCGCGGGACCCAGCTTCGCGCCGGCGCGCTACCCGGCGGAGGACAGCGAGACCAGCTTCCTCACCGACGCCGCCCTCGACTATATCCGCTCGCGGCGCGGCGAGGATTGGTGCGTGCATCTCTCCTACTACCGGCCGCATCCGCCCTATATCGCGCCCGCGCCCTATCACGCGCTCTACAGCGCCGATGCCGTGCCGCCACCGCGCGGCCGCCCCGATCGCGCGCAGGAAGGCACTCAGCATCCCTGGCTGCGCCAGCATCTCGACCGGCTCTGGGCCGGGCCGATGCCGCTGCAGGAAGGCCGTCCGATGGCCGAGCTGGACGAGCGCGCCATCCGGCAGATCCGCGCCACCTATTACGGCATGATCGCGCACCTCGACGACAGCTTCGGCCGCCTGATCGCGGCGCTCAAGGCCGACGGCAGCTACGACCGCACCCTGATCGTCGTGACATCCGATCACGGCGACCAGCTCGGCGACCACTGGCTCTTCGGCAAGGACGGCTACTTCGACGGCGCGTTCCATATTCCGCTCATCATCCGGGATCCCTCGGCACCAGCGGCGGCGCGGGGCCGCATGATCGACGCCTTCACCGAGACGATCGATCTCATGCCGACGATCCTCGACTGGGCGGAGCGGCCGGTGCCCTGGGCCTGCCAGGGACGCTCCCTGCTCGCCGTGGCTTCGCGGCGAGAGCCCCGGCGACTGGCGCACGGAGGTCCATTGGGAATACGACTTTCGCGATCTGCGGGAGCCCGCGGCGGAGGTGGCGCTGGGATTGCCGCCCGACGCCTGCAGCCTCGCGGTCATCCGCGATACGCGAGTACAAGTACGTGCACTTCGCCGGCCTGCCGCCGCTGTTCTTCGATCTCGCCCGCGACCCCGACGAGCTTGAGAACCGCGCCGCCGACCCCGCTTGCCAGGGTCTGGTGCTGGCCTATGCTCAGAAGCTGCTGTCCTGGCGCCTCCAAAGCGAGGACAGGAGCTTGACCCAGTTTCATCTCGGGCCCGGCGGCGCCTTCGAGCGCCGCGGTCCATGGAAAGAATAGCCACCGAATCCAGTTGGTAATGAGGTGAGGGACTGGAATGAGAGAACATGATTTCGCGCGACCGCTCCGCAAAGTGTCCGGTTTGCTTATGACCGTCTGTCTACTCGTCAGCTCGCTGACATCGCAGGCTCTAGCGGGCAATCAGAAATATGCAGAACTGCGGAGTGTCGATCTGAAGCAGGCCTTCCATACGAAAGCTCCGTGGAAAGTTACGATTCTTGGTCAAACGAATTTGAAAGACGACGATGAGGAAATTCTGCCGCTCAAAATATGCTTCAGCCATCCCCCGTCATCGCCTTCGTGTCGCCCGCTACCGTTTAACCTGCTGGATTCGGTAGCGATCGGATCGCTCTCGTCGAAATTGCCGGGGCTCAAGGGGCTGGTGCTGAGGGCATCCGAGTTCACCGGTGGCTCAGGAATGCCACAGGGCATGATGATCTGGACATATCGCAGCGATGAGAAGGACGAATATTTTGCGGAGGTCCTCTCGCTCACGGTCGACTATGGCATGATGCGATTGCTCGCTGATGGCTCGTTGTCTGGCTACGTGGTGAGCGCCCAACCGGTCTGGGGAGAGGGCGGAACTCGATGGGACGGCCACAAGTTCAGCATCAGCGTCTATCACCTCGTCGGCACCAAATCGTTCCAATATGACAAGGTATTGGAGTACCAGACCAAGGGCAAATTTCAATTCGAAGCCCATGTGAATGTCGTCGACAGAGAACTCGCGCACGTGGAGCGATTGCTCAAAGACGTATATCCTGATGGCGATCCGTCGCCTTAGAGAGCCCCTGTATCCACTCCCGAAACTTCGCGCTCTCGCTCCTGTGCGTCATCAGAGTAGTATCCACGGCTTCCAAGCACGGAGTTTCTCATGTCCGATATCACTGCGATTCTGTCACCCCTCGGCGTCTCGCTCGGCTCCATCGCCGACGGCGATCTGGCGGTGCGCTCGCCCATCGATGGCGCGGTGATCGGCCGGCTCAAGAGCGACACCCCCAGGATATCGAGCGCAAGATCGCGCGCGCCACGGCGGCGTTCCGCGCCTGGCGGCTGGTTCCGGCGCCGCAGCGGGGCGCGCTGGTGCGGGTTCTCGGCGAGGAGCTGCGCGCCGCCAAGAACGCGCTTGGCCATCTCGTGACCTTGGAGGCCGGCAAGATCCTGCGAGGAGGGTCGTGGCGAGGTGCAGGAGATGATCGACATCTGCGACTTCGCGGTCGGTCTCTCGCGCCAGCTCTACGGCCTCACCATCGCCTCGGAGCGGCCGGGCCATCGCATGATGGAGACCTGGCATCCGCTCTCCGCCATCGGCGTCATCACCGCGTTCAATTTTCCGGTCGCGGTCTGGTCGTGGAACGCGGCGCTGGCATTGGTGTGCGGCGATCCCGTGGTGTGGAAGCCCTCGGAGAAGACGCCGCTCACCGCGCTCGCCTGCAAGGCGCTGCTGGAGCGGGCGGCAAAGCGCATGGGCGGCGTGCCGGAGGGGCTGCTGGAAGTCGTGATCGGCGGCCGCGAGGCCGGCGAGCAGATCGCCGGCGATCCCAGGCTCGGCCTCGTCAGCGCCACCGGCAGCTGCCGGATGGGTAAGGCGCTGGCGCCGGTGGTGGCGTCTCGCATGGGCCGCGCTCTGCTGGAGCTCGGCGGCAACAACGGCGCCATCGTGGCACCCTCGGCGGATCTCGATCTCGTGGTGCGCGCGATCGCCTTCGCCGCGGTCGGCACCGCCGGCCAGCGCTGCACCTCGCTCCGCCGCATCATCGTGCACGAGGAGATCGCGCCGAAGCTCGTCGAGCGCCTGAAGAAAGCCTATGCCTCGGTGCCGATCGGCGATCCCCGGGAGGCGGGACCTTGGTGGGGCCGGTCATCGACCGCCGCGCCTTCGAGGCGATGCAGGCGGCGCTCGCGCAGGCGCGCAAGGAGGGCGGCACCGTCTTCGGCGGCGAGCGCGTCCTCGCCGACAAGTTTCCCGAGGCCTATTACGCGAAGCCCGCCCTCGTCGAGATGCCGGCGCAGACCGCGATCGTGCGCGAGGAGACCTTCGCGCCTATCCTCTACGTGATGAAATACCGGCACTTCGAGGATGCGATGAAGATGCACAACGAGGTGGCCCAGGGCCTTTCCTCCAGCGTCTTCACCAACGACCTGCGCGAGGCGGAGAGCTTCATGGGCGCCGCCGGCAGCGATTGCGGCATCGTCAATGTCAACATCGGCCCCAGCGGTGCCGAGATCGGCGGCGCCTTCGGCGGCGAGAAGGAGACCGGCGGCGGCCGTGAATCCGGCTCCGACGCCTGGAAGGCCTATATGCGCCGCGCCACCAACACCATCAACTTCTCCGGCGCCTTGCCGCTGGCCCAGGGCATCAAGTTCGAGGTGGGGTGAGCATGGCCGTAGAGATCGCCGATCGCTGGTTCGAGCGCCGCCGTTTCGACGACGGCATCACCCTGCTGTGGGAGCCCCATGTCCATGTGGTGCTTCGCTGCAACATCTGGCATGTGCGCGGGCGCGACCGCGACCTGCTGGTGGATACCGGGCTTGGCGTCGCGAGCCTGACGGAGGCGGCGCGCGATCTCTTCGAGCGGCCGATCTCCGCCGTCGCCACCCACACCCATCTCGATCACGCCGGCAGCATGTTCGAGTTCGCCGAGCGACTGGTGCACTGGACCGAGGGCGAGAAGCTCGCCAGCGGCAACACCGCCGTCTCGCTCCGGCCCCGCGAGCGAGGCGCCGACTACGTCGAAAGCCTCGAGCGCGCCGGCTACGAGGTGCCGGAGGAATATCTCACGGCCTATCCGGCGGAAGACTACAACGTCCGGCTCTATGCGGTCCGGCCGGCGCCGGCGACGCGGCTGCTGGAAGAGGGCGACGTCCTCGATCTCGGCGACCGTCGTTTCGAGGTGCTGCATCTCCCCGGCCATTCGCCGGGTAGCATCGGCCTATGGGAGGCCGCGAGCGGCGTGTTCTTCTCGGGCGATGCCATCTATGACGGACCGCTCCTCGACGACCTCCCGGGCTCGGACATCCCCGCCTACATCAGGACGATGAAGCGCCTGCGCGAGCTGCCGGTGCGCGTCGTGCACGGCGGTCACGATCCCAGCTTCGGCCGCGAGCGCCTGATCGAGCTGGCGGACGGGTATCTGAAGAAGCGGGCCTGAGCCTCAGTCCGCGGCCTCGGCGCCGGCAAACGCCTTGAGCTGCGGATACTGGCCGGCAACGTGGTCGAAGATCCGCTCCACCTCGTCGCCCTTGCCGGTGCGTTCGCGCCGCAGGCAGCGCCGCCATCCCCTCGAAGACGCGGTGCTTGATGAAGAAGCGCCATTCCACCGGCAGCTTCGCCAGGAGCGCCGTCAGGCGCTCGTAGTTGGCGCGGGTCCAGACCGCCTCGTAGTCGAGCCAGGCCTTGTTGAAGCCGAAGCCGTTGTTGCCGGTGGCGCCCTTCTTGAGGGCGCGGCGCGCGGCGGTGGCCTTGGCGTCGATGGCGCCGTTCTTGATCACGACGCCGTATTCCGCCTCGGCGTTGGCCAGCGACACGAAGCCGCGGCGGACGTCGTCCAGCACGCGCTCCGCCTCGCGCTCGAAGGGATCGCCCCAGCCGCCGGCGCCCGCCGAGGTGATGCGGATGATGTCGCCGGGCTGCACCGTCACCACGTCGGTATTGCCGAGATTGACCTCGTGGTTGGTGCCGGGGTTGAGCAGGAACTCCGAGGCCTTGCCGGCCTCGCCGCCGCAGCTGCCCCAAGGAGTGAAGCGGCTGCGGTCGCGGTTGCGGGCGGTGACCACGGTGTCGGGCGCCGAGACCTGGAACTCCAGCGTCGTGCCGGTGCCGCCGCGATAACGGCCGGCGCCGCCGGAGTCGGGTGCCAGCCCGTATTTCAGGATCTTCACCGGCACCTCGGCCTCGTTGATCTCGACCGGCGTGTTCTTGAGGAAGGCGAAGTTGGCGCCGGAGCCCTCGGTGCCGTCCCGGAACGAGGTGCCGCCGCCGCCGCCGGTGATGGGATCGAGGTTCGCCATCAGGCGTCGGCCCGGTGCGCGTGTCCGTGGTGCGGAGATTGATCAGCGGCCCGCCGTCGCCGCAGGCCGCCGGCAGCACATTCGGCAGCGCGCGGGCGAAGGCACCGAACACCGTCGATTGGAGCCGCATGCAGGTGAGGCTCCGCATGCCGACGGCGGCGGGGAAGGTGGGGTTCAGCACCGATCCCTTCGGCAGCACCGCCGAGGTCGCGCGCAACAGGCCGGCGTTCAATAGGATCGACTTGTCGAGCGTATAGAGCGTGTAGATGACCGGCACCATCAGCAGGCGTGTGACGGGGATCGCCGCCGGTCGGCACGTTGATGGAGGAGGTGAGCTGCGGGTCGCTCTGGGAGAAATCCAGCACCAGCTCGCCATTCTTGACGATGAGATTGACCGCGATGCGGCAGGGATAGCCCTTGACGCTGTCCTCGTCGATGTAGTCGGCGAAGAAATATTCGCCGTCCGGGATCTTGCCGATCACGTGGCGCGCCTGTTGCTCGGCGTAGCTCAGCAGGTCCTGGATGCCCTCGCGGAAGACGTCGGCGCCGAAGCGCTGGATCATCTCGTGCACCTTGCGCTCGCCGGTCTTCATGGCGGCGACCTGGGCCTTGAGATCGCCCCAGTTCTGCTCGGGCATGCGCACGTTGAGCAGCATGGTGTCGAGGAGCTCGCGGTTGAGCTCGCCGCGGCGGTAGAGCTTCACCGGCGGAAAGCGGATGCCTTCCTGATGCACCTCCACATTGGCCCGCGACAGGCTCGCCGGCACCGCGCCGCCGACGTCGGTGTTGTGCACGTGGCCGACGGCGAAGCACATGAGCTCGCCCTTGTGGAAGATCGGCTTCCAGAGATGGATGTCGGGGGAATGGGTGCAGACGAAGCCGCTGTAGGGATCGTTCGTCATGCAGATGTCGCCCTCCTCGTATTTGTCGATCATCTTGAGGACGCGGCCGTAGTCCAATCCCACGAACCAGGTGGCGCCGAGATCGTAGGGCGAGGCGAAGGTCATGCCCTCGGGCGTGGCAAGACCGGTGGTGAAGTCTTCGGTCTCCTTGACGAAGGTGGAGTGCGCCGTGCGGAAGAGGGTCTGCGCCATGCTCTCGGTAGCGGCGGCGCAGTGATTGGCAAGGATCTGCAGGGTGACGCGGTCGATGGCCATTTGTCTCTCCTACTTGCCCTTGCCGTCGAAGCGTCAGGATCACGTTGCGATAGGCATCCACCCGTCCGCGGAAGCCGCTGGGGATGCAGGTGGTGCAGTCGCTCTGCGTGAGGATGGCGGGCGACGTGAAGGTCTGTCCGGGTGCCAGATCCGCCCGCGCGTAGACCGGCACGTCGCGCTCGGATCCCTCGAGATAGACGCGCCAGCTCTCCCGTGAGGGCGCGGGCCCCGGCTTCTCGGGGAGGCGCGGGAATGTCGGCTTCGGGCTCTCGCCTGAAATCACCAGGCGGAGGTTGATCACCTGCACCGGCGCCTCGCGGTCGGCGTGGTCGTAGACTTCCTCGTGCCTGACGTGGAAAGCCTCGGCGATGGCGGCGTGATCGCCGCTCTCAACGTGGGCGCCGTCGAACACGGTCTCGATCTCGTAGGATTGGCCCTGATAGCGCATGTCGGCGGAGAAGGTGAACCGATAGGCGCCGTCATAGCCCTGCTCTTTCCGCAGCCAATGTAGCGCCTTCTTCTCCAGCTCCTGATAGCCGCTCTGGATCGCCGGCAGCGTCGAGGGATTGAGCTCGAGGAAGGCGGTGGCGATGAAGTCGTTCTTGATGTCGGCGATGAGGCCGCCCAGTGCGCTCAGCACGCCAGGGGTCGTCGGGATCACGACGCTTGCCATGCCGATTTCGCGCGCGAGGAAGCACGCCATCATCGGCCCGGCGCCACCGAAGGCCTGCAGCGCGTACTCCCGCGCGTCGACGCCGTAGCGGGAGATCAGCTTGCTCACCTCCATGTACATGCCGGAGACCGCGATCTCGATGATCGCCTCGGCGGTGGCGACGGTGCTCATGCCGATGCGCTCGGCAACGACATTCACCGCCGCGCGCGCCTTCTCGACGTCGATGCGGATCGCGCTGTAGCCGAGCTCGCCGCTGCCGATCCAGCCGAGCACGGCAAAGGCGTCGGTGATGGTGGGCCGGGTGCCGCCGCGGCCATAGCAGGCGGGGCCCGGGGTCGAGCCCGCGCTCTCGGGCCCGACTTTGAGCACGCCGAGATCGTCCACCCAGGCGATCGAGCCGCCGCCGGCGCCGATCGAGGTGACGGCGACGGTCGGGATATAGATCGGGAACTCGCCGATCATCTCGCCGACGCCGTATTGCGGCACGCCGTCGCGGATGAAGGCGACGTCGGCGCTGGTGCCGCCGATGTCGAGGCTCATGGTCTTGGGAAAGCCCGAGAGGCCCGCCACATAGCTGGCGCCGATCACGCCGGCGGCGGTGCCGGAGAGGATCATCTGGGCGCAGGCGGTCTTGCCGAGCTCGGCGCTCATCACACCGCCATTCGACTTCGTCACCATGGGCGACGCCGGCACGCCCGCTTCCCGAAGCGCCGCCTGGAGCGAGGTGAGGTAGTGGGCGACGCGATCCTGCACATAGCCATGGATGAGGGCCGTGGTGGTGCGCTCGTACTCGCGGATGACCGACCAGACCTCGCTGGAGCAGATAGACCGGAAGCCCGGCGCCACGCGGTTGACGATCGCCTTCACCTCGCGCTCGTGGGCGGGGTTGCGGTAGGCGTTGATGAGGGCGATGACGATGCCCTCGGCGCCCATCGCCCGCGCGCGCTCGACCGCCTTGATCACGCTCGCCTCGTCGACGGCCAAGTCGGCGGTGCCGGCGGCGCTCATGCGCTCGCGCACCGGCAGCACGCGATCCTTCGGCACCAGGGGCGCGGGCCGGCTGGAGTGGAGGTCGTAGGGATCCGGCATCTTGAGCCGCGCCACTTCCAGCACGTCGGTGAAATTCTCCGTCACCAGCAGGCAGAGCTTGGCGCCCTTGCGCTGGATCACGGTGTTGACGCCGACCGTGGTGCCGTGGGTGAAATAGGTGATGCTCTCGGGCGCCACGCCATAGCGCTCGCGGAGCTGCTTCACGCCCTCCATCACCTCGGCGCCGGGCTTGTCGGGCCGGCGAGAGTACCTTGAGGGTGTGCAGCTCGTTGGTCGCTTCGTTGAATGCGCAGAGGTCGGTGAAGGTGCCGCCGATATCGACGCCAACGCGATAGCTCATGCCCTAGAGGCCTCCTGGTACCTCGAAAAAGCTAGCATGGTGGTGGGGGCGCGCCAACCGCATGAGCCCTGCGTGAACTGCGTGCCGCCATTACCAGAGTACGTCAACGGGCGGGCTCGCTCAGAGATAAATGCTGCGCACGATATCCGCCTCGGCGATGCCGCCGGCACGGATGTCCTGGCGCTGGGAGACGCGGCCGTCGCGAAGGATCAGGAACCGGTCGGCGACGGCCAGCGCCAGCTTGATGTTCTGCTCGACGATCATCATGGTGACGCCGCGCGCTTTGAGCGCCAGCATGATCGTCGCGATCTCGTTGACGAAGGCGGGGGCGAGACCGCCCGAAGGCTCGTCCAGCAGCAGCAGCTTCGGCCGCCCCATCAGCGCGCGGCCGATCGCCACCATCTGCTGCTCGCCGCCGGACATCAGCCGCACCGCCTGCTGCTTGCGCTCGGCGAGGCGCGGGAACGAGTCATAGATGCCGCCGAGCAATTCCGTGATGGGCCCGCGGCGCACCGAGGCGCCGAGGCGCAAGTTCTCCTCCACGGACATGTCCGGAAAGAGATCGCGGGCTTGGGACACCTGGATGATGCCTTGCCGGAAGATTCGGTGCGGCGGCAGCCCCGCGAGTTCCCGGCCCTCGAGGCGGATGGAGCCTGCCCAGGGCCGCACAAAGCCGCTCACCGCGTTAAGGGCGGTGGACTTGCCGCTGCCGTTGGCGCCCAGCAGCGCCACCACCTCGCCGGCCTCGATGGCGAAGTCGACCCCGAACAGGATCTGCTTGTTGGGATATCCCGCCTCGACGCCGGCGGCTGACAGCAGCATCTCAGGCATGGCCGAGATAGGCCTCCAGCACCTTCTTGTCGGCGCGCACCTCGGCGGGCGGCGCGTCGGCGACCTTCTTGCCGTAGTTCAGCACCACCACCCGGTCGGAGACGCTCATGACCAGCTCGATCGCGTGCTCGATGAGCACGATCCCGACGCCGCGCTCGCCGGCGAGGCGGCGGATGATGGCGCCGAGCTTGTCGCGCATGGGCGGCGCCAATCCCACCGCCGGCTCGTCCAGCAACAGGAGCGGCGGATCTGTCGCCAGCGCGCGCACGATCTCCACCATCCGCTGCTGGCCGCCGGAAAGCTCGGAGGCGAGCCGGTCGGCGATGGAGTCGATCTCCATCAACCGTAATAGGTCGCGCGCGCGGAGCGTGGCAGCGGCCTCGGCCTTGGCGCTGCGGCCGCTTCCGAACAGCAGGCCGAAGAAGCCGCTCGTGACCTCGGTGTGCAGGCCCACCAGCACGTTCTCCAGCGCCGTCAGATGACCGAAGAGACCGCCGTTCTGGAAGGTGCGGCGCACGCCCTTGGCGGAGATCTCGTGGGGCTTGAGGCGCTGGATCTCCTCGCCGCGCAGCAGGACGCGGCCGGACTCGATCGGCGCGTTGCCGGCGATGGCATTGAAGAGCGTGGTCTTGCCGGCGCCGTTCGGGCCGATGAGGGCGCAGATCTCGCCAGGCTCGACGCGGAAGGAGACCTGATCCACGGCGGTCAGGCCGCCGAACCGCACCATGACCTCGGAAAGCTCCAGCAGCGCCATCTCAGTCCCGATAATAGCGGTCGCGGAACACGGGATGCGCTCGTGCCAGCAGGCTCGCGAGGCCGCGCGGCAGGAAAAGCAGGACCAGGACGATCAGCAGGCCGAACACAAGCTCCTGGAAGCCTGGAAAGTTGCTGAAGAACTCCGGCGTCGCGGTGAGGACGGCGGCGCCCAGCACCGAGCCCACGAGACTGCCGAGCCCGCCCACCATGATGATGGCGAACTGCAGGATGAGCTCGGTGAGATCGAAGGAGATCGGCGTGATGTGGCCGACGAGAGCCGCATACATCGACCCCGCGATGCCGACCGCGAAGCCGCCCCAGGCGAAGCCCAGGAGAATATATCGATCGGTCGGAATGCCCATGGCCGCGGCCGCTTCCTCGTTGCTCTTGATCGCCATGAAGGCGCGGCCGAAGCGCGAGCGCAGCAGGCGGTCGGTGGCGACGATGACAAGCACCGCCAGCGCCAGGAAGACGTAGAACTTGTGGCTCTCCGCATCGAGGTCCCAGCCGAAGACGCTCGCCGTCGGCACCGCCATGCCGAAGGAGCCGCCGGTCAGGGGTTCCCAGCGGATATAGATCCAGCGCAAGAGCTCGCCGAAGGCGAGGGTCATGATGGCGAGATAGAAGAGCCGGACGCCGCGGAGCGCCGGAACGCTGGCGGCGGCGCCGCCGAGGGCGCCCATGAGACCCGCCGGCAGCACGGTCACCCACCAAGGGAGGCCCAGCTTCAGCATCAGGATGCCTGCGGTGTAGGCGCCGATGCCGAAGAACGCCACGTTGGAGAAGGCAAGCAGGCCCAGATTGCCCACCACCACGTTGAATCCCACGCCGACCGGCACGTAGACCAGGATGAGGTTGAGCACGTACTGCTGATACTGGTTGAGGAACGCCGGTACCGGCAGCAGCAGCAGCGGCACCAGCCAGAACAGCCGGCGGGCGCTCAAATGCGGAGGCTCACATGGCGGCCGAACAGGCCCTTGGGCCGGATCAGCAGGACCAGGATGGTGACGAGATAGGCGGTGATATCGATGAAGACCGTCGAGACGTAGAAGCCCAGGACCTTCTCCATCACGCCCAGCAGCAGCCCGCCGACGACGGCGCCGCCGAGGGAGCCGAAGCCGCCGAGGGTCATGGCGGCGAAGCCGCGCAGCAGGACGGAGACGGCGATGTCGGGCGTCAGCGGGACGATGAGGGCGAGGAGGGCGCCGCCGACCGCGCCCAGCGCCGCGCCGGCGCCCCACATCGTCGCGTGAAAGGCGCGGACGTCGATGCCCACCAGCGCGGCGCCGCGCTGAGTCTGGAAGACCGCCTGGATGATGCGGCCGACCGGCGTCACGTGGAAAACCAGGAAGAGCGCCAGGAGCAGCAGCAGGACGCGCGCCCGATATCACGAGATCGTCCGTGGTGACGACCACCGTGCCGATGAGGAAGGTCGCCTGGGGATAGGGCCGGGCGACCTTCAGCACGCTGTTGCCCCATTCCAGCCGCGCGACGCCGCGGAGCACGTAACCGATCGCCAGCGCCATCATGGCCAGCGACAGGTGCGGACCGTCGATGATCCGCTGCATCAGCCAGCGCTGGGTCGCGAGGCCAAGGAGGAACAGCAGCGCCGCCGCCAGCACCAGCGCCGGGCTGAACGGCAGGCCCAGCACCGCGGTCAGCACGAAGAGGGCGTAGGCGCCGGCCATCACCATGTCGCCGTGGCCGAAGTTCACCACCGTGGTGGCGCGATAGCCCACGGTCATGGAGAGCGCCACCAGCGCATAGAGCATGCCGCTGGCGATGCCGCTGACGACGAGCTGGGGCAGCAGCATCAGCATCGACGCCGGCTCCTCAGGGGTGAGCCCGGCCTAGAGCATGATCCGATTAGATCGAATCGGATCATGCTCTAGGTTCGTTGGTTTGGTCGCATTTTCTGCGCCGAACCGGTATCCACTTCGTCGGATAATGCTCCAGGGCTCACCGCTCTCACTGCGACACGACGCCCCAGGACTTGTAGACGGTCTCCTTGCCGTCGGTGCCGATCCCCACGGCGTACATGAGGTGCACGCCGTCGTGGTTGTCGTGGCTCAGGTTCTCCGTGTCGGCATAGACGCCGGTATCGAAGCCCTTGATGGATTCCATCGCCGCGATCCATTTCTCGCGGGTCGGGATGCGGACCGGCGCGGCGGAACGCCTCCACGGTCACGATCGCCGCCGGCACGCCGAAGTAATAGAAGTTGGTGGGCTCGCCAACCTTCGGCAGCTCGTCCTTGGTGAGGTACTTCTCGAAGATGTCGTGAAACTCCTTGAGCGGTCCCTGGCCGAGCGGCGACTTGAACTGATAGGGCTGGAAGAAGATCTGCTTCACCGCGTCGGTATCGTTGACCTGGGCCACGGTCTGGTCGAAGTCGGCGCCGAGCGCGCCCAGCACCGGCGCCTTGACGCCGAACTTGTTCATGTCGCGCAGCAGGACCACCAGCTCCGGCTGATAGAGGCAGCCCATGACCGCCTCGGCGCCGGAGGCCTTGATCTGCAGCACCTGGGCGGTGGCGTCGGTCGAGCCGCGCTCCATCGCGGTCTCCACCACGATCTCGCCGCCGTGCTTCTTGATGTAGTCGGTGGCGGGATCGCAGTAGCCGTGCGCCCAGTCGTTGCTGTGCTCCACCAGGGCGATCTTCTTCACGCCCGGCTTGCTGAGGGCGAAAGCGGCCATCGCCTCGCCCGAGGCGTTGCCGGTGTAGCCGACGTGGAACATGCTGGGCGTCACCGGGTCGGTGAGCTTCGGATTGGCGGCGATGCCGACCCAGGGAATGCCCTCCTTGTCGACCATCGGCTTGATCGCCATGGCGACGCCGCTGCAGGGATGGCCGATGATCATGAAGACCTTGTCCTCATAGATCAGCTTCTTGGCGGCGGCGATCCCCTTCGCCTCGTTGCAGGCATCGTCGGCGAAGACGGTCTCGAACTTGCGGCCGTTCACGCCGCCCTTGTCGTTGATGTAGCGGAGATAGGCCTCCGGCCCGTAGTTGAGCGGGTTGAAGGCGGTGGCATCGCCGGAGAACGGGCCGAGATTGCCGATCTTGATGGTGGTGTCGGTGATGCCCTGCGTGTTGTCCGCGCTCGCAGGCAGTGCGGCCAGCGCCGCGACCATCGCCGCCGCCGCCGCGTAAATCGATGTCGTGATGCGCATGATTTTGGAACTCCCCTCGACGCTTGCCCTGTCCTTGCTCATTCGCCCGCGCGGCGGGTCGAACCGCGCGGTTCCGACACGCCGCACGTGTCCCCACACCGCTGCCCCGCTCAATTTCCGCAGAGTTGCGCGCGCGACCGCCAATCATGATCATCGGAAAGCCGCGGCGTTGCAAGCATGCGGGATCAGCCCCTAACATCCGGTCGCACGGGGCGTGAACTCAGCAGCGAAAGCGGGCGATGACAGCAGGTCGGGACGGCTTCGAGATCGGCGTCGACATCGGCGGCACCTTCACCGATGTGGTCTGCCGCGCGTCCGACGGCGCCGTGCGGCTCACCAAGATCCCGACCACGCGCAGCAACCCCAGCGCCGGCGTGCGCGCGGCGATGACGCTGATGGAGCGCGACTGGTCGATCCCCGCCGGCGCCATCGCGCGCTTCGTGCACGGCACCACCGTCGCCACCAATGCGGTGCTCGAGGCCAAGGGCGCGAAGATCGGCCTGATCATGACCGCCGGCTTCAAGGACGTGCTGGAGATCGGCCGCCAGATGCGCCACGCCATGTACGACCTGGTGCTGCAGCCGGAGGCGGCGGCGTTCCTGGCGCCGGGCGCGCTGCGCAAGGAGGTCCGCGAGCGCGTGACCGCCAGCGGCGAGGTGCTGGTGCCCCTCGACGAGGCGTCGGTGGAGAAAGCGGTCAGAGAGCTCGCCGCCGAGGGCGTCGGCGCCATCGCCGTCAGCCTGCTGTTCTCCTTCCTCAATCCCACCCATGAGAAGCGCGTGCGGGAGATCATCGAGCGCCTGGCACCCGAGGTGATGGTGTCGATCTCCTCCGAGGTGGATCCGGCGTTCCGCGAGTACGAGCGCACCTGCGTCACCGCCTTCGATGCCTACATCAAGCCGGTGGTGGATCGCTACCTCGCCAGCATGGAGGCGCGATCTCGCCGAGGCTGGAACCCGGGCGCCGCTGCAGATCATGCAGTCGCGCGGCGGCATCGCCTCGGCGCGCGTCGCGCGGCGGCGGCCGGTGCGGCTCTTCCTCTCGGGTCCCGCCGCCGGCGTCATGGGTGGTCTCGAGGTCGGCCGCGCCTTGGGCTTCAAGGATCTCATCACCGTCGACATCGGCGGCACCAGCTGCGACATCGCGCTGGTGAGCGGCGGCGAGCCGCTGATCCGCTCCGAGGGGACCATCAGCGGCTATACCGTGCGCGTCCCCATGGTGGACGTGACCGCCATCGGCTCCGGTGGCGGCAGCGTCGCCTGGCTCGATGGTGCGGGCTCGCTCCGGGTCGGGCCGGAATCCGCCGGTTCCGAGCCCGGCCCCGCCTGCTACGACCGCGGCGGCGAGGAGGCGACGGTGACCGACGCCTCGGTGCTGCTGGGCTATATCGATCCCGGCTATTTCGCCAACGGCTCCTTGAAGCTGGTGCCCGAGCGGTCCCACGAGGTGATCCAGCGCAAGATCGCCGCGCCCCTGAGCATGACCGTGGAAGCGGCGGCGCTCGGCATCCATCGCGTGGTGAACGCCCAGATGGCGGAGGCGATCCGCCTGGTCTCGATCGGCCGCGGCATCGATCCCCGCGGCTACACGCTGGTGCCGCTCGGCGGCGGCGGGCCGCTCCATGCCACCGCGCTCGCGCGCGAGCTCGGCATCACGCGGATCGCGGTGCCGCTCAATCCCGGCGTGCTGTCCGCCGCGGGGCTGCTGCATGCGCCGGTCGAGCATGAGGTCTCCGCGGCCTTTCCGCGCCCGCTCGCCGGCCTCGCTTGGCCGGAGGTGCGGAGCCAGCTCGACGGTCTCGATCAGGGATGCGCTGCCCTGATGCGCAGCGAGGGCATGCCGGCCGAGCGCTGCCAGATCCTCTATTTCGCCGACGTCTGCTACGTCGGCCAGTCCTATCATCTCGAGGTGCCGCTCGCGCCCGCGTCCACCGATCCCCTGGGCGAGCTTTACCGCGATTTCCGCGTCGCCCACGATCGCATCTACGGCCACAGCACCGATGCTCCGGCGCGGATCGTCAATCTTCGCAGCATCCATCGCAGCGCCGCGGCCGCGGCGAAACCAGCGCCTTACACGGCCGACGGCACGTCGGCGGAGAAGGGCCGGCGCCGCATCCTCACAGGTGAGGGCGCTGCCCTTGCCGCCACCGTCTATCGGCGCACGGCGCTGGCATCAGGTGCCATCCTGGATGGCCCTGCCATCGTGGAGCAGGCGGACACCACCACCTTGATCGAGCCGGGCTGGCGCGGCACCGTGGCCGACAACGGCACCTTGATCCTGACGACCGGACCCTAGTCAATGAGGCCGCCCGGCCTCGAACTCTGCCCGGCCGTCGGCGAGCTCTCTCCGTCCTCGGCGAGAACGGTGTCCTACGGGATGAGCCGCCGCCCGGAGGTCATACTCCGCCGTTGCCACGCTTCTTCGATTTCAGACGACGGTAATGCTGCAGGAACATCCGGACCGTCTCTTCGACCACGTCCTCGGCCGGGACGGGTAGGCTTTCGCGACCCATCATCCAGGGCCACAGAGAGAACTCGTTGAGCATTCCCATGAACTGGTGAGCCGCCAGCAACGGATTGCGGCAGTTCAGGATGCCCATCGCCGTCAGATGGGCGAGATAGCGCGTGAGCCGCTCCGTTTGCGGGTCCATGACGGCGGCGAACTCCTCGGCGATCCAGGGAAACTGGCGGGAGTCGGCCACCACCATGCGCAGGAACCCGAGATATTCCGGATTCTTGTGCAGATCCAGAATCACCCGCGCGATCAGACGGAGCACGTCCTCGACGTCGCCTTGGGTTTCGATGCCGGGCGGAAAGGCGTCCTCGAGCTGACGCGACACCCTGAGGAGCATCTCCCGGAAGATCTCCTCCTTGCTTGCGAACTGGTTGTAGAGCGTCCGCCGCGCCACGCCCGCGGCCTCGGCCAGCTCGTCCATGCTGACGGCGCCAAAGCCGCGCTCCAGGAACAGGCGCTCGGCCGCCTCGACGATCGCCTCCCGCGACCCGCCGCGCCGGGCCTTCGGGACGGCCTCGTTTGAACCCTTGCGAACTTTCATGCGAAATCCCTCTTGCACTCATCAGTGCATATCATTATATTGCACCGTGCAGTGCAATTCAAGGCCAAAGGCGATGGCCGCAAGCCATGCCGATCCGGCCGCCCTGCAGCGCAAACCCTCACCCCTGCGGAAGGCAGCGCCAATGTTCAAGCTTCAGATCTTAGCAGCCGCCTTGATCGCCGCGACCGTCGCGGGCTGCGACAAGCCAGCACCGCCCGCCGCCGAGGCCCGGCCCGTCCGGACGGTCACCGTCGAGCGCGGCGCGGAAGGCGAGACCGTTTCGCTGACGGGCCAGGTTCGCGCCAAGGACCAGGTCAGCCTCGCCTTTCGCCTCGACGGACGCATGATCGAGCGGCCCGTCAATGTGGGCGATGTGGTCACGGCAGGCCAGGTCGTCGCCCGGCTCGATCCCCAGAACCAGCAGAACGCGCTGCGCTCGGCGCAAGCCAATCTCGCCTCGGCCGAGGCGGCGCTGACCCAGGCGCGCCTCACCTTTCGGCGGCAGCAGGAGCTCTTGAAGGGCGGCTGGACGCCGCGCGCCAAATTCGACGAAGCCCAGCAGGCGCTTGCGACTGCCCAGGCCCAGGTCGACTCCGCTCAGGCCCAGCTGCGCATCGCGCAGGATCAGCTGAGCTACACGGTCCTGTTCGCCGATGCCCCGGGCGTGGTTACCGCGGTCGGCGCCGAGCCGGGCGAAGTGGTCCGTGCCGGGCAGATGATCGTGCAGCTCGCGCGTCAGGGCGGACGCGATGCCGTCTTCGACGTGCCCGAGCAGCTCATCCGGACGGGCCCGCGCGACCCGCTGGTCGAGATCGCTCTCACCAACGATCCGCAGGTGAAGGCCACCGGCCGCGTGCGGGAGGTTGCGCCCCAGGCGGACTCCGCCACCCGAACGTTCCAGGTCAAGGTCGGCATCATCGATCCGCCGGAGGCCATGCGGCTGGGCTCCACCGTCACCGGCCGCATCAAGCTGGCCGCGCCTCCCGGCGTGGAGGTCCCGGCGAGCGCGCTCACCGAGGCCAACGGACGCCCGGCCGTGTGGGTGGTCGATCCGCAGAGCCAGACCGTGTCCCTGCGCAACGTGGATGTCGCGCGGTACGACCCGGCCACCGTCGTGATCTCGCAGGGGCTGGAAACCGGCGAGATCGTCGTCACCGCCGGGGTGCAGACGCTGCACCCGGGCCAGAAGGTCCGCCTGCTGGGAGCCGGCCTGATGAAGCGCTTCAACCTCTCCGAATGGGCGATCCGGCACCGTTCCCTCGTGACCTATTTCATGCTCGTCATCGTGGTCGCGGGCGTCTGGTCCTACTTCCGGCTCGGGCGGAGCGAGGATCCGGACTTCACCGTCAAGACCATGGTGGTGCAGGCCGCATGGCCGGGCGCCACGGTCAGCGACACGCTCGAGCAGATCACCGACCGCATCGAGAGCAAGCTCCAGGAGACGCCGAACCTCGATTACCTGAAGAGCTACACGACCGCGGGCCAGGCGACGATCTTCGTCAACCTGAAGGACTCGACGCCCCCGGCTCAGGTGCCGGACATCTGGTATCAGGTGCGCAAGAAGGTGGGCGACATCCGCAACACGCTGCCGCAAGGGATCGTCGGCCCCGGCTTCAACGACGAGTTCGGCGACACCTACGGCATCGTCTACGGCTTCACCGCGGACGGCTTCACCCATCGGGAGCTGAGGGACTACGTCGACGATGTCCGCAAGCAGCTCCTCCAGCTGCCGGACATCTCGAAGATCGACATCCTCGGCGCGCAGGACGAGCGCGTCTACGTCGAGTTCTCGACCGAGCAGCTGGCGGGGCTCGGCATCGACCGCGCCGCGCTGATCGCCGCGCTGCAGGCCCAGAACGCCGTCACCCCCGCGGGCGTGGTGCAGACCGGGGACGAGAAGATCCTCGTCCGCGTCTCCGGCGCGTTCCGATCCGAGCAGGACATCCTGGCCGTCAACTTCGTCGCGAACGGCCGGATCATCCGCCTCGGCGACATCGCGCATGTGACGCGCGGCCCCGCCGATCCCGCGCAGCCGATGTTCCGCGTCAACGGACGGGAGGGCATCGGGCTCGCCATCGCCATGCGCAAGGGCGGCGACGTCCTGGCCCTCGGGCGCAACATCGCGCAGGCCATGACGGAGATCACGGCGAACCTGCCGGTCGGGATCGAGCCGACGCTCGTCGCCGACCAGCCCGTAACCGTCGAGCACGCGGTGGACGATTTCATGGAGGCCCTGTGGGAGGCCGTCGCCATCGTCCTCGGCGTCAGCCTGGTCAGCCTCGGCCTGCGCGCCGGCGCCGTGGTGGCCCTCGCGATCCCGCTCGTGCTCGCCGCGGTGTTCGTGGCGATGGAGTTTTTCGGGATCGACCTTCAGCGGATCTCGCTCGGCGCCCTCATCATCGCCCTCGGCCTGCTGGTCGACGACGCCATGATCACGGTCGAGACGATGGTCACGCGGCTGGAGCACGGCGACGACAAGGAGCACGCCGCCACCTTCGCCTACACCTCGACCGCCTTTCCGATGCTCACCGGCACGCTGGTCACCGTCGCGGGCTTCGTCCCCATCGGGTTCGCGCACAGCGCCGCGGGCGAATACACCTTCTCGATTTTCGCCGTCGTCGCCATCGCGCTGATCGCATCCTGGGTCGTCGCGGTCCTGTTTGCCCCCTTGCTCGGCGTCTGGATTCTCAAGAAGCCCAAGGCGGTGCACTCGGAGGAGCCCGGCCCGATCATGCGCACGTTCCGCCGCTTCCTCGTGCTGGCGATGCGGGCGCGCTGGGTCACGGTCCTCGTCACGCTGGGCCTGTTCGGCGCCGCGCTCTACGGCATGCGCCTCGTTCCGCAGCAATTCTTCCCGTCCTCCGACCGGCCCGAGCTGCTCGTGGACCTGCAGCTGCCCGAGAACGCGTCGATCTACGCAACCCGAGAACTCTCGGCCCGGCTGGACAAGCTCCTGAAGGGCGATCAGGACGTGGACCACTGGAGCACCTATGTCGGGCAGGGCGCCGTGCGGTTCTATCTGCCGCTCAACGTCCAGCTCCCCAACGACTTCTTCGCCCAGACTCGTGGTCGTCACCAAGGGGCTGCAGCAGCGCGAGCGGGTGAAGGCGAAGCTGGAGCAGGCGCTGGCGACCGAGTTCCCGAGCGTCGTCGGGCGGGTCTACCCGCTGGAACTGGGCCCGCCGGTCGGATGGCCGCTGCAATACCGGGTGAGCGGACCGGAGCCGGACCAGGTGCGCGCGATCGCGTTCAAGGTCGCGCAGGCAATGGGGACGACTCCCGGTGCGCCAGAACGTCAACTACAACTGGATGGAGCCGGCGCGCACGGTGAGGATCCGGGTCGACCAGGACCAGGCGCGCCTCCTGGGCCTGAGCTCGCAGGATCTGGCCCAGGCCCTGAACACGGTCGTGTCCGGCGTCACCGCCACCCAGATGCGCAGCGGGATCTATCTCGTCGACGTGCTGGTTCGCGCCTCCGCCGAGCAGCGCATGTCGCTGTCGACGATCCGCACGCTTCAGGTGCCGCTGCCGAACGGGCAGACCGTTCCCCTGAGCCAGATCGCCTCGGTCGATTACGGCCAGGAATATCCCGATCGTCTGGCGTCGCGACCGGCTGCCCACGGTGACGGTGCAGGCCGACGTCGCGCCCGGCACGCAGGCGGCCACGGTCGTGCAGGCTCTGGCGCCGAAGATCGCGGCGCTGAATGCCAGCCTGCCGAGCGGGTACCATATCGAGGTCGGCGGAACGGTCGAGGAGAGCAGCAAGGCGCAGGCGTCGGTCGCCGCCGTCCTGCCGTTGATGCTCGTCCTGATCCTCACGGTGCTGATGATCCAGCTCCAGGGCTTCAGCCGCCTGTTCCTGGTGCTCAGCGTGGCGCCTCTGGGCCTCATCGGGGTCGTCGCGGCGCTTCTGCTCTCGGACAAGCCCCTGGGCTTCGTGGCGCTCCTCGGCGTGCTCGCGCTGACCGGCATGATCGCCCGCAACTCGGTGATCCTCATCGACCAGATCGAGAAGGAGAAGGCGCAGGGACGCCACCCCTGGGATGCGGTCGTCGAGGCGACCGACGCACCGCTTCCGCCCGATCCTGCTCACCGCCTCCGCCGCAATCCTCGGCATGATCCCGATCGCGCCGACCATCTTCTGGGGTCCGATGGCCTACGCGATCATGGGCGGTCTCGCGGTCGCGACGCTTCTGACCCTGGTCTTCCTTCCGGCGCTCTACGTGACTTGGTTCCGGATCAAGCAACCCGATCCGCAGGCGCTCGCCGAAGGGCACGGCGCGCCGGGACCGAGTGTGGAGTGCGACAATCTCGGGAGGGCGACATGAACATCGATCCCGCTCTGCTGAGCCCGCTCTCTGCGCTCCTGGGAGCCCTCGTTGGAGGCGTGGCGTCGCTCCTCGCCACTATCTACACGCAACGCCGCCAAGATCGCATTCAGCGCATCGCCCTCGAGGTGGCGAAACGGGAGACGGTCTATGCCGATTTCGTGATGAACGCGTCGAATTTTCTTCTGCACGCCTACACGCGCGACGACATCGTGCTGGGCGGCGACGAGCAGCGCCTGATCGGGACTCATCAACCGAATGAGGTTCTTTGCTCCGCCCGGAGTTGTCAGCACGGCGGAGGCGGCGTTCAGAGCGATCGTCGAGATTTCCCTGAAGCCGAGCGTCGAGCTCCGGCAGTTCGCGAAGGAGGCATTGTCCAAGGGCCTAGATCCCGATCCGCTTTTGGAATTCAGCCGGATCTGCAGAGCAGATCTCGATGACGTCCGTCGCACGTTGGCGTGACACAACCGACAGAGAACGACAGGAGTTTTGTTATGCGCGACGATGTTCAACTCGGCAGCCGCCAAGCAAGGTCGATGCATCATCGATTAAAAGGCCGGCCGCCCTTCGAATGCGTCGCCTTGCTACTACAAGGTGGCGGGGCACTCGGCTCATATCAGGCCGGAGTCTATGAAGCCCTTGCCGAGACGAATCTGCATCCGGACTGGGTCGCGGGTATTTCGATCGGCGCCATCAACTCGGCGCTGATCGCTGGGAATGCGCCGGAGGTCCGAGTCGCCAAGTTGCGGACCTTTTGGGAGGAAGTAACCACGAACCCGATGCTCGACTGGGCGATCGGCCTCGAAGCCTTGGCACCGCGCGGATACTTCGCCCGTAAGCTTTTCAATTCCATGAGCGCGGGATCCGCCCTTGTCAACGGCGCCGCGGGCTTCTTCCAAGTGCGGCAACCAGGTGCCTGGATGCATCCGGACGGTGCGCTCGAGGCGACCAGTTTCTACGAGACGAAGCTGCTCAGGAGTACGCTCGAACGCCTTGTCGACTTCGATCGAATCAATGCGGGCGACACCCGCTTCAGCGTCGGCGCCGTCAACGTGCGTACCGGCAACTTTGTTTATTTCGATACGGCGACACACACGATCCGTCCCGAGCACGTCATGGCGAGCGGCTCTTTGCCGCCCGGCTTTCCTGCCGTCGAGATCGAGGGCGAATACTATTGGGATGGCGGCTTGATCTCGAACACGCCCCTGCAATGGGTGGTCGAGTACGGACCACGGCAGGACACGCTCGCCTTCCAGGTCGATCTCTGGAGCGCCAGCGGCGAGTTCCCCGGCAACCTGGCCGAGGTCGCGATGCGCCAGAAGGAGATTCAGTATTCGAGCCGCACTCGCGCCATGACAGACCAATTCAGGGAGATCCAGGGTCTGCGCTCTGCGCTTGCGCGACTGTTGGAGCAACTACCGCGAGACATGCGTGCCAGCGAGGATGCCAGGTTGCTGAGCAAGGTTGCCGACCACAAGGTCTACAGCATCGTGCAACTGATCTATCGCTCACAGCAATACGAAGGCCATTCCAAGGACTATGAGTTCTCTCGGCTCTCAATGGAGGAGCACTGGCGCGCGGGGTACCACGACGCGCTGCGCACGTTGCGCCATCCGGACGTTTTGGAGCGCCCGACGAATACGCAGGGCTTCCTCGCCTTCGACCTGGCTAGGGACGGACGCGAGTAGAGAGAAGCCGAGATCCGCGAGCGCGCCTTAGCCATGCCGCTGACGAGGCGCGCCTACCCACTGGCCCTACCGGTTCGTCAACCGCGAGTACCTCATCATCGCCTATCGAACGGAGTCGGAGAAACCGCGCTGTCGAGCCGCCGCCCCTTGAGATAGACAGCCCGATCGTCATATACGAATTCATCCGGATGCCGGACTCGGCCGGTTTCGGCGATTGCATCGAAAGCGGCCAGGTCATTCCGGTCTCGTTCCGGGGCTGGTAAGGGAGCTATTCGCATTGCCGGCATCCTCGAACTAGGACACTAACCTCGACAGATTTCTTTGCTGGCCCGACAATGGCACCCTGATCCTGACCGCGGAGTGACGGAGTTCCCGATGACGACCAGCGACCAGGCGCTCGATCCCATCACCGTCGAGGTGGTGCGCCACAAGCTCGAGGGCATCGCCAACGAGATGCAGTCGACCCTGCTGCGCAGCTCCTTCTCGCCGATCGTGAAGGAGGGGCTCGACGCCTCGGCGAGCCTCTTCACTCCCGACGGCACCACGCTCGCGCAGTCCTGCTCGATCCCGATCCACCTCGCGACATTGATCCCCGCGGTGGCGGAGGTCCTGAAGACCTATCCCGTCGACACCATGCGGAAGGGTGACACCTTCATCCTCAACGACCCCTACACGGGCGGGACGCATCTCCCTGACATTGCCGTCATCACGCCGGTCTTCCACCGCGGCCAGGTGATCGCGCTCGGCGGCGCCATGACCCATCACCAGGACGTCGGCGGCATGTCCGCGGGCTCGGTGCCTACCAACGCCACCGAGATCTACCAAGAGGGGCTGCGCATCCCGCCGTTGAAGCTCCGCGAGGGCGGCCAATACAACGACACGCTGGTGAAGATGCTGCGGCAGAACGTGCGGATCCCCGACACCGTCATGGGCGATCTCAACGCCCAGGTCGCTGCCTGCACCGTGGCCTCGCGCCGCCTCGGCGAGCTGGCCGAGCGCTATGGCCACAACCAGCTGGCGGCGATCTTCGACGAGCTGCTGCTGCGCTCGGAGACGATGACCCGCCAGGCGCTGCGCGCCATCCCCGAAGGCGTCTACCGCTGCGTCGATTATCTCGACAACGACGGCATCGAGCTCGATAAGCCGATCCGCATCGAGGTCGCCGCCATCGTCAAGGACGGCACCATCACCTTCGATTTCGAGGGTACCAGCCCGCAGGTGCGGGGTCCCGCTCAACTGCGTGCCCTCGGGCTCGCTGGCGGCGGCCTGCTTCGCCGTCCGCGCCCTCACCGATCCGCGCATTCCCACCAACGGCGGCTGCTTCCGCCCGGTGGAGCTGCGGCTTCCCAAGGGCTCCATCGTCAACCCCGAGGAGCCGGCGCCGGTCAATGCGCGAACCTCCACCATCAAGCGCATCACCACCTGCATGATCGGCGCACTGGCGCCGGTGCTGCCGGGCAAGGTGCCGGCGTCCTCCGCCGGCGAGCTCCTGGTGATGGCGTTCGGCGGCCGCAACCGGGATGGCCAGCGCTATGTCGTGGGCGAGCTGGTGGCGGGCGGCAGCGGCGCCAGCCTCGGCCATGACGGCGTCGACGTGATCGAGACCGACGCCACCAACTGCATGAACCTGCCGGCGGAGGCGATGGAGATGGAAGCGCCGATCCGCATCCACCAGGTGGCGCTGCGCCCCGATTCCGGCGGCGCCGGCGCCTTCCGCGGCGGCCTCGGCGTGATCCGGGAATACGAGGTGCTCGACGGCGAGGTCTCCTTCTCCCATCGTGGCGAGCGGCACTTCAGCGCGGCGCCCGGCCTTGCTGGCGGCGGCGAGGGTGCGCGGGCCCGCTCCGTCATCTATCGCGCCGATGGCAGCAGCGAGGAGATTCCCTCGAAGATCGTGACCACGCTGCGCAAGGGCGATCGCGTCGTGGTGGAGACCGCCGGTGGCGGCGGCTATGGCGATCCGCACCGGCGCGCGCGCGCCGAGATCGATGCGGATATCCGCAACGGAAAGGTGAGCGCCGCGGCGGCCGGCGCGCTCTACCGCGGGGAGGGCCGCCCGAAGTGAGATCGCGTCGCACCGCTCAGGTGAAGTCGCCGCTGACGCCGCTCTACTTGGCGGTGGCGATCCTCGCCTGGGGCGGCAACTGGATCCTGATGAAGCTGGTGGTGGGGGATATCCCCGCTGTCGCCTTCACCGCCATCCGGGTGGTCGGCGCCGCCGTCGTCGTCTTCGCGTTCATCGTGGCGACCCGGCGGCCTCTCTTCCCGGTGTCGGAGGAGCGCTGGCCCCTGGCGGGGATCGGCCTGCTGCAGATCGCGGCCCTGCTCAGCCTCGGTATCCTGGCCTTGCGCCACGTGGCGGCCGGACGCGCCGTGGTGCTGACCTACACCATGCAGATCTGGGCGATCCCGCTCGAGCGCTGGCTGGTGGGGCAGCGCATCTCAGGCGTGAAGCTCATCGGTGCCGCCGTGAGCCTCGTCGGTCTCCTTCTCTACATGGAGCCGGGAATGATCGACTGGAGCGATCCCGGCACCCTGATGGGAAACGCCCTCCTGCTCGCCGGCGCCATCGTCTGGGCGCTCGGCGCCTGTCTCTACCGGCGGCGCGTGTGGCGCTCCGACGTCTGGACGCAGACCGCCTGGCAGCTGCTGGTCAGCATTCCCCCGCTCTCGGTCGCAGCAATGCTCGGCTGGGATCGTCCGATCGTCTGGAGCCCCACCCTCATTGCCGTTTTTCTGTTCAATTGGACGGTCCCGACCGCGCTTGCCTATTGGTGCTGGGCGCGGGTGCTGGCGGTGATGCCGGCGGGAACGGCGGGGCAGTGGCTGCTGCTGACGCCGGTCTTCGCCTATCTCGCCAGCGTCGTGGTCTTCGGCGACGCGGTCACGCTGCCGATCGTCGCCAGCATCGCCCTCATCCTCGCCGGGCTGCTGGTGACGGTGCGGGCGCCCGCCCGGGCGGCGGTGGCGCCGCCCTTGGCCTCAGACTAGGGGCGGCGCCCGGCCGCGCAGGATCGAGGTGACCACCGAGACCACGAACAGGATCAGGAACAGGAAGAACAGCAGCTGGGCGATCTGCGCCGTCGCCACCGCGATGCCCGAGAATCCCATCACGCCCGCGATCAGCGCGATGATGAAGAACAACGCCGCCCAGCCCAGCATGAACGCCCTCCTGTACCAAAATAGCGCTCGCTACGAACTCACTCGCAACACCCGGTGATCAGTCGTTGTCGGGGTAGAACTTGTTCCACTCGTCCCGCATCTTGCGCGAGGCGCTGCTCATAGGCGGTGCGCGCCCGGTCCCAGCCGTCGGCGCTCGCCTGCTGCAGCTTCGCCCATTGCGCCTTGGTATCCGCCCAGGCGCGATCGAGCTCCTGCTGCGCCTGCGCGCTGATGCGCTTGCTGTTCTCTTTCGCTTTCTCGGCGGCCTCGTTCATCTTCTGGCCCCACTCGTCCATCTGCCGCTTGGCCTTCTCCTGGTACTCCGCCTTCTTCTGCGTGAAGTCGTCGGCGGCCAGGATGAGAGTTGTATGCGGCGAGGTGGCCGGTGCGTGCCCAAAGGCCATGGCCGGCAGCGGTCCCGCGGCGACCAGCGACAGCGTCATCAGGGATAGAGATAGGGTGAGCGGCTTCATGGCGGAACTCCTTTCGACAGGAAAAACCGAAGGGAGAGCGGCACCTTGCCGGGTGCCGCTGGCTCCGCGACAGAAGCCGGGAGCCGCTGGATTCGTTCCCTCAATCGGAGATGGACCGAGCTATGTCACCGCGCGCGGAATGGTGGCGAGGCGGGTGTCACCGGAATTTTGCAGGGGGAAGAAAAGGTTACGGCGCCGTCGGACGCCGAGCGACGGGATTTACGCGGGCGTATCCGGAAATGAGCGGAGCCTCGGTCCGGGCGATCGGATCGAAGCGGCGCGCGTCGGTATGCGGGAAGCTCAATTCATAAAGATTAAGGGACAAGGCGATGGCCGCGGTGTCGTTAACTACGCTGTGGATGTCGTCCGGCGTGGAGGTAAGGAGATCGCCGGGACCGGCATGCTGGCGACCGGTTTCCACGCTCTCCGCGCAGCCAGCTAGCGGATGCCCGCGCGCATGAAGCTCTGCACGAACTGGCGCTGGAACAGCAGGAAGGCCAGAGCAGCGGGGCCGAGGTCATCAGCGTCGCCGCCGTGATGATCGACCAGTCGATGCCCTGATCGGTCGCGGCGAACACCTGCAGGCCGACGGTGAGCGGCCGCGTCTCGACCGAATTGGTGATGATCAGCGGCCAGAGGAAGTTGTTCCAGTGGTAGCTGACGCGAGACCAGGCCGTAGGCGAGGTAGGCCGGCCGCGCCAGCGGCACGTAGACCCGCCAGAGGACGGCGAGCGGCCCGCAGCCCTCGACGCGCGCGGCCTCGTCGAGCTCGCGCGGCACGGTCTTGAAGGTCTGCCGCAGCAGGAAGATGCCGAAGGCGCACGCCATGTAGGGCAGGCCGATGGCGAGGATGGTGTCGAGGAGGCCGAGGCCGCTCATCGTGCGGTAGTTCTCGACGATCAGCACGTCGGGCATCGACCATCAGCTGCACCAGCACCAGCGCGAACACGATGTCGCGGCCGGGGAACTCGAAGCGCGCGAAGGCGTAGGCGGCGAGCGTGCAGAGCACGAGCTGCGCCGCCAGCACCATCGTCACCAGCAGCACGCGTGTTGAGGAAATAGCGCGCGAACGGCGCCGCCTCCCAGGCCGTGCGCGAAGTTGTCGCAGCGTCAGCGGCGCGTCGAGCACGAAATGCGTCGGCGTAGGCGCCGGGATGGAACGCCGTCCAGACCGCGAAGGCAGCGGCAGGATCCAGAGCAGCGCCGAGCAGCCAGGCGCCCGCGGTCTCGAGCCGCGGCGCGAATGCCGTGCCGGCGGCGCTCATTGGTAATGCACCCGCCGCTCGAGGAACAGGAACTGCAGCGAGCGCGAGCGCCGCCGAGGATCAGCGAGCAGCACCACCGTGAGCGCCGCCGCGTAGGCGCGTGTCCCAGAAGCGGAAGCCGACCTCGTAGATGTAGTAGAGCAGCAGCGGGTGGCGTTGTCCGGCCCGCCGCGGGTCATCACGACGATGTGGTCGACCAGGCGGAACGCGTTGATCACCGCGTTGACCAGCACGAAGAGCGTCGTCGGCATCAGCAGCGGAAACGTCACGCGGCGGAAGAAGTACCAGCGCGACGCGCCCTCGATCGCCGCCGCCTCGCCGAGCGTGCGGCGAGCATCGACTGCAGCGCCGCGAGGTAGAAGATCATGAAGAAGCCGGCTTCCTTCCAGATCGTCACGACCATCAGGCAGGCGAGCGCCGTGCTCTGGCTGCCGAGCCAGTTGTGGCTCGGCGACGCCGAACGAGCCCAGGCAACTGCTCGAGCAGGCCGTATCCGGCGTGTAGAAGAAGAGCCAGATGTTGGCGACGGCGATCATCGGCAGCATGGTCGGCGTGAAGATAGGCGAGGCGCAGGAAGCGCGCGGCCGGCGATCCTGCCGTTGACCCAGAGCGCCATCAGCGATCGCGAGCGCGATCGAGACCGGGATCGTGCCGAGCGCGTACCAGAGGTTGTTGCCCAGCGCCTGCCAGAAGACGGGTCGTCGGCGAGCTGCGCGGTAGTTGTCGAGCCCGACGAACATCGCCGGGCGCGCCGCCCTTCGGCGTGGAGAAGAAGCTGTGCCAGAGCGTGGCGACGGCGGGGTAGTGCGTGAACGCCGCGAGCAGCACCGCCGCCGGCAGCAGCAGCAGCCAGCCCTGCACGTGGATCTGCCAGCGACGGCTCACGGGGAAGCGGTCTCCTAGACCGCCCACTCCCCGGAGGGGAGTGGCGGTGCTGGTGCGGCGTTAGCGATAGGGCTTCAGCAGCCGGTCGGCTTCGCGCTGCGCGTCCTTCATCGCCTGCTCCGGCGTCTTGGCGCCGGTGAGCGCGGCCTGCAGACCGTCGTTAAGCGCCTTGGTCACGCGCTGGTTGTCGTGCGTCGAGAGCTCCGGCCACCGCGTACTGCAGCTGGTCGCGCGCGACCGCGGCGGCGGGAAGCCCGCCACGTATGCCTTCATCGCCGGCGTCTCCCAGGCGTCGGGACGCGACGGCGACGTAGCCGGTGTCGATGCCCCATGCGCGGCGCGCTCGCGGCGTGGTCATCCACTTGACGAACTTGAGCGCCGCCGCCTGCTGCTCCGGCGTCGTCTTCTTGAAGAGGTAGAAGTTGCCGCCGCCGGTGGGCTGCCGCGCTGCTTGCTTCGCCGGCAGCATCGCGACGCCGAACTCGAACTTGGCGTTGTCCTTGACGTTGGTGAGGTTGCCGGTGGTGGTCCACATCATCGCGATCTTGCTTCTCGAAGAAGTCCTTCGGCGTCGTGCCCCACTCGACGATGCCCTGCGGCATCACCTTGTACTTCTGTGACGAGGTCGACCCAGTACTGCAGCGCCTCGATCACGTCCGGGCTTGTCGAAGTAGGTCTCGGTGCCCGCCTCGTTCATCAGCATCGCCGTTCTCGGTGGCGAGCGCCTGGAACAGCCAGTAGGGAAATCCGCTGGTGACGGGATCTCCACGCCCCATTGCGTGACGTTGCCCGACGCGTCGCGCTTGGTGAGCTTCTGCGCGATATGCGACATCTCGTCCCAGGTCTGCCGGCGGCTTGTTCGGGATCGAGGCCGGCCTCCTTGAACGCGTCCTTGTTCCAGTAGAGGACGATGGTCGAGCGCTGGAACGGGATGCCCCAGGTCTTGCCGCCGGTCTGGCTGTTCTCCATGAACGCCGGGATAGAAGCTCTTGAGCCACGCCTTGTCCTCGGCGGTCTTGATCGAGCTCGTCGAACGGCACGATCGCGTCCTCGTCGATCAGCGTGAACATGTCGGTGGAGAGCAGCACGCGACATGCGGCGGCTCGCCGCCCTTCACCGCGGTGAGCGCCTTGGTGATCGAGTCCTGGTAGCTGCCGGCGTAGATCGGCTGCACCTTGATGTCCGGGATTCTCCTTCTCGAAATCCGCGGCGAAGCCGTCGATGATCTTGGTGATCGGGCCGCCGACCGCGACCGGGTAGTAGAACGTGAGCTCGGTGGCATTGGCGCCTGCGCGGTGCGCGAAAACACGCGCCGAGCACCAGGAGCGAGTGCCGCAGAAGCACGCTCTAGCAACTTGTTCCCCCGCATGGTCTGATCTCCCTCGTTGAACTCTGTGAATGGCGTTGTCAGATGGCGATATCGAGCGGCTGGCCGCCGGCGATCACCAGCGGCGCCAGATCGTCCGCGCGCCGGCCGTCCGCGGCGTCGAAGAGATGCGCGTCCGCCGCGCGCCAGGCGAGCTGCACGCGGGTCGCCGCGCTGCGTCGCCGGCGCGGCCCGGCACGCGGGCGACCAGGCGCTCGCTGCCCAATGCGACAAGTGACCAGCGTGTCGGCGCCCAGGATATTCGACGCTCTCGACCCGGCCCGCGAACGCCGCGCTCGGCGCCCAGCACGACGTGCTCCGGCCGCACGCCCAGCATCAGCGCCGGCGCCGGCGATGGCGCAGCAGCGGCGGCCCGTCGGTGCCGCGCGATGACGGCGCCCGCCGCGCTCTGCCGCCAGCGGCAGCAGGTTCATCGGCGGCGTGCCGATGAAGCGCGCGGCGAACAGCGTCGCCGGCTGCGCGTAGAGCTCGTGCCGGCGCGCCGTCCTGCTCGATGCGGCCGTCGCGCAGCAGGACCACCTGGTCGGCCATGGTCATCGCCTCGATCTGGTCGTGGGTGACGTAGACCATCGTGATGCCGAGCTGCTGCTGCAGCGTCGCGGATCTCGCGGCGCATCTCGTCGCGCAGCTGCGCGTCGAGGTTGGACAGCGGCTCGTCCATCAGGCAGACCGGCGCCTCGGCGATGATCGCGCGGCCGAGCGCCACGCGCTGCTGCTGGCCGCCGGAGAGCTGCGACGGGCTTGCGCTCCAGGAGCTGGCCGAGGCCGAGGAGATCCGCCGACGCGCGCGAGGCGGCGCGTCGCGCTCGGCGCGGCCGCACCCGGCGCACCTTGAGGCCGAACACGATGTTCTCGGCGACGGTCAGGTGCGGAAACAGCGCGTAGGACTGGAACACCATCGAGACGCCGCGCTGCGGCCGGCGGCAGATGGGTGACGTCGCGTCCGCCGATCGCGATGCGGCCCGCGTCAGCCGTCTCGAGGCCGGCGATCAGGCGCAGCGTGGTCGACTTGCCGCAGCCGGACGGGCCGAGCAGCACCAGCAGCCCGCCCTCGGGCGCGTCGAAGGAAATCTCCTCCACCGCCCGGGTCGCGCCCCAGAACCGACTCACGTGCTGAAGGGAGATCGCTGACAACGGGCCCCTGATAGAAAGGTGGAATAGGACGGTAGCGGGGACGCCCCCGCGACCCTGCCATGCCCATGTTACGGTGGTGGGACGCGCGGTTTCAAGGCGGCCGCCGGGCGCCGGTTCGGCGCCGCGTGGCGGGCCTTGATTTCATGGGTCGATTCACGCAACGCTCGGCAATCGGCGCCCCGCAACCGCACGAGGTGAGACCATGGCAATGACCAGCGACCTCTTCACCGTTCCCGCGCGCAAGGGCCGTGCCGTCCGCGTGAACAAGGGCCAGGCGATCAAGATCATCAATACCCACGGCAGCCAGGTGGTCGACACCTGGTCGTTCAGCGCCGAGGATCTGCACGAATTCATGTCGATGGAGCACATGCGGCCGACCATCGGCACGATCTTCCCGCGCAAGGGCCACCATCTCTATACCAACCGCCGCCGGCCGATCATGCTGCTCGAGGAGGACACCTCGCCGGGCATCCACGACACCTTGATCGCCGCCTGCGACGACTACCGCTACGGGCTCCTCGGCTGCAAGGAGTACCACGACAACTGCACCGACAATCTGATGGCCGGCATGCGCCAGATCGGCCTGACGCCGCCGGAATGTCCGGCACCGCTCAATCTCTGGATGAACATTCCGGTCGACCGCGAGGGAAACACGTCCTGGGGCGAGCCGGTCTCGAAGCCCGGCGACTACGTGGTGCTGCGGGCGATCATGGACTGCGTCGTGGCGATGTCGGCCTGTCCCCAGGACATGCTGCCGATCAACGGCGCCGAGCGGAAAATCCACGACGCCCACTACCAGATCCTGTCGTAACGCTCATATCGCTGGGAGACAGCGCGCGACAAGAAGATCAAGACGATGATGAGAGTACTGACCCGCCCGCGGCCTGGTCGGTGCCATCGGGCTCAGCAGCCCGGCAAGCCAAAACCGCCGGGCAACCCGCCGGATCCGCCCGAGCCGGACGAGCGTCCGCCGATCGACGAGCCGCCGATGCCGATCCCGGTGCCGCCGCCGGCGCCGCCACCGCCGCCGATGGGCGGTGTCGGCAGTTTTGTCGTCAGCGCTTGCCCTCGACGTAGTCGGCGAGGTGCTGTGCGCCGTTGAAGAAGCGGTTCGGCTTGGTGAAGAACGCCAGCACCACCGCCCCGTTGGGCGCGTGGGCGATGTGAGTGTTGCCCGGCGCGCGCCAGCAGAAGTTGCCGGCGGTCGCCTTGCCTTCGTGGTCCTCCAGGCTGCCCTCGAGCACATAGGTCTGCTCGATGCCGACGTGCTCGTGGAGCGGGATCTTGGCGCCGGGCTCGAGCTTGGCGAGCACCGTCGACATGCCGGTCTTGGGATCGTTGTAGAGCACCTTCACCTGGACGCCAGGGAACGGGGCGGGCTCCCAGGGCATGCCGGGCACGTCGATATAGTGGGTGGCGCCGGAGGCGAGCTTCCGCTCGAGCGGCAGATCCTCGATCACCGAGCTCATGTCAGTCCTTCCTATGGGGGCGAATTTTCCAGCCTCCGCAAATGGTAGCGGGCCGCCGCCCTCAGGACAACCCGCGGGATTTTGACCACGGCGAGGCTTGCCTGCGGGCGTCCTCAGGGGCCTAATCGGATGGACGGAATGCCGGAAGCAACGATCGCCATCGCAAGGCCGATCGATTTCCGAGCAGGGGGTGGAGGTTCGTCGATGTGCGCCTGTGATGGGGATAGTGCGGTGTGGCGCCGGTGCGGCGCCGACACCGCGGTACGGTCTCTCGCGATCGTGTCGCTGGCGGCGCTGCTGCTGGCCGGCTGCGATCGAGCGGAAGACCCCGGTGCCGCCGCCGCCGCCGGCCGTGGGCGTGCAGCCGGCGGCGATGAAGGGCGTCGCCCGGTCCTACGAGTTCGTCGGCCGGATCAAGGCGATCGGACACCGTCGAGCTGCGCGCCCGGGTCGAGGGCTTCCTCGAGAAGGTGCTGTTCCGCGAAGGCCAGGACGTCAAGACCGGCGACCTCCTCTATCAGATCGAGAAGGTCCAGTATCAGGCCCAGGTGGATCAGGCGCAAGGCCAATCTCGCGGCGGCCGCAGGCCGAGGCCATCAACGCCCAGCTGCAGTTCAATCGCTCGCTCGGAGCTGGTGAAGAACCAGTACACGCCCGCAGGCGACGGTGGACCAGAACAAGGCGCGCTCTGGACAGCGCCAAGGCCGAGATCATGCAGAACCAGGCGGCGCTGACCGCAGGCGCGAGGTCAATCTCGGCTACACCGACATCCGCGCGCCGATCGACGGCCGCATCGGCCGCACCGCCTACACCGAGGGCAATCTGGTCAATCCCGCCAGCGGCGTGCTGGCGACCATCGTCAGCCAGGATCCGATCTATGTCCTCTTCCCGGTCAGCGTGCGCCAGCTCGAGGATATCCGCGAATCGCGCCAGCTAGCAGGATGGCAGCCTGATCAAGATCGAGATCGTGGTGCGCCTCTCCAACGGCGAGGAATATCCGCTGCCCGGCGTCTGGAACTACACCGATCCCCAGGTCGATCAGCAGACCGACACGCTGATCATGCGGGCAACCCTGCCCAATCCCGACCGGCTGCTGGTCGACGGCGAGTTCGTCACCGTGCAGATCCGCGAGCGCAAGGAGCAGCCGCGCCTGGTGGTCCCGCAGGCCGCGCTGCAGGTCGACCAGGCCGGCTACTACGTCCTGGTGGTCGATGGCGATCAACAAGGTCGAGCATGCGCCGCGTCACCACCGGGCCCAACCAGGACGCCGGACGTCGTCGTCGCAGTCGGGCCTGCAAGGAGGGCGAGAAGGTCATCGTCGACGGCGTGCAGAAGGTGCGGCCCGGCCAGGTGGTGCAGAGCACGGTGCTGACGCCGCGGCAGCGGGAGGCTGACGGCCATGATCTCCGCCATCTTCATCGACCGGCCGCGGCTGGCCTTCGTCATCTCCATCGTCATCACGCTCGCCGGCCTCATCGCCATCACGCGCGATTCCGGTGGCGCAATTTCCCGACATCGTGCCGCCCCAGGTGACGCTGACCGCGCAGCTATCCCGGCGCCGATGCCGAGCGTCGTCGAGACGACGGTCGCCCAGCCGATCGAGCAGCAGATCAACGGCGTCGACAACGCGCTCTATTACCAGTCGACCAGCGGCGCCGACGGCAGCTACACGCTCAACGTCACCTTCGCGCTCGGCACCGATCCCGACATCAACACCGTCAACGTCCAGAACCGGGCCGCGCTCGCCGAGCCGCAGCTGCCGCCGGAGGTGACGCCGCCAGGGCCTGACGATCCGCAAGAAGTCGGCGGCACTGCTGCAGGTGATCCAGCTCTATTCGCCCAAGAACACCTACGACTCGCTCTATCTCAGCAACTACGCCACCATCAACATCATCGACCCGCTGTCGCGCATCCGCGGCGTGGGCCAGGCGACCCTGTTCGGGCCGCTCGACTATTCGCTGCGGGTCTGGCTCGACCCCGACAAGCTGACCGCACTACGGCCTGACGCCGAACGACGTCGTCACCGCGGTGCAGGGCCAGAACGTCCAGGCGGCGCTCGGCCGCATCGGCGCCGCGCCGGTCGCCGCGCGACCAGCAGTTCCAGCTCACCATCAAGACCCAGGGCCGGCTGACCACGCCGGAGGAGTTCGGCAACATCGTGCTGCGCGCCAATCCCGACGGCTCGGTGGTGCGCGTCAAGGATGTGGCGCGGGTCGAGATCGGGCGCCAGCTCCTCGGACCGCTATTCAGCCGCTTCAACGGCGCGCCGGCGGCCTCGATCGGCATCTATCAGTCGCCCGGCGCCAACGCCGTCGAGGTGACGAACGCAGTGTCCGCGAGGTGCATGGACGACGCTCGCCAAGCGCTTCCCGAGGACCTCTCCTACAACCTGTTCTTCGACACGACGGTGTTCGTCACGTCGACCATGCGAGGAAGTGATCCGGACGCTGGTCGAGGCCTTCGTGCTGGTGGGCATCGTGGTGTTCCTGTTCCTCGGCAAGCTTCGCACGACGCTGATCCCGCTGATCGCCGTGCCGGTCTCGATCATCGGCACCTTCGCCGTCATGCTGGCGATCGGCTACTCGGCCAATACGGTCTCGCTGCTGGCCCTCGTGCTCGCCATCGGCATCGTGGTCGACGACGCCATCGTCGTGATCGAGAACGTCGAGCGCGTGATCGAGGAGGAGCCGGAGCTCTCGATCCCCGAGGCCACCAAGAAGGCGATGGAGCGAGATCACCGCGCCGATCATCGCCATCACCCTGGTGCTGCTGTCGGTCTTCGTGCCGGTGGCCTTCATTCCCGGCATCAGCGGCCAGCTGTTCCGGCAGTTCGCCGTCGCCGTTTCGGTCTCGATGCTGATCTCGGCGCTCAACGCGCTGACGCTGAGCCCGGCGCTCTGCTGCGGTGCTGCTGAAGCGCGGCCAGATCGAGCGGCGGCCCGATGCGCTATGTGCTGGGCGGCATCGACCGGGTGCGCGACGGCTATGCCGCGGTCGTGCGCCGGCTGGTGCGGGTCGCGATCATCGGCGTGATCGTCGTCGTCGTCGTGCTCGCCGGCTCCGGCGCGCCTGTTCAGCCGGACGCCGCAGAGCTTCCTGCCCGAGGAGGATCAGGGCGCCTTCTTCGCCGCCATGCGGCTGCCCGAGGGCGCCTCGATCAACCGCACCGCGGCGGTGGTCGAGCAGGTCGAGGACATCATCCGGCCGATCCCCGGCGTCGAGGGCGTGCTGTCGGTGGTCGGCTTCGACTTCATCGACGGGATCGCCTCGTCGAACCAGGCCTTCTTCGTCATCCGCCTGAAGCCCTACGAGCAGCGCACCGACCCGTCCGAAAGCGCCGACGCCATCATCGCGCGGCTGCGGCCGGAGCTGGCCGCGATCCAGCGGCGCGATCGTCTTCCCGTTCAACCTGCCGCCGATCCTCGGCCTCGGCAGCACCGGCGGGTTCCAGTACGTGCTCGAGGCGCTTGCAGGGCCAGTCGCCCGCCGATCTCGCCGCGACCATGCGCGGCATGCTGGTGGCCGCCAACCAGCAGCCCGAGCTCGGCCGGCGTCTTCAGCACCTTCGCCGCCGACACGCCGCAGATCTATCTCGACATCGACCGCGACAAGGCCCAGGTGCTGGGCGTCAAGATCGACGACATCTTCAACGCGCTGCAGTCGACCCTCGGCGGCTACTACGTCAACGACTTCAACCTGTTCGGCCGCACCTGGCAGGTCAATGTCCAGGCCGAGACGCCGTTCCGCAAATCGGTCGACGACATCTATCGCATCTATGTGCGCAACGCGCAGGGCGCCATGGTGCCGATGCGCGCGCTCGCCGCAGGCCGAGCTCGTGCAGGGTCCGCAGGCGATCGTGCGCTACAACGGCTTCCGCGCCGCCATCATCAACGGCGCGGCCGAAGCCCGGCTACAGCTCCGGCCAGGCGCTCGCCGCGATGGAGCGGCATCTCCGCCGCGACGCTGCCGGCGGGCTATGGCTTCGAATGGACCGGCACGGCGCTGCAGGAGAAGGCGGCGCGGCGGCCAGACGCCGATCGTGCTCGGCGCTCGCCATGCTGTTCGCCTATCTCTTCCTCGTCGCGCTCTACGAGAGCTGGAACATCCCGATCCCGGTGCTGCTGTCGGTCAGCGTCGGCGTGCCTGGGCGCCATCGCGGCGGTCGTGGCTCGCCGGGCTCAGCTTCGACGTCTATGCCCAGATCGGCCTCGTCGTGCTGATCGCGCTCGCCGCCAAGAACGGCATCCTGATCGTCGAGTTCGCGGTGGAGCAGCGCCGGCACGGCAAGAGCATCGCCGACGTCGGCCATCGAGGGCGCGCGGCTCGCGGTTCCGCCCGGTGATGATGACGAGCTTCGCCTTCATCCTGGGCCTGCTGCCGCTGGTCATCGCCGAGGGCGCCGGCGCCATCAGCCGCCGCGCGGTCGGCACGCCGGTCTTCGGCGGCATGCTCGCGGCCTCCCTCTTCGGGATCTTCGTCATCCCCATGCTCTACGTGGTCTTCCAGTGGATGCGCGAGCGCGCCGGCCGGCGTGCGGCTCCTGCCGGCGAGGCCAAGCCGGCGCCCATCGGCAAATAAGGCGAGCCTACTCCCGTAGGTAGGGGTAGCAGCGCGCTCGCTCCAACTCGAATCCCAGATGCTCGGCCAGCGCGCGGATGGCGTCGCCGTGGACGGGGTAGGGATCGCTGTTGCCGGGACCGACGATGACGATCTTGAGGGCTTTGCCGTCCTGTCCCGGCGGCGGCAGCATGGCAGTGACCAGGCCGGTGCCGTCGCCGTCCCGGAGCGTCAGGAACATCGGCATCTCGCGCTCGAGATGGGATTTGAGGCCGATCTCCTGCTCGATGAAGATCCGCGATGGGGGCTGGAAGCTCCGCACCGCCTGCTCCCGCTCGCGGCGGAAATATTTCTCCACGGCGTAACTCATCTCGGCGGATTCGCGGGCGGCCTCGGCCTCGGTCTCGAGTCGGAACCAGGTCTTGCCGCCGGGAGCATCGCAGACGTAGCGCATCTCTTCTCCCCATGTCCGGAATAACAAGCACGTGCCGCCATCAAGATAGGAGCGCCGAGCGCCGGCGCAACAGCTTCTTGCTCGCGCGGGCGGCGATAGGCATGCTCGCGCGGCGATCAGGAGTTGACGGCCCTTGGAGACGACGCTTTACCGCCCGGTCAAACGCTTCCTCGAGAAGCTGGGATATGAGGTCAAGGGCGAGATCGGCGGCTGCGATCTCGTGGCGCTGCGCGCCGACGAGCCGCCCCTGATGGTGATCGGCGAACTCAAGCTGCGCTTCAATTTGGAGCTGGTGCTGCAGGGTGTCGATCGCACCGCCGCCTGCGACGAGATCTGGCTCGCGGTCAAAGCCACCACTCGCGGCCGCGAGCGGGATGCGCGGGTGCGCAAGCTCTGCCGGCTCCTGGGCTTCGGCCTCCTCGGCGTGCTGCCGCGGGGACAGGTGGAGGTCTTCGTCGAGCCCGGCCCCTGGCGCCCGCGCCGGGACAACAAGCGGCGCTCCCGCCTGGTGACGGAGCACAACCGCCGCCGTGGCGATCCCACCGACGGCGGCAGCACGCGGGCGCCGATCATGACCGCCTACCGCCAGCAGGCGCTGGCCTGTGCCGCGGCGCTGATGGCGGGTCCCCGCCGCACCGGCGAGGTGCGGGTGACGCGTGCCGGAGGCGTCCAAGATCCTGTTGCATAACGTCTACGGCTGGTTCGTTCGCATCGAGCGCGGTGTCTACGCCCTCACCAGCGAGGGACAGGCGGCGCTGGTGCGCTGGCCCGAGGCCGCAGGCTTGGCTCGCGAGGGCGAAGCGGGTTCGATATGATCAAGACCGCTTTGAGAGGTTGGTCCTAAGGAGGCTTACTCGTGGGTGTCATCACCGACATTCTTTCCCCGTCCGCGGTCGCGGCCATCAACCGCCCGACCAAGGACGCGGTCTGCCTGCCGAACGCCGCTTATACCGCGCCGGAGATCCTCGAGGCCGAGCGCAAGGCGCATGTTCTTCGACGGCTGGGCCTTCGCCGCGGTCGGCGCGCAAGTTCCGGATCCCGGCGACGTCTTCCCCGTGACCTTGGCGGGCCTGCCTCTCCTGGTGCTGCGCGAGCCGAAGGGCGGCATCAAGGTCTTCCACAATGTCTGCCGCCACCGCGGCGTCCAGCTCGTCGCCGAGCCGCAGAAGAAGCGGCCGCGGCTGGTCTGCCGCTATCATTCCTGGACCTACGGTCTCGACGGCGCGCTGCTGATGACGCCGTTTTTCGGCGGCCCCGACAATCACGAAAGCCCCTGCATCGACCGCGGCAAGATGGGGTTGGAGCCGGTGCGCGCGGAGGTCTGGAACGATCTGGTCTTCGTCAATGTGTCCGGCACGGCGCCGCCGCTGGCGCAGCACCTGGCACCGCTCGCCAAGCGGTGGGCGCATTACGATCTCTCCAAGCTCCGTCACGGCGCCTCGGCGCGCTTCGATCTCGCCGCCAATTGGAAGCTCGCGGTGGAGAATTTCCTCGAGAGCTATCATCTGCCTTTCGCCCATCCCACCCTCAACGCCGCCTCCAAGATGGAGGAGCACTACTCGATGGTGGAGGATCTCTACCTCGGGCAGGGAAGCCGCGCCTACAAGCCGAAGGCCGCCGGTCACGCCGATCTCCCGCGCTTCCCCGGCCTCAGCGCCGAGCAGCAGCTGGTGGCGGAGTATCCGACCCTGCTGCCGAACCTGATGCTTGGCATGCATCCCGACTATTTCTTCGTCTTCGGCATCGATCCGATCTCGCCGGAGCGCACGGCGGAGACCTTCCACTTCTATTTCGTCGGCGACGAGGGCGTCTCCAAGCCGCTGGCGGCGTCACGGGATCGGGTGGTCGAGTTCTGGACCAAGACCAACCGCGAGGACATGGACGTAGTGCAGGGCATGCAGATCGGCCGGCACTCGCCCGGCTATCACGACGGCCGCTTCTCGCCCTACCACGAGGTGACGACGCACGAGTTCCAGCGCCGCGTCCTCAACAGCCTGGCCAATCGGGCATGAGACGCGCCACTTAGTGCTGACTTCTTAGTCCCGTCATGCCCGGCCTTGTGCCGGGCATCCACGTCTGGAAACTGAAAAATTCGTGGATGGCCGGGTCAAGCCCATGGCTGTCCGGTTCGGAGATCGGATAGCGAGGTAACGGGAAGTATTCGCGAGGGCGCTGGATCGGCTGCAGTGCGTCCTTCGAGACGGCCGCTTGCGCGGCCTCCTCAGGATGAGGCGGTTTTCCTTGTGCCATCACCTATTTACCTCTTCCTGAGGAGCAGCCCGCAGGGCTGCGTCTCGAAGGACGCGAATGATCTGCCACGCACTTTCCGATGGCGACCGGCGCTCGATACTTCGATCCCTGATTTCGAACTGCCGTGTCCTCGGTTTCCGCAAACCCATGCAAATCCAATCGCCGCAATGATCTGCGGCGCACGCGCGATCGCTCAACCGGACAGCCGTGGGTCAAGCCCGGCCATGACGTCGTGATCAGTTGCTCTCACGCCGCGCGCTTGACCACAGCGAGGCCCAGCTCTTGCGGGCGATGCCGGTGGCGAGGTCGAAGAATTTCATCGACGCGGTGGCGCACTCCGTCAGCGAGGTGAGCGCGTAGTCCGCCTGGGTCTGCATCGCCTCGGCGGGGCTGGCGCAGCGGCCGAGCGCCTCGGCGGTCTTCACGGTGTGCTGCAGCCGGGCATCGGCAAAGCTCATGAGCTCGCGATAGAGCGTGCCCGCCTCGCCCATGAGCGCGGTGTTCACGGTCGTGACGAGGCTGGTGCTGCCCGCGGGGTCGATCCGGAAGCTCCAGGCGATGGCCGAGCCCTCCGGCGCCGGCGCGCTGGCGGGAGTCGCCGCGGCTTTCGTCGAGACCGATTGGTGCGTGGGCGCCGGCTGCTCCGCCGGCACCACCGTGATGGTGGCGGCTTCCTGGCTCGTCGCCGCGGCATAGCGCCGCTGCTTCGGCGCCGGCGCGCGCACCGTCACCTTGGCGGCCGGCGGGTGCTTCGCGCGCACCGTCGGTGCTTCTTCCGTGCGAGTCTGCGTCGCGGCGGCGGCCTCGCGGCCGGCGCTCAGCAAGCTAGGTCGCTTGGCCATTGCGCAACATCCTTCTGACTACCGCGGTGAGCGTCTGAATATCCACATGGGCGTCGCTGTTGCGGGCGTAGGAGCCGATCCACTGACCGGCGGAGAAGCTGTCGACGAAAGCCGTGCGCTGGCGCACCACCGGCGCCACCGGCTCGCCGAATTCATGCAGCACCGCCTCGATCTCCTTGCCTGAGGCGGTGCGGCGGTCGACACGGTTCGGTACCAGCAGCGCCTTCGGGCCGCTGTCCGGTCGCTGCTCCCGGGCGGCGCGGACCAATCTCAGCGCCTTGCCGGTGGCCATGATGTCGGCGGTAGAGGCCAGCGCCGGCACCAGGATCACATCGGCGATCCCGACGATGGCCTGTGTCGCCTCGCCGAGCTGGGGCGGCGCATCGATCACCACGTAGTCGGCGTCGAGCCGCATCATCTCATCCGCCCAATACTGCATATCGTCGCCGACGAGGGCGGTGCGCAGCGAGATCGGAAACGTGCCGTGGCCGATCCAGTAGCTCGCCGTGCCTTGCTCGTCGGCGTCCACGAGGACGACGGAGTTTCCACCGGTAGCAAGCTCGCAGGCCAGGTTGACCGCGATGGTGCTCTTCCCGGTTCCACCCTTCAGATTGGCGACGGCTGCGATCTTTCCCACCTGCTCTCCTTAGCATGGCGGTGGAGTTCAGGATATCGCCTCGATGTGACGGTTCAAGTGAATCCCGGCCGGAGTCGCGCGCTCATACGCAGATTTAACGCAGTGATCGATTTTCGAGCGGGCTTCCGCTTTTTTCAGCATCGCGAGCAGCCTTGCCGGACCCAACCCCCCGTGGCACAAAACCCGGAGCGCAATCGCGGAGGTAAGCGTGGCAGCGGTCGATCCCATCACGATCTCGGTCATCCAGCATCGGCTGCTCGCCATCGTCGAGGAGATGGGCGAGGCGATGCTGCGCACCTCCTATTCGCAGATCCTCAACTCCAGCCGCGATTTCTCCACCGGCATCTGCGACCTCGACGGCCGCCTGATCGCCCAGGCGGAGCATGTGCCGATCCATGTCGGCGCCTGCCCTGGGCCGCGCGCTCGGTGCGCGATTTCTTCGCCGGCGACATCCATCCCGGTGATGTCTTCCTGCTGAACGATCCCTATCACGGCGGCAATCACCTGCCCGACCTGACCGCCTTCGTGCCGGTGTTCGACGGCGACAAGCCGGTGTATCTGGTCGATCAACCGCGCGCATCAGAGCGACATCGGCGGCGCCACGCACGGCGCCTACAACGCCGGCGCCACCGAGATCTGGCAGGAGGGCATCCGCATCACGCCGCTGCGGCTCTACGACCGCGGCGAGGTGCGCCGCGACGTGCTGGAGATGCTGGTCACCAACGTGCGGCATCCGCACGATTTCCGCGGCGATCTCGCGGCGATGATCGGCTCGGCGCAAGTCGGCGAGCGGCGCCTGCTGGCGCTCGCCAGCGAGTTCGGCTGGCCCACCACCTATGCCGCGATCGAGGCGGTGCTGGACGGCGCCGAGCGCCAGGCGCGCGCCGTGATCGCCGAGTGGAAGGACGGCGTCTACAAGCGGCGAGGCGATCCTCGACGACGACGGCCACGACATACCAGACATCCACGTCCGCGCCACGGTCACCAAGCGCGGCAGCGACCTCAAGGTCGATCTCTCGGATTCGCACGAGCAGGTGGTGGGCTTCGTCAACTCGTCCTATCCGAACATGCGCTCGGCGGTGGCGGTGGCGCTCGCCTATCTGATCGATCCCCACACGCCGAAGAACGACGGCGCGTTCCGGCCGATCGAGGTGATCGCCAAGGAGGGCACCGTCGTCTGGGCGAACGAGGGCGCGCCGGTGACGCTGTGCACCAACCACTGCGCCCAGGAGATCATCGAGGCGATCATCAAGGCGCTGGCGCCGGCCTGTCCCGATCGCGCGATGGCCGGCTGGGGCCGCCGCTTCCGCATCGCGCATCCAGGGGCGCGATCCGCGCACCGGCAAGGCGCTTCATCTGGCACATGTTCCAGGCGCGTCCCGGCGGCGGCGCCTCGCCCGCGGGCGACGGCTGGCCCGGCGCCGGCGAGTGGCAGGCGGCGGGCGGCATCAAGTTCGGCAGCCTGGAGGTGACCGAGGTGCGCTTCCCGCTGTTCTTCCGCCGCCACGAGTTCCGGCCCGGATCGCGGCGGCGACGGCCAGTATCGCGGCGGCCCCGGCTGCGTGCTGGAGATGGTGGTGGAGATCGCCGAGCCCGCGCTCGCCAACACCGCCGGCGACGGCGTGCGCTACGGCGCCTGCGGCATCCTCGGCGGCAGGACGGGCTGCCGCACGACTATCGTGCTGCACTCCGGCAAGGCGAGCCGCCGCGCGCCATCAAGACCAAGGAGGTCGGCATCGCCGTGCGGCCCGGCGACGTGTTCCGGGTGGAATCCGGCGGCGGCGGCGGCTGGGGCGATCCCGGCGAAGCGCACCGCCGAGGCGCGCGCGCGACGAGATCGAGCTGGGCTTCGTCAGCGCGCCCGCGGCGTCGCGCGAGGCCTGAGCCCATGCTGATCGCATCGGCATCGACGTCGGCGGCACCTTCACCGACCTGGTCGCGGTGGACGACCACCGGCCGCGCCACCTGGCCAAGGTCGCCTCCACGCCGGAGGATCCCTCGATCGGCGTGATGGCCGGCCTCGAGCGGCTCGCCGAGGTCCTGGGCCTGTCGCCTCGACCGCCTCTTCGCCGAGACCGAGCGCATCGTGCACGGCACCACCGTCGCCACCAACGCGCTGCTGGAGCACAAGGGCGCCAAGGTCGGCCTGCTCACCACCGAGGGCCATCGCGACGTCATCGAGATGCGCGAGGGCCTGAAGGACGACCGCTACAACCTCCGCATGCCGCCGCCGGAGCCGCTGGTGCCGCGCGCAGCTGCGCCTTGGCGTCACGCGAGCGCATGCGCGCCGACGGCCGCGTCGAGACGCCGCTCGATCCGCACCTCGCTCGACGCGCGCGATCGCCGAGCTGAAGCGCGCCGGCGTCGAGGCGGTGGCGGTCTGCTATCTGCACGCCTATCGCGATCCGCGCCACGAGCGCGCGACCGCCGCGGCGCTCGCCCAGCGCGATGCCCGACGCCTACGTCTCGCTCTCGTCCGACGTCTTCCCGCAGATCAAGGAGTTCGAGCGCGTCTCCACCACGGTGGTGAACGCCTATGTCGGGCCGGCGCTGTCGCGCTATCTCGCGCCGGCTCGGCAACGCGTCTGATCGAAGCCGGCTATCGCAGGCCCGGTGCTGATCATCCAGTCGCACGGCGGCGTGGCGCCGATCGCCGAGGCGGCGCGGCTCGCGGCGGGCGCGCGTGCTGTCCGGTCCCGCCGGCGGCGTCGCCGGCAGCCGCTATGCGACGCAAGCTGCTGGGCGCCGGCAATCTCATCCCGTTCGACATGGGCGGCACCAGCACCGACATCTGCCTGATCGTCGACGGCGAGCCGGCCCTCGTCAGCGATCGCGAGGTCGGCGGCCATCAGCGTCGCCCTCAACAGCCTCGACATCGTCAGCCTCGGCGCCGGCGGCGGCTCGATCGGCCGCGTCGACGCCGGCGGCATCCTGCATGTCGGCCCGCGAGAGCGCCGGCGCCGATCCCGGTCCCGCCTGCTACGGCAAGGGCGGCACCGAGCCCACGGTGACGGATGCCAATCTGGTGCTGGGCTATCTCGATCCGACGCATTTCCTCGGCGGCGCGCAGCAAGCTCGATGCGCCGGCGGCGGAGGCGGCGGTGGATCGGCTCGCGGCGAAGCTGCAGGTGTCGACGCGGCATCGCCGCCGCCGAGGGCATGCACCGCGTCGTCAACACCAACATGGCGGAGGGCATCCGCGCTCGTGTCGGTGCGGCGCGGCGTCGATCCCCGCCGCTTCGCGCTGCTGTCGTTCGGCGGCGCCGCCGGCCTGCACGTCACCGACGTCGCGCGCCAGCTCGATCTCGGCCGCGTGGTCGTGCCGCGGGTGGCCGCGGTGCTCTCGGCCTGGGGCATGCTGGCGACCGATCTCCGCTTCGAGGTGGCCCGCACCCATATCGGCGATGCCGCGCGGCCTCGACGGCGCCGCCATCAAGCGCCTCTTCGCCGAGATGGAGCAGGAGCGACCGCGCGGCTGCGCGCCTCCTTCGACGGGCCGGTGCGCATGCAGCGCTCGGTCGACATGCGCTACGGCGAGCAGATCTTCGAGATCAACGTCGCCGCTCGACGACATCGACTGGGACGTCGCCGATCCGCTGCCGCAGATCGTCGAGCGCTTCCATCGACCGCCACGAGGAGCTCTACACCTACGCGCTGCGCGACCAGGAGGCGGTGCTGGTGAACGCGCGCGTCGTCGCCGTGGGCGTGCTGCCGGGCCTGCCGCAGGAGCCGGTGCTGCCCGGCGGCATCCGCCGCCGCGCCCCGCGGCGAGCGCCGGATCTGGCTCGGCGACTGGATCTCGGTGCCGGTGTTCGAGTTCGACGAAGCTGGCGCCGGGCCAGGCGATCGCCGGCCCCGCCGATCGTCGAATCCGCGATGACGACGGTGCTGCTGCGCCCCGGCAACGCGGCGACGCTGACGCCGCATGGTTGGCTCGACATATCTGTGCCGATCCGCGCCTCGGCGAGTTGAGCAGGAGGACCCCATGGCCGTCACCAAGACCCATGACGAGTTCCACGCCATCGACATGGATGCGGGCTGGGAAACGCTCCCCGGCTATCCCGCCGGCATCGAGCAGAAGATCCTCTCCGGTGCCCTCGACGAGAAGGGGAAGCGCGGCAGCCGCACGCGCCTGCTGCGCTTCCAGCCCGGCGTCCACACCAAGGAGCCCTTCGTCCACGAATATTGGGAAGAGGTCTACCTCGTCGCCGGCGACCTCACCGTCGGCAACGACGCGCGAGGGCAGGGCGGCACGCCCTTCCAGGCGAACACCTATGCCGTCCGCCCACCCGGCGCGGCGCACGGGCCCTTCAAGTCAAACGGCGGCTGCGTGCTGTTCGAGATCCACTATTACGATCCGGCGTAGGGGCGGCGCGGCTCGTTCCGCCAAAAGGCCCTCTCCGCCCCTGGGGGGCGGAGAGGGTTGGGTGAGGTGGGGGATTCTGTGTCGGTTGGTGCTTCGTGCGCTGATATCATCGCGTCGGTGCGACCCACCTCGTCCTAAATCCTTTTCCCGCCGCAAGCGGGCGGAGAAGGACTTGCCCTTCTCACGCCGACTTCGCCATCTCCGGCTCTTCCAGCTCGACGCTGAGCGCGCGCAGCGCCTCGGTGTGGGGATGGGTGATGCGGCCGGCGCGCAGGTCGTCGGCCGAGAGCAGCTCCACCATCTCGCCGCCCTGCATCACGCCGATCTCGGGCAGAGATGCGCGACCACCGCGAGGTTGTGGCTGACCATGATGTAGGTGAGGCCGCGCGCGCTGCTGCAGGTCGGAGAGCAGGTTCAGCACCTCCGCCTGCACCGAGACATCGAGCGCGCTGGTCGGCTCGTCGAGCAGCAGCACCTCCGGCTCCGCCATCAGCGCGCGGGCGATCGCCACGCGCTGGCGCTGGCCGCCGGAGAGCTGGTGCGGATAGCGGAAGCGCAGCATCGCGGGCAGCGCCACCTCGGCCAGCGCGCGGCAGGATGCGGCGCGTCGACGTCGCCGATGCCGTGCACCAGCAGCGGCTCGCTGAGCGCGCGGTCGACGGTCTGGCGCGGATGCAGCGAGCCGTAGGGGTCCTGGAACACCATCTGCACGCGGCGGAAGAAATCCTTGCTGCGCTGCGGTGCGACTGGCCCTTGCCGGCGATGGACATGTCGCCGGTCCAGTCGCGGATTGAGGCCGGAGAGCGCGCGCAGCACCGTCGACTTGCCGGAGCCCGATTCGCCGACGAGGCCGAAGCTGTCGCCGCGCGGCGACGCGTGAAGCGACACGCCCTTCACCGCCTCGATCGCTGCCGAAGCGGACGCGACAGATCGTTCGACCTCGATCATGTCTCCGAGCCAGCGGGATCGCGCTCGCATGCACCGCGAGGCGCGGCTTCGGGTGGACTGAGGCGTCGGCAGGCAGTCGAGCAGGCCGCGCGTGTAGGGATGCTCGCGCGCGCGCCAGCTCGCCGGCGCGCGCAGCTCCTCGACCACGCGGCCGGCATACATCACCAGCACGCGGTCGCAGAAATGCGAGACCAGCGGCAGGTCGTGGCTGATCAGGATCAGGCCCATGCCGCGCCGCGACACCAGGTCCTCGATCAGGCGCAGGATCTCCGCCTGCACGGTGGCGTCGAGCGCGCTGGTCGGTTCGTCGGCGATCAGCAGCTCGGGGTCGGGCGCCAGCATCATGGCGATCATCACGCGCTGGCCCATGCCGCCGGAGAGCTCGTGCGGATAGGCGTCGGCGACGCGCTGCGGGTCGCGGATCTGCACCTGCGCCAGCAGCTCGAGCGCCGCCGCCGCGGCCTGCCTTGCGGCTGCCGCCGCGATGCGCGCGCCAGGCCTCGGCGATCTGCTGCGCCGGCGGTCATCACCGGGTTGAGCGAGAATTTCGGGTCCTGCAGGATCAGCCCGGCGCGCTCGCCGCGGATGCGCGCGCAGCGTGCGCCTCGTCGGCGCGCAGCACGTCGATGCCGTCGAACTCGAGCTTGTCGGCGGTCACCACGGCATTGCGACGGCAGCAGGCGCAGGATCGAGCGCGCGGTCAGCGACTTGCCGGAACCGGATTCGCCGACGATGCCGAGCTTCTCCTGGCCCGAGCGTGAAGGAGACGTCGCGCACCGCCTCGGTCAATCCCTGCGGCGTCGGGAAGCGCGATGCGCAGGTTGCGGACGATTCGACCTGCATGGGGCTCAGCGCTGCTTCGGATCGAGCACGTCGCGCAGCCCGTCGCCCAGCAGGTTGAAGCCGAGCGAGGCGACGAAGATGGCGACGCCGGGGATCGTCGGCACCCACCACTGCGTCGAGGATGAATGGCCGCGCGCGGTGGCGATCATCGTGCCCCATTCCGGCATCGGCGGCTGCGCGCCCATGCCGAGGAAGCCCAGGCCGGCGGCGGTCAGGATGATGCCGCTCATGTCGAGCGTCACGCGCACGATCACGCTGGAGGAGACGCAGAGCGGCACGATGTGGCGCAGCACGATGCGGCCGCTGGCGAGCGCCGGTCAGCCGCACCGCGGCGATGAAGTCGGCTGCTGCGGATGGTCAGCGTCTCGGCCCGCGCCAGCCGCGCATAGGGCGGCCAGGCGGTCAGCGCGATGGCGATGACGGCGCTGGTGATGCCCGGCTTCAGCGCGGCGACGAAGGCCAGCGCCAGGATCAGGCGCGGAAACGCCAGGAAGATGTCGGTGATGCGCATCAGCACGCGGTCGGCGCAGCCGCCGAGATAGCCGGCGACGCTGCCGACCGCGAGGCCGACCGGCGCCACCAGCAGCACGACCGCCACCACCATGCCCAGCGTGACGCGCCCGCCGTAGAGGATGCGCGTGATAGATGTCGCGGCCGAGCTCGTCGGTGCCGAGCCAATGCGCGGACGACGGCGGCGCAGGCGGTCGGCGAGGTCCTGCGCGGTGGGATCGTGCGGCGCGAGCAGCGGCGCGGCGAGCGAAGCGACGATCAGGACGACGACCGTCGACCAGCCCCGCCATCGCCAGGCGGTTGCGCGCGGAACTGCAGCCAGCCGCGATAGCGCCGGCCCAGCGCCGCCTGCGCGGCGCGAGGCCGGCGTCTCGGTCAGCAGCCAGGCGCGCGGTGACGATCACGCCGCTCATCGCACGCGCGGATCCAGCAGACGATAGAGCAGATCGGCCAGCAGGTTGAGGCCGAGATAGACGGCGCCGACCACCAGCGTGGCGCCCAGCACCGCGTTCATGTCGGCGTTCAGCAGCGAACCGTGAGGTAGAGGCCGAGGCCCGGCCAGGAGAACACCGTCTCGGTCAGCACCGCGCCTTCCAGCAGGCCGGCATAGGCCAGCGCGAGCACGGTGATCAGCCGCACCGCGATGTTGCCGAAGGCGTGCCGCCAGAGGATGCGCGTCGCCGACAGGCCCTTGGCGCGCGCGGTGATGATGTATTCGCCGGCAGCGCGTCCAGCATGAAGGCGCGCGTCATGCGGGTGATGATAGGCCATGGCAGAAATAGGCCAGCACCAGCGCCGGCTGCGCCAGATGCGCCAGCGCGTCCCAGAACGCATCCCAGTCGCCGGCGAGGGCCGCATCCACCACCAGCATGCCGGTGACGTCGCGGCACCATGCCCTCGTAGCGCCACGTCGAGCTGGCCGGTGCCGGGCGCGATGCCGAGCTTGACGTAGAACACCAGCAGGCACAGCAGGCCGAGCACGAAGACCGGCACCGACTGGCCGGCCAGGCTGACCACGCGCACCACATGGTCGAAGCGCGAGCCCTGGCGCGCCGCCGCCAGCACGCCGAGCGGCACGCCGATGACGATGGCGATGATGATCGCCGTCGTCGCCAGCTCCAGCGTCGCCGGGAAGAACTGCAGCGATGTCCTCGGTGACCGGGTGCGAGGTCATCACCGAGCGGCCGAGATCGCCGTGGGCAGGTTGCCCAGATAGATCCAGAACTGCACGATGCAGCGGCCGGTCGAGCGCCAAGCTGCGGCGCGCACCCGCGCCATCACGTCCGGCGGCGCGTGGTCGCCGACGATGGCGATGCACCGGATCGATCGGCATGACGCGGCCGATCAGGAACGTGACCAGAATCAGCCCGAACAGCGTGATGGCGACGCTGCTGACCCCAGTGAGGGAGGCACTGAAGCGGGCCGGCGAGCGGCCCGCATCCGTGGTCGAGGTCACGCCTTGGTGATGCCTCGAGTAGCGGGTGTAGTCGGGCAGCAGGCCCAGCTTCAGGCCCGACACGCCCTTGCCCATCACCGCTACCTCGTGCGTTCTGCAGCAGCATGGCGAACGGCGCGCGATCCATGAAGTGCGCTGCATCTTGTGCGTACATCGCCATGCGCTTCCGGCATCCAGCTCCTTCACTGCCGCCGTCGACCGCCTCGGTCAGTCTCCTTGTCGACGAAGTGGCTAGCGCCAGGCGAGGATCTTCAGCTTGCTGTCGTCGCTGTCGTCGGGGTTGTCGCAGAAGGCCTGGGCGTTGGAGTTGGGATCGAAATAGTCGGTGAACCAGGTAGAGCAGCGCCAGCTGGTGCTGCGGGCGCGCGTCTTGGTGATGACCTGCTTCTGCTCGCCGGCCAGCAGCTGCACCTTGATGCCGATCGCCGCCAGATCGGCCTGGATCGCCTGGGCGATATCCTGATAGGGCGACTGCGAGAAGTGGTCCATGGTGACGGAGAAGCCGTTGGGAACCCGGCCTCCGCCAGCAGCTGCTTCGCCTTCGCCACGTCCTTCTTGAAGGGCATGTCGGCAGCGCGCCGGGCAATGCCCTTGGGCAGGAAGGACTGCCACACCACCCAGAGTGTTCGGCGTGATGTTCTTGGCGATCGCGTCGTAGTCGATCGCCCATCTTGATCGCCTGACGCACCTGCACCTTCTGCAGCTCCGGCATCGCCTGGTTCATCGCGATGTACATCGAGGTGCCCTGCGGCGATCTCCGTCGATGTTGAAGTCCGTGCTTGCCGGCGACGACCTTGAGCTGGTCGGATCCCAGGTCGCGGGCGATGTCGACGTCGCCCTTCTGCAGCAGCAGAAGCTGCGCCGAGACGTCGCCGACATGGCGGATCACCACGCGCCGGATCTTCGGCTTCGTCGCCGCGTGCGGGTTGGCGTCATGATGACGTGATCGCTCGCCTGCCCACTCGGTCAGCTTGTAGCTGCCGGCGCCGGCGCTGTGCGTCTTCAGCCAGGCATTGCCGAGGTCGCCGTTGGTCTGGTTCGCCATGACGGTCGCCATTCTCGACGACGCAGCCGACATTGGCGGACAGGCAGTACAGCACGAAGCTGGTGGCCTGGCCTGACCGGCAGCTTCATCTCCAGCGTGTATTCGTCCGGTAGCGCGGATCGTTCTTCTCGACGTTGTCCGCGGTGAAGCCGAACTGGGTCAGGATGAAGCCCGGTGTCTTGTTCAGCTTCACCACGCGCTGCAGGCTGAAGGCGCATCCTCGGCGGTGAGCGGCTTGCCGCTCTCGAAGGTGATGCCCTTGCGGATCTGGAAGGTGAAGGTCGAGCCGTCCTTGCTGACCTCCCACTTCTCCGCCAGGTCGCCCAGCAGCCGGTCGACATTGGCGGGATCGGGAACCACCAGCTTGCGGTAGAGGTTGCCGCAGACCTCGTTGTTGGAGAATTCGTAGGATTCCGCGGGATCGAAGGCGCCGACGATATCGTCGATCTGTTTTGCCATCACCACCAGCGCCTTGGGCGTGGCGGCGGTCGCGCGGGTGGCAGTACCCGGCCCCACCAGCGGAAGTGTCGCGGCGGCGGCGGCAGAACCTAATAGCGTGCGTCGTGTCAGCATAACGGGCCCCCTGAGGTGTCGGTTGTTCGATCTCGCGCGATCCGCGGCGGCTTGCCAGCGCTGGGTATCGGCGCCGGATTAGTTCCGGTCGCGCCCCAGCCTAGCACCACGGTCGCATTCTTACAGTCGATTATAGCGAGTGTTTTCAGCCGCACAAACCACGTCAGGGCGGAGGGCTCGCGGCGTCTATGGCTGGCGCTTTTGGAATTGGGCGGCGGGGCCGCTCGACCGCCGCCGGGTCCCGCGCAGCAGCAATCCAAATCCGCCCATAACAATCATAACAATAAGGAGAAACGCCAGCGGGCGGTTTCCGACTAGCGCGCGAGGGCCACGAGCTCGTCGTAGTCCTTCTGCGCAAGCCGCAGGCCGTTGGCGACGACGTCCCGGCGATGCGCATAGCGCCGGTCGCCCGGCAATCTTGCGTCGCCGTTCCCGGTCAGCCGCAGCAGCAGCTCCTCGACCCTGTCGGTAAAGCTGTCGCCCGCCACATGCCGGGGATCGATCGCCAGGATGCACTCGCCGGCATTGGAGGTCTGCGCGCCGGGAAACGCCGCGGCGGCATCCTCGAAGCCGAAGCGTCCGCCGGTGAGCGCGGCGGCCATCAGCTCCACCATCAGGGCGATGGAGGAGCCTTTGTGGCCGCCGAAGGGTGCCAGCGCGCCGCCATTGAGGATCGCATTGGGATCGGTGGTGGGAGCGCCGCCGGCGTCGAAGCCGATGCCCGGCGGCAGCGTCTCGCCGTGCTTCGCCGCCAGCAGCACATCGCCCTGGGCGCGGACGCTCGACGCCTGGTCCCAGACCAGCGGTGGGCCGGCGCGGCGCGGGCAGGCGAAGGCCATGGGGTTGGTGCCGAACAGCTTCTGGCGCCCGCCATGAGGCACGACGCGGCTGCGGGCATTGACGAAGGCGAAGGCGACCAATCCGGCCTCGGCGATCGGCTCCACATCCGGCCACAGCGCCGAGAAATGGTGCGAGTTGCGGATCAGGAGCGCGGCGATGCCGTTGGCGCGCGCCTTGGCGAGGAGCGGCGCGTGCCCGGCGGCGAGCGCGATCTGGGCGAAGCCATTTCCGGCATCGACGGCGACCAGCCCCGGCGCCACGTCCTCGACCGTCGGCGTCGCCTGCCCGTCGACCCAGCCGGACTGGAGGCTTGCGATATAGCCGGGCAGGCGCAACAGCCCATGGCCCTTGGCGCCGTCGCGCTCCGCCGCGACAATCCGCGCGGCGATGACGCGGGCATTGCCCGGTGACATTCCATTCGCGCGGAGAATGCGAGCGAGGAGATCGCCGAGACGGTCGAGGGAGACGGTGACATCGCTCATCATGAACTCATTAGACTGAATATCGGCGCCATGTCATCGTTTTTGCGCAACCTGCGAGGGATGGAAACGACATGAAGCCTTTGTTCGAGCGCTCGGAGTTTCTCGAGCGCATCGGCCGCGTGAAGAAGGTGATGAGCGCGCGCGGCATCGATCTCCTGCTGGTGGCCTCGCCCGCCAACCAGTTCTGGCTCACCGGCTACGACGGCTGGTCCTTCTATACGCCGCAGATGGTGGCGGTGCGCCTCGATGTTGAGGAGCCGATCTGGATCGGCCGCAAGATGGACGCGGTCGGCGCCAAGTTCACCGCGTTCCTCAAATCCGAGAACGTGGTGCCCTATCCCGACACCTACGTGGGATCCGACGAGCACCATCCCCTGCAGTTCGTGGCGGAAGAGCTGAAGCGGCGCGGCTGGGACAAGGGCACGGTGGGCGTCGAGACCGACGACTACTACTATACCGCCAAATGGGACGCGATCCTCCGGCACGACCTGCCGAACGCGCGCTTCGTCGATGCGTTCCTGCTGGTGAACCGCTGCCGCATGCGGAAGTCGCCGCGCGAGCTCGATTTCATGCGCCAGGCCGGAAAGATCGCCGCGGCGGCGCAGCAGGCCGCCTTCGAGAAGGCGGCGCCCGGCGTGCGCGCAATGCGACGTGATGGCCGAGCTCTATCGCGTCACCACGGCGGGCTTGCCGGAATTCGGCGGCACCTTCCCCTGCAAGCCGCCGAACGCCATGGTGGGCGAGGTCTGCTCGGCGCCGCATCTCTCCTGGACCGACGAGGAGCTCGTGCCCGGCGATCTCTTCTACATCGAGATGGGCGGCGTCCGGCACCGCTACCACTCGCCGCTCTCGCGCTGCATTTACCTGGGCAAGCCCACCGAGCGCATGGACAGGCTCGCGAAGGTGATCGCCGAGGGATTGAACGCCGTCCTCGACAAGGTCCGGCCCGGCATCGCCTGCGACGAGCTGGCCGAGGTCTGGAAGACCGTCATCTCGCGCCACGGCATCGAGAAGGACAGTCGCCTGGGTTATCCCGTCGGCATCGGCTTCCCGCCCACCTGGGGCGAGCTCACCGCCAGCATCCGCGCCGGCGACAGGACGGTGCTGGAGGACGGCATGACCTTCCACTGCATCCCCGCCCTCTGGCTCGACACCTATGGCCTGGTGATCTCCGAGACGTTCGCGGTCACCGCAAAGGGGGCGGAGTGCTTTGCGGACTATCCACGGGTTCTGTTTGCGAAGGGATAGGCGTGCCGCGAGCAGCGCGCAGCTGCTCGAGTGGCGCGCATTTTTCCGCACTCCCTGCGTCGTGCAGCGAGGCGGCGGCACTACTCGGCAAAAGTATCGAAGACGAGGGTGCGCAGCCATTGATTGCCGGGCTCGCGGTGGAATTTCGCGTGCCACACCAGCTTGATCTCGATCGCCGGCAGCTTCACCGGCAGCGCCGCGTATTTCAGCCCATAGGCGGCGGCCATGCGGATGGCGAGCTTTTCCGGCACCGAGGCGACGAGGTCGGTCGCTTGCAGGATCTGGCCGACGGCGACAAAATGCGGCACACGGAGCCGGACCTTTGGCCGCGCGCCCGCTCGCTCCAGCCGCTCGTTGATCTCGCCATGGCCGGTGCCGGCGGCGATCACCATGACATGCTCGGCGGCGACGAAATCGGCGAGGCGCAGCCGCGGCTTGTCCAGGCGATGTCCGGGTCGGAACACGCAGACATATCGTTGCGGAAAGAGCCGGCGCTGGAAGAAGCCGGCGCGCAGATGCGGCACGTAGCCGATGGCGAGGTCGACGGCGCCGGCGGCCATCTCCGCCGCGAGATTGATCGCCGTGTTGCGCACGGTGCTGATCTCTACGCCGGGCGCGGTGCGGCGCAGCAGGGGCAGCAGCTCGGGCAGGAAATAAATCTCGCCGATGTCGGTCATAGCGATGGTGAAGCGCCGGGTACTGCTGCCGGGATCGAAGCTGGCGCGCGTCTGCAGCGCCTGATGGATGGTGCCGAGCGCCTCGGCCACCGGCCCGGCCAGTCGTTCGGCAAATGGCGTCGGCTCCATGCCCTGCGCCGTCCGCAAAAAGAGCTCGTCGCCGAGCAACCGCCGCAGCCGCTTCAAGGCGCTGCTCACCGCCGGCTGCGACAGGCCAAGCCGCGCCGCGACGGCCGAGACCCGCCTCTCCTCCAGCAACCGCTGGAAAACGACCAGAAGGTTGAGGTCGAAGTCGCGTAGCTCCATCGCCACCGTCCTTTATTCACAGCGTTTATAACGCATATTCAGAAGATCCGTTTGATTTAAGGGTGGGCGACGCCGACACTCCCGGGCAAAACGACAAGTCTTGGCGGAGGGAGAGGCGCGATGCATGGCATGACGGCGGCAGGCGGCTGGCAAGATGAAGGCTCGAGCCGAATTCCTTTCTCGACCTATACCAATGTCGATCTGCATCGCCGCGAGTTGGAGCGGTTCTTCTACCGCGGCCACTGGAACTACGTCGGGCTCGAGGCGGAAATTCAACCCCGGCGATTTCAAGCGCACCTTTATCGGCGAGCGCTCGGTTCTCCTGATCCGCGACCATGACGGCGGCATCAATGTCGTCGAGAATGTCTGCGCCCATCGCGGCGTCAGCTTCTGTCGCGAGCGTTTCGGCAACAGGCGCGACTTCATCTGCCCCTATCATCAGTGGAACTACGACCTCAAGGGCAATCTGATCGGCCTGCCCTTCCGCCGCGGCGTGCGCCAAGACGGCAAGATCAACGGCGGCATGCCAGCCGATTTCAAGCCCGAGGAGCATGGCCTCGCCAAGCTCGCCTTCGCGGCCCGGCACGGCGTCGTCTTCGCCTCCTTCGATCCGGCGGTGGAATTTTTCGACGCATTCCTCGGCCCGGAGGTGCTCGGCTATTTCGACCGCGTCTTCGACGGACGGAAGCTCAAGATCCTCGGCTATGCCAAGCAACGCATTCCCGGCAATTGGAAGCTGATGCAGGAGAACATCAAGGATCCCTATCATCCTGGCTTGCTGCATAGCTGGTTCGTCACCTTTGGCCTGTGGCGCGCCGATCAGCGCTCGCAGATGGTGACTGATGTCCATGGCCGCCACGCCTGCATGATTTCGCGCCGCAACCAGGGCGGCGCCGGCGAGGTGACTGAGGGTGTCGCCAGCTTCAAGGCGAAGATGACACTCCACGACGACCGCATTCTCGACGTCGTGCCGGAGCCGTGGTGGGGCGGACCTTCGGTGGTGATGATGACGCTCTTCCCCGGCCTCATCATACAGCAGCAGGTCAACAGCCTCTCGACCCGCCATATCCAGCCCGACGGGCCCGATCACTTCAACTTCGTCTGGACTGATTTCGGCTTCGCCGACGACACGCCGGAGATGGAGCGGCGGCGGCTGCGCCAGGCCAATCTCTTCGGCCCCGCCGGCCTCGTCTCGGCCGATGACGGCGAGGTGATTGAGCTGTCCCAAGCAGGCTTCCGGCAGAAGCCCGATGCCGCGACCTTCGCCGAGCTCGACGGCCGCGGCACCGGCGGCGCCGACCACATGGTGACGGAGACGCTGATCCGCAGCATGTACGCGTACTGGCGCCGAGTGATGGAGATCTGAGCCATGGCCGACCCAATGGTGCTGGACTTCCCGACCTATTACGCGCTGATCGCGCTTCATGCCGACTATGCCGCCGTGCTCGATACCGGCGAGTGGGAGCGCTGGCCCGAGTTCTTCCTCGACGATTGCGTCTACAAGCTGCAGCCGCGCGAGAACTACGACCGTGGCCTCCCGCTCGCCACCATCGCGCTCGAAAGCAAGGGTATGCTGCGCGATCGCGTCTACGGCATCCGCGAGACGCTCTTCCACGATCCCTATTACCAGCGTCACGTCACCGGCCTGCCGCTTATCCGCGGCATCGAGAGCGAGACCATTCTCACGGAGACGAGCTATGCCGTCTTCCGCACCAAGCAGGATCAGCTTTCCGAGGTGATGAACGTCGGCCGCTATCTCGACCGCGTGCAGCCGACCGCAAAAGGACTAAAATTCTCCGCTCGCCTTTGCATCTTCGACAGCGAGATGATCCCGAACTCGGTGATTTATCCCATTTAGGGAGACACGGCGTTTCGCCGTTTGCCGGGTCCGCCGCCGCGCCTCACGGTGGTTCTGGCGCCGATGCCTGTGCTAGGATTGCTGCTCCACGCGCGGGAGCGAAAGATGCCGGACGATCAGGCGACGCGCGCCGAGAGCAGGGTCGACGCTTCCGGGCGCGAGTGCGACGTGCTGGTGATCGGCGGCGGGCCGGGCGGCAGCACCATCGCGGCGCTGCTGGCGGAGCGCGGGCGCGACGTCGTCGTGCTGGAGAAGGCGCAGCATCCGCGCTTTCACATCGGCGAATCCCTGCTGCCGGCGAACCTGCCGCTGTTCGAGCGGCTGGGCCTCGCCGAGGAGGTGCACCGCATCGGCCTTTTCAAGCCGGGGGCGGAATTCGTCTCCGATCGTTACCACAAGTCGAACCTGTTCTTCTTCGCGACCGCCAGCCATCTCATCGCCGATCACAGCTACCAGGTCCGGCGCGCCACCTTCGATCAGCTTCTGTTCGAGAACTGCCGCCGGCGCGGCGCCCACCCCTTCGAGAACACGCGGGTGACCGAGGTGGCCTTCCCGGAGGGCGAGCGCCCGGTGGTGAGTGCGCGCCGCGGCGACGGCGCGACATCGGTCTGGCGCCCGCGCTTCGTCGTCGATGCCACCGGCCGCGACACGCTGCTGGCGAGCCAGCTCGGCCTCAAGGCGGTGAACAAGCGCAACAACACCGCGGCGATCTTCGGGCATTTCAGCGGCGTGCCGCGCCGGCCGGGCGCCGCCGAGGGCGTCATCACCATCCATCTGGTCGAGGACGGCTGGTTCTGGATGATCCCGCTGCCCGACGGGTTGATGAGCGTCGGGCTGGTGGGCAATCCCGGCCTCTTCAAGAACGCGCGCGGGCGGCATCGAAGAGCTGTTCTGGGCCCAGGTGAAGGCGTCGCCCAGCGTGTCGGAGCGCATGACGGCGGCCCAGCTCACCGCGCCGCTCGCCACCACCGGCAACTATTCCTATACGGCGCGCCGCACCGCCGGCGATCGCTTCCTGATGATCGGCGACGCCTTCGCCTTCATCGACCCGATCTTCTCCAGCGGCGTGATGATCGCGATGACGACCGGCGTGCTCGGCGCCGAGGCGGTGGACGCCTTTCTCGCCGACGAGCGGCGTGGCCAGCGCGCGCTCCGCCGGATCGAGCGCCAGGTGCGCCGGGCGACGGCGCAGCTCTCCTGGATCATCTATCGCATCAACGACCCGGTGCTGCGCTACCTGCTGATGCATCCCAGCAACCGATTTCCGCATACGCGACGGGCTGCTCTCGGTGCTGGCCGGCGAGATCTTCGGCAGCAGCCTGGCGACGCGCCTCAGGGTGCTGGCCTTCCGCGGCGTCTACTACACCCTGAAGACGCTCACCCGCGTCGTGCCGCAGGCAATCGAGACGCGGCGTCTGACATTAGATTTTTGCGGATCCGCAGCTCCGCCGCGACCAGCGCCTTAGGTTTCAGCAAACCGGCATTCGGCGGCGCCTGCGACGTCTATTTGGCCGATACGGCGGCGGCACTGCTCCCGGCATGCGCCGCGCTCTCCGCTTCCAGATAGGCGATGATGTCCTGGCGTGTCCTCGGGTCGGCGATGCGGACGGGCATCAGCGCGCCGGGCACATCCTGCTGCGGGCCCGACAGCCATTTGTCCAGCGTCGCCGCGGTCCAGACGATGCCCGACTGCCGCAGCGCCCGGGAATAGGAGGGGTAGGAGGATCACGGTGCCCGCCCTCCGCCCCACGACGCCGCCCAGCGGCGGGCCGACGACGTTCTTGCTGAGCGCGTGGCACTCGGCGCATCGGGTGGCGAAGATCTTCTCGCCGCCGACGGGGTCCGGCTTGGCATTGGCGAAGCGCGCCAGATCCTGGGCGCCCGCCGGCCGCTTCGACGCGAAGAACGTATAGGAGAGCGTGATGGTGTCGACGTCCCGCGTGCCGGGATCGGTGCCGAGGCCGGGATCGACGAAGAAATCGACCGGCATCTCGACGCTTTGATGGGCGCCGAGATGCTCCTCGGTGAAACAGAAGCACTGGATCTTCTTGAAATAGATCCCGGCCTTCAGCGGCGTCACGTTGAAGGTGGCGTGTCCGACGTAATCCTGGCCCGAGAGATTGGTGGCGTCGAAGAAGGCGAGCGTGTCCTGGCCGAGATGCAGCGTGACCTCGCGCTGCGCCGGGACGAAGCGCCAGGGCAGGCCCGGCTCCACGTTGGTGGAAAACCGCACGGTCACCGTGCGCGCGGAAATCTTCGCGCTGTCCGCGGCGGCGCGTTGCGTCGTGCCGCCGTAGCCGGTGGCGGCGCAGAACAGGCGATAGAAGGTCTCGGAATAGGATACGAGGCCGGTCATCGTGGCGAGGATGACGCCGAGCAGCGCCAGGACTTTCAGGTTCTTGCGCCGGCGCAGCGCCGCCGGCGACGTGCCGGGCTTCGGCGGGAGATCGGGAGAATGAACCATGCGACCCTGAACCGAGCTTGCTGTGGGCGACCGTGCGGGATCGTTCGCCCGTGGCTGACAGCGTATTTTTGCCGACGGAATTGTGGTGCAAATGTGTCGCCGGCCTGCGACATGATGCGCCGCATCGCGCTTTCTTTACATCGATTTAACGTGCGCCAAACTGGGAGTTGCGTGACACTATCGCCGTCGCGCGAAGACGGCATTCGCAATGGACGGCGAAATACGAAAGCGATGGGAAATCAGCTCCGCCGGAGTTCTGGCGGAGCTTCCTTTTTTCCGCAACCGCGGACCGGCGCGGCGCTTCGCGCGCACCGGCCGCGACCGGCAGTTGGCCGAGCGCTGGCGAGCGCGAGGTTGCTCTCGCAGATGCCGAGAAAGCGACGGTGCATCTTCGGGTGGTCAAGATGTCGGATCCGCTGTCCCGGTTAGCGGACTTGTGGCCGCTCAAGACTGATGATGCGACGCAAACGCCGCGCTCCTCTTCATGAGCTGCAGACGCGGTCGTTCGTAAGCTCGGAAGCTACTGATTCTGCTTGGCCAGCGCGCTTCCAACCATTCCATCATATTCCGACTGGTCTTCGTCGGAGATGGCTCTCGGATAGATCAGCGAGACGGTCGTGCTCACGTCGGCATCTCCGACGGTGACGGCGGCCGCGTCAAAGGATGGCGCACTGAAAATTCCCTGGGCGTCCCTGCTGAAGCAGTATCCCTCGGTCGGCACTCCCAGAACGTTGGCATCAAGAAGACCATTGTCGTTCTCGTCGTGAACCACGACGACCGCGTAGCGGCCCGGCGGCAGCTGCGTGAACACCGTGCTCTGGGAGCCGGACTTCGCCCGCATCGACACGCCGACGAGGCGGCCGCTGTCGACCATGAGTTCGTTTTTCGTCGCGTTGGCGATGGCGCTTACAAATCCACCGGCATTGTCGTAGAGCCCGATCAGAAGCTCTCCGCTATCGGACCGGACGTCCGAGATCGTCAGCCGCAGCTCGGCCGCGTCGGCCTGAGCGGCCAGCAGGAGGGCCAGAACAAGGCCGCACAGGAGGTTTCGGGTCATCGCTGGATCCTATTCCGCTGTCACGCGGAGGCCATGGCCGCGGGCTCGTCAAGGGCAACGCCTGGTGCGCGATTGGGCATCTCGGAGCGAGCTGATCAGATCCCGCCCATGCCACCGAGGCCGCCAAGAAGCCAGAGCACCACGAGCACGAGAACGACCAGGCCAAGAACGCCGCCGAGCCCGGTGCCGCCATAGCGGTTGTGAGCGTAATAGCCGCCACCGCCGCCGAACAGGAGGACCACCAGGATGATGATAAGAAGTGTGCTCATTGCCCACCGTCCCTTCTGACCTTCATCGCTGCCAAAAATTCGGCAGCGCCGCTATTTCTTCAAGGCAGCTCTCACGGCGTCCTTGACGCCTCCAACGGCGTTCTGGACTTTGCCTTCGACCTGGTCTGCCGCGCCGTCGGCCCGCAGCTTGGCGTCGCCCGTCGCCGTGCCGATCGCCTCCTTGATTGAACCTTTGATCTCCTTCGCCGATCCGGCGATGCGATCCTTGTCCATGACGATATCTCCTGGTGTGGTCATTGCCGTCTGCGTACTACGAAATTTGGCTTCATCGATCCTTCAAAGCATAGCGGGAGGGCAATTGGCTTGGCAGGCTCGGAATGTACTCACCGCGTGCCGCCGCTCAACGGGCACAACACCCAGCTCCACGCAATGTCTGGCCAGGTATTGTGTCCGCTGATTCGACTAGGGTCGGGTCTGCTGGGTGCTGGTGGTCGTCGTTGTCGTGGAGGTTGCCGGCTCCATCGGCGCACTGGTCGTCGTCTGCTCGGTCGTGGTGGTCTTCGTCACCTTGTCCGGACCGCCGCAAGCCGCCAGCAACGCGGTGCCGGAAATCAGCGCGATGCAGGTCAGGAACCTGAGGTTCGATCTCATGTCAGTCATGGGGAACTCCATGTGGGATGGTTTCGGGAAACAGGCTAATCGGGCGGGCCGGGATGCCGCGCAGGAGGTCCCGCGCGGCACCCGGTCGTCGCTAGCGAACGGTCGTGGTGGTCGTCTCTTTGCTCATCGTCGAGCCGCCATCCGGGGAAGCCGTCTGCTTCTCCTGGCTCGTGCTCTGCTGGGAGCCGTCCGGCGAGGTGAATTTCGAATTGGAGGTCGCCGTCGACCCGTTGACGTCGCTGTTGTAGGTCTTGCTCAAACTGGTGGCGTTTCCGCTGCTGTCGGTGCCCGATTGAGTTTGGCTCGAGCTGTAGCTGCCGACGGTCGGAACCGTCTTCGTCGTCGTCGTTTGCGTTGACGTCGAGGATTCCGATGAAATGCTCTGGGCGAGCGCGACGCCCGTCATCATCGCGAGCGCTGCTGCGCCCGCTAGCAAATATTTCGTCATTTCGATTTCTCCTTGAAGGATCTACGAGCGTGGACCGCGCGTATTGCCTTGCGATGGAGTGTGGAGACTGCGAGGGAGGAACGATAGGATCGGAAGATACTCAGCGCCGTCGCTTCGCATGCCCGGCGCCGATCCGGCATCGACGGTGGCTATCTTCCCGCCAACGCTTTCAGACCGACCGGCAACCGAGCGTCGAGGTGCAACCCCTGCGGATTCCGCGTGTCGTCGCCGAAATAGAGGGCGTCGCTTTCCTCGAAATTGTTCAGCCGCTCCTGGCCGTCGAGCCGCGACGCGATGTGTGTCGCCGCCAGTACCCACGAGGTCGCCAGCGAGAGAACAAGAAGCCGCGTGAGCGACATTTTTTCACCCGCTCGCATCGCGCAAAAGCGGCGCGCCCTGGTGGCGTTTCTGGCGACTGTGTCTCGATCGACGAGGGGCGCCCCTAGGGCGCCCCTATCGACGTCAGTTGCCCTCGCGTGTCACTTCGCCGCTGGGCGACAGGGCGATGCGGCTTTGAATGCCGTCCTTGGTTGCCATGGCATGCCAGAAGTTGTCGCAGCCTTTGGTGAGCTCATATACGCGATGAAAGCCCGCGCTCTCCATCTGCTTTCTCGCCGCGACGATGGTAGAGCCGTCGATCTTGTCCCGGGCCTCGCATCCGGCGGCTTGCGCCCGACCCAGAATCTGGCGATCCCGGCGCCGCCGCAAGAATGACGAGCGCCGCCACGGAAAAGAGTGTTGTCTTCCAAGTCATGACGAACCTCGTTCTGTCCATGAGTCGATTTGTCTCTGCGCAATCGATTATCCGTGTCGCCCGTCACTCGCGCGGCGGTCCGATCGATCGCATGCAAGACGATGACGCCGACGATAGAGGCGTCGGCCGGGCGGCGATAGGCTCGGAAACTACCCAGGCCGATCTCGCTGGACTACTTGCGGCGGGTGTCTCCGGCGACCGCTCCCGCCAGCAGTGCGGCAAGCAGCGCCGCGCCCTTGTTTTCGTCGAGCAGGCGCGATGCCTCGGCAATCAGCAAGGCAGGTATGGCAGCGTCGGGAACGGCGGCAGCCGAGATCGGTGTCGGCCCACGTCGCAAGATGCCTCGGATCGTCGCAACGAGCGCGAGGCACAACAGCAGGAGGGCGCCGGCAGCAATCAGCGGGGCGCCGACCGGACCGACCGCGGGCAGCATGAAAATCCATAGAGCCGCGACGCCGCAGCCGACCGACGCGGTCGCGAAAGTGGTCGCAAGCAATGCGAACCACGCCGCGGCGGTCATTCGGCGCGCCCTTTGACCCATCCTGCCGCGGGCGGCGATCGCGCCGAACTCCATGGCAGCCGCTCTCATCGAGGCGTCCATTGCCGTCCCCGTCCTCAGCGCGACAGCCACCGGCTGCCGATGAACCCGAGGGCGAAGGCCAGCAGCAGGCTCATGACCGGCTGCTCCTCGACCTGGCGGCCGATCGCCTTCACGGAGCGTTCGCCTTGCGCCGACAAATTGTCGTAGAGGCGCCTCCCTTCGTTGCTGAGACGGTCGGCGGCATCTCGCGCGAGACCGTTCGCGCCGCCGATCGTGCCCGCCTTCACATGCTCCATCAATGTCGCGAGATCGCGCCGCAAGGAGGCGAGATCGCTCACGATCGTCTCAAGGTCGGGGGGAGATCCGGCGTCCGGATGGCTCTTTGAGGTGGTCGTCATGGGGTGGTTCTCCTGTGCTGAGATCGAAAGCCCGACGGCCCGGTGCCGCCGAAAAATTGATGCGATCCGTCAGCCGTGGCTCTCTCCGCCGACGAAGTGACCGAGCGCCATCAGCGGCCGGATGCGGTCGCAGATGATCTTGAAGCTGGCGAGCAGCGGCACCGCGAGGAGCGCCCCGGGGATGCCCCACATCCAGTACCAGAACACCAGGGAGATGATGACCAGGACCGGGTTGAGCTCGAAGCGCCGCGCCAGCAGCAGCGGAGTGATGGCCGATTTCGGTGAGGTGGATCACCAGATAGCTCGCAGCCGGCAACAGCGCCGGCCAAATGGTGTCGAAGCTAAGGAGGCCAGCCAGGAACAGGATGGCTACGCCGCTGAGCGGACCCAGGATGAGAATGTAGTTCAGGACGAAGGCGAGAACGCCCCACAGGATCGGATTCGAGAGCCCGAATGCATACGTCGCGATGCCCGTGGCGATGCCGACGGCGCCGTTCATCAGACTGATGGTGACGAGATAGCCCGAGATGTTGCGGGTGATCTCGTGCCAGATGTCCACCGCCTGCTTCTTGTCGCTGAGCGTCGGCAGGATCTCCACCAGCCGGCGCAGGAACAGGTCACCGGAGCGCAGCAGGAAGAACAGGAGCAGCACCATGGTCGCGAATTCCGCCACCATGGTGCGCGTGCCGCTGAACAGCACGCTCCCGAGGCCCGGGCCCTTGACATTGACATTGACGCTGGTGCCATCGGCTCCGGGGCCGCTGGCGATCTTCTCGACTTCCTGGCTCGCCTTCTGGACGCTGGCGACGGGCTGGATCACCGCCGAGAAGCGCTGCTCGAGCCGCGCCAGGCTCTGCGGCGCCTTCGAGATCCATTCTGCCGCCGGACCCGAGAGGGAAAATCCGAGGCCGGTCACCGCGCCGATGAAGAGCAGGATGATGAGCAGCGCTGCCACGGTCTTGGGAACGTGCACGCTGGTCAGCGCGGACATCGCCGGCTGAAGCAGAAGATTGAACAGGAATGCGAAGATGATCGGCAGGACGACGTCCCCGGTGAAATAGAGGATGACGAGGACGAGGAGCAGCAGGATCGCGGTCATCACGAAGGACTGGAGGTCCCGCGGCAGCGGCATCTCGCTTTGCTTTTCCCTGTGCTCTGGCGCCGAATTGCGGCCGGCGGCTGGCGCGAGTAGCGTTGCGTCGTTCATCAACGTCGCCGTTCGGTATTGCGGACCGAGCGCGCGGGCATATTCGGCATTGAGCGGATCGCGAAGCTGTCGATCATGCGTACTGGCTATCTCGAGGTGTTGGCGGACCGCGGTCGGCCGTATCGCGGCCTCACGAGGCGCGCCGGCGGTCGAGTCAAATTTGAACGCCGACCATAGCGGGTGGAATGGCAGCGGAGCTAGGCTCGGAAACTACTCAGTTCTGTCGGTTTCGACTGATCGAGGAAGAGATGACATAGTGATGGAGTTGCAGGGCCGGCCGCTTATCCGGTCAGGAGCGCGACGCGGCCTCAATCCGAGCGGAGCATGGAATCGTGAGCGCGGCCGAACCGACTTGCCTCAATAGCAGCATTCGGCGCTGGAAGGCTGTTTCGCGGCGCGCGCTCCTGATGGGCGGATGTGCCGGGGCGGTCAATTGCGCTTTCCCTCGCGTCGTCCGTGCCGCGACGGCGATCGTCCTGCCGGTCGCGGCCGGCAATCGACGCTTCTCGGTCATGTACAAGGGCGACAAGATCGGGGTCCACACGGTCTTGTATTCGGCGGCGACCGGCGAGACCCGGATCAACACCGAGATCCATCTCCTGGTGAAGGTTGCCTTCTTTACCATCTTCGCCTTCAGCCACCGCTCCACCGAGACCTGGCGTGCCGGTCGGCTGATGTCGCTCAGCAGCGAGACGGTGGAGCATGGCGAGACCCTCCAGATCCAGGGCGCGGCGACGCCCCAGGGGTTTCGCGTGGTGAGCAAGGGCGGCCCCTTCATCGCTTCCGCCGCGACCCTGACGTCGAACAGCCTGTGGACTCCGGCGGTGCTGGAGCAGGCGACGGTGGTCGACGCGCAGCACGGCGGCGTCATCGGCGTCAGCGCGCGCAAGCTTGCCGACGAGCAGATCGTCATCGGCAGCCGCCAGGTCCGCGCCACGCGCTACACGCTGATCACGCCCTATCTCGCCGGCAGCATCTGGTACGACGAGGCGAGCCTCTGGGTGCGCGGCGAATTCGAGCGCGATGGCGCGAAGATCCAGTATCAGCTTGACACGTGAGGCCCGTCACCCCGGCGGGCAAGGGAGCATTCGATCATGCCGTTCAGACACCCGCTACGCCTTGCCGCGGCGATCCTGACAAGCGCCCTCGCTGGCTGCGTGGCGGTGTCGGTTGCGCTTGCTCCCGTCCCGGTCACTCTCGCCACCGGGACGCCCGGCGGCATCTACCATCCCGTCGGAAACGCGATCTGCCGCATGTACAATCTGACGGACGAGCACGGCGCTGCCCTGCGTCGCGGTGAGCTCCGAGGGCTCGGTGGCGAATATCCGCAGCGTCGAGACGGGCAAGTCGAGTTTCGGCCTGTCGCAGACCGACGTCGCCTATGCCGCTTTCCATGGCGAGGGACCGTTTGCCGCCGCCGGCCCCGATCCGAAGCTGCGCCTGCTGATCGCGCTTTACCCGGAGGCATTCACCGTCGTCGCCCGCGCCGACGCCGGCATCCACGATTTCCGGGATTTGCGCGGCAAGCGTCTCGGCATCGGGAAGAGCGGCGCCGGATATACCTTCACCCGCGATGCCGTCCTTGGAGCCTATGGCTGGACACTATCGGATCTCGACCTTACCCCGGAGCTGGCGCCCGACGAGCAGAACCAGGCGCTGTGCAGCGGCACGGTCGACGCGATCATTTTCGAGGCGGGGCATCCCAATGGGCTGACCCAGGAGGCGACGACGGGCTGCCATGCGAGGCTGGTGCGCGTCGCCGGGCCTGAGATCGACCGGCTCCTGGCCATGCATCCCTATTACGTCGCCACCGTGATCCCCGGCGGCATGTATGCCGGCAACCCCGTCAATGTCCGGACGCTCGGCACGCAGGCCGTGCTCGTTACGTCGAGCAATGAGCCGGATGAGCTGGCTTATGAGCTGGTCAAGGCGGTATTCGAGAATTTCACCGATTTCCGGCGCCTGCACCCGGCGTTGTCGACCTTGGAGATCAAGCACATGGTGCCGAGCGAGGCGGTCATGCCGATCCATCCGGGGGCGCTGAAGTACTTTCGCGAGGCCGGCCTCGTCCGATAGGCGAGCGGATGGTCTTAGCGCCGCACAAGTGCGCCGCTCAGCGGTCTCAGGACACGTCGCGGGACTGAAGAACCGGCCGGCGGAAATCTGCCGCGCCCGATTCAGATTCGCCCCGTCACCAGCAAGATGATGACGACGAGCAGGACGATGCCCAACCCGCCGCTCGGGAAGTAGCCCCAGTTCACGCTATGCGGCCAGGTGGGCAAGGCACCGACCATGAAAAGCACCAGGATGATGAGCAGAATGACGCCGATACTCATGGCAATGAACTCCCGAGAAATGTGGTGAGAAGGGCCGGGGCTGGCTAAAGCCGGATCCTAGGATCCGATCGCAATATCGGCGCAATACCGGCGCGGCGATAGGATCGGAAACTACTCAATCCGCCGGCGCGGACTGCTTCGAGGGGCCTCGCGACGGAAGCCGCGCTATTGCGGCGTGCCCGACTCGGCGACTTTCTGATGCAGCTGCGCGATGAGGTCGGAGATCTGCCGGCCGTTGCGCTCCATGATCGAGGCAACCTCCTGCCGCTGCGCCATCGAGACGCTCACGCCCTCGACGATCACCTCGATGATCTTGTAGCCATCGCCCAGTTTGAGAACGCGCCAATCGACCTTGGTCATGGCCGCGCTGCTGCTGCGCGCCACGTCTGTCCTCACGATCGTGGTCGTGGCGCCTTCCACGCGCTCGCCGGTCACCTTGAGGCGCTGCACGCCGAAGCCGTCGAACAGTGCCGAATAGGACTGCACGACATAGTCCTTATAGACCGCCGAGAACTCCTGCCGTTCCTGGTCGGTCGCCGTCTGCCAATAGCGCCCGAGCACGAAGCGGGCGATGGTCTGAAAGTCGAAATCGGCCTCGAGCGAAGTGCGAAAATCCTGCTCCCGGCCGGCTTGCGTCAGTGTCGTGTCGTGCAGCATCCGCAGCGTGCGATCGCCGAAGTCCGTCACGATATTGGCAGCGCCTGGCGTGCCGATCGCGACCGTAACAGGCACTCCCTGAGATTGGGCGAGGCCGGCAGGCGCGATCGCTCCAAGCAGAGCGGCCGCTAGGAACACTGAAAGTCGGTTCATGAGGCACCTCGGGCAAGGTTTTGATCGGATGCCCGGCTCGGCGCGCTTCAGGGAACGCGGAGCAAAGTCTTGCGAAGAGACAGGCGCTCCAAGCATGTGGCGATGCGGCGCGCTGATTGCGAGCGTAAAGAGGGCGTCCGGCGAAAATAAAGCGCGTCGGCGCGAGCATCGGCCTCACGCGAGGCGACATTCGATCGCATGATCGCGGAACGGCGACGCGGCCGGCGACGGATAAAATGTATTTCCATCCTGAGTAGTTTCCGAACCTAGCGCCGCCAGCGAGCGAGCGACTATGGTTGGCATCATGGGGCGGTCGCGAAGGAGGATATGATGTCTTTGAGCTTCCTCAATGAAAGCTGCTGCTTCGGAAAACGACGGGTGCCGGGAGATGTCTGAGGCAGTGCTCTGGCCGACATTTTCTCAGGTGACAGCGGCGCAATTCGACCTGGCCCAGCTCCTGTCTTGGAATAGAACGCTTCCAAGAGCCGACACGTCCGAGCGGCAGGAGATCATCGCCAAGATCATCCGTTATCTGGCGCCGGCGGTTCGCAAGGCGGGCACACGCGCGCCAGCCGATCAGGCCTGAGTTTCCCCGCTAAGCTCGCGGCTCGGCGATCAAAGACAGGGATTCGCCGGCGATCACGCGGCCGCGGCCGGCCGCCGCGGCTTCCACCCACCGGCCAGGTGTCTTGCCCTTACGATCTGACCGTGCGTCATCTGCAAGGCGACGCGATCGAATCCCGATTGAGCCTCCGCGCGCAACGCGCCGGTCAGACTGGCGGCGGCGAGCAGAAACCAGGCGCCGGCCTTCACGCGATCTCCCGCCGCATTTGGCCCGCCGGCGTAGAGCTCGGCGAGTTTGGTCTGCGCGCGCGGCAATCCCTGCTGCGCCGCGCGCCGCAGCCACTTGATGGCTTCCGCGCGGTTGCCGGCTGTCGGCAGGTGGTTGTCATCCATCCGATTGTCGTAGAGGACGCCGAGATTGAATTGCGCCTCGGCGTCGCCCTTTTCGGCGGCAAGAAGAAGGTATCGCATGATGTCGCTCCTCAACCGCCGAGGCTGCTACCGGGATAGGGCAATGCGCGCGGGATCTGATTTCTGCGTATTTAGTAAATGGCGATGGATGGGTGCGGATTCAAGAGTAAAATCGGAATATTGATTGTAATGCCCAAAATACACCTCATCTAATCAACGAGGATTTATTCACATAATGGCGGTCCAAGTGACACTCCGCGCCCCCTATACCCTGATCAATTCCGATTTCAATCCGTTCCTGTTCGCGCCGATCGGCGAGGAGGGGAATGGCATGATGCTCAGCGTCGTCTCGGCGCTGGCGCGTCTCGAGATCGATCCCTGGGAGGAGGCGGCGCGCCTGGCCGCCCTGCCGAAAGAGGCGGCTGCGACGGCGCTCGATCATCTCATCGATCGCCTGCCTCGGGGACTGTGGGCGCGATCGGATATTCCGGCGATCGCCGCCAGCCTGATCGAGCTGCTGCCGCGTGGCGCACGCACCACGCAACTGGCGCAGACGAAGGTCATCGGCCGTGGGAAGGTGGGCGCTTCCACCATCGCATGGCTGCTGGTCCTGACACTGATGGCCACGGTGTTCTTCAGCGCCTCGGAGAACCGGACGCCCCGCGTCGAAGCCGGCGCCGCAGCGAGTTCTTCCTCCTCGGCGGCGTCGCCGCCGGCGGCGCGCTAGGTCGTCGCGCTATTGCGCGGCGAGATTGGCGCGATAGCCGGCCTTCACGGCGTCGTGCAGGCAGGCATAGGCGCCGTTGCTCGTCCGTCCGTACCAGCGCTCCCCGCTCGAGTTATAGGTTCCGCGGCTCGTCACCACCCAGACGACGGTGTCGGCGGGGCAATGCTGCTGCGCCTGCTGCTCGAACTGAAAGCGCGGCATTTCCGCCGACAAGACAGCCGCGTCGACCGCGGGCGGGCCGAAGATGAGCAGCAGCAGAGCCGCGCCCCACATCAGAAGCTCCGATGCCGGCGACGGCGGTGGCCGGAAACCGCTGCGCGAACCTGATAGCCTGCGAAAAACGACACCGTGATGGCGGCGAGCGCGATCAAAAAACCTTCCATGTGACTTCACCTCCGACAAAGCAGGCGGTCCGGCAGCGGCCGCGCCTTCCCAAGCGCGGCCGTCTCGGAACTCCCGCGACGATCGCGAGCTAGCGGATGTTGATTGGGAATACGAAATCGATCGCGGGCGGCGCATAGGGCGCGTAGACCACCGCCGGCGGCGCGTAGGCGTATGCAGGGCCGCCGTGGTAGTCGTAGGCGCGGTACCCGCCGTAGTCGCGATGCTGATCGCGATTGTTCGCCTCGCGATGCTGATCGTTGCGTCCGCGGTTCCCATTGTCGTTGTCCGCCAGCACCGGCCCCGCGGAAAGGCCGATCACGGCGGCAAGGGTAAGCGCCGCTATGAATGCCCGACTGTTCCGGTGGAAGCCGTTACTTCGGCCCATAAGATTTTTCATGATGCCGCTCCTTCTTGGTCGAGTGAGCCCCTGTCGTGGGGCGTGGCCGGCGCGAGACCTCGCGCCGGTCGGGTGCTACTTGCCGCTGCGCTGGCCGTGCGGCGCGAACATGGCGTCGGCGGTCTTCTTCTGACTATCCGACATGGTGGCGTAGAGCGCCTCGAATGTCGGGATCATCCGCGTGAGGCCATCGACATGCGCCTGGGCGAGGGTCTTGTAGGCCTCGAGATCATCGACGGCGCTCATGGTCGCCGCATTTTGCGACTTGTCCTCGATGACGTCCCTGGCGGCCTTCGCATTTTCCCGCATCACGCCGGCGAAGTCGTTCCATTGCGGGGTCTGGGCCGAGGTGATGTGGAGCTTCTTGTGCAGATCCGCGATCCTCGCCTCGACGCGATCGACGGAGGCATGTCCGGCCTTGGAGGTGTCGGTCGACACCAGCCGGAGCGGGGCCTTGTCGGCCGCGGCCGCGGGCGGTACTTGCGCGAAAACGACGACGCTCAGGATCGCTGCTGTCGCCAGCGCATAACTGGTTCGGTCGAGAATTTTCATCATGGTGAAAGCCTTTTGCTGCGGGTTACCGTCGAGCGCCGGGATTGCCGCTCTCGGTATTCTTCGGCGCATGAGCAGAGAAGACTCCATGCAGCGCCGGCAGATCGCACCGTAGCGGCTCGCGAGCACCGCACGATAGGCTCGGAATCTACTCAGCGGCGGCGGACGATCGCCCACGGGGCGACCTCTCGGCGGCACCTCCCTCGTCGTCGTACGCGGTCGAAGCCTGCGCCATGGATCTGAGTATTTTCCGAGTCTATCGCCGTGGATCCCGCAGGGTCATTCTCGGACCCAACGCTTGCAGCCGAAATGAGCTGACCGGCGCTTAAATGGGGCGTCCCCTCTCGCGGGGAACGGAAGACCAAAATCATGAGCCCCTGAGACAACTCGGGAAGGACTCCAGGACCCCCTTGGCCCTTTCCGCAATACCCCGCCTCGGCTCTTCCCCCACCGAGGCGGGGCCTTTATTTTTTACTTGTGCCGCAGGCCGAAACCTCATGCTTGCTCAGGACGATAGCTGCCAAGCCGGGGCTCTCACGACGCGCCGTCGAATCGTGGTATTCTTTCATGTCCTTGCCGCCCGCCTCCGGGGGCGAGGGCGGGAAAGCAGGTCATAGATGGCGACACGAATCCGCGCGCGACAGGCCGGCGTCACGCGGCCGCGGGCGAGCCGTCGCGCGTCGCCAAGGGAAATCACCGTGCCGCCGCGTAACGACTTTCCCGTCGTCGCGGTCGGCGCCTCCGCGGGCGGGCTCGAGGCCGTCAGCAAGCTCCTCGATGCGGTCCCCGCCGACAGCGGCATGGCCTTCATCGTCATCCAGCATCTCGATCCCACCCATGAGAGCATGATGGTGGATCTGCTGGGCGGCCACACGACGATGAAGGTGCGGCAGGTCGTGGATGCGATGCCGCTCGAACGCGGGCACGTCTACGTCATTCCGCCGCAAAGCTATCTGTCGATCCGCGACGGCTCACTCCATCTGTCCTCGCCGCGGGAGCGGCGCGGCGCGCGGATGCCGTTCGATTTCTTCCTGCGCTCCCTGGCCGGGGAGTGCGGCAGGCGCGCGATCTGCGTCGTCCTCTCGGGCACCGGCGCCGACGGGAGCCTCGGATTGACGGCGATCCGCGAGAACGGCGGGCTGATCATCGTGCAGGACCCGCTGGAGGCTGCCTATGACGGCATGCCGCGCAGCGCCATCACGACCGGCGCCGCGGATCTCGTGCTGCCGGTGGCAAAAATCCCGGAAGCGCTCGCCGAGCGCGGCCGGCAGCTGCAGCTCAAGGCCGGCAGCAAGGGCTCGGTGCCGGCCGACAAGGCGCCCGATGCGCTGGCGCAGGTCATCGATCTTCTGGGCGTGCAGGCCTCCCACAAGTTTTCGCTCTACAAGCCGGGCACGCTGCTGCGCCGGCTGGAGCGGCGAATGGCGTTGACCGCGACCGCGGACATCGATCGCTATCTGCAGCTGCTTCGCAGCGATCTCCGGGAGCGGGAGCTTCTTGCCAAGGATCTGCTCATTCACGTCACCAGCTTCTTCCGCGATCCCAAGGCTTTCGATCTGCTGGCGAAGAAGGTCGTTCCCGATCTCGTGCGCGCTGCAGACCTCCGACCGCACGCTCCGTGTGTGGGTTCCGGCCTGCAGCACGGGCGAGGAGGCCTATTCCATCGCCATGCTGTTCCTCGAGGCGATCGCGGCGGCCAAGCAGAGCATCCGGCTGCAGGTCTTTGCCTCCGACATAGACGCCGATGCGGTCGCCTTCGCCCGCGACGGTCTTTACCCCGGCACGATCCAGGCGGATGTGACCGCCGGAGCGGCTGGCCCGGTTCTTCGTCAGGGAAAACGACGACTATCGGGTATCGCCGGCGCTGCGCGAGGCCGTCGTCTTCACGCTGCAGGACGTTCTCGCGGATGTGCCGTTTTCGCGCCTCGATTTCGTCTCCTGCCGGAATCTCCTGATCTATCTCCAGCCGGAGGTGCAGGAGAAGGTGCTCTCGCTGTTTCATTTCGCGCTACGCGAAGGCGGCATCCTCTTTCTCGGCACCGCCGAGACCGTGGGGAGCCTTGCTGACCGGTTCGACCCGATATCCGAGGAATTCCGCATTTATCGGCATGCCGGACGCAGCCGGCCCGGCGAGGTGGACTTCCCCATCGCCGCCGGCAATCGCCGGCCCGTGGCCGGACCTCGAATCGCGCGTGTGCCGGCGCCCCAGCACGGCAGCTTCGGCGATGTGGCCCAGCGCCTGCTGCTGGAGGCCTATGCCCCCGCCTCGGTGCTGATCAACCGACGTCACGAGGGCCTGTTCTTCTTCGGCCCGACCGACCGCTATCTGCGCATCGCCGCGGGCGAGGCCACGCGGGACCTGGTCGCGATGGCGCGCGAGGGATTGCGCAGCAAGCTCGTGCTGGCGATCCAGCAGGCGCACCGGACCCATGAGCGCAGCGTCGCCAGCGACGCTCGCATGGACCGGGACGGCGAGCCCGTCGCGGTGCGGATCGACGTCCGGCCGGTCAAGGGCGATGGCGAGGAGCTGCTGCTGGTCAGCTTCAGCGATCAGCCCGGAGGTGCGAAGAAGAACGGGAAAGCCGCCGCGTCCGCCGCCGATGTCTCGCGCATCGTCGAGCTCGAGCGGGAGCTCGACGCCACCCGAAAAGAGCTGCAGGGCGCCATCCACAACCTCGAGATCTCCAACGAGGAGTTCCAGGAGATCAACGAGGAAGCCATGTCGGTGAACGAGGAGTACCAATCCACCAACGAGGAGCTGGAAACCTCGAAGGAGGAGCTGCAATCCCTCAACGAGGAACTGACCGCCCTCAACAGCCAGCTGCAGGAGACGGTCGCGCAATTGCGCCGCACTTCGAACGATCTGCAGAACATCCTGAACAGTGCCGACGTGGCGACGATCTTCCTGGACGCCAAGCTGCACATCCGCTTCTTCACGCCGGCGGCGAAGTCGCTGTTCAACATCATCGCGTCCGACACCGGCCGGCCGCTTGCCGACCTGGCGCGGCGCTCCAACGACAGCGATCTGCTCGCCGAGGCGCAAGCCGCGCTGACCGGCCAGGCGCCGCTCGGCCGCGAGATCAAGACCGATACCGGCGCGTGGTACATGCGCCGGATCCTGCCCTACCGCACCGACGACGATCGAATCGAGGGCGTGGTCATCACCCTGGCCGACATCTCCGAGACCAAGGCGGCGGAGCAGAAGATCCAGAGCGCATGGGCCTATTCCAACAGCATCATCGACACGGTGCCCTTGCCGCTTGTCGTCCTCGACGACAATCTTCGCGTCATCTCGGCCAGCCGCTCCTTCTATCGCACCTTCTCGGTCGAGCCCGGCGAGACCGTCGGCCGGGAGGTCGCGGCGATCGACGATCGGCACCTCGATGTACCGGCGCTGCGCGGCTTCCTCGACCGGCTGCGCGCGGGCGAGGCCGGGATCGAGGACTACGAGATCGAGATCGAGCTGCCGCCGCTCGGCCGGCGGTCCCTGCTGTTGAACGCGCGGGAGATCCGCAACGAGCCCGCGGCAAAGCGGCAGATCCTGGTGACGATGGACGACATTACCGAGCGCAAGGGCGTGGAGACGGCGCTGGCGGTCGCCAAGCGCCAGGCCGACCGGGCAAATCTCGCCAAGTCACGCTTCCTCGCCGCCGCCAGCCACGACCTGCGTCAGCCCTTGCAGACCATCAGCCTGCTGCACGGCGTCCTGGTGCGGAAGATTACCGACCCCGCCACGCTTAAGCTGGTGGCCAAGCTCGACGAGACCTTGGGCGCCATATCGGGGATGCTGAACACGCTCCTCGACATCAACCAGCTCGAGGCCGGGATCGTCCACCCCGAGCCGGTCGATTTCTGCATCGGCGATCTGCTGGAGCAGATGAAGAGCGAATTCTCCTATCACACGGAAGCGCACGGCCTTGGCTGGCACGTGATCCGCTGCGGCCTGACCGTGCGGAGCGATCCGCGCCTCCTCCAGCAGATGATGCGCAACCTGCTGTCGAATGCGGTGAAGTACACCGGCGCGGGCAAGATCATGCTCGGCTGCCGGCGGCGCGGCGACAAGCTGCGCATCGAGGTCTGGGACACCGGCGTCGGCATCCCCGAAGAGCAGCTGCAGACGATCTTCGAGGAGTTCCATCAGCTCGACAACCCTGCCCGCGAGCGCGGCCGCGGCCTCGGCCTTGGCCTCGCGATCGTGCAGCGCCTCGGCGATCTGCTGGGTCACACCGTCCATGTCCGCTCGCGGCCGGGCAAAGGCTCCGTCTTCGCCATCGAGGTGCCGCTCGCGGAGGCCGCGGCGGGGCAGGCGGCTTCGGTGGTACCGCTGGACGCGGCGGACCGTGCTAACCACACCGGCGCGATCCTGGTCATCGAGGACGATCCCTCCGTTCGCGAGATGCTCGATCTCCTCTTCAAGAGCGAGGGACACCGCACGGCGGTGGCGGCGGACGGCAAGGGAGCGCTGACGCTGGTGGCGCGCGGGGCGATTCGGCCGGACGTGGTCGTCGCCGACTACAATCTGCCGGGCGGGCTGAACGGCCTGCAGGTCGTGGCCGCGCTCCGGGCGACGCTGCACCGGGAGATCCCGGTCATCACTCTGACCGGCGATATCTCGACCCAGACTTTGCGCGAGATCGCCCAGCAGGGCTGCATACAGCTCAACAAGCCCGTGAAGGCGGAGGAGCTGACGCGCCTGATCCAAAGCCTCCTCATCGTCCCGGCGCCGGCGGTGGTCAAGCTGGGCGCGCGGCCGACGGCCGACGCGATTGTCGGCGCGGAGCCGCTCACTGTCTTCGTGGTCGACGACGATGACGACGTGCGCGATGCCACCCGCGACCTGCTGCAGGCGGCGGGTCGGCGGGTCGAAGCCTACGCGAGCGGCGAGGCCTTTCTCGAGGCCTATCGAGCCAACCGCATGGGCTGCCTGCTGCTCGACGCCCACATGCCGACCATGAGCGGGTTCGACGTGCTGGCGCGGCTTCGGGCGGACAACCATCGGCTGCCGGCGATCATGATCACCGGTCAGGGCGATATCCGGATGGCGGTGGAGGCGATGAAGGTCGGCGCGGTGGATTTCATCGAGAAGCCCATCCGCCACGATGATCTGCTCGCGAGCATCGATCGCGCCCAGAAATCCGCCTATGATTCGACCGAGCGCTCCACCCGGCGCCAGGCGGCGGTGACGCGTATCGCCGGCCTGACCGAGCGCGAGCACACGATCATGGATCTCGTGATCGCCGGTCACGCGAACAAGGAGATCGCGGCGCGTCTCGGCATCAGCCAGCGCACGGTGGAGAACCACCGCGCCGGCGTCATGACCAAGACCGGCGCCGCGTCGCTGCCGGATCTGGTCCGCTTGGTGATCGCCGCCGCATGAGGGAGTGTTAGAGAAGCCGGCAGGACGGTGCCGGACGCGGCTTATTTACTCAGCGGCCGCGGGTCTGATCCGGGAGTAGCTGTCATCGTGTTCTCGAAGCTCTGCGCCAATTCGAGATACCGTGCGGCCAGATCGATATATTGCCGGCGCAAGTGGGAATCGCCGACGATCTGGGACTTCTCCCAATAGTCGGCGGCTTTCTGCCACCACTCGGCCGGTCGTTGCATGATCCACCTCTAGCCCCACGATGACCGTAGGGCCGGAAAGCCGATCAGGGCAGACTCGGAATGTACTCAAGACCGCCGCGAGTGCCCAATTATCGGGCGTTTCGGGCTCGCGGGCATGTCATTGTGCGTCACTTCGCGGCCCTGTCGAGCACCCGATAGGTCTTCAGGCCGTGGCGGCGAGCGAGGTCGCTGGCTTTCTTTCTGGCCTCGGTCTTGCTCTCGACCAGAAAAACCTCCGAGCTCTTGTTCGTGTCCTCGCCCGGATCGTTCTGCATCCAGAGGGTCGCTCGAAGACCCTCGTCCGTGTCCTCTATCTTCAATCGAACGATCACGGGCCGGTTCCTTTCAACTGACTTCATCCCAGACGCGGCATCACGTGGCGAGGGGCGCTAGAAATCCATCCCGCCCATGCCGCCGCCGGGCATCGGATGCGAACTCTTTCTTCCCCGGTGATTCCGCGACCATCACCTCCGTCGTGATGAGAAGTCCCGCCACGGACGCGGCACCCTGCAATGCGAGGCGCACGACCTTGGTGGGATCGATGATGCCGGCCTTGACCATGTCGGTATAGGTGCCGGTCTGGGCGTCGAAGCCGTAGTTGGCCTCGCCCTTCTCCAGGAGCTTGCCGATGACGACGGAACCGTCGCTGCCGGCATTCTCGGCGATCTGCCGCGCCGGCGCCTGCAGCGCGCGGCGCACGATGTCGACGCCGACCTTCTGATCGTCGTTCTCGGGCTTCAGCTTGCTGAGCGCCTTGATGCCATAGAGGAGTGCGACACCGCCGCCGGCGACCACGCCTTCCTCGACCGCCGCGCGCGTCGCGTGCATGGCGTCATCAACCCGGTCCTTGCGCTCTTTCACCTCGACCTCGGTGGCGCCGCCGACCCGGATGATCGCCACGCCGCCTGCGAGCTTGGCGAGGCGCTCCTGCAGTTTTTCCTTGTCGTAGTCCGAGGTGGTCTCCTCGACCTGCGCCCTGAGCTGGGCGATCCGGGCCTCGATGCTCTTCTTCTTGCCCGACCCGTCGATGATGGTGGTGCTTTCCTTGTCGATCCGGATCCGCTTGGCCTTGCCCAGCATGTCCAGCGTCACGCTCTCGAACTTGATGCCGAGGTCTTCGCTGATGACCTGGCCGCCGGTGAGGATGGCGAGGTCCTCCAGCATCTCCTTGCGGCGATCGCCGAAGCCCGGCGCCTTCACCGCCGCGACCTTAAGGCCGCCGCGCAGCTTGTTGACGACGAGGGTAGCAAGCGCCTCGCCCTCGATGTCCTCGGCGACGATGAGGAGCGGCTTGCCGCTCTGCACCACCGCCTCGAGCAGCGGCAGCATCGCCTGCAAGCCCGGCAGCTTCTTGTCATGGAGCAGGACGTAGGGATCCTCGAGCTCCACCAGCATCTTCTCGGCGTTGGTCACGAAGTAGGGGGAGAGGTATCCCCGGTCGAACTGCATGCCCTCGACGACGTCGAGCTCGGTCTCCAGGCTCTTCGCCTCCTCGACCGTGATCACGCCCTCATTGCCGACCTTCTGCATCGCCTTGGCGATCATCTCGCCGATCTCGCGATCGCCGTTGGCGGAGATGGTGCCAACCTGGGCGATCTCGGCATTGGTCGAGACGTTCTTGGAGCGCTTCTTGACGTCCTCCAGGACGGCAGCCACGGCGAGATCGACGCCGCGCTTCAAATCCATCGGGTTCATGCCGGCGGCAACCGCCTTCACGCCCTCGCGAACGATCGCCTGGGCCAATACGGTGGCGGTGGTGGTGCCGTCGCCGGCGAGATCACTGGTTTGGGTCGCGACCTCCTTCACCATCTGGGCGCCCATGTTCTCGAACTTGTCCGAGAGCTCGATGTCCTTGGCGACGGTGACGCCGTCCTTGGTGATGCGCGGCGCGCCGTACGACTTGTCAAGGACGACGTTACGGCCCTTGGGTCCCAGCGTCACCTTGACGGTGTTGGCGAGAATGTCGATGCCGCGCAGCATGCGATCGCGTGCGTCGGCGTGAAACCTTACGTCTTTGGCTGCCATGATGGTCTCTCCCTATGCGGCTTTGCGTGCAGCGGTCTTCTCGATCACGCCCAGCAGATCGGAAGCGGGCATGATGATGAGCTCCTCGCCGTCGAGCTTGATCTCGCTTCCCGACCATTTGCCGAACAGCACGCGGTCACCGACCTTGACGTCGGGCGCGTAGACCACGCCGCTCTCGGAGCGGGCGCCGGGACCGACCGCGACGACCTCGCCCTCCGCCGGTTTTTCCTTCGCCGTGTCGGGGATGATGATGCCGCCTGATGTCTTGTCTTCCGATCCGACGCGGCGAATCACCACGCGGTCGTGCAAGGGACGAAATTTCATGAAAAGTCTCCTGCGGCGGAGCGAGCGCTCGCCGTTGGCCAGTGAGCCCTGGGGCTCGGCCGGGTCAAATATCTGCTGCAATAACTGCTTGCTGCATGGCTCTAGGTGGTGCGGAGGAGCCGCACCTGCAATGGCAATGATATCGGCCAGGACCGAATTCGTCGGCCGGTCCAAATCAGCAGCGTCGGCGGTCAAATGCCGCGCTGAGTAGATTCCGATCCTGTTGTCAATGTCATGAGACGCCACATGACACGGAGGGCCAAAGAGGCGCGCGGTTGTCGCGGCCTCGAAGCGGCCTTCCTCCGGCGACCGCCGAAGGCCGCCGTTTGCCGAAGCGCAACAGGAGAATTTCAGATGACTACCGCCAAATGCTTGCTCGTCGCCCTATCGCTCATGCTCGTCGCCGGCTGCGTCATCCGCGATGACGGTGGCGGTCGGGGCTACTACGGCGACCGCGGTGACTTCCACGATGAGGGTCACGGCGGAGAGCACGATAGAAGCAATTTCCAGCACTAACCGGACAAGGGAGGCCCTTATGCCGAACCAGCCAGAGTGCGCAGCGGTCTTTCCGGTCAGCCGTGGGATTTTCGGCGTCGGGCGCCTCGCCACGCGGCTGTCGGCGCTCGTGGCAAGCCATGAGATCGGCGAGTGGCACATCGGACATTGGGTCGACTGGAGACACACGGGTATCCGGATCACCTTCTGCACGGCCGCGGATGCCGCGATCGCCCAGTCCCGCTGCCACGCGGTGGCAATGACCATCGCCGGAGTTTAAGCGACAGAAGCGGCGCAGCCGCGATCGAATTTCTCGATCAGACGAGGGGCGTCGGCGGGGTCGCTGTCGTGCTCGGATGCAAGCACGCTTCCAGATCCATGCCGAATTTTCCGAGCATGGCGATCAGGATCGCGTTCTGATATTCGAGGTGATGCAGGATCACCTCGATTTCATCCTCCGCCTTGATATTCACTTCCAGATCATGCTCGGACCGCGCTTCCGCGTCGCGGCCTTGGATGTTCTGCCCGACCATGATGAGCGGCATGAGAAGGATCTGGATCAGGTTGGAAATGAACAGCCAGAAGACGAATGCCATCGGCGGATCGAATTGCAGTCTCGCGGGCACCAGCCAGTTCCAGCCCAGCCATACAATCGTCCATGCCGCGATCGCAAGGAAGAATCCCATGGTGCCGACGCGCTCGGTAATCCAGAGCGCCAATCGGTCGAGCGGCCCGACAGCCTCGCCGATCTCCTTATATACGTTGCGTAACGGCCGCCGCCGCTTCTTCACTTCTGCCAGCGAGGGAGGCCTCGAGAGTTCCGTCGGCTCTGCCGCGCTCATCGGTGAACTCCCTTCCGAGGATCGCTTGATGGGCGTTGATCGAGGCTCGCCCCTGGTCCCCTCGTCCCCGCCGGAGCCATGCGCGGCGCCGTGACGGGGTCGAGAGGAGGATGTCGGACGTCTTCAGTTCAGGGTGATCTCGACCACGCGATTGCGCGGCTCGCGAACACCGTCGGCCGTCGACACCGGCGGCTCGCGCTCGCCGACCCAACTCTCGTCGATCTGATTGGCCTGCACGCCATCCTCTTTCAGGGCGCTCCGCACGGTGTCGGCGCGGCGATGGGAGAGCGCGAGATTGTAGGGATCGGTGCCGGAGAGGTCGGCCTTGCCGACCAGCACGATCCGGACTGACTTGTCGGGTCCCATGCTGGTCTTCGCCTGATCGATGATCTGACGCGCCTGCGCGGTCAGTTCAGAGCGATCGAAATCGAAATACACGTTGAATTGACGCGCCGGTATCGCCTGGGCCGGTGGCGGAGCGGCTGCGACGCCATGCAGGTTCCGCTCCAGCTCGTCGAGCGAGGCAATGAACTCCCGGTGGCAGGTGCCGTCGAAGTTGGTCTGCCAATCCTTTTCCGTGCGCTCGAGCCAGCAATCGTATCGGGCCTGTGCCCGCGCCGCGAGCACGGGATAGCGATCGCGTCCGCCGCCATCGAGAGCCGCCATGAGCCGTCCCCGGCCGTCGGCCATCTGGGTGCGCAGCTTGAGCGGCGTCTCGAGCGGAATGGCCCAGTTCGAGTTGTTCTCGGGCATTACCATGTCGCCGTCCGATGCCTTCAGGCCCTTGCGCGAGAAATAATCACTGTCCACCCATACGCCCTGCGGAAGACCGGCGAGATAGTTGGCGTAGTCGTCATATTCATGGGCAACCGCATGATCGAAGGGTGCGCCACCCTGGGACGCGGCATCCTGAACCTCCGGATGGGTCCAGGTCGAGGTGACGGGATTGCCGTGCATTGACGGCGCGAAGGACCAGTTCGAGCAGCCCGCGAGCAGGACGGAGCCGGTGAGGACGAGCGATGCCTTAACAGCGGTGCGATAATTCATGACTTGAAACTCCCCTTGAGTGTTTGCCCGGGTAACGGAGACCGCGATCGTCGGGATCGGGGGCAACTCGGATGAGTTGCGTCCGTGACTTCGTCCAGGCGAGAACCGATGAAGTATTCGTGGAGCACTGTAGTGCGGGCGATATTTGCGCCGATAGGATCGGAAAACACCTAGATGAAACGAATGCGGCGCTTGGTGCTGTCCATCGGCAGCGGCTTGGCGGCGGCGCCGCGGCGCATCCGACAGGAGGGCCCTGAGTAGTTTCCGAGTCTATCTTCGAAAGATGGTCGCCGGATATTGTGTCGTCACATCGGCTGGGCGATCCGCGATAATCGGCGCCATTTCAGGGCTGTCCATGTCTGGCTGCCGACCCAAACAAGCGTCGAAACGGATCGTTCCCACGCATCGCCTCATCTTGAAAGTGAATCAAATGGAAAAAGTTGACACCGTCATCGCCGTCTTCGCCGACCACTCTGCGGCGGAAGCCGCGGTGAAAAAGCTAAGCGCGGCCGGCTTCGAGATGAAGAACTTGAGCGTCGTCGGCAAGGGATATCACACCGACGAAAAGGTCGTGGGATTCTACAACATCGGCGATCGCATCAAGTTCTGGGGCACGCGCGGCGCGTTCTGGGGCGGGCTTTGGGGTTTGTTCTTCGGCGGACTTTTCATGACCATTCCCGTCGTGGGGCATGTCATCGTGCTCGGATATCTCGGCGCCATGGCGATCTCCGCCATTGAGACCGCCGTCATCGTCGGCGGGATGAGCGCGCTCGGCGCGGCGCTTTACAGCATCGGCGTGCCGAAAGACAGCGTGATCCAATACGAGACCGCGCTCAAAGCCGACGGATTTCTGGTGATGGCGCACGGCCCGGCAGCGGAAGTCGCCCGCGCCAAGACGATCCTCGGAACGTCCAATCCCTCGCGCCTCGATGTGCATGCCGCCGCGAAGTCGGCGGAGCAGCTCGAGCCCGTGGGCAATTGAGCGGCACAATCGGCGCGATCTCGAGAAAGACGAACGCCTTATATTAAGGGAGCTAGCCATGAGAATTCTCGCCGCCGCCATCATCGTTGCACCGCTCATGCTCATGGGAGCGGTGGCCGCCCTCGGCCAGTCGGCTCTCGCGCCCGGCCCGGACGCGTCCGTCCGATCGACCGCCAGCAGCAATTCGACGGTCGACCGGGACGCCTACACGCACCAGGCGCGAGACGACGTGCAGGGATGGCAAAAGAAGCTGCAGAACGTCGGCGAGAAGACGGAGACCGCGGGTAAAAAAGCGGGCACCGCGGCCGAGAAGGATCTGCACCAGGCCTGGATCAAGACCCAGGTGGCGTCCAGCAAGCTGCAGACCGTGGGTGACGAGGGCTGGGATGGCGCCAAACGCTCCTACGAAGCCGCATCCCACGAGCTAGCGAATACCTGGCACAAGATTCATCCCGAGGACAAATAAGCGGGCCGGGCGTGCATGCCGCAACGATACGTTCGCCGGGCCCTGCGGCACGCGGTTTGGCAATTTGGAGCCGGCTACCGCGTGGAAACCGGCACCCGCCCAGAGTCGATTGACGTTAGTCCGCATGCCTGCGTGTGGCGACCTGGGTAGTTTCCGAGCCTAGCGCTGTCGGGCGGCGAGCCCTACGCTTCGAGGCTGAGAGCTTCGGAGCACACGACACGCGGGCTCGAGAACATCCGGACACCGAGCGCGGTCCGATTGCATTGATCGGGAGCACGCTCCAGATCCCTTGGTTTTGCCGCATTTCCTGCGCCGAACCCGGAGCTGCTTCGGCGAAAACAGCGCTTGGTGCCGAGCGCGCGGGAGATCAGGCTTGGCGACACTAACCAGCGGAATCCAATTGGCAGCGCTCGTTGGCCGCGCCGGCGGAAGCGCGCGCGCGGGCTCGCTATGGGCCGGCAAGGAGCCTATTCGCGCGGAGCTGTTCAGCGTCGAGCGCCTCGAGGAGCACGCGCGGAGCCTGGCGGCCGCGCAGCCGGTCACGCCGAAGCCGGCCAAGGGCCATCCGCTGGCGGGCCGGCTCGCCGACAACGCGGCGGTGCTGCTCGACGCCTACCGCAGCGATCGCCAAGGCGATCGACGAGGGCCGCGCGATCACGCCGGCGGCCGAATGGCTGGTCGACAACTACTATCTCGTCGAGACGGCAGATCCGCGACATCCGCTCCGATCTGCCGCCCGGCTATTACCGGCAGCTGCCGAAGCTCGCCGACGGCCCGTTCGCGGGATATCCGCGCGTGTTCGGCGTGGCCTGGGCCTTCGTCGCCCACACCGACAGCCGCTTCGATCCCGAGATGCTGTGCCGCTTCGTGCGCGCCTACCAGGAGGTGCAGCCGCTGACGATCGGCGAACTCTGGGCGGTCGCCATCACGCTTGCGGATCGTGCTGGTCGAAAATCTCCGGCGTCTCGCCGAACGGATCGTGCGCAGCAGCGCCGCCCGGCAGGAGGCGGACGCGTCTCGCCGACCGCCTGCTGGGCGTCGGCGGACGCGCCGCCGAACCGGTGTCGGCGGTGCTCGCAGATCACGAGCGGCGCGCCGCTGCCGGACGCCTTCGCCGTCCAGCTCGTGCACCGGCTGCGCGACCAGGATCCCAGGATCACGCCCGCGCTGACCTGGCTCGACGAGCGTCTGGCGGCGCAGGGAACGACGGCCGACGCGGTCGTGCGCGACGAGCACCAGCGGCAGGGTGCCGCGACCGTCACGGTGCGCAACATCATCACCAGCATGCGCCTGATCTCCGACGTCGATTGGACCGAGCTGTTCGAGCGCATCAGCCTGGTCGACGACGTGCTCGCCGCCGGCAGCGCGTTTCGCGACATGGATTTCCCGACGCGCAATCTCTACCGCAGCGCCATCGAGGAGCTGGCGCGCGGCGTCGAACCGCACGGAGACTCGACATCGCGCGCAGCGCCGTCCTGGCGGCGACGACACGCCGCCCGTGCGCGATGCCAAGCGTCGGCGGCAGGCCGCCAGGGCGATCCCGGCTATCATCTGCTCGCCGGCGGACGCCGCGCGTTCGAGGCGGCGATCGGCTTCCGGCCGCCGCTGGCACGCCTGGCCCGGGCGCCTGATCCGGGCGCTCGGCATCGGCGGCTATGTCGGCGCCGTCGTCGTCGTCGCCGCGGTCGCTCCTCGCCATTCCGCTGCTCGCTCTCGCACGCGACGGGCTCGCGCGGCGCCTGGCTGGGCCTGCTCGGCGTGCTGGGCGCGATCCCCGCCATCGACGCGGCGGTCGCGCTGGTGAACCGCGGCGTGACGTGGGGCTTCGGCGCGACGCTCGCTGCCCGCGCTGGAGCTGCGCGACGGCGTGCCCGCGCATCTGCGCACGCTCGTCGCCGTGCCGACGCTGCTGACGACGCCGGAGGCGATCGAGGAGCAGATCGAGCGGCTGGAGGTCCATCACCTCGCCAGCCCGGAAGGCGATCTGCATTTCGCGCTGCTCTCCGACTGGCTCGATGCCGCGACCGAGCAGGTCGACGGCGACGCGGCGCTGCTTGCGGCGGCGGCGGCGGGCATCGCCCGGCTCAATCGGCGCTATGGCCCGGCGCCCGGCGGCGACCGCTTCCTGCTGCTCCATCGCCGGCGGGTCTGGAACGACGGCGAAGGGCGGTGGATCGGCTGGGAGCGCAAGCGCGGCAAGCTGCACGAGCTGAACCGGCTGCTGCGCGGCGCGACCGACACCAGCTTCCTCGGCCTCGACGGGCAGCCGCCATCGGTGCCCGCCGGACGTCCGCTACGTCATCACGCTCGACGCCGACACCAGGCTGCCGCGCGACACGGTGCGCCGGCTGATCGGCAAGATGGCGCACCCGCTCAACCGGCCGCGCTTCGACGCCGCCGCCGGCCGGGTCGTGGAGGGCTATGCGGTGCTGCAGCCGCGGGTCACGCCGTCGCTGCCGGTCGGCCGCGAGGGCTCGCTGTTCCAGCGCATCTTCTCCAGCATGAGCGGCATCGATCCTTATGCCGCCGCCGTCTCCGACGTGTACCAGGATCTGTTCGGCGAAGGCTCCTACGCCGGCAAGGGCATCTACGACATCGATGCCTTCGAGGCCGCGCTCGCCGGCCGGGTGCCGGACTCGACGCTGCTCAGCCACGATCTGTTCGAGGGCGTGTTCGCCCGCGCCGGTCTCGCCTCCGACGTCGAGGTCGTCGAGGAGTTCCCCGCCCGCTACGACGTCGACGCGCTGCGCCACCACCGCTGGGCGCGCGGCGACTGGCAGTTGCTGCCGTGGATCTTGGGTCGCGGACCGGTCGCCGGCGCGGATCGGACGCGCGGCGCCATCCCGGCGATCGGCCGCTGGAAGATGCTCGACAATCTGCGGCGGACGCTGTCGGCGCCCGCCTGCAGTGCTCGCCTTGCTGGCCGGCTGGGCGTTGCCGTTCGACGCCGCGCTCGGTCTGGACCGGCTTCGTCCTCGCTGACGATCGTGCTGCCGACCCTGATCCCCGTCGTCGGCGCCGATCGTGCCGCGCCGCGCCGGGATCACGCCGCGCAGCCATCTCGGCGCGCTCGGCGCCGATCTCCGCCTCGCGCTCGCCCAGTCGGCGCTGCACGATCACCTTCCTGGCGCATCAGGCGTGGCTGATGGGCGACGCGATCGCGCGGACCCTGATCCGGCTGTTCGTCACCCGCCGGCATCTGCTCGAATGGGTCACGGCGGCGCAGGCGACGATCGGTCCCCGGCTCGACCTCTTCGGCTTCTATCGCCGGATGGCCGGCGGCGCTCGTCATCGGTGCTGCTGGCGGTGCTCGGTCGCCTTGCTGTCCGGGCACGGCACATGGCCGCTGGCGGTGCCGTTCGCGGCGCTCTGGATCGCCTCGCCGGCGATCGCGCGCTGGGCCAGCCGGTCGCCCGCTCGTCGCCGGCCGGCTGTCGGTGTCCGCCGCCGACGCCCGCGCCTTGCGGCTGATCGCCCGGCGCACCTGGCGGTTCTTCGAGACCTTCGTGACGGCGGCCGACCACATGCTGCCGCCGGACAATTTCCAGGAAGATCCGGTCGCCGGTGCTGGCCCACCGGACCTCGCCGACCAATCTCGGCCTCTATCTCCTGTCGGCGGCGACCGCCCGCGATTTCGGCTGGACTGGGAACGACCGAGGCGGTCGAGCGGCTGGAGGCGACGCTGGCCACCATGGGCCGCCTCGCCCGCTTCCGCGGCCATTTCTACAACTGGTACGACACGCAGGATCTGCGCCCGCTCGATCCGCCGCTACGTCTCCACCGTCGACAGCGGCAATCTGGCCGGGCACCTGATCGCGCTCGCCAATGCCTGCCGGGAATGGCGCGGTCATGCCGCTCACCGACGCGCGGCGCCTTGCCGGCATCGCGGACGCGCTCGATCTCGCGCGCGAAGAGGCCGGACCGGCTGCGCGACGGGCGGCGGACGCAGACGGTGACGTGGCACCAGCTCGACGACGCGCTCGCCGCGCTGGCGGCCGGCGCTGCGACGGGCGGCCGTGGCCGGTGAGGACATCGCGGAACGTCTGGCGGACGCTCGCCGCGCAGGCCGAGACCATGGCCGACATCGCCCGCGCGCTCGCGAGCCGAACGGGGCGACGACACCGGCGCCGACATGCTGTTCTGGATGGAGGCGGCGCGCCGCTCGATCGAGAGCCACCGGCGTGACATCGGTCAGTCGGCGGACGCCGCCGCCGCCCTGGCGGCGCGCCTCGCGGTCGCTCGAAGACGACCGCGCGGGCGATGGCGCTCGCGATGGAGTTACGGCTTTCTGCTCGACCACGACCGCAAGCTGCTCTCGATCGGCTACCTCGTGCGCCGAGGGCACGCTCGACCCGAGCTGCTACGATCTGCTCGCCTCCGAGGCGCGGCTCGCGAGCTTCATCGCGATCGCCAAGGGCGACGTCCCGGCCCGCCACTGGTTCCATCTCGGCCGCGCCGTCACGCCGATCGCGCACGGCGCCGCGCTGATCTCCTGGTCGGGATCGATGTTCGAATATCTGATGCCCTCGCTGGTCATGCGCGCGCCGGCGGGAAGCCTGCTCGAGCAGACCAGCCGGCTGATCGTGCGGCGGCAGATCGACTACGGCGGCAGCGCTCGGCCTGCCCTGGGGCATTTCGGAATCCGCCTACAACGCCCGCGACCTGGAGTTCACCTACCAGTATTCGAACTTCGGCGTTCCCGGCCTCGGGCTGAAGCGCGGCCTGGGCGAGAACGCCGTGGTCGCGCCCTATGCGACGGCGCTCGCGACCATGGTCGATCCGCCGGCGGCGGCGCGCAACTTCGAGCGGCTCGCCGGCACTCGGCGCGCGCGGCCGCTACGGCTTCTACGAGGCGCTGGACTACACGCCGAGCCGGCTGCCGGAGGGCGCGACCGTCGCGATCGTGCGCGCCTTCATGGCGCACCATCAGGGCATGACGATCGTGGCCATCGCCGATGCGTTGCTGGATGGCGTGATGCGGGCGCGGTTCCATGCCGAGCCGATGGTCCAGGCGACCGAACTGCTGCTGCAGGAGCGCACGCCGCGCGACGTCGCCGTGGTCGCGTCCCTGGGCGGCGGAGGCGAAGTCGGACGCGAACGTGCCGGAGATCGAGCCGCCAGGCGGCCGGCGGCTCGACCACCGCGCACGGCGCGACGCCGGCCACCCACCTGCTGTCGAACGGCCGCTATGCGGTGATGCTGACGGCCGCCGGCTCCGGCTACAGCCGCTGGCGGGATCTGGCCGTGACGCGCTGGCGCGAGGACGCCACCTGCGACGACTGGGGCTCCTACGTCTTCCTCGCGACGTCCGCAGCGGCGACGTGTGGTCGGCGGGCTTCCAGCCGAGCGGCGTCGAGCCCGACGCCTATGACGTCGTCTTCAACGAGGATCGCGCCGAATTCACGCGCCGCGACGGAACGCTCACGACCACGCTGGAGGTGCTCGTCTCGGCCGAGGACGATGCCGAGGTCCGCCGCGTCTCGATCGCCAATTCCGGCAGCCGGGCGCGCGAGATCGACGTCACCTCCTATGCCGAGCTGGTGCTGGCGCCGCAGGCCGACGACGTCGCGCATCCGGCCTTCATCGAAGCTGTTCGTCGAGACCGAGTATCTCGCCGACGTCGGGCGCCATCCTGGCGACGCGGCGGCGGCGCGTCGCCGAGCGAGCCGGAAATCTGGGCGGCGCATCTGGCCGTCGTCGATGGCGAGGCCGTGGGAAAGCCGGAGGTCGAGACCGACCGGGCCCGCTTCCTCGGCCGCGGCCACGGCATCCGATCGCCGATCGCGGTGATCGACGGCCGGCCGCTGTCGAACACGGTCGGCACCGTGCTCGATCCGGTCTTCGCCCTGCGCCGCCGCGTGCGGGTCGCGCCCGGCGCGATCGTGCGCATCGCCTTCTGGACGGTGGTCGCACGATCCCGCGAGGCGGTGCTCGACCTCGTCGACAAGCATCGCGACACCACCGCCTTCGAGCGGGCGGCCACGCTGGCCTGGACCCAGGCGCAGGTGCAGCTCCACCACCTCGGCATCGATCCGGGCGAAGCCGGCCTGTTCCAGCGTCTCGCCGGCCACCTGCTGCTATGCCGCGCCCGACGCTGCGGCCGTCCTCCGACACCATCCTGCGCGGCGCCGGCGGACAGTCGGGGCTCTGGCCCATGGGCATTTCCGGCGACCTGCCGATCGTGCTGCTGCGCATCGCCGACATCGAGCATCTCGATATCGCCCGCCAACTGCTGCAGGCGCACGAATACTGGCGGATGAAGCAGCTCGCGGTGGATCTCGTGATCCTGAACGAGCGCGCGTCTTCCTACGTCCAGGATCTGCAGATCGCGCTCGAGACCCTGGTCCGCGCGAGCCAGTCGCGACCGCCGGTGCGGCGCGGAGACGACCGCCGGGCCGCGTCTTCGTGCTGCGGGCCGATCTGATTTCGACGGAGACCCGCGCGCTTGCTCGCGTCGGTGGCGCGGGTGGTGCTGGTCGGGCAGCGCGGGCGCCTGGCCGATCAGCTCGACCGAGTGCCGGAGACGCAAGGACTCGTGCCCGGACCGGCGCCGAAGCGCGGCCGTCGCCGCATCGCGGCCGCAGGCCGCGCCGCCGCTGCCGGCGCTCGAGTTCTTCAACGGGCTCGGCGGCTTCGCCGAGGACGGGCGGGAATATGTGACGATCCTCGGGCCGGGCCAGTCGACGCCGGCGCCCTGGATCAATGTCGTCGCCAATCCCGCCTTCGGCTTTCAGGTGGCGACCGAAGGCGGCGGCTACACCTGGTCGGTCAACAGCCGCGAGAACCAGCTCACCCCCTGGTCGAACGATCCGGTCACCGATCGTCCGGGCGAGGCGTTCTATCTGCGCGACGAGGACACCGGCGACCTGTGGTGCCCGACGGCCCTGCCGATCCGCGACGACAGCCGCGACCTATGTCGCCCGGCACGGCCGGGGATACAGCCGGTTCGAGCATGCGGCGCACGGCATCGCGCTCGATCTGCTGCAGTACGTGCCGCTCGACGATCCGATCAAGATCTCGCGCCTGACGCTGCGCAATACGTCGGGCCGCACCCGGCGTCTCTCGGTGACCGCCTATGTGGAATGGGTGCTCGGTCCGTCGCGCACGCGCCTCCGCGCCGTTCGTGACGACCGAGATCGATCCCGAGACCGGCGCGATGTTCGCGCGCAATCCCTGGAACGCCGCCTTCGGATCGCGCGTCGCCTTCGCTCGATCTCGGCGGGCGCCAGACGGACTGGACGGGCGACCGGCGGGAGTTCATCGGCCGCAACGGGACACTGCGCGAGCCCGGCGGCGCTCGCCGGCGCGGCGCCGCTCTCCAACACGGTCGGCGCCGGTCTCGATCCCTGCGGCGCGCTGCGGACCACGATCGAGCTGCCGCCGAACGGCGTCGTCGAGATCGTCTTCTTCCTCGGCGAGGCCGCGAGCGCCGAAGACGCGCGGAGCCTGATCGCGCGCTACCGCGCGGCCGATCTCGACGCCGTGCTGTCCGAGGTCGGCCGCTACTGGGACGATGTCCTCGGCGCGGTCCAGGTGAAGACGCCCGACCGGGCGATGGACATCATGCTGAACGGCTGGCTGCTGTATCAGACGCTGGCCTGCCGCATCTGGGCGCGCTCGGCCTTCTATCAGGCGAGCGGCGCCTATGGCTTCCGCGACCAGTTGCAGGACGGCATGGCGCTCGCCGCCGCGCTGCCCGGCGATGACGCGCGAGCACCTGCTGCGCGCGGCGGCGCGGCAGTTCGTCGAGGGCGACGTCCAGCATTGGTGGCTGCCGCATTCCGGCCAGGGCGTGCGCACGCGGATCTCCGACGACCGGGCGTGGCTCGCCTACGCCGTCGCGCATTATGTCGACGCGACCGGCGACGCCGCCGTGCTGGACGAGGTGGTTCCGTTCCTGGAGGGCCAGCGGCTGGCGGCCGGCGAGCACGACAGCTTCTTCCAGCCGACGGTCTCCGACGAGGTCGGCACGCTGTTCGAGCACTGCGCCCGCGGCCTCGACGCACAGCCTCGCGGTCGGCGCGCCACGGGCTGCCGCTGATCGGCACCGGCGACTGGAACGACGGCATGAACCGCGTCGGCGAACGTGGGCGAGGGCGAGAGCGTCTGGCTCGGCTGGTTGCTGCACGCGGCGCTGACGCGCCTTCGCGCCGCTCGCCGACGCGCGCGGCGAGACGGCTCGCGCCGCGGCCTGGCGCGCGCATGCCGAGCGCGCTGCAGGCCGTCGCTCGAGCGCGAGGCCTGGGACGGCGACTGGTACCGGCGCGGCTGGTTCGACGACGGCACGCCGCTCGGCTCGGCGGCGAGCGCGCGAATGCCGGATCGATTCGATCGCGCAGTCCTGGGCGGTGATCTCGGGCGCGGCGGATCGCCGAGCGCGCGGCCCGCGCCATGGCGGCGGTCGAGCGCGAGCTGATCCGTCCGCGAGGATCGGCTGGCGCTGCTGTTCACGCCGCCGTTCGACAAGACGCCGCTCGATCCCGGCTACATCAAGGGCTATCCGCCCGGCATCCGCGAGAACGGCGGCCAATACACCCATGCCGCCCTGTGGTCGGTGATGGCATTCGCGGCGCTCGGCGAGGGCGACAAGGCCGCCGGGCTGTTCTCGCTGCTCAACCCGATCAACCACGCCCGCACGCCGAGCGGATGTGCACCGCTACAAGGTGGAACCCTATGTCGTCGCCGCCGACGTCTATGCCGACGCCGCCCCATGTCGGGCGCGGCGGCTGGACCTGGTACACCGGCTCGGCGGGATGGATGCAGCGCGCCGGCGTCGAAAGCATCCTCGGGCTGCGCCTGCAGGGCGAAATCCTGCATCTCGACCCGTGCATTCCCAAGGCGTGGCCGGGCTTCGAGATGACGCTCCGACACCGCTCGGCACGCTACGAGATCGTGGTCGAGAACCCCGACGGCGTCGGCCGCGGCATTGCCTTCGCCGCAGTCGACGAGAAGTCGATCATGGAGCGGCCGTTGCGCCTGCGGCTGGCGGACGACGGCACCACGCATCGGCTGCAGGTTCGGCTTGGGTGATCGCGTCCGGTGGGCTGTCCTGCCATTCTCGGACAGAGCCCAGCACCGATCATTGTCAGATCGGTGTACTCCTGCCGAGGTTACAAGAGCTGCTAGCTATGCGCTAGCTAGGACCACTTGATCGACGTCGATGGCTCTCGTAACCGATTGAATAATTGGCGCACCCGGCGAGATTCGA
>CAVTDT010000037.1:0-6586 GCA_963733525.1 uncultured Alphaproteobacteria bacterium
GCAGCTTCTCGTATCTTTTCGGAAAACTTTTGTCGAAGCGTCGCGCGCGATGTCATCCACAGGAGATATCGGGCTTGCCGAAGTTATGTTTAACCCGGCATTAAGCCGCCGGACGCCACCCTCGTCTCGCGACGCAGCGAAGACCGATGCGGTGGACAACAGCGGCCTTCGCTCATTTATTCCGGCGAGGGGTGGCGGCGTGGAGCGCGCCGAGTTCAGATAGGTAGAGGGGATGGGGTTTCCGCGGCTGTCGTCGGTCCTTTCGCGGCGCTGATACGCGGAGCCAGCTTCCTTCTCCTGTCGCCGCGGCGCGCGCGGCAATGATAGGCCGACCGCCTCGCTCCCGCGACATCGCTGCCGGCTTCGCCGATCCCGCCGATAGCGGCGGGCTCCATCCCTGTCCGGCCTGCTCCGCCGCCGGCGGCGACGCGTCGCCGACACGGCCGGCCGTCGATCGCCGGCTCTGCGGCACGGCGCTGGCGCCGCCGGTGCACGAGTTCCACATCAACCGCGCCGACGCCTTCTTCGCCCTGGGCCTTGCCAGCGACAGCGCCCGGGCTTCGGCGGGTGCGGAGCGCGCTCGGAATTCCGCCATCTGATGGGAGCGAGCGCGCTCGCCGGCTGGAAGCTCGGCGGCGACGTGCGGCTTCGCCGCACCGCCTTCGGCACCCTCGACACGCCGCTCGACCGAGCAGGCGCGTCTCTCGCTGGGCCGCGATCTCGCCGGCTGGAAGCTCGGCCTGATCGCGGCGCCACGAGAACCGCGACCGGCGACGCGGCGCTCGCGACCCAGACGCTCTCCTTCACCAGCAGCGTCGGCCGCGACTTTGCCGGCGGCCGTCGCGGCGAGAGCCACCGCCTCGGCCTTCGCCTCGAGGAGGAGAGCGCCCGCGACCAGCGCCCTGGGGCGCAAACCAGCGCACGACGACGGCCAATCGGGCTATGCCTATCGACGGCACCGGCCGATCGGCGCCGACGTCGCGCTCTCGCGCCTCGACGCCGTCGGCGCACGGACGAGCACGGCGCGCAGCGAGATCAAGTTCCGGCATCCGTTCTAGATCCGATCGTACACGATCGGCTCGCCCGTCGTCCTTGGACTTCGGCGCTATCGCGCCGGCTCAGGATGAGGCGCTTTTCTTTATGCCATCACAATGCTCCTCATCCTGGAGATCTTTGCGCGGATAGGTGTTTGTGATTCCATGTTTGAGGTCTGGACATGGAGGGATGGATGCCGCGTCGTCGGATTGGCCAGATGAGCTTTCTGGATGGTGCGTTGAGCGGTCGCGGGAAGCGGCGTCGGGATGCGCTGTCGGAGGTGGATGGGCTGGTGGACTGGGCACCGTTCGAGCGGGCGCTGGATGGCTTGCACCGGGCGGCGAAGGGGGAACCGGCCTATCCGCCGCTGATGATGTTCAAGGTGCTGCTGCTGCAGCGCTGGTATGGGCTCTCGGACCCGGCGATGGAGGCGGCGCTGTTCGACCGGCTGAGCTTTCTGCGCTTTGTGGGGCTGTCGGCGGAGGATGCGACGCCGGACCACACGACGATCTGGCGGTTCCGGGAGGCGGTGTCGAAAGCCGGCTTGGCGGAGCGGCTGTTTGCCGAGCTGCTGCGCCAGTTGGAGGCGCGCGGGCTGGTAGTGAAGGCGGGGACCTTGATCGATGCCTCGCTGGTGTCGAGCGCGGCACGTCGGCCACGCATGTCGGAAGGCGAGGTGAGCCCGGCCGATCCCGACGCCCGCTTTGGCACCGGCAACGAACGCGGCCGGTTCACCTTCGGCTACAAGATGCATGTGGCGGTGGATCAAGGCTCGAGCCTGGTGCGCGCCGAGCGCCTGACGCCGGCCAATCTCCAGGAGGTGATGGTGGGGCCCGAGCTGGTGCAAGGCGACGAGGCTGTCGTCTACGCCGATCGCGGCTATGACGCCGCGCGCATGCGCGAGCATCTCCAGGCCCAAGGCATTGCCTGCGGCATCATGCGGCGTGGCAAACGCAACCAGCCGCTCCCGCCCGAGGAGGTCGAGCAAAATCACGCGCTCTCGCTCAAGCGCCGGCCCGTGGAAGCGGTCTTCGGGACCCTCAAGCGATGGTATGGCTTCCACCGCATGCGCTACTTCTCCGCCGCCCGCAACACCCTTGCCCCCCTTGCCCTCACCCTCGCCTGCCTCGCTTTCAACCTCAGGCGATGGCATGCCTGCGTCCATCCATAAACTGATGCCGCAGACCTCAGACGCTCGCTTCCCTTCCAGCCCGGCCCCATCGCCGGCAAAAACACATGCCCAATCCATACTCCGACCTACAGACCCAACCGCGCAAAGATCTCCAGGATGAGCAAGCGAAGCGCGTCGAAGGACGCGGGATGCTTCCGCAGGCCTCACGCCGGCAGCAGTCTCCGGCGCACTTCCTCGATGGCGCCGCCGTCGCTCAGCACCAGTGAATGGGCGGGGGCGGCGTGGGCGCCGTGATAGGTCTGCGCGCCGAGGATCATCGCCACCTCGTCGCCGCCGCTGGTGAGCGGCACCAGCATGCGCTTCGTCAGCAGCACGCCGCCGTCGTCGCTGGTGAGCGTGCTCTCGGTGTAGATCGGCTGGCGCCCGGCGCGGATCTCGTCGTTGAGCGGCACGAGATAATTGCAATAGCGGCCGCCCAGGACCTCGTCGAGAAAGCGGCCGGTGAGATCGGCGCCGAGCCGCTCCACCATCTCCGTCCCCATCAGCCGGTAGCGCCAGCGCCCGGGGATTTGCGCGTATTCGACGATGAAGAGATAGGGCAGCAGGCGCGGCGGCATCTCCACGGGATCGACGTCGGCACGATCGGGGAGATCGCGGCCGGCGCGCTTCTGCTCCCAATAGGCATGGAGCGCCAGCAGAAAACCGACATCGGAATCGCCGTAGGGCATGCCCTCATATGTAGACGGCCTGGTTAACGCGGGATCAACGGGGCGCCGGCGCCGCTGTGACATCAGGCGCGGGCGCGCCGAAAGCGGGCCGAGGCCGCGGACAAATGCACCAACGGTTGATTCCCGAAATCGCCGTTGCTACTCTCGTCAGACTAGTTGGACGGGGGAGCTGCGGCATCGATGCGGTGTTGCGGCATTGGGGGCAGCATGGGCTTGCAAGGACGTTGGCGCGTGGCCGTTGCCGCGATCGCGGCGGTACTACTGGCGGGTTGCGCGAAGCTGCAGGAGATTCCCTACGATCACGCAACCGCCGAGGATGTCCACAGCATCGGCATTCTGACGCCGAGGTCGCCGGAGCATCCGTCGGTGATCCTGGCCAGTACCGTCGGCCAGAGCTTCGGCCTCGTGGGCGCGCTCATCGATGCGGGCCTGCAGTCGTCGCGCGAGAGCAACTTCACCGCGCTGCTGCAGCAGCAGAGCTTCTCGGAGCAGGACTGCTTCATCGCGAGCCTCACCGCGAACTTGGAGGCGCAGGGCTATACCGTCTCGGTGGTTCCCGTCGTCCGCGACCCAAAAGGTGGCTTCCTCGCCAAGTATCCGATCGGGCCGGAACCGCAGGCGGACGCCTATCTCGATCTCGTCATCGGCTTCTATGGCTACATCGCCGCGGGCGTCGTGGGCGATACGCCCTATCGCCCCTACTTCGCCGTCGCTGCGCGTCTGGTGAATGCTCGGGACGGCACCGTGCTGATGCAGGACGCGGTGTTCTACAATCCCATCAGGAACCCCACGAATGCGGTCACCATCGCGCCCGATCCGTCGCTGCGCTACGGCACCTTCGACGCCTTGATGGCCGATCCGCCCGGCGCCATCACCGGCCTGCGGCTGGCGACGGAGCAGTCGGCGCAGACGGTCGGCAAGCTGCTGCAGTAGGCCGCCAATGCGGCAGCGGCAATTCCCAGGACGCGGTGCGGCGCTCGCCGCGTTGCTGCTGCTGCTGCTCGCGGCCTGCGGAGGCCCCAAGGTGGCTCCGCTCGTCAGCCTCGACGGCCGCGCCTGCGCCACGGGGCCGGAGCTGATTACGGCGTACCCGGTGGCGCTCGACGCCGGCAAGGAGACGAAGGTGGCGATCGTCGCCGCCGATCTCCGCTGCATCCAAGCGGCCGACGGCACGCGGAGCTCCTATGTGGCGTTCAGCCTGCCGATCTCGCCGGCGCGGTATCTGGTGACCGTCAGGAGCGAGCCGCTCGACCAGACGCTGTTCTCGCCACGGATCCTCCTGCTGGACGGCCTCGGCAATCCGGTGCGGGAGCTGCCGCGCAGCGTCTTCATGTTTCACGGAAAAACTCTCTATGCGGGGGTCCAGGCCGATCCGGGCGAGCGCTACCTGGTCGTGGCGTCCGATCCCGCCTCGATTGGCGAGCAGGTGTCGCAGCTCAAAGCCAGCGTGCAGGACACCTACGTGTCCTTCGCCAACGGCGGCTATGGCGAATGGCATATGGGCGCCGAGAAGACGAGCGTGCTCGTATTCGCCCATAACGGCAGCATCAGCGTCACCGCCCAGCCGATGCCGAAGGTGAATTGAGGGGGCTCAGCGGGCGGCGTCCCCGGCTGTGACATCGCGCGCGGTGTCGCCGTCGGCCGCGTCGTCCTCGGCGCCGGCGTTCGCCGCATCGGAGCCCCGCGACAGGGCCGGTGAGGTCAGCGCCTGGTTTTCCTCGCGCATACGACGGACGCGCTCGATGATCATCTCGCGGGCCCGCTTGGCGGCGGCGACGATCTCCTCTCCGGTGCGCGCGGCGTCGGCGCCGGCACCGCGCTCGTCGAGGAGGCCGAGGTGGCGGGCGAGGAGCTCGAGGGCGCGCAGCTTGCTGTGGAGGCGCACCCGCGTCGGCCCGCCCTCGGGAAAGGCCACGATCTCCTGGATCGCCGCCTTGTCGTCGGGCAGCAGCGTGTCGTGCGGCTTGAGCGTGAGGCCCGCCGGGCCCCACTCGGCGATGCGGGTGGGATCGGCGAAGGCGACGCGCGCCAGCTCCAGCAGCACGCGCGCCGACGTCGCGCGCATCGACCGGCTGCGCTCGTCGATCGCAGCATCGACCGCCGCCTTCACGTCCGGCCGGTGCAGCAGCCGCCAGCCGATCTGCTTGTGCACCCGCGCCGAATACCCCGCGCGCAGCGCCGCCTGCGACGCGTTGAGATCGACTAGGTACTCCTCGACGAAACGCTGATGGCGCGGGGTCATGGGCGGACTCTCGATGGTTGGAGGGGAAAGGGGACCGTCCTGAAGGTGCGGCGCGGAGGTGGGCGCGCGGAAGCGGCGTCGCGCCCGGCGAGGGGCGCGAAGCGAAGCGAAGCGAAGCGAAGCAGGCTAGAGCGGTGGTGACTGCGCAGCGTTAAGGTTGCGGGCCCTCGCCGAGGAGCGACATCAATGCCTCCTCAAGCTCGCGCAGGTTCTCTTCAATCACGCGCCATACCGTCATCTGGTCGATTACGGCGTAGCCGTGGATGAGAATATTTCGGAAGGCGATGATGCGTGGAAGATGCGGCACCTTCGCCGCTATTTCCGGATTGGCTTTCGCCAGCTGGCTCAAGGCTTCGCCGATGATCTCGAACTGGCGCTCTGCCGCCGACCGCAGCAGTAGGTCCTGTGCGAAGTCGTCCCGGCTCTTGCCGTGCGTGAATTCTCTGATTGCGACGGTCGCCTGATGCGCGTCCCAGAGATAGGCGCGCGGCTCACGCCGCATAAACGGTCTCGCGGCTCTCTTCGATGCTGGTCTTGAGGTGGGGGTTTTTGACCGCGTCCGGCATCACGAGGTCGACCGGCCGCCCGAGCAACGCTTCAAGTGCCTCCTTGAGGCCGAAATAGGCGTCAAGCGCGGCTAGCTTGGGATCGTGCTCGAACTCGACGAGGAAGTCGAGGTCACTGCGGCGGGCGTCGAAGTCACCGCGCGTGGCCGATCCAAACAGATCAAGTCGCCGCACGTGGAAACGCCGGCACAGATCCTCAGAGCTCGGCGATACGCTGCTTCACGATCGGCTGCATTGCGATTGATCCCAGACTTGTCGGAAGCGACTTCGCGAGACCGAGCGAACCCTACCACGCCTATTGTTCTTGTTTTGTACCAGATCCGACGCGGTTGGTCAAGGGAAAACCGGTTTCGCCCTTCCGCCGGAGGAGCAGAGGCCGACATCGTCTAGTATCCGTACGTCTGACGACCTGACCAAAGCAAAGCAGGAAAACCAGGGATTACGATTCTTTGTGCGTCCCTGGTGGGCCTTGATCGCGAGGCTGCCAAGGCGGCATTCGCTGGTTTCGAGGAGAGGATGAGAGACGCGTCATCTCAGCGTGGAAAGCAGAGCCCCAAGAGCGGCGGGCGTATCTCCGCGAGCGCCACGGCCGGGGCTCGTAAATCGGGCACCGACTGGACGCGGTTGAAGAATATGACGGACGCGGAAATCCGTGCTGGGATCAAACGCGACCCGGACGCTCGGACCACCGATGCCGCGTTCTGGAAGAAGGCGCAACTCGTCATGCCGGAGCCGAAAAAGTCCATTACCATCCGCCTCGACGCGGACGTGGTCCGGTTTTTCAAGCGAGAACGCCGGTATCAGACCAAGATCAACGCTGTTCTGCGCAGTTACATGCGCGCACGCAGGAGCGGCTGATCGTTAATCCCGCGGGTAGGACGCC
>CAVTDT010000038.1:0-11411 GCA_963733525.1 uncultured Alphaproteobacteria bacterium
TGATGCCCATGCGGCTGAGCAGACGCGGCGTGCCGAGCCCCATCAGCGAGTAGAGGTAGCGCGCCGCCGGGCTGCGATCGGGCCGCGAGAAGCCGAAGGCGACGCGGGCGCGGGCGCGCACCCGGTAGAGCAGCGACAGGAAGCGATGGTTGAAGATATCGAGGAAATCGCGCGGACCGCGGTCGCGGCGCGACAGGCGCAGCGACAGGAGCTCGGTCACCCAGTCGGGCAGCGGTCCGCCATGGCCGGCGAGGGTCATGACGTTGGCATGCACGGTCGGGCGCGATTTGACATCGGCGCCGTCGATGCGGGCGATGTCGGTTCCCGGGAATTTGAGGCTGATCGGCGAGGACAGCCTGAGCGGCTCGGCATCGGGCTCGGAGCCCAGCCCGAGCGACACGCGGCCGCGCGCGAGGCCGAACTTCTCCAGGAGCGCGAGCGCCTGGAAGAACTCGAACTCGTAGCCGCGTTCGGCCAGGCGCTTGCCTAAACCAGCGCCTTCGCCCCGATCCGTGCCGGCCATGAGTACCAAATCCCGCTGCGCTGCTGGCTCGTGATGCTGAGCTGGGTGAAAGCGTTCACCGACGCGTAGAGGCCGAAGAAGCGCTCGAGCACGTTGGCGAGGAGGAAGGGCGAGCTGCCGACATAGCGGCGCTCGTCGAAATCAAGCGTGATGCCGAGGCCGCGGCATACGGCGGCGCGGCCGCGGTCGGTGATGCGCCGCGTCACCCGCTCGCAGCCCATGGCGCGGATGCCCTGGATCTGCTGCTCGGCCACCGCATCGAGCGCGGGTGCGTAGAGGCGCAGGATCTCCTGGAAGGCGCGCAGGCTTTCCGCGCCCTCGGCAAGCGACAGATAGTTCAGCGACAGGTGCGAGACGAGGCGCCAGGCGGTCTCGCCGGCGAGCGCCGGCTGGCGCGGCGAGGTCGGCCGGGTGAGGCAGGTGATGCGCGAGACCGGGGCCGGCAGCTCGATCTGCAGCACCGCACCCGCCGGCAGCTGCTCGGCGAGCTGGCGGTTGGTGCAGAGGCAATGCACCAGGATGGTGTTGTCGGCCGGCTGGCTCGGCTCGAGATCGAGCGACACGAAGGAGAGATAGACGTCGGAGCCCGGCGCCTCGCGCCGGTCGGTCGGCAAGCGGCGCGCGAACCAGAAGGCTTCCGGCGCCTCGCGGTCCCAGAAGTGATCGGTCGAGAAATAGGGCCGGTATTCGATCCGCTTGTCGCCGGTCAGCGTATTGCCGACCACTTGCGTCACCGAATGCACCTCGGTCACACGCTCGAGGCGCGCGTCGGGGACGATGCGGTACTCGCTCTTGCGATGATTGAGCCGCAGCGGCTCCGCCACTTTCGAGAAGAGGTTGATGATGGGCGTGCAGGCGAGCAGGAAATTGTCGGGCCTGACCGGCATGCCGCGGCGCGGCTGGTAGGTCAGGAGAAACAGCAGATCGACATTGCCCACACCTTCGGGGAGCTTGGGGAAGGTGATGTCGACGAAGCGGAACTTCTCGGGAAAGACGAAATATTCCTGCAGCAGCCGGTAGGCGGGATGGCCATTGTCCGGGAAGGGCAGAACACCGTCCTCGTCGGCAAATCCGACGGGCTGCACCGCCTCGCGCAAGGGCTGCACGATCGGCTTGGACTCGTAGGGCAGGAAGGCGACGCGGTCGGCGCCGGTCAGCATCAGCTCGAGCAGCGAGCTGGCCGAGACGGCGTCGCCGGCGATGAAGAGGCGCAGGCGCCGCCCGGCGAGCGCCGCGAACGTCTCGGGACTCGCCTCGAAATGCAGACGCAGCACCGAAGCCGCATGGTCGTGGTCGAGGAAGTCGAAACGATCGGTGGTGAGGATGTCGGCGGCCTTGATCTCGACCGGCCACAGCGTCACGGGAAAGCAGGTGCGGAACCGGCAGCGCAGATCGTCCTCGGCGAGCGCATGAACCGGCGTGCCGCGCTCGATCGTGACGCCGGCGGCGCTCTGCCCCTTGGTCGGATCGATGTCGAAGCGCGCGATCGCCATCGCCGGCACCGGATTGGCGAGCTGCGGGTAGAGGACCGAGAACAGCGCCTCGACCAGCTTCGGAAACTCGGCATCGATGTTGCGCTGGACGCGCGCCGCAAGATAGGCGAAGGACTCGATCAGCCGCTCGACATGCGGATCGGCGCTGCCTTCGGGGCCGATCTCCAGCCTGGCCGCGACCTTGGGATAGGTCCGCGCGAACTCGACGCCGGCACGGCGGAGATAGAGGAGCTCGCGCTGATAATGCTCGAGCAGCTCGTCGAGCTCACCCGCCAATTTCCACCTCCGCGGGGCGGCGGACGCCGAGATCGATCTCGAAGCTCACCGGCTCGACGATATCGCCCGTCGCGAGCACGCCGATGATGCGGGCGCGCAGCGCGCTGGGACGCCCGGCAACCGTCTCGAGCTCGACTTCCGGGCCGATGAGGCGCGGCTCGAAGGCGATGATCGCCCGCTGGATGGCGCGCTCGAAGAGGCGGCGCGACATGGAATCGGCGGGCGAGCGATTGCCGTAATCGGGAATGCCGTAATCGAGGACGGTGAGGTCGGTGCGCTCGGCCGCGATCTCGAGCGTCTCGGCGCGGCGCGCGTCGAACAGATGGGCGAGCTCGCGGGCCACCAATTCCTTGGCCTCGTCGCGGCTGAGCCGACGCCAGCTCGGCACCTCGCGCCGCTCTTCGGGCGTGAGGTCGACCAGCCTGTCGAACAGCGGCACCGAGGCGCCTTCGATGATGCGTGGAACCGGCACTTTCGTCCGACCGCTCCAAAAGGGCAGCCCCGGCGAGGCCGGGGCTGCTGACGGCAAGCGTTAAGGCTGCTGCTAGGAGCTGCTCTCGGCCGCGGTACCGGTGAGCAAATCGTAGCTCGCGGTGATGTTGCCCGAGCCCTTCTCGCCGGTTTCCTCCTGCACCGCATAGGAGCAGTCGATGGCCGTGAAGCCGATGGTGAGCTGCTCGGACATGGCCCCGCCGCCCACCGCCGCGCCGATCTGGTAATCGGCGATCATGGCGTTGGTCAGGGTCACGGTCATCAGCTCGACCTGGGCTTCCTCGGAATCGGCAGCGGCGTAGAGGAAGTGGATCTTCGCCAATTCGAAGGTCTTGCCGAGGAACAGCGAATTCAGGATCAGCAGCGACGCGGAATCATAGTCGCGCGTGAGGTGGATCTGGGACACGTTCACCGTGCCGGTGGTACGGCCCTTGTTGCGCGAGACGTCGATCGGCTGGTTGGCGCCGAAGGAGAAGGAGTTGCAGAGGATCTTGTCCTCGAAATTCTTGACCGAGCTCTCGCCCTTAATGTCGTCTCCGAGGTCGAGGATGATATCAGGCATCTAGTTGCCCTCCGATTCATGTGGGAAGGACCGGCGGCCCGGCGCGAAGCCGCGCCGCCGGCGAATTCAATCAGGCGGCTATTCCCAGGTGCCCGCGGCCGGCAGCTCGGCGACCAGCCGGATCGAGGCGGTCAGCTCCTCGAGCTGGAAGTGCGGCCGCAGGAACACGATGGCGCTGATAGCTGCCGGGCTTGCCCGGAACATCGGTCACGTCGACCGCGGCCTCGCGCAGCGGATAGTTCGCCTTCATGGGCCTGGGCCGCATCGTCCTTGAGCAGGACGTAGTTGGTGATCCAGCGTGTTCAGGAAGATCTCGCACGTTCGCCTGCGGTCATGAAGCTGCCGATCTTGTCGCGCATGATCACCTTGATGTAGTGGGCGAAGCGCGACGCGGCGAGGATGTAGGGCAGCATCGAGCCGAGAGGCGCGCGTTGGCGTTGGCCTCGTTGGTGTTGTAGAGCTTCGGCTTGTTGGCGGTCTGGCCGCCGAAGAACGCCGCGTAGTCGGTGTCCTTGCAGTGCACCAGCGGGATGAAGCCGAGATCGCGACAGCTCCTTCTCGCGGCGGTCGGTGATGGCGATCTCGGTCGGGCACTTCAGCGCGACGTCGCCCTCGTCGGTGTGGAAGGTGTGGGCCGGCAGGCCTTCGACCATGCCGCCGCCCTCGACGCCGCGGATCGCCGCGCACCAGCCGTGCAGCGCGAAGGCGTTGGTGATGCGCTCGGCGAGCGCATAGGCCGGCATTGCCCCAGAGATACTTGGCGTGATCGGTGCCGTCCACGTCCTCGACGAAGTTGAAGCCCTCGACCGGCATGGTGTCGGGCCCGTAGGGCAGGCGCAGCAGCATGTGCGGCAGGCCAGCGACGACGTAGCGGCGAGTCCTCGCTGTCGCGGAACGAGCGCCACTTGATCAGCTCGCGCGCTCTCGAAGATCTTGGCGAGGTCGCGCGGCACGCCGAGATCGGTGAAGCCGTTCCATGTCGAACAGCTGCGGGCTGGCGCGCGGCGATGAACGGCGCGTGCGCCGCGGCCGCGACGTTCGACATCTTCTCGCAGCAGCGCGATGTCCTGCGGGTGCCGGCCGAACTCGTAGTCGCCGACCAGGCAGCTGTAGGGAGCGCCGCCGAAGGTGCCGTACTCCTCTTCGTAGACCTTCTTGAACAGCGCGCTCTGGTCGAACTCGACCGCCTTCTCGAGGTCCTTCAGCAGCTTCCTTCTTGGCGACGTTCAGCACGCGCAGCTTGAGCGCGTGCCGGTCTCGCTGTTCATCACGAGGTAGTGCAGACCGCGCCAGGACGCTTCCAGCTTCTGGAACGTCGGGTGGTGCAGCACCTCGTTGAGCTGCGCGCTGATCAGCTCGTCGATCTGCGGCGATGCGGCGATTGATCGCCTCGACGACGTCGCTGCTGACCTTCCCGCCCTCGGCGAGGACCTGGTTGACGAATTCGGCGATCAGGTCGCGGGCGTGTTCCCGCTGCGAATCGTCGCGGGCCAGCTTGCCCTCGCCGAGATCCGGTCGAGCAGCGAGACTCCGGCATCGCCGGCCGTCTGCCACCTGGTTGCCGCCTTCGGTTTCTGCCATGATCCGTAACTCCTCATTCGCCGGCTTCGGGGGCGGCTTCGCCGTCCGCCGGCTTCGCCAGTTGGGCGCGCAGCTCTTCCTGCTTCTCGGTGCTCGCGATCACGTCGGCGAGGAGCGCGTCGAGCTCGTCATTGCCGTCGAGCTTGGTGAGCAGGTCGCTCAGCCGCTGGCGCGCCTCGAACAGGTTGGCGAGCGGCTCGATCTGCTTGATCACCGGCACCGGCTCGAAATCGTCGATCTCCTTGAAGCTCAGCTCGACGTTGAGCTTGCTGCCGTCGTTCTGCAGCGCGTTCGGCACCTGGAAGGCGAGACGCGGCGCGCAACCCGCCATGACGTCGTTGAAATTGTCGCGATCGATCTCGACGAACTTGCGGTCCTTCATCTTGGGCAGCGGCTGCTCCGGCTGGCCCGACAGGTCGGCCAAGCACGCCCACGACGAACGGAAGCTCCTTCTTCTCGATCGCGCCGCCGGTCTCGACGTCGTAGGTGATCTGAACCCGCGGCGGACGGACCCGCCCCAGCTTCTTCTGAATAGATTCCGTCATGGCTGAATGCCCCCTGATAGTGAAGCGGCGAGCGGACCCACCCCGCTCCGGTATTCCGGGGCGGAGTCTCCGTATGAAAAATCACGTACTTTGTTGGTCGCGTCGGTCCAAAACGCGTAGACGTCTTTTTTTAAGACCGTAACATATTTCTATGAAACGTAAAGCGATTCCGAGTTAACCCACAGCCCTTTCGGCAAGTATTAACTCGACGCGATAATGCATCGTGGCGCGCTCATGCAACCGTATCGTCCAGGGCAGATCCGGCTCGATTGCGAGCGGCGAAAGCCGGGGCTCGCCGGCCAGCGCGGCGGCCAGGGACGGCGCCGTTTCCGCCGCCGATCGGCCGCCAAGCCAACGCTCGCGCGGCGTCGCCGCCACCGACCAGTCGAAGGGGGTGGCGAGGATGGCCTTGCCGCCCGGCCTTAACAAATCGGCGACGACGGAAATCAGCCGCGCCGGATCCTGCACGCAATCGACAAGGTTAACCGCAATGACGAGACCGGCGGCGCCCGGTGCAAGCGGCGGCGTCAGCGCGTCGGCGAGCCAGAAATCGACAAGCTCGCGCTTGGCGAAGGGCAATGCGAAGGCACGATCGCGATAGGCGGTGCCGGAGATGCGACGCGGATAACGCACCGTGCCGCGCTCGGAGATTTGTTGCGCGAGACGAATGAGTGGCGCCGACAGATCGAGACCGAGCACCGGCAATCCGAGTCGCTCGGCGATGCGAAAGCAGCCGCCGCCGGCGGCACAGCCGAGCTCGATCACCGGCCCGGCAACGCTGCCGGCGCGCGCGAGCCCCGCCTCGACGAGAACTCCAGCTCGAGCCCGGCGGCGACGAATCGTGCGATTCCTCGGGGTCCCAGGCGCCGTAATGATCGCGCGCATAGGAGCTGAGATGCTGACGCGCCGCGTCGAAGAAGCTGTTGGTCGGCAGATGCGCGCCGATCAAATCCATGGTCTCGGCCGGCAGGTCGTCGCGCGTCAGCAGATAGACGGCAGCATCGCCGAGATAGCGCTCGAGGTCCGGTACCAGCACCGCGAGCCCGTCGATGATGGGATAGCGCGCGCCGCATTCGCCAACCGCACAAACGAGCTGGCCGTGGCGCACGAGCTCGTCCTTCGGCATGCCGCCCGCAAAATGCAATTGCGACACCGGCCGGCCCGCGGCGCGGCAGCGCGGACAGATCGGCGCGAAACGATCGGCGAGCGAGAGCCGCAAGAGCTAGCCGCCGATGAGGACGGTGGGGCAGCCGGGCGGCAGGATCTTTCCGGTCGGGCCGGGAATCGGCGCGACGCAGGCCATATGCGTCGTCATGTCGTTGATGCGTGCCGCCGGCAGATTGCCGATCAGCACGGTGGTCGAGCCCAGCGCCACCATGCCGGGCCCGCCCGGCACGCAGCCCGGCAGCAGGCAAGGCGCCGTGTTGCTGGTCGCGGTCGCCGCCGGCTGGTTGCCGATCAGGACGGTGAAGCAGCCGGAGATGATGGCGAGCGGCAGGGCCGGATGCGGTGCCGGTGCCGGCACCGGGGCTGCCGGATGGATCGGCGCGTGGCAATGCGGCCCGTCCTGCAGCACCTGATCGCCGATTCGCGCGGCCGGAGGCATATCGGATCTGCTCCTAGCCGCGCGGCGTGCGCGGCTTGCCGCCGCCGGTGCTGGCGCCGCCGCCATTGCCGCCGCCCTGATTGCCGAGGCCGAGCAGCCGGTAGATGCTGTTGGTGTCCTCGCGCAGAATCTCGTCGAGCAGCTCGGGCAGCGACATGCTGCCCCAGGCGACGGCGCGCATGATGAGATGCGGCACCGGGCTGTGCGGCTCGGTCCGCTCGAGATATTGCGCGACCTGGGTCAGCACGCGATAGGCGTGGGCGCGGTCGCGCAGCACCAGCGGGCCGGAGGAGGCGGCCGCTGCGGCGGCGGGAGGTGGTGCGGCTTCCTCGCTGTGCGGCGCTTCTTCCGCTTCGGCGGCACTCGCCGGCTCGTCGCTGTCATCGGGCATCGTCATCTCTTCTGGCTGGACCGGCGGCGCCTCGTTGGCCGGCGGAGCATCGACCGGAAGGCCCCGCTTGATCAGCTCCGCTCGGATGAATCCCTGCAGCGCGGCGAGCGCACCGCCGATCTTGACGAAGCTCGGCGCGGCATCGCCGCATTGCGCGCGCAGCTGCGCCTTGAGCCGGCTCACCGCCTCGAGCGCGGCGGTGATCTCGGCGGCACGCTGCTGATAGAAGGCGCTCGGCGTCTGGTCGACGAGCTGCATCAGCCCTTCCATCGTCTTCGACGGCTTCTCGCCCTTGCCCTTGTTCGCGCCGGGAATCGCCAAAGCGCGCTGGGTCGAGAGGTAGAGATGCCAAGTGATCGGCGGGTCGGATTGGGCGATCTCGGTGAGGGCAAAGCGCGCCGGCAGCTTCGAAGTCGAGCCAGTCGAGCGGCGCCAGGCGCGAAATCGAGATCGTTTTCTTCGCCGATCTGCGGCCATAGCACGGCCAGAAATGCTCGACGAGCGCGGCGAGCGCATCGAAGCCGCGCGGCAGGCTCGCGAGCCCATCGCGCGCGACCAGCGCCTCGGCCAGCCAGACGCCGATCTGCAGATCCTTGGTCTGGGTCGCGAGCGCTTCGCTCGCGGTCTCGATGACGCCGTTCCAATCGGCAGCTTTGAGCTTCATCTGCCAGATGCCGCGCGGCGCCGTGCTGTCGTCCTCGCGCCGCAGCTCCTGCAGCGTGTCATAGAGCCCGGCATAGCGCAGATCCGGTCCGGCCGGGCTGTCGCCGGGGATCGGATCGAGCAAGGCAGTTACGTCGCGCATGAATTCCCTAAAGGGGATGAGAGGCCGTCCCCGTATAAGTTAACGGGGTTACTGGGTTCCGAACAAGCTGCTGGAAGGCGTGCCGAGCGAGATGGTGCCGATGCGCGGCAGCGGCGGCACCTTGATGGGAAAGTCCGGCATGCCGAGGCGCTCGCCCGATGCCTTGCCGTCGGCGCCGGGCAAGGCGCGGATCGCGAGCTCGATGAAGACGCGCGCCGCTCCTTCCGCGCCGGGCCGGCCGTCGCTGCGGCCGGTCGGAATGTCGAAACCGACCATTTCCGGCGGGCGGCCGGGGCCGGCGCGCCATTCATTGGGACGCGGACGATGCTGCTGCAGCAGCGCCACCAGCGACCAGACATTTTCATAAGTGATCGAGACGGTGCGGCCATTGACCTGGATACGGCCACGCCCGAGGACGCCGACCGGCACGCGCGGCGCGTTGCTCGCCCAGCGGAAGGAGATCGTGATGGGATCGCGCGGGTGCCAGGTAAGGGTCTTGCCGGTCATGGTGGAATCGACGAGCTCGTCATTGATGCCGAGCTGCCACTGAATGATCTCCTCGCCGCCTCTCTCGTGGTTGGTGAGGGCGCGGAAATGCGGCTCGATGCTGGCGCCGGCCTCGGCCGTGTCGTCGAGCCCCGCCAACGGCTTCAGGAAGGCGCGGCCCTTCTTCATCACCTCGATGAATTCGGTCGGCTGGCGCATCTGCGATCCCTCCTGCTCGCGGTCGTGCATGCCGTTGAGCAGCGCTTCCGACAGGGGATCGAAGGCCTTGTAGAAATTCGCGACATCGTCGGTGGTGGCGAAATCGCCGGACACCGCCGCGTCATAGAGCGCGAAGGGATAGCGCCCGCCGAGCAGATCGTTGAAGGACCGCTCGACCGTGCGATAGGCGGTCGCAATGCGATTCTCCTCGGCCGTCACGCATTGCTGATGCACGGCGAGACGGACGATGCGCAGCTGGTCGGAGAAATAGTTGCTGCCGGTAAGCGGCTGCGGCGCCGCCAGCTTGGCGCAGCTCCAGGGCGTCATCTCCGGCAGCTCGGCCGTGAGAAAGCGCTCGAGCGCCCCCAGCGATCCGGCCGGCCTTCCCTGCCCCGCCTTGTCGAGCTCCTGCAGCGTGCGCGTCCAGCGGCCGACCACGCCGTCCGATCCGGCGCTGCCGATGTCGGGGCGCGCGAGGAAGGTAAGAAGCGGCTGCGCCAGCTCGGTCGCGACCTGAGACACGCGTTGCTTGTCGCGATCGAGCAGCGCCTGCAGGCTGCCCATGTCGGCCTGGCCGTAGAGAGCGGCGACGTCGATCTTGTCCTTGGCGAAAGCGGTGGCCGCGGTGATCGCCGGCAGATAGAGTTCCTCGCCTTCCAGGAGATTGTCGATCTGGCCGAGCAGGACCGTCGCCTGCAAGGCGGCGATGTTGAGCAGCCGGTCCGCCGCCACCTGCGCGCCGTTCTGGCGCAAACTCTGCACCAGCTTGGACAGCAGCGGATAGGCCGCGACGTTGGATTGCACCTGGTTTCTCAGCTCGGCCTCGAGCCGTCCGGTCGTGTTCTGGCCCGGCGTCACGGCGCGCACCACCTGCGCGACGACGGCGCCGGTCAGGCGCTGCTGGGCGACCGCGCGCACGCCGGCCTGGATGGGCGGCGGGAAGCTCGGCAGATCCGAGGCGGTGAACAGCGCGAATTTCTCGGCCAGCGCGACGGCGCGCTCGAGACCGCCGAGATCCCAGCGCACCGGGCCGGAGCGGCCGAGCGTGTTGAGATCGACGGTCGTGGCGCCGGCCGCCATGAAGGGCCGCGCCAGAAGATTGCGCAGGCTGGTGCGCAGCCCCTCGGCGATCGGCGTCAGCTCGACGCGGTTGCGCTCGGCAACGCCCGACGCGAGCGGACCGATGGCGGAATCGCCGAGCTTCACATCGGTGATCGAGCGGCCGAGATCGGCGCGGCCGAGCGCCAGCAGCCGGTCGCGCGCCGACGGTCCGAACAGCGGCGAATCGGAGACCACCTTCAGCAGCGTCTGGAAGGCGGTGCCGCCGAAGCTCTTGTCGTCGCCACCGGCGAGCCAGGTGCCGTCCTGGCTGGTGAGCACCGCCGCCGTCTGGTTGAGGTCGCGCTGCAGCGTGTCGAGCGCGGTCGGCGGCTGGCTCAAGGCACCGGCGCCGGCGAGCGCATCGACTTCCGCCGTGATGGTGCGCAGTCGCGTCAGCGCGTCGCCGTTGGCGGCGAGGCGCTGGAAATAGACGTCGGCCAGCTGGTCGAGCTGCTGCGCTAGCGGCCCGCGCAAAGGGGCGAGGTCGAAGGTCGTCGCCCCCCAATCGATCGAGGCGCCGCGCAGCTCGCGATCGGAGGGCTGCTGGTTGAACTCGATCTGGCGGGCGAGATCGAGATAGGCCGGCGGCGGCTCGATGCCGTTCGTGTAGCGCAGAAGCTCGGTCAAGCCCGTCACATCCTGGGTATTGACCAGCCGGTTGTAGACAATGGCGAAGCGCTCGAGCAGCAGGGCATCGCCGACGAAGGTACGCAACCGCGTAAGCTCCGCCATCTGCCCGCCGGCGGTCGCCGGCACGGTGACGTCGCCGGAGGTGAGCGCCTGGCCGCGCTGGGCCAGATGCAGGCGGATGTCGCCCATCAGCAGGCGCCAATGGCCGATGGCGAGCGCGACGCGCACGCGTTCGCCCAGCGAATCGAACCAGGCGGCGGGGAACCAGGGGACGTTCCAGGGCGCGTCGATGCGCGCGGCAATACGGATCATCTGCGCCGCATTCGCCTGGTTCTGCGCCACGACGTTGTTCGGGTCGCGCTCGACCTCGCGCGAGGCACGGATGGCGGCGGGAAGCTGCTGCAGCGGTTGCAGGTAGGCAGCCTGCAGATCGGCGAGGCGCACCGCGCCCTGCCAGAGCAGCAGCAGGCCGAGCACGCAGGCGGCGATGGCGGCGCCCGTCCAGATGCGCTGCTTGCGATTGTAGTTGGCCGACCAGCGCGGCGTCGATTTTGGAGGTCGCGCTCGGGGAAGATCTTGCGCTCGAACAGATCGCGGGCAAAAGCGAGCGGCAGTTGGCCGGGCACCTGCGCGCGCCTTGCACTGGTGCCGTCGAGCGATTCGGACATCGGCTCGGCGGCGCCGACGAAATAGATGCCGCG
>CAVTDT010000039.1:0-12114 GCA_963733525.1 uncultured Alphaproteobacteria bacterium
AACCCCCGATAGGGCTTTAGGGCCCTATAACGGTTTAGCAAACCGCCGCCTTCAGCCACTCGGCCACCCCTCCGCGTAGAGCGGTTACACGGCGTATGCTGCGGACGTGTTTATAGATTTGAGCCCTCACCGTCAATGCGAACGGGCGGCATCGAACGGGAACAAAACCGAAAATTGATTCCCGATTGGCACCAGCCCACATTCTGAGGACAGCATCAATCGCAGCCGGCGGCGGCAATATCAAAGATGCAAAGCACGATGATTGCGAGCATCCGCAAGGTGCCCCTCAACGCCAGCCCGACAGCCTGCTTGACACACCCAAGTGTTGAGCGCACCAAAGGTCACTTATTCGCAGGAGGATTTGCCCATGGGCAATCCCTGGCGTTGGGTCTGGCTCACCACCGGCATGGCAATCGTGGCGCTTTACGCGCCCGGCGCGATGTAGCGCCACCGGCGGAGTTCGAGGTAGCCCGAATGACCGACGACGAACTGATCGGGATCCTCGACGTCGAAGGCCGGACGTGGATCATCCATGCCGGAGGCGGCGCAACCGTCTCGCCAAGCAGTCTCCGGCTTGCTCTGAAGAGGGCGCACCTACAATCGGAGCACGGCGCAGCCGTCACCCATCTGACGAGGACGCCAAACGACGGGACGATAGACGCATCCCAGCTCTTCAGGCTTTGGGTGCGCCTCGGCTGGCTGCCGACTTGATCGCGGGTGTAAGGCTCCATTTGTTCTGCGCGCGTGAGCAGGCAAGCTGCACGCAGAGGTAATCGAATCGCGGAGCGAACTGCCACCACGGCGCCCGGCGGGAGAATCAGTGAGTGCCTTGCTGCCTTGCGATCCGATCTGCTTCCGCAGCCAATCGATCGTAGTCCGTCGCTACCTCGAGGTATTGCGATTTCAGGTCCTTCGTTTTGATGAGCTCGGCCATAGCTCGAATTTCGGTCGCGCGATTGCGGAGAAAATCAGGGTCGTTCATGTCGGGAGCCTCGCGCCTCGCCAGTCACTGCCCGTAGGCTAATCGGACTTTGCCCGCCACCGTCAACGCCGGGCCTCCGAGCTTTTCGTCGATGAGACCGAGTTCCAGCAACCGGTCGCGATCGGCATCAGAAATGATGCGCCCGGCCAATACGTCTCGAAGGGCCTGAAACTCCTCGGCAGTCAGCGAGGCACCAGGGGCGCCGATCGGCATGCTGATTAGCCCTTCGGTACAGAATCACCCTCGAAGTCGACGACGGTTTCCCACTCCTCTTGGATGGGCTGATAGCGCCGGATTCCCGCAGGGGTCATCAGCCGTCTGGTCTCCGTTTTCAAAACTTTGATCATGCCGCCTTGCGACCTAATCCAGGTGGTGGCCTGCCACTTGCACTCTTCGGGATCGGATGCGGAGAACGTGCGCTGCCTGTTCATGCGTAGCCTCCCTGTCCACCGTTGAGCTAACGTGGCACAGTGGGGCGCCGACGCTCAAGATGAAGGTAGAGGTGGCGCGGCTGGCGCGGGCTACTTCTTCCCCTTCATCGCCTTGAGCGCTACGATGACGCGCTCCCACTCCTCGACGCTCTCTAGCATCTTCAGGACCCTGACGTTCTCGAGAGCACGCTCAGCAACGTTTAGTGCGCCGGTGCCGTGAACGACGGCCAGAGCGCGTGCGAGAGATTTTGCTGAGTCATCCACTGGGGAACCCTAGGCCCTATCAGGCCGATGCGCGCGGATGAATGCGCCCATAGTCGCCTCGCTTGACACCGGGGAGGTGTGGCCGCAGGTGGTCGGTGGGCCTATCGCTTTGGCTTGGACTTCCGCTTAGCAAGCCGTACCCCGGGACCGCCACCATTCTCGGCAATGAACTCGATGCCGGCGGATTTAAGGATGCGTTCGATGGCGGCGACGGTGGAGCTCCGCAAAATATCGTCGTGCTCGAACCGGGCGATCGTGTTGGGCGAAACACCAACCTTCCGCGCCAGGTCGCGGATACCCCACAAAAGGGCGGCGCGGGCCATTCTGCATTGCACTGGCAGCATCCTGGAACTCCGCTAGCGGATCGAGTTGCCGTGGAACGGCTATTTCATCGAATACCGCGGCGAGCTTAGCATTCGGCAAAAGGTGAGCGAAGTTGACACAGTATGGGGTACTGTCTCATGTGTGGATGGCCCCCGGCCTGCAAGAGCTTTGTCACGTGTGGCTTGGTCGCTTGCGGTCATGTGTCCGGCCTTTCGATGATCGGTGCGCTGCCGCCGATCGGCATCTGATAGCTTCCGAGCTCCACCTCACTCAGCCCCACTCCGGCGGGGCTTTTCTTTCGCAAATGAAACGGGGGGACTCAGGCCGCGAGCTCTGCCTCGATCACTTTCAACAACACGTCGAAGTCAATCGGCTTTTCAAGGAGCGGCCCCGAGATTTCCTTACGCTTTGCCATTTCGGGATAGCCGGTAATGTAGATCATCGGGACGTCCGGGAATCGGACACGTAACATCCGGCCGAAGGCAATGCCGTGCAGACTGCCGCTTGGCATGACGACGTCGATCAAGGCGAGATCAAATTTGGCGCCGGCCTCTACCTGTCCGAGCGCCTCTACGCAGTCCTCGGCAATCGTGACCTCGTGGCCTCGGCTTCTGAGCTCGCGAGCCATCAAATACCGGGTCGCTTCGTCATTATCGACGAACAGGATCGACCGCAATGTCCGCCCCCGCCGTGGCCGGTTGCACGGTTGAACCGTTGTGCAGTTCGACCGTGGCCCCCTGGCTTTGGCTTAGCGGTACGGGACCGGACAGCATTCAAGGGAATCGAGTAGCACGAGATTTGGCGAGGTCGCGACCAAACCGCCGGGGGCTTTTTCCCGCCGCATTCATCCGGTTTTTCCGCCGCATTCAGCCCCTAGATCTACCTGGTAACCTCGACAGGAGGCGCCTGTGTTCGATCGCTGGGATAGTGCCAACTCGTCGACGCCGATGACGATCGTCGTGCTGTGTCTCGGCATCTTTTTGGCGGCCGTATTTCTGCTCGCATCGCATTAGTAGTCATCGATGGTCGCAGATAACTCACGATGACTAGGGCGAACCCCGGTCGCCGCACCCCACATCTGGACTATGGATAAGAGACACCCCCACGCCGATGCGACCTATCGCATCATCCCGTCTGACCTAGCTTTCCGAGTTGAGATCAGCATTCCAGACATGCAGCCCGTCTCCGTGACCGGCTTCCGCACTGCTGCTGACGCGGAATCCTGGGTCACCGGCCACAAGAGCCGCGTAATTGCCACCACGTCGCTGAAGGCGAAACGCTTCGGCTGGCGACGATAAACCGTCCAGGTCTGCAATGGCGTCGAGGTAGCAACCATTCGGCCGAGCACGGGTTAACCCGTTGCAGGCCGGCGCCGATGGATTCCTCTCGTCGCTCCGCGTTGTTGTCGATCAGCGCGGGACTTTTCTTTTGGGACGGCCGCTCCAGCATCACTCTCACAGGTACCGACCCCGGGAGCGAGGCAGGCTGATGGTGAACTTCAAATCGAAAATGGAGCTGAGCTCGCCGGGCAGCCAAGTGCTTGCGGTCGCCTGCGGCCTCGCGATCGTCCTGGCACTCGTATGGCTGGCCTAGACCTCAGCGCCGGCGCATCTGGAATTTGATCAGCAGCGTCGCGAGCGCGAGGCAGGGCAACGCCACCATACTGGTGCAGCGCGATCAATTCGGCAGCCACCCTAAGTGCGTCCAGAGGCGGAGCAGCTGGGCGGCGCTGATGACCACGCCACCGCCGGGCAGTCGCGTGACGTCCGTGACCTTCGCGCCGTGTTCCGTTTGCACCCTGGCTCGGGACAGAGCCGTCCGTAGGCTGCCCGGCGACATGACCGAACGGCCGCCGGCGGCGATGACCCAAGTCCAGCTCGGTTCGTCGAGGATCCGGATCAGCTCCTCATCCGTCATCCGGTCGCCCGGGCCGCGCGACGCGTTCGCACCGTTCATCACCTTGATTTGGGCGATCACGCTCTCCCATCCGGTCATCATTCCATCGCTCTCGCGGAGAGCTTTTTGGGCGATCCGAAGGGCGTTCGCCCCGTGCTTCGCTATCAAAGCGAGCGCCAGCTTCTTCGCATCGGTGGGCATACCTGGACATTAGGGAAGGGGATTTTCCTTGCCAAGAAATCTATCAATCGTTGTAATTCTGCGCCGTCCCGGCACAGCTCCGCAGTCTAACGGATCAAACCGCGGGCCCGGGCCGAGCGCTCGGTGATGGGCAGAGGCCGAGCGCCATGCAGGAATAGGACGACGACACCCTCGTGCGGCCCGGCGACATTGCGGATCCTTCGGCGGCGGACCTTGTGACTAACTCCGGCAGGGCTCTTGACGGTGATGGGGCGCTCTGGTGGGTGGGCGGCTTTCTTGGTCATCGGCCGAGCATGGCACAGCCAAGGCGGGCGCGTCTGCGGCTGGCGCGCTAACCCGCCGGCGCCGGAACGCGATTAGGTGCCATCCGTCGCGGCGGCTGCCTGAGCGGCGGTCTGCGCCTCAAATTCCTTATGCTGCCGCTTGAACAGGTCCCAGGTGGTCCCAAACTCCTCGGTGAGAGTCTCGTCTCCGACCTTTTCCCGCACCCAGTTGACGAGATAGACACCGACCGTGCATGCGAGCCACAGCGTCTCCGTCACGTCGGGGGCGTTCGGGCCCCAACGCAGCCCGACCGGTACCCCTTGTGCGTCAGCCTCGACATGCCGGTTGAGCGCCGTCGCGGACGGATGGGCTGCATCATTGGACAGCCCCCTGTAGTGGGTGTCGTAAAGTCCCTCCATCCCCGCGGCCTCGGCCGCTTGCAAGATGCGAAGCGGCGCAGCTTCGATGCCGGAGGCGGCCTGGCTCTCGAGGAATGCCTTCAGCTTCGCCTCGTCCTCAGCGTCGAGACCGGTGGTCTGAGTCCGCGACTTTAGGAGGGCGCGCGCCAGCTTCCCGCGACGCTCCGCATCGTCGCTGATGAACCTGTCGACGAACGCAGGATTGGTGCATACCGCTCCGAGACAGAATACGGTTTCAAAGCAGCTCCGAAATCAGCGTCCTCGCGTCGGTGGTGGCGCCGCGCTCGGTCAGCAGCACGGAGGTCTGGAACGTCGCCAGGGCTCGCATGAACAGCACGGCGATCAGGAACAGCTGATTGTCATCCGAGGGGACCGCGAACCGGGACTGCAGGCGACAGCCGATACGGTTCAGGCGCTCCGCGAGCTCGAGCCACCCGCTATTGGCCGCCCGATGTTTGGCGATCCAATAAACGATGTCGGATGAAAGGAACCCCTCTTCGTCGATAGTCGTCATGGTCACTCCGGGTCCGCCAACGTTCCGGGGCGCCCCGGCCGCAGCTTTTTTGGCACCCGGATTGGCACCGGACATATGGGGGTGCGCCGATATCAGACGGGACGACGTGGCTGTGGGATGCCGAGAAAGTCGCGAAAATCCGGGCTATCAAGGATAATGCGAGACGGCCCGGTATGGCCGCCAACGCTTTAGCAAACCGCCGCCTTCAGCCACTCGGCCACCCCTCCACCGATGAGTGGAACTACACGGCGTATGCGAGGGCCGTTCTATAGAGGGGGGCACCTCAAGTCAACGCGGCACCGTCCGGGCGTTCCAAGATGTCCGCGAAGCGACTGATCTCGCCCGATGTCGCCGCCGTCGTTGACGATCGCTCAACCATGTTTCGCCGCGATCGACGCGGCATCCCATCGTGTGGAATCTTGACCTGCATCAACCATACCGTCGCCGCATCACTCTGAATCGGGTGGGTGCGATCTGATTCACCCTTAACCCCTTCAGCGCATTTTAACGAAAGGAGCCAAAAACTGACACACCAAGGAACAGAACAGTTCCGGTGTTTAGCGGAGGCAGAAATGGGCTTGTCAAAGCGTTCGGTGGAGATGCTGCTGGATCTCGTGGAGATCAAGATCAGCTTCATGGATGTGTCGGATCGCGAGGACGCACGCGACCTGCAGGTGCTCGAGCGCGCTCGCGAGGAGCTCCGGTCGCTGACGGGAGTTGCGAACACCGTGGTGCCGGCGAACATCGTCCGCCGCGTCGCCCGCCCGCGCGTCGCCGCCTAGATCTCGCGCCGGGCCCCGGGCCCGGCGGTCACGGCACCTGCATCCCGCGGGCGACCGCGGGACGCGCGGAGATGGTCTTGTACCAGCGCTCGACGCTGGGAAAATCAGCGAGCGCCACCTTGTGCCACTCGTGGCGCGCGACCCACGGGTAGGTCGCGATATCGGCGATCGAATAGTCTCCTGCCAGATATTCCGCCTTCGCCGAGATGCGCATCGAGGACACCGTAGAGCCGGCGCGTCTCCTTGCTGTAGCGCTCGATCGCATAGGGCACCGGCTCCGGCGCCGCGCGCAGGAAATGATGCACCTGCCCGAACATCGGGCCCACGCCTCCCATCTGGAACATCAGCCACTGCAGCGTCGCGTAGCGCGCGGCCGGCTCCTTCGACAGCAGCTTGCCGGTCTTCTCCGCGAGATAGATCAGGATCGCGCCGGACTCGAAAAGCGGCAGCGGCTTGCCGCCCGGCCCCTCCTGGTCGACGATCGCCGGGATCTTGCTGTTGGGATTGAGGGCGACGAACTCCGGCTTGAACTGGTCGTTCTTGGAGATGTCGATCTTGTGGACGCGATAAGGCAGACCGGTCTCCTCCAGCATGATCGAGACCTTGCGCCCGTTCGGCGTGCTCCAGGTATAGAGATCGATCATTGCCGCTCCTCACTTTTGTCCTATGACGGTCAGGCGCAGGCTTAGCGCGAGACCGCCCGCCCGGCAAGAGACGGCGGTGGCGTCCCCGCGGCCGAGCGATTAGGCTGCGGCAACGCACGGTTGCGGAGATAGAGAAAAAGCAGAGGACACATGGCGGCAGTCGGCGGCAAATCCCCCCTCATCTACCCGGTGATCCTGTCCGGCGGCTCCGGCACCCGGCTCTGGCCGCTGTCGCGCACCCAGGCCCCGAAGCAGCTGCTGCCTCTCCTCTCGGCGAAGAGCCTGCTGCAGGAGACGGTGCTGCGCGTCCAGGACCCCGCCCGCTTCGCCCCGCCTCTCCTCATCGCCAACGACGCGCACCGCTTCATGATCGGCGAGCAGCTGCGCGAGATCGGCGTCACGCCGCGCGCTCTCGTGCTGGAGCCCCAGGGCCGCAACACCGCGCCGGCGATCTGCGTCGCCGCGATGATGCTGGCGGACGAGGCGCCGGACGCGCTCCTGCTGGTGCTGCCCTCCGACCACGTGATCCGCCATCGCGCCGCCTTCCTGGCCGCGGTGGAGCGCGCTGCCGCCGCGGCACAGACCGGCGCCCTCGTCACCTTCGGCATCACGCCTGACCGCCCGGAGACCGGCTACGGCTACATCCGCCGCGGCGCGCCCTGGCCCAAGGTCGAGGGCTGCTTCGCCATCGGCGCCTTCGTCGAGAAGCCGGACCGCGCCCGCGCCGAGGCGATGCTGGCCAGCGGCGACCATTACTGGAACAGCGGCATGTTCCTTTTCCCGGCGAAGCTCTACCTCGAGGAGCTGAAGCGCCGCGAGCCCGCCATGGTGGAGACCTGCGCGAAGGCGCTGGAGAACGGCGCCCGCGATCTCGACTTCCTCCGCCTGGAGCGCGAGGCCTTCATCGCCGCGCGCTCGGTCTCGGTCGACTACGCCGTGATGGAGCACACCAAGGCCGCCGCCGTGGTGCCGGCGCCGATCGGCTGGAGCGATGTCGGCAGCTTCGATGCGCTCTGGGAGATCGGCGCCAAGGACGCCGGCGGCAATGTCACGGTGGGCGACGTCGTCGCCGAGAGCACGCGCAACTCCTATCTCCGCTCCGAGCACGGGCTGGTGGCGGCGCTCGGCGTCGAGGACCTCGTGATCATCGCGACGTCGGACGCGGTCATGGTGGCGCCCCGCGATCGCGCCCAGGACGTGAAGCTGCTGGTCCAGCGCCTGGAGCGCGACAAGCGCGGCGAGGCGCAGAATCATCCGCTGGTCAACCGTCCCTGGGGCAGCTACCGCTCGATCCACAACGGCGAGCGCGTGCAGGTGAAGCACATCGTGGTGAAGCCGGGCGGCCGGCTCTCGCTCCAGTACCATCACCATCGTGCGGAGCACTGGGTAGTGGTGAGCGGCACCGCCACGGTGACGCGCGGCGAGGAAGTGCTGACCCTGAAGCCCGATCAGTCCACCTATATCCCGCTCGGCATGCAGCACCGGCTGGAGAACAAGGGCCAGGAAGCCGTGCATCTCATCGAAGTGCAGACCGGCGGCTATCTCGGCGAGGACGACATCGTCCGCCTCGAGGACAGCTACGGCAGAAGCTCGAAGGACTAGGGCGCGGCGCCCGAAGCGGAAGGGAGTCCCTGGCAATGCGGGTGATCAGGCGGATGCTTCTCTGGTCGGCGACGGCGCTTGGCACCTTTGTGCTGGGTTTCGCCGGCCTCATCGCATGGCCCGCGCCGCTCTTCGCCTATAGCGCCGGCACGGGGAAGATCGTCGTCGCGTCGGACCGACCCATTCCAGCGGCCGGCGGAGAGCGGTTTCTCCGCGACTGCGAGAGATTGCTGGCGCGCTCGCCGCTCAAGGCCGAGAGCAGCCGCTATCGCATCTACATCACCAACACGGACTGGCGCCACCACCTGTTCTTTCTGCCCGCCCCCGATGCCGGCGGCCTCGCCTACTCCTTCTCAGGCGGCAGAGCCTTCCTGGCCGGCGCGAACTTCGAGACCGGCCGGCTGATAAAATGGGGATACGTCACCACGCCGCCGCGCACCCTCGCCTATTTCTGCGCCCATGAGCTCACGCATATCGTCGTCTTCGAGCATCTCGGTCTGATCGCATCCGAGCGGCAGCCCCAATGGGTACACGAGGGCTTCCCCGATTATGTCGCGATCGAGAACCGGGAATCCTTCGAGGAGCTGCGAAAGGCGCTCGGCGGTCGGCCCGTCGACGTCCCGATGATGCAGCACTACGGCGCCTATCCCCGATACCGCCTGCTGGTCACCTACTTCCTCGAGAGGAAGGGCTGGTCCGTCGAGGATCTGCTGCGGACGACGCTGAGCTTCGAGGAAGCCTCGGCGATCATGCGCGCCGACGCGGGAAGCTGAGCGACTAGCCCGCGAGCTTCTTCTTCAGCAGCTCGTTGACGACGGCGGGGTTGGCCTTGCCCTGGGTCGCCTTCATCACCTGGCCGACGAAGAAGCCGAAGAGCTTGTCCTTGCCGGAGCGGTATTCCGCGACCTTGTCGGCATGCGCTGTCATGACGGCGTCGATCGACGGCCTCGATGGCGCCGGTGTCGGTGACCTGCTTGAGGCCGCGCTCCTCGACCATGCGCCGCCGGCCCCTTGCCGGTCTCCACCATCGCCGCGAAGACGTCCTTGGCGAGGCGGCCGGAGATGGTGTTGTCGTACTGGAGCGTCGAGCAGCTCGGCGAGCATCGCCGGGGTCACCGGGAAGTCGGCGATCGATTTGCCCGACGCGTTGAGCGCGCCGAAGTAGTCGCCCATCACGAGATTGGCGACGTCGACCGCGAGCTTGCTCTTGGCCTGGCCGCTCGCCGCCTTCCCCACCGCCGCCAGCACGCTCTCGTAGAAATCGGCGGACTCCTTCTCCGCCACCAGCACGCTCGCATTATAGGGCGGAGAGGCCAAGCTCGCTCTCGAAGCGCGCCTTCTTGGCGTCCGGCAGCTCCGGCAGCTCGTCTTGCGAGCCCTCGACCCACGCCCCGTCGAGCACCAGCGGCAGCAGATCGGGATCGGGGAAATAGCGGTAGTCATGGGCGTGCTCCTTGGAGCGCATCGGCCGCGTCACGCCGCGGCTTGAATCGAAGAGCCGCGTCTCCTGGGCGATCTTGCCGCCATCCTCGATGACCTCGATCTGGCGGCGCGCCTCATGCTCGATCGCCTGCATGACGAAGCGGATCGAGTTCACGTTCTTGATCTCGCAGCGCGTGCCGAGCGGCGATCGCCGGGCTTGCGCACCGAGACATTGACGTCGCAGCGCATGGAGCCCTCCTCCATGTTGCCGTCGCAGGTGCCGAGATAGCGCAGGATCGAGCGCAGCTTCTTCAGATAGGCGCCGGCCTCCTCCGCGGTGCGCATGATCGGGCTCGGAGACGATCTCCATCAGCGCGACGCCGGCGCGGTTGAGATCGACATAGGTCTAGCTCGGGTGCTGGTCGTGCAGGCTCTTGCCCGCATCCTGCTCCAGATGCAGGCGCGTGATGCCGACCTCGCGCGCTCGGCCGTCGGGCAGGTCGAGGATGATCTGTGCCCTTGCCGACGATCGGCTGCGTGTACTGGGAGATCTGATAGCCCGCCGGCAGATCGGCGTAGAAATAGTTCTTCCGGTCGAAGACCGAGACCAGATTGATCTGGGCCTTGAGGCCGAGGCCGGTGCTCACCGCCTGCTCGACGCAGATGCGGTTGATCACCGGCAGCATGCCGGGAAAGGCCGCATCGACGAAGCTCGAGACCTGGGTGTTGGGCTCGGCGCCGAAGGCGGTGGCCGCGCCGGAGAACAGCTTGGCGTTGGAGATCACCTGGGCATGGACCTCGAGGCCGATGCACGACCTCCCAGCGCCGGTGCGTCCCTCGATCAGGCTCATGCGCGGCCTCCCGCCGTGAACTGCGGCCTGTGCGGTGAAGTCGGCGGCGCGCTCCAGCACCTGCGCCGACCCTGAGCACCGTCGCCTCGTCGAAGGCGCGGCCGATCACCTGCAGCCCGAGCGGCAGGCCGTCGGCGGACAGCCCCGCCGGCACCGAGATGCCCGGCAAGCCCGCCAGGTTCACCGGCACGGTGAAGACATCGTTCAGATACATCGCGATCGGGATCGTCCTGCTTCTCGCCGATGGCGAAGGCGGCCGACGGCGCCGTCGGCGTCAGGATCGCGTCGCACGTTCTTGAAGGCCTCGGTGAAATCGTCGCGCGATCAAGCGTGCGCAGCTTCTGCGCCTTCAGGTAATAGGCGTCGTAGTAGCCGGCCGAGAGCACATAGGTGCCGATCAGGATGCGGCGCTTCACCTCGGCGCCGAAGCCCGCGGCGCGCGTGTTCTCGTACATCTCGTCGAGGCTCTCGCCGGGCACGCGCAGGCCGAAGCGCACGCCGTCATAGCGCGCGAGGTTCGAGGACGCCTCCGCCGGCGCGATGATGTAATAGGTCGGCAGCGCGTATTTGGTATGCGGCAGGCTGATCTCGACGGTCTCGGCGCCGGCAGCCTTGAGCCAGGCGATCCCCTGCTCCCAGAGCTGCTCGATCTCCGCCGCCATGCCGTCGACGCGGTATTCCTTGGGAATGCCGATCTTGAGGCCTCTGATGTCGCCGGTGAGCGCCGCCTCGAAATCCGGCACCGGCAGCGGCGCCGAGGTCGAATCCTTGGGATCGTGGCCGGCCATGGCGCCCAGCATGATGGCGGCATCGCGCACGCTGCGCGTCATCGGCCCGGCCTGATCGAGCGACGAGGCGAAGGCGACGATGCCCCAGCGCGAGCAGCGGCCATAGGTCGGCTTGATGCCGACGATGCCGGCGAAGCTCGCGGGCTGGCGGATCGAGCCGCCGGTGTCGGTGCCGGTGGCGCCCATCGCGACGCGCGCCGCCACCGCCGCCGCCGAGCCGCCCGACGAGCCGCCCGGCACCAGCGGCCGGTTGTCGCCGCGCCGGCGCCAGGGGTTCTTCACCGCGCCGTAGGCGCTGGTGGTGTTGGAGGAGCCCATGGCGAACTCGTCCATGTTGACCTTGCCCAGCATCACCGCGCCCGCGTCCCAGAGCTTGCGCCGTGACCGTCGATTCATAGGGCGGCTTGAAGCCGTCGAGGATGTGGGAGCCGGCCGTGGTCTGCACGCCTTCGGTGCAGAACAGATCCTTGATCGCCGAGCGGAATGCCTTCCAGCGGCCGCGCCTCGCCCTTGGCCAGCCGCGCGTCGGAGCGCTTCGGCCATGGCGAGCGCCTTCTCCGGCGTCTCGGTGATGTAGGCGTTGAGCGGCCGCGCCTCCGCCATCGCCGCGATATGCGCCTCGGCCAGCTCGCGCGCGGTGAACTGCCTTCTTGGCGCAGCCCGTCGCGCGCGTCGGCGATGGTGAGATCGGTGAGCGCGGTCATCACTCCACCACCTTGGGCACCAGGAA
>CAVTDT010000040.1:0-16493 GCA_963733525.1 uncultured Alphaproteobacteria bacterium
CACCCCTGGGCACGGTGCTCGCCTAGTCCTGGTTATCAACATTTGCTGTGCGCCTTCCTGCGAGGTTCTTGCACCAGGAAGACATGTTTACGAGCCTGCGCCAGGCGCCCAGATTAAAATCAATCTAGCGTACGCAGTCCTCCCCCGGAGCCGCGAGATGTGCGGCGCGAGCAGCTTCTCCGTATTCCACTCCGGTCAATGATAACAATTCCATTGATCGCCCCTTGTCCTATTGACCCAGATCAATTGAGAGCAGGAAGGCTGGGAGCAATACGGACCTTACGCTTGCGGCCGGGTCAGGCAGTCTCCTGCGGACGCGCGCCTGAAACGATCGCAAACGTCTCGCCGAGCCCATCAACCGCCGCCGCGAACTGTCCGTAGGAAAGCTTTTCGGGAGTATCCTTTGCGGTGTGGTAGTGCCGATAGCGGTGGAAGGCAGTGTCCGTAACCATGAAGGCGTGATAGCCGTGCTGCCAGAAAGAATAATGGTCGCTCCAGCTCACGCCAGGGATCCAGCGCGGCACAGCGGCGCAGGCGAGCGGAAACCGCGACGAGCTACGGAAGGCGCGCGCGCATCGCCGCATCCATAGCGCTGATCCCAGGTCTGATACGAAGGCCAGGAAATTTCCCCGCTGAGGGTAGAAAAGGCCGAGCGGTGGCGGATAGAGCTGACTGCCGGGATCGTCACGGTAGCAGCCAATCGTCTCAAGTGAGACCATAAGCCGTATGTCCTCCCGGACGGCCCGTGATGCAGAGGCGTAGATCATGCTTCCTTGCCGGGGCGTCGCATAGAAGGGTGGCTCTTCGTTCGCGAATGCCACGAAGCGGACCGTGATCTCAGGTGAAAGCGTCGTGAAACGCCGCGCGATATCCAACAGGGCCGCCACGCCGCTAGCATTGTCATTAGCGCCCGGGCTGCCCGGAACGGAATCATAGTGGGCGCCGAGCAGCAAGATTTGCCGCGGCCGCACACCGCCAGCGCGCGCCACCTCGAGATTGGCGCAGCGGACGCCATCAGCCTCGAACCATTGGCGTCGGACAACGTATCCCTGGCGTGTCCATTCGTCGGCGATATAGTCCCCCGCCGCCGCCAAAGCTTGCGACCGAAGCACGTTGCGCTCGCCGATCTCGCCCGCCAGGCGCTGAATGTGACGGCGCAGTCTCGCCGCCAGCGGCTCCGCGTCCGGTTCGCTCGCGGGATCGCGGCCGCCGGTGCGGTCCGGCACGTCTTCGGATGTCGTCATGGTCGCGATCGTCGACGTCCTTGGCCCGTTGCGGCCGAAGACAGATACCCCCTGCGCATCCCGAAATCATCGCGCGGCTGCGGCCTTGACCAGGGGATCGAGCCTGGGCGTGTAGTAGTCCGTCAGGATCTCCTGCGCAGTGATTCCGGCTGTCGCGACGGGTTCTCGCTCGCATAGCCTGGCCATCTCGGCAAATACCGCGTCACCTGGAGTGTGCCGGGATGTGCAGAAGAAGGCGACCCGGCGAAGTCTGTCGCGGTAACTCACGATGTAGCTGCGTACCGGAGAGGCCACGTGGTTCGCCCAGATCGGCGTGCCAATGATTACCAAACCGTAATTTGCGGGATCCGCTGTGGACGCTGCGATGCTCGGCTGGCACTTGGCGAGCGCCTCGTAGCACGATCTGAGAAAGCCCCAGACGCCGAGCCGGTCGCCCGCCTCGCGGATTTCGTCGATGTTGCCATCGCACATTCGCGCGATTGACTGTGCGGCCTGGCGTGTGATGCCGGAGCGGCTGAAATAGACGATGAGCGTCTTTTTCACTCAGATCTCCGTCTCTTTCGATCTATCCGGAATGGCTCAGAACGGAGCGCGCCCGAGGTCGATCACCGTTGCTAGGATAGGTCGGCGGTAGCCGGCGGTCCTTGCGCTAGGTCAACGGCGCCAATCGGCGCGAGTTGAGGCGGCAAGCCGGAGCGGCGGCCGCGATCTGGGGTACATCGCAGCGACAGAACGCTTTTTTGCGGTATACTGCCAGAATAATGTCGCGCCTTTCACGCGGGTCGGCCGTCTCCCGGGCACCCAGGCAGGGGGGGTGTGCGGTCCTGACCTTCCTCGGCACGCGGGCGGAAACGCCACACCGAGTTGCGCGGCATCGTCGGCACAGCTCGCTTCTACTAACCTATCGGAGAGAGCGCGTCCTCATCGACTGCGGCGCAGACTGGCGCGGCAGTTTACGACGCATCCATCCGACCGCGATCCTTCTCACGCACGCCCATCCCGATCACGCCTGGGGCCTTGCCGACGGAGCTCCCTGCCCCGTCTACGCCACGGCAGCGACCAGACGGCTTCTTGCCCGCTATCCCGTCGCCAACTGGCGCGTGATCCGGAACCGGCGAGTGACGAGGATCGGTGCCATCACCTTCGAGGCATTCGCTCTCGAGCACTCGATCCGCGCGCCCGCTGTCGGCTACCGCATCAGCGTCGGTCAGCGCCGCTTTTTCTACGCGCCCGACGTGGTGGCGATCCGGAATCGCGCCGCCGCGCTCGCGAACGTCGATCTCTACATCGGCGACGGCTCGTGCATCACCCGGCCGTTGGTGCGCCGCAGCGGCAGCGCGCTCTTTGGCCATGCCGCGATCCGAACGCAGTTGGGATGGTGCTGGAAGGAGGGGGTTCCCCGCGCCCTGTTCACACATTGCGGCGCTGAGATTCTCGCGAGTGACGGACGTGCGGTAGCAGCAAAAGTGCGGGCGCTCGGTCAGAAACGGGGGATCGTTGCTGGGCTTGCTTATGACGGCAAGCGACTGCTGCTGTAGCCTGGCACCGCGGAGCGCTTCGCACCTGTACTGAGCCGAGGAGCGTGGCAGTGGTTGGGGCGGTTCGACAGAATTTCGAGCCGTAGCTCCGCGATGCGTACCTGACGATGCCTGACCGCGCGGCTGTCACGCGTTACTTGTGGTCTTCTCCACGAGATAGTCGACCGCGCCGGCGAGCGTGAACAGCCTCGGATAATCCGGCTCCGGAATGTCGATCCGCAGGTGCTCATGCAGCGCGATGACCATGTTGAGGAAATCGAGGGAGTTGATGTCGAGCTCCTCCCGCAGGTCGGCTTTTGGGTCGAGACGGGAGGCGTCCGCCTCCGGCGCGATGTTGCCGAGCGTCTCGATGATAAGCGCTCGGATTTCCTCGCGCGTCATAGCCGGTCCGGCTGCTGCAGAAGGCGATCCAGGTCGGCGAGGAACAAGGCGCCGCGGTGGCCGTCGCTGGCGCGGTGATCCCCCGAGAGGCTGGCGACGATCACACGCCTCGGCACCACCTTGCCGTCGACGATCCATGGCCGCTCCACCATCTTTCCGAATCCGACGAGCGCCACCTGGGGCGGATAGATGATGCCGAACAGAGCCTCGACGCCGCGCTCGCCGAGGCTGGTGACGGTAATAGTGGGATCGGAGAGTTCGGAGCTGCGCAGGCCGCCGCTGCGGGCCCTCGCCCCAAGATCCCGCAGGGCGCTCATGAGATCGTCGAGGGTGAGCCTGTCGACGTCGTGGATCGCCGGCGCCATCAGGCCGCCGCCGCGCAGCGCGATCGCTACGCCGATATGGATCGCGGCGGAGGGTTGAAAGCTCTCGCCGGAGTGGAAGCCGTTGAGTTCCGGCGCGTCGCGTAATGCGAGTGCCACCGCCTTGAGGAGCGGCGCCGCGAGCAGCAGTCGCTGCGGCGGTGACCGCTGCGCGTTCAGCTGTTGCAGCCAATCCTGCAACGCCGTGATGTCGATCGTCGTGCTGAGATAATAGTGCGGTATCTCCCGCTTCGATCGCGCCATCGCGGCGCCGATGGCGCGGCGCATTTCGCCCGCCTCGAACCGCCGCGCTCTCGGAGCGGGCGCGGGCGCCGACGCCGTCACGCGCGCGACGTCGGCGCTGATGACGGCGCCGCCCGGGCCGGTTCCGCGCAGCTGGCGCAGGTCGACGCCGCGCTCCCCGGCGAGCCGGCGGGCGGCGGGCGAGGCAAGTGGCCGTTCGAGTCGCGCGACGGGACCCGGCGGCAGCGGAACAGGCGGCATCGGAAACGCTGCGACGGGCGCCCGCGGCGCCATCGGCTGGGTGGGCATCGCGGCAGCTGCCGCGCCACCGGCGACGAGCGCAAGCGGAGTGCCGACGGGTACCGTCGATCCGATATCCACCAGCAATCGCTCGATGACGCCGTCCTCGAAAATCTCGATCTCGATTGCGCCCTTCTGGGTCTCGACGACGGCGACGATGTCGCCGCGGCGTACGCGGTCGCCGGGGCGCTTCAGCCATTCGACGAGGGTGCCGGCGACCATGTCGGCGCCGAGCGACGGCATGCGGAACTCGGCCATCAGCGCCCCAACGTCGCCTTGGCGGCGGCGATGATGCCCGGCACCTGCGGCAGCGCAGCCTCCTCGAGGTGCCGGGGGTAAGGGATCGGCACCTCGGCGCTGCAGACCCGGCCCACCGGCGCGTCGAGATCCCAGAATGCGTCCTCCATGATGCGGGCGCTGACCTCGGCGGCGAGGCTCCCGGTGCGCCAGCCCTCATCGACGATGACGGCGCGGCGCGTCCGCCGCACGGAAGCGAGGATGGTTCCCGTGTCGAGCGGTCGCAGGACACGCAGGTCGACCACCTCGGCCTCGATCCCGTCGGCGGCGAGCGCCGCCGCGGCGTCCAGTGTCTTGAACAGTGAGCCGCCATAGGTGACGAGCGTAACATCCCGGCCCGGCCGGCGGAGCTTGGCCGAGCGGATGTCCACCGAACCGACGTCGCCGGCGAGCGACCCCGTCATGTTGTAGAGCATGACATGCTCGAAGATGATCACCGGATTGGGGTCTGCGAGGGCGGCGGCGAGCATGAAGCGCGCGTCCTCGAGAGTTGCCGGCGCGAGCACTTTCAGTCCCGGCACGTGCGCGTACCACCCCTCGAGACTGTGCGAATGCTGTGCCGCCAGCTGGCGGCCGGCGCCGGTGGCCATGCGAATCACCACGGGAACGCTGAATTGCCCGCCGGACATGTGCCTGATGGTCGCGGCATTGTTGACGATCTGGTCCAGCGCCAGGAGGCTGAAGTTCACTGTCATGATCTCGACGATCGGGCGCATGCCGCCGAGCGCGGCGCCGATGCCGGCTCCGACAAAGGCCGATTCCGAAAGCGGCGTATCGCGGATGCGCTCGGGCCCGAATTCCTCGAGCAAGCCCTTGGTGACGGCGTAGCAGCCGCCATAGCGCCCGACGTCCTCGCCCATGAGGAATACGCGCTCATCGGCGAGCAGCGCCTGCCGGATCGCCTCGCGCACGGCATCGCGATAGGAGATGTCCGTTCCCTGGCCCTGGGCCGCGGCTGTCATCGGGGCGCCTCGCCGGCATAGACGTCGGCGGTGAGTGTCTCGACTGGCTCCCATCGTCCCGCCTCGGCGGCGGCGACGCTGCGGTCGACCTCGCCCGCCACCGCCTTTTCGATCGCGGCGAGATCGGCCTCGTGCAGCATGCCGCCCGCGCGCATCCAGGACGCCAGGCGATCAATCGGGTCCCGCTGCTTCCACTCCTCCACCTCCGCCTTGTCGCGATAGAGCTGCGGATCGAACATGGAATGGGCACGGAACCGGTAGGTCCGGCACTCCAGCAGATAGGGTCCTTCGCCGCCTCTAATCTTCGCGACCGCGCGCCTTGTCGCGGCCTCCACCGCGACCACGTCCATGCCGTCGACCGCCTCCGCCGGCACGTTATAGCTCTGCGCTTTGACATGGATGTCGGGCTGCGATTCCGACCGCTCCAGGCGCGTGCCCATCGCATAGAGGTTGTTCTCGCAGATGAACAGGACCGGCAGCTTCCACAGTTCCGACAGGTTGAGGCTTTCGTGGAACTCGCCCTCGGCGACGGCGCCCTCGCCGAAGAAGCAGGCCGCGAGGCCGCTGCGCCGCTGCATCTTCTCCGCCAGCGCCAGCCCGACGGACAATGGCAAGCCGCCGCCGACGATGGCGTTGCCGCCGTAGAAGCGCGTCGCCGCGTCGAAGAGGTGCATGGAGCCGCCGCGACCCCGGCTGCACCCCTCGAGCTTGCCGAACATTTCCGCCATGATGCCGTCCATCGCGACGCCGCGCGCGAGCGCGTGGCCATGCTCGCGATAGGTGGCGACGACCGCGTCCGCGGGCTCGAGCGCCCGCATCGCGCCGACGGCGATCGCCTCCTCGCCGATATAGAGATGGAGGAAGCCGCGGATCTTTTCCTGCTGGTAGAGCTCGGCGCACTTCTCCTCCAGGCGCCGGATGCGAATCATCTCGTGCAGGAGGTCGAGCAGATGCTCGCGGCTGAGATGCGGCTTGGCGCCGTGGCTGTCGCTCATGTGGCGCCGCTCTCGAGCGTCGACAGATCGCCTTCTGGCAATCCCAGCTCCCGCGCCCGCAGCAGGCGGCGCATGATCTTGCCGCTCCGCGTGCGCGGCAGCTCCGGCCGGAAAACGATTTCCTTCGGCGCGACCGCCGCTCCCAGCCGCTTGCGCGCGTGGCCTAGGATCTCCTTCATCAGCGCCTCGCTGGGCTGGTAGCTCGCCTTCAGCGTGACGAACGCCTTCACCACCTCGCCAGCGATCGGATCCGGCTTGCCAATCACGCCCGCTTCGGCAACGGCGGGGTGCTCCATAAGCGCGCTCTCGACCTCGAACGGTCCGATCAGGTGACCGGCGCATTTGATGACGTCGTCGGTGCGCCCGACGAACCAATAGTAGCCATCCGCGTCCCGCATGGCGAGGTCGCCGGTCAGGTACCAGCCGCCAGAGAAGCACTTCCGGTAGCGTTCCTCCTCGTGCAGGTAGCCGCGGAACATCGACGGCCAGCCCGGTTTGAGAGCGAGCTCGCCGGTCGTCATCGGAGCATCGACGGCACGGACGCCGCCATCAGCCAGACGCTCGACGATCGCAGCGTCGATGCCCGGCAGCTCGCGACCCATCGATCCCGGCTTGACGTCCATCGCCGCGAAGTTGGCGATCATGATGCCGCCGGTCTCGGTCTGCCACCAGTTGTCATGGAACGGCCGCCCGAACGCCTCATTGCTCCAGACCACGGCTTCAGGATTGAGTGGCTCGCCGACACTCGCGAGGAAGCGGAGCGCACTCAGATCGTACTTGCGAGCGAGTTCGGGGCCCGCCTTCATCAGCATGCGGATCGCCGTGGGCGCCGTATACCACACGGTGATCCTTTCACGGGCGAGGATCCGGTACCACCGCTCTGCGTCGAACTCGGCCTCGTCGACCACCAGGGTGATACCGTTGGTGAGCGGCGCCACGATGCCGTAAGAGGTGCCGGTCACCCAACCGGGATCCGCGGTGCACCAGAAGACATCGCCATCGTGGAAGTCGAGGGCATAGTGGCCGGTGATGTGATGGGCCAGGACCGCCTCGTGGACATGGACGGCGCCCTTCGGCCGGCCGGTCGTGCCGCTTGTGAAATGGAGGAGAGCCATGTCCTCCGCCGAGGTCTCGGCAAGCGTGGGCTGAGCGGACGCTCCCGCCAGTGCCGTGGCAAAATCCAGCGTGTCTTCGACGAGGGGATCGTCGGCAGCGCGCACGAGGAGGACGTGGCGTAGGCCGGGAAGGCTCCGCCGCCATTCCGCGACCTTGCGACGGTAGAGCGTAGGCGTGGTGACCAGCAGCTTCGCCTCACCGATCGCCATGCGGGTGCGAACCGGCTCCGGCCCGAAGGCGGAGAACAGCGGACAGAATACGCTCCCATTGCGCAACGTGCCGAGCGCCGCGACGTAGAGCTCGGGGATCCGGCCGAGCAGGGTGAAGACGCGGTCGCCCCTGCCGATGCCGAGGCTGCGCAGCAGATTAGCGAAGCGGCAGCTCAGCTCGGTCAGATCGCGATAACTATAGCTCTTACGTTCATCGTCCTTGCCAAGCCAAAGCAGGGCGCACCTGTCACTCGCGCCACGCGCGAGGTTGCGGTCGAGCGCCGCGAAGGCGATGTTGAGACCGCCGTCCGGGGTCGCGAGTTCCCGGCGGACGGAGTCCCACGCAAACTCCGCGCGTACGGCACCGTAGTCCGCGAGGTTTGGTTGCGGCGCGGCCGCGTCCGACTGCTTGTGAATTGTCGCCCATGCGGCCAAGCTGGCTCTCCTTCGTCTAGCACCCGCGCTCCTCAAGATATACGGGCGGAAAGGGGCCTCCCGCACATTGACGTGGATCAACGGCCTAGGCGGCGATCCGCGACAGACCGTTCCAAGTTCCCAGCAAAGTCTTGCGCCGCCCATGCCGCCGCGCGGACCGTCGCCGCGTTCAGCGCTGGGCCGCGGGCGTCCCGCCCGCCAAAGCCGTGGCGGCGCGATCGAGAAGCTCGACAACCTCCTGATCGCTCACCTGCGGAAATTCGGCGTAGAACATGCTGATCGCCCAGAATTCTAAGGGCGTGGCGAGGCAGACGACCTCGTCGACTTCCTTGCCCAGCGCCTCGACGGCATCGGGCGGCGCGACCGGCACCGCCATGACCAGCTTCCGCGGCCGGCGCCGGCGGATGGCGCGCAGGGCGGCGCGCATGGTCGCGCCCGTGGCGATGCCGTCATCGACGACCAAAGCGGTGCGGTCGCGTAGCTCGGCAGCCGCGCGATCCCGGTAGTAGAGCTTCCGCCGGCGCTCGATCTCGACGGTCTGGCGCGCAATCTCCGCCTCCACATAGGCATCGGAAACCTCAAGCTGAGCCAGGATCGCAGGATCGATGACGCGTTCCACCGGCCCGTCGCCCACGATGGCGCCGAGCGCCAGTTCGGATATCCCGGGCGCGCCGATCTTACGGACCAGGATGACGTCGAGCGGCGCCGCCAACGCCGACGCGATCTCGAAGCCGACGGGAACACCGCCGCGCGGCAGCGCCAGCACCACCGGCCGCTCGTCCTTGAACCGCAGGAGCTTGTCCGCCAGCCTTCGGCCGGCGTCCGTGCGATCGGCGAAGATCATCGGCTTACCGCTCCTGGGCGGGAAAAATGGTCCAGGAACCAGCTTCTCGCGAGATCGACGACCGATTCGAGAGTACCGGGCTCCTCGAACAGGTGGCTCGCGCCAGGCACGACCTTGAGCTTGCTCTCGCACTGCAGCGCGCGCTGCGCGGCGCGATTGAGTTCAAGCACCTCGGGATCATCACCGCCGACGATGAGAAGGGTCGGCGCCTTGACGCGCACGAGGGCACCGTGGGCGAGGTCGGGACGGCCGCCGCGCGAGACCACGGCGGCGATATCGGCATGCCCTTCCGCTGCGGCGACCAGGGCTGCGGCGGCGCCGGTGCTGGCGCCGAAATATCCGATCGGCAGCCCGCGGGTCGTCGCGTGCTCGCGGACCCATCTGCTGGCGGTGACCAGGCGATCCGCCAGCAGATCGATGTCGAAGACGTTGGCACGGTCTTCCGCCTCCTCCTCCGTGAGGAGGTCGAACAACAGGGAGCCGAGAGCGGCCTGCTGCAGCTGATCCGCCACGAAATTGTTGCGCGGGCTTAGCCTGCTGCTGCCGCTGCCATGGGCGAAAACGACGATGCCGCGCGCGGCAACGGTCGGCAGCCGCAGTATGCCGGCGAGCCCGAAGGGCGGTATGGCAACGTTTTCGGCTTGGACCGACCTGTCACCCTTGCTCATGGTCATTCCCTCCCGGCGGCGGCTATCCGTACTCTCGCGGGGCCTCGCCGCCCCCGCCTTGATTTGCGTCAACGGCAGTGGGCCCATGCGGGCCGCCTCAATCCAGGACGATGCGGCGCTCCTGGATCGCGGTCCTGATGCCTTGGCGGACCTTCTCGAGGGCGCGCTCCTCCAGTTGGCGGATGCGCTCGGGCGAGACGCCGTGATACTCGCTCAGCTCCTTGAGCGTTTTCGTCGGATCGCTCAGGCGCCGCCCGGCGAGAATATGCCGATCGCGCGGGCTGAGCGCCGCCATGGCGCGCTCCAGCAGATCGCGACGGACTCGCAGCTCCTGAGCGGCGCCCACCTCCTGTTCGGGGCTTGCGGCCTCGTCGACCACCCAGTCCTGCCATTCGGCCTCTCCCTCATCCTGCAACGGCGTGTTCAAGGATTGATCACGACCGCTCAGGCGCCGGTTCATCTCCACCACATCCGGCTCCGGCACGGCGAGCTCGCGCGCAACTGTCTTTACGGTTTCTGCGGCCAGGTCGCCCTCCTCGAAGGCGCGCAAGCGGCTCTTGGCCCGGCGCAGCCCGAAGAACAGCTTCTTCTGCGCCGCGGTGGTGCCCATCTTCACCAGCGACCAGGAACGCAGGATATATTCCTGCATCGCTGCGCGGATCCACCAGGTGGCATATGTCGAAAGGCGGAAGCCGAGGTCGGGATCAAAGCGCTTCAGCGCCTGCATCATGCCGATATTGCCCTCGGAGATCAGTTCGGCCAGCGGCAGCCCGTAACCGCGATAGCCCATGGCGACCTTGGCGACCAGGCGGAGATGGCTGGACACGAGCTTTTGCGCCGCCTCGACATCGCCATGCTCGCGCCAGCGCTTGGCAAGCATGTACTCCTCCGCAGCCTCAAGCAGCGGGAGCTTGTTGATCTCCCGCAGATAGCGCGAGAGGCTGGCCTCGGCGGCAAACTTCGGCGTGGGTGTGGTCGCCATGTCCGTCTTGGCGGGCGATCGGCTCGGCACGGCGGGTGGCCCGCGGGATACCCCGCAGTGTCGCATCGTCATCGGGCAAGAATCGCAGAGTGGCCCTCCAGCATCGGCGCGCCTTGATCTGCCTCAAGGGGCCGGCCTCGCCGCCCGCGGCCGCCAGGCGCGGTTGATCCCGGTCAATGCGCGGACTGGCAGGTGCGCTAGTTTGCAGCTCATCAGCCGGCTGCAGAAGCAACCTGCGGCGTGGCAGATCTAGAATCGAGGCGCGGCAGTGACGTCCTTCGTGGAAGCACAGCTCGTCAACGAGCCCTTCGGCGATCCCGGGCTCTATCTCGATTTCCGCTTCGGCCGCCGCGCACTGCTCTTCGACCTCGGTGACCTGGGCTCACTGCCCGCGCGTAAGCTGCTGCGCGTCAGTCATGCCTTCGTCTCCCATGCCCACATGGATCATTTCAATGGCTTCGACCGCCTGCTGCGCGTGTGCCTGGGCCGGCCGGCGCGCCTCGATCTTCTCGGGCCGCCCGGTTTCACCGCGCAGGTCGCCCACAAGCTCGCGGCCTACAGCTGGAATCTGATCGCCGACAAGGAGATCGACTTCGTCATCGGCGTCGCCGAGCTTCACGCGGCGGGGCTCGCGGCGGCGGCGGAGTTCCACACCCGCGAGGCTTTCGCGCGCCGCGACATCGAGGCGCCGAAGACCGAGGATGGCGTCCTGCTGGACGAGGAGGCCTTCCGCGTGCGCGCGACAACACTCGATCACGGAATTCCGAGTCTCGCCTTCGCCTTCGAGGAGAAGCTGCGGATCAATGTGTGGAAAGACGGGCTGAACCGGCTGGGCCTGCCGGTCGGTCCGTGGCTCAACGACGTCAAGGACGCGGTGCGCCGCGGTGATCCCGACGCGACGGAATTCGCGGTGCCGCAGCCGCTGGCGGGCGACGGGCCGGCGATCGTGTCGCTCCGCGAATTGAAGGCGCGGGCGCTGCGCATCGTACCCGGCCGCAAGCTCGCTTATGTCGTCGATGCCGCCTATCACGAAGACAATGCGCGCCGCATCGTCGATCTCGCACGCGGCGCCGACCGGCTCTTCATCGAGGCCATGTTCCTTTCCCGAGATACAGAGATCGCGGCGCGCCGCCGGCATCTCACCGCTGCCCAGGCGGGCCTTCTTGCCCGGCGCGCGGACGTGGCGCGGCTGGTTCCCTTCCACTTCTCGCCGCGATATCTGGAGGCCGGCGAGGCGCTTCGGCGCGAGGCCGAAGAGGCCTTCGCGGCACCGCCGGCGTGCTAGCACGTCACCCGGCTTGCCGGCGTCACGCCCGCACGGCATGTGCCAAGCGAGCCGCTCATGGCAGAATCTCGACCACCGTGCCGATTGCCGCACGATCCCAGATGTCCTCGACCGCAACCCGGCCTGCAAGAGGTACAAGTTGATCCGGATCAATGTCGCGCGCCCATCTATATGTTTATCTTAACAAAATGAATTGGGTGATGGCAGTCCAGCGTCTTGCGATCCCGTATGCCGGAGTGGGCGATGAGGGTGATCGATTGGGACGATGCGCGACCCTCGATCTTCATCGAGCTGCCCGAACGGTGTCGCGACCGCTGAGGCATCGGCACGAATCATGGTGCCGTCGCCCCGAGGGCGCTTGACATGCCACAGTCCTCCGCGGCGTACCCTGCCCGCTACTGGCATCGGCTTCCGGACGGACGCATTCAATGCGACCTCTGCCCGCGCTACTGCCGTCTGCATGAAGGCCAAAAGGCGTTCTGCTTTGTCCGGGAACGCGAGGGCGATCGGATCGTCCTCGCGACCTATGGCCGCTCCAGCGGCTTCTGCATCGATCCGATCGAGAAAAAGCCGCTAAATCATTTCCTGCCGGGGACCCCGGTGCTTTCCTTCGGAACAGCCGGCTGCAACCTCGGCTGCAAGTTCTGCCAGAACTCGGACATCAGCAAGTCGCGCGAGTTCGACACCCTCGCTGAGACGGCAACGCCCGAGATGATCAGTCGTGCGGCCGTGCGCCTGGGATGCCGGAGCGTGGCCTTTACCTATAACGATCCCACGATCTTCCACGAATATGCCATCGACGTGGCGCAAGCGTGTCGCGAGCAGGGGATCAAGAACGTAGCCGTCACTGCTGGCTACGTTTGCCCCGAGCCGCGCGCCGAGTTCTATCGGCACATGGACGCGGCCAATGTCGATCTGAAGGCCTTCACCGACGAGTTCTACACGAAGATCTGCGCCGCGCACTTGCAGCCGGTGCTCGACACTCTCGTTTATCTGAGGCATGAAACACGAGTGTGGTTCGAGATCACGACTTTGCTGATCCCCGGTCTCAATGACTCCGATCGAGAGATCGAGGAGATGACGCAATGGGTGGTGGCGAAGCTTGGGGTCGACGTCCCCATGCATTTCACCGCGTTCTTCCCGAGCTGGAAAATGACGGATCGCCCATCGACGCCGGCGGCCACGCTGCGACGCGCGCGGCGGATAGCGAGGAAAAACGGGGTCCGATACGCGTACACGGGGAACGTGCACGATCTCGATGGCGATAGCACCTATTGCCACGTCTGCGGCGAAGCCTTGATTCAGCGTGACTGGTTCACGCTGACAGCATGGAACCTAGATGAATACGGCCGGTGTCGCGCGTGTGGCACCGCCTGCGCCGGCGTTTTCGAGGCCCGTCCGGGCAGCTGGGGCGCAAAGCGGCAGCCGATCTCAATGGCGGTAGCCGGCGACTTACGGGGTTCCGGACCTAACGGCCACGCCTAAGCAAGCTCCGGCGGCCATGGCCGCTGGCGCGCTCGGGTAGGGCGTGGGCATGACTCGGCTCCACTGTAGTTGCCTCCGAATCCGCCAGGGCTGGCCGATTTAGGAAGCCCTGCAAATGTCGGGCATGAGCGGGGCGCCTGAGCTTCTGCAAAGCCTTGGCCTCGATCTGCCGAATCCGCTCGCGCGTCACCTTGAGTTCCTGTCCGATCTCCTCGAGGGTGTGGTCGGTCGCCAGCCCGATGCCGAGCCGCATGCGTATCACGCGCTCCTCACGCGGCGTGAGCGTCGCGAGCGCACGACCCGTGGCATGACCGAGCTTCGTTTGAAGAGCCGCGTCGAACGGATGGATCGCGTTCGGATCCTCGACAAGCTCGCCCAGAGTGGCGTCGCCATCCTCGCCGATCGGGGTGTCGAGGCTCACGGGATTGCGGACGGTGGTGAGAATCTGCTCGACCCGCCGCGGCGGCATGCCGAGCTGCATCGCGAGCTGATCGAGAGTGGGCTCCCGCCTCAGTTGCTGCACCATCCGGCTTCGGACGCGCCGCACCTTTGCGGTGGTCTCTGCAACATGGACGGGGACGCGGATCGTGCCGCCTTGGTCCTGGATCGCGCGGTTGATCGCCTGACGAATCCACCAGGTCGCATAGGTCGAGAGCTTGAACCCCCGGCGCCAATCGTACTTCCCGATGGCGTGCATGAGCCCCAAATTGCCCTCTTGGATTAGATCGGAGAGCGGGAGGCCGCGGTTCATATATTTTTTGGCGATCGAGACTACCAAGCGCAGGTTGGCCTCGATCATTTGCTGCTTTGCGCTCTCCCTCTCGCGCTCCGCGGCGCGCACGGCTTTGGCGACGCGTCGAAGCTCGGCGCTTGACATACCCGAGTCCTTCGCCACGGCATTCAGGCACGCCACGATCTCAGCCAGCTCGGGCGTCCATCTGGTGGCGCCCGCCAAGCGCCTCCAATCCTCACCCGGCAAGCTTTCGAGCCGGTGGAACAGCGCGAGACCCCTTTCCTGGTAAGCCTCAAGGAACCGAGCGCGCGCGATGCCGGCGGCCTCGACAAGGCGCAAGAGCTCGCCCTCGTGATGCACGAGCTGCCGGTTCCACGTGTAGAGATGCCCCAGCAGCTTCTTGATGCAGGCCTCGCCGAGATACAGCTTGTCCGTAATCGCCGCGAGCTCCTCGCGAAGGACCGCGCAGCGCCGCTCGGTCGCGGGAGAAATCGCGGGGCCAGTGCCGGCGGCCTTCGATCGCTTCGCCCGTAAGCTCGCCAGGGATTTCGACAGGGTTTCGGCGCGCTTGAGTGCCGCGATGACCTCCGGGAGCAGGCGCTCCTCGATCGCGACGAGCTGCCCGCTGGAAGCGCCGGTTTCGGTCCTCTCCTCGCCGGCATCCACGGGATCGGAGCCCATTCCCGGCCCCAGATCCTGACCGTGAGAGGCGATCGCGCCGAGATCGACGATGTCGCGCAGTCGGAGCGATCCTGCGGCCAGGCCTCGGCGCCACTCCCTCAGGGCCTTTAGGCCGAACGGGCTGTCCCAGAGTGCTCCGAGCATCTGAGCGCGCGCCGCCTCGACGCGCCGGGCGATCGAGACTTCGTCCTCGCGGCTCAGGAGTTCGGCGGTAAGATCGCGGAAATAGATGTCGAGGGGGTCGGCGCTGCGGAAATCCTGCGTGAGGTTGCCGCGCTCGTCCGGCGCTCGGTCGGCCTCGCCGCCGAGGGCCTCCGCCGCCTCGTCCTCCTCCAAGACCGTGTCGGACGCCGGGGCGGGTCCGCCCGCCGGAGTTGGCTCGCCCTCCCGGATGAGCCCATGGGTGACGGCGAGCTCACCGGGCTTCTGCTCGCCGGGCTCCAGCACAATTATCCGATCGGTCGAACCATCCATCAAACGCCAATCTCCAGCCTGGGAACGTCGCTCGCCTTCCCGACTTGTCGCCCGGAGCCGTCCACGCGGGCGACGCGCGACAGGCCCGCGAGCTCTCCGCGGTCATCAGAAACCGTCCAGCGCCCCCCGGCCGGCCTCGATGCGATTGACTGCCCACGTCAAGGTCGAGCCAAGCCCGCGCTGATGGCGCGGACGACCCGAGCTTTGCCGGAGGGCTAAAAAGGGGGGCGGGCGATGAGACCGAAATGGGGATTGAGGCGTCGCAAATCAAGGGGCAAGTCGGGCTCCGGCCGGCGGCAATGGCGGCGCAGAGCCTTGCCCGAGAGCCTCGTGGCTCGTGAGGCTTGTCGCGCCGGTGACACGGGAGTTGGGGCCAAGGCGGCTAGGGTGCCGATTGAAATCCGCCAGAATGCCCAGCGCCTCACCAAGGCCCGCAGGCGCATGGTGGCGCAAATGTGGAAACGAATTTCTAAGCCCCGCCGTCCCACGCGGGGGACGGCGGGAGAGTTGAGGCCGTTCGAAATGGGCGCTGTGCCGAAATCCTTCAGCGTCGCATCAACCGGCCCGCGCTTGAGTGCTTTCGCTGCAATCGCACCGTGAGCACCTATACAAAAGGAGCACGAATTCCACGTTGCCACCATTGCCGCCATCAATTCGCGCTCTCCGACGCTCCATGTGCTCGGGCCACGCATCGCGGCCTGGGTCCAGTCGCCCATCGGACGTCCAAAAAAGTCCTTGTGATAAAACGTCACGCGCGCAGCATCCGGCAACCGCATGCCCAAAGCCATCGAGATAAAACGAATGAGTATCCTGATCAACGTACGCGACCTAGTGGGCGGTTGCTCTTCATCCATCGGCTTACGGCGTCGAATAAGCGCATCCTCAATCGCAACGCGGTCAGGCAGGCAAAGAAAAACCCGCCGGCAGTGACGCGCGACGGGCTTGTGGGAGTGGGTGGATTATTCGGCGCTGAGGTTTTTGGCGATTTTCGCGACGCCGGCGGCGGTCTTGAAATCGTAGTAGCGCCCAGACTTCTTGACCTTGTGGGCGCGGAGTCGCTGGCGCGCGGCGAACTCCGAAACGCCCATCGCCTTGGCGAGCGCGGCGACGCCGTGCTGCGGGCGGGACACGGTAGCTTTCGTCATGATCGATCCTCCGATGTTCGAGGCATCGTCGAATCGATAAGACGCCATGCGCTGCCGTGTCAGGGTCGAAACATCGCCGCTGCGCCGGAAATGGCGCTCGCCAGCGCGGTCGAA
>CAVTDT010000041.1:0-6910 GCA_963733525.1 uncultured Alphaproteobacteria bacterium
GAAGCCGTGCGCCTGCTGCGGCGCGTTGGCGAGGATCTTGTCGCGGGCGCCCCCGTCGGTGACCTTGTCCTCCCGCATCGGCAGCGTCATCTCGGCAACGCTCGCCATCGGCTCGACGTTGTCGGTCGGCACCTCGTTCAGCTGCTCGATCCAGGTCAGGATGCCGGACAGCTCGCCGGCGAGATGCTCGAGGTCGCTCTCGGGCACCTTGATCCGCGCCAGGGTGGCGATCCGCGCCACGGTGGCCTTGTCCAATGCCATGATGTAGATGTCTCCCGCGGCCGGCCCGCGGCTCGAAGCCGCGCGCCGCCTCTCGGCGATCCCTTAGCATCCGACATGGCGATCTGCAACCCCAGCGACCTCAAGCAATTCCTGAAGCCGGGCGAGCGGCTCATGGGCCTCGACGTCGGCAGCAAGACCATCGGCCTGGCGCTGTCGGACACGCTGCTGACGATCGCGACGCCGCTCCGGACGCTCCGCCGCGGCCGCTTCAAGGCGGATGCCGCCGAGGTCTTCCGCGAGGCCGAGGCCCAGGGCGCGGGCGGCCTCGTCATCGGGCTCCCGATCGCGCTGGACGGGCGCGAAAGCCCGCGCTCCCAATCCGTGCGGCAGTTCGCCCAGAACCTGCTCGCGGTCAGGGATCTGCCGGTTGCGTTCTGGGACGAGCGGCTTTCCACCGCCGCGGTAGAGCGCACCATGATCGAAGCCGACCTCACCCGCCGCCGCCGCGGCGAGATCATCGACCGCACTGCCGCCGCCTATATCCTGCAGGGGTTGCTGGACCGCCTGGCCTACGAGCCGGCGTCACCGGAAACCCAGAATTAACGCTTTCGGGCGTCTATCTCCTTTCCTCTTGATCCTTGCTGTCTCGGCTCAAGATTGGCAGCATGCCGCGCCAAGGGGGCGGTCGGACCGGTCGACGAGCCGGTGCGGACGCAAGCGAAGATCGTCACGACGGTGCTGACATGGCCAGACGCATTGAACGCCGCTCCTTCCTCCGACTGCTGGGCGTTCTTGCCGCCACCGGCGGCGCGCTTCTCTCGCGCAGCAGTCATGCCGCGGGCGCACCTGCCTACAAGCTCGGCAGCGGCGACAAGCTCCGCCTCACGGTCTACGGCGAGCCTACTCTGTCCGGCAGTTTCGACGTCAACGACCAGGGGGCGGTCACCCTGCCGCTGATCGGCGCCGTGACCGTCGCGGGCAGCACGATCAGCGAGGCCGAGGCCGATATCACCCAGCGCTACGGCAAGGACTACCTGGTCAACCCGCGGGTCAATATCGAGGTGCTGAACTATCGTCCGTTCTTCATCCTGGGCGAAGTCAACCACCCCGCCAGCTATCCCTATATCGTCGGCATGACCGTCATCAACGCCATCGCGCTCGCCGGCGGCTACACCGCCCGCGCAAACCGCGACCGTATCGTCATCAAGCGCGCCAGCGATCCCAGCGCCGGCGAGAAGCCGGCGGCGGAGGACGACCCGGTCCTGCCGGGCGATGTCATCCGGGTGCCGGAGCGCTTCTTCTGATCGGCGGCGAGGCAGCGGCCTCGCGAGATCTCCTCTAAATCCCTTCTCGGCCCGTGGGCGTGCGCGCCCTTGCCCGGAGCATCGTCTCTGTGGCACCCACCATGCGCACCGATGCGACAGGGACCTCGAGAGGAGCAAGGGATTTCGATGGCCGAACCACTCAGCGGACTCTGCATTCTCGACATGAGCCGGGTGCTGGCGGGACCGAGCTGCGCCCAGCTTCTCGGCGACCTCGGCGCCGACGTCATCAAGCTCGAGCGCCCCGGCGAGGGCGATGATACCCGCAAGTGGGGCCCGCCCTATCTCAAGGACGAGGCCGGCCACGACACCGCGGAGACCGCCTACTACCTCTGCGCCAACCGCTCCAAGCGCTCGCTCACCCTCGACTTCACCAAGCCCGAGGGCCAGGAGATCGCGCGTCGGCTGATCGCCGAGAGCGACGTGCTGATCGAGAACTACAAGGTCGGAACCCTCGCGCGCTACGGGCTCGGCTACGAGGACGTTCGCGGCGAGTTCCCGCGCCTCGTCTATTGCTCCATCACCGGCTTCGGCCAGACCGGTCCCTACGCGCCGCGCGCGGGCTACGACTATCTGATCCAGGCCATGGGCGGGATCATGAGCGTCACCGGCGAGCCCAAGGGCGAGCCCATGAAGGTGGCGGTGGCGATCGCCGACCTCATGACCGGCGTCTACAGCTCGACCGCGATCCTGGCGGCGCTCCGCCACCGGGACGCGACCGGTCGGGGCCAGTACATCGACATGGCGCTGCTCGACGTCCAGGTGGCGTGGCTCGCCAATCTCGGCCAGAGCTATCTCACCTCGGGCAAGCTCCCCGAGCGGCTCGGCAACGCCCATGCCGCCGTCGTGCCTTATCAGGTGTTCCCCACCGCCGACGGGCACATCGTGCTGGCGATCGGCAATGACGGACAGTTCCGCAAGTTCTGCGACTTCGCGGGCGCGCCGGAGCTCGCCGAGGATATCCGCTTCGCCGGGAATTCCGACCGCATTCGCAATCGCGCCGAGCTGGTGCCGAAACTGACGACTCTCATCGCCGCCCATCCTTCCGCCCATTGGATCAGCGGACTCGAGAGCCGTGGCGTGCCCTGCGGGCCGATCAACCGCCTCGACCAGGTGTTCGCGGATCCCCAGGTGATTGCCCGCGCCATGACCGTCGACCTGCCGCATCCCGCCGCCGGCGGCCAGCCGGCGCGCCTCATCGCCAATCCCATCAAGCTCTCGGAGACGCCGATCGAGTACCATCGCCCGCCGCCGATACTGGGCGAGCACAGCGCCGAGATCCTGGGCGAGCGGCTCGGATTCTCCGCGGCTGACATCGCCGGCTTGCGCGAGCGCGGGGTGATCTAGCCGGTTTGTCCCGCTGTCGGGCCCGAGTCGCCGCATTCCTTGCGGTGCGTGACCCACATCCCTATAGTCCCGGCTTTAATGACCAGTTTCATGGCTTCTCCCGCGTATCCCCACCGGCACATCCTGGGGATCGAGGGGCTTTCACCCGACGACATCACGCTCCTGCTCGACAAGTCCGAGACTTACGTCGAGCAGAATCGGCAGGCGGACAAGAAGCGCTCGCTGCTGCGCGGTCGCACCATCATCAACCTGTTCTTCGAGAACTCGACGCGCACCCGCACCTCCTTCGAGGTGGCGGGCAAGCGGCTGGGCGGCGACGTCATCAACATGTCGGTGGCGGGCGAGCTCGATCAAGAAGGGCGAGACCCTGATCGACACCGCCATGACCCTCAACGCCATGCACCCCGACGTGCTGGTGGTGCGGCACTCGAAGTCCGGCGCCGTGCATCTCCTGGCCCAGAAGGTCAACTGCGCCGTCATCAACGCCGGCGACGGCAGCCACGAGCACCCGACCCAGGCGCTGCTGGACGCGCTCACCATCCGCCGGCGCAAGGGCAGGCTCCAGGGCCTGGTGGTCGCGATCTGCGGCGACATCCTGCACAGCCGCGTCGCGCGCTCCAACATCCATCTCCTCAACACCATGGGCGCCCGCGTGCGCGTGGTGGCGCCGCGCACCCTGCTCCCGGCGGCGATCGACCGGCTGGGCGTCGAGGTGTTTCACGACATGGCCGCCGGCCTCAAAGGCGTCGACATCGTGATGATGCTGCGGCTCCAGACCGAGCGCATGCACGGCAGCTTCGTGCCCTCGATCCGCGAGTATTTCCACTTCTTCGGCCTCGACGCCCGCGAAGCTCGCGGCGGCGAAGCCGGATGCGCTCATCATGCATCCGGGTCCGATGAACCGCGGCGTCGAGATCGACAGCGAGGTCGCCGACGACATCGACCGCAGCGTCATCCGCCAGCAGGTGGAGATGGGCGTCGCCGTGCGCATGGCCTGCCTCGAAGCGCTGACCCGCGAGCTCGACAACGGGCCGCCGCCATGAGCGGCCGCATCCTCTTCCGCAACGCCCGGCTGCTCGATCCCCAGAGCGGGCTCGACCGGAAGGGCAGTCTCCTCATAGTCGACGGGAAGATCGCCGCCCTCGATCCGCGCGCCGGCACCGATCGGCGCGACGGAGATCGACTGCCAGGGTCATTGCCTGGCGCCCGGCCTCGTCGACATGCGGGTCGAGCTGCGCGAGCCCGGCCAGGAGCACGTGGAGACGCTGGAGAGCGGCAGCGCCGCCGCGGTGGCGGGCGGCGTCACCACCATGGTGGCGCTGCCCAACACCGAGCCGGTCATCGACGACGTGGCGCTGGTCGAGTTCGTGGCGCGGCGCGCGCGCGAAATCGGCCGCGCCCATATCCGCACCTACGCCGCGGCGACCCAGGGACTGAAGGGCCGCGAGATCACCGAGATCGGCCTGCTGCAGGCGGCGGGCGCGGTCGCCTTCACCGACGCCCACGCCGCCATCGCCGACGCGCTGGTGATGCGCCGCGCGCTTTCCTACGCCCGCACCTTCGACGCGCTGCTGATCCAGCACCCGGAGGAGCCGAGCCTCGCCGCCGGCGGCGCCATGACCGAGGGCGAGACCGCGACCCGCCTCGGCCTCCCCGGCATCACGCCCGCCGCCGAGGTCATCATGGTCGAGCGCGACCTGCGGCTGGTCGAGATCACCGGCGGGCGCTATCACGTCGCGCATGTCTCGACCGCGGCCGCCATCGAAGCGATCCGGCGCGCCAAGGCGCAGGGCCTGCCCGTCACCTGCGACACCGCGCCCGCCTATTTCGCCCTCAACGAGACCGCGGTCGGCGAATACCGCACCTTCGCCAAGCTCTCGCCGCCGCTCCGACGCGAGGAGGACCGCCGCGCGGTGGTGGACGGGCTCAAGGACGGCACCATCGACGCCATCGCCAGCGACCACTCGCCGCATCCGCAGGATTCGAAGCGCCTGCCCTTCACCTCGGCCGAGGCCGGCATCATCGGCCTGGAGACGCTGCTGCCGCTGACGCTCGAGCTCGTGCACAACCGGCATCTGACCCTGCTCGGGGCGTTGAAGGCGCTCTGCCAGCGCCCGGCGGAGATCCTGCGCCTGCCGGCCGGCCGCCTCGCCGAGGGCGCGCCCGCCGATCTCGTGCTGTTCGACCTCGACCGCCCCTACAAGATCGCGGTGGAGGAGTTCCGCTCGAAGTCGAAGAACTCTCCCTTCGACGGCCGCCCGGTGCAGGGCCGCGTCCTCAAGACCGTGGTCGAGGGGCGGCTCGTATTCGGCGCGGACGCCTAGGGCCGCGATGCAGCGCGCCGCGCTCATCGGCGCCGCCTCGGGCTGGGGCGCCGGCTTTCGCCAGACCCAGGACGGCCCGCGGGTGCTGCGCCGGCTCGGCCTCGCCGAGCGCCTTTCGGCCGCCGGCATTCCCGCCCATTGGACCGCGATGGTCGAGGCGAGAACGGGACCACCGGGCGCTCCTCGATCCGACGCCGCGGGAAAGATTCGACCTGGTGGCGCGGCACAATGCCGGGCTCGCCGACGCGGTGGCGGATGCGATGGCGGCGCGCGAGCTGCCGGTGGTGCTCGGCGGCGATCACGCCGTCGCCATGGGAACCTGGGGCGGCGTCGCCCGCGGCATGGCCGGCGCACCCTTCGGCCTGATCTGGCTCGACGCGCATCTCGACGCCCATACCGCCGACACCACACCCTCGATGAATGCACACGGCATGAGCGCCGCGGTGCTGCTGGGCCATGGCGCTGCCGGAGTTCCTGGCGGTGGGCGGCGGCGTGCTGCGGCCGGAGAATCTCTGCTATGTCGGCGTGCGCTCCTACGAGCTGGCGGAATGGGCGCTGCTGCGCCGGCTCGGCGTGCGGATCTTCCACATGGAGGAGGTGCATGAGCGCGGCCTCGCGGCGGTCATGACCGAGGCCCTCGCCATCGCCACGACCGGCACCGCCGGCTTCGGCCTCACCATCGATCTCGACGGTTTCGATCCCGAGGACGTGCCGGGCGTGGGCTTGCCGGTTCCGGACGGTCTCCGCGCCGCGGAGACGTGCGCGGTGCTGCGTCCGCTCGCCCGCCACCGGTCGCTGCGCGCGATCGAGGTGGTGGAGTACAATCCCGAGCTCGACCGCGGCAGCCGGACCGCTCGCCTCGTGCAGGATCTCCTGACTGCTCTCCTCGCTTCCTCCGCCGCCCGCTCGCGCGCCAGCAGCGCCGCCTGACCATGCCCTTCTGGCCGCTCGCCGCTCGGCGCCGCGCTGGCCTATCTCCTGGGCTCGATCCCCTTCGGCCTGCTGCTGACGCGGCTGGCGGGGCTCGGCGATATCAGGCGGATCGGCTCCGGCAATATCGGCGCCACCAACGTGCTGCGCACCGGCCGCAAAGGCCTGGCGGCGCTCACCCTGCTGCTGGATCTCGGCAAGGGCCTCGCGGCGGTGCTGATCGGCGCGACATTCGGGCCGGAAATGGCGATCGCGGCGGCGGTCGGCGTCGTCCTCGGCCACATGTTTCCGGTCTGGCTGCGCTTCAAGGGCGGCAAGGGCGTGGCGACCGCGGGCGGCGTGCTGATGGCGCTTTCCTGGCCGGTGGGCGTCGCAGCGCTCGCCACCTGGCTCGTGATGGCGATGACTCTTCCGCTATTCCTCCCTGGCGGCGCTCGACGGCCTGCGTGCTGGCGCCCGGCTTTGCCCTGATCTTCACCAGCAGCGAGCGCGCCGCGGTGATCGGGCTGGTCGTCGCTCCTGGTCATCCTCCGCCACCGCGAGAACATCCGCCGCCTCCTGAGCGGCGAGGAGAGCAAGATCAAGCTGAGCAGCGGCGCGCGCTGATCCAGAGGCTCCAGGTTGACGCGGGCGGCGGCGCCTGGGCACCCTTGCCGCCCCATGACCGCCTCGCGCCCGCTCAATCCCGCCGAACGGCTCGACTGGCTGCGGCTCATCCGCAGCGAGAACGTCGGGCCGATCGGTATTATGTAGCAACCGCCACAA